>CBDHDT010000150.1:0-152500 GCA_965261215.1 Ekhidna sp.
AAAATTCACTGAAAACTTCTCTTTTTAGTCAAAAAAGTGACTATCTCATAAAGAAGCTCAGAAATACTCAGAAAGATTACTTTTCTCAACAAGTTTGAAAAGGAGAAAAGCCAGAGGAAAATTTGGATTTGGTGTAAACTAATGTTTTTGTTCAAAGCAGTAAAATGGGACAATTATTAACAAAAACAGTTTTTCTCCTCAAAATGAGCCACATACAGCTAAATTTTGCTTTCCTGTTGTTTTGAAGCATTTTCGGGCTAATTCATTGCAAACTTCTCTTTTTAGTCTAAAAATGACTATCTCCGAAAGGAGCACTAAAATACTCAGAAAGTTTGTTTTTCTTAAAAGTTTGAAAAGGCTCAAATCCTGAGGAAAATTTGGATTTGTTTAAACAACTGTTATTGTTCCAACCACTAAAAGGGAAAAATATTAACAAAAACTGTTATTCACCTCAAATTGAGCCACATACAGCTAAACCTTGCTTTCCTGTTGTTTTGAAGCATTTTTTGTAAAATTTACTGAAAACATCTCTTTTTAGTCCAAAAAGTGAATATCTCAGAAAGGAGCACAGCGATACTCAGCAAGTTTGTTTTTCTTAGCAAATTTGAATAGAGGTAAACCATGAGGAAAATTTGAATTTGTTTAAACAACTTTGTTGCTCAAACCATAAAAGGAGACAAATATTAACAAAAACTATTTTTCTCCTCAAATTCGGCCATATACAGCTAAACTATGCTTTCCTGTTATTTTGAAGCATTTTCGGGGAAATTCACTGAAAACTTCTCTTTTTAGTCCTAAAAGTGACTATCTCCGAAAGGAGCACAAAAATACACAGAAAGTTTGTTTTTCTTAACAAGTTTGAAAAGCGCAAATCCTGAGTCAGAGGAAAATTTGGATCTTGAGTAAACTACTGTTTTTGTTCAAAGCTGTAAAATGGGACAATTATTAACTAATTTGAATAGGCGCAAATCCTCAGGAAAATTTGGATTTGTTTAAACAACTGTTTTTGATCAAACCCGTAAAAGGGGACAAATATTAACCAAATCTGTTATTCACCCCAAAATGAGCCACATACAGCTAAACTATGCTTTGCTGTTGTTTTTGAAGCGTTTTCGGGTGAATTCACTGAAAACTTCTCTTTTTAGTTAAAAAATTGACTCTCTCAGAAAGAAGCTCAGAAATACTTGGAAAGTTTGTTTTTCTCAACAAGTTAAGAAAGGGAGCAATTCCAGAGGAAAATTTGGATTAGTTGTAAACAAACCTTTTGGTACAAAGCAGTAAAACTGGACAAATATTAACAAAAACTGTTTTTCTCCTCAAAATGAGCCACATACAGCTAAACTATGCTTTTCTGTTATTTTGATGCCATTTTTGGAGAAATTCACTGAAAAATTCGCTTTTTAGTCAAAAAAGTGACTATGTCTGAAAGAAGCAATGAAATATTCAGAAAGTGTGTTTTTATTAACAATTTTAAAAAGGGGCAAATACTGAGGAAAATTTGGATTTGTTTAAACAACTGTTTTTGATCAAACCCGTAAAAGGGGACAAATATTAACCAAATCTGTTATTCACCCCAAAATGAGCCACATACAGCTAAACTATGCTTTGCTGTTGTTTTGAAGCGTTTTTGGGTAAATTCACTGAAAATTTCTCTTTTTAGTCAAAAAATTGACCCTCTCAGAAAGAAACTCAGACATACTTGGAAAGTTTGTTTTTCTCAACAAGTTAGAAAAGGGTAAAATCCTGAGGAAAATTTGGATTAGTTGTAAACAACCCTTTTTGTACAAAGCAGTAAAACTGGACAAATATAAACAAAAACTTTTTTTCTCCTCAAAATGAGCCACATACAGCTAAATTATGCTTTCCTGTTGTTTTGAAGCATTTTCGGACTAATTCATTGCAAACTTCTCTTTTTAGTCTAAAAATGCCTATCTCCGAAAGGGGTACTGAAATATTCAGAAAGTTTGTTTTTCTAAACAAGTTTGAAAAGAGGCATATCCTGAGGATAATTTGGATTTGTTTAAACAACTTTTTTTGTTCAAACCAGTAAAAGGGGATAAATATTTTAAAAAACTGTTTTTCTCCTCAAAGTGAGCCACATACAGCTAAACTATACTTTTCTGTTATTTTGAAGCATTTTTGTGAAATTAACTGAAAACTTCTCTTTTTATACAAAAAAAAACACTCTCAGAAAGTAGCTCAGAAATACTTAGAATTTTTTTTTCCTCAACCAATTTGAAAAAAGGCAAATGCAGAGGTAAATTTAGATTTGTTGTAAACAACAGTTTTTGTTCAATGCAGTAAAATGGGACAGATATTAACAAAAACTGTTTTTCTCCTCAAATAGCCACTTACCGCCAAACTATGCTTTTCTGTTGTTTTGAAGTTTTTTCGGGCTAATTCACTGTAAACTTCTCTTTTTATTCAAAAAAGTGACTATCTCAGAAAGGAGCACAGAAATACTCAGAAATTTGTTTTTCGTAACAAGTTTGAAAAAGGGCAAACCAAGAGGAAAATTTGTGTTTGTTTAAACATCTTTTTTGAATAAACCAGTAAAAGGGGATAAATATTAACAAAAACTGTTTTTCTCCCCAAAGTGAGCCACAAACAGATAAACTATGTTTTTCTGTTGTTTTGAAGCATTTTTGGGGAAATTCACTGAAAACTTCTCTTTTTAGTCAATTTTTTTTCACTATCACAAAAAGAAGCTCAGATATACTTAGATATTTTTTTATCTCAACATGTTTGAAAAGGGGCAAATCCAGAGGAAAATTTGGATTTGTTTAAACAACTTTTTTTGATCAAACCAGTAAAAGGGGACAAATATTAACAAAGGCTTTTTTTCTCCACGAAATGAGCAACATACAGCTAAACTATGCTTTCCTGTTGTTTTGAAGCATTTTCGGGGAATTTCGCTTAAAAATCTTTTTAGTAAAAAAAAAATATCTCAGAAAGATGCTCAGAAATAATCAGAAAGTTTTTTTTTCTCAACAAGTTTGAAAAGGAGCAAATCCAGAGGAAAATTAGAATTTGTTGTAAACAACCCTTTTTGTTCAAAGCAGTAAAACTGGACAAATATAAACATAAACTGTTTTTCTCCTCAAAATGAGCCACATACAGCTAAACTATGCTTCTCTTTTGTTTTGAAGCATTTTGGGGGAAATTTTCTAAAAACGTCTCTTTTTAGTAAAAAAAAAAACTATCTCAGAAAGGAACACTGAAATACTCAGAAAGTGTGTTTTATTAACATTTTTGAATAGGTGCAAATACTGAGAAAAATTTGGATTTGTTTAAACAACTGTTTTTGATCAAACCAGTAATAGTGTACAAATATTAACAAAAAAAAATTTCTCCTCAAAGTGAGACACATGCAGCAAAACTATGCTTCTCTGTTGTTTTGAAGCATTTTTGGGGAAATTCTCTGAAAACATCTCTTTTTATTCAAAAAGGTGACTATCTCAGAAAGGAGCACAGAAATACTCAGAAATTTGTTTTTCTTAACAAGTTTGAAAAGGGGCAAACCAAAAGGAAAATTTGGATTTGTTTAAACAACTATTTTTGAATAAACCAGTAAAAGGGAACAAATATTAACCAAAAAAAATTTCTCCTCAAAGTGAGGAGAAATGCTTCTCTGTTGTTTTGAAGAATTTTTGGGGGATTTCACTGAAACTTCTCTTTTTAGTCAAAAAAGTGACTATCTCCGAAAGGAGCACAGAAATACTCAGAAATTTGTTTTTCTTAACAAGTTTGAAAAGGCGCAAATCCTGATGAAAATTTGGATTTGTTTAAACAACTGTTTTTGATCAAACCAGTAAAAGGGGACAAATCTTAACAAAATCTGTTATTCAACTCAAAATAAGTCACATACACCTAAACTATGATTTTCTGTTGTTTTGAAGTATTTTCGGGTAAATTCACTGAAAACTTCTCTTTTTAGTCAAAAAATTAACTCTCTTAGAAAGAAACACAGACATATTTGGAAAGTTTGTTTTTCTCAACAAGTTAAAAATGGGGCAAATCCAGAGGAAAATTTGGATTAGTTGTAAACAACCCTTTTTGTACAAAGCAGTAAAACTGGACAAATATAAACAAAAACTGTTTTTCTCATCAAAATGAGCCACATACAGCTAAATTATGCTTTCCTGTTGTTTTGAAGCATTTTCAGGCTAATTCATTGCAAACTTCTCTTTTTAGTCTAAAAATACCTATCTGCGAAAGGAGCACTGAAATATTCAGAATTTTTTTTTCTAAACAAGTTTGAAAAGGGTCATATCCTGAGGAAAATTTGGATTTGTTGAAACAACTATTTTTTTTCAAACCAGTAAAATGGGACAAATATTAACAAAAACTGTTTTTCTCCTCAAATTGAGACATATACAACTAAAATATGCTTTTCTGTTGTTTTGAAGCATTTTGGGGGAAATTTACTGAAAAATTCTCTTTTTATTAAAATTTTTTGACTATCTCAGAAAGAAGCTCAGAAATATTTAGAAATTTTTTTTTTTTCAACAAGTTTGAAAAAGGCAAATCCAGAGGAATATTTGGATTTTTTGTAAACAAGCCTTTTTGTTCAAAGCAGTAAAAGGGGACAAATATTAACAAAAACTGTTTTTTCTCCTAAAAATGAGCCACATACTGCCAATCTATGTTTTTCTGTTGTTTTGATGCATTTTCGGGCTAATTCATTGAAAACTTCGCTTTTTAGTCCAAAAATTGACTATCTCAGAAAGGATCACAGAAACACTCAGAAAGTTGTTGTTGTTTTTTAACAAATTTGAATAGGGGTAAACTATGAGGAAAATTTGGATTTGTTTAAACAACTGTTTTTGATCAAACCAGTAAAAGGGGATAAATGTTAACAAAAACTGTTTCTCTCTTCAAAGTGAGCCACATACAGCTAAACTATGCTTTTCTGTTGTTTTGAAGCATTTTCGGTAAAATTTACTGAAAACTTCACTTTTTATTAAAAAAAGTGACTATCTCAGAAAGTTGCACGGAAATACTCAGAAAGTTTTTTTTTTAACAAGTTTGAAAAGGGGCTAATCCTGAGGAAAATTTGGATTTGTTTAAATAACTCTTTATGATCAAACCAGTAAAAGGGGACAAATATTAACAAAAACTGTTTTTCCACTCAGTCGGCCACATACAGCTAAACTATGCTTTCCTGTTGTTTTGATGCATTTTCGGTGAAATTCACTGTAAACATCTCTTTTTAGTCCAAAAATGCCTATCTCCTAAAGGAGCACTGAAATACTCAGAAAGTTTGTTTTTCTTAACAAGTTGGAAAAGGCGCAAATCCTGATGAAAATTTGGATTTGTTTAAACAACTGTTTTTGATAAAACCAGTAAAAGGGGACAAATCTTAAAAAAAATTGTTATTCAACTCAAAATGAGCCACATACAGCTAAACTATGTTTTTCTGTTGATTTGAAGCATTTTGGGGGAAATTCACTGAAAACCTCTCTTTTTAGTAAAAAAAAGTAAATCTCTCAGAATGAACTCAGAAATACTTAGAAAGTTTGTTTTTCTCAACAAGTTTGAAAAAAGGAAATCCAGAGGAAAATTTAGATTTGTTGTAAACAACCCTTTTTATTCAAAGCAGTATAATGGGGCAAATATTAACAAAAACTGTTTTTCTCCTCAAATGAGCCACAAACTGCCAATCTATGCTTTTCTGTTGTTTTGAAGCATTTTCTGGCTAATTCACTGAAAACTTCTCATTTTAGTCAAAATAGTGACTATCTCAGAAAGGATAACAGAAATACTCAGAAATTTGGTTTTCTTAAAAAATTTGAATAGGGGTTAACCATGAGGAAAATTTTGGATTTGTTTAAACAACTGTTTTTGATCAAACCAGTAAGAGGGGACAAATATTAACAAAAACTGTTTTTATCCTCAAAATGAGCCACATAGAGCTAAACTATGCTTTTCTGTTATTTTGAAGCATTTTTGGGTATATTCACTGAAAACTTCTCTTTTTATTCAAAAAATTGACTATCTGAGAAAGTTGCACGGAAATACTCAGAAAGTTTGTTTTTCTTAACAAGTTTGAAAAGGGGCAAATCCTGAGGAAAATTTGGATTTGTTTAAACAACTGTTGTTGACCAAACCAGTAAAAGGAGACAATTATTAACAAAAACTCTTTTTCTCCTCAAATTCGGACACATACAGCCAAACTATGCTTTTCTGTTGTTTTGAAGAATTTTCGATGAAATTCACTGAAAACTTCTCTTTTTAGTCGTAAAAGTGACTATCTCCAAAAGAAGCTCAGAAATACTTGGAAATTTTTTTTTTCTCCACAAGTTAGAAAAGGGGCAAATCCAGAGGAAAATTTGGATTAGTTGTAAACAACCCTTTTTGTACAAAGCAGTAAATCTGAACAAATATTAACAAAAACTGTTTTTCTCCTCAAAATGAACCACATACTGCCAATCAATTCTTTTCTGTTGTTTTGATGCATTTTCGGGCTAATTCACTTAAAACTTCTCTTTTTAGTCAAAAAATGACTATCTCAGAAAGTCACAGAAATACTCAGAATTTTTTTTTTTTTTAACAAGTGTGAAAAGGGGAAAATCCTGAGGAAAATTAGGATTTGTTTAAACCACTGTTTTTGATCAAACCAGTAAAATGGGACAAATATTAACAAAAAATGTTCTTCACCTCAAAATGAGCCACATACTGCCAATCTATTCTTTTCTGTTGTTTTGAAGCATTTTCGGGCTAATTCACTGAAAAATTCCCTTTTTAGTCAAAAAAGTGACTATCTCAGAAAGGATCACAGAAATACTTAGAAACTTTTTTTTTCTTACCGAATTTGAATAGGGGTAAACCATGAGGAAAATTTGGATTTGTTTAAACAACTGTTTTGGATCAAACCAGTAAAAGGGGACAAATGTTAACAAAAACTGTTTCTCTCCTCAAATGAGCCACATACAGCTAAACTATGCTTTCCTGTTGTTTTGAAGTATTTTCGGTGAAATTCACTGAAAACTTCTATTTTAGTCCTAAAAGTGACAATCTCCGAAAGGAGAACAGAAATACTCAGAAAGTTTATTTTTCTTAACAAGTTTGAAAAGGCGAAAATTCTGATGAAAATTTGGATTTGTTTAAACAACTTTTTTGGAACAAACTGGTAAACGGAGACAAATATTAATAAAAAACTGTTTTTCTACTCAAAGTTGGCCACATACATCTAAACTATGCTTTCCTGTTGTTTTGAAGCATTTTCGGTGAAATTCACTGAAAACTTATCTTTTTAGTCCTAAAGGTGACTATCTCCGAAAGGAGAACAGAAATACTCAGAAAGTTTGTTTTTCTTAACAAGTTTGAAAAAGGGCAAATCCTGATGAAAATTTGGATTTGTTTAAACAACTGTTTTTGATCAAACCAGTAAAATGGGAAAAATATTAACCAAATCTGTTATTCAACTAAAAATGAGCCACATATAGCTAAACTATGCTTTTCTGTTGTTTTCAAGCATTTTCGGGTAAATTCACGGAAAAATTCTCTTTTTAGTCAAAAAATTGACTCTCTTAGAAAAAAACTCAGACATACTTGGAAAGTTTGTTTTTCTCAACAAGTTAGAAAAGGGGCAAATCCAGAGGAAAATTTGGATTAGTTGTAATCAACCCTTTCTGTACAAAGCAGTAAAACTGGACAAATATAAACAAAAACTGTTTTTCTCCTCAAAATGTGCCACATACATCAAAATTATTCCTTCCTGTCGTTTTGAAGCATTTTCGATCTAATTCATTGCAAACTTCTCTTTTTAGTCTAAAAATTACTATCTCCGAAAGGAGCACTGAAATATTCAGAAAGTTTGTTTTTCTTAACAAGTTTGAAAGGGGGCATATCCTGAGGAAAATTTGGATTTATTGAAACAACTTTTTTTGTTCAAACCAGTAAAAGGGGACAAATATTAACAATTTATTTTTCTCCTCAAAGTGAGCCACATGTAGCTAAACTATGCTTCTCGGTTGTTTTTAAGCATTTTTGGGGAAATTCACTGAAAATCTCTCTTTTTAGTCAAAAAATTAACTCTCTAGGAAAGGAGCACTGAAATATTCAGAAAGTGTGTTTTTCTTAACAAATTTGAAAAGTGGAAAATACTGAGGAAAATTTGGATTTGTTGTAAACAACCCTTTTTGTTCAAAGCAGTAAAATGGGACAAGTATTAACAAAAACTGTTTTTCTCCTCAAAATGAGCCACGTACCGCTAAACTATACTTTTCTGTTGTTTTGAAGCATTTTCGGGCTAATTCACTGTAAACTTCTCCTTTTATTCAAAAAAGTGACTATCTCAGAAAGGAGCACAGAAATACTCAGAAATTTGTTTTTCTTAACATGTTTGAAAAGCGGCAAACCAAGAGGAAAATTTAGATTTGTTTAAACAACTGTTTTTGAATAAACTAGTAAAAGAAAACAAATATTAACCTTTTTTTTTCTCATCAAAGTGAGCCACATATAGCTAAACTATGCTTCTCTGTTGTTTTGAAGCATTTTTGGGGAAATTCACTGAAAAATTCATTTTTTAGTCAAAAAATGACTATCTCAGAAATGTGCTCAGAAATACTTGGAAAGTTTGTTTTTCTCAACAAGTTAGAATAGGGGGAAATCCAGAGAAAAATTTGGATTAGTTGTAAACAACCCTTTTTGTACAAAGCAGTAAAACTGAACAAATATAAACATAACCTTTTTCTCTCCTCAAAATGAGCCACATACAGCTAAATTATGCATTCCTTTTGTTTGGATGAATTTTTGGGGAAATTCACTGAAAAATTATCTTTTTAGTCATAAAAGTGACTATCTCAGAAAGGATCACGAAAATACCCAGAAAATTTGTTTTTCTTAACACGTTTGAAGATGGGCAAATACAGAGGAAAATTTGGATTTGTTTAAACAACAGTTTTTGATCAAACCAGTAAAAGGGGACAAATATTACCAAAAAAATTTTTTTTCTCCTCAAATTGAGCCACATACAGCTAAACTATGCTTTTCTTTTGTTTTGAAGCATTTTTGGGGAAATTCACCGAAAAATTCTCTTCTTAGTCAAAATAGACTATCTCAGAAAGAAGCTCAGAAATATTTAGAAAGTTTGTTTTTTTCAACAAGTTAGAGAAGGAAAAAATCCAGAGGAAAATTTGGATTAGTTGTGAACAACCCTTTTTGTACAAAGCAGTAAAACAGGACCAATAAACAAAAACTGTTTTTCTCCTCAAAATGAGCCACACACAGCTAAATTATGCGTTGCTGCTGTTTTGAAGCATTTTCGGGCTAATTCATTGCAAACTTTAGTCTAAAAATTACTATCTCCGTAAGGAGCACTGAAATACTCAGAAAGTTTGTTTTTCTAAACAAGTTTGAAAAGGGGCAAATCCTGAGGAAAATTTGGATTTGTTGAAACAACTTTTTTTGTTCAAACCAGTAAAAGGGGACAAATATTAACAAAAACAATTTTTTTCTCCTCAAAGTGAGCCACATGTAGCTAACCTATGCTTCTCGGTTGTTTTGAAGCATTTTGGGGGAAATTCACTGAAAACTTCTCTTTTTTGTCTAAAAATGACTATCTCCGAAAGGAGCACTGAAATATTCAGAAAGTTTGTTTTTCTAAACAAGTTTGAAAAGTGGCATATCCTGATGAAAATTTGGATTTGTTTAAACAACTTTTTTTGATCAAACCAGTAAAAGGGGCAAATATAAACAAAAACTGTATTTTTCCTCAAAATGAGCCACATACAGCTAAATTATGCTTTGCTGTTGTTTTGAAGCATTTTTGGGCTAATTCATTGCAAACTTCTCTTTTTAGTCTAAAAATGACTATCTCCGAAAGGATCACTGAAATATTCAGAAAGTTTGTTTTTCTAAACAAGTTTGAAAAGAGGCATATCCTGAGGAAAATTTGGATTTGTTTAAACAACTTTTTTTTATATAAACAGGTAAAAGGAGACAAATATTAACAAAAACAATTTTTTTCTCCTCAAAGTGAGCCACATGTAGCTAAACTATGCTTCTCGGTTGTTTTGAAGCATTTTGGGGGAAATTCACTGAAAACTTCTCTTTTTTGTCTAAAAATGACTATCTCCGAAAGGAGCACTGAAATATTCAGAAAGTTTGTTTTTCTAAACAAGTTTGAAAAGTGGCATATCCTGATGAAAATTTGGATTTGTTTAAACAACTTTTTTTGATCAAACCAGTAAAAGGGGCAAATATAAACAAAAACTGTATTTTTCCTCAAAATGAGCCACATACAGCTAAATTATGCTTTGCTGTTGTTTTGAAGCATTTTTGGGCTAATTCATTGCAAACTTCTCTTTTTAGTCTAAAAATGACTATCTCCGAAAGGATCACTGAAATATTCAGAAAGTTTGTTTTTCTAAACAAGTTTGAAAAGAGGCATATCCTGAGGAAAATTTGGATTTGTTTAAACAACTTTTTTTTATATAAACAGGTAAAAGGGGACAAATATTAACAAAAACTGTTTTTCTCCTCAAAGTGAGCCACATACTGCCAATCTATGCTTTTCTGTTGTATTGAAGCATTTTGGGGGAAATATACTGAAAACTTCTCTTTTTATTCAAAATTTTTACTATCTCTGAAAGGTCAGAAATACTTAGAAAGTTTGTTTTTCTCAACAAGTTTGAAAAAAGGCAAATCCAGAGGAAAATTTGGATTTTTTGTAAACAACCCTTTTTGTTCAAAGCAGTAAAACGGGACAAATATTAACAAAAACTGTTTTTCTCCTCAAAATGAGCCACATACTGCCAATCTATGCTTTTCTGTTGTTTTGAAGATTTTTCGGGCTAATTCACTGAAAACTTCACCTTTTAGTCCAAAAAGTGACTATCTCAGAAAAGATCACAGAAAAACTCAGAAAGTTGTTTTTTTAAACAAATTTGAATAGGGGTAAACCATGAAGAAAATTTGGATTTGTTTAAACAACTGTTTAGTAAAAGGGGACAAAATTAACAAAAAAAAATTTCTCCTCAAATTGAGAGACATACAGCTAAACTATGCTTCCCTGTTGTTTTGAAGCATTTTCGGTGAAATTCACTGAAAACTTCTCTTTTTAGTCCAAAAAGTGACTATCTCCGAAAGGAGCACAGAAATACTCAGAAAGTTTGTTTTTCTTAACAAGTTTGATTAGGAAAATTTGGATTTGTTCAAACAACTGTTTTTGTCAAACCAGTAAAAGGAGACAAATATTAACAAAAACTGTTTTTCTCCTCAAAGTCGGCCACATACAGCTAAACTATGCTTTCCTGTTGTTTTGAAGCATTTTCGGTAAAATTCATAGAAAAAATCTCTTTTTAGTCCTAAAAGTGACTATCTCCGAAAGGAGCAGAGAAATAGTCAGAAAGTTGGTTTTTCTTAACAAGTTTGAAAAAGCTCAAATCCTGAGGAAAATTTGGATTTGGTTAAACAACTGTTTTTGATCAAACCAGTAAAAGGGGACAAATATTACCAAAAAAAAATTTTCACCTCAAAATGAGCCACATACTGCCAATCTATGCTTTTTTGTTGTTTTGATGCATTTTCGGGCTAATTCACAGAAAACTTCTCTTTTTAGTCAATAAAGTGACTATCTCAGAAAGGATCACAGAAATACTCAGAAAGTTTGTTTTTTTAACAAATTTGAATAGGTGTAAACCATGAGGAAAATTTAGATTTGTTTAAACAACTGTTTTTGATCAAACCAGTAAAAGGGGACAAACGTAAACAAAAACTGTTTCTATCCTCAAAGTGAGCCACATACAGCTAAACTATGTTTTGCGTGTTGTTTTAAAGCATTTTCGCTGAAATTTACTGAAAACTTCACTTTTTATTAAAAAAAGTGACTATCTCAGAATGTTGCACGGAAATACTCAGAAATTTTTTTTTTAACAAGTTTGAAAAGGGGCAAATCCTGAGGAAAATTTGGATTTGTTTAAATAACTGTTTATGATCAAACCAGTAAAAGGGGACAAATATTAACAAAAACTGTTTTTCTCCTCAAAATGAGACACATACAGCTAAACTATGCTTTTCTGTTGTTTTGAAGCGTTTTCGGGTAAATTCACTGAAAACCTCTCTTTTTAGTCAAAAAATTGATTCTCTCAGAAAGAAACTCAAAAATACTTGGAAAGTTTGTTTTTCTCAACAAGTTAGAAATGGGGCAAATCCAGAGGAAAATTTGGATTAGTTGTAAACAACCTTTTTTGTACAAAGCATTAAAACTGGACAAATATCAACAAAATCTGTTTTTCTCCTCAAAATGAGCCTCTTACAGCTAAATTTTGCTTTCCTGTTGTTTTGAAGCATTTTTGGGCTAATTTATTGCAAACTTCTTGTTTTAGTCTAAAAATGACTATCTCTGAAAGGAGCACTGAAATACTCAGAAAGTTTGTTTTTTGAAACAAGTTTGAAAAGGGGCATATCCTGAGGAAAATTTGGATTTGTTGAAACAACTCTTTTTATTCAAACCAGTAAAATGGGACAAGTATTAACAAAAACTTTTTTTCTTCTCAAATTTGGACACATACAGCTAAATTATGCTTTTCTGTTGTTTTGAAGCATTTTGGGGGAAATTTACTGAAAATCTCTCTTTTTATTCAAAAAATTTACTATCTCAGAAAGAAGCTCTGAAATACTTAGAAAGTTTGTTTTTCTCAACAAGTTTGAAAAAAGGCAAATCCATAGGAAAATTTGGATTAGTTGTAAACAACCCTTTTTGTACAAAGCAGTAAAATGGGACAAATATAAACAAAAACTGTTTTTCTCCTTAAAGTGAGCCACATACAGCTAAACGATTCTTTTCTGTTGTTTTGAAGCAATTTTGGGGAAATTCATTGAAAAATTCTCTTTTTAGTCAAAAAAGTAACTATCTCAGAAAGAAGCTCAGAAATACTTAGAAATTTGTTTTTCTCAACATTTTTGAAAAGGGGCAAATCCGGAGGAAAATTTGGATTTGTTGTAAACAACTGTTTTTGATCAAACCAGTAAAAGGAGACATATATTTACAAAAACTGTTTTTTCTCCTCAAAATGAGCCACATAGAGCTAAACTATGCTTTTCTTTTTTGTTTGAAGCATTTTTGCGGAAATTCACTGAAAACTTCAGTTCTTAGTCAAAATTTACTATCTCAGAAAGAAGCCCAGAAATATTTAGAAAGTTTGTTTTTCTCAACAAGTTAGAAAAGGGGCAAATCCAGAAGAAAATTTGGATTAGTTGTAAACAACCCTTTTTGTACAAAGCAGTAAAACGGGACAAATATTAACAAAAACTCTTTTTCTCCTCAAAGTGAGCCACATACTGCCAATCTATGCTTTTCTTTTGTTTTGAAGCAATTTCAGGCTTATTCCCTGAAAATTTCTCATTTTAGTCAAAAAAGTGACTATCTCAGAAAGGATCAGAGAAATACTCTAAAAGTTTGGTTTTCTTAAAAATTTGAATAGTGGTAAATCATGAGGAAAATTTGGATTTGTTTAAACAACTGTTTTTGATCAAACCAGTAAAATGGGTCAAATATTAACAAAAACTGTATTTCTCCTCAAAATGGGCCACATACAGCTAAACTATGCTTTCCTCTTGTTTTGAAGCATTTTCGGTGAAATTCATAGAAAATATCTCTTTTTAGTCATAAAAGTGACTATCTCCGAAAGGAGCAGAGAAATACTCAGAAAGTTGGTTTTTCTTAACAAGTTTGAAAACGCTCAAATCCTGAGAAAAATTTGGATTTGGTTAAACAACTGTTTTTGATCAAACCAGTAAAAGGGGAGAAATATTATCAAAAACAGTTTTTCTCCTCAAAGTGAGCTACATAGAGCTAAACTATGCTTTTCTTTTGTTTTGAAGCATTTTTGCGGAAATTCACTGAAAACGTCTCTCCTTAGTAAAAATTTACTATCTCAGAAAGAAGCTCAGAAATATTTAGAAAGTTTGTTTTTCTCAACAAGTTAGAAAAGGGGAAAATCCAGAAGAAAATTTGGATTAGTTGTAAACAACCCTTTTTGTAAAAAGCAGTAAAACTGGACAAATATAAATAAAAACTGTTTTTCTCCGCAAAATGAGCCACATACAGCTAAATTATGCGTTGCTGTTGTTTTGAAGCATTTTCGGGCTAATTCATTGCAAATTCTCTTTTTAGTCTAAAAATGACTATCTCCGTAAGGAGCACTGAAATACTCAGAAAGTTTGTTTTTCTAAACAAGTTTGAAAAGGGGCAAATCCTGAGGAAAATTTGGATTTGTTGAAACAACTGTTTTTGTTCAAACCAGTAAAAGGAGACCAATATTAACAAAAAAAAAATTCTCCTCAAAGTGAGCCACATGTAGCTAAAGTACGCTTCTCGGTTGTTTTGAAGAATTTTTAGGGAAATTCACTGAAAACTTCTCTTTTTAGTCAAAAAATTAACTCTCTCAGAAAGAAGCACTAAAATATTCAGAAAGTGTATTTTTCTTAACAAGTTTGAAAAGTGGAAAATACTGAGGAAAATTTGGATTTGTTGTAAACAACATTTTTTGTTCAAAGCTGTAAAATGGGACAAGCAAGTATTAACAAAAACTGTTTTTCTCCTCAAAATGAGCCACATACCGCTAAACTATGCTTTTCTGTTGTTTTGAAGCATTTTCGGGCTAATTTACTGTAAACTTCTCCTTTTATTCAAAAAAGTGACTATCTCAGAAAGGAGCACAGAAATACTCAGAAATTTGTTTTTCTTAACAAGTTTGAAAAGCAGCAAACCAAGAGAAAAATTTAGATTTGTTTAAACAAATGTTTTTGTTCAAACCAGTAAAAGGGGACAAATATTTACAAAAACTGTTTTTCTCCTCAAAGTGAGCCACATACAGCTAAACTATGCTTTTCTGTTGTTTTGAAGTATTTTCAGTAAAATTCACTGAAAATTTCTCTTTTTTGTCCTAAAAGTGACTATCTCCGAAAAGAGCACAGAAATATTTAGAAAGTTGGTTTATCTTAACAAGTTTGAAAATGCGCAAATCCAGAGGAAAATTTGGATTTGTTGTAAACAACCCTTTTTGTTCAAAGCAGTAAAACGGGACAAATATTAACAAACACTGTTTTTCTCCTCAAATTGAGACACATACAGTTAAATTATGCTTTTCTGTTGTTTTGAAGCATTTTGGGGTAAATTTACTGAAAATTTTTCTTTTTATTCCAAAAAAAAAGCTCTGAAACACTTAGAAAGTTTATTTTTCTCAACAAGTTTGTAAAAAGGCAAATCTAGAAGAAAATTTGGATTTGTTGTAAACAATCCTTTTTGTACAAAGCAGTAAAACTGGACAAATATTAACAAAAACAGTTTTTCTCCTCAAAATGAGCCACATACTGCCAATCTATGCTTTTCTGTTGTTTTGAAGCATTTTCAGGCTAATTCACTGAAAATTTCTCATTTTAGTCCCAAAAGTGATTATCTCAGAAAGGATCACAGAAATACTCAGAAAATTGGTTTTCTTAAAAAATTTGAATAGCGGTAAACCATTTGGAAAATTTGGATTTGTTTAAACAACTGTTTTTGATCAAACCAGTAAAAGGGGTCAAATATTAACAAAAACTGTTTTTCTCCTCAAAATGAGCCACATACAGCTAAATATTGCTTTACTGTTGTTTTGAAGCATTTTCGGGCTAATTCATTGCAAACTTCTCTTTTTAGTCTAAAAATGACTATCTCCGAAAGGAGCACTGAAATATTCAGAAAGTTTTTTTTCTAAACAAGTTTGAAAAGCGGCATATCCTGAGGAAAATTTGGATTTGTTTAAACAACTTTTTTTGTTCAAACCGGTAAAAGGGGACAAATATTAACAAAAACTATTTTTCTCCTCAAAGTGAGACACATACTGCCAATCTATGCTTTTCTGTTGTTTTGAAGCATTTTGGGGGAAATTTACTGAAAAATTCTCTTTTTATTCAAAAAATTGACTATCTCTGAAAGAAGGTCAGAAATACTTGGAAAGTTTGTTTTTCTCAACGAGTTTGAAAAAAGTCAAATCCAGAGGAAAATTTGGATTTTTTGTAAACAACCCTTTTTGTTCAAAGCAGTAAAACGGGACAAATATTAACAAGAACTGTTTTTCTCCTCAAAATGAACCACATACAGCTAAATTATGCTTTTCTGTTGATCTGAAGCATTTGGGGGGAAATTCACTGAAAACTTCTCTTTTTTTGTCCTAAAAGTGACTCTGTCCGAAAATAGCACAGAAATAGTCAGAAAGTTTGTTTATCATAACAAGTTTGAAAAGGCGCAAATCCCAAGGAAAATTTAGATTTGTTTAAACAACAGTTTTTGATCAAACCAGTAAAAGGGGACAAATGTTAACAAAACTGTTTCTCTCCTCAAATTGAGCTACATATAACTAAACTATGCCTCTCTGTTGTTTTGAAGCATTTTGGGGGAAATTCACTGAAAACTTCATTTTTAGTAAAAAAATTGACTCTCTCAGAAAGATGCTCAGAAATACTTGGAAAGTTTGTTTTTCTCAACAAGTTAGAAAAGGGGAAAATCCAGAGGAAAATTTGGATTAGTTGTAAACAACCCTTTTTGTACAAAGCGGTAAAACTGGACAAATATAAACATAAACTGTTTTTCTCCTCAAAATGATCCACATACAGCTAAATTATGCTTTCTTTTGTTTGGATGAATTTTTGGGGAAATTCACTGAAAACTTCTCGTTTTAGTCATAAAAGTGACTATCTCAGAAAGGATCACTAAAATACCCAGAAAGTTTGTTTTTCTTAACACGTTTGAAAATGGGCAAATACAGAGGAAAATTTGGATTTGTTTAAACAACAGTTTTTGATCAAACCAGTAAAAGGGGACAAATATTACCAAAAACTATTTTTCTCCTCAAATTGAGCCACATACAGCTAAACTATGCTACTCTTTTGTTTTGAAGCATTTTTGGGGAAATTAACCGAAAACTTCTCTTCTTAGTCAAAATAGACTATCTCAGAAAGAAGCTCAGAAATATTTAGAAAGTTTGTTTTTTTCAACAAGTTAAAAAAGGGGCAAATCCAGAGGAAAATTTGGATTAGTTGTGAACAACCCTTTTTGTACAAAGCAGTAAAACTGGACAAATAAATAAAAAACTGTTTTTCTCCTCAAAATGAGCCACATACAGCTAAATTATGCGTTGCAGCTGTTCTGAAGCATTTTCGTTCTAATTCATTGCAAACTTTAGTCTAAAAATGACTATCTCCGTAAGGAGACCTGAAATACTCAGAAAGTTTGTTTTTCTAAACAAGTTTGAAAAGGGACAAATACAGAGGAAAATTTGGATTTGTTGAAACAACTTTTTTTGTTCAAACCAGTAAAAGGGGAGAAATATTACCAAAAACAGTTTTTCTCCTCAAAGTGAGACAGACACAGAGCTAAACACCCTTTCTAATCTTTGGAAGAATTTTTGTGGTAATTCACTGAAATTTTCTCTTTTTAGACATAAAAGTAAGTATCTCTGAAAGAAGCTCAGAAATAATTAGATAGTTTGTTTTTCTCAACAAGTTTGAAAAGAGGCAAATCCAGAGGCAAATTTGGATATGTTTAAACAACTGTTTTTGATCAAACCAGTAAAAGGGGACATATATTAACAAAAGCTGTTTTTCTCCTCGAAATTAGCCATATACAGCTAAACTATGCTTTCCTGTTGTTTTTAAAGCATTTTCGGGGAATTTCATTGAAAACTCCTCTTTTTAGTCAAAAAAAATATCTCAGAAAGAAGCTCAGAAATACTCAGAAAGTTTTTTTTCCCAACAAGTTTGAAAAGGAGCAAATCCAGAGGAAAATTTGGATTTGTTATAAACAACACTTTTTGTTCAAAGCAGTAAAATGGGACAAATATTAACAAAAACTGTTTTTCTCCTCAAAATGAGCCACATACTGTCAAACTAGGCTTTTCTGTTCGAAGCATTTTCGGACTAATTTACTGCAAACTTCTCCTTTTAAGCAAAAAAGTGACTATCTCAGAAAGGAGCACAGAAAAACTCAGAAAGTTTGTTTTACATAACAAGTTTGAAAAGGGGCAAACCAAGAGGAAAATTTTGATTTGTTTAAACAACTGTTTCTGAACAAAGCAGTAAATGGGGACATATATTAACAAAACAAAAAATTTCTCCTCAAAGTGAGCCACATACAGCTAAACAATGCTTTTCTGTTGTTTTGAAGAATTTTCGGGGAGTTTCACTGAAAACTTCTCTTTTTAATCAAAAAAAAAATATCTCAGAAAGAAGCTCAGAAATAATCAGAAAGTTTATTTTTCTCAACAAGTTTGAAAAGGAGCAAATCCAGAAGAAAATTAGGATTTGTTGTAAGCAACCCTTTTTGTTCAAAGAAGTAAAACTGGTCAAATATAAACAAAAACTGTTTTTCATCTCAAAATGAGACACATAGAGCTAAACTATGCTTCTCTCTTGTTTTGAAGCATTTTGGGGGAAATTCAATGAAAACTTCTCTTTTTAGTCAAAAAAGCGACTACCTCAGAAAGGAGCACTGAAATACTCAGAAATTTTTTTCCTTAACCAATTTGAAATGTCCAAATACTGAAGAAAATTTAGATTTGTTTAAACAACTGTTTTTGATCAAACCAGTAAAAGGGGACAATTATTAACAAAAACTGTTTTTCTCCTCAAAGTGAGCCACATACAGCTAAACTATGCTTTTCTGTTGTTTTGAAGCATTTTGGGGGAAATTTACTGAAAACTTATCTTTTTATTCCAAAAATTGATTATCTCAGAAAGAAGCTCAGAAATACTTAGAAAGTTTGTTTTTCTCAACAAGTTTGAAAAAAGGCAAATCCAGAGGAAAATTTGGATTTGTTGTAAACAACCCTTTTTGTTCAAAGCAGTAAAATGGGACAAATATTAACAAAAACTGTTTTTCTCCTCAAAATGAGCCACATACTGCCAATCTATGCTTTTCTGTTGTTTTGAGGCGTTCTCGGGTAAATTCACTGAAAACTTCTCTTTTTAGTCAAAAAATTGACTCTCTCAGAAAGAAGCTAAGAAATACTTGGAAAGTTTGTTTTTCTCAACAAGTTAGAAAAGGGACAAATCCAGAGGAAAATTTGGATTAGTTGTAAACAACTATTTTTGTACAAAGCAGTAAAACGTGACAAATATTAAAAAAAATGTTTTTCTCCTCAAAATGAGCCACATACAGCTAAATTATGCTTTCCTGTTGTTTTGAAGAATTTTGGGGCTAATTCATTGCAAACTTCTCTTTTTAGTCTAAAAATGACTATCTCTGAAAGGAGCACTGAAATACTCAGAAAGTTTGTTTTTCTAAACAAGTTTGAAAAGGGACAAATCCTGAGGAAAATTTGGATTTGTTTAAACAACTTTTTTTTTCAAACCAGTAAATTGGGACAAATATTAACAAAAACTGTTTTCCTCCTCAAAATGAGCAACATACAGCTAAATCTTGCTTTCAAGTTGTTTTGAAGCGTTTTCATTGAAATTCACTGAAAAATTCTCTTTTTAGTTCAAAAAGTGACTATCTCCGAAAGGAGCACAGAAATACTCAGAAAGTTTGTTTTTCTTAACAAATTTGAATAAGGGTAGACCATGAGGAAAATTTGGATTTGTTTAAACAACTTTTTTTGATCAAACCAGTAAAAGGAGACAAATATTAACAAAAACTGTTTTTCTCCTCAAATTCGGACACATACAGCTAAACTATGCTTTTCTGTTATTTTTAAGCATATTGGGTTAAATTCACTGAAAACCTCTCTTTTTAGTCCTAAAAGTGACTATCTCCGAAAGGAGCGCAGAAATAGTCAGAAAGTTTGTTTTACTTAACAAGTTTGAAAGGTACAAATCCTGAAGTTAGAGAAAAATTTGGATTGGGTGAAAAATACTGTTTTTGTTCAGATCAGTAAACTGGGACAATTATTAACAAATTTGAAAATGCGCAAATCCATTAGAAAATTTGGATTTGTTTAAACAACTGTTTATGATCAAGCCAGTAAAAGGGGACAAATATTTACAAAAACTGTTTTTCTCCTCAAAATATACCACATACAGCTAAACTAAGCTTTTCTGTTGTTTTGAAGCACTTTTGGAGAAATTCACTGAAAACTTCTCTTTTTATTCAAAAAATTGAATATCTCAGAAAGAAGCTCAGAAATATTTAGAAAGTTTGTTTTTCTCAAAAAGTTTGAAAAAAGACAAATCCAGAGGAAAATTTGGATTTGTTGTAAACAACCCTTTTTGTTCAGAGCAGTAAAACGGGACAAATATTAATAAAAACTGTTTTTCTCCTCAAAATGTGCCACATACTGCCAATCTATGCTTTTCTGTTGTTTTGAAGCATTTTCGGGCCAATTGACTAAAAACTTCTCTTTTTAGTCCAAAAAGTGACCATCTCAGAAAGGATCACAGAAATACTCAGAAAATTTGTTTTCTTAACAAATTTGAAAAGGTGTCAACCATGAGAGAAATTTGGATTCGTTTAAACAACTTTTTTTGATCAAACCAGTGAAAGGGGACAAATGTTAACAAAACTGTTTCTCTCCTCAAAGTGAGCCTCATACAACTAAACTATGCTTTCCTGTTGTTTTGAAGCATTTTCGGTTAAAATTCACTGAATTTTTTTCTATTTAGTCAAAAAAGTGACTATCTCAGAAAGGAGCACAGAAATACGCAGAAAGTTTGTTTTTCTTAACAAATTTGAATAGGGGTAAACCAAGAGAAAAATTTGGATTTGTTTAAACAACTTTTTTTGATCAAACCAGTAAAAGGAGACAAATATTAACAAAAACTGTTTTTCTCCTCAAATTCGGACACATACAGCTAAACTATGCTTTCCTGTTATTTTGAAGCATATTGGGTTAAATTCACTGAAAACCTCTCTTTTTAGTCCTAAAAGTGACTATCTCCGAAAGGAGCGCAGAAATAGTCAGAAAGTTTGTTTTACTTAACAAGTTTGAAAAGGCACAAATCCTGAACCAGAGGAAAATTTGGATTAGGTAAAAACTACTCTTTTTGTTCAGATCAGTAAAATGGGACAATTATTAACAAGCTTGAAAAGGCTCAAATCCATTAGAAAATTTGGATTTGTTTAAACAACTGTTTATGATCAAGCCAGTAAAAGGGGACAAATATTTACAAAAACTGTTTTTCTCCTCAAAATATACCACATACAGCAAACTATGCTTTTCTGTTGTTTTGAAGCATTTTTGGGCCAATTCACTGAAAACTTCTCTTTTTAGTCAAAAAAGTGACCATCTCAGAAAGGATCACAGAAATACTCAGAAAGTTTGTTTTTCTTAACAAATTTGAATAGGTGTCAATCATGAGGAAAATTTGGATTCGTTTAAACAACTTTTTTTGATCAAACCAGTAAAAGGGGACAAATGTTAACAAAACTGTTTCTCTCCTCAAAATGAGCCTCATACAGCTAAACTATGCTTTCCTGTTGTTTTGAAGCATTTTCGGTTAAATTCACTGAAAACTTTTCTTTTTAGTCAAAAAAGTGACTATCTCAGAAAGGAGCACAGAAATACGCAGAAAGTTTGTTTTTCTTAACAAGTTTGAAAAGGGGCAAACCAAGAGGAAAATTTGGATTTGTTTAAACAACTGTTTTTGAACAAACCAGTAAAAGGAGACAAATATTAACAAAAACTGTTTTCCTCCTCAAAATGACCCACATACAACGAAACTATCCTTTGCTGTTGTTTTGAAGCGTTTTGGGGTAAATTCACTGAAAACTTCTCTTTTTTGTCAAAAAATTGACTCTCTCAGAAAGAAGCTCAGAAATACTTGGAAAGTTGTTGTTGTTTCTTAACAAGTTTGAAAAGGGGCAAATCCAGAAGAAAATTTGGATTTGTTTAAACAACTTTTTTTGTATCAAACCAGTAAAAAGGGACAAATATTAACAAAAACTGTTTTTCTCATCAAAATGAGCCACATACAGCTAAACTATGCTTTTCTGTTGTTTTGAAGCATTTTGGGGTAAATTCACTGAAAACTTCTCTTTTTAGTCAAAAAAATGACTCTTCAGAAAGAAGCTCAGAAATACTTGGAAAGTTTCTTTTTCTCAACAAGTTAGAAAAGGGGCAAATCCAGAGGAAAATTTGGATTAGTTGTAAACAACCCTTTTTGTACAAACCAGTAAAACTGGCACAAATATAAACAAAAACTTTTTTTCTCCTCAAAATGAGCCACATACAGCTAAACTATGCTTTCCTGTTGTTTTGAAGCATTTTCGTTGAAATTCACTGAAAACTTCTCTTTTTAGTCAAAAAATCTGACAGAAATAGTCAGAAAGTTTTTTTTTCTTACCAAGTTTGATAAGGAAATACTCAGAAGGTTATTTGTTTTTGTTAGATCAATGGGACAATTTTGTTTGAAAAGGCGCAAATCCATGAGGAAAATTTGGATTTGTTTAAAAACTGTTTTTGATCAAACCAGTAAAAGGGGACAAATATTAACAAAAATCTGTTTTTCACCTCAAAATGAGCCACATACAGCTAAACTATGCTTTGCTGTTGTTTTGAAGCGTTTTGGGGTAAATTCACTGAAAACTTCTCTTTTTAGTCAAAAAATGACTCTCTCAGAAAGAAGCTCAGAAATACTTGGAAAGTTTCTTTTTCTCAACAAGTTAGAAAAGGGGCAAATCCAGAGGAAAATTTGGATTAGTTGTAAACAACCCTTTTTGTACAAAGCAGTAAAACTTGAACAAATATAAGCAAAAACTTTTTTTCTCCTCAAAATGAGCCACATACAGCTAAATGATGCTTTTCTGTTGTTTTGAAGCATTTTCGGGCTAATTCACTGAAAACTTCTCTTTTTAGTCAAAAAAGTGACTCATCTCAGAAAGCTGATCACAGAAATACTCAGAAAGTTTGTTTTTCTAAACAACTTTGAAAAGGTGTCAAATCCATGAGGAAAATTTGGATTTTTTTAAACAACTGTTTTTGTTCAAACCAGTAAAAGGGGACAAATATTAACAAAAAAATTTTTCTCCTCAAAATGAGCCACATACAGCTAAACTATGCTTTTCTGTTGTTTTGAAGCATTTTGGGTTAAATTCACTGAAAACTTCTCTTTTTAGTCAAAAAAGTGACTATCTCAGAAAGGAGCACAGAAATACGTCAGAAAGTTTGTTTTTCTTAACAAGTTTGAAAAGGCAGTCAAATCCAAGAGGAAAATTTGGATTCGTTTAAACAACTGTTTTTGATCAAATCCAGTAAAAGGGCACAAAGGGGAAAATGAGACACATACAGCTAAAGTACGCTTTCTGTTGTTATGAAGCATTTTCGGTGAAATTCACTGAAAAATTCACTGTCAAAAAATTGACTATCTCAGAAAGTTGCATGGAAATACTCAGAGAGTTGTTTTTTTTTTAACAAGTTTGAAAATGGGCAAATCCTGAGGAAAATTTGGATTTGTTTAAACAACTGTTTTTGATCAAACCAGTAAAAGGGGACAAATATTAACAAAAACTGTTTTTCTCCTCAAAATTGACCACATACAGCTAAACTATGCTTTTCTGTTGTTTTGAAGCATTTTTGTGGAAATTCACAGAAAAATTCTCTTTTTATTCAAAAAATTGACTATCTCAGAAAGAAGCTCAGAAATATACTCAGAAAGTTTTGTTTTTCTCAACAAGTTTGAAAAGGAGGCAAATCCAGGAAAATTTGGATTTGTTGTAAACAACCCTTTTTGTTCAAAGCAGTAAAACGGGACAAATATTAATAAAAAATGTTTTTCTCCTCAAAATGAGCCACATACAGCTAAACTATGCTTTTCTGTTGTTTTGAAGCATTTTCTGGGTAATTCACTGAAAACTTCTCTTTTTAGTCAAAAAAGTGACCATCTCAGAAAGGATCACAGAAATACTCAGAAAGTTTGTTTTTCTAACAAATTTGAATAGGAGTCATCCAGAAAAACTTGGATTCGTTTAAACAACTGTTTTTGATCAAACCAGTAAAAGGGCACAAATGTTAACAAAAACTGTTTTTCTCCTTAAGTGAGAAACATACAGCTAAAGTACGCTTTCCTGTTGTTATGAAGCATTTTCGGTGAAATTCACTAAAAACTTCACTTTTTAGTCAAAAATGTGACTATCTCAGAAAGTTGCATGGAAATACTCAGAGAGTTTTGTTTTTTTTAACAAGTTTGAATAGGGGCAAATCCTGAGGAAAATTTGGATTTGTTAAAACAACTTTTTTTGATCAAACCAGTAAAAGGGGACAAATATTAACAAAATGTGTTATTCACCTCAAAATGAGCCACATACAGCTAAATTATGCTTTCCTGTTGTTTTGAAGCATTTTCGGGCTAATTCATTGCAAACTTCTCTTTTTAGTCTAAAAATGCCTATCTCCGAAAGCTGTACTGAAATACTCAGAGAATTTGTTTTTCTAAACAAGTTTGAAAAGGCTCAAATCCTGAGGAAAATTTGGATTTGTTTAAACAACTGTTTTTGTTCAAACCAGTAAAATGGGACAAATATTAACAAAAACTGTTTTTCTCCTCAAAGTGAGCCACATACAGCTAAACTATGCTTTTCTGTTGTTTTGAAGCATTTTTGAGGAAATTTACTGAAAACTTCTCTTTTTATTCAAAAAAGTGACTATCTCAGAGAGAAGCTCAGAAATACTTAGAAAGTTTGTTTATCCCAACAAGTTTGAAAAAAGGCAAATGCAGAGGAAAATTTGGATATGTTGTAAACAATCCTTTTTGTTCAAAGCATTAAAACGGAATAAATATTAACAAAAACTGTTTTTCTCCTCAAAATGAGCCACATACTGCCAATCTATGCTTTTCTGTTGTTTTGATGCATTTTCGGGCTAATTCTCTGTAAGCTTCTCTTTTTAGTCCAAAAAGTGACTATCTCAGAAAGTTGCACGGAAATACTCAGAAAGTTTTTTTTTTTTAACAAGTTTGAAAAGGGGAAAATCCTGAGGAAAATTTGGATTTGTTAAAACAACTTTTTTTTTTCAAACCAGTAAAATGGGACAAATATTAACAAAAACTGTTTTTCTCCTCAAAATGAGCCACATCAGCTAAACCTTGCTTTCCAGTTGTTTTGAAGCGTTTTCGGGTAAATTCACTGAAAACTTCTCTTTTTAGTCAAAAAATTGACTCTCTCAGAAAGAAGCTCAAAAATACTTGGAAAGTTTGTTTTTCTCAACAAGTTAGAAAAGGGGCAAATCCAGAGGAAAATTTGGATTAGTTGTAAACAACCCTTTTTGTACAAAGCAGTAAAACTGGACAAATATAAACAAAAAATGTTTTTCTCCTCAAAATGAGCCACATACATCTAAATTTTGCTTTCCTGTTGTTTTGAAGCATTTTCGGGCTAATTCATTGCAAACTTCTCATTTTAGTCAAAAAATGACTATCACCGAATGGAGAACTGAAATACTCAGAAAGTTTGTTTTTCTAAACAAATTTGAAAAGGGGAAAATCCTGAGGAAAATTTGGATTTGTTTAAACAACTTTTTTTTCTTCAAAGCAGTAAATTGGGACAAATATTAACAAAAACTGTTTTTCTCCTCAAAATGAGCCACATACTGCTAATCTATGCTTTTCTGTGGTTTTGAAGCATTTTTGGGCTAATTCACTGAAAACTTCTCTTTTTAGTCAAAAAAGTGACCATCTTAGAAAGGATCACAGAAATACTAAGAAAGTTTGTTTTTCTTAACAAATTTGAATAGATGCCAACCATGAGGAAAATTTGGATTCATTTAAACAACTGTTTTTGATCACACCAGTAAAAGGGGACAAATGTTAACAAAACTGTTTCTCTCCTCAAAGTGAGCCTCATAGAGTTAAACTATGCTTTCCTGTTGTTTTGAAGCATTTTCGGTGAAATTCACTGAAAACTTTTCTTTTTAGTCAAAAAAGTGACTATCTCAGAAAGGAGCACAGAAATACGCTGAAAGTTTGTTTTTCTTAACAAGTTTGAAAAGGGGCAAACCAAGAGGAAAATTTGGATTTGTTTAAACAACTGTTTTTGAACAAAACAATAAAAGGGAACAAATATTAACAAATCTGTTATTCACCTCAAAATGATCCACATACAGCTAAACTATGCTTTCTAGTTGTTTTGAAGCGTTTTGGGGTAAATTCACTGAAATCTTCTCTTTTTAGTCAAAATAATGACTCTCTCAGAAAGAAGCTCAGAAATATTTGGAAATTTGTTTTTCTCAAAAAGTTAGAAAAGGGGCAAATCCAGTGGAAAATTTGGATTAGTTGTAAACAACCCTTTTTGTACAAATCAGTAAAACTGAACAAATATAAACAAAAACTGTTTTTATCATCAAAATGAGCCACATACAGCTAAATTATGCTTTCCTGTTGTTTTGAAGCATTTTCGGGCCAATTCATGGCAAACTTCTCTTTTTAGTCAAAAAAGTGACCATCTCAGAAAGGATCACAGAAATACGCAGAAAGTTTGTTTTTTCTTAACAAATTTGAATAGATGTCATCCATGAGGAAAATTTGGATTTGTTTACACAACTGTTTTTGATCAAACCAGTAAAAGGACACAAATGTTAACCAAAACTGTTTCTCTCCTCAAAGTGAGCCACATACAGCTAAAGTATGCTTTCCTGTTATTATGAAGCATTTTCGGTGAATTTCACTGAAAATCTCAATTTTTAGTTTAAAAAAAGTGACTATCTCAGAAAGTTGCATGGAAATACTCAGAAAGTTGTGTTTTTTTAACAAGTTTGAGAAGGAGCAAATCCTGAGGAAAATTTCGATTTGTTTAAACAAATTTTTTGGATCAAACCAGTAAAAGGGGACAAATATTAACAAATCTATTATTCACCTCAAAATGAGCCACATACAGCTAAACTATGCTTTGCTGTTGTTTTGAAGCGTTTTGGGAGATATTCACTGAAAACTTCTCTTTTTAGTCAAAAAAATGACTCTCACAGAAAGAAGCTCAGAAATACTTGGAAAGTTTCTTTTTCTCAACAAGTTAGAAAAGGGGCAAATCCAGTGGAAAATTTGGATTAGTTGTAAACAACCCTTTTTGTACAAAGCAGTAAAACTGGACAAATATAAACAAAAACAGTTTTTCTCCTCAAAAAGAGCCACATACAGCTAAATTATGCTATCCTGTTGTTTTGAAGCATTTTCGGGCTAATTCATTGCAAACTTCTCTTTTTAGTCTAAAAATGACTCTCTCTGAAAGCTGTACTGAAATGCTCAGAAAGTTTGTTTTTATAAACAAGTTTGAAAAGGCTCAAATCCTGAGGAAAATTATGATTTGTTTAAACAACTGTTTTGGTTCAAACCAGTAAACGGAGACAAATATTAACAAAAACTGTTTTTCTCCTCAAAGTGAGCCACATAAAGCTAAACTATACTTTTCTGTTGTTTTGAAGCAATTTGGGGGAACTTTACTGAAAACTTCTTTTTTTACTCAAAAAAGTGACTATCTCAGAGAGAAGCTCAGAAATACTTAGAAAGTTTGTTTATCTCAACAAGTTTGAAAAAAAGGCAAATGCAGAGGAAAATTTGGATTTGTTGTAAACAATCCTTTTTGTTCAAAGCATTAAAACGGGACAAATATTAACAAAAAATGTTTTTCTCCTCAAAATGAGCCACATACTGCCAATCTATGCTTTTCTGTTGTTTTGATGCATTTTCGGGCTAATTCACAGAAAACTTCTCTTTTTAGTCAAAAAATGACTATCTCAGAAAGTTGCACGGAAATACTCAGAAATTGTTTTTTTTTAAACAAGTTTGAAAAGAGGAAAATCCTGAGGAAAATTTGGATTTGTTTAAACAACTTTTTTGGTTCAAACCATTAAAATGGGACAAATATTAACAAAAACTTTTTTCTCTCCTCAAAATGAGCCACATACAGCTAAACCTTGCTTTCCAGTTGTTTTGAAGTGTTTTCGGGTAAATTCACTGAAAACTTCTCTTTTTAGTCAAAAAATTGACTCTCTCAGAAAGAAGCTCAAAAATACGTGGAAAGTTTGTTTTTCTCAAAAAGTTAGAAAAGGGGAAATCCAGAGGAAAATTTGGATTTGTTGTAAACAACCCTTTTTGTACAAAGCAGTAAAACTGGACAAATATAAATAAAAACTGTTTTTCTCCTCAAAATGAGCCACATACAGCTAAATTATGCGTTCCTGTTGTTTTGAAGCATTTTTGGGCTAATTCTTTGCAAACTTCTCTTTTTAGTCTAAAAATGACTACCTCCGAAAGGAGCACTGAAATACTCCGAAAGTTTGTTTTTCTAAACAAGTTTGAAAAAGGGAAAATCCTGCGGGAAATTTGGATTTGTTTAAACAATTTTTTTTTTCAAACCAGTAAATTGGGACAAATATTAACAAAAACTGTTTTTCTCCTCAAAATGAGCAACATACAGCTAAATCTTGCTTTCCAGTTGTTTTGAAGCATTTTCGGTGGAATTCACTGAAAAGTTCTCTTTTTAATCCAAAAATTGACTATCTCCGAAAGGAGCACAGAAATACTCAGAAGTTTTGTTTTTCTTAACAAATTTGAATAGGGGTAAATCATGAGGAAAATTTGGATTTGTTTAAACAACTGTTTTTGATCAAACCAGTAAAAGGAGACAAATATTTTAAAAAACTGATTTTCTCCTCAAATTCGGCCACATACAGCTAAACTATCCTTTCCTGTTATTTTGAAGCATTTTGGGTTAAATTCACTGAAAACTTCTCTTTTTAGTCCCAAAAGTGATTATCTCCGAAAGGAGCGCAGAAATAGTCAGAAAGTTTGTTTTTCTTAAAAAGTTTGAAAAGGCACAAATCCTGAGCCATAGGAAAATTTGGATTTGTTGTAAACTACTGTTTTTGTTCAGATCAGTAAAATGGGACCATTACTAACAAGTTTGAAAAGGCGCAAATCCATTAGAAAATTTGGATTTGTTTAAACAAATGTTTTTGATCAAACCAGTAAAAGGGGACAAATGTTAACAAAACTGTTTCTCTCCTCAAAGTGAGCCTCATAAAACTAAACTATACTTTCCTGTTGTTTTGAAGCATTTTCGATGAAATTCACTGAAAAATTTTCTTTTTAGTCAAAAAAGTGACTATCTCAGAAAGGAGCACAGAAATACGCAAACAGTTTGTTTTTCTTAACAAATTTGAAAAGGGGCAAACCAAGAGGAAAATTTGGATTTGTTTAAACAACTGTTTTTGAACAAACCAGTAAAAGGGGACAAATATTAACAAAAACTGTTTTCCTCCTCAAAATGAGCCACATACAACGAAACTATCCTTTTCTGTTGTTTTGAAGCGTTTTGGGGTAAATTCACTGAAAAATTCTCTTTTTAGGGAAAAAATTGACTCTCTCAGAAAGAAGCTCAGAAATACTTGGAAAGTTTGTTTTTCTCAACAAGTTAGAAAAGGGGCAAATCCAGAGGAAAATTTGGATTAGTTGTAAACAACCTTTTTTGTACAAAGCAGTAAAACTGGACAAATATAAATAAAAACTGTTTTTCTCATCAAAATGAGCCACATACAGCTAAATTATGCTTTCCTGTAGTTTTGAAGCATTTTCGGGCCAATTCGTTGCAAACTTCTCTTTTTATTCAAAAAAGTGACCATCTCAGAAAGGATCACAGAAATACTCAGAAAGTTTGTTTTTCTTAACAAATTTGAATAGGTGTCATCCATGAGGAAAATTTGGATTCGTTTAAACAACTGTTTTTGATCAAACCAGTAAAAGGGCACAAATATTAACAAAAACTGTTTCTCTCCTCAAAGTGAGCCACATACAGCTAAAGTATGCTTTCCTCTTGTTATGAAGCATTTTCGGTGAAATTCACTGAAAATTTCACTTTTTAGTCAAAAAAGTGACTATCTCAGAAAGTTGCATGGAAATACTCAGAAATTTTTATTTTTTTAACAAGTTTGAAATGGGGCAAATCCTGCGGAAAATTTGGATTTGTTTAAACAACTGTTTTTGATCAAACCAGTAAAAGGGGACAAATATTAACAAATCTGTTATTCACATCAAAATGAGCCACATACAGCTAAACTATGCTTATCTGTTGTTTTGAAGCGTTTTGGGGGTAAATTCACTGAAAACTTCTCCTTTTTGGCAAAAAAATCACTCTCTCAGAAAGAAGCTCAGAAATACTTGGAAAGTTTCTTTTTCTCAACAAGTCAGAAAAGGGGAAAATCCAGAGGAAAATTTGGATTAGTTGTAAACAACCCTTTTTGTACAAAGCAGTAAAATTGGACAAATATAAACAAAAACTGTTTTTCTCATCAAAATGAGCCACATACAGCTAAATTATGCTTTCCTGTTGTTTTGAAGCATTTTCGGGCTAATACATTGCAAACTTCTCTTTTTAGTCTAAAAATGACTATCTCCATACTCAGAAAGTTTGTTTTTCTAAACAAGTTTGAAAAGGGGCAAATCCTGATAAAAATTTGGATTTGTTTAAACAACTTTTTTGGTTCAAACCAGTAAAATGGGACAAATATTAACAAAAACTGTTTTTCTCCTCAAATTGAGCCACATACAGCTAAATCTTGCTTTCCAGTGGTTTTGAAGCATTTTCGGTGAAATTCACTGAAAACTTCTCTTTTTAGTCCAAAAAGTGACTATCTCCGAAAGGAGCACAGAAATACTCAGAAAGTTTGTTTTTCTTAACAAATTTGAATTGGGGTAAACCATGAGGAAATTTTTGATTTGTTTAAACAACCTTTTTTGATCAAACCAGTAAAAGGAGACAAATATTAACAAAAACTGATTTTCTCCTCAAATTCGGCCACATACAGCTAAACTATGCTTTCCTGTTGTTTTGAAGCATTTTGGGTTAAATTCACTGAAAACTTCTCTTTTTAGTCCTAAAAGTGCCTATCTCCTAAAGGAGCGCAGAAATAGTCAGAAAGTTTTTTTTCCTTAACAAGTTTGAAAAGACACAAATCCTGAGCCAGAAGAAAATTTGGATTAGGTGTTAACCACTGCTTTTGTTCAGATCAGTAAAATGGGACAATTATTAACAAGTTTGAAAAGGTTCCAATCCATTAGAAAATTTGGATTTGTTTAAACAACTGTTTATGATCAAACCAGTAAAAGGGGACAAATATTAACAATAACTGTTTTTCTCCTCAAAATTGACCACGTACAGCTAGACTATGCTTTTCTGTTGTTTTGAAGCATTTTTGGGGAAATTCACTGAAAACTTCTCTTTTTATTCAAAAAATTGACTATCTCAGAAAGAAGCTCAGAAATATTTAGAGAGTTTGTTTTTCTCAACAAGTTTGAAAAAAGACAAATCCAGAGGAAAATTTGGATTTGTTGTAAACAACCCTTTTTGTTCAAAGCAGTAAAACGGGACAAATATTAATAAAAACTGTTTTTCTCCTCAAAATGAGCCACATACTGCCAATCTATGCTTTTCTGTTGTTTTGAAGCATTTTCGGGCCAATTTACTGAAAAATTCTCTTTTTAGCCAAAAAAGTGACCATCTCAGTAAGGATCACAGAAATACTCAGAAAGTTTGTTTTTCTTAACAAATTTGAATAGGTGTCAACCATGTGGAAAATTTGGCTTCGTTTAAACAACTGTTTTTGATCAAACCAGTAAAAGGGGACAAATGTTAACAAAAACTGTTTCTCTCCTCAAAGTGAGCCTCTTACAGCTAAACTATGCTTTCCTGTTGTTTTGAAGCATTTTCGGTGAAAATCACTGAAAAATTCACTTTTTAGTCAAAAAATGACTATCTCAGAAAGTTACATGGAAATACTCAGAAAGTTTGTTTTTTTAAACAAGTTTGAAAAGGGGCAAATCCTGAGGAAAATTTGGATTTGTTTAAACAACTTTTTTTGATCAAACCAGTAAAAGGGGACAAATATTAACAAAATCTGTTATTCACCTCAAAATGAGCCACATACAGCTAAATTATGCTTTCCTGTTGTTTTGAAGTATTTTCGGGGTAATTCATTGCAAACTTCTCTTTTTAGTCTAAAAATGCATATCTCCGAAAGCTGTACTGAAATACTCAGAAAGTTTGTTTTTCTAAACAAGTTTGAAAAGGCTCAAATCCTGTGGAAAATTTGGATTTGTTGAAACAACTTTTTTTGTTACAACCAGTAAAATTGGACAAATATTAACAAAAACTGTTTTTCTCCTCAAAGTGAGCCACATACAGCTAAACTATGCTTTTCTGTTGTTTTGAAGCAATTTGGGGGAAATTTACTGAAAACTTCTTTTTTTATTCAAAAAAGTGACTATCTCAGAGAGAAGCTCAGAAATACTTAGAAAGTTTGTTTATCTCAGCAAGCTTGAAAAAAGGCAAATGCAGAGGAAAATTTGAATTTGTTTTAAACAATCCTTTTTGTTAAAAGCATTAAAACGGGACAAATATTAACCAAAAATGTTTTTCTCCTCAAAATAAGCCACATACTGCCAATCTATGCTTTTCTGTTGTTTTGATGCATTTTCGGGCTAATTCACTGAAAACTTCTCTTTTTAGTTTAAAAAGTGACTATCTCAGAAAGTTGCACGGAAACACTCAGAAAGTTGTTGTTTTTTAACAAGTTTGAAAAGGGGCAAATCCTGAGGAAAATTTGGATTTGTTTAAACAACTTTTTTTGTTCAAACCAGTAAAAGGGCACAAATGTTAACAAAAACTGTTTCTCTCCTCAAAGTGAGCCACATACAGATAAAGTATGCTTTCCTGTTGTTATAAAGCATTTTCGGTGAAATTCACTGAAAATTTCACTTTTTAGTCAAAAAAGTGACTATCTCTGAAAGTTGCATGGAAATACTCAGAATGTTTTTTTGTTTTTTTTAACAAGTTTGAAAAGGGGCAAATCCTGAGGAAAATTTGGATTTGTTTAAACAACTGTTTTTGTTCAAACCCGTAAAATGGGACATATATTAACAAAAAATGTTTTTCTCCTCAAAATGAGCAACATACAGCTAAATCTTGCTTTCCAGTTGTTTTGAAGCATTTACTGCCTAATTCACTGTAAACTTCTCTTTTTATTCAAAAAAGTGACTATCTCAGAAAGGAGCACAGAAAAATTCAGAAAGTTTGTCTTTCTTGGGCAAACCAAGAGGAAAATTTGGATTTGTTTAAACAATTGTTTTTGAACAAACCAGTAAAAGCGGACAAATATTAACAAAAACTGTTTTTCTCCCCAAAGTGAGCCACATACAGCTAAACTATGTTTTTCTGTTGTTTTTAAGCATTTTTTGGGGAAATTCACTGAAAACTTCTCTTTTTAGTCAAAATTGTGACTATCTCAGAAAGGATCACAGAAATACTCTGAAAGTTTGTTTTTCTTAAGCCTATAACAAACAGCATGCATATTAAAACAGTACAGCATGCTTGCCTGAGGATCTAGCCTCATATCTATTGGCTTTACAAACTTGTCAAAGTTGTAACCAACAATATTAAACATTAAAAATTCATGTGAATTCACATATGACCCTTTACTACCAAAGACACCAAACATCATATCAAAATCAGATTCAATGATGCTTGAATTGGAGGAAATTGAAGATATGGATGAGTACTCAGGGGTTGTCACACTCTCCAGAGTAGTGCCATAAGAAAACTGAGCGATTTTTGGGAATCTAACTGGTTATGGGTAGGATCTTGTATATCTCTACTTCTTTGTTCCTCTGTGTTCTTTTGTTCACATAACTGGCATCCAATAGTCTCCTCATAACTTTAGTATCAAATTTTCCAATACATGTCCACAACTACTCATTTCTTGATCTAGTGAAACAAAAAAAGAATCTGGCAAAAAGTTTCAAGTATTGCAAAAATGCAACATACTCATATTAGTTAAAGCATGGCTGTTTGGTTTGTGAACTTCTTGGAAACTGTTACCAAGTCTAAAGTGGGTGTAGCTGTCTGTTGGAGTTTGCTGTACAATTGTTACCAAGTCCTTGAAGGAGGTTGTTGCTGACCCTAAATGGACAGTCAACAACATCAACAACATATGGTGTGTGCTAATTTTTTCTGATATTTTGTGTTTAGTACACATCAATGTGTTAATGAGCACAGTCAACAAAAGCAACTACAATTATATGTTAGTTACAAAGCCCGGAATCCTTCCACCCCTCATTTATAATTCAGCAAAGGAGACAAATAAACAAAAACAGCGGGAAACATTTAACTGTACCCATGTTGACCACAACCACTTGACTCCTCTTTACCATTTAATATCATATACACCAATGTTGTACAGCGGTGATTGGGAGATATGATTGGGGAGTTGTGAGGTCTTTAGTAGGTTGATGGCAGAGAGGTTATAAAGTTTTGGGAGAAGAGAGTTTTCCGTAGGTGTGCAGATCAGTGTTTTGTCTTGAGTAGATGTGCGATATTCAGAAGGGAGAAGAGATCATCTTTTTATGGCATACGACAATGTGTGGAGGAATGGCTTTTGGTATATGATGAGAAAGTTAGGAATGGAAAAGAATCTATGTATTTTGTGTGAAGGGCTCTTCAATGGTGTGGAAGCTAGGATAGTATTGGACAAGGGTCAATCGAGGTGGTTTGTGTTAGAGAAGGGATTTAGGCAGTGGTATCCTTAGTCTCCATCACTATTCAACATATATGTGTCTGGGATGGTGGAGAAATTGGAGAGAGCTGGGCTGGGAATGAAGTTGGTTGGGACATGATGTGTTGCATTGCTTGTGTGGAAGCTAGGGTAATATTGGACAGAGGTCACTTAAGTGGTTTGGGTTAGAGAGGGGGCTTAGGCAGTGGTGTCCTTTATCTCCAACATTTCAACATATATGCATCTGGGATGATGGAGAAAATGGAGGAAGTTGGGCTGGGAATAAAGGTGGATTGTACATGATAAGCTGATGACATTGAACTTTTGGCAGATACAGGAGTAGAGTTACAAGAGATACTGGATGTGGCACAGAAGTATTTGGTAAGATAAAAATATAAGTTTATTGGAAAGAAAAGTAAGGTAAATAGTTGTTGAGAAAGGTGTTGGCAGTGTGAAAGGAAATATTGATGTGGAGAAGCTGGAAGTAGTGGAAGCACTTTGATACCTGGGGTGTAATTTGTCGAGAAACTGAGAAATGAAGGTTAAGGCAGAAGAATGATTGGAAATCTAATTGGAGTGTAAAGTGAATGAAAGTGGATAGAGGTAGGATGGTATAGGAACTGTTGGCTTGGCCAAACCTGGAACTTGCTGCATAAGTGTGTCTGATAGGGGACTGAATGCTTGTAGGAAGTTGTTCAGCACAAGATGAGGGTGGGAAGAAACTTGTTTGGAGCTAGAAATAAAGTGCTAGTAGTTGCGGTGCTGAAGGATTTGGGATGGAGGAAGTTGGAAAGTTGGCAGAGAGGAGGGAGGAGAAGAAAACCCTCTATGGTATGAGGTTAGCAAAGAAGGGCAGGCTAGTGAAGGTATTGGCAGATGGATAGAGGAATAGGGTAGTGGGAAGAATATTTACTGTGAGGAGGAAGTACCATCTGGATGACAAGGGCAGATCAGTAGGGCAATGGATGGTGAATATAAGGAGAGAATATGTGTGATTGGTAGGCGGTATTAGAGAGTTTGAGCAGCCTGAGGTGGTATAGGTTGGAAAAGACAATGGAACAGTGAGGTATACAGGATCATTCCAAGGTTGTGAAGGAGTGATGTTGATATTTAGGTTGAGGATGGACTAGCAGGTCTGTTGTATGACAAGAAGAGGTGTAGGCAGTGTGTAGTGATAACAGGGATGTGTGTGTAGTGAAAACAGGGGTGTGTGTGTAATAGGTCTGTAATGTGTGACAGTGGGCAAGTGACAAATATGGATCATTTTCATAGAATGTGATGAATTTGGAAGGGAATGGAAAGCATTACTGAATGAGCCAAGTGGAGCCAAGGTAATAGAATGGTTAGAGTTTAAAAAGGTGAGCAAGGGGATGGTGGTGTGGATGGAGTGAATAATCAGGTGATGGTGGAAGTGCATGTGTGCATTGTATATTGAAGTGTAGGTCTGATGTATAGATCCCCCCACACACACACTGCCACAGTAAAGCAGTATAACTCATAAGCTGGAAGAACAATTTAGTCTTTATCTTCACAGTGTTCCACTTTGTTTTGTTTTGTTTCTTATAGCTACTGTATTACTAGCCACTTGTACCTCATCTATTGTTTTTGTACTGCTCTTGGTGCGATGGTCCCAAATGATTCAGCATTTTGCTATGTAATATAAGACATACCCAGCATTGACTGAGTTTAACCGGATGTTGGGTGAAATGTCGTTTCTGGTCAAACATTCTGTTGGATTGTTGGATTGTCAATAAATGGCCACATATTGCCCTAAAAATTGGCCTGAGATGTAGCATACAAAAGATTGTCCTGGGTCCTTGAGGACGCACCCTGAGATGTCCCCCTGGGAGGCACCCCAATTTTTACCTCTAAAAATTGTCACCAGACAACATGCAAATCTTCAGCCCAATTGGGCCAAGTAATGCCTACCAAAATGGCCATGGAACCACCCAAAAATATTGAATTGTTGAGTCCAATGCTTGTGACCAATGTGCAAAATTCCAGCCTGACGGGTTGAAATTGTTCCGTGACCACTGGAAATGCCACCTAGATGTAACCCAGGAGGGCCCCAATTTTTTTTTTTACTCAAGACTTCAGTCAGATTGCCACCATGCAAAATTTCAGTTCAATCAGTTGGAAAACAGCCACTTAGTATCAAAAAAATGGCCCTGCCAAAAATTCTCCCTGTAATACCTCCCCTGGGGGACACTCCCAATTCATCTTCTGTAGCCATACAACAGCCTCAGAATGTTTGGTCCAATTTGGTCCATGGATTCGCCAGGCATATGGCACTATGATAAGGGGGGGACTGTTCACGATCTACTAGCCTCTTTTTACCTGATTCCCCCCATCCATTCCTGTAGGAGGTTACACCCACCTCCAGACAGGTCCAGTTGAATGAAAGATACCCTTAAGTCTAGAGCATTGCCTCACTCACAAGCCTATGCAGTTCGTGAATGCTTCCTAACTAGGCTGAAGCATGATATCCTCTGCAGAACCAATTTCTTGACTTCAGTAGCTTCTTAAAGATAACACACTGGAAATGGTACCTACTCAAACATAAATCACAAACAATGGTATGCAAATATTATGACAGGTCCATGTCATTGTGTCAGACCTGTGTTCAAAACATCTTCCATGCATCAGCAGACAAGTATTTGATATAATGTAAAATATCTAGACAGCTGCGTTTGGAATCTTCTCTGGTCTGCACTCTACTGCCTCTTCTTCAATCAGGCCATATTCTTGGACAGTTTGCTCAACCACTATTTTATCCACAAACTATGAGAGGATAAATGTATCAGGAAGAAAACAGAAACACCATAAACATTAAACCACCATGAAGATTAAAACATAATGAAGATTAAAACATCATGAACATTAAAACATCATGAAGATTAAAACATTATGAAGATTAAAACATCATGAAGATTAAAACACCATGAAGATTAAAACATCATGAAGATTAAAACATTATGAAGATTAAAACATCATGAAGATTAAAACACCATGAAGATTAAAACATCATGAAGATTAAAACATTATGAAGATTAAAACATCATGAAGATTAAAACACCATGAAGATTAAAACATCATGAAGATTAAACCACCATGAAGATTAAAAAATCATGAAGATTAAAACATCATGAAGATTAAAACATCATGAACATTAAAACATCATGACACTAAACCACCATGAAGATTAAACCATCATGAAGATTAAAACATCATGAAGATTAAAACATCATGAAGATTAAAACATCATGAAGATTAAACCATCATGAAGATTAAAACATCATGAAGATTAAAACATCATAACGATTAAACCACCATGAAGATTAAAACATCATGAAGATTAAAACATCATGAAGATTAAAACATCATGAACATTAAAACATCATGAACACTAAAACATCATGAAGATTAAAACATCATGAACTTTAAAACATCATGAAGATTAAAACATCATGAACATTCATCATGAAGATTAAACCACCATGAAGATTAAAACATCATGAACTTTAAAACATCATGAAGATTAAAACATCATGAAGATTAAAACATCATGAAGATTAAAGTGGTGTTTCTCTTTCTGACAGGTTTGGAGTTTGCTAATAGTTTTTTTTTGCATTTTCATTTTTAGTCCTCATAGCAGGCCAATTGAGGTAAAAATGATCCTCATTTGATCCGAGGGGGCATTTATACGTAGATAGATTGTAAATTGATTAAAAACTTGTGGATTTGACATTACCACACGTAAATTGTTGTGTGTGTGTTGTTTTTTTAGGTAAGGGTGATGTGTGTCCAATATGCACTAGTTCAAGGTGGGTCTGTGGATACGTTTGAGTGAGTAAGATTACCACTGTTCCCACTGATCTTAGTGAGTGAGAGCGAGTAGGATTACCACAAGTCCTGACTGATCATAATGAGGGAGTGAGTAGGATTACCATACGTTATGGCTGATCCTAGTGAATGAGAGTAAGTAGGATTACTACCAGTCCCGGCTGATCTTAGTAAGTGAGAGTGAGAAGGATTACCACCAGTCCCAGCTGATCCTGGTGAATGAGAGTAAGTAGGATTACCACCAGTCCCGGCTGATCCTAGTAAGTGAGAGTGAGAAGGATTACCACCAGTCCTGGCTGATCCTGGTGAATGAGAGTAAGTAGGATTACCACCAGTCCGGGCTGATCTTTGTGAGTGAGCGTGAAAAGGATTACCACCAGTCCGGATTGATCCTAGTGAGTGAGCGTGAGAAGGATTACCACCAGTCCGGGCTGATCCTAGTCAGTGAGCATGAGAAGGATTACCACCAGTCCGGATTGATCCCAGTGAGTGAGCATGAGAAGGATTACCACCAGTCCGGATTGATCCCAGTGAGTGAGCGTGAGAAGGATTACCACCAGTCCGGATTGATCCCAGTGAGTGAGCGTGAGAAGGATTACCACCAGTCCGGGTTGATCCTAGTGAGTGAGCATGAGAAGGATTACCACCAGTCCGGATTGATCCCAGTGAGTGAGCGTGAGAAGGATTACCACCAGTCCGGGCTGATCTTTGTGAGTGAGCGTGAGAAGGATTACCACCAGTCCTGGCTGATCCTAATAAGTGAGCATGAGAAGTATTACCACCAGTTCCGGCTGATCCTGGTGAATCAGAGTATGTAGGATTACCACCAGTCCCGGCTGATCCTGGTGAGTGAGCGTGAGAAGGATTACCACCAGTCCCGGCTGATCCTGGCAAGTGAGCGTGAGAAGGCTTACCACCAGTCTGGGGTGATCCTAGTAAGTAAGTGTGAGAAGGATTACCACCAGCCCGGGCTGATCCTAGTGAGTTGTACACAAAAGTAAAAATGCTACTAATTATGCACATATACATTACATACTGCAGCAAATAGCTACAAGTACATGTAGGGATGAATAGTGAAGGGTGCTAATTGATTAATGAAATGTATAAGGGTTGTAAGCTCAACATCTTTATAATATTAACAATTACTTTCTTCAATTTCAAAAGCGACACTTCTTCCCCATTTCTCCAACATGATAAGATAATTTAACTGGCTAGTCATTGAAAAAGAATGTTTGAAACCTCACTGCTAAAGATGCGAGCTTTGAAGTTAGAAGTTAAGCCTTCCAACTTCTCATGCACACTCATTTTTCAGTGATGTTGCTTTGATGCTGTCATGTTGTTAAAGATAACTAGTGAACATGATTAAAAGAAGGAATCCTAGTGTAAATCCTTGAGGAACACTAGTAGTATAACAAGTAAAATAGTATAACAAGTAAAATAGTATAACAAGTAAAATAGTATAACAAGTAAAATAGTATAACAAGTAAAATAGTATAACAAGTAAAATAGTGTAACAAGTAAAATAGTATAACAAGTAAAATAGTATAACAAGTAAAATAGTATAACAAGTAAAATAGTATAACAAGTAAAATAGTATAACAAGTAAAATAGTATAACAAGTAAAATAGTATAACAAGTAAAATAGTATAACAAATAAAAAACAAAAGCATACCACAATCAGGGGAGTTTCAAGGGGTTCATCTGACCCCCCTTTTCAAAACAAACGACTATTCGTTAAAAGGTTGCAGTATTTAATAGTCCCTATACTGAAGGTCCACTCTCATTTTCTCCTACACACCAGTAGGCATGATTTACAGATGTATGTCAACCTTTATTAAAAATGTGCATCCATGACAGTGATGACAATGTGGTTGTTTATCTGTACAGCAGCAAAGTGGCAGTGCAGATTGTGGCATGTAGTTATTTGCAATCGATTTTCCATTGCATGCAGCATTTGGTGAAATAGTTGATGATCTAAGTTTGACCAGAAAATGATGCGAAGTCATCTATCAAAGTGCCGTTGGAAGGAGTTCATAGCATTGATACCCTTGTGGGAAATGGTATCAAGAATGTGTAAAACATAATGGTAGCGAAAGTGTTCTGTGTTCAAGCTGTACCTGTTAAAGAACTATATATATAGCTAGACATAGGTAGGGGGGTCACTCTCCATGTAGCCAGCTCCAGTGGGGAATGACTTCCTGGAATTACCGCTCAGTAACTTCCCCAGGATGGGGCATTGTAGTCTAGGCTGATGTCTTTTTAACCAGGGGGTTCATTCATTCCTAGGCATGAGTGACTGGGGAGTCACTCGCTACTACGACACCAGTATCAGATTTGCTGCTGTCCCGAAACTATTGACTCATGTCTAATGTTGGAATACATCTACAGGATCACAACAATATCTCTTGATTCTCTCTACTGTAGATATAGCAGGTGGTCACAGACAATTGATTGTTGGTAGCCAAACAGAGAAGCAGAGTGGAGGGAAAGATTGGATTGAGATACATGCCAACTTTGAATTCTGCTCTGGCAATTAGGGAGGCCTAGTGAGCTCAGTGGTGGAGATTACTGACCTCAAAAAGCATGCTATATTGTAAGGATGTGGGAATGGATTATGGAGAATAGCTGTGCTTTACTACAAGATTAGAGCACATCACAAGATTTTTCAGATGGCAAACCATCTTACTCTATGTGTCAGCCAGCAACACAATCAAATCAGCAATTAGTAAGGCAAACAACTAAAAAAGGAACTGTTATATATATGCCAACTATCCTGTCCAGATTCTTTGTCTCACTTTCTGTGAAATAATGCCCGGGCCCGACAGGTATTGAGGTTTGTTATTTTTTGTTTGTTTGGCCACATAACAATTTCATCAGCATGACAAATTATGATATGGTAAATTGTAGCTACCAAATGATGGATCTGATCTATTCGATGGACTTCAGTGTCGCCCATGGAGGATGAAATTACGAGTAAAGTACCTAAAAAATGTCAAGAGCAGTGTTGTCATCATGCTCGCTCTATTTATCTTCTTTTAGAAAGCTACAGGTTAGTGGTTGTAGCTAAAATAAGACTATGGGATTCTGGGGCATGCCTCACCAGAAAATGCTTATTCTAGGCATCCAATCATGCATTCTGATGATCCCTAAGGTTGACCGATATCGGTCATCATTGTATCATACATTGCTTTCTATAAAGAAGGGACAAATTTCAAGTAAAAGATAAGACTCTGGGAAAATGGCAGATGAGGCCAGTCACCGTATATACATAATTTTACAAAGTGCTTTTAAAAGAATGTACGACTATTTCAAGTAAAAAAAAAAGGCTTTGGGAGAATAATTGATAAAAGAATGGATGATTTGAAGAAAGCTCTGGGAAATGGCAAGCTTGCCACCTCATCTGCACCATGTTGGCTACAGGCCTGAATGTGATAGAAACAAGAGACTCACTGGGCCATTTCTGTCGTAAAATATAATCTTTCTAGGGAACATGCTACAAAACTAGTTTCCAGGATGTTCCTGGTCTCAATAATTGCCCAAAAAATATGATGTGGTTGAATGAAAACATCATTCATAACATGCATATTTTCACGACATACACTATAACTGTAATGCTTAGCTGCTAAAACATTGATCTCATGAATTGTAGTTGAAATGGAAGTGGCATGTCCATCTTTAAAAAAAAAAAGAAGAGCAGCTATGAACTGTGGCTATGACTCGAGAAGTGGATAAAGACAAAAAGCACTTGGACATTTTAGTCTGGAGGTGCTCTTTTGTACGCCATGTGGGGACATTTTAGTCTGGAGGTGCTCTTTTGTACTCCTCGTGGGGACATTTTAGTCTGGAGGTGCTCTTTTGTACTCCATGTGGGAACATTTTTAGTCTGGAGGTGCTCTTTTGTACTCCTTGTGGGGACATTTTAGTCTGGAGGTACTCTTTTGTATTCCATGTGGGGACATTTTAGTCTGGAGGTGCTCTTTTGTACTCCATGTGGGGACATTTTAGTCTGGAGGTGCTCTTTTGTACTCCATGTGGGAACATTTTTAGTCTGGAGGTACTCTTTTGTACTCCTTGTGGAGACATATTAGTCTGGAGGTGCTCTTTTGTATTCCATGTGGGGACATTTTAGTCTGGAGGTGCTCTTTTGTACTCCATGTGGGGACATTTTAGTCTGGCGGTGCTCTTTTGTACGCCTTGTGGGGACATATTAGTCTGGCGGTGCTCTTTTGTACTCCATGTGGGAACATTTTTAGTCCGGAAGTGCTCTTTTGTACTCCATGTGGGAATATTTTAGTCTGGAGGTGCTCTTTTGTACTCCATGTGGGCACATTTTAGTCTGGAGGTGCTCTTTTGTACTCCTCATGGGGACTTTCGTCTGGAGGTGCTCTTTTGTACTCCATGTGTGGACATTTTAGTCTGGAGGTGCTCTTTTGTACTACATGTGAGAATATTATAGTCTGGAGGTGCTCTTTTGCACTCCATGTGGGGACATTTTAGTCTGGGGGTGTTTGTAGTCCATGTGGAGACATTTTAGTCTGGAGGTGTTTTGTACTCCATGTGGGGACATTTTAGTCTGGAGGTGTTGCACTCATGTGGGGACATTTTAGTCTTGAGGTGTTGCACTCCATGCGGGTACAATTTAGTCTGGATGTGTTTTGTACTCTTTGTGGCATAATCTTGGTAGCTTGGTCACCCTTGCAATAAGGCAATGGTTACAGGAGGGAGACTCAATGATGCAGCAACTATCATTTGAGTAAGTCTTGCAACTCCATCTGTCACCCCTCCCAATCAATCCTCTCTCTAGGATGTTTTGATGCAATGCATATAGCTGATCCCAGCCTTCCATCTACTGAACAGTAACTGAAAACCTCACCTCGTGAGAGATAGAGTGGCTTTGGCCAACAGGATGGAGCTATGTTATACATACATGCCAGGGATGTCGTGAACAATTGAGAAAATGTCAATTTTGATGTTTGGAGAATTAGAATTAGTATGGTAATATATAGCAGCTCTGATTATACATATATATATATATATACATATATATATATATATAGTAGTTTTGATCACTACATACACCGCAACCAACTCCTCATTGCACAGGCCAGGGCTTTTATCTTTTCCTAGAATAACACAAACACACTACTGCAGATTCTGAATGTTTGATTATCAAGTAGCGTATAAATAATTCCGAGTCTGTATTAAAAGTCATGCTATATAATAACTGGTGTAGTTAAAAGTCGCAATATGAGTTATCCGGATTGTCAGAAAGTGTGACATCATTTTCATTATCATCTTCAATAGTTGGTGGTCTTTGCAATAAACTGAGGTTTATCGAGGGATGGAAATCACGAGAGCCTAGCATTTTCGAAGCTTTCCCCTGAACATAATTAATACACACACACACACAAACAGTCAAATGACAAAACAAGAAATGCTTTTAGGCAATACTGTATGAGCCTGCCACATTGGTGCCAGTGGCTCAGTAATAGTTTTGATAGTATGGCATGACCAACAATAACACATACACAAAAGGAAAATATTTGTTTGACTACCTTTTGAACACACGTATTCATTTCTTGTTTTCCCGTGGCAGTGGTGAATTTCATTGTCCTCTTGATCCCATATGTGATGCGAGCTGCTGTCTCTCTCTCCTTGTTCCTGATGAGTGGGGTGGAAGGAAAAGCGACACATTTATACACAGTGATATATAGTCTCATGACCAATACCCAATCAGATGCTCATAAACCGGTCAAGATACTTTTAAACGGTTAAGTAAGCACACAAAAGAAACACAAGTTACAGAACTAGTCTGATGTCAGGTGACAGCAATAAACTAGAACACTCCTAAGACTGGTTCACAACAGAAGATAACTGGACAGCATGTGAGGTTTGAGAAGCAGGTCTGAGGGTTCCACTCTTTTTTCTATATGTTGTGTTGCTTTTTATAGTCTCTGAAATGGCCATTTTGATCACCAAAATGTCTCGAGTCAACTAGCAAGACGAAGGCAGTAAAAGTAGAACAGACACCAACTAGGATGCCAATGCAGAAACGGATGTTCTCCAGAAGATTGAAGATTAGCTGCTTAGGGGGAGAGATCCCAAGGTCCCCCTCATCACTATTGTATCATCATGTGCACATGCACTAAAACGCTTCAAACCATCATACTACCATAAATCTGGAATTTTTCATTGTTGATTTTTTTTAATATATATATATATAGTCCTACTAGCCATCAAAAATTAAAAAAACTGGCAAAAATTAAAATGGGTAAGGTTGTCATTATCGACTGCTCGAGCACACACACACACACCAAACAGTGCAAAGATGAGAGCTAGCTTTTAGAAGTGCTGGAAATATGTCTCTCCTTTGGAGAAGTGAATGTAGCTTTGACACTTTCATAGGTACGTGTCCTATACGATGCCATCTTTTTCACCACTACTGCATAACAAACTCTTTTAGGTGAATAGTATCTTTCACAATCCAGCAATTCCCTTACTGTTGGTTTCCACATAGCATCTATAAACTTGATAGCCTCTTTCACAACATGGCCTAGCAATCACATCCATAGCTTTTGTTAAATATTCAGAAATTAATCACTCAGTGTCTTATGGCCAAGTTTCACCAGTTAAAACTAATTTGTGGATCTCGCACTCTACGAAAATATTTTCCACACCGATTAGTTTAAACGCCATGTTTTCCATTTTCCATTTACAGTAGCTAAGAAGAGTAACTTTTACAGTCAAGAAACTCAACTCAGTCACGAAATTCTAAATACAGTACACATTCACACAGTCTGTATTGGTAAGTAACTCACATACCTTATAGGAGATCTCCTGCCTTGCTCACCAAGGTGGCAGACAAAGCTGCAGGGATTAGTAGTCTTAAATACTGGCGCACCCATCACCTTTCTCCAGCTAGGCACAGGAATGCAACTCTCACCAATAGCACCATCACCACCACCATGGTCTTGAATCTGTTACATCATTTCTCAGGTGATATTTCACATATCGTTCTTAAACATGCAACATCATACAGTAGGTTTAAAGGAGCCATCACACACTGTCCATTCTTAGTCGAAATTTTGAAATGTAGTTGCTAAAAATAAAGCGACCTGTCGGACTTCGCCAACTATACCACCCTATCTTAGTAATCGCAAGGGGTCCTGCTTGGTTCCTCCCAAGACTTGCAGAAAAATTGGTTACTTGTATAGTCTACTAGATACTCATGTGATAACTCCTTTAACCCTTTCACCGTCGACTTAATTTTGAGATTTTGACCTATTTTTACTTTAATTTTTGTATCAGATGATTGGTTCAGAAAAGTCCCCGGCAACCGCATATCACATGATTGCCAAAGAGTTGCTGATCAATTTGGCGATAAATATGTTGCCTAGCAACAAAACCACAAACCATTTTTAATTAGAATACTTTTTATCTCGGCGTTTATCGACTATTACAAGTATATTTTATGGTTGTTCAGATCAAATACTAAAATATGGTTGCTTATCGACCTGCAACCAGCATATAATCTGAAAAATGTACATTTTTTGGCATAATTTATGAATATTGAATGCCCTCATTTTTCTATTTTGCAGGATATAGTAACCAGCCATGTTTGCCAGTCTATAACTGTATTGACTGTTGCCCATCAAGCACCACGAGGTCTGGCTGTATTGTTTGATACAAAAAAAAATTGTAAAGTTCAAGATGTTGCAGAAAGAGCAAAGACTCATCAACAAAACATACGTGTACTGCCCATGTGTCTGCATGCAGAAATGCACATAATAATAAAGAAAATAAGTCTACATGTAAATGCCTAACAAAAGTATATACTACAAAAGTAATACAAATAAAATCTTGAAGAGAAAACGAAGCTAGTTCGAGTAGTCAGAGTGTGTGGAATTCCCTGAAGCATGCCTTCCCACGCACAGCACAAAGGCTAACACTACAATGAGAACCGTGACAAAAGGTGACAAAAGGTCTCATATCTCTGACGGTACACACTACACACCTCACTCAGAGGTTCAGCAGATTCAATATCTATGGCGAAACCTATTGAAAAGATTATAATATACATTCTGGCTTATTATGCCTCACTATATATATAGTCAAGTTTGCTAGCTAAAATTTTATATTCCACTCTATAGATATCTACTCATACTTACCAAGCAACTCATTCTTCTCATCAGGAGTCACAAAAGCTCCATCTCCAACAGAGCGTCCAACATCCTGAGTTGAACTTACAGCTCTGGACAAAGCTGCCAATTCCTCAGTGTCTAATAGCTCATCCCCAAGGTAGGAAGACACTTGATCTTCATTATCTTCATCGCTGTCACAGTCGGAGAGGTCTAAACCGTCATCAAATAGGAGCTCTCACACTCTAGCACGATCTATTCTTTCAGCCATTTTTTGCTTGAATTCAAAATTGTTTGACGTCATAGTTACCTAGGTGCCACGTGTCTTTAATTTTTGGGGAAAATAGAACTGTCCTTTGCGCATGTATACGCTAAGTTTTGAATGTATAGGATCAACGGTTGATTTTTAAGAATTATTTCCGCGATGGTCATCAATCTCACGCTTCTATGCGCTCATGACGGTGAAGCGGTTAAGGGGACTCTTAGGTCAAAATGAGGAGAGAAAAAAGGTGTGTTCCTAATTTAGAGCTCCATAGCCTATACATGGATCATAATTTAGAAAATCATTTTAGCATTTAAAATTAGCTCTTGTGTGCTTCCAGGTATAGATATAACCACATGAACTGAACAATACATGCACCCGTGTAAATGAACTTGATCTTTAAAAAAAGTGAGGTCCCAGGGTGGCATAAACATGAAACTTCTTGGGAGGAGAGGGGAAATATATATATAGATTATAACAAATAAAATATTCAAAAAAAAATTTTTAATAAAAAGACAATAAAAAAATTAAAAAATGGATTGAAAAATGAACATAAGGTAAGGGGTCAATGTAACATAAGGTAAGGGTAGGTAAGGATATCAGCATGGCATAAAGAATGCATGCAGGCAACATCCTCAGTTAGGATTTGCTATCCACTACACAAATACAACTTACTTCAATCATTTTCATTTTCTTCTTGTATGGAGTGGTCTCAAAGACATCACCACTGTACCCAATGTCCATCATCTTTGCTGCTTCATGTACCTGCCTGCTTCTCTTCAAGGTACCATGCTTAGCAGTAATAGGATCTTCTTTATCACAAATAGACGACGCCTGAAACGTTCTCTTTTTAGGACGTTGAATTTTCTCATTGTACTTCATCTTGCACTCGAATGGAGAGTGACCATTGCCTAGCTTGGCAGCCACTTGTTGCCAGAAGTCTTTTTTGATGGCTGGTACTGAATAGACGACTCTAGGGTTTCCATAATAAATATATCTATACCTACTAGATACTCATACATACATACATATATACCAACTAGATAAAGAAGTGCATAACAAGTGTGCACTAACCAAGGGAAAGGAGCACCCACTTGTGAAATCAATCAAAGAGACTCCTGCCCCAGGATGTAGAATTCAGTAATAATATTTCAGAATACTGCAAATACTGTATTTGCTGGAGTATAAGTCGCATCCTCAAATTTCGCCATCGTTAAATTGCCTGTTCTGAGTGGAGAGAGCCATACTGCAAGGCAGGGCAAACCTGATGTTTTCCCCCCCCTTCACTTCTTAAATTCCATACGATCATCGTTAAATTACCTGTTCTGAGTGGAGGAGAGAGCCATACTGCAAGGCAGGGCAAACCTGTGCCAAACAATGTTTTCCCCCCTTCACTTCTTAAATTCCATACGATCTTGTTCCCTAAATTTTCAGCAAATTCAAGAGCGTAAAACCGCCAGCATAATGCTTCCATTTTGCTTCAGAAATTTTTGTTCATAAATTGTGAGTAGTGCCAGTCAGTAAGAGGTCACACGCTCCACTAATGACCCTACTCAGTGATTCATTCTAGCCAGTGCAATATTCCAGCAAAAGCGACACATTCGTGGTATAGTCACACAAAGAATTTGAAATTTTGAGAGCTGCTACGGCAACTTATACTCCGGCAAATGTGGTAAGCATATCTTAAATAAGAACGCGCCATCCTTTAGAATGTGCACCATTTATCTCAAGCACATGCCCACCTACACAATGCACATGCTCATAAGTAAACTTGAGTACAGTATATGAATTATAAATATATAGTGTGAATCTGTGAGCAGGAGGCTCAGAAGATCACATTCACTGCAAGTCATAGAAGATAGCACAGCACAAGCTATCACTGATTAGACAGCTAAATTGCACAACGAAGACATCAAGAGACTGCCTTTGTGTCAAACGAAGCCGACCTGGAAGGAATAGTCGCACAAACAAAAGTATGTTACCTGGTCGAGATCTGGTGATCTGCATGCCAGCTTGTAAGCCAAGGTAATAGACCACATTCCCAATCACCACATCTCCTAAAATAATCACAGCTAGGCAGCTCAGGAAGAAAGCACGCATTGTAATCAAGGATATGCACTAATTCCAGTGCTAAGGAAACCATATCATCATTAATGAAATATACTGTATGGGAAAAATTACAAAATTGAGAAATGCAACTCTTACGGATTTTTTTGTCAAGCAAGATTATTGAACATATGTACTTACTACAGCAGTCTTTCTTGCATACGAGCCATGGCTGACATGATTGAGCTCATGCTTTGCCTTTCAAGTAAGATAGAAGACTATCTCTTAGCCTTTGCTTATGGCTACCACCGCTGACAAGAGGAGCCATGCCATTGAATACCCAGAGAAACACTGAAATGACAGCTGCACAGCTTGCAATAAGCATGCACTTGTGTCCTTTAAAAATAGAAATAATTTCTCCAAGACGTCTCCAGTTGCTCTTACACTACCTTTTTACCACTTGCGAGTCAGAAAATGCAAGCATTTTTTTCCTTTCATCAAGGCACAACTTCAGTACCATATAACACATATTTGTAACTCTCATAACTTCCCCCCCCCCCCCCCACCCCTTTCTTCTGTGCAGATACTTTTGATACCAGCTTGTTGCTTATTGTGTGTGCTTTCAGATGATAAGTGAAATGTCTCTATAGGCACCTTTTCTTAGAAGATACATCCAAACACACTAGGGTCATTAAAAAGAAGGATTGCCCATTTTGCAACAAGGATAATTCACCGGCGCCTGAAGTGACAGACCTCAAAGTTTGTTGGAGGCTTGCTAAAAGGCTAATCTGTGATGTGACATCGAGAAATTATTTTTACCATGAAGCATTCCTGAGTTATGGTGATTAGAAGGAGGTGCTGTCACAGATATTGCGCGACACTTCAGGCGCTGGTGAATTATCCTGTTGGTGAATTATCCTGTTGCAAAATGGGCAGTCCTTCTTTTTAATGACCCTAGCGTGTTTGGATGTATCTTCTAAGAAAAGGTGCCTATAGAGACATTTCACATATCATCTGAAAGCACACACAATAAGCAACAAGCTGGTATCAAAAGTATCAGCACAGAAGAAAGGGGGGAAGGGGGGGAGGGAAGTTAAGACAGCTACAAATATATGTTCAAAGTTCGGTAGTAAATGGTATAGTCCCCCCTTAAGCATTTGATTTAGAGCTGGTTTCTTTTAAACTAGCCATAATAGGTAGAGTGGGGTCAAGCTTAAGAGGGGGCTATATATCAAAACACTATATCCCCAAATGTAACAAATATGTATTGTTATAACCCCTTTTCCTTCATTTCTGTATGCAAGTATTTTGTTATAATGTAAGCTTGGAAAGTGAACTAGGGCAATGTTATGGTTGTTTCAAACACAGAGAACATAAAGGTGAAAGTTAGTAGGCTTCCCTTCAAATATTTGACTTGGTGATGCCACCGAAAACTGTTTTAACACCAAAAATGAGCCACAAGCAGCAGTAGGCCCGGATCACAATATGAGAAAACGGATACACATCACAGATGTACATGCTTCGTTATGCTGAAGGTACTATACCATGGTTAATATATGGTGAAGGTACTATGCCCTGCTTCATGTATGCTGAAAGTACTATGCCCTGCTTCATGTATGCTGAAGGTACTATACCCTGGTTCATGTATGCTGAAGGTACTATATCCCGCTTCATGTATGCTGAAGGTACTATACCCTGGTTCATGTATGCTGAAGGTACTATACCCTGGTTCATGTATGCTGAAGGTATTATACCCTGGTTCATGTATGCTGAAGGTACTATACCCTGGTTCATGTATGCTGAAGGTACTACACCCTGGTTCATGTATGCTGAAGGTACTACACCCTGCTTCATGTATGCTGAAGGTACTATACCTTGCTTCATGTATGCTGAAGGTACTATACCATGGTTCATGTATGGTGAAGATACCATACCCAGCTTCATGTATGCCGAAGGTATTATACCCTGCTTCATACATGCTGAAAGTATTATACCCTGCTTCATGTACGTTGACTGTACTTTACCTGGCTTCGCATATGTGTGGGGATAAAAACCAAAGCCTAACCCTGAACAAGAATGCAACTAACATCGGGTCAGCTTGACAACAGCCTCAAGTACTGGCAAGCAATTAATTCAGAACAGTGGATTCTCATCCTCTGGCTAAGACCTACCTTCGGAGGGCCTGTACCTCCACTGCACTCCAATTGGGATAAATGTCATACATCAGCTTGTCAGCCTTAGCCGGCATGCTACATTCCATGGCTAAGGAGCCGCGAGGGGACACGCCCAAGAAATTTCCTGTCATGTCATAGTCATAGCCAAATTCTGAACCGCTGAGCACTGGCTTGATCACTCTACCATGGGAAGAACACTGAATCAAGTATAAAGATAAAGAACAACAAAAAAAAAGGTTTTAATAAAATTAAAAAAACTATATTGGATTGACCAGTAAAAAATTACACTTAATAAACCATCCCAATAGTTCGAATGGTTCTATTGGAATGGTTAAGTGTCATCTAACTGTTGTTGTATGCATGGATTTAATAAAGTCCTGTTTCCACTTTTTTTGACAGGTCAATCCAATATAGTTTAGAATGATTGTATCATATATCCTTAGTAAGAATCACACCGCCCATATCCATTTCCAAAGAAATATCTTACACCCAGCACAATATTTGATTGCCGTTGCAGGTTTTTGCCACAGGATTTCTATGGGTTTTCGCCAATGGAAACCCAACACTGATGAAAGGTCACATGATATCAATTAAGTAATCACAAAATATTGATTGATAAATCACATTATATTATCAATCATACGCTAACCTTCAACTTGGAGAGAGACACAGGAATGTCATGTGTTGAGGAGCACTTGTTATCTGGATGGAAGAAGATTTAACTACTTATTAGGAACCGCCCCTCCAGTTATAAACACCATCCCAACCCAATTGTAACCATGTAGTTCACTCACATTTACTTACTATAAATCCACAAATTGTAACCAGTCTTCTAATTTAACATTTTGCTATGTTGGCATAATTTTAACTATTGCAGTGCTATTTTAAATATGTATTGTAGTCGCTGACTTTTCATTCACTATTACTACTACTATAAGGAAGCTACCAAGATGCAGGCTTCATACTTGCAGTATATGTTAATAAAAGTTTTGTTTAAAACAAACAACTAAGTTAAAAATAAATAAATAAACAAATAAGGAGAACGTTACAATGCATGCCCACGATTACTCCATTTCTTGATTCAGTGAAGTAAAATTAATAATAATAAATAATAATAAAATATATATATATATAGTTAAAACTGGCGCGGCTGTAAGTATTGTTACAGCATGCCCATACAGCGGGTTTGTTATGCTGCTGATTCGTAACGCACCGAATCCCATGTGATTAGTTCAGCTGTTACCAAGTCCAAACTATCTGCTGTATACCAACAAAAATGTAAAAAAAAAAAAAAACTTATATTGGATTGGCCTGTTAAATAGGAAAGGAAACATGGCTGTGCCCATGTAGACCACAGCCAGTAAGATGACCCTTTAATCATATACACCAATCATTATATTTAAAAGTGATTTTAAATGGTAAAGGGTCATCTTCTGGTTGTGGTCTACATGGGCACAGCCATGTTTCCTTTCCTATTTAACAGGTCAATGCAATATAAGTGCTTGTTTTTACATTTGTGTTAGTATTCAGCAGATAGTTTGGTAGAGGATCAGCTACAACCTCCTTTGGACTTGCTAACAGCTGACTTGGAGCAAGAACTCGATTGCACGAGAGTTAAGCAAACAAAGATCCTTGAAGATGAATTTCATTTTTCACACCTCAACATTAGCTTTTGTGCTGCTGCTATACTACCATAGTGAAGGATTCAAGGCATGCTTGAAGTCGTTAATTTTTTTTGTAGGTTAAACTAATATAGGAAGTACTAGGTCCTCCCTGATAGTACACATTGATATGTTTTGATTCTCTATTGCTGTACAAATATAAAATACAACCTCCAAAAGCCCAGTATCCTTCTTGACTTGAATCAATGTTTCATACATCTCTTATGATATCTATGTAGTACAACAAACCAGATATATGTGTGTGTGTGTGTGAAGGTTAGTGTAAATCGAGGGGGAAAATACCATATTTGCTGGAGTATAAGTTGCAGTAGCAGCTCCAAATCTTCTTTTCAACTTTTGGGATGTGACTTCCTCTCGATGTTAGGGGTGCAACTTATGCTCTGAATTTATCGATTTAGCTGGAATATAACTCACACTGGCTAAAATGAATCACTGGGCAGGGTCATAAGTGGAGCGTATGACCCGTACTGCACTACTCATGATTTTATGAACAAATGTCTGGAGCAAAGAGGAAGAGCTATACTGGAAGCTTCTAGGCTCAAAGCTTAATGCATTTGCTGCAAATTCTGGAACAAGAGCTGGAAGGGAGTATGAAAAATTGCTAGGGCAGGCTTGGCCTACAGAGCAATGCCTTCACCCTGCATGCAGTATCACTCCCTCCTCTACTCAGGTCAGATTTGACCTTCTCCTGCTATGCATGCTGGTAGATGGGCTTTATTTAGTGTGCGATGTGACCTATATTCCAACAATTCAAGATTTTTATTAAAATATAGCGAAATATGGAGGGTGAAATATATACTCTGGTGCGACTCATACTCCGGCAAATACGGCCGCTCAATTCATGCTACCCTTTTCACACACAAATATATACCAAGTTCACGAGACAAGAGAGAACCAAGGAAGAAGAAAACAATGCCTATTCTATCACACCTTGATGTAAGTTTTAAAATTAGTTTGCCTCCTGTTTGATAGACCTTTCAAGTTCATACTTGAACATGAAGTTTCTTAATACTTTCCCTGGTAAGCCAAATCTCAGATTCTGTATTGTTGCCAGATATTTGATAGCACGCTTTCCAATCGCAGGCCTCATTTCAAAGCTTCCACTGTCTCCGACCTCACAGCTTTCTCAGCCAGCAAGTCGAAACAAGAGGTAGAGAAACAGTGGTTATTTATATACATTCAAATTACATAACATTTCTGATTATTTAGTTTTTCATCGATAAAATTTGTGGATTTACAGCACAAGAGCTGCCCCTCCAATAATAACTGCACTTACAGCAGTCACCACACCAAAAATAAAGCTAGCACGCTAGTACACCGGGTAAGAGAGGCAGTGCATACAAAGTTACAATGAATTCAGCAGTTTGTTGGGTAAGAGAGGCAGTGTATACAAAGTTACAAGGGATTCAAGCAGTTTGTTGGGTAAGAGAGGCAGTGTATACAAAGTTACAAGGGATTCAAGCAGTTTGTCGGGTAAGAGAGGCAGTGTAGACAAAGTTACAAGGGATTCAAGCAGTTTGCCGGGTAAGAGAGGCAGTGTATACAAAATTACAAGGGATTCAAGCAGTTTGTCAGGTAAGAGAGGCAGTGTATACAAAGTTACAAGGGATTCAGCAGTTTGTCGGGCAAGAGAGGCAGTGTATACAAAGTTACAAGGGATTCAAGCAGTTTGTCGGGTAAGAGAGGCAGTGTATACAAAGTTACAAGGAATTCAAGCAGTTTGTCGGGTAAGAGAGGCAGTGTATACAAAGTTACAAGGGATTCAGCAGTTTGTCGGGTAAGAGAGGCAGTCTATACAAAGTTACAAGGGATTCAAGCAGTTTGTCGGGTAAGAGAGGCAGTGTATACAAAGTTAAAAGGGATTCAAGCAGTTTGTTGGGTAAGAGAGGCAGTGTATACAAAGTTACAAGGGATTCAAGCAGTTTGTCTGGTAAGAGAGGCAGTGTATACAAAGTTAAAAGGGATTCAAGCAGTTTGTCTGGTAAGAGAGGCAGTGTATACAAAGTTACAAGGGATTCAAGCAGTTTGTCGGGTAAGAGAGGCAGTGTATACAAAGTTACAAGGGATTCAAGCAGTTTGTCTGGTAAGAGAGGAAGTGTATACAAAGTTACAAGGGATTCAAGCAGTTTGTCGGGTAAGAGAGGCAGTGTATACAAAGTTACAAGGGATTCAAGCAGTTTGTCTGGTAAGAGAGGCAATGTATACAAAGTTACAAGGGATTCAAGCAGTTTGTCAGGTAAGAGAGGCAGTCTATACAAAGTTACAAGAGATTTAAGCAGTTTGTTGGGTAAGAGAGGTAGACTATACAAAGTTACAAGGGATTTAAGCAGTTTGTTGGGTAAGAGAGGCAGGTTGTTGTTTTTTGCCTGGTTGATGGCCAAACACTAGTTAGCAAACATTCCTATTTGGTGGAAATCAACATCTGCAACACTGATAAATATGCAAAATAAGCTTATGTTGACATCTCCTGACAGCAGCCTGTGAAACTAACAAATTCCCCTTACCTCTTCCGAATCAACATTGAACATAACCTAAAAATTGATATGTGAATAAAAGCACACAAAATATTCACCCTTGCATGTTTAGAGGCCATATCATCAAAACTATTCTTGCTAAAAATGTTAGATTAGCTACTCGAAATATTCACCCCTTGCATGTTTAGAGGCCATATCATCAAAACTATTCTTGCTAAAAATGTTAGAGTAGCTACTCGAAATATTCACCCCCTGCATGTTTAGAAGCCATATCATCAAAACTAATCTTGCTAAAAATGTTAGAGTAGCTTCTTAATATATTTTGTGGCACATGTACTATAGATATGTCGAAAACGAGTCACTGGGTTTTTTTCCCCTAAAAATCTGGTTGAATTAACGGGGAACAATCCAACTCCAAATAATGCTCACTCACCAATCGTCATTGAACGAAGTTTGACTTGCCGTCTGCTTTCCTTGAAGGAGGCCTGAATTTCTATCATACTGGCTCGGTCAAACTGCATACCAAGCTTCTCCTTGTCAGTGTTTAACTTGACTGCTACTTGTTTCTGCACTTCTTTTGTGTAGGTGTGAACTGAGTCAGACCTGAAAGAAAAAGGACACACACACATATCAACCATATTGCCATCATATTCAGGGTTTAATACAGAGGAAGGGAAGGGAGGAAAAGAAGACACCCCACCTCCCACACTAATTCCAAGTTTCCTCCCCCATCTTAGATCAAATATATAATAATGAAATGCCATGTAGATTAGCATCACACCTAACATTCCTCTCCCCCTTCCAAAAATGCTGTATAAAACCCAGATATTCACTGATCCTACCAAGTAGAGGTTTAGTTTACTTTACTTCACAAAATATTAATGTTACTTTTTTCTTTTCATGTTGTACTTCATTTGTTGTGCCTTGTGTTGGCTCCGCCTCAGAGCTGGAACATCAGTCGTGTTACTGGGAGAAGGAACAAGAGTAGACACTCTAGTAGGAGCTTGGTTCATGGGAGCAACAGACACAACAGTAGACTTTTTCCTGGAAGCAGTAGACACAGCAGGAGCTTTTTTCCTGGAAGCAGTAGACACAGCAGGAGCTTTTTTCCTGGAAGCAGTAGACATAGCAGTAGCTTTTTTCCTGGGAGCAACAGACACAACAGTAGCTTTTTTCTTGGAAGCAGCAGACATTCTAGCAGGAGCTTTTTTCCCGGAAGCAGCAGACACTCTAGTAGGAACTTTTTCCCCAGAAGCAGCAGACACTCTAGCAGGAGCGTGATTCCTGGAAGCAGCAGACACTCTAGCAGGAGCTTGATTCCTGGAAGCAGCAGACACTCTAACAGGACCATGACTCCTGGAAGCAGCAGACACTCTAGCAGGAGCTTTTTCCCTGGAAGCAGCAGATACCCTAGCAGGAGCTTGATTCCTGGAAGCAGCAGACACTCTAACAGAAGCATGACTCCTGGTAGCATAAGACACTCTAGTAGGAGCTTGACTCTTGGAAGCAGAAGACACTCTAGCAGGAGCTTGATTCCTGGGAGAATCAACATGAGCAGGTACTCTAACACAGCAAGCAGTAACACAACTATTGCTATTGAAACACCCTCCAGCAGTGGGAGCACAAACAAGAGCTTGGCTCTTCGTAGTAACATTAGCTGGCCTGTGAGAGAGAGAGAGAGAGAGAGAGAGAGAGAGAGAGAGAGAGAGAGAGAGAGAGAGAGAGAGAGAGAGAGAGAGAGAGAGAGAGAGAGAGAGAGAGAGAGAGAGAGAGAGAGAGAGAGAGAGAGAGAGAGAGAGAGAGAGAGAGAGAGAGAGAGAGAGAGAGAGAGAGAGAGAGAGAGAGAGAGAGAGAGAGAGAGAGAGAGAGAGAGAGAGAGAGAGTGAATACATTATCCATCTATCACATATGGGATAAACTGGACCACATGAAATAATTTCTTGCAATGTGGGAATGTTTCCACATTCAAAGGAACACTGACTAGGCCTAGCTCCACTACCTTCTTACAATATCCTGCTAGAGCTAGAACCCATTGCTTACTGATGCAACTCCAACATATCCTTGCAGACTGCAGCATCACAAACTTCATTAACATGCTCCAACCAAGCCTTTGGAAAACCAAAGCGAAATTTCTTCTTTATACATGCATTGATGAAAAGAGAGTTTTTGTCCAGATTCACGTCCATTAGCTGACTCCTCAAAAACCCATGAAGAACGTACACAGTGCCGGTTCCAGATGCAACCCAAGACGAACAAATTCTCATCACTATGGGACTTGATCGCCACAGTCTTTGACTAGGATCTCCCCTAATAAGGAAGACAAATGATATTCATGAAGTTTTGATGGGGTTGGTTATTGTATTATACCACTGGCACTCCCAACCTAGGGCCCCCTCCCTCAGGACGTGATTATAAGAGTGTGACCACAAATAAAACCTTGGTTTGCCCCTCCCTTTACATAAAGTCCTGAAATAAACTTACTTTTTATATCCAATAACAACCAACTTTGAACCAGGAAAAATTTGGAAAAACCAGTCATTTAGATTCACTTCGCTGGGAAGTCCGACAGACATGGATAGATCGAGATTGGAGAGGATTTGGAAAAGGAGGAAGTGGTTGGAGGAAGGATGCCAGAGAATAGGGTGGTGGAGAAAATGAGATTTGGAGAGGAAGTGATCGGAGATCGGAACACTGGAGAACATAGAACATTAATAAAGAAACCAGCACCAAGCAGCATATAGGGCAGGTTGAAGAGGTAAAAAAATGAGGTAATCCCATAAATCCCTACTTTTATTTTGTCGGCCAAGAAAATAATTTTGGGTACAAAAAAAATTCATCCTCTCCCACTCTTCTAAAAGTCCTGATTGTAAACCCTGACTTGACACACACAAAAAAAAAACCCGAGCCTTCATGGTGATCAAGCACACAATGGCAGCACTGATCAGGTAGGTTATTCTTGTACACCAACAACAAACAATGGGACCAGCATCTACACATACAGTGCTATGGTGTGTGATGGGAGAGCAGCATCCATAGGTAAACAATGGCCATGAGCATAAAAACAAATATCACATCCAAAACAGTCACAGACATGCTGAATTAAGGGGTGACCACACCTGAAACCACCGAAATTTGAACACATATTTGAGCTGTCGTAACTTTTTTCCCCTTTCTTCTGTGCAAATACTTTTGATACCAGCTTGTTGCTTATTGTGTGTGATGATATGTAAAAAGTCTCTATAGGCACATTTTCTTAGAAGATACATCCAAACACGCAAGGGTCACTCAAAAATGCCACTTCCTAATTTGTGACAAACCTAACTCCAAGGCGCCTTGAGCGACGCACCCAAAAATTGGTGTGTGGGTTGCTAAAGTACGTAGCTGTGATCTAGCGGCTTATTATTTTCTTTAACGTGAACCCCCCCCTGAGTTATGATGATTAGAAGAGGCGGGTCACAGAAATTGCGTGGGTGTGTTGAAAAAATTAAGCCGCTAGATCACAGCTCCGTGCTTTAGCAACCCACACACCAATTTTGGGGTTCGTCACTCAAGGCACCTTGGAGTTAGGTTTGTCACAAATTAGGAAGTGCCATTTTTTGAGTGACCCATGCATGTTTGGATGTATCTTCAAAGAAAAGGTGCCTATAGAGACTTTTTACATATCATCGCACACACAATAAGCAACAAGCTAGTATCAAAAGTATTTGCACAGAAGAAAGGGGGGGGGGAAAGTTATGACAGCTACAAATTTTGTTCAGATTTCGGTGGTTTTACTTGTGTTCCCCGCTTAAGACCAGGGATATTTCATCGAGAACCGGTCAGCAAGAAAATGGCCACTCAGCACTAAGCAGGTGCTTAGCAATCAATTAATGTCCATGCTTAGCTGGAATCAATTTCTTAATAATACGTGTAGCAGACCAAGTGCCAAATTAGCTATTTGCTAGTTATAAGTTGATACAATATGGAGTGCATTTGCATTCCGTGCATGATGTTCTACCATGAATTGGTATGTTTGTAGAGCCAAGCAAGGTACGGGTACCTCTCCGCTATAAGGTTATCAAGCCACTGTATTGATCTAAGATATGTCTGGAGTGAGTGGGTAGAGTCCTGTCTTGTTGCCTTTCATTCTTAACGGCCAATCCAATATAGTTTGCTTTTTTGTTTGTTTTGTTGTTTCTGTATATCAGTTGACCAGTGGAGGACTACTTCAGGTGTGAGCTGAGTGATGGAGGGTCTCCTATGCACTTAACACCTTTTCTAAAACACCTTTTCTAACTTGTTTATTGTTGCTGTACACTACACACATAAAAACACACTATTATTGTTGACTGTACCCATGACGTTCACTACAAAATAATCAAAACACACCATAATCTTGTTGCTATTATAAACTGCCCCCATGTAGAGTCAGCAACAGCCTCCTTCTAGGACTTGGTAACATTCCACAGGAGCAGAAGATGTTTTGGTAGAGGATCAGCTACAGCCTCTGTTGTAAATGGTAACAGTTGACCACATCTCCAAGCATTCAACTAACCATTTAATTCTGTGACGCTGTTTTGCTTCTAAAAATTTATTTTGTACACAACTAAGCTATGGCTTTGACATGATATGCAAGGGTATTCATTGACATAAGCTCTATTTTTTTTTTGCCACAGCAGTGTCTCCGAAATGTCTGTTGATAGCTGCTTCTAATGCTAAACTAGTCTGTTGCTAAAGCGTTACTATTTTGGTTGGTACTTGAAAACATGTTGCCAGACCATGCAGATACTCTCGCTGCAGCACCACTGCTCCTCCCCTTCCCCACCCCTTTTGTGGTACAGGCTTTATGGGTGTTCTATCAAATTAAAAAAGCAGGTCATTACCTGTGTCCAACCCATTTTCACTCATGCACTCACTCCTCACAAGTTTACCATACAATTTATTTCTATCCACACACAAGCCCCTTCTTGGGGTGCAGGAAGTAATCGGCATCATTTCCAGTATGCTAAGTCAAAGCGAGCATTCACATCAACTACTGTCAACACAAAGTACCGAGGCCTGCTTAGTGTTTCCAATATGCTAAGTCAAAGCGAACATTCACATCAACTACTGTGTCAACACAGAGCACCGAGGCCTGCTTAGTGTTTCCAGTATGTTAAGTCAAAGCGAGCATTCACATCAATTACTGTGTCAATACAAAGCACAGAGGCCTGCTTAGTGTTTCCAGTATGTTAAGTCAAAGCGAGCATTCACATCAATTACTGTGTCAACACAAAGCACAGAGGCCTGCTTAGTGTTTCCAGTTTGCTAAGTCAAAGCGAGCATTCACATCAATTACTGTGTCAACACAAAGCACAGAGGCCTGCTTAGTGTTTCCAGTTTGCTAAGTCAAAGCGATCATTCACATCAATTACTGTGTCAACACAAAGCACAGAGGCCTGCTTAGTGTTTCCAGTATGTTAAGTCAAAGCGAGCATTCACATCAACTACTGTGTCAACACAAAGCACAGAGGCCTGCTTAGTGTGTCTGAGAAAAGATTCCCTATGGATAAAAATAATAATTTTACGATAATTCATACAATACCAAGATCTTCACTATATAAGAGCAAAATGTTTTATTTAAAAAAACCCAGCTATATTGGACTGCCTGGTTAAAAAAGAACGGAAACAATACTGCACCCATGTCTACCTCAACAAGTTATACTCCTTTTATCATTTAAAACCATGTACAACACTGTTGTGCTAGTTAAAAAATCACAGAGTGCCTTTTGCTAACATAAAAACAGCACAATATTGGTCCATATGATTTTAAATGGTAAAGGAGGTCTAGTGGTCTACATAGGGACAGTCTTGTTCCCGTTCTTTTTAACAGGTCAATCCAATATAGCAGGTGGTTTTTAAATAGAACATTTTTGCTCTTATTACAAGTGCTTTTTGGTTTGTTTGTTTCTGCATATCATAATTAAGCAGTGGAGGAGAAAAGGAGGACTACATCAAGTGTGGCTAATAGGCAGAGGGTCTCCTAGACAAACTCATTTTCCAACTATTTTTTTGTTTTGTTTATTGTTGGCAGTACACTACACACATCAATATACGCCATGTAATATTGCTATCGTTGATAGTACCAATGTATACCATGTTGTCCAAAATATCAGAACTTATCATATCTTGTTGCTATTATTGACGGCATCCATGTAGGGTCAGCTACAGTTTCTGTCGAGGTCTTGGTAACAATTCACAGGAGAACACTACAGCAGATATTTTGATAGAGGATCAACTCACCTTTGGACATCGTGACAGTTGACCAGGATCGAGAACTGAACAAACCAAATAGCTGAACGAATCACGAGACATTCGTTTTGGTACAAATCATCAACAGAAGTTTTGTCTTGAAGATACCACTTTCACCATGTTTATTTTTGTGTTTTTCCCCGAAACGTAGTAGTCGTGGATGTTTATGGGAACATTTGGAGTCATCTGGTACTAAAATTACAAGGACCTATTGTACGCCAGTTATGATGAGATGGCCTACTGTATGCCAGTTATGATGAGAGGACTTATTGTATGCCAGTTATGATGAGAGAACCTATTGTACGTCAGTCAGGGTTTCATTTAGAGGGGACAGGGGGTTCATTTAGAGGGGACAGGGGGAAGCTGCCCCCCCTTGGAACCTTCCCCCCCCCCCCGGAAATGTTATTATTAAAATTCATGTTGATAAGTGCTGACCAAGTGCATAAGCAGTGAGAGTGTGCATATTTAACGAGATAAGATACAGAATGAGAGTTTACACAGCAATCCGTATTCCACATGTCAACAGTTTCTTCCAAATCACTATCAGTGAGTTTTTCCGGAGATTCAATGACAATTTTTAAGCAGTTACGAAGGCGATTCATTATTAACTTCATGTCTGAGAAACTTTGTTCCGCTGATGCTGTAGAAATGGGAATAGACAAGCATATGGTTGCCAGTTAACTGTAGATTTGGAATTAATGCTATAAGCATGTCATTGGTGAGTAATTCCTTCAGTTGCATGGATATATCATCTTTTGGCTGCTTAATTAGGAGCTGACAATACGTTTTCCGCTCAGTGCTGATGTCAGAAGAGACAATGGCTGCCTTCTCAAATTCAGTTCTTTCCAATGAGCGTTTGAATTGGACTGTCTCCATATAAGGTAGCTCATGAGTAGAGACTCTGGGCACTTTCTTTGGATCAAAAATACTGAAGGCTGATAACATATCCAGGCATGAGTCAGATAAAAAGCTTGCCCACTCTTTCTTGAAAAGAGCATATATCTAAATTAGTGACTTCAATACATGTTGCTGCTTTTATCTCTTCTCCTGCATCTTGTAGCTGTAAAACCCACTTTGCTGAAGGCTGTATAGCATCATCATGTGAATTAAGAGTAGCATCCACTAGACAAGAAATAAAGGAGAGGTCCAGGTGCTTGGTCTGTAAGGCACGGCTAGCTTTGCCACATGAGGACGAATGTAGTCAAGTAGGTACATTGCTGTATTGTGGAGTGACTAGAAAGGGCTTTACTTAGTCCAAGAGCTTCAAGTTCATGTGATAGTTCATATATATTTTCAAGAGCAAGAACTATTGAGCTGTAACTAGCTTTTACTGCTTTGACACAATGCTCATGTGCAAGCCAGCGTGTGTCAGACGGTTTCACAATTTTGAGCTCTGGAAGATCTGGTACTTTCTGAATCTCCTTTAATGACACTGCACGTTTTGGGGAGTAACGAAAGAACTTCCATAACATCATCAAGGTAATGTAGGCATGCTTGATACCTGGTGTAGCATCAGCAACTTGCACAGAAGCCAGTTGAAGGACATGACAGTGGACAAACAATGCATGAGGTGAGAGCTCTTTCAATCTTCTTTGAACTCTTATAGTAGCTCCATCAAATCCCATTCCCATTAGCCTTCCCAACTCAATGTTCTTTTCCCTGCAGTACTCCACTAATGCAGAATAGATACTTTCAGCATTAGCTTTCTTAACGGGTAAAATTTCAATGAAGTGTTCTTCTGGTACACCACTTTCCACCCAACGACAACAAATTGTCAGCTCCTCTATGGTAGTAACAACAGTGCATTCATCAGCCATGATGTTAAAAAGGGTGCCTTACGAAGCCGCTTGAGTAGAGACTCTTCCACCTATGTTTCAAGAGTATTCACAAACTCTACCACAGCCATTTTTGAGGTATACATTGCATTTCCTCCAGCTCTGTCAAGGAAGGTTTGAAGAGTCTCTCCACCACAACTCACTACCAATTCAACTAGTTTGTCAAAGTTAGTAGTATGTGCAAATGAGCTAGAAAGTGAGTACATCGGATAAGAGCTTTAATCACCTTCCATTTTGTAAACTTTGCTGCTCTCCAACATTTTGAAGTTGGCTGATAATGGATCCTTCTTTTCTAGCTCTATCAGCTTCATGGTGCACTTAATTTTTTTAATGTAATTTCATTTTCTGAGTCGCCATTCCAGTTAGTGAATGGTTTAGCAATCCAAGCCCCACTAGTCCTCCGAAGAAATCTTCCACCTTTTTGCATAATTTGCAGAATGCACCCTTTAAATTTTCATCAAACTCTAACCAGGGAAAAGTTTCATCCCACACCATCACATGGAGAGTGTTTTACACACAAGTTCACCTTTCTACAACCTTTGTGTCAACTGTTAGTTCCATACTAAAGGTGCTCATCACGGGAAGCACCTAGGTAAATTTCCGGTTTCTAATTGTATAAATCTCATTATATTGCTGACAAAACATATGTAACCAGCGCAATTGTGAGGAAACTACAACTTTCTGAGTTTGAGGTAAGCAAAAGGGGGACTATATGTAGCTTTCTCTGAAAAGGTAAGCATTGGTTTGCTCTGTGTGTAAAATACAGACGATAAATAAACAACTGAGCGGAGTCTCGCTAGGCTAGATCTTTTCAAGATTTGTAATGGTATACGGAAGATTGACGCTTCCGTGATAGAGAGCACCTTTAAGTACTCACGTATATCCAGGCAGAAGCTACCTCAGCCAACCAAAAAAAAAAAAAAAAAAAGGGGGGGGGGGAAATCCACACACACACACCAGGGTTTCATTTAAGGGGGTGAAGCCCTGGATTTCCCCTAACCCCAAAGACCAGTTTAATCCCCCCCCCCCCCCCCCCCCCCCCCAAACACCAGCTTTCCTCCCTCCTGAAAATGTTTTTCCCCATAACAATTCTATATTAGCCATCATTAAAAAGGAATATAGTGCACCAAAGTAGTAAGAAATTCCGCACCCCACCCCCCTTTCCTTCACAACCCAAATAAAACTGAGTCTAGCTGTGTAGACTTCCCATTTAGAATGACTACTAGTACCCCCAGATCACCTAGTTGTTATGTGCTATGCACCACCCCACATCAACAACGAACTTTAGAGTTGCCCCCCTCCCAAAAGTCAAAAATCCTGTATGAAACCCAGCGCACACACACATTCAAGCATACCCCCCCCCCCCCCCCCCCCCAGATAGGGTATGTGACACAAACTTTGTCACATCCTTAACCATCATGCAAACCCCCCCCTCCCCCTTAAAATCAGATTCCTCCAGTTGACGCCCCCCCCCCCCCCCCCCCCCCCCCCCGGCTTGGACAATTTTCGAAATGAAACCCTGTCAGTTATGATGAGAGGACCTAGTGTACGCCAGTTATGATGAGAGGACCTAGTGTATGCCAGTTATGATGAGAGGACCTACTGTACACCAGTTATGATGAGAGGACCTATTGTACGTCAGTTAGGATGAGAGGACCTAGTGTACGTCAGCATGATGACAGGACCTAGCATATGCCAGTTATGATGAGAGGACCTATTGTACGCCAGTTATGATGAGAGGACTTAGTGTACGCCAGTTACGAGAGGACCTATTGTACGCCAGTTATGATGAGAGGACCTAGTGTACACCAGTTATGTGTTGGAAGAATGAGAAACAAGCAAAAAAAAAAAACTTAACGATGAATTTCATGGTAAAAGCCGCATTTTTTGTGCTGCCAGTTTACTACCTTAGCGAAGTATTCAAGGCACGCTTGGAATCTTTTTGGAGCTAATATCGGCTAAAGCCACCATTTAGGCAGCTAAGGAGCTACCGGTGTGAGTTTGAGCTGAGATATAAACACTTTGTTTTGCCAGGGGGAAGGAGGGGGGTTGATCCGCCATTCTAAAAAGTGGGTCAGTCCGAAGGGAGTACTAGCGAACTCCCTGATCATGCTCTAAAGCTATTTTGGAGGGAAAAGCAGTTCTTCACCATAACACCCTTCATAGAACACTTTGTCATAAGTCCTCACCTGTACACACACACACACACACATAATTTTAATCGAGATGACTTTTGCTCTCTGCCATTTTTATGAAGCAGCATAAAATAAACAGTATTATTAAAACGTGTGACTATTAATGCAATATATATAATGTGGCGGCATGCACCGCCTTCCTCAAACCATCTAGCCTTTCTGGCTCGAAACCACGCTGGGGGCTTAACGTAAGAGACTCACTCAACCGGGAAATTAAGCTAAGAGACTCATCAATGGAACTCACCATCAACATCTTGGTGTTGACTCTGATTAGATAGTTCCATATTACTTAGATGTATGCATGTGATTAGCTAGAGCAGGGGTGCCCAATACGTCGATCACAAAGGTATTGTGGGTAGATCGCGTGGCATTAAAAAAAAATTAGATAGCCTATCATCCATCCGCACTGCCACTTGATTGGCGTACAGGGCAGCCAGTCTGAGTTCTGACACCATGTCACCACGCATGCGTGGTCAACTACGCGAGCTACTGCAAAATGCGGGAGAGCTAATAACCTAGTTAGCTACAATTTATCTCTACTAAAGAAAGGATATAAAAATTAGTGGGGGAGCTGTACCAAATAAGAAACCAAAAACTTAACACTTCCATCTGGAATGGGAGGACTTTTTTCCTTCACAATATCATATTCGAAGTGTTTGTCTGATCTGCTAATCTACCATCGATATTCCAAAGAAGGGAAGTGGAGCGGCACTTTCCGACTGTTCATAGAAGCTACGACACTGACTTCCCGCCAGTACACCAACATATATTGTATATATGAAGTGTACTCAGTATATATATATAAATATATATTTAGCATTTTTAATGTAGGTAGATCATTTTGACTTGGTCATATTAAAAGTAGCTTGCAAGCCAAAAAAGTGTGGGCACCCCTTAGCTATGGTATTTAAGGACTATTGCCATGTTCGTTTAAGGGGGGACTCTACCTGAAACCAACAAAATTGTAACACATATTTGTAGCTGTCATAACTTTTTTTCCCTTTCTTCTGTGCAAATACTTTTTATACCAGCTTGTTGCTTATTGTGTGTGCTTTAAAATGATATATAAAAAGTCTCTATAGGCACCTTTTCTTATAAGATATATCCAAACACACAAGGGTCACTCAAGAAATGGCACTTCCTAATTTGTGGCAGGTTTTACAGCCAGGCGCCTTGACCGCAGCGCCCCAAACTCGGTACGAATGTAGCTAAAGGCCTTATCGCGATTTTTTTGGGTCCCGCCTCTTCTCAACACTAAAACTCAGGGGGGGTTCACCGGGAAAAAAATAAAATCCACCAGCCGATAGATAAGGCCTTTAGCTACATTCGTACCGAGTTTGGGGCGCTGCGGTCAAGGCGCCTGGCTGTAAAACCTGCCACAAATTAGGAAGTGCCATTTCTTGAGTGACCCTTGCGTGTTTGGATATATCTTCTAAGAAAAGGTGCCTATAGAGACTTTTTATATATCATTTTAAAGCACACACAATAAGCAACAAGCTGGTATAAAAAGTATTTGCACAGAAGAAAGGGAAAAAAAGTTATGACAGCTACAAATGTGTTACAATTTCGTTGGTTTCAGGTAGAGTCCCCCCTTAAGTAGTTGTTGTCTATGATTCTACTTTGGTGCACTAAAGTCTCTTATCGAAAGTAATTTACTTCAATATATATATATATATATATATATTAAAAAGTTTTCAAAATATCCATTGTGTATGTTTCGAAAAACTTATTTTATAACTTGAATATTAGTACTAAAACATGAGCTGAAAAGCACAAACCTGTTGGTATAAATATTTATTAATGTTATTTAACCCTTTCAACGTCTACTTAATTTTGAGATTTTGACCTATTTTTACTTTAATTTTTGTATCTGATGATTGGTTCAGAAAAGTCCCCAGCAACCGCATATCACATGATTGCCAATGAGTTGCTGATCAATTTGGTAATAAATACATTGCCTAGCAACCAAACCACAAACCATTTTTTAATTATAATACTTTTTATCTCGGCGTTTATTGACTATTACAAGTATATTTTATGGTTGTTCAGATCAAATACTAAAATATGGTTGCTTATCGACCTGCAACCAGCATATAATCTGAAACACGTACATTTTTGGCATAATTTATAAATATTGAATGCCCTCATTTTTCTATTTGGCAGGATATAATAAATAACCAGCCATGTTTGCCAGTCTATAACAGTATTGACTGTTGCCCATCAAGCACCACGAGGTCTGGCTGTATTGTTTGATACAAAAAAAATGTGAAGTTCAAGATGTTGCAGAATGAGCAAAGACTCATCAACAAAACATACGTGTACTGCACATGTGTCTGCATGCAGAAATGCACATAATAATAAAGAAAAGAAGTATACATGTAAATGCCTAACACATGTACATACTACAAAAGCAATACAAAGAAAATCTGGAAGAGGTTCCACAGATTCAAGATCAGTGGCGAAACCTATTGAGAAGATTATTATTATTATGAACCTTCCACCATGGTGATATAATTATAATATACATTCTGGCTTATTATGTCTCACTACATGGTCAAGTTTGCTAGCTAAACTTTTATATTCCATTCTATAGATATCTACTCATACTTACCAAGCAACTCATTCTCCTCATACTCCTCATCAGGAGTCACAAAAGCTCCATCTCCAACAGAGCGTCCAACATCCTGAGTTGAACTTACAGTTCTGGACAAAGCTGCCAATTCCTCAGAGTCTAATACCTCATCCCCAAGGTAGGAAGACACTTGATTTTCATCATCTTCATCGCAGTCACAGTCGGAGAGGTCGAAACAGTCATCAAATAGGAGCTCTAACACTCTAGCACGATCTACTTTCAGGCCATATTTTTCTTGAATTCAAAATTGTTTGATGTCATAGTTACCTACGTGCTACGTTTCTTGAATTTTTGGAGGGAAATAGAACAATCCTTTGCACATGCATACATTAAGTTTTGAATGTATAGGATCAACGGTTGATTTTTAAGAATTACTTCCGTGACGGCCATCAATCTCGCGCTTCTATGCGCTTATGACGGTAAAGCAGTTAAGAAAGGAGTTGCCCATCTTATTTTAACTGTTTAACTTTGCTGTACACTTTCCGAAGATGCAAATGTTGATAATCGTGAACCATCCCTAAGTAGTCTGTACATTTCCTTCAGGAGTTGAGACAAGGTGAGAATTTCTTCCTGGATGCCAACTCAGGCAAATAGTTTGATCAACTCCCTCTGCCACATGCTATGTGTCAATCTTGCAAAGGGGAACTGCCTCTGGAAAGCAAAGCTGCATAGTCACAAATAACAAGTGTAAACTTGTTACCTCCTCGGCTTTGTGGAAGGGGATCGACCAATGATGTCCATAGCAATCCTCGAGAAAGGCACCCCTACAATGGGCAATGGAGCTCTCCTCACACCTTCGGACATTCTGCCTCTGACATTTTGTGTAGTTCTTGCAGTAACTCGCAACGCCTCTGTAGCTAGTTGGCCAATAAAATAGGCAGAAATCCTCTGGGTGGTTTTGTTTCGACTCAAATTACCTGCATGAGGAAAAGTATGAGTTGGTCTATAGATGCTGTCTCATTTTCCCCTCCTGGTATCCATCTCCTTACAGGAAATTTTCTATTCTGAAAAATCTCGAGTCAGTCCCCTGCTCAACATTAATTAAAATAATAATAAATAAAGGCAGTGGATAGCTAACTAACAGAATGTGGCACCTGAGGCAAGAGATTCAGAAAAGACTCCTAAGCCAAAAGAATGTGCCAAGCTAAAATTTGTTCATTTTCTCCGGATTCCCAAGGTGATGTGCTTCAGGATAACCATCCTGATCCAGCAAGTGATGTTGCTAATATATAAACTGATCCTAATGATCCAGCACTTCATGCTGGAAAGAATCCAATCTGATGATGACAAGCTAACAACACTCTTAACACCCAAGTCTAATTGTCCTTCAAATTTTGTGTTCCTTGCTACTTCAGGAAGATTTAACCCATCTTGGATGCTGGATAGGCCATGGTTACAATAGAGCATATCAAATGATAGTGCACATTGTAGTCCATGATTGTGCTTTAAACTGTAGTCCATGTTTGTGCTTTAAACTGACTCACCATGGCTTCAAAAAGTGGAGAAAAGCTCTCTGTAATAGGAATAGCGCACTCGATAAGCACAAACATAGTAAAGCACATACGTTGGCAGATGAGCGGAGATAAGATTACAACAACTGAAAAGGGAAACTTTGACAGAGACCTTAAAGAACATTCTGAGCCTCCTGCAGAAAACGCGGAACACACATCACCCACCATTAATACAAAAAAAAAGTCTTATGTGATGATGATGCTATACGAAGAAGGTCTTGTCATCATTTTCATCTTACTGGAGTCTCATGGCTGATGAAACTCAAGACTGTTTGTATGGTTTATAAATAACTGTGAAGTATGTGAATAGCTTCTAGGTTTTATTAAACTTGAAAAAAAGAACGAAGAATGCTCAGGCCATTACTGATGCATTCATCTCTAAACTTCAGCAATGGGGAATGACCTTGTCTTTTCTAATTGGTCAAGGTTTGATAAAGCCGCTGTAATGAGTTTTCCCAAAAATGGATCCCAAGCTAATATAGCAGAGAAGTATCCCAATGCCGTATATGTTCATTGCCACTCACATGCTTTAAATCTTGCTACTTCCAGTAGCTATACCAGTGTTTCATCTACCTGCAATCATTTTGACAATGTTAAAAAATTGACATGTTTTTTATCTTGTATTGCCAAGTGCATTTAAAAAAATTTAAAAAAAATTATATCTAGCTAGCAAGATCAGCAACAGCTTCTTGACTTTTTTAAATTAATGATAGAAGATGAAGATGATGATGAGTTTATTTTATCTATGACACAAATGAAACACTAAGGTCCAAGAGGCATTGCACGCGTAAATCTAGTGCCACCCGTTAGAGTGCAAGAGTATGCACTCTTTCAGCAGTTGTAGCTAAGTAGGTCGCAATCTTAGAAACCATGAACAGAATAAAACACAGATGAACCCTAGAGTCCAGAATCGATGCCACTTCATATGTAAGGTGGCTTTTTGAGGAGAGCTAGTTCATAGATGCACTAATTGTTTCCCAAGCAATTTTAAGTTTCTAAGTTCAGTGACATTAGCTCAACAAGCTAAAGATTGTGATCTTCCAGAAGCTTATGGAGATGTAATGACTATTAAAAAAAGGAAAAAAAGCTTATTCAAGAAGCCAGAAGTGATGATTGTTGGGAAATGGTTTGGAGTAGAATTGAACTTCAGACTGTATAGGTTACTGAAAACCCACAAACTCCTGCTATTCAACGACATCTAGCTATGTCCTTCATCTGGTGGAGGTATTGGAGGCAGCTATGGTCAGTGAGGATCGGGAAGGATACTCCTGTCAAGTAATGCTGGTCTAGCAAGCCAGACTCTATCAGATCACTATCAAATCAAAGTGTACTTACTACCCATTGATTGACCATGTGATTGAACAGTTACAAATGAGGTTTTCAAATGAGCACAAAAATATTTCACCCCATAGAAGTTAGCGAAATCGAGTGAAGAAGAGAGTAGATTTGACAACATCCTATTATGGGAATAATACTTTTGACTTTGCCTGTGGGAAGTGTCTCATGGGAAAGATTATTTTCTACACTTTGTTGTCTAAAGCTTTGGACCTGTTCTTCAACAACAGAAGAGAGGCTGAGTGGATTAGTGATGCTCTTGATTCATCGTGAAAGTGATTATATTCCTTCAAAGAGGAAATTTATCGAAGGAAGGCTAACTGGAGAAAGTAAGCATGACCTTTATGTTCTAATTACATACTTTACATTTATAGTAATAATGATTCATGAATCCAAGTTCAATTGAGATACCGTACCTCAGGTCCTGTTCCTCATAAAAGAGCCAAACATTTAGAGCTGTCCGCATCCACTGCCCCCCCCCCCCCCCCCCCCCCCCTCAAACAATTTTTGCTAGATACAGCCCTGTAGCAGACTAAAGAACAGCAGTTCTGATGACTACTAACCAGCCACACATGGCATGTGAACCTGAAGCAAGGTGCAGATTGTCCAACTTATTGCACAATTCCGTGACCATAAGGACGTTGACCAATCAGATTCAGTGTCTATATTCTGCCGTCTTCTCTTTAGCCTTTCCTATTTTACATGTGAAGAAAATATCTGGCTAATTAAGGGGGGACACGCCCATTTACCACCGAAATTTGGACACATATTTGTAGCTGTCATAACTTTTTTCCCCTTTCTTCTGTGCAGAAACTTTTATTACCAGCTTGTTGCTTATTGTGTGTGCTTCAAGATGGTATGTGAAATGTCTCTATAGGCATTTTTTCTTAGAAGATACAAGCAAAAAGGCAAGGGTCACTCAAGAAATTGCACTTCCTAATTGGGAACAAGTCTAATTCCTAGGCGCCTTGAGCTACTGACTCAAAAATTGTTTTGTGGCTTGCTAACACCCTAAGCTGTGATTTGACCAATTCATAATTACAACCAGGTGAAGTGTTGATGAGATATGAGACACTATAATTCCAACCGCCAAAAACCACGGAATATCTGTGATCCCGCCTCTTCTAAGTGCCATAACTCTGGAGTGCTTCAGGTAAAAATAATTTCTCTTGGTCAAATCACAGCTTAGGGTGTTAGCAAGCCACAACAAAGTTTGGGGATGGGTAGCTCTCGGCGCCTTGGAATTAGACTTGTTCCAAATTAGGAAGTGCCATTTTTTGAGTGACCCTTGCTTGTTTGGCTATATCTTCTAAGAAAAAGTGCCTATAGAGACTTTTTACATATCATCTTAAAGCACACACAATAAGCAACAAGCTGGTAATAAAAGTATCTGCACAGAAGAAAGGGGGAAAATGTTATGACAGCTACAAATATGTGTTCAAATTTCGGTGGTAAATGGTCAAGTCCCCCCCTTAAATACTATCTGGGTGTGTGTTCAGCTAGTCCCTGACCTGTAACCCTTGACCAACAACCACAACAATCATCAGCTGGGCACCCCCAAAAGAATGCCTAGGCACCTACCAGCTTGGCTTACTGAAGTGGGACCTAGGCACTTCCCATCAGTTTTTATCCCACTCAAAATGTGTCTTTGGAGATTTGAAACGCATAATTCTAAATTTCTAGCGAAGACTAAGACACCGCTAAAACAGGTTAGGGGTAGCTACTAGTAGTATACATCATTGTTCAACATAACCTACCTCTAATAACTTCCAGCTTGTGATGTCGTACAGATTTGCTCAACAGTCTTGCTTCTTTTTAGTAACTCGTCTCGAAAAAGAGCGGGAAATTATGAACTTTAACCCTGCAATTTCACCAAGATAGTTTTGATGGCTCAGCTCCTCCGGACAGAACAGCGAGTTCAACAAGAAGACGAGCAAGATGAGCAACAATTCGGACCAATGCTCATCAGTAGACTGGAAGTAAGTATTAAAGCTAATCTTTTATCGTTCCACTTGCCATGTTGGCTTCACAACCCACCCTAACTGATGTCCAATAATAGAGTCAAGGCATCAGTGCATCCGATGTGAAGAAGCTATGTGACGCTGGCTATCATACTGTAGAGTCGGTGGCATATGCACCTAAAAAGGCTCTCATTACAATCAAGGGAATAAGTGAAACAAAAGCTGATAGAATTCAGAATGAGGCCACCAAGCTTGTTCCTATGGGGTTCACTACGGCAACAGAATTTCACCAGAAACGATCTGAGATAATACAGTTAACCACTGGGTCTAAGGAGCTTGACAAACTTCTTGGTGGCGGTATGGAGACTGGCTCCATTACAGAAATCTTCGGAGAATTTCGCACTGGGAAGACACAAATATGTCACACCCTGGCAGCCACATGCCAAGTAAGAGTTAGTGTTATAATTTTTGCAGAGGTTAGGTGAGCAGGGATGCCATTGGCATGCACCACTGATGCGCACTGTATCCCTAGCCCACCTCCAACCTCCCAAGGCCAATATTCTCTGGTGGCACCGGCAGTTGGTGTTCAGCCATTGTGATAATGAATATTATAAACCTAACCTCCATATATATATATATATATGCACTATTGTGATTAACTTCATTAACAAAGAGAAAATGAGAGATTTGAGCAGAAGTCGCTACAACTAAAATGTCTGTTCATATAGAGGGTAGTTCCGTGAAAACAGATCTTCATGGACATTGGAGCACCTCACCAACATCATGTGTGGTTGCAGGTAGAGTGATTGTGTATAACACTTGTGGCACTGGCTCTTGCTTGAAGGCAACTGTCCCTTCCTATTACAATAACCTTTGGACAACGACAAGTACAAAAAAGTATAGATTACCTAACAATCTTCAATAGTAGACATAATATCTTATCCTCCTCTCCAATCCCATCATCTTGTAATGCAGTTGCCCATTGACAGTGGAGGAGGGGAAGGAAAATGTTTGTACATAGACACAGAGGGTACCTTTAGACCAGAAAGACTCCTTGCTGTTGCTGAGAGGTCAGTCATGCCTTGTGTTTATTTCAATGCTTCTTTCTTTACACACTTCTTCTCCACCTCCCCTCACTTCTTCCTTCACTTTTTTCCTCCTTCCCTCTGCTCTTCCTCTTCTCCTACCCTCCCTCCTTTCTTTCACTCTTCCTAGACTCTTCCTCTCCTATTCTCCTTATTCCCCCCGCTCTTCCTCTTCTCATTCCTTTCTCCACTCTTCCCTCTGCTCTTTTTCTCCTTTCACTCTTCCCTGTACTCTTCCTCTTCTCGTCCCCGCACTCTTCCCTCTACTCTTCATCTTGTCCTTTTCCCTTCCGCTATTCCTCTTCTCCCTTCACACTTCCCTCCTCTATTCACCTCCTCTTTCTTTACTCTCCCTCCTCTATTCACCTCCTCTTTTCTCATTCTTCTCTCCACTATTCACCTCCTCTTTTCCCCACTCTATTCACCTCCTCTTTTCCTCACTCTTCCCTCCTCTATTCACCTCCTCTTTTCCTCACGCTTCCCTCCTCTATTCACCTCCTCTTTTCCTCACACTTCCCTCCTCTATTAACATCCTCTTTTCCTCACACTTCCCTCCTCTATTCACCTCCCCTTTTCCTCACTCTATTCACCTCCTCTTTTCCTCACTCTTCCCTCCTCTATTCACCTCCTTTTCCTCACACTTCCCTCCTCTATTCACCTCCTCTTTTCCTCACACTTCCCTCCTCTATTTACCTCCTCTTTTCCTCACTCTTCCCTCCTCTATTCACCTCCTCTTTTCCTCACGCTTCCCTCTTCTATTCACCTCCTCTTTTCCTCTTCTCCCTTTACACTTCCCTCTGTTATTTCTTCCTCTTCTCCTCTCACTCTTTCCTCTGCTCTTACTCTTCTCCTACCATTTAATCATCTCACTTTCCTCTGCTCTTACCCTTCTCCTCCCCTCACTCTACCCTCTGCTCTTCCTCTTTTCCCATCACTGCTCCTTCCCTCAATTTTAACCTTTCTTGCCTTCAACATTCCTCTCCTTACTCTTCCACTCCTTACTTCTCCCTGCTCTTTACCTCTCCTCCTTTCCTCAATCTTCCTCTTCTCTCCCAATCCTCCCCTCACTCTTCATCTCTCAACCCCTCACCGGTCTTCTATTTGTGGTGTTTGTGTGCTACAGGTATGGTTTATCGGGGTCTGATGTGCTAGACAATGTGGCTTATGCCAGAGCATACAACACTGACCACCAGGGACAGCTTCTGATACAGGCATCGGCAATGATGGCTGAATCTAGGTGCGTGTGTGGGGTGACATAGAATGGGGTCATTTCTCTAGCTTGTAACCATAGTAGTGAGATTGTACAATTAGGAAAAGCCTCCATGTCTTGTGAACTTGTGAAACAGTTGTAGTAATTTGTCTGGGAGCAATGGACAGTCTTTGTATGCAGTCACTTCGGGGAGGGGGTGTCAGGTAATTGCCTATGAGAGACCTAGACTCCTTGGGTCTGCTCCAGAGACCTCTTGAGACCTTGCAATTACCTGTGACGCCTAGTCCTTTTGTTAGACTTCCTTGCCCAACAACCTCAACTAGATCAGCCTGTTAACATACACCCAGGCTCACTTTCCTTACAACACTTGGTTTATAGTAATTACACAAATGCTCAGATACCATGTTCAGATTTATCTTCCCTCCCCTGGTTCTCCCTTAGCAACTCGCTATCAGTCCTTATCCCTGGTTACAGTCCGACCAATGGGGGGGGGGGGGGGGGGCTGGAAGGTTATTCGAAGGTTCTCTCCGTAAATGGTTATGATGTCAGTTACTTGTGTAATTAAGTTCTGTGGTTCTGTGTGTAGACTTATACTTGCGTTTATGGTTTTGTAGACCTGATCCCTTCCTTGGATAGTCAGGGCTGGCTAGTGAGAGACAGGAGAGCCATCCCTGACAGGGGACTAGGGGTCAAACAAATGGGTCATGTTCAAGGACCCATATCTTCTTCCCTGTACTTCCCACACATGCAACTTTAGAGGCAAGGATAGATCTGAAGAAACACTAATAGTGTGATATGTAGCTACTTGAGTGTTGCTGGCTTTTTACAAGGAGTGTTATAGTTGGTTACCAAAACCGGTTTTACGGGAAAGATGCTATGGGTCCTTTGTTTGACCACTAGGTCACCCTTCAGTCACATGCCCCAAATGGGAAGGGGGGAAAATTGAACAAGTAACTGGTTGGTCAGCATCAACACGCGCTATTTGTCTGGAGAAGGTGCTGGCATATTAATCATGCCACATGATAGATTGGGGATTTATTTCTCATCCAATATTTATCTGTAATCTGACATGATTTGTGTACTTGGAAGATGACCTCTCTTTATAGCCCATAATATTTTTCCTTTTCTTGTTTCAGATATGCCCTGCTGATCGTGGACAGTGCTACTGGCCTCTATCGTACCGACTATTCTGGTCGTGGAGAACTAAGTGCTCGTCAGATGCACCTTGCAAGATTCCTTAGGACACTGCTCAGATTAGCTGATGAGGTAAATGTTAGTCTTCTCTGCCCCCCCCCCCCCCCCCCCTCCCATGGCTTCTACTGTTTACTTTCCACACACTCAACAGCATTAGATTGTTTTCATGTTGGTAGTGAATGCATTACGCCCCACACCTGATGTGTGAATCATGCTGGACTGATGTGTATATATATATAATTTTAAAAATTAATTATTGTGATGAAATTTCCACAATATGCCGCTTGCACTAGCGACGTGATGTAACCAGTCATTTTTGTGATATTGTGAACATGTTGTAACTTCTCCTGAATAGTCAGTCTTCTAGCTTCGGTTGCAACACATCGGTTGTCACATGTTGGTATGGTTTATTGTGGCTCAGTAACACATTATTTCAGAGGACGATGAGATGAAGGATTGGTTGAGGCGGTGAGGAACTTTCCTAGTATATGGGATGTATTTGGAGTAGTGAGTCCTCTCAACTTCGTCCATTGCTGGAAAGTGCACTTGGTTTTGAATATCAGGTTGAGGTTCATAAATTAGTGGATGGAGTTCTTAATTCCGGGTGAAAGTTTAATTTTAATGGTTCAAAGCAATGCGACAAGGAGGATATTGTGAACTTCTCAAAGTGACACGAAGACCTCGTGACATATTGTGAACTGGCCTTGAGCCAAGTAAGATAGTGCCAGTTAAAAGAATTATGAACTATTAAGTTATTTATAAATTCAAACACTGAATGAGTCTATACTTACAAAACATCACATCGACAAAGTCTCTCTGGAAATTAGTCAATGTGCGATAATTGTACATCTGATTTAACTGACAGAAACACACACCGAAATATTATAGTCTACAGTCCTCTAGAATAGCATAGTATAATGTGCTCATACTGATGATAGACCAAAGAAGTCGATACTTCACCCTTCTCCCCCTTTGGCAGAGTCTTAGCTGACTAAATGGTGGTTTTAGCCCCCTACATACCTTTGAATCTTTTGCTAAGGAAATAAGCATGCAGCCAATGTGTATAGCAAAAGGGCGCACGCATAATAACCACACTTGTGCAATATAAGCCGAACAGTACAAACTGGAACGTGATTTTTAATTCACAACATAAAATGCGGACGATAGATCTTTTTTATCGGCTCAAGTTAAAAATAAAAATGCATTTCATGTGACCTCTTTTTTGAACACATTGTAGAGAATAGAGTGCAGTAGCACTGGTTATGTTGGTTTGACCACCTTTTAAAATGGCGGATGGAAAAAACACATATTGCAGCTAAAACTCACATCTGCAGCTTCTCGGCTGCCTTAACAGCCACTATTAGCTACAAAAACACTCTAAGTTTGCCTTGAATCCTTCACTAAGGTAGTTAAGCTGCAGACAAAACACACACATAGAGGTGTTCTGTTGTTTAAAAACCCTTGGAATTCATCTTCAAGGATCTGTGTTTTATTTGTCTCTGTTTCCCCCAACACATAATTCATGTTCAATAGGTCCATCCATAAAAACTTTAGTACCGGAAGACTCCTAATGTTCCGAAGACTCCTAATGTTCCAATGTGTTGCAGCGATTACTCTGTGTAGTGGACAGCGTGGTGTAGATGGGTACAGTCACCAGTAGCAATGAGACGTGGCATGTGCAGATATGTATTGTGTCTAACAACAATAAAGCCCTGACTTGGACTTTGCAGAACTCTGACTTGGTGTAGTCCTCCACTGCTCAACTGTAATATACAGGAACAAAACTAATGGAGCACGAACAAAAACGAAATATTGGATTGACCTGTTAACTGCTTGAACGACAACTTTATTTGTGGCTTGTTATAACAATTATATTTTTAGCTATAACTATTTTTCAAGAATAAACTAAAACTGTTCATATCATTTGAAATAAGCTGCAGTTTGGTATAACAATCAGCTTCATTGAAGTAAGCTGTGCATTACTACGTCACTCTATGTTTACAAACAATAAAATTCATCCAGGAGCGCCTCCTTTCTTAAGAAAAAAAGGTATTCATAGTGATTCCTTGTAAGCATATGTGCCTGTGCAGCTTTCTTCCCCCCCAAAATGGCACCCGAAATAGCAGTAAAGGCTAGGAAGAGACCACTCATGACAGCAGTTGCGATTGTCAGTCGTTTTCTAAATTTCTTTCATTTTGCTCACTTGCCCCATCGAACCGAAAGTTTTAGAGGGTAGAGCCGTTTACTGGGCATGTGCTAGTAAAGAAGGGAAGGGGGAAAAAATCTGGTGTTTAGCGTGTATGGTTCATTTTACAATATTTGTGTTGAGTGTGAACAATGCCGAGTTTGTACCATATGGCGTTTGTGGCAGTTAATCTGTTAAAAAGGAAAGGAAACAGGACTAAGTCATAACGCCAATTGTACTGCTTTTTAAATCTTGGTGTGCATGAATTTAGATGGTAAAGGGTCATCTAATTGGTTGTGGCATGCATAGGTGCAGCCTTGTTTCCTTTTTCAGGTAACTCCAATATAGTTGTTTTTAAAAAAAAAAAATTTAATTTTGTTCATATTCTCATTCATCCTGAAGAAGACCGAAGTAATTCAGTTAAAAATGTTGGTAAAAAGAACCAACAATTTTGAGCTGATAAAGAAATTTGAGATTTGTATATATGCATATATACTTACATACTTACTTACTTACTTACTTACTTACTTACTTACTTACTTACTTACTTACTTACTTGGATCAAAGTAGCTTACCTGATTTTGTTGAAGGTCTGTAACTAATGTCCCAATATCATCTCATTCATTATGATTGATTATGATAGTCGACTGTGCTCAAAGCAGGCTGCTAATTCTTTTATCAGTTGAATGTCTTTTTTTCCCTTCTTTTTTTTCATGAGTAAGTTTCTCAGTAAACAAGTCCCCATTCATTTCTTTGCTACGAAAACGTGTAACTGCCGAATTTTCTCAATTTTGCAAATGTACACACAAACTTGGTTATTGTATTGATGATCATTACCATTTTTGTATAGTAATATTTAGAAATTTGGAATCTTCTGGTACTAAAATTGTCTTGTGGCATTCAAGTTATGGGGGTTGGAGAAAAGATAGGTAGATGACAAATTTAGTTGTTGTTGTTGTTTTTCTGCTGGTTTACAATCTTAGCAAAGAATTCAGGAGACACATGGAAGTATTTTGGGGATAAAATGGCCGCAACAATGCTAAAAAGCTGCCAAAGTGAGTTTAGATAAGGTATGAATTTTGTGTTTTTGGCATCTGCCATTTTGAAACAGGAGTCAAACCAATAGAGTAATGCTACCACACTCTTTGATATATACTTAATCTATCTTTTCTGCACAGTTTGGTGTGGCAGTGGTCATCACCAACCAGGTAGTAGCCCAGGTGGATGGTGCCTCCATGTTTGCCACAGATCCCAAGAAACCCATTGGAGGCAACATCATTGCCCATGCCTCTACCACAAGGTATAATGGTGTAATTTATAATTATGTTTAATGATCTTGTCAGTTATATACATAATACATATATGTATGTGTGTGCCTAAATTTTGGTGCATCACTTGACACCAGCATTGTGTGCAAACATCAAATTGTTTTGCAACACAGCTTGATGCATTGCCAAGCAACCGACCAATTAGATAGGCTATTTTGTGTCCATCATGCCCACAGTTATGGTTACATTGATGAGAGCTTCATCATGCCCACTGTTATGGTCACGTTGATGAGAGCTTCAACATGCCCACAGTTATGGTTACGTTGATGAGAGCTTCATCATGCCCACAGTTATGGTTACGTTGATGAGAGTTTCATCATGCCCACAGTTATGGTTACGTTGATGAAAGCTTCATCATGCCCACTGTTATGGTCACGTTGATGAGAGCTTCAACATGCCCACAGTTATGGTTACGTTGATGAGAGCTTCATCATGCCCACAGTTATGGTTACGTTGATGAGAGCTTCATCATGCCCACAGTTATGGTTACGTTGATGAGAGCATCATCATGCCCACTGTTATGGTCACGTTGATGAGAGCTTCATCATGCCAACAGTTATGGTTACGTTGATGAGAGTTTCATCATGCCCACAGTTATGGTTACGTTGATGAAAGCTTCATCATGCCCACAGTTATGGTTACGTTGATGAGAGCTTCATCATGCCCACAGTTATGGTTACGTTGGTAAGAGCTTCATCATGCCCACAGTTATGGTTACGTTGATGAGAGCTTCATGCCCACAGTTATGGTCGTGTTGATGAGAACTTCATCATGCTCACAGTTATGGTTACGTTGGTTGATGAGAGCTTCATCGTGCCCACAGTTATGGTTTCATTGATGAGAGCTTCATTGTACCCACAGTTATGGTTACGTTGATGTGAGCTTCATCGTGCCCACAGTTATGGTTACGTTGATGAGAGTTTCATCATGCCCACAGTTATGGTTACGTTGATGAGAGCTTCATCATGCCCACAGTTATGGTTACGTTGATGAGAGCTTCATCATGCCCACAGTTATGGTTACGTTGGTAAGAGCTTCATCATGCCCACAGTTATGGTTACGTTGATGAGAGCTTCATGCCCACAGTTATGGTCGTGTTGATGAGAACTTCATCATGCTCACAGTTATGGTTACGTTGGTTGATGAGAGCTTCATCGTGCCCACAGTTATGGGTTCATTGATGAGAGCTTCATCGTACCCACAGTTATGGTTACGTTGATGTGAGCTTCATCGTGCCCACAGTTATGGTTACGTTGATGAGAGCTTCATCATGCCCACAGTGGTTTCGTTGATGAGAGCTTCATCATGCCCACATTTATGGTTACGTTGACGAGTACGTTGATGAGAGCTTCATCGTGCCCACAGTTATGGTTACATTGATGAGAGCTTCATCATGCCCATAGTTATGGTTACGTTGGTGAGAGCTTCATCATATTCACAGTTGTGGTTACGTTGATGAGAGCTTCATCATGCCCACAGTGGTTTCGTTGATGAGAGCTTCATCATGCCCACATTTATGGTTACGTTGACGAGTACGTTGATGAGAGCTTCATCGTGCCCACAGTTATGGTTACATTGATGAGAGCTTCATCATGCCCATAGTTATGGTTACGTTGGTGAGAGCTTCATCATATTCACAGTTGTGGTTACGTTGATGAGAGCTTCATCGTGCCCACAGTTATGGTTACGTTGATGAGAGCTTCATCGTGCCCATAGCTATGGTTTTGGAATACACTTCATATTAGTTTCCGAATCATCCCTAATTTTATAAATTGTTTGGCATATATTACGGTTGAAATCAGGTCGTCAAATGGGGTGATCAAATTCTCATGAGTATGAGCAACTACATTTACCAATTTGTATGTGATGGTATTGGTGTGTATGGAATTGCTGGTATTGCTGTGTATGGAATTGCTGGTATTGGTGTCTATGGAATTGCTGGTATTGGTGTGTATGGAATTGCTGGTATTGGTGTGTATGGAATTGCTGGTATTGGTGTGTATGGAATTGCTGGTATTGCTCTGTATGGAATTGCTGGTATTGGTGTGTATGGAATTACTGGTATTGGTGTGTATGGAATTGCTGGTATTGGTGTGTATGGAACTACTGTATTGGTGTGTATGGAATTGCTGGTATTGGTTTGTATGGATTTGCTGGTATTGCTGTGTATGGAATTGCTGGTATTGGTGTGTATGGAATTGCTGGTATTGGTATGTATGGAATTGCTGGTATTGGTGTGTATGGAATTGCTGGTATTGGTGTGTATGGAATTGCTGGTATTGGTGTGTATGGAATTGCTGGTATTGGTGTGTATGGAATTGCTGGTATTGGTGTGTATGGAATTGGTGTGTATGGAATTGCTGGTATTGCTGTGTATGGAATTGCTGGTATTGGTGTGTATGGAATTACTGGTATTGGTGTGTATGGAATTGCTGGTATTGGTGACTATGGAGTTGTTGATATTGGTGTCTATGGAGTTGCAGGTATTGGTGACTATGGAGTTGTTGATATTGGTGTCTATGGAGTTGCTGGTATTGGTGTCTATGGAGTTGTTGATATTGGTGTCTATGGAGTTGCTGGTATTGGTGTCTATGGAGTTGTTGATATTGGTGTCTATGGAGTTGCTGGTATTGGTGTCTATGGAGTTGTTGATATTGGTGTCTATGGAGTTGCTGGTATTGGTGACTATGGAGTTGTTGATATTGGTGTCTATGGAGTTGCTGGTATTGGTGACTATGGAGTTGTTGATATTGGTGTCTATGGAGTTGCTGGTATTGGTGACTATGGAGTTGTTGATGTTGGTGTCTATGGAGTTGCTGGTATTGGTGACTATGGAGTTGTTGATATTGGTGTCTATGGAGTTGCTGGTATTGGTGACTATGGAGTTGCTGGTATTGGTGTCTATGGAGTTGCTGGTATTGGTGTCTATGGAGTTGCTGGTATTGGTGTCTATGGAGTTGTTGATATTGGTGTCTATGGAGTTGCTGGTATTGGTGACTATGGAGTTGTTGATATTGGTGTCTATGGAGTTGCTGGTATTGGTGACTATGGAGTTGCTGGTATTGGTGTCTATGGAGTTGCTGGTATTGGTGTCTATGGAGTTGTTGATATTGGTGTCTATGGAGTTGCAGGTATTGGTGACTATGGAGTTGTTGATATTGGTGTCTATGGAGTTGCTGGTATTGGTGACTATGGAGTTGTTGATATTGGTGTCTATGGAGTTGCTGGTATTGGTGACTATGGAGTTGTTGATATTGGTGTCTATGGAGTTGCTGGTATTGGTGACTATGGAGTTGTTGATATTGGTTTCTATGGAAAGGTAATTTGGTATGAAATCAAAATCTGCCATTAATTTTGATGTTAAGAGAAATTTGGAAGTTTAGTGACTTTTTGGCGTATACCTTGGTCTTAATTTGTCTTGAGGTGAAATTGGATGAAAATTATACCCCAACATGTTTTCTAAAAAAATATCAAAAAAAAATGGCGGTATAATATTCTTGTTTGCTTTTCAGCTCTTCTCAAAGTTAGTTTACTTGATGTACATAAAATGTGATATTCCTAGGCAATGTGCTATATATATAACTTAGATCTCTGTAGGAGATCAAGTTCCAACCATTTCCCCATTTGATGACCAGTTTTTCAACCTTGAATTTATTCTGACAATGCATTCTGATAAGGGATGATTCTGATCTGAATATGAAGTGTCATCCAAAACTTAAATGACTCTATATAATAGTGAGATACTGGGACCATGGGATCTACGGTCTCTAGAACTCTGAAGAATATGGGTTGGGGGCCACTAAGGGCCTGCAGATGCTAAAGACTGTAGATCCATTGGTCGTGGTATCTAACTTTTTTTTGAATCCAAGAACCGTAAAAGGGAACCAACCCTGAAATAAGGAGCAATACTCTAGGAGAAGGACTCAATACGTAGGAGGGAGGACTCTACTGAGGTTATGGTGGGCTGTAAGTGAAAAGAGGGTAACTGACCAGTGAAATTTACTCCATCTAGACTAGCTAGGTTCTAAAAATATGTGAAATTGTTTCTTGAAAAAATATGTATCATTTTCATTCCAAAATACTAAAAAGATGACATGGGAATTCCAAAAATTGTAGGGGAAATTATATATATATATATATATAGGAATTCTCAAACTGAATTCTAGCTTTTAATTGTGTGCTAAATAATGCCACCCATCTACATAGATAAATGCTAGCTACTGTCATAAGCTTCATACACTAGGTAGCCATATTAAAAGGCTAATACATCATGCTTACAAACTTCCCTGCTACTCCAGGGCCAAGCACACTTGTAGATCTTGGATGGATAACTAATGAATCAGCATAGTTGGCTACTTTTGGGAACTTGAATAACATTTTCATTGAAAACAGCTTCCAAATGAGGGGGATTACCCAGGTTACTGCTACCATCCATTAGCTCTTCAAGTTGGCAGGTCGTTAAACCTTCAAGGAATTCAGAGTTCAAAGTGTAAGTTTAACCTTTTAAGTTACCCCCCTCTATCCCTCTTGCTCAAACCAAAATGATTTCAAATCAAAAACATGTGGTAGGAGTAGATACATGCATAGATAATAATATGTAGGCATGGTGGATACTGATTCTTCTAGATGGGTTGGAATTGCATTCAGCAGCAGTATCTACCCCATATTAAACTAAATCAAATGCACAAAGGTGAATTGCAAGGCCAGCAATCGTAGAAAAAGTAACTTTCTTTCATCAGCAGATTTTTTTTTCTTTCAGATAGTTATGGATCTTAATGACAGCTATATATTCCTTATTTTACAGGGAAAAGTGTAGCTTTCATTCTAACAGTAAACTCTGTCATCAGTAACATCATACAAGGAATCAAGCAGTACACAAAGTCATGAGGCAGGATGATTTCAAGCTGTTGGCTGATGTTTCGTATCAGGCTTGAAAGAACCGGGATCATGACAATTTGTGCACTCCATGAATAAGAGCTGCTTACAGAGTTCTCAACTTGCACCCAAATAAATCGAGGACTAAATCTCTTTCTATTATAACCTTGGATGCTTTTGAGAAGTTGGTCAATCCTCCAGAAGCTGTTGTACCAGGTGCTGTTGGACCTGTCCCAGTAAGCTTAGAAAAAGTGACCATCCCACTGAAACCCTGGCAGGCAGGCAGACAAATGTGGAAGTAGGAGAAATAGATGATGATGCAGAGTGTATCAGTTCTCCTGAAAGAGACACTTATTTTGTGGATGTTGTACTTCATTGGCCAGCCTGGATGCAACAACAGGAAAAGAAGCACCATGCAATAGGAAGGCCAAAGGAAAGTAATTAAAATCGGCATCAAAGAAACGGAAGAGAAAGCTTGAGTTAGCGTACAATCCTGGAAAGCTCAGAATCCGAAGATGAAACTGAAGTGTATAGTTTGATGGTGCAGGAATTGAAGGAGAAATTCCGGAACTCAACTTCTTATGCTGAAATGTTCAGATATTAACTTTGTCCCCTTTCACAATAGCAAGGACAATGCAGGAGTTAGAGACTTCTAATTATTCAGTGAAGAAAGTCCTGCTGTAAAACAAGAGAAGGGAATACTTGGACAATGTCATAGAAATAAAGGAAAAGCTTGTCTCCAAAAATGGAGATTGAAATGGCTGATTTCTATTAAATGGACGAAAATGGTCGTGTGTGTCTTGGGATGAAAGAAACTGTGACTGTTCAAGACAGAGATGGAAAGTCTGTTAAGCATCAGAAACGTCTAGTGCTCTCCAATTTGAAGGAATTACATTTTCCTGGAGTGAATCTCACCTTCATAGGAAAGTTGAATTTTCTACATTTGCTACCGTGCCACCAAAGTGGGTGTGTTTTGGCTGGGCCTCTGAAACACATTCTGTTTGTTTATGCAAGTACCACCAAAATCTTAAGGTGTTCAATGGCCACCTTCTGGAAAGCAAAGACTGTCACTGTATATAGTGTGATCCTTGCAGCCACAACAACACAAACATTTCGATTCTCTATGATACCATGTTCGTTTTTTTGTTGGGCAAGAAATGGATGTAGGGTGGCTTGCTTGTTTTGCCAATGAAAACTTTGTATTTCATCTTGAACAACATAGGAATAATTTAAGCAAAGCTACCTTGCACCATCATTTCTTCCAGAGGAGTCATGGCGGCTTTAAGTGTTTTCACGTGTGAAATTTGAGATTTTGCTATGAAACTATGGTGGGTCAGTCTTTCCACCTGAGTTGCTAATGAAGTCTTCCTTTGGTTCAACAATGGTGACCAATTTTGTTTAATCTGTGCTAATCCACTGCTTGTAGTTGTAAGTGATCTCCTGAGTATCACTAAACTCATCATACTGACCAAGGTAATCAATGAGTCCTGGACGACCAGGGCACTCCTTGCATTGACCCATCATGCAGGATTCACTTTCATTGGAACATACACAGTATCTGATCAGTTCATGGACATTGCACAAACAAGCTTCCACTATCAACTTAACCTAAAACCAACGAAATTGTAAAAAAATATTTGTAGCTGTCATAACTTTTTTCCCCTTTCTTCTGTGCAAATAATTATTATACCAGCTTGTTGCTTATTGTGTGTGCTTTAAGATGATATATAAAAAGTCTCTATAGGCATCTTTTCTTAGTAGATATATCAAAACACGCAAGGGTCACTCAAAAAATGGCACTTCCTACTGTTTGGCAGACCTAACTCCCACGCGCATTGACCGACTCGCCCCAAACTCGGTACGAATGTAGCTAAAGGCCATAGCTGTAATTAGAGCGGGGAAAAAAAGATTTCCGGTGAACCCCCGCTGAGATATAGAGCTGAGAAGAGGCGGGGCGAAAGAATTCCTTCGCCCCACCTCTTCTCAGCTCTATATCTCAGGGGGGGTTCACCGGGGAAAAAAAAATTTTCGCTCTAATTACAGCTATGGCCTTTAGCTACATTCGTACCGAGTTTGGGGCGAGTCGGTCAATGCGCGTGGGAGTTAGGTCTGCCAAACAGTAGGAAGTGCCATTTTTGAGTGACCCTTGCGTGTTTTGATATATCTACTAAGAAAAGATGCCTATAGAGACTTTTTATATATCATCTTAAAGTACACACAATAAGCAACAAGCTGGTATAATAAATATTTGCACAGAAGAAAGGGGGAAAAAGTTATGACAGCTACAAATATTTTTTACAATTTCGTTGGTTTTAGGTATAGTCCCCCCTTGGGGGGGCTATACCTAAAACCAACGAAATTGTAACACATATTTGTAGCTGTCATAACTTTTTTTCCCTTTCTTCTGTGCAAATATTTATTATACCAGCTTGTTGCTTATTGTGTGTGCTTTAAGATGATATATAAAAAGTCTCTATAGGCATCTTTTCTTAGTAGATATATCCAAACACGCAAGGGTCACTCAAAAAATAGCGCCTCCTAGTGTTTGGCAGACATAACTCAAAGGCGCCTTGACCGACGCGCCCACAAATTGGTCTGAGGGTTGCTAAAGCACAGAGCTACAATATAAACGAATCAAAAAAAATTCCGGTGAATCCCCCCCTGAGTTATAGTGTTGAGAAGAGGCGGGACCCAAAAAAAAATCGCCCGTTTTTTTTGGGGGGGGAGGTCCCGCCTCTTCTCAACACTATAACTCAGGGGGGGGTTTACCGGAAAAATTTTTCGATTCATTTATATTGTAGCTCTGTGCTTTAGCAACCCTCAGACCAATTTGTGGGCGCGTCGGTCAAGGCGCCTTTGAGTTATGTCTGCCAAACACTAGGAGGCGCTATTTTTTGAGTGACCCTTGCGTGTTTGGATATATCTACTAAGAAAAGATGCCTATAGAGACTTTTTATATATCATCTTAAAGCACACACAATAAGCAACAAGCTGGTATAATAATTATTTGCACAGAAGGAAGGGGGGAAAAGTTATGACAGCTACAAATATTTGTTACAATTTCGTTGGTTTTAGGTATGAGTGAGTTTCCATCTATAGAATATATCCACTACTTCACCGATGGTTGTGCTGGGCAATATAAAAACAAGAACAACTTTATAAACCTCTTTCACCACGAGGAGGATTTCTAGTTGGCTGCAGAATGGAACTTCTTTGCCACATCCCATTACAAGAGTGCCTGTGATGGGTTAGGCGTGACTGTAAAGAGGCTTGTCACCATGGTTAGCATGCAGTGCCCATATAATGACTATCTGACATCGGATGCAACTGATTTCTGTAAGGTAAGCATTGCTGGTATCAAGTTTTTGTTGTGTGATACCAGAGGATGTGGCTACATCGGTAGACGAGTTGAAGAACATATTTGACTTGGGGAAAGCAGGAAAAGGAACACAGCAATTTTACAGCTTCATTCCAGTCTCCAAATCTACACTGCATGTGTGCGGGTTAAATCACCAAGTAGACACTGCAAACTTAGTAGCTATTTCAGATGGTATGATGCCGCGCCTGGGCCAACAGTACAATTGGAAATACACAAACAAAATTTGTCTGCTGTCTTTATGATTGCTTTCCATGGATTGGTATGGTGGATGAAATTTCTGAGGAGTTCGGTGATTGATAACATTTTGTGGAAGATCATCACTCCATCTCTGACATTATCCTCTTCCAGAAAGCACTCACTCACAGAAAATGATGCCGAGAGGATTTCTAGACTGAGCCCAGGCTGGAAGACTGACAATTGAAATATTGAGTAATTGATTGATGATTGCTATTGCCACTATGAAAGTACATAATTACATTATTCTCAAGCAGGTTGAACCAGAGACTATACATGCACCTGGTTGAAAGTTGATCTCGGGATAGATTTGCAGGCATACATAGTACATGAAAATGTACTTGCATAGGAGTATCACATTTTGGCATGAAGTATGCTAACTTTGAGAAGAGCTGGAAAGCAAACAAAAAAATATCTTACCTTCAATTTTTTGATATTTTGTAGAAGACATATTGGAGTATAATTTTCACATACTTACATCTAAAGGTCATGTGATCCACAAGGTCAAATTTAATGTTAAAGTTAGGTCCATAGGTCACTGAGCTTTAAATTGCTCCTACTTTAAAAAAAAAATGATGGCAGATTTAGATTCCACATGAAATTGCCTTCCACAGACAATAACCTCAACCTGTTACGGAGATATGGCCGTTTCAAAAGTGATGGCCACATTCATTCATTTTGTTGTGGTGGTTTGACATGGAATGACCCCCATATTAACAATATTAACAAAAAAAAATTCCCACTAGTTAGGGAGATATAGTCATTTTAAAATTGGAAGTCATGCCCATTTTGGCCAAAATTGCCAACAAAATGTCGTCCTGTAGCACGAAAACCGTTGGCCTGATGGGGCTAAACTTAAAATTTCAGCCTTAATTACCCATACACCAAATATGACCCAAGTTGTAGGTGGGTGGGTTTAATCCTTTGGGTGATCTGACACTGAATGACCCTTTGGGTGATCTGACACTGAATGACCCCATGCTCTTTTTGGCTGATTTTTTAACGTAAGTATTTTGTGCCCGGTGTAAATCTGGGGGTGCGGTACACTCCAAATATTGGTTTGACCTCATTTCAAAATGGCAGATAAACAACAGGATAAAAACACATAGCTCATAACTCACATAGCTCATAACTAACATAGCTCATAACTAACATAGCTCATAACTCACATAGCTTATAACTAACATAGCTCATAACTCACATAGCTCATAACTAACATAGCTCATAACTAACATAGCTCATAACTAACATAGCTCATAACTCACATAGCTCATAACTAACATAGCTCATAACTCACAACTCACATAGCTCATAGCTCATAACTAACATACCTTATAACTCACATAGCTCATAACACACGAAACTTATAACTCACATAGCTCATAACACACGAAACTTATAACTAACATGGCTCATAACACACGAAGCTCATAACTCACGAAGCTCATAACACACGAAGCTCATAACACACGAAGCTCATAACTCACATAACACATGAAGCTCATAACTCACATAGCTCATAACTCACATAGCTCATGAAGCTCATAACACATGAAGCTCATAGCTCACGAAGCTCATAACACACGAAGCTCATAACTCACATAGCTCATGAAGCTCATAACACACGAAGCTCATAGCTCACGAAGCTCATAACTAACGAAACTCATAACTAACGAACCTCATACACACAAAACTCATCACTCAAGAAGCTCTTGAGGGGGCTTCTCCTTCCCCACCCTTTTTTTTTACCCTTTTTTATCATATAAATGTTGTAAGCATCTACTAGCCATTTCCAAAGTTTTAGAGGCATTGGAGCATCCATTTCAAAGTAATGATGCTTTTGTCCATGCAATCAATGGAAGAGACGCACACAGAAAAGGATAACGGGAAAGGTAAATTTTGCTGTGCCATAAAATGGCTACCGTTTATACCCGGAAGCTCATCTGCCACTGAAGGGTACGCAAATTTCTTGCAGAGTTATTTCCTGGCCTTTGCGCAGTGGCCATGAATATATAGCTCTAGCGCACACGCAGCATTTCCAGTCGCCTCGTGTTCGTTTTTTTTTTAAGTTTTTTTAAAGTTTTTTTTTAAGAAACATTTTGCCATTTCAAACCCAAACATTTCATTGTCTACTTTTCTGCTTATTTCTACAAATCTCATTTAATAAAGTTTTGGCGATCATTACTTTGTCGCAGTTAAACCAAAAAAATAGTTGTTGGTGCCATTTGAAAGCTCTTTTTGTGCTCTGTGATATGAGCGAATCAGGGGTTTGGGGAGTTTTAATAGCATTGCCAAGTTATGGTCATTAGAAGTGGTGATCTTTTGGGGTTAATAAGTTTTCAACCCACAAGGTTAATTAGAACTGACCAACAGCCAATTGGTTCCCCTCATATCATAGCCAAGTGTTTCAGGAAGACACAAACCAAATCTGATCACAAGATATTCTAGTGGTGTTCAGTTAGGTCTGCTAAATGCTTGAGTGGTAGGGGTCTTGGCCTGTCACTTGTATCTTCTAAGAAAATGTGTCTATATAGACATTTCATGTACCATTGGAAAGAAGACGGAATAAGCAACACTTTGATAACAAAAATTATCTGCATAGTGGAAAGAGGAAAAAAGTTATGGCAATTACAAAGAGGACAAACTTCTTTTTTTTTGTTAAAAAGTTGATGCCCCCCCCCCCCCCCCCCCCCCTTAACACACGATACTAATAAGTCACGAAGCTCATAACTCAGCTAAATCTTATTTTAGCAGCTTCTTAGCATCCTAAGTGTAGTTTCAGCTGATTTTCGCTCCAAAAATACTTCCAGCATGCCTTGAATCCTCTGCTAAGGTTGTCAACTGGCAGCATTAGAAAGTAATAATAATAATAAATAATCGAAACATTAATAACCATAAAATTCTCCACCCACACATAACTTACATACAATGTCCTTTTTGTATAAGTTTACTACTAGACGACTCCAAATTGTCCAATGCATTGCAGCGACTAATGTTTTCTCTGCATAGTTACGGCCCAGACCAGCAAAACCAGGTAAACTCCTTGTGATACATGTATATATAGTTATGAGGGGGAATGGCAAAGAGAAAACAACAACATCTTCTCTGATTGGTTAGTTCTGGCGTTATCTTGGCTTCAAAGTCCTTGAAGGAGGCTGCTCGACTAATATTTATAGAAAGGAAACAAAACAAAAAAAAAACTTTAGCTTTTAAAATCATGTACACCAATCCATCAGCATGTTTTCAGAATCAATGATGGATCTATAGCACTCGTGATCAAATGGAGCCTGACTCACCAATCTGAGTCTGTGTCACACACTTGAGTCTGATTCTGATGAGGCCAAGAAATAGAAACAGCTCTCCATGCCCATAGCAAGTTATCAACTTTTCAAGGATAACGTATAATTTTTTTTTGGCCTACTGGCTGGCTAGCTAGCTAGAGATGGGAAGGGAGTTGGACAAGATCACATGCTCTACTTGTTCTGTAAACTCCAGCATTATAAGTTTGTTTTGGCATGTTCAAACATGGCCACCTCTTGGGATGAAGAAATGGAATCATACTGACAAGTACCCCAGTTGGAATGGCCAAGGTATGGCTGAATGAAGGCCAGGTGACAATATCCATAAGACCTTAGTGAGCGAATGAATGATGTGGGAGTGTCCACAGCAGAGAGAGGGTCCCTAAAGTTGGACGTGGGGAATTCGTAATCCTCCGCTAGACGTGCAGTCATGGGTTTCTCTTGGGGGGGTGGGGCCTTGAAAACTTGCTGCCACATCCCCCCTTGGATATTTCCAATTCCAACTATTAAACTCAGATATATGATACAAATTACAACTGTACACATACTGCATGCAAATCTAAACTGCAATTTTTATCCCAAATTGTTATCTATGGATCACCCAACCGAACTCTAAGCTAATCTGTTTCTGAATGACCCCTTGCATGAACGATTGTTTGATATCAGTTTTACACTTGAACTTCCTCCATCACCTTCTGGTTCCCTCCATTATATATGTCTCTGGGACTTGATTATTTTTGGCCGGTATAGACTGATCCTCTATTACTATTGTAATGTAAAATTGTTATGTTGGAGAGTGCTTGAACATCCTGCAACCGTTTTCCCTTAATTAATGATATTTATATACCAGGGGTGGGGGGGACTTAGACCAGAAGGAAATATTTTGCTTTCTATACTGAATTAGACTTCTGTCTCATCAATAGAGTGGAACTGTATACTAGGAAAAATTGAGACCTTGTCGGACTTGATACCTGATCGCTTGTCTCTGTTGGCTGATGAATAATCTTTTGTAGAAATGATGGAGAGAAAAAAAAATTATGCCCAACATTTAACACAATGTGGTTCTTTTACAGGCTGTATCTCCGCAAGGGTCGAGGTGAGACAAGAATATGCAAGATCTATGACTCTCCTTGTTTGCCTGAGGCAGAGGCCATGTTTGCCATCAATGCTGATGGTGTTGGCGATGCCAAGGACTAATTCATCATCCTCAGCACACTGCTATGTCAATCAAGAATGTTTAATGTCAATTAATTAATATTACTGTGGGCACATTATGTTACTTGTCATGCCATTTGTGTGTGGTGTGTGTAGCTGTATAGTATAGAGACAAAAATAAGAAGGGGGGAAAGACATTGGATTGAATATGTTTAACCTGAAGGATTAGACTAAACATGTATGAGGGGTAGTAGGTTTGTGGGCAGGGGCAGGTTTGTGGTTATTTGTTGGAAGATACACAAGGTAAGTAGTACCAAAAGTAGTTGCACATCTCAGGCACAAGAAGACTGGTATAGTAGATCTAATGGGGTGATCAAATAGGTTGGAAGTAGAGGATAAAAGAACTATGCATATGAGCAATGCTGAAAGCAGCAGTCCAATGCAAGCTATGGGGGAGGATTGCATGGATAGAGTTAGCAAGAAATTACTTGACTGAGTGATGGAGGCTGGACTCCCTATGGTGGTGGAGACCCATGGGCCGCTAAGAGAAGGTTATACAGTTGGATTTCCAAATGTGAGCGGTAAAGTGACTGGAAAAAAGTCACAAGTGTGTGATGACAGATCAGTTGGAAAGAGTACACGAGGAGAAGGGTTAACACCCGGGGGGGGGGGGGGGGGGGCGATAATAGAAAGTGGGGAAATTGTGAGGTCAATGGTAGGTGAGGGTAAGTGAAATGTCCCAGGTCAGTGAGGCAAGGTGAACAAAGACAGAGTGTAATATAAACAATAGATAGGACAGCACCAAAAGTTAAGGTCAGACTAACCAGGCCCAGGAAGCAGGGGAAGCCAGAGGGTCTCTTGGTGAGGAAGTTAGACCCCCAATATTGATGAGAGAAAGGAGAGCAGTGAGAGTGAGTGCCCAAGAGTCATAGACCAGGAATGGTAGGCTAGTGAGACTTGGGTGAGGCAGACAATGCTTAATCAGGAGGGGGGCATAGTGTTTACTATATTTGGAGGGGGGGGGGGGGGGGGGGCAATGCAATAGTAACTAGACTTGAGGAGGAATCCCTATAAATGCAACCCTGGTAGCTGTGGCTCAGCGAGTAGGTCATACTACCAAGGACCTGAGAAATAAGTCGTTCTACCCAGACTGATGTGGTGGGGCCTAGGGAGGAGGTTTTGCAGGACTTATGAAGGAGTATGAGGCAAGTCCCACTTTACACATTACTTTTTTGTTACCATTCTGACACTAAATCCTTTAGCTTGGTCAGTTGTTGATTAGGGAGCAGAAGCTCCTCTGTGCTGAATACAATTAAATTCTCAGCAGTGACAACCATTGCTGGTTCCACTGTCTTCTCCCCTGTCACTGGAAACCCGATCTTCCCACATTTTTCCAGGGCTGTATCTAGATCCTGCACTGTGGTAATCTTGGGTACCTACAATGATGTCATCCAGGAACTGTTCTGCACATCATTTGTGCTAGGACATCAACTAACATTGATGATCTTTGGGACTGATCTCAGACAAACAGTAAGGCCGTATTTACATAGAGCTGATCCTCCCATACCATTCCTAGCAGCCACAAATTATTGGGATGTACTGGAACATTTTAAATCGAACTTTGCTGTCAGTGTCCTTCCACCCCACCCCTACAATTCTGGCCACACTGTCTATGGAGAGGTATGTCAGGGAACACAGGTCTTTATCGATGCCGTTGTTCACATCTGCTCCCAAGTATCAGTCTCCATTCCCCTGGCTCACTCTTACTAGGTACTAATCCAAAGGGTTAATCTGAGCCTCTCTAGCCAAGCTCGTCTCCATTAGGCCCAGAATTCTGCCTGTCTCTTTGTTGATGTATTCCTTTAAAACTTCTATGCTCTTTTGCTGATTGAATGTTCTCCTTGACAACCAATACACTTACACCTGCAGCCAAACCCTACAGTCCAGTGGTTCCCAAACTTTTCTAGGCTGGCTTGGCTTCCAGGTGGATTCCTAGCGGCCCCTACCCCCCTCATATTTTTAAATTCTGAACATTACAAGATAGAAATTAACGTGCAGTGCTTACAAACCTGAGCTGAGCTTTGGTCCTTGTAGTTGTCTGCTGACTCTGATCTGGCTGGGCGGCGTGTACTGATGCATCACTATACGTGTTGTGTACAGGCGTCAAGCAAATGTTCGGACTTTGGACTATGTAACAAAGCTATGCATTCGTTTATAATTCTTATGTCAGTTATTCTCTATAAACTGTATATTTGTTCCTTTACCTTAGTGTTTATGACGTATTTTGTCATTCAGATTTTGTATAAAAAAATATATATATAATAATTTAAGTTTTTTGTAACTGCTCCTAATGCCACACTGTCATCCCCTACTGTCCCCCTTTTGCCTTACCATCCACTATGATCTTTCTACTGCCCACTTTGGAAGCCAATGCCCTACACGCAAACTTTCCCTGACACCTTCACAAATGTACTATGCCAGTCCTCTATCTGGGTGACCTCCCATTCCCTTTTCCCAGACTGCTACTTGGAGAGGTAAACGTGACCTGCCATTCCTTTTTCCCATGCTATACCTGGAGAAGATGACTAGTCATTCCCTTTTACCAGGCTGCCACCTGTTCCCTTTGTGGAGCTTTCCACATACGGTATACAAGCTGTAGTTAGAGCAACTATGTGGTTAATCTCGTTTTCCCCTCCTGGCTCACTGAGCATCCTATATCCCTAAGGAGAGTAACAATAAATCAAGTCCTCCTCTCTATCTCTCTCCCATTTTGCATGGGCTACTCCTTTCACAAAGGCCTTCAGGAATGATCACTGCTTGTGCAATGCACGTCAAACTTGACTGACCAAGTGGAATAGCAGGGCCGAACCTTCTGGCATGCGCTCTAACCTTTCTAATTTCTCCTCTACTGGTCCTGTGCTTCCTTTGTTGTTGGTTTGCAGCATACATCCTCCTGACGCTGCCATTTTAATTCCTTCTGCTCATTAGCACTCACAAGCCCAGGCTAATATACAGTTTCTGCATTGCCAGGGATTATGGGGGAGAGGGTAGGAAAGTACTCTTAGGAATTGTGATTGGGAGATTATTACTTGAAGGTGTGATTACTGCTTTTGTGTGGGAGTTTGCTTGTTTGTGGGTAGCTAGGTATATGGGAGTTATGCTCTGGAAAGGGGTATTAGGCCCAAGCCCTAACAGGGATAGTAACATGATTATTCCTGCATGTGTGTTTGTGCCTATGTCAAGCCATCATCCCATTGGTTCCCTTTAAGTGTTAAATGTTCATTATTCCCTTATATGTAGATTCCAAAATTGATGTAACCTATTTAAAGGAGCAGCTTTGCAACAGGGGACTGGTTGGAGGGGGGGGGGGGGGGGGAGGTAAGATTATATATGGAGAAATGATGGTGTGGCTTGGGAGATGATGTCTGGGAGCCATCCTTTGGGAGGATACTGGACCATGGGTGGAAAACTAGTGGCTTCCTCAATTACCCCAAACCTAGCAAGAAGATGGAGCATTTAAGGTTAAAATGAAATAAGAAAGGAAAATATCACCAGGTGCCAAGGGTATCAAAATAGTGGGAAGGGTTGTAACAGCCTGGTCCCCATTCTCTACCTTTCGTTAAAACCTAGATCATATGATGAGTGGGTTAGCAACTAGAGAATAACTATGTTAACATGCCGCCCCAAAATGTAACAATGTAAACCAAATAACCCTTTACCATTTAAAAATCATGTAGCTACACAGATCTAAAGAAAGATTGAGTTTGAAATGAAAGGGGAGAAGTATGGAACGGAACAAATAATTGATTACCTAAATGGTGGAGAGAGAAAGGGGTTAAAATATTAACTTGGAAAGTCTGTATGGGATTTAGCAACCCTCACAATACCTGGACACATTATTTAGCTGACTCAATCCAGCACTGGAAAAAGTGGTAGTTCTAATTTTATAGGCAATTGTAGCTCCTCCTACTCCTGGCATATAAAATTAATTGGTCATGATGATTCTGAAATACCTGTCCACTGACTTCCCTTCTGAATTTAAAAACAGGAGGACTTATCAAAAGCAAAAAAAAAAGTAATAGTAATGAAATACTGTACTCATATATTATATATATATATAGTTCACAACCAGATTGTAATCTACTTGTAACTAACTGGGTTTTTAATCCAAATTTAGGCCATTTACATATAGAATCCGGGTTAATTAAAGGCCCCATTCAATGACTTTTACCATCTAAAATCATGTAGCTGTACTGACAGACTTGTTGTCTCACACATGGGGATGAGAGACTCCTTCATTCCAATGCCCTCTCACACCAGACGATGCATTTTTCACGATCTTAAACTTTCCTCTCCACAAATATATATCTGGGCATACCCTTTTGAGTACTACTTTGACCCACTTTTTGAAATGATGGATAGCAAAACCCTAAGCTCATATCTCAGCTAAAACTCTCAATGGCAGCTCCTTGAATGCCAAAATGACTCCGCATACTTTAAATTCTTTGCAGTGTAATACACCAACAGACCAGAGCGTTGTCAAGGCTAAGAATTATCTCAGGGTGTACAACAAATCCCTATATTTTTTTCAAAATGGTAGGTGGGGGTAATAAAACCCAACACATTTCAGCTAAAACTTACATCATCAGCTTCTTGATTACCTAAATGGTGGCATCAGCTGATATTAGCCTTCCAATATTCCTTGAATTCTTTGCTAAGGTAGTAAACCGGCAGAGAAAAAACAAACAAACTTGTCTCTTCAAGTATCTATCTATAGAACACATGCCACCACACTGCATAAGATTAACTATATGTCATTTCACTGTTGTTCAGTAGCATAGTGCTGTTGTGTTTTTTGTTTTATTTTATATATATAACATAGAACTGTTTTTTCCCCACCCATATTTTCTTCCAATATATGTCTTGACATTTTGTAATGATGCTTTGTGTGCCATGGACACAGATTGCTTTACTTTGTACCCAATTTTTTTACAATAAATTAGAATCAATCATTCCACCTCCTTTCCCATTGAAGGTTCAAGCAGCAGGGATTATGCGATTATGCTTCTACAATCTATGCTAGCACTGTATTTTGTACTATGTATATATCTGCTTTATTGGTCATATATGGTCACAAATAATCAAAATTACATTGTAGCTAAAGTAATTTGGTGCCAGTAATGAAGTTGTCCAAGATGCACACACTCATGTTGTATTATTGTTTGTTGTCCAGCCTTCCTTCCATCCTGGTATACTGTAGGTCATTTCTGTACAAACAAAGTGAGTCATCAATTACAAATCTCTAGTATGCCAATCACTATAGAGCACAGTATAACTAAAACCAATCTGAATGTACCTCAAATGCTATACATATATTAGAGCACAAATAACTGTGAAAGGGTTTTAGCTGTTGTAATACATACTGAACTCCATGTGATGAATGAATGCAAGGCATTGATGGGCAAGCGAAGGTGCAGTAGAGAGAGGAAAAACACTAAGAAGACAAACAAACATTAGTCTGATGCCTCATGGGGGAACTTTTTGAAATCATAGCATTGTTAGATTGCATTGCTCTATCTGTACATTATTGACGTCATCATGATGTGGCATTGTAATATGGGGGAGTAGCATTTCCTTACAGATTCCAAACTGGTGCAGATGCCCTACAACATAATGGGATGGCAGATTCTGAAATAGAAATGTGCATGTGGAAGTATAGCATGGGATGCTTCCTATACTTCATCAGGCAGTGCTTTCTGCAGGAACAGAGTACTAGGGAAGATCAACCAAAAAACGTTAAGACTTGTCAAAGTATATAGTAGTTTGGCCAGTATGCTGCCATCATCTCTCCTCTTATGCATCCAGGGGAGAAGGAACCAAGGGAGGCCATTCCCCCCAATATTCAAAAGCTGGTGGCCGGCCCCCAATATTTTGCATGCCAATAAGAGAGTCTTTGTCATCAATTTAATATTAGCTATAAAACATGCTCTTTATTACATGGTTTGAGAATATATTATATGATTGGTATCAAAATTGTCTGTGCCAGAGAAGTGATACTGAATATTCCCCTCCTGCACCAACAACACCCTTGTTGTATCCTAACTACATGTCAGCTATATAGCCACTTCTCTCTAACCATAGAGAGTGGTAGTAGTGCATGTATTTACCTTAAAAAGATTGATAATAGATTCTGCATTAGGATAGAAATGATGTATTCCACCTCCATGCCTAAAGCATGTTGATGAGTTTAGTAACTATGTCAGAATGAAAATCCAGCATCCTTTTCTATCTATCTTCTATGTATCTATCTATACATACTTGTGTACAATATGGCCATTATATTTCCTACCAAAAGACTCAAAATTGTCCAATGCATTGCTGCAACTAATGTTTCATGGGGGGACTATACCATTTTTCCCGAAAATTGCATTTTTTTTTGTACCTGTCATAACTTTTTTTCCCTTTCTTCTGTGCAAATAATTATTATATCAGCTTGTTGCTTATTGTGTATGCTTTAAGATGATATGTAAAAAGTCTCTATAGGCACTTTTTCTTAGAAGATATAGCTAAACACGCAAGGGTCACTCAAAAAATGGCACCTCTCCATTGCCAAGTCCTCTAATTTCCAGGCGCCTTGAGCTACAGACCCCAAACTTCCTGTGTGGCTTGCTTAACACCCTAATCTGTGATATGACTCAGCCATAATTAAAACGCGGTGAAGTGTTGAATAGATATGAGACACTTTATTTCCAACCGCGGCAAAATCCACGGAACATCTGTGACCCCGCCTCTTCTAATCACCATAACTCAACATTGCTTCACGGTAAAAAAAAATTGTCTCAGTCATATCACAGCTTAGGCTTGTGGGAAGCCACAACACAAGTTTGGGGTCTGTAGCTCATGGCGCCTGGCAATTAGAGGACTTGGCAATGGGGAGGTGCCATTTTTTGCGTGTTTGGCTATATCTTCTAAGAAAAAGTGCCTATAGAAACTTTTTACATATCATCTTAAAGCATACACAATAAGCAACAAGCTGGTATAATAATTATTTGCACAGAAGAAAGGGGAAAAAAGTTATGACAGGTACAACAAAAAATGTAAATTTCGGGAAAAATGGTATAGTACCCCCTTTTAAACACACTTGTGTGCAATGCTGACCTGATTCAGCAACAGCTGCATGTTTTCGCTGTAAAGAAGCTATCAGTTGGTTTTCTGAAAATGACAGTATTAAGTTTACACCATAGACCTTAAACAAAACCAGAGAACTATTTATGATTCATTTGTATCATAAGTACATAGGCATGTATGTAGTATACATTAGTGTTAAACATGGAAAAATGCTATTATTGGTTAGTTATGGAGTTATCCTGAGTAATGAAGCTGCTTGACAACAAAAATAGAAACAAAAATAGATACATTTTGTTAATTATATATATATATATATAATACTTATATATACTTATATATATATGTTGGGGAGAGCAGTAGCACTCTAAATTCCTTGACCCCTATTTCAAAATTGTGAAAGCCCAGAACACAAAACATGCCCTAAACCTTTGTGAAGGTAGTGAACTGGAAGGCCCCAAAATGTGAATTTATCTTAGAGGATCTTATTCATCTTCTGTCTTCTTTTTTCTCCACACATCACTGGTGTATCATAGGTCTGGTCCATTCATTATAATTTTACTGTCAGAAGACTCCAATTATCCAATACATTGCAGCGACTAATCTGTTCCTCAATTCAGTAAAACAGAGTAAAAAATCATCGTCAATGCAATAAACATGCTTTTGTATGTGCCCAATATTGTGTCTTGCTGAGCTGAGTCAGCAGCAGCACGTTTTTGCTGCAAAGAAGTGACCAGTTGATCAATTGGTTCACTAAGAAGCTATTATGACAACAGTTAACCACAAAACCAAGCAACTACTTACGATCCATGTATACATATTGAGTGTACTAGTTCTCCCTACAATGGTTAACCCACTTTTTAAAATGGCAGCTGGATGGCAAACCCACCAAAAACTAAAGTTAAAATCACAGTTAAAATCACATCGGCAGTTTCATAGCTGAGTTTCAGCCTCCAAGCAAGCCTTGAATCCTTTACTAAGTACCAGAATGCTCCAAATATTCCAATGAACGTCCACAACTACTCCATTTCTCAAAAATTGCAATGAACATCCACAACTACTCCATTTCTCGATCCAGTGAGACATGCAGAAACTGATAAAGATATTTTCAGTGGGTAGGTCAATTACGTATGCTGATAAGTTTGTCAATGATTGAGGGCTATGCCGATGTTGCCATGAACAGAGTGGTGAGTTGATTCGCTGTGAAAATTTTCTGAAGGAGGTGGTAGCTGACCCCACATGGATGCAGTTATCAACACGATGGTATGCGCTAATTTTAAATTTATTTTTTAGGCAATAGAAACAAGATATGGTATGTGTTGATACTTGTGTAACGATGGTGTACATGGTTACAGTCAGCAATAGTGATATGTGTTATGTGTAGTGTACAGCAACAATGAACCGGTTAGAAAAAGTGTTTTAAAAGCCCTGGTCCACTTCTCATCTATAACACAGCAAAAGAAATAAACCAGCTTACAAAAGAAACATGGAGGGGGAAAATGGATTGAACTTTTAAACAACAAATGATTACCCATGTAGACTACAACCACTCAGATTCCACTTCATCATTTAGAATTATATATACTGATAGCTATTGTGCTGGCTTTAAAATCAGTATGACAATTGGTGCGTACATGGGTATAGTCTTTTTTTAAAAAGGTTAGTATTGCATTGTGGTCTACAGTCATGTTTCATTTTTAGTATTGCATTGTGGTCTACAGTCATGTTTCATTTTTAAAATAATTAATTAATTCTACTGTTTTTTATTTATTTTAAAAGTTAACCAATATAGTGGTTTTAACATTTTGGTTGTATTGCCTTGCCAAGAATGAAATGAAAGTGTAAAGACCACAAACTTATATATGACCCTTTACCAGAAGACCAATATTATATTGCTTTTTTAAGACCTGGTTTTCATTAATTGAATAGGTAAAGGGTCATATAAATGTTTGTAGTCTACATTGGTAAGTTCTAGTTTCGTTTCATTTCTTTCCCTTTTTTTTGACGAAGTCATTCCCACAAAATTGGATTGAACCTGTTAAAATAATTCACGAAACTGACTGTATCATATAGACCACAACCAGTTAGATGACCCTTTACCATCTAAAATCATATACATCAATAATGTAAAACAGCTCAATATTGGTGTATACAACAAAGGGGCCTGTAACAGGTTGTGGTCTACATGGGCACACTCGTATTTCATCTCCTTTATTTTTTTTTATCGGTCAATCCAGTATAACATTTTTGTTCTTGTTTCAAGCTGTTGTTATTTGTTGTTTTGTTGTTATAGTTGGGCAGTGGAGGGTCTCCTAGGCTTTTAAAATATGTACACTACACATAGCAACACATGCCATGTGTTGTTGCTATTGTTGACAGTAACCATGTACACCATTACCAAATAATCTGAGCATACCATATATTGTTTCAATTGTCTACTGTACTCATGTAAGGTCAGCTATAGCCTCCTTCAAGGACTTGGTAACACTACGCAGGAGAACACACTACCAACCCAACTGCAGATGTTTTGGAAGAGGATCAGCTGCAGCCTCCTTTGGATTTCATAACAGTTCCCAGGATCGAGAACTCACAAACTAAAAGCGCAGGTTGTTCATTGTGCTTATAATTAGTAGCTTAATTAGATTAACGACCAAATTATCAATCATCAACGTAATAAACATGCTAGCACGCTAGTATGAGCATGCTGTGTTTTTAACGGCAGTCCTTACCATGCCAATACCACTTTATTTACCACTTTCGTCAGTTTTTTTTTATCCACTGGATGCAATGCATTCAAACATTTGGAGTCTTCTGGTAGCTACAACGAATGGACCTATTGTATGCAAGTTATGCAATTTGGAAAACAACTTGAAGATGAATTGCAAGTGTTTGTCACACTTTCAACGCTGCTGGTTTATTAACTTAACGAAGGATTCAAGGCAAGCTTGAAGTCTTCTTGGAGCTAACCGGCTGAAGCCACCATTTTAGGCAGCCAAGAAGCTGCAGATGTGAGTTCTGGCAGAGAGATACGCTTCTGTTTTGAGTTGTTGTTGTTTTCAGTTTGCCATTTAAAGTAATGGATCAAATCAATGAATACAACAAAATAAGGAGTACAAGCAAACTCACACACACATATATATATAAAGATATATATATATATATATATACTTCTTTTTTTTACATTTTGTATTGTTTATATGCAACAGCAAAAATAAAATGAGAAATCCTCACCACTATGGTAGGGGCGTTGTGATCTGGAAGGGAAAGAGATGGCACTGGGACTGAGAGTAATTTCAGAGGAGTAGTGGCTATTGAAACATGACGACCACATAACGTCTGTGTGAGAGTATGTGTGCATGTGCATGAACACAAGTTATCATTAGCAACAAGCTTGAAAAATATCTACGCACAAAGCAAGCTAAAAAAAAACTTGCACATGAAAAAAATCAGCCTACCGTGGTGTTCAACCTGTGCAGGTCTTGGCTATGAAATCTGTCACTATAATTAACGATATTGAAAGATAATTATTTATATTGGTACAGTAACACCATTTACTGCATGTCACTCACCCAATGGCAACAGCACTTGTCCTGGATGCATCCAGGATGTTCAACTGCTTGGTCTTGGCTTGCTGGTGTATATTAATGATTGATGATAATAGTTATAGATTATATATATATATATATATATATGAGGTACTCTGCTAACCTTCAGAGCTTCATAATTTGAGGTCCGTTCCACAAAGTTCTTGAAGTCATGCTTTGCAGTCTCCTTAGTATGATGATACTTGTTGATCTAATAATTATTGTTGGTGTCTCTTATACCACACAAGTGTATATAGCATTAGTCCCAGTCAGGCTCTAGTGACTGAGGAAATTCAAGAGGAATATGCCTAGCTCCCTAGGAGGCTAGGAGAGCTAATATACCTTGTCATAAAATTGTGTCTCCTTCATCTCCTCAGTTCTTTGTTGTTCATCCATAATCTCATGCTGTACAGCATCAGCATAATCATCATTATCACCATTATCACTATCACCATCATCACCACCATTAATACTATCACCACCACCACCAATATCATCATCACCATCTTTACCATCATTGCCACCACTATCATCACCAACATACCATCATTGCCATCATCACCAACATACCATCATTGCCACCACCATCATAACCAACATACCATCATTGCCACCACCACATCACCAACATACCATCATTGCCACCACCACATCACCAACATACCATCATTGCCACCACCATCATAACCAACATACCATCATTGCCGCCACCACATCACCAACATACCATCATTGGAACCATCATCATAACCAACATACCATCATTGCCACCACCATCATCACCGACATACCATCATCACCAACATACCATCATTGCCACCACCATCACCAACATACCATCATTACTACGACCATTATCACCAACATACCATCATTGCCACCATCATCATCACCAACATACCATCATTGCCACCCCATCATCACCAACATACCATCATTGCCACCACCACCATCACCAACATACCATCATTGCCACCACCACCATCACCAACATACCATCATTGCCGTCATCACCAACACACCATCATTGCCACCACCATCACCAACATACCATCATTGCCACCACCACCATCACCAACATACCATCATTGCCATCATCACCAACATACCATCATTGCCACCACTATCACCAACATACCATCATCACCAACATACCATCATCACCAACATACCATCATTGCCACCACTATCATCACCAACATACCATCATTGCCACCACCATCATCACCAACATACCATCATTTCCACCACTATCATCACCAACATGCCATCACTGTCACAACCATCATTATCACCACAATCACCACCATCATTACCACCACCATCATTACCACCAACATCATCACCATCATTACCAACACCATCGATATCATTACCACCACCATCATCATTGCCACTGCCACTATCGCCATCATCATTGTTGTACCTGTCGCTTGAGAACAAACTCAGCTTTGCCCTCGTGTGTGTGCATGATCTCTGTGAGACACTCCTGATCTGGGGTTACTGGTCGCAAGCCTTCCTGTGCCAGCTCTCCAGCCACCTCATACCACACCTCACCAGCCTGTACGCACGGCAAGCACCAATGAGAAAACAAAATAAACAAACAAACAAAAGGGCGCTGAACATCACCAACAGCAACAATAGACAAAACAAATAGACTTTGCCTTGAAGTCAAGATAACTCTCAATGATGCAAATGGTGATCTTATCTTCTGGGGAGAGCTCTTCACTTGTGTACTGGAAACCTTAATACCACACGCAACCAGCATATGAGATAGATAGTCACCATAAATGTGTGGATTCACACACGCTAGGCCCATCATATAATACAAAACACACACAAGCAGAATAGGATGAAATAATTTATTCCAATTTTGCATGAAAAGAAGGCATGCGGCATTACAGTCTCTGCTGTGGTGCATGTTGTGTGTCCTGTGTGTGATAATGATGATCATATCTCACAAATTGTACCCATTTTGCAGAAGAGGGCATATATCTTTGCTCGCATGTTCTCTGTGACATCAGTGATGGCAGCGGACATACAGTGTGTAGGGATGGGAGGCATCCCACGTGCATTCTGCTCCATTCCTACCAGTGGCTGTGACGTACCTGCATGGGAAGGAAGACAAGCAATATCATAGATATCGTAACATCAAGACATTTCCTCAATGCATTCAGCAATCCTTAATCAAGAGGGTCAAACAACTACAAAGAAGTTCAGGTCAAAGTCACAGATCTATTGGAGAGAGTGGGTCATAGATGTGCAATGCAGCTCAGTTACAATGCAAAGCAGCTCAGTTACAATGCAACACAGCTCAGTTACAATGCAACACAGCTCAGTTACAATGCAACACAGCTCAGTTACAATGCAATGCAGCTCAGTTACAATGCAACACAGCTCAGTTACAATGCCACACAGCTCAGTTACAATGCAACACAGCTCAGTTACAATGCAACAGAGCTCATTTACAATGCAACACAGCTCAGTTACAATGCAACACAGCTCAGTAACAATGCCACACAGCTCAGTAACAATAACACACAGCTCAGTTACAATGCAACACAGCTCAGTTACAATGCCACACAGCTCAGTTCAATGCCACACAGCTCAGTTCAATGCCACACAGCTCAGTTACAATGAAACACAGCTCAGTTACATTGCAACACAGCTCAGTTACAATGCAACACAGCTCAGTTACAATGCAACACAGCTCAGTTAATATGCAACACAGCTCAGTTACAATGCCACACAGCTCAGTTCAATGCCACACAGCTCAGTTACAATGAAACACAGCTCAGTTACAATGCAACACAGCTCAGTTACAATGCAACACAGCTCAGTTACAATGCAACAGAGCTCAGTTACAATGCAATACAACTCAGTTACAATGCAACACAGCTCAATTACAATGCCACACAGCTCAGTTACAATGCCACACAGCTCAGTTACAATAACACAGCTCAGTTACAATGCCACACAGCTCAGTTATAATGCCACACAGCTCAGTTACAATGCAACACAGCTCAGTTACAATGCAACACAGCTCAGTTACAACGCCACACAGCTCAGTTACTATGCCACACAGCTCAGTTACAATGCAACACAGCTCAGTTACAATGCAATGCAGCTCAGTTACAATGCAACACAGCTCAGTTACAATGCAACACAGCTCAGTTACAATGCCACACAGCTCAGTTACTATGCCACACAGCTCAGTTACAATGCAACACAGCTCAGTTACAATGCAATGCAGCTCAGTTACAATGCAACACAGCTCAGTTACAATGCAAAGCAGCTCAGTTACAATGCAACACTACTCAGTTACAATACAACACAGCTCAGTTACAATGCCACACAGCTCAGTTACAATGCAACACAGCTCAGTTACAATGCAACACAGCTCAGTTACAATGCCACACAGCTCAGTTACTATGCAACAAAGCTCAGTTACAATGCAACACAGCTCAGTTACAATGCCACACAGCTCAGTTACAATGCAACACAGCTCAGTTACAATACAACACAGCTCAGTTACAATGCAACACAGCTCAGTTACAATGCCACACAGCTCAGTTACAATGCAACACAGCTCAGTTACAATGCCACACAGCTCAGTTACAATGCAACACAGCTCAGTTCAATGCCACACAGCTCAGTTACAATGCAGCACAGCTCAGTTACAATGCAACACAGCTCAGTTACACTGCAACACAGCTTAGTTCAATGCCACACAGCTCAGTTACAATGCAACACAGCTCAATTACAATGCAACACAGCTCAGTTACAATGCAACACAGCTCAGTTACAATGCCACACAGCTCAGTTACTATGCCACACAGTTCAGTTACAATGCAACACAGCTCAGTTACAATGCAACACAGCTCAGTTCAATGCCACACAGCTCAGTTACAATGCAACACAGCTCAATTACAATGCAACACAGCTCAGTTACAATGCAACACAGCTCAGTTACAATGCCACACAGCTCAGTTACTATGCCACACAGCTCAGTTACTATGCCACACAGCTCAGTTACAATGCAACACAGCTCAGTTACAATGCCACACAGCTCAGTTACAATGCAACACAGCTCAGTTACAATGCAACACAGCTCAGTTCAATGTAACACAGCTCAGTTACAATGCAACACAGGTCAGTTACAATGCAACACAGCTCAGTTACAATGCAACACAGCTCAGGTACAATGCAACACAGCTCAGTTACAATGCAACACAGCTCAGTTACAATACAACACAGCTCAGTTACAATACCACACAGCTCAGTTACAATACAACACAGCTCAGTTACAATGCAACACAGCTCAGTTACAATGCAACACAGCTCAGTTAATATGCAACACAGCTCAGTTACAATGCCACACAGCTCAGTTCAACGCAACACAACACAGTTACAATGCAACACAGCTCAGTTACAATGCAACACAGCTCAGTTACAATGCAACACAGCTCAGTTACAATGCAACACAGCTCAGTTACTATGCCACACAGCTCAGTTACTATGCCACACAGCTCAGTTACAATGCAACACAGCTCAGTTACAATGCAACACAGCTCAGTTCAATGCCACACAGCTCAGTTACAATGCAACACAGCTCAGTTCAATGCCACACAGCTCAGTTACAATGCAACACAGCTCAGTTACAATGCAACACAGCTCAGTTACAATGCAACACAGCTCAGTTACAATGCCATACAGCTCAGTTACAATGCCACACAGCTCAGTTACAATGCAACACAGCTCAGTTACACTGCAACACAGCTTAGTTCAATGCCACACAGCTCAGTTACAATGCAACACAGCTCAATTACAATGCAACACAGCTCAGTTACAATGCAACACAGCTCAGTTACAATGCCACACAGCTCAGTTACTATGCCACACAGTTCAGTTACAATGCAACACAGCTCAGTTACAATGCAACACAGCTCAGTTCAATGCCACACAGCTCAGTTACAATGCAACACAGCTCAATTACAATGCAACACAGCTCAGTTACAATGCAACACAGCTCAGTTACAATGCCACACAGCTCAGTTACTATGCCACACAGCTCAGTTACTATGCCACATAGCTCAGTTACAATGCAACACAGCTCAGTTACAATGCCACACAGCTCAGTTACAATGCAACACAGTTCAGTTACAATGCAACACAGCTCAGTTCAATGTAACACAGCTCAGTTACAATGCAACACAGGTCAGTTACAATGCAACACAGCTCAGTTACAATGCAACACAGCTCAGTTACAATGCAACACAGCTCAGTTACAATGCAACACAGCTCAGTTACAATACAACACAGCTCAGTTACAATACCACACAGCTCAGTTACAATGCCACACAGCTCAGTTACAATACAACACAGCTCAGTTACAATGCAACACAGCTCAGTTACAATGCAACACAGCTCAGTTAATATGCAACACAGCTCAGTTACAATGCCACACAGCTCAGTTACAATACAACACAGCTCAGTTACAATGCAACACAGCTCAGTTACAATGCAACACAGCTCAGTTAATATGCAACACAGCTCAGTTACAATGCAACACAGCTCAGTTACAATGCAACACAGCTCAGTTACAATACAACACAGCTCAGTTACAATACAACACAGCTCAGTTACAATGCAACACAGCTCAGTTACAATGCAACACAGCTCAGTTAATATGCAACACAGCTCAGTTACAATGCCACACAGCTCAGTTCAATGCAACACAACACAGTTACAATGCAACACAGCTCAGTTACAATGCAACACAGCTCAGTTACAATGCAACACAGCTCAGTTACAATGCAACACAGCTCAGTTACTATGCCACACAGCTCAGTTACTATGCCACACAGCTCAGTTACAATGCAACACAGCTCAGTTACAATGCAACACAGCTCAGTTCAATGCCACACAGCTCAGTTACAATGCAACACAGCTCAATTACAATGCAACACAGCTCAGTTACAATGCAACACAGCTCAGTTACAATGCCACACAGCTCAGTTACAATGCAACACAGCTCAGTTCAATGCCACACAGCTCAGTTACAATGCAACACAGCTCAGTTACAATGCAACACAGCTCAGTTACAATGCAACACAGCTCAGTTACAATGCCATACAGCTCAGTTACAATGCAACACAGCTCAGTTACAATGCCATACAGCTCAGTTACAATGCAACACAGCTCAGTGACAATGTTCATTGGCTAATTTGTAGTACTGTAGCTGCATGTATGCTAGCCTGAACAAAGAATAAGTGAAAGAGTCAAGGAGAGAGTATGCCAGTCCCATCAGGCTCTAGTGACAGAAACATTTTAAGAAGAATGCATGCCTAGCTCCAAAAGGAATAAGAGAGCTGATACTTGGAAAGCAGATTGGAAGATGCAATACATTATGAATATTTGTTGGACTTATTTTCAGGTGGAGTTCAAGAAGTTTAAATAAAAGCTAATAATAGTAATGACAACAAACAGATGCTCGTATGAGCATGCTGGGATCTTCCTACATTCCTTGAATCCTGCAAAATATTGGTATGTATTCTGACCTGCTAAAACCTCTACCAAATCTAAGGTTGGAAAGTGTGTAGAGAGAATCAATCTGAAAACATATGCAAGTGTACTATATATTCTTAGCTACTGAAGTATACTTGAGCTGCCTATGCCAGTAGCTATAAATTTCCTCTAGACTGAAAAAAACAACATGCAACTGAGCATGCCGGCTTAGGATATACTGTTTTGATACACAGATTATTAATGGACTATTTTAAATTTCATTCATATTAGCTGTCCCGCTTTCCTCACCTGCGAGGGTGTGCATGTGTGCTCTGGGTACTCCTATGTCCCACTCTTCAGCCCTCCATAAGCAAGCAAGGAGAGACCACATCGAGCAGCTGTCAGATGTCTTCCAAGATGTGACATGTGGAATAGCCTTTATATATATTTATATACATATTTATGTACATAGCTATACATATGCACAATCATAGTATTAGTGTAGTCATTCATGTATGTATGTATGTATGTATGTATGTGATAGAGAGCAACAGCTAAGTAGACATTGAGTTGAGCAATACCCCATATACTCCATAGATATGTAGGGCAGTAAGTACTTCTCAGGGATTATGCTAGTACTGTATTGGATTAACCACCATTTAAAAATGGCGGATGGCAAAAGAAACAAACAAACCAAAAGCTCAAATCTCACTAAAACTTACATCCAGCAGCTTCCCAGCTTCCTAAATGGCTGCTATATCAGTTCCAAAAACTCCAAGAATGCCTTGAATCCTATGCTAAGGTGCAAACCAACAGCACAATGATAGCGAGAAAAAAATCCTTTGAAATTCATCTTCAAGGATCCAGGTGTCTATCCTCCTTGGCGTACAATCACTAATCATAATATTAGTACCAGAAACTCAAACGCATGGCCACGACCACTCAGTTTCTTAACCTAGTAAAACAAAAACCGTGGCAAAAAGTGTCAAATACCATAAAACTGGACATGTTCTGTTTAATACATTCACATTCGCCAATTTCTGTGATTGAGGCTACAGCTGACCCTGTATGGGTACAGTCAACAATAGCAACAAGACATGGCATGTGTTGACATATGTAGTGTATAATACTCGTTTGTGATTGTTTAAGATTGTAAAAAAAAAAGAGAGAGAGAAAGAAAAGAAACAAGACTGTACCATGTAGACCACAACCAGTTAGATGACCCTTTACCAATTAAATCATACTCCTAATGTACTGCTTGGAAGACTGTATATGATTTTAAATGGTAAAGGGTCACCTAACACTGGCTGTGGCCATCATAGGTACAGTCTTGCTTCCTTTCATTTTAAACAGGTCAATCCTAAATATAACTTTTTTTTGACTTTTATAGTCAGGTCTGGCCAGCTTTTCTGGCCAAAATGGATAAAGGCAGGTACTGAAAATAATAATAATAATAATACAAATGTTACAAATACTGTGGCAAACTATATACACTGTTAGCACACAAAAATAACAGGCATAGTCAAGATAAATAATATAACAATAACATAACCCCCACAATTATAAGCTGACCATCTCATTTTTGATTGACTCTGCCTCTGTACACAATATATGCTATGTAAGATACGTAGTCAGGATTTGAATGCCACTTGACAGCTCAATACCCATAGCAACTATCACAGCAAAACACAATTATTTACTTTGGGGTTTTCGCAGAGATCAACCAGTACAAGAAGTATTAAGTTCTGCATATTGGGAGGGCAAACCTGCAGTGAAGTAGAACAAGAATAGTTTATGAAACACACACTCCAACAACAATAAAGGAAGAAAGACAACCATAAGAGAGCAGGGAGAAAGATTATTATGAGAAGTAAGTTAAAGAGTATGTGTGGAGGGAGGGGGAGGGGGTGTCTGTGGTTGCTAAATGGGAGGCTGAAAGTATAAGTGCTTCTAACTGCCACCATTGGTTGATGTTCCTCATGTTTTACTGGTCCAGGCCACCATATTAGCTACTTCAACCTGCACCGACTAATTCCTTGTTGCAAAATCTAAGGAGAAATAGTTTGGAAACTCAAGTGGCGCATAACAGAACACTCCTAAAATCATTTCCTACCATACGTACGAGCATTGGGAGTGGGACTGCAACATGTTCCCATTACCTTGAGGAGATCTAGGAGGATGAACACCCCTTCTTTCTCCAGGAAGACGTCTTCCACCACAGAGTTTCCCACCACGGTGCACCACACGCAATCTATGGCTGCCAAAAGCAGTCGACTGTGACCCAGTCCACTTTCAAACATGGCAGTGTCGACTATGAGGTAGCTCACTACCACGTTAACTCCATCGTAACCTCCAAACAACCCCTGCACATACACACACAGAGAACAGAAGGTTGATCATTATGCAGTGATAATATCTGAGACAAGGAGTTAATTCATTGCACAGATGAAAATACACTTCCATATATAGCCCTTCCATTATCTAGCCACTGCCTTCAGGCTTTCAATACTTTTGTTCAGGACGGATTTACAAGCAGATTCAAGTTCCATTCTTCGACCAGATACCGATAACACTAATTTGAATACTCCGTACACTCCTCAGATCCTATTGCACATAGAAAGCTGACACCATCTAACCTTTTTGTAATTTTTTGTGTGGTAAGTTTTCCATTGTGTTTTGCAAATTTATCTTACCTTTCTATGCATATCCTTTTCACAGATGCAGGACAGAATTAGCATAATGTCTGCTTGCATTTCCAACAGCACTGGATGGTCAACATCAACCTTGGGCATATTTCTGAAGTCCTTGAGGATATCTGACAGGTAACAAGAACAAAAAATGACTAGGTAATTGAGACCCAACTTGTAAGCATTTATATCTCTAGAAATGAATGTAAGGTATAGTGTGGGTGGGGAGCAAATGCATGTTGTCAAACCTTTATGACTCTTGCTTTAAAAAAAAAAAATTGTATATGATAAGTCAGTTCGTTACAGGTGCCTAACTTATGCATGACTGCACAACCAGATGCCCTGCAACACAATGTCTGGCTAGTTGTGAAACATGTGTAATAAGTGGAAAAACATGGTTGCAAGAGGAGAGTTTTGTTAAGACCTTGGAAGCAGCTTCCACTAAAAATTGAAAGCACACAAGAGTAATGTCATCAGGAAGAACTTGTTGGCTGACAAAATTATCACAGAGTGCTGAAGGGAAGATCATGCAATAGCCGACAAGAACTTCAGGCATTTGTTTCAGCACACATGATCTGTTTATGTGTTCAGTATGTTCTCCATCATTAGCACCATACCTATCCTCTAATGGCTATATATGCAGTCAGTCAATATACCAACTATGTAGCCTGTTCCCTCACTGAGAGTAGCACCCATGAAGAATTGCTTTTGCCTTACCAAGATTGATATTGTTTCTACACACACATGACAATTGCTGTATCCACCTCCATAGCTATGTTGAGGAAAGAGTAATATGCCATAATGTAACTCCAGCAGCCTTGCCCTGCAGCTACTATGCACACTCCTATCCAGCTCCCTTTCTTTAACCCTTTTTAGAAGATAACCATTTCTCTGTCTATGTGAGCGGGTTCATTCATACTTTTTATATACGACAGATACAATAGTTTCGTAGATTCGTATATGTGGCATGTTAAGAAATAAAAGGGTTTTCATCCAACTCCCCAATGAGGACTCCCTTCGCTCTCCAATTTATATACATGTGTGTACAACTCTACTTATCAGCTCTTACTTATCAAGATTGGAACAGCACCCTGCTCATGTAAATCTTGAATGACAGTGTCGTCTCTGCAGCTGCACATACTCAGCAGAAGCCGAAGGCAGTGCCTAAGTTGAGCAATCTTGCTACCACGTCCACCTTCGCCGTGAAAACTGTTCCCGTGGCCCTTAAAGTTTACTGGTTAATGTGTAAGGAATAAATAAATAAAATATTTATATATATATGTATATATGTATATAAAATTATGAGAGAGGGATAGGCAGGAAGGGAAGGAGGAAAATGAGGATGGTTATAACACAACCCATAACTTTTGCTAATTTATACATTAATTAAGATTTAATTATTATATATTTTCTTCATGGCATTTGGTGTTGGCTACCTCAAATAAACTTCCAGCTTCTCATCCACCTCCCTCATACAATTTTAACAAAACTCACATTCAAAAACATGATACATTTCTTATATTTGCATATAATAATTTTTCAAGCAGACACTTTTAAAAACACAGCTCCCTGCCGCATTGCTTACACAGCTATGTTTTTGCTTTTTTAGGCCTGCATACATATATTTTCCGGTACTTTCTGGGTGAGAAACAGGACATCTACCTGCTGTAGCCTAAACAATAAGTAGGTAATATTGCCACAGTGCTTCATGCTTAATAGCTACACTTTTTTGTACATTTTGTGCTCTGCCATTTTGACCATCTCTAATAGCAAAATACACCCACCCCCACATATTCTTCACTCCCTCTAATCTAATCTAGAGCCTCTCACTTTCAGGCATTGTGCACCACTCCACCAGCAGAAGTATCCTAGTGTTGCCATGGCAGGTCATGTAGTCTGCAGTCAAAAGTGGAGACAAGATACAGAGGCATGACAATGCCTGGGCAGGTCGGACGCCAAGTATTAGAGGTATGTGGAAAAGTGGAGAGAAGAAAGGAAGGGGGGTGGGGGGGGAGGGAGGAAGAAGGATCAGAGAAGGACAGAAAAAGATGGGTCCCTCAACTTGTACAGGTAGCCACTGCAACTATTGCAGGAAATAGACAAAGTTGGAAACCTGAGAAAGACCATCCCCCCCCCCCCCCATACTACTTCAGCTACTTTAGCACAACTCCAAGAACATTCTTTACAATGTTTGACTGCAATGGCCATTATCAACATACCAGTAGCTGAAGTTCCTCAAACTGTACCAGGTTCCAGCCTCCAGAGGTCTTATCATTCTGCACAACAAAGGAGAGGAGTGGTCTGAGTATCTTCTTGCTAGCCATGACCTTAATGGCAGCAGGTTCAGAGCCGAGTGCTGTAAGACTGCATATAAGAGATTTCTTCAGCTCAAAGTCCTCATAATCATTGCTCAGCTTGAAGTGCCTCATGGAGTCAGTCAGACTCTGAAGGCGATGGCTACTCTCAGTCTCTGCAAAGTAGGTTGTGCAAATGTTATTCATAATGATAGAAGTAGTTACAGTAATGATAATGAAATAATAATAATAATAATTATAATAATAATAATAATAATAATAATAATAATGATGATGATGATGATGATGATGATGATGATGATAATGATAATGATAATGATAATGATAATGATAATAATAATAATAATAATAATAATAATAATAATAATAATAACAATAACAACAACAACAACAACAACAACAACAACAACAACAACAACAACAACAACAATAATAATAATAATAATAATAATAATAATAATAATAACAATAATAATAATAATAATAATAGTAATAATGCTAATAATAATAATAATAATGATAATAATAATAATAATAATAATAGGAATGATAATAATAAGACTGAGGATAATCATAATCCTAATAAGGGGAAGAATAATAATAAGAATAATAATAATAATACAATAACAGCATAATGATAAAACACCAACAAAACGAGAAGTAATGTTGGGGACTGTTTTCCATGGCATATCTGATCAATTACCAGAGCAGATATTGACATTTGTAGATTACCTTCACTGATGTTGGCAAATATGCAGATGTCACCAAAAAATCCACTTTCCTGCATGCAAGAGAAGATGCAAACTTACCTGCAGTTCCTGGTAAACATATTTGTATAGTAATGTGAAGACTACAACAGCATCACGGCAACAACACAACAATAACAACACAATATAATAAAACTCAACAACAACAATACCAACACAACAACAACAATAGCAAAACAACAATAATAACAACAAAACAACGACACTAACAGCCCAACAACAAAGAGAACACACCACAAACGGTGCATTAGGGCAAAGCTGGGTAAGGAGTAGACATATCATGAGCACATCATTTCTCAGCTGCTTGGACTGGATGCTACCGGTGGATGCAGTCATCAACAGGTAGAAAACTTGCCTCAGGGTGCTGTACATGTGTACATCATGGGAAAGAGGAGGTACAGGGAGAACAGAAAGAGAAAGTTTAATTTCAAGCTAGGCAAATATGACAGTGACACAGTAGAAGAGTAGACCAGACAGGATGAAAGCAAACACTCCTGTTATTAAGTGTTTTGCGCTCTGCAAGGCAAGCACACCGTAATGGGCTAGGGTTTTCCAAGGTTTTATGTGCTTTTTTGTTTTTGTGGACGATTAGCCTCTGTGCTAAACTGTACTCTGAGGATGCATAAACAGGTATGGATTATTAGTATTTTGTTAGTCCATAGTCCTCACAATTGAGTTAAAAATAAGTAGCTAGCCATTCAAACAGCAGCTAGCAGACAAGAGTTCCCAAACACAGAATTGTTCAAGAACCCTCCTATGTGGCACAGAGCAAGCTTCAATCTAAACACTTAGCAACCATGAAGTCAAATTTGAGCTTATAGAGGTTTTTTGAGAAAAAACTGGAAGATTCCAGCCCTTGCAGAACATACACACATCTTACTTACAGTACCTAGCCGCAATAAATACTATTCATATGTCGTTGATCATAAATATTGCTGACCTTATAAACTCTATGGAGCTCAGCTGCTCACATACCTGTACATATATGTACACACATATATAATTAAAACAATGCTAAAACATCTCACATCAATAAGGTTATTCATTACTTGTACTTGTGAGCCATTTTCAAGGAGATTCCACAAGATCTCAGTCCCAATGAAGACCATCCTGTAGATGCATAATACATAGGAAATACTCAAAGTTGGATGCTTGTTGTAGAGCTCAGGAACTGCTTTCAGCAATATATCTTCTACATATCATTACTAATTTTTTTATAATTGCCGGAACATAAGTCACACGCACTAAATGAAGTGCCCATCTACCAGCATGCAGAAGCTAGAGTATGTTCTGAACTCTATGTGATCAGCTGATCTTGATAACATTGTCAACTCAAATTATTTTCTCCAGTCAAATCCAAGCATTTCGCTTACTCTATACTCCCTTTCAGCTCTTCCATTCCCAGACTTTTCTGCAAATTCAACAATTTAGACCTTAAAAGCTGCAGTGTGGCTCATATGCTTAGCTCCAGACATTTTGCATGCAAAATATATATATCAAAAACATTGAAGCTAGCTACAGTATGAGGTTACATGCTCCACTTGTGACCCTACCCAGTGATTCAGCTTAGCTACTGTAACTTACATTCCAGCAAAATTGGCACATTCGGTGTATAAGTCATAACCCTGAAATGGGGAGGAAAATTTGGAGCTGCTATTGCAACCCATAATCCGCCAAATATGATCTTCTTCAGATCACAATCCTAACATTAGATGATCATGATTGATTAGGGCCAGACCAATGGTTAGGGTTAGGGCCAGAGCAATGGCTAGAGTTAGGGCCAGCTAGGGTTAGGGCCAGAGCAATGGCTAGAGTTAGGACCAGGCTAGGATTAGGGCCAGAGCAATGGCTAGAGTTAGGGCCAGGCTAGGGTTAGGGCCAGGCAATAGCTAATGTTAGGGCCAAGAAATGGCCAGTGTTAGGGAAAGGACAATGGCTAGGGTTGCCAGGGCAATATCTAGTGTTAGGGCCAGGGGAATGGCTAGGGTTAGGGCCAGGCTAGGGTTAGGGCAAGGCTAGGGTTAGGGCCAGACTAGGGTTACAGTTAGGACCTGGATAAAGGCTAGGACAGTAGCTAGGGTTAGAGCAATGTCCAGACCAGTATGACAAAGTAATCAGAAAACTCTGATGATGTGATCACTGTGGCGTGTTTTTTGTGTGACATTAAAAACTCTATGTTGGGTATTGCAAGGTTTCCAGGTTGGCTCCTCCTTTACTCCCTAGACTTGCAGCAAAAATGGTTACTTGCAGTTGCTGCTTGATCACCATAGGCTGTCATTTCTGCACAGAGAGAAAGGTACACGCCACTCTCATCAGCATGCTCCCTGGTGGCCCATCTCAATTGCAATAGCAAACTACAAACTTAGCGCATATACCAATTGTGTCTAGATGTTGTGGAATTATATATTACTCTATGAATCTCATGACAGCACTTCCTATAGTATACTCGACACCCGTGTAATAACACCTTTAACCCTTCCACTGCTGGATTTACAAGGGAATATTTTCAACATTTTACCTCCATTCCAGGGCTTCATAAAAGTCCCTAGCAACCTGATAGCCCTAGTGTTCTAAGATTGTGGTTGCTAAGAAACTGACCACAATGCGATGAATAACTTGTAAAACCAGGTTTTATTCTTACTGTTTTTAAGAACAAAATACATAATGTGATTGAATATATGTATGTTAGCATGTGTAGACAGTCTTGAATATATGTATGTTAGCATTTGTAGACAGTCGTGAATATATGTATGTTAGCATTTGTAGACAGTCTTGAATATATGTATGTTAGCATGTGTAGACAGTCTTGAATATATGTATGTTAGCATGTGTAGACAGTCTTGAATATATGTATGTTAGCATGTGTAGACAGTCTTGAATATATGTATGTTAGCATGTGTAGACAGTCTATGAAATACATATTGTAGCACTTTTTCTCCCAATAAGCACTTGAAGATACACTCGCTAGGTTGGGCAAGGAGGAACAAGAGCGCCCAAAACGGCATTGAAAAGGCAACAAAACTGTTGGCAACAAATACTCATCATCACTGGCACAATCATGATCACTGTCATCCAACTTCACCAGGGAGGATAAATAGCTAGTGGGTAGCTAGTTAGTTAGCTAGTTAAAGAGAGGGGAGAGACGTGTCTAACTAAGATAGCTAGCTATATGGCTAACTAACTGAGCTAGCAGGTAAGGTACTAGCTAGCACATAGTTAGCTAGTACATAGTTAGCTAGTAAATAGTTAGCTAATGACTGCGAAGTACCAGGGAAAAAGTTTCATGCACTAAACTAAAGTCTCAAGTAAATATTTCACAGTAAAATAAAAGCCATTCTTTAGCTCTAACTAGTGAGAACTGTTTCTAATGGTCTTCACAATTGGTAGAGCCTATATCTCAATCACCAAACAAACTGCAAACAACATCATGGCTACCAAGAAGGTGGCATGAATCACATAGACAAACATTTAGTAGCCTAGATCCCACTTGCTCGTTTGCCAGTTGAAGTTTGACATCATGGTTACTTTGGATAAAGAATTAATTTCAGATATAACAGAACATTGGACATGCTCAGATATCTTTAGCATGTGCAGAGCATAAATAATTGAATATTTTTTATCATGGTCATTAAAGAAATGCCACAATTATGGCGTCTATGGAGGTGAGTCAGGGAAAAAAAGGCAGTCCTTAACATGTTTATTTGTGAATTTTTCTGCCACTACAGACGAGGCAGCATTTCAATATGCTTGGCATCATAAGAGACATTGAGGGGTTGAGGCATGATTCTCACTAGTTCAACAGTTGCATATTCTACATAAATGTTTGGTTCATGGAAACAGGATTGGCTAGTGTGTTCACTATGTTAACAGTATCTGCCTTAGCTGCCAAGCTGGAGAGGAGATGTCTGGAAGACCACACTGTTAGGGGCATGTCTGCCTTCTAAATGACCAAAGGGCTACTAGGATGCTTATCAGAAGTTTGTTATGTCTAAAAATTTTATGTGTTTGTAAAAAAAAGGGGGGGAGGGGGGATTGGCCGGTCAAGGAACATGACCTTACAAATAATGTGGGGGAAGTCCCACATGGGAAGCCTTTACACATATTATATCATGCAGTTGTTAATGAGTTTTCAGGAGGAAAAGTGTGTGGGTACATCAAAAGATACATACATCATAGCCATACAATTACTGGATAGAAATACAATAGACAAGAGTGTCATGACGACGGTGACCACAACCAGTTAGATGACCCTTTACCATTTAAAATAATATACACCAATCAAGTAAAAGAAGTACACTACATCAAAGGGTCATCTAACTGGTTGTGGTCAACGTGGATACTGTCTTTCTTCTATCCAATAATATAGCAGTTTGTTTCTCCATTTTTGTTCTTGTTTCATGCCATTTCTGTTTGTTTGTTTGTCTGTTTGTATTTATGTATTATAGATGACCGGAGGAGAGACTCCAGGGCTTTCAAACACTTTTTTCTAACTTTATTATACACTACCCATATCATGTATTGTTGCTAGCTATTGCCATCTGCCACCACCCAAACAGCTACAGCTTCCTTCAAAGACTTGGTAATAGTTGCACAGGAGAAGTCCACCAATCAGACAGCTACAGCTTCTTTGGACTCTGTAACAGTTTCCAAGGTGCTGTAAGTCCACAAACCAGCAGAACTAAAGAGCACAAAACCAATATTGTGGATTTGTAGTTGCACCAGCACTCTGTTGATTTTAAAACCAGCACAATATACATTTGGTCAAGGTGGTTCATCCAACTGGTTGTGGTCTACATAGGCACAGTCTTTTTGACAGGTCAATACAACGAAACATTGTTTGTGTGTTTCAAGTTTTTTTGGTTGTTTGTTTGTCCCCATGTATAACACATCGTCCACTGCACAAAAATCACCACATAGCATATCCTGTTGCTATTGTTAACTGTACCCATACACACCACATTGTCCACTACAAAAGATTTAGTACATACCATATCTTGTTGCTATTGTTGATGGTATCCATGTAGGGTCCGGTCCGCTACAAGAACTTGGTAACATTGCGCAGGAGAACACTCCAACCAAACACTAGGTGTTTTGGTAAAGGATCAAATACGGCCTCCTTTGGATTTGGTAACAGCAGACTACGAGTGAGAACTCCTCAAACTAACAGCTGAACTAAGAGCGGCTAATTTGTTGTGCATATAATTAGCATGATAGGTTACCGACCAAATTATCAAGTGGTAAGAATTGTCAACATAATAAATATGCATGTTATTACTTTTCGCCAGTTTTGTTGTTGTTTGTTGTTTGACTGGATGAGTAGTCATGGACATGTATTGAGTCCTATGGAGCCAGAATTATGATGAGTGTACGTACCAATTGCACGCAAGTTAAGAGAACCAGAAAACAGAGAAACAAAGAAACAAACAATGAAGATATTTGAAGAGGAATTTCAAGTTTTTTTCTCTCTCCATACTTTCAATGTTTTTATGCTGCTGGTTTACTACCTTAGCGAAGGATTCAAGGCACACTTGGAGTTATTTTGCAGCTGAAACCACCACTTAGGCAGCTAAGAAGCTGCTGGTGTAAGGGCTAGTAGAAATGAACTATGTTGTTGTTGTTGTTGTTTGTTCTTATTATTATTTTTGAGGGAGGGGGGGGGGGGGGAGATTTGGGTCTATCTAATATAGGGAGTAGCATACTCCCTGTAGTATGAGCGTGTTTGGTTTTGATGATACTTACCACTTTTTTCCAAGGTGTTTTTTTATGTTTCACCGGATCATAGACATGGACATGCATTAGAACATTTGGAGTCTTCTGGCACTAAAACTATGATGAGTGGGCCTATTGTACACCAGCTAATGGGACCCAAAACACACACAGAGGGAACCATAGAAATATAGCTAGATTACCTGAAGATGAATTTCAAGGGGTTTTTTCCCTTCATTTTTCAATGGTTTTGAGTGCTGCAGGTTTATCATATACCACAGCAATGTATAGTATCATTATTACTGCATGTGGTTATTGTGGTAAATTACATCACGTGATTTGTGCTATATCAGTTTTTACTAGTCTGTACACAATCGATCTAATCAAGTTGGCAATCTATGAAATGAATTAAATTGAAAACTAGCTAGCTGCTAGTTTCCCATAGCAATAGACCCAGCATAGCTAATACATTTGGCGATGAGGATGGGATCATGGCTACAGGATTGGTCGGCTTGATTGGAGAATTTGACTGCACAGCAGAAGACATTGCCGCTTACATTGAGAGGCTGGAAATGTACATCATAGCAAATGACATCACAGAAGGCAAGAAGATGTCAGTGCTACTTGCCGTGGTTGGTGCAATGACATACAGTTGGTTGCAAATTTTCCTGGCCCCTAACTTTAATACCAGCAATGAAGAGCTGGGATCTTGTAGACAAACTAAAGGCACACTTCAATACCAAACTGCTCATCACTTCCGAGTTTAATGGTCACAAGCAAGGGGAGAATGAATCAGTTGCTGATTTTGTTGCTGACTTTGGCGGACTCACAATCCACCATGAGTTCGGAGCATTCCTGGCGAAGCTTTGCCAGATAGACTGGTCTGTGGACTACATAGTGGGATGAACCAGAGATGACTCTTGGCAGAGAAGGCTCTTAGAAGAGAAGGATCTTGGCAGAGAAGGATCTCCAATTGTCAAAGGCTATTGATGATGCACTAGGACAAGAAGCTTCTGACACGAGAGCCAAGGATCAACACGGGAATGGGCGACATTCACCGCAGTTGATGCCTGTTCTGAAGCCAACTACTGAGTCGTTGGCAGGAAAGATTTACCATGCTATAGGTGCGGAAGGTCAGAATAATAGTTATGAGTGCCATTTTAAAGAGGGCAAGTGACACGTCTGTGGAAAAATGGGCCACATCTCTTATGTGTGCATATCTATGATCATATAAATCCTGGAAGGCTAAACAAGCCAAGGGGACCCAAACCACTAAACTGATCTAGAAAGGTTCCTGTAATGTTTGTTAGTTAATACTTTAATAATAAGTACAACAATTACAATGTCACAACAGTAGCTCTAACAGTCTAATAGTCAACACACAAAAAGGTTCTCAAAAACAACTCTAACTGTCTCTAGGACTACCCTGGTCTGACATGCCTACAAGTGAATAAATATCGCTAAGGCTACAGATAAAATACATAAGATACTTGTAATAATTAGTTGTTACATGAATATATGGCTCTGACTATCACCTCCATATAAGGTTAAGTTATCACATTCCTCCACATTTAGCAACAATTAATGTAAATCATACATCCAACTATCTGGAGGATTGCTAACACGATTAGATCTGCGAAGTCCGGCTGTAGCAACAATAGGTGCTGTGTCATCACATGAGTTGTCTTGGAAAGAAAAATCAGGTAAGTCATTGTCATTCTTATCTGGAACCACTTCACGGAACCCTGATCGAATATGGTCAATGTGACGACACACTGTTTGATTGTTATCCAGGCGTATAAGGTAAGTATAGTCACCTAGCTTGGATTCAACAATATCAGGTATCCATGGAGACTCCTTGTCTGACTTTCGAATATAAACAGTTTCTGACGGGGAAAAAACTCTTTGTTTTGATCTGCCATCTCTGGCCATCTTTTGTGATGTCTGTGAACATCGTACTTTCCCAGCAAGATCAGGTTTAAGAAGTTCTAGGTGTGTTCGGAGGGGGCGACCCATAAGTAACTCTGCAGGAGTGACACCTGTGGATGCCTGAGGAGTAGAGCGGTAATGATAAAGAAATCTTACCAGTTGAGTCTTGATATCATCAGATCTGCTTTTTTTTTATAGCTCTTTTAAAATTTTGAACAGCTCACTCTGCCAATCCATTTGTTGCTGGGTGATATGGAGCTGAAGTTAGAAGTCTGATTCCATTGCATTTAATAAAGACTCGAAACTCCTCACTAGTAAAAACACTTCCATTATCTGAGACGAGAATTTCCGGCAAACCAAATGTTGCAAATATTGTCCGAAAAGCAAAAATTGTGTTACTGGACGTAGTTGAACATACAGGTTGTACTTCCATCCACTTAGAGTGGGCATCTATTAATACCAAGATCATCATTCCCATGAATGGCCCAGCATAATCTACGTGAATCCTGGTCCAAGGACGATTTGGCCATTCCCACGGATGTAGGGGCACTGGAGAAGGTGATTTTTGAAGCATGGCACACTGTTCACAATGTTTCACCTTTGTTTCAATGTGGGCATCAATCCTTGGCCACCAAACTATGCTTCTGGCCAACTGTTTCATCTTTGTTATTCCAGGATGACCATCATGAAGAATATCCAAGACTTTCTCCTGACCTGCATCTGGAATAATGACTCGACTTCCCCAGAGAACACAGAAATCTTGGACACTGAGCTCTTCCTTTCGAACTTGAAATGGTTGCAAATGCTGATCATCTGTAGTTTCCCAGTCTTGCTGGACTAGTCGACGTACTTTAGAGAGTACTGGGTCTCTATCAGTCCATTGCCTGACATGCTTGATGTTAACTAGTGTGGTTTGCAAATTCTCCAAAATGAGAATAGTCTCACCTGGTGTTGGTATCTCATTTACCGATTCTGGGAGAGGAAGACGACTAAGACCATCAGCATTGCCATGTTGAACTCCAGGTTCGTATTGGACTCGATAGTCATAAGCACTAAATATGAGAGCCCACCTTTTTATCCTTGCTGATGCCAACACAGGAATTGGTTTCTTTTCACTAAACAAATGCTGAAGAGGCTTTGTGATCTGATAAAATGGTGAATGGCCTTCCCAGTAGGTAGTGGTTAAACTTCTTCACCCCAAAAATAATAGCCAGAGCCTCTTTATCTAACTGAGCATAATTCTTTTCTGCAGGGACTAGAGAACGACTAGCGGATGCCACGGGTTTCTCAGTTCCATCTTCTAGCCGGTGAGATAGCACTGCACCTAGTCCATATGGTGAGGCATCGCATGACAACACCAATTCTTTCTCTGGATCAGTGTGCATCAAGACACATGATGAAGTTAATCTTGTCTTAGCCTCCGAAAATGCCTCCTTCTGTTAGGCATCCTAAGTCTACTTAGCTTTCTTTTGAAGTAACCTGTACAATGGTGCTAATGCAGTTGATAAGTTAGGTAGAAATTTTGCATAATAGTTCACAACACCTAAAAAGGACCGCAATTGAGATACATTATTAGGGGCGTGGCTTCAGCTATTGCTCTCACCTTCTCTTGAGTTGGTTGAATTCCTTCTGCTGAAATTCGATGCCCCAGATATTCCACTGAAGAGAGCATGAATGCACACTTTTCCCGTTTCAGGCGAATCCAGCTTGATTTAAACATCGGAGGACTTTCTCTAGGTTTCTCAAATGATCTTGTTCCGTTTTCCCTGTGACCAAAATGTCATCAGTGTAGACTGACACCCCTGAAACACCTTGGAGGATTCCTTCCATCACTCTCTGAAATATAGATGGAGCGGATGAAATACCAAAAGGAAGTCGGTTGTATTGGTAGAGTCCCCTGGCTGTGTTAATGGTTGTGAACTTCTTAGTCATTGTCCAAAGGAATCTGTTGATATGCATGAGCCAGGTCTAGTTTGGAGAATGTCTTGCCTCCTTCCAGGGATGAAAACAAGTCATCAATACGAGGTATTGGATATTTATCCAACTTTGCTATTTGATTAACAGTGACTTTATAGTCTCCGCACAGACGAACCGAGCCATCTGTTTTGACTACAGGTACGATCGGGACGGCCCAATCAGCGAACTCCACAGGTTCAATGACTCCCTCTCGAGTGAGACGGTCAATCTCAGTATTGACTTTTCCTCAAGGCATAGGGAACTGGTCTAGCCTTACAAAATAGTGGTTTGGCCTTTTCTTCCACATGAATTTTCGCTGTAAATCCTTTCGCTGAACCCAATTCATCTTTGAACACACTTGCATGCTCCTTCAGAAGATTGTTGGAGATCGGTAGAATCAGTCTGAATTCTATGTAACAAATGTTGCCATGGAAGGCGGATACTGGATAGCCAGTCCTTACCTAGTAAACTGGGTCCTGCTCCCTTAATGATGAGCAATGGTAGTTTTGCAGTTTGACCCTGGTACTTGACAGCAACAGTGGTAGAACCAAGGATCATAAGAGCTTCCCCCGTATATGTACGCAATTTAATCGCAGATGGATGTAACACCGGTGGTGTTTCAGGCCACAGCTGTTGGTAGGTTGCTTCACTGATGACAGATGCAGATGTCCCTGTATCCACTTCCATTGTGAGAGCTGCTTGGTTTGCAATTACAGTTACCATAATTGGTTCAGAAACTTTGTTGTTAGCCATTTTGTAGAGGGAATAGATTTCTGTCTCAGTTTCTGTCTCTTCATCTTCAGTAGTTAATTGATGTGTTTTATGTTGATGCCTGTGACCTTCTGCTTTGGTCTTAGCCTGACAGACTTTGGCAATATTCCCTCTTTTCTTGCAGAAATGACATTCCGCATCTTTGAAGTAACAGTCCTTCAGCAGATGTGTACCTCCACATCAATAACACTTGGCTGCACTAACAGGCAAGTTGCAGCTCTGGGCTTATTCAGTGCCAGAACAGTTTCAGTTTTGGGGGTTGTCTTGCTTGAAGGTCCCTTGCATTACGTTCTGCAGCTTCTACTGCCTGAGAGACCTCCATTGCTATTTTGAAAGTCAGGTTTGCCTCTGCCAAGAGGCATTGTTGGAGCCGCTTATCCCGAACCCCACAGACTAGTCTGTCCCTTAGCATGTCATCCAAGGTAGCTTCAAACTTACAATGTTCTGAGAGCCGTCGCAGACCAGCTACAAATGCAGACACAGTTTCCCCTTCCTTTTGAGATCGCATGTTGAAATTAAATCTCTGTACAATGAAAGAGGGTGGAGGTTGATGATGGTCCTTCACTAATTTGACAAGTTCAGCAAAAGACTTAGATATAGGTTTAGCAGGAGCCACTAAATTCCTTATCAACTGGTACGTCGACGCACCGCAAATGCTAAGTAATATTGTTCATCGTTTCACTGCTGATACCACATCATTGGCTTCAAAGTATTGTTCGAGACGTTCTGTGTAAGAGGTCCAATCCTCCCTATCAGAGTCAAAATCACTCAATATTCCATGAGAGGCCATTGGTGCTTTTATCCTCGTCACCAAAAATGTAATGTTTGTTAGTTAATACTTTAATAATAAGTACAACAATTACAATGTCACAACAGTAGCTCTAACAGTCTAATAGTCAACACACAAAAAGGTTCTCAAAAACAACTCTAACTGTCACTAGGACTACCCAGGTCTGACATGCCTACAAGTGAATAAATATCACTAAGACTACAGATAAAATACATAAGATACTTGTAATAACAAGCTAATTAGTTGTTACATGAATATATGGCTCTGACTATCACCTCCATATAAGGTCAAGTTATTACATTTCCTCCTCCTCTCCACCACAGCCTATTCAAGATAATGAGTTAGTGAGTCAATTGACCTTGCACTGCAGAGAGTAGGAGAGGAAGCTGCATGCTCAGTAATATATGTGCAATTACTGGTTTGTATGGAAATGGCCAAAGCTAAACTGTAGCAGTTCTGAAGACCTATACTGGTTATGTGCATGGAAGTGGCCTGATGCTAAACTGTAGCAGTTCTGAAGACCTATACTGGTTATGTGCATGGAAGTGGCCTGATGCTAAACTGTAGCAGTTCTGAAGACCTATACTGGGTATGTGCATGGAAGTGGCCTGATGCTAAACTGAAGCCTATACTGGTTATGTGCATGGAAGTGGCCTGATGCTAAACTGTAGCAATTCTGAAGACCTATACTGGTTATGTGCATGGAAGTGGCCTGATGCTAAACTGTAGCAGTTCTGAAGACCTATACTGACAAGTGCATGGAAGTGGCCTGATGCTAAACTGTAGCCATTCTGAAGACCTATACTGGCAAGTGCATGGAAGTTCTAGGTGAGCTACTAGTAGATGCATGGCAATCAGGTTGCCAAAAAGCTGATGGTTGTATAAGGGAGACTCTGAGTGGTCCTAATCTCCTTGGAAGACGCTGGCTAAACATTTCCCTTTGCACTGGCAAAACATTGCAAAGGTTTCGGAGACCAAGAATTTTCCCATGATTTTGAATAAGTACATGGACATGTTTTCCGACAAGTTAGGTGTCCATATGAGGCACATCTATCTGTACCCGAGAAGGCAAAGCCTAAGTTCTAACCGGAGAGTCCACTCACAATTTGGCCTGCAGTGGAAGCAGAACTAGATAGTCTGGAGAAAGAGGATGTATTGGAAAAGGTCATGTACAGTAGGTGGGCAGAATTATGTGCAGGTGACGAAGTGCGGTCAAGAAATCAAGAGGTTTCATACTTATTTGTACAACTGGCCAACGACACGGACCACAAACCCTGCATGGCTATTCTGGGACCAAAAAAGGGGCATTCTGCCCTTGCAGCTGCTCAACTGCAACATTGGGCCATCATGCTGACTGCATACAGTACACGATTGAGTTTCGACTAACGAAGTCCCATGCAAACGCATATGGGTTGTCAAGGCTCCCTCTGAACGTAGTCACATGTAAAGGACACTCGTTTGAAGTTGAAGCTTACAATTTGTCAAAACTAGACAGTCTGCCTGAAACTGCAGCTGACTCAGTGTTAGGCAGGGTGCTGAAGTTTGTAAGGGAGGAATGGCCTCAGAAGTTGGATTGCCAAGTTCAAACACTACTGGACTCAAAGGAGTGAACTTACCGTGGAAGCAGGTTGTCTTCTACATGGAATTCGAGTAGTGATACCTCTGAAGCTGAGAGAAAAACAACCATTGAAACAGCAGTCTGTTGTTTATGCCGTATGTGGATGAAAGCTGTGGCTTGTAGCAATTTCTGGTGGCCAGGTCTGGATAGAGAAATCGAACGGTTAGTCAAGCAGTGTGTAGCCTGTCAGTCTGTCAAGCGAGGCCCTCCAGTATATCAACACTCCAATCCTGGGTGTGGCCAGCTAGACCATGGCTAAGGATTCATTTGATTTTGCAGGGCCGCCATTTCAAGGCTCCATATTCTTATTGCTAGTGGACGCTCACTCAAAGTGGCCATCATGTCAAGCACCAGCTAGCAAAGTAATTACATGGCTAAGACATTCTTTTGCATCATATGGCTGAGACATTCTTTTGCATCATATAATTTGCCTGAGCAAGTTATCACAAACAACGGTCCACAGTTTGTCTTGGAGGAGTTCACAATTGAACAGAGTGAAACATGTGAGGAGTGCTCTTTACCATCCTGCCTCCGATGACCAAGCTGAATGTTTTGTTCAATCATTGAAGCAAGCACTCAAGGCTAGTAAGGATGATGGTAGAAGCAGCCTAGAGCAGAGGTCATACAAATACCTTCCCATGTATCATAATTACCACACATGACCACAAGAGTTACTCCAGCATCAATGTTTCCCAGCAGACCTCTATACACCAAGTTTGATATGCTGAGACCACAAGTGTTACATCTCATGTGCTGGACAAGCAATCATCTACGAAGGTTAGTCATGACCGCCAAGTCTGTGTTGGTTAGAAGTTTACGTCCCGATCCAAAGTGGATACCAGCCACAATTGTCGAAAAACTTGGTCCAGTGATGTACATCGTGGAAACCTGAGATTAACAACTCTGGAAGTGGCATGCTGATTGACTTTAAAACATTTGAATTAGAAGTTGGAGAGGAACATCAAATGTTGAGACCGGAAGTAGTGAATATGGATGTTAGACACCCGAGACGCCAGAGCATTACGGAGCCTTACTAACAGAAGAACCTCAACCTATGGAAGAGGAAACTCCACTGGTCACTGATGAATCTCCTCCTCTGCCTGTTGAAACCCTTCACTTGGGACATCCGAGGTTAACAGACGCAAATTGGTAGAACAGTCTACAACTCAAACTGTTTCCCCTCGCAAGACATATCCATTGCATAAACAAATGCACCGAGATCATTCGCAATGAAGGAGGAAAACTGAACCATGAATATTTCGTTAGGACGAATGTTGTATCGGATTGTCATAATTACATGTGGTTATTGTGGTAAAGTATATCAAATGATTTGTGATATATTACTCGTCGGTGCATCATTGGATCTAATCAATGCTGGCATCGATGAAATGGATCATGTTGCAAACTAAGTAACTAGCCACTAGGTTTCTATAGTGATAGACCCAGACAACTCTAACAAAGGATTCAAGGCATGCTAGGATTTTTTTGGAGCTAATATCGGCTGAAACTAGAATTAGGCAGCTAAGAAGCTGTCGATGTAAGTCATATACATTTTAGTAGTTTGGGATGTTTGTTTTTCTTCTCGGTCCACCATTTAAAATAGTGGGTCAATCCAATTTAGGGAGTACTAGTGTCCTCTCTGATAAGAGGAAATACTAAAAGCTAACTGGACATCTTGTAGATATAAGAAAGGGTTACTCCAGCTAAAGGTATAAACTCATGGTGAGGGAGAGGAGGCATTAATTTAAGAATTCCCAAAAGAAAACTGGACCCAACTCATCTCCCCTTTCAAACCTTTTACATTAGGACTGCAACTCAACTGTCAGGCTTGTACAAAAGTATATAGCTACAAGTGAAAAATTTTTAATTTAAAATCAACCAGCTATATTGAATCACCCTGAAAAAAAAAAGAATGGAAGCAAGACTGTCCCCCTGTAGACCACTACCAGTTAGATCCCCTTTACTATTTAAAATTATATACACCAATATTGTGGATTTGTGGTTGCACAGGCACTCCGTGATTTAAAACCAGCACAATAGTGTTGTACATGGTTTTAAATGATAAAGAAGTATAACTGGTTGAGGTCGACATGGGTGCAGTATTTTTTTCCGTTCTTTTTAACAGGTCAATCCAATATAGCTGGTGGTTTTTAAATAAACATTTTCCTCTTGTTTCAAGTGTTGTTTTTGGTCAGTTTTGTTGCTTCTGTAGAGTTTAGTAGTGTAGGAGAAGTGGAGGACTGCATCAAGTGTGAGCTGATTGGTGGAGGATCTCCTAGACATTTAAACACTTTCTAACCGTTTATTTGTTGCTGTATATACTACACACATCAATACATGCTGTGTGCTGCTGTTATTGTTGACTGTATCCATGTTCACCATGTTGCTGTATATACTACACACATCAATACATGCTGTGTACTGCTGTTATTGTTGACTGTATCCATGTTCACCATGTTGCTGTATACTGCACACATCAATACATGCCTGTGTACTGCTGTTGGACCATATCCATGTTCACCATGTTGTGCACTACAAAATAACCATATCTTGTTGCTAGTGTTGACTGCACCCATGTAGGGTCAGCTACAGCATCCTTCGAAGACTCGGTAATATTGCGCAGGAGAACACTACAGCAGATATTTTGGCAAAGGATCAGCTATGGCCTCATTTGGACATGGTATAGTTGACCCAGAGTGAGAACACCACAAACCAAATAGCTGGCTGAACTAAGCCGGAGTCATTCATTGTGGTTCGAATTGTCAACATAAGTTCTGTCATGACGATGCCATTTTCACCAATCTTTTTATTTATTCAATGGATTGAGAAACAGAGTAGTCGTGGAAGTTTATTGGAACATTTGGAGTCATCTGGTACTAAAATTATGATGAGAGGACATATTGAATGCCAGTAATGCGTGGGAAGATACAACATTCATGTTTTCTTTTTTGCACTGCCGGTACTACCTTAGCGAAGTATTCAAGGTACACTTGGAGTATTTTGGGAGCAAATATCAGCTGAACTACTTAGGCAGCTAAGAAGCTGTCGATTTGAGTTTTAGCTGAGATATAAGCTGTATTTTTCGGTTTGCCATTTTAAAAAACGGGTCAATCCAATATAGGGAGTATGCTAGCGTACCCCCTGATATTCTCACCCAACAACATTTCTTCATGGTTAACTCCCCAACTCCCCTGCAATAATAACATGCATGCACGTCACTAGCTAAGAAAGCAAAGTTTCCCATCCCTTCAGTGTAGATGCACAGACTCACCTGTTATTGGGATCACTGTCAGGCATAGTAATGATCTGGCATATGTGTTGGCCCAAACCCATGCTCAGCATATGGTTACAATTAGTGGTAGTAGTGGAGAATAGTTGAATGGTATGAAGCACTTCTAATCTGGTTTCAGAGTCCTTAATCAATCCCAGAGTCTACATTATCACACAGCAGGCAAAAGAAACATAAGAGCTCCCTAATATTGCCTTTAAATAGTGGCTACAAGATTGACCAAATACCAAATTCCCTTGTCAAGCAGTACCTCACCTCAATCATCAGTTCTGCCACTGCACTTTTTTCCAAAAAAGCAGCATTGTATGTCAACTTAGTTAACTGTAATCCTATATATCAATAGAACAGTATCATGATAAATATCCAACTTTCTTAAATTTACGCATACCCTCTAAAAAAGCATCATTGGGAATTTCGGTGTAAAAAGCAGACAAAGACTGGGACACAACGATCCTGACAGAGTCATTACTGTGGACGGCTATCTGTCCCAGCAATGTGAGGATCTGCAAGACATTGGTGGCATATGTGCTTTCATCTGACATCTTCTCTTTGAGAAAAGGTTTGCCACAGAGTCGAATGAGGAGAGAGAGAGGTCCTTGGTACTGAGGACGAGCCGAGAGTTGTTTGCTTAGCATGCTGAGCAGCTCGTACAGCCCAGATAAATCCTTAAGTAGCTATGCAAGAAACTAAGTCAAGTAAATGACAATGATGCTAAGACAATTTCTAGATACACTTAGCTGTTTGGATGCCTTGTACACACATTTTGATCATGGAAATAACATAGCATTTCCAGAGCAACGGCAGTGTAGTAAAACATAGCATAGCCATACCCTTTTTTACCCGGTGTAACCCGGGAAAGGGTCAGGAGTTGTTAGTATCCAAGGATTTTTACTGTTTCAATACAGGATTTCATCATTCGCACGTGTGTGTGAAAAAGTGGGCTAGGCCAGACTACCTCTTAGCAGAACTCATTACTAGGCAGCATTGTCTAAGAGTCCCTGCAGCATCATTACATTGGTATCAGCTATTCTACTTCATGTAGTGGAGCTCAAGTGCTGGTTAAAGTACAGAGGGCTGGAAAGCTTACCTTGTCACAAGATTCTTCTTTTTACCAGCTATTGTAGCACTTCTCTACCAACCATCACTTGAGCCCCACTACATGAAGCAGATTAGGCTCATTCCCATTCAGCCAGGAAAATGTGGACCGATCTGCTAGTTCTTATCAAAGGTAGGCTCAGTGCTAACAACATCATGACTTTACACTGTTCAATATAACTCCCTAGTCATCCCTTGAATGAACACAACAAATATAGCAAACTTGGTTCGTATTATATTATATAGTATAATGAACGAGTTGTGCTTATGCAAAAAAAAAAAATTAAAAGTTAAAAAATGTAATGAAAAGTGATCGCATGGATCAAGTTCATTTCTAGACTTGAGACAGAGTCCATGATGATAATGACTCTCGATCCGTTCCCCCAATCCCACTGATCCCACAGGTTAAAAAAAGTGTATGGCTATGCATGACTAGCTATAGGTGTCAGAAAAAGTTTATGCAAAAATTTAAGGATACAAATCCATTTTTGTTGGTTGCAGCCGTTCTATTCACTGCTCTGACATGTCGGTCCACCATCTCACTCTGAAGTATCATTGATAATTATAATGTCAGTGAGTTCCATCCTATGTAAGCCCTAGCACTTTTACTTACTGAGTGTTTGTTTTTGAGGACACTGATAGCTTTAGAGATGGTCATGACAGTCTTCATACTGGTAGCCATTGTGGGTTCTTTCATGGCATTCAGTCTCTATGGTTACAAAAAATGGGTGGAGTTTTTTTTCCACACGAATAGCTGAACCCTCGTGTATGATCGAATGTTGTGTGTGCCAGCAGACTACACTTTTCGGTGCCTGCCATGTCGTTACCTACCAAACAGAGCTCGGAGTGTGTATCAGCCTTCGCTATTTATAAGAGGAGGAACGTTTCCAAGTCTGGAGAGGACGTTTCAATTGAATCCAGTGTTAGTATTTGCTATGCAGCTAGCTATAGCTACGTAATCAATGCTCAGTATGTATTTTCTTTGTTATTATAGGTTAACACAAGTGCTTCTGTTGGATCTAGCTGTGATACATCAATGACTAGACCTGACAGTAATGAAACTACATTGACCAAATCAGAGGAAGCTTCTGAGGAAACTTCAGTGACCAAGTTGAAGGAATCTTCAATGACCAAATTGAATGAAACTGAAAAGCTAAAGTTGGGGACTAACATTTATAATAGGAAGCGGAAGAGACTTCTTTTAAAAAAGGCTCAGAAGAAAAAGAAACAAAAAATTGATGTAAGTCATAAATATTACAATATTATTTTTTGCACCATTAATGTTGGATATATGTGAGAATAGTGTCAATTGTGCCGAATAATAAAATTTGTGGTTGGTTTAGAATAAAGGATATATAGATGGGATGGAAGTGAAATCAGCTCGCAGAATTAAGGCTTGAAGGCAGAGGTTAAGTAAGCATAGGTGGACATGACCAAAAATAACACGCAGCTATATTGGATTGACCTGTTTAAAAGGAAAGAAAGCAAGACTGTACCCATGTAGACCACAACCAGTTAGACCCCCTTTACCATTTAAAATCATGTACACCAATGTTGTGGCTTTGTGTTTGCACAAGCACTCAGTGATTTTAAAACCAGCACAATATTGCTGTATATGGTTTTAAATGGTAAAGGAGGTCTAATTGGTTGTGGTCTACATGGTACAGTCTTGCTTCCGTTCTTTAACAGGTCAATCCAAAATAGCTGTTTGTTTTTAAGTGAAACATTTGCTTTTGTTTGAATTTTTTCTTTTTGTTTTCTTGTTTTGCTATTTAGTTTAGCAGTGGAGGAGAAGTGGACGACTGCATGAAGTGTGAGCTTGTGCCATGTACACCATGTTGTCGACTACAAAATAATCAGAACATACCATATCTTGTTGCTTATGTTGTCTGCACCCATGTAGGGGAGCTGCAGCTTCCTTTGAAGACTTGGTAACACTATACTGGAGAACACTACAGCAGATGTTTTGGTATAGGATCAGCTACGACCTCCTTTGGTAACATTTGACCAGGTAACGGTTGACCAGGAGCGAGATATTCATTGGGGTAGGAATTGTCCAAATAAGTTGTGTCTTCATGGTACTTACCACTTTCATCAGTTTTTGGGAGTCTTCGCTGGATCAAGAAATGGAGTAGTCATGGGTATTTATTGGAACACTTGGGGTCTTCTGGTACTAAAATTATGATGATAGGACCTATTGTACGCCAGTTATGCATGGAAAGATACAGAGAAACAAAGATTTTGAAGATGAATTTTACGGATTTTTTTTTTGTTTTGTTTTTGAGCTTCCGGTTTACTACCCTGTGAAGGATTCAGGGCATGCTTTGGAGTCTTTTTGGCATTTATATTGGCTGAATAGGCAGCTAAGAAGCTGCCGATGTGAGTTGTAGCTGAGATATAAGCTTTGGTTTGGGGGGGGGGGGGGGGGGTTTGGTCTGCCATTTAAAAAAAAAAGTGTGTCAATTCATTATAAGGAGGACTATAATTTGTTATTTTATAACGACTCCTTTTTCTAGAGCCTATTACAGTTCATTACTGATTAAGCGCCACTCAGCATCATGTGATTTCTTTAAGTAGTGCTACATGGATAGGTGCATAATGTCACTTTCAAGAAAACTTGGTGACTTATATCTGACCTGCATCTGTTCAGACTGACCAGCCATTGAGTGGCAAAAGGGTGTCATTGTCAGGCTCAAGACATCTCCATTGCAGCTATTGTCTACTTGTTGCTCTTTTTATTGCCTCCACCCTAATTTATTTAATTAAAACACCAGAGGTGTGTAGACAGTTTCCATTTGTTCAACATTTATTGTATTTTTTTATTTTATTGTGTAGGCCTCTTTAAGAATTGTGCAGCCCAAACTGATGAGTCCTACTTGCATTTCTAGTGAAGACTGTGAAAGTGGTCCATTTTTTGAGAAATTTAATAATAGTGACGATTACGAGAGTGGTTGGGCAGCTGCTACGGACCTTTTCTCAATGTTCATCAACCCACTTGAAGTCGATTTCTTCTTCGAGTATGTCCCCTCAATCATGTTCATGAACTATTACAGATTAACATGTCATAGTGAGCAGTTGTACACATTGCACAGAGCCAGATAGCAATGCAAATTAGTTGGGCTTGTGCACAATTTATTAGTGCTCTGAGTGGGTATATAATGAATTTAGGAATGTTTGGGAGAAGAAGGCAGTTTTGTTGCAGAGGCATAGAGCTCACTACAATGAAGGATGGTTTAGTACCAAAGAACTGGACACCATTCTTAGAGAGGTATGTAACTTGCTACATTCGTATTAAATACTGAACTGGATAAGCGTTTAGCTAGATTTTATTCTTATGGTTTAGAATTTTTTAGAGTATTCGACTAATATTGATATCACAACTTATGAAGGAGGAGTTCGGAACACCCACAATCCCACAGGGAGAGCAACAGCTGCCACTGTCTGGGAACACTTCAAAGTATTAAACCTATGCATTGCATTGTACATTTCTTTGTTTCCATCAGTGTTACTTTTAAAATATTTAGAGTGGCTGTTCAGTGCGCCTTCTTAATCCTCAGTCCTATTCTAAGGGTATATGTCTACTGAATTCAACTCTACAGGAGCTGTTTGGCAGTTGCATGGGAGCTAATGTGTGAGTGACTGAAGTACATTTTTTACGGACCAGCACATGGACACAGCACATGAGTTGTGTGTGTTGCTGTTGTTTAACTCTGTAGCTACTTGACTCCTTCTGGTAGTCAAGGGTTTGCCCCTCATTATGATGATATTGAAGCCTTTGTGATGCAACTGGAAGGGAAGAAGAAATGGAAGCTTTATCATCCAAGGTTAATTGGTGAATTTATGATATCAATTAAGATTTCTCCTCTGTTCACCTCCCTCTCCCAATTTACACTTTTTATAGAAATGAACAAGAGCGTCTACCTCGCTTCTCAAGCCGTAATAATAATATTATTGTTGTTATTATTATGTATTTAACATGGTGTGGTGTGCGATTTCCTTCAGCTAACTTTACTGAGGGTGACCTTGTTGAGCCCATACTTGAGGTGATCTTGGAGCCGGGGGACCTGCTCTATTTTCCCAGGGGCACTATCCACCAAGTAAGATTATAATAATATATGGTGGGATTCATTTGTATTTAGATCTTGTCTGCTTAATCTTCATGTCTTGATAGGCTGCTACTCTGCCTGATGAACATTCACTTCATGTCACAATTTCAACGTTCCAAAAAAACACTTGGGCTGATCTATTTGAGAAGGTGACTTCATTTCGCATTGTTATTATTTATACATTATATTACTTAATGAGGTGAACTTCTTGGACCTTAGCTCCTGCCAGCAGCTTTGGATGTCGCTGTTGCAGAAAATCCTGAGTTTAGATCAGGACTACCTCTAGACTACCTACAATATGCTGGCATAGCCCACTCTGATTCAGTAAGTTGACTTCTCTTGACTGCTCTTCAGAGAGGGTGAAATGTTAATATGTCTAAAAAATCTTTTTTGTGTATGTGTGTCCTGTAGGGTGATCCTCGGAGAGCAGATTTCTTCAAAAAGATATCCGACCTTTTTTCTAAGCTCAGCCACTCTGCTTCTATAGATGCCGCCTCTGATCAGGTACTTTAGACAATTAAATAATAGTTGCAGCGAGGAATTTGGCATTGCTGTTCTCACATACGCCAGCATTCTCCCTAGAACTTTCTGAAGGAATATGGCCTGGTTGGGAAGAGGGGTTTGTGTGGAGCCACACTCTTAAGTACATCACATGAGATGCTGTAATGTGATTGCGGCTTATGGGATACTGTCATGCTAATTGAGAAAGAGTTGGAGTGCACTAAATGATGAAATATTTATGGTGGTGACTAGCTATGAAGGGCCTTCACCAAATTGGGACAATTGTGCACCAAAGAGGGTAGAGTGAAGCCCTGCATGTGCAATCAAAGTGTATTGGTAATAATCATCAAACAAAGAAACCCTCTTATGTTGATGTCCACACCTAGAGACACAAGTGTGAAAATGTTTCGTTTAAAAACAAACAGCTATATTGGATTCACTTGTTAGAAAAAGTACGGAAACAAGCAAAACTCTACCAATGCAGTTAGCCCCTTAAGTGTGATCTTATTAGTGGTGAGTCTCTTAGACATTTAAACGACTTTTCCTAACTTGTATATTGTTGTTACGTACACTATACATATCAATACATGCTATGTATTGTTGCTATTCTTGGCTACCCATGTACACCATGTTGCCATTACAATAATCGGAACATACCATATTTTGTTGCTACTGTTGACTGTACCCATGTAGCGTCCACTACAGCCTCCTCCACTACAGCCTCCTTCGAGGACTTGGTAATAACATTGCACTTGGGAACAATACAGCTGCTTTGGACATGGTTACAGTTGACAAAGAGCAAGAACTCCACAGACCAAACAGCTGAACTAAGTGCAAGTCATTTGTGTTGGTACGAATCACCAACATAAGTTGTGTCTTGACAATACTTGTCATTTTTGCCAGTTTTAGGGGCTTCACTGGATTGAGAAACAGAGTAGTTGTAATTTGGAACATTTGGAGACTTCTGGTACTAAAATAATGAGAAGACCTATTTATGCCAATTATGTGAAGGAAGAAACAAAGTTCTTGAAGATGGAATTTCACGGGGGGTTTCACACCTCAGTTTTTTAAGTATGCTTAGGTCTTCCCCCCTCCCCCTTTTTTGTGTGGGTGTGTGTGTGTGCTGTGGTATACTACCTTAGCAAAGTATTCAAGGTACGCTTGGGTCTTTTTGGAGTTAATATCGGCTGAAACCACCATTTAGACCACTAAGAAGCTGCTAATGTAAGTTGGGTTTTTTGTTTTGTTTTTCAGTCTGCCTTTTTAAAAAGTGTATCAATCAGATATAGGGAATATACTAGATAATGCTATGTATGCTGTAGTGTTTCACACTCCCAATTGGTTAGGTGTTCTCGTAATATGTACAATTCTACTCATATTAGAAAAAATGTACCCATTTAGAAACCCTTTACCAATTTATTAACATGTTTAACAAAATAATAATAATAATAATTAAAAAAATTAAATCATGCGTGCCAGTTATATGTATATCCTCAACTTGTGAATTAGTTGTACAATGTGCTTGTGTTTAGATGGGAGCAGAATTTATCCACGGTAGCCTTCCTCCTTGCACAACTGAAAGTAAGATGAAATTATAATTGCACCACACAAATTTGTCAAAGAGTTTCGAGATTTATTTTGTTATACATTAAGCAGAATTCAGGAGCATGTGTTTGTATTAGTTAGTAGTGCAGTTATTATTTTCTCAGGGGAGTCTTGTCGTACAGTGACTGGAGGTGGTGACAGGTGGGGAAGAGGAGATGTAGTCAATGGGATGGAACTCAACAAATACAGCAGAATTAAACTTATTCGTCACGGAGCCATCAGGTCTATTAGGAATCTTAGTGTTGTTTTACTAAAACGTATTTGTTATTGTTGTTTTGTGTTTATGCACAGGCTAGTAATAGAGAATGGTGGAGTTGTGCTGTACTCCTCAGTGCAGAATTCTACACTCAACTCTGTGCGAGAACGTTCAAGCGTACCGATCGATGGAAATGTTTGCAATTATTAGCTGAATATCATGTTGTCAGTTTGTTGTCTTTTTTTGGAGTGATGTGATGAATTTGTTGACATTTTTGTTGTGTTGTTGAAATTCTCTGTGCAGGAAGCTATGGGGATAGAATACCTGATCCATTCTTACCCTGACTTTGTTACTGTGGATAGTATACCTCTTGAGAGTAATTCGGCTTTGGACAAAGTAAAGTTAATAGCTAAAAAAAAAATGTACTATTGTTACTTCATATCTTTTTTTGTTGTTTGTTGTTGTTTTGTATTGCCAGATTGATTTATGCTGCAACTTGTATCTTCAAGGGCTCTTGATGACTGAATCTGCATAGCTAGCTAACTGGACAATTTTACTAATATACTACTATAAATGTGTCAACACATAGCTATATAAGGTATATTAATTTTGCTTCAGCTTTCTAAGAAAACTGAATTCCTTCCCCTCCCCCATCACTTGACATGCACAATTTTTTGCTTTTTTTCAGCGATTAAAAAAAAAAAATTTTTTTTGTAATGGTAAGATAGTCTATGGCAAAAACTAGAAAAATTGTGTCGCGTTCGTTTAGCTTTTAGGATTATACTTCGGTAATAATTGTATGAAGCAGCAGTGTGGAGGTGGTGTGCCGGCGTAACTATTATTGGAACAGTCAACATGCCTCCAAAGAAGAGAAAGTTCGAATCGACTTTTCCTGCTGTGAGTCAAATAGTGCTGTGCATGTACGCATAGTCCTGGTGTATTACTCGTTAGCCAGGGGCACTTTAATTAGAATTAGTAGCTGTTGAACTTCTCAAAGCCAGGGTAATTTGTATATCATTCGTTGTATGTGATACACTAGGCAAGAATTAAGAAGATAATGCAGCTTGATGATGATGTTGGAAGGGTGGCATCTTCAGTACCAGTAGTCATCTGTATCCTGGTACAAAGTCTCTATAGCAAGATTCTTGTACACTGACACAAAAAGAGAGAGTCTTGTTAAATGCCATAGAACATTTTAAAAAATACCACGATTTTTCATGACATTCAGTCGCATGAAGTATGTGAAATAAGATAGTGTGTCCATTTACATTAGGATGACTCTTAATGACAACTAAGGAGGCTTGGAGATGCCATCTAGGCAGGTATTCCATTGCATTTATCCTGACTCTTATTCAGTGTGTGTGTGGGTACATAGAGTTTGGCTAGCACAAGGACCTGATCGTTAGCTACTACTTTAGACTACGACCACACTATTGTTGTTATTAACTTGACTACTCAATGCCAGCTAGAGCAGTTGAGATATTTCTTGATGCTCTGCTGACGAGGGCTGACAAGTATGCTGCTTCTCGAAATGCCAAGACTCTCACAGTTGGACATCTGTATGTTTGTTTTTTTGTATGTGTATGTATATGATTTGTACTTCCTATCATTGCATATACACTGTATTGCACAGGAAACACTGCATTGTGAATGAAAGGCAATGGGACTTCTTGAAGGATCTCACAGCAAAGATTCCTGACATTTGTGCAGATGCTGATAATGCTGATGACACCGTGCCTCCCAAGAGAGGCAGGTAACTGTTCCGACAACATCTGGTAGTAATATGTCTGCTCTGAATCACATCTTTTTACACACCTGACAGTCAGCAGGGCTGCATTTAGGGGGGGGGGGGGGGGTATGGGGGCCAAATACCCCCCTTGCTGAACATTTTCCCGCCTCCTTGGAATATTTGGGAACTTGTATTGTTGGGATAATTTCTGGTCTGAAAATGCACCAGGAGTGATCTAAGGATGTTCGAAAATTTAAAAAAAAATCCTGGGGAGCTGCTTCCGATCCCCTTACATGGAGTTGTACTATAGGCACGCCATTGAAACTTTGTCTTCTTCCCTTGAACTAAATGCCACCCTGCAGTCTATATACCCAAATGGTTGTGCAAACTGGAGAGCAAACCTGTCTTCTTGAATGTCCCATGGACTAGCTATGTAGCACAGAGTTGGGGTTCCAATGTATCGGGGCTAAAGGATTTGTGATTTGCTTTGTTAATAATTTAGTTGTTTCAACTTGTTTTTTTCCAATTTGTTGTCTTGTGAACTTTTGTTATTTGTTGTTGTACTGGTGGTGGTATTCTTGAAGGAAGAGGCAGGCTAGTCCATCCAGGGGCAAGGGAGCAACCAGCAGCAAGAGAAAATCCAAGGTCAAGGCTGTGCATGTTACAGAGCAGGAAGATGAAGATGAAAATGAAGAGTCTGACAGTTGTGATACCTCTCCTGCACGGTTGTCCATCACTGGGTCACATGTGCCAGCCGTGACACTTTCGAAAAGTACCCATTCCTCCTCAACATTCCCCCTCATCTCAAGGTACAAAAGTACATCACTATATTTCACAAAGACGGAAGTGGAATCATCATAATTTATAGGAAAGTGGTGGTGGTGGTATTATTGTACGACTCACCATTTTGATAGGTATAAAAGAGTCATGCCCCAGGCTTTATAGATGCTCATACTGGATTTCTTTTCAAGATGCCTCTTCGGCATGCATGTGTGCTGGGGTGGGAGGGGGGTGATGTTTGTGAAAAGGCGCTGCACTGATCATTACAGTGTCTGGACTAGGGTTTTGTCCATGATAGGGCTGTGGCAGGTGAGGCCAGGGCATGTAGTGTTATGGCTTAGCTAGAAGAGATAGGGCTATGACTGGTGGGGCAAGGACATGTAGAATTATGGCTTAGCTAGAAGGGCTATGGCAGGTGGGGCAAGGACATGTAGAGTTATGGCTTAGCTAGAAGGGCTATGGCAGGTGGGGCAAGGATATGTAGAGTTATGGCTTAGCTAGAAGTGATAGGGCTATAGCAGGTGGGGCAAGGACATGTAGAGTTATGGCTTAGCTAGAAGGGCTATGGCAGGTGGGGCAAGGATATGTAGAGTTATGGCTTAGCTAGAAGTGATAGGGCTATGGCAGGTGAGGCCAGGACATGTAGAGTTGTGGCTTAGCTAGAAGGGCTATGGTAGGTGAGGCCAGGACATGTAGAGTTATGGCTTAGCTAGAAGTGATAGGGCTATAGCAGGTGGGGCAAGGACATGTAGAGTTATAGCTTAGCTAGAAGGGCTATGGCAGGTGGGGCATGGACATGTAGAGTTATGGCTTAGCTAGAAGTGATAGGGCTATGGCAGGTGGGGCAAGGACATGTAGAGTTATGGCTTAGCTAGAATGGCTATGGCAGGTGGGGCAAGGACATGTAGAGTTATGGCTTAGCTAGAAGGGCTATGGTAGGTGGGGCATGGACATGTAGAGTTATTAGAAGTGATAGGGCTATGGCAGGTGGCGCAAGGACATGTAGAGTTATGGCTTAGCTAGAAGTGATAGGACTATGGCAGGTGGGGCAAGGACAGTAGAGTTATGGCTTAATAGGACAAGAGATATGGCTATGGCAGGTGGACCTAGGGCATGTGGGATTATGGCTTAACTAGGCCAAGAGATAGGACTGAGGCAGGTGAGGCTAGGGCATGTAGGGTTATGGCTTAGCTAGGACAAGGGAACTGATTACGACAGTGTTGTCTGGACGAGGGTCTTGCCCATGATAGGCTAGTGCATGTATGGTGGCTTGTTTAGGACAAAGTGATAGGGTTATGGCTGTAGGACGAGGATAGGATTAGTAGGTCTCATGATACAACATTCTTGGACCGTCATGGACATAAGGGGATGTCTGGCCGATGCCTTCCCAGAACCTGTTATTAGGCTTTAAAAGAAAGTTCTTGAATGGGTGGGCCTTGTTCAAGGACCCATAAATTCTTTTTCTGAACCACACATCCCAGGCAACCATTTTAGTGGCGAAAGAAAAATATCACTAAAAATACTTTAAATTAATTATTAGTTAATAAGGAACAGGGTCAATGGCAAGCAAAATATTTTTGGGGGCAACCGATTTTTCTTCAACAATAAAAAGTTTATTAAGTTTTGTCTTTGTTTCAAGGGAGACTCTCGTTGCATTAAAATGACCATTTATTTTGTTGTTTGAATGAAGGTGTTTACTACTGATAAAATTTAAGGCATGTTTTCTTGTCATAAAAACATATCTATCTTACTTCCAGCCCTCTCCATCAGAATTGAGACACAGTCAGTTCCAATGGCTTAGCATGTACAGACTAGGCTAAGCTTTGCATTTTATTAGACCTTCAATGATAACCCAAAAGAATGGATTCTATGATAATGCCAGGCAGGCGATGCGTAGCAGCCGGCGGTTCCAACACTAATGCTAGTAGTGTGAGTCCCCGAGAGTGAAGAGATTTCGATCACAGTGGACAGGTGTAGCTTGATACGAGCTAAATGGACCACTACTTGATCACTTTAAAGAGAGCTGCTTCAGTTGATGCTCAGTTTAAAATAGCTTTAAGAAGCTGGCACAAACCTGATGCTGTCTCATCAATCTTTTAGAGGCCCACAGCAAACGTCTTCACTGAGTCTTTCCATAGTGTCATTTTACTCCAAAACATGTGGCACTTTCTTACCGTGGAATGAAGTGGCTGTAGCTGTAGTATAATTGTGTTTGCTGTGTAGTACCTGTGTCTAGATATTTGTGTCAATAATATGATGCCATTAACAGCACTATAATTATTTCAATGAGAGCTCTAGTTATGACCAGGTAATAGCATAAGATGCGGGAGTGCTATGCGGTAGTACTTCCAAAGTTTAAAAAAGGTGGATACGTTGTACAAAAGGTCACTGTCAACTTGTAGTTCACGAGCACACACACACACTAATGACTAGTCTTCGTACAGACCAAGTTCCTGCAGACATGTGTGGACCATTTTGATCTTTGACTCCCAATTTATCTTGCTAATGTTGAGCCAATTTCCTTTTAATGTTATTTTATATGCATGCCTCCATCTGCGTCTCTAAGACAATTGCATCAAACAACCAATCGATATGGATTTTTGTGAGCACAAGAATCTAGCAAGGTTTATAACGAATGAAAAATAAGAGAGAGGAAAAAAATGCAGAGTCTGTGGAAGAGAAGAAAGATAGACATGGAAAGAGAAACTAACGGGAAAGAGAAACTAACGGGACAGAACCAGGAGGAAAGTGAAGAAAACTTTGGCCACTTTATGGAAGATGGTATTAAAAAAAAAAAAATGGAGGAGAAATATCAGTTCATATTATTGCATGGAGAGATCACAGCTCTGTGCATGAAATTCCCTCGCCCAGCCAATGTTACACAAACATTTACTGGTTACATTGACTGACCACTTAATTACGTGTTGACTCTACTCGTGATTTGGTAAAAGCGACTGTGGACCTGTACATGGAAAGAAATTCTTCTTTTCGAGCAACCTGGACATTCCTAAGCCCTTGGGTAGCCAATACGAAAGACCAGACAGAGATGTAACATTAAAAGATCACAGAAATAGATTCCTCAAGCAGGATGTCCTTCTGCAGTGATTGCATGTCTTATTATTGTATTAGTATGAACCAAAGATTGTCACATAGTGCTACATGATTTATTTATTAGAGAGACTTGAAAGGCAAATCAATGCTTAAGCATACAGTGCTGAAGGAGAAGCATTACAAATTCTCTTTACTGCATGGCTTTGGGAGCACTACCCTCACATTCTGTCCAAGCCAGTCCCAACACCAACTTGTGAATTGACGGTAGGCAGTATATCTATTTCTCCTACCAAAAAAATATATGTCTGATGATGTAAACAACATACGCATTGTTCAAGTAGCTGTTGGTATGGATTTACTTACGAATTGGTCTCTCATCACTGCCATAGTGGTACCGGTAAGTAAAATATGCAATCTGCAAAAACCCATACATTTAGGCAGACAGCATGAAAAGTTGCTATTGTGTCACCAGCTTGCATTTGATTTATTTCGAGTCTTGTCTATTTCTCGGCAGCAGGTGCACTCGAATGACGGTTTCCATCAATTCCCAATGACTACATGAGCACCTTGAAATGTTAAAATGAAATTACACTGTTGTAGCATTTGCCACAAGCAACTGCCATGGAATGATATTAGCTAGATTCATAGACCTGCAACAGTTAATATCACTACTCAATGTTAAACCAGAGTTTTAGCTAGCTTGCTCAGTTGCTGCTGCAACTCATACTCTTACTATCTGCTTCCTGGTGAACCACTGGTCATATCTATAGATAAGTTTTACAGTGTAAAATGCCCCACTAGTCAGTGTTCAACAGACGTTCATCATCTTGTGATTCATCATCAGAAGACTCATCGGAGAAATTACTGGCCATGGACTTGTGCAGATAAGGGTCAACAGCCCCATCAGCAATATGCATCTCTTCTTCTACGTCCTCCCCATGATCTCTTCCAAACTCTGAAGAATACTAGGAGAGGCTGAGCTCGTGGCCACTTTCACTGCTGGAACACACCCCTCACTCTCTATCTGTTGTCTCTGCGAGTAGGGACATGCTATGACGTTTATTGAAATAATTATGAATGTATGCAGCTATGTATAACTTCATTCAAAGAAATTTAGAACTCCAGATTAGTTAAATAAGGAAAGGAAACAAGAGTGTACCCATGTTGACATCAACCATTTTATAACCCTTTGCCAGTTAAAATCGTGTGCACCAATCATTATACAGATTGTAAATGCTGTATGAGCTATATAATGTTGGTGTATTTTAAGTGGTAGAGGGTCATCTAACTGGTTGTGGTCTACACAAATACACTATTGTTTCCTTTCTTTCTTGACCAGTTAATCAATCATTTTTACTTCTTTTTGTTGTTGTTCATGCTTATAGTTTTTTTGTTTGTTTTTCTTGTTGTTTTACAGGCCAACATTGTGGCAACCCAACAAACATTGCCGAACCACACCTATTAAACACATTTTAAATTGTTGAGCTACACAAGTCAGTCTCCTTCAAGGACTTCACACGAGTTGCACATGAGAACTCCAGATTCTTCAAGGACTTGGCAAGAGTAGCACAGCTCCAGAACTAATCAAAATGACAGATTTTATTCTAAACTCTAAGGCACACGCATGTTGTTGCATAGTTGCTTGCTTTTGCTTACCTTTTTATTTGAAGAATTATTCTTAAGTTTAATCAACTGGCCGTTCAGTTCGAATTGAGCTGCACAACATAGCAATAGTTTGAGTCATCTGAATAATTTTTTCCTCCCAATTCTTGTCAATTAAAAGTGACCACTAATTTACACAAAAAAATGTATATAAAACACCACATGAGCTAGCTTGATTGCATTGTCGACAACCACCGCTACCCACGCCTTTTTACTACAATTGAGAAATTGAGTCGTCGACATGCATTGGAAGATTTGGAGTCCAGTGGTATAAAGTCTTGAGTAAGGGGGCCTAATGTATGGGAGTTATGTGTGGGAGTTGTTTTTTATGCATAAACCGAGCGGAAATGTTTTCAAAACATGAACTGATTTGTTAAAAAAAAAGTGAACAAAACTGTGCCCATGTCGACCACAACCAGCCCTTTAACCATTTAAAATCTTATGCATTAATCATTTGAAAGCAGTTATGGTGTTCATGGTTTTAAATGGTAAGAGGTCATCTACTGAAAGCAGTCTACGTGGGTACAGTCATGTTTCCTTTCTTTTTTAACAGGTCACCCAACACAGTTGTATGTTTAAAAAAAAAAAATTTCGTTTCAATTTTTGTTTTTGTTTGGTTGTTTCTGTTTAGTGGTGGAGGACAATACCAAGTCAGAGTTCAATGAAGTTTAACTCGTAGCTTCGGGGTCTCTTGCCCTAGCCCTAGTTTTGGGGTCTCTAGCCCTAGCACTAGCCCTAGCTTTGGGGTCTCTAGAGCTTTTAAATACTTTCTAACTTGTTTATTGTTGTTGAAAACTGCATATCAGCACTTGCCATGTCTGGTTGCTATTGTTGACTGTACCCATGTACACCACGTTGTCCATTACAACTAATACCATATATTGTTGCTATTGTTGACTGTATCCACAGAGAATACAGTCTCCTTAGGACTTGGTAACCCATCAGCAGATGTTTTGGTAGAGGATCAGCTACAGCCACCCTCAATCAGCAGACTGCTCAGTTCTTTCATTCCAACAAATTTGTATGCATTGCATGTGAGCAAGCTAGATTGCAAAAATACTGCACGTGTGTTGCTTGATAGCGTCATCGATGAACTCACTTTTGGGTCCTTACCAGATGCTTTATTCCGCAATCGAAGAACATTAGCTTTGGACATGCATTGGAAGATTTGGACTCCCACGGTAGATAAAAGTTCTATGAATTGCAAATTATGTGCTAGGGAAGACATGGAAACATAGAACGTAAAGTTTAATTTCAATGTTTATATTGCACTTTCTACATTTTTTATCTGCCAATTTACTACCTTTGCAAACGATTATGGTAGTCTAGTAGCATTTAATGCGGTCGAAACCACCGTTTAGGCAGCTAAGAAGCTCCGTTTAGGCAGCTAAGAAGTTGCCAATGTAAGTTTTAGCTGAGATAGTGCTGTTTTTGGGGGGGGGGGGGGGGGGGGGGAGTTGCTATTTAAACAAGTGGGTCTAACCAATATAGGAAGTACTTGCATACTCCCTGATAGATAAATCCTTGGAAATGAATTTCATGGCTCTCACCTACGTTTTTTTGGCCTGCATGTTTACCACTTTAGCAAAGGATTGAAGGCATGTTTGGTGTCTTTTTGTAGCTAGTAATAGTTGAAACCACCATTTCTGCAGTTGCCGATATGAGGGGAGTTTTCGTTTGAAATATAAGTTTTTTAGTTTTGACTTTTTTTTTTTTTGCTATCCACCTTTTCAAGAAGTCGGTCAAATCAATGTTAGAGTACTAACATCCACCCTGATTAGTGAGAACTGTGTTCCTGGCTGTTAAAAGGAGCCTAAGTGAGTGACCATTTTTTTGTTATCACTCACTTAACATCCCATATAAAAGCATTACAATTAGTTATCACCATATTAGCATAACAGGATGTACCGTCAACAGCAGCTGTGCTAAACTGGTTGCAAAATGGGTCCTGTTATTTTCACAACACTTGGTGGCATATGGCAAGCTATTTCTATATAAGGCTTGGGCACAGAGGTTTTGAAAGTGACTAGTGCTGTTGTAAAGGCGTTACTCTTATTTTAATGTATTTTTAAAGCATGCAGGATCACTCACATGAGTGGTGGAAGAATTAACAGCTCCCTTGAACATGTCCTTACCCTCTTAGCTTATTTTTCTATAATAGTTTGTTTTGGCTAACGTATGCAAGAAGCTGATCTGGAAGAGGGGGAGGGTGTTCTTTCGTTAACTAGCCTTGCCTCACACATGCACAGAAAAGAGAGTCTGGTGAAGTGTAAAAGAACTTTTTTTCTTCCTTGCCACAATTATTTGCCAATTTACTACTCAAAGAAGCATGTGCGATTGATGAGTGGCATAACATTTTCATTCAATAGCATAACTCATACATACAGCAAGCTCAAGCTCAAAGACGGTGTCTAGGCTGGAAAAACACATCGTAAACTTTTTTCCTTCATGTATATACATGCATGATCGAGGGTAGCTTGTGAGATTGGAGGAGGGGTTACTGTCGTAGCACTAATTTTTCTTTTGTATGGCTAATGTTCTGGGAAACACTGACTATATGTGTATCTATACCACTGTATATTTTCATGTCCACACACACAAAAAAAAAGGTGTATGGTGTCTAAGAAGCATGAGGATTATCTTCTTTGGTCTGCCATTGATTTTAGTATATCATATTATCTCATGCAGTGGACACTCCTTGCTGAGCAGTTGTAGCATGGAAGACCAGTCCTGTGTGGGACTGTACCAAAAGCAGCTGTCACTTGCCTGTAGTCCCCTCTCCATCCCTGAACTGATGACTGCAGGTTCCACAGGAGGGATTCATCATCAAGAGAACAGTGATGATGACTATGACTAAATGTCTGAGCAGCTCCTTATTATCAGCTTTTACATGATAGTACAAGGATTTATGTAGTACATGGATTTATGTCATGATTGTTTTGTATGTGTGTGTTACATGTATAATGTTTTCCTTTTGAGGGACACAAATTAGTCTGTAATTTTATAATAACAAATCAGCCACCATAAGACTGCACCCTATCTGGACTGCTGTATTGTTACAAGTCTTGGCATGGAATCTTGTTTCCATTAGTCAATAGGTTGGTGTGGCAGGAAGTTTTTTTTACTAAATGTACCAGAGATGCACATTAACATTGTGGAGTTGTGCGTTTGATGCGCCTGTAGGAAAAATTGCGTCGATTCGGGCCACAAATTTTCGCCCTAATTAACCGTTAAGTGGGTGCTCACGTGCAGAAAAGGGAATTAGGTCCGTTATTCGTCGCGTTGTTGAGTCTGTAGTCGCTCTGGCTTGTCTTCTTAGCTGTGATTAGTGGATTCCTTATCGATAGCTATCGCACTCGATAGGACAGATGTGAGGAAAGAATCTAGAACAGTTGAGCAGGTATTTTTCTATCTAGCAAGCCTTTTTCTGTAGTTGATCTAGATAGTGGCCATGTAAACAGCTGTTTCAGGGAGAATTTACTCAAGTTTACTGTAATGGCTATCCGAGTTCTACATGTGCTTCTAAAGGGAATTTTGTCACTTTATTATTTTTGTTATAGAGATAACAGTGGAATACTGGTTTTTCACACTATGGCTAACCCATCGAGTGGTGTCTACAATTTCCTTAGCGATGAGAATTCTGAACATTGGAAAGGGTTACTCCAGCCAGCCCTAAGAAAGGTTTGTGTACAACTTAGATAGTTTTTAAATTTTTAATTATGATAGCCCTGTTTTCAATTCTGACTAGATACTTTTGGTCAGTCCAGAGTCACTAGGTACAGTTAGTTGGGCAGAATTCGTACCTTTTTAGTTCCATCTTATGTTTGCGTGTGTTCGCTCTTAGCAATATTGTTCTACATGTGCTTGATCATTGGAGAATCTCAACTACTGTGGCTTATAAGGAAACCTTTATAATCAGGTGATCCTTGGCAGCACTATACATAGGTGCAGAAGCATGGCAGTGTTACTTGTGAATTTAGCGCAAGCCCCCTGTGTTGAGACCACAAGAATAGACTTTTATTGCATATCTACGCCATGACGCAATATCGTAGCACATATCTTCTATAGTGGCTAGCCGAGGTGAAGATCTAATACTAGTGCTGTAGTGTACATTGTGTTTGTTTGTGTGTGTTGGTGGGGGGGTGGCTGTGTATGTGTATTTGTACATTTTGTATGTGCAAGCTCAATTGACTGCTGTAGAAGAGAAATTGATAGACTCCACAAGGATAATAACAGCAACCACAGTGCACTGTGTATGCTGGCCCTTCTAGACACTTGGCATCTATTTACTGTGGTCTCTCTGATCTAGTGGACTCCTCATTCCCACCTTCTCTCTCTCTCTCTACCTCCAGTACTATAATACCTTATCTATCATAAATTGAGGGTGGTGACCCTAATGATTATTATGTAAGGGATTCTCGGCATTGCCCTAGATGTAGTGTATTGCAACATAGTTATTTAATATTACTGCACAGATTGGAATGAATAAGCTTTGGTATTTGTCTGTTGTTCACTTATAAGAGTGCATGTGCTTACACACTTTACCAGCTTATAAGAGAGTATTGCTTATAGCTTATAAACCCGAGTTTACCTGTGTGAGTTTGAGATTATGTGCTAATAGTTTATGAACCGGACTTCACTTGTGTGAGCTTATAAGAGAGCTGTGCTTATAGCTTATAAACCAGAGTTTACTTGTGTGAGCTTATAAGAGAGTTGTGCTTAAACTAGTTGACCAGTGTGAGTTTATATGAGGGTATGCTTTTATATACCAGTGTATAAACCAGAGTTTACTCATGCAAGCTTATAAGAGAGCATGTGCTATTACCTTGTAAACTACAGAGTTTACAACTGAGCTTATGACGTAGAGATGTCTGCACTTAATCGAAGGAGTGTTTTTATGCTGGTGTGGCATCCAGCGTCCTCTAAACACACAGAAATAGACATAGCTAACTACTCAAAAGTTTTAAACCCTTTAAAAACGACGCTCTCTGTAAATTTCTCCATTTCAGCAACGGTGGTGTTTTTATATAGAATTGGGCTAGATACAGCCTCGCTAGCAAACTGCTTGCATAATGTGAACTCTGATGTAGTTTGTGTGTATATATATTTTGTAATGCTGGCATGATGCATAGTGTGCTATTGTTGGGAATGTGAAAAACCGATGCGCAGGTATATCCCCAAACAAAGTGCAGACAATCGCAACTGTTGTTTAGGACATCTCTCCAAGGGAAGATTCTGCTGCTTGAGTAATGCAACATAGCCTATGTCCATCCCAGAATAAAAGTATATACACCTTCGTGCAAAGTTTGAGCTTTCTAGCTTCAAAATTGATTGGCGGACAAGTATAGGTTGGTCAGGCGGACTGACTGACTGACTGACTGACTGACTGACTGACTGACTGACTGACAGACAGACAGACTGATAGACAGATGCCACCAGCTAGATAGACAGATGCCACCAGCTAGATAGACAGATGCCACCAGCTAGATAGACAGACGCCACCAGCTAGATAGACAGATTGCATGCATGGATGCATAGATGCAGAAGAAGATCTTTGAAGAGGGGTTCACAAGCCTGGGAAGGAGATAGGAAAGAGAAACAGTGTATTTCCTTGGATACACCTATTTTAACCACACTGATTTAATTCTGCAATTTGGTTGGCCCTGTGTACAGTTTCTGTTGATCTTTGAGCCTGAAATGTGTCACTTGCTCCATGAGCTGCTATAAAGGGTGTGGAAGAAGAAATGGACAAGGTGTGTTGGAGATAGGCAAGGTGTGGTGCGGTGCTTCTGCTGACCCCTCCTCCTTTGTGTTTAATCCTGTTACAATGATGACACAATGAGAATGAACAAACCTACTCTCTTTCTCTCTCTCTGTATGTTTTTTGGCACTTGTAACTGTTTCATTACATCATACTTATCCTTTTCCCTCCCTTTGCTTTTCTATTCCTCATTCCACCAATCTTCTTCCATTCCTCA
>CBDHDT010000151.1:0-4696 GCA_965261215.1 Ekhidna sp.
AGATATGAGACACTTTATTTCCAACCGCGGCAAAATCCACGGAACATCTGTGACCCCGCCTCTTCCAATCACCATAACTCAACATTCCTTCACGGTAAATTTTTTTTGACTGAGTCATATCACAGCTGAGGCTTGTGGGAAGCCACAACACAAGTTTGGTGTCTGTAGCTCAAGGCGCCTGGCAATTAGAGGATTTGCAAATTAGGAAATGCCATTTTTTGAGTGACCCTTGCGTGTTTGGCTATATCTTCTAAGAAAAAGTGCCTATAGAGACTTTTTACATATCATCTTAAAGCACACACAATAAGCAACATGAAAGATGAAACCAGGCACCATACAAATAGGTGCAATAGGGACAATAAATAATGACTCATGCCAAAAGATCGCTGATGAAGTAAAAAATAAGAAGCGGATGTTAGAATTTAGTAGTGTAAGGTTACTTTTAATGCTGGTTATTAACATGTATGTCACCATTTGTGGCTTTGGATTTTCAAAATTTTGTTGAATTACAAAAACGGCTAGCGACCCAGGAAGCCACTTCAAAATCTAGAAAACAGCTTCTTAGTGTAACAGTTGATAAATAATGCATAATAGCTTGATTTGCTTGCATAATAATGAATGTAGTTACTTTTTATCAATTTAAGCATGGTATTACAGGTAGAACTAACTTGAAAGTCGGGATCTGTGAACAACACAACTAACAACAATTTATCTATAACAACTCTGTAACACTTGGGTTGTGGTGTAATTCCTCTCTTTTGCCTCTGCATGCCAAAAACTTCTCGAGAGGATCTTGGAAGAGCCTGTTGCGAAGACAGTTACATCAGGGATGGTGAACAGGTACTTTATCATTTCATCAAATGGCCACACTGTTGTGCGCATATTAAGATCAGCTGACACCTTAAGTTGTGATACTAACCCAGTTTAAATGAAGCGATGTTTGTTGCAACGGAGTACCACAATTTCTTCCCAATGCATAAGGTTCCTAGTCCTTATAAATGTGTTAGTTTGTTGTGGCAGAAGCAAGGAAATGGTCGTCTTGGAAACTCACCGCTGATATACGCTAGACTAGAGTCATAAATGACGAAGAAAACGGTTACAGATTACGTCCAAAGGTAAGAACACGGGGTGTACTCGCCCGCGACCTGCTTGATAATACTGTCTGGTAAAGATGGTTGTGATACAAGTTCTTGATGGTAGAAACTATTTTCAATTTTGATAAGGTAAACACAGTTCCTTGCAAGTTCACTGCCTCTCTCTCTCTCCTGCAGCGAGCAGATGACCGGATAGTTTAGCACATATAAGCATAACTGATACACAGTCAATGGTTGGCTAATGACAGAGTATACTGAATTTTTTTTAATAGAGTCAAATCAAATGTGCAAAATATCACTTGAACAAGTTCTTGTCAGCTTTGGCATTGTCATTCCTTGGTAATTTCTGCAGAAAGCACTGTCTGATGACCTTACTCTTAATGTGGTGTTCTTCTCATCTTCAGGGAAAGCAGTTTCCAAGTATTAATGAAACTACTTACTTCCACATGTACATTTCCATTTCAGAATTTGTCATCTCATTATGCTGTAGGGTATCAGGTTGTTCAACCTTGCACTTGAAGGAATATATAATTACATACAATTCTTGGCTACTTCTCCTTATTACAATCCAACCACTTACACCAGTTGTAAATTGCTAAGGAACATATAATTCTCAACTGCATTATATTTCACAATCATGAAGAAGACACAATCCACATCACAAATTTGTACAGGGTAAGCTCTTCAGCTTGTCCTCACTAAGGCTATGGCCAGAGCAATGGCTATGTTTTTATCCTGGGTAGTAGTTATGGCTAGGCAAATATCTAGAACAATAAAACAAAAATCTTGACACTGACTACAAATACTGCCGTATGACATCGCTCTTAGTTTGATTGCATTTTTGCTTCTAAGTAAAGTAGCTTCTCTTACACAAAGCAATTAATTCTCAGCCATATTTCCATGTGTGCATTTCTATCTCATAACTGGTAAAGAACACTGACATTGCTGGCATAACAGTTATATTCACTAGCTTTCACATTTGAACGTCATTACTTGTTTTTTAATTATAAACTTTGAACTTTTTGAACAAGGTTCGTACGTCTTTAGGAATTCCCAAATCGGGAGGGACTGCCACTTTCTTCAAGTGTCTGGCCTGTGTGGCAACATTTTTACATGCTTGGCTTGGCAATTCAGTAGACTTACAGGTATATGGTCAGTTTACGTAGGTCTGTAGGCTGTGTTCACCTTTTCTTTCTGTGCCAGTTCGTTGTTATTTTGCTACTTCCCCCCCGCCTTTTTTTTTTTACGTTATAGTATGTTTAGGTGTCTGTTCAATGCTGTCAGGTGGTTGGTGAATGCATTTTCTTGGGGTGAAGAGCAAGAAACCCCCAGGGGACAGAATGAACAGTTCAACTATAGCCATGTGGAAATCCAAGCCACACAAGCGCATCTCTCTGAATTAGAAATCCAAAGTGGGAAAGGAAGAAACAAAACACATGATTATCTTTTTAACAACAAATGGAGGAAGGAAGCCAAGGAGAAGGGCCAGTTAATGAAGAAATTTTATAAAAAGGCAACCCTAGCATGGAAGGAAGGCAACCACAAAACTTCTAAGGATTATGCTAAAGAGGCAAGCAAATCAGATGTAGACTAATTTACTAAATGTTCATTGTGACTTGACCAATGCATTTTTACATTGTGCTCTGAATGTTTTACTTGTAGGCAAAAAAACACCGAAAGAATAGAGATATTGCAAAGAAGGAAACTGTGAAGTGGGTCTTGGCGAACAAGTGAGTAAAAAATATTTTGGTCAAAAGTTTCTGAAACAAGAATTTACCCATGTAGTGACAACATTTATAGGACCTTAAGGGGAGGGGTTCACCTTTTTAAATTGTTTTTCTTAATTGTTTTTCTATTATCATTTATAAATGTTCTTGTAAGCATCTACTAGCTATTTCCAAAGTTTTAGAGACATTTGAGCATCCCTTTCAAAGTTACGGTGCTTTTTGTCCATGCAATTTCACTTATCTTGATTCAAAATTAGAAGAGATGCACACAGAGAAGGCTAGCGGGAAAGGTAAATTTTGCAGCGCCATAAAATGGCTACCACTTATACCCGGAAGTTCATTTGCCACTGAAAGGTCGCAAATTTCTTGCAGAGTCATTTCCTGGCCTTTGCGCAGTGGCCATGAATATATGGCTCTAGCACGCACGCGGCATTTCCAGTCGCCTCGCGTTCAATTTTTAAAAATAAAAACACATTTTGCCATTTCAAACCCAAACATTTCATTGTTTACTTTGACTGCTACGTTTTGGCGATCATAACTTTGTCACAGTTAAACAAAACAAAAATGTTGGTGTCATTTGAAAGCTCTTTTTGTGCTCTGTGATATGAGCTAATCAGTTGTTTTTGTTTTTAAATAGCATTGCCAAGTTATGGTCATTAGAAGAGGTGACCTTTTCTTTAAGAAAATGTGTCTATATAGGCATTTCAGATACCATTGGAAAGTATATAGAATAAGCAATACTTTGATTCATAGTGGAAAAAAAAAAAGTTATGACATTACGAAGAGGACAAACTTTTTTTTTGTTAAAGAGGTGAAGCCCTCCCTTAACCTTTTGATATAATGAACCCAAACTGATAGTGTTTGAGGTATACTGGTAAAAGAAGGGAAAAAATTGACAAGTCAAAAAATTTTTTAACTTAAAAAAATTTTTTTTTTTTTAGACAAGGATCCTCCTACAAGAAGTTACCTAGGGTATCCCCAGAACTAACCAATCATGTTAGATGTTATTGTTTATTGCCTATGTATTCACATAGATACATGGATCAGTAATTACCTGGTTTTGTTGAAGGTCTGTGCCATCAACTATTGTCACAAAGAGTACACTTCTGAGGAAACCAACTGACCACTTCTTCGTAGTGAAAACGTGCAGCTCTTGCTGACTTAACTCTGCTTGGAATTTATATTGCACATGCACAGGCGTGTTTATTGTGTTAATGACCTTTTCCTGATTTTGGGAGCTTTACTGAGTCAAGAAACAGATCAGTCGCTGCAATTATTTGGAGTGTTCTGGTAGTAAATATATATAACTTATTCAATGCAAGTTATGTGTGGAGAAAATGTAGATAGAAGATAGATACAAGATATGATGAATTTCATGATTATTAACATCTTGGGTCCTTTGTGAAGGATTCAAGCATGCTGGATGTGAGCCAGAATTGGCTGTAATGACAATTTAGGTTACTAAGAAGCTACCAAAGTAAGTTTTATCTGAGATATAAACACTTTTTTGTGGTTTTGGCATCGGGTGTTTTTAAATGGGAATTAAACCATTGCACCCCTCGATAGATCCTTGAAGATGATTTTTTCCACTCTTCTATCCTTTTTGTTTGTTTGTTTGTTTTGTTTGTTTGTTTTGTTTTTGGTACTGCTGGTTTACTACCATAGTGAAGGATTCGAGACTCGCTTGGAGTCTTTTGGAGCTAATATCTGCTGAAACCACAATTTAGGCTAACTGGGATATGAGATTTGGTTTTGCCATCCATCAGAGGGATCAAGCCAAATCAGGGAGTATGCTTGTGCTCCTTGATTTGGTTGACTACGTGTAAAAACAAACGGATGTGCCCATTACTTAGACCACACCCACTTCAAACTTCA
>CBDHDT010000152.1:0-17910 GCA_965261215.1 Ekhidna sp.
AATGAAAAAATATATATTTTAGGAACAAACAGAGACTAAAGAAGCTGAGAATTACTCAGAAAGAAATTTTTTCTCAACGAGTTTAAAAAGTGTCAAATCATGAAGAAATGTTTGATTTGATGGAAACGACTTTTTTTGTTCAACCCAGTGAAATGGGATAATTATTTCCGAAAACAGTTTTGCTCCTCTAAATGAGACACATACAACAAAATTAAGGTTTCCTGTTATTTGGAAGTATTTTGGCTGAAATTTACAAAAAAAAATCTTTGCAGACTAAAAATTGAGTATCTCAGAAAGAAACTAAGAATTCCGCAGGGAGAAATTTTTTCTTAACAAGTTTGAAACGGACAAATAATAAGGAATGTTTTGATTTGATGGAAACGACTTTTTTATCAAACCAGTGAAATGGTACAATTATTACAGAAAACAGTTTTGCTCCTCAAAATGAGCCACATACAGCTAAACTAAGCTTTTCTGTTGTTTTTTAATCAATTAGGTGGAAAATGACAAAAATATATATTTTTTAGGGCAAAACAGTGACTAAAGAAACCAAGAATTACTCCGAGAGAAATTTTTTCTCAACGCGTTTAAAAAGGGGAAAATCGTGAAGAAAGGTTTGATTTTATAGAATCGACTTTTTTTTATCAAACCAGTAAACGGGACATTTATCAGAAAACAGTTTTGCCTCCCAAAATAAGCCACACACAGCTAAACTAAGCTTTTCTGTTGTTTTGAAGCAATTTGGTGGAAAATGACAAAAAAATATTTTAGGACAAAACAGTGACTAAAGAAGCTAAGAATTACTCAGAGAGAAATTTTTCCTCAACGAATTTAAAAAGGGGCAAATCGTGAAGAAAGGTTTGATTTGATAGAAACGACTTTTTTTTTATTAAACCAATGAAACGGGACATTTATCAGAAAACAGTTTTGCTCCTCAATATGAGCCACATTCAGCTAAACTAAGTTTTTCTGGTGTTTTAAAGTATTTTTGCGAAAATTGACAAAATACTTATTTAATGACTAAACGGTGACATCTCTGAAAGAAGCTTGGAATTATTCAAAGCGAAATTTTTTCTCAACGTGTTTGATTTGATGGAAATGCCTTTTTTTATTCAAACAAGTGAAATGTGTCAAATATTTCAGAAAACTGTTTTGCTCCTCAAAATGAGCAACATCCAGCTAAACTAAGGCTTTGTTGAGTTATGAAGCATTTTTGCGGAAATTAACAAAAAACTTATATTTAAAGGACTAAAAAGTAACTATCTCTGAAAGAAGCAAAGATTCCTCAGAGAGAATTTTTTTCTCAACGAGTTTGAAAAGGGGCAAATCTTGTAAAGGATTAAAAAGTGACTATCTCTGAAAGAAGCTAAGAATCCTCAGAGAGAATTTTTTTCTCAACTAGTTTGAAAAGGGGTAAATTTTATAGAAGCGTTTTGATTTGAAGGAAACGAATTTTTTTATTCAAACCAGTGAAATGGGATGAATATTACCGAAAACAATTTTAATCCTGCTATATGTGATACATACAGGTAAACTAAGCTTTTCTGGTGTTTTAAAGCATTTTTGCGAAAATTGACAAAAAAATTATATTGAAGGACTAAAAAGTGACTCGCTCTGTAAGAAGCTAAGAATTCCTCAGAGAGAAACATTTTCTTAACGTGTGTGAAAAGGTGCAAATCATGAAGATTTTGATTTGATGGAAAAGACTTTTTTTTATCAAACCAGTGAAATGGTACAATTATTACAGAAAACACTTTTGCTCCTCAAAATGAGCCACATGCAGATAAACTAAGCTATTCTGTTGTTTAGATGCAATTTGGTGGAAAATGACAAAAAAACATATATTTTAGGACAAAACAGTGACTAAAGAAGCTAAGAAATACTCAGAAAGAAATTTTTTCTCAACGAGTTTAAAAAGGGGAAAATCATGAAGAAAGGTTTGATTTGATAGAAACGATTTTTTTTATCAAACCAGTGAAACGGGTCATTTATCAGAAAACAGTTTTGCTCCCCAAAGTAAGCCTCATTCAACTAAACTAAGCTTTTCTGGTGTTTTGAAGCATTTTTGGGAAATTACAAAAAAACTTATATTTTAGGACTAAAAAATGACTATCTCAGAAAGAAGCTAAGAATTCCACAGAGAGAAATTTTTTCTCAAATTAGAAAAGGGGCAAATCACGAAAAAAAGTTTTGATTTGATAGACTTTTACTGATCAAACCAGTGAAATGGGATAATTATTACAGAAAACAGTTTTGCTCACCAAAATGAGCCATATACAGCTAAACCAAGCTTTTCTGTTGTTTAGAAGAATTTTTGCAGAATTGACAAAAAACTTATATTTAAGGATAAAAAGTGATTATCTCAGCAAGAAGCTATGAATTAGAGAGAAATTTTTCCCCAACGAGTTTCAAATGGGTTAAATCTTGGAAAGGTTTTGATTTGATGGAAAAGACTTTTTTGTTCTAACCAGTGAATATGGGTCAATTATTACCAAACACAGTTTTACTCCTCAGTATGAGCCACATACAGCTAAACTAAGCCTTTCTCTGTTTTGAAGCATTTGGGAAAATTGACAAAAAACAAATATTTAAGGACTAAAAAGTAATGTCTTAGAAATAAGCTAAGAATTATGCAGAGAGAATTTTTTTCTCAACTAGTTTGAAAAGGGGAGAATCTTAAAGAAAGGTTTAGATTTGAGGGAAACCAATTTTTTCGGTTCAAACCAGTGAAATGAGACAAAAAACAGTTTTGCTCACCAAAATGAGCCACATACAGCTAAACTAAGCTTTTCTGTTTTTTAAAAGCTTTTTTACGGAAATTGACAAAAAGCTTACATTTACGGATTAAAAATTGACTTTCTCAGAATGAAGCTAAGAATTACTCAGAGAGAATTTATTTCTAAACGTGTTTGAAAAGGGACAAATCATTAACAAAGGTTTTGATTTGATGGCGACGACTTTTTTTATCAAACCAGTGAAATGGGACAGTTATTTCAGGAAACAGTTTGGCTCCTCAAAATGAGCCATATATAGCTAAACTAAACTTTACTGGTGTTATGAAGCATTTTTGCAGAAATTGAAAAAAAATTATATCTAAGGACTAAAAAGTGACTATCAGAGAAAGAAGCTAAGAATTTCTCTGAGAGAATTTTTTTCTCAACGAGTATGAAAAGGGGCAAATCTTGTAGAAAGGTTTTGATTTGATGGAAATGAATTTTTTTTCTCCAACCGGTGAAATGGGCCAATATTTCCGAAAATAATTTTGTTTCTCTAAATGAGCTACATGCAGCTAAACTAAGCTTTCTGTGGTATAGAAGCATTTTTGCGTAAATTGAAAAAATATATATATTTAAGGACTAAAAAGTGACTATCTCGGAAAGAAGCAAAGAATTTGTGAGAGAGAAATTTTTTCTCAACGAGTTTGAAAAGGGACAAATCATGAAGAACGGTTTTAATTTGATGGAAAAGACTAACAAACCTGTGAATTGCGACAATTATTACAGAAAACAGTTTTGCTCCAGTAAATGAGCCACATACAGCTAATCTCACCTTTTCTGGTGTTATGAAGCATTTTTGCAAAATAGACAAAAAACACCTATATTTTAGGTCGAAAAAGTGACTATCTCAGAAAGAAACTAAGAATTCCTCAGAGAGAAATTTTTTCTCACGAGTTTAAAAAGGGGCAAATCTTGTAGAAAGGTTTTGATTTGATGGAAACAATTTTTTTTATTCAAACTAGTGAAATGCGACAAATATTACAGAAAACATTTTTACTCCACTAAATATGCCACATACAGCTAAACTAAGCTTTTCTTTTGGTTTAAAGCATTTTCCCTGAAATTGATTAAAAAAATATAATTATTTGCGGACAAAAAATGACTACATCAGAAAGAAGCTAAGAATTCCGCAGAGAGAATTTTTTTTGTTATCCATAATCTGCAGAGCCTTCTGGTAAGGTGTCTCCATTCTATCCCTGATTCTGATTCCTTTAATGTTAGGTGATGATAATGTTGTTTGTACACCCTAGGCACATATCCTAGTCACATATCTTCATTAGGCCAGTGATTTGGATTATGAAACAGCAAATTCTTCTGGGAAATTGTACATCAGATGAGATACGTCCATTTTTTTCTGGATATAGGTCAGCAGTGGCAGGAAAGTAACATAAAGAGATGCTCAAAGGTTGTTGTAAATTGCCATTTGTCTGAGGACTTTATAACTTCAATTCTCCTGCTGCTTCCCACTGCCCTTCTTCATTCAGATATTGATGTTAGAATGCCAGTATAATCTAGGTTGACAATGAAGCTGTCTGGGATGTTTTTCAGAACGACAATGCTCAATTTATTTAGGATAATTTTACTTCATGTACTTGAAGTTTTCTTCAGATATGCCAGGCTTACTTTTAGTGGCAGCCTTGCATTTCACATAGCCAATCCATGAAAAGAGTGGTAGTGCTCAAGTCTTTGTGATCGTTGTGGCCAACATATTCAACCAACAGATTCTGTCAGAGGCTCTGACAATTTCTGCTGCAGCCATCACTACACTGGTGCCAATGCTTCTTCCAGCTCCACGCAGAGCATCGATGTAACATTGTGATTGGTCATTAGCTCTTCCTACAGCAAAAGGTTTTGGCCCTTCCTTTTTGGAGGCAACTTGGTCGCGTCATCAAATTCGGCTCCATATGACTGACGGTTCTTCACTTCAGTAAGATACTTCTTCTTAAAATATCTTATGATATTCTGTCAACAGCAAAACTTCTAGAAAACATCTTAACAGCAGCTACACTGCCATTTAAAGTGACATACTTTCAAACTAGCCTCCTCTTTGGCTGTACATGTCTTGGTATATTTTTTCCCCTTTGTCTGGGGAGATTGATTCTCTTGAAGTGCTTGAAGAGCTCTGTTAGCTTCAGCAGTCACTTGCACAGATAGTCCTGCTTGGTCTTGGATAGGAAGATTGCTGGATGGTTTGAAGAAGCGAAGAAGACTCATGTTAATAGTATAGCTAGATTTCAAGTGGTGTGTTCATGTACAACAATTGCTAGTACTGTGTTTCAATAATTGCCTATAAATTGGTAATTCACAAGTACAAGAATACCACAATTAAAACCCGGACTATGGTATAATACTGCAGAATAATGAATGATTCTTATTGTGAATCACATTACAGCAATACAGAAATACATAAAGTTTGACTACAATGTTATTTTGCACCTCTCAATAGAGTTTCCATGTGCTAATAATGCCATCTTGAGAGCCACACATGAGAAGGCTGGAGTCATCAGCAGGACACAAACGACTGGCAAACTGAACAGTGTTCACTGTGAGTGTGTGATAATTGATAACAGCAAGAGTCTTTCCTTTAGACCAACTGAATACTCTAATCCTAAATAATACACACATTTGAAAAAATGGCATGATATATAGGAATAAACACAGCAATAAACAGAATGTAGATGCAGTTCTAGTACTTACTTAATTTGTACCAAATGCATAATATCAGAATTAATCTCACTTTGCTTAGATGTAACTCACTTTGCTTAGATGTAACAGCTCAAACCCCCCCCCCCCCCTCCCCCCCTTCCCCACCACAAGGAAAAAACAACACCTAATAGTTAAGTGACCACTTGCACTGTATTCTATATGGGAACTTTGTGATGCAACATAAAAGAAAAAAAGTTTATTTAAAACAAACAATTACTTTGGATTGACCCATTAAAAAAGAATGGAAACAAGACTGTACCCATACACCACAATAGTTAGATCTCTACAGCAGTCAGATCTTCTTTACCATATCATACAGCGTAAACCACCATATATCAACCAATGCTTCCTATTGACTAGTTATACTGAACAAGTGTGCCAAATAATCAAACTTACCCACACAATATGTAATAGTCAGCGGGAATTGTCAGCGCCTGCTACTCCCTCAAAAAGAAAAAAAAGGAACATTGTAGTTCAAGAGGCAAGTTTCTTAGTTGTGTGAGTCTCCATAGGTATTACAAACTGTGCGTTATACACACACATACATATATATTTGACAGAATATTCAAGTTCGTGGAATGAGAAAGAAAAAGTCTTTGCTAGTTCAAGAGAAGTCAGACGGAAGCCCAAGAAAAGGATGCAATGGAGCAATGCCTCGATGTTAAGAGCGATGGCGGCAGCAAGAAAAGGCACTAATTCAATCAACAAAGTTGCAGACATTCATGGTGTGCCTCGTATCATGCTGAAAGATAGTTTCAGTGGAGGATTAATCCATGAAACTGCTCCTGGCCCTAAGAAATATACTGGAGATGAAGAAACAGCCCTTGCTGATCGCTTTGTTGAAGTAGCTAACATTGGATATGGGAAGACACAAAGACAAGTAAAATTTATTGCTGAAAAAGTGGCAAAAGAGAAAGATCTGTTACAATCCTCACAAATTTCAGATGGTGGTGTTGCTGTTTAATGGAAGGAATCCTCGTTCTTCTCTATGTTGAAGAGACTCAACAAGCACATTATGTATATGGATGCCACAGGTAGAGAAGTTATTGAAAAGTATTATTATCTCTTAGAGCAGACATTGAAGGTTTACGACGACTTATCTGGTCATCCAGCACAAATTTATAATATGGATGAGAGTGGCTTACCACTTCTCATCGGCCTTCCAACATAGCAACTCACTGTGGTCAAACAAAAATGCGCTATCATCATATGGAAGAAAGAACAAATTATGGTGATGGGCTGCCTCAAATGCTGCTAATCATTCCATTCCACATATGGTCACATATGAAGGTGAGTATTTAAACCACCAATAGACTCAGGGTGTGCCAGATATATATTACGGAATGAATGGGAAGGGATGGACTGATTAGGAACCTTTTTGACACTGGTTGACGGATAATTTTTTTTAATATGTTGTGGCTGGATGTCCAATATTGCTTCTCGTAGATGGCCATAGTATGCACTATGAACCTGGTAGTATTGAAGTTGCACGAGCTGAGATATCATTCTCTTATGTTTGCCACCACTTACTACTCAAGACCCACAGTCATTGGATGCTCCAGTGTTTGAGCCTCTTAAAAAGTGCTGGTCAGAAGTTTATTACTTGCATCTTACAAAGAAAACCAAGAACTTAATCAGCATCTACCCGTTAAATCATAATGTCATTCAAAATTCTACTGAGAGTATATCCACAGATCAATAGTGCACCCCCTTACTTTCCAGTTATGTACAATGTTACATCCTCCTCCTCTTTGGTCGCATTTACAGTTGATCAGATTGAGCTCTATACACGAAGTGACTAGAGGAAGGATACAACGTAGATCACAAGAAGCATGTTGCTTGTTTCAACTGTATCATCCGGAGGCTTTGGGGAGTGAATTAAGGACTGTTTGTAGTGGGTAAACTTCAGCAATTCATGCTGTTTGTGAAGTAGCATGTCTTGAACCTGGCCAGAAAATTGACACCTTACGTGATACTTGTGCTCATTGTGATGATCAAGTTGAGCCTCCCAATGGTTGTGAAATATCTCATACTTCTTGTGATGGTCGAAATAAATCTCCTTCTATTTGTGATCAAACTCTTACTTCCTGAAATAGTCAAGCCGAATATCCTACCCGCAGTCGTAACACTGAATTATTATACCAAGACACCTCAGGATCAGTATTGCTATCTGAAGATAGCTCAGGTTGCTCCCCATCAACTATAAGCTAGCTCATTTCAGATACTACTTCCTCCATGCATCCATTGAGAGAAAACTGGAAATAATACTTCTGAGTATGACGCTAGCTACTCCTCTGTGTGGAAGATCTGAGCCAAGTAAAGAAAATGTTAGCCCAATGGCCAAGTACTTAAAGTTTCCAAGTAGAAAATAAGAGAATATCATATTGGATCAGCTAAATCTCGTACTATGACAAAGGCCAGAATTCATACAAGTTCCGAGTGTCTGGTCATTTTGAAGGAAAAGGAGAGGAAGAAAAAAAAATCTTGAATAAGAAAAAGAACAGAATAAAATTGCATCAAGAGAAGAAGCATCAGCATGGAGAAGAAAATCAAATAAAAGCAGAAAAGAGAGCTACAAAATCACAAGAGCAGAGCAAAGCTAATGTAGAACGAATCAGAGAAGCTAATGAGAAGACAAGACTAATGGAGGAGAAAGGCAGCAAGATATATAAAAGCGGGGAAAAAGCTGGAGCAAAAACCATTGAGCTAAGAAAGATGAGGCCTAGCCTAGACCAGAAGAGGCCACTATTGTTAATAATTACTATTGTGTATGCAACCAGTCTTATCAGGAGGACAAGCAGAATAGATCCAGTGCAACTACTCTAGAAGGTTGCGAGAGGATTGCATTATGATTGGATTATGGATAGCATTGAAGACAATGGAACATTTAGACTGTCAGTATTGCACACAAATTTTATAAAAAATATTTTGTGTTCCATACACTTCACAGTTTTTCTTGTTTGGATGATAATATAAAGTAGCTATGGCTCTTACTGAGCTCAATATCATAGCTATAGATCAACATTATTACAATTGTAAAACTGCATGTATAGCTAATACAATTCAAGGTAAATTATGAGCATCTAGAGTGAATGACCATTACCTAGTTCAAAATTACAGCAAGAATAAAAGGTGGGATTTATTTCAGTCGTATTATAAGAGAAAAACAAACGAACAAAAAGGTTGATAAACGGAATGGGCAGTTCAGCGCCTGGACAATGTCTGGTACACATGGATGAAGATTGGTATTCATAAGCCTTATAATGGTCGAGATTAATAGCAAGTTGAAATGCAGTTGATAATAGGCCATTGATGCTACACAATACTGTGATTTGTTGTCCATAGGCACACCATGATTTAAAAACCAGCACAATATTGGTTTATATGATTTTAAATGGTAAAGGGTCATCTAATAGAGGGAGTACACTAGTACTTCCTGATATATGCAAACTGTTCAAAACAATGGTCGTACTAATGCGATTGTGAGTGTACGAGCATATGTATGTGTGTGTCTGTGTGTGGGCATATGTGTGTACTTACCGGCCATCCCAACCACCTGTAGCAAATATTTTACTGTCATTTCTCACAGCAATATCACCTACTCCGGGGTTCTTCAGTTTCAAACTATATATTTTTTCCAACACACCCTATAACATATATGGGTACAAGTAATCTAATAGCAAAACTATAATTAATAGAATAAAGTTGCCGAGTAGATATCACCGCTGAAGTAGAGATACCACTAGCGTGCAATGAGGCACAATTCATCTCCAACCATTTTTTTTAGTATGGACACAGATGCATCAATCTAGTATGAGTTAGCAGCTAAAGATCATTTAGGTTGTGACCATGTTAGTTGCAATGCTTAAAGGATTTCCTTCAGATATGCAAATCTGTGAAAGGACTTCGCTTGGTTATGAGGACATTGTTAGAAGGTTTGCAAGAGATCCTCTTCTAGCATCTTACTTGCTGACATTAGCTGCTAGTGCTATTGTCTAGCTAGCAAAAAAAACAAAAAAACCAGGCTAATTTATATTATATCTGTTGCATGATTGCTGAGGGAAAAAGTCCAGAGACAGTGGATAGTTGAAGACATAGTAGTCACTGTGAAGAACAATGAAATAAAAAGAACTGGTGCTGCCAGCAATGAAATAAAAAGAACTGGTGCTGCCAGTTGCTTCCATGACCCCTGAAACACTATAGCATAGGATTAAGGGACATAATAAATATGCCCAGGGGGAAATGTTCATTCAGCATTAGAGAAGATACTCAGCTCTGGTGGTGCATCCCTACTCTTAGTTGTGTACCACCTATACTTGTCCAGGTTGTGTACCTCCTACACTAGTCTCACGGGAGCTCCCCTTTCGAGATTCCAGAAAAGGTCTGGAGACCTATCTGTACAATCTGTGTTTCTTTAGTAGAATTTGACGAGAGCCAATCTGATTTCAAATTTGGTTTCTCAGTCACATGACAGCAAGAAAAGCAGAGTGGAAGCACATGTAGTCGCTCGAATAGTCACTCATGCAGAACTAGCGAGCAGGCTATAATGTTTCTTGAAGCCTTGGTTACTGCTGGAAGGGTCTGGCTAGCGAGACTAAATTACTGGTGCGATTTATGAGGCTGGAATACAATTCGACTAAGCTAGAGTTGGTCATCCAACTCCAGAAAAATATATATTCATTTCCATTTGCCTATGGTATGAAACATACTACAAGACACATCAACTCTGCAAGTGCATCTATATTTGACGCTCAACACAATTTTTGATATTCATGACCTTTTGATAGGTGCTACAACAGGTGGCACAAGAGATATGGTGCTGAGCATGGTATTGAGGTTTAGTCACGTGGGGTTTGTCTTTTCATGTGACTAGCCCCGAGATTGACATTCCAGTTAAGCACAAATTAATGAGTTAAGTCTCCCGGCCCTTTCTGGATTCACAAAAGGGCATTCCCATGAGACCACTCCTGCACATGGCTTGGTAGTGTCCCTCTTATACAAGCACTGGTGTTTTCATCTTATACATGGCCTGGTTGTGTACTGTCAATATAGTACATGACCTAGTTGTGTACATTGTATAGCATACTTGGCCTGGTTGTATACATCCCATACATGGCTGGTCTAGTATCTCTTACGCATACCCTGGTTATGTACCTCCTATATATATGACCAAGTAGAGTACCACTTATGCATAACCTGATCTAGTATATATAATACATGCCCTAGTTGAGTACCTATCTTACAGTTGGCCTGGTAGTGTACCTCCTATACCTGCCCTGTTGTGTACCTCCAATACATGGCTTGGTTGTGTACCTCCAATACATGGGCTGTGTATGTCCAGGTGGATGCTTCCTAATGTCCTGGTGTGTGCTTCCTGTACATGGCCTGGTTGTGTACCTCCAATACATGGGCTGTGTATGTCCAGGTGGATGCTTCCTAATGTCCTGGTGTGTGCTTCCTGTACATGGCCTGGTTGTGTACCTCCAATACATGGCCTGGTTATGTATGCCTTGGTTTGTGCTTCCTATACATAGTCTGGTTATGTAACTCGTATACATAACCTGGTTGTGTATGTCCTGACATGGCCTGGTTGTGTACTTCCTATGCATGACCTGGTTGTGCAACTCATATACATGGCCTGGTTGTGTATGTCCTGACATGGCCTGGTTGTGTACTTCCTATGCATGGCTTAGTTGTGTACTTCCTATGCATGGCCTGATTTTGTTTGTCCTGGTGTGTATTTTCTATACATGTCCTGGTTGTGTAACTCTTGGCCGATTGATGTCATCCAATAAACTCAGTCATGGCATGAATGATATTCCCTCACTACTGTTCTTTCTAGAATATGATTTTTTTTGCCATCTCAACAGAAAATTTGCTGTTACAAAGAAACGAACAAAATTCATAACAGGAGCAAGGAATATGACATCCAATGCCTCTGTTGAGATGTTTCAAAGAGAGAAAAAAAAGAGGCAGAAGAATTTTGAAGTAATAGACAACTAAGAAAGAGAGAAGAAAAGAAAGAGAGAGAGAAGAAAAGAAAGAAAGAGAGAAGAAAAGAAAGAGAGAGAGAACAAAAGAAAGGGAGAGAGAAGAAAAGAAAGAAAGAGAGAAGAAAAGAAAGAGAGAGAAGAAAAGAAAGAGAGAGAGATGCAAAGAAAGAAAGAGAGAAGAAAAGAAAGAGAGAGAAGAAAAGAAAAAGAGAAGCAAAGAAAGAAAGAGAGAAGAAAAGAAAGAGAGAGAAGAAAAGAAAGAGAGAGAGAAGAAAAGAAAGAGAGAAGCAAAGAAAGAGAGAGAGAGGAAAAGTAAGAGAGAGAGAGAGGAAAAGAAAGAGAGAGAGGAAAAGAAAGAAAGAGAGAGGAAAAGAAAGAGAGAGAGAGAAGAAAAGAAAGAGAGAGGAAAAGAAAGAAAGAGAGTAGAAAAGAAAAGAGAGAGAAAAGAAAAGAGAGAGAGAGAAGAAAAAAGAGAGAGAAGCAAAGAAAGAGAGAGAGACGAAAAGAAAGAGGAAAAGAAAGAAAGGGAGAGAGGAAAAGAAAGAGAGAGGAAAAGAAAGAGGGTAAAAAGAAAAGAGAGAGAAAAGAAAAGAGAGAGAGAGAGAGAGAGAAGAAAAGAAAGAGAGAGAGAGAGAAGAAAAGAAAGAGAGAGAAGAAAAGAAAGAGAGAGAGAGAGAGAGAGAAGAAAAGAAAGAGAGAGAGAAGAAAAGAAAGAAAGAGAGAAGAAAAGAGAGAAAGAGAAGAAAAGAGAGAAAGTCAGAAGAAAAGAGAGAAAGTGAGAAGAAAAGAGAGAGAAGAAAATAGTTGAAAAGGAAGAAAAGCGAAGCAGAGAAAAGTCAAGTACATGAACCAGGCCAACACCCGTCGCAACAATGCTCGTTCACAGAATTAGACAGAGTAGTTCTCAGAGAGACATTGCTGAGAGATTCTCCCTGATGGTCCAACTTCAACAGATGATAGTGATTGTGATAGATTACAAGTTCAAGGCCAATAGCAAGTGGAGAACATAGATTAGGTGCAAACAGCCATGCTCAAGAACAGGATCCATGTAGCAGTGACCCTTCCCAACATTGTGGACAGTTCTTGGGTCAATTGGAAAGATATTTTCGACCATGATGGTGTTCTCTGTGAAAGTTGCGGCTTGCTACTGAAATGAATCCGACCATTTCGCAGCTGGTACTGTATTTTGGATAGACAATGTAAGTGTGGTGTGCGGGTGCACCATCATGGTGTTTTCAAAAAAAACTCTGTTGCTCACCAATACATCTGTAAGCGTTGTCAGCAAGAAAATACCTACTACAGTATTGATTGCTATGATTGCCACCAATCATATCTCACAATACAAGAGTTGTGTGTATTATCCAGAGAAGACTGTACAAATAAAGCCAGTATTTTCCAGAATATCAGTTGCTTCTGAGTTTCGATATACAGGATTCATCTTTTATGTGGTGTATGCAAGCCAGTTCACAAATTACTGTAATTCCATGTCTAAGCATTTTTACTCTGTAAAACTAGCATTCCATATCTGTCGTATTGTTGCCATTTGACTGTCCTATTATTGCCATGCATTTTTAACCCCTGAAATAATTAGTAGCGTATATCCCATTATCGCCATTTGAAACTTCACATTTGAAAAAGGTTTGTTGCTACACTGAACTGTCCCTACAATGCTACATTGCAATTGTTAATTGCTAATAGTTCTGCGGGTGGTGAAAAAGTGTATGGATATATTTATGCTAACTCCATTCATAGCAACAAAAATAAACTGTCCCGAGCTCGATGAGCAACACAGAATGCTAGTAATGATGAAATCCACTCACATACATTTTCTAAGGAGACACGGAAACTCTGTAAAGTTTCATGATGAGATCCTGCAATACCTCTCAGCATAGAAGCATCAACAGCCATAGAAAACACTACACAACAACAATACCAACAACAGGAAAAATAGTATGAGCATAAAAACAAAACTGCTCTGATATTCCTATATAAAGGTAATAGAGTAGCGTGGATGCAGCTTGTATTAGTCAGACACCTGCCATCTGGGTGCCCAGGCACAGTTATACCATATAAGTTGGTTTTGTTTGTGAGAATAATTATTTGCGAATTTGCGATACCAAATTCCAGTCGCATAAAACAAACATAAAAAATTTAGTCCACGCATACTATTAAACCATTATTAAAGTAGTCGCAAGAGTCGGCTCAGGAAGAATATCTTCCACGTTGGCAAGACATCATTGACTTTGTGTAGAGGAAATGCGCCTCCAAGCATCGGATTCCTACCCCAGAAGAGGCAGGGATCGGTGGCAAGGAGACTGAAGCTGCTAATAAAGAGGTAGAGAAACTGCAAACATTAACTCGAAAAAAGAAATGGTATTCGACATCACAAATAATAAATCGCATACTAAAGATTTTTCTCATTTTTGATATTTTAGCACAAAAAAAATTAAACCACAAACAAACCAGCTATTCGGTGTAAGAGACTGACATTGTTTTGATAAAGAATCACAGACTCTAGCTGTTTGGTTTGTGATGCTCTGTATGACCATGACCATAAAGTATACATATACTAGAAGTAGATGTTATGATAATTAGCAATCATAAGAGGAAACTAGTTTTAATGATCTGGCATACTGGATTAAATGGCTCTTCAGCTATAGATCGGCAGTGAAGTGCCATGTGACAGACTGTGTAACTTGGGTCACAAAACTTGACTACCTAATTCTGCTACATGCAGCATGGGGTAATCAAGGTCAGATTATAGAAACCAGACCATTTATTCGCAACAAACAAATTGTTAACCGATTAACCATTGACTTAATTTGTGAGGCTTAATTCAACAACTCTTACACTGATAGATTTATGCAAGGTTGTTATTGTTTTAATTAATTTGGCACACTTTATATCATCCCAGGAAAGCAATGAACTCCACAGTAATTTTCGATGTATTTAAAGTATATGCTATAATGAACAATTATGGGTGCATATTAACTATACCCATAATTATGAATATCATTTATTTATGTCATCACCATTTTATAGTATAACGCAATCATCTTTGTACTATACTGGGTACTATACTAAGTCTAACTGCTGAAGCAGTGGGTGTGGGTTCCGAGTCATCACTGAAGGAGTCATCAAATACTGGAACAAGCAACTGGGGTAAGAGGATACAGTGAGAGACGTAAATGCTGAAGGAGGAGGTGATACCTCAGAAGACACTAAAGAGGAAGAACCTGGAAGTGCAATAGACACTGAAGAAGGCTCTAGAAGGGAGGAAAGGCCAAGAGGAGAGAGCTAGTCAAGCTGTGAACTAATAGGAAGGAAAACACACTATGTGGGGTCTAAAAAACACTGGAATCCATTATACACTCAAATACCCGCCAACTACCCAGGAATATAGCAACCCCACATTTTCAAACACTCAGGAAAAGAAAGTTTCTAACTCTATCTATATATCTTTACTAAACTTCAAAATCTAACTATATGTCTATATTCATCATCAAAGTTCCCTTGATTCTTCTAATCAGCACAAGAATCACCATCAGCCGAACTAGAAGCCTAGTCAGAAATGACAGCTCTGCTCTGTGAGCAGCCACATCCTCAGGCTGAATCACTCTTTGTCTCCTGTACGCATGGACCTCCCTTACTTCCTCAAAGCTTGATTCTTCCTCTGAGATGCCAAAATCGATATCGTAGCACATTCCCAGCACATCAGCAATGGAACATTTAAGATGCCAATGCGATCAGTAAGCTCGAGGTCATGGCTTCTCTGGTTACCAGTAGAATTGGGCATCAATACTTCTTCTACTGCTAGAGCAACTCTATGAGTGCATGCCCACACGCTTCCAGACACTCAGCGGAAATGATTGATTTAGAGAATTCTTTTTGTACAGTGGTATTACTCTCGCATGTGTGTTATGTGCCTATCCATGAAAGAGTGAAATATAACTATGGGCACTTTTTCCACGATCATTTTAAACTATTGGAAAGCAAAAAAAAAAAAAAAGCAGTTTAGTATACGAATTAGCTCTATATTGAGTAAATAAAATCGGAGACACTCTGTTTAAAACAAACAACACAGCAAAGAAATCCACCCAAGAGCATCTTCTCAGAGGGATGGGTTCCAGTGTATATATATAAGTGCCTGTATAGTCCTTATCAGTAGAAGAGCTTCCAGAAACAGGAGGATTAGCCAGGAAGAACAATGTTTTGATGGACGCTTCAAACGTTCCATAAAAAAATATCGTTGAATATTCTCAGACTAGAAGGCGTCCCACTATTATATTGGGAATGTATATAAAAAAATCAGATGTTTTAGTGTATAGGTCATATATATAGGCAATAAAGTCTGAGATTACACATGTATGCGATTATGGTTGTCAATTGGTTAAAATCACAGCAAAACTAATAGATAATAATGCATATATTATGTACCTGGATCTGAGATTACTTGACAGTGGCTTAGTTCAACACTGGTTCTTCTTTCATCCCAAATTACAATATTGCCATCTTCAAATCCTCCAAATATGTAATTCACTCCAGTGGCAGTGGCGAACAATGTCTTGACACACATACATAGCCCTTACACATATGTGAGAGAAAAATAACTCGCAATGACATACTGTATAGCTGGAAATGTTGATGATCAAAATAGTTGATGTTTCGGATATTTGATGGTCATAAAACATGGCAGTAATGATGGCCATGCATAAGGTCACTGGGTGTTTTAAATTGGCAGTAATTATATTTGCTAGTTTTTTGTGTTTTTGACTGCCAATGCATCAAATTTAATTCCCTGTCAACATTTCGAGCTAAACAGAGTATGTACACAAAACACATTTCCATGAATGGTTACTTTCATTAAAAGTATTTCCCCTAGAATAGTCCTCTCCCATTAATGAAGTCCAAATGTAATACATTACGCCTCTAATTTTTGCACCATGCATTAGTAAAACGCATGTGCAGATATATTTAGTATCTTGTCTGTGATTTTAGGGTATACCAAAACCAACCAACCAGTGGAAACGCAAAATGTATGGACTATAAGTGAAACCACAATCTCGCCACAAACCTACAAGCTCAAAGTCTTAAAACCCCGATGGTCCTCTTTGCTTATGGTGTTATGGAGCTATACTAGGGAGATAACTCTCCTCTTTCCAGCAACTCAGTGGTGGAGACATGTGCATTACTGTTGTTCGCATATGTGGCTCTGAGAACTTGTGCCTCTCTGACAAATCAATAAAATAGCTGGTCTCTTTCATAGGTGAGCTCAGCAAGAGATGGGTGAAGCTACAAACGTGGCATTCGAACACACTTGCCTAAATTGTAACAGAGTTTCAATCAGCTAGAGCCCTGTGCATAGAGAGGAAATGTACATTTTGCACAATGTCAAAGCAAACAAAAATAGTTCGATGATCAGCATTCAAATATTCTTTTCCCTGTCTGGCAACATCAAATCAGTCTGCCTAAAAGTATCAAGATGTATAGTAGTTCTTTGACACAAGCTTCACCTCAACACTACTTGAAAATGCACCATGTCCTCATCCACTGGAGACCAAGGAAGCTGTAAGTGGTTCAGGGACCAAGAACTAAAACCAACAAAACACGATGGCAGGGAAGACATGAGGAGGCAGGTTATAAATGTGAAAATGGTTGTAGGCTGCCATATTTGAGGGTCCGTTGGCTGTACTAAGGTCTACGAGAACTTGGTTGGAATTCCCATGCATTATCCTCATGTTCCCTCAGTGAGGACATCACTAAGGATGCTCTCCTATCTTACATACTCCACGTCCACTCATCAATCTCTCTCAACACTAGTGAATTTTTTTTTAATCTTCACTAAAATAAGCTACTGACACTGCCTCAGCTCTATTTGTACATGTGTGTTCTCTGCGAGCATTTTGACTTTAGTAGAACATTCAAGGTCTTTATGATGGTTACTTGTAGACAACTTTACTCTCAGCATGACATCTGGTGACCGCATCAATTAATTTCCCATACATTTAATAACAAAAGAAAGAGACGAATGGAGATATGTAAAAAACTCACAAAAACAGCTACAACTACGTTCGATAAAAAAAATGGAAACAATGATGTATGTAGACCACAAGCAGTTCGATGAAAGCTTGACTTTAGTGTAGTATTCAAGGCTGATGGTGACTTCAAGAAAACCTTACTTTCAATATGGCATCGGTGACCTCATCAATTTGTTATCCATACTTTTGGGACATTCCAATTTGATTGCTTGTTGCAGCAAACTGACTGACTCAAAAAATTCATAAGTCGCTTGAAAATGAAAACACATGACCATGCACCATGTGACTAACACACGGAATAATACTTTGGGTGGGGTCAGAAATTACAGCCTAGCTGCTATCAAGTACTACTCAAATATCAGTAACAGGTGGTAGAGTAGTTGTTAGGAAAAAAAG
>CBDHDT010000153.1:0-4934 GCA_965261215.1 Ekhidna sp.
ATGTATTTTAAAATCTCTGTATTCCTATCACTTAATTAAAATATGGTTTGTTGTGTCATGTTATCATCAGATACAATCTCAGAATAAATGTCATAATTACATGTGTATATAAAAAAGCTGTGACAATAACTTGAGGATCTTATTAGTTGATAACAGGTACATCATTACAATTGCTATGTTGCTACTGGCACAGAGAAGGAGGGTGGAGGAGAAGACAACTTTAAAGAAATGACAAAAATTCTGAAAGACTGAGTAAGAAAGAGCATGTTCTCCATTTTGTATCCTGTTCAGTCATAAAATCCGAAAAGAGCGGTCAAGCTTTCATCTACTTTCTCTTCTGCCACAAATGTTGCATCAACTATTACATGTATCTACAGTGCATTTGGCCTGATAAAATATCCATCCACCATGCTGGATAGATCTGATGGAAGAAAGACTAAAATCTATCCACCATGCTGGAGAGATAAATATCCATCCACCATGCTGGAGAGATCTGATGGAAGAAAGACTAAAATCCATCCACCATGCTGGAGAGATAAATATCCATCCACCATGCTGGAGAGATCTGATGGAAGAAAGACTAAATCCATCCACCATGCTGGAGAGATCTGATGGAAGAAAGACTAAATCCATCCACCATGCTGGAGAGATCTGATGGAAGAAAGACCAAGTTGGAACGTATGCCTGTCATCTTTTAGAAAAAAACAATAACACCCCCATTTTCTTCATGCTGCAATGACAGCACCAACATTTTAGACTCCTGGGTTCATTTTTATTATGTCAAGGGGCATGTGGCCATGGCCAGGTAGTCAAGAAAAAATACGGGTGTGTCTACTGCAAGGATATTTAATATATTTTATCAGGGAGTATACTAGGCTTCTATCGCAGTCTGTGTCAAAACAAAACAAAATAAAAAGCTAACGAAGACGTTCAAACCTGCCTATCCAGCATAACCAGCTTAGAGGAACCGGAATGGAGGTGGCGACGAATCCGTTTCCCTTCCTAAGGCAAACGGGCAGACGGGCAGGTGTTGGTAGAGACGTGTAGAATATTCGGTGCCATTAATTTTGAAATTACTGACAAAGTGGAATTTGGATTGTACCAGAATCTACATTGTATTTAATGACATTTAAACGTCGAAGGCGAGCGAATACTGCTATGTCAGCGAATGCTGCTATCTCAGTGTTCTTAACCAGTTTTGAGACGAAATTCACATTTGGAAATATGGCTGATAGTGAATTGATTCGTGTAAGAGTATATACTTTACTTTGAAACAAAGATGCAAGCATATTAAGAGTGATGTCATAAGGCAGTACATGTCAGAATTGTGTCAAGATTTTTATTTTATTGTTCTAGGTATCTGCCTAGCCCTATTGCCCAGAAATTTTTTATAGACATTGCTCTGGCCATAACCTTGGTAAGGACAAGCTGAAGTGCTAACCCAATACTGATTTGTGATGTGATTTGTAGATGCCTTCTTTACGATTGTGGGATGTGATGCAGCCAGAGAATTATTTGTTATTAGAGATTCACAACTGGTGTGTAAGTGGGTGGATTGTAATGTGGGTAAGTAGCCACGAATTGTAAGCTTTTATATATTCCTACAAGTGCAAGATAAAACAACCTGATATCCGACAACGTAATGGAATTAAAAATTCTGAAACATAAATGTAAATGTGGAAGTTGTTTTATTAAGATCATTTGGAAGCTGCTTTCCTTGAAGATGAATATATACCACATTAAGAGTTAATCAACAAGCAGTGCTTTCTGCAGAAATTGTCAGCGAACTAAGGGATGCAGAAGACTGAGAACTTGTTGAAGTGATAGTTTGCACTTTTAACACTTTATTTTTTTAAGTTTGCTCTATATCATAGTTGTATCAAGTTTTGCTTTCTATATATGCTGAACTATCTAGTCATGTACTCACTGTCAGAGAGAGAGAGAGAGAGAGAGAGAGAGAGAGAGAGAGTAAACATGCAAGGAACTGTGTTTACCTTAGCAAGATTGAAATAGTTCCTAGCTACCATCACGAACTTGTATCACATCCAATGCCAGAGCAGATTGAATCATTAGGCTAGTTTAGTTACAAAAACAAACTCAAGCAACCTTTCCCTGACAGATCATGTAGGTCGCATGAGTATTCGTTGTTCTTTTCTTAACACTTCGAATCTGCAGTCGTTTTCTTCATCATTAACTAATCTAGCGACCTCCAAGGCGAGTTTACCAATCCTTGCGCTCTCCAGGTAATGTGGTAATGTAAGTATATCACACATATAGCACAAACAGGCAAGAGCGGCAATATGAGTTTTCCATCACCTCCCCACCGAGGGCTCGTTTTGCTCGCCATCAAGAAGTATTTTTTAAATCGCTGACCGTAAAAATAAAATAAAATAAAAATAGAAAAAATAAAATATACAAATTAAAACAAATGTACCAAAGCAAATATCGCTGCTAAAACTCTGCCTAAATGGTGGTTTCAGCCGCTATTAGCCCAAAAAAACTGTTGAAGCGTTTCACCCTGCATAACTTTGAAGGGAAGGGGGGAACTAGAGGTCAGGCCCTCAAATTGCTTTCTCCCCATACATCTGTGCAGGTAGTTTTAGTACCATATTGTTGCTTATTCTATGTGCTTTCAGTGAAAATGTTGAATGTCTCTATAGACATATTTTCTTGAAAATAAATGTACCTACCCAATGTCACTAAAAACAACAACTGCACCCCAAGTTAGAACAGTAACAACTCAATCATGTATGGATAACAAAGCACTCAATTGGTTTGTGGATTCCCAAAGCTCTTAGTGTGATATCTATGAATACACGTAGATGTGAAAAAGTTAAAGGCGTCGTAATTTTGACACGCCTCAAAACCGTACTGCCTGCGTGAATTAAATGAAGTTCAAACGATGAAGGCAGAGTGAATACTGTTATGCTCGCAAATACAGCTATGCCAATGTTTCTGACCGGTTGTGAAACAGAAGTTGCACATATGGAAATATGGCTGAAACTGGGAGTAAATTTCTTTGACTGGTGTAAAAGTAGCTACTTTATTTACATGAAAAAAAACAATAACACTTAGAGTGATGTCATAAGGAGAGATAAGGTAGTATTTGTAGTCAGAACTGACAAGATTATTGTTTTATTATTCTAGATATTTTCTTAGCCTCAAGTACTGCCCAGGTTAAAGACATAGCCATTGCTCTGGCCATATCCTAAAGGACAAGCTGAAGAGCTAACCCAGTACTGATTTGTGATGTGAATTGTAGATGTCTTCTTTATGGCTGTAAGATTTGATGCAGTCAAGAATTATGTGATCCTTTAGAGATTCACAACTGGTATAAGTTTTGGATTGTATGGAAAATAGCCATAAATTTTTGTTTTTACTGTATTTTCTTACTTGTGCAAGATTGAACCTGATACCATACCGGCATACAACATAATGAACATAACATAATGAATGATGCTGAAATGGAAATGTGCATGTTTTTAGAAATAAGTTGTTTTTTTCTTCCTTTCCTTGAAGATGGCAAGGGCACATATTTATTGAAATTGGCGCATACCCGTATGTGGTATATGTGCATGTACGCGTACGAAGTTTTACGGACGCGACAAGAAAGGAAATGGTCGTCTGGAAAACAAGCCTTGGAGGTCGCTAGATTATAATGAACAAAACGACTGCCGATTCCAAGTTCAAATGAAAAACACTGGATGCACATGCGACATACATGGTCAATACTGTCAGAGAAAAGTAGCTTTAGAGTTATTTTATGTCTAAACTAGCGATACAAGTTCTTGATGGTAGCTAGGAACTATTTTTAACCTTGCTAAAGTAAAACACTGTTCCTTGCATGTTTACTGCTACTCTCTCTCTCTGGATAGCGAGTACATGACTGAATAGTTTGGCATATATAAAAAGCAAAACTGATGCAACTAATGATATAGAGCAAACTGGAAAAAAATAAAATGTTAAAAGTGCAAACTATCACTTCAACAAGTTCTCAGCCTTCTGCATTCCTTAGTTAATTTCTGCAGAAAGCATTGCCTGTTGATTAACTTATAATGTGATGTATACTTATCTTCAAGGAAAGCACCTCCAACATAATCTTAAAACTACTTTCACATGCACATTTTCGTTTCAGAATTTTTAATCCCATTACTTTGTCGGGTAGCGGGTTGTTCAATCATGCACCGGTTAGGAATATGTAAAACTTACAATTCTTAGCTACTGACCCACATTACAATCCACCTACTTATACACTAGTTGTGAATTTCTGATGACAAATAATTCTCGGCTGAATCACATTCCACAATCGTGAAGAAGACATCTACAAATCACATCACAAATCAGTATTGGGTTATTGGCAGCTTGTCCTTACCAAGGTTATGGCCAGAGCAATGTCTATGTTTTTTGTGGGTTATTTTGCCTTGGCAGTAGTTAAGAGTGAGGTCACAAGGTGGTTCTTCCTGCAGAAATTATCAAATAATTTCTGCAGAAGCTGACAATAACTTATGAAGTGATAGCAACAATGATAGTTTTTACTTTGGATCTGTTCATTGTTTTCAGTATGTTCTATCATTAATAAAGTATTGATGCATCGGTTATGCTGTCTATATTCACTAATCCAGCCATCTACTTGCTGTCTGGAAGAGAGAGAGTGAAAAAGAGAGAGAGGCTGCACATATACAAGGAACTCTCTTAACTTTAGTAAGATTGAAAATAATTCCTACATCAAGAACTTGTTATCACATCCAATGCCACAGTCAGTGTGTTGATGAATTGAGTAGTTTAGTCTGAATAAAACTCCAGCATCTTTTCCCTGACAGCTATTAGCCAAACAGGCCACAAGTAGATCCATGTTTCTTTCCTTTGGCCCTCGAATCTGCAGCCATTTCCTTCATCATTGACGAATAGCAAATCTATGACAAGTTTTCGAAGGC
>CBDHDT010000154.1:0-10510 GCA_965261215.1 Ekhidna sp.
AATGTATTTAATTAGGCCATATATTGGTAGGCTACTATCTGTATACAGAAAGTCGATGTGTTTCCGAGACTGATTTCCCGATTACTTTTATCGACAGGCTCAGTATCAGGGAAGTACTCTGGGATGAGCTGTAAACGCGACAGCAAAAAGCCTTTATTCATTTATTTCTATAATTTTCGGAAATCAGAGGCGCACATCAAAAGTTACGTAGGCGAATAAACACCAAATCATTTTTTAGCTCACCTGGATCGAAGACTCCAGGGGAGCTCATAGTATGCTAGTCTCTCCATCCGTCCGTCCGTCTCTGCAACCTGCAGGCTGATCTCAATTTTTCTCATCTGTATCATGCCTCTGGTGGGGGATTGATGACATAAACTTTTGATGAAAATTTAAAAAAAGCTTTGGTTGCTATGGCAACCACGAGGTACCCTAGGATTACAATGGGAAAATGCTTGGCGTCACCATAGCTCTTTCAGTTTTGATCATATCTTCCTGAAAAATACATATAAGTAGGCTGGGGATAAAAGCTTGGATGAGTTTGAAAACTGGTAATGACAACCTATCTACCATGGAGTTATGTCCCATTGATTGTTGAAAATGCCTATTTTTGACCTTGTCATCACCATAAATCCTTAAGTTCTGATCGGATCTTCCTGAAACTTACATATATGTAGGTCAGGGATAAAAGCTCGGATGAGAAAACTCACGATGTGGGTCTATTAATCGTAGATTTATGTCCCCTTGTCCCCTTGTCTGCTGAAAATGCCTATTTTGAACCTTGTCCAATCACCATAAGTTCTTAAGTTTCGATCGAATCTTCCTGAAACTTACATATATGTAGGTCATTTTCCTGAAACTTACATATATTGTAGAGATATGTCCCCTTGTTTACTAAAATTCCAGGGAAAATGCCTAGTTTGGACCTTGTCATCACCACAAGTCCTTTAGTTTTCATCGGATGTTCATGAAACTTATATATAAGTAGGTTGTGGATAAAAGCTCTGATAATTTCACAGAAATTTTCCTTGGGTGACCCTCTCCAAAAATCGCTAAAATGATTCCGCTGCGATGGACAATCCACTAGGGCTTAAAATAGAAAAATCTTAAAAGAAATATCTCCTCCTAGGCTATTAGCCTGATTTCGAAACAATTTCATAAGATTGATCCTCTTATGCGCCTTTATCAAAATAGCTAAAATGGTTTCTTTCCGCTGAACAAAATGGCCGCCAGAGGTTAAAATAGAAAAAAAAAAACAACCTTTAAACGAGATCTTCTCCTAGGGGAATGGCCCAATTTCAAAATAATTTTACAGAAATGTTTTTCTTTTGCCCCGTTACAAAAATTGCTAAAATGGTACCGATGGGCTGAACAAAACGGCTGCTAGAGCTAAAAATAGGAAACTCTTCTAACAACATCTCCTCCAAGGGCAATGGCCCAATTTTGAAATAATTTCACAGAAATGTTCCTCAAAAATGAAAACCTCCTCCTAAATCCTTTGGCCAGTTTCATTTAAACTTCACGGTGACTCTCTTCCAAATTAGCTAAAATGACTCCGCTCCAATTAACAAAATGGCTGCTAGAGCTAGTAATAAAATGTCCCAAGTCAAGTTCAGGTGAGCGATTCCGGGTCATCATGACCCTCTTGGTTTCATTTGTTCTGTCTCAGGTAGAAACAGATTTCAGTAGAATTCTAATTGTGGTTTTTCCTTAATTGTTTGTTGAGACCGTCCATTCTTGTCAACACTTAACAGAACTTGATGGCGTTCTTAGGTTTTCTCTCCTTTTATCTCCTCCGTATATAACTTGCCTAACTATAACTTTACTTCTACGCTTAATGATTCTGCATGAGAGGTACATGAAATACACCTGTCATCAGGGTTGCCTGAATTTATAACCCAATTACATTCCATTTAACACGTGTGTGTGTGTGTGATAATCATTTTAAAGTTGAAACTGGGGGAAAAGGTACATATAAATGACCCTTTTCTCTTCTTTTCGCATCTTTTCGCGAACAGAGCCTTTTTTCGCATTTTATACCAACTAACTTAACTCAGAGAAACCCAGTAGGTGTTACAGTTTTTCAGAATCGCGGAGAACTCAGTGTAGTGGGGCTGTAGTTAAATACAACATTATAATAATGTGATCTTGGTATAGCACTGACTGCTGGTTGTCTCTATCTCCCCGAGGCCTCATTTGTGTTCCATCACAGGAATATAACTCGATTTGTATGTTTTTTGTTGTTGTTGATGGTAGTTATTTTTCTTAATGACATTCCATCGATCGAGTCAGATAACTTCAATCAAGATGGATAATAAATATTGTTAGAACACAGTGTTTGTTCCTACATTATGCGCAAGCGCTTTACCTTTGGTTTTTTTTCTTCCTCTCAATGCTCGTGTTGGATTGTAATATTAAATTATGGATTTTCCTGGGCGTCTACTTCATTGTATGTTTTGCTGAAACAGGCTTAATTGTGCATAGTTTTATTAATTTCCGTAAAGCCCCAGCCCGGAATCAAACCCAGGTCGCTGATTGTAAGGCCAACGCCTTAATCTTTACACCACGGTTTTCATGTCAATCACACCATGGTCATATCTGAAACGTATACGATACCACAATACATTAGGATAAAATAATGCATTGCTATGCATCCAATGACATTTTTCTAACGATCTTTTTAATTACTTTTCTAATTTATGTTCCATTCAGAGTTTTTCGGTGCTCGTTTAGAACCTGAATTATATACTGGCGACACGTATATTTGACAATCTATCACCAGAATCTGCGAATGAAAGGATCTGTTCCTAGCCCTAATCGAGGGATGCGATCTCAACATTTTCAGCAGAGGAAAACATAGAAGTATGGAGTTCATTCCAATCTCTAACAGTCCTTGGGCAAGCAACAACAACAACAACTGAAATTGTAAATGGCGACGTCAGTCCTCTCAGGGAGTACTCGGAAAGCCTTTGGGTGCCTGTATAGGTGAACAAGGTCATCTCTGGGTATACTTATCACCCCTTTAAAAGACATTTGTAAAGAAATATAAGTCTACTTTGTATCCTCTTATTTAAGAGACTGCCATTTTAGTTGTTCAAGAAGACCAGCCATACTCCCAGTTTCATAAGAGAAGTTTCCAGCAACAAACATTACTGCACGGTTCTTTACTTTATCACTTTCATCTTGGAGGGCAGTAATTGAAGACTCGCAAACTGGGGGTGCGGGTGGGGGAGGGGGTGTATTTACAGAGGATCATTTCTTGTGAACCGCCTTATCCTGTCCCATTGAGGCAGTTCTAACGAATGCCCGAAATCCATGCTGAATTCTGAATCTGAATTCTTTTAGCAAACTAATGAAAACGTATACCCCTGTAAACTCCACTTTTACAAATATAAAATGGATTAAGAGGATATGCATGCTCACTCCATAGACGTTTTAACCAGATACCTGTATTCGTATGTGGTTCTGTTTTAAGGTAATGAAACTCAGACCAAATAAAATCATCAAATGTCAGGAGCTAGCTTCAAAGAATTGCGGAAGGACTGTACATCCAGATATTTCTTTTGTAGAGGAACGCCTACCGTGGTGCTAGTTTAGTCATTTATAGTGCAGAGGCATAGATACCTCGGATAACATGAAAATATTTACTTTCCCCTCAAGCAGCATCATTTCCACGTTACCCCGGATCAAACTCCCCAACAGTTGTATCTCCTTGGTCTTTGTCGATCTTCGAAGGACCATTAAAGACCGAGGGTCACAGCTGGTGGTTTGATCCCGGATAAACGGTTCCGAGACAGTTCACCGACAGGACAGTTCACCGACACGTATTTTGGAGACAGCTCACCGACACAATTGGAGACAGTTCACCGACACATTTGAAGACAGTTCACCGACACATTTGGAGACAGTTCACCGACATATTTTTTTAATGAATGTTTATGAGTATTGAAATGATGTTTCATATATTGATTGATGAAATTGTTGGAAAACTAAAAACTTAAATATTATGGCTGATACAATATTTTGAAAGTCGACAGGGCACACTATACACGTATGAGGCGACTCATGTATGAAATGTACGAAAATTTTCTTTCACACTAAAAACTCCAATCTGAAAGTTTAGATATTTTAATATAATTTGAGACTTTGTTTATTCATATACACAGCAGTGTCTTGATAAGATATAAGTATGCCAATGTGGCACCATTTTAACAAGTCGGTCGTGTAACGAACAACTTTGAAAACCTCTGTATTTTGGAAAAAGGGAACAAAGACTTTTGGTGCTGATTAGAAGCGCATGCCTTGCACAGGTAGTTGATTTTTAAAAGCATTCATCATCTAGCGCCATAAACATGTAGTTCTATTTTTATTGCTTTTGATTTCAAGAGTATTTCACCAATTGCTACTCTTAAGCCTAGTGGGTAAGAGCGCTTTTTTCTTAATCATCAGATCTCTCACCGCTGGGGGTTTTCTACGGGTACAGTAGCTCGGTCCTTGTCCACCTCTGAATTGTTAAGTAATAATGTAGTAGCTTTGAAAGGGTCGTAAAACCAAAACGAATTATTTCGAGTCGATCGTTAACCATAGGTGGGTGAAAATCGGAGAACCCTGATGAAAAACATCTGCCATTCCGTTGCAGAACTTGGCGTCTTACATGTGATCCGAGCGAGAGTTCGAGATATATGTCTTCCTTTTGGATAACATTATATTAACAAGTCCATGTATACCCTAGTAAAGGTATCTAATATATATACTAGTAAAACTTGAAAGAGGGAAAAGCGGGGTTTAATTGAATATTTGTCTTATTTTTGCCGATACATATTTAGATTGTGTACTCGTTAAAACTGACTCGGTGATGAGGTTTAAACGAGTACCTACAATCTGTTTTGGCATTAATAAGGGAAATATCAAACATTTTCAAATGTAAACCGCTGGTTCTACAGAGACGTGACCAAACAGGATTCAGGTCAACCTGTGCATCCGCGCTGTCTGATCAGACTATTTGTTGATCGCATGGCACCATTGTTGCTTATTGAAGGATATTTGTTTGAAATGAGGTTTTAACAGACTCGTCTTATTTGCGTTAAAGTAAAGTAAAAAAAAACAACTTTAATATTAAAACAAAATAACTACACTACAAAATATAATATATATATATAAATTTTAGGCATTCCGATATCTTTATAGTTAATGTATGAAACAATATATCCAAACTCATTAACTTTCTTATAAATAAAAAAGGTGTCGGTGAACTGTCTTCAAAATACGTGTCGGTGAACTGTCTTGTCGGTGAACTGTCTTGTTCCCCGGATAAACCATAGTGTAAGCTTTTACCCAAGTCCGAACAGTCCTGAATATTGGGTCCGAGAATCAATCTACTTTCATTTTCACTTCGCAGGGAATGGCGTGCCCAAATTTTCGAGGATCGGAGTAGCACAGTTTATTTCTGCGAAATGTTAATTGACAAGTTTCTGGATTTGTTGTTAAGGTTAATAGGAACTATTCTGCTAAGTGTACTTCTTTCAAGTGTCGGTCCAGGCTTTGGTCTCAAAGGTATGATTGCTTTGTTTGGTCTCAAAGGTGTATATAAGCTCTGGAAAGTACATTTCTAGATCTATTGAGACTCATATTATTTCAATAACGTTCACATTTAAGTTAGTGTAGATGGAAACATTGCTTCTCAGGTAAGACTAGGACATAATAATATAATCGGAACAGTTCACAGAGATCTATTGCATTTGAATTGAAAATAAAACGGGACAGTGCATATGAAGTACTGTTGTTGTGGTTTTAATGTTCCAGTTATCAACATTTTGGTGCAGCTATCTCCAATATGGTCATGAAAACAAAACAAAAAGAAAGTTTAAAAAACTAAAACAAACCTATAATGACAAAAAATAAGAAGAAAGAATAAGTAATTACCTCCTGTTATGAAGTGAACAATAACACAGCGTATTCCTGACTAATGTCTGCGACCGCTGAGCTACAAGGCCATACGCATATTAATATGATTTTGTAAACATTACATCCTTACAAATTACAGAGGGTTAATTGTTTATCATCAGTGTTTTTCATCGTTTTGATTATTTAATTAAATACTTGCACTATGAAGAAGAAAGCATGATTAGTCACTGGTACAGTAGTTTATTAGTTCCAACAGGTAAAAGATAAATACTGATCTGGGTGTTCAGATTATTAGAAAAAAGGCTGACATAAAAAAAAAATGCACTGTTAAAAATTATTTTAAATAACTACCATAAAGTGCTGAAAATTGCAGAATATTATTGAAGTATGAAAGTGTCTGAAACCAGAAACTTTAGGAATTTGATATTTTAAGTGTAAATACAGCTACATAAAAGGTTATGAAATGAATCAGTGTGTCTGAAGTTGTATGGAAGTGTATAGCCGAGGAGGAAGCATGCATATTTCCTCCAATTTTGCCTTCTACAGAAGTAGTTTGCATGGTCATCTATCGCTGTTTGTTTATTTGTTTCCTTCTTCAGAAAAATCAGGTGTATTAATTCCTGTTTCTTTCCCAATTTGCTAATTTGGTATTAATTTTCGTGTTTCAACACAAGCTTTCGTGTTGATATACGTCCCTCAGCCCGGCTTACTCCCAAAAGTTGGTTGAAAACTACTTTTTCTCACCGGCTTTATTTTGTGCTCTTTCCCGCCATTTTTCCGTACCGTCCCTAAGTTCGGAAAAACGCAAATTTATTACTGCAGAGACTGGCCGAGGTTTGAAATCGTCAGTTCTCTGTTGTAGTGTCCTGAATCAGAGAACTCTGCCCTTTCACCGACTAAAACCGGAGTCCTTTCATTAACCAGAGCTTGGCAGCTACAGTAGGTGGGGAAGTGGCCCAATCACTGTCACTGTCCTATCTTTGGTTGATTATAGTGTGAACTGTCATTTCATTTGAAGTTCAGTGGTTTGTTTGCCAGAACAGGAATTACTATAACAACTTATTACTGTTAGTTTCAATTATGGCTTCAGATTTATGTAGATGGAAAATGCTCTCAGTCATGCTGGTTCTTGGCTTCGTAGCATGGAAGTATAGCTGTGGTCTAGAATTAACTTCTTGGAATTCAGAACGCTGCAAAAGCTGTGGCAGTGGATTGACTCAATACCTAGCGAATGCTAGAAAACTGGGGAATCGGAAAAGTTCAGAAGGGCTAAGTTTTTTTAGACCTTCACATGGAACAAATTTGGCCATCATGTTAATCTTAGCAGGAGATATAGAGGTAAACCCTGGTCCCAGGTTTCAATGTGGTGTTTGCAAAAAATACTGCAAGGCATCTGACAGAATAGTTGAATGTGAAGATTGTAAAAAGCGTTTTCACGCTTCCTGCTCAAAACTTGGGGTTAAAGATCTGGAAACATTTGAAGCTGGAAACGAAACTTGGTATTGTACAAACTGTGAAGCACATTGTGGTCTTTGTAGCCGCATGGTTTTGAATTGTCACAAAGCAGTGCAGTGTGACCAGTGTGAACTTTGGATTCATAATGAATGTTCCTTAATTTCACAGTCAGAATATGAAGCTTTGGAAAACTCTAACTGCACATGGATTTGCCCGAAATGTGAAATGTTTAACTTCTCAGACTCGTATTTTGATACTCAGTGCAACTTGGAGAGTCCAAATCGGTTTGAACCTTTGGTGAAAAAGGCGAATAAATATCTTAATCCGCCTTGTAGTAACAAACCAACTTCTATAAATGGACTGAAATTTGCAAGTATTAATATTAACAGTATTAGAGGAAAAAAACTGGAACTGGTAGCTTTTCTTGATTTCTATAAACCCGATGTTGTGGCTATTCAGGAGACAAAAATTGATGAAACAATCTCCTCAGTGGAACTCTTCCCGGCCTCATGTCCGTATAATGTTTATAGAAAGGATAGGAACCTTCATGGTGGTGGTGTGATGTTGCTAATCAATAAGGAACTCCCCCACATGCCACTGAAGGAATTGGAAAACGACTCGGAATCAGTTTGGGTTAAAATCTTTGCAAACGGAACTTCTCACTACATAGCGAGTTGGTACAGAGAACCTAGTGGTTCATGTGAAGACTTCCAGTTCTTTCGAAATCAGCTTGAGTATATTAAATCCCAGTCCAGGGGCGGTAAACTTCCTTCAGTGCACGTATTAGGTGACTTTAACTTCAGAGAAATTGTTTGGCCAGACAGGCTCAACAAAAATAAAACAATGTTGAGTCAATCGGACGGACAAGTATTAATTGATATTATGAATGATCATGGTTTGGAACAGCTGATTCATTTTCCAACTCGGGAAGAAAATACGCTTGATCTGATTATAACTTCCATACCCGGTCAGTTTCAGGACATACACTCTCCGGATAAACTCAGTGACCATGATATTGTTTCAGGGACCCTTAAAACTTTCATTCCTCCCAAGAAAAAACCTAGGCGGAAGGTTTACCTATATCAAAAAGGTGATTACAACTCGATGAGAAAGGACGCTTTGAATTTTGCTAATGAAAAATACTTCAACGGTCACTCTAACTCTCGTTCAGTCCAGGAGAACTTTGATTTGATAACTTCTTTTATTCAGGAAGCTGCAGACAAACACATTCCTTCAAAAATTAGTAGATCTGCAAGCTCAGTTCCTTGGATCACACCTGGGATAAGGAGGATGATTCGTAAAAGAAACAAAACTCATGCAAAAGCAAAGAAAACTGGCAATAGCAGGCTGAAAACTAGGTTTCAAGAATTGAGGAAGGAAATTAAAACTGAGATTAAAAAGCAACATGATTTGTATGTCAATAACTTGGTTGGTGACATCAGGGCAAACCCTAGAAACTTCTACAGGTATGCAAATAGTCAGAGGAAAGATAACCAAGGAATCCCACCCCTGAAAAAGAGAGATGGCAGTGGTCTGGCGGAATCTGAATCCGATCAGGCAGAGGAATTTAATGGGCAGTTTACCGATGTATTCACTCAAAGTAGGTTTAACGAGGCTCCTCTGCTTGATAGGTCAGCCCCGCGAATGAATGACATTTCTGTTTCTACTGACGGGGTTACTAAACTTCTGAAAGGCTTGAATCCATCAAAAGCAATGGGCCCAGATGAATTACATCCTAGAATCTTGAAGGAACTTGCTGCAGAACTCGGTCCAGTTTTTACACATCTGTTTCAGCAATCATTGGACACTGGTGAAATCCCAGAGGAATGGTCTTTAGCAAACATCTGCCCCTTATTTAAGAAGGGTGACAGGGCTTTAGCAAGCAATTATCGCCCTGTCTCATTAACATGTATTCTCTGCAAGTTACTTGAGCACATAGTATACTCAAACATCATGGATCACCTTGAAAAACACAGTCTCTTGTCAGATAGGCAACATGCATTCAGGAAAAAACACAGTTGTGAAACTCAGTTGGTAACGGTGATAAATGATTGGGCTAAAATCTTGGATAAAGGCGGACAGGTTGACACATTTATATTGGACTTCGAAAAGGCATTCGATACACCACCCCATGAACTTCTCAAATGCAAACTGTTTGGATATGGCATTAGAGGCAAAACTCTTCTATGGATAGATTCGTTCTTGTGTTCTAGGCAACAGAGGGTAGTTATTAATGGAGCAAAGTCGAAATGGGCACCTGTTTTGTCTGGTGTACCACAGGGCACTGTCTTGGGTCCGTTGTTGTTTTCCTTATATATCAATGACATAATGGTTGATATAGATTCTGAGATTCGTCTGTTTGCCGATGATTGTGTCTGCTATCGTCAAATTCATAGCATAGAGGACACAGTAAAACTTCAAAGAGACATTAACCGCTTGGGAAGATGGGCTAGGAAATGGGGCATGAGATTCCAGCCCACCAAATGCAATATGATGCAGTTAACTAGGAAACGGGTCAAAAAGGTCATTGCTACCTACACATTAGAGGGAACAGTCTTGGAAAATGTAGATAGAATCAAGTATCTTGGTGTAACAATAACAAACGACTTGAAGTGGAACACTCATGTAGGTAATATCTGTACAAAGGCAAATAGAACTCTTGGCTTCTTGAGGCGTAACATCTCATCATGCCCCAGAGATGTTAAGGAAATGGCATATAAGGGACTGGTGAGACCAATCCTAGAGTATGCAAGTCCAGTTTGGGATCCCAGTGGAAAAACTCTTCAGGATGAATTGGAAAAGGTGCAGAATCGAGCAGCTAGGTTTGTAACTGGAAATTATAATTTTGAAACTGGAAGTATGACTAAAGTTTTGGAACAGTTAAAGTGGGAATCTCTTAAACAAAGGCGGAAAGGTAGTAGACTCATATTGTTTTACAAAGGTCTAAAAGGTCAAGCCAACATACCAGTTGATGACCTTAAAAGCCCTCTAAGGAATACTAGACACCAACATTCAAAACCATTTCAAGTCCCATATGCTAGGACTGATGCTTATAGGCATAGTTTCTTTCCTGAAACTATTAGAGATTGGAATGCACTCCCTGCATCTACTGTATCCTCTGCTGAATCCTCTGAGGATTGCATCCAGATGCACA
>CBDHDT010000155.1:0-18329 GCA_965261215.1 Ekhidna sp.
GTCACCCCTTAAATGGTTGTGATCGGCATGAACGCATTTTTTTTCTCCATTTTTTTAACTGGACAATCCAATATACTGGTTTGTTTTTAAATAATTATCACTAGCATGTCCAAGTCAACAAAATATATTGAATGAAATAAATGTTTGGATTTTCCTTTACAAAACTTTAAACAAAATCTCAAATAGTACCATCTCTTAAAAGAGTTGTATAACGAATGTTTCAACAAATTAATGATGCCTCACCTCCAGTTGGAAAAACTGCATCAGTCGTGGAATCAAATGATTGAAAGACTAAAATAGTAAAGAAATAAAGAGATTGTGGACAAATTAGTTTTAAATTCCCGATGATGGTAAACATATATGCACAAATAACACAACTTTGTCACCAATCCCAAAACGCTTAAACTGCTCACACTGTAAAACATCTTACTCAAATTTATCCAAGAAAGTCCGCATCAAACTCCAATCACCCCAAAAAAGAAGGAATTGCTTAATTAGCAAGGTTTGTAATAGTAAGAATCATGATCGTCGTCTTCAATTAAAAAAAAAAGTTGTCACAAAGCTATTGCTGTAGCAGAAGGCAGAAAAATATTTTGGATAGAGCCTGAATGATCTATTCTGTTCACCATATTTAGAGTTGAGATGTTTATGGTATTAGTTAGTTAATATTTAAAACTACCATTCTCGACAATCAAATTCAAAATTTACTTCTTAAATTTACTGCAATAGATTTTAGCCTAAATTCTAGTGAGCTAGAGATATTTACTTCGCTGCTAAGCTAGATTGCACATTAGCAGCATTAACTGGATCAACACCTCTAGCAATGAAGATAGTTCAATTATAGAAAAAAACACTAAATTAGCTTGTGAAGATATGCATTACTTATCCATCCATAAACCTAGAGTGCTGACAGAAGTTAACTGTGAAGTACTTCCACAAGTCAGATATATTACAATGGTTGCTTATAATTGCTACAATAATTACAGCTATATTGAACAATTTATCTTAGCTGGAGGTTTTCTATTGGAATATTTACTACCTACATGTAAATCTACGACAATGTAGCTACTATTGGCAATTTCCAAGATATATGTACAAATATAAAAACAAACCTAATATAACAGATCATCGTTTAAACACACTTCCTTCCAGTTTTATTACGCTCTATCAAACAGTAAACAAAATAACAGTAACAATAATTATTATTTCCACAACCCAAATCTAAATCAACATGAATATGATGAACAGTATATAACTAAGATTACGCCTAAAACATCTAAATCCTTAAAAGTAACAAATGGATAGAGTTTTAATGAAATTGTTAATTAACAAGGTCTCATCTTTAGTTGAAGTAACAGAAACAATTGTGGGTTCACCGAAGAGAGAAACAAAAACAAAATTATTAAATTAATGAATTATTTGTGTCTATGAAATAACAAACACAATTAGAGAAACAATGAAAAAATAATAATTAAACTAAATAAATGATATAGAACCTATTTCCATATTATATCCTAGCGCCTTTAACATCAACATCTTAAAATTTTTATTAATGAAAAAAAAATGACTCACCTACTGTTGGAGAAGGTGTAGCAGTCATGTCATCATCAGATGCAAGAACTAAAATAAAAAATATATTTAAAGTATTCATTGAATAATGGATAATAGAAATAAATCAGATATAACTGTTGTTTTTCAATGAAACAATTTGATAATGATTTCCATAGGCCATGTCCAAATTAACATGAACATTATTAATGTCACAAAATTGGATTACTTTTCCACAGCCTAAGTGACATATTGAGGTGCACCACCTTTATTGATAGTTTCAATGTTTGGCTCGACACGGCTTGCCAAATCAACCTTTTTGTGTGGTAAAGTGTATTCTTGTTCATATTAAATACAAATATGGCGGTAACTTATCGCCCACTGAACAACTATCCCTTTTCCTGACTAATCTTTTCTTCTTTGTTGCAGCTACACCATTGAACAGACCAGCTCTTTGCCCCTTCCTAAGCTTTGTTGCAATGATTCAGCAGAGTTGTGTCACTTATTTTGTGTCATAATTCAGCATCAATGTTGCTGCTACAACATTTAACAGACCAGCTCTTTGCCTCTTCCTAAGTGTTGTTTCAAAGATTTAGAATGGTCTTTTTCTGCATCATAAATCTGTGACAAACCCCTTTTTCCTGCAGAAAAGGAGGGCACGCCATAACCAAAAAATGAAACTTGGCCCAAATTTGTGGATGGTTTGGAGCCATCACCAAACCCTCTGGATCCAGTATAGGAAAAGAACAGATTTTGCGGAGATAAATGTATAGTTCACTGACAAAAATAGAAAAGAAACATGGTAGGCGCAACTAGTATATACTGTAACGCATTTCGTATTTATTTCTAATATACACACATCATCCTACCCTACCACGATCTCCATTCCAATGAAGGGCTTCATAAGTCAGTCTCCTAAAAAAATATATTTCGTACGACCGATAACGTGCAGGTATACCATCCTGATTAGGATTTCCACTTTCCGTCATGTAGTTTTGGACATAGCGAACCAGTGAATCAAATGTCTCAGCAGTTTTGGCATTCAAATTCCGTGGATCCTCACTGATGTTGAATTAGACTATGCTTTCCAACACATGTCTATATCTGAAGCTGACGATCATCGCAAGGCAAAACTGACTCTAGATGTTTTCAAGTCCATTTACCAGCAAGAGCAGTTAAAACTATTCTATAAGTGCACACCTTTATATCAGAAGCTATTAGATGTCAATTTACCAAATCTTACACTTAAGCATCTTGATATCAACCACAGATTGGTTGATTGGTTGGCAAAGTTACAGCCATAAGTATAACTTTTATAAAAACTCACAAAACAAGTCTGTATGTAAGCAGTAAGACTGAAATAATTAGAAGTCGTTACTTTTATTGGAGTGAATACAGTATTAACAATTAACTCTTTATGGTCATAGAGTGTATTCACTTGCAGATATATTTTTACATTCACAACAAAAGCATGCATATCCACACTAAGAATCCAACTTTACAGCCATTGCTAAAACTCTATGCACAAGTTTGCTTTGTAAAATCCAATTCAAGCTGTTTGCTGGTGGACTGCAATATGGAGTCTTCTGGTGCTAAAATTATGGTGAGTGGACCTAACGTACGGCAATTAAGCAGACTAAGAAACAGAGAAAGAAACAAATAAGCAAAGAAACAAACAAAGAAAAATACACGAAAATGAATTTCCCCAGTTTTTTTCACTCCACAACATTTAGCGAAGGAACCATGGCAAAATTGGAGGGTGCTGGAGCTAATTTTACCTTAAACACTATTTAGGCAGCTATGTAAGCTATAGAGTTTTAGCTAAGATACTTGCTTTGGTTTGTGGTGCGTTTTTGGTCCGCCATTTTGAAAAGAGGGTCTATCCATTCCCTGATACAAGAGGGAAAGTACAGCAGCTAAATAGGATAATCGTATTCCTACAGCCATTCAATTGGAGCTGCAATGGCTTGATTGAGGTGATGGCAGCAATATTTAGAATTATCTTTTTAAACTTGCTACGTAATAAATTTTGCGCCATAAAAATGTTACATAAGATGAAAACTTATTACTAATATAATAACAATCTATTTTAGTGGCCTCACCAGAAGTTGGAGTCGTTGAAGCAGTTGGAGTCATGATAGTTGCAACTAGTACAGACGAAAAGGGAGGAATGAGATGCATCACAATAATAAAAAAAACAATAATAATATTCTTGTCATGGCTATATAGCAATTTTAACATGTGCATGAGAAAAGCATCTTTAATGAAGATCAAAAATATTCCTTCACTTGAGGGTCACCAATCCAGAAGCCTTGTATGTAAAAAGAAGTTGCTATAATCAATAGGCAATTGATGCTACTTCTACTTTGAAGATATATCAATAGTGCTTATACTTACCCTACAAAAACCTGTCCATTGAACTAACTTTAGAGCAGGAACAGTAACTATGGCACGGAAAGCAACGAAACTTGGGATATGAGTCCATGAGCCAGTACATGAGTAGAACAGTAAGAGTATATATGGCAGAGAAGGCTAGGAAACATGGGATGTGAGTCCATTAGCCATTTCATGCTTAGAACTGGAACACATATGGAAGTCTACGAAATATGGGATATGATTCTTGATCCAGTACATGTTTGGAACAGGAACGGTATCTATGTCATGGAAGGCTACAAAACATGGGGTATGAATCCATGAGCCAGTTCATGTTTGAAACGGGAACAGTAACTATGGTATGGAAGTCTACAAAACATGGAATATGAATCCATGAGCCATTTCATGCTTAGAAGTACAGGAACGGTATATATGGTATGGAAGGCTATGAAACATGGGGATGAATCCATGAGCCAGTTCATGTTTAGAACAGGAACAGTATCTATGGAATGGAGGGCTACAAAACATGGAATATGATCCATCATCTAGTTCTTGTTTAGAACAGGAACAGTATCTATGATATGGAAGGTTATGTAACATGGGAAATGATCCATGAGGCATTACATGTCTAAAACAGGAACAGTATCTATGGTATAGAAGGCCTAAAACATGGAATATGAGTCCATGAGCCAGTTCATGTTGGATCTATTGTAGATGTTGCTACAGATCAAAACGTGTGAACAGGGTTGAGAGTAACTGAAAAATGATTGACAAATTAATAATATTTACTAAACGTTAACAGGATTTCTGACGTAGAACATGAATATAATAAAGCCATATTCTTTCCAAAACTCTAAAAGTGTAATAGACCTTGTAGGCAGTTTTAACTTGTGGTTGTTAAAGTCACCACATGCAAACAACAATTAGTAATGTCACACCAACAGATACATGAGATACAATCAATGTGAGTTAATAGGTAGGACAAAAAAGGGTAATTATTATGTAATGAGAAAACAAATCAACTTGAAAAATATTTCCAACAGCAATAACCATAACAGTAAAGATTTATTACTACATCTGCATTGTATTCGGTGCATAAATATGATGAATGTCACTAAACTAGGATTTCTATTATTGCACCCTAGCTTATTAGAGGATATGCTAACACACTCTGTCCACATACCAGTCCCAACATGAAGAGTCCTTGCAATATCAAATGACCTCTGTCTCACTGGACTCTTCCCATAGCAAAATTGCTTACTTTTTGCAGCAGCACATGAGTTTGCAGATAATCCCTATATTGGATTGATCTACATTTTAAAATGGTGGACCCAAAACCCCCAAAACAAAGCTTATATCTCAGTTAAAACACGCATCAGCAGCTTCTTATTCATCTAAATAGTGGATTCAGCCAATATAACTCCAAAAAGACTATAAGCATGCTTTATATTCTTCACTAAGGTTGCAAACTTGCAGTACAAAAAATTGTTAAAGAATAAAAATTCGTCTTCAAGACCTTGGTTTATGTTTGTTTTCATTCTGTGTGTCTCTGTATCTTATCATGCATAACTGGCATACAATTGGTTCTCTCATTGTAATTTTATTATCAGAAGACTCCAAATGTTCCAATCAATGTCCATAACTATTCCATTTCATGATCCAGTAAAACTCCCATAACTTGGAAAAGTAGTTATCACAGAGACACGATTAATGTTGATCTTCCTTCCCTCGACGAATGTGTCTCGCAAGGTTCATCTCTTTGGTTTGTGGTGTTCTCGCTTCTAGTCAACTGTTACAAAAGTAAGCCTTCGCTAATTCCTATAAACAATATCTGCTGTATTATCTCCCTGTGCAATGTTACCAAGTCCTTGAAGGAAGCAGTAGTGATCATTCATGGGTGCAATGAACAATAGCAACATGGTATGGTATGTTCCATTATTATGTTCAACATGGTGAGCATCAGTATGGACAACAATAGCAACATTATATAGCACATATTAATATGTGTATTGTGTACAGCAACAATAACAAATTTAGACAATGTCTAGGATACTCTCCACCAATTAGCCCACACTTGATGTATTCTTCCACTTTCTACTGCTAAACCATACAGAAACAACAAAACTAACAAAATAACACATGAGGTTTTTTTTCAAAACAGATGTATTGAAATGACCTATTTTAAAATAATGAAGTGCCTGTGCAAACATAAAGCCACAATATTGGTATAAATTTTCAAATGGTATATATACCTGAAACCTCCGAAATTGTAACAAATATTTGTAGCTGCATAACTTTTTTCCCCTTTCTTCTGTGCAAATATTTTTGATACCAGCTTGTTGGTTATTGTGTGTGTGCTTTAAAATGATATATAAAAAGGCTCTATAGGCATCTTTTCTTAGAAGATATATCCAAAAACTCAAGGGTCACTCAAAAAATGGACTTCCTAATTTGTGGCAAACTTTCCAGCCAGGCGGCTTGACCGCAGTGACCCAAATTCGGTGTGCGGGTAGCTAAAGGCCTTAGCTGTGATTGCACCATTTGACATTTTTTCCTCCGGTGAACCCCCACTGAGATATAGAGTTGAGAAGAGGCGGGACAACGTAAATTTGCGTGGACGTAGGGCAGATTTCCGTGGTCCGCCTCATCTCAACCCTATATCTCAGGGGGGTGGGGGGGGTTAACCGGGGAAAAAAAGTTGAATCGTGCAATCATAGCTAAGGCCTTTAGCTACCTGCACACCGAGTTTGAGGCGCTGTGGTCAAAGCGCCTGCCTGGAAAGTTTGCCAAAAATTAGGAAGTCCATTTTTTTTGTGAACCTTGAGTTTTTGGATATATCTTCTAAGAAAAGGTGCCTATAGAGACTTTTTATATATCATTTTAAAGCACACACAATAAGCAACAAGCTGGTATCAAAGGTATTTGCACAGAAGAAAGGGGGGGGGGGGGAAGTTATGCAGCTACAAATATTTGTTACAATTTCGGAGGTTTCAGGTATAGTCACCCCTTAAATGGTTGTGATCGGCATGAACGCATTTTTTTTCTCCATTTTTTTAACTGGACAATCCAATATACTGGTTTGTTTTTAAATAATTATCACTAGCATGTCCAAGTCAACAAAATATATTGAATGAAATAAATGTTTGGATTTTCCTTTACAAAACTTTAAACAAAATCTCAAATAGTACCATCTCTTAAAAGAGTTGTATAACGAATGTTTCAACAAATTAATGATGCCTCACCTCCAGTTGGAAAAACTGCATCAGTCGTGGAATCAAATGATTGAAAGACTAAAATAGTAAAGAAATAAAGAGATTGTGGACAAATTAGTTTTAAATTCCCGATGATGGTAAACATATATGCACAAATAACACAACTTTGTCACCAATCCCAAAACGCTTAAACTGCTCACACTGTAAAACATCTTACTCAAATTTATCCAAGAAAGTCCGCATCAAACTCCAATCACCCCAAAAAAGAAGGAATTGCTTAATTAGCAAGGTTTGTAATAGTAAGAATCATGATCGTCGTCTTCAATTAAAAAAAAAAGTTGTCACAAAGCTATTGCTGTAGCAGAAGGCAGAAAAATATTTTGGATAGAGCCTGAATGATCTATTCTGTTCACCATATTTAGAGTTGAGATGTTCATGGTATTAGTTAGTTAATATTTAAAACTACCATTCTCGACAATCAAATTCAAAATTTACTTCTTAAATTTACTGCAATAGATTTTAGCCTAAATTCTAGTGAGCTAGAGATATTTACTTCGCTGCTAAGCTAGATTGCACATTAGCAGCATTAACTGGATCAACACCTCTAGCAATGAAGATAGTTCAATTATAGAAAAAAACACTAAATTAGCTTGTGAAGATATGCATTACTTATCCATCCATAAACCTAGAGTGCTGACAGAAGTTAACTGTGAAGTACTTCCACAAGTCAGATATATTACAATGGTTGCTTATAATTGCTACAATAATTACAGCTATATTGAACAATTTATCTTAGCTGGAGGTTTTCTATTGGAATATTTACTACCTACATGTAAATCTACGACAATGTAGCTACTATTGGCAATTTCCAAGATATATGTACAAATATAAAAACAAACCTAATATAACAGATCATCGTTTAAACACACTTCCTTCCAGTTTTATTACGCTCTATCAAACAGTAAACAAAATAACAGTAACAATAATTATTATTTCCACAACCCAAATCTAAATCAACATGAATATGATGAACAGTATATAACTAAGATTACGCCTAAAACATCTAAATCCTTAAAAGTAACAAATGGATAGAGTTTTAATGAAATTGTTAATTAACAAGGTCTCATCTTTAGTTGAAGTAACAGAAACAATTGTGGGTTCACCGAAGAGAGAAACAAAAACAAAATTATTAAATTAATGAATTATTTGTGTCTATGAAATAACAAACACAATTAGAGAAACAATGAAAAAATAATAATTAAACTAAATAAATGATATAGAACCTATTTCCATATTATATCCTAGCGCCTTTAACATCAACATCTTAAAATTTTTATTAATGAAAAAAAAATGACTCACCTACTGTTGGAGAAGGTGTAGCAGTCATGTCATCATCAGATGCAAGAACTAAAATAAAAAATATATTTAAAGTATTCATTGAATAATGGATAATAGAAATAAATCAGATATAACTGTTGTTTTTCAATGAAACAATTTGATAATGATTTCCATAGGCCATGTCCAAATTAACATGAACATTATTAATGTCACAAAATTGGATTACTTTTCCACAGCCTAAGTGACATATTGAGGTGCACCACCTTTATTGATAGTTTCAATGTTTGGCTCGACACGGCTTGCCAAATCAACCTTTTTGTGTGGTAAAGTGTATTCTTGTTCATATTAAATACAAATATGGCGGTAACTTATCGCCCACTGAACAACTATCCCTTTTCCTGACTAATCTTTTCTTCTTTGTTGCAGCTACACCATTGAACAGACCAGCTCTTTGCCCCTTCCTAAGCTTTGTTGCAATGATTCAGCAGAGTTGTGTCACTTATTTTGTGTCATAATTCAGCATCAATGTTGCTGCTACAACATTTAACAGACCAGCTCTTTGCCTCTTCCTAAGTGTTGTTTCAAAGATTTAGAATGGTCTTTTTCTGCATCATAAATCTGTGACAAACCCCTTTTTCCTGCAGAAAAGGAGGGCACGCCATAACCAAAAAATGAAACTTGGCCCAAATTTGTGGATGGTTTGGAGCCATCACCAAACCCTCTGGATCCAGTATAGGAAAAGAACAGATTTTGCGGAGATAAATGTATAGTTCACTGACAAAAATAGAAAAGAAACATGGTAGGCGCAACTAGTATATACTGTAACGCATTTCGTATTTATTTCTAATATACACACATCATCCTACCCTACCACGATCTCCATTCCAATGAAGGGCTTCATAAGTCAGTCTCCTAAAAAAATATATTTCGTACGACCGATAACGTGCAGGTATACCATCCTGATTAGGATTTCCACTTTCCGTCATGTAGTTTTGGACATAGCGAACCAGTGAATCAAATGTCTCAGCAGTTTTGGCATTCAAATTCCGTGGATCCTCACTGATGTTGAATTAGACTATGCTTTCCAACACATGTCTATATCTGAAGCTGACGATCATCGCAAGGCAAAACTGACTCTAGATGTTTTCAAGTCCATTTACCAGCAAGAGCAGTTAAAACTATTCTATAAGTGCACACCTTTATATCAGAAGCTATTAGATGTCAATTTACCAAATCTTACACTTAAGCATCTTGATATCAACCACAGATTGGTTGATTGGTTGGCAAAGTTACAGCCATAAGTATAACTTTTATAAAAACTCACAAAACAAGTCTGTATGTAAGCAGTAAGACTGAAATAATTAGAAGTCGTTACTTTTATTGGAGTGAATACAGTATTAACAATTAACTCTTTATGGTCATAGAGTGTATTCACTTGCAGATATATTTTTACATTCACAACAAAAGCATGCATATCCACACTAAGAATCCAACTTTACAGCCATTGCTAAAACTCTATGCACAAGTTTGCTTTGTAAAATCCAATTCAAGCTGTTTGCTGGTGGACTGCAATATGGAGTCTTCTGGTGCTAAAATTATGGTGAGTGGACCTAACGTACGGCAATTAAGCAGACTAAGAAACAGAGAAAGAAACAAATAAGCAAAGAAACAAACAAAGAAAAATACACGAAAATGAATTTCCCCAGTTTTTTTCACTCCACAACATTTAGCGAAGGAACCATGGCAAAATTGGAGGGTGCTGGAGCTAATTTTACCTTAAACACTATTTAGGCAGCTATGTAAGCTATAGAGTTTTAGCTAAGATACTTGCTTTGGTTTGTGGTGCGTTTTTGGTCCGCCATTTTGAAAAGAGGGTCTATCCATTCCCTGATACAAGAGGGAAAGTACAGCAGCTAAATAGGATAATCGTATTCCTACAGCCATTCAATTGGAGCTGCAATGGCTTGATTGAGGTGATGGCAGCAATATTTAGAATTATCTTTTTAAACTTGCTACGTAATAAATTTTGCGCCATAAAAATGTTACATAAGATGAAAACTTATTACTAATATAATAACAATCTATTTTAGTGGCCTCACCAGAAGTTGGAGTCGTTGAAGCAGTTGGAGTCATGATAGTTGCAACTAGTACAGACGAAAAGGGAGGAATGAGATGCATCACAATAATAAAAAAAACAATAATAATATTCTTGTCATGGCTATATAGCAATTTTAACATGTGCATGAGAAAAGCATCTTTAATGAAGATCAAAAATATTCCTTCACTTGAGGGTCACCAATCCAGAAGCCTTGTATGTAAAAAGAAGTTGCTATAATCAATAGGCAATTGATGCTACTTCTACTTTGAAGATATATCAATAGTGCTTATACTTACCCTACAAAAACCTGTCCATTGAACTAACTTTAGAGCAGGAACAGTAACTATGGCACGGAAAGCAACGAAACTTGGGATATGAGTCCATGAGCCAGTACATGAGTAGAACAGTAAGAGTATATATGGCAGAGAAGGCTAGGAAACATGGGATGTGAGTCCATTAGCCATTTCATGCTTAGAACTGGAACACATATGGAAGTCTACGAAATATGGGATATGATTCTTGATCCAGTACATGTTTGGAACAGGAACGGTATCTATGTCATGGAAGGCTACAAAACATGGGGTATGAATCCATGAGCCAGTTCATGTTTGAAACGGGAACAGTAACTATGGTATGGAAGTCTACAAAACATGGAATATGAATCCATGAGCCATTTCATGCTTAGAAGTACAGGAACGGTATATATGGTATGGAAGGCTATGAAACATGGGGATGAATCCATGAGCCAGTTCATGTTTAGAACAGGAACAGTATCTATGGAATGGAGGGCTACAAAACATGGAATATGATCCATCATCTAGTTCTTGTTTAGAACAGGAACAGTATCTATGATATGGAAGGTTATGTAACATGGGAAATGATCCATGAGGCATTACATGTCTAAAACAGGAACAGTATCTATGGTATAGAAGGCCTAAAACATGGAATATGAGTCCATGAGCCAGTTCATGTTGGATCTATTGTAGATGTTGCTACAGATCAAAACGTGTGAACAGGGTTGAGAGTAACTGAAAAATGATTGACAAATTAATAATATTTACTAAACGTTAACAGGATTTCTGACGTAGAACATGAATATAATAAAGCCATATTCTTTCCAAAACTCTAAAAGTGTAATAGACCTTGTAGGCAGTTTTAACTTGTGGTTGTTAAAGTCACCACATGCAAACAACAATTAGTAATGTCACACCAACAGATACATGAGATACAATCAATGTGAGTTAATAGGTAGGACAAAAAAGGGTAATTATTATGTAATGAGAAAACAAATCAACTTGAAAAATATTTCCAACAGCAATAACCATAACAGTAAAGATTTATTACTACATCTGCATTGTATTCGGTGCATAAATATGATGAATGTCACTAAACTAGGATTTCTATTATTGCACCCTAGCTTATTAGAGGATATGCTAACACACTCTGTCCACATACCAGTCCCAACATGAAGAGTCCTTGCAATATCAAATGACCTCTGTCTCACTGGACTCTTCCCATAGCAAAATTGCTTACTTTTTGCAGCAGCACATGAGTTTGCAGATAATCCCTATATTGGATTGATCTACATTTTAAAATGGTGGACCCAAAACCCCCAAAACAAAGCTTATATCTCAGTTAAAACACGCATCAGCAGCTTCTTATTCATCTAAATAGTGGATTCAGCCAATATAACTCCAAAAAGACTATAAGCATGCTTTATATTCTTCACTAAGGTTGCAAACTTGCAGTACAAAAAATTGTTAAAGAATAAAAATTCGTCTTCAAGACCTTGGTTTATGTTTGTTTTCATTCTGTGTGTCTCTGTATCTTATCATGCATAACTGGCATACAATTGGTTCTCTCATTGTAATTTTATTATCAGAAGACTCCAAATGTTCCAATCAATGTCCATAACTATTCCATTTCATGATCCAGTAAAACTCCCATAACTTGGAAAAGTAGTTATCACAGAGACACGATTAATGTTGATCTTCCTTCCCTCGACGAATGTGTCTCGCAAGGTTCATCTCTTTGGTTTGTGGTGTTCTCGCTTCTAGTCAACTGTTACAAAAGTAAGCCTTCGCTAATTCCTATAAACAATATCTGCTGTATTATCTCCCTGTGCAATGTTACCAAGTCCTTGAAGGAAGCAGTAGTGATCATTCATGGGTGCAATGAACAATAGCAACATGGTATGGTATGTTCCATTATTATGTTCAACATGGTGAGCATCAGTATGGACAACAATAGCAACATTATATAGCACATATTAATATGTGTATTGTGTACAGCAACAATAACAAATTTAGACAATGTCTAGGATACTCTCCACCAATTAGCCCACACTTGATGTATTCTTCCACTTTCTACTGCTAAACCATACAGAAACAACAAAACTAACAAAATAACACATGAGGTTTTTTTTCAAAACAGATGTATTGAAATGACCTATTTTAAAATAATGAAGTGCCTGTGCAACCATAAAGCCACAATATTGGTATAAATTTTCAAATGGTATAATGGGGACGGGGGGACTTTACCTGAAACCTCCGAAATTGTAACAAGTATTTGTAGCTGCATAACCTTTTTTCCCTTTCTTCTGTGCAAATATTTTTGATACCAGCTTGTTGGTTAATGTGTGTTTGCTTTAAAATGATATATAAAAAGGCTCTATAGGCACCTTTTCTTAGAAGATATATCCAAAAACTCAAGGGTCACCAAAAAAATGGACTTCCTAATTTGTGGCAAACTTTCCAGCCAGGCGGCTTGACCGCTGCGCCCCAAACTCGGTGTGCGGGTAGCTAAAGGCCTTAGCTGTGATTGCACGATTCGATTTTTTTTTTCCGGTGAACCCCCCCCCCCATGAGATATAGAGTTGAGAAGAGGCGGGACAACGTAAATTTGCGTGGACGTAGGGCAGATTTCCGTGGTCCGCCTCATCTCAACCCTATATCTCAGGGGGGTGGGGGGGGTTAACCGGGGAAAAAAAGTTGAATCGTGCAATCATAGCTAAGGCCTTTAGCTACCTGCACACCGAGTTTGAGGCGCTGTGGTCAAAGCGCCTGCCTGGAAAGTTTGCCAAAAATTAGGAAGTCCATTTTTTTTGTGAACCTTGAGTTTTTGGATATATCTTCTAAGAAAAGGTGCCTATAGAGACTTTTTATATATCATTTTAAAGCACACACAATAAGCAACAAGCTGGTATCAAAGGTATTTGCACAGAAGAAAGGGGGGGGGAAGTTATGCAGCTACAAATATTTGTTACAATTTCGGAGGTTTCAGGTATAGTCACCCCTTAAATGGTTGTGATCGGCATGAACGCATTTTTTTTCTCCATTTTTTTAACTGGACAATCCAATATACTGGTTTGTTTTTAAATAATTATCACTAGCATGTCCAAGTCAACAAAATATATTGAATGAAATAAATGTTTGGATTTTCCTTTACAAAACTTTAAACAAAATCTCAAATAGTACCATCTCTTAAAAGAGTTGTATAACGAATGTTTCAACAAATTAATGATGCCTCACCTCCAGTTGGAAAAACTGCATCAGTCGTGGAATCAAATGATTGAAAGACTAAAATAGTAAAGAAATAAAGAGATTGTGGACAAATTAGTTTTAAATTCCCGATGATGGTAAACATATATGCACAAATAACACAACTTTGTCACCAATCCCAAAACGCTTAAACTGCTCACACTGTAAAACATCTTACTCAAATTTATCCAAGAAAGTCCGCATCAAACTCCAATCACCCCAAAAAAGAAGGAATTGCTTAATTAGCAAGGTTTGTAATAGTAAGAATCATGATCGTCGTCTTCAATTAAAAAAAAAAGTTGTCACAAAGCTATTGCTGTAGCAGAAGGCAGAAAAATATTTTGGATAGAGCCTGAATGATCTATTCTGTTCACCATATTTAGAGTTGAGATGTTTATGGTATTAGTTAGTTAATATTTAAAACTACCATTCTCGACAATCAAATTCAAAATTTACTTCTTAAATTTACTGCAATAGATTTTAGCCTAAATTCTAGTGAGCTAGAGATATTTACTTCGCTGCTAAGCTAGATTGCACATTAGCAGCATTAACTGGATCAACACCTCTAGCAATGAAGATAGTTCAATTATAGAAAAAAACACTAAATTAGCTTGTGAAGATATGCATTACTTATCCATCCATAAACCTAGAGTGCTGACAGAAGTTAACTGTGAAGTACTTCCACAAGTCAGATATATTACAATGGTTGCTTATAATTGCTACAATAATTACAGCTATATTGAACAATTTATCTTAGCTGGAGGTTTTCTATTGGAATATTTACTACCTACATGTAAATCTACGACAATGTAGCTACTATTGGCAATTTCCAAGATATATGTACAAATATAAAAACAAACCTAATATAACAGATCATCGTTTAAACACACTTCCTTCCAGTTTTATTACGCTCTATCAAACAGTAAACAAAATAACAGTAACAATAATTATTATTTCCACAACCCAAATCTAAATCAACATGAATATGATGAACAGTATATAACTAAGATTACGCCTAAAACATCTAAATCCTTAAAAGTAACAAATGGATAGAGTTTTAATGAAATTGTTAATTAACAAGGTCTCATCTTTAGTTGAAGTAACAGAAACAATTGTGGGTTCACCGAAGAGAGAAACAAAAACAAAATTATTAAATTAATGAATTATTTGTGTCTATGAAATAACAAACACAATTAGAGAAACAATGAAAAAATAATAATTAAACTAAATAAATGATATAGAACCTATTTCCATATTATATCCTAGCGCCTTTAACATCAACATCTTAAAATTTTTATTAATGAAAAAAAAATGACTCACCTACTGTTGGAGAAGGTGTAGCAGTCATGTCATCATCAGATGCAAGAACTAAAATAAAAAATATATTTAAAGTATTCATTGAATAATGGATAATAGAAATAAATCAGATATAACTGTTGTTTTTCAATGAAACAATTTGATAATGATTTCCATAGGCCATGTCCAAATTAACATGAACATTATTAATGTCACAAAATTGGATTACTTTTCCACAGCCTAAGTGACATATTGAGGTGCACCACCTTTATTGATAGTTTCAATGTTTGGCTCGACACGGCTTGCCAAATCAACCTTTTTGTGTGGTAAAGTGTATTCTTGTTCATATTAAATACAAATATGGCGGTAACTTATCGCCCACTGAACAACTATCCCTTTTCCTGACTAATCTTTTCTTCTTTGTTGCAGCTACACCATTGAACAGACCAGCTCTTTGCCCCTTCCTAAGCTTTGTTGCAATGATTCAGCAGAGTTGTGTCACTTATTTTGTGTCATAATTCAGCATCAATGTTGCTGCTACAACATTGAACAGACCAGCTCTTTGCCTCTTCCTAAGTGTTGTTTCAAAGATTTAGAATGGTCTTTTTCTGCATCATAAATCTGTGACAAACCCCTTTTTCCTGCAGAAAAGGAGGGCACGCCATAACCAAAAAATGAAACTTGGCCCAAATTTGTGGATGGTTTGGAGCCATCACCAAACCCTCTGGATCCAGTATAGGAAAAGAACAGATTTTGCGGAGATAAATGTATAGTTCACTGACAAAAATAGAAAAGAAACATGGTAGGCGCAACTAGTATATACTGTAACGCATTTCGTATTTATTTCTAATATACACACATCATCCTACCCTACCACGATCTCCATTCCAATGAAGGGCTTCATAAGTCAGTCTCCTAAAAAAATATATTTCGTACGACCGATAACGTGCAGGTATACCATCCTGATTAGGATTTCCACTTTCCGTCATGTAGTTTTGGACATAGCGAACCAGTGAATCAAATGTCTCAGCAGTTTTGGCATTCAAATTCCGTGGATCCTCACTGATGTTGAATTAGACTATGCTTTCCAACACATGTCTATATCTGAAGCTGACGATCATCGCAAGGCAAAACTGACTCTAGATGTTTTCAAGTCCATTTACCAGCAAGAGCAGTTAAAACTATTCTATAAGTGCACACCTTTATATCAGAAGCTATTAGATGTCAATTTACCAAATCTTACACTTAAGCATCTTGATATCAACCACAGATTGGTTGATTGGTTGGCAAAGTTACAGCCATAAGTATAACTTTTATAAAAACTCACAAAACAAGTCTGTATGTAAGCAGTAAGACTGAAATAATTAGAAGTCGTTACTTTTATTGGAGTGAATACAGTATTAACAATTAACTCTTTATGGTCATAGAGTGTATTCACTTGCAGATATATTTTTACATTCACAACAAAAGCATGCATATCCACACTAAGAATCCAACTTTACAGCCATTGCTAAAACTCTATGCACAAGTTTGCTTTGTAAAATCCAATTCAAGCTGTTTGCTGGTGGACTGCAATATGGAGTCTTCTGGTGCTAAAATTATGGTGAGTGGACCTAACGTACGGCAATTAAGCAGACTAAGAAACAGAGAAAGAAACAAATAAGCGAAGAAACAAACAAAGAAAAATACACGAAAATGAATTTCCCCAGTTTTTTTCACTCCACAACATTTAGCGAAGGAACCATGGCAAAATTGGAGGGTGCTGGAGCTAATTTTACCTTAAACACTATTTAGGCAGCTATGTAAGCTATAGAGTTTTAGCTAAGATACTTGCTTTGGTTTGTGGTGCGTTTTTGGTCCGCCATTTTGAAAAGAGGGTCTATCCATTCCCTGATACAAGAGGGAAAGTACAGCAGCTAAATAGGATAATCGTATTCCTACAGCCATTCAATTGGAGCTGCAATGGCTTGATTGAGGTGATGGCAGCAATATTTAGAATTATCTTTTTAAACTTGCTACGTAATAAATTTTGCGCCATAAAAATGTTACATAAGATGAAAACTTATTACTAATATAATAACAATCTATTTTAGTGGCCTCACCAGAAGTTGGAGTCGTTGAAGCAGTTGGAGTCATGATAGTTGCAACTAGTACAGACGAAAAGGGAGGAATGAGATGCATCACAATAATAAAAAAAACAATAATAATATTCTTGTCATGGCTATATAGCAATTTTAACATGTGCATGAGAAAAGCATCTTTAATGAAGATCAAAAATATTCCTTCACTTGAGGGTCACCAATCCAGAAGCCTTGTATGTAAAAAGAAGTTGCTATAATCAATAGGCAATTGATGCTACTTCTACTTTGAAGATATATCAATAGTGCTTATACTTACCCTACAAAAACCTGTCCATTGAACTAACTTTAGAGCAGGAACAGTAACTATGGCACGGAAAGCAACGAAACTTGGGATATGAGTCCATGAGCCAGTACATGAGTAGAACAGTAAGAGTATATATGGCAGAGAAGGCTAGGAAACATGGGATGTGAGTCCATTAGCCATTTCATGCTTAGAACTGGAACACATATGGAAGTCTACGAAATATGGGATATGATTCTTGATCCAGTACATGTTTGGAACAGGAACGGTATCTATGTCATGGAAGGCTACAAAACATGGGGTATGAATCCATGAGCCAGTTCATGTTTGAAACGGGAACAGTAACTATGGTATGGAAGTCTACAAAACATGGAATATGAATCCATGAGCCATTTCATGCTTAGAAGTACAGGAACGGTATATATGGTATGGAAGGCTATGAAACATGGGGATGAATCCATGAGCCAGTTCATGTTTAGAACAGGAACAGTATCTATGGAATGGAGGGCTACAAAACATGGAATATGATCCATCATCTAGTTC
>CBDHDT010000156.1:0-6490 GCA_965261215.1 Ekhidna sp.
TCTAAGGATTCCAGGTCTGATCTGGTAGTGTACACTGTGTCTTACAATAAAAAAGCCCTTCCTCCCACTGTTCAATTGATATTTTTGTAATATTTATGTAATTTAATCCTATGGAGCTTCTTTCATAAGAGACACACAGTACACTCAACACACACAGCGTACTCAGTACAAACCATCTGCATAGAGTGACACCATGGCCAGCCAGCCTGGAGTATTGGGCTTCGCCTTGCTGAGCTAACAAAACTTGTTGGTGGAATCCTTCCCAAGATGTACACAAACATATTCATCTTTTGGTACCTGCTTTTTAATACCCCATTGGTGGAACTGTGAAGGCTGATGTATTGACTGGTTTGACAAACTCTAACCAACAACAATAGAGGCCACATTACTCATCACCATCTGCTTGATAAATATTGATTATAAAAAAAATTGCTGTTAATCGGCCAGCCTACAGATGACTGAGCTCCCAATCTGCTCAGTTCATGCAAAGTTCTGTCACATCTCCAGTGCACAGAAGTATTAAAACAATCCCAAAGTTCAGCCTTTGTCCAAACTGGGGGGGGGGGGGGGGCAGGTGGGGTCAAGCTGATGCAAACTCCTTATTTTATTTTTATTTTTTTATTTAACATATCAGATGTCCAATTCATGGACAATTCTTGTTTATTAACCCTAGTAGACTTTTCTGCCAAGTTATGTTGTTTCTGAGTATTTCTGAGGGTCTACACCATTATGTGTAAGTAATTTCAGGCTAGTGTGTAACTAAAATATTCACATAATTAATTTTCAAAACTTGTTTCAGGACATTTTTAGCAAGAAACAATAAATTAATTAAAATTATAATTATAATTATGGTGGCCAAAAAATAGGGACAAAGGCTGGACTTTGGATTTTTTTAATAATTCCCTTAGGGAAAGGTTAAAAAAAAACATAAAACTTCAGACTTTGTCTGAACAGGGTTCCAAGAATTATCCCCTGTGTCTGAACCCAATATTTATTTTTTTATTGTTTGTTTTCAACGTTTGTATTCTATGAGGAGAGCATGGTATGCTACCGCAGAGTATACAAGGGCAGGTTCCGAAGAACCCATTACCCCCGTTTTAACTGCAATAGCAGTGCTCACCTCGATGAATTAACATTGAAGGGATTATTGTCAATATCGATCAAGTCGCAGACCCGGCCCACAAGGGCAAACTCTACGACTTGACACAATTGAGTACTATTAGTATGAGTAGTAGTATTATTAGTGGTATGAGTAGTTGGATACGGAGTATTAAAAATTTCCTGCCTAATGGCAGTCAATTCAGTACATTCACTAAATAAGTGTATTGGTGATTCGATAGAATCGTACCTTTTACATAACCTACAAGTATGAACATTACATAGATTTGCAAGTTTCAGGTGTTTTCTCCACCAGCCATGGCCAGTGAAGAATTGTATGCACCAGCCTAGGTGTTGCCTTGGCAGGTTCAGCAGTTTGGCTGAAAAAATTGGATCGGGACCAGTGCACCAATACTTAGTTTGTGCATGGCCCTTCAGATTCTCCCATTTTGAAGACCATTTATTTTCAAGAAATGTCATAATGGTCTGATTAATTACATCCTTTTTAGGAGTGACATGAAGTTCGAGGTATGTAGTGTCATGGCTGGCATATTCAAGCCAGTCATACTTAGATCCTTCCATAATGGTATAAAGACCTGTTTTGTTCTTAATTTGGTTGAGAATTTCTACCAAATTAAATACATGTTTATTTCTAATAATAGAATTTCGTATGGTTAGATAACCAGCTTCGAGTGAGCATAAAAAAGTGTCACCTTTATTTAAGTGCTCCAATAATTTGGAGCACATAATATATGTAGAAGCTAGAATAGCTTCGATTACATTAGTGGTTCCTAAAATTTTACAGGTAAAATTGAGGAACATTAAATTATTTTTTAGAGTTATGACTCTTATAAAAAGTCCATCGTCGTTTTTGAGCTTTTGTGAAAATAGCCTATAATTATTATCGTATTGATCTAGAGTTTTTTGTGTAGATCTAGAAGTACTACTCGGTATGAGGTGAGTTGGGATTAAATCTCCGTTGCGAAAATTTACAACTGGAGAAGTAATGGGTTGTGTTGCTACTGCTACTCCTGCTGCTGCTGCTACTGCAGCTGCATCAGTCGTTGCAGATGTAGGGTGACGGCATTCCATCGTTGGTATGTAGATATGTTGACTATGATCCCCATGCAATGAACAGCATTCCATTCTACTACATGAGGTATCAGCATCATCATATATGCAGGTGAGTGTGCAAATTTGTTGGTCATGAGCACCATGCAACGAACAGCATTCCATTCTGCTACAAACATGCTCAGAACCACCAAAAGTGCCAGTGGGTATGGGGTCATCATCTTGTGATGCTTGTATATTATCAACCAGATTAATCTGGTAGTCATCGGTATCATCACTGCCTACAGCAGTAAGTGATGTGCGTACAGGTGGGTTCCAGCTGTAGAAGGGATCCATCATGAAGTTGTTATGAAATTGATCAAGAGGGGTGCCCTCATGATTTATTTCATGGCATAGTGATTTTATTGTTTTAAGGTGGCTATTAGCTGAGGCATACTCAGCTATGCCATCCCAATGGTTATTTTGAAAGATATGCTTGCATCTTATGTATGTCTTGATGGTGACATACATAATATCAAGCTCTGAAGGTAGTTGGTTATATAGTATTTGTAGGCTAGCAGTGGGGGTTTTTTTCCAGGTAGGTGCATAACATTGCATAGCTACCCTTTCCACTGATTCAATTTTTTGTTTTTGTGAGTTACTTAATGAATGCCCCCAAACAAGGCACCCATAAGTAAGTCTAGGTAATATTATTTGTTTATATATCCATTGCATCCTTTTGGGGTTCAGACCCCAGATATGATGCAATGCTGGTTTAATTAAGTGTAGGAATTTTTTAGCTTTGGCCACTTTATTATCAATATGAAGTGACCAATTTAGTTTTTGGTCTAGTATGACCCCAAGGTAGGTCATGCTAGGAGAGGGATTTATTTCAGCCCCATTAATTGTTAGTTTTTTTAATTTTGGAAGTACATGGCTGTGAAATTTCTTCTGTCTGGAGAAGAAAACAGCAGTTGTTTTATCAACAGAGAAAGTGAGGCCATTTTTTGCCCCCCATTCAACTGCTTGGTTTATTTTAGGTTGAGCAATTTCCACTAATGTTTCAGGGTCAATACCCCTGAAACATAGAGCTCCATCATCAGCAAAGCCAACAGGAGCACATGGACTGTTTTGATTTAGTAGTTTTAGTAAGGGGTCAAAGGCTAGGTTCCAGATCCTACTGCTCAATACACCACCCTGTGGTGTACCACACATAGGCCTGATGCATAGCTTGACCCCTAGGACGTCTGCAATAGCAGTTCTATTTTTAAGGAAGTTCATAAACCACCTTATCATCAGAGGTGGGTAGTTATTATCATTCATAGCCTTTTCAATGGCTATAAAAGCTAAATTGTCAAAGGCACCCTTGATATCAACAGATACCACTAGGCACAATTGTTTCCTTAGAATTGCACTTTCAATTAGGTTCACCAGGGTAGACAGAGCAGTATCTGTACCCTTTGAACCACTGTATGCATGTTGAAATTCTGAAATTTGACCAAGTTTTTCATCATGCTCACGGAGATACCATTCAATGATGCGCTCCATGGCCTTAAATAAAAATTGAGTTAAGGAAATAGGCCTAAATGAGCCTGCTTCCCCATAGTCTTTTTTTAAGGGTTTCGGAATGAAAACCACTTTAGATTTGCGAAATTCAATAGGAATATATCCAGTTGAATATATTGCTTGAAATAAGCTATTTAAGCACATAAGTGCTTTAGGCCCAAAATGTTTCATTATGATAGGTTTATACCCATCTGGACCAGCTGATTTATATGAGCCCATATAGGCAAATGCAGCTTTAATTTTCTTAACTGTAAAAGTTTTATCGAGTCGGCTATTTTTGACAGTTTTCCAAGCCATTCCATCACAATCTTTAATTTGGCTTTCCAAAGTAGATAGTGGGGCGTGACCTGGAAAAAACTTTGAAAGAAGTACATTAAGTGACTCGGTTGGATTGTTGCAATAATCACCTGCATTATTTTTTAACAGGCCTAATGCATTATTTTTACTATCGTTTAGATTTTTAATAAATTTAGAAATATCGCTAGGATATTTTATTTCTGAAGTGAATTTCAACCAGCCATCTCTTTTGGCTGTAATTATGGCTTTTTTATATTCTCTTCTTAGCGAGGTATAATTTTCCCTGCCAATAGGAGTTTTAATTTTTGCGAGTTTTCTACACTTTGCTCTAAGAATAGAAAGATTATGGTCCCACCACAACGGGTATTTATATTTGCGTTTGAATTTCTTCCTTGGAATAGTTTTAAGTAAAGTTTCTTCAAGAAACATTAAGAAATCATTTAATTTCTTTTCGATTGAATCTGCGTTCCAGTACCTGGCTGTACACCAACTGGATAGTTTACGGTCAAAATCAGTTTTGAAAAGTTGCCAATTACCACGTTTGAAGTCCCATCCGGTGACGTCGGTTAGCCTGCAAATATTAGGATTATTAATGGAATAACTAATCCTAAAATGATCAGATATATGAAGTTCAGTATCGACCTTCCAATTAAATATATTAGATGCCAAACTATAGTCAGCGACTGTGATGTCGATAATCGAAGTCCAACCGAGGGCGTGCCTGAAAGTCGGTCGATTGCCTACATTTACACATTGAAGATTATTTGTAATGATGAAATCCTCCACCATTTCACCTCGTCTATTGGTCGTAGCGCTGTTCCAGAGGCTGGAGTGAGCATTGGAATCAGCTCCGATTAATACACTACACGTGCCCTTATTTGCTATTAGATTGATGAACTGGGGAGGCAATTCTAAGTTATTACCATCCAGGTACATACTTACTAGAAAGGTCAGTTGACCGTTGATTGTAGTTTGACAAACTATAATGTCTGGGGCACAATATTGGGGACAACGCCACGAGATCAAACCTTTATCAGTTATAATCGCAGCTCTGCCTTTGATTTCTGAAAACACGTTAAAATCGTCATTAGACACATTTGGCAATTTATTATTTCTACGAATTGTCGGTGGTTCTGTAATTAGAAAAATATCCACCCCATTGGGGTGGATTGTTTTGTTTGCCGCGTCTACAAGTAGAGTTAGCAAGGATGGTTTAGACCGTCTAGTATTACTCTGCAGGCAAGTAAGGCTACAGAGTCGTCCTAGTCGGGCATTTGGAGAAGTATTTTTATTAGCAGCCATTTAAAAATAAATGACTGCAAACGATTGAAAATAAGAAATGATAAAAATCATTCTTACCGATTTTTGAAGGGCCCCCAGGGTAGACGACCCGGTAGTTGAAGGTTTGTAGTATGTTGGTAGATGGTCGCATTTGGAATAACGACCAAAAAATTATAGGTTGGAGTGAGAGTTTGCCTCTAATTTGAGACAAACAGGTAATTGTACACTTGAATTTTTTTGGTCCTATTTGAAATAGTGACCAAAGAATTTTTGTTTGGAGTGAGAGTTTGCCTCTATTTTGAGACAAACCGGTAATTGTACACTTGAATATATTTGGCCCTAATTGAAGTAAAGACCAAAAAGTATTTTTATGGAGTGAGAGTTTGCCTCTATTTTGAGACAAAGGTAATTGTACACTTGAATATATTTGGCCCTAATTGAAGTAAAGACCAAAAAGTATTTTTATGGAGTAAAGTTTTGCCTCTTTTTTGAGACAACCAGGTATTTGTACACTTGAGTATTTTTGGAGTGGATTGCCACTGAAGTTTGGTGTGTGAATTGCCTAAAAATAGACAATTATATAAATTTTTTAGTGATTTTAGGATGTCAGAAGGTGTGACAACCTATTTAATTTTGGAGTTTGATGAGGGGCCGCCTAAAAAATAGACGACCCATATATTGACCTACGGAATGAGGAATGGAGGAGTTGGAGTTGTTGGAGTTGTGGGAGATTTTGGACCGTCACCTGGTGTGACAGACGGAGTTGAAACGACTAGTTTTTCAACTGCCGTGTTGAGGGAAACGACAGATTTGACAGTTGTTGACGATTTGACAGATTTGACCGTGCCAGTGGTACTGCCAGTGCCAGGGTGGTGCGAAAGAGAAGGATCAGCACTGCTGTCCAGGATCCCGCTGAAGTCGACGCCAAAGTTGCCGACATTGGCGCCGTCCCCAACAGACTCCCTTCCAAGCAACTGATCCTCCTCGTTCGGTTGGATTGGATCGATCTCGGAGCAGACAGGGTCCGGACACGAGTCCTCTGTGTCCTCTGACTGAAGTTTGAAGTGCAGAGGACACACAGGACCCACCAGGACCCTCTCTGCATCGTCGATCGCAGATGCCAGCTTATCTGTAACCTCAATGTTACAGATACGCTGTTTTGTTGTTTTTGAGTAGGATGTGCGGCAAGAGAGCACAT
>CBDHDT010000157.1:0-13461 GCA_965261215.1 Ekhidna sp.
ACTCTCGTACTGCTGAACTTGAGCTTCTCCAATGCTTATAGCTCAAATTAAACTCCTCAAGTCCGACCACAATACTTCTTTCTCGTATTGAAAAATGCCAAGGCAACTGCTATAGATGCTTGCACTACAAACCATTTGACCTGCATGCACAATTATTGTCTAATTGGAAACGCCAAGGCAACTACTATAGATGCTTGTGACTACAAGCTATTGACCTGCATGCACATTGTCTAATTAAAACTTGCTTTTTACAGTTTCGTCTTACCACAGCACCCTCGCGGTTTTGATCCTCTTAAGGGGGGACTATACCTGAAACCAACGAAATTGTAACACATATTTGTAGCTGCATAACTTTTCCCCCCTTTCTTCTGTGCAAATACTTTTGATACCAGCTTGTTGCTTATTGTGTGTGCTTTAAAATGATATATAAAAAGTCTCTATAGGCACATTTTCTTAGAAGATATATCCAAACACGCAAGGGTCACTAAAAATGGCACTTCCTAATTTGTGGCACGATTTACAGCCAGGCGCCTTGACCGCAGCGCCCCAAACTCGGTGTGCGGGTAGCTAAAGCCCTTAGCTGTGATCGTATGGATTGACATTTTTTCCCCGGTGAACCCCCCCCCCCCCCCCCCCTGAGAAATAATGCTGAGAAGAGGCGGACCACGGAAATTTGCGTGGGCGGACGGGAAATTTGCGTGGTCCCGCCTCTTCTCAGCATTATTTCTCAGGGGGGGGTTCACCGGGGGGAAAAGTCAATCCATACGATCACAGCTAATGGCTTTAGCTACCCGCACACCGAGTTTGGGGCGCTGCGGTCAAGGCGCCTGGCTGTAAATCGTGCCACAAATTAGGAAGTGCCATTTTTAGTGACGCTTGCTTGTTTGGATATATCTTCTAAGAAAATGTGCCTATAGAGACTTTTTATATATCATTTTAAAGCACACACAAATAGTCCCCCTTAAGGGGGGACTGGACCTGAAACCAACGAAATTGGAACACATATTTGTAGCTGTCATAACTTTTTCCCCCTTTCTTCTGTGCAAATACTTTTGATACCAGCTTGTTGCTTATTGTGTGTGCTTTAAAATGATATATAAAAAGTCTCTATAGGCACATTTTCTTAGAAGATATATCCAAACGCGCAAGGGTCACTCACTTCCTAATTTGTGGCATAAATAACTCAAAGGCGCCTTGAGCGACGCGCCCCCAAATTGGTGTTGGGTTGCTAAAGCACGTAGCTGTGATATGTCGAGTTTGTTTGTTTTTTAAACGTGAACCCCCCCTCCCCTCTGAGTCATGGTGGTTAGAAGAGGTGGCCTCCCACGCAATTTCTGTGGCCCGACCTCTTCTAACCACCATAACTCGGGGGGTTCACGTTAATAATAATAATAACTCGACATCACAGCTATGTGCTTTAGCAACCCACACACCAATTTGGGGGGGGGGGGGGGGGGGGCGTCGCTCAAGGCGCCTTCGAGTTATTTATGCCACAAATTAGGAAGTGAGTGACCCTTGCTTGTTTGGATATATCTTCTAAGAAAAGGTGCCTATAGAGACTTTTTACATATCATCTTAAAGCACACACAATAAGCAACAAGCTGGTATCAAAAGTATTTGCACAGAAGAAAGGGGGGGAAGTTATGACAGCTACAAATATGTGTTCAAATTTCGGAGGTTTCCGGTGTAGTCCCCTTAAGAACAATTGCACTTGCCTGGACCTTCACCTCCGATTTAATTTGTGAGTTTTTAATTTTATTTTAAGAATAACCTTTCAAACTGTACATATCATTCGATGTTCGCGATTACGTCAAACTACCCTTGTGGCGTTGAAATGTGCTATGAAGTACAGCCCTAGTTTCTAATCACTTTTTTCTTACTTCTGTGCCGGTAATTTTTAGGACCTTGCTTGTTGCAGCTGCAAATAGCTAATCAGCACTACAAACACCTCATGAATCTGATTAGTACCTATCACAGCTGTTGGATTGGGAACACGCCATGTTTGGTGTTTTGTTATACATGTATGATTGGAGGTTTTTGGGGTGCGATTAAGAAAATGTACCTAGAGAGACATTCAACATATTTGAAAGCACACAAAATAAGCAACTATATGATATAAAATTACCTGCATGGAGGTAAGAAAAAAGTTTAGGTGATTTGAAATTTGACTTAAAAATTAGTAGTTCTATCAATTGAATCCAAATTCAATTCAATAAGCTGTAATTTGGTATAAAAGTCAGCTCAATTGAGGCAATCAAACAAAATACTACGTATCTCTACATCGTGCCATGTCTACAACAAAACTTGCAGAAGGAAATCCATCCAGGAGCGACTCTTTTCTCAAGAGTGAAGGGATTCGATAGTTTTCCAGTGAGCATTGTTATCTATGTGTTTTCTTCACATTTCTAGTTATGTGGTAGACTCTTCAGTTATTAATGCTGGTACCGCTACCTTTGACATTCCAGGTTTTTGGGGGTGGGGGGGTGGATGTGTCGTTGGCGTGCCTGAAATTATTTTCTTGGTCCATCCACTTTTACCAAGGCAACATCCTATTAAAAAAAAATTAAAAAAATTAGAAAGTGGAAGGACTAGGAATGGGCCATGTTCCAGTTGGAAAAAAAAGGGGGGGGGGGGGGGGGTTAAATGCCTGTATTAATTGCTATGCCTCAGTCTTGCTCAGCTATACGCGCCAAACATCTAAGTGCTATGTTCGACTCTTATGTCAAAGTGTCGGACAAAAAAAAAGGCAGCTAGTGTGTCAAATGTTGGTTTCAGTGATATTGGCTCCAAAAGACTAAGTGTGCCTTGCTAAGTTAGTCAAATGGCTGTACAGTGATCCCACACAAAACTTGAAATTCTATCATGCAAGATTTTTTTTTTTTTTTTTTTTTTTTTTTTTTTTGCTTATAAGAAGCCATTCAACTTGAGCACAAGACGACTACAAATGTTCCAGTGCATTCCAACAACCAATCTGTTTCTTGATTGCAGGATAGAGGTGTGGGTAGCATATTTGTAAATAGAAGTGTCTAAAAACTAGAACAAAAATGTTTTTATTTTGAAACCGGTTATATTGGATTTACTCTTTTAAAAAATAAGGTAACAAGCTAAATGACCCTTTACCATTTATAATCATGAACCAATATTATATGGCTTCGTCAGTACTATTTTGGTGTAGATAGTTTTAATTGGTTATCAATCATCTAGCTCAGGGGTCACCAAACTTTTTTTCACAGTGGGACGGATAACTGAAAGAATGATGAGCGCGGGATGGCCGCATAATCATTCTGTTCAATACTTGCAAGCCAGAACGAAAGCTCTGGGAAAATAGACGAAAAACTAAGTTTAGCATTGCATGTTAATCATGGGTGAGTGGCGTGCAATGCACAAAACACAAAGACAACCAACATATTCATTTACTAAAAAGTTATCAAAGAAGGCGATGTTAACAAAAAGATAGTTACATCAGACCTAGTGTGCACATATCCGAATCTCACAAACTAAGCAGCAAAAAAGGTTAGTGAGATTTGTGAAACTGACGTTTGGCTTTCAAGATATCATCAATGTTTGGTTTGGAATTGCTGCATCCAATCAAGATAATTGCTTTCAAATGTTCATCAGTCAATCTCGTTCGATGTGTTGACTTCACATACTTCATTTTTGAAAATGTTCGCTCACAGTTGTTCCAAACACTGATGCCATACCAGCGGCAAATTTCTTCAGTTTCGGAAACTCAACATCGGGTAAGCAGCGGTAAAATTCAACAAGTTTTCCTTCTCTGTGCTTCTCTTTCAACAAGTCATTTGCTTGCAAATCAATGAGCTCCAACTGTAGTTCAACTAGCACATCATCAAGGTTACAATCAAACGGATTCTGGAACAGAAGAGTGTCACTCTCAATTCTGACAAGATTTGAAAATCTCTTAAAAAATATGCTTCTTCAAGTCACGAATAATCTTTTTCGGAAAATCGAGGTTGACATCTTCAGCGATTGTAGTGCAAAACTCTTTGAACAGTGAAAATGAGAGAAGTTTTCTCCTTCCAGTTGTGCTTCAAACAATGACAGCTTTCTCCGAAATCCTTTGATGATTCAAACAATGACAGCTTTCTCCGAAATCCTTTGATGATTCTGTAGAGATCACAGACAAGGTTATCCTTTCCCTGAAGTTTCAAGTTCAGTTCATTCATGTGGGATGCGATGTCAACCAAACATGACAACTTTGACAGCCAGGTAGGATCTGACAGCTGTGGAGCAGCTCTATCTTTTTCAGTGAGAAAAACATCTATTTCGTTTCGGAGCTTGTAAAAACGAAACAGGACTTTACCGCAGCTGAGCCACCTCACTGCTGTGTGATAGGCAAAGTCACAGAAATCAGAATCAATTTCTTCATGAAAAGCCTGGAACTGACGGTGATTGGGTGCATGTCCCCGAATGAAGTTCACAGCAGAAACGACTGGTTTCAGTACACAAGAAATATCTAAGTCTTTCCCACAGAGGGCTTGCTGATGTATGATGCAGTGTATGAACAGAGCGCCCGGCTGATGTATGATGCAAGTGTATGAACAGAGCGCCCGGCTGATGTATGATGCAGTGCATGAACAGAGCGCCCGGCTGATGTATGATGCAGTGTATGAACAGAGCGCCCGGCTGATGTATGATGCAGTGTATGAACAGAGCGCCCGGCTGATGTATGATGCAGTGTATGAACAGAGCGCCTGGAATTTGCAAATCTTCCAACTGAGTCCTGATCTGCCCCACCAGACCCTTCCTCACTCCAGCCATGTTTTTTCCTCCATCAACTGTAACACCTCGAAGCTGATTTATAGTCTTGCAAAGTTTTTTGCACTTCCATGAAAATATTTTTTCCAGTTGTTCCATGCATGCTGCAAACGGATGCTAACTCTTCCGTTATCTGAAAGTCCAAATTGACACCACGAATGAACACGAGAAGTTGTGACGTACTCGAGAGATCAGTATACTCATCCAGCGCCAGAGAATACCACAACAAGTTCCTAGCTTTCTCGCGTATCTGTAGCACTATGTTCTCCAAGTTCTTCTGTTCTCCGCACAACTGAACTTGCCGAAAGGCTGATACTTCCAAACAAATCAGTTTTCTCAGGACACAAGTCATTTGCTGCTTCCATTATACACTCTTTGATGAAGTTGCCATCAGTAAATGGTTTTCCTCGTTCTGCCATCTTATGCACTATTTTGTAACTTGTATGAGTGACAGATTCATTTTCAGAAAACTTTCTCGTGAAGAGATTTCTTTGAGTTTCTAAACCACGTTTCATGGACTCATATTTCTCAGAGCGTAACTTTCCAGAAAACTTTGAATATGTTGATAGATGTTTTGTTTCATAGTGACGCCAAAGATTGTACTCTTTCAAAACGGCAACACTTTCGCTGCATATTACGCAACTAGCTTTCTGGTCCTTTGTTTCCACAAAGAAGTATTTTACTCCCCATTCTTCATTGACAACGCGACACTCGGCGTCCACTTTTCTTTTCTTAGTAGCCATAATGAAGGGTGAAGAAAACGGGATCTGAAAATGAAAAAGACATTGAATTAGAAACATAATTAAAATCCTATTGAAACACAAGAAAAGCAGAGGATTCAGGGGTCACTGCTGAAGCTACGGCTCACCAAAGGTACATATAAAGTGTATAGGTACCTTTGGTAATAGAATATATCACATAATAAGGTTTACAAAATATATAAATAGGGCGGGCCTAAATAAACAGCCTAGAGACCAGCTCGATTAACACCTTGACTGGGGAATTTTTCTGAGCTGGGGATAATATTTTCGTAATAACACGAGGCTTCTATAGCATTGTTATGCTATGTTTGCTACTTTATTGCCTCCATTCACACTTGTAGTTCACTTACCTACTGCAATGTACACACTTATTTGGGGAAACACTCTTGTAAATTGCATTAGCAGACAAAAAATATAGGTATTGTGGCTAGTAAATAAAATATAGGTATTGTGGCTAGTAAATAAAATATAGGTATTGCGGCTAGTAAATAAAATATAGGTATTGTGGCTCGTAAATAAAATATAGGTATTGTGGCTAGTAAATAAAATATAGGTATTGCGGCTAGTAAATAAAATATAGGTATTGCGGCTAGTAAATAAAATATAGGTATTGTGGCTAGTAAATACAATATAGGTATTGCGGCTAGTAAATAAAATATAGGTATTGCGGCTAGTAAATAAAATATAGGTATTGCGGCTAGTAAATAAAATATAGGTATTGCGGCTAGTAAATAAAATATAGGTATTGCGGCTAGTAAATAAAATATAGGTATTGCGGCTAGTAAATAAAATATAGGTATTGCGGCTAGTAAATAAAATATAGGTATTGCGGCTAGTAAATAAAATATAGGTATTGCGGCTAGTAAATAAAATATAGGTATTGTGGCTAGTAAATAAGATATAGGTATTGTGGCTAGTAAATAAAATATAGGTATTGTGGCTCGTAAATAAAATTTAAATGTCCTGTGCTAGTCAGCTGATGAGCAGGTGTGAGGAGCTGAGGATAATATTTTCGTAATACACGCGGCTTCTATGGCATTGTTATTCTATGTTTGTTACTTTATGACCTCTAATCACACAAAAAAAGAAGTAAATATTTCTGGAGCGTCGGACCTGTGTTGACAGCCGGATGCATCTGGGGGCGGTAAAGATGTGTGTTTGTTGCCATGGAAACCTGGTAACGTCAGCGCATTGGCGGAGCTACCACGAGCCGGGGAAGGACTTGGGATGGCGCGAAATAAGCAAACATTACAATAAACAAGAAAATCTAGATACAATAATTTTAAATAGTAAATTTAAGGCACATAGCAGTCAGGAGGTCTCCGCACGCGTGAAGATCTCCTAGTATTCTAAACATAAATTTTAAATTGTATCACAACATCTCGTGTTCAAATTCAAGTACCGTCGGCGGGCCTGATGAACTGACGTCGCGGGCCGTAGTTTGGTGACCCCTGATCTAGCTGGTTGCGGTCTACCATGATATTCCATGCACATGTATACCTTGGTGACTATACTTCACTTGCAGGGCCCACTTTGTGAAGAGAATGTACGTGGAGTTCGTTTCAATGTACACGATGTGACGCTACATACTGATGCTATTCATCGGGGGGGTGGCCAGATTATTCCAACAGCTAGGCGTGTGCTGTATGCCTGCATGCTCACTGCCAAGCCACGCATCCTGGAACCTATCTACATGGTTGAGATCCAGGTATAGTCACTTACACAAGATGCATATTTCCATTAGCACATCTGTTGTCCTCTGCTTTTGACTTTGGTTGGTTTTGTGTATAGTGCCCTGAGCAAGCAGTGGGTGGAATCTACGGTGTTCTGAATCGTCGCAGAGGACATGTGTTTGAGGAGGTGCAAGTTACAGGTATGTTTATGGTGTATAATAGATGTGTACAATGTGATGGTCCTTGGAAGAAATTGAACGATTGATTGGTTATTTTCAGGGACACCCATATTTGTGGTAAGGGCACACTTACCTGTGAACGAGTCCTTTGGATTCACTGCTGACTTGAGGAGCAACACAAGCGGCCAGGCCTTTCCCCAGTGTGTGTTTGATCACTGGGCCATCCTGCAGGGAGACCCTGGTGATCCCACAACTAAGCCAGGTCTGTAGCATTGTGTGCAGTTTGGATCTGTGTATGACTAGATGTATGTGTGTGCATGCGCATGAGGATTTTGAGTGTACTGGCTGTATATACATCATTACTATACTGCTTAAATTTTTATTTTTTGGGTTTTATTTTTATTTTATTTTTTTAATATGTATCATGGAATATGCTAGTACTCCTAAATTGGATTGACCCAATTTTTTTAAATGACGGACTGAAACCTCCCAAAAACAAAACTTATATATCAGCTAAAACTCTCATCAGCAGCTTCTTGAAGAAAAGGAACACATGATCTGTTTCTTCCCAGACATAATTCACGTACAATAGGTCCTTTCATCATAATTTTAGTATCAAAAGACTCCAAATGAAGATTTATGACTACTCGGTTTAAAAAAAAAATCGTTACAACAACTATGCACTTAATTCAGCTATTTTGTTAGTGCAGTTCTTGCTCCTGGTTAACGGTTACCACATCCCAAGGAGGTCGTAGCTGATAACAAAATATTCTTCTGTGCAATGTTACCAAGTCCTTGAAGCTACTCTCCCTATAATATGAGTGCAGTCAAGTGTATAGTCAACAATAAAAAATTTAAAAAAATAGTTTGGTTTTTTTTTTTAAAGGAGCTTTAAAAAATGTATGAGACCCTCCACCAATCAGCTCGCACTTAGGAAACAGTAAAATAAACAAAAACAAAACACTTAAAATTTGAGCAAAAATGTTTTTATTTGAGAACGACCAGCTATATTGGATGGACCTAATTAAAGAGCGGAAACATGACTGCCTGTGTACAACACAACCAGTTAGACACCCTTTACCATTTAAACTCAAACTCCAATATTGTGCTGGTTGCTGGTTTTAAAATCGAGTGCCTTGCACACACATAGCTAATATTGCCATATATGATTTTAAATGGGTCTACATGGGGTACAGTCTTGTTTCTACTTATTATTTTTTATTTATTTTTTTAGTTCATTCTATAATTGGTTCTTATATAAACTGTTAGCAGAGTGTGTGTTGTGGAGTGAAAGATGCTAAATGGAAATTTCATGGAGAAAATTAGAATGTGTCTTGCTGTGTGTACTTTGTTGGAAGGTTGTTCATATCTAAATGTTTTTAGATTACCGCTATCCTTTACACTTGCTGTATAACTAGGTATCGTTGTGACGGATACAAGGAAACGTAAGGGGTTAAAGGAAGGTATTCCTGCTCTGGACAACTACCTCGACAAGTTTTGATGAGAATTAACTGACCTGCAGCACTAATAAAATAATAATGTTTAATGAGACCAAAGAAATAATCTGTACTGTGACATTGGAGTTTATTTTGTGCAATTATTTATAAATCTTTTATGTCATTCTATAATACCAATATATACATTGAGGATGGGAGTGCCTTGACAGGAATATATAATCAATTGTTACGTAAAGTTACTTCAGTCACTGAAGTGCCAGTCTTGTCTGCACATAGGACACTGTTGGGCCATTTGTTGAGCTGCCAACCACTTGAGGATGCAGTGCATATGGAAACTATGTTTGCATTGTCCGGACACTGCAGAAATGATTAACTATATATCACAATGCATGTACAAGGTATTACCAGTGGAGATATTTCAGGTGCGTTACATAGCTTGACTTGTGTGTGGGACGACCCTTTATTTGTATGGAAATTGCCAACTCATCTAGAGAGCCTGCTATTGATCTATGTAGCTTGGTAGTTTTTTTTTGGGGGGGGGGGGGGGGGGTTAAATTTTCTCGGGTTACCCCAAAGGATAAAATTGAGGAGATAGTCGACTCCTTAGTGCCAGTTTAGTTATTGAACTGTCTCCTTGGACATTGGAACAAATTAAAGTTCCAAATCAGAAAGTTTTTATATTAAGTCAAAGAAATGGTGGGGTTTGGAATCAATTCATGAAGGGTTACTTTCGCAACGTGACAGGCTAGGACATGAGGTGTGAAAGTAACGTGAATAGGTAAATTATATACAATGGACAATTATAGCTTGGACATCACAAGCTATAAATCTAGTTGCAAATTTGATGGCTGCTAGTATATTTAATCCATCAAAAATACCCTGATCGACATGCACCACTGGTCTCACCTAGAGGACAGTCATCTCCAGGTACTCTACAATCTGGGCAGCACCCATCAAATGACAATCTACATATCCCACAATCGGTGTCACCATTGGCCTCCCATTTCCAAAAGGCAACAGCAACCCACTTCTTTATACGGACTTTCATCTCCGAGTCTCTCGAAGCCTGACCGCGTAACCACTCGGTTGGTAAAGGGTTTAATTACGTCTATCAGGTCAACATAAATTTCCATTAACACGAGGGTACTACGTCGTATCTATTATCGCCAGCACGAACCAAAGCTAGTGCAATGATAAATAGGTAGGCATATATTCTGCTGTTGAATCCGTTTCTAAATCTCCAGCCACTATCTATTGTTTTACAGATAGGCCATTGGTAGCTTAAATGCAGGATTAAGTGCAGCGTGGATACCTCTGTGTGGAGGGATATAGCTAGTGGCCTTGGGATAGTTACTATGCAAAACAGGCCTTTTTCTGACTCCATAAAGCAGGTGTCCATCTTGCATTGTGTATGCATTGAACAGAAAACGGACTAAGCCTTCAACAAGCAGTTTAGACTGCCAGACAAATCAAAATCTGGATTTTTCACAAGTTTTTTTATTGGGAACAAACTGAGGTAATGGAGTCGGAAGAAGTAGAAGACGAAGGGGAAAAAAAGGAAGGTGGGCCTCTCTGAGTAAAAATTGAGACATTAAGAAGACCCCCCCAAGTAGACATTGTAGATCTCTCTACACCTCTATACCAATTAGTGCACACCAGTGCATGGTCTCCCCCACCCGAGTGCTCCCCCCATTGAGGGAGAATCTGCATGCTGTACTAGTGAGCTTTAGGTGTGTGAAGATATACAGGGAGACCTAAGCTGAAGGACTGGTTCAGTGAAGGTGAAGAAGAGGGTGTGTGAAGTATGTAAAGGATGGAGAGGTGGGTTGGACCCTAGTTGTGAGAAGGAGAAGGAAGATGAGTGCTAGGAGTGAGGAGAGTGGTAGGAATTTGAATGTAAACGATAAAAGAAGAAGCCTGTGATGTACAGGAAGGTGGATAGGATCCCAGGAATTTATATCTGTAAAAAATTGAAAGCATGAAGATGGGTAGCAGTGAAACCCTGGCCTTATGCCTCGAGGACTAGAACTAAAATAAATGTTTAATAGGTAGTTGCATGATAGGTATAATATATGTGATGCTCCTAACGGACTCAACATGTGATGATTAAATTATAAATAAAAATCAAATTAAAAAAAAAATTAAAGAACATATAAAACTGTGGAGTAGGATGGGGAAAAAATTGGGGGAGCAGAGTCGGGCTAATGTACTAGTGATGAATACAAAGCATTGAGTGGCGAGCTGGGGGGACTACACCTGAAACTGCGAAATTTGAACACATTTGTAGCTGTCATAACTTTTTTTCCTCTTTCTTTTGTGCAGATAATTTTGATATCAACTTATTAGCTTATTGTGTGTGTTTTAAGATGATATGTGAAATGTCTCTATTGGCACTTTTTTTTAGAAGATATATCCAAAAACGCAAGGGTCACTTTAAATACACCTCCCAATTTGTGGGAAGGATTATTTCCCGGCGCCTTGGACTACAGATTCCTAATTTGTTTTGTGGCTTCATAAAACACCAAGTTGTGATATGACGGAGCCATATTAACAACGCGGTAACGTGTTGATTAGTTATGAGACACTTCATTTCCAACCGCGCAAAAACCCACGCAATATCTGTGACGTCACCTCTTTTAATCACTATAACTCGGCAATGCTTCACGTAAAAAAAAAAATTTGTCTCCGTCGTACAAACTTGGTGTTTTAGGAAGCCACAAAACAATCTGTAGTCCAATGCGACTGAGAATAATCCTTCCCACAGTTTGGTAGGTGCAATTTTTTGAGTGACACTTGCCTTTTTGGATGTATCTTCTAAGAAAAGGTGCCTATAGACGACATTTCACATATCATCTTAAAGCACACACAATAAGCAACAACAAGTTGATATCAAAAGTATCTGCACAAAAGAAAGGGGGGGAAAGTTATGACAGCTACAAATATGTGTTCAAATTTCGGTGGTTTCAGCTGTATGAAAAAGAGTGAAAAAAAAAATTTTTTTTAGACTACTTGATATCCTTGCATTGCTAGATTACATAGCTTAATCCATTGTCCTAGCTCTAGCATAGCTGAATCCTAATGATGATTGATCTCATATTGATGCCATCAAGATGTTGTAACTGATTGTGATATGGGGAATAGCCAAGAATTGTGTGCATTTATTTCTTACCGGTGCAAGGTTGGACAACCTGATCACCTACAACCTGATGCCCTGCAGCAATGTGGTGACAAATTCTGAAGTGGAAGGAAGAAAATGTGGTAGCTAACATGGAAGCTGATTCTCTTGAAATGGGACAGCTCATCAGGCAGAATTTTTTCTGAAATTCTCAGTGTAGGACTAAAGAAAAGACCATGCAAAAACCAGACAACATGAACTTGTTAACAAGATAGCACTCTTGACACTGTTTATTGATTTCAGTGTGACTTCCACCATTAGTACAGCTCACCCCTATTGACTAATAGCATCAGTTATCTTTTCTATGTATGCTAAATGTAACTAGTCATCTACTCGCTGTCCAAGAGAGAGAGTTCACATGCAAGGAATTGTATATTCCTTACCAAGATTGGTAATACTTCCTATGTACCAAGAAAAATAATTACCACTTCCCATTCCAGAGCAAGGAGTTGTTTTGTCAGACTAAAACTCTAGCAATCTTTCCCTGGCTGAGGTCGCGTAGTGTACCGCTCTCTTTGAATCAATATGGTGGATTCAGGCCAGGGAAAGGATGTGCTGACCAGATCCTAGTGTTGTGGAGTGTGTGACATTATGAGGTTACAAGGGAGACAGAATTTTTTTTGCATTTCTGGATGTAAGCAAGGCATATGACATGGTGTGGAGAGAAGGAGTGTGGATGAAGATGAGAGAGTATGTGGTTCAGGAAGAAGTTGTCAATGTATGCAAAAGCTTGTATGAAGGAGGAAGGAGTTAAAGCAAGTGTGTTATTGGGTAGGGAATATTCTAGATGGTTTGAAGTGGCAGCAGGACTGAGACAGGTTTGTTTATTGTCACCAGTTCTCTAGAATGTATGTGATGGAAATGTTGAAGGATTTGGATGAAAAAAGGTTAGGAATTGAAGAGGAAGGAACATGGTGTGATGAGTTGCTGTATGCGGATGCTATTGTGCTGTAAGTGAGAGATCAGGTGCAGTTAAAGTGATGTTGGATGTGGTGGGGAAGTACACGATGAAGTGGAGATTTGGGTTCAATAACAAGAAGAGCAAGACAATAATAGTGGGTGGAAATGGTAGTGGAGAAGATACTAGCTAGACCCTGCCTGGAACATGCATCTGAACGGTAGACAGGAGGGAAGGCAGCTTGCAAGAACTTTAAAAAAAATCAGAAGAGAACATTGGCAGGAAACTGGTGGGTGGGAGTAGCACAGTTGGGGGGGTTACGGTAAGAGGGAACCTTGGCTGGAGGAAGCTGGAGGACGGAATGGAAGTTTTTTGTGTTTTTTTTATGGAGGTTGCAGAGAATGAGTGAAGATAGGCTAGCAAGGAAAGTTGTAAACTTGTTCAATGATTGCCAGGTTGGTGGGTAGAGTATTGTGGGCTGAAAAGGAAGTTTGGGAAGGAAGGAGAGTTAGAAGTAGTAGGCTCACGTGCAACACGGAGGA
>CBDHDT010000158.1:0-102585 GCA_965261215.1 Ekhidna sp.
TTTGCCTCAACAAGTTTGAAAAGGGGCAAATCAAGCGGAAAATTTGGATTTGTGGTAAACAACCCTTATTGTTCAAAGAAGTAAAATGGGACAAATATTAACCCAAACTGTTTTTCTCCTCAAAATGAGGCACATACTGCCAATCTATGCTTTTTGGTTGTTTTGAAGTATTTCCGGGCTAATTAACTGTAAACTTTTCTTTTAAGTCAAAAAATGACCATCTCAGAAAGAATCACAGAAATACTAACAAAGGTTGTTTTTCTTAACAAATTTGAACAGGTGAAAATAAAGAGGAATATTTGGATTTATTTAAACAACTGTTTTTGATCAAACCAGTAAAAGGGGGAAAATATTAACAAAAAAAGTTTTTCTCCTCAAAGTGAGCCACTTACAGCTAATCTATGCTTTTCTGTTGTTTTGAAGCATTTTTGGGGAAATTCACTGAAAACTTCTCTTTTTTGTCAAAAAATGACTATCTCAGAAAGAAGCACAGAAATAATCAGAATGTTTGTTTTTCTCAACAAGTTTGAAAAGGAGCAAATCCAGAGAAAAATTAGGATTTGTTGCAAACAACCCTTTTTGTTCTAAGCAGTAATACTGGATAATACAAATAAAACTGTTTTTTGGTTCAAAATGAGCGACATACAGCTAAACTATGCTATTCTGTTGTTTTGATGCATTTTTGGAGAAATTCACTGAAAACCTCTCTTTTTAGTCAAAAAAGTGACTATCTCAGAAAGAAGCTCAGAAATACTTAGAACGTTTGTTTTTCTCAACAAGTTTGGAAAGGGGTAAATCGTTAGGAAAATTTGAACTTGTTTAAACAATTATTTTTGATCAAACCAGTAAAAGGGGACAAATACTAACATAAACTGTTTTTCTCCTCAAAGTGACCCACATAGAGCTAAACTATGCTTTTTTGTTGTTCTGAAGCATTTTAGGGGAATTTCACAGAAAAATTCTCTTTTTAGTAAAAAAAAAAAATCTCAGAACGAAGCTCAGAAATAATCAGAAAGTTTGTTTATCTCAACAAGTTTGAAAAGGAGCAAATCCAGAGAAAAATTAGGATTTGTTGCAAACAACCCTTTTTGTTCAAAGCAGTAAAACAGGACAAATATAAATAAAAATTGTTTTTCTCCTCAAAATGAGCCACATACAACTAAACTATGCTTTTCTTTTGTTTTGAAGAATTTTTGGGGAAATTCACTGAAAAATTCTCTTTTTAATCAAAAAAGTGACTATGTCAGAAAGGTCAGAAACACTTAGAACGTTTGTTTTTCGCAAAAAGTTTGAAAATGGGCAAATCCTGAGGAAAATTTGAATTTGATTAAACAACTATTATTGATCAAACAAGTAAAAGGGGACAAATATTAACATAAACTGTTTTTTATCTCAAAATTAGCCACATACAGCTAAACTATGTTTTTCTTTTGTTTTGAAGCCTTTTTGGGGAAATTCAACAAACAATTCCCTTTTTATTCAAAAAAGTGACTATCTCAGAAAGGTCAGAAACACTTAGAATGTTTGTTTTTCTCAAAAAGTTTAAAAATGGGCAAATCCTGAGGAAAATTTGAATTTGATTAAACAACTGTTTTTGATCAAACTAGTAAAACGGGACAAATATTAACATAAACTGTTTTTCTCCTCAAAGTGACCCACATACAGCTGAACTATGCTTTTCTGTTGTTTTGAAGAATATTGGGGTAGTTTCACTAAAAACTTCTCTTTTTAATGATAAAAAAAAATATCTCAGAAAAAAGCTCAGAAATAATATGTAAGTTTGTTTTCCTCCACAAGTTTGAAAAGGAGCAAATCCAGAGGAAAATTAGGATATGTAGTAAACAACCCTTTTTGTTCAAAGCAGTAAAACTGGCCAAATATTAAAAAAAAAAATTGTTTTTCTCCTCAAAATGAGCCACATACAGCTAAACTATGCTTCCTGTTGTTTTCAAGCATTTTTGGGAAAATTTCCTGAAAACCTCTCGTTTTAGTCAAAAAAGTGATTATCTCAGAAAGAAACACAGAAATACTCAGAACGTTTGTTTTTCTCAACAAGTTTGAAAAGGAGGAAAATCCTGAGGAAAATTTGAATTTGTTTAAACAACTTTTTTTTATCAAACCAGTAAAAGGGGACAAATATTAATATAAACAGGTTTTCTCCTAAATATGAAACACAGACAGTTAAACTATGCTTTTCTGTTGTTTTGAAGCATTTTTTGGGAAATTCACTGAAAACCTCTCTTTTTAGTCAAAAAAGGGATTACCTCAGAAAGATGCTTAGAAACACTTAGAAGGTTTGTTTTTCTCAACAAGTTTAAAAAGGGTAAAATCCTGAGGAAAATTTGAATTTTTTGTAGACAACCCTTTTTGTTCAAAGCAGTAAAACGGGACAAATATTAACACAAATTTTTTTCTTCTCAAAATGAGCCACATGCTGCCAATCTATGCTTTTCTGTTGTTTTGAAGCATTTTCTTGGCTAATTCACTGTAAACTTCTCTTTTCAGTCAAAAAATGACCATCTCAGAAATAAGGTCAGAAATACTTAGAACATTTGTTTTTCTCTACAAGTTTGAGAAAAGGGGCAAATCGTGACGAAAATTTTAATTTGTTTAAACACCTTACTGATCAAACCAGTAAAAGGGGACAAATATTAACATAAATTGTTTTTCTCCTCAAAGTGACCAAAGGGGACTATACCATTTTTCCCGAAAATTGAATTTTTTTTATACCTGTCATAACTTTTTCCCCCTTTCTTGTGTGCAAATAATTATTATATCAGCTTGTTGCTTTTTGTGTGTGCTTTTAGATGATATGTAAAAAGTCTCTATAGGTACTTTTTCTTAGAAGATATAGCCAAAAAAGCAAGGGTCACTCACAAAAAATGGCACCTCCCCATTGCCAAGTCCTCTAATTGCCAGGCGCATTGAGCTACAGACCCCAAACTTGTGTTGTGGCTTCCCACAAGCCTAAGCTGTGATATGACTCAGTAAATTTTTTTTTACCGTGAAGCAATGTTGAGTTATGGTGATTAAAAGAGGCGGGATCACAGATGTTCCGTGGACTTTGCCGCGGTTGGAAATAAAGTGTCTCATATCTATTCAACACTTCACCACGTTGTAATTATGGCTCAGTCATATCACAGATTATGGTGTTAGCAAGCCACACAGGAAGTTTGGGGTCTGTAGCTCAAGGCGCCTGGAAATTAGAGGACTTGGCAATGGGGAGGTGCCATTTTTTGAGTGATTCCTGAGTGACCCTTGTGTGTTTGGCTATATCTTCTAAGACAAAGTGCGTATAGCGACCTTTTACATATCATCTTAAAGCACACACAATAAGCAACAAGGTGGTTTAATAATTATTTTCAGAAAAGAAAGGAAAAAAAAGATAGGATAGGTACCAAAAAAAAAAGTTTCGGGAAAAATGGTATAGTCCCCTAAAAGGGGGAAAATATTACCAAAAAAAGTTTTTCTCCTCAAAGTGAGCCACATACAGCTAATATATGCTTTTCTGTTGTTTTGAAGCTTTTTTGGGGAAATTAACTGAAAAATTCTCGTTTTATTCAAAAAAGTACAAGTTTGAAAAGGAGCAAATCCAGAGGAAAATTAGGATTGGTTGTAAACAACCCTTTTTGTTCAAAGCAGTAAAACTGGACAAAACTCTTTTTCTCCTCAAAATGAGTCACATACAGCTAAACTATGCTTTTCTGTTGTTTTGAAGCATTTTTGGGGAAATTCACTGAAAAATTCTCTTTGTATTCAAAAAAGTGACTATCTCAGAAAGGTCAGAAATACTTAGAACGTTTGTTTTTCTCAAAAAGTTTGAAAATGGGAAAATCCTGAGGAAAATTTGAATTTGATTAAACAAATGTTTTTTATCAAACTAGTAAAAGGGGACAAATATTAACATAAACTGTTTTTCTCCTCAAAGTGACCCACACACAGCTAAAGTATGCTTTTCTGTTGTTTTGCAGAATTTTTGGGGAATTTCATTAAAAAATTCTCTTTTTAATAATAATAAAAAAAAATCTCAGAAAGAAGCTCAGATATAATATGTAAGTTTGTTTTCCTCAAAAAGTTTGAAAAGGAGCAAATCCAGAGGAAAATTAGGATTTGTTGTAAACAACCCTTTTTGTTCAAAGCAGTAAAACTGGCCAAATATAAACAAAAACCATTTTTCTCCTCAAAATGAGCCACGTACAGCTAAACTATGCTTTCTCTTGTTTTAATGTATTTTTGGGGGAATTCCTTGAAAACCTCTCGTTTTAGTCAAAAAAGAGATTATCTCAGAAAGAAACACAGAAATACTCAGAACGTTTGTTTTTCTCAACAAGTTTGAAAAGGAGGAAAATCCTGAGGAAAATTTGAATTTGTTTAGACAACTGTTTTTGATCAAACCAGTAAAAGGGGACAAATATTAACATAAACAGTTTTTCTCCTCAATATGAAACACATACAGTTAAACTATGCTTTTCGGTTGTTTTGAAGCATTTTTAGGGAAATTCACTGAAAACCTCTCTTTTTAGTCAAAAATATGGCTATCTCCGAAAGATGTTTAGAAAAACATAGAAGGTTTGTTTTTCTCAACAAGTTTGAAAAGTTTAAAATCCTGAGGAAAATTTGGATTTGTTGTAGACAATTCTTTTTGTTCAAAGCATTAAAACGGGCCAAATATTAACACAAACTCTTTTTCTCCTAAAAATGAGACACACACTGCCAATCTCTGCTTTTCTGTTGTTTTGAAGCATTTTCGGGCTAATTAACTGTTAACTTCCCTTTATAGTCAAAAAATGACCATCTCAGAAAAATCACAGAAATACTAACAAAGGTTGTTTTTCTTAACAAATTTGAATTGGTGAAAATAAAGAGGAATATTTGGATTTATTTAAACAACTGTTTTTGATCAAACCAGTAAAAGGGGGAAAATATTAACAAAAATAGTTTTTCTCCTCAAAGTGAGCCATATACAGCTAATCTATGCTTTTCTGTTGTTTTGGGGCATTTTTGGGTAAATTCACTGATTTTTTTTCCTTTCTGTCAAAAAATGACTATCTCAGAAAGCAGCACAGAAATAATCAGAATGTTTGTTTTTCTCAACAAGTTTGAAAAGGAGCAAATCCAGAGAAAAATTAGGATTTGTTGCAAACAACCCTTTTAGTTCAAAGTAGTAAAATGGGACAAATATTAACACAAACTGTTTTTCCCCCCAAAATGAGCCACAAACAGCTAAACTATGCTTTCTGTTGTTTTAAAGCATTTTTGGTGAAATTCCCTGAAAACCTGTCATTTTAGTCAAAAAAGTGAATATCTCAGAAAGAAACACAGAAATACTCAGAACTTTTTTTTTCTCAACAAGTTTGAAAAGGTGGAAAATCCTGAGGAAAATTTGAATATGTTTAAACAATTCTTTTTGATCAAACCAGTAAAAGGGGACAATATATACATAAACAGTTTTTTTCCGCAACATGAAACACATACATTTAAACTATGCTTTTCTGTTGTTTTGAAGCATTTTTAGGGAAATTCACTGAAAACCTCTCTTTTTAGTCAAAAAGGGACTATCTCAGAAAGATGCTTAGAATACTTAGATGATTTGTTTTTCTCAACAAGTTTGAAAAGTTTAAAATCCTGAGGAAAATTTGGATTTGTTGTAGACAACCCTTTTTTTTAAAGAAGTAAAACGGGACAAATATTAACACAAACTGTTTTTTTTCTCAAAATGAGCCACATACTGCCAATCTATGCTTTTCTGCTGTTTTGAAGCATTTTCGGGCTAATTCACTGTAAACTTCCCTTTTCAGTCCAAAAAATTACCATCTCAGAAAGAATCACAGAATTACTAACAAAGTTTGTTTTTCTTAACAAATTTGAATAAGTGAAAACCAAGAGGAATATTTGGATTTATTTAAACAGCTGTTTTTGATCAAACCAGTAAAAGGGGATAAATATTAACAAAAACTTTTTTTTTTCTCCTCAACGTGAGCCACATACAGAAAAACTATTCTTTTCTGTTGTTTTGAAGCATTTTTGTAAAAATTCACAGAAAACTTCTCTTTTTAATCAAAAAAAAATATCTCAGAAAGAAAATCAGAAATAATCAGAAAGTTTGTTTTTCTCAACAAGTTTTAAAAGTGGCATATCCAGAGGAAAATTAGGATTTGTTGTAAACAACCATTTTTGTTCAAAGCAGTAAAACAGGCCAAATATAAACAAAAACTGTTTTTCTCCTCAAAATGTGCCACAATCAGCTAAACTATGTTTTCTGTTGTTTTAAAGAATTTTTGTGGAAATTCACAGAAATGTTATCTTTTTAGTCAAAAAAGTATCTATCTCAGAACGAAGCTCAGAAATACTCAAAACGTTTGTTTTTCTCAACAAGTTTGAAAAGTGGCAAATCCTGAGGAAAATTTGAATATGTTTAAACAACTTTTTTGGTTCCAACCAGTAAAAGGGGACAAATATTAACATAAACTCTTTTTCACATCAAAGTGAGCTATATACAGCTAAACTATGCTTTCTGTTGTTTTAAAGCATTTTGGGAAAATTCCCTGAAAACCTCTCGTTTTAGTCAAAAAAGTGACTATCTCAGAAAGAAACACAGAAATACTCAGAACGTTTGTTTTTCTCAACAAGTTTGAAAAGGAGGAAAATCCTGAAGAAAATTTGAATTTGTTTAAACAACTGTTTTTGATCAAACCAGTAAATGGGGACAAATATTAACATAAACAGTTTTTCTCCTCAATATGAAACACATACAGTTAAACTAGGTTTTTTTGTTGTTTTGAAGCATTTTTAAGGAAATTCACTGAAAACCTCTCTTTTTTGTCAAAAATATGGCTATCTCCGAAAGATGCTTAGACAAACATAGAAGGTTTGTTTTTCTCAACAAGTTTGAAAAGTTTAAAATCCTGAGGAAAATTTGGATTTGTTGTAGACTACTCTTTTTGCTCAAAGCAGTAAAACGGGACAAATATTAACACAAACTCTTTTTCTCCTAAAAATGAGACACACATTGCCAATCTATGCTTTTCTGTTGTTTTGAAGCATTTTCCGGCTAAATAACTGTAAACTTCCCTTTATAGTCCTAAAATGACCATCTCAAAAAAATTACAGAAATACTAACAAAGTTGTTTTTCTTAACAAATTTGAATTGGTGAAAATAAAGAGGAATATGTGGATTTATTTAAACAACTGTTTTTGATTAAACCAGTAAAAGGGGGAAAATATTAACAAAAATATTTTTTTTTCTCAAAGTGAGCCAAATACAGCTAATCTATGCATTTCTGTTGTTTTGAGGCATTTTTGGGTAAATTCACTGAAAAATTTTCTGTTTTGTCAAAAAATTACTATCCCAGAAAGAAGCACAGAAATAATCAGAATGTTTGTTTTTCTCAACAAGTTTGAAAAGGAGCAAATCCAGAGAAAAATTTGTATTTGTTGCAAACAACCCTTTAATTCAAAGTTGTAAAATGGGACAAATATTAACACAAACTGTTTTTCTCCTCAAAATGAGCCACAAACAGCTAAACTATGCTTTCTGTTGTTTTAAAGCATTTTTGGTGAAATTCCCTGAAAACCTGTCGTTTTAGTCAAAAAAGTGAATAATTCAGAAAGAAACACAGAAATACTCAGAACTTTTTTTTCTCAACAAGTTTGAAAAGGTGGAAAATCCTGAGGAAAATTTTAATATGTTTAAACAATTGTTTTCGATCAAACCAGTAAAAGGGGACATATATTTACATAAACAGTTTTTCTCCGCAATATGAAACACTTACATTTACACTATGCTTTTCTGTTGTTTTGAATCATTTTTAGGGAAATTCACTGAAAACCTCTCTTTTTAGTCAAAAAAGGGACTATCTCAGAAAGATGCTTAGAATACTTAGAAGGTTTGTTTTTCTCAACAAGTTTGAAAAGGTTAAACTCCTGAGGAAAATTTGGATTTGTTGTAGACAACCCTTTTTTTTCAAAGTAGTAAAACGGGACAAATATTAACACAATTTTTTTTTTTCTCAAAATGATCCACATACTGCCAATCTATGCTTTTCTGCTGTTTTGAAGCATTTTCGGGCTAATTCACTGTAAACTTCCCATTTCAGTCAAAAAATGACCATCTCAGAAAGAATCACAGAATTACTAACAAAGTTTGTTTTTCTTAACAAATTTGAATAAGTGAAAACCAAGAGGAATATTTGGATTTATTTAAACAAATGTTTTTGATAAAACCAGTACAAGGGGATAAGTATTAACAAAACTTTTTTTCTCCTCAACTTGAGCCACATACTGATAAACTATTCTTTTCTGTTGTTTTGAAGCATTTTTGTGAAAATTCACTGAAAACTTCTCTTTTTAGTCAAAAAAAAATTCTAAAAAAAAAAATCAGAAATAATCAGAAATTTTTTTTTCTCAACAAGTTTTAAAAGGGGCATATCCAGAGGAAAATTAGGATTTGTTGTAAACAACCTTTTTGTTCAAAGCAGTAAAACTGGCCAAATATAAACAAAAACTGTTTTTCTCCTCAAATTGAGCCACAATCAGCTAAACTATGTTTTCTGTTGTTTTAAAGCATTTTTGGGGAAATTCACAGAAAAATTATCTTTTTAGTCAAAAAAGGATCTATCTCAGAACGAAGCTCAGAAATACTCAAAACGTTTGTTTTTCTCAACAAGTTTGAAAAGTGGCAAATCCTGAGGAAAATTTGAATTTGTTTAAACAACTTTTTTTGTTCCAACCAGTAAAAGGGGACAAATATTAACATAAACTCTTTTTCACATCAAAGTGAGCTATATACAGCTAAACTATGCTTTCTGTTGTTTTAAAGCATTTTTGGGGAAATTCACTGAAAAATTCTCTTATTAGTCAAAAAAGGGACTATCTCATAAAGAAGCTAAGAAATTCTTATATAGTTTGTTTTTCATAACAAGTTTGAAAAGCGGCAAATCCTGAGGAAAATTTGAATTTGTATATATAACTGTTTTTAATTAAACCAATAAAAGAGAACAAATATTAACAAAAAATGTTTTTCTCCTATAAATTAGCCACATACCGTTAAACTATGCTTTTCTGTTGTTTTGATGCATCTTTGGTGAAATTCACTGAAAACTTCTCTTTTAATCAAAAAAGTGACCATCTCAGAAAGAAGCTCAGAAATACTTAGAACGTTTGTTTTTCTCAACAAGTTTGAAAAGGGATAAATCGGTAGGAAAATTTGAACTTGTTTAAACAATTGTTTTTGATCAAACCAGTAAAAGGGGACAAATATTAACATAAACTGTTTTTCTCCTCAAAGTGACCCACATAGAGCTAAACTATGCTTTTTTGTTGTTTTGAAGCATTTTAGGGGAATTTCACAGAAAAATTCTCTTTTTAGTAAAAAAAAAACAATATCAGAATGAAGCTCAGAAATAATCAGAAAGTTTGTTTATCTCAACAAGTTTGAAAAGGAGCAAATCCAGAGAAAAATTAGGATTTGTTGCAAACAACCCTTTTTCTTCAAAGCAGTAAAACTGGACAAATATAAATAAAAACTGTTTTTCTCCTCAAAATGAGCCACATACAACTAAACTATGCTTTACTTTTGTTTTGAAGCATTTTAGGTGAAATTCACTGAAAAATTCTCTTTTTAATCAAAAAAGTGACTATTTAAGAAAGGTCAGTAACACTTAGAACATTTGTTTTTCTCAAAAAGTTTGAAAATGGGCAAATCCTGAGGAAAATTTGAATTTGATTAAACAACTGTTATTGATCAAACAAGTAAAAGGGGACAAATATTAACATAAACTGTTTTTATCTCAAAATTAGCCACATACAGCTAAACTATGCTTTTCTTTTGTTTTGAAGCATTTTGGGGGAAATTCACCAAAAAATTCTCTTTTAATTCAAAAAAGTGACTATCTCAGAAAGGTCAGAAACACTTAGAACGTTTGTTTTCCTCAAAAAGTTTAAAAATGGGCAAATCCAGAGGAAAATTTTAATTTGATTAAACAACTGTTTTTGATCAAGCTAGTAAAAGGGGACAAATATTAACATAAACTTTTTTTCTCCTCAAAGTGACACACATACAGCTGAACTATGCTTTTCTGTTGTTTTGAAGAATTTTGGGGGAATTTCACTAAAAACTTCTCTTTTTAATAATAAAAAAAAATATCTCAGAAAGAAGCTCAGAAATAATATGTAAGTTTGTTTTCCTCAACAAGTTTGAAAAGGAGCAAATCCAGAGAAAAATTAGGATTTGTAGTAAACAACCCTTTTTGTTCAAAGCAGTAAAACTGGCCAAATATTAAAAAAAATGTTTTTCTCCTCAAAATGAGCCACATACAGCTAAACTATGCTTTCTGTTGTTTTAAAGCATTTTTAAGGAAATTCACTGAAAACCTCTCTTTTTTGTCCAAAAAGGGACTATCTCAGAAAGATGCTTAGAATACTTGGAAGGTTTGTTTTTCTCAACAAGTTTGAAAAGGTTAAAATCCTGAGGACAATTTGGATTTGTTGTAGACAACCCTTTTTTTTCAAAGTAGTAAAACGGGACAAATATTAACACAATTTTTTTTTTCCTCAAAATGATCCACATACTGCCAATCTATGCTTTTCTGCTGTTTTGAAGCATTTTCGGGCTAATTCACTGTAAACTTCCCTTTTCAGTAAAAAAATAACCATCTCAGAAAGAATCACAGAATTACTAACAAAGTTTGTTTTTCTTAACAAATTTGAATAAGTGAAAACCAAGAGGAATATTTGGATTTATTTAAACAAATGTTTTTGATAAAACCAGTACAAGGGGATAAATATTAACAAAACTTTTTTTCTCCTCAACTTGAGCCACATACAGATAAACTATTCTTTTCTGTTGTTTTGAAGCATTTTTGTGAAAATTCACTGAAAACTTCTCTTTTTAGTCAAAAACAAAATTCTAAAAAAAAAAATCAGAAATAATCAGAAATATTTTTTTTCTCAACAAGTTTTAAAAGGGGCATATCCAGAGGAAAATTAGGATTTGTTGTAAACAACCCTTTTTGTTCAAAGCAGTAAAACTGGCCAAATATAAACAAAAACTGTTTTTCTCCTCAAATTGAGCCACAATCAGCTAAACTATGTTTTCTGTTGTTTTAAAGCATTTTTGGGGAAATTCACAGAAAAATTATCTTTTTAGTCAAAAAAGGATCTATCTCAGAACGAAGCTCAGAAATACTCAAAACGTTTGTTTTTCTCAACAAGTTTGAAAAGTGGCAAATCCTGAGGAAAATTTGAATTTGTTTAAACAACTTTTTTTGTTCCAACCAGTAAAAGGGGACAAATATTAACATAAACTCTTTTTCACATCAAAGTGAGCTATATACAGCTAAACTATGCTTTCTGTTGTTTTAAAGCATTTTTGGGGAAATTCACTGAAAAATTCTCTTATTAGTCAAAAAAGGGACTATCTCATAAAGAAGCTAAGAAATTCTTATATAGTTTGTTTTTCATAACAAGTTTGAAAAGCGGCAAATCCTGAGGAAAATTTGAATTTGTATATATAACTGTTTTTAATTAAACCAATAAAAGGGAACAAATATTAACAAAAATTGTTTTTCTCCTAAAAATTAGCCACATACCGTTAAACTATGCTTTTCTGTTGTTTTGATGCATCTTTGGTGAAATTCACTGAAAACATCTCTTTTAATCAAAAAAGTGACCATCTCAGAAAGAAGCTCAGAAATACTTAGAACGTTTATTTTTCTCAACAATTTTGAAAAGGGATAAATCGGTAGGAAAATTTGAACTTGTTTAAACAATTGTTTTTGATCAAACCAGTAAAAGGGGACAAATATTAACATAAACTGTTTTTCTCCTCAAAGTGACCCACATAGAGCTAAACTATGCTTTTTTGTTGTTTTGAAGCATTTTAGGGGAATTTCACAGAAAAATTCTCTTTTTAGTAAAAAAAAAACAATATCAGAATGAAGCTCAGAAATAATCAGAAAGTTTGTTTATCTCAACAAGTTTGAAAAGGAGCAAATCCAGAGAAAAATTAGGATTTGTTGCAAACAACCCTTTTTCTTCAAAGCAGTAAAACTGGACAAATATAAATAAAAACTGTTTTTCTCCTCAAAATGAGCCACATACAACTAAACTATGCTTTACTTTTGTTTTGAAGCATTTTAGGGGAAATTTACTGAAAAATTCTCTTTTTAATCAAAAAAGTGTCTATTTAAGAAAGGTCAGTAACACTTAGAACGTTTGTTTTTCTCAAAAAGTTTGAAAATGGGCAAATCCTGAGGAAAATTTGAATTTGATTAAACAACTGTTATTGATCAAACAAGTAAAAGGGGACAAATATTAACATAAACTGTTTTTATCTCAAAATTAGCCACATACAGCTAAACTATGCTTTTCTTTTGTTTTGAAGCATTTTGGGGGAAATTCACCAAAAAATTCTCTTTTAATTCAAAAAAGTGACTATCTCAGAAAGGTCAGAAACACTTAGAACGTTTGTTTTTCTCAAAAAGTTTAAAAATGGGCAAATCCTGAGGAAAATTTTAATTTGATTAAACAACTGTTTTTGATCAAGCTAGTAAAAGGGGACAAATATTAACATAAACTTTTTTTCTCCTCAAAGTGACACACATACAGCTGAACTATGCTTTTCTGTTGTTTTGAAGAATTTTGGGGGAATTTCACTAAAAACTTCTCTTTTTAATAATAATAAAAAAATATCTCAGAAAGAAGCTCAGAAATAATATGTAAGTTTGTTTTCCTCAACAAGTTTGAACAGGAGCAAATCCAGAGAAAAATTAGGATTTGTAGTAAACAACCCTTTTTGTTCAAAGCAGTAAAACTAGCCAAATATTAAAAAAAAATGTTTTTCTCCTCAAAATGAGCCACATACAGCTAAACTATGCTTTCTGTTGTTTTAAAGCATTTTTGGGAAAATTCCCTGAAAACCTCTCATTTTAGTCAAAAAAGTGACTATCTCAGAAAGAAACACAGAATTACTCAGAACATTTGTTTTTCTCAACAAGTTTGAAAAGGAGGAAAATCCTGAGGAAAACTTGAATTTGTTTAAACAACCTTTTTTTTATCAAACCAGTTAAAGGGAACAAATATTAACTTAAACAGTTTTTCTCCTCAATATGAAACATACATTTAAACTATGCTTTTCTGCTGTTTTGAAGCATTTTTTGGGAAATTCACTGAAAACCTCTCGTTTTAGTCAAAAAAGGGACTATCTCAGAAAGATGCTTAGAAATACTTACAAGGTTTTTTTTCTCAACAAGTTTAAAAAGGTTAAAATCCTGAGGAAAATTTGGATTTGTTGTAGACAACCCTTTTTGTTCAAAGCAGTAAAACGGGACAAATATTAACACAAATTGTTTTTCTTCTCAAAATGAGCCACATACTGCCAATCTATGCTTTTCTGTTGTTTTGAAGCATTTTCGGGCTAATTCACTGTAAACTTCTCTTTTCAGTCAAAAAATGACCATCTCAGAAATAATCACAGAATTACTAACAAAGTATGTTTTTCTTAACAAATTAGAATGAGTGAAAATCAAGAGGAATATTTGGATTTACTTAAACAACTGTTTTTGATCAAACCAGTAATAGGGGATAAATATTAACAAAACCTTTTTTTCTCCACAACGTGAGCCACGTACAGCTAAACTATTCCTTACTGTTGTTATGAAGCATTTTTGGGTTCATTTAATGAAAACTTCTCTTTTTAGTCAAAAAAAAAAACTCAGAAAGAAAATCAGAAATAATCAGGAATTTTTTTTTTCAACAAATTTTAAAATGGGCATATCCAGAGGAAAACTAGGATTTGTTGTAAACAACCCTTTTTGTTCAAAGCAGTAAAACTGGCCAAATATAAACAAAAACCGTTTTTCTCCTAAAAATGAGCCACATAGAGCTAAACTATGCTTTCTGTTGTTTTAAAGCATTTTTGCTGAAAAGCACTAAAAAATTCTCTATTTTGTCAAAAAAGTATCTATCTCAGAAAGAAGCTCAGAAATACTCAGAACTTTCGTTTTTCTCAACAATTTTGAAAAGGGGCAAATCCTGAGTAAAATTTGAATTTGTTTAAACAACTGTTTTTTTTCCAACCAGTAAAAGGGGACAAATATTAACATAAACTGTTTTTCACATCAAAGTGAGCCACATACAGTTAAACTATGCTTTCTGTTGTTTTGAAGCATTTCTGGACAAATTCACTGAAAGCTACTCTTTTCACTCAAAAAGGGACTATCCCAGAAAGAAACTCAGAAATACTTAGTCTGTTTTTCGTAACTGGTTAGAAAAGAGGCAAATCCTGAGGAAAATTTGAATTTGTTTATATAATTTTTTTTGATTAAACCAGTAATAGGGGACAAATATTAACAAAAACTGTTTTTCTCCTCAAAATGAGCCACATACAGCTGAACTATGCTTTTCCGTTGTTTTGAAGAATTATTGGGGAGTTACACTGAAAAATTCTCTTTTTTGAAAAAAAATATATATCTCGGAAAGAAACTCAGAAATAATATGTAATATTGTTTTTTTCCACAAGTTTAAAAAGGAGCAAATGCAGATGAAAATTAGGATTTGTTGTAAACAACCCTCTCTGTTCAAAGCAGTAACACAGGCCCAATTGAAACAAAAACTGTTTTTCTCCTCAAAATGAGCCACATACAGCTAAACTATGCTTTCTGTTGTTCTAAAATATTTTTTGGGAAATTCACAAAAAATTCTCTTTTTAGTCAAAAAAGTAATTATCTCAGAAAGAAGCTCAGAAGCACTAGGAACTTTTGTTTTTCTCAACAAGTTTGAAAAGGAGCAAATCGTGAGGAATATTTGAACTTGTTTAAACAATTGTTTTTGATCAAACCAGTAAAAGGGGACAAATATTACCATAAACTGTTTTTCTCCTCAAAGTGACCCACATACAGCTAAACTATGCTTTTCTGTTGTTTTGAAGCATTTTAGGGGAATTTCACAGAAAAGATCTCTTTTTAGTCAAATTTTTTTTTGAAATAAGCTCAGAATTAATCAGAAAATTGTTTTTCTCAACAAGTTTGAAAAGGAGCAAATCCAGAGAAAAATTAGGGTTTGTTGCAAACAACCCTTTTTCTTCAAAGCTGTAAAACTGGACAAATATAAATAAAAACGTTATTTCTCCTCAAAATGAGCCACACCCAGCTAAACTATGCTTTTCTGTTGTTTTGAAGAATTTTTAGGGAAATTCACAGAAAAATTCTCTTTTTAGTGAAAAATTACTATCTCAGAAAGCAGCTCAGAAATAGTCAGAACTTTTTTTTTCCTCAACAAGTTTGAAAAGGGGCAAATCAAGAGAAAAATTTGAATATTTTTAAACCTTTTTTTTTTGATCAAACTAGTAAAAGGGGACAAATATTAACATAAACATTTTTTCTCTTCAATATGAAATATACAGTTGAACTATGCTATTCTGTTATTTTGAAGCATTTTTAGGAAAATTCACTGAAAACCTCTTTTTTTTCTTCAAAAATTTGACTATCTAAGAAAGATGGTCAGATATACTTAGAAAGTATTTTTTTTCTCAACAAGTTTGAAAAGGGGCAAATCCAGAGGAAAATTTAGATTTGTTGTAAACAACCCTTTTTGTTGAAAGCAGTTAAATGGGATAAATATTAAAACAAACTGTTTTTCCCCTCAAAATGTGCCACATACTGCCAATCTTTGCTTTTCGGTTGTTTTGAAGCATTTTTGGGGAAATTCACTGAAAACATCTTTTTTAGTCTCAAAATTGACTATCTCAGAAAGAAGGACAGAAATAATCAGAAAGTTTATTTTTCTCAACATGTTTGAAAAGGAGCAAATCCAGTTAAAAATTAGTATTTGTTGTAAACAACCCTTTTTGTTCAAAGCAGTAAAACGGGATAAATATAAATATAAACAGTTTTTCTCCTCAAAATGAGCCACATACAGCTAAACTATGCTTTTCTGTTGATTTAAAGCATTTTTGGGGAAATTGACTGAAAACTTCTAGTTTTAGTCAAAAAGTGACTATCTCAGTAAGTTTAGAAATACTTAGAACAACGTTTTTCTCTACAAGTTTGAAAAGTGCAACTCCCGAGGAAAATTTGAATTTGATTAAACAACTTTTTTTGATCAAACTAGTAAAAGGGGACAAATATTAACATAAACTGTTTTTCTCCTCAAAGTGACCCACATACAGCGAAACTATTCTTTTCTGTTGCTTTGTAGAATTTTTGGGGAATTTCACTAAAAACTTCACTTTTTAGTAAAAAAAAAAATATCTGAGAAAGAAGCTCAGAAATGATATGTAAGTTTGTTTTCCTCAACAAGTTTGAAAAGGTGCAAATCCGGAGAAAAATTAGAATTTGTTGTAAACAACCCTCTTTGTTTAAAGCAGTAAAACTGGCCAAATATATACAAAAATTGTTTTTCTCCTCAAAATAAGTCACACACACCTAAATTATGCTTTCTGTTGTTTTATAGCATTTTGGGGCAAATTCCCTGAAAACCTCTCGTTTAGTCCAAAAATGACTTTCTCAGAAAGAAACCCAGAAATACTCAGAACGTTTGTTTTTCTCAACAATTTTGAAAAGGAGGAAAAACCTGAGGAAAATTTGAATTTGTTTAAACAACTTTTTTTGATCAAACCAGTAAAAGGGGACAAATATTAACATAAACGGTTTTTTTCCTCAAAGTGACCCACATACAGTTAAACTATGCTTTTCTGTTGTTTTGAAGCATTTTTTTTGGAAATTCACTGAAAACCTCTCTTTTTAGTCAAAAATATGGCTATCTCAGAAAGATGCTTAGAAAAATTTAGAAGATTTGTTTTTCTCAACAAGTTAGAAAAGGGTAAAATCCTGAGGAAATTTGGATTTGCTGTAGACAACCCTTTCTGTTTAAAGCAGTAAAAAGGGACAAATATTAACACAAACTGTTTTGCTCCTCAAAATGAGCCACAAACTGCCAATCTATGCTTTTCTGTTGTTTTGAAGCATTTTCGGGCTAATTCACTGTAAACTTCTCGTTTTAGTCAAAAAATGACCATCTCAGAAAGAATCACAGAAATACTAACAAAGTTTGTTTTTCTTAACATATTTGAATAAGTGAAAACCAAGAGAAATATTTGGATTTATTTAAACAACTGTTTTTGATCAAACCAGTAAAAGGGGATAAATATTAACAAAAACTGTTTTTTCCCTCAACGTGAGCCACATAGAGCTAAACTATTCGTTTCTGTTGTTTTGAAGCATTTTGGGAAAATTCACAGATTTATTTCTTTTTAGTCAAAAAAAAAAAAATTCAGGAAGAAAATCAGAAATAATCAGAATTTTTTTTTCTCAACAAGTTTTAAAAGGGGCATATCCAGAGGAAAATTAGGATTTGATGTAAACAACCCTTTTTGTTCAAAGCAGTAAAACTGGCCAAATATAAACAAAAACTGTTTTTCTCCTCAAAATGAGCCACATACAGCTAAAGTATGCTTTTCTGTTGTTTTGATGAATTTTTTGGGGGAATTTCACTGAAAAATTCTCTTTTTAGTTAAAAAAAAAATATCTCAGAAAGAAGCTCAGAAATAATATGTAAGCTTGTTTTTTTCCACAAGTTTAAAAAGGAGCAAATGCAGATGAAAATTAGGATTTGTTGTAAACACCCCTTTCTGTTCAAAGCAGTAAAACAGGCCAAATTAAAAAAAAAACTGTTTTTCTCCTCAAAATGTGCCACATAGAGCTAAAGTATCCTTTCTGTTGTTTTAAAGCCTTTTTGGGGAAATACACTGAAAAATTCTCTTTTTAGTCAAAAAAGGGACTATCTCAGAAAGAAGCTCAGAAATTGTTAGATAGTTTGTTTTTCGTAAGAAGTTTGAAAAGGAGGAAATCGTGAAGAAAATTTTAACTTGTTTAAACAATTGTTTTTGATCAAACCAGTAAAAGGGGACAAATATTACCATAAACTGTTTTTCTCCTCAAAGTGACCCACTCACAGCTAAACTATGCTTTTCTGTTGTTTTGAAGCATTTTTGGGGAAATTCACTGAAAAATTCTCTTTTTAATCAAAAAATGACCATCTCAGAAAGAATCACAGAAATACTAACAAAGTTTTTTTTTCTTAACATATTTGAATAAGTTAAAACCAAGAAAAAAATTTGGATTTATTTAAACAACTCTTTTTGGTCAAACCAGTAAAAGGGGATAAATATTAACAAAAACTGTTTTTCTCTTCAACGTGAGCCACATACAGCTAAACTATTCTTTTCTGTTGTTTTGAAGCATTTTTGGGAAAATTCACAGAAATATATATTTTTTGTCAAAAAAAAAAAATCTCAGAAAGAAAATCAGAAATAATCAGAATTTTTTTTTTAACAAGTTTTAAAAGGGTTATATCCAGAGGAAAATTAAGATTTGATGTAAAGAACCCTTTTTGTTCAAAGCAGTAAAACTGGCCAAATATAAACAAAAACTGTTTTTCTCCGCAAAATGAGCCACATACAGCTAAAGTATGCTTTTCTGTTGTTTTGAAGAATTTTTGGGCGATTTCAATGAAAAATTCTCTTTTTATTAAAAAAATAAATATCTCAGAACGAAGCTCAGAAATAATATGTAATTTTTTTTCCACAAGTTTAAAAAGGAGCAAATGCAGATGAAAATTAGGATTTGTTGTAAACGCCCCTTTCTGTTCAAAGCAGTAAAACAGGCCAAATTTAAACAAAAAAATTTTTCTCCTCAAAATGTGCCACATAGAGCTAAATTATGCTTTCTGTTGTTTTAAAGCATTTTTGGGAAATTCACTGAAAACTACTCTTTTTAGTCAAAAAAGGGACTATCTCCGAAAGAAGCTCAGAAATTCTTAGATACTGTTTTTTTTTCGTAATAATTTGAAAAGGAGCAAATCGTGAAGAAAATTTGAACTTGTTTAAACAATTGTTTTTGATCAAACCAGTAAAAGGGGACAAATATTACCATAAACTGTTTTTCTCCTCAAAGTGACCCACACACAGCTAAACTATGCTTTTCTGTTGTTTTGAAGCATTTTTGGGGAAATTCACTGAAAAATTCTCTTTTTAGTCAAAAAAGTGACTATCTCAGAAAGAAGATCAGAAATATTTAGAAAGTTTGTTTTTCCCGAAAATTTGAAAAAGGGCAAATCGTGAGGAAAATTTGAATGTTTTAACAACTTTTTTTGATCAAACAAGTGAAAGGGGTCAAATATTAACATGAACTGTTTTTCTCCTCACTAAACTATGATTTTCGGTTGTTTTGAAGCATTTTGTGGGAATTTCACTGAATATTTCTCTTTTTAGTCCAAAAAAAAATATCTCAGAAACAAGCTCAAAAATAATCAGAATTTATTTTTTCTCAACAAGTTTGAAAAGGAGCAAATCCAGAAGAAAATTTGGATTCGTTGTAAACAACCCTTTTTGTTCAAAGCTGTGAAACTGGACAAATATAAACAAAAACTGTTTTTCTCCTCAAAATGAGCCACATACAGTTAAACTTTGCTTTTCTGTTGTTTTGAAGCAATTTTGGGAAAATTCACTGAAATATTCTCTTTTTTGTCAAAAAATGTCTATATCAGAAAGAAGCTCAGAAATACTTAGAAAATTTTTTTTCTCGACAAGTTTGAAAAAAATAAGGAAAATTTAAATTTGTTTAAACAACTGTTTTTGATCAAACCAGTCAAAGGGGATAAATATTGACATAAACTGTTTTTCTCCTCAAAGGGATCCACAAAGGCTAAACTATGCTTTTCTGTTGTTTTGAAGAATTTTTGGGAATTTCACAGAAAACTTCTCTTTTTTGTCAAAAATTTGACTATCTCAGAAAGAAGCTCACAAATAATCAGAAAGTTTGTTTTCTCAACAAGTTTGAAAAGGTGCATATCCAGAAGAAAATTAGGAATTTTTTTAAACAACCGTTTTTGTTCAAAGGAGAAAAACTAGCCAAATATAAACAAAAACTCTTTTTCTCCTCAAAATGAGCTACATAGAGCTAAACTATGCTTTCTGGTGTTTTAATGCATTTTTGGTGGAATTTACTGAAAACTTCTCTTTTTAGTCCAAAATATGACTATCTCAGAAAGAAGCTCAGAAATACTTAGGACATTTTTTTTTCTCAACAAGTTAGAAAAGGGGAAACTCCTGAGGAAAATTTGAATTTGTTTAAAAATGTTTTTTTTGATCCAACCAGTAAAAGGGGACAAATATTAACATAAACGGTTTTTCACCTATGCTTTCTGTTGTTTTGAAGCATTTTTGGGATAATTTAGAGAAAACTTCTCTTTTTAATCAAAAAAGGGACTATCTCAGAAAGAAGCACTGAAATAATCTGAAAGTTAGTTTTCCTCAACAAGTTTGAAAAAGAGCAAATCCAGAGAAAAATTAGGATTTCTTACAAACAACCCTTTTTGTTCAAAGCAGTAAAACTGGACAAATATAAACAAAAACTGTTTTTCTCCTCAAAATGAGCCACATACAGTTAATCTTTGCTTTTCTGTTGTTTTGACGCATTTTTGGGAAAATTCACTGAAAAATTCTCTTTTTAGTCAAAAAATGTCTATCCCAGAAAGAAGCTCAGAAATTTATTAGAACGTTTGTTTATCTCTACAAGTTTGAAAAGCCTGAGGAAAATTTGAATTTTTTTAAACAACTGTTTTTGATCAAACCAGTATATGGGGACAAATATTAACATAAACTGTTTTTCACCTCAAAGTTAGCCACATACAGCCAAAAAATTGCTTTTCTGTTGTTTTGAAGCATTATTGGGGAATTTCACAGAAAACTTCTCTTTATATAAAAAAAAAAAAATCTCAGAAAGAAGCTTTGAAGTAGTCAGAAAGTTTGTTCCTCTCAACAAGTTTGAAAAGGAGCAAATCCAGAAGAAAATTTGGATTTGTTGTAAACAACCCTCTTTATTCAAAGCAGTAAAACTGGACAAATATAAATAAAAACTGTTTTTCTCCTCAAAATGAGCCACATATAATTAAACTTTGCTTTTCCGTTGTTTTGAAGTTTTTTTGGGAAAATTCACTGAAAACTTCTCTTTTTATTCCAAAAATGTCTATCCCAGAAAGAAGCTCAGAAATACTTAGAACGTTTGCTTTTCTCAACATGTTTAAAAAGCCTGAGGAAAATTTAAATTTCTTTAAACAACCTTTTTTGATCAAACTAGTCAAGGGGGACAAATATTAACATAAGCTATTGTTCTCCTCAAAGGGATCCACATTGAGTTAAACTATGCTTTTCTGTTGGTTTTAAGAATTTTTTTTGGAATTTCACTGAAAATTTCTCTTTTTATTAAAAAATTTGACTATCTCAGAAAGAAGCTCAGAAATAATCAGAAAGTTTATTTTTCTCAACAAGTTTGAAAAGGAGCAAATCCAGAGGAAAATTAGGATTTGTTGTAAACAACCCTTTTTGTTTAAAGCAGTAAAAATAGCCAAATAAAAAAAAAAAAAAATTTTCTCCTCAAAATGAGCCACATAGAGCTAAACTATGCATTCTGGTGTTTTAATGCATTTTTGGGGAAATTTACTGAAAAATTCTCTTTTTAGTCAAAAATATGGCTATCACAGAAAGAAGCTGAGAAATACTTTGAACATTTGTTTTTCTCAACAAGTTTGAAAAGGAATAAATCCTGAGGAAAAAATAAATTTGTTTAAAAAAATGTTTTTGATCCAACCAGTAAAAGGGGACAATTATTAACATAAACTGTTTTTTACCTCAAAGTGACCCACATACAGCTAAACTATGCTTTCTGTTGTTTTGAAGCATTTTTGGATAATTTACTGAAAACTTCTCGTTTTAGTCAAAAAAGGACTATCTCAGAAAGAAGCACAGAAATAATCAGAAAGTATTTTTTTCTAAACAAGTTTGAAAAATATCAAATCCCGAGAAAAATTAGTATTTCTTGCAAACAACCCTTTTTTTCAAAGCAGTAAAACTGGACAAATATAAACAAAAAATGGTTTTCTCCTCAAAATGAGCCACATACAGTTAAACTTTGCTTTTCTGTTGTTTTGAAGCATTTTTGGGAAAATTCACTGAAAAATTCTCCTTTTAGTCAAAAAATTTCTATCCCAGAAAGAAGCTCAGAAATACTTAGAACGTTTGTTTTTCTCAACAAGTTTGAAAAGCCTGAGGAAAATTTGAATTTGTTTAAACAACTGTTTTTGGTAAAGGCAGTAAAAGGGGACAAATATTAACATAAACTGTTTTTCACCTCAAAGTTAGCCACATACAGCTCAACTATGCTTTTCTGTTGTTTTGAAGATTTTTTGGGGAATTTCACAGAAAACTTCTCTTTATGTTAAAAAAAAAATATCTCAGAAAGAAACTCAGAAATAATCAGAAAGTTTGTTTATCTCAACAAGTTTGAAAATGAGCAAATCCAGATGAAAATTTGGATTTGTTGTAAACAACCCTTTTTGTTCAAAGCAGTAAAACAGGACAAATATAAACAAAAATTTTTTTTTTCCTCAAAATGAGCCACATACAGTTAAACTTTGCTTTTCTGTTGTTTTGAAGCTTTTTTGGGAAAATTCAATGAAAACTTCTCTTTTTTGGAAAAAAATGTCTATCCCAGAAAGAATCTCAGAAATACTTGGAACGTTTGTTTTTCTAAACAAGTTTAAAAAGCATGAGGAAAATTTAAATTTGTTAAAACAACTTTTTTTGATCAAACTAGTCAAGGGGACAAATATTAACATAAACTGTTTTTCTCCTCAAAGGGATCCACATAGAGCTAAACTATGCTTTTCTGTTGTTTTTAAGCATTTTTTTGGAATTTCACTGAAAACTTCTCTTTTTTGTCAAAAATTTGACTACCTCAGAAAGAAGCTCAGATAAAATCAGAAAGTTTGTTTTTCTCAACAAGTTCGAAAAGGAGCAAATCCAGAGGAAAATTAGGATTTGTTGTAAACAACACTTTTTGTTCAAAGCATTAAAACTGGTCAAATATAAACAAAAAGGTATTTTCCTCAAAATGAGCCACATACTGCTAAATTATGCTTTCTGTTTTTTTTATTTTTTTGGGGAAATTCACTGAAAAATTCTCTTTTTAGTTCAAAAATTGACTATCTCAGAAAGAATCACTGAAATACTCAGAAATTTGTTTTTGTTAACAAATTTGAATAGGGAAAAACAAAGTGCCAAATTTGGATTTGTATAAAGAACAGTTTTTGATCAAACCAGTAAAATGGGACAAAGGTTAACAAAAACTGTTTTTCTCCTCAAAATGAGCCACATACAGCTTAACTATGTTTTCCTGTTGTTATCAAGCATTTTCAGGGAATTTCCCTGAAAACTTCTCTTTATAATAAAAAAATATATCTCAGATAGAAGCTCAAAAATTATCAGAAAGTTTGTTTTTCTCAACAAGATTAAAAAGGAGCAAATCGAGAGGAAAATTAGGACTAGTTGTAAACAACCCTTTTTGTTCAAAGCAGTAAAACTGGACAAATATAAACAAAAACCGATTTTCTCCTCAAAATGGCCACACACAGCTAAACTATGCTTTTCTTTTGTTTGGAAGCATTTTTTGAGAAATTCAATGAAAACTTCTCTTTTTAGTCAAAAAAGTGACTATCTCAGAATGAAGCTCAGAAATACTTAGAACGTTTGTTTTTCTCAACAAGTTTGAAAAGGGGAAAATCCTGAGGAAAGTTTGAATTTGTTTAAACAACTGTTTTTGATCAAACCAGTAAAGGGGGGACAAGTATTAACACAAACTGTTTTTCTCCTCAAAGTGACCCATTTACAGTTAAACTATGCTTTTCTTTTGTTTTGGAGCATTTTTGGGAAAATTCACTGAAAAATTCTCTTTTAAGTCAAAAAAGTGACTATCTCAGAAAGAAGCTCAGAAAAATTTAGGACTTTTGTTTTTCTCAACAAGTTTGAAAAGGAGCAAATCCTGAGGAAAATTTGAATTTGTTTAAACAACTTTTTTTTAACAAACCAGTAAAAGGGGACAAATATTAACATACACTGTTTTTCTTCTCAAATTGAGCCACATACTGCCAATCTATGCTTTTCTGTTGTTTTGAAGTATTTTCGGGCTAATTCTCTGTAAACTACTCTTTTTAGTCAAAAAATGACCATCTCGGAGAGAATCACACAATACTAACAAAGTTGTTTTTTTTTTTAACAAATTTGAATAGGTGAAAACCAAGAGGAAAATCTGGATTTGTTTAAACAACTGTTTTTAATCAAACCAGTAAAAGGGGATAAATATTAACAAAAAAAAAATTTCTCCTCAAAGTGAGCCACATAGGGCCACAAAATGCTTTTCTGTTGTTTTGAAGCATTTTTAAGAAAATTCACTGAAAATTTCTCTTTTTAGTCCAAAAAGGGACCTTCTCAGAAAGAAGCTCAGAAAGACTTAGAACGTTTGTTTTTCTCAACAATTTTTAAAAAGGGAAAATCCTGAGGAAAATTTGAATTTGTTTAAACAACTGTTTTTGATCAAACCAGTAAAAGGGGACAAATATTAACATAAACTGTTTTTCTCCTTAAAATGAGCCACATAGAGCCAATCTATGCTTTTCTGTTGTTTTGAAGCATTTTCGGGCTAATTCACTGTAAACTTCACTTTTTAGTCAAAAAATGACCATCTCAGAAAGAATCACAGAAATACTAAGAAAGTTTGTTTTTCTTAACAAATTTGAATAGGTGAAAAACAAGAGGAAAATTTGGCTTTATTTAAACAACTCTTTTTGATCAAACCAGTAAAAGGGGATAATTACTAACCAAAACTGTATTCCTCTGGAAAGTGAGCCACATACAGCTAAACTATGCTTTTCTGTTGTTTTGAAGAATTTTCGGGGAAATTCACTGAAAACATTTCTTTTTAGTCCAAAAAAAGACATCTCAGAAAGATGCTCAGAAAGACTTAGAACATTTGTTTTTCTCAACAATTTTGAAAAGGGGTAAATCATAAGGAAAATATAATTTTTTTTAAACAACTGTTTTTGATCAAACTAGTCAAAGGGGACAAATATTAACATAAACTTTTTTTCCCTCAAAATGAGCCATATACAGCTAAACCATGATTTCCTGTTGTTATTAAGCATTTTCGGGGAACTTCACTGAAAAATTCTATTTTTAGTCAAAAAAAAAATCTCATAAAGAAGCTAAGCAATAATCAGAAAGTTAGTTTTTCTCAACAAGTTTGAAAAGGAGCAAATCCAGAGGAAAATTTGGATTTGTTGTAAACAACCCTTTTTATTCTAAGTGGTAAAACTGGACAAATATAAAAAAAACTGTTTTTCTCCTCAAAATCAGCCACATACAGCTAAACTTTGCTTTTCTGTTGATTTGAAACATTTTTGGGAAAATTTACTAAAAACTTCTCTTTTTAGTCAAAATTGCCTATCTCAGAACGAAGCCCAGAAATACTTAGAACTTTTTTTTTTCTCAACTAGTTTGATAAGGGGCAAATCCAGAGTAAAATTTGAATTTGGTTAAAACTAACATTATTACATACATAGATATTGTCAAACACCTTATGTTGTGTTTTTGCTATGTTAATCACTGCTATGCTCTTTTCATAACAAGTCAATTTCATTTCGTTTCTCCATGAGATATGCCATAAAATAAAAAAGTAGAAAGATAATGATCATTCAGAAAATATATCCAATGATGATGTTTGAAATCTAAAACTGAGTAAGGTATGCAATGAAGATTTAATATAACATGCTTTGAGATTCGTGAATCAATGTTTGAAAAAAAAACACATACACGTATTACATACGTAGAAGAGCTGAAAAGCTGCCATTTATTTTAGATCGTACATTTTGCTATGTTCTATTTGCCAGTTTCTTTCAAGCATCACCTGAATTGAGCCATGATTGAAAGCTTAGAAGCATAGGACCTAAGTCATTTATCTTGCCAGCCTTAATTATTTCAAGGTGAGAAGGTTTGAAGAACGACAACTTCAAGGCAATATATTGCTGATACCATTACACCAGAAGGAAGCCAATGCTATGTAACTTATTACTAATTTAAAAACAACGAGAGATTGCTGGGGAATGAATGAAAGGCCTACTCTATAATCAACTACCATCCCCTGATCTTGATTGAAGAACAGTGAAGAACATTAAAAATATTTAAAAAAAGAAAAAAAAGAAATGGTATCAAATCATTAGATAAATGGTATTGTTTTAAAGGAGAACAATTCCAAATAAATAAGCAGACTATATCAGCTTCCTTCATGGATGGGCTTTTCTTGGCCAATAGCTTTTGTGGTTTCTAGAGTCCCTTTGTTCTTGGAAAGTTTTCCAAAGGCATTTCTTTTCTTTACATATTTTTCTGATATGATGTATCAGTCTTCTGCTATGCTTTAGTTAGTTTAACACAATGTAGTGCATTCACTGCACTTATTTATTATTCTAATTTTATGAGTTCTACCATGATGCGGACAAAATCTCTATGGTAAATCAGTTTATTAACATTGGAAATTCAATATATCCCGAATTTGGACACCAAAAAAGCTGGACATAGTAAAAGTTAGCCCAGTTTCTCAATACTGGAAAGTACGTATTGATGACCCCCACCCCAATAATCGTAGACCGTAATTTATAACATAGACTATCCCCATACATGTTCTTGGTCAATTCCAACCACAGAGCAGGTGACCTTTCGACCGGAATATTTTTATACGGATGCTTTAGCAGAAATGGTTGAGAGTGGAGAAAATTAAAATATAAATGGTAAATGAATCTCACTCTTGCTCAGTACAAGTTAGTACTGATTATAAGGAAGAAATAACACCTATGATAAAATATTGGTCTATATTTGAGGTATTACACTTATACAGGTATTATCCAATGTTGTATTATAATACCCTGTAGAATATTCTTGCTTGTTTATGTAGTACAAATGTAATCAAAGAGCTTTGGTGGTATTCTGAAACCATAAAATTGTCAATATTAGAGCAAACTTGAACAAGCAGTTATAAATACTTTTTGCTATTTAAGCAATTGTTACAAACAGATCACCTGTTGTAGGGAAACATTTAAAAGCATTGCATGGAGAGTTTCAGAAATTGATTAGTATGTGTGAATCTATATGAACGCTTGTAGCAGAATAACATGGATTTGTTTTGAGTTCAAGCTCTCCATTTCCTGACATATCGTCATAGAATGTAGAATTATATAGGTTTTCAGAAGATATAGCAGGTGGTCAAGGTTTTGGATGAATCTGATGCATAAAAATTTGACTATCAAAAGTTATCTGGCAATTACTTGTACAAATCCGATATATATATATATATAAATATATATATATATATGTTTATATATTGGCTTATATTGTCCAAATGCTGAAATAATTGAGTGAAGATGGAGGATGCAGTAAAGGAGATAGGCATGGTATAAAGTATTAAAAGAAAAGAAGAACAGTAACCCAGCAATCAATGCATCCAAATTGCTGTTTCCAATAGAAAAACCCACCACCATGCTGGAATTTTTTGATTAGGCTTGTAATATGCTGATTTTAATATTAAATTTATATTACTATTAATTTTCTTTGTGTTGTTTTGTTGAGATTATTACTAGCAGAAGAGGCACCTCTGGCCACCTGTTCTGCGTCATTATTCTGCATTGAGTCTACAAACGACTGACATATATAAACTCCCTAGCACCAGTCTGAGGTTTTTAACTCAACATGTCTATTTTCCTCTCATCCATCCTATGGTCCTCCTAAATGCCTTAGCTATAGCAAATAGAGCTTAAAAAAATGTGATCTCTGACTGCCGTATTATGCATCATTATATAGAGACTCGTGCCTTGCAAATTAGCTTCAATCAGAACTTCTTTCCTATTTCTCACTATTCCAACTGATGGTGCCATAATACTGCAGCAGCAGCATCAGTCGTTCTTTAAACACAGCCTCCTGCAGTCTTTTTTCGCATAATTGTTCTGCGATAAGCCTAAAGACAACTCATTTTTTCAATTTTGTATCATCCATTTTCACAGATTTACCGGCAATTTTTTTTCATCTACACTAAATAAAAAAATAAAAATTATAATCAACTGTCATTCAAGTAACCCAGAATCATGGCCAACTTTGGCGATGCAGCACTTAGAAATCTGGTTAGATATTGCTGATAAATGTATATATACATACATACATATTTGCATGCTTGAATATGTGCACACATATATATACCTACACATATATACATACATTCAGACATATATACATATATATATACGTTCATTCATTTAAATATATAAAAGAACCAACTACCAGAAAGTTCATAGTCTGTGCCCTCCTTGTAGCTAAATAACAAAATGCACCTAATTGGCTGGGTTCAAGTAGCAGTCATGCAGTACACAGAAGGTTTCTAAAAATCAGCAGAGCTAAATTGTTTGTGCCACTGCGCACAAATTATCGGCATTTTTCATAAAATAAAAGAAATTCCGGTAATTTCTCTAACATATCTTAAAGTAAGAAAGTGCTGAGCTACTTCTCTGTTGCCTTTTTTTATAGAGTTTCTTGTTTCTTGTTTCTTGTAGATTCATATTTATAGTATTTGGGTGGTACGGGTTGAGTGGGTGATGGTGGAGAGACATAAAACTTTCAAAAGGTAGCTTACGACCATTTTCTCAAGTTCAGTTTCAACTTTCCCCATACATGTGCTACAAGATAGCTACAGTTCACACTTTAATTCTGTGGCTGTTTGGCATGCCAAAGAAAGTGATATTATCTCATTCATTCTTGTGCCCCATATAACATATGAAATAGAGCCACCTGGCAACATTGGCCCAATCAAATTGAATTGGCATAACCCATGTCATGTCATTTTTAAAGCCAACCCTGGAATGGTGGTAATCTAGGAAGGAACAATTCTGCAGTTTGTTATCAAAGAAAAACTTTGGTGGCAACTTACAACAATATCCGAAAATAGTCCAATACTATTGAAGTAGAATCTGAGTACAGAAAATACATAATACTTCATAGATACTGGCCATATATATCAAGAAGAAATGAGTCTTATGCCAATAATTTACTGTCAGTGGCTTGAAGCATACTGCAGAGGATTCCAGGCATATGAACTGGATGTGAATAGTGCTACTTGCGTAGATCAATGATAAAGCTCTCCAAAGCAGGCTACATAATGAAAATAGCATCATCAATAGTAACAAACAATATAATCTAGTGGAAACTAACAAACTAGTCTCCTTCCGAACTAATCGACGCGAGTGAGGTGTTGCATACCGAGCATGCGCGGGGAATAGTTTTGGACAAAATTATGTGACAATATTTATTCCTTAGCCAAGTGGGCTGGGATCTGCATGGACGCTTGATTTTTCAATATTTCAGGATTCCAAAGACCTCATTCATAGAGATTCTCTCTGATAAGTCTGACAAAAATACCAAAAATGGCCATCTGTATTCAAATAAGTTAGAGGAGCGGGATATAGGCCTATCTTTAGAACAGACATATTCAGACCTGTAGAAATATATTCAGACCAGAACCTTCATATTATTTTCTAAGCGACAGATTCAGAATGTTGCTTCACATTCAGTCTCTTATTTGGACATAAAAATGTTTGCTCAAGAAAGTCCGAAGAACAAGATGGCAGGACAACTTTGACCTCAATCAGCCTCTCCTAATTGTGCTAAATAATTGGAAGCAGGCAAGTTGAATATCCTATTCTGATATAACATCTGCAGAATTGAGTACCGTGGCTGTCATGAAAATTGTAATGTAACATGCACCAACTTAACGGTTGTGTTGAAGCATGTGTGTAAACAAGCATATCAGAATATTTAAAAATGCACTGAAAATCCACATTCATATATTAATTTTCAACACTTACATGTTTCGAGCTCCTCATTCTGACCTCCAACCCATGGCTTGTAATTTGCTTATAAATGGCTGAATTCAGTGTCAATATAGATTTTGAATGTGGTTCCCAGAATATAGCGCATGTTTGTATTTAGTCTCATGATTACAGAATGCAAGCTAATTGAATATTCACGGTGTACATTCACAATTGATGGTCGACAGCATTCTGACATTTTTTGTAACAAAATTATGAGTCAGAGGTTGTTGGTCTGAATGTGTGTGTTAATTGGTGTGAGAAAAGAATGTGAAACTTCATTTTTTCCGATGGAAATTTGACTCGGTGATAATTGGTACAGGATGTAGGTGGAAATCTTAGAGTGAGTCTACGTTTATTCGAATGGTAGTGATTTGAGTTGAGCGTGACACAGCCCATAGATTTATGATAGAGATTTGGTTGAGTCTGCCAACTGTGTGGGTAGGTTTTGGGATCACACAAACCAACAAACTAACAGGCAGAGAGACGGATTGAAATTACAGCGATATAAAAGTTTTTTTTTATATTAAAAAAACAACGATTAGAGCAATAACTATCGATCATAACAGCATTTAAATATCAATGAAATTTATCTCAGTTTTACACCAAACTGAAGCACCATTTCCAATTAAAACATTTGCATATTTATACTCACCCAGACATTCAGATGATATAAGACCCTTCATTTTGGGATGGAAGAATGAAGACAGAATATTCCTGAAAACACCACATTGTTGATTTGAAAGTACAATAAGGTTGAATACCAAACACATCCACTTGGCCACATTGGCCTTACTTGAGACTTTGAGGTGTATATTGGTGTCCTAGATCAAAAATATTTCTTCCTACCATATATATAATGATAGTAACGATATGATGCCATCCAGCAATATACTATCACACCAAATAGATACCAGAGGTTTCCTGTGTGAATTGAATGTGGTAATATAAAAATGCTATGTTGATGGTTGATTTCAGGGCTTGGATTGTTGGCAAAGTTTTCTACAGTATCAAATATTTCTTACATATATTTATACACAAGTCTTGTGCTTATTTGAGGATCTAAACCTTAATCGTATCACATATGGGTGCCAGTCATTTTGGGGGATGTAAAACAAGTATTTTTTTCTTAGATGAAAATGACTAAACATTTGTAAAGCTTAAAACACGGATGAGAAAACAGCATCAAAACATCTGTTCACAGGGTCTACATATCAGTTCAAAAAATCTATCTATTAAAAGTAAAACCAAAAAAATGACAGAATAGTACTTGAATGAACAAAATAATATATACAATTCATCAAATATTATCACATATATAGAACTTATTACATGGTACATGAATTGTAGTGCACACTTTTGATTTGATAATACAAGAGAACCTTCATTGAAATAGGCTTTATTCAACTAAGAACACAAGTAGCAAATAAAACAACCAACCTAGCAAACATGAAGCAGCAATACAACAATACACAATGCAGTTTTGGGTGAGCATTAATAAAAGGTGTTACATCACTCTGGGGTGGTTAATGGAGAGGAAATCTTTCACATCATTCACCCCCTTGTGGGAGGTGTTCATAGCATCAAATGATCGGGAGTCTGTCAACTCCGATTGGGAAAGCATAAAGGAGGCGACTCTGCTCTCGACTGTGTAGAAGAAGTAGATTGGTCATCCAGGATAGGAGTGTTTGTGAGGGACTAGGTTCCAGTCTCGGACACTGAAATTACTTCTGTTACTTCCAGTGACGAAGGTGGGTTAGCTTCGAGGAGCTCAACCTCCTCCACCAGGGGCTCCGATTAATTTCCTCGAACATGTCGCTTGAGGAGAACAGTCCCAGGGTTGAAATCCAAGTAGGAATAGACCAGCCATCAGTAGACCACAGAGTGAAGCTGAACATCCGCTCATGGGGAGTCGTGTTTGTAGTAGTACAGAGCAACGATCAAATAGAGTGTAGTGCATCAGGGAGAACCTCTAGCTACTGCAATGTCGATACTCTCTTGGTCATGAGGGTGAGAGTAATGGCTCTACAGAGTGTTCCATTGTACCTCTCAGATTTTCCACTACCTTGAGGATTATAAGGTGGAGGTGTAAGGCTAGTAGCTATTTCCTTTTGGTGTAGGAAGTTACGCAGTTCTGTACTCATGAAGGCAGCTCCCCTCTCTGAGTGTATATAGGCAGGCATGCCGAACTTGGAGAAGAGTTCACAGAAACATTTGATTACCATTGCTGTGGTCATATTTGCACAAACGAATAAGAAAGGAAACATTGTGTACTCTTCTATCACTTTCAGTAAATATCAATTATTATTATAACTCGCAAGAGGACCTACGAAATCGTATCATTCGAAAGGTGGAATAGCCTTAATCAAATGTGCTGGATCAGGTTTATGCAACCAAGGTTTGCATTCAGCACAAATGTGACATGATCTGATCATTCTTTTCACATCCTCCATCAAACAAGGCAAATTTCGGGACATTAAGAAGTGAAACATTCATGTCACATCTGGATGACACAGAGCTTGGCGCAATACAATAAGACTTCCACTATTCATAGCATCACAGTTCCCTCGTGATAGAGTGTCGGGAGGGATAATCTCCTTGCCAGGTCGATACACAATATCAAAACTATAACATGAGAGTTCCATCCTCCATCGAATGATCTTATCATTTTTTATTTTTTTCCTCTGCTTCTTATCAAACACATAGGCAACAGATCTCGGGTCTATCTTGAGTGAGAAAAGTCTATCCGTTAGATAGTGCTTCTAATGCGAACAGTCTCTATTATTGCTTGTGCTTCCTTCTCTACTGATACAATGCATCTCCCAGGCCCTTAGCGAGTCGATAAAAAAATTCCAACAGATGCCCAAATTGGTTGAGAGTTGCCTCTATTGCAAAATCTGAGGCTTTAGTTTCAATGTTAAATCTCACTGACTCCTCAAAACATACAAAGCTTTTATTTCGGTTAAAATTGACTTGTGTAGTTTCTAACATATTAATGGTCATATTAGCTCCTAAAATAAGAATAGGTATGACCTGAATCCATTACCGAGGTAGTGAACCTGCAACAAAAATCACACATTAATTACAATGAAATTTACATACTTATCCATCATGCACAGGAAGCTCACAAAAGTTTTACTACCAGATGTATGTATCCAATGCATTACTGCAATTAATCACTTTCTTGATTTAGTAAAATACCTAAAAATCGTATAAAATATTTTAAATACAATAAATATGCTGTTACGTGTATACACAAGTCTCTCTGAGCTGATTCAGCAGTTTTTGCACGTTTTTACTACATGGAAGTGATAAGTTGGTTTGGTGAGAAAATTACTCATGTAACAATAGTAATAGATCCGACTATCAACAAAACAGTGCAACTCTTCATCTCCTTCACACCACCACTTTGATAACTCTCTTACACACATCCCGTCCACACCAATACATTGATTACTCCCTAATGTATATCCCTTCCACACAACTACTTTGATTATTCTCTTACCCACATACTGTCCACAGCAATAGATTAGTCTCTAATGCCCATCCCTGCCAAACCACTACTTTGATTACTCATATACTCTATGCGCTGTAGATGGAAAAGTTGTTGTTTTGCTGAACCAATGATGGCAGATTCCTCCTTCGTTTGTAAAAAAGGGACCCACACGATCGTTCTGCTAGTTAATATTTCAGGTTCAACATTTTTGATGTGAGTGTTGCTAGGCATCACAGCGACGAGTGTCTCTTTTCAAATTCGGAGTTTGGAAAAGCATTGGATAATGGAGAGCTATCCATTCAAATTTCGTAATCCTACCCGGGCCCTCTTAGCCACCATGCTAAGTTTTTGTTAGGAATGCTGATTTTCCATTATAGACCACATCCTTCTTCCCAACCCTAGAATGAAACATATGGAGCCAATGGTTATATCTAACACAGGTTAAGCAGATCTAGCACAGGTCACTCATCTGGAAAACTACATATAAGTTAAGCTAGGCCTGGTGTATCATTGGTCACTCATCTGTAATACTTCATTATAGTTTAAACTGGGCCAGGCACATCGTTTTGGTCACTATCTGGAATACTATGCTACAGATTAAGCCTGCCCGGCAGATCATTGGCCACCAATCTGGAATACGTCACTAACGGTTAGGCCAGGTCCGGCACATCATTGGTCAATCATCTGGAATACTTCACTATAGGTTAAAGCTTGGCCCGTCACATCACAGGCCACCCATCTGGAATACTTCACTATAGGTTAAGCTGGATTAGGCACATCATTGGTCAATCATCTGGAATACTTCACTATCGGTTAAGCTGGCCCCGGCACACCATTGGTGAATCACCTGCAATAATTCACTATAGGTTAATTTGGGCCCAGCACACCATTGCTCAATCAACTGGAGTACTTCACTATAGGTAAAGTTGCCTTGGCACATCATTGCTGAATCATCTAGAATTCTGGCTGCAATATGAGAGGCTTACTTTCACGTATAAAATTTCAGTGCATTTTTTTTAACAAGGTGGAGAGTATTACTCAGACCTGTTCTTGTGCAGCACGATAAAGTGTTATGCAGACCAATTCTGGGATATCCTGATCGAGTTTTATGCCAGCCTTTCCTTAACAGCTTGATCATGTGTTAGGCATATCCATCTCTGGGTATCCAGAATGAGTGTTATGCAGACCTCTCCCCAGGCAGCTTGATCGAGAGTTAAGCTGACCAATTCTTCAGCCAAATCGAGTGTTATACAGACCTATCCCTGGGTCGACTGATCGAGTGATATGCACAACTAGCCAGATCGAGTGTTATGCAGAACTCTCCTAGGGCTGTCTGATTGAGTGGTTACTAACAAAGGCAGCTATATTAGTCAATAATCACCTTTAAATGACAGAGTCAGGTTTATTCAGTCCACCTAGATTTGTAGATATGGAGGATGGAGTTGGGAATCCGATTAGAATGAGTTGGAGGAAAGATAAGGATGCATGTAGTGGCCTAGCTTCTGTATGTCAAGTCAGGGTAAACTGGGATGTGCCATAAAATATGTTTGTATCTATCTAATCAAATTATAGTTCTTATTATACAAAGATATTCAAGATCTAGTCCTGAAATTCGCCGGAGTTATCGGGATTGTTTCAACAGAGAGCCAAGCTGGAGAAGTAAGATGGCAATATGTTCGTCCTCACAAACATTAATCGCATAATTTTTTAAATTGAAGAGTAGTTAAAATATCACATTCAAAAAGTATAGACGTTAGATGAGTAAGGGTTATCAGGTTCTTGGGATAAAATCATGATCATGAGACATATTTGGAAATTAAATTCTGTGCTCTTACATTTGAAAATGACCAGAACATTTCTGTGCATTTGAAAGCATGTTTATAATAGCTACATGTTCAAAAACTACTTCCTCATCTTAACTCACAGGGACCCCCTCTCCTCTACCTTTGCTTGTCTTTCACCAAGTCTGACTAACATCTAGATAAAAACCATGTCGTCATCATCACCACTATTGTCTTCCCACATCCTGTGCAATTTTTGTCTAATGTAAAAGTTGTATTACTTGATGCCTGCTGAAATGAAGAATTTTATTACAGCACCTATATACCTCTTTGCAAGTGGGAAAGTAGAGTTGCACTTCAAGGCTTAAAAAAATATATGATGGAGTTGCTCTATGAGGGCTAGACCGAGGCTCACTATGTGATGCCAGAGAGACATAGCATAGGGAAAGTAAGCTAACCTATTGTTGTTATTACGAAACCAAATACATTCTTCAGATAAAAGGAACTGTGTATTTTCAACACTATTAGTAAATTATTTTATTATGGCAAGCACAAGGGCTTGCATGCTAGTATATAACCATTGACATCCTTACCTAACTAGCAGCCTCCTACCAAGCAATCTCCATTTTCTTCTATCTTTATAGCTGGAGAAAGGACATCCCTCAGACAAATAAACTCCCGCTTAACTTCCATTAATAATGCACAGTTAACCATAGCATACAGGATTAAAAAAAAAATCTGATTGGTGAGAGAAAAGTTACACAACACACCCAAGCACAGAAATGGAACTTGAGTCTATTGCCACATCGTGAAGCGTTGGGTTTCCATGGACGCTCTATTGGTATTCACGGGTGTTTCATGGATGCACAATTGTTGTTCACGGGTGTTTCATGGTTGCACACTGGGCTTTGGTGTTCATGGGTGTTTCATGGATGCACAAATGGCTGTGGTGTTCATAGGTGTTTCATGGAAGCAAACTGGGTTTTAGTGTTCACGGGTTATTAACGGTCGCACATTGGGCTTTGGTGTTCAAAACATTAGTGACAATGCCTTACGATGCGAGCTTGCTCCAGCATCATCAAACTCATCTCACCTCCATTAAGTAAATGGTTCCAGATACAAACACACCTCTCCTCCATTAACAACATGGATGCAGATACACACACACCTCACATCCATCAACCACAAGGGTTCAGGTCAAAGCACACCTCTCCTCCATTAACCACATGAGACCTGCTACAAGTACACCTCACTTCCATTAACAAAATAGGTCCAGAAACAAGTACACATCTCCATTAATACCAAGAATCCAGACAAATCACACTTCACCAAACTACATCAACAGCATGGGTCCTGGTTCACTTCTATCCCAACTTCAATGTTTAGTATTCCAATACACACATAAATATATGTATATATATATCGACCGATATTATTGGACTGACAAGTTAAAAGTATGGAAAGAAGTGTGTACAAATGCAGATCACAAAGAGTTGCCCTACCTATTCCCGCTTAAGTTCATGCAACCTAACAAACATATTAGACAAACCTATACCAATTCAATATAATGCACACAAATACAAAGAGTTAGACTTAACCAGCACCAACACTCATTTCAATCATAAGCCCCAAAACGCAGAATCAACTCAATGTCATCCATTAATGTAATAAAAGTGCAGAAACTCTGTTTTCACAAAGCAACTAAGAATACAACTTCTCAGGCATTGCTAAAAGCTCTACTCATGTTTGCATGTCAAAATCAAACTCGTTCTCTGGATTGGATGCAACTAATAATACTCCACTTGAAAATCGCTGCAGATACTGAAATGGAGGGTTTTAAAGAGACAAGCATTGAATCATCGGCTTCACCAAAGCAACAAAAAGTATGTCGTCTTCATTGCTAGCTATTGCGAGAAATGGCAGAAGATGGTAAATAATTTCAAAACATAGCAAGGAAGAATAAAAAGTATTCTGCCATAGTGGAGCACAGTTTACGCCAGCTATGGTCTTTGGCCAAATTGCTAGCATGCTAGAGAAAAAAAAATTGAAAAACCATTTTTTCTCTCTCCTCCCCACTTACCCCACATAACTCTTGCAGTTATTCGTCACATGATCAAAAAAATTATTCTGGCGCAAGCTTAAATTACGTACTAATCTTTTTCGGATGCTATGAATCTGCCACTGAGTTTTAGCTTAGATGTAGGTTTTGTTCAAATGCATATTTTTGCTATACATCAATTGGAATAGATATCATAATAATATACCATACTAACGGGAGGCTCTATTGAGTGCCCATTCTATCATACGACCAATAATTTTGCAATATCTAAGGGGACTTTGTTTAGCATATTGGTTCAAACACATGGCTTTGATTTCCATGGCTTTGATTTGCATATCACAAAGATGACCGATTTTACTGCAGAAGTAATGTGCAATAGAAACCAAAACATACTACCATAATGGTAAATAACCTTCCTCCTATTTATTTTTATGTTTGTTGACTAAATAACTTAGGATTCAAATGTAAATATTTGGGTAGTGCTGAAAAGACATGGATATTCCATGCGTACAAGAGTTGGCTTTTCATCAGAAAAAGGAAATTTGCAGACCTCATGCCACGAAAAATGTCTAGAGAGTAGAAAAAATTATTTCTCCAAATACTCAGTGTGGCGTTCATATTGACCATGAAATTTCAATTCTATAATAAACCTTCCTAATATATTCACGTGGATTGATTATTACTTATTTATTATATTATTTGTTGTATTTTATTATTATTATTTGATGCAGAGAGGAAGAAATGTTTAATTTTCCTGCATCTTAATTACCAATTAGGAAATCATGAAGTTTGGGGACGAGTCAACATCCACAAAACCTAAATATCGATATGTTTGCGTTGTGCAATACTGATTGGAGCTGGTTAGTCCCAAGCTTCACTATACTCTAGGGATTAGGGCTGCACGATGAAGTTCTGGTGGATGATTAATAGTGGTTTCAATTGTGATGATTCATTTCCTATCTCCCATGCAGACAACAGAATTTGTAGAAAGTGTTCATTGAGAGGCTATTAAGTTACAGTATGTTAGGGAATACTGAGTATTGTAAAATATATGTGGCATACATACATATATATGTACATATATATATGTATGAATAGAGAGAACACAACTGGGCCCCCACAATCGAACAATCCCAATATTCGGGCAGCTACATATGAAAATTAATCTAATATATGTGGGCAGAGTCTCTGCCGATATTCAACCATCCTCTGGGTCACAATCTGCCGGTACATTGTATCACTCAAACATCAATTAAAATAATTAGCAGTCATTTTAAAATGTGAGCTCTTATATAAAAGCTAAGCATCACAAAAAATTTAAACTCTTCGGACCAATTCGAAAGGTTGATTCGGGTGGTCCACAAATCCACATGATTTTAAAAGGCATCGAATTATTCAGCTGGTTGTGGCCAACATGATCACATCCTTGTTTTAATTCCTTCAATCTTAAGTAAAATTTGTAATTACATAAATCAACCTAAATCTTTCAGAGATGGCAGGAGGCTTCATGGTTTCCTCCAATGATGAGGATGTATGTGGGTGCCTTCTTGGCCCCACTGTAGAATCTCAGCATGTAGCAGTATTTCTAGGGCACTTCCACGCAGCACAGATTCTCCAAGTTACACACAGCCTAACAATTTCAACCAAGAGAGACTGAGAGTAAAGGAGAGATGAACTGTCTAAGCAATACAGAGAGTATAGGAAAAATTAACAGTCAACGTAGGATAGCAGTCAAGAAGAGATCTGGTAAAGAGAGTCATAGAGTATTGTAGAGAAAACAGTAATGAAGAGATAACAGTCATAGAAAGACTGTGTACATATATACACAATTTAGCTACTATATCTAATGCTTATTGGGTTTATATTATTTGGTAGTGAATTTAGATAACAAACTTTAAGAGCAGTCTATGATATTTCCTCTACTAAGCAGTGTACTCAAACTAGAACAAGAACATACAAAGCCTATAACCCACAGAACAATGGTTAGCAAAGCAACTTACAAATACAGTGCTCTTTCAACAGAGCTATCATTCCTATGCAGAAACTGTTGTTTCCTCTGTCTAATTATTATTTATATTATTATTATTGTTATTGCCGGGAGAGAAAGAAATGGCTATCTAGTCCATCATCTTTATTATCAGTTAGGAATTCATATAGTTATGGGCATCGAGCATTGGAAATCATTATCTTGCTAAGACATCTCTTCCCCAGCAAGACATTATGCTTATGATGTGGTGCAATGATTACAGCGGGTTGATCCCAAACATCACTATCCTCTTTTAATTAGTGCAGCACAATGAAGTTCAGGTGGAAGATTGATAGTAGTAGCTATGGAGATAATGCATTGCCTATCACTCATGCAGACAATAGCAATAGTAAAAATCCTGTTGCGAGGCAATTCAGCCACAGTATGCTATAGTGTATATGTACAAACATACATACATTCATGCATATATATACAAGAAGAAGATAGTTTTATTTATAATTAAATGACTTAATAAATAAAGAATGGAAACAAAACTTACCAGTTGGCCACAACCAATTCGATACCCTTTATAATACATAATCATATACATAAATAACATGCTGTTACATGGTGGTTACGTGTTTTTAAAAACAGCACAATATTAGTTTTATGATTTTAAATGGCATTGGTGTCTAACTGGTTGTAGCCATCATGGGAACATTCTTGTTTCAGTTTTAACAGTTCAAGCAGTTTGTATTTTAATAATTCATTTTTTTCCTTGTTTCAATTTTTCCATTGTTCTTTGTTTGTTTGTTTGTTTCTTTTGTTATTTTTGTATATGTTAGTTGGTCAGTGGAGGAGAAAAGGCAGACTACATAAAGTGTGACAGATTGGTGAAAGTCTCCAAGATATTTAAATACATTGTTAGCTGAACTAACACACACACACATATTTGTACTTGCTATATACTCTATCTTTGGTTGAATGCCCATGTAAACCATGTTGTCCAAAATAACAGAACATAACACACCTGGTTGTTATTGTGGACTGCACCCATATTAGGTCTACTACTACAACCTATGATGAATTTGTAACTTTACACTGGTGATAACTACAGCAAATATTTTGAAAGAGGGTCAGCTACGGCTTCCTTGTATCATGGAGCAGTTGACTGGGACATAGAACTCCACATATCAAACAGCTGAACTAATCACAAGGCATTACTCAAAGTGTGATTTATCAACAGATGTTCAGTCTCATTCATGCAACTATCACTGTTTTGAGGGTTTTTTGCTAAATGGATCATTAAACAGGCTAGTCCCTGATATTTATTGGAACATTTGGAAACATCTGGAATAGTATGCAAGTTTTAAGTGGGAAGAAACATATAAACAAAAAAGACAAAACAAAATCTTGAATATATATTTCACGATGATGGGGTTGGGAGTTTTGAGAGCAACGTCTATTACGCTTCCAGCTTATGCTCTTAGCGAAGTATTCAAGGCATGGTTGGAGTCTAATCAGAGCTAATATCGGCTAAAACAATTATTCCAGCAGCAAAGAAACTGCAGATATCAATTGTAGCCAATATATAAGCATTGTTGCTTGTTGTTCACTCTGCCATCTAAAAAAATCGGACAATGCAATATAGGGTGTACAAGAACACATCGAAACCAGAATCAGATGACCTTGAAAATACTCCAACTATAATGTAGATTTTTTAAATCTGAATATTTTAGTTGTACATGATTTTAAATGGTATAGGGTCCCTCAGTGGCTTGTGGTCAATGAGTGCACAGCCTAATTTCCATTCTTTCAATCCATATTATTGAATTAATCAACTTACAATTCCAAGATATGCGCTTCATACTTTCCACCAATGAATAGGTTAAATATTGGCACTTCTATAACTTGTAGAAACCCAACTTGAAGCAGAATTTCAAGGCAACTACCATGGGGTTTCGTATCTACAGAGTAACACACAGCCAAAAAAAATAACAACCAAGAGAAACTTACAGTCATAGAGAAATCAGAAGTGACGGAGAGTTAATAGTTTATGATAGACTGGCAGTTATGAAGAGACTGGCATCCTAGGTGAGAGTTACAGTCAGGAAAAAACAGACAGTCATGGAGAGATTGAATGTGACGAACAGACTGCCAGTTATGGAGAGACTGGCAGTCAAAGAGACTTTAATTCATGGAGCGACTGGCTGTCAAGGAGAGAATGACTGTCATAGAAAGACAAAACCTGAAGAAGAGGCTGCGGGTCATGGAGAGACTGACAGTCAAAGAGAGCTTAATTCATGGATGGCCTGACAGTCAAAGGAGAGTGATAGTCAATGAGCGACTGATCACATAGAGAAACTGAGAGTCAAGAGAGACAGACAGTCAAGGAAAGACTGACAGTCAAGGAAGGACTGAGAGTCAAAGAAAGACTGACATTCAAGGAGGGACAAGAAGTCAAGGAATTTTTTAATATATATCTTTCTGTAACAAATCAAAATAAAATAATTTTAAAAGAATACAATATTAACTACCACGAAATGAACAACAAATATAGCAACAATAATATTAGCCAAAAATTATAAATTGACCCAGAAACAAACACACATTCCATGGAAAAAGCTCAAGTTTTCATGAAAATAGTATTGGCTACAACTGTCCACAATGCTACCATTATCATAATTAGGCGAAAAAAAGTAAAATCAGACACAGACTCCCACAAAAATGGTTATATCAACTAATATCAGGGAGTATACTAGTACACCACACAACACAAGGCAAAATAGCATGGAATAATGCTAAAAAAATCAAAAGATTGCATCTGAGTTAAAATTACGTCGACTGCATCTTAGCTGCTTAATTGGCGGCTTCAGACAATATTATTTCAAAAAGAATTCAAGCATGCCCTAGATCCTACACAAAGTTAGTATACAGGCAAAGGAAACATAAAAATATATATATATCGTGTGTGTGAAAACAACCCAAGAAATTCAACGGCACGGATCAATGGACGAAATTGTTTCCCTTTTTCCAAATAGCATAACTTTGGTACAATTTATCCATTCATAAATATTTATTACCATAATGTTGCAAATGTTCCAATGCATAGTAGAGATTAAATGTTATCTCTATGGAAGAAAAGAGGTGGCAGAGATAAGGCTTATATCCATGATGTTATCAAGCTTACTCTGTGATGTTTAACTATATTGTATGGTGAGTTAATGATCAATACTCAGTTCTGCTGTTGGTTTAAGGACTTATCCCTTCTGTAAACCTGTCACCATGTCCAAATGAGGCTATAGCTGATCCCCTATTTAAACATCGGCTGTGTGTTAGGAGGAATTCTCCAGTGCAACATTTACCAGGATGTAGCTGATATTACCTGGGGACAGTCAACAATAGTAACAAGCTTTGGTGTAGAGTATACAACAATAAACTAGTTTGAAATAAATTAAAAAAATTAGACATAAGAACAAACATGTCAACTAGTCCCCACATATTGCTGTTGAAATTAGAATAAACATGTCAACTATTCCCTTACATATTGCTATTGAAATAAGAACAAACATGTGAACTACTCCCCTACATATTGCTGTTGAAATAAGAACGAACAAGTCAACTACTCCCTACATATTGCTGTTGAAATAAGAATAAAATGTCAACTACTACCTACATATTGCTGTTGAAATAAGAACAAACATGTGAAATACTCCCCTACATTTGCTGTTGAAATAAGAAAAACATTTCAACTACTCCCCTACATATTGCTGTTGTAATAAGAACAAACATGGCAACTACTCCCCTACATATTGCTGTTGAAATAAGAGCATGTCAACTATCCCCTACATATTGCTGTTGAATAAGTACAAACATGTCAACTACTCTCCTAGATATTGCTGTTGAAGTAGGAACAAACATATCAACTACTCCCTTCATATTGCTGTAGAAAGAACAACAAACATGTCAACTACACCCTCCATGTTGTTGTTAAAATAAGTACAAACATATCAACTACTCCCCTACATATTGCTGTTGTAATAAAAACAAACATGTCTATTACTCCCCTACATGTTGCTGTTGAAATAAGAACAAACTTGTCAACTATCCCCTGCATATTGCTGTTGAAATAGGAACAAACATATCGACTACTCCCCTACATATTGCACTTGTAATAAGAACAAATATGTCAATTACTCCCCAACATATTGCTGTTGAAATAAGAACAAACATGACAGCTACTCCCTACTTATTGCTTTTGAAATAGGAACAAACATGTCAACTACTCCACTATATATTGCTGTTGAAATAAGAACAAACATGTCAATTACTCCCCTACGTGTTGCGGTTGAAATAAGAACATGTCAACTACTCCCCTATATATTGCTGTTGAAAGAAGAACAAACATGCCAACTACACCCTTACATATTGCTGTTGAAAGAAGAACAAACATGTCAACTACTCCCTTACATAAGGGGAGACCCCACCTGAAACCACCGAAATCTGAACACATATTTGTAGCTATCATAACTTTGTTTTCCTTTCCTCTGTGCAAATACCTTTAATATCAGCTAGTTGCTTATTGTGTGTGCTTTAAGAAAATATGTAAAAAGTCTCTATAGGTACCATTTCTTAGTAGATATATCCAAACACGCAAGGGTCACTCACATCCTAATTTGCGGCCAGCATAATTCCAAGGCGCCTTAAGCGACGTGCCCCCAAATTGGTCTGAGCATTGCTAAAGCATGTAGCTGTGATACCGATGAGTCGAAAATTTTTAACATAAACCCCCCTGAGTTATGGTGTTGAGAAGTGGCAGGATCACAGAAATTGGGCAGCCTCCCACGGAATTTCTGTGATCCCGCCTATTCTCAACACCATAACTCAGGGGGGGGGGGGGGGTTCGCGTTAATTTTTTTTACTCATCAGTATCAGAGCTACATGCTTTAGCAAACTTTAGTCCAATTTGGGGGTGCATCGCTCAAGGCGCCTTGGAATTATGCCTGCCACAAATTAGCAAGTGAGTGACCCATGCAAGTTTGGATATATCTACTAATAAAAGGTGCTTATAGAGATATTTTACATATCATCTTAAAGCACACACAATAATCAACAAGCTGATATCAAAAGTATTTGCTCAGAAGAAAGAGGAAAAAGTTATGACAGCTACAAATATGTGTTCTGATTTCGGCGGTTTCAGGGGGGACTCCCATTACATATTGCTGTTGAAATAAGAACAAACATATCAACTACTCTCCTACATCTAGCTGTTGAAATAGGAACAAATATGTCAACTACTCCCCTACATATTGCTGTTGTAATAGGAACAAACATGTGAACTATTAGCCTACATATTCTGTTATAAATGAATGGAATCATGTCTGAACCAATGTACACCGCAACTAGTTAAATATCCTGTTAGTACATACAATAATATAGTTATGGCAATACAGTCCTGCCTTTATAACTTATTGGTGTGTATATGATTTAAAATAGTAAAGAGTCATCTAACTTTCTGTGGTCTACATGGATACCTTCTTGTAACTCTTTTTTAAAACTATTTAAATCCCAAGATAAATTTGAGAGTTTCAGTTCATATGTCCTACACAAGAAAAAGGCTGATTTTAACTGTTTTTTATTCACTTTTTCTAGCCCAAGAAACATGTGCAATAAATGCAAACAACTCACAGCAAATCGGTGTAAATGCCCTCAGCGGTGTTAATTAACTTGCGTCATTCGGTGCATGCTCTACACAGATAATGTATATTTATAATATGGAGTGTCTTGTTGCCAGCATAAATGAAGATCCCAAAAAGGGTTAATGGAACAATCAGAGCAACCGCTCCCATTACGTAATAGAATTATTGGGTGAGTAAGATTTTTTATCAGAGACAATAATTAGATTGTAATGATAGTAGAAAAACTCTTGCATGTCTGCAGGTAATAAATATTCTGGAAAAAAAATAAACACATTTTTCTTCAGTAATTAAGAAGATGGCTGGCTAAGGAATAGCAGTTAGGCTCCGGCCGACATACTTCAAGCACTTAGGAGTTCAATGATATCAGTAAATTTTTAACTCAACATGCTCTGTTATTAGGCCATGCCACATATTTCATGAACCTGGCAGGTCTAGATGAGAGGGCATGGCTAAAACACAATAAAATTGTGGGAATCACTTCACTTGAAAGTTTACTATACTTTGCTTGGCTAACAGTGCTAGTCAAATGTGGTCCAAAATCAAACTGAGACTGGTGGTGATATGTAGCTGGGATGATGTGATTCATGAATGTAAAATGAGACTGTGAAATATGCAGTTTTGGTGTCAGCTGTATATTAATATTTATAATAAATTTCAACCATCTGGTCTTAATATAGACAGGGAAATAGGTGAGCAATGCTATTGATTTGTATGACATTTTGCCTAGCTAAGATTATGAGAACTGCCTACAATTATGGCCACAATAATGACTGCTCAGCAATTTTTATGATATTCCTGCTACTTTTTTTACTGTCAATTGCAGCAAGCTATATAGCAACAAATAATTGAGTTAAAAATCATGCTGATGTTAAGTCATGTCCACCCATCTAGTTCAAGCAATGGCTAAACTACTAAGTACTGTTAGCATCTACAGTTCTTCTGCGAAGTCCAATAAGCTGGTGAGAAGCAAATTGGAATATTTAAGGTTTTCATATTCATACCCACTTCCAGGCATCACCACAACTGCACCCACTTAATGGCCTAACCATTATAGTGCACCATCTCTGTTACTGTAGTATTATAGGCTAAATGTGTGTTGTGTTGACAATGGAAATGCACCATAATTATGTGTGTTTTGCAGAATGAAATTCTGCACATTAAGTAGCCACTGGTAACTTGATAATTGTTTTCATTGCAATTATATGGTTCAATAGATATACCACTTTCCCTACAATATAATAAGCAGGAAAAGTTCAGTTCAAAATTATATCGCAATTTTTTAAAATGTATTTTGTAAAGATATTGCTGCTCTGCGTGCTGAATATGGCATCGGCCTGCTGCTTATATGATTCATCTATGAATCATCCTACTCCTTCTACTGTGGCAGTTTCCAATGCTGCAATACAGGAAATTTTACCAATTTCTACTGAGATGAGTACCACAGGTGCTATGAACGTAGCCTCTATATCAGATAATGAGATGGTCACTAAAGTGGAGACTACTGCTTTGATAGTAGAATCACAAATGATGGGCACCAATACTGCCATAGTGGTAGATGGCACAGCAACTTTGGTTGCTGCAACAGCCACTCCTGATGCGGAAACATCAACAAATTCGAGTATGTTCTTCATGTGGAGAGAATTTTGATTTTCATGTATTTTTTTAAGTTGAATTTCCAAATACTTTTAATAGACAATAGATAATGCACCACAGCAATAAAAATTGTGAAGGCTGCTTTTCTTCTATTTATTTAGAGCCCAATAATGAGAGCTTTACATTTAAGGTAAAATAATGAGATCTCATTGCATGTTAGAATGATAACCACGAATGTTAAAACTGAATATTTGTCTTTTAATCCTTGTCAGCATTTCAGCATGTTCATTTGAAAAAAAAAAATTTTAAATAATAAAATGTCAAATATTGCTTTACATAAAATACCATTATATTTCCATTGTAATTGCTGAATGATAATGTTGGCAATTGCCACACATTCAGTGCCCTGACTTTTTTATTATTTGTAGCAACAGCTACTTCTATGTTTCACCAATTTTGTTCATCACTCAATGTCTGTGATAGGCAGGTGACATTTGCATAATAGAAGAACCATTTCATTGATATGTATTCAGATCATAAGTTAGCAGATTTTCCATGCTAATAGCAAATTAATATATTTCCAAGCAGGTATCCAATAGTAACAGAAGTTCCCATTCCACTGGCATTTGCAGAAGCAAAACCATCACTTTCACCTCTAGAATAAACTATAGATTGTCATAAGCAAACAGTCTACATCACTCATGTATTGCGACAGGCTTACTCAGGAGGCAGACATTTTGATGAAATAGAACTGATATATAGCAGATACTGGTCATGGACATTTCAATTGGCAACCTCTCATGGCACAACGAAAGAGTTTCCATTAATTCCACAAAAGTCACATCCATTTTTTAATTGTCTCCACTTCTGAGAGCCACCTTTCTCTGTTGAACCATAGAACTGTCTAAAGGGTTACTACTGTACACCCAACGTGTACAATGATATCCTATTTCACTTATTACATTTTTTGGACTTATTTCTGTCATGTTTTCATATTAATATATTGCACATCACCGAGCATAAAATGTTTTCTGTTTGACCTAGTTTTCAACACATATTGCACTAAAGGTCAAGGTGATACAGGTGAATATAGCCCTTGAGGAAGTAAATAGTAAATATTATTTTTTTTATGTAAATTCTGGTAAACATGACACATTGTATTGTAGTGTGTCTTTGTTGTTCTCAGTAGTGAGCAAAGCACACACCTGATGTTGTTGCAGAATATTTTTGTTCTTTGTCGTGGGAATAGCTAGCTGATGACTTTTGTTTTGTTGTATATCTTTTTTCTCCTTGAGTGCATATGAAGAGACATACACAAAAGTGTGGCTTTTGTTTGTTAGTATCTTTATTGGTGAATTAAATTAAAAAAACGGTCAAGATCTGAAACCACAAGTTATGATCTGCAACCACATGTATCTATCAGCAAACATAGGTCTCCATCTGAAAAAATAAGACACCTAACCACTAACAAGTTTACTTCTGGATATAGTAACCTCATTAAGATGTGAAACATCAGTGACCAATATTTATAGCTGTATCTAAGACTGGTTCTAGCTAGCTATAGCTGGGCATAGCTGACTAATCTATCAAGCTATCAAGATGTCTAATATGAAGACTTTTTTGTCCTGATTAGGACGGCAAAGGAAGTCCTGAAGTAGAGTTATAGATGGTGGTCTTATCCCAGCAGATAAGTTGGGCGCCACCTATCTGCCATTCTAGAGTACGTTTTACGATCAATTTTGCCATTCACATAATCTTTAGTAATAATTTCTTTCATAGATAAGCCAAAGCCGTCATAAAGAATATGATCTTCAGGAAAGGTTGATTATATTCCTTTTTTTTAAATTATTATTATTTTTATACAGTTCTATGCTTCATGGGGCGTTTCCTAGGGATATACAGTTTACTTCAACTTTGGTACATATTGATATCATATCAGTACAGGACAAGAAACAATGCATTTTGTTGAAGGGGACTTGCCTAAGGCTTGGCCAATGGGTACAGCAAAGCTATTTGTGTGTGTTTGGTTGGTACTAGTTAGACAACATGAAATATGAGAAGAAACCATCTAAACAATAATAGATTACAAGTTTTGTCCTATTATGTATTCAGGCGAGCTAACTCTATTTTTTTTCTGTGTTTATTATTTTTTCTCACTCCTGCAAATTTGATCGTAGCGTAACCACACTCGTTCATATTAGAAGTCGCTGTGGTTAGGCCCAATTGCAACTTAGCAATAGTATTCTACCGGACCTCGAAAATGCCTATTATTGACCGAGTATAGACCAGGCAATTAGCTTGAGCTACTTCAAACTTGCTGATCACACATCTCATGCTAGAGAGCTGGCCGAATAGCGCAACGTACAAGCATGCTTTCAGCATTAATCATGGCTGACATTATTTTCAGAATCTCCGAAAAATTTGAGATACATAGCTAACTTTTAGTTGGTTATCATATCAGATGTGTTGGTGTGCCAGAAATCTCTAACAAGACTGAAAAGACATGACTGGCACAAACATGCTTTAGATCCCGCCTATTTCTATATCTACAGGTAAGTGTTCAACACAAGTACCATTGTCACTGAGCCAATCTCAAGCTGAGGTTGGAGCATCTGAACGAACGCTAAAATTAGACTACGCACAAATTTCATTAACCAGTCAATTTAGTGCAAGTGTTAGTCAATGAACTCTTTCCGCTAGCACAAAACCTAACTTGGCAGTTGTCAAGACCCTTTCTTGAGCATTCTGTCCTGAGATCAAATATACTTGGCTTTTGTTTAGGTACAGATTTTATTCCATAAGGTAGGTTAGAGAATGGCTCCAAGAGTCGGCTTTAGTTTCATTTTGGGGCTTCGGTAAGGTAAAAGGGAATAAATCATAGTTCAAACTTATCTTCTGATTACTGTTGTGATGAAGTACAGGAACATCACTCAGCGTCACTAGTTTGAGCCGTTAGTGTTGGAAACTACTGGATTGTTCGCTCCTACCCAGAAGATCCAACAATGATCTGAGCAGAAAGAGAGAGACGGTTGACCCACGCGAGAACCTATAGCTGAAGTCAATATTTAGACATCTTTCGAGGAATTGCCCTTTGCCTGCTCGCCACCGCTCTCACACAGTGTTTTAATCAAAGTTAAGATTATTGATAGGTATTCAAACTATTCTGGTTATTGAAGTAAGCAAGAGTTACGATCTTTAGCGTAGTGGTGATTTACTGTAATTATAGTTTCAAGGTTTAATTAATCAGTTAACAAGCCCTTCTCACACTTTTGGTTGAGAAGGCGGCCGAAGGCGCCTTGAAGACAAGGTAAAGGTCGTCATGTGATGTTTAACTGGTTTTGTGTTAGAGCTGTCTATTTGAATTACGTTGCGGTAAAGATGATTGACATCCTGTCTGCCAAGATAAGTTGATTCTCCCCAATTACTCCAGTGTCTTTTGGTAATTTTACACTGACTATTGTAGGATGCAGCAATTGGATGAGTAGCTCACAACCAAGGTTGATCTGTTTTTACGCCCATCAGTGCATCCTTTTGTCCTTAAACTATTACTATCTCGTGCTCGAACGACTGCCTTTATATCTACATCTATGGCTGTAGGATCCAAGTGCTTAACCTGTTCTTGCTGAGTACAATTTTATACTCTAGTTGTTAGCCCACCATGGTTGATAGAAGCAGTGTATTTTTTAGAGTGGGTAAGTATGCCTCTATAGAACACAACGTACATGTTGAATTTAATTCCTTTTTAAGATTTCCATTTTAATATATCTCTTTTTTTGGATGGAAATTCCTTGGGAGTAACATTTTTGTGTCATATTGTTCATAAATTTCAGCTAATACTTCAAGTAGGGGGTGTGACCAGCAGAATGAATGTTGTTTAGAGAACATTAGCACTATTTCATTGAAACAAACTCCTCAAATGACAGAGTACTTGAAAAAAACTTTTACCAGACACTCATCAGTTGATAATAATCGTAATAATCAGCTCACTTAACAACACTCTTTGCCACACCCATGCATGTAAAAGCCAATGATTATTCATTTAGATGCTGTATAATAGTCCATGCAGTCAGAGCTAAGATATTTTTTGCTTGCACCATATTCTATATTCTCCATTTGTAGATTGCGTGGATTCATCAGTTAGACTGGTGGGGTCATCTCCGTTGGAAGGTCGTTTGGAAGTCTGCTACCGTGGTGTGTGGGGGACAGTTTGTGAAAAGAAGTTTGACGTACTGGATGCCAATGTGGTTTGCCAGCAGCTGGGTTATTCCCCTCTAGGTATGTAACTTCTTCGAATATATAGCTATATATATATAGCTATATATAGGGTTCTAGCTGGAGAGAATTAAGAGAAGAGAAATAGCGGATATATCGCTGTAAGCTGAACTCGGCAGCAATTTAATAAAGGACCGTTCTTGAGCTACAAAGGTGAAATCAAGCTCAAGTTATTAGCTAGTGAGGCTGCATCACACCCTTCTCTGCTACAAAAATAATACATTTGCTGTAATGGGGAGGCTTTCTGTCGCTTGCATGGCTGTCATGATTTTCATTAAAAAAATTATGGTGAGTAGTTATTTGGCTAGGTTTTGCTAAAGGCTATGCATGATTTAGAATATAGAAGAAAAGAATTCTGTACCAATGAAATGCCAGATTTACTGAAGTTTCGAAGTTCAAGAACTAGTTATCTAAGAGCTAAAATGGTTGCTATAGATTTTAACTAGTTATCTAAGTGCTAAAATGGCCGCTATAGACTACAGCCTAAACATTAACAAGTTAATTTATGAAACCCAAAAAAAACCAATGCTTTGTTGGCATATTTTGTGTAGAAACAAGCTAGAATATGGTTAACGCTTATCTGATTGAGATCTCATGGAAAGATGATGCCTTCCTTGACTCCTGCTGTTGCTTCATCACTCTGGTGCACACATCTTTTTTACATCATTTTAATTTTCACACCTTTTCATGTTGAGGTTCGTTATTTAGATGAGCAATGCACCATGCTATGAAGCTTGAAGGGGAAACCGGAGGTTCATTATCTAGATGGGCAACCCACCCTGCTAGAAGCTTGAAGGGAAAACCTGTGGTTCGTTATCTAGATGGGCAACCCACCCTGCTATGAAGATTGAAGGGGAAACCTGAGGTTCGTTATATAAATGGGCAACCCACCCTGCTATGAAGCTTGAAGGGGAAACCTGAGGTTCGTTATCTAGATGGGCAACCCACCCTGCTATGAAAATTGAAGGGAAAACCTGAGGTTCGTTATCTAGTTGGGAAACCCACCCTGCAATGAAGCTTGAAGGGGAAACCAGATATTTAAAAACAATGATATTATGAGATGAAAGTTATGTCTCTACTTGTTGAATGTGCCTCACCCACCACTCCATGATGCCTACAGCAGTTGCTACACACCGAGACTTGCTATGGGCCAAGTATGTGGCTGCAAGATGTTGTACATGTGATTAGTAGAAACATTTTCCGTTAGGTGTGCATGGTTGACAGAATTGTTATTTATGAAGCTGAACTAGGGAATTACCCTTCATTTGCCACACCCCTTACACTGGAGTGAGTCATGCTTTATTGGTTGTGCTGCAGTTGTTTATAGTTAAGCAAAGAGAGCTGTGGGGGGTTTCGTGTTAGTGTGTTTTCTTTTAGGAGTTTTAGTTGGTGGATAGTCAGGGGTTATAAAATTAAGGGGGGCAGATTTGTGGAGATTTATCAATCACTCTATGTCAATTTCCAGAAGAGGGTGGAAGGGGAAAGGACGAACTTGATCAGTATCACCAAGGATGTTGGTTAATGCGATGGTTTGGTCCATTCCAAGCAGATGGAAATCCGATTATATTGTGGTGGCATCCTATTGGTCCAAGTAGTGCATTAGCTGTTTTTATATCACTAGGTGCAAACCTTTTTATGGTTGCTTTGTGATTACTCTGTGTCCTAGGCTGCTATTGGCACTTGATATCCACCAACATTATCAGCTGAGTAATGTAGAATTGATGCTTGGCCCATGAGTGGGCTGTTGCTAAGTTTGAATTTAATCTTATTAATGCACACCTTGCTTTCGATTTGGTGTAAAGCCCTAAAAATGGCTGTTGATATGAAGTGCCACCATGGCCGATCTCTTCTTTACGTTCACTGCTATTTCTGCAGGTGCATCTGCTGAGAAAAAGTGCACTGGCACTTACAGAAGCCACTGAATCCGTTATCGTTTGAGAGAGATGTTCCTCTAGTATTAACTTCTTTGTGGTCAACTCTCATGGCGATGTTAGACTTTTCATTGCTCACCTCAATGGATCCCATTCTTATTCCCACTACAGGGATGTATACGGAGGGGGGCACCCTCGAATTCCCCCCCCCCCCCCCCCCCCATCCCCCATGGGTTGAGTTTCCCCCTCTCCCCCTGGGCTATGTTTTGTAAATATTCAAGAATAACTTGTTAACATGGTGTATTTTATGTCTTGCAAAGATGGTGGGCTGGTGTTTTTTCCCCATCACAATCTTCTTCTCGTGGAAAACAGTTCTCTTAGAACATGCCATTCACCTAGCAAGTCTACTTTAATGATAATAGCAGGAGAACTATATCTAACCCATTCAAACGTTACTGCTGCCTTTTTCTCTGTAGAAGTTATCCAAGGTTTATAGCTTAGTGATACCATAAGCTCTGAGAAGTGTCTCATCATCAAGAATAAGAGCTGGGTTGATCACTGAGGCTGAGACAACAAGCTCGACTACATCACCAGGGAAGCGGCTGTTAATGTTTGCTATCAGTGTATCAACGTAGGAAATAGCCACTTGTACTCGAAACTGTTGAACTGACAAAGGAGGTGTTTTCCATATTGCTGGTCTGTGTACCTTGGATTGTGGTTCCATGCTCAGTTTCTAAATTGCATATGGCTGTCTCAGCTGCTGTATACCAACTGGCATCACTCCCCCGGATGGAATTTAGATGACCAAGTGTACTCCTGGGAATAAAGGGAAGCTTGCTGAAGTCAGCTATATTGTTCTTCACGAACAAGTTTAAGGGAACATGGGCACTGAGATATTCTAATAGGATTTAACTGCTTGATACACCATTTATACTAGTCAAAAGAAGTTTATACATATACCTCTGCATCTCCAGATGACTCTTACAACTGTGAAAGGTTTTGCAACAATGGAGGCAGTTCCTTGCATATTGCCTTAGCTCAACGGTCATGCGACAGCCACCTAGTCTCATTCTAGGCTTCACGATCTTCAGCTCGGTAAAACCAAGAACAGCCTGGATGCCCTTCAATGCCTCTGCTTTTTGGGGGGATTAATAAAACAATTCCAAAATGCTGGTCATTGCCCAAAAAACATCCTTATCTCCTTCACTGTTGCAGCTGCCTGAATTAAAGCGAGCTATAACCTGTGAAAAAACAGTGGATATAGATTGCATGAGCAGTGGAGGTCTGAATTCGCTAAAAAACTCAACTTATCTTCCCAGCACCATCATATCCTTGGCCAATCAACTTTCTTAGATCGAGTTGCTTCTACTGAAGAAAGACTGTAAAGCTTCTGCGATAATACCGGCATCTGTAGAACAGACATAAAGTGTTCCTCTGGTTTCCAACTAACCATCTGCCGCAGATGGATAGCTCTTCCTGAGCACTGATTACCTGGCCCTCATCTGCTAAGATAGAAAATTTGGGACTCTCTTGATGACAACACATATGCTTTTTTTTAATCCAAATCTCAATTGCTTCAGTTAACACCCTAGCTCTGAATCTTGATGTGTACTGTGCATTAGATGGCCCTTCTCCAAATTGCTTTTCTTGCAATTCATTGCCATTCAGCACTTGTAGCTCAATTAACTCCTTGCATGCGGTTGATTGTAGAATACGATTTTTCGCAAAGAAGTGTAAGGATCTCATCAATTTATGAATAATCGCATGATTCAATTTCTTTTGCTCTTCCGAATGTTTAACAGGACCTGCACATTGCCTTTCAATGACTACTGCTGCTCTATATGCTTAGGCTTTCGCGCAGTGATTGTTGAGTCTTGTTGCCATTTAGATCCACTGTGCTGTTTCAGTAGTTCTGTGGCATGGTTCCTGCAACAAATCCACTTGTTTTCTACCCACATTTTGCACTTAAGGTGGCCTCCCCACTTCTTACCATGTGTTCAAAACTTGCCAAGTTTAGGATCTTCACACTGAACCCATGGATATAGTATCTCCATAACTTTCTTGTAGCTTAAATTTTTCTTGTAACATATCTTCTTCTGTTTGCAGATTATTTATTAGAGACGGAGCAGGTTATGAATGTTTGCTCTTGTCTGTACGAGAGAGCGATCCCTCTGAATCATACTCTTTCCAACTAGATATATCTGATTGTTCCTTCGAGTTCTCTTTCCAAAATATTTCTTGGATATCCATTACATTCTGCTCACAATTAGCTGAGAAAGATTATCATATGTTTCATTGGTGGAAGAGTAGGTTTAGTAGCTGACAGTTTAGGGATGATGACAAAATGCAAGCAACTCTAAAGTCAGGCACTACAGTGCACTTATATATACTCAAACAACTAACAATGACTAGTTTTCTGAAACAATACACTATTGATGTCCATCCTGATAAGGCCCTATATGTGAACGCATCAAGTAAAAATCAGGCGCTCACGGCGTTTTATCATTTTGAGAAAAAAGCTATTTTAGTTTAATGTTTTGTCTGCTAACCAATGTTTTGATATAGTGGCTTATCAGTTGCTAAGGCATCATCACTGGTTGGCATGACAACCTCCTATGACATCACTAATAGTATGCTTCTATTAGAGTAGTCTTGAACCTTACTAGTTGTTAAGTTAGCTAGTAGGGCTACTGCCATGCCTAAGATTACTAGGAAGCAACTTAGGGAGAAACAGAGGAAGAAATTTCTGGATGGGAAAGCAAGATTTTCTCATACCCACTCTCGTACTCTCAGACTGTCCCTTGCATAGTGATTATACTTTCTTTGATCCAACACCAGTTCTGAAAAAAAAAACCCGTAATCACCAGTATTGTTTTATTGACTATTCTGCAAACAAACCCGTAATCCCGAGAATATTTTTATTGACCCAACTGCACAATAAACCCTGTAAACCCGGTATTGTTTTATTGACTATCCTGTAACCTCCAGTATTGTTTTATTTACTATACTGCACAACAAACCCTGTAATCTCCAATATTGTTTTATTGACTATACTGCACAAGGGTTCAGATTTTACTTGCTTTTATTGGAAGTATGCATTGTATTTGCATCAACTTTGGCATGCAGGTGCTAAGACATTAATAAAGTGATAAATAAGAAAAATGTATAAAGGCGTGTTGTTGCATATTCCTGATTTTTTCTTGATGCGTTCACATTTGTGTTTGTCAGGGTTGATGAGGTTGATGAACTCCCACAAGTTGGGATAAATGATAACTTTGTCTGGGCATGTTATTTTTTTGTGCTAGTTTTTCTGGTAACACACGTGGGTGAGTTAACACACCTAAGACCGCTGCACGCTCTGATATCCCAAGTGAAAAAAAATTAATTCATTGGGACGCTCCATGCACTCACACCAAACTCTTTTTCCCATGCTAGTAATTCCAAAACCAAAATTAAAACTACAACTTTTGCTCACCTCAGTGTGCCTTTGCAAAGATTCACTCTCTTATGACTCATGGTCAAGGAGAAGATAAGGTGAAGTTACATAAAATGAACCTGGTAGCAGCTGGCAGTCCTCTGAGAGACTATAATTTTTTGAGTATTCTGTTAAAAATACAGTGAGGTGTTCATAACACTTTGCTTTCCATGACTGCTCCCTTCCCTTCCTTAGAGATAGGAAAAAAGAAAAAGAAGAAGGATTTTTGTCCATTCCACGGTGCACGTGGGTCGGGTTTGGGACACACGGAAGATCAGTAGTACTTGGGTCCTCTACACACTAGATAATGTGTTGTGTTAAACCTTAATAAAGTCCGATAAATTCTCCCCACCCAGAAAAAAATTCTGCTTACATCCCTACTCTACCCATCATGTATGTATGGCATGCATGCATCTTATCTTCACATGGACATACCCACTAACATCATGTATGCGTGACATGCGTGCATCTTATCTCCTCATGGATATACCCACTGCCATCATGTATGTAAGGCATGCATGCATCTTATCACAACATGAACATACCCACTACCATCATGTATGTATGGTATGCATGCATCTTATCTCCACATGGACATACCCACTACCATCATGTAACGAAGGCATGCATGCATCTTATCTCCACATGAACATACCTACTACCATCGTGTATGTATAACAGCATGCATCTAATCACCACATGGACACACCCACCACCATCATGTATGTATGGTATGCATGAATCTTATCTCTACATGGACATACCCACTGCCATCATGTATGTGAAGTACATATGCATGCATCTTATCTCCACAAGGACATACCCACTACCATCATGTATGTATGGTATGCATGCATCTTATCACCACATGGACATACCCACTACCATCACGTATGTATGGTATGCATGCATCCTATCATAACATGGACATACCCACTTCCATCATGTATGTAAGGCATGCATGCATCTTATCTCAACATGGGCATACCAACTACCATCGTGTATGTATAGCATACATGCATCATATTACCACATGGATATACCCACTACCATCATGTATATAAGGTATGCGTGCATCTTATCACCACATAGACATACCAACTACCATCACGTATGTATGACATGCATGCATCTATCTCCACATGGGCATACCTACTACCATCATGTATGTAAGGTATGCATGCATCTTATCACCACATGGACATAACTATTACCATCATGTATGTAAGGCACGCATGAATCTTATCACCACAAGGACATAACCATTACCATCATTTATGTAAGGCATGTATGCATCTTATCACCACATAGACATACCTACTACCATAATGTATGTATGATATGCATGCATCTTATCAGCACATGGATATACCCACTACCATCATATGTATAAGGCATGGGCGCTTCTTATCATCACATGGACATACATACTACCCTTCTATTTTTATTTTTATTGCTCTGCACATGTCTTGTGCTCTGCTTTAACACAGAGTTGAGGTAAAAAAAAATTCCCCATTCTATACTCTTTATGACAGTTGGCATTTCTGAGGAACGGCTCTAGGCTACATTACAACTGTGTTCCAACCAACGGAAGAAATGCCGTTCAATGGCTGAAGCTCTCGATTGATTTCTCACGTGATCCTCTGCCCTGCAGTTCTATTTGATCTTCATTCTTGTGCTTCTTATTTCTCATGCTTTAATTTCTTTCAGTTGTTGGTCAGCGTATTTTATCTTGGACTCTCAAAACAGTCGTTCGAAACTTGTGCTTCTTGCCATCAGCTTTGTTCTTCACGTTGTTGCTGTCCTTCGTACGGCTGGAAGAAGAGCTGTTGATAATAACCCAGAAACAACTGCATGCAAGCTTCATCTGCTCATTCACTCTGGTAGTTCCTATTATCAAGTCATAACAGGAGATTATGGTATGCTATGTGTATATATCTATTTAGTTTAACGAGGGCTTGAGTTTAAGCTTGTACTAAGCCTAATTTATCTTTGCCAAGTAGCTTTACTAAGCTTGAAAGCTTAGTTTTGTTAGGTCAAGCTTACAAATTCCAAAAATTTGAAGGCTTTGTTTAGAGTTTGGCTTGGGTTAAGCTTGAATGCTTATCTTTGCCTCAGCTGTGGCTTGAATATTAGTTTCGCTGGAAGGCTTAGTTTAGAATTTGGCTTGGGGCTTGAATACTTAGCTTTGTTTCACCTGTGGCTTGAGTATTACTTTAGATTGAGGGTTTGGGATGGGTGGCTGACGGACTAGGTTAGCTTGGGCCAATGTTTTAAGTCTCGGATTATCTTTGCTTTATTATTGACTTTATTAAACATTGCTTTCTCTATCTGCTGTGTAATACTAGGAGGTCAAAGTAGTGTAACAATGAATCCTCCCACTCCCCTTACCTGAAAAAAAAAGATCCGTGGTATGCATGGCAATTTCTAGGGGAGGCATCCATGGATTTGTCCAACTGGAAACCCATAGATTGTTTTGCAGAGTCATAAGTGGGAAACACCAAGCAAACATTCCCAGGTACTGGTATGATGCTTATCACACATCCTGGAATATGAGTACTTTTTGGAGAACAGTATCAACTGGTTGAAGTTGTCACCTGAATTCTCCCGACTCACATAGGGTTGTGTTCACTAATTTTCTTGCATTTGGATGTGAGGCATTGTTCTGGACCCAGTGGACATAATGCATGCACAATTTTAATGGTTTACTACCCTCAGCTATGTGGTGTACCACTAGCCATCATGTTCATCTATATATGATTAGTATTAAGGGATGCGTGTGGCTTTTGTGTGTATTGGTAAAGATATAAGTTTGTATGGAAAGAAAACATATAAGGAATTTAATCACAGATGAGAGAAAAACACTTCATAATCATAATATTTCCTCAAAATAATGTTGAAATAAGCAAAGGCTCACACCTTTGTTCTGGTGTGATTAGAGATTTGCATGTTCCAGAGGTGCAATGCATTCCACATGATCTGACAAGTTTAACAGGCTTTCTTCCTATACAAGTTAGAAATTGCATTACCCTGCCAATATCATCAAGCCAATATTGATTGCGTCACTATTGATTACTTTAGGGGCTACTCCATTGTTTAATGTCACCGCTGGAACTGATCCTATTGCTATTTATGAAGTCTTCTGTGTTGGAAGTGAATTGCGTCTGATGGACTGTTCTCACAACACATTTTTTTGGGATGATTGTGATCACTCAGATGTTGTTGGAGTGAGATGTCTTGCAGCAAGTCCTGGACCAGGTGTGTGTTTGTATATGTGGGAATGCCAAGCATTGTCTTGTTTAATTACTAAACAACAGACAGTCAATTTGTATTAAAGATGCTTATTCCACCTTAACACTTCAGAGCTGATAGCAGATATATCAGCTCACACAAGAGAGTTTCTTGTTAACCACGACGGTGTGTTCACACAATGAATATAACTTATAACCTTTAACATAAGCTACGCCAGTGCTCATTCTTGATATCTAACTCTATCTGATCACTTGCAAGGCTGCCTCTTAGCCTACTCTACTGGAATATATGCTAGCTTGCTTGGGAAAGTGAAAATGAAGTGCTCCTAGTGCTTTGTTTACTTCTATATTCACTAGGCAAGTTCTAGCAACACAAAGACCTCTCAAGCAATGAAAAAGGCATCCAGGTCTCTTGCTTCACATGGCACAAATGTTGTCTGGTGTGTTTGTCCCTTGCTCTCTGTTAAAATCCTTCCTTTAAACAATGTCTTCTGCATGCAATTGAGCATGCATGTCAAACACAATTTGTTGAAGTCATGGTGCTCTATCATTGCACGTTTGTTTCCATTGTCTAGTAGATTTGAATATCATTATATAACTGACCAGCCACCATTATAATGCATGCAAAGAAACCTCTCATGGAATGTGCTACAAGTGTCTGGTGTTAGTGGGAAGCAACTCTCACTATGGTAATAGGGCTTATGTAGCTTTCATGTGGTTTGTATATTTATGGTCTTTAGTCATGCTCAGCTATTTCTTTCATCCCTCAAACCTCGGCCTTCTGCCCAGAGGTGTGCATTAATCAGGACACTAGCTCATTTTTATCTAGGCAAGAGCCCTCCCCCAAGTTAAACTTTCTTGTGTGTTTGCTAGCGTAAGCACGTGTGTCTATAAATGTAAGTTTGTTTTGTGTTTTCAAGCTTGTTTGTATGTGCAAGCATGTGTGTGTGTGTGCTGTCATCATGATTGACTTCATTTTGGTCAATAATCCTGGTGTAATACATACACATAATTATAATTAGTGGTTATTTGGTGGCAAGGATTGTTAAGAACAGGTCTGTTTAATTTTTGACAGAGCTACATGAGGCCTAGGTAAACTCAATGTACCTGTTTGTACAGTGTTGAGGAACATGTTACTCTAGGTAAGGGAAGCAATGTATTCTTTCATCTCGTGTGGTGTGTTAAATACACATGTGATGACCCAGATAAATTCATCTCCGTAGCAGTTTAAGGAGGAAAGACAAATTATTGTGTTCATTTCTGCTTCCTTCTATGAAATATGTTGGACACATCATATTAGCTGAAGGACTGACTCCCAGATAGAGGAGATCACAAGCCATAATGGAAGAACCAATACACCCAGTTGGTCCACATTGCAAATGTTTGTGTTCGGTTTTCAGAGTTGACCACCATCAGCTAACATGGCATAGGGGACAACCCTTCACAACATAACTCTATCCTGGCCATCAGCCATAACCTGAGTCTTAAGTCACACTCCTTGCACTTACAAATGATGTTGACTTGTTAATTTTGATTAATGGCCTATCCTCTCTGCATACTCAATACATTGTAGACGTTCATTCAATGCTAATTGGTGTCATCCTCATTAAGTACACATTCATATGTGTTGCCGCAATGGGCATTGGATTCGACTCAGCACCGGAGATACATGTAGAATCGAATCAATACGATCCTTAGCTTTAAAATTCTGCGTATTAAATGTTGGTGTCAGCTAGTGTTTGTCCAATTTGACTTTGCCATTTCTAAGGTTGCATGTCAGAGCTTGGTGGAGACTGGGGGTCTAATCCTGTATTACATACTTGAAACTATTTGTAGGGCATGCAGTAGCTAGGTCTAGACTCGCTCACTCTGTCATGGCCGGCCAATACCTCCTCTTTAGTTTTTGTTTGTTGATAATGTTCCCACCAGCGAATTCCTTCTGATTTATTTTCCTAGTAGTATTCATGGAGCATCATTCTTTGAGGATATTATATTTCCCTTAGCTCTATCCTCTTTCTGTTCTGTAGTAGCACAGGATCAGTTGGCTCAACCCTGCCATCTTAGCAGACACTATAAACTTTAAAAAAAAAAATTTAGGTAGTTTATTGAAGTCCTTGTAGGGGCGCGACCAACGTGCATTGGTACGAATTCAGGAAAAAAAGGACTGGATGTACTTTCAATGCATATTCATTTAAGGTCTAGTTTATACTGGCTTGAAGTGTGTGTGGTTTTCTGGTGGTATTTTTCTAGTCAGCTGCCATTGATGATACTCCTCCTAATGACTGAATGCAATCCTTCCTTAATCTCAAGATCCCAACGTCTTATGCAGTGATGAAGTTATTGCAGCTCAGCCTTTGCTACACACATGACCATACAATCATGTCATTATTTTAGTTATGAATCCAGGAACATGAAAGTATGAAATGATGAGCTTATTAACTGACTTAGCTTGTGAAGAATAATCATACTTTTGGCTGGCTAATGGTGTCTGGCTATTCTATTTCACTTACCAGATATTAGTGCTCACCAGCCTCTCCTCCAATAACTTTGCTTATATTTGGTAGTGACCAGAGATTCACAGCCTGGAATGTACTACTCCTCCCAGCAAATTTCTGGTCAGAGTTGGTGTTGTCATGTGTGGTAGATTATGGATTGTGAGTTTTTGAATAGAGGAAGGAGTGCCGAAATCGAGGGCATTGATGAGTGCTTGGCTAGAGAAAGGATTGCAGAGAGAGGAGCATTGGTGAGTATATTGCAAGAAGATAGAATGCCGAATGTGGGGGCATTGCTGAGTGTTTGGCAAGGAGAGGGAGTGCCAAGATGGGAGGCTGGCTTTGGTGAGTATTTGTCTAGGAGAAGGTGTGCCGAGATGAGAGGCTGGCATTGGTTAGTGTTTGGCAAGGGACGGAATGCCGAGATGGGAGGCTGGCAATGGTGAGTGTTTGGCTAGGGATGGAGTGCCGAGATGGGAGACTGGCATTGGTGAGTGTTTGGCTAGGGATGGAGTGCCGAGATGAGGGGCCGGCATTGGTGAGTGTTTAGCTAGGGATGGAGTGCTGAGATGTGTGGCTGGCATTGGTGAGTGTTTGGCTAGGGATGGAGTGCCGAGATAGGAGGCTGGCATTGGTGGGTGATTGGCTAGGGATGGATTGCCGATATGTGTGGCTGGCATTGTTGAGTGTTTAGCTAGGGATGGAGTGCTGAAATGGGAGGCTGGCATTGGTGAGTGTTTGGCTAGGGACGGAGTACCGATATGAAGGGCTGGCATTGGTTGGTGTTGGGCTAGAGATGGAGCGCCGAGATGGGAGGCTGGCATTGGTGAGTGTTTGTCTAGGGGACGGAGTGCTGAGATGGCGGGATGGCATTGGTATGTGTTTGACTTGGAGACGGCGTGATGAGATGGCCGGCTGGCATTGCTGAGTATATGACTAGAGGATGGAATGCTAAGAGAGGGTACATTGTTGTGTGTATGGCAAGAGTTGGTCTTTAGCGGCAATGGTGTGCATATGGAAAGAGGAACGAGGGCTGACAGTAGGTGCTTTGGTACATATCTGGTGCATATTTCTCCAATAGCTGCATAATAGGAATGGATTTTGTTAGTGATTTATCTATAAAGCCATGCAGGGAGGATGGTAAGTTCTAGATTGCAGGGATGGGGTTCTAACATTTGGGGAGTTGTTGGGTTGATTCCTGACTAAAGTTATTTGTGATATTTTTAACATTTGCCGGGTAATGGGGTGGATTTGTATGGATATGTTGACTTGGTGTACCGCCACCGATCACAGGAGGCAATGTAGGAGGATGATGGTCGTCTTTGCCTCCAGTCATCAGGATGAGTATTAGAGGGTTGTTTTCATCTTTGCCTACACTAAGCCTGGGCATCTTGTGATGGATGATGGTGTCTTTGCCTCCAATCATCAGGGTGAGTACTACAGGGTTGTTGTTCATCTTTGTCTACACTAAAGCCTGGGCATGTTAAGCGGGATGATGGTCGTCTTTGCCTCCAGTTATCAGGGTGAGTATTAGAGGGTTGTTGTTCATCTTTGCCTAAACTAAGCCTGGGCATGTCGAGCGGGATGATGGTCGTCTTTGCCTCCAATCATCAGGGTGAGTTTTAGATGTATGTTGTTCATCTTTTCCTACAATCAGCCTGGGCATGTGGCAATGGATGATGGTCATCTTTGCCTCCAATTATCAGAGGGTGCATAGTTGATTAGTGCTGGCTAACTGTGCCTCTGCCTCTATCAACCTGGGAGCTTGGTCTAGATGGAAATGAGCACGTATAATCTTGGGACATGTCTGCTACTAGGGCAGGGCATGGTGGCCATGCCTGATAACTGTTATCTAACTTTTGTTGATGGCACTAAAAACTTTCTCAAATAGTCTTCAGGTCAGGCAATGCTTTCAATTCCTGAGTAATATCTTCTCAGTGTAGAATGAGGGGATCCGTGTGTGAAGTGACTTTGTATACTGTGGAGGAATGAACATGTGGTGTATATGTTTAGCACAGGGGTCGGTGAAGTACTGTAATTATAATTGTGTAATGGTCAGGGATTCTAGGAAACATGACAAGTTGTCTGTGGTCTTTGCTGGTGCTGGCTTTAGTCTGCTGTTTGCTGAGACAATATTGTTGGCTATTGACATGGCCTTAGTGAATGCTTTCGAATATTTTGCTAGCTATTTTCATGGCTTTAGTGAATGATGGAACTCACACCCCTTCTATGTGTTGGGCCAATTTTTTTTTAATAGCTAGTTCAATATTGATTCTAGGGAACTGTGGTTGGTTGGCAGTAAAAATGGGATGTTTGTTTCTTGTGGTATCTTTCAGTTTGTTGCTGGTATCTTGAAAGCGTCTAGGTCTGAGAAAGAGGGGACTCTTGATAACTTGTCATATTAGGTTACTAGGATAAGCTCTATTCTTTAATTTCTGAAAGATATATTTGAATAATTTTATTAAATTTTTTTATTAGTGATCCTCTCTTGAGAGTGATGCTTATAGCTTCACCGCCTATCTTGGCTGGGAATATTTTTTTTATATTAGTGTTCCTCGGTTGAGAGCTTTAAGATGCTTATAGCTTCTCCGCTTATCTTGGCTGGGAACATTTGATTTGATATTAGTGTTCCTCTGTTGAGAGTGTTAAGATGCTTATAGTTTCACCGCTTACCTTGGCTGGGAACATTTAATTTGGTATTAGTGTTCTTCTGTTGAGAGTGTTAAGATGCTTATAGCTTCACCGCTTATCTTGGCTGGGAACATTTGATTTGGTATTAGGGTTCCTCTGTTGAGAGTGTTTAGATGCTTATAGCTTCACCGCTTATTTGGCTGGGAATATTTGATTTCTTATTAGTGTTCCTCTGTTGAGAGTGTTAAATGCAAATAACTTCACCGCTTATCTTGGCTGGGAAAATTTGATTTTGGAATTATTGTTCGTCTGTTGAGACCATTTATCTTGGCTGGGATCATTTGAGTTTGGTATTAGTGTTCCTCTGTTGAGAGTGTAAAGATGCTTACAGCTCCAACGCTTATCTTGGCTGGGAGCATTTAATTTGATATTTGTGTTTCTCTGTTGAGAGTGTTAAGATGCTTATAGCATCTCCGTTTATTTGGATGGGAACATTTGATTGTGTATATTAGTGTTCCTCGGTTGAGAGTGTTAAGATGCTTATAGCTTCACCGCTTATCTTGGCTGGGAACATTTGATTTTACTATTAGTGTTCCTCTGTTGAGAGTGTTAAGATGTTTATAGGTTCACCGCTTATCTTGACTGGGAACATTTGATTCGGTATTAGTGTTCCTCTGTTGAGAGTGTTAAGATGCTTATAGCTTCACCGCTTATCTTGACTGGGAACATTTGATTCGGTATTAGTGTTCCTCTGTTGAGAGTGTTGAGATGCTTATAGCTTCACCACTTATCTTGGCTGGGAAAATTTGTTTTTGATATTAGTGTTCCTCTGTTGAGAGTGTTAAGATGTTTATAGGTTCACCGCTTATCTTGACTGGGAACATTTGATTCGGTATTAGTGTTCCTCTGTTGAGAGTGTTAAGATGCTTATAGCTTCACCGCTTATTTCGCTGGGAACATTTGATTCGATATTATTGTTCCTCTGTTGAGAGTGTTAAGATGCTTAAAGCTTCACCACTTATCTTGGCTGGGAAAATTTGTTTTTGATATTAGTGTTCCTCTGTTGAGAGTGTTAAGATGCTTATAGCTACACCGCTTATCTTGGCTGGGAACATTTGATTTGTGATTAGGGTTCCTCTGTTGAGAGTGTTAAGATGCTTATAGCTTCACTGCTTATCTTGGCTTGGAATATTTGATTTCGTATTAGTGTTCCTCTGTTGAGAGTGTTAAATGCAAATAACTTCACCCCTTATCTTGGCTGGGAAAATTTGATTTTGGTATTATTGTTCCTCTGTTGAGAGTTTTAAGATGCTAATAGCTTCACCATTTATCTTGGCTGGGATCATTAGATTTTGGTATTAGTGTTCCTCTGTTGAGAGTGTAAAGATGCTTACAGCTTCAACGCTTATCTTGACTGGGAGCATTTGATTTGGTATTTGTGTTTCTCTGTTGAGAGTGTTAAGATGCTTATAGCTTCTCCGTTTATTTGGCTGGGAACATTTGATTGTGTATATTAGTCTTCCTCGGTTGAGAGTGTTAAGATGCTTATAGCTTCACCGCTTATCTTGGCTGGGAACAGTTGATTTTAGTATTAGTGTTCCTCTGTTGAGAGTGTTAAGATGTTTATAGCTTCACCGCTTATTTCGCTGGGAACATTTGATTCGATATTATTGTTCCTCTGTTGAGAGTGTTAAGATGCTTAAAGGTTCACCACTTATCTTGGCTGGGAAAATTTGTTTTTGATATTAGTGTTCCTTGTTGAGAGTGTTAAGATGCTTATAGCTTCACCGCTTATCTTGGCTGGGAACATTTGATTCGTTGTTGGTGTTCCTCTGTTGAGAGTGTTAAGATGCTTATAGCTTCACCACTTATCTTGGCTGGGAACATTTGATTTGTTATTAGTGTTCCTCTGTTGAGAGTGTTAGGATGCTTATAGCTTCACCAATAATCTTGGCTGGGAACATTTGATTTGTTATTAGTGTTACTCTGTTGAGAGTGTTAAGATGCTTACAGCTTTACCGCTTATCTTGGCTGGGAACATTTGATTTGGTATTAGTGTTCCTCTTTTGATAATGTTAAGATGCTTATAGCTTCTCTTCTTAACCAGCCGGGAACATGTATTTTTTATGGCTGTCGTGGTAGTATATATGTTGATAATGTATTTGTAGGCTTACCTTGTGTGTTTTGATGTCTAGCATTCTTGTTACTCTAAATCTGTTGCCTTTGGAAAAAGTTGCATGCTGGAAATATACTCATTTGTCTTAGTGGTCAAATGTGACTTTTATTTGGTGGTGGTGTGTGTTATGGTTGGCTTTAGATTCCTCTAGTTGCTCCTTCTCCCCTGTCCTGGTGATAAAGATGTCTCCTAGTTATCTCTTCCAGAGAAATGGTTGAGTGGAGGAGGTTATTAAGAATTATTCCTCTATGGATGCTATGAATATGTTGGCATAAGTATGTGTAAATTTTGTGGCCATGGCAGTTTGTTTAAACATCTTTTTGGGGGGATTGTAAAAATGTTTTATTTAAGGATTATTTCCATGTACGGTACCTTGGCTTTACTAAGCAAACATTCATCTAGAATTGTTGATCAAGTACATATTCTAGTGTTGTGGAAATTCCCTCATGTTGTATGTTCAGGTAAAGGGTGTTCACATCTATGATTAGTAGGCTGGCATCTGGTGGGGTTGTGTTTTTATTATATGTTAATAAAATCTTTATTGTCGTTTGAGAAAACTTTCTTAAGTGTGTGGTCCACTATTAGAGTTGCGTTCAGAAAATGTGGCTAGAAAGGGGTGGGGTGGTGGGGGAAAGTGCTCCCCTAGGAAGGGGTTGGGGGGGGGTGGCAAATGCGATTTTCAAAAATGTATTGATTTCCAATCTCTAGGGCGGAGTGTGCAAGAGATCTCATAGTTGTGGATGGAGCGAATGCCACATTCCCTCGCTCTCCCTTAAATACAGCCATGACCATGCATACATGTGTCTGGGTGGGCCCCAGCATCCTTAGACTAGTGATGTAATTGACATGATGTTCTGTGTAATTTCATGGGGAAGTAGAGTCTCTTGCTGTAATTTGTTTGACTAGGTTGAGGTGTGGCATTGTTGAGATTTGTCTTGTGTGTTTTTGGGAGAGGCTCGTGCTACAGAACTAATGATGGGTTTGTGTAGTGATGGGTTTGGTCATGTGTTATTTTCTGTAAGTGTTGGTATCATGAGTGGCTTTCTTGTCATCTTTTACAGGCCACAACCTTTCCTTCTCTGCTGCTTTTAAAATTGATGACATGTATTTTGCTAGTGTACGGAAGGTCTGCTCTCGCTCTTGACATGTTGTGTCTTGTTTGTGTTGGCATTTGCAGAATGGAGCATCTCTTGTGATACTCTTTCAAACTTGACTTAGAATATTTTACTAGCTTTGTGTGTTTGCCGTAAACTTTTGCAGGCTAATGTGTGTCTACTTGTGATTCTTGATATGTGTCTTCTAAAGAACTCAATATTCTTAGCTGCCTTATATTCTGCATGGCTAAGGATATCTGGGAGGTTCTGGGCTAGGCTTGGTGTGATACAGAATTTGATTTCCTTATTAAGTCATTAGTTTCAGTATCTTAATGTTTGGGAGGAATGGTTGAATATAAATGATTGTTTGTTTTGGCATTAGAGAGTGGGCATTGTCTTTTTTCCCCGCCTTTGTCTGTATAAAACCTAGTAGTCCTGTGTATGTTTGTGTGTGTGTGAGGTGTGAGCACGTGCTGGGATAGCTTGAGTTGTGTATGTATTTTCCCTGTAGTGTGTGTATGTAACAATGGAAGGATGGTGTTGATAAGGTCTCGAGCCTGGATATGTAGGCTTGGTTGTGCATGTGTTGGTGGTGGCTGTAGAAAGGAGTTGTGGATGTGAAGTGGAGCATATGATTGTGATAGCAAATGGGGAGCTTTGTGTGTAGGGTTTAAATGTGAAGGTAGATGGTATGTTTGTGGTGGCATTTGGAATGTTGGTTTGTAGGATGGTCTATAGTGGGGAGTTATTGTATATGTTGAGTTGGTCTGTCTGGTGGTCTATAATGAGGAGTTATTGTATATGTTGAGTTGGTCTGTCTGGTGATCAATAATGGAGAGTTATTGCATTTGTTGAGTTGGTCTGTCTGGTAGTCTATAGTGGAGAGTTATTGCATTTGTTGAGTTAGTCTGTCTGGTGGTATATAATGGGAGTTATTGCATATGTTGAGTTGGTCTGTCTGGTGGTCTTTAATGGGGAGTTATTGCATATATTGAGTTGGTCTGTCTGGTAATGTATAATGGGGAGTTATTGCATATGTTGAGTTGGTCTGTCTGGTGGTCTATAATGGGGAGTTATTGCATATGTTGAGTAGGTCTGTTTGGCGGTGTGTAATGGGAATTATTGTACATGTTGAGTTGGTCTCTCTGGTGGTCTATAATGGGGTGTTATTGCATATGTTGAATTGGATACTGTCTGATGGTCTATAATGGGGAGTTATTGCATATGTTGAGTTGGTCCGTCTGGTGGTCTATAATAGAGAGTTATTGTATATGTTGAATTGGTCTGTCTGGTGATCTATAATGGGAAGTTATTGCATATATTGAGTTGGTTTGTCTGGTGGGCTATAATGGGAAGTTATTGCATATGTTGAGTTGGTCTGTCTGGTGCTCTATAAGGGGGAGTTATTACATATGTTGATTTGGCCAGTCCGGTAGTCTATAGTGGGGAGTTATTGCATATGTTGAGTTGGTCTGTCTGGTGGTCTATAATGGGGAGTTATTGCATATGTTGAGTTGGTCTGTCCGGTGGTCTATAATTGGGAGTTATTGAATACGTTGAGTTGGTCAGTCTGTTGGTCTACAATGGGGCATTATTGCATATGTTGAGTTGGTCTGTCTGGTAGTCTATAATGGGGAGTTAGTTGGTGTTGCCTGGAATTGGGTTTGGGGATAGTTTCTCGATCCACTCCCTATACCTAATTGTAATTCTGTGACTAGTGTCTGTTGACTGCAGCCTGTTTTTTTGGTGTTCCAATGGAGGGTGCTGTGATGTTTCAAGCTCAGGCAATTGCTTCATTTCTAGCGCTCTTTAAATATGTATGCTGTGTTGTAGTCCATCCTGTCAGAGCTGTTATGAGGTTTGCATACACTAACACTGTGGAAGTAAAACTTTTATATTCTCAATTTGTAGATTGCAAACATTTATCCGTTAGATTGGTCGGACCATCTCCATTGGAAGGTCGATTGGAAATCTGCAACCATGGAGTGTGGGGGACCGTTTGTGACCATCATTTTGACGTATTGGATGCCAATGTTGTTTGCCGGCAGCTGGCTTATTCCCCTTTAGGTAATTAATTATAATCTCTTCACATGTAGCTACCTTACTGTAAATTGACCTTTTGTTGAAGGTTTTTATTGGCCACATTCAAGTGATTATTGCACAAACATAGCAGAATATTGGTAAATGCCTCCCTTGATGGGTCATTTGTCTGGGGATATCCCATTTTTTGCTCGTTGTTCTGCTAATATTGGCATATTACGGAGCATAATGCTTTATCGCACTATTGCTGCGATACCTTCGACAATACTTATTGATTGTGCATCATCATGTTAAGCTGAAATAAATATTTGGATTTTTTTTAACTTGAATTGTGTTCCTCATTTGGATTTATAGGTGTAGCTGGCAAACATCTTGTTAGGTGCGGTGATGGGATCATACTGGCTTCCTACGTGTCTTACCATCCAGCCTATCTTTCTTGTCAACTTCTCGAGGCAGTGGCAACATCTTTTCCTCTTGGTAACACTGTTGATCCTGCTGTGACTGAGCTGGACCTACTATACCAAGCACCTTCATTGCCATATGGATCGGTGCCTGTAATGTAGTGATCAGGGACTGGCTCCCGACCAGTGCCATGATCAGTTCATGTAATATTTTCAGAAGGATGAGACGTGGTAATCCACCAGAAGCAATCAGGAAAGTTGCCTAGCTATATGATGAATGCATCCATAGCGCCAACACCAATGCAGTTTCAGAACCACAGCTCACTTTCTCCATGCACTAGACATCAGTAGTCAAGTTTGTCCTGTCCATTCTTGGTGCCTTTTTAATGCAAGATATTCTCTGGCTTGTGCACTTCTCTTGTAACACTTGTATCATGATACATAGTGGTACCAGCTTGAACAGAATTATTCTGCTTTGGAACATACAACAGCAGAGTCTCCAGGTCCTTGAAGTCAAACAATGAGCTCTGTACCTCTCTCTGAAGTCAAACAATGAGCTGTGAACCTCCCTCTTGTGGTTGGCTTTCAATGCATCAGGTAAGTGAGACTAGTTGAAACGGATGGTGGCCACGTACTAAGGTGAGACCATCAATCAGCAGTCTTCAGCCAGAGGGTTAGATGGGAAGGAATTATCTATGGTGACAATTCAACCACTTCTGGCTCAAGTTGTTTCTTGCACCTTCACGACCCGTGCACCATATCCAGCATCGCGCTCTTCACCAGGTTGTCAGGCTAAGTACAAACCACTTTTCAGTGGGTAAGTGCTCTCAGCTTTGCACTCCACCAGATTTTGATGCCATAATTTTCAGGTGTTGAAGGAATATATATATTGGCAATATCCACACCTACCTCTGAAAGCCACTTATTCTTACATCCACACAGAGGTCAGTTCTCTGAATATAGAACTTTGGAAGATGTGCTTCAAACACGAGCCAGAAGTCATGGAATAGTTCTAGTTGGTCTCCTGCTTGCCTTTGTGCTCGATTTGATTAATGTCAATTCTCAGAAACTTCAGGATGTCTACAAATCTGGTCCTAGACATCATGGCAGTGAAGTTAGGGGGGGACTAGCCCATTTTTCTCCGAAATTTGTACATTTTTTTGTACCTGTCATAACTTTTTCCCCCTTCCTTCTGTAAAAATAATTATTTTACTAGATGGTTGCTTATTGTGTGTGCTTTAAGATGATATGAAAAAAATCTATACAGGCATTTTTGTTTAGAAGATATAGCCAAACACACAAGGGTCACTCAAAAAATGGCACCTCCCATTGGCAAGTCCTCTAATTTCCAGGCGCCTTGAGCTACAGACCCCAAACTTCCTGAGTGGCTAGCCATATTTAAAATGTGGTGAAGTGTTGAATAGATATGAGACATTTTATTTCCAACCGCTGCAAAATCCACGGAACATCTGCGACCCCGCCTCCTTCTAATCACCATAACTCAACATCGCTTCACGGTAAAAAAAAATTATAGTCATATCACAGCTTAGGCTTGTGGGAAGCCACAACACAAGTTTGTGGTCTGCAGCTCAAGGCACCTGGCAATTAGAGGATTTGCTATTTGGGAAATGCCATTTTGTTGAGGGATCCTTGCATGCTTGGCTATAGCTTCTAAGAAAAAGTGCCTATATAGACTTTTTACATATCATCTTAAAGCATACACAATAAACATCAAGGTGGTATTATAATTATTCGCACAGAAGAAGGAGGAAAAAAGTTATGACAGGGCCAAAAAAGGGCAAATTTCGTGAAAAAACGGTACAGTCCCCCCTTTGTCTATTCTCAGAAACTTCAAGATGTCTACAGATCTGGTCCTAGACATCATGGCAGTGAAGTTGGTTCTGCTTTCCATATCAGACCAGAGTGATACAACTGGCTTATCCAGGTTGGATCGGTGCATCACCACGAATAGACAATGCCCAATGAATGCCTTCATTTCCTGACTTTTACTTGTTCAACATTAGCAACATTCTGTTCCTTCTACCTGCGTCTAGCTTCCCAGTTGTTTCTAACAACTACAAGACAACATGGCAGGTGGAATGGAGAAGTCAAATGCTCCCACCATCGAGTTACAAGGAGCAGCATTGGTGATCCCACGTGGCTGTCTGATGATATCTTGTACACGAGGTCTACCAATATTTGGGGACACTTCTTAGCCACATAATGCGTTTCATTCCATAAGTGCAGTCTCTGTTGAATCTGTGTTCTGGGCAGCATCTAGAGCTGGTGCATTTGCTGGCATTTGGTCTGCATGGCCGCAGCCATGTCCTATATCTCTACGTCTGTTTGAATCGGGTTAAGTTGGCACCTCAGGATCAATATAGTCATCATTGGCATTCAATGAGTTGGTGTCACTATAAGTATGACTACCATCGTGATCACTGCTTATCGCACATCCACGGACATGTCCTCAACCACATCCACGGACATGTCCAGTAGCAAGTCCAAGGTCATGACCCCGACCACAACCTCTAGCTGAGGGGCATGTCAGGCTCATCAGCATCCTTGGCATCGGGAGTTGCCTCGGCAGGTTCAATATCACTGTGTTCAGAGAGTTCTGTGGTGTAATCTCATTCAGTATCTGTGATGTCTGAATCTTCCATATCAGAAAGCTTCTCTGATTGTAATATTATCCTTAAACCAGCGCAGCTGTGTGTTGTGCTGCTCTACCTCGGTTGGCCTTCTTTCACTGCTTGTATAGTAAGAACTGTGTGTTACTAATCTTATTTGTTGCGCTGGTCTACCTCTGTTGGCCTTCATTCACTGCTAGTGTAGTAAGAACTGTGTGTTACACATCTTGTTTATTGTGCTGGTTTATCTCTGTTGGCCTTCGTTCACTGCTAGTGTAGTAAGAACTGTATGTTACACATCTTATGTTGTGCTGGTCTACCTCTGTTGGCCTTCATTCACTGCTAGTATAGTAAGAACTGTGTATTACACATCTTATTTGTTGTGCTGGTCTACATCTGTTGGCCTTCATTCACTGCTAGTATAGTAAGAACTGTGCGTTACACATCTTATTTGTTGTGCTGGTCTACCTCTTTTGGCCGTCATTCATTGCTGGTATAGTAAATACAGTGTGTCACACATCCTATTTGTTGTGCTTGTCTACCTCTGTTGTCATTCATTCACTGCTAGTTGAGTAAGAACTGTGTGTTCCACATCTTATTTGTTGTGCTGGTCTACCTCTGTTGGCCATCATTCACTGCTAGTATAGTAAGATCTGTGTGTTACACAACTTAATTGTTGTGCTGGTCTATCTCTGTTGTCCTTCATTCACTACTAGTATAATAAGAACTCTGCGTTACACATCTTATTTGTTGTGCTGGTCTACCTCTGTTGGCCTTCATTCACTGCTAGTTTAGTCGGAAGTGTGTATTACACATCTTATTGGTTGTGCTGGTTTACCTCTGTTGCCCTTCATTCACTACTAGTGTAGTAAGAACTGTGTGTTACACATCTAATTTGTTGTACTGGTCAACCTCTGTTGGCCTTCATTCACTGCTAGTATAGTAAGAACTGTGCATTAAACATCTTATTTGTTGTGCTGGTCTACCTCAGTTGGCCTTCATTCACTGCTAGTATAGTAAGAACTGTATGTTCCACATCTTATTTTTGTGCTGGTCTACATCTGTTGGCCTTCATTCACTGCTAGTATAGTAAGAACTGTGTTACACATCTTATTTATTGTGCTGGTCTACCTCTGTTGGCCTTCATTCACTGCAAGTATAGTATGAACTGTGTGTTACACATCTTATTTGTTGTGCTGATCTACCTCTGTTTGGCTTCATTCACTGCTAGTATAGTAAGAACTGTGAGTTACAAATCTTTTTTTTTTGGGGGTCTATTTAGAGCAAGCATATCAATCAACCTTAGCACCTAATACCTTGCTGGTATTTTGAAAGTATCACATAGCCTGTAGCAGGATATGTAGGTCGACCAGCAAACTCCCAAAACCCTGACATCATAGTGCAGCTAGGAAATATTAGACAAACAAAAGATATGTGTAACATCCTGAGTCGGATTGGACCCCACTTTGTGTGATGAATTTTAAGTGTTAATTTTGAAATCAATTAGTATTCTTATTAATGCACACATCTGAGTGCATGCCCTTTTATGTGGATGAGCAATCCACCATCCACCCTCTCTCCTACCACGTCCAAACCAACCTAAAAAAGAAGCTGGCAACCATGTCTATTGCCATCATGGACACTCTCTTCCTGACCTTTAACACCATTTTTGGATGTGCATCTGCAGAGGAAAGCAACAATGGCACATTTGCTTACCAGGAGCTATGTACTCAGATTCCGAGAATGTTTCCTACTCCTGGTTAGATATCGTTGCTCTAATAAGATATAGCTCTGCAACATTGCTAACCTCTACTACCCATTCTTGTATCACACTGCAGGTTATTGTATTAGCTTACTAATGATTGAAGATTTTCAAGAGGAAATTGGTATTTTTATTTAAAAACTTCCACTCAAGGCTCATAGTCATTGCTGTGATGAAGTGATGTTAAGGACATGCACATTGTTTCATACTGAATGTCTATATCCCAGGTGCTTGACCTAGATAGTTGGCATCATCCTTGCAGACTTTAGGTAGTGGGTACTTGCCTGTGATGAGTGCTTAGCATGGTGAGTATGCTACTGACTTTATTTGTATGATGTAAATGGCTGTAGCAGTCTCAGATTTTCTCCTCAATTGTGGGACAGTGACTTTTATCTGGAATGATATTGGTTTGATCTAGTCCCTCATTGGGCATTGCAAGTACATGCTATTGTTCTGAAGCTGCTGTATTGAGTTGTTTGTGTCTATGGCAAGTAGAGTATTAGCTCTACCACTAGCTTAAAGCTGCTGCTTATTTCTTGTCTGATAAGAATGGAGACCAATGTGCAGGGCATCATTTTGATGCTCATTTGTACCATAGTTTCTTCAAGTCTGCCTAGCCTGACTGACAGTCATTTAACAACATTACTTTTCATACGAATATTGTGACCATCACATATGCAGGAAAACTAAGATGTACATACTCTGTATGTACTGCTACGATAAGCTCATTAAGTGTGTGTGATAGTTATCAGGCAGATATGGTCTATTGTGAATTGTTGATTTCCTGTTCAGTCATACACCTTACAATTTGAGTTATGGGTCTGGGTCTTGGTCCATAACAAGAAGAGATACTGGCCTGGGTCATGCTCCTTATCAAGATAAGATATGGACCAGGGTCTTGCTACATAACAGGAAGAGAAAAGGTTATGAGTTATGCTTCGTAAAAAGATGAGATATGGGCCTGGTGACCCGAAGAGAGTCAGATAAGTTGCTGTCTGCACTTGACGAAGGAATGGCATTGCCAAATCCTATTTGCTTCGCTGGCAATGCCAGTAGAGCACACTACATATTTTTCAGCGTTGGGTATCCTGTCTCGACATGATTGAGGTCTTAATATTGAGCTAGAGTGGAACACTAGGCCACTAATGTTGGGAATGGTGTGTATGAGATGGTCCACTGGGGAACATATTTGCTGCATGTAGCTGTGTCCTGGCATTGGTTGCTAGGTGCTTCAAGATTACTACCACTCATTGATCATGGACTGCACCAGTGTAGTGGTTTTGAAGTTGTGTAGCTGCTCTTATGTGGATATGGTCTTTCTTCCATAATGACATTCACTGCAATCTCATTATAGGCAGAAATTACATTGTTATGTTTGCTATCCTTGGTAATTTTCCACCAAGTCATGTAGGCACTAACAAGATAGCCACATTCTTACCTATCCATACATAGTTTGTCTCTGCCTTCAATTACCTGTTGGTCAGCAATTTTCACTCTAGTAGCAGTGTCATCAGCATGTACCAGACTTGCCTGTATTTAGTACTGATCTCCTGGTTGTGAGGGATGAGGCCAGGCTATGCATACATGTAGGCATTGCATCGTGGTGGCCTAGATGTCTGCCTGATTGGGAATAGTGAATCTCACCGGTCATTTAAACTCTGTGTCAGCCCAGTAATTGTTAATTATAAAAGTCTAAGTGTAGGGCAGTTTTGTCTGGTGTTTTGGTGTTATTCCTGGAAGCTCAATGATTTGAAGGCATTGATGGTATTGACCAGTTGGACAACTTGATAATCCTCTTGTTCACTGGAGGAACACACAGCATGAACTTTAGCAACTTTACCAAAACTCTTCCAAGGACAGAATTCGAAGGCGCAGCAGCTTCTGTGATGTCAGTTCTGGTATGAACTAAAGACTTTTTGCAATTTTGCATGTGTAAGTCACAGCAATGCCTACATATATTGCCTGGGTTCATGTAAGTGCTATCTGCTGACAGGCAGGAATTGAAGAGGTGCTTTGTGAGTCGACTGAAGATATACATGCATTGACTTTTATCTACTGGTGCTAGTAAGTGGCTGTAATCATTAGAGACAGATTTTTCCATAGGTGCACCATCTACTTCATCCATGTATATACGTAACTCAACCCTTGTACACTGCTAGGCAGTTGCTTTGATGGGGTCAATGTAAATAGACTATGTAACCCAGGTGTGTGTACACTGTACTTGGAACTTCTGTAATGGAGGCAAATGTGGTTCTATTGGGATCCGACCACGTTCATATTTGGTGTTAGTGTGTCCATGAGTTGAGGCATAAGTACGAACCTTGAGACAAGACAGCATTTCCACGGTTAGCATACAGAGCGATATTTCAATGAAGGTTTGTGATGACTGTAAGCATGTGTCTAGCTAGCTATAGCTACTTGATCTAGTGAACTAGTATTCAGCTAAGTAGCTATTGCTTAGTGGCTCAGTACTTTTAGCTAAGCCTTGCATGTACCTTATAGTTGCTGTGGATATGCACCACGATGTGAAATATAATAAGAGCTGCTAAATATTTCTGTACAAACTTTGAACTTAACTGAATGATCTAGGTCTTATTACAATGATGAACTCTGCAACAGATGTCAAGGGTGTCTTGCCAAATTGGATTTGTTTGTTGTGGTGATTTATGCCCATAATAGTAGCAGCTGCTCTTGGTAGCTATGCTATAGGAAGTCAGTTATTCGTGTTCAGATTTCTGCAAATGTCTGTCAACCGAAGCCTTGCCTCTATTTTGTTTTATTTATTACTATTATTATTATTACTATTATCTTATTATTATTATTATGATGATTGTTATTAGTTTTGTTATTACTTTGGCTGCTATGATATATTTGGTTGATTTTGAAGCTGCTTGTCATGTTATGCTATAATGGTTGAGACTAGAAAGAAAAGGTAAAGGATTGTCCTAACAATAGAGAACTAGTTGACGTTTGTGAGCTAGCTAAACATGGAAAAAGCCTAGCCTTTGTTGCAGCTGAATTTTAAATTGGGAAAATGACTATCTATAACATTGTAAAGAGTTAGTGCAAGATAAAAAAAAATCTTGTGCAAATTGATGTTCTGGACTGACTACATTATTATAAGAAGGATTGCGTGGCTATCAGACTTATTGGATAGAGATAACTCTTTTTATTTGGTTTGTTTATCTGAGATGCATGGTAAGCTTTGCCTTCCTTTCTGAGCTATGACTGGTCTTTGAGGTTTATTTCTTCCTCTCAGGAACTCCAGTTAGTGGCTCATCATTAATGATGAGCCACTTAGTCATAAATCTTTACTTACAATTTGACAGGATAATTGTTGTAAAAAAAAGGTCTGATAAATGATGGTATACTGGTCTCTTGGGTCATGTATGGAAATGTTGCTAGGGCTGTTGCTAGGGCTTGGATTTAAATGCTACCTGGGCTGGTGATTTACTGTCTTGGGTTGGGATGCTCATGTTTCTTGGTCTATCCTATGTAGCTTGTACTTAGGATGTTATTGTTGCCAGGGCTGGGAATGGTCACGTTTGTCTATGTTGCTTGGCTTAGTGGCATACATGTAGATAGAGCTTGGGATATTGCCAGGGCTATTATTGTACATATAGCTTGGGCTTGGTTGTACATATATGTAGGGCAGGTTAGATCATGTTCCTAGGTCTAATTGTATACATTTAGATAGAGCTTGGGACATTACCAGGGCTAGTATTGTAAATATAGCTTGGGCTAGGTTGTACATATATGTAGGGCTAGGTTTGTTCATTTTGCTTGGCGAAGTGGTATACATGTAGATAGAGCTTGGGATATTGCTAGGGATAGGTACATATAGCTTGGGCTAGGTTTGACATGTATGTAGGGCTAGGGTTGTACTTATACCTAGGACTAGGCGATTTAAAATTCTTGCTTTGCGTTGTTTTGAAACTTGTTCCCCTAAAACAATCACCAACGCTGCAGCTGCTGATAATGATGCACTCATATCACAGACATGTGTTTTGACAAGACACACACCAAATATGGGCATTTGTTGACTGCTCTTAGGAGGTGATTGTGGTGTGTTTGGTGTCCTTGGTGTTGCTGGATTTGCTTCTAAAGGGATTCAACTTATCATATGAATGCACTCAGAATAAGCAATTACCTGCACAGCAGAAAGGAAAGAAATTTTTTTTTTTGATATTTTGATATATAAATATTACATTTTTGTTGTTTGATATTCAGACCCTCTTAAAATCTACATCCTGCGGTGGGCAGAGATTCTCTCCTTCATAGAGTTTTGTCCATTCGACTTGGCAGAGAGCACCTGTTTCTCTATAAATTCTGTCTGTATCCTTGTATCGGAGTTATAGTAGCTGGATATATATATAAATGTCGGAGGGTGCTCCAGAGTAGCTACCAGCGTACAAGCAAATTCACATATCCTAGTCTTAGTATGTTGGTGTGCTAATTCTTTCAAATGTGGCACTTTGAGTGTCACATGCCAAACTTTAAAGTCAGATTATGATTCTGCGACTAAAACTATCTATTAAAAAAATGGAGGCTATAATCTGTTTCATCCTTTTATTGAGAACTGAAGCTATAATGACTCTTTCCTGCCAACATCATCAAGCCAATAATGATTGTTTCATTAATGATTACTTTAGGGTCTACTCCATTGTATAACATCACTGCTGGAACTGCTCCTATAACTCTTGATCGTCTCTTCTGTGTTGGAACTGAACTACTTCTGATTAACTGTCGACACAGGCCATTGGGATGGCATTATTGTGATCACTCGCGAGATGTAGGAGTAATATGTCTTGCAACAAGTCAAGAACCTGGTGTGTGGTTAAATATGCTATATAAATTGATAATTTTTTAATATGAATCAACATTAATTATTTTTTTAATTAAGCCTACTCAAGCATTTGTTTGCCTTCTAGACTGCCTCTGTCATTTTTCCATTCAGGCACAGATTCCACCGGATTGTGCCAAAATTGCTAGAGCGTCTTGTAAATTGCCCTCGTTAGTTTAGTAAGTTCCCTAGTTTTAGGACTATGGGTCTATGGAATATAAGCATGGTCCACATATATAGCTATTTATGCTAGTGAATTAACTAACTCACATATATATATATGAGCATCTGCTTGATAATTTATTTGCTTTGCGACTTCCTCTATATTTTTCAATGACTATATATTTAGAATTCACAAGAACATGTTGGCATGTCTTAAATGAATGTACCCTTGTATAGCTCATTGGTGAAATATTAAATGGTAAAGGTTGGTATATCTGGTTGAGGTGCACATGGTCAAGTCATGCTCCTTACTTTTTAAAGGCTTTTATTTTACTTGTGTTTGTGTGTCTTCGCCTAATTGCAGAACTCCTGTATTATAGACTAGTCACGAACTTCTTGTCCCACACTACTCCTAATCTTCCTATGCTCCTTGTCTAATTTGCTTCACTGTTTTGGTAAAGAGGCGTGGTTAGACAACTCATTGAAGCCACGCTCAAGCTAGATCACATGAAGTTTTGTAATCAGAATTGGTTGGACACCTTGATTCTCCTTTATATCTGATACCCTGATGCTCTGTCTGCTGAATTTAAAGTGTGTGGTGAGTTGATTTACTTAAGTATAATCTGCTTCAGTTGGAATTGTCTAGAGCAGTAACTATATACAAAAATATATGCCCACATGTGCAACTTGGCGATAAGCACAATATTTAATAACTACTGCCATATTTGGTTAGTTCTGCTGTTCAACTCTTGGGAAGACCTTTGAGGGAGCTTTAGATGATACCTTGCTGAACCTGATTAGAAATGCAAGTTATGGTATGTGCTGACTTGTGTAAAAAAAAAATTGGAACAATTAGTTTGATTAAGTGTTTTGTGTTGGTGGTCGTGTCAATACGACTTGGTATCTGTTGGTATGTCTAGTGAAGAACATTATCTACAAGTCTGAAATGATTTATAATACCTTGGACACCGGAAACTCTGATTTTGGCTTGATGGATCTCTGACTTGGTGTAGTTCCCTTCCACTAACTATAATACACAGAAGCAAACAAACAAACTCAACTTGAAAAAATATATATAAATAAATAAATTAAAAAAACACATTTATGTGTGGGACGGCTGTGTTAAACAATGAACGATAACTAGTCTGTGCCTATGTAGACCATTACCAGTTATTAAACCCTTTACCATTTGAAATCAAGTGTGTCATTATGTGCTTGTTTTGTTAGTATTGGTATATATAATTTATATGGTAAAGGAGGGTCATAATTCAATTGTCCGTAACGACGATAGCGACTTTTGTCGCGGAGAAACACTAATTACTTGAACGCGGTATATTTTCATTTGGATTGTGTACCAGTATCATTCTGACCTATAACTTGTAGCTGCTTTTATTTGCAGCTACTCTTCCCACAACTGAAAATGGCAAATAGATTTTGTCTAGGGAGTGTGGTTGAATTTTTTCTGGTAATGTCAAAAGCATAAGTAAATACATAGCAGAAAGAAGAGAGACTTTGAAATTATGGAAGGCAAAGGTAATGCTTTTGAATCATATAAAATAAGTTTTTAATTTACATAACTTTTCACATATGAACCAGTTTTCACTGAAGAACCAGTATTCATTGTTGAACCAGCTTTACCTCCTCCAGCACTGTGATTCATAAGTTCATTCCAACATCAATGGTTTGTTTATGATAAATGTTCAATAATTATATTTGAAACACAGCTAAGTCCAGGATTTAAATTTGCTACAGGTGTGTGAAATAACAACAATATCTATTTTCAGAGGCGTCAGCTTCACCTCCACGAAACTATAGGTTCAAATGGTACTGGAACACCGCTCAGTCCAGGATTTACAGTTGCTACTGTTTTGTGAAACAACAACAATATATATTTTCAGTGGAGTCAGCTTCACCTCCACCAAATATAGGTCCAAATGATACTGATACACAGCTCAGTCCAGGATTTACCTTTGCTACACGTGTGTCACACAACAACAATATATATTTTCAGAGGAGTCGACCCTCCGCAAACTATAGGTCCAGATGATACTGGTACACAGCTCAGTCCAGGATTTAAAGTTGCTACTGGTGTGTGAAACAACAACAATATTTATTTTCAGAGGAGTCAACTTCACCTCTACCAACTATAGGTCAGAATGATACTGGTACACAGCTCAGTCCAGGATTTACATTTGCTACAGATGTGTGACACAACAACTATATATATTTTCAGAGAAGTCAGCTTCACCTCCACCAAATATAGGTCTAAATGATACTGGTACACAGCTCAGTCCAGGATTTATATTTGCTACAGGTGAATGAAATAACAACACAAACATGTGACATAACCATGGCAATACATAGCAATGTCAACAAGGCCCACCTTTGGGGGTATTATATAGTACAACTGAAAAGTATAAAAAAAATAAAAGTACAGGTTTTTGTTCGATGTGGGCATCACAAATGCATGCATATTATCATCTAGAATTTCAAGTCACCAACCAGTAATTCAATCATTAAAAATCTTTAGGATGAAGCCTGCAACACAGCTTATTGGATTTACAAGTCACAGAAGCATACTGGAAGGCCAAGTATTGCTGCCACAGAACTACTACCACCAACACTTCCTCGTCTAGATCACCTTCCAGCAAAAGGAGATATATCTAGGAGGTGCGTCTACTGCTAAAAACAAACAAACATGAACCCTTCCAACAGAGAAGTAGCATATGGGTCTGCAATGCCTGTCCTGAGAAGTCACATCTGTTCCAGAAAGAGGACTGCTACAAGCTGTGGCACTAAAACAATTTCATACAGTAACATTCAATAACATTAGCTAGCTAAATAGTTATCTATGTTTCATACTCAACTTACTTCCACATAGCAAAACTATATATTATTGACGTTCAATATCTCATCAACTTACCAGTATATCCTTGTCTTGTCCAGTAATTACTGATGACATCATGTCCTTGCCATAGGAAGTGAATAACGGTACTGTCAACCAAAAAATGCCGATTGGAGTTAGGCTTCAAGCTATATAGTACTGTGCTACACTATCTAGCTTGTTTTTTCAAATTATCTGTGTGGATGAAACTATGTAGCATAGCTTGGCAGCTTGATAGTAAGAAGATTTCGAAGCCGACAGAGATCGCTAAAAGCGTTAGCAAAACAAAGGTGTGGTTTAGAAGGTGCCAAGGTAAGCTAGCAATACGCTAACCGAGTTGAGCGCTAAAGTGAAGAAACTGTCCGATGATTTCGAGGACCGACGGTGTTTGCCTCTCATACGACTAAAATAATTCCGGCAGATGAGTACGGGGCGTTTTTTTATTATCGACCCTAAAGAGCATCTCAAGGATCTTTGGTTTTCTGTTTCTTTGCTTGTTTCTCTCTTAAAACTGAACTCCCTCTTACTAGCCTGTTTAAGATGATGACTATTCTTATCTGGATTAGAATTGTTTTAGCATGCTCTATTCTGCTGTTGATTTATCGACTGCCCACTCCATGGAAACTGTTACCTAGTCTAAATGATGCTGTAGTTGACTGGTTGGTGGAGTTCTCCTATGCCACTGTTACCTGCATACTCTCAACAGTAGCAACAATAGATGAAATGTTCTGATATGTGTAGTCTACAGTAACAATAAGGAAGTTTGTTACAAGTGTTTACAAGGCCTGGAGTATCTCCACCGCTCTTCTATAATACAAAAATTCTAGAATAGAACAAACCAACTAAACAGTTTGGAACTGGAACCAAAATAAAAACAGACATCTATATCGGATTAATCTGTTCAAAGTGAATGGAAACCAGACAACAGCATATACCCATGTTGACCCCAACAAGTTTGATGACCCTTTACTATTTAGAATTATGTGCACCAATATTATGCTGTTTTTAATGTGAAGGAGTTCCTGTACAGCCACATGTCCACATCATTGTTTGTATTATTTTAAATGGTAAATATGCATGTAACTCTTTGTTGTCAGCTGTTTTTGATAATGCTGTTCAGAGAGGCTGAATGCAATCTCTCCTCCCATGATCACACAAACTTAACCCATTCGCTGGAGAAAGCATATAGTTACATGTCTAAAGATATTTATTAAATCCATCAAAATTGATCGCAAGGTTCTAAGATATCGTGTCCTGGTTGTATGAAAAGGAGCTGCATTCATCGTCAACGTACATGTCTACCGATTATGTTGGCCATAGACATTCAGTAACTACAGGAGCAAATATTGAAATACACCAACTGTACAGAATTCGAGCAGCAATTTCGTGCTGGTTGTGATGTATGGTTACTTAGCTTAGGTGGAGTATTTTCTCTGATTCTGGAGGACAACTTTGGTTTGCCTATGGGGGAAAGCAGTTTTGAAATTGAGGATAGGCCTCCAAATGGCCTCATAGTAAAAGAGGTTAATCTTAGCTAACTTCCATGGCCTCTTTGTTTGTGCAAGTCTTTAAACGTAATTAAAACAGTCATTGTGTAGCCAAGTGCCTTGTCTAAGTACACATACCAGTTATGAACTTATTTATTGTATTCCCAACAAGGAGCTTTGACTGGAAGAATTACAGGTCTACAAATATTTTGAGAAAGCCAAAGTCAGGCTAAATTAACTTTGGTTTGGTTCCAGCTAGGCAGCATTTCTTTAAATCATTTGTTAGTGCACAGGCAGAGTCTGGCTGGAGTAACTTAGGTTTGCTTCTAGCTAGGCAGCATTTGTTTATATCATTAGCGAGTGTACTGGCAGAGTCTGGCAGGAGTGACTTAGGTATGCTTCTAGCTAGGCAGCATTTGTGTATATCATTAGCGATTGCACAGACAGAGTCTGGATGGAGTAACTTAGGTATGCTTCTAGCTAAGCAGTATTTGTTTATATCATTAGCGAGTGCACAGACAGTGTCTGGATGGAGTAACGTAGGTGTGCTTCTAGCTAGGCGGCATTTGTTTATATCATTAGCTAGTGCACACACAGTGTCTGGCTGGAGTAACTTATGTATTTTTCTAGCTCGGCACTATTTGTTTATATCATTAGCGAGTGCACAGACAGAATCTGGCTGGAGTAACTTAGGTGTGCTTCTAGCTAGGCAGCATTTATTTATATCATTAGCGAGTGTACATACAGAGTCTGGCATGAGTATCTTAGGTGTGCATCTCGCTAGGCAGTATTTGTTTATATCGATAGCGAGTGCTCAGACAGAGTCTGGTTGGACTAACTTAGGTTTGCTTCTAGCTAGGCAGCATTTGTTTATATCATTAGCGAGTACACAGGCAGAGTCTGACTGGAGTAACTTCGGTATGCTTCTAGCTAGGCAGCATTTGTTTATATCATAAGCGAGTGCACTGACAGAGTCTGGCTGGAGTAACTTAGGTATGCCTCTAGCTAGGCAGTATTTATTTATATCAATAGCGAGTGAACAGACATTATCTGGCAGGAGTAACTCAGGTACGCTTCTAGCTGGGCAGCATTTATTTATATCATTAGGGAGTGCACAGACAGAGTCTGGCTGGAGTAACTTAGGTATACTTCTAGCTAGGCAGCATTTGTTTATTTCATTAGCGAGTGCACAAAGAGATCTATCTTTCATGGTTAACGGAGCAAAATTTGTCAAATCTGTTGAGTTCCAAAGTCGTATTCACATGTTAAATTAAACACAAAAAATATAATTTCTGGTGGAGATGCCACTGAATTCATGTATTATCATGCCTATGATATTAATTTAAAAAAATGCTCAGTTAATAATTCTTCCACGGACACAGTATATTGGAGTACAAATTTTTTGATTTCCTCATTTTTCAAAATTTATTTTATATATAACTGCTGTAGGCCATCCTTCATGTGGCCATGTTTTGGGCAGCTGACTGACCTTCATCAGCTTCAGTGAACTTTCATATTGTTGATAGCCCTATTACTGCTGTGATCCTTTCTGCATTTATCTTAATGGGCACTTTATCGGTTTCTTCCCCTACATCTTACCAGTGTTATATTTGTAAGCATGGTAACTCTAGGTACTCTAATGTGTGTAACTTCTAGTAAGTTGCTTGACTTCTGTGACTTCATCAGTGACTTCTCTGCCATTTCCATCATCAGATTCTGTCCTCCTCACATACCCTCTCTTGTTGTTACTTTCTCACTCACCCTCACTCATGGCCTTATCTCATAAAGAGCTCACTCCTTCAAGACCCATGCTCAATCCTTCGCACCAGTTATTCAGCGCTCTCATATTTGTAGTGCTAGGAATATTTATCATGCTTGAGTTTTCTTAATTCTGGTTAGTGAATATGTTCCAGTTTTTCATGCTCTGCTCTGCCTTCAGCTGTTCGGTCTCTTTCGGGCACTTCACCTACCAGCATTTCCTTGGGTCCGGTTATTTTTTTCCCCTGTGCTTCCTCTTCTAGTATCTTTGCTAAACCTTCCTATAATTGCCCTACTCCCCATCTGCTTGAGCTCCTCCATCTTGTAGCTCGGTAACTGACAACATGGCTGTGGTCTTTGGAAGTGGGAGAAACAGGGAGTCTTCATCTTGCCACTTGTCTTATTCAGTTGTCCCTGAACCTACTTTCCAAATATAACTTCCTCTCCATTTAGTATGATTTATTTTGTAGGTTTTTACACAGAAGTATGGGCTGTGCTTGTAGCAGAAACTAACCTCCATGCAAAGAATACTCATTGCCTCGATTACCTTGTTGCCCACCCTTGCTTAGTTGATCACGAGCGTCTTAACTCTCTGCACCATGCTTGGATACAGTCACAAATAAAGGACATTAGCGATGATGTGTTGTGGGTGTGACAGTTGGGAAGATGTCAGGGGTCTTGAACCGCCTAGAAAGCTAATACTTCCAGTCACTACAGTGTACCACTGTGTGTCGCAAAGAGGGACTTATTTTTCAGGTATCCCATCAGCCCATCATGGTGGATTTCACCCCCAATATATATTTTTCTTGACTTTTGCTTAATTTTTTCCCTTTCTGATCGTATGTGCGAGCTTTGTGTCGTTTTGTGATTCAGCAGGACAGTCATGTGATATGTGCGCGCATTGTTTGGTGATTCAGTGTGCATCATGTGATTCAGTCGGACAGTCATGTGATATGTGCGAGCGTTGTTTGGTCATTCTGTGTGATAGTCATATGTAATGTGCGAGGTCTGTGTGGTCATGTCATTCAGTTTGATAGTCATGTGTTATGTGGGAGCTATGTGGTCAAGTGATTCTGTGTGTTGGTCATGTGTTATGTGGGTAGTCTCTGTGGTCCTGTGCGTCAGTGTGATTTACACATGTTTTTAGTGTGCTGTATTTTTTTCTGGTCATGTGTTTTGTTTGTGCTGTCATGTGATTTGGTGTAATAGTCTTGTATTATGCTTGGCAATCATATCTTCACAGTTCTGGAATGTTTTATTCAGATGAATTGTCAAATACTGATATACTGTACATATGAAGTAGTGGTATGCTTAGTTCATTATTATTTAAGTATTGGTGAACTGTACATATGAAGTAGTGGTGTGCACAATTAATCATTATTTAAATAATGATATACTGTGCATATGAAGTAGTGGAATGCTTAGTTAATCATTATTTAAATATTGGTATACTGTACATATGAAGTAGTGGTATGTTTAGTTAATCATTATTTAAATTTAGTGTACTGTACATATGAAGTAGTGGTATGCTAAGTTCATCATTATTTAAATATTGGTATACTGTACATATGAAGTAGTGGTGTGCACAATTAATCATTAATTAAATATTGGAATACTGTGCATATGAAGTAGTGGTTTGCTTAGTTAATCATTATTTAAATATTGGTATACTGTACATATGAAGTAGTAGTATGCCCCATTAATCATTATTTGAATATTGATGTATTGTACATATGAAGTAGTGGTATGCCTCATTAATCATTATTTGAATAGTGATGTACTCTACATATGAAGTAGTGGTATGCCTCATTAATCATTATTTGAATATTGATGTCCTGATCTTATGCAGTAATGGTATGCTTCATTCATCAATATTTGTCAATAATCCTAACACTAATTTATATATATTTCATGGAGAATTTTCTGTAATTAGCCCCTTTCTTTTGAAGCCTGTTTTAACATATGTTGAGTAGAAATTAGTATTAGATATTCTTGGACATCATGTGTTTTGCAAGCCTAAGTCCATGAGACATTGGTTGTAACTTGTATGATAATAATATATATCGTGTGCATGTATGCATGAAGGTGGCTTGTTATTTTCACTGGCTAAACTCATCTATCAAGAAGTCGCTTGTTTGAATGAGATTTGTGGTTTTATGGTTCATATCATTGGTTGCAAATCTAACCACTACCTTGTCAATGCCAGTGCTATCATATGTGGTTTGTTTGCTAGGGACTTTCTGGACCATTTTATGATAGCCAGGTATATCTTCAGAGGCTGTGTTTACTGTTAAATTTTTTTTTATATATGCTCTTCAGTGATAGAGTAAGCAGTAATGGAAGTAATTCCAGCTCAGCCTTTGTTGCACACATTACCATTCAAGTGTATAATAATTATAGCATTGAATCCCAAAATATAAATGTTTAATATGAAGAGTTTACTTACTGACTTGAGTGCCACCAACTAGTGAAGAGTGGCTGGCTAATGGTGGCTTGCTCTATGATGTTTCACATACCCGAAACTCTTGCTCACCAGCAACTCCTCCCCCCCTTGTATGGGTGGAATGCATGCATAACTTTGGGGGAGAAGAACGCAAGCATATCCTGAAAATCTGGTAGTGGTCATCATATATCAGGGCCAAGCTTGCTGGATGCAACATAAACATGTTGATAGTGTCTCTATACAAGTTCTTAGTAAAGGTCTCAGTATTGGTAAAAACAGTCATTGGTAGTGCACTGTCAACATTCACATTTAATGCACAGTCCATTTCCATCCCAGCCATCATCAAAGCCACTTCTATCACTTGGACTCCCATCATGTTATGTGTGTGCACCTATTCTTATCTTTGTATCTGTCAATGTCTTGTTGTTGGGCTCCTTGCCTTGCCGCCTTGTCTTACTCTGAGTTGTGTATCATGGATACCTTGTGTTAAGCTAGAATATATTGCGTACTATTTATTGAAGGACATTTTTTCGTGCTCCTTATATGTATTCTGTAATTCAATCTTCATATTGTATGTCTTTGTTTGTTGAAAACTGCTTGGAAGTGAAGTGTCATATCATGCATGGATGTGGCCTGATGCTAAATAGCTAACACTTCACCTTGGCTGTGTAAAGGTGGGGTTAATAAAGGCTGATGAAATGAGCATTAAGACTTGACATTTGGTAGGAAGAATCTCTTCAAATAACCAACTTATACAGCAACCCATTACCGGATTGTTTCTGTTGATAATAGGTTTATCTAACCACACTCATTGCCACACCCATGCATGTATCGGCCAAACACTTCCTTCATTTATTGCACACTCTAATTATATATGCTGTGTTGTAGTCCTTCCTATCAGAGCTGTTATGATGCTTGCATGCACTAACACTGTGGAAGTAAAACTTTTGTATTCTCTATTTGTAGGTTGCAGGCATACATCAGCTAGACTGGTAGGATCATCTCCATTGGAAGGTCGTATTGAAGTCTGCCACTATGGAGTGTGGGCGACAATTGGTAACTATAATTTTGACGTACTGGCGGCTACTGTGGCTTGCCGGCAGCTGGGATATTCCCCTCTAGGTAATTGTTTGTTAAAAAATCACATTTAGCTATATTTATATACATGGTTCTAGTTGGAGTGAAATAGAAGTAGAAAAGGATGTGGCAATAGTGGGTATATCTGACCTCTTCTGTGCAACCAATTATCTGAAGGACTGTAACTTGTTGCTCATGTGATTGGATGGAACATATCCTGTTAGGTGTTCGTAGTTGACAGAATAGTTATTTATGAAGCTAAGCTAGGGGATTTCCCTTCACTTGCCACACCCCACATACTAGAGAGAGTCATGCTTCAATAGTTGTGCTGCAGTTGTTTATAAGTAAGCAAAGATAGCTGTGGGGGGTTTGTGTTTGTGGGTTTTCGTTTAGGAGTTTAAGTTGGTGGATAGTCGGGGGATTATAAAATTAAGGAGGACAGGTTTGTGTAGATTTATCTATCACTCTATGTCAATTTCCAGTAGTGGGTGGTACGGCACACTAAATTACCAAGGATGCTGGTGTATGCCATGATTGTGTCCGTTCCAAGCAGATGTGAATAAGTTTGTAATATGGTAGTACCCTAGTTGTTCAATTGTAGTGTATTAATTGTTTTTGTTTCACTACATGTACAAACCTTTTTGTGTTTGTTAGATATTACTATGTGTGCAAGGCAGCCTTAGGCAATAATCATTCACCGTCAACAATACCTGTATAGTGTGTTATTGACCCATGGTCCTGGGTGGGCTCTTACAATGTTTGAATTTAATTTTGTCTGTTATTTATACACGCATCCCCTTTGAGTTGGTGAATATGGTCCCAAAGATGGCTGATGATGGCAAAGTTCCACCATAGCTGGTCTCTTCCAGACCTTTACTGCTGTTTCTACTTATCATCTGCTGAGGAAAACAACACTGGCACATATGCTTTCCAGGAACCACTATTAATCCCAAAGCTTTTGAGAGAGATTCCTCTATGGATTTTGTGCTGTAAACATGTCGTGGCTATGTTTTGCTTTCTTTGCTCTCCTCAATGGAGCCCATTCTTGTATCCGCTACCCGTCATGTATGTAAGACTTGTAAACTTCTTATCACCAAATGGACATATCCTCTACCCATCGTGTGTAAGCTATACATACATCTTATCACCACATGTATGTAAGGTTTACAACATCTAATTACTACATGGACTTACCCACTATCCATCATGTATGTCTGGCATGCATTCATTTTATCATAGTATTGGAGTGCCCAGTGTGCATGTAGAGTAACCTGACTTGAGTAGACCTCCCGCAGATAGTGGCATGATTGGTTAGCCACTACTGTGCATAGCCATGTGGTGTACTCTACTCAGACAAATATATTAACATTATATTCTCTGCCTTATTTTGGACAAAAATGATCTCAACTTTTTGGGGGGCTGTTTCTTCCCGGCCTCTCTTGCTGTGTGGGAAACTAATCTTGTCCTTCCTTGCTCTCTCTGGAAGACCTTCTGCCGAGATAAGCTCTACTCTCAAATTTGCTTACCGGTGATCATCTGAACTTCGTCACTCTAGAGATAGGAGAAGGCTCTGGATGGATATCTTGCTGCATCTTTGTTGAGCATAAAGCATGGTGTTGTTGCAACAGCTTTTGTTTGCTCTCCTCGGAGCTGATGCCTAAATTATGCTGCAGCATATTTGTCAACATTAATGATTGATGTGCATGGCAGTGACATCTGTACCAGCCCTCTTATAGGTCACTTTTCAAAGTCTCCTATGCTCTCTTACAAGTATTTATGCCGCTTGTCTGCATCTACAATATCATTACGCGCTGAGTGATTTAGATACTTTGAAATTTAGTGTATCGTTATAATGTTTTATTTTGTTTTCAATAATTGGCCAACAAAGGGGGTCAGCACCAGAGAGGTGTCCTTCCAGGACAAGAATTAGATCAGAATATAGAGCCCTAGCCGAGGTTCCTAGCAATGCACAAGTTGATCAACAATCCCTTGAAAGTTTGCTCAAAGTAGGTCTTTGGATTTTTCAGTTCATTTCGAAGGTTTCTCCTTGAGTAGTGCAATATCAAATGTTTTGTGAAGATTACTCCTTGGGGCAGGGGTTTATCAGTATGTTAGGTCAATATCTTGAGTGTAATCTGGAAGGTGGAGAGATGGTTGCTCAGTGAGGGAAAAAGTATTGAGTCATAAAAGAAGTGTCCCTCCCCATTCTGATTTGATTATTCATAAATTAATTATTGAAATGACATTTCCAACCATATAAACTTGGTTCAAATTGTGCGCAGTTGGCCAGGTATAATACACAACTCACATATGATATTTGGCCAGGTTAAGACTAAACTCACACATGACAGTTGGCCGGGGGTAAGACACAACTTAAATACATGAAAGTTGGCCAGGTATATAATACAACTGACAAACATGAAAGTTTGCTAGGTATAAGATACAACTCACAAACATGAAAGTTGGCCAAGGTATAAAACACAACTCACAAACATGAAAGTTTGCTAGGTATAAGACACAATTCACATACATGAAAGTTGGTTAGGTATAAGACACAACTCACATACAAGGAATTTGGCCTCGTATAAGATACAACTCTCATACATGAAAGTTGGATAAGACACATACATGAAATTTGGCCAGGTATAATAAGGTACAACTCACATACATGAAAGTTAGCCAGGGGTAAGATAAAACTCATATACATGAAAGTTGACCAGGTATAAGACACAACTCATATACATGAAAGCTGGCCTGGTTTAAGACACAACTCACATACATGAAAGTTGGCCAGCAATAAGACACAACCTACATACATGAAAGTTGGCCAGGTATAAGATACAACTCACATACATGAAAGTTGGCCTAGTATAAGACACAACCCACATACATGAACGTTGGCCAGGTATAAGATACAACACATATACATGAAAGTTTGCCAGGTATAAGATAAACTCACATACATGGAAGTTGGCTTGGTATAAGATAAAACTCACATACATGAAAGTTGTCCAGGTATAAGACACAACTCACATACATGAAAGTTGGCCAGGTATAAGATACAACTCACATACATGAAATTTGGCCTAGTATAAGACACATCCCACATATATGAAAGTTGGCCAGGTATAAGATACAACACATATACATGAATGTTTGCCAGGTATAAGATAAACTCACATACAAGGAATTTGGCATGGTATAAGATACAACTCTCATACATGAAAGTTGGATAAGACACAACTCATATATATAAAAGTTGGCCAGGTAAGTTACAACTCACATACATGAAAGTTGGCCAGGTATAAGATACAACTCACATACATGAAAGTTGGCCAGGTATAAGGTTCAACTCATATACATGAAAGTTAGCCTGGGGTAAGATAAAACTTACAAACATGAAAGTTGTCCAGGTATAAGACACAACTCATATACATGAAAGTTGGCCTGGTATAAGACACAACTCACATACATGAAAGTTGGCCAGGTATAAGACACAACCCACATACATGAAAGTTGGCCAGGTAAAAGATACAACACATATACATGAAAGTTTGCCAGGTATAAGATAAACTCACATACATGGAAGTTAGCCTGGTATAAGATACAACTCACATACATGAAAGTTGTCCAGGTATAAGACACAACTCACATACATGAAAGTTGGCCAGGTATAAGATACAACTCATATACATGAAAGTTGGCCTAGTATAAGACACAACCCACATATATGAAAGTTGGCCAGGTATAAGATACAACACATATACATGAAAGTTTGCCAGGTATAAGATAAACTCACATACATGGAAGTTAGCCTGGTATAAGATACAACTCACATACATGAAAGTTGTCCAGGTATAAGACACAACTCACATACATGAAAGTTGGCCAGGTATAAGATACAACTCATATACATGAAAGTTGGCCTAGTATAAGACACAACCCACATATATGAAAGTTGGCCAGGTATAAGATACAACACATATACATGAAAGTTTGCCTGGTATAAGATATACTCACATATATGGAAATTGGCCTGGTATAAGATACAACTCACATACATGAAAGTTGTCCAGGTATAAGACACAACTCACATATATGAAAGTTGGCCAGGAGTAAGATACAACTCACATACATGAAAGTTGGCCTTGTATAAGACAACTCACATACATGAAAGTTGGCCAGGTATAAGACACAACCCACATACATGAAAGTTGGCCTGGTATAAGACACAACCCACATACATGATTGTTGGCCAGGTATAAGATACAACACATATACATCAAAGTTTGCCCGGTATAAGATACAACTCACACACATGAATGTTTGCCAGGTATAAGACACAACTCATATACATGAAAGTTGGCCAGGTAAAAGATAAAAATAGCATACATGAAAGTTGGCCCGGTATAAGATACAACTCACATACATCAAAGTTGGGTAGGTCTAAGATACAAATCACATACATGAAAGTTGGCCTGGTATAAGATACAACTCAAACATGAAAGTTGGCCATGTATAAGACACATCTCACATATATGAAATTTCGGCAGGTATAAGATACAAATCACATACAAGAAAGTTGGCCAGGTATAAGACATAACTCACATAAATGAAAGTTGGCCAGGTGCACGACTCAACTCACATACATGAAAGTTGGTCTAATTTGGCCTGTTTGTTGAACGTACACACATACATTGAAATGGCCCCTGAAATGCTCCACATTACTAGCTTCTCCAGAATTTTGGTCCAATTACTTCTGCAACACTCATGTTGAACCTGATGCCGTGTGAAATGTGATGTGCCAGAGAAGGGCTTGGGTTATCCATCATTGCATTATTTGAGGACCCCCTTGGTTGGTTGAATATCTGTGATGATGAATCCTTGGGGGGGAGGCTATATATATATACAATCTTTTTATCCATAGTGTTTGTTGTTAAACAGGCGCTTGATTAATTTATCCCTTTTTTTGACAGTTGGTGACACAGTGGCAGAAAAACAGCAGTGTGACTGAAAATATCACCCATGATGCTCCACATAAGATATATCACAGACTTGTTGGTTCACAACTCTGTAACTCCACTAACATGGCAACCCCTTTGTGTTTGTTCCAGTTTTCCCATGGGTTTCGACCAGGCAAATGACATAAAAACCCACACGCTATAATTTACCCCAAGGTTGCTTTCAGAAGGATAACTATCCACCCGGCAAGCACTAATAACTTCACAGTTCATTCCACTTTGGTCTTGCAGTTGGTACCAGCGGTTAGCCAGACATATTTCACAAACTGACATGTATGAAAATATCCCTCCCCATATACCCCTATTGGGAGTACAACCAAGAAATTTAAACAAATCCTTCTCCAACACCCACACTGCAATCTCTGTAAGTTTGGTCCTGAGGTTCAGCTAAGAAAAAACACAAACAATCTTTTATGAAAATGCCCTGTGATAGCCTCTGAGCTGGGTCCCCCATTTATTTTATGGCTATAAACAATCTGGAACAATCTGCGCACATGCCCCGAGATCCCTGAAGGTTTGGTGGAATTTGGCCAGGCCTTGGTCACATACATACAAGCATTCATACACACATACAACCATACTTACACACAAGCATACACTCATGCACACTGATATTCTTGTGGAAGACTAAGCCACAAATGTTAGGAATGAGAGTGTAAGATTTGCTTGGCAATCTATAATTGATACCAGATGTTGCTCTTTACTGGCAATGTTTGCTCGGAGTTTCAAGGGAGATTACCAATCAATGATCTTAGACTGCACATGTGTAGTGGTATAGTCTTGAGTAGCAATAGCAGCTCGCTATGTAGATAGATATGGTCTTCTTTCCATAGTGCATTCACTGCAGTCTTATCAAACGCTGAAATTGCCTTGTTGGGATGACTATTCTTAGAGGTCTACCCTCTTATGAGGTCCACTTGCTTGTCTATTTTATTTAAATACAAGCCACACTATTTGATAGACTTTTTATGATGGGAGGTAAGATTGTTCCATGCAGAGCACAAGCAGTTATATGCACAGTTACAATTACCCATTGAAATATATAATTATGCTTGTGTTATATCATTGGAGAACCTGTGCAAATAGTAGTCTATATGATTGTAAGTGGTAAAGGGTCATCCAAGTGGTTGAGCTCTATATGGGTAGAGTCATGCTTCCTATCTTTTTAACTGGTAATCGAATATTGTTGCTTGTTTGTAAATATAATAAAAAAAAAATCTGTCAAAACTAGAACTAAGTGTAGTATATAGGTCTGTCACAACTAGGACTAGGGCTAGTATAGAGTTTTACCACAACTAGGACTAGGGGTAGTATAAAGGTCTGATACAATTAGGTCTAGGAGTAGTATAGCTGTCGGTCACAATTAGGGCAAGTGGTATTATAGAGGTCTGTCACAACTAGGACTAGGGGTAGTATAGAGGTCTGTCACAACTAAGACTAGGCGTAGTATAGAGGTCTGTCACAACTAGGACTAGGAGTTATATAGAGGTCTGTCACTACTAGGACGAGGGGTAGTATAAGGTCTGTCATAACAAGGACTAGGGGTAGTATAGAGGTCTGCCATAACTAGGACTAGGAGTAGTACAGAGGTCTGTCACAACTAGGACTAGATGTAGTATAGAGGTATGTCACAATTAGGACAAGGGGTGGTATAGATGTCTGTCACAACTAGGACTAGGGATAGTATAGAGGACTGTCACAACTAGGACTAGGGGTAGTATAGAGGTGTGTCACAACTAGAACTAGGGGTAGTATAGAGGTCTATCACAACTTGGACTAGGTTAGTTTAGAGGTCAGTCACAATAAGGACTAGGAGTAGTATAGAGGTCTGTCAGGACTTGGATTAGTTGTAGTATAGAGTTCTGTCACAACGAGCACTTGGAGTGGTATTGAGGTCTGACACAACTAGGACTAGGGGTGGTATAGAGGTCTGTCACAACTAGGTCTAGGGTTAGTATAGAGGTCTGGACAACTAGGGCTAGTGGTATTATAGAGGTCTGTCACAACTAGGACTAGTGGTTGTATCGAGGTCCGTCACAACTAGGACTAGGGTAGTATATAGGTCTGTCACAACTAGGACTAGATGTAGTATAGAGGTCTGTCACAACTAGGACTAGGGGTAATATATAATTCTATCACAACTAGGGCTATGAGTTGTATAGAGGTCTGTCACAATTAGGGCTAGGGGTAGTATTGAGGTGTGTCACAACTAGGACCAGGGGTAGTATAGAGGTCTCTGAAAACTATGGATAGTTGTAGTATAGAGGTCTGCCAGAACTAGAACTAGTAGTAGTATAGAGGTCTGTCACAACTAGGCCTAGGGTTAATATATAGGTCTGTTACAACTTTGACTAGGAGTAGTATAGAGGTCTGTCACAACTAGGCCTAGGAATAATATATAGGTCTGTCACAACCAGGACTAGGTGTAGTATATAGGTCTGCCACAACTAGGACTAGGGGTAGTATAGAGGTCTGACACATCCAGCGCTTGGGATAGTAGAGAGGTCTGTCACAACTAGGACTAGGAGTAGTATAGAGATGTGTAACTACTAGGACTAGGGGTAGTATAGAGGTCTGCCACAACTAGGACTAGGAGTGGTATAGTGGCCTGTCACAACTAGAACTACAGTTAGTATAGAGGTGTGTCACTACTAGGGCTAGGGGTAGTATTGGGGTCTGTCACAACTTGGACTAGAGGTAGTATAGAAGTCTGTCACAACTATGACTAGTGTTAGTATAGAGGTCTCTCACAACTAGGCCTAGGCTTAATATATAGATCAATCTCAACGAGAAATTGATGGATATATAGGTCTGCCACAACTAGGACTAGGTTTAGTATAGAGGTGTGTCACAACTAGGGCTAAGGTTAGTATAGAGTTCTGTCAAAACTCGGACTAAGGGTTGTATAGAGGTCTGTCACAACTAGGGCTTGGGATAGTAGAGAGGTCTGTCACAAATAGGACTAGGAGTAGTATAGAGATGTGTAACTACTAGGACTAGGGGTTGTATAGAGGTCTGCAACAACTAGGACTAGGAGTAGTATAGTGGCCTGTCACAACTAGAACTACAGGTAGTATAGAGGTGTGTCACAACTAGGGCTAGGGGTAGTATAGGGGTCTGTCACAACTGGGACTAGTGGTAGTATAGAGGTCTCTCACAACTAGGCCTAGGCTTAATATATAGATCTATCTCAACGAGAACTTGGTGGAGTACATAGGTCTGCCACAACTAGGACTAGGGGTAGTATAGAGGTTTGTCACAACTAGGGCTAAGTTTAGTATAGAGAACTCTCAAAACTAGGCCAAGGGGTTGTATAGAGATCTGTCACTACAAGGACTAGGGGCAGTATATAGGTCTGTACCAACTAGGACTAGGGGTAGTATAGAGGTCTGACACAACTAGGGCCTGGGATAGTAGAGAGGTCTGTCACAACTAGGACTAGGAGTAGTATAGAGATGTGTAATTACTAGGACTAGGGGTAGTGTATAGGTCTGCCACAACTAGGACAAGGGGTAGTATAGAGGTGTGTCACAACTAGGGGTAAGGTTAGTATAGAGTACTCTCAAAACTAGGCCTAGGGATTGTATAGAGGTCTGTCCCTACTGGGACTAGGGGTAGTATAGAGGTCTGCCACAACTAGGACTAGGGGTAATATAGAGGTCTGTCACAGCTAGGACTAGGTGTAGTATAGAGGTCTGTCACAACCAGGACTAGTGGTAATATATAATTCTGTCACAACTAGGACTGTGTGTTGTATAGAGGTCTGTCACAACTAGGGCTAGGGGTAGTATTGAGGTGTGTCACAACTAGGACTAGGGGTAGTATAGAGGTCTCTGAAAACTATGGCTAGTTGTAGTATAGAGGTTGCCAGAACTTGGACTAGGAATAGTATAGAGGTCTGTCACAACTAGGACTAGGGGTAGTATAGAAGTCTGTTACAACTAGGACTATGGGTAGTATAGAGGTCTGTCACAACTAGGACTAGGTGTTGTATAAGGTCGGTCACAACTCGAACTAGGAATAGTATATAGGTCTGACACAACTAGGAATAGGTGTAATATATAGGTCTGTCACAACTAGGGCTATGAGTAGTAAAGAGGTCTGTCACAACTAGGGCTAGGTTTAATATAGAGGACTGTCACAACTAGCTCTTGGAGTAGTATAGAGGTCTCTCACAACTAGGACTAGGAGTAGTATAGAGGTCTGTCACAACATGGACTAGGAGTAGTATAGAGGTCTGTCACCACTAGGACTTGTGATAGTATAGAAGTGTTTCACAACAAGGACTAGGTGTAGTATAGAGGTCTGTCACAAATAGAGCTAGGGATAGGATATAGATCTGTCACAACTAGGGCTATGGGTAGAATAGAGGTCTGTAACAGCTAGGTCTAGGGGTAATACAGAGGTCTGTCATAACATGGACTAGGGGTAGTAAAGAGATCTGTCTCACCTAGGACTAGGGGTAGTAGAGAAGTCTGTCACAAGTAGGACTAGAAGTAGTAAAGAAGTCTGTCACAAATAGGGCTAGGGGTAGTATATACTGTAGGTCTGTCACAACTCAGGCTAGGGGTAGTATAGACGTCTGTCACAACTGGGAACAGGGCTAATATAGAGGTCAGTCACAACTAGGTCTAGGTTGTGTATAGAAGTCTGTCACAACTAGGGCTAGGGGTATTAAAGGGGTCTGTCACAACTAGGGCTAGGGCTGGTGTAAAGGTCTGACAGAACTAGGGCTAGGGGTAGTATATAGGTCTGTCACAACTAGGACTAGGGTAGTATAGAGGTCTGTCACAACCAGGATTAGGTGGGGTATATAGGTCTGTCACAACTAGTACTAGGGGTAATATATAGGTCTGTAACAACTAGGACTAGTGGTAGTATATAGGTCTGTCACAACTAGGACTAGGGTTAGTAGAGCGGTCTGCCACCACTAGGACAATGGTAGTATAGAGGTCTGTCACAACTAGGACTAGGGGTTGTATAGAGGTCTGTCACAACTAGGGCTATGTGTAGAATAGAGGTCTGTCTCAACTTGGACTAGGGATAGTAGAGCAGTCTGCCACAACTAGACTAGGGATAGTATAGAGGTCTGTCACAACTAGGACTAGGGGTAGTATAGAAGTCTGTCACAACTAGGACTATGGGTAGTATAGAGATCTATCACAACTAGGACTAGGGGTTGTATAAGGTCTGTCACAACTAGAACTTGGAATAGTATATAGGTCTGTCACAACTAGGAATAGGTGTAATATATAGGTCTGTCACAACTAGGACTATGAGTAATATAGAGGTTTGTCTCAACTAGGGCTTGGTTTAATATAGAGGACTGTCACAACTAGCACAAGGGATAGTAGATAGGTCCCTCACAATTAAGACTAGGAGTAGTATAGAGTTCTGTCTCAACTTGGACTAGGAGTAGTATAGAGGTCTTGTCACAACTAGGACTTGTAATAATATAGAAGTCTTTCACAACTAGGACTAGGTGTAGTATAGAGGTCTGTCACTAATAGGGCTAGGGGTAGGATATATATCTGTCTCAACTAGGGCTATGGGTAGAATAGAGGTCTGTAACAACTAGGACTAGGGATAATACATAGGTCTGTCATAACATGGACTAGGGATAGTAAAGAGATCTGTCTCAACTAGAACTAGGGGCAGTAAAGAGGTCTGTCACAACTAGGACTTGAGGTAGTTAAGAGGTCTGTCACAAATAGGACTAGGGATAATATATAGGTCTCTCACAACTCAGGCTAGGGGTAGTATAGAGGTCTGTCACAAATAGGGCTAAGGGTAATATATAGGTCTGTTACAACTAGGACTAGGTGTAGGATAGATGTCTGCCACAACTAAGACTAGGGGTATTATAGTGGTCTGTCACAAATAGGACCAGGGGGAGTATAGAGGTCTGTCAAAACCAGGACAAGGGGTAATATATAGGTCTCTCACAACTAAGGCTTGGGGCTAAGGTAATATAGAAGGATTGCCACAACTAGGACTAGGTGTAGTATAGACGTCGGTCTCTACTAGGACTAGGGAAAATATAGATGTCTGTCATAACTAGAACTAGGATTAGTATATAGGTCTGTCACAACTAGGGCAAGAGGTAGTATAGAGGTCTGTCACAATTAGGACTAGGGGTAGTATACTGGTCTCTCACAACTAGGACTAAGGATAGTGCAGAGGTCTCTCACAACCTTGACTAGGGGTAGTATAGAGGTCTGTCACACATAGGACTAGGAGTAATATAGAGATCTGTCACAGCTATGATTAGGGGTAGTATTGAAGTCTGTCACAACTAGGAATAGGGGTAGTATATAGGTCTGCCACAACTAGGATTTGGGTAGTATATAGATCAGTCACAACTAGGACTAGAGGTAGTATAGAGGTCTGCCACAACTAGGAATAGAGGTATATAGAGGTCTGTCACAATTAGGACTAGGATTAGTATAGAGATCTGTCACAATTAGGACTAGGGTATTATATAGGTCTGTCACGACTAGGATTAGGAGTAGTATACAATTCTGTCACAACTAGGGCTAGGGTAGTATAGAGGTCTGTCACAACTAGGACCAGGAGTAGTATAGAGGTTTCTCCAACTATGGCTGGTGGTAGTATTGAGGTCTGTCGCAACTAGGACTAGGGGTAATATAGAGGTCTGTCATAACTAGGTCTAGCATTAGTATAGAGGTTTGTCACAACTAGGCCTAGGGATAATAGATTGGTCTGTCACAACCAGGACTAGGTATAGTTTTGAGGTCTGTCGCAAAAAGGACTAGGGTAATATAGAGATCTGTCACAACTCGGACCAGGGGTATTATATAGATCTGTCACATCTAGGACTAGTGGTAGTTTATAGGTCTGTCACAACTAGGACTGGGAGTAGAATAGCAGTCTGCCACAACTAGGACAAGGGATAGTATAAAGTTTGTCACAACTAGGACTAGGGGTAGTACAGAAGTCTGTCACAACTAGGACTTTGGGTAATATAGAGGTCTGTCACAACTAGGACCAGAGGTTGTATAGAGGTCTGCACAACTAGAATAAGGGGTAGTATAGAGATCTGTCACACCTAGGACTAGGGGTAGTATAGAGGTATGTAACAACTAGGACTAGATGTAATATACAGGTCTGTCTCAACTAGGGCTATGAGTGGTATAGTGGTCTTTCACAACAAGGGCTAGGTTTAGTAGAGAGGTCTGTCATAACTAGGACTAGGTGTAGTATAGAAGTCTCTCACAACTATGACTAGGAGTAGTATAGAGGTTTGTCACAACTTGGAATAGGAGTAGTATAGAGGTCTGTCACAATTAGGACTAGTGATAGTATAGAAGTCTCTCACAACAAGGACTAGGTGTAATTTAGAGGTCTGACACAACTAGGGCTAGGGTGGTATATAGGTGTGTCACAACTAAGGCTATGGGTAGAATAGAGTTATGTAACAACTAGGACTAGGGGTAAATTACAGGTCTGTCATAACTTGGAGTAGGTGTAGTAAAGAGATCTGTACCAATTAGAACTAGGGGTTGTATAGAGGTCAGTCACCACTACGACTAGGTGTAGTAAAGAGGTCTATCACAAATAGGCCTAGGGGTAGTATACAAGTCTGTCACAACTAAGGCTAGGGAGAGTATAGACGTCTGTCACAACTAGGACTAGGGATAATATAGAGGTCTGTCACAACTAGGACTAGGGGTAGTATAGACGTCTGTCACAACTAGGACTAGCGATAAGATAGAAGTCTGTCGCAACTAGGGCTAGGGGTTGTATATAGGTGTGCCACAACTAGGATTAGGGTAGTATATACAGGTCTGTCACAACTAGGACAAGAGGTAGTATAGGGGTCTGCCACAACTTGGAATAGGGGTAGTATAGAGGTCTGTCACAATTAGGACAAGGATTAGTATAGAGATCTGTCACAATTAGGACTAGGGTATTATAGAGGTCTGTCACGACTAGGACTAGAAGTAGTATACAGTTCTGTCACAACTAGGGCTAGGGGTAGTATAGAGGTCTGTCACAACTAGGACCAGGAGTAGTATAGAGGTCTCTCACAACTATGGCTAGAGGTAGGATAGAGGTCTGTCACAACAAGAACTAGGGATAAAAAAGAGGTCTGTCATAACTAGATCTAGCATTAGTATATAGGTCAGTCACAACTAGGCCTAGGGATAATAGATTGGTCTGTCACAGCTAGGACTAGGTAAAGTTTTGAGGTCTGTTGCAAAAAGGACTAGGTTGGTATAGAGATCTGTCACAACTAGGACTAAGTGTAGTATATAGGTCTGTCACAACTAGGAGTAGGGGTATTATATAGATCTGTCACATCTAGGGCTAGTGGTAGTTTATAGGTCTGTCACAACTAGGACTAGGAGTAGATAGCAGTCTGCCACAACTAGGACTAGGGATAGTATAAAGTCTGTCACAACTTGGA
>CBDHDT010000159.1:0-14121 GCA_965261215.1 Ekhidna sp.
TTATATTATTAAAAGTTTAAAAAAAATTACTTCCAGTTAGATGGTCACACAAGTAAAAAACAATCAACAATTGCAGACTCGTTCGCAACTCAATCAAGAAGCATCACTTCCAGGTTTTACTGTCATTTCTGGACGCTCTTCTGCTGAAGAAGGTTGCACCGACACCAATTGCTTACTGGGAAATATTTTGAATCCCTTAACTTTTGAGAATGAAGTTGGTCTTGGTAGGATTTCTTCTGTTAGCTTTCTTGTAGACACAGAGTGACATAGCGATGCCGAGCTTTTGTAAGCTTTAACATCATAGAGCTGATGCTTATACAGACTTGCAACCAGGATTTTACTAGATGGCAGTTCCCTTTCAATACGTAATGTGTGAAATTAAACACTAGTCATGGTGCAAAGCAGTGAGCAGTGTGGTATAAAACAAAATATCAATCCTGTTTTAGCGCCAAACAAATTCACTTCTCATCTAAAACTCAGTGGGATCACAAATATATCACAGATTCGGACATCCAACTCCGTAGTATCAAATACGCAAATAGCAATGGATGTAAACGGAGCAAAGTTAAACAAATTTCTGCTTGTCATCTTTTTTCCTTATGTTTTTCAATATCTCTTTCAGTATCAATGCCTGCTCTGTGCTGTTCCACCTGGTGAGTATCAAAATATCTGCTGCAGTGTTCTCTTGTCAATGTTTTACCATGCTGGCTATTGAAGTTGTAGATGACCCTCAAGGATGCTGCCAACAATAGAAAAAAGATATGGTATGTTCTGATAATTTTGTAATGGACCACACGGTGGACATGGGGACATTCGACAATAACAATAATACATAGCATAGTGTGTAGTGTAAAAGAAAAATATTGCTGTACACGATTTTAATAGTAATGAAGGTCTAAACTAATTGTGGTCTAACAGATTGTGGTTTACATGTGTACTGTCATGTTTTCTTTCCCTTTTTGAAGGACAATTCAGTATAGCTCTTTGGTACGAATTAAAATATTTTTGCTCAAGTAGATAATGAATCATCGCATAACTATTTGATTGCTGATTCTCTGATCTCCCCATTTTGTGTCCAGGACATGCCTATTCTGGAAATAGGCCATTAAACGAAACTCCAGAAGTTTTTCCAGCTAATCATTCCACCTTTTTTTTAACTGGTATGCGTTGCACTTGGTTGTCCTTATCGGTCCTTAGTACAAACCTTGCCTGCCCAGTAAAGTTGGCATTGAACTTGGAAGAAATAGTCTTGTCTCTTGTTGCCAGTTTGAATGTGATGTCGCTTTTGTCCTAACAAAATGTCAAGCTCTAGCAAGCTTCAACCAGAGTTTTTCCCAATGCACATTTAGGATTCTTGATTTCTGTGAGTCCCAAGTCTTACGATGATTCACTATGATGTAGAGTATATTCCGGGCTTCGTGTATGCCAGGGATTCGTGTGGGTGATAAAAAGTCCAAACAAATCCACTATCCAATGAGGATGACCATTTTTCTTAAACGAGTCAAATAGTGTTCTCTTGTACTCCTTTGATGGACCATAACTTCCACAGCTTCCATCAGCATGTTCAACAGCTGCATTCCATCCTCATAACTACACCCGACATCACATTTGAATAATCCATATGCTCGAAAAACCTTGCTGCTTCTGCTGCTCGTCCCTATCAGTAGAAAAATCCATACTACAGGATGCCAATGCATTGACATGGTCTGTTCCCAAGATCTTTCGGAGGGAGATTAGAGCTTTTGCTGTGTCGGTCCTTTACTACTAATCTTTATAGCACACCTGGCTACACTGATCAACTTCTTCCATATTTTGAAGTTGAGGTCTCCATTATCCTTGAAAGATGGATTATTATGGACAAGTAGCCTTAGTGCACACAGATAGCACGAGCATGCATTGTTGGCACACTCAAACTTAATGATGCATACTCAATCCTGGAACATTCTTTAGGAGAGATGGACACACAAAACTACCAATATCACCAATATATTGAGTACAGCAATATCCTTGGTTTATCTCAGCTTCAAGAACCTCCTCCTCCCCCCCCCCCAACATAATGTCAGTAACTCCCTCAGAAGATGAAACTTTTCAGTTCAAGTAACAAGCATGATCTTTCTGTGAAATCCATCCAGCACATGTGTGACAATACTTTTTGCGGACCCCAATATGCAGTAGTAAGCCAGCTGCCTCCTCAATGATATAGGCCACACCTAGTTTGACGTTATAGGTGTGTTTATATGAGAACTAAGACCAGGCTCCATCCATGATGCCAAATGTGGCTGGAACTCCTTCATGGTATTGTAAATTTTCTTCTGCAAATTATTTTTTTCTCATCCATCCTGAGCAATTCATTTCTTTAGCTCAGCCTTTCACAAATCACCAATATCTCTCTCTGAAGATATGAAGCTAGCCTTCATCGAAACTGGCACAACATCATGCATATTCTCACCGGCTGTGACCATCACCTGTTCCCATCCATCCCCACAGAGCAGCCAGATTACACAACCTCCTACATGAGACAAGGGACCTCTTAACCTATATGGATGTCTCTATGACAGTTTGCTCACAGGTAAAACAATTCCACTTGAGGATGGCAGTCAAACACTTGCTAGACTCCCTAAATAATGTATTGATACCTTGTAGTATGAAGATGTGCATATCAGTCATATGTGTATTGTTGAAGTTTGTCCAGTTTATTATTCTCTACCTGTTATTTCTGAATCTTGTTCAAGTTTATTATTCTCTGCCATCTATTTCTGAACCCTGTCCATTGATTACTCCACTGCCATATACTTCTGAATGTATATCCATGTTTATTGTTCTTCTGCCTACTATTGCTGAATGTGGGCCATGTTTATTATTCTATTTCTGTCCTTTCAGATTGTTCTTCGTTGTTGTTGTATACTTTGTCCTTGTTATTCACCAGCCAAGGTAAGTTCTTCTTTGAGAAAACATGTCAGTGAATGATGTTTGCATTGTTCACTTTATTCCTTTTGTCAGCCATCAACCTTGTCTGATGTATTTGGCAGGCTTTGGACCGGTTCCATGCACTGATGCATGGGTCATTTCTTGTACTTGCAAGTCGTCAATGGAAACTGGCTTTGTAAATTAGTGTCAGCAATTGTTTCCAGAATATGCAGCGTACCAGTTAATCTGAAGGTGTTTCAAATTATTTGAAGTAAGGCATAGGACCATTCTGAGAGGGTTTTTTTTTTAAGAAGAAACTGGAAAATTTATGAGATATATATGGTTTTTATTGATGTGGTCAGTCCAAAAAATCCTCTCAGGCTGATGTTCGAGGATTTTATGTCTTCCACAGGACCACAGGTCTGTATGTGGTGTCAAACCCAGCCAATGTTCCTGCTGTTAGTTCAGGCTGCCGATTGAAGTGTTTGTTGTTCATCATTGACTGTAATGTTGCTGTAATAGCTAAAATGATTGGGTAATATATTCTTGCATAGATTTTTTTGAGTAATATCAATGGCTATTCTATAAAACAGTTGCAAAACGTAAAAAAAACCCAAATAATCAATGAGGTCACTGTGAACAATAATTTGTCATTCAGAATTTTCAGTATACATTTGATAGTGGTATCTGTGTTTATGTGTATAGAGCAAACATATACTAAAATTTTCATTTAAGTACAGTTAGTATACCATGAGAATTCCGTAGAATGTGTGGACACACATTTTCAGAGGCATTAATTATATGGATAAATATTTAATTACAAATTACTGTATATCCTGGTAACATCGCTGTTTGCAAGCGAGAGCCACAGTAGTGGAGAAACAGGTCAGTTGTCAAAGCCATGAGCTAAACCAGTTTCCTGTAAACGGCCTGTTATCCATGGTGATGTTGAAAGCTTTTGCATTAGAGCTTCAATTAGCTGTCAGGACTACAGTATTCCAGTGTTTGTCGGCTATGGTGATATCGAGATTTATTACAGTTGGATGGCTAGTGAGATCGTAACAACAGTCAGGATATCTGCCCGCAATCAATAGATGGTTCAGTCGAGCAGTTGGTCAGGAGAAGCGATAAACAGCATTTGTTTAGCTGTGTAAATGTCAAGAGCAACTTCAGTTAATAGGTCAGTCTGATGTTATGATATCTATAGCTGCTCCCAATCAATCCTCAGCTGCTGCTATAAAACACATTTTATAGCTCAAAATGTTACACTCTATGTTGCATGGTGAAATCTAAAACAGATTCTAACAAAGTTGCATCTAACTGTACTGGACAAGAAAAACAACATAAATTGAGGTTTTACATTGGCAAACATTATGGTGGTTGTGTCCGACAAAAAGAAAGAAGAAAAAAGTAAGTATCTATAATTATAGCTAGGTATGGGTAGAATGGACAACTGACATAAATTTAATGCATGCTATTCTAAAGCTTAGATGATATGAGGAATCACATAGATAGCTAAAAGCTAAAATGACAGCCACAGATATTGGTCTAAATGCTAGCAAGCTAGAGAAAAAAATAAGTATTGCAAGTGCTTGCTTACTGCTATTGTCAATATGCTAGCTAGCATATCAACAGTACTTACTGGGGAGAGCTCTCAAGTAATGAGAAGGACCGACTCATGCTATTACTTTGTCACATGTTTTAATAACGTATTCAGGCACATGTGTGTATCACTTTAATTCAATTTTCTGGAAAAAAATTTAAGATTGGAATATGAATCAAAAACTTAAAAAGAATTTTAAAAAAAGAAGGTTTTTCCAGTTTAAGCTGTTGCTCAATCTACCTTGTTGTCTTGTGTACATGGTTCTGTAGAAAAATTTAGTAGGTCAGTCAATATAATTATAATAACAGTAGCAATAAAACATCTGTACTACAATGGTGCTATGACATCTAAGTGTACCATTAAAAGTCCTTAAGAACTCCTGCCTGAGTTTGTATCGAACCTTTGACAAACTAGGTATGGATACTCAGTGGGTCACTGGGATGATAGTAGGCTATTTTAATTTGATGTTTAAAAAAAATGGACAATTTTTTCAGGTATTCAGTGAAAATTGCCCACATAAACTGCGGAGGTGGGGCCTTCTTGAACACTGTGCCAAATAACGATGCAGAAAAAGGTAACCAATCTGCCAAATTTGTGACAAAACACCTAAGGGGTGGAAAGAAGCTCATCTGACAAACCTAAAGCAGAAACATTAAAAAAAACATGAAATAGGGAGTCAAAGGAAGAGAGACTGCCAAGTAACAACACATAGGTTGCCAGAGTCCTCACCAAATTTGTAAAGTGACGTGGGAGTCATCGTCGTTGTTGTAAAAATTACTGAATAACAAACGGCATAAGATAGGGCAAGGTGTGTTCCACTATGCAGCTACAGCAAAAAAAAAAAAAAAAAAAGTATGACCATCTAACACGAAGTAGGTTTTTTAAAAATTAACGGGGGAATTTACAATTTTCCTCCGAAATTTACACATATATTTGTACCTGTCATAACATTTTTCTCCTTTCTTCTGTGCAAATTAATATTATACCAGCTTATTGCTTATTGTGTGTGCTTTAAGATGATATGTAAAAAGTCTCTATAGGCACTTTTTCTTAGAAGATATAGCCAAACATGCAAGGCTCATCAAAAAATGGCACCTCCCAAATGGCAAGATGTCTAATTCCCAGGCGCATTGAGCCACAGACTCAAAATCTGTTTTGTGGCTTGCTAACACCCTAAGCTGTGATATGGCTGAACCATAATTACAACGCGGTGAAGTGTTGAATAGAAACGAGACACTATATTTCCAACCGCGCCAAAAACCACGGAACATCTGTGACCCCGCCTCTTCTAATCATCATATCTCAGGAATGCTCCATGGTAAAAATAATTTGTCTCAGCCATATCACAGCTTAGGCTTGTAGGAGGCCACAACACAAGTTTGGGGGCGGTAGCTCACGGCACCTTGGAATTAGTCATCTTGCCATTTAGGAAGTGCCATTTTTTATGACCCTTGCATGTTTGGCTATATCTTCTAAGAAAAAGTACCTATAGAGACTTTTTACATATCATCTTATAGCACACACAATAAGCAATAAGCTGGTATAATAATTAGTTGCAAAGAAGAAAGGGAGAAAAAGTTATGACTGGTATAAATATATGTGAAAATTTCGGAGGAAAATGGTTTAGTCTTTCCTTAATACATTTTAATGCTAGAGAAATGAAACTATTGGGCATATGCAGACAAAGGACCCAGCATTCAGCACATATGGTACATTTTTAACTTTAATCTTGCAACCGATAACAAAGTTTGTGGCAAACCAAAATCAAAAAAAGATATATCAAAATTATGACCACCCTAATTATTTTGATTCCTCTATGCTGATAATTTTGGTATCAAGGTTGTTGCATATTCTGTTCTGTGTGCTTTCAAATGTTAGGTGAAATATTTCACATCAAACTTACCTCTTTGGTTACTGTTCCTTTGCAGTTTCTCTTCAAATATTTGACTTCAAAACAAGAATATTGAGCACCTAATGGCTCAAAACCAGTATTAAGTAGATACAGCAACAGTTTACTGGGTGACCATTACCAAAATGTGAATTGCATGTGCTCGCATGTAAAATGTGATTCAAGATGATGGTTACCAAGGCTGCATCTAACACATGTCTACTTGAAAATATTGCATTGCCCGAAATGTTGAGTTTACTGCGGCAAATATCATTGTCATCAGGATTGCCGAAACGAGGCGTATATGAAGTCAGCAGGTAGAGTATTGAAGTAGTCTTAGGCTAATTCATTTCTGCTGCATTGGAACTTAGAAGATGGAGGTACTAGAGTGTTATAATAGATAAAATAACCACTATGGTCTTTGTTCTAAAAACTGGCAAGCTATATGTGAAAGATCACTTTTTTTCAAAGTGCTTTGATTACTTTCATTATCTCAAGGCTAGCATATCTACAACATATATCTGTTAGAGCACTCAAGCAATAAAGAATGCACCCATGATTCTTGTTGTTACTTCATCTCATAACTTTTAAAAAATAATTCTGGTGCATGAATGCATCATGTTATTTTTATTTTTGGCCAAAAAGAGTTAAAATTAGTAATTCCACGTTGAGATCCTTTATAAATGTAATAATTAGATAGAACCTTGAATATTAACAGCTGACAACATGATTCATTATCACTTGACTTATACTAGCTTAAGGGGTTTAAAAAAACAAAAAAACAAACATATTTTAACCAACTTATTCCAGCCACCTTCATGTTGGTACATATGTTGAACATACTGAGAACTCAGAAGCAAGCTGGACAAACATCGTTATATATAATCGCGTTTTTTTTTAATTGCTATAAGATATAACAGAAATTTAAGAATTTACATTGACGGGAACTTTATAGGGAACATTGAGCATTTATAGAGATATCCATAGAGAAATTTTATAGAGACCCTAACAGCGAACCTAGAATTGAGTTCCTGATTTCTTGTTGACTACAATAGTGTACATTGTACCACCTTCTAATTCCTGCTTAAATGATTGTTAAACAACAAAAAAAATCAATAAGCACATCATACTAAAAGGTTCAAAGTTATGTTTAAATACAATCCCGTTAGAACACGAGCACTTTTCTTATACAATTTTTTTTTCCTATTCCAAATATACGAAAAAAATGGACCATTTCTGTTGCAGTTCTATGATAATTAAGCAAACTGTGTGAAAAAAAAATTAGATTTCGTGAGAAGTCTACAGAAGAAAAGGAAAGAAGATATGAAGGAAAAGGATCAATGCAAATAAATATTTGGAGGTTTATATCTTGAAGAATACTAATTGAAATGGGCCTATCTCGTGCCATCGCATACTATCCACATACTAAGACGAAATATGAAAAAGGTGCTAGAAACAAGTAACTTTGTCGGACCTTGGCAATTGTACCACTCTGCAGGTTTCTTCCTGAGACTTTTTGAAAATCGGTTACTTGCAGCTCCTGCTTGATCACCATAAGCTTCTATATCTGCAGCAATAGAATGCTGCACTCCACTCTGCCCATGTTCTGTTCAGGACAATCTCAAAAGCAAAAGACAAACAACAAAACTTGCATGTATACAAATTTGGTGTATTGTTTGTGGGATTATTACTTCCTTTATATTAGAGCACTTCCTGTAACACACTAGACATCCGTGTGATAGCTCTTTTAAGCAAACTGTAAATCTGTAAGTGTAGAGTGTACAGAGTCAGTACTAATTGTCAAGATATAGCATAATCAATTTTTTACACAAACTTCCAATACATAATTGACAATATAATTGCCAATAGTTTTCATTTCAGGCAACATTCACACACAATTTGATTCATAAAGTGAACATTTCAAGCTAAATACCAGAATTTTTTATTTGCACCTACCCAGTAGTGTACATAGTACTTTTTATTGGTTGAGTGAGAAGAGTGAATTTTAGTATTCATTTAAAAAAACAGCAAATTTTCTATCAGATTAAAAAATATATATATCAGGGAATGCGCTAGTACTCCCTACATTAAATTGACCCAATTGCAACCCTCCTCCCCATCTCCCCCAAAAACAACAACCCTAAGCTTATACCTCAGCAAAAGCTCTCACCAGCATTTTTTAGCAGCCTAAATGTTGGTTTCAGCCGATTTTAATTCCATAAAGATACAGGTGTGCATTAAATAGTTTACTGAGGTAGTAAACAGGCAGCACCAAAAATGGTTAAAAAATGTAAAGAAATAAATCAAATTCTTTTTTCAGGATCTATATGTTTCTAAGTTTATATATTTCTCAATCGCGCAACTTGCGTACAATTAGGCTTACTCATAAAATTTTTTAGCACCATATAGCTCTAAATGTTCAAATTCATTTCAGTGAAATTTTTTTTTCATGATTATAGAAAAGTGGTATAGGTAACGATGTCATCAATTGTGCAATCAATCTAGCTCTAGTGCTGTTGCATAACTGTAATTGGATAATGTTAGCACCTGCTCTATTATCAGTAAATGAAGACCCACACTCGGTTCAGCTGTTTGGTTTGTGGAACTTTCACTCTTGGATAACAGTTATGCCATCTAAAGGAGGCTATATATTCTCATAAACTAAAACCACTGCCATTTGTTTGGTGGAATACTTCTGTGCAACAGTTACCACAAAGGAGGACTGTATGTAGCAACAGGATATCATTTTTCTGCATAGAAAACAATATGCAACACTATGACATGGTCTGAGCTGATGTGTGTATATGTTGATATGTCATATCCATTACTGAATGCGGCACATATTTTAAAATCATTATTGGTGTATTTTTTTAAGGGTAAAGTGGTCATCGAACTGGTTGTGATCACTGCTTCTGTGTATACAGTTTATAAAACCTGTGTGTAGATCTCCACTGCCGTATTATAGTATACAGAAACAATTAAATAAACAAACAAACAAAACTATGAATAAGGTGTAAAAAAGACTAAAAAAAATTTATTTGATTGATCTGTGACAATTGAGAAAGGAAACATTGCTGAGAAATGATAAAACAAACAAACAAATCTAAAAAATCACATTTAGAAATGGTTTGTTTGTAAATATATATATATATATATATATATATATATTTATATTGGATTAACCTCTAAAATGAAATGAAACAGGACAAATCCCAAGAAGACCTGAACTCTAGACCAGAACCCCCATTTCCAACACACCAATATTCCAGCTCTTTTATAATCCATCCATATGATTTTTAAAAGGTAAAGGAATCTCTTATCTATATGGAGTCCTACCTTCAGCTGACAATCCAATGTGCTATTTGTTTTTTAAAAAAATTTAAATGAATCATTCATGCTAAAACATGCCTGTAGGTAGCAGTATTGCTATAAAATAGTAAGAAAGTTTACTGTTGGTTTTAAGAATTTAGAGAGTATACTGAACTAGTATATATATCAGTTTGTTTGTTTTTGTTTTGATTTTATTTTTAAAGGCTAATGATTGCAACTGGCCGTCATGAACAGTGTTTTGCAAGCTTATAAAGCTGTTTCAGGAAGAACTTTGAATGCTGATAGAAATCACTCCAAATAACATCACTCATCAGAAATACGGTGTTCCTGGTTGGATTTTTTTTGTGAAATTTTTTGTACACTGAGAACTATGTCACTTTTGTTTACTTACAGTATAAGAAAAATTTAAAATTGCATTTACAATATTTAAGCATGGTAACTCTATGCCCCCCTTCCTCCTCCCCCTTCCCCCCTCCCCCAAAAAAGTTTGTAACAATGGGAATAAAAATCAGAAAAATGAAGACTGATTGGAGCAGCTTGAAGGTATCGAAATGCTGACCGTAAGATCGACTGGAGTAGCCAACGACATAGCCCCAGCAGAATTTATGGTCGATTATCGCCTCAGCTAACTCGCTCGCTTAACTGAACCAGCTATTGACCACATTGCTCCAGCTGGCAAAGCCAGTGGCAACTCGACTGTAGCAACTCTCGACATCACCAAGCTGACTGACACTAGTCCTAAAAATGCCACAGGCCCGATATCGACACAGTCCCGACATCGACACAGCTGACCGTACACAAATGTTGTAGCTCTGGACATTAAGAATTATTCCACGATGATACTGCATATACCAAAGTTTGGTTTGATAAGCTTAGCTGGGATGGACTCTTTATCGCTATTGAGAAGTTGGTTCGAGTTTTGCTTCCCAAACAAACGAGTCAAAAGATGTAAGAGATTTGATAGACCATGTACTCGAAGTTGAAGATGTGCAATTTTATTGGAAGCTTGTATCATAAGATATCGATTCAGAAGAGGACTTCTGTATAATGTTGCACACAAGTGATAAATTAGAGTTAGAGGATTTTCAGCTGGTGCAACGTGGCTGGAAGCATAAACAGTCAAGTAAACAAACAACTCTAGAATTAGGAAACATATCTCATTCATCTTGTGCATAACATAAAGTGTCTACTTATAACCAAAGAGTTTATGACCAAAGTTCATGTAAATTACCAATTGATATAATATACTATCTTTTTGGCTGGGGAGGTTGTATGTCTCACAAATTTCTTCTTGACTCTTCTGTATTCAATTACCCGTCATGGGATCCAAAGCAAAAGAACCATGTACTCTTAATGCTGCTATTTATGCACTGCTGCAAGTTTGGATTTTCATTTCAGCCTCCTCTTGCCCACAGCTTGCCAAAGCAATTTTCAAGAGGATCCCGGGACAATTCACTGATTATTTGATGGCATGAATTTGGTCATTTCCAGACAGGAAGTGGCTAAAAAACAGATATTAATGATCAAAGTCGATATATAACTACGTATAACACATATGTATTACTTTCAACACCTACCAGCAATTTAAAGGCCTACTAATGTCCACCGTTCCACTGCTGTTGTTAGAATTTTAAGTGTTGAAGATTGATGATGAGATCACTTACTACTTCTCATGCTTCAGACTAGCCCCATTTAATTTTGTATGTCAGTCATGACAGGTTATTTTGACATCTGTAGAATACAGTGAAATGATGTTTTACAACACATAATACTAACTTTTCTACACGGAGCAAAAGATTGCCCCACCCCCCTTACTCCACCACCCAATCTATTGGGTAGGGGCATTTACAGCAGATCTTATCTACCATATTTTTTGGTAAATATATTCCCACGTCTTTTCTGAAGATTTCCTGAATCCCACAAAGATTGATCTTCTGTATTCTCCTCCAGAATATTTGTCCTCTTTCTCAACGTTTTATTCAGCTTTCCCACAGAATAAAAGCACCCAAATTGTTAGTTTTTTTGGCTTGCAAAAAAAGCCGACTTGGCAGATTCTTCAAATGGTCACGTTTTTCACCTGTAGCTATTTTTCACCCATGTTTAAGAATTACTGAAATGCTGGCTACTATCTAGGCAATGGTATTTTTATGAAAAAATTCAGTTATCATAAAAAAAATAGAAATTTCGAGGATATACCTTCGAAAGCCAATATCCCACACTCATTAATAACATGCGTTATATTGTAAATCAAATTTAATGGCTGTTATACAAACCTTGAAACTTACCCCTTTGAAACATGCCTGCTCTTAAGTAAGCACATAACAAAACTATTTTTAACATTATTATATAAGTACACATCAAACATAGAATAAGTTATACATTTCTGCACTCATAGCTCTATTAAACTTTTTGTCATTTTTCTAAACAACCAAGTTACTTATATTTCCTCACACTATTCTTAAATGTCCCTGATTCTGCAATGATTATGACCAAGAAGTTACAATGGCTACGGTCATGAGCCAAAGAGCTCGAAACATTGCCACTTACTGATTGGAGCCTATGAGAAATTTCATGTAGATATTAGAATTATTTTACTCCCATAAATTTCGAAAGTAATCTAGTGTACAAAAATATTTTACATGATTCTGAATTATATATACATAGGCTGAACTATATACCCCCTTGCTAGTAACAGCCTCATATTTCAATGCAGGTCAGGCATCCTTTCCAGAGTAGCCATGGATAAAGGTTTGGTCTATGTGAGACTTCTGATGCTAGTTCATGGCCCATAGCCGGTGGGATGGGATTACCTGGAGGCAGTCTTTGTTTAACACATTGTAGTCAACATAACTGTGATCACAACTTTTTATATAGCCATTACCAAAATTGATTACATGCTTTACTTGAGCTTAGGTGACATGAGGTACCATGTTATAGCAAAAAGCTGAAATGGTCACCATGGGTCTTGTGCTAGCAAACTAGAGAAACAACTAGTGCTTTGCTTTTTAAGGATATTAGATTAAAGCGCACAGCACCACTCTAGTGAATTCAGAAAATGTGTATATCGAGATATAATTGAAGTTAAAGATTGCATAAGAAGGTATTACAGAGGGATGTGTGAGTTGTGTGATTAAGTGTGTGGGGAAAAGTATGTCATGTTGATGAAAGCACGATGGGTTCAGTACTATATTTGATTGTGTGCAGCAAACAATTTAGAGAAGGAAGAAAGATTTTTTATACAATAAGGCAGTAGTAAAAAGCCTTAATGACAACCCAGGTGTATTGATCCAATTATTGCATCAGGGAATGTAACTTGAATAGAGGTATTAACAAAGAGAAATATGATCCTTTGTACATGACAATGTACTAATGGATAGCATGATCGTGGTATCATTCTACACACATGCATGCCACAGTGTAAAAATCGTCTATGCTTTCGGTTTCATCAATCTAAAGCAATTATTATGTTGCCTAATAAGATGATACAATGGTTTGACTTTATAACTATCAGACTATATAAAACCCAAACTTCCATGGGGTAGGGATTATCCTAGACTCAGAGTTCATTTGTGGGCCGACTTATGCCCACGTTCAAGCTATGTTTCCCCCATTATTCCTAATCTGATAATTTAATTATTACCTAGAGTCCATTAGACCAAGAGTCCCCAAGCCGCAGAGAAAAAAACCCAATGTTTTTTTTCTTCCCATTTTAATGACTATCACACTCTGCAGGTGTTATATTTTCAATAATGACCACTTCTGTCTGTGCCTCTTTTCCGCTCTTGTTTCTGTCGCATTTTTTTTCCATGCACCATTAAATTAAGCCCACAACTATCCCTAGATGGGACCGTAATGTTGCAGGCAAACAAGCACAGTGCTCCCACTAATTCTGCATTATGGTAATTTGAACTCACATTGACATGTATAAATGCAATAATTAAATTAATAATTAAATGCAATAATATGCACTTTATTGTGTTTTGTTATGCACGTAATTCTCCCTCCCTCCTAGTTTGTGGAAAAATATCTTGCATGAAACTGGTCTGGGGTGCAAAAAAGGTTGGGGACCCGCTCCCTTCGAGTGGAGTTGCTGTATAGCAAAAAAAAAATTAATAACATTTCTCAGATATCTAGCAAGGCCGTTGCCATAGTCTCATAGTGCTTCAATGAAAAATGTTTGGCCAACAGAAAAGAGAGTTTTGTGATGCACGCTCCAGCTAAGGTGTAGCCATAATAATAGTACATAGAATCCTCATCCCATGCTTTGTAGTGGACTCATGGTGTTATAGTTATCATTGTAAATTGCCACACTGGAGTTAACATGTTTCATGAACCACTAGGATTATCACTTAATCTAAAAGTGTTATTGGAGTACAAACAATTCTGTGGCCTA
>CBDHDT010000160.1:0-43007 GCA_965261215.1 Ekhidna sp.
TTTCCAACCTGTGGAATCTATATAATATCCTAACACATCATGGCAGAGTATCCCAGGACGTCAAACTCCCCAGTAAGGGCTCATTTCGCTCAAAAATAAACAAAAAAATAGCAGTTACCAGAACAAAGTGAGTCGTCTCATCAGCAAGCCAAGTCAACGATATATAAAAAAGCTAGCAGTTACTAGAACAAAGTGAGTCGCCTCACCAGCAAGCCAAATCCACGATATAAACAAAAGTTAGCAGTTACTACAATAAAGTGAGTCGTCGCACAAGCAAGCCAAGCCCACGATAAAAAAAAAAGCTAGCAGTTACTAGAACAAAGTGAGTTGTTGCACCAGCAGGCCAAGTCCACGATATAAACAAAAGCTAGCAGTTACTACAATAAAGTGAGTCGTCGCACAAGCAAGCCAAGTCCACGATATAAACAAAAGCTAGCAGTTACCGGAACAAAGTGAGTCGTCTCACCAGCAAGCCAAGTCCACAATATAAACAAAAGCTAGCAAAGTGCACGAATAAGGAAAAGCTAGCAGTTACCAGAACAAAGTGAGTCGTCTCACCAGCAAGCCAAGTGCGCGATATTAACAAAAGCTAGCAGTTACTACAATAAAGTGAGTCGTCGCACCAGCAAGCCAAGTCCACGATATAAACAAACGCTAGCAGTTACCAGAACAAAGTGAGTCGTCTCACCAGCAAGCCAAGTCCACAATATAAACAAAAGCTAGAGGTTACCAGAACAAAGTGAGTCGTCTCACCAGCAAACCAAGTCCACGATATAAACAAAAGCTAGCAGTTACCAGAACAAAGTGAGTCGTCTCACCAGCAAACCAAGTCCACGATATAAACAAAAGCTTGCAGTTACCAGAACAAAGTGAGTCGTCTCACCAGCAAGCCAAGTCCACAATATAAACAAAAGCTAGCAGTTACTAGAACAAAGTGAGTCGTCTCACCAGCAAGCCAAGTCCACGATATAAACAAAAGCTAGCAGTTACTAGAACAAAGTGAGTCGTCTCACCAGCAAGCCAAGTCCACGATATAAACAAAAGCTAGCAGTTACTAGAACAAAGTGAGTCGTCTCACTAGCAAGCCAAGTCCATGATATAAGAAAAAGCTAGCAGTTACCAGAACAAAGTGAGTCGTCTCACCAGCAAGCCAAATCCACGATATAAACAAAAGCTAGCAGTTACTAGAACAAAGTGAGTGGTCTCAACAGCAAGCCAAGTCCACGATATTAACAAAAGCTAGCAGTTATCAGAACAAAGTTAGTGGACATTGTATATTACACTTGGACATTGTATACGTACGACTCCTTGCCTGATTAACCCTTTACCTAATACTCAGTTGTTGTACACATTACTTTGGAGACACATGATATTTATATCCAGTTTGATCCAAGAAGTAAAGGCGTACAGCGCTATTCTCTATGTGTGCAACCACCCAGTTATAGCTTCTGTTAGCCAACTACAGCAGCGGCCTAAGAGAGGGAGACATCCAGAGAGTGCAATTCGCGGCGACTCCAATTGAAGCGCATCACCACGATGGACACTGTAAGATGTCCATTCCCGGGCTGCGACTACAGTACCCCAGCGGACACTGACCCAGCAGTGTCAGCGGTGATCTTGTCAACCCATGCCATAACCCACAGCAGGGCTGCCAAAGCCAAGCCCGCCCCCGTGAAACGGCCTGAAATCTCATCCGGGGGCACGACTGAAGCTTGGTCCTACTTCACGACCAGATGGAGATCCTACTCACAGGCAGTGCAGCTGTCAGGCCAAGACACCTCAATCCAGCTCCTAGAATGCTGTGCCGCCAAGTTGCGTAGGGATGTCACCAGAAACGCCGTCGGACCCACCCCACTGGAAGAGATGGCGGAGGCAGAACTACATACTCAAGGCCATCAGAGTGTTAGCTGTCAGGGAGGAGAACTCCAAGGTGGCCAGGGTGGCCCTGAGTAGGATGTCCCAGGATCGGGGAGAGCCAGTCAGGGCGTTTGCGGCCAGGCTCCGTGGCCAAGTTGAAGTGTGTCGGTTCACGAAGAAGTGTACCGGCTGTGACCGCATCTCGAACCAAGGGGAGGAGCGCGTGGCTGATCAACTTTGTATCGGTTTAGCCGACGCAGAGATACAGGAAGATCTTCTGAAGCACCCAGATCAGGATATGGGTGTGGAGGACACGCTTCGCTTCGTGGAGGTGCGAGCAGCTGGCAAACGATCAGCGGCGGCGATAACCATGCCCACATCCACAAGCGCCATCGACGATGATGAAGGGGGAGAGGCAATCAGCAGTGCCTACAGACGTCAGCAGAGACGCCCCACCCCACGCCCTGGACCAGGTCCAGGCAAAGCCACACCCACCCATACCCGAGCCACACCCCAGGCCACACCCCAACCAGAGAGTACAGCCACCCCAACCCAAGGAACACCTCAACCAGGGGCCAGAGCCAATCCCTCAACAGAACCCACAGAGCCACGCCCAACAACCGTGGCATTTGCAACTACTGTGGCCTCCAAGGCCACGGAGAACAGGAACGCACGGCCCACAGGCGCATCCACTGCCCTGCATATGGCACCACGTGTTCATCCTGCGGTCGACAGAACCATACTGCCCAGATGTGCTGGCAATCCGTGGAACACGAAAGCGCCATATTCGAACAAGTCAACACGATTGTTGAAGGAACCTCCACCATCAGACCTGGGACCCAACATCCCAGCTCTGGACCCAGAGGAAGTCACCACCCCAACCGCACATAGATGTCTCACTATCAGCGCTGGCCGAGGACTTCAGACACCACGGCCACACCCTTTGCACAGAGACCCACAACCTCGTCACCACTGCCATGGCGGACACAGGCTGACAAAGCTGCCTAGCTGGCCCAGGCCTCCTATCCAGGCTCCGCCTCACAGCTTCAGATCTCATACCTGTAAACCTGATTATGCACTCGGCCAGCGGCACCAACATGCCGATCATGGGAGCAGCTATCATCAGGATCAGGGTCAACCCCACAGGCCCTGAAACGAGACAGATGGTCTATTTTTCTGAGATTGCCAACAAGCTGTACCTCAGCCTGGCCACCTGCGCAGACCTGGGACTGATCCCCAAGGACTTCCCCCGCAGCACGCCCATGTCACCATCGGAAAACGGCAAGGCTGCGAGGGCAGCCCCAGGTACGCCACCAGGCCAACGACAACACAGCACCACAGGGCAACCCCGCCTCAGCACCTCACACGGCACACCCAGGCCACCCTCGGGAAACAGCAAGGCTAGGGGACCGACGTGGTAACCACGCCCACACCAAGTCGACCTCATCTCAGCGGACCTACAGGCCAGACCTCCAGATCAACACCATCAGGCAACCCTGCAGACCAGAACCCCGCCACCTATCGTGCTCCCAACTCAGACCCCAAGGGTGAGCCAGTCAGGGCGGGATACAATAGCTACATTCCCCAAAACCTGCTCATGCCCAAACAGGGCACAACTGCCCCCCAGACCCACCAGCCTCCCATTCCCAGCCACAGAGGCCAATCGGGGTCAGCTCGAGCAGTACCTACGGGACCTGTACGCAACCAGTGCTTTCAATGTCTGCGAGCACCAGCCCCTACCCATGATGTCCGGCCCTCCACAGAGCCTCAACATCGACCAAGCAGCCACCACCAAACCCCACCACACTCCCATCGCCATCCCCATACACTGGCAGGACGAAGTGAAGGCTGGCCTCGGAGTCCTGGAGCAGGTCCCCCTGGGAACCCCTGACACTTGGTGCCATCGAATGGTCATATGCACCAAGAAGAACGGGTCCCTCAGGCGGACCATTGATTTTCAGCAATTGAACCAGCACGCAACCCGGGAGACGCACCACACACAGTCCCCGTTCCACCAGGCCTGAGCCGTTCCAGCACACACCAAGAAGACCATCTTCGATGCCTGGAACGGCTACCACTCCGTCGCCCTCGCGGAAACCGACCGCCACTTCACGGGCGGTATCGGTATCGCTCCGCACCACAGGGCTACATAGCCTCTGGAGATGCTTACACAGCCCGCTATGACAGCCTCGTTGCCTGAATCGAGAAGAAAACCAAATGCATCGACGATGCCCTCCTCTGGTCGGACTCCATTGAGGACGCATTCCACCAGGCAACGGAATGGTTAGACATTTGTGCGAGAAACGGCATCACCCTCAACCCGAGCAAGTTCCGCTTCGCCCAAGATGAAGTAGAATTTGCGGGGTTTGAGATAACTAGGACAGAGGTTAAGCCCTGTCGAAAGTACCTACGTGCCATCTCCGAATTCCCGACACCAATGGGCATCACGGACATACAGGCCTGGTTCGGCCTCGTCAACCAGGTCGTGTATGCCTTCTCCATGGCGTCTGTGATGTCACCCTTCCGCTCCCTACTCAAGCCATCCTCCCCATTCACATGGAGCACAGACCTACAGCAAGCATTCGACGCCTCCAAGACCGAGATCTGCACAAGGATCCAGGAAGGGGTCAGGATTTTTGATAAGAACCGCCTCACCTGCCTGGCGACTGACTGGAGCAAGGACGGGATTGGGTACTGGCTATTCCAGAAACACTGCCAGTGCCCATCCCGTGAAATCTTCTGCTGCCAGGAGGGGTGGAAGGTCACCCTAGTCGGATCCCGTTTCACCCACCCAGCAGAGTCGAGATACGCGCCCATCGAAGGAGAAGCACTGGCAGTGGCGGACGCTCTCGACAAAGCTCGCCATTTCGTGCTCGGCTGCAGTGACCTTGTCATTGCAGTCGACCACAAGCCCCTCTTGAAGCTCTTCGGCGACCGATCCTTGGAGGACATCCCCAATACCAGGTTACGCAATCTGAAGGAGAAGACACTCAGGTACAGATTCCGGATGGTTCACATTCCTGGCGCGAGAAATAAGACAAGCGACGCCCTCTCACGCCACCCATCCGGGATCCCCAGCCCAGCCAGGATGAACCTCCCCGACGACAACACAGCACCCGACTCGGCCTGCCCCAACCACAGCCCCAGGATACCAACAATGCTCCTAGCGGGCATCTCAATCGCCCACCCCACCGAGGACGACGCCGCCGGCCTTTCCACCGCATTCTGCACTGCCATCACAGGCATACCCATCAACTGGGAGACACTCCATGTCGCCACCGCAGCAGACGATTTCCTACAGGAGCTCTCCCTACTCATCGAGCACGGGCCGCCAGAAAGAAGGCACCTCATGCCACCATCGACTCGGGATTACTTCCCCTTCATCCACGCCCTCTACACAGTCGACGGAGTCATCTGCCGCGGGGACAGGATCGTTATCCCGACAGAGCTACGACCTGCCTGCCTCGACGCACTCCATGCAGCTCACCAAGGCGTCAGCAAGATGACCGCACGTGCAGAAGCCTCCATATTCTGGCCAGGGATAACCAAAGATATTGCGGCCACCCGAGACATATGCGCCATATGCAATGGCAACGCCCCCTCTCAACCCGCCATGCCATCCATCACACCAGTGGAACCCCTCTACCCATTCCACCACATGTATGCGCGGACTTCTTCCACCACCAAAGGGTCACTTACCTGGTCCTTGTGGACCGCTTCTCCAAATGGCCAGTCGTCACCACGTCCAGAGACGGCGCAACGGGACTCACCCAGACGCTCAGGGACACGTTCTCAACCTTCGGGATACCTGACACACTTACGTCGGACGGCGGCCCAGAATTCGCCTCCCACACCACCAGGGCCTTCCTGGCCAACTGGGGAGTGCACCATAGAATATCGTCGGCATACCACCCCCATGCAAACTGCCGGGCCGAAGTTGCGGTGAAAACCATGAAGCGACTGATCGCCGGAAACACTGGCCCAGGCGGTACCCTCCCCGACAAGTTCCACAAGGCCCTATTGCAGTAGAGGAATGGACCGGATCCGGAGACCAAGATGTCTCCCGCCACCTGCCTCTTTGGCAGACCCACCCGTGACCTCCTCCCCGGCATCCCAGACCGCTATCGACCCCACATAGACTGGTCCGACCGTCTAGATCTCCGCGAGATGGCGCTCTCCAAACGAGCCGTCACAGGCCGAACACGATGGGACGAACACACTCATGGCCTCTCCCCCCTCAAGTGTGGCGACACTGTTCTGGTCCAAAACCAGACTGGCCGCTACCCGAACAAGTGGGACAAGACAGGCACGTTGTAGAAGTCCTCCAATACCATCAGTACTCTGTTCGCACAGACGGCTCAGGCAGACTCACCACCAGAAACCGCAGATTCCTCCGACGATACACCCCGCACCAGACGGTACCCACGTCCCACCTGCCATACTTCCCCCTACCAGATGCCCCGATCACACAAGAGCGACCGCCTACCCCCACCCACCACGACATGAGGCAACCCCAACCCTATCCACCGCCCGCACCTACAGCCCCCACACCCCCACAAGAGCCACCGACCACCCCGGCAACCGCCCCTTCACCACTGGCTACACCGGCTCGGACCACCCACATCGTTCAACCCGGAAACATCCCCAGATCATACGCCTCTGTCACCCAGATGCCGACCAAATCACCCGTCCGCCCTACAAGGACCTCGCCAGCAACACCGGAACCCAGCCACCCTGCGGCGCCCAGAACCATCATCTCTCCAGGACCATCCCCTCGCAGGCCCTCACCAACCCCTCGCCAACCCTCGTCTTCCCCCCAATCGGCATCCAGCAAACTCCTACCCACCATGCGGCCGCCACCCCCGCGACGAAGCAGTCGAGGACCAAAACCAGTCGACCGATATGGACAATAGCAAAAAATCTCTCAGTAGGCCATATTGCCTACTTGGGGGAGGTAGTGGACATTGTATATTACACTTGGAAATTGTATATGTACGACCCCTTGCCTGATTGACCCTTTACCTAATACTCAGTTGTTGCACACATTACTTTGGAGACACATGATATTTATATCCAGTTTGATCCAGGAAGTAAAGGCGTACAGCACTATTCTATAAAAGAGAGTCGTCTCACCAGCAAGCCAAGTCCACGATATAAACAAAAGCTAGCAGTTACAAGAACAAAGTGAGTCGTCTCAGCAGCAAGCCAAGTCCACGATATAAACAAAAGCTAGCAGTTACTAGAACAAAGTGAGTCGTCTCACCAGCAAGCCAAGTCCACGATATTAACAAAAGCTAGCAGTTACTACAATAAAGTGAGTCGTCTCACCACCAAGCCAAGTCCACGATATAAACAAAAGCTAGCAGTTATCAGAACAAAGTGAGTCGTCTCTCCAGCAAGCCAAGTCCACGATATAAACAAAAGCTAGCAGTTACTAGAACAAAGTGAGTCGTCTCACCAGCAAGCCAAGTCCACGATATAAACAAAAGCTAGCAGTTACCAGAACAAAGTGAGTCGTCTCACCAGCAAGCCAAGTCCACGATATAAACAAAAGCTAGCAGTTACTAGAACAAAGTGAGTCGTCTCACCAGCAAGCCAAGTCCACGATATAAACAAAGGCTAGAAGTTACCAGAACAAAGTGAGTGGTCTCACCAGCAAACCAAGTCCACGATATAAACAAAAGCTAGCAGTTATTACAATAAAGTGAGTCGTCGCACCAGCAAGCCAAGTCCACGATATAAACAAAAGCTAGCAGTTACCAGAACAAAGTGAGTCGTCTCACCAGCAAGCCAAGTCCATGATATAAACAAAAGCTAGCAGTTACTACACTAAAGTGAGTCGTCGCACAAGCAAGCCAAGACCATGATATAAACAAAAGCTAGCAGTTACTAGAACAAAGTGAGTCGTCTCACCAGCAAGCCAAGTCCACGATATAAACAAAAGCTAGCAGTTACTAGAACAGTGAGTCGCCTCACCAGCAAGCCAAGTCCACGATATAAACAAAAGCTAGCAGTTACCAGAAAAAAGTGAGTCGTCTCACCAGCAAGCCAAGTCCACGATATAAACAAAAGCTAGCAGTTACCAGAACAAAGTGAGTCGTCTCACCAGCAAGCCAAGTCCACGATACATACAAAAGCTAGCAGTTACTAGAACAAAGTGAGTCGTCTCACAAGCAAGCCAAGTCCACGATATAAACAAAAGCTAGCAGTTATTAGAACAAAGTGAGTCGTCTCACCAGCAAGTCAAGTCCACGATATAAACAAAAGCTAGCAGTTACCAGAACAAAGTGAGTCGTCTCACCAGCAAGCCAAATCCATGATATAAACAAAAGCTAGCAGTTACTACAATAAATTGAGTCGTCTCACCAGCAAGCCAAGTCCACGATATAAACAAAAGCTAGCAGTTACCAGAACAAAGTGAGTCGTCTCACCAGCAAGCCAAGTCCACGATATAAACAAAAGCTAGCAGTTACTAGAACAAAGTGAGTCGTCTCACCAGCAAGCCAAGTCCACGATATAAACAAAAGCTAGCAGTTACCAGAACAAAGTGAGTCGTCTCACCAGCAAGCCAAGTCCACGATATAAATAAAAGCTAGCAGTTACTAGAACAAAGTTAGTCGTCTCACCAGCAAGCCAAGTCCACGATATAAACAAAAGCATGCAGTTACCAGAACAAAGTGAGTCGTCTCACCAGCAAGCCAAGTCCACGATATAAACAAAAGCTAGCAGATACTACAATAAAGTGAGTCGTCTCACCAGCAAGCCAAGTCCACGATATAAACAAAAGCTAGCAGTTACCAGAACAAAGTGAGTCGTCTCACCAGCAAGCCAAGTCCACGATATAAACGAAAGCTAACAGTTACTAGAACAAAGTGAGTCGTCTCACCAGCAAGCCAAGTCCACGATATAAACAAAAGCTAGCAGTTACCAGAACAAAGTGAGTCGTCTCACCAGCAAGCCAAATCCACGATATAAACAAAAGCTAGCAGTTACTAGAACAAAGTGAGTGGTCTCAACAGCAAGCCAAGTTCACGATATAAACAAAAGCTAGCAGTTACCAGAACAAAGTGAGTGGTCTCACCAGCAAGCCAAGTCCATGATATAAACAAAAGCTAGCAGTTACTAGAACAAAGTGAGTCGTCTCACCAGCAAGCCAAGTCCACGATATAAACAAAAGCTAGCAGTTACTAGAACAAAGTGAGTCGTCTCACCAGCAAGCCAAGTCCACGATATAAACAAAAGCTAGCAGTTACCAGAACAAAGTGAGTCGTCTCACCAGCAAGCCAAATCCACGATATAAACAAAAGCTAGCAGTTACTAGAACAAAGTGAGTGGTCTCAACAGCAAGCCAAGTCCACGATATAAAGAAAAGCTAGCAGTTACTAGAACAAAGTAAGTGGTCTCACCAGCAAGCCAAGTCCACGATATAAACAAAAAAAAAGAGTAACTGAAAAAAATATTCAGCACAATAGAAATACGAGTATTACTAGAACAAGAAACGCTATAGCAAAAATATCAAGGAAGCTACTAGAGTTTAAGAGAAGTCTTGCAGAGTTCCTGTAATCACGGAAGTACTAATAATAACCTCAGAACTTAAATCCAGTCTTGAAGCAGAAGTAGAACTAACTTTCTTCTTGAAAATTGCACTTGAGTAAAACGCTAACTTCTTAGCGTTTGAGTTTCATTTACCAGGCATAGTCTTACGGGAAAGTGATTTAGATTTTGTCGATCTTCCACTAAGGATAACATCATAATTCATCAATCAGTAAGTCATAATCGTTTCAGTTGACCAAAACTGATCTAGGCATGTTCTCTACAAATAAACAACCTTCCTGATGGGTCCTGAAGCAGAAAGATACCAACAAGATGCCAAAGTTCCTGCTCTATTCCAAACACTAGGACTTATCATGAGGAGAGCTGTATCAGCCACCATATATATGTTTGCATCTTCATCATTCATATGCTTTGTTCCACACAGCAGTGTTTCATCAACAACTCAACCCCGATATCATGGAAGTGGTGGCCACAAACTTTATACCTTCAAGTTCCCGGTCTACGTAGCTGGCCAAGGTGGGCTTATCGTACACAATAATAATTTTGTTAATAATTAGTGGGTTGAGAATAACTTAGGAAGTGAAAAAGACAGAAAAACAAACAAACATGAATTACTTCGCACAAAGATATTATAAATTACCGATGTTCATCAAACATTGTTCATATGAAACGAGGTTCAATCTCTTTGAGCCATCCTCACCACAATAAATCTTATGGGACTGTTCAACATGTGCAGAATAATATATTTGGATACTGCGAATGTATATCAACTAATTCTTACACGTGGAATGAAATATGCACATGGTGAGAGCAGCATCCAGCCTAATGCACAGAATCACATTTATACAAACAAAAAATATCAAACTACAAGTCTAGTGATGTTGTGAACAACCCAAGGCCATCCAAGGATGTCCACCTAACACTGGCTAGGGCAAGGGCAAGTGTTAGAATTACATGTACATGTAGGTGGCAACAACACTGTCCACAACACCACTGGACTAACCTGAAAAAAATGCCAGTAATCGAAATCAACATTAAAGTTTCGACACTCACAAAATTTTAGCACAAGGAAAGAAAATGCCTTACCTCAGATGAGAAAACATTCGTGCCAGGAAGATCAGAAGCGGTACTTGGACAAGCACGATGCCAGTCAGCAAAAAGGTAACCAATCCAATTTCAAGATACAGTAGATAAGTAACAACCCCCAAGTGGAGAGGGGCTATCCAGAATATATGAATGAATATGAATGCCTATGTACATAAAACAGAAAGTGTTGACATGGAATGAAGAAGAGCTACATGGAATGGAATGGTATTAGAAATATAATCTCCAACAAAATACCCACTTGGAACAGAAATATTGGTGGTATGGCAAACTTACAACATTATTGTAAGAATTCTTCTACATTAGTAGGACAGAGGAAATATCTCTAACTACGTGATGAGTGTTACCCCATTTTATACCACTTCAAGTCGTTGGACATCATTAGAGGCCAAGTTGACAATGTGGCCTATGGACAAATGTCCCACAGTCACTTGACTCAGTGAGAGAACTTTCTGGTAGATGGCTCCAGTCATGGCAATGCGAGAAATCATCCCGTTCTTATGTCCCAACAGGAAGTGATGGCCATGAACCAACACATTCAGAAAACTAATCAGAGATATACCTACAAAATGAGAACAAGACAAATATACATAACAAATGATACTCAAAAAAGTGGGAGTGATCCTATGCAAGCTTTTCTTAAATAGAGAGCATCAATAGTGAAAATGTAAAAGCTGGCAGGTACCTTTGTTAACCAATTACACACCTACTAAATGTGTGGGGTTTTTCTAAATAAATAATTACATATAGCTACAACATTTTTGTCAAGAAACTATACACTGTTCATATCATTAAGAGTGCAAATATAATATGCTGTAGTTTTGTCTAAGAATCTGCTCCATCGAGGTAAGCGAACAAAAGCTATGCATAACTATGTCGCTCTACATGTCAATAACGTAAACTTACAGCAGAGAAATCCAAACAGAAGTGACTTAAGGTAAGTATAGATGCTCGTGCAATTTTCCGAAGAAGAAGGGCTTCCAGAAACAGCAGGAAGATACCCTTCTAGATGGCAGTTGCAATTGTTAGCCATTTTTAATTTCCTCACTCTTCCCCCAAAACTGGAATATAACTATTTTATATCAACAGGGCAGTTTACTTGGCATGTGCTGGAAAAAAAGAACGGTTCAGTTTTAATATTTTTTTGTGAATGAAGTCCGAAAAGAGAATATATCTATCTGCTCACGGTGTTTAATTTTAGCACTAAATTTTTTGTTGAGCACCAACTGTAACCATTTGACACCCCTAAGTGCCTCAAGCACAAACTCAGACATCATTCACTACATAAAAAATGAAACCTATGAGGTAAACACAGGACGTTTTTTTTCACTGCTCATGTCCAGCAGTCGAATTAAAATAATCAAAATTTTACCTCAACTGCCATCATGAACAGTCTCTTCCTAACTACAGTTTCTGGAAGCCCTTCTTTGGAGGAAAGCTGCAGCGGCACCTATGCACACCAGGAATCCGTCTGGACGGATTCCTTCGCTCTTGAGAAAGCAGGCACTCATGGATGGACTTCGTTGCTGTAAATGTTGTTGTAGACATAGAGCGCCGTAGCAATGCATAGCTTTTGTTGTTCAGCCAATTCTTACACCAAACAGTCACTTATTGTACATGCATTCTAATGATGTGAACCATTTGAATAGTCTATTCAAGAAAATAAGTTATAGCTATAAATATAATTGTTATGAAAGAACACAAATAATTCCGGTGGTCAATTGGTTAATGTTGGTTCTTGCCCTTCTATGCCTCTACATGTAAGTCTTGGTCGCGACTATATCGCCCTCTCAAAATTCAATGTTTCTTCTGTTGCTTCCAAATTTGTGTATACGACATCCACCTACAGTACACGTCAAAATAAACCTTCCGTTTCCATTTCCTAGAACGATAGAAAACGGTGACCCTTCTAAACATAAATGAAGAGCAAAGAAACCAGAAAGTACTGCTTTGCAACACCGAAAAATGCACACGGTCTCCGCTCACGATAGCAACGCCCGCCATACGTAAAGAGGAAAAAGAGATTGCACATAGTCTCGCATGGCCAGCCACTCATACGCAGAATGAGGGTCTGGCGGACTACCTATAGTGAACTTGTTGATTCTCAAGTGGGTGTTCATAGAGTGCTGGTCGTACAGTGTAAAATAATCGCAGAGCTTTTGATGATGATCATTTGTTAGAAAGGTTGCATGTGGGTTAGCCTTGCCTTTTGGAGGAGCACCCGGAGGAGCCGCCATTTTTCATCAAAAAATGCGAAAATTAATGCATACAACCACCTTCAGGGTTCACGTGCGCTGCAATGCATTATTTTTGTGATGTTATTTTGCATAACTTGAATAAAATCTTATTCTATTTGTGTGATGTGACGGCTTCGTAGCATGTGAACCAGTTTTATCACTTGCTCTTGCACATGCATAGGTGTTAAGGAGATTATTTATTGAGTGCACCAAGAGGAGCCAGGAGGAGCTTCTGGAGGTCATCACCCGAAACCAACAACAGTTGACCGATACTTCGAAGGAATTCATGGGTCACCACCCTTCTGCAGCTCTTCAACTCTCAGCAGTCCCTCCTTACCTACCACCAGTCTCTCCTCACCCACCATCAGGCTCAAAGGAATTCATGGGTCACCACCCTTCTGTAGCTCCTCAAATGTTGGGAGTCCCTCCTTACCTACCACCAGTCTCTCCTCGCCCACAAGCAGCCTCTCCACGCTTCTCACCACGCCCACCATCAGAGGCAATGGACAAAAATGCACCATTGTGGATATGTTGGAAAGGCACCACTAAATCAAATAAAGAGAGCAAAGCCTGGACCCAAGTGTGCACTCTGGCCATGGGAAGCTACTTTTGGAGCTGATGACATGCAACAGCGTACACCATTTGACAATAAAATGTTCCCTTCACTGCTGATTGCAGATATGGTGATTTTAAAATCAACTAATCTTGTGCATTTCCTCACCTGTCGGCAGTGCAGCTGGAACTCGTGGAGAAGATGCTTAGATGCTCTACAGCAGAGATGTAAATGTTTGCAACTGCCCAACAAACAAGCAAGAGACTATTCTGATTTGACTCTGATTGATGTATAGAGTTGATTATTTACTATTCTTACTAATGGTGGCTGGAGCAATGAGAGAGTCCAACTTTATGTGCATTACGCATTACAATGCTGACATGAATGTTTAATAACCGCAAAGTAACTTGTTTTCCTGGTAGGTCTAGAGTGGACATCGCTGAGGCCTGTCGTTCCTGCAAGGAGTATCAAGGTGCAGCACCAGGAACAAAAGGAAAAGCTACACTGATGACTATTTTAGAGATTGAGGTGCCATTTAGACGCATGGCAATGGACACAGTGGAACTGCTGAGATGTTCTGACAAGATTAACATAACATTTATGGATTTTGCTTCCCATTTCCCAGAGGCAGTGCCACAGGGACGTACCAATATGCTCTCCTCGACATCTTCCCGAGAGTGGGCGTACCAGAGGAAATACTCTCCGACTGAGGATCAAACTTCACCTTAGATCTGATGGAAGAATTGACGAAAATGCTCGGAGGCATCCAACACCTGAGAACATCACCTTATCATCCAGAGATGGGTGGAATGTGTGAATGCCACAACGGCACTCTGAAGTCAATGCTCAAGAAGAATGTCAGAGACACGAAAAACTGACAGCAAGCACCGTACCTTCTCTTCGCTTACCGGGAGGTTTCTCACTCCGTCACAGGATTTTCAGCTTCGAACTAGTATACGGTGGTACGTCAGAGGATCTCTCAATGTTCTCAGAGAGACGTGGACTGCAGGCAAGAAGGCTGACCAGTCAGTTGTAAGTTTTGTTCAAAATGTTAGATGATGACTAGCAGACATGAAAGATCTGGCCACTGAGAAAGAGACGGTGGCCAAAGCCAAGACAAAGACATGATCTGGCCACTGAGAAAGAGACGTTGGCCAAAGCCAAGACAAAGACATGGTCTGACCAGACAGCTTGAGTGAGGATCTTCCCTAAGGGAGACCAAGTGTTGGTTCTGATGCCAGTTGGCCCCGACAAACTGTCAGCACAATGGCAGGGGCCATACTCCATCACTCACAGCATTTCACCGGTCTCCTGTCAAATTGATATGGCGGATAAAAAGCAACAGGGTAAGCAATTGTAAGTAAATATGTAAAGCCCTCTTCTCCCCTCACCAGCAGGTCTGTCAGTGGCAGTGCCAGATGTAGACGACTGTGGTCAGATCGTCATGTTTGAAGCAAGCAATGCAAGTCGACCTACCATGTGAGGTGAGCACAGTAGCAGCAAAAGCAAGAAAAGCCCCTTGGCATCACCTATTGTCACTGTGTCAAAGAAGGACGGGTCAGTCAGAGTATGTATAGATAATAGAAGGCTGAATGCCATAACTAAATCAGACCCACACCAATGCCTCGGGACGATGACTTGGTGGAGATGCTGGGGAGGGCTCACTACATATCTACACTCAACCTCACTAAGGGCGATTATCAGGAGCCTGTCAGAGATGAGGACCATGATAAGACAGTCTTCACCTCACAATTCGAAAAGTTCATGGTCAGGACTATGCCATTTGGTTTGAAGAAAGCACCCGCTACATTCCAAAGATTGATGGACAATGTGTTAGACGGAATGAGCAAGTACTGTGCCGCCTACTTAGACGACAGAGCCGTCTTCAGCGACAACTGGGACAGCCACATTATTCATCTGAGAAGAATACTACAACAACTGAGAGACAAGGGACTGACGGTCAAGATTTGGAAATGCCAGCTGAGAATGTCCTCCTGCAGATATCTGGGCAAAAAGGTGGGCCAGAGGAGACCAAGGTAACACCTAATGAGTGCAAGCTAAAGGATGGCTGAGACTATGTTCTTCCTCGCACTAAGAAAGACTTGAGAGGCTTCTTAGGTTTGGTAGGGTAGGTTACTACCATCATTTCGCCCGCCCCCCTAATTTTGCTCATAAATGTGTAGGCTTGTCGGACCTGAGACGGAAGATTGCAACCGATCACTTCCAGTGGACAGACAAAAAGTTGACTACATTCAATGAATTCAAAGAAGAACTACTCAGACGGCCTGTGTTGATGTACCCTGATCCCTACAGAAAATACTGCCTGCAGACCGATGCTTCAGAACGGGGAAAAGGTGCAATTCTCAGCCTGTTAGATGACAGTGGAGCAGACCACCAGGTAGTGTACTTCAGCCGTAAACTTCTACCAAGGAAGACCTGCTACTCAACCATGGAGAAGGAGGGTCGAACTGTGGTTGACTTGCTCTGACACATTGAGGTCTACTTGGTCGGACGAAGGTTTACAATCCAGATGGACCATTCAGCCTTATGATACATCAACTCAACGAACAATACCAACAGACGACTCGTGAGATGGTTTCCGATTTTTCAGCCGTTTGATTTTGATGTTAGCTACCGTCCTGGGACAGGAAATGCCAATGGTGATTCTCTAGCCGGGCAAAACTAGGAAAGACAACCAGTGACAGAACTGGAAGGGGGGGGGGGGGGGGGTAGTGTCAGGAATGACTGCCTGACAACAGCACAGCAACCTCCACAGGGCCAGAAGCCCGAGAGCTTCAAAGAGAACATTGGAAGTGATGTTAATTAACCGCATGCATGGTGCTAAACACTTACGGTGTGAGGATTTAGACTAGTTTGCATATGACATGTCAGCAGTGGAGTGCCTATAAAGCAAGTTCTCCACTACCATATGTTGAGTTCAACCACGGACTAGAGTTCTGTGTGTCAGTTACAGGCAGTGGAGTGCCTATAAAGCAAGCTCTCCACTACCATATGCTGAGTTCAACCACAGACTAGAGTTCTGTGTCAGTTATCATGCATACTCGTTTGCCATGCTTCAGAATATTAAGTGCTATAGAGTTTCATTCAGCCCAGAGGCCACGCCATAGAAGAACCGGACGACACCTGAAACCACCGGAATTTGAACACATATTTGTAGCTGTCATAACTTTTTCCCCTTTCTTCTGTGCAAATAATTATTATACCAGCTTGTTGCTTATTGTATGTGCTTTAAGATGATATGTAAAAAGTCTCTATAGGCACCTTTTCTTAGTAGATTTATCCAAACACGCAAGGGTCACTCACTTCCTAATTTGTGGCAGTCATAATTCCAAGGCACCTTGAGCGACGCGCCCCCAAATTGGTCTGAGGGTTGCTAAAGCATGTAGCTGTGATACTGACAAGTCGAGAAAAAAATTAACGTGAACCCCCCCCCCCCCCCCCCCGAGTTATGGTGTTGAGAACTCAAGGGGGGGGGGGGGTTCACGTTAAAAAAAATCGACTCGTCAGTATCACAGCTACGTGCTTTAGCAACCCTCAGACCAATTTGGGGGCGCGTCGCTCAAGGCGCCTTGGAATTATGACTGCCACGAAGTGAGTGACCCTTGCGTGTTTGGATATATCTACTAAGAAAAGGTGCCTATAGAGACTTTTTATATATCATCTTAAAGCACACACAATAAGCAACAAGCTGGTATAATAATTATTTGCACAGAAGAAAGGGGGGGGGGGGGGGGGGGGGGGGGGGGAGTTATGACAGCTACAAATTGTGTTCAATTTTTTTTTCCCAGGTATTTTTCAGGTGTAGACCCCCCTTAACGGCAGCTATTTCTCTGATCACTCGCCAGCTGAACCGTACACAAATGCTAGGACACAAGCTGAAGACAGATGCTGTTCTGGAGACAAGACTCGAGAGAAGACGCTTGGACACTATCTGGAGATGTTCGAAATAGAGGCTGGAGAGTCAGTAAATGGACGCTTGGATATAGCAGGAGACATTCCAAATAAAGCTGGATATGATCAAAATAAGAGACTAGGTTCAACTTTTGAATAGATGATGAAATAACGCAAACAATGCCGACAGCCATGAGGCAGCTGCAGTCGGTTAAGTGCATGCATAAACAATTTTATCAAGAAACATCCGGTGTTTTTATTGTTGTTGTTTTTAAATTTCGTAATGAAGCAGCGTTTTGAACCATCTCGACGACTATAACCAGCAACATCATAGTATGATCATGCAAACTGTTAAAATTATACGGAAAAAGTGGACCGGCAATTAAAAGTTCCTGTTGACGTGTACTGTTTGATGCTCTACAGACTCTGCTCTGGCACACTTCAACAATTCACCTTCCCTTCTAGCTACACCTTAAACACACTCAGCAATACATAACCTTAAGAAATTTACTATGCCTGCATAAAGACTCTTGTTAACCGATTGATATATCTGCAAACTCAGACATCATTCACAAAAATTCATATATAATGAACCATATATGCTAAATGATGGATTTTTTTTTTACCTGCACATGCTCAGTAGACTGCTGTATCAATAAACAATTACCATAATTTTAGTTTTTGTTTCAGGAAGCCTTCTTCAGAGAAAAGCTGCACAGGCACTTATGCTTACCTGGAATCATTCTAGAATCCTTTGCTCTGGAGAAAGGAGGTGCTCCTGAATGGATTTCATTGGTGTAGTAAGTTTTGTTGAAGACATAGAGAGATATAGTGATGTGTATATTTAGTTTGCTTACCGCAATGAAGGTGATATATATACCAAACTACTGCTAACAGTATTTACAATTTAATGATATGAAAAGTATATTCTATCTTGAAAACAAATGTTGTAGCTATAAATAAATTTCAATTAAAAACACACAAATAAGTCTGTGGTCAATCGGTTAAATGGCTACTGGGTATTAAGCACCCATCTTCTTGCTGACTAAAGCACCGGCTTTAGCAACCAACATTTGCTGCAAGCTATACAGGGCACAACATTTGAATCATTTGACCCAATAAGAAGTGCTTGGACTGACCCCACTCCAGATTACTGAAATAGAAACATATTAATAATTAATTTTTGGACATTTAGTATGTTATGTAGCTATGAAACAAATCAAACCTTAGCTATGTTAAAATTTGCTTTGGTTAGATTAACAAAACAATCTCACCAAACCTTGACAAGATGATACTTATTGCAATTTTGTTTTTGTTACTGTTCAGTTTAAAAAAAATTTTTTTTGTTGTTCCAGGCTTGGGAATAATTAACAGAAGTTAAACTTTACATGGGACAAAGACAGTAGGTATTGCAGCTGTATTATGTCTCTACACATCTCACTTTCTACACTGAACGAGTTCTATTATCACCCCACGTCGCTGATGCACGAAGCAAGAAAAAATTAAGTAGTGTCAGTAGGAGGGTATTTATATATATGTTTCCCTCCGCAAATAATCGTGAAACTTCTCCTTATTCACTTTAACTATATCATTACCTTACGCTGCTGCAAACCCCGCCAAAGCCTTAATACGGTATTTAATGCTACAACAGCTAAAAGTTATTTAGCCCCCACAATTCAACTGGCCAGATTTGTGAAAAGTTCAATTTATTGACAACTATGGTTCTGCCTACTTCATGGCCTTCCTCCTTCCTCTGGCTGCATAAACTAAACAGCTACAGTTCACGTCAGTTAGTTCTTTGCCAAGTGGGTCATCAAAGCTCTTATATACATGCACATCGAGCCACAGGCACATGTGGTACAAGTTGTGCATACATAACTGAGGATGCATTATGTGTGCTTGATGCTTCTCCTATATACATGCACACTGAGCCACAGGCACATGTGGTACAAGTTGTATATACATAACTGAGGAAGCATTATGTGTGGTTGATGCTTCTCTTATATACATGCACACTGAGCTACAGGCACATGTGGTACAAGTTGTATATACATAACTGAGGATGCATTATGTGTGCTTGATGCTTCTCTTATATACATGCACACTGAGCCACAGGCACATGTGGTACAAGTTGTACATACATAACTGAGGAAGCATTATGTGTGCTTGATGCTTCTCTTACATACGTGCACACTAAGCCACAGGCACATGTGGTACAAGTTGTACATACGTAACTGAGGATGCATTATGTGTGGTTGGTGCTTCTCTTACATACATGCACACTGAGCCACAGACACATGTGGTACAAGTTGTACATACATAACTGAGGATGCATTATGTGTGGTTCATGCTTCTCTTACATACATACACACTGAGCCACAGGCACATGTGGTACAAGTTGTACATGTACATAACTGAGGATGCATCATGTGTGGTTGATGCTTCTCTTACATACATGCACACTGAGCCACAGACACATGTGGTACAAGTTGTACATACATAACTGAGGATGCATTATGTGTGGTTGATGCTTCTCTTACATACATACACATTGAGCCACAGGCACATGTGGTACAAGTTGTACATGTACATAACAGAGGATGCATTATGTGTGCCCGATGCTTCTCTTATATACATCCACACTGAGCCACAGCCACATGCATGAATTTTTTTAGGGTGGTTGAGGGGGGAGGGCCCCCCCCCCCATGAAAATGGTTTTACCCCCCCCCCCCCTCCCTGAGCTTTAGCCAATTTTCGCTTGAATTTTTTTTAAATTATTTAAGAAATTAGTCATAATCAACACATGTAAATGGTTTGTTGTCAAAAAGCAATTCTTCTAGGCTTTCTAGTCCAAAAAGTCACAATCTGTTCAAGTTCTTTATCTGACAAGGCCTCAGGGGATTCCAATGCAATTTTCATTAGATATGAAGGATTGGCTTCTCCAAGTCGATTTCTCAGACGAGACTTTACCATTTTCATATGGGAAAAAGAGCGTTCAACAGAGGCAGTTCCAACAGGAATGGTTAGGTAAACATTAGCTAGGATGTTCAAGTTTGGAAACATGGTTTGCATCATAGAATTAGTAGACAACTCCTTTAACTGCTCCTTGATATATTCCCTTGGTTGATTGGTGATATATCGCCGAAAGGTTTTCCACAGTGTGGGTAGGTCTGAACTTGAAGTGATGACTGCTGGCATTAGAAATTCATCCCCTACAACTGTTTCAGCTGGAAGCTCATGACCCACAGTGTTCAAGGAGTACTTTAACTTTGTCTTCTCCATACGTACAGTTTTCCATAGAATTTGGAGTCTTCTTGGGATCAAAACTGCTGAAACAGGAGACAACATTTTATGAAACGAAGCGGTTTGCGATATTTTCTTTCAATTTGGTGTAAAATGGCTCTGTTATTTGGCTCTTAAATGCTATATCTTTAATGTTGAAGTTAATGCCTACAGTAATGTCCATCTCCTCTTTAACTTCTTGCAAATCTAACACCCACTTAGCTGCAGTTTGAAGTACATCTTCCAGAGTGTGCAGGGTAGCATCCACAAGGCTTGAGATGATGGACAAATCCAACTTCTCTGTTTGGAGACTTTTACTCAACTTGGAAACCTCAGGGAGAATGTAGTCAAGGAGATATGTGGCAAACAATGTAGAGGGCTTTGATAAGATCTTGCTAATACTGAGTGCCTACGGCTCGTGGGATTCCTGATAAATAGTTTCAAGTGCAGACACAATTGCTCCATAACATTTCTTCACAGTAGAAACACATTTCTCATGGGATAGCCACCTGGTGTCAGATGGTTTGACAATCTTCAGCTCAGGAATGTCTAGTACTTTCTGTATCTCTTTCATATTCTGGCATCTCTTCGGCAAATAGTGAAAAAATTTCCACAATATAGTCAGTGTTGTATAAATGTGTTTGATTTCCTCAGTGCTGTTTGCAGATTGAACACAAGCCAGTTGAAGCTTATGGCAGTGGCAGTGGACGAAGACTGAATGAGGTGCATGCTTCTTCAGACCTGCTTGCACACCCGATTTCTTCCCAGTAAATGTTGCAGCTCCATCAAAGCCCATACCAATAAGCTTACTGCACTGCAAATCCTTCTTGTTTAGCCAATCCAGCAACACGGAATAGATCGATTGAGCATTCGTTTTCTTCAGTGGGAGAATTTCCATGAAATGCTCTACTGGTGCTCCATTTTCTACCCATCTACAGTAAACAGTTAGCTCCTCAATGTTAGCTACATCGACACACTCATCAGCCATCAAGTTGAAAAATGGAGTATTGCGGACCCTGTTAACTTGTAATTCGTCAACCCATACTCCTATTGCTATTTCTTGAAACATTGGTTTGCCCCCTCCTGAAACATTAAAAAAAAAAAAACCCTGGTATGCATGTAAATGCATACTGTATATATATATTGTATGCATGTAAATGCAGACTGTATGTATATATTGTATGCATGTAAATGCATAATGCATACTGTATGTATATATTGTAGGCATGTAAATGTATACTGTATGGGTATATTGCATGCATATAAATGCATACTGTATATATATATATTATATGCATGTAAATGCATACTGTATGTGTATAGTGCATGCATGTAAATGCATACTGTATATATATATATATATATTATATGCATGTAAATGCATACTGTATGTGTATATTGCATGCATGTAAATGCATATTGTATGTATATATTGTATGCATGTAAATGCATACTGTATGTATATATTGCATGCATGTAGGTGCATACTGTATGTGTATATTGTGTGCATGTAAATGCATACTGTATGTATATATTGTATGCATGTAGATGCATACTGTATGTATATTATATATACAAACAAATATCTTGTGATAGTGTTTAAGATGTGGATTATTTGGAATTAGGTTGGCTATGGTTTTATGTTATCTGTTCAGCAACAACCAAAAATTTGCGTGCCTTACTAACCACCCAAAGATTTTCTTTTATTCAGTTCATATTTGGTTTGTATGCCTGCAACTGTATTACTTGCAACTGAACTACATGGAACTGAACTGCTTGCGACTGAACTGCTTGTGACTGAACTGCTTGCAACTGAACTGCTTGCAACTGAACTGCTTGCAACTGAACTGTTTGCAACTGAACTGCTTGCGACTGAACTGCTTGCGACTGAACCACTTGTGACTAACCGCTTGCGACTGAACTGCTTGCGACTGAACTGCTTGCGACTGACTGCTTGCGACAGACTGCTTGCGACTGAACTGCTTGCGACTGAACTGCTTGCGACTGAACTGCTTGCAACTGAACTGCTTGCAACTGAACTGCTTGCGACTAAACTGCTTGCAACTGAACTTCTTGTTGCGACTGAACTGCTTGCAACTGAACTGCTTTCAACTGAACTGCTTGCGACTGAACTGCTTGCAACTGAACTGCTTGCAACTGAACTGCTTGCGACTGAACTGCTTGCGACTGAACTGCTTGCGACTGAAATGCTTGAGACTGAACTGCTTGCGACTGACTGCTTGCGACTGAACAGCTTGCGACTAAACTGCTTGCAACTGAACTTCTTGCAACTGAACTGCTTGCAACTGAACTGCTTGCAACTGAACTGCTTGCGACTGAACTGCTTTCAACTGAACTGCTTGCAACTGAACCTCTTGCAACTGAACTGCTTGTGACCTGCTTGCAACTGAACTACTTGCAACTGAACTGCTTGCGACTGAACTGCTTGCAACTGAACTGCTTGCGACTAAACTGCTTGCAACTGAACACTTTGTTGTGACTGAAATGATTGCAACAGAACTGCTTTCAACTGAACTGCTTGCGACTGAACTTCTTGCAACTGAACTGCTTGCAACTGAACTGCTTGCGACTGAACTGCTTGCGACTGAACTGCTTGCGACTGAAATGCTTGAGACTGAACTGCTTGCGACTGACTGCTTGCGACTGAACAGCTTGCGACTAAACTGCTTGCAACTGAACTTCTTGCAACTGAACTGCTTGCAACTGAACTGCTTGCAACTGAACTGCTTGCGACTGAACTGCTTTCAACTGAACTGCTTGCAACTGAACCTCTTGCAACTGAACTGCTTGTGACCTGCTTGCAACTGAACTACTTGCAACTGAACTGCTTGCGACTGAACTGATTGCAACTGAACTGCTTGCAACTGAACTGCTTACAACTGAACTGCTTGTGACTGAACTGCTTGCAACTGAACTGCTTGCGACTGAACTACTTGCGACTGAACTGCTGGCAACTGAACTCCTGGCAACTGAACTACTGGCAACTGAACTACTTCTGTCTTCATTAGGACAAATTAACCAACCAGAATGCATTTATTCTCTTTGAAACCCGTTTGACATGAAATCACAAATTATTTGTATGTAAATATATAATAACATATCTGACAGGTAATGATGGGCATGGTTTCATTGCTAGTTTTGATAGTCGAAATCCAGCTATTGGGTAGCTCCAGTCCTACATCTCCATTGAAGTGCTGACTCTTAGGTATAAGTTGGATATGCTTCTGGCATTTCTTTCACAAGCAACTCTCTCCATTTACTGAGTCGTATCTATTACCATTGTCTCTTCCCACAACAGAAGAGAGTCAACGTTGCCTTAAAACTGTTTATTCTTCATTTTGTATTTTATGACCGTGTCGGCAGTTACCATTTTGTTATTTATAAAGAAGTCAGCAATCACCATTCTAGTTTGAATTCTTTGATGATACATTTTTGTAGGACCTCTGACCTCACAAACAAAAACGGGAATTTCCCTCCTCTCCCAGTGAATTCCCCTCTCCCCCAGTGAATTTTTCCTCTCCCCTGTGTTAAATTTGGTTTGAAGGAAACGAAGGTAAGGTTATATGTACAACTGAGCATCAGAGGAGAAGAGCTTGCTTTGAGAAGTGAAAGATGGCCTAGCAGTTTCCCCATTAGCTTTCCTGGTTTCTCCATGGAACTGACATTCTTGACTGAGTGTTACGACTCAGAAGGAATGGAACAGATGTAATATATATATTCATGAGCTCTCTTGTTCTACTGGAGAAAGTAATGTCGCAAATATATATATATATCATAGGGTTGATGGACCCCATAAGCATCTCTAGATGCAACTAAGACATCATTCACAAAGAAAGATATTAAAAAATATAAAAAAATTGAAAGAAAGAAAGAAATTGATATGAACGGTACGTGCTGAAAGGCTTTTGTTGTTGTTCAAACCTGTACATGCCCAGTGGACTGCTTTATTGTTATAAAATAGTTGATTCCGAAAAATAATTAATTCCAGTTTGACGGGAGAAGCTAGCAAAATGTAATGACTGACAATTGCAACTACCATCAAGAATGGTGCCTCCTGGCCTTGGCTGCTGTTCCTAGAGGCCATTCTTCTTCGGAAAGCAGCATAGGCACCTAGGTTTACCTGGAATTGCTATGAATCCCTTTGCACTCGTGAAAGATGGTGCTCGTAGATATATTTCTTTGCAGTATTGTTGACGATGTAGAGAGGCATAGCTTACCTCAATGGAACTGATTCTTATACAAAACTGTACTTGCGTTCTAAGGATATGAACAGTTTGAAAAGTTAGTTTTGAGTGAAAAAGTTAGCTCTAATATTATGGTTTTTATAAATAAATAATAACAAATAATAATTATAATCAGTGGTTAATTAGTTAAATAATGTGGTGCAGGTTATTGGAACCTGATAGCTTAACTCAGAAATTGCCTTATAAATTAACACCTATGGTTCTCTGCTACAGCTTGCTAATATATTGATAAGTGTTTTAAGTGGTAGTAACTTGTTTGGATTCCAGATTGGGTTCCAGGTGAGGGACGTCATGCTGTGATAGGTTGCTAATAACTTGTTTGGGTTCCAGATTAGGTTCCAGGTAAGGTAGGTTCTGCTGTGATAGGTTGTTAATAACTTGTTTAGGTTCCAGATTGGGTTCCAGGTGAGGGAGGTTCTGCTGTGATAGGTTGTTAATAACTTGTTTAGGTTCCAGATTGGTTTCCAGGTGAGGGAAGTTATGCTGTGATAGGTTGTTAATAACTTGTTGGGGTTCCAGATTGGGTTCCAGGTGAGGGAGATTATGCTGTAACAGGTTGTTAATAACTTGTTGGGGTTCCAGATTGGGTTCCAGGTGAGGGAGGTTATGCTGTGATAGGTTGTTAATAACTTGTTTAGGTTCCAGATTGGGTTCCAGGTGAGGGAGGTTATGCTGTGACAGGTTGTTAATAACTTGTTTGGGTTCCAGATTGGTTTCCAGGTGAGAGAAGTTATGCTGTGATAGGTTGTTAATAACTTGTTGGGGTTCCAGGTTGGGTTCCAGGTGAGGGAAGTTATGCTGTGATAGGTTGTTAATAACTTGTTGGGGTTCCAGATTGGGTTCCAGGTGAGGGAGGTTATGCTGTGACAGGTTGTTTATAACTTGTTTAGGTTCCAGATTGGATTCCAGGTGAGGGAGGTGCTGCTCTGATAGGTTGTTAATAACTTGTTTATGTTCCAGATTGGGTACCATGTGAGGGAGGTTCTGCTGTGACATGTTGTTAATAACTTGTTTAGGTTCCAGATTGGAGTCTAGGTGAGGGATGTTATGCTGTGATAGGTTGTTAATAACTTGTTGGGGTTCCAGATTGGGTTCCAGGTGAGGGAGGTTGATAGGTTGTTAATAACTTGTTTGGGTTCCAGATTGGGTTCCAGGTAAGGGAGGTTAGGCTGTGATAGGTTGTTAATAACTTGTTTAGGTTCCAGATTGGGTTCCAGGTGAGGGCGGTTCTGCTGTGATAGGTTGTTGTCACTCTTGTTCGTGTGTGTGTGTGTGTGTGTGTTTCTGGGTGTTAATTTTGTTATGCTCTTAATTAATTAGGTGGTAGCAGTTCATGACCTTAGTTCAATATATTGGGTTCCTCTTCTGTTGGAGAGTCAGGATGTTCTCAAGTTCCTCATCAAGCGATTTGAACTACCTTTCCAAATACCTAGCAAGTCGTACCTATGCACATGGAGGAACTTGGCTGTTAGGTTAGTTAAACAGATGTACTGGGTTGTAGGCCACAATCTCTTGGGACTATCCCAAGATGCCCCTAGTGAGTGTGACTAACTGTAAAACATGGATCCTGGTTGCTATTCTAGGGCTAGGGTTATTCCAGGGTTCGGGGTATTCTAGGGCTATGCACATCCAAGTATCCCTGGATGCTGGTGTTCTTGGATACAGCTCTTTTAGACACAGGGATATCTCTGGGTACTCCCAAGCAGGGTTTAGTGTAGTGTCGTACCCTGACCCTTTCCAAATTGTTATGCGAGATAAAAATCTCAACATTCTTGATATTGCCCACTCTTCAGGTCTCATTTTTGAGATTTATCAGATGTAAAGATGGTATTAATATTTGTGCATCAATTTCCTATGTGGACGTTGCGCAGCTGCAAATGGATATTATTGCTATCCTTCTCATTAGCTTTGTGTACAATTCTGGGGGGGGGGGGGGAAGAAGCCATTACAGCTACCAGCATGGTGATTGTGATTGCTCAGAGGGTAGGTCTATGCATATACATGAACATAACACTGAAGCTCTACCACGTCAGTAACCATGATAGCCTTGACATCAAACTTCAAGTTATGATGGCAGCCAGGTTCTGAATGAGGGGACAAATATTAACAATAACTGTTTTTCTCCTCAAAATGAGCCACATACAGCTAAACTCTGCTTTCCTGTTGTTTTGAAGCATTTTTGGGGAAATTAACTGAAAACCTCTCTTTTTATTAAAAAAATTGACTATAGCAGAAAGAAGCCCAGAAATACTCAGAGAGATTACTTTTCTCAACAAGCTTGAAAAGGAGAAAAGCCAGAAGAAAATTTGGATTTCGTGTAAACAACCCTTTTTGTTCAAAGCAGTAAAACTGGACAAATATAAACAAAAACTGTTTTTCACCTCACATTGAGCCATATACCGACAATCTACGATTTCCTGTTGTTTTGAAGCTTTTTTGGGCTAATTCATTGAAAACTTCTCTTTGTAGTCCAAAAAGTGACTATCTCAGAAAGGAGCACAGAAATACAAAGAAAGTTTGTTTTTCTTAACAAGTTTGAAAAGGCGCAAATCCTGAGGAAAATTTGGATTTGTTTAAACAAATGTTTTTGATCAAACCAGTAAAAGGGGACAAATATGACCAAAAACCGTTTTTCCCCTCAAAATGAGCCACATGTTGTTAAACTATGCTTTCCCTTTGTTTTGAAGCTTTTTCGGGGAAATTCAATGTAAACTTCTCTTTTTAGTCTAAAAAGAGACTATCTCAGAAAGGATCACAGAAATACTCAGAAATTTTGTTTTTCTTAACAAATTTGAATAGGGGCTAACCAAGAGGAAATTTTTGATTTGTTTAAACAACTGTTTTTGATCAAACCAGTAAAAGGGGACAAATATAAACAAAAACTGTTTTTCTCCCCAAAGTGAGCTAAATACAGCTAAACTATGCTTTCCTGTTGTTTTGAAGCTTTTGGGGGAAATTCACTGAAAACATCTCTTTTTAATCAAAAAATGACTATCTCAGAAAAAAGCTCAGAAATACTCAGAAAGATAACTTTTCTCAACAAGTTTGAAAAGGAGAAAAGCCAGAGAAAAATTTGGATTTGTTTAAACCCCTTTTTTTGAACAAACCAGTAAAAGGGTACAAATATTAATAATAACTGTTTTTCTTCCAAAAGTGAGCCACATACAGCTAAATTATGATTTTCTGTTTTTTTAAAACATTTTCAGGCTAATTCACTGAAAACTTCTCTTTTTAATCAAAAATATGACTATCTCAGATATGAGCACAGAAATATTCAGAAAGTTTGTTTTTCTTAACAAATTTGAATAATGGAAAACCAAGAGGAAAATTTGGATTTGTTTAAACAACTTTTTTGATCAAACCAGTAAAAGGGGACAAATATTAACAAAAACTTTTTTTTTCCTCAAATGAGCCACATACAACTAAACTCTGCTTTCCTGTTGTATTTTTGGGGAAATTCACTGAAAACTGCTCTTTTTAGTCAAAAAAGTGACTATCTCTGAAAGGAGTACAGAAATACTCTGAATTTTTGGTTTATCGTAACATTTTTGAAAAGTGGGAAATCCTGTGATAAATTTGGATTTGTTTAAACAACTGTTTTTGATCAAACCAGTAAAAGTGGACAAATATTAAATTAACAAAAACTGTTTTTCTCCTCAAAGTGAGGCACATACAGTTAAACTATTCTTTTCTGTTGTTTTGAAGCATTTTTGGGCTAATATTCTGATAACTTCTCTTTTTAGTCAAAAAAGGTGACTCTCTCAGAAAGGAGCACAGAAATACTCAGAAAGTTTGTTTTTCTTAATAAATTTGAATAGGGAAAAACCAATAGGAAATTTTGGATTTGTTTAAACAACTTTTTTGATCAAACAAGTAAGAGGGGACAAATATAAATTTAAAAAAAATTTCTCCCCAAAGTGAGCCACATACCGCTAAACTATGCTTTCCTGTTGTTTTGAAGCATTTTCGGGGAAATTCAACGAAAAATACTTATTTTAGTCAAAAAAGTAACATATCAGAAAGTAGCACGAAAATTCTCTGGAAGTTTGTTTTTCTTAACATATTTGAAAAGGGGCAAATCCTGAGGAAAATTAGGATTTGTTTAAACAAACCTTTTTGTTCAAAGCAGTAAAATGGGACAAATATTAACAAAAACTGTTTTTCTCCGGGCTGGTTTACTGAAAACTTCTCTTTTTGGTCAAAAAAGTGACTATCTCTGAAAGGAGCACAGAAATACTCTGAAAGTTTGTTTTTCTAAACAAGTTTGAAAAGGGAAAAATCCTGTGGAAAATATGGATTTCTTTAAACAACTGTTTTTGACCAAAGCAGTAAAAGGGGACAAATATTAACAAAAACTGTTTTTCTCCTCAAAATGAACCACATATTGCCAAACTATGCTTTTCTTTTGTTTTGAAGCATTTTCGGGCTAATTCACTGTAAACTTCTCTTTTTATTCAAAAAGGAGCACAGAAATGCACAGAAACTTTGTTTTTCTTAACAAGTTTGAAAAGGGACAAACCAAGAGGAAAATTTGGATTTGTTTAAACAACAGTATTTGAACAAACCAGTAAAAGGGGACAAATATTAACATAAACTGTTTTTCTCCTCAAAATGAGCCACATAGAGCTAAACTATGATTTTTTTGTAGTTTTGAAGCATTTTCAGGCTGATTCACTGAAAATATCTCTTTTTAGTCAAATATATGACTATCTCAGAAAGGAGCACAGAAATACTCAGAAAGTTTGTTTTTCTTAACAAATTTGTAAAGGGGCAAATCCAGAGGAAAATTTGGATTTGTTTATACAACTGTTTTTGATCAAACCAGTTAAATTGGACAAATATTAAATTAACAAAAACTGTTTTTCTCCTCAAAATGAGCCACATACAGCTAAACTATGCTTCTCTGTTGTTTTGAAAAAAATTTGGGAAAATTTACTGAAAACTTCTCTTTTTATTCAAAATGGTGAATATCTCAGAAAGAAGCTCAGAAATACTCAGAAAGATTACTTTTCTCAACAAGATTGAAAAGGAGAAAAGCCAGAGGAAAATTAGGATTTGTTGTAAACAACCCATTTTTGTTGAAAGCAGTAAAACTGGACAAATATAAACAAAACAAAAAAATTCTCCTCAAAATGAGCCACATACAGCTAAAATTTGCTTCCCTATTGTTTTGAAGTATTTTCCGGCTAATTTACTGAAAACTTCTCATTTTTGTCAAAAAAGTGACTAGCTCAGAAAGGAGCACAAAAATACTCAGAAAGTTGGTTTTTCTTAACATGTTTGAAAGGTGAAAAATCCTGAGGAATATTTGGATTTCTTTAAACAAATGTTTTTGATCAAACCAGTAAAAGAGGACAAATATTAACAAAAACTGTTTTTCACCTCAAAATGAGCCACATACAGCTAATCAGTGCTTTCCTGTTGTTTTGAAGCATTTTTGGGGAAATTCACTGAAAACTTCTCTTTTTAGTCAAAAATTGACTATCTCAGAAAGGAGCAAAGAAATACTCAGAAAGTTTGCTTTTCTTAACAAGTTTGAAAAGGGAAAAAATTTGAGGGAAATTTGCATTTCGTTAAACAAATATTTTTTATCAAACCAGTGAAAGGGGACAAATATTAACAAAAACTGTTTTTCTCCTCACAATGAGCCACATACAGCTAAACTGTGCTTTCTTGTTGTTTTGTAGCAATTTTGGGGAAATTCACTGAAAACCTCTCTCTTTAGTCAAAAAAGTATCTCTGAAAGGAGTACAGAATTAATCTGAATTTTTTTTTCCTTAACAAGTTTAAAAAGGGGCAAATCTTGAGGAAAATTTGCATTTCTTTAAACAATCTTTTTGATCAAACCTGTAAAAGGGGATTAATATTAACAAAAACCCTTTTTCTCCTCACAATGAGCCATATACAGCTAAACTATGCTATCCTGTTGTTTTGAAGCATTTTTGGGGAAATTCACAAAAAAAACTCTTTTTATTCAAAAAAGTGCCTATCTCAGAAAGAAGCTCAGAAAAACTTAGAAAGTTTTTTTTTCAACAAGTTTGTAAAGGGCCAAATCCAGAGGAAAATTTGGATTTGTTGTAAACAAACCTTTTTGTTCAAAGCAGTAAAACGGGGCAAATATTAACAAAAACTTTTTTTCACCTCAAAATGAGCCACATACAGCTAAACTATGCTTCTCTGTTGTTTTTAAGCATTTTCGGGATAATTAACTGAAAACTTCTCTTTTTAGTCAAGAATATGACTATCTCAGAAAGGAGCACAGAATTACTCAGAAAGATTGTTTTTCTTAACAAGTTTGAAAAGGGGCAAACCAAGAGGAAAACTTAGATTGGATAAATAACTGTTTTTGAACAAACCAGTAAAAGGGGTAAAATATTAACAAAAACTGTTTTTCTCACCAAAATGAGGCACATACAGCTAAGCTATAATTGTCTGTGATTTTGAAGCATTTTCGGGCTAATTCACTGAAACCAATCTTATTAGTTAAAAATATGACTATCTCCGAAAGGAGCACATAAATACTCAGAAAGTTTGTTTTTCTTAACATGTTTGAAAATGGGGAAATCCTGAGGAAAATTTTGATTTGTTTAAACCACTATTTTGATCAAATCAGTAAAATTGGACAAATATTAAATTAACAAAAACTGGTTTTCTCCACAAAATGACCCACATACAAATAAACAATGCTTTTCTGTTGTTTTGAAGTATATTCGAGAAAATTCACTGAAAAATTCTCTTTTTAGTCAAAAAAGTGACTCTCTCAGAAAGAAGCTTAGAAATACTTGGAAAGTTTGTTTTTCTCAACAAGTTAGAAAAGGGGCAAATCCAGAGGAAAATTTGGATTAGTTGTAAACCATCCTTTTTGTACAAGCAGTCAAACGGGACAATAGTAATAAAAACTGTTTTTCCACAAAAAATGAGCCACAAACAGATAAGTTACGCTTTCCTATTGTTTTTGAAGCATTTTCGAGTTAATTCGCTGAAAACTTCTTTTTAGTCAAAAAAAAAATATCTCAAAAAGAAACTCAGAAATAATCAGAAAATTTGTTTTTCTCAAAAAGTTTTGAAAAGGAGCAAATCCAGAGGAAAATTAGGATTTGTTGTAAACAACCTTTTTGTTCAAAGCAGTAAAACTGGACAAATATAAACAAAAACTTTTTTCTCCACAAAATGAGCCACATACAGCTAAACTATGCTTCTCTGTTGTTTTGAAGCATTTTGGGGGAAATTCACTGAAAAATTCTCTTTTTAGTCAAAAAAGTGACTATTTAGAAAGGAGCACTGAAATACTCAGAAAGTTAGTTTTTCTTAACAAGTTTGAAAAGAGGCAAATCCTGAGAAAAATTTGGATATGTTTAAACAAATGTTTTTGATCAAACCAGTAAAATTGGACAAATACTAAATTAACAAAAACTGTTTTTTTCCTCAAAATGAGCCACATACTGCTAAACTATACTTTCCTGTTGTTTTGAAGCATTTTGGGGAAAATTCATTGAAAAATTCTCTTTTTAGTCAAAAAAGTGACTATCACAGAAAGTAGCTCAGAAATACTCAGAAAGATTAATTTTCTCAACAAGCTTGAAAAGGAAAAAAAAGTTAGAGGAAAATTTAGATTTAGTGTAAACAACCCTTTTTGTTCAAAGCATTAAAACTGGACAAATATAAACAAAAACTGTTTTTCTCCTCAAAATGAGCCACATAGGACTAAACTATGCTTCTCTCTTGTTTTGAAACATTTGGGGGGGGGGGGGTTCACTGAAAACTTCTCTTTTTAATCCGAAAAAGTGACTATCTCAGAAAGGTGCACTGAAATACTCAGAAAGTTTGTTTTTCTTAACAAGTTTGAAAAGGGGCAAATCCTGAGGAAAATTGGGATTTGTTTAAACAACTATTTTTGATCAAACCAGTAAAAGGGGACATATGTTAACAAAAACTGTTTTTCTCCTCAAAATGAGCCACATACAGCTAAACTATGCCTTTCTGTTGTTTTGTAGCATTTTTGGGGAAATTCACTGAAAAATTCTTTTTTTATTCAAAAATTTGACTATCTCAGAAAAAGCTCAGAAATAATCAGTAAGTTTACTTTTCTCAACAAGTTTGAAAAGGAGAAAAGCCAGTGGAAAATTTGAATTTGGTTTAAACAACAATTTTTGTTCAAAGCAGTAAAATGGGACAATTATTAAAAAAAAACTGTTTTTCTCCAAAAAATGAGCCATATATTATGCTTCCTTTTGTTTTGAAGCATTTTCGGGATAATTCACTGAAAAATTCTCTTTTTATTAAAAAAAAATATCTCAGAAAGAAGCTCAGAAATGATCAGAAAGTCTGTTTTACTCAACAAGTTTGAAAAAGAGCAAATCCAAGAGAAAATTAGGATTTGTTGTTAACAACCCTTTTTATTCAAAGCAGTAAAACTGGATGAATGTAAACAAACACTTTCTTTCTCCTAAAAATGACGCACATACCGCCAAACTTGCTTTTTTGTTGTTTTGAAGCTTTTTCGGGCTAATTCACTGAAAACTTCCCTTTTTAGTCAAAAAGTACCTATCTCAGAAAGAAGCTCAGAAATAAGCAGAAAGTTTGTTTTTCTCAACAAGTTTGAAAAGGAGCAAATCCATAGGAAAATTAGGATTTGTTGTAAACAACCCTTTTTGTTTAAAGCAGTAAAACGGGACAAATATTAACAAAAACTGTTTTTCTCCACAAAATGAGCCACATACAGCTAAACTATGCTTTTCTTTTGTTTTGTAGCATTTTGGGCCAAATTCACTGAAAACATCTCTTTTTATTAAAAAAAAAATATCTCAGAAAGAAACTCAGAAATGATCAGAAAGTCTGTTTTACTCAACAAGTTTGTTTAGGAGCAAATCCAAGGCAAAATTAGGATTTGTTGATAACCACTCTTTTTGTTCAAAGCAGTAAAACTGGACAAATATATATATATAAAAAAAAAATTTCTCCTCAAAATAACTCACTTACCACCAAATTTGCTTTTCTGTTGTTTTGAAGCTTTTTCGGGCTAATTCACTGAAAACTTCTTTTTTTATTCAAAAAAGTAACATCGTCAGAAAGGAGCACAGAAATACTCAGAAATTTGTTTTTCTTAATAAATTTAATAAGGGGCAAATCCTGAGCAAAATTTGGATTTGTTTAAACAACTTTTTTTTATCAAACCAGTAAAATTGGACAAATACTTAATTAAGAAATACTGTTTTTCTCCTCAAAATGAGCCACATATAGCTAAACTATGCTTTCCTGTTGTTTTGAAGCATTTTCTTGCTAATTCACTGAAAACTTCTCTTTTTAGTCAAAAATAGGACTATATCAGAAAGGAGCATAGAAATACTCAGAAACTTTGTTTTTCTTAACAAGTTTGAAAAGGGGCAAATCCTGAGGAAAATTTGGCTTTGTTTAAACAACTTTTTTTGACCAAACCAGTAAAATTGGACAATACTGTTTTTCACCACAAAACGAGCCACATACAGCTAAGTTATGCTTTCCTGTTGTTTTGAAGAATTTTCGGGCTAATTCAAAGAAAACTTCACTTTTTAGTCAAAAAAGGTGACTATCCCTGAAAGGATCACAGATATACTCAGAAAGTTAGTTTTCCTTAACAAATTTGAATAGGGGCAAACCAAGAGGAAAATTTGGATTTGTTTAAACAACTCTTTTTGATCAAACCAGTAAAAGGGGACAAATACTAACAAAAACTGTTTTTCACCTCAAAGTGAGCCACATACAGCTAAACTATGCTTTTCTGTTATTTTAAAGCATTTGGGGGGAAATTCACTGGAAACTTCTCTTTTTTAGGCAAAAAAAGACTAACTCAGAGAAGAAGCTCTGAAATACATAGAAAGTTAGTTTTTCTCAACAAGTTTGAAGGGGCAAATCCAGAGGAAAATTTGGATTTGTTGTAAACAACACTTTGTGTTCAAAGCAGTAAAACCGGACAAATATTAACAAAAACTGTTTTTCTCCTCACCATGAGCCACATACCACCAATCTACGATTTTCTGTTGTTTTGAAGCATTTTCGGGCTAATTCACTGAAAACTTATCTTTTTAGACAAAAAAGGGACTAACTCAGAAAGGATCACAGAAATACTCAAAGAGTTTGTTTTTCGTAACAAATTTGAATAGGGGCAAACCAAGAGGAAAATTTAGATTTGTTTAAACAACTTTTTTTGATCAAACCAGTAAAAGGGTACAAAAACTGTTTTTCTCCTCAAAGTGAGCCACATACAGCTAAACTATGCTTTCCTGTTGTTTTGAAGTATTTTCAGGGAAATTCACTGGAAACTTCTCTTTTTATTCAAAAAAGTGACTATCTCAGAAAGAAGCTCAGAAATACTCAGAAAGATTACTTTTCTCAATAGTTTGAAAAAGGAAAAAACGAGAGGAAAATTTGTAGTTGGTGTAAACAACTTTTTTTGTTCAAAGCAGTAAATTGGGACAGTTATTAAAAAAAAAAAAATTCTCCTCAAAATGAGCCACATAGAGCTAAATTATGCTTAACTGTTGTTTCGAAGCATTTTCGGGCTAATTCATTGAAAACTTCCCTTTTTGGTCAAAAATGGGACTATCTCCGATAGAAGCACTGAAATACTCAGAAAGTTAGTTTTGCTCAACTAGTTTGAAGAGGTGCAAATCCTTGGGAAAATTTGAATTTGTTAAAACAACTTTTTTGTTCAAAGCTGTAAAATGGGATAAATATTAATAGAAACTGTTCTTCTCCTCAAAATGAGCCACATACCGCCAAACTATGCTTTTCTTTTGTTTTGAAGCTTTTTCGGGCTAATTCACTGTAAACTTCTCCTTTTATTCAAAAAAGTGACTATCTCTGAATGGAGCACAGATATACTCAGAAAGTTTGTTTTTCTTAACAAGTTTGAAAAGGGGCAATCCAAGAGGGAAATTTGGATTTGTTTAAACAACTGTTTTCGATCAAACCAGTAAAAGGGGACAAATATTAACAAAAACTGTTTTTCTCCCCAATATGAGCCACATACAGCTAAACTATACTTTTTGTTGTTTTGAAGCTTTTTCGGGCTAATTCACTGAAAACTTCTCTTTTTATTCATAAAAGTGACTACCTCAGAAAGAAGCTCAGAAAGACTTAGAAAGTTTGTTTTTCTCAACAAGTTTGAAAAGGGGCAAATCCAGAAGAAAATTTGGATTTGTTGTAAACAAGCCTTTTTTTTCAAAGCAGTAAAACGGGACAAATTTTAACAAAAACTGTTTATCTCCTCAATATGAGTCACATACCGCAAAAATATGCTTTTCTCTTGTTTTGAAGCATTTTCGGTCTATTTCACAGAAAACCTCTTTTTTTGTCAAAAAAGTGACTATCTCAGAAAGGATTACAGAAATACTCAGAAAGTTTGTTTTTCTTAATAAATTTGAATAGGGGCAAACCAAGAGGAAAATTTGGATGTGTTAAACAACTGTTTTTGATCAAATCAGTAAAAGGGGACACATATTAACAAAAACTGTTTTCCTACTCAAACTGAGCCTCATACAGTTAAATTATGCCTTTATGTTGTTTGGAAGCATATTCGGGATAATTCATAGAAACCTTCTCTTTTTAGTCAAAAAGGTGACTATCTCAGAATGGATCACAGAAATACTTAGAAAGTTGTTTTTTTTAATCAAATTTGAATAGTGGAAAACCAAGAAGAAAATTTGGATTTATTTTTAAACAATTGTTTTTGATCAAACAAGTAAAAGGGGACAAATATAAACAAAAAATGTTTTTCTCCTCAAAATGAGCCACATACAGCTAAACTATGCTTATCTGTTGTTTTGAAGCATTTTGGGGGAAATTCACTGAAAACTTCTCTTTTTAGTCAAAAAAGTGACTATTTAGAATGGAGCATTGAAATACTCAGAAATTTGTTTTTCTTAACAAGTTTGAAAAGGGGAAAATCATTAGAAAAATTTGGATTTGTTTAAACAACTTTTTTTGATCAAACCAGTAAAATTAAACAAATACTAAATTAACAAAAACCGTTTTTCTCCTCAAAATGAACCACATACAGCTAAACTATACTTTCTTGTTGTTTTGAAGAATTTTTGGGGAAATTCACTGAAGACTTCTCTTTTTATTCCAAAAATTGCCTATCTCAGAAAGAAGCTCAGAAAAACTTGGAAAGTTTTTTTTCTCAACAAGTTTGTAAAGGGGCAAATCCAGAGGAAAATTTGGATTTGTTGTAAACAAACCTTTTTGTTCAAAGCAGTAAAACGGGACAAATATTAAGAAAATTTTTTTTCTCCTCAAAATGAGCCACATACAGATAAACTATGCTTCTCTGTTGTTTTTAAGCATTTTCGGGATAATTAACTGAAAACTTCTCTTTTTAGTCAAGAATATGACTATCTCAGAAAGGAGCACAGAATTACTCAAAAATATTGTTTTTCATAACAAGTTTGAAAAGGGGCAAACCAAGAGGAAAACTTAGATTGGATAAACAACTGTTTTTGATCAAACCAGTAAAAGGGGTCAAATATTAACAAAAACTGTTTTTCTCACCAAAATGAGGCACATACAGCTAAGCTATAATTGTCTGTGGTTTTGAAGCATTTTCGGGCTAATTCACTGAAACCAATCTTTTTAGTTAAAAATATGACTATCTCCGAAAGGAGCACATAAATACTCAGAAAGTTTGTTTTCTTAACATGTTTGAAAAGGGGCAAATCCTGAGGAAAATTTTGATTTGTTTAAACCACTATTTTGATCAAATCAGTAAAATTGGACAAATATTAAATTAACAAAAACTGGTTTTCTCCTCAAAATGACCCACATACAATTAAACTATGCTTTTCTGTTGTTTTGAAGTATATTCGTGGAAATTCACTGAAAACTTCTCTTTTTAGTCCAAAATGTGACTCTCTCAGAAAGAAGCTTAGAAAAACTTGGAAAGTTTGTTTTTCTCAACAAGTTAGAAAAGGGGCAAGTCCAGAGGAAAATTTGGAATAGTTGTAAACCATCCTTTTTGTACAAGCAGTCAAACGGGGCAATAGTAATAAAAACTGTTTTCCCACAAAAAATGAGCCACAAACAGATAATTTACGTTTTCCTATTGTTTTTGAAGCATTTTCGAGTTAATTCGCTGAAAACTTCTTTTTAGTCAAAAAAAAATATCTCAGAAAGAAACTCAGAAATAATCAGAAAATTTGTTTTTCTCAAAAAGTTTTTTAAAGGAGCAAATCCAGTGGAAAATTAGGATTTGTTGTTAGCAACCCTTTTTGTTCAAAGCAGTAAAACTGGACAAATATAAACAAAAACTGTTTTTCTCCACAAAATGAGCCACATACAGCTAAACTATGCTTCTCTGTTGTTTTGAAGCATTTTGGGGGAAATTCACTGAAAAATTCTCTTTTTAGTCAAAAAAGTGACTATTTAGAAAGGAGCACTGAAATACTCAGAAAGTTTGTTTTTCTTAACAAGTTTGAAAAGGGGCAAATCCTGAGAAAAATTTGGATATGTTTAAACAAATGTTTTTGATCAAACCAGTAAAATTGGACAAATACTAAATTAACAAAAACTGTTTTTTTCCTCAAAATGAGCCACATACAGCTAAACTATACTTTCCTGTTGTTTTGAAGCATTTTGGGGGAAATTCATTGAAAAATTCTCTTTTTAGTCAAAAAATTGACTATCACAGAAAGTAGCTCAGAAATACTCAGAAAGATTAATTTTCTCAACAAGCTTGAAAAGGAGAAAAGTTAGAGGAAAATTTGGATTTGGTGTAAACAACCCTTTTTGTTCAAAGCATTAAAACTGGACAAATATAAACAAAAACTGTTTTTCTCCTCAAAATGAGTCACATAGGACTAAACTACGCTTCTCTCTTGTTTTGAAACATTTTGGAGGGGAATTCACTGAAAACTTCTCTTTTTAATCCGAAAAAGTGACTATCTCAGAAAAGTGCACTGAAATACTCAGAAATTTTTTTTTTCTTAACAATTTTGAAAAGGGGCAAATCCTGAGGAAAATTTGGATTTGTTTAAACAACTATTTTTGATCAAACCAGTAAAAGGGGACATATGTTAACAAAAACTGTTTTTCTCCTCAAAATGAGCCACATACAGCTAAACTATGCTTTTCTGTTGTTTTGTAGCATTTTTGGAGAATTTCACTGAAAACTTTTCTTTTTATTCAAAAATTTGACTACCTCAGAAAGAAGCTCAGAAATAATCAGTAAGATTACTTTTCTCAACAAGTTTGAAAAGGAGAAAAGCCAGAGGAAAATTTGAATTTGGTTTAAACAACAATTTTTGTTCAAAGCAATAAAATGGGACAATTATTAACAAAAACTGTTTTTCTCCAAAAAATTAGCCACATATTATGCTTTCCTTTTGTTTTGAAGCATTTTCGGGATAATTCACTGAAAAATTCTCTTTTTATTAAAAAAAATATCTCAGAAAGAAGCTCAGAAATGATCAGAAAGTCTGTTTTACTCAACAAGTTTGAAAAAGAGCAAATCCAAGAGAAAATTAGGATTTGTTGTTAACCACACTTTTTATTCAAAGCAGTAAAACTGGACAAATATAATCAAACACTCTTTTTCTCCTAAAAATGAAGTACGTACCGCCAAACTTGCTTTTCTGTTGTTTTGAAGCTTTTTCGGGCTAATTCACAGAAAACTTCCCTTTTTAGTCAAAAATTACCTATCTCAGAAAGAAGCTCAGAAATAAGCAGAATTTTTTTTTTCTCAACAAGTTTGAAAAGGAGCAAATCCAGAGGAAAATTAGGATTTGTTTTAAACAACCCTTTTTGTTCAAAGCAGTAAAACGGGACAAATATTAACAAAAACTGTTTTTCTCCTCAATATGAGCCACATACAGCTAAACTATGCTTTTTTGTTGTTTTGAAGCTTTTTCGGGCTAATTCACTGAAAAATTCTCTTTTTATTCAAAAAAGTGACTACCTCAGAAAGAAGCTCAGAAAGTCTTAGAAAGTTTGTTTTTCTTAACAAGTTTGAAAAGGGGCAAATCCAGAGGAAAATTAGGATTTGTTTTAAACAACCCTTTTTGTTCAAAGCAGTAAAACGGGACAAATATTAACAAAAACCGTTTTTCTCCTCAAAATGAGCCACATACAGTTAAACTATGCTTCTCTGTTGTTTTGAAGCATTTTGGGGGGGGGAATTCACTGAAAACTTCTCTTTTTAATCCAAAAAGGTGACTCTCTCAGAAAGGTGCACTGAAATACTCAGAAAGTTTGTTTTTCTTAACAAGTTTGAAAAGGGGCAAATCCTGAGGAAATTTGGATTTGTTTAAACAACTTTTTTTGATCAAACCAGTAAAAGGGGACATATATTAACAAAAACTGTTTTTCTCCACAAAATGAGCCACATACAGCTAAACTATGCTTTTCTTTTGTTTTGTAGCATTTTGGGCCAAATTCACTGAAAACATCTCTTTTTATTAAAAAAAAAATTTCTCAGAAAGAAACTCAGAAATGATCAGAAAGTCTGTTTTACTCAACAAGTTTGTTTAGGAGCAAATCCAAGGCAAAATTAAGATTTGTTGATAACCACTCTTTTTGTTCAAAGCAGTAAAACTGGACAAATATCCGCCAAACTTGCTTTTCTGTTGTTTTGAAGCTTTTTCGGGCTAATTCACTGAAAACTTCTTTTTTTTATTCAAAAAAGTGACATCGTCAGAAAGGAGCACAGAAATACTCAGAAATTTGTTTTTCTTAATAAATTTAATAAGGGGCAAATCCTGAGCAAAATTTGGATTTGTTTAAACAACTTTTTTTTATCAAACCAGTAAAATTGGACAAATACTTAATTAAGAAATACTGTTTTTCTCCTCAAAATGAGCCACATACAGCTAAACTATGCTTTCCTGTTGTTTTGAAGCATTTTCTTGCTAATTTACTGAAAACTTCTCTTTTTAGTCAAAAATAGGACTATATCAGAAAGGAGCATAGAAATACTCAGAAACTTTGTTTTTCTTAACAAGTTTGAAAAGGGGCAAATCGTGAGGAAAATTGGCTTTGTTTAAACAACTTTTTTGACCAAACCAGTAAAATTGGACAATACTGTTTTTCACCACAAAACGAGCCACATACAGCTAAGTTATGATTTCCTGTTGTTTTGAAGAATTTTCGGGCTAATTCAAAGAAAACTTCACTTTTTAGTCAAAAAAGGTGATTATCCCTGAAAGGATCACAGATATACTCAGAAAGTTAGTTTTCCTTAACAAATTTGAATAGGGGCAAACCAAGAGGAAAATTTGGATTTGTTTAAACAATTCTTTTTGATCAAACCATTAAAAGGGGACAAATACTAACAAAAACTGTTTTTCACCTCAAAGTGAGCCACATACAGCTAAACTATGCTTTTCTGTTATTTTAAAGCATTTGGGGGGAAATTCACTGGAAACTTCTCTTTTTTAGTCAAAAAAAGACTAACTCAGAAAGTAGCTCTGAAATACCTAGAAAGTTAGAGTTTCTCAACAAGTTTGAAAAGGGGCAAATCCAGAGGAAAATTTGGATTTGTTGTAAACAACACTTTGTGTTCAAAGCAGTAAAACCGGACAAATATTAACAAAAACTGTTTTTCTCCTCACCATGAGCCACATACCACCAATCTACGATTTTCTGTTGTTTTGAAGTATTTTCGGGCTAATTCACTGAAAACTTATCTTTTTAGACAAAAAAGGGACTAACTCAGAAAGGATCACAGAAATACTCAAAGAGTTTGTTTTTCGTAACAAATTTGAATAGGGGCAAACCAAGAGGAAAATTTAGATTTGTTTAAACAACTTTTTTTTATCAAACCAGTAAAAGGGTACAAAAACTGTTTTTCTCCTCAAAGTGAGCCACATACAGTAAACTATGCTTTCCTGTTGTTTTGAAGTATTTTCAGGGAAATTCACTGGAAACTTCTCTTTTTATTCAAAAAAGTGACTATCTCAGAAAGAAGCTCAGAAATATTCAGAAAGATTACTTTTCTCAATAGTTTGAAAAAGGAAAAAACCAGAGGAAAATTTGTAGTTGGTGTAAACAACTTTTTTTGTTCAAAGCAGTAAATTGGGACAGTTATTAAAAAAAAAAAAATTCTCCTCAAAATGAGCCACATAGAGCTAAATTATGCTTAACTGTTGTTTCGAAGCATTTTCGGGCTAATTCATTGAAAACTTCTCTTTTTGGTCAAAAATGGGACTATCTCCGAAAGAAGCACTGAAATACTCAGAAAGTTAGTTTTGCTCAACTAGTTTGAAGAGGCGCAAATCCTTGGGAAAATTTGAATTTGTTAAAACAACTGTTTTTGTTCAAAGCTGTAAAATGGGATAAATATTAATAGAAACTGTTCTTCTCCTCAAAATGAGCCACATACCGCCAAACTATGCTTTTCTGTTGTTTTGAAGCTTTTTCGGGCTAATTCACTGTAAACTTCTCCTTTTATTCAAAAAAGTGACTATCTCTGAATAGAGCACAGATATACTCAGAAAGTTTGTTTTTCTTAACAAGTTTGAAAAGGGCCAAACCAAGAGGGAAATTTGGATTTGTTTAAACAACTGTTTTCGATCAAACCAGTAAAAGGGGACAAATATTAACAAAAACTGTTTTTCTCCCCAATATGAGCCACATACAGCTAAACTATGCTTTTTTGTTGTTTTGAAGCTTTTTCGGGCTAATTCACTGAAAACTTCTCTTTTTATTCATAAAAGTGACTACCTCAGAAAGAAGCTCAGAAAGACTTAGAAAGTTTGTTTTTCTCAACAAGTTTGAAAAGGGGCAAATCCAAAAGAAAATTTGGATTTGTTGTAAACACGCCTTTTTGTTCAAAGCAGTAAAACGGGACAAATTTTAACAAAAACTGTTTATCTCCTCAATATGAGTCACATACCCCAAAAATATGCTTTTCTCTTGTTTTGAAGCATTTTCGGTCTATTTCACAGAAAACCTCTTTTTTTGTCAAAAAAGTGACTATCTCAGAAAGGATTACAGAAATACTCAGAAAGTTTGTTTTTCTTAATAAATTTGAATAGGGGCAAACCAAGAGGAAAATTTGGATGTGTTAAACAACTGTTTTTGATCAAATCAGTAAAAGGGGACACATATTAACAAAAACTGTTTTCCTACTCAAAGTTAGCCCTATACAGTTAAATTATGCTTTTATGTTGTTGGAAGCATATTCGGGATAATTCATAGAAACCTTCTCTTTTTAGTCAAAAAGGTGACTATCTCAGAATGGATCACAGAAATACTTAGAAAGTTGTTTTTTTT
>CBDHDT010000161.1:0-12195 GCA_965261215.1 Ekhidna sp.
CGATTTCGTGATCAGTTAGATTAGGACACTGCTGTCCGGACACGAAGCATATCAGGGAGACGGACAAGAAAAGAACAGTCCAATTAAATGCAGTGTACATTCTTTGTAGCGACCTTCCACATCAACTCTCCAGCTTAGCCAGGGGTCAAAAGTGCTATACAGATGAGAATTGGTGGTTGGATATATGTGCTAATTAGTTAGGAAAACTTTTTCCGCGGACACACATATAAATGCGAGTTTGGGGGTCAAGATAATTTTGCGGTGTGCATAAAACAGAAAATCTAAGACGCGCAAGCTGCACGAATGTATGGCCGCACCATCGACATTGTACCCCTGCCAAGGAATGGATCGTTTGCGCGCTACCGCCAACTGCTGGCTAAAGTTGTGGAATGCTGCACTGCCACTGGATCTTGGTCCTGGGGATCCTCTCACCACGCAGTCGCTGTTCAGGAATGACCAGACCACTAAGCCCTGCTTTTGATACTCCCCTTCCGTTAAGATTTAATCTTGAAAATGTTGAGCCTGTCAATGCCACCACATACGCAGTGTCTGTATAGCAATAATTAACTACCTAGCAGTCTAAATAAAAACTCGTCTACTAATAAGGAGGACCAAAACCCAACCACAAATTAACTGTACAGTAATTGCTTCTTTCTCTGCCACTACCTACCCAACCAATACTCTATGCACTCTCCCACCTCTATCACTCAGTTATATATTCCCTCCCAACTGCAATACCACCTTTCAAAACACCAAAAAAAACTCAGATTTAGCTGTATGCGGATCATTTTTAGGAGCAAAACAGATTTTGGTAATATTTGTTCTGTTTCACTGGTTTGACAAAAAAAATTTCCCTCAAATCAAAATTTTCCTCAGGTGTTGCCCATCTTCAAACTTGTCGGGGAAAAAAATACTTCTGAGTAATTTAATTCTTAGCTTCTTTCTAAGATGGTCACTTTTTTGACCCAAAAGAGAAGTTTTCAGTCGATTTCCGCGAAAAGGCTTTAAAGCGCCAGAAAAGCGTAGTTTAGCTGTATGTGGCTCATTTTTAGGAGGAAAAACGATTTAGTAATATTTGTCCCATTTTACTGGTTTGACTAAAAAAAGTAGTTTCCATATAACCAAGGATTTTCCCCTTTTCAAACTTGTTGAGAAAAAATAACTTTCTCTGTAATTCTTATCTTCTTTCTGAGATAGTCACTTTTTTGACCCAAGAGAAATATTTTCAGTAAATTTCCGCGAAAATGCTTCAAAACACCAGAAAAGCTTAGTTTAGCTGAAAGTGGCTCATTTTGGGGAGGAAAACCGTGTTGTTGTTTTTGTAATATTTGTCTCGTTTCACTGGTTTAAACCAAAAAAAAAAAAGTTCTTTCTAGATTTCAGTCGAAATCCGCGAAAATGCTTCAAAACACCAGAAAAGCTAAGTTTAGCTGTATCTGGCTCATTTAGAGGAGGAAAAACGATTTTGGTAATATTTGTCCCTTTTCACTGGTTGGACCAAAAAAAGTGGTTTCCATCAAACAAAAATTTTCTCAGGATTTGACTTATTCAAACTTGTTGAGAAAATCAATTCTGAGTAATTCGTAGATTTTTTATGAGAGAGTCACTTTTTTGACCCATAAGGGTGGTTTTCTATCAATTTCTGGGAAAAAAAATTTCAAAACACAAGAAAAGCGTGGTTTAGCTGTATATGCCTCATTTTTAGGAAGAAAAACGTTTTGGAGAATATTTGTCCCGTTTCACTGGTTTGACCAAAAAAGGTTGTTCCACATAACCAAAACCTTTTCTCAGGATTTGTTCCTTTTCAAACTTGTTGAGAAAACGTAACTTTCTGAGTAATTCATAGCTTCTTTCTGAGATAGTAACTTTTTTAACCCAAAGGAGAAGTTTTCGGTAAATTTCTACGAAAATGCATTTACTACCGAATTTTGAACACATATTTGTAGCGTCATAACTTTTCCCACTTTCTTTTGTGTAGATACTTTTGATACCACCTTGTTGTTTATTGTGTGTGCTTTCAGGTGATATGTGAAATGTCTCTATAGGCACCTTTTCTTAGAAGATAGATCCAAAAAGGCAAGGGTCACTCAAAAATTGCACCTCCCAAATTGGAACACATATAATTCCAAGGCACCTTGAGCTACTGACCCTAAATTTAGTATTTGGCTTCCTACAAGCCTAAGCTGTGATTTAAACAAAGTTATTTTTTTGTGTTTTGAAGCATTTTCGCGGAAATCGACTGAAAATTTCTATTTTGTGTCAAAAAAGTGACTATCTTAGAAAGAAGCTAAGAATTACTCAGAAGGTTATTTTTTCCAACATGTTTGAAGATGGGCTACACCTGTGGAAAATTTAATTTGATGGAAACAACTATTTTTGGTCAAACTAGTGAAATGGGACAAATATTACCCAAAATGTTTTCCTCCTCAAAATGAGTCACATGGAGCTAAACTAAACTTTTTTGGTGTTTTGAAGCATTTTCGTGGAAATTTACTGAAAAATTCTCCTTAGTGTCAAAAAAGTGACTCTCTCAGAAAGAAGCTAACAAATACTCAGAAAGTTATTTTTTCTCAACTAGTTTGAAAAAGGGAAAATCCTGAGGAAAGATTTAGGTTATTATGGAAACAACTTTTTTTGGTCAAACCAGTGAAATGGGACAAATATTCCCAGAAACAATTTTCTTCCTAAAAATTAGCCACATACAGTTAAATAAGCTTTTCTGGTGTTTTGATGCATTTTTGAGGATATCGACTGAAACTTCTCTTTTGGGTCAAAAAATTGACTATCTTAGAAAGCAGCTAAGAATTACTCAGAATGTTATTTTTTCCCCAACACATTGGAAGATGGCCAACACCTGAGAAAAATTATGATTTGTTAGAAACAACTTTTTTTTTGATAAAACCAGTGAAACGGGACATATATTACCAAATGGTTTTCCTCCTCTAAATGAGCCACATACAGCTAAACTAAGCTTTTCTGGTGTTTTGAAGCATTTTCGCGGATATCAACTGAAAACTTCTCTTTTAGGTCAAAAAAGTGACTATCTTAGAAAGAAGCTTGATTAATCAGAAGATTATTTTTCCCCAACACATTTGATGATGGGCAAATCCTGAGGTTTTTATTTGATAGAAACAATTTTTTTTGGTCAAACCAATGAAATGGTACAAATATTAACAAAAACGGTTTTCCTCCTCAAAATGAGCCACATTCAAGGGGGGACTGGACCATTTACTACCGAAATTTGAACACATGTTTGTAGTTATAACTTTTTCCTCCTTTCTTCTGTGCAGATACTTTTGATACCACCTTGTTGCTTATTGTGTGTGCTTTAAGATGTTATGTGAAATATCTCTATAGGCACATTTTCTTAGAAGATACATTCAAAAACGCAAGTGTCACTCAAAAATTGCACCTCCCAAATTAGAACACGTATAATTCCTAGGCGCCTTGAGCAACAGACTCAAAATTTGTTTTGTGGCTTGTTAAAACACTAAGTTGTGCTATGACGGCGCCATATTTAAAACGCGGTGAAGTGTTGATTAGATATGAGAAACTTTATTTCCAACCACGTTAAAACCCACGCAATATCTGTGACGTCGCCTCTTCAAATCCCCGTAACTTAGGAATGTTTCACGTTAAAAATAATTTCTCTCTTTTCGGAAGAAAACTGTTTTAGGGAATATTTGTCCCGTTTCACTGGTTTGACCAAAAAATGTTGTTTCCATATAACCAAAAACTTTTCCCAGGATTTGCCTGTGACCTAAGCTGTACCTCTTAGAGAAATGTAAGATCTGTGACCTAAGCTGTACCTCTTAGAGATTTGTAAGATCTGTGACCTAAGTGTACCTCTTGGAGATGTGTAAGATCTGTGACCTAAGTTGTACCTCTTGAGAAATGTACGATCTGTGACCTAAGCTATACCTCTTAAAGAAATGTAAGATCAGTGACCTAAACTGTACCTTAAAGAAATGTAAGATCTATGACCTAAGCTATACTTCTTAGAGAAATGTAAGATCTGTGACCTAAGCTGTACCACTTAGAGAAATGTAAGATCTGTGACCTAAGCTGTACCTCTTAGAGAAATGCAAGATCTGTGACCTAAGCTGTACCTCTTAGAGATGTGCAAGATCTGTGACCTAAGCTGTACCTATTAGGGATGCATAAGATCTGTGACTGACCTAAGCTGTACCTCTTAGAGATGTGTACGATCTGTGACCTAAGCATCCAATTTGGACACTGTACCAACTCTTTGTAAGTGAACTTATGCATGGTTTTAAGGAATCACAACAGCTTAGCTTAGGGCTGATATTCTCAATTCAAATTTATCATCTTCATCAAGATGTGGTTGCATCTGCCATCATCCACCAGTAACAGCCCTTGTGCATCTCTGTGGTACAGCCATTGACCCTAACAGAGATCGTACTTTGATGTGACCACAGTCCATCAGAATCAGATATACATGAGGACTGCAAAAGACATAGCATTAATGGTAAGCAATCCTTTATCAAGAAGAGGGCAACTGTGATTCGTGTGGTATGTCAGGTGACATCTACATACCACCCAAAACACCCAGGACTGAAAACCAACATCTTTACCCTAACAGTAGTAATAAGCTGTGCAATTTGCAAGAAAAGCATCTTCAAAAGCAGCAGGTTTGTAGGAGGAACTCAGAAAGGGTGACAGGCATTACATCATGGTAAAGAAGGTGAGTGGTGATTATATTATTCCCTTGTAAATACAAAGTCTTACAAGCCATAACCTTTCCAAATTGCTATGGGGAAGTATAAATTTGAGGGTTGGACTTGTGAGATTAATAATATTATTATACTTACATAGATATACTAGAAACTTAACCTTAACCCAGAGAATACTAATATTATACTTACATAGATATACTGGAAACTTAACCTTTACCCAGAGAATACTAATCCAGATAATAGCGTAGAACAATGAGCAGAGGCTTCACCATTACGGCAGCAGCAACGAACCAAACAACAGTCAAAAGCAATGTTAATTATATTGTGAAACTTCTATTGAGAAAAGAACTTGTGAAAATAGGTTATATAAATATGGGGGACAAAATCAATAAAACAACTAAAAAACACACACCTTCATAGAATCCTGAAGAGAATAAAATCAGTTTTAAGAATGTATATAGCCCCTAACCCTAATGGCATAGATATGGCAGCTAGCAGCCATCCTATCCCACTTACGTTAGTAGTGGCTGTGATAACGAAAGAATCTGATATGAAAAGGTTAGTTAGAAATGGAAACACAAATTAGTGAGTAACATCCAGCTTGGGAAAGAATGGTAGATAGCTATATACAGAGAGTAAGTACATGCATTACTTATAAAACAGCCCCAGCTGATCATCTTGATCAAAGACAACAAGATTGATCAAGTGCTACCTACAATGAGTTTCTGAGTATCACCAGAACTGGACTGGTTATTAAACAAGTCTTCTTTCTGATAATGTACTTCAACTGGCGGCAGTAGTGGATCATGTGATGACACGTCTGTGTGTGTTGTGTGTGTGGGGGGAGGTGGGAGAAGGGGTTTACAACAAAATACATTGTCATTGGTATCTTTGACACCAAAAGCACATACCACAAACATATACTAAAATTAATCTTGTCGCTACAGATATGAGAAGCAATGCTACACACTGGTGTTCCCTACGAAATAGAGGTAAGAAGGACCTCTCTTATAATTTTGTGTGTGTCAAGTTACAAGGATGAGTGATATTCAGACAAACAGACTTGAGGTATATATTAACTGTTGGAAATGACAACACAGAATTAATTTTAACACTTGGGCAGTCAAAGATTGTAACCACATCACCAACAATAATACTTCTGTACATACCCATTTTAGTCTGTGTCATAAGGATGGTGCATTTGGGCCAGTACCATATCGCAGGAAATTTTTCGCCAAGTGTAGTTTTTAAACTTAAAAAAAAGAAGTTATATTCAAACAGAATGAACAATTAAACTCGGGGTCCAAAATTTATTAAAAATTAATATTCCCATCCTTCTTGTTTTTCACAGTAAAATAATCAGCTAGGTTGGTAGTCTATCTCAGACACACATCAGGGCTAGGATAATATAGAGTAGCAGCTGCTCCCCACTATATACAAGCAGCCCAGATATCTCAGTAAAAGTGGTATCTAATAAAGAAGGAGGAGAAAACACTGGAAAGTGTTAATCTTGTGAACTCCATGGCTCGCCGTTTGGCACCTCTCAATCCAACTCCTGTGCACGGCATACTACTTTTGGCCTTGACTCTTTGTTTAGCAAGGCGGGAGGCCGGCCATAGCGAGAGTGGATTTCTATTTAACACATACTCACGTATTTTTGCCTTGAAACCCTTTCTTAAAAGCCTACGCTAGAGAATACTTAGAAAAACAGTGTCAAACCTTGGAAGTTTACATCTGCAGACTACCTTCTTTGGAACCTAGTCCAAAGCAGCTGCTTGCTGGCTTGACTTGCTTATTGTTGCTTGCATGCTTTAACTACAGCTGTGGTTTGTAAGTACTCCAGATGACCAAAATATGGCTGTAATAGCTAATCAGGTGAGTTTTCATCTTGGACCAAGCCAAGACAAGTACATCAGTTAGAACTGCAGCTGTGGTTCTTAGCTATAGTGCTCTAATGGCACTCAAGCATCTCTATTGAAACCTCAAGTAAGTTGCATAGCTAGCCTAAGCTTTGTCTACGTAGGAAACTTAGTAGTTCATCAGGTAAATTTTCTTCTGTGGACTTCCTTCTTTGGACCAAGCCTAGAGCAGTGCAGTAGCTAGAGCTCCTCATTCCAGTGATTGATTTTGCACAGATAACTGATGAATATAAATGTTTTTTTATTTTATTTAACTACTGAAAAGAGCTTCCGTGCTAGCAAGGCAGATAGCCATAGTGAAAGCCACAGTGAGAGAATTCTATTTAAACCATGCTTCAACCCATCACATGTTACCTCCATGCATGCCTCATATAAAACAACTAGCCTTGCTTTACAGAACTTTCACCAAATTTCCAAGTCAGACAATTTTTGAACTTCAAAGAGAGTTAGTTGTTCAATTCTTGCACTCTATAATTAATCTCAATCTTTAACACATGAAGTTTCTTTTGACTGTTTTCTAAAAATAGAAGCCACAAAACACGAAACATCTTTAAAAAATATATATTAATATATATATAAATAGATATAGCCTCTAATCACTGCCCAAGGAGGGAAATCCCAGGGTTCCCCCTCTGTATACATCATCCCTGCTGCCTCAACACTAAATGTAGAAAAATCCAGTCAGCACTACGTACAAATGGTAAGCGTACCTTACCCAGACAATTAATGTCATGTTATCATGCCAAGAATTAAATAAATAAATTTAATGACTAAATTTATACTTTAAGCTTTTTTTTAAACTGCCGAAAATTCCCGCTATATGTCACCTCAAGAAAAGATGTACAACAAACAGTTGTCTAACAAAGAACTGAAGTCAGCTGATGATGAGATCATCACTGGCAAATTCTAATACCGTTAATTTAATTCTACAAGGAGGTCAACAATTTGACCTTCAACATTACCAATTATAGAATATGCATGTACGTATGTATGTATGTATGTATGTATGTATATAAGACAAAAATGCTTTACTTAAAAACAAACTATATACCGCACACCCTTATTAGAACGCACCCTCAATTACAATGCGCACCATTGAGTGAAATTGTGCTCGCCCTCAATTAGAACAAGCATATCACCTATAATTGTATTGCATTGCACATACTCATAAGTGAATACGAGTGCAGTATTATGAAACACAAAATCATGAACATATCGTATGAATCTGTGAGTAGTATGGCATAGAAGATCACGTCCACTGCAAATCCATCCAGGATGTAAGCAGCGAGAACTGCACCGGCTTGGTCAGACAGCCAAACAGCATAATAAAGACATTGAAAAACTATGTCTGCATCAAACGAAGCTGACCTGGAAGGGAGAGTAGACAACGAATAGTCATGACATAGTCGAGATCTGATGATCTGTCGAGATCTGATGATCTATTACTGCAGACTACCAAGCTAAAATAATAAGACGACACCCTCACATAGTAAGCGCAGCAAAGCAGCTCATGAAATAAATAGAACACGTGCCTTCTAATTGATGAAGATCGACATACAGCAAAGAAAACGAGACACAACCCACGTACACCACAAACATTAAGTGAACCCTTTACCACTTGAAATCATTATTATATATACATATTTGAAGAGCACTATAATATTGGTTGGCACGATTTTAAAAGGTAAAGGGTCTGTTAGGTGGTTGTGATCTAAATACACAAGTTAAGTTTCCTTTAGTTGCTGACAAGTCAATCCAATATAATGCTTGTACAATATCTTTTAAAAACATTTTTTGTATTGTTTCAAATCTTTATTCTTTTTTATTTCTGTATAATATTATATACATAGGGCAAGGGCTAGGACAAGGGCTAGGACAAGGGCTAGGACAAGGGCTAGGACAAGGGCTAGGACAAGGGCTAGGACAAGGGCTAGGACAAGGGCTAGGGCAAGGGCTAGGACAAGGGCTAGGACAAGGGCTAGGACAAGGGCTAGGGCAAGGGCAAGGGCTAGGACAAGGGCTAGGACAAGGGCTAGGACAAGGGCTAGGACAATGGCTAGGACAAGGGCTAGGACAAGGGCTAGGACAAGGGCTAGTCAAACTGTTAGTCAGCAGTGGCAGTGTTGAGAGCAACACTAGCCAAGCATCAGCCTCAAGGCAGGGTTTCTGTGACTCCAATATGAGCACTACACTGTATTTCTAACTTTTTTTCCTTGTACTCAAGTTACTACATGGCATGATTATGTTGTAAGCACAATGGCATATACACATACATGCACATAAGAATATATTTATAAAGGGTGGATATCATCACTATCCTTCTCGTCGCTGGCTATATATATATACCATATACCCACACATCATTCTACATACGTAGATTACTCAGCGGGCGCTTGCTACCTACTATACATCATCAGGGGTGCAGTAGCATCACCTAGCTTCCTAGATGGCGGGTTCAGCCTTTTTTAAGCTCCAAAGTCACTTCCAATGTTCTTTCCTTCACTAAGGTAGCAAACCAGAGTCAAAAAATGTTTAAAAAAAAGGTTGAAATTCATTGTGCATCCCTCCCCCCCGCCACCCCCCCCCCCCCCCCCCCATAATCCGCAGACCATATGAAGGTCCAGTCATAACAATTTTACTACCAGAAAACTCCAAATTTTCCAATACATCGCAGAAACAAATACGTTTCTTGATTCATTAGAATCGGTAAAGATTGTAAACACAATAAAAACTCTTGTACGCTTAGTTTGATGTAGACACGGACATCAGTCACAATATATATATAAGGGACTATACATGCTAAATTCCATGATTTTTTAACCTGCACATGCCCAATGGATTGCTCTAGTGTAATAAAATAGCAATTAAAAAATGTCGCTCTGTTAGTCGGTCATGCAAGCAAAAACGAAAAAGATCGACATTGGCTGACGCATTCGCAACTCCATCAAGAAGCGTTTCTTCCACGCATTTACTGCTGTTTCAGTAAGCTCTACTGCTGGGAAAGGCTGCACAGTCACCAATACTTTATTGAAAATACTAAATAAAATCCCTTTGCTCTTGAGAAAGGAGTCCCTCCTGGATGGATTTCCTTCTGTAAGTTTTGTTGTAGACATGGCACGATGTAGAGATGTGTAGCTTTTGTTTGCTTGCCACAAAGGAGCTGATTCTTATACCAAACTGCAGCTAATTGTAGTTGCATTCTAATGACATGAACAGATTCAAAAGTGTAGTCTTGAAAATAAATTATAGTTGTAAATATGACTGTATAATAACCCACAAAAAAAAACTCATGAGTGTAATCAGTTACAGGGTTTTCTTAAGACTACTTAGAAGCACACTAAGAGTGAGATTATCCATCAGCCAGTACTGACAGAGCAGTGAAGAGAAGACCACACAATAGCTGGCAAGAACTTCAGACATTTTGTTTAGATGTTCTGCACTCTTGATCTGCGTGTGTATGTCTTCCGTTATATTTTCCTCTATCGACTATAGCAGTCAGTATCTTTCCTCGATATAAAATTACATGTGGAATTATTTTTAATCCAGTGTCCAGGCCTGCGCTGATATTTCCAGTGTACGTTAACCGGTTTTAGTTAATTAAACCGGATGCCCACTAATATTATTTACGGGTGAATGTACTGTGAATATTTGTGCATACATGGCCAGATACGGCCATGCGCAGAAACACAAACTTTTCCATTTGTTTCCATCCCCATTGAGGGCTGGCTTCATTCTCATGCAACTCTTACAAAGTCAAGAATGAGCACTCAATTATGGAATAGAAACAAACAAAATAAAATAATAAAAAAAGAGTTGTTTTTTTTAATTTAAAAACAACAAAATATATATATTGGATTAACTTGGAGAGAAGAAAGGAAACAAGAATTGACCAATGTAAATCAGAGGACGAAGAAAGAGGGTATTATATTTGGTGCTCATTATTTTAAAAGGTAAAGGGGAATCAGTGTTTGTGGTCTACAATGGTAATTCTGAGCATGTAAAAGTCACCATTGGCTTCATGAGATCAGCAGATCAGCCCTATCATAAAACGGTTCAGAGGTCATAGCGACACTCCAACATTGTGACTAGACAAATTACACCGTTACTTAGTAACCAAGATCACGATCCATGTGTATTTATTGTGCTGACCAGTAACAGGCTGCTCTACTGGCTGGCTTGGTCCAGCTGTTAGAGTGTGGTTGCCCTCATCTGCTGATTCAGCAGCTCTAGATGAAGAGGGAGCGGCAGTGCCCGTTTCCTGGTGATTCTCTGTCGGCAGCTGCAACAGAAGGAATAGCATGAATCAGGGAAGAAAATGTTAGAGCAAAAATTCTTGCTCTCCTCAATTCAAAAACTTTAATCTGAAATTCCCAAAGGCCTCGCACACACATATATTTCCACGTCATATTGTTAACCACAGGTGTACTTATTATTATTATTTTATTTTTATTTCTCCCCACTGCCCACACAAATTTTTTTTTTCGTTTCTAGGGAAGTAGGAAGCCCAACAAAAGTTAATTGTGGCCACCAACTAGAGGCTCTGATGCAACAACATTGACATGGCACATGACGAGTACCAGCATGGCATCATATACTCATCACTGACAGCCACATACATTACATGCACATACACATATATAACCAACAAGACTTGTAGCCATGCAGTCTGTTAGAGCTCTCATCTAAAAGCAAGCTTTGAGTTGTGTTATATGTACATATGTATGTGTGTGTCCACTGACACTATAAGCATGGTTTGACGTAAGCACAAACATCGGTCACAAAAAAAATTAATCATACACTACAAACGCCATATTTTTTGTTACATGCAAGCGAAGTAGATTGCTCTATCCTTATAAATTTTTTTTTTTAATTCAGTTAGACGGCACGTGAGCAAAAGGAAAAAAATCAACAATGGCGGACTCATTCACAACTCTGTCAAGTAGTGTCTCATCCAGGCCTTTACTGCAGTTTCTGGGAGCGATTCTGCTGAGGAAGGTTGCACAGACACCGAGACTTACTGGAAAACACTCTGAATCCCTTCGCTCTTGAGAAAGGAGTCGCTCCTGGATGGATTTCTTTGCTGTAAGTTTTGTTGAAGACAGAGCGAAGTAGTGATGCATAGCTTTTTTGTTTGCCTACCTCAGTGGAGCAGATTCCTACACCAAACAGCAGCTTATGGTTTGACAAGTTTATTCTTGAAATTTTTTTTTATATAGCTAAAGTCAGTGTGTAATTGGAGCCATGCATGATCTGCCAAGCTGCACATACCAAGGGGGAGGGAGGAGGGGGGGAGGGGGGGCACTAATGCTCAATCATACTCAACATTAGCATGCAATAGAGGCACGCAAGCTTCTACAGCTAGTGTGACAATTCATAGTCTACTGGAGGTACATGTCTTCCTGGTCATCTTCATCACTAACAAAGGGATCGTCATTATCTCGATCTCCTCTTCACTCCAGACTGAGTGGCTACTGCTGACTCGTGCTACATGTTCCAGGACAGAGTCTTAAGCAGAGAAGGCCAAGCCATCTCACTTCAAACAAAAATGCAACAAGTTTTCATTGTCTGCTCTTCAAATG
>CBDHDT010000162.1:0-9212 GCA_965261215.1 Ekhidna sp.
TATTGGAGGAAAAACTGAACCCATAATTTACACTAATGATGGTGGTGTTACATGGCACCCTAAAAACATTGTAGCCGGTAAAATATTTTCACAATCTAAGGTTGAACTGAAATCCGTATATTTTGCTGATGGTAAAAACGGCTGGGCTGTAGGTGATGCTAATCATAAGGCACTCATATTACACACCACAGATGGTGGCAAATCTTGGGATAATCAAAGCGAGGGTATTGATTTGTCTATGCGTACTGAATTACAATCTGTACACTTTGTAGGCTCGAACGGCTTCGCTGTAGGATATAATCTTCATACTGGTGTTGGAATCGTACTACACACCACAGATGGTGGCGATAGTTGGTCTAAATTAGATGTTACCAGTAAAGAATTGCATTCTGTACACGTTGTTGATAATAACAACGCCTTTGCAGTAGGTAATCAAAATAGTAGTCCAATACAACACATCTTTGAACCAATTGCTTCAACCTCTGATACCGCAGCACTTGTCGCACCAATTACTTCAACCTCTGATACCACAGCACCTGTCGCACCAATAATCACTCCACCTGTAACTTTGACAAATGAAAATACCATAACAATTACCGGAACCGCAGAAAATGGTTCCACTGTAACACTGACCCAAAATAGCGTTGCCTTGGTACCTACTGCCACTACCAATTCTGATGGTGCTTGGTCTATTGAGGTAACTTTGCAAGAGGGTGCCAACATCTTTACTGCAACTGCAACTGATCAAGCAGGCAATATCTCTGTTCCTTCCAGTTCTATTATAGTAACCTTGGATAATACGCTACCTGCCGCACCAGTAATCACATCACCAGAAACTAGTACAAATGAGTATACCCATAAAATTACAGGAACCGCAGATAATGGTTCCACTATAACACTGAGACAAAATGTCACTCCCTTGGAATCTGTTACCGTTGGTTCTGATGACATTTGGTCTATTGATGTAACTTTGGGATATGGTACCAACATCTTTACTGCAACTGCATCTGATCAAGCAGGCAATACCTCTAAAGATTCCACTTCTATTATGGTAATTTTCGATGACACACCACCTGCCGCACCAGTAATCAAATCACCAACACCTAGTACAAGTGAGGATGACCATACAATTGACGGAACCGCAGTTGTCGGTTTCCCATATGTCGATTCCACTATAACACTGACCCAAAATGGTGCTCCCTTGAAATCTGTTCTCATTGGTTCTAATGGCGCTTGGTCTGTTAGCGTAACTTTGCGAGAGGGTGAAAACACCTTTACTGCAACTGCATCTGATCAAGCAGGTAATACCTCTGTTGTTTCTAATTCTGTTACTGTAACCCGGGATACTCCAGCACCTGTTACTCCAGCACCTGTTACTCCAGCACCTGTTACTCCAGCACCTGTTACTCCAGCACCTGTTACTCCAGCACCTGTTACTCCAGCACCTGTTACTCCAGCACCTGTTACTCCAGCACCTGTTACTCCAGCACCTGTTACTCCAGCACCTGTTACTCCAGCACCTGTTACTCCAGCACCTGTTACTCCAGCACCTGTTACTCCAGCACCTGTTACTCCAGCACCTGTTACTCCAGCACCTGTTACTCCAGCACCTGTTACTCCAGCACCTGTTACTCCAGCACCTGTTACTCCAGCACCTGTTACTCCAGCACCTGTTACTCCAGCACCTGTTACTCCAGCACCTGTTACTCCAGCACCTGTTACTCCAGCACCTGTTACTCCAGCACCTGCCGCACCAGTAATCACTTCACCTACAATTCTGAAAAATGAAAATATCATAACAATTACCGGAACTACAGTTGAAGGTTCCACTGTAACACTAACCCAAAATGACAATGTCTTGACATCCACTGTCACCATTGATTCTGATGGCATTTGGTCCGTTGATGTAACTTTGATACAAGGTGACAACACCTTTACTGCAACTGCATCTGATCAAGCAGGCAATATCTCTGATGTTTCTAATTCTGTTACTGTAACCTTGGATAATGCAGCTGTTACTGTAACCCGGTATACCACAGCACCTGATGCACCAACACCTGATACCACAGCACCTGCCGCACCAATAATCACATCAGAAGCAACTAGTACCAATAAGAAACCCCATACAATTGCCGGAACCGCAGAAAATGGTTCCACTGTAACACTGACCCAAAATGGTGTTGCTTTGACATCTACTGCCACTACCAATTTTGATGGCACTTGGTCCGTTGATGTAACTTTGGTATATGGTACCAACATCTTTACTGCAACTGCAACTGATCAAGCAGGCAATACCTCTGATGCTTCCACTTCTATTATGGTAATTATGGAGAATACAGCACCTGCCGCACCAATAATCACATCAGAAGCAACTAGTACAACTGAGACTACCCATACAATTGCCGGAACCGCAGAAAATGGTTCCACTATAACACTGACCCGAAATGATGATGATGGTGCCTCGACATTTACTACCATTACCGGTTCTACTGGCACTTGGTCTATTGAGGTAACTTTGATACAAGGTGCCAACACCTTTACTGCAACTGCAACTGATCAAGCAGGCAATACCTCTGTTGCTTCTACTCCTGTTACTATAACTCTGAATAATGTAGCACCTGACACACCAGTAACGGGTCTGACTCAACCAATTGTGAATTCGCCTCCAACAGGCTCGTATTACATCATTCCAGATAAATCCGCATCCATCAAAGTATATGATGGTTCAAATTATGTGGACTTTACTGATGGTATAACAATCCACACTGGAACACCAAAATTCAGGGGAACATCCGATGGTATTAACTCTGTCAAAGTTATGATAGGTGATAGTCAAGTCGGTGGAAATAACATACGAGATAATGGTATATTTGCCAAGGGTTGGAAAGGTGTTCCTCTAGCTGATGGTAAATACTCATTAACCGTTAGTGACAACAACAATCCTGAAACTATCTTATTTACAAGTTACATCATAATTGACGCAAATCGTGATAATAATCCTATAAATGCTCAAATTACCAAAGTGCGTGTTGGCTCAGGATATATGCCCTTTGAACATGGTATGACAATCCACACTGAAACACCAAAATTCAGGGGAACATCCGATGGTATTGACTCTGTTAAAGTTATGATAAATGGTAACCAAGTCGGTGGAAATAACATACGAGATAATGGTATATTTGCAAAGGGTTGGAAAGGTGATCCTCTAACTGATGGTACATACTCATTAACCGTTAGTGACAACAACAATCCTGAAACTATCTTATTTACAAGTTACATCATAATACAAAATCCTGTACAAGTTAATTCACAAATTGATTTTCATGCAGGATTGGAAATTGGATTTTCAGCCACATATGGTGAAGAGATACAGTTTGTAAATTGCATATTCTAGAAAATACTTGTTTTTGCTAAAAATTTACAATCATTTTCACAAAGAAATATTTTAGAACGCACAGATTTAATTTGAATATGTATCAGTATTTTGCAAGAATAATAAATTGAAAAGACTTATGATCTGAGGTATATGCACCATCAAAGTCTATTGATATTCTCATACTGTTTGTTTTAAATTACTTTGAAAATTATTTGTAAAAAAGACTAAATATTTTTTAAATCATCCAATATTAAATTTTGATGGTTTTTATCAAAAAAAGATCGATTAGATTTATTAGAAAATATTGCATTTGTAAAATTACTTGAAACCTTTTCTGGACAAATAATCAGTCACTATGTCACGTGCAAATTCAGCAGGTTCCAAATTGTTTTCCTTTGATATTTTGGACAGTCCTTTGGCTTGATTCTTTGATAGTTTCATAGATATGTTCTGTCTTGCCCTAAAGGAATTTGCCATCTTTTGAATTTCTGAATGTTCTGCTGTACTTTCAAGTTGTTCTAGTGCATCAATGTATCTTTTCTTTTGTGCTACATTGTACTTTGAGATTTTTTGTATCAACTCTATTGCCTTTGACTCTGCTGTTATGACTTTGCATATCCTAGTTGCATCTTTTTTTGATAGCATCTTTGGAACCATCTGCTTTATGGTATCAGGTACTATTCCAAACCCGATATACTCACGCATTGTTCTTTGATCTATTCCTAGTGCCTTGGCAGCTTCTCTAATGCCCATCTTTTCTGCCAAAAACTGGCATGATGCCACCATTTCTGTCGGACTCATGTCCTTTCTGTGAATGTTTTCAATTATGGAGACAGCCTTTGCATCCTGTATACTGCATGAACTGTTCTTGGATAGTATCAGTACTGGAATGGTCTTTGATCCTAATTTTTTTAATGCTGCCAATCTTCTTTGTCCTGCCATGAGCAGATAAGAGTTGGTTCCATTTCTTTGAACCATTGGCGGATTCTGCAATCCTTCCTGTGCAATTGACTTTGCCAGAGAGTCAATGTCTGTATCATCTAGTGCACGAGCTTGAGCCTCCTCCCAAATTGTGATGTGTTCCATTGGTACCTCTTTTAGTGAGTATGTGATGGGATTTTGGGTTATTTTTGCCATGTTTAGTATTTTCTATAATTATTCATAAATGTTTAGTATGTAGTTTCTTGCAGAAAATTTGTAAGAGTACAGGTTAGCCACAAAATCAAATATTGTAAATCATACGGATCTAAATTCTCGGATTCTCCCTTATGGGCAATCCTGAGATTATACATTAGAACTCGCGTAATTAGAGTGATTTTTTACAAAGTTTTGTATTTTAATAAAATTTATGCCTAAAAATCTAAATTTCAAAATTAATTTGGAAAACCATACTTCAAAATTTACGCCTAGAAATAATTACGCAAGACAACTAATGGTTTGAGATTAGCTTTGGAACTTGTTGTGAAAGAATTTGTGTGATGTTGTAAAATTAGTCTAATTACGCAAGATGTCTAGTTGATTCACTACAGTCATCTTTTCTGATTCTCCAACGTTTTTTTAAAATGTCAATGGCAATTGTTATCTCGCCGATTAGTTTCTTGAAGGAGTCATTTTCCTTTTGTAGATTCTTGCAGACATTACCGTTTAGTGCACCGTTTAGTGCACCGTTTAGTGATGCTTTGCCACCTTCTACAAATCGTTCTTTCCACTGATAAAATGTCTGAGAATGGATGTTGTACTTTCTGCACAGTTCAGACAGTACTGATGTTGAGTGACTCTAGTACGATTCTTGACTTTTTCTGCTGATGTGAATTTACTCTTTACCATGAGGATAAGCCCTCCCAAATTATCTGAAAAGTGTATGTATGCTACTGGTCCTATTCTGGAGGAGGTCCAGACCAGTTCTTCTCTAGAATGGCTAAAGAATGGATTTCATAGAACAAAAATCAAATATGAAAAATATGTGATAACTATCTTGGGTTTGTGTATTTGGCATCAATTATGATGTACTGGAGAGTTTTAGGATAAGTTGCTAATACATAAAATACTGTACATTGTAAGATTAATTGTTGAAACTTGTAATTGGAATTACTGGCAGTACTGGTGCAATATATGGAATACGAATACTTGAAATTCTCAAAAAACTAAACATTGAAACACATTTAGTAATTTCTGAATGGGGTGAAAAATGTATTTCCATGGAAACTGAATTTACTCTTGATTATGTAAAATCCCTTGCAACAAATATCTCTGATGAAAAAAATATGTCATCTAGTGTTTCTAGTGGCACACATAGAATTGATGGAATGATTGTTGCACCTTGTAGTATGAAAACATTATCTGCAATTGCAAATGGCTATGATGATACTTTGGTTGCTCGAGCAGCAGGAGTTACAATTAAAGAATCTAGAAAATTAATTTTAATGGTGAGAGAAACTCCTCTTTCTGCAATTCATTTGGAAAATATGTTAAAGCTTGCTAGATTGGGTATTGTTATTTTACCTCCTGTAACTGAATTTTATACAAAACCAAAATCCATTGATGATATTGTAAACCATGGTGTTGGAAAATGTTTAGACCAGTTTGATATAGAGCACAATTTATACCCTCGATGGGGTACTCTCTAAACTACCATTGCCTAAATTTTCTTTAGAAAAAATTGTTAACAATAATCGAAATGATGTTTTTGAAATTTTTTCTAATTTTGAAAATTATCAAAGAATAATTCCACAACATTATCCTTCAGTCCGCGTTCGTTCTATGCGAGGAGATGTATCTGTAGTTGAAGAACATTTGATATTAGGTGATATGGAATTACTAATTATGGCAAAACATATTTCTCAAAAACCAATTTTTCATAAAATGATTGTAATTGGCGGTGATGTAAAGGGAAGTAAAATCGAGCAAGAATTCATCGAACTTGAAAACGGAACCAAAGTCTTAGTGGATGTTGATTTAAAATTTAAAGGAAAAATGAAGATTTCAGTCATGTTTGGAAAAAATAATTTCAAACAAGATTATGATAGAATATTAGATGATTTTGTAAAACTAGCTGAAAACTAGTCTGATTTTACTTTTTTATCTTTAGATGTGCCATTAATCTCTTCTTTGAATTCTTTAAGATCTTTGTCTGCCTCTATTTTTCCTTTTTCAAATTCTCCTTTGGCTTTACCAAATGTTTTTGCTAATTCTGGAATCTTTTTTGCGCCAAAAATCAATACGCCAATTACTACAACTAATACGATGATCTCAGTGGTTCCTAGCATTTACAAAATAATTTCTTATTTCAGATTTAAGTGTTAGACTTTTTTCGGTCTCTACGCTCAATTATGATCATGCCTGCTGCATACAATCCAATCATCGGACCTGCAACAAACATCATTGTCACCCCTGTTCCATCTGGAGTAATTATTGCTCCAAAGATCACTATGATTACTATTGCATATCTGATATTTTTTCTCCAAAAATCAGCATCAACCATTCCTGATGCTGATACTGCATACATTACTAGAGGAAGTTGAAATGAAAAACCAAATGCTAACAAAAATTGCAATACAAATGTTACAAACTCCATCACATTGAGAAAAGTAATTAATCCTGCCCCTTCGCCATATCTATACAAAAAATCTAACATGTATGGAATTACAAAGTTGTAAGAAAATATGCAACCTGCAATAAATAATCCTAATGCTGGCAATGAAATACTTTTACTAACATTGATTTCATTTTCTTTTAATGCTGGTTTGATGAATCCTACTAATTCTTTTATGATTACTGGCATCCCTACAACAACTCCGACAAGTGCTGCAACATATATTTGAGCAAAGAATGCTTGCCCTGGTGCAGTTTGGATCAAATCTACATTTTCTGGAACTAACATAATCCTCATTTGATTTGTAATTTGTGCTGCAATGTTGTGAGTTGGTTCAATTGTTGGATAATACAAAGTGAATTGACTAATTTGAAATGGCTCTGCATGAAACATTAGCAAAAATGCACTAATTCCACCAATGACAATTACAATTCTAACTAGACGTTTTCTTAATTCTTCAAGATGTTGATTAATGCCATCCAATTCAGACATTTGTTTTCTTTAATTCTAAACTATAATAATTATGTAGGAATTGGTAGTAATTTTGCTTCTGGAAGACCTGCTTCTTTGAGTGCTTCAGCAGTAATTCCACCAAATTCTAATGATATGACTGCCTTTACATTGAATTTTGCCTCCATATCTTTTGCCAATTCCGCAATGTCTGTTGCAGAATAGATTTCATCAGATCCTTTTAGGATAATTCTATCTCCTTTCTCCATCTCTTTACCGTTGTATTTTCCTTTAAGGAAATTAGTAATTTTTGGGAGTTCTTTTCTGTCAATGTTGTTGTAAAAATAGCAGATTCCTTTGACTGATTCATAATCATATGCTGTTCCATTTCTATACATGAAAACACCAATAAAATGAGCTTCTACTTCTGGCTCACGTATACATTTGATTTCCCAGTTTAGCAAATTCTTTTCATCATATGCATAACTGCCCAATTCATCAGATGTAATTTTCCAGTATCGCATTCTACCTTTTGCCATTACAAAATATGGTAAATTATTCTGATATAAATTCCATCTCTATGTGACTGGATAATTTTCTGTCTTCTTTTATAGTAAATTCTCATAATTTCTCTATGCCCGATCCACAAAACCCATTATTTCCTGTAGAAATTGATGATTATCCTAAATTCTTTGATTATGTGTTGACTATAGAGGGTTTGATCTATTTTCAAATTTTGAAAAGAAAATACGTTCTTGATAAGGAAATGGTTCTAGATGAATACAACAAACTTTGATTGTTGTATGTTTATTATGCTACTGCTAATCGAAATCCCAAAGAGGTATTTACCTAGCAAGATATTTGCATAACGCTAGATGGTGGAGGGATTTTTGAAAAAGATATGCATTACTCAAAAGAAGATTTAAAAAAATAATTCACTAATCATTGAAAATCCAAATTAGCAATCTGGGCTTGTAGAATTTACACAGAACATGTTAAGGAAAAAATGAATTCAAAGTAACCGGATCTGGGCTGGTGATATCTTAACAACACAAGTCCTCAAACCCAAGTTACCTATTGTATATTTTAAAATAAGTATAAAAGCACAAGATTATTCGGAAGATAGATTAACCTCGATTTTATTTTTTAATTTATAAATGGCAACTTTTCTAGTTCATGTAACTATAGAAAACAAACCTGGAATTAGTGATCCTGAGGGTGAAACTATCCTTAATGATTTGGTTCTCAAAGGAACTCACAAAACAGTTTCAAAAATTAAAACAGCAAAGATGTTAAAATTTACAATTATTGAAAATGATAAACAAACTGCCCATTTAAAAGTGCAGGAAATTTGTGACGATTTGAGAATTTATAATCCAATGGTAAGTGTTGTCACAATTGATGTTTTTGAAAATTAATTCTATTCTGAATTTACGTTATCTACTGTAATCAAAAGTTAGGTTTGTAACAGAGCAGAGTTCAAGTCGTGAGGATGTGGGAATTGATAATGTAAAAATTACTGGTACGCCAAACACACAATCTCAATGTATAGTTTAGGAAAATAAATTTTGAACAAATTATAAATTATTTCAACCCCAAAGATCTAAGATCATAGATTACACTTGCAAAATCAAAACACAACACTCCAAACTCTTGCACGATGTAACACATCTGAAAATTTCCCATAAAGAATTCTTGCTTGTTTATCTTTTAATTTTCTTGCCAGATATTTTGCATCTCGTTGCAGGTGTGCAGTGCATCTTTGTTTTACATTATCATAAAATACAGTCCTGT
>CBDHDT010000163.1:0-42441 GCA_965261215.1 Ekhidna sp.
AGAAATCTTCTCACACCTGAGACACCGAAAGACAAAACATTCGATGAGTTGGTGACGTGCTGAAAGAGCATTTTGAACCAAAGCCTCTCATCATCTCAGAGCGTTTTCATTTCTATCGCCGAGGGCAGGCAGTGAATGAATCTATATCTGACTATGTCGTGGAGTTAAGAGAGACTACTGAATTGATTTCGTATGTGTTGTTGTTGTTTTTTATTAGGGGAGGGAAATGTAGTAATGTCAACTAACTAATCTTGGGGTAATTAATTATTATTGTGGTAATGTGATCTTCCTGTCGAACAGTACTTAGTAATGTGTTTCCTGTCAAATATCCAGTTCTTGTTATCAAATGAAATAGTTAAAGTATTGTTTGGAGTTAGGACAGTGCCGTGATTTGAAAACCACCACAAGATTGAGTATATATATGATTTTACAGAAATAGTGGTCTAACTGGTTGTTGTCTACATGAGTGGGTCATGTTTCGGTTCTTTCAACCATTCCTTAGAATTTTAAAATATATATACGAGAAGACTCCTCGTGGTCCAATGTATAAGACCAACCAATATACACGAGGAGACTCCCAGTGCTCCAATGCATAAGACCAACCAATATATACGAGTGGACTCCCAGTGGTCCAATGCATAAGACCAACCAATATATACGAGAAGACTCTCAGTGGTTCAATGCATAAGACCAACAATATATATACCAGAAGACTCTCAGTGGTCCAATGCATAAGACCAACAATATATATACCAGAAGACTCTCAGTGGTCCAATGCATAAGACTAACCAATATATATATACCAGAAGACTCTCAGTGGTCCAATGCATAAGACCAACCAATATATATACCAGAAGACTCCCAGTGGTCCAATGCATAAGACCAACAATATATATACCAGACGACTCCCAGTGGTCCAATGCATAAGACCAACCAATATATATACGAGAAGACTCTCAGTGGTCCAATGCATAAGACCAACCAATATATACACCAGAAGACTCCCAGTGGTCCAATGCATAAGACCAACAATATATATACCAGACGACTCCCAGTGGTCCAATGCATAAGACCAACCAATATATATACGAGAAGACTCTCAGTGGTCCAATGCATAAGACCAACCAATATATACACCAGAAGACTCCCAGTGGTCCAATGCATAAGACCAACAATATATATACCAGATGACTCCCAGTGGTCCAATGCATAAGACCAACCAATATATATACCAGAAGACTCCTCGTGGTCCTATGCATAAGACTAACCAATATATGTATACGAGAAGACTCTCAGTGGTCCAATGCATAAGACCAACCAATATATTTACCATAAGACTCCTCGTGGTCCAATGCATAAGACCAACCAATATATATACGAGAAGACTCCTCGTGGTCCAATGCATAAGACCAACCAATATATATACCAGAAGACTTCCAGTGGTCCAATGCATAAGACCAACCAATATATTTCCCATAAGACTCCTCAGTGGTCCAATGCATAAGACCAACCAATATATATACGAGAAGACTCCCAGTGGTCCAATGCATAAGACCAACCAATATATATACCAGAAGACTCCCAGTGGTCCAATGCATAAGACCAACCAATATATTTACCATAAGCCTCCTCAGTGGTCCAATGCATAAGACCAACCAATATATACACCAGAAGACTCCCAGTGGTCCAATGCATAAGACTAACAACATATATATATACCAGACGACTCCCAGTGGTCCAATGCATAAGACCAACCAATATATATACCAGAAGACTCCTCGTGGTCCAATGCATAAGACCAACCAATATATATACGAGAAGACTCCTCAGTGGTCCAATGCATAAGACCAACCAATATATATACCAGAAGACTCTCCAGTGGTCCAATGCATAAGACCAACCAATATATTACACCAGAAGACTCCTCAGTGGTCCAATGCATAAGACCAACCAATATATACACCAGAAGACTCCCAGTGGTCCAATGCATAAGACCAACCAATATATATACCAGATGACTCCCAGTGGTCCAATGCATAAGAGCTAACCAATATATATACGAGAAGACTCCCAGTGGTCCAATGCATAAGACCAACCAATATATATACCAGAAGATTCTCAGTGGTCCAATGCATAAGACCAACCATATATATACACCAGAAGACTCCCAGTGGTCCAATGCATAAGACTAACAATATATATATATACCAGAAGACTCCTCAGTGGTCCAATGCATAAGACCAACCAATATATTTCCCATAAGACTCCTCAGTGGTCCAATGCATAAGACCAACCAATATATATACGAGAAGACTCCTCAGTGGTCCAATGCATAAGACAAACCAATATATATATATATATATATACCAGAAGACTTCCTCGTGGTCCAATGCATAAGACCAACCAATATATTTCCCATAAGACTCCTCAGTGGTCCAATGCATAAGACCAACCAATATATATACGAGAAGACTCCCAGTGGTCCAATGCATAAGACCAACAATATATATATATATACCAGAAGACTCTCAGTGGTCCAATGCATAAGAGCAACCAATATATATACCAGAAGACTCTCAGTGGTCCAATGCATAAGAAAAACCAATATATATACCAGAAGACTCTCCAGTGGTCCAATGCATAAGAGCATCCAATATATATCACAATTTCGTAAGAAGAATTTCTCAGTTATTTGGTCCATGATGTCATCAAGACTAACCAGTTATTATTTAGAATTTATATTTAGAAGACTCCTCGTTGTCCAATTGCAGTAACGATCGCGCAACCAATATATATCACCAGAGTGATGACCACAACTCATGTATGCTGTTTCCATTGTTGATTTCTTGCTTCTAAGAACCAGTTACCAAGTACTATACTAGGCAGACCCTACTCCTCTATGCTGTGTGGTTCTCAATGCGCCACTGTTACAAAGTCTGTGACCAACTGCAGTGAATGCAAGCAAAGAATATAGTAGTCAGTAGCTATACAGAGAAGATTGTCCTCGTAAGAAAATAGTGAGTAAAATAAGACCACAGAGCCATATAGCAGCCTGGCCTGACAAAATAACCTAGAACTGACTTCCCAGTAGTATCCAATGGATAAGAGTCAACCAATATATGACACCAGAAGTACATCCCATGTGGTTTCCAATGGCGACAGATAAGACTAGCAACAATATATGATATATTGGGTTACTGGGTAATGTAACTCCCATTGGTGTATATCCATATGTGGTAAAGGATCAACCAGCTAGTTGAATATACTGTAGATCACTAGGCTCCTCAGTGGTCAACACATGAAACAATAAGACAAACAAACAAACAAACATATATTACGAGGAAGACTTAAAACAGTGGTCAAAATTTGTTCTTATTAAAAAAAGACACTTAAAAATCAACAAAGATCTGTTATCACAATTGACCGTCAAACAAAAAAGAAATTTGACTACAGTCCATTTACACCACAACGACTAGATGTCACTCAAGCTATTCTAGTTAATATACATCATTATTAATATTATATGCTCTAAAGAAAATCTGTATAAATTTAGAATCTGAGTTAATAGGAATGGTGTCATCTAATGGCTGTGGTATAAATAGATTTAGACTCGTGTCTGTTCCGTTTTTTTACAGGTCAAACCAATATAGTTTGTTTTTTAATTAAAACTGAATTGTCCAGTTATATGTTTATAAATGTATTAATAGGGTCAAAATCATGACCTCAACGCCAGGTTAGGTTGAGAGGCTAGGTATCGATGGTTGGGGCGGTTAGATATAAATAATGGTCTGGGAAGTTAGGTATGTGCATTAAATAACTGACACCTGCTATACAGGAATGGGAGTGCTCCAGGACACCGCCACAGCTGACACCTGCTATATAGGAGTTAGGAGTAATCCAGGACACCACCACAGCTGACACCTGCTATATAGGAGTTAGGAGTAATCCAGGACACCACCACAGCTGACACATACTATACTGGAGTTGGGAATAATCCAGGACAACACCACAGCTGACACATGCTATACTGGAGTGGTAGTACTCCTGGACACCACCATAACTGACACCTGCTATACTGGAGTGGGAGTACTCCAGGAGACCACCACAGCTGACACCTGCTACACAGGAGTGGGTGTACTCCAGGACACCACCACAGCTGACACCTGCTATACAGGAGTGGGTGTACTCCAGGACACCACCACAGCTGACACCAGCTATACAGGAGTGGTAGTACTCCTTGGAGACCGCCACAGCTGACACCTGCTATAGAGGAGTGGGAGTACTCCTGGACCCCACCACAACTGACATCAGCTATATAAGAGTGGGAGTAATCCAAAACACCACCACAGCTGAAAACCTGCTATACAGGAGTGGGGTAATCCAGGACACCACTACTGCCGACACCTGCTATACAGGAGCGTGAGTACTCCAGGATGCCACCACAACTGACACAACTGACACCTGCTATACTGGAGTGGGAGTACTCCAGGAGACCACCACAGCTGACACCTGCTATACAGGAGTGGGTGTACTCCAGGACACCACCACAGCTGACACCTGCTATACAGGAGTGGGTGTACTCCAGGACACCACCACAGCTGACACCAGCTATACAGGAGTGGTAGTACTCCTTGGAGACCGCCACAGCTGACACCTGCTATAGAGGAGTGGGAGTACTCCTGGACCCCACCACAGCTGACATCAGCTATATAAGAGTGGGAGTAATCCAAAACACCACCACAGCTGACACCTGCTATACAGGAGTGGGGTAATCCAGGACACCACTACTGCCGACACCTGCTATACAGGAGCGTGAGTACTCCAGGATGCCACCACAACTGACACCTGCTATACAGGAGTGGTAGTACTCCAGGACACCACCATCTGCTACACAAGATTGGGTGTACTCCAAGACACCACCACTGCCGACACCTGCTATACAGGAGTGGGAGTTATTCAGGTCACCACCACAGCTGACACTTGCTATACAGGAGTGGGAGTACTCCAGGACACCGCCACAGCTGACACCTGCTATACAGGAGTGGGAGTAATCTAGGACACCACCACTGTTGACACCTGCTATACAGGAGTGGGAGTAATCCAGGACACCACCACAGCTGACACCAGCTATACAGGAGTGGGAGTAATCCAGGACACCACCACAGCTGACACCTGTTATGCAGGAGTGAGAGTACTCAAGAACACCACCATCGTTGACACCTGCTATGCAGGAGACAATGAACAAAATGGATGCTGTAAATGACGATGAAATGCTGGCTCGGAAATTAGCATGATAGAAGAACGGAATGGAAACAGAATCTAATTTGACCTCTCCTGACCGTACCTCAGTGGTGGAAACATTGAATAGCAGCTAATATAATACTTGAGAAACACTTCAACTTCACTAAGAAACTGATCTGATAGTGATGTTGGAGTAATCATGAGCACCGACAGCATTTTAGACCACTTTATAGCACATGTGCATTAGGCGGGAGAAGCTAAGGAGCAGCAACAACAACTGTCTGCAATATCAACACTTCCCTAAGTATCCACCATATATGGGTTGAACACATGTACATGTAGCTAGACTACTTAACCCTTACCTCCCTGGATATGTCGTACACCAGGGACTGTAGCAATCGGTCAACAAGGAGATTACGAAATTCACTAACAAACATTTCACGACTCCCATAAATGTTCACCAGTAAGCTGGAAAGATTAAACAAGGGAAACCCAAAGGAGAATAAGAAGTAAATATTCTAAGGCTATAATTAGACAAACCTGATGATGTCGCATATCTGTCTACTCTTAGATATCTTGGCTATGTAAAGGCAATGATACAGTGACTACACATGACATATAAGCATACAATGACTTGGAATAGTACTACGATCAACATCCACAGCATCTGACTCCCACACATCGAAGTCCTGCTCTTGATTGTCACTTTCTTCATTCAAGTCAACCAACACTGGCTCCCCTGTAGCCAGTTCCTGCATAGATGAATAAACGAAACAGCATGTACCTAGCAGCAAAATAACAATAATATATAAATAAATCAAATATATATATATAATAATAAGATTAATAATAACAATAATAAATATTATATTGGGAGCATCAGTAAGCAGAACTTAAGTGGAGAAAAAAAGTAAAAGATTCAATACTTCTCTGTGGGATTGTGATAGCTAAAACAATAGAATCCAAGCCGCTACATTGGAATAGATTGTAAAATAGAGTATGGAGTCGTGAAGTAGATAGATGTACTGAGCGATAACGATTTGATCTGAATAGAAATGCAGCCAAATCTTCTAGATGGTTGATGACGCACCTAACCTTATTCAGCTATTATTATTACTTTGCTGAGCATTCAGATTTATTGCCATGGTGCTAGCTGCTGTGATTTTAGCTTAGCTGAGCATTACCAACTCACAGCTAAGCATTATTCATGATTTTCACTTAGAATACTGCAAACAATTTTAAAACCTGGCAGCCATATTTGTGATTTTGAATAATGTGCATGTGAGATACAAAGAGGCTCCCCAACCCATTTGCAGTAGGGTAGAGAATGCAGCATCATCCTAAGTTCCATCACATCCTTGGTTAGCGTTGATGGATCGATATTTGGCTGTGTGACACACAAATGTAATTTTCTGGGTCTCCTGAACATTTCTAACTTGTTGTGCAATATACATACAGCGTATTATAGCTTGGTAATGAAGCTGAAACAATGTGTGCACACCAAGCTGTCCACTACACATAAACCAGCACATACCGCATCTTGTTGCTATATAAAACTTTTAATCTGCTCATGGTGGGTCATGTACAGCATCCTTCAATGAATTGGGTGTACAGGTACGTGGGAGAACACCACCAATCAAACAGCTGTGTTTTGATTGATTCAGCTTCAGACTAATTTGGACTAGGTAAATGTTTCCCAGGAGGGACTACTCCACAAACCAAAGAGCAGAACCATGTGTGGGGAAATTTTTGTGCATGCATGAGGTCAACACCCATAAAATAAATATGTGAACCAGCTTGATTACGCCACATAAAATTACAGCTATTCACATCTTTTTACCGCAAGACAGCCAGCACATGAGAGAACTAGTGGAATTGTTGGAACATATACAATGGATGTTCTTGCCATAAACACTCAAAAATTCTGTGAGTATGGTTCTTTAACAACATAATTCTGAATCTTTGTGTCAAATATTTGGTAACAGTTATTTGTTACTCTAACAAAATTTTTGGTCATTCACTAGTTACCTGACAGCATGCTAACGTATAAAACTAAGTCCTATCTTATAGGTTGCTAAAACCATTGGACATGGAATTTTAAGAGCAGCTGCAGAGAAATGTGCTACAGCATATGGAGAGTGTACCTTCCAATAGAAATTGTGGTCACAATAACTTTCCTTGTGTAGCATAAAAATGAGAAGATTGACATAGACCACTGCAATCCTACCTTGAATTGTAACACATGTAAATAGGATATAGGAATGTCTTGTGACTCTAGCCTGGTTTCATGAGAGAAAAAATGTTTCCAATAAATTCAGCACCGATATTCTGACAGAACACCTGGTATAGTGCACAGTATTTTTCAATGCTTATCATTAGACTTCACCCAAGCATATCCTGACTTTATAATACTTGCAGTATTTTAGAGATTAGAAGTGCTATAATCATTTTAACATCTTTCATACCTCCAAGTGTTTTTGTATATAAAAAAGGCAATTCTTTCAGCACATTTTCCATTTTAGCTTGAAATTCACGCCATTTAATGAAATACTAAAGGGGGACTGTACCATATTTCCCGAAAATTGTATATATTTTTTGTGACCAGTCATAACTTTTTTTCCCTTTCTTCTGTGCAAATAATTATTATACCAGCTTGTTGCTTATTGTGTGTGCTTTAAGATGATATGTAAAAAGTCTCTATAGGCACTTTTTCTTAGAAGATATAGCCAAACAAGCAAGAAGGGGGGGAAAAAATGGCACCTCCCCATTGCCAAGTGCTCTAATTTCCAGGCGCCTTGAGCGACAAACACCAAACTTCCTCCTGTGGCTTGCTAACACCCTAAGCTGTGATATGGCTGAAACCATAATTACAACGCGTGAAGTGTTGAATAGATATGAGACACTTTATTTCCAACCGCGCCAAAAACCTCGGAACATCTGTGACCCCGCCTCCTTCTAATCACCATAACTCATAATTGCTTCACGGGAATTTTTTTTTTGTTTCAGCCATATCACAGCTTAGGCTTGTAGGAAGCCACAACACATGTTTGGGGGCGGTAGCTCACGGCGCCTGGCAATTAGAGCACTTGGCAATTGGGAAGTGGTTTTTTTTTAGTGACCCTTGCGTGTTTGGCTATATCTTCTAAGAAAAAGTGCCTATAGAGACTTTTTACATATCATCTTAAAGCACACACAATAAGCAACAAGCTGGTATAATAATTATTTGCACAGAAGAAAGGGAAAAAAAGTTATGACTGGTCAAAAATATATATGCAATTTTCGGGAAATATGGTACAGTCCCCCCTTTTGGGATATTAAGGCAGTGTTCCAATGAGATCAATACCAACCTTTAAAAACATTGTGATAGTGATTTTTTGCTGAAATTCTTGCTTAATAATATAGACCTGTTTCCAAAATTCGGGTTCCACGGGTATTGGATGGAGCTGAGGAGAGAATGTGAAAGACCAGTCATTTACTCACTGACGTCACTAGTGTGTATGCACTGTCCGTTATCGCTGGTCATGTCAGGTTTCCAATAAAATCTTGACCAAATCTTGTGCAATGGTTTGTCTCGCCCCAAGTGACCGTCTGCAATAAATTGTTAGTTAAGATCTATCGGTAGTCACTATTTCTAATTCTATCTGATTTTGAGGTATGACATGCATGCATCACTTGAGGATTTTTTTTACTATTCTTCTAGGTCATGCACGAGCTTCTATCCTGTCCACCAAGTCATGGGGTCTCCAAAGTGTTCAATCTGTGGATGTAGTGTAAAGGTTTTCCTTATTGAACCTTGTTGGACCCAATGGGACCTGCCGCAAAAGGACCAGTGGCTTTGAAAAAAGCTGGGTTGATGGTAACGACAGCATCAGTTTCTTCCCACTGGCTGCTAATACCGCTGTCTGGCAAAGACAGATCAGGTGGTGACAACTCAGCGATGGAAGCTGGAATCTCCTCCTCGATAAGTGCTGAACACATTCATTCCCCCCCCCCCCCCCCCCCCCAATGATGTTCTTTAGGCCATCTTGAAGCACACTTTCGCTTAGGATGAACAATGGAGGTACTCCTATGTTTTATATAAAAATAAAACATTTTTTTAATGGATTGTGAAAGCCAGGTGTGGCTGGATTTTTTTCGTTTGAAACCCACCATTTACCTCTTGCTCTATGCGTGTACGTAGCTTTTGCTTTGTACACTGTATTGACGTCAACTTCCTCCTTGCAATAGACTTCATTTTGGGTGTAATTCAAAGTTCTGGAGGGTTGCGGTTGCTGAGCTACGGCAACCAGAAAATCGATGTTCTTCCTCGATTTTCTCTTTGTCTTTTCGAGGTCTTGTTGGAGCAATGTTTGATTGTACTGTGTAGATAAAATATACCATAATTGAAATCGGAGATTGCACATGCTATTAAACTTTTCAAAATAACAGTTTCGTGTGTCGTATAATATGGGTAAAAAAAGAGTAAACAAATGAAAAATTAATACGTTGATTACTACTCCGCCCCAAAGTGTTAACCTTATATCAGGAACTAGAACAGCAATACTTTGAATTATGCTTGTTAGCAGACAACATATTAAACAAATGGTTTCTCTGTCATATATTGCAATTCATGTAGCTGTGGGAAGGTGTACATTGGCAAACCACGATGAGGTTGGAGACCTGAATTAATAACTCAGGTGGGAGGTGGGGAACTGAAGAAGTCGAACAATTGCTGAACGTAAACATGTATGAAACCATCACCAAATTATCTTATGTGAGGAGACTTCCGTGATAAGACTACTGATGGGAATTGCTTGTGAAGTGGTGGCCGCTCTGCACATCCATTTCCCATCTGAGGATCAGCACTTTAACGATTGAAAAGTAGAGCATAGCTAGCAAGTTGCTGGATCTCGACTCTCAAGTCCATGCATGTGAAACCATGATAATATTATTCATTGTAACCATGTCTGAGGTTAACAATGGATCATGTGCAATTCAAGGCCTGTTTTGAAATGTGTCATTTCACCACACTCCTTATGCACATCATTAGACAAGAATTCCTTTTGAAAATCAATAATAATAAGTTGGTCTTAAAGACCAAGGAATTACTGTGAAAATGAGTGATAACCAGCACACGTTATACTTGATGTGATATATTTCCACAAAAGTTAAGCTGACTCTGGTAACTATATCATATTGAAATGCCAAAAACCAGTTGATTTCTGTAGAAGAAAAAAACATTCATTGCGATGATCACAGACTTTAAATCCACAATTTCATGGAAGCTAATATTTGAGCATCAAGACAAAGTTTAATATTGTAAGAATACAATTGTCTGCTTCATTCGTTCGATAAATATCAAAACACATTTTCATATCAATCAGTAAAAAAAAATCATTAAAATTGCTGTAAATTGGATAGAGTTGTAGTAAACTTTGCGACAAGGCATCAACTTTTCACAGCCAGTCTCCAGAGCTCTTCAATCTGCGCCTCTGCATTGGGTTCAGGAAGAAGTAGCAAGCGGAAGAAGCTGAATGGTCACACCATCTCTGACCACGCAGAAGTCTCGCTCCTCGCGCTCTCTACCACTTGGCAAACTTTCACTGTTCTCTGTTCAGGCAATCAATGTTTATAGTAGCTAGTTCTGTTAGGCTGGCTGGCCTAACACGTAATTTTGGTGGCCATAACCATCACAACAGTCAAATTGATAACCGTCCATCCAGGCAGCAGAGTTCCCAAACACTGAACTTACCTTTTTAAATCATATATACACAAAATCATCCCATGCATTTCAATTATCGGATAAGTCTGGCTGCAGCTGGAAAAGAGCTACTGCAACGGAGGATGACAGACAACCACACAAACCTCTGTACATTAGCTCTGAAATAGTGCGCCAAGGCTAATTTTCATTGGGGATAGTGCATCACGACAAAATCAAAATAATGCAACAATAATTTCCAACTTTTTCACTTCCACTTCATTTCACGGACTTTACAGAGGTATTTGTTTGAACCGTTGAGAGGTATACGGCAGTCCTTGCATATCATGGATCCACAAGTGGGGCAAGGATTCCCAGTATTCATGATGCGTCCAAGAATACACGTACAGTTGGTACAAACACGCATGCCTTTAAACTCTGACTGTCTGTCCCTTCGTATTTCATACTGTAGCCTTTCACAGCTGGAAAGGATAATGATATAAATCCTTCATATATGATTCCATGCACGTTCAATTAGAACTCTATGTACGAGTGATTGCATTGTAAATCAAATGTGTGATATTTTATCACTCCATTCATGAACTTGCCCTGCAATCTAAGTATGTGATTGTATTTCCGTGTCTTAAAGCGGTCATTGTATTATATCACTATGTAAGTCAGCTCTTCTGTAACAACATGTTGAACTATTTACATCACAGAGATTGCTTGCTATCACTGTTAGAAAAAGTACAAGACCGATTACCAAATTATATCTCAAAATGATTGGGGTTGTGTTTAAAGCTCACATCCTGCCGTTGATGAATTCTGCTTTCAAAATGGAAACCAGTGTTCGTCACAATCAACTCTAAACTTCGTTGCTGAATTCTGTTGACTGGCTGTAACACTTGAGATTTTTTTAAGAAATTTTGGACCAAATGCTCAGAGATCATTTAATGTTGTTACTTAAAATGCTGAGAAAATTCGGAAGTATCTCTTTGCTGAACTTGACTTGACAGTGGCCAGAGCACAAGCAAAAAGAAGGAGCATCCAGAGATACAAAGAACTTGATACACTCAACCTCAGTGCCAGTTATGCACATGTCACAATCCGCCGACAACAGTCCTGCCGTGGTTACAAGCTTTAATGCCCCTGTGCTAGATCTAGTCATATGGTAGTGATTCTTGCAGATTCAAGGACGTCTCGTCTCAAATTTGGTGAACGAGGTCACATAGACCCAGTGTGCAATAGTGAACCACTAATGGATAACATCGGGTAAACAGCCAACCTCTGAGGTTATCTTCGATGCAAAGCAATGTTTATGGAGTTTTTTTAGCAAACTCTGGAACGGACACAAGAGGACCTGGAGAGTAAGGCTCTCTCTCTGCGGCATATATCGGAGAGAGATCACCTCGTCCAATATTCTCAATAATGTGCATCTAAGGTTCCCCAACCCATTTTGCAGTGGGGTAGAGAATGTAGCAGCATCCTAAGTTCCATCACATCCGTGGTTAGTGTTGATGGATCAATATTTGGCTGTGTGACTCCCAAATATAATTTTCGGGGTTTCCTGGACATTTTCTAACTTGTTATGCAATATACATACCATGTGTTGCTGCTTGGTAATGTTGACTGAAACAATTTGTGTACACAAAGCTGTCCACTACACATAATTCAGCACATACCATATCTTGTTGCTATATAATTTTTTTAATCTGCTTATGGTGGGTCAGGTACAGCATCCTTTAATAAATTGGTGTTGCTGGTACACGGGAGAAAACCACCAATCAAACAGCTGTGTTTTGTTTGATTCAGCTTCTGACTACTTTGGACTTGGTAAATGTTTCCCAGGAGAGACTACTCCACAAACCAAAGAGCAGAACCATGTGTGGGGAATTCTTTTGTGCATGCATGAGGTCAACACCCATAAAACAATATGTGAGCCAGCTTGATTACGCCACATAAAATTACAGCTACTCACGCCTTTTTACCGCAAGACAGCCTATACATGAGAGAACTAGTGGAATTGTTGGAACATATACAATGGATATTCTTGTCATAAACACTCAAAAGTTCTATGAGTATGGTTATTTAACAATATAATTCTGAATCTTTGTGTCAAATATTTGGTAGCAGTTATTTGTTACTCTATTGATCATTTTTACTTAGTTACTTGACAGCATGCTGTCTGCTCACGTATAAAACAAAGTCCGATTGTTATAGATATTTGTGTCAACAAAATAGTAAGCATCAGCTCTGTAAGTTGCTAAAACAATTGGACAGGGAATTTTAAGAGCAGCTGTAGAGAAATGTGCTACAGCGTATGGAGAGTGTACCTTCCAATAGAAATTGTAGTCACAATAACTTTCCTTTTGTAGCATAAAAATGGGAAGATTGTCGTAGACCACTGCAATCCTACCTTGAATTGTAACACATGTAAATAGGATATAATAGGGAATGTCTTTGACTCTAGCCTGGTTTTATGAGGAAAAAAATGTTTCCAATAAATTAAGCACCGATATTCTGACAAAACTCCTGAAATAGTACACAGTATTTTCCAATGCTTGGCATTAGCCGTGACTATATAATACTTGCAGTAGGTTAGGGATTAAAAGTAGTATAATCATTTTAACATTACAGAATCTTTCATACCTCCAAGTTTTTTTGTATATATAAAAGGCAATTCTTTCAGCACATTTGCCATCTAAGCTTGAAATTCACGCCATTTAGTAAAATATTGAATTAATGTACTTGTTTCCAGCATCTGTTTGAGGCAGTGATCCAATGAAAGCAATACCAACCCGTAAAAGCATTGTAATTGTGAATTTTTGCTAATTGTGGTGCAACGCCACTACCCACAAGGTTGCAACCATCAGGGATTTTCCCTGGCCTTCTCAATCCAAGAGCTCCTGTAGTTCTTTGGTGTGTTAACTTTCTACCATTGCTCCGTTCTTTGGCAGGTTGACTTTCTACCATTGCTTCTTGGCAGCTGCAGCTGGCATCAATCAGCCACTTTTCCCTGCCCATGCAAGGAAGCCCAAAGCACTACAGTGGGATGAGAAGCTGTCCTCTGTTTTCATCTTGTGAAAGAGGCACAAGCCCACGTTATCATGCTTGTCCACCCCTATGTGGATGCCCCTAATGTCATCACTGCCAATGCTTCAGGAGTAGTTGTGGGCAATGCACATGAGCAGTTAATCAAAGGCTCATGGTAGCCACTGGCTTTGTTCAGCCATTGATTCCGACTCTCCAACCAGAAGCACAGTATATTTGACAGCACGATCCTCGCTCTTTACCACTTCTGTTACTTCCGTAATGGGGAAATGGCTTTTATAGATCATGTTTGCTCTTACCAAGCAATACCACCTTGCTGCAGTATTGGACTACACCACCTGCATCAAGCACATCACAGGGATGTGTATTGTCGTAGCTGATGCATATTTCATATCATAAAAAAATGCTGTGCACAAATTGGAGCCTAGGATAGACTTTACTGTTGTAATTGTAGCTCAGAGAAAGGATAAAGCAAGTGCCAGAATACCCAGTGTCATATCAAGCTGGTACTCTAATATATTCAATTTGGCCCTACAGAAACCATGCTCCTCTGGGACATCTCTATGGGGCACCGATAACCTATCGTTCCTGCTACCTTCTTCTGAACGGTCTTTGGATGTATAAAAGACTCTGTAATGTTCAAATGATTATAATACATATACTTACTTACCAATTAACATGTATTTTAAAGTTACAGCTATATGCTAGGGTGAAGACTAATGCCAGGCATTGAAAAAAATACAGTGGACTATAGGCAGGTTTGTGAGCTGAATTTATTGGGAAAAAAGAATTCTCGTAAAACCAGGCTTGAGTCACAAGGCATTCCTATTATATCCTGTTTACCGGTGATTAAAATTCAAGGTTGATTGCGTAGTCAGTGTCATTCATGTATGTTCTCATCAATGCCTATCAGCTGACATCAATCTATCATCTGTTCATAGACCTGGAAAGTACGGAAGAAACTCAATTAGTTGTCTGTGTTCCATCTGTGCAACTGCAAAAGGGTGCAAGTAATGTGGTATCTATTCTATCACATTTGCATAGCACGTGTCCAGGGTTGACGTCATTGATGGTATGGAATATGACCAGGATAAAATGCGAAGCCATTAAATCGATTTTTTTCAGAGCATTTCAGCAAGAAAATCGCTATCCATATGCTTCAATTAATATCTACTGCCCCTGCAAGATGCCAGAGACAATTGGGAACATAATCCACTCTGACAAATGTGATACATGGTACCACTTCAAGAGTGTGGGACTTGAGACCTTACTAGCAATCAACACTGAAAATTGGTTTTGCAAAAATTGTAATAGCTATTTCATGTCAGATACATTTCCAAAATATTTTCTTTCATTGAATTGCCTACTAAAAATACAAGCTCTCATTGTCACTGTGGCATATTCTAGGATACAGTTATCCCCTGTCCTGTAGTTCATTGTGACCTACAAAGTCCCCACCAACACTTTAATAGCAATACAGATATTTGGCTTAAAAACAGTTCAATCCATCCTCAGGTTTGTTACAATAAAGTACAATGTGTAATACATTGTTATATCAGCTATTTCACGCTGTTGGGGGATGTGGCCACTCCCACCCTCTCATTAAAATGATCCCCCGACATGTATTTATGTATATAGGCTTTCCTTGTCAGCAAATGATTCAGTAACCAACCTGCATTTAAGATTATTTGGTGAACCACGACAGCATATACAAGTAAGATTACACAACAACTAGCTTGACTTTACAGAATGGATGGATACCGGTATAAGTCATAGTAATGTCCAACATAGGTCACTCTATCCTCTGGTAGATACACTCAGGGAGTCGCTAAGTCAAGGGTTTGGTGATATCACTGTATACAAGAATATCTACCCTCTTCACCCACAGAAAGGTCAGAATTAAAACTCTGCAAGACAAATAATGTTTCTTCCATGCTGTTGTGTGAAAGGTAGGTAATAACACAGAAAACCAGGGGGTAAGGGGAGGGTCACTACATCCTCGGTAGGTCACAGTGATCAATAGCTATATACCAACATACACAAATGGTCACAGAAGAGATGCAAATACTGGGGGGGGTCACTCATTTGTACTCCATTGTCTGATATGTCGCAACTCATACCTTGCCTTAGCTACTCTAAAATGAATCTTCAGGTGTTTCCTCTTTCAAATGCATTGCATCCAGATAGTAACAACTCGTATTCTGGCCTAGCTACTATAAAATTTTCCTAACCCTAATAAACTATTGAACCCATGACAAACAAGGTGGGCAATCTACCCCACAGTACGTCATGTCAGGGTCACTCTATGCCAGTATTTGGTGGCAGGCATTCACTGAATACTAGGATATGGTGAACGGGGGTCATTTTAAAAGGGGATCCAGATACTACATACCGGACTAATGCTAGGCCACGGCTAGAAACAGCTGTGGCTGAGTATAGGTCGCTCAATGGAAGGGAGGAGCTTTGCGTAATTGGACCTCTTACCGATTACTATGCTATCTACCTAAACCTTGCAAGATCTACTGATGGAGCCAGCTCTATCCTCATCGCTAAACCTAACCACATCACCAACCTAATAATGTATCCTTGTGGCCGAATTCGTAGTCCAAGAACGTACGCTGATATTGACTGCGTAGTTCACCCCACATTTCGTAACAGTATAGCTAATTAGTTATCAGCAATAATTGTGACTGGGTTGAAAGAAGAGATACGGTGCCTGTTTTTTTTGTTTTTTTTTGCAATGATGTCCAACTATTTAAGTGAACCAGTGAACCTATTTAGAAAAAAATTGAGATCAATTCTGATGCATTCTGAACAAACATCAAGTGAAATAAATTTAAATATAGTTGCATGGATAGAGATCAAAATTTGCCGCTATGCAGTAGGATGTTCACTTTTGTGCTTAAATATTATTGGGAGCATCAGTGAGCTGAAGTTATGCGGAGAAAAAAAGTAAAAATATACAATTCTTCTCTGTGGCATTGTGATAGCTAAAACAATAGAATCCAAGCCGCTGCATTGGAATAGATTGTAAAATAAAGTATGAAGTTCGTGAAGTGAACAGACACACTGACCGATGACAATTTGATCTGAATAGAAAAGTAGCCAAGTTTATTATTCTGTTGTTATTATTACTTAGCTGAGCATTCAGATTTATTGCCACAGAGCTAGCTTTTGTGATTTTAGCTTACAGCTAAGCATTATACACAATTTGAACTTACTGCAAACATTTTATAAACCAGGCACCGTATCTGTGATTTTGAATAATGTGCATGTGGAGGCTCCTAATCCCATTTTGGGGTGGGGGAGAGAGACTGCAGCATCCCCCAAGGTTCCATCATATCCTTTGTTAGTGTAGATCAGGGGTCACCAAACTACGGCCCGCGATGTCAGTTCACCAGGCCCGCCAACGGCACTTGAATTTGCTTGGTATAACGTATGGAACACGAGACGTTGTGATACAATTTAAATTTATGGTATGTAACAAGGATTTCTTTGTTTGGCAGTGATAGGTAAGCTTGGAAATGATTTTCGGCATCCAACAAAAGTTTGAAATTCTTTTACAAGTGTGATTAGACAAACATAGAATAACAATGCCATAGAAGCCTCGTGTTATTACGAGAATATTATCCTCAGCTCCTCGCACCTGCTTTTAAAATGGGTTGCATGGTGGACTCCATCCGTTTTCAAAGATGCATAGTAAACTGAAAGCTATATTGGAAAAATACCTGGAAAAAAGTTTTCCAGGCTCCAACTGGGATTTGAACCAAGGTCTCCTGTATTCTAGACGGTGTTCTTACCAACTGAGCCAATGGAACCCATATGGCATAGGAGCACTATAAGATAGCTTTTATATAGAGGCTTGCTTCACCTCCTTTTACGGTGCTCTTACCAATGATTATGCGGTCCGCGCTCGTCATTCTTACAGTTATTCGGCCCACCGTGAAAAAAGTTTGGTGATCCCTGGTGTAGATGATCGATAGAGGGCTGCGTGACACTCAAATGTATTTTTCTGGGCCTCCTGGACTTTTTCTAACTTGTTGTGCAATATACATGCAACGTATTGCAGCTTGGTAATGTTGACTGAAACAATGTGTGCACACCAAGCTGTCCACTACACATAAATCAGCACATACCGCATATTTTGCTATCGAATTTTTTTAGTCAGGTACAGCGTCCTTCAATGAATTGGTGGTGCAGGTACGCGGGAGAATACCACCAATCAAACAGCTGTGTTTTGTTCGATTCAGCTTCTGACTACTTTGGACTTGGTAAATGCTTCCCAAGAGGGACTACTCCACAAACCAAATAGAAGAACCATGTGTGGGTAATTCTTTCTGCATGCATGTGGTCTACACTCGTAAAACAATATGTGAGCCAGCTTGATTGCGCCACATAAAATCACAGCTACTCACGCCTTTCTACCGCAAGACAGCCTATACATGAGAGAACTAGTGGAATTGTTGGCACATATACAATGGATGTTCTTGTCCTAAACACTCAAAAAATTCTACGAGTATGGTTATTTAACAACATAATTCTGAAACTTTGTCAAGCATTTGGGTACAGTTTTTGTTACTCTAACTAAAGCTTTGATTACTTTCACTAGTTAGGTGACAGCATGCAGCTTGCCAACATATAAAACAGTCCCATTGTTATAGCTATTTGTGTCAGTAAAATTAGAAGCAGCAGCTCTGGAAGTTCTTAAAACGATTGGACAGGAAATTTTAAGAGCAGCTGCAGAGAAATGTGCTACAGTATACGGAGAGTGAACCTTTCAATAGATATTGTGGTCTGGAAAGCATTACTTTTGTGTTGCATAAAAAAGAGAAGATTGACATAGACCACTGCAATCCTACCTTGAAACCTTGAATTGTAATCACTGGTAAATAGAGTATAATAGGAATGTCTTGTGACACTAGCCTGGTTTCACGAGAAAAAAATGTTTCCAATAAATTCAGCATCGACATTCTGACAGCACCTCTCAAAAACCTGATATAGTACACAGTATTTTTTAATGCTTGGCATTCGACTTCACCCAAGCATATAGCCGTGACTTTATAATACTTGCAGTCGGAAAGAGATTATATGTATTATAATCAAATTAACATTACAGAATCTTTCATACCTCCAAGTATTTTTGAATATAAGCCGTCCGAGCTTGAAATTAGGGACCATTTAGTGAAATACTAAATTAATATACCAATGTACTTGTTTCCAGCATATCTTTGAGGTAGTGGTCCAATGATATTAATACCAACCTGTGAAAACTTGTGATTGTGAATTTTTGCTGGAATTCTTGCTGTATAATATAGATACCTGTTTCCAAACTTCGGGTTCCACGGGTATTGGATGGAGCTGAGGAGAGAATGTGAATGATTTGTCATTTACTCTCTGACATTAGTCACTACTGTCTATGCACTGTCCATTATCGCTGGTCGTGTCAGGTTTCCAATAAAATCTGGAGCAAATCTTGTGCAATGTTGTCTCGACCCAAATGACCAAAGAGTTTTTGTCTTTTCTACCAGGTCATGCATGACCTTCAATCCTGTTAACCAAGTCATGGGATCTCCAAGTTGTTCAATCTAGTAGTGTTACAGGTTTTCCATATTGAACCATGTTGGGCCCAATGGGCCCTGCCATAAAAGGGCAGTGGCTTTGAAAAAAACCGGGTCCAGTGCAGTGTTGATCCTACATGGGTGCAGTCATAAAGGAGGCTAAAACTGATCCTTGGTAGATAGAGTCTTCCTGCTCAGTGTTGATCCTACATGGATACAATCATTAAAGGATAAAGCTGATCCTTGGTAGGTAATTTCAGGCCCGCTTAACAGGTCCCCGAAGTTGATGGTAACGACAGCATCAGCTTCTTCCCACTGGCTGTCAACACTGCTGTCGGTTTTAACAAAAAAAGTCGTTTCCATCAAATCAAAATCTTTCTTCAAGATTTGCCCCTTTTCAAACTCGTTAAGAAAAAATTCTCTCTGAATAATTTTTAGCATCTTTCTGAGATAATCACTTTTTAGTCCTTACACTTATGTTTTTTGTCAATTTCCACAAAAAAGTTTCAAAACACTAGAACAGCTTAGTTTAGCTGTATGTGGCTCATTATGAGGAGCAAAACTTTTTCGGTAATATTTGTCACATTTAACAGGATTTTAGAAAAATAGTCATTTCCATCAAATCAAAACCTTTCTTCAATATTTTACCCTTTCAAACTAGTTGACAAAAAAATCTCTTTGAGGAATTCTTAGCTTCTTTCAGCGATGGTCAATTTTTAGTCCTTAAATATCAGTTGTTGTTTTTCCGCAAAAATGTTTCATAACACCAGAAAAGCTTAGTTTAGCTGTAATTGGCTAATTTTGAGGAGCAAAACTGTTTTCTGTAATAATTGTCCCATTTCACTGCTGTGAACAAAACAAGTCGTTTCGATTCTTTCAAGATTACCCCTTTTCAAATTTGCTGAGAAAAAATTTCTCTCAGAGGAATTCTTAGCTTCTTTCTGAGCGAGTCACTTTTTAGTCCTAATTTTTTTGTCAATTTCTGCAAAAAAACTTCAAAACACCTGAAAAGCTTCGTTTAGCTATATGTGGCTCATTTTGAGGAGAAAAATTGTTTTCTGTAAAAATTGACCCATTTCACAGCTTTGAACAAAAAAGTCATTTCCATCAAATCAAAATCTTTCTTCAAGATTTGCCCCTTTTAAAACTCGTTGAGAAAAAAATTCTGTCAGATTCATTCTTAGCTTCTTTCTGAGATAGTCACATTTAGTCCTTAAATATCAATTTCTGCAAAAAAAAGTTTCTAAACACCCGAAAAGCTTAGTTTAGCTGTATGTGGGTCATTATGAGGAGCCAAACTGTTTTCGGTAATATTTGTCTCATTCCCCTGGATTGTTGAAAAAAGTCGTTTCCATCAAATCAAAATCTTTCTTCAAGATTTTCCCCTTTTTAAACTTTTGAGAAAAAATATCTCTCTGAGGAATTCTTGTTTCCATCAAATTAAAACCTTTCTTCAAGATTTTCCCCTTTCCAAACTTGTAAAAAAATATCTCTCTGAGGAATTCTTAGCTTCATTAGAATATAGTCATTTTTAGTCCTTAAATATAAGTTTTTTGTCAGTTTTTGGTCCTTAAATATGTTTTTCTCAATTTCCTCAAAAATACTTCAAAACTCCAGAAATGCTTAGTTTAGCAGATGTGGCTCATTTTGAGGAGCAAAACTGTTTTCTGTAATAATTGTGTCATTTAACTGCTTTGAACAAAAAAAGTCGTTTCCATCAAATCAAAACCTTTCTTCAAGATTTACTACTTTTCAAATTTGTTGAGAAACAATTCTCTCTGATTAATTCTTAGCTTCTTTCTGAGATGTCACTTTTTAGTTAGTCATTGAGTATACTTTTTTTGTCAATTTCCGCAAAAAGTTTCAAAACACCAGAAAAGCTTAGTTTAGCTGAATGTGGCTCATTATGAGGAGCAAAACTGTTTACGGTAATATTTATCTCATTTAACTGGATTGTAGAAAAATAGTAGTTTCCATCAAATTAAAACCTTTCTTCAAGATTTTTCCCTTTCCAAACTTGTTGGGAAAAAATATCTCTCAGAGGAATTCTTAGCTTCATTAGGATATAGTAATTTTTAGTCCTTAAATATAAGTTTTTTTGTCAATTTCTATAAAAATGCTTCAAAGCACCAGAAAAGCTTAGTTTAGCAGTATGTGTGCTCATTTTGAGGATAAAAACTGTTTTCTTTAATAATTGTCCCATTTCACTAGTTTAAACAAAAAAAATCGTTTCCATCAAATCAAGATCTTTCTTCAACATTTTCCCCTTTTCAAACTCGTCGATAAAAAATTCTCTCTGAGAAATGCTTAGCTTCTTTCTGATAGTCAATTTTTTGTCTTTAAACATAATTTTTTGTCAATTTCCTCAAAAATACTTCAAAACACCAGAAAAGATTAGTTTTGCTGTATGTGACTCATTTTGTGGAGCAAAACTCTTTCCTATAATAATTGTCCCATTTCACTGGTTTGAACAAAAAAAAGCCGTCTGCATCAAATCAAAACCTATCTTCAAAATATGCCCTTTTGAAACTCTTTGAGAAAAAATATGTCTCTCAAGAATTCTTGGCTTCAATCTGAGATAGTCAATTTTTAGTCCTTGAATACAAGTTTTTGGTCAATTTCCGTAAAAATGCTTCAAAACACCAGAAAAGCTTAGTTTAGCTGATGTGGCTATTTAAGGAGCAAAACTCTGTTTTCTGCAATAAATGTACCATTTTACGGGTTTGTTAAAAAAAAGTCATTTCCATCAAATCAAAACCTTTCTTCAAGATTTTTCCTCTTTCAAACTCGTTGAGAAAATAGTTTTCTCTGAGGAATTCTTAGTTTAATTTTTCTATAGTCAATTTTTAGTCCTCAAATATATGTTTTTTTGTCAATATCCGCAAAAATACTTCAAAACACCAAAAAATCTTAGTCAAGCTCTATTTAGCTCATTCTTGGGAGTAAAACTGTTTGCTGTACTATTTGTCCCATTTCACTGGTTTGAACAAAAAGTCGTTCCATCAAATCAAAGCCTTTCTTCCAGATTTGCCCCTTTTCAAACTCGTTGAGAAAAAAATTCCCTCTGATGAGTTTTTAGCTTCTATCTGAGATAGTCAATTTTAAGTCCTTAAATATCAGTTGTTATATTTCCTCAAAAATACTTCGAAATACCAGAAAAGCTTTGCTGTGAGTGGGTTATTGAGGAGCAAAACTGTTTTCTGTAATAATTGTTCCATTTCACTGGTTTGAACAAAAAAAAGTCATTTCCATCCAATTAAAATGATTCTACAAAATTTACCCCTATTCAAACTCGTTGGGAAAAAATTTCACTCTGAGTAATTCTTAGTGTCTTCTGAGGTCACTTTTTAGTCCTTAAATATAATTTTTTTTGTCAATTTGTCCAAAAATGCTACAAAGAAAGAAAAGCTTAGTTTTTCTATATTTGGCTAATTTTAAGGAGCAAATGTTTTCTGTAATAATTGTCCTATTTCAATGCTTTGAACAAAAAAAGTCGTTTCCTTTAAATTAAAGCCTTTCTTCAAGATTTTTCACTTTTCAAACTTGTTATGAAAAAATATCTCTATGAGAAATTCTTAGATTCATTAGGATATAGTCATTTTAGTTCTTAAATAAAAGTTTTTTGTCAATTAAAAAAAAATGCTTCAAAATACCAGAAAAGCTTGGTTAGCTGTGTGACTCATTTTGAGGATAAAAACTGTTGTCTGTAATAATTGTTCCATTTCACTGCTTTGAACAGAAAAGTTGTTTACATCAAATCAAACCTTTCTTCAAGGGCCCCTTTTCAAACTAGTTGAGAAAAAAATTCTCTCTGAGGAATTCTTAGCTTCTTTCAGAGATAGTCAATTTTTAGTCCTTAAATATCAGTTGTTGTTGTTTTCCTCAAAAATACTTCAAAACACCACAATAGCTTAGTTTAGCTGTATGTGGCTCATTTTCTGGAGCAATTGAACGAGAAAAAAAAGTTGTCTCATCAAATCAAAACTTTCTTCAAAATTTGCCCCTCTTCAAACTCGTTGAGAAAAAAATTATCTCAGAGGAATTAGCTTCTTTCTGTGATAGTCACTTTTTAGTCCGTAAATATTTCAAGTTTTTTGTCAATTTCCATAGAAATGCTTCAAAACACCCAAAAAGCTTAGTTCAGCTGTGTGTTGTTCATTTTGAGAAGAATTGTTTTCTGTAATAGTTGCCCCATTTCACCGCTTTGAACAAAAGAAGTCATTGCCATCATATCAAAACCTTTCATCAAAATTTGCCCCTTTTCTAACTCATTGAGAAAAAATTCTCTCTGAGGAATTCTTAGCTTCTTTTAGTCCTTAAATATAAGTTTTTTGCCAATTTCCCAAAAAAGTTTCAAAACACCAGAAAAGCTAAGTTTAGCTATATGTGGCTCATTATGAGGAGCAAAACTGTTTTCAGTAATATTTGTCTCATTTCCCTGGATTGTAGAAAAAAGTCGTTTCCATCAAATCAAAACCTTTTTTCTAGATTTGTCCCTTTTTAAACTGTATGAGAAAAATTCTCTCTGAGGAATTCTTAGCTTCTTTTAGTTCTTAAATATAAATTTTTTGTCAATTTACGCAAGAATTATTCAAAACACCAGAAAAGCTTCGTTTAGCTGATGTGGCTCATTTTAAGGAGCAAAACGGTTTTCTGTAATAATTATCCCGTTTCACTGGTTTGGATAAAAAATTTGTTCCATCAAATCAAAACCTTTCTTCAAGGTTATCCCTTTTTCAAACTTGTTGAGAAAAAATATCTCTCTGGGGAATTTTTGGATTCATTCGGAGATAGTCACTTTTTAGTCCTCAAATATTTTTTGTCAATTTCCGCAAAAATGCATCAAAACACCAGAAAAGCTTACTTAGTCAAGCTGTATGTGGCTCACTCTGAGGAGCAAAACTGTTTTCGGTAATATTTGTCTCATTTCACAGGGTGAACAAAAAAATTCATTTCCATCAAATCAAAATCTTTCTTATAGATTTGCTCCTTTTTAAACTCGTTAAGAAAAAGTTTCCTTCTGATGAATTCTTAGTTTCTTTCTAAGATAGTCACTTTTTAGTCCTTAAATATAAATGTTTTCAATTTCTCCATAGATGCTTCAAAACAATAGAAAAGCTTAGTTTAGCTGTATGTGGCTCATTCTTGAGAGTAAAACTGTTTTCTGTAATATTTGTCCCATTTTACTGGTTTAAACAAAAAAAGTCGTTCCATCAAATCAAAACTTTTCTTTCAGATTTGCCGCTAAACTCGTTGTGAAAATATATTTCGCAGTGTAATTCTTAGCTTCATTCTGAGATAGTCACTTTTTAGACCTTAAATATAAGTTTTTTTTATCAATTTCAGCAAAAAGGTTTCCAAACACTAGAAAAGCTTAGCTTAGCTGTATGTGGCTAATTATGAGAAGCAAAACTGTTTTCGGTAATAATTGCCCCATTTCACTAGTTTGAACAAAAAAATTCCTTTCAATCTAATCAAAACTTTTCTTCCAGATTTTACCGCTTTTTAAACTCGTTGTGAAAATATATTTCGTAGTGTAATTCTTAGCTTCATTCTGAGATAGTCACTTTTTACACCTTAAATATAAGTTTTTTTTATCAATTTCAGTAAGAAGGCTTCCAAACACTAGAAAAGCTTAGCTTAGCTGTATGTGGCTAATTATGAGGAGCAAAACTGTTTTCGGTAATAATTGTCCCATTTCACTAGTTTGAACAAAAAAAGTTATTTATATCAAATCCAAACAATTCTACAAAATTTGCCTCTTCAAACATATTCAGAAAAATTTCTCTCAAAGTAATTCTTAGCTTCTTTCTGAGATAGCCACTTTTTAGTCCTTAAATATAAGTTTTTGCCAATTTCCGCAAAAATCCTTCAAAACACAAGAAAGGCTTAGTTTAGCTGTATGTGGCTCATTATGAGGACCATACTGTTTTCTCTAATATTTGTCCTATTTCACTGGTTTGAACAAAAAAAAGTTGTTTTCTTCAAATCACAATATTTCTTCTCGATTTGTCCCATTTCAAACTTGTTGAGAAAAATATCTCTCTGTGGAATTCTTAGCTTCATTCTGAGATAGTCAATTTTTAGACCTTAATATAAGTTTTTTTTAATCAATTTCAGTAAAAAGGTTTCCAAACATTAGAAAAGCTTAGCTTAGCTGTATGTGACTCATTATAAGGAGCAAAACTGTTTTCGGTAATATTTGTCTCATTCCCCTGGATTGTTGAAAAAGGTCGTTTCCATCAAATCAAAATCTTTCTTCAAGATTTTCCCCTTTTTAAACTTTTGAGGAAAAAAATCTCTCTGAGGAATTCTTAGCCTTTCTGAGATAGTCACTTTTTGGTCCTTAAATATGTTTTTGTCAATTTCCCAAAAATACTTCAAAACTCCAGAAAAGCTTAGTTTAGCAGTAAGTGGCTCATTTTGAGGAGCAAAACTGTTTTCTGCAATAATTGTCTCATTTAACTGCTTTGAACAAAAAAAGTGGTTTCCATCAAATCAAACCTTTCTTCCATATTTTCCCCTTTTTAAACTCATTGTGAAAACATATCTCTCTTAGCTTCATTCTGAGATAGTCACTTTTTAGTCCTTAAATATAATTTTTTTGTCAATTTCCGCAAAAAAGTTTCAAAACACTAGAAAAGCTTAGTTTAGCTGTATGTGGCTCATTATGTGGAGCAAAACTGTTTTCGGTAATATTTGTCTCATTTCACTGGATTTAGAAAAATAGTCGTTTCCATCATATCAAAACCTTTCTTCAAGGTTTGCCCCTTTTCAAACTCGTTGAAAAAAAATTCTCTCTGAAGAATTATTAGCTTCTTTCTGAGAGTCAATTTTTAGTCCTTTAATATCATTTGTTGTTTTTCCTCAAAAATACTTCAGACCACCAGAAAAGCTTTGCTGTATGTGGCTCATTGAGGTGCAAAACTTTTCTACAATAATTGTCCCATTTCACTGGTTTGAACAAAAAAGTCATTTCCATCAAATTAAAACGATTCTACAAAATTTGCCCCTTTTCAAACTCGGTGGGAAAAAAATTCTCGCTGAGTAATTCTTATTATCTTTCTGAGATAGTCACTTTTTAGTTCTTAAATGTAATTTTTTTGTCAATTTGTCCAAAAATGCTTCAAAACACCAGGAAAGCTTAGTTTTGCTATATTTGGCTCATTTTGAAGAGCAAATGTTTTCTACAATAATTGTCCCATTTCATGCTTTGAACAAAAAAAGTCGTTTCCTTCAAATCAAAATCTTTCTTCAAGATTGGCCCCTTTTCAAACTATTTGAGAAAAAAATTCTCACTGAGAAATTCTTAGCTTCTTTCAGAGATAGTAAATTTGTAGTCCTTAAATATCAGTGTTGTTGTTTTTTTCCTCAAAAATACTTCAAAACAACATAATAGCTTAGTTTAGCTGTATGTGGCTCATTTTCTGGAGCAAAACTGTTTTCTATAATAATTGTCTTATTTCCCTAGTTTGAACGAAAAAAGTAGTTTCATCAAATCAAAACTTTCTTCAAAATTTGCCCCTCTTCAAACCCATTGAAAACAAATTTCTCTGTGGAATTCTTAGCTCTTTCTGAAACAGTCACTTTCTAGTCCTTAAATATCATTTTGTTATAAATTTCCACAAAAATGCTTCAAAACAACAGGAGGCTGTATGTGGCTCATTATGAGAAGCAAAACTGTTTTCTACAATAATTGTCCCATTTCATGCTTTGAACAAAAAAGTCGTTTCTATCAAATCAAAACCTTTCTTCAAGATTTGCCCCTTTTCAAACTAGTTTAGAAAAAAATTCTCACTGAGAAATTCTTAGCTTCTTTCAGAAATAGTCAATTTTTAGTCCATTATCAATTGTTGTTTTTCCTAAAAAAATGCTTCAAAACTCCAGAAAAGATTAGTTTTGCTGTATGTGGTTCACTTTGTGGAGCCAAACTGTTTCCAATAATAATTGTCCCATTTTATACTGGTTTGGAAAAAAAAAGTAATTTCGATCAAATCAAAACCTTTCTTCAAGATTTGCCCCCTTTCAAACTCGTTGAGAAAATAGTTTTCTCTGAGGAATTCTTAGCTTCTTTCTTATATAGTCACTTTTTAGTCCTTAAATATAATTTTTTTGTCAATTTCCGCAAAAATGCTTCAAAACACCTGAAAAGCTTAGTCAAGCTGTATGTGGCTCATTCTGAGGAGCAAAACTGTTTTCGGTAATATTTGTCTCATTTCACAGGATGAACAAAAAAATTCATTTCCATCAAATCAAAATCTTTCTTCAAGATTTGCCCCTTTTCAAACTCGTTGAGAAAAAATTTCCCTCTGATGAATTCTTAGCTTCTTCTGAGATAGTCACTTTTTGGTCTAAATATAATTTTTTATGATATTTTTCCAAAAATGCTCCAAAACACCAGAAAAGCTTAGTTTAGATGTATGTGGCTCATTCTTGGGAGTAAAAATGTTTTCTGTACTACTTGTCCCATTTCACTGATTTGAACAAAAAAGGTCCTTTCCATCAAATCAAGTCTCTTCAAGATTTTTAACTTTTCAAACTTGTTGTGAAAAAATCTCTCTCTAAGGAATTCTTAGCTTCATAACGGTATAGTTATTTTTAGACCTTGAATAAAAGTTTTTTGTCAATTTCCAAAAAATGCTTCAAAACACCAGAAACGCTTGGTTTAGCTGTATGTGATTCATTTTGCGGAGAAAAACTGTTGTCTGTAATAATTGTCCCATTTCATTGCTTTGAACGGAAAAGTCGTTTCCATCAAATCAAAATCTTTGTTTAAGATTGGCCCCATTTCAAACTAGTTGAGAATAAAATTAGGAATTCTTAGCTTCTTTCAGAGATAGTCAATTTTTAGTCCTTAAATATCAGTTGTTGTTGTTTTCCTCAAAAATACTTCAAAACACCACAATAGCTTAGTTTAGTTCTGGAGCAAAACTGTTTTCTATAATAATTGTCTTATTTCCCTGGTTTGAATGAAAAAAGTTGTTTCATCAAATCAAAACTTTCTTCAAAATTTGCCCCTCTTCAAACTCGTTGAGAAAAAAATTATCTCAGAGGAATTAGCTTCTTTCTGTGATAGTCACTTTTTAGTCCTTAAATATTTCAAAATTTTTGTCAATTTCCACAGAAATGCTTCAAAAGCTTAGTTCAGCTGTGTGGTTCATTTTGAGGAGAAAAATTGTTTTCTGTAATAATTGCCCCATTTCACTGCTTTGAACAAAAGAAGTCATTGCCATCATATCAAAACCTTTCATCAAGATTTTCCCCTTTTCTAACTCTTTGAGAAAAAATATCTCTCTGAGGAATTCTTAGCTTCTTTCTGAGAAAGTCAATTTTTAGTCCATAAATAATATATTATAAGTGTTTTGTCAATTTCCTCAAAAATGCTTCAAAGCACCATGAAAGCTAAGTTTAGCAGTATGTGATTCATTTTGAGGATAAAAACTGTTTTCTGTAATAATGTCCCATTTCTCTGCTTTGAAAAAAAATTCGTTTTCATCAAATCAAAACCTTTCTTCAAGATTTGCCCTTTTCAAACTCATTGAGAAAAAAATTCTCTCTATGGAATACTTAGCTTCTTTCAGAGTAGTACTAAAATATAATTTTTTTGTCAATTTCTGCAAATATGCTTCAAACCACCAGAAAAGCTTAATTTAGCTGTATGTGGCACATTTACAAGAGATAAACTGTTTTCTGTAAGATTTGTCCCATTTCAATGGTTTGAACAAAAAAACGGCTCTCCATCAAATTAAAACCTTTCTTCAAGATTTGCCCCTTCAAACTCGTTGAGAAAATGTTTCTCTCTGTGTAATTCTTAGCTTCATTTCCCAAGCAACCCTGTCGACCCTAACCAACATCTATTCCTACACTCCAGCTACTGATCTACCCAACAATACACCTACTCTCCCTTCATCACCTTTGTTTCTCCATTCTGCCATCCACTCTTCAGTCCTTTCAATCATACCCAATAATCTTCCTCTATCACTTGCAAACTCTCTACAGTGCGACAAGAAATGCACATCATCCACAACACCATCATCACATAGCTCACATTTACCATCTTTACACATACCACACCCTATCCTTGTCACCCAAGAGTCCCGCTGATACCATCCTCAACCTCTAAATCTCAGTCTCATTTCTCTCTTGCTGCCAAATTCCTTCATATACCTTTCCTGTTCAAAATCTTCTTTAGCTAACCGATACCACTTGAGACTAGATTTCTCTCCCACTTCTTCCTGCTATCCCACCTCATGAAAATTCCTCACGCAATTCCTCCATGTTGCATGCGAGCTTACTACTTCCAACTCTCTTTCCATCCCAAACTTCTTTTCCAGCTTACAATACTCTACCAACCAACCTAGGCAATCATTTAACAAGGCTACAACTTTCCTCACTAGCCTATCTTCACTTATTCTCTGCAACCACCATCCAAGTAATTTTTTTCCTTCCCTTCTCTCCTCTAGCTTCCTCCAGTCCAGGTCCCCTCTTAGAACAACCCCTGCAACTGTACTACTCACCCACCAATTTCCTGTCATGTTCTCTTGAATTTTTTTCCAAGTTCTTGCATGCTGCTTTCCCTCCTCTCCACCACACTTCAGATGCATGTTTCAGGCAGGGCCTAGCTAGTACCTCCCATATAAGTCTACCTCTGTCCACCTCTATCTCTCCATTCACTCTGCTCATACAGCCAATTCTGCCCCCATTTCTCCACCTTTCCCTCATCTTCTCCAAATGTACATTTCCTCTCATCCCTATCAAACTAAACTCCAAGATACTTGAATACCTCCACATTCTTCATTCTCACCTCATTGTTATTACTATTATATATTAATTTATTATATTATTATATTGCTCTATATTGATATATTATTTTTAATATAATAATAATAATAATAATAATAATAATAATAATAAGAATAATAATAATAATAATAATAATAATAATAATAATAATAATAATAATAATAATAATAATAATAATAATAATAATAATAATAATAATAATAATAATAATAATAATAATAATAATAATAATAATAATAATAATAATAATAATAATAATAATAATAATAATAATAATAATAATAATAATAATAATAATAATAATAATAATAATAATAATAATAATAATAATAATAAATTAATAATAATAATAATGATAATATTAATAATAATAATAGTAAATGAAAGTGAGAGTAGTGAGAATTTAAATGTGAATGATAAAATAAGAACCTTGGTGAGGTACAGGAAGGTAGATGGAATCCTGAGAATGTACATCCGAGAACTTGAAAGCTTTGAGATGGGTGGCAGTGAAACTCAACCATATTGCCTTGAGAACAATAACTAAAATATATATTAACCCTATGCAGGCCAACATTTGAGTTTAAAAAATGCACTTTTTGTTGTCAGTCCACAAAAGCCCTTATAACTCCATAACTATAGAGTAAGGTATATGAACACAGTTTATTTTGTAGCACTTGAATCAAATTTTCAGAAAATATGGTCAATGATGTCATATTATGCACTCCATTGCATCATCATTACAAAATGTGAAAAAATGAATAACAAAGGTGATTAAGATAATTATAAGTACATGAAAATTAAGTGAAATGTTAATAATTTCGATTAGAGCCTTGTGTGATAGAGTTCAAAGTACCTTTCAACACGGAGGTAAATTTCACATTTAGGGCACCAGTGTGAAGTCTTTGTGTCCTTTCTAGCTTTACCCCTGGGTGAAATCGTTTTGTGTGCACAAACTCAACACCTTGATCTTTTGGGAGCCTTGTAAGGAAAGTGCTTTCCTTGAAATAGTCTTGGAAGGTCAGACAAACGTGAGGATACGCATCTTTCTGCTACAAAATCAGCAAAAGCAAGCTGAACACGGAACTGCTTGTTTGTTACTGGTTTCTCTGATGGTCCGCAATTTGAACGATGCATTGGTCCACAGATACTATTATGTCGCATTCCTGGTTCCGAGCTGTAATGTCACGTAATCGTTATCGTCAAATACTACGATATATTCATGTAGTGGACAATACCTCAGCTCCTACACGTACAGATCCCAACTATGACCAACTGTGGAAGGTGAGGCCATTGATTGATTTGTTGCAACATACTTGTGGTGAGATGTGCAACCCAGGGCAACAGTTGTCCACAGATGAGAGCATGATTGGCACTAAGTGCCGTCTATCCTTTATACAATATTTGCAAGCTAAGCTGACAAAATGGGGGATAAAGGTGTGGGTGTGCTCGATGCTGCTACTGGGTACATTTTTAGCTTCAGCATTTATACTGGCAAAGACCCCAATGTGAGCATATCACCGAATGGATTAGCCGATGATGTTGTTATGAGATTACTCGAAAACAAGTTCAACAAAGGTTACTCAGTATTTGTAGACAATTTCTACACAAGCCTGAACTTGTTTCTAGACTTGTTCAATAAAGATGTGTCTGGAACTGGAACCGTGAGAACAAACAGGAAGAATTTTCCTTCAGAAATGAGAGAGGTTTGGGATAAGAAACCTCCTCGAGGTACATCAATTTTTCGTCACTATGGTCCGGTAACAGCTGTTCGGTGGTTTGACAATAAAGATGTACATGCATTGTCAACACGTGAAGGTGATATCCTTATCTCTGTTCATAGAAGACACGAAGGAGAAACAACCCAAATTTGTTGTCCAAACATAATCTCCAGCTATAATTCAAGCATGGGTGGTGTGGACTTGACAGACCAGAATATGTCCTATTATTCAGTTGGTCGAAAGACGATGAAGTGGTGGCGCAGTGTCTTTTGGCGCATGCATGATGACGTTGATGGACCAGGGCCTGCACATGTACAAAGAAATTTGCACTAGCTATTCAGTGTCCATGTTGATGCAACTGCATGGTAAGTTTCATATTCTTGTATTCCTTCCTACCTTGATCTGGCAAGCTTAGATCTGACAACAGCAAAGAATATCTGTGTGAAGGATTAGTATCATCAAGGATCAGGGATTGAAAGGCACCACTGAATGATAGGACATCATTTGGAAGAAGGGACTGTGTCCCATCTGGACTCATGAAGTCACCAGCTGGCTGTTCATCATCACTCTCTGCATCCAGGTCTAGAGAAACCAACTCTGTGTCATCATCACTGTCAGCATCTAGAATAGCTAGAACTTCACTCGCTGACAAGCCCCTTCTACTAGGTCTGGCCATAGCAAAAAAATAATAATTATACAACAACCTATAACTTTCTTTATATCTAAATAAAGAGCTGCATGTGCTGAACCAAATCTAAGTTAATCAAAATTAGCAGAAAGTTATGTATGGAAAAGGTGAACCCACTTCCTATAGGGTTAATTTGACCCACCATGGCCTGCATAGGGTTAAATAGGTAGTTAGTTGCATGACAGGTGTGATGGTCCTAACAGACTCAACATGTGTATGTTAATATTATTATTATTATTATTGATATTCTAATTATTGCTCTTGTTTTCATATTATTTATTTATCCAATATATAAAGCTGTTTTTGCTGTTTTTTAATTACAAAAATTTAATGAATTTCACGTGTTTGTTTGTTTTGGGTTTGGGGGGAGGGGAGGGGGAGGGGGAGGGGAGTTGCGCTGCCGATGGCATAGGAAATTTAACATCCCCAGGAAACATGACATCCTCGAGCCAATTACCCAAGTGAATTTGGCATTCCATCAAGGAATTTATTACCTCTCTTTCGACGGTTCTGATCTGTCGGCGCACTGGATGACAGAGAATGGAGAAATGATAGTGTGCAAGCTTATGTCACCAGCCCTAGCCCTTGACAATAGAAAAGGGTACCTAACACTCGCTCCCCCTGCTGGGGTAGCAATCCTAACAATAAATAAGGACCGGCAATAGAAGACCCTAGCCCTAAATCCTGGCCCTAGCCTTAGCTCTGGCAATTCTGACAATAGAAAAGAGCACCAAACGCTCGCATGACAATCCTGACTATTAAAAAATGAATAAAAAAGGTTAACAACAGAGAAGAAGTAGAAGAAGGTTGCTAACAATAGAAGAGAAGTAAAAAATGGTAGTCCCGAAATATTACTCGATTTCTTGTTCATATTTATTAAATTCTAATTTGGGTTGAGAACAATTTGGATGCGGGACGGAACTAGTGTGAATGCCAAATGCCCTCGTTTAGTATGCGATGTCAAATTCCCTGGGACCTTAGCGAAGTAGTCAAGACACGCTTGGAGCCTTTTTAGCGGATAATACCACAATGTAGTCAGCTAAGAAGCTGCCTATATGAGTTTTCTGAGACAACTTTGTTTGTTTGTTTGTTTGTTTTGAGGGGGGGTAGGGGGGGATTTCGGTCCGCCATTTTAAAGTGGATCAATCCAACGCTCCCTAAAAATTGTGGTTCAAGTTATACATACAACACGAATTTTAGAGGCAAAAGTATTCTCTGCTCTGCTAATAACAACTGTATTAACAGAGCTGAGCTGAATGCAAACCTCTCCTATCTACCATGCAAGAATGGTGTGATTTGTAGCAAGTATCAATCAAGATGTAAACAGAGAGAAAAAAATGCCTTGGACATAATGTACAAAGTACTTCCAAGTAAGTAGTCATTTTACTTTTAAATGCCATCCTCCCTGAGTTAGCTTGTCCTATATATCAACAGGGAGAGGTATTGATAAGCCTCAGGATTGTGAGGACTCAACTAAAAAATACCCTTTTTTTGTGGTCAATTTTGGTTATGATTGTGGTCAATATAAAATGACTGGTTAACAATTCCAGTCTTACAACTAAGTCTCTAGCTAACTAACTCTATACTGGAACTTTAACTTGAAGACGTCCTCTGGATGTCGGTGCCAAGAGAACTAGTAGAAGAGTTAAAGCAAAAGAGGAGTGCTCAAAGATGATTGTAACTTGTTCGGGCACTTCTGGTTGCTGGGAGCAAGAGAGCTTCACAAGAAAGATGCCTTGCTATAGAATTACCATGCACAGCAGACAGAGTTAGGGTCAGAGAACGGAGATCAACCCAACAATAACTGATACTCACCTGATAATTGCCTTCTCTTGCATGTACTTCATGCATCAAAGTTGGATCTCAGGAAATCATAACTGCAGATATCATGATATCTGCCTTGCCTTCGGTAGAGACATTCTCTGCCATGCCCCATCAGAAATGTAGAACCTAGAGTCACATAAGATTCATTGGCATTAGCAATTACCCAAGTGAATTGGCATCCCATCAAGGAATTTATTACCTCTCGTTACATAGACAGTTTCAGCAAGTTTTGCCAGTCCTGGGGAGATATCTTCAGAACTTTTCAGGAAGCTAGAAGAATTTGTCACCGGTATTTATCAACCAGTTTCATGAAGTAAATATCTTTTGGTACCAACTTTTCCATGCCAAACAGGAGAAGTAGTCAAGTCAGCTTCCACAATGCAGAAATCTTTTTTATGCATGCACTTTGTGCAAACCATCAAGAAGCTATCTGAAAGCGTATCTGCAGGGTTATCCGGACGTAACAAACCCTAAAGGCTTTAGGTTGCCGACTGATGATGGCCATCTCGTCATTGAGTGTATGTGCACCTCACCGGCTCCAGTCATGGAACTGTATCCCAAGTGTCCATGTTCCCGCAAACTACCCAGCTGCTCCTGTCTCGTCAATGGACTTACATTTACAAACGTGCAAACTACAGACATGTAGCATTAGGAATAACTTCATGTTGAACTTGGCGACTCATAACGATGATGCAGACGATCCCACGTTTGTGGTATCCATTCATATTTGGGTGCACTATATATAATAACATCCCATAATACTTAGTTTCTCTTTTCCTAAGTTATGCATTATATGGTGTTATAGTATATCTATTTGTAATCGATGATAATTGGTTGTGTCCAATCGTCCAATCACTGACATATTTCATGAATGCTCTGCCACATAGTTTGCATTGGTGGGTTATGGCATATGTGGACAATTTGCTTACCAAATTGGTGTACATGTCTCTCTAAAATCTTAATGTCCCGACATTAAATACGACTCAAATTTTACCTATAAAAAGCTTAGAAGATGCTCTTTTAGATGATATCCAATAGTTTTTCAGCCGTTCAAGTATTGCAAACTAGTTCAATTTTTAGATTTTTTTGGTATTAAATGTAAATTTCGAACATTTTATGCTGAAATCTGTGCACATAAAGGTCACATGACCTAAAACTGTTGGTTCTATTTGAAATACTTTATACCTAAAGATGCCCAGAATATATGAAGGCATGACATTGACCACCCTTTCAGAGAAACTAGTACAAATCAAGAAAAAGTTTATTTTGAAGTTCATCTTTCATAGGCTGATAACCAATATAAGGCTACCTCTCACCAAAGGTTATCTATCAACAAAAAATGATAAGCTTAAGACATGCCCCCCTGCCCCCTTCCCAGGTGGAATTGACTTGAAATTTCAGGCTCTGGCTCATGGACTTAAAGTGAGTTTTAGAAGATAGTGCTTTATATATTTTGGTGAGTGCGTATTTAAAAAATATATATATATTTTTTAATAATACACGTGTATATATGCATATGAAGCCATATAAATTAAAAAAAATGAACTCTACACTCGACATACAAAAGTAACGTATCGGTTCAAAATGACTATGTATTTATACCCATGATAGTGTTGTAGACACACTCGCAATAACACCCACCCACATCCACACAAAAGCTACAGACACAATCCTTAGTATGAACTATATGCACGAGTGTCTCCAAGAAGTCTAAGGAAGGTCTGCTAAGTTCTTCTTGGGAGGCAAGCCCCTTGGCATCTCCTTAGCTTTTTTCTTCTCTTCAAACATCAGTATCCTTCGTGTGTTGGTGAGTGTGTTGTGCATGTGATATGTGTGTATGTATGTATGATAGGTGTGTAATGTATGAATGGTGAATGGGGAGGGAGGGATATACCTGATAAAAGTAATTCTAAAATGCATTTACTGTATACCCACAATTAGAATGCACACTTACTATCTCGAGTAAAATACTTATGCGCCCTCCCTCAATTAAAACGCAATGCGGATGCTCATAAGTGAACACAAGTAAAGTATTATAATCAGAAATATATTGTGTGAATCTGCGAGCATAATAGCTTAAGAGATTGCCTCCACAGCAATTCTGGGATGCTAGCAGTGAGCACAGTACCTGCCAATACTGGTGAGACAGCCACCACATCGAACGAAGTTGACCTGGAAGGAGTAGTAGACAACGAATAGCCGCACAAACAGGGCACACTCTAGAGTCCGCCATAGAATAGTACGCGCAGCTAAGTAGCCCACACACTTAATAGAATGCATGCATTCTAATAGAAGAAATATGCTATATTGTTTGGAGAAAACTCACAGTTTCAAGACACTATTTTTCTTCCCTAGCATCATGGTCAGAAATTCATTATAATGGATGGTTCCTGTATAGTGTATGTATACAGCATGTGGACAGAAGTAAGCATAATATATTGACCTAGGAGGACACCATCTCCCCATACCCCTCAAATAAACAAAATGGCTATCCCAATACCAAATATTGGCCCTTTACTGCTGAATCAGCTGTCTAGCCAGAAATCTTGACCGTCAAAATATTTGACAATTCTGGTATTTGATGGTATTAAAACTTTGCGGTGATGAGCACATGTTCTGTGGGTGTGTCTTATATAGGCAGTTATTTTTATTTGCGGTCTTAGATTTTAATTGCCAATGCAGCAAATGTAATTTTCCGCAAACATTTCCTGATCAACGGTAGACACATACACATCTATTATATTATTGTTTATGCATGGCATGAATATTATACTATTACGCTGTTTCAGCCATGATTAGGCAAGAGCTGAGGGAGGGAGGCAGACAACGATGACTCTATTCTGGCATTTTTGGGGGTTGTTGTTGTTGTTATTATTATTGTTGTTGTTGTTATTATTACTATTATTATTATTAAAGGGTAAGTGAAATGCTTCAGCCCCCCCTATTTTTTTTTCATGTTTAGATAGCTTTAGATGCACAATAGCCTGGGAGTAAATATTTCTGCTTGAAACAAAGATTCCTTGAAGAAATAATTTGCCAAAGTTGCACCCCACAATTCACATCTTATTAATTAAGTGCTTAGTTAATTGATTACGTAGATGAAGGACAGTAGAGCTTGTGGTTAGTACACTTCTTGCTGTTAGTTAGAACAGATTGTTGTGGAACAAGTCACCTATTACAGCTTGAGGTAAGTACACTTCCTGGTGTGTATCTAACTGCTAGCCGGAGCATATTGTTAGTAGAACAAGTCACCAACTAGAGCTTGAGGTTAGGTTGGTGTATAAATGTTTGCAGCTGGTGTACCAATATACACAAGAATGGTGTCAGTCTTTTTCGCTTCTCAAAAGATCCTGCTATGATGAAGAATGGAAGCAACGTAAGTTTTCTACTCTCTGCAGCAAGCACTTTGAAGACTGCTGTTTTGAGCATGACAGTAAACTGTCGGAAGAGATAGGCTTGGGAAAAAGGAAAATCTGTTTGAAGCCAGATGTATGCCAACCTTGGTCAACAAGCCAGCATCTTTGAAGAGGAAGACTCCATCAGCTGAATCACAGCTACATAAAAGGAGAAGAAGGGCATATGAAAAGCGTGAGGTATCTACGGTAAGAGTTCATTTGTTTATGCTTGAGCTTTTATGCTGTGATGGTGCTGCAACAAGCCCTGGACCCTGTGTAGATGGTGACATGATAGACTAGTTTGGGAACCAAGGAAACGTAGGAGATATGGTAGGCACTAGGAAGGAAACAAGTGTGGATGTACAGGTATACAGGTTTCAAGTATGGGAGATATGGTAGGCACTAGCAAGGAAACAAGTGTGGATGTACAGGTATACAGGTATCAAGTGTGGGAGGTATGGTAGGCACTAGCAAGGAAACAAGTGTGGATGTAGGAATGAAACAAGTGTGGATGTACAGGTATACAGGTATCAAGTGTGGGAGGTATGGTAGGCACTAGCAAGGAAACAAGTGTGAATGTGCAGGTATATAGGTATTTACAGATTTGTTTGAAATTGTAACATGATATAATGAAATAATAGAGGTGTGAAGTAAATGATGCAAGTTGAACATTCTTTAGTTGTAGAAACAGGAGTATCAAGACAAAATTGTTCAGTGCAATGCTCAAGTCTTCATCCACCAGCATTAGATTTCTTGGACCATTCTGTTCAGCACTCAGTGGAAATTGATTTTGATAGATGTTTGACAGACTCCTCTTAGCAAGAAACCTCTGAGCAAGAAACATTCTCTGAAAGCTTCCACACACTCATATACTGAAAGTGAACATTTCACAAGATATGTCATCTGCTGCTTGATTATGCATTACTATGCCTCTGCAGCCAGTCTACATACGTCACCAGTCCAGTTACAGCTCAGAAAGAAGTCTATTGTTTCAGAGTGCTAGGGTTGTTGTCCCAATTTGTAAGCCTTATTGTTTCAGAAGAGTGCTTGTTGTCCTAGTTTCTAAGCCTTATTGTTTCAGAAAAGTGCCTGTTGTCCTAGTTTGCAAGCCTTATTGTTTCAGAAGAGTGCTTGTTGTCCTAGTTTGCAAGCCTTAGTTTCAGAAGAGTGCTTGTTGTCCTAGTTTGCAAGCCTTATTGTTTCAGAAGAGTGCTTGTTGTCCTAGTTTGCAAGCCTTATTGTTTCAGAAGAGTGCTTGTTGTCCTAGTTTGCAAGCCTTATTGTTTCAGAAGAGTGCTTGTTGTCCTAGTTTGCAAGCCTTATTGTTTCAGAAGAGTGCTTGTTGTCCTAGTTTGCAAGCCTTATTGTTTCAGAAGAGTGCTTGTTGTCCTAGTTTGCAAGCCTTATTGTTTAGAAGAGTGCTTGTTGACCTAGTTTGCAAGCCTTATTGTTTAAGAAGAGTGCTTGTTGTCCTAGTTTGCAAGCCTTATTGTTTTAGAAGAGTGCTTGTTGTCCTAGTTTGCAAGCCTTATTGTTTTAGAAGAGTGCTTGTTGTCCTAGTTTGCAAGCCTTATTGTTTCAGAAGAGTGCTTGTTGTCCTAGTTTGCAAGCCTTATTGTTTCAGAAGAGTGCTTGTTGTCCTAGTTTGCAAGCCTTATTGTTTCAGAAGAGTGCTTGTTGTCCTAGTTTGCAAGCCTTATTGTTTCAGAAGAGTGCTTGTTGTCCTAGTTTGCAAGCCTTATTGTTTCAGAAGAGTGCTTGTTGTCCTAGTTTGCAAGCCTTATTGTTTCAGAAGAGTGCTTGTTGTCCTAGTTTGCAAGTTGCCAAAATTGTGGCATGGAAACAACCAATATTGCTTTGCAAACTGTTGGAACTTTGCTTTCAGTGAGGCAGTGTTGCAGCCATTGTTCTTACATATTTGAATGGGAGAGGCAGGCATGTGAGACATATTCAGCTGCATCCTTCTCTCAGCCTCCATATTGTTTTCTGGGGCATTGCCATCCAAAATATTGAAAGTGCTGACGAACTTCGGAAGTGCTGCTATAACAAAACACACTTCCTTTAGCCATCTGATGTGTCTTCACCCTTCCATTTAATCTGTTTGGCGCAACCACCAGACAAGCCTTCTTAGCGAGCTAAAAAGTGAGGAAAAATCACTTGCCATAGGCAAGTAATGGGAGAGCTGACAGTCCAAGGCACTCGGCCAAATTTGTGTCGTATACCGTGATAGAATTATAGAAGCATGTAGTTATTAATGTGCAGTTGATGCAAATGAGCACACAATATCACCTTATCTTGATGTGTTGACATTACCTGTGAAGAAATGTTTATGTGTGTTTACACAGAGTAACAAGGTGGAGAATGAGGGCCTGGTTAGAGTAATTGAGTATCTTCACCAGCACGGATGTGCAATAGGAACACTTGTTACTGATAGACATTGTCAGATTGCCAAGGGGGTGAGGGAAAACCTGCTCTCCACTGATCATCGCTATGACATTTGGCACCTAGCAAAGTGTATGTGATTTGACCTGCTTGTGTACATATTCATATTTGAGTATTACATATATATATGTGTGTGTGTGCATATATATATATATGTACATTAGGATTCCTTTGCAAACTTGAAGCCTCGACTAAAGGGAGGGAATATGAGTTGTGGGAGAATGGACCAAGAGCTTTGTGAAATACTTGTATTGGTCTGTTGTGTCTACAACTAGTGGAGATGGAGAGCTGGCAAAGTGGTTGTCAGATAACAACCATATTCACAACTAGCATGAAGGGCACAGTGAAGCCTTTCCAGCATGTGACCATGCAGCTATACCAAGAAGAGGGAGGAAAAGGAAACTGTTTACGCCACATAGGTGCTCTATAAATGAAAGTATCACCTTATGTAATATTCACACAATTGGATACATACAAAAGCCAGTGAAAAGTTAACTTCACTTATTCAAAATAAGTTATTTTGCTCGGACATCATGAAATCATCTCCTGTGTATCAAGCTTCCACCTGTGAAACTTTTCAAAGTGTAGTAATATACTCTTCTTCCAAATCAACTTCATTCATTTTATATTGGAATGTGAGAAAGGTATGATAACAATATATTCTATGCATATCCCTTCTGCCATCTAAAGAGTATCATATATTAATAGTGGAGGTACCCGGCTTGGCCTGGGGGATACCTAGGACAATAAAATATAAATGTGCCATTATCGCTCACCATGAAAGAAAAGCCGGAGAAATGCCAATTATCGCTCACCATGAAAGAAAAGCCGGTGAAATGTCAATTTCGTCCGTTTTTATGACAAAAAGATGCACAATTTTCACATGGATCAATTAATAAAACAGTCGGAGTTCCGCTAATTAGCGAACAACTCTCATCCGTGGTCTCAAACAAAGAATTCGTCGTAGCGACTACGTGCACGGCTGAGCTTGTTTCCGGTTAAGAGTTTCGGTTTTGTATACGCTCAAACTTAAAAATAACAGGTTTTTCCTTAAATTAAACTTTTAATCATTTAAAACCATGCTAAAATATCAGCAGGAACCTGCTGATTCCAAATATGCCATTGGTTTTGCTCGGAGATCAACCATTGACAACTGATGCGTAGACAGACATCTTTGCTTTATATATATAGATACATAGCTTTTCCCCCCAGTGGACTGGCATCTTGACGTGCAATTATATAAGATCATAAAGAACATTACAACTCACCTCATACACTCACTGTATGCATTGTACAATGTGTTGATACATAGGTTCCATAGCTATGCTGCACTACAATGAAAACTGTCGTAGGAAGCAAGCCGAGACTAAATTGGGAGACAAGCGCTATGAAGTACTCTATCCAAGTATAAAAGAGGAGGCAATATAGTTCGCAAGTTAACTGAAGAGTGCACTTATGGCCAGCTTTCTGGTTCTTTTCCTCCATTACTTACATGGCTGATATTTATATTTTGTGTTGCCTATTATACTAGGCTAGGTTGATGATCTCACTGAGCTTTGGAAGGTAGTAGAATACCAACTTGTGTGGAAACATCTAGTGGCACACCTCCACCTACGTAACATTGCACAGCTGTTTTGAGAAACCGGAGAAGAAAAAGGTAACCATGGAGTGTAGGCAGATTTTCAAGACTCTGTTATATAGCTCACTCATATTGATTATTACCACCGTGTCTATTATTAGCTACTGTCCTGGTGATTATTACCGTGTCTATTATTAGCTACTGTCCTGGTGATTATTACCGTGTCTATTATTAGCTACTGTCCTGGTGATTATTACCGTGTCTATTATTAGTTACTGTTTTGGGCAAAACATGCAATTCATGACATTTAAATCCAGTGCATGTTGAAGATGGAAATATCTCTTGAGTCTTCAGATGTGTCATCCTCAGAACCTGTAGACTCCTTCCAAGACAACTTCCACTATCTCTTAACCCCAGCACTTTCTAGCATGTATGTATGGTGACTTAGTCCTACAGAATCTGTTC
>CBDHDT010000164.1:0-7139 GCA_965261215.1 Ekhidna sp.
TCCTTGCAAGGGTCTAGGTAGACTTGTGGTATATATATATATATATATATATATAAACATACCATATGACTAAGGGCAGGAAACCATACACTACACAATCCATAAATATTTCCCCCATGAATCCTTCAGTCATGATCAGCGAATATTTAACCTCTCAAAAAGATCCTACTAAATACATTACTACACTGGCCATGCACAAACATCTTTGAAGACCGACGTGTTAGGCCAAAAGTTCCATCTGTATATAGAAGTCAAAGAAATGAGATGCGGAATTTAAGCTACATGATCTGAGAGCAGACAAGAAGAATGTGATGCATATGAGTAAAAGGTAAGGTGAGAAGGAATTAATGTTCCTTTTGCTCTGCCTCAGGTGTGCAGAGGACCCTCATAGAGATCTCCTCACAGTTGTGTAGAGGGTCCTAGAGATGTCAGCATGAACTAGCTTGCTCAAGTCCTCTTTCATCCTCTTGCTTTACAAGTTGACGTAATCCTCGACTGGAGCACAGCTCCTTCTTGTCTCTGGAACTAAAACGGTTTGTCGGTCCTGCACCACTACTCGTCAAGTTACCATGCAGCTGCAACAGTAGAGAAAGAATAAATGAGTCTAACATCAGGGACCAAACAATAAAGGGAAAGGAAACCATAATTAGGGAACACGTAGATAGATGCTGTACACAATCACCCACTGCTCTATGACTTGATAGGGAAATGGAAACGTCTAAAAATAAAATCAAGGGGTAATTTGTAACCTCTATATTGGATTGACCCCTATTTTAAAATGGCAGAGGAAAAAAAACAAAAAACACCAACCCCCCCCCCCCTCAAAAATCAAAGTGCATATCTGCTAAAACTCACATCAGCAGCTTCTTAGCTGGCTAAAGAAATGGTAGTTACAGCTCCAAAAAGTCCAAGGCAGCACATTGAAAGAATAAAAACAACAACTTGGATTCATCTTCAACAATCTATGTTTCGCTGGGGGCGGGTTCCCCACATATAACTTGTGTAAAATACGTCCATTCATGAGTCCAAATGAATTGCGGTGACTAATCTGCTTCTCAATTTCAAAAAGAGGCAAGGGTAAAGTGGCTTTTATACAATCATAAATCATAATACTGGTGCACATAATTTTAAATGGTAAAGGTGTCTAACTGGTTGTGGCCAACGTGGATACAGTCTAATTCCGTTCTTTTTAAACTGTTCAGTCCAATGTAGCTGATTTTTTTTTTATAAATACATTTTTACTTGTTTCAAGTGCTTTTTGTTGTTTGGTGTTTCTGTATGTCATAGTAGAGCAGTGGAGGAGAAAATGAGGACTACACCAAGTGTGAGCTAATTGGTAAGGGATCACTTTCTTTTTTTCTCTCCCTAGACACAAACACTTTTTCTAACTTTTTATTTCATTTTATTGTTGGTTCAACACATGGTAAGTATTTCACAAACCTGAGAGCAGAATCTAAGCGAGAGTCATTCATCAGGGCCCAACAGAAGTCGTTGTCACAACGATATACCACCTTCACCAGTTTTTTTCCCTTTTTTTTTTGCTATTTATTATTATTATTATTTTTTTTGCTTCACTGGATCGAGAAATACGGTAGTCGTGGACATTTACTGCAACATTTGGAGTCTTTAGGCACTAAAATTATGTTGAGAAAACGGACCTATTGTATGCCAGTTATGTGTGAGAAGAAACAAACAAACATTGATGAATTTCACATTTATTCACACATTTCTTTTTTTGCGCTGCTAGTTTGCTACCTTAGCGAAGTATTCAAGGCACGCTTGGAGTCTTTTTGGAGCTAATATCGGTTAAAACCACTAGGCAGCTAAGATGCTGCCGATGTGTGTTCTAGCCGAGATGTAAGCTTTGGTATTTGGGGTTTTTCATTCTGCCATTTAAAAAAAAAGTGGGTCAATCCAATATAGGAACTACTAGTATATACACTCCCAGATAGTTTGTTTTTAGAAAAAAACATCTCTTCTTTTATATAATTTTTAATAATAATAATAATAAAAAATAAAATAATAATAATAATAATAATAATAATAATAATAATAATAATAATAATAATAATAATAATAATAATAATAATAATAATAATAATAATAATAATAATAATAATAATAATAATAATAATAATAATAAAAAATAAAATAATAATAATAACCAGATTTACCTCTGTGTGTTGCATCGAGAGGTTTCTTTGCACTGCTTGTAAGTGTCTGCGTAGCATTGGCTCCACCCCATCCTCATCATTCAAATTTACCTCAGACGGATTGAGGGGGTAGATGGCGATGTCTCTCACCACTCGAAATTGGCCGCAGTTGTTAAGGTGTTCATTCTCCAGACGGAAATAATTCCAGACAAAGCGTCTGAAGACCTCCATGACAGCCAGAATTGTGCCGAGGATGTTGCCCTTCAGTATGTTTGCTCCCGCCTCTCCCACAGAGATGTTGAATGTCCCACAGGGAACGGAAGATCAGGTCTTCTGCAATAGCAAGGTAATAATACACCTAGAGGAGGGGGGAGATGGGAGAACATAAGGAGTTTATGAGACCACAGGTCATAAGCATAATAATAATAATAATAATAAAAAATTAAAATTAAAACTCAAAATTTAAAAACTTCATATTTTTTTGATGTTTTGCAGTTATCTTTGATACCAGAAGAAAACTTTTTTTCAATAGCTTTCAAATGATGTGCTTTGTGAAGGCTTGTATGTATGTATAGTGATCCAAGTATACTGCCAATAATCTTGACCATGATTGCCTTAAAAATCCTCTAAAATCATGGCATGTCTGTAACCACTTCCCATTCACAAGTTATGTACATAAACCACTAAAGCTCGCTTTGAGGGTGAAGCTTTTCCAGAATACTACACAGAAGGGAAATGAGATGACAAAAAATTTATTTCAAAAATAAATAAATGTATCAGTGGTAAACATCGAGGCATAAAAAATAACAAAAAAAAAAAATTCCAATCAAAGAGAGAATAGAAAAAGATTTATATTACAAAAATGTTTTACAGACAACTGTGATTCTAGAAAATTTTCAAGGTGATCACGATATATACAGACATACTAACCTTCATAAAGCACATTATTCGAAAGCTCATGAAAAAAAGGTATCTTCTGGTACCAAAACTATGAGCACAAAGAAATAAAAATGGGGGGGGGGGAAATAGGAAGGCATTTCAGGAGGGCTTTTTTGAGTTATACTCCTCCTTTATAAGAGAGCATCTGCTTATATCAGGTGAGTTACAATGTTAAAAACAAACAACTATGCTTTTAAATAAAAACATTTTGTTGCTATTGGTATATAAGCTCTCCCAAGCTAAGCTATGTCAATCCAATATGTCAATCCAACTAGACTTGATTGACGGTTCAGGAAACAGGAGTGTACTCTAACCACACAAACGACCCTTTACCATTTAAAACCATTATTACAGACTTATAATGATCTGGTGGTTAACAGCAACAGACATTTTTTGGTTTTTTTTAAATTTATTTCACGTCTAAAAAGTTTCTCGTTTTGTACGGCTTCTTGAGATCAGGTGAACTTTGTCTTATAATTATTATTGTTGTTATTTATAATTTACTTTAATTGTTTTTTTAATAACACTAGTCTGCATATATACTCCATGTTCTTTTGTTATCAGAGTCAGCCAGGGATCAGCTACAGCCTCTATCAAGGACTTGGCACGAGTTGCAGAGGAGAACTCCAGATCCTTCAAGAACTTGGTAATAGTTATAGAGGAGAACTCCAGATACTTCAACGACTTGACGAATTGCACAGGAGAACCCCAAAACTAACCAATCATAACAGATGTTATTCTATTTCATGTTTATTGATAGAGTAGACACACACATATATATATTGTTCCTTAACCCTTCCACCCCTGTATTTAACAGGATTATCTTCAACATTTAACCCGTTTATTTGTAAATTATGAGACAGGCCAGGAGTTCAAATGTCCCTAGCAACCATAGTCGATGGGATAGCCCAATTGTTCGAAGATTGTGCTAACCTATCGTTGCTAAGAAACTGACCACAATGGCCTGCTATGAATAACATAATTATTGTAATAACCTTGAATATAGCGATTTATTGTGTTGAATACAAGATATTATGTCAAATATGAACATAGCAATATGTAGGTCTAATGCAACTCTCTTTTTCATATCTTAGCCTTCTCCCTTGGCCAGCATTTGAAGATAGACATGCTAGTTTGGGTGAATATGGACTAGAGCTCCCAAAATGGCATAGAAAAACCAAAGGACTGTAGTTAATCACAAATGTTCATCATCACTGGCATAATCATGACTACTGCCATCATTCATCCATCACAGAAACACTAATATATACACTTCCATTACTACAATACACAAAGATTATGTGTCAGGGAGGATAGATGGCTAGAGGGTGGTTACATAGTTATCTAGTTTGAGAGAAGGAGTGATGTGTCTTGCTAAGTTAGCTAGCTAGCTATAATTATGGCTATATAAGTTAGCTAGCTGTATAGTAACCACCTGTAGCACTAGCAGGTAAAGTAACTTGCTAGTACAATGTTAGGTAACCGTGAAGTCCCTGGGAATAATGATTCATGCACTGAATTAAAGTTTCAATGGAAAAAAACCTAGTATTTCACAGTAAAATCCATTAGATAGTTAACTAGTTACTAGCATATGTAACTGGGAATAGCTTCTCCTGGTCTTCACAATCAGTACAGCCTATATCCAGAGCTATATCCCAATAGCAAGACAAACAGCAAACGTGGCTACCTAGATGGTGAAAAATAACAGCTTATGCAGACCTGCCAGCTCTACTGAGTCGTTGCTACGCTTTTCAGTGTGCAATACCTCTTCTGCATCTTTGTCAACTCCTTTTGCCTTCGTGGAAGCAGGAAGTGCTGTCTTCAAGCATAAGCAAACATTTAGGCTTGACTTCATTTTTCTCAATCGACGGTTAAAGTTTGACATCACGGCACCTTGGATACCCGGGTGCTATACCTTACCCAAGTTATTTTAATTTCCGATAGAGCAAAGCATTGGGCATTCCCAGATAGCACCAGCATGCGCATAGCATAAATCATTGATTTTATTTGATTCGTCACAATATTATCAAAAATGCCATATGGCGTCTACAGCGATGAGTCGAGCTGACTAATGTTGGTAATTTTTTTTTAAATAGTTATAGATAATAATAATAATAATAATTATTATTATTATAGGACAAAGTTCACCAGATCTCAAGAAGCCATACAAAACTGGAACTTTGTTGGACATGAAGGGGTGGAGGGTTGGAACATGGAAAAAAAGTTTTTCTAAGAAACATATTATAATGATCTAATGATCTCCTGGTGGCTTATAGCAACAGACATCTTCTTTATTTATTTCACGTCTAAAAGTTTCTAGTTTTTGTATGGTTTCTTGAGATCCGGTGAACTTCGCCCTATAATTATTATCACTATTATTATTATCTATAACTACTTTAATTTTTTTACTAACACAAGTCAGGACATACTCACCAAGTTCTACTGTTATTAGATGAAGTCTGGGAGTCGACCAGGGACACACCAAGCTCTACTGTTATTCGAGTAAGTCTGGGAGTCGACCAGGGATCAGCTACCGCCACTTTCAAGGACACGGCATGAGTTGCAGAGGGGAACTCCAGATCCATCAAGAACTAGAAAAGAATTGCAGAGGAGAACTCTGGATCCTTCAAGGACTTGACAAGTCGCACAGGAACTAACCAAACCCAGCAGATGTTATTCCATTCCATGTTTATTGGTAGAGTACATGCACACACACAAATTGTTGTTTAACTGCTTGATTTTGCTCACTTTTCGTAAATAAAAATAAAAATTATTAGTCAGTAAATCAACTGACAACTAACTTCAAATTCAGCGCATAGAACTTGCTTGAGTAATGTCTTACAGAACGAAGACCTTTACCCAATTCTAATGATAAAACCGTATGTGAGCAGTTTGGTTGCATCACCGACAAGAAACCTTAAAACCATGCCACTTTTCTGTAACCTGGAAACAGAGTAGTTATAGACGTGCATTGGAATCATATGGTACTAATGTTTTTTTTAATGAGGCTCAGATGGTAGATCACACGCTTAACTGGCTCAGATGTAGAGCATATGCTTAACTGGCTCAGATGTAGAGCATATGCTTAACTGGCTCAGATGTAGAGCATATGCTTAACTGGCTCAGATGTAGAGCATATGCTTAGCTGGCTCAGATGGTAGAGCATATGCTTAGCTGGCTCAGATGGTAGAGCACATGCTTAGCTGGCTCAGATGGTAGAGCACGGACTATCCCTCTAACCACCGAAATTTGAACACATATTTGTAGCTGTCATAACTTCCCCCCCCCCCCCCCCATTCTTCTGTGCAGATACTTTTATTACCAGCTTGTTGCTTATTGTGTGTGCTTTAAGATGATATGTAAAAATTCTCTAAGGCACTTTTTCTTAGAAAATATAGCCAAACACGCAAGGGTCACTCAAAAAATGGCACTTCCTAATTTTCCAGGACTCTAATTCCAAGGCGCCTTGAGCTACAGAGCCCAAACTTGTGTTGTGGCTTCCTACAAGACTAAGCTGTGATATAAGCAGAGAGAAATTATTTTTAGCGTGAAGCAATCCTGAGTTATGGTAATTAGAAGAGGCGGGGTCACAGATGTTCCGTGGTTTTTGGCGGGGTTGGAAATAAAGTGTCTCATATCTATTCAACTCTTCACGGTTGTAATTATGGCTCAGTTATATCACAGCTTAGGGTGTTAGCAAGCCACAACACAAGTTTGGGGTTTGTAGCTCAATGCGCCTTGGAATTAGAGTCTTGGGAAATTAGGAAGTGCCATTTTTTTATTGACCCTTGCGTGTTTGGCTATATCTTCTAAGAAAAAAGTGCCTATAGAGACTTTTTAATATCATCTTAAAGCACACACAATAAGCAACAAGCTGGTAATAAAAGTATCTGCACAGAAGAATGGGGGAAAAAGTTATGATAGCTACAAATATGTGTTCAAATTTCGGTGGTTAGAGGGATAGTCCCCCCCCCCCCCCCCCCCCCCCTTAACTGGCTCAGATGGTAAGCACATGCTTAGCTGACTCAGATGGTAGAGCACACACTG
>CBDHDT010000165.1:0-19118 GCA_965261215.1 Ekhidna sp.
CTGTAATTTCGTAGTAATAGCTAAAAAGATTGGATAGTATGTTCTGGCATAGATTTTTTTTGATTAATATCAATGGCCGCTCTATAAAACATTTGCAAAACGTAAAAAAACTAGAATAATCAATAAAGTTACTGTGAACAATAATTTGTCATCCAGAATTTTCAGTATACATTTGATTGTGGTATCTGTGTGTATGTGTATACAGTAAACATCGTACTAAAATTTTCGTTTATTTACCGTTAGTGTACCATGAGATTTCGGTAGAATGTGTGGACACACCTTTTCAGTGGCATTAAATATATGGATAAATATTTATTCAAAAATTATTGTATATCCTAGTAACATCGCTGTTTGCAAGCGAGAGCCACAGCAGTGGAGAAACAGGTCAGTTGTCCAACCATGAGCTAAACCAGTTTCCTGTAAATGGCCTGTTATCCATGGTGACTTTGAATGCAAATATATTAAACCTTCGGTTAGCTGTGAGGACTACAGCATTCCTGTGTTAGTCAGCTATGGCGATAAGGAGAGTTACTACAGTTGGGTGGCTAGTGAGATCATAACTATAGTCAGAATTTCTGCCCTCAATGCCATTATCATTAGATGGCTCAGTCAAGCAGTTAGTCAGGCGAAGTCATAACCACCATTTGTTTAGCTGTATCAATGTCAAGAGCAACTTCAGTTAATAGGTCAGTCTGGTGCTAAGACATCTATAGCTGCTCCCAATCAATCCTCAGCTGCTGCTGTAAAACACATTTTATAGCTCAAAATGTTACACTATATGTCGCATGGTGAAATCAAAACAGATTCTAACAAAGTTGCACCTAACTCTTCTGGACAAGAAAAAAAAAACAAATTGAGGTTTTACATTGGCAAACATTATGGTGGTTGTATCCGACAAAAAGAAAGAAGAAAAAAGTAAGTAGCTATAATTATAGCTAGTTATGGGTAGAATATAACATGGATGACTGACATAAATATAATGCTTGCTATTCTAAAGCTTAAATGATATGAGAAACCACATAGATAGCTAAAAGCTAAAATGACAGCCACAGATATTGGTCTAAATGCTAGCAAGCTAGAGAAAAAGATAAGTATTGCCAGTGCTTGCTTACTGCTATTGTGCTATTGTCGATATGCTAGCTAGCATATCAACAGTACTTACTGGCGAGAGCCCTCAAGTAATGAAAAGGACCAACTCATGCTATTACATTGACACATGTTTTAATAAAGTATTCAGGAACATGTGTGTCACTTTATTTCAATTTTTTGAAAAAAAAAAAAGATTGGATTATAACTCAAAAACTAAAAAAAAGAAGAAAAAAAAGAAGGTTTTTCCAGTTTAAGCTGTTGCTCAATCATCTACCGTGTTGGCTTGTGTACATGGTTCTGTAGAAAGGTTTAGAAAGTCAGTCAATATAATTATAATAACAGCAGCAATAAAACATCGCTACTACATGGCGCTATGACATCTAAGTGTACGTTTAAAATCCATGAGAACTCCTGCCAGAGTTCGTATCGAACCTTTGACAAACTAGGCATGGATACTCAGTGGGTCACTGGAATGATAGTAGGCTATTTTAATTTGCTGTTTAAACTAAAAAAAATGGACAATTTTGTCAGGTAATCAGTGAAAATTGCCCACATAAACTGCGGAGGGGGGGCCTTCTTGAACACTATGCCAAATAACGATGCAGAAAAAGGTAACCAATCTACCCAATTTGTGACAAAATACCTAGGGGGTGGAAAGAAGCTCACCTGACAAACCTAAAGCAGAAACATTGAAAAAACATGAAAAGAGGAGTGAAAGGAAGAGAGACTGCCAAATAACAACACATAGGTTGCCAGAGTCCTCACCAAATTTGTAAAGTGACGTGGGAGTCATCGTCGTTGTTGTAAACATAACTGAATAACAAACTGCATAAGATAGGGCAAGGTGTGTTCTACTATGCAACTACAGCAAAGAAGAAAAAGAAAAAAAAGAAGCGTGACCATCTAACACAAAGTAGGTTTAAAAAAATTAATATATTGTGATGCTAGAGAAATCAATCTATTGGGCATATGCAGACAAAGAAAATGGCATTTAGCATATATGGTATATTTTTAACTCTAATCTTCAACCTATAACAATGTTTATGTCAAACCAAAACCACAAAAATATATATCAAATATATTACCACCCTATCTATTTTGATTCCTCTATGCAGATAATTTTTGTATCAAGGTTGTTGCATATTCTGTTCTGTGTGCTTTCAAATGTCAGATGGAATATTTCACATCAAACTTACCTCTTTGGTTACTGTTCCTTTGCAGTTTCTCTTCAAATGTTTGACTTCAAAACAAGAATTTGAGCATCTAATGGCTCAAAACCACTATTAAGTAGATACAGCAACAGTTTACTGGGTGACCATTACCAAAATAAATTGCATGTGCTCGCATGTAAAATGTAATTCAAGATGATGGTTATTAAGGCTGCATCTAACACATGTCTACTTGAAAATATTGCATTGTCAGAAATGTTGAATTTACAGCGGCAAGTATCATTGTCATCAGCATTGCCGAAAACAGGCGTATATGAAGTCAGCAGGTAGAGTATTGAAGTGGTCTTTGACAAATTTATTTCTGCCGCATTAGAACTTGGAAGATTGAGGCACTAGACAGTTATAATAGATAAAATAACCATTAAGGTCTTTGTTCTAAATACTGGCAAGCTACATGTGAACGATCACTTTTATTCAAGTGCTTTGATTACTTTCATTATCTCAAGGCAAGCATATCTACAGCACATACCTGTTAGAACCCTCAAACAATAAAGAAGACACCAATGATTCTTGTTGTAACTTCATCTCATAACTTTTAAAAAATAATTCTGGTGCATGAATGCATCACGTTATTTTTTTTTGGGGGCAAAAAAGAGTTAAAAATTGTGATTCAATGTTTAGATCCTTTATAAATGTAATGATTAGATAGAACCTTGAATATTAACAGCTGACAACATGATTCATTATCACTTGACTTTCACTAGCTTAAGGGTTTAAAAAAAAACAAAAAAAAACATATTTTAACCAACTTACTCCAGCCACCTTCATGTTGGTACATATGTTGAACGTAATGAGAACTCAGAAGCAAGCTGGACAAACATCGTTATATATAATTGCATATTTTTTTTTGCTATAAGATATAACAGAAATATAAGAATTTAAATTGACAGGAATTTCATAGGGAACATTGAGCATTTATAGAGATATCCACAGAGAAACTTTATAGAGACCCTAAGAGCGAACCTAGAATTGAGTTTCTGATTTCTTGTTGACCACTATAGTGAACATTGTGCCACCTTCTAATTCCTGCTTAAAAGATTGTTAAACAACAAAAAATAATCAATAAGCACATCATACTAAAAGGTTCAAAGTTATGTTTAAATACAATCCCATTAGAACAAGAGAATTTTTCTTATACATTTTTCCTATTCCAAATATATTCCAAATATACGAAAAAATGGACCATTTCTGTTGCAGTTCTATGATAATTAAGCAAACTATGCAAAAAAATAATTAGATTAGGTGAGAAGTCTACAGAAGAAAAGGAAAGAGGATATGAGGGAAAAGGATCAATGCAAATAAATATTTGGAGGCTTATATCTTGAAGAATACTAATTGAAATGGGCCATCTCATGCCATCACATGCTCTCCATGCACTAAGTCGAAATATGAGAAAGGTGCTTGAAACTAGTAACTTTGTCGGACCTTGGCAATTGTACCACTCTGCAGGTTTCTTCCTGAGACTTGTTGAAAATCGGTTACTTGCAGCTCCTGCTTGATCACCATAAGCTTCTATATCTGCACCAATAGAAAGCTGCACTCCACTCTGCCCATGTTCTGTTCAGGACTATATCAAAAGCAATAGACAAACAACAAAACTTGCATGTATACAAATTTGGTGTATTGTTTGTGGGATTATTACTTCCTTTACATTAGAGCACTCCCTGTAACACACTAGACATCCCTGTGATAGCCGTTTTAAGAAAACTGTAAATCTGTTAGTGTAGAGTGTACAGAGTCAGTACTAAATGTCAGGATATAACATAATCAATGTTTTATATTAAGAGGTTCCAATGCATAATTGACAACATAATTGCCAACAGTTTTCATTTCAGACAACATTCACACACAATTTATTTCATAAAGTGAACAATTCAAGCTAAAAACCAGATTTTTTTTACATGCATCCACCCAGAAGTGTACATAGTACCTTTTATTGGTTGAGTGATTAAAGTGAATTTTAGTATACATTAAAAAACACAGCAACATATATATCACATTCACAGAAAATATTTCAGGGAATATGCTAATCCTCCCTATGTTAACCCTTTCACCGTTGAGTTCCCACAGTATATAACAAAATAATTCAACCAGCTTCAGTTAGAAATCAATATCAGAGAATTATTATTACTTCTTGAAATTAGATTTCGTGATAGCACCTTTGTTGACAAACATTGAGGCAAAATAATTTAACCACAACACAACCACAGAATATGACCACATAATATGAATATCATTTAGCATTTCTTATCCCAATATTGATTGATATAAAGCCATGAATTCACTCATATACCTCACAATTTGGTCTTATGATACTACTATTGTTTACAAAGAGTGTGGTAAAACAATATTAGAAACATACAATACTTCGTGTTTTATTGCTACACTTGTTTATCAAAATTATTAACATGACATTATGTATACTTGTTTATTATACAGAATGTCAGAAGAAGATTATTGTCTCTAGTCCTCTACCTTTGTGTGGTAGTCATAAAAACAGTTACGTTCCTCCAAGATGCAGAGGTGAACATTGCAGTACTTGCATTTCAGAAAGCAGGTCTTCACCGTCATTGCTCTCAGTAAACAAGTTAAGTGGCCACTGATTCTGGGGCTCCACGAGTGACAGATGGTGTCCCTAAGTAACAATATATTTCTTCACCCTCTTCTCCTTCAGATTCTTCATCAGAGAGGGCCATATCATCTCTGGCAACTTGAATAATAACATCAAACAAAGATAGTCTCTCAGCCATATCTAAGCTCGTCGAAACTGCGGGTTGTCGGTAGAATCAACGTGTTTGTGTTTTTCTTCATATCCCAGAATCAAAATTCGGTACACTGGTAGAGCGGGATTCTTACGATATAAAAATTACGATATACCGAAACTGCCATTTTTTACGCATTTTTAAATCATTCCGCCGTATGGCGCTTACACCGGTGAGAGGGTTAAATTGACCAAAAAAAATTTAAGTAGCGGACCGAACCCTCCAAAAAATCTAAGCTTATACCTCAGCAAAAACTTACTTCAGCAGCTTCTTTGCTGTCTAAATGTTGGTTTCAGCCGGAATTAGTTCCAAAAAGACACCACTGTGTGCCTTGAATACTTTACTGTGGTTATAAACAGGCAGCACAAATAATGGTTCAAAATGTGTGAAGAAACTAAAATTCATCTTCGAGGATCTATGTGTCTAAGTTTCTATAATTCCTAATTGTATTATCAGTAGACTAAGAACCATACTCGGTTCAGCAGCTTGGTTTGTGGAGTTCTCACAGATGGATAACAGTTACACCGTCTGAGGCTATATATGCTCATAAACCAAAACAGCTGCCGTTTGGTTGTTGGAATACTTCTGTGCAACAGTTACCGTAAAGGAGGCCGTATGTAGCAATAGGATATGATTTTTCTGCATTGACAAACAATATATAGAACATGACATGGCCTGTGCTGATGTGTGTGTATGTTGATACCTCAGAGTATCCAATACTGAATTCAGCATATGTTTTAAAATAATTATTGGTGTATATATTTTTAGGGTAAAGTGGTCATCGAACAGGATGTGATCACTGCTTTTGAATATACTGTTTATAAAACTATGTGTGGATCTCCGCTGCTCATTACAGTATACGGAAACAACAAAACATACAAACAAAAATATGAACAAAAATATACAAACTAACAACTATTTTGTATTTATCGGTTAAAATTAAGAAAGGAAACACAACTGAGAAACAAAACAAACAAAAATTAAAAAAAAAATCATATTTACACCAGAATCCCCGTTTCCATACATACCAATATTACAGCACTTTTATAATCAGTCCATATGATTTAAAAAGTTAAAGGGTTGTCTGGTCTACATGGACTTCCTTACCTTTTCAGCAGACAATCCAATGTGCCGTTTGTCTAGCGCTCTTGCTACTATTTCTCCTGAACAAAATTAAAATGAACCATTCATGCTAAAACATGCCAATAGGTAGCGGTATTGCTTTTAAACAGTAAGAAAGTTTACTGTAGGATTAAAGATTGAGAAACTATACTGAATTATTTGTATTTATATCTAAATTTTTTCAACTCATTTTTAATGGCAAATGATTGCAACTCTTGCGGATATTTAACACTGTTCCTGGAAGAACAGTGAATTGTGATGGAAATCACTCCAAATACCACCACTCTCTTCAGAAATGTGAGGTCCTGGATGAAATTTTTTTTTTGTAGCATTTGCTGCACACACAGAACTTTATCACATTTGTTTACTTGCAGTGCCTAACAAATATTTTAGCATGGTAACTAAATGTCCAACCCCTACCCCCCCCTCCTCCACCACAAAAAAAAGGAAAAAAAGTTTGAAACAACAGGAATAAAAATCAGAAAAATGAAGATTGATTGGAGCAGCTTGAAGACATCGAAGTGCTAACCATAAGATCGACTGGAGTTGCCCACGACATCGCCTCAGGAGATCGCCTCTGCTGACACGCCACTCCACTGAACAAGCGTATGATAACACTGCTTCAGCTGGAAAAGCCACTGGCAACTTGACCATATCAGCTATTTACATCACAAGCTGACCGACACTAATCCCGAAAATGCCACAGTCCCGACATCGACACAGCTGACCATGCTCAAATGCTGTAGCTCATAAGTATTATTCCACCATGATACTGCATATACCAACGTTTGGCTTGATAAGCTTAGCCGTGATGGAGTTTTATCGCTATCGAGAAGTTGGTTGTGCTTTGCTTTCCAAATAAATGACTCAGAAGATGTAAGAGTGTGATAGACCATGCATACACTAGAAATGAAGATATGCAATTTTATGAAAGCTTGTATCACAAGATATCGATTCAGAAGAAGACTTCTGTATAATGTTCACTGTCGCCCAAGTCCTGACTACATCATTTTTGATTTGTATTATGTTAGAAACCCAATCTAAAGCAGTTACAATGTTTGCTGGTTTGGTCTCTATCATCACAAACAAAACTTATGACTTCACTAAGAGGCCAGGGAAACCATTTAATAAAATTCATATCTTACAAAACAAATGCATGCCACATTGCGCAACGTTTTTATCGTTAGGTCGCAATGTGTGTCCTTTTGTCAGTCATTTTGTGAACCTGTCATTACCGGCTTTATGGTCCAATACGACTTGTGGACTATGCCTACAGTTCTGAGACTATATGTAGGACAGCCAATGTCTGAGGCAACACTTTGTAAATATACCTTCAAATGGAGACTAGGAGATTTAGGATATTAGATTAAAGCACACATACACAGCACCACTCCAATGAATTCAGTCAAATGTATACATTGGGATACAATTGAAATTAAAGATTGCACGAAGAAAGTATTACAGAGAGGGGAGTGAGTTGGGCGATCAAGTGTGTTGGTAAAAGTATGTCAAGGTTGAAAGTAAGATGGGATCAGTAATACATTTGTTTGTGTGCTGCAAAACAATTGATTGAGGGGGACAAATGATTTTTCAGACAATTTGGCAGTAGTAAAAAGCCTTAAATGACAACCTGGGTGTGTTGATCCTATTATGTATTAGGGAATGGAACTGGAATGGAGGTATCAAAAAACAAAGAAATATGATCCCTTGATGTACTAATGGATAGCATTATCGCGGTATCATGCTACACACATGCATGCCACAGTGAAAAATTCTTCTATGCATTCAGTTGCATCAATCTGTAGCAAATATGATGTTGCCTAATAAGATGATACAATGGTATGACATCACAACTATCAGATTATATAAAACCCAACCTTCCATGGGGTTGGGATTACCCTAGACTCCGACTTCATTTGTGGGCCCGCTAATGCCTATGTTCAAGTTATGTTTCCCCCATTATTCCCAACCTGATAATTTAATTTCCTAGTGTCCCTTAGACCAGGGGTACCCAATGACAGGGCCGCAGGCCGTTCAGAAAAAATTAAAATATTTATATATTTTTCAATTTTATTGACTATCCCAGTCGGTAGGTGTTTCACTTTGAACGTGGGAATATATTTACCAAAAATTTGTGGTAGATAAGATCTGCTGTAAATGCCCCAACCCAATAGATTGGGTGGCCGAGTATGGGGGAGGGGCAATCTTTTGCTCTGAGTAGAAAAGTTAGTATTATGTGTCGTAAAACATCCTTTCCTTGTATTCCACAGATGTCAAAGTAACCTGCCATGACTGACATACAGAAATAAATGGGGCTAGTCTGAAGCATGAGAAGTGGTAAGTGATCTCATCATCAGTCGTCAACACTTAAAATTCTAACAACAGCAGTGGAATGGTGGACATTAGTAGGCCTTTAAATTGCTGGTAGGTGTTGAAAGTAGTACATATGTATTATACGTAGTTATGTATCGACTTTGATCATTAATATCTGTTTTTTTAGCCACTTCCTATCTGGAAATGACCAAATTCATGCCATCAAATAATCAGTGAATTGTCCCGGGATCCTCTTGAAAATTACTTTGGCAAGCTGTGGGCAAGAGGAGGCTGAAATGAAAATCCAAACTTGCAGCAGTGCATAAATAGCAGCATTAAGAGTACAAGGTTCTGTTGTTTTGGATCCCATGACGGGTGATTGAATACAGAAGAGTCAAGAAGAAATTTGTGAGGCATACAACCTCCCCAGCCAAAAAGATAGTATATTATATCAATTGGTAATTTATATGAACTTTGGTCATAAACTCTTTGGTTATAAGTAGACACTTTATGTTATGCACAAGATGAATGAGATATGTTTCCTAATTCTAGAGTTGTTTGTTTACTTGACTGTTTATGCTTCCAGCCAAGTTGCACCAGCTCAAGATCCTCTTGCTCTAAGTTATCACTTGTGTGCAACTTTATACAGAAGTCCTCTTCTGAATCGATATCTTGTGATACAAGCTTACAATAAAATTGCACATCTTCAACTTCGAGTAAATGGTCTATCACATCTCTTACATCTTTTGACTCGTTTGTTTGGGAAGCAAAACTCGAACCAACTTCTCAATAGCGATAAAGAGTCTATCCCTGCTAAGCTTATTAAACCAAACTTTGGTATATGCAGTATCATCGAGGAATAATTCTTAATGTGCAGAACTACAACATTTTTGTATGGTCAGCTGTGTCGATGTCGGGACTGTGTCGATGTCGGGCCTGTGGCATTTTCAGGACTAGTGTCGGTCAGCTTGGTGATGTCGATAGTTGCTACAGTCGAGTTGCCACTGGCTTTGCCAGCTGGAGCAATATGGTCAATAGCTGGTTCAGTTAAGCGAGTGAGTTAGCAGAGGCGATAATCGACCATAAATTCTGCTGAGGCTATGTCATTGGCTACTCCAGTCGAATTCACAGTCAGCATTTCGATACCTTCAAGCTGCTCCAATCAGTCTTCATTTTTCTGATTTTTATTCCCATTGTTACAAACTTTTTTGGGGGAGGGAGGAGGGGAGGGGGAAGGGGGGCATAGAGTTACCATGCTTAAATATTGTAAATGCAATTTTAAATTTTTCTTATACTGTAAGTAAACAAAAGTGACATAGTTCTCTGTGTACAAAATATATCACAAAAAAGAAATCCAACCAGGAGCGCCTTATTTCTGAAGAGTGATGGTATTTGAAGTGATTTCCATCAGCATTCAAAGTTTTTCCTGTAACAGCTTTAAAAGCCTGCAAAACACTGTTCATGACAGCAAGTTGCAATCATTAGCCTTTAAAAAAAACAATAAAAAAAACAAAAAAAACTGATATATATACTAGTTTAGTATACTCTCTCAATTCTTAAAATCAACAGTAAACTTTCTTACTATTTTATAGCAATACTGCTACCTACAGGCATGTTATAGCATGAATGATTCATTTAAATTTTGTTTAAAAACAAATAGCACATTGGATTTGTCAGCTGAAGATAGGACTCCATGTAGATCAGAGAATCCTTTACCTTTTAAAAATCATATGGATGGATTATAAAAGAGCTGGAATATTGGCGTGTTTGGAAATGGGGGTTCTGGTCTAGAGTTCAGGTCTTCTTGGGATTTGTCCTGTTTCATTTCATTTTAGAGGTTAATCCAATATAAATATATATATATATTTACAAACAAACCATTTCTAAATGTGATTTTTTAGATTTGTTTGTTTGTTTTATCATTTCTCAGTAATGTTTCCTTTCTCAATTGTCACAGATCAATCAAATAAAGTTTTTTTAGTTTTTTTTACAACTTATTCATAGTTTTGTTTGTTTGTTTATTTAGTTGTTTCTGTATACTATAGTTGAGGAGTGGAGATCTACACAGAGGTTTTATAAGCTGTATACACAGAAGCAGTGATCACAACCAGTTCGATGACCAATTTATCCTTAAAAAAATACACCAATAATGATTTTAAAATATGTGCCGTATTCAGTATTGGATACGACATATCAACGTATACACAGATCAGCTCAGACCATGTCGTGTTGCATATTGTTTTCCTATACAGGAAAATCATATCCTGTTGCCACATACAGTCCTCCTTTGTGGTAACTGTTGCACAGAAGTATTCCACCAAACAAATGGCAGTGCTTTTAGTTTATGAGAATATATAGCGTCCTTTAGATGGCATAACTGTTATCCAAGAGTGAAAGTTCCATAAACCAAACAGCTGAACCAAGTGTGGGTCTTTGTTTACTGATAATACAGCTGGTGCTAACTTTACCCAATTCAAGTTATGCAACAGCACTTGAGCTAGATTGATTGCACAATTGATGACATCGTTACCTATACCACTTTTCTATAATCATGAAAAATATTTTTCACTGAAATGAATTTGAACATTCAGAGCTATCTGGTGCTAAAAGTTTTTATGAGTAGGCCTAATTTTACGCAAGATGCGCGATTGAGAAATATATAAACTTAGAAACATATTGATCCTGAAAGATGAATTTGATTTGTTTCTTTACATTTTTTAACCATTTTTGGTGCTGCCTGTTTACTACCTCAGTAAACTATTTAAGGCACACCTGGTATCTTAATGGAATTAAAATCGGCTGAAGCCACCATTTAGGCTGCTAAAAAATGCTGGTGTGACCCTTTGCTGAGGTATAAGCTTAGGGTTGTTGTTTTTGGGGAGGGGGGGAAGGGGGGTTTGCAATTGGGTCAATTTAATGTAGGGAGTACTAGCGTATTCCCTGATATATATATTTTTAATCTGATAGATAATTTGCTGTTTTTTTAAATGAATACTAAAATTCACTCTACTCACTCAACCAATAAAAGGTACTATGTACACTACTTGGTAGGTGCAAATAAAAAATTCTGGTAATTAGCTTGAAATGTTCACTTTATGAATCAAATTGTGTGTGAATGTTGCCTGAAATGAAAACTGTTGGCAATTATGTTGTCAATTGGGTATTGGAAGATCGTGTAAAACATTTATTACGCTATATCTTGACAATTAGTACTGATTCTGTACACTCTACACTAACAGATTTACAGGTTGCTTTAAAAGAGCTATCACACGGATGTCTAGTGTGTTACAGGAAGTGCTCTAATGTAAAGGAAGTATTAATCCCACAAACAATACACCAAATTTGTATACATGCAAGTTTTGTTGTTTGTCTATTGCTTTTGAGATTGTCCTGAACAGAACATGGGCAGAGTGGAGTGCAGCATTCTATTGCTGCAGATATAGAAGCTTATGGTGATCAAGCAGGAGCTGCAAGTAACCGATTTTCAACAAGTCTCTGGAAGAAACCTACAGAGTAGACCAATTGCCAAGGTCTGACAAATTTACTTGTTTCTAGTACTATTTTCATATTTCGACTTAGTGCGTGGATAGTATGCGATGGCACGAGATAGGTCCATTTCAATTAGTATTCTTCAAGATATAAACCTCCAAATATTTATTTGCATTGATCCTTTTCCTTCATATCCTCTTTCCTTTTCTTCTGTAGACTTCACACCAAATCTAATTATTTTTTCCCACAGTTTGCTTAATTATCTTAGAACTGCAACAGAAATGGTCCATTTTTTCGTATATTTGGAATAGGAAAAAAAATTGTATAAGAAAAATTCTCTTGTTCTAAAAGGATTGTATTTAAACATAACTTTGAATCATTTAGAAGGTGGTACAATGTACACTATTGTAGTCAACACGTAATCCGGAACTCAATTCTAGGTTCGCTGTTAGGGTCTCTATAAAGTTTCTCTATGCACATCTCTATAAATGCTCAATGTTCCCTATAAAGTTCCTGTCAAAGTAAATTCTTAAATTTCTGTTATATCTTATAGCAATTTAAAAAAACGCGATTATATATAACGATGTTTGTCCAGCTTGCTTCTGAGTTCTTATTATTTCAAACATATGTACCAACATGAAGATGGCTGGAGTAAGTTGTTTAAAATATGTTTTTTTTTTTTTTTTTAAAAACCCTTAAGCTAGTATAAGTCAAGTGATAATGAATCATGTTGTCAGCTGTTAATATTCAAGGTTCTATCTAATCATAACATTTATAAAGGATATCAACATGGAGTCACAAATTTTAACTCTTTTTGGCCCAAAATAAAAATAACATGATGCATTCATGCACCAGAATTATTTTTTTAAAGTTATGAGATGAAGTAACAACAAGAACCATGGGTGCCTTCTTTATTGTTTGAGGACTCTAACAGATATGTGCTGCAGATATGCTAGCCTTGAGATAATAAAAGTAAACCAAACACTTGGGAAAAAAGTTATCGTTCACATGTAGCTTGCCAGATTTTAGAACAAAGACCATAATGGTTATTTTATCTATTATAACTGTCTAGTACCTCCATCTTCTAAGTTCCAATGCAGCAGAAATGAATTTGTCAAAGACTACTTCAATACTCTACCTGCTACCTTCATATACGCCACTCTTCGGCAATCCTGATGACAATGATACTTGCCGCTGTAAACTCAACATTTCTGGCAATGCAATATTTTCAAGTAGACATGTGTTAGATGCAGCCTTGGTAACCATTATCTTGAATCACATTTTACATGCTAGCACATGCAATTCACATTAAACTGTTGCTGTATCTACTTAATAGTGGTTTTAAGCCATTAGGTGCTCAATATTCTTGTTTTGAAGTCAAACATTTGAAGAGAAACTGCAAAGGAACAGTAACCAAAGAGGTAAGTTTGATGTGAAATATTTAACCTAACATTTGAAAGCACACAGAACAGAATATGCAACAACCTTGATACCAGAATTATCAGCATAGAGGAATCAAAATGGTTAGGGTGGTCATAATTTTGATATATATTTTTGTGGTTTTGGTTTAACATAAATGTTGTTATCGGTTGCAAGATTAAAGTTAAAAATGTACCGTATGTGCTGAATGCCGTGTCCTTTGTCTGCATATGCCCAATAAATTGATTTCTCTAGCATTACAATGTAGGAGAGACTATACCATTTTCCTCCGAAATTTGCACATATATTTGTACTTCTCATAACTTTCCCCCCCCCCCCCCCCTTTCTTCTGTGCAACTAATTATTATACCAGCTTGTTGTTTATTGTGTGTGCTTTAAGATGCTATGTAAAAAGTCTCTATAGGCACTTTTTCTTAGAAGATATAACCGAACATGCTAGGGTCATAAAAAATGGCACTTCCTAATTTGCAAGATGACTAATTCCTAGGCCCTGTGAGGTACCGCCCCCAACCTTGTGTTGTGGCTTCCTACAAGACTAAGCTGTGATATGGCTGAGGCAAATTATTTTTACCATGAAGCATTCCTGAGATATGATAAATAGAAGAGGCGGGGTCACAGATGTTACGTGGTTTTTGGCGCGGTGGGAAATATAGTGTCTCATATCTATTCAACACTTCACCGCGTTGTAATTATGGTTCAGCCATATCACAGCTTAGGGTGTTAGCAGGCCACAAAACAGATTTTGAGTCTGTGGCTCAAGGCGCCTGGGAATTAGACATCTTGCCATTTGGGAGGTGCCATTTTTTTAATGACCCTTGCATGTTTGGCTATATCTTCTAAGAAAAGGTGCCTATAGAGACTTTTTACATATCATCTTAAAGCACACAAAATAAGCAACAAGCTGGTATAAAAATTATTTGCACAGGAGAAAGGGGGGGGGGGGGGGGGGGGGAAGTTATCACAGGTACAAATATATGTGTAAATTTCAGAGGAAAATTGTATAGTCTCCCGTTAATTTTTTAAAAACCTACTTCGTGTTAGATGGTCACGCTTCTTTTTTTTTTTTTTCTTTGCTGAATCTGCATAGTGGAACACACCTTTCCCAATCTTATGCAGTTTGTTATTCAGTAATTTTTACAACAACGACAATGACTCCCACGTCACTTTACACATTTGGTGAGGACTCTGGCAACCTATGTGTTGTTACTTGGCAGTCTCTCTTCCTTTGACTCCCTTTTTCATGTTTTTTTATAATGTTTCTGCTTAAGGTTTGTCAGATGAGCTTCTTTTCAACCCCTAGGTATTTTGTCACAAATTTGGCAGATTGGTTACCTTTTTCTGTATCGTTATTTGGCATAGTGTTCAAGAAGGCTCCCCCCCCCCCACAGTTTACGTTGGCAATTTTCACTGATTACCTAAAAAAATTGTCCATTTTTTTTTTTTTAATCATCAAATTAAAATAGCCTACTATCATCCCAGTGACCCACTGAGTATCCATGCCTTGTTTGTCAAAGGTTCGATACGAACTCTGGCAGGAGTTCTCATGGACTTTTAAACATACACTTAGATGTCATAGCACCATTGTAGTACAGATGTTTAATTGCTACTGTTATTATAATTATATTGACTGACCTACTAAACCTTTCTACAGAACCATTCTCCTGACCAACTGCTCGACTGAACCATCTATTGATAATGCTATTGCGGGCAGATATCCTGACTGTTGTTACGATCTCACTAGCCACCCAACTGTAATAACTCTCGATATCACCATAGCCGACAAACACAGGAATACTGTAGTCCTGACAGCTAATTGAAGCTCTAATGCAATAGCTTTCAACATCACCATGGATAACAGGCCGTTTACAGGAAACTGGTTTAGCTCATGGCTTTGATAACTGACCTGTTTCTCCACTACTGTGGCTCTTGCTTGCAAACAGCGATGTTACCAGGATATACAATAATTTGTAATTAAATATTTATCCATATAATTAATGCCACTGAAAATGTGTGTCCACTCATTCTACAGAATTCTCATGGTATACTAACTGTACTTAAACGAAAATTTTAGTATCATGTTTACTGTATATACATACACACAGATACCACTATCAAATGTATACTGAAAATTCTGGATGACAAATTATTGTTCACTGTAACCTCATTGATTATTTGGGTTTTTTTACATTTTGCAACTGTTTTATAGAGTAGCCATTGATATTACTCAAAAAAATCTATGCAAGAATATATTATGCAATCATTTCAGCTATTACTGCGACTTTACTGTCAATGATGAACAACAAACACTTCAGTCGGCACTCTGAACTAAGAGCAGGAACATTGGCTGGGTTTGGCACCACTTACAGACCTGTGGCCCTATGGAAGACATAAAATCCTCGGACATCAGCCTGAGAGGGTTTTTTTTTTAATTACCACATCAATAAAGCCATACTTCTCTCATAAATTTTCCAGTTTCTTCTTAAAAAACAATAACAACCTCTCAGAATGGCCCTATGCCTTACTTCAAATAATTTGAAACAACTACAGATTGGCTGGTACACTGTATATTCTGGAAACAATTGCTGACACTAATTTCCAAATCCAGTTTCCATTGACGACTTGCAAGTACAAGAAACCACCCATGCATCAGTGCATGGAACAGGTCCAAAGCCTGCCAAATACATCAGACAAGGTTGATGGATGACAAAAGGAATAAAGTGAACAATGCAAACATCATTCACTGACATGTTTTCTGAAAGAAGAACTTAACTTGGCTGGTAAATACCAAGGACAAAATATACAACAACAAAGAAGAACAATCTGAAAGGACAGAAATAGAATAATAAACATGGACAACATTCAGAAATAGTAGGCAGAAGAATAATAAACATGGATACACATTCAGATATTAATGCCACTAGAATACTAAACATGGACAAACTTCAACAATACACAGATGACTGATATGCACATCTTCATACTACACGGTATCAATCCATTAATTGGAGAGTCTAGAAAGTGTTTGACTGCCATCCTCAAGTAGAATTGTTTTACCTGTGAGCAAACTGTCATAGAGACATCCATGTAGGTTAAGAGGTCCCTTGTCTCATGTAGGTGGTTGTGTAGTCTGGCTGCTCTGTGGGGATGGATGGGAACAGATGATGGTCACAGCCGGTGAGAATATGCATGATGTTGGTGCCAGTTTCGAAGAAGGCTAGCTTCATATCTGCAGAGAGAGATATTGGTGATTTGTGAAAGGCTGAGCTAAAGAATTGAATTTCTCAGGATGGATGAGAAAAAAATAATTTGCAGAAGAAAATTTACATTACCATGAAGGATTTCCAGCCACATTTGGCATCATGGATGGAGCCTGGTATTAGTTCTCACATAAACACACCTATGGTTAAGAATGTGGGGGGAAATTTTTTAATTGCTGCTTATGCCTGTATTTGGCTCTATGTAGTAAATATTATGTTGCTGCTGTATGTTTTCTGCTCTATGTTCATGGAAAATTGCTGTAGAATCAAAGGTAAGGAAAATAAATTTAATACACCCAACCAGCATGAATTTTTGCTTGTCAGGAAAAGGTTAACAACCCAACTCAAATATGCTCTGGAAATGCAGATAATACAACCAAGTAATTTATCTTGATGATAGGAATAGGTATTACCAATATTGTTAAGCTGAACATAATTCCTTGCATGTGCACTGCCACTCTCTCTCACAGACAGCGAGTATACAACTGGCAATATCACTAACCTATATAGAAAGGATAATAGATGTATATAGTCAATAACAGAGATTGTAATAATGATAAATAGCATACTTGTACGCTTCAGCATTACTTCTCTTTAGTTCACTGATATTTTTTTCAGGAAGGACTGCCTGATGACATTACCCAGGAATATTTTTGTATTTTTTATTAAAACTTTTTTATTTTTTTAAACAATGATTCTGATGCATTTTTTTTTTGGTGGACAATTGCCAAATTTTGTCTTTAATAAGTGGTAACTAGATAACATTGATTTAGTGTATGATTTCAAATTTATTTTTAGAAGAAACCATTTGGATATCTCATATCCCACTGTATTGAATACTGCATATATTTACGTGGTTTATACTTGCACTTATTTAGTTTCTCTGAAAGATTTACCTTATATTATTTCATCCACTGATAGCAGGATAAGCCACAGTATATACAATGCAAAGATAGCCTTCATGATCATATCTTACTAATCTCAAAAAACATATCACTTTACCAAGAAAGGGCATATCTGTTGAGAATATTTGCCAGTTTAATGTTATCTGAACAAAAAATATTAATGGCGAAACCACATTCAGAATAATATGCAAGAGGAGAACAAAGGTCCAGACTGCCAAATTGGAAATCTAGTAAATGAAAATTAATAAAAAATGATAAAATCAATATAAATGTGTTAACCGCCTCAGATTTCATATAGCTAATATTTCGAAATGGACTACCGGCATCATTTATTTTGTCACAAATAGTTTTAGGTTTAGGTACAGCTAAACCAATGATATATTCTCCCAATGTAAGGGCATGAAACTCAGGGTTACAAGAATCCAAATGACCTAATTGATTGTGAGTTGGTCATGGACATTGGTACATTTTCGATTGGCTTTGTTTTGCTATATCTTCACTTTGAGAGATGAAAGTCAGCCTATGTGTGAATAATATGATTAAAGTATGAATTTCAAAATTAAAAAATATATACATATATACATATATATCATTATTTTGCATTGACATCAAATGTAGAAAAAATGAGGCCACCACAGACACTCACAAAACTAGTGTCTGCTAAACAATTTGAGAACTTTTGAACTCATGACCTCCAAAGTCTTGAGATTTTGGTCTGACTTTGGGTGCATGTATCTTTTGAATGTGTAAGTACAAGTCAAATTAGACTTTTAAACATCTAATTTTTACCTTTAGTTCAATGTGCACCTTTCCCACTTCCTTCCACTCACCATTCCCACCACACAACCCCCCAAAAAATTAGGACAATAGGGAAAAAAATCCAGAAAATATGGGGAGAGTTTTGTTGTTCGTGTTCTTGCCCGAGATGAATCTTGACTTCAGTGAGCAGAGAACTGAACCTCAGATGGAGTGGCCCTTGACATCACAGCAGCTGAGGATTGATTGGAGTAGCTATAGATATCATAACATCAAACGGACCTATTAACTGAAGTTGCTCTTAACATTGATACAGCTAAACAAATGGTGGTTATCGCTTCTCCTGACCAACTGCTCGACTGAACTATCTATTGATAATGCTATTGCGGGAAGACATCCTGACTGTAGTTATGAGCTCACTAGCTACCCAACTGTAGTAACTCTCGATATCGCCATAGCTGAATAACACAGGAATGCTGCAGTCCTGACAAGTTAACCAAAGCTCTAATGCAGTAGCTTTCAACATCACCATGGATAACAGGCCATTTACGGGAACTGGTTTAGCTCATGATATTGACACCTGGCCTATTCCACCCCTGCTGTGGCTATCACTTGCAAACAGCAATGTTACCAGGTTTTACAATAATTTTTATTAAATATATATCCATATACTTAATGGCACTGAAAATGTGTGTCCACACATTCTACGGAATTTTCATGGTATACCAACGGTCCATATGAAAATTTTAGTATGAC
>CBDHDT010000166.1:0-13107 GCA_965261215.1 Ekhidna sp.
GCAACAACACTTCAATCGATTTTAGTGCGCCCAAGAAAAACTGCGACCTCCCGCTCCCAAGGTGTTCATAATGACGTTGAGATGATGTAATTTTATCACTGCTTACTGCCTACATTTACGTTTCTTCGGGTTTATCATGTATGCACGCGGAAGAACCTCAACCGGTTGAGTTCTCTCTCTCTCTCTCTCTCTCTCTCTCTCTCTCTCTGCGCTTAGTTCATTTCTTTTATCAGTGTTACATCTGTTCAGATTTGCGTGTAGGCTGTTTTTCAGTGCTCAGAAGTTTTTATGATGCTTTTTTAATTACATTATTTTATTGGTATGTAACCTTAGACACCCCATAAGTCACACTGTGTCAAACCAACGTCGCAGCGAAGTCGGTGCAATTTAGAAGCGTTACACCAACGTTAATTTGACGTTGATTTGGCGATTGCATTTGCTGTTATTAGCCCGTATTAAATGAAAAATAACACACGATTGTTATCTTGCGGTATGCTAAATTAGTGCGAGTTTGAGCCTAACTGGTTGCATCGACCTTAAAGAATGAACTGGTTGTCTTTACCTTAAAACTCTCGCCTCTTGTCCAATCAGATGTTTAGAAAGCAGCGGCTGCTACGCGATATTTTTAGGCATAGTCTCGCATAATGATTTCATATAAATTGTGTCTCTACCAGAGCACATGTACGGATGAAACCCGTAAATACATGTCGGCAAAAAATCGACAATAATTGTCAACACTGAGAAAATAAATGATTTCCTTTATTAAGAAAATCGAGGGAGGCCAGTGTGCTTTTTTTTAAGTTAATACATGTAAACCAGCTATTTGCATTTGGTAATACGTCATTTTTTAATCCCCGTTTACTGTATGCAAACGATAGTCTAGTGGTTAGCGCCGTGGATTTCAAATTATGCGATCCCAGTTCAAATCCCGGTCGGAGTATTTTTTTTTTTTTTTTTTTTTTTTTTTGTCTTTCATTCGCAGCATTGCTTTCTTACTTTATTTCCTCAAATATTTTATCTAAGTGTTTCCCTTTTCTTCCATTTTTATACTTCATATATCATTTTCAGAGCAATATATCTATGTTTTATCTTATTTATTTATGTATTTATTTTAAAGCATTTCCTAGCGCGATGAATATTTTGTTTCAAACATATTTGTCTTCGAAAGGAAGCATCATTTCAGCTGCTCCGCAAGGAGAATTCGACGTATTTCATATTTGCCCGTTGAATTCTCAGACCAGCCTGCACATCTCTCTTCCTCATGGCGCGATTTATCATGTATATGCGCTGTAAGCAGGGAGGTATGGCGTTATTTAAATAAGTCTAAGCAGAGACAGGTTTTTGGTCTGAACGACAGACAGAGAGTAAGAATACTTCATTTGTCTTCTTGCGCACCCAACAAGCGAAACTGTGACATACCCCAGTTGTAGTGTTCATGATAGCGTTTGTTTATTTGGCACACAGCGTCAAATCAACGTCGCATCCAATTCGGTGCAGAAACGAAGCGTTGCGTCGATGCTGATTTTGGCGTTGCCGAAGTGGACTGTGTTTGCATTCGTTGGTATTTCTCGATTGCTAGAACCATGTTAAAGGATATAATCAATGTGGCATCAACGCTGTATGTGCCTTACTTTCTTTTGACATGCATTCTACGGATAATCCATGCGAACTGAATACGTAGACGTTGACTTGACATTGCCGAAGCAGCTGTATTTGCATTCATTCGTATCTCTCTATAAGACGCGCGAACTGAAAGCACCTTTCTATGAATCTGCTACGTACTTATTATCTGTAATATTAAGACCATTTTCATTATTAGATCACAAATTGGTTAATAATATGGGTGCGACTGGCTGCTAAAACTGTACAAGATTTACGGACAACACGCATATACTTAAATTTAAAAGACCCTGACCGATTGATAATGTTCATCTTTTTCTTTCACTTCACACACACACACACACACACACACACACACACACACACACACACAAAAAAATCATTTCGCATTATTTTTGAACGTATTGTTGATTTACTCGGTGCCTCCCTAGTTTTACTTTGGCAAAAAAATAAGGGGTGGTGACATTTAGCGTACCTGTTGTTAAGGTGCTGCAGGATACAGGGTACGGGTGGCCGGTGGGTTAAAAGCAGCACTAAATGCTGGTCACCATCCAGTTTCCCTGCCATACTTCCATCGATCCGAGAAGGTTGTTTAATTTGATGGTGGACTTGGAGGCCATTGAAAGTTGTGGAAGCTACAATGAATATTCAAGTTTTGTCGCATTTACTATGGAAGTCTATGGAGAAAGCATTTTCAAGACTGTTCCCATTACTGGGCCGATAGTAGGATAACCTCGTGATATTGTTCAACTTCATCATATCGATTATCCGTTTCATCAATTATTACAAACTTTATGCACCGCAAATAATAACTCTTGTGGAAAGAAAATACACTTATCAGACAAAGAGCGTAGATACCACATGCCCCAGACCCTTATAAAATATCTGTGGTAAATGGTAATTTGCAAACTGATGCTGATGCCGATGTCCAGTGTCATCAAAGCTAAGTTGACGACAGGTTATGAATGGGCTGTTAATTATCTATCATGTTCAAAGTGGTAGCAATTACTCAAATTCACTCTTAACAGTTTTTCAATCCCTAGATCTGAATGGACCTTCTACTATACTAGAATACACGTGAGATGTGCACGTGCATTTTTGGTGACCATTCGAAGCGCGTATTTACACAAAACATTTAAAGACGTATGAAAACCTATCTCATGACGTTTGTGCTTAAAGAAAAGAAAAGGTTGAAATAAGTTTGCGCATCCTAAAATCTGCTCAAAGCCTAAGCTGTCAACAAAATTCGAGTTATTCCAGTATTTAAAAACTATGATAAAACTGCGTGAATGAACAAATGATCCGAGTCTTCGCTGGTCACACGTTCCATAAGTCAAGTTTTATAATAACGCTGCGCGAGTGGATGCATTTGACGTTTCCTGTTGGTCGACCAATCAAAATTGAAAGGAACTAATTTCTTTCTCGCAAGGAGGTAATAATGCGTCCTAAATTGCTATATATTTGGACCAGCACCCGGATGGTTGGGCGGAATGATGACACACACACAAGAGAGCAGACACAGTTAAAGAAACCACGAGAAATGATTATATTCAAATCAATGCTCACTTTACCAACGTCAAATCAACGATTCGAAGTCAGTTTGATTACCTTTGATAAAACCAAGGAACTAAAAAAGTAATAATGATGATAATGATGATAATAATAACAACAATAAAGTCAACAACTAGCGGAACATAAGAAACATAAGAATTTATAAGAAAAAAAATATGATAATAATAATGATAATAAAGTCAACAACTAGCGGAACATAAGAAACATAAGAATTTATAAGAAAAAAAAATATGATAATAATAATGATAAATTCAACTACTAGCGGTACTTCCACAAGCGAACATGTAGAAGCCGAAGAAAAATACACCAGTTTAATATCATTATGAAGACTAGGAGTCAAACGAAATATCCTGTTTGTCGCTCAGACCAAAGACCTATCTCTGCTTAGATTTAATTAAAGAACGCTTTTCATCCCTGCAAGCAGCGCATTTGGCATATGCCTGAGAAAATAAAACGCGCAGGCTGATCTTAGACTTCAACGGGCAAGTATGAAATACATTACATTTGCCTCTTTTCGAAAACAAATATATATAAATGTTCGGACCAGTCAAGCGCTGCATACAGGCACCTTTCAATCATATCTAATTGAACGTATGCGAAACGTTTGTTGCATCCGTGGATGGAAAGAGAAGTAGATCGGGAACTCCTGCTTGCTGAGATGAGTGCAAAAAAAAAAAAAAAAAAAAAAAAAAAAAAACAGAGGAAAAAGAAACTTTATCAGTTTATGAGACGTTTTGCTGTTTGTTCGCAGGAGAGGTCTACGTCGTGAACACGGGTAGTTAGCCGCATGCTTGCGCACCGGCTTGTTTTGAAATTGGCGTCATTCAAATCCTGCTGTCTGCCCTTAATCAGTAATGATTCTCGGCCTTTTAGCTAAGACCTGTTCTTACCCGTTTAATATCGGATACGTTCCCAACGAGGAGCTTCGATATTAAACTGATCTTTAGCACAGGTGAGATGGCAGGGGACCCACGGGATCGCACAGTCCCCTACTGCATAGGGACAAATAACCAAATGAAAGAAAAGAACCTACATGTTGATTTAGTACTTGTGGTTCGGGGGAGGAGTTTATCATTATTATTTAAACCGAAGATGACATCATTCTAATAATGATCTGGGCAGCACTTTTCTATCATGGCCAACTTTAACGGACATCAGCCTTCCTGGTAAATCGCGCTTGCAGAGGGAATTGATGCAAACATCTGAAAAATCGATACACCCTTCGGCAGGGTGTACATGAAAGCTACCTTTGATTACCTTGGTGACAGACGTTCTAAATATAGAACATCAGCGACAAAATCGTAATAAGAAGATGGGGGTAGTGTGAAGAAACCTCAAAAAGGACTAATTATTTTTCGGCTTTATCATATAAAAGTTATATCAATCTGTCGGGAATTGAATCGTGCTTGGTGATCCGTTTGCACAGAAGCAAAATGGTTAATGCTAGAGTAATTATGGCAGTTTTTCTATCACTGAGTGCATCCTTTGCATTGGGTTTTGCTATATAATTTAATTATTCTAGGGGTTCAGTTGAAAATGCTGAAAAAGGACTAAGAAGTTGTCGAGCATAAATCATAAAAAATACATCAGTATGTTCGTGAGACAACAAACTATCAGTAACGTTTGCACAGGAATGCTGCTTTAACTACTTCTGAAGATAGACTGAAAAACTGACAGGGTCTATAGTAAATCCCTATTACCGTTTGAACCAACTGTAGCTACCTAGATGTCCGTTAAAGTCCCGTATGGCTCGGCAGTAATAGTCCAAAGCGGACATCTGGTAATAAGAATTCTCTGTCTGAGAAAATGTGACGTGCTTTATTTGCGCCCGTCGAAATCTCAAATCAGCCTGCGCATCCTTTATCTTCATGGCGGGGTTCATCGTGGCGTTCTCAAAGTAGGTCTGAGCGACAGCATGCAGCAACAACACTTCAATCGATTTTAGTGCGCCCAAGAAAAACTGCGACCTCCCGCTCCCAAGGTGTTCATAATGACGTTGAGATGATGTAATTTTATCACTGCTTACTGCCTACATTTACGTTTCTTCGGGTTTATCATGTATGCACGCGGAAGAACCTCAACCGGTTGAGTTCTCTCTCTCTCTCTCTCTCTCTCTCTCTCTCTCTCTCTCTCTCTGCGCTTAGTTCATTTCTTTTATCTGTGTTACATCTGTTCAGATTTGCGTGTAGGCTGTTTTTCAGTGCTCAGAAGATTTTATGATGCTTTTTTAATTACATTATTTTATTGGTATGTAACCTTAGACACCCCATAAGTCACACTGTGTCAAACCAACGTCGCAGCGAAGTCGGTGCAATTTAGAAGCGTTACACCAACGTTAATTTGACGTTGATTTGGCGATTGCATTTGCTGTTATTAGCCCGTATTAAATGAAAAATAACACACGATTGTTATCTTGCGGTATGCTAAATTAGTGCGAGTTTGAGCCTAACTGGTTGCATCGACCTTAAAGAATGAACTGGTTGTCTTTACCTTAAAACTCTCGCCTCTTGTCCAATCAGATGTTTAGAAAGCAGCGGCTGCTACGCGATATTTTTAGGCATAGTCTCGCATAATGATTTCATATAAATTGTGTCTCTACCAGAGCACATGTACGGATGAAACCCGTAAATACATGTCGGCAAAAAATCGACAATAATTGTCAACACTGAGAAAATAAATGATTTCCTTTATTAAGAAAATCGAGGGAGGCCAGTGTGCTTTTTTTTAAGTTAATACATGTAAACCAGCTATTTGCATTTGGTAATACGTCATTTTTTAATCCCCGTTTACTGTATGCAAACGATAGTCTAGTGGTTAGCGCCGTGGATTTCAAATTATGCGATCCCAGTTCAAATCCCGGTCGGAGTATTTTTTTTTTTTTTTTTTTGTCTTTCATTCGCAGCATTGCTTTCTTACTTTATTTCCTCAAATATTTTATCTAAGTGTTTCCCTTTTCTTCCATTTTTATACTTCATATATCATTTTCAGAGCAATATATCTATGTTTTATCTTATTTATTTATGTATTTATTTTAAAGCATTTCCTAGCGCGATGAATATTTTGTTTCAAACATATTTGTCTTCGAAAGGAAGCATCATTTCAGCTGCTCCGCAAGGAGAATTCGACGTATTTCATATTTGCCCGTTGAATTCTCAGACCAGCCTGCACATCTCTCTTCCTCATGGCGCGATTTATCATGTATATGCGCTGTAAGCAGGGAGGTATGGCGTTATTTAAATAAGTCTAAGCAGAGACAGGTTTTTGGTCTGAACGACAGACAGAGAGTAAGAATACTTCATTTGTCTTCTTGCGCACCCAACAAGCGAAACTGTGACATACCCCAGTTGTAGTGTTCATGATAGCGTTTGTTTATTTGGCACACAGCGTCAAATCAACGTCGCATCCAATTCGGTGCAGAAACGAAGCGTTGCGTCGATGCTGATTTTGGCGTTGCCGAAGTGGACTGTGTTTGCATTCGTTGGTATTTCTCGATTGCTAGAACCATGTTAAAGGATATAATCAATGTGGCATCAACGCTGTATGTGCCTTACTTTCTTTTGACATGCATTCTACGGATAATCCATGCGAACTGAATACGTAGACGTTGACTTGACATTGCCGAAGCAGCTGTATTTGCATTCATTCGTATCTCTCTATAAGACGCGCGAACTGAAAGCACCTTTCTATGAATCTGCTACGTACTTATTATCTGTAATATTAAGACCATTTTCATTATTAGATCACAAATTGGTTAATAATATGGGTGCGACTGGCTGCTAAAACTGTACAAGATTTACGGACAACACGCATATACTTAAATTTAAAAGACCCTGACCGATTGATAATGTTCATCTTTTTCTTTCACTTCACACACACACACACACACACACACACACACACACACACAAACAAAAAAATCATTTCGCATTATTTTTGAACGTATTGTTGATTTACTCGGTGCCTCCCTAGTTTTACTTTGGCAAAAAAATAAGGGGTGGTGACATTTAGCGTACCTGTTGTTAAGGTGCTGCAGGATACAGGGTACGGGTGGCCGGTGGGTTAAAAGCAGCACTAAATGCTGGTCACCATCCAGTTTCCCTGCCATACTTCCATCGATCCGAGAAGGTTGTTTAATTTGATGGTGGACTTGGAGGCCATTGAAAGTTGTGGAAGCTACAATGAATATTCAAGTTTTGTCGCATTTACTATGGAAGTCTATGGAGAAAGCATTTTCAAGACTGTTCCCATTACTGGGCCGATAGTAGGATAACCTCGTGATATTGTTCAACTTCATCATATCGATTATCCGTTTCATCAATTATTACAAACTTTATGCACCGCAAATAATAACTCTTGTGGAAAGAAAATACACTTATCAGACAAAGAGCGTAGATACCACATGCCCCAGACCCTTATAAAATATCTGTGGTAAATGGTAATTTGCAAACTGATGCTGATGCCGATGTCCAGTGTCATCAAAGCTAAGTTGACGACAGGTTATGAATGGGCTGTTAATTATCTATCATGTTCAAAGTGGTAGCAATTACTCAAATTCACTCTTAACAGTTTTTCAATCCCTAGATCTGAATGGACCTTCTACTATACTAGAATACACGTGAGATGTGCACGTGCATTTTTGGTGACCATTCGAAGCGCGTATTTACACAAAACATTTAAAGACGTATGAAAACCTATCTCATGACGTTTGTGCTTAAAGAAAAGAAAAGGTTGAAATAAGTTTGCGCATCCTAAAATCTGCTCAAAGCCTAAGCTGTCAACAAAATTCGAGTTATTCCAGTATTTAAAAACTATGATAAAACTGCGTGAATGAACAAATGATCCGAGTCTTCGCTGGTCACACGTTCCATAAGTCAAGTTTTATAATAACGCTGCGCGAGTGGATGCATTTGACGTTTCCTGTTGGTCGACCAATCAAAATTGAAAGGAACTAATTTCTTTCTCGCAAGGAGGTAATAATGCGTCCTAAATTGCTATATATTTGGACCAGCACCCGGATGGTTGGGCGGAATGATGACACACACACAAGAGAGCAGACACAGTTAAAGAAACCACGAGAAATGATTATATTCAAATCAATGCTCACTTTACCAACGTCAAATCAACGATTCGAAGTCAGTTTGATTACCTTTGATAAAACCAAGGAACTAAAAAAGTAATAATGATGATAATGATGATAATAATAACAACAATAAAGTCAACAACTAGCGGAACATAAGAAACATAAGAATTTATAAGAAAAAAAATATGATAATAATAATGATAATAAAGTCAACAACTAGCGGAACATAAGAAACATAAGAATTTATAAGAAAAAAAAATATGATAATAATAATGATAAATTCAACTACTAGCGGTACTTCCACAAGCGAACATGTAGAAGCCGAAGAAAAATACACCAGTTTAATATCATTATGAAGACTAGGAGTCAAACGAAATATCCTGTTTGTCGCTCAGACCAAAGACCTATCTCTGCTTAGATTTAATTAAAGAACGCTTTTCATCCCTGCAAGCAGCGCATTTGGCATATGCCTGAGAAAATAAAACGCGCAGGCTGATCTTAGACTTCAACGGGCAAGTATGAAATACATTACATTTGCCTCTTTTCGAAAACAAATATATATAAATGTTCGGACCAGTCAAGCGCTGCATACAGGCACCTTTCAATCATATCTAATTGAACGTATGCGAAACGTTTGTTGCATCCGTGGATGGAAAGAGAAGTAGATCGGGAACTCCTGCTTGCTGAGATGAGTGCAAAAAAAAAAAAAAAAAAAAAAAAAAAAAAACAGAGGAAAAAGAAACTTTATCAGTTTATGAGACGTTTTGCTGTTTGTTCGCAGGAGAGGTCTACGTCGTGAACACGGGTAGTTAGCCGCATGCTTGCGCACCGGCTTGTTTTGAAATTGGCGTCATTCAAATCCTGCTGTCTGCCCTTAATCAGTAATGATTCTCGGCCTTTTAGCTAAGACCTGTTCTTACCCGTTTAATATCGGATACGTTCCCAACGAGGAGCTTCGATATTAAACTGATCTTTAGCACAGGTGAGATGGCAGGGGACCCACGGGATCGCACAGTCCCCTACTGCATAGGGACAAATAACCAAATGAAAGAAAAGAACCTACATGTTGATTTAGTACTTGTGGTTCGGGGGAGGAGTTTATCATTATTATTTAAACCGAAGATGACATCATTCTAATAATGATCTGGGCAGCACTTTTCTATCATGGCCAACTTTAACGGACATCAGCCTTCCTGGTAAATCGCGCTTGCAGAGGGAATTGATGCAAACATCTGAAAAATCGATACACCCTTCGGCAGGGTGTACATGAAAGCTACCTTTGATTACCTTGGTGACAGACGTTCTAAATATAGAACATCAGCGACAAAATCGTAATAAGAAGATGGGGGTAGTGTGAAGAAACCTCAAAAAGGACTAATTATTTTTCGGCTTTATCATATAAAAGTTATATCAATCTGTCGGGAATTGAATCGTGCTTGGTGATCCGTTTGCACAGAAGCAAAATGGTTAATGCTAGAGTAATTATGGCAGTTTTTCTATCACTGAGTGCATCCTTTGCATTGGGTTTTGCTATATAATTTAATTATTCTAGGGGTTCAGTTGAAAATGCTGAAAAAGGACTAAGAAGTTGTCGAGCATAAATCATAAAAAATACATCAGTATGTTCGTGAGACAACAAACTATCAGTAACGTTTGCACAGGAATGCTGCTTTAACTACTTCTGAAGATAGACTGAAAAACTGACAGGGTCTATAGTAAATCCCTATTACCGTTTGAACCAACTGTAGCTACCTAGATGTCCGTTAAAGTCCCGTATGGCTCGGCAGTAATAGTCCAAAGCGGACATCTGGTAATAAGAATTCTCTGTCTGAGAAAATGTGACGTGCTTTATTTGCGCCCGTCGAAATCTCAAATCAGCCTGCGCATCCTTTATCTTCATGGCGGGGTTCATCGTGGCGTTCTCAAAGTAGGTCTGAGCGACAGCATGCAGCAACAACACTTCAATCGATTTTAGTGCGCCCAAGAAAAACTGCGACCTCCCGCTCCCAAGGTGTTCATAATGACGTTGAGATGATGTAATTTTATCACTGCTTACTGCCTACATTTACGTTTCTTCGGGTTTATCATGTATGCACGCGGAAGAACCTCAACCGGTTGAGTTCTCTCTCTCTCTCTCTCTCTCTCTCTCTGCGCTTAGTTCATTTCTTTTATCTGTGTTACATCTGTTCAGATTTGCGTGTAGGCTGTTTTTCAGTGCTCAGAAGTTTTTATGATGCTTTTTTAATTACATTATTTTATTGGTATGTAACCTTAGACACCCCATAAGTCACACTGTGTCAAACCAACGTCGCAGCGAAGTCGGTGCAATTTAGAAGCGTTACACCAACGTTAATTTGACGTTGATTTGGCGATTGCATTTGCTGTTATTAGCCCGTATTAAATGAAAAATAACACACGATTGTTATCTTGCGGTATGCTAAATTAGTGCGAGTTTGAGCCTAACTGGTTGCATCGACCTTAAAGAATGAACTGGTTGTCTTTACCTTAAAACTCTCGCCTCTTGTCCAATCAGATGTTTAGAAAGCAGCGGCTGCTACGCGATATTTTTAGGCATAGTCTCGCATAATGATTTCATATAAATTGTGTCTCTACCAGAGCACATGTACGGATGAAACCCGTAAATACATGTCGGCAAAAAATCGACAATAATTGTCAACACTGAGAAAATAAATGATTTCCTTTATTAAGAAAATCGAGGGAGGCCAGTGTGCTTTTTTTTAAGTTAATACATGTAAACCAGCTATTTGCATTTGGTAATACGTCATTTTTTAATCCCCGTTTACTGTATGCAAACGATAGTCTAGTGGTTAGCGCCGTGGATTTCAAATTATGCGATCCCAGTTCAAATCCCGGTCGGAGTATTTTTTTTTTTTTTTTTTTTTTTTTGTCTTTCATTCGCAGCATTGCTTTCTTACTTTATTTCCTCAAATATTTTATCTAAGTGTTTCCCTTTTCTTCCATTTTTATACTTCATATATCATTTTCAGAGCAATATATCTATGTTTTATCTTATTTATTTATGTATTTATTTTAAAGCATTTCCTAGCGCGATGAATATTTTGTTTCAAACATATTTGTCTTCGAAAGGAAGCATCATTTCAGCTGCTCCGCAAGGAGAATTCGACGTATTTCATATTTGCCCGTTGAATTCTCAGACCAGCCTGCACATCTCTCTTCCTCATGGCGCGATTTATCATGTATATGCGCTGTAAGCAGGGAGGTATGGCGTTATTTAAATAAGTCTAAGCAGAGACAGGTTTTTGGTCTGAACGACAGACAGAGAGTAAGAATACTTCATTTGTCTTCTTGCGCACCCAACAAGCGAAACTGTGACATACCCCAGTTGTAGTGTTCATGATAGCGTTTGTTTATTTGGCACACAGCGTCAAATCAACGTCGCATCCAATTCGGTGCAGAAACGAAGCGTTGCGTCGATGCTGATTTTGGCGTTGCCGAAGTGGACTGTGTTTGCATTCGTTGGTATTTCTCGATTGCTAGAACCATGTTAAAGGATATAATCAATGTGGCATCAACGCTGTATGTGCCTTACTTTCTTTTGACATGCATTCTACGGATAATCCATGCGAACTGAATACGTAGACGTTGACTTGACATTGCCGAAGCAGCTGTATTTGCATTCATTCGTATCTCTCTATAAGACGCGCGAACTGAAAGCACCTTTCTATGAATCTGCTACGTACTTATTATCTGTAATATTAAGACCATTTTCATTATTAGATCACAAATTGGTTAATAATATGGGTGCGACTGGCTGCTAAAACTGTACAAGATTTACGGACAACACGCATATACTTAAATTTAAAAGACCCTGACCGATTGATAATGTTCATCTTTTTCTTTCACTTCACACACACACACACACACACACACACACACACACACACAAAAAAATCATTTCGCATTATTTTTGAACGTATTGTTGATTTACTCGGTGCCTCCCTAGTTTTACTTTGGCAAAAAAATAAGGGGTGGTGACATTTAGCGTACCTGTTGTTAAGGTGCTGCAGGATACAGGGTACGGGTGGCCGGTGGGTTAAAAGCAGCACTAAATGCTGGTCACCATCCAGTTTCCCTGCCATACTTCCATCGATCCGAGAAGGTTGTTTAATTTGATGGTGGACTTGGAGGCCATTGAAAGTTGTGGAAGCTACAATGAATATTCAAGTTTTGTCGCATTTACTATGGAAGTCTATGGAGAAAGCATTTTCAAGACTGTTCCCATTACTGGGCCGATAGTAGGATAACCTCGTGATATTGTTCAACTTCATCATATCGATTATCCGTTTCATCAATTATTACAAACTTTATGCACCGCAAATAATAACTCTTGTGGAAAGAAAATACACTTATCAGACAAAGAGCGTAGATACCACATGCCCCAGACCCTTATAAAATATCTGTGGTAAATGGTAATTTGCAAACTGATGCTGATGCCGATGTCCAGTGTCATCAAAGCTAAGTTGACGACAGGTTATGAATGGGCTGTTAATTATCTATCATGTTCAAAGTGGTAGCAATTACTCAAATTCACTCTTAACAGTTTTTCAATCCCTAGATCTGAATGGACCTTCTACTATACTAGAATACACGTGAGATGTGCACGTGCATTTTTGGTGACCATTCGAAGCGCGTATTTACACAAAACATTTAAAGACGTATGAAAACCTATCTCATGACGTTTGTGCTTAAAGAAAAGAAAAGGTTGAAATAAGTTTGCGCATCCTAAAATCTGCTCAAAGCCTAAGCTGTCAACAAAATTCGAGTTATTCCAGTATTTAAAAACTATGATAAAA
>CBDHDT010000167.1:0-17549 GCA_965261215.1 Ekhidna sp.
AGGTTCGCCTCATTTGTGCATTATTATTATTAACAGGGTAGCCGCTAGCAAAACCTGTTGGCTACATTGTTTGTTTGTTTTTAACATACTGAAGGAAGTGAACTTTGGTAGATCAAGTAATCTGCCAGCAATCTCTCGCGACATGACCGTCGGACCTTCTCATCATGTCAAGACCTTTCCTGGCTCACCTGTTGGGAGCGCTGACTATGTCCTCTGCACGAGCCAGTACTATAAATTAAGGCAAACTTGAAGACGCAGCAGAAAGTAGAGCAGCTGAATGAAGCACGCCTAATGTGTGCAATTAGCATGCATAGCAACACTCCATTCACAAATGTAAAGTACATTGACCCAGCTCACATAAAGTGCTTATTTGGGACTCTTGAATGGGCACCGGGGCTTACAACTGCCACTTGTTTATACATAAAGATATACATCTACACTTACTATATATACATCAGCTTACAGTTTTTGTAGAAAGTGACAACACGAAGAATACTGCCATACTTGGAAAATATCTAAGGGAGTAAAAAAAAGGATAAAAGGAGAGCTAAAAAAATTTAACTTGTAGTATACGTGGTCTGTGGACGATAATTATATTCACGCATGGCACAAGACTATCTGCACATAGCAACCCACTCACCTAAGGTAAGGGGTTATCACAGAGACTAACACGTGTTGCTTTCTTGTATGGTGTTGTCTGGTGTTGTTGTGTGGCAGTGTGTCTTTACATCAGACAACAGTTTGTGTGTGCTAGCATTCTGAAGGTAAACGGAGAAGGGGTTATTTCTCTTTGAGGATATTTCTTACCAGGAAAGGCCCACGAATGTTGCTGTAAATCTCGTGCTGAATAATCAATTCTGAGATGAGTGTTTTCAATACATATCCAGTACTGCCACAATGCCTTCCTAAGATTCCCTAGGAAACATGGGACTATCCCTAGTGAGGGTGACTGTGACCATACATCATCTTCCTGGAATCAACACTACGGCTGTTCAAGGCTATAGATATTCTAGCTAGGTCAAGGGTCAAGACTAAGACTAGGAATAACCTAGGGCTAGTAACATGACCATGCTAAGGGTATTCTAGGGCTAGGGACCTAAGGTTATATTCAAGGGAAAGTCCCAGGTCAAGGAAGAGCATTTATTCCAGGGCTAGGGCAGGATATCCCTATAATACCAAGCATCCAGGGACCCCACACACAACAAACCTACACAATACACACATGCATACAAACACACACAACTGCACCTGATGCAGGACGTCAAGCGTGATTGGGTAGAGCATGTTCTCAATGATTACACGTAGAATAGAATTGGCACTCCCAAGAGAGGATGGGTCCAACGAGCCAGGCGTACCAGTCGGAGAGGTTCCTCCCCCTATGCCAGAAGCGGCAAGTGCACCAGTAGACTGCATATATAAACATAAAATAGGGTGAGAGGAGAACAACAATAAATGCAAGTCATTGTAACAACGCACGAGACCGAAGAGATTGCTTTCCAATGCAGCACAATGCAATACTAACGATATTTCAGAGCTAAGGTTAGGGAACTTTTAGGGCTAGGGCTATGGCACTTTTAGGGCTAGGGCTAGGGAACTTTTAGGGCTAGGGCTATGGCACTTTTAGGACTAGGGCTAGGAAACTTTTAGGGCTAGGGCTATGACACTTTTAGGGCTGGGGCTATGGCACTTTTAGGGCTAGGGCTAGGGAACTTTTAGGGCTAGGGCTAGGGAACTTTTAGGGCTTGGGCTATGGCACTTTTAGGGCTAGGGCTAGGGAACTTTTAGGGCTAGGGCTAGGGAACTTTTAGGGCTTGGGCTATGGCACTTTTAGGGCTAGGGCTAGGGAGCTTTTAGAGCTAGGGCTATGGCACTTTTAGGGCTAGGGAACTTTTAGGGCTAGGGCTATGGCACTTTTAGGGCTAGGGAACTTTTAGAGCTAGGGCTATGGCACTTTTAGGGCTAGGGCTATGGCACTGTTAGGGCTATGGCACTGTTAGGGCTGGGGCTATGGCACTTTTAGGGCTAGGGCTATGGCACTTTTAGGGCTAGGGCTATGGCACTTTTAGGGCTAGGGCTATGGCACTTTTAGGGCTGGGCTAGGGAACTTTAGGGCTAGGGCTATGGCACTTTAGGGCTAGGGCTATGGCACTTTAGGGCTAGGGCTATGGCACTTTTAGGGCTAGGCTAGGGAACTTTTAGGGCTGGGGCTAGGGAACTTTTAGGGCTGGGGCAATGGCACTTTTAGGGCTGGGCTAGGGAACTTTTAGGGCTGGGCTAGGGAACTTTTAGGGCTGGGGCTATGGCACTTTTAGGGCTAGGGCTAGGGAACTTTTAGGGCTAGGCTAGGGAACTTTTAGGGCTGGGGCTAGGGCACTTTTAGGGCTGGGCTAGGGAACTTTTAGGGCTGGGCTAGGGAACTTTTAGGGCTGGGGCTATGGCACTTTTAGGGCTGGGCTAGGGAATTTTTAGGGCTAGGGCTAGGGAACTTTTAGGGCTAGGGCTATGGCACTTTTAAGGCTGGGGCTATGGCACTGTTAGGGCTAGGGCTATGGCACTGTTAGGGTTAGGACTATGGCATTGTTAGGGCTAGGGCTATGGTACTGTTAGGGCTAGGGCACTGTTAGGGCTAGGGGAAACTGTAAGCTGATATAGGGCCAGGGAAAACTGTAAGCTGATATAGGGCCAGGGAAAACTGTAAGCTGATATAGGGCCAGGGAAAACTGTAAGCTGATAAAGGGCCAGGGAAAACTATAAGCTGATATAGGGCCAGGTAAAACTGTAAGCTGATATAGGGCCAGGGAAAACTGTAAGCTGATATAGGGCCAGGGAAAACTGTAAGCTGAAATACGGCCAGGGAAAACCTGTAAGCTGATAAAGGGCCAGGGAAAACTGTAAGCTGATATAGGCCAAGGGAAAACTGTAAGCTGATATAGGGCCAGGGAAAACTGTAAGCTGATATAGGGCCAGGGAAAACTGTAAGCTGATAAAGGGCCAGGGAAAACTGTAAGCTGATATAGGGCCAGGGAAAACTGTAAGCAGATATAGGGTTAGGCAAGTTTTAGGGCTAGAGCTAGGGAACTTAAAGTTTGATGACTTTTAGAGCTAGAGCTATGGCACTTCAAGGACTAGATAGGGGACATCAAGGGCTAGGCACTTAGAGGGCTAAGGAACTTATAGGACTAGGGAACTTCTAGACTGATGGATATCATATTTTTGTTGCTATGGTGAGGGGGTGTTTGGTATGCCAGAAACAATTTTCTTGATCCACCAACTTTTACAAAGGCAACACTCCTTAACTTCCGCTAGCGTTATATGCAGCCAACGTGAACATCGGTCACGGAAAAATAGTTGATACACTCTATACACATTTTTTTTTACGTGCACATGCCCAGGAGAGATGGCTCATCATTTAAAAATAGCAATAAAAACTTCACTTCCTGTTAGTCATGCAAACAAAAATAAAAACAACAACAAAAAATGGCTGACACAAATGCAACTCCGCCAAGAAGCGTCTCTCCAGGCCTTCACAGCAGTTCCAGAAGCTTTTCTGCTGAGGAAGGCTGGACAAACATCAATGCTTACAGGAAAACACTCTGAATCCTTTCGATCGAAAGGAGTCACTCCTGGATGGATTTCTTTGCTGTAAGTTTTGTTGTAGACACAGAGAGCCATAAATATGCATAGCTTTGTTTGCTTACCTCAATGTAGCTACAATCAACTAGAAAATTCAAGGTGAGTGGTAAGTGAATGTGATGACAATTTCGTTTTACCTAGCAAACGCACCTATTCATGACCTCAAACAAAACACAACTACAGGCGAGAGGTGAGAGAGTATTCATATTCATTTTGTGATGGATGACCATGGGACCAGGGCCTCGTACAGGCCAGGGGAGGGCAAATATGCAGACACAATACAACGTAAATCTAGGATACTTCGTGTTTGCAACGACCATTTATCAACAGCGATGAATTCTATATATTTACTGTAGTACATGCAAAGTGTATGTAATCTGTGTAGGATACACATTGGGGGACTGACCCCTATAATGGCTCGACTCATATTTCAAAATGGTGGCATACACAAAAATGAAGTATATCTCAGCTTTGACACCATTTATTTTTTACAATAATTAACATCGCAATTTGCAATGTCTTAAAATTCAATTATTAAACAAACAATCAAACCGCTGAGGCACTGGTATCCCCTAAGTACAGTCTAAGAAAATGCAATTTTGTAGCTAGGGTTCTAACTAACCACAGTTCAATTTATAGCTTTAAGACATCCCTATCAGGAGATCTTGCTAGGGGTAGGTCCACTGAGGTACCTGACTTTAGGCTATATAGAACTTTGGCATAGTTATACCTATACAACACTTTAGTCTCAAGAGCGAGCACACAGAGATACTTAACTTTTGAGCCATAAATCATGTTCATATGGTCAGGTGTATAGAAACTATGGAGCTACAAAGACGTAACCACAAAAACCATGCAATTCAAAATTCTGGGACTGTACCCCCCTCCCCCCCCCTGCAACTTGTCCACTCTCAACACGGCTTAGCTACCACTATGTTGGAGTTTTTATAACAAAGCACGATGACTAGAAAACATTAACAAAGAGTTCTGAAGTTGATATATTCCCCCCCCCCCCCGAATTACTTTCGACACCAAAATACCGTTCCATTTTCCCAACACTACTGACGGCATACCGCCCCCAGAATATTTCTAGGTTTATAAAGCACACAGAGAGATCATCTTTTGAGTTCAAAATTACTAGTATGGAGTGTGGTTCAGAAGTTATGAGCCCTGGAAGCATAAATCTCAATTTGACAATTAGATCCTCCTGCATTTGTCCACCAGCAAAGAAGTGAGCAGGCAGTGGCTAAAAGAGAATCTTGTTATAAGATAAAGAACAGCCACAGAACAACATACCCCCAAACAAAAAAAAGAAGAAGCATCGTATACATAGTTTTTTTAAAATATTTTTACTAGTAGTATCTATGGAGAGTCAATAACAGCAACAAGATATGGTAGTTGTGTATAGTCCGTTTAAAATTGCTGACGTCCCAAGCAATTAGATAGTGGTGTAGTTTTTTTACCTCTCAACTGTAGTATCCAGAAACTACAAAACAAACCAACAAATAATAAAAAGAAAAAAAGAAAAAACCTGAAATAAAAACATCAGAAAACTAGATAGACCAGAGAAAAATAAATATATATATTTTAATAATAATAATAATAAAAAAATAAATAATAATAATAAAACAATAAAATAAAATAAAAGGAAGAAAGACCACACCCACAGCACAAAGATTTAGACGACCCTTTACCATTCAAATTAATATATACACCAATATTATACTGCTTTTTTAATATATTAGTTTCAAAAAGGTAAATGGTTCATCTAATGTTGTGGTTTAGACATGTAAACTCTAGTTTCCAAATTTTTTTTTTTTGCAGGTCAACCATAAACAATAAATTAAAACCTTTTTGTTATTGTATATTTATCACCTAGTACCGGTTGAGTCTTTAGTTCCTGATGTTTAGAATACTGCACGTAAACAGTTCGTTCCCTGAGAAACACATTGAACAATACAAAAATAAAATAATAATAATAATTACAAGTAACACTCAACACATGGACTCCTGTCATGACAAAAGGTGGTCCAAGGGTCAAATGTAATATAGAATGGGAACATTTACGTTAAAACTATATTATACCTGCTGGGTGCAGTTGGATGCTTGATACTAAGCTAGTCTCGCCAGCCAGATTTGCATGTGCATAAGGAAAAATAAAGTCTAGCCCAACTCGCATCATTACTTTGCACTTCACATGCCAACACTTCACATGCCAACACTTCACATGCCAAGATACTTGCGGCATACGAAATTCCTGGCATGTGTGATATTTGTCATCAAATAAATTACGATCAACACCAGCAATTGTTACCATATTTGCTGACTGTGCAACACAAGTGACTCGCACGAGTTTGACCAACCAGACTTTCTTTTTCCGTGCATGCACACATATGAGAGATTGCCTAGTAAGACTAGGCCTAGGCACTCACAGCTAGGTGCCTAACCAAGTGGGCGGCAACTGATTGCCTAGTTGAGACTAAGCCTAGGCACTCGCAGCTAGGTGCCTAACCAAGTGGGTAGTAGCAACTGATTGCCTAGTGAGACTAGGCCTAGGCACTCGCAGCTAGGTGCCTAACCAAGTGGGTGGCAACTGATTGCCTAGTGAGACTAAGCCTAGGCACTCGCAGCTAGGTGCCTAACCTAGTGGGTGGCAACTGATTGCCTAGTGAGACTAAGCCTAGGCACTCGCAGCTAGGTGCCTAACCAAGTGGGTGGCAACTGATTGCCTAGTGAGACTAGGCCTAGGCACTCGCAGCTAGGTGCCTAACCTAGTGGGCGGCAACTGATTGACTAGAGAGACTAGGCCTGCAGCTAGGTGCCTAACCAAGTGGGTGGCAACTGATTGCCCCACTAGTTGAGACTAGGCCTAGGCACTCACAGCTAGGTGCCTAACCAAGTGGGTGGCAACTGATTGCCTAGTGAGACTAGGCCTGGGCACTCGCAGCTAGGTGCCTAACCAAGTGGGTGGCAACTCAGTACAACACGAAGTGGGATCTAGGCACCCACCAGTAGCAGTGACCCCATGGCTAGGACAGGGCTTGGGTGCTTGAATCAGAGCTAGAACTAGGGTACAAAAAAAAGTCTGAGCAGACCAACTTGGGTCCAGAACCATTTTTGTATAACAGTCCCCCGAGAACGGATGTTTGAGACAGATAGAACATGCTATTAAGCTACCTGATAGTGGCAGGCATGGTGGTGTAATAGTTCACCATCCTAGAGGCTGCTGTGATGTCCCCCAGCTCAATGAAACCCTGGTTCTTCACTTTCAACAACAGAACGTTAACAACTTGGTCAAAAGGAGCTCCAAGAGCCATCAGATCTCTCTCAGTCGTATCGGAGGGAAGATTCCTCAAATGGAGAACCTTGGATACCATAGGCTGCTCTTCCATTCGTGGCTATATAAGATTAGGCACAATAAAAATAATCAAAGCAAAAATCTCTATATATATCATATAAGGAAATGCAAGGTAGTCAACAATTAAGAATAAACAAGAAAAAATACACTAAAATAAAACAAACAAAATACAATAACAAAATACAATAATAAAAGATGATAATAAAGGCTAATTAATTAAAGATGATAATAAAGGCTAATTAATTAAAGATGATAATAAAGGCTAATTAACTAAAGATGATAATAAAGGTTAATTAATTAAAGATGATAATAAAGGCTAATTAATTAAAGGTACACAAATAAAAAGATCCACACAAGAATGAAAATTTTCCAACGGAGATTTTGGCAAGCTACAAAAAGTCATCACAAGTTTCCACATGATCAGACTGCATGAGCCACAATGACCATTATGCAGACAAAAGATGCAGGAAACCTCCACCTTCCTTCAGATGCAGAAGGTTTTCGATCACTACCAAAGTAGGTGGCAGCATTTCCAAAAGTAACCAACCAATAATCAGCAGCTGCAGAGCAAAGCCACCCCCAAGCCTGCCATATAAAAACAAAACAGCAGACCATGACTGCCCAGGGGGCTTTGATGTCAAGGGCAAAGTTAGAGACTTGCCTTATTAATCCTCCCCCCCCCCCCCCCCCCCCCCCCCCCCCCCCAGATAAATGCAAACGTCACATCCCACACAACCAGCCATTCATTTTTGTTATACACTGATCACCAGGGCTTGCTTCTGTACCTCCTTGCTGAGAGAGTGGTCTGTTAAAACAGATCCGCTCAAAGAACTATCACAGAAAAACAAATAAAGTGTAGAGTTAGCAACCAAAGTAACTATTACACAGAAGGGGGAAAATCAGACCCACAGACGCGTGCACACACACAGCAGTAGTCAGAGCCATACCTTTTTAGCAGTAGAATCCAACTCTACAGGACAAGAAATAGCTCCTACAATAATCATCAGCACCAGCAGATCACATATCAAAGCAGAAACAGACACCGCAAACAACTACACTTGATGTTGTACAAATATGCACACACACATGTACCTACGCGGACTGATCTACAAACATACGGACCTGAAGTGGCTCCTTCGTCACGGAAGCGCTGCAAATAGCAAGTAATAGTATTCATAATGGTTAAAATGAATGTCGTCATAAACAGTACCTTATCCCCTTGAGACATGATGTGACTCTACAAGGATATAATATAAATAATAACAAGGAGAGAGAGAGAGAAAGGAAGGAGGAGAGAGAGAAAGGAAGAGAGAGAGAAAGGAAGGAGAAAGGAGAGAGAGAGGGGAGGAAGGGAGAGAGAGAGGGGGAAGAAGGAAGAGAGAGAGGGGGGAGGAAGAGAGAGAGGGGGGAGGAAGAGAGAGAGGGAGCCTACATTACTCTGATGTGTGGTGTTGACCATGAACATAAAATATATTGTGAGGCTTTTCTGTTGCCCTAAGCTACACTTTGAATAATAGAAATCTGCTTATGAGGAGTGAGTTATACTTTATGGAAGAGTGAACATTCACTCAGCCGCAACCATACATAGGCCATCTGTCTCTTCCAACCATTACGTTCAGGTCATTGACTGCCGGCTATAAAAATGGATGATATATTCTTCTGGGCTCCAGTGAAGCAGGACCGAGGCACCCCATACTTTGTTCTCCAGCCATGTTATGCATTCGTCTAATAATATCGATAATAAGGAGTTCATATTTTCACCACCTGCAAGTTCCTTGTTAAAAATATATTGTGCTTGCGATTTCAAATGTGTGTGTTCTCGATTTCAAATGGGCGCGCTCCCACATGCACATCACATTATTTAAAAGGAGGGGGGACCAGACCTGAAACCACAGAAATTTGAACACATATTTGCACTACCTAATCTGTGGCAAACATAACTCCAAGGCTCCTTGGAGTTATGTTTGCCACAGATTAGGTAGTGCAATTTTCTTGAGTGACCATTGCCTTTTTTTGCATGCATCTTCTAAGAAAAGGTGCCTATACATACTTTTTACATACCATCTTAAAGCACACACAATAAGCAACAAGCTGGTATCAAAAGTATCTGCACAGAAGAAAGGGAAAAAAAGTTATGACAGCTACAAATATGTGTTCAAATTTCGGTGGTTTCATGTCTGGTCCGCCCTTTTAACTGTGCCTATGAAATGCTCAGGGGGTGCTAATACTAGTCACTGGGTGATGGGTGGCTCTCCCACCACCAGACAGTAACACTAGTCTCAGGGCGGTGAATGGCTCTCCCACCGCTAGACAGCCACACTTGTCGCTGGTGGGTGGCTCTCCCACCACTAGACAGTCACCTAGACTCTGGGTGGAGGGTAGCTCTCCTACCGCTAGACAAGTAACCTAGTCCTCTGGTGGGTGGCTCTCCCATTACCAGACAGTCCACACCTGTTGCTGTGTGGTGGGTGGCTCTCCCCATCGCTAGACAAGTTACCTAGTTTCTGGGTGGTAAATGGCCCTCCCACCGCCAGACAGTCACACTAGCCTCTGGGTGGTGTATGACTCTCCCAGCAATAGACAGTTCTCTCCCATCGCTAGACTGTCACACCCATCTCATAAACCAGTCCCACCTATTGCTAGACTGTCACACTCGGGTCGTAAACCAGCCCCACCTATTGCTAGACTGTCACACTTGTCGTAAACCAGCCCCACCTATTGCCAGACTGTCACACTCGTGTCGTAAACCAGCCCCACCTATTGCTAGACTGTCACACTCGTGTCGTAAACCAGCCCAACCTATTGCTGCTAGACTGTCACACTTGTCTCATAAACCACCCCTACCTATTGCTTGACTGTCACACTCGTCTCATAAACCACCTCCCTTCCAGCACTAGCGGTATTATACAGAATCGGGTCTAGGGATACTGGACATGTTCCTGCGTGCAATAGGAATGTAGGTGATAATTGAATCACACTTTGGAGGAATCTAAATTAATGAAGCTCTAGGAATGTAATCTCGAGACAGGTGCACTGCACAAAGCTAAATGGGAGGCGGGTATGAAGAGGTTATATAGCTAGCCACTTACAGCATAGAGGTGCTGCCAGCCTGCTGGAGTTCAGGGAAGTTCAGGTCAGTGATACTTGTAAATGAAAGAAGCTATGTGAATTTATACTCCAGTATGTCTGAATTCCTCCACAAACCAATGAACCTCGGCTTCAGTGCAGTGTTCACTTCAAGCTCTAGTGGCACGTGCAGGATAGCAGGCCAGGCTTGCTAGGTGGTCCTGATAAGGTTAACATTCAAATCTCAGGTCACATGACAACTTGCAGCTCTGCAAAATTTCATTTTAAGAAAACAGAAACCTGTTGGTGTCCCCCAGACCTTTTTTCCCTCCCCTGTTTAGGAATTCAGTAAAGGGTCTAGTTCACGAGCGAGACTCACACATGGTGGAGTTGAGAAAGATGCCCACCACATACATCCTGAAATGAGGGGAGCCACCATCTGGCATGGTGGGAATATGTAGCCTCTTTGGTGGTTGGCTGTAGGAATGTAAGAAGCCAGAACAGGTCACAGTGGGAAGAGTAGATCCTTTTTTTTTTTTGGTGACTAGTACTTAATATTATTTTTACAGCTGTGTTGTTGAGTAGGAATTAATCAACCTTTGATTTCTTCTCTCTTAACCTCCCCATCTAAAAAAATAAAAATAAAATAAAATAAACCAGCACGAAAAGAATAGATTTGCAGCTTGTATTCCCAAGCAAGAGGAAGACCGGAATAGCTTATCTCAAAGAAGAACACTGGGTATAACTTATCACAAGGAAGAAGACTGGGAATAGCTTATCTCAAGGAAGAAGACTGGGTATAGCTTATCTCAAGGAAGAAGTCGAGGAATAGCTTATCTCAAGGAGGAAGACTTGGAATAGCTTATCTCAAGGAAGGAGACTGGGTGTAGCTTATCTCAAGGAAGAAGTCTAGGAATAGCTTATCTGAAGAAGGAAGACTTGGAATAGCTTATCTCAAGGAAGAAGACTGGGTATAGCTCATCTCAAGGAAGAATAGGAATAGCTTATCTCAAAGAGGAAGACTGGGTATGGCTTATCCCAAAGGAAAAAGACTGGATATAGTTTATCTCAAGGAAGAAGACTGGGAATAGCTTATCTGAAGGAGGAGACTGGGAATAACTTATCTCAAGGAAGAAGACTGGGTACAGCTTATCTGAAGGAAGAAGACTGGGTATAGCTTATCTCAAGGAAGAAGACTGGGAATAACTTATCTCAAGGAAGAAGACATGGTATAGCTTATCTCAAGGAATAAGACATGGTATAGCTTATCTCAAGGAAGAAGACTGGGAATAACTTACCTCAAGGAAGAAGATATGGTATAGCTTATCTCAAGGAAGAAGACTGGGTATAACTTAGAAGAGACATGGTATAGCTTATCTCAAGGAAGAAGACTGGGTATAATTATCTCAAGGAAGAAGACATGGTATAGCTTATCTCAAGGAAGAAGACTGGGTATAACTTATCTCAAGGAAGAAGCCTCCAAACAGTAGATATACCACTGCACATTACTTAGAATCCTGACTAGATCTCATTTAGTATTGCAGCTGTTAGCATGACCATGCCAGGTATACTCATGCCAGGTATCAATGGTTCCCATTGGCACCTAAGAGGTATGGTCATGCAGGTATGATATAGCAAAATGATTAAGTTGAGTCAACAAAGTAATCTGGAAGACACAGGAAGCATAGGAAGCCATAGCATACAGGTGGAGTTAGGCAGGTGCCACAGAGTGCAATACGCAGCTCCACCACAACAGGCAAGGAAAGTAAATATCAAATTGCCAATAATAAGGTTGCTAGAAGAGAAAGGATGATAACTAGGCCATAGGCGAAACCAGCACAACAGCTAACCAGCAACAACCCCCGCACCTCAGCCAAGCATCCTTGCAATCCATTGTAGATAGCGCAACAGAGTGTCTGCTGCAGAGCCAGCAGATAGTGAGCATATACTAAAGAAAAGCCCACATAATCATGTGGGTAGTAGAAGTTTGATGTCAAACTCTTTCATGTCAATTGATGGTCACCTTTTACGAGAAGCATCATTTGATGATAAGATGGTGCATCTGCCTTCACCACCGCTCCAGTAGTGTGTATGAGACCATCAGAAGTTCCAGCGTCTTCCAACTACTTAAACTCAAAACAAAATTAAAGTAATCAAGCTCAAGTCATCACACACACACCATATATCAGTTTCTTCCTTCTCTGCCACCATTTTCCCAACCAATACATTACAGTTATTCACTACTTCCAATACTACTTTTCCCAAGTTCCAACTTTCCCTCTTCTGACTTCCCCAAACTCATCTAGCCACTTCTAGCATATGATTAAATCGCCATCTACCAAAAGTTACATGCCCATAACCACATTTAGTGGTATATGGTATCACAGCGTGGCAGGCCTAAAGCTAAATTTTAGGCAGACAAATTATGCTAAGTATTATATGTATATGAACTAACCCTGTACGAAAGCTAACGATGTTTGAAGCAGTACGAAGTGACAAAAGGAGGTCTAGAAATGAAGGTAGTCGAGTAATAGTAGCAAGCGATGCAGGCTTTATTTGGAATTTGGGAATAAAAAAAAAAAGCGCGTGTCTTTTTGCACACACCTACACGGCTTGTCTCGCGGCGTAGCCAGACCCTTTACCTATCGCTACGTGTGGAGTTAGGTTGTTTGGACAACTGACTACCAAAGGTTTTGTTCTCTACTAGCACCCCAAAACAGGTTGAATTTCAAGTGCATAATACCACATTTTTTTCTTAACCGTTAAACAAAACTAGCAGCAAAATTAATATTTCTGGGGTTGTGTGATTGATTTTGGAGACAGGCACGCGCTTCCCTATTACTAGATGCTCACATTTCTCAAGCACACTGACAAGGCAGGACAGTGAAATTCTATAGCTGAATTCTGTAGTAGGAATTATTGCCTTGAATTTATTCCATATACTACATTAACTATATTGTTAGCCAGAATTTATTGTAGCTCTTTTTGATAATAGATTGTGTGCGCGTGTTTGTAATGAATATGCACGCATGTCACATTATTTGGTAAAATGCAAGAAGTTAACTGCCTTTTTGGGTTATTCATGGATCTGCTTCTATGAGTATAGCAAAATGTAGCGGCATAAAAAGTTCATAGCAAACACTCAGTTCTACCGCATTCACAACTTTTGGCTGCACATTACTTTTCACCCATTTCTCTTGGCTAGTACTACTTGATTCTGGAGTGTGCAAGGTGTTGTTTGCTAGCATTCTTTGATTTTAATAGAATGTACATGGTGTTGAGTAATGAGGAGGCCATTGAAGATGACATGAAAGAAATGGGCATATTTAGAAGAGTGGAAAGATAAGCTAGGAGAACCTATCTCATGGAAGGGATACATTTGTAGTGCCATCTACAGGTTATGGAAGGTCAGTAATATGTGGCTTGTTTTTGGTATCAAACGTAACTCTAAACTATTATACAATTGCACTTATTGTAAGTTTTAATTATACAGCTACAAAGGGTTCCGTCGTAGTCAGTCCTTCATAACTCCAAAGAAACGTCAGCTTACTGATAGCCACCACCGCGCATTTGATATGAAATTGAATTCAAAATGAGTCTTGGGCAGTTCATAGCTATTCTTGGGTTTTGTATCGTTTTCGGTGGAAATCGCCAGCAACTACCGTTATGTGGCAAAAAGTGGCATCTCAGAAATACACCCAGAATTGACAGAAAACGACCTTTTCCCCTCAAATACGTGAAACAGTAAACACTAACAAAAATCGTTTTGCACCTCAATTGAACCCCAAATATCTATTCTATGGTGGTCAGTTGTTTTTAAGCATTTTCGCCGAAAATTGACAAAACCCCCCTCTCATTTCGGTCCATACGAAGCTAAGAATTACTCGGAAAGGACTTTTTTCTCAAACGAGTGTGAAACGGGTCAAATCACGTAAAAAATATTTTTGAACTTCAAAATGAGCTACATTGGGCAATTCAGAGCTATTCTGGTGTTTTGTATCGTTTTCGTAGGAAATCACCAAAAACTACCGATGGGACAAAAAGTGGCAATCTTACAAAAGCTCAGATAGACGGAAACGATTTCTTTTCCGTCTAACACGTAAAACTGGACAAACACTGCCGAAAACATGTTTTGCGCCTCAAAATGAACCACATACAAATATTTCAAGTTTTTCAGGTGTTTTGAGCATTTTCGCCGGAATTGACAAAAAACTCTCATTTCTTTCCAAAAAGAGACATCTCAGAAAGTAAAAAGGGCTCCCCCCCCCCCCCCCATCTTCCCGTCAAATACGTGAAACAGGTCAAATACGGCTGAAAATTGTTTTGCTTCTCAAACTGAAGTTCTAAGGTTTTCAGGTGTTTTGAAGCCTTTTCCCCGGAATTGGTCAAAGAACTTATTTCGGATCAAAAAGAGATTATCTCAGAAAGTAGCTAAGAATTACTCGGGACGGATTTTTTTCCCTCCAACAAGTATGAAATGGGTCATATCTTGTTGAAAACAGTTTTAAACATCAAAACGAGCCACAATGGACAGTTCTTAGCTATTCTGGTGTTTTGTATCGCCGTCTAAAACAACCGTTATGTGGCGAAAAGTTGCCATCTCAGAAATAAACCCAGAAAAGTGACTATCTCAGAAAGAAGCTAAGAATTACTCAGAAAATTAGTATTTCTCAACGAATTTGAAAAGGGGTAAATCCAGAGTAAAGGTTTGAATTTGATGGAATTTTTTTTTTTTTGGTCGAACAAGTGAAATGGGACAAATATTATCGAAAACAGTTTTGCTTCTCAAAATGAGCCACATCAGTAAAACTAAGCTTTTGTAATTTTTAAGCATTTTCTCCGGAAATTGACAAAAGATCAAAAAAGTGACTATCTCAGAAAGAAGCTAAGAATTACTCAAAAAGTTATTTCATCTCAGCACGTATGAAATGGGGTAGATGCAGAGGATAGATTTTGATTTGATGGGAACGACTTTTTTTGGTCAAACCAGTAAAACTGGACAAATAATACTGAAAACAGTTTTACTCTTCATAATGAACCACATAGAGCTAAACTATGTTTGTTTGGTGTTTGAAACATTTTCGCTGTGACAAAAAACTTAACTTTAAGGACTAAAAAGTGACTATCACTGATTGAAGCTAAGAATTACCCTGAAAATTATTTTTTCTCAACGAATCTGAAATGGGATATATCCTGAGGTAAGGTTTTGATTTGATGGACGAATTTTATGGTCAAATCTATGAAATGGGACAAATATTACCAAAAGCTCTTTTGCTCCTCATAACAAGCCAAATAGAGCTAAACTCGTTTTTCAGGTATTTTGAAGCTTTATCGATGGAAATTTACAAAAATCTTCCCTTTAAGGTCTAAAAGGTGCAACTATCTCTGAAAGAAGCTAAGAATTATCATGGAAGTTATTGTTCTTAAAGAATTTGAAATGGGGCAAAGCCAGAGGAGAAGTTTTGATTTGATGGAAATGACTCTTTTTGGACAAACGGGACAAATATTACCGAAAATAATATTGCTCATCAAAATGAGCCACATACAGCTAAAGTAGCTTTTTCGACGGAAATCGACAAAATACTTCTCTTTAAGGTCTATAAAGTTACTATATCAGACAGAAGCTAAGAATTACCCAATAAGTTATTATTCTCAATGAATTTGAAATGGGAAAATCCTGAGGAAAGGTTTTTATTTGAAGGAAACAATTTTTTTGGTCAAATCTATGAAATGGGACAAATATTACCAAAAACTCTTTTCCTCCTCATGAGCCAAATAGAGCTAAACTAAAATTTTCTGGTATTTTGAAGTATTTTTTCCAAATATTGAAAAAAACTACACTTTAAGGTCTTAAAAGTGCCTATCTCAGACGGAAGCTAAGAATACCCAAAGAATTATTATTCTCAAAAGAATTTAAAATGGGGCAAATCCTGAGGAAAGGTTTTGATTTGATGGAAATGACATTTTTTGGTAAAAACAGTAAAACAGACATAAAAGTGACTATCTCAGAAACGAGCATTGAAATACTCAGAAAGTTTATTTTTCTTACAATGTTTGAAAAGGCGCAAATCCTGGGAAAAATTTGGATTTGTTTAAACAACTGTTTTTGATCAAACCAGTAAAAGGGGATAAATATTAACTAAAACGGTTTTTCTACAAATTGAGCCAAATACTGCTAAACTATGCCTTTCTGTTGTTTTGAAGCATTCCTGAGAAATTCATAGAGAACTTTTCTTTTTAGACATAAAAGTGACTATCTCAGAAACGAGCACTGAAATACTCAGAAAGTTTGTTTTTCTAGCCATGTTTGAAAGAGGCAAACCTGATGAAAATTTGGATTCGTTTAAACAACTGTTTTTGAACAAACTACTAATAGAGGATAAATATTAACAAAAACTGTTTTTCTCCACAAAGTGAGCCACATACTGCTAAATTATGCCCTTCTGTTGTTTTGAAGCATTTTGGTGGAAATTCATAGAGAACTTTTCTTTTTAGACATAAAAGTGACTATCTCAGAACCGAGCACTGAAATACTCACAATTTTTTTTTTCTTACCATGTTTGAAAGGGGAAAATCCTGAGGAAAATTTGGATTAGTTTAAATAACTGTTTTTGATCAAACCAGTAAAAGGGGATAAATATCAACAAAAACTGTTTTTCTCCACAAAGTGAGCCACATACTGCAAAACAAGGCTTTCTGTTGTTTTGAAGTATTTTTGGAGAAATTCATAGAGAACATTTCTTTTTAGACATAAAAGTTATTATCGCTGAAACGAGCACTGAAATACTCAGAAAGTTTGTTTTTCTTACCATGTTTGAAAAGGGGCAAATCCTGAGGAAAATTTGGATTTGTTTAAACAACTGTTTTTGATTAAACCAGTAAAAGGGGATAAATATTTACAAAAACTGTTTTTCTCCACAAAGTGAGCCACATACTGCTAAACTATGCCTTTCTGTTGTTTTGATGAATTTTTGGGGAAATTCATAGAGAACTTTTCTTTTTTTATATAAAATTGACTATCTCAGAAACGAGTACTGAAATACTCAGAAAGTTTGTTTTCTTACCATGTTTGAAAGGGGCAAATCCTGAGGAAAATTTGGATTGGTTTAAATAACTGTTTTTGATCAAACCTGTAAAAGGGGATAAATATTAACAAAAACTGTTTTTCTCAAAAAAGTGAGCCACATACTGCTAAACTAGGCCTTTCTGTTGTTTTGAAGAATTTTTGGAGAAATTCATAGAGAACATTTCTTTTTAGACATAAAAGTGACTATCTCAGAAACGAGCACTGAAATACTCAGAAAGTTTGTTTTTCTTACCATGTTTGAAAGGGGAAAATCCTGAGGAAAATTTGGATTAGTTTAGATAACTTTTTTTTTATCAAACGTGTAAAAGGGGATAAATATTACAAAAACTTTTTTTTCCCACAAAGTGAGCCACATACTGCTAAACTAGGCCTTTCTGTTGTTTTGAAGAATTTTGGTGGAAATTC
>CBDHDT010000168.1:0-13215 GCA_965261215.1 Ekhidna sp.
CTATTTTCCTAGCTCATCTAATCCTACATTCACATATTTGACCTGAAAACGATAAAATTCTGATTAAAATATTTTTAAAAAACATGTTGGTATGCCAATTTACAGGTGAGTGTCTGCCATCTTGGCGGCCATCTTGAAATTCTCAAATTCCTCAATGGTGACAGAGTGACACACAGTAGATTATCAATCTGTACCCTTCAAAGACACAAAATCCACTGAAAACAATTATGAGTCACAAAATTCCAGGTGCTTCAAAGAATAGGTGTTTGGTAACCGGATAATAACCAATTCTAAGGCAAATCCTGCTTTGTAAGTTACTTCTTTCATTTATTAAAGATAAATTGGTACATAATAGGAGGACTTAATGATCAAAGAAAAGGGGATGTTCTCAATAACTCCCATACAGGTCATTTTAGTGTCAAAAGTTAATCTCAGAGTGCTTTCAAGCTGTGGCAAGCAAAGTGTTGAGATTTGTTTTGCTTGTCAACGGAAGTCTAGAGTATGTACCTAAACAATAAGAAGTCAATAAGCATAAATTGCTGAGATGCAATATTTGGATAGTTAAGTCGTGGAGGAGAGTGGTGTTAAGGGTGATGGGGAGTCATTTTACATGAGGAGTAAATTGTGCGACCACTTTGCGAAGTGGAGGGGAAAACTAATTTATATAACAAGTAACTGCTGTAGTATTTATGCTAAATGTCTATTATTAGGCAAGCACCTATCACTCCTGTTTCCTACCTAGAAATTTAGCTTGACCCCAAGTGCATGCCCATACAGTCAGTGACCCTCAAGCTTTTTTATATCTACAATTTTTTTTAGGAATAACCTCTTCACCCAGTTCATATCAAATGCTGTGAATCAACTCCATGCTGAGCACCCATAAGCAACAAAAATCACTTTCAAAATTAGCCCAAACAGTATTGTGGCTATTCAAATGTATGGATTACTGTCAAGTGGTGACACTCCAATTAATGCATGTATCGTAATGGAGAGGCACATGTGAGTCTAAAAAAAAAAAGCTGGCAAACACAATTGCAGTTATGGGCAGTCTTTATAAGCATTTTACGGCAGGTTCTGAAAGCTCCAGTGCTGACAGAAGCTGCACAGGTTTTTCTCTAATGTTACCAGGAACTGCTCACAACTCCTTGCTCCTGGATAGATTCTTTGCTGTAGGGTTAGAAAGGGGGTACTTCAGGAAGAATTCTTTGCTACAGATTTATAAGTACCATGGTATAATCTCCAAATGTAGACTATGGTAACTGGTAACTATCATTAAAATTATGCGTAAGTTTGAAGTATTTATTACTCATGTAACGTCTATTGCTTTCAATTCTCAACCAGCTTTCAAGCTATTACCCACATATATGCCTCACCACCAATAAAATCACTAATGTTGGATGGTTTATGGGAATGCTACCAGGAACTGCTCACAACTCCTTGCTCCCGGATAAATTCATCGCAGTAGGGTTAGAAAGGAGGTACTTCAGGAAGAATTCTTTGCTACAGATTTATAAATACCATGGTATAGTCTCCATATGTAGACTATGGTAACAATCATTAAAAGTATGCATACGTTTGAAGTATTTATTCCTCATGTAAACGTCTATTGCTTTCAAATCTCAACCAGCTTTCAAGCAATTAACCACATATCTACCTGACCACCAATATTTAAAATCACTAATGTTCGATGGTTTATGGTGTCATGAAATAGGCCCTTTTTAGATGACATTTTTACTGAATATAATGTTGTTAGCTGGGTATCTACAGTGTGGATAATATTATAACCAGTTTATTACTTCACATGTCACATAGGTTCCAATGTAATGATCCATTAAAAGTTGATACAATATTGAGGTAACAAGAGAGCCATGTTTTTCCGGTACAGGCTAACTATAAGTCTAGGAAAAAAAGAAGCATATATATGTACCTCCAAGTAACTAAATATTAATTTTTCAATTGATTTTTGACTTCAATTTTTCATTATGCATTTCAAATTAACCTTACTTTTGTTCTAGAGAACAAAGATGAGCATATTTGAATCTTCTATGTGACTAAATATTAATTATCTATTGATTTGCGATTTCTTTCTTTTTATTACACACTTCCAATGTCACACATTGACAATTCAATGTCATTACATATTAAAGTAATATTTTTCAACTGTTTCTCTCTGTTTGGCATACGACCACTCTCACAACTGGTGTGAGTTATGATCAATTAACCGACTACTTGATTAACTGCATCATTAAAAAGTGTCATTACATCGCATGAGTGCCCTTTGTCAGTGAGAGATGATAATGCCTGGCACTTTGGACAAAAATCTTCGACAATCTACAGCCCTTGGAAAAGAGATATCTAGGCTACCAGATTATGAAGAAATCTAGAGTCTGCCATGCTCTAGCTCCTTTGTAGACTTCATACTTGTTTACAAAGTTATTACAACACAACGTGTCAACTTGCTTGGAAGTAACTTTCTGCTGTCTTCTTTTTCGAGAAAACACACTTCAAAAAACAAGTTCAACAGGTTGATGCAGTCTCAGGAATGCTCTCAAAGGTTCCAGTGGGTCAAGAGCCACCATCATATAGCTAGAGTTGTTCTCATCATGACTTGAGTAGCCAGACCCCCAAAAGGTCTGGCTCGTGAGATAACTTAAGTCCATGCATGCTTTAATCTTGAAAGTTTTTTCCTTCTTTTTTTCTATATATACTTGAGAATACATTATTTTTTTCTTTACAGATGAAAACAGATATATAGAAAATAAAAACACACCAAGTGGTTATGTAAAGTTAGGAGGAGTATTACCACTCCATGACTTCAGGAGCTCAGGTAGAGACCCTCTTAGACCAAAGTGTGGCATTGCTTCGCCAGAAGATAATGGTGAACCTATGGAAATGAACTGAACAAAGTCGAAGTGGCCAGAGTACCAGAAATGCCACAGTGATAGAGCTTTAGAAAGACTACTAGCTATATAAGCTGGGCTAGCTTCACATTTTTTTAAATTTGCTCCAATTTACTCAATCACAAGTAATTGATTAAATGCCATAAGAGCATTGTTTGTTGTAAAAGCAGACATCAATTGCAATATATATATATATTAAAAATGAACCAGACATTATAAATGCCATATTTTTACCTGTAATTATCCAATAGTTTGTGAGCAATCTATATATATAATACATACAAAAACATACTTCCAGTTAGATGGTGATGCTGTTACATGGGGAAAAAAAATCAACAATGTTATCAATCACAACTCCTCATGAAGCATCTCTTTCAAGCTTTACTTCTGTTTCTGGATGTTCTTCTGGTGGGAAAGGCTGCAGAGACACCAATGCTAACTGAACTGAATTCCTTCGCTCTTAAGAAAGTAGTTGCTCCTGGAAAAATTTCCTTCTGTAAGTTTCGTTATAAACATGACATGTAGAGATGCACAGTTTTTGTCTTCTGACTTCAATGGGGCTGATTTATTTTATATTAAAGTGCAGCTTATTTTATTTGAATTCTAATGAAACATAAACAGTTTGAAAAGTGTATTCTGAAGAAAAGTTTTATCTATTTATTAATATAACTGTTGTAAATGAACATAAATAAATTTGTTGTATAATCAGTTTAAGTGGGAGTGGTGGCCAAAAATATCATACAACTGTGAACATACCAAAGTGAAAAGAAAGACATAAAATGTGTATGGTTATGACATAAAAAACATGGTTTGGAACTACAATGTAACCAGGAAAATTTTCTGGTACCAAACTAAAGTTTCCAATTAAAAAACAAACAATTATTTTGTAAGCTATATCTAGTTACTTTACTTGAGAATTCTTCCTCCTGGTCATCACAATAATTATAGAATATTGACAGATAAACTGTACAAAACATGGCTACAAACTTGGTGAAAAATTACAACCTCACTCAGAGATGCCAACTCCAATACTATCTTTCTCACATTATGCAAGTACATTTTCTTTGTCATTACAATTTTTCCTTAATGGAGAACAGAATTGCCATCTTCATGCTAAAGAAACCCTAAGCCTTGACACAATTTTCTTAATTGTCTCAGTAAACACTTGAAGTTTGATATCACAGTTAATAAGATATTATGTTTATAAACCTTAGATACATCAATTTTAGGCAGAATAGAGCACTGAGCATGCCCAATAATCTTTTGCATAAAAATGATTAATTTTGGTTTAAACCAGTATACGAGTGCTGTACATGTACATTTTAAAATGGCATATGTGATGGATGTGAATGCTTGGCCAGGCATGGGAGTATTCTTTTTGTAATTGTTACAGGTATTATTTGATTCCGAAATTCTTTTTCCAAGGAATCATGTTGAAATGAATCACCTTACATAACTATAATCATTGGTATGATAGTCACATGTACCATACCATAACTCGTGATCTCTCTAGATTCAGGTGGCCAATAATCTATCTCGTCAGTAGTTTACTTTAACCATACTATATAGAATTGTGAGAAAATATATGACTAAGTATATAGAATTAAATGCAGGGTTAAGTTATACATCTGCAGATATATGTTCAACACCAACCATAACCTTCATACAGGTATTCAAGATCTCTGCTCCTGTAATACCATTCTTAAAAACAGTGCTAGTAGTTCGTGGTTGGTATCTACCATAGCCTAATATATAATAGAGTTTTTCAATGGAGTAGTCCAGAGGTGTTGGCGACCTGCCAACTCCACTGAATGGAATATGAAACAATTTTTTAGCATTACAGAGCTATGAGATGGCATTCCAATGCATTTCTCCCACAGTCATAGCTGAATACCCTTAAAAAGTAATGAAGCTCAATGTATGAACATACATGCATAGTCCAATACAAAAGTTACAATCTAAATTCATGTTTTATGTTGCCATTACACAAGATTACATATCTAGTACAAATAATGACTATGTTTTAAGAGGGAATTGCAGTGCTAGCCCATGAAAATGGCTGGAGTGATGTTTGAGCAACAAATGCCTTTTGGATGTTTTTCTTCCCTTTTTTTCTCTCTCTTGGGAAATAGTCATATTTTGGGGTTGAAAGAGATTTAGGCATCTAAGAAAAATGCATCAAATCCTAGTACTTGGAAATTAGAGTAAAAAACTTACTGGGTTGATATGAATGTTCCAATTATGATTCAACATAATTGGAACAACTGTGACATAGTAAAGACTGTGACATGGTGAAGATTTCCATAGACGGAGACAGAAAACTGGCTTGAATGCCGGAAGAATATCGTGCCTGCCATTGGAAAGAAGAAACGTGCTGAGTAGAGAAGGGTTTCACCTTCTTTCACTCGGATGGTAGTACAAATGTCAGACACCCCACCTAATAATTATTTAATAGGCAATAGAATATGTGTGCAGATATTTCTCAGCACCAAAGTGCCAAAACAAGGTACTAGAGATTGCACCATAACAAACCAACAAACTGATTAGGTCATATAGGAATATAATATACATGCACTGACAATCTTTTGATATCCATCATCAGCAGTGCATGTGCTTCTAATGTTCTTTATTACTCTCTGAACCTGTTAAGGTATGCTTTGTGGGTGTTGTAATAATGTTATAATACCATATGAATGCTCATGGCTACAAGATATGTTAACTCTATACTAACATACACCATATATTTGATTGCCACACTTTTTAAAGTGGAGGACCAAAAAACCTAGGGTATATCTTAGCTAAAACCCACATTACTTGCTTATTGGCTGCTTAAAAGGTGGTTTCAGCTGATATTAGCTCCATAAAGACACCATTCGTGCCTTGAAACCCTCACTAAGGTATTAAACAGTCAGCACCAAAAAAGGGTTAAGAACTGCAAAACTCACCTTCAAGATCATTCTTTGTTTTTTTCTATGTTTCTCTGTATCTTCCCATGCACACTGGCATGCAATAGGTTTTCTCATCATAATTTTAGTATTACAAGACTCAAAATGTTCCAATAAACACCCACAACCACTCCATTTCTTGATTTAGTGAAGAAAAAAATGGACACAGTAGTATCGTTAAATTAACTTAGTTGACAATTTGTACTACAACGATTGACTCAGGCTTGCATCAGCTATTTGGTTTGAGGAATTCTCGCTTCTGGTCAACTGCTACCATGTCAAAAGGAGGCCATAGTTGATCCTCTACCAAAATATCGGCTCTAGTGTTTTCCAGTGCAATGCTACCAAATCCATGAAGGAAACTGTAGCTAACCTTAAATGGGAGCAGTTAATAATACCGAGAGGATACCGTTTAATCAGATTTTCTAATGGACAACATGGTATAAATGGGTACTGTCAGCATTAGAATGAAGCATAATAAGTAGCGATATGTGAGTAGTGTAGAGTAACCATAAACAAAAGTTTTATGAAAGGTTCAGAAATATCTACGAAACCATCAGCTCACACCTGACATTGTCCTCCACTCCTCCTCCACTGCTAAACTATACAGAAACACAAAACTAAAAACAACGAAGTTAGTCCTACAATATTTGCGGCATTACTGTTTGTTAGGGAGTGCTAGACCACTACCAGTATTTGACCTACATTTTAAATTCAGATGAACTAAAAAACAAGGGTGATATATCAGCTAAAAGTCATATTAGCTGCTTCTTAGCTGCATGAACAGTGTTAGGTAATGCTTGGTCAGATTTTTTTTATTATATAAGAACCTCCATGGAGTAATGAAACTGGAATTATGTAGAGTGATTTGAGTGGTCAGTTGGTTTTCAATTGTTTTATTTGAAGGATGAGAACTGTTCTACGTCAAGTGAAGGTTTCAGTGAATATACATTCCCTTCAACACCCCCTTCAACTGCTACCTAGGTACTTGTTTCCCTACTTCTTTGTGGTGTGTGAAAGCCAGTTCTCGTAGTCATTCTCCATTCAATTTCTCTCCAGAAATTTAATAAAGAAATCGTTCAAGTCTTTTGTTGCTGCCATAACATAAGGAAATGAAACATAAAGGTTAGTATAAAAGTTGGGCTGGTGCTATGAGAATTATCTAAATTGGTTCAACTCCCCCAACTTTAGAATCTATGGCATTTATAAACCCACAGGCCCTTATGCGCCTTTGTAATCAGGTAGTTTCAGAACAAGGTCCTCAGGTTTATAAATGCCATAGATCCCTCTGTGTCTGTATCTAACCTATATATATTTGCTTCAAAAGGACTTCTAGTATATATACCTAGAATCCTCACTAAAGTAGTACCTAAAAACCATAAACAAATGAAGGAAGAAAAAAACATTTCAAATCATATTATAGAATATGTTCTATATCTATGTACCAAATCCACCAGCATAACTTGTATACAATTAGTTAATTCATAGAAATGTTATTAACTGATGAAAATTTTTCCAATGAACATTTACAATTAATATGTTTCTTGATTACAAAAAAATGGGGTGGGTAAGCTTGTCAATCAGGTAAGTTAGTTAATGATGCAATCAAGTCAATCCACATGAAATGTGTTTGAATGAAGGATCAGTTAATTTACTGATGAATAATCCTCTTCAAACAAAAAGTAAAATGAATTCAAGCAACATTACTCATGTGTGTACATTTTAGCAAAACATATGATAAGGTTATTTGGTTACGTCTCTCCAGCGCAACTCTTACCAAATCATTGAAGGATGGTGTAGCTGTTCTTTGATAGACTCTTATAACAAATCATTAACAGGGTACAGTATTTGGTAATTTTTGTTGTTTACAAAATTAAGAATCAAGAAGTTAGATAAAAATTTAAAAGATGTAGTTTTTCTCGGCTCTCTTGTTTGATTATGAAATTTGCCCTTGCCACAGTATTTTAGGAGTCTGTTAATTGATACCAAAAACAAACAAACTCAGAAAAAATAGTAAAAGTGATGGTTTTTTATTCAACTATATTGGAGTGACTTGGAAAAAAAAGGAAACAAGAGTATACTGATGTAGTTCACAACCACATAGACTCCTAAAATCATATGGACCAATATTGGTGCATAAAGGTCATTGAAGTATTCACTGGTGGTCTACTATAGTACTTTCTATCCTTTTCTTCGGTACAATAAGTTTCTTGATGCAGCAGTGCAAAACAAAACCTGTCCAAAACTGATATTGACAAAAACACCGACACTAATTATATACTAGCATGTTAATTATGTTGACACTTTTTACCACTTTATAATTTGATGTTAACCTAAGATGCTGTTTGCCGTGAGGAGGTATTGCCCTGGTAAAGAGTTACCATGTCTAAAGGAGGGCAGTGTTCTTCTGTGCAACACTTGAATGAGGCTGCAGGTGATTACTCTATCGAATGGCAAATTGTACAGTGATAAGCATTGTCAACCTAATAAAGTTTTTGATAGGTTTTGAAGGGACGACTATCCCATTTTTCTCCGAAATTCAAAAACATATTTGTGGTTGTCATAACTTTTCCCCCCTTTCTTCTGTGCAAATAATTATTATACCAGCTTGTTGCTTATTGTGTGTGCTTTAAGATGATATGTAAAAAGTCTCTATAGGCACTTTTTCTTAGAAGATATAGCCATACACGCAAGGGTCACTCAGAAAATGGCACCTCCTAATTTCCCAGGATTCTAATTCCTAGGCACCTTGAGCTACAGACCCCAAACTTGTTTTGTGGCTTGCTAACACCCTAAGTTGTGATATGTCTGAGCCATAATTAAAACGCGGTGAAGTGTTGAATAGATATGAGACACTTTATTTCAAGCCGCGCCAAAAACCACGGAATATCTGTGACCCCGCCTCTTCTAATAATCATATCTCAGGAATGCTTCATGGTAAAAAAATTATGGCTCGCTTATATCACAGCTTAGGGTGTTAGCAAGCCACACAGGAAGTTTGAGGTCTGTAGCTCAAGGCGCCAGGCAATTAGAATCCTGGGAAATTAGGAGGTGCCATTTTCTGAGTGACCCTTGCGTGTTTGGCTACATCTTCTAAGAAAAAATGCATATAGAGACTTTTTACATATCATCTTAAAGCACACACAATAAGCAACAAGCTGGTATAATAATTATTTGCACAGAAGAAAGGGGGGGAAAGTTATGACAACCACAAATATGTTTTTAAATTTCGGAGGAAAATGGGAAAGTCCCCCCTTGCTCAGCTCTATCGAGAAACTAATTATATGCCAATTAAGCAAAAGAAGAAAGAGAAACATTTTTTCACTCATTGCCCTTTTTTGCTATTCCATTCTACTAATCCAGCAAATGATTCAATAATAGCAACAAGATAAGGTATGTTCTGATTATTTTTTAACGGACAACATGGTATACATTGGCAGTTAGCAATAGAAAAACATAGCTAGCATGTGTTGATATTTATAGTGTACATCAACAACACAAAAGCTAACTAGTTTAAATGCCAAGGAGATCCTCTGCCTCCCAGCTAACACTTGGCAGTGATCAACTCGAATTAGAAACAAAAAAAAAGGAAAAAAATAAACAAAAAAACAACCCAATATAGTTAGAGTAAATAAAAAAATAAAAAAATTAAAATTAATAAATTATAAGGATCTATGTTTGTTTCTTTGTTTCTCGGTTCTGTCCCATGGAGGTTCATTCATCGCAATTTCAGCACAAGAAGACGTTTAATGTTTCTATGCATGTACACGATTACTCTATTTCTCGATCCAGTCTAACAACAAAAAAAAATCTGGCAAAAAGGGAAAGTTTAATCAAAATTGAATACACTAATAATAGTGGTTGATGATTCTTATCAGAATTAGAATTAGGCATAGAACCCTCAGTGTTGCTTCTTGGTGAGTGAACTTCCCGCTCCTTAGAAATTATCACCATGTCCAAAAGGAGGATGTAGGTGTTGGGTTGGTAGTGCTCTCCTGTGTGACTGTTATATACCAAATCCTTGGCAGTAGCTGACCCAACATGGGTACAGTCAACAATAGCAACAACATATGCTATGTGCTAATTTTTTTTAATTTCTTCTACATTGTTAGTCAACAATAACAACAAAACATGGTATATGTGAAGTGTACAATGTAGTATACACCGGTACAGTCAACAATAGCAACTTTACATGATATGTGTAGATAAGTGTAGTACATGGCAACAATTAACAGCTTAGATAAAGCCCAGGAGTCGCACAACCACACAACGTTTAGTACAGAGTAGCAAAAGAAACAAAACAAGCAAGCAAAGAAAGTCTTGAAACCCAAACAAACAACTAAATTGGATCGACTATTATAAAATATATGAAAAAATACTTTACCCATGTAGAATAGATTTGTCAGGCCTCGGCCTTGATCGGCCACAGAGCAGCCCTGTAAAGAATGAATATTATAAATAGAACCTATAAAAAGAGCTAGAACTCATGATTGCAGGCTATCAACACATATGCATAAATCCGAACACCAAGAATCATGATACAATATCACACACTTATGTCAGTCTGGATATACAGAAATTCAACTATCCTCACACTATTATCAACACCTACCGTGTCAAAGCCTAGTTGCAAGAGTATTTAAACCCCTCTGCAGTCTAGTCTATGTCAGTCTCCTTCTATCCGCATATTCTGCCACTAGACGTCTCTATGCAACTTAATATAATTCTAATTAAGATCTTTAACTCTTTTGTCAAGCTTGAGGTTAGCTAGAAGAAGATAGGGAGTGACTATGGTGGCAGCGAATTACCAAAGTTGGTATCTGTGAGGCCTCTTATGTTTGTAGACTTAACAAGATTCCTCCTTTCCATTAAAATTATATATACACACACCAATATTGTGGTGGTTTTAAATTCTACAGAGTGCCTATGCAACCACAAATTCACACTTTTACTGCTTACACAATTTTAAAAGGAAAATGGTAAAGGAGTGTCTAACTGGAGATGGTCTACATGGGCATTGTCATGTTTCCTTTCTCTTTTAACAGGTCAGTCTAATTTAGTCTTTTCTTTCAAAAGTGTACATCACATACATTTCATAGTCATGCTGAGCCTACAAAAATTGAAAAGCTATAGCCAATGTCTGAGGAGAGGTAACTGCAGAGCACATGTAGACAGAGTCATGGGAAACCAAACAGCGGGAAAGTTAATTCTATTCAGCACAAGGCACATGTGTTACTTTATTTTTTTTATACCTTTTTTGTTTCTTTCAATTAATATTTTGGTCCTGCAAAATTTGTGGCACTAACTTGTAAACTAATGAGCTACTTTTTTATACTCCTCTAATATTCTTTAGTCTAGATAAATTTTTGTAAACTATTTTCTATATTGGATAAGTAGTTTTGTTACAGAATCTGAGAAAAGATGCAAATAGTACAAAAATGAATTGTTCTAAAATATATGCTTAATCTTTGCCTTTAAAAAAAAAAATATGTATACTTGGTTTAGGGTGGATTTAAGGAGATAATCCATAAACTGATGCCAATTGCAATAGTGATATTATTTCACAATAATACTTCTTCACTGATGCTATCATATATATATATATATATATTTATTTTTATTATTATTATTTTTTTTTTTACTAGTAATGAATGGAAGGCATTGAGTGGAAAATAAAGCTGTGGTAAAAGGCTTTATTTCTCTTACCATTGCCATTTCCCCTATCAAGCTGAAGGTCTAATATAGCACTGATCTGTATACATTATCGATGTCATGGTGTTGAGATGCTTGGACATGAGAATTTAATATATTCTTCCTTACATATAACATGATTGTGACTGTTTTTCTTCTTAGCAGTGCATGGAAGCAACTTCACTCAAAGGTGAAAAACACACTTCAGTAAGAGTGACGTCCTCAAGGAAAACCTTCTACAGGATTTTTTTCAGTGTACTGTACAAAAGGGGAAAACATCCAGCTGACAAGAACTCTGACATGATGTGAAAGTGTACATGCCTCACTCTTCACTCTTTTTTTGTGTTCACTATGCTCTCCTCCATTAGCACATGACCATATGTAACATTATCCTTTCTATATATGTTAGTGACTATGTATAGTAGCCAGTCCTCTCATGCATTTGCTGGATGAGAGAGAGCACAGCAGTACATGCATGGAATTGTTTGTTTACCTGATAATAGTTTCTGCATCATTTCCAGCTTTTGTATGCCTGTTTTATTTAAGGCGGATAATCCATTCATATTTTTTTACGGATGAACGTATTGTGAATACAACAATATGCCATACATGGTAATCTCCCATCCAACTCCCACATAAGGGCTCACCTTCAATCACCAATAACTTTTCGCTTTTTTTACCAGCATGAAGAAAATATGGATCATAGATTTAGTAGGACCCATAATAGGAATGTTACATATAAAGTGATCATTTACAGTACTCATTCTCTAAGTAATTACAGTCTTCTATTGCAACTATATTACTCAGCTCTAAACTTTTGTATCGCATATTAGTACTGTCACAGCTCTTATTAATTGTGTTAATTAGGATGTCAATAGGCAATGCACTTGAGGTTGACTTCAACATAGCATTGCACATACAAAATATAGAGGCAAGATTATGACTATGTATCGTGTTTTTTTCCTCTGGTTTTTAATTGTTACATTTCACTTCAATAATTTCTAACCATGCAAACTTACTTTTCCACCGAAAATACCAGCTACACTCAAAAAGCCACAAGCAGGACTTGATAATGGCCAAATGTAGATCTACAGCATTGTTGTGGTCCACTACATAGTTGTGGTAGTTAGCCATTAAAATTATGTTTGCACTATGTCTCCTGGTGAAGATAACCTGATATAAAAACTTTCATGCATTGCACATATATTATTCATTCATACAATGCTTCACATCCAAATACCAGGATATTGGTATACACAAGACTATTTTTATCAGGTTTAGTCAGGAGGATTCCAGTGGCTTCCACCAGTTTATGGTGTCATCCAAAAAGTTCCTTATATATCGGGATATACCAGTACTTGATGTATTTCTTGGCATTGGCACTTTTGCAGGAGCAAAAGCATCAGTAGACAGTAGGTCTCCAGCTGGACCATACATTCATCATTAAAATGGCATCTTCAAATCCACTGGAGCATTCCCCCCCCCCCCCCCCCCCCCCCCCCTCCCCTCCCAAAAAATAGCCATGCTCATTAAGTTTCACCTGGAAAGGGAGGAGGGGACCTGGAAAGGGAGAAGGATAATAAATGTTATATTACCTTGACCTCTGAACAGTACATAGAAGATTTGAAAATCAATGTTTTATTTATTAAGCAAAGCAAATCAAAAATTTCAAACACGGG
>CBDHDT010000169.1:0-6221 GCA_965261215.1 Ekhidna sp.
ACGTGGCTAAGAGCCGCGTCTACTGCAGTCACTGTCCTCTCTAGACCCACACCGTACACAGGGTCTACACCGCAAGACGACGAGGAGGTGATCAGGTAGGCAAACGCACCTTTGTCGCACTCCAGGGGAGTAGCAAGCTGGGACAAGAATAGCAGGGTGAAGATCAGCTCCATAGTAGATTAAACCAAAATGCACATTCACCGTTAATCAATACTTTGTCCACGCCAACTACAACTTTTTTTTTTTTGTGGTTTAATTTCTTGGTCAGGAAACTCGAGTCCATTCAGCTCATGCGGTCGAATCGGAAGTGACGTTACCCGCAAATGGCAGCGGTGCTCAGCAGGCTCATGTATATTGCAGCAACATGCAACATGTCCAAGTGCTTAGATGCGAATTGTCCACATGGTAAAAGGAAAAAAAAAGGACTGGCTATTAGAAACAATAGCTGCCACAAGTAGTCCACACACACTCACACACAACTGAGACCTGTTTAATATGCCATCAGCGCATGCGTACAATTGTCAAGAAACGTATACGGATGTGGTTTATTGCGTGAAGGTTGGATGCGGTTGACACTATCTGAACTTGGGCCATTTGCTGGGCCAGAAGCTGGGTATTCCCCCTGCTGACTCAACCTCCCATCTCTTCGAAAGACTTGTCATCTGCTATGGAGGTGAAATGATGCAATGTGGGTTTACCGCACATCCATCAGACCAGCTGAGGTTGATGGATTATGTGTTGAACTAAGCTAATTAACTCTTGTAACATTACATTTTCCTTCTCATTTGTTATGTTTTATTGCTCAAAGTAATGAACGTGTGTAGCACATGTTTGAGGCTATTTTTTTTCATGATCATGTAGTGTCTTACTAGTTCAATAGACTTAAACTCTAATGTCAAGAAATTTAAATACTTCAAGAAATAGAATTACCTCAAAACAATCACCTAAAAGGCCTTGAAAGAAGATGATGGCTGGAAGCTCACCTAATCTCGCTAGCTGACTCTTACCAAAGTGCTAGGCTGGGAAAGGGTTTGGCACTTCCATTTCACAGTTTGTTCTCATTTTAAAGTGGCTGTGGTTGGTAGACTGTCTTTATTTATTTGTAAACAACACCAACAGGTGTGGGAGTTGAAGAGGGTGGGGAGTGAAGGAGTAAGGGAGTTGGGTTGAAAGGCAAGAGAACTTCATGTGGATAGTGATGTTATGAGAGAATTCTACCAGAGACTGGAAATGAGAGGAAAGGTTGAGCACAGCCAAATCCCTGATGACAGACAACCTTCATTTATCAGTAATGGAATACATTACTTGCAAAGATGACCATAGCATAAATTATTACCGAAGATGTATAGCAACAATTGGCTGAATTGTGGAAAACAAACTTAACCTAAGCTGGGCGTGATGTATCAACGAGTGTGATAAGGAGCAAATCCTGAGGATATATTTTGATTTGATAGAAACGACTTTTTTTGTCAAACCAGTGAAACTGGACAAATATTACCGAAAACAGGTTTCTCCTCAAAATGAGCCTCATGCAGCTAAACTAAGTTTTTCTGGTGTTTAGAAGCATTTTTACGGAGATTTACAAAAAAAAAATCACTTTAAGATTAAAAAAATCTATCTCAGAATGAAGCTAAAGGTTTCTCAGAAAGATTTTTTTTCTGAAGTCTTATAGGGGAAAATCCTGTGGAAATGTTTTTATTTGATAGAAACGGCTTTTTTTGTCAAACTTGTGAAATGGGACAAATATTTACTGCAAACAGTTTTTCACCTAAAAATAAGCCATATACAGCTAAAGTTTTCTTTTCTGGTGTTTTGAAGCATTTTTGCGGATATTGACAAAAAAAAATCATCTCTTTATGGTTCAAAAAGGGGTTTTCTCATCAAAATGAGCCACATAGAACTAAACTAAGCTTTTCTGGTATTTTTAAGCATTTTTGCGGAAATAAAAAAACCACATCTCTTTATGATCAAAAAAGTGACTATCTCAGAAAAAAGCTAAGAGTTTCTCAGAAGGTTTTTTTCCTCAACAAGTATGATAAGGGACAAATCCTGAGGAAATGTTTTGATTCAATAGAAGCGACTCTTTTTGTCAAACATGTGAAGCTGGACAAATAATACCGAAAAAGGTTTTCTCCTCAAAATGAGCCTCATACAGCTAAACTATGCTTGTTTAGTAGCATTTTTTGCAGAAATTTACATAAAAACATCTCTTTAAGATCAAAAAAGTGACTATCTCAGAATGAAGCTGAGAGTTTCTCAGAAAGATTTTTTTCTCAACGAGTCTGGTAAGGGGTTTATCCTGTTTTTGATTTGATATAAACAAATTTTTTAGTCAAACTTGTGAAACGGGACAAATATTACCGAACACAGTTTTTCTCCTCAAAATGAGCCACACAAAGCTAAACTATGCTTTTCTGTTGAACAATTTTTGCGGAAATTGACAAAAAAAAAAATTCTTGAAGGTCAAAAAAGTGTTTTTCTCATGAAAATGACACATGCAGTTAACTAGGGCTGTAAGTCTCTATTTTGAGCAAGATATATTGGTGGATAATTTAATTGTTAGTCGTAGACATGACTACCAAATATAATCCCCGCCAAACCCTCCCTCAAAATAAGAAATAAAAATCGCCCACCTGTTATTATGTGCATGACTATTATCCGTCAAGAATTAATAGCTTCAATATCCGATAATGTTGAAATGTCTAGTTATTTGACCATCAACATTCCTGGTAAATGATGGTATGGTCCCTGTGTGAGTATGTTATAGATCCGAGACTGATACCAGCATGAATATCGGGAACTGGCTGCATTTATCGTGAGCAGGCAAGGAAGAGTGATTGCAGAAATAGTTGAAGGGCTTGGTCATGCAAGAACTAACATCTCGAGTGAGAAAAGAAATTCAACAAATCTCTCAGATATGTCTTTCTGAAAATCCCATCATCTTTTGCTTGTGTAACATTTAATTTTTATCCTACGAACTTGTCACGGTTCAAAAGTTATTACAATTTGAAGTTGAGGAACATTTGTGCCTCGTACAAGTCTGATTTGTGGCTCTTCGAACCTTCTTGTCTGTGACCGATATTTAGCAATCTATTAGCATGGGAATAAGTTTTCTTGTGGTTATATAACCCTATAAGTGATGTAACAGCTATTATAGAATAAATATTTGCTTTGTTAAATGGTTGTTTTTGTAAGAAACGATTAATTATGGTGATGAAATTCCATTACCTGAATTTCTGTGACTTCAATTTTCCTCTCTTTTTTTTTCCTGTCACACAAAACTATCTTAGACGAGAAAGCTGGTATTATCTGGAAGAAAGCATAGTGGTACATACTTACACTGGGTGTATTGCATTTTTGAAATCTTATTATTTTTCTTTGTGCAATTAGGTGGCACTTTTATGAAATTCCTTTATCGGGAGCTGAATTTCAACTTTTCTATAAACTTCTTGACGAATCGTATACCAATATTGTATTGATACAATTTCCTTTGGTTCTATTTTTAAGATCACTCCTAGTATTAGCATGAATACACTTTGGAATTGGTTATTAACATTGTATCTCTGACGAATTTTGTTAAACTAAGCTTTTCTGGTGTTTCTGAATGTGATAGTACAGGTCTGAGTATGTGATGCTTCAGGTCTGAATTTGATGGTACAGGTCTGAATATGTGATGCTTCAGGTCTGAATGTGATGGTACAGGTAAAAGAGGGAAACAAGACCTGCTTTATCTAGCTCTTCAGACTTACTTGGGGGCTGGCAACTCAGAATGTGTGGCCGAATGTGAGGTGGAGATTTCAGCATAAGGCTAAGGTCTTAATGTGAGGTTGAGGTCTCAATGTGAGGCCGAGGTCTCAATGAGAGGGCATTTATCCCGCTCCTATAACTTACTTGAGCATAAGCTGGCAAGTACAAACATGAGGCTGCAGAATATGGGGCAAATCTGAGGCTGCACTCTGAATGTGTGGGTACAGGTCGGAATGAGATGCTACAGGTCTGTATATGTAGCTACAGAAAGATATATAGTATCCAGCTCATCTGACATACTTCAACATAAGTAGGTGGGGATAAAAAATCTGAATGTGAGGCTAGCTGTATGGAAATGTTAGAAGAAAAAAACCTTGAAATTCATCTTGAATGCGAGGCTTCACAGTTCAAGTAGGGATTATAGACACACAGTCCAGCCAAATTTAAGGCTGAGGTCTGAGTGTGAGGCTGAGGTCTAAATGTGATGCTAGAGGCTTGAAACTGAGGCTACGAGGATCCAACTGCTCCAATTTGTTTTGGACATAATAGGCACGCAGAAGCAATGAGAGGCAACATAATCTTTCCATATGATTGTAGGAAGCAAACAGAAGTTATAACCTAAGCAATGGGTGCACCATAGTGTGTATCTATATTAAAAGACATTCATACTTGTGGATCTCTATTTTACTATATAGTTATCATGTTTAAACATCTAAGGCGAGTGAATATTGCTATGGCAGCGAATGCTGATATAGCCAGCGAATGATGCTATGCCAGCAATTACTGCTGTGCATGTTCCTGGCAGTTGTAACACAGAAATACACATATGGAAATATGGCTGAGAATGAATTTGCCTTGTCTAAGAGTACTTTACTTATATGATAGCATACTAAGAGTGATGTCATAAGGCAGTACATTTTGTCAGAATTGTCAATATTTTTATTTAATTGTTCTAGATAATTGCCTACCCTTAACTACTACCCAGGAAAAAAACATAGACATTGCTCTGGCCATAACCTTGGAAAACAATAAGCTGAAGAGCTAACCCAATACTAATTTTTATATGGTTTGTAGATGTCTTCTTTATGATTGTAGGATGTGATGCAGCTGAGAATTATACCTTGCTAGAGATTCACAACTGGTGTAAGTGGTTAGATTGTAATATAGGCAAATAGCCAAGAATTGTGTTTTTAAATATTCCATACAGGTGCAAGATTGAATAACCTGATACCCAACAATTTAATGGGATTAAAAAATTTGAAGCGGAAATGTGAATGTGGAAGTAGTTTTGTTAAGTCACTTTCGTTGAAGATGAGCACCACTTTCGTTGAAGATGAGCACCACCTTAAGAGTTAGGTCATCAGGCAGTGCTTTCTGCAGAAATTATTGGAAAACAAGGGGATGCCGAAGCTGAGAAGAATTTGTTGCAGTGATATTTTCACTAGTAACACGGTTCATTGTTTTCAGTTAGCTCTATATCATTGTTGCACCATTTATGTTTTATATATATGCTAAACTATTTAGGCATGTACTTACCATCTGTAAGAGAGCCAGTAAACATTCAAGGAACAGTATTTACCTTAGCAAGATTGAAAGTAGTTTCTGCCATCAAGAACTTGATTTGTAAATGTCTTCTTTATGCTTCTGAGATGTAATGCAGTCGAGGATTATAAGTTCCTTAGAGATTCACAATTGTGGTAAGTAGTTGGATTGTGTATTCTTTACAGGTGCAAGATAAAACAACCTGATACTTACAACATAATGGGATAACAAATTCTGAAATGTAAATGTGCTTGTGGAAGTTAAGTAGTTTTGAGGAATACTTGGAAACTGCTTTCCATGAAGATGAGAAGAGCTGCACTTAAAAGTGAAGACAGCATATAGTGCTTTCTGCAGAAATTGTAGGAGTCCTAAGGGAAGATCATGCAGAAGCTGACAAGAATCTGTTTAAGTGATGGTTTGCACTTTAGACTCTGTTTATAGCTTTGAGTAAGCTGTATATCATTAGCACAATCATTGACTTATATGCATCAGTTATGCTTTCTATATATGAAATTATCCAGTCATCTACTCGCTGTCCGAGAGAGAGAGAGTGGCAGTAAACATGCAAGGAACTGTTTTTACCATAGCAAGGTTGAAAATAGTTCCTAGATATCATCAAGAACTTGTATCACATCCAATGCCACAGCATATTGAAACATTAAGCAAGTTTAGTTACAAAAGTTAAAAATAACTCCAGCAACCTTTCTCTGACAGTTATTGACCATGTAGATTACGTGTGTATCCAGTGTTCTTCCCTTCTGACTTCGAATCTGCAGTCGTTTACTTTATCATTAACTTATCTAGCGACCTCCGTGGCTTTCATTTAAAGTCGAGTCTGTAAAATCTTGCGTGGTCTCAGGTAAACATACGGAATATTACATACCACATCCGGCATGGCGGTAATACGAAGTTTTCCATCCACTTCCACACTG
>CBDHDT010000170.1:0-5041 GCA_965261215.1 Ekhidna sp.
CTAACAAGTCTACTAGATTTTCCTCTATCCATCTCGAAGGGAACATCGTCAAGAGCCTTTACATGACTTTATTTTTTAGTAAGGCCATCTCACAGGCAATAATTGCTGCTGCACTGGCACCAGCTAAGACTTGTAGTGAATACTGTTGTTTTCGGAGCCTTCTGTTTTCGTAGAAATGCTATGAATTCTTGAAGGGTTGATGCAGAATTGTCAAGTCTCCCACATCATCTCAGAGTCACCCAGATTCAATGACATTTTTCAGCAACATATGGAAAATTATAGCAGTCTCCCACAAATTGAGCTATTCGAGTCGATTTGGGCATGTACACGATGACTGAGTCAGTTCTTGATTAACTCTTGGATTCGCGAGCGGCAAGTTTTAAAGAGGTGCCTGTGCAGCTTTCCTCTGAAGAACGGCGTCCAAAAAGAGCAATGAATATCAGAAAGAGACATTTTATGGCGGCAGCTGTGATTGTTAGCCATTTTTTGCACTCCTTCAAACTGGAGGTAAGCATTTAATTTGTGAGTCTCCCAGAAATTAGTGCTTTCTCTCTGAAATGAACCTTCCTCTCCCTGAAGTGAACTTTCCCAACTTACAAAATCTGGTCGGTGATCACTTCATTGATTCCTCAGATGGCTGACCTTTGAGCCACTGATTCCTGTTTCAAGACATTATTGGAGAGTGAAAGAGCACTTTCTATATTGGTTGGAACAACATTTCAAAATGGCAGACCCCTCAAAAATGCTAAGCACATTTATTTACAAGTGTGAATGGCAACCACATTATCATGGTGTACGCAAGGAGCAAGGACTCCCTATATCAGTTGACCCACTTTTAAACTGGCAGATGGCAAAAACAACAACAAAAGAAACCAAAACAACAAAAGAAAGCACTAAACCTCACATTGGAGCCTCTTAGCTGCTTAAATGGCTGTTTTGGCTTCAAAATGATTCCCAGCATGCTTTGAATCTGTCCCAACATGCCTTGAATCTGTTAGTAATGACTGAAGTGGCAGAACAAAAAAACTGTGCAAAGTGTAAAAAAATTATATATTTGAGGAATGTGGTAATTGGTCTAACCCATATTTCAAAATGGTGGATACAAAAAAAAGCCACACAATTTTTTTAATTTCAGCTAAAACTCACTTTGGCTACTTCCAGCATGGTTGACTCCTCCTTATGAAGGTAGTAAACCAGCAGCTAAAACTCACTTTGGCTACTTCCAGCATGGTTGACTCCTCCTTATGAAGGTAGTAAACCAGCAGCTCAAAAATATTAAAATCATGAAATTCATTTCAACAATACCTATCAATCTATCTCCATCGCCTATTTACCACTCATCACCACAGATCCATTTTCCAGAAGACTACAATTTTTTTTGCTGCAACTGTTCTGCTTCTTTATTCAGTAAAACACACAAAAATTGGTAAAGATCATCCTATAAAATAAACACGCTAGAATATAATTCCAGCTGAGTTGAGTCAGCGACAATCAGTTGGTTTCACAGTACATACCTTCAGCCAAAAGTTGTAATCCATATGTCCATGTCTACATATATATATATATACATTAGTAAATAATTTGATTCTAAAGTTAATGAGTAATTTTTTATTGACTATAAAATATATACTATATAAATTGATTTTAAAACATGACAAATCAACCCATGTTTTTAATCTGTACTATGGGTGTAGGGTCCTATATGTGTTTGTGGTCAACATTAGTAAATCACTCACACTTGATGTAGTCCGCCACTGCTCAACTATATCATACAGAAACAACAAAACAAACAAAAAAGCTCGAAACAAGAAAAAAGTTTATTTGAAAACTAATAGTACATTGGATTGACCTGTTTATAAAAAAGACGGAACACGATAAGACCGTACCCCTATAGACCACAACAACTTAGAGACCCATTTATCATATACACGTACATTGTGCTGATTTTAAAATCACTGAGTACCTGTGCAACCACAATATGGGTGTATATATCTGATAAAGGAAATCTAATTGGTTGAGAACAGTCACGTCTTGTTTCTATTCTTTTCAACAGGTCAATCTAATTATAGTTGTTTGTTTCTAAATAAAGCATTTTTTCTTGACTGTGTATGTATCTCTTTTCCCCCTTGCATACTTTATGTACAATAGGTGTAGTCACATAATCATTAGCTAAAGACTCCAAATTATCCAATACACTTCTACAATTACTGGTTTCTCAATTGCAGAATAAAGCAGTTGGTAAAGATTACCTGGTGAGTAATTTCATCAATGATGCAATGCGTATGCTGTATTATAAACAGAACAAATGGCTCCGTGACTTGGTTTGTGGAGTTTTCACTCCATGGCAGCTGTGAATGAAGCTGTAGACGATCCTCTACCGAAACATCTGCTGTTTGCTTGATGGATTTCTCCTGTGCAACTATTACCAAGTCTGTGACAGTGGCTATAGCTGACCCTACATGGGTGGTTATTTTTGTGTATTTGGAACACTGGTTTTTGTGTAGTGTCCAATGTAGTCTACATGGATAAAGCAACAATACAGCAAGACATTAAGTACTGATATGTGTAGTGTACAAGTGTTTAAAAACCCGGGGGACGCAGAAGCTCTGAGTTGGACCTTATGAACTCTGACTTGATATACTCCTTCACCGTTCAACAGAGTTCAACAGAAACAACAAAACACGCACACAAAAACTTGAACAAGAGGATTGACCTGCTAAAAGGGAAACTTGGGCACCACTATTGAACTTTTTAAAGTTGCTAAGACTCTTGTCTAAATAGGTTAGACACCTTGATCTTCAAGATCTACAGTACTTATAACCTTTGGACCACTAAGTAGCACCCTTGCTGCACTTAAGTCACTACAGCTCAGGTTCTCAGGTTTATAAATGCCATAGATTCCTGGAAAACCCACCCCTCAAACAACTAGGATACTCACCCCTCAAACAACTAGGATACTTTGTTTTATGTACATCTATTTTTTATGGAATAGGTAGTTGGGGTCTACATGGTACAGTCTCATTTTAGCAGGTCAGTCATATATAAAAATACTTAAAACTTTTGTTCCTGTAGATACCTACAACCTGCACATGCATTTAGTAAAGTTTAGTAAAGTCTTGCCAATGCATCAGTGAAAAGATCAATGTTCTCTTTATTACAATCTTATATCATTAATATCGGCATTGCTGACACTTCCCTTTCAGTGAAGGGTCTGGGAATACCTAACATACTAAATCTGTTCTTCAATGTAATTACCAGGTGCTCTAAATGGATGGAGTTACTGTCAACTTAGGAACTGATGTCAACGTGGGAGAGGCTGAGTGTGTAGCTGATGTCATAAACAGAGATGAGAGAAAATAGTTTCTGTATGTTCTGTTAGGGATGTGAAGCCAACCTCTCCTCTTACCAAGGAAGGAAACTAGGTTCTTTAGCTCCTACTCCATGTTGATAATTTTACTACGCTAGTATTACAAGTATCAGCTACATGAGACTAGGTATATTTATGATACATGGATGGAGAATATGGCAGGAAGATAATGAAGGTGGCAGCTAGCGTAAGTACAAATAGGCATGTTGACAGAACTTTAACATGCACATTGAAGAAACCAGGACATAACAGGATTGGAAGAAGAAAAAAAAATGGTGCCCCCTGAGGTCTATATTTATAACAATGGTGCCCCCTGAGGTCTATATTTATAACAATGGTGTCCCCTGAGGTCTATATTTATAATGTAATGCAAATTGAAATGGAATAAAAAAACTCTAATATCTTCTTCTTCTTTTAAATTGCTAGTGCAATTGCAAGGCATATGGCCCGTCCTGGGGTTGAAGTGAATACTCTCTTTTGTGGTGGAACTTTCCTTAGTCATGCTCAATTATTGCTATCAGTCCAAACCACTGCAGAATGTGCCTAATGAATAAATACCATCCCATATGCATAATATACTGTATTATTTAGCTACAAGCACACGCTGATTATAAGTGCATAAAACCTAGTTCAGAGTCAAAGACACGTATTCTAAACTCTGTTTATTTAGCAAGTCAGCTTCAAGCCAAATCTGCAAGAAAACTGCTTAACGCTGAATAGGCAAATAACACTCTTCACAATATTTTTAAAAAGCAGAAAAGATCTTGTCTTGCAAGCTAGTAAAGGAGCTAGTTTCATGAGTGCCTCTTAAACACACATGGCTGACCTCAATCTCCACAAAATATTTCGTCCACAAAACTGTATCCTTCATCAGCCAAATACTCCCTTTAGCCAAACATGGGAAGAATCCTTGACAGGCATGCTGTTGGGATTCTCCACAAGCTGAATTTAATCATTGGGCCATTAGGTTTGATCTAAGCTATGGAGGGGAAAGTTACCAGCTAAGTCCCAGGTTCTCTAGAAGAAAGGGGAAACAAAATGAAGTGCCCTCCCGCTATATTTTCATGGGCAGAAAAAGTTCATCAATAATGTATAGCTAGTACTCCGCAAAGGCATAGCAGGCACATTTAAAGTGGTCAGGCCAGGAAGTGGGTGACAAGTGCATACACCTTATGTTTCTGTTCCTCTCATATGCTATCCTTACTTGCAGTTTTTAAAAAAAAAATTAATAGGCTTTTTTTTCTTCTATTTAATGTTTTGCGTGTTGTTTCTATTTAGTGATATATTAACATTGTTTATTATAATCAGTACAATAATAATTACTACGAAAACTAGAATTTGTAATTAATTAAAAAATTTGTAAAAATGTTTGAAAAGTGGCATAATATCATTTAAAACAGGTTTTACATCCATTTTTTTTTCAATTTGGACATGAAGCCAATTAAATAGTTGAGTATTGTTAAACTCAAGTGACTTTTCACATGCCTTAAAGAGAGTAAAACATATATTCTACTTGCGAAATGTACGAATCTACAGCAAATATAAAGTTGAAACCAGACCACGAGTTACGATAAATCTGACCACTCCATCACCCTGATGTGATTCTCTTGGAACAGAGTGTGGCATTGCTCCTTCAAAGAGTAATGGAAAGCCTCTGGAAGAAGTGCTGGGTGG
>CBDHDT010000171.1:0-13651 GCA_965261215.1 Ekhidna sp.
ATTTATAAAAACAAGCATCACTTTTATACTAATTAATAACGTGTATTAAATACATATTTGTTCAGTTCAAATGTAAATGGAAAAGAAATGTCGTGATCATCCTCTCCGGACGCCAACATGGCACTGTGCCTGAATTGGAGAAAGTTTGATGTACTGATCTCATCTACCTCATCGCACATCATGGCGAGTCCGACGCAGTCGACAGTGTAATCGAATTTGGAGACTTTTTTAACCATCTCCATCGTGCCTCTTGATAGAGGTGGTGCTTCTTTGCTGTGACATGCCGTCAAAGCAGCATGCATTAATATTATTTTCATTGCGTGCTCTGTAAAATGCCGAGCATCCTCGACAGAGCACAACGACGTCACGTTGAACATTTCGCTGATGTCATATTTCGTCTTCTTCCACTGTGCCGACTTCTCTTTCGCATTATCCTTGGCATATCTATACGCTGTGAACAACAACATCTGCATCGTTCCATCACTAAAATACTCATCCCATCTGGGCCTTAGAAATTCAATATAATTGTAAATTTCATCTCTGAAAGCACTCCTGCAATTAAGGGTCAGATGAGTAGTCGGCGATTTAATGGTCGGCGATTTAATGGGAGGAGGAGGAGTGGGTTGTTCATCGTCCTCCTCTCTTTTTCTCTTTCTCTTCTTCATTGATTTTTTGTGGTGGGGTGAGTTGGGTGCAGAAATAGGAGGATGAGAAGTGTGTGGAGTAGGGGGTGGAGTAGCAGGGGGTGGAGTAGGAGCAGGGGGTGGAGTAGGAGAAGGGGGTGGAGTAGGAGCAGGGGGTGGAGTAGGAACAGGGAGTGGAGTAGGAGCAGAGGGTGGAGCAACAGGAGGTGGAGGAGCAGCAAACACTGTTGCCATAGGGTTCACCTCCGTCGTCATATCATCTATGACTTGCTCCATCACCCTCACATCCTCCGAATTCATGCTTATGTTGTCGAAGTCGGGCATAATCTGCGCATCTTCAAAGTGTTCATCTTCTATTTATTGTAATATCATATATAATTCCGTTAACGTTAAATGATGTGGACAACATACAGTGATCAGTTTCATCAGTTTTACCATAAACTTGAGACAACATTTCTTCTTCTGTTCCTCCTCCTTTTTCTCCTTTCATAACAGTCTTCATTTCGTCTGTCGCAGGCAGTCGACACATCCATTCTGTTTCCTGCTTGCCGAAAATTGCAGGTGAACCTAATGATACATTCCTGTTGAGAGTGAATGGTTAAAAATGTGACTTAAAATTATATTATTATTATTTACTTACTTGCTGTCGGCACTTTTCCAATTCTGAATGGAAAAGTGCAGATCACAATAAAGGACGTGGAATTTTTTTACATCATTCCCACACAGCCCCAGTTTTGCGCCGTCATGTATCTCCACTATACATTTTAGGCAGGTTCTTAGAACCAACTTTATTGTTCTTAATGTGGCCTTATGAGGCATATTACATTCTTTCTCCTTGTACCACGAGCTCACTCTCGCAATTTTACTGCGTACAGCTGAAGCATCAAGACGCTTCAGCATTCCTTCCAGTTCTGTCCTTCGTTCTTGTGCCGCAATATCCATGGCGGACTTGTTTTTTGTAGAGGTGAAGATTTGGAGACTGTAGACTTTCTTGATCTGCGTGCTGAGAATTTTATGTTCTCCGACTGATAACTCGTTCCTTTATATACTTTTCATAGCCCGCCTTTTTTAAAAAACCTCAAAAAATCAACCGCACTAAAATTGTTTCCCGACCAGAAAATTTACCGTGAATTAACATTTTAATGGCATAACAACATACACACACACTACATTGAATCACACGTGTAATAACATATGCGTGCCATATGATTTTAAAACTACATCTTCTGTCTTTCCAAAAATAACAACATATATATTGCAATGAGGGTTATCACGCGTAAGTTCATCTATGTGTACTTGTGATATTTCAAGTTTATCTGCGTCGTAAAGCACGAGGTGTTTGCAACCTTTCAGAATTTTAATCTGTCTAAATGACCGACACTGACGAATGTTAACTGCAGACAGCATCTTAACTTCACCACCGTAAGCGATCATCGGACCGTATTGTCGAACATCGAAATTGTGAGAACAACGAAAAAAGACAAGCGTTCTGTCCACGTCGTTCCAACTTATGGTACCAGGTACAATTTTCTGCACAACGGTTGCTATAGGCACTCTATGTGGCGCGAGCAAAATGGTTACTAAGTGCAACCATGGAGCAGGCGACTTTATCACGTGCCCTCCACTTATGAATGCACCACCCATCGAAACCATTTCGTAAAATGGGATGTACGCACCGTTGCTTTCATCTATGTCGTTTGTAAATGAAATGAAACCTTCCGACGGTGTAATGCAGCACGTAGTAAACATGAAGTAAGCTTTCGATTCACACACGTCGCAAAATAAACTGAAGTCCAGCCACATGGTTGTTTTAGTTTTATGGAAGTGCTTAGAGTGCACGGAACAGGCGACAATGGTATGTGGCATAGATGTAGTGATCACGTCCATGTCCCTGTGATCTGAACCATTCATCAGCGCTCTCATACATGTCAACATGCCGATGTCTCCTGATTCATCGATGTGCAATCTGATGACATCATCATATATAGCATCGACTGTATGAGCCGTGACTGCAAATGTTGCATTACAACATATGTCAGACAAATTACATCTACTATCTAGTTTATCCATAATCAAATTTATGTTGTAAAGTAGTGCATCACATACATTTATACTAGGTGTTGTAATAAGAAAATCTATCATGTTTTTGACTAGGAGTATCGCTGTCAGAGTCATCCACCAATACACATGACGTAGATGCCACCTCCGCCTCCTTATCTTTGATCTTGCTGCTCTTGAATCTTTTGGCATGTTCTTCAGCCGTGAACAGCAGACGACGTCTTTTGACAGCCTTGTCTTTGGGTATTTTCGAAAAACGTACAGGTGTACTGCAGGACATGATTTTCTTGTCTCTGCTCACCGACCAGAAATGAGCCGACACCTGGCATGTTGCACTGCAGAATTTGCAGCGCGTGGTTATGTATTCATCCGTCACTTCCACCGACAGTTCACTCCCCCTTGCACCGCAACATATCGGGCAGTTTGTTAGGCTTATTACCGACCTTTTCTGTTTGCTGCGTATTTCACTCATTAGCTTAAATGCTTGGCGTACGTTTATGTCGAGCACCTTTGCAGCTTGTTCTGTTGTGAAATCGGTGGTTGTACGTATTTCGCCGAGATGTTGTTTTAGGAATGTTTTATTGTAATTGCAGACTCTTATATTTTTTTTCATATCGATATTATGAACAATAAAAAAAAAACAATTACTTTTATACTTGGTTGATTGGTCCAACATAAAACACACGGAAAAGAGTAACAACTGCGTGAAGTCCACCGACTCTGATCGATTTGTCATCGTCAGATAGTTCGCCCATGAACTGTCTACATGCAGCGTTTAAGAAGAATTTAATAAACTCTTCCAATAACGTTGGGTCAACGTGCTGCATCTGGAATGCAATGAGGATGTCTCGAATCGAAAATTCGTACAGATTTTCTTGATTAGCCATTACGGTATCGTTTAAGTCAGGTATTAAACGGAAAAGTTTTTCCCTGTCTATCTCGCTCAACGCATAAGATGCTTTATCGTACTCTTCCTCGGTTGGACGATCTGCCATCAGCACTTGCCTCACCATTAATGCCAGCAGTCCCTTATTAGTCTCAATTGAATTTTCATCAAGAATACGCCTAAACTCGTTGCTAACATGTGACTGATTATCCATCATATCTCTGAGAATTTTCAATATTCTCGCAGACGATTGGTAACTACTACCGTCGTCGACGTCAATATTATACTTTACAGTAGCAGCATCACTTGGTGTGGGACTCGGACTTCTTTTTGCTGCAACGTTCGTTTTTTTACGCATACCACTAAACCCACTAGTCGTACTAGCGGGGGGTCGAGATCGTTTGTATGCGGTATGTTGTTCATCCATGTCATCGGCACCAGGTCGATGTCCTCCTACTCCAAGATCTCCCCACTGCCCCTCCTGATAAGTACCGAAACCACTTGCTTTATACACGCTTGCTTTGTCCAAGTTCATTGGATTTGCTGGAGTCGCTCCAGGTCGTCGAGAACCTCTTCGTCCAGAACTCGTCCAGAACCTCTCCAGAACTTCCTCCTCCAGAACTTCCTCCTCCAGAACCTGCAAAACCTCCAGAAGTAGCTCCAAAACCTGTCCAGCCAGAAGAAGAAGGTGTCCTATTACTTGGTGGTGGTCTACCAGCACTTGGTGGTGGTGTTCTACTACCAGCACTACTAGCAGCATGTCTAAATCTTGCCGTACTAATGTGATCTTTTGCATTCTTTTTCGCTTTTTTGATGAATGATCGTCTCTCCACTTCCAACGACTGAACAGCGTCCCAATGACATATGACCTCTAACGAGCGACTCTTTACGTCAAGATTTTTGTTAGTCATGAGTCTGCAGTGAGAAGTCGTGAAAGCTGCGACGAACATGCCTACCAATTCTTCGCCCGGTTCAGGATCTTTTCCAAAAATTTCTTTGTAGTATTGTGCGAATATTGATCCATCCACACAATAGTATTCAACAGACCGTGCACGCTTGCCAACAATTTTGGGTTTCCCTCTTACCAACTTATACTCCAGAGCATTAATAACCACTTTGTGATCGCGACAGACAATTTTTAAATTGTAAGCGATCCGTCTGTAGTCTGTTCCAGCAGTAATCAGTTTAGAACCTGCTCTTATCACGAAGTTACTTCCGCTGCTCGAATGTACGCTAACTTGGTCGACATCCAAATCCCTATTGAAGTGGACAGTGCCAGCAACAACTTTACCCAACACTGTACTGAAGCCATCCGACATAAATATTACAACATCGTTGTATTCCAGGTTAAACGTACAGTTCATGATTAATTCACTAATATCTGCTGGAGCTCTCCTGTTGGCACGTGCTACTCCCACCATGGTACCTTGAAATCCTCCCAAGGGATAGGATCTTGATGTTCTCAACTCTTCCAGTCTTAAGCTGACGGAATTGATCCTCATAGTGCGCCGTTTTGTCATCTCTAAACACTGAAGCCATTATTGCAATTGTTATAAATATGAAAAAAAATTGAAATGCACAACATTTATATCATGTCCACTGTCCATTAATGTCTACGTCAACAATTGTATCCATATGCACACTCTCGCCCAGTTCCATGTCTCTGCATGCTTTGAACAAAGGATTTCTGTAACTCTTAACTGGTCTTCGTGCGTAATCGTGTGCAACATCCGGATGAACGACGATGCTGTGAATGTTGTTTTTTGACTCTGATGGATCAACGTGTTTCAAGTGGGTTTGATCCAAGATTGTTTTGTTTGTGTAGTCTTCTTTCGGTTCGTGGTGAGTTCTGTCGTAATGCAAACTGTACATGGCTGTCGTTCGGATCTTAATGCCGCTGTCTCCGTAAGGTTTACCGAAACAACTCCTGTACTTGTCATAAGACATCCATCCGACTCTGTACATTACTGCCATTTTGTACATCGGCGGCTCTATGAATTTGATGTAACCGTATCTCGTTTTTGGATCGGTGTATGGAATTGCTTCAGAAGGATCGTCGTGCGCTTTTAACATGCTGCACACGTCAAATTTGTCCACTATGTACAGTTTACTGTCCGGACAGAAAATCATCTGATTGCCCGAACAGTAGTCGAACAAAAATCCTTTAGGTTCTGATGGATTTCTTTCACGAACAGATTCATCTGACGACATTGCTTCAGTCGCACTGTACGTGTGTTGCTCGTCTTGTACATTACATTCGCTAGACTTCACTTCAAGGTAATCGTCTCCTGGTAAAACGTGCCATTTACCTTTACTGTCCTTGCGACCCGGTACCTGTACAGTCTGCTCGACCGTGGGCTTCTCCATGTCCTTACCGGGTACCACTCTCATCTTTATCTCCTTTATGCTATTTCTGTTAATCTTAACAGTGTGCTGCATTTCAATGTCTATGGACGAAACTACCTGCACCTTGTGCATGTCCACCTCATCATCGTCAATCTGATCGTATGGCATGTTTGATCTACGTCTGAATAAGTCGTGAGATTCTTGCACTTCGTTGTGCTTTTTGTCTGCTCCTTCCAGCTGTACCTTTCCTAAATGTGTTTCATTGTCTCCATCTTTCATCAGCGCGTAATACCTTTCGAATGTCATAGGCGAGTACAAACAGAACTGGTTCCATTCCCTTATTGCAACTATGCTCTTGTTGTCAATAAATGTCTGCGACTGGTGTACATCTTTCATGTTTATACTCTGATTTTCAGAATCTTTTGTGCCATTTCTTGTTGGATCGCACTGAGCATTTACCGGTTCGGGAAGGTCTGCCAAAATTGCAAAGTATTCCATATTGGGCGTGAACTCTACCTTACCAGGTCGTATCACAATGGTCTCTCTTTTCATCACGTGAATGAATGGAACTGTTCCAGGCTTGTCAGCTTGACTCACATTTGTTTTAAAGTCAATGACGGACTTGTAAACGAAGGATAACGCGTGAGAAAACGCTCCTTGCTCTTCGCTGTAAGAGTCGTCTACTATCTGACTCAAAGTGATCAGAGATTCGAGAGTGTGCGGTTCTTTCCAACCTATCTCGAATGTATTCGTACTGTTTACTACGTTAGAGTTGTCTGTAGGAATAGTGAATATATCATCGTTAATGTGAGAGTCGTATTCAATCGTTGATTCAGACAGATCTCCTTTGCCCAAATGTTCAATGACTGCTTCGAGTCTGCCGTTGATATTTGCAATCAATTGAAAGTCACTTTCCCGATGAGGAACCAATAAATTACTGTAATGTGGAATTGTCACTCCGAGCGGAGAATCTGCGCTCATCATCTTTAGTTTCTGCAGAGTTTTGATCGGTGTATTCACGTCTGCATCTTCTTCTTCTTTTTTTTTTTTTTGGTAAGGTGTTTTCTTTGCTGATTTTTTTTTTTTCTTGTTCAACTCTCGAGTCACCGTATCTATCATCTTTTGCACTTCCGGATCCATTTCCAAAATTTTAACAATTTAAAAAATACAATAACCAGAATTGTTATATTAATGAGTTTGTAGTGTGTACTTATCACAAAAATATTCCTGCTATGCTGGCAACCTTAGCTACCGAATCAACAACACTAGTTACTTTATCGAAAATTTTTGACAGTCCCCCTCCCGCACCTCCCACGGCTTGTTCGTGCTCGCCCACAACTCCAACCATCTGTCCGTCACCGTTAAAGTAATTGTGTGTGAGACCAGTGCCTACTGGATATGACACAAGAGCTTTTCTTTCAACAGGGTCCATTGGCGAATACTTAAACAGAGAAGTATCCGCAACTATGCCAGCATTACTGTGCATGTATATACAATGTGGGTTTGGACACGGAAGCAGTTCATTGTCATTTTCCACAGGCGTTATTTCCTTGTGTTTGGTAGTGTCACCTGTTATGCTCTTCATCTCCTGTAGACCTTGGGTTATGGGTCCCATAAGAGAAGGCAGCGATGTATCTTCTGTGTTTATTTTCATGGGTGCAAATACCACATTTTGTTTGTAATCTTGTCCATGACTGACAGCAGCCAGAGAACCATTGCAATCGTGGCCCTTTTCTTTTGCTTTTTCATCTGCAACCATGCACAATTGAGACACGTTTCCACCTTTGTTGATGAGGTGATGTGCTACACTAAGAACATCGCATACTGCGTTGGCAGTGGGCATTTTTTCTGTGTCTACCACAATCATGGGATTGTTATCCACACCAGACGAATCATTGCTGTCCATTCGAAAACCAAGCTGAGCGGGCGTCAGTGGTTCGAGTCCATGTTTTTGGTAAAATCCAACATGTTTCCTATAAACAGTATTCGGATCCGCACCGTGCTTAACTGCTTCTTTCGCAAGTACAGCAAGACCAGCGTGTACGAAACTTTTTTTCTTATTTTTATCTCTCCCTTTGTACTCCTTTATTACTATATCAGCAATCTCAGATCTTTTTTTACCCATAATTGTAATATAAATGTAATAGTATCACGTTATATAAAAATTAAAATTTAATCAAGTTCTTATATAAAAGTTCTTGTTCCGTTTGGAACTTATCAAATAATCTGATCGGGCATGACTCGTTAGAGACCAGCATACGTCTCAATAGCTCCACCAGGTATTCGTTCTCTGAGTGCACCACCATGTGCTGCATGATGTGCGCACAGCATATGCTGCCGTAAATGGTCCGATATGCCAATGCAAATCGAGGGTTCGTCAGCATGAATATCCCAGTCAGACAGATCCACTCTGACGTGGTATCTGCGTGATTTGCCAACTTATGGTTTAGTTCGACAAAATCTTCAAATAACACTGCTGTGGCGTCGTCCATGAACAAAACATTACGTTCATATTTGTCCCTAAACTGTGCAACAGAGCTTAAAATGCTCACAGAGTAGGGATGAACGCACTTTAATTCAACGTCATCAGGCTCATTTTTTGCAATATCAGCTGCTTTTTGCACCGTACAACGACCATGCGGTAGCTCGGGCCACGAGGAGGACTTAAAGCAGTGGTCACAAGGACAGCCATTGTTCCCATTCAACCAACTATTGGTGTCGTCGGCGTCGTCCTTGCTCACATCCTCCTTGACCTCCTCCTTGACCTCCTCCTTGACATCACGTTCTGTGACATATTCCCTGTCAATTTCATCGAACATCTCATTTTCGAGCTTCGTTATTCTACATCCATGACCACGAGATGGTGTACCATCAACATATTTAACAATTTTATCATACCTGGTAATACTTTCATCCAATGCATCCCCAAACCCTGCAAATCTTATAGGGGAAGGTACAATGACAGGCCCACCAGGTGCTGGACACCCACCAAGCTTGAGTCCTGGACACCCACTAACACCAACAAGTGTGATATTAGGCGTCTTGAACACTGGTGAAATCGGAGATTCTCCCTCAAGGTTTCCGAAGTGAGATAGAGACATTGTCGAAATTTTGTTTTAATTTTTAATGACAAAACAATCACTTATATACTTTTTTGGATGTTCAATATTACATATCTAATTAAACATATGTTCCGTGCCATACAACCTTCGCACCGTCAATATCCTCCTCGCGGCGCACTTTAAAGCCACGAGCACCAAACAGCTGCGAAATTGTTATTTTAGGACCGTCGTCTTCCTGTCGAACATCTTCCTGTCGAACGTCTTTCTCTGGAACATCTTTCTTTAAACCACCATCTTTACAATTGCAATCAGCTGATTCTATGAAGACCCGAAGAGCCAAACAATCATCTGCATGCATGTGACGTTTCCTTTTTTTAGGAGGAGTTTCTGGACTCACAGGCACAGGTTTACCATCCTGAACTGCCAGTAATTCGCTAACGTTCTTGCAACCACCTGCTGAAATTATCTCATCCAATGAAACGTTGTTTCCAGCTTCCAATAGGTTTTCTTGCAACAAGGTTTTTAGCTTAGGGTTTTTTTTGGATTTCTCTTTCAACCATTCAAACAATTCTTTCCCAAAGTATAGTATTAACTGTTCAATGGCGTGTACTCCGACATCCATCACTTCCTGCAGACTACCCTGCTTTAAATTTGTGTCTCTTTTGAGATCCAATGCAAATTTCCTTCTGAAACTGCCAACGACTTGTTGGCAGATTTTTGCATCCGGATCATCCCTAGTGTTCAGTAACTTAGGCTCTGGCGTGACTTTCCATTTGAAGAAATCTCCCTTCACTTCACAACCGGCAACGTACATCACCATCTCAGATTTCGAGTTAAAGAAAGACAATATGCCTTCAAAGACGTACTGCTCTGCACGACTTCCCACCAAGCATCCCTTGAACATCATGATTGACTTGTGCTTTCCACCACATACCAGCAAAATGCAATCGTTCTCATCTCTGCACACCAGTGATCTGAAAATAGGAATTTTTTTGTAACTCGGCGGTCCGGATAGATACATTTTTTGGTCCACCGTATTTCTCTTCAGATTAAAACAGCAGTCATGTCCATGTTCCTTAGTTGTCTGTATGTGACGTTTGTATATCCATATATCCTTCACGTCATTTGGAATTCCGTTCTCTGGCTCTTCAACTGCAATCAGTTCCGTAGGTGGATCAAGAGGTGGACTAAGAGGTAAGTCAGTGTCCATCTGTGACGTCATTATATGTCTATATAAACGCAGACCAATTGTTGCAAAAGTCAAATTGACAATTTGTACAATTTTTAAAAGGATAATTTGAACACTTTAATAAAATCAAAATGAGCAAGAGTGTCCTTTTCTGGGAAGACTTTGCTTATGAGCCAGTTGGCAGATCTAATGCATACTATTGCATAATAAATATGGGTAAGTCATAACAATCATGACGTAACATTTAAAAAAATGTTCATTTCAACAGGTATGGACTGGATATGCACGAATACTCCAAAAGATGTAATGAGCAAATTGTATCAGTGCGTAATGAAAGATATATGTGCAGCTGCATGTTGTAGCGAAAGCTCTGTAAATGTATCCATCACTTTTGAGATGGGTTCCAAAGGCAATCACCCACATCTCAACCTTTATGTTCAATGGGATGATGGATATGCACTAAATGCTAATGCATTTAAGAGGATACTATCTCGAAATATACAAGGCAAAAGCAGAGACATATTAATTCTTGAAGCAGACTTGAACAATATCGACAAGTTAAGGGCATATATAGAAAAAGAGGACAGAGAACGTATCGGAACATGGTACGACGACGTTGTTGTAAACGGTTTCACTAATGATGGTAAAAAATTGGACTTAGGAATTACTCTTTCCCCATCCAAAAGAGACCATGTACCAACCACCAAACATCTGAAAAATATACTTCTACCTAAAATTTTAAACGGTACGTTAACAACTGATATACAGATACGAGATTTTTTTTTTTCAATGGGACCCCACTACTACATCCCATACACGAGTTGTTCTTCAAGCATCAGTGATTTCACTAGAATGACATTGGATTGCAAAATAAGCAAACAAAGACAAAAAGAAACCGACAACATTTCACCACATACTGCAATGGTGTGGTTCGAATTTATATCTTCACAACTCGCATATTTCACAATACTTTCGTACTTTTCTAGATATATGTTACCGAGAAGGAACAAAGACGGAAGACGACAATTGGTATTGAAAGGGAGACCGGACGTTGGTAAATCTTGGTGTATTTCCTTTCTTTTCCATAAATATTATGCAAGAGTACTGGATATAGGAGATAAAGGTGTAGGAAATTGGTCGCCCGTACTAAGTGCACCAGTCGTTGTCGTAGATGACCCAAACACAAAGTGGACAACTTGTAGAACCCAATTAATGAACCTTTTGGGAGGAACGCCATTCAGCGTCAAACTGTACGCAACACAGTATCAATGTGATGTACCTGTTCACACAGTTATACTTTGTAACAATCTACCTACAGACCTTGAACCAGCACTGCAATCGAGATTATCCATATCATCAATTCAAGAAGTAGAAGGATTGGAAATATGCACGTACAGCAAAAAAACTGTGTTTTATTATTGTCAGCTCCTCGCTCCCTACATAGCAAAGAAGCAGATACCATGCATATGCATTACTTGGAACTCAGAACCGTGTAACGTAAGGGATTATGGAAGTCCATTTGTACTATGTAGCAAACCTTATTCATCTAATAGCATCAACAATAGCATTAACACCAGTAGTAACTCTGAACCATCATCTATCGATTTTTGAAAATGTTGATTTTTAATTGTATAAATTTAATCCCATACTCATATACCTTTTTTCCTAAATTGTTCATTTTAAATTGTAGAAATTATTACTTAGAATATGAAGACGTGAAATTAAATTAAACGCGCGCGCCCCTAAATTTCCTTGGTTCCAAAAAAAAAAACGCAAGTGAACGCAAGTGCTGTTTTAGTGCTGTTTTTCTAAATTGTTCATTTTAAATTGTAGAAATTATTACTTAGAATATATACAATTTAAAATGAACAATTTTGTTTTTTTGCCTTATCTTGTTTTGAAAACGGTTAACAGATTACTTAAAAATAGTTAAAGAAATTCCAAAAAAAAAAACGCAAGTGAACGCAAGTGCTGTTTTAGTGCTGTTTTTCTAAATTGTTCATTTTAAATTGTAGAAATTATTACTTAGAATATATACAATTTAAAATGAACAATTTTGTTTTTTTGCCTTATCTTGTTTTGAAAACGGTTAACAGATTACTTAAAAATAGTTAAAGAAATTCCAAAAAAAAAAACGCAAGTGAACGCAAGTGCTGTTTTAGTGCTGTTTTTCTAAATTGTTCATTTTAAATTGTAGAAATTATTACTTAGAATATATACAATTTAAAATGAACAATTTTGTTTTTTTGCCTTATCTTGTTTTGAAAACGGTTAACAGATTACTTAAAAATAGTTAAAGAAATTCCAAAAAAAAAAACGCAAGTGAACGCAAGTGCTGTTTTAGTGCTGTTTTTCTAAATTGTTCATTTTAAATTGTAGAAATTATTACTTAGAATATATACAATTTAAAATGAACAATTTTGTTTTTTTGCCTTATCTTGTTTTGAAAACGGTTAACAGATTACTTAAAAATAGTTAAAGAAAAAAAAATTTACCGCAAAAATAGTTAAAGAAAAAAAAATTTACCGCAAAAATAGTTAAAGGAAAAAAAATTTACCGCAAAAATAGTTAAAGAAAAAAAAATTTACCGCAAAAATAGTTAAAGAAAAAAAAAATTACCGCAAAAATAGTTAAAGAAAAAAAAATTTACAAAAAAAAAAGTTTAGAAAAAAAAAATCCGGAAAAAAAAAAAAAAATCTGGCTAGGCTAGCCAGATTTTTTTTATAATTTTTTTTTTCCGGATTTTTTTTTTTAACTTTTTTTTTTGTAAATTTTTTTTTCTTTAACTATTTTTGCGGTAAATTTTTTTTTCTTTAACTATTTCTAGACTTTTGTTTTATCTTTGAAGATGAAATATCACAGAGACACACTTCGGTTAAACTGGTAAAGTCTGACATATCTCAACTGGACACTGCGGTGATGCTGAGAAGAACCACAAGAACCTGTGATGGTAGGTGATCCTGGCAGTACCAACCAGTCCAATTCAGAACCAAGAACAGTCCCAAAACCAGTCGACCAACATCGAGCCTTTATTCTACAATTAAAAACCTGTTTTTAAAACATCGCAATAAGACATAAACAAAAAAAATATGCGAGTGGCCATAAGGAAGGAAGATAAAGAAGATGATGTAGCAGACAGAATCTGATGAAGAGTCTACCGACAAATCGAGAAATTCGAGACCACGCGAGGGCGCGTGCTTTATAAGGTTGAAGTAGCACGCGCGCAGTAAGTGACCGATTGGATGGGAAGCATGTCACGTGACATGCGTCCAATCCAACACTGTCACTCCTGCACACACACCACTTCAACCTTATAAATAACGCTCCCTCGCCTGATTTCGAAGATCTCGATTTGTTGGAAGACTTACTCATCTGATTCCACTCCTCCATCATCTTTTTCATCCTAACTTCCTTATGACCCACTCGCACTTGTTTTAAAAACAGGTTTTGTTAAATAATAGATACG
>CBDHDT010000172.1:0-22415 GCA_965261215.1 Ekhidna sp.
CATGTTATTTTGATTTAAGGTTCCGAGCCTTCCATTGACCTTTCATATTAATGAGCTGTTCCTGGTGCATATTTATATACTACCATGACTACCATGTTTTGACCAGTTGTGGGTTGTTTTGTTCAAACACAAATAGACTGAGAGACGACCGACATGGTGGGAACTCTAGCATGACCCACGTCTTTGTGCATATGCACTAATAGACAGGCAGACCAACAGGTCAGAGCACTAGCCTGGCCCATATCTTAGTGTGCAGAGGGGCTAATAGACTAGCAGACGGACATGTTGGCAAGACTAGCCTGGTTCATGTATTAGTGGTAGAGGCACTTATACTGAGGCATTGCTTGAAGACTTGCATAAGCTGTATACATAATTGGTGAACACATGCCTGAAGTCTTTCAGACACGCCCTTATTGAATACTCTGTTAGAGGTGTGTGTGTTTTGGGAGGGACTAGCTTTGGGGGAAGGGACGTGTCTGGTCCATGTAGTATTTCTGGTCCATGCAGTATTTCTGGTCCATGCAGTATTTCGGTGGGCGTGGGCAAGACCTCAGGGAGGGGGACAGATTGATGGTTACTATATGGTGGTGTGGAAGACTTGATGGTGGGTTGGCATTGTTGGTTAGTGGGTAACTGTATGTTGGGTTGCACAAATCTGGGGAGGGTGTGGTTGGTGGAGTGGTTAGTCAGATTGGTTACTATTAGGTTGGTGGTGGCCAGACTTGGGGAGGGCATGAGGTTGATTCTGCTAACAGTACCTCTAAGCTAATTTGTTATGTGGTCAACAATTTCTTGCCATTTGTTGTTATGTATTGAACTTGTGATTTATTTGGTGTGCTCTATATAGGCTTCCCATGTGTGTAGTTGTAGATTTTTTCCTGAAGACAGCAAACATTTGCTGATTTCTCTCTCTCTCTCTCGAACTGCAGGAGGTTGTGCTCATCTGACAAGTTGTTCTACTCATAGCAGTGTTTCTTAATCTAGGTAAAGGGATGTCACAATTACTGGCTTCTAAATACTTGTTTTTTTTTGTTGTTCTTTTGCAAATAATAGTTTGATGGGGTTTGATTTTGGAGGGCGAGGGCAGGGCTATGTTTTATTGGGGGGGGGGGGGCACTTCAGCCTTACATGTGTACATAGCACATGTCCTATGCCACTGAAGCTACCTCTCATAGTTGATGTCTTGCATGCATGCATTGTAATGTATATTTGTAGTGGGTACTTTCATTAAGGGGGGACTGGACCTGAAAGCAATGAAATTGTAACACATATTTGTAGCTGCATAACTTTTTTTTCCCCTCTCTTCTGTGCAGATATTTTTGATACCAGCTTGTTGCTTATTGTGTGTGCTTTAAAATTATATATAAAAAGTCTCTTAGGCACCTTTTCTTAGAAGATATATCCAAAAACGCAAGGGTCACCCAAAAATGGCACTTCCTAATTTGTGGCAAACTTTACAGCCAGGTGCCTTGACCGCAGCGCCCCAAACTCAGTATGTGGGTAGCTAAAGGCCTTAGCTGTGATCGTACGGATTCACTTCCTTTTTTCGGTGAACCCCCCCCCTGAGTTAAAGAGCTGAGAAGAGGCGGGACCACTGAAATTTGCCGTATGCCCACGCAAGGGGGTTCACCGGAGAAAAAAGGTGAATCCGTACGATCACAGCTAAGGCCTTTAGCTACCCACACACCGAGTTTGGGGCGCTGCGGGCAAGGCACCTGGCTGTAAAGTTCGCCACAAATTAGGAAGAGTCATTTTTGAGTGACTCTTGCGTTGTTTGGATGTATCATTTTAAACCACACACAATAAGCAACAAGCTGGTATCAAAAATATCTGCACAGAAGAAAGGGAAGAAAAAAGTTATGCAGCTACAAATATGTGTTACAATTTCGTTGCTTTCAAGTCCAGTCCCCCCTTAAGAGGGGACTATACATGAAACCAACGAAATTGTAACACATATTTGTAGCTGTCATAACTTTTGTCCCCTTTCTTCTGTGCAAATAATTATTATACCAGCTTGTTGCTTATTTTGTGTGCTTTAAGATGATAAGTAAAAAGTCTCTATAGGCACTTTTTCTTAGTTGATATATCCAAACACGCAAGGGTCACTCCAAAAAATGGCACTTCCTAATTTGTGGCAAAGATAACTCAAAGGCGCCTTGAGCGACACGCCCCCAAATTGGTCTGTGGCAATTTCTGTGATCCCGCCTCTATAACTCAGGGGGGGGGGGGTTCACCGGAAAAATTTCTCAACACCTTTAAATCAAAGCTGCGTGCTTTAGCAACCCTCAGACCAATTTGGGGGCGTGTCGCTCAAGGCGCCTTTGAGTTATCTTTGCCACAAATTAGGAAGTGCCATTTTTTTGGAGTGACCCTTGCGTGTTTGGATATATCAACTAAGAAAAGATTCCTATAGAGCCTTTTTATATATGATCTTAAAGCACACACAATAAGCAAAAAAAGCTGGTATAATAATTATTTGCACAGAAGAAAGGGAGGAAAAAAAGTTATGACAGGTACAAATTGTGTTCAATTTTTTTTTTCCCCCAGATTTTTTCAGTTGTAGTCCCCCCGGGGGGACGACACCTGAAACCACAGAAATTTGAACACATTTGTAGCTGCATAACTTTTTCCCCCCTTTCTTCTGTGCAAATACTTTTGATACCAGCTTGTTGCTTATTGTGTGTGCTTTAAAATGATATATAAAAAGTCTCTATAGGCACCTTTTCTTAGAAGATATATCCAAAAAACGCAAGGGTCAATAAAAATGGCACTTCTTGACCAACGCGTCCCAAACTCGGTGTGTGTGTAGCTAGCTTAGCTGTGATCGTATGGGTTGACATTTTTTTCCCCGGTTAACCCCCCCCCCCCCCCCCCCCCCCCTTGAGATATAGTGTTGAGAAGAGGCAGGACCACGGAAATTTGCCGTCCTCCCACGGCAAGTTTGCCACAAATTAGGAAGTGCTATTTTTTTGTGACCCTTGCATTTTTGGATATATCTTCTGAGAAAAGGTGCCTATAGAGACTTTTTATATATCATTTTAAAACACACACAATAAGCAACAAGCTGGTATCAAAAGTATTTGCACTGAAGTAAGGGGGGGAAAGTTATGCAGCTACAAATATGTGTTACATTTTTTTTGGTTTCTGGTGCAGTCCCCCCTTAAAAGCTTCTTTGTTTTCAAACTTCACCATGCCACTATAGAACTTCCAGACCATCAGCATGTTTGTCTCTCCTGCATGCAGTGTGATCATTTCCATTTGTTCTTCCTCATTTAGCTCAGCTAAGTTGCAAGCTGCAAGATATTCCTGGAAGGTGAGATGATGGAAAGCAAATGTAATGTCATATCTGCCCACGCCTGATGGTCTGTCAATGGTCAGCAAGCCAAGGGAAGAGGCATCATCGTAGCCAGTGTAAAGGGAAAGTGGTATTGTGGTTTCTCTCTGGTAGACTCTTTGTGTGGAGCGAATTGTCGTATCAAAAGCAAGATGGCCGATGCTGCTGAAATTCTTTCTGTTATCTCCACGTAAATCTTCCAGTGAATCAAGGTGAGCATCTTCATTACTGTCTTTGCTTGCTTGACTATAAATCTGGTAAGCTGGTCATAGAGTTTTGTCTCTGTTTGAGGTATAACACCCTTTTCAAGTTTGTATATTGCACTTGTGCAATAGGTTGTGGTGTTCATTTAAATATGCTTTCAGTTGAGATCGTGAGGTGTCACTATTGGGAGTGTCTGAAGTGAATGGATAGTTGTCAATGTATTCAAAAATTTGTTTTTGACTAAATCCAAGCACTTCAATCTGTCTGGTCACATGAGGTTTACTTCTTAGTTTGCCAACACATCTTTATCAGCCTCTCTGTCATCACAGACAATTGCTTTTGCCAACTGGGAAGTAGAAAAAGCTTGGATTTGATGGAAGGCATGAATCAGTGTCCATATACCAGACACATTCATTAGAGCTGCACCTTGTGGCCAAACTTTCTAGACACATTGCTTAGAGCTACACCTTGACCGCAAAACCTATTAGACATACTCATTGGAGCTGCACTGGCCAACACTTACTAAACACATTCATTACCGCTGCACCTAAGGCCAATACCCACTAGACACATTCATTAGAGCTCACCTTGAGGCCAACACTTACTAGACACATTCATTAGAGCTACAGTATTAGGCCAACCCTTATCAGACATATTATTAGTGCTAACCTCAAGATGGCCAATGAGATTAGTACAGCTAGTTGGTCTTGCTTGAATGCCTTGGTGAACCTACCCAGTCAGTGTGTGGTAGTAAACAAGCTCATGTTTGTAGAATATAAACCAGCCAGCTTGCTACATGTGTGAGATAAATCTTACTTCCCATTTGATGTTTGCCTTATCTCTGACCCACACCTGATTCTTGATAACCTGTCACCTGTCTTGGTAATCTTGACAATTATGAACTTGGTCACACCTGCCTGTCCCCCTGTGTGTCATTGGTGCAGTGTGTGTTTCCATAGCACTTGTCAACCTTCTTCAATCCGCCTCAACCCAATGTGTGTCTCTCCCCCCCCCCCCCCCCCCCCCCCCCCATAGAGCTATTGTCCGAGCGGTGTTGGTCCTGCATGTTTTCCCATAGAGCTATTCTCGACCTATCAACCTGCTATAACGAGTGTGATGTTGATCTAGTGTGTGTCGCTATATTTAACCATTGTCTACCAACTTCAACCTTCCTCAACCTCATGTGACTCATACTATTCACCCTTCCTTAACCTAAAGCGGCACATTATATTAACCGTTTCTCAACCTAATGTGACACATACTAATATTAACCCTTCCTTAACCTAATGTGGCACACACTAATATTAACCCTTCCTCAACCTAATGCTAGGGCTAGGGAGAAGAGGAATAATACAATATATATATATATATACTACTACTAAGGCAGATTCTGCTTTTGGAAGTTATAATTCTGTTTCCAATATAAAATTAGAAATTCAAGTATCAAAATAATTCATGTTTGTATGTTGTCATATAATAAAATTTCATATAATTATGTATGCATTGCCATAACATGCAGAGTGGTTCAAACACCATCATTGATGATAACATTTTATATAATTATGTGTGCACTGCCATAATATGCAGAGTGGTTCAAATAGCTGCTATCATTGATGATGATAATATTTCATTATATAATTATGTGCAAAGGCTCTGCCTTACATGGAATAAGGACACATCCACAATGGGTAGGGTCATACAAACTTATGTAGGTTTGGTTTACATTGCTGCCTGACCAATATGAAATTACACCCTCCACTTCTGCATATACACACACACACATGTTCACACTACAGATTGCGTCATACAAGGTGGAAGAGGAGACCAGGTGATATACCACTGAAATATTACTTCTAACTTCACACACTACACATAACATGCTTGTCATACATAGTACGATACTCCTTCCCCTCCCATCCTCTCCACCCAGACCAGACTAGTATTGAGCATGTAATATATCCCAAGATTTCTACAAAGAGACCCAATCTTTGTTCTTGCCTTTACACAGGAGGCTGGCCCAAAAAATAATTTAATTACTGACACAACAAATGTATCACCTCCCACCATATTTAGAGCAAACCACAAACACGCAAACACTCACACACATAACTGTATAAGTTGGAGGGTATGAGGAGCTGGACTTCCGTTCAAACATTTCTAACACTGAGGTAGGCACTCTGACGCAGAGATGGACTATTCTGACACACGTGCATACACACACACAGCAGAGCTGGACTATTCTGACACACGTGCATACACACACAGCAGAGCTGGACTATTAGGCCAACAAGTGGACACACATTCATTACCACACACTCACAAGCACGCACACACACATATGGTTTTGTGGGAGGGGGGAGCTCACCTCAAGGCTCTAATTAGTGCTAGCCAGGAAGTGAGCTGGTAGACTAGTAGTAAAGGTATATAAAGGGACAAGTTCATATAGTCAGATAAGAAAGTTGGATTCAGGTTACCATATATCTCTTTGCTTTCAATTGTTACACCATTGAACTTGCTCGCTCTTTAAATGTCATCTTCAACCCAACATGGTAAATTTAAAACTTTATTGAGATTAGTTTTAATTGGTGCAAGATCAGCCAGTCATTTAGTTAGTGCAAACTAGACCAGCACTTGTGATCAGACCTTCAGCCAGTCATTTAGTTAGTGCAGACTAGACCAGCACTTGTGGTAGACCTTAGCCTGTCATTTAGTTAGTGCAGACTAGACCAGCACTTGTGCTCAGACCTTCAGCTAGTCATTTAGTTAGTGCAGACTAGACCAGCACTTGTGATCAGACCTTCAACCAGTCATTTAGTTAGTGCAGACTAGACCAGCACTTGTGGTAGACCTTAGCCTGTCATTTAGTTAGTGCAGACTAGACCACCACTTGTGGTCAGACCTTCAGCCTGTCATTTAGTTAGTGCAGACTAGACCACCACTTGTGGGCCGACCTTCAGCCAGTCATTTAGTTAGTGCAGACTAGACCAGCACTGGTGGTCAGATCTTCAGCCAGTCATATGTTCTATCTTACACTGAAGGATAATGTTCATTTGACTTATGTTTGTTAAGTATTATATTATATTATTATTATAACTCTCTGCCTCTAGCCAACAAGGAGCTCTGAATACTGCTTGACAACAAGGAGGCCTTGATATCTCGTGTCTCCTCCATCAATGCTGTCCAGTTCTCATGCATACTAGAAGACTGCAGCGGTGGAGGTAATAGTACTGTGAGACTGGATAGCCTGCTATGTAATTGGGTAAAGAGTGGCTACCAAAATGCTCAACCTGCAACTCTGAAGAAACTTCCAGTCCATTAGTTGGAGTAGCTGATGTTGCACAAAGTTGGAGAAGAAATTTTGGAAGGCCAAGACTTATGTGCCAGCGATAGGGTTGGGAAGGACACCAGGTTTAGCCACATGTGCATAGAAAGCAATTATATGGTACAATGGTGGCTGATGGCACATCCACACTCTTAGGGGTCCTGTTACCAGTGTAAGAAGGATGGGCTGGCCATATCTGATAGCCTTGCTTACACTGGTACACACACTGCCATACTTGCCATTACCCCAGCTAGCCAATGAACCTAAGGAAAGTATATCTGTCAAGCAATCAATGACTGAGAAAGTGATCAGTAAAGAAGTTCTCTTAACTGTGAGCTTTTTCTCCAGAGAAGAAACTTCTTATCGATTCATACTCCAAGGATACAGATGTCCCTGTTGGCTCATTGCCTCCACACGTGACTAGCACCTTCATCAACCTAGCGCTTGTAATGAAGAGCAAAGAGGTTACTGACGATTACAAATACTCCGTTCGAGGAAATGTGGGCGGCATCTTGGAGACCAATGTGGAGATAGAGTTCAAGGAAGAGTTTGACACGTAGGAAAGAGGAGCTCTGGTGTTGGTGGAGGGTCGTCCAGGTAGTGGCAAGACCAAACTCTTGAACAAGGTCACGTGGGACTGGGCCACAGGTGGGGAGGTGCTGAAGCTTCCATTACAAAGTTTAGCAAATGAAAAGACTGAAAGTTTCTGCCAGTATATGTGGCAATGATATGCTTTCTGTACAAACATTAGAAGGGCGTTATACCTCAGAGACAAAAATCTATGAGAACTTTACCAGGTTTATAGTCTTACTCAAGCAAAGACGTAATACTGAAGATGCTCGCTCACCTTGATTCACTGGAAGATTTACATGGGGATGACAGGAACTATTTCAGCAGTATCTGCCATCCTTGCCTTTGATATGATCACTCCACACAAATAGTCACATCAGAGAGAAACCACTGGTACCACTTTCCCTTGGCACTGACTCCAATGATGCCTCTTCCCTTGGCTTGCTGACCATTGACAGAACATCAGGCCTGGGTGGTCATGACAATACATTTGTTTTCTTTCAACTCGGCTTCCGTGAATATCTTTCAGCTTGCCACTTTGTTGAGCTAAATAAGCAAGAACAAATGGAAATGATCATACAGCATGCAAGAGAGACATACATGCTGATGGTCTGGAAGTTCTATAGCAGCATGGCGAAGTTTGAAAATAATGTTGCTCAAATGGAACAACAAGCTAAATTGTATTAAAGAAATGCATTTCCAAGGCAACAATATTGGTGCTAAGGCTGGACTAAAGTCTTGCACTAATGTGAGAGTCCTGTACCTCCATATTAATAATATTGTTGCTGAAGATATAGCTGCTCCATGAACTTGTCTAAAGCGACCTACTCTGTATCTATGACCAATACATCTTCAGCGGAGGAGTAACTCTGACCTACCAAGTGACGCTTCCTCCTAACACTTAAAACTTGTACTATATTTCACCATCATTATCACTCTTCCCCTTATCTTCATCACACTCCTACTCATGTTGCCATATGCACTATTACATTTTTATAATAAAAATTTTTCCTCACATCTAGTATACTAATAATGGAAGGCTAAAAGTGTGTATTTAAAGGGAGAGGGTGACATGCTAACGTTATAAGGAACAATATATATGTTGTATAGTTCATGATAAACAGTATTTCCGATATTTTCTGTTCTTTTGCCTTACACGACCTCACACTAGCCATAAAATGATGCACACCTTTTCACAGTGGATTTTGCAAGAAGGAAAACAACAAATTTTTCATCTCATTTCATGAAGTATACAACATCAAATTAATATAATTTTACGCGTTATAAAATATATATATATATTGAGGTAATCGCTGTTGAAAATGTTTCAAAACACTTAAGGGGGGACCACACCTGAAACCAACGAAATTTGAACACATTTACCGTCCTCCCACGCAATTTCTGTGATCCCGCCTCTTCTCAGCACCATAACTAAGGGGGGGTTCACCGGAATTTTTTTTCGACTTGTCAGTATCACAGCTAAGTGCTTTAGCTACCCACAGGCCAATTTGGGGGCGCGTCGATCAAGGTGACTTTGAGTTATGTTAGTGACCCTTGCGCGTTTGGATATATCTACTAAGAAAAGGTGCCTATAGAGACTTTTTTATATATCATCTTAAAGCACACAAAATAAGCAACAAGCTGGTATAATAATTATTTGCACAAGAAAGGGAAAAAAGTTATGACAGCTACAAATATATGTTCCAATTTCGTTGGTTTCAGGAGTGGTCCCCCCTTAAAGCTCCAGGGGTTTGTGACTCATTTTGAGGGTCAGAATTTTGAGCCTTGAGTAAAGATGGTGGAGTACTTCAACACCTTTCTATTATTATTTTGTTAACACTATGTATACATCTGTCATTAGGCCTTGGGTAAAGGTGGTGAAGTCCTACTGACATGTGTTTGTCATGATAATCCTTAAGTCGTTACACAATGCCTACTGACATGGGTCTTGATAATCCTTAATCTTTATCCAATGCTTACTAACAGCTATAAGTGTAGGTCTTTACCCGGGCCCTACTGACAGATGTGTGGGTCATGATAATCCTTGGTCTTTGCCCAAGGCCCACTGATGTGTGGGTCAAGTTAATCTTTAGTCTTGACTCAAGGCCTACTGGCAGATGTGTGGGTTATGATAATCCTAGGTCCACTGATATCGTACAATTTGTCCACTCATCATAACTGGCCTACAATAGGGCCCACTCATCAATACTGGCATACAATAGGTCCACTCATCTCAAATGTTGTAAAATAGGTGCATTCATCACAACAGGCATACTATCGGACCACTTATCACATCTGGCATGAAATAGGTCCTCTCATCACAACTGGCAAACAATAGATCCACTCGTCACCATTGACGTAAAATAGGTCCACTTATCATATCTGTTGTACTATAGGTTCTCTCATCACAACTGGCGTACAATGGGTCCACTCATCACAACTGGTGTACAATAGTCTACTCATCACAACTGCCATACAATAGTCTACTCATCAAAACTGCCATACAATAGAACCACTCATCACAACTGCCATACAATAGAACCACTCATCACAACTGGCGTACAATAGTTCCACTGATTACAACTGTCGTACAATTGGTCCACTTACCACTACTGGCTTACAATCGTTTCACTCCACTCATCATAACTGGTGTGCAGTTGGTTCTCTCATTGCCACAATTGGTCCACTTATCACAACTGGCATTCAGTAGGTCCACTCATCGCAACTGGCGTGCTATTGGTCCACTCATCACAACTGGCGTACAATAGGTCCACTCACCACAACTAGCGTACAACCACTCATCACAACTGGCGTGTAATTGGTCCACTCATCAGGATTTGCATCGTACAAGAGGTTAACGCTGGGGGTGATGATACCTGAAACCACCGAAATGTGAACACATTTGTAGCTATAATATTTATTTTTTTCCCCTTCTGTGCAGATACTTTTGATATCAGCTTGTTGCTTATTGTGTATGCTTTAAGTTGATATGTAAAAAGTCTCTATAGGCCCCTTTTCTTAGAAGATATATCCCAACACGCAAGGGTCACTAAAAAAATGGCACTTCCTGATTTGTGGCAGACATAACTCAAGGCGCCTTGAGCCACGCAATTTCTGAACGCCATAACTCAGGGAGGGTTCACGTTAAAAAAACAAAAACCGGGCATATCACCGCTACATGTTTTAGCAACCCACAACAGCATTTTCTCCGGATATTGACAAAAAATTCTCTTTTAAGATCTAAAAAGTGACTCTCTGAAAGAAGCTATGAATTACTTCAAGTTATTTTTTCTGAATGATTTCGAAAAGCGGCAAATCCTGAGAAAGGTTTTGATTTGATGGAAGCGTGTGTTTTTTTGTGTAAAACCAATGAAATGGAACAAATATTACAGAAAACAGTTTTGCTCTTCAAAATGAGCCACATATAGCTAAACAAAGCTTTATGGTATGTGATCCTTTTTTTGCTGGAAATTGACAAAAAAACTTCTTTAAGATCTAAAAACTGACTAAGAATCACACTGATAGTTGTTTTTTCAACGAGTTTGAAATGGGGAGAAAATGTTTTGATTTGATGGAAACGAGAAAAAAAATTGGTCAAACCTGTGAAACGGAACAAATATTAGAGAAAACAGTTTTCCTATTAAAATGAGCCACATACAGCTAAGCTAAGTTTATCTGGTGTTTTGAAGTTTTTTCGCCGGAAATTGACAAAAAAAAATCTTTGGGGTCTGAAAAGTGACTACACTGAAAGTAGCTAAGAATTGCCCAGAAGTTTTTTCCTCATTTGAAAAAGGAAATATCCTAAGGAAAGGTTTGATTTGATGGGGAAAAAATTGTTTTGGTCAAAGCAATGAAACCGAACATATATTATAGGAAACATTTTTATTCCTCAATATGCGAGACAGCTGGACTATGCTTTTGTGGTGTTCTGAACATTTTCACCAGATATTGATAAGAAAAAAACTTGTCTATTAAAGTCTAGTAAGTGACTTTCTATGTAAGATGCAAATTATTTGGTGGAAACATTTTTTGGGTCAAACCAGTAAAAATAGGTCAAATATTTCCTGATACAAATTTGCCCCACAAAATGAGCTACAAACACCTAAACAAAGTTTTTCTGGATTTTTTAAGCCTTTTTGACCGGAATTGACCAAAAAATTCTCTTTAATGACTAAAAAGTATCTCAGAAAGTAGCTACAAATCAACCAGAAAGTACTTTTTTTTCAACGAGGTTAAAACGGTCAGGAATTGTTATGGTTTGATAGAAACTTTTTTTTGGTTAAACGAGAAATGGACAACAAATATTACTGTGAACAATTTTGCTCCTCTAAATGGGCCTCAGAGCTAAACTAAGCTTTTCCTGTACTCTGAAGCATCTTAGTTGGAAATTGATAAAATTCTCTCTTAGTTATAAAAAGTGACTCATAAAGAAGCTATAAATTACACAGAAAATTATTTTTTCTTAACTTGTTTGAAACGAGGCATATCTTGAGGAAAGTTTTAGATTTGAAGGAAAAAAAAAAAAAATTTCAAACCATTGAAACGGAACAAATATTACAGAAAAGTGATTTTCTCCTCAAAATGTGCCTCAGGGCTAAACAAAGCTTACTGGTGTTTTGCAATATTTTAGCTGGTAATTGTCAAAATACTTCTCTTTAATGTCCAAATTTGACTTATCTCAGAAAGAAGCTAAGAATTACTCAGAAAGTTATTTTTTCTGAACGAGGTCGAAATGTGGCAAATCCTGACGAATGTTTTTGATTTGATGGAAGCGAGTTTTTTTGGACATATCTGTGAAACGGACAAACAATCGGGAAAACAGATTTCCTCCTCAAAATGAGCCTAAGCTATCTGGAGTTTTGAATCTTTTTCCCCGGAAATTGAAAATAACTTCTATTCAAGGTCTAAAAATTGTCTCTCTCTCAGAAAGAAGCTAAGAATTACTCAGGAAGTTTTTTTGTTTGTTTTTTCAACAAGTTCGAAAAGGGGAAAATTCTGCGAAAAAGGTTTTTGGTTGTTGGAAGATTTTTTTTTTAACAAGCCAGTGAAATGGGACGAATATTACTAAAAAATATTTTGCTCCTCAAAATAAGCCACATACTGCTAAACTAAGTTATTCTTGAGTTTGAAGATTTTTTGCTGGAAATCAACAAACAACTTCCCTTTTAAGGTCTAAATGTGAGAATCTCAGAAAATATACTAGTATTTATTTTCTTTTTAACGAGTTTGAAAGGGGAGGAAATGTTTTGATTTGAAGGAAACTTTTTTGGGAGGGTCAAAAAGTGAAACGGGATAAATATTACTGATTACAGCATTGCTCCTCAAAATGAGCCACATAGAGCTAAAGAGCCTTTCTAGTGTTTTGATGCATTTCGCCAGAATTTGACAAAAAAACTTGTATTTTAGGTCAAAACTGCCTATCGGGGAAAGAAGCTAAGAATTAACCAGAGTTAATTTTTCTCAACAAATTTGAAATGGGATAATGAAATGTGAATGGTGTTTTGATAGCAACAAACTTTTTTGTTCAAACCAGTGAAATGGAACCAATAAAGCAAAATAAGAATTACCCAGAAAGTTTTTTCTCAATGAGTTCCAAATTGGGAGTATCCTTGTGGAAAGGTTTTTTGATTTCTTGGAAACATTTTTTTTTGGTCATAGCTGTGAAATGGGACATTTCCCAAAAACAGTTTTGCTCCTAAAAATGTGCCACATACAGGTAAGCTAAGCTTATCTGGTGTTTTGAAACATTTTCGCAGGAAATTGACAAAAAAAAATCTTTTACAGGTCTAAAAAGTTACTAGGAATGAAGCAAAGAATTACCCAGAAAGTTATTTTTTGTCAACGAGTTTGAAACTGGGCTAATCCTGAGGAAACGAAGCTTTTTGGTCAAACCAGTGAAATGAAACGAAACCGAAAATAGTTTTATTCCTCAAAATGAGTCAAATACATCTATTCTAAACCTTTCTGGTGTTTTGATGTTTTTTTCTCCGGAAATTGACTAAAAACTTCTAAATCTCTGAAAGAAGCAAAGAATCACACAGAAAGTTATTTTTTTCAACGAGTGTAAAACGAGAAAAATTCTGAAGAATGGTTTTGATTTGATGGAGAAAAAAAAATTTTGGTCAAACCTGCGATACGGAACAAATATTACAGAAAAAAGTTTGCTCCTCAAAATGAGCTATGTACAGCAAACTAATCATTTCGGGTTATTGAAACATTTTCGCCGGAAATTGACAAAAAAATTATCTTTTAGGTCTAAAGTTAACTATCTCGGAAAGATGCAAAGTATAACCTGGAAAGTATTTTTACATGGTATTTGAAATTGGGGAAATCCTGTGGAAAGGTTTGAATTGTTAGAAACATTTTGTTCTAGTCAAACCAGTTCAATGGGATAAATATTCCCGAAAACGGTTTTGCTCCTCAAAATGACTAAACTAAGTGTATCTGATGTTTAGAAGCATTTTTGCCCGCTATTGACAAAAAAACAACAACTCTTTACTAAAGAGTATCAGAAAGAAGCTAAGAATTAGCCAGAATTTTTTTTCTCAATGTGTTTGAAACAGAGCAAATTATGATGAAAGATTTTGATTCGATGGAAGGAATATTTTTGTCAAAATTAAAATGGAACAAATATTAATGAAAATAGTTTGCTCCCAAAATGATCTTCAAACAGCAAAACTAAGCTTTCTGGTGTTTTGAAACATTTTCGCCAGAAATTGACAGAATACTACTCTATATGGTCTAAATAGTGACTACCTTAGGAAGAAGCTTTGAATCACTCTGAAATATATTTTTTCTCAACGAGGTTGAAAAATGGCCAATCCATAGGAAATGTTTTGATTTGATGGAAACTTTTTTTTTTTGGTCAAACTAGTGAAACGGGACAAATATTACCGAAAACAGTTTTGCTTCTCAAAATGAGCCACATGAGGTTTTCTGGTGTTTTGATGTATTTTCGCCGAAAATTTTTTTGTCTAAAAATTGACTCTCATAGAGACGCTAAGAATTAATCAGAATTTTTTTTCTCATTGTGGAAATGGATCAAATTATGAGGAAAGGTTTTGATTTGATGGAAAGAATATTTTGGTCAAAAGCGTGAAAAGGAACAAATATTACAGAAAACAGTTTTGCTCCTCAAAATGAGCCGCATACAGCTATACTAACCTTTTCTTGTGCTGAGAAACATTTTTGCCGGTAATTTTGTTCCATTTCACTATATCGACCAAAAAATTCATTTCCATCTAATCAAAACCTTTCCTCATAATTCGCTCCGTTTCAAACACGTTGAGAAAAATAAAATGTCTGGGTAGTTCTTAGCTTCTTTCTGAAAGTTACTTTTTATACCTAGATGAGAACTTTTTTTTTTCAATTTTCGGCGAACATACTTCAAAACACCAGAAAAGCTTGTAGCTGTATGTGGCACATTTTGAGAAGCAAAACAGTATTTAGTAAAATTTGTCCCGTTTCACTGGTTTGACAAAAAAAAAACCCGCTCCATCAAAATAAAACATTTCCTATGGATTTGCCAATATTCAACCTTTTTGAGAAAAAAATAACTTGAATAAGTCACTATTTAGAACTTATACAGTAGTTTTTTTGTCAATTACCGGCAAAAATGTTTCTCAACACAAGAAAAGCTTAGTAGGAGCAAATCCATAGGAAACGTTTTAATTTGATGGAAGCGATTTTTTTGGTCAAACCAGTAAAACAAGACTACCGGAAACTGTGTTGCTCCTCAAAATGAGCCACATAGGGTTTCCTGGTGTTTTCTAGCATTTTCGTTGAAAATATACAACAAAAACTTCTCTTTTAGGTCAAAGAAGTGACAATCTCAGAAAGAAGCTTAGAATCATCCAGAATGTTTTTTTGTTTTTTTATGATTATGAATGGGGAGAAAGGTTTTGATATGATGAAAGCAAATTTTTGGGTTAAACTTGTGAAACAGAAAAATATTACAGAAAACAATTTTGCTACATAAAATGAGCCACGTACAACTAAACTAAGCTTTTTGTGTTTTGAAGCATTTTCGCTGGAAATTTACAATATACTACTCAAGGTATAAAAGTGACTACTTCAGAAAGAAGCTAAGAATTACTCAGAAAGTAATTTTTTCTCAACGAGTTCGAATAGGGCAAATCCTGAGTAAATTTTTTTATGTAATGGAAGAGATTTTTTTTAACAAGTTCGAAAAAGGGAGGAAATGTCTTGATTTAGCGGAAACGAATATTTTTTGGACAAAAAGTGAAATGGGATGAATATTACAGATAACAGCTTTTCTCCTCAAAAGCTAAAGAGATTTTCTAGTGTTTTGATGCATTTCTCCGGAAATTGGAAAAAAAATTCTCTTAGGTCAAAAAAGAGTCTATCAGAGAAAGAAGCTAAAAATTAACCAGAAAGTTATTTTATCTCAACGAATTTGAAACAGAGTAAATCCAGAGGAATGGCTTTGATTTGATGGCAACAAACTTTTTTGTTCAAACCTGTGAAATGGAACCAATATTATAGAAAACAGTTTTGCTCCGCAATATGATCCACAGAGAGCTTAACAAAGGTTTTCTGGTGTTTTGTAACATATTCGTCGGAAATTGACAAAAAAACTTCTATTTTAGGTCTAAAAAATGATTATCTCAAAAAAAAAAATAGTTTTGATTGGATGGAGAAAATAAAGTTGGTCAAACCAGAGAAACGGAACAAATATTATAGAAAACAGTTTTGCTCCTCAAAATGTGCCAAATTCAGCTAAACTAATCATTTCTGTTGTTTAGAAGCATTTTCGCCGGAAATTGACAAAATACTACTCATTAAGGTATATAAAGTGACTAATTCAGAAATAAGCTAAGAATTACTCAGAAAGTTATTTTTTCTCAACGAGTTTACAAAGGGACAAATCCTGAGGAAAGGTTTTGATTTTATGGAAACATTTTTTTTTGGACAAACCTGTGAAACAGGACAAATATTACTGAAAACAGTTTTGCTTATCAAAATGAGCCACATACAGCTGAACTAAGCTTTTCTGGATTTTTAAAGTATTTTTGCAGGAAATTGACAAAAAAACATATCCTAAGGTTAAAAAGTGACAATCTCAGATAGTAGCTAAGAATCATCCAGAAAATTAAATTTTTTTAAAGGTTTGAAATGGGGAGGATTTGTTTTGTTTAGATGGAAACAATTTTTTTTTTTGTTGTTCAACTGGTGAGACGGGACAAATATTACTGAAAACAGTTTTACTCCTCAAAATGAGCCAGTTGAGCTAAACTAAGCTTTTCTAGAGTTTTTGAAGCTTTTTCGCCAGAAATTGATAACACACTTCTCTATCATAAAAGTGACTATCTCCTAAAGAAAATAAGACAGAAAGTTATTTTTTCTTAACGAGTTTGAAATGGGCAAAATCCTGAAGAAAGGTATTGATTTGATGGAAGCCTTCTTTTTTTTTTGGTAAAACAAGTCAAACGGAAAAAATATTACAGAAAACAGTTTTGCTCCTCAAAATTAGCCACATACAGCAACTAAGCTATTCTGGTGATTTAAAGCATTTTCGCAGAAAATTGACAAAACGTTCTCTTTTAGAACCAACAACTATGAATGAAGCAAAGAATTATCCAGAAAGTTATTTTTTCATAACGAGTTTGCAATGGGATAAATCTTGCGGAAAGTTTTTGATTTGATGGAAAATAATTTTTTGCTTAAAACTGCAAAACGGGACACTATTACTGAAAACAGCTTTGCTCCTCAAAATGAGCTAATACAGCTATACTACTTTTCTGGAGTTTTATGTTTTTCGCCGGAAATTGACAAAAAACTCCCATTTTAGGTCTAAAAGTTAACTTGTCTCAGAATGAAGCTAAGAATGACCCCGATAGTTATTTTTTCAACAAGTTTGAAACGGGGAAAATCCTTAGGAAAGATTTGTATTTGATGGAAACAAATATTTTTGGTCAAACCTATGAAATGGAACAAATAATACAGAAAACAACTTTTTCTTCAATATTAGCCACAGACAGCTTAAACTGTGCTTTTCTGGAGTTATAAAGCATTTTCATCAGAAAATGACAAAAAACATCTCTCTAAGGTCTAAAAGGTGACTCTCTCAGGAAGCAGCTAAGAATCACCAGGAAAGTATATTTTTTAACAGGTTTGAAACGGGAAGGAAACATTTTGATATGATGGAAACAATTTTTTTTTGTCAAGTGAGACGGGATAAATATTACTGAAAACTGAAAACAGTTTTACTCATCAAAATGAGCCATGCAGAGCTAAATTAAGTGTTTCTTGAGTAGGAAATTGACCAAATCAAAACCTTTTCTCATAATTTGCTCTGTTTCAAACACGTTGGGGGAAAAAAAATCTGGGTAATTCTTAGCTTCTTTCTGAGACCTTTTCGACTTTAAACGGACGGACATATTTATTATTTTATTTATTTATTGTTTTTTTATTAATTTATTTGTTTGTATTTATAGTATATTGTGGTAGGCTTATTAAAGAGTGGCTTGTTGGTGAGCAAAGCGAGTCTTCGGGGAGTAGTGGATAGACTTGTATTGCCGTGCAATCCCGTATATATGGGCCGTAGTTCATAACCCAGTGAGTCGAGAGTGTACGGAAAATTTTACGGACTCCAATTCGAAAAGATGGTCGTCTTGGAATACGCTAGATTCTGTGTAGCTTCTCCGTGTAGTTGCTGATGAGACTTAGTGGAGGGTGCATGATTGAACAGTGTGGTTACTATATGTCGGTGCTGCAAGACTTGGAGGGGGTGCATTATTGATCATGATCAGTGGTTAGTTGGTTACTGTACGTTGGGTGCAAGGAGAGGGTACGGTTGGTGTTTGATTGATAAATGTTGGGTGTGGCAATACTTTGCGCGGGGGGTATGGTTGGTCCTGCTGACCACACCTCTAAGCTAATGTGTTTTGTGGTCAACAATTTGTTGCCTTTTGTTGTTATGTTGTAATGTATTGCATTTATGATTTATTTGGTGTGATCTATATAGAATTTGACATGTGCTGTTGGCTAGCATTTGCCTAGTTCTCTAGAGAACTGCAGGAGGTTATGCATATTCGTCTGACAAGTAGTTCCACTCGTAGCAGTGGTACTTATTCAAGGTAAAGGGATGTCACAATTGCTGGCTTCTAAATATTGTAATTGTTGCATATAAGAGTATGATAGGTTTTGTTTTGGATGGGAGATACTTGGGTTTTTTTGTGTGTTTTTTGGAGGTTCATTTTTAGGAACTCTAGTCTCCCTCTTGAGATCTTTGGTAACCATTGGAGCTTCCCTCTCCCCATCCTTCCCCTTCCTGAAGTATTTACATCAGTAAAGTTTTTTTTTTATGTGTTTTAAATTTTCACCCCCTTCTTAATCCGCAAGTGCAACCCTGTAGGTGTGGGAGTGGTCTTAATTGTTTGTGGAAGTTGAATCGTTATAGTCACAAGGTTTCTGTCTGGGGAGGGTGGTGGAGCCAGACTTTTGGTGTGTGGTTGGTCAGTGCGTTTACTGCAGTGCACTGAATTATGATACATCTTTGGTAGACACATATGGCAATTCTCTGACATCTCCAGATAGCCATGGTAGCCAGTAAATCACAGACTACAAGAATTCTTGCTTCTGGGTCTTCTGTTGACAGTGACTTCCTTTACTCCTTTTTCTGTGATGGGAATGTAGTCAAGAAGTTCAGTGGACCAGATGGTGTGTGTGTGTGTCTGTTTGTGTTTGCATGTGTGTTTGTGTGTGTGTGTGTGTGTGTATGTGTGTGCAATTGTCGCCCTCCTTCAGACTGCCTCAACCCTGTATAAAGTTAGTTTAGTGTGTGTCCTCATAGAGCTTGCTAACCTCCTTCAACCTGCTTCTACCCAGTTAGATGTTTTTAATTTGGCTGTAACCTATAAATAATTTTTTTTTAACTGTGATATATATATACATATATTAATAGAAAGTGATGAATATTTAGAAAATAACCTTTTTGCTATGTGCTGTCTGGTAAATCTAGATGAGTGCTTCCCTGTGCTGTCCTAATTTAGCTGGTCAGAATAAGCTTCACTCTACCTGTTGTGGGGATTGGTACGATTTGCACCAGTAGTGGCTACTTCTATATTAGCATATTCTCTTATACATGGCAGTGTCTGCTAGAAGGTATAGGGTAGCTTACACAACTGACTAAATTTTTTTAATTATTGAGGTCTGAATTGATGCATCATTTGAAATTTTTTGTAATTGCCATGCATAATTAGAGTTTTCGGGTAAGTAAAGATTTTATGGTATTTCTGTTTTCATTATATTTGCCAGTATAGATTAAAACTGTTTACCAACGGCATTGCTATCCCATCATGGCTTGTGGTTGCTAGGGGCAGGAATACATTCCTCATGTTATTATTATTTTTTTAATCTAGTTGGTTAAAAGGTGCAGAGCCTTCCCTTGACCTTTCAAATTTAATTAATGAGTTGCTCCTTTGTGCGTATTTAATCTACTACCATGACTACCATGATAAGACCAGTTGTGTGTTGTTTTGTACACACACAAATAAATGGACAGGCAGAGAGCTTATAGACATGGTGGGAACTCTAGCATGGTCCATATCTTAGTGGGCAGAGGCACTAATACACAGACAGATGAGCCTGGCCCATATGGTGTTGGCAGAGGCACTAATAGGAAGACAGACAGACATGGTGAGAACACTAGCCTCGCTCATATATTATTGGTAGAGGCGCTTTTGCTGAAGCACTTGAAGACTTGCATATGCTGTGTATATAATTGGTGAACACATACCTGAAGTCTTTCAGACTCGCCCTTCTTGAATACTGCGTTATAGGTGTGTGTGTGTTTTGGGAGGGGCATATTGGTGCTTGTGGTTAGTATTTGTGTTGGTTGGCTAGCTTTGGGGGAAGGGGCATGGCTGGTCCCTGTAGTTACTGTATTTCGGTGGGCGTGGGTTCGACTTTGGGGTGGGGGAATGATTGATCAGTATGGTTACTATGTGTCAGTGCTGCAAGACTTGGTGGTGTGTTGGCCTAGTTAGTCGGTGGTTAGTGGGTTACTGTTTGTGGGGTGCAAGACTTGGGGGAGAGTGTGCTTGGTCAGACTGGTTACTACAATGTTGGTGATAGCAGGATTTGGGATGTGTGGTTGGTCCTTTGACCACACCTCTAAGCTAATGCGTTACGTGGGCAACAATTTTTTGCCTTTTGTTGTTATGTGTTGTACTCGTGGTTTATTTGGTGTGCTCTATTTAGATTGTCCATGTGTGTTGGAGAGCTGTTCCTGAAGGTGGTATGCATTTGCTGAGTTCTCTGGAGAATTGCAGGAAGTCGTGCTCATCTGATAAGTTGTTCTACTTATAGCAGTCTTTCCTATTCAAGGTAACGGATTTTGTCACTATTGCAGCCTGCTAAATATTGTGTTTGCTTGTTGTTTTTTTGCATCTAAGAGTTTTGATACTGTAGGTATTGATATATTTTTTTGGAGGGGGGGGGGGGGGAGACTTATAGTTTGTTTGGCGGTGGGTCATTTTCTGAAACTCTTTTCTCTCCCACCACCTGAATTATGAGCATTCTTCGACAGAGACGTATGGTAATTCTCTGACTTATCTTTTGATAGCCATGGCAACCTGTACATCACTGACTACATGAACTCTTGCATCTGGATCTTCAGTATTGGCAGTTACTTCCTACACTCACTTTTCTGAGATGGGAATGTTGTCAAGAAGTTCAGTGGACCAGATGGTGTGTGTGTGTGTGCGTGCTTGCTATTGTCAACCTTCATCAACCTGCCTCAACCCAGTGTGATGTTAATTCAGTGTGTGTCTCCCCATAGAGCTGTTTTGGCTTTTTCAATAGTACAACCTGCTTCAACCCAGTTTGATTTTGCTACACTATGTCCCCATAGCTGTTGTCCACCTACTTAAACCGGCCTCAATCCAGTGCGATGTTGATCCAGTGTGTGTCCTCATAGAAGTATTGTCGCCTACTTTAATCTGCCTCAACCCTGTTTGATGTCGGTCAAGTGTATGTACCCATGATGCTATTGTCAACTTACTTCAACCTGCCTCAATCCCTTGTGATATTGATCCTGTGTGTGTCCTCATAGAGCTCTTTTCAAACTACTTTAACCCGACACAACCCTGTGTGGTGTTGGTCTAGTGTCTATCCCAATTGAGCTGTTGTCAACCTTCTTCAACCTACCTCTACCCACTGTGATGTAGATCCAATGTGTTTCCCCTTAGAGCTATTTTCTGCCTAATTCTGCCTGCCTCATAGCGGTATTGCTAATCTTCTTCAACCGACTTCAACCCAGTGTGGTGTTGGTCTAGTGTGGGTCCTCATCGAGCTATTGCTAACCTCCTTTAACCTGCTTCAACCCAGTGTGGTGGTAAATTTGATGACTTGTTATAAGGAAAAAAAACAAGTCTGTACCTATTTAGACCTCAAGACCCTTTACCATTTAAATCATATGGGTTTGATAGGTTGTCAAATTAGTGTGGGGATTGCTACCTCACTCCCTTAATTTATCATTGTGCATGTGCATATTGGTGATTGCTGTGTCCCTCCTATATATTGGTATTTGAAAATGGTGGTCAGCATTACTTACCCCCTAAGGAAAGCTCATATCTCAGCTATCTATCTCTCTGGCCTCCTCTTTTATGTTGACTTCTGCTGTTATTAGTACCTTACAAATTACCCGTGTACCTTTGTCCTTAGCGTCTGGCAGTCAAGAAGAACATGTTCCAATGTACTTCCATCAGAAGGAGGTGGTTGGAAAGGATCATCAGGTGAGTGATTTTGTGGATTAGGTCATGCTGTATTATAAGCAAAACTAATGGCTTGTTCTGATGTTTGCTTAGTGGAGTTCTTACTCCTGGGAAACTGTTACCAAGTCCTAAAGGAGTTTGTCCCCGACCCTTCATGGGTACAGTCTCCCATAGCAACTAGATAATGCTTGTGTTATATTTGGACTGTACAACAATAAACAAGTTAATAAAAGTGTTTTCCTTTGCT
>CBDHDT010000173.1:0-2683 GCA_965261215.1 Ekhidna sp.
CCCCCCCCTGAGTTATAGTGTTGAGAAGAGGCGGGACCAAAAAAATGGCGCGATTTTTTGGGGTCCCGCCTCTTCTCAACACTATAACTCAGGGGGGGGTTCACCGGGGGAAAAAAATAAAACCACTATATCACAGCTAATGTCTTTAGCTACATTCGTACCGAGTTTGGTGCGCTGCGGTCAAGGCCCCTGGCTGTCAATCGTGGCACAAATTAGGCAGTTTTTTTTTTGTGTGACCCTTGCGTGTTTGGATATATCTTCTAAGAAAAAGTGCCTATATAGACTTTTTATATATCATTTTAAAGCACACACAATAAGCAACAAGCTGGTATAAAAAGTATTTGCACAGAAGAAAGGGGAAAAAAGTTATGACAGCTACAAATAAGTGTTACAATTTCGTTGGTTTCACCTATAGCCCCCCCTTAAACACTTTAGAGAACTACTCTTATTAAACACTTTAGAGAACTACTCCTATTAAACACTTTAGAGAACTACTCCTATTAAACACTTTAGAGAACCACTCTTATTAAACACTTTAGAGAACTACTCTTATTAAACACTTTAGAGAACTACTCCTATTAAACACTTTAGAGAACTACTCCTATTAAACACTTTAGAGAACTACTCCTATTAAACACTTTAGAGAACTACTCTTATTAAACACTATCTGACTTGTTTTTTTTTATTGTTGTACCCAGCACAAGTCAGCACATACCATAACTTGTTGTTTTGTTATTAGAGTCAGCTATAGCCTCCTTCAAGGACTTGCTTGAGTTGCACTGGAACTCCAGAACTAGCCAAACATTGCAGATGCTATTCTATAGCATGTTGATTGCTCAAGGACACGCATGTATTGTATAATGGCTTGCTTTTACTTATTTTTTTGTTAATTAATTTGTCAATGTATAGCAAAGCATCATGTTTTTGTAAGTAATGATCTTTACCCAGTTCGAATTATTTAATAATAATAACAATAAAAAGTCTGCTAGATTGATTGTCTCATTGACGAGAAGCCTTATCCCGCCTCTTCCATAATAAAGAAATAGATGAGTCGCTGCGAGGCATTGGAACATTTGGGGTCTTCTGGGACCAAATTATTAATTAGCCTATTGTTTGCAAGTTTTGTGAAACAAGGAAACATGATGCATAGATTTGACAATGAATTTAGTTTTTCACACTTTATTTGGCAATGTATCACTTTCAATTGTTATGGCATCTTTATTAGCATAGTGTTCTTTACTTTAATTGAAAGAAAGATTTTAACCCTTTCAGGAAGTGCTATAATGAGATTCATAAAGTAAAAACAAACGGAAAGAAACTAAACCTTTATGTAGACCACTACTACCATCCAATTAGGTGACCCTTTACCAATATTGATCTGCTTGATGTACATGGGTGCAGTCTCATTTACTTTTTTTTAACGGGTCAATTCAACAATTGCCATGCCAGGGTATATCCACAAACTGACATTTTCTGGAAATATATAAATAGAGACCCGTTTACACTCGGTTTTTCTTTCAATTTAAGTCAATGGCACTGATTCTTAGACCAAACTGTAGCCTATTACTCATGATATGAACAGCTTGGAAAAATTCCCCTTTTTGTCAAAAAAAATTATAGCTATCAATATAATTGTTATAATAAATTGGAAAAAAATCTGAAAATAAGTTGTGAAAATAAGTTGGAGTGTGATCAAAACATTTCAGTTTGAGAGATAGTCTGCTGTGCCAGTGTTAGTGGTAAATCATCTTGCAGGCTACACAAGTTAGCACTTGGTCATGCATTGTTATTTTTTTAATGAGTCAATCCCTTGATAGCGGACCAGCTGTAGCCTCCTCAAGGTCTTAACAGTTGCACAGGAGAACTCCACAAGATAGACAGCAGAGAAGTAAAGTGACTCTTTACATTAATGTTTCCTTTCAAATACTTTTCTTGCATGTTTCTTCATGTTGTGAATTACATGACTCAGCACATACCATGCCTTATTGTTGTTAGGCTGTTGAATTTCTCCCCATTGTCAAGGATCATCTACAGCCTCGAAAGACTTGATAACAGTTGCACAGCAGAAATCTACTGAGCAGTACCTTTTAGCCTTACATCCAGTCAATCCATACTCACGCCTTTTTTGTTGTAATTAAGAAGTATAGTAGTCATTGACTTGCTTTAGAACAAGTTGGAGTCTTCTTGTACTAAAATTGTTATGCATGGATGAAACTATTATACGCAAGTTATGGGGGGGGGGGGGGGGAAGTAGATGCACAAGATGGTGGATCCTTGAAGATGAATTTCAGAGTTTTTGCCTGTAGGCGTGCTACTTTAATGAAAGGTTCAAGGCACTCTCAAAGTGTTTTAACCATCTGTATTTTAAATAGGATCAGACCAATCTAGTGCATTCTCTGATATGTACTGATGACAATTCAATTACTTGACCTTCCTTTGCACATAAGTGTATATGAATAATCTGTTGTTTGTGTTAGGGTAATTCTATGCAGTTTGAGTGTTCCTATGACACAGTCTATGATGAAGCAAGTGACTCGGAGGAGATGAAGGTGCAAGTGGACTCCGTGTCCATGATCCCAAAAGGTTGTCAGGATAGTGAGAATCTGTACACCTCATCTACATCAGAACTTGGACAGGTAATATTTGATCAGCGATTCTAAATGACTCGCACCACAGTTATTAT
>CBDHDT010000174.1:0-35297 GCA_965261215.1 Ekhidna sp.
TTATTTAAACATCACTTCCCGTAGTCCATCAGTAACCCTCATTTAGTTCAACATCACTTCCCCTAAGCCATCAGTAACCCTCACTTAGTTCCACATCGCTTCCCCCTAGCCAACAGTAACCCTCAACATCACTTTTCCTAAGCCATCAGTAACCCTCACTTATTTCCACATCGCTTCCCCCTAGCCTACAGTAACCCTCAACATGACTTTTCCTAAGCAATCAGTAACCCTCACTTAGTTCAACATTACTTCCCCTAAGCCATCAGTAACCCTCACTTAATTCAACATCACTTCCCCTAAGCAATCTGTAACCCTCACTTAGTTCAACATCACTTCCCCTAGGCCATCAGAAACCATCACTTAGTTCAAATCACTTCCCCTAAGCAATCAGTAACCCTCACTTAGTTCAACATCACTTCCCCTAAGCAATCAGTAACCCTCACTTATGTAGTTCAACATCACTTCCCATAAGCCATCAGTAACCCTCACTTAGTTCAACATCACTTCCCCTTAGCAATCAGTAACGCTCACTTAGTTCAACATCACTTCCCCTAAGCCATCAGTAACCCTCACTTAGTTCAACATCACTTCCCCCAAGCCATCAGTAACCCTCAACATCACTTCCCCTTAGCCATCAGTCACCCTCACTTAGTTCAACATCACTTCCCCTAAGCCATCAGTAACCCTCACTTAGTTCAACATCATTTCCCCTAAGCAATCTGTAACCCTCACTTAGTTCAACATCACTTCCCCTAAGCAAACAGTAACCCTCACATAGTTCAACATCACTTCCCCCAAGCCATCAGTCACCCTCAACATCACTTTCCCTAAGCCATCAGTAACCCTCACTTAGTTCAACATCACTTCCCCTAAGCCATCAGTAACCCTCACTTAGTTCAACATCATTTCCCCTAAGCAATCTGTAACCCTCACTTAGTTCAACATCACTTCCCCTAAGCAATCAGAAACCATCACTTAGTTCAAATCACTTCCCCTAAGCAAACAGTAACCCTCACTTAGTTCAACATCACTTCCCCCAAGCCATTAGTAACCCTCAACATCACTTTTCCTAAACCATCAGTAACCCTCACTTAGTTCAACATCACTTCCCCTAAGCCATCAGTAACCCTCACTTAGTTCAACATCACTTCCGCTAAGCAATCAGTAACCCTAACTTAGTTCAACATCACTTCCCTTAAGCCATCAGTAACCCTCAGTTAGTTCAACATCATTTCCCCCAAGCCATTAGTAACCCTCAACATCACTTTTCCTAAACCATCAGTAACCCTCACTTAGTTCAACATCACTTCCCCTAAGCCATCAGTAACCCTAACTTAGTTCAACATCACTTCCCCTAAGCAATCAGTAACCCTAACTTAGTTCAACATCACTTCCCTTAAGCCATCAGTAACCCTCAGTTAGTTCAACATCTTTCAAATGCACAGAGAGATCAAAATCATTTTATACTGAAATTACCAACATGGAGTTATGTGGTGAGAAGTTATGAAGTCATGAACATCAGCCATCATTTTAGCATACACGCACACAGGTAACCTTTAGCATTCAACAAGTTAAATCTAATCAAATAGTATTTATTCCAGGTTTTTTTTTTTTAATGACTGTGTGCGCGAAAGCACGAAATTATATAAAAATACAAAATCCCAGCACATGTGTAATACATTAGTATAGAGCACCACTCACCTCAGAGAGCCCCAGAGCACCCTGGAAGGCTTTCAAGGCATTGTCCAGATCACTGATGACAATAATCCCAGCACATGTGTAATACATTAGTATAGAGCACCACTCACCTCAGAGAGCCCCAGAGCACCCTGGAAGGCTTTCAAGGCATTGTCCAGATCACTGATGACAATAATCCCAGCACATGTGTACTACATTAGTATAGAGCACCACTCACCTCAGAGAGCCCCAGAGCACCCTGGAAGGCTTTCAAGGCATTGTCCAGATCACTGATGACAATAATCCCAGCACATGTGTAATACATTAGTATAGTGCACCACTCACCTCAGAGAGCCCCAGAGCACCCTGGAAGGCTTTCAAGGCATTGTCCAGATCACTGATGACAATAATCCCAGCACATGTGTAATACATTAGTATAGAGCACCACTCACCTCAGAGAGCCCCAGAGCACCCTGGAAGGCTTTCAAGGCATTGTCCAGATCACTGATGACAATAATCCCAGCACATGTGTAATACATTAGTATAGAGCACCACTCACCTCAGAGAGCCCCAGAGCACCCTGGAAGGCTTTCAAGGCATTGTCCAGATCACTGATGACAATAATCCCAGCACATGTGTAATACATTAGTATAGAGCACCACTCACCTCAGAGAGCCCCAGAGCACCCTGGAAGGCTTTCAAGGCATTGTCCAGATCACTGATGACAATAATCCCAGCACATGTGTAATACATTAGTATAGAGCACCACTCACCTCAGAGAGCCCCAGAGCACCCTGGAAGGCTTTCAAGGCATTGTCCAGATCACTGATGACAATAAAAGCATATTCGGTCTGGTCCCGCATGAAGTCTTCACCGGTAACTCTTTCCGCATCAGCTCTAGCCTTAGCTTCTTCCTCGGCCAGACGGGCCACCTTTTCCTCAGCTTCGCGTAACAACTGCTCTCGTCTTCCACCATGCGGCGATGATCTTCTTCCTGTTTACGAAAAGAAAAGAGGAAAAATAAACAAACAAAAAACTCGCAAATATCAAATGACATGCTGCAACTGCACGGGCTACTAGCACTATTAGTGGGCATGGCATAATCCAGGCATTATATCATAATGATGATACCATCAATTCTGTACAGATCAGCAATGGAGTAGGGAATAAGGTATAGGGTTAACATAGGCTATGGCTAGAGTCATGGCAGTGGCTAAGATAGGGCCAGGGCAGTTGCAAGGGTTAGGGACAGGACAGTGGTGAGGGTTAAGGCCAGGGCAGTGGCAAAGGTTAAGGTCAGGGCAATGGCTAGGGTTAGGGCAATAGATAGGGCAGTTGCTAGGGTAAAGGCAATGACTAGAGCAATACAATCCTACAATGCTCATGATGTTACACTAGGATTTTTGTAACATTTTTGTGGTATGGGGAAGCAGTTTCTATTAGAACAAGACTAGCTCTGAGAGAAGGCGGGCACCAGCTGCCCAGCTGTTTACAGATATACACTTATGTACATAGTTCAGAGGGTACTTCAAGGAAAGTGTATGCACTACACACTACATATATACATGTGCACACCCCAAGGTACATGTGTGTGTGAGTTATGTGTGCATGTGTATATGTGAGTGTGTGTGTGCATGTGTGTGAGAGAGAGTGAGTGGGTGCATGTGTGTAAGAGAGAGAGAGAGTGTGTGTGTGTGTGTGCGAGTCTATGTGAGTGTGAGCATGTGTATGCGTGTGCATGTGCAGTGTGAGAGGTGTAATGGCAATTTTTATACTCAAGTATGGATCACACCTCCCTGCAATGAATCCTGTTTAGGTCACATGATCTTATAATGTAATTATAAGTGATTTGTGTAACTTGATTGAAAGACACTCAAACCAGCCGACTGATGAATTAACTCACCAGTTCTTTAACTTTGACAGGAGCAGCTTGTCTCTCTAGCTCCATCCTCTTCTCCTCCTCCTCCTCCGCTCGTCGCCTGGCCTCTTCTTCTTCCTTTCTTAGCTTCTCCTCCTCCAGAAGCTACAACACAGACAACAAGAAGAGCATGATCATCATACTTGAAATCTCTTAGTTTACTGTAAAAGCAGGTTGCTAGCAGGTATCCATATTGACTGATTAAATGTCGTAAGCATAGTTAGCCGTAAATGCGAACCTCGGTAGTGAACCTCGGTTGCAATACATATATAAAAGAACTACACAAGATAAACATCACATTCATACCTGCACATGCCCAGTAGATTGCCCTAGCATTATAGCAATTAAAACTTCACTCGGTCACATGAGCAGAAAGGGGAAAAAAATCAACAATGGCAGACTCGTTTGCAACTCCAGAAGCATCTCGTCCAGGCCTTCACTGCTGTTTCTGGAGGCCCTTCTGCTGAGAATGGCTGCACAGACACCAGTGCTAACTGGAAGACACTCTGAATCTCTTCCCTCTTGAGAAAAGGACTCTTTCCCGGATGGATTTCCTTCCGTAAGTTTTGTTGTAGACGTGATATGATGTAAAGATCTGTAGCTTTTGTTTGCTTACCTCAAAGGAGCAGATCCTTATTCCAAACTGCAGCTTATTGCATTAGCATTATAATGATATGAGCTGTTTCAAAAGTGTCTTCTTGAAGGAAAACAAGTTGTAGCTATGAATATACTTGTTATAAATGGCCACAAATAAGCTCAGAGTGTAAAGGTTAAGCACCTACTTTACTGTTGGTTCCAGTAAATCTATATATATATATATATATATATGTGTGTGTGTATGTGTGTGTGTGTGTGTATGTATGCGTGTGTGTATATATTTGCCAGGTGTCAAACTTGACTATGTCGCTTACTTCTCGAAAGTCAGTACTTCTTCCATTGCTGGCCCCTAGACATGCATGTATATTTGTAGATGAGATGCCCACGTATGTACAGCACCCTCCGGGCTCTGGTCAGCAACAGCCAACCCTCCACCATTCCGTCCAGCTAGCCAGGTGATTACATGTATTCAGCTCTTACATTCATATCTACTGAACAAGACGTTGACTTGGTCTGGGCATGGTGTTGAGCGCCCATTTTCTTGCTGCCTGTTTAATGCTATGAGCACCGTGTTTAACAACAAGCTATTAATAGAGAGAGAGAGAACGCACGCACACACTCACACACACCCACACCCACACACACAACTCTCCAACACATTACACATAGAGGAACACAGTTTAAGACTGCTGCTCCCAGAGCAGGAAGAAACAGGACCCAAACAAGAGTCCAAGTAGGATAGATTGTGTGCTACTACAACAAGGATAGCTCCCCTTCCTACCACTCCACCCATACCGTGCCCCCCCTCTTCCCACTCCACCTCGGAGGTTCCAACCCACACAATTATCTGGGAGTCTCCCAAAATTTCTGCAAACTCCAGGTCTCCCAAATTTTTCCCGCATGCAGGCTTGCGAACTCACAAGATCTGAGAAAAAATGGCGCTTGGAAAATCTCCCTAATTTTCAATTCTTGAGGTTGGAACCTCAGCCACCTCCAATCACTGCCCCCCCTCCACCCCCATCCCGAGTTAAAACAAGTATAGTTTAAATATCTGTAGAATTTGTTTAAACATTTATCTAATCTCTAGCAATCTCAAAGCTGCCACACCAACATCCCCACATGCCACACCCACCCTACCTTCCTCCTCATCTCTGTCACACCGATACCCCATAAGCCACACCCACCCTACCTTTCTCCTCATCACTGCCACACCAATACCTCCATAAGCCACACCCACCCCACTTTCCTCCACATCTCTGCCACACCCACATCCAACATGCCACACCCACCCTACTTTCCTCCTCATCTCTGCCGCACCAATACCCCCATAAGCCACACCCATCATACCTTTCTCCTCATCTCTTCCGCTTCCTGTTCCTTCTTCTCTCTCTCCACCTTCTCCAACTCTTTCCTCTGGCGTTCCAACTCCCGCAAACGCTCCTCCTCCCTCCTCCTCTCCTCTTCCCTTCGTCTCTCCTCTTCGCCTCCAACATCTTAGCGTACAACTTCCGGGCCTGTCGAGCTCTTTCATACTAATTTATAGCAACAACAAAAGCATGAACTCGCACTATGAGCGACCCATATACCATGCATGGTAAGCTATATAATCTGGAATAAGTAGGGAAAGAAGGGGTGGGAGAAAGAAGGGGTGGGGGTGGGTGGAGAAGGGGTGGGGGTGGGTGGAGAAGGGGTGGGGGGTGGGTAGAGAAGGGGTGAAGAAGTGGAGAAAGAAGGGGGGAAGAAGGGGTGGGTGTGGGGGAAAGAAGGGGGGAAAGAAGGTATGGGGGTGGGGCAAAGAAGGGGGTAAGAAGGGGTGGGTGTGGGGGAAAGAAGGGGTGGGTGTGGGGGAAAGAAGGGGTGGGGGTAGGGGAAAGAAGGGGTGGAGGTAGGGCAAAGAAGGGGTGGAGGTAGGGCAAAGAAGGGGTTGGGGTGGGGCAAAGAAGGGGGGAAAGAAGGTATGGGGGTGGAGCAAAGAAGGGGGAAAGAAGGGGTGGGGGAAAGAAGGAGAAGAGGAAATAAGGGGTGGGGGGAAATAAGGGGTGGGGGGAAAGAATTGGGGAAAGAAGGGGAAAAAAGGGGGGGAAGAAGGGGGGAAGAAGGGGGGAAGAAGGGGAGGTGAAGTGCCCAAGTGTGGGTTTGAACCCGTGGATGCTCATTCTGTAAATACACTGTCATTCCAAATTCATAACCGGCTGACATAACAGACTTATTGAGCAGCTCAGTCACAGCTAATTCATAACCGGCTGACATAACAGACTTATTGAGCTGCTCAGTCACAGCTAATTCATAACCGGCTGACATTACAGACTTATTGAGCTGCTCAGTTACAGCTAATTCATAACCGGCTGACATAACAGACTTATTGAGCTGCTCAGTCACAGCTAATTCATAACCGGCTGACATAACAGACTCATTGAGCTGCTCAGTCACAGCTAATTCATAACCGGCTGACATAACAGACGTATTGAGCTGCTCAGTCACAGCTAATTCATAACCGGCTGACATAACAGACGTATTGAGCTGCTCAGTCACAGCTAATTAATAACCGGCTGACATAACAGACGTATTGAGCAGCTCAGTCACAGCTAAAAAGGTAAAATGCTCTTAATATATATAATGAGAAATGTTTGAACTACCTCTGGATCATTATTGTGATAATTAGGCGATAATTAGAGGGTGATGAAGATAAGTATCAGCTTGCAGGTGACTAACCTTTTGCATGCAGATGGCAGCTGCATGGAGCTTCTTATACCGCCTGACGAATATAAACCTCTGTAATGATAAGAAACAACAAAACAAACAATAAACAACACCATTAAAGAGATGTGTAACACATATTCTTAGCTGCATAATTTTTTTACCCTTTCTTCTGTGCAAATACTTTGGATACCACCTTGTTGCCTATTTTAAGATGATATGAAAAAGTCTCTATGGGCACCTTTTATTAGAAGATATATCCAAAAACGCAAGATTCACAAAAAAATGGTACTTCCTAATTTGTGGTCAAGTTTATACCTAGGCGACCGAGGCGCCCCTAACTTGGTGTGTGGGTGGCTAAAGCCCTTAGCTGTGATTGTACGGTACACCTTTTTTTTCCGGTGAATCCTCCCTGAGTTATAGTATTGAGAAGAGGCAGGATCACAGAAATTGTGTGGGCAAGAGCCTTTTTTTTGGTCAATTTCGGCAAAATAATTTCATGACACCAGAAAACCTTACTATAGCTCATATTGATGTAAAAATTCTCGTTTTATCTTAAAAAGATGTTTTATTGTCAATTTCCACAAAAACGCTAGAAAATACCAGAAAACCTTAGTTTAGCTCTCTATGTGGCTCATTTTGATGGGAAAAAAAAAATTTGCCTCTAAAGATATGTTGTTGTTTTTTGGTTAATTTCTGCAAAAATGCTTCATGACATTTGAAAAGCTTAGTTTAGCTATATGTGGCTCATTTTGATGAGGAAAAAATTATTTTTACCGTAAGAGAAGTTTTATTGTCAATTTCCTCAAAATACCAGAAAAGCTTGGTTTAGCTCGATATAGCTCATTTAGATGAGAAAAACACTTTTTTGACCGTAAAGATGTGTTTGTTTTTTAATTTCCTCAAAAATGCTTCAAAACACCAGAGAAGTTCAGTATAGCTCAATGTGGCTCATTTAGATGAGAAAAACACTTTTTGACCGTAAAGATATGTTTGTTTTTTAATTTCCGCAAAAATTCTTCAAAAGACCACAAATGTTTAGTTTAGTTCCATTTCGATTAGAATAACACTTCTTTTACCGTAAAGAGATGTTTTTTGTCAATTTCCGAAAAAAAATTTCAAAACACCAGAAAAGGTTTGTATAGCTCAATGTGGCTCATTTAGATGAGAAAAACACTTTTTGACCGTAAAGATATGTTGTTGTTTTTAATTTCCGCAAAAATTCTTCAAAAGACCAGAAATACTTGGTTTTGTTCCATTTCGATTAGAATAACACTTTTTTTACCGTAAAGAGATGTTTTTTTGTCAATTTCCGCAAAAATTATACAAAACTCCAGAAGGCTTAGTTAGCTCTATGTGGCTCATTTTGATAAGAAAAACAATTTTTGACCGTAAAGAGATGTTTTATTGTCAATTTCTGCAAAACTTCTTCAAAACACCAGAAAAGCTTAGTTTAGCTCTATGTGGCTCATTTTGATAAGAAAAACAATTTTTGACCGTAAAGAGATGTTTTTTTGTCAATTTCTGCAAAACTTCTTCAAAACACCAGAAAAGCTTAGTTTAGCTCTATGTGGCTAATTTGGAGGGGAAAAAAAAAAATTTGCTAGTAAAGAGATTTTTTTTTGTTAATTTCCGCAAAAATGCTTCAAAACATGTGAAAAGCTTAGTTTAGCTGTACGTGGATAATTTTGATAAGAAAAACACTTTTTGACCCAAAAGAGATGTTTTTTATGTTAATTTCCAAAAAATGCTTAAAAACACCAGAAAAGCTAAGTTCACCTGTATGTGGCTCATTTTAATGAGCACTTTTATGACCGTAAAGAGATGTTCTGTTTTGTCAATTTCCACAAAAAAGCTTCAAAATAGCAGAAAAGCTTAGATTTGCTCTATGTGGCACATCATGATGAGATATAGCACACAGGCTAACAGGAGGAGTGAAGTCACTGGTACATGATTAAGACTGTCTCAGAGGCTATGCAAGGAATACAATTGATTGTTAGGTTACAATTACAATGGCATGATGTAACTAAGGCCAGAGAGGTTAAATAATTACGAAGGTTTTAGGTAAATGAGGGTGATACAAGAGGAGGCACAAACATTTAAAAATAATAATCATAGTTAAAAAAAAAAATAATAATCTGTGGTTACGAATATGTAGCTCCAGAGATTTTGAGTCCATTGCTCTATGAACCGGATATATAGCTCCAAACAAAGAACTCTCTGCATGCCTTCTCTTTTGATATGAAATATATTGCCCTGTAGAGCCAGAAACACCCAGAGTAATAGCACCATATTGGGAAGTGCGTTGCCTCTGTTTTTACAGTGTGGGAGAGAGGATGCCACAAGCGATACAATGAGAGTTTTTACTCCCTTCTATTTCAAAGTGGGCAAGCTGGGCCATCAAATGCTTCATAGTAAAAATCTTAAAGCTTGAGCATGCAGTTTTAAATGTACTAAAGAACACACTCAATGTGTCACCAAGTGCCTGTGCAAACCACACATTGCAAATCAGATTTCAAGCATTTCCCAATAAGGAACTATGACTGGTGGAGTTGCAAGGCCTTAAATATTTGGAGATTCCAAACTTGGGAATGGTTTCACCAAGGCAACATTGATTTAAACAAAAGAGAGCACACAGAGAGATGTACCTATAGAACAACCAAAGAGCAAAGTCATACAAATATATGCGCTCCAAAGACCAAAACACAAGTTTTTTACGACAAACAAAATGCTTTGCCCCCTTCAAAATGTTACCTTGCCATAAGCGGAATAAGCTTAGAGGTCAATTAGAAATGATATAAGACCAACCCAATCCATCTTATTTGTTAAATAAAGCACACCAATCCTGTCAGTTACATGACATTCTTAGTATGAGTAGTAACACATCTCATCGTAATGCTATTATGTTTCATATTATAAACCAGCCTTCATAGGCTACGTACCATGCCCCGCTCCCTCCTCTAAACGGAAATAAAACTACTCAAGGCTGAAATGAAAATCCAGCTTGGTGAACAGAGATTTCCTAAGTTAGACAGGAAACTCAAGCATATAAATATGAAAGCTTAAGTTACAGGCAGTACCAATATAAATTGTTGGGTTGGGATGAATGAAAAAAAAAATCCCAAGGAGTCAGTTACAACATATATTAGTTTACGGGCAGGGAAGGGGGGGGGGGGAGAGAGCACTCTACGCAAATAGACCGTAATAAATGGGAAGATCCAAACTTTTAAGTTTGGCCATGCTTTGTAGATGCCTTCAACGAACTTTATTAGCTATGACCTGGCTTTGGCTAAACATCTATAGACGGCTTCAAGTCAGATCCTTACAGCATATTACAGTTGCAAAGGAATAGCGTCCTACAGCTCCTCCCAGCAATAGTTCAGGTGTGACCATGGCATTACACAGGTCAAGCTTAATACCAAACCTGTCCCATCTTGCAAGCATAGTTAGGCACCAACTACACCACCAGGCTCTAAATCATACACACCACGCCTAATGCACAAGCATGCACTGAACGAAGGTCACAGCACATGCCACTATATTCCAGTAGTTTTCTTACTCACCGTAAGGCGGGTTACATGTTAAATTGTCATTAAAATACCTCACTACCATCTCTGGTAGAGACACCAGAACTGCACTAGTTAAGATTTTGTGGGTACCAGATTTCAGACAGCAAGTAAGCCGGCAACAACACCAAGTCTATGCTAGCACAACAAAATGGATCATGGGGGAGAAACAAAAGGTAGTGAAGTGAGTATGGAATGGGAATCAGAAGAAAAACACCAGACACACAGAAGCACATTTGTTTTTGACTCATGGCAGTGACTGCATTACAGCATGCCATACTATGCAGTGCAAATGCTGGAAGGTGGGTCATTACAGCATGCAGGGTTGTGTGTGCAGCATGCAAGCACTCATGTTGTGGGAACATAGATACACCTACAGCAACTGAAGTGGAGCATGAACACATACACTGTACAAAAAGGTGTTCTAATCACACTTTTTAGGGTGTTCTAATGCCACTGACTGAAGAAAACCCCAGAGAATGTAATTGTAACTCACTAGCTTTGGTGTACAGCAACACCACAGTGTGTGTTTCAGTATGATAAAATGGTGTGCACTACACATTCCAGTGGTGTGCAGTAAGTATTCATACATATACTGTGCATGTAACCAACTCCTTGGTGTGAGGTGGACAAATGTAGTTAGTTGGGCTGTTTGTATTCTTTGTCAAGGCCTAGTCAACACCCCATGCAGTGCTTCCCATATATTCTACAAAGTTACCAATAATAAATTCAGTTCATCCAAAGCTTCTTGTCTTAGTAATAATTGTAACACAGGAGCTAGAATTACCAGGGTAAAAATAATCGATCTCCATATATACAATATTAGTTAAATGAGGTCAGCTACATAGCTTCCACCATAGTATTAAACAGGTCCAGAGCAGGAGCAAGGGCCCTTTGGTGAGTGCATATAAATGCTTCATTATTCAGCATATATCCCATAGCTTTGGTCACACCTAGTCACTATCCACACCACAGACGGAAAAGGAGAACAGATGCTGCCACTCGTAAAGGTCAAGCTATGAACAAAAAAGCAAGGAGGAGGAAGAACATAAGAAAATAGAAAAGAAAAAATGGTGTCATCACGGATAAAGTGACAATCACAGAGCTAGTAAAACCATAAATTGTTATCTACGCAACAGCCTTTGTCCTCTCACACACCACAACTAACTACCTAGGGACGACAACAGAAAGTACAGGTGGAGACACATACAGATTTATCTACCCACATATGTACATCCGCCAAATAAACTAGATGGAGTTGGTAAAGGGTCTACATTACATTTCAACAGCAACAGCTTGGCCTACTCGGGAACAGCATAACCAATTACGACAACTGACATGTCCATCACCAGAGAGACAAAAATATTATCAGCCTGTTATAATGATATATAATATTAATGTATGGACTCAACTCGGAAGGACATGGGTAAGCCAAGGCCAGCAAATAACACAAAAATAACTCAGCAAATACATATGCCAAAACACACTTACCATAAACACATGAGCCAAGTAATCACATTTGATCACTACACAGAAAAAGGTTATTAAAAAATATATATATCTTTATACTTAAGAACAGACTACAGAACAGTAGAGTTCCCAGTAGTTCCAGAAAACTCATGACCCAATCTAACTTGATCATCACATGGTAAAGGGTAATATTATTTAAAAGCCAATCATAAGTGAGAAGGTTGGATTTACAGCACATCAGGTACGCACACAGATATTCTGAGGTGCTTCTGGCACTACCACTTATAACAAGAGCCAAACTGGCAAGCATTTTGTCCCCAGAACGGAAGATTCTAATCTTCCAACCACTTTTTTGCTCTGCCATACTACAGCTTCAGTCCATGCACTGTACAGACCTTCAGTACATGCACAAGCATCACACAACTTCTAGGCAGTAAATTAATCACCCAGGCAACAATTAGGTAGCGGTATGGAAAGCCAGGTCTAGTTCGCTTGAGGCCACAGATGGTGAATCCGAGAGAGCTGGCTAGGCAGATGTGTTATGGGCACATAGTTTTCTTCCAAATGGTTGAGTTATGTTGTATAATGGGAGACTATTGGAATTGCTAAATAATCATTTAAGGTGGGGAGGAACACACCATTTTAGTTTCAATCTATTTTAAAAACATGTGGTTAAGAATTGGCAATATGAACTTGACCTACAGAGTGAAGCTGTACGTAGCTAAAGTCAGGGACCTCACTAAATCTTAGTATATACCTTGAACTCTGCAGCGGTCACTCCATATAGGGAAGTGTAGATTTTACTGTGTAGGTTTGAGGAAGCACAAGGCTATGCAATGAGTACGGTGAAAGGTGCTGAACAGTTTATAATACAAATACCAAGAAGGTAAGAAAAAATATACACATATATATATATATATATATATAAACAATTAATTAAAATAAACACATATATATATATACAACTAATTAATATATATATATATAAACAACTAATTAAAATAAACACACATATATAAACAACTAATTAAAATAAATATATATATATATAAACAACTAATTAAAATAAACATATATATATACATCTAATTAATATATATATATATATAAACAACTAATTAATATATATATAAATAACTAATTAATATATATAAACAACTAATTAAAAAAACATATATATATATATATATATATATATATATATATAAACAACTAATTAATATATATATATATATAAACAACAAATTAATATATATATACAAACAACTAATTAATAATTAATTTTGGTAAATGAGGATGATGTGGGAGGTGCACAAACATTCAAAAATAATAATAATAGTGAAAACAAACAAAAGTGTGGATACGACTTTGTAGCTGTAGAGGTTTTGAGTCCATTGCTCTATGAACCAGATATATATCTCAAATTATAGACCTCACTGTGGGCTCTCTCCTTTGATATAAAAGACACTGTCTAGGTATGACAAAACCCAAGCAAGTTACTCCAGCTAGAGGTAGGGGATCTCAAAAAATATTTGAAGCCAGAAATACCCACAGTCATAGCACCTTATGAGGAAGTGCTTGATATCTGTTTTTAAAGTGTGGGATAGGGAAGCCACAAGCTATACAATGAGAGTTTTTACTCCATTCTATTTCAAAGAGGGCAAGCTGGGCCATCAAATGCTACATAGTGAAAAATCATAAAGCTTGAGCATGCAGTTTTTACAAGTCCTTTTGAAAACACTCATCGTATCACTAAGTACCAGCTCAAACCAAACAGTGAAAATCAGATTTCTAGCATTTCAAAATAAGGAGCTATGACTGGGGAAGTTGCAAGGCCTTAAATATTTTGAGATTCCAAGACTCAATCCAGAGTAACTTGGGTATGGTTAAACCAAGGTACCTTATATATATATATATATATATATATATACATATATAAATGAGAGCACACAGCGAGATACATCTAGTGAGCAATATATCCAGGTCAAAGAGCAAGTAATAAAAATGTATGGTGCTCCAAAGACGACACCACAAGTTTTTCATGACAAAAAATATGTCCCCCCTTTTAAAATATTAGCATGCCATTAGCTGAATTTTCTAAGATATCTTAGTGAAGATTTATGACTCACCTACCCCCTCCTAATTTGTTTAAATAAAAGCACATCAACTCTGTTTGATGCAAAAATAGAATTCTATTCTAGCATAAGTTGGTATGTCGTCAGTTGCAAGACATTAATTGTATGAGTTGCAAAACATCTCATTGTAATGCTATTATGTATGTGTCATATTATAAACCTGCCATCTTAGGCAACATGCCATGCCCCACACCCTCCTCTAAACAGAAACTAGATGCACATCTAGCCAAGGTGAAATCAAAATCCTGCTTGGTGAACAGAGATATCCTAAGTAAGGTAGCAAACCCAAGCATATCAAGAAAGTATACACTGCAGGCAAAACCAATAAACTGTTGGGTTGGGTCGAGTGAAAAAATGATCCCAAGATATCAGTAACAACATATATTAGTTTATGGGCAGGAGAGTGGGGCTATTGGTGGCAAGTTTTCTCCATAAAAAACAAACAAAAACAGACCTTAATAAATGGGAGGATCCAAGATTAGCCATGCTTCGTAGACGCCATCAATGAACTTGATTAGCTATGTTCTGGCATTCGCTAAACTTCTTTAGATGGCTTCAAGTCAGATCCTTCCAGCATATTTCAGTTGCAAAGATAGTGTCCCACAGCTCCCGCCTGCAGTAGCTCAGTTGTGACCTTAGCAATACACAGGTCAAGCTTAATAGGTATCCCGTTCCAACTTGCTAGCTTAGTTAGACACCAACCATACCTCCTGGCTCTTGATCATGCACACCAAGCCTAATTGCACACGCACTTATTGAACGAAGATCGCTGCACGGGCCACTATATTCCTGAGGTTTTGCAAACATTAAAAGGGGGTACTAACCCATTTTCCTCCGAAATTTGCAATTTTTTTTGGACCTGTCATAACTATTTTTTCCCTTTCTTCTGTGCAAATAATTATTATACCAGGTTGTTGCTTATTGTGTGTGCTTTAAGATGATATGTAAAAAGTTTCTATAGGCACTTCTTCTTAGAAGATATAGCCAAATAACCAAGGGTCACATAAAAAAAATGGCACCTCCCAATGACAAGTCCTCTAATTTCCAGGCGCCTTGAGCTTCTGACCCCACGCGGTGAAGTGTTGATTATATAGCGGACTCTTTATTTCCAACCCGCAAAAAAACCTCGGAACATATGTGACCCCCCCTCCTTCTAATCACCATAACTCAACATTGCTTCACGATAAAATAAAATAAAACTCTCTGTCAAATCACAGCTTAGGCTTGTGGGAAGCCACAACTCAAGTTTGGGGTCTGTAGCTCACGGCGCCTTGGAATTAGAGTAGTTCTAAATTAGAAAGTGCCTTTTTTGAGTGACACTTGCGTGTTTGGCTATATCTTCTAAGAAAAAGTGCCTTTAGACACTTTTTTTACATATCATCTTAAAGCACACGCAATAAGCTACAAGCTGGTTTAATAATTATTTGCACAGAAGGAAGGGGAAAAAAGTTATGAGAGGTAAAAAGAATTTGCAAATTTAGGAGGAAAATGGGTTAGTCCCCCCAAGTGAAGAGTAGCATGTTAAATTGTACATTAAAATACCTTACTGCCATCTTCAGTGGAGGCATGGAACTGCACTAGTTAAGATTTTGTAGGCACCAGATTTAAGGCAGTAAGTAAGCCAGCAACAACACCAAGTCTATGCTACCACAACAAAATGGATCTTGGGGGAGAAACAAAAGTTAGTGAAGTGAGTGTGGAATGGAAGTCAGAAGATAAACTCCAGTAATTCAGAACCAGAGTTGTTGTTTTTGACTCATGGCAGTGACTGCATTACAGCATGCAATACTATGCAGTGCAAATGCTGGAAGGTGGGTTATTACAGCGTGCAGGGTTGTGTGTGCAGCATGCAAGCACTCATGCTGTGGGAACATAGGTTCACCTACAGCAACTGAAGAGGAAGGTAAACACATACACTGTAAAACAAAAGGTGTTTTAATCAGACTTTTTAGGGTGTTCTAATGCCACAGACTGATGAAAAACCCACAGGACGTAATTGTAACTCACTATCTTTGGTGTACAGCAACACCACAGTGCGTGTTTTAGGAAGATAAAATGGTGTACACTACACATTTCAGTGGTGTGCAGTAAGTATTAATACATAAACTATGCATGTAACCAACTCCTTGGTGCTGAGGTGAACAAATGTAGTTAGTTGAGCTGTTTCCATTCTTTGCCGGGGCCCAGTCAACACCCCATGCAGTGCTTCCCATACACTCTACAGAGTTATCAATTTCAGTTCATGCAAAAAAATAATTTGGTCATAGTAATAATTGTAACACAAGAGCTAGATTTACCAGGATAAAAATGATCCATCTTTATATATCCACATAGTTTAATGAGGTCAGCTACACTGTTATCACCTTCCACACAGTTTTAAACAGGTCATATTAGTGGCAAGGGTCCCCTGGTGAGTGCAAATCAATGGTTCATTACTGAGCATACATCCCATAGCTCTGGTTACTCCGAGTCACTATCCACACCACGGACAGGAAAAGAGAACAGATGCATCCCCACGTAAAGGACAAGGGATGAACAAAAATAACAAGGAGGAGAAAAAATAGAAGAAAATAGAAAGATAAAAAATGGCGTCATCACACATAAAAGTGAAAATCGCAGAGCTAGTAAAACCATAAATTGTTACCTATGCAACAGTCTTTCTCCCCTATCACACACCACTACTAACTGCTGAGGGATGACAACAGAAAGCACAGGTGGAGATACTCTGTGCAGATTTATCTACCCACATATGTACTTCCTCCAAATGAACTAGATAGAGTGGGTAAAGGGGCGTTAACAAATTTCCTCATGCTTGCACAAGAACAGTAAACAATTATTGAATCTGACAAGTACATCAACAGGCTGAAAAAATAAGATCAGATCATGTTATAATGATGTATTATAAATGTACGACTAAACTCGGAAGGACAAGAGTAAGCCTCAGCCAGTAAAGATCATAAAACAAAGCAGAGTAAATTAGCCATAACTCTTACCGGAGACACACAAGCCAAATAATCCCATTTGATCAATACATAGTAGAGGTTTTTCTGAAGTAATTGCCACTCTGTTACACATAATAAGAGACGATAGAACAGGAGTTTTGCCAGCAGTTCAAGTCTTACTGTAAACTCATTACCCAATCTAATTTGACAATCTCAAGGTAAAGAACTTTTTAAGCTACTCTGATTTTGTGCCAACTTGTGAGAAGGTTGAGTACATTGCAAATCAGGTAAGTGCACGGAGATTCTGAGGTGCTTCAGGTACAATCGGATACAAACAATAGACAAACTGGCGTGAAGTTTGCCCCCATAACTGTGTGATTCAATACATCCAACTGTTTTTTCCTTCCTCCCAATTACAGTTTCAGTCCAAGTACTGTAGAGGCCTTCCTTACGTATTGTAGCCTCACCCAAATTTTAGTTAGTAAACTATTCATCCAAGCAATAATTATGTGGAACTAACATATGCAAACAACCAAGCAAGCTTTGGAAAGATGGCAGTTCGACGGAAGCTGTACATATTTTTCCTTCTCACCTTTATACAAATAAATATATCAATACAAGCACTGCGCACTACAGATGTACTCCTGCTAGAGGATATTTCAGTATTTCTACAGAGAATGTCTTTGAAACACCATGTGTGCAGGCTGTTTGAAGGAAGCATATCTCTGTTTTATACACAAAGAATTATATAGATTTTTCTCCATAAAGTCAGCCACACACTGCTAAATTATGCCTTTCTGTTGTTTTGAAGCATTTGGTAAATTCATAGAGAACTTTTCTTTTTAGACATAAAAGTAACTATCTCAGAAACGAGAACTGAAATACTCAGAAAGTTTGTTTTCCTTACCATGTTTGAAAGGGGCAAATCTTGATGAATATTTGAATTTGTTTAAACAAATGTTTTTAATCAAACCAGTTAAAGGTAATAATTATTAACAAAAAAAAAATTTCTCCATAAAGTAAGCCAAATACTGCTAAACTATGCCTTTCTGTTGCTTTGAAGCATTATTGGGAAATTTATTGAGAACTTTACTTTTAAGACATAAAAGTTACTATCTCGGAAACGAGCATTAAAATACCCAGAAAGTTTGTTTTTCTTACCATATTTGAAAAGAGCAAATTCTGAGGAAAATTTTTATTTGTTTAAACAAGTATTTTTGTTCAAGCCAGTAAAAGGGGATAAATATTTACAAAAACTGTTTTTCCCCACAAAGTGAGCCATACACTGCTAAACTATGCCTTTCTGTTGTTTTGAAGCATTTTGGTGGAAATTCATAGAGAACTTTTATTTTTAGACATAAAAGTGACTATCTCAGAAAAGAGCACTGAAATACTCAGATATTTTTTTTTTCTTACCATGTTTGAAAAGGGACAATTCCTTAGGAAAATTTGGATTTATTTAAACAACTTTTTTTGATCAAACCAGTAAAAGGGGATAAATATTAAAAAAAAAAGTTTTTCTCTACAAAGTGAGCCATATTGTGCTAAACTATGCCTTTCTATTGTTTAGAAGCATTTTAGGGGAAATTCATAGAGAACTTTTCTTTTTTGTCATAAAAGTGACTATCTCAGAAACGAGCAGTGAAATACTCAGAAATTTTTTTTCTGACCATATATGAAAGGGGAAATCCTGAGGAAAATTTGGATTTCTTTTAACAATTTGATTTTAATCAAATCAGTAAAAGGTAATAATTATTAACAAAAACTGTTTTTCTCCACAAAGTGAGCAACATACTGCTAAATTATGCCTTTCTGTTGTTTTGAAGCGTTAAGGGAGAAATTCATAGAGAACTTTTCTTTATAGACTTAAAAGTAACTACCTCAGAAATGAGTATTGAAATACTCAGAAAGTTTGTTTTTCTTACCATATTTGTAAAGGGCAAATTTTGAGGAAAATTTGTATATGTTTAAACAATTTGTTTTTAATCAAACCAGTAAAAGGTTATTAATATTAACAAAAACTGTTTTTCTTCACAAAGTGAGCCAAATACTGCTAAACTATGCCTCTCTGTTGTTTATAAGCATTTTTGGGGAAATTCATTAAGAACATTTCTTTTTAGACATAAAAATGACTATCTCAAAAAGGAGTGCTGAATTACTCAGATATTTTGTTTTTCTTACCATGTTTGAAAAGGGAAAATTCTAGAGGAAAATTTGGATTTGTTTAAACAACTTTTTTTGATCAAAACATAAAAAATGGATTAATTAAAAAAAAAAAACTGTTTTTCTCCACAAAGTAAGCCAAATAGTGCTAAACTATGCCTTTCTGTTGTTTTGAAGCATTTTTGGGGAAATTTATTGAGAAGTTTACTTTTTAGACATAAAAGTGACTATCTCAGAACCGAGCATTGAAATGCTCAGAAATTTTTTTTTTTTTTTCCTTATTTGAAAAGGGCAAATTCTGAGGAAAATTTGGTATTTGTTTAAACAACTGTTTTTCTTCAAGCCAGTAAAAGGGGATAAATATTTACAAAAACTGTTTTTCTCCACAAAGTTAGCCTCATAGTGCTAAATTATGCCTCTCTGTTGTTTTGAAGCATTTTTGGGGAAATTCATTAAGAACTTTTCTTTTTACACATAAAAGTGACAATCTCAGAAAGGAGCACAGAAATACACAGAAAGTTTGTTTTTCTTACCAAGTTTTAAAGGGGCAAATCCTGAGGAAAATTTGGATTTGTTTAAACAATTTGATTTTAATCAAACCAGTAAAAGGTAATAAATATTAACAAAAACTTTTTCTCTCCACAAAGTAAGCCAAATACTGCTAAACTATGCCTTTCTGTTGTTTTGAAGCATTTTTGGAGAAATTCAAAGAGAATTTTTCTTTATAGACATAAAAGGGACTATCTCAGAAACGAGCAGTGAAATATTCAGAAAGTTTGTTTTTCTTACCTGTTTAGAATGGGACAATTCCTGAGGAAAATTTGGATTTATTTAAACAAATGTTTTTGATCAAACCAGTAAAAGGGGATAAATAAAAAAAATAAAAAAATTCTCCACAAAGTGAGCCATATTGTGCTAAACACTGCTCTTCTGTTGTTTAGAAGCATTTTGGGGGAAATTCATAGAGAACTTTTAATTTTTGTCATAAAAGTGACTATCTCAGAAACGAGCACTGAAAGACTCAGAATTTTTTTTTCTGACCATATTTGAAAGGGGAAACCCTGAGGAAAATTTGGATTTGTTTAAACAATTTGATTTTAATCAAACCAGTAAAAGGTAATAAGTATTAACAAAAACTTTTTTTCTCCACAAAGTAAGTCAAATACTGCTAAACTATGCCTTTCTGTTGTTTTGAAGCATTTTTGGAGAAATTTGAGAACTTTTCTTTTTAGACATAAAAGTGACTATCTCAGAATCGAGCTCTGAAATACTCAGAAAGTTTGTTTTTCTTACCAGTTTTGAATGGGACAATTCCTGAGGAAAATTTGGATTTGTTTAAACAACATTTTTTGGTCAAACCATTAAAAAAATTTATATATAAAAAAAAAAAAAATTCTCACCAAAGTGAGCCATATTGGGCTAAACTATGCCTTTCTGTTGTTTAGAATTTTTTTGGGGGAAATTCACAGAGAACTTTTAATTTTTGTCATAAAAGTGACTATCTCAGAAACAAGCACTGAAATACACAGAAATTTTTTTTCTGACCATATTTGAAAGGGGAAACCCTGAGGAAAAATTGGATTTGTTTAAACAATTTGATTTTAATCAAACCAGTAAAAGGTAATAAATATTAACAAAAACTTTTTTACTCCACAAAGTGAGCCACAAACTGCTAAAGTATGCCTTTCTGTTGTTGTGAAGCATTTTCGGAGAAATTCGTAGACAACTTTTCTTTTTAGACAAAAAAGTGACTATCTAAGAAACGAGCACTGAAATACGCAGAAATTTGTATTTCTTACCATGTTTGAAAAGGGCAAATTCTGAAGAAAATTTGGATTTGATTAAACAACTGTTTTTGATCCAACAAGTAAAAGGGGATAAATATTAACAAAAACTGTTTTTCTCAACAAAGTGAGCCACTTACTGCTAAACTATGCCTTTCTGTTGTTTAGAAGCATTTTGGGGGAAATTTATAGAGAACATTTTTTTTAAACATAAAAGTGACTATCTCAGAAACGAGCATTGAAATACACTGTAATTTTTTTTCTTACCATGTTTAAAAAGGGCAAATTCTAAGGAAAATTTAGATTTCTTTAAACAACTGTTTTTGATCAAAACATTAAAAGGGGATAAATATAAACATTTCTCCACAAAGTGAGCCAAATACTGCTAAACAATGCCTTTCTGTTGTTTTGAAGCATTTTTGGGAAAATTCATAGAGAACTTTTATTTTTTGTCAAAAAAATTGACTATCTCTGAAACGAGCACTGAAATACTCTGAAATTTCTTTTTTTACCATGTTTGAAAAGGGACAATTCTTGAGGAAAATATGGATTTCTTTAAACAACAGTTTTTGCCCTAACAATTAAAAGGGTATAGATATTAATAAAAAAAGTTGTTCTCCACAAAGTCAGCCACATACTGCTAAACTATGCCTTTCTGTTTTTTTTAAGCATTTTTGGAGAAACTCATAGAGAACTTTTATTTTTAGACATAAAAGTAACTACCACAGAAACGAGCATTGAAATACTCAGAAAGTTTGTTTTTGTTACCATGTTTGAACGGAGCAAATCCTGAGGAAAGTTTGGTTTTGTTTAAACAACTGTTTTTGATCAAATGAGTAAAAGGGGACAAATCAAAAACCGTTTTTCCCCCCAAAGTTAGACACATATTGCTAAACTGGGCCTTTCTCTTGTTTTGAAGCATTTTTGGAGAAATTCAGAGACTACTTTTCTTTTTAGACATAAAAGTGACTATCTCAGAAATGAGCACTGAAATACTCAGAAATTTTTTTTTTTTACCATGTTTGAAAGGGGCAAAAACTTAAGAAAATTTGGATTTGTTTAAACAATTTGATTATAATCAAACCAGTAAAAGGTAATAAATATTAACACAAAAAAAATTTCTTCACAAAGTGAGCCACACACTGCTAAACTATGCTTCTCTGTTGTTTTGAAGCATTTTTGCGGAAAAGGTAACTATCTCAGAAAGGAGTACTGAAATACTCAGATATTTTGTTTTTCTTAGCATGTTTGAAAATGGACTATTCCTGAGGAAAATTTAGATTTGGTTAAACAATTTTTTTTATCAAAACATTAAAAAGGGATAATTATAAAAATAAAAAAAAAATTTCCAAAAAGTTAGCCAAATAATGCTAAAGTATGCCTTTCTGTTGTTTTGAAACTTTTTGGGGGAAATTGACAGAGAACATTTCTTTTTAGTCAAAAAATTTACTATCTCAGAAACGAGCACTGAAATACTCAGAAATTTGTTTTTCTTACCATGATTAAAAAAGGCAAATTCTGAGGAAAATTTGGATTTGTTTAAACAACTGTTTTTGAAGAAAACATTAAAAGGGGATAAATATTAACAAAAACTGTTTTTCCCCACAAAGTGAGCAACATACTGCTAAACTATGCCTCTCTGTTGTTTGGAAGAATTTTTGGGGGAAGTTTATTAAGAACTTTTCTTTTTAGTCAAAAAGAGACTATCTCAGAAAGGAGCACTGAAATACTCAGATATTTTGTTTTTCTTACCATGTTTGAAAAGAGACAATTCCTTAGGAAAAGTTGGATTTGTTTAAACAACTGTTTTTGATCAAAACATTAAAAAGTGATAAATATTAAAAAAAAAAATTTTCTCCACAAAGTGTGCCACATACTGCTAAACTATGCCTTTCTGTTGTTTTGAAGCTTTTTGGGTTAAATTCATAGAGAACTTTTCTTTTTGGACATAAAAGTAACTATCTCAGAAACTAGCACTGAAATACTCAGAAAGTTTGTTTTCCTTACCATGTTTGAAAGAGCAAATCCTGATGAAAATTTAGATTTGTTTAAACAAATGTTTTTAATCAAACCAGTAAAAGGTAATAATCGTTAACAAAAACTGTTTTTCCCCACAGAGTGAGACACATACTGCTAAACTATGCCTTTCTGTTGTTTTGAAGCATTTTCGGGGAAATCCATAGACAACTTTCTTTTTAGAATTAAAAGTGACTCTTCAGAAACAAGCACTGAAATACTCAGAAAGTTTGTTTTTCTTACCATGTTTGAAACGGCAAATCCTGATGAAAATTTGGATTTGTTTAAACATTTGTTTTTAATCAAACCAGTAAAAGATAATAATTATTAACAAAAACTGTTTTTCTCCACAGAGAGAGCCAAATACTGCTAAACTATGCCTTTCTGTTCTTTGAAGCATTTTTGGAGAAATTCATAGAGAACTTTTCTTTTTAGACATAAAAGTGACCATCTCAGAAATGAGCACTGAAATACTCAGAAAGTTTGTTTTTCTTACCATTTTTGAAAGGGGCAAATACTGAGGAATATTTGGATTTGTTTAAACAACTGTTTATGATAAAACCAGTTAAATGGGATAAATATTAACAAAAAAAATTTTCCTCCCCCAAAGTGAGCCACATACTGCAAAACTATGCTTTTCTGTTGTTTTTAAGCTTTTTGGGTGAAATTCATAGAGAATATTTCTTTATAGACATAAAAGTGACTATCTCAGAAAAGAGCACGGAAATACTCAGAAATTTTGTTTTTCTTACCATGTTTAAAAAGGGAAAATTTTGAAGAAAATTTGGATTTGTTTAACAACTGTTTTTAATCAAAACCTCAAAAGTGGATAAACATTATCAAAAAAAAATTTTTCCTCAAGTGAGCCAAATACTGCTAAACTATGCCTTTCTGTTGCTTTGAAGAATTTTGAGGGAAATTCATAGAGAACTTTTCTTTTTAGTCAAAAAAGTGACTATCTCAGAAACGAGTACTGAAATAGTCAGAAATTTGTTTTTCTTACCATGTTTAAAAGGGCAAATTCTGAGGATAATTTGGATTTGTTTAAACAACTGTTTTTGAAGAACACATTAAAAAAGGATAAATATTAACAAAAACTGTTTTTCCCCACAAAGTGAGCCATGTACTGCTAAACTATGCCTCTCTGTTTTTTTGAAGAATTTTTTGGGGAAATTTATTAAGGACTTTTCTTTTTAGTCAAAAAAGTGACTATCTCAGAAAGGAGCACTGAAATACTCAGAAAATTTGTTTTCCTTACCATGTTTGAAAGGGCAAATCCTGATGAAAATTTGGATTTGTTTAAACAATTTTTTTTTTTAATCAAACCAGTAAAACGTAATAATTATTAACAAAAACCTTTTTTCCCCACAAAGTGGACACATACTGCTAAACTATGCCTTTCTGTTGTTTTGAAGCATTTTTTGGGAAATTCATAGACAACTTTCTTTTTAGACATAAAAGTGACTCTCTCAGAAACAAGCACTGAAATACTCAGAATTTTTTTTTCTTACCATGTTTGAATAGGGCAAATTCTGAATAAAAGTAGGATTTGTTTAAACCTCTGTTTTTGATCGAAATATTAAAATGGGATAAATATTTAAAAAAATATGTTTTTCACCTAAAGTAAGCCAAATACTGCTAAACTATGACTCTCTGTTGTTTTGAAGTATTTTATGAGAAATTATTGAGAAGTTTACTTTTTAGACATAAAAGTGACCATCTCAGAAACTAGGACTAAAATAGTCAGAAAGTTTGTTTTTCTTACCATTTTTGAAAGGGGCAAATACTAAGGAATATTTGGATTTGTTTAAACAACTGTTTATGATAAAACCAGTAAAATGAGATAAATATTAACAAAAACTTTTTTCCTCCCCCAAAGTGAGCCACATACTACTAAACTATGCTTTTCTGTTGTTTTTAAGCTTTTTGGGGGATATTCAAAGAGAACTTTTCTTTATAGAAATGACCACTGAAATACAGAGAATTTTTTTTTTTCTTACCATTTTTGAAAGGAGCAAATCCAGAGGAATATTTGGATTTGTTTAAACAACTGTTTTTGATAAAACCAGTATAATGGGATAATTTAAACAAAAACATTTTTTCTCCACAATGTGAGCCATACTGCTAAAGTTTGCCTTTCTCTAGTTTTGAAGCACTTTGGGAATAATTCATAGAGAAATTTTATTTTTAGACATATAAGTGACTGTCGCAGAAACGAGCACTGAAATACTCACAAAGTTTGTTTTTCTTATCATGTTTGTAAGGGTCAAATCCTGAGGAGAATTTGGATTGCTTTCAACAGTTTGATTTTAAACAAACCAGTAAAAGATAATAAATATTAGTCAAAGGGGATAAATATAAACAAAAACTGTTTTTGTCCACAAAGTGAGCCATAACCTGCTAAACTATGACTTTCTGTTGTTTAGAAGCATTTTTGGGGATATTAATAGAGAACTTTTCTTTTTAGAAAAAAAGGGACTATCTCAGAAAAGAGCACTGAAATACTCAGAAATTTTGTTTTTCTTACTATGTTTGAAAAGATACAAATCCTGAGGAAAATTTGTGTTTGTTTAAACAACAATTTTTGCTCAAACAATTAAAAGGGGATAAATATTAATAAAAACTTTTTTTCACCCCAAAGTGAGCCACATACTGCTAAACTATGCCTTTCTGCTCTTTAAAAGCATTTTGGGGGACATTCATAGAGAACACATATTTTTTGACATAAAATTGACTATCTCAGAAACGAGCACTTAAATACTCAGAAAGTTTGTTTTACTTACCATGTTTGAAAGGGGAAAATGCTGAGGAAAATTTGAATATTTAAAAAAAAAAATTTTAATCAAACCAGTAAAAGGTAAAAATTATTAACAAAATTTATTTTTCTCCACAAAGTGAGCAACATATTCCTAAACTATACCTTTCTGTTGTTTTTAAGGATTTTTGGGGAACTTCATAGAGAACTTTTCTTTTTAGACTTAAAAGTGACAATCTCCGAAACGAGCACAGAAATACTCAGAAAGTTTGTTTTTCTTACCATATTTGAAAAGGACAAATTTTGAGGAAAATTTGGATTTCTTTAAACAACAATTTTTTATCAAAACATTAAAAAGTGAAAAATATTAAAAAAAGGTTTTTCTCCAAAAAGTGAGCCAAATATTGCTAAACCATGCCTTATTTTGTTTTGAAGTATTTTGGGGGAAATGTATTGAGAACTTTTCTTTTTAGACATAAAAGTGACTTTCTCAGAAACGAGCACTGAAATACTCAGAAAGTTTTTTTTTCTTACCATGCTTAAAAAGGGCAAATTCTGAGGAAATTTTTTTTTTTTTTAAACAAAGTTTTTGATCAAACCATTAAAAGGGGATAATTATTACCAAAAAAAAATTTTCTCCACAAAGTGAGCCAAATACTGCTAAACTATGCCTTTCCTTTGTTTTGAAGCATTTTTGGGGGAAATTCATAGAGAACTTTCCTTTTTTGTCCAAAAATTGAATATCTCAGAAACGTGCACTGAAATACACAGAAATTTTGTTTTTCTTACCATTTTTGAAAAGGGAAATTTCCTGAGCAAAATTTGGATTTGTTTAAACAACGGTTTTTGCTAAAACAATTAAAAAAGGATAAATATTAACAAAAACTGTTTTTCTCCATAAAGTGAGCCATATACAGCTAAACTATGCCTTTCTCTTGTTTTGAAGGTTTTTGGTGGAAATTCATAGAGAACTTTCTTTTTAGACATAAAACTGACTATCTCAAAAATGAGCACTGAAAAACTCAAAAAAAAAAATTTCTTACCATGTTTAATTGGGCAAATCCTGAAGAATATTTGGATTTGTTTAAACCGTTTTTGATGAAACCAGTAAAATGGGATAATTATTAACAAAAACTGTTTTTCTCCACAATGTGAGCCAAATACTGCTAAACTATGCATTTCTGTTGTTTTGAAGCATTTTCGGAATAATTCATAGAGAAATAATTTTTTTAGACATAAAAGTGACTATCTATGAAACGAGCACTGAAATACTCAGAATAATTTTTTTTCCCATGTTTGAAAGGTGCAAATCCTGAGGAAAATTTGAATTTTTTTAAACAAATTGATTTTAATCAAACCATTTAAAGGTAATAAATATTAACAAAAAAAATATTTCTCCACAAAGTGAGCCACATACTGCTAAACTGTATATTTTTGTTGTTTTGAAGCATTTTTAAAAAAATTATAGAGAACTTTTCTTTTTAGACATAAAACTGACTATCCCAGAAACGAGCACTGAAATACTCAGAAAGTTTGTTTTTCGTACCATGTTTGAAAGGGGCAAATCTTGGAAAAAAATTGTATTTGTTTAAACAACTATTTTTGATCAAACCAGTAAAAGGAGATAAATATTAACAAAAACTGTATTTCTCCACAAAGTGAGCCAAATACTGCTAAACTATGCCTTTCTGTTAGTTTGAAACATTTTTGGGGTAATTCTTAGAGAACTTTTCTTTTAAGACATAAAAGTGACTATCTCAGAAAAGAGCACTGAAATACTCAGAAAATTTGTTTTTCTTACCATGTTTGAACAGGGCAAATTCTGAGGAAAAATTGGATTTGTTTAAACAACCGTTTTTGATCAAAATATTAATAAGGGATAAATAATTTTTTTAAAAGGTTTTTCTCCAAAAAGTGGGCCAAATACTGTTAAACTATACCGTTATTTTGTTTTGAAGCATTTTGTGGGAAATTCATATACAACTATTCTTTTTAGACAAAAAAGTGACTAACTCAGAAACGAGCACTGAATTACTCAGAAAATATGTTTTTCTTACCATGTTTGAAAAGTGCAAATCCTGAGGAAAATTTCGTTTTGTTTAAACAATTGTTTTTAATCAAAACAGTAAAAGTAATAAATATTAAAAAAAAAAAATTCTCCAAAAAGTGAGCCAAGTACTGTTAAACTATGCCTTTCAGTTGTTTTGAAGCATTATGGGGGAAATTCATAGAGAACTTTTCATTTAAGACATAAAATGACTATCTCAGAAACGAGCACTACAATACTCCCAAAGTTTGTTTTTCTAACCATGTTTGAAAGGGGCAAATCCTGAGGAAAATTGGATTTTTTTAAAAATTTTTTTTTAATCAAACCAGTAAAAGGTAATAAATATTAACAAAAACTGTTTTTCTCCAAAGAGTGAGCCAAATACTGTTACACTATGCCTTTTTGTTGGGGAAATTCATAGAGAACTTTTCTTTTAAGACATAAAATGACTATCTCTGAAAAGACCACTGAAATACTCAGAAAATTGTTTTTCTTACCATATTTGTAAAGGGCAAATTCTGAAGAAAATTTGGATTTGTTTAAACAACTTTTTTTGATCAAAAAATTAAAAAGAGATAAATATTTTTAAAAATATGTTTTTCTCCAAAAATTGAGAAAAATTCTGTTAAACAAAGCCTTTTTGTTGTTTTGAAGCATTTTTGGGAAAATTTATAGAGAACAATTCTTCTTAGTCAAAAAAGTGTCTAACTCAGAAACGAGCATGAATTAGACAGAAAGTTTGTTTTTCTTACCATGTTTGATAGTGGAAAATCCTGTGGAAAAATTCGTTTTGTTTAAACAACTGATTTTAATCAAACCAGTAAAAGGGGACAAATATTAACAAAAACTGTTTCTCTCCCCAAAGTGAGCAACCTACTGCTAAACTATACCTTTCTGTTGTTTTGATGCATTTTTGGAGTAATTCAATGAGAACTTTTCCTTTTTAAATATAAAAGTGACTAAATCAGAAACGAGCACTGAAATACTCAGAAGGTTGTTTTTTTACCATGTTTGAAAGGGGACAAATCCTGAGGAAAATTAGGATTTGTTTAAACAATTGTTTTTAATCAAACCATAAAATGTCATAATTAGTAAAAAAATGTTTTTATCCATAAAGTGAGCAACATACTGCTAAGCTATACCTTTCTGTTGTTTTGAACCATTTTTGGGTAAATTCATTGAGAACTTTTCTTTTTAGACATAAAATTGATTCTCAGAAACGAGCACTGAAATCCTCAGATTTTTATTTTTCTTACCATGTTTGAAAAGGACAAATTCTGAGGAAAATTTGTGTTTGTTTAAACAACAATTTTTGCTCAAACAATTAAAAGGGGATAAATATTAATAAAAACTTTTTTTCACCCCAAAGTGAGCCACATACTGCTAAACTATGCCTTTCTGCTCTTTAAAAGCATTTTGGGGGACATTCATAGAGAACACATATTTTTTGACATAAAATTGACTATCTCAGAAACGAGCACTTAAATACTCAGAAAGTTTGTTTTACTTACCATGTTTGAAAGGGGAAAATGCTGAGGAAAATTTGAATATTTAAAAAAAAAATTTTTAATCAAACCAGTAAAAGGTAAAAATTATTAACAAAATTTATTTTTCTCCACAAAGTGAGCAACATATTCCTAAACTATACCTTTCTGTTGTTTTTAAGGATTTTTGGGGAACTTCATAGAGAACTTTTCTTTTTAGACTTAAAAGTGACAATCTCCGAAACGAGCACAGAAATACTCAGAAAGTTTGTTTTTCTTACCATATTTGAAAAGGACAAATTTTGAGGAAAATTTGGATTTCTTTAAACAACAATTTTTTATCAAAACATTAAAAAGTGAAAAATATTAAAAAAAGGTTTTTCTCCAAAAAGTGAGCCAAATATTGCTAAACCATGCCTTATTTTGTTTTGAAGTATTTTGGGGGAAATGTATTGAGAACTTTTCTTTTTAGACATAAAAGTGACTTTCTCAGAAACGAGCACTGAAATACTCAGAAAGTTTTTTTTTCTTACCATGCTTAAAAAGGGCAAATTCTGAGGAAATTTTTTTTTTTTTAAACAAAGTTTTTGATCAAACCATTAAAAGGGGATAATTATTACCAAAAAAAAAATTTCTCCACAAAGTGAGCCAAATACTGCTAAACTATGCCTTTCCTTTGTTTTGAAGCATTTTTGGGGGAAATTCATAGAGAACTTTCCTTTTTTGTCCAAAAATTGAATATCTCAGAAACGTGCACTGAAATACACAGAAATTTTGTTTTTCTTACCATTTTTGAAAAGGGAAATTTCCTGAGCAAAATTTGGATTTGTTTAAACAACGGTTTTTGCTAAAACAATTAAAAAAGGATAAATATTAACAAAAACTGTTTTTCTCCATAAAGTGAGCCATATACAGCTAAACTATGCCTTTCTCTTGTTTTGAAGGTTTTTGGTGGAAATTCATAGAGAACTTTCTTTTTAGACATAAAACTGACTATCTCAAAAATGAGCACTGAAAAACTCAAAAAAAAAAATTTCTTACCATGTTTAATTGGGCAAATCCTGAAGAATATTTGGATTTGTTTAAACCGTTTTTGATGAAACCAGTAAAATGGGATAATTATTAACAAAAACTGTTTTTCTCCACAATGTGAGCCAAATACTGCTAAACTATGCATTTCTGTTGTTTTGAAGCATTTTCGGAATAATTCATAGAGAAATAATTTTTTTAGACATAAAAGTGACTATCTATGAAACGAGCACTGAAATACTCAGAATAATTTTTTTTCCCATGTTTGAAAGGTGCAAATCCTGAGGAAAATTTGAATTTTTTTTAACAAATTGATTTTAATCAAACCATTTAAAGGTAATAAATATTAACAAAAAAAATATTTCTCCACAAAGTGAGCCACATACTGCTAAACTGTATATTTTTGTTGTTTTGAAGCATTTTTAAAAAAATTATAGAGAACTTTTCTTTTTAGACATAAAACTGACTATCCCAGAAACGAGCACTGAAATACTCAGAAAGTTTGTTTTTCGTACCATGTTTGAAAGGGGCAAATCTTGGAAAAAAATTGTATTTGTTTAAACAACTATTTTTGATCAAACCAGTAAAAGGAGATAAATATTAACAAAAACTGTATTTCTCCACAAAGTGAGCCAAATACTGCTAAACTATGCCTTTCTGTTAGTTTGAAACATTTTTGGGGTAATTCTTAGAGAACTTTTCTTTTAAGACATAAAAGTGACTATCTCAGAAAAGAGCACTGAAATACTCAGAAAATTTGTTTTTCTTACCATGTTTGAACAGGGCAAATTCTGAGGAAAAATTGGATTTGTTTAAACAACCGTTTTTGATCAAAATATTAATAAGGGATAAATAATTTTTTTAAAAGGTTTTTCTCCAAAAAGTGGGCCAAATACTGTTAAACTATACCGTTATTTTGTTTTGAAGCATTTTGTGGGAAATTCATATACAACTATTCTTTTTAGACCAAAAAGTGACTAACTCAGAAACGAGCACTGAATTACTCAGAAAATATGTTTTTCTTACCATGTTTGAAAAGTGCAAATCCTGAGGAAAATTTCGTTTTGTTTAAACAATTGTTTTTAATCAAAACAGTAAAAGTAATAAATATTAAAAAAAAAAAATTCTCCAAAAAGTGAGCCAAGTACTGTTAAACTATGCCTTTCAGTTGTTTTGAAGCATTATGGGGGAAATTCATAGAGAACTTTTCATTTAAGACATAAAATGACTATCTCAGAAACGAGCACTACAATACTCCCAAAGTTTGTTTTTCTAACCATGTTTGAAAGGGGCAAATCCTGAGGAAAATTGGATTTTTTTAAACATTTTTTTTTAATCAAACCAGTAAAAGGTAATAAATATTAACAAAAACTGTTTTTCTCCAAAGAGTGAGCCAAATACTGTTACACTATGCCTTTTTGTTGGGGAAATTCATAGAGAACTTTTCTTTTAAGACATAAAATGACTATCTCTGAAAAGACCACTGAAATACTCAGAAAATTGTTTTTCTTACCATATTTGTAAAGGGCAAATTCTGAAGAAAATTTGGATTTGTTTAAACAACTTTTTTTGATCAAAAAATTAAAAAGAGATAAATATTTTTAAAAATATGTTTTTCTCCAAAAATTGAGAAAAATTCTGTTAAACAAAGCCTTTTTGTTGTTTTGAAGCATTTTTGGGAAAATTTATAGAGAACAATTCTTCTTAGTCAAAAAAGTGTCTAACTCAGAAACGAGCATGAATTAGACAGAAAGTTTGTTTTTCTTACCATGTTTGATAGTGGAAAATCCTGTGGAAAAATTTGTTTTGTTTAAACAACTGATTTTAATCAAACCAGTAAAAGGGGACAAATATTAACAAAAACTGTTTCTCTCCCCAAAGTGAGCAACCTACTGCTAAACTATACCTTTCTGTTGTTTTGATGCATTTTTGGAGTAATTCAATGAGAACTTTTCCTTTTTAAATATAAAAGTGACTAAATCAGAAACGAGCACTGAAATACTCAGAAGGTTGTTTTTTTACCATGTTTGAAAGGGGACAAATCCTGAGGAAAATTAGGATTTGTTTAAACAATTGTTTTTAATCAAACCATAAAATGTCATAATTAGTAAAAAAATGTTTTTATCCATAAAGTGAGCAACATACTGCTAAGCTATACCTTTCTGTTGTTTTGAACCATTTTTGGGTAAATTCATTGAGAACTTTTCTTTTTAGACATAAAATTGATTCTCAGAAACGAGCACTGAAATCCTCAGATTTTTATTTTTCTTACCATGTTTGAAAAGGACAAATTCTGAAGAAAATTTGGATTTGTTTAAACAAATTTTTCGATCAAAACATTAAAAAGGGATAAATAAAAAAAAATTTAAAAAAATTTCTACAAAGTAAGCCAAATACTGCCAAGTTATGCCTTTCAGTTATTTTTAAGCATTTTTGGAGAAATTTATAGAGGACTTATCATTTTTGATATAAAAGTGACTATCTCAGAAACAAGAACTGAAATACTCAGAAAGTTTGTTTTTCTTACCATGTTTGAAAGGGGCAAACCCCGATGAAAATTAGGATCTGTTTAAACAATTTTTTTTAATCAAACCAGTAAAAGGAAATAATTATAAACCAAAAAAATTGTTCCCACTAAATGAGCCACATACTGCTAAACTATGCCTTTCTGTTGTTTTGAAGCATTTTTGGGGAAATTTATTGAGAACAATTCTTTTTAGACATTAAAGTGACTATCTCTGAAACGAGGACTGAAATACTTAGAAAGTTTGTTTTTCTTACCATGTTTAACAGGGCAAATTCTGAGGAAAATTTTGTTTTGTTTTTAAAAATCTTTTTGATCAAAACATTAAAAGGGATATATATTAACAAAAACAGGTTTTCTTCAAAATGTGAGCCAAATACTGCTAAACTATGCCTCTCTGTTGTTTTGAAGCATTTTGGGGGAAACTTATAGAGAACTTTTCTTTTTAGTCCAAAAAGTGACTATCTCGGAAACGAGCTCTGAAATACCCAGAATTTGTTTTTTTCTTACCATGTTTGAAAAGGGACAATTCCTGAGGAAAATTTGGATTTGTTTAAAAAATTGTTTTTGCTAAAACAATTAAAAGGGTATAGATATTAATAAAATAAAAATTCTCCACAAAGTCTGCCACATACTGCTAAACTATGCCTTTTGTTTTTTTTAAGCATTTTTGGAGAAATTCATAGTGAACTTTTCTTTTTAGACATAAAGTGACTATCTCAGAAACGAGCACTTAAATACTCAGAAAGTTTGTTTTTCTTACCATGTTTGAAAGGAACAAATCCAGAGGAAAATTTAGATTTGTTTTAACAATTATTTTTAATCAAACAAGTAAAAGGTAATAATTACTAACAAAAACTGTTTTTCTCCAAAAAGTGGGCCAAAAACTGTTAAACTTTGCCTTTCTGCTGTTTTGAAGCATTTTTGGGGAAATTCATAGAGAACTTTTCTATTAAGACATAATAGTGACTATCTCACAAAAGAACACTGAAATACTCCAAAAATTTGTTTTTCTAACCATGTTTGAAAAGTGCAAATTCTGAGGAAAATTTTGATATATTTAAACAACTTTTTTTGATCAAAAGATTAAAAAGGGATAAATATTAAAAAAAAAAGGTTTTTCTGCACAATATGAGCCAAATACTGTTAAACTGTGCCTTTCTGTTGTTTTGAAGCATTTTGGGGGAAATTCATGGAGAACTATTCTTTTTAGACCAAAAAATTACTAACTCAGAAACAAGTTCACAAGACACCATTTGGAGCCACTAATAGTGTGGCTTGTTTACAGAGAAAAATGGATGCGTTCATTTCAGAGGAAGAGTTGAAAGGTACAGTTTGCCTACCTGGATAATATCTCTATATTTGGTTGGAGATAGTGGAGCATTATTACAATCTGAATGTTTTTCTTAACGTTGCAAAACGGTGCAACATTACATACAATCCTAAAAAGTGACCGAGCTTCACAAACTAGGAAGCGTTGTCTAGAATGTTGAGATTCGGCCGGATTCAGAGCGACTGCGTCCTCTTCGAGGATTACCGGTCCCTTCAGATACAAAAGCTCACAACCGCATATTAGGCTTTTTCTTGTACTACTCCAATTAAATATCATGGTACTCTGATAAGATTCAGCCTCTGGTTGCAATGAAGATATTTCCGTACACTCCTGAAATAGCCGAAGCTTTCAAGGTTAAAAAAAAAAAAATTGAATAATCCGTGGTATACAGTTTTGACGAGTCAGTGAGATTTGACATTGAAACCAAAGCCTCATATTTTGCAATAGCGTTAACTCTCAACCAAGCTGGGCGTCCATTGGCATTTTTTATCTCACTCACCAAGGGCCTGGAAGATGCCATTTATCAATAGAGAAGGAAACAAGCAATAACAGTGACCGTTCGTCATTGAAAGCACTATCTAACGGGTGGACATTTTTTAACTCAAGATGGGAGAAAGATAATTTTTTTTATTAAATCATGCGATGGAGAATGGGTTTCTCATGTAATAATTTTTATATTGTGCATCGGACTGGCAAGGAGAATATCCCTCCCGAAACTCTATCACGAGGGACCTGTGATGCTCTGAATAGTGGAAGTCCTGCTGAATTGCACCAAGCTCTGTGTCATCCAGGTATGACACGAATGTTTCACTTCGTAATATCCCGAAATTTGCCTTATTCGATGGAGGATGTGAAAAGAATGATCAGAACATGTCACATTTGTGCTGAATGCAAACCTTAGTTTCATAAACCTGATCCAGCACATTTCTTTAAGGCTACTGAACACTTCGAACAATTAAATTTTAATTTCAAAGGTCCTCTTGTAAGTTATAATAGTAATCGATATGTGCTGAAAGTGATAGAAGAGTACTCAAGGTTTCCTTTCTTATTCTCATGTGCAAATATGACCACTTCAACGGTTATCAAATGTTTCTGTGGACTCATCTCCTAGTTCGGCATGCCTGGCTATATACACTCAGATAGGGGAGCTGCCTTCTTGA
>CBDHDT010000175.1:0-7191 GCA_965261215.1 Ekhidna sp.
CTCAAAAAAAATGGAAACACGACCAAATTGATTTATCCAACAACAATTAGAAGACCCATAACCCCTTGAACTCCATTATACTGCCTTAAAGAATCTGCATAAATTTAAGTGTATGTTAGTGGGAATGGTTATGTGTCAGTAGTGTATATGGATTTAGTTTGCTTCCTTTATTTTTTGACAGATCAATAAAATATATATTTTTTTTTAATTACAACGTTTTTTGACTTGTGTATCTAGCGATCTATCGACTTTTCTTTTTATCTTAACTTTTCTTGCAGTTTTTCCATTTAGTATAATTTCACTGCCAAAGACAGAAAATGGTTCAACACATTGTAGTAGCTGACCTCTTCTTCGATCGGTAAAATCAATCTATGAACCAATCTATCTGCTAATCTTGCCTTACTCCAATTGCATAATTTGGTCCATTTGATATAGTTTTACCACCGGAAGACTCCAGATGGTCCTAAGCAATGGGCCAACCAATGTGTTTATTTATTTCAGTATAAACTCTTTGGCTGAGGTTCAGTCAACGACACTGTGTACTATTTAGAATCTATGTTTATAATTGTGTGATGGCAACATGGAAGCTGTGTTACAGGTGGAACATCAACCTATGCCAAATATTCTGTTAGATTTGATGATATATCAGCTAGAAAATACTCCTGCAATGGAGTGTAAGCATCCCTGTTAGAATATATTAGTTTCGTTGAATTTTTTTGTATTAGGGCAGAAGAATTGTTATATTGTGCAAACCTGATTGATGCTTTAAGTGAATCGGCTACCAAAACATTTAGAAATTGTGTTATATGGCCAGGATCGCAGAAGCATTTCTTATGAATTATACAAACTAAAAGTACTGTTTGGGAACGTTGGAAACATTTGTATGTATGAAGCATAAAATACCTCTTTCTTATTAGTGTTCTAATGTTTCCTGAACACAACATACCATAACGAGTGGAACCAAATTATTTTAATATTTGATACTCTCACAACGTGCAGTAATGTTTTTCTCTTAAACTGCTTATTATCAAAATATGTCCAATATATTGATATCAACTACAGACTCAAGTTTCCACAGAGTCATTGTTGACTGAAATAAAGCATTATTCTGAAACAGGAGAAGTTCTACTAAGCACCCAACACGTCAACAAACATTTTTCAGTCTTCATCAACAGAGCTAAAGGGTTAGCACATGCTGACAAGGACAGGAACCTAAATCCTTATATCAGAGCCTCAATCATATCTGAAATATACAAGTATCCAAAGAAAAGGACTGAAATTAAAAGGAATACTGGAAATCCCACGTTTGGCCAAATATTTCAGGTTAGTGCAAACATTCTTATTAATTTTTTTGTGTGATAATTATCACGTACCTTAGCAGTCTAGATAATATATATTCCCTAACTTTCAATGTTTGGAAGGCAGGATCCTTGAAATTGCGCAAGTGTTATTGACCATTTCCATTGGTGCATTGACAAATATTGTTTCGAACATAGGACATATCTGATGAGAGGGGAAAGTGTGTATTCAAAATAGATTATTCTGTTACCACACTTGTTCCCAGCTATTGGAATAATTGCTAAGTACTGGACTTCATAGAATTTAGGAGTGAGAGTGTAAACCCTATTATTAAACGATGGCCATGCATGAAGCTTTCTGAATCAAGCTCATGCACTCACGACCATGATTTCTAATTATTTGAATTCATTTCCCATTCAAGGTCATCATTATGTTGTTTGAGTGGAGGCCAAAACACAATGTGCATACCAATTCCAAGCAATTAAAGCACAGTGGCCGAGCCAGGGGGTGTTCTATAGGTGTTTAGGTTTTTAAGAACCCCATTCAGCCATAACTCAGTATTTGCAAGCAAATTTAGTGATAATGTACTCACTAATTTCAAACTCCACTCTTCAGCCACTGTCGGTACTTCAATTGACCCTCACCATGCATAAGCAGCTCTTATCACATAATTGTGGAATTGTTAACATGGATTAAATGATCACCATGTCCCTCTTTCCTAACTAACTCACATTTGGAACTTGAGAAGCTCAGGTGTATTTTACATAAGTTACAAACACGAGAATACACATGCCCATAAAAGCATGCACTTACACACAAACAAGATTGCACTTCCACACACATAAACATACTCACATGTATATACACTCCCCATCATGCTCACACTCACACATAGTGACCGACAGACTTTCCAAGCCATAAAATCCACTATCTTTGGTTGGGGAGTAATTGGTGCCAAAACAAACTTGATCTTTATTACTTTATGATTACTTGTGATGCTTTTTGTTTTTTACAATTGTCAATGCAGTTCTACATTGAGAAGTCACACATTGGTCTCTGCACCCTCTTTGTGTGTGTGTGTGACTGGGAGAGGTTTGGCAAGGACAGGTTCCTTGGTAAAATTCAAATACCTCTGTCCAACATTGCTAATGAAGAGATCAGTCCCTGCTGGTACAAGCTCCAAATAGATGTAAGTGCCATAATAGAATATTAACAACAACATACGTGCCACACTTTCCAATGTCAGCGATTGCTTAGTGCTGTGCTACACATGTGAACCTGTTATCTATAACATTGTCAATCTTGCAAATTGGTAAGATTACATTTACCATTGTTTGTGAAGTGAATTCTACCCAGTATACATGTAAGATGAAAAAAATTGGAATATATAAAATTAAAAAAAAAAGCAAATAAATTAACATGTTAAGTTCACGTGAACACATGCTCATAGACAGCATGTTTGGAAGCCTTTTGGATTTGTCATTCAATATTTGGGTGTTTTTTTTAAGCCAAGGGATGGATTATACATCTGATAACATTGGCACATTTTCCAGTGGTCCACAATCTCAAACAATTGCTGTGGCTATTGCTGAGTGCATAATGAATAAACATTTCCTCAAATATCTGGATTACACCAGCTTACATTGCCGTGTATTTTTCTTTCAATTATTTTTGGGGGTAATTGAAGTCTCCGAATGCATAATTTCATGATCTGTGACATATTGAATACTTCCTACATGCAGAATGAAATCATCTACAGTTCGGCCAGACATGTTACTCTAATGGGTAGTGATCAGTCCAAGTTCACAGAGATGTGACATTTTTTCAACTGGCAGCTTCATTTTTTGTGCAAACAGGCCATGTATGGCATCCCTTTCTTGTACGGGATAATTTTTTTAAATCGTTGCTAATCTAACACCATGCCAAATTACAAACAACTAGACACAACAGCTACTGATTGCTAATAACATCAACAAATATGGACTCTAAACAGCAATATGTTATAAATTACCTCACTGTGTGGAGGGAGGTGCAGAGGTAACTCCTCTAGGACATGACAGAGTAGCCCCTGGTTACTTGGACAAAGGGTGTTAATTGCTGCGAATCACATTTTAAATAGTCATATACCACACATTTGCATTCTGTGCGATGTTGCCCCTATCCTACTTGTCCATGCATCCTGTTACCCTTCTCTTCCTGCCCCTTCCCTTTACAAAACCTATCTCACTCCTATGGCATTCATGATTCCTATCATCCATATGTTACATGACGATGTAGTTATGCAGAAATCCTGTCATGCACTCGTGTTGGTATTTGGCTGTGATTGTCTCAGCTTTATTTTCCTTAGATACATTAACTTGTGTTTGCTTAGACCTGCTTGACTTGCATTCTTGACTTTGGGTGATCCACTAATTAAGTATTTTTATTATTATTCTGCTTTCTGTTCAATCACATAATTTATCAATAATTGTAAATGATTATTAAAATGGATATTTGTCCAACTATGTAGAGTGTGAACGAAAGTGCATGGACTTTGTCCCTGATGCTCTAAACTCACTTTTGTTTCCAGAACCTGTTCCTCACACTCCTTAGGCTGTTTATCTGTTTAATTTGGTTAATGTATATTGAAACCAGTTTGTTCTTTGCTATTACTATTCAATCAAATGCGCAAAATACAATGACAGGATATGCATGGACAAATATTTCTCCTTGTGTGTGGGAGTAGCTACATGCATATCTTTGCAACAATGTGGAAACTGTTTGAAAATATATATTCTCTTTCCAGCAATCTACCATAGTCACACATGTCAATATTAATGCTTTGTATTGGCACAGATTACAAAGACAGACAAAGCTCTCTCTGTTTTGGTGATATATATGTAGTTTTCATGGTAAATCCCTCCCGTTCTCAAAACATTCTTCAAATTCACACCTACAGGTCGTTACTGAAAGCCACATTCAATAAAAAATTATTGTGTACAAATAAACTTGCCTCCCATGTCCGCGGACAGAATTAATTAGCAACACCTCCAATGCCCACTGAAAGAATTAATTAGTAACAATACTAATTTTTGTCCTTTTTCTTCTTTAGCATGATGTTGCGGTTGAGGATGCTGCAATAACTCAACAATTGTCGCATCAATTGCCGAGGTCAAAAACTGGCAACCAACCACTCGGGGAATCCCAATCTGCATCCAAGTCTCAGGCACCAACATTACCAACTGAAACAACTATCCAATGCACACAAAGAATTGAGGATCTCCGTGATGCATACAAATCTCAAACAGCAATACTAACAACTGAAGCAGCAAGCAAATCAGCACAACAATCTGACATGAAAAACACAAGCACCCAAGCATTTGCGGTCTCCCAATCTTCTTCTCACTCTCTGACATCAACAATACCAAGCATACCAACAAGTCAATTTTCACCAAAATCAGAGAATAGAAAAATAATGTCACAAGCACTTGAGATATCCCTCGCTTCATCATTGTTTCCCATGCCAACAACATTTAAGGTAATTCACCCTTAAGGGGAAACTAATTTCGTAATCAAAACTTGTTAGATTTACTCATCAAACTTTCACCATAATGTTTTTGTCAAGGTAATTTTTACTGTGCTGTGTTGCGATATCCTTGTGGACAAGTAATTCAAGGATTAAATTATTTAAAAAAACAAAATCTTTGTTAATGTCCAAGTTATCAATGCAAAGTATACAACAAGCACGTTTATGATGAGAATAAGTTAGTAAACTAGTAAGATCTGTCATTATGTCTTCCTATGATGCGTATAACTAACTTGCTACTATATCTAGTGCATTATTGTGCTTTTCATTTAGGATAGTGGTAAGTAATCTAGTCAAAAATTTAATAACTAAAGCCAGACATCAGTGCCTTATTTCAATACTACGCTGGAATGCTAGTAATCGGGCTATAGCTAGGATTCGTAGATCTTGCCCTTGCTGCTACATTGGTCTAGGAATGGTCCAAAGAATGTAGTTACAGATTGAAAAATTCATTAGCTATCAAAGCCATTTATAATGCAACATTGCATGACCCATAACCATTCCAACCCATAAATATCATTGTCATACCACTAATCCATAAAATTATATAGTTGTCATTTTTAGTCAATTGGAATGGTAATTCATCTGTGGTATCAATGGATATAGTTTTTGCTACCTTTCTATTTTGATTGATAAAAAAATATATTCGTTTTTCAATTTGTTTAACAAAAATTATTTTGAAATTGAACGATGGAGAACTACAGCGGAAAAATGAATGTAAACTAGACCAAATTCATTTGTACCACAGCCATTAGAAGACACATAACCATACAAACTAACATACATCGTTATATCAGTGCTTTAAAAAAAAAACCTGTATAATTTTATGAGCCGATTAGTTGGAATAGTTATGTGTCAGTGGTGTATGGATTTGTCTAGCTTCCATTATTTTTTGACAGGTCAATTCAAACAATTGTCTGTTTGAATTAAAACATTTTTTGTTCTTGTATATCTGTCTATCAACCTATCTATCGAGTTTTTTTTTTTTACATAACTTTCATGCAGTTAGACCATTCAATTAAATTTTAGCACCATAGATTTAAAATGTATGAATGTTTTGAAGTATCTAATCTCTTCTTCGATTTCAATAAAATTGATCCATGTACCAATATATCTGCTATTCTTGCCTCACAGAACATGCGTACAGCCAGTTTGTTTATTATTATTGTATTACCAGAAGACTCCTGATGGTCCAATCCAATGAGTCAACCAATATGTTTATTGATTGCAGTATAATGTATTTGGGTGCCTGTTTTGTCGATGACGCACCACACTCATTTGAATCAATAATCAAAATTGTGTTGTGGCCACATGGAAGCTGTGTCACATGCAAAACAAAAAACTGCTCCAAGTGTGTTGTTAGTTTAGATGCCACATCAGCTTTAAAATACTCCCGCAATGGAGGGTATGCATTTCTGTTGGCATATATTTGCTTTTGCTGACTTTTGTATTAAATGAACTTGAAGGAATATTCAAGAATGAAGGAAGTATTGGTAATTACGAAATATAAAATGCCACTTCATATTATTGTCTAATGTTTCCTGACCCCCACATACCGTAACGAGTGGAACCAAATTATTTTAGTATCGAATCTCTCGTAATGTGCAGTAATTATTTTCTCATTCATGACTGTAGTAACTGCTTATTTATCAAAATATTTCCAATATTAAAATCAACTACAGACACAAGTTTCCACTGATTCCTTGTTGACTGAAATAAAGCATTATTCTGAAACAGGAGAAGTTCTTCTAAGCATCCAACATGTCAACAAACATTTTTCAGTCTTCATCAATGGGGCTAAAGGGTTAGCACATGCTGACCAGGACAGGACCCCAAATCCTTATATAAGAGCCTCAATCATATCTGTAATATACAAGTATCCAAAGAAAAGGACTGAAATTAAAAGGAATACTGGAAATCCCACGTTTGGCCAAATATTTCAGGTTAGTGGAAATAGTTTTAGTAAATTTTCTGAGATTATTATCATTACCATAGCAGTCAAGAATATATAGGTTCCCTAACTTTCAATGTTTGGAAGACAGGCTCCTCCAAACTGCGCAAGTACTATTGGTATATGAATCAGCCTAAAACTATTGGATTTTCATTGGTACTGTGACAAATATTGTTTCAAGTGTAAGACACATTTGATGTGAGCGGATAATGTGTGCAAAAAATATAACTCAGTTCCATGATTGTTCTTAGGCAGAGGAATTACTGCTAATTGTTGGACTTCATAGAGGATGGGAGTGAAAGTTCCCTCTTTTTAGCTACCATTAGCATGCTCGATGCTTTCTTAGTCAGCTCTATCACTTACCACCATGTTATCT
>CBDHDT010000176.1:0-83332 GCA_965261215.1 Ekhidna sp.
AACTGACTGGAGTTGGTAAAGGGTCCATATTTTATTTCAACAGCAACAGCTTGGCCTACACGGGAACAGCATAACCAATTATGATAACCAACATGTCCATCACCAGGGAGACAAAAATATGATCAGATCATTATAATGATGTGTATTATAAATGTACGGACTCAACTCAGAAGGACATGAGTAAGCCAAAGCCAGTAAATATCATAAAAATAACTCGGCAAATACATGCCAAAACACTCGTACCATAAACACACGAGCCAAGTAATCACATATGATCACTACACAGAAAAGGGTTATTAAGAAAAAGTCAAACCTTTATACTTAAGAACAGACCACAGAACAGCAGTGTTCCCAGTAGTTCCAGACTCACCGTAAACTCATGACCAAATCTAACTTGATCATCACATGGTAAAGGGTGATATTGTGTAAAAGCCAATCTTAAGTGAGAAGGTTGGGTTTATACAGCACATCAGATATGCACACCGAGATTCTGAGGTGCTTCTGCACTACCATGTATAAAACGAGCCAACCTGGCATGCATTTTGTCCCCATAACGGAAGATTCAAATCTTCCAACCGCTTTTTTCCTCTGCCACACTACAGCACCAGTCCATGTACAGACCGTCCTTACATGCAGAAGCACCGCACGACTTTTAGGCAGTAAATTAATCATCCAGGCAGCAATTAGGCAGCGGTAAGGAAAGCCAGGTCTAGCACACTTTGAGGCCACAAATGGTGAATCAGAGAGAGTTGGCTAGACAGCTATGTGATGGGCACTTATTTTTCTTCCAACTGGGTTGTGATGTACTATGGGAGGAGGAGGGGGGAGGGGGGTGTTGGCAAGTTGCTCTACAAGCACAAGAAATCCACACTGCTCTTTCTTGCTGAGAGCCACTGAGCATGCATATGGCCATTCACTCCACAGTGCCCCACAAATCACACTTTTTCGTACTCCGTCACACCCTATTAAACCTAAAACTTTCCTGTTTAAGAAATGGAGGACACCCCTTGACTGGTTGAAACAAGTGAACAAGTGAGGTACTCCTACAATAAACTAGAGATACAAAGTCTAATTACCCTGCGCCATGCATACGTGACAATGTTGTCTGCAGGTATATATGTTAATGGTCTGGAGAAAAGAATAGTGAAATTGGTACATTTGCCTCTATTACTACCAATATCACTGCAAGGCTCCATCTAAGGGGGAGTGTGTAGTAGAACTTCAAGCTATTAAAGTCAGAAATATATACCAACTACATTGCCTCGCATGCAAAGACTGGTTCACAATAGGACACATCACATTAGATCACTAGTGTAATTCAAGCTGTAACATCGACGCTCAAATAATACCCAGAATTACTAACTCCACCCACAGATTTTTGAACTTCAACTCCGATATTCCAACACGAATGCACTGATGGTTGATACACTAGTGATAAAAAGCTCGACCAGCTTTTGCGTGTAGCTATAATGAGGAGGAAGATACATATATTCAGACGTTTTGCAAGGGAGAGCACCAACTACAAGCCTCTCCAAGTCTGTCTAACTCCTCCCACATGCAAAGAATGTTTCCCACAACCACGATCACTATTCTAGCATCCAATCTAGAGCTGCAAATAAAACATATCAAATTGAACTCTAACCTTTATTCTAATGCAAGAAGGATCAGTTCCATAGAAGTAAGCAAACAAAAGATCTCCATGTCGCACCATCCACAACAAATCTTACAGCAGAGAAATCCATCCAGGAGTGCCTTCTTTCGCAAGTGTTAAGGTATTCATAGTAGTTCCATAGAAGTAAGCAAACAAAAGATGGCCATATCGCACCACATCCACAACAAATCTTACAGCAGAGAAATCCATCCAGGAGTGCCTTCTTTCGCAAGAGCTAAGGTATTCATAGTAGTTCCCAGTAAGCAAAGCTACCTCTGCAACTTTGTCTAGCAAAACAGCTTTCAGAAACAGCAGCAAAGGCACGGAAGTGGCAGTAACTGACAGCAGTTGTGACCGTTAAACCTTCCTTTCCCACGCGCATCCCACCAAACCATAAGACAGAGCAGTCAACTGGGCATGTGCAGAGTGTTCAAAGTGGACATATCTAATTTTATTTAGTGAGAGATGAGAGTTACACATGTTGAATGTTGATGCTAATGGAGGTTAATCAGTTATGAAGAAAAACCACAAAGACTTAGATATTATATAAGCCTAGACAAACAACCTACATAAGGTTTGTGGAGTGTGTGTGTGCCTGTATGTATAGTGTGTGGGTTTAGTGAGTGTATTTGTAGTAAGTCTTGGAGTAATGTACAAAGACACTTTACCTTGCAGTGTCAAGCAGCCGCAAATCAGAAGATATCTCCATGGGTCATCATTACCACCAGCTGCCAAAACAACAGAAACTGCAATCATAGCAACATCTGCAAGGAAAATGCATGCCCTTCCATCAGCTAATATTGGGTTGGGAACCATTCACTGCCTCTCTCATCTCAAGCTGTCATCAAACCATCTCTCAGAAAGAAGAAGTCTTCCATGGTTACCAATGAGCCATGGCTGGTATCAGCAGATATTTCCCAGCTTCATCAACAAATTGGATGATGACACATGAGACTAGTTAGAATACAAGTATATGAATTCAGCCAAGAGTGGTACAGCTGGTATCAAATGACTCCAAGAATGTTGTGAATAATTTTCTCGTGAAGAACCACACACCTTATGGCTGATGGCTTTGATTACTCTACTGTAATGAGATGGATGCTATCAATGGCCGCCTAGAATGTTGTGAACAACTTTCATTCAGAAACATCCATCAGCCTCTTTAATGTTGATGGCTTCAATTATTCTAATGTAATGATATATGACTACATAGGCATCCAGTGTCATACACAGAGCAGTGTCATGGGACCCAAGAACCTCCCCCAACAAAACTTATTAAACTTATAAGTAGCTGAAGTCAGTTCAATTTTTGTCTTCAATTACAAAAGAATGCCACCCAAGTGCTAGTTAAAAGCAATGATTGCTCAAGTATTGTTTCATATGTCGTCATAAAACATCATGATGACCACAAAATCACTGGAGAAGAACTCATAAATATTACATTCATGACTTCCCTAGTCCACATACGCTACATTTGATGAAATTGGAAGTCTGAAGGAAAAACAACAAACAATTTTCTCGATACACCTTCAAAATCTCTGGCCTCTACCAATCAGTCCATGTTTCTCAACATTCACACACTTCTGTGCATAATCTACACCTTACCAGAGACAAGTTCGGAACATAACCTCAACTGTTCCTTGTCAACTCAAAACATGCATGTATTCCACTATGGGGCAAGAGAATGTGACTGCTCCATCATCACACTCTATATACACACACATGGTCCAGTTCAGTTAACCTGCCATCGTTGCAGGTTAACTGAGCTGCCCTCATCCAAGTGCTGAGATTTGTGTGTCCTGCCTCTGGTTTGAGGCCCTCTCAAAAACAAGATTCTTCATCATTCAAGTCAAAGCGCCAGAGACTTCTACACAGATCCTCACCCTGCAGTCCAGACAACAGCCATGCCAAAGAAGCTGCACACTCGACCATGACAAGTTGGGTTCGACTCTGCATAGAGCACATACCATCTGTCCCAAACTGTCATGTGCATGGGTCTAGCTGAGACGCCATTGTTATCACAGGAGCCAGTGTGTTTTCATTAGGCGCTAACGCGTTGCTAAGTGAGTAAGAACCTCCAAGTGGCCTCGCTTAAGGAGCTAATTAATTACATTTTTCTACCAAGGTGCTCAACCTTTCACCATCACATTAGTGCCTAATGAAGACACTCGTCGCATAGCTTGGAACTAGCTCTTCCTATAAGAAGCTACAACTACAGAGGTTTAGGTACTCAGATTTATTTGGTGCATTCCTGACAACCTTGATTTGGTAGTGTATATGCAACCTTTTTATATCAAACGGAGAGCACACAGAGATACCATCTTTTGAGCTAAATACAGAATCAAGTTCATAGAGCGAAGTGCACAAATCTATAGAGCTCCAAATTTGTAACCACAGGATTTTTTTCACTTAAAAATGTATGCATAGCCCCCACTTTAAGCAGATAATGAATAAAAGTCTGCTACTTTATGTACTCTGATAAATTAGTCCTACATATTATAGCACACAGGCTAACAGGAGTGGTGAAGTCACTGGTATATCATCTAAGAGGGACTCAGTGGTAGTGCAAGGGATAACTCTGCTTTGTTTTTTTAATTATGGCCAACCTATTAATTGTTGGGTAACAGTTACAATGGCATGAGTTCACTAAGGAAGAGAGGGTAATTAATTAGGAAGGTTTTAGGTAAATGAGAATGATGTGGGAGTGGCACAAGCATTTAAAATAATAGCAATAACAATAGTAATAAAAACTTGAGGATACGACTTTGTAGCTCCAGAGATTTGAGTCCATTGCTCTATGAACCAGATATATAGCTCCAAATATAGATCTCTCTGTGTGCCCTCTCTTTTAATATAAAAGACATTGCCTAGGTATAACCACACCCAAGTTACTCCAGCAAGAGACAGGGGATCTCAAAATATTTGAAGCCAGAAACACCCACAGTCATAACAACTTATTAGGAAGTGCTTGACATCTGTTTGTACAGTATGGGAGAGAGGAAGCCACAAGCTCTACATGAGAGTCTATACTACCTTCTATTGCCAAGTGGGCAAGCTGGGCCTCCAAATGCCTCATAGCGCAAATCTTAAAGTTTGAGCAGGCAGTTTTTACAAGTACTACTGAAAATACTCATTGTGTCAATAAGTGCATGCTCAAACCACACAGTGCAAATCAGATTTCAAGCATCACCCAATAAGGAGTTATCACTGGGGGAGTTGCAAGGCCTTAAATGTTTTGAGATTCTAAGACTCTAGCTAGAGTCACTTGGGTTGGATAGTTATACCAAGTCAACATATTTTGTATAAAAGAGAGCACACAGAGAGAGATATCTAGTGAGCAATATATCCAGTCCAAAGAGCAAAGTAATAAAAATATATGGCGCCCCAAAGACGAAACCACACATTTTTAAGACAAAAAAATGCTTGTGTCCCCCTTTAAACTGCGACCATGCCATTAGCTGAATTAGCTAAGGTCCTTAGCAACGATTAATGACCTACCCACCCCTTCTCATTTATTAAATAAAGCACACCAATTCTGTTTGATACAAGAATAGAACGCTATTCTGGCATCAAGTCGTGATATGTCAGTTGCAAAACATTCACTATATGAGTTGCAACACATCTCATTGTAATGCTTGTATCATATTATAAACCAGACCTCATAGGCTACATACATACCATGCCCCACACCCTCCTCAAAACGGAAACAAGACCCACGTCTACCCAAGGCTGAAATGAAAATCTTGTTTGGTGAACACTGATTTCCAACATAAGTAAGGCAGCAAACCCAAGCATATCAATAGGAAAGCATACACTGCAGGCAATAGCAATATTAACTGTTGGGTTTGGCCGAGTGGAAAGAGGATCCCAAGGAGTCGGTTACAACGTATATTAGTTTACGGGAAGGGTGGAGGGGCCATTGGTGACAACTTTTCTCCTTAAAACAAACACAAAAACTCTACACAAACAAACCAAAATAAATGGGAGGATCCAAACCTTTAGTATTAGCCATGCTTCGTAGACCTCATCAATGAACTTGATTTGCTATGTCCTGGCATTCGCTAAACTTCTCTAGATGGCTTCAAGTCAGATCCTTCCAGCATATATCAGTTGCAAAGACATAGTGTCCCACAGCTTTTCCCTGCATTAGTTCAGTTGTGACCATGGCATTACACAGGTCTAGCTTAATACCAAACCTGTCCCAACGTGCTTAGTTTAATTAGGCACCAACTACACCACCAAGCTCTAGATCGTGCACACCAAGCCATATGCACACACACGGATTGAACGAAGATCACTGCACCTGCCACTGTATTCCAGTAGTTTTCCTTACTTATGGCGTGTTGTATAAATTGTACATTAAAATACCTAACCACCAACTTCAGTAGAGGCACTTGACTTGCACTAGTTAAGATTGTGTGGGTATCAGATTTCAGACAGTAAGTAAGCTGGCAACAACACCATGTCTATGCTAGCACAACAAAATGGATTATGGGGGAGAAAGGAAAGGTAGTGAAGTGAGAGTGGAATGGGAATCAGAAGAAAAACTCCAAAAATTCAGAAACAAAAGTTGTTGTGTTTGACTCATGGCGGTGACTACAATACAGCATGCCATACTATGCAGTGTAAATGCTGGAAGGTGGGTCATTACTGAGTGCAGGGTTGTGTGTGCAGCATGCAAGCACACGTGACCCACAGCAACTGAAGAGGAAGGTTAACACACACACTATAAAAAAATTAGGTGTTCTAATAATAATTTTGGGATGTTCTAACTCCACTGACTGATAAAAAGCCCAGAGGACGTAATTGTAACACACTATCTTTGGTGTACAACAATAGCACAGTACATGTTCCAGTATGATAAAATGGTGTGCACTACACATTCCAGGGGTGTGCAGTAAGCATTCATATACTGTGCAGGTAACCAACTCCTTGGTTCTGAGGTGTACAATTGTAGTTGGTTGGGCTGTTTGTATTCTTTGTCGGGGGCCAGGCAACACCCCGTGCAGTGCTTCCAATACACTCAACAGAGTTATCAATATTAAAATCCAGTTCATCCAAAGCTTCTTGTCTTAGTAATTATTGCAACACAGGAGCTAGATTACCAGGATAAATATAATCCTTCTCTATATAATACACATCTAGTTTAATGAGGTCAGCTACATTGCTAATACTTACCACACAGTATTAAACAGGTCATGATTAGGAGCACGGGCTCCTTGGCGAGTGCATATCAATGGTTCATTATTGAGCATATATCCCATAGCTTTGGTCACTCCGAGTCACTATCCACAACACGTACGGAAAAGGAGAACAGATGCCGCCACTTGTAAAGGACAAGCTCTGAACAAAATAGCAAGGAGGAGGAAAAACAAAAGAAGAAAATAGAAAGGGGAAAAAATGGAGTCATCACGGATAAGAGTGACAATCACAGAGCTAGTAGTAAAACCATAAATTGTTACTACGCAACAGCCTACATTCTCTCTCTCACACCACACACAACTTACTACTTAGGAATGACAACAGAAAGTACAGGTGGCGACACTGTGCAGATCTATCTACCCACATATGTACATCTGCATAATGAACTAGATGGAGTTGGTAAAGGGTCCACATTACATTTCAACAGCAACAGCTTGGCCTACACGGGAACAGCATAAGCAATTATGATAACCAACCTGTCCATCACCAGGGAGACAAAAATATGATCAGACCATTATAATGATGTCTATTATAAATGTACGGACTCAACTCAGAAGGACATGAGTAAGCCAAAGCCAGTAAATATCATAAAAATAACTCAGCAAATACATGCCAAAACACTCTTACCATAAACAAACGAGCGAAGTAATCACATTTGATCACTACACAGAAAAGGGTTATTAAGAAAAAGTCAAACCTTTATACTTAAGAACAGACCACAGAACAGCAGTGTTCCCAGTAGTTCCAGACTCACCGTAAACTCATGACCAAATCTAACTTGATCATCACATGGTAAAGGGTGACTATTGTGTAAAAGCCAATCTTAAGTGAGAAGGTTGGGTTTATACAGCACATCAGATATGCACACCGAGATTCTGAGGTGCTTCTGGCACTACCATGTATAAAACGAGCCAACCTGGCATGCATTTTGTCCCCATAACGGAAGATTCAAATCTTCCAACCGCTATTTTTCGCTCTGCCACACTACAGCACCAGTCTATGTACTGTACAGACCTTCCTTATATGCAGAAGCATCACACAACTTTTAGGCAGTAAATTAAACATCCAGGCAACAATTAGGCAGAGGTAAGGAAAGCCAGGTCTAGCACACTTGATGCCACAGATGCTGAATCCGAGAGAGCTGGCTTGGCAGATATGTTATGGGCACTTATTTTTCTTCCAAATGGTAGAGTTGTGATGTAAGATGTGAGGAGGGGGGAGGGAGGGGTAGTTGTTCCACAAGCAGTGGAGCAAGAAATTCATACTGCTCTTTCTTGCTGAGAGCAATGCGCATGCATATGGCCATTCACTCCATCATTCCTCACAAATCAAAAATTTTTGTACTGCGACACTCCCTTTAAAACCAAACCTTCCCGTTTAAGAAATTGGCAGGCACCCCTTGAAAATATAATTACCATGCGCCATGCATGCTTGACATATGGTCTGGAGAAAAGAATAGTAAAATTGGTATATTTGCCTCTATTACTTCCAATGTCGCTGCAAGGCTTCATCTAAGAGGAGGGAGTGCAGGAGGACTTCAAGCTGTTAAGTCATAAATATATACCAACTTCATTGCCTCACAAGCAAAGATTGGTTCACAATATGACATATCACATTAGATCACTAGTCCAATTCTAGCTGTAACATCGACGCTCAAACAACATCCAGAATTACTAACTCCACCCACAGATTTTTGAACTTCAACTCCAATATTCCAACACGAATGCACTGATGGTTGATACACTAGTGATAAAAAGCTCGACCAGCTTTTGCGTGTAGCTACAATGTGGAGGAAGATACATATATTCAGACGTTTTGCAAGGGAGAGCACCAACTACAAGCCTCTCCAAGTCTGTCTAACTCCTCCCACATGCAAGGAATGTTTCCCACAACCACGATCACCATTTTAGCAGCCAATCTACAGCTGCAAATAAAACATATCAAATTGAACTCTAACCTTTATTCTAATGCAAGAAGGATCAGTTCCATAGAAGTAAGCAAACAAAAGATCTCCATGTCGCACCATCCACAATAAATCTTACAGCAGAGAAATCCATCCAGGAGTGCCTTCTTTCGCAAGAGCTAAGGTATTCATAGTAGTTCCCAGTAAGCAAAGGTACCTCTGCAACTTTGTCTAGCAAAACAGCTTTCAGAAACAGCAGCAAAGGCACGGAAGTGGCAGTAACTGACAGCAGTTGTGACCGTTAAACCTTCCTTTCCCACGCGCATCCCACCAAACCATAAGACCGAGCAGTCAACTGGGCATGTGCAGAGTGTTCAAAGTGGACATATCTAATTTTATTTAGTGAGGGATGAGAGTTACACATGTTGAATGTTGATGCTAATGACGGTTAATCAGTTATGAAGAAAAACCACAAAGACTTAGATATTATATAAGCCTAGACAAACAACCTACATAAGGTTTGTGGAGTGTGTGTATGCCTGTATGTATGGTGTGTGGGTTTAGTGAGTGTATTTGTAGTAAGTCTTGGAGTAAGGTACAAAGACACTTTACCTTGCAGTGTCAAGCAGCCGCAAATCAGAAGATATCTCCATGGGTCATCATTACCACCAGCTGCAAAAAAAAAAGAAACTGCAATCATAGCAACATCTGCAAGGAAAATGCATGCCCTTCCATCAGCTAATATTGGGTTGGGAACCATTCACTGCCTCTCTCATCTCAAGCTGTCATCAAACCATCTCTCAGAAAGAAGAAGTCTACCATGGTTACCAATGAGCCATGGCTGGTATCAGCAGATATTTCCCAGCTTCATCAACAAATTGGATGATGACACATGAGACTTGTTAGAATACAAGTATATGAATTCAGCCAAGAGTGGTACAGCTGGTATCAAATGACTCCAAGAATGTTGTGAATAATTTTCTCGTGAAGAACCACACACCATATGGCTGATGGCTTTGATTACTCTACTGTAATGAGATGGATGCTATCAATGGCCGCCTAGAATGTTGTGAATAACTTTCTCTCAGAAACACCATCAGCCTCTTTAATGTTGATGGCTTCAATTATTCTAATGTAATGATATATGACTACATAGGCATCCAGTGTCATATACGGAGCAGTTTCATGGGGCCCAAAAACCTCCCCCAACAAAACTTATTAACCTAATAAGTAGCTGAAGTCAGTTCAATTTTTGTCTTCAATTACAAAAGAATGCCACCCAAGTGCTAGTTAAAAGCAATGATTGCTCAAGTATAGTTTCATATGCCGTCATAAAACATCATGATGACCACAAAATCACTGGAGAAGAACTCATAAATATTACATTCATGACTTCCCTAGTCCACATACGCTACATTTGATGAAATTGGAAGTCTGAAGGAAAAACAACAAACAATTTTCTCGATACACCTTCAAAATCTCTGGCCTCTACCAATCAGTCCATGTTTCTCAACATTCACACACTTCTGTGCATAATCTACACCTTACCAGAGACAAGTTCGGAACATAACCTCAACTGTTCCTTGTCAACTCAAAACATGCATGTATTCCACTATGGGGCAAGAGAATGTGACTGCTCCATCATCACACTCTATATACACACACATGGTCCAGTTCAGTTAACCTGCCATCGTTGCAGGTTAACTGAGCTGCCCTCATCCAAGTGCTGAGATTTGTGTGTCCTGCCTCTGGTTTGAGGCCCTCTCAAAAACAAGATTCTTCATCATTCAAGTCAAAGCGCCAGAGACTTCTACACAGATCCTCACCCTGCAGTCCAGACAACAGCCATGCCAAAGAAGCTGCGCACTCGACCATGACAAGTTGGGTTCGACTCTGCATAGAGCACATACCATCTGTCCCAAACTGTCATGTGCATGGGTCTAGCTGAGACGCCATTGTTATCACAGGAGCCAGTGTGTTTTCATTAGGCGCTAACGCGTTGCTAAGAGAGTAAGAACCTCCAAGTGGCCTCGCTTAAGGAGCTAATTAATTATTATTTTCAACCAAGGTGCTTCTTTTCACCATCACATTAGTGCCTAATGAAGACACTCGTCGCATAGCTTGGAACTAGCTCTTCTTATAAGAAGCTACAACTACAGAGGTTTAGGTACTCAGATTTATTTGGGGCATTCCTGACAACCTTGATTTGGTAGTGTATATGCAACCTTTTTATATCAAACGGAGAGCACACAGAGATACCATCTTTTGAGCTAAATACAGAATCAAGTTCATAGAGCGAAGTGCACAAATCTATAGAGCTCCAAATTTGTAACCACAGGAATTTTTTCACTTAAAAATGTATGCATTGCCCCCCCTTTAAGCAGATAATGAATAAAAGTCTGCTACTTTATGTACTCGGATAAATTAGTACTACATATTATAGCACACAAGCTAACTGGAGAGGTGAAGTCACAGGTATATCATCTAAGAGGGACTCAGTGGTAGTGCAAGGGATAACTCTGCTTTGTTTTAAATTATGGCCAACCTATTAATTGTTGGGTAACTGTTACAATGGCATGAGGTAACTAAGGGCAGAGAGGGTAATTAATTAGGAATGATTTAGGTAAATGAAAATGATGTGGGTGTGGCACAAGCATTTAAAATAATAGCAATAACAATAGTAATAAAAACTTGAGGATACGACTTTGTAGCTCCAGAGATTTGAGTCCATTGCTCTATGAACCAGATATATAGCTCCAAATATAGATCTCTCTGTGTGCCCTCTCTTTTAATATAAAAGACATTGCCTAGGTATAACCACACCCAAGTTACTCCAGCTAGAGACAGGTGATCTCTAAATATTTGAAGCCAGAAACACCCACAGTCATAACAACTTATTAGGAAGTGCTTGACATCTGTTTGTACAGTATGGGAGAGAGGAAGCCACAAGCTCTACATGAGAGTCTATACTACCTTCTATTGCCAAGTGGGCAAGCTGGGCCTCCAAATGCCTCATAGCGCAAATCTTAAAGTTTGAGCAGGCAGTTTTTACAAGTACTACTAAAAATACTCATTGTGTCAATAAGTGCATGCTCAAACCACACAGTGCAAATCAGATTTCAAGCATCACCCAATAAGGAGTTATCACTGGGGGAGTTGCAAGGCCTTAAATGTTTTGAGATTCTAAGACTCTAGCTAGAGTCACTTGGGTTGGATAGTTATACCAAGTCAACATATTTTGTATAAAAGAGAGCACACAGAGAGATACATCTAGTGAGTAATATATCCAGTCCAAAGAGCAAAGTAATAAAAATATATGGCGCCCCAAAGACGAAACCACACATTTTTAAGACAAAAAAATGCTTATGTCCCCCTTTAAACTGCTACCATGCCATTAGCTGAATTAGCTAAGGTCCATGCCATTAGCTGAATTAGCTAAAGTCCTTAGCAATGATTAATGACCTACCCACCCATTCTCATTTATTAAATAAAGCACACCAATTCTGTTTGATACAAGAATAGAACGCTATTCTGGCATCAAGTCGCGATGTGTCAGTTGCAAAACATTCACTATATGAGTTGCAACACATCTCATTGTAATGCTTGTATCATATTATAAACCAGACCTCATAGGCTACATACATACCATGCCCCACATCCTCCTCAAAAAGGAAACAAGACCCACGTCTACCCAAGGCTGAAATGAAAATCCTGCTTGGTGAACACTGATTTCCTACACAAGTAAGGCAGCAAACCCAAGCATATCAATAGGAAAGCATACATTGCAGGCAATAGCAATATAAACTGTTGGGTTTGGCCGAGTGGAAAGAGGATCCCAAGGAGTCGGTTACAACGTATATTAGTTTACGGGAAGGGTGGAGGGACCATTGGTGACAACTTTTCTCCTTAAAACAAACACAAAAACTCTACACAAACAAACCAAAATAAATGGGAGGATCCAAACCTTTAGTATTAGCCATGCTTCGTTGACCTCATCAATGAACTTGATTTGCTATGTCCTGGCATTCACTAAACTTCTTTAGACGGCTTCAAGTCAGATCCTTCCAGCTTATATCAGTTGCAAAGACATAGTGTCCCACAGCTCCTCCCTGCATTAGTTCAGTTGTGACCATGGCATTACACAGGTCTAGCTTAATACCAAACCTGTCCCAACTTGCTTAGTTTAGTTAGGCACCAACTACACCACCAAGCTCTAGATAGTGCCCAACAAGCCATATGAACACACACGGATTGAACGAAGATCACTGCACGTGCCACTGTATTCCAGTAGTTTTCCTTACTTATGGCGTGTTGTATAAATTGTACATTAAAATACCTACCCACCAACTTCAGTAGAGGCACTTGACTTGCACTAGTTAAGATTGTGTGGGTATCAGATTTCAGACAGTAAGTAAGCTGGCAACAACACCATGTCTATGCTAGCACAACAAAATGGATTATGGGGGAGAAAGGAAAGGTAGTGAAGTGAGAGTGGAATGGGAATCAGAAGAAAAACTCCTAAAATTCAGAAACAAAAGTTGTTGTGTTTGACTCATGGCGGTGACTACAATACAGCATGCCATACTATGCAGTGTAAATGCTGGAAGGTGGGTCATTACTGAGTGCAGGGTTGTGTGTGCAGCATGCAAGCACACGTGACCCACAGCAACTGAAGAGGAAGGTTAACACACACACTATAAAAAATTAGGTCTTCTAATAATAATTTTGGGGTGTTCTAACTCCACTGACTGATAAAAAGCCCAGAGGACGTAATTGTAACACACTATCTTTGGTGTACAACAATAGCACAGTACATGTTCCAGTATGATAAAATGGTGTGCACTACACATTCCAGTGGTGTTCAGTAAGCATTCATATACTGTGCAGGTAACCAACTCCTTGGTTCTGAGGTGTACAATTGTAGTTGGTTGGGCTGTTTGTATCCTTTGTCGGGGGCCAGTCAACACCCCGTGCAGTGCTTCCAATACACTCAACAGAGTTATCAATAATAAAAACCAGTTCATCCAAAGCTTCTTGTCTTAGTAATTATTGTAACACAGGAGCTAGATTACCAGGATAAAAATAATCCTTCTCTATATAATACACATCTAGTTTAATGAGGTAAGCTACATTGCTATTACTTACCACACAGTATTAAACAGGTCATGGTTAGGAGCATGGGCTCCTTGGCGAGTGCATATCAATGGTTCATTATTGAGCATATATCCCATAGCTTTGGTCACTCCGAGTCACTATCCACACCACGTACGGAAAAGGAGAACAGATGCCGCCACTTGTAAAGGACAAGCTCTGAACAAAATAGCAAGGAGGAGGAAAAACAAAAGAAGAAAATAGAAAGGGGAAAAAATGGGGTCATCACGGATAAGAGTGACAATCACAGAGCTAGTAGTAAAACCATAAATTGTTACTACGCAACAGCCTACATTCTCTCTCTCACACCACACACAACTTACTACTTAGGAATGACAACAGAAAGTACAGGTGGAGACACTGTGCAGATCTATCTACCCACATATGTACATCCGCATAATAAACTAGATGGAGTTGGTAAAGGGTCCACATTACATTTCAACAGCAACAGCTTGGCCTACACGGGAACAGCATAAGCAATTATGATAACCAACATGTCCATCACCAGGGAGACAAAAATATGATCAGACCATTATAATGATGTCTATTATAAATGTACGGACTCAACTCAGAAGGACATGAGTAAGCCAAAGCCAGTAAATATCATAAAAATAACTCAGCAAATACATGCCAAAACACTCTTACCATAAACAAACGAGCGAAGTAATCACATTTGATCACTACACAGAAAAGGGTAATTAAGAAAAAGCCAAACCTTTATACTTAAGAACAGACTGCAGAACAGTAGTGTTCCCAGTAGTTCCAGACTCACTGTAAACTCATGACCAAATCTAACTTGATCATCACATGGTAAAGGGTGCTATTGTGTAAAAGCCAATCTTAAGTGAGACGGTTGGGTATATACAGCACATCAGGTATGCACACAGAGATTCTGAGGTGCTTCTGGCACTACCACGTTAAAACGAGCCAACCTGGCATGGATTTTGTCCCCATAATGGAAGATTCAAATCTTCCAACCTATTTTTCGCTCTGCCAAACTACAGCTTCAGTCTATGTACTGTACAGACCTTCCTTATATGCAGAAGCATCACACAACTTTTAGGCAGTAAATTAAACATCCAGGCAACAATTAGGCAGAGGTAAGGAAAGCCAGGTCTAGCACACTTGATGCCACAGATGCTGAATCCGAGAGAGCTGGCTTGGCAGATATGTTATGGGCACTTATTTTTCTTCCAAATGGTAGAGTTGTGATGTAAGATGTGAGGAGGGGGGAGGGAGGGGTAGTTGTTCCACAAGCAGTGGAGCAAGAAATTCATACTGCTCTTTCTTGCTGAGAGCAATGCGCATGCATATGGCCATTCACTCCATCATTCCTCACAAATCAAAAATTTTTGTACTGCGACACTCCCTTTAAAACCAAACCTTCCCGTTTAAGAAATTGGCAGGCACCCCTTGAAAATATAATTACCATGCGCCATGCATGCTTGACATATGGTCTGGAGAAAAGAATAGTAAAATTGGTATATTTGCCTCTATTACTTCCAATGTCGCTGCAAGGCTTCATCTAAGAGGAGGGAGTGCAGGAGGACTTCAAGCTGTTAAGTCATAAATATATACCAACTTCATTGCCTCACAAGCAAAGATTGGTTCACAATATGACATATCACATTAGATCACTAGTCCAATTCTAGCTGTAACATCGACGCTCAAACAACATCCAGAATTACTAACTCCACCCACAGATTTTTGAACTTCAACCCCGATATTCCAACACGAATGCATTGACGGTCGCTACACTAGTGATAAAAAGCTCGACCTGCTTTTGCGTGTAGCTACAATGAGGAGGAAGATACGTATGTTCCGACTTTGTGCAAGGGAGAGCACCAACTACAAGCCTCTCCAAGACTGTCTGACTCCTCCCACATGCAAGGAAAGTTTCCCACAACCACAATCACCATTTTAGCATCCAATCTAGAGCTGCAAATACACACATCAAATTGAACTCTAACCTTTATTCTAATGCAACAAGGATCAGTTCCATAAAAGTAAGCAAACAAAAGATCTCCATGTTGCACCATCCGCAACAAATCATACAGCAGAGAAATCCATCCAGGAGTGCCTTCTTTCCCAAGAGCTAAGGTATTCATAGTAGTTCCATAGAAGTAAGCAAAGAAAAGATCTCCATGTCGCACCACATCCACAACAAATCTTAGAGCAGGAGAATCCATCCAGGAGTGTCTTCTTTCACAAGAGCTAAGGTATTCATAGTAGTTCCCAGTAAGCAAAGGTACCTCTGCAACGTTGTCTAGAAAAAAAGCTTCCAGAAACTGCAGCAAAGGCACGGAAGTGGCAGTTACTGTCAGCAGTTGTGACCATTAAACCTTCCTTTCCCACGCGCATCCCACCAAACCATAAGACAGAGCAGTCAACTGGGCATGTGCAGAGTGTTCAAAGTGGGCAGTTCCGTGAGAAGTAAAACTAGGGGCTAAAATCTGAAAACTTCAAATTTGGTATCATTGGAACGGGAAAAAAAATATTTTAAGAACATATAACTATTTATGCAATAACTCTATTTGACTAAAACTTATAGCCCTTTTTTGTTGAGGGACCATAGCTAACGTTAAGGAGCACTACTTTTGCTTGTAGCATTTCATAAGTAATTTCTATGGAATTTAGATACTTCTCTTCAGCAAAATGTGTTAATTGAATTAGTTCTAGGCTTCTTCAGATAATGTGCGCATAAAGCCAGCTAGTTACAAAAATTCTCACTTTTATTACGCATTCTTTCAGGGCTTCATTGGCATGTATGACTATCACCAAATAAAACTTTCATTTTTAATAGCATCTTTCGTTTTATTTTATTTCTGTTGTTGTTCAAGGCTATCAATAAGCATTTCAATAGACATATTTTCTGCTATTTATTTCCATACTTAGACTTTGAATATAGCCAGAAAGTATGCGATGGACGTACAATATTTGTGTACGTCTGTCACGTACGTCCATCACAAGTAAATAAGATGTTTTTTATTCAGTCATCACGGAAGGAATGAGCAGCTTTGTTGGCATCAGAACACACCAAATATCAAATAAAATATTGTAGATGTGTTTTTTTTTAAGAAAGAGTGTTTTTTTAAAGAGCACTAAGAAAGGAAGAGAGGTTTTCATACCTGCAATACACTCTGCTGGCTGTCGAGTCTAGACAATGCTAGACCTGTGGTAACGTTTTTACAAGTAAAGTGTTACTTTACAACAATACACCTTGCTGGGTATCATGTGAATGTGATCCATGGCACATGGCACATCTAGAATGTTCCACATGTTAAAGTCCTAAATCCCATGTCTTTCAAAGAGAAAAAAGTACCATCTGAGTTTAAGTTACCATGCTAAGCAAGGAAAGGCAGGCCAAGAGGACAGCAAATATTAAGAAGGACAATGAAGTATCAGACTTACCTCAAGAAAGACAGGCAAAGGAAAGCAGCACAACGATCAGCAGCAAGGGTTGCATTAACTACAGCTGAAGTAGAGAAGTACCATTTGAAAGAAAAACAACGTATTAGGGACCATCAAGCCAAATAAAATATTGACAAGCTTAGGAAGGAGAGGCAAGCCAGCCACAGATGTCAACTCCTTATCACACAACTCAAGCAATAGGTAAAGCTATGAAAAGAGCACAAACTTCACTGCCTTTATCACCTCGAAAAATAAGGTATGTAGTGGAGTCCTTAGCAAAAAAAATTGGGCTAAGTGTTGATAGTTCCACATCTTCTAGTTCCTGCAATTATGGTGCAGCCAGTGAAGATACTTAGCAAGTAGTCCATGCTTTATATAGCAGCAATGATATTACTTGGCAGGCTCCAGGTGCAAAGACAGGGTAATAATCAGGGAAATCAATACAGAGGGTGCAAAAGTTAAAAGAACTGAGCAGGTGTGATACATGCTGATGTCACTGAGAGAAGCCTACAATAAATTTAGTGAAAGTCATGCCAGCATGAATATTGGACTCAGTAAATTCTGTGAGTTAAGTCCAAAGAAGGTGAAGTTGTTTGACCATATACCTCACCATGTTTGTGTATGTTCCTACCATGAGAATATCCGCCTTCTACTTGTGGTACTAAACAAATATACAATGCTTTCAGTTGATTTTCAGGGCTTCATCAACCAAATCACATGTGACTCGTCAAAAAAGAGTCTATGAGCTGCCAGTGCATAGTGAGTGATTGGATATGTAGTAAGTCTTGGAGTAATGTACAAAGACACTTTACCTTGCAGTGTCAAGCAGCTGTGCCTTCATACAAAAGGAAGCCAACAAACCATTATCAGATCAACTTTCCACAATGCCATTCATAAATCATTAATTAATTGAATGCTAATGTTCGCTAGGTAATGGTCATGCCCTTTGCTAATGCAAAGGCATAAGAAAATACTGTTTACACTCGGAAACCACTGAGCGCCGTGCAATTCAATGTGGAGTGCAACTCATTGTGTCAGACTAACTCGGTACACTGGAACCATGCACTGTAGTGCACCTCTCTCTGTGTGACACAGCAACCGTGCATGCAATGCAGCTCAGTGTAAACTCGGCTTGCAGAACAACTCAGTATGCAAGAGACACTCTGTGTATTGCAAGTCAGCATGACATTGCAAATCTGTCTACCAGTATAACTTTGTGTGTAGTGGAATATAAGGCCTATTCAACTCTGCATAATAGTTCAACTCTATTTGTCAAAACAAGTCTTTGTGCTGTTGAACTCTCTGAACTGTAGAGTAATTGTTTGCAGTTAAAATCTGAGAGCAGCACAAATCATACAGTATATCCTGGGGAACCACAGACAACAGAGAAATAAGGTTAGGAAGACATGGAGAACCCAGGATAATGGAGAAATCTAGGTTAGGAGGATATGGGGAACCCTGGATAATGGAGAAATCTAGGTTAGGAGGACATGGGGAACCCTGGATAATGGAGAAATCTAGGTTAGGAAGACATGGAGATCCCTGGATAATGGAGAAATCTAGGTTAGGAAGACATGGGGAACCCAGGATAATGGAGAAATCTAGGTTAGGAAGACATGGAGATCCCTGGATAATGGAGAAATCTAGGTTAGGAAGACATGGGGAACAACTTATAACAGAGAAATCTACATGTACAGGTTAGGAAGACATGGAGAACCCTGGATAATGGAGAAATCTACTTTAGGAAGACATGGTGAACTCTAGATAATGGAGAAATCAGGTTAGAAAGACATGGGGAACCCTGGATAATGGAGAAATCAAAGTTAGGAAGACATGGGGATCCATGGATAACGGAGAAATCTAGGTTAGGAAGACTTAGGAAACTCTGGATAATGGAGAAATCTAGGTTAGGAAGACATGGGAAACCCAGGATAATGGAGAAATCTATGTAGGTTAGGAAGACATGGGGAACTCTGGATAATGAAGATATCTAGGTTGGGAAGACATGAGGAATCCTGGCTAATGGAGAAATCTAGGTTAGGAAGACATGGAGACCCCTGGATAATGGGAAAATCTAGGTTTGAAAAAAATGGGAACCCTGGATAACAGAGGAAATGAGGTAGTCGCCATAGCAGTTAGTTGTGACACTCTTCAGGCCACTGATACAGAGTTGTTGCAAATTGTATGTATGCGTTGTGCATGAGTTCAATGAGCATATATGACTCTTAATTGGGGGGACTCTCTATGAAACCACCGAAATATGAACACATATTTGTAGCTGTCATAACTTTTTCCCCCTTTCTTCTGTGCAGATACTTTTGATACCAGCTTCTTGCTTATTGTGTGTACTTTAAGATGATATGTAAAACGTTACTATAGGCATCTTTTCTTAGAAGATACATGCAAAAATGGCAAGGGCACTCAAATAATGGCACTTCCAACTTTGTGACAAACCTAACTCCAAGGCGCCTAGAGCAACGCGCCCTAAAATTGGTGTGTGGGTTGCTAAAGCAAGTAGTAGTGATCTAGTGGCTTAATTTTATTTTACCGTGAACCCCCCCCCCCCCCCCCCCCGGAGTTATGGCAGCAATTTCTGTGATCCCGCCTCTTCTAGTCACCATAACTCAGGGGGGGAGGGGATTCACATTAAAATAAAATTAAGCTACTACATCACAACTACGTGCTTTAGCAACCTACACACCAATTTTGGGGCGTGTCGCTCAAGGCGCCTTGGAGTTAGGTTTGTCACAAATTAGGAAGTGCCATTTTTTGAGTGCCCTTGCCGTTTTTGCATGTACTGTATCTTCTAAGAAAAGATGCCTATAGAGACTTTTTACATATTATCTTAAAGCATACACAATAAGCAACAAGCTGGTATCAAAAGTATCTGCACAGAAGAAAGGGGGGGAAAGTTATGACAGCTACCAATATGTGTTCAAATTTCGGTGGTTTCATGTATAGTTCCCCCTTAAATAAAGCACACCAATCCTGTTTGATGCAAGAATAGAATTCTATTCTAGCGTAAGTTGCGATGTGTGAGTTGCAAGACATTCACCATATGAGTTGCAACACACATCACTGTAATGCTATTATGTGTCATATTATAAATCAGCCTTCATAGGCTACATACCATGCCCCACACCTTCCTCTAAATGGAAACCAGGCGCACGTCTACCCAAGGCCGAAATAAAAATCCAGCTTGGTGAACAGAGATTTCTTAAGTAAGAAAGGAAACCCAAGCATATCAATTTGAAAGCATATGCTACGGACAATACCAATATAAATTGTTGGGTTGGGCCGAGTGAAAAAAGGACCCCAAGGAGTCAGTTACACCATATTAGTTTATGGGCAGGGGGGGGGGGGGGGGGGGGGTGGCATTGGTGACAAGTTAACTCTACACAAACAAACCTAAATAAATGGGAGGATTCAAACTTTTAATATTAGCCATGCTTCGTAGACGTCATCAATGAACTTGATTTGCTATGTCCTGGCATTCACTAAACTTCTTTAGATGGCTTCAAGTTAGATCCTTCCAGCATGTATATCAGTTGCAAAGGTAAAGTGTCCCACAGCTCCTCCCCGCATTAGTTCAGTTGTGACCATGGCATTACACAGGTCAAGCTTAATACCAAACCTGTCCCAACTTGGTAGCTTAGTTAGGCACCAACTACAACACCAGGCTCTAGATCGTGCACACCAAGCTTAATGCACATGCACATATTGAACAAAGATCACTGCAAGTGCGACTGTATTCCAATAGCTTTGCTTACTTATGGCGTGTTGTATGATAAATTGTATATTAAAATACCTTACTACCATATTTGGTAAAGGCACTTGAACTACACTAGTTAGGTTTTGTGGGTATCAGATTTCAGGCAGTAAGTAAGCCAGCAACAACACCATGTCTATGCTAGCACAACAAAATGGGTTACGGGGGAGAAACAAAGGATGTGAATTTGGTGTGGAATGGGAATCAGAAGAAAAACTCCAGTTAATTGAGAAGTAGAGTTGTTGTTTTTGACTCATGGCTGTGACTGCATTACAGCATGCCATATGTCCCAACTTATCATGTGCATAACTCCAGTAGGAGACGCCATTGTCAGCACAGGAGACTGTGTGTTTCATTAGGTGCTAACACATTGCTAAGTCAGTAAGAACCTCCAAGTGCCCCCACTTTAGATACTAATTAATTACATTTTTCTACCAAGGTGCTCAACCTTTCACCATCACATTGGTGCCTAATGAAGACACTCACCGAATAGCTTGGAACTAACTCTTCCTATAAGAAGCTACAACTACAGAGGTTTAGGTACTCAGATTTATTTGGGGCATTCCTGACAACCTAGATTTGGTAGTGTATATGCAACCTTTTTATATCAAACGGAGAGCACACAGAGAGACCATCTTTTGAGCATAATACAGTATCAAGTTCATAGAGCGAAGTGTACAAATCTATGGAGCTCCAAATTTGTAACCACAGGGATTTTTTCACTTAAAAATGTATGCCATAGCCGCCACTAGATAAAGAATAAAAGTCAGCTACTTTATGTACTCTGATAAATTAGTACTACATATTATAGCACACAGGCTAACAGGAGGGGTGAAGTCACAGGTATATCATCTAAGAGGGACTCAGTAGTAGTGCAAGGGATAACTCTGCTTTGTTTTAAATTATGGCCAACCTATTAATTGTTGGGTAACTGTTACAATGGCATGAGGTCACTAAAGGCAGAGAGGGTAATTAATTATGAAGGTTTTAGGTAAATGAGAATGATGTGGGAGTGGCACAAGCATTTAAAATAATAGTAATAGTAAAAAGAACAAAAACTTGAGGATACGACTTTGTAGCTCCAGAGATTTGAGTCCATTGCTCTATGAACCAGATATATAGCTCCAAAATAGATCTCTCTGTGTGCCCTCTCTTCTAATATAAAAGACATTGCCTAGGTATAACTATACCCAAGTTACTCCAGCTAGAGACAGGGGATCTCAAAATATTTGAAGCCAGAAACACCCACAGTCATAGCACCTTATTAGGAAGTGCTTGACATCAGTTTGTACACTGTGGGAGAGAGGAAGCCACAAGCTATACAATGAGAGTCTTTACTAATTTGTATTTCGAAGTGGGCAAGCTGGGCCTCCAAATGTCTCTTAGTGAAAAATCTTAAGGTTTGAACATGCAGTTTAAAAGTACTAATGAAAACATCACTGTATCACTAAGTTCTTGCTCAAACCACACAGTGCAAATCAGATTTCTAGCATCTCCCAATAAGGAGCTTTGACTGGGGGAGTTGCAAACCCAAAAACATTTTGAGATTCCAAAACTCTAGCTAGAGTAACTTGGGTAGGTTAAACCATGGCAACATTTGTTTTATATATATATAAGCGAGTACACAGAGAGATATATCTAGTGAGCAAAGTAATAAAAATATATGGCGCTCCAAAGACAAAATCACAAGTTTTTACAACCAAAAAAATGCTTATGTCTCCCTTTAAAATGTTACCATGCCATTAGCTGAATTAGCTAAGGTCTCTTTGTGATGATTTATAACTGACACACCCCCACTTAATTTGTTTAAATAAAGTAACTAACCATATTTGATGCAAGAATAGAATTGTATTCTAGCATAAGTTGTGATATATCATTTTCAAGACAATTATTACACCTCATTGTAATGCTATTATATGTCATAGTCTACATACCATGCTCCATACCCTCCTCTAAACGGAAACTAGACACATCTATGCTTGGTGAACGCTGATTTCCTACATACACAAGTAAGGCAGCAAACCCAAGCATATCAATAGGAAAGCATACACTGCAGTCAATAGCAATATAAACTGTTGGGTTGGGCTGAGTGGAAAAAGGATCCCAAGGAGTCAGTTACAACGTATATAAGTTTATGGGCAGGGGGGAGGGGCCATTGGTGACAGGTTTTCTCCTTAAAACACACACAAAAACTCTACACAAACAGACCTAAATAAATGGGAGGATCCAAACTTTTAATATTAGCCATGCTTCGTAGACCTCATCAATGAACTTGATTAGCTATGTCCTGCATTGGCTAAACTTCTTTAGATGGCTTCAAGTCAGATCCTTCCAGCATATATCAGTTGCAAAGGTAAAGGGTCCCACAGCTCCCACTTGCATTAGTTCAGTTGTGACCATGGCATTACACAGGTCAAGCTTAATACCAAACCTGTTCCAACTTGCTAGTTTAGTTAGGCACCAACTATACCACCGGGCTCTAGATCGTGCACACCAAGCCTTATGCACACACACAGATTGAATGAAGATCGCTGCACGTGCCACAATATTCCAGTAGTTTTGCTTACTTATGGCGTGTTGCATGTTAAAGTGTACATTAAAATACCTTACCACCATCTTCGGTAGAGGCACTTGACCTGCACTAATTAAGATTTTGTGGGTATCAGATTTCAGGCAGTAAGTAAGCCAGCAACAACACCATGTCTATGCTAGCACAACAACATGGATTATGGGGGAGAAACAAAAGGAAGTGAAGTGAGTGTGGAATGGGAATCAGAATAAAAAACACAGAAACTCAGAACCAGAGTTGTTGTTTATGACTCATGGCAGTGACTGCATTACAGCTTGCCATACTATGCAGTGCAAATGCTGGAAGGTAGGTCATTACTGTGTGCAGGGTTGTGTGTGCAGCATGCAAGCACTCGTGCTGTGGGAACAAAGATATGCCCATAGGGACTGAAGAGGTTGGTTAACTGTAACTGCTAAAAATGGGGTGTTCTAATCATACTTTTTGGGATGTTCTAATCATACTTTTTGGGGTGTTCTAACTCCACTGTCTGACGAAAATCCCAGAGGAGGTAATTATAACTCATTATCTTTAGCTTATAGCAACACCACAGTGCGTGTTTCAGTATGACAAAATGGTGTACACTATACATTCTAGTGGAATGCAGAAAGCATTCATACTTATACTGCACATGTAACTAACTCCTTGGTGCTGAGGTGTATAAAATATAGTTAGTTGGGCTGTTTGCATTCATTGTCGGGGGCCAGTCAACACCCAGTGCAGTGCTTCCCATACACTCAACAGAGTTATCAATAATAATTCCAGTTCATCCAAACCTTCTTGTCTTAGTAATAATTGTAACACAGGAGCTAGATTTACCAGGATAAAAAAAATTCATCTCTATATATATACCTAGTTTAATGAGGTCAGCTACATTGCTATTACTTACCACAAAGAATTAAACAGGTCATGATTAGAGGCAAGGATCCCTCGGGGAGTGCAAATCAATGGTTCATTATTGATCACACATCCCATAGTTTTGGTCACCCTGAGTCACTATCTACAACACGGACGGAAAAGGAAAACATATCCTGCCACTCATAAAGAACAAGCTAAGAACAAAAAAGCCAGGAGGAGGAAAAACAAAAGAAGAAGAAAATAGAGAGAGAAAAAATGGAGTCATCACGGATAAGTGACAATCACAGAGCTAGTAAAACCATAAATTTTTATTACGCAACAGCCTTTGTCCTCTCTCACACACCACTACTAACTACTTAGGGACACAACAGAAAGTACAATTGAAGACACTCTGTGCAGATTTATCTACCCACGTCATATGTACTCCCTACAAACGAACTAACTTGAGTTGGTAAAGGATCGTTAACAAATATCCTTATCTGGGACACAGGAACAGCATAAACAATTATGGTATCTGACAAATCCATCACCAGGCTGAAAAAAAAACAGACCATGTTATAATGATGTGTATTATATATGTACGACTAAACTCGGAAGGACACGAGTGAGCCTCAGCCAGTAAACATCATAAAACAAAACACAGTAAATTAACCATAACATCTTACCGTAGACACACAAGCCAAATCCAATTTGATCAATACATAGTAGAGGTTTTTCTGAAGTAAATGCCATACTGTTACACATAATAAAAAAACTACAGAACAAGAGTTTTGCCAGCAGTTCAAGTCTTACCGTAAACTCATCCCAATCTTTGACAATCACATGGTAAAGGGTTCTTTTGAAGCATACTCGGATTTCACATGTGAGAAGGTTGAGTTTACAGCAAATCAGGTAAGTGCGTGGAGATTCTGGGGTGCTTCTTGTAAAATCGTCAACAAAAAATAGCCAAACTGTCATGAAGTTTGCCCACATAACTGCATGATTCAATTCATCCGACTCCTTTTTCCTTCCGCCCAATTACAGCTTCTGTTCACATAGTGTATAGGCCTTCCTTACGTGTAGTAACCTTACTCAACTTTTAGGCAGTAAACTATTCATCCGCAATAATTAGGAGGAACTCACATCATCAAACAACCAAGCAAGCTTTGGGAAGGTGGATGTTCGAAGGTAGCTGTACATTTTTTTCCTTCTCACCTTTACACAAATAGATATATCGATACAAGCACTGCACACTATGGATGTGCCCTGCTGGAGGACATTTCATTTCTACACAGAATGTCTGTGAAACAGCTCATGTGTGCAGGCTGTTTTAAGGGAGCATATCTCTCTTTTGTACACAAATAATTATATAGATACAATCACTGCACTCCATGTGTGTGCCCAAGGCATTGCTGGAAGATATTACAGCATTTCTACACACATTGTCTGGGGCATATATATCCAGGTGTGCAGATTGCTCCACTGCAGTTCATTTTCAAGCTACAGACTCATGGCCTCTTACAGCTTCTCTGTCAAGACTAATACCTAAGTGGCCTCCCAAAAAGTGGACACAAAATACTCTTTAGAAATATAAATAGCATTTTAATGTGACTAAAGTATGTTAACATACTGAGCAATAGGTCCCATGGGGTTTGATGGATGAGACCCTCCTACACTAGGAAGCACAGTAGCTGATCCTCCTACCTTTCTGCCACTAGGGGCCCAGCTTCAAAACGCGGCAAACTAACTGGTTAATTGGGTCCACCCCTCCAAGCATGGCTTCAATGCTCAAATGCTACAAATTATACAAGAAATTTTGAATCGTGCTCCAGCAATTTGGAGCATGGTCACACCTTCTATAACTGGAGTACAAAGCCAGAGAGACAGACTTGGCCGGCATGAGGAAAGTAATGCCATTTTGCATCTATGCCAATATCAGCAAAGTGGCTGAAGTGATTGTACTGGCTTGGCAGGACACTAGCACACGTAAAGGCAGGGATGAATCCACTGACATGTCCATACAAAGTCATATATATTGTCCATTGCTTCAGAGTGGCAACAATATATTACAATTACTTACAGCTACTACAATATACTTACTTCTGATTTGCAAGATGGCGTCTACCCATAATTCATTCACTCCCCACAATTTTATACCCGACACCTTTGGTTCGTACACCTCTTAGTTTGTGTCTTATCTACAAATCTGATGTTCAATAGTATTCAGCATAAATCGAAATCAGATAATTAAAAAAATAGTACGTCACACATGACTAAATTCTTTTGCCTAATTGGACGTTTTTTTCCTTCATTCCTTCCCAGGCTCTTGACCTAGCCATAGACCTGGCCCTAGCCTAGTCCTCAAGAACTCAACATAATACAACACAAAAGATTGAAAAAAATACAAGACTATGGCATACATAACCATGGAAGAGGAAAACATTTGTTCACTTCGAGTTTTATTTTTGCAAACAGAGATTATGCACGAGGATTTACTTAGGTGGTGAAATAGTATACTTTACATTATCCCTGTAACCTTGTAGTGCTCTTTGTATTTATGAGTTGGACTCTCATCTGATGTTCTGACAACAACAATGACGGCATCAGATCAGTTACCTAGCTGCTCAAGATGCTCTGCTCACAAACAAACTTTGTATAATCAACATTGGATTGTCATGTAATAATACCTATAAGTATTGTAAGTAATGAAACTTGGAAGCAGATATATATATATATATATATATAAAGTAGCATTATATGGTTTCACCTAAAGAGATGACACATTAACTAGTGTGGAAGCCAACATAGATATTGAAGATACTGCACCTGAAGCTTGCCTGTGCCCACCTCCAAACTATCTAGCAGAGAGAGTATCAGCTGACGATTGTTCACCAAGCCAACAGGAGACAAAATCTGTTTTGCTCGAACCCATCTGACAAGGAAGGCAACAGCATTCGCCGACTCAACAGTAAGCTGTATATGGCGGCATAGCCAGGTGTAGCTCACGTGGAGGCCACAGATGGAGAATCCGAGACAATTCTCTTGGCAGCCATCTTATGGGCACATATTTTCCTTTGACTGGTTGAGATTGTGATGTACTATGGGGGGAGGAAGGGCTGGTTGTTCCGCAAGCAGTGGACCAAGAAAGCAATACAGCAGTTTCTTGCTGAGAGTGACAGCTTGCACATGGCCGTTCATACCACGATCCTTCACTAACCACACTTTTTTTAACCAATCCACTCCCTTTTCTTGTTTAAGAAATGGAGGGTACAAGTCTCTTGACTGGTTAAAAAAATTAAACAAATGATGTAATCTTACAGTAAACTGGTGAAAAAGTCTAATAACCCTGCGCCATGCATGCATGACAATGTTGTCTGCAGTTATATATATATATATATATATACAATTGTCTGGAAAAAAGAATGGTGAAATTCGTACCTTTTACCTCTATAACTGCTTATGTTTCCTGCAAGGCTTCATCAAAGGGGGAGGGTGTGCAGGTGAACTGCAAACTCCTAAAGTCACAAATGTGTACGGACTTTATTTGCCTTGCATGCAAAAATTGGTTCACAACATAACATATCACATTACATCGCCAGTTCTATTCAAGCTGAAACATCCATGCTCAAAAAACACCCAGACATTGTACAAGGGAATGTACCACTACAAGCCACTCCATGTCTACCAGACACCTCCCATGCAAGGAAAGTTTCCCCCAACCACGATAACCATTTTAACATCCAATCTATAGCTGCAAATAAAACACATCATACACAACTTAATCTTTATTCTAACCATTGAATAAAACATGGCTCAGGTCCACTGATATAAGAAAACAAAAGATCTCTATGTTGCTCCACGTCTACAACAAATCTTACAGCAAGGAAATCCATCCAGGATTACCTCCTCTCAAGAGCTAAAGTATTCCCAGTAGTTCACAATGAGCAATGGTAACTCTGCAATTTTGTCAGTCAAAATAGCTTCAAGAAACAGCAGCAAAGGCCAGGAAAGCGGTTGAGTTTGTTAGCCCATTTTTTTCCCCTCGCTCATCCCAACAAACAGTAAGATAGAGCAGTTAACTGGGCATGTGCAGAATTGTTCAGCCTGCATACTTCACTTTTTTTTTTTTGAGCGATGAGAGTTTCCACATGTTGATGCAAATGTAGTTAATTGGTTATGTAGAAAAACCACAAAGACTAGGTTATTATAAAGCCGAGACAAATAATTCACATTAAGGGGGGACTATACCTGAAACCACAAAAAAGTTTGAGCACATATTTGAGCTGTCATAACTTTTTTTCCCTTTCTTCTGTGCAGATATTTTTAATACCAGCTTGTTGCTTATTGTGTGTGCTTTAAAATGATATGTAGAAAGTCTCTATAGGCATCTTTTCTTAGTAGATATATCAAAACACGCAAGGGTCACTCCAAAAATGGCACTTCCTAATTCGGGGCAGACGTAACTCCCACGCGCCTTGACCGACTTGCCCAAACTCGGTACGAATGTAGCTAAAGGCCTTAGCTGTGATATAAACGGGGGAAAATAATTTTCCGGTGAACCCCCCCCTGAGATATAGAGCTGAGAAGAGGCGGGGCCACGGAATTTCTTTGATCCCGCCTCTTCTCAACACCGCAACTCAGGGGGGGGGGGGGTTTCACGGTTAAAAAAAAGAAAATTTCACAGTATCTAAGGAGCTTTAGCAACCCGCACACCGAGTTTGGGGCGCGTCGGTCAAGGTGCCTGGGAGTAAGGTTTCGCACAAATTGGAGGCGCTATTTTTTGAGTGACCCTTGCGTGTTTGGATATATCTTCTAAGAAAAGATGCCTATAGGGACCTTTTACATATCAGCTTAAAGCACACACAGTTAGCAACATGCTAGTATCAAAAGTATTTGCAAAGAAGAAAGGGAAAAAATGTTATGACAGCTACAAATAAGTGTTCAAATTTTGGTGGTTTCAAGTGTCGTTCCCCCCCGCGGGTATATGTAGTAAGTCTATGAGGAATAATGGATCTTTACCTTTCAGAGTCAGGCAGCTGAAAATCAGAAGTTATCTCCATGACTCATCATTACCACCAGTAGCGACAACTACAGCAGCTGCTAAAACAACAGAAACTGCAATCATAGCAATAGCTGTTGTTGAAAATGCTATCAGCTAATATTGGGAACCGTTCATTACCTCCCTCAACTCAAGCGGTCATAAAACCATCTCAAAGTAAGAAGAAGTCGTCCATTACCAATGAGGCAGCCTGGTATCAGCAGATATTTAACAGCTTCATCAACAGTTGGATTATGACTTGGGAGACCAGTTAGAATTCAAGTATATGAATTCAGCCAAAGTTGTACAGGAGCTATCAAATGACTCCAAGACTCTCTCTGGATGAATATTCCACACCAGCTGAACAAGTTCTGTGCATCTTGTCTAAAACACAAAAGCTTTAGCTGCTGGCATAGTATGTGTGGGAATGAGATCTGCTAGATTTGGTTGTGATAGGGGTCGTGGTCAATGAATGGCTAATTTCTGCAATACTGAAGCTTCCTGGATTACCTGTGATTCAGTCCGATCTCAACAACAGGCTGGAGGGAGCAGAATGGCGCATAATATATCATGTGCATCGAGCAATCGGAAGGAGTTGTAATACAGTTGTTGTGCTATCTAATGGCACAGATACAATTATTCTTCACCTACACTATATTGGTTTGTTCAAATAAGGTGGTTTGCCGGAGCTTTGGATTCAGTTCAGGATTGCAGAGACGTGACGTTTGATTCCGCTTCATGTACTGTAGCTAAAAGAAGGAAACAAATATTGCCATGTAGTCATAAAGATGCATGTCACACAGCAAGGAGGGCACAAAACATGCAGCACTTAGACCTGCACTATTTCTCTCCAGCTTTGGAGAGTCTCCTGAACTATAAGAAGTGGACCAAGATCAGGCAGAAGAATGAAACAATATCCTGTCTATGTATTGACCAATGCAAGAAGCAAAAGAACTGGATCTACATTTGACCACTTGAGATTTGACGTCCACAACTAGAGATTCAACATTTACAGTTTCGGTGGTAGGGCTAGATCATCTAACACCCACATCCAGCGTCATCTGGGGATATTTGAAGAGTTTATTTTATTTGATCCCTAATGTACGCACCTTGCTAGATGATGCTAGTAAGCTTGACCTTGTTGATCAAATAGGACAGGACCCTCCTCCCCCAAACTTTTAAAGCAATCTCCATAACCCTGATCCCTGACCTTGTGTGCTGCAGTGGAAAATGTAACTCAACATGCAGTTATTGCAAAGCAGAAAATTGTTATCTATCGACTGGAAAGCCCTTTTAGAGATTTGTGTGGTATTTTAATTTTTGTATAGTGCAAGCTTTGCCAAGTTATGATAGTGTGAAGAAGTGACATTTAGGTTGAATCAATTTAGCTCAAAAGGTGGCCTTGAACTAATGATCACAAATTGTGCAGCCAATTTCCATCTGCTCATATCATAGCCAAGTAGTCTGACAACCACTGACCAAATTACAGCTCATGTACACTGTGGAGATATTCCTGAAGCAGAGATGAGAATGCATTTTGTTCTAGTAACCTAGATATAGTAGGCTCCAGCAATTTCCCATTTTAAATGAACAGGTGATTTAGAAGGATAGAATCCACCACAGAGCTTGAATGCCTTTTCAAGATCAACGCAGCAAAGCGTAGTGTCAATTTCATGCTTTAGGAAAGCATCTGTAGGCTGTCGATCTATGATGGGGAAAGCCTGCCTCTTCGGGAAAGCGACTGAGACGATATAGAAGTATAATTTCAATTCATCTGTTTTAAGAGAAATTCCACGAGAACATTGGGATTTTGAGGGTCACAGCCGAGCCTCAGAAAATTGAAATTGTGACTCCAAGCACTATACATAATGGAATATCTTCAACTCTATGACAATAATTACGTGTTGAAGCTATAGAAAAGTATCACCACCATACCCGAGTTTTTCGGATGTGGTAATCAGCACCGCTACCGCAGCAACAATTTACTTTCTTTACGGTAAACTCCATTTCCTCAATTAAAAATTTAACATAGAGAATAAGTAGCTGCTTGTCCAGAAGCTCCTTGATTAATATCTTACCAATTAAATACAGCTTATTACAAGAAATCGTGCGAAGAATGGTAAAGCGAGCAAGGCCACCGTCATTATCAAGTTTGTTAAGTTTTTAAGTTCTAATTCTCTCCTCTCACTCTCTGAGGCTGTAAACCAAAGATTTTACATATTGTTTAGTCTTTTGCATGGATGGCTATAAACTTACTCTTGGCCTGACTGAGGACTGCCGAAAATTATTCATCTGTACTAAGCAACTCTGCTGATGTGGCACTTAAAACAATGAGTTTTATCACCAATGTTTTTCTTTTTGCTTACAAGGCTTACCATGTCACATAGAATCTTGAACATGGCAAACTTTAGAGCAGGATAATTATCCCACAAATGAGATGCATTCTCTATGTGATAGAAGTCTGAGTGGCTATCACCAGCAGATTGACAGGTGGCTATATATATAATATATATAATATATATGTTCAATAATGATATTCATTGATGGGTCGGCATACAGTGTCTTCTTCCAGTTAAATTTTGTTGTATTTTCCTTGAAGATATCTAGGTCAAGGTAAATGGTGAAAGGGAGATGGTTGGAAATATTTGTTGTTGCAAAGAAGCAGGAGATAGATTAAATAGACAGCGCAAATATAAAGTAGGATATTCAACAGTTGTGTGATGGTTTGCATAAAGGGCTACTTGGATAGATCGGTGACAGAGGCGGCAAAGAGGTTCATGCAATACATTAGATCCATGAGTAGTAGTCCCTGAATTATATTTGATCCAGAGCCCAGAGAGCCGCCTAAGCTCCCTAAGTAGGTATTGGTGTCAAGCCTTAATTGAAGACTGTCAGATTGTAGTGCAAAAATTAAATTTTCCGGATATTCCGTATTGGCATGAGAGAGGAATCACGTATGTGCCGATCAACACCAAGAGTTGTGTGAGAAGAATGATCGAAAATGGATACCTGGTATGGAGAGGTTGCAGTTTTCAATAGACACTTGTCAGAATAGCCACACACCTGGGGAGGATATCACTCAGGGTGGAAAGAAAGAATGGCTAAAATATTGCTCTGATATAGTGAGAATTTCCTACATATCAACAAGTAGCAGAAGGGAGGGAATTGCGCGACACCAGCTACGATGGTTGTGAGATAATTTTATCTCATGAATATACACTGACTAAGTATGCTAGTGGTGAACTGAAGAAGGAACTGCAAAGGATGCTGGGTTTATTTTCGTAGCAAATTGTGATGCCTAGGAAGAGTAATTTCATCTCATATGGCTGACTGAAAAGACAGCAACAATTTAAGTCACCAGGATTTACCTCCTTCATTAAGCAAACAATGCTAGGGAAGACTAAGATATCCAGGAATCAGTGGCAGGTTGTTAAGGGCAGGCAGCATTTGGAGAAACTAAGAATCGTTGAGAGTCTCAAACTACTGAGAGGATTGAGTGCTTTCAAAATTATGGCAGACCCTTGACATGTATTCAGATTTATAAAAATTTTTTGCGACTAGGCTAAAAGCTGTATCCCACAGTGTTAGAAGCCTTCTATTAGGTCTTGAAGGATCTTGGGTGAGACATAACTAGGTAACATTGAGTGGACAGATTGTCAAATTATGTTCGTTACAAGCATACACTGGGTTATTGACCTGCATCTCAGCAGAGTACTTATACACATATATATCATTGATGGTTAAGAGTCTGTCAAAAGTGTCAATGCGACAGAAGTATCATTTGTGGAATCAAATTCACTGTTTACAATATTGTTGTTCATTGACTTCGAGCAAAAAGCATAACCATGTAAAACACGAACGTTTTGTTCTTGATAGAAACACACTGTACAATTCATTAGGTCCCTCAAGAGTTTTCTGGTGCTAATATTAGTAGTTCACGTATTTATGCACAAGTGGAAACTAATATGGTGAAGCCCACCACATAGCTCAGGTAGTATAACTTCATCCCCATAACCCAATACAAACAACCTGGAAGGCAGAATGGCACGGGGTGGAATTGACAAACAAAATTGCTCACTAGCTTCACCATTCAAGGTAATGCAATACAATGTTGTGCATATATATAAACCAAAATAATTAATGTTCTGATAAACATTAAAAAAAAGGACCACGAAAACGGGAAGAACACACACACACACAATCTCCTTCAGTTTGAATCCGCACATTGCATGACAAGAACTCATTCATTACTGATGATCAGTAGATCAGAGCTATGGGACAAGTTTGACCCAGTCATATCCCATGCTAATTAAACTTTTCCCCTTTGAATCAGTAAGCTGGGCCTTGCAGCAGTGGTCGGCCTTGAAGCAGCTGTTTCCAGTTGTTGGACTGTGTCCAGGTTCAAGAACACCACTTTCCTATCCAATTCCTTTTTGTCAATGTCATCACTAGCTTCTTTCCTCTCAGCTCAAAAACAACTACATCCATTGGGCCACTGAAAAGATGAATTATACACATACTGAATATTTTACAAAGATTTTAGCCTTTCTGTAAATATAGGTAATTCCATATCACAGAGATTTTACAGATGGGATATAAGTCACACCCCAAAAGTGAACACAAAAGCTGTAGGAAAAACAGTTACAAGAAAACAAAATTCAAAAAAAAAAAGAACCTCTACATCTAGAATGTAAATGCATGCATTACAATATCCAACAGCAAGTCTATAACCTTCCATGTGCTATATACATAACCAACGTGAACAATACACTTGTAGAAAAACACAACAGCATTGCTTGCAAAATTAATTTGCAACATTGCATTAGTGGTTAAGTTAGCTGCAATGCTATTTAACCCAAGCAATAAGGGATTTGTGACCCTAGCAAGTAGGTATTACTGGTACAGCAAGTAGGAATCTGTGACCCCAGCAAGTAGTCATTTGTGTCCCTAGCAATTAGGTATTAGAGATCCAGCAAGTAGGAATTTGTGACCCCAGCAAGTAGTGACCCAAACAGGCAGTCATATGTGATCCCAGCAAGTCGGCATTAGTGCCCCAGATGTAGGCAATTGTGACCCTGAAAGAAGACATCTGTGATGCAAGGAAGTAGTTATTAGTGATCCCAGCTAGTGGGAATTTGTGACCCCAGCAGGTAGGTATTAGTGACTAACAAGTTGGTGTTATTGAACCAGCAAATAGCTATTAGTGACACAGCAAGTAGGTATGAGTGACCCAGCAAGTAGGTATTAGTGACCCCAGCAAGAAGGTATTAGTGACCTGGAATTTGTGACTCCAGCAAGTAGGTATATATGGGAAGTAGGTATAATAATCTGGAAAGAATCATCACTGGTTTCTCAATACATTGCTCAGTTTGGCTATCTCTATGGCAATATGTAGTTGCTTTGCACTAGCCGTTACCCGCCAAGACAGAATAGGTGTCATATTCTGAGCTATCTGTCTTTATAGAAATGTCACAATTACCACAACAGATTAACTTCATTCAAGTTTGTAAATAGTGAATAAAAACAGCTAGCTATTTACACAAGGCCTGAAATTTTAGAGTATTTAAAGGATTCGGTAAAATTCGAGGTGGTTGAATTTGTTGACTGCTAAAGCAAAAGAAACAGGTGTGGTAGTCTACAAGTCACATTGTACCACACCAGGAGTATAACAGAGTTGTGTTCTGGAATTCTTCACCACACTCAGCCAAGATGGTGAGCTAACTATTCCTTGATCAACAAAGCATAGATACATATACAAAGCCATATTCCAAACAGATTAGATACAATAAGGTTCATAAGTTCAATAGCCGAATGTGTTGAGCACAGTGGCTAATTTTTGTGCTTCAGAAACATCTACGATAACTGCAAAATAGAAAACCCTCAAAAATTCTAGCCCTTTTTGTATGTATTTGCAGCACTGAATAACACAAAGTCATCGCCAAGGCAATGAAGCAGTTGTTTTAATCCCTAATATTGCACTGCTCTACTACACATGGCCAAAGCTGGTTTGTGACCATCAGAAATCAACTGCCCACGATCCTATCACATTGCTAAGTAAAAAAGCATTCAGCCCACATAGAAGAATGATGGATACTGGATTGCAAGTCAGATGTAATACCCTTCTTGTTCTCATTAAAAATAACCAAAAAGCCTAGTTAACATGTTTTAAAAGGTTAAAACCTGATGAAAATTTGGATTTTTTTAAACAACAGTTTTTGATCAAATCAGTAAAAGGGGACAAATATTAACCAAAACTGTTTTTCTCCCAAAGTGAGCCACATACAGATAAACAATGCTTTTCTGTTGTTTTGTAGCATTTTGGGGGAAATCCACAGAGAAGTTCTCTTTTTAGTCCAAAAAGTGACTATCTCAGAAAAGAGCACAGAAATACTCAGAAAGTTTGTTTCTCTTAACGAGTTTGAAAAGGGGCAAATCCTGAGGAAAATTTAGATTTGTTTAAACAAGTTTTTGATCAAATCAGTAAAATGAGGGAAATATTAACAAAAACTTGTTTTTCTCCTCAAAGTGAGCCACCAACAGCTAAACTATTCTTTTCTGTTGTTTTGAAGCATTTTGGGGGAAATTCACAGAGAAGTTCTCTTTTTAGTCCAAAAATTGACTATCTCAGAAAAGAGCAAAGAAACACTCCGAAAATTTGTTTTTCTTAACAAGTTTGAAAAGGGGAAAATACTGAGTAAAATTTGGATTTGTTTAAACAATTTTTTTTTTCAAATCAATAAAATGTAGGAAATATTAACCAAAACTTGTTTTTCCCCTCAAAATGAGCCACATACATATAAACTATGCTTTTCTGTTGTTTTTTAAGCATTTTGGGGGAAATTCACAGAGAACTTCTCTTTTTAGTCAAAAAATTGACAATTTCAGAAAGGAGCACTGAATTACTCAGAAAGTTTCTTTTTCTAAACATATTTGAATAGGGTAAATCCTGAGGAAAATTTGGATTTGTTTAAACAACTTTTTTTGTTCAAACCAGTAAAATGGGGGAAATATTAACAAAAACTTGTTTTTCTCCTCAAATTGAGCCACATACAGATAAACTATGCTTTTCTGTTAGTTTGAAGCATTTTTGGTGAAATTCACATAGAAGTACTCTTTTTAGTCCAAAAATGACTATCTCAGAAAAGAGCACAGAAATACTCAGAAAGGTGGTTATTCTTAACAAGTTTGAAAATGTGCAAATCCTGTGAAAAATTTGTATTTCTTTTAAGGGGGGACTGGACCATATTTCCCGAAAATTGTATATATTTTTTGGACCAGTCATAACTTTTTTTCCCTTTCTTCTGTGCAAATAATTATTATACCAGCTTGTTGCTTATTGTGTGTGCTTTAAGATGATATGTAAAAAGTCTCTATAGGCACTTTTTCTTAGAAGATATAGCCAAACACGCAAGGGTCACTAAAAAAAAAACACTTCCCAATTGCCAAGTGCTCTAATTGCCAGGCGCCGTGAGCTACCGCCCCCAAACATGTGTTGTGGCTTCCTACAAGCCTAAGCTGTGATATGGCTGAGACCAAAAAATTTCCCGTGAAGCAATTATGAGTTGTGGTGATTAGAAGAGGCGGGTCACAGATGTTCCGAGGTTTTTGGCGCGGTTGGAAATAAAGTGTCTCATATCTATTCAACACTTCACGCGTTGTAATTATGGTTTCTGCCATATCACAGCTTAGGGTGTTAGCAAGCCACAGGAGGAAGTTTGGTGTTTGTAGCTCAAGGCGCCTGGAAATTAGAGCACTTGGCAATGGGGAGGTGCCATTTTTTTCCCCTTCTTGCTTGTTTGGCTATATCTTCTAAGAAAAAGTGCCTATAGAGACTTTTTACATATCATCTTAAAGCACACACAATAAGCAACAAGCTGGTATAATAATTATTTGCACAGAAGAAAGAGGAAAAAAGTTATGACTGGTCACAAAAAATATATACAATTTTCGGGAAAAATGGTCCAGTCCACAAATTTTTTTGATCAAATCAGTAAAATGAGGGAAATATTAACAAAAAAACCCGTTTTTCCCCTCAAAGTGAGTCATTTACAGCTAAACTATGCTTTACTGTTGTTTTAAAGTATTTTGGGGGAAATGCACAGAGAACTTATCTTTTTAGTCAAAAAAGAGGCTATCTAAGAAAGGGGCACTGAAATACTTAGTTAATTTGTGTTTCTTAACATGTTTGAAAAGGGATAAATCGTGAGGAAAATTTGGATTTGTTTAAACAATTTTTTTGGATCAAATCATTAAAATGTAGGAAATATTAACCAAAACTTGTTTTTCTCCTCAAATTGAGCCACATACAGCTAAACTATGTTTTTCTGTTAGTTTGAAGCATTTTTGGTGAAATTCACATAGAAGTACTCTTTTTAGTCCAAAAATGACTATCTCAGAAAAGAGCACAGAAATACTCAGAAAGTTTGTTTCTCTTAAACAAGTTTGAAAAGGGGCAAATCCTGAGAAAAAAATGGATTTCTTTTAACATTTTTTTTTGATCAAATCAGTAAAATGAGGAAAATATTAACAAAAAACTCGTTTTTCTCCTCAAAGTGAGCCACATACAGCTAAACTATGCTTTACTGTTGGTTTGAAGTATTTTGGCAGAAATTCACAGAAAACTTATATTTTTAGTCAAAAAAGTGACTATCTCAGAAAGAAGCACAGAATTACGCAGAAATTTGTTTCTCTTAACATGTTTTAAAAGGGTAAATCCTGAAGAAAATTTGGATTTTTTTAAACAACTGTTTTTGATCAAAGCAGTAAAAGGGGACAAATATTAACAAAAAGTGTTTTTGTCCCAAAGTGAGCCACATACAGATAAACAATGCTTTTCTGTTGTTTTGTAGCATTTTGTGGGAAATCCACAGAGAAATTCTCTTTTTAGTCCAAAAAGTGACTATCTCAGAAAAGAGCACAGAAATACTCAGAAAGTTTGTTTCTCTTAACGAGTTTGAAAAGGGGCAAATCCTGAGGAAAATTAAGATTTGTTCAAACAAGTTTTTGATCAAATCAGTAAAATGAGGGAAATATTAACAAAAACTTGTTTTTCTCCTCAAAGTGAGCCACCAACATCTAAACTATTCTTTTCTGTTGTTTTGAAGCTTTTGGGGTAAATTCACAGAGAAGTTCTCTTTTTAGTCCAAAAATTGACTATCTCAGAAAAGAGCAAAGAAACGCTCCGAAAGTTTGTTTTTCTTAACAAGTTTGAAAAGGGGAAAATCTGAGTAAAATTTGGATTTGTTTAAACAATTTTTTTGATCAAATCAATAAAATGTAGGAAATATTAACCAAAACTTGTTTTTCTCCTCAAATTGAGCCACATACAGCTAAACATTGTTTTTCTGTTAGTTTGAAGCATTTTTGGTGAAATTCACACAGAAGTACTCTTTTTAGTCCAAAAATGACTATCTCAGAAAAGAGCACAGAAATACTCAGAAAGTTTGTTTCTCTTAACGAATTTGAAAAGGGGCAAATACTGAGTAAAATTTGGATTTGTTTTAAAAAAATTTTTGATCAAATCAATAAAATGTAGGAAATATTAACCAAAACTTGTTTTTCTCCTCAAGTTGAGCCACATACATATAAACTATGCTTTTCTGTTGTTTTTTAAGCATTTTGGGAGAAATTCACAGAGAACTTCTCTTTTTAGTCAAAAAATTGACTATTTCAGAAAGGAGCACTGAATTACTCAGAAAGTTTCTTTTTCTAAACATGTTTGAAAAGGGTAAATCCTGAGGAAAATTTGGATTTGTTTAAACAACTGTTTTTGTTCAAACCAGTAAAATGGGGGAAATATTAACAAAAACTTGTTTTTCTCCTCAAATTGAGTCTCATACAGATAAACTATGTTTTTCTGTTAGTTTGAAGCATTTTTGGTGAAATTCACATAGAAGTACTCCTTTTAGTCCAAAAATGACTATCTCAGAAAAGAGCAGAGAAATACTCAGAAAGTTTGTTTCTCATAACAAGTTTGAAAAGGGGCAAATCCTGAGAAAAATTTGGATTTCATTTAACAAATTTTTTTGATTAAATCAGTAAAATGAGGGAAATATTAACAAAAAAACTCGTTTTTCCCCTCAAAGTGAGTCACATACAGCTAAACTATGCTTTACTGTTGTTTTAAAGTATTTTGGGGGAAATTCAAAGAGAACTTATCTTTTTAGTCAAAAAAGAGGCTATCTAAGAAAGGGCCACTGAAATACTTAGAAGGGGGGACTATCCCATTTTCCTCCGAAATTTAAAAACATATTTGTGGTTGTCATAACTTTTTTCCCCTCTCTTCTGTGCAAATAATTATTATACCAGCTTGTTGCTTATTGTGTGTGCTTTAAGATGGTATGTAAAAAGTCTCTATAGGCGCTTTTTCTTAGAAGATATAGCCGTACACGAAAGGGTCACTCAGAAAATTGCACCTCCTAATTTCCCAGGATTCTAATTGCCAGGCGCCTTGAGCTACAGACCTCAAACTTCCTACCCTAAGCTGTGATATAAGCGAGCCATAATTTTTTTACCATGAAGCATTCCTGAGATATGATTATTAGAAGAGGCGGGGTCACAGATATTCCGTGGTTTTTGGCGTGGCTTGAAATAAAGTGTCTCATATCTATTCAACACTTCACCGCGTTTTAATTATGGCTCAGACATATCACAGCTTAGGGTGTTAACAAGCCACAAAACAGGTTTGGGGTCTGTAGCTCATGGCGCCTGGGAATTAAAATCCTGGGAAATTAGGAGGTGCAATTTTCTTGAGTGACCCTTGCGTGTTTGGCTATATCTTCTAAGAAAAAGTGCCTATAGAGACTTTTTACATATCATCTTAAAGCACACACAATAAGTACCACGCTGGTATAATAATTATTTGCACAGAAGAAAGGGGGAAAAAGTTATGACAACCACAAATATGTTTTTAAGTTTCTGAGGAAAATGGGATAGTGGCCCCTTTGTGTTTCGGGGGTACCAGACCATTTTTCCCGAAAATTGTATATATTTTTTGTGACCTGTCATAACTTTTTTTCCCCTTTCTTTTGTGCAAATAATTATTATACCAGCTTGTTGCTTATTGTGTGTGCTTTAAGATGATATGTAAAAAGTCTCTATAGGCACTTTTTCTTAGAAGATATAGCCAAACACGCAAGGGTCACTAAAAAAAAAACACTTCCCAATTGCCAAGTGCTCTAATTGCCAGGCGCCGTGAGTTACCGCCCCCAAACATGTGTTGTGGCTTCCTACAAGCCTAAGCTGTGATATGGCTGAGACCAAAAAAAATTCCCGTGAAGCAATTATGAGTCATGGTGATTAAAGGAGGCGGGGTCACATATGTTCTGAGGTTTTTGGCGCGGTTGGAAATATAGTGTCTCATATCTATTCAACACTTCACGCGTTGTAATTATGGTTTCTGCCATATCACAGCTTAGGGTGTTAGCAAGCCACAGGAGGAAGTTTGGCGCCTGGAAATTAGAGCACTTGGCAATGGGGAGGTGCCATTTTTTTTTCCCTTGCGTGTTTGGCTATATCTTCTAAGAAAAAGTGCCTATAGAGACTTTTTACATATCATCTTAAAGCACACACAATAAGCAACACGCTGGTATAATAATTATTTGCACAGAAGAAAGGGAAAAAAAGTTATGATGGTCACCAAAAATATATACAATTTTCGGGAAAAATGGTCCAGTCCCCCTTAACATGTTTGAAAAGGGACAAATCATGAGGAAAATTTCGATTTGTTTAAACAACTTTTTTTGATCAAACCAGTAAAATGGAGGAAATATTAATAAAAACTTGTTTTTCTCCTCGAAATGAGCCACTTACAGATAAACTATGCTTTTCTGTTGTTTTGAAGCACTTTCGGGGAAATTCCCAGAGAAGTTCTCTTTTTAGTCCAAAAATGACTATCTCAAAAACGAGCACAGAAATACACAGTAAGTTTGTTTTTCTTAAAAAGTTTGAAAAGGGAAAAATCCTGAGAAAAATGTGGATTTCTTTTAACAATTTTTTTTGATCAAATAAGTAAAATGAGGTAAATATCAAAAAAAAACTTGTTTTTCTCCTCAAAGTGAGCCACCTACAGCTAAACTATTTTTTTTTGTTGTTTTGAAGGATTTTGGGGGAAATTCACAGAGAAGTTCTCTTTTTATTCCAAAAATGACTATCTCTGAAACAAGCAAAGAAAAACTCCGAAAGTTGGTTTTTCTTAACAAGTTTGACAAGGGGCAAATACTGAGGAAAAATTGGATCTCTTTAAACAACTTTTTTTGATCAAACCTATAAAATGGGGGAAATATTAAAAAAACTTTTTTTTCTCCTCAAATTGAGCCACATACAGCTAAACTATGTTTTTCTGTTAGTTTGAAGCATTTTTGGTGAAATTCACATAGAAGTACTCTTTTTAGTCCAAAAATGAATATCTCAGAAAAGGACACAGATATACTCAGAAATGTTGTTTTTCTTAACAAGTTTGAAAAGGGGCAAATCCTGAGAAAAATTTGTATTTCTTTTAGAAATTTTTTTTGATCAAATCAGTAAAATGAGGGAAATATTAACAAAAAAACTCGTTTTTCCCCACAAAGTGAGCCACATACAGCTAAACTATGCTTTACTGTTGTTTTGAAGTATTTTGGGGGAAATTCACAGAGAACTTATCTTTTTAGTCAAAAAAAGGCTATCTAAGAAAGGGGCACTGAAATACTTAGTAAGTTTGTTTTTCTTAACATGTTTGAAAAGGGACAAATTGTGAGGAAAATTTCTATTTGTTTAAACAACTGTTTTTGATCAAACCAGTAAAACGGTGGAAATATTAACAAAAACTTGTTTTTCTCCTCGAAATGAGCCACTTACAGATAAACTATGCTTTTCTGTTGTTTTGAAGCTTTTTCGGGGAAATTCGCAGAGAAGTTCTCTTTTTAGTCCAAAAAGTCACTATCTTAGAAAGGAGCACAGAAATACTCAGAAAGTTTGTTTTTCTTAACAAGTTTGAAAAGGGGAAAATCCTGAGGAAAATATGGATTTTTTTAAACAATTTTTTTGGATCAAATCATTAAAATGTAGGAAATATTAACCAAAACTTGTTTTTCTCCTCAAATTGAGCCACATACAGATAAACAATGCTTTTCTGTTGTTTTGAAGCATTTTTGGTGAAATTCACATAGAAGCACTCATTTAAGTCCAAAAATAACTATCTCAGAAAATAGCACAGAAATACTCAGAAAGTTTGTTTCTCTTAACAAGTTTGAAAAGGGGAAAATCCTGAGAAAAATTTGGATTTCTTTTAACAATTTTTTTTGATCAATCAGTAAAATGAGGGAAATATTAACAAAAAACTCTTTTTTCTCCTCAAAGTGAGCCACATACAGATAAACTATGCTTTACTGTTGTTTTGAAGTATTTTGGGAAAATTCACAGAAAACTTATATTTTTTGTCAAAAAAGTGACTGTCTCAGAAAGAAGCACTGAATTACGCAGAAATTTGTTTCTCTTAACATTTTTTAAATGGGTAAATCCTGAGGAAAATTTGGATTTTTTAAACAACTTTTTTTGATCAAAGCAGTAAAAGGGGAAAAATATTAACAAAAACTGTTTTTCTCCTCAAACTGAGCCACATACAGATAAACAATGCTTTTCTGTTGTTTTGTAGCATTTTGGGGGAAATCCACAGAGAAATTCTCTTATTAGTCCAAAAATTGACTATCTCAGAAAAGAGCAAAGAAACACTCCGAAAGTTTGTTTTTCTTAACAAGTTTGAAAAGGGGCAAATACTGAGTAAAATTTGGATTTGTTTAAACAATTTTTTTTGATCAAATCAATAAAATGTAGGAAATATTAACCAAAACTTGTTTTTCCCCTCAAAATGAGTCACATACATATAAACTATGCTTTTCTGTTGTTTTTTAAGCATTTTGGGGGAAAATCACAGAGAACTTCTCTTTTTAGTCAAAAAATTGACTATTTCAGAAAGGAGCACTGAATTACTCAGAAATTTTCTTTTTCTAAACATGTTTGGAAAGGGTAAATCCTGAGGAAAATTTGGATTTTTTAAACAACTTTTTTTGTTCAAACCAGTAAAATGGGGGAAATATTAACAAAAACTTGTTTTTCTCCTCAAATTGAGTCTAATACAGCTAAACTATGCTTTTCTGTTAGTTTGAAGCATTTTTGGTGAAGTTCACATAGAAGTCTCCTTTTAGTCAAAAATGACTATCTCAGAAAAGAGCAGAGAAATACTCAGAAAGTTTGTTTCTCTTAACAAGTTTGAAAAGGGACAAATCCTGAGAAAAATTTTGATTTCTTTAACAATTTTTTTTGATCAAATCTGTAAAATGAGAGAAATAGTAACAAAAAACTCGTTTTTCCCCTCAAAGTGAGTCACATACAGCTAAACTATGCTTTACCTTGTTTTAAAGTATTTTGGGGGAAATTCACAGAGAACTTATCTTTTTAGTCAAAAAAGAGGCTATCTAAGAACGGGTCACTGAAATACTTAGTTAATTTGTGTTTCTTAACATGTTTGAACAGGGACAAATCGTGAGGAAAATTTCGATTTGTTTAAACAACTGTTTTTGATCAAACAAGTAAAATGGAGGAAATATTAATAAAAACTTGTTTTTCTCCTCGAAATGAGCCACTAACAGATAAACTATGCTTTTCTGTTGTTTTGAAGCATTTTCGGGGAAATTCGCAGAGAAGTTCTCTTTTTAGTCAAAAAAATTACTATCTCAGAAAAGAGTACAGAAATAATCAGAAAGTTTGTTTCTCTTAACAAGTTTGAAAAGGGGCAAATCTTGAGAAAAATTTGGATTTGTTTAAACAATTTTTTTTTATCAAATCTGTAAAATGAGGGAAATATTAACAAAAGTTGTTATTCTCCTCAAAGTGAGCCACATTCAGCTAAACTATGCTTTTCTGTTGTTTGGAAGCATTTAAGGGGCAATTCACAGGGAACTTATCTTTTTAGTCAAAAAAGAGGCTATCTTAGAAAGGGGCACTGAAATACTAAGTAAATTTGTTTTTCTTAACATGTTTGAAAAGTGGCAAATCCTGAGGAAAATTTTGATATGTTTAAACAAATGTTTTTGATCAAACCATTAAAATGGAGGATATGTTAACAAAAACTTGTTTTTCTCCTCGAAGTGAGCCACTTACAGAAAAACTATGCTTTTCTGTTGTTTTGAAGCATTTTGGGGGAAATCCACAGAGAATTCTCTTTTTAGTCCAAAAAGTGACTATCTCAGAAAAGAGCACAGAAATACTCAGAAAGTTTGTTTCTCTTAACGAGTTTGAAAAGGGGCAAATCCTGAGGAAAATTTAGATTTGTTTAAACAAGTTTTTGATCAAATCAGTAAAATGGGGGAAATATTAACAAAAACTTGTTTTTCTCCTCAAAGTGAGCCACCAACAGCTAAACTATTTTTTTCTGTTGTTTTGAAGCATTTTGGGGGAAATTCACAGAGAAGTTCTCTTTTTAGCCCAAAAATTGACTCTCTCAGAAAAGAGCAAAGAAACACTCCGAAAGTGTGTTTTTCTTAACAAGTTTGAAAAGGGGAAAATACTGAGTAAAATTTGGATCTCTTTAAACAATTTTTTTTGATCAAATCAATAAAATGTAGGAAATTTTAACCAAAACTTGTTTTTCTCCTCAAAATGAGCCACATACATATAAACTATGCTTTTCTGCTCTTTTTTAAGCATTTTGGGGGAAATTCACAGAGAACTTCTCTTTTTAATCAAAAACTTGATTATTTCACAAAGGAGCACTGAATTACTCAGAAAGTTTCTTTTTCTAAACATGTTTGAAAAGGGTAAATCCTGAGGAAAATTTGGATTTGTTTAAACAACTGTTTTTGTTCAAACCAGTAAAATGGGGGAAATATTAACAAAAACTTGTTTTTCTCCTCAAATTGAGTCTCATACAGATAAACTATGTTTTTCTGTTAGTTTGAAGCATTTTTGGTGAAATTCACATAGAAGTACTCCTTTTACTCCAAAAATGACTATCTCAGAAAAGAGCAGAGAAATACTCAGAAAGTTTGTTTCTAATTACAAGTTTGAAAAGAAGCAAATCCTGAGAAAAATTTGGATTTCATTTAACAATTTTTTTTTGATCAAATCAGTAAAATGTGGGAAATATTAACAAAAAACTCGTTTTACACCTCAAAGTGAGTCACATACAGCTAAACTATGCTTTACTGTTGTTTTAAAGTATTTTGGGGGAAATTCACAGAGAACTTATCTTTTAGTCAAAAAAGAGGCTATCTAAGAAAGGGCCACTGAAATACTTAGAAGGGGGGACTATCCCATTTTCTTCCGAAATTTAAAAACATATTTGTGGTTGTCATAACTTTTTTTACCTCTCTTCTGTGCAAATAATTATTATACCAGCTTGTTGCTTATTGTGTGTGCTTTAAGATGATATGTAAAAAGTCTCTATAGGCACTTTTTCTTAGAAGATATAGCCATAAACGCAAGGGTCACTCAGAAAATGGCACCTCCTAATTTCCCTGGATTCAAATTGCCAGGCGCCTTGAGCTACAGACCTCAAACTTCCTGTGTGGCTTGCTAACACCTGCTGTGATATAAGCGAGCCATAATTTTTTTACCATGAAGCATTCCTGAGATATGATTATTAGAAGAGGCGGGATCACAGATTTCCGTGGTTTTGGCGTGGCTTGAAATAAAGTGTCTCATATCTACTCAACACTTCACCGCGTTTTAATTATGGCTCAGACATATCACAGCTTAGGGTGTTAGCTAGCCACAAAACAAGTTTGGGATCTGTAGCTCACGGCGCCTTGGAATTATAATCCTGGGAAATTAGGAGGTGCCATTTTCTGAGTGACCCTTGCGTGTTTGGCTATATCTTCTAAGAAAAAGTGCCTATAGAGACTTTTTACATATCACCTTAAAGCACACACAATAAGCAACAAGCTGGTTTAATAATTATTGCACAGAAGAAAGGGGGAAAAAGTTATGACAACCACAAATATGTTTTTAAGTTTCTGAGGAAAATGGGATAGTGGCCCCTTTGTGTTTCTTAACATGTTTGAAAAGGGACAAATCATGAGGACAATTTCGATTTGTTTAAACAACTTTTTTTGATCAAACCAGTAAAATGGAGGAAATATTAATAAAAACATTTTTTTCTCCTCGAAATGAGCCACTTACAGATAAACTATGCTTTTCTGTTGTTTTGAAGCATTTTCGGGGAAATTCACAGAGAAGTTCTCTTCTCAGAAAAGAGCACAGAATTACACAGAAATGTTGATTTTCTTAACAAGTTTGAAAAGGGGAAAATCCTGAGAAAAATTTGGATTTCTTTTAACAAATATTTTTGATCAAATCTGTAAAATGAGGGAAATATCAAAAAAAAAATTGTTTTTCTCCTCAAAGTGAGCCACCTACAGCTAAACTATTTTTTTTTTTTTTTTTTTGAAGGATTTTTGGGGAAATTCACAGAGAAGTTCTCTTTTTATTCCAAAAATGACTATCTCAGAAACGAGCAAAGAAAAACTCAGAAAGTTTGTTTTTCTTAACAAGTTTGACAAGGGGCAAATACTGAGGAAAAATTGGATCTCTTTAAACAACTTTTTTTGATCAAACCAATAAAATGGGGGAAATATTAAAAAAAAACTTGTTTTTCTACTCAAATTGAGCCACATACTGCTAAACTATGCTTTTCTGTTAGTTTGAAGCATTTTTGGTGAAATTCACAAAGAAGTACTCTTTTTAGTCCAAAAATGACTATCTCAGAAAAGGGCACAGAAATATTCAGAAATGTTGTTTTTCTTAACAAGTTTGAAAAGGGGCAAATCCTGAGAAAAATTTGGTTTTCTTTTAACAAATTTTTTTGATCAAATCAGTAAAATGAGGGAAATATTAACAAAAAACTCGTTTTTCCCCACAAAGTGAGCCACATACAGCTAAACTATGCTTTACTGTTGTTTTGAAGTATTTTGGGGGAAATTCACAGAGAACTTATCTTTTTAGTCAAAAAAGGCAATCTAAGAAAGGGGTACTGAAATACTTAGTAAGTTTGTTTTTCTTAACATGTTTGAAAAGGGACAAATCGTGAGGAAAATTTCGATTTGTTTAAACAACTGTTTTTGATCAAACCAGTAAAATGGTGGAAATATTAACAAAAACTTGTTTTTCTCCTCGAAATGAGCCACTTACAGATAAACTATGCTTTTCTTTTGTTTTGAAGCATTTTCGGGGAAATTCGCAGAGAAGTTCTCTTTTTAGTCCAAAAAGTCACTATATTAGAAAAGAGCACAGAATTACGCAGAAAGGTTGTTTTTCTTAACAAGTTTGAAAAGGGGAAAATCCTGAGAAAAATTTGGATTTCTTTTAACCAAAATTTTTGATCAAATCTGTAAAATGAGGGAAATATCAAAAAAAACTTGTTTTTCTCCTCAAAGTGAGCAACCTACAGCTAACCTTTTTTTTTTTTTTTTTTTGAAGGATTTTGGGGGAAATTCACAGAGAAGTTCTCTTTTTATTCCAAAAATGACTATCTCAGAAACGAGCAAAGAAAAACTCAGAAAGTTTGTTTTTCTTAACAAGTTTGACAAGGGGCAAATACTGAGGAAAAATTGGATCTCTTTAAACAACTTTTTTTGATCAAACCAATAAAATGGGGGAAATATTTAAAAAAAAAAGTTGTTCTACTCAAATTGAGCCACATACTGCTAAACTATGCTTTTCTGTTAGTTTGAAGCATTTTTGGTGAAATTCACAAAGAAGTACTCTTTTTAGTCCAAAAATGACTATCTCAGAAAAGGGCACAGAAATATTCAGAAATGTTGTTTTTCTTAACAAGTTTGAAAAGGGGCAAATCCTGAGAAAAATTTGGATTTCTTTTAACAAATTTTTTTGATCAAATCAGTAAAATGAGGGAAATATTAACAAAAAAACTCGTTTTTCCCCACAAAGTGAGCCACATACAGCTAAACTATGCTTTACTGTTGTTTTGAAGTATTTTGGGGGAAATTCACAGAGAACTTATTTTTTAGTCAAAAAAGGCTATCTAAGAAAGGGCACTGAAATACTTAGTAAGTTTGTTTTTCTTAACATGTTTGAAAAGGGACAAATTGTGAGGAAAATTTCGATTTGTTTAAACAACTGTTTTTGATCAAACCAGTAAAATGGTGGAAATATTAACAAAAACTTGTTTTTCTCCTCGAAATGGCCACTTACAGATAAACTATGCTTTTCTTTTGTTTTGAACCTTTTTCGGGGAAATTCGCAGAGAAGTTCTCTTTTTAGTCCAAAAAGTCACTATCTTATAAAAGAGCACAAATATACTCAGAAATTTTTTTTTCTTAACAAGTTTGAAAAGGGGAAAATCCTGAGGAAAATTTGGATTTGTTTAAACAATTTTTTTTGATCAAATCATTAAAATGTAGGAAATATTAACCAAAACTTGTTTTTTTCCTCAAATTGAGCCACATACAGCTAAACTTTGCTTTTCTGTTAGTTGAAGCATTTTTGGTGAAATTCACATAGAAGTACTCATTTAAGTCCAAAAATGACTTTCTCGGAAAAGAGCACAGAAATACTCAGAAAGTTAGTTTCTCTTAACAAGTTTGAAAAGGGGCAAATCCTGAGAAAATTTTTGATTTCTTTTAACAATTTTTTTGGATCAAATCAGTAAAATGAGGGAAATATTAACAAAAAACTCGTTTTTCTCCTCAATGTGAGCCACATACAGATAAACTATGCTTTACTGTTGTTTTGAAGTATTTTGGGAAAATTCACAGAAAACTTATATTTTTAGTCCAAAAAGTGACTATCTCAGAAAGAAGCACTGAATTAAGCAGAAATTTGTTTCTCTTAACATGTTTTAAAAGGGTAAATCCTGAGGAAAATTTGGATTTTTTTAAACAACTGTTTTTGATCAAAGTAGTAAAAGGGGACAAATATTAACAAAAACTGTTTTTCTCCTCAAAGTGAGCCACATACAGATAAACAATGCTTTTCTGTTGTTTTGTAGCATTTAGGGGGAAATCCACAGAGAAGTTCTCTTTTTAGTCCAAAAAGTGATTATCTCAGAAAAGAGTACAGAAATAATCAGAAAGTTTGTTTCTCTTAACATGTTTGAAAAGGGGCAAATCTTGAGAAAAATTTGGATTTGTTTAAACAAATATTCTTAATCAAATCAGTAAAATGAGGGAAATATTAACAAAAGTTGTTTTTCTCCTCAAAGTGAGCCACATTCAGCTAAACTATGCTTTTCTGTTGTTTGGAAGCATTTAAGGGGCAATTCACAGGGAACTTATCTTTTTAGTCAAAAAAGAGGCTATCTTAGAAAGGGGCACTGAAATACTTAGTAATTTTTTTTTTTTAACATGTTTGAAAAGAGGCAAATCCTGAGGAAAATTTAGATTAGTTTAAACAACTGTTTATGATCAAACCAGTAAAATGGAGGAAATATTAACAAAAAATGTTTTTCTTCTTGAAGTGAGCCATTTACAGATAAACTATGCTTTTCTGTTGTTTTGAAGCATTTTGGGGGAAATTCGCAGAGAATTCTCTTTTTAGTCCATTAATAACTATCTCAGAAAAGAGGAAAGGAATACTCAGAAAGGTTGTTTTTCTTAACAAGTTTAAAAAGGGGAAAATCCTGAGAAAAATTTTAATTTCTTTTAACACTTTTTTTTAACAAATCAGTAAAATGAGGGAAATATTAACAAAAAAACTCGTTTTTCCCTACAAAGTGAGGACCATACAGATAAACAATGCTTTACTGATGTTTTGAATCATTTTGGGGAAAATTCACAGAGAAGTTCTCTTTTTAGTCCAAAAAGTGACTATATCAGAAAAGAGCAAAGAAATACTCAGAAAGTCTGTTTTTCTTAACAAGTTTGAAAAGTGGAAAATACTGAGTAAAATTTGGATTTGTTTAAACAATTTTTTTTGATCAAATCAATAAAATGTAGGAAATATTAACCAAAACTTGTTTTTCTCCTCAAAGTGGGCTAAATACAGATAAACTATGCTTTTCTGTTGTTTTTTAAGCATTTGGGGGAAATTAACAGAGAACTTCTCTTTTTAGTCCAAAAATTGACTATTTCAGAAAGGAGCACTGAATTACTCAGAAAGTTTCTTTTTCTAAAACATATTTGAATAGGGTAAATCCTGAGGAAAATTTGCCTTTTTTAAACAAAAGTTTTTGTTCAAACCATAAAAATGGGGGGAATATTAACAAAAACTTTTTTTTCTCCTATAATTGAGCCACATACAGCTAAACTATGCGTTTCTGTTAGTTTGAAGCATTTTTGGTGAAATTCACATAGAAGTACTCTTTTTAGTCCAAAAATGTCTATCTCAGAAAAGAGCACAGAAATACTCAGAAAGGTTGTTTTTCTTAACATGTTAGAAAATGTACAAATCCTGTGAAAAATTTGTATTTCTTTTAACAAATTTTTTTGATCAAATCTGTAAAACGAGGGAAATATTAACAAAAAAAACTCGTTTTTCCCCTTAAAGTGAGTCATATACAGCTAAACTATGCTTTAGTGTCTCATATCTCACGCGTGAGTCATATACAGCTAAACTATGCTTTACTGTTGTTTTAAAGTATTTTGGGGGAAATTCACAGAGAACTTATCTTTTTAGTCAAAAAAGAGGCTATCTCAGAAAGAAGCACTGAATTACGCAGAAATACTTAGTTAATTTGTGTTTCTTAACATGTTTGAAAAGTGATAAATCGTGAGGAAAAATTGGATTTGTTTAAGCAAATTTTTTTGATCAAATCATTAAAATGTAGGAAATATTAACCAAAACTTGTTTTTCTCCTCAAATTGAGCCACATACAGCTAAACATTGTTTTTCTGTTAGTTTGAAGCATTTTTGGTGAAATTCACATAGAAGTACTCTTTTTAGTCCAAAAATGACTATCTCAGAAAAGAGCACAGGAATACTCAGAAAGTTTGTTTCTCTTAACGAGTTTGAAAAAGGGCAAATCCTGAGGAAAAATTAGATTTGTTTAAACAAGTTTTTGATCAAATCAGTAAAATGAGGGAAATATTAACAATTGTTTTTCTCCTCAAAGTGAGCCACCATGTTTGAAAAGGGTAAACAAAAAGCTAAACTATTCTTTTCAGTTGTTTAAAAAGCATTTTGTGGGAAATTCACAGAGAAGTTCTCTTTTTAGTCCAAAAATTGACTATCTCAGAAAAGAGCAAAGAAACACTCCGAAAGTTTGTTTTTCTTAACAAGTTTGAAAAGCGGCAAATACTGATTAAAATTTGGAAATATTAACAAAAACTTGTTTTTCTCCTCAAAGTGAGCCACCCACAGCTAAACTATTCTTTTCAGTTGTTTAAAAAGCATTTTGTGGGAAATTCACAGAGAAGTTCTCTTTTTAGTCCAAAAATTGACTATCTCAGAAAAGAGCAAAGAAACACTCCGAAAGTTTGTTTTTCTTAACAAGTTTGAAAAGCGGCAAATACTGATTAAAATTTGGATTTTTTTAAACAATTTTTTTTGATCAAATCAATAAAATGTAGGAAATATTAACCAAAACTTTTTTTTTCCCTCAAAATGAGCCACATACATAAAAACTATGCTTTTCTGTTGTTTTTTAAACATTTTGGGGGAAATTCACAGAGAACTTCTCTTTTTAGTCAAAAAATTGACTATTTCATAAAGGAGCACTGAATTACTCAGAAAGTTTCTTTTTCTAAACATGTTTGAAAAGGGTAAATCCTGAGGAAAATTTGGATGTTTAAACAATTTTTTTTGTTCAAACCAGTAAAATGGGGGAAATATTAACGAAAACTTGAATTTCTCCTCAAATTGAGTATCATAAAGATAAACTATGTTTTTCTGTTAGTTTGAAGCATTTTTTTGTGAAATTCACATAGAAGTACTCTTTTTAGTCCAAAAATGACTATCTCAGAAAAGGGTACAGAAATACTCAGAAATGTTGTTTTTCTTAACAAGTTTTAAAAGGGGCAAATCCTGAGAAAAATTTGGATTTCTTTTAACAAATTTTTTTGATCAAATCATTAAAATGAGGGAAATATTAACAAAAAACTTGTTTTTCCCCACAAAATTAGCCACATACAGCTAAACTATGCTTTACTGTTGTTTTGAAGTATTTTGGGGGAAATTCACAGAGAACTTATCTTTATAGTCAAAAAAAAGGCTATCTAAGAAAGGGCACTGAAATACTTAGTAAATTTGTTTTTCTTAACATGTTTGAAAAGGGATAAATCGTGAGGAAAATTTGGATGTCTTTAAACAAATGTTTTTGATCAAATCATTAAAATGTAGGAAATATTAACCAAAACTTGTTTTTCTCCTCAAATTGAGCAACACACATTTAAACTATGCTTTTCTGTTAGTTTGTAGCATTTTTGGTGAAATTCACATAGAAGTACTCTTTTTAGTCCAAAAATGACTATCTCAGAGAAGAGCGCAGAAATACTCAGAAAGGTTGTTTTTCTTAACAAGTTTGAAAAGGTGCAAATCCTAAGAAAAATATGGATTTTTTTAAACAAATTTTTTGGATCAAATCAGTAAAATAAGGGAAATATTAACAAAAAAACTTTTTTCCCCTCAAAGTGAGTCACATACAGCTAAACAATGCTTTACTGTTGTTTTAAAGTATTTTGGGGGAAATTCACAGAGAACTTATCTTTTTAGTCAAAAAAGAGGCTATCTAAGAAAGGGCCACTGAAATACTTAGTTAATTTTGTTTCTTAACATGTTTGAAAAGGAACAAATCGTGAGGAAAATTTCGATTTGTTTAAACAACTGTTTGTGATCAAACCAGTAAAATGGAGGAAATATTAATAAAAACTTGTTTTTCTCCTCGAAATGAGCCACTTACAGATAAACTATGCTTTTCTGTTGTTTTGAAGCATTTTTGTGGAGATTCGCAGAGAAGTTCTCTTTTTTGTCCAAAAATGACTATCTCAGAAATGAGCACAGAAATACTCAGAAAGTTAGTTTTTCTTAACAATTTTGAAAAGAGGAAAATCCTGAGAAAAATTTGGATTGTTTTAACTTTTTTTTTGATCAAATCAGTAAAATGAAGGAAATATTTTAAAAAAACTTGTTTTTCTCCTCAACGTGAGCCACCTACATCTAAACTATTCTTTTCTGTTATTTTGAAGCAGTTTGGGGAAAATTCACAGAGAAGTTCTCTTTTTAGTCCAAAAATGACTATTTCAGAAAAGTGCAAAGAAATACTCAGAAAGTTTGTTTTTCTTAACAAGTTTGAAAAGGGGCAAATACTGAGGAAAATTTGGATTTGTTTAAACAATTTTTTTTTATCAAATCAATAAAATGTAGGAAATATTAACCAAAACTTGTTTTGCTCCTCAAATTGAGTCACATACAGATAAACATTGTTTTTCTGTTAGTTTGAAGCATTTTGGTGAAATTCACATAGAAGTACTCTTTTTAGTCCAAAAAAGACTATCTCAGAAAAAAGCACAGAAATACTCAGAAAATTTGTTTCTCTTAACAAGTTTGAAAAGGGGCAAATCCTGAGAAAAATGGATTTCTTTTAACAAATTTTTTTGATCAAATCAGTAAAATGAGGGAAATATTAAAAAAAAATTGTTTTTCTCCTCAAAGTGAGCCACTTACATCTAAACTATTCTTTTCTGTTGTTTTGAAAAATTTTGCGGAAAATTCAGAGAGAACTTCTCTTTTTAGTCCAAAAAGTGACTATTTCAGAAAAGAGCAAAGAAATACTCAGAAAGTTTGTTTTGCTTAAAAGTTTGAAAAGGGGCAAATATTGAGGAAAATTTGGATTTGTTTAACCAATTTTTTTTTTGATCAAATCAGTAAAATGTAGGAAATATTAAACAAAACTTGTTTTTTTCCTTAAAGTGTGCTAAATACAGTTAAACTATGCTTTTCTGTTGTTTTTTAAGCATTTTGGGGGAAATTCAGAGAGAACTTCTCTTTTTAGTCCAAAAATTGACTATTTCAGAAAGGAGCACTGAATTACTCAGAAAGTTTCTTTTTCTAAACATATTTGGATAGGGTAAATCCTGAGGAAAATTTGGATTTGTTTAAACAACTGTTATTAACAAAAACTTGTATTTCTCCTCAAATTGAGCCACATACAGCTAAACTATGCGTTTCTGTTAGTTTGAAGCATTTTTGGAGAAATTCACATAGAAGTACTCTTTTTATTCCAATAATGACTATCTCAGAAAAGTTCACAGAAATAATCAGAAAAGTTGTTTTTCTTAACAAGTTTGATAAGGGGCAAATCCTGAGAAAAAATTGGATATCTTTTATGACAAAAATTTTTGATCAAATCAGTAAAATGAGGTAAATATTAACAAAAAAACTCGTTCTTCCCCTCAAAGTGAGCCACATACAGCTAACTATGCTTTACTGTTGATTTGAAGTATTTTGGGGGAAATTCACAGAAAAATTATATTTTTAGTCAAAGAAGTGACTATTTCAGAAAGAAGCACTGAATTACGCAGAAATTTGATTTTCTTAACATGTTTTATAAGGGTAAATCCTGAGGAAAATTTCGATTTGTTTAAACAACTGTTTTTGATCAAAGCAGTAAAAGGGGACAAATATTAACAAAAATTTTTCTTTTCTCCTCAAAGTGAGCCACATACAGATTAACAATGTTTTTCGGTTGCTTTTTAAGCATTTGGGGGGAAATCCACATAGAAGTTCTCTTTTTAGTCCAAAAAGTGACAATCTCTGAAAGAGAACAGAAATACTAAGAAAGTTTGTTTCTCTTAACATGTTTGAAAAGGGGAAATCCTGAGAAAATTTTTGATTTGTTTAAACATGTTTTTGATCAAATCAGTAAAAAGAGGGAAATATTAAAAAAAAATTGTTTTTCTCCCCCAATTGAGCCACATACAGCTAACCTATGCTTTTCTCTTTGTTTGAACCATTTTATGGGAAATACATAGAGAAGTTCTCTTTTTAAACCAAAAAGTGACTATCTCAGAAAAAAGCACTGAAATACTCAGAAAGTTTGTTTTTCTTAACAGGTTTAAAAAGGGTCAAATCCTGAGGAAAATTTGGATTTGTTTAAACAATTTTTTTTTATCAAATCTGTAAAATGTAGGAAATATTAACAAAACTCCTTTTTTCTCCTCAAATGAGCCACATACAGCTAAACTAAGCTTTTCTGTTGTTTGAAGTATTTTGGGGGAAATTCACAGAGAAGTTCTCTTTTTAGTCCAAAAATGACTATCTCAGAAAAGAGCACAGAAATACTCAGAAAGTTTGTTTTTCTTAACAAGTTTGAAAAGGGGCAAATCCTGAGGAAAATTTGGATTTGTTTAAACAATTTTTTTTGATCAAAGCAGTAAAAGGGGACAAATATTAACAAAAAATGTTTTTCTTCACAAAGTGAGCCACATACAGATAACCAATGCTTTTCTTTTGTTTTGAAGCATTTTCGGGGATATTCACAGAGATGTTCTCTTTTAAGTCCAAAAATGCCTATCTCATAAAATAGCACAGAAATACTCAGAAAGTTAGTTTCTCTTAACAAGTTTGAAAAGCGGCAAATACTGAGGAAAATTTAGATATCTTTATACAAAATTTTTGGATCAAATCAGTAAAATGAGGGAAATATTAATAAAAACTAGTTTTTCACCTCAAATTGAGCCACGTACAATTAAACTACGCTTTTCTGTCAGTTTGAAGCATTTTGGGGGAAATTCATAGAGAAGTTCGCTTTTTAGTCCAAAAAGTGACCATCTCAGAAAAGAGCACTGAAATACTCAGAAAGGTTGTTTTTTATAACAAGTTTGAAAAGGGGCAAATCCTGAGAATAATTTGGATTTGTTTAAACAATTATTTTGATCAAATCAGTAAAATGAGGGAAATATTAACAAAACTCGTTTTTCTCCTCAAAGTGAGCCACATACAGATAAACTAAGCTTTTCTGTTGTTTTGAAGCATATTTGGGGAAATTCACAGAGAAGTTCTCTTTATTGTCAACAAAGTGACTATCTCAGAAAAGAGCACAGAAAAACTCAGAAATTTGTTTTTCTTAACAATTTTGAAAAGGGGCAAAAACTGAGGAAAATTTTGATTTGTTTAAACAACTTTTTTTGATCAAACTAGTAAAATTGGGGAAATATTAATAAAAACTTGTTTCCCCCCTCATATTGAGCCACATACAGCTAAACTATGCTTTTCTGTTAGTTTGAAGAATTTTTGGGGAAATTTACAGAGAACTTTTCTTTTTAGTCTAAAAAGTGACTATCTCATAAAAGAGCACAGAAATACTCAGAAAGTTTGTTTTTCTTAACAAGTTTGAAAATGGACAAATCTTGAGGAAAATATGGAAATGTTTAAACAAATGTTCTTGATCAAATCAGTAAAATGAGGGAAATATTAACAAAACTCTTTTTTACCCTCAAAATGAGCCACATACAGCTAAACTGTGCTTTTCTGTTGTTTGGAAGAATTTTGGGGGAAATTCGCAGAGAACTTATCTTTTTAGTCAAAAAAGAGGCTATCTAAGAAAGGGGCACTGAAATACTTAGTAGGTTTGTTTTTCTTAACATGTTTGAAAAGGGACAAATTGTGAGGAAAATTTCGATTTGTTTAAACAACTGTTTTTGATCAAACCAGTAAAACGGTGGAAATATTAACAAAAACTTGTTTTTCTCCTCGAAATGAGCCACTTACAGATAAACTATGCTTTTCTGTTGTTTTGAAGCTTTTTCGGGGAAATTCGCAGAGAAGTTCTCTTTTTAGTCCAAAAAGTCACTATCTTAGAAAGGAGCACAGAAATACTCAGAAAGTTTGTTTTTCTTAACACGTTTGAAAAGGTTCAAATCCTGAGGAAAATTTGGATTTGTTTAAATTTTTTTTTTTAATCAAATCATTAAAATGTAGGAAATATTAACAAAATTTTGTTTTTCTCCTCAAAGTGATCCACATACAGATGAACTATACTTTTCTGTTCTTTTTTAAGCATTTTTGGGAAATTCACAGAGAACTTCTCTTTTTAGTCAAAAAATTGACTATTTCATAAAGGAGGTCTGAATTACTCAGAAAGTTTCTTTTTCTTAATATGTATGAAAAGGGGAAAATACTGAGGAAAAGTTTGATTTGTTTAAACAATTTTTTTTTTCAACCCAGTAAAATGGAGGAAATATTTATAAAAAAAATTGTTTTTCTCCTCGAAGTGAGCAACTTACAGATAAACTATGCTTTTCTGTTGTTTTGAATCATTTTGGGGGAAATTCGCAGAGAAGTTCTCTTTTTGGTCCAAAAATTAATATCTCAGAAAAGAGCATAGAAATATTCAGAAAGGTTGTTTTTCTTAACAAATTTGAAAAGGGGAAAATCCTGAGAAAAAAATGGATTTCTTTTAACAATTTTTTTTGATCAAATAAGAAAAATGAGGGAAATATTAACAAAAGATTCGTTTTTCCACTCAAAATGAGCCACATACAGCTAAACTATGCTTTACTGTTGTTTTGATGTATTTTGGGGGAAATTCACAGAGAACTTATCTTTTTAGTCAAAAAAGGCTATCTAAGAAAGGAGCACTGAAATACTTAGTAAGTTTGTTTTTCTTATCATGTTTGAAAAGGGACAAATCATGAGAAAAATTTAGATTTGTTTAAACAACTGTTTTTGATCAAACCAGTAATATGGTGGAAATATTAAAAAAAACTTGTTTTTCTCCTCGAAATGGCCACTTACAGATAAACTATGCTTTTTTTTGGTGTTTTGAAGCATTGTCGGGGAAGTTTGCAGAGAAGTTCTCTTTTTAGTCCAAAAAGTCACTATCATAGAAAAGAGCACAGAAATACTCAGAAATATGTTTTTCTTAACAAGTTTGAAAAGTGGCAAATCCTGAGGAAAATTAGGATATGTTAAACAAATTTTTTTGATCAAATCATTAAAATGTAGGAAATTTTAACCAAAACTCGTTTTTTTCCTCAAATTGAGCCACATGCAGCTAAACATTGCTTTTCTGTTAGTTTGAAGCATTTTTGGTGAAATTCCCATTGAAATACTCTTTTTAGTCCAAAAAAGACTATCTCAGAAAAGAGCACAGAAATAATCAGAAAAGTTTTTTTCTTTACAAGTTTGAAAAGGGACAAATCCTGAGAAAAAATTTGGATTTCTTATAACAATTTTTTTGATCAAATCAGTAAAATGAGGGAAATATTAACAAAAAAATCTTTTTCCCCTCAAAGTGAGCCACATACAGCTAAACTATGCTTTACTGTTGTTTTGAAGTATTTTGGGGGAAATTCACAGAAAAACTATATTTTTAGTCAAAAATGTGACTATCTCAGAAAGAAGCACAGAATTACGCAGAAATTTGTTTTTCTTAACATGTTTTATAAGGGTAAATCCTGAGGAAATTTTGGATTTGTTTTAACAACTGTTTTTGATCAAAGCAGTAAAATGGGACAGATATTAACAAAAACTGTTTTTCTCCTCAAACTGAGCCACATACAGATAAACAATGCATTTCTGTTGTTTTTTAAGCATTTAGGGGGAAATCCACAGAGAAGTTCTCTTTTTAGTCCAAAAAGTGACTATCTCAGAAAAGAGCACAGATATACTCAGAAAGATGGTTTCATTTAACGTTTGAAAAGGGGCAAATCCAGAGTAAAATTTGATTTGTTTAAACAAGTTTTTGATCAAATCATTAAAAAGAGGGAAATATTAACAAAACTTGTTTTTCTCCTCAAAGTGAGCCACCTAGAGCTAAACTATTCTTTTCTGTTGTTTGGAAGCATTTTGCGGGAAATTCACAGAGAAGTTCTCTTTTTATCACAAAAAGTGACTATTTCAGAAAAGAGCAAAAAATACTCCGAAAGTTTGTTTTTCTTAAAAGTTTGAAAAGGGGCAAATGCTGAGGAAAAATTGGATTTCTTTAAACAAATTTTTTTAATCAAACCAATAAAATGTGGGAAATATTAACAAAAACTAGTTTTTCTCCTCAAATTGCGCCACATACAGCTAAACTATGCTTTTCTGTTAGTTTGAAGCATTTTAGGGGAAATACATAGAGAAGTTCTCTTTTTAGCCAAAAAAGTGACTATCTCAGAAAAAAGCACTGAAATACTCAGAAAGTTTGTTTTTCTTAACAAGTTTAAAAAGTGGCAAATCCTGAGGAAAATGTGGATTTGTTTAAACAATTTTTTTGATCAAATTATTAAAATGAGGGAAATATTAAAAAAATATTTTTTCTCCTCAAATTGAGCCACATACAGCTAAACTATTCTTTTCTGTTAGTTTGAAGCATTTTTGGTGAAATTCACATAGAAGTACTCTTTTTAGTCCAAAAATTACTATCTCAGAAAAGAGCACAGAAATACTCAGAAATGTTGTTTTTCATAACAAGTTTGAAAAGGGGCAAATCCTGAGAAAAATTTGGATTTCTTTTAACAATTTTTTTTGATCAAATCATTAAAATGAGGGAAATATTAACAAAAAAAACTCGTTTTTCCCCACAAAGTGAGCCACATACAGCTAAACTATGCTTTACTGTTGTTTTGATGTATTTTGGGGGAAATTCACAGAGAACTTATCTTTTTAGTCAAAAAAGGCTATCTAAGAAAGGGGCACTGAAATACTTAGTAAGTTTGTTTTTCTTAACATGTTTGAAAAGAGACAAATTGTGAGGAAAATTTTGATTTGTTTAAACAACTGTTTTTGATCAAACCAATAAAATGGTGGAAATATAAACAAAAACTTGTTTTTCTCCTCGAAATGAGCCACTTACAGATAAACTCTGCTATTCTGTTGTTTTGAAGCATTTTCGGGGAAATTCCCAGAGAAATTCTCTTTTTAGTCCAAAAATCACTAGCTTAGATAAGAGCACAGAAATACTCAGAATTTTTTTTTTTTCTTAACAAGTTTGAAAAGGGGAAAATCCTGAGGAAAATTTGGATTTGTTTAAACAATTTTTTTTTATCAAATCATTAAAATGTAGGAAATATTAACCAAAACTTGTTTTTCACCTCAAATTGAGCCACATACAGCTAAACATTGCTTTTCTATAAGTTAGAAGAATTTTTGGTAAAATTCACATAGAAGTACTCTTTTTAGTCCAAAAATGACTATCTCAGAAAAGAGCAGAGAAATACTCAGAAAGTTTTTTTCTCTTAACAAGTGTGAAAAGGGGCAAATCCTGAGAAAAATTTGGATTTCTTTAAACAAATGTTTTTGATCAAATCAGTAAAAAGAGGAAAATATTAAGAAAAAACTCTTTTTTCTCCTCAAAGTGAGCCACATACAGCTAAACTATGTTTTGAAGTATTTTGGGAGAAATTCACAGAAAAAATATATTTTTATTCAAAAAAGTGACTCACTCAGAAAGAAGCACTGAATTACGCAGAAATTTGTTTCTCTTAACATGTTTTAAAAGGGTAAATCCTGAGAAAAATTTGGATTTTTTTAAACAACTGTTTTTGATCAAAGCAGTAAAAGGGTAAAAATATTAACAAAAACTCTTTTTCTCCTCAAAGTGAGCCACATACAGATAAACAATGCATTTCTTTTGTTTTGTAGCATTTTGGGGGAAATCCACAGAGAAGTTCTCTTTTTAGTCCAAAAAGTGATTATCTCAGAAAAGAGCACAGAAATACTCAGATAGTGTGTTTCTCTTAACAAGTTTGAAAAGGGGCAAATCCTGAGGAAAATTTGATTTGTTTAAACAAGTTTTTGATCAATTCAGTAAAATGAGAGAAATATTAACAAAAACTTGTTTTTTTCCACAAAGTGAGCCACCAACAGCTAAACTTTTATTTTCTGTTGTTTTGAAGCATTTTTGGGGAAATTCACAGAGAAGTTCTATTTATGGTCCAAAAAGTGACTATCTCAGAAAAGAGCAAAGAAACACTCCGAAAGTTTGTTTTTCTTAACAAGTTTGAAAAGGGGCAATTACTGAGGAAAATATGGATTTGTTTAAACAATTTTTTTTTAACATATCAATAAAATGTAGGAAATATTAACCAAAACATGTTTTTCTCCTCAAAATGAACCACATAGAGATTAACTATGTTTTTCTGTGGTTTTTTAATCATTTGGGGGGAAATTCAGAGAGAACTTCACTTTTTAGTCAAAAAATTACTATTTCAGAAAGGAACACTGAATTACTCAGAAAGTTTCTTTTTCTAAACATGTTTGAAAAGGGTAAATCCTGAGGAAAATTTGGATTTGTTTAAACAACTGTTTTTGTTCAAACCAGTAAAATGGGAGAAATATTAACAAAAACTTGTTTTTCTCCTCAAATTGAGCCACATACAGCTAAACTATGCTTTTCTGTTAGTTTGAAGCATTTTTGGTGAAATTCACATAGAAGTACTCTTTTAAGTCCAAAAATGACTATCTCAGAAAAGAGCACAGAAATACTCAGAAAATTTGTCTCTTTTGACAAGTTTGAATAGGGGAAAATCCTGAAAAACATTAGGATTTCTTTTAACAAATATTTTTGATCAAATCAGTAAAATGAGGTAAATATTAACAAAAAATTTTTTTTCCTCCTCAAAGTGAGCCACATACAGCTAAACTATGCTTTACTGTTGTTTTAAAGTATTTTGGGAGAAATTCACAGAAAAATTATATTTTTTGTCAAAAAATTACTATCTCAGAAAGAAGCACTGAATTACCAGAAATTTGTTTCTCTTTACATGTTTTAAAAGGGTAAATCCTGAGGATAATTGGGATTTGTTTAAACAAATGTTTTTGATCAAAGCAGTAAAAGGGGACAAATATTAACAAAAACTGTTTCTCTCCTCAAAGTGAGCCACATAGAGATAAACAATGCTTTTCTGTTGTTTTCCAGCTTTTTCGTGGAAATCCACAGAGAAGTTCTCTTTTAGTCCAAAAAATGACTATCTCAGAAAAGAGCACAGAAATACTCAGAAAGTTTGTTTCTCTTAACAAGTTTGAAAAGGGGCAAATCCTGAGGAAAATTTAGATTTGTTTAAACTAGTTTTTGATCAAATCAGTAAAATGAAGGAAATATTAGCAAAAACTTTTTTTTCTCCTCAAAGTGAGCCAACTACAGCTAAACTATTCTTTTCTGTTGTTTTGAAGCATTTTGGGGGAAATTCAGAGAGAAGTTCTCTTTTTAATCCAAAAATTGACTATCTCATAAAATAACACAGAAATACTCAGAAAATTTGTTTTTCTTAACAAGTTTAAAAAGGGGCAAATCTTGAGGAAAATTTGGATTTGTTTAAACAAATATTCTTAATCAAGTCAGTAAAATGAGGGAAATATAAAAAAAAATTGTTTTTCTCCTCAAAGTGAGCTACATACAGCTAGACTATGCTTTTCTGTTGTTTGGAAGCATTTGGGGGAAATTCACAGAGAACTTATCTTTTTAGTAAAAAAAGAGTCTATCTAAGAAAGGGGCACTGAAATACTTAGTATGTTTGTTTTCCTTAACATATTTGAAAAGTGGCAAAGCCTAAGGAAAATTTAGATTTGTTTAAACAACTTTTATTTATCAAACCAGTAAAATGGAGGAAATATTAACAAAAACTTGTTTTTCTCCTCGAAGTGAGCCACTTACAGATAAACTATGCTTTTCCGTTGTTTTGAAGCATTTTCGGGGAAATTCGCAGAGAAGTTATCTTTTTAGTCCAAAAATGACTATCTCAGAAAAGAGCACTGAAATACTCAGAAAGGTTGTTTTTCTAAACAAGTTTGAAAAGGGAAAAATCCTGAGAAAAATTTGGATTTCTTTTAACAATTTTTTTTGATCAAATCTGTAAAATGAGGAGAATATTAACAAAAAACACGTTTTTCACCTCAAAGTGAGTCTCATACAACTAAACTATGCTTTACTGTTGTTTTCAAGTAATTTGGGGGAAATTCGCAGAGAAGTTCTCTTTTTAGTCCAAAAAGTCACTATCTTAGAAAAGAGCAAAGAAAAACTCAGAAAGTTTGTTTTTCTTAACAAGTTTGAAAAGGGGCAAATCCTGAGGAAAATTGGAATTAGTTTAAACAAAAAATTTTCAGAATTTTTAATCCCACTACGTTGTCGGGTATCAGGTTATTCAATTTTGCACCTGCATGGAATATGCAAAAAAAATACAATTCAGGGTACTTATCCATTTACAATCCAAACACTTACATCAGTTGGGAATCTCTAAGAACATGTAATTCTCGGCTGCATCACATTCCATATTCGTGAAGAATACACCTACTACTAATCATATCACAAATCAGTTGGGTTAGCTCTTCAGCTTGTCCTTACTAAGATAGTGGCCAAAGCAATGTCTATGTTTTTTTTTCTTTCCTGGGTTGTACTTAAAGCTAGGTAAATTTCTAGAACAATAAAATAAAATAAATGGCAATTCTGCATATCAGTTTCTAATTAAAGTAGCTTCTCTTGCAAAAAGCAATTCACTCTCGACCATGTACATTTCTGTCTCTTAAATCTTTAGGAATAGTGGAAAAGCAGTATTTGCTGGCATAACACCATTCGCAGGCATCTCAGTGTTCGCAGGCGTAGCAGAATCCGCTTGCCAATTGAGCGGCAATAAGAATTTCTATCTACGGCTCCAGTGGGCTCGCATCACACGCTAATAAAGGAAAACTTTCGTAGAGCATTGTCACCTTCTTACGCCGATGCATACACCTGCTTGAAAATATTCATAGTTGTCAGTTAATACCAGTAAAGGACATATGATTTGTGATATTGACCTTCGAAGGCACAGGTAGCCACCAACGCGGCATTGCGAAGGTCACCCATTTATTTAGCCTTCGGTTTTTAAAAATATTTTTTTATATTTTCTCGCGCATGCGTTCCGGTCGCCGATATTGACTTGCTACTAATTACTTACAGCAGCTGGAGTTCCAAGCTAGCGCTATTTAGGCCATACTTAGTTCCTCAAAACTACAAACACAAACTTAGCTACAAGATTACCGTCAATCGTATATAAGTTCATAACAACTGCTACAAGTACAACATTGACAAATTTTCAAGGTAATCTTTAGGGCGAGATTTACTTGACAGCCTACGTTTGTGCAGTGTACCACGCCCAATTTCTTCCAGGTTCAATTGTCAGGGAGACTCCAGTGCACCACAAACTACTTTTAAACCTACCTCCAAGTTTTTTTTTACCATGGCTGGGAGAGACTCTAGACCACACAACATCTAGGTTTTTCATTGAATACTAAAGAAAGGAAGTACCATGACATACCTTCAGCAAGTTTGAATTGACAATAGAAGCAACTTTTTATTGACAATATACACCTCAACAATATATGTATATATATATATATATTTCTTAATATACACAACTCACAACAAAGTGTAGGCACCTCTGCTAGTATAGATATAAAAAGGATGACTGAATATTAAAAGACGAGCGAGGTGGTAATGGTAGAGAGCGTACTGAACACAGTAATCGGTGAGAAGAGGGATATCTGAACACTATTACTTATTTTTTTATTTCTTGTCAGCTTCTGGCTGGTCTTCCCAATAGTACTCTGACTTTCTGTTTAAAATATCCAAAAGTACACATGCCCTCTACATTGTACAAAACAACTAGTGACAGTACATACTACTTGCTCCTTGTTGCTGAGAGTCATGCACTAGCTATATTTAAAAATCACCATGTACAATCAGAGTAATATAAATTTTGCACATCCCATTGCTCCACCCACCTCTACTGACAGAACACAGAATGTTTTAGTGTGAATTTGAAGGGGGTCTCTCAAAAGATAGCTACATTCTGTGTAAACTTCCTGGTTCAATGATTGGTTATGTGGGAACCAGAAAGTGACTAACATTGAATAAACTCGCGTTTTTCTTCATCCGTAGGCAGCTTTAGTTAAATCTTGCCAACTTTCAACTCAAAGTATATAGCTTGATGTTATGCACAGTCATCTTCTGAGGCTTTGAGGTAGAAAACTTCAAATTACAAAGATGTCCTGGTGTCTTTGCCTTCCTACTCAAAATTGACTGTTTCCACCCAACTACACCCATTGAAGATGTGATAAGACTAATAATAATAGTAATAAAAAATCCCAATAATATTATGTCTTCCTTGGAGTTACACTCCCAAATAACCTTAGCTAAATAGAATGCTCATATTCACGGTACTTGACTGAAAGCTGTATAGGCAAAAATTGGGCTTGATTTATCGGCATTTCCTTGGAACAGACAAAAATAGTTCCTTCCAAATTCTCCATAACCTTGGCTCTCCATATACTAGACTATTGCAGTGCTGTTTAGGACCGTCGTATGTATATCACATTTGATTTTAACAAACTGGAATCGGAACAAAAGTTACCGTCCAAGCCTGTATGTAACAAAGGTTTGGTCCCGCTAGCGGGAATTGATTTCCCGTCAGATTTGAGCTGACCTTTACTCGAACTACAGAGTAAGAGACAGAACATAATTGTCCGCTGTCGAATCCTAAGGAATACGTACATCGTCCCCTCTAGAAGTTTCTTGTCCTATCATCATCCTAACACTAGAGTTCACCATTCTTCACCCCTTTCATTCCCATCAACAATACTTTCTCTTTCTCTTTACCCTAACCATGTTACTTCTTCCACTTCTCCATTAGCTCATAAGAGAAACTATCAACTTGTAGTGTTTTAAATATATCTCATTATCCCATATCTTATTATGTACTATTTATATGTAATATTACTATTATTTCCTGAGGTGACTAACACATTAAGTTGCTGCTCTGCCTATACAACTTCCTCCTGCATATTTTCAAAAAAAGTTTTAATAGCTAATAATAATTAGTAATATTAATAGCTATACATAAAAAAATGGAGAAAGTTAGAGACTCTTCAAACAAGAACAGCCCATTGTACCTAGTCAGTTTGTTCTCTTAGCCTGTGTGATTCATGTAAACCACAGTTGGGGTCGTAGTGTGTAACTGATTTAGATTATTAATTAAAACCCGATTAGTTTACACTCAAGTGCTAAAACCCACGGTAAATCGTTGAGAGTGTAGGGAAAAAAAACTCTGGCGTGATCAAACATTACGGATATTGGCTGACCATTTCCTGTCAAACTTATTACTGCTCTTTTATTAGAATAGCGCTGCTGAGTTGTCTAAATCGTGACGACTTGCACGATATTCTGTACCAAATAGCTGCCAGTGGCTCTTAAAGTTTAAGATCTTTACTTACGCAGAGTATTCTACCAAGTACTATTGTAATTACTAGCTCGCTGTTTGACTTTCATAAATTAGTTGTTCTACTCCTCGCCTTGCTAAAGTATAACTACTACCACTGCAGGTATGTCGGCAATATTATGGAAGATGCATATTTTTAAAATTCTATCTTATAATACAGGACCAATTCCGTAAACTGAACCAAGGAGTTCAGTTTATCTTATGGATAGTGCTGTAGAGACAGGTATAGAAGAAGTGCCTTCCCTTGGCATCTCTGTGGAGGGGTCAGTTCAGAGGGGTTTGAGTGTGTCACAAGATATCCGAGGACAATGGTGAGTGACAGAAAGAGATGGTGTGTTAAAGAGGGAAGGGGTTAGGGAAAACAGAGCAGGAGATGGTGGTATGTGGTAGAGAATGAGGTGGTGGCTGGGGAGTTGGAAAGGTGGAGGGATGGGTACCTGTAGCTAGCTTGAGTCAGTATATGCTCATTCTTAGCATGACAGGACATAGTCAATGTTGCCTTTCCATACCTCTCTTGGAGAGGGAAGAGGGTGTGGGGAATGCTGTATATCCGGGCAACGGCAGTAGTTTTGACTTTAGACGCTGAAGATTTAGACTTTGTTTTCTTTTATGGAGGGGATGTCATCTCTATAGCCCCAAGCAGAACATATAGAAGGAATCTTCTTGTGTGTCTCCATTTATGACATGAACTACTCAGCTTGACCCATGTCAATATGGCATCCTTATGAAAACTTCTCTTTTTATCATGGGGCACTTGGTGTTGTGAAGGCTGTGTAGGTATGGATCTGTCATGCCCATGTCTGATGGCTGTGTACCTGTCTGCTGTATTTATGTCCATCTCTATGTTATAGGTCATATGACATGAGTAGGCATGGCAAGAATATGATTGATGTATTCACCCATTCACCAGTACTATGGAACACACCCATACTACACACACCCATACTACACACACACACACACACACACACACACACACACACACACACACACACACACACAAAAACATATTTTCACACACACACACACACACACATATCCACACACATTCACACACTCACACACACACACACATACACACACACATACACACACACACACACACACAGTAACCACACACAGACATACATACACACACACAGTAACCACACACACACACACACTCACACACACACACACACACACACATTCACACACACATTCACACACACGTACATACATGGCCAAGTGCTTTGCCTTGGTGCACATTGATGTGTCTTAGAAGCTGCATAGTTTCAGGTTATGGGCATATGATCGTCACTCATGAGTAACCTCTATGTGTATAACAAGCAGATGTAGTAGTGCCTGTCCTGTGGAAACTTTTTTTCTTTCTTTTTTCCATCATGTGAATGTTTTTGTTGTATGAAAGGCAGTCTGGTCGTAACTGATATTGTGCTCTACATCTGTGTGGCTTGTGCTAGCTTTACAATGAACATTGAGTGAATACAACTGATGATGTACTTGTCCTCATTGACTCTTTTGACCTGTGGGAGGGGCTTGAGCCCAAAATAAACCCTTTTTTATTTCCATACCTCATAGAGTCTTTTCTGTGTAGTTGTTCTTCTTTTTTTCTTTCTGTTCCGCATCTCTTGGTTCTCTCACTTTTTGCTCTCTTCATTCCTTGCCCTCACTTTTACTCCTTACTCTCTGTTTTCCCATCTTTTTACTCCCTTTTTGCTTGGCTTGTCCCACTTTCCCCTTCTCCTCTTCCTCTCTCCCTCTCTCTTCTTTCGTCTTCATCACTTCTCTTCTTCCTCATCCCCCCTTCTCCCCTCCACCTCTTCCTCTCCTCTTTACTTTGTCTTTCTCCCTACCCCTCTCTCCTCTTCTCTTATTCTCCACTTCTCTTCCTCCTCTCCTCCCCTCCCTCTCTCCACCGCTTCCTCCCTCTCCTCATTACAATGTTTTTCTCCCTCACTCACTCTCCTCTCCTCTTTATCTCCCTTTCTCACTCCTATTCTACTTCATCCCATCTCCTCTCTACTCTTCATATTCTTCTCTTTTTTGCTTCATTTTCCTTTCTTCTCTTTTTCGCTTCATTTTCCTTTCTTCTCTTTTTCGCTTCATTTTCCTTTCTTCTCTTTTTCGCTTCATTTTCCTTTCTTCTCTTCCACTTCCCTCTCTCCTCTTCCTCTCCTCTTCTCTTCCCCCTTCCCTGCTGCTCTATCTCCTCTTCATCTTTCTCTCCTCTTCTCTTCCTCTCCTCTTTTCATTCTCTCCCCTCTCCTCTTTCTCTTCCTCTCCTCTTTTTGTTCCCCTTCCCCCTCCCCTCTCTTCTCTTCCTCTCCTCTTCCTTCTTCTCTTTCCCTTCTCCCCCCTCTCTCCTCTTCTTTTCCTTTTCTCTCTCCTCTCCTCTTCCCCTCCCCTCTCTCTCCTCTCCTCTTCTTCTCATCTCTCCCCATCCTTGCTCAGGGGTGAATCAAGTCAGCTGCTCTTCCAGCCTGGCTACTTGCAGGTCCTCAAGCAGATGGCTCTCTCTGGACAGCTACAGATGTACAACATACGGAGTGTGGCTTGGCGGGTATGTCTTTGAATGTGTGTCATATGACTATCTTGCAGGTATTATATGTTGGATTATTAGTTGCTATGGTGCCAGGTTGCTGGTTGATTGACATGAGCTTGAATTTTGTGTGTGGCTTCACCGTGACAATACCAGCATTGCCATGGCTGTGGTGGCTGTATTCAAGGTTTTTATTTTGTTGGTAAACCCCTTTCAATATGGCATGTTTGCCTCTACAAGTATAGTGTATTATTATTATTATTATTATTGTTATTATCTATGTATAATTTTGCTTGTCCGTACATATGCAATATATGCGAGCGCAATTAGATTAAAAAAAAAAAGGGAAATAACCCCGGAGAAATTGAAAAATACTCATGCGCTTTTTAAAATTTATTATTACAAGTTTTTAAGTTTGTCTTCGTGTCATGGTTATACGTGTTTGTAAATGGAAAATTATCTGCCCGGGCTTTCTATCTGACCTCAGAATGGCTGCTCCGCGAGCTGCTCTCCTTAGAGGTAGACCTATACAGGATTTAACACAAGCCACGCGAGCTGCAGTACAGAGATAGTGATGGAGAAGGAGCCTGGTGAGCTGCAGTGCAGAGATAATGATGGACAAGAACTACTACTAATAAAGAACAAATCTTCAAAGAGCAGAAATTTCAGAGTGTGCATGGGATGAAGAGAGAACATAAAACACTGGAAGAAGGAGTGTGCTGAGAGCTGTACAAGCAGTGAGTGCTAGGGATAAAGGGAGAACATCAAACACTGGGAAGGAGTGAGCTAAGAGCTGCACTGCCAGTGAGTGCTAGGGATAAAGGGTGAACATCAAACACTGGGAAGGAGTGAGCTAAGAGCTGCACTGCCAGTGAGTGCTAGGGATAAAGGGTGAACATCAAACACTGGTGGGAAGAGTGAACAGAGAACTGCACTGCCAGTGAGTGCTAGGGATAAGAGAGCAGCCAATCTCCGCACAGAACATTTATATATCACGCAGAACTTTCTGTGGGATTTGGTAATTATTGTTGTTGTTGTTGTTATTTAATTGTTGTTATTTGTTGTTACTTTGTTGTTGTTATTTTTGTTGTTACTATTTTGTTGTTGTTACTACTAATATTACATTTAGTATGTATTATTTTTAATATTAATATTTGAATTAAGTGTGCCCTCAGTGGGGAATAGCGTGGGTAGGTTTGTTTTGCCTCTCTAGATTGGTGATGTGTGTGTTTGTATGTATGCATCTGCTGTATCTTTGCCTGTAAAAAAAAAATGGACGGATTACCTACCTTAATTAAAACAAGTTAATGCAAGCAAGGAACCGGTGGTCTTAAATAGAATCGAAATAACTGGCCTGTAGTTTTGATGATGGAGGAAATGACATAAGTTGCTACTTGATTCCTCTGCATGCTCCAGCTATGGAGATGTTCGCACCATTTTTTGTGAGGGTGGGTGGAAAGTAAATTACAATTCAATGTTGGTTACTTGTGGGTTGCCACTCTCTCAGGCAGTGAAAAATACCAAGGAGAACACCTACATATTGGTATATACATATATAGTTAATGGAGGGTTACATACAAAAAAGTCTATAGTTCTTGTCAGCTATTGCATGGTCTTAACTTCAGTGCTCTGTCAGTCAGCAAGTAGTGTATAATGAACTCCCTCATTGTGTCTGTAGTCTTGTCAGTTTTTGTATTTCACACATGCATTTCTTTTCCCCAACCAGCAGTCCATTGTGTTGTTGGACATATGGTTGTATCAGCCATGCATGCATTAGGTGGGCATCTATTAGGAGCATATATGAAACTTATCGCACTGTATATAATGCTAGGAAACAAAAGGCTTGTCAATTATGTAGCTTCTGCAAGTACTAGCTTAACTCGTAGGGTTCATGTCTCTACCTGAATTGTTTTAAGTCACATGACACAGCAGCAGCAAGAGTCTTGCATGTTTTCTTCATCGCTGGAAGGCTTTATCAGGTTAGCTCTGTTCCTAACACTAGCTTGCCCAGCAGTTAAAAAAATAACAAACATTTAGAGTTTTTTTTTTCCTTTTCTCTTGCTAGCATTTCGGCTGAAGAGCATAGTAGTTATTTTGGCTGCTAGCTTTGCTATCACCTCAATCCACTGCACTCTTGCTGGCAATGAAGTTGTCTGGGAGTTCTTCCATCTTGTCATTGCTGTCTTTAGCTTTATAGCTTCTCACTTGTTCATTTGTTGTTGTTTTGTTGAAGCTGTGAGGAGGTTGCTTTCGGCTTTAGAACTCACCATTTCAGCAACTGCAGTGATTTCTGGGAGATTGAGGTTAGATGCTGCCTTGTCAGCCAACAGCATGCATGGAATTCACTGTATAGGTATGTGTAGCTTTTGAAACATGGTCGCCAAGATATGTTCTTGTGTATGTATGTATATCTATATATATAAACCAAAGAGTCTGTGTGTCTGTGTGTCTGTCTGTCTGTCTGTGTGTCTGTCCATGCATCAGTTGTCAATGGTTGATCTCAGAGCAAAACCAATGGCATATTTGGGATCAGCAGGTTCCCGCGGATGTTTTAGCATGGTTTTAAATGATTAAAAGTTTAATTTAAGGAAAAACATGTTATTTTTTTTAGTTAGAGCGTATGCGAAACCGAAACTCCCGGAAACAAGCTCTGGCGTGCACGTAGTTGCTACGACAAATTCTTAGTTTGAGAACACGGATGAGAGTTGTCCGCTAATTAGCGGAATTCCGACTGTTTTACTGATTGATCCATGTGAAAATTGTGCATCTTTTTGTCATAAAAACGGACAAAATTAGCATTTCTCCGGCTTTTCATGGTGAGCGATAATTGGCATTTCCCCGGCTTTTCTTTCATGGTGAGTGATAATTGGCATTTCTCCGGCTTTTCTTTCATGGTGAGCGATAATTGGCATTTCTCTGGCTTTTCTTTCATGGTGAGCGATAATTGGCATTTCTCCTGCTTTTCTTTCATGGTGAGCAATAATAGCACATTTATATTTTATTGTCCTAGGTATCCACCGGGGCAAAGCCGGGTACCTCCGCTAATATATATATATATATAACTGCTATCATTGGTAAAGTGAAAATCACCTCCCCCAAACGTATCTACTCACAGCTCTAAGAAGTTAACCGTTTTGCATTGTCACCTTATTTGTGGGTTTTGTAGCAATTATATTTGTAGCTATAACTTTTTTTCAAGAATTTACTTTTCAAACTGTTCACATCATTAGAATGCAAATACAACGAGCTACAATTTGGTATAAGAATCAGCTCCATTGAGGTAAGCAGGCAAAAGCTATGCATCTCTATGATGCTCTAAGTCTACAACTTTGCTAACAGCAATGAAATTTATCCTGGAAGGACTACATTCTCATGGGTGATGGGAGTCAGTGTGTTTTCCAGTAAGCATTGGTGTCTGTGTTTCCTTCCTCAATAGAAGAGCTTCTAGAAATAGATGGAAAGGCCTGGAAGAGATGCTCCTTGACGGAGTTGGTATAAGTCAGCCATTGTTGATTTTTTCCATTTTGTTCTCGTGACCGTCTAACCGGAAGTAAAGTTTTTATTGCTATTTTGTTACAAAAGAGCAATCTAGTGGGTATGTGCAGGTAAATGATATTGTGTTTAGCATGTGTGGTTCATTTAAAAAAATATTTTTGCGACCGATGTCCGTTACATAATCTTAGGATTTAAACAAACGCTGTTACTGTAATCTGAGGATTTAAAAAGACACAGTAATAGTATTCTTAGGATTTTAATGGTTACAGTTACAGTAATCTTGGGATTTAAAAGGACACAGTAATCTTAGGGACATGTAATATTAGTAGGAATGTATACAGAGTGGGGAGGGGGGCACCCTAGTATTCTTCCCCCTCCTCTCTCTGGAATTTTTTGCTTCCTCATTGAGAAACAGTGTAGTTTTAAACCATAATATGAAATGTTAATTTTCCTTTTTCCTCTCCTGTCAAAAATATCTCTGCTTAGGATTTCAGTAATGTAATTTACATAAATGGACATATACTGTAATTTTTGGATTTAAAAGATTCAGTAAGTTATCTTAGGATCAAAAGGATGCAGTAACAGTAATCTTATGATTTAAAAGATGCAGTAACAGTAATCTTATGATTTTAAAGATGCAGTAACAGTAATCTTATGATTTTAAAGATGCAGTAACAGTAATCTTATGATTTTAAAGATGCAGTAACAGTAATCTTATGATTTTAAAGATGCAGTAACAGTAATCTTATGATTTAAAAGATGCAGTAACAGTAATCTTAGGATTATGAATGGCACATTATCAGACTCCTACTGGTAGGGAACAGCTGTTATGCATGCTTGGTTATTTGCCCTGGTGGTATTGACAAAAAGCACTGCTAAACGTCTTGTCTATCCAACCCATACTGTTGCAGTTATGGCAGGTTGAATCCAGCCCTTCTAGAGAGATGCATGCAGGCTACACATGCCTGGACAAGGAGTTGTCGCAGGCTTGGAAAAATTGCATGAGATTGATGATGTGTAGTTATGCATGCGGAGTAACAATTGTCCTCTAGTTCTCTCCGATACCTTATAGCAAGTCGGCTAGCTAAAATTAAAAACTTGAGCTCATCAAAAGCATTCATTCAAATATATTCCCACATCAAAAGACACCGAGTGGCTTTGGCAAATTTGACAATGGTGATCGATGTCTCTTTCCGTTTGCCAGACGTTGTGTGTGCTTTGAATTTCCTGTCACTTCAAGTGCCTTCACTCAGTATGCAAGCTCTCCACGGAGTCCTGTTTGCTTTGTGTATGAGATATAGACTGGCTTTGGTTACATACCTATATTAAGGCTCTTTCGTGAAGTACCCTCTCGTTATATGTTAATAATCTTTAATTAGACACACGTGGTCTCTCTAATTATTTGGTGGATCAGAGTGCTAGTGTTTTTGTTGGAATGGTTTGTGTATGTAATTGAACAGGTGCTGGTGGCAGAGCAATGAGATGTCATCTGAGTGAAGGCCATGTCTTGTAAATTTGCGCAGTGTTTAAGACTTCTTGTTCTTTTGTAGAGGAACATGCAGCAATTATCACTTTGTGTTTGTCACTGCCATGTGTTTGTGTGTGAGTGAGTGTGTGTGCGTGAGTGAGTGTGTGTGTGCGTGTGAGTGAGTGTATGTATGTGTGTGCAAGTGAGTGTGTGTGCGAGTGAGTGCGTGTGAGTGTGTGTGTATGTGTGAGTGTGTGTGAGTGAGTGTGTGTGTGTGAGTGAGTGTGAGAGTGTGTGTGTGAGTGAGTGTGAGAGTGTGTGTGTGAGAGAGAGTGTGGGTGAGTGTGGGTGTGAGAGTGTGTGTGAGTGAGTGTCTGTGAGTGTGAGTGAGTGAGTTTGTGTGTATGTGTGAGTGTGTGAGTGAGTGAGTGTGTGTGAGTGAGTGTGTTTGAGTGTGAGTGTATGTGTGTGTGAGTGTGTGCATATGTGTGTGTGTGAGTGAGAGTGTGTGTGAGCGAGTGTGTGAGTGAGTGTGTATGTGTGAGTGAGTGTGTGCATGTGTGTGTGTTTGAGTGAGAGTGTGTGAGCGAGTGTGTGTGTGAGTGAGTGTGTATGTGTGAGTGACTGCGTGTGAGTGAGTTAGTGTGGAGTGTGTGAGTGAGTGAGTGTGTGAATGTGTGTGAGTGTTTGTTTTTGTATGTGTAATTCAACCAGGGGCTTCGGGGTCATATTCTCAGAATTGGTTCATACTTATCCTATAAGTTCCTATATATGAGATGTCGCCATACAATTTTTTTCAACCAACTCTCAACTGTTTCTGATATACGGCCCCACCCAATTTTGGACCACGCAACCGTCGCGTCACACTGCCATGAGACTAAAGTTTCCAGTCCCCCCTAAATATTATGATTTTAGGTTTAAAATCTACATGCATTAGCTAAAATTGCGCCAGGAGTTCATTTCTGGCATCAGAATTGGCCTAACTGCCGTAGTTATTGAGTAATAAAGGATATCCTATTTTTTGAGTTGCCTGACTTTGACCGACCGATTCACTGGGTTGGCATATCTTCCCTGTGAAATGCCTGGCATTCAGGCACTTGATGGTCAGTCAGTGCTTGCAAACTAGCTGTGGCATTCAGGCACTTGATGGTCAGTCAGTGCTTGCAAACTAGCTCTGGCATTCAGGCACTTGATGGTCAGTCAGTGCTTGCAAACTAGCTCTGGCATTCAGGCACTTGATGGGCTGTCAGTGCTTGCAAACTAGCTCTGGCATTCAGGCACTTGATGGTCAGTCAGTGCTTGCAAACTAGCTCTGGCATTCAGGCACTTGATGGGCAGTCAGTGCTTGCAAACTAGCTCTGGCATTCAGGCACTTGATGGTCAGTCAGTGCTTGCAAACTAGCACTGGCATTCAGGCACTTGATGGTCAGTCAGTGCTTGCAAACTAGCTCTGGCATTCAGGCACTTGATGATCAGTCAGTGCTTGCAAACTAGCTCTGGCATTCAGGCACTTGATGGTCAGTCAGTGCTTGCAAACTAGCACTGGCATTCAGGCACTTGATGGTCAGTCAGTGCTTGCAAACTAGCTCTGGCATTCAGGCACTTGATGATCAGTCAGTGCTTGCAAACTAGCTCTGGCATTCAGGCACTTGATGGTCAGTCAGTGCTTGCAAACTAGCACTGGCATTCAGGCACTTGATGGGCAGTCAGTGCTTGCAAACTAGCTCTGGCATTCAGGCACTTGATGGTCAGTCAGTGCTTGCAAACTAGCACTGGCATTCAGGCACTTGATGGGCAGTCAGTGCTTGCAAACTAGCTCTGGCATTCAGGCACTTGATGATCAGTCAGTGCTTGCAAACTAGCACTGGCATTCAGGCACTTGATGGGCAGTCAGTGCTTGCAAACTAGCTCTGGCATTCAGGCACTTCACCATACCACCCAGACCATCACAAGGACTTTTACCATGAGATGTGGCAAATAAATGCCAGACTGCTTCAATTCCAAAGTATTTGAAGTGGAGACAGACATTGTACAGATTCTTATAGTTTTTGTACTGTCCTCCACATCCATCACTGAAATAGTGCAATTTGGTCACAAAGGGAAGCTGTTCTTTGATGTTAGGCATCCCTTAGTTTATGAATGTGTGAACTGCGAGGGTGTCATGCTTCAGGCAGTCAGAAATCACGCACAGATTCAGGTGCTTCAGCTCACCCTTGGATTTGTAGTACACTACAAATGGATGCAGTGTTGCCTGTGAGTTATTCCAGTGGAACGATTGCACCACATCCTGGGCTACAAATGCATAGTTCTCTGAGAAGTCGAGTAAAACGATGGCTTCATTGTCTTTGAGCTCATCCTTCAGCTTCGATAGATGCTGGCTTGTGCCTTTGAGATGTCTCAAATTGTCAATGGATTTGCTCGTTTTTTCGATGAGGTCTTGAACAGTTGAAACGACTGTCATCAGCATGGCTTTACTGTCGACTGAAACCCACTGCTTGTACGATATCTCATCGTCCATGTCATAGTCCTCCGAGAAAGTGTCCAACAAGTACGGTGTGAGACTACAGGGACAATTATCGCACAACAACAGCATGTACTCACGATTTTCCACTGAGCATACATTCTTTTCCAGCAAGCCTGAGTAATGGGGTTTGCCGGGGATGACACTGGTCAGTAGTTGGACATTTTGGTGTAACTGACAAACACACACATTATGCATACCAGCTGCCATAACTGGCAAGCACCATGCAGGTCGCAGCTCACAAAACTTGGAGAAGCCAATTTTATTGTTGGGGTATTTTGCTTTATAAGCAACGTAGAGCTCATGGAGGTTGAGAAGCAATAGTTGCTTTATAAGCAACGTAGAGCTCATGGAGGTTGAGAAGCAATAGTTGCTTTATAAGCAACGTAGAGCTCATGGAGGTTGAGAAGCAACAGTTGATTTTGTATGTGAGACTTCATACCGCCATCACAAATAACTACAAACTCCTTCTTCCCAGGACATATCCTCGAATAAGGCAATGACGCGTTGCTTGAGGTCATCAGACAGAGATCGTCCACACTTATTTGGGTCCAGATCCTCTAGAATGCCCTTATCCTTCTTGAGCTGTCGGGAGCTTCGCACAACATGATCGGTGATGCCAAAATAGTCAGCCACCTTCTTTTGGGATCACTTTTCAGGGACAATTGTGACAAGCTTAATCTTCTCCAGCCATGAAGCAGTTGCAACCTTTTCTTTCAACTGTTGCATTAGCTTGTCTAGATCTGCACTGTCCTTTAAGGGAGGTGGAGTAGACATCCTGGAGTATCAAGGACATTTTCATCCAGATCAAAAGCTTTAGCAACCTTACTTTTGACTGCACTTATCTGTAACACCCTCTGTTTGGCAGCTTGCTCTTTATCTCGTGATCCATGATTCTTGACTTGGCTGCATCCAAGCGAGGTAGCCAGTTTGTCCAGGTCAATTCTTTCCGTCTGTGGTGTGGTGAACAAGTCTGATGGCATCACCTCTGACTTATCTGAATCCACGATAATGTCGCCCATAAACTGGTTATATGTCAGCGTGCGTTTAGGTGTCGTGGCTGGAGCTGAACGTCGTTTTGCTGCCTCTTTCTTACAGTTGCTACAGAGATTCTGTACTGACTTCAGGCTCAACTTGGCTACAAGATCTTTGTCAACAGGTCTCAAAGAACCTAGGGGATGGTGGGAGAAGTTAGTATATACAAGTGTGAACAAGAACAAGCAGGCATTACTTCAGGGGTCAGTTATTAGATTCATCCTTGACTGACACCATGTCTAGTCTGTCAGTCAAGGATGCATCTAATAACTGACCACTGTATGATAATATCCTTGGCACGCTTACATGTACATTATTTCATGTGTTTCTGATATGGGTCCATACAATTCTTTTGGCAGCTGGCATAGCAGGAGCCATACATCTTGAAGTGATGATCACACACCATGTCTACTGCATTATCCAATTCAACCTCAGATCCCAAAGACAGCAGTTGCTTATCTTCATTTGCCATATCATTGATTCACCAATAGCTTGTCTTGTCCTTTGAATAGATTGATGGCATTTGTCAGTTAGAGCTTCTCCAATTTTGCATGAGTCCATGTGCTTGTTTTGGAATCTTGGTCAAGATTTGCAATGGTAGCAAAAATATTTCCCAATAGAGTAGTTCAAATTATAATTGGATTGGAGATAGCGCACAGTAACACAATTGAAGACTGAACGGACTCAGAACAGACAAAGAACATAGGATCAGTCTAACACTAAACTGTGCCAGCAGAATCCTGCAGGGACCACAACCACATCACAGAGTTCAGTACAAGACTTGCAGTATATAGCAGGATCCTGCAGGTTTGTGCAAGCACAAACAGGACTGCTGAGCAAGCCAAGGTATGTACTTACCACAATCTATACAATCTAAATCACAAGCTATATATACACACACATCTTTGTTATAAGAAAAGACTGTTTGTGTGTGCATTTGTTTATATGTATGTGATGTATGTATATATGTGGGTGGATATGTATGTGCGGACCTCATAGCCGGCCAAACCGCTGGACCAATTTCGACCAAATTTGGCACATAGGAGCTTAGACAATGACAATGCCTAAAAAGAAACAAGAAAGTATCGAAGAATGTGCCGATTCACATTTGTGCGCATGCGAAATCGCATATTCTTGTGACCATATTTCATGGGGAAGATGGCATAAACTCAAGTTGATATTTTGCATAGATGTACCCCAGAGATGCCTGAAGCAACATGCAGTAACAGAATATGATGTGATATGCCAACCCAGTGAATCAGTCAGTCCAAATCAGGCATCTCAAAAACAGAAAATCATTTCTTACTCAATAACTACGGCAGTTAGGCCAATTCTGATGCCAGAAATGGACTTCTGGTTCAATTTTAGCTACTGGATGCAGTTTTTAAACCTGAAATCATTATATTTAGGGGGGAATGGTAGCTTTAATCTCATGGCAGTGTGACGCGACAGTCGCGGGGGGCCAAAATTGGGAGGGGCCGTATCTCTGGAACGGTTGGGAGTTTTGCATGGCGACATAAGTCACACATTGGAACTTGTAGGATAATTATGAACCAATTCTGAGAATGACCCTGGAAATTTTTATTTTATTTGTTTGATTTCATATGAAATGACCCATGTGTGAGTGTGTGTTGTATGTTTAAATGAATAATCCCATTAATTAATCAGACCCTTACTTACTTCCTAGTTGTCCTATTCCATTCTATTAGTGGTCCATTGTCATTGTTGAAATATAGAACCCTTTACCATACATTCCCGACAAAGGAATGATCCCATTTGTGTGTATGTGTGTGTGTGTGTGTCAGTATGAGTGCATGTGAGTTATGTGTTTTTGTGAAGGTGTGTATGGTATGTGGTTAGTATGTGGTTTGTATTGGGGGGGGGGGGGGGGGGGGGGTGGAGGAGAGAGAGAAGGTGAAATAGTGAACAGGTGCAAGTAATCTAATTTGTGAGAATAGGAATAATGCTTAGAATCGGAGTCAGTTTTAAAGCAGTTGGAGGGGGGGGGGGGGGGGGGGGGGGAAGTTGGAGGGAGAGATGGGAGGAGGGTGGGAGTTGGGGGGAGGTGTGGTGGCATGTGAATGAGTGTATGGTATTAATGGCAATGGGATGGTGTATGTATGTGGCTATAGGATTACCTTTATCCGGTGTTGGCATAGAGCCTTATCAATGTGTTTGCCTCTCACTGCACTGTGACTGACTTCCAGGTCTATGGAAGGATGGAGGGGTGAGGGGAGTGGTGAATAGTGGATATCCAGGGTTTGTGGTAGAGGGTACAATATGTGATCAAGACTGTTTGATGTATTTCTGTGTGTTTATCAGCGCGACTATGGCTATGCGTGTGTGTAAAGACCAGGGTTTTAACCCTTTAACGGTCACTGGCGCTTTAAAGTGCCCAGGGAAGGATCTTTGTTAAAAAAAATCATAAAAAATCGATCGTTCGAACTTACCGTGAAAAAAACATATTAAACGACGCCTAAAACGATGCTCTGTGACGTGGTATTCATAAAACGATGACAGCATAATGGTTGCTAAGGACTTTGAACTCAACCTTCACACTAAATCGTGGCTAAACACTAAAGTACTAGCGATGCGCTTCAGCTGTTGGAAGACCACGATTTCGGCCTGTCTGAAGAAGATGAGAGTGATTTGAGAGTGATTTTGAAGGTGAAAGTGTAGAGAGCTACCTTCCTAGAGCAGACCCCGAACTTAGTCTTGTGGAAAACTCAGAGGTAATGGAGGAAGATGAAGAACCAATGGACTTTGACGATATCGTTTTTGATGACAGCTCCAGTTCTAGTGATGCGAGTGTTACTCAGCCTTTAGGTAAGTATTACTGTTCAAAAAGGTATAGAATATAAAAATATCTGTTTCTTGTCCACAGTTTTTGGATGTATACAAAGTACAGCAGCCCCACCTCCCACAGAGCTCAAATACCCAGCAGTACTGATGAGGTCTCATCAGATGGTAGTGAGTTAGAGTTTGCTAGATCAAATGATGATGATGATGATGATAGTTCTCAGGTAGAAGATCAGCAAGAGCAAGGTGGTGGTGTTAGAGGAAGGGGGTGTATGCAACCAAGGAGAAGGGATCGTGGACGTAGACTTGGAAGAGTGCGTGGCAGAGGTGGACACGGGAGTTTCAGTCAAGCAATGTGTGGAATGGGATGGGAGGGATACTAGTGGAATTACACAGGATCAGCTCATACTAAATGGCCCATGGCAAAGAAAAGAAAGTAATGCTTTGAATTATTTTTGGTTTTACTTTGCAATTTTCATTTATTGAAATGAAAGCTTTCTTCATTTATATAATGTTTTTCGTAATTCCACGCTGCAGCCTGAAGTCATTATGGTTGAAATCTGTGAACCTGCAAGTGTATAAAACATTTTATCATAAGATATACTTGAAAATAGAACAAAAATTGCCTTAAATTCAAAAATTAATTACTAAAACAACAATTATAACCACATACTTTGTTGCTAGGCAACAAACTGCACCTACACATTAACTATGTGTGATTCCAAAAATATATGGTTGCTAAGGACTTTAATAAATATTTGAAACAATACATTTAATTTTAGTAATGGTACCAAAATTCACAAAAAACCCTGACCCTGAAAGGGTTAAGGTGCAGAGCGATGGTCTAATGTGGGCGTGTGTGCCATTACTCGAAAATCCCTCCCCCCCAAATACCCATTTGTTCTGTGTATTAGGGAAGTCATCAAAACCCACGGCTCTTGTGGTACGTGGTGATCTTAAGGGCAGGACTATACCTAAAACCAACGAAATTTTTAAAAATATTTGTAGCTGTCATAACTTTTCCCCCCTTTCTTCTGTGCAAATAATTTTTATACCAGCTTGTTGCTTATTGTGTGTGCTTTAAGATGATATATAAAAAGTCTCTATAGGCATCTTTTCTTAGTAGATATATCAAAACACGCAAGGGTCACTCAAAAAATGGCACTTCCTACTGTTTGGCAGACCTAACTCCCACGCGCATTGACCGACTTGCCCCAAACTCGGTACGAATGTAGTTAAAGGCCATAGCTGTGATTTGAGCGAAAATATTATTTTTTCCGCTCAAATCACAGCTATGGCCTTTAGCTACATTCGTACCGAGTTTGGGGCAAGTCGGTCAATGCGCGTGGGAGTTAGGTCTGCCAAACAGTAGGAAGTGCCATTTTTTGAGTGACCCTTGCGTGTTTTGATATATCTACTAAGAAAAGATGCCTATAGAGACCTTTTATATATCATCTTAAAGCACACACAATAAGCAACAAGCTGGTATAAAAATTATTTGCACAGAAGAAAGGGGGGAAAAGTTATGACAGCTACAAATATTTTTTACAATTTCGTTGGTTTTAGGTATAGTCCCGCCTAAGGTTCAATTGGTTATTTTGGATTGGAAGGTCACAAAGGGTTAAGGTGCTGACCGATGGTCTCATTTTGTGCAGGAGTTCTGCTGGAGAACACGATCACCCATTTTTAATTAGGATGGCTGAATCGTGCATAGTTTGGACGGGTGGCCCCTTCATGTTTAGGATGGGTGACTTGCATATGTTCATGTGTTGGTGTGTTGAGCATGTCATCAGGCTCCCATTCACTTTGGACACTTCAAGGGAAGACTTGGGGAATTTTATTTTCATAAATTAATGGAACCCTGCATATGGTCATGCATATGCAGGGTTCTTCTTTGCTCTCCAGTAATTTTTTAAATGGTTCCACATCATTGACTCTCTGTTATAAAATACAGGAGGTTTGTCCTAGCCCTAACCCTCTTACTTAAGGTGGTGGTGGTCATTATGTCCTTCCAGATGCTAATGACATGATCCATGGTTTTAAACATTGAGTGTATGCCATAAATGGAATGGTTCTGACCCCCTCTTTATGAATATAGATATTCACAGGTTATATGTTGTTAGGGCAACTCATTCAACATATCCTAACCTTGATTAACCCTTTAACGGTCATGGACGGTTTAAAGTGCCCACGGAAGGAACTTAGTTAAAAAATTGATTGTTCGAACTTACCGCGAAAAAACATTAAACGACGCCTAAGGCGATGCTCTATCACATCATATTCATAAAACTATGACAGCATGGCGGTTGCTAAGAACTTTGAACTCGACCGTTCACACTTAAATTGTGGCTAAGCGGTTGAACACTAGTGATGTCCTTCAGCTATTGGAAGACGACGATTTCGGTCCGTCTGAAGAAGACTGATTTTGAAGGCGAAGGTGTAGAGAGCTACCTTCCTAGAGCAGACCCCGAACTTAGTCATGTGGAAAACTCAGAGGTAAGTGGAGGAAGATGAAGAACCAATGGACTTTGAAGATTTTTTTTTTTTATGACAGCTCCAGTTCTAGTGATGAGAGTGTTACTTAGCCTTTAGGAAAGTATTACAGTTCAAAAAGGTATGGAATATAAAAAATATCTGTTTCTATGTCCACAGTTTTTAGATCTACACAAAGTACAGCAGCCCCACCTCCCACAGAGCTCAAATACCCAGCAGTAGTAATGAGGTCTCATCAGATGGTAGTGAGTTAAGAGTTTGCTAGACAAATGATTATGATGGTGATAGTTCTCGGGTGGAAGATCAGCAAGAGCAAGGTGATGGTGTTGAGGAAGGGGGTGTATGCAATCAAGG
>CBDHDT010000177.1:0-115864 GCA_965261215.1 Ekhidna sp.
AGAGAGAAACAAATAGAGATATTTTTTTGCTTTACCTATTATGATTGTGTTGATTTTCTAGACATCTTAATACCTCATTTCTTTCATTTTCTGCCGCCACTTCTCCATCCAATATATTATATTTCTCCCAACATTTTTCCCACTTCAGCCAGCAGTGCTTCCGTCCTCACTCGTGTGGTCTCCTTGTCCTCTCTCACATGGTCTCCTTACAAACAACCAAGCAAATGGCTGCCGGTCTTCTTCTTGTCCACTGCCACACTCAGTACTCATGTCATCCTCACACTATCAGTGCCTCTTTTTGTCTTGTGGCAGACTAGCCGACCTTGTTCTCCCTCTAAACAACAACCTCACTAGACAGCCAACCTTGTCATCCATCTAAGCATCAACATCACTAGACCAGCCGACCTTGTCCTCCATCTAATCGTGAACCCACTGTACCAGCCATCATTGTCCTCCATCTAAACATCAACTCACTAGATTAGCCGACCTTGTCCTCCATCTGAACATCAGCCTCACTAGACCAGCCGACCTTGTCCTCCATCTAAACATCAACTCACTAGATTAGCCAACCTTGTCCTCCAGCTAGACATCAACTCACTAGACTAGCCAACCTTGTCCTCCATCTAAACATCAACCTCACTAGACTAGCTAACCTTGTCCTCCAGCTAGACATCAACCTCACTAGACCAGCCAACCTTGTCCTCCATCTAAACATATCACTAGACCAGCCGACTTTGCCCTCCATCTAATCATGAACCCACTGTACCAGCCATCATTGTCCTCCATCTAAACATCAACACACTAGACTAGCCAACCTTGTCCTCCAGCTAGACATCAACCTCACTAGACCAGCCGACCTTGTCCTCCATCTAATCATGAATCCACTATACCAGCCATCATTGTCCTCCATCTAAACATCAACCTCACTAGACTAGCCAACCTTGTCCTCCATCTAAACATCAACCTCACTAGACTAGCCCACCTTGTCCTCCATCTAAACATCAACTCACTAGATTAGCCAACCTTGTCCTCCAGCTAGACATCAACCTCACTAGACCAGCCATCCTTGTCCTCCAGCTAGACATCAACACTAGACTAGCCAACCTTGTCCTCCATCTAAACATCAACCTCACTAGACTAGCCCACCTTGTCCTCCATCTAAACATCAACCTCACTAGACCTGCCCACCTTATCCTTCACCTAAGCCTCCCTAGTTGCCCACCTTGTCCGCCATCTAAACATCAACCTCACTAGACCAACCCACCTTGTCCTCCATGTAATCATCAACCTCACTAGACGGCCGACTTTGTCCGCCATCTAAACATCAGCATCTCTCTTTTTTTCCCATGACCTTTAAATGTTTCAATCGTCTATGATAACAATGACAGAGTTGTCTCTCAGCTCTGCCATCATCATTTGACATTGATAGCTACTGCATCTATGTTGTTATTAATGATTTTTCCTGTGGAACTCTTCTTGCAAGTCTCTAAGTTCCAACTATCTGTGGGCGTAATTTCCTATAAGATTAAGGGAAGAAATGCAAGGTCTTTCTCTAGTAGTGTGATGTTCCAAGGTCCATCTACCCTTCTCATGAATATCATTAATAGGTGACACTTTTCTTTGATTTTCTTTTGTTTCGACTAGTTCTGGTTTGTGGTTAAACATTTCGATAGTCTTTTTTTTTTAATGAAGTTAAGGGAGGACTTAGGTTTGCTTTTGCCTTTTCCTAGTTATGGTGGTTCTTGTCCATGCAATTTCACTTACCTCAAGTCAAAAATTTGAAGACAAAGGATCAGAATCTGAAGTGCAAGAAATACTGTGATAACTTTTACTGTACTCCATTTTCATTGCTTATTATTTACATGGCTTGAAAACTCTTGCATTGCTCTATAAAATAAACTTGCCAGATTTTCATGTACTGTATACAAGTATACTCACGTTATTGATTTTCATGTACTGTATACAAGTATACTCACGTTATTGATTTTCATGTACTGTATACAAGTATACTTACGTTATTAATTTTCATGTACTGTATACAAGTATACTCACGTTATTGATTTTCATATACTGTATACAAGTATACTCACGTTATTAATTTTCATGTACTGTATACAAGTATACTCACGTTATTGATTTTCATGTACTGTATACAAGCATACTCACGTTATTGATTTTCATGTACTGTATACAAGCATACTCACGTTATTGATTTTCATATACTGTATACAAGTATACCCACGTTATTAATTTTCATGTACTGTATACAAGTATACTCACGTTATTGATTTTCATGTACTGTATACAAGTATACTCACGTTATTGATTTTCATGTACTGTATACAAGCATACTCACGTTATTGATTTTCATGTACTGTATACAAGCATACTCACGTTATTGATTTTCATGTACTGTATACAAGCATACTCACGTTATTGATTTTCATGTACTGTATACAAGTATACTCACGTTATTGATTTTCATGTACTGTATACAAGTATACTCACGTTATTGATTTTCATGTACTGTATACAAGTATACTCACGTTATTGATTTTCATGTACTGTATACAAGTATACTCACGTTATTGATTTTCATGTACTGTATACAAGTATACTCACGTTATTGATTTTCATGTACTGTATACAAGTATACTCACGTTATTGATTTTCATGTACTGTATACTCAAGTTATTGATTTTCATGTACTGTATACAAGTATACTTACGTTATTAATTTTCATGTACTGTATACAAGTATACTCACATTATTGATTTTCATGTACTGTATACAAGTATACTCACGTTATTGATTTTCATATACTGTATACAAGTATACTCACGTTATTGATTTTCATGTACTGTATACAAGTATACTCACGTTATTGATTTTCATGTACTGTATACAAGTATACTCACGTTATTGATTTTCATGTACTGTATACAAGTATACTCACGTTATTGATTTTCATGTACTGTATACAAGTATACTCACGTTATTGATTTTCATATACTGTATACAAGTATACTCACGTTATTGATTTTCATGTACTGTATACAAGTATACTCACGTTATTGATTTTCATGTACTGTATACAAGTATACTCACGTTATTGATTTTCATGTACTGTATACAAGTATACTCACGTTATTGATTTTCATATACTGTATACAAGTATACTCACGTTATTGATTTTCATGTACTGTATACAAGTATACTCACGTTATTGATTTTCATGTACTGTATACAAGTATACTCAAGTTATATTGATTTTCATGTACTGTATACAAGTATACCCACGTTATTGATTTTCATGTACTGTATACAAGTATACTCAAGTTATATTGATTTTCATGTACTGTATACAAGTATACTCACGTTATTGATTTTCATGTACTGTATACAAGTATACCCACGTTATTGATTTTCATGTACTGTATACAAGTATACTCACGTTATTGATTTTCATGTACTGTATACAAGTATACTCACGTTATTGATTTTCATGTACTGTATACAAGTATACTCACGTTATTGATTTTCATGTACTGTATACAAGTATACTCACGTTATTGATTTTCATGTACTGTATACAAGTATACTCACGTTATTGATTTTCATGTACTGTGTACAAGCATACTCACGTTATTGATTTTCATGTACTGTGTACAAGCATACTCACGTTATTGATTTTCATGTACTGTATACAAGTATACTCACGTTATTGATTTTCATGTACTGTATACTCACGTTATATTGATTTGAATTGGTGAGAGGACTACACATCAGAAACATTGATTTTATTAATTAAATTTTTTTTTTTTTTTGTTATTTTTTTCTTCCATTTTTTTCTCCCTCCTCCAATTTAAAATGTTGCTGTATCTAAGTACTAGCCATTTCCTAAGTTGTAGAATCATTGGTTGCTCCATTTCAAATAATGGTAATTTTTGGCAGTGTTCGCTTATATTCTGTCAAAAATTGAAGGGAAGCTTTAACTTTGACAGCTTATGCATGTTTTCTGGATTCGAAATGACAATTACATTGCCTTCCATTTCCAATATATATCATTTGAAAGATCTTTTGGAACTCCGTGATATAACTCTTCCAGGTTTCGTTTTCTCTCTCTCTATTGTAAGCATTGCCAAGTTTTGGTGGCTTGAAGAGGTAATCTTATGGTTTTGATCACTTTAGCGCACATGATGGCCTTGAACTAATGAACCCTGTGTGTAGCCAATTTCCTTGGAAGCCCTCAATCACGGATAATTGCTTTTATCAAACTATAGACATGCTAAACGCCATATTTTTTACCTGCACATGCCCAATAGATTGCTCTATTGTTACCAAATAGCAATAAAAGCTGCTTCCGGTTAGATAGTCGTGCGAGCAATAAGGGGGAGGGTGAATCAATGGCTGACTCATTTTCAACTCTGTCACGAAGCATCTCTTCCAGGCTTTTAATGCAGTTTCTGTAAGCTCTTCTGTTGTGAAAGGATGCACAGACACCAAACATTCTGAATCCCTTTGGTTTAGTAAGTTTTGTTGTAGACATGGCATATGTAGAGATGAATAGTTTTTGTTTGCTTGTTGTATTTGGATTCTAATGATCTCAACAGTTTCAAAGGAATTCTTGGAGAGAGAAACGGTATAGCTATAAATGTAGTTGCTATGAAGGCATAAATAAACTCTGTGTGTAATTGGTCAACTCTTTAATGGTCTTAAGCGTCATTTGACGTCCACAAACTTTGAGTTTTTCTTTTCGGTCGTTCAAGTTTTGTAACAGACTACGCATGTCTAAGTTTGGATGAAGTTCTTTTGCGAGTGTTGGACGATGACTTCTTCCTGTCTGAGGGTGAAACAAGTGATGAGGAAGGAGTGGGCATCTTATACCTTGGGGACAACATTAACGACCTGAACACTGCCCATCAATAAACCGAGACTGTAGCTCCGGACCTATCTTCTAGCGAAGCCATTTTCCAATTTTATAAACGATGAGGAGGATACCAGCGAGGAAGAATAGCTCTCTGATAATAAGTGTAGTCTTAGTTAGCTTAAAAAAAAAAATTAAACTAAGTTTGCCGTTTTAGCTACTTCTTCCTGGGTGGTTGGTGGGTAAAGCAGCTCGGCAGCAATTGACTTACCTTGACTGGCTATTACTTTGACCTCCAATGGTTTCCCAAACTGCAGCTAGGTTGGTAAGGGTCGAGTAGCACAAATGCATATTATTATTATAATGTAATTTCTATCAATACTCTTATGGTTAGTTACAATAACATTGCGGTTAGTTTCCATGACAACTAAACTTTGCCACAATTTGTGTCTAACCCAGTACATAAACTTAGGATATGGTTGCTATGGAGTTCAGTGATCCTGTGAATTAATGGAGGTCATGTGGGACCAGATTTTTATATTTTTCTCCTAAATTCAGCTAAGGAAGAGAAGCAACTATTCGACCCGTCTTATGATTTGCCATGTTTGTGATTCTCAGATTGTACCCTTAACTTGGATAGTAGTGACAGCTCTGATAGCAGTGCAAGCGAAGTTGGATGATCATCCAGCTAAAATTGGTTGTGTAGAGATTGTCAAAACACTAAAACGGAATTAGAGACAGCGTGCATGTACATGCAGTGCCGTTGAAAGGGTTATTTTGTGATGCCTATTATACACGACTTCTGTTCGCCATCAGACTGATCCAGAATTGGCTGAATCCATTGTTAAGAATACTCGTCGCTATATCTCCATCTTCTGTGATGCCGTCTCGGAGCTGCTCCCAACTTACAAACAACGAGAGGTATAGTGAGAGAGGAGTGTGGATGATGACGGAGGAGGGAGAGAGGGAGGATGAGTGTGTGGGTGGTGATGAAGGAGGGAGAGAGGAAGGGTGGGTAATGATGGTATTCAAAGCTTTTACTTTCAGTGCATATACACTGCATCCAGTATGCTGCTTTATCTTTTTGCCTCCCTCTGTCTCTCTTCAAATCTCTCTCTCTCTGTCTTTAACTCCCGTTCTATCTATCTGTCTCTCTTCAAATCTCTCTCTCTCTCTCTCTAACTCCCGTTCTATCTATCTGTCTCTCTTCAAATTTCTCTCTCTGTCTTTAACTCCCGTTCTATCTATCTGTCTCTCTCCAACTGTCTGTCTGTCTATTCAACTCTGTCGTTTGTTCAACTCTGTCTGTCGCTCTGTTCAACTGTATATCTATCTGTTTAACTCTGCCTGTCGCTCTGTTCAACTGTATATCTATCTGTTCAATTCTGCCAGTCTATATATCTATCGATTAGTCTGTGTGTCTAACTATTCAACTGTCTATTTGTCTGTCTGTCTTCCAACTCCTGCCTGTCTGTCCTAGGTGACGGCAAAAGACACATTGGATGTGTACATTGAGCATCGTCTACTGCTCCGGCAGCGACACAGAGGGGATGCTACTCCTAGGGATCCCAGAAATATTTACCCCCCAGATCTAATACGACGATTGTGAGTGATGAGATAATAGTTCAAGTTTTGTGTTTACTCTCTCCGTGTGGTATGGAGTGGATTTTCAAGAAGGGGGCGTGAGGTGAATACAGTACTAGAGAGGGCCGTGCCAAGTAGGTAAGGTGGAGGTGATAAAGGAAGGTCAGGAAGGGGCATTACCTTGATAACGACAAATGAAGCAACGTGTGCCCTTAAAGAGGTCGTCACTCAGTTTGCCACTTCATGAAATTAATTATGTGCACATAATCTGATTGAGGATATGATCTATGCCACTCCCACTCCTACATAATGTGATCTGAGTCACTTACTGTTCTAATAGCCTTTGCCTAGATCTTACTAATAAGGAGCTAAGATGTACCTCTTCTCCTGTAGCGAGGTATACTTCAAGATGCAGACTCGTACACGCCCATATTCTGTCCGTAAAGTGACGGCTGAACACATCGGCAAGCTGGTGACTGTGCGTGGGATTGTCACACGTGCTACTGAGGTGAAGCCAGTCATGTGCGTGGCCACCTATACATGTGACCAGTGTGGGGCAGAGTCGTACCAACCTGTGAGTCAATACTTACTGGGAAATATTCATTCTCTTTAAGAATGCATTTGCTCTGGCAGAAGTGCTGAGCCTGCAGTTTTACTGCTATGTGTTGGGCTGTGACTTAATATTTGTGGATGTGATGTAGGTAGGCTTAATATTTGTGGGCTGTGATGTAGGCAGGCTTAATATATGTGGACTGTGATGTAGGTAGCTTAATGTTTGTGGACTGTGATGTAGGTAGGCTTAATATTTGTGGACTGTGATGTAGGTAGGCTTAATATTTGTGGACTGTGATGTAGGTAGGCTTAATATTTGTGGACTGATGTAGGTAGGCTTAATATTTGTGGACTGTGATGTAGGTAGGCTTAATATTTGTGGACTGTGATGTAGGCAGGCTTAATATTTGTGGACTGTGATGTAGGTAGCTTAATATTTGTGGGCTGTGATGTAGGTAGGCTTAATATTTGTGGACTGTGATGTAGGTAGGCTTAATATTTGTGGACTGTGATGTAGGTAGGCTTAATATTTGTGGACTGTGATGTAGGTAGGCTTAATATTTGTGGACTGTGATGTAGGCAGGCTTAATATTTGTGGACTGTGATGTAGGCAGGCTTAATATTTGTGGACTGTGATGTAGGTAGGCTTAATATTTGTGGACTGTGATGTAGGCAGGCTTAATATTTGTGGACTGTGATGTAGGCAGGCTTAATATTTGTGGACTGTGATGTAGGTAGGCTTAATATTTGTGGACTGTGATGTAGGTAGGCTTAATATTTGTGGACTGTGATGTAGGTAGGCTTAATATTTGTGGACTGTGATGTAGGCAGGCTTAATATTTGTGGACTGTGATGTAGGTAGGCTTAATATTTGTGGACTGTGATGTAGGTAGGCTTAATATTTGTGGACTGTGATGTAGGTAGGCTTAATATTTGTGGACTGTGATGTAGGTAGGCTTATTATTTGTGGACTGTGATGTAGGCAGTCTTAATATTTGTGGACTGTGATGTAGGTAGGCTTAATATTTGTGGACTGTGATGTAGGTAGGCTTATTATTTGTGGACTGTGATGTAGGCAGTCTTAATATTTGTGACTGTGATGTAGGTAGCTTAATATTTGTGGACTGTGATGTAGGTAGGCTTAATATTTGTGGGCTGTGGTGTAGGTAGGCTTAATATTTGTGGATGTGATGTAGGTAGGCTTAATATTTGTGGACTGTGATGTAGGTAGGCTTAATATTTGTGGACTGTGATGTAGGTAGGCTTAATATTTGTGGACTGTGATGTAGGTAGGCTTAATATTTGTGGGCTTTGATGTAGGTAGGCTTACCATTTAAAGCACGGGCCCACAAAATTCCACCTTATTTAATAATCAGTTAATTAATAGGAGTGAACTGTATTTTTGCTTAGTGTGCACTTGAAGCCCATGCCCGCCAACTCTGGCCATGATTTAGATATGCTGTGTGTGTGCTTGTTTGTTTGCATCTGCTCCTCTTGTTGTGAAGATCACCAGCTCCACCTTCATGCCTCTCATTATGTGTCCAAGTGAAGAGTGCCAGAGAAACAAGTAAGTTGTTTTAAAGGAACACTTTGCACGGGTGTGCAGACGTTGCCTCCAAGTGTGTTTGTTTGTTTTCCTTCTTTTTTCCTTCTCTTGTGGGATATATTTTTAATTTTTATTTGTTGATGAAGTGGAGCTAGGCTGGTACTCTGCACACCTGTGGAAGTGTATTAACCTATCACTTGTAAAATCCTGACTGCTTATTGTGCCAGGTCAGGGGGGCGCCTTTACCTCCAGACTCGAGGATCCAAGTTCATGAAGTACCAGGAGCTGAAAATTCAGGAGCACAACGACCAGGTCCCTGTTGGTAGCATTCCTCGCTGTATGACTGTGGTTGCGAGGTAAGGACCAATGAACATATGTGTAAGTATGTGTGTTTTATATGCATCTTGGCTCACTTGAGGCTTGTCAAATGCTGACATGGTACAACCCAAGAGCATTCGCACCACTTGAGCATGGGCGAGTTTATTGTAAGTGAACTTGCATAACCTTATTTACATCTTTAATTGGTAGGGGTGAAGTCACCAGGCTGGCAGGGCCAGGAGATCATGTGATGGTGACTGGTGTGTTCCTACCTGTTGCTAAGAGTGGAGGCTTCAAACAGATGATTCAGGGTCTGCTGTCCGATACATGCATTGAGGCTCATGTGAGTGGTCATGTGAAGTGGCTATGTACAAGGGGTGTGTGTGCATTAAGTCTTCGATTATTAGTTAGTGATATTGCATTCTGGAACACAATCTGGATCTTGACCATCTTGCTGGGATGAAGTGCTTGTATAGACATTATCTGTGGTTGGATGCTTATAAAGGTGTCTTGCAAGGACTGTGACATTTCTGCTCGGACTTCCAAGTGTCATTTTGTTTTGTGTGTTTTGCTGTTTTTGTAGCGTGTGGTTAAAGTAAAGAAAACAGACGACTGTGAGGATGATGATATGGGTTTGACCGAGGAAGAGGTGGAGTCTCTTTCTCAAGGCAAGGATGAACACCTAGTAGCATATTTAGCCACAATGGCGGTTCACCCTAGTAGCATATTTAGCCACAATGGCGGCTAGTATGTGAGGTAGTAAGCATGAACACCCTAGTAGCATATTTAGCCACAATGGCAACTAATATATGAGGTTGCAAGCATGAACACCCTAGTAGCATATTTAGCCACAATGGCGGTTAGTATGTGAGGTTGCAAGCATGAACACCCTAGTAGCATATTTAGCCACAATGGCAACTAGTATATGAGGTTGCAAGCATGAACACCCTAGTAGCATATTTAGCCACAATGGCGGTTAGTATGTGAGGTTGCAAGTATGAACACCCTAGTAGCATATTTAGCCACAATGGCAACCAGTATATGAGGTTGCAAGCATGAACACCCTAGTAGCATATTTAGCCACAATGGTAACTAGTATATGAGGTTGCAAGCATGAACACCCTAGTAGCATATTTAGCCACATGGCGGTTAGTATGTGAGGTTGCAAGCATGAACACCCTAGTAGCATATTTAGCCACAATGGCAACTAGTATATGAGGTTGCAAGCATGAACACCCTAGTAGCATATTTAGCCACAATGGCGGTTAGTATGTGAGGTTGCAAGTATGAACACCCTAGTAGCATATTTAGCCACAATGGCAACCAGTATATGAGGTTGCAAGCATGAACACCCTAGTAGCATATTTAGCCACAATGGCGGTTAGTATGTGAGGTTGCAAGTATGAACACCCTAGTAGCATATTTAGCCACAATGGCAACCAGTATATGAGGTTGCAAGCATGAACACCCTAGTAGCATATTTAGCCACAATGGTAACTAGTATATGAGGTTGCAAGCATGAACACCCTAGTAGCATATTTAGCCACAATGGTAACTAGTATATGAGGTTGCAAGCATGAACACCTTAGTAGCATATTTAGCCACAATGGCGGTTAGTATGTGAGGTTGCAAGCATGAACACCCTAGTAGCATATTTAGCCACAATGGCAACTAGTATATGAGGTTGCAAGCATGAACACCCTAGTAGCATATTTAGCCACAATGGCGGTTAGTATGTGAGGTTGCAAGCATGAACACCCTAGTAGCATTTTTAGCCACAATGGCAACTAGTATATGAGATTGCAAGTATATATTTAGCCACAATGGCAATTAATGTGTGGGGTAGCAAGCATGAACACCCTAGTGGCATATTTAGCCACCATAGCGGTAGTATGTGGTGGTGTTTCAGGATTGCTCCTCTTATTATTAAGGTAGTGTTAGCTGCCTATAAAGTTCCAATCAAGTGATAGGCAAGAGCTCAATGCACCTGAGCACTTCTGTCAACCAAAGACTAGCATGGGTGTATCAAGAGTAGGTTTTCAAGGAGGTTAATCTTCCTGGTTTTCACAGTTAATCAGCATCTGTTGAAATAATCCAGAGCATTTGTACTCACTGGAATGAAATGTATGACTCGTCTGAATGCTACTCTGGCAACGTGTCTGGCATGATATGCACGACTCATCTGAATGCTACTCTGGCAACCTCTCTGGCATGAAATACACAACTCGTCTGAATGCTACTCTGGCAACTTCTCTGGCATTATATGCACCACTTGTCTGAATGCTACTCTGGCAACTGTGTCTGGCATGAAATGCACGACTCATCTGAATGCTACTCTGGCAACGTGTCTGGCATGAAATGCACGACTCGTCTTAATGCTACTCTGGCAACCTCTCTGGCATGATATGCACGACTCATCTGAATACTACTCTGGCAACTGTGTCTCGCATGATATGCACGACTCATCTGAATGCTACTCTGGCAACGTGTCTGACATGATATGCATGACTCATCTGAATGATACTCTGGCAACCTCTCTGGCATGATATGCACGACTCATCTGAATACTACTCTGGCAACATGTCTGGCATGATATGCATGACTCATCTGAATGCTACTCTGGCAACGTGTCTGACATGAAATGCACGACTCATCTGAATGCTACTCTGGCAACCTCTCTGACATGAAATGCACGACTCATCTGAATGCTACTCTGGCAACGTGTCTGACATGAAATGCACGACTCATCTGAATGCTACTCTGGCAACGTGTCTGGCATGAAATGCACGACTCATCTGAATGCTACTCTAGTGAATAAGTACGGAAACCCACCAGGGAGATAATGATGGGTGTTGTTTCATGTGCATAGCCTTGATAGTAGAAATCTAGCCATTTGGTACCTCCAGTCCTATCTCAATTGAAGCGCTGACCCTTAAGTGCAAGTTTGATGTGCAGTGCTTCTTTCGCAAGCAATTCCCTCCATTTTCTGGCTATCAATCAATGCGGTCTCTTTCCACAAGATTGGGTGTTGTTGGTTCCATGCATCCAGTGAAATATGTTCTGTTTTTGTTGTTGCTTTTCGTCTGGTGAACACGGGAGTGTTCAGTTGGAATGTTGACCAAAAAAAAAGTGTTTTTAAGATAAATTTTGCTACCTCTAAGGTTTTTTCAAAGGGAACACATTCATTTCTAGTTCTTCCGCCATTTTACAGGGTACTGCCTCAGTAAAGGTTTGTGATCCCTTCAAGAACAATCAAACCCTTCCTATGTATGACTGGTAAGGGACAGTCATTACACATGTTATCTTATTGATCAACACAGAGGAAGATTTTTATGAGAAGCTGGCCAGTTCATTGGCTCCAGAGATCTTTGGACACGAGGATGTGAAGAAGGTTCTGCTGCTGTTACTGGTGGGAGGAGTGAACTGTACACCTCACGGGATGAAGATACGAGGGAACATCAACGTCCTCCTTATGGGTGACCCTGGAGTGGCCAAGAGCCAGCTGCTCTCTTACATTGACCGGATAGCTCCGAGAAGTACGTTGATTGCACATCTTGATTCTGTCATAGTGATATTGTGGCGTGATCCTCTTTGTGTGTGAAGTTACTATTTCACATAATTGGAGTACCATCACAGGTCAATACACTACTGGGCGTGGCAGCTCAGGGGTGGGTCTGACTGCCGCAGTTATGAAGGACCCAGTGACAGGCGAGATGATCCTGGAGGGAGGGGCATTGGTCCTGGCCGACCAAGGCATCTGCTGTATTGACGAGTTTGACAAGATGTTGGATGGAGACAGGTCATCTATTCACGAAGTTATGGAGCAGCAGACGGTCTCTATTGCCAAGGTGAGATGGAGGGGAGTGGTTTGAGAAGGGGGTGCATATGCGGCCTCCATACATGTCCAATATTGCCACAATTTTTCCTGGGATATTTGGTGTGCCTGCCTAGGCTAGGGGTCTTTAATGGTGTTACAGGTGAAATCCAATTGGTATTCTGTTATCTAGGCTGTACAGTCAGTCATCCTCACTAGAGTCATCCAGAGGATGTGCTAAGTATCCCAGGATATCATGAGATATCCTTGGAAATGTTACAATATTGGAACATCCATTTCAGGGAAGTGTCGGTGCCATGCTTCCCCTCCCACTGAAACATGGAAATGAATAATTGATTCTAGTTACAGCAGTGTTATTAGTGTTCTCTCCTTTCCCACCCAGGCTGGAATTATGACGACCCTCAATGCACGAGTCTCCATCCTGGCTGCTGCCAATCCAGCTTTTGGTCGCTATAACATCAAGAAGTCTGCAGAGGCCAACATCCAGCTGCCAGCTGCACTGCTCTCCAGGTTTGATGTGCTCTGGCTCATCAGAGACAAGCCTGACTCGGAGAACGACCTCCGCCTAGCCCAGCATGTGACCTACGTCCACCAGCACTCTATACAGGCACCAATGCAGTTTGAACCCTTCAGTACTAAATTGATCAGGTTAGGATTGGGATGGAGTACACTGCTATTACCATGAACTGTGATTGACCCTGCCTCACCCCCACCCCGTTCGTAGTAAATTAACTACAATAAACAACTCTCCGAATATCAGGGGGGAGGGGGTTCTTAATAATTCTCGTTTGCTTTTTCTTGTTCTTTTTGGATTTTTGTTTTGTTTTTTAATTTTAAAAGTGAGCGAAAATTGTTACAAATGGCTATTGTACCATCATTACTCTTTGATCAGGTTCTGCTTCTGGCTGGATACTTATTTTGTTTCTTTCACCCAATTGTTGTTGTTTTTTAATTCCGTATTTCCTTTCTCTCTCACCTCCTTCTCTTCCCTTCCCCTCTTTCTCCCATCTATAGCCATTACATAGCTGCGTGCAAGAAGAGGCAGCCGGTGATCCCAGATGGACTCACCGAGTACATAGTGGGTCAGTATGTGGAGCTCAGGAGAGAGGCTCGCAACAACAGGGGAGGTATCAACCAGACCTTCACCTCTGCTAGAACTCTCCTGGCTATGCTCAGACTTGCCACTGCTCTGGTCTGTCTGTGTGTGTGTGTGGTTTGTATCACACACATGTAGTAATATGTTGAACTTTACGTGCAAGTTGATGTGTGGGTTTGTGATGTGTGAAACTGCCTAATGTAGCTAGACTTCGCAGGTAAAGTGGGTTCATGCAAGGTCATATGTAGGACCAACTACCTGACATGAATATGATAGTAAATGCTAGGAGAAATTCAAGGCCACCTGTCCTAAATGCTAGGAGAAATCAAGGCCACCTGTCCTAAATGCTAGGAGAAATTCAAGGCCACCTGTCCTAAATGCTAGGAGAAATCAAGGCCACCTGTCCTAAATGCTAGGAGAAATTCAAGGCCACCTGTCCTAAATGCTAGGAGAAATCAAGGCCACCTGTCCTAAATGCTAGGAGAAATTCAAGGCCACCTGTCCTAAATGCTAGGAGAAATCAAGGCCACCTGTCCTAAATGCTAGGAGAAATCAAGGCCACTTGTCCTAAATGCTAGGAGAAATCAAGGCCACCTGTCCTAAATGCTAGGAGAAATCAAGGCCACCTGTCCTAAATGCTAGGAGAAATCAAGGCCCCCCTTCTCTCTCTTCTTTGCAGTAATAAGGCTGTATTCTCTGTGTGGGCTGCTGTGGTGTGAGATGCTTGTGTGGGTGAATGTGATGATGCATGTCATAATGGCTCTTGTGTGGGTGTGGTTTATGGGTGGTATTATTGGTGTGTCGCTATATTAGAAGTTATTGTTTGGCTGTACTAAAGTTAACTATATTAGAAGTCATTGTTGGCAGTACTAAAGTTAACTATATTAGAAGTCATTGTTTGGCGGCACTAAAGTTAGCTATATAGGAGTCATTGTTGGCAGTACTAAAGTTAACTATATTAGAAGTCATTGTTTGGCGGCAATAAAGTTAACTATATTAGAAGTCATTGTTTGGCTGTACTAAAGTTAGCTATATAGGAGTCATTGTTGGCAGTACTAAAGTTAACTATATTAGAAGTCATTGTTTGGCTGTACTAAATTTAACTATATTAGAAGTCATTGTTTGGCTGTACTAAAGTTAACTATATTAGAAGTCATTGTTTGGCTGTACTAAAGTTAACTATATTAGAAGTCATTGTTTGGCTGTACTAAAGTTAACTATATTAGAAGTCATTGTTTGGCTGTAATAAAGTTAACTATATTAGAAGTCATTGTTTGGCTGTACTAAATTTAACTATATTAGAAGTCATTGTTTGGCTGTACTAAAGTTAACTATATTAGAAGTCATTGTTTGGCTGTACTAAAGTTAACTATATTAGAAGTCATTGTTTGGCTGTACTAAAGTTAACTATATTAGAAGTCATTGTTTGGCTGTACTAAAGTTAACTATATTAGAAGTCATTGTTTGGCTGTACTAAATTTAACTATATTAGAAGTCATTGTTTGGCTGTACTAAAGTTAACTATATTAGAAGTCATTGTTTGGCTGTACTAAAGTTAACTATATTAGAAGTCATTGTTTGGCGGCACTAAAGTTAGCTATATAGGAGTCATTGTTGGCTGTACTAAAGTTAACTATTTTAGAAATTATCGACAAAAATTAGTACTGCATTTTTTTGTGAGCACACAAGTAAACATGAGAAGTGAAGTCTCTCTTGTTTTTTTTCTTCATGCGTACAAGGACAACTCGGCTTACTTTTTTTCTTCTTTTTTCTTTTCTTCTTTAGATGACTACTGACCTTGATGAATATACTGACTAATATCCTGGACTTGATAATGATGAGTCCAGCTATAATGCTTGTCCTGTTTACACACCGTGTTTATTTGTGGAGTTTTGTAACAATTATATTTATAGCTAAAACTTTTTTCTCAAGAATACACTTTTGAGAATGTTCATATTAGAATCCAAGTACAAAAAAAACAAACTTACAGCAGGAAATCCATCCAGGAAAGACTCCTTTCTCAAAAGCGATGGAATTCATAGTGTTTTCTGTAGCCTTTATGTCAAATTACACTTATGGTGTTTAATTGGTTAGTTAAGGAACGTGTCTATTCCTGTACCTCTCCTAACTGTCGCTCCTTCCTGTCCTCTTATCTTATATCTCCTCTAAATGTTGCTCCTTCCTGTCCCTTTATCTTACATCTCCTCTAAATGTTGCTCCTTCTAGTCCCTTATCTTACTTCTCCTCTAAATGTCTCTCCTTCCTGACCCTCTTCTTGCTTCTCCTCTAAATGTAACTCCTTCCTGACCCTCATCTTGCCTCTCTTCAGGCTCGTCTTCGCCTTGCCTCGGTGGTGGAGAAGGAAGATGTGAATGAAGCCATGAGGCTGATGGAGATGTCCAAGCAATCTCTCTATGAGGATGAGAAAGGAGCAAGGTTTGGGGGGGGGGGGGGGCTCTCTCCATTATTTCATATTGTTTGTTGGTCTGATACAGTGTAGCATACTAAATTTGGGAGGGGGGAGGGCAGGTCAAAGGGTTCAAATGTGGTTGAAAGTGGGAACAGTCAATTCATATGCTAAAAATGATTGTGTTTGTATACACTATATTTCATCAAATAGAGAACGCTCCCTGAATAGTAATCCACCTCAAATAGCAGTCACACAGGATATTGTTAATAGGAGCTGTCCTTGTTTTCTAAGCACATCTTCAAAGGAATGGTCATCCAAGTAGCTTGCCTTTTGTAATCTATGACCTCTCTCTCTCTTTCTATATATATATATATAGGCATTGCACAAATTGATTGCTAGTGTAGAGTCAAAGGAACCATTTGATGAAACATAAATGAGGGAAAAAAGTACAAATGTTCGACAATGGAGATATTCATTGTCCTGAAGTGGGCTAGCTGTTCCAGTAATTGCATAAGCTACTGCTAATTGTTGGGAGGAGAATACACTGATAGGGAAGATCCATTTGCTTTCTGGTGTGGATACGAGTTGAACAGAATGGATAACTGGTCGGCTATTCACGGGAGGGGGGGGGGGGTTTGCTAGCTTTTCAGCTAGGCGTCGTATTATTATTATTATTTTGCCATGTGAGGTAATTAGCAGATTCCACTTACCATATAATAATGACATCATAATATATATATATTGCCATTACCTCTATCAAACTGCCCGATTAAAATTCCACAACAATTTTTCTGGCTATATATGTATATACATACATACATACAGTATCATCTGAGCATGTTACACCACGTGCACACATATTATAGGAATGCCAGGCCCATTGATGCCATTTATAGCATCATTCGTGAAATGGCTGATCCTGATGTGATCCGTTTTGACGAGGCCCGTCAACGCATTCTTGCCAAAGGCTACACTCCTGACCAATTTGACAAGTGTCTGGATGAGTACGAGAGACTGAATGTGTGGGGTGTTAACCTCTCGCGTACCAGGATAACCTTCATCTAGGATCACACCATGCATGTTGCTGGTCTGGCACATTTCAAACCAATATGTGCATACTAGTACAGTATATATAATGTATAGTACATACTTTAACAGTCTTTCTTTTCTTGTATTTCTAAAGATACAGTCGGATTTTCTCTATGGCTGGCTAGGTATTGTAGCATTCTTGCTAGTCATATTCATAAATTTTGTGGGGAGTACAAGGGCTGAGCAAAGCATGGCATGATCCAGTGACCTGCTATATAATAGCATTGATAAAACCATGGAAGAGGCATACAGTCAATTCATGTGCTAAAAAAGATTGTGTATGTATACGCTATATTTCATCAACTAGAGAACGCTCCCTGAATAGGAATACACCTCAAATAGCAGTCACACTGGATATTGTTAATAGGAGCTGTCCTTGTTTTACTAAGCACATCTTCAAAGGAATGGTCATCCAAGTAGCTTGCCTTTTGTAATCCGTGACCTCTCTATAATATATATATATAGACGTTGCACAAAAATAATTGTGGCCAGTGTAGAGTCAAAGGAACCATTTGATGAAACAAACGAGGGGAAAAATACAAATGTTCGACAATGGAGAGATTCATTGTCCTGAAGTGGATTAGCTGTTCCAGTAATTGCATAAGGGGGGACTATACACAAAACCAACGAAATTGTAACACATATTGTAGCTGTCATAACTTTTTTCCCCTTTCTTCTGTGCAAATAATTATTATAACAGCTTGTTGCTTATTGTGTGTGCTTTAAGATGATATATAAAAAGTCTCTAGAGGCATCTTTTCTTAGTAGATATATCAAAACACGCAAGGGTCACTCAAAAAATGGCACTTCCTACCGTTTGGCAGACCTAACTCCCACGCGCATTGACCGACTTGCACCAAACTCGGACGAATGTAGCTAAAGGCAATAGCTGTAATTTGAGCGAAATTTTTTCCCCCGGTGAACCCCCCCTTTGATATAGAGGTGAGAATAGGCGTGACACGGCAATTCCTGGGTCACGCCTATTCTCACCTCTATATCAAAAGGGGGTTCACCGGAAAATTTTTTTTTCCGCTCAAATCACAGCTATTGCCTTTAGCTACATTCGTACCGAGTTTGGAGCGAGTCGGTCAATGCGCGTGGGAGTTAGGTCTGCCAAACAGTAGGAAGTGCCATTTTTTGAGTGACCCTTGCGTGATTTGATATATCTACTAAGAAAAGATGCCTATAGAGACTTTTTATATATCATCTTAAAGCACACACAATAAGCAACAAGCTGGTATAATAATTATTTGCACAGAAGAAAGGGGGAAAAAGTTATGACAGCTACAAATATTTTTTACAATTTCGTTGGTTTTGTGTATAGTCCCCCCATAAGCTACTCGCTAGTTGTTGGGAGGAGAATGCCCTTATAGGGAAGATCCATTTGCTTTTTTCTGATGTGGGTACAAGTTGAACAGAATGGACAACTGATCGGCTATTCGTGGGGGTGGGGGCTTGCGCTGCCCTATACTCACTTAGCCAAGTATTGAAGGCACGCTTAGACTTTTTGGACCTAATATTGGCTGAAACCACCATTTAGGCAGCTAAGAAGCTGCCGATGTGAGTTTTAGCTGAGGTATATATATTAGCTTTTCAGCTAGTGTATGCCATACCGAAAAAGAAGAGGGTATTTTATAATGCCAGCATAAAGGAGTATGTCGCACACGCAAAGTGCATTGTGCTTGTCCAACTTTGGTTCTAACATGTCTGAAGCTAGATCTTCCTTGAATGGAAAACGTAAAATACCGATGTAAGTTGGTAGAGATGAATAATAAGATCATTTTGGCAAGCGAAGCGAAGTTTTACCAGGCGGCACACCTGACCATCGCTACTAGCTATCACTACTAGCTGACTAGCTATCACTACTAGCTGACTAACTATCTCTACTAGCTGACTAGAGAAAAAGGTCAGGATGCCACCCAAGAGAAAATGCCAGGAAGGAAAGTCACCTACTGGAGATGAATCGACCTACACCTGCCATATTTGTGAAGAAATCATTCGAGAGTCTACAGGAAAACGAGTTGGCCAAGATGCTATCTTTTGTGATGGCTCCTGCCGCACGTGGCTGCACCGTTGTTGCGCAGGTCTCTCGAAAACTAGATTTGAAGAAATGTAGTCCTCTGAAGCCGCTTTCCTATGTCCTGCTTGTGACATGGATAGCCAGCGAGATGTCCTGCAACAAATGAAGGATGGTCAACAAGAAGCCTTGCAGCTTCTGAAGGAAGAAATTGGCATGCTTCATGTTGAAGTTAAGCAACTAAAAGATTCTCTCTCGATATCTCAAAGTATGCTCTCAAGTTTTTGCAGAAAGGCTAAGAGTACTAGGTCTAGGAAGCAAGTCTCCCAAGAGCCTGTATACACCTCAACTCAAGAGAATGTTAACAACACGATCAGTCATCATCATCAACAACCACTCAACGGCAACAGAAGCAACGTACCCGCGTAGCTATTCAAGGGGCAAGAAGAATCTGGGGTACAAGAAAATCTACTTCTACTACTCATGTAGCCAATCAATTGAAGGATGTTTCCAAGCTAGCCATCAAAAGGAAATTTAAAAGTGATAGCAGTAACTCTTCTCGTGTTAATAAGTGGTGGTTTATTATCAGAGGTGAGGAAGACTTATTAATTCAATTAAAGGGATCAAGGACTGCAGTTCTGATGCAAACTTCTTGGAAGTTGGAGCCTGCTTACTCATATCTGGACAGTACATCAAATCAAGTGCACAGTGAAGAGGATGTGATACTGAGTCAAGACAGTTCAGGTCAAGAGTACAATAATGAAGGCATTAATTTCCCCCTAAATGTTCCATCCAGCAATGGGCCCTCTGCCCTGAATACTTCTACCATCAATGGTGAGTCTACTGCAAATACTCATGATAGTACTCCACTGATCAATGATAGTCCGATTTTTTTAGACCAACAGTAAGATCTCTAACTTACGTGGAGGGCGAAAGCTCTCACTCAATAATTGCCCCTGTTCCTTCTTCTGTTCCTGTGATATCTGTATCTTATAATCTGAATCCGAGTAACTTTTCAGTTATGTATTACAATGCAAGGAGCATTCTACCAAAAATGGATGAACTGCATGTTTTGGTTAGAGCTCAAAATCCTTCTATTGTATTTATTGTGGAGTCATGGATTTCTGAAGATATACAAGACTGTGAAATCTCAATTGAGGACTATCATATAGTCCGACTGGATCGTAATAGACATGGTGGAGATATTATAATATATATTCATGTTTCACTCAACTGGGAAGTATTACTCAGGGGACCAAACAATCTAGAGTTTATAGCTTTATCTATTAGCCCAGTCTTTAGTAATGTTAAACATTGTGTTTCTGTTTTGTACTGACCCCCATCTTCACCTGTCTCCTTCTTTGATGACTTCTGTAATACTCTTCAGCATTTATCCTCCCATCTTTTTACCAGTTTCATGGTAGTTGGAGATTTTAATATAAATTTTTTTAAAAAGGATACCCCAAATTTCTGTAAACTCAATGGCATACTTCAGACCATTTCATTGTCCCAAGTTGTTCATACAGCAAACCATACAGACTGTAATGGTCGTGCCTCCTTGATTGATCTGGCCCTTGTTTCAAGGAAAACACAACTTGTGAATTGCTCAGTTATTTCCCCGCTTGCAAACTCGGATCATAATGGTCTTGAATTTTTGTTCAAATGGAAACCCTATGAGAAGCAAGTGAGAACTACACCACGAGTAATTTGGAGGTATAAGGAAGCAGATTATGGAAAGGCGTGTCAGATGATAGATGAAACTTATTGGGATGATTGTTGTGTAATGACGATGTGAACTGCTCAGCTACTAATTGGCATAATGAGTTCATGGAAATTATATCTTCCTGTATCCCTAGAAAATCACTCAGAAGAAAGAGAAATGTGCCATGGCTTACTCAGAATATCATCCAACTTATTAGGAAGCGTAACACTGCATTCCGAGCTGCTAAAAAATATGGTAAGCCTGAAGAATATTCTAAATACAAGAAGCTACGTAATATAGCTGTAAAAATGATTAAAAAAATGCCAAGAAATCATATTTTGGACACCTGGATTCAAAAGATAAAAAAGCTTTTTGGAAAGCTGTGAAATACTTGACCAAACAACAATCCATCATCTCAACAATCCATCTTCAAGACACCATAGCTGAGTCCGACTCGGAAAAAGCAAGCTTACTTAACAATTTCTTCTCAAATAATTTTAATAAAGTTGTTCCTCCATTGTCACCTAGAGATAATTGCTGTAATTTAAATAATTTCTCTTGCCCTGAAGAGCTCCTTTGTACACCCGAAGAAGTGCTCTTTTACATCTTGTCCCTTGATTCATCAAAAGCAAATGGTCCAGATGGAATCTCGGTCCAGATGCTTAAAGGAACTGCACACAGCATTGCTCCTTCCATTACCAAACTATTTAACATTTCTATTAGACAAGGGCGTTTCCCTGAGTGCTGGAAAATATCCTCAATTGTTCCAATTCCGAAATCTAATAACCATAGTGAGTGTACAAACTACAGGCCCATTTCCTTGCTCTCAGTCGTAAGCAAAATGCTAGAACGTCATTTCCACCATTATATTTCTCATCATCTGAAGCAATTCTGCCCACTTACGAATAAACAATGGGGTTTTCAGAAGAGGAAATCCACAGTCACAGGCCTCCTATCTGTCACTCATGATTGGTTGCAGATTCTTGAGAGCGGAGATGAAGTGTGCACTGTCTTTTTTGACTTGCAGAAGGCCTTTGACTCCGTGCCTCACCTGCCACTTTTGGAAAAGCTTGCTAGTCGTGGGCTTGATGACAATTCCCTTTCATGGATTGGCAGCTACCTGACTGACAGGAGGCAACGTGTAGTTGTTGGGGGAGAATCATCTGTGGAGTTAGTTGCCTGTTCTGTCTGGTGTGCCTCGGTTCAGTTCTGGGTCCTCTTTTATTTCTGATGTATATCGATGATGTATCTGATACATATCTGTCAGATGGAAGCATGTTAAACCTTTATGCAGATGATATGCTACTATATAAACCTATTAATTCATTTACTGACTTTTCCCAACTGCAACTGGATATCAACAGCATCAATGAGTGGGTAAACAAAAACTTTCTCCATATGAATCCAGGTAAATGTAAGGCAATGTTAATATCAAGGAAACGGAAAACTGTTCAGCTACCACAATTCTTGTTAAATGGAACACCTATTCAGCATGTAAAGACCTTCAAGTACCTAGGAGTACTCCTTTCCTCGGATCTTTCCTGGTGTAATCATATTAACTCCATCTGCTCGAAGGCAAGGAAACTCCTTGGGCTACTGTATAGAAGGTTCTATGGAAGTATGAATTCAGACAGTCTACTAAATTTATACAGTCTACATGTGAGGCCCCATTTAGAATATGCTGCTCCAGTCTGGAATCCACATCTAATCAAGGACACAAGCCAAATTGAGAATGTCCAAAAGTTTGCACTTAGAATGTGCCTGAGGAAATGGGACTCGACTTATTATGAGCTATTACACTATTCTGAGCTACCAACCCTCAAGAATTGCAGGTCTTTTTTGAAACAATGCACATTATACAATATCATTCATGGACATTTCTATTATCCACCTGATATTTTTGTTCATTAAGTAAGTAGACGTCATGCAGATTCATCACACTTATTGCACCAACCACGAGCACATACAAATTCTTTTCATTCCTCTCTTGTTCTTGACTCCATCCGCATGTGGAATAATTTGCCCCGTGAAGCACATTCAGCTCCTTCCACCAACACTTTCAAACATTTCATTTCTCCTTTATTCATGTAGACTAGACACACACTTGTATTAGCTTATGGCTATTTGTGTATCTTATTATTATAAAAAAAAAAAAAAATTAAAAAAAGTATGAAATATGGTCGGTGTGCAAGTATGAATTTTTTTTTTTGTGTGTGCACTAACTAGGCTTTGACAACATTTTAGCAAAATGGGCAGCCAAAAGAAAGAAGCAATTCTGCAAGCAAAATGGGCTGTTAATTTTGTCCAAAAAGCAAAATGGGCAAAGAATGAGCTTTGAGTTTCTGGATTGCATTACTCTAGCCACTTCCTGCTAGTCCAGCCATCTCATGCTGCAGCAGAGAGAATCTTTTCAATTCTACAGTTCAGCAGCAGTCATCTTTGGAGGATTACCTGGAACTCTCTGTTATGTTGCAATACACCTTGCTCATTAGATTCTCTAATTTGTGCCTGCACTTTAATTATAGTATGCAAAAAATGAATTTTTGGAAAGCAAAATGGGTGAATCGGAAAAGCAAAATAGGTAGATTTATCAAGCATAAAAGAAAAGCAAAATAGGTAGATTTATCGAGCATAAAAGAAAAAAAATAGGAAGGAAAAAAAGCAAATTTTGTCAAGCCCTAATAGAGATGTGAGTACCTTATTCAGGAATGGCTTCCAATCCACTAGATGGTGTTATCAGGAAGAATCAGCTCCTATTCAGACCTCCACCTACACTCCGGAAGACAAAAACGTAGGGACTTATAATGGCACTGTAAAGCGACTGCAACTTCTCTAGGCTCTATATTTATGCTCATGATTGAAATTTAGTTGCCGTCACAAAGTACCAAATCTGACTGTTCAGTGCCTCGAGGATACAGTCACTGAAAAGGAGCATGGCACTCTTGATGCTGTAGTTTGGACCTGCCATTGTAAACATGTTGAAGCCTGGAGCAGCTGAAACATTCCAGGAGTATGCACAAGAGTCTCTTCCTGAGGGTTGATGTTGTTTGGATATTACAGATCAAGTCCATGGCACAAATTAGAGAGAGGGAGGAGTCCGTAGAAGGATTGAGCCAAAGAATGCAGTACCTAAAAACTGGTATAAGTTCTACCAGCTCCCTGACCCGTAGAGAAGTATCATTAAAATGGAAAAACTTGTAATCAGCATGCTACCAGACACACAAACTCATTCACACTGTGGACAGGATTTATTTTTTCTGGCAGTGTTATAAAAGTTGCAAATGTCATTGACTGCTCTATGAGTGGCATTCAGTACAGGCAAGGATCTGTGCATAATGATCTCAGCTCATGACATTATTTTAGCTTCAATTGGGCCTGAGAAATCCATTGCACTTCCAATGTTTCACACCATTACGATACCACCTCTTGCTTTGCTGGCAGAAGAGTACTTTTTTATGACTGAACAAGTTCTAGACACCATGTTGATGGGCTCATGGTCGACCTGTTCACACAGAAAGTCAAAGATATGACTAAAATTCTACTGACCAAGGGTGCTCTATTTATTCACGCTAAAGACTAAATGTGCCAGGCTTGTTATACCTGGATTGAGGTGCTTGATCCAATGGTGCTTCCCTCCCTCACAACTGGAGTTTGCAGAGAACTTATGAGATGCAGCTGTACCAAGGATTAAATATATATATATATTAAAACTGCAAATGCACAAAGGCAACACTGCCATGCAAGCTTTGTGGTTGTCATTATTAGTTCATGTGGTGTCTGCAATAAAGACCTCCAAACTCATCTCTGTAAATTACAAAGTGGTATAGCAAATGAATACACATATATATAGTCAAAATTGCATTATATTCTAGGACTCCCAAAACGCAGATCCAGTAGATCCTAGTCGTCTAGGTTGCTGAATTGAATGCTATTTTAGCGTTAGGTGGTGGCCATTTTTAAAGATGAGCACTATTTAAGGTCTAATGATAAGTTGTACCAAGTTTGATGCTTTTTACACTGTTCTTCCTCTTATCCAATGATTTGTGATTTTTGTGTATACTACATAAGTTACATATCTTGTTGTTTTTTAATAGTGTTAGCCAGGGATCGGCTGGCAAGAATTGTAAGGAGAACTCTAGTCCTTCAAGGACTTGGCAAGAGTTCCACAGGAGAACTCTAGAGCTAGCCAATCAAGGCAGATGTTATTATTTATTGCTGAAGTACGCACATATTGTGAATAGTTGTTGTTAGAAACAGATTATTTGTCAGTAAATCACTGACATCAAATTCAGCTACATAGAACTTAGCATGGCTTGAGTCATGTTTTCAATAATGAACCGTCTTTACTTATTATAATTATAGCACATGAGCCAGCTTTATGTGTTGTCTATAAGCCTTACTCATGCCTTTTCTAGAAATATGTTAGTTGGGGATGTGTATTGGAATTTTCTAGTGCTAACGTTTTTTTATATGAATGAACCCATTATATAGGCCGCACTAAATTATGCTTGAACCTCTCCCAATATTGCTATTCTTGAGTTCTCATGCATACTGCCCATTTCAGTCAAAGATAAATTAATTGGTATATACATACAATAAAAGTTTGTGTATCACTCTGATTGTAGAAGCTGTAATATTGAGCCATATATATATATACACCTATTATATGCAAAATACATAGAAACAAATGAAGATGAATTTCAGGGGAACTTTTCATACTTTCAGGTCTGTCGGTTTATTATCTTAGTGGTTTACTGACTTAGCCAAGAGTTCATGGCAAGCGGAGAGTCATTTTGGCACTAATATCGATGTGAGTTTTAGATGAAATATGACTGGTTTTTGGGGTGAGTTTGAAAAAAATTGGGAATTGCTTAAAAGCATTCAGCATTTTTGGGTGTTTTTTTTGTTTATTTTTTAAGTATAGCATAATAGCCTCAGGTCTAACTAGCATACTGCCTTATATATTTTCTAAGTGTATATGCAGTTCCTAGAAAAAGTCTAGGTACAACAACAACAAATGACTTGGTCATTGGGAGTGAAAAAAATGCATGAATATAGCAGAGTCATATTTTACTTTGCAATCTTTTAGCATAAGTAAACACAAAATGATTTGACTACAAAATAGTAATGAGAAGAGGGTGGAGGTGCAAATATAGTGCATATACCAAAAGTTGAATCCGGATGTAATTAGCTGCATTCTTACTGATTGTTGGAGTAATATTCCTCAGCATATTGATATGTATTGCATATGTCATCTCTTTTCCGATACTTATATCTCCTAGCAACAACTGTATAGATGAGCAACGAGACCAGTTCTACACAGAGGTTAAGTATATAATAACCATAACGACAGCCGAAAATATGTAAAATCCTGACATAATCAAATGGCAGGATAAGTGCTATAGCCAAGGTCTGATAAAATCCGTTGATGGCATAAAACAATCTAAAAAGCAGCCCCTTTATTGACTGAGGACTTTGGGAGCAAATGAACTCCCATGCTGCTATATAAAGTAGCATGTTGTAAAGGGAAGAAAGAGTGTTTTGCACTACAAATAAGTATGTGGCCGATGGAAAATGTTTCGTGTCAAATACATAAGTTGCATTTGCAATGCATGGGTAGAAAGGATCTTGCTTGTAATTTGCTATGTCAAATGCTACAAATAAAAGTAGTTGAAATGCAGGGTAGAGCTATATCCAGGCCCATTCTCTTAAGCATGTTTGGAGGCATCGTGAGAAGAAAGGACGAATAATGCTAAGGTAGATGGGTATGCACACCACAGTCAATATTGGAGATAAAATCCCATAGTCCAGAAACTCTACTATCACAGACTCACTTATGTTGTGAAGTGTAGTTTTAAAGGGGGCATGTTTTAGGATAGATGCAGTGGTTGCCACATCCATTAGAAATGCAGGGCCAAAAGAAAACAAGACTTTCAGTATTCGTAAAAATACCTTGACATCTTCAACCTGCTCTGTAGTGAACGGTCTGCCATATTTCATTTTTCCATGATCCATCCTTGAGGGGAGTTCATCCTCGCAGTAGGTGAGTGCACTTCGATAGACTGGCCTCTTATTCATACAGACAAACTTTATGACCTTGCAGACCAGTTTATATGGATTCACACAGATGGTATCTGTCCAGAACCATGTCTGTCTTTTGTGAAGTAATAACAAGATGAACGCAGAAGAGACGCCAGACAAACACAAGATCGCAGCAGTAATGCCAGTATTTAACTTGTCAAACACAAATGATTTGTGTGGAAAATTGATATAACTTCTGTGACCGCTTAAATGGGTGCTAAATGAAATTAGATTGCTAATCCCACTAACCCAAAAGTACCAGCATAAAAATATAACTGAATTTTGTGATGGTGCCTCCCGAAGTTGACTTGTTCCAAACTGCATAATGTTTGCAATAAACATCATATGTCCAATGCCACACAGAAGCATTGCAAGACCAAGTAAGGCTATCAATACAAAGAAGTAATAACCAATGGTGTGAACTGAATAAATCATTAAGCTACCAAATATAATGAGAAAAATGGTGGCTGCTAATGTGATATATGTACTCCATTTGAGTACTTTGAAATGACTAAACTTCACATCAGCAAGAAAACTAGCCATAGGTGAAAAAAGATAAGCAACTGCCAGCAAACCTGTGATTCTCAGGGAAGTTACTAGGTTTGTAAATTGCATATATAGTAAAGGACTAAAAAATAGGCTGTAGGAGAGTTCTGTCACAAGATGCCACAATAGTATTACGAAAACAGACTTTGAGCAAACAAAAGTATTTGTCAAAAAATGTCTCCTCACTTTCTTTCCCAATGACAATGAGTGTTGAGGTAGTAATGGTGTTTTCGAAGTGTCATGATTATTACACCAGCGATTGTTGGGACATTTTCTTGAACATTCACCAGAATTTGAAGGCCTCTTTTCAACAACACAATTTGGGTAGATGGACAAATAAATCCTCTATACTAATTTTCACCCTTATATAAATCCTGTTATGAAAGCTGCAGATCTTATAATTATCCTAAGGAAAGGAAAACATAATTTTAAATGGAATAGCACCTGCACTAAAAAAAACCCACTGAAATAGAAAGTAATAATTATAGGCACTGATAGTAGAATAAATACGAGTTCGGCACACATGTCGTCATTGCTGCATAATTCTAGTGTCTTGGTTGGCAAGCAAAGCGAGCCTCAATGGGGAGTTGTATTATATAGTGGTATTGTCCCAACTGCCGATCTATCTGCCATACGTTCAACCCGTAAAATCTACTAGGTTACCGCTTGCATAAACAGGAAACGGGTTATTTTGGTTGGAAAAAAATATCGAAAGAACAAAATGTTAGATTTTACGAGTCAATGGGCGTCATCCATTTCGTTGTTTACCGGGCAGTAATGCAGATGACATAAATATTCCAACATGATATTGCTATGGAGGTGGATAAATCCAAGGGTGGCGAGGTAAAAACAAATACCTTGCCTGTACTGCCACTCATGGTGTTTTTCTTTCAGACAGCTAGTACAAAGGATAATTGTATAAAAAGGAAAGCTGACCGATAGTAATAGTCATTAGGGGTCAGGGTCTCATACAGGAAAGGGGGGGGGGGGGGGGGGGGGAACCCTAGGATTTCCCCCCCCCCCCCAAACCTATTTTCTCCCCCCTTCCCCCCCCCCCCCCCCCCCCCCCCGAGAATTTTCACAATAAAAATTTATATTAATGAAATTTCTTATGTAATACATTACAGTAATGGAAAAAAATAGCAGTACAGAGAAGGAAACATAGAAGCAATAACAAATTCAAAGATGATCAACAGTAATAAATTATAATAATTATGCATGAACAATTTATTAACAAAATTAATATATAAGCGAAGATATACAATAATGTATGGTGAAAATTACAATACTGTGAGTTCGGTAGTACTAAATTAAAGTAAAATGTGTCTATTTTTCTGTTTAAAAATGTCGAGAATTAAAGTCACATCGGTCAATGTGGACCCTCTATACTAATTTTCATTAAATGTTCTAGGTTCGAGTCAGGTAGACGACTGCGTAGGCGAGTTTTAATCAACTTCATTTGACTAAAGGAACGCTCTATAGTTGCTGTGCCAACAGAAAGTGCCATTGTAATGTTCAATTGCTTCCATGTCTCAGGGAAAATACATCCGTACGTATGTGACTTGTTCCTCTCGTCCAGGATTTCTTGCATGCTAGGAGATGCAGACTCTTCTTTACGTTCCATTATTGCATTTTTCTCCACTAGCAAAGCCCGTCTAAATATCTTCCACTCTGAAAGAAGCTCTTCGCCATCAAGCAATGGAGGTGAGGTGTAAGTCGTCAACACATACTCAACCTCTGGTTCTTTTCCATAGAACTCGGCGAGAATCTTGATTTTCTTGCTGCCGTATGATTTTCTCGCTGCCGTATGATGGTAAGGATGCTTCAGCGGGTAGTAGGGAGGGATTGAATATGGACATGGCAGTAACAATCTTCACGGCTTTATCAGTAAATTGACTCTTAATATTTAGAAGAAGGGAATCGACGTATGGAATTGCAACTAGAGTTCGATACTCGGCTGTGCAGATCCATGTGTGCCGAGTGTTATATCGTATTTTTCCTTCAACAGAGATATTTCAGACTCGACTGAACCCAACCACTCACTTCTATCGTCCTTTAGATGCTCGAGTCGATCCGTCGTGATTTTCAGAAGTACCGGTAACCTGCTCAAATCGAGTGGCTTTCTTTGCATTGAAACATTCATCCTTGCCAGGATATCCAGAACTTCTGACAGGAACACGATACTAGCAACTCCAGTGTAAGTAGCAAGGAGAGAACTAATACCTTATACTTCAGCATCACCTGATGTCTCATACAGTTGTTGTAGGGTGACGATAAGGGCAGGAAGCTCTCGGTGAATAGGCCGTACACAGCGTTCGTGTGAGAGGCATCTGGTATCACTAGGCTTCACAATCTTAAGCTCAGGTAGCTTGAGGACAGACTGGATTACTTTGAGAGATTTTGCTCTGTTGGGTGAGTAGAAGAAGAGCTTCCATATATTTCCCATAGTTCCAAACATCTTATTGATCTCTGGAACACTGTTAGCAGCTTGCATGCTTGCTAGTTGAAACCTGTGGCTGGCACAGTGGATGTAAAAGGAATGTGCAGCTAGAGTACGCATCCTTTTTTGAACTCTATTGCGTTCTCCGGCAAAGGTGGCTGCTCCATCATAACCTTGGCCTATTAGTTTACGATAGTCCAGGTTCTTCGACTCAAGAAAGGAGCTGATTGCATCTGAAATGGTAGCAGCATCTTGGGCACATATGTGGAGCACTGTAAGGAAGTACTCCTCTGGTTTTCCATTTACAATCCACCGACAACAGATGGACAGCTGTTCTGTAGTACTAATATCTACACACTCATCAGCTAACACAGAGAAGTATGGGCTTGATTTTAAGCGCTCAATTAGCTTCCTATCTAGCCAGCTATTGATGGCCTCTAAAAGTATCACTGCAGAAAATTTGGATGTGTACTGAGCATTTTGTGGCCCCTCTTTGACATGTTGTTGGAGACCAGGGGATCAAATGTGGTTGTAAGGGGCAGGCGATTTTTGGCAAGAAAATATATCGATCTCAAAAGCCTATGTTTCTGTTCTTTACTCTCCTTTCTTCAGCCTTCTTAGCAGCTGCTGAACATTGCAGTTGTAGAACACTCTGCTCCTTTCCTTGTTCTGCCATTCGAGCATGGATAACAGGATCTCTGTGACATTTTGACTGGCTATGTTCCTTGAGTTGTTCAGTAGCGTGATTCCAATCCTGAATTCCCCGAGTAGTCCATGCACCCCTGGCTGTAGAAGGTGCGTTTCCTCACTTCTGGCAGCGTTAGCAGAACGTGCCCTGCTTAGGATCATCGCAGTACACCCAAGGATATTTCTGCTCCCACTCTTTCTTGTAGCTGAGCCTGGCTTTGTGGAGTTTCCTCTTCTGCGCTTTGGAACACACTGATGCTTCGGAATTGGTGGAAGTCTAGGCATACTAGTCGACGTAGTTGGGCCTACATATTCGTCGTCCTCAGAATCTCTACTAGACCCAGCACGAACTCGCTTTCTGGTAAAAAAAGTTCCTGAGGTCCATTTCAATTTTGTGTAGATTTGTATTTCTCTGGGTCTTATTTACTTGCAGAATGCTACTAACTGAAGCATTTGCTCTTTATATACAAAATTGTGAATAAATCTAGAATATTCTGTGTCACAGTTCAATCATGTGTTAATCTAGAATGTTCTGTCCATGTGCTATTATTCTGTGGTTAGCTTTCCTAATTGTATTAGTGTAGATTCTGTGGCAAGATGTAATTGTGTCATAATCTAGAATGTTCTGTCCATGTGCTATTATTCTGTGGTTAGCTTTCCTAATTATAATAGTGTATTCTGTGGCAAGATGCAACTGTGTCACTAGATTCTGTGGCAAGATGCAACTGTGTCAGAATCAATCTGAGAGCATCGATCTTGCAAAAAAATCTGGGGGGGGCAGGCCCAGACCCCCTACCTGGGGCTTGCTTATGTACGCCATCACATAAACGCCAAAATGTTTTGGGTTCCCCCCCCCCCCCCCCCCCCCCCCTAAACTGTAAATCCTGTATGAACCCCTGGGGTTGATAATGGCGAACATACTGAACAAAACATATAAATAGTGCAGGATATCAAAAACAAGATCTTGTCGGCTATTCCAATTATACATTCCTAATTGGGGAGCGAAGCGAGCCCGCAGGCGGAGGTGATGGGAACTTCAATTGGCGCGCATGCCCGTATGTCACATATATGTCTCGGTATTGTGTCGTACATTCATAACTCGGGAGTGCACGGAAGGTTTTACAGACTTGACTTAAAAAAGGAAATGGTCGTTTTGGAAAACAAGTCAAGGAAGTCGTACGTTAGAAGAAGAAAACGTCTGCAGATTCTAAGTCCATGGGAAGAACACTGGATACACACGTGACCTACATGTCATGGAAAGGTTGTTGGATTTATTACTGAACTAGCTTAATGCTTCAATGCTCTGGCATTGGATGTGATACAAGTTCTTGATGGTAGCTATAATCTTGCGGTAAACACTGTTCCTTGCATGTTTACTGCCACTCTCTCCCTCGGACAGCGAGTAGATGACTAGATAGTCTAGCATATATAGAATGCATAAATGATGCATATAGTCAATAGTTGTGCTAATGATATACAGTACACTGAAAAAATAAGCAATATCTAAGGTGCAAATTATTACTTGAACAGATTCTTGTCATCTTCTGCATGGTCTTCCTTTAGTTTCTGATAATTTTTGTAGAAAGCACAGCCTGTAGACCTTACATGTGTTGCTCTTCTCATCTTCATGGAAAGCAGTTTCCAAGTATTCTTAACAAAACTACTTCCACATGCACATTTATATTTCAGAATTTGTTATCCCATTATATTGTAGGTATCAGGTTGTTCTATCTTGCACCTGTAAGGAATACAGTAAAGACATGCAATTCTTGGCTACTTCCCCATATTACAATGTACTAACACCGGTTGTGAATCTCTAAGGAACATATAATTCTGGACTGCATCACATCTTACAATCATGAAGAAGACTTCCACAAATCAAGTTCTTGATGGTCAGAACTATTTTCAATCTTGCTATATAAGGTAAACACAGTTCCTTGCATGTTTACTGTTGCTCTCTTGGATAGCGAGTACATGACTGGATAGTTTAGCATATATAGAAAGCATAACTGATCAGCTAATGATATATTACAAACTGAAAACAAACAAGTGTTATAAGTGCAAACTATCACTTCAGTAAGTTCTTCTCAGCTTCTGCTTCACTTTGTTCTCTGATGCTTTCTGCAGAAAGCACTGCCTGATGTCCAAACTCTTAATGTACTCATCTTCAAGGAAAACGGCTTCCTAATAATCGTAACAAAACCATTTCCACATGCACATTTCTGTTTCAGAATTTTTAATCCCATAATGTCAGGTATTAGGTTGCTAAATCTTGCACCTGTAATGAATATGTAAAAACATGCATTTTTTGGCTACTTCTCCATATTACAGTCCACTTTTGTGAATCTCTAGGGAACATGTAAATCTTGCCTGCATCTCATCCCACAATCGTAAAGAAGACACCAAAAAAATCACATCACAAATCAGTTGGATTAGCTCTTTAGCTTTTCTGTACCAAGGTTATGTCAGAGCAATGTCTATGTTTTTTTTTGCCTGAGCAGTAGTTAGGCTAGGAAAATATCTTGAACATTAATAGATTCGTCAATGAATGGCTGCAGATTTGAAAGCCAAAGGAAAGAAACATGGTTCTATACATGGCCTGCTTGGTTAGTAGATGTCAAGGAAGGAATGATGGAAATTTGTTCAGCCTCAACTACACAATTCATCAACACATTGGCATTGGATGTGATATAAGTTCTTGATAGTAGGAACTTTTTTCTATCCTGTTGAGGTAAATACAGTACCCTGCTAGTGTGCAGCTGCTCTCTCTCTTTTGGACTGCGAGTAGACACGCTGGATAGTTTACATATATAGAAACCATAACTGATGCATCTTGATCATGTTGAGCCTGGCGCATGTCATCTGGTGAGTATTATATCAGCCAAACCAAGTGAGTCACAAGATCGGATTAGTTAACGAGTTGTTCGCCCATCCACACTGAGCCATTGCACTGGCGAGTGCCATCGACCCTCTGGTCATAGGGGCACACAGCCCATCCTTTCCACTACTGCAAGAACCTTGAGGGCATGCAAACCAATCCCCTCACGTATCTGGCTGACTCAGCTATAAGCAAGGAATGCCTCTCAAGAAGTGTGCATCCTCCACCATGGAGGAAATCTGTGCAATCTGTGAAGAGGCTATTGCTGAGTCCTCTGCAAATAGAAGTTGAGAAGAAGCAATCCTCTATGAGAGCTTTTGTGGACATTGGTTGCACAGACGTTGTGCTGTGTCTAAATCATCCAGCAAGTTTTGCTGTCCTCTCTGTCATCTTGGTGCTCAAGATAAGGAGATTGAGGCTCTTAAGTGTTGTGTCTCAGAAGGGCAAATTAGACTCTGTCAATAAATCTCGGTCCATGACTGCATTACCTTCTAAGATGGATCCACAACAGATCCCAGGTATAATATCCTCTGGTGCATCCGATGCTCAAATAGGCATAAATTCTATGTCTCTTAGGAAGCACGAACCTAGAGATCAGATCAGACAGCAGTCAGCCAAACCAAGTGGGTCACAAGATAGTAAAAGTAATATAGTTATATTTGTTGTTGAGGAGCGTGATTCTGGCACCCACTGGATCCGACGATCCTTGAGTGATGTGGGTTTTGTTACGTCTATTCTTTCTAGTCTAGATGAGAATATCAACAACCACTCTGTTATTGATTGCCGAAGGCTTGGCAAGTTTGACAGCAACAAAACATCCTGTCCTATCCTGGCTAGACTGGCCAGGCATCTAGAGATATAGAGTGTATTGTCCAAAAAGCATAACCTTGCTAGTTCTATTATCATAAAGCCAGATCAGACAAATCAGGGGAGGGCAATCCAGAAACTGTCTGGCCTCATTAAGGCTAGCTTCGACAAGAAAGACATTAAGATTCGTCTGTCAGCAATTCTGCTGAATGGCAAAGTCCATACCTGGGTTGCCAACAACAAGCTACAAGAAGAACCTATGTACAAATGAGAACTCTCAAGAGACATCTCACTTGCTCTGTCCCCCCCCCCCCCCCCACCGTTTCTGAGGACACCCAGCCAACCACTTCAGCCACTGAGGTGGATCTTACCAGCACCACTGTAACTTTAACTGCAAATTCTTCTGCTCCCATTTCAAACCCTGTCACCTCCACCCCATCCCATATTCAAGCCATGCTTCACTCACTGACTCTATTTCACATAATGGCAAGACCCCAATCCCTAGCCCTGCACGCTAATGACTACCACGCCAGTACCCCTACTGCTGCTTTTGGAACTGTCGTAGTATTACCAACAAATTAAAAGCAATTCCAAACTTTTGTTTACTCTCGCTCACTTGATGTAATTACACTTACTGAGACACGGCAGACTGATAAAATCCAAGATAATGAAATCCCCCCCATCTACTGATTGTACCATTCAGATAGACCCTCCCGTGGTGGTGGAGCCATGATTTGTATCTCATCTAAGATCCCCTCTCATTTCATTCAATCTTAATTCTCCATAGAAGTGATGTCTATCGAACTTATCTTCTAATCTCATGTCTCCTGTGTTTACATTCCTCATGACTGTCCTTTTCAACACTTTGGCCAGGTGGTACAGTCAATAGAAGCCCTCTCTTCACTCAACAAGAGACTCATTCTACTTGGTGACTTCAATGCTCCAAACATTGTTTGGTCAAACCTATTAGCTTCTACCACCACATCTGCAATGTTACGGAATCTGATCTTCCACTTTAATTTCACACAAGTAATTACTGAGCCTACCCACGTCAATGGTGGCATCCTAGATCTACCAATTACTAATATTGAAGATCACATCAACAACATCATTATTGAAAATAAAACCTCAGCTTTATCCTCTGATAATTTTATTACCTTCGTCACCAACATGACCCCTCATATCAAGAAAACTACCAAATACGTATTAGACTTCAGTAAGGGTGATCTACAAGGCCTGAGCAATCACTTTCTAGATGTTGACTTCATCCCGTGCTTTGCTAGCAACGACATTGACAACTCCTTGCAACTACTCAGGTCAATTATTCTCGATGCATGTTCTCTCTATACCCACGGTCAAACTCAGAGCCCATCAACCTCCCAGGTGGCTCAATCCAGCCATACGACATATGATGATGTTCTTGAATGTCTGTAGAGACGGTTATGTCACGTAAAGAGTGTGGTAATTAGGAACCTCTCCTTGCCAGAGTGTCAGGAATTGGCCAGTGCCTCTCCAAACATCAGTGTGTACTTCACTCTCCACCCTCTTTGCAATGAAGACAAAAGTAAGTGCCCAGCAAAGCAAGTAGCTGGGTATGTAACAGCTGTCTAACTCTCTTTCCCTTGCTATCCCACTTTGCAGTTCTATACAGAAGTGAACCAGTCTACCAATCTTGTGTAATTATCACAGGGAACGAATGCTTGAGTTTTATTCAGACTAAACTACTCAATTCATCAACATACTGGCATTGGATGTGATACAAGTTCTTGATAGTAGGAAATATTTTCAATATTGTTAAGGTGAACAATTGCTTGCTTGTGTGCTGCCACTATCTCTCCTTTTTGGACAGCTAGTAGATGGCTGGGTAGTTTAGCACACATAAAAAGCATAACTGATGCATATTGTCAATACTTGGTTGATGATATAGAGCATACTGAAAACAATAAAATTGTCAACTTCTGCTTGGTCGTCCCTTGTTATCTGATAATTTCTGCAGAACACTCTTTATATGGTGCTCTTCTCATCTTCAAAGAAAGCGGTTTCTAATTACTTGTAACAAAACAACTTATTTCCACATGCACATTTCCATTTCAGATTTTCATCCCATTATGTTGTAAGGTATCAGGTTGTTCCATCTTGCACCTGTAAGGTATACAATAAAAGCATACAACTCTTGGCTACTTCCCCATATTACAATTCAACCACTAATACCAGTTGTGAATCTCTAAGGAACATAGATATAATTCTGGACTTCATCACATCTCACAATCACAAAGAAGACATCTACAAATCAAGTTCTTGATGGTAGGAACTATTTTCAATCTTGCTATATAAGCTAAGGTAAACACAGTTCCTTGCATGTGTACTACTGCTCTCTTGGATAGCGAGTACATGATTTAGCATATATAGAAAGCATAACTGATGCCGCTAATGATACATTACAAGCTGAAAACAAACAGTGTTATAAGTGTAAGCTATCACTTCAATAAGTTCTTCTCAGATTCTGCTTGACTTTGTTCTCTGATACTTTCAGCAGAAAGGACTGCCTGATGTCCAAACTCTTAATGTACCCATCTTCGAGGAAAGCGTCTTCCAAATAATCTGGGACCATACACTGGATCAACATCACTCTGGGTTGAGGTGGGTTGATAATAGCTCTTTGGGGACATACATTGGACCAACTCCACACTGGGTTGAGGTAGGTTGAGGTGGTTGATAATAGCTCTTTGGGGACATACACTGAATTACAAAACCATTTCCACATGCACATTTCTGTTTCAGAATTTTTATTCCCATAATGTCAGGTATTAGTTTGCTAAATCTTGCACCTGTAAGGAATATGTAATAACATGCAATATTTCGCTACTTCCCCATATTACAATCCACTTACACCAGCTGTGAATCTCTATGGAACATGTAATTCTTGCCTGTATCTCATCCCACAATCGTAAAGAAGACATCTAAAAATCACATCACAAATCAGTATTGGATCAGCTCTTTAGCTTGTCCATACCAAGGTTATGGCAAGAGCAATATCTATGTGTTTTTTTTTGCCTGAGCAGCAGTTAAGGCTAAGAAAATATATTGAACATAAATAGATTCATCAATGATAAAGATAATGACTGCAGATTTGAAAGGCAAAGGAAAGAAACATGGTTCTACACGTGGCCTGCTTGGTTAGGAGATGTCAAGGATGGAATGATGGAATTTTGTTCAGCCTGAACTACACAATTCATAAACACATTGGCATTGGATGTGATACAAGTTCTTGATAGTAGGAACTTTTTTCTATCTTGTTGATGTAAACGTTTCTCTGCTAGTGTGCAGCCATTCTCTCTCTTTTGGACTGCAAGTAGACGGGATGGATAGTTTATATATATAGAAATCATAACTGATGGAGCCTGTGAAGACGCATGTCGTCTGGTGAGTATATATCAGCTAAACCAAGTGAGTCACAAGATTGGATTGGTTAACGAGTTGTTTACCCATCCACACTGAGCCGTTGCACTGGTGAGTGCCATCGACCCTCTGGTCACAGGGGGACACAGCCCATCTTCTCCACTACTGCGAGAATCTTGAGGGATTGCAAACCAACCCCCTCACGTGTCTGGCTGGCTCAGCTATAAGCAAGGAATGCCTCCCAAGAAGCGTGCAATCTCCACCAAGGAGGAAATCTGTGCAATCTGTGAAGAGGCTATTGCTGAGTCCTCTGCAAGTAGAAGTGGAGAAGAAGCAATCATCTGTGCGAGCTCTTGTAGATATTGGTTGCACAGAGATTGTGCTGTGTCTAAATCTTCCAGCATAACTTGCTGTCCTCTCTGTCATCTCGGTGCTCAAGAAAAGGAGATTGAGACTCTTAAGGGGGGACTATACCATTTTTTCCGAAAATTTGATTTTTTTTGTCCCTGTCATAACTTTTTTCCTCTTTCTTCTGTGCAAATAATTATTATACCAGCTTGTTGCTTATTGTGTGTGCTTTAAGATGATATGTAAAAAGTCTCTATAGGCACTTTTTCTTAGAAGATATAGCCAAACACGCAAGGGTCACTCAAAAAATTGCATTTCCTAATTTGGAAATCTTCTAATTGCCAGACGCCTTGAGCTACAGACCCCAAACATGTGTTGTGGCTTCCCACAAGTCTCAGCTGTGATATGACTGAGTCAATTTTTTTTTACCGTGAAGGAATGTTGAGATATGATTATTAGAAGAGGCAGGGTCACAGATTTTCCGTGAACTTTGCCGCGGTTTGAAATAAAGTGTCTCATATCTATTCAACACTTCACCGCGTTTTAAATATGGCTGAGTCATATCACAGCTTAGGGTGTTATCTCGGTGCTCAAGAAAAGGAGATTGAGGCTTTTAAGGTTGTGTCTCAGAAGGGCACATCCCTGACCCTCGTCTTGTCTCTCCTCTAAATGTTCCTCCTTCCTGACCCTTATCTTGCTTTTCCATTAAATGTTGCTCCTTCCCGACTATCATCTTGACTTCGCCTTGCTTTGGTGGTGGAGAAAGAAGATGTGAGTGAAGCCATGAGGCTGATGGAAATGTCCAAGCAATATGAGGATGACAAAGGAGGAAGGTTGGGGGAGGTGGGGGGGGGGGGTGGTCTCTGCCATAATTTCATATTGTTTGTTGGTCTGATACAGTGTAGCGTACTTAATTTAGGAGGAGGGAGGGCAGGTCAGGGGTGTTCAAATGTGGTTGAAAGTGAGAACAGTCAATTCATGTGCTAAAAAAGAATGTGTATGTATACACTATATTTCATCAAATAGAGAACGCTCCCTGAATAGTAATCCACTTCAAAGCAGTAACATGGGATATTGTTTTAATAGGAGCTGTCCTTGTTTTCCTAAGCACATCTTCAAAGGAATGGTCATCCAAGTAGCTTGCCTTTTGTAATCCGTGATCTCTCTCTCTCTCTCTCTCTCTCTCTCTCTCTATATATATATAGACGTTGCACAAAAATAATTGTGCCCAGTGTAGAGTCAAAGGAACCATTTGATGAAACATAAATGAGGGGAAAAAGTACAAATGTTCGACAATGGAGATATTCATTGTCCTGAAGTGTGCTAGCTGTTCCAGTAATTGCATAAGCTACTGCTAATTGTTGGGAGGAGAATCACTGATAGGGAATATCCATTTGCTTTCTGATGTGGATACGTGTTGAACAGAATGGACAACTGATCGGCTATTCAGGGTGGGGGGGGGGGGGGGGGGGGGGGGGGGAGGTTGCGCTGCCCTACATTCCCTTAGCAAAGTATTCAAGGCACACTTGGAGTCTTTTTGGAGCTAATATCAGCTGAACCCACTATTTAGGCAGCTAAGAAGCTGATGATGTGAGTTTTAGCTGAGATATATATTAGCTTTTCAGCTAGTCTATGCCATACCGAAAAAGAAGAGGGTATTTTAAAATGCCAGCATAAAGGAGTATGTCACACACGCAAAGTGCATTGTGCATGTCTAACTTTGGTTCTGATATGTCGGAAGCTAGATCTTCCTTGAATGGAAAATGCAAAATACCGTTGTAAGTTGGTAGAGATAAATAATAATAACATCGGTATGAAATATGGTCGGTTTGCAAGTATGAATGTGTTTGTGTGTGTGTGTACTAACTGTATAGCTGGAAAAATTGGTGGGAATTAAATTGCTCTCCTGCAAAGCGAAAATTGAAGTTATTGGATTAATTGGTGGGTGTGTCATGTGTGATGAAAGACGTGGTCATGTCTAACGCTTGACAATGAGTTCGGTGGCAAGTGAGAATTTGTTGACGTGATACCTCGTGAAGTCTGAACTCCTGGAAGAAGTGGACGTCATGATATTAGAATGTTTGGAATCTGAGCAAGGAAGAAGGATTACCGGGAAGAGATAGAGAGTGGCAATGAGAAAGAAGTGGCAGCATTACAATGGAACACTACCATCGATCATGTATCTCGGAAGATTTCAGCTGCTTGTTATTTTGTCTGACAACAACATTGGAAGCCTCTCCTCTCTACAGCAAAATATACTTGAACAGCGCCATATTATTATTATTATTTTGCCATGTGAGGTAATTAGCAGATCCCACTTACCATATAATAATGACATTGTAATATATATATATATATATATATATATATTCCAGTACCTCTATCAAACTGCCTAATTAAAATTCCACACCAAATTTTCTGGCTATATATATATATACATACATACAGTGTCTCCTGAGCATGTTACACACCACACACACACATATTATAGGAATGCCAGGCCCATTGATGCTATTTATAGCATCATTTGTGAAATGGCTGATCCTGATGTGATCCGTTTTGACGAGGCCCGTCAACGTATTCTTGCCAAAGGCTAAACTCCTGATCAATTTGATGAGTGTCTGGATGAATATGAGAGACTGAATGTGTGGGGTGTTAACCTCTCGCGTACCGAGATAACCTTCATCTAGGATCACACCATGCATGTTGCTGGTCTGTCACACTTCAAACCAATATGTGCCTACTGGTACATATATATAATGTATAGTACATATTTAACAGTCTTTCTTGCATTTGTAAGGATAAAGTCGGATTTTCTCTATGGCTGGCTAGGTATTGTAGCATTCTTGCTAGTCATATTCATAAATTTTGTGGGGAGTAGAAGGGCTAAGCAAAGCATGGCATGATCCAGTGGCCTGCTATATTATAGCATTGATAAAAGCATGTAGGAGGCATACTTGTGAAATCTGAGGGACCAAGAGAGATGAAAAATCTAGAGGATGGTGTACTGTCCTGATGGGAAGTCGACCTATTTTTGATATGGTGCTTCAGTTACAGCTCACCATTCGCCTGTTTGTACATATGTCCGGAATACAAGTTTCCATTTGTGCACTGGTTCCTATCGGCCACTTCAACCTCACATGGTAGATTCCAGTTCACCTCCATGACATGCTGGCTCTGCCTATGAAGCATCCTCTGGTCTACAATAAGGGACACTTCACAAAACCAGCCATTTTTTTTAAACTGGCACTTGATCAGTGCATGTGAACCAAACAATGCTATGGTGAAGGTTGATGGTGTAGCTGGTAGATGATCAGTGGTCCAGAGATGACACACCCAGCTCACAAGCTTTGAAGCATCAGTAGATGCACTGCAAAACCCTGAGGTGCACCACCATGACAGTGGCCAGGAGTACAGAAAGTATTCCCAAAATATATCCAGGCATTCAAAGTCTGCCATAGATGGTTATGGCAATCCTTTTCTCAAAGAAAGGAGTGACCTTATTCTAGAACATGAAATCACGAACAGGTCAGTCACTGAAAAGGTGAACGGAACTCTTGATGCTGTAGTTGTGCTAAATGGACCTGCCATTGTAAATATGTTGAAGCCTGGAGCAGCTAAAACATTCCAGGAGTATGCACAAGATGTCTCTTCCTGAGGGTTGATGTTATTTGGATGATTACAGATCAAGTCCATTGAAGGCATAAATTAGAGAGAGGGAGGAGTCCGTAGAAGGATTGAGCCAAAGAATGCAGTAGCTAAAAACTGGCATAAGTTGTAGCAGCTCCCTGACCCGTAGAGAAGTGTCATTAAAATGGAAAAACAAGTAATCAGCATGCTACTAGACATACAAAACTGTCATTCACACCATGGACAGGATGTCGTTTTTCTGGCAGTGTTATAAAAGCTGCGAATGTCATTGACTGCTCTATGGGTAGCATTCAGTACAGGCAAGGATCTGTGCATAATGATCTCAGCTCATGACATTACCACCTCTTGCTTTGCTGGCAGAAGAGTACTTTTTTTTATACTTACAAATTCTAGACACCATGTTGATGGGCTCAGGGTCGACCTGTTCACACAGAAAGTCAAAGACATGACTAAAATTCGACTGACCAAGGGTGCTCTATTTATGCATACTAAAGACTAAATGTGCCAGGCTTGTTATATCTGGATTGAGGTGCTTGATCCAATGGTGCTTCCCTCCCTCACAATCGGAGTTTGCAGAGAACTTATGAGATGCAGCTGTACCAAAGACTCAACAAAAAAAAAGTAAATGCACAAATGTAACTCTGCCATGCACAGCTTTGTGAAAATGTGGTGACGGTTGTCATTATTAGTTCATGCGAAGTCTGCAATAAAGACCTCCAAACTCATCTCTATAAATTACAAAGTGGTATAGCAAATGAATACACATATATATAGTCAAGATTGCTTTATATTCTATGACCCCCCAAAATATAGATAACAGAAGATCCTAGGCCTCTTGGTTGCTGAATTGAATGCTATTTTAGCGTTATGTGGTGGCCATTTTTAAAGATGAGCACTATATTTAAAATGATCTATGATAATTGTACCAAGTTTGATGCTTTTGCACTCTTCTTCTCCTTATCCAGTGATTCTTAATTTTTGTGTATACTACACAAGTCACATATCTTGTTGTTTTGTAATAGTGTCAGCAAGGGATCGGCTAGCAAGAGTTGTAGGAGAAATCCAGTCCTTCAAAGACTTGGCAAGATTTTAACTAACCCATCAAGGCTGATGTTATTATTTATTGCTAAAGTACACATATATATATTGTGAATAGTTGTTGTTAGGATTATTTGTCAGTAAATCACTGACACCAAATTCAGCTACATAGAACTTAGCATGGCTTGAGTCATGTTTTCAATAATGAACCGTCTTTACTTATTATAATTATAGCACATGAGCTAGCTTGATTGTGTCGTCTACAATCCTTACTCATGCCCCTTTTCTGCAATCTAGAAACATGTTAGTTGAGGATGTGCATTGGAATTTTCTAGTGCTAATTTTTTTTATATGAATGAACCCATTATATAGGCCTCACTATATTATGCTTGAACCTCTCCCTATAATGCTATTCTTGAGTTCTCATGCATACTGCCCATTTCAGCCAAAGATAAATTAATTGGTATATACATACAATAAAAGTTTGTGAATCACTCTGTAATTATAGATGCTGTAATATTGATCCATATATATATACCTATTATATGCAAAATACATAAACAATTGGAGATGAATTTCAGGGGATTTTTTCGCACTTTCAGGTCTGTCGGTTTATTATCTTAGTGGTTTACTGACTTAGCGAAGGGTTCATGGCAAGCAGAGAGTCTTTATGGCACAAATAACAATGTGAGTTTTAGCTGAAATATCGGACTGGTTTTGGGAGGAATTTATCATCTACCATTTAAAAAAATTGATAAAACCAACACAGAAGTACTAGCATTAGGCCTGAGGCTATCATGCCAGCATAATTTTATGCATAATAGGTAAAATTATGAGCATACTACTGGGACAAAATTTTTGCTGTGGCTTAAAAAATGTCTCTTTTTTATGACATTTTGTACAACACAAACATGCTTTACACTAACACTATAGCTGCTAAATCAGCAAATGTTCAAAAGGTCATAAGAGTTAGCCTTCTTCAGTTGCCTCTGAGCATGTATTTCCCTTGTTAAATGCTACATTTAATCAGCAACAAGACAGTTTCCTACAAGATTAAATAGTAATCTCTTGTGCTGCAGTACAATAATCGATTAGCTGCATTCTTACTGAATGTTGGAGTAGTATTCCTCTGCATATTGATATATATTGCATATGTCATCTCTTTTCTGATACTTATACCTCCTAGCAATAACTGTATAGATGAGCAACAAGACCAGTCCCTCACAACCATAACGACAGCAATTTCTTCTGCTCCCATTTCAAGCCCTGTCTCCTCCATCCCATCCCATATTCAAGCTATGCTTCACTCACTGACTCTATTTCACATAATGTCAACACCCCAATCCCTAGCCCTGCACGCCAATGACTACCACGCCGGTATCTCCACTGCTGCTTTTGGAACTGTCGTAACATTACCAACAAATTAAAGCTATTCCAAACTTTTGTTTACTCTCGCTGACTTGATGTAATTGCATTGACTGAGACACAGGTAACTGATAAAACCCAAGATAATGAAACCCCCCCCCCCCCCCCCGTCTACTGATTGTACCATTCAAATAGACCGTCCCATGGTGGTGGAGCCATGATTTGTATCTCATCTAAGATTCCCTCTCATTTCATTCAATCTTAATTCTCCATAGATGTTATGTCTATCGAACTTATCTTCTAATCTCATGTCTCCTGTGTTTACATTCCTCATGACTGTCCTTTTCAACACTTTGGTACAGTCAATAGAAGCCCTCTCCTCACTCAACAAGAGACTCATTCTACTTGGTGACTTCGATGCTCCAAACATTGTTTGGTCAAACCTATCAGCTTCTATTACCACATCTGCAATGTTACGTGATCTGATCTTCCGCTTTAATTTCACACAAGTAATTACTGAACCTACCCACATCAATGGTGGCATCCTAGATCTACCAATTACTAATATTGAAGATCACATCAACAACATCATTATTGAAAATAAAACCTCAGCTTTATCCTCTGATAATTTTATTACCTTTGTCACCAACATGATCCCTCATATCAAGAAAACTACCAGATACGTATTAGACTTCAGTAAGTGTGATCTCCAAGGCCTGAGCAATCACTTTCTAGATGTTGACTTCATCCCGTGCTTTGCTAGCAACGACATTGACAACTCCTTGCAACTACTCAGGTCAATTATTCTCTATGCATGTTCTCTCTATACCCACGGTTAAACTCAGAGCCCACCAACCTCCCAGGTGGCTCAACCCAGCCATACGACATATGATGATGTTCTTGAATGTCTGTAGAGACGGTTATGTCACGTAAAGAGTGTGGTAATTAGGAACCTCTCCTTGCCAGAGAGTCAGGAATTGGCCAATGCATCTCCAAACATCAGTGTGTACTTTACTCTCCACCCTCTTTACAATGAAGACAAGAGTAAGTGCCCAGCAAAGCAAGTAGCTGGGTATATAGCAGCTGTCTAACTCTCTTCCCCTTGCTATCCCACTTTGCAGTTCTATACGGAAGTGAACCAGTCTACCAATCTTGTGTAAGTATCACAGGGAAAGAATGCTGGAGTTTTCTTCAGACTAAACTACTCAATTCAATCAACATACTGGCATTGGATGTGATTCAAGTTCTTGATAGTAGGAAATATTTTCAATATTGTTAAGGTACACAGTTTCTTGCTTGTGTGCAGCCACTCGCTCTCACTTTCGGACAGTAGATGGCTAGGTAGTTTAACTCACATAAAAAGCATAACTGATGCATATTGTCAATACTTGGTTGATGATATAGAGCATACTGAAAACAATAAAATTGTCAGCTTCTGCTTGGTCGCCCCTTTTTATCTGATAATTTCTGCAGAACACTCTTAATGTGGTGCTCTTCTCATCTTCAAGGAAAGCAGTTTCTAATTACTCGTTACAAAATAACTTACTTCCACATGAACATTTCCATTTCAGATTGTCATCCCATTATGTTATAGGGTATCAGGTTGTTCCATCTTGAACCAGTAAGGAATGCAATAAAAGCATACAATTCTTGGCTACTTCCCCATATTACAATCCAACCACTAACACCAGTTGTGAATCTCTAAGGAACATAGCTATAATTCGGGACTGCATCACATTTCACAATCATAAAGAAGACATCTACAAATCAAGTTCTTGATGGTAGGAACTATTTTCAATCTTGCTATATAAGGTAAAGTAAACACAGTTCCTTGCATGTTTACTGCTGTTCTCTTGGATAGCGAGTACATGACTGGATGGTTTAGCATATATAGAAAGCATAACTGATGCCGCTAATGATACATTACAAACTGAAAACAAACAGTGTTATAAGTGTAAACTATCACTTCACAAGTTCTTCTCAGCTTCTGCTTGACTTTGTTCTCTGATACCTTCTGCAGAAAGCACTGCCTGATGTCCAAACTCTTAATGTGCTCCTCTTCAAGGAAAGCGGCTTCCAAATAATCTGAACAAAACCGTTTCCACATGCACATTTCTGTTTCAGAATTTTTATTCCCATAATGTCAGGTATTAGGTTGCTAAATCTTGCACTTGTAAGGAATATGTAAAAACAGCAATATTTCGCTACTTCTCCATATTACAATCCACTTACACCAGCTGTGAATCTCTAAGGAACATGTAATTCTTGCCTGCACCTCCTCCCACAATCGTAAAGAAGACATCTAAAAATCACATCACAAGTCAGTATTGGATTAGCTCTTTAGCTTGTCCACACCAAGGTTATGACCAGAGCAATGTCTATGTTTTTTTTTGCCTGAGCAGTACTTAGGCTAGAAAAATATCTTGAACATTAATAGATTCGTCAATGATAAAGATAACGACTGCAGATTTGAAGGCCAATGGAAAGAAACATGGTTATACCCGTGACCTGCTTGGTTAGGAGATGTCATGGAAGGAATGATGGAATTTTGTTCAGCCTGAACTACAGAATTCATCAACACATTGGCATTGGATGTGGAACAAGTTCTTGATAGCAGGAACTTCTTTTATCTTGTTGAGGTAAACACAGTTCTCTGCAAGTGTGCAGCTGCTCTCTCTCTTTTGGACTACGAGTAGACGGGCTGGATAGTTTACATATATAGAAACCATAACTGATGCATCTTGATCATGTTGAGCCTGATAAGACGCATGTCATCTGGTGAATATTATATCAGCCAAACTAAGTGCGTCACAAAATCGGATTGGTTAACAAGTTGTTCGTCCTCCCAAGAAGCGTGCATCCTCCACCAAGGAGGAAATCTGTACAATCTGTGAAGAGGCTATTGCAGAGTCCTCTGCAAGTAGAAGTGGAGAAGAAGCAATCCTCTGTGTGAGCTCTTGTGGATATTGGTGGCACAGACATTGTGCTATGTCTAAATCTTCCAGCATAACTTGTTGTCCTCTCTGTTATCTCGGTGCTCAAGAAAAGGAGATTGAGGCTCTTAAGGTTGTGTCTCAGAAGGGAAAATTCCTGACCCTCATCTTGTCTCTCTTCTAAATGTTGCTCCTACCTGACCCTCATCTTGCTTTTCCATTAAATGTTGCTCCTTCCTGACCCTTATCTTGACTCTCAGGCTCGTCTTCGCCTTACTTCGGTAGTGGATTAGGAAGATGTGGGTGAAGCCATGAGGATGATGGAGATGTCCAAGCAATACGAGGTTGAGAAAGGAGCAAGGTTGGGGAGGGGAGGGGGGGGGGTTTCTCTGCCATAATATCATATTGTTTGTTGGTCTGATACAGTGTAGCATATTAAATTTGGGAGGAGGGAGGGCAGGTCAGAGGGGTTCAAATGTGGTTGAAAGTGAGAACAGTCAATCCATGTGCTAAAAAAGATTGTGTATGTACACACTATATTTGATCAAATAGAGAACGCTCCCTGAATAGTAATCCACCTCAAATTGCAGTCACTCAGGATATTGTTAATAAGAGCTGTCCTTGTTATACTAAACACATCTTAAAGGAATGGTCATCCAAGTAGCTTGCCTTTTGTAATCCGTGACCTCTCTCTCTCTCTCTCTCTATATATATATAGACGTTGCACAAAAATAATTGTGCCCAGTGTAGAGTCAAAGGAACCATTTGATGAAACATAAATGAGGAAAAAAAGTACGAATGTTCATTAATGGAGAGATTCATTGTCTTGAAGTGGGCTAGCTGTTCCAGTAATTGCATAAGCTACTCGCTAAGTTGTTGGGAGTAGAATACACTTATAGGGAAGATCCATTTGCTTTCTGATGCGAATACGAGTTGAACAGAATGGACAACTGATCGGCTATTCATGGAGGGGGGAGGGGGGTGGAGGAGGTGGGGGTTGTACTGCCCTACACTCCCTTAGCAAAGTATTCAAGGCACGCTTAGAATCTTTTTGGAGCTAATATCGGCTGAAACCACCATTTAGGAAGCTAAGAAACTGCCAATGTGAGTTTTAGCTGAGATATATATTAGCTTTTCAGCTAGTGAATGCCATACCGAAAAAGAAGAGAGTATTTTTATTATGCCAGCATGAAGGAGTATGTCGCACACGCAAAGTGCATTGTGCATGTCTAACTTTGGTTCTGACATGTCTGAAGCTAGATCTTCCTTGAATGGAAAATGCAAAATACCGATGTAAGTTGGTAGAGATGAATAATAATAACATCGGTGTGAAATATGGTCGGTGATTGCAAGTATGAATGTTTTTTTTTTGTGTGTGTACTAACTGTATAGCTGGAAAAATTGGTGAGAATTGAACTGCTCTCCAGCAAAGCGAAAATTGAAGTTAGTGGGTGTGTCGTATGTGATGAAAGATGTGGTCACGTAGCACTTGACAATGAGTTTGGTGTCAAGTGCAAATTTGTTGACATGATAGCTCGTGAAGTCTGAACTCCTGGAAGTGGTGGACATCATGATATTCAGATGTTTGGAATCCGAGCAAGGATGAAGGATTGCTAAGAAGAGATAGAGAGTTGCAATGAGAAAAAAGTGGCAGTATGTACCTCAGAAGATATCAGCTGCTTGTTCTTTTGTCTTACATCAACATTGGAAGCCTGTCATCTCTACAGCAAGATATACTTGAACAGCGCTGTAGTATTTCGGATATGTAATAACTACAATTTTATGAACACTTGTCAAGAGAGAGCAACAGTCAAGAACAGAAATTGAACTGTAAATCAACAACTAATTACCAAGACTACATGACATGTGTACAATACAGATAAACAATATACTAATTCATGCCCACTAGCTAGCTAATGTATTATTACATAAGTTAGTTATCTGTTAATGATCTTATCATATTAGGATTAATCTACAGTCATCACATTACTCCCTGTTTAGTTTGAAGGAAAGCTAAGCTGTATAACGATCTGGAGGATGTCGTACACGACTTGAACGACAGAGCACTGGCTCTGGTTCACTGTTGACAGTTGTTGGTTGCCCAGTGGTGTTATCCAAAAGGAAAGGAGCTTAGAATAACGATCCCCTCCAGGGATGGTATAGGCATTTTCAAATGGCGAGGGCGAATTTTATAGATATGTCATCGAACCATACGTCCATTATCAAACTGTACTTGATAGGTTAATTCTCCAAGCTTCACAGCCACAGTACCTGGTATCCATGGCGAGTCATTGTTTGACTGTCGAGCAAAAACTGAGTCTTCTACAGAGAAACTTCTCGACCTTGACTTCCTATCATAATTCAGGTTTTGAGAGTCTTAACTCATGTGGACCCTAGTTGCAATATTGGTTCTGAGTAGATCAAGATGGGTATGCAGGGGTCTACCCATTAACAGCTCGGCAGGAGAAAAACCAGTGGTTGCATGTGGAATGGTCCTGTAATGGAATAGTAACCTTGGCAGCTGTCTATCAATGTCTCCTGGTTCACTTTTCTTGAGAGAATTCTTGAGGATTTGGACGGCTCTCTCTGCTAGACCATTAGTTGCCGGATGGTAAGGAGCTGAGGTAATATGTCATATCCCATTCTGCCTTAGGAAAATTCCAAATTCTTAACTTGTAAATGTTGTTCCATTATCAGATACTAAAATCTCTGGTAGTCCATGTGATGCGAAAATGGTTCTCAAAACAGAAATTGTACTGTGAGAAGTAGCAGAAGGTACTGTGTGCACATCCATCCATTTAGAATGAGCATCTATTAGTACGAGAAACAACTTCTCCATGAATGGTCCTGCATAGTCAACATGTAGTCTGGCCCAAGGACGACTAGGCCATTTCCATGGGTGGAGTGGTACATGTGCTGGTGATTTTTGTGCCAGGGCACACTGCTCACACTGTCTCACTTTATTTTCCAAATCTTTGTCTATTCCAGGCCACCAAACAATACTTCTTGCAAGCTGCTTCATCCTAGTGACACCTATATGGCCATCATGTAGTACCTCTAATACAACACTGTGACCAGCCGGTGGAAAAATCACTCGGCCCCCCCATAGAACACATCTGTCATGAACACTCAGTTCTTCCTTCCCTTGTTGAAATGGCTTGAGACTGACATCAGAAGTAGTTTTCCATCCAAACTGTACAAGTCTTCAGATGTTTGAAAGTACTGAATCTCGATCCGTCCATTGTCTGATTTGTCTAGCAGTAACAGGTGATAGGTGTAATTTTTCCATTAACAGAATGGTTTCTCCTGCTTCCGGAACTTTACTGATTGCTTCTGGTCGAGGCAAGCAACTTAGAACATCGGCATTAGAGTATTGTAGTCCAGGTCTGTACTACACTTTATAATTGTATGCACCAAGGATGATAGCCCAACGTTTGAACCTAGCTGATGCCGAGTTAGGAATAGGTTTGTCTTGGACAAAGTAAGAAATATTTATGATATTTTGTTTCAGCGAATAAATGTTGAAACGGTTTGTGGTCAGAAAGTATAGTAAATCTTCGACCCAATAGGTATGGGTTGAACTTCTTTACTCCAAAAACTATTCACAGTGCTTCCTTGTCTAGTTGGGCATAGCCTTTTTCTGCTGGTACAAGGGATCTACTTGCAAATGCTACAGGTCGCTCTGAACCATCTTGTAGTCTGTGAAAGGACTGTACCTACTCCATAAGGCGAAGCATCGCAGGACTGCACCAACTCTTTCTGCGCGTCATAATGTATCAGGAGGCACTCAGTGAGTCTTGGCTTCATGAAATGCTTTATCCTGTTCAGCATTCCAAATCCACTTTGTTTGTTTTTGAAGAGCCTGTATAAAGGTGCTAACATGGTGGAAAGGTTAGGCAAGAACTTAGAGTAATAGTTAACTACTCCAAGAAATGAAAGTAACTGTGTAACGTTTAGTGGGTCCTGGAGCCTCAGATATAGCCCTCACCTTTTCATTGGTTGCCTGCAATCTGTCTGCTGAAATTCTATGTCCCAGGTAATCAATTGAGGAGAGCATGAAAGCACACTTGGAGCGTTTCAGCCGAATTCCTGCATTTTGTAGTCTAGAAAGTACTTTCTCTAAAATTGCCAGGTGATCCTGCTCCATTTTTCCTTCGATAAGGATGTCATCCAGTTAAACTGATACATTTGGAATACCTTGTAGAAGGCCTTCTATCATTCTTTGAAATATGGCTGGTGCCGAAGATACTCCAAAAGGAAGGCTTGTATACTGGTAGAGACCCTGGTGTTGATGGTGGTGAATTTCTTGGACGCTTCATCTAAGGCTACTTGTTGGTATGCATGTGCCAGATCCAACTTGGAGAAAATCTTTCCACCTTCCAAAGATGCAAAGATGTCATCAATCCATGATAGAGGATACTTGTCCAATTTGGCTGCTTGGTTTACCGTGACTTAATAGTCTCTGCAAATACGTATGGATCATCTGTCTTTACTACCGGTAGAATTGGAGCTGCCCAGTCTTAAAATTTTACTGGTTCAATAATACCACTCTTGGCCAGGCGGTCAATCTCGGCATTCACTTTTCCTCTTAGGGCATAGGGTACAATTCTCTGTCTACAAAATCGAGGTTGAGCTGTTTCATTTACATGAATCTTGGCGGTTGTGTTCTTGACTAGCCCAAGTCCATCCTGAAAAATAGTTTTATGTTTGTCTAGGACCTTCTGTAGCCATGTAGAATTGGCTTGTATATTGCATATATTTCCCCAATCCAACCTGATTTTGGTTAGCCAGTCTCTTACCATCAGGCTTGGTCCTGTACCTTCCACTACCAGGAGAGGCAGGGTGTCTGTTTGGTCATTGTATGTGACATCAACTATGATAGCCCCATGAATCTGCAAAGTTTCGCCACTGTAGGTACACAGTTTGAGTGTGGTTTCCTGTAGTGGCGGCATGTTATGAGTCCACAATTTGTTGTATGTATACTCACTTATTATGGAAACTGAAGTGCCAGTATCTACCTTCATCTTGAGTTCAACTCAATTTGCGGTAACTATTGTCATAATTGGGTCACACTTCCTTGAGGTCATCTTATACAAAGAGTAGGTACTATCTTCTAACCCCTCCTTGTGGCTATCCTCTATGGCCTCAATGACTTGGCGAGTTTTATGAGCCATCTTATTTCCTTCATCCCTAGCCTTGGTTGGACACACCTTAGCAATGTGCCCCTTCCTTTTGCAGTAATGGCAATCTGCACCCTTAAATGGGTACTCTCTAGCCTGGTGTGGACTTCTACATCTGTAGCACTTGGTTTGGTTGTCATATGATTTTGGTCGTCCTTGAGAGTAAGGTCGCCTTGTTGGCTGATTAAGAGCTAGGATGGGTTTTGGAGTTTGTTTAGCCTGTAGGTCTCTTCATTCCTCTCTACAGCTTCAATAGCTTATGAAATGTGTAATGCCTTCTGGAATGTTAGGTCTATTTCCGCTAGTAGACGTTGTTGAAGACGACGATCCCGGAAACCATAAACAAGTCTATCCGTTAGCGTGTCATCCATTGTTGCTATGAATTGGCAGTATTCTGTTAACCTGCGTAAGCCAGCCACAAACTCTGACACAGTTTCTTCCATTTCCTGTATACAAGTGTTAAAATAAAACCATGGAACGATAGTAGACGGGGGTGGCTGATGTTGATTCTTCACAATTTTGACAAGTTCAGCAAAAGTTTTTTGCTGTAGGCTTGGTAGGGGCTACCTGATCTCTGATTAGTCTTTACGTCTCTGCACCACAAATACCCAGCAATATCACTTGTTGCTTCTTTTCAGTGACGACATCATTAGCTGTGAAGTAGAGTTCTAGACGTTCAGCATAGGATGTCCAATCCTCTCTGTTGGGGTTAAATTCTCCGAGAGTGCCGTGTGTTGTCATTGAAGTTTACCCTCGTCGCCAAAATGTAGAATTTCCGATATGTAATAACTACAATTTTATGAACACTTGTCAAGAGAGAGCAACAGTTAAGAACAGAAATTGAACTGTAAAGCAACAACTAATTAACAAGACTACCTGACATGTGTACTATAGAGATAAACAATATACTAAGTCATGCCCACTAGCTAGCTAATTATAATTACATAAGTTAGTTATCTGTTAAATGATCTTATCGTATTAAGAATAATCTGCAGTCATCCCAAGCACCATATTATTTATTATTTTGCCATGTGAGGTAATTAGCAGAACCCACTTACCATATAATAATGATATCGTAATATATATGTATTGCCAGTACCTCTATCAAACTGCCTAATCAAAATTCCACTCCAAATTTTCTGGCTATATATGTATATACATACATACAGTATTCCCTGAGCATGTTACACACCACACCCAAACATATTATAGGAATGCCAGGCCCATTGATGTTATTTATAGCATCATTCGTAAAATGGCTGATCCTGATGTGATCCATTTTTGACGAGTGTCTGGATGAGTACGAGAGACTGAATGTGTGGGGTGTTAACCTCTCGCGTACCAGGATAACCTTCATCTAGGACACAACATGCATGTTGCTGCTCTGGCACACTTCAAACCAATATGTCCATACTAGTACAGTATATATAATGTATAGTACATACTTAACAGTCTTTCTTTTCTTGCATTTGTAAGGATAAAGTCAGGTTTTCTCTATGGCTGGCTAGTATTGTAGCATTCTTGCTAGTCATATTCGTAAATTTTGTGGAAAAAAGAAGGGCTGAGCAAAGCATGGCATGATCCAGTGGCCTGCTATTAATAGCATTGATAAAAGCATAGAAGAGACATACTAGGTGTATGTGAAGTCTGAGGGACCAAGAGAGATGAAAATCTAGAGGATGGTGTACTGTCCTGATGGGAAGTCGACCTATTTTTTTTTATATGGTGCTTCAGCTACAGCTCACCATCCTCCTGTTTGTACATATGTCCGGAGTACAGGTTTTCATTTGTGCACTGGTTCCTATTGACCATTTCAACCTCGCATGGTGGATTCCAGTTCACCTCCATGACATGCTGGCTCTGCCTCGGAAGCATCCTCTGGTCTACAATAAGGGACACTTCACAAAACCAGCCATGTTTTTTGGAAACTGGCACTTGATTAGTGCATGTGAACAAAACAATGCTGTGGTGAAGGTTGATGGTGTAGTTGGTGGATGGTCAGTGGTCCAGAGATGACTCACCCAACTCACAAAAGGCTTTGAAGCATCAGTAGATGCACTGCAAACCCCCAAGGTGCACCACCATAACAGTGGCCAGGAGTGCAGAAAGCATTCCCAAAATATATCCAGGCATTCAAAGTCTGCCATAGATGGTTATGGCAATCCTTTTCTCAAAGAAAGCAGTGATCTTATTCTAGAACATGAAATCACGAACAGGTCAGTCACTGAAAAGGAGAACGGAACTCTTGATGCTGTAGTTGTGCTAAATGGACCTGCCATTGTAAATATGTTGAAGCCTGGAGCAGCTAAAATATTCCAGGAGTATGCACAAGATGTCTCTTCCTGAGGATTGATGTCGTTTGGATGATTACAGATCAAGTCCACTGAAGGCACAAATTATAGAGAGGGAGGAGTCCGTAGAAGGATTGAGCCAAAGAATGCAGTACCTAAAAACTGGCATAAGTTGTAGCAGCTCCCTGACCCGTAGAGAAGTGTCATTAAAATGGAAAAACAAGTAATCAGCATGCTACCAGACACACAAAACTGTCAATCATACCATGGACAGGATGTCGTTTTTCTGGCTGTGTTATAAAAGCTGTGAATGTCATTGACTGCTCTATGGGTGGCATCATTTGAAGCTAGGATCTGTGCATAATGATCCCAGCTCATGACATTACCACCTCTTGCTTTGCTGGCAGAAGAGTACTTTTTTATGACTGAACAAATTCTAGACACCATGTTGATGGGCTCAGGGTCGACCTGTTCACACAGAAAGTCAAAGACATGACTAAAATTCGACTGACCAAGGGTGCTCTATTTATGCACACTAAAGACTAAATGTGCCAGGCTTGTTATATCTTGATTGAGGTGCTTGATCCAATGGTGCTCCCCTCCCTCAAAATCGGAGTTTGCAGAGAACTTATGAGATGCAGCTGAACCAAGGACTCAACAAAAAAAAAGTAAATGCACAAATGTAACTCTGCCATGCACAGCTTTGTGAAAATGTGGTGATGGTTGTCATTATTAGTTCATGTGAAGTCTGCAATAAAGACCTCCAAACTCATCTCTATAAATTACAAAGTGGTATAGCAAATGAATACATATATATAGTCAAGATTGCTTTATATTCTATGACCCCCAAAAATGTAGATAACAGAAGATCCTAGGCCTCTTGGTTGCTGAATTGAATGCTATTTTAGCGTTAGGTGGTGGCCATTTTTAAAGATGAGCACTATATTTAAAATGATCTATGATAAGTTTTACCAAGTTTGATGTTTTTGCACTGTTCTTCCCCTTATTTAGTGATTCTTAATTTTTGTGTATACTACACAAGTCACATATCTTGTTGTTTTGTAAGTGTCAGCCAGAGATCGGTTGGCAAGAATTGTAGGAGAAATCCAGACTTCAAAGACTTGGCAAGATTTGAACTAACCCATCAAGGCAGATGCTATTATTTATTGCTGAAGTACACATACATAGATTGTGAATAGTTGTTGTTAGGATTATTTGTCAGTAAATCACTGACACCAAATTCAGCTGCATAGAACTTGGCATGGCTTGAGTCATGTTTTCAATAATGAACCGTCTTTACTTATTATAATTATAGCACATGAGCTAGATTGATTGTGTTGTCTACAAGCCTTACTCATACCCCTTTTCTCTAATCTAGAAATAGTTAGTTGAGGATGTGCATTGGAATTTCTAGTGCTAAAGTTTTTATGAATGAACCAATTATATAGGCCTCACTAAATTATGCTTGAACCTCTCCCTATAATGCTATTCTTGAGTTCTCATGCATACTGCCCATTTCAGCCAAAGATAAATTAATTGGTATATACATACAATAAAAGTTTGTGAATCACTCTGTAATTATAGATGCTGTAATATTGAGCCACATATATATATAGATGCCAAATACATAAACAATAGGAGATGAATTTCAGGGGATTTTTTCACACTTTCAAGTCTGTCGGTTTATTATCTTAGTGGTTTACTGGCTTAGCGAAAGATTCATGGCAAGCAGAGAATCTTTTTGGCACTAATACCAAAATGAGTTTTAGCCAAAATATGACTGGTTTTGGGGGGAATTTGTCATCTACCATTTAAAAAAATTGATAAAACCAGCATAGGGAGTACTAGCATTAGACCTGAGGCTATTATGCCAGCATAATTTTATGCATAATAATTATGAGCATACTACTTAGACAAATTGTTTGCTGTGGCTTAAAAAATGTCTTTTTTTATGACTGTTTTGTACAACACAAATACACTTTACACTAACACTATAGCTGCTAAGTCAGCAAATGTTCAAAAAGTCATAATAGTTAGCCTTCTTCAGTTGCCTCTGAGCATGTATTTCCCTTGTTAAATGCTACATTTAATCAGCAACAAGACAGTTCCATACAAGATTAAAAAGTAATCTCTTGTGCTGCAGTACAATAATCGATTAGCTGCATTCTTACTGAATGTTGGAGTAGTATTCCTCTGCATATTGATATATATTGCATATGTCATCTCTTTTCCGATACTTATATCTCCTAGCAACAACTGTATAGATGAGCAATGAGACCAGTCCCACACAGAGGTTAAGTATATAATAACCATAACGACAGCCGAAAATATGTGAAATCCTGACAGAATCAAATGGCAGGATAAGTGCTATAGCCAAGGTCTGATAAAATCCCTTGATTGCATAAAACAATCCAAAAAGCAGCCCCTTCATTGACTGAGGACTTTGGGAGCAAATGAACTCCCATGCTGCTATATAAAGTAGCATGTTGTAAAGGGAAGAAAGAGTGTTTTGGATTACAAATAAGTATGTGGCCGATGGAAAATGTTTCGTGTCAAATACATAAGTTGCATTTGCAATGCATGGGTAGAAAGGATCTTGCTTGTAATTTGCTATGTCAAATGCTACAAATAAAAGTAGTGAAATGCAGAGTAGAGCTATACCCAGGCCCATTCTCTTAAGCATGTTTGGAAGGCATCGTGAGAAGAAAGGACGAATAATGCTAAGGTAGATGGGTATGCACACCACAGTCAATAGTGGAGATAAAATCCCATAGTCCAGAAACTCCACTGTCACAGACTCACTTATGTTGTAAAGTGTAGTTTTAATTGGGGCATGTTTTAGGATAGATGCAGTGGTTGCCACATCCATTAGAAATGCAGGGCCAAAAGAAAACAAGACTTTCAGTATTCGTAAAAATACCTTGACATCTTCAACCTGCTCTGTAGTGAACGGTCCGCCATATTTCATTTTCCCATGATCCATCCTTGAGGGGAGTTCATCCTCGCAGTAGGTGAGTGCACTTCGATAGACTGGCTTCTTATTCAGACGGGAAAAATTTATGACCTTGCAAACCAGTTTATATGGATTCACTCTGATGGTATCTGTCCAGAACCATGTCTGTCTTTTGTGAAGTAATAACAAGATGAACGCAGAAGAGACGCCAGACAAACACAAGATCGCAGCAGTAATGCCAGTATTTAACTTGTCAAACTCAAATGATTTGTGTGGAAAATTGATATAACTTCTGTGACCGCTTAAATGGGTGCTAAATGAAATTAGATTGCTAATCCCACTAACCCAAAAGTACCAGCATAAAAATATAACTGAATTTTGTGATGGTGCCTCCCGAAGTTGACTTGTTCCAAACTGCATAATGTTTGCAATAAACATCATATGTCCAATGCCACACAGAAGCATTGCAAGACCAAGTAAGGCTATCAATACAAAGAAGTAATAACCAATGGTGTGAACTGAATAAATCATTAAGCTACCAAATATAATGAGAAAAATGGTGGCTGCTAATGTGATATATGTACTACATTTGAGTACTTTGAAATGACTAAACTTCACATCAGCAAGAAAACCAGCCATGGGTGAAAAAAGATAAGCAACTGCCAGCAAACCTGAGATTCCCAGGGAAGTTACTAGGTTTATATATTGAATATATATGAAAGGACTAAGAAATAGGCTGTAGGAGAGTTCTGTCACAAGATGCCACAATAGTATTACGAAAACAGACTTTGAGCAAATAAAAGTATTTGTCAAAAAATGTCTCCTCACTTTCTTTCCCAATGACAAGGAGTGTTGAGGTAGTAATGGTGTTTTCGAAGTGTCATGATTATTACACCAGAGATTGTTGGAACATTTTCTTGAATATTCACCAGAATTTGAGGGCCGCATTTCAACAACACAATTTGGATAGATGGACGAATAAAGCAGTCTTACTTTTGGCACCCTTATATAAATCCTGCTATGAAAGTGCATCTTGTAATTATCCTAAGGAAAGGAAAACATATTTTTGATGGAATAGCACCTGCACTAAAAGAAAACAATGAAATAGAAAGTAATAAGTATAAACACTGGGAAAATTATTATTAATAGTATAATAAATAAGTTCTGCACATGTCAATAAGTAAATGCAGCATAATTCTTAGTCTTGATTAGCAAGAGATTAAAAAGTTGTATTGCCCCAAACTGCCGATCTATCTGCCACACGTTCATCCCGTAAAAGTGACAAGTTACCGCTTGCATAAACAGGAAATGGTGGAAACAAAATATCGAAAGAGATTTTGGACACGGCCCATAATAAGATATTACCCAGCCACTGAGCAGTGTCAACAACGTTGAGACAAAAAGAAACAAAGTGAGTATGTCAGGAGAGTGCAGGAAAGCTGCAAGTAATATCTATATGGCAGCTGAGACAAAGTGAGATGCCAGGAGCGATAGCTGCCAAGACGAGTCAATGGGCGTCATCCATTTCCTTGATTACCGGACAGTAATGCTGATGACATTAATATTCCAACAGCTATTGCTAAGGAGGTGGATGAATCTAAGGGTGGCGAATCAAAAACAAATTCCTTGCATGTACTACCACTCATAGGTGCTTTTCCCTCAGACAGCTAGTACAAAGGATAATTGTGTAAAAAAAGGAGAGCTGACTGATAGTAATAGTCATTAGGGGTGATAATGGCAAACATACTAGTGTAGGATATAAAAAACAAGATCTTGTCTGTTCCATAAATAGTCTTAATTTGGCGAGCGTAGCGAGCCCACAGGGGGAGGTGGATGGGAACCTATTGGCGCTCATGCCCTTATGTCATATGTCTCGGTATAATAATTATTATTTGTGTCGTACATTCATAACCCAGGAGTGCACGGAATATTTTTCAGTCCGACTTAGAAAAGGAAATGGTCGGACAAAACCAAGGAAGTCGCTAGATTAGGAAGAAGGAAACGTCTACAGTTTCGAAGTCCAAAGGGAAGAACACTGGACACACACGTGCCCTACATGGTCAATAAATGTCATGGAAAGGTAGATGGATTTATTTTATGTCGGATTAATGCTTCAATATGCTCTTGCGTTGGATCTGATACAAGTTCTTGATGGTGGCTACGAACTATTTTCAATCTTGCTAAGGTAAACACAGTTCCTTGCATGTTTACTGCCACTTTCTCTCTCGACAGCGAGTAGATGACTGGATAGTTTAGCATATATAGAAAGCATAACTGATTCAGCTAATGATATATTACAAACTGAACAAACAGTGTTGTGTTGTAAGTGCAAACTATCACTTCAACAAGTTCTTCTCAGCTTCTGCTTGACTTTGTTCTCGGATACTTTCTGCACAAAGCACTACCTTATATCCAAACTCTTAATGTACTCATCTTCAAGGAAAACGGCTTCCTAATAATCTTAACAAAACTATTTTCACATGGACATTTCTGTTTCAGAATTTATAATCCCATAATGATAGGTATTAGGTTGCTAAATCTTGCACCTGTAAGGAATATGTAAAAACATGCAATCTTTGGCTACTTTCCCATATTACAATCCACTTTTGTTAATCTCTAAAGAACATGTAATTTTTGCCTGTATCTTATCCCACAATCGTAAAGAAGACATCTAAAAATCACATCACAAATCTGTATTGGATTAGTTCATTAGCTTGTCCGTACCAAGGTTATGCCAGAGCAATGTCTATGTGTGTTTTTTGCCTGAGCAGTAGTTAAGGGTATTACACCTGAAACCACCGAAATTTGAACACATTTGTGGCTCGTCATAACATTTTTCCCCTTTCTTCTGTACAAATAGTTTTGATACCAGCTTGTTGCTTATTGTGTGTGCTTTAAGATGATATGTAAAAAGTCTCTATAGGCACCTTTTCTTAGAAGATACATCCAAACACGCAAGGATCACTCAAGAAATTAGACTACCTAATTTGTGGTAGGACTTAGGCCCAGGCGCTTTGAGTGACGCGCCCCAAACTTGGTGTGTGGGTAGCTAAAGCACGTAGCTGTGATTTGGGGGGGTTATTTTTTTTTAACGTGAAACCCCCCCCCCTCCCTGAGTTATGTTGTTGAGCAGAGGCGAGACCATAATTCAAGGGTGGGGGGGGGTGGGGGGGGGGGGGGGGGGGGGGGTTCACGGTAAAAAAAAAATTAACTGCCAAATCACAGCCCCGAGCTTTAGCTACCCACACACCAAGTTTGGGGCGCGTCGCTCAAGGCGCCTGGGCCTAAGTCCTACCACAAATTAGGTAGTCTAATTTCTTGAGTGATCCTTGCGTGTTTGGATATATCTTCTAAGAAAAGGTGCCTATAGAGACTTTTTACATATCATCTTAAAGCACACACAATAAGCAACACGCTGATATCAAAAGTATTTGCACAGAAGGAAGGAGAAAAAAGTTATGAAGAGCTACAAATATGTGTTCAAATTTCGGTGGTTTCAGGTATAGTATCTTGAACATTAATAGATTCGTCAATGATGAGATAACGGCTGCAGATTTGAAAGCCAAAGGAAAGAAACATGGTTCTACACGTGGCCTGTTTGGTTTGGAGATGTCAAGGAAGGAATGATGGAATTTTGTTCAGCCTGAACTATATAATTCATCAACACATTGGCATTGTATGTGCTACAAATTCTTGATAGTAGGAACTTCTTTCTATCTTGTTGAGGTAAATATTTCCCTGAGTGTGCAGGTACTCCCTCTCTTTTGGACTGCGAGTAGATGGGCTGGATAGTTTACATATATAGAAACCATAACTGATGTATCTTGATCATGTTGGGCATGCGCATGTCGTCTGGTGAATATTATATCAGCCAAACCAAATGAGTCACAAGATCGGATTGGTTAACGAGTTGTTCGCCCATCCATACTGAGCCGTTGCACTGGTGAGTGCTATTGATCCTCTGGTCACAGGGGCACACAGCCCATCCTCTCCACTACTGCGAGAATCTTGAGGGCTTGCAAACCAGCCCCCTCACGTGTCTGGCTGGCTCAGTTATAAGCAAGGAATGCCTCCCATGAAGCGTGCATCCTCCACCAAGGAGGAAATCTGGGCCATCTGTGAATAGACTATTGCTGAGTCCTCTGCAAGTAGAAGTGGAGAAGAAGCAATCCTCTGTGAGAGCTCTGTGGACATTGATTGCACAGACGTTGTGCTGTGTCTAAATCATCCAGGAAGTTTTGCTGTCCTCTCTGTTATCTTGGTGCTCAAGATAAGGTGATTGCGTCTCTTAAGGGTTGTGTCTCAGAATGGTAAATTAGTCTCTGTCATGAAATCTCGGTCCATGACTGCATCACCTTTTAAGATGGATCTACAACAGATCCCAGGTATAATAGCCTCTGGTGCATCCTATGCTCAAATAACCATAAATTCTACGTCTCTGAGGAAGCACGAACCTAGAGATTAGATTAGACAGCAGTCAGCCATATCAAGTGAGTCACAAGATAGTAAAAGTAATATAGTTATATTTGTTGTTGAGGAGCGTGACTCTGCCACCTATTGGATCCGACGATCCATGAGTGATGTGGGTTCTGTTACGTCTATTCTTTCTAGTAGAGATGAGAATATCAACAACCACTCTGTTATTGATTGCCGAAGGCTTGGCAAGTTTGACAGCAACAAAACATCCCATCCTATCCTGGCTAGACTGGCCAGACGTCTAGAGGTATAGAGCGGATTGTCAAAAAAGCATAACCTTGCTAGTTCTATTATCATAAAGCCAGATCAGACAAATCAGGAGAGGGCAATCCAGAAACTACTTCTAAAGAGAGGTGACGGCTCAGTTAAGGCTGGCAAGATATTAAGATTCGCCTGTCAGCAATTCTGCTGAATGGCAAAGTCCATGCCCGAGTTGCCAACAACAAGCTACAGGAAGAGCCTATGTACAAAAGTGAGCTCTCAAGAGGCATTTCACTTGCTCTGTCCTCCCCCACGGTTTCTGAGGACCCCATCCAACCACTTCAGCCACTGAGGTAGATCTTACCAGCATCACTGTATCTTTAAACAGCAAATTCTTCTGCTCCCATTTCAAACCCTGCCTCCTCCACTCCATCCCATATTCAAGCCATGCTTGACTCGCTGACTATTTCACATAATGTCATCACCCCAATCCCTAATCCTTTACACCAATGACTACCACCCCGGCACCTCCATTGCTGTTTTTGGAGCTGCCGTAGCATTACCAACAAATTGAAGAAATTCCAAAGTTTTGTTTACTCTCGCTGACTTGATGTAATTGTACTGACTGAGACACGATAACTGATAAAACCCAAGATAATGAAATTCTCCCATCAGTCGACTTATTGTACCATTCAGATAGACCCTCCCGTAGTGGTGGAGCCAGATTTCTATCTCATCTAAGATCTCTCATTTCATTCAATCTTACTTCTCCGCAGATGTGATGTCTATCGAACTTATCTTCTAATCTCAATGTCTCCTGTGTTTACATTCCTCATGACTGTCCTTTTCAACACTTTGGTACAGTCAATAGAAGCCCTCTCTTCACTCAACAAGAGACTCATTCTACTTGGTGACTTCGATGCTCAAAACATTGTTTGGTCAAACCTATCAGCTTCAACCACCACATCTGCAATGTTACGTGATCGGATCTTCCGCTTTAACTTCACACAAGTAATTACTGAGCCTACCCACGTCAAAGATGGCATCCTAGATCTACCAATTACTAACAATGAAGATCACATCAACAACGTCATATTGAAAATAAAACCTCAGCTTTATCCTCTGATCATTTTATTACCTTTGACACCAACATAACCCCTCACATCAAGAAAACTACCAAATACGTATTAGACTTCAGAAAGGGTGATCTTCAAGGCCTTAGCAATCACTTTCTAGATATTGACTTAATCCCATGCTTTGCTAGCAACGACATTGACAACTCCTGGCAACTACTCAGGTCAATTATTCTCGATGCATGTTCTCTCTATACCCATGGTTAAACTCAGAGCCCATCAACCTCCCAGGTGGTTCACCACAGCCATACGACATATGATGATGTTCTTGAATGTTAGGACGGTTACGTCACTTAAAGAGTGTGGTAATTCGAAACCTCTCCTTGCCAGTGAGTCAGGAATTGGCCAGTACATCTCTAAACATTAGTGTGTACTTCACTATCCACTCTCTTTACAATGAAGACAAAAGTAAGTGCCCAGCAAAGCAAGTAGCTAGGAATGTAGCATCTGTCTAGCTTTCTTCCCCTTGCTATCCCACTTTGCAGTTCTATACGGAAGTGAACCAGTCTACCAATCTTGTGTAAGTATCACAGGGAAAGAATGCTGTAGTTTTCTTCAGACTAAACTACTCAATTCAACAACATACTGGCATTGGATGTGATACAAGTTCTTGACAGTAGGAAATATTTTTCAATATTGTTAAGCTACACAGTTCCTTACTTGTGTGCAGCCACTCTCTCTCCATTTTGGATAGAGAGTAGACGGCTGGGTAGTTTAACTCACATAAAAAGCATAACTGATGCATATAGTCAATACTTGGTTGATGATATAGAGCATACTGAAAACAATAAAATTGTCAGCTTCTGCATGGTCTTCCCTTGTTATCTGATAATCTTCTCATCTTCAAGGAAAGCGGTTTCTAATTACTTCTAACAAAAAAACTATTTCCACATGAACATTTCCATTTCAGAATTGGTCATCCCATTATGTTGTAGGATATCAGGTTGTTCCATCTTGCACCTGTAAGGAATACAATGAATGCATACAATTCTTGGCTACTTCCCCATATTACAATCCAACCACTAATACCAATTGTGAATCTCTAAGGAACATAGCTGTAATTCTGGACTGCATCTCATCTCACAATCATAAAGAAGACATCTACAAATCAAGTTCTTGATGGTAGGAACTATTTTCAATCTTGCTATATAAGGTAAGGTAAATACAGTTCCTTGCATGTTTACTGCTGCTCTCTTGGATAGCGAGCATATGACTGAATAGTTTAGCATATATAGAAAGCATAACTGATGCAGCTAATGATATATTACAAACTGAAAACAAAGAGTGTTATAAGTGTAAACTATCACTTCAACAAGTTCTTCTCAGCTTCTGCTTGACTTTGTTCTCTGATACCTTCTGCAGAAAGCACTGCCTGATGTCCAAACTCTTAATGTACTCATCTTCAAGGAAAGCGGCTTCCAAATAATCTTAACATAACTATTTCCACATGCACATTTCTGTTTCAGAATATTTATTCCCATAATGTCAGGTATTAGGTTGCTAAATCTTGCACCAGTAAGGAATATGTAAAAACATACAATATTTCGCTACTTACCCATATTACAATCCACTTACACCAGCTGTGAATCTCTAAGGAACATGTAATTTTTGCCTGCATCTCATCCCACAATCTTAAAGAAGACATCTAAAAATCACATCACAAATCAGTATTTGATTAGCTCTTTAACTTGTCCATACCAAGGTTATGAACAGAGCAATGTCTATGTTTTTTTTGCCTGAGCAGTAGTTAGGCTAGGAAAATGTCTTGAACATTAATAGATTCGTCAATGATAAAGATAACAACTGCAGATATGAAGGCCAATGGAAAGAAACATGGTTATACTCGTGGCCTGCTTGGTTAGTAGATGTCAAGGAAGGAATGATGGAAATTTTTTCAGCCTGAACTACACAATTCATCTACATATTGACATTGGATGCGATACAAGTTCTTGATTGTAGGAACTTTTTTCTATCTTGTTGAGGTAAACTCAGTTCCCTGCAAGTGTGCAGCAGCTCTCTCTCTTTTGGACTGCGAGTAGACAGGGTGGATAGTTTACATATATAAAAACCATAACTGATGCATCTTGATCATGTTGAGTCTGGCGCATGTCATCTGGTGAGTATTATATCAGCCAAACTAAGTGAGTCACAAAATCGGATTGGTTAACGAGTTGTTCACACATCCACGCTGGGCCGTTGCACTGTTGAGTGTCATCGACCCTCTGGTCACAGGGGGACATAGCCCATCCTCTCCACTACTGCGAGAATCCTGAGGTATTGCAAACCAACCCCCTCACATGTCTGGCTGGCTCAGCTATAAGCAAGGAATGCCTCCCAAGAAGCGTGCATCCTCCACCAAGGAGGAAATCTGGGCAATCTGTGAATAGACCCTTACTGAGTCCTCTGCAAGTAGAAGTGGAGAAGAAGCAATCCTTTGTGTGAGCTCTTGTGGATATTGGTGGCCCAGATATTATGCTGTGTCTAAATCATCCAGCATAACTTGCTGTCCTCTCTGTCATCTTGGTGCTCAAGAAAAGGAGATTGTGGCTCTTAAGGTTGTGTCTCAGAAGGGAAAATACCTGACCCTCGTCTTGTCTCTCCTCTAAATGTTGCTCCTCCTTTCTGACCCTCATCTTGCTTTGTCATTAAATGTTGCTCTTTCCTGACCTTCATTTTGACTCTCAGGCTCATCTTCGCCTTGCTTCGGTGGTGGAGAAGGATGATGTGAGTGAAGCCATGATGCTGATGGAGATGTCCAAGCAATATGAGGATGAGAAAGGAGCAATGTTGGGGAGAGGGGGGGGGGGGGGGTTCTCTGCCATAATTTTATATTGTTTGTTGGTCTGATACAGTGTAGCATACTAAATTTGGGAGGAGGGAGGGCAGGTCGGAGGGGTTCAAATGTGGTTGAAAGTGAGAACAGTCAATTCATGTGCTAAAAAAGATTGTGTATGTATACATTATATTTCATCAAATAGAGAAAGCTCCCTGAATAGTAATCCACCTCAAATAGTAGTCACACGGGATATTGTTAATAGGAGCTGTCCTTGTTTTACTAAGCACATCTTAAAGGAATGGTCATCGAAGTAGCTTGCATTTTGTAATCCATGTCCTCTCTCTCTCTCTCTATATATATATATAGACATTGCGCAAAAATAATTGATGGCCAGTAGAGTCAAAGGAACCATATGATGAAACAAAGGAGGAAAAAAAGTACAAATGTTCGACAATCGAGAGATTCATTGTCCTGAAGTCGGACCAGCTGTTCCAGCAATTGCATAAACCACTCGCTAGTTGTTGGGAGGGGAATGCATGGTCTTGTCTCTCCTTAGAGTCTTTTTGGAGCTAATATCGGCTGAAACCACCATTTAAGCAGCTAAGAAGCTGCTGATGTGAGTTTTAGCTGAGAAATATATTAGCTTTTCGGATAGTGTATGCCATACCGAAAAAGAAGGGAGTATTTTCATTATGCCAGCATAAAGGAGTGTGTTGCACATGCCAAGTGCATTGTGCATGTCTAACTTTGGTTCTGACATGTCTGAAGCTAGATCTTCCTTGAATGGAAAATGCAAAATACCGATGTAAGTTGGTAGAGATGAATAATAATAACATCAGTATGAAATATGGTCGGTATTCAAGTATGAATGTTTTTTTTGTGTGTGTGTACTAACTGTATAGCTGGAAAAATTGGTGAGAATTGAACTGCTCTCCAGCAAAGCGAAAATTGAAGTTAGTGTGTTTGTCATGTGTGATGAAAGACGTGGTCACGTCTAGCACTTGACAATGAGTTTGGTGGCAAGTGCAGATTTGTTGACTTGATACCTCGTGAAGTCTGAACTCCTGGAAGAGGTGGACATCATGATATTAGAATGTTTGGAATCCGAGTAAGGATGAGGGATTGCTGGGAAGAGATAGAGAGTTGCAATGAGAAAGAAGTGGCAGTATTATAATGGAACACTACCATCATGTACCTCGGAAGATATCAGCTGCTTGTTCTTTTGTCTGACAACAACATTTGAAGCCTGTCATCTCTACAGCAAGATATACTTGAACAGCGCTGTAGTATTTCCGATATGTAATAACTACAATTTTATGAACACTTGTCAAGAGAGAGCAACAGTCAAGAACAGAAATTGAACTGTAAATCACCAGACTACAATCACTAAGACTGCCTGACTTGTGTACAATACAGATAAATGATATACTAAGTCATGCCCACTAGCTAGCTAATGATTATTACATAAGTTAGTTATCAGTTAATGATCTTATCATATTAGGATTAATCTACACTCATCACATTCCTCCCTGTTTAGTTTGAAGGAAATCTAAGCTGTATAACAATCTGGAGGATGTCGTACACGACTTGATCGGCAGAGCACTGGCTCTGGTTCACTGTTGACAGTTGTTGGTTGCCCAGTGGTGTTACCTAAAAGGAAAGGAGCTTCATTAGGAACAATGATCCGCTCCAGGGATGGTACAGGCATTTTCAAATGGCAAGGGCGAATTTGATCGATATGTCATCGAACCATACGTCCATTATCAAACTGTACTTGATAGGTTAATTCTCCAAGCATCACAACCACAGTACCTGGTATCCATGGCGAGTCATTGTTTGACTGTCGAGCAAAAACTGAGTGTTCTACAGAGAAACTTCTCGACCTTGACTTCCTATCATAATTCAGCTTTTGAGAGTCTTGACTCATGTGGACCCTATTGCAATATTGGGTCTGAGTAGATCAAGATGGGTACGCAGGGGTCTACCCATTAACAGCTCGGCAGGAGAATTACCAGGGTTACATGTGGAGTGGTCCTGTAATGGAATAGTAACCTAGCCAGCTGTTTATCAATATCTCCTGGTTCACTTTTCTTGAGTGAATTCTTGAGGATTTGGACGGCTCTCTCTGCTAGACTATTAGTTGCCGGATGGTAAGGAGCTGCGGTAATATGTCGTATCCCATTCTGCCTTAGGAAAATTCCAAATTCCGAACTTGAAAATGGTGTTCCAATATCAGATACTAAAATCTCTGGTAGTCCATGTGATGCGAAAATGGTTCTCAAAACAGAAATTGTACTGTGAGAAGTAGCAGAAGGTACTGTGTGCACATCCATCCATTTAGAATGAGCATCTATTAGTACGAGAAACATCTTCCCCATGAATGGTCCTGCATAGTCAACATATAGTCTGGCCCAAGGATGACTAGGCCATTCCCATGGGTAGAGTGGTACATATGCTAGTGATTTTTGTGCCGGGACACACTGCTCACACTGTCTCACTTTATTTTCCAAATCTTTGTCTATTCCAGGCCACCAAACAATACTTCTTGCAAGCTGCTTCATCTTAGTGACACTTAGATGGCCATCATGTAGTGCCTCTAATACAACACTATGACCAGCCGGTGGAACAATCACTTGGTCACCCGATAGAACACATCTGTCATAAACACTCAGTTCTTCTTTCCGTTATTGAAATAGCTTTAGACTGACATCAGAAGTAGTTTTCCATCCAAACTGTACAAGTCTTCAGATGTTTGAAAGTACTGAATCTCGATCCGTCCATTGTCTGATTTGTCTAGCAGTAATAGGTGATAGGTGTAAGTTTTCCATTAACAGAATGGTTTCTCCTGCTTCCGGAACTTCAATGATTGCTTCTGGCAGAGGCAAACGACTTAGAACATCAGTATTAGAGTGTTGTTTTCCAAGTCTGTACTCCCTTTATAATTGTATGCACCAAGGATGATACCCGAACGTTTGATCCTAGCTGATGCCAAGGTAGGAATAGGTTTGTCTTCAGCGAATAAATGTTGAAGTGGTTTGTGGTCAGAAAGTATAGTAAATCTTCGACCCAATAGGTATTGGTTGAAGTTCTTTCCTCCAAAAACTATTGACAGTGCTTCCTTGTCCAGTTGGGAATAGACCTTTTCTGCTGGTGCTAGGGATCTACTTGCAAATGCTACAGGTTGCTCTGAACCATCTTGTAGTCTATGTGAAAGGACTGTACCTACTCCATAAGGCGAAGCATCACAGGACAGCGCCAACTCTTTCTGCGGGGCATAATGTATCAGAAGGCACTCAGTGAGTCTTGGCTTCATGAAATGCTTTATCCTGTTCAGCATCCCAAATCCATGTGTTTGTTTTTGAAGGAGCCTGTATAAAGGTGCTAACATGGTGGAAAGGTTAGGCAAGAACTTAGAGTAATAGTTAACTACTCCAAGAAATGAAAGTAACTGTGTAACGTTTAGTGGGGCTGGAGCCTCAGATATTACCCTCACCTTTTCTTTGGTTGCCTGCAATCTGTCTGCTGAAATTCTATGTCCCAGGTAATCAATTGAGGAGAGCATGAAAGCACACTTGGAGCATTTCAGCCGAATTCCTGCATTTTGTAGTTTAGAAAGTATTTTTTCTAAAATTGCCATGTGATCCTGCTCCGTTTTTCCTTCTATAAGGATGTCATCCAGATAAACTGATACATTTGAAATACCTTGTAGAAGGCCTTCCATCATTCTTTGAAATATGCAGGTGCCGAAGATACTCCAAAAGGAAGGCGTGTATACTGGTAGAGACCCTTACTGGTGTTGATGGTGGTGAATTTCTTGGATTCTTCATCTAAGGCTACTTGTTGGTATGCATGTGCCAGATCCAACTTGGAGAAAATCTTTCCACCTTCCAAAGATGCAAAGATGTCATCAATCCATGGTAGAGGATACTTGTCCAATTTGGCTGCTTGGTTTACCGTGATTTAATAGTCGCTGCAAATGCGTATGGATCCATCTGTCTTTACTACCGGCACAATTAGAGCTGCCCAGTCTGAAAATTCCAATGGTTCAATAATACCACTCTTGGCCAGGCGGTCAATCTCGGCATTCACTTTTCCTCTTAGGGCATAGGGTACAATTCTCTGTCTACAAAATCGAGTTTGAGCTGTTTCATCTACATGAATCTTGGCGGTTGTGTTCTTGACTAGCCCAATCCACCCTGAAAAACAGTTTTATGTTTGACTAGGACCTTCTGTAGCCATGTAGAATTTGCTTGTATATTGCATATGTTTCCCCAATCCAACCTGATTTTGGTTAGCCAGTCTCTTCCCATCAGGCTTGGTCCTGTACCTTCCACTACCAGGAGAGGCAGGATGTCTGTTTGGTCATTGTATGTGACATCAACTGTGATAGCCCCATGAATCTGCAAAGTTTCGCCACTGTAGGTACACAGTTTGAGTGTGGTTTCCTTTAGTGGCGGCATGTTATGAGTCCACAATTTGTTGTATGTATACTCACTGATTATGGAAACTGAAGCGCCAGTGTCTACTTTCATCTTGAGTTCAACTCCATTTGCTGTAACTATTGTCATAATTGGGTCACACTTCCTTGAGGTCATCTTATACAAAGTGTAGGTACTATCTTCTAACCTCTCCTTGTCACTATCCTCTATGGCCTCAATGACTTGGCGAGTTTTATGAGCCATCTTATTTCCTTCATCCCTAGCCTTGGTATGACACACCTTAGCAATGTGCCCCTTCCTTTTGCAGTAATGGCACTCTGCACGCTCTAGCCTGGTGTGGACTTCCACATCTGTAGGACTTAGTTTAGTTGTCTGATGATTTTGGTCGTCCTAGTGAGTAAGGTCACCTTGTTGGCTGATTAAGAGCTAGGATGGGTTTTGGAGTTTGTTTAGCCTGTAGGTCTCTTCATTGCTCTCTGCAGTTTCAATAGCTTGTGAAATGTGTAATTCCTTCTGGAATGTTAGGTCTGTTTCCGCTAGTCGACGCTGTTGAAGACGACGATTCCGGATACCACAAACAAGTCTATCCCTTAGCATGTCATCCAGTGTTGCTGCGAATTGGCAGTATTCTGATAACCTGCGTAAGCCAGCCACAAACTCTGACACAGTTTCTTCCATTTCCTGTATACGAGTGTTAAAATGAAACCGTGGAACGATAGTAGACGGAGGTGGCTGGTGATGATTCTTCACAATTTTGACAAGTTCAGCAAAAGTTTTTTGCTGTAGGCTTGGTAGGGGCTACCTGATCTCTGATTAGTCTTTACGTCTCTGCACCACAAATGCCCAGCAATATCACTTGTTGCTTCTTTTCAGTGACGACATCATTAGCTGTGAAGTAGAGTTCTAGACGTTCAGCATAGGATGTCCAATCCTCTCTGGTGGGGTTAAATTCTCCGAGAGTGCCGTGTGTTGTCATTGAAGTTTACCCTCGTCGCCAAAATGTAGTATTTCCGATATGTAATAACTACAATTTTATGAGCGCTTGTCAAGAGAGAGCAACTGTCAAGAACAGAAATTGAACTGTAAATCAACAACTAATCACCAAGATTACCTGACATTTGTACAATACAGATAAACAATACTAAGTCATGCCCACTAGCTAGCTAATGTATTATTACATAAGTTAGTTATCTGTTATTGATCTTATCATATTAGGATTAATCTACAGTCATCACAAGCCAATATTATTTATTATTTTGCCATGTGAGGTAATTAGCAGATCCCACTTAGGATATAATAATGACATCTTAATATATATATATATATATAACAAGGATGGATCCAGGAGTGTGGGGGCCGGTGCCCCACCCCCCTCCTCCATGATTTTCTCTGTACTCGAATTTTGTACTGATATTGTAATTACAGGAACACAATCATGATTAGTTGTGTAGTTAGAGTTGTTGTGCTACATAGCTGATTCTGACATATATTATAATTCTTGCTCTCACGAAGTAATTGCTTACCACAAATTAAATAGTGCTAAACAAGAAACACCTTTATATTCCTCTGGGAACATGAGGTGGTTGGTGTTTATATTCCTCTGGGAGCATGAGGTGGTTGGTGTTTATATTCCTCTGGGAACATGAGGTGGTTGGTGTTTATATTCCTCTGGGGATATGAGGTGGTTGGTGTTTATATTCCTCTGGGAACATGAGGTGGTTGGTGTTTATATTCCTCTGGGAACATGAGGTGGATGGTGTTTATATTCCTCTGGAAACATGAGGTGGTTGGTGTTTATATTCCTCTGGGAACATGAGGTGGTTGGTGTTTATATTCCTCTGGGAACATGAGGTGGTTGGTGTTTATATTCCTCAGGGAGCATAAGGTGGTTGGTATTTATATTCCTCTGGGAACATGAGGTGGTTGGTGTTTATATTCCTCTGGGCACATGAGGTGGTTGGTATTTATATTCCTCTGGGAACATGAGGAGGTTGGTGTTTTAATTTATCGTGTGGTAAGCAATTACATGTGGGCACATGCTCAGCTAAATTAGGATCAGAACTTCTCTTCCTGGCTCTAGCTTTTTCTGACTGTCATGGCAAAGAGATCTAGTAGTCAAGGGCCAGCTGCCAGAAAACTGCCAAAGTGTATGAACCTACTAGAGTTTTTCTCCAGCACTAGCAGGTAAGTAAGTGAATTCAATTGCTGATAGATATAAAAGACTAAGTGTGTTATGGTTTTGTATATTCGATCCATATCATAGCCTGGCTGATACAACTGAGCAATCTAACAATTTAACCTCTATGGTTATTTCCAGTCAATCTGAACCCCTCTCGACAACACCTGAAGGCATCACTGATATAGTGACACCCTCTGTCAGTGCCTGTGACTCATCAGGAGAAATAAATCCAGTCATTCAATCTGGCTATTTTGGCCAGATTGTGAAGCTTAAAACACAAAGAAGTTTAACTGAGGATGAAAAGTATTACTTGATGAATAACCATTTTGTTCCAAGTAAGAGATATAACTTTCCAGCATGTGGTTTTGGTGATCATCAGAGGCACTTTCAAGGCTCATGGCTAGATAAATATAATGGTCTAGTGTGTTCTGAGAGTGATGATGGTGGATATTGTAAATTCTGTGTGCTCTTTGCACATTGTCAACCATCGGTTTCTGGATTGGGGGTGCTTGTAAACCATCCTTTGACTAACTTGAAGAAGGCAACAGAAAAGCTGAAGAATCATTTTATTTCTGAAGAGCGCAAATCTCATCATGAAGCTGTACAAACAGCATTAACCTTCTGTGCTGTGAAAGAAAATCGTGTATTGCCTATAAATCAGCAAGTCGGTTCTATCGGGCAACTCTTGTGAAAAAAATCATTTAAAACTACGATATATCGCAGCAATAGTTATCTTATGTAGGCACCAAGTATTTGCTCTAAGACGTCACCTTGATCATGGACCAGTCATGATAGAAGATGACTCAGTCAATCGTGATAATTTTCAAGCACGCTTAGATTTCAAGTTGATGCTGGAGACCAAGTTCTAAAGGAGCATTTAGAGACTGCTAGTATCAATGCTACTTACACCAGTAAAGAAATTCAGAATTAAATGATATCAGTATGTGGTGATATCATACGAAATAGACTTTTGGATAAAATTCATAAAGCTAATTTTTTTCAGTTATAGCAGATAAGGCCACTGACTCATCTAATGTTGAACAGTTGTCTATGTTCGTTTTCTTGAAAATGGTTAGCCACAAGAGAAGTTTCTAGGCTTTCAAGAATGCATCTCTGGCACTACTGGTGAGGCAATTGCTGATAATATTTTATCAAAGCTTACTGACTGGAAGTTATAAGCAGAACTGCTAAGATGTCAAGCTTATGGTGGAGCTGGTGCTATGGCAGGTAGGGTAAAAGGTGCAGCATCACGTATAACTACAAAGTACCTTAAAGGGGGGGCTATACCTAAAACCAACGAAATTTGAACACATATTTGTAGCTGTCATAACTTTTTTCCTCTTTCTTCTGTGCAAATACTTTTGATACCAGCTTGTTGCTTATTGTGTGTGCTTTAAAATGATATATAAAAAGTCTATATAGGCACCTTTTCTTAGAAGATATATCCAAACACGCAAGGGTCACTAAAAAAATGGCACTTCCTAATTCGTGGCAGACCTAACTCCCACGCGCATTGACCGACGCGCCCCAAACTCGGTATGCGGGTAGCTAAAGGCCTTAGCATTGATTTGAGGCTATATATACCCACTGTGCCTCTCACAGGTTAAATCTTTGCATAGTGAAATGCTGCAACATCAGTGGAATTAATAACGTAATGCAAGTAGCTGATAAAATTGCTCACTTCTTCAGTAATTCACCCAAGAGACAGGCTACATTAGAAATTTGGATACAAAATATTCTGCAGGGAGAAAAAGAGGAAAAAATTGAAAGAAATGTGCCGAACTAGATGGGTGGAGCGCCACGAAACTTTTGAATTGTTCTCTGATTTATTTATGCCCATTATTAGCTGTTAGAAGCAATATCACAAAGTATATCTTTGGAATGGAACAGAGATTCATGATCTGATGCAGTGTCTTTTTTGCTGGCATTGTCACAATTTCCTTTCATTGTGGGATTGCATATTACACAAGCAGTTTTGGGATACACTAAGGGTTTGAGCATAAAACTCCAATGATGTGGATGCTGCTCGTGCTCACCGTGATATAGAACAGGTGAAGTCTACTCTGCTGAATGCTCGAAGGAATGTAGAGTCATTCCATAAAAGTATCTATGGTGATGCTAAACGAGTAGCTGCTACGTGGGCATTGAAGAATCTGCACCACGCCTAGCAAGTCGACAGCAACATCGCACTAACATCCATGCTGATAATTGTATTCAGTATTATCAGTGTAATTTAACAATTCCACTGTCAGACCATTTAATTGCTGAACTTAATAATAGGTTTGATCCTGTCTCATCTCGGCATGTCATTAAGTTGATGAACTTGCTTCCATCTACCTTAACAAGTTCACAAAATCATGATTTTGAGAATGTTTTGAAAATGTACGGTGACGACCTTCCATCTTCAAAAAGCTTTCCATCAGAACTACATTTGTGGCAGCATAAATGGTAATCCCAAGCAGAGGTTGCTTTTGCCCTCAACACACCTGAAAAAGCCTTGAAGCATGCTGATGGTGATTTTTTCCCCAAATATTCAAGTGCTGCTAAAAATTATGAGAACTCTTCCAGTCACAAGTTGTGACTGTGTGCGGTCAATAAGCATGCTCTGCTTTAAGACACCACTGAGGAGTAGAATGGGACAAGTTCGACTCAATGGATTGGCAATGTTGTTTTGCCATCGTGTGATCAAAATTTCTCCAGAACAAGTAGTTGAAGAATTTGCTAGGCATCATCCAAGACGAATGGTATTATAAGTTAACCAACTTCCTTTGAAAAAATTTCTACTAAAAAAATTGCATTATTTAATGGACTGAACTTTCGTGATGATTAAATATTTATTATATAAAAATGTTGTAAAATTATACAGAAATGGTTTCACAAATTTATTCAATTGTGCCACAGTAATGTATTTTCATATTAATCACCACAGTAAATTATCTCAGTGTGCTCCTCCTCCCCCCCCTTTCTAAATCCTGGATCCACCCCTGATATATATATATTGCCAGTACCTCTATCAAACTGCTTAATTAAAATTCCACACCAAATTTTCTGGCTATTTATGTATATACATACATACAGTATCTCCTGAGCATGTTACATACCACACACACATATCTTAGGAATGCCAGCCCCATTGCTGCTATTTATAGCATCATTCATGAAATGGCTGATCCTCATGTGATCCGTTTTGACGAGCCCCATCAACGTATTCGTGCCTAAGGCTACACTCCTGACCAATTTGATGAGTGTCTGGATGAGTACGAGAGACTGATTGTGTGGGTGTTAACCTCACACGTACCAGGATAATCTTCATATAGGATCATACCATGCATGCTGCTGGTCTGGCACACTTCAAACCCAATATGTGCATACTGGTACAGTATATATAATGTATAGTACATACTTAACAGTCTTTCCTGCATTTGTTAGGATAAAGTCGGGTTTTCTCTATGGCTGGCTAGGTATTGTAGCATTCTTGCTAGTCATATTCGTAAATTTTGTGGGAAGTAGAAGGGCTGAGCAAAGCATAGCATAATCTAGTGGCCTGCTATTAATAGCATTGATAAAAGCATGGAAGAGGCATACTAGGTGTATGTGAAGTCTGAGGGCCCAAGGGAGATGAAAATCTAGAGGATGGTGTACTGTCCTGATGGGAAGTCGACCTCGGAAGCATCCTCTGGTCTACAATAAGAGACACTTCACAAAACCAGCCATGTTTTTTGAAACTTGCACTTGATCAGTGCATGTGAACCAAACAATGCTGTGGTGAAGGTTGATGGTGTAGCTGGTGGATGGTTCAGAGATGACACACCCAGCTCACAAAAGGCTTTGAAGCATCAGTAGATGCACTGCAAACCTCCGAGGTGCATCACCATGACAGTGGCCAGGAGTGAAGAAAGCATTCCCAAAATATATACAGGCATTCAAAGTCTGCCATAGATGGTTATGGCAATCCTTTTCTCTAAGAAAGCAGTGACCTTATTATAGAGCATGAAATCACGAACAGGTCAGTCACTGAAAAGGAGAACGGAACTCTTGATGCTGTAGTTGTGCTAAATGGACTTGCCATTGTAAATATGTTGAAGCCTGGAGCAGCTAAAACATTCCAGGAGTATGCACAAGATGTCTCTTCCTGAGGGTTGATGTTGTTTGGATATTACAGATCAAGTCCATTGAAGGTACAAATTAGAGAGAGGGAGGAGTCCAGAGAAGGATTGAGCCAAAGAATGCAGTACCTAAAAACTGGCATAAGTTGTAACAGCTCCCTGATCCGTAGAGAAGTGTCATTAAAACAAGTAATCAGCATGCTACCAGACATACAAAACTGTCATTCAAACCATGGACAGGATGTCATTTTTCTGGCAGTGTTATAAAAGCTGCTAATGTCATTGACTGCTCTATGAGTGGCATTCAGTACAGGCAAGGATCTGTGCATAATGATCTCAGCTTATGATATAACCACCTCTTGCTTTGCTGGCAGAAGAGTACTTTTTTACACTGACAAATTCTAGACAAAAGTTGATGGGCTCAGGGTCGACCTGTTCTCACAGAAAGTCAAAGACATGACTAAAATTCTACAGACCAAGGGTGCTCTATTTATGCACATCAAAGACTAAATGTGCCAGGTTTGTTATATCTGGATTGAGGTGCTTGATCCAATGGTGCTTCCCTCCCTCACAACCGGAGTTTGCAGAGAACTTATGAGATGCAGCTGGACCAAAGACTAAAAAATATATATTTAAAAAACTACAAATGCACAAACGTAATTCAACCATGCACAGCTTTGTGAAAATGTGGTGATAGTCATTATTAGTTCATGTGGTGTCTGCATTAAAGACCTCCAAACTCATCTCTATAAATTACAAATTGGTATAACAAATGAATACACATATATAGTCAAGATTGCTTTATATTCTATGACCCCCAAAAATGTAGATAACAGAAGATCCTAGGCCTCTTGGTTGCTGAATTGAAAGCTATTTTAGCGTTATGTGGTGGCCATTTTTAAAGATGAGCACTATATTTAAAATGATCTATGATAATTTTACCAAGTTTGATGCTTTTGCACTGTTCTTCCCCTTATCCAGTGATTCTTAATTTTTGTGTATACTACACAAGTCACATATCTTGTTGTTTCTTAATAGTGCCAGCTAGGGATCAAGAGTTGTAGGAGAAATCCAGTCCTTCAAAGACTTGGCAAATTTGAACTAACTCATCAAGACAGATGTTATTATTTATTGCTGAAGTACACATATATATTATGAATAGTTGTTGTTAGGATTATTTGTCAGTAAATCACTGACACCAAATTCAGCTACATAGAACTTAGCATGGTTTGAGTCATGTTTTCAACAATGAACTGTCTTTACTTATTATATTTATAGCACACGAGCTAGCTTGATTATGTCATCTACAAGCCTTACTCATGCCTCTTTTCTGCAATCTAGAAATAGTTAGTTGAGGATGTGCATTGGAATTTTCTAGTGCTAAAGTTTTTTTTATGAATGAACCCATTATATAGGCCTCACTAAATTATGCTTGAAACTCTCCCTGTAATGTTATTCTTGAGTTCTCATGCATACTGCCCATTTCAACCAAAGATAAATTAATTGGTATATACATACAATAAAAGTTTGTGAATCATTCTGTAATATAGATGCTGTAATATTGGCCATATATATACCTATTATATGCAAAATACATAAAAACAATTGGAGATGAATTTCAGTGGATTTTTTAACACTTTCAGGTCTGTCGTTTTATTACCTTAGTGGTTTACTGGCTTAGCGAAGGTTTATGGCAAGCAGAGAGTCTTTTTGGCACTAACATCAATGTGAGTTTTAGCCGAAATATGACTTTTTTTTGGGGGGGGGGGGGGGGGGATTTGTCATCTACCATTAAAAAAATTGATAACACCAGCATAGGGAGTACTAGCATTAGGCCTGAGGCTATCATGCCAGCATAATTTTATACATAATAGGTAAAATTATGAGCATATTACTGGGACAATACTTTTGCTGTGGCTTAAACAATGTCTCTTTTTTATGACAGTTTTTTACAACACAAACATACTTTACACTAACACTATAGCTGCTAAGTCAGCAAATGTTCAAAAAGTCATAATAGTTAGCCTTCTTCAGTTGCCTCTGAGCATGTATTTCCCTTGTTAAATGTACATTTAATCAGCAACAAGACAGTTCCCTACAAGATTAAATAGTAATCTCTTGTGCTGCAGTAAAATAATCGATTAGCTGCATTCTTACTGAATGTTGGAGTAGTATTCCTCGGCATATTGATATATATTGCATATGTCATCTCTTTTCCGATACTTATATCTCCTAGCAACAACTGTATAGATGAGCAATGAGACCAGTCCCACACAGAGGTTAAGTATATAATAACCATAATGACAGCCGAAAATATGTGAACTCCGGACAGAATCAAATGGCAAGATAAGTGCTATAGCCAAGGTCTGATAAAATCCCTTGATGGCATAAAACAATCCAAAAAGTAGCCCCTTCATTGACTGAGGACTTTGGGAGCAAATGAACTCCCATGCTGCTATATAAAGTAGCATGTTGTAAAGGGAAGAAAGAGTGTGTTGGACTACAAATAAGTATGTGTCCGATGGAAACTGCTTCTTGTCAAATACATAACTTGTATTAGCAATGCATGGGTGGAAAGGATCTTGCTTGTAATTTGCTATGTCAAATACTACAAATAAAAGCATTGAAATGCAGAGTAGAGCTATACCCAGGCCCATTCTCTTAAGCATGTTTGGAAGGCATCGTGAGAAGAAAGGACGAATAATGCTAAGGTAGACAGGTATGCACACCACAGTCAATAGTGGAGATAAAATCCCATAGTCCAGAAACTCCTCTGTCACGGACTCACTTATGTTGTGAAGTGTAGTTTTAATTGGGGCATGTTTTAGGATAGATGCAGTGGTTGCCATATCCATTAGAAATGCAGGGCCAAAAGAAAACAAGACTTTCAGTATTCGTAAAAATACCTTAACATCTTCAACCTGCTCTGTAGTGAACGGTCCACCATATTTCATTTTTCCATGATCCATCCTTGAGGGGAGTTCATCCTCGCAGTAGGTGAGTGCACTTCGATAGACTGGCCTCTTATTCAGACAGGCAAACTTTATGACCTTGCAAACCAGTTTATATGGATTCACTCTGATGGTATCTGTCCAGAACCATGTCTGTCTCTTGTGAAGTAATAACAAGATGAACGCAGAAGAGATGCCAGACAAACACAAGATCGCAACAGTAATGCCAGTATTTAACTTGTCAAACTCAAATGATTTGTGTGGAAAATTGATATGACTTCTGTGACCGCTTAAATGGGTGCTAAATGAAATTAGATTGCTAATCCCACTAACCCAAAAATACCAGCATAAAAATATAACTGAATTTTGTGATGGTGCCTCACGAAGTTGACTTGTTCCAAACTGCATAATGTTTGCAATAAACATCATATGTCCAATGCCGCACAGAAGCATTGCAAGACAAAGTAAGGCTATCAATACAAAGAAGTAATAACCAGTGGTGCGAACTGAATAGATCATTAAGCTACCAAATAGAAGGAGAAAAATGGTGGCTGCTAATGTGATATATGTACTACATTTGAGTACTTTGAAATGACTAAACTTCACATCAGCAAGAAAACCAGCCATGGGTGAAAAAAGATAAGCAACTGCCAGCAAACCTGAGATTCCCAGGGAAGTTACTAGGTTTATATATTGCATATATATTAAAGGATTAAGAAATAGGCTGTAGGAGAGTTCTGTCACAAGATGCCACAATAGTATTATGAAAACAGACTTTGAGCAAACAAAAGTATTTGTCAAAAAATGTCTCCTCACTTTCTTTCCCAATGACAAGGAGTGTTGAGGTAGTAATGGTGCTTTCGAAGTGTCATGATTATTACACCAGAGATTGTTGGAACATTTTCTTGAATATTCACCAGAATTTGAGGGCCGCATTTCAACAACACAATTTGGATAGATGGACAAATAAAGCAGTCTTACTCTTGGCACCCTTATATAAATCGTGCTATGAAAGTGTATCTTGTAATTATCCTTAGGAAAGGGAAACATATTTTTGATGGAATAGCACCTGCACTAAAAGAAACAATGAAATAGAAAGTAATAAGTATAAACACTGGGAAAATTATTATTAATAGTATAATAAATAAGTTCTGCACATGTCAATAAGTCAATGCTGCATAATTCTAGTGTCTTGATTAGCAAGCAAAGCAGTCTCGCTGGGGAGTTAGATTAAAACGTTGTATTGCCCCAACTGCCGATCTATCTGCCACACGTTCACTCCGTAAAAGTTACAAGGTTACCGCTTGCATTAACAGGAAATGGTAGAAACAAAATATCGAAAGAGATTTTAAAAGTCATGGGCGTCATCCATTTCCTTGTTTACCGGACAGTAATGCTGATGACATTAATATTCCAACATGCTATTGCTAAGGAGGTGGATGAATCTAAGGGTGGCGAGGTAAAAACAAATTCCTTGCATGTACCACCACTCATGGGTGCTTTTCCCTCAGACAGCTAGTACAAAGGATAATTGTGTAAAAAAAAAGGAGAGCTGACTGATAGTAATAGTCATTAGGGGTGATAATGGCGAACATACTAGTGCAGGTTATCAAAAACAAGATCTTGTCTGTTGGATAAATAGTCGTAATTTGGCGAGCGTAGCGAGCCCGCAGGGGGAGGTAGTGGGAACCTATTGACGCGCATGCCCGTATGTCATATGTCTCGGTATAATAATTATTATTTGTGTCGTACATTCATATTTGTGTCGTACATTCATAACCCAGGAGTGCACGAAATATTTTTCAGTCCGACTTAGAAAAGGAAATGGTCGGACAAAACCAAGGAAGTCGCTAGATCAGGAAGAAGGAAACGCCTGTTAAGACGCATGTCATCTGGTGAGTATTATATCAGCCAAACCAAGTTAGTCACAGGATCGGATTGGTTAACAAGTTGTTCGCCCATCCACACTGAGCCGTTGCACTGGTGAGTGCTATTGATCCTCTGCTCACAGGGGGACACAGCCCATCCTCACCACTTCTGCGAAAATCTTGAGGGCTTGCAAACCAACCCCCTCACGTGTCTGGCTGGCTCAGCTATAGGCAAGGAATGCCTCCCATGAAGCGTGCATCCTCCACCAAGGAGGAAATCTGGGCAATCTGTGAATAGACTATTGCTGAGTCCTCTGCAAGTAGAAGTGGAGAAGAAGCAATCCTCTGTGAGAGCTCTTGTGGACATTGATTGCACAGACATTGTGCTGTATCTAAATTATCCAGGAAGTTTTGCTGTCCTCTCTGTTATCTTGGTGCTCAAGATAAGGTGATTGCGCGGCTCTTAAGGGTTGTGCCTCAGAATAGCAAATTAGTCTCTGTCATGAAATCTCGGTCCACGACTGCATCACCTTTTAAGATGGATCTACAACAGATCCCAGGTATAATAGCCTCTGGTGCATCCTATGCTCAAATAACCACAAATTCTACGTCTCTGAGGAAGCACGAACCTAGAGATTAGATTAGACAGCAGTCAGCCAAATCAAGTGAGTCACAAGATAGTAAAAGTAATATAGTTGTATTTGTTGTTGAGGAGCGTGACTCTGCCACCTATTGGATCCGACGATCCATGAGTGATGTTGGTTCTGTTACGTCTATTCTTTCTAGTCTAGATGAGAATATCAACAACAACTCTGTTATTGATTGCCGAAGGCTTGGCAAGTTTGACAGCAATAAAACATCCCATCCTATTCCGGCTAGACTGGCAATACATCTAGAGATATAGAGCATATTGTCAAAAAAGCATAACCTTGCTAGTTCTATTATCATAAAGCCAGATCAGACAAATCAGGAGAGGGCAATCTAGAAACTACTTTTAAAGAGAGGTGACGTCTCATTAAGGCTGGCAAGATATTAAGATTCACCTGTCAGCAATTCTGCTGAATGGCAAAGTCCATGCCCGGGTTGCCAACAACAAGCTACAGGAAGAGCCTATGTACAAATGTGAGCTCTCATGAGACATCTCACTTGCTCTGTCCTCCCCCACGGTTTCTGAGGACCCCATCCAACCACTTCAGCCACTGAGGTAGATCTTACCAGTACTACTGTAACTTTAACAGCAAATTCTTCTATTCCCATTTCAAACCCTGTTTCCTCTACCCCATCCCATATTCAAGCCATGCTTCACTCACTGACTCTATTTCACATAATGTCAACACACCAATCCCTAGCCCTGCACGCCAATGACTACCACGCTGGTACCTCCACTGCTGCTTTTGGAACTGTTGTAACATTACCAACAAATTAAAGCAATTCCAAACTTTTGTTTACTCTCGCTCACTTGATGTAATTGCACTTACCGAGACACGGCAGACTGATAAAACCCAAGATAATGAAATCCTCCCATCAGTCTACTTATTGTACCATTCAGATAGATCCTCCTGTGGTAATGAAGCCATGATTTGCATCTCATCTAAGATCCCATCTCATTTCATTCAATCTTACTTCTCCATAGATGTTACGTCTATCGAACTTATCTTCTAATCTCATGTGACTGTCCTTTTCAACACTTCAGCCTGGTGATACAGTCAATAGAAGCCCTCTCTTCACTCAACAAGAAACTCATTCTACTTTGTGACTTCGATGCTCCAAACATTGTTTGGTCAAACCTATCAGCTTCAACCACCACATCTGCAATGTTACGTTATCTGATCTTCCACTTTAATTTCACACAAGTAATTACTGAGCCTACCCATGTCAAAAGTGTCATCCTCGATCTACCAATTACTAACATAGAAGATCACAACAACATCATATTGAAAATAAAACCTCAGCTTTATCCTCTTATCATTTTATTACCTTCGACACCAACATGACCCCTCATATCAAGAAAATTACCAGCTACATATTAGACTTCAGAAAGGGTGATCTTCAAGGCCTGAGCAATCACTTTCTAGATGTTGACTTCATCCCGTGCTTTGCTAGCAACGACATTGACAACTCCTTGCAACTACTCAGGTCAATTATTCTCGATGCATGTTCTGTCTATACCCACGGTTAAACTCAGAGCCCATCAACCTCCTAGGTAGTTCACCCCAGCCATACGACATATGATGATGTTCTTGAATATCTGTAGAGACGGTTATGTCATGTAAAGTGTTAGGCAATTAGGAACCTCTCATTTCCAGGGAGTCAGGAATTGGCCAGGCCTTCTCTAAACACCAGTGTGTACTTCACTCTCCACCCTCTTTACAATGAAGACAAAAGTAAGTGCCCAGCAAAGCAAGTAGCTTGGTATGTAGCAGCTGTCTAGCTCTCTTCCCCTTGCTATCCCACTTTGCAGTTCTATACGGAAGTGAACCAGTCTACCAATCTTTTGTAAGTATCACAGGGAAAGAATGCTGGAGTTTTTTTCAGACTAAACTACTCAATTCAATCAACATACTGGCATTGGATGTGATACAAGTTCTTGATAGTAGGAATATTTTCAATATTGTTAAGGTACACAGTTTCTCGCATGTGTGCAGCCTCTCTCTCTCCCTTTTGAACAGTGAGTAGACGGCTGGGTAGTTTAGCATACATAAAAAGCATAACTGTTGCAGTCATGGTTAATGATATAGAGCATACTGAAAACAATAAAATTATCAGTTTCTGCAAGGTCTCCCCTTGTTATCTGATAATTTCTGTAGAACACACAATGTGGTGCTCTTCTAATCTTCAAAGAAAGCGGTTTCTAATTATTTGTAACAAAACAACTTATTTCCACATGAACATTTCCATTTCAGAATTTGTCATCCCATTATGTTGTAGTGTATCATGTTGTTCCATCTTGCACCTGTAAGGAATAAAATAAAAACATACAATTCTGGTTACTTCCCCATACTACAATCCAACCACTAATACCGGTTGTGAATCTCTAAGGAACATATAATTCTGGACTGCATCACATCTCATAATCATTAATACAAATTAAGTTCTTGATGGTAGAAACTATTTTCAATCTTGCTATATAAGGTAAACAGTTCCTTGCATGTCTATTGCAGCTCTCTCGGATAGCGAGCACATGATTTGATAGTTTAGCATATATAGAAAGCATAACTGATGCAGCTAATGATATATTACAAACTGAAAACAATAAACAGTGTTATAAGTGCAAATACTCACTTTAACAAGTTTTTCTCAGCTTCTGCTTGACTTTGTTCTCTGATACTTTCTGCTGAAGGCACTGCCTGATGTCCAAACTCTTAATGTACTCATCTTCAAGGAAAGCGGCTTCCAAATAATCTTAACAAAACTATTTTCACGTGCACATTTTTGTTTCAGAATTTTTAATCCCATAATGTCAGGTATTAGGTTGCTAAATCTTGCACCTGTAAGGAATATGTAAAAACACGCAATATTTCACTACTTCCCCATATTACAATCCACTTACACCAGCTGTGAATCTCTAAGGAACATGTAATTCTTGCCTGCATCTCCTCCCACAATCGTAAAGATGACATCTAAAAATTACATCATAAATCAGTTGGATTAGCTCTTTAGCTTGTCCATACCAAGGTTATGACCAGAGCTATGTCTATGTTTTTTTTTTTGCCTGAGCAGTAGTTAGGCTAGGAAAATATCTTGAACATTAATAGATTTGTCAATGATAAAGGTAACGACTGCAGATTTGAAGGCCAATGGAAAGAAACATGGTTCTACACGTGGCCTGCTTGGTTAGGAGATGTCAAGGAAGGAAAGATGGAATTTTGTTCAGCCTGAGCTATATAATTCATGAACACATTGGCAATGGATGTGATACAAGTCCTTGATTGTAGGAACATCTTTCTATCTTGCTGAGGTAAACACAGTTCCCTGCAAGTGTGCAGTCGTTCTCTCTCTTTTGGACTGCGAGTAGACGGGATGGTTAGTTTACATATATAGAAACCATAACTGATGCATCTTGATCATGTTGAGCTTGTTAAGACGCATGTCATCTGGTTAGTATTATATCAGCCAAACCAAGTGAGTTACAATATCTGATTGGTTATCGAGTTATTCACCCATCCACACTGAGCCATTGCACTGGTGAGTGCCATCGACCCTCTGGTCACAGGGGGACATAGCCCATCCTCTCTACAACTGTGAGAATCTTGAGGGATTGCAAACCAACCCCTCACGTGCTTGGCTGGCTCAGCTATAAGCAAGGAATGCCTCCCAAGAAGTGTGCATCCTTCACCAAGGAGGAAATCTGTGCAATATGTGAAGAGGCTATTGCTGAGTCCTCTGCAAGCAGAAGTGGAGAAGAAGCAATCCTCTGTGCAAGCTCTTGGGGATATTTGTGGCCCAGACATTATGCTGTGTCTAAATCATCCAGCATAACTTGCTGTCCTCTCTGTCATCTCAGTGCTCAAGAAAAGGAGATTGAAGCTCTTAAGTTTGTGTCTCAGAAGGAAAAATTCCTGACCCTTGTCTTGCCTCTCCGTTAAATGTTGCTCCTTCCTGACCCTCATCTTGCTTTTCCAATAAATGTTGCTCCTTCCTGACCCTCATCTTGACTCTCAGGCTCCTCTTCGCCTTGCTTCGGTGGTGAAGAAGGAAGATGTGCGTGAAGCCATGAGGCTGATGGAGATGTCCAAGCAATACGAAGATAAGAAAGGAGCAAAGTTGGGGAGGGGAGTTCTCTGCCATAATTTCATATTGTTTGTTGGTCTGATACAGTGTAGCATACTAAATTTGGGAGGAGGGAGGGTAGGTCAGAGGGGTTCAAATGTGGTTCAAAGTGAGAACAGTCAATTCATGTGCTAAAAAAGATTGTGTATGTATACATTATATTTCATCAAATAGAGAAAGCTCCCTGAATAGTAATCCACCTCAAATAGTAGTCACACGGGATATTGTTAATAGGAGCTGTCCTTGTTTTACTAAGCACATCTTAAAGGAATGGTCATCCAAGTAGCTTTCCTTTTGTAATCCATGACCTCTCTTTCTCTCTCTCTCTATATACATATAGACATTGCACAAAAATAATTGATGGCCAGTGTAGAGTCATAGGAAGCATTTGGTGAAACATAAATGAGGAAAAAAAGTACAAATGTTCGACAATGGAGAGATTCATTGTCCTGAAGTGGGCTTGCTGTTCCAGTAATTGCATAAGCTACTCGCTAGTTGTTGGGAGGAGAATTCCCCTATAGGGAAGATCCATTTGCTTTCTGATGTGAATACAAGTTGAACAGAATGGACAACTGATCGGCTATTCATGGGGGTGTGGTGCGGGGGAGGGGAATTTCGCTGCCCTATACTCACTTAGCAAAGTATTGAAGGCACGCTTAGACTCTTTTTGGAGCTAATATTGGCTGAAACCACCATTTAGGCAGCTAAGAAGCTGCCGATGTGAGTTTTAGCTGAGATATATATTAGCTTTTTAGCTAGTGTATTCCATACCGAAAAAAAGAGCGTATTTTATAATGCCAGCATGAAGAAATGTGTCCCACATGCAAAGTGCATTGTCCGTGTCTAACTTTGGTTCTGACATGTCGAAAGCTAGATCTTCCCAGAGTGGAAAATGCAAAATACAGATGTAAGTTGGTAGAGATAAATAATAATAACATCAGTATGAAATATGGTCGGTGTGCAAGTATGAATTTTTTTTTTATGTGTGTACTAACTGTATAGCTGGAAAAATAGGTGTAAATTAAATTGCTCTCCAGTAAAGCAAAAATTGAAGTTAGTGGGTGTGTCGTGTGTGATGAAAGACATGGTCACGTCTAGCACTTGACAATGAGTGTGGTGGAAAGTGCTACTTAAAATTCAACACCAAATTTTCGGGATATATATGTATATACATATATACAGTATCACCTGAGCATGTTACACACCACACACACACATATTATAGGAATGACTGGTGCATTGATGCTATTTATAGCATCATTCGTGAAATGGCTTATCCTGATGTGATCCGTTTTGACGAGGCCCATCAACGCATTCTTGCCAAAGGCTACACTCCTGACCAATTTGACGTGTCTGGATGAGTACTAGAGACTGAATGTGTGGGGTGGTAACCTCTCGGTTACCAGGATAACCTTCATATAGGACACAACATGCATGTTGCTGGTCTGGCACACTTCAAACCAATATGTGCATACTGGTACAGTATATATAATGTATAGTACATACTTAATAGTATTTCTTTTCTTGCATTTGTAAGGATAAAGTCTGGTTTTCTCTATGGCTGGCTAGGTATTGTAGCATTCTTGCTAGTATTATTCGTAAATTTTGTGGGGAGTAGAAGGGCTGAGCAAAGCATGGCATGATCCAGTGGCCTGCTATATGATAGCATTGATAAAAGCATGGAAGAGGCATACTAGGTGTATGCAAAGTCTGAGGGACCAAGAGAGATGAAAATCTAGAGGATGGTGTACTGTTCTGATGGGAAGTCGACCTATTTTTTTGATATGTTGCTTCAGCTAGAGCTCACCATCCTCCTGTTTGTACATATGTCCGGAGTACAAGATTCCATTTGTGCACTGGTTCCTATCGACCATTTCACCCTCGCATGGTGGATTCCAGTTCACCACCATGACATGCTGGCTCTGCCTCGGAAGCATCCTCTGGTCTACAATAAGGGACACCAAAACTAGCTATGTTTTTTTTGAAACTGGCACTTGATCAGTGCATGTGAAGAAAACAATGCTGTGGTGAAGGTTGATGGTCTAGCTGGTGGATGGTCAGTAGTCCAGAGATGACACACCCAACTCACAAAAGGATTTGAAGCATCAGTAGATGCATTGCAAGTCCCTGAGGTGCACCACCATGACAGTAGCCAGGAGTGCAGAAAGCATTCCCAAAATATATCCAGGCATTCAAAGTCTGCCATAGATGGTTATGGCAATCCTTTTCTCAAAGAAAGCAGTGACCTTATTCTAGAGCATGAAATCACGAACAGGTCAGTCACTGAAAAGGAGAACTGAACTCTTGATGCTGTAGTTGTGCTAAATGGACCTGCCGTTGTAAATATGTTGAAGCCTGGAGCAGCTAAAACATTCCAGGAGTATGCACAAGATGTCTCTTCTTGAGGGTTGATGTTATTTGGATGATTACAGATCAAGACCATTGAAGGCACAAATTAGAGAGAGGGAGGAGTCCAGTGAAGGATTGAGCCAAAGAATGCAGTACCTAAAAACCGGCATAAGTTGTAGCAGCTCCCTGACCCGTAGAGAAGTGTCATTAAAATGGAAAAACAAGTAATCATCATGCTACCAGACACACAAAATTGTCATTCACACCATGGACAGGATGTCGTTTTTCTGGCAGTGTTATAAAAGCTGCGAATGTCATTGACTGCTCTTTGAGTGGCATTTAGTTCAGGCAAGGATCTGTGCATAATGATCTCAGCTCATGACGTTACCACCTCTTGCTACACTGACAAATTCTAGACACCACGTTGTCGACCTATTCACACAGAAAGTCAAAGACATGACTAAAATCCTACTGACCATGGGTGCTCTATTTATGCACACTAAAGACTAAACGTGCCAGACTTGTTATATCTGGATTGAGGTGCTTGATCCAATGGTGCTTCTCTCCCTCACAACCGGAGTTTGCAGACAACTAATGAAATGCAGCTTTACCAAAGACTAAAAAATATATAAAAAAAACTACAAATGCACAAAGGTAACTCTGCCATGCACAGATTTGTGAAAATGTGGTGGTGGGTGTCATTATTAATTCAAGTGGTGTCTGGACCTCCAAACTCATCTCTATAAATTACAAAGTGTTATAGCCAATGGATACACATATATAGTCAAGATTGCTTTATATTCTATGAACCCCAAAACATAGATCCAGAAGATCCTAGGCCTCTTAGTTGCTGAATTGAATTCTATTTTAGCATTAGGTGGTGGCCATTTTTAAAGATGAGCAGTATATTTAATGTCTAATAATAAGTTGTACCAAGTTTGATGCTTTTGCACTCTCCTTCCCCTTATCCAGTCATTCTTAATTTTTGGGGATACTACACAAGTCACATCTTGTTGTTTAGTAATAGTGTCAGCTAGGGATCAAGAGTTGTAGGAGAAATCCAGTCCTTCAAAGACTTGGCAAGATTTGAACTAACCCATCAAGGCAGATGCTATTATTTGTTGCTGAAGTACACACGTATATTGTGAATAGTTGTTGTTAGGATTATTTGTCAGTAAATCACTGACACCAAATTCAGCTACATAGAACTTAGCATGGCTTGAGTCTTGTTTTCAATAATGAACCGTCTTTACTTATTATAATTATAGCACACGAGCTAGCTTGATTATGTCATCTACAAGCCTTACTCATGCTTCTTTTCTGCAATCTAGAAATATGTTAGTTGAGGATGTGCATTGGAATTTTCTAGTGCTAAAGTTTTTTTTTGACTGAACCCATTATATAGGCCTCACTAAATTATGCTTGAACCTCACCCTATAGTGCTCTTCTTGAGTAATCATGCATACTGCCCATTTCACCCAAAGATAAATTAATTGGTATATACATACAATAAAAGTTTGTGAATAATTCTGAAATATAGATGTTGTAATATTGAGCCATATATATATATACCTATTATATGCAAAATACATAAAATAATTGGAGATGAATTTCAGGGAATTTTTTTCACACTTTCAAGTATGTCGGTTTACTATCTTAGTGGTTTACTGGCTTAGTGAAGGGTTCAAGGCAAGCAGAGATTCTTTTTTTGCACTAATATCAATGTGAGTTTTAGCCGAAATATCGGAGTGGTATTAGGGGAGAATTTGTCATCTACCATTTAAAATATTTGATAAAACAACACAGAGGCTATCATGCCAGCTAGAGGCTATCATGCCAGCATAACTTTATGCATAATAGGTAAAATTATGAGCATATTACTAGGACAAATTTTTTTGCTGTGGCTTAAAAAAAGTCTCTTTTTTATGACAGTTTTGTTCAACACAAACATACTTTAGACTAACATTATAGCTGCTAAGTCAGCAAATGTTCAAAAAGTCATAATAGTTAGCCTTCTTCAGTTGCCTCTGAGCATGTATTTCCCTTGTTAAATGCTACATATAATCAGCAACAAGACAATTTCCTACAAGATTAAATAGAAATCTCTTGTGTTGCAGTACAATAATTGATGAGCTTTATTCTTACTGAATTTTGGGGTCGTATTCCTCTGCATATTGATATATATTGCATATGTCATCTCTTTTCCGATACTTATACCTCCTAGAAACAACTGTATAGATGAGCAACGAGACCAGTCCCACAGAGAGGTTAAGTATATAATAACCTTAGTGACAACCGAAAATATGTGAACTCTGGAGAGAACCAAATGGCAGGATAAGTGCTATAGCCAAGGTCTGATAAAATTCCTTGATGGCATAAAACAATCCAAAAAGCAGCCCCTTCATTGACTGAGGACTTTGGGAGCAAATGAACTCCCATGCTGCTATATAAAGTAGCATGTTGTTAAGGGAAGAAAGAGTGTGTTCCTCTACATTTATGTATGTGTCCGATGGAAAATGCTTCTTGTCAAATACATAACTTGTATTAGCGATGCATGGGTAGAAAGGATCTTGCTTGTAATTTGCTGTGTCAAATGCTACAAATTAAAGTTGCAAAATGCAGAATAGAGCTATATCCAGGCCCATTCTCTCCATGATAGTACGTGAATACAGTGCATAATGTGTGTGAGAGAGAGCATAGGTGTGTGTGAGAGAGAGCATAGGTGTGAGAGAGAGTATAGGTGTGTGTGAGTATGTTTGGAAGGCATCGTGAGAAGAAAGGACGAATAATGCTAAGGTAGACAGGTATGCACACCACAGTCAATAGAGGAGATAAAATCCCATAGTCCAGAAACTCCCCTGTCACAGACTCACTTATGTTGTGAAGTGTAGTTTTAATTGGGGCATGTTTTAGGATAGATGCAGTGGTTGCCACATCCATTAGAAATGCAGGGCCAAAATAAAACAAGACTTTCAGTATTCGTAAAAATACCTTGACATCTTCAACCTGCTCTTTACTGAACGGTCCCTCATATTTTATTTTTCCATGATCCATCCTTGAGGGAATTCATCCTCCCAGTAGGTGAATGCACTTCGATAGACTGGCCTCTTATTCAGACAGGCAAACTTTATGACCTTGCAGACCAGTTTATATGGATTCACACTGATGGTATCTGACCAGAACCATGTCTATCTCTTGTGAAGTAATAACAAGATGAACGCAGAATAGATTACAGACAACCACAAGATCGCAACAGTAATACTAGTATTTAACTTGTCAAACTCAAATGATTTGTGTGGAAAATTGATATGACTTCTGTGACTGTTTAATGGAGGCTAAATGAAATTAAATTGCTAATCCCACTAACCCAAAAGTACCAGCATAAAAATATAACTGAATTTTGTAATGATGCCTCACGAAGTTGACTTGTTCCAAACTGCATAATGTTTGCAATAAAAATCATATATCCTATACTGTTCTTAGTTAACAGGTTTTGGACCAGGATGCTACTGGATGTAGGAAGAGAACTTATGAGTGTCTTTCTTACACTGTACATCGTTTTGTATCCCGTGAACATTTCTTCATTACATCATAATGACATAATAGCATAATAGTGTGAATGATGAAATGTGATGAAACAATAATAGATACATGAACATTACATCTCTCTCTTTTTTTTTTTAATTAAAGGTTACCATAGTTAACATGTACAAATGAATTGTTCCACTGACTCACTGTCAATATTTTATTGCGACCATAACGATCGACTGGATGTTTGGTCCTGATGGGATACCGTCTATCATGCTCTGGATAAACTGCATTCCTTGGAAATACATTGGGTTGTGGATTTCTTTTTTTTAGGAATGTCATCTTCGTCATCATCTTCTGACTCTGTATCATCATATTGTCCAACAACATCTGGACCAATCTTCTTGAACTGAGATATGTTGCGAGTGACATAGTTACCATTCCTGATGGCTGTGATCATTGTTCCTTTTTTTGTTACTTGGAAAGATGACAGGTCAAATTTAGTGCAGAATTTGTTCTTTTTCCTCTGACGAAGGGAACTTTTTTTCCCAATCTTGAGATCTGAAACTTGTGCTCGTACTCTCTTGTCTGCATGCTTCTTCATCTTCTCTTTGGCTTGTTTATCCATTTCTTCAATATTTGGATGTGTGTCTTATAGAGTGGTATCAATTTCTATTTGGGGAAGCTTAGTTTGGATCTTTCTATTAAACAGCACCTCAGATGGGGCAATACCTGTTGTGCAGTGTGGTGTTGCTCGGTAATTCAACATGAATTGGTACAAGTCCTTTTTCCAATCTCTTCCTTCAGCATGTGCTAAATGAATTGCCTGAGTAGTTTCATAAAATTTTCAGCTTCTGAGATGGCTTGGGGCCACAATGGAGTAGTCTTTTGATGAGTTATTTCATTCTCTTGCATGTAAGCTTTCAATTCACATCCAAAAAATGGGAGCCCATTGTCATGCTCAGCTTGAGTTTTACTGAAGACTATAACATTGTCACTGATATTGATTGTTCCTGGTATGACTCAGATCTGTTCCCAAATTTGAAGCTTTTTCGGGCTAATTCATTGAAAACTCCACTCTTTAGTCAAAAAAATGACTATCTCAGAAAGGAGCACAGAAATACACAGAAATTTTGTTTTTCGTAACAAGTTTGAAAAGGCGCAAATCCAGAGGAAAATTTGGATTTGTTTAAACAACTTTTTTTGATCAAACCTGTAAAAGTGGACAAATATTAAATTAACAAAAACTGTTTTTCTCCTCAAAATGAGCCATATACACCTAAACTAGGCTTTCCTGTTGTTTTAAAGCGTTTTCGGGGAAATTCACTGAAAAATTCTTTTTTTAGTCAAAAAAGTGACATCTCAGAAAGAAGCTTAGAAATACTTGGAAAGTTTGTTTTTCTCAACAAGTTAGAAAAGGGGCAAATCCAGAGGAAAATTTGGATTAGTTGTAAACAACCCTTTTTGTACAAAGCAGTAAAATGGGACAAATATTAACAAAAACTGTTTTTCTCCTCAAAATGAGCCACATATGGCCAAATTATGCTTTTCTGTTGTTTTGAAGCATTTTCGGGCTAATTCACTGAAAACTTCTCTTTTTGGTCAAAAAAGTGACTATCTCAGAAAGGATCACAGAAATACTCAGAAAGTTTGTTTGTCTAAGAAATTTGAATAGGGGTAAACCAAGAGGAAAATTTGGATTTGTTTAAACAACTGTTTTTGATCAAACTAGTAAAAGGGGACGAATGTTAACAAAAACTGTTTTTCTCCCCAAAGTGAGCCACATACAGCTAAACTATGCTTTTCTGTTGTTTTCAAGCATATTCGGGGAAATTCACTGAAAACCTCTTTTTATTCAAAAAAAAAACTATCTCAGATAGACCCACAGAAATACTCAGAAAGATTACTTTTCTCAACAAGTTTGAAAAGGAGAAAATCCAGAGTAAAATTTGGATTTGGTGTAAACAACAATTTTTATTCAAAGCAGTAAAATGGGACAATTATTAACAAAAACACTTTTTTTCCACAAAATGAGCCACATACAGCTAAATTATGCTTTCCTGTTGTTTTGAAACATTTTCGGACTAATTCATTGAAAAATTCTCTTTTTAGTCCAAAAAGTAACTATCTCAGAAAGGAGCACAGAATTATTGAGAAAGTTAGTTTTTCTTAACAAGTAAGAAAAGGCAAAAATCCTGACGAAAATTTAGATTTCTTTAAACAAATTTTTTTGACAAACCAGTGAAAGTGGACAAATATTAAATTAACAAAAACTGTTTTTCACCTCAAAATGATCCACATACAGCTAAACTTTGCTTTCCTGTTGTTTTGAAGCATTTTCGGGAAAATTCACTGAAAACGTCTCTTTTTAGTCAACAAAGTGACTATCTCAGAAAGAAGCTTAGAAATACTTGGAAAGTTTGTTTTTCTCAACAAGTTAGAAAAGGGGAAAATCCAGAGGAAAATTTGGGTTTGTTGTAAACAACCCTTTTTGTACAAAGCAGTAAAACGGAAAAAATATTAACAAAAACTGTTTTTCTCCACCAAATGAGCCACATACAGCTAAATTTTGCTTTCCTGTTGTTTTGAACCATTTTCGGGCTAATTCACTGAAAAAGTCTCTTTTTTTGTCAAAAAAGTGACTATCTCAGTAAGGAGCACAGAAATACTCTGAAAGTTTGTTTTTCTTAACAGGTTTGAAAAGGGGCGAATCCTGAGGAAAATTTGGATTTCTTTAAACAACTGTTTTTAATCAAACCAGTAAAAGGGAACAAATATCAACAAAAACTGTTTTTCTCATCAAAGTCATCCACATACAGCTAAACTATGTTTTTCTGTTGTTTTGAAGCATTTTTTGGGAAATTCACTGAAAACGTCTCTTTTTAGTCAACAAAGTGACTATCTCAGAAAGGATCACAGAAATACTCAGAAAGTTTGTTTTTCTAACAAATTTGAATGTGGGTAAACCAAGAGGAAAATTTGGATTTGTTTAAACAACTGTTTTTAATCAAACCAGTAAAAGGAGACAAATATTAACAAAAAATTTTTTTCTCCTCAAAATGAACCACATGCTTTTCTGTTGTTTTGAAACATTTTTGGGGAAATTCACTGAAAACTTCTCTTTTTATTAAAAAATTGACTATCTCAGAAAGAAGCTCAGAAATACCTATAAAGATTACTTTTCTCAACAAGTTTGGAAAGGAGAAAATTCAGAGGAAAATTTGGATTTGGTCTAAACGACTGCTTTTGTTCAAAGTAGTAAAATGGGCCAATTATTAACAAAAACTGTTTTTCTCCTCAAAATGAACCACATGCTTTTCTGTTGTTTTTAAGCATTTTCGGGTTAATTCATTGAAAAATTCTCATTATAGTCCGAAAAGTAACTATCTCAGAAAGGAGCATGAAATAATTGGAATTTTTTTTTTTCTTAACAAGTTTGAAAAGGGGCAAATCCTGAGGAAAATTTAGATTTGTTTAAACAACAGTTTTTGATCAAACCAGTAAAAGGGAACCAATATTAAAAAAAAATGTTTTTCTCCTCAAAGTGAGACACATACAGCCAAACTATACTTTCCTGTTGTTTTGAAGCATTTTCGGGAAAATTCACAGAGAACTTCTCTTTTTAGTAAAAAAAATGGCTATCTCAGAAAGGAGCACTGAAATACTCAGAAATTTTTTTTTTTTAAACATATTTGAAAAGGGGAAAATCTCGAGGAAAATTTGGATTTGTTTAAACACCTTTTTTTGATCAAACCACTAAAAGGGGACAAATATTAACAATAACTGTTTTTCTCCCCAAAGTGAACCACGTACGGCTAAACTTTTTTTTTAAACCTTTTTCGGGGAAATTAACTGAGAACTTCTCTTTTTAGTCAAAAAGGGGCTATCTCAGAAAGGAGCACTGAGATACTCAGAAAGTTTTTTTTCTTAACAAGTTTGAAAAGGGGCAAATCCTGAGGTAAATTTGGATTTGTTTAAACAACTGTTTTTGATCAAACCACTAAAAGGGGACAAATATTAACAAAAACTGTTTTTCTCCCCAAAGTGAGGCACATACAGCTAAACTATACTTTTTTGTTGTTTTGAAGCATTTTCGGGGAAATTCACAGAGAACTTCTCTTTTTAGTCAAAAAAATGACTCTCTCAGAATGAAGCTCAGAAATACTTGGAAAGTTTGTTTTTCTCAACAAGTTAGAAAAACAGCAAATCCACAGGAAAATTTGGATAAGTTGTAAACAACCCTTTTTGTAAAAAGCAGTAAAATGGGACAAATATTAACAAAAACTGTTTTTCTCCCCAAAGTGAACTGAAAACTACTCTTTTTTGTCCAAAAAATTGACTATCTCAGAAAGGAGCAGAGAAATACTCAGAAATTTATTTTTTTAACAAGTTTGAAAAGGGGCAAATCCAGAGGAAAATTTGGATTTCTTTTAACAACTGTTTTTGATCAAACAAATAAATGGGACAAATATTAAATTAACAAAAACTGTTTTTCTCCTCAAAATGAGCCTCACACAGCTAAACTATGCTTTCCTCTTGTTTTGAAGAGTTTTTGGGAAAATTCACTAAAAAATTCTCTTTTTAGTCATAAAATTGACTATCTCAGATAGGAGCACTGAAATACTCAGTAAGTTTGTTTATCTTAACAAGTTTGAAAAGGGGCATATCCTGAGAAAAATTTGCATTTGTTTAAACAACTGTTTTTGATCAAACCAGTAAAAGGAGACAAAAACTAAAAAAAATGTTTTTCTCCTCAAAGTGATACACATACAGCTAAACTCTTACTTATCTTTTTTGTCAAAAAGTTGACTCTCTCAGTACCGAGCACAGAAATATTCAGAAAGTTTGTTTTTCTTAACAGGTTTGATAAGTGGCAAATCCTGAGGAAAATTTGGATTGGTTTAAACAACAGTTTTTGATCAAATCTGTAAAAGGGGACAAATATTAACCAAAACTGTTTTTCTCCTAAAAGTAAGCCACATACAGCTAAACTATGCTTTCCTGTTGTTTTGAAGCATTTTCAGGGAAATTCACTGAAAAATTCTCTTTTTATTAAAAAAAGTAACTCTCGCAGAAAGGATCACAGAAATACTCAGAAAATTTGTTTTTCTAACAAATTTGAATAGGGGCAAACCAAGAGGAAAATTTGGATTTGTTTAAACAACTATTTTTGATCAAACCAGTAAAAAGGCACAAATATTAACAAAAACTGTTTTCCTTCTCAAAATGAGCCACATACAGCTAAACTATGCTTTTCTGTTGTTTTGAAGCATTTTTGGGGAAATTCATTGATAACTTCTCTTTTTATTCCAAAAAGTGACTATCTCAGAAAGAAGCTCAGAAATACTCAGAAAATTACTTTTCTCAACAAGTTTGGAAAGGAGAAAATTCAGAGGAAAATTTGGATTTGGTGTAAACAACTGTTTTTGTTCAAAGCAGTAAAATGGGACAATTATTAACAAAAACTTTTTCTCCACAAAATAAGCCACATCCAACTAAATTATGCTTTCCTGTTATTTTGAAGTATTTTCGTGCTAATTCATTGAAAAATTCTCTTTTTAATATGAAAAGTAACTATCTCAGAAAGGAGCACTGAAATAATCAAAAAGTTTGTTTTTCTTAACAAGTTTGAAAAGGCGCAAATCCTGAGGAAAATTTGCATTTGTTTAAACAACTTTTTTTGATCAAATCAGTAAAATGGGACAAATATTAACAAAAACTGTTTTTCTCCTCAAAGTGAGCCACATATAGCTAAACTATGCTTTTCTGCTGTTTAGAAGCATTTTCGGGGAAATTCACTGAAAAATTCTCTTTTTAGTCAAAAAATGACTATCTCAGAAAGAAGCTTAGAAATACTTGGAAAGTATGTTTTTCTCAACAAGTTAAAAATTGGGCAAATCCAGAAGAAAATTTGGATTAGTTGTAAACAACCCTTTTTGTACAAAACAGTAAAATGGGACAAATATTAACAAAAACTTTTTTCTCCACAAAATGAGCCGCATGCAGCTAAATTATGCTTTCCTGTTGTTTTGAAGCATTTTCGGGCTAATTCACTGGAAAATTAATCTTTTTTGTCAAAAAGTTGACTATCTCAGTAACGAGCACAGAAATACCCAGAAAGTTTGTTTTTCTTAACATGTTTGATAAGTGGCAAATCCTGAGGAAAATTTGGATTGGTTTAAACAAGAGTTGTTGATCAAACCAGTAAAAGGGGACAAATATTAATAAAAATTGTTTTTCTCCTCAAAATGAGCCACATAGAGCCTAACTATGCTTTCCTGTTGTTTTGAAGCATTTTCGGGCTAATTCATTGAAAACTTCCCTTTTTTTGTCAAAAAGTGATTATCTCAGAAAGGAGCACAGAAATACTCAGAAAGTTTGTTTTTCTTAATAGGTTTGATAAGGGGCAAATCCTGATTAAAATTTGTATTTGTTTAAACAAGAGTTTTTGATTAAACCAGTAAAAGGGGACAAATATTAACAAAAACTGTTTTTCTCCTCAAAGTGAGCTACATACAGCTAAACTATGCTTTCCTGTTCTTTTGAAGCATTTTTGGGCTAATTCACTGAAAAATTCTCTTTTTAGTCAAAAAAGTGACTCTCTCAGAAAGGATCACAGAAATACTCTGAAAATTTTTTTTTCTAACAAATTTGAATAGGGGCAAACCAAGAGGAATATTTGGATTTGTTTAAACAACTGTTTTTGATCAAACCAGTAAAAGGGCACAAATATTAACAAAAACACTTTTTCTTCTCAAAATGAGACATATACAGCTAAACTATCCTTTTCTGTTGTTTTTAAGATTTTTTGGGGAAATTTACTGAAAACTCATCTTTTTATTCAAAAAGTGACTATCTCAGAAAGAAGCTCAGAAATACTCAGAAAGATTAATTTTCTCAACAAGTTTGGAAAGGAAAAAATTCAGAGGAAAATTTGGATTTGGTGTAAACGACTTTTTTTTTCAAAGCAGTAAAATGGAACAATTATTTACAAAAACTCTTTTTCTCCACAAAATGAGCCACATCCAACTAAATTATGCTTTCATGATGTTTTGAAGCATTTTCAGGGTAATTCATTGAAAACACTTTAAGTCCGAAAAGTAACTATCTCAGAAAGGAGCATAGAAATAATCAAAAAGTTTTTTTTTCTTAACAAGTTTGAAAAGGCGCAAATACTTAGGAAAATTTGGATGTCTTTAAAAAATTTTTTTTTGATCAAACCAGTAAAAGGGGACAAATAAAAAAAAAAAATTCTTTTAACAACTGTTTTTCATCAAACAAGTAAAAGGGGACATATATTAACAAATACTGTTTTTCTCCTCAAAGTGAGCCGCAAACAACTAAACTATGCTTTTCTGTTGTTTTGAAGCATTTTCTGGAAAATTAACTGAAAATTCTCTTTTCTTATCAAAAAGTTGACTATCTCAGTAAGGAACACAGAAATACTCAGAAAGTTTGTTTTTCTTAAGAGTTTTGATAAGTGGAAAATCCTGAGGAAAATTTGGATTTGTTTAAACAACTGTATATGATCAAACCAGTAAAACGGGACAAATATTAACAAAAACTGTTTTTCTCCTCAAAGTGAGCCACATACAGCTAAACTCTGTTTTCCTGTTGTTTTGAAGCATTTTCTGGGAAATTTACTGAAAATTTCTCTTTTTTATCAAAAATATGACTATCTCAGAAAGGAGCACTGAAATACTCAGAAAGTTTGTTTTTCTTAACAAGTTTGAAAAGGGTCAAATCCTGAGGAAAATTTGGATTTCTTTTAACAAATGTTTTTGATCAAACAAGTAAAAGGGGACAATTATTAACAAAAACGGTTTTTCTCCTCAAAGTGAGCCACATACAGCTAAACTATGCTTTTCTGTTGTTTTGAAGCATTTTCTGGGAAATTTACTGAAAATTTCTCTTTTTTGTCAAAAATATGACTATCTCAGAAAGGAGCACTGAAATACTCAGAAAGTTTGTTTTTTTTAACAAGTTTGAAAAGGGTCAAATCCTGAGGAAAATTTGGATTTCTTTTAACAAATGTTTTTGATCAAACAAGTAAAAGGGGACAATTATTAACAAAAACGGTTTTTCTCCTCAAAGTGAGCCACATACAGCTAAACTATGCTTTTCTGTTGTTTTGAAGCATTTTCTGGTAAATTCACTGAAAACTTCTCTTTTTTTTATCAAACAGTTGACTATCTCAGTAAGGAGCACAGAAATACTCAGAAAGTTTGTTTTTCTTAACAGGTTTGATAAGTGGCTAATCCTGAGGAAAATTTGGATTTGTTTAAACAACTGTATTTGATCAAACCAGTAAAAGGGGACAAATATTAACAAAACCTGTTTTTCTCCTCAAAGTGAGCCACATATAGCTAAACTATGCTGTCCTTTTTTTAAGCATTTTCAGGGAAATTCACTGAAAACTTTTCTTTTTATTAAAAAAGTTACTCCCTCATAAAGAAACAAAGAAATACTTGTAAAGTTTGTTTTTCTCAACAAGTTAGAAAAGGGGATAATCCAGAAGAAAATTTGGATTTGTTGTAAACAATCCTTTTTGTTCAACACAGTAAAACCGGATAAATATTAACAAAAACTTTTTTTCTCCTCAAAATGTGGCACATACAGCTAAACTATGCTTTTCTGTTGTTTTGAAGCATATTCGGGCTAATTCACTGAAAACTTCCTTTTTTTGTCAAAAAAGTGACTATCCCGGAAAGGAGCACAGAAATACTCAGAAAGTTGTTTTTCCAGGTTTGATAAGGGGCAAATATTTGGAAAAATTATGATTTGTTTAAACAACTGTTTTTGATCAAACCAGTAAAATGGGGGAAATATTAACAAAAACTTGTTTTTTCCCACAAAGTGAGCCACATAGAGCTAAACTATGCTTTTATGTTGTTTTGAAGCATTTTTGGGGAAATTCACAGAGAACTTCTCTTTTTTGTCAAAAAAGTGGCATCTCAGAAAGGAGCTCTTAAACACTCAGAAAGTTTGTTTTTCTTAATAAATTTGAAAAGTGACAAATTCTGAGGAAAATGTGGTTTTGTTTAAACAACTTTTTTTGATCAAACCAGTAAAAGGGGACAAATATTAACAAAAACTGTTTTTCTCCACAAAGTGTGCCAAATACGGCTAAATTATGCTTTTTTGTTGTTTTGAAGTATTTTTGGGGAAATTCTCAGAGAACATATATTTTTAGTCCAAAAAATTACTATATCAGAAATGAGCACAGAAATACTCAGAAAGTTGGTTTTTCTTAACAAGTTTGAAAACGGACAAATCTTGAGGGAAATTTGTATTGGTTTAAACAACTGTTTTTGTTCAAACCAGTAAAAGGGAACAAATATTAACAAAAACTGTTTTTCTTCCCAAAGTGAACCATACACAGCTAAACTATGCTTTTCAGTTGTTTTGAAGCATTTTCGGGGAAATTCACAGAGAACTTCTCTTTTTATTCCAAAAAGTGACTGTCTCAAAAAGGAGCACTGATATACTCAGAATATTTCTTTTTCTTAACGTGTTCGAAAAGGGGCAAATCCTGAGAAAATTTGGATTTGTTTAAACAACTGTTTTTGATCAAACCAGTAAAAGGGGACAAATATTTAAAAAAAAAATTTTCTCCCCAAACTGAGCAACATACAGCTAAAGTATGCTTTTCTTTTCTTTTGAAGCATTTTTGGGAAAATTCACAGAGAACTTCTCTTTTTAGTCAAAAAGTGATTATCTGAGAAAAGAGCACAGAAATACTCAGAAAGTTTGTTTTTCTTAACAAGTTTGAAAAGGGGAAAATCCAGAGAAAAATTTGGATTTGTTTAAACAACCTTTTTGATCAAACCAGTAAAAGGTGACAAATAATAACAAAAACGGTTTTTCTCCCCAAAGTTAGCCACATACAGCTAAACAATGTTTTTCTTTTGTTTTTAAGCATTTTCGAAGAAATTCACAGAGAACTTCTCTTTTTAGTCCAAAAATTGACTATCTCAGAAAAGAGCACTGAAATACTCAGAATGTTTATTTTTCTAAACAAGTTTGAAAAGGCGCAAATCCTGAGAAAATTTGGATTTGTTTCAACAACTTTTTTTGATCAAACCTGTAAAATGGGAGAAATCTTATCAAAAACTTGTTTTTCTCTTCAAAGTTCTTTTCTGATGTTTTGAAGCAATTTTGGAGAAATTCAGAGAGAACTTCTCATTTTAGTGAAAAAAGTGGCTAACTCAGAAGGAACTCTGAAATACTCAGAAAGTTTGGTTTTTCTTAACAAATTTGAAAAGGGGTAAATCCTGAGGAAAATATGGATTTGTTTAAACAACTGTGTTTGATCAAACCTCTAATAAGGGACAAATATTAACAAAAACTGTTTTTCTCCCAATGTGAGGCATATACAGCTAAACTATGCTCTTCTTTTGTTTTGAAGCATTTTTGGGAAAATTCACAGTGAACTTATCTTTTTAGTCAAAAAGTGACTATCTCAGAAAAGAGCACTGAAACTCTCAGAAAGTTTGTTTTTCTTAACAAATTTGAAAAAGGTTGAATCCTGATGAAAATTTGGATTTGTTTAAACAATTTTTTTTGATTAAACCAGTAAAATGGTAGAAATCTTAACAAAAATTTGTTTTTCTCCTCAAAGTGAGCCACATACAGCTAAACTATGCTTTTCTGATGTTTTGAAGCATTTTTGGAGAAAATCACAGAGAACTTCTTATTTTAGTAAAAAAATTTGCTATCTCAGAAAGGAGCACTGAAAAACTCTGAAAGTTTGTTTATCTTAACATGTTTGAAAAAAGGTATATTCTGAGGAAAATTTGGATTTGTTTAAACAATTGTTTTTGATCAAACCAGTAAAAGGGGATTAATAATAACAAAAAAATATTTTCTCCCCAAAGTGAGTCAGTACAGCTAAACTATGCTCTTCTGATGTTTTGAAGCATTTTTGGAGAAATTCACAGAGAACTTCCCTTTTAGGCAAAAAAGTGACTATCTCTGAAAAGAGGTCAGAAATACTCAGAAATTTGTTTTTCTTAACAAGTTTGAAAAGGGGAAAATCCTGAGGAAAATTTGGATTTGTTTAAACAACTTTTTTTGATCAAACCAGTAAAAGGGGACAAATGTAAAAAAAAACTGTTTTTCTCCCAAATGTGAGCCACATACAGCTAAACTCTACTTTTCTGATGTTTTGAAGCATTTTTGAAGAAATTCAGAGAAAAATTCTCTTTTTAGTCAAAGTAGTGGTTATCTCTGAAAGGAGCTCCGAAATACTCAAAAAGTTTGGTTTTTCTTAACACATTTGAAAAGGTTTAAATCCTGAGGAAAATTTGGATTTGTTTACACAATTGTGTTTGATCAAACCACTAAAAGGGAACAAATATAAACAAAAACTGTTTTTCTCCCCAATGTGAGGCATATACCGCTAAACTATGCTTTTCTGCTGTTTAGAAGCATTTTCGGGGAAATTCATAGAGAACTTCTCTTTTTAGTCCAAAAATTACTATCTCAGAAAAGAGCACAGAAATACTCAGAAAGTTTGTTTTTCTTAACAAGTTTGAAAAGAGGCAAATCCTGAAGAAAATTTGGATTTGTTTAAACAAATTTTTTTGATCAAACCACTAAAAGGTGACAAATATTAACAAAAAATGTTTTTCTCCCCAATGTGAGGCACATACAGCTAAACTATGCTTTTCTGTTGTTTTGAAGCATTTTCGGGAAAATTCTCAGAGTACATCTCTTTTAAGTCCAAAAAGTTAATATTTCAGAAAAGTGCACAGAAATACTCAGAAAGGTTGTTTTTCTAACAAGTTTGAAACGGGGCAAATCCTGAGAAAAATTTGGATTTGTTTAAACAACTGTTTTTGATCAAACCAGTAAAAGGTGACAAATATTTAAAAAAAATGTTTTTCTCCCAAATGTGAGGCACATAAAGCTAAACTTTGCTTTTCTGCTCTTTTTGAAACATTTTCGGGAAAATTTACAGAGAACTTCCCTTTTTAGTCAAAAAAGTGACACTCAGAAAAGCGCACAGAAAAACTCAGAATAATTCTTTCTTAACAAGTTTGAAAAGTGGAAAATCCTGAAGAAAATTTGGATTATTTTTAACAACTCTTTTTGATCAAACCAGTAAAATGGAGAAATCTTAACAAAAACTTTTTTTCTCCTCAAAGTGAGCCACATACAGCTAAACTATGCTTTTCTGATGTTTTAAAGCAATTTTGGAGAAATTCTCCGAGAACTTCTCTTTTTAGTCAAAAAAGTGGCTATCTCAGAAAGGAGCTCTGAAATACACAGAAAGTTTGTTTTTCTTAACAAATTTGAAAAGTGGCAAATCCTAAGGAAAATTTTGATTTGTTTAAACAATTTTTTTTATCAAACCACTAAAAGGGGACAAATATAAACAAAAACCGTTTTTCTCCCCAAAGTGAGCCAAATACGGCTAAACTATGCATTTCTGTTGTTTTTAAGTATTTTCGGGAAAATTCTCAGAGTAGATCTCTTTTTAGTCCAAAAAGTTACTATATCAGAAATGAGCACAGAAATACTCAGAAAGTTTGTATTTCTTAACAGGTTTGATACTTTGACTAAAAAGAGAAGTTCTCTGTGAATTTCTTCAAAAATGCTACAAAACATCAGAAAAGCAGAGTTTAAATGTATGTGGCTAACTTTGAAGAGAAAAACAAGTTTTTGATAAGATTTCTCCCATTTTACAGGTTTGATCAAAAAAAGTTGTTAAAAAAAATCCAAATTTTCCTCAGGATTTGCGCCTTTTCAAACTTGTTAAGAAAAACAAACATTCTGAGTATTTCTGTGCTCTTTTCTGAGATAGTCAATTTTTTGACTAAAAAGAGAAGTTCTCTGTTAGTTTCCCCGAAAATGCTTCAAACAAAAGAAAAGCATAGTTTAGCTGTATGTGGCTCACTTTGGAGAGAAAGACAGTTTTTGTTATTATTTGTCACCTTTTACTGGTTTGATCAAAAACAATTGTTTAAACAAATCAAAATTTTTCTCAGGATTAGCCACTTTTCAAATTTGTTAAGAAAAACAAACTTTCTGAGTATTTTTGTGCTCTATTCTGAGATAATCACTTTTTTGACTAAAAAGAGAAGTTCTCGGTGAATTTCCCCAAAAATGCTTCAAAACAAAAGAAAAGCATACTTTACCTGTATGTTGCTCAGTTTGGGGAGAATTTTTTTTTTTAATATTTGTCCCCTTTTACTGGTTTGATCAAAAACAGTTGTTTAAACAAATCCAAATTTTCCTCAGGATTTGCCCCTTTTCGAACATGTTAAGAAAAAGAAACATTCTGAGTTCTGATGTTTTGAAGCATTTTTTGAGATATTCACAGAGAACTTTTCTTTTTAGTCAAAAAAATGGCTATCTCAGAAAGGAGTTCTGAAATACTCAGAAAGTTTGTTTTTCTTAACACGTTTGAAAAGGGATAAATCCTGAGGAAAATTTGTATTTGTTTAAACAACTGTTTTTGATCAAACCAGTAAAATGGGACAAATCTTATTAAAAACTTGTTTTTCTCTTCAAAATGAGCCACATTCAGCTAAACAATGCTTTTCTTTAGTTTTGACGCATTTTTGGGGAAATTCACAGAGAATTTCTCGTTTTAGTCCAAAAATTGACTATCTCAGAAAAGAGTACAGAAATATCCTGAAGGTTTGTTTTTCTTAACAAATTTGAAAAGGGGCAAATCCTGAGGAAAATTTGGATTTGTTTAAACAACTGTTACTGATCAAACCAGTAAAATGGTACAAATCTTTAAAATCTTTTTTCCTCCTCAAATTGAGCTACATACAGCTAAACTATGCTTTTCAGATGTTTTGAAGCATTTTTGGAGAAATTCACAGAGAACTTCTCTTTTAGGCAAAAAAATGACTATCTCAGAAAAAAGGACAGAAATTCAAAGATAGTTTGTTTTTCTTAACAAGTTTTAAAAGGGGCAAATCCTGAGGAAAATTTGGATTTGTTTAAACAACTTTTTTTGATCAAACCAGTAAAATGGTAGAAATCTTAACAAAAACTGTTTTTCTCCCCAAAGTGAGCCACATACAGCTAAACTATGCTTTTCTTTTGTTTTGAAGTATTTTTGGGAAAATTCACAGAGAACTTATCTTTTTAGTCAAAAAGTGACTATCTCAGAAAAAAGCACGGAAACTCTCAGAAAGTTTGTTTTTCTTAACAAATTTGAAAAGGGTTGAATCCTGATGAAAATTTGGATTTGTTTAAACATTTTTTTTTTATTAAACCAGTAAAATGGTGGAAATCTTAACAAAAACTTGTTTTTCTCCTCAAAGTGAGCCACATACAGCTAAACTATGCTTTTCTGATGTTTTGAAGCATTTTTGGAGAAATTCACAGAGAACTTCTTATTTTAGTAAAAAAATTTGCTATCTCAGAAAGGAGCACTGAAAAACTCTGAAAGTTTGTTTATCTTAACATGTTTGAAAAAAGGTATATTCTGAGGAAAATTTGGATTTGTTTAAACAATTGTTTTTGATCAAACCAGTAAAAGGGGATTAATAATAACAAAAAAATATTTTCTCCCCAAAGTGAGTCAGTACAGCTAAACTATGCTCTTCTGATGTTTTGAAGCATTTTTGGAGAAATTCACAGAGAACTTCTCTTTTAGGCAAAAAAGTGACTATCTCTGAAAAGAGGTCAGAAATACTCAGAAATTTGTTTTTCTTAACAAGTTTGAAAAGGGGAAAATCCTGAGGAAAATTTGGATTTGTTTAAACAACTTTTTTTGATCAAACCAGTAAAAGGGGACAAATATTAACAAAAACTTTTTTTCTCCCCAAAGTGAGCCACATACAGCTAAACTATGCTTTTCTGTTGTTTTGAAACATTTTTGGTGAAATTCACAGAGAACTTTACTTTTTTGTCAAAAAAGTGACTATCTCAGAAAAGAGCACAGAAATAATCAGAAACTTTGTTTTGCTTAACAAGTTTGAAAAGGTTCAAATCGTGAGGGAAATTTGGATTTGTTTAAACAACTTTTTTTTATCAAACCTGTAAAATTGTAGAAATCTTAACAAAAACTTGTTTTTCTCCTCAAATTGAGCCACATACAGCTAAACTATGCTTTTCTGATGTTTTGAAGCATTTTTGAAAAATTCACAGAGAATTTCTTTTTTTAGTCAAAAAAGTTGCTATCTCAGAAAGGAGCACTGAAAAATTCTGAAAGTTTGTTTATCTTAACATATTTGAAAAGGGGTATATCCTAAGGAAAATTTGATTTCTTAAAACAAATGTTTTTGATCAAACCAGTAAAAGGGGATTATTAATAACAAAAAAAAATTTTCTCCCCAAAGTGAGTCACGTACAGCTAAACTATGCTTTTCTGATGTTTTGAAACATTTTTGGAGAAATTCACAGAGAACTTCTCTTTTAGGCAAAAAAGTGACTATCTCTGAAAAGAGAACAAAAATACTCAGAAAGTTTGTTTTTCTTAACAAGTTTGTAAAGTGGCAAATCCTGAGGAAAATTTGGATTTGTTTAAACAACTGTTTTTGATAAACTAGTAAAAGGGGACAAATATTAACAAAAACTCTTTTTCTCCCCCAAGTGAGCCACATACAGCTAAACTATGCTTTTCTGTTGTTTAAAACCTTTTTGGTGAAATTCACAGAGAACTTTTCCTTTTAGTCCAAAAAATAGCTATCTCAGAAAGGAGCTCTGAAATACTCAGAAAGTTTGTTTTTCTAAGGGGGGGACTATACCATTTTTTCCCGAAATTTAATTTTTTTTTTGTCCCTGTCATAACCTTTTTCCTCTTTCTTCTGTGCAAATAATTATTATACCAGCTTGTTGCTTATTGTGTGTGCTTTATGATGATATGTAAAAAGTCTCTATAGGCACTTTTTCTTAGAAGATATAGCCAAACCAGCAAGGGTCACTCAAAAAATGGCATTTCCTAATTTGCAAATCCTCTAATTGCTAGGCGCCTTGAGCTACAGACCCCAAACATGTGTTGTGGCTTCCCACAAGCCTAAGCTGTGATATGACTGTGTCAAAAATGTTTTACCGTGAAGGAATGTTGAGTTATGGTGATTAGAAGAGGCGGGGTCACAGATTTTCCGTGAACTTTGCCGCGGTTGGAAATAAAGTGTCTCATATCTATTCAACACTTCACCGCGTTTCAAATATGGCGAAGTCATATCACAGCTTAGGGTGTTAGCAAGCCACAAAGGATGTTTGGTGTCTGTAGCTCAAGGCGCCTGGCAATTAGAAGATTTGTCGTGGGGAAGGTGCCATTTTTTGAGTGACCCTTGCATGTTTGGCTATATCTTCTAAAAAAAAAGTGCATATAGAGACTTTTTACATATCATCTTAAAGCACACACAATAAGCAACAAGTTGGTATAATAATTATTTGCACAGAAGAAAGAGGGAAAAAGTTATGACAGGGACAAAAAAAAATCAAATTTCGGGAAAAAATGGTATAGTCCCTCCTGTTTGAAAAGGGGTTAATCCTGAGGAAAATTTGGATATGTTTAAACAACTTTTTTTGATTAAACCAGTAAAATTGGCGAAATCTTAAAAAAAAACTTGTTTTTCTCCCCCAAAAGAGCCACATACAGCTAAACTATGCTTTTCTGATGTTGTGAAGCATTTTTGAAGAAATTCACAGAGAACTTCCTTTTTTAGTCAAAAAAGTGACTATCTCAGAAAAGAGCCCTGAAATACTCAGAAAGTTTGTTTTCCATAACAAGTTTGAAAAGGGGCCAATCCTGAGGAAAATTTGGATTTGTTAAAACAAATGATTTTGATAAAACCAGTAAAATGGCAGAAATCTTAACAAAAACTTGTTTTTCTCCTCAAAGTGAGCCACATAGAGCTAAACTATGCTTTTCTGATGTTTTGAAGCATTTTTTGAGAAATTCACAGAGAACTTCCCTTTTTAGTCATAAATGTTGCTATCTCAGAAAGGAGCACTGAAAAACTCTGAACGTTTGTTTATCTTAACATGTTTGAAAAAGGCAAATCCTGAGGAAAATTTGGATTTGTTTAAACAACTGTTTTTGATCAAACCAGTAAAAGGGGACAAATATTAACAAAAACTCTTTTTCTCCCCAAAGTGAGCCACATACAGCTAAACTATGCTTTTCTGTTGTTTTGAAGCATTTTTGGAGAAATTCACGGAGAACTACTCCTTTTAGTCAAAAAAGTGGCTATCTCAGAAAGGAGCTCTGAAATACACAGAAAGTTTGTTTTTCTTAACAAGTTTGAAAAGGGGAAAATCCTGAGGAAAATTTAAATTTGTTTAAACAACTGTTTTTGATCAAACCAGTAAAAGGGGACAAATATTAACAAAAACTGTTTTTCTCCCCAAAGTGAGCCACATACAGCTAAACTATGCTTTTCTGTTGTTTTGAAGCAATTTGGGGGAAATTCACAGAGAACTTCTCTTTTTAGTCAAGATAAAAAAGTGGCTATCTCAGAAAGGTGCACGGGTTTCTTAACATGTTTGAAAAGGGACAAATCCTGAGGAAAATTTGGATTTGTTTAAAGAACTGTTTTTTAACAAACCTGTAAAATGGGACAAATCTTAACAAAAATTTGTTTTTTTCCTCAAAGTTAGTCACATACAGCTAAACTATTTTTTTCCTGATGTTTTGAAGCATTTTTGTGGAAATTCACAGAGAGCTTCTCTTTTTAGTCCAAAAAGTGACTATCTCAGAAAAGAGCACATAAATACACAGAAAATTTGTTTTTCTTAACAAGTTTGAAAAGTGGAAAATCCTAAGGAAAATTTGGATTTGTTTAAACCACTGTTGTTGTTCAAACCAGTAAAATGGGACAAATATTAACAAAAACTGTTTTTTTTCTCCAAAGTGAGCCACATACAGCTAAAATATTCTTTTCTGTTGTTTTCAAGCATTTTTGGGGAAATTCACAGATAACTTCTCTTTTTAGTCAAACATTTTACTATCTCAGAAAAAATGCACAGAAATACTCAGGAAGTTTGTTTTTCTTAACAAGTTTGAAAAGGGGCAAATCCTGTGGAAAATTTGGATTTGTTTAAACAACTGTTTTTGATCAAACCAGTAAAAGGGGACAAATATTAACTTTTTTTTTTCTCCCCAAAGTGAGCCAGAAACAGCTAAACTATGCTTTTCTGTTGTTTTGAAGAATTTTTGAGGAAATTCACAGAGAACTTTTCTTTTTAGTCCCAAAAGTAATATCTCAGAAAAGAGCACAGAAACACTCAGAAAGTTTGTTTTTCTTAACAAATTTGAAAAGGGGCAAATCCTGATGAAAATTTTGATTTGTTTAAACAACTGTTTTTGACCAAACCAGTAAAATGGAGGAAATCTGAACAAAAACTTGTTTTTCTCCTCAAAGTGAGCCACATACAGCTACACTAAGCTTTTCTGATGTGTTGAAGCATTTTTGGAGAAATTCACAGAGAACTTATCATTTTAGTCAAAAAAATTGCTATCTCAGAAAGGACCTCTGAAAAACTCAGAAAGTTGGTTTTTTTTAACAAGTTTGAAAAGTGGCAAATATGTGGAAAATTTGGATTTGTTTAAACAAATATTTCTGATCAAACCAGTAAAATGTGAGAAATATTAAAAAAAAAATTTGTTTTTCTCCTCAAAGTGAGCCACATACAGCTAAACTATGCTTTTCTGATGTTTTGAAGCATTTTTGTGGAAATTCACAGAGAGCTTCTCTTTTAGTCCAAAAAGAGCACATAAATATACAGAAAGTTTGTTTTTCTTAACAAGTTTGAAAAGAGGAAAATCCTGAGGAAAATTTGGATTTGTTTAAACCACTGTTTTTGATCAAACCAGTAAAATGGGACAAATATAATTTTTCTCTCCAAATTGAGCCACATACAGCTAAACTATGCTTTTCTGATGTTTTGAAGCATTTTTTGAGAAATTCACAGAGAACTTTTCTTTTTAGTCAAAAAAGTGACTTATCTCAGAAAAGTGCACAGAAATACTCAGAGAGTTTGTTTTTCTTAACAAATTTGAAAACGGGTGAATCCTGAGGAAATTTTGGATTTGTTAAAACAACTGTTTTTTAATCAAACCAGTGAAATGGTAGAAATCTAAACAAAAACTTGTTTTTCTCCTCAAAGTGAGCCACATACGGCCAAACTATGCTTTTCAGATGTTTTGAAGCATTTTTGGAGAGATTCACAGAGAACTTCTCTTTTTTGTCAAAAAAGTTGCTATCTCAGAAAGGAGCACTGAAATACTCGGAAAGTTTGTTTTTCTTAACACGTTTGAAAAAGGCAAATCCTGAGTAAAATTTGGATTTGTTTAAATAACTGTTTTTGATCAAACCAGTAAAATTGTAGAAATCTTTAAAAAAACTTGTTTTTCTCCCCAAAGTGAGTTCCATACATTTAAACTATGCTTTTCTGTTGTTTTGAAGCATTTTTGGTGAAATTCACAGACAACTTCTCTTTTTAATCAAAAAAGTGACTATCTCAGAAAAGAGCACAGAAATACTCAGAAAGTTTGTTTTTCATAACATGTTTGAAAAGGGGCAAATATGTGGAAAATTTGGATTTGTTTAAACAAACTATTTTTTATCAAAGCAGTAAAATGGGAGAAATATTAACAAAAAATTGTTTTTCACCTCAAACTGAGACACATAAAGCTAAACCATGATTTTCTGTTGTTTTGAAGCATTTTTGGGAAAATTCACTGCGAACTTCTCTTTTTAGTCAAAAAAGTGGCTATCTCAGAAAGGTGTACTAAAACACTCAGAAAGTTTGTTTTTCTTAACATGTTTGAAAAGGGGCAAATCCTGAGGAAAATTTGGATTTGTTTAAATCAATTATTTTTATCAATCCAGTAAAATGGGAAAAATTTTATCAAATTTTTTTTTCCTCCTTAAATTGTGCCACATACAACTAAACTATGCTTTTCTGATGTTTTGAAGCATTTTAGGACAAATTCACAGAGAACTTATCTTTTTAGTCAAAAATATGGCTATCTCAGAAAGGAGCTCTGAAATACCTAGAAAGTTTGTTTTTCTTAACACGTTTGAAAAGCTAAACCATGATTTTCTGTTATTTTTAAGAATTTTGGGGAAAATTCACTGCGAACTTCTCTTTTTAGTCAAAAAAGTGGCTATGTCACAAAGGTGGACTAAAATACTCGGAAAGTTTGTTTTTCTTAACATGTTTGAAAAGGGGAAAATCCTGAGGAAAATTTGAATTTGTTTAAACAACTGTTTTTGATCAAACCAGTATAAGGGGAGAAATATTACCAAAAAATTGGGATTTGTTTAAACAACTGTTTTTGATCAAACCAGTATAAGGGGAGAAATATTACCAAAAACTGTTTTTCTCCCCAAAGTGAGCCACATACAGCTAAATTATGTTTTTTTTATATTTTGAAGCATTTTTTGGAGAAATTCACCGAGAACTTCTCTTTTTAGTCAAAAAAGTGGCTCTATCTGAACGGTGCACTGGTTTCTGAACATATTTGGAAAGGGGAAAATCCTTAGGAAAATGTTGATTTGTTTAAACAACTGTTTTTGATCAAACCTGTAAAATAGTGGAAATCTTAACAAAAACTTGTTTTTCTCCTCAAAGTGAGCCACATACAGCTAAACTATGCTTTTGTGATGTTTTGAAGCATTTTTGGAGAAATTCACTGAGAACTTTTCTTTTTAGTCAAAAAAATGGCTCTCTCAGATAGGAGCTCTGAAATACTCAGAAAGTTTGTTTTTCTTAACAGGTTTGAAAAGGTGTTAATCCTGAGGAAAATTTTGATTTGTTTAAACAACTGTTTTTGATCAAACCAGTAAAAGGGGATTATTGATAATAAAAAATATTTTTCTCCCCAAAGTGAGTCAGGTACAGCTAAACTAAGCTTTTCTGATGTTTTGAAGCATTTTTGGAGAAATTCCCAGAGAACTTCTCTTTTAGGAAAAAAAGTGACTATCTCTGAAAAGAGGACAGAAATACTCAGAAAGTTTGTTTTTCTTAACAAGTTTGAAAAGGAGCAAATCCTGAGGAAAATTTGGATTTTTTTAAAACAACTTTTTTTGATCAAACCAGTAAAATGGAAGAAATCTTAACAAAAACTTGTTTTTCTCCTCAAACTGAGCCACATACAGCTGAACTATGCTTTTCTGATTTTTTGAAGCATTTTTTGAGAAATTCACAGAAAACTTTTCTTTTTAGTCAAAAAAATGGCTATTTCAGAAAGGAGCTCTGAAATACTCAGAAAGTTTTTTTTTTTTAACACGTTTGAAAAGGGGTTAATCCTGAGGAAAATTTAGATTTGTTTAAAACAACTTTTTTTATCAAACAAGTAAAATGGGAGAAATCTTAAAAAAAAACTTGTTTTTCTCCCCAAAGTGAGCCCCATACAGTTAAACTATGCTTTTCTGTTTTTTTGAAGCATTATTTGAGAAACTCACAGAGAACTTCTCTTTTTATTAAAAAAAGTGGCTCTCTCAGAAAGGAGCACTGAAAAACTCTGAAAGTTTGTTTATCTTAACATGTTTGAAAAGGGGTATATCCTGAGGAAAACTTGAATTTGTTTAAACAATTGTTTTTGATCAAACCAGTAAAAGGGGATTATTGATAACAAAATTTTTTTTTCTCCCCAAAGTGAGTCAGGTACAGCTATACTATGCTTTTCTGATGTTTTGAAGCATTTTTGGAGAAATTCACAGAGAACTTCTCTTTTAGGAAAAAAAGTGAGTATCTCTGAAAAGAGGACAGAAATACTCAGAAATTTGTTTTTCTTAACAAGTTTGAAAAGGAGCGAATCCTGAGGATAATTTGGATTTGTTTAAACAATTGTTTTTGATCAAACCTGTAAAATTGTAGAAATCTTAACAAATTTTTTTTTTCTCCCCAAAGCGAGCCACATACAGCTGAACTATGCTTTTCTGATGTTTTGAAGCATTTTTTGAGAAATTCACAGAAAACTTTTCTTTTTAGTCAAAAAAATGGCTATTTCAGAAAGGAGCTCTGAAATACTCAGAAAGTTTGTTTTTCTTAACACGTTTGAAAAGGGGTTAATCCTGATGAAAATTTAAATTTGTTTAAAACAACTTTTTTTATCAAACAAGTAAAATGGGAGAAATCTTAAAAAAAACTTGTTTTTCTCCCCAAAGTGAGCCCCATACAGTTAAACTATGCTTTTCTGTTTTTTTGAAGCATTATTTGAGAAACTCACAGAGAACTTCTCTTTTTATTAAAAAAGTGGCTCTCTCAGAAAGGAGCACTGAAAAACTCTGAAAGTTTGTTTATCTTAACATGTTTGAAAAGGGGTATATCCTGAGGAAAACTTGAATTTGTTTAAACAATTGTTTTTGATCAAACCAGTAAAAGGGGATTATTGATAACAAAATTTTTTTTTCTCCCCAAAGTGAGTCAGGTACAGCTATACTATGCTTTTCTGATGTTTTGAAGCATTTTTGGAGAAATTCACAGAGAACTTCTCTTTTAGGCAAAAAAGTGAGTATCTCTGAAAAGAGGACAGAAATACTCAGAAAGTTTGTTTTTCTTAACAAGTTTGAAAAGGAGCGAATCCTGAGGATAATTTGGATTTGTTTAAACAATTGTTTTTGATCAAACCTGTAAAATGGTAGAAATCTTAACAAATTTTTTTTTTCTCCCAAAGCGAGCCACATACAGCTAAACTATGCTTTTCTGATGTTTTGAAGCATATTTTGAGAATTCACAGAGAACTTTTCTTTTTAGTCAAAAAATGGCTATCTCAGAAAGGAGCTCTGAAATACTCAGAAAGTTTGCTTTTCTTAACAGGTTTGAAAAGGGGTTAATCCTGAGGAAAATTTGGATTTGTTTAAACAACTTTTTTGATCAAACCAGAAAATGTAGAAATCTTAACAAAAACGTGTTTTTTTTCCTCAAAGTGAGCCACATATGGCTAAACTATGCTTTTCAGATGTTTTGAAGCATTTTTGGGGAAATTCACAGAGAACTTCTCTTTTTAGTCCAAAAAGTGGCTATCTCAGAAAGGAGCACTGAAAAACTCTGAAAGTTAGTTTATCTTAACATGTTTGAAAATTTGGATTTGTTTAAACAATTTTTTTTGGAACAAACCAGTAAAAGGGGAATATTAATAACAAAAAATGTTTTTCTCACCAAAGTGAGCCACGTACAGCTAAACTATGCTTTTCTGATGTTTTGAAGCATCTTTGGAGAAATTCACAGAGAACTTTCTTTTTAGTCAAAAAAATGGCTATCTAAGAAAGGAGCTCTGAAATACTCGGAATTTTTCTTTTCTTAACACGTTTTAAAAGGGGTAAATCCTGAGGAAAATTGGATTTTGTTTAAACAACTGTTTTTGATCAAAGCATTAAAATGGGAAAAAATATTAACAAATTTTTTTTTCCTCCTCAAACTGAGACACATAAAGCTAAACCATGATTTTCTGTTGTTTTGAAGCATTTTGGGGAAATTCACTGCGAAATTCTCTTTTTAGTCCAAAAAGTGGCTATCTCAGAAAGGTGTACTAAAATCCTCAGAAAGTTT
>CBDHDT010000178.1:0-75436 GCA_965261215.1 Ekhidna sp.
CTGAGGCTATGAGAGCATCTATACTCTTCAGTGATGTCATGACTTTTTAGTAATTAAGATGAGTGTTGATAGTACACCACTGTTGATAGTACACCACTGTTGATAGTACACCACTGTTGATAGTACACCACTGTTGATAGTACACCACTGTTGATAGTCCACCACTGTTGATAGTATACCACTGTTGATAGTACACCACTGTTGATAGTACACCACTGTTGATAGTACACCACTGTTGATAGTACACCACTGTTGATAGTACACCACTGTTGATAGTACACCACTGTTGATAGTACACCACTGTTGATAGTACACCACTGTTGATAGTACACCACTGTTGATAGTATACCACTGTTGATAGTACACCACTGTTGATAGTACACCACTGTTGATAGTATACCACTGTTGATAGTATACCACTGTTGATAGTATACCACTGTTGATAGTACACCACTGTTGATAGTACACCACTGTTGATAGTACACCACTGTTGATAGTATACCACTGTTGATAGTACACCACTGTTGATAGTACACCACTGTTGATAGTACACCACTGTTGATAGTACACCACTGTTGATAGTACACCACTGTTGATAGTACACCACTGTTGATAGTATACCACTGTTGATAGTACACCACTGTTGATAGTATACCACTGTTGATAGAACACCACTGTTGATAGTACACCACTGTTGATAATACACCACTGTTGATAGAACACCACTGTTGATAGTACACCACTGTTGATAGTACACCACTGTTGATAGAACACCACTGTTGATAGAACACCACTGTTGATAGTACACCACTGTTGATAGTACACCACTGTTGATAGTACACCACTGTTGATAGTACACCACTGTTGATAGTACACCACTGTTGATAGTACACCACTGTTGATAGTACACCACTGTTGATAGTACACCACTGTTGATAGTACACCACTGTTGATAGAACACCACTGTTGATAGTACACCACTGTTGATAGTACACCACTGTTGATAGTACACCACTGTTGATAGTACACCACTGTTGATAGTACACCACTGTTGATAGTACACCACTGTTGATAGTATACCACTGTTGATAGTCCACCACTGTTGATAGTATACCACTGTTGATAGTATACCACTGTTGATAGTCCACCACTGTTGATAGTATACCACTGTTGATAGTACACCACTGTTGATAGTACACCACTGTTGATAGTATACCACTGTTGATAGTATACCACTGTTGATAGTATACCACTGTTGATAGTACACCACTGTTGATAGTACACCACTGTTGATAGTACACCACTGTTGATAGTATACCACTGTTGATAGTCCACCACTGTTGATAGTATACCACTGTTGATAGTACACCACTGTGATAGTACACCACTGTTGATAGTATACCACTGTTGATAGTATACCACTGTTGATAGTATACCACTGTTGATAGTACACCACTGTTGATAGTACACCACTGTTGATAGTATACCACTGTTGATAGTATACCACTGTTGATAGTATACCACTGTTGATAGTATACCACTGTTGATAGTATACCACTGTTGATAGTATACCACTGTTGATAGTATACCACTGTTGATAGTATACTACTGTTGATAGTATACCACTGTTGATAGTATACCACTGTTGATAGTACACCACTGTTGATAGTACACCACTGTTGATAGTACACCACTGTTGATAGTACACCACTGTTGATAGAACACCACTGTTGATAGTACACCACTGTTGATAATACACCACTGTTGATAGTATACCACTGTTGATAGTACACCACTGTTGATAGTACACCACTGTTGATAGAACACCACTGTTGATAGTACACCACTGTTGATAGTACACCACTGTTGATAGTATACCACTGTTGATAGTATACCACTGTTGATAGTATACCACTGTTGATAGTACACCACTGTTGATAGTACACCACTGTTGATAGTACACCACAGTTGATAGTATACCACTGTTGATAGTATACCACTGTTGATAGTATACCACTGTTGATAGTATACCACTGTTGATAGTATACCACTGTTGATAGTACACCACTGTTGATAGTATACCACTGTTGATAGTATACCACTGTTGATAGTACACCACTGTTGATAGTATACCACTGTTGATAGTTTACCACTGTTGATAGTTTAGCACTTTCTAATAAGAAGAGCATTCTTGCGCTTGCCCTCCCAGTGCTCTATGAGTGCAGGGATTGAGGTAGTGCTCTATGAGTGCAGGGACTGAGGAAGTGCTCTATGAGTGCTGGGATTGAGGTAGTGCTCTATGAGTGCAGGGACTGAGGAAGTGCTCTATGAGTGCAGGGATTGAGGTAGTGCTCTATGAGTGCAGGGATTGAGGTAGTGCTCTATAAGTGCAGGGATTGAGGTAGTGCTCTATGAGTGCAGGGATGGAGGTAGTGCTCTATGAGTGCATGGATTGAGGTAGTGCTCTATGAGTGCAGGGACTGAGGAAGTGCTCTATGAGTGCAGGGATTGAGGTAGTGCTCTATGAGTGCAGGGATTGAGGTAGTGCTCTATGAGTGCAGGGATTGAGGTAGTGCTCTATGAGTGTAGGGATTGAGGAAGTGCTCTATGAGTGCAGGGATTGAGGTAGTGCTCTATGAGTGCAGGGATTGAGGTAGTGCTCTATGAGTGCAGGAACTGAGGTAGTGCTCTATGAGTGCAGGGATTGAGGTAATGCTCTATGAGTGCAGGGACTGAGGAAGTGCTCTATGAGTGCAGGGATTGAGGTAGTGCTCTATGAATGCAGGGATTGAGGTAGTGCTCTATGAGTGCAGGGATTGAGGAAGTGCTCTATGAGTGCAGGGATTGAGGTAGTGCTCTATGAGTGTAGGGATCGAGGAAGTGCTCTATGAGTGCAGGGACTGAGGAAGTGCTCTATGAGTGCAGGGATTGAGGTAGTGCTCTATGAGTGCAGGGACTGAGGTAGTGCTCTATGAGTGCAGGGATTGAGGTAGTGCTCTATAAGTGCAGGGATTGAGGTAGTGCTCTATGAGTGCAGGGATGGAGGTAGTGCTCTATGAGTGCATGGATTGAGGTAGTGCTCTATGAGTGCAGGGACTGAGGAAGTGCTCTATGAGAGCAGGGATTGAGGTAGTGCTCTATGAGTGCAGGGATAGAGGTAATGCTCTATGAGTGCAGGGATTGAGGTAATGCTCTATGAGTGCAGGGATTGAGGTAGTGCTCTATGAGTGCAGGGATTGAGGTAGTGCTCTATGAGTGTAGGGATTGAGGTAGTGCTCTATAAGTGCAGGGACTGAGGAAGTGCTCTATGAGTGCAGGGATTGAGGTAGTGCTCTATGAGTGCAGGGATTGAGGTAGTGCTCTATGAGTGTAGGGATTGAGGTAGTGCTCTATGAGTGCAGGGATTGAGGTAGTGCTCTATGAGTGTAGGGATGGAGGTAGTGCTCTATGAGTGCAGGGATTGAGGTAGTGCTCTATGAGTGCAGGGATGGAGGTAGTGCTCTATGAGTGCAGGGATTGAGGTAGTGCTCTATGAGTGCAGGGATTGAGGTAGTGCTCTATGAGTGCAGGGATGGAGGAAGTGCTCTATGAGTGCAGGGATTGAGGTAGTGCTCTATGAGTGCAGGGATTGAGGTAGTGCTCTATGAGTGCAGGGATTGAGGTAGTGCTCTATGAGTGCAGGGATGGAGGTAGTGCTCTATGAGTGCAGGGATGGAGGTAGTGCTCTATGAGTGCAGGGATTGAGGTAGTGCTCTATGAGTGCAGGGATGGAGGTTGTGCTCTATGAGTGCATGGATTGAGGTAGTGCTCTATGAGTGGATTGAGGTTAGAGATAGTTGGAGAGGAGTACAAGGACTATAAAACTAAGGTGCCCCCTGTCAGTCAGCCCTTCATCTCGCTGCACATGCTACATACACATCTTGATGCAGTGGGAAACAGCCTGCAAAGGAGGATCACCCTATGGCATAGGAGACCAGGAAGTTTGGACGGGATGTGTGAGACAGGGTGGCATTGCCAGGCATCCACTCATCCCCACCAGAGATGATGGAGATTTTATGTGAGAGAACTTCAGAGCAGGCACGTGGAAGTAGTGTGTGAGGCCATCAAGGCAAGCAATTTACTGCACAGAGTTTTGCATGCTGCATGAGTTTAGTGCTTAACATCTGTCACAACCCCTACCATGTAGAAAAGGATGAAGATAGGTTGGAGGAAGGTCTACTGATGATGGTGATGAAGTAGAAGAGAGAGATTACTTGACTGTTTCAAGATGGTACAATTAGTAGACACCGAAAGTTACTGTCATGTTTACTTACAACATATACCTGGTTCCTGTTTTGGTCGAATATAATACATGAATTTTTTTTTTTTTAACGCTGCTGGTTTGTACAACCCATCATATTGGATTTGCTTTGCTTACCAGTACAATATTAATTGGTGCAATATTAACTGGTGCAATATTAACTGGTGCAATATTAACTGGTGCAATATTAACTGGTGCAATATTAACTGGTGCAATATTAACTGGTGCAATATTAACTGGTGCAATATTAACTGGTGCAATATTAACTGGTGCAATATTAACTGGTGCAATATTAACTGGTGCAATATTAACTGGTGCAATATTAACTGGTGCAATATTAACTGGTGCAATATTAACTGGTGCAATATTAACTGGTGCAATATTAACTGGTGCAATATTAACTGGTGCAATATTAACTGGTGCAATATTAACTGGTGCAATATTAACTGGTGCAATATTAACTGGTGCAATATTAACTGGTGCAATATTAACTGGTGCAATATTAACTGGTGCAATATTAACTGGTGCAATATTAACTGGTGAAATATTAACTGGTGCAATATTAACTGGTGCAATATTAACTGGTGCAATATTAACTGGTGCAATATTAACTGGTGCAATATTAACTGGTGCAATATTAACTGGTGCAATATTAACTGGTGCAATATTAACTGGTGCAATATTAACTGGTGCAATATTAACTGGTGCAATATTAACTGGTGCAATATTAACTGGTGCAATATTAACTGGTGCAATATTAACTGGTGCAATACTAACTGGTGCAATATTAACTGGTGCAATATTAACTGGTACAATATTAACTGGTGCAATATTAACTGGTGCGATGTTAACTGGTGCAATATTAACTGGTGCAATATTAACAGGTGCAATATTAACTGGTGCAATATTAACTGGTGCAATATTAACTGGTGCAATATTAACTGGTACAATATTAACTGGTGCAATATTAACTGGTGCAATATTAACAGGTGCAATATTAACTGGTGCAATATTAACTGGTGCAATATTAACTGGTGCGATGTTAACTGGTGCAATATTAACTGGTACAATATTAACTGGTGCAATATTAACTGGTGCAATATTAACTGGTGCAATATTAACTGGTGCAATATTAACTGGTGCAATATTAACTGGTGCGATGTTAACTGGTGCAATATTAACTGGTGCGATGTTAACTGGTGCAATATTAACTGGTGCAATATTAACTGGTGCAATATTAACTGGTGCAATGTTAACTGGTGCGATGTTAACTGGTGCAATATTAACTGGTACAATATTAGAGTTTAAGTTCCTATCATCACAACATATATTCCAAGCGTAGCATCATGTAATTATAATAGCCTGCATATAACGGCTGTATTAGACTTGTCCTAATAGGTAGGTCCCAGTGTGTTGTGCTAGAATGATTCCTTTGTTAAAATTGGGCTACACTGATGCCCACTCTCACCAATTAGTTATTTCCCAATTGGATCTACAAATGGCATTACCAGCCTAGCCTTATCTCGAGGCCATGTGGTCAACGAATGCTCCCGGCATATAGCAGCCATATTGGATTTATGCTAATTAGTAATGGCCATACAAGATTCAAAACGTGCTATATGGATCCTTGGGGTCAAATACACGGGTTTGAAGTTACATTAATTGGTTTACCTCAATGCATGGTAGCCATGCTAATTTGGTACAGTCTAGAACATTCAAACTATGCCAGATTAATTTCTTGGGGTGAAAACATAGATGTAGACAACAGAACCATTCCTCTACGTGCAACAGTTCAGGTTACGGCCATTTGCCTTTTAAAAAAATTCTAGCAGCGGCCATCTTGGATATCACAAACTTGCCCAACCTACCCAAAATTACACTCAGCTGGATCAATGAAGTAGAGTATATCAGGCCGTCAAATCAATGAAAAAAATTCGGACTTCCAAAATTCCAGGTTCAGCCAGATTTGGTCATTTGGCAACTAGGCTATAGGAGAGCTCACAGACTTTTCTACTGGGCACACCAGTAGATCTGGAATGGGTGACAACATAAGCAGCTACTTTTGGGCAAGTGAGGAGCATCAATTAAACAGCTTTCATGTGAGAGGTAATAAGCTAAGGGTCCAAAGATTAATAACTAAACTTGATTTTATAACAGTAAAAAATGGGTTGATTCCTCTCCATCATGGGACACCAGCATGCACAAGAGATCAGCATAGCATTTTCACAGACCAATGATATAGATATACATATAGCACATACAACCTTCTCCAGTTATTCCAGCAAAACAGTCTCACTCACTAAGCTTGTCAATGGAGTAAGAGTTTAGCTCCAACATATACTGTGCAAATTCAGGGTCATTCTTCCACTCCTCTGTGCAACATCAACAAAGAAAGAGCAGCAATGCAGAGAGCACCATTACTTCAGTTATTATATATACACACACTATCTATAGCAACTGCAATAAAATAGCAGAAACCTTACAAAAACCAACAGTAAAAGTATTTCATACATACAGAAATTTTGGTGGAGAATGGGAAGTGGGAGAAGACCTCTAGAACTGTGATGAAATTACTACTAAACTAAAACAACTAAACCAATAGCAATAACTCAGATTTTTCAAACAGTTCACATAGATTGTAATTCACACTTGTTCCAGAACCCACATCATTCACATCATGCTTCAAAATTCTTAGATGGCAAGAGGCGATCGGGTCATTAGATTTACCTGGGAAATGTCCATGAAAGAGGGACCAGAAGGCGTTCACATGATCTGTCATTTCAAGTTGTACTTACATCGTTTTTGCACGACTACAAACCTTACCGTGAAATTCTAAATAGTGCACATCGCAGCTGAACATGGTCCACTCCCAAAGATGATCGCTGCGTATGCGCGCGCGAAGCAGGTAGCATTTTATGATCATCTTGAATGGCCTTGACAGGTTCAGCTATGTCAATAAATCATTAACCTCCATTTGGGTCCTATCTCGCCGAAAAAGGCTGGGAATTTATTATGGAATTCGCCAGCCGTTAAAATACCCTTAGCCGTCTCAAACCCTACACTCTACTCAACCTTACACAGGATTTAGAGTACGGGTTGCAGTGGCTGATCTCCAAGGAAGGCATGGGATAGTCTCGCTAGCCGATCCTTACCAAATTGCTTTGCGGGACAAGGGTCTGGTGTTGAGCAGTTCGTTCTCCTTTAAATAGCTGTGGTTGGTAGCATCTTTAACCTAAGCTGTGCGTTACTTAGCTAACCACAGACGCTGTAAACTGAACTCGCGAAAGAGCTACTTGTAAAGCCTTCCATCGTTTACTTTACACAACCAAAATGCCACAAATCAATCAACACTCCTCAAAATAAGTGGGGTATTAAAACGAACTGATTTACAGAAGTACCTGACCCTTGCCTAGCGAAGCGATTTGGTAAGAGTCGGCTAGCGAGCCTAGTCCCTCCCTCCAATTCCTATCACTATAGTAATGGCGTTCGAACGACGTCGAAGGTCAGTGAATACTGCTAAGCAAATACTGCTATGCCAATGTTCCTGACCGGTTGTGGGACAGAACTGTACATATGGAATAGCGAATCTATGTGCGGTTGAGGTGGTTGCAACACCCCTACCTCTCTCTTCTGTATACTATCTACACTCCCATCGTATCATCCACTCCCATGCACTTATCATCCACTCAATGACTGAACCCATCCCAGTGATTTGTACATGATATCTGATTTTTTCCTAAACCAAAAGCTACAGTGTAATGGTATTGTTTCACAGCTGGTCTGCTGTCACTAGATCCTTCATTAGTTTCTTTCACTTACATGGAGCCTGCAGACTGAGCAGAGAACATGTATATTGTAGCTAAGATCAGGAGTGGTTGAGTATTCAAGTCTGTTTATACAGGTCTCGGGGTGATGATAACAATGTGGCTACTGAACTAGGTGATACTAATAACTGGTTGTGTTGAGGTTGGTAAGGGCATGCAGTAGTGCTGATGGTGTCAGATCTGCTTCAGTTGGAGGCTGTAGTGAAAGTCCTGGAGTCCACATAGAGTCTGAAAATCTGTCATGGATGTAGACGTCATCGATGTTGGCTTGCTTGTTTGTAACCTCCCTCACACAGAAGCTTCAGCTCCTCACAAACCATTTCAAACCTGATGGGAACCACAAGGTACCAATTTCAAAAATTTCTGAAAGGGAGGGGGGGAGGGTCATGCCTCAGGACAACCTCACCCCCCAGATATGTCCCTGAAGTGTAAGAGATTTATCTAAATTTATGCCCCGATCTCTATGAGATTCAACTATTGGAATGGTTTCCTACCCTACATGATAATTAGGAGGATCCTTTCACACCTGCCAAATTTCATTACAACACATTTGGGGGGTATTATCTCATCAGCTTTAACTAGGCATACTGTAACCTATTCTCCCTTCTTCGGCCCCCCATCTCAAAAATCCTGGATCTGCCCCTGGGTTGGGAAAGGTTTGGTAAGAGCATGAGGACTTGCTCTGAAGCTGAAGAAATTATGCAACAAGACAAGCTGTATGCTATAATTTCTTCAGTTTTAGGGTGGTTGATCTGTGGAGCTCTCTTCCAAATGAAGCAGTCGGACTAGCAACAGTTTCATGGCCCATCTTGACTCCACTGGTCCCATCTGATATACTTTCAAGCTATCATCACAGTTGCAGTCATTGGGACACATATGATTAATTATGAGGGATTGACAGACCCTGTCTAACACTACTGACTTTTGATACCGTATTGTATTGTATAAGGTTCAAAATTGGCCTTGTGCTCTTTCAATTGAATGCTAGTAAGCAACATTCTACATGGATGTTGTCCAGCCGAAGTTTTAGTTCCATTCCATGTTATATGTGCATGAGGGCTAGAGACCAATCTTTCTCCCCTGCCCCACATGTTTTGAGACAATGAAGGACAGTAATTAATACTCAGTCAACATTCACAACTTGTCACTGGTGAAGTGTAGATTATGCACAGAAGTGTGTGAATGTTTGTAAACATGGTAATTGGTAGAGGCTAGAGATTTTTTAAATAAAGGTGATCGGGAAGGTCATGTTTTCTGGAAGATTTCCACCTACACTTCCACAAATACAATTCCTCTTGAAGGACTGCAAGAAGTCATCAAAGTAATATTCTATGATTTCTTTAACTAGTGATTTTTGTGGTTGAATCATCATCATGGTCTTTTGTGAAAACTGGAGGAACAATACTTAAAGCTATTATTGCTTTACGTTGCACTTCTGAAAATCTGACACAGAAATGAGTTATATCAAGAAGTCATATTCTTGATATGCTCATTTTCTCTATGGGTTGATGCACACACTTCAATGGCAATGAAGGTGGCAGTACCAAGTGATACTGCTGAATTATAACATTTTTTATGATACATATCAACAAGGCCTCCTTAGCAGTCAAAATTTTATGATACTTTTAATACAACCTAACCCTGCCCATGTACTTCTAATCACATGGAGAAAAAAATTGGGTAAGTAATAGATATCAGTGGAAATCCAGCATTCCATCCAGTGGATGCATTGAGCAAAGGTGGTAGCATATCTCTGAATGCTTCAAAAACCTTTATCTGAGGAAGCAAGTGAGTCTTGCATAAGTTGACTACATAGTGCTTCCATCAGGTAAATTTGCAATATTAACTGCCAGCTCTCATTGACATTTGGGAGAATAGTTTTAAAAGAGATATTCTTCCACCACTCAATCTACATATATGAATTGGTTGTACACTACAGGCAGCCATTACAGGCAGCAAAACACAGAGATTAAGTTCATAAACTTCACAATGGACATGAAATGTCTTGGGGAAAATTATGTTGTATGATAGCTACATCCTCTTGGTACTTACTACACATGCTAGCTTCATTCTTTCCATTTATTCAGTTGTTCGTGAAATTGAAATATTATAATAATAACCATAATAACAAAACAACAACAATAATAATAATAATGTTGCCAGCCTCATAATCATAACCCTGTCCATGAAGATAATTGAGATCAAGAGAAAACTTTCAAGGCTGGACTTATCATGTCAGCTATAGCCTGACCAGTGACCAGTTGTAGCCACCAGATAGCTAAAATTCAATAAATTAAAATCTTCATGAATCAGACCAGATACATCGATAAATCAAAAAATCAATGATAACTGGCTGAATCAGTTCCTTCATCAGCATTGACAGGGAGGGGAAAAAAAGGAAAAATATATATATATTTAAAAAAAAAATTTAGAAGAGAAAAAAAGGGGGAAAAAAGGAACAAAATTGGAAAAAAAATAGACCGTTTTATTTCTTCCATTACATTTTTGCTGGATCCACTTTCTAGCAGTAGCACGATCAGAATTTTTGGGGTTCAGTGCTGTGCATTTTTGGGGGGCAACCAGCAGAATGCTCCCATAAAGTTTTCATTTCCTGGCTCAATTAGCCCAGGATTTGCAGAAAACTGAGATAAACTAGCAGGATTCACAGTTCCCTCTCAGAGTAATACTTTCTTGGCCCAAAAATATGATTGTTTTAAAACTTTGGAGGGGGGGTTTACTGGAGCTGAGGCTTGGTTTTGTACTTGTTGAAGAGAAGATGGCCATTCTCCATTTGACCCATGAATGCCATAGACTTTTCCATTACCATTATAGTAAACTTAGTCATGCTCTAAGAGAGTAGCCTTTGCTGAGTAAGTAAGACATTGGCTTTGTAATTAACTGACCAAGAAGGAAAGGTTCTTGGCAAAAAGAAAGTTAAAGACACCATTGAAGGATTCATATGATATTTTATAACTAGGAATACTTATTCCAGCTTGGGAGGAAACAAGTAAGAAGATAAGGCTGAAAATATTTTTAAAAAGCCACATCCGCTGTTCGTCAGGGATCCACAAAACAAGATCTGTTGTAGTACAGGTCTCAGATCTAGATTAGTCCCACGTAGCCTGACCCTTTGCCAATTGCTCCACTCATGGAAGATTGGTAAAAGGTCTGCATGCGGGACTAGCCCCAGACAGGGATGTAGTCAGGCAGATTGGTGTAAAAATCGCTCAGTTGATTATAAACGCATGAAATGTTAGTACAGGAAGAACATGCTTAAATATATATATTTTTAGCCATATGGCCATAACAGATATGACCATCACAGATATGATCTAGGACCCCAGTGGCAACCATTTTCTAAAAATAACCGACAGGAAAAAAATATCCACTTATAATCCTGATCTTGATGTCCAAACAAGGGAAGTGTGCATTCTTAAAAAAATTAGTAAAAAAATGCATTAAAAGTATGTAAAGTTGAAGGCTAGTAGAAATTTATACTTCCAGAATACTCCAAGAGGTTGTCTTCCCTCTGCTACAGTGGTGGTAAATACACTTTCTGGTGGTAGTAACAAAAGACAATGGACAAAGTCTCAACAATGGACAAAGTCTTCAGAAAAGTAGGTCCTTAGCAGTGTAGTACATCAGCTGCAGTGGCGGAAAGGGACACAGACTGCGATAAATGTATGCTTTGCCAAGAAGTCATAGGTGAAGTACATCAATGTCAAGCAGGTTCAAAGATAAGCATGGATGGAGCAGCGTAAAAGACACTGCAGAGAACTTGTTGGCCTTCCAGAAGATAGACCTCTTGCCATCAAGTATTGTTTCCCGATTGAAGGAAGACCAAGACATTGAAAAATCCCTCAAAATCCATAAGGCCAAATGGTATGACCACAGTCGACTGCAGTATAATAGAACCAAACTCTAACGAGCCACAAAGCGAAAGGCCCCTGCTGCAGAAGGTACTGATAAGAAGTACACTAGTCAGAGTTCAGTCCAAAGTGTTGCAGACACAAAACAATGCTTCTTCTGTGGGGAACCTGCAAAAGCTGGGAAGTCATTGCTCCATGCTTCAACATCTGGTCTTGATGCCTATGTCAGAGAATGTGCCCTGCAATTACAAGACCAAAGTCTGCTGGCTAAATAAAGCACAGGAGATCTCATTGCACTAGAAGCCAAATACCATGTTCAGTGCCTTGTCTCCCTGTACAATAGAGCCAGGTAAGCCAAAGAATCTGATGAGGAAAAAGACAGTAGATCTATTAATAAGGGCAAATCACTTGCTGAGCTGGTTGCATATTTCGAAGATGCCTGAGCAGAGTGTGAAATTGTGCCAATATTCAAACTGGCAGACCTTGTTAGAATATACTCCACAAGAGTGGAGCAAATGGGAACATGCTTGATTGGACGTATGAATTCTACCCACCTGAAAAAAAGGATCCTTGCACACTTCCCAGACTTGTAGGCTTATAAGGAAGGTCGAGACATCCTTCTTGTCATCAACAAATATTTTGACTAGCAATGAGGAATGCATGTGAGGATGATGCAGATGCCATTGCCATTCACCATGCACATGCTGCAAGGATTGCTTGCAGAGAGCTCTTGAAAAAGAAAGCAAGATTCACAGGTACTTTTGTCAGCCAAAAATCATCAGTGCAAAATTTATTGGTGGCATTAGTCTCTATGATCCGATATGGTCCCAACATCAACTCAGTCAAGCTACTAGTCTACATTTCAGGCAGCACTGATATTGTCGCAGTTACTGACATTCAACAGCTTTACACGTTATCAAGATGGTAGTTACAACATTCTGAGGTGCAGGCAAGAAAGAGAGACATCCCTTTCACGTATCTAGGAGTGATGATCCACAGTAAAACTCACATGAAGGAACTGGTGGACGTTCTGTTTGAATTGGGACAAAGCATCTCCTATGATCGTGTGATGAGTATCTCCACAAGTTTGGGTAACAATCTCTGTCAGTACTTTGAGATGGAGAAAGCAGTGTGTCCTACAGAGTTCAAGGAAGAACTCTTCACCACTGCAGTCATCGATAATATCCACCACAATCTGAGTTCTACAACTGCTCAGGACTCATTCAATGGGATTGGCATATCCCAATTCCAGCATCCCCGATGTGAGGCAAGTGGAGTGGAGCACACCACCTTGACAGATTTGGACAACAGCCTTACCTCTTCCAATAAAGGCTTGGACAAACTGCCACAGTCATGCACTGATGTGCTACCAGTTACTCTGAGCAAGAAAGATCCAGTATCACCAAAGCTTCAATGGCCCAACAAATCAGATTGCCTGCTCATCCCTCAGGCCATGCTGATAGAATACAGGTACACACACTATATATATATATATATCACAATATCGATTGTTATACATGACGTATAGATATTGACATGTCAGTTTCTCAAAACAAAATTAACTAAAATAGTGAACTGGCATGTGACCACTGAATCTAGTTAACTGTTGTTGACTTCATTTACAGATGGCTGGATCACGTCAGGCATGTGGTGAACATGGATAACCTGGATGACTATGAAACTCTGTCTTGGGATGTATACTATGCCAGCAGCGATCTAAATGATGAAGCAAGGAACTGCCCCACATCACTGAATTCCTGCTACCCTTGTTCTACGAAGATGCGAAGTCAGTAGCCATGATTCACCATGGGATGGACATGTGAAGATTAAGTGGACATTGTTAATCCTGCAAGTTCCCATTATCACTGACGATCAACTTCTGTACACACTTTGCAAGCAAATTCAGTGGAGCTGGCCAGACCACTACAGTGAATAGCATTTCATAGTGATGTTTGGAAGCCAGCACATAGAAATGAATGCTCTCTAAGTGCTCGGTGATCTATATACAGCAGCGGATACACAGCTCAACGTGGCCTCTTCAAGCACAGAAGATTCATATCTCAAGTTGTTTTCATGTAACATGCACCCGACATGCTCATCAGGTTACAGTTTCAAGCCTGCATATCCTTCTCCACAAAGCATACACAGAGCAGAGCAGCAGCCAGGACGACGAAAATTTGGATTTCTTTAAACAACTGTTTTTGATCAAACCAGTAAAAGTGGACAAATACAAACAAAAACGGTTTTTCTCCTCAAAATTAGCCACATACAGCTAAACTATGCTTTCCTGTTGTTTTGAAGCATTTTCGGGGCAATTCACTGAAAACTTCTCTTTTTAGTAAAAAAAAAAATAGCTCAGAAAGAAGCTCAGAAATACTCAGAATTTTTTTTTTCTCAGCAAGTTTGAATAGGAGCAAATCCAGAGGAAAATTAGGATTTGTTTTAAACAACCCTTTTTGTTCAAAGCAGTAAAACTGGATAAATATAAACAAAAACTGTTTTTCTCCTCAAAATGAGCCACATACAGCTAAACTATGCATCTCTGTTGTTTTGAAGCATTTTTGGGTAAATTCACTGAAAACTTCTCTTTTAAGTCAAAAAATTGACTATCTCAGAAAGAAGCTCAGAAATACTCAGAAAGATTACTTTTCTCAACAACTTTGAAAAGGAGAAAATCCAGAGGAAAATTTAGATTTACTGGAAACAACCCTTTTTGTACAAATCAGTAAAACGGGACAAATATTAACAAAAACTGTTTTTCTCCATAAAATGAGCCACGTACAGCTAAATTATGCTTTCCTGTTGTTTTGAAGCATTTTCGGGATAATTCACTGAAAAGTTCTCTTTTTTTGTCAAAAAATGACTATCTCAGAAAGGAGCCCAGAAATACTGAGAAAGTTTGTTTTTCTTAATAAGTTAGAAATGGAGCAAATTCTGAGGAAAATTTGGATTTGTTTACACAACAGTTTTTGATCAAACCAATAAAAGGGGGTAAATATTAACAAAAACTGTTTTTCTCCTCAAAATGAGCACATACAGCTAAACTAAGCTTTCCTGTTGTTTGGAAGCATTTTCTGGGAAATTCAATGAAAACTTCTCTATTTAGTCAAAAAAATGACTATCTCAGAAAGGAGCACAGAAATACACAGAAAGTTTGTTTTTCTTAACAAGTTTGAAATGGAGCAAATCCTGAGGAAAATTTGGATTTGTTTAAGCAACTCATTTTGATCAAACCAGTAAAAGGGGCCAAACATTTATAATAACTGTTTTTCTCCTCAAAATGAGCTTCATACAGCTAAACTATGCTTTCCTGTTGTTTTGAAGCTTTTTCAGGGAAATTCACTGAAAACTTCTCTTTTTAGTCAAAAAAGTGACTATCTCAGAAAGAAGCTCAGAAATACTTAGAAATTTGTTTTTCTCAACAAGTTTGAAAAGAGGCCAATCCTGAGGAAAATTTGGATTTATTTAAACAACTGTTTTTGATCAAACCAGTAAAAGGGGACAAATATTAACAAAAATTGTTTTTCTCCTGTAAGTGAACCACATAGAGCTAAATTATGCTTTCCTGTTGTTATGAAGCATTTTCGGTGAAATTTACTGAAAAATTCACTTTTTTAGTCAAAAAAGTGACTATCTTAGAAAGGAGCATGGAAATACTCAGAATTTTTTGTTTTTATTTACAAGTTTGAAAAGGGGCAAATCATGAGAAAAATTTGTATTTGTTTAAACAACTGTTTTTGATCAAACCAGTAAAAGGGGACAAATATTAACAAAAACTGTTTTTCTCCTCAATGTGAGCCACATACAGGTAAACTATGCTTTTCTGTTGTTTTGAAGCATTTTCTGGGAAATTCACTGAAAACTTCTCTTTTTAGTCAAAAAAGTGACTATCTCAGAAAGAAGCTCAGAAATACTCAGAAAGTTTGTTTTTCTTAACTAATTTGAATAGGAGCAAACCAAGAGGAAAATTTGGATATGTTTAAACCACATTTTTTGAACGAACCAGTAAAAGGGGACAAATATTAAAAAAAAAAATTTTCTCCTCAAAGTGAGCCACATAGAGCTAAACTATGCTTTTCGGGAAATTCACTGAAAAATTCTCTTTTTAGTCAAAAAAGTGATTATCTCAGAAGAGCACAGAAATACAGAGAAAGTTTGTTTTTCTTAACAAGTTTGAATTGGAGCAAATCCTGATGAAAATTTGGATTTGTTTAAACAACTCTTTTTGATCAAACCAGTATAAGGGGCCAAATATTAACAATAACTGTTTTTCTCCCCAAAAATGAGCACATACAGCTAAACTAAGCTTTTCTGTTGTTTTGAAGCATTTTGAGGAAATTCACTGAAAACTTTTATTTTTAGTCAAAAAAGTGACTATCTCAGAAAGGAGCACAGAAATACTCAGAAAGTTTGTTTTTCATAACAAGTTTGAAAAGGGGCAAATCCTTAGAAAAATTCAAATTTCTTTAAACAACTTTTTTTTTGATCAAACCACTAAAAGGTGACAAATATTAACTAAAACTGTTTTTCTCCTCAAAATGAGCCACATACAGCTAAACTATGCTTTCCTGTTGTTTTGAAGCGTTTTCGGGGAAATACACTGAAAATATCTCTTTTTTAGTAAAAAAAAAGCCTCTCCCAGAAAGAAGCTGAGAAATACTTGGAAAGTTTTTTTCTCAACAAGTTTGAGAAGGGGAAAATCCAGAGGAACATTTGGATTAGTTGTAAACAACCCTTTTTGTATAAAGCAATAAAATGGAACAAATATTAACAAAAACTGTTTTTCACCACAAAATGAGCCACTTACAGCTAAATTATGCTTTCCTGTTGTTTTGAAACCTTTTCGGGCTAATTCACTGAAAACTTCTCTTTTTTGTCTAAAAATTACTATCTCAAAAAGGAGCACAGAAATACTCAGAAAGTTTGTTTTTCTTAACAAGTTTGAAAAGTGGCATATCCTGAAGAAAATTTGAATTTCTTTAAACAACTGTTTTTGATCAAACCAGTAAAAGGGAACAAATATTAACAAAAACTGTTTTTCTCCTCAAAATGAGTCATATACAGCTAAACTATGCATCTCTGTTGTTTTGAAGCTTTTTGGGGGAAATTCACTGAAAACTTCTCTTTAAGTCAAAAATTGATTATCTCAGAAAGGAGCACAGAAATACTCAGAAAGTTTGTTTTTCATAACAAGTTTAAAAAAGGGGCAAATCCTTAGGAAAATTCGAATTTCTTTAAACAACTGTTTTTGAACAAACCAGTAAAAGGGGACAAATATTAACAAAAACTGTTTTTCTCCACAAAATGAGCCACATACAGCTAAACTATGCTTTCCTGTTGTTTTGAAGCGTTTTCAGGCTTATTCACTGAAAACTTCTCTTTTTAGTCCAAAAAGTGACTCTCACAGAAAGAAGCTGAGAATTACTTGGTAAGTTTGTTTTTCTGAACAAGTTAGAAAAGGGGCAAATCCAGAGGAACATTTGGATTAGTTGTAAACAACCCTTTTTGGACATAGCAATAAAACGGAACAAATATTAACAAAAACTGTTTTTCCCCACAAAATGAGCCACATACAGCTAAATTATGCTTTCCTGTTGTTTTGAACCTTTTTCGGGCTAATTTACAGAAAACTTCTCTTATTTGTCTAAAAATAACTATCTCAGGATGGACACAGAAATACTGAGAAAGTTTGTTTTTCTCAACAAGTTTGAATAGGAGCAAATCAAGAGGAAAATTAGGATTTGTTGTAAACCACCCTTTTTGTTCAAAGCAGTATAACTGGACAAATATAAACAAAAACTCTTTTTCTCCTCTAAATAAGCCATATAGAGCTAAAATATGCTTTCCTGTTGTTTTGAAGCGTTTTCGGGGAAATTCACTGAAAATTCCCTTTTTAGTCAAAAAAGTGACACTCTCAGAAAGAAGCTCGGAAATACTCAGAAAGTTTGTTTTCCTTAACAAGTTTGAAAAGGGGTAAATCCTGAGGAAAATTTGGATTTGTTTAAACAACTTTTTTGATCAAACCAGTTAAAGGGGACAAATACTAATAAAAAACTGTTTTTCTCCTCAAAGTGAGCCACATACAGCTAAACTAATCTTTCCTGTTGTTTTGAAGCATTTTGGGTGAAATTCACTGAAAACTTTTCTTTTTTTTGTCAAAAAAGTGACTATCTCAGAAAGAAGCTATGAAATATATAGAAATTTGATTTTCTCAACAAGTTTGAAAAGGGGCAAATCCTGAGGAAAATTTGGATTTGTTTAAACAACTTTTTTTGTTCAAACCAGTAAAAGTGGACAAATATTTAAAAAAAAAGTTTTTCTCCTCAAAATGAGCCATATACAGCTAAACTATGCTTTCCTGTTGTTTTGAAGTGTTTTCAGGGAAATTCACGGAAAACTTATCCTTTTAGTCAAAAAAGTGACTCTCTCAGAAAGTAGCTCAGAAATACTCAGAAAGTTGTTTTTCTCAATAAGTTAGAAAGGAGCAAATCCAGAGGAAAATTTGGATTTGTTGTAAATAACCCTTTTTCTTCAAAGCAGTAAAACTGGACAAATATAAACAAAAACTTTTTTTCTCCTCAATATGAGCCACATACCGCCAAAGTGTGCTTTTCTGTTGTTTTGAAGCATTTTCGGGCTAATTCACAGAAAAATTCTCTTTTTAGTCAAAAAAGTGACTCTTAGAAAGGTGCACTGAATTACTCAGAAAGTTTGTTTTTCTTAACAAGTTTGAAAAGGGGCAAATCCAGAAGAAAATTTGGATTTGTTGTAAACAACCCTTTTTGATCAAACCAGTAAAACTGGAAAATATTAACAAAAACTCTTCTTCTACTCAAAGTGAGCCACATACAGCTAAACTATGCTTTCCTGTTGTTTTGAAGCGTTTTCAGGAAAATGTACTGAAAAATTCTCTTTTTAGTCAAAAAAGTGACTCTCTCAGAAAGAAGCTCAGAAATAATTAGAATGTTTATTTTTCTCAACAAGTTTGAAAAGGAGCAAATCCAGAGGAAAATTAGGATTTGTTGGAAAAAACCCTTTTTGTTCAAAGCAGTAAAATTGGAGAAATATAAACATAAACTGTTTTTCTCCTCAAAATGAGCTACAAACCGATAAACTATGCCTTTCTGTTGTTTTGAAGCGTTTTCGGGCTAATTAACTGAAAACTTCTCTTTTTAGTCAAAAATGTGACTATCCCAGAAAGGAGCACTGAAATACTCCGAAAGTTTGTTTTTCTTATCAAGTTTGAAAAGGAGCAAATGTTGAGGAAAATTTGGATTTGTTTAAACAATTTTTTTTCATCAAACCAGTAAAAGTGGACAAATATTAACAAAAACTGTTCTTCTCCTCAAAATGAGCCATATACAGCTAAACTATGCTTTCCTGTTGTTTTGAAGCGTTTTCGGTGAAATTCACTGAAAACCTCTCTTTTTAGTCAAGAACGTGACTATCTCAGAAAGAAGCTCAGAAATACTCAGAAAGTTTTTTTTTTTTTAACAAATTTGAATTGGGGTAAACCAAGAGGAAAATTTGAATTTGTTTTAACAACTGTTTTTGAACAAACCAGTAAAAGGGGACAAGTATTAACACAAACTGTTTTTCTCCTCAAAGTGAGCCATGTACAGCTAAACTATGCTTTCCTGTTGTTTTGAAGCATTTTCGGCAAAATTACCTGAAAACTTCTCTTTTTAGTCAAAAAAGTGACTCTCTCAGAAAGAAGCTCAGAAATACTTGGAAAGTTTGTTTTTCTCATCAAGTTAGAAAAGGTGCAAATCCAGAGGTAAATTTGGATTTATTGTAAACAACCCTTTTTGTACAAAGCAGTAAAACGGGACAAATATTAACAAAAACTGTTTTTCTCCACAAAATTAGCCACCTACCGCTAGACTATGCTTTACTCTTGTTTCGAAGCATTTTCGGGGAATTTCACTGAAAACTTCTCTTTTTATTAAAAAAAAATATCTCAGAAAGAAGCTCAGAAATAATCAGAGAGTTTGTTTTGCTCAACAAGTTTGAAAAGGAGCAAATCCAGAGGAAAATTAGGATTTATGTAAACAAACCTTTTTGTTCAAAGCAGTAAAACTGGACAAATATAAACAAAAACTGTTTTTCTCCTCAAAATGAGCCAGATACTGATAAACTATGCTTTTCTGTTGTTTTGAAGCATTTTCGGGTTAATTAACTGAAAAATTCTCTTTTTAGTCAAAAATGTGACAATCCCAGAAAGGAGCACTGAAATACACAGAAAGTTTGTTTTTCTTAACGAGTTTGAAAAGGGGCAAATCCAGAGGAATATTTGGATTTGTTTAAACAAATATTTTTGATCAACCATTAAAAGGGGACAAATATTAACAAAAACAGTTTTTCTCCTCAAAATGAGCGTCATACAGCTAAACTATGCTTTCCTGTTGTTTTGAAGCTTTTTCGGAGAAATTCACTGAAAAATTCTCTTTTTAGTCAAAAAAGTGACTATCTCAGAAAGAAGCTCAGAAATACTTGGAAATTTGTTTTTCTCAACAAGTTAGTAAAGGTGCAAATCCAGGGAAAAATTTGGATTAGTTGTAAACAACCCTTTTTGTACAAAGAAGTAAAAATGGGGAAAATATTAACAAAAACTGTTTTTCTCCACAAAATTAGCCACATAGAGCTAAACCATGCTTTCCTTTTTTTTCGAAGCATTTTCGGTGAATTTTACTGAAAATTTCTCTTTTTATTAAAATAAAAAATATCTCAGAAAGAAGCTCAGAAATAATCAGACTGTTTTTTTTCCCCAACAAGTTTGAAAAGGAGCAAATCCAGAGGAAAATTAGGATTTGTAGTAAACAACCCTTTTTGTTCAAAGCAGTATAACTGAACAAATATAAACAAAAAATGTTTTTCTCCTCAAAATGAGCCACATACCGATAAACTAAGCCTTTCTCTTGTTTTGAAGCAATTTCGGGATAATTACTGAAAACTTCTCTTTTTAGTCAAAAATATGACTATCCCAGAAAGGAGCACTGAAATACTCAGAAAGTTTGTTTTTCTTAACAAGTTTGAAAAGGGGCAAATCCAGAGGAAAATTTGGATTTCTTTAAACAACTTTTTTTGATCACACCAGTAAAAGGGGACAAATACTAACAAAAACTGTTTTTCTCCTGTAAGTGACCCACATAGAGCTGAATTATGCTTTCCAGTTGTTATCAAGCATTTTCGGTGAAATTTATTGAAAAATTCTCTTTTTAGTCAAAAAAGTGACTATCCCAGGAAGGAGTACGGAAATACTCAGAAAGTTGTTTTTCTTTACAAGTTTGAAAAGGGGCAAATCCTGAGAAAAATTTGGATTTGTTTAAACAACTTTTTTTGATCAAACCAGTAAAATGGGACAAATATTAACAAAAACTGTTTTTCTCCTCAAAGTGAGCCACATACAGCTAAACAATGCTTTTCTGTTGTTTTGAAGCATTTTCTGGGAAATTCACTGAAACTTCTCTTTTTAGTCAAAAAAGTGACTATCTCCGAAAGAAGCTCTGAAATACTTAGAAAGTTTGTTTTTCTCCACTAATTTGAAGTGGAAAATCCTGTGGAAAATTTGGATTTGTTGTAAACAACCCTTTTTGATGAAACGAGTAAAACTGGACAAATATTAACAAAAACTCTTTTTCTCCTCAAAATGAGCCATATACAGCTAAACTATGCTTTTCTGCTGTTTTGAAGCATTTTTGGTGAAATTTACTGAAAAATTCCCTTTTTAGTCAAAAAAGTGACTATCTCAGAAAGTAGCACGGAAATACGCAAAAAGTTTGTTTTCCTTAACAAGTTTGAAAAGGGGTAAATCCTGAGGAAAATTTGGATTTGTTTAAACAAATTTTTTTGATTAAACCATTGAAAAGGGACAAATAATAACAAAAACAGTTTTTCTCCTCAAAATGAGCTTCATACAGCTAAACTATGCTTTCCTGTTGTTCTGAAGCTTTTTCGGGGAAATTCACTGAAAAATTCTCTTTTTAGTCAAAAAATTAACTCTCTCAGAAAGAAGCTCAGAAATTCTTAGAAATTTGTTTTACTCTACAAGTTTGAAAAGTGGCCAATCCTGAGGAAAATTTGGATTTGTTTAAACAACTGTTTTTGATCAAACCAGTAAAAGGGGACAATATTAACAAAAACTGTTTTTCTCCTTAAAGTGAGCCACATAGAGCTCAATTATGCTTTACAGTTGTTATGAAGCATTTTCGATGAAATTTACTGCAAACTTCTCTTTTTAGTGAAAAAGTGACTATCTCAGAAAGGAGCACGGAAATACTCAGAAAGTTTGTTTTTCTTTACAAGTTTGAAAAGGGGAAAATCCGGAGAAAATTTGTATTTGTTTAAACAACTGCTTTTGATCAAACCAGCAAAAGGGGACAAATATTAACAAAAATGTTTTTCTCCTCAAAGTGATCCACATACAGCTAAACTGTGCTTTTCTGTTGTTTTGAAGCATTTTGGGGAAATTCACTGAAAACTTCTCTTTTTAGTCAAAAAATGACTATCTCAGAAAGAAGTTCAGAAATACTCAGAAAGTTTGTTTTTCTTAACTAATTTGAATAGGGGCAAACCAAGAGGAAAATTACGATTTGTTGTAAACAACCCTTTTTTTCAAAGCAGTATAACTGGACAAATAAAAAACAAAAACTGTTTTTCTCCTCAAAATGAGCCAAATACCGATAAACAATGCCTTTTTGTTGTTTTGAAGTATTTTGGGGCAAATTAACTGAAAACTTCTCTTTTTGGTCAAAAATATGATTATCCCAGAAAGGGCACTGAAAAACTCAGAAAGTTTGTTTTTCTTATCAAGTTTGAAAAGGAGCAAATGTTGAGGAAAATTTGGATTTGTTTAAACAACTGTTTTTCATCATACCGGTAAAAGGGGACAAATATTAACTAAAACTGTTTTTCTCCTCAAAGCGAGCCTCATACAGCTAAATAAGCTTTTCTGTTGTTTTGAAGCATTTTCGGGGAAATTTACTGAAACTTCTCTTTTTAGTCAAAAAGGTGACTATCTCAGAAAGAAGCTCAGATATACTTAGAAAGTTTGTTTTTCTCAACAAGTTTGAAAAGGGGCAAATCCTGAGGAAAATTAGGATTTGTTGAAAACAACCCTTTTTGATCAAACCAGTAAAACTGGACAAATATTAACAAAAACTGTTTTTCTCCTCAAAATGAGCCATATACAGCTAAACTATGCTTTTCTGCTGTTTTGAAGCATTTTTGGTGAAATTTACTAAAAACTTCCCTTTTTAGTCAAAAAAGAAACTATCTCAGAAAGTAGCACGGAAATACGCAGAAAGTTTGTTTTTCTTAACAAGTTTGAAAAGGGATAAATCTTGAGGAAAATTTGGATTTTTTTAAACAACTGTTTTTGATCAAACCATTTAAAGGGGATAAATATTAATAAAAACTGTTTTCACCTCAAAGTGAGCCACATACAGCTAAACTAATCTTTCCTGTTGTTTTGAAGCATTTTGGGTGAAATTCACTGAAAAAATCTCTTTTTTGGTCAAAAAAGTGACTCTCAGAAAGAAGCTATGAAATTTATAGAAATTTGATTTTCTCAACAAGTTTGAAAAGGGGAAAATCCTGAAGAAAATTTGGATTTCTTTAAACAACTTTTTGATCAAACCAGTAAAACTGGACAAATATTAACAAAAACTGTTTATTCTCCACAATATGAGCCATATACAGCTAAACTATGCTTTCCTGTTGTTTTGAAGTATTTTCAGGGAATTTCATTGAAAACTTGTCTTTTTAGTCAAAAAATTGTCATTTCAGAAAGAAGCTCAGAAATACTCAGAAAGTTTGTTGTTCTCAACAAGTTTGAAAAGGGGAAAATCCTTAGGAAAATTTGGATTTGTTTAAACAGATGTTTTTTTATCAAACCAGTAAAAGTGGACAAATTTTAACAAAAACTGTTTTTCTCCTCAAAATGAGCCATATACAGCTAAACTATGCTCTCCTGTTGTTTTGAAGCTTTTTCAGGGAATTTAAAGGAAGACTTGTCTTTTTAGTCAAAAAATTGACTATTTCCGAAAGAAGCTCAGAAATACTCAGAAAGTTTGTTGTTCTCAACAAGTTTGAAAAGGGGCAAATCTAGAGGAAAATTGGGATTTGTTTAAACAATTTTTTTTATCAAACCAGTAAAAGTGGACAAATGTTAACAAAAACGGTTTTTCTCCTCAAAATAAGCCATATACAGCTAAACTATGCTCTCCTGTTGTTTTGAAGCATTTTCGGTGAAATTCACTGAAAAATTCTCTTTTTAGTCAAAAAAGTGACTCTCTCAGAAAGAAGCTCAGAAATACGTGGAAAGTTTGTTTTTCTCAACAAGTTAGAAAAGGGGCAAATCCAGAGGAAAATTTGGATTAGTTGTAAACAACCCTTTTTGTACAAAGCAGTAAAATGGGATAAATATTAACAAAAACTGTTTTCCTCCTCAAAATGAGTCACATACAGCTAAATTATGCTTTCCTGTTGTTTTGAAGTGTTTTATGGGAAATTTACTGAAACCTTCTCTTTTTAGTCAAAAAAGTAACTCTCAGAAAGAAACTCAGAAATACTTGGAAAATTTTTTTCTCAACAAGTTAGTAAAGGGGCAAATCCAGAGGAAAATTTGGATTAGTTGTAAACAAACCTTTTTGTACAAAGCAGTAAAACAGGACAAATATTAATAAAAACTGTTTTTCTCCACAAAATGAGCCACATACCGCTAGACTATGCTTTACTGTTGTTTCGAAGCACTTTCGGGGAATTTCACTGAAAACTTCTCTTTTTATTAAAAAAAATATATCTCAGAAAAAAGCTCAGAAATAATCAGAGAGTTTGTTTTTCTCAACAAGTTTAAAATGGAGCAAATCCAGAGGAAAATTAGGATTTCTTGTAAACAACCCTTTTTGTTCAAACCAGTAAAACTGGACAAATATTAACAAAAACTCTTTTTCTCCTCAAAATGAGCCATATACAGCTATACTATGCTTTTCTGCTATTTTGAAGTATTTTTGGTGAAATTTACTGAAAACTTTCCTTTTTAATCAAAAAAGTGACCATCTCAGAAAGTAGCACGGAAATATGCAGAAAGTTTGTTTTCCTTAACAAGTTTGAAAAGGGGTAAATCCTGAGGAAAATTTGGATTTGATTAAACAAATGTTTTTGATCAAACCATTAAAAGGGGACAAATATTAACAAAAACAGTTTTTCTCCTCAAAATGAGCTATATACAGCTAAACTATGCTTTCCAGTTGTTTTGAAGCTTTTTCGGGGAAATTCACTGAAATATTCTCTTTTTAGTCAAAAAAGTGACTCTCTCAGAAAGAAGCTCAGAAATACTTAGAAATTTGTTTTTCTCAACAAGTTAGAAAAGAGACAAATCTAGAGGAAAATTAGGATTTGTTATAAACAACTGTTTTTGATCAAACCGGTAAAAGGGGACAAATATTAACAAAAACTGTTTTTTACCTCAAAATGAGCCACATACCGACAAACTATGCCTTTCTGTTGTTTTGAAGCATTTTTGGGATAATTAACTGAAAAATTCCCTTTTTAGTCAAAAATGTGACTATCCCAGAAAGGAGCACTGAAATACTCAGAAAGTTTGTTTTTCTCAAATAAGTTTGAAAAGGGGCAAATCCTGAGGAAAATTTGGATTTGTTTAAACAACTTTTTTTCATCAAACCGGTATAAGGGGACAAATATTAACAAAAACTGTTTTTCTCCTCAAAGTGAGACTCATACAACTAAACTATGCTTTTCTGTTGTTTTGAAGCATTTTTGGCGAAATTCACTGAAAAATTCTCTTTTTAGTCAAAAAAGTGATTCTCTCAGAAAGAAGCTCAGAAATACTCATAAAGTTTGTTTTTCCTAACAAATATGAATAGGGGCAAAACAAGAGGAAAATTTGGATTTGTTTAAACCACTGTTTTTGATCAAACCAGTAAAAGGGAACAAATATTAACAAAAACTGTTTTTCTCCTCAAAGTGAGCCACATACAGCTTAATACTATGCTTTTCAGTTCTTTTGAAGCATTTTTGGGAAAATTCACTGAAAACTTCTCTTTTTAGTAAAAAAAGTGACTCTCTCAGAAAGAAGCTCAGAAATACTTGGAAATTTTTTTTTCCTTCAAGTTAGAAAATGGGCAAATCCAGAGGAAAATTTTGATTAGTTTTAAACAACCTTCTTTGTACAAAGCAGTAAAACTTGAGAAATATTAACAAAAATTGTTTTTCTCCTCAAAATGAACCACATATAGCTAATTTATGCTTTCCTGTTGTTTTGAAGCATTTTCGGGGAATTTCACTGAAAACCTCTCTTTTTAGTGAAAAAAGTGACTCTCTCAGAAAGAAGCTCAGAAACACTCAGAAAGTTTGTTTTTCATAACAAAAATGAATAGGGGCAAAACAAGAGGAAAATTTGGATTTGTTTAAACAACTTTTTTTGATCAAACCAGTAAAAGGGGACAAATATTATCAAAAAAAGTTTTTCTCCTCTAAATGTGCCACATACAGCTATTCTATGCTGTCCTGTTGTTTTGAAGGATTTTTGGGGAAACTGACTGAAAACTTCTCTTTTCATTCAAAAAAGTGACTATCCCAGAAAGGAGCACTGAAATACTCAGAAAGTTTGTTTTTCTTAACAAGTTTGAAAAGGGGCAAATCCTAAGGAAAATTTGGATTTGTTTAAACAACTTTTTTTGATAAAACCAGTAAAAGGAAATAAATATTATCAAAAACTGTTTTTCTCCTCAAAGTCAGCCACATACAGCTAAACTCTACTTTCTTGTTGTTTTCAAGTAATTTTGGGTAAATTCACTGAAAAATTCTCTTTTTTAGTCAAAAAAGTGACTATCTCAGAAAGAAGCTCAGAAATACTTAAAAAGTTTGTTTTTCTCAACAAGTTTAAAAAATGAAAAAGCCTGATGAAAATTTGGATTTGCTTAAACAACTGTTTTTGATCAAACCAGTAAAAGTGGACAAATATTAACAAAAACAGTTTTTCTCCTCAAAATGAGCCACATACAGTTAAACTATGCTTTCATTTTGTTTTGAAGAATTTTCGGGGAATATCACTGAAAACTTCTCTTTTTATATAAAAAAAAATATCTCAGAAAGAAGCTCAGAAATAATCAGAAATTTTGTTTTTCTCAACAAGTTTGAAAAGGAGCAAATCCTGAGGAAAATTTGGATTTGTTGAAAACAACCCTTTTTGATCAAACCAGTAAAACTGGACAAATATTAACAAAAACTGTTTTTCTCCTCAAAATGAGCCATATACAGCTAAACTATGCTTTTCTGCTGTTTTGAAGCATTTTTGGTGAAATTTACTAAAAACTTCCCTTTTTAGTCAAAAAAGAAACTATCTCAGAAAGTAGCACGGAAATACGCAGAAAGTTTGTTTTCCTTAACAAGTTTGAAAAGGGATAAATCCTGAGGAAAATTTGGATTTTTTAAACAACTGTTTTTGATAAATATTAATAAAAACTGTTTTCACCTCAAAGTGAGCCACATACAGCTAAACTAATCTTTCCTGTTGTTTTGAAGCATTTTTGGGAAAATTCTCTGAAATCTTCTCATTGTTTGTTAAAAAAATTACTATCTCAAAAAGAAGCTCAGAAATATAGTGTTTGTTTTTCTCAACAAGTTAGAAAAGGGTCAAATCCAGAGGAAAATTTGGATTAGTTGTAAACAACCCTTTTTGTATAAAGCAGTAAAATGGTACAATATAAAAGAAAAACTTTTCTTCTCACAAAATGAGCCACATAGAGTTAAACTATGCTTTCCTGTTGTTTTGAAGTATTTTCGGGGAATTTCACAGAAATCTTCTCTTTTTATTAAAAAAAACCTATCTCAGAAAGAAGCTCAGAAATAACCAGAAATTTTTTTTTTCTCAACAAGTTTAAAAAGCAAATCCAGAGGAAAATTATTATCTGTTGTAAACAACCTTTTTTGTTCAAAGCAGTAAAACTGGACAAATATAAAGAGAAACTGTTTTTCTCCACAAAATGAGCCACATACAGATAAATTATGTTTTCCTGTTATTTTGAATCATTTTCGCGGAAATTCACTGATAACTTCTCGTTTTATTCAAAAAAAGTGACTCTCGCAGAAAGAAGCTCAGAAATACTTGGAAGGTTTGTTTTTCTCAACAAGTTAGAAAAGGGGCAAATCCAGAGGAAAATTTGGATTAGTTGTAAACAACTCTTTTGTATAAAGCAGTATAACGGGACAAATATTACAAAACCTATTTTTCTCCACAAAATGAGCCACATACAGCTAAACTATGCTTTCCTGTTGTTTTGAAGCATTTTCGGGGAATTTCACTGAAAAAATCTCTTTTTAGTCAAAAAAGTGACTATCTCAGAAAGAAGCTCAGAAATACATAGAAAGTTTGTTTTTCGCAACAAGTTTGATAAGTGGCAAACCTTGAGGAAAATTCGGATTTGTTTAAACAACTGTTTTTGATCAAACCAGTAAAAGTTGACAAAAAATATTAACAAAAAGGTTTTCTCCACAAAATGAGCCATTTACAGCTAAAGTATGCTTTCCTGTTGTTTTGAAGCGTTTTCGGGAAAATTCACTGAAAAATTCTCGTTTTAGTCCAAAAAGTGACTCTCTCAGAAAGAAGCTCAGAAAAACTTGAAAAGTTTGTTTTTCTCAATAAGTTAGAAAATGGGCAAATCCAGAGGAAAATTTGGATTAGTTGTAAACAACCCTTTTTGTACAAAGCAGTAAAAGGGGAAAAATATTAACAAAAACTGTTTTTGTCCTCAAAGTGAGCCACATACAGCTAAACTATGCTTTCCTGTTGTTTTGAAGCTTTTTGGGGGAAATTCTCTGAAATCTTCTCATTTTTTTCAAAAAAGTGACTATCTCAGAAAGAAGCTCAGAAATACATAGAGTGTTTGTTTTTCTCAACAAGTTAGAAAAGGGGTAAATCCAAAGGAAATTTTGGAATAGTTGTAAACAAACCTTTTTGTACAAAGCAGTAAAACGGGACAAATATTAACCAAAAATGTTTTTCTCCCCAAAATGAGCCATATACAGCTAAACTATGCTTTCCTGTTGTTTTTAAGCATTTTCGGGGAATTTCACTGAAAAAATCACTTTTTATTTAAAAAAAACAATCTCAGAAAGAAGCACAGAAATAATCAGAAATATTTTTTTTTTAACAAGTTTGAAAAGGGGCAAATCCTGAGGAAAATTAGGATTTGTTTAAACAACTGTTTTTGATCAAACCAGTAAAAGGGAACATATATTTAAAAAAAATGTTTTTCTCCTCAAAGTGAGCCATATACAGCTAAACTATGCTTTCCTGTTGTTTATAATCATTTTTGGGGAAAATCATTGAAAAATTCTCTTTTTAGTCCAAAAAGTGACTCTCTAAGAAAGTAGCTCAGAAATACTTAGAAATTTGTTTTTCTCAACAAGTTAGAAAAGGGGCAAATCCAGACAAAAATTTGGATTTGTTAAGCAACTTTTTTTTATTAAGGGGGGACTATACCTCAAACCACAAAAAAAAATTGAGCACATATTTGAGCTGTCATAACTTTTTTCCCCTTTCTTCTGTGCAGATATTTTTTATACCAGTTTGTTGCTTATTGTGTGTGCTTTAAAATGATATGTACAAAGTCTATATAGGCATCTTTTCTTAGTAGATATATCAAAACACGCAAGGGTCACTCCAAAAAAAGCACTTCATAATATTTGAACAGCATAACTCCCACGCGCATTGACCGACTTGCCCCAAACGCGGTACGAATGTAGCTAAAGGCCTCAGCTGTGATTAGGGCGGAAAAATATTTTTTTCCGGTGAACCCCCCCCCCCGAGATATAGAGCTGAGAAGAGGCGGGGCCACGGAATTTGCCGACCATTCCGTGGCCCCGCCTCTTCTCAGCTCTATATCTCAGGGGGGGTTCACCGGAAATTTTTTTCCCCCCGCTCTAATCACAGCTGAGGCCTTTAGCTACATTCGTACCGCGTTTGGGGCAAGTCGGTCAATGCGCGTGGGAGTTAGGTCTGCCCCGGCGAAGGAGGTACCATTTTTGGAGTGACCCTTGCGTGTTTTGATATATCTACTAAGAAAAGATGCCTATAGAGACTTTGTACATATCATTTTAAAGCACACACAATAAGCAACAAGCTAGTTTAAAAAATATCTGCACAGAAGAAAGGGAAAAAAAGTTATGACAGCTCAAATATGTGCTCAATTTTTTTTTGTGGTTTGAGGTATAGTCCCCACCTGTAAAAGTCGACAAATATTAACAAAAACAGTTTTTCTCCTAAAAATAAGCCATATACAGCTAAACTATGCTTTCTTGTTGTTTTGAAACGTTTTCGGGTAAATTCACTGAAAACTTCTCTTTTCTGTCAAAAAATGTGATTCTTTCAGAGAGAAGCTCAGAAAAACTTGGAAAGTTTGTTTTTCTCAACAAGTTTGAAAATGGGTAAATCCAGAGGAAAATTTGGATTAGTTGTAAACAACCCTTTTTGTACAAAGCAGTAAAATGGGACAAATATTAACAAAAACTGTTTTTCTCCACAAAATGAGCCACAAACAGCTAAACTATGCTTTCCTGTTGTTTTGAACCATTTTCGGGGAATTTCACTGAAAAATTCTCTTTTTAGTCAAAAAAAAAAATCTCATAAAGAAGCTCAGAAATAATCAGAAAGTTTATATTTCTCAACAAGTTTGAAAAGGAGCAAATCCCGAGGAAAATTAGGATTTGTTGTAAACAACCCTATTTGTTCAAAGCAGTAAAACTGGACAAATATAAACAAAAACTGTTTTTCTCCTCAATATGAGCCACATACCGCCAAAGTATGCTTTTCTGTTGTTTTGAAGCATTTTCGGACTAAGTCACTAAAAACTTCTCTTTTTAGTCAAAAATATGACTATCTCAGAAAGAAGCTCAGAAATACTTAGAAAGTATGTTTTTCTCAACAAGTTTGAAAAGGGGAAAATCCTGAGGAAGGTTTGGATTTGTTTTAACCACTATTTTTGGTCAAACCAGTAAAAGGGGACAAATATTAAAAAAAAATGTTTTTCTCCTCAAATTGAGCCATATACAGCTAAACTAAGCTTTCCTGTTGTTTTGAAGCATTTTCAGACAAATTCAATTAAAACTTCTCTTTTTAGTCAAAAAAGTGACTATCTCAGAAAGGAGCACTGAAATACTCAGAAAGTTTGTTTTTCTTAACAAGTTTGAAAAGGGGCAAATCCTGAGGAAAATTTGGATTTGTTTAAAGAACTTTTTTTGATCAAACCAGAAAAAGGGAACAAATATTATTAAAAGCTGTTTTTCTCCTCAATGTGTGCCATATACAGCTAAACGAAGCTTTTCTGTTGTTTTGAAGCATTTTTGGGGATATTCACTGAAAACTTCTCTTTTTTTGTCAAAATTGACTGTCTCAGAAAGAAACTCAGATATATATAGAAAGTTTGTTTTTCTCAACAAGTTAGAAAAGGTGCAAATCCAGAGGTTGGATTAGTTGTAGACAACCCTTTTTGTACAAAGCAGTAAAAGGGGACAAAAATTAACAAAAACTGTTTTTCTCATCAAATTGAGCCACATACAGCTAAATTATGCTTTCCTGTTGTTTTTAATTTTTTTCGGGGAAAATCACTGAAAACTTCTCTTTTTAGTCAAAAAAGTGACTCTCCCAGAGAGAAGCTCAGAAAAACTCAGAAAGTTTGTTTTTCTCAACAAGTTTGAAAAGGGGCAAATACTGAGGAAAATTTGGATTTGTTTAAACAATTTTTTTTATCAAACCAGTAAAAGTTGACAAATATTAACAAAAAAAGGTTTTCTCTTCAAAATAAGCCATATACAGCTAAACTATGCTTTCTTGTTGTTTTGAAGCGTTTTCTGGGAAATTCACTGAAAAATTCTCTTTTTAGTCAAAAAAGTGACTCTCTATGAAAGAAGCTCAGAAATACTTGGTGTTGGGATCTGCCCAACATTGCAGCAAGCCCTAATCTTCCAAGAACCTCCCAGAACAAGCAAATCAATAGAATAGTGTAACTGTTAACTAAGTACGTGCTAATTACTTGAATTGTTATGTATGATGTAATATTGTGGTAAACCCCCTGACTGTCTTATGTGGAAACACCTGATTGGCCAGAGGTTACATCATTGTCATATATATTAGATGTTTTATGCATGCATGCCCAGAGGTTGTCAGAACTGATATAGAACATCAACTCTCAGTCTGTAAGTGATATAAAATAAAATTGATCTTTTTATCTATATTCCTATTGAGAACACAGCCTTACCACAAGGCTCTATCAGAACCAGTCCAGGATAGACGTGTAGACTCTTGCCTAGTGGTGAGCTCTACCACAAGGCTCTATCAGAACCAGTCCAGGATAGACGTGTAGACTCTCGCCTAGTAGTTAGCCTTACCACAAGGCTCTATCAGAACCAGTCCAGGATAGACTTGTAGACTCTTGCTTAGTGGTGAACGTCTAACATCTGGTGGCAGCGACCGAAACAAACCCAGCCTTCGAAACAGACTCGCCCATACCTCAGATCAGACTACCTTTTTACCCAGACAACGGGATACTATTCAGCCTGTACAACATTCAACAGAGATGGACAAGAAAATGACTCCAGAATGGTGACAAGGTCATAAGCCCATACCCAACCCAGCTTCTACGACGACGACTTCGAAACTGAATATGCAGAAGAAATACCCCCTCGGCAACAGCCAACCGAAACACGCCATGTCTCGCTGATAGAGTCAGCGGCACAGTTTCCCAACCAGTATCTCCTACTGTTGACCCTACTCTCCTTCGTATCATCGAGCAGATCCAAATTCAAAATACGGCATTCCAACAAGCTCAACAGCAGACGAATGAGACATTAGCAATGGCTATAGGCAGGCCTGTCACAGTGGCTCAATAGTCCAAACCACCTACCCTCCCACCAATCTCCAGTAGACCTCAGGGCCAACAAAACATTGTCCGCTTTGACGTACACATGAAAACATATGGGGTGAACAAAAGTACCTGGTCCACTGAATTAAGAGCTCTACTCAGAGGAGACTTGACTAACTTGGCTATGTCAATGCCCACAGAAGAGCTAGGCGACTATGATGCCCTCAAGTGACAATTGTATGCCCATATGGGTGTATCAAAATCAACACAATTCAACAACTGGTTCAATCCCAAGATCAACCAAACAGATACTATCACACAGATGGGTTATGGAACGGCTGAAGCAGCATGAACCTGCACCAAAGACTGCAACTCCGTCAAAGAAGTTATTGATCTCATTACCAGGGAAATCGTTTACAAACAATTGAACCCGAGAATAACCACTCATGTGAGGGCACAGAAACCCTCATCCTTGCAGGATTTGTTGAGCTTCGCTGATGAATATGTTGCTGACAGTGAAAGAGGAAGGGAATCTGCCTGGAATAGGAATATGTTGTACCCGCAACCTACCTATCAGAAGTCATATAAGCCATTCAACGGTAATAAGTCTCAGCAACAACAACCCCAACCTCAGATCCAGTCCCAGATCAACCAACCCAAGTCATCTCCCCTCTTCCAGCAACAGGGCAGAGCCAGACTACCCACTAATACACCAGCTCAGTGTGGTGGTTCAGATGGAAACCAATACAAGCCGCAGCATAAGCTTGCGAAGTACTTTGATAAAGATAAAGGACCATTGTGCTTTAACTGTCAGAAGTGGAGTCACCTCGCAGCCGTGTGTCCCGACAGGAATGTATTTGCTGTTTCCACAGACAACCAGGACAATACCACCCTAGCACTTACCTTCATGCCCAAGCTGTTTCTGATAGGCAGCATCTTTGGAAAACCTGTCCGATTCCTTCTAGACTCTGGAGCAGACCATTCTCTCATCAACTCTAACGTCATTAAACAATTTAAGCAGTGGAATCTACCAGTTCCAGATCCATCAGGATCTATCATGACCAAATGTTTTCGGGGTCAGTCCAAGTCTAATCTAACAGTTGTTCTCCCTTGACTCCTTTCAGGTTCTGAAATCTCTGTCAACATGGCAGTGACGGACAACCTCGACCATGATGCTCTCCTTGGCAGAAATTTCAGAAATATTCATGAAATCATTCACCAGGCCACAGCAGCAGATCCCCAAGATATCTTAGATGTCCAGACAAGAGCCCAGACCCATACAGAAGCTCAACAAGACCTTGCTGATCAAGATGACCAGGACCAAGATGGACTTGAACCCAACCCCTTTAAGATCTGCTAGGGCCCGACTACAATTTCCCAAGGACAAATATGTCACACCAGACAGACCCAGACAACGACACCGACTTCAGTAGAGAAGCATACATGCAGCAGAATAATGCAGCCAATCTCATCCATGATCAAAGAGCAGACGAAACTCTGAAAGAGCTCTGGAAGTCAGCCAACAAGGAAGATTCACCATTTATGACCAACAAAAGAGTGTTGATGCGCAAGACCAAAGACAAACTTAGTGAACCCTATACCCAGGTCATTGTGCCACAATCGCGACGACTAGAAGTACTGAAGCTGGCTCATTCAGCTCCAGCAGCTGGACATACAGGAGTTCTCAGGACAAAGTTCAAGGTCCTAAAGAATTTCTTCTGGCCTGGCATCGGAAAAGAGACAACACAATTCTGCAGATCTTGCAAAAGATGTCAAAGGACTGCCAAGAGGACCAATAATCATGCCCCCCTCACTATTACCAAGCCACCCATTTGTCGACCATTTCAGAAAGTGGCTATTGACATTGTGGGGCCACTCCCTCTCACTCTTAGCAAGAACCAATTCATTCTTAGTTACATTGATGTTGGATCAAGGTATCCAGAAGCCATACCCCTCAAGAAAACGACAGCTATAGAAGTGGGGAAGGCCCTTATGAACATTATGTCCCGGCTATCAGTACCAGAGGAATTTCTCTCCGACAGAGGATCAAACTTCCTTTCTGCAGTTCTGTAGGAAGCCTTCAAGTTCCATGGAGTCCATCATTCAAAAATGGCACCTTACCACCCGAAGTCTAATGGAGCAGTAGAGCGCTTCCATCACTCTCTGTTCCAAATGATTAGAAGCAGCTCACAAGAAGGACAACATTGGGACGAACTCCTCCCCTGCCTACTATTCGCTTGTAGAGAAGCCCCATGCTCCACCACTGGCTTTTCACCCTTTGAACTGGTATTCGGCAAGCATGTCCGTGGACCTCTAGATATCTTGCGGCAGAGCTGGACCCCTAATAGTTGCTCTCCTCAACTTGCTACAGACTGGCTTCTCAAACTTAGGGATGACCTACACAAGATGAGAAAGTTAGCAGCAGATCAGCAGGGCACAACCCAAGAAAGGACAAAGAGATGGCACGACCAGACCGCCAAAACAATCACCTTCAGCCCAGAAGACCTCTTCCTCGTCTTTACCCCAGTCATCACATGGAGCAAGGACTCAAAACTCCAGAACAGATGGGAAGGCCCCTTTGAGGTGATAGAACAAGTATCCCCAGTGACCTACCGTGTCGATACCCAAGACAGAAGGAAGAATATCAGAACTGTGCATGTCACAGCAATGAACGATACCCAAGACAGAAGGAAGAATATCAGAACTGTGCATGTCACAGCAATGAAGGTATGGTTACCACCAGTATATGACATTGCATGTCTCTCTGTTGAGCATACAGAATGTCCGGACCTACCAGACTATCACTCAGATGAGAACCACCCTTTCCCAGAAGGTCAAGACCACCTCTCGCAAGAGCAGCTAAGATTCTTCCAACGATGCTGGGATGACTTCCCAACTGTGACATGTGCCAAACCAGGAAGAACTCGAGCTGCAAAAGACCACATTCGAGTCAGAAATACCTCACCAGTGCACCTTCGACCTTATGCCATCCCACATAGCAGACGGGATGCCTTTAAGAAGATGCCTTTAAGAAGAAGCTTCAGAAGCTCACTGAAGATGGCTTCATTGAGCCATCATATGCACCTTGGGCAGCTCCCATATTTCCTGTCCCCAAAAAGATCCCGGGAAAAATCAGATCGGTGTGTGATTACCACCGCCTGAACGCAGTTATGACACCAGATCCCTACTTCCAGCCTAGAATAGAGGAAGCACTAGAGAAACTGGCAGCTGCTTCTCTCTACACGATCCTAGACTTGGCCAGTGGATTTTACCAGGTGCCCATAGCACCTGAAGGTAAAGACAAAACTACCATCATCTCACCATATGGTAAATTCCATTTCAAAGTCATGCCATTCGGGTTGCGGAACGCACCCACCACATTCCAGCGGATGATGGATGGACTTCTAATTAACCACAACTATTACACCTTTGTGTATATTGATGATGTTGCAACCTTTAGCAACTCGTGGGATGAGCACAAATATCACCTCATCACTGTATTCGACGTCCTTCGGAATGCTGGCCTAACAATCCAAGCAGCATAGGCACAGCTCGCCACAACCTCATGTGTCTTTCTGGGACACAGGGTTGGAGGAGGATACATCTCCCCACATGAGGCTAAGATTTCAACAGTCGGGACTTTATCCAACCCCGGTCTAAAAAGGATGTCAGGGCCTTCATCGGATTCATTAACTATTATAGTAGATTCATTTCCCACATCTCGACCCTATCTGCACCACTCACAGATCTCCTACAGCTCCACAAACCTGATCCTGTGGATTGGACTGAAGATTGTGCGACAGCCTTCACAGCTTCAAAGCAGGCCCTATGCTCTGCCCCTGTGCTGAGCCCACCAGACTATTCCCATACATTCATCCTGCAAACCAATGCCTCTGGACTAGGGATCGGTGCTGTGCTCGCACAGGAGGCTGACAACGGAGAGGAGCACCCTATAGCCTACTACAGTAGGAAGATGCAGCCCAGGGAGCGCAGATACTCTGCTACTGAGCAGGAAGGCTTGGCTGTTGTGAATGCCTGCATGCATTTCATGCCCTGCCTGCTAGGCCACCCCTTTACGGTGGTCACTGATCATAAAGCTCTATCGTTCTTGGAACTAAAAGACCCCCACTCTCATCGACTTGCCCGTTGGATGGATATTTTAAGACAGTTTACCTTCTCCTTCTGGTATCGACCGGGCAAAGAAAATGTAAATGCAGATGCTCTCTCCTGCCAAGCTTGGCAGACACCCTCAAAAGAGGAACAGATAGGCAAGAACTTCTGAAAGGAGGGGGTAATGTTGGGATCTGCCCAACATTGCAGCAAACCATAATCTTCCCAGAACTTCCCAGAACAAGCAAATCAATTGAATACTGTAACTGTTAACTAAGTACATGCTAATTACTTGAATTATTATGTATGATGTAATATTGTGGTAAATCCCCTGACTGTCTGTGTGGGAACACCTGATTGGCCAGAGGTTACATCATTGTCATATATATATTAGATATGTTACGCATGCATGCCAAGAGGTTGTCAGAAATGATATAGAACATCAACTCTCAGTATGTAAGTGATATAAAATAAAATTGATCTTTTTATCTATATTCCTATTGAGAATACAGCATTACCACAAGGCTCTATCAGAACCAGTCCAGGATAGACGTGTAGACTCTTGCCTAGTGGTGAGCGTCTAACACTGGGAAAGTTTGTTTTTCTCAACAAGTTAGAAAATGGGAAAATTCAGAGGAAAATTTGGATTAGTTGTAAACAACCCTTTTTGTACAAAGCAGTAAAATGGGACAAATATTAACAAAAACTGTTTTTCTCCACAAAATGAGCCACAAACAGCTAAACTATGCTTTCCTGTTGTTTTGAACCATTTTCGGGGAATTTCACTGAAAAATTCTCTTTTTAGTCAAAAAAAAAAATCTCATAAAGAAGCTCAGAAATAATCAGAAAGTTTATATTTCTCAACAAGTTTGAAAAGGAGCAAATCCCGAGGAAAATTAGGATTTGTTGTAAACAACCCTATTTGTTCAAAGCAGTAAAACTGGACAAATATAAACAAAAACTGTTTTTCTCCTCAATATGAGCCACATACCGCCAAAGTATGCTTTTCTGTTGTTTTGAAGCATTTTCGGACTAAGTCACTAAAAACTTCTCTTTTTAGTCAAAAATATGACTATCTCAGAAAGAAGCTCAGAAATACTTAGAAAGTATGTTTTTCTCAACAAGTTTGAAAAGGGGAAAATCCTGAGGAAGGTTTGGATTTGTTTTAACCACTATTTTTGGTCAAACCAGTAAAAGGGGACAAATATTAAAAAAAAACGTTTTTCTCCTCAAATTTAGCCATATACAGCTAAACTAAGCTTTCCTGTTGTTTTGAAGCATTTTTGGGGAAATTCACTAAAAACTACTCTTTTTTTGTCAAAAAAGTGACTTTCTCAGAAAGAAGCTCAGAAATACATAGAAAGTTTGTTTTTCTCAACAAGTTAGAAAAGGGGCAAATCCAGAGGTTGGATTAGTTGTAAATAACACTTTTTGTACAAAACAGTAAAATGGGACAAATATTAACAAAAACTGTTTTTCTCCTCAAAATGAGCCACATACAGCTAAACTATGCTTTCCTGTAGTTTTGAAGTATTTTCGGGGAAATTCACTGAAAAATTCTCTTTTTTTGTCAAACAAGTGACTATCTCAGAAAGAAGCTCAGAAATACTTGGAAAGTTTGTTTTTCTCAACAAGTTTGAAAAATGGCAAACCTTGAGGAAAATTTGGATTTGTTTAAACAACTGTTTTTGTTCAAAGCAGTAAAACTGGACAAATATAAACAAAAACTGTTTTTCTCCTCAAAATGAGCCACATACCGCCAAAATATGCTTTTCTGTTGTTTTGAAGCATTTTGGGGGAAATTCACTGAAAACTTCTCTTTTTAGTCAAAAAAGTGACTATCTCGGAAAGGAATACTGAAATACTCAGAAAGTTTTTTTTCCTTAACAAGTTTAAAAAGGGGCAAATCCTGAGGAAAATATGGATTTGTTTAAACAATTGTTTTAGATCAAACCAGTAAATGGGGACAAATATTAACAAAAACTGTTATTCTCCTCAAATTGAGCCACATAAAGCTAAATTATGCTTTTCTGTTGTTTTGAAGCATGGGAAATTCACTGAAATCTTCTCTTTTTAGTCAAAAAAGGGGATCTCACAGAAAGAAGCTCAGAAATGCTCAGAAAGTTTGTTTTTCTTAACGAGTTTGAAAAGGGGCATATCCTGAAGAAAATTTGGATTTGTTTAAAGAAATGTTTTTGATCAAAGCAGTAAAGGTCGACAAATATTAATGAACTGTTTTTCTCCTCAAAATAAGCCATATACAGCTAAACTATGCTTTCTTGTTGTTTTGAAGCGTGTTCTGGGAAATTCACTGAAAACTTCTCTTTTTAGCCAAAAAAGTGACTCAGAAAAAAGCTCAGAAATACTTGGAAAGTTTGTTTTTCTCAACATGTTAGAAAATGGGCAAATTCAGAGGAAAATTTGGATTAGTTGTAAACAACTCTTTTTGTATAAAGCAGTAAAACAGGACAAATAAAAAAAAAAAAAAAAATTTTCTCCTTAATATGAGCCACATACCCCAGAAGTATGCTTTTCTGTTGTTTTTAAGCATTTTCGGTCTAATTCACTGAAAACTTCTCTTTTTAATCATAAATTGACTATCTCAGAAAGAAGCTCAGAAATACTTAGAAAGTATGTTTTTCTCAACAAGTTTGAAGAGGAGAAACTTCTGAGGAAAGTTTGGATTTGTTTTACCATTGTTTTTAATCAAACCAGTAAAAGGGGACAAATATTAACAAAAACTATTTTTGTCCTCAAAGTGAGCCATATACAGCTAAACTAAGCTTTCCTGTTGTTTTGAAGCATTTTTGGGGAAATTCACTAAAAACTTCTATTTTTGGTCAAAAAAGTGACTTTCTTTGAAAGAAGCTCAGAAATACAAAGAAAAATTGCTTTTCTCAACAAGTTAGAAAAGGGGCAAATCCGATGATTGGATTATTTGTAAACAACCCTTTTTGTACAGCAGTGAAATGGGACAAATATTAACAAAAAAAGTTTTTCTCCTTAAAATGAGACATACAGCTAAATTATACTTTCCTGTTGTTTTGAAGCGTTTTCGGGGAAATTCACTAAAAACTTCTCTTTTTAGTCAAAAAAAATATCTCGGAAAGAAGCTCAGAAATAATCAGAAATTTTTTTTTTAACAAATTTGAATTGGGTCAAACCAAAAGGAAAATTTTGATTTGCTTAAATCACTGTTTTTGATCAAACCAGTAAAAAGGGGCAATTATTAACAAAAACTGTTTTTCTGAACAAAGTGATCCACATACAGCTAAACTATGCTTTTCTGTTGTATTGAAGCATTTTGTGGAAATTCACTGAAAACTTCTCTTTTTAGTCAAAAAAAGAGACTCTCTCAGAAAGAAGCTCAGAAATACTTGGAAAGTTTGTTTTTCTCAACAAGTTTGAAAAGGAGCAAATCCAAAGGAAAATTAGGATTTGTCGTAAACAATCCTTTTTTTTCAAATCAGTAAAACTGGACAAATATAAACAAAAACTGTTTTTCTCATCAAATTGAGCCACATACCGCCAAACTATGCTTTTCTGTTGTTTTGAAGCATTTTCGGGCTAATTCAATGATGACTTCTGTTTTTAGTCAAAAAAGTGACTATCTCAGAAAGGAGCACTGATATACCCAAAAACTTTGTTTTTCTTAACAAGTTTTAAAAGGGGCAAATCCTGAGGATAATTTGGATTTATTTAAACATATATTTTTTATAAACCAGTAAAAGGGGACAAATATTAATAAAAACTGTTTTTCTCCTCAAAGTGAGCCACACACAGTTAATCTATGCTTTTCTGTTGTTTTAAAGCCTTTTGGGGGAAATTCACTGAAAGCTTCTCTTTTTTTGTCAAACAAGTGACTATCTCAGAAAGAAGCTCAGAAATACTTGGAAAGTTTGTTTTTCTCAACAAGTTTGAAAAGGAACAAATCCAAAGGAAAATTAGGATTTGTTGTAAACAACCCTTTTTGTTCAAAGCAGTAAAACTGGACAAATATAAACAAAAACTGTTTTTCTCATCAAATTGAGCCACATACCGCCAAACTATGTTTTTCTGTTGTTTTGAAGCGTTTTCAGGCTAATTCACTGATGACTTCTGTTTTTAGTCAAAAAAGTGACTATCTCAGAAAGGTGCACTGAAATACCCAAAAAGTTAGTTTTTCTTAACAAGTTTTAAAAGGGGCAAATCCTGAGGATAATTTGGATTTATTTAAACATCTATTTTTGATCAAACCAGTAAAAGGGGACAAATATTAATAAAAAATGTTTTTCTCCTCAGTGAGCCACACACAGCTAAACTATGCTTTTCTGTTGTTTTAAAACATTTTGGGGGAAATTCACTGAAAGCTTCTCTTTTTTTGGCAAACAAGTGACTATCTCAGAAAGAAGCTCAGAAATACTTGAAAAGTTTGTTTTTCTCAACAAGTTAGAAAATGGACAAATTCAGAGGAAAATTTGGATTAGTTGTAAACAACCCTCTTTGTACAAAGCAGTAAAATGGGACAATTATTAACAAAAACTGTTTATCTCTACAAAATGAGCCACATACAGCTTAACTATGCTTTCCTGTTGTTTTTAAGCATTTTCGGGGAATTTCACTGAAAACTTCTCTTTTTAGTCCAAAAAAACTATCTCCGAAAGAAGCTCAGAAATAATCAGAAAGTTTTTTTTTTCTCAACAAGTTTGAAATAGAGCAAATCCAGAGGGAAATTAGGATTTCTTGTAAACAACCCTTTTTGTTCAAAGCAGTAAAACTGGACAAATAAAAACGAAACCTGTTTTTCTCCTCAAAATGAGTCATATACCTCAAAACTAAGCTTTTCTGTTGTTTTGAAGCATTTTCAGGCTAATTCATTGAAAACTTCTGTTTTTAGTCAAAAAAGTGACTCTCTCAGAAAGGAGCACTGAAATGCCCAGAAAGTTTGTTTTTCTTAACAAGTTTAAAAAAGGGGGAAACCTGAGGAAAATTTGGATCTGTTTAAACAACTGTTTTTGATCAAACCAGTTAAAGGGAACAAATATTAACAAAAACTGTTTTTCTCCTCAAAGTGAGCCATATACAGCTAAACTCAGCTTTCCTGTTGTTTTGAAGCATTTTCGGGGAAATTCACTGAAAACTTCTCTTTTTTTAGTCAAAAAAGTGACTATCTCAGAAAGAAGCTCAGAAATACATAGAAAGTTGTTTTTTTTTAACAAGTTAGAAAAGGTACAAATCCAGAGGTTGGATTAGTTGTAAACAACCCTTTTTGATCAAACCAGTAAAAGGGGACAAATATTAACAAAAATTGTTTTTCTCCTCAAAGTGAGCCTCATACAGCTAAACTAAGCTTTCCTGTTGTTTTGAAGCATTTTTGGAGAAATTCACTGAAAACTTCTCTTTTCAGTCAAAAAAGTGACTATTTCAGAAAGAAGCTCAGAAATAATCAGAAAGTTTGTTTTTCATAACAAATTTGAATACGGGCAAACCAAGAGGAATATTTGGATTTCTTTAAACAACTGTTTTTGATCAAACCAGTAAAAGGGGACAAATATTAACAAAAACTGTTTTTCTCCTAAAAATGAGCCATATACCGCTAAACTATGCTTTCCTGGTTTTTTGAAGCATTTTGTGGGAAATACACTGAAAAATTCTCTTTTTAGTCAAAAAGTGATTCTCTCAGAAAGAAGCTCAGAAATAATCAGAGAGTTTGTTTTTCTCAACGAGTTTTAAAAGGTGCAAATCCAGAAAAAATTTAGGATTTGTTGTAAACAACCCTTTTTGTTCAAAGCAGTAAAACTGGACAAATATAAACAAAAATGTTTTTCTGCTCAAAATGAGCCTCATACCGCCAAATTATGCTTTTCTGCTGTTTTGAAGCAATTTCAGAGAAATTCACTGAAAAATTCTCTTTTTAGTCAAAAAAGTGACTATCTCAGATAGGAGCACTGAAATACTCAGAAAGTTTGTTATTCTTAACAAGTTTGAAAAAGGGCAAATCTTGAGGAAAATTTGGATTTGTTTAAACAATTGTTTTTGATCAAACCGGCAAAAGGGGACAAATATTAACAAAAACTGTTTTTCTCCTCAAAGTGGGCCTCATACAGCTAAACTGCTTTTCTGTTGGTTTGAATCATTTTTGGGTAAATTCACTGAAAACCTTTCTTTTTATTAAAAAAAGTGACTATCTCAGAAAGAAGCACAGAAATACTCAGAAAGTTTGTTTTTCTTAACAAATTTGAATAGGGGCAAACCAAGAGGAATATTTGGATATGTTTAAACAACTTTTTTTGATAAAACCCGAAAAAGGGGACAAATATTAAGAAAAACTGTTTTCTTCTCAAAGTGAGCCTCATACCGCTAAACTATGCTTTTCTGTTGGTTTGAATCATTTTTGGTTAATTGACTGAAAAATTCTATTTTTTGTCAAAAAAGTGACCATCTCAGAAAGAAGCTCTGAAAAACATAGAAAGTTTGGTTTTCTCAACAAGTTTGAAAAGGAACAAATCCAGAGGAAAATTTTAATTTGTTGTAAACAACCCTTTTTGTACAAAGCATTAAAACTGGACAAATATTACATATTAGCAAAACTATGCTTTCCTGTTGTTTTGAATCATTTTCGGGGAATTTCACCGAAAACTTCTTTTTTTGGTCAAAAAAAAAATATCTCAGAAAGAAGCTCAGAAATAATCAGAAAGTTTGTTTTTCTCTACAAGTTTGAAAAGGAGCAAATCCAGAGGAAAATTAGGATTTTTTGTAAACAATTCTTTTTGTTCAAAGCAGTAAAACTGGACAAATACAAACAAAAACTGTTATTCTCCTCAAAATGAACCACATACCGCCAAACTATGTTTTTCTGTTGTTTTGAAGCATTTTCGGACTAATTCACTGAAAACTCACTTTTTATTAAAAAAATTGACTATCTCAGAAAGGAGCACTGAAATACTCAGAAAGTTTGTTTTTCTAAATAGGTTTAAAAAGGGGCAAATCATGAGGAAAATTTGGATTCATTTAAACAACTGTTTTTGATCAAACCAGTAAAATGGGACAAATATTAACAAAAACTGTTTTTCTCCTCAAAGTGGGCCAAATAACAAGCTAAACTATGTTTTTCTGTTGTTTTGAAGCATTTTGAGGGAAATTCACTGAAAATTTCTCTTTTTAGCCAAAAAAATTACTCTCTCAGAAAGAAGCTCAGAAATACTTGGAAAGTTTGTTTTTCTCAAGTTTAAAAAGGGGGAAATCCAGAGGATAATTTGGATTTGTTGTAAACAACCCTTTTTGCTCAAAGCAGTAAAACATGACAAAAATAAACAAAAACTCTTTTTCTCCTCAAAATGAGCCACATACCGCCAAACTATGCTTTTCTGCTGTTTTGAAGCAATTTCGGGGAAATTCACTGAAAAATTCTCTTTTTAGTCAAAAAAGTGACTATCTCAGAAAGGGGCACGGAAATAATCAGAAAGTTTGTTTTTCTTAACAAGTTTGAAAAGGAGCAAATCCTGAGGAAAATTTGGATTTGTTTAAACAACTTTTTTTGATCAAACCGGTAAAAGGGGACAAATATTAACAAAAAAAGTTTTTCTCCTCAAAATGAGCCTCATACAGCCAAACTATGCTTTTCTGTTGGTTTGAATCATTCTTGGGAAAATTCACTGAAAACTTCTCTGCTTAGTAAAAAAAAGTGACTATCTCAGAAAGAAGCTCAGAAATACTCAGAAAGTTTGTTTTTATTAACAAATTTGAATAGGGGCAAACCAAGAGGAATATTTGGATTTGTTTAAATAAATGTTTTTGATCAAACCAGTAAAAGGGGACAAATATTAACAAAAACTGTTTTTCTCCTCAAAGTGAGCCACATACAGCTAAACTATGCTTTTCTGTTGTTTTGAAGCATTTTTGGAGAAATTCAATTAAAACTTCTCTTTTTAGTCAAAAAATGACTATCACACTAAAAAGCTCTGAAATACTTAGAAAGTTTGTTTTTCTCAACAAGTTTGAAAAGGGGAAATCCGGAGGAAAATTTGGATTTGTTTAAACAACTGTTTTTGACCAAACCAGTAAAAGGGGACAAATATTAACAAAAACTGTTTTTCTCCTTAAAGTGAGCCACACACAGCTAAACTATGTTTTTCTGCTGTTTTGAAGCATTTTGGGAGAAATTCACTGAAAACTTCCCTTTTTAATTAAAAAAGTGACCATCTCGGAAAGAAGCTCAGTAATACTTGGAAAGTTTGTTTTTCTCAACAAGTTAGAAAAGGGGCAAATCCAGAGGATAATTTGGATTAGTTGTAAACAATCTTTTTGTACAAAGCAGTAAAACGGGATAAATATTAACAAAAACTGTTTTTCTCCACAAAATGAGCCACATACAGCTAACCTATGCTTTCCTGTTGTTTTGAAGCATTTTCTGGAATTTCACTGAAAAATTCTCTTTTTAGTCAAAAATAAAAAATATCTCAGAAAGTAGCTCAGAAATTATCAAAAAGTTTGTTTTTCACAACAAGTTTTAAAAGGAGCAAATCCGGAAAAAAATTAGGATTTGCTGTAAACAACCCTTTATGTTCAAAGCAGTAAAACTGGACAAATATAAACAAAAACTGTTTTTCTCCTCAAAATGAGCCACATACTGCTAAACTATGCTTGTTTGCTGTTTTGAAGCAATTTCGGAGAAATTCACTGAAAACTTCTCTTTTTAGTCAAAAAAGTGACTATCTCAGATAGGAGCACTGAAATACTCAGAAAGTTTGTTTTTCTTAACAAGTTTGAAAAGGGGCAAATCCTGAGGAAAATTTGGATTTGTTTAAGCAACTGTTTTTGATCAAACCGGCAAAAGGGAACAAATATTAACAAAAACTGTTTTTCTCCTCAAAGTGAGCCACATACAGCTAAACTATGCATTTCTGTTGTTTTGAAGCATTTTTGGGGAATTTCACTGAAAACCTTTCTTTTTAGTCAAAAAGTGACTATCTCAGAAAGAAGATCAGATACACTCAGAAAGTTTGTTTTTCCATGTTTGAAAAGGGGCAAATCCAGAGGTATATTTGGATTTGTTGTAAACAACCCCTTTTGTACAAAGCAGTAAAACGGGAAAATATTTTTAAAAAACCGTTTTTCTCCACAAAATGAGTCACATACAGCTTAACTATACTTTTCTGTTGTTTTGAAGCATTTTTGGGTAAATTCACAGAAAACCTTTTTAGAAAAAAACTGAAAATCTCAGAAAGCTCAGAAATACATAGAGAGTTTGTTTTTCTCAACAATTAAAAAGGGGAAATCCTTAGGTAAATTTGGATTTGTTGTAAACAACCCTTTTTGTACAAAGCAGTAAAACAGGACAAATATAAACAAAAACTGTTTTTCTCCTCAAAATGAGCCACATACCGCCAAACTATGCTTTTCTGTTGTTTTGAAGCATTTTCGGGCTATTCACTTAAAACTTCTCTTTTTAGTCAAAAAAGTGACTATCTCAGAAAGGATCACTGAAAAACTCAGAAAGTTTGTTTTTCTTAACAAGTTTGAAAAGGGGCAAACCCTGAGGAAAATTTGGATTTGTTTAAACTGTTTTTGATCAAACCAGTAAAAGGGGACAAATATTAACAAAAACTGTTTTTCTCCTCAAAGTGAGCCACATACAGCTAAACTATGCTTTTCTGTTGTTTTATAGCATTTTTGAGGAAATTCACTGAAAAATTCTCTAAGTAACATCTCAGAAAGAAGTTCAGAAATACTCAGAAAGTTTGTTTTTCTTATCAAATTTGGATAGGGGCAAACCAAGAGGAAAATTTGGATTTGTTTAAACCACTGTTTTTGATCAAACCAATAAAATGGGCAAATATTAACAAAAACTGTATTTCTCCTCAAAGTGAGCCACATAGAGCTAAACTTTGCTTTTCTGTTGTTTTGAAGCATTTTTGGAGAAATTCACTGAAAACTTCTCTTTTTAGTCAAAAAAGTGACTCTCTCAGAAAGAAGCTCAGAAATACTTGGAAAGTTTGTTTTTCTCAACAAGCTAGAAAAGGGGAAAATCCAGATGAAAATTTGGATTAGTTCTAAACAACCGTTTTTGTACAAAGCAGTAAAATGGGACAAATATTAACAAAAACTGTTTTTCTCCACAAAATGAGCCACATACAGCTAAATTATGCTTTCTTATTGTTTTGAAGCATTTTTGGGTTAGTTAACTGAAACGAGTTGAGTTTGAACTCCCTAGAATCCTGGTGTGGTGAGAGGGTTGTGGCTAGTCCACAGTTTCAGTTCTTGTTGATCATTCTCTAATTAGAACTTCAGGTGATGATTTTTGTGAGATCACTGAGGGAGGCTGATTTCAAGCTCTAGATAGATTCATTATCACACCACGTGCCATTGTTCATTTTACTCGACCACACCCATTATGCTAGATGGATACCAGTCGACCTCCGTGACATGATCATTCTAGTCAAGAAGCATCCTGCTGGGGACCAGGAGTTTCTGCATGGTTACTTCACAGTGAAGAAGATGGGGCGTGCATTCACCAATATTGCCACAGACCAAGCCCATGAGTAGAACAATGCCTGTATGAAAGGTGACAGAGGTGCTGTAGGCCTCACACAGAACCCGGCAGCACTACGACGATGGATGGTGTCTGGACCAGAGGTAGCCCATCTGAGTTTCAGGCATCGATGGAGAAAACAGCAAAGGAAGATCTTCTTCATCACGAGCAGACAAAAAGCACGCAGATGATATTCTTCAATCAGGTGAATAAAGGCTCTCAGTAATATGATCGAGGAGATAGGAAACCCATTCATTCATGACAGCCATGACCTCCTTGTCCTTGATACTATAGATATTGCTGATCCAGTAGTTATGTATCAACCCAATGCGCAACCTCAAGGAATCAGGACAAGAGCAGTTTGTCACCAAAGTTCTTGTTACCCAAACACGACCTGTCAAGGACCCCAAAAAGAAACAACCTCCCTCTCTTCAGTCATCCACCAGTCCTGGATAAGTCATGAGCAACGCACCAATTGTCACCGGTGAAGAGTGACTGTTCACTCTTCTCCAGCCTCTCTTCAGTCGTCCACCATTACGGGAGAAGTCATTAGCAATGCACCAGTCGTCATCGGTGAAGAGTGACTGTTCACTCTTCTCCAGCCTCTCTTCACTCGTCCACCAATACAGAAAAAGTCATGAGCAATGCATCATTTGTCATCGGTGAAGAGTGACTGTTCACTCTTCTCCAGCTTGTACATATCCTGCCAGACATGTACGTGATAGAAACCTTGATGAATTCTTTGCACATGAGAATTAGGCATGGCCACCATCACTTTCAAATATGGGAAGACTATGGCTAGGAACCAAGTCTGACCTTGTGAGCTGGCTAGAAAAACAGGTTCCCACACCAACATATGACTCCATCTCAGATGTCAAACCAGGGACTTTAAGGGGGGACTACACCATTTTTCCCCGAAACTTTCAGTTTTTTTTGTGTAGCTGTCATAACTTTTCCCCCCTTTCTTCTGTGCAAATAATTTTTATACCAGCTTGTTGCTTATTGTGTGTGCTTTAAGATGATATATAAAAAAGTCTCTATAGGCATATTTTCTTAGTAGATATATCCAAACACGCAAGGGTTTCTCCAAAAAAAAAACTTCCTTATTTGTGGCAAAGATAACTCAAAGGCGCCTTGACCGACGCACCCCCAAATTGGACTGAGGGTAGCTAAAGCACTTAGCTGTGATACTGACGAGTCAGAATTTTTTTCCGGTGAACCCCCCCTGAGTTCTAGTGTTGAAAAGGGGCGGACCGCGGAAATTTGCGCCGTCATCCTGGATGGCGCAGCTATATTGAACATTCTAAAGCTAAAATATTCGATATCTGGCCAGGAGTCTGGGTCAATTAAAGTCAATAGGACTAGATTTTTTGTAAATAGCTATGCATTTGCAATTAATACTATTGCAATCCTTCCCTCTAAAGGTTATATTTAGACACCAAAATCAGGATTCTAAGTGGACTAGATGATTATTGAAAAATAGGTATTTTCTGTCAGCCATTTTAGAAAATGGCTGCCATTGGGTCATAGGTGAAATCTGCAAAAGCCCTATCTATAGCTTAACTTTTTCATTGGGCATGTTCTTACAACACACCAAAATTCATGCTTTAATCGTCCAATGAGTAATTGTTTCACTTGATTGCACCAATCTGCCTGCCTAATGTCTAATGTTGCAGTGCAGGTATCCATTATACAAAACAAGATCTGTTGTAGTACAGGTTTCAAATATGGATGATTGGGCAACATGGACTAGTACTGTTGTAGCTAATGTCTGGAGGTAACAGCGTTGAATAGTTTGTAATCTAGAGATGGTGATCCTGTGATTTCTGCTAGGAATGAGAGGACTCACAGATTCACAATTCCAAGAGCTAATGGGGACTGATATAATCTGTCACGCAAATCAGGATGACGCATGGCTAGCTATTATGAGTCAGAAAGTAAGACTTGTTGAGCATTACAATAGCCATGGATGTCCCTGTGTGCCATGGATGCACTTTCATGTGGTTATTCTCAAAACTGACTATGTCCATCACAAAACTAACAGGGAAGCTTGCTTACTTCACAAGGTAATTGGTAGTCTCGCCAGCCGACCCTTACCAAATCGGTTCGCTGGACAAGGGTCTGGCACCATCCCGTAGAGCTATTCCGTTTACACCCTACATATTTTGTGGAGTGTTTATTTGTGACATTATTGGTCGTGTACGTAAACAATGGACGTCATTAAGTTGCTATTTCGCGAGTTCAAAGTGTAGCGAGCATCGAGTTTAGCCGTATAGGTAACACAACGCTTAGGTTAAAGACCGCCTCAACCATAGCCACAAGCACCTCTACGGAGAAGTACACACTCTTACACAGAGCTTTGGTAATGGTCGTCTAGCGAGACTAGTACCTTGTCAAGAATTTGAGGAAGTATGAAGGACAATTTTTGGGGGGTTCATGTTCGATGTTTATAATGGTCAAGAAGGGATTCATAATGACACCAGAACCAGCTCCGTAGGTGCTATACTTAGAAATATCGGGCGTTTGAATTCGCGAGGTGGCACTAATTAGACAAGCTTGTGAGCAAAAATATTTTAATTATTGCGTCTCAATGCCCCAAGAGGAAAGGGTAGGTTTTCAGGAAGACCCAACAATCAAATAGGTAGACAAACAACAAAAAATGACACTTGTAATCCTTTGGTAAGTAATTTAATCTTGTTAATGTTGAACCTGTTAAGGCCTCCACGTACACAGCACGCTAGCACTAAGACAGCTCAAACACACATACAAGCAAAACAAAAAACAATTTCTATTAATTAACAAGTAATCAGTTAGGAAAATGTGATAATAATAGTTCATGTGCTGTGTCCAGCTGTTCATAGAGGAGGGAGGGGAGGGGACCAAAATCCGTCCATTAGCTCTGCATACAACAAATCCTTCCTTCTCTGCCACCACTTCCCTATCTAATACATACATTCACCCACCTCCTCCATCACAGTGTCACTTATTCCCCCCACACCTTTTCCAACAGCAATGCCACTTTACTTTCCTTGCACTCTCCATATTCCTCCATAACCTCATCCGCACCCACTGATCCCTCTCTCAAATTTCCCACGTCACCAACAAATGCTCCACATCTTCTCCTGCACCATTCTCACATATTACACACCTTACATCTATAATCATTTTGAATCTCTTCTTATCTTCCAACAACACAACTGAGCCAGTCCTGTCTGAACAGCAGCCTCGCAATTCCTGACCCTGCACAGACCCTAGTATGTACCTCTCCACACCTATACCATTCCTTGCCCACTTATACCACTTCAATGTCCTCTTGTTGCTTACTTGCTCTACCTTCTCATCTTAACCTTTTCCTTCCAGCTGCACACTGACCGCACTCACTACCCAGCTCATATTTCCTCCTCAAAACCTCATCTCCACCCACCAGCCGCATCCTCCATCCTCTCTTAGTTTATTTGCCAGTTTTTAACCCATCTGTCCTCTTCCAACAACTCAAATCTCTTACCAGACATCACCTTCATCCCTTCCCTCCTTCCCAGCATTCTCCACCCTAGATCTCCCTGCACTGCCACTCCTGCTACTGTATTGCTTGCCCCCAACAATCTCCTACCCATTTTCGTCTGTGCTGACTCCAACTTCCCGCATGCACTATGTCCTCTTGTCAACCACACTTCTGCTGCATACTCCATACTTAGTCTCGCTAGAAGCACCCACACTATCCTTCCTCTATCTACTACCACCTGCCCATTCACTCTGCTCATCCATGTCACCTTTCCAGTCCACTATTCTGCCTCCTTTTTTTGACATCTTTTCTAAATGAACATTACCTCGTAGCTTCCTATCAACCCACACACCTTAGTACTTCAACTCTTCTACAATTTCTTCACCAATCTTCCAACTCACTCCTGCTTCCCTCTTCCTCACTTTCCATGACCTTGCTCACTGTTAAACTTCATCTTCCACCTTAACACATATGCCTCTACCACATTCAACATAGCCTGCAGCTCGGCCCCGGAATCTGCCACAGAACATCATCATCAGCATCATAAGTGCCCCGCACTGACACCCTTCCAATTTAACTCCCAGCTGAGCTCTATCCAACTCCTCTGCCATTCCCATTAAGTAGATATTAAATAGAAGTGGCGACAAGGGTTGTCTTTCCCTAAGCCCCCTTTCCACCGCAAACCTCCATGACTTCCCTCCTTTCAACATCACCCTTGTCATCACCTCACAGCATAGTCCTTCACATACCCTCACACTTCACCTCTACTCCATATTGCCTCATCTTTTGCCACATCTTTTGCCACACTCCCTCTCTCCACACACTGTCATAAGCCATACTAATATCCAGAAGGCCAGATATGAATTCTTCTCCTCCCTCTTTCGCACTTCACATACACCTCTCAGCACCAACCACTGATCCGAACATCTCCTACCACTGCTCCCTCACAGCGCTTCTGTCAAAATCCTATCCTCAGAAAACCGTCCCAACCTCCTCACCAACACTCTCAGCCACACCTTACCCACAGTACAACCTATGCAATCCCTCTATAATTACCTACTAGTTCTACATCACCATCGTTGTGGAGGGGTACCAGTCAGACAGCACTCACTCTTCATCACCACATTCATCATCAGTAACGTCACCTCTACCAAACGTCTATCCCCATACATTAACATCTTGTTCATAATTCCATCAAGACCTGCAGCCTATTCTCTCTTCAAGCAGTTCATTACCTCCACTACTTCTTCCCAACTTACTTCATCACACAACCAATTCATGCCCACTCACATCTCCCATCTCTGCTTCAGCATCTTCTCTTTTCCTGCCAAGCTCTTCCCAGTGTTTTACCATTACTTTCAACACTTCGTCTTCCCCCTCCACCATCCTTTCCTATCATCCATTCTTTCATTCTTCTCACCCTTCTCTCCTTCCTCTTTCTTCTCAAGTCAGTCCAAAACAGTTTGCAACTAGTACCACACTCCCTCTGATCTTCCTCACTGTTCTCTTCCGCAATTCCTTCTTCTCTTTCATGTTGGCCTTTTTCACTTCCTTCCTCACTCTTCTGTAGTTCTCCCATGTTGGCTCAGTGCAACCACGCCCACTCTTCTCATCCTTGCTTTCCTAACTTCCTACAGTCATCTTCCTAATAACTATTAACCTCTTCACATCCTCCGACTACCATCCCCCTGACCTCTCTGTAGCCTTCTTCCTACATATTCCTCTTCACTGCAGTTATGACCATCTCCTTCCATCAACTACACACATCCTCGACTATTCCTCCTACCAACTCTTGTTCAAGCTCCCTCACTTCCTCTTCCCATCCTATGAACACTTCCTCTACTGCCTCCTGACATTCCTCCCAGTCTAGCTTACCATCACTCTCCATTTGCACATTCTCTTCTTCTCGCTTCTCTACTTCCCCAGATTACTTCGCTCCAGATAAGGTTATGGTCTGACCCCACGTCTAACTTTGTCCTCTACTACCACCTCAAATACTTCTATTGCTTTCCCAAACAACATGTAGTCTATTACAGACTTCCTCACACCACTCCCCCAAGTCCACCTACCATCACAGCACTGCAACTAAACAACATGTAGTCTATTACAGTCTTCCCCACACCACTTCCCCAAGTCCACCTACCATCACAGCACTGCAACTAAACAACATGTAGTCTATTACAGCCTTCCTCACACCACTTCCCCAAGTCCATCTACCATCAAAGCACTGCAACTAAACAACATGTAGTCTATTACAGTCTTCCCCACACCACTCCCCCAAGTCCACCTACCATCACAGTACTGCAACTAAACAACATGTAGTCTATTACAGACTTCCTCACACCACTCCCCCAAGTCCACCTACCATCACAGCACTGCAACTAAACAACATGTAGTCTATTACAGACTTCCCCACACCACTTCCCCAAGTCCACCTACCATCACAGCACTGCAACTAAACAACATGTAGTCTATTACAGACTTCCTCACACCACTCCCCCAAGTCCACCTACCATCACAGCACTGCAACTAAACAACATGTAGTCTATTACAGTCTTCCCCACACCACTTCCCCAAGTCCACCTACCATCACAGCACTGCAACTAAACAACATGTAGTCTATTATAGTCTTCCCCACACCACTTCCCCAAGTCCACCTACCATCACAGCACTGCAACTAAACAACATGTAGTCTATTACAGCCTTCCTCACACCACTTCCCCAAGTCCACCTACCAACAAAGCACTGCAACTAAACAACATGTAGTCTATTACAGTCTTCCCCACACCACTCCCCCAAGTCCACCTACCATCACAGTACTGCAACTAAACAACATGTAGTCTATTACAGACTTCCTCACACCACTCCCCCAAGTCCACCTACCATCACAGCACTGCAACTAAACAACATGTAGTCTATTACAGACTTCCCCACACCACTTCCCCAAGTCCACCTACCATCACAGCACTGCAACTAAACAACATGTAGTCTATTACAGACTTCCTCACACCACTCCCCCAAGTCCACCTACCATCACAGCACTGCAACTAAACAACATGTAGTCTATTACAGTCTTCCCCACACCACTTCCCCAAGTCCACCTACCATCACAGCACTGCAACTAAACAACATGTAGTCTATTACAGTCTTCCTCACACCACTTCCCCAAGTCCACCTACCATCACAGCACTGCAACTAAACAACATGTAGTCTATTACAGCCTTCCTCACACCACTTCCCCAAGTCCACCTACCATCACAGCACTGCAACTAAACAACATGTAGTCTATTACAGACTTCCTCACACCACTCCCCCAAGTCCACCTACCATCACAATACTGCAACTGATTCCCTATGCTAAGATCTCCCACCCTCACCAACCTCTTCCCATTACTATTTGGATGTTCCTCTGCTCCCAGTCCAATTCTTGCATTAAAATCTCCCATCACAATATCAAAATCTTTCTCTTCATATTTCACCACATCTACCTGCAATACTTCAAACAGCCTGTCTGTCTCTCTCACCCTCACTCCTTCTTGGTTCACATACACTACCCCTACCATCATCTTTCTCCCCACACCAGCCCCTCTCGACTCTCTTGCTCTTCATTCCAACCCGTATGTAAGCACTCCCACGCCTCCACTAGCCCGCTTACCACCATCTCTATTCCTTCCAAAACACTTTACTCTGTCACATGCTCACCTTCTCCTCCTTCATAAGAAAAGTCTGTGCTAACCCCAGCACATCAACCGCATCAATTCCAACAATACCTTCATATCCACCTCTCTTGACCACCATCTTCTACAATTAATAAATCCAACATTCAACATCTCCCTATCTTTGATCCCACTCCTTCTCTTTCCCCCCACCCCCATCGACCGATTTATTACACCAAATCTTTTGTTGAATTCAATCCTTCGGTTTCTTCTTGCTCGATGGATGTGCTTTCCTGTGGCCATACCAGTTTTTTTTTTTTTAATCCTGAAGGAATGTTTTACCCCTCTGGCATAGATGTTCATCATTTCTTGGTCTCCTCCTTCCCCCTCCAGAACTTGGGTTTCCTTCATAGGTAAAAGGGCTCGCCAATTAGGCCATCCTAGTTACTTCCCTCCTGCAGGCTTTTGGGTAAAGTTGAAACCCTCTTCTTCTTCAATTGAGGTTTCTGGTGATTGAACTCCTCCCCGTTCCCGCCGCAAGTGATGCCCCTGTTTGCCAATCTTCTTACCCTCTTCCGCTCCACCAAGCTCCACTTCCTCTCCATCACCAAACTTTCTTTTTCCCTCTCCACCCAACTCGCTAGTTCCCCCACTACTGAGCTTTTCTTCTTCCACTCCACCAGTCTCCTTCCCCCACCATCACATTCCCTTTCTAACTCTCAGCCAACTACCCTTCTTCCCCTCCAATGGGTCGCCCTTTAGACAACTTTCACCATCTCACTTAAATGCAGTTTCCTTCCCAATATCATCTTTGTCTTGCTTCCAACTCCAGGTCCGCAATTCGAGGGACAAAGTGAATCAACACCTCTCCCACTTGCAGCAATTGTCTAATAATTAGTTGGAGTTAATTACCTCTTCTTTACTTTTCCAGTGTGCTAGTCTAGATAGTATTTCTTTCTTCAGGGAGCCTATAGTACTAGTAATGTTGTCTTTGACATCTCTCTCTCTTTCTCTCAGACTTATACCTCTCCCTCAAATGACCCTCTAGCTCTTCATCAGAATATAACATTCTCCCTTAAATACATTCACCTTCAACTGTCTCCAAACTTGCACGCTCCCTGGACTTTTCTGTCACACCATCCATGGCCTTTCCTCACCTCTGTCAGGTCCAGGTTGATACCCATCGCTATTTCTATCTCTTCCACATCACTTTCTCTGGTTGAGCTATTCCAACCAAGTGGTCAGCATCATCAGAGCTACCACAAATACCAAAGCTGCGTCATCTCCATCTTGTAGCATAAAGGCAGGATAAGCGGCATTTCCGCCAACTGGGTCAACTCAGTCTCCCACTATCACTCGAAGTTTATTTTTACTCGTGACTAGTGAACCTAGTACGCTGGTGACAAGTGAACTAGTACGCTGAACTAGTACTTCGAGCTAAATTCGTTTTTCCTCTGACACTAATTGATATTTGTGATGGTTGAAGTAAGGTCAAGGGAGGAAGTGCAGGGATATCTGAATGCGGTGGCCAAAAAAATTGGATTACCTTTGGAGAGTCTTGCAGTGGCTTCAGAGTTAGACAAGAGGGACCCCCTGGCAAGATTTAGGGGAAACTTTGAAGTGCCCACAATTGGAGATCTGCTGGAGGAAGAGGAAAGAGACCCAGGTACACTGCAAGTAGCTCAAGGAATTTTACACTGTATATAACTACATATACATCACCTCTCTATATGAAAGCAAAAGTCTGTGTGTGTGCGCGTGTGTGCTATAGGCTCCGCTCCTGGAGATGCTACCATGACACTGCACTTTTTTTTTGTGAAAAGCTCTTGCTTATGTCCTGTTTTAGGGGCGTGGCAACCCCAATAGGGGCTTGAGGTGTGAAATTCTTGAAATCAATACTAGCATCTGGCTCAAATGGTAGAGCCCTCGCTTAGCATGCGAAGGGTACCTGGCATGTGAAGGGTACCTGGATCATCTGGTTTGTAGAATTAAAAAAAATTATCCATGCTTGAACTATGCACTGAGTTGTGGTGGTTAGTACTTTATAGTTGCAAGACTGTCTTTACTCTTGTGTGTGTATGCTTCAGAGGTAATGCCTGTTTTGAGGTAATGCCCAGTTGCCTGTATAGAGGTAATGCCTGTGTAGAGGTAATGTCTGTATAGAGGTAATGCCTGTGTAGAGGTAATGCCTGTTAATGCCTGTGTAGAGGTAATGCCTGTATAGAGGTAATACCTGTGTAGAGGTAATGCCTGTGTAGAGGTAATGCCTGTATAGAGGTAATGCCTGTGTAGAGGTAATGCCTGTATAGAGGTAATGCCTGTGCAGAGGTAATGCCTGTGTAGAGGTAATGCCTGTGTAGAGGTAATGCCTGTGTAGAGGTAATGCCTGTGTAGAGGTAATGCCTGTGTAGTGCTGCACTGAACTGTTTTGAGTAGCTTTTCTATACGAATCATGCCTCCCAGAAGGCAGAGCTTAGGGAACTGCTCATGCTGAGCACCAAATAGGAAGGTTATTAATGGCACAGAAAATGGCGACCAGAGGCTGCCGCCTTTTTCTGCTAGTATATTATATATACCAACTGCTGTATCAACATCACACGGGGTTGAGGTAGTCCCACTGGCCGACTCTCGTACATGCATGCATGCATTGGATGGGGCGTGTGTTGCACACTCAATATGGCTACTTTGGGGGGGTTAGGTCTCCTCAAAAATATTGGGAGTGTACAATCTCCTGCCCCTCCCCCCTTTTCTACTCTCCCGAGTAGTGCACCAGAAATATTGCTGGTAGTGCAAAGGAAGAAGCGATGGGCACTTGAGAACAGGCTCTCAAAGCTTCCGTGCTGCCATAATTTCCCTCCTTTGCAACTCTGCTGAATTTGTTATGCGAACTTGTAAACTTTATGTCTCAGCAGAACTCACCAGTAAGCTTTGAATTTGACTGACATGTCCAAAGGTATGTTATAATTGGCCACCTCTTGCTAGGCATGTATGGATGGGCTGAACAAGACTAGGTTCAAGTAGTGACCTTTACCCAGAGGGTGGTCAGGTGTTAGTATATCTGGGAGTACACTAGGACTCCAATATTAACTCACTTTTTAAAATGGCAGTCAGCAAAAAACAAACCAAACCAACGCTCATATCTCAGTGGGTGCCTAAATGGTGGCTTCATCCAATGTTGACTCTAAGAAGACTCCAAGCATGCCTTGAATCCTTCTCTATGGTAGTAAATTGGCAGCGCAAAAAGAGCATTGAAGTCCAACTTCCGTCTCTGTTCCTGCATTTGTTTCTTTGGTGTGTGTTTTTCTCGCACAGAATTTCCATACAATATCTCCATTCATAAAACTTGAGTTCCAGAAAATGTCCCAGTAGCTTGCTGCGACCTATCTGTTTCTCGATTGCTGAAAAAGAAGCGGGTGTTTGTTGATGATGCAATCAATCCAGCTCAAGTGCTGTTTTATCATCGGAATTCGAATTAGGTAAAGCGTGCTCAGTTCTGCTGTTTGGTTTGTGGACATTTCGCTCCTGGGAAACTGTTACCAAGTTCAAAGGAGGCTGTAGCTGATTCTCTACCAAGACATCTGTTTGGTTGGCTTAACCAGTTAGATGACCCTTTACCATATACACCAATAGGTTTTAAATCAGTATATTGATTGGTGTACGGTATGATTTTAAATGGTAAAGGGTCATCTAACTAGGTGTGGTCTACATGAGTACAGCCTTCAGGTCAATATTTTGTCTACAAATATTTCTTGTGATGCAGATTCTTTCTGCAACTCGATCAGATGCACTGGTGCAAAATTTGCAAAACGAAATGGCGTTGGAGTGTTGGCACCAGACTGCTAAGTTTGTTGTTAGTATTTGTTTGCTGTTCTCTTTGTGACACTTTACCACAGTCTCTGCCAGAGCATCTGGTCTGAAACTGAAGAGGCCCACATCACCATCCCTGCAATCAGATCATTGCCACACATGCACGGACATGTTTGCGATTGGAAGAATTGCGTAAGTGATGCTATTTACATTCACATCTCAACTACCGACAAGTTTTGTTTGCTAGCATCATTAGACGCTTCAGATACTGATGAGTCAGCAATGGCAGGCTAACTGAAGTTGTTGAATGTTCTATTGGAAAATCACACACACACACAAAGTCTGGGTGGAAAATTGGGCCAGACCATTTTTGTTCCATATCTAGCCCTAGCCATTGCCCCAACTTTAATTTAGATTCTAGCACCTAGGCATTGCCTTGCCCTGGATCTACCCTACCCATGAAGTAACTGCTGCTGGTGTGTTTCTATGTCCTGTTTGGAGCCAAGCTGCTGAGTTGTCTAGGCCTCACTTCTGGGAAGCCAAGCTGCTGAGTTGTCCAGGCCTCACTTCTGGGAAGCCAAGCTACTGAGTTGTCCAGGCCTCACTTCTGGGAAGCCAAGCTGCTGTTGTCTAGGCCTCACTTCTGGGAAGCCAAGCTGCTGAGTTGTCCAGGCCTCACTTCTGGGAAGCCAAGCTGCTGAGTTGTCCAGGCCTCACTTCTAGGAAGCCAAGCTGCTGTTGTCTAGGCCTCACTTCTGGGAAGCCAAGCTGCTGAGTTGTCCAGGCCTCACTTCTGGGAAGCCAAGCTGCTGAGTTGTCCAGGCCTCACTTCTGGGAAGCCAAGCTGCTGAGTTGTCCAGGCCTCACTTCTGGGAAGCCAAGCTGCTGTTGTCTAGGCCTCACTTCTGGGAAGCCAAGCTGCTGAGTTGTCCAGGCCTCACTTCTGGGAAGCCAAGCTGCTGAGTTGTCCAGGCCTCACTTCTGGGAAGCCAAGCTGCTGAGTTGTCCAGGCCTCACTTCTGGGAAGCCAAGCTGCTGAGTTGTCCAGGCCTCACTTCTGGGAAGCCAAGCTACTGAGTTGTCTAGGCCTCACTTCTGGGAAGCCAAGCTGCTGAGTTGTCCAGGCCTCACTTCTGGGAAGCCAAGCTGCTGAGTTGTCCAGGCCTCACTTCTGGGAAGCCAAGCTACTGAGTTGTCTAGGCCTCACTTCTGGGAAGCCAAGCTGCTGAGTTGTCCAGGCCTCACTTCTGGGAAGCCAAGCTGCTGAGTTGTCCAGGCCTCACTTCTGGGAAGCCAAGCTACTGAGTTGTCTATGCCTCACTTCTGGGAAGCCAAGCTGCTAAGTTGTCCAGGCCTCACTTCAGGGAATACAAGCTGCTGAGTTGTCCAGGCCTCACTTCTGGGAAGCCAAGCTGCTGAGTTGTCCAGGCCTCACTTCTGGGAAGCCAAGCTACTGAGTTGTCTAGGCCTCACTTCTGGGAAGCCAAGCTGCTGAGTTGTCCAGGCCTCACTTCTGGGAAGCCAAGCTGTTGAGTTGTCCAGGCCTCACTTCTGGGAAGCCAAGCTACTGAGTTGTCTATGCCTCACTTCTGGGAAGCCAAGCTGCTAAGTTGTCCAGGCCTCACTTCAGGGAATACAAGCTGCTGAGTTGTCCAGGCCTCACTTCTGGGAAGCCAAGCTGCTGAGTTGTCCAGGCCTCACTTCTGGGAAGCCAAGCTACTGAGTTGTCTAGGCCTCACTTCTGGGAAGCCAAGCTGCTGAGTTGTCCAGGCCTCACTTCACGGAAACCAAGCTGCTGAGTTTTCCAGGCCTCACTTCTGGGAAGCCAAGCTGCTGAGTTGTCTAGGCCTCACTTCTGGGAAGCCAAGCTGCTGAGTTGTCTAGGCCTCACTTCTGGGAAGCCAAGCTGCTGAGTTGTCTAGACCTCACTTCTGGGAAGCCAAGATGCTGAGTTGTCTAGGCCTCACTTCTGGGAAGCCAAGATGCTGAGTTGTCTAGACCTCACTTCTGGGAAGCCAAGCTGCTGAGTTGTCTAGACCTTACTTCACTTGAAATCTTAACTACTGGCAAATCTTGTTTGCTAGCCTCATTTCAGGGAAGCCAAGGTGATAAGTGTCTAGGCCTCACTTCCAGCACCTTGCAGCTTAAATATATAGTTTTTACCAGACACTCCTTTTCATAGTAGTTGGATGCTGATCTTTGACCTTGTCCTTTCAATTTCTTTCTTGGAACATTCTTAATCTGACTACCAAGTTTGGTACAGATCCACTAAGCCATGGGGTATTTTATTAATTAATACACAAACACACGCAAATTGCTGTGAGCAAGGTAATTATTCATTAGTCCCCTGGAATATTTTTAGCCCAGACCACCTTGGGAGAGACATGAGCACACGGATACTTAATAAAATGTCCCCTCTCCCACAGTTACATGCACTACCCTTGGTAACTTTACTTTTTGTAGATATGTACATACATAGTAGATCTAGATCATGTGACTTTCAGTGGATCATGTGACTTGTAGTAGGTCATGTGACTGCCATGATAGTGTGTTGCCATACCCTCACAGGAGTGAATATATCTGACGACTGCATCTACTTCTGTGGCAACTCCCTTGGACTGCAGCCAAAGAATGCACATGGTCTTGTGGATCAGGAGATGCACAAGTGGAGTAAGAAAGGCATCAGAGGGATTTCAGTTGGTGCCTTTCCATGGCTTTACATAGAGGATACCATTGCTGAGCAGAGTGCGAAGATTGTGGGGTGCAAGCCTGAGGAAGTGACTGCTATGAATACTCTCACGGCTAACATCCACTTTGCTCTGGTATATATGCACCTGGTGATTTGAATGAAAGTTGTATATATAACAGACATACACTACATACACTACTGCCGATTTCGTTGTATTGAGCCACCTACATATTTCCTGGTTTAGCTTCTAGCATAAACAATGAATTCTAACACATATATATATTCTGATCAGCAAAGTCTGAAGTTTATGTGGAGATGATAGCTGCGACCATTTTTAAAGTCTGAAGTTTATGTGGAGATGATAGCTTTGACCATTTTCTGAAGTTTATGTGGAGATGATAGCTGCGACCATTTTTAAAGCAATTTTGTGGTTATGACTTTGGAGCTCTAAAGTTTCTGCACACTTGCCTCAATGAACATGATTTATATCTCAAAAGATAGATATCTGTGTGTGCTCTCTTTTTGATACTAATAAGTGTTGCATACAGTTACATGCAGCCAGTTATCTCCCTCAAAATATTAGGTACTTGGGCTCTTGGCAAGAGCCTCCCTTATAGGGTAGTCATCTGTGGTGTGGTTAGTGAAGCATTACTCTACAATTTGACCTTAAGGTGTGCTTTCAATTAGACCTTGGGGTGTGCTTTCAATTATACCCTGGGGTGTGCGCTCAATTAGACCCTGGGGTGTGCTCTCAATTAGACCCTGGGGTGTGCTCTCAATTAGACCCTGGGATGTGCTTTCAGTTATACCCTGGGGTGTGCTCTCAATTAGACCCTGGGGTGTGCTTTCAATTAGACCCTGGGGTGTGCTCTCAATTAGACCCTGGGGTGTGCTCTCAATTAGACCCTGGGGTGTGCTTTCAATTAGACCCTGGGGTGTGCTCTTAATTAGACCCTGGGGTGTGCTCTCAATTAGACCCTGGGGTGTGCTCTCAATTAGACCCTGGGGTGTGCATTCAAATTGACCCTGGGGTGTGCTCTCAATTAGATGCTGGGGTGTGCTCTCAATTAGACCTTGGGGATGAAGTTGTAATATGGGTTTAGAAAAACATCCTGTTGAACATGTGACTTTTGTTCAATTCATAAATATAGTTAATGCTAGCCAATTCTGACTAGTCATAGCAACCTTAGTAACCAGCCAAACTTTTTTAGTTGCGGTATGCACCATTTCCTTACAGTCGTGGCAGCAAAAACAACAGAACTTGAGCATTTATTTTAGCAAACTTCCAGAGAGAAAGCGGATGGAGTACGAGACTGGGTGTGGCTGGCTTTCACACACTACAACGAAGCATGGCTCATGTTTAACAAACAACAACACACACACAATATATATAATATATATATATATATACCCCATGCAAGATATTTTGTGATCCAGGGATAGAGCTCTCTCTGTGTGTTAAAATAACCTAAAAATAGTGTGAAGTATGTAAACCGTCTGTGGGAGTGGTTGGTGGGAAGAGATCCCTTTTGTGCAGTGTGTAACATTACTACAAATAGTTTGGAGTGTTTGTAGGTGTTCTTAACACATCTTGCTATGCAATGAACCTCTAATATTGTCATAGCTACAAGTGGTGTTGGTGAACCTCTAATATTGTGATAGCTACAAGTGGTGTTGGTGACTTCTAATATTGTCATAGCTACAAGTGGTGTTGGTGACTTCTAATATTGTGATAGCTACAAGTGGTGTTGGTGACCTCTAATATTGTCATAGCTACAAGTGGTGTTGGTGACTTCTAATATTGTGATAGCTACAAGTGGTGTTGGTGACCTCTAATATTGAGATAGCTACAAGTGGTGTTGGTGACCTCTAATATTGTGATAGCTACAAGTGGTGTTGGTGACTTCTAATATAGTGATAGCTACAAGTGGTGTTGGTAACCTCTAATATTGTGATAGCTACAAGTGGTGTTGGTAACCTCTAATATTGTCATAGCTACAAGTGGTGTTGGTAACTTCTAATATTGTGATAGCTACAAGTGGTGTTGGTGACTTCTAATATTGTGATAGCTACAAGTGGTGTTGGTGACTTCTAATATTGTGATAGCTACAAGTGGTGTTGGTGACCTCTAATATTGTGATAGCTACAAGTGGTGTTGGTGACTTCTAATATTGTGATAGCTACAAGTGGTGTTGGTGACTTCTAATATTGTGATAGCTACAAGTGGTGTTGGTGAACCTCTAATATTGTGATAGCTACAAGTGGTGTTGGTGACTTCTAATATTGTGATAGCTACAAGTGGTGTTGGTGACTTCTAATATTGTGATAGCTACAAGTGGTGTTGGTGACTTCTAATATTGTGATAGCTACAAGTGGTGTTGGTGACCTCTAATATTGTGATAGCTACAAGTGGTGTTGGTGACTTCTAATATTGTGATAGCTACAAGTGGTGTTGGTGAACCTCTAATATTGTCATAGCTACAAGTGGTGTTGGTGACTTCTAATATTGTGATAGCTACAAGTGGTGTTGGTGACTTCTAATTTTGTGATAGCTACAAGTGGTGTTGGTGACTTCTAATATTGTGATAGCTACAAGTGGTGTTGGTGACCTCTAATATTGTGATAGCTACAAGTGGTGTTGGTGACTTCTAATATTGTGATAGCTACAAGTGGTGTTGGTGACTTCTAATATTGTGATAGCTACAAGTGGTGTTGGTGACCTCTAATATTGAGATAGCTACAAGTGGTGTTGGTGACTTCTAATATTGTGATAGCTACAAGTGGTGTTGGTGAACCTCTAATATTGTGATAGCTACAAGTGGTGTTGGTGACCTAATATTGTGATAGCTACAAGTGGTGTTGGTGACCTAATATTGTGATAGCTACAAGTGGTGTTGGTGACTTCTAATATTGTGATAGCTACAAGTGGTGTTGGTGACCTCTAATATTGTCATAGCCACAAGTGGTGTTGGTGACTTCTAATATTGTGATAGCTACAAGTGGTGTTGGTGACCTCTAATATTGAGATAGCTACAAGTGGTGTTGGTGACTTCTAATATTGAGATAGCTACAAGTGGTGTTGGTGACCTCTAATATTGAGATAGCTACAAGTGGTGTTGGTGAACCTCTAGTATTGTGATAGCTACAAGTGGTGTTGGTGACCTCTAATATTGAGATACAGCTACAAGTGGTGTTGGTGACCTCTAATATTGAGATAGCTACAAGTGGTGTTGGTGAACCTCTAGTATTGTGATAGCTACAAGTGGTGTTGGTGACTTCTAATATTGAGATAGCTACAAGTGGTGTTGGTAACCTCTAATATTGTCATAGCTACAAGAGGTGTTGGTGAACCTCTAGTATTGTGATAGCTACAAGTGGTGTTGGTGAACCTCTAGTATTGTGATAGCTACAAGTGGTGTTGGTGAACCTCTAGTATTGTCATAGCTATAAGTGGTGTTGGTGAACCTCTAATATTGTGATAGCTACAAGTGGTGTTGGTGACCTCTAGTATTGTCATAGCTATAAGTGGTGTTGGTGAACCTCTAATATTGTGATAGCTACAAGTGGTGTTGGTGACCTCTAGTATTGTCATAGCTATAAGTGGTGTTGGTGACCTCTAATATTGAGATAGCTACAAGTGGTGTTGGTGACCTAATATTGTGATAGCTACAAGTGGTGTTGGTGAACCTCCAATATTGTCATAGCTACAAGTGGTGTTGGTGACCTCTAATATTGTCATAGCTACAAGTGGTGTTGGTGACTTCTAATATTGTGATAGCTACAAGTGGTGTTGGTGACCTCTAATATTGTCATAGCTACAAGTGGTGTTGGTGACGTCTAATATTGTGATAGCTACAAGTGGTGTTGGTGACCTCTAATATTGTGATAGCTACAAGTGGTGTTGGTGACCTCTAATATTGTCATAGCTACAAGTGGTGTTTGTGACTTCTAATATTGTGATAGCTACAAGTGGTGTTGGTGACCTCTAATATTGAGATAGCTACAAGTGGTGTTGGTGACTTCTAATATTGTGATAGCTACAAGTGGTGTTGGTGACCTCTAATATTGAGATAGCTACAAGTGGTGTTAGTGACTTCTAATATTGTGATAGCTACAAGTGGTGTTGGTGACCTCTAATATTGTGATAGCTACAAGTGGTGTTGGTGACTTCTAATATTGTGATAGCTACAAGTGGTGTTGGTGACCTCTAATATTGAGATAGCTACAAGTGGTGTTGGTGACTTCTAATATTGTGATAGCTACAAGTGGTGTTGGTGACCTCTAATATTGAGATAGCTACAAGTGGTGTTGGTGACTTCTAATATTGTCATAGCTACAAGTGGTGTTGGTGAACCTCTAATATTGTGATAGCTACAAGTGGTGTTGGTGACCTCTAATATTGTCATAGCTACAAGTGGTGTTGGTGACTTCTAATATTGTGATAGCTACAAGTGGTGTTGGTGATCTCTAATATTGAGATAGCTACAAGTGGTGTTGGTGACTTCTAATATTGTGATAGCTACAAGTGGTGTTGGTGACCTCTAATATTGAGATAGCTACAAGTGGTGTTGGTGACTTCTAATATTGTGATAGCTACAAGTGGTGTTGGTGAACCTCTAATATTATGATAGCTACAAGTGGTGTTGGTGACCTAATATTGTGATAGCTACAAGTGGTGTTGGTGACCTCTAATATTGTCATAGCTACAAGTGGTGTTGGTGACCTAATATTGTAATAGCTACAAGTGGTGTTGGTGACCTCTAATATTGTCATAGCCACAAGTGGTGTTGGTGACTTCTAATATTGTCTCTAATATTGTGATAGCTACAAGTGGTGTTGGTGAACCTCTAATATTGTGATAGCTACAAGTGGTGTTGGTGAACCTCTAATATTGTGATAGCTACAAGTGGTGTTGGTGAACCTCTAGTATTGTGATAGCTACAAGTGGTGTTGGTGAACCTCTAATATTGTGATAGCTACAAGTGGTGTTGGTGACCTAATATTGTGATAGCTACAAGTGGTGTTGGTGACCTCTAATATTGTGATAGCTACAAGTGGTGTTGGTGACTTCTAATATTGTCATAGCTACAAGTGGTGTTGGTGACTTCTAATATTGTCATAGCTACAAGTGGTGTTGGTGACCTCTAATGTTGTCATAGCTACAAGTGGTGTTGGTGACTTCTAATATTGTCATAGCTACAAGTGGTGTTGGTGACTTCTAATATTGTCATAGCTACAAGTGGTGTTGGTGACCTCTAATATTGTCATAGCTACAAGAGGTGTTGGTGAACCTCTAGTATTGTGATAGCTACAAGTGGTGTTGGTGACTTCTAATATTGTGATAGCTACAAGTGGTGTTGGTGACTTCTAATATTTTGATAGCTACAAGTTGTGTTGGTGACTTCTAATATTGTGATAGCTACAAGTGGTGTTGGTGACTTCTAATATTGTGATAGCTACAAGTGGTGTTGGTGAACCTCTAGTATTGTGATAGCTACAAGTGGTGTTGGTGAGTTCAAATATTGTGATAGCTACAAGTGGTGTTGGTGACTTCTAATATTGTGATAGCTACAAGTGGTGTTGGTGACTTCTAATATTTTGATAGCTACAAGTGGTGTTGGTGACTTCTAATATTGTGATAGCTACAAGTGGTGTTGGTGACTTCTAATATTGTGATAGCTACAAGTGGTGTTGGTGAACCTCTAGTATTGTGATAGCTACAAGTGGTGTTGGTGACTTCTAATATTGTGATAGCTACAAGTGGTGTTGGTGAACCTCTAGTATTGTGATAGCTACAAGTGGTGTTGGTGACTTCTAATATTGTGATAGCTACAAGTGGTGTTGGTGACTTCTAATATTTTGATAGCTACAAGTGGTGTTGGTGACTTCTAATATTGTGATAGCTACAAGTGGTGTTGGTGACTTCTAATATTGTGATAGCTACAAGTGGTGTTGGTGACTTCTAATATTGTCATAGCTACAAGTGGTGTTGGTGACTTCTAATATTGTGATAGCTACAAGTGGTGTTGGTGACCTCTAATATTGAGATAGCTACAAGTGGTGTTGGTGACCTCTAATATTGAGATAGCTACAAGTGGTGTTGGTGACCTCTAATATTGAGATAGCTACAAGTGGTGTTGGTGACCTCTAATATTTTCATAGCTACAAGTGGTGTTGGTGAACCTCTAGTATTGTGATAGCTACAAGTGGTGTTGGTGACTTCTAATATTGTGATAGCTACAAGTGGTGTTGGTGACCTCTAATATTGAGATAGCTACAAGTGGTGTTGGTGAACCTCTAGTATTGTGATAGCTACAAGTGGTGTTGGTAACCTCTAGTATTGTGATAGCTACAAGTGGTGTTGGTGAACCTCTAGTATTGTCATAGCTATAAGTGGTGTTGGTGAACCTCTAATATTGTGATAGCTACAAGTGGTGTTGGTGACCTATAGTATTGTCATAGCTATAAGTGGTGTTGGTGAACCTCTAATATTGTGATAGCTACAAGTGGTGTTGGTGACCTCTAGTATTGTCATAGCTATAAGTGGTGTTGGTGACCTCTAATATTGAGATACAGCTACAAGTGGTGTTGGTGAACCTCCACTATTGTCATAGCTACAAGTGGTGTTGGTGACGTCTAATATTGTCATAGCTACAAGAGGTGTTGGTGAACCTCTAGTATTGTGATAGCTACAAGTGGTGTTGGTAACCTCTAGTATTGAGATAGCTACAAGTGGTGTTGGTGACTTCTAATATTGTGATAGCTACAAGTGGTGTTGGTAACCTCTAGTATTGTGATAGCTACAAGTGATATTGGTGACTTCTAATATTGAGATAGCTACAAGTAGTGTTGGTGAACCTCTAGTATTGTGAAAGCTACAAGTGATATTGGTGACTTCTAATATTGAGATAGCTACAAGTGGTGTTGGTGAACCTCTAGTATTGTGAAAGCTACATGTGATATTGGTGACTTCTAATATTGAGATAGCTACAAGTGGTGTTGGTGAACCTCTAGTATTGTGATAGCTACAAGTGATATTGGTGACTTCTAATATTGAGATAGCTACAAGTGGTGTTGGTGAACCTCTAGTATTGTGATAGCTACAAGTGATATTGGTGACTTCTAATATTGAGATAGCTACAAGTGGTGTTGGTGAACCTCTAGTATTGTGATAGCTACAAGTGATATTGGTGACTTCTAATATTGAGATAGCTACAAGTAGTGTTGGTGAACCTCTAGTATTGTGAAAGCTACAAGTGATATTGGTGACTTCTAATATTGAGATAGCTACAAGTGGTGTTGGTGAACCTCTAGTATTGTGAAAGCTACAAGTGATATTGGTGACTTCTAATATTGAGATAGCTACAAGTGGTGTTGGTGAACCTCTAGTATTGTGATAGCTACAAGTGATATTGGTGACTTCTAATATTGAGATAGCTACAAGTGGTGTTGGTGTGTTTCTCAAATGGTCCTTGAGAGATTTTGTCAGTTATTATAATCACTCAGCTACCGCATATTTGAGTTTCATGTCCGGAGAACACCGACAAGTATTTTGAAGTTTGAACTCTTTGAAGTTAATTATACCCTGCACAAAGGAAGTCCCTTCTTAATTACACTCTACACAAAGCGGTCCCTTCTTAATTACACCCTGCACAAAGGCAGTCCCATCTTAATTATACCCTGCACAAAGGCAGTCCCATCTTAATTATACCCTGCCCAAAGGCGGTCCCTCCCACCACCCAATACACCCTGCATAAAGGCAGTCCCTTCCCACCACCCAATACACCCTGCACAAAGGCGGTCACTTCCCACCACCCAATACACCCTGCACAAAGGCGGTCCCTTCCCACGACCCATTACACCCTGCACAAAGGCGGTCCCTTCCCACCACCCATTACACCCTGCACAAAGGCGGTCCCTTCCCACCACTCAATACACCCTGCACAAAGGCGGTCACTTCCCACCACCCAATACACCCTGCATAAAGGCGGTCCCTTCCCACCACCCAATACACTCTGCACAAAGGCGGTCCCTTCCCACCACCCAATACACCCTGCACAAAGGCGGTCCCTTCCAACCACCCAATACACCCTGCAAAAGGGCGGTCCCTTCCCACCACCCAATACACCCTGCATAAAGGTAGCCCCTTCCCACCACCCAATACAGCTTGCACAAAGGTGGTCCCTTCCCACCACCCAATACACCCTGCACAAAGGTGGTCCCTTCCCACCACCCAATACACCCTGCATAAAGGCAGTCCCTTCCCACCACCCAATACACCCTGCACAAAGGCGGTCCCTTCCCACCACCCAATACACCCTGCACAAAGGCGGTCCCTTCCCACCACCCAATACAGCTTGCACAAAGGCGGTCCCTTCCCACCACCCAATAACCCTGCATAAAGGCAGTCCCTTCCCACCACCCAATACACCCTGCACAAAGGCGGTCCCTTCCCACCACCCAATACACCCTGCATAAAGGCAGTCCCTTCCCACCACCCAATACATCCTGCACAAAGGCGGTCCCTTCCCACCACCCAATACACCCTGCACAAAGGCGGTCCCTTCCCACCACCCAATACACCCTGCACAAAGGCGGTACCTTCCCACCACCCAATAACCCTGCACAAAGGCGGTCCCTACCCACCACCCAATACACCCTGCACAAAGGTGGTCCCTACCCACCACCCAATACACCCTGCACAAAGGTGGTCCCTTCCCACCACCCAATAACCCTGCACAAAGGCGGTCCCTTCCCACAACCCAATACACCTTGCACAAAGGCGGTCCCTTCCCACCACCCAATACACCCTGCACAAAGGTGGTCCCTTCCCACCACCCAATACACCCTGCACAAAGGTGGTCCCTTCCCACCACCCATTACACCCTGCACAAAGGCGGTCCCTTCCCACAACCCAATACACCTTGCACAAAGGCGGTCCCTTCCCACCACCCAATACACCCTGCACAAAGGTGGTCCCTTCCCACCACCCAATACACCCTGCACAAAGGTGGTCCCTTCCCACCACCCATTACACCCTGCACAAAGGCGGTCCCTTCCCACCACCCAATACACCCTGCACAAAGGTGGTCCCTACCCACCACCCAATACACCCTGCACAAAGGTGGTCCCTTCCCACCACCCAATAACCCTGCACAAAGGCGGTCCCTTCCCACAACCCAATACACCCTGCACAAAGGTGGTCCCTTCCCACCACCCATTACACCCTGCACAAAGGCGGTCCCTTCCCACAACCCAATACACCTTGCACAATGGCGGTCCCTTCCCACCACCCAATACACCCTGCACAAAGGTGGTCCCTTCCCACCACCCAATACACCCTGCACAAAGGTGGTCCCTTCCCACCACCCATTACACCCTGCACAAAGGCGGTCCCTTCCCACCACCCAATACACCCTGCACAAAGGCGGTCCCTTCCCACAACCCAATACACCCTGCACAAAGGCGGTCCCTTCCCACCACCCAATACACCCTGCACAAAGGTGGTCCCTTCCCACCACCCAATACACCCTGCACAAAGGTGGTCCCTTCCCACCACCCATTACACCCTGCACAAAGGAAGTCCTTTCTTAATTACACTCTGCACAAAGGCAGTCCCTTCCCACCACCCAATAATCCTGCACAAAGGCGGTCCCTTCCCACCACCCAATATTCCCTACACTTGCACATGCCACTGACTACTAACACACAATATTTTTGTCATTTTAACACACAGAGAGCTCTCTCCATTGAGCACAAAATCGCTTGCATGGGAAGTACGGTTCAAATGTTATTAGCCATTGTATATATGAAGTAAAATTGACACCACAATTGTCTATGGAGGAGTAGTGGCGGGTTAAAGGATATATGCTACGGGTGTCTAGTTTACTACAGGAAGTGTCTAGTAAACTACACAAAGTTCTATAATGATATTCATTAAGTAATAAACTCTCTAGACCAAATTCATGTACATGCACGTTTTGTTGTTTGCATATTGCTATTGCGACGGGTCATCACGGAGCATGCTGATGAGAATGGAGTGCAGCTTTGTGCTGGTGTAGGGATGGAAGCAGGCGGTGATCAAGCAGCAGTGCAAGTCCCAATTTTGCTGCAAGTCTAGGGCGGGGCCAAGTACGAAACTTTGCAATCGCCAACATAGAGTAGTACAATTGGCAAGGTCAGACAGAGGTGACTTGATTTCTAGCAACTACCTTAAACAAGTTTTGACTAAATATTCGGACACTGTGTGTGTGATAATTTGCAATAGTTTTGACTGAGTATACGGACACTGTGTGTGTGATAGGTTGCAATAGTTTTGACTGAGTATACGGACACTGTGTATGTGATAGGTTGCAATAGTTTTGACTGAGTATACGGACACTGTGTGTGATAGGTTGCAATAGTTTTGACTGAGTATACGGACACTGTGTGTGTGATAGGTTGCAATAGTTTTGACTGAGTATACGGACACTGTGTGTGTGATAGGTTGCAATAGTTTTGACTGAGTATGCGGACACTGTGTGTGTGATAGGTTGCAATAGTTTTGACTGAGTATACGGACACTGTGTGTGTGATAGGTTGCAATAGTTTTGACTGAGTATACGGACACTGTGTGTGTGATAGGTTGCAATAGTTTTGACTGAGTATACGGACACTGTGTGTGTGATAGGTTGCAATAGTTTTGACTGAGTATACGGACACTGTGTGTGTGATAGGTTGCAATAGTTTTGACTGAGTATGCGGACACTGTGTGTGTGATAGGTTGCAATAATTTTGACTGAGTATGCGGACGCTGTGTGTGTGATAGGTTGCAATAGTTTTGACTAAGTATGCGGACACTGTGTGTGTGATAGGTTGCAATAGTTTTGACTGAGTATACGGACACTGTGTGTGTGATAGGTTGCAATAGTTTTGACTGATTATACGGACACTGTGTGTGATAGCTTGTAATAGTTGGGTTTGTGAATGTGAAACCACGCCCCTGTCTCACATTGTTACGCCATGCATGCACGAGGGAGTGTGAAGTAGCTATGTTGTCGGTTGATGTGTACGTGTATGCCGTGTAGAAGGAAATCCTCGGCAGTTGCAATAAATTTTTATATTTTGTCAGTATCGAACAGGACGAACATTTAAATGACCTCAACACTAAAACTGGAGTAGTAATGTATTTAGCCTCTATGGAGCACTCCGTAAAAGCAGTATTATGCCCTGACATTCAGACGTGTGGTGGTGTAGTTAGCCTTGTATATATATGTTCTAAGCTGTTGCTTTTGTACGAAAATTTCAACTTCCGAAAAATTTCTCTCTTCAAGATATGTGAATGTTTTTCTTAGACAAGGCAAGTGTGTTTGTCTAGACAAGGCAAGTTTTTTTGTCTAGACAAGGTAAGTGTGTTTGTCTAGACAAGGCAAGTGTGTTTGTCTAGACAAGGCAAGTGTGTTTGTCTAGACAAGGCAAGTGTGTTTGTCTAGCCAAGGCAAGCATGTTTGTCCAGACAAGGTAAGTGTGTTTGTCTAGCCAAGGCAAGTGTGTTTGTCCAGACAAGGTAAGTGTGTTTGTCTAGCTAAGGTAAGTGTGTTTGTCTAGACAAGGTAAGTGTGTTTGTCTAGACAAGGTAAGTGTGTTTGTCTAGCCAAGGCAAGTGTGTTTGTCTAGCCAAGGAAAGTGTGTTTGTCTAGACAAGTAAAGTATGTTTGTCTAGACAAGGTAAGTGTGTTTGTCTAGACAAGGCAAGTGTGTTTGTCTAGACAACGTAAGTGTGTTTGTCTAGCCAAGGCAAGTGTGTTTGTCTAGCCAAGGAAAGTGTGTTTGTCTAGACAAGGAAAGTATGTTTGTCTAGACAAGGTAAGTGTGTTTGTCTAGACAAGGTAAGTGTGTTTGTCTAGCCAAGGCAAGCATGTTTGTCTAGACAAGGTAAGTGTGTTTGTCTAGACAAGGTAAGTGTGTTTGTCTAGACAAGGTAAGTGTGTTTGTCTAGACAAGGCAAGTGTGTGTCTAGACAAGGCAAGTGTGTTTGTCTAGACAAGGTAAGTGTGTTTGTCTAGATAAGATAAGTGTGTTTGTCTAGACAAGGTAATTGTTTTGTCTAGACAAATGTGGTGTGGAATATCTCTAGTTTCTACTTCTTGTTGTCTTGGGTTGTTGCTATTAAGATTAATAGGGACTAAAGGTCAAAACTCACCGGTGAGGAGGAATGTTCGTCTTATTACACTAAAATTGTTTCATGGAGGTATGGGGGAGTAGTCATTTGCCTTTAATCATAGCTTGTTCACCTGTTCATTTTGACCTCTAGGCCCTCATAAATTACTGCAGCACTGGCCTAGCCAAGCAACAAATGATGCATATGTGACGCATCTTCCTCCCAATTCATTATTTTAATAATAATAATAATTATTAACATTATTATTATTATTATTATTATTATTATTATTATTATTATTATTATTTTAATTATTATTATTATTATTCATATTATTATTATTATTATTATTATTATTATTATTATTATTATTATTATTATTATTATTATTATTATTATTATTATTATTATTATTATTATTATTTTAATTATTATTATTATTATTATTATTATTATTATTATTATTATTATTATTATTATTATTATTATTAATAATATTATAGTTTGTTTGCTTGTTTTTTATTTGTTTTTCTATCGCAGGCTGCATTCTATAGGCCCACCAAAGAGAGGTACAAGATTGTGATTGAAGATAGGTGCTTCCCCTCTGATCTGGTGAGCATACTTAGAAACCTGTACTGAGCGATCATGGTGTGCTTTATATTGAGACAAACATTTCAAAAATCCTAAACATGCAACAAAAAAAAGGAAAACAAGTTTTCAATGCAAAAGCTAGTTGGCCGCTTCATCTTCTCAACAGTCATTTTGACTGCTATTATTAATACATATCTATATTACATGTTATTTCAAAACGGCAGATGCCAAAAATATGCACACACACACACACACACACACAAAAAAAAATCACGTATCAGCTAGAACTCACTTTGGCATTTTCTCTGCATGCTGGAGTGTAAATTATCGTTTCAGTGTGCCTTGAATCCGTGGCTTAGCAGCCCCAAAAATGTTAAAATTCTTCTTCAAGGATCTTGATCTATCATACAGTGTATATGCATTGCAAGGAAGTGATCAGTTAGTTTATTGCGGAGCGTCCTCCTGTGACAATGCTTAACAGAGCACTGACCAACATAACCTGATGCCTGCTTGCTGCTTGTGATCCATGCATGTGTGTATATTAATTAAAGCTTAAACCTATGTGTGGTGTGTGAGGAGGGGGGGAGGGGGGCTGGACCTTTTATAGAAGATAAGCCTGCAGGGCAGATGTGGGTATGATTATGGCAAATGTGAGGCAGAAGGGAACCCTACCAAGTAAATGTCACGACCATTTATGGGCTTTCTGTTTACCTACAAATAAATTATTTAATCTACTTTTCAGTAGATTACTAGAAACGAATGCAATATGTTGTGTGGCAAGGTGAGGTGGAGGGGTAGGTGTGAGGAGAGGTAAGGCGAGGTGGAGAGAGGAGGTGAGGTGGATGGGAAAGTATGGAGGAGGTGAGGTAGTGAGGGAGTGTGAGGCGGGAGAGGAGGTGAGGTGGAGGGGAAGATATGGTTGAGAGAGGAGGTGAGGTGGAGGGGAAGGTATAGAGGAAGTGAGGTGGAGGGGAAGGTATGGTGGAGAGAGGAGGTGAGGTCGAGGGAAGGTGATGTGGAAGGGAAGGTATGGTGTGGTGAGGAAAGGTGAGGTGGAGGGGAAGGTGAGGTGAGGAGGGATGGTGAAGTGGGAAGATGAAGTGGGGAGAGAAAGGGAGATGGAGAGGGAAAACAACAACAATTTTTTAATGGTGAGTCTGTGTAGGCTGCAGGGCGGGTACTGGAAAGGACAGACCATAAGGTCCGGCTGACCCGGTAATAGCTAAAGCACTCTTTAGCCTGCTACGGCCAAGCTTGGGCCGATTGTTGTCTAAGATGCAGTGTATGTCTCTGTGCTCTAATCACATGGCTGTTTAGTCAACATTGTCAAGATTCTCAAAAATACCTGCGGGGGGGGGGGGGGGGGGGGTTACCCCATAAGAAATAATCAAATATCAAAAGAAAGAAAGTTTGAGGGGCTGCAAGTAAGTAGCTACTAATACCACTGCCTAGTTATAGTAGTGACTATGCCTGGTTATGAAGCTTATACAACCAACTAACTTGTATCTCTAATATATCTAGGTAGCGACTTATAGCCTAGGCATTGTTCTGTATTTTG
>CBDHDT010000179.1:0-4804 GCA_965261215.1 Ekhidna sp.
TAATCTCCATGTTGGATAATTGATTTATATCACTTGTGTGGTATAAGGTGAACTAGCCTTAAATGTTTGTGCTTGTTGCTGATTTTAATTCATGGAAAGGCATTGTGTTAGAATAGTAATACAATATATGTTACAATATATATATATATAAATATATATAAATACTTAATAAAAGGGAGCAAGCCAAAAGTTAGATCCAACAAAGAACAGATTATAGAGCAAAGAATTTAATAACTAACCCTCATTGATATCGGAAGATCTGTCTTTTGGATTTGGTGAAGTTTTGTAAAAAAAAGGGGGCACTTTTATAATTCAAGCATGGAGCTCAGTTGCAATTGGTTATCACCATGAATATAATTATCATTTTAATTAATTTGTTACTAAAGAATACGGTCCCATCAGAGACATTCACTATTTTGTTCCTCTTGCTTTGAAAATATGGGTTATTTTATCATGGCGTATGGCAGGAGAATTGAAGATGAAGCTAGGGAGGCTATGGCCTCATTCTACTTGTTTCAGCAATTGTTGGTGGCAAAGCATAATAATGCTGATGTTGCGCTAGGAACATATGGTGCCAAGGACCCCTCAGACTTCTTTTAACTCTCTGCATATTGTTATTATTTTTGTTGATTAGTATTATTGTTGTTGATTAGTATTTATTGTTGATTAATATTGTTATTCTTGTTGTTTTTGTTATTATTATTACTATTATTAGTTATTTATTTATTTTATCCTTGGTTTTCAATTATTACTATAAAATAAAATAAATTAATAAATGTAATTATTCCTTTATTTTAATTTACATAGTTATCGCAATAGCTCTTTTTTCTTTCATTTTTGTTATCCTCAAATATATAACTTTTTCCCCTATTTTTTTTAATCCCCAAAACAATAATAAACTAAAGACAAACCAGCAACAATAAATATCACTAGGCCAAAGAGATCCCAATGTATAGTGCCACCTCATTGCTCTCTGGACTGCCAGTGAGATCGGTACTGCCTGGAATTTTTTCTGTCCTTTATATTGATGATAAAAAATAAATCATTAATAATTATAAAAAGTATAGAAATTGATAAACAATAAACTTCTACATAACTGTCATTGTTGCTTAAAAAAAATCACCACAGTCACATAATTTAGGTCAAATTGCATTACTAATAAGTGGTTTTGGGGACTTGGGAAGCCTCATCAAGTAACCTGGTGATCAATTCTTACACCATCTCCTTCTATCTGTGTCATTCAGCATTAATTATCATCATCATCATCATCGTCATCGTCATCGTCATCGTTGTCGTCATCGTCGTCTTCATCATCATTATTATCATCATCATCATTATCATCATCATCATCATCATCACATCATCATTGTTGTCGTCATTGTCGTCATCATCATCATCATCATCATCATCGTCATCGTCATTGTTGTTGTTGTTATTATCATCATCATCATACACAATATGTATCAATTTAAAAAGAAGAATAAACTAGCCTGTCAAAAGGAGACATGGTATCACATGATCCTATACCATGAATACCACTATTATGCCATATCAAAAACAGCAGTTTAATATTCAATATTCAGCATCAAAATAAAGACACATCATTCTAGTGCTTTATATAAATCCAGAAATAACTCTTTTTTTTCAAAAATGAAGGTGGGAAATGTGTCAACCATGAAAAATGATTTCTAAACGATATATAATGTAATAGTTTACTAATTTAGAATTCTGCTCTTTCTAGGGATAAACCCAAGTAAACTGTTTCTATCTGCTACTCATCTGGACCACCATCTGGACCAACATCATGAATTATGTAGAAACAACAATTCCTTGATTCCAACTAAGACCATATTGAATGATGTGCTCTAACCCTTTCACTGGTTTACGTTTAGGGAGAGCATGGCTTTGATGCCATCTAATTGCTTGTGAATATGACTCGCATTGTCACTACCCAACTTGATCCTTATCAGGGGCATATATAGGAACCAGAGGGGCTGTGGCCTCCCCAATATTTAACAGCTGGATCCTGGTCATCCGATATCTTGTGTGCCAACTCTAATAAGAGCTGGGTTTTTTTTTGTCTTTTTTGTGACATCAATTTTACTATCAGCTATAATAATTTTTAAAAACTTGCACTTTATCACATGGTTCTTGGTATATAGCATTATTATAAATATATATGATTGGTCACAAAATAGTCTGTGCTGGAAAAGTGACACTGAATATTCACCTCCTACACCCACCCTTATGTTGTACCCTAACTAGACGATTCGTTTATCCCCCTTCCCCTCTCCCAATCTAACAGGAGTTCTTTCTCCACTGTCTATGCATTTTTTCAAAGTGCATGCAGCTCAATTGGGAAAACTGTCGTGAAACTAGGAGGTGGCAACGTATGACAATAGAATCTTCATCTAATTTGCTTACACACACACAACTAAAATAGGCTTGAACAGAACAATCACTCAGTGTATGTGTGTGATGCATCAGCATGAGGGATATTTGAGGACAGGGCAATTGGTAAAGCAAGTGAGCATGCCATAGCAGCCATGGAATTGCTAGTGCGAGTCACATACCAATCCTTCCATTCTGTGATTTCTTTAGCACATGCTCCATGTGGACCTTTGTTTTTCCTGTTGAAATTAAACTACACAGGGGGATAATGCCATGGTGTGTCACAGTGGTGGATACAGGATTTTGAAAAAGGGGTTGCAAAATTATGCTGTGCATGATGTGCAAGCCAGATCTTTTACCAAATCACCACCCCGAGACCGCTGCGGTAAAAAGCTAGTACAAATTGTGCGAAAATGAGGCCAATCACAATAAATTTGGAACCTGTCCATTTACAATGAAATAAACAGTCCTTCCTCCCCCAACCCCCCCCCCCCAGACCATTTTATTATTTCTTCTTTGTGTGTGTATGTGTATGTGTATATGTGTGTATATATGTATGTATACATATGTTGTGTGTTGTGTGTGTGTGTGCATACTTACGCTTTGTAATCAATTTGACAAAGTAACAGGCGTGTATGATGGTTGAAGTGACCAATTATATGATAATACAAAAGTTTTACCAACAACAAAGATTGGGAGGGCAATCTGCATTGAAACACAACCTGCTGTGAAGCACGCACCTAGGATGCACTGTATGGATGAATGTAGGAGAGCAAAAAAAAAGCTTGCTCAAGGTGCTGCGGAATGGCTGATCCCATTTTCTTAGAGAAGTAATGTGAGTCTCTTCTACAGATTTCTGCGTATCACCCACTCCACCGGAGAGGTATATGACAAGTGGTGTAAAGGAGCCATGTTACACTTCCCGAATCCGATGTTCTGACAGTATTGTCTGTATGTGGTTAAAATCATAACATCGAAGTAGGCACAGTCAAAAGAGCCTACCCAGAACTCATTTGCCGCACATCCTGGCATCATCCTCTGTGATAGCTGAGACTCCCTTTAGGTCTTCACCATGATCGGTTGTAAAGAATACTCTATGCCAACATCCTTACACACTTCAGACATCCAGCAGCCAACAGTGTCCCGAACTTTATTGCACCTATAGAAGGGAAGTTTCCTTTTGGGAAAGTGAAAACATGAACTATAGAGGGGTGTGTCCCACAGGCACATTTGGTTGGGTTATTTGTTGGAAGTTATCCATAGCGCAGGGCAAGGGCATCTTTCAAGGCATCTCTATTCAATGAGAAGCCAAATCCCTCCAGTGGAAGTGCGATCTGCCAATTAGAAGCACCTTTCTAGTATTGGGAAAGGTCATCTCATAGACTAACAGTGGACCGAATATAAGAGCATCAGCAGCATATCTCATTGTACAACTGATCATTAATATTTCACAAAAAAATATGCATAGAATTTCAGTTTTATTAACAACATGTGCGTATATATATTATATATGTTTTTAATTATATAGAGTATAGTGTCTGCCAGCATAAATTGCAAAAATTAAAAATTATTGTACTTTAGAAATATTAAAAATATTGTTAATTTCGGAATCTACATGATAAAATATATAAAATAAATTAAAAAGGGAATCTGACCAATCAGAAGACATTGTATGACTTGTTGCTATGATAATCTATGATGACATGCACATTTAACACCTATTTTATCACATGTTGTCATGGCAATTATTATGACCATGCCAATTAAATAACAGAAATAGCATCATTTTGATCTGTTATTTTTGTCATGTTCCATATGATTATATTGTTATTACTCTGTCAATATTTGTCAATCATTATTCTACAACAGCCGTTTTATTGAATTTTTTCTTGTGCATATTTAGTAATTTATCTGGAAACTATGACTAAAGAGTTTCAATGTGTAGTAATAGGCTATATTATTCACTCCTTCACACTAACACTCAAAAAAATAACTTGACAAATTTACAACAGCTATTTTATTACCATATTGAAGTATTACAGATGTCAGGAATGTGGGTGAGCTCTTCTGAGCACAGACTAGCAAAGTCTATAAAAGTGATTTCAGAGGATAAACAAGCAAATGTTAAATTATAATTTTTGTGTGTTTTACATATGAGGATACTAGTGGTAGTGCTGGAGCATCATGACCATTGGTATTCACTGTTCGACAATCATTTTTGTTTATGCTGAGTTATGCCATAATGTGTAAAGGTTGCATTTTTAGCAATTTATGTGGGCAGGCACTATCTAGCTACATATATATATTTTAAATCTTACAGGAAATTATTCATGATTCATAGGAATTTATTCATGCACAAAGAGCAGTTTTACCCTATGGCATATTTGTCAGGACCAGGCCTAACATCCAGGCT
>CBDHDT010000180.1:0-25384 GCA_965261215.1 Ekhidna sp.
TGTTGGTTTGATTCTTAAAAAAAAAAAAAAAAAAATTGCAGACAACCTCTGGGAAATGTATATTGGGTAAAACGTATATGACAGCTTCTTATCTGTTGGTTTCAGCCGATATTTGCTCCAAAAAGACTCCAAGTATGCCTTGAATCCTTCAGTAAGGGAATAATCTGGCAGCACACAAATGTTACGTGTGAAAAAAAGTCTTGAGATTCATCTTCATGATCTTTGTTTCTCTCTGGTCTTTTTCTACTCACATAGCTGGCATAAAATAGGTCCATTGATATTAAATTTAGCACCAGTAGATTATAAATGTTCCATTTCATTGCAGCAGCTTATCTGTTTCTCGATCCATAATAAAAGGCATAGGTAATGCAATCCTGTTACAAAGTTCAAAGGAAGCTGTGGAGTTCTCCATTGCAACTGATGCAAAGTCCTTGAAGAAGGCTATAACTGATCCTACATGTACAGTCAACAATGGCAGCAAGATATGGATTTGCTGATATTTGTGTTCACCCAAACTCTCCTTATCCGGGCAGCTCGGGACCAGGCACTGCCTGTATCTTAGAAATAGCCGCATCAAGGAACATAACTAATTATGCCTAATGTTGACGATATTTGCCTTGAGTTCGCTTATTTTATGCCTTTGCTATTAGCTGTTGCCATGCAACTAGTTGGTAAGGTATAGATAAACATAAAACTTAATGGGGGGGGGGAAATTGATACTTGGACGAGAAGTGCCCGGTTGTGGGGTGTCCGGATAACAGGATGTTTATATGTATTGGACAGTGTAATGTACATGGGCCCGTCAGCAATAGCAACGGGACATAACTTGTTGTTGTGAACTGTAAACAACAATAAACAAGTTAGAACAACAATGAACATGTTAGATAGGGTGATGCCTTGGGTGCTCTGAATCTTACGCTTATCTGGTTCTTCATTGCTCAACTGTAATAGATGGAAACAACAAAATTTTAATTTTTAACACATTTTATATTTAATCTACTGGTCCTTTTTGAATAAAAAGAACGGAGAGGAAACAAGACTGAACCCTGTTGATCACAACCAATTAGCCATCATTTAAAATCATGTACACCAATGATGTGTTGCTTTTATAATCTAATAATCAATTGGTATATATAATTTGAAATGGTAAAGGGTCATCTAACTATTTGTGGTCTACATGGTACAGCTTCCATTACTTTCTTTTTTACAGGTTAATCCTGTATTATTAACATTAGTAGGTAATATTAGGACTAGCTTTTTGTTTATGTACAGTTAGACCCTTTACATAATGTATTACTCTGTCACCCGTAGCTAAGCAGTGTTCTAGCCATGTGTGCTTGCCCTTGTATATTTATTTTGGATGCAGGAACTGGAGATAGTGATGGGTAACAACCCATATCCTTCACTACTTCTAAAATCGGAAGTCTGATTGTCTGAAAAAATTCGAGGTATGTAAAATATGTGGGGGGTTTTGTTTTATATATGCTGCACATTGAGGTTCGACAACGGAACAATCACCTACTCCCTGAACAAACTGAAGAACACAACAATGATGAAAGGTTTTCTTCTGATGCATACATACTATCCTTGACTATTCACGTTTCATACACAGAGGAAAAGGAGGGAACAGAGGGTAAAAGGGTGGTGCCCTCGGATTCCCACACCTGCAAGAATTTTTGAACTACTTGTTAATTTATTATGATGATTTTCTACGTCTTCACCATGACAATTTCAATACAAAATTGTACCAGAATTGTAATTGCCTGGGGAACCTCAAAAACCCCACCCCTCCCTCCCTTTCCCTGATTCATAATGTTCAGCAATCCCATGGGAAATCTTGGGATCATCTATAGAATTACATCCATGGTTGATTTTGTGGGAGTATCCACGGCACCACTGGACCAACCGATCAGGTTGGAAGGCCATCTTTGCTCTTTTATGACTTACACTCCTAGTGTAGATGCTTGGAAACAAAGTGTGGACATAATTCAAAGCAGATGAACTATCAGCTCCTTATTGAAGAAATCCAACTTTTTATGTCCTCAATATTTCTTGCAATGTCTATTTGGAAAACCCTTTCATTTCTCCCTCATCCACTGCTGTTTGGGAGTCATTTAGCACACTCCTTGTGTGGTTGGAGTCATTTAGCACACTCATGTTGTGGTGGGTGTCATTTAGCAACCTCATGTTGTGGTGGGCATCATTTAGCACACTCATGTTGCGCAACTCATTTTGCACACTCATGTAATGGTGGGTGTCATTTAGCATATGATGTTGAGTTGGGAGTCATTTAGCACACTCATAAGTAGTTTGCACGCTCGTGTTGTCTTTGGAGTCATTTAGCACACTCATGTTGTTTTTGGAGTCAGTTAGCACACTCATATTGTCTTTGGAGTCATTTAGCACACTCATGTTTTGGTTGATTGTCATTTAGCATACTCATGTGGTGGGAGTCATTTAGCATACTCGTGTTTTGTTAGTCATTAGCATTTAGTACTCATGAGCATTTAGCACTCATGTTGTGGTAGAGTCATTTAGCACACTCATGTTGTGGTGGGGAGTGATTTAGCACACTCAAGTTATGGTGGGAGTCATTTAGTACACTCATGTTGTGGTGGAGTCATTAGTACACTCGTGTTGTGGGAGTCATTTAGCACACTCATGTGGTGTAAGGGAACATTCATAAACTGCATATATACATAGACTCGTGGGGGTAGATAGGCTCTAGACTAGTCTGGTATCTTCCATTCAACTGGACTTGGCTTGAGGTGATGTAGCATTATATGGGAGTGGGGGGAGTCTGGTCGTAAAGCAACACTTGGGCTTCGGGTGGGGGGGTTTGGTAAAAAGAGGCTTTGTAAATTTATGAAGGGTCCCTTTTATATTACCTGCAGAGACGAGGATGGCTTACGGATGTTCTACTACCTGGTACAGGACTTGAAGTGTCTAGTCTTTAGTTTAGTGGGACTACACTTCAAGATTAAGCCCATTTAGTGACTCAACTTCCTCTTACATGATAGACACGTGCAATACATTGTTTCTTATTGGCTCAACTAGACCATCTCTGACATCTTCACTCCTCTATCTAAGTAATAAAAAAATTAGTAATGCCTGGTATTACTGTATTATATATAATTTGTATATATTGGATTATTTATTAAACAAGCTAATAACATCTCTAGACTTGTCTATAGTACTATATATATATATATATATACTTGCATGTTTGTGTACCAGTATATATACCGTATATCCTTGAATAAACGCAGGGTACTAATAAGTGCCAGTCTTGGTTAAGAGCCGATGGCATAGTTGTTAATAGACTCCTGCTCTGGTTAGTGTGTAAAGCGAGCATACACACAAAATGTCTTTTTCTTTCTTTCCTTATTTTAACGCTAAGATTGAATGCATGTGTATAAATGGGTGACATGCGAGTGTATTGAAAGAAAAAGTTTATACAGGTGCAGACAGGTTCAACTCCGATGTCACCAGATCGAGGGATGTGGGTGGCTAAAAAAGTCATGACCACCCTTTGAGTGTGCTCCTGTGATGCATTTGACAGCTAGCGTAGCAATGATAAGGAGATAAGGATAGTCTCCAGTTCAGTCTGGATAGTGTGGAGCTGTAGGGATTGTTCCACTTCATTGCGAGAAGGGAGGCAAGTCTCTTGTAAAAGGTGTTGGCTTCCCTTGCCACCATTGGTGGCAAGAACCAGGGAAGTTAATGTGGTGTGCTTTACTTCTCTGATGCGCTGGTCATAAGAGGTTTTCTTTAAATTGTTCATGTTTCCTGTAGCAGAAAGATGTGTCAACACATCTGTTGGAAGGGCATGAGGGTAAATACTCTTTCACATCAAAGGTTTTCTCATGACGCCCACCTCAGCAGCCCTGGCCAGGTATCAAGCCAGGGCACCATCCTATCTGTTCGAAGAGGACCCATGACAGACCAGTCAACAAGTAGTTCGTAAAGACCAAATGCCCTTGCCCTCAGACGGATGTGTACCGTGCTGACCACCTCCGTTCGCCATCGCTCCAACTTAAATTGCATCAAATAACACTAGTAATGACGTTTAAACGTCGATGGTGAGCGAATGCTGCTATACCAACGTTCCTGGCCAGTTGTAGCACAGAAATGCACATATGGAAATATGGCTGAGAGGGAATTGCTTTGTGTAAGAGCAGCTACTTTACTTGGAAACAAATATGCAAGCATTCTAAGAGTGATGTCATAAAGGCAATATATGTCAAGTTGGCGAGCGAAGCGTGCTCTCAGTACAGAGGTTGATGAAAACTTCGCATCGCCCCACATGCCCGTATGTGGTATATATATGCGCCAATGTTCATAACCCAGACCGTCGAAAGATTCTACGGACTCGACTTGGAATGTGGACAAACTGCTGAAAACTGTTTGCACCTCAAATTGAAGCACAAACATCTATTTCAAACATATCAGGTATTTTGGTTCAGAAAGTAGATAAGAATTACTCCCCCACCTCCCCCACGGGAAGAAAAATTTTTTCCTGAAATGAAAAAAGGATTTGGTAGCAGGTGAGATTTCCACAAACCTTGGAATCGCCTGATTTTTCAATTCAGAAACTCCCATAGCTAGCTGTTTTTTCTCCATTATGGAAATTAATATACTGCTGAAAAGGAGAGAGTGAGAGAAAAGTTATTGCGCCGCTTTTGAAACAGCAGAGCAAAAAGTCCCGAGATTAGAAAATCAAAGAGTGAATGATAGAAAAAGGCGCGAGAGAACGAAACAGAAAATGACAGGGAAGGCATGTTAAGTAGAAAACATGTATAGAAGAGCAAATATTGAGAATGTGACACCACAGGAGACAGAGAGAATACTGCAATGCATGCAAGTGAATCAGCCAAAAAAGGATTGAGAATGAGATGCCAGAGGAGAAATAGAGAAGACTATAATGCATGGAAGAGAATAAAAGAGAATGGATTGAGAATAAGATACCACAGGTGGGAGAGAGAGAAGACTGTAATGCATGAAAGTGAATCAAAGAAGGTTGGAATGAAATACCTGAGGAGATAGGGGGAAAATGCAGCACCTACAATTTAATGTAACTGAAGAATTGGGCATTGTAAGAGACTGATGTTTGGAAAGAATGTGTTGAGCTGCATACAAAAGAAGCGAAAGAGTGTGAAATGAATGTAGTGACTACCAATTAAAGATATGACTGAAATGGAATTCCAAACATCAGATACCATCAGGAACACTCATAGAGAACAGACTGCAACTTGGATCCAGCATTACAAGTAAATATATCAATTTACATAGTTATATGTGTAATAAGATAAAATTAATAATGGTGACAGAATTATTGATAATAAGTGTACAAAAGTATGCAGTCAATAATGATGCAGAATTAAAAGAGTTAATTAACTTTTTTCTAGCCAATAGCAGATATATTCACATATAAGTATGATCTAGGAAAATATGACCCATAACTTTGCGCACTGAATTCTACCCATACTAATTGCTAGCAGAGCTGTAAAGCAATGAAGAATATATCCAAGGCTGTTATATCACATGACTAAAACAAAACAAAAAGCTGCATGCGTCAAAATATTTTGTAATTAATACATCTTATAGGGAACATATAATTATGAGAGATTAATTAGTATTGTTATCGAACATAGCATAAAAAATACAAGAACTGTGGGATAAGAGCTCAATAAAAATATCGCTTGTTCAATTATATTAATAACTATATATTTTTTTCTTTCAAAATACACTTTTCAAACTGTTCATATAATTGGAATTCAAATACGATAAGCTGAAATTTGGTATAAGAATCTGCTCCATTGAGGTAAGCAAACGAAATTTCATCTTTACATTATTCCATATCTGCAACATGTGCCTCCTTTCTTCATAGAAAAGGGATTCTGAGTACTTCTCACTAAGCGATTGCCTGTGCAGCCTTGACCAGCAGAAGTGCTCCAGAAACTGCAGCAAAGACCTGGAAGAGATGCTTCTTGATCCATAAACCTAGAGGAAGTTCGCGGAAATTTTTTAAGTTCAAGTGTAAATTTTGTGCTGAATTCAAATTCACGTTGTAAAAATCAATTGTTATCATCTAGACTCTCTCAACTTTATTTCTGACTTTCTTGACGCTCAATATTTATTAACAATGGTGATATAACATATCATAATTGCTAGGGGCTGATATGCCTTCCTGATATAATTCTTTATCTGAAATTGGGTGTTTTATTTCTTAAATTCATTCTGGAAACACAAGTGGAATGATTTACTTTATACTCTCATAAATATATATTAGATGCTATATATATACAAAATTGATTAGTGAATCACAACTTTAGCTATTTATTAAATTAATGGGTTTTTTATTGCCACTGCAAGAATTTATCACAAGTGAAAGAAATGCTAATATTTCCAGTCTACAGTTGATATCCTTGTTTTGCCTTCTACTCAGCCAATATGATTATTCTGGACACATCAACTACCTGCCACAGGATGTTAAGTCCTTTGTGCAGTTACTGCCATGACATCTATCTGATCTTGAAAATAGCGATTGTTAGAATGGAATGAGCTGATTCATGCAAAGATTAGAGTCAATAAATCCAAGATGTTGAAGGTGTTGAAGTGGCTGACTGCAAACAACAAATGCTTCCTCAACATATTTTTTCCCAGAATGCGCTCAATGCCCTGCCAGATGATGGTGATATTTCAACATACTTTGTCTCAACAGTGTGTTTTTCCAGCTGTGAATAAGTTCTGAAAAATTGCGTATCGTTATGTAGTGATGAATCAACGCCGACAGTCGGACACTTGTCCCTATTGGCACTGAGTGACGCATGACTGAAGAAGAAGCTATGCGATAATATGAGATATGGCTGTACCTTGGCCAGTATGTGACTGCGCATCACCCGTGAGTTCAACACCGAAGACTACATGACTTGTGCATTTCCGAACTTCTACCAACTTGAGCTGCTGACTATCTTGCACCTAGGCAGATCAAGATCACTGCCTAGAAACAATTTCAAGCACCTGACGATGTATCGTGATTGATGGTTTCCCAACACCCTTGATTCAGATATTTTGCTCTGGTCAGTGAAATGCATTGGCGTGAACCACAGAGAGGCAGAATATAAATTCACGAACACCTGGAAGCTGCATGGCTAAGCGTAGATGATCTAAGAGACATGATTGGATGTGAGGGAGAGGCCTTTTCATTTTGCAACCACTCTAAGGGGCACAAGACAGTATTGGTTTAGGAAGCGAGGCAATTTAATCGCCATGTGGATACGTCGGACTGCCAACGTATTTTTAACACTCAGCACTGCAGATGTTCAGTGGCCCTAGTTGGCACATCTAATCTGTCCAGATGGTGCAGATCTCCGCAAGATGCAATTCTGAACTGATTGGCAATTCAACAATTGCTGACTGGTTTTTCTATCACCGAGTGGTTGAATTTTTTAAAGCATTTTTGTTGACACACTGGAAGCAATTTGTTTTTGAGTGGCACCATCATGGAAGTCCACACATAGGCTGTCTTGCTTTTTTGCGCAATGCGCTGATTGAAGTCCAGATGTTTGACACTACACCAGAAGGTCCCATCTCCATGATACTACCAGATGGCAGCAACATTGATGACGCACCTCTTCTCGTGACAGATCCACATGTTTGCATCAAATCATAACATGAAGTGGAGAATTTGAAGCAGACCAGATCAATTTGTTTACCGCCTGTTAGCACCGCACTCGTTGTTCAGCAGCATACTGCCTTCGAACTCTTCGTGGTCCACAAGATGCAGGTCTGGCTTTCCAAAGCCACTTCACCCACACTCCATCGTAGTTGAATACAATGAGATGAAAGAAACTGCTGACAGCTCACAACAACAGTCTGGTCAATCTATACAATCCAACACAGCTGTCTGCATGCAGAGCAAATAAAGACATGCATACTGCATTTCAAAACATAAGGTTATTGAATTCTGTGCCATGAATGACACTAAGTGTGAGCTGCACTCAACACCACTGAGGGAAACATTTCCCGGCATGTTGAAAGGCCTTGCATATGGTACCGCATCGCTTAAGGCAGTGCAAAATTTACTCCTCAGCAGTGTTTGGGGGAGACTTTTCTACACAGGAAGTGGCTTCTGCAGCTTCCCCACTACAAAACATTGAGCAACTTTGTGGTGCTGAGCTTGGACGGATCACATGTGGTATACAACAATTTGCACAATACTCAATCTGAACCTGAATCTGAGCATTCATGCCATGATCCATAATATCAACATTTGAGCTCCGAAATTTTAGGTGATATCTCGGCCCATGACGTAGAGAGTCATTAAACAATAATGTATTGTCAGACCCTATTTTTTTTTTGAAAGCGACTTAGAACTCTCAAGCTGAAGTGGCATGAATATGTAGCAACCATGATATATATATATATCTTCTTGTGCTTCTTATGTGCAGAAACCAGGAGTCAGTTGAATACCCTCAACTCTGAATGCCCTTCCTCAAAGTTCCTTCCTGCCAGTTAACATCAAATACCCTTTGACCAAAGACCAAAGTGGATTGTCAACCAGCTTTCCAACCGGCTTGGTACACGCAATTTTCGTGGCTGCATTACCTTCCAATTTCAGATTCTGTAATTTGCCACATGTGTGCCACGGCAAATTTGAAGGGGCTTCATCCTATTACAAAATTTGAAAGCTCATTCTTGTCTGATAGCTTTAGAAATTAGAAATACTCTGTTCAAACCCAGGTTTTCTGTAAATGTGAGAGCTGTCTATGTTACAAACATGGAATTACTATATTAACTCACCAGATCACATTTATGAGCACCTGAAGGTGTGGCTCAAAACCTAAAGATTCCTAAGAAGGAAATTAGGAACTGCCTCCTCAAATTGTCCTAAGTATATCCATCTTTCCTGACATGGGATTGCTGTATATAAGGGCAAGCAAGACGAGGAGTCAAATTTCATGAAGCTCCTCCTTCTCAGACCTGGAAACAATGAAGTACTTCAAAACTGGATTGAAAAGTCTTATGACAAGCTTATGGGCCTGAATGCTCGGAATGAAATTCTACAAATTATGGCTCTAAAATTGCTGCGAGGTATAGCAGGAGACATAACTGAACCTGGATACTACTGGTATCATGGCTGATGAATGAGTCCTAAAAGTGAAGCAGAATTCCTCAGATAACAAGCAGAGTTTCTTGGACTAATAGAATGTGATTTCCATATACGATATGGACTCACCAACTCTGAAAATCCTCTGCCCAACAAGGTGAACTGTCCGTGTTGCATCTCTGAGTGCTATTCTGAAGAACTATGGAATTTTGATGAAGCTGTCGGGATGGGTACAAGACAATATCTGACATGAAGGCTAGAACAATTCGAGTGTAGACTATAATGGAAACTTTTTAGTTTCTTCTATGGACTTCAACTTGCTATTGTAGTGCTTTCCCATTCAGATAAACTCTGCTCTATCCTTCAGAGAGAAAAGCTATATGTAGTGGATGCTCACAAGAATGCCAAGCTTTCTGTCACTGTTCTTCTAGGTGCTCGATCAGATAGGTTTGCAAGCCTCCATTGGACCAAGGTCACTCAAGCTGCTGCGAAGTTTGGACTTCTAAGTCGCCATAAGATGCCATCAAGGTATTTTGTAGGTATTGCTTAACCTGAACACCATTCCAATGTAGAACACTTTTACCATCAAATCTACTTTAAAACTGTGGACACTGTAGCTAACTGCATTGTAGAGTGTTTCAATCAAAAGGATTACACCATGTATTCAGACTATGAGCAGGTTCTTCTGAAAGGAAATTTGGGGGAATTGTCTTACAAATTCTAACCAGTGTGTGAGTTCTACACAGAGTTTGACTCTGAATCTCTACGAATTCAGCTATCTATATTGTCAGAATTCTCTCACAGTTTCAGGCAAGGTGGAGGAGGTTACACATTGCATAATGCCATTGATTTCCTCAAAAAGAAAAGAAAAAGATCTGGTCCCCCATCAACCTGGGGTTATATCCTTGGTCAAGATTATTCTGGTTATGCCTGCAACAAATGTCAGCTCTGAATAGGCATTCAGTGCACTATGAAGGGTGAAGTCTTATCTCCTTACAGCCATGTCAAATAACCGCCTCAATCGTCTTATGCCATGCTCTGTTCATAAGGAGCTGGTGAAATAACAATATCAAGTCACCAATGACTTTGTGGATAGAGTAGAGAGGCTATCATCCATCTTTGGCCTCTTTTCCACATAGCAGTAATAGATGTGGATGAATGACTCTGACTGTCGCTTTAAATATTAAGTCTTGTGCTAGTCATATCTGATCAAAAGTGCTATATTTTTAGTGTAGAACTGTAACCCTGTTTTCAAAAGAAAAACTAGGTGATTACTGAAACCCAAATATTGTAGCTATGGGGTAATCAGCTTTGCCACTGCATTTGGACCCCCCAACAATCAGATGGAAATTACCCCCTGCTAGTAAAGTATTCAAGGAAAACTTGGAGTCTTTTTTAAGCAAATATCAGCTAAAGCCAAAGGCACCTAAGAAGCTGCTGAAGTGAGTTTTTTTAGCTCAGATAAGTTTTGTTTTTCGGTCAACCATTTTAAAAAGTGAGTCTTTCCAATATAGGGAGTACTAGAATACTCCCATATATGTATATACATTTGTTGTTAAGCTAGTATCTATTTAAAGTACATCCTCTAATGTGAGCTATTGCTTCCATTTGGTTAAACGTTGATCGTGACTATTATCCTCCTGCTCAAAAGTTTGTGTTTCTTTGACTAGGCAGCTTTGTAGATAAATATTTATTTTAAATATATTTTTAGAATTGAGTGAAGAACACATGCAGCTGAGTGATACTCATGCTCGGTGTCCTGTTATATTTGTCAAGTTTTTACTCCTGGAAAACTGTTATAAAAGTCCATCTCTTAAGTAGGCTGTCACTGATCATATATATAACACAACATAACAGTTTGATGACACTTACCAATTAAATGTATATTCTTACTGCAAATCCTGAAATTGTAATGATCATTTGAATATAATGGAGTGAAGAAAAAAAATTTATAAAAAGAAACACTCAAATTCAGCAGACGTACTAATCGGATTTAGCACATACAAGCACAGACATGTACATACATGCTCATACAAGTTATGGTACCAAAGCACAAGTTATTGTTTTTGTTACATTGTAACAAGACACTATTGGTATAGGTTCAGGAATTTTAGTTCATAAGTGTTGTCACCTCCAGAACATCCACCAGTGACATAACATCTGGAAAATGATAAATGCTGGATCTCAATAAGATTCTGGATTGGATTGGACTGGACTGGATTCCGGGAGTTTGGACTTACTGCATGTTGTCATCAATCATATCCATTGTTAGGATTTCCACCCTGGCAGGGAGAACCCAGATTCTAAACTGTACATTTTTTCTTATCTAGGATCCTAGTAATGACGTTCAAGCATTGAAGGCGTGCGAATACTGCTATGTCAATGTCCCTGACCAGGTCTGATACAGAAATACTCTCACGGAAATATGGCTGAGAGTTCTATGCATATGCATTGGACAATTTGGAGCCTCATAGTAAAATTATAACATGGACCAAGCACGCGAGTTATAATATGCATGACTAGCGGGTGTATTTGATACAAAATCCCCGGAAAGGTGAATTTCACTTAGCTCTTTGGGGAGATACTAGTTCTCTACCGTCACGAAGGATTTACGGCAAGCTCGAGGTGTTTTGGCGTAAATTGGGCCAAACCCAACATTTAGAATCCTAAGAAGCTGTTGTGAGTTTTAGCCGAGATAAAAACGGTGGTTTTTTTTGGTGCCAACCATCCTGAAACTGGGACCCAAGGATAGAGATATAGAAGGATATTATCACAGATACAGAGGAACCCGACTATATTAGTTAGTGCTAAAAACCTACTATGCCAATTTAGAAATTAATTTTTTTAGATGTATAACCTATGTTTACAAGTCCTTTTATATTGCTTCACTCTGATATGCCAATAATATCCACTTACAGAGGAGTAAATTTCCTGGTGAAATGCATTAGTCCTGAAAATTGTGAGACTCTGTCCTATTAACTCACTTTCGTGGATTAGTTTATCTGCTTGCTGATGAAACAGGCAGGGCTATTTTTGAAACTTAAATTCTGTACATAACTGACGGACTTGTAGAGGCTTATCAGCATGCAGTTAACTCTAGTCTGTCCCCTTTTCACATTTGTGTGTGTGTGTAATTGGGACTTGAAACAACTATCTACATCATTTTAATGTGCAGGCAGCCAAGGTTTGATTCAGGACTGGTAGACAGGAAGGTTTTAGTAGCTTACATGCTATGTACCCTTGGATTTCCTGGATAGTCTAGGGATTTTACCGTTTTTTAATCAATTTTGTCCAGGTGTATCAGCAGCTTATCCAACCACATGAGCTATCACCATTATACCCACAAATACATAATGTGTCTACGATTCCAACTCCTGATTTCACAAATAGCTAAATGGAATTTGAAAGGAACTTGATTGCAAAAAAAAAAATCTAGACATTGCATATATGCACACCTACAAAGTATATTGCAGAAAATTAAGTGGGTGAAAAGGCTGTTGGCCATCATATGCTTTGGTTTTATGTTTTTGTGACTACAATATTTAAGTTATGGTCTTGATATTACACAGTAATAAAGCTCAAATATCCAACCCAAGATTCAATTATACCTACCCATGTTGTTTTTTCCTGTAAATATATAGAGCCGCACTTCATCACATATTAAAAAAAAAAAATGTATATTCCATATATTGTTAATGTTAAAAAAATTTGTTGGACACCCCATTTTGTTTTTCTCTTCTTTGTTGTAATTGTTGTATATATAATTGTTTTATACTAGAAATATTTTAAGTTTGCTCTAAAATAATTTGGTGATCTATAGTTATTATGTTGTAAGATATAACAATAATTAACAGTTGAATCTAATAGAGTGAATTTATATTAATATTTTGTAATAATAATAAAACAAAAATAATACCAACAACATAATAATACCGATATAATAATATAAATATAAAATTATATATTAAAAAAATAAATTCCAACAACAACAATAATACTACAGGTATAATAAAAATAGGTATACAATAATACACAAATTTAAAAATCTCCTGTCATTTACCAGTGTGCCAAAAGTCCCATCCTTCTATAAAAATAGTAAATTAGACACAAAAGGTTTTAAAAAAAAGTAATGGAGGAAGCCTATTTTATAGTTTAGTGAGCAATCCAGAGTCAGGAGTAGGATTCTTGATCAAAGACAGGACTTCTTTAAACTTGGGATGCTTGGAATTGGACATCAATTCACCTATCATGGACTCACTGGTAGATATAAACACACCAGATTGACGCATTCTCTGAAATATAAATATAACATTAATAACATCTCAATAAACAGTGGGTATTAAGTTCATCTTGGGATAAATATAACAGAAAAGAATTTTTCAACGCGAGAAAAATAAATAATAATTACAACTTTAAGCAGTACTGCCAAAATCAAAGACACACCATGCACAGAACAGTCTTGTGCCAAGCAGCTAGGGAGCACATAAACTTTAATTTGAGAGGCTGAAGCATAGTATATATATATATATATATATATATGCCATATTTGCTCCATCTGAAGCCAAGGCTACTAAACATTTCAGTTTTGAGAAGTGGAAGGCTACTATTACTGAGCGGCGCTAAAATGAGAGAGGCGTTTATTTATTGGGTAGGCAAAACAAGGTCACTTCTAGATATATAAGGGATTTCTGAGGAAGGAAGGATGGAACCTGCAAGCTACACTATCAAGTTTGGTGTTTGGGAATTGGTATGCAACTCAGATGGCCCCTTCCCCTTATTTGACATTTGGAAGAAGAAAATGTTAGCAAAACTGCTTGACAATGTGGTTCAGTACCTTCCATAATATGCGATAACATGTGATAATACATGTGATTATGTCATTGAATTCCCCTTGGTGTGTAAGATGATAATCACACACATACTTACTTCTAAAGAAAATAATCTCTCAACCATTGTGCATGAGGAGACGCCATCAGCCACCACATGTATATCATAGCCTTCAGCCATCAGGTCCAGGGCTGTCTGCTGCACACATATTTGTGTCTACACAAACAACAAGACACATATAGTTATATCATTTTATAATTTTTATCAACCACTTCTGAATCCCCATGGAATTTGGAACATATATCTTAATAAAATTATTTAAAAAATTGTAATGGAGAGAATTATTTTTCCTTATGTAGTTTTCATAAACAGCTAACACTAATACTCTTATACTATACTTTGATGGTATTATATATAAGTTCCATTTTGACTGAGAGAAATCCCACAAACATTTTTGAAAACTTTTTTTAAACACAGAAAAATTTTTAATTCTAGTTGAATTTGTCGCAACACAAAGTCACACTGTATTTCATATCAACCTCATAAGATGGAACAATTTTTCCCCTTGCTGACCTCATAAATTGTAGGATATGTACCAATTTTAGTTACCAATTTTAGGTGCATGAGCATATACATCAGTGTCCAAAATTGTCAGAAATAGAGAAAAAATATTGTTAACCATGAAATATAGTCCTACAAATAATTATGACTCCTTATCCCACCCCTCTCCAAAGCTTAATTAGATATGTTTACCTCTACACCAAATATGACTACTGACTTTCTTGTTTCTTTGTCTTTCTTCAAAATGCCACCCAGTTCTGGAATAATCATGGAGAATGAAGTCTTTTGAAATACTCCTAGAGCTTTACTGATGTCTATCTCAGATACAGTGGGGCCAAATGCTAAATAAATATACATAAAAATTTATAAAATTATAATATATAGCTAGTAAAATACAGATGCTCATTATTTTGGTACTTTCTATGTTTTCAACATCCATATTTTTCCCTCTCCCTTATTTCCATTTTAAAATAAATAGCTAGAAGAAAAGGTGCATACAAGAATAATCCCGAAGAAGACAAAACAATTTGGTCGAAATATCTGTTTCTATTACGCTGATACATGAGAAAGTCAAATATCTTACATATAATGTGGTATTTTATTTTTAAAATTAGTGAATGTTTTGCCACATCAATATAAATTTACTTTTTATTTTGCTGGATGTGATTGTGATTATACCTGTCTCTAGCATTATAGCTTATCTAGTGAAACTAGCTGAAGTTGGAGCTGGCATATCTAATTTCTGGACTAGAGTCCTTGGGAGAGTGATTTAAGAACTGGAAAAAGCAAGCTTGTATCAGCTGTGGGGGGGACTGGAGGTAAAAAAACATAAAACCTTTATCAACTTTGTAAGCACCAAAGCTTTTTTCTCCTTTCCTGATGTAGGAAATTTTGGTATCAAATTGGTGCTTGTTCTGTGTGCACCTTTTTTAAGATACATGCAGTAACATCAAGGTCACTCATAAGGTGCATTTCATCACTGGGAACAGTTCTCCTGCAATTAGTGGTGTAAACTATGGGCTCTACTTGTCTGTTGGTATCTAATGTATACAGCTGTGAAAAAAGTGCAAGGGAACTATGTTCAAGAGTTTTGGGCTTCCACGGAAGCAGAACAAATTAAACCAAAAGGTCAAATCTTCTAACCACCATAACCTGGCCATGCTCGATGTAAAAATTATATTTAAACATTCTTTCATAACACACTAAAAGAGCTTTAAAATTATATTTTTTTTAAATTGAATTAAGTATAGCCAAGTTATAACTGTTCTCAGATCAGAAAACATTGTTCTGAGAAAAAACTGAAAGTTAAAGACAAAAAGAAATGTGCACATACTTCGGATGAAACACTTTGGTTAACGGACCTTGCGGTATCTCTTCAATTTTTGAATCAAGATAAGTAAATCTCATGGAAAAAAACTACCATAACTTTGGAATGGAGCATCCACTGCCTCTAAAACTTTGAAGCAGGATAGTAGATGTATACAACAAGAGTTTCAAATGTTTTGTTTTTTTGTTGTTTTTTTTCACTACTTAATTACAACCATGGAATTTATTGGAATATATAAAAAAATTCTCATATTTTCTGCCGTATTGGTTGTAGCAGCTCCAAGTAGTCCTCTCCATTTCAGCTATATGACTTAGTATACGAGTGATAGTGGCTAAAATAAATCACTGGGTAGAGACATGAGTGGAATATGTGACCATTAGCTGGACGGTTTTCTATTTTTATTTTGTTGTAAAATATTCTCATGAGCTCTACAGGGGATTTTAAAGGAGCCTGGGAACGGTGACTAGTACACTACAGAAAATGCCGACATGTGCAATGACCACAATAACTCTAGACAAAATGAGTTAATGCACAGTTTGCTTACATTTGGCCACCATAGTGCATGCTGGTGAAGTGGTGAGCAGCTTTCTGCTTATGTAGAGAAGGAAGCTTATGGTGATCTAGCAGCAGCAGCAATTAACCATTTTCGGAAAATCAAGGGAGGAGGGTGGGACTACACCTGAAACCAACGAAATTGTAACACTTATTTGTAGCTGTCATAACTTTTTTCCCTTTCTTGTGTGCAAATACTTTTTATACCAGCTTGTTGCTTATTGTGTGTGCTTTAAAATGATATATAAAAAGTCTATATAGGCACCTTTTCTTAAAAGATATATCCAAACACGCAAGGGTCACTCAAGAAATGGCACTTCCTAATTTGTGGCAAACCTAACTTCCACGCGCCTTGACCGAGGCGCCCCAAACTCGGTACGAATGTAGCTAAAGGCCTTAGCTGTGATACAGTGGTTTTATTAATTTTTTCCGGTGAACCCCCCCCCCCTGAGTTTTAGTGTTGAGAAGAGGCGGGACCCAACAAAATCGCGCAATTTTTTTGGTCCCGCCTCTTCTCAACACTAAAACTCAGGGGGGGGGGGTTCAACGGGAAAAAAAATAAAACCACAGTATCACAGCTAAGGCCTTTAGCTACATTCGTACCGAGTTTGGGCTCCTCGGTCAAGGCGCGTGGGAATTAGGTTTGCCACAAATTAGGAAGTGCCATTTCTTGAGTGACCCTTGCGTGTTTGGATATATCTTCTAAGAAAAGGTGCCTATATAGACTTTTTATATATCATTTTAAAGCACACACAATAAGCAACAAGCTGGTATAAAAAGTATTTGCATAGAAGAAAGGGAAAAAAAGTTATGACAGCTACAAATAAGTGGTACAATTTCGTTGGTTTCAGGTGTAGTCCCCCCTGCAGATAACTTCGCATTGCCAACTTGAGTGATATGATTTGGCAGAGGTTAAGTGATGTTTAGGCTGATTCCCCATAGCAAGGGTATGTAAGAAGATCCTAGCATTACATCATAGTGATGACATCTTGCGCATTGTTAGATCATTTTGCCTTAGCCCTTACCCAAGCGCTCTGGTCCTAATCCTAGCTGAAGCCCTCATTTAGCACTTATTTGTCCAGTAATTGTCAATATCATCATGCCACAATTATGCCATTGGAAAGAAACAATTTTTAGAAACTATTTTCAAGGCATGACTGAGAATATGGACAGAATGAAATAGCATACAAGAAGCTCCTTTAATCTAGTTCAAAGTTGTTGAATTTTCAGAGAAATTTGGGAAAGTATGTGTGACAATGGCTAATTTAGGTGGAATAAAAACATTTCAAGCTATCGTTTCCCAAGTTAGTAAAAATGGTTAGCAGCATCCCTCTCTTTCAACTCCTCAAAAAAAACTTGGGGAATTCATCTTCTAGGATCTGTTGTCCATCTATCTACTTTTTTCCATGCATAACATATTACCAGAAGACAAAAAATTGTCCAAAACATTGCAGAAGCTAATATGTTCTTGTTTCAATAAAATATAAAATTAAAAATTTACACATCCACATATGTGCCCAATATTAGGCTTGCCGAGCTGATTCAGCAGATGCTATACATTTTGCTGCATGAGAAGATGTGATTTGTTCTGTTCTTGAGACAACAACCAACAGAAGAGACCTCAAACAAAAGCAGGTTAGTTAAACGTTACAATCGTCTGAAGTGTATATGCTTTAATAAACAGTATCTGCTATATATGATTTGTTAATTCTGGAGCTATCCTGAGCAATTGTTATAGAGTTATTCTGGGAGTGAAGGGATGCTGCTTAACTAAAATATTTATAGAGTAAACAAAAATAAATTGTATTAAAACATTATTTAAAAATCAAAATAATGTATATTGGGTTGATTTATAAAAGTGGGAATCAAGTTTAATTAAGTAGCCCACCACATATATAGAACATTACATTTTCAAATAATGAACACCAGTATTTTTTGTTTTATGTTGGTATGGGTGAAAGTAGTCCCTTTTTTTAATTGGAGCTTGGGGGGAGGGATTAAGCTCTCTAAATCTCCTCTTCCCCCCACATCCCCTCACTTAGATCCACTAGTCACTTAAACATGTTTGTTTTTATGCTGCAAGTTTACTACCTCGGTGAAGGATTCAAATCACGCTTGGAGAATTTTTGGACTAATAAGCTGATGTGAGATTTAGCTGAGGTATTTACTTTTGGGGGTTTCTTCTACCGTTTAAAAAATGTAACAATCAAATTACAAGCATACTCCCTGATAGAAAATATTTATTGCTTTAAAAATATTGACAAGATAACTGTCATGGACTGATTAATAAAAATGGCCTACTTATACAAATTGTTCACTAAAAATATGCTTACCTTTGGAATAGTGTTCAGTCACAATCAGTGGGATATTAAGTATATTGGCTACTTGCACCTGCAACAAGTTCATCATTCATTTCAAGCCAAGACATCACGATTTTGTGTAAGCCTAGACATCATGATTTTGTTTATGTTTAAAATTTGTACTTATAACAATCAATCAAGTGCTCGGATGCCTATCAATTTTTTCACTATCAGTAAATCCTTCAGGGACATATTGTATATTTATGAAGGCAAAAAATATATATATATATATCACAATAAATTTTGTCACAAAAGGTTCTTCAAAGATCATTCAAAGTTAGAAGATAATTGTAGCTTTTTGTGCTGATGAGAGTATACCTTTGTAAATATCATGCTGGGGTAGAAACACAATTTGAAAGGGAGTGTGTCTTGAAGATGTGTAGCCAAAAATGGTCGACTATATACCAAGATAATATAGCAAACCTCGGTAACAATTAGCCCCATTCTGTCTGCATACATAACACTGCCAATGATTGAAATAGGAGGGGAGGCCATATACGACAAAGAAACTAACGTTCCCCTCCTCCCCCGTCCCGACGGTACCCAGGATTGGTTCCTATTGTCTGGAACTCTCCGCACCCAATACTTCTATTTGGCTCCTACAAAGTCAACAGTTTTGATACTACTTGTCTTGGCAATTTTGTACTAATAGTTACTAATGTCACAAAAACAACAGCATGCTAACATGCCTTCTACCATGGATAAGCCATTAATTTTTGTGCCTTCAATTGTAAATCTTATGGCTAATTTGTTCGAATTAAAAATTTACACTGATGCTTGAAACTCCTTCTCTTTCCCCTTTAAATCCTGGGTATGATCTTGCTCTGCTCCTGCCTTGATTCATAAATAATATGGAAGAAGCTGACTCCACAAAGTCACTATGTAAACAGGAACAACCAAAGCTAAATCTAGGTTAGAAGGCACACTAGGGCTAGTTTCGATAATAATTAGCTAGTTTGCTGAGCCATTTTTTTTGTGCTTAGCACATCTTGTAGCTAAGATCAGTCAATAATATTGGGGTGTGCCACTGTCAGCATGTTTTAAATGATGGTGTGGCTTTGAGAAATATGCATGAGTTTAACACATGTCAATTTCACTTTTATTGTGGGGTACTATATAGATCAGGCCCTCCAAATCCCAATTTTTAAATCACATTTTAGCTCTAGATAACTTTAGTTACCAAGGTTTTATGCAGCTTATTTTGTGGGTTATTCTGTTTGGTTTCAAATGATTATTGAATATCTCTATAGGCACATTTTCTTAGAAGATACATGCACCAACATCAAGATTACTAAACAAATCTTCAACCCATGTTTGAAACAGTCATAACTCATACATGCATTGATAATTAAACACCAAAATTGTATAGGTCTTAGCCGTGATTAGGATAGATTTTTAGTTGTCACCATGCAAGACTTTATCCCAAATGTTCAAGAAATGGCCACACAGTGCTTAAAAAAAAAACCCAGCAAGAATGCTCCCAGAGATGGGAGTTACCACAGCCCAAAACCATTTCCAATACCACACAACAACCCTGGATATTTGGTCCAATTTAGTTTAGAGGTTGGGCTAGGCATAATTACATACATACATAAGTGCATACATACATACATTCATGCATACATAGATGATAATTAGTATACTTGAGCAATTTTAAAACAAACAGCTGTATTGGTTTAATCTATTTAGAAAGAAATGAAACCTGATGTACCCATGTAGACCACAACCAGTTAGATTCATTCAAAATCATACACATCAATACTGTGGATTTGTGTTTACACAAGCACTCCATGATTTCAAACCAGCACAATATTGGTGTAATGATTATAAATGTTTAAGAGGTTCTAACTGGTGTGATCTACATGAGTACAGTCTATTTTCCGTTCTTTTTTAACCTGTCTATCCAATGGAGCTGTTTATTGTTAAATAAAACATCTTGACTCTATTTCAATTTTTGTTTGATTTTTCATTTTGTTTTGTTTTTCTGTATATTACAGTTGAGCATGTGAGTGATTGGTGAATGATCTTCTAGACATTTAAACACTTTTTCTGACTTGTTCATTGTTGCTCTATACTACACATATTTTAACATATTGTTTCTATTGTGGACTGTACCCATGTAGAGTCAGCTACAGCCTCTTCGAGTATTAGGTAAAATTACACAGGAGAACACTAGAGCAGATATTTGGGTAGAGGATCAGCAATGACCTCCAGTAGACATTGTAACAGTTGACCTGGAGAAAAAACTCAACATACCAGCAGCATGAATGACCGTGTGAGTCTTTTACTGTGTTACAAATTATCAACATAAGTTGCTTTTTTTCCAATATTTACCTCTTTACCCATTATTGGGGGCATCACTGGATTGAGAAACGGAGTGGTCGTGTATGTTTATTGAACATTTTAAATCTTACTGTACTAAACGTATGATGAGAGGACCAATTGCATGGGATGGAACGGAGAAAGAGAGGATACTTGATGATGCAATTTCTTGTGGAGTTTCACACTTCATGTTTTTCATTTGTGGTGCTGGTTTAACTACCTTAGCTATGGATTCATGACATCTTCGAGTATTTTTGGAGCAGATATCAGCAGAAACCTCCATTTAGGGAGCTAAGAAGCTGCCTCTATTTGGGGGATGGTGAGAGTTTAAGATTTGCCTATTAAAAAGCGGGTCAATCCAATGTTGGAATATTCCCTGAATAAAATATTTTAATTTAAAAAATTGTTGAATTGACCTGTTAAAGAATGAACGGAAACAAAACTGTTTCCATGTAGACCAAGTTAGAATATCCTTTACTATATAAAACCATATAGACTAATATTTAAAGCTGGCATGATATAGGTGTATATGATTTTAAATGGTAAGGGTAGAATATATATATATGTGTGGTCATGTTTACATTCTTTTGAACAGGTCAATCCAATAATAATTTAATACAACTATTATTATTATTATTATTATTATTATTACTATTATTATTATTATTATTATTTTGTTGTTGTTTTTTATTATTTTGTTATTATTATTGTTGTTGTTTTGTTGTTAAATTTTTCCCGTTTTTTTTTGTTGTTGTTGTTATTGTTAGTGTTATTATTATTTCTGTTTTCTATAATAGTATGCCTTGACCTTCTGACCATGTACCACAGTTATAAGCTTGTGCACATCGAAAATTGTCCGTATGTGTTTGAAGGAAAAGACATTTCCGCAAATTGGCCTTGGTTTTTGAGTGCAGAATATTGAAGAAAGTGTGATACTTTGTGTGCGGCATAGATTAGCAAAAACTGTACAGGTCGTAACTACAACCAGGAGAGCTGCAGCGGAGGGACAGAGAAGAACAAATACGGCTACCAAAAGAGGCACAGTATAGAACATAAATTTCAGTGATTGGGATGACAAGGGTGCAGTTGGAGGTATAAACAGAGTGCTCTGCAGTGAGGGTGTGCAATAGGGATGAGAGGAGAGAATCAAAGAGTGGTAGGAGCTGTGAACAGATAAAGTACTGTCAGGTTGTGCAAGGGATGAGGGAAGGGCAGCAAAGAGTGGTAGGAAGTTTGAAAAGAGAAAGTGCTGTCAGGGTATGCAGGGATGAGGGGAGGGCAGCAAAGAGTGGAAGGAGGAGTGAACAGAGAAGTGTGCTGTCAGTATGTGCAAGGGATGAGGGGAGGGCAGCTAAAATTTGTAGGAGGAGTGAACAGAGAGAGCGCTGTCAGAGTGTGTAAGGGGTGAGGGGGAGGGCAGCAAAGAATGGTAGGAGGAGTGAACAGAGAGAGCACTATCAGGGTGTGTAAGGGATGAGGGGAGGGCACTAAAGATTGGTATGAGGAGTGAACAGAGAGAGCGCTGCAGTGTGTGTAAGGGATGAGGGGAGATAAACCAATTCCGACAATTGTCATGATAGGTCAGAAAAGTATTTTCCTAAACAATTTGAGCAACATACAGCTACACTAAGAGTTTCTGTTTTTTTAAAGCATTTTGACTGATATTGACTAAAAATTTGTCATTTAGGTCAGAAAAGTATTTTTCTCATCAAATTGAGCAACATACAGCTACACTTGGTTATCTGCCATTTTGAAGCATTTCAACTGATTTGACAAAGAAACTTGTCATTTAGGTCTGAAAAGAGTTATTCTAATCAAATTGAGCTACATACAGCAATACTAAGCGTTTTTCTGTTTGAAGCATTTTGACCGTTATAGACTACAAATAAACTTGTCATTTAGGTCAGAAAAGGGTTTTTCCCATCAAATTGGGCCACATTCTGCTAAACTAAGCGTTTATGCTGTTTTGAAGCATTTTGACTGATATTGACAAAAAATCTTGTCAATTTGGTCCGAAAAGTGTTTTTTTATTATCAAATTGAGCAACATATATCTACACTAAGCTTATCTGCTATTTTGGAGCTTTTTAACTGATATTGACAAAAAAAAAATTATCATTTAGATCAGAAAAGAGTTTTAGCTTAACTGCTGTTTTGATGTATTTTACTGATGTTGAGACAAAAAACTTTTCCTTTAGGTCAGCAAAGTTTTTTTCTCATCGAATTGAGCCACATACAGCTACACTAAGAGTTTCTGTTGTTTTGAAGCATTTTGACTGAAATTGACAAAAAACTTGTCATTCGGGATAAAAAAGTGTTTTTCTCATAAATATAAGCCACATAGAGCTAAACTAAGCTTTAACTGCTTGTTTTGAAGCAATTTCGCTGATATTTTCAACAAAAAAAATGTTATTTAGGGTCAGAAAAGTGTTTTTCTCTTCAAATTGAGCTACATACAGCTAAACCAACCATTTATGCTGTTTTGAAGCATTTTGACTGAGATTGACAAAAAAAAATTGTCCTTCAAAAAAAAAAGGTGTTTTTCTCATCAAATTGAGCCACATTCTGCTACACTAAGCTTATCTGATGTTTTGAAGCATTTTCACTGATATTGTTATAAACAACTTGTCATTTAGGTGAGAAAAGAGTTTTTCTCATCAAATTGAGTCACATTCTGTTAAACTAAGAGTTTCTGCTGTTTTGAAGCATTTTGACTGGTATTGACAAAAACTTGTCATTTAGGTCTGAAAAGTATTTTTCTCATCAAATTGAGCAACATACAGCTATACTAAGCATATCTCCTATTTTGAAGCAATTTAACTGATTTGACTAAAAACTTGTCATTTAGGTGAGAAAAGAGTTTTTCTCATCAAATTGAGCCACATTCTGCTAAACGAAGCGTTTCTGCAGTTTTGAAGCATTTTGACGGATATTGATAAAAAAGACTTGTATTTTAGGTCAGAAAAGAGTTTTCTCTTCAGGTTAGGCCACATTCTTCTAAACTAAGAGTTTCTGCTGTTTTGAAGCATTTTGATTGATATTGACAAAAACTTGTCAATTAGGTCAGAAAAGAATTTTTCTCATCAAATTGAGCAACATACAGCTACACTAAGCTTATTGGCTATTTTGAAGCATTTTAACTGATTTGACAAGGAAACTTGTCATTTAGGTCAGAAAAGTGATTTTCTCATCAAATTGAGCAACATACAGCTACACTAAGGGTTTCTGTTGTTTTGAAGCATTTTAACTGATTTGAAGGGGAAAAAATGTAATTTAGGTCATAAAAGAGTTTTTCTCAAAAAATTGAGCTACATACATCTAAACTACGCGTTTCTTCTGTTTGAAATATTTTGACTGAAATTGTCAATTTGGCATTCAAGACAAAAATGTATTTTTCTCATCAAATTGAACAACATAGCTACACTAAGCTTATCTGCTGTTTTGAAGCATTTTGACTGATATTGATTAAAAAAACTTGTCATTTAGGTCAGAAAAGTGTTTTTCTAATCAAATTGAGCAGCATACAGCTACACTAAGCTTATCTGTTTTATTAAAGCATTTCAACTGATTTCACAAAGAAACTTGTCATTTAGGTCTGAATAGAGTTATTCTAATCAAATTGAGCTACATACACAAAAACTAAGCGTTTTTCTGTTGGCAGCATTTTGACTGATATTGACAAAAAAAACCTGTTATTTACGTCAGAATAGAGTTTTTCCCATCAAATTGAGCCACATTCTGCTAAACTAAGCTTTTTTGCTGTTTTGAAGCATTTTGACTAATATTGACAAAAAACTTGTCATTCGGGGAAAAAAGTGTTTTTCTCATAAAAATAAGCCAAATAGAGCTAAACTAAGCTTAACTGCTGTTTTGAAGCAATTTCGCTGATATTGTCCAAAAAACATGTTATTTAGGTCAGAAAAGTATTTTTCTCATCAAATTGAGCAACATACAGCTAAACCACGCGTTTCTGCTGTTTTGAAGCATTTTAATTGATTTGACAAAGAAACTTGTTATTTAGGTTAAAAAAAATTCGTGGCCCCGCCTCTTCTCAGCTCTATAACTCCGGGGGGAAGGGGGGGGGGTTACTGGAAAATTTTTTTTTGCTTAAATCACTGCTAAGGCCTTTAGCTACCCGCATACCAAGTTTGGGGCACGTCAGTCAATGCAAATGGGAGTCAGGTCTGCCACAAATTAGGAAGTGCCATTTTTTGAGTCACCCTTGCATGTTTGGATATATCTTCTAAGAAAAGGTACCTATATAGACTTTTTATATATCATTTTAAAGCACACACAATAAGCAACAAGCTGGTGGTATCAAAAG
>CBDHDT010000181.1:0-18642 GCA_965261215.1 Ekhidna sp.
AGTAGAAATATATATATAATTTGTACAGTAATGTAGTTTCAAATGAGTAAATTTTTGTATTTTTACATTCAATCTTTTTTTGCACGTTTCTTTCTTCAGTGATGAATACTGGTCTGAGAATAACAGGTTTTTATCATATGTGTAGGTTAAAATTATTTTGTTTTTATTGTTTTGTAGTACTGTCATTTGAGAAACTAGCGAAGTACCTGTACACCATCCCTAATGTAACTGTCTTCTTAATGACTGTAGTTCCTTTTTATTGATAAATATCAAAACTTCTCAAATCTTGGCAGAACCTGTTGCTTAAAATTCATATAAATGGTCCAAATAGGAGATAAGGAAGATCATCCTAATTGCACTTAGTCTGGTGGTGATCGGATGATCAACATCCTAATTGAGCCAAGATTAGAGGAAAATCGATTGAGTTCACCATATTTTTTAAAAAAGTATGAAGAGTACAAATAGGGTGGCCGTGATCTAGACTCTGTTTCAATTTATAGCTTGTCCAAAACTTAGATGCATATGCTATCTTAAAAAAAACTTGGAAAAAAACAACAACACTTGCTCAGAAATCCACAGAGGGAGACAAAAAACGCTGTTGGAAGACTGTGAATGGGAAGAGGTATGAGCTCACATAGCTGCAGGAAAAAAGTCTACACAAAAAGAAGTAATCTACCCAAAGCAATAGTGACCATTCAATATTCTAAGGTAAACTACTTACCAAAAATATATCTGAGAAAGAGCTAGAGGGAGACAAAGCATGACTCCATGCAGATAACCAACATAAACTGCCTCGTAAGTAGCTAACGGTGATGCTCACGGCCCCCTCTACTAAACCAAATTGTGTAGCAATCGGAAATAAATATCAACAAAACTTGCCCGAGTAATACACTTCTGAAAGACCAGAGATATCCAGCATAAAAAACAAGTCCCCCGTACGACTTTGGACTCAGAAACCCTTGGCGAAGGTGAGGAAAAAAATGCAAGTTGTATAACATACCCCATTTCACCAAAAAATTAATTGTACCCACGGATGCACGGGGACTGTTACCTATCCCGCATCATGCTTACACATCTACTTGTACAAAAGCAAGGCACTGAATGGCGAGCGAAGGTATGTGTGAGAGAAAAAAGGGCAGGGAGAAACAATATATTGCCTGATGATTATTTTAGCCGATGCCCTGTTGGACACAACATGAACACATTGTCCTAAGCTGAAGGCCGCACACAGTACTAATCTGTACATATGATGCCATCGTGATATTGTAATGGTTAGGTTGGGATACAGAGAACTATCCAAGAATTGTATATATATTCTTTACAGGTCCGTGAAAGGTTGAAAAACCGAATGCCCAACAGATAATGGGATGACAAATACTGAAACAGAAAATGTTCATGTGAAATCAAGTTGTTTTGTTAAGATTTCTTTGTGCAGAAAATATTTGATAGCTAAGGAAAGATCATACAGAAGCTGACAGTAGCTTGTTCAAATGACCGTAACAAGTGATAGTTTGCTCTTTCAAGACAATGTTTATTCTTTCTAGTATGCTCAATATCATTAACAAAGCATTAACTATATGCATCAGTTATTCTTTCTATACATACTAAAATATCCAGCATCTACTCGCTGACCACAAAATAGAGAGAGAGCAGCTGCAGACATGCAAGAACTGTGTTTACCGTAGCAAAACTGAGAATAGTTCCTATCAAGAACTTGTATCACAACCAATGCAAGCGTGTTGATGAATTGAGTAGTTTAGTCTGAAAAAACTCAAGCATCTTTCCCCTGACAGCTGTTAACCAAGCAGGTGTGTAGATCCGGGTTTCTTTCCTACGGCCTTCGAATCTGTAGCTGTTTTCTACATCATTGACGAACCTAGCGTACCCATGTCGAGTTTTCCAAGGAGGGACTATACCATTTTTCTCCGAAATTTGCACTTTTTTTGTACCTGTCATAACTTTTTCCCCCTTTCTTCTGTGCAAATAATTATTATACCAGCTTGTTGCTTATTGTGTGTGCTTTAAGATGATATGTAAAAAGTCTCTATAGGCACTTTTTCTTAGAAGATATAGCCAAACACGCAAGGGTCACTCAAAAAAATGGCACCTCCCCATTGACAAGTGCTCTAATTTCCAGCGCCTTGAGCTACAGACCCCAAACTTCCTGTGTGGCTTGCTAACACCCTAAGCTGTGATATGACTGAGCCATAATTACAACGCGGTGAAGTGTTGAATAGATGAGACACTTTATTTCCAACCGCGGCAAAATCTGTGACCCCGCCTCCTTCTAATCACCATAACTCAACATTGCTTCACGTTAAAAAAAAACAAACTCACAGTCATATCACAGCTTAGGCTTGTGGGAAGCCACAACACAAGTTTGGGGTCTGTAGCTCAAGGCACCTGGCAATTAGAGGGTTTGCAAATTTGGAAATGCCATTTTTTTTAGTGACCCTTGCATGTTTGGCTATATCTTCTAAGAAAAAGTGCCTATAGAGACCTTTTACATATCATCTTAAAGCACACACAATAAGCAACAAGCTGGTACAATAATTATTTGCACAGAAGAAAGGGGGGGGAAGTTATGACAGGTACAAAAAAAAAAGTGCAAATTTCGGAGAAAAATGGTATAGTCCCCCCCCTTGTCGAGTCCGCAAAATCTTTCGTGCTCTCAGGGTCATTAACGTACGGCATATATACCACATACAGCATGCTCGGCGAATTTTCTGTCCACCCCCCACTGAGCTTGGAGGGTGGGCGTAGTTTAGAAATCTGGTAGCAGCAGACTCGTGGTAAACTAATGCCAGTGTGTCGATGAATTAAATAGTTTAGTCTGTATAAAACTTCATCATCTAACCAAGCAGGCATGTAGATCCAGTTTTTTTTCCCCTTTGGCCTTCGAATCTGCAGCCGTTTTCTTCATCATTGACGAATCTAGAGTATCTAGCGTTTCCAAGACGACTAGTTCCTTTTTTTATGTCGAGTCCGTAAAATCTTCCGGCACTCTCCGGGTTTATGAATGTAGAGCACATATTATGTTACAGTAAGATTGTGTATCTGGGCTCTAGGGTTTTCACGAAATCCCTAGAGCAACATTGTGTAAAATGAAGGTGTTATGTCCAGTGATTTCATGAAATCCCTTAGACCCCTAACCCTAGACATTTTTATGATTTCATGAAATCCCTAGATCCCTAATCCTAGCTAATCTAAGCTTTTCTGGTGTTGTGAAGCATTTTTTCCAGAAATTAACCCAAAAAAAACTCGTTTTGTTCTAAAAAGTGACTATTCCGGAAAGAAGCTAAGAATAACCCGGAAAGGACCTTTTTTCTCTCAAATGAATGTGAAATGGTCAAATCCTGTTGAAAACTGTTTTGAACTTCAAAAGAGTCACATTGTGCAGTCGAATATTCTGGAGTTATGTATCATTTTCGTAAGAAATCACCGAAAACTACAATTTTGAGCAAAAAGTGGTATCTCAAAAATAAGCTCCAATTTGATGGAAACAACTTTTTTTCATCAAATTCATCATACGGGACAAATACTGCTGAAAGAGTTCCCCCCCACAAAATGAGCCACATACAGATAATCCAAACTATTCAGGTATTTTGAAGCATTTTTGCCAGAAATTAAACAACAACACTCATTTCGGTCCAAAATGTGACTATCTCAGAAAGAAGCTAGAAATTACCTGGAAAGGACTTTTTTTCATGAACGAGTGTTAAACGGGTCAAATCCTGTCGAATTTTTTTTTGAAGTTCAATATGAGCCATATTGGGCAGTTCATAGCTACTTCAAATTCGACATACGGGACAAGTAGTGCTGAAACAGTTTTGTCCCACAAAATGAGCCACATACAGATAATCCAAGCTATTCAGGTGTTTTGAAGCATTTTTGCTGGAAATTAAACAACAACACTCATTTTGGTCCAAAATGTGACTTCTCAGAAAGAAGCTAGGAATTACCCGGAAAGGACTTTTTTCATGAATGAGTGTGAAACGGGTCAAATCTTTTGAAACATTTTTGCCGGATATTGACTACAAAACTCTCATTTCAGTCCTAAATATGACTATCTCAGATAGAAGCTAGGATATCCCCAGAAAGGACTTTTTTTCAAACAATGTGAAACTGGTCAAATCCTGTCGAAAACTGTTTTGTAGTTCAATATGAGCCAAATTGGGAAATTTATAGCTATTCTGGTTGTGATATCTGTACTTTGTACCTTTGATATAGTATTATTGTAATTATAGTGTAAGTGCATTCATGACTGTGGTTTATCTTGAACTAGTTCTTTTAATCTAACTAACTTCCTGTTAAGTTCAGCTGTCAGTATTTTGCAGTTTTGTTCAAGTGATTTCTATGATACTTAAAACTATTACAATTCAATAGTGTGCAAGTCCTAGCGCGTTTGCTAGGTTACTACATTTGGCGACGAGGATAAAAGTATGGCAACTCACGGTTCGTTGTTCCCTTTTGATCTCAGCAAAGACGACTGGACCTCGTATGTCATGAGACTCAAATACTACTTTGAAGCAAATAACGTGACAGAAGCAGGCAAGAAGAAGTCTGTATTACTGGCGGTGTGCGGTCCAGCAACGTTTCGCAGGATCAGCAGCTTACTTACACCCACACGCCTGGAGTCCATCAACTTTCATGTCTTTGTTGGTGAAGTCAAGGAGTACCACGATACGAAACCTTCCATAACGGTGCAGCGTTTCCAATTTAACACAAGAGAAAGAGCTCAAGGCGAGTCAATAGCAGTCTACGTTGCAGCTTTGAGGAAACTAGGCGAGCACTGTGTCTATGGAGACTCGCTGAATGAAATGATCAGAGATCGGCTGGTCTGCGGGGTAAATCACGATACGATTCAGCCTCGACTCCTGGCTGAGAAGGAACTTACCTTCGAGAGAGCATTTGAAGGGGGGACTATACCATATTTTCCGAAAATTTGATTATTTTTTTCTCCCTGTCATAACTTTTTTCCTCTTTCTTCTGTGCAAATAAATATTATACCAGCTTGTTGCTTATTGTGTGTGCTTTAAGATGATATGTAAAAAGTCTCTATAGGCACTTTTTCTTAGAAGATATAGCCAAACACGCAAGGATCACTAAAAAAATTGCATTTCCTAATTTGGAAATGTCATAATTGCCCGACGCCTTGAGCTACAAACACCAAACACCTGTTGTGGCTTCCCACAAGCGTAAGCTGTGATATGACTCAAGTCAAAAAAAATTTACCGTGAAGGAATGTTGAGATATGATTATTAGAAGAGGCGGGGTCACAGATTTTTCGTGAACTTTGCCGCGGTTTGAAATAAAGTGTCTCATAACTATTCAACGCTTCACCGCGTTTCAAATATGGCTGAGTCATATCACAGCTTAGGGTGTTAGCAATCCACACAGGAAGTTTGGTGTCTGTAGCTCAAGGCGTCTGGCAATTAACTCATTTCCAAATTAGGACATGCCATTTTTTTAGTGATCCTTGCGTGTTTGGCTATATCTTCTAAGAAAAAGTGCCTATAGAGACTTTTTACATATCATCTTAAAGCACACACAATAAGCAACAAGCTGGTATAATAATTATTTGCACAGAAGAAAGAGGAAAAAAGTTATGATAGGGAGGAAAAAAAATCAAATTTTCGGAAAATTGTTGTTCAATCCGTTGAGGCAGCTGAAAAGAACTCTAAGATCATTAAGAACTGTTCCAATGGCAAGCAAGAAACCTTACATTATAGTGAGACAGGATTTACACACAAAGACCGTAAATCTTACAAGGAATTTAAGAAAAACCCAACCTGTTACCGGTGTGGAGGACCTCACCTAGCCTCATCATGTATGTTCAAAGAGACCATTTGCAGGTTTTGCAAGAAAAAGGGGCGTGTTGAGAAGGTGTGCAGGTCCAAGGCTAACCCCAAACAATCTTTATCAGCACCAAAAAGAAACTTCTATGTACAGGAGGAGCAAACTCTTCAACTGGAAGATGCTGAAGCATATGGCATGTATACTGTAAATTCAAGTACTAGGAAGCCTATTATTTTAGACGTGTATCTGAACGATATTCCGATCAAGATAGAGTTGGACACAGGACGTCTCTCTCGATCATCAGCTCGACAACTTACAAGGCAATCACTCAACAATCGGACGAGTTCATCTCTGGAGAAGTCCGCCATTCTCCTAAAAACTTACATAGGAGAATCCATCAAAGTCCTGGGAACCACATCTGTGAATGCAAGGTATGGTAACCAGAAGGAGGTACTTACTATTCATGTTGTAGATGGGGATGGGCCAGACTTGATCATCATTTCTTTGTGTGAAGTCAACCATGTTTCCAAACCACTGCAGGATATGCTAGACAAACATTCTGATGTCTTCGATAAGGACCTGGCATGAAAGGAGTAGAGGTAACCTTGGAGGTTAAATCAGAGGTCAAGCCAAAAAAAATTAAACCTCGTTCTGTGCCTTACATATTGAAGCAGAAGGTTGCAGATGAACTGGACCGGTTATGTAACATGGGAATCATTTCTCCCGTGAAAACAGCAAAATGGGCAACACCCATTGTGCCAGTTGTAAAGAAGGATGGCACAATACGAATTTGTGGTGATTTCAAATCTACTGTTAATCAGGCAACATATAGTGAGACATACCCTTTGCCTCGAGTGGAAGAGCTGTTTTCTAATTTAGCAGGAGGAAAATATTTTTCGAAGCTAGATATGTCAAGCGCATACTTACAACTTCCTTTGGCAGAGTTATCCAAAGAATACCTGACCATTAATACTCACAGGGGCTTTTACCAGTTTAACAGATTACCATTGGGTGTGGCATCTGCGCCGGCAATCTTTCAGCGTTCCATGGAGACATTGTTACATGATCTTCCTGGGTTGTTTGTGTATTTGGATGATATTCTTATCACAGGCTCAACACTAGCAGAGTATCTAGCTAATCTGGAAGGAGTGCTAAAACGTCTCTCTGAAGTTGGTTGCAATTGAACAAGGAGAAATGTGCTTTCTTTCTTGAGCTGATAGAGTATTTAGGTCACATGATTGATGCTCGAGGTGTGCACCAAACTGGAGAAAAGATTAAAGCCATTAAAAATGCACCTCAGCCTAAGAATGTCACGGAGCTGCGCTCATTTTTTTGGACATCCTCTCAATTATTACAGCCGTTTCTTGCCCACCTTATCAGCAAAAATGGCACCCTTATACAGTTTACTGCGGAAGACGACCAGGTGGTCTTGGGGTAGTCAACAGCAGGAGGCTTTCTCTATAGCGAAGGATGCACTTCAGGAGGACACACTATTGGTTCACTTTGATCCTTCCAAACCTCTCATAGTAGCTTGTGATGCCTCACAGTATGGTCTTGGAGCTGTGCTGTCTCATAAAATGGACAATGGTGAAGAGCGTCCGGTAGCTTTCGCATCACGGACTCTTAATCCAGCTGAGAAGAAATACTCCCAACTGGAGAAAGAAGGCCTGGCTATTATTTTCGCTGTAAAGAAATTTCATCACTACATTTATGGACGTCATTTTATCATTGAGTCAGACCATAAGCCTCTTTCATTTTTGTTCAGTGAGCTGAAAGGCATCCCTGTTCTAGCATCATCTCGTATTCAGAGATGGAGTTTAACACTATCAGCGTATCACTACAGTATACGTTACAAATCTGGGAAAACCCTGAACAATGCAGATGCATTAAGTAGACTTCCTCAAGCAATCACAACTACTCATGATGGGCTTACTGAAGATGTCATGCAGCTTATGGACCATCTGTCCACTACCACCATTAGTAGTGCTCACATACAAAAAAAATGGACTAACCGAGACCCAACTCTCTCAAAAGTGAAAGCTTTTGTTTTGCAAGGTTTTCCATCTGACAAGTTGTAGGTCGAGTTTACACCTTACCAATCCAGAGCTTGGGAATTGAGTGTTATCAATGGATGCATACTTTGGGGACTAGAGTAGTCGTTCCACCACAAGGCCGAGAAGCAGTGTGGAAGGAACTTCACGACACACACCCTGGATGTAGCAAGATGAAAGCTCTTGCAAGGTGTTACATTTGGTGGCCAAAGATGGACTCTTGTAGTCAAACATTGTCAAGTCTGTAAACAATCGAGACCTTCACCTCCAGTGGCTCTGCTCCATCCCTGGGAGTGGCCCAGCAAACCCTGGTCCAGATTACACTTGGACTTTGCGGGTCCATTTCTTGGACACTATTACTTAGTCCTGGTGGATGCATACTCTAAATGGATTGTGGTGGAACTAATGCCATCGATCACTTCTGCAAAGACAATCGAAAAGCTTTGCATGATCTTCACAACCCATGGATTACCTCAGAAACTTGTCACAGACAATGGAGCAACTTTCACCAGCAGTGAATTTCTACAGTTCACAGAGAAGAATGGCATCAAACATGTAACATCAGCACCTTACCATCCATCTACCAATGGCTTGGCTGAACAAGCAGTTCAAACTTTCAAGCGAGCAATTGAAAGAATGCATAACCATCCTATTCAGGATAGGTTGTCCAAGTTTCTGTTGACCTACAGGTTAACTCCCCACACAACAACGGGTGTAGCTCCAGCTGAACTTCTCATGGGCCTTCGTCCACGTTCATTATTGGACAACCTAATCCCTAATCTATCCCAGAAAGTGGAATATAGACAAGTTAAGCAAAAACTGACTCATGATTCGTCAAAATCAATTCGTAATTTCGAAGTTGGAGAGAGTGTGTTCGCAGAGAACTTTACAGGGGAGTCACCTAAATGGATCTCTTGCATGCAAGATAGCAGAAGTGATTGGTCCTCTGTCCTATGTAGTCAAACTAACAGATGGCAAGATCATGCGTAGGCATGTGGATTTCATCAAACGAAGACATGAAATTGACATAGCTCGAGACACACCTGCTAAGGATCCACATCCACTTGCCATTCCTCCACCAGACTTGTCTCGTATGACTGAAATTCCACAATCTGCTCCACCAATCGCTCTTTCGAGTCAATCAAGTGCTCTCGCTTCCCAGCGTACACGAATACCAGCCTCACATCCTTCACGTCAGTCTACAAGGAAATGTCAGCGTCCTGACTATTTCTCGAGCAAGTAACATCTAAAAGGGGGGAAGTGTGATATCTGTACTTTGTACCTTTAATATAGTATTATTGTAATTATAGTGTAAGGGTATTCATGATTGTGGTTTATCTTGAACTAGTTCTTTTAATCTAACTAACTTCCTGTTATGTTCAGTTGTCAGTATTTTGCTGTTTTGTACAAGTGATTTCTATGATACTTAAAACTATTACAATTCAATAGCGTGCAAGTCCTAGCGCGTTTGCTAGGTTACTACACTGGTGTTTTGTATATTTTTCGTAGGAAATCGCCAAAAGCTACCTATGTGGTGCAAAAAGGTGCTATCACAGGAAAAAGTTCAGATTTCTCGGAAAGGCAACATGTCAAATGGGACAAATACTACAGAAAAGAGTTTTTCACCTTAAGAGCCACATAGAGCAAGTCGAAGCTCAAATGCTGTCAAAAACTGTTTTGAACTTCAAAATGAGCCACAATGGGTGTTAGTAGCTATTATGGAGTATTGGTTTGTTTTCGTATAGGAAATGGCCAAAAATACCGTAATGTGGCAAAAAGTGGCTATCAAAGAAATATGCTCAGATGTGACGGAAACGACTTTTTTTCGTCAAACAAGTGAAACGCTACAAATATTACTTAAAACAGTTTTGCACTTCAAAATGAGTCACATACAGCAAATCTAAGCTTTTCTGGCATTTAGAAACAGTTTTTCCGGAAATTAATAAAAAAAAAAACATTTCGGTCTAGAAAGAGACTAATCTCAGAAAGAACATTTTTTCTCAAAAGAGTGTAAAATAGGTCATATCCTGTCTAAAACTGTTTCGAACTTCAAATGAGCCACACTAGGCAGTTTGTAGTCATTTTGGAGTTTTGTATCGTTTTCATAGGAAATGGCTGCTAACCACCGTTATGGGGCAAAAGTGGCTATCTCAGAAATAAGCTCAGATTTGACGGAAACTTTTTTTTCTTCACTCAAACATGTGAAACGAGACAAATATTACTGAAAAAAGTTTTGCACCTCGAAATGAGACATATCCAACTAATATAAGCTTTTCTGGTGTTCTGAAGCATTTTTGCCGGAAATTGACAAAAAAGCTCATTTTGGTCTAAAAAGTGACTATCCCAGAAAAAAGCTAAGAATTACCTGAAAAGGACTTTTACTCTCAAAAGAATGTGAAATGGGTCAAATCCTGTCGAAAACTGTTTCGAAAAAAGGGCCACATTGGGCAGTTAATAGCAATTTTGGAGTTTTGTATCATTTTCGTAGGAAATCGCTGAAAACTACCATCTGGGCAAAAAGTGGCTATCTCACAAATAAGTTTGAATTTGACGGAAACAACTTTTTTCTTCAAATTCGCCATATGGGACAAATAATGCTGAAAGAGTTTTTTCCAGAAAATGAGCCAAAAACAGATAATCCAAGCTATTCGGGGGTTTTGAAGCATTTTTGCTGTAAATTGACAAAAAAACAACTCATTTCAGTACAAAATTTGACTATCTCAGAAAGAAGATAGGAATTACCAGGAAAGGACTTTTTCCCTCAAAAGTGTTACACGGGTGAAATCCTATCAAAAACTGTTTTAAATTTCAATATGAGCCACATTGGGCAGTTCATACCTATTCTGTTATTTTTATATTTTTCGTATTGCTACCATTACGGTGCAAAAAGTGAATTATCTCATAGGAAAATTTTCAGATTTGACGGAAACAGACTTTTTTGTCAAACAAGTGAAATGTTACAAATATTACTGAAAACAGTTTTGCACCTCAAAATGAGCCACATGCAGCAAATCTAAGCTTTTCTGGATTTTTAAAGGCACTTTTGCCGGAAATTAATAAAAAAACAACTAATTTCGGACAAAAATTTTACTATCTCAGAAAGAAGCTAAGAATTTCCCCAAAAGGACTTTTTTTCTCAAAAGAGTGTGAAACTGGTCAAATGGTCAAAAACTGTTTTGAACATCAAAATGAGCCACATTGAGGAGTTCATAGCTATTTTGGAGTTTTGTATCGTTTTCGTAGGTTGGTTGAAAACCCCAATATGGGGGAAAAAGTGGCTATTTTAGAAATAAGCTAAGATTTGATGTGTAAACGACTTTTTTCATCAAATTTGTGGATTGGGACAAATAATACCGAAAACAGTTTTGCACCTCATAATTGGCACCATATAGCTAAACAAAGCTTTTCTGGGGTTTTGAAGCATTTTTGCTGAGAAATTGACATTAATCTCTCATTTAGGTCTATAAAGTGATTTTCTCAGAAGGAAGCTAATAATCACCTGGAAAGGGCTTTTTTCTCAAAAGGGTGTGAAATGATCAAATCTTGTAAAAAAAGGTTTTGAACTACAAAATGAGCCATATTGGGCAATTTAGAGCTATTCTTGTGTTTTTTAATCATTTTTGTAAGAAATAATCAAAAGCTACTGTTTTGGAGTATAAAGTGACAATCTCAGGAAAAAGTTCAGACATGACGGACATGACCTTTTTTTGTCAAACAAGTGAAACGGGCCAAATAAATACCGAAAACAGTTTTGCACCACAATATGAGCAACATACTGCAAATATAATTTTTCTGGAGTTTTGAAGCTTTTTTGCCGGAAATAGACAAAAAAAAACACTTTCATTTCGGCCCACAAAGAGACTAAATGCTAAGAATTTATGGGAAAGGACTTTTTTTCCTCAAAGGAGTGTGAAACAGGTCTTATCCTGTCGAAAACAGTTTTGAACGTCAAAATGAACCACATTGGGCTGTTCAGAGCTATTCTGGTGTTTTGTTTCTTTTTCGTAAGAAATCGCCAAAAACAAACGTTATGGGGAAAAAAGTGTCAATCTTACAATTAATCTCAGAAACAAGTGTGAAACTGGTCATATCCTGTCAAAAACAGGTTTGGACTTCAAAATGAACCACATTGGGAAGTTCAGAGCTATTCTGGTGTTTTGTTTCTTTTCGTAGGAAATCGCCAAAAACAAACGTTATGGGACAAAAAGTGGCAATCTTACAATTAATCTCAGAAACAAGTATGAAACTGGTCATATCCTGTCAAAAACAGATTTGGACTTCAAAATGAGCTGTATTCAAGCGATAGTGGGAGGTGACTATTAATGGACCACTAGACAAGACGGACCACTAGACAAGTAATCTTCCTAGAAAGGAAGAGGGAGGGAGGAGAAATTATTGCTGAAGTAGGTTCATTCAATAGATAAGTTTGTGTTAGTTACAGTAAAATGGAGATAGCACCCTGTGTGTAATGCAAGCGACTCAGGTAGGTTATGCCTTAAATTATAGCTACTCTCAATGAATTATGTGAATTAAAAAAAATCAATCTGATCTTCAAGTGACAGTGATGAATCGAAATCAAGTTCAGGCAGTGTTATTGATTGACTATCTCGTCGGGGGAAAAAAGTCGAACATGACACTTCCAATTTTATAAGTAAGGGTATGCATGTGTATGTATAGATTCCCATAGATTTGGGTTATCAAATATTTATCCATAAAAAAATGTACATGCAGATCTACTGGTGTCAGTTCATATAATGATATAATTTCTCCTGTGAAGTGAAACCACATCTATGCAACTTCGGATGATGAAGTCTCTGCCTTTCCAGTGAATGTGTGAGGTAATTAATAGCACATGTGTTGCATATAGGAGGGTAATGCAAGGTGGAATTGGGGATAGTAGGTCGTATTATGGGGGAAAGAGACGTATGCTGCCTGAGGGAGGGGGAGGGGAGTTATCTAGATCATGGGCTGTTACAAAGCATAATATTTGCGGAGTATAAGTTGCAATACTTGCTCCAAATCTTCTTCTCAATTTGAGGGGTGCGATTTATACTCCAAATGTGTCGATTTAGCAGGAATATAAGTTACATAGGCTAAAATGCTACAGAGCAATGCCTTTTCCCCATTGTAGAATGGCTCTGTCCTCCACTCCTTGCCCTTCTTCTCCTCCTGCCATGCTGGTAAGATGGTTGCTTTATTTAATTATAGATTTTTAAAAAGATGTCAATATTTGGGGGTGTGACTTATACTCTGGCAAATATGGTAAGTTATTTGTACAATGGCTCAGTGGTTCATTAAAGACTGTTGAACCATGTTTATCCAGATGGATGTGCATTGATTAGAATGACCATTGCTATCACTCATTCACCACATATTCCCTTTTAATGGAAGGCCTGTTCTACACTAATTGTTTATTGTGGGTGATTGAATTAATGCAGAAAGCTAAGAGCTGTTGTTTAATCCATATGCATGCAATAGCACTATCCAGCTTTCATTGCTTAATGTAAGGTAGTATAGGTACATAGAGTAGAGCATGTTGCAATGTGATTGTTCAGTGTGAGTTTTTTTTTAAATCACATACTGTAGTACTACTACACTACTTGGTTGCCACCCTTCTGGTGCTTAGTGTCCACCCCTCGGCACTTAGGCCCTGAGCACAGCAATATTTTCTTCAGCAATTTTGGTTCGTGACTTGATTAAACAAACAAACACAAAAAAAGCCTAACTACATCATTCAGCAATAGCCACGAGATGGATTTTTTCTTTATGAAAAAGTACTGGTGGTTGCTGGAAAAAGAACTTAGAGAGTTTAGTTTTTCTTTGTTGAAAAATGAACTGGCTGCTTAGCAGCCATCTAAAGAAGTGGGCATGAAATAACTGCATAGCTAGTGTGGAAGGAGCTCGTTTATGTTCAACTTGAGCACTATGCCCGCTTCTTTAGTTAGCTGGGCTGAGATAGTTCTTTGCTATGTAGCAGCCAGTCTATTTTCCAACAGCCAACCACTTAGTGTCATTAAAAGAAGACTCTCGAGGCTAGGTCCATTTTCCAGCAAGCTAGTGATTCTTTTTACTAAATAAAAAATCCATCTAACTGAATAATGTAGCTAAGTGACGGTTTCTTTCTCTAAATCAGTTAGACATTTCGATCAATGGGATCTAAGGTATTTGGAACCCCCCTGCCTTTAGAAGTGCCATCACATTGTTGGATACAAGATTTTAAAATGGAGGTTGAAAATAATGAAGTGTGTGCCAGACCCTTTACTAAATAATTTCACTGTGGCCACTGCAGGAAAAAGTAGTCTCGAGTTCCACCAAAATGAGGTCAGAAGTTAGATTGCATGCTGTTTTATTCCCAAGCAAAGAAACCTACTGAAAATCAGGAATGTTAGACTGAGATACATAATCCTTGTGGAACCGCCACTGCCTCGCTACGGGAGTCACCACATCCCAGGACTTTCAGGTCTCTAAATACCTTTGGTCCCTAATCTCAATGTCAAACTATTATACATGTCCTCGCTCCCACTGTACCCTTGTAACTTAAAGTTATAGTACTTTTCAGCTAGCTATAACTAAAACACTTGATGGTGCCCTATTAGGTGAACACATGGGCAATGGTTCACTCTGAATGTTTATTTTTGTAAGAAAACTGAGTATTTGCAGCACAATATGAATAGCCCTATCTTTGAAAGAAGTTCTAAAAGCTTCACAATGAAGAGAATTATTGAACTGCTTTCTCTTTTAAAGATAGCTACTAGTCAACCTGTTAATGTTCAAGAAAACATAATATTTTTAGTTGATCAGCAATCTTAGTAAAAAGGAGGATATTCGAGCAGATGACTTGGGATCTTGGAGATGTAATGGCCAACGAGGTTTACAATTCATTGTTGATGGTTTTAGTCATGTAATTAATATATTTATTTAGTAAGCTGAGAATGTCACAATATCAGATATATACTCTTGTAAAGAGGTATTATAGGTGTGCTATAGGTGTTAACTACAAATGAGTAATTGCTGAGATTTTTGGAAAGTCGCACATATAATAAAATTATATACATACAGTACTATGGGACCTAGCCCTGTCTGGATATGGGATATGTGAAGCGTGTGGAAAAGGCACAGCTAAAATATATTGAACATCATTATTTTGAGGTTTGAATAATCAGAACAGCCAGATAAGTGTGGTCTGGATATGCAAGATTCTACTGTACCAACATAATTACTGAGGTAGAAGCTATAGGTGCCTAACAAATGAGTTTTCGGGTGCACATGTATATATATAATCCATGTAAACCTTTTATCTTGTCACCAAATCTTGTTCTCTGGTACATTATAAGTCATGATTTAGGAGCATGTGTTGTTCTATACAGATCCTTCTAGAGACAAATTAAGCAGAGCATTTGTGCAATATACCATTTTTGGACAGCCTCATGAAATCCTTCAGAAGCCACATGGTAATTCGAAATCATTCAAACTTTTTGTTCGTGCTATGCTAAGTGTGGGGGTCACAACTGGAGTTAATGACTCCTTTGGTGCTACTGCCACCAGTTCTAAGACGTCTCCTACTGTCGTAGCTATCCCTTGAAGCCAGAGAAGTTTAGGCTTTATATTCAGTAATAGTCAAGATTTTGGGTTGTGAGTCTCAGACCCTTTGACAGGCCTGGGAGTCAGGCTTAAGAGGGGACTATACCTAAAACCAACGAAATTGTAAAAAATATTTGTAGCTGTCATAACTTTTTTCCCCTTTCTTCTGTGCAAATAATTATTATACCAGCTTGTTTCTTATTGTGTGTGCTTTAAAATGATATATAAAAAGTCTCTATAGGCACATTTTCTTAGAAGATATATCCAAACACGCAAGGGTCACTCAAAAAATGGCACTTCCTACTGTTTGGCAAGCCTAACTCCCACGCGCATTGACCGACTCGCCCCAAACGCGGTACGAATGTAGCTAAAGGCCTTAGCTGTAATATGACAGAAGTAAAAAAAAATTCTGGTGAACCCCCCCTGAGATATAGAACTGAGAAGAGGCGGGGCCACGGAATTTGCCGCAAATTCCGAGGCCCCGCCTCTTCTCAGCTCTATATCTCAGGGGGGCTTCACCGGAGAAATTTTTTACTTCGGTCATATTACTGCTAAGGCCTTTAGCTACATTCGTACCGCGTTTGGGGCGAGTCGGTCAATGCGCGTGGGAGTTAGGCTTGCCAAACAGTAGGAAGTGCCATTTTTTGAGTGACCCTTGCGTGTTTGGATATATCTTCTAAGAAAATGTGCCTATAGAGACTTTTTATATATCATTTTAAAGCACCCACAATAAGAAACAAGCTGGTATAATAATTATTTGCACAGAAGAAAGGGAAAAAAGTTATGACAGGTACAAATATTTTTTACAATTTCGTTGGTTTTAGGTATAGTCACTGCCAGGAAGTAATTAAGGTGTGGCCAACATACACAGACAAGACAAAATATACTATTGACAGGTAGGTTCAGGTAAGTCAATATAAATACATAATTAATTGGTTAGACAGAGAGGTTCTAATGTGTTATGTGTTACACACTTCTTTCTCTCCTCGTTAGGTCTTCCTGCTAGCCGATGTGATGGTGATGCATGTGGAGGGTGGACCTCTACACAAAGTACCCTTCAAAAGCTCAAAGAGTGTCGTGCTATGAATGTAGAACCAAAGCAAGCTGTGTCCACTGTGTCTAAAGAAAAGGGTAGAATTGTAGAGACAAAGGCAGTAGGAGATATTCCAGATATCATGGACAGATTGTCACATCAAGAGCCAGAATCATGAAGGGAATGATGCACTTCTTAGTGTCATGGTAATGTGTAAACAAAGCATTGGTAAAGAAGATCCTATCATTCATACAGTAACATCAGCACCTGAGCCTAAATATGTGTGTCATGTGTATATCACTGACTTTCAGCTAACCAATATTGAGAGATTTTGCTCAAGTACTGATGGGTTTTGTCTATTGAGTGTTGATCCCACCTTCAATTTGGGTGATTTCTATGTAACAGTGACTAATTTTTGCAACCTTCTCCTAAAGAATCAGACAACAGGAAAGAATCCTGTCATGATCAGACACATGTTAGTGCATCAGTGTCAACTGGTTAGCAGCTATCGTTTTTGTGCATCAAGTCCAGTGTCTCGTAAACCTTGCTTATCTTGTCTAAAAGCTCATGGAACAGATGGGAAAGAATGCCTGTACTCAGCATTTCATAAACAGTTTTGCAGACACATCATCTAAGGTGCTTCTTGCATTTTTGAGTTAATTGCAAGGCAAAGCTTCTTGTACTTGATTTCAAGTGATGCTCTGTTAATGATTATTCAAGATGTTCTAGGTAGCTTTCTTAATGGTAAGCATGGTCTTGTTGATGCTCAGTCTGAAAAATATCACAAGCAGTTTTTTTAATTGAAAACCAAATGGGAAAAATGTCCTCCTGGATTCTTTCACTGGCTCCTAAAATACAAACTTAACGTTGATTGAATCATCCATGTTAGCTCCTATTCAGCAAACTGCTGGACTTGGTATTTCACCAGATTCCTTCTATAGTTATGAAATTAAGAGCATGAACAGGTTGATTAAACATAAAGTTAGTTATAAAGCATCAGAATGGCCGGGATTTTGCAAATTGGCTAAGGAGTTGATTGCTGAACAAGAAAGTGAGATAGAAAAGACAGTCGTCAATGTTGGAAAATACATGTTTTGTCGTGAATTCAAGCACGTCGAAATTTCAATAAGTCATTGGTCATGAATGACACAAACTCAGAGGAAGGCATATCCTAGAAAGATATCAGGATTGTCACTACAAATGCCAGGATTATTCCTTATAACATAACTTCTCTGAAAAAGTGTGATGTAAAGTCATTCAAGATTTGTAGAAATTCTTTCAGTGCTGAAAAATGCTTGCTTTCAAGTGATGTATATCTTCAGCAAAGCTGAAAAGCTAGTCATGGGATCTGATGCTATTTGTCCGACACCTGGTTCTGTCACTGGAGAAATTGTGGCAAGCTGAAAAGTTAGTCATGGGATCTGATGCTATTTATCCGACACCTGGTTCTGTCACTGGAGAAGTTGTGGCAAGCTGAAAAACTAGTCATGGGATCTGATGCTATTTGTCCGACACCTGGTTCTGTAACTGGAGAAGTTGTGGCAAGCCTGTCGGGGAATCAACTTCATTTTGTTACTGTAAAGGCAAATCACAAGTACTGTTGTGATTCTGATTGTCAGATGAGGAAATGCTCTAAGCTTTTTCTCACACGGTTGCCTGTGATATGTTGATGGTCATCTTCAACAATATCTTTCCTTTCAAGAGCTAAGTCTTCTCCTAACCAGTATGAACTTACCATGTGCAAGATAGAACAATCTCTGATACCTACAACATAATGGAATGACAAATTCTGAAGTGAAAATGTGTATGTAGAATTAATGGTTTTGTTAAGAATACTTGGAAACTGCTTTCCATGAAGATGAGAAGAGCAACACATTAAGAGTGAGGACTGCAGGAAGTGCTTTCTGCATAAATGCAGAAGCTGACAAGAATCTGTTTAAGTGATAGTAGGAACTCGTGACACTGTTTATTGTTTTCAGTATGCTCTATATGCTTGCACAATTATTGACTATATGCATCAGTTATATGCTTTCTATATATGCTAAACTATCCAGTCATCTACTCGCTGTCCGAGAGAGCGAATGACAGTAAACATGCAAAGAACTGTGTTTACCTTAGCAAGATTGAAAATAGTTACTAGCTTCCATCAAGAACTTGTATCACATCCAATACCAGAGT
>CBDHDT010000182.1:0-110637 GCA_965261215.1 Ekhidna sp.
TTTACAGTGGTGTAGTTACAGTGGTGTAGTTACAGTGGTGTAGTTACAGTGGTGTAAGTTACAGTAGTCTTACTTGATTGTTACAAGCATGCTGGTAAATGCCCTTAATTAATCATAGTTGTGACTAGCTACATGTTGGTGTATACATATATGCAGTGTGGTAATTAATCATAGCTGTGACTACATGTTGGTGTATACATATATGCAGTGTGGTAATTAATCATAGCTGTGACTACATGTTGGTGTATACATATATGCAGTGTGGTAATTAATCATAGCTGTGACTACATGTTGGTGTATACATATATGCAGTGTGGTAATTAATCATAGCTGTGACTACATGTTGGTGTATACATATATGCAGTGTGGTAATTAATCATAGCTGTGACTACATGTTGGTGTATACATATATGCAGTGTGGTAATTAATCATAGCTGTGACTACATGTTGGTGTATACATATATGCAGTGTGGTAATTAATCGTAGCTGTGACTACATGTTGGTGTATACATATATGCAGTGTAGTAACACATGAAACTGAGGAGGTGTGTACATGCAATATTTTATGACATGGCCTGTTTGGTCAGTGGACTCCTCCCTCGCCACATCCCCTCACCACATCCCCTCGCCTGCTGGCTGACTAAATTATTACCGTTATGCTGTGCTCTACTTCTGTGTACATATATGCATGCATACACACTCATATACATGGTCACTCGCATGCATACACTTATACGTGCACACACACGTGTAGGCTTGGAGGAGACAAAGTAGCGTGTAGGTATTGTCAGTTGCTGACAGAGCTTTGCGTGCTTTTGCCCGGGTCTTCCACTGCCTCCTCCAGCAACCTTCTCCAGGCCAGGTCTCTATGGGCTAGGACCATGGCCATGTTACCAACACAGCTACAGGTTAGCATGCTATGTGGGACTTCCTCCTCCTCCATGGACAACCTGCTGCAGCTCTGCGCAAATATGGACTTAAGTTGCTTGCATGCTGGAGTACTGGACAGTGTCTCCTCTTCCGTGCTGCCAAGCTCCATTCAATTATTGACTGCACCAAGAGCTTCTGCTTCTGATGTGGTATGAGTGGTGTGTATGTGTGTGTGTGTGTGAGTGTGTGTTGTGTGAGTTGGTTGTGTGTGGACTGCTGCTATTATGTGCCTCTCCTTCAGCTATGGTGTGTGTTGAGTGCTGTAGTGACAGTGATCATTGTAGGTTTACATGTGCTACAGTACCTGAGATGTGTATGTAAGTATGTGTGTGTGTGTGTCTACATGTGTAGGTGCTGAGTGTGGGGTGCCTGTGTGGAGTGTGTGAGGGCTTTGGTGATAGTTGCATTGTGGAGGGTCTTGGAGAACACAGTGGAGAGGTAGTCTCCATCATGTTGAATCATTTAGCTTCCTCTCCAACTCAATACCTCCTGGAATTATCTCTGCGTCTGGCAACCTCCCTTCTCCCGGCCCTGCCTGCTCCTGCAGTCTCTCAGGTCAGAGGTCTGAAGAAGAATAATGTCTAATAATCCAATATTTAACTTGCATGGTGAGTAATAAAACATCTTGGAATAGTAATGATGATATGGTGAGGGGGTCAAATGTTTAGGTTGGGAATAGAGATGATATGGTGAGGTGGTCAAATGTTTAGGTTGGGGATAGAGATGATATGGTGAGGGGGTCAAATGTTTAGGTTGGGGATAGAGATGATATGGTGAGGGGGTCAAATGTTTAGGTTGGGAATAGAGATGATATGGTGAGGTGGTCAAATGTTTAGGTTGGGAATAGAGATGATATGGTGAGGTGGTCAAATGTTTAGGTTGGGGATAGAGATGATATGGTGAGGGGGTCAAATGTTTAGGTTGGGAATAGAGATGATATGGTGAGGGGGTCAAATGTTTAGGTTGGGAATAGATGATATGGTGAGGGGGTCAAATGTTTAGGTTGGGAATAGAGATGATATGGTGAGGGGGTCAAATGTTTAGGTTGGGGATAGAGATGATATGGTGAGGGGGTCAAATGTTTAGGTTGGGAATAGATGATATGGTGAGGGGGTCAAATGTTTAGGTTGGGAATAGAGATGATATGGTGAGGGGGTCAAATGTTTAGGTTGGGGATAGAGATGATATGTGCATAGTAGAGCATATTGTACTCTGATGATGGATGCATGAGTGGAGATGCCATCATTCACTCTGTAGTTAGCTGCATGAGTGGAGACTCCATCATTCACTCTGATGATGGCTGCATGAGTGGAGACTCAATCATTCACTCTGATGATGGCTGCATGACTGGAGACTCCATCATTCACTCTGATGATGGCTGCCTGAGTAGGGACACCATCATTCACTCTGATGATGGCTGCATGAGTGGAGACTCCATCATTCACTCTGATGATGGCTGCATGAGTAGGGACACCATCATTCACTCTGATGATGGCTGCATGAGTGGAGACTCCATCATTCACTCTGATGATGGCTGCATGAGTGGAGACTCCATCATTCACTCTGATGATGGCTTCATGAGTGGAGACGCCATCATTCACTCTGATGATGGTTGCATGAGTGGAGACGCCATCATTCACTCTGATGATGGCTGCATGAGTGGAGACTCCATCATTCACTCTGATGATGGCTGCATGAGTGGAGACTCCATCATTCACTCTGATGATGGCTGCATGAGTGGAGACACCATCATTCACTCTGATGATGGCTGCATGAGTGGAGACGCCATCATTCACTCTGATGATGGCTGCATGAGTGGAGACGCCATCATTCACTCTGATGATGGTTGCATGAGTGGAGACTCCATCATTCACTCTGATGATGGCTGCATGAGTGGAGACTCCATCATTCACTCTGATGATGGTTGCATGAGTGGAGACGCCATCATTCACTCTGATGATGGTTGCATGAGTGGAGACGCCATCATTCACGCTGATGATGGCTGCATGAGTGGAGACGCCATCATTCACTCTGATGATGGCTGCATGAGTGGAGACTCCATCATTCACTCTGATGATGGTTGCATGAGTGGAGACGCCATCATTCACTCTGATGATGGTTGCATGAGTGGAGACTCCATCATTCACTCTGATGATGGCTGCATGAGTGGAGACTCCATCATTCACTCTGATGATGGTTGCATGAGTGGAGACGCCATCATTCACTCTGATGATGGCTGCATGAGTGGAGACTCCATCATTCACTCTGATGATGGCTGCATGAGTGGAGACTCAATCATTCACTCTGATGATGGCTGCATGAGTGGAGACTCCATCATTCACTCTGATGATGGCTGCATGAGTGGAGACTCAATCATTCACTCTGATGATGGTTGCATGAGTGGAGACTCCATCATTCACTCTGATGATGGTTGCATGAGTGGAGACTCAATCATTCACTCTGATGATGGCTGCATGAGTGGAGACGCCATCATTCACTCTGATGATGGCTGCATGAGTAGGGACACCATCATTCACTCTGATGATGGCTGCTTGAGTGGAGACTCCATCATTCACTCTGATGATGGCTGCATGAGTGGAGACTCCATCATTCACTCTGATGATGGCTGCATGAGTGGAGACTCCATCATTCACTCTGATGATGGCTGCATGAGTGGAGACTCCATCATTCACTCTGATGATGGCTGCATGAGTGGAGACTCTATCATTCACTCTGATGATGGCTGCATGAGTGGAGACTCAATCATTCACTCTGATGATGGTTGCATGAGTGGAGACTCCATCATTCACTCTGATGATGGCTGCATGAGTGGAGACTCCATCATTCACTCTGATGATGGCTTCATGAGTGGAGACGCCATCATTCACTCTGATGATGGTTGCATGAGTGGAGACGCCATCATTCACTCTGATGATGGCTGCATGAGTGGAGACTCCATCATTCACTCTGATGATGGCTGCATGAGTGGAGACTCCATCATTCACTCTGATGATGGCTGCATGAGTGGAGACACCATCATTCACTCTGATGATGGCTGCATGAGTGGAGACGCCATCATTCACTCTGATGATGGCTGCATGAGTGGAGACGCCATCATTCACTCTGATGATGGTTGCATGAGTGGAGACTCCATCATTCACTCTGATGATGGCTGCATGAGTGGAGACTCCATCATTCACTCTGATGATGGTTGCATGAGTGGAGACGCCATCATTCACTCTGATGATGGTTGCATGAGTGGAGACGCCATCATTCACGCTGATGATGGCTGCATGAGTGGAGACGCCATCATTCACTCTGATGATGGCTGCATGAGTGGAGACTCCATCATTCACTCTGATGATGGTTGCATGAGTGGAGACGCCATCATTCACTCTGATGATGGTTGCATGAGTGGAGACTCCATCATTCACTCTGATGATGGCTGCATGAGTGGAGACTCCATCATTCACTCTGATGATGGTTGCATAAGTGGAGACGCCATCATTCACTCTGATGATGGCTGCATGAGTGGAGACTCCATCATTCACTCTGATGATGGCTGCATGAGTGGAGACTCAATCATTCACTCTGATGATGGCTGCATGAGTGGAGACTCCATCATTCACTCTGATGATGGCTGCATGAGTGGAGACTCAATCATTCACTCTGATGATGGTTGCATGAGTGGAGACTCCATCATTCACTCTGATGATGGTTGCATGAGTGGAGACTCAATCATTCACTCTGATGATGGCTGCATGAGTGGAGACGCCATCATTCACTCTGATGATGGCTGCATGAGTAGGGACACCATCATTCACTCTGATGATGGCTGCTTGAGTGGAGACTCCATCATTCACTCTGATGATGGCTGCATGAGTGGAGACTCCATCATTCACTCTGATGATGGCTGCATGAGTGGAGACTCCATCATTCACTCTGATGATGGCTGCATGAGTGGAGACTCCATCATTCACTCTGATGATGGCTGCATGAGTGGAGACTCTATCATTCACTCTGATGATGGCTGCATGAGTGGAGACTCAATCATTCACTCTGATGATGGTTGCATGAGTGGAGACTCCATCATTCACTCTGATGATGGCTGCATGAGTGGAGACTCAATCATTCACTCTGATGATGGCTGCATGAGTGGAGACTCCATCATTCACTCTGATGATGGCTGCATGAGTAGGGACACCATCATTCACTCTGATGATGGCTGCATGAGTGGAGACTCCATCATTTACTCTGATGATGGTTGCATGAGTGGAGACGCCATCATTCACTCTGATGATGGTTGCATGAGTGGAGACTCCATCATTCACTCTGATGATGGCTGCATGAGTAGGGACACCATCATTCACTCTGATGATGGTTGCAAGAGTGGAGACGCCATCATTCACTCTGATGATGGTTGCATGAGTGGAGACGCCATCATTCACTCTGATGATGGTTGCATGAGTGGAGACGCCATCATTCACTCTGATGATGGCTGCATGAGTGGAGACTCCATCATTCACTCTGATGATGGCTGCATGAGTGGAGACTCCATCATTCACTCTGATGATGGCTGCATGAGTGGAGACGCCATCATTCACTCTGATGATGGCTGCATGAGTGGAGACGCCATCATTCACTCTGATGATGGCTGCATGAGTGGAGACTCCATCATTCACTCTGATGATGGCTGCATGAGTGGAGACACCATCATTCACTCTGATGATGGTTGCATGAGTGGAGACGCCATCATTCACTCTGATGATGGCTGCATGAGTGGAGACTCCATCATCAGGCCCGTACGCAGGTTTTTTGAAAGGGGGTGACAAAATTAGTCATGAACACATATTTTACTTTAATTATTTTCAAAAATTATATTATAACAAATTAAGAAAAAAGTAAACTGGCTTTTTCTATTTTACGTGGGCGGATATATTAGAACAAAAAGCTTACATATGTGATCAATATTAATGTCATATTCGTAATTCTTGTGAATTAGAGCTAAAGCACTTAGCCGGCCTTCTGACTGTGTGCATCACATATAATTGTTAAGTCCCCTGAGTGCAGATAGCGATCTTTCACATGAGCATGAGCTGGAATTGTTCCAAAAAACTTGAGTAATGTAAAATGTTGGGAAGTGAAGTAAGGCAGCATTGCTTCAGTGTGTCACTAATTGTTTCTGGACGATCTTGCAGTTTAGCTGCTAGCCATTTGGTCTTCCAGCGACAAAGTTCTTCATCAAGGATGTTGGGGTTTGGAAGATCATCAAAATAGACCACTATGGCCTCATTCAAGTCAACAATTGAAGTGTTAACTGTAATATTCACAGGCAGTAGTCCCTGAAGTGAAGCTGCCTGTTTACTGTGAGTGGAGAATCTTGAAGAGATGTCGCTAATAAGATGGTCTAAGAATGGAATTGCAACACTTTTTTCATGTGATCTGCAACCGAAAAGCTTTCAGGGTTCGAATGATGCTGCTGACACCTAATTGTTCGAGGCATTGATACAAATATGCCTGATTTCTCAGCAATTCTACAGCTATGCAGATAAATACGCTGGGAATAAGCCTCAATATCCTCTCTCACTTTTTTTAGGTCTTCACAGCACTGCATGACAGTGGATACACCAGATACTATGTCCTTATTTTTACCTTGTAAGTTTACAACAGCTTGTTTAAGGTACAATAAAGACCGAGAATGGGTTACCATTGAATAGACAAATTCAAAAGATTCCAGTTTCTTCATATAAGCAAGTGCATTTTGTTTATCCTCTGATGACCATCCATCATTGAATAATGGAAAATCACTACTTCCATAAAGTATCACTCACTTCAAACATCTTCACCAAGAATGGATGAGCCTAGGAAAAGCACTCCCAGCCATCTATATTCTCAACCCAACGAGTAATACAGATATTAAGTAGAGTTTGTCTACTTGCTGGATATGTGCACTCGCCTGCAATTGCTTTAAGGAGAGCTTCTCGTTTATGGGAGTATTTAACCCAAATGGTTATACTTTTAATACTATCAATGCAAGTCCTAATTTCTGGAACAGAGCATGACTTTACAATCACAAGATTAAGTGAATGGGCAGCACGGTGAGTGTATACTGCTTTGGGTTGCTTTTCTCGAATTCTTGCCTGAACACCTGATTTATACCCACTCATTGTAGATGCACCATCATAACCTTGGCCACGTAACTCACTCAAAGATAAGCCAAGATTCTCCAAACATATAACTAGAGCATCAGCAATGTCAACTGCTCTAACTCTGTTTAACTGCAAGAAAGCTACAAATTCTTCACGAATGCTGCCTTCACTGTCCACAAATCGAAGACAAACTGGTAATTGCTCAACGTTGTGGCAGCTAACTTCATCAGCAAGAACTGAATAAAATTTACTTTGTTTAACCTCTGCTACTATATTAGCTAAGATTATGTCATGGCCAATAACATTGATGGTCTCATTCTGAGATCTTGGGGAAATATAAGTGGCATTCTTGGCCCTTGGTTATTGAGGTGATCAAAAAGAATAGAATCACTCTCAGAAAAACACTCAAGTAAAGCCAAGATATTTCCATGATTTTTAGTAATGTTGAGATCTTCGTTATCACCACGAAATGGAAGTCCCTGCTTTCCCAAGAAAAGAATGGCACGAACTATTTGGCGAATAATGTGCCTAATTCTCATCCATTTGCATTTGGATATCACTATTGGCCATAACATCAATACGCGAGGCTGGATTGTCAATACTATTCTTCAAGATATCAGTGTATTGCACACAATCCAGATGATATAGAAGGGCGGAATGGTTACTCAAAGCATTCCCTATTTTTGACCAATTGGAGTAAGACCTATTTACAAGTAATCCTTTATCTTTTCTCTTGTCACTAGAAAGGAAGAATGAGCATGGTCCACAGAAGACACCATCTAACTTGGGGCTATAGAGAAGAAAGGGATACTTTGTAAGCCAAGTGGTATTAAATTTCCCATGGCAACCACGAGAATATGTGGAGGGTAAAATATTTGGTGGTGCTATATGATGGCATAGTAAAGAATGCTTTGCCTCATTGGAAAGGTTACTCACCGACTGGCGTATGGTGTCAATAGATTTTGTTGGTTCTAACAAATTTCCAATGTCTTGGAATGGTGGTGGTTCAGAAAGCAAAGCATTAGATTGTTGGGTTATCATTGGAGTTGCTGGAATGACAGGCTGGTCGAGATCCTCATCATCACTACTAATAGAGTGCAATTGTGTGACGGGGACACAGACTGTAATCTCAGGGTCAGAATTTGATGGCCCTAAAATATGGATGAAAAAAGCATAGATTTTGTACCCTAAGTAAAGAGAGATCTAAGCTAGAGTCTGGCTTACCACTGTCTTCCTGAGCAGCTTTTTCATTGAAGAAAGATCTTATATCACTTGATTGATGTTGTCTCTTCATGGCCACTAACCTTTTGGTGTGCTCTATTGCTATACTGTCACAAGCTATCAAGGATTTGATATGAGAGCTTAGACAGCAATCACATGACACTGACACTATTAGTGTAAATTATTTTCAAAACATGTCAGCTTGTTGGAAGTCAGAGGCTTGTTTAATTAATATTAATTACTAAAAGTGATTAGAAAAGTGAAGATGTGCATTAAAAATTTCAATAAAGGGATGTTTTTAAGTGGGCTAATTGAATATCATTAATTTGCAAGGGGGTGCACTTGCACCCCCTTGCACCCCCCCCCTCCCCCTGTGTACGGGCCAGATCATTCACTCTGATGATGGCTGCATGAGTGGAGATGCCATCATTCACTCTGATGATGGCTGCATGGTTTCTCTCAGTGTCTCAGTAAGTTCTGATAGACCGTGTCTGTTGATTTGCTTTCTTATTGATGGTAAAGTATGGTTAGTGCCCCTCTTCTTTGCTCTGGTTAGTGCCCCTCTTCTTTGCTCTGGTTAGTGCCCCTCTTCTTTGCTCTGGTTAGTGCCCCTCTTCTTTACTCTGGTTAGTGTCCCTCTTCTTTACTCTGGTTAGTGCCCCTCTTCTTTGCTCTGGTTAGTTCCCCTCTTCTTTGCTCTGGTTAGTGCCCCTCTTCTTTACTCTGGTTAGTGTCACTTGGCTGGCATGCTAGGTCCTAAAGACCCACAATGTGACCAAGCTTGAGGAGCAGAGGTTGGTGCCCATGATATTGTCTAGGACTAGGCTAGGACTAGGTTGTTTGTTCTTCCCCCATGCTGGCTCCAGTTCTTCCCCCATGCTGGCTCCAGTTCTTCCCCAGTGCTGGCTCCAGTTCTTCCACCATGTCAGAGATAGAGACTCTGACTGGAGAAGATGCAACAGAGAGGGTGGAGATGGCTTTAGGGCAGCCAATTACTAGTAGAGAACAAAGCCCTGAAAGGACACTACAGGAGAGGAAACTACAGAATAATTTAATAATTGCACCGTAGGAAAGGCTGCTGTAATTCCAACAGAGCAAGTGATAATTGCACCTTGTACTTATTCACCTGACTGACCAGTAATCCTGAATAAGCTTCCAGAAGCGCTAGTCCAAGATGATTGGCCAGCACTTAAACATGCCTCAGGCATAAGTTCAAAAAGAAGAGTGTGTTGCCTAGGCAACTGAGAACTGCTAGTTTAAAAGAAGGACTATATTTTATCTAGCTATTTTAAGTTGAGAGATAACAACATATTGTGTAACTTTGAGCACTTCTTGTGATTGGACATTGTTTATAACCAGTTATTGCAGTTGTGTTGATATTTAAATATATCTCAGTGAACTAATTAATTAGCAAAAGTTTAATCCACTTATCTTTCGGGGATTAGTGGGTAAACAGCTATTATAAAGAATAGACTGATTTTGGCTTGGCTAAGGTTTAGCTGTAGTGAAACAGCTAAATAGGGTCCAGGCGTCGAAGAATATTACTAGCTTCAATTAAAGCAATTGAAGTTTAGGTAGATATATCTTACACCCATGCTGGCTCCAGTTCTTCCCCCATTCTGGCTCCAGTACTTCCCCCGTGCTGGCTCCAGTTCTTCCCCCGTGCTGGCTCCAGTTCTTCCCCCATGCTGGCTCTAGTTTTTTCCCCATGCTGGCTCCAGTTTTCCCCCATGCTGGCTCCAGTTCTTCCCCCATGCTGGCTCCAGTTCTTTCCCCATGCTTGCTCCAGTTCTTTTCCCATGCTGGCTCCCCATACTGGCTTCAGTTCTTCCCCCATGCTGGCTCTTTTTTTTCCACCGTGCTGGCTCCAGTTCTTCCCCCATGCTGGCTCCAGTTCTTCAGCCTGCACTGTGCACTGTATAGCACTTGGAGAATATGGGATGGTTGAACTCTCTATCTCTTGCTTTGATGACCGCCATGAGGCTCCTCTGAACTCTATGTCTCTGTTACCACCTTTAACCTTTGAACCCTCACATGCCCTTTTTGGGATAAGTGCTCCAGTTATTCGAACAGTAAGATCTAGCCTTGATTTGTATTGCCTGCTTCAAGCTCCATTGAAAGATCTAGCCCTGATTGGTATTGCCTGCCTCAAGCTCCATTTATTCACCTAATATTGTGACTGTGTGGATCCGATAACTTGGGGAGGGGAGGGGTTTCTTACACTAGTTGTCGGTGATGAGTTTGCATCTCAGAATGTTCTTCCAGTGAAGAAGATTGTGAAGACACTCATGCTTTCCTTGGAGAGCATATGTCTGGTCATGGAGCTGTGGAATTCTTGGCTAAAGCGGCTTGGATCTGCTGATCTCTCTGTTTGGTGGACTGTTGCAGATCACGACTATGTTCTCTCTGATGGTTATGGAGGTGACAATGAAGGATGCTTAGGTTTGTGAAGCCAGTATCTAGCTATAGATTCAGGTTTGCTAGTGTCCAAAGAACTCGATCTTTTTGCCTGGTAACACGAGGGAATAATTATAGATTCCTCCTGACATAATAATAGTGTGAAGTGTTGTGATGTATCTTATGTGTTGTGTGTGTGTCAGGAATAGTCCATTTGTACCTTCTCGTGGTGTCCGATGTTAACAAAGAACGTTAGTTCACTGGCTAAATGACTAGAAGTTGTAATATTCATTCAGCCATGATAACAGCGTATTCATCAGAAACGATAACAACTATTACAAGCAACAAAAAATAGCTCATTATGCAGTGTTGTGTGTGTGCTAGTTTGAATAGCTACATTATGCAGTGTTGTGTGTGTGCTAGTTTGAATAGCCACATTATGCAGTGTTGTGTGTGTGCTTGTTTGAATAGCCACATTATGCAGTGTTGTGTGTGTGCTAGTTTGAATAGCCACATTATGCAGTGTTGTGTGTGTGCTTGTTTGAATAGCCACATTATGCAGTGTTGTGTGTGTGCTTGTGTGTGCTTGTTTGAATAGCCACATTATGCAGTGTTGTGTGTGTGCTTGTTTGAATAGCTACATTATGCAGTGTTGTGTGTGTGCTTGTTTGAATAGCCACATTATGCAGTGTTGTGTGTGTGCTTGTTTGAATAGCCACATTATGCAGTGTTGTGTGTGTGCTAGTTTGAATAGCCACATTATGCAGTGTTGTGTGTGTGCTTGTTTGAATAGCCACATTATGCAGTGTTGTGTGTGTGCTAGTTTGAATAGCCACATTATGCAGTGTTGTGTGTGTGCTTGTTTGAATAGCCACATTATGCAGTGTTGTGTGTGTGCTTGTTTGAATAGCCACATTATGCAGTGTTGTGTGTGTGCTTGTTTGAATAGCTACATTATGCAGTGTTGTGTGTGTGCTTGTTTGAATAGCCACATTATGCAGTGTTGTGTGTGTGCTTGTTTGAATAGCCACATTATGCAGTGTTGTGTGTGTGCTTGTTTGAATAGCTACATTATGCTTGTTTGAGCTAGTTTGAATAGCCACATTATGCAGTGTTGTGTGTGTGTGCTTGTTTGAATAGCCACATTATGCAGTGTTGTGTGTGTGCTAGTTTGAATAGCTACATTATGCAGTGTTGTGTGTGTGCTAGTTTGAATAGCTACATTATGCAGTGTTGTGTGTGTGCTTGTTTGAATAGCCACATTATGCAGTGTTGTGTGTGTGCTAGTTTGAATAGCTACATTATGCAGTGTTGTGTGTGTGCTTGTTTGAATAGCCACATTATGCAGTGTTGTGTGTGTGCTTGTTTGAATAGCCACATTATGCAGTGTTGTGTGTGTGCTTGTTTGAATAGCTACATTATGCAGTGTTGTGTGTGTGCTTGTTTGAATAGCCACATTATGCAGTGTTGTGTGTGTGCTAGTTTGAATAGCTACATTATGCAGTGTTGTGTGTGCTTGTTTGAATAGCCACATTATGCTGTGTTGTGTGCGTGCTTGTTTGAATAGCCACATTATGCAGTGTTGTGTGTGTGCTAGTTTGAATAGCCACATTATGCAGTGTTGTGTGTGTGCTTGTTTGAATAGCTATGCAGTGTTGTGTGTGTGCATAGCCACATTATGCAGTGTATGCAGTGTTGTGTGTGTGCTAGTTTGAATAGCCACATTATGCAGTGTTGTGTGTGTGCTTGTTTGAATAGCTACATTATGCCGTGTTGTGTGTGTGCTTGTTTGAATAGCTACATTATGCAGTGTTGTGTGTGTGTGCTTGTTTGAATAGCTACATTATGCAGTGTTGTGTGTGTGCTAGTTTGAATAGCCACATTATGCAGTGTTGTGTGTGTGCTTGTTTGAATAGCTAAATTATGCAGTGTTGTGTGTGTGCTTGTTTGAATAGCCACATTATGCAGTGTTGTGTGTGTGCTTGTTTGAATAGCTACATTATGCAGTGTTGTGTGTGTGCTTGTTTGAATAGCCACATTATGCAGTGTTGTGTGTGTGCTAGTTTGAATAGCTACATTATGCAGTGTTGTGTGTGTGCTTGTTTGAATAGCCACATTATGCAGTGTTGTGTGTGTGCTTGTTTGAATAGCCACATTATGCAGTGTTGTGTGTGTGCTTGTTTGAATAGCTACATTATGCAGTGTTGTGTGTGTGCTTGTTTGAATAGCCACATTATGCAGTCTTGTGTGTGTGCTAGTTTGAATAGCTACATTATGCAGTGTTGTGTGTGCTTGTTTGAATAGCCACATTATGCTGTGTTGTGTGCGTGCTTGTTTGAATAGCCACATTATGCAGTGTTGTGTGTGTGCTTGTTTGAATAGCTACATTATGCAGTGTTGTGTGTGTGCTAGTTTGAATAGCCACATTATGCAGTGTTGTGTGTGTGCTTGTTTGAATAGCTACATTATGCCGTGTTGTGTGTGTGCTTGTTTGAATAGCTACATTATGCAGTGTTGTGTGTGTGTGCTTGTTTGAATAGCTACATTATGCAGTGTTGTGTGTGTGCTAGTTTGAATAGCCACATTATGCAGTGTTGTGTGTGTGCTTGTTTGAATAGCTAAATTATGCAGTGTTGTGTGTGTGCTTGTTTGAATAGCCACATTATGCAGTGTTGTGTGTGTGCTTGTTTGAATAGCTACATTATGCAGTGTTGTGTGTGTGCTTGTTTGAATAGCTACATTATGCCGTGTTGTTTTGGGATGCAGTTCAACAAACAAATAATATCAGAATATTTGTATGTACATGCATTATATATATTCTTGTTATCTTGTTGCACTTTCTATATAGCATGTCCTGTCATATACTAACATTGTGGCCTAAATTTGCTGTGTAGGTGGATTAATTACATAATCATATTCATCATCTGTGGTCAGTTGCTAAGTAATCTAATTTTGACCACACCATTTGTCAGCACCAATGCTCGTCTAGTAACCATGGTTGATTGGGACTTTGGTGCACTTTGATTTAATATTGATTTTGTGTGTATCTGTGTCTATTTTAAATACATGTGTAAATCCGAGGGTGAAAGCATTAACTGAAATAACGAGAAGGTTAAAATAGAGTGGCAGTGATAACTTACTCACCAGTGAAGTATTAATCACTCATCTGTCTGGTCATGCTGGCTACCACCTCATGTCCTCATCTGCCTGGTCATGCTGGCTACCACATCATGTCCTCATCTGCCTGGTCATGCTGGCAACCACCTCATATCCTCATCTGCCTGGTCATGCTGGCTACCACCTCATGTCCTCATCTGCCTGGTCATGCTGGCTACCACCTCATGCCCTCATCTGCCTGGTCATGCTGGCTACCACCTCATATCCTCATCTGCCTGGTCATGCTGGCTACCACCTCATGTCCTCATCTGCCTGGTCATGCTGGCAACCACCTCATATCCTCATCTGCCTGGTCATGCTGGCTACCACCTCATGTCCTCATCTGCCTGGTCATGCTGGCTACCACCTCATGCCCTCATCTGCCTGGTCATGCTGGCTACCACCTCATATCCTCATCTGCCTGGTCATGCTGGCTACCACCTCATGTCCTCATCTGCCTGGTCATGCTGGCAACCACCTCATATCCTCATCTGCCTGGTCATGCTGGCCACCACCTCATATCCTCATCTGCCTGGTCATGCTGGCTACCACCTCATATCCTCATCTGCCTGGTCATGCTGGCCACCACCTCATGTCCTCATCTGCCTGGTCATGCTGGCTACCACCTCATGTCCTCATCTGTCTGGTCATGCTGGCTACCACCTCATATCCTCATCTGCCTGGTCATGCTGGCTACCACCTCATATCCTCATCTGCCTGGTCATGCTGGCTACCACCTCATGTCCTCATCTGCGTGGTCATGCTGGCTACCACCTCATATCCTCATCTGTCTGGTCATGCTGGCCACCACCTCATGTCCTCATCTGCCTGGTCATGCTGGCTACCACCTCATGTCCTCATCTGTCTGGTCATGCTAGCTACCACCTCATATCCTCATCTGCCTGGTCATGCTGGCTACCACCTCATGTCCTCATCTGTCTGGTCATGCTAGCTACCACCTCATATCCTCATCTGCCTGGTCATGCTGGCTACCACCTCATGTCCTCATCTGCCTGGTCATGCTGGCTACCACCTCATATCCTCATCTGCCTGGTCATGCTGGCTACCACCTCATGTCCTCATCTCTCTGGTCATGCTGGCCACCACCTCATGTCCTCATCTGCCTGGTCATGCTGGCTACCACCTCATGTCCTCATCTGTCTGGTCATGCTAGCTACCACCTCATATCCTCATCTGCCTGGTCATGCTGGCTACCACCTCATGTCCTCATCTGCCTGGTCATGCTGGCTACCACCTCATATCCTCATCTGCCTGGTCATGCTGGCTACCACCTCATATCCTCATCTGCCTGGTCATGCTGCCTACCACCTCATGTCCTCATCTGCCTGGTCATGCTGGCTACCACCTCATATCCTCATCTGTCTGGTCATGCTGGCCACCACCTCATGTCCTCATCTGCCTGGTCATGCTGGCTACCACCTCATGTCCTCATCTGTCTGGTCATGCTAGCTACCACCTCATATCCTCATCTGCCTGGTCATGCTGGCTACCACCTCATATCCTCATCTGCCTGGTCATGCTGGCTACCACCTCATGTCCTCATCTGCGTGGTCATGCTGGCTACCACCTCATATCCTCATCTGTCTGGTCATGCTGGCCACCACCTCATGTCCTCATCTGCCTGGTCATGCTGGCTACCACCTCATGTCCTCATCTGTCTGGTCATGCTAGCTACCACCTCATATCCTCATCTGCCTGGTCATGCTGGCTACCACCTCATGTCCTCATCTGCCTGGTCATGCTGGCTACCACCTCATATCCTCATCTGCCTGGTCATGCTGGCTACCACCTCATGTCCTCATCTCTCTGGTCATGCTGGCCACCACCTCATGTCCTCATCTGCCTGGTCATGCTGGCTACCACCTCATGACCTCATCTGCCTGGTCGTACTGGCTACCACCTTATATCCTCATCTGCCTGGTCGTACTGGCCACTACCTCATATCCTCATCTGCCTGGTTATGCTGGCTATTTTAACAATATCTTATTATTTAAATTATTGGGGGCTTGGGACTACCACATAACTATCATGGAATGCAATAAAGTTGTTATTTTTTTTGAGAATGTTGTTATCAAACTACACTTGTGTGTGTGTGTGTGTGTGTGTGTGTGGGTGGGTTTGTGTGTGTGTTTGTTTGTGTGTGTGTGTGTGTGTGTGTGTGTGTGTGTGGGTGGGTGGGTTTGTGTGTGTGTGTGTGTGTGTGTGTGTGTGTGTGTGTGTGTGTGTGTGTGTGTGTGTGTGTGTGTGTGTGTGTGTGTGTGTGTGTGTGTGTGTGTGTGTGTGTGTGTGTGTGTGTGTGTGTGTGTGTGTGTGTGTGTGGTGTGTGGTGTGTGTGTGTGTTTTGTCAGTGCTGTCAGCAACTTTGTTGATATGGTTATGCTTTGTATACTTGTCTAATTCACACCTTGTCTCTATCTGTCTGCTCTGTGTGCATGCATGTGTGACATGCATATTCAGGTATTGTTTCAGCTGTGCTCCTTATTGTGCCGGCAAGAGCAGCAACAGGGCAGTGTGTGTGTGTGGCTGGCTATCTGCCATCTTCTCTACCACTATGCTCACATTCAGTTCCATCACTCCTATCAGGTGACTATAACGTGTCAGTCTATATGTATGTGTGTGTGTGTGTGTAAGTGCAGTATTTGTCGGAGTATAAGTCGCAGTAGCAGCTCAATCCTCTTCTCAACTTCAGGGGTGGGACTTGTACTACGATTGTGTCAATTTCAGGGGTGGGACTTGTACTCCGAATGTGTCAATTTTTCTGGAATATAAGTTGCACTGGCTAAAATGAATCAATGGGTGTGGTCATAAGTGGAGTGTGTGGTCTCTTACTAACCGTACGGCACTGCTCGCGATTTTATGAACGGTATGTCTGGAGCAAAGAGGCAGAGCTTGTCTGGAGTGAAGAGGCGGAGCTGTACTGGAGCTTTTAAGCTCATACATTTGCTGATAATTCTGGAATAGAGCTGGAAGGGAGTATGGAATAAGTGAAAATATTGCTCCGGACCGGCTTGGCCTGCAGAGCAATGCCTTTGACCTGTCTTGCAATGTGCCTCTCTCTTCTGCTCGGGCCAGGCTTGGCCTGCAGAGCAATGCCTTTGACCTGTTTTGCAATGTGCCTCTCTCTTCTGCTCTGGCCAGGCTTGGCCTGCAGAGCAATGCCTTTGACCTGTCTTGCAATGTGGCTCTCTCCTCCGCTCAGGCCAGGCTTGGCCTGCAGAGCAATGCCTTTGACCTGCCTTGCAGTGTGGCTCTCTCCTCCGCTCAGGCCAGGCTTGGCCTGCAGAGCAATGCCTTTGACCTGCCTTGCAGTGTGGCTCTCTCCTCTGCTCAGGACAGGCTTGGCCCTCAGAGCAATGCCTTTGACCTGTCTTGGAGTGTGGCTCTCTCCTCTGCTGAGGACCGGCTTGGCCTGCAGAGCAATGCCTTTGACCTGCCTTGCAGTGTGGCTCTCTCCTCCGCTCAGGCCAGGCTTGGCCTGCAGAGTAATGCCTTTTCCCTGCCTTGCAGTGTGGCTCCCTTCTCCTCTCAGAACCGGCTTGACGGCCTTCTTCTTCTGCTTTGCTGGTAGTGATGGTTGCTTTATTTGATACATGGCTCTCTGTGCGACTTATATTCCAACAATTCTAGATTTTTTTAAAAGATGGCAGGTACGACGTAACTCTGGCAAATATGGTGTGTGTGCTTATATGTATGTGGGTGTGTGCAGAGTGAAGGTGCCGGCATATTGGCTAGAGTCTACGGTAATTTGCTTCTGCATGATCATTGGCTAGTACAGCATCAAGCCCTGGTAGCATTTAAGAGGTTTGCTGAGGTAAGCATGTGTGTGTGCATGTGTGTGTGCGTGAGTGTTGTGTGTGTGTATATGTGTGCATGCATGTTTATGTGTGTGTGTGTATATGTGTGTATATATTATGAGTATGTTTGTGAGTAAATATATGTGTAAGTGGTGTGTATGTGTGTATATATTATGAGTATGTTTGTGAGTAAATATATGTGTAAGTGGTGTGTATGTGTGTATATATTATGAGTATGTTTGTGAGTAAATATATGTGTAAGTGGTGTGTATGTGTGTATATATTATGAGTATGTTTGTGAGTAAATATATGTGTAAGTGATGTGTATGTGTGTATATATTATGAGTATGTTTGTGAGTAAATATATGTGTAAGTGGTGTGTATGTGTATATATATTATGAGTATGTTTGTGAGTAAATATATGTGTAAGTGGTGTGTATATGTGTGTATATATTATGAGTATGTTTGTGAGTAAATATATGTGTAAGTGGTGTGTATATGTGTGTATATATTATGAGTATGTTTGTGAGTAAATATATGTGTAAGTGGTGTGTATGTGTGTATATATTATGAGTATGTTTGTGAGTAAATATATGTGTAAGTGGTGTGTATGTGTGTAAATTATAATTCCTTAACTTTGAGGTTTGTTTGTGTATGTTTATGTGTGCATGTGATGTGTGTACCTGCCTCTGTATGCATGTGTGTTTGATCATTAGAGTAGTCCTTATCTGAGTGCAGTGGAGAGCTGTGTTCCATCTCCTCTCACTAATCTAGTGCTGGCTTACCTGAAGAAAGTAAGGAGTGGACAAACAGTATCCTGCCTCTCAAGCAGAACCAAAATGCTATTCAACACTGGCAGAGACATGTTTCCTGCTGTACCATATAAGGCAACACTGGCAGAGACATGTTTCCTGCTAAACCATATAGGGCAACACTTGCAGAGACATGTTTCCTGCTAAACCATATAAGGCAACACTGGCAGAGACATGTTTCCTGCTATACCATATAAGGCAACACTTGCAGAAGCATGTTGCCTGTTATACCATATAAGGAAACACTGGCAGGAACATGTTGCCTGCTATGCCATATAAGGAAACACTGGAAGAGACATGTTTCCTGCTATACCATATAAGGAAAAACTTGCAGAGACATGTTTCCTGCTAAACCATATAAGGCAACACTGGAAGAGACTTGTTTCCTGCTATACCATATAAGGCAACACTGGCAGAGACATGTTTCCTGCTATATCATGTAAGGCAACACCGGCAGAGACATGTTTCCTGCTATACCATATAAGGAAATACTTGCAGAGGCATGTTTCCTGCTAAACCATATAAGGCAACACTGGAAGAGACATGTTTCCTGCTATACCATATAAGGCAACACTGGGAGAGACATGTTTCCTGCTATACCATATAAGGAAACACTGGCAGATACATGTTTCTGCTATACCATATAAGGAAATACTTGCAGAGGCATGTTTCCTGCTAAACCATATAAGGCAACACTGGAAGAGACATGTTTCCTGCTATACCATATAAGGAAATACTGGAAGAGACATGTTTCCTGCTATACCATATAAGGCAACACTGGCAGGAACATGTTGCCTGCTATACCATATCAGGCAACACAGGCAGAAGCATGCTGTCTGCTATACCATATAAGGGAGAACTGGGTGATACATGTTTCCTGATATACCATATAAGGCAACACTGGCAGGAACATGTTGTCTTATCTACCATATAAGGCAACACTGAAAAGAATATGTTGCCTGCTATACCATATAGGGAAACACTGGCAGGAACATGTTGCCTGCTTACCATATAGGGCAACACTGTGGCAGAGACATGTGCCTGCTATACCATATAAGGCAACACTGGCAGAAACATGTTGCTGCTATACCATATAAGGAAACACTGGCAGGAACATGTTGCCTTCTATACCATATAGGGAAACACTGTGGCAGAGACATGTTGCCTGCTATACCATATAAGGCAACACTGTGGCAGAGACATGTTGCCTGCTATACAGTAGGCGCCCCAAAAAACTTTCCGTTGCGTTCTGGTTCAACGTATGTTGAACGATTGACCGGCTCAACATAAACGCAAGAAGTACAATTTAGAAACGCATGTACAACGGAACGCATGCGTTCTACAGGATGCATACTACGCACCGTTTATTTGAAATTGTTACGTGCACCTGCATCATTTGAAATTGTTACGTGAACCTGAACGTCATCCATGTGCGCGCATCTTAAATGAGCGCCCTTCGATGAACACGCGGTGTTTAGTGTCCTGGATTGAGTTCTGTTTAGTATTTCACGATGACGTTCAGGAAGGCTCTGAAGGATTACCTTGCACAAAGTAAGCCCTTTTCCCAGCGTTTGCTCAAGGTGGGTAGCTTTATTTAATTTTTTCTAGAGAGTTTTGTCTATTTTCTAGTTACAGTTGCTGAGTATTTCAAGTTTTAATTGCTTGTAAATCGGTATTGGTTTCGATTTTGGGGATCTACTGCGTTAGTTTTGATTTCTCAGATTTTGATTGTTGGTTTTGTATGCTGGAGGCTAATTTGTGTTAGTTTTGATATTGCTATATAATTACTACCAGCATAGCCAATGTAGCTGCAGGTGACTGTCTTGTGTAGCTTTTTTCACATGATGTTGAAGCTTGATCAATATGTGCGTGATCTAAGGGCAGTTTCTCATAAATGTCTTGAATTCAATGCAAGACCAAGCATATGCTATTTTATGTCAAGTGCAACAAAGCTTGTATCAGTTGTGAAGAGGGCTCATGTAGTATGCAATCCTTACTTAAGATCTAGATAGTGCATATCTCTAATTCTTTGATATTGCAGGCTATTGTTTGGTATTTTGGCCGAATGAGAAGATGTACCTCTAAGGGGAACAGGGACCTTCTAGGGCTTCCTTCAAAGGAACTGGATGAATTATTGAGGGTCATGTTTAGCCAGTACCCTCAGTTTTGTAGGGCTCCAGTAGAGTTCGAGCCTGTGTGGCAGAAATGTTTAGAGGCTGTGCAACAGGCATGGAAACGTTTGAGACTACATAAATAAGTATTGTAGATATGTATATTTTTTGATTACTTGATATTCTTTGATATGTTTACGACAAGATGCCAAATAAGATTGCAGTTAGCAACTCTCCTTACATATACATCATGGGAGGAGCAATATAAAACACAAAATGGAATTTGCTTGTGGAGCATTATTTGTCCATCCAGATAAATCATGATTGTGGTTGTTACTAAAGTTGTTTAAGTATTTGGTTATTTCTTGGACAATTCAGTACCTAAAGCTAGGTTGTGGCCACCTCGATATATCTTTTAAATATATAGTGCTGCTGCTGGATGACTAATGAGCCCAATAAGGAAACAAAGAGAAGTTGCTAGGAAGGCTACTGGTTTGGGATAAGCCTCAACAAGTACATCAACTGATTTAAATATATAATGCTGCTGCTGGATGACTACTGAGCCCAATAAAGGAAACAAAGACAAGTTGCTGGGAAGGCTGCTGTTTCACGAGCAGCTGCTACTAGTTAAGATAGCCTCAACAAACAAGTACACCAACTGAAAGGTGTGTTCACACATTCCTGGTTTCCTCCCACACACTTACATGTGCTTTTTCCTGTCTATCCATAAAACCACACTTCAGCATGGTTCAAATTCCAGAATAGTAAATTGTTTTCTCCCAGTACATTCTACAACATGGCTTCACCTATTTGTAGTAAAGCCCTGATGCAAAGAAACCGACATGCAACAACAAAGGGGTGTGCCTGCTCAGTGAATGCTATTACTCTGAATACAACAAAACCACAATAATATAAATCAGTCACCAGTTGCATTGTCATTCAGTTCAATGATTCGAGGAATCACTTTTCTTCTCAAATGTCGGATATATTTCTGGCACTTAGTGGCAACAACAGTCAGCCAGAATCTTTTGATCCCCTCCACCAACTCTGCCTTGTTTTTTGACTTCACCTCCCTTCTAATGAACTTTCAGTTCATGCCAAAGAGATGGAGTAGCCCTTGCTTTGAAGTAGGCCGTGTAGCTGGCAAGCCGTCGTCTCATCAGCCTAGATAGAGATATATTAAACTAAGCAACCCATGTACAAATATACTTAGCAAGGCTATTCTTAAAAAAAAAAAAAAAGTTCCTAACTTCATATTCCTTTAGTCAATTTCATAAGCATGGCACCTTAAAATTCAAAACAAGCCTGCATTTGAACCTCCAAAATCTCCTTGACATCTTCTGAGATAACAGATGGCCTCCCATTGCCTGGCCGTCTGCCATGCGAGTCTCACGGTAGCGCTTCAGAAAGCTCTGGGCGCCCTGCCTAGTGACACCGAGTCTTTCCTCCTCCACCAATATCTTAGCGATTGTTGGGGCCTTCAATCCTTTAAATCTGTGGTAAAGAATTCTTTGCTTTTCGTACCTCGAGTACACCATATCACCGACAGAGTGAAAAAATGGCTTGTTTTAGCGAGCGACGCAACTTGAACTTGCCAATAACAACCTCGTGCAAAATTTACAACACGTGTACAATTTTACGTCATAATCAGTCGGAAGGATTGTGAGTTTTCGAAGGACGGTGCGTTTTCGAAGGACGCTGCGTTTCGAAGAACGCTGCGTTTCGTAGAACGCTTAGAAAAACAGTTGGAAACGCTCCCCCAATGGTTACGCTCAGAAAATAAACGTGCGTTGTACCAGAACGCAACGGAAATTTTTTTTTGGCGCCTACACTACCATATAAGACAACACTGGCGGGAACATGTTGCCTGCTATACCATATAAGGCAAAACTGGGAGAGACATGTTGCCTGCAATACCAAATAGACATATATATATATATAAGTGTCATCATCCTATCTATATGAGTGTTAGCTGTATAACAGTGATGTCTGCATATTGTTAAGGTGCCCCATCAGGAGCAAGTGTAGCAGTGTTGTTATGATGCCTGCATGTTGTTAAGGTGGTGCCCCATCAGGAGCAAGTGTAGCAGTTTTGTTATGATGTCAGCATGTTGTTAAGGTGCATCATTAGGAGCAAGTGTAGCAGTTTTGTTATGATGTCAGCATGTTGTTAAGGTGCCCCATCAGGAGCAAGCGTAGCAGTGTTGTTATGATTGTCTGCATGTTTTTGAGGTGCCCCATCAGGAGCAAGTGTAGCAGTGTTGTTATGATGTCTGCATGTTGTTAAGGTGCCCCATCAGGAGCAAGTGTAGCTGTGTTGTTATGATTGTCTGCATGTTGTTAAGGTGCCCCATCAGGAGCAAGTGTAGCAGTGTTGTTATGATGTCTCCATGTTGTTAAAGTGCCCCATCAGGAGCAAGTGTAGCTGTGTTGTTATGATTGTCTGCATGTTGTTAAGGTGCCCCATCAGGAGCAAGTATGGCAGTGTTGTTATGATTGTCTGCATGTTGTTAAGGTGCCCCATCAGGAGCAAGTGTGGCAGTGTTGTTATGATTGTCTGCATGTTGTTAAGGTGCCCCATCGGGAGCAAGTGTGACAGTGTTGTTATGATGTCTGCATGTTGTTAAGGTGCCCCATCAGGAGCAAGTGTAGCAGTTTTGTTATGATGTCAGCATGTTGTTAAGGTGCCCCATCAGGAGCAAGTATGGCAGTGTTGTTATGATTGTCTGCATGTTGTTGAGGTGCCCCATCAGGAGCAAGTGTAGCAGTATTGTTATGTTGTCTGCATGTTGTTAAAGTGCCCCATCAGGAGCAAGTGTAGCTCTGTTGTTATGATTGTCTGCATGTTGTTAAGGTGCCCCATCAGGAGCAAGTGTAGCAGTGTTGTTATGATTGTCTGCATGTTGTTAAGGTGCCCGATCAGGAGCAAGTATGGCAGTGTTGTTATGATTGTCTGCATGTTGTTAAGGTGCCCGATCAGGAGGAAGTATGGCAGTGTTGTTATGATTGTCTGCATGTTGTTAAGGTGCCCCATCAGGAGCAAGTATAGCAGTGTTGTTATGCTGTCTGCATGTTGTTAAGGTACCCCATCAGGAGCAAGTGTAGCAGTGTTGTTATGATTGTCTGCATATTGTTAAGGTGCCCCATCAGGAACAAATATGGCAGTGTTGTTATGATTGTCTGCATATTGTTAAGGTGCCCCATCAGTGTTATGATTGTCTGCATGTTGTTAAGGTGCCCCATCAGGAGCAAGTGTAGCAGTGTTGTATGCATGTTGTTAAGGTGCCCCATCAGGAGCAAGCGTAGCATGATTGTCTGCATGTTGTTGAGGTGCCCCATCAGGAGCAAGTGTAGCAGTGTTGTTATGATTGTCTGCATGTTGTTAAGGTGCCCCATCAGGAGCAAGTGTAGCAGTGTTGTTATGATTGTCTGCATGTTGTTAAGGTGCCCCATCAGGAGCAAGTGTGTTGTTATGATTGTCTGCATGTTGTTAAGGTGCCCCATCAGGAGCAAGTGTAGCTGTGTTGTTATGATTGTCTGCATGTTGTTAAGGTGCCCCATCAGGAGCAAGTTAGCAGTGTTGTTATGATTGTCTGCATGTTGTTAAGGTGCCCCATCAGGAGCAAGTGTGGCAGTGTTGTTATGATTGTCTGCATGTTGTTAAGGTGCCCCATCGGGAGCAAGTGTGCAGTGTGTTGTTATGATTGACAGGTGATGTCTGCATGTTGTTAAGGTGCTCCATCAGGAGCAAGTTATGATGTCAGCATGTTGTTAAGGTGCCCCATCAGGAGCAAGTATGGCAGTGTTGTTAAGGTGCCCCATCAGGAGCAAGTGTAGCAGTGTTGTTATGTTGTCTGCATGTTGTTAAGGTGCCCCATCAGGAGCAAGTGTAGCTCTGTTGTTATGATTGTCTGCATGTTGTTAAGGTGCCCCATCAGGAGCAAGTGTAGCAGTGTTGTTATGATTGTCTGCATGTTGTTAAGGTGCCCCATCAGGAGCAAGTATGGCAGTGTTGTTATGATTGTCTGCATGTTGTTAAGGTGCCCATCAGGAGGAAGTATGGCAGTGTTGTTATGATTGTCTGCATGTTGTTAAGGTGCCCCATCAGGAGCAAGTATAGCAGTGTTGTTATGCTGTCTGCATGTTGCTTAAGGTACCCCATCAGGAGCAAGTGTAGCAGTGTTGTTATGATTGTCTGCATATTGTTAAGGTGCCCGATCAGGAGCAAATATGGCAGTGTTGTTATGATTGTCTGCATTGTTAAGGTGCCCCATCAGGAGCAAGTATGGCAGTGTTGTTATGATTGTCTGCATGTTGTTAAGGTGCCCCATCAGGAGCAAGTATGTAGCAGTGTTGTTATGATTGTCTGCATGTTGTTAAGGTGCCCCATCAGGAGCAAGTATGGCAGTGTTGCATGTCTGCATATTGTTAAGGTGCCCCATCAGGAGCAAGTGTAGCAGTGTTGTTATGATTGTCTGCATATTGTTAAGGTGCCCCATCAGGAGCAAGTATGGCAGTGTTGTTATAATGTCTGCATGTTGTATGGCAGTGTTGTTATGATTGTCTGCATGTTGTTAAGGTGCCCCATCAGGAGCAAGTATAGCAGTGTTGTTATGATGTCTGCATGTTGTTAAGGTGCCCCATCAGGAGCAAGTGTAGCAGTGTTGTTATGATTGTCTGCATATTGTTAAGGTGCCCCATCAGGAGCAAGTATGGCAGTGTTGTTATGATTGTCTGCATGTTGTTAAGGTGCCCCATCAGGAGCAAGCGTAGCAGTGTTGTTATTATGTCTGCATGTTGTTAAGGGGTCCCATGAGGAGCAAGCGTAGCAGTGTTGTTATGATGTCTGCATGTTGTTAAGGTGCCCCATCAGGAGCAAATATGGCAGTGTTGTTATGATTGTCCGCATATTGTTAAGGTGCCCCATCAGGAGCAAGCGTAGCAGTGTTATTATGATTGTCTGTTTAAGGTGCCCCATCAGGAGCAAGTGTAGCAGTTTTGTTATGATGTCTGCATGTTGTTAAGGTGCCCCATCAGGAGCGAGTGTAGCAGTGTTGTTATGATGTCTGCATGTTGTTAAAGGTGCCCCATCAGGAGCAAGTGTAGCAGTGTTGTTATGATTGTCTGCATGTTGTTAAGGTGCCCCATCTGGAGCAAGTGTAGCAGTGTTATTATGATTATCTGCATATTGTTAAGGTGCCCGATCAGGAGCAAGTGTGGCAGTGTTGTTTTGATTGTCTGCATATTGTTAAGGTGCCCCATCAGGAGCAAGTGTAGCAGTGTTGTTATGATTGTCTGCATGTTGTTAAGGTGCCCCATCAGGAGCAAGTATTCACAAGCAAACTGAAGTCGTGTATTTTGCTGTCCCATCCAGTCACATACCTCAACAGCACACCTCTCAGCTGCTCTCCCTCCACTGCACTGCTTCACACATCAATCTCATCTCACACCATAAACAACCATTCACCTTCCTCTGCTGCCGTACAGGAGCTGGAGTTGGCATGGCAACAAGTAGTATCCAATATGAAACACCTCTCCTCTAGTGATATCAACCAACTTTGTACTCTTAACTCTGCCATCGCACAGTTTTGTAACAGATATATTGATCAGAAGTAATGTAAGAATTTACTTTGTGTGTTCATGATATGTGTGCATGTATATGTGTGCATGACATGTGTGCATGTATATATGTGCATGTACGTGTGTTCATGACATGTGTGCTTACACGTATGTGCTTGTACGTGTGTGTGAGCATATATATGTGTTAGAATGTTTGTGTGTGACAGCAGAAGCATCTGGATTGTCTGGTTTGGCCAGGTCATTAAGTTGTGACATATTTATGTAGACTCAGCATAGAAACGTCATGCATGGCCTGCTGCAAGTTGCCTTGCATGATATTCCTCCCTCTCCACTTCAACCAGACAGTCTAGTTGTCTTTGCTAAGAGAAATTTGGTAGTGCAGCAGATAAGTGAGAAAGTTGATAACTTGTGGCAGAATTTTTGCTGTATGCAGAATTCAAACTCAAATTCAAACTCAAAGGGACAGATTGCTTCTGAGCAATGTGTTGGAATTGCATAAATGGAAGTAAAATTGTTGGTTGGGTCATGATCTAGTAGGGCTCATCCTGCCATCTCACACCTTGGATGGCTTGTTCCTTGGGATATGTTGGTTGGGCCGGGATTTAGGAGGGCTCATCCTGCCATCTCACCCCTTGGATGCCTTGTTCCTTGCAATACACCAAAACTGACTCTAATGCGCTGACATAGTTTTCATAAAACAGCAACTCATAAGTAATTCGAACATGACTACCATTGAAACAACTGGCCTGATTTCATGGCATATGTGTAGTGATGAAGCTTTTCACTTCTGGTATATATATATATATGTATAGAACATGTTCTTTGTTACAGAAGGTCTAGAGTTTTGAGATACCATTATGTCAAGTAAAATTGGTAGATAGGGCAATATTTTGTTCAACCTTCCAGGATGAAGAGTGTTAGTGCTGCAATATTGGCCCAAATATAGCACACCTGCTATTCACTCATTTATAGTGCATCCTAGCCAAAATATAGTACACCCATTAGTCACTCATTTATAGTGCATCCTAGCCCAAATATAGTACACCTATTATTCACTCATTTATAGTGTATACTAGTCCAAATATAGCACAACCATTATTCTCTCATTTATAGTGTATACATTTTTGGGGAAATTCACTGAAAACTTCTCTTTTTATTCAAAAAAGTGACTATCGCAGAAAGGAGCACTGAAATACTCAGAAAGTTTGTTTTTCTTAACAAGTTTGAAAAGGGGCAAATCCAGAGGAAAATTTAGATTTGTTTAAACAACTTTTTTTTTATCAAACAGTAAAATTGGACAAATATTAAATTAACAAAAACTGTTTTTCTCCTCAAAATTAACCACACACCGCTAAACTATGCTTTCCTGTTGTTTTATGTGTTTTCGGGGAAATTCACTGAAAACTTCTCTTTTTAGTCAAAAAATTTACTCTCTTAGAAAGAAGCTCGGAAATACTTGGAAAGTTTATTTTTCTCAAAAAGTTAGAAAAGGGGAAAATCCAGAGGAAAATTTGGATTAATTGTAAACAACTATTTTGGTACAAAGCAGTAAAACGGGACAAATATTAACAAAATCTGTTTTTCTCCACAAAATGAGCCAAATACAGCTAAATTATGCTTTCCTGTTGTTTTGAAGCATTTTCGGGGTAATTAACTGAAAACTTCACTTTTTTGTTTAAAAAGTGACTATCTCAGAATAGAGCACAGAAATACTCAGAAAGTTTGTTTTTCTTAACAAGTTTGAAAACGGGCAAATCCAGAGGAAAATTTGGATTTGTTTAAACAACTTTTTTTGAACAAACCAGTAAAAGGGGACAAATATAAACAAAAACTGTATTTCTCCTCAAAATGAGCCACATACAGCTAAACTGCTTCTCTGTTGTTTTGAAGTATTTTGGGGGAAATTCACTGAAAACTTCTCTTTTTATTCAAAAAAGTGACTATCTCAGAAAGGAGCACTGAAATACTCAGAAACTTTGTTTTTCTTAACAAGTTTGAAAAGGGGCAAATCCTGAGGAAAATTTGGATTTGTTTAAACAACTATTTTTGATCAAACCAGTAAAAGAGAACAAATATTAACAAAAACTTTTTCCCTCTCAAAATGAGCCACATACAGCTAACCTATGCTTTCCTGTTGTTTTGAAGCGTTTTCGGCAAAATTCACTGAAAATTCTCTTTTTAGTCAAAAAAGTGACTATCTCAGAAAGAAGCTCAGAAATGCTTAGAAAAGTTTGTTTTTCTTTACAAGTTAGAAAAGAGGCAAATCCAGAAGAAAATTTGGATTTGTTGTAAACAACACTTTTTGGTTCAAAGCTGTAAAACGGGCCAAATATTAACAAAAACTGTTTATCTCCTCAAAATGAGCCAAATACCGCCAAACTATGCTTTTCTGTTGTTTTGAAGCATTTTCCGGCTAATTCGCTGTAAATTCTCTTTTTACTCAAAAAAAAAATGACAATCTCAGAAAGGAGCACCGAAATACTCTGAAAGTTTGTTTTTCTTAACAAGTTTGAAAAAGGGAAAACCAAGAGGAAAATTTGGGTTTGTTTAAACAACTATTTTTTAACTAACCAGTAAAAGGGGACAAATATTAATAAAAACTCTTTGTCTCCCCAAAGTGAGCCACATACAGCTAAACTATGATTTTCTGTTGTATTGAAGCATTTTCGGGCTAATTCACAGGAAACTTCCCTTTGTAGTCAAGAATGTGAGTATCTCAGAAAGGAGCACATAAATACTCAGAAAGTTTGTTTTTCTTAAGTTTGAAAAGGGGCAAATCCAGAGGAAAATTTGGATTTGTTTAAACAACTGTTTTTGATCAAACCAGTAAAATTGGACAAATATTAAATTAACTAAAACCGTTTTTCTCCTCAAAATGAGCCACATACAGCTAAACTATGCTTTCCTGTTGTTTTGAAGCTTTTTCGTGGAAATTCACTGAAAACTTCAGAAATACTTGGAAAGTTTGTTTTTCTCAACAAGTTAGAAAAGGGGCAAATCCTGAGGAAAATTCGAATTAGCTGTAAACAACTCTTTTTGTACAAAGCAGTAAAACGTGACAAATATTAACAAAAACTTTTTCTCCACTAAATGAGCCACAGATAGCTAAACTGCTTTTCTGTATTTAAAGCATTTTTGGGGAAATTTACTAAAAACTTCTCTTTTTATTCAAAAAAGTGACTATCTCAGAAAGAAACTCAGAAATACTCAGAATGATTACTTTTCCCAACAAGTTTGAAAAGGTGAAAAGCCAGTGGGAAATTTGGATTTGGTGTGTACAACTGTTTTTGTTCAAAGCAGTAAAATGGGACAATTATTAACAAAAACTTTTTTTCTCCACAAAATGAGCCACATACAGTTAAATTATGCTTTCCTGTTGTTTTGAAGCATTTTCGGGCTAATTCATTGAAAAATTATCTTTTTAGTCCAAAAAGTGACTATCTCCGAAAGGAGCAGCGAAATACTCAGTAGGTTTGTTTTTCTTAAGTTTGAAAAGGCGCAAATCCTGAGAAAAATTTGGATTTGTTTAAACAACTGTTTTTGATCAAACCAGTTAAATGGGACAAATATTAACAACAAAAAAATTTTCTCCTCAAAAAGAGCCAAATACAGCTAAACTTTGATTTTCTGTTCTTTTGAAGCATTTTCGGGCTAATTCACTGAAAACTTCTTTTTTTATAAAAAAAAAAAACTCACTCAGAATGAAGCTCGGAAATATGTGTAAAGTTTGTTTTTCTCAACAAGTTCGAAAAGGGGCAAATCCAGAGGAAAATTTGGATCACTTGTAAACAATTTTTTTTTGGTACAAAGCAGTAAAATGGGACAAATATTAATAAAAACTGTTTTTCTCCACAAAATGAGCCACATACAGCTAAATTATGCTTTCCTGTTGTTTTGAAGCATATTCGGGCTAATTCATTGAAAACTTTTCTTTTTTGTCCAAAAAGTGACTATCTCCGAAAGGAGCAGAGAAAAACTCAGTAAGTTTGTTTTTCTTAACAAGTTTGAAAAGGCGCAAATCCTGAGAAAAATTTGGATTTGTTTAAACAACTGTTTTTGATCAAACCAGTTAAAGGGGACAAATATTAACAAAAACTGTTTTTCTCCTCAAAATGAGCCAAATACAGCTAAACTTTGATTTTCTGTTGTTTTGAAGCATTTTAGGGGAATTTCACTGAAAACTTCTCTTTTTATTCAATAAAAAATTATCTCTGAAAGAAGCTCAGAAATAATCAGAAAGTTTGTTTTTCTCAACAAGTTTGAAAAGGAGCAAATCCAGAGGAAAATTAAGATTTGTTGTAAGCAACCCATTTTGTTCAAAGCTGTAAAACGGGACAAATATTAGCAAAAACTTTTTTTCATCTCAAAATGAGCCAAATACCGCAAAACTATGTTTTTCTGTTGTTTTGAAGCATTTTCGGGCTAATTCACTCTAAACTTCTCTTTTTATTCAAAAAAGTGACAATCTCAGAAAGGAGCACAGAAATACTCTGAAAGTTTGTTTTTCTTAACAAGTTTGAAAAGGGGCAAACCAAGAGGAAAGTTTGGATTTGTTTAAACAACTTTTTTTGAACAAACCAGTAAAAGGGGTCAAATATTAACAAAAACTGTTTTTCTCACTGAAGTGAGCCATATACAGCTAAACTATGATTTTCTGTTCTTTTGAAGCATTTTCGGGTTAATTCACTGAAAAATTCTCTTTTTATTAAAAAATTTGACTCACTCAGAAAGAAGCTCGGAAATATGTGGAAAGTTTGTTTTTCTCAACAAGTTCGAAAAGGGGCAAATCCAGAGGAAAATTTGGAATACTTGTAAACAATTTTTTTTGTACAAAGCAATAAAATGGGATAAATATTAATAAAAACTTTTTTTCTCCACAAAATGAGCCACATACAGCTAAATTATGCTTTCCTGTTGTTTTGAAGTATTTTCGTGGAAATTCACTGGAAACTTCGCTTTTTAGTCAAAAAAGTGACTATCTCAGAAAGGAGCACTGAAATACATAGAAAGTTTGTTTTTCTTAACATATTTGAAAAGGGGCAAATCCTGATGAAAATTTGGATTTGTGTAAACAAATGTTTTTGATCAAACTAGTAAAAGGGGACAAATATTAACAAAAACTGTCTTTTCTCCTCTAAATGAGCCACCTACATCTCAACTATGCTTTCCTGTTGTTTTGAAGTGTTTTCGGGGAAATTCACTAGAAACGTTTCTTATTAGTAAAATAATGACTATCTCCGAAAAAAACTCAGAAATACTTAGAAAGTTTGTTTTTCTCAACAAGTTTGAAAAGGGGAAAATCCAGAAGAAAATTTGGATTTGTTGCAAACAACACTTTTGGTTCAAAGCAGTAAAACGGGACAAATATTAACAAAAACTGGTTTTCTTCACAATTTGAGCAAATACCGCCAAACTATGCATTTCTGTAGTTTTGAAGCTTTTTCGGGCTAACTTACAGCAAACTTCTCTTTTTGTTCAAAAAAGTGACTATCTCAGAAAGGAGCACAGAATTAATCACAATTTTTTTTTTCTTAACATGTTTGAAAAGGGGTAAACCAAGAGAAAAATTTGGATTTGTTTAAACAACTATTTTTGAACAAACCAGTAAAAGGGGACAAATTTTAACAAAAACTGTTTTTCTCACCAAAGTGAGCCACATACAGCTAAACTATGATTTTCTGATGTTTTGAAGCATTTTCGGGCTAATTCACTGAAAAATTCTCTTTTTATTCAAAAATGTGACTATCTCAGAAAGGAGCACAGAAATACTCAGAAAGTTTGTTTTTCTTAACAAGTTTTGGAAAGGGGCAAATCCAGAGGAAAATTTGGATTTGTTTAAACATCTGTTTTTGTTCAAACCTGTAAAATTGGACAAATACAAAATTAATAAAAAACTGTTTTTCTCCTCGAAATAAGCCACATACAGCTAAACTATGCTTTCCTGTTGTTTTGACGCATTTTCGGGGAAATTTACTGAAAACTTCTCTTTTTAGTCAAAAAAGTGACAATCTCCGAAAGGGGCAGAGAAATACTCAGAAAGTTAGTTTTTCTTAACAAGTTCGGAAAGGCGCAAATCCTGAGAAAAATTTGGATTTGTTTAAACAACTTTTTTTGATCAAACCAGTAAAAGGGACAAATATTAAAAAATCTATTTTTCTACACAAAATGAGCAACATACAGCTAAACTATTCTTTCCTGTTATTTTGAAGCGTTTTCGGGGAAATTTACTGAAAACTTCTCTTTTTAGTCAAAAAGTGACTATCTTAGAAAGAAGTTCAGAAAAACTTAGAAAGTTTGTTTTTCTCATTAAGTTTGAAAAAGGGGCAAATTCAGAAGAAAATTTGGATTTGTTGTAAACAACACTTTTTGGTTCAAAGCAGTAAAACGGGACAAATATTAACAAAATCTGTTTTTCTCCTCAAAATGAGCCAAATACCGCCAAACTATGCTTTTCTGTTGTTTTGAAGCATTTTTGGGCTAATTCACTGTAAACTTCTCTTTTTATTCAAAAAGTTGACAATCTCAGAAAGGAGCACAGAAGTATTCAGAAAGTTTTTTTTTCCTAACAAGTTTGAAAAGGGGCAAACCTAGAGGAATGTTTGGATTTGTTTAAATAACAATTTTTGAACAAACCAGTAAAAGGGGACTCGTATTAACAAAATCTGTTTGTCTCCCCAAAGTGAGCCACATACAGCTAAACTATGATTTTCTGTTGTTTTGAAGCATTTTCGGGCTAATTCACAGGAAACTTCCCTTTGTAGTCAAGAACGTGACTATCTCAGAAAGGAGCACAGAAATACTCAGAATTTTTTTTTTCTTAATAAGTTTGAAAAGGGGAAAATCCAGAGGAAAATTTGGATTTGTTTAAACAACTTTTTTTTATCAAACAGTAAAATTGGACAAATATTAAATTAACTAAAACTGTTTTTCTCCTCAAAATGAACCACATACCGCAAAACTATGCTTTCCTGTTGTTTTTAAGTTTTTTCGGGGAAATACACTGAAAATTTCTCTTTTTAGTCCAAAAATTGACTCTCTCAGAAAGAGGCTCGGAAATACTTGGATAGTTTGTTTTTCTCAAGTTAGAAAAGGGTCAATTCCAGGGGAAAATTTGGATTACTTGTAAACAACTTTTTGGTACAAAGCAGTAAAACAGGACAAAAACAAAACAAAAAAAATTCTCCCCAAAATGAGCCATATACAGCTAAATTATGCTTTCCTGTTGTTTTGAAGCATTTTCGGGGAATTTCACTGAAAACTTCTCTTTTTTGTCAAAAAATGACTATCTCCCAAAAAAACCCAGAAATACTTAGAAAGTTAGTTTTTCTCGACAAGTTTGAAAAGGGGCAAATCTAGAGGAAAATTAGGATTTGTTGTAAGCAACCCTTTTTGTTCAAAGCAGTAAAACTGGACAAATATAAACAAAAACTGTTTTTCTCCTCAAAATGAGCCTCACACTGTTAAACTATGCTTCTCTGTTGTTTTGAAGCCATTTGGGGGAAATTCTCTGAAAACTTCTCTTTTTAGTCAAAAAAGTGACTATCTCAGAAAGGAGCACTGAAATACTCAGAAAGTTTTTTTTTCTTAACATATTTGAAAAGGGGAAAATCCTGATGAAAATTAAGATTTGTGTAAACAAATATTTTTGATCAAACCAATAAAAGGGGACAAATATTAAAAAAAAAAGTTTTTCTCCTCAAAATGAGCCACATACAGCTTAACTATGCTTTCCTGTTGTTTTGAAGCGTTTTAGGGGAAATTCACTGGAAACTTTTCTTATTAGTCAAAAAATGACAATCTCCGAAAAAAACACGCAGAAATTCTTAGAAATTTGTTTTTCTCAACAAGTTTGAAAAGGGGCAAATCCAGAAGAAAATTTAGATTTGTTGTAAACAAAACTTTTTGTTCAAAGCAGTAAAACGGGACAAATATTAACAAAAACTGGTTTTCTCCACAAAATGAGCCAATTACCACCAAACTATGCATTTCACTAGTTTTGAAGCATTTTCTGGCTAATTTACTGAAACTTCTCTTTTTATTCAAAAAAGTGACAATCTCAGAAAGGAGCACAATAGTACTCAGAAAGTTTGTTTTTCTTAACAAGTTTGAAAAGGAGCAAACCAAGAGGAAAGTTTGGATTGGTTAAACAACTATTTTTGAACAAACCAGTAAAAGGGGACAAATATTAACAAAAACCGTTTGTCTACCCAAAGTGAGCAACATACAGTTATACTATGATTTTCTGTAGTTTTGAAGCATATTCGGGCTAATTCACTGAAAACTTCTCTTTTTAGTCAAAATTGTGACTATCTCAGAAAGGAGCACAGAAATACTCAGAAAGTTTGTTTTTCTTAATAAGTTTGAAAAGGGGAAAATCCTGAGGAAAATTTGGATTTGTTTAAACAACTGTTTTTGATCAAACCAGTAAAAGGGACAAATATTAAAAAATCTGTTTTTCTACACAAAATGAGCCACATACAGCTAAACTATTCTTTCCTGTTATTTTGAAGCGTTTTCGGGGAAATTTACTGAAAAATTCTCTTTTTAGTCAAAAAGTGACTATCTTAGAAAGAAGCTCAGAAAAACTTAGAAAGTTTGTTTTTCTCATTATGTTTGAAAAGAGGGAAAATTCAGAAGAAAATTTGGATATGTTGTAAACTACACTTTTTGGTTCAAAGCAATAAAACGGGTCAAATATTAACAAAATCTGTTTTTCTCCTCAAAATGAGCCAAATACCGCCAAACTATGCTTTTCTGTTGTTTTGAAGCATTTTTGGGCTAATTCACTGTAAACTTCTCTTTTTTTTCAAAAAAGTGACAATCTCAGAAAGGAGCACAGAAGTATTCAGGAAGTTTGTTTTTCTTAACAAGTTTGAAAAGGGGCAAACCTAGAGGAATGTTTGGATTTGTTTAAACAACTATTTTTGAACAAACCAGTAAAAGGGGACAAATATTAACAAAAACTGTTTGTCTCCCCAAAGTGAGCCACATACAGCTATACTATGATTTTCTGTGGTTTTGAAGCATTTTTGGGCTAATTCACTGAAAAATTCTCTTTTTAGTCAAAATTGTGACTACCTCAGAAAGGAGCACAGAAATACACAGAAAGTTTGTTTTTCCTAACATGTTTGAAAAAGGGCAAATCCAGAGAAAAATTTGGATTTGTTTAAACAACTGTTTTTGTTCAAACCTGTAAAATTGGGCAAATACAAAATTAATAAACAACTGTTTTTCTCCTCGAAATGAGCCACATACAGCTAAACTATGCTTTCCTGTTGTTTTGAAGCGTTTTGGGGGAAATTCACTGAAAACTTCTCTTTTTAGTCAAAAAATTGACTCTCTCAGAAAGAAGCTCGGAAATACTTGGAAAATTTGTTTTTCTCAACAAGTTAGAAAAGTGGCTAATCCAGAGGAAAATTTGGAATAGCTCTAAACAACTCCTTTTGTACAAAGCAGTAAAACGGGACAAATATTAACAAAACCTTTTTTCTCAACAAAATGAGCCACAGACAGCTAAACTATGCTTTTCTGTTGTTTTGAAGAATTTTTGGGGAAATTCACTGAAAACTTCTCTTTTATTCAAAAAAGTGACTATCTCAGAAAGAAGCTCAGAAATACTCGGAAAGATTACTTTTCTCAACAAGTTTGAAAAGGTGAAAAGCCAGTGGAAAATTTGGATTTGGTTTGAAGAAATGTTTTTGTTCAAATCAGTCAAATGGGACAATTATTAACAAAAACTTTTTTTCTCCACAAAATGAGCCACATACAGCAAAATTACGCTTTCATGTTGTTTTGTGGCATTTTCAGGCTAATTCATTGAAAACTTCTCTTTTTAGTCCACAAAGTGACTATCTCCGAAAGGAGCAGAAAAATACTCAGAATTTTTTTTTTTCTTAACAAGTTTGAAAAGGCGCAAATCCTGAGAAAAATTTGAATTTGTTTAATCAACTGTTTTTGATCAAACCAGTAAAAGGGGACAATATTAACAAAAACTGTTTTTCTCCTCAAAATGTGCCACAAATATTTTGAAGCATTTTTGCGCTAATTCACAGAAAACTTCTGTTTTTAGTCAAAAATGTGACTATCTCAGAATGGAGCACAGAAAAACTCAGAAAGTTGGTTTTTCTTAACAAGTTTGAAAAGGGAAAATCCTGAGAAAAATTTGGTTTTGTTAAACAACTGTTTTTGATCAAACCAGTAAAATTTGACAAATATTAAATTAACAAAAACGATTTTTTCTCCACAAAATGAACAACATACCTATAAACTATGCTTTCCTATTGTTTTTAAGCTTTTTCGAGGAAATTCACTGAAAACTTCTCTTTTTAGTCAAAAAATTGACTCACTCAGAAAGAAGCTCGAAAATACTTGGAAAGTTTGTTTTTCTCAACAAGTTAGAAAAGTTGCAAATCCAGAGGAAAATTTGGATTTGTATAAACAACTGTTTTTGATCAAACCAGTAAGAGGGGGAAAATATTAACAAAAAAATTTTTTCTCCTCAAAATGAGCCACATACAGCTAATCTATGCTTTCCTGTTGTTTTGAAGCATTTTCGGAAATTTCACTGTAAACTTCTGTTTTTAGTCAAAAAAAAAACTATATCAGAAAGAAGCTCAGAAATAATCAGAAAGTCTGTTTTTCTGAACAAGTTTGTAAAGGAGCAAATCCTGAGGAAAATTAGTTTTTGTTTTAAACAACCTTTTTGTTCAAAGTTATAAAACTAGACAAATGTAAACAAATTTATTTTTTCTCCTCAAAATGAGCCGCTTACAGCTAAACTATGCTTCTCCATTGTTTTGAAGCATTTTTGGGCTAATTCATTGAAAAATTCTCTTTTTATTCAAAAATTTGACTCACTCAGAATGGAGCACAGAAATACTCAGAAAGTTTGTTTTTCTTAACAAGTTTGAAAAGGGAATATCCTGAGGAAAATTTGTATTTGTTTAAACAACTCTTTTTGATCAAACCAATAAAAGGTGACAAATAATAATAAAATCTGTTTTTCATCTAAAAATGAGCCACATACAGCTAAACTATGGTTTCCTGATGTTTTGTAGCATTTTCGGGGAATTTCACTGAAAAATTCTCTTTTTAGTCAAAAAAAAAATATCTCAGAAAGAAGCTCAGAAATAATCTGAAAGTTTGTTTTTCTCAACAAGTTTGAAAAGGAGCAAATTCTGAGGAAAATTAGGATTTTTTGTAAACAACCATTTTGGTTCAAAGCACTAAAACTTGACAAATATAAACCAACAGTGTTTTTCTCCTTAAAATGAGCCACATACAGGTAAACTATGCTTCTCTGTCGTTTTGAAGCATTTTGGGGCAAATTTACTAAAAACTTCTCTTTTAGTCAAAAAATTGACTATCTCAGAAAGGAACACTGAAATACTCAGAAAGTTTGGTTTTCTTAACAAGTTCGAAAAGGGGCAAATCCTGAGGTAAATTTGGATTTGTTTAAACAACTTTTTTTGATCAAACCAGTAAGAGGGGAAAACAATTGACAAAAACTGTTTCACTCCTCAAAATTAGCCACATACAGCTAAACTATGCTTTCCTGTTGTTTTGAAGCATTTTGGGGGAAATTCACTGAAAATTTCTCTTTTTATAGAAAAAAGTGACTAGCTCAGAAAGAAGCTCAGAAATACTCAGAAGATTACTTTTCTCAACAAGCTTGAAAAGGAGAAAAGGCAGAGGAGAATTTGGATTAGTTGTAAACAACCCTTTTTATTCAAAGCAGTAAAACTGGAAAAATATTTACAAAAACTCTTTTTCTCTTCAAAATCTGCCACAAAGAGCTAAACTATGCTTCTCTGTTGTTTTGAAGCATTTTCGGGGAAATTCACTGAAAACTTCTCTTTTTAGTCAAAAAAGTGACTATCTCAGAAAGGAGCACTGAAATACTCAGAAAGTTTGTTTTTCTTAACAACTTTGAAAAGGGACAAATCCTTAGGAAAATTTGGATTTGTTTAAACAACTTTTTTTGATCAAACCAGTAAAAGGGGACAAATATTAACAAAAACTGTTTTTCTCCACAAAATGAGCCACATACAGCTAAACTATGCTTTCATGTTGTTTTGAAGTATTTTCAGGGAAATTCACTGAAAACTACTCTTTTTAGTCAAAATATGACTATCTCAGAAAGAAGCTCTGAAATACGTAGAAAAATTACTTTTATTAACAAGTTTGATAAGGAGAAAAGCCAGAAGAAAATTTGGATTTGTTTCAACAACTTTTTTTGATCAAACCAGTAAAAGGGGGCAAATATTAACAAAAACTGTTTTTCTCCACAAAATGAGCCATATACAGCTAAACTATGCTTCTCTGTTGTTTTGAAGTATTTTCGGTGAAATTCACCGAAAATTTCTTCTCTTTGTAGTCAAAAAAGTGATTATCTCAGAAACTTGCACGGAAATACTCAGAAAGTTTGTTTTTCTTAAGAAGTTTGAATAGAGGCAAATCCTGAGGAAAATTTGGATTTTTTTAAACAACTTTTTTGATTAAACCAGTAAAAGGGGACAACTATTAACAAAAACTGTTTTTCTCTTCAAAATGAGCCACATTCAGCTAAACTAAGCTTTCCTATTGTATTGAAGCATTTTCGGGGAAATTCACTGAAAACTTCTCTGTCAAAAAATTGACTCTCTCAGAAAGAAGCTCGGAAATACTTGGAAAGTATGTTTTTCTCAACAAGTTAGAAAAGGGGCGAATTCAGAGGAAAATTTGGATTTTTTTAAAGAACTTTTTTTGATCTAACCAGTAAAAGGGGACAAATATTAACAAAAAATGTTTTTCTCCTCAAAATTAGCCATATACAGCTAAATTATGCTTTCCTGTTGTTTTGAAGCATTTTCGGGGAATTTCACCGAAATATTCTATTTTTAGTCAAAAAAAAAATCTGAGAAAGAAGCTCAGAAGTAATCAGAAAATTAGTTTTTGTCAAGAAGTTTGAAAATGAGCAAATTCTGAGGAAAATTAGGATTTGTTGTAAACAACCATTTTTGTTCAAAGCACTAAAACTGGACAAATATAAACAAAAAATGTTTTTCTCCTCAAAATGAGCCACATACTGCTAAACTATGCTTCTCTGTTGTTTTGAAGCATTTTGGGGGAAATTCACTGAAAAATTCTCCTTCTAGTCAAAAAAGTGACTATCTCAGAAAGGAGCACTGAAATACTCAGAAAGTTTGTTTTTCTTAACAAGTTTGAAAAGGGGCAAATCCTGAGAAAAATTTGGATTTTTTTAAACAACTTTTTTTGATCAAACCAGTTAAGGGGACAATTATTAACAAAAACTGTTTTTCTCCTCAAAATTAGCCATATACAGCTAAATTATGCTTTCCTGTTGTTTTGAAGCATTTTCGGGGAATTTCACCGAAATATTCTATTTTTAGTCAAAAAAAAAATCTGAGAAAGAAGCTCAGAAGTAATCAGAAAATTAGTTTTTGTCAAGAAGTTTGAAAATGAGCAAATTCTGAGGAAAATTAGGATTTGTTGTAAACAACCATTTTTGTTCAAAGCACTAAAACTGGACAAATATAAACAAAAAATGTTTTTCTCCTCAAAATGAGCCACATACTGCTAAACTATGCTTCTCTGTTGTTTTTGAAGCATTTTGGGGGAAATTCACTGAAAAATTCTCCTTCTAGTCAAAAAAGTGACTATCTCAGAAAGGAGCACTGAAATACTCAGAAAGTTTGTTTTTCTTAACAAGTTTGAAAAGGGGCAAATCCTGAGAAAAATTTGGATTTTTTTAAACAACTTTTTTTGATCAAACCAGTTAAGGGGACAATTATTAACAAAAACTGTTTTTCCCCTCAAAATGAGCCACATACAGCTAAACTATGCTTTCCTATTGTATTGAAGCGTTTTCGGGGAAATTCACTGAAAACTTCTCTTTTTAGTCAAAAAATTAAATCTCTCAGAAATAAGCTCAGAAAAATTTGAAGTTTGTTTTTCTTAACAAGTTGGAAAAGGGGAAAATCCAGAGAAAGATTTGGATTAGTTTTAAAAAACCCTTTTTGTACAAAGCAGTTAAATGGCACAAATATTAACAAAAACTATTTTTGTCCACAAAATGAGCCACATAAATCTAAACTATGCTTCTCTGTTGTTTTGAAGCATTTTGGGGGAAATTTACTGAAATCTCTGTTTTTAATCAAACAAAACTATCTCAGAAAGGAGGTCTGAAATACTCAGAAAGTTTGTTTTCTTAACAAGTTTGAAAAGGGGCAAATCCTGAGGAAAATAAGGATTTATTGTAAACAACCCTTTTTGTTCAAAGCAGTAAAACTGGACAAATATAAACAAAAATTGTTTTTCTCCTCAAAATGGGCCACATAAAGCTAAACTATGCTTCTCTGTTTTTTTTAAGCATTTTTGGGAAAATTCACTGAAACTTCTCTTTTTAGTCAAAAAAGTGACTATCTAAGAGAGTTGCACGGGAATAATCAGAAATTTTTTTTTTCTTAAGTTTAAAAAGGGGAAAATCCTGAGAAAAATTTGGATTTGTTTAAACATCTTTTTTTGATCAAACCAGTTAAAGGGGACAAATATTAACAAAAACTGTTTTACTCCTCAAAATGAGCCACATACAGCTAAACTATGCTTTTTGTTGTTTTGAAACATTTCTGGGGATATTCACTGAAACCTCTCTTTTTAGTCAAAAAATTGACCCTCAGATAGAAGCTCAGAAAAAATGGAAAGTTTGTTTTTCTCAACAAGTTAGAAAAGGGAAAATCCTGAGGAAAATTTGGATTAGCTCTAAACAACCCTTTTTGTACAAAGCAGTAAAATGGGACAAATATTAACAAAAACTGTTTTTTCTCCACAAAATGAGCCACAGACAGCTAAACTCTGCTTTTCTGTTTGTTTTGTTGCATTTGGGGGGAAATTCACTGAAAACCTCTCTTTTTATTCAAAAAAGTGACTATCTCAGAAATCAGAAATACTCAGAAAGATAACTATTCTCAACAAGTTTGAAAAGGAGAAAAGCCAGAGGAAAATTTGTATTTGGTTTTAAACAACTGTTTTTGTTCAAATCAGTAAAAGGGGACAATTATGAACAAAAACTGTTTTTCTCCCCAAAATGAGCCACATACAGCTAAATTGTGCTTTCCTGTTGTTTTGAAGCATTTTCGGGCTGATACATTGAAAACTTCTCTTTTAGTCTAAAACATGACTATCTCCGAAAGTAGATCTGAAATACTCAGAAAGTTTGTTTTTAAAAAAGTTTGAAAAGGCGCAAATCCTGAGGAAAATTTGGATTTGGTGTAAACAACTGTTTTTATCAAACCAGTAAAAGGGAACAAATTTAATAAAAACTGTTTTTCTCCTCAAAATGAGCCACATACAGCTAAACTATTCTTTCATGTTGTTTTGAAGTATTTTCAGGGAAATTCACTGAAAACTACTCTTTTTAGTCAAAATATGACTATCTCAGAAAGAAGCGCTGAAATACTCAGAAAAATTACTTTTATTAACATGTTTGATAAGGAGAAAAGCCAGAAGAAAATTTGGATTTGGTGTAAACACCTTTTTTTGTTCAAAGCAGTAAAACTGGACAAATATAAACAAAAACTGTTTATCTCCTCAAATTGAGTCACATACAGCTAAACTATGCTTCTCTGTTGTTTTGGAAGCATTTTCAGTGAAATTCACTGAAAAATTCTCTTTTTAGTCAAAAAAGTGACTATCTCAGAAAGTTGCACTGAAATACTCTGAAAGTTTGTTTTTCTTAAAAAGTTTGGTGTAAACAACTGTTTTTATCAAACCAGTAAAAGGGAACAAATTTAATAAAAACTGTTTTTCTCCTCAAAATGAGCCACATACAGCTAAACTATTCTTTCATGTTGTTTTGAAGTATTTTCAGGGAAATTCACTGAAAACTACTCTTTTTAGTCAAAATATGACTATCTCAGAAAGAAGCGCTGAAATACTCAGAAAAATTACTTTTATTAACATGTTTGATAAGGAGAAAAGCCAGAAGAAAATTTGGATTTGGTGTAAACACCTTTTTTTGTTCAAAGCAGTAAAACTGGACAAATATAAACAAAAACTGTTTATCTCCTCAAATTGAGTCACATACAGCTAAACTATGCTTCTCTGTTGTTTTGAAGCATTTTCAGTGAAATTCACTGAAAAATTCTCTTTTTAGTCAAAAAAGTGACTATCTCAGAAAGTTGCACTGAAATACTCTGAAAGTTTGTTTTTCTTAAAAAGTTTGAAAATGGGTATATCCTGAGGAAAATTTGGATTTGTTTCAACAACTTTTTTTGATCAAACAAGTAAAAGGGGACAAATATTAACAAAAACTCTTTTTCTTCCAAAAAATGAGCCACATACATCTAAACTATGCTTTCCTGTTGTTTTGAAGCATTTTCGGAGAATTTCACTGAAAACTTCTCTTTTTAGTCAAAAAAAAACTATCTCAGAAAGAAGCTCAGAAATAATCAGAAAGTTTGTTTTTCTCAACAAGTTTGAAAAGGAGCAAATTCTGAGGAAAATTAGGATTTATTGTAAACAACCATTTTTGTTCAAAGCACTAAAACTGGACAAATATAAACCAACACTGTTTTTCTCCTTAAAATGAGCCACATACAGGTAAACTATGCTTCTCTGTTGTTTTGAAGAATTTTGGGGAAATTTACTAAAAACTTCTCTTATAGTCAAAAAAATTGACTATCTCATAAAAGAACACTGAAATACTCAGAAAGTTTGGTTTTCTTAACAAGTTCGAAAAGGGGCAAATACTGAGGAAAAATTGGATTTGTTTAAACAACCATTTTTGATCAAACCAGTAAGAGAATACAAATATTTCCAAAAACTGTGTTACTCTTCAAAATGAGCCACATACAGCTAAACTATGCTTTCCTGTTGTTTTGAAGCATTTTGGGGGGAATTCACTGAAAAAAAATTTTATTCAAAAAAGTGACATCTCAGAAAGAAGGTCAGAAATAGTCAGAAAGTTTGTTATTCTCAACAAGTTTGAAAAGGAGCAAATCCTGAGGAAAATTTGGATATTCTTTAAACAACCCTTTTTGTTCAAAGTAGTTAAACTGGATAAATGTTGACAAAAACTTTTTTTCTCTTCAAGATCTGCCACAAACAGCTAAAATATGCTTCTCTGTTGTTTTGAAGCATTTTTGGTGAAATTCACTGAAAAATTCCATTTTTAGTCAAAAAAAATTGACTATCACCGAGAGGAGCACTGAAATACTCAGAGAGTTTGTTTTTCTTAACAACTTTGAAAAAGGACAAATCCTGAGGAAAATTTGGATTTGTTTAAACAACTGTTTTTAATTAAACCAGTAAAAGGGGACAAATATTAACAAAAGCTGTTTTTTTCCTTAAAATGAGCAACATACAGTTAAACTATGCTTTGCTGTTGTTTTGAAGCATTTTTGGTTAATTTAACTGAAAAGTTCTCTTTTTAGTCAAAAAAAACTATCTCAGAAAGAAGCTCAGAAATACTCAGAAAGATTACTTTTAACAACAAGTTTGAAGAGGAGAAAAGCCAGAGGAAAATTTGGATTTAGTGTAAACAATGTTTTTGTTCAAAGCAGTAAAACTGGACAAATATAAACAAAAACCGTTTTTCTCCTCAATATTAGCCACATACAGCTAAACTATGCTTTCCTGTTGTTTTGAAGCATTTTCGGGGAATTTCACTTAAAAATTCTCTTTTTAGTCAAAAAAAACTATCTCAGAAAGAAGCTCAGAAATAATCAGAAAGTTTGTTATTTTCAAGTTTGAAAAGGAGAATATTCTGAGAAAAATTAGGATTTGTTGCAAACAACCTTTTTGTTCAAAGCAGTAAAGCTGTACAAATATAAACCAAAATTTTTTTTCTTCTCAAAATTAGCCACATACAGCTAAACTATGCATCTCTGTTGTTTTGAAGAATTTTCGGTGAAATTCCTGAAAACTTCTCTTTTTAGTCCAAAAATGACTATCTAAGATGGTTGCACGGGAATAATCAGGTTTGTTTTTCTTAACAAGTTAAAAAAAGGGGCAAATCCTGAGGAAAATTTGGATTTGTTTAAACAACTGTTTTTGATCAAAGCAGTAAAAGGGGACAAATAGTAACAAAAACTGGTTTTCTCCTCAAAATGAGCCACATTCAGCTAAACTATGCTTTTTTGTTGTTTTGAAACATTTCTGGGGAAATTAACTGAAAACTTCGCTTTTTATCCAAAAAATTGACTCTCAGAAAGAAGCTCAGAAATATTTGGTAAGTTGTTTTTTTTCCAACAAGTTAGAAAAGGGGAAAATCCAGATTAAAATTTGGATTATTTGTAAACAACCCTTTTAGTACTAATCAGTAAAAGGAGACAATTATGAACAAAAACTGTTTTTCTACACAAAATGAGCCACATACAGCTAAACTATGCTTTTCTTTAGTTTTGAAGCATTTTGCGTGAAATTCACTGAAAAATTCTCTTTTTAGTCAAACAATTGACACTTAGAAATAAGCTCAGAAATAATTAGAAATTTTTTTTTTCTCAACAAGTTAGAAAAGGGTCAAATCCAGAGGAAAATTTGGATTAGTTGTAAACAACCCTTTTTGTTCAAAGCAGTAAAACAGGACAAATATATACAAAAACTGTTTTTCTCTTCAAAATCTGCCACATACAGTTAAACTATGCTTTGCTGTTGTTTTGAAGCATTTTGGGGGAAATTCACTGAAAACTTCCATTTTTAGTCAAAAAAAGTGACTATCACAAAAAGGAGCACTGAAATACTCATAAAGTTTGTTTTTCTTAACAACTTTGAAAAGGGACAAATCCTGAGGAAAATTTGGATTTGTTTAAATAACTTTTTTTAATTAAACCAGTAAAAGGGGACAAATATTTACACAAGCTGTTTTTCTCCTCAAAATGAGCAACATACAGTTAAACTATGCTTTGCTGTTGTTTTGAAGCATTTTCGTTTAAATTCACTGAAAAATTCCCTTTTTATTTAAAAAATTGACTCTCTCGAAAACAAGCTAAGAAATACTTGGAAAGTTTGTTTTTCTCTACAAGTTAGAAAAGGGGCTAATCCAGAGGAAAATTTGGATTTGATTAAACAATTGTTTTTGATCAAACCAGTAAAAGAGGACAAATACTAATAAGAAACTGTTTTTCTCCTCAAAATGATCCACATATAGCTAAACTATGCTTTCCTGTAGTTTTGAGGCATTTTGTGGGAATTTCACTAAAAAATTCTATTTTAGGAAGAAAAAAAAAATCTCAGAAAGAAGCTCGGAAATAATCAGAAAGTTTGTTTTCCTCAACACATTTGAAAAGGAGCAAATCCTGAGGAAAATTAGGATTTGTTGTAAAAACCCTTTTTGTTCAAAGCAGAAAAACTGGACAATATAAACAAAAACTTTTTTCCTCCTCAAAATGAGCCACATACAGCTAAACTATGCTTCTCTGTTGTTTTGAAGTATTTTCGGTGAAAATCACTGTAAAATTCACTTTTTAGTCAAAAAAGTGACTCTCAGAAATTGCACAGAAATAATCAGAAAGTTAGTTTTTCTTAACAAGTTTGAAAAGGGACAAATCCTGAGGAAAATTTTGATTTGTTTAAACAACTTTTTTTGATCAAACCTGTTAAAGGGGACAAATATTAACAAAAACTATTTTTCTCCTCAAAATGAGCCACATACACTTAATCTATGGGTTGTTTTTTGTTTTTTTGAAGCATTTTGGGGGAAATTCACTGAAAATTTCTCTTTTTACTCGAAAAATTTACTATCTCAGAAATAAGCTAAAAAAAATATAGAAAGTTTGTTTTTCTCAACATGTTAGAAAAGGGGCATATCCAGAGAAAAATTTGTATTTTTTAAACAACTTTTTTTTATCTAACCAATAAAAGGGGATAAATATTAACATAACTGTTTTTCTCCTCTAAATGAGCCATATACAGCTCAACTATGCTTTCCTGTTGTTTTGAAGCATTTTCGGGGAATTTCACTGAAAACTTCAATTAGGATTTGTAGTAAACAACCCTTTTTGTTAAAGAAGTAAAATTGGACAAATATAAACAAAAACAGTTTTTCTCGCTAAAAAGAGACACATACAGCTAAACTATGCTTCTATATTGTTTTGGAGCATTTTGGGAAATTCACTGAAAATTTCTCTTTTTAGTCTAAAAAGTGACTATCTCAGAAAGGTGCACTGAAATACTCGGAAAGATTACTTTTAACAACAGGTTTGAAAAGGAGAAAAGCCAGTAGAAAATTTGGATTTAGTGTAAACAACTGATTTTGTTCAAAGCAGTAAAACTGGACAAATATAAACAAAAACCGTTTTTCTCCTAAAAATGAGCCAAATACAGCTAAACTATACTTCTCTGTTGTTTTGAAGCATTTTCGGTGAAATTCACTGAAAAATTCTCTTTTTATTAAAAATAAGTGACACTCTCAGAAAGTTACACGGAAATAATCAGAAAGATTGTTTTTCTTAACAAGTTTGAAAAGGGGCAAATCCAGAGGAAAATTTGGATTTGTTTAAACAACTTTTTTTGATCAAAGCAGTAAAAGGGAACAAATATTTAAAAAAAATGTTTTGCCCCTCAAAATGAGCCACTTACAACTAAACTATTCTTTTCTGTTTTTTGAAGCATTTTCGGGTAATTTCTCTGAAAACTTCTCTTTTTAGCCAAAAAAAAATTACTCAAAAAGAAGCTCATAAATAATCAGAAAGATGGTTTTTCTCTAGTTTGAAAAGAAGCAAAACCTGAGGAAAATTAGGATTTGTTGTAAACAACCTTTTTTGTTCAAAGCAGAAAAACTGGAAATATATAAACAAAAACTGTTTTCCCCCTCAAAATGAGCCACATACAGCTAAACTATACTTCTCTGTTGTTTTGAAGCTTTTTCGGTGAAATTCAATGAAAACCTCTCTTTTTAGTCAAAAAAGTGATTATCTCAGAGAGTTGAACGGAAATACTCAGAAAGTTCGTTTTTCTTAACAAGTTTGAAAAGGGGCAAATCCTGAGGAAAATTTTAATTTGTTTAAACTACTGTTTTTGATCAAAACTGTAAAAGGGGACAAATATTAACCAAAAAAATTTTTTTTGGCCCTCAAAATGAGTCACATACAACTAAACTACGTTTTTCTTTTTTTTGAAGCATTTTCGGGTAATTTCTCTGAAAACTTCAATTAGGATTTGTAGTAAACAACCCTTTTTGTTAAAAGAAGTAAAATTGGACAAATATAAACAAAAACAGTTTTTCTCGCTAAAAAGAGACACATACAGCTAAACTATGCTTCTATATTGTTTTGGAGCATTTTGGGAAATTCACTGAAAATTTCTCTTTTTAGTCTAAAAAGTGACTATCTCAGAAAGGTGCACTGAAATACTCGGAAAGATTACTTTTAACAACAGGTTTGAAAAGGAGAAAAGCCAGTAGAAAATTTGGATTTAGTGTAAACAACTGATTTTGTTCAAAGCAGTAAAACTGGACAAATATAAACAAAAACCGTTTTTCTCCTAAAAATGAGCCAAATACAGCTAAACTATACTTCTCTGTTGTTTTGAAGCATTTTCGGTGAAATTCACTGAAAAATTCTCTTTTTATTAAAAATAAGTGACACTCTCAGAAAGTTACACGGAAATAATCAGAAAGATTGTTTTTCTTAACAAGTTTGAAAAGGGGCAAATCCAGAGGAAAATTTGGATTTGTTTAAACAACTTTTTTTGATCAAAGCAGTAAAAGGGAACAAATATTTAAAAAAAATGTTTTGCCCCTCAAAATGAGCCACTTACAACTAAACTATTCTTTTCTGTTTTTTGAAGCATTTTCGGGTAATTTCTCTGAAAACTTCTCTTTTTAGCCAAAAAAAAATTACTCAAAAAGAAGCTCATAAATAATCAGAAAGATGGTTTTTCTCTAGTTTGAAAAGAAGCAAAACCTGAGGAAAATTAGGATTTGTTGTAAACAACCTTTTTTGTTCAAAGCAGAAAAACTGGAAATATATAAACAAAAACTGTTTTCCCCCTCAAAATGAGCCACATACAGCTAAACTATACTTCTCTGTTGTTTTGAAGCTTTTTCGGTGAAATTCAATGAAAACCTCTCTTTTTAGTCAAAAAAGTGATTATCTCAGAGAGTTGAACGGAAATACTCAGAAAGTTCGTTTTTCTTAACAAGTTTGAAAAGGGGCAAATCCTGAGGAAAATTTTAATTTGTTTAAACTACTGTTTTTGATCAAAACTGTAAAAGGGGACAAATATTAACAAAAAAAAATTTTTTTGGCCCTCAAAATGAGTCACATACAACTAAACTACGTTTTTCTTTTTTTTGAAGCATTTTCGGGTAATTTCTCTGAAAAATTCTCCTTTTAGTCAAAAAAAAAAAACTCAAAAAGACGCTCATAAATAATCAGAAAGTTTGTTTTTCTCTAGTTTGAAAAGGAGAAAACCCTGAGGAAAATTAGGATTCGTTGTAAACAACCCTTTTTGTTCAAAGCATCAAAACTGGACAAATATAAACAAAAACAGTTTTTCTCCTCAAAATGAGCCACATACAGCTAAACTATACTTCTCTGTTGTTTTGAAGCATTTTCGGTGAAATTGTTTGAAAAATTCCCTTTTTAGTCAAAAAAGTGATTATCTCAAAGTTGAACGGAAATACTCAGAAAGTTCATTTTTCTTAACAAGTTTGAAATGGGGCAAATCCTGAGGAAAATTTGATTTGTTTAAACAACTCTTTTTGATCAAACCAGTAAAAGGGGACAAATATTAACAAAAGCTGTTTTTCTCCCCAAAATGAGCCACATACAGCTAAACTATATATCTCTGTTATTTTGAAGCATTTTCGGTGAAATTCACTGAAAAATTCTCTTTTTATTAAAAATAAATGACACTCTCAGAAAGTTACACGGAAATAATCAGAAAGTTTGTTTTTCTTAACAAGTTTGAAAAGGGGCAAATCCAGAGGAAAATTTGGATTTGTTTAAACAACTTTTTTTGATCAAACCAGTAAAAGGGAAGAAATATTAACAAAAACTGTTTTGCCCCTCAAAATGAGCCACTTACAACTAAACTATTCTTTTCTGTTTTTTGAAGCATTTTCGGGTAATTTCTCTGAAAACTTCTCATTTTAGACAAAAAAAAACTAACTCAAAAAGAAGCTCATAAATAATCAGCAAGATTGTTTTTCACTAGTTTGAAAAGGAACAAAACCTGAGGAAAATTAGGATTTGTTGTAAACAACCCTTTTTGTTCAAAGCAGCAAAACTGGACAAATATAAACAGAAACTGTTTTTCTCCTCAAAATGAGCCACATACAGCTAAACTATACTTCTCTGTTGTTTTGAAGCTTTTTCGGGGAAATTCAATGAAAACCTCTCTTTTTAGTCAAAAAAGTGATTATCTCAGAGAGTTGAAAGGAAATACTCAGAAAGTTCATTTTTCTTAAGTTTGAAAAGGGGCAAATCCTGAGGAAAATTTTTATTTGTTTAAACTACTCTTTTTGATCAAACCAGTAAAAGGGGACAAATATTAACAAAAACTGTTTTGCCCCTCAAAATGAGCCACATACAACTAAACAATGCTTTTCTGTTTTTGAAGCATATTCGGGTAATTTCTCTGAAAAATTCTCTTTTTAGTCCAAAAAAAAACTCAAAAAGACGCTCATAAATAATCAGAAAGTTTGTTTTTCTCTAGTTTGAAAAGGAGCAAACCCTGAGGAAAATTAGGATTTGTTGTAAACAATCCTTTTTGTTCAAAGCAGCAAAACTGGATAAATATAAACAAAAACTCTTTTTCTCCTCAAAATGAGCCACATACAGCTAAACTATACTTCTCTGTTGTTTTGAAGCATTTTCGCTGAAATTCACTGAAAAATTCTCTTTTTAGTCAAAAAAGTGATTATCTCAGAGTTGAACGGAAATACTCAGAAAGTTCATTTTTCTTAACAAGTTGAAATGGGGCTAATCCTGAGGAAAATTGGATTTGTTTAAACAATTCTTTTTGATCAAACCAGTAAAAGGGGACAAATATTAACAAAAGCTGTTTTTCTCCTCAAAATGAGCAACATACAGCTAAACTACACTTCTCTGTTGTTTTGAAGCATTTTCGGTGAAATTCACTGAAAACTTCTCTTTTTATTAAAAATAAGTGACAGAAGGTTACACGGAAATAATCAGAAAGTTTGTTTTTCTTAACAAGTTTGAAAAGGGGCAAATCCAGAGGAAAATTTGGATTTGTTTAAACAACTTTTTTTGATCAAACCAGTAAAAGGGAACAAATATTAACAAAAGCTGTTTTTCTCCTCAAAATGAGCAACAAACAGTTAAATTATGCTTTGCTGTTGTTTTGAAGCATTTTTGGTGAAATTCACTGAAAACTACCATTTTTAGTCAAAAAAAGTGACTATCACAGAAAGGAGCACTGAAATACTCAGAAAGTTTGTTTTTCTTAACAACTTTGAAAAGGGACAAATCCTGAGGAAAATTTGGATTTGTTTAAATAACTTTTTTTAATTAAACCAGTCAAACGGGACAAATATTTACAAAAGCTGTTTTTCTCCTCAAAATGAGCAACATACAATTAAACTATGCTTTGCTGTTGTTTTGAAGCAATTTCGGTTAAATTCACTGAAAAATTCTCTTTTTATTTAAAAAGTTGACTCTCTCGAAAACAAGCTCAGAAAAACTTGGAAAGTTTGTTTTTCTCAACAAGTTAGAAAAGGGGCTAATCCAGAGGAAAATTTGGATTTGTTTAAACAATTTTTTTTTTGATCAAACCAGTAAAAGAGGACAAATACTAATAAGAAACTATTTTTCTCCTCAAAATGAACCACATATAGCTAAAGTATGCTTTCCTGTTGTTTTGAGGCATTTTGTGGGAATTTCACTGAAAAATTCTATTTTTAGAAAAAAAAAAATCTCAGAAAGAAGCTCAGAAATAATCAGAAAGTTTGTTTTCCTCAACAAGTTTGAAAAGGAGCAAATCCTGAGAAAAATTTGGATTTGTTGTAAGAAACTCTTTTTGTTCAAAGCAGAAAAACTGGACAAATATAAACAAAAAAAAATTTCTACTCAAAATGAGCCACATACAGCTAAACTATGCTTCTCTGTTGTTTTGAAGTATTTTCGGTGAAAATCACTGTAAAATTCACTTTTTATTCAAAAAAGTGACTATCTAAAAAAGTTAAACAGAAATAATCAGAAAGTTTGTTTTTCTTAACAAGTTTGAAAAGGGACAAATCCTGAGGAAAATTTGGATTTGTTTAAACACCTTTTTTTGATCAAACCTGTTAAAGGGGACAAATATTAACAAAAAATATTTTTCTCCTCAAAATGAGCCACATACAGCTAATCTATGGGTTTTTTTTTGTTGTTTTGAAGCATTTTTGGGGAAATTCACTGAAAACTTCTCTTTTACTCAAAAAATTGTCTATCTCAGAAATAAGCTAAGAAAAACATAGAAAGTTTGTTTTTCTCAACATGTTAGAAAAGGGGCAAATCCAGAGAAAAATTTGGATTTTTTAAACAACTGTTTTTGATCTAACCAGTAAAAGGGGATAAATATTAACATAACTGTTTTTCACCTCAAAATGAGCCATATACAGCTAAACTATGCTTTCCTGTTGTTTTGAAGCATTTTAGGGGAATTTCACTGAAAAATTCAATTAGGATTTGTAGTAAACAAACCTTTTTGTTAAAAGAAGTAAAATTGGACAAATATAAACAAAAACAGTTTTTCTCGCTAAAAAGAGCCACATACAGCTAAACTATGCTTCTATATTGTTTTGGAGCTTTTTTGGGAAATTCACTGAAAATTTCTCTTTTTAGTCTAAAAAGTGACTACCTCTGAAAGGTGCACTGAAATACTCAGAAAGATTACTTTTAACAACAGGTTTGAAAAGGAGAAAAGCCAGTAGAAAATTTGGATTTAGTATAAACAACTGATTTTGTTCAAAGCAGTAAAACTGGACAAATATAAACAAAAACCGTTTTTCTCCTAAAAATGAGCCAAATACAGCTAAACTATACTTCTCTGTTGTTTTGAAGCATTTTCGGTGAAATTCACTGAAAAATTCTCTTTTTATTAAAAATAAGTGACACTCTCAGAAAGTTACACGGAAATAATCAGAAAGTTTGTTTTTCTTAACAAGTTTGAAAAGGGGCAAATCCAGAGGAAAATTTGGATTTGTTTAAACAACTTTTTTTGATCAAACCAGTAAAAGGGGACAAATATTAACAAAAACTGTTTTGCCCCTCAAAATGAGCCACTTACAACTAAACTATTATTTTCTGTTTTTTTAAGCATTTTCGGGTAATTTCTCTGAAAACTTTTCTTTTTAGACAAAAAAAAAATAACTCAAAAAGAAGCTCATAAATAATCAGAAAGATGGTTTTTCTCTAGTTTGAAAAGTAGCAAAACCTGAGGAAAATTAGGATTAGTTGTAAACAACCCTTTTTGTTCAAAGCAGCAAAACTGGACAAATATAAACAAAAACTTTTTTTCTCCTCAAAATGAGCCACATACAGCTAAACTATACTTCTCTGTTGTTTTGAAGCATTTTCGCTGAAATTCACTGAAAAATTCTCTTTTTAGTCAAAAAAGTGATTATCTCAGAGTTGAACGGAAATACTCAGAAAGTTCGTTTTTATTAACAAGTTTGAAATGGGGCAAATCCTGAGGAAAATTGGATTTGTTTAAACAACTCTTTTTGATCAAACCAGTAAAAGGGGACAAATATTAACAAAAGCTGTTTTTCTCCTCAAAATGAGCAAAATACAGCTAAACTATACTTCTTTGTTGTTTTGAAGCATTTTCGGTGAAATTCACTGAAAAGTTCTCTTTTTATTAAAAATAAGTGACACTCTCAGAAAGTTACACGGAAATAATCAGAAAGTTTGTTTTTCTTAACAAGTTTGAAAAGGGGCAAATCCAGAGGAAAATTTGGATTTGTTTAAACAACTTTTTTTGATCAAACCAGTAAAAGTGAACAAATATTAACAAAAACTGTTTAGCCCCTCAAAATGAGCCACTTACAACTAAACTATTCTTTATTGTTTTTTGAAGCATTTTCGGGTAATTACTCTGAAAACTTCTCTTTTTAGACCAAAAAAAAATAACTCAAAAAGAAGCTCATAAATAATCAGAAAGAATTTTTTTCCCTATTTTGGAAAGGGGCAAAACCTGAGGAAAATTAGGATTTGTTGTAAACAACCCTTTTTGTTCAAAGCAGCAAAACTGAACAAATATAAACAAAAACTGTTTTTCTCCTCAAAATGAGCCACATACAGCTAAACTATACTTCTCTGGTGTTTTGAAGCTTTTTCGGTGAAATTCAATGAAAACCTCTCTTTTTAGTCAAAAAAGTGATTATCTCAGAGAGTTGAACGGAAATACTCAGAAATTTCGTTTTTCTTAACAAGTTTGAAAAGGGGCAAATCCTGAGGAAAATTTTTATTTGTTTAAACTACTTTTTTTGATCAAACCAGTAAAAGGGGACAAATATTAACAAAAACTGTTTTGCCCCTCAAAATGAGCCACATACAACTAAACTATGCTTTTCTGTTTTTTGAATCATTTTCGGGTAATTTCTCTGAAAAATTCTCTTTTTAGTCAAAAAAAACAACTCAAAAAGACGCTCATAAATAATCAGAAAGTTTGTTTTTCTCTAGTTTGAAAAGGAGCAAACCCTGAGGAAAATTAGGATTTGTTGTAAACAACCCTTTTTGTTCAAAGCAGCAAAACTGAACAAATATTAACAAAAGCTGTTTTTCTCTTCAAAATGAGCAACATACAGCTAAACTATACTTCTCTGTTGTTTTGAAGCTTTTTCGGTGAAATTCAATGAAAACCTCTCTTTTTGATCCAAAAAGTGATTATCTCAGAGAGTTGAAGGGAAATACTCAGAAAGTTCGTTTTTCTTAACAAGTTTGAAAAGGGGCAAATCCTGAGGAAAATTTTTATTTGTTTAAACTACTTTTTTTGATCAAACCAGTAAAAGGGGACAAATATTAACAAAAACTGTTTTGCCCCTCAAAATGAGCCACATACAACTAAACTATGCTTTTCTGTTTTTTGAAGCATTTTCGGGTAATTTCTCTGAAAAATTCCCTTTTTATTAAAAAAAAACAAACTCAAAAAGACGCTCATAATTAATCAGAAAGTTTGGTTTTTCTCTAGTTTGAAAAGGAGCAAACCCTGAGGAAAATTAGGATTTGTTGTAAACAAACCTTTTTGTTCAAAGCAGCAAAACTGTACAAATATAAACAAAAACTGTTTTTCTCCTCAAAATGAGCCACATACAGCTAAACTATACTACTCTGTTGTTTTGAAGCATTTTCGGTGAAATTCACTGAAAACTTCTCTTTTTAGTCAAAAAAGTGATTATCTCAGAGTTGAACGGAAATACTCAGAAATTTCATTTTTCTTAACAAGTTTGAAATGTGGCAAATCCTGAGGAAAATTGGATTTGTTTAAACAACTCTTTTTGATCAAACCAGTAAAAGCGGACAAATATTAACAAAAGCTGTTTTTCTCCTCAAAATGAGCAACATACAGTTAAACTATGCTTTGCTGTTCTTTTGAACCATTTTGGGGGAAATTCACTGAAAACTTCCATTTTTAGTCAAAAAAAGTGACTATCACAGAAAGGAGCACTGAAATACTCAGAAAGTTTGTTTTTCTTAACAACTTTGAAAAGGGACAAATCCTGAGGAAAATTTGGATTTGTTTAAACAACTTTTTTTTATTAAACCAGTAAAACGGGACAAATATTTACAAAAGCTGTTTTTCTCCTAAAAATGAGCAACATACCGTTAAACTATGCTTTGCTGTTGTTTTGAAGCATTTTCGGTTAATTCACTGAAAAATTCTCTTTTTATTTAAAAAATTGACTCTCTCGAAAACAAGCTCAGAAATACTTAGAAAGTTTGTTTTTCTCAACAAGTTAGAAAAGGGGCTAATCCAGAGAAAAATTTGGATTTGTTTAAACAATTTTTTTTGATCAAACCAGTAAAAGAGGACAAATACTAATAAGAAACTGTTTTTCCCCTCAAAATGATCCACATATAGCTAAAGTATGCTTTCCTGTTATTTTGAGGCATTTTGTGGGAATTTTTCCTGAAAAATTCTATTTTTAGAAAAAAAAAAAAATCTCAGAAAGGAGCTCAGAAATAATCAGAAAGTTTGTTTTCCTCAACAAGTTTGAAAAGGAGCAAATCCTGAGAAAAAATAGCATTTGTTGTAAAAACCCTTTTTGTTCAAAGCAGAAAAACTGGACAAATAAAAACAAAAACTTTTTTCTCTCCTCAAAATGAGCCACAAACAGCTAAACTATGCTTCTCTGTTGTTTTGAAGTATTTTCGGTGAAAATCACTGTAAAATTCACTTTTTAGTCAAAAAAGTGACTATCTCAGAAAGTTGCAGAGAAATAATCAGAAAGTTTGTTTTTCTTAACAAGTTTGAAAAGGGACAAATCCTGAGGAAAATTGGATTTGTTTAAACAACTTTTTTTGATCAAACCTGTTAAAGGGGACAAATATTAACAAAAATATTTTTCTCCTCAAAATGAGCCACATACAGCTAATCTATGGGTTTTTTTGGTTGTTTTGAAGCATTTTTGGGGAAATTCACTGAAAACTTAACTGTTTTTGATCTAACCAGTAAAAGGGGATAAATATTAACATAACTGTTTTTCACCTTAAAATGAGCCATATACAGCAAAACTATGCTTTCCTGTTGTTTTGAAGCATTGTCGGGGAATTTCATTGAAAACTTCAAATAGGATTTGAAGTAAACAACCCTTTTTGTTAAAAGAAGTAAAATTGGACAAATATAAACAAAAACACTTTTTCTCACTAAAACGAGCCACATACAGCTAAACTATGCTTCTATGTTGTTTTGGAGCATTTTGGGGAAATTCACTGAAAATTTCTCTTTTTAGTCTAAAAAGTGACTACCTCAGAAAGGTGCACTGAAATACTCAGAAAGATTACTTTTAACAACAGGTTTGAAAAGGAGAAAAGCCAGTAGAAAATTTGGATTTAGTGTAAACAACTGATTTTGTTCAAAGCAGTAAAACTGGTCAAATATAAACAAAAACCGTTTTTCTCCTCAAAATGAGCCACATACAGCTAAACTATACTTCTCTGTTGTTTTGAAGCATTTTCGGTGAAATTCACTGAAAAATTCTCTTTTTATTAAAAATAAGTGACACTCAGAAAGTTACACGGAAATAATCAGAAAGTTTGTTTTTCTTAACAAGTTTGAAAAGGGGAAAATCCAGAGGAAAATTTGGATTTGTTTAAATAATTGTTTTTGATCAAACCAGTAAAAGGGAACAAATATTAACAAAAACTGTTTTGGCCCACAAAATGAGCCACTTACAACTAAACTATTCTTTTCTGTTTTTTGAAGCATTTTCGAGTAATTTCTCTGAAATATTCTCTTTTTAGACCAAAAAAATTACTCAAAAAGAAGCTCATAAATAATCAGAAAGATTGTTTTTCTCTAGTTTGAAAAGGAGCAAAACCTGAGGAAAATTAGGATTTGTTATAAACAAACCTTTTTGTTCAAAGCAACAAAACTTCTCCTCAAAATGAGCCAGATAGAGCTAAACTTTGCTTTTCTGTTGTTTTGAAGCATTTTGGGGGAAATTCACTGAAAAATTCTCTTATTAGTCAAAAAAGTGTTTATCTCAGAAATTGCACTGAAATACTCAGAAAGTTTGTTTTTCTTAACAACTTTGTAAAGGGACAAATCCTGAGGAAAATTTAGATTTGTTTAAACAACTTTTTATGATCAAACAAGTAAAAGGGGACAAATATTAACAAAAGCTTTTTTTTCTCCTCAAAATGAGCAACATACAGTTAAACTATGCTTTGCTCTTGTTTTGAAGCATTTTCGGTGAAATTCACTGAAAACTTCTATTTTTAGTCCAAAAAGTGACTATCTCAGAAAGGAGCACTAAAATACTCAGAAATTTTTTTTTCTTAACAACTTTGAAAAGGGATAAATCCTGCGGAAAATTTGGATTTGTTTAAACAACTGTTTTTGATCAAACCAAAAAATGGGAAAAATATTAACAAAAGCTGTTTTTCTCCTCAAAATGAGCAACATACGGTTAAACTATGCTTCTCTGTTGTTTTGAAGCATTTTCGGTGAAATTTCACTGAAAACTTCAATTAGGATTTGTTGTAAACAACCCTTTTTGTTCAAAGAAGTAAAACTGGACAAATATAAACAAAAACTGTTTTGTCACTAAAATGAGCCACATACAGCTAAACTATGCTTCAATGTCGCTTTGGAGCATTTTTGTGGAAATTCACTGAAAAATTCTCTTTATAGTCAAAAAAGTGACTATCTCAGAAAGTTGCACGGAAATAATCAGAAAGTTTGTTTTTCTTAACAAGTTTGAAAAGGGGCAAATCCTGAGGAAAATTTGGATATGTTTAAACAACTGTTTTTGATCAAACGAGTAAAAGGGGACAAATATTAACAAAAAATGTTTTTCTCCTCAAAATGAGCCACATACAGCTAAACTATGCTTTCCTCTTGTTTTGAAGCTTTTTCAGGGAATTTCACTGAAAAATTCACTTTTTTGTCCAAAAATTTACTCTCTCAGAAAGAAGCTCAGAAATACTTGGAGTTTGTTTTTCTCAACAAGTTAGAAAAGGGGCAAATCCTGAGGAAAATTTGGATTTGTTTAAACAACTGTTTTTGATCAAACTAGTAAAAGGAGACAAATATTAACATAAAATGTCTTTCTCCTAAAAATGAGCCACATACAGCTAATCTATAATTTCCTGTTGTTTTGAAGCATTTTCGGGGAATTTCACTGAAAAATTCTCTTTTTAGTCAAAAAAAATTTCTCAGAAAGAAGCTCAGAAATAATCAGAAAGTTTGTTTTTCTCAACAAGTTTGAAAAGGAGCAAATCCTGAGAAAATTTAGGATTTGTTGTAAGCAACCCTTTTTGTTCAAAGAAGTAAAACTGGACAAATATAAACAAAAACTGTTTTTCTCACCAAAATGAGCCACATACAGATAAACTATGCTTCTATTGTTATTTTGAAACATTTTTCAGGAAATTCACTGAAAACTTCTCTTTTTAGTCAAAAAAGTGACTATCTCAGAAAGGTGCACTGAAATACTCAGAAAGTTTGTTTTTCTTAACAAGTTTGAAAAGGGGCAAATCCTGAGGAATATTTGGATTTGTTTAAACAATTTTTTTTTATCAAACCAGTAAAAGGGGACAAATATAAACAAAAAATGTTTTTCAACTCAAAATGAGCCACATACAGTTAAACTATGCTTCTCTATGGTTTTGAAGCATTTTCGGTGAAATTCAGGTAAAAATTCTCTTTTTAGTCAAAAAAAGGGACTATCTCAGAAAGTTGCACGGAAATAATCAGAAAGTTTTTTTTCTTAGCAAGTTTGAAAAGGGGCAAATCCTGAGGAAAATTTGGATATGTTTAAACAACTGTTTTTGATCAAACGAGTAAAAGGGGACAAATATTGACAAAAACTATTTTTCTCCTCAAAATGAGCCACATACAGCTAAACTATGTTTTTTTTTTATTGTTTTGAAACATTTTTGGGGAAATTCACTGAAAAATTCTCTTTTTATTCAAAAAGTGACATCTCAGAAAGTATCTCAGAAATACTCAGAAAGATTACTGTTCTCAACAAGTTTGACCAAGGAAAAAAGCCAGAGGAAAATTTGGATTACTTGTAAACAACCATTTTTGTTCAAAGCAGTAAAACTGGACAAATATAAACAAAAACGGTTTTCTAATCAAAATAAGCCACATAGAGCTAAACTGTGCTTCTCTGTTATTTTGAACCATTTTCGGTGAAATTCCCTGAAAACCTCTCTTTTTAGTCAAAAAGTGACTATCTGAGAAAGTTGCACGGAAAAACTCAGAAAGTTTGTTTTTCTTAACAAGTTTGAAAAGGGGAAAATCCTGAAGAAAATTTGGATTTGTTTAAACAACCCTTTTTGTTCAAAAAAGTAAAACTAGGCAAATTTAAACAAAAACTGTTTTTCTCCTCAAAATGAGCCACATACAGCTAAACTATGCTTCTCTATTTTTTTGAAGCTTTTTTCGGTGAAATTCATTGAAACCTCTCTTTTTTGTCAAAAAAGTGACATCTCAGAAAGTTGCACGGAAATAATCAGAAACTTTGTTTTTCTTAACAAGTTTGAAAAGGGGCAAATCCTGAAGAAAATTTGGATTTGTTTAAACAACTGTTTTTGATCAAACCAGTAAAAGGGGACAAATATTAACAAAAAATGTTTCTCTCCTCAAAATGAGCCACATACAGCTAAACTATGCTTTCCTGTTGTTTTGAAGCATTTTCGGGAAATTTCACTGAAAAATTCTCTTTTTAGTCAAAAAAAAATATCTCAGAAAGAAGCTTAGAAATAATCAGAGAGTTTGTTTTCTCAACAAGTTTGAAAAGGAGCAAATCCTGAGGAAAATTAGGATTTGTTGTAAACAACCCTTTTTGTTCAAAGCAGAAAAACTGGACAAATATAAACAAAAACTGTTTTTCTCCAAAACATGAGCCATATAGAGCTAAACTGTGCATCTCTGTTGTTTTGAACCATTTTCGTTGAAATTCACTGAAAACTTCTCTTTTTAGTCAAAAAAGTGACTATCTCAGAAAGTTGCACGGAAATACTCAGAAAGTTTGTTTTTCTCAACAAGTTAGAAAATGGGAAAATCCAGAAGAAAATTTGGATTTGTTTAAAACAACTTTTTTTGATCAAACCAGTAAAAGGGGTCAAATATTAACAAAAACTGTTTTTCTGCTCAAAATGAACCACATACAGCTAAACTATGCTTCTCTGTTTTTTTGAAGCATTTTCGGTGAAATTCACTGAAAACTTCTCTTTTTAGTCAAAAATGTGACTATCACAGAATGTTGCACGGAAATAATCAGAAAGTTTGTTTTTCTTAACAAGTTTGAAAATGGGCAAATCCTGAGGAAAGTTTGGATTTGTTTAAACAACCTTTTTTGATCAAACCAGTAAAACGGGACAAATATTAACAAAAACATTTCTTTCTCCTCAAAATGAGCCACATACAGCTAAACTATGCTTTCCTGTTGTTTTGAAGCATTTTCGGGAAATTTCACTGAAAAATTCTCTTTTTATTCAAAAAATATGTCTCAGAAAGAAGCTTAGAAATAATCAGAAAGTTTATTTTTCTCAACAAGTTTGAAAAGGAGAAAATCCTAAAGAAAATTAGGATTTGTTGTAAACAACCCTTTTTGTTCAAAGTAGTAAAACGGGACAAATATTAACAAAAACTGTTTTTCTCCACTAAATTAGCCACATACAGCTAAACTATGCTTTTCTGTTGTTTTGAAGCATTTTTGGGCAAATTCACTGAAAAATTCTCGTTTTAGTCAAAAAATTTACTCTCTCAGAAAGAAGCTCAGAAGTACTTGTAGGGTTTGTTTTTCTCAACAAGTTAGAAAAGGGGCAAATTCGGAGGAAAATTTGGATTTGTTTAGACAACTTTTTTTTATCAAACCAGTAAAAGGGGACAAATATTAAAAAAATAATATTTTTTCTCCTCAAAATGAGCCACATACAGCTAAACTATGTTTTTTTTGTTGTTTTGAAGCATTTTTGGGGAAATTCACTGAAAAATTCTCTTTTTAGTCCAAAAAAATGACTATCTCAGAAAGGTGCACTATAATACTCAGAAAGTTTGTTTTTCTTAACAAGTTTGAAAAGGGGCAAATCCTGAGGAAAATTTGGATTGGTTTAAACAACTCTTTTTGATCAAACTAGTAAAAGGAGACAAATATTAACATAAAATGTCTTTCTCCTCAAAATGAGCCACATACAGCTAATCTATAATTTCCTGTTGTTTGGAAGCATTTTCGGGGAATTTCACTGAAATCTTCTCTTTTTAGTCAAAAAAAAAAATCTCAGAAAGTAGCTCAGAAATAATCAGAAAATTTGTTTTTCTCAACAAGTTTGAAAAGGAGCAAATCCAGAGGAAAATTAGGATTTGTTGTAAACAACCCTTTTTGTTCAAAGCAGTAAAAGTGGACAAATATAAACAAAAACTGTTTTTCTCCTCAAAATGAGCTACATACAGCTAAACTATGCTTCTCTGTTGTTTTGAACCATTTTTGATGAAATTCACTGAAAACTTCTCTTTTTAGTCAAAAAAAAATATCCCAGAAAGAAGCTTAGAAATAATCAGAAAGTTTGTTTTTCTCAACAAGTTTGAAAAGGAGAAAATCCTGAGGAAAATTAGGATTTGTTGTAAACAACCCTTTTTGTTCAAAGCAGTAAAAGTGGACAAATATAAACAAAAACTGTTTTTCTCCTCAAAATGAGCTACATACAGCTAAACTATGCTTCTCTGTTGTTTTGAACCATTTTTGATGAAATTCACTGAAAACTTCTCTTTTTAGTCAAAAAAAAATATCCCAGAAAGAAGCTTAGAAATAATCAGAAAGTTTGTTTTTCTCAACAAGTTTGAAAAGGAGAAAATCCTGAGGAAAATTAGGATTTGTTGTAAACAACCCTTTTTGTTCAAAGCAGAAAAACTGGACAAATATAAACAAAAACGGTTTTCTAATCAAAATGAGCCACATAGAGCTAAACTGTGCTTCTCTGTTATTTTGAACCATTTTCGGTGAAATTCCCTGAAAACCTCTCTTTTTAGTCAAAAAGTGACTATCTGAGAAAGTTGCACGGAAAAACTCAGAAAGTTTGTTTTTCTTAACAAGTTTGAAAAGGGGAAAATCCTGAAGAAAATTTGGATTTGTTTAAACAACCCTTTTTGTTCAAAAAAGTAAAACTAGGCAAATTTATACAAAAACTGTTTTTCTCCTCAAAATGAGCCACATACAGCTAAACTATGCTTCTCTATTGTTTTGAAGCGTTTTTTGGTGAAATTCACCGAAACCTCTCTTTTTAGTCAAAAAAGTGACTATCTCAGAAAGTTGCACGGAAATAATCAGAAACTTTGTTTTTCTTAACAATTTTGAAAAGGGGCAAATCCTGAGGAAAATTTGGATTTGTTTAAACAACTGTTTTTGATCAAACGAGTAAAAGGGGACAAATATTAACAAAAACTGTTTTTCTCCACAAAATGAGCCACATACAGCTAAACTATGCTTTCCTATTGTTTTGAAGCATTTTCGTAGAATTTCACTGAAACTTCACTTTTTAGTCAAAAAATTGACTCTCTCAGAAAGAAGCTCAGAAATACTTGGAGTTTGTTTTCCTCAACAAGTTAGAAAAAGGGCAAATCCAGAGGAAAATTTGGATTTGTTTAAACAACTATTTTTGATCAAACCAGTAAAAGTGGTCAAATATTAACAAAAACAGTTTTTCTCCTCAAAATGCGCCACATACAGCTAAACTATGCTTTCCTGTTGTTTTGAAGTTTTTTCGGGGAATTTCACTGAAACCTTCCCTTTTTAGTCAAAAAAAATATCTCAGAAAGAAGCTCAGAAATAATCAGAAAGTTTGTTTTTCTCAACAAGTTTGAAAAGGAGCAAATCCTGAGAAAAATTAGGATTTGTTGTAAGCAACCCTTTTTGTTCAAAGAAGTAAAACTGGACAAATATAAACAAAAACTGCTTTTCTTACCAAAATGAGCCACATACAGCTTAACTATGCTTCTATGTTGTTTTGACACTTTTTGGGGAAAATTTAATTAAAACTTCTCTTTTTAGTCCAAAAATTTACTCTCTCAGAAAGAAGCTCAGAAGTTCTTGGAAAGTTTGTTTTTCTCAACAAGTTAGAAAAGGGGCAAATTCAGAGGAAAAATTGGATATTTTTAAACAACTTTTTTTTATCAAACCAGTAAAAGAGGACAAATATTAACAAAAACTGTTTTTCTCCTCAAATTGAGCCACATAGAGCTAAACTATCCTTTTTTTGTTGTTTTGAAGCATTTTTGGGGAAATTCACTGAAAAATTCTCTTTTTAGTCAAAATAGTGACTATCTCAGAAAGGTGCACTGAAATACTCAGAAAGTTTGTTTTTCTTAACAAGTTTGAAAAGGGGCAAATCCTGAGGAAAATTTGGATTTGTTTAAACAACTGTTTTTGATTAAACCAGTAAAAGGGATCAAATATTAACAAAAACAGTTTTTCTCCTCAAAATGAGCCACAAACAGATAAACTATGCTTTCCTGTTGTTTTGAAGAATTTTCGGGGAATTTCACTGAAAACTTCACTTTTTAGTCAAAAAATTGACTCTCACAGAAAGAAGCTCAGAAATACTTGTAGTTTGTTTTTCTCAACAAGTTAGAAAAGGGGCAAATCCAGAGGAAAATTTGGATTTGTTTAAACAATTTTTTTGATAAAACCAGTAAAAGGGGTCAAATATTAGCAAAAACGGTTTTTCTCGTCAAAATGAGCCACATACAGCTAAACTATGCTTTCCTGTTGTTTTGAAGCATTTTCGGGAAATGTCACTGAAAAATTCTCTTTTTAGTCAAAAAAGTGATTATCTTAGAAAGTTGCACGGAAATGATCAGAAAGTTTGTTTTTCAACAAGTTTGAAAAGGGGCAAATCCTGAAGAAAATTTGGATTTGTTTAAACAACTGTTTTTGATCAAACCAGTAAAAGGGGACAAATATTAACAAAAAATGTTTTTCTCCTCAAAATGAGCCACATACAGCTAAACTATGCTTTCCTGTTATTTTGAAGCATTTTGGGGAAATTTCACTGAAAAATTCTCTTTTTTGTCAAAATACTGGACAAATATAAACAAAAACTGTATTTCTTCCCAAAAGGAGACAATTATGAACTATCTCAGAAAGAAGCTCAGAAATAATCATAAAGTTTGTTTTTCACACGTTTGAAAAGGTGCAAATCCATAGGAAAATTATAATTTGTTGTAAACAACCCTTTTTGTTCAAAGCAGTAAAACTGGACAAATATAAACAAAAACTTTTTTCTCCTTAAAATGAGCCACATACAGCTAAACTATGCTACTCTGTTGTTTTGAAGCATTTTCGGTGAAATTAACTGAAACTTCTCTTTTTAGTCAAAAAAGTGACTAAGAGAGTTGCAGGGGAACAATCAGAAAGTTTGTTTTTCTTAACAAGTTTAAAAAGGGGAAATTCCAGAGGAAAATTTGGATTTATTTAAACAACTGTTTTTGAGCAAACCAGTAAAAAGGGACAAATATTAAGAAAAATGTTTTTCTCCACGAAATGAGCCACATACAGCTAAACAATGCTTTTCTGTAGTTTTGAAACATTTCTGGGGAAATTCACTGAAAAATTCTCGTTTTAGTCAAAAAATTGACTCTCAGAGAGATGCTCAGAAATACTTGGAAAGTTTGTTTTTCTCAACAAGTTAGAAAATGGGAAAATCCTGAGGAAAATTTGGATTAGTTGGAAACAACACTTTTTGTACAAAGTAGTAAAACGGAACAAATATTAACAAAAACTGTTTTTCTCCACTAAATTAGCCACATACAGCTAAACTATGTTTTTCTGTTGTTTCGAAGCATTTTTGGGGAAATTCACTGAAAAATTCTCTTTTTATTCAAAAAAATGACTATCTCAGAAATAAGCTCAGAAATACTCAGAAAGATTACTTTTCTCAACAAGTTTGACAAAGGCGAAAAGCCAGAGGAAAATTTGGATTTGGTGTAAACAACCCTTTTTGTTCAAAGCTGAAAAACTGGACAAATATAAACAAAAACTATTTTTCTCCGCAAAATGAGCCACATACTGCTAAACTATGCTTTTCTGTTGTTTTGAAGCTTTTTCAGTGAAATTCACTGAAAATTTCTCTTTTTAGTCAAAAAAGTGACTATCTCAGAAAGTTGCACGGAAATAATCAGAAAGTTTGTTTTTCTTAACAAGTTTGAAAAGGGGCAAATCCTGAGGAAAATTTGGATATGTTTAAACAACTGTTTTTGATCAAACGAGTAAAAGGGGACAAATATTAACAAAAAATGTTTTTCTCCTCAAAATGAGCCACATACAGCTAAACTATGCTTTCCTCTTGTTTTGAAGCTTTTTCAGGGAATTTCACTGAAAAATTCACTTTTTTGTCCAAAAATTTACTCTCTCAGAAAGAAGCTCAGAAATACTTGGAGTTTGTTTTTCTCAACAAGTTAGAAAAGGGGCAAATCCAGAGGAAAATTTGGATTTGTTTAAACAACTGTTTTTGATCAAACCAGTAAAAGGGGTCTAATATTAACAAAAACTGTTTTTCTCTTCAAAATGAGCCACATACAGCTAAACTATGCTTTCCTGTCGTTTTGAAGCATTTTCGGGGAATTTCACTGAAAAATTCTCTTTTTAGTCAAAAAAAAATTCTCAGAAAGAAGCTCAGAAATAATCAGAAAGTTTGTTTTTCTCAACAAGTTTGAAAAGGAGCAAATCCTGAGAAAATTTAGGATTTGTTGTAAGCAACCCTTTTTGTTCAAAGAAGTAAAACTGGACAAATATAAACAAAAACTGTTTTTCTCACCAAAATGAGCCACATACAGATAAACTATGCTTCTATTGTTATTTTGAAACATTTTTCAGGAAATTCACTGAAAACTTCTCTTTTTAGTCAAAAAAGTGACTATCTCAGAAAGGTGCACTGAAATACTCAGAAAGTTTGTTTTTCTTAACAAGTTTGAAAAGGGGCAAATCCTGAGGAATATTTGGATTTGTTTAAACAATTTTTTTTTATCAAACCAGTAAAAGGGGACAAATATAAACAAAAAATGTTTTTCAACTCAAAATGAGCCACATACAGTTAAACTATGCTTCTCTATGGTTTTGAAGCATTTTCGGTGAAATTCAGGTAAAAATTCTCTTTTTAGTCAAAAAAAGGGACTATCTCAGAAAGTTGCACGGAAATAATCAGAAAGTTTTTTTTCTTAGCAAGTTTGAAAAGGGGCAAATCCTGAGGAAAATTTGGATATGTTTAAACAACTGTTTTTGATCAAACGAGTAAAAGGGGACAAATATTGACAAAAACTATTTTTCTCCTCAAAATGAGCCACATACAGCTAAACTATGCTTTTTTGTTGTTTTGAAACATTTTTGGGGAAATTCACTGAAAAATTCTCTTTTTATTCAAAAAGTGACATCTCAGAAAGTATCTCAGAAATACTCAGAAAGATTACTGTTCTCAACAAGTTTGACCAAGGAAAAAAGCCAGAGGAAAATTTGGATTACTTGTAAACAACCATTTTTGTTCAAAGCAGTAAAACTGGACAAATATAAACAAAAACGGTTTTCTAATCAAAATACGCCACATAGAGCTAAACTGTGCTTCTCTGTTATTTTGAACCATTTTCGGTGAAATTCCCTGAAAACCTCTCTTTTTAGTCAAAAAGTGACTATCTGAGAAAGTTGCACGGAAAAACTCAGAAAGTTTGTTTTTCTTAACAAGTTTGAAAAGGGGAAAATCCTGAAGAAAATTTGGATTTGTTTAAACAACCCTTTTTGTTCAAAAAAGTAAAACTAGGCAAATTTAAACAAAAACTGTTTTTCTCCTCAAAATGAGCCACATACAGCTAAACTATGCTTCTCTATTTTTTTGAAGCTTTTTTCGGTGAAATTCATTGAAACCTCTCTTTTTTGTCAAAAAAGTGACATCTCAGAAAGTTGCACGGAAATAATCAGAAACTTTGTTTTTCTTAACAAGTTTGAAAAGGGGCAAATCCTGAAGAAAATTTGGATTTGTTTAAACAACTGTTTTTGATCAAACCAGTAAAAGGGGACAAATATTAACAAAAAATGTTTCTCTCCTCAAAATGAGCCACATACAGCTAAACTATGCTTTCCTGTTGTTTTGAAGCATTTTCGGGAAATTTCACTGAAAACTTCCCTTTTTAGTCAAAAAATTGACTCTCTTAGAAAGAAGCTCAGAAATACTTGCAGTTTGTTTTTCTCAACAAGTTAGAAAAGGGGCAAATCCAGAGGAAAATTTGAATTTTTTTAAACAACTGTTTTTGATCAAACCAGTAAAAGGGGTCAAATATTAACAAAAACGGTTTTTCTCCTTAAAATGAGCCACAAACAGCTTAAAATTAGCCACATACATGCTTTCCTGTTGTTTTGAAGCATTTTTGGGGAAATTCACTGAAAACTTCCCTTTTTTGTCAGAAAATTGACTCTCTCAGAAAGAAGCTCAGAAATACATGGAAAGATTGTTTTTCTCAACAAGTTAGAAAAAGGCAAATTCAGTGGAAAATTTGGATTAGTTGTAAACAACCCTTTTTGTACAAAGCATTAAAACGGGACAAATATTAACAAAAACTGTTTTTCTCCATTAAATGAGCCACATACAGCAAAACTATGCTTTCCTGTTGTTTTGAAGCGTTTTCGGGGAAATTCACTGAAAAATTCTCTTTTTAGTCAAAATATGACTATCTCAGAAATCAGAAAGAAGCTCAGAAATACTTAGAAAGTTTTTTTTTCTCAACAAGTTAGAAAAAAGGAAAATCAAGTGGAAAATTTGGATTAGTTGTAAACAACCCTTTTTGTACAAAGCACGGGACAAATATTAACAAAAACTGTTTTTCTCCGCAAAATGAGCCACATACAGCTAAATTATGCTTTCCTGTTGTTTTGAAGCATATTCGGTCTAATTCACTGAAAACTTCTCTTTTTTGTTAAAAAAGTGACTATCTCAGAAAGGAACACAGAAATACTCAGAAAGTTTGTTTTTCTTAACAAGTTTGATAATGGGCAAATCCTGAGGAAAATTTAGATTTGTTTAAACAACTTTTTTTGATCAAATCAGTAAAAGGGGACAAATATTAACAAAAACCGTTTTTCTCCTCAAAATGAGCTAAATACAGCTAAACTATGCTTTCCTTTTTTTTTAAGCATTTTTTGAGGAATTCACTAAAAACTTCTCTTTTTAGTCAAAATATGACTATCTCAGAAAGAAATTCAGAAATACTTAGAAAGTTTGTTTTTCTCAACAAGTTAGAAAAGGAGCAAATCCTGAGAAATATTTGGATTAGATGTAAACAAGACATTTTGTACAAAGCAGTAAAACAGGAAAAATATTAACAAAAACTGTTTTTCTCCTCAAAATGAGCCACATACAGCTAAACTATGCTTTACTGTTGTTTTGAAGCATTTTCGGGGAATTTAACTGAAAACCTCTCTTTTTGTCAAAAAAATTTCTCAGAAAGATGCTCAGAAATAATCAGAAAGTTTGTTTTTCTTAAAAAGTTTGAAAAGGAGCAAATCCTGACGAAAATAAGGATTTGTTGTAAACAACCCTTTTTGTTCAAAGCAGTAAAACTGTACAAATATAAACAAAAACTGTTTTTCTCCTCAAAATGAGCCACATTAAACTATGCTTCTCTGTTGTTTTGAAGCATTTTCGGTGAAATTCACTGAAAACTTCTCTTTTTAGTCAAAAAAACCGACTATCTCAGAAAATTGCACGGAAATAATCAGAAAGTTTATTTTTCTAAACAAGTTTGAAAAGGGGCAAATACTAATGAAAATTTGGATTTGTTTAAACAACTTTTTTTGATCAAACCAGTAAAAGGGGACAAATATTGACAAATATATATTTTTCTCCTCAAAATGAGCCACACAGAGCTAAAGTATGCTTTCCTGTTGTTTTAAAGCATTTTCGGGGAATTTCACTGAAAACTTCTCTTATTAGTAAAAAAAAAACACTCTCAGAAAGAATCTCAGAAATAATCAGAAAGTTTGTTTTTCGCAACAAGTTTGAAAAGGAGCAAATCCAGGGGAAAATTAGGATTTGTTGGAAACAACACGTTTTGTTCAAAGGTGTAAAACTGGACAAATAGAAACAAAAACTGTTTTCCGCCTCGAAACGAGCCACATACAGTAAATTATGCTTCTCTGTTGTTTTGAAGCATTTTCGGTGAAATTAACTGAAAACTTCTCTTTTTAGTCAAAAAAGTAACATCTCAGAAAGTTGCACGTAAATAATCAGAAAGTTTGTTTTTCTTAACACGTTTAAAAAGGGCAAACCAAGCGGAAAATTTGGATTTGTTTAAAGAACTATTTTTAAACAAACAAGTAAAAGGGAACAAATATCAACAAAAACTGTTTTTCTCCCCAAAGTGAGCCACATACAGCTAAACTATGATTTTCTGTTGTTTTTAAGCATTCTCGGGCTAATACACTGAAAACTTCTCTGTTTAGTCAAAAATGGACCACCTCAGAAAGGAGCACAGAAATACTCAGAAAGTTTGTTTTTCTTAACAAGTTTGAAAAGGTGAAAATCGTGAGGAAAATTTGGATTTTTTTAAACAACTTTTTTTGATCAAACCAGTAAAATTGGACAAATATTAAATCAACAAAAACTGTTTTTCTTCTCAAAATGTGCCACATACCGCTAAACTATGTTTTCCCTTTTTTTAAGCGTTTTCGGGAAATTCACTGAAAACTTCTCTTTTTAGTCAAAAAATTGTCTCTCTCAGAAAGAAGCTAGGAAATACTTAGAAATTTTGTTTTTCTCAACAAGTTAGAAAAGGGGCAAATCCAGAGGAAAATTTGGATTAGTTGTAAACAATCCCTTTTGTACAAAACATTAAAACGGGACAAATATAAAAAAAATTTTTTTTTTCTCCTCAAAATGAGCCACATACAGCTAAATTATGCTTTCCTGTTGTTTTGAAGCATTTTTGGACTAATTCACTGAAAACTTCTCTTTTTTGTTAAAGAAGTGACTATCTCAGAAAGGAGCACAGACATACTCAGAAAGTTGTTTATTTTAACACGTTTGAAAAGGGTCAAATCCTGAGGAAAATTTGGATTTGTTTAAACAACTGTTTTTGATCAAACAAATAAAAGGGGACAAATATTAACAAAAAATGTTTTTCTCCTCAAAATGAGCCCCATACAGCTGAAGTATGCTTTACTGTTGTTTTGAAGCATTTTCGGGGAATTTTAATGAAAAGTTCTCGTTAAAAAAAAAAAAAATCTCAGAATGAAGCTCAGAAATATTCAGAAAGTTTGTTTTTCTCAACAAGTGTGAAAAGGAGCAAATCCTGAGGAAAATTTGGATTTGTTGTAAACAACCCATTTTGTTAAAAGCATTACAACTGGACAAATCTAAACAAAAACCGTTTTTCTCCTCAAAATGAGCCATATACAGCTAAACTATGCTTCTCAGTTGTTTTGAAGCATTTTGGAGAAATTTACTGAAAAATTCTCTTTTTAGTATGCTAACATGATGCTGGCCCCCCAATACTGGTGTACGTTATATAGAGCATTATGTGTGTGCTAACATAATGCCAGCCCACCAATACTGGTGTGGTTTATATAGAGCATTATGTGTATGCTAACATAATGCTGGGCAACCAATACTGGTGTGCTTTATATAGAGCATTTTTTGTGTGCCAACATAATGCTAGCCCACCAATACTGGTGTGATTTATATAGAGCATTATGTGTGTGCTAACATAAAGCTGGCCCACCAACACTGGTGTGGTTTATATAGAGCATTATGTGTGTGCTAACATAATGCTGGCCTACCAACACTGGTGTGCTTTATATAGAGCATTTTGTGTGTGCTAACATAATGCTGGCCCACCAATACTGGTGTGCTTTATATAGAGCATTTTGTGTGTGCCAACATAATGCTAGCCCACCAATACTGGTGTGATTTATATAGAGCATTATGTGTGTGCTAACATAATGCTGGCCCACCAATACTGGTGTGCTTTATATAGAGCATTATGTGTGTGCACACGGCATTTTTATTTATTAAAGTGATGATGATTTTTTCATGATGTTGGTATCAGGACCAGTCTCTTAGCATTGACATTGATAGGTTTGTCTATACTTCAAATAAATACTCATCCTTTTGCTTCCTTACCATTTTCTGGCCGAGATCTGTTAGTTCCAAATAGAGCTCCCAGCTATTGAAGGATGTTAATCTGTGACAGTGTGTTAGGGTGATATCTACAGTGTAGTGGCAATCCCACAAGGAATAATTGCATGATATTATGATATCTGAGAAGAATTAAAACCTGACTACAAATTCAAGATAGTGTGAATATTCTTCTAAGTGCTTCACAAGAGGCCAAAAGCATGCCATTTACCATATTTGCAACAGATTTTCCATTAATCATTGTGGTGATAATGACATGAGCAGGCACATTGGTCCTGAGAAGGTAAAAAAAAAGGGAAAAAAGGTGTCAAATGCAAATGTATAGCTATTTCTTCTGTACATTTCATGCTGAGGAAGGTTTCTGACAAGGTGACATTGTTAGTGCAATTACTAAAGCAGACTTATTTCCAGTCTTTGTTATTGAGCACGACATGCCAATAGGACCTCCAGGCTGGTTGGGTAGCTCATGTTGAAGGATATAAAGATTCAGGAAGTCGGCTCTGGGTGAGAATAGAAGGCCATAGTGCTAGCAGGAAAACACTGACAATGTGCAGCTCAAAGTTAACTTTTTCAAGAAACAGACTTAACCCATTCGCCCAATCTGCACTACGAACGTGCGCCATATGGCGCTCATTGCCACACATAGCCAAGAAAATCATAAAAAATCAGTACAGTATCACCTGGGCCTAAAACTCTACCCAGAGACTGAAGACATGTGAAACTATCTAATTATGAAGAGTAGTACCAAATCACAGCACCAAATCATGCTTTGCCATTTTTCATTCAATAAACACTTCTGTACAGTGAAAAAAAAGAGGATCAAATAGCTCACTCCAAATATTAAAGTTGATTTTTTTTGTGCTGCTAGCGTTATACTGAATATTTTATTAAAGAGCACCTAGTGGATGTGTCTCATATGATGTCATAAGTAATTTTTTTTAATTGATTCAAGCCCTTGAGATATCACCCCCCCCTTGCTTATATAAAAAAAGCATGGAAAGTGGTTAAATAATTTTTTAAAGTTAAGTGTTGTTTTTTTTAACAAAATCTGTAAAAAAAATTAAGTGCATGAATGGGTTAACTCTTAATTTGAATAATCTACGCGTAATCTTCCGCACAAAGAAACAAAGTTTCTAGTCAATCCACTATTAAAAAGAACTCTTTTGGCTACTTTATGCCTAGCCAGGTGCTCAGTTACACCCTTAACGCTCACGAATTCTCGTGAGATTTTAATGTTAGCAAAGGAAAAAAAAAGGAAAAAAAGGAGTGCCTAGGTATGAAATCTCCCACCTAGCGCTTCCAGATTTCTAGGGCAGTTTTGAATCGGACGGCGCTGGAGTGAAAAACATAAGCGACGCGCAACAAGTGCAAAATTTCACATCTATCGCGCCCCATTTTTCAAGAGTCCGAAAAGAGGGGGGGCTAGGTGTGAACGCGCGCCATTAACCTGGGCAAAGCAGCGTACGTATGCTACTTACGTAGCGAGCTCTCAATGAGAGGTGGAGATGGAAATCATATTCCCGCACATGCCCTGTGCTGAACGTTCATAACCAGGGAGTGCACAATATATTTTACGGATTCGACAAGGGGGACTATACCTTTTTTCTCCGAAATTTGCACTTTTTTTTACCTGTCATAACTTTTTTCGCCTTTCTTCTGTGCAAATAATTATTATACCAGCTTGTTGCTTATTGTGTGTGGTTTAAGATGATATGTAAAAAGTCTCTATAGGCACTTTTTCTTAGAAGATATAGCCAAACATGCAAGGGTCACTCAAAAAAATTGCATTTCCAAATTTGCAAACCCTCTAATTGCCAGGTGCCTTGAGCTACAGACCCCAAACTTGTGTTGTGGCTTCCCACAAGTCTAAGCTGTGATATGACTGTGAGTTTTTTTTTTTTTACCGTGAAGCAATGTAGAGTTATGGTGATTAGAAGGAGGCGGGGTCACAGATTTTGCTGCCGAGGTTGGAAATAAAGTGTCTCATATCTATTCAACACTTCACCCTCATATCTATTCAACACTTCACCCCGTTGTAATAATGGATCAGTCATATCACAGCTTAGGGTGTTAGCAAGTCACACAGGAACTTTGGGGTCTGTAGCTCAAGGTGCCTGGAAATTAGAGCACTTGTCAATGGGCAGGTGCCATTTTTTGAGTGACCCTTGCGTGTTTGGCTATATCTTCTAAGAAAAAGTGCCTATAGAGACTTTTTACATATCATCTTAAACCACACACAATAAGCAACAAGCTGGTATAATAATTATTTGGACAGAAGAAAGGGGGGAAAAGTTATGACATGTACAAAAAATGTGCAAATTTCGGAGAAAGATGGTATAGTCCCCCAAAAGGAAATGGTGGTCTTGAAAAACAAGCCAAGAAGGTCGTCAAATTAGTCTATGATGAAAACGACTGCAGATTTGAAGTCCAAAGGGAGGAATATTTGTTACACATGCGCCCTTGGTCACTAGCTGTCAGGGATCAGTTGCTGGTGACTAAGCTGTTGGATGTGATACAAGTTCTTGATAGTAGGTAGGAACTATTTTAATCTTGTTTTAAGTTGAACACAGTTCCTTGCATGTTTACTGCCAATCTCTCTATGAGATAGCGAGTACATGACTGGATAGTTTAGTAGCATATATAGAATGCATAACTGATGCAACAAATGGTATAGAGGAAAACAATAAACTGTTAAAAGTGAAAACTCGCTACAACAAATTCTTATCAGTTTCGGCATCATGTTCTCATATAATTTCTGCAGAAAACACTGCTTGATGACCTGACTCATAATGTGGTACTCATCTTCAAGGAAAATGGCTTCCAATAAGCAAAACTACTTCCACTTGCACATTTCCGTTTCAGAATTTTTAATCCCATAATGTCGGATAGCAGGCTCAATCTTGCATACGGAATGTGTAAAAACTAGTAATTCTTGGCTACTTCCCTATATTACAATCTAACCACTTCACCAGTTGTAAATCTCTAAGAACATATAATTCTCGTGGCTACATCACATCCCACAATTGTAAAGAAGACATCCACAAATCACATTACAAATCGGTATTGGGTTAGCTCTTCAGCTTGTTCTTACCAAGGTTATGGCCAGAACAATGTCTATGTTTTTCTTATCTGGCCAGCAGTTAGGCTAGGAAAATATCTAGAACAATATGATAAAAATCATGACAATTTTGACAACGTGTATTGCTTTATGACATAACTCCTAGTGCTTGGATATTTGTTTCTAAGTAAAGTAGCCACTTACACCAAGTAATTCACTCTCCGGCCATATTTCCATATGTGCACTTTCTGTCTCACAATTGGTCCAGAACATTGGCATAGCAGTATTTGCTGGCATAGCTGCATTCGCTGGCATAGCAGTATTAGGCCGCATTTGATGTTTAAACGTCATTAATATATATTTAGTGAGTGAAGCGAGTCCTCGTTGGAGAGGTGGGAAAGCTTCGCTTGTGGTATGTGTGGACCACACAAAAACCCGCGTAGGACACTGAAGATTTTACCGAATCCACTTGGAAATCCGGCAATGGATACGCTAGATTCATCAATGAAGAAAATGCTGCAGATTCGAAGCCTAAAGGATAGAAACCTGTATCTACACGCGGCCTACTTGGTTAATAGCTGACAAGGAAAGGATGCTGGAGTTTTTATTCGGACTAAACTAATTCATCGACACACTGGCATTGGATTTGATAGTGGAACTATTTTTAATCTTGCTATGATAAACACAGTTCCTTGCATGTGTGCCGACGCTCTCTCTCTTTCGGATAGAGAGTAGACAGGTTGGATAGTTGGCATATATAGAAAGAATAACTGATGCATATTGTCAATACATTGTTTATGATGCAAAACAATAGGTCAAAATGTCATACGATCACTTCCTACTTCTTATCGCTTGAAGTTTTTGTCAGCTAATGCATGGTGCACCCTTAGTTATCTGATCATTTCTGAAGAAAAAACTTCCTGATGACGTCACTCTTACTGTGGTTGTGGTGCTCTTCTCATCTTCATGGAAAGCAGTTACTGGTTACTTATAATAAAACAACTTTATTCCACATGCACATTCCATTTCAGAATTTGTCATACCAATTGTAGGCTATCAGGTTCAGGTTGTTCAATCTTGCATCTGTAAGAAATACAGTAAAAACTTATAAACTTCATGGTTTCTTCCCTCTTCCCCATTGTCCAGGCAAGAACCTGGACAAGGCCTTCTAGACAGCAGCCCTGCAGAAGCAGCAACTGCCTGATGTGCAAGATCAAGACACAAGAATGTTCTAGACACACCTTCCTTCTCAATTCCCTCTTTAATCATAAGTATGAACTATCACCCACAATTATAATGATATTCATCCTCTACCCACCTTCACCTCATTCATCTCATTGCTTATAAAAGCAGTCTCATTTCCCTCACTTAAAAAATCGCTACAAAATCTAAGAACTCAATGCTTCATGATTCAACAACTCTTCAAACTCTCTTCAAACTACTAACTTCACATCTCTACCAAGTATTCATTTGTGTTCAGTTTCTCTCAATTAGGGAGACACTGTTACCTGTTCACTATTTTGTCATCTTATTTCTTGTATCTTAGTCTTATGATTTATTAAATGTTTTATTGTGATTGTATATAATTTAAACATCTTTTATCTGAGTACACAGTCTACTGCTCAGCTTTACGACCTGTTCAAGTTTTCTGAGTGGTGGATTGTGTGTGTCAAATTATTGGACCTTCGAGCTGGATTCTGGCTGGTACAGTCTCTGGTGCTCTGATCAACTTATTGTGCTATCATTTCAGTATTATCTACTCTGTTCACCTCTCATTTATTTCTACTCACCTCATTTTGTGCTGGTAACTTTCTCTGTGCTCAACCTAAATTCTCTACTCTACCAACTATGAGTTCCAGAAGAAGACCTCCAGCAGACATGGCAGCAGTGAAGAGGTCGAGATCTTCACTGGTTGGTGCTGTCACCAAGATCAACGACAAAGTCAAGGCCATGAAGTCGGATGAAGCCGCTGAACTCAGGCTGATAAACCCTAAAGATCTGGCAAGATACCTCACCTCATTGGAGAAGACTGAAGCAGGATTCTCCCAGTCCCTAGATGATGCACATGACTTTGCTCCAGAAGGAGAGGCTGAGGATGCCTTCCAAGATGAGGAGCAAATTGCCTCTGACAACTTCAACTCTACTCTATCCATCCTCCGGGACAAGATCGAACACCTCATCACTCTCAGAAACACCCTCACAAAGGTGGGGATTCTCTCTAACAACCTCAAAACACTCGAAGACCTGCTTGCCACTAAACCAGATGGCAATCACACTGGATTCCGTCCTGCCATTGAAGACACCATTGATCAGCTAAGGAACAGCTGGGAGGAAGAAGGTCTTCCTTCTGGACATCCAATCCAAGATGAACTAGAAGCCTGCAGCCAGAAGTTGGCCAACCTCAGGTCTGATGCAGCAGGAACCAGAGCCAGAATGGATTCTTCTGCTCTGGATGCCTCAATCTCCTCCTTATCTCTCAGAACAGAGAGAGATCGAACGAAACTACCTTCCATTGACCTTCCAACCTTCAAGGTAGATGTACTACACTGGCCTACATTCTGGCAGCAATTCTCATCATCAGTCGATACCCGGGAAGACTTGCCAGATTCAACCAAGCTAGCTTACCTCAGAACTGCAGTGAAAGATCCTGAAGCTGCCCTACTCCTCCACCCTTCTATGGATGGTCCTCATACTTACAAGCGCCTGGTGAAGGAACTTCACCTGATGTATGAAAGGACCAAGAAAATCCACAGAGAACTGGTGGACAAACTGATCAACCTCCCAGCAGCGAAGTACAACAGTCATGAACTGAGGAAATTGGTGGACGCTACCAACAGCTATGCAGACTGCCTCAGCACTACCGGACACTTCACTCTACAAGCCTTCATTTCCTCTATAGTTTACAGCAAGCTCCCATACAAGTTGCAGATCGACTGGGACAATGACCAGCCAAATGACAATGTGGTGGTGCCTTACCCCAAGCTGCTGGAGTACGTCACAAAGAAAGTCTTCACCCTATCAGACCACAAGACATCTACTCCTGCTCCACTGGATCCTCCAGAGAAGAGACCTGCCCGAAAGCAGGAGAGGAAGCAGGAGCACCAACACAAACAGAAGAGTCATGTATACTCTGTCTCCTCTCCTACTCCAGCTTCCAGTTACAAGTGGGAATGTGTACTCTTCACACCAGACAAGCATCCACTCCATGTCTGTCCCAAGTGGAGCAACTATTCTGTGGCTCAACGACTAAGTCATGTGAAGGATAGGAAGCTCTGCTCCAATTGCCTGGCAGTAGGACATCTAACAGCCAACTGTAAAAGCACTTATCGCTGCAGGGACTGTGGGCAGGCACACCATACCAGCATTCATCAAAGCAGCCCTTCCTCTGTTTCAGTCAACTCCACTACCAGTCAGTCCCAGCAGGTGCCAGACGCCCTGCTGATGACTGCAGAAGTTCTCCTGAAAGGGCCAGGAGGTCATCAGATGAAAGCAAGAGCCTTCATAGATCCTGATGCAGGAGTATCCTTAATCTCCAGCAGAATGACCCAGATCTTGGACCTGCCACTGCAATACAACCCAATTAACTTCAAAGCTGTGCAGGGTACTGAATGTGAAGGATCCAAGCATCTGACTTCAGTTACTATTTCGCCACTCCACAACAAGAAGGATTTCCAGTGCAGGCCTGCAGTAGTTCCACTTGTCACTGAAGAACTCCCCAACAAGCAGCTGGCTCCAGTACATTCATATCATCATCTCACATGACTCCAGCTGGCAGACCCCACTTTCAATACTCCAGGCCGAGTTGATATTCTGCTGGGAGCTGATGTCTGGCTGCAGATCCAAGGAGATGCTCCTCCAGTCAAGGCTTCATCTACAGAGCCAGGTTCACAAGACACAATCTTTGGCTGGGCACTCACTGGACCAGTCAAGCTTGCAGGACAAGCCTCCAAGGGGATTCCTACCTACCACATCCAATCAATCATGTCAAACGAAGAACTCTACAATATGGCCTATGACTTCTGGAAAGGGGAAGCTGTGGAAGAACCAGAGTCTCCTATATCTATCATCGAAGCACAAGTTGAGAAACATTATGACTCTCATATTTTTTATTCTCCCTCTAATTGCAGATACCAGGTGACTTTGCCAAGGAAGCCTGACTGTGAGCCCCTGGGAGAGAGCAGACCCCAAGCTGTACAAAGATTCTACTCCAATGAGAGGAGCACCACCATCAAGGGAGTGAACAAGGAAGTCCAGCTGCAGCTGCAAAGCTACTTGGATGCCAACCATGCAGAGAAGGTGCCTCCGAATGAGCTCCTGCTTCCCAGCTTCTACTTGTCCTACCACACAGTCTACAAACAGAGTAGCACTTCAACAAAGATCCGTGTGGTATTTGATGGGAGTGCTATTTCATCCACCGGAATCTCTCTCAATCAGATCCTGCAAGTCGGGCCTACTATCCAACCTACCCTGGTCAACCTTCTGCTCAAGTTCAGGACCTATCCTGTAGCCCTATCAGCCGACGTTTCTAAAATGTATCGGGAAGTAGAGCTTGCCCCAGCAGACAGAGACCTCCACAGATACATCTGGAGGCATACCCCAGAGGAACCCATCCAGGATTATAGGATGACTCGGGTTACCTTTGGGGTAAGTGCTTCCCCATACCTGGCCATTCGAACACTGCACCAAACAGCCAGTGACCATGGAGCTGCTCACCCCTCTGCTGCTGACCACATAAGGAGTTCGTTTTATGTAGACGATTTCCTGGCTGGAGCAGAGACGGAAGAGCAGGCCCTGGAGTTGTACTCCAACATCAGAACCATCTTAGCAAAAGGTGGCTTCAACCTATGTAAATGGAGGTCCAGCTCCTCAACCGTCCTTCAATCAATCCCTACAGACCTCCAGGAGAAGCTACCAGTGAAATCTACCACTACTCTTCAAACGTCCTCACAACCTAAGGCATTGGGGCTAGAATGGGACAGCAGAAATGACTGTATGTCTCCAGCCATCAACACTGTTACAACCTACAGGAAAACTAAGAGGGGCATCATCTCAGACATATCTCGAACTTTCGATGTGATGGGATGGATTGCTCCCACCATCCTTCCTATGAAGATCCTCTCTCAACAACTCTGGGAGAAGGGACAGGAGTGGGATGGTGCTGTGCCAAAGGAAGTAGAGGAGCTCCACTACAAATGGAAAGAAACTCTGCCCTGCCTCTGCAAGATCCAGCTTCAAAGATGCTACACCCTCAACCAACACAAGCCCATCAGCAAAGAGCTCCATGGGTTTTCTGATGCTTCACAGAAAGCTTGTGGAGCTGTCATCTACCTCAGAACTTCCTACATCAATCATCCTCCAACAGTGGTCCTGGTCACAGCCAAGACTAAAGTGGCTAAGAAGAATCCACCAACAATCCCACGACTGGAACTGTGTGGAGCAGTGCTGCTCACAAAGTTGATGAACAATGTGGCAGCAGTCCTTAGCATCCCTCTTGAGAACATCCGAGCCTGGACGGATAGCAGTATCGTCCTTGCCTGGCTTGATGGGAGACCAAGAGAATTTAAGCAGTTTGTGGCCAATCGAGTGTCATTTGTGCTGGAACACACAAGACCTCAGACCTGGAAGCATGTTCCCACTCTCACCCTGCAGATTGCGCCTCCAGAGGGATGACACCAGAAGAGCTCCTTCATCATGAGCTGTGGTGGAGAGGACCTGGCTGGCTGCACCAGGACGGTCCTGGTGCCAGTCCAGCCACCTAGACGAACACTCCCAGCACTGGAGACCAGAACAGTCCATGCTACTTTGGTTCAGGCTGAGTTTGCTCTTAATTTTGATAGCAGAACTAAAATTATTACCTTATCATTTCTCTCACTGCATGGTGGTTCAGGCTCTTCCACAGACTGAAGGGCAAGAAGACTGACAACAGAAGCAAGCACCTCACTCCTCAAGAGCTGCAGCATGCTGAACACTGGCTCCTGAAGCAATGTCAGCACAGATGCTTTCCTAAAGAAGTCCAATCTCTCCAACGACATCACAGCACAGCCCCTGCAAGCAGACTGAAGGCCCTCACTCCCTTCATGGATCAAGAAGGTCTCATCAGAGTCGGAGGGAGATTATCTAAATCGTCCCTCACCCAGTCTCAGCAGCATCCCATCATCCTCGACTGAAAGGACAGCTTAGTCAAGAAGTTGTTCCTACATAAGCATATTGCTCTAAGTCACTGTGGCCCTTCTCTCCTTCTCTGTAACACAGGAAACAAGATTCATGTGCTAGGAGCCAGACGACTGAGCCGGGACATCTGCAGTCAATGTGTTACCTGCAGAAGAGCTGCTCCATCTCCAGTCCCACAGAGGCTAGGAGAACTACCACCTGCTAGAAGCCAAGCCGATCAACCTGCCTTCTCTAATACTGGACTTGACTTTGCTGGTCCTTTCACCATCAAGCAAGTATACACAAGGGAGCCAGTCAAGATAGATGCCTTCATCTGCATTTTCGTCTGCCTAGCCACAAAGGCAGTACACCTGGAGGTAGTATCAGACCTCACCAATTCTGCCTTCACTGCCTGTCTCCACAGATTCGTGTCGAGGCGAAACTGCCCCAGGACCATCCAGTGCGATAATGGCCTCAACTTTGTTGGGGCCAGAAACGAGCTCTACAACCTCTACAAGTTCCTGGCAGAGGAAGACAACGACAGCCTCATCTGCCAGTACCTCCTCAGAAACCAGATCCAGTGGCTGCACATCCCAGCACACTCCCCTCATTTCGGTGGACTCTGGGAGAGTGCAGTCAGATCAATGAAAAAACATCTAAGACGGATCATGGGCTCTCTACTCTTCACTTTTGAGGAGTTAACTACCATCAGTTGCCAGGTGGAGGCCTGCCTCAACTCCAGGCCTCTCACCCCAATGACAAGCCATAACCAAGATGGATTAGCAACATTGACTGCCAATCACTTCCTCACTCTCAGTTCTCCTCATTCCTACCCTGTTGACCCTAGACTGCCTGAAGAACCAAGACTCCTCAAGCGATGGAATCAATGCCAGTCAGTGATACAGCACTTCTGGCGAAGGTGGTCAAGGGAATACCTGAATACCTTACAATCCAGGACAAAGTGGCAGCAAACCCAACCTAACCTGAGGCCAGGGGACATAGTTATTGTCAAAGAGGACTGGGTCTTTGCCTGCCACTGGCCCTTGGCCAAGGTCATCGAGACCTATCCGGGAGAAGATGGCCTGGTCAGGGTGGCCAAAATCCAAGCTGCCACTGGGGGACCTAAAAAACGACCCGTCGTCAAGTTAGCTCTCTTGCACAGAGCTAAAGATCAAGCCTCATAACCAGAGCCGGCTTCCCCCGGGAGTATGTCCAGGCAAGAACCTGGACAAGGCCTTCTAGACAGCAGCCCTGCCGAAGCAGCAACTGCCTGATGTGCAAGATCAAGACACAAGAATGTTCTAGACACAAGGATGTTCTAGACACACCTTCCTTCTCAATTCCCTCTTTAATCATAAGTATGAACTATCACCCACAATTATAATGATATTCATGATCTACCCACCTTCACCTCATTCATCTCCTTGCTTATAAAAGCAGTCTCATTTCCATCACTTAAAATCTATCTACAAAATCTAAGAACTCAATGCTTAATGATTCAACAACTCTTCAAACTCTCTTCAAACTACTACCTTCACATCTCTACCAAGTATTCATTTGTGTTCATTTTCTCTCAATTAGGGAGACACTGTTACCTGTTCACTATTTTGTCATCTTATTTCTTGCATCTTAGTGTTATGATTTATTAAATGTTTTATTGTGATTGTATATAATTTAAACCTCTTTTATCTGAGTACACAGTCTACTGCTCAGCTTACTCTGCTCTAAGAACAGCTACCTGTTCAAGTTTTCTGAGTGGTGGATTGTGTGTGTCAAATTACCCATATTACAATCCAACCACTTACACATCTTACAGTAAAGAAGACATTTACAAATCACAAATCGTTACTAGGTAAGCTTTTCAGCTTGTCCCTACTAGGGTTATGGCATGAGCAATGGCTATGTTGTTGGGTTTTTTTTAGTCTGGGAAGTAGAAAAATGCCTAGATTCTAGAACAACAAGACTAAACTATTCAATTTAAATACTGCCTTGTGGAAAACTCACTTTATGACAGCCCTCTTAGTGTTTCTTTCATGTAAGTATAGTATATCGTTACTTTTACGCAAGTCAAAGCAATTTATTCAGCCAAATTTCCTTATGCGCATTTCTGATTTGCTTGCATAGCAGTATTCGCTCGCATGCGACGGATGTAGGTCATTACTAGTAATTAACGCGCTTGCAAGACTCCCACCCAATTCCGGCTTACAGGCGTAAACGTCCGGTTATGCTAGGATCTAGGCGCGTGTTTTCTGCCCCGCAGAAAGCGCGGGTCGTAGTCCCGCGCAATGAACACTTGTGCGGGTAATTGAAATAAAATGCTAACTAAAAAAGCGCGAAATCAGAGTTTTGCATTGACAATCACCAACTTAGCTGTATTTGTGCAGAGATTTTAATTGCAGTGCTAGACTGGGTAAGCACAATGTTGGGAGAAGATTATGATGCATTGATACAACCAGCCACAAAAAAGTAAGTTTCCCACTGCAATGCACGAATGCTATATTTAGGAATTGCTGTTAAAAAACCAATGTAGCTGCTGTTGCCGATGTTTATATTAATACATAAAGTTTGAGTTTAGGGCAGAAAATCAACTGGGTTGTTAGTCTCATGGGACTGACCAAAAGAGGGTCAGGTCAGGGTATATGACAGATATTTGGTAAAGGGTCTTGCTGCAAAACAAGTTTATTTTAAAATCAATAGCCATGTATATGTAGTAGGTTGCTAGTAGTGCTTCCTATATTGGATTTACTCACTTTGGCAAATGAAAACTCAAAAACAAAGCTTATATATCACCTGAAACTAGCATAGGGAGTTTAAATTTGTTTCAACCAATCTTAAAAACATCCAAGTGTTTCTTGAATCCTTTGCTAAGGTAGTCAACTAACAAAAAACATACAGAAAGTGAAAAAAACCTTGAAATTAATCCTTATGGATCATCCATGTTTTTTTCTTCCTTTGCAAAATGTGTCTATAATAGGTTGATTCGTAGAACTTTTAGTACCACAGGGTTATAAATGATTCTGGGAAAAAGTGTTATGTGTTCATACTAGTGGATTTATTATGTGGCTGATTATTATTACTTGGTTGAAGTAATAAGCTCGTGCTGTGAATCAAATTGGGTAAAGTGTGTTTGTTGTTCGTTTTGTGTGCTTCTTGCTTCTTGGAATCTGTTACAAGTGTAAAGGAGGCTGTGGTTGATTGGTTGGTGGAGTTCTCCTATGCAACTTTACCAAGTCCTTGAATGAGCCTGAGTACTCAACAATAGCAACAAGATATTGTATGTACTGTTTTGTTTATGGCCTTCCTCTGATGCTATGATTGCAGCTCTACTAATATTAGCAGTTGTGTTCTCACTTTTTTATGACTGTTATGATAGCGATCATTTTGGTCTTAAGTTTGTTCAACTTGTGAACTCAACCCTAGCCACGTCCAATTTTTTGTTAGCTGCTGAGTTAGTTCTTCACTAGCATCCATCACTAGCATCCAGTTCATTTATTGCTCTCAGTTATGCTAGGAGGTTCATTGCTCTCAGTTATGCTAGGAGGTTCATTGCTCTCAGTTATGCTAGGAGGTTCATTGCTCTCAGTTATGCTAGGAGGTTCATTGCTCTCAGTTATGCTATGAGGCTCATTACTCTCAGTTTGCAGGAGGTTCATTGCTCTCAGTTATGCTAGGAGGTCCATTGCTTTCAGTTATGTTAGGAGGCTCATTGCTCTCAGTTATGCTAGGAGGTTCATTGCTCTCAGTTATGCTAGGAGGTTCATTGCTCTCAGTTATGGTGGGAGGTTCATTGCTCTCAGTTATGTTAGGAGGTTCATTGCTCTCAGTTATGCTAGGAGGCTCATTGCTCTCAGTTATGCTAGGTAGTTCATTACTCTCAGTTATGTTAGGAGGTTCATTGCTCTCAGTTATGCTAGGAGGCTCATTGCTCTCAGTTATGCTAGGAGGTTCATTGCTCTCAGTTATGCTAGGTAGTTCATTACTCTCAGTTATGATAGGAGGCTCATTGTTCTCAGTTATGCTAGGAGGTTCATTGCTCTTAGTTGTGCTAAGAGGTTCATTGCTCTCAGTTATGCTAGGAGGCTCATTGTTCTCAGTTATGCTAGGAGGTTCATTGCTCTCAGTTATGCTAGGAGATTCATTGCTCTCAGTTATGCTAGGAAGTTCACTGCTCTCAGTTATGCTAGGAGGTTCACTGCTCTCAGTTATGCTAGGAGGTTCATTGCTCTCAGTTATGCTAGGAGGTTCACTGCTCTCAGTTATGCTAGGAGATTCACTGCTCTCAGAGTACACCTGAAACCACCGAAATTTGAACACATATTTGAGCTGTCATAACTTTTTTTCCCCTTTCTTCTGTGCAAATATTTTTGATACCAGCTTGTTGCTTATTGTGTGTGCTTTAAGAAGATATGTAAAAAGTCTCTATAGGCACCTTTTCTTAGAAGATACATCCAAACACGCAAGGATCACTCAAAAATGGCACTTCCTAATTTGTGGCAAAAATTATTCCCAGGCGCCTTGAGCGAAGCGCCTCAAAATTGATGTGTGGGTTGCTAAAGCACGTAGCTGTGATTCGGCCCGTTAAAAAAAAAATTAACGTGAACCCTCCTGAGTTATGGTGATTAGAAGAGGTCGGGTCACAGAAATTGCATGGGACACCATTTTTGAGTGACCCTTGCGTGTTTGGATGTATGTTCTAAGAAAAGTTGCCTATAGAGACTTTTTACATATCATCTTAAAGCACACACAATAAGCAACCAGCTGGTATCAAAAGTATTTGCACAGAAGAAAGGGGGGAAAAGTTATGACGCTCAAATATGTGTTCAAATTTCGGTGGTTTCATGTGTAATCCAGCTAGTAGGCTCAATGCTCTCAGTTATGCTAGTAGGCTCATTGCTCTCAGTTATGCTAGGAGGTTCATTGCTCTCAGTTATGCTAGGAGGTTCATTGCTCTCAGTTATGCTAGGAGGTTCACTGCTCTCAGTTATGCTAGGAGGTTCATTGCTCTCAGTTATGCTAGGAGGTTCATTGCTCTCAGTTATGCTAGGAGGTTCATTACTCTCAGTTATGCTAGGAGGCTCACTGCTCTCAGTTATGCTAGGCGGTTCATTGCTCTCAGTTATGCTACGAGGCTCATTCTTCTCAGTTATGCTTGGCGGTTCATTGCTCTCAGTTATGCTAGGAGGTCCATTGCTCTCAGTTATGCTAGGAGGCTCATAGCTCTCAGTTATGCTAGGAGGCTCATTGCTCTCAGTTATGCCAGGAGGCTCATTGCTCTCAGTTATGCTGGGAGGTTCATTGCTCTCAGTTATGCTAGGAGGTCCATTGCTCTCAGTTATGCTAGGAGGTTCATTGCTCTCAGTTATGCTAGGAGGTGCATAGCTCTCAGTTATGCTAATAGGCTCATAGCTCTCAGTTATGCTAGGAGGCTCATTGCTCTCAGTTATGCCAGGAGGTTCATTGCTCTCAGTTATGCCAGGAGGTTCATTGCTCTTAGTTATGCTAGGATGTGCATAGCTCTCAGTTATGCTAGAAGGTCCAATGCTCTCAGTTATGCTAGGAGGTTCATAGCTCTCAGTTATGCTAGAAGGTTCATTGTTCTCAGTTACGTTAAGAGGTTCATTGCTCTCAGTTATGCTAGGAAGCTCTCAGAGAGCAATTTCAGGCCTGTACCTTTATCTACAGGGAAGTTATGGGATTCCAGGCACATTTATGTACAGGGATGTTATGTGCTTCCAGACACATTTATCAACGTGGAAGTTATGGGCTTCCAGACACATTTATCTACGGGGAAGTTATGGGCTTCAAGACACATTTATCTACGGGGATGTTGTGGGCTTCCAGACACATTTATCTATGGGGAAGTTATGGTCTTCCAGACACATTTATCTACGCGTAAGTTGTGGGCTTCCAGACACATTTATCTACAGGGAAGTTATGGGCTTCCAGACACATTTATCTACAGGGAAGTATGGCTTCCAGACACATTTATCTACGGGGAAGTTACGGGATACCAGACACATTTATCAATGGGGAAGTTATGGTCTTCCAGACACTTTTATCTACGGGTAAGTTATGGTCTTCCAGACACATTTATCTACGGGGAAGTTTTGGGCTTCCAGACACATTTATCTACAGGGAAGTTATGGACTTTCAGACACATTTATCTACTGGGATGTTATGGGTTTCCAGACACATTTATCTACGGGGAAGTTTTGGGCTTCCAGACACATTTATCTACGGGTAAGTTATGGGTTTCCAGACACATTTATCTACGGGTAAGTTATGGATTTCCAGACACATTTATCTACAGGGAAGTTATGGACTTCCAGACACATTTATCTACGGGTCAGTTTTGGGCTTCCAGACACATTTATCTACGGGGAAGTTATGGTCTTCCAGACACATTTATCTGCAGGGAAGTTTTGGACTTTCAGACACATTTATCTGCAGGGAAGTTATGGGCTTCCAGCCACATTTATCTACAGGGAAGTTATGGACTTTCAGACAAATTTATCTACAGGGAAGTTATGGGCTTCCAGACACATTATATCTACAGGGAAGTTATGGCTTCCAGACAAATTTAAAATCACAAATCACAGGCTGTGGGGACCAAAAATGGAGGGACACCTTTTAAGGCACCGTAACTCTGACACGATTGGATACTTGCATATCCTCAACACCTCAAAGCATTTTTAGTAATTTTTTCAGAAAAATCCAAGGGGATCTGGATTTGACATGGAATGACATGTGTGTGATGATCAGATCTCCATTCTGATAACTATTACAATATCACCAACACTTTGGTAACTTGTGTGTGCAGAGGCAACCACTCACCTGTGAAGGTGGAGCTGCAGGAAGAAATAACATCACTTATGCCTCCTTGTAAACGCCTCAAGGTGTGTGTGTGTGTGTGCACTGAATTGTATGTTGCTGTGTTCATTTGGTTGTTGCTTGCATTGGCAGATGGCTACGTCAAGATGTAATGAATGTCGACAGTTCTTGAGTGATTCTGGACTGACTATGTTTATGGGTGATCCAGAGAATGCTGTAGGTCACTTTGCCTCCACTTCCACTAGCACACACTACCTACACACTAAAGCTAGTCAAACAAATTCTGGTTTCTTGCAGTTGTAGTGCTGTGGTGGTGTAGTGCTGTGGTTGTGTAGTGCTGTGGTTGTGTGTGCTCTGGTTGTGCAGTGCTGTGGTTGTGGAGTGCTGTGGTTGTGTAGTGCTGTGGTGGTGTAGTGCTGTGGTTGTGCAGTGCTGTGATTGTGTAGTGCTGTGGTTGGTGTAGGGCTGTGGTTGTGTAGTCCTGTAGTGGTGTAGTGCTGTGGTTGTGTAGTCCTGTGGTGGTGTAGTGATGTGGTTGTGTAGTGCTGTGGTTGTGTAGTGCTGTGGTTGTGTAGTGCTGTGGTTGTGTAGTGCTGTGGTTGTGCAGTGCTGTGGTTGTGTAGTGCTATGGTTGGTATAGTGCTGTGGTTGTGTTGTGCTGTGGTTGTACAGTGCTGTGGTTGTGTAGTGCTGTGGTTGTGCAGTGCTGTGGTTGGTGTGATGGTGCAGTGCTTTGGTTGGTGTAGTGGTGTGATGGTGTAGTGCTTGGTAGGTGTGATGGTGTAGTGTTGTGGTTGGTGTGATGGTGCAGTGCTTTGGTTGGTGTAGTGGTGTGATGGTGTAGTGCTGTGGTTGGTGTGATGGTATAGTGTTGTGGTTGGTGTAGTGGTGTGATGGTGTAGTGCTGTGGTTGGTATGATGGTGCAGTGCTATGGTTGGTGTAGTGGTGTGATGGTGTAGTGCTGTGGTTGGTGTAGTGGTGTGATGGTGTATTGGTGTGATGGTGCAGTGCTATGGTTGGTGTAGTGGTGTGATGGTGTAGTGCTGTGGTTGGTGTAGTGGTGTGATGGTGTAGTGCTGTGGTTGGTGTAGAGGTGTGATGGTGTAGTGCTGTGGTTGGTGTGATGGTGCAGTGCTATGGTTGGTGTAGTGGTGTGATGGTGTAGTGCTTTGGTTGGTGTAGTGGTGTGATGGTGTAGTGCTGTGGTTGGTGTGATGGTGCAGTGCTATGGTTGGTGTAGTGGTGTGATGGTGTAGTGCTGTGGTTGGTGTAGTGGTGTGATGGTGTAGTGCTGTGGTTGGTGTAGTGGTGTGATGGTGTAGTGCTGTGGTTGGTGTAGTGGTGTGATGGTCAGTGCTGTGGTTGTGTAGTGATATGATGGTGTAGTGCTGTGGTTGGTGTAGTAGTGTGATGGTGTAGTGCTGTGGTTGGTGTAGTGGTGTGATGGTGCAGTGCTGTGGTTGGTGTAGTGGTGTGATGGTGCAGTGTTGTGGTTGGTGTAGTGGTGTGATGGTGTAGTGCTGTGGTTGGTGTAGTGGTGTGATGGTGTAGTGCTGTGCTTGGTGTAGTGGTGTGATGGTGCAGTGTTGTGGTTGGTGTAGTGGTGTGATGGTGTAGTGTTGTGGTTGGTGTAGTGTGATGGTGTAGTGCTGTGGTTGGTGTAGTGGTGTGATGGTGTAGTGCTGTGGTTGGTGTGATGGTGTAGTGGTGTGGTGCTGTGGTGTGATGGTGCAGTGCTGTGGTTGGTGTAGTGGTGTGATGGTATAGTGATGTGGTTGGTGTAGTGGTGTGATGATGTAGTGGTGTGATGGTATAGTGCTGTGGTTGGTGGTGTGGTTGGTGTAGTGATATGGTTGGTGTAGTGGTGTGATGGTGTAGTGCTGTGGTTGGTATAGTGATGTGGTTGGTGTAGTGATGTTGTTGGAGTCACCTGCCTATACCTGACTGTTGACAGGCTTCCAACTTCTGTTATCTCTGTTACCACCACAGAGAACTGTCTATCTTTTGCTAACTGAAGCTTATCCTGATCCTCAGCTTGCTTGCAAACTTATATTTGCTGGTATTAGTTAGTTGTCTTTATCAAGTTGTACACTCATACAGATATTTGCACAAAACTGAACACTCCATATCAACAAATCATCACTAAGCTACGTACTAGTCAAGTAGCTAATCTGTTACTACATGCATTAGCTAATCTGGTACTACATGCATTAGCTAATCTGTTACTACATGCATTAGCTAATCTGGTACTACATGCATTAGCTAATCTGGTACTACATGCATTAGCTAATCTGGTACTACATGCATTAGCTAATCTGGTACTACATGCATTAGCTAATCTGTTACTACATGCATTAGCTAATCTGTTACTACATGCATTAGCTAATCTGTTACTACATGCATTAGCTAATCTGTTACTACATGCATTAGCTAATCTGTTACTACATGCATTAGCTAATCTGTTACTACATGCATTAGCTAATCTGTTACTACATGCAATAGCTAATCTGTTACTACATGCATTAGCTAATCTGTTACTACATGCATTTAATTACAGTTCACATCTGTCTGGAGTCTCTAACTTATAAGGTAATTCTAGCTATCACAGTTGGTTCTGTCAGGGAGCCCTGCTGGCCAGGGTAGAGGGTGTGGCTCCCTGACAGATGTGGTTGGTGTAGTGGTGTGATGGTGTAGTGCTGTGGTTGGTGTGATGGTGCAGTGGTGTGATGGTATAGTGCTGTGGTTGGTGTAGTGGTGTGGTTGGTGCAGTGGTGTGGTTGGTGCAGTGGTGTGATGGTGCAGTGCTGTGGTTGGTGCAGTGGTGTGATGGTGCAGTGCTGTGGTTGGTGCAGTGGTGTGATGGTGCAGTGCTGTGGTTGGTGCAGTGGTGTGATGGTGTAGTGGTGTGATGGTGCAGTGCTGTGGTTGGTGTAGTGCTGTGGTTGGTGTAGTAGTGTTATGGTGTAGTGCTGTGGTTGGTGTGATGGTGCAGTGCTATGGTTGGTGCAGTGGTGTGATGGTATAGTGCTATGGTTGGTGTAGTGGTGTGATGGTGTAGTGTTGTGGTTGGTGTGATGGTGTAGTGGTGTGATGGTGTAGTGCTATGGTTGGTGTGATGGTGTAGTGCTGTGATGGTGTAGTGCTGTGGTTGGTATAGTGGTGTGATGGTGTAGTGCTGTGGTTGGTATAGTGGTGTGATGGTGTAGTGCTGTGGTTGGTGTAGTAGTGTGATGGTGTAGTGCTGTGGTTGGTGTGATGGTGTAGTGCTGTGGTTGGTGTGATGGTGTAGTGGTGTGATGGTGTAGTGCTATGGTTGGTGTGATGGTGTAGTGCTGTGATGGTGTAGTGCTGTGGTTGGTATAGTGGTGTGATGGTGTAGTGCTGTGGTTGGTATAGTGGTGTGATGGTGTAGTGCTGTGGTTGGTGTAGTAGTGTGATGGTGTAGTGCTGTGGTTGGTGTGATGGTGCAGTGCTATGGTTGGTGTAGTGGTGTGATGGTGTAGTGCTGTGGTTGGTGTAGTGGTGTGATGGTGTAGTGCTGTGGTTGGTGTAGTGGTGTGATGGTGCAGTGCTGTGGTTGGTGTAGTGCTGTGGTTGGTGGAGTGGTGTGATGGTGTAGTGGTGTGATGGTGCAGTGCTGTGATGGTGTAGTGCTGTGGTTGGTGTAGTGCTGTGGTTGGTGTAGTGGTGTGATGGTGTGGTGTAGTGGTGTGATGGTGTGGTGGTGTGATGGTGTAGTGGTGTGATAGTGCTGTGGTTGGTGTAGTGGTGTGGTGTTGGTGTAGTGGTGTGATGGTGCTGTGCTGTGGTTGGTGTAGTGCTGGTGTTGGTGTAGTGGTGTGATGGTGCAGTGCTGTGGTTGATTCCACACAACTTTGTTTCTGTTTCTCTCAAACCTATATACAGTACCTCATTATGACAGGGTCATGTCCTAGCTGAAGAATTAGCTTGCAGTCTTGCATGAACAACATACAGTATCTTAATAGGTGGTGTGTGTGTGTAGGTGGAGGAATTTATAGCTTTAGCTGATCCTCGACTTTCTCTTTTTACTGACGAGGCCTGCATGGAGACTGACATCTCAGAACTCCCCCAACACAAGATCACTGACTTCTCGTGAGTATATGTGTGGGTATGTGTGTATGTATGTATTGTGTGTGTGTGTGTATTGGAGACTGGTGTACATTGACTGCCCTATAACAATGCACACGTGTAGTGTGTATGATAAGTGTAAGCACTTATGTCCATTTGACTCTGGACTGGTGGAGAAGAACGTGGAGTTATTCTTCAGTGGCACTGTCAAGCCTATATATGATGAGAACCCTGATCCCAAGGACGGCATTCCTACACGAGAACTTGGACCAATAAACTCGTGGTGGATAGCAGGTTTTGATGGGGGGCAAAAAGCTCTTATTGGGTTTACTACTGCCTATGCTGAGTACATCTTGATGGAGCCTAGCCTGGCATACCAGCATATCATGGCCACCGTGCATGAGAAGATCTACTTGAGCAAGGCTAGCAATTAACACTCACGCTGGTCCACACACTCTGGTCCACACATGCACACACACACACAGTTGATTTCAAGTGATGTGTTTGATTACCTTTATCAGGTGGTGATTGAGTTTTGTGAAGAGATTTCCGAAGGAGTCTATGAAGATCTGCTTAACAAAATTGAGGTCTGTACAAGTCCATGTGTACACCAGTACCCCTCCCCAATCATATGTGGTTCTTGACCCCTGCATGTGATCATGTGTGTGTCAACCCCCACATGTGATCACGCGTGTGTGCTTCAGTACTCCTCCAATCTTATGTGGGTCTTGACCCCTACATGTGATCATGTGTGTGTCAACCCCCACATGTGATCACGTGTGTGCTTCAGTACTCCTCCAATCTTATGTGGGTCTTGACCCCTACATGTGATCATGTGTGTGTCGACCCCCACATGTGATCACGCGTGTGTGCTTCAGTACTCCTCCCCCAATCGTATGTGGGTCTTGACCCCTACATGTGATCACCTATCCCCACATGTGATTACCGACCCCCACATGTGATCATGCATGTGTCTTGATCCCCACATGTGATCACGTGTGTGTGTTTGCCTGTGTTCTCATCAGACCACTGTCCCGCCCTCCTCTATTGGTTGTATGGGCTTCACGGAGGACAGCTTGCTGAGGCATGCCCAGTTCATCGTGGAGCAAGTGGAGAGCTATGATCAGTACGGGGACTTTGATGAGCAGCTGCTTCTGGTGACACCATGTATGCGTGCTCTCATTAAGCTAGCAGGGGTAACTCTTGGGAAACGCCGAGCTGAACGCAGAGCTGTGCGTGGCGGCAAAGAGAAAAAAGATTCTAAGCAATCCTTGGTATGTATGTCTCCATGTGCTGTAGGGAGATGGGGGATGCATGGTGAGGATGGGTGTCTCCATGTGCTGTAGGGAGATGGGGGATGCATGGTGAGGATAGGTGTCTCCATGTGCTGTAGGGAGATGGGGGATGCATGGTGAGGATGGGTGTCTCCATGTGCTGTAGGGAGATGGGGGGTGCATGGTGGGGATAGGTGTCTCCATGTGCTGTAGGGAGATGGGGGGTGCATGGTGGGGATAGGTGTCTCCATGTGCTGTAGGGAGATGGGAATGCATGGTGAGGTTAGGTGTCTCCATGTGCTGTAGGGAGATGTGTTAGGGGATGCATGGTGAGGAAAGGTGTCTCCATGTGCTGTAGGGAGATGGGGGGTGCATGGTGGGGATAGGTGTCTCCATGTGCTGTAGGGAGATGGGGATGCATGGTGAGGTTAGGTGTCTCCATGTGCTGTAGGGAGATGTGTTAGGGGATGCATGGTGAGGAAAGGTGTCTCCATGTGCTGTAGGGAGATGTGTTAGGGGATGCATGGTGAGGATAGGTGTCTCCATGTGCTGTAGGGAGATGGGGATGCATGGTGAGCAGGGGTGGGTCGAATACTGGACAAAAGTATTTGAATACGAATACGAATACTGCTAGATTGTACGAATACGAATACTCAGAAAATGGGAAGTATTCGAATACGAATACGAATACTTTTAAGATGTATTCATGAATACTCTTTTGAATACTATTATTAAGTTGTAGGAATAACAAACAGAATCCATGATTTTTATATGTTCACCCACTGAGTTTATTATAAACGCATAAATGAAGTACAAAAATATATATATATATATACAAAGTGAACATGTACATGAACATATATTACACTATCCAGCTTAATGTAATGACAAAGCATAAATGTAAGAAAAATCACTGGAAGTGCTGGTTGCACTTAACAAACATCAGGTCTTGGAAGTGGGAGTCTGTCAGTCTGGAACGGTCTGGACGGAAGGCCTTCCCTGCCACACTGAAGAGCCTTTCAACTGGTGCTGAAGTGGCTGGAATAGCTAGGTACTGAGTGGCCAGTCTAGCCAGTGTGGGCATGCTGCCTGACCTGGTGCACCAGTAGTGGAGAGGGGCTTCTGACTCTGGAACAAATGGTTGGGATAAATATGTGGAAACCTCCTCAGCAACTGCGTCAGAAATGTTGACTGTTGGTGTTGGTTGTGAGCTGTTCATGAAGTTGAAGAGTCTGCAGCGCTTGGTTGGTGGAGAGGAGGCTGATGTAGATAATGCAGTGGGTAGCTCTGGAGGAGGGGGAGACAGTTTGTTGGCTGCAGCTTGGAGGGATGCTCTCTGGTCAGTTGCCTCAGGCTGGGAGCTACATCATGCCAGCTTAAACCGGGGATCAAGTGTGGCTGCAAGACGGAAGGAAGCTGTCTCTTCATAAACACTGAGGCGGGTATCTATGGAATTCTTCAGTGTGGACACCATCTTACAGTTGTACTTGACGCTGATGACCTGTAGCTGAGACCTCAGCCCACGTACACTGGGGATTACCAAGCTGGCTGTAACAACTTTGTAACCCTGGGTAAAGTCTGTTGCAGCCTCAAAGGGGCTCAGGATGTCACACAGCTCACTCAGCAGGATACAGTCATGATGGGACATATATGCTGATGAGCAGTTCAAGGAGCTGACAGCTTATATTTCCTGAGTAGTCTTCAAAGAGCAGCGAGAACTTTGTTCTATTGCCATACAATAGAAGAAAGTTTTGTTTTGTTTCAATGGTTTTCACCATGCTTTATATAACTTAATCTTATTACATTTATACTGTGTTATAGAGCTACACACAAAAGTGTTCAGCAACACTTGCATGTGGTAAAACCTTGCCCCCAAAAATACAAGTATTCATGAAAAGTATTCATGAATATGAATACTTTGGCAATGTATTCGAATACAAATACGAATACTTTGCCTCTTTTTACAAAAGTCTTTGAATATGAATACGAATACTTACAAATTCAGTATTCAAATACAATGAATACGAATACCGAGTACGAATAACCCACCCCTGATGGTGAGGATAGGTGTCTCCATGTGCTGTAGGGAGATGTATTAGGGGATGCATGGTGAGGATGGGTGTCTCCATGTGCTGTAGGGAGATGTGTTAGGGGATGCATGGTGAGGATGGGTCTCTCCATGTGCTGTGGGGAGATGTGTAAGGGGATGCATGGTGAGGATGGGTGTCTCCATGTGCTGTGGGGAGATGTGTTAGGGGATGCACGGTGAGAATAGGTGTCTCCATGTGCTGTATGGAGATGTGTTAGGGGATGCACGGTGAGGATAGGTGTCTCCATGTGCTGTATGGAGATGTGTTAGGGGATGCACGGTGAGAATAGGTGTCTCCATGTGCTGTATGGAGATGTGTTAGAGGATGCACGGTGAGAATGTCTCCATGTGCTGTTTGGAGATGTGTTAGGGGATGCACGGTGAGAATAGGTGTCTCCATGTGCTGTATGGAGATGTGTTAGGGGATGCACGGTGAGAATAGGTGTCTCCATGTGCTGTATGGAGATGTGTTAGGGGATGCACGGTGAGGATAGGTGTCTCCATGTGCTGTATGGAGATGTGTTAGGGGATGCATGGTGAGGATGTGTCTTTGATCCACATCCATTCATTAGGAATGTGGATCATGAATTATTCATGTACTCATATATCATCCAGCTGTACATTGTTGTCTGCATGCTGCTGCTACATCATTAGTGTGGGAGAATGACTTATTCATGAGGTACATAGCTGTTGCCCATGCAGTGGATCACCACCAGCATTGGTGTATGAGCATGAATTATTCATGTTGAGTGTGGAGGGTATGCATTATTCATGAGGTGCATGGTTGTCCTCATTTAGGCTACTACTACTCCATTAGTGCAGAGAGTATGCATTATTCATGAGGTGCATGGTTGTCCCCATGTAGGCTACTACTACTCCATTAGTGCGGGCCATATTTGAGCAGTTCTTTAGCAAGCAGCTAGCAGGGAAGTCATCTGCCCCTAAGCGTCGTCGCTGTGGAGTGTGCGAAGTGTGCCAGCTTCCTGATTGTGGCACATGCAGTCACTGCAGGGACATGACCAAGTTCGGGGGGAGTGGGCGGAGCAAGCAGGCATGTGTGCTCCGTAGGTGTCCTAATATGGCTGTGCAGACAGCAGAGGAGGACGAGGTGTTAGACCTTGTGGTTGAGATGGAGGGCAAGGCAGGGATGAAGAAGGCAGGGAAGAAAGGAAGTCTAGAGAAGAAAAAGAAAGTGAGTATGACATGGAAGGGACAGGGCCACAAGGAAGGACACAAGACCTTCTACACTTCTGCTCTGGTCAACCACGTCCAAGTATGTAGCCATATCCACAATACTGATGTATATCATGACCCTTATACTTGTACCAACATATATCATGTGACAATGTAGTTATTGTGAAGTATATCACGTGACCTGTGTTAGGTGTGTGAGGGTGATTATGTATCTGTGAGTCCGGAGGAGCCCAACGAGCCTTTGTACATTGGACGAGTGACGTGCATGTGGGAGGAAGGAGGCGAGAAGTTGTTTCACTCTTCATGGCTGAGTCGTGGCGGGGAGATGGTACTCGGCGAGACCAGTGATCCTTGTGAACTTTTCCTGGTGGATCTGTGTGGGGAGAGTCCCCTGGGGGCTGTAGTAGGGAAAGCGACAGTGAAAATGCAATTACTGTCACCTGATAATTGGTTCATGAGTGGAGCAGAAGAGGAGGAGGACAACAATGATGATGATGGCACAAACTTCTTTGTGCAGAAGTTTTACGACACAGACATGGCTCGATTTGAAGATATTCCTGCTCAGTTTTTACAATCCAAGAGTCGGGAATGTCAGAGCTGTGTCCGCAGGCAGATCAAGGTGAGGCAGAGTTGGAGGACTTGGGAAGTGTGGGAGCCACTCTATGCATGCAGGGCAGGGTCAGATCAAGGTGAGGCAGAGTTGGAGGACTTGGGAAGTGTGGGAGCCACTCTATGCATGCAGGGCAGGGTCAGATCAAGGTGAGGCAGAGTTGGAGGACTTGGGAAGTGTGGGAGCCACTCTATGCATGCAGGGCAGGGGCAGATCAAGGTGAGGCAGAGTTGGAGGACTTGGGAAGTGTTGGAGCCACTCTATGCATGCAGGGCAGGGGCAGATCAATGTGAGGCAGAGTTGGAGGACTTGGGAAGTGTGGGAGCCACTCTATGCATGCAGGGCAGGGGCAGATCAAGATGAGGCAGAGTTGGAGGACTTGGGAAGTGTGGGAGCCACTCTATGCATGCAGGGCAGGGGCAGATCAAGGTGAGGCAGAGTTGGAGGACTTGGGAAGTGTGGGAGCCACTCTATGCATGCAGGGCAGGGGCAGATCAAGGTGAGGCAGAGTTGGAGGACTTGGGAAGTGTTGGAGCCACTCTATGCATGCAGGGCAGGGGCAGATCAATGTGAGGCAGAGTTGGAGGACTTGGGAAGTGTTGGAGCCACTCTATGCATGCAGGGCAGGGGCAGATCAAGGTGAGGCAGAGTTGGAGGACTTGGGAAGTGTGGGAGCCACTCTATGCATGCAGGGCAGTGGTAGATCAAGGTGAGGCAGAGTGGGAGGACTTGGGAAGTGTGGGAGCCACTCTATGCATGCAGGGCAGGGGCAGATCAAGATGAGGCAGAGTTGGAGGACTTGGGAAGTGTGGGAGCCACTCTATGCATGCAGGGCAGGGTCAGATCAAGGTGAGGCAGAGTTGGAGGACTTGGGAAGTGTGGGAGCCACTCTATGCATGCAGGGCAGGGGCAGATCAAGGTGAGGCAGAGTTGGGGGCTTGGGAAGTGTGGGAGCCACTCTATGCATGCAGGGCAGGGGCAGATCAAGGTGAGGCAGAGTTGGAGGACTTGGGAAGTGTGGGAGCCACTCTATGCATGCAGGGCAGGGGCAGATCAAGGTGAGGCAGAGTTGGAGGACTTGGGAAGTGTGGGAGCCACTCTATGCATGCAGGGCAGTGGTAGATCAAGGTGAGGCAGAGTTGGAGGACTTGGGAAGTGTGGGAGCCACTCTATGCATGCAGGGCAGGGGCAGATCAAGGTGAGGCAGAGTTGGAGGACTTGGGAAGTGTGGGAGCCACTCTATGCATGCAGGGCAGGGGCAGATCAAGGTGAGGCAGAGTTGGAGGACTTGGGAAGTGTGGGAGCCACTCTATGCATGCAGGGCAGGGGCAGATCAAGGTGAGGCAGAGTTGGAGGACTTGGGAAGTGTGGGAGCCACTCTATGCATGCAGGGCAGGGGCAGATCAAGGTGAGGCAGAGTTGGAGGACTTGGGAAGTGTGGGAGCCACTCTATGCATGCAGGGCAGGGGCAGATCAAGATGAGGCAGAGTTGGAGGACTTGGGAAGTGTGGGAGCCACTCTATGCATGCAGGGCAGGGGCAGATCAAGGTGAGGCAGAGTTGGAGGACTTGGGAAGTGTGGGAGCCACTCTATGCATGCAGGGCAGGGGCAGATCAAGGTGAGGCAGAGTTGGAGGACTTGGGAAGTGTGGGAGCCACTCTATGCATGCAGGGCAGGGGCAGATCAAGGTGAGGCAGAGTTGGAGGCTTGGGAAGTATGGGAGCCACTCTATGCATGCAGGGCAGGCAGGCACTGCTCTCTCTCTCACCCTCTCTTCTCCCTCTCTCTCTCTCTCGTGTGTGTAGGAGCGCCATCCTTCAGGTCTGGGTGACTCCCTACCTTCTGGTGATTTTTTGGAGTACAGTGGTTTTGTGTTTGCTGGTCACAAGTATGTTCTGGGTGACTCTGTATATGTACCTCCTGGGACACACACATTTCCTCTGCTACCTACCAAGGCCACCAAAACCAAGATCTGCAAGATGATGTGGCCTGACCCATCAGATGAGGTAACTTATCCCGAGCTATACCGCAAGTCGGAGTATGTCAAGGGAAGCAACTCAGATGTGCCCAAGCCATTCCAGATAGGTCAGCTCTATTACTCTGTCATAATCGTACCATTAATATTCAAGTGGTCATGAGTTCCTCTCAATAATTCTTAAGGCTACAGATTCAAGTGGTCATGAGTTCCTCTCAATAATTCTTGGCTACAGATTCAAGTGGTCATGAGTTCCTCTCAATAATTCTTAAGGCTACAGATTCAAGTGGTCATGAGTTCCTCTCAATAATTCTTAAGGCTACAGATTCAAGTGGTCATGAGTTCCTCTCAATAATTCTTAAGGCTACAGATTCAAGTGGTCATGAGTTCCTCTCAATAATTCTTAAGTCTACAGATTCAAGTGGTCATGAGTTCCTCTCAATAATTCTTAAGTCTACAGATTCAAGTGGTCATAAGTTCCTCTCAATAATTCTTAAGGCTACAGATTCAAGTGGTCATGAGTTCCTCTCAATAATTCTTAAGGCTACAGATTCAAGTGGTCATGAGTTCCTCTCAATAATTCTTAAGGCTACAGATTCAAGTGGTCATGAGTTCCTCTCAATAATTCTTAAGGCTACAGATTCAAGTGGTCATGAGTTCCTCTCAATAATTCTTAAGGCTACAGATTCAAGTGGTCATGAGTTCCTCTCAATAATTCTTAAGTCTACAGATTCAAGTGGTCATGAGTTCCTCTCAATAATTCTTAAGTCTACAGATTCAAGTGGTCATGAGTTCCTCTCAATAATTCTTAAGGCTACAGATTCAAGTGGTCATGAGTTCCTCTCAATAATTCTTAAGGCTACAGATTCAAGTGGTCATGAGTTCCTCTCAATAATTCTTAAGGCTACAGATTCAAGTGGTCATGAGTTCCTCTCAATAATTCTTAAGGCTACAGATTCAAGTGGTCATGAGTTCCTCTCAATAATTCTTAAGGCTACAGATTCAAGTGGTCATGAGTTCCTCTCAATAATTCTTAAGTCTACAGATTCAAGTGGTCATGAGTTCCTCTCAATAATTCTTAAGGCTACAGATTCAAGTGGTCATGAGTTCCTCTCAATAATTCTTAAGGCTACAGATTCAAGTGGTCATGAGTTCCTCTCAATAATTCTTAAGGAGTTCCTCTCAATAATTCTTAAGGCTACAGATTCAAGTGGTCATGAGTTCCTCTCAATAATTCTTAAGTCTACAGATTCAAGTGGTCATGAGTTCCTCTCAATAATTCTCTCTCAATAATTCTTAAGGCTACAGATTCAAGTGGTCATGAGTTCCTCTCAATAATTCTTAAGGCTACAGATTCAAGTGGTCATGAGTTCCTCTCAATAATTCTTAAGGCTACAGATTCAAGTGGTCATGAGTTCCTCTCAATAATTCTTAAGGCTACAGATTCAAGTGGTCATGAGTTCCTCTCAATAATTCTTAAGGCTACAGATTCAAGTGGTCATGAGTTCCTCTCAATAATTCTTAAGGCTACAGATTCAAGTGGTCATGAGTTCCTCTCAATAATTCTTAAGGCTACAGATTCAAGTGGTCATGAGTTCCTCTCAATAATTCTTAAGGCTACAGATTCAAGTGGTCATGAGTTCCTCTCAATAATTCTTAAGGCTACAGATTCAAGTGGTCATGAGTTCCTCTCAATAATTCTTAAGGCTACAGATTCAAGTGGTCATGAGTTCCTCTCAATAATTCTTAAGGCTACAGATTCAAGTGGTCATGAGTTCCTCTCAATAATTCTTAAGGCTACAGATTCAAGTGGTCATGAGTTCCTCTCAATAATTCTTAAGGCTACAGATTCAAGTGGTCATGAGTTCCTCTCAATAATTCTTAAGGCTACTGATTCAAGTGGTCAAGTGCTGTGCTGACAAGCCAGCTTACATTTATACATGTTCAGGTGTATCTTAGCAGGCAAGTGCTGTGTTGACAAGCCAGCTTGCATTTATACATGTTCTGGTGTATCATAGCAGGCAAGTGCTGTGCTGACAAGCCAGCTTGCATTTATACATGTTCAGGTGTATCATAGCAGGCCAGTGCTGTGCTGACAAGCCAGCTTGCATTTATACATGTTCAGGTGTATCATAGCAGGCAAGTGCTGTGCTGACAAGCCAGCTTGCATTTATACATGTTCAGGTGTATCATAGCAGGCAAGTGCTGTGTTGACAGGCCAGCTTGCATTTATACATGTTCAGGTGTATCATAGCAGGCAAGTGCTGTGTTGACAGGCCAGCTTGCATTTATACATGTTCAGGTTTATCATAGCAGGCAAGTGCTGTGTTGACAGGCCAGCTTGCATTTATACATGTTCAGGTGTATCATAGCAGGCAAGTGCTGTGTTGACAGGCCAGCTTGCATTTATATTTTGCAAATGTTCACAAACCTATAAGCACACCAAAAAATTGAAAACTTCCCATAGGCAGGAAGAGTACCCTTTAATATATTAACATCACAGACAGACAGTGGGTATGCCCATACAGTGGGTGTGCCCATACAGTGGGTGTGCCCATACAGTGGGTGTGCCATACACAGTGGGTGTGCCATACACAGTGGGTGTGCCCGTACACAGTGGGTGTGCCCATACACAGTGGGTGTGCCCATACACAGTGGGTGGGCCCATACACAATGGGTGTGCCCAAACAGTGGGTGTGCCTATACACAGTGGGTGTGCCTATACAGTGGGTGTGCTTGTACAGTCTGTGTGCCTATACAATGGATGGGTCTCTGGGGTTCATACAGGATTTACAGTTTTGGGGGGGGGGGGGGGGGGGGGGAACTCAAAATGTTTGGTGTTTATGTCATGGGGTGCATAAGCAAGCCCCAAGTAGGGGGGTCTGGGCCCCCCCCCCCTCAGATTTTTTTTGCAAAATCGATGCTCTCAGATTGATTCTGACACAGTTGCATCTTGCCACAGAATCTACACTATTATAATTAGGAAAGCTAACCACAGAATAATAGCACATGGACAGAACATTCTAGATTAATGCGTGATTGAACTGTGACCCAGAATATTCTAAATTTATTCGCAAGTTTGTATATAAAGAGCAAATGCTTCCGCTAGTATCGTTCTGCAACTAAATAAGACACTGAGAAATACAAACCTACACAAAATTGAAATGGACCTCAGGAACTGTTTTACCAGAAAGCGAGTGCGTGCTGGGTCTAGTAAAGATTCTGAGGACGACGAAGATGTAGTCCCAACTACGTGGACTAGTGATGCCTTGACTTCCACCAATTCCGAAGCATCAGTAGGTAGATCAGCGTGTTCCAAAGTGCAGAAGAGGAAACTTTACAAAGCCAGGCTCAGCTACAAGAAGGAGTGGGAGCAGAAATATCCTTGGATGTACTGCGATGATTCTAAGCAGGGCATGTTCTGCAAGCTCTGCCAGAAGCGAGGAAATGCACCTTCTACAGCCAGTGGTGCATGGACTACTCGGGGAATTCAGGATTGGAATCACGCTACTGAACAACTCAAGGAACATAGTCAGTCAAAATGTCACAGAGATGCTGCTATCCATGCTCCAATGGCAGAACAAGGAAAGGAGCAGAGTGTCCTACAACTGCAATATTCAGCAGCTGCTAAGGAGGCTGAAGAAAGGAGAGCAAAGAACAGAAACATAGTGCTTAACTTTTGAGATCTATATATTTTCTTGCCCAAAATCGCCTGCCCCTTACCACCACATTGGATCCCCTGGTCCAGTTGCAAATGGAGATGAACTTTTCCAGCAACATGTCAAAGAGGGGCCACAAAATGCTCAGCACACATCCAAATTTTCTGCAGTGATGCTTTTAGAGGCCATCAATAGCTGGCTAGACAGGAAGCTAATTGAGAGCTTAAAATCAAGCCCATACTTCTCTGTGTTAGCTGATGAGTGTGTAGATATTAGTACTACAGAAGAGCTGTCCATCTGTTGTCGGTGGATTGTAAATGGAAAACCAGAGGAGCACTTCCTTACAGTGCTCTACTTATGTGCCCAAGATGCTGCTACCATTTCAGATGCAATCAGCTCCTTCCTTGAGTCGAAGAACCTGGACTATCGTAAACTAATAGGCCAAGGTTATGATGGAGCAGCCACCTTTGCCGGAGAACTCAATGGAGTTCAAAAAAGGATGCGAACTCTAGCTGCACATTCCTTTTACATCCACTGTGCCTGCCACAGGCTTCAACTAGCAAGCATGCAAGCTGCTAACAGTGTTCCAGAGATCAAGAAGATGTTTGGAACTATGGGAGATATATGGAAGCTCTTCTTCTACTCACCCAAGAAAGCAGAATTTCTCAAAGCAGTCCAGGCTGTCCTCAAGCTACCTGAGAAGCCTAGTGATACCAGATGGCTCTCACACGAATGCTGTGTACGGGCTATTTACCGAGAGCTTTCTGCCCTTATCGTCACTCTACAACAGCTGTATGAGACATCAGGTGATGCTGAAGCATACGATATTGGTGCTCTCCTTGCTACTTACACTGGAGTTGCTAGTATCGTGTTCCTGTCAGAAGTTCTGGATATCTTGGCAAGGATGAATGTTTTGATGCAAAGAAAGCTACTTGATTTGAGCAGGTTGCCGGTACTTCTGAAAATCACGACGGATCAACTCCAGCATCTAAAGGACGAAAGAAGTGAGTAGTTGGGTTCATTCGAGTCTGAAATATCTCTGTTGAATGAAAAACACGATATAACACTCAGCACACATGGAGCTGCACGGAGCCGTTGGTCTTCTATCACAACCACAGCCGAGTATCAAACTCTAGTTGCAATTCCATACGTCCATTCCCTTCTTCTAAATATTAAGAGTCGATTTACTGATAAAGCCGTGAAGATTGTTACTGCCATGTCCATATTCAGTCCCTCCCTACTACCCGCTGAAGCATTCTTACCATCATACGGCAATGAGCAAATCAAGATTCTTGCCGAGTTCTATGGAAAAGAAGCAGAGGTTGAGTATGCGTTGACGACTTACACCCCACCTCCATTGCTTGATGGCGATGAGCTTCTTTCAGAGTGGAAGATATTTAGACGGGCTTTGCTAGTGGAGAAAAAGGCAATAATGGAACATAAAGAAGAGTCGGTATTTCCTAGCATGCAAGAAATCCTGGACGAGATGAACAAGTCACATACTTACGGAGGAATTTTCCCTGAGACGTGGAAGCTATTGAACATTACAATGGCACTTTCTGTTGGCACAGCAACAGTAGAGCATTCCTTTAGTCAAATGAAGTTGATTAAAACTCGCCTATGCAGTCGTCTATCTGACTCAAACCTAGAACATTTAATGAAAATTAGTATAGAGGGTCCTCCATTGACCGATGTGGACTTAATGCAATTCTCGACATTTTTTAACAGAAAAATAGACGCATTTTACTTTAATTTAGCACTACTGAACTCACTGTGTTGTAATCTTCACCATACAGTATTGTATATCTTCACTTATATATTAATGTTGTTAGTAAATTGTTCATGCATAATTATTATAATTTATTACTGTTGATCATCTTTGAATTTGCTATTGCTTCTACGCTCCCTTCTCTGTGCTGCTATTGCTTCTACGCTCCCTTCTCTGTGCTGCTCTTTGTCTCCATTACTGTCATGTAGTACATAAGAAAGTTCATTAATATAAAAAAAATTATTGTGAAAAATTTGGGGGGAGGGGGGGGGGGGTGATATCTCAGTGCTTCCCCCCCCCCCCCCATAGGAGACGCTGGGTCTACATATACTGTCAATGTACCTATACAGTGGGTTGGGTGTGCCTGTACAGTGGGTATGCCTATACAGTGGGTGTACCTATACAGTGGGTGTGCCTATACAGTGGGTGTGCCTATACAGTGGGAATGCCTATACAGTGGGTGTGCCTATAAAGTGGGTGTGCCTATACAGTCGGTGTGCCTATACAGTGAGTGTGCCTATACAGTGGGTGTGCCTATACAGTGGGTGTGCCTATACAGTGGGTGTGCCTATACAGTGGGTGTGCCTATACAGTGGGTATACCTATATAGTGGGTGTGCCTATACAGTGGGTAAGCCTATACAGTGGGTGTGCCTGTACAGTGGGTGTGCCTATACAGTGGGTGTGCCTATACAGTGGGTATGCCTGTACAGTGGGTAAGCCTATACAGTGGGTGTGCCTGTACAGTGGGTGTGCCTATACAGTGGGTATACCTATATAGTGGGTGTGCCTATACAGTGGGTATACCTATATAGTGGGTGTGCCTATACAGTGGGTAAGCCTATACAGTGGGTGTGCCTATACAGTGGGTATGCCTGTACAGTGGGTAAGCCTATACAGTGGGTATGCCTGTACAGTGGGTGTGCCTATACAGTGGGTATACCTATATAGTGGGTGTGCCTATACAGTGGGTGTGCCTATACAGTGGGTGTGCCTATACAGTGGGTGTGCCTATATAGTGGGTATGCCTATACAGTGGGTGTGCCTATACAGTGGGTGTGCCTGTACAGTGGGTATGCCTATACAGTGGGTGTGCCTATATAGTGGGTGTGCCTATACAGTGGGTAAGCCTATACTGCTTTTAATTGGATAGTTGGGTGGAAAAGTCATTGGTCCTGGCATCATCTCTGTGTCTAGTCGAGGAGCAGGTCAGCTGTGTTGTTGTCAAGTGCTAATATAGTCTCTAGTCGAGCAGTCTGCGAGCTGTGGTGGTGGAGAGAGCTGCTGCAGTCGAGTGGCCAGTGAGTTGAGTTACTCCATCAATGTAGCAGCATTGTCAAGAGCTGGTTCAGATGAGCAGTCAGTCAGCAGAGGTGATATCGTCACTGACTGCAATCAGACACATGGTTCCTCACATGGGGGGTGGGTTCCTCACATGGGGGGTGGGTTCCTCACATGGGGGGTGGGTACTCTCCTTATTTTTTACACCATTGGTTTTGACCATTTTGGGGGGAGGGTGGACATTGAATTGCCATGCCATCAGGAATGTCAAGTTTTAGGTGCCTTGTACTGTTCATGTATTTGCACACCTGACAAACGGGTTAGGTAGCAGAACCCCTGCATGTGCTCCATGAGGTTAGGTAGCAGAACCCCTGCATGTCCTCCATAAGGTTAGATAGCAGAATCCTGCATGTGCTCCATAAGGTTAGGTAGCAGAACCCTGCATGTGCTCCATAAGGTTAGGTAGCAGAACCCTGCATGTGCTCCATAAGGTTAGGTAGCAGAACCCTGCATGTGCTCCATGAGGTTAGGTAGCAGAACCCCTGCATGTGCTCCATAAGGTTAGGTAGCAGAACCCTGCATGTGCTCCATGAGGTTAGGTAGCAGAACCCCTGCATGTGCTCCAAGGTTAGGTAGCAGAACTCCTGCATGTGCTCCATAAGGTTAGATAGCAGAACCCTGCATGTGCTCCATAAGGTTAGATAGCAGAACCCTGCATGTGCTCCAAGGTTAGGTAGCAGAACTCCTGCATGTGCTCCTTAAGGTTAGGTAGCAGAACCCTGCATGAGCTCCATAAGGTTAGGTAGCAGGCCTGCATGTGCTCCAAAAGGTTAGGTAGCAGGCCTGCATGTGCTCCATAAGGTTAGATAGCAGAACCCTGCATGTGCTCCATAAGGTTAGGTAGCAAGAATCCTGCATGTGCTCCATAAGGTTAGGTAGCAGAACCCTGCATGTGCTCCTTAAGGTTAGGTAGCAGAACCCTGCATGTGCTCCATAAGGTTAGGTAGCAGGCCTGCATGTGCTCCATAAGGTTAGGTAGCAGGCCTGCATGTGCTCCATAAGGTTAGGTAGCAGAACCCTGCATGTGCTCCATAAGGTTAGGTAGCAAGAATCCTGCATGAGCTCCATAATGTTAGGTAGCAGAACCCTGCATGTGCTCCAAAAGGTTAGGTAGCAAGAACCCTGCATGTGCTCCATAAGGTTAGGTAGCAAGAACCCTGCATGTGCTCCATAAGGTTAGGTAGCAGAACCCTGCATGTGCTCCATAAGGTTAGGTAGCAGAACCCTGCATGTGCTCCATAAGGTTAGGTAGCAAGAACCCTGCATGTGCTCCATAAGGTTAGGTAGCAGAACCCCTGCACATGTGCTCCATAAGGTTAGGTAGCAGAACCCTGCATGTGCTCCATAAGGTTAGGTAGCAGAACCCCTGAATGTGCTCCATGAGGTTAGGTAGCAGAACCCCTGCATGTCCTCCATAAGGTTAGATAGCAGAATCCTGCATGTGCTCCATAAGGTTAGGTAGCAGAACCCTGCATGTGCTCCATAAGGTTAGATAGCAGAACCCTGCATGTGCTCCATAAGGTTAGATAGCAGAACCCTGCATGTGCTCCATAAGGTTAGATAGCAGAACCCTGCATGTGCTCCATAAGGTTAGATAGCATAACTCCTGCATATGCTCCAAGGTTAGGTAGCAGAACCCTGCATGTGCTCCATAAGGTTAGATAGCAGAACCCTGCATGTGCTCCATAAGGTTAGATAGCATAACCCGGCATGTGCTCCTTAAGGTTAGGTAGCAGAACTCCTGCATGTGCTCCATAAGGTTAGATAGCAGAACCCTGCATGTGCTCCTTAAAGGTTAGGTAGCAGAACCCTGCATGTGCACCATAAGGTTAGGTAGCAGGCCTGCATGTGCTCCATAAGGTTAGGTAGCAGGCCTGCATGTGCTCCATAAGGTTAGATAGCAGAACCCTACATGTGCTCCATAAGGTTAGGTAGCAGAACTCCTGCATATGCTCCAAGGTTAGGTAGCAGAACTCCTGCATGTGCTCCATAAGGTTAGATAGCAGAACCCTGCATGTGCTCCTTAAGGTTAGGTAGCAGAACCCTGCATGTGCTCCATAAGGTTTGGTAGCAGGCCTGCATGTGCTCCATAAGGTTAGGTAGCAGGCCTGCATGTGCTCCATAAGGTTAGATAGCAGAACCCTGCATGTGCTCCATAAGGTTAGGTAGCAGAACCCTGCATGTGCTCCATAAGGTTAGGTAGCAGAACCCTGCATGTGCTCCAAGGTTAGCAGAACCCTGCATGTGCTCCATAAGGTTAGGTAGCAGAACCCTGCATGTGCTCCAAGGTTAGGTAGCAGAACCCTGCATGTGCTCCATAAGGTTAGGTAGCAGAACCCTGCATGTGCTCTATAAGGTTAGGTAGCAGAACCCTGCATGTGCTCCATAAGGTTAGGTAGCAGCACCCTGCATGTGCTCCATAAGGTTAGGTAGCAGAACCCTGCATGTGCTCTATAAGGTTAGGTAGCTGAACCCTGCATGTGCTCTATATGGTTAGGTCGCAGATCCCTGCATGTGCTCTATATGGTTAGGTAGCAGATCCCCTGCCTTAAGGTTAGATAGAAAGCTTTGCAACATAGAGTTCTTTATTAATTGCTATAAAAATGGTGTTTATGAGCTCAATTTAGCTTTGAACTTGTGGCAAGCACTGTGTGTGTGTGGGTGTGTGTGCATGTTGTTTAGGCCTGAAGACACACACAAGAGCCATAGAAGCGTGCTCGAGACAGACTTGAACCTGCTATACTGGGGAGGCGGTGAGTGTGATGTGTTGGCGAAGGAGGTGTGTGGCAAATGCTTTGTGCTATGTGGGGACGAGGTGCCTGGTGACAAGGATGACTGGTTCATAGGGAACATGGATCGATTCTACTTCTATGAAATGTACGACAGCACCACCAGGACATTTGTAGACCCTCCCTCCTCGGCCAGACTTCCTGGTAGCAAAGGCAAGGTTAGTCATAGGTATGATGGTGTGGGTGTGGTCTGCTTGTCTGGCGTTTGGTTACTAGAAAATGTTGTAAAAGACAAACCCCGAGGGGGGGGGGGGGGGGGGGGGGGAGGGGTGTAGGGCAAGCTAATGCTGTACTATGTAGTGGTCTCTGTAGGACAAGCTAATGCTGTACTGTGTAGTGGTCTCTGTAGGACAAGCTAATGCTGTACTGTGTAGTGGTCTCTGTAGGGCAAGCTAGTGCTGTTCTGTGTAGTGGTCTCTGTAGGGTAAGCTAATGCTGTTCTGTGTAGTGGTCTCTGTAGGGCAAGCTAATGCTGTACTGTGTAGTGGTCTCTGTAGGGCAAGCTAATGCTGTACTGTGTAGTGGTCTCTGTAGGGTAAGCTAATGCTGTACTGTGTAGTGGTCTCTGTAGGGTAAGCTAATGCCGTTCTGTGTAGTGGTCTCTGTAGGGTAAGCTAATGCTGTTCTGTGTAGTGGTCTCTGTAGGGTAAGCTAATGCTGTACTGTGTAGTGGTCTCTGTAGGGTAAGCTAATGCTGTTCTGTGTAGTGGTCTCTGTAGGGTAAGCTAATGCCGTTCTGTGTAGTGGTCTCTGTAGGGTAAGCTAATGCTGTTCTGTGTAGTGGTCTCTGTAGGGTAAGCTAATGCTGTTCTGTGTAGTGGTCTCTGTAGGACAAGCTAATGCTGTTCTGTGTAGTGGTCTCTGTAGGGTAAGCTAATGCTGTTCTGTGTAGTAGTCTCTGTAGGGTAAGCTAATGCTGTTCTGTGTAGTGGTCTCTGTAGGACAAGCTAATGCTGTTCTGTGTAGTGGTCTCTGTAGGGTAAGCTAATGCTGTTCTGTGTAGTGGTCTCTGTAGGGTAAGCTAATGCTGTTCTGTGTAGTGGTCTCTGTAGGACAAGCTAATACTATACTATGTAGTGGTCTCTGTAGGGCAAGCTAATGCTGTTCTGTGTAGTGGTCTCTGGAGGGTAAGCTAATGCTGTACTGTGTAGTGGTCTCTGTAGGACAAGCTAATGCTGTTCTGTGTAGTAGTCTCTGTAGGGTAAGCTAATGCTGTTCTGTGTAGTGGTCTCTGTAGGGCAAGCTAATGCTGTACTGTATAGTGGTCTCTGTAGGGTAAGCTAATGCTTTACTGTGTAGTGGTCTCTGTAGGGTAAGCTAATGTTGTTCTGTGTAGTGGTCTCTGTAGGGCAATCTAATACTGTACTGTGTAGTGGTCTCTGTAGGGTAAGCTAATGCTGTTCTGTGTAGTGGTCTCTGTAGGACAAGCTAATGCTGTACTGTGTAGTGGTCTCTGTAGGGTAAGCTAATGCTGTTCTGTGTAGTGGTCTCTGTAGCGTAAGCTAATGCTGTTCTGTGTAGTGGTCTCTTTAGGGTAAGCTAATGCTGTACTGTGTAGTGGTCTCTGTAGGGTAAGCTAATGCTGTTCTGTGTAGTGGTCTCTGTAGGGTAAGCTAATGCTGTTCTGTGTAGTAGTCTCTGTAGGGTAAGCTAATGCTGTTCTGTGTAGTGGTCTCTGTAGGGTAAGCTAATTCTGTTCTGTGTAGTGGTCTCTGTAGGCAAGCTAATGCTGTACTGTGTAGTGGTCTCTGTAGGGTAAGCTAATGCTATTCTGTGTAGTGGTCTCTGTAGGGTAAGCTAATGCTGTTCTGTGTAGTGGTCTCTGTAGGGTAAGCTAATGCTGAACTGTGTAGTGGTCTCTGTAGGGTAAGCTAATGCTGTTCTGTGTAGTGGTCTCTGTAGGGTAAACTAATGCTGTTCTGTGTAGTGGTCTCTGTAGGGTAAGCTAATGCTGTTCTGTGTAGTGGTCTCTCTAGGGTAAGCTAATGCTGTTCTGTGTAGTGGTCTCTGTAGGGTAAGCTAATGCTGTACTGTGTAGTGGTCTCTATAGGGTAAGCTAATGCTGTACTGTGTAGTGGTCTCTATAGGGTAAGCTAATGCTGTTCTGTGTAGTGGTCTCTGTAGGGTAAGCTAATGCTGTACTGTGTAGTGGTCTCTGTAGGGTAAGCTAATGCTGTTCTGTGTAGTGGTCTCTGTAGGGTAAGCTAATGCTGTTCTGTGTAGTGGTCTCTGTAGGGTGAGCTAATGCTGTACTGTGTAGTGGTCTCTGTAGGGTAAGCTAATGCTGTACTGTGTAGTGGTCTCTGTAGGGTAAGCTAATGCCGTTCTGTGTAGTGGTCTCTGTAGGGTAAGCTAATGCTGTACTGTGTAGTGGTCTCTGTAGGGTAAGCTAATGCTGTTCTGTGTAGTGGTCTCTGTAGGGTAAGCTAATGCTGTTCTGTGTAGTAGTCTCTGTAGGGTAAGCTAATGCTGTTCTGTGTAGTGGTCTCTGTAGGGTAAGCTAATTCTGTTCTGTGTAGTGGTCTCTGTAGGCAAGCTAATGCTGTACTGTGTAGTGGTCTCTGTAGGGTAAGCTAATGCTGTTCTGTGTAGTGGTCTCTGTAGGTAAGCTAATGCTGTTCTGTGTAGTGGTCTCTGTAGGGTAAGCTAATGCTGTACTGTGTAGTGGTCTCTGTAGGGTAAGCTAATGCTGTACTGTGTAGTGGTCTCTGTAGGGTTAGCTAATGCTGTTCTGTGTAGTGGTGTCTGTAGGGTAAGCTAATGCTGTACTGTGTAGTGGTCTCTGTAGGGTAAGCTAATGCTGTTCTGTGTAGTGGTCTCTGTAGGGTAAACTAATGCTGTTCT
>CBDHDT010000183.1:0-13409 GCA_965261215.1 Ekhidna sp.
TGTCCAAGAAGACTGCACATACAGACTTGCAGTCATCTAAAGAAGTAAACCAAGAAAAGATGATGAGTATGTCTATTTCGACTAAATTGCAACACTGCAAAGTTTTGAAATATTAATGTCCACTAGTCATGCCTGATCTGTAGCAGATATTACAATAAGTCATAGATTTTGAACCAAAAATAGCATTGGTCTACACTGGCCCAGCCATGGACAAACAGGTGAAGTAAAAGTTAGAACATTCATATCATCTGCATTTGTTGCTTCTGCAACAGGTTCACCCAGTTCACTCACTGCATTGCTGATTTTTAAAGAAAACAAATATGTCTGAACAAGTAGTTAAGTCCCAGTTTTCCACTTGACCATGGAACACGATTCATGCCATCAGGTCTTACCATCTGATCTTATCACGCCAGTGGGTTCAAGATGGGATGGGACCAGTGATCTATGAATAGTGCCATTGATGGAAGCATGTTGAGATGTCAACCTAGATTTATTTTGTATCCCTGACCATGGGCAACCAGATGCCCCACAGCCACTCCACATGGTTCAAATTGATGAGGTTGAAACGTGGGATCTCAAACCTGAGGCATATGATGATACAGATAATATCATCTCATATACTGAGAAGAGACAGATATGACATTTAAACATGTGCCATACAGAGTGTAGCAAAATTTGCAATGAGGATAGCTGGACTAAGCATCTGGAGCGTTGACAGCGATTTGGAGATATGCTATGGCTTGTACCCATGGGAGGTCCCACACCCTCTGATGATGTGAGGATGGAGGAGGTAAACTGTTCATGACCTTCTTTCCACTGAGAGAGAGCTGATGTTGTTAGAGCATTATTTTAATATTCTGAAAGAAACACTATATAATAAGACTGAAAATTTGCAGTTTGTTTGTAGATTTCATGTTATAGCTTTTTGGAATCATCATGGCCAAGAGAAGATTGGACTTTTTATATGCGCCAATTTCCCCCCAAAAGAAAAACATCACTGCGGGATATTTTCAAGCTGGTGTAGTGGCAAACCGCAGTGAACAGTGAGGTAGGACGAGCAAAACTGCAAGAGGTAGACCTTGGTATTGTCACTTCCCACATGCCAAGGGTTTTTTCCCAAAAAGATTCCATTGATTTTACTTCAATTGGAGCTAGCTGTGGTGGTCTCTAGTTAGATGAGCCAAATGGCAAAAAACCGACTTGTTTTGTCACCGTGTTCCTAACTTAAATTTACGCACATCAAACTGAAAGTATTAACAAGGTTCCAGTTGAAAACTAACATACCGAAAGCAAGTACAAAGTACAGCCTACATAGTTGATATACAGAGGAAGAAAATTTCACACAAAAATTTCTATTGCCTCCCATTGTATTTCAGGCCATCCAGTGCTCTAACCATGATAGGTGAGTAATCTGAGAAGAGAATATACTTAAATGTATATTATTATAAGAAAAAAAAATCTTGTCAAGGTTCTCTCCGCTTGCTACACAATTCCGTGCATTCATATGTAAGACTCTTTATAATGAACACAAAGTATAATGGAGATTTAAAAGATAGAAAGATAATAGTTACAATGTCTGTCATTACTTTTACCAATAAATAGCTCCATGCTTCCAAATCATCTTGATTGAAAATAAGTATGCAATTTGAATAAATTTTATGAACAATAAAATAATTCCAACAAAAAAAAAATTGAAAAATTTAATGGTATGTTAAATATCAGATTCAAATCTAGTTAATCTTATGATTATTAAATCTCTGAGTTAATCTGCTTTTGAAATACAGAAAAACCTCTTGAGTAGTGATGGTATTTTCTTCATAAAGGCTCGGAATTTACCACGATATTATTGGACCTGTGAATATTATGCAACAAAAAAATTCATGTAAAACATGCTGCCAATGTATAACTTTTAATAACCTAGAATTTCAATTCAACTGAACTACTATATTAAATACCAATGATAAAGTCAAAAGTAGTTCGGCTGAAATGCTGGTAGTGTATAGAATTTTAAATGATAAAAAGATTAAATACATTTAAATGATAAACAATAATACTTACATTTATGCATTTTGAAGTGGAACCGAATGACGCTGACTCATTAAAGATGTTGACACACATTTCACTAGCATGTGAAATCTCATTTGATGCCACATGTGATGAAACTGCAGGAGGACCGTTATCATGATTGTTTGATGCCACCGACATTTCAGACAGATAATGTGCAACATGTTCTGCAAATGAGTCGTCACTTGTGGTCCAAGTCTCACATGATGATTCAGTTGATAAAGAAACAGAAGATACATTAGTCAGATCAATTGAGTCCTCCCAATAATCATAGTCAGATTCAGATTGTGGAAACAGTGTTTGATACATAGGCTCTGTAATTAAGTCATCTGGACAGATATAAAAAAAAAATTGCCATTCGCCGGTATTTCAGTAATTGACTCCAGAAATGGAGCTGGCTCTGTTTCCGAGCAAGTCTTGTCAAGAATACACTCTGTTAATGGCATATCTACAATGCACCTGGAATGTGTAACAGCATCTTCAAGATAATTTATCTTTGCTTGGCCAGCATCGATGGCACACATTAACATATTGGATGATTCAAAGTTGGAGGTCTGTATCGATAATTGGCTTGATGAGATCGAAGAAGGAGCATTTTTTCTCAGTGTCGCTGTTTCATTCGAAATAATTGAACCATGTTCAAATTCCTGTTAATAAAATTGTATATAACTATAGAACAATATCAAGACCTGATCAAGGAAGAGAACCTTGAAATAATTGTATAAATTACTACCCCCCAAAATATGCAGCAATAAGATGTACATATGTCAGAATTTACCCCAAACAGATTTGAGCTGTGCTCTGTTGTATGAAATGATCAGACAAGATTTCAAAGGATTCTTCTTATGCCGGCTGCAATAATATTATTACTGTGAAGTAAGAAGTAGGTAACCATGGTCGCTTGAATTTTTACCCTCTAAATCAGATTGGTTGGTGAGCTTGCTACTATATAGTTAGCACAATAATCATGAAACTATTACAGTTTGTTTGAAGGGACTCACACTCGCTTCATTCACATTCACATGATCATTAGCAATGAAATAAGCAAGTTACAGAACCACAGCTCTTATAGAGGCTTAACTGTATAAAGTGGCTGGTCCTGATTTAACAGCATATTGTTGTTTGTGATCACCAGTTTCCCTAAAATTTCAATCTCCTCGACATCCGCTATATTGAAGTCGGTAAATGTTTGTCATCACTATCCATAGTGGGAATTTACAAAATGGAGGGTGCATGCTACCGAAACAGAAGACTAATTAACTGTATATTCCATAGACATTTTATCACTGGTCTGTGTCAGGCTGGGCAGTTAGAATATTAACCAATTGACTACTGAAATTGCTCATACAAGCTTGTGACATGGTTCCCACAGAAAATATATTTATTTTATTACAGTCAGATGTGATCCTTAAAACAAATGGCAACTGTCATTATGGAAACTATTCAAGTCCTCAACTCAGTTTCTAGAAAGTCTTCTGTGAGGAAGGCTACAAAGATGCCTATACATACACGGGAAACCACATTGACTCCTTTTGCCAGTTTCATCACGCTGGTTTAGTTTGTCTGCATCAATGGAGCCAATTCTTACAACTTTCAATTGTTTAAAGGATTAATCCAGAAAAATAGTAGCTATAAATTATCTTACTGCTATCGAAACAATATTGTACTAATGATAAGATAGATACACCATGAATTTCACATTCAATATACATACATTGAATTTATCTACACAAACATAAGCACTGGCTAACTACATGTTTTAGACATTATAATGGATTTACCTCAAAAGGAGTTTGCTTCACAGGATCGAGCTCTACCTCGAAAGGAATTTGCTCGACAACATAGAGCTGTTCCTCAAAAGAAGTGTGGTCGACTGGATTGAGCACAACCTCAAAAGAAGTTTGTTTGGCAGGATCAAAATCCATTGTAATCGGTTAATTGCCTGATTCAATAAAAAATGCAGGAGAAGGTATTATTACGCTTCAACCGTAAATCGGACACAAGTTTGATTCAAAACCAACGAAATTGTAACACTTATTTGTAGCTGTCATAACTTTTTTTCCCTTTCTTCTGTGCAAATACTTTTTATACCAGCTTGTTGCTTATTGTGTGTGCTTTAAGATGATATATAAAAAGTCTCTATAGGCATCTTTTCTTAGTAGATATATCAAAACACGCAAGGGTCACTAAAAAAATGGCACTTCCTACTGTTTGTCAAACCTAACTCCCACGCGCATTGACCGACTTGCACCAAACGCGGTACGAATGTAGCTAAAGGCAATAGCTGTAATTTGAGCGAAAAAAAAAATTTTTCCGGTGAACCACCCCTGAGATATAGAGCTGAGAAGAGGCGGGGCGAAGGACTACTAAGAAAAGATGCCTATAGAGACTTTTTATATATCATCTTAAAGCACACACAATAAGCAACAAGCTGGTATAAAAAGTATTTGCACAGAAGAAAGGAAAAAAAAGTTATGACAGCTACAAATAAGTGTTACAATTTCGTTGGTTTTGGGTATAGCCCCCCCTTAGCGTCGTGTTAATACGCATGCCCACAATGAAATGGGGGAAGCACTTGCGATCCTCCACCAATTAGCACACCCTGGATGGGGTCCTCTAATCCTCTGCCACTCTTAACTACACTGAAGAAATAAAACAACAACAACAAAAGAACAACACTAGGAACAATTGCAAAAATGGTTTCTTTTAAACAAACAGCTGTATAAGAAAACAATACCGTCCGCATGTAGACCACAGCCAGTTTTAAACCCATTTACCATTTAAAATCATATACAACAACAATAATGTACTGGTTCTAAAATCACGGAGTGCCTTTGCAACCACACATCCACAATATTGTGTGTATATAATTTAATATGGTAAAGGATATCTAACTGGCATAGCAACAGTCTTGTTTTCGTTCTATTTTAAAATGAGTAGGTTGTTTTTAAATTAGACTAATATGCATGTTCCGAATTGGTTTGGCATGGTCGAGTGAATAGATGAATCCTTGTTTTATGCATCAAATCTTTGCCGTAGATGATTGTTGAATTGCCACGTTCCTAACAATTTTCTTGGATGCAGCCTACGGAAGCTGTCCATTAGAGCCATCGAAATCCCGAGAATGAGGCAATAACAAACAGTATTTCTCGCAGGATAGGGATAACCGCCGATGGCATGTACTCTGATAGAAAATCTTTCAAACCGTACTCCCAACTCATCTGTAAGCCACCGTAATGTCGGCGGCAAAACTTGGCACAAAAGCCAGTTCAGGGTTAGTGGCCTCAACCAACTTTTTTAATCAAGAAATCTAAAATTTATGGCATACAAGCCGAAATTGAGAGATTCTGAAGGTATTGCAATAGTCTCTGTGTCGGCCAAATGGAAAGTGTAGTTTTTACCAAGAAAAACATACCAACCAAATATCAACAACTGTAATTATCCTAAATATGTTGGTCTTTGAGCTGGTTGAATGGAGTCTAGAAGAAAGTAGATTTGGTTCTTTATGATTTGTTGAAGAAAAAGCTTATCCTGTACTATTTGTTAGAGAGTGTAGGAAGCTGAAGGGTAGAGAGAAGGGATGCAAACTCAGATGACCTTGATGGGTGCAGAGGCTTAATGCAGAGTGTTGGTTTTTTCTAGCTTTTTTTTTAATTGCAAGAAGAGGAAGGAGACAGAGGAACAATAGATGAGGGAGAATCATGGTTTTATAAACTTTTGGTAGCTCGTGAGGGGACAAATGGTGGTAGAGGTTGCAATAAATTTGCCGTATTAATTTTCAGGATTTGGTATGTATTTGACTTGTGTGGATGTTCCAGGAAAGGTGAAAGTATATCTCAAGCATTTAAATGATGTGATGAGTTCAAGGGAAGTACTATCAAGGACCAGTACAGAGTAGGACGAGGAGGAAATGGATTTACGAGTGATTATTACGGTATGTTTTTAAGCTGGTGTTGGGATAAACTGCAGTGAACACTGATGTTGGATGAACAAAACTGCAATAGTATTGTCATTTTCCACATGCTGAAGGGTTTTTTTCTGAAAGTGACCTTTGATTTGAACTTCAATTTCAGCTCGCTATGGCAGTCTCTAGTTAAAAGAGCAAAAATGCAAAAATAGACCAAAAAACCTGTATTTTTTAACTCGGTTTCAACTTTAACTTTACACACATCAAACTGAAAGTGTTAGCATGGTTACAGATTAAAAGTTACATACCGACTGCGAGTACAAAGTACAGGCTACATAGTTGGTATATAAAGGAATAGTATTTCACATACACATTTTTATTGCCATCCCGTTGTGTTTCAGGCCATCCAGTGGTGCAGCCAGAATACGTGGTTAATTGTAGCGAACATATATATATGCACACTTATCGTAAGCAAATTAAAAGAAATTAGGAAAACAAATCTTGGAAAGGTGATTTCAGCTTGCTTCACAATTCTGTCCATTCGTATGTTGGATATATTATAATGAACACAAAGTATAATACAATTTTTAAAAAGAATGATAATATCTGTCTTCATAATATTAACCTACAACTTAATCCACATTTTCTTCATTATATTGAGTTACATACATCATTCCTGCTCTGGCTTCTACTACAAAGCTTCTACAAAAAAAAGAAAGAGCGATATATTTTCTTGATCTGCAAAGTAAGATTGAAATTTCAGAAGTGTTCTTTTGTCCACACTTGCTTTAAGCATTTTGTGTTTATTTCCTTTCTGTAGCTATCTCAAGAAGTACTGGGATTTTTTTTTAGAAATACAGGGATCATTTTTTAAACATGAGCATTCTTTTAATAGAGTAAAAAAAGGGAAATATATATCAGCTATCGGAAATAACAAGGAAGTTACAAAAAATTGCAAAAAAAACTTTTACTCTGTACTGTATAAAATGCAACACCTCACAATAGAAAATGTAACCACGCCCCATCCAGTAATTTCTTAGATGCATATATATATATATATATTTAAAAATACTCATAATATAATATTTTACAGTGTTTCAATGCCTCAATTATATTTCTTCAAATGATCAAGAGAGTAGAAAGTTGCTTCAAATTAATTAAAGTAGCCGCTGGTATAAAGTAGGCAATTGGTCCTATTTTCCACTAGCCAAGTGGATATGGGTAATTTAAGTTGTCATCTACTTTTTCCTGACAGCATTCATTAAAAAGAAGCCTCCAAGGGCAAACGCTTATTATGAGGATAAGTACATCAGAAGTAATTTAGTTTTACCTAAACCTGTCGCTAGCTAACTAAGATTTATTTTTAAATTTATTATACACAAATTCTAAAGAAAATTTATCCATCTTATCAGCAATCTGCAGTGGTTGTTTTCAGCACTCTTTATAGACTTTGCTTAGGTAATAAACCATTCCTTTTATCCTCTAGTCATGGAAAAGACATCAAATCAGACATCACAATCCATCGATTGATCAAATGAGCATTAGCAAAATAATAATCAAACCAGTCCCTTATAATAATATTTAAGTAACAATATTGATGAATTGTACATTATATTTTATGTTCTTTCATGTATTCCTAGCCCTGGCTTCTATACATGGAAGGAGGGGAAGTTTTTGGTCTAGTATTGCTGTAGTCTTTCATTTAGGATATGGGATAGTGATTATAATTACCATGATTCTTGATATCACAATCCTAACGCTAAATTACCACAATGATATGGTCAAAATTGACAAGATTATCATACCATTGCCTTAACCCTAGCCACTACACGTCTTACCCATTGCCCTAGACCTAACCCGGCTCTTTCAATAATCACAATATTGACAAAGTGCGAGTTAAACCCATAATTTGGTGTACTTGAAAAAAATTGTTCACTCCCTTCCCTTTTTTGCTGGATACACATTGATTATAACAGTCATGATGGTTCTCAAGCCAGCTTATTAAGATTAATCACCTCATAAATAATGGCTATGTATGATTATGGGGGGGGGCCCAAAATATCAAGAGCCAGAAAAATCGTAATCATGTTTCTAACCACCATTTATTTTCTTAAATTTATCTAGGTATTTTGAGTACAATGATATATTGAATGTCACTCTAAGCATGTACCAACATGAAGGTCTCCAAAAAAATCTGCACCCCAAATTTGAAGCAATCAAATCCAAGCCATGCATGGATAACTAAACACCAAACTTGTTGTCTGAGCTCCCAAAGACCTTAGCGGTGATACCTATGATCAGACTTACAAGATACTGCTTCATTGTGAACTAATAGGTTGTTGTATACAGACATTTCTCAAAACTACCAATTTGTGACTTCATCAAAAGCGGCAACCAATAACTAAAAATAATAATTTCTTATTACATTAAGTCAACGTTGTTAAATTGTTGAAGTTAAGCAAGTGTCTTTTATAGCTAATGAATTTTGTGAACGTATATAAGAAGTCAACATTTCCATATTTTAAGTAATACTGTAAATTTAGTAAATTAATGTGAGCTTGAATTATGAGTGGTTGCAAAAGTGTTTGTGGTAAACAGGTATTGGGAGTTCTTTGGGTGTTGCTTTGCCCCACCAATACAAAATTTACTCCCATGTTTCTGCTCCATGTTTTGAAAAAGCAAAACTAATTAACATCTAAACATCTGTTGCATTAACAGCCATTTATTACAGTTTCACAATAATGTAAAAATATTTTTTTAGTTAATATAAGATTGATCAAATTTCCAACAGTAAAAAAATAATTAAACACTATGTAACCTTAAAAAAATAATAAACATTTGTCTACAGACCTAATATAAACTGCCATATATGCACTTATCATGAAAATAGAGGCACCTATCATTTTCTGCCGCCAATATTAAACCACAACTTTTAATGCAAAAAGAGCAATGATATGTATATATATAAGATGAAAATTTCCAATGTCTCTCTTTACTTTTACCAATAAATAGCTCCATGCTCCCAAATCATCTTAATTGAAAATTGGTATGCAATTTGAATAAATTTTATGAACAAAGAAATAATTCTAACAAAAAAAAGGAAAATGGTAAATTTAAGGTATGTTAAATTTCAGATTCAAATCTAGTTAATCTTATGATTATTAAATCTCTGAGTTAATCTGCTCTTGAAATACAGAAAAACCTCTTGAGTAGTGATGGTATTTCCTTCATAAAGGCTCGGAATTTACTACGACGTTGTTGGGCCTGTGAATAATATACAACAAAAAATTCATGTAAAACATGCTACCAATGAATAACTTTTAATAACCTTGAATTTCAATTCAACTGAACTGCAATATTGAATGCCAATTATAAAGTCAAAAGTAGTTTGGCTGAAACGCTGGTAGTGTAAAGAATTTTAGCTGATATAAAGATCAAATACATTTAAAGTGGAAACAATAATACTTACATTTATGCATTTTGAAGTGGCCCCCAGTGACGGTGAGACATTAAAGATGTTGACACACATTTCATTAGCACGTAAAATTTCATTTGATGCCACATGTGATGAAACTGCAGGAGGACTGTTATCATGATTGTTTGTTGCCACCGACATTTCAGACAGATAATGTGGAACATGTTCTGCAAATTGGTCGTCACTTGTCGGACAAATCTCACATGATGATATAGTTGATAAAGAAATAGAGGAAACAGAAGATACACTAGTAAGATCAATTGAGTCCTCCCAATCATCATAGTCAGACTCAGATTGTGGAAATAGTGTTTGATACATGGGCTCTGTAATTAGGTCATCTGGACAGATATAAAAAAAATTGCCATTCGCCGGAATTTCATTAATTGACTCCAGAAATGGAGCTGGCTCATTTGCCGAGCAAGTCTTGTCAAGTTCACACTCTGTTAATGGAATATCTACAATGCACCTGGAATGTGTAGCAGCATCTTCAAGATAGTTTGTTTTTGATTGGCTGGCATCGATGGCACACTTTAACATATTGGATGATTCAAAATTGGAGGTCTGTATCGACAATCGGCTTGATGAGATCGAAGAAGGAGCAATTTTTCTCACTTTCTCTACTTCATTCGAAATAATTGAACCATGTTCAAATTCCTGTTAATAAAAATTTATATAACTATAGAACAATATCAAGACCATATCAAGGAAGAGAACCTTGAAATAATTGTACACATTACTATTCCCCCAAAATATGCAGCAATAAGATGAACATATGCCAGGATTTACCCCAAACAGATTTGAGGTGTGCTCTGTTGGACGAAATGATCAGTCAAGATTTCAAAGGATTCTTCTTATGTCTGCTTGCAATAATATTATTACGGTGAAGTAAGAAGTAGGCAACCATGTTCGCTTGAATTTTTACCCTCCAAATCAGATGGTTGGTGTGCTTGCTACTATATAGTTTGCACAAGTATCATGAAACTAGCACGGTTTGTTTGAAGGGACTCACACTCGCATCATTCACATTCAAGTGACCATTTGCAATCAAATAAGCAAGTTACAGAACCATAGCTCTTGTAGAGGATAAACTATATAAAGTTGCTGGTCCTGATTTAACAGCATATTGTCATTTGTGTTCACCAGTTTCTCAAATATTACCATCTCCTCGATATCCACTACATTGAAGTCAGTAAATGGTTCGTCATGACTATCTATAGTGGGCGTTTACAAAATGGAGGGTGCTTACTACCTAAACGGAAGACTGATTAATTGTATGTTCCATAGACATTTTATCACTGGTCTGTGTCAGGCTGGGCAGTTAGAATATTAACCATTTGACCACTAAAATTGCTCATACAAGCTTGTGACATGGTTCCTCCAGAAAATATATTTATTTTATTACCGTCAGAAAGCTTCAAATTAGTCAGTGATGTGATTCTTAAAACAAAAAGGCAACTGCCATTATGGACCCTATTCCAGTCCTCAACTCAGTTTCTGGAAAGTCTTCTGTGAGGAAGGCTACACAGATGCTTATACATACACACGAAACAACATTGAATTCTATAGCCAGTATCATCACACTGGTTTAGTTTGTCTGCATCAATGGAGCCAATTCTTACAACTTTCAATTGTTTAAAGGATTAATCCTGAAAAAGAGTAGCTTAAATTATCTTACGGCTTTCGAAACAATATTGTACTAATGATAAGATAGGGACACCATGAAATTCACATTCCATATACATACATCGAATTTAACCACACAAACAGAAGCACTACCTAACTACATGTTTTAGATATTATAATGGGTTTACCTCAAAAGGCGTTTGCTTCACAGGATCGAGCTCTACCTCAAAAGGAGCTTGATCCACAACATAGAGCTGTTCCTCAAAAGAAGTGTGATCGACTGGATTGAGCACAACCTCAAAAGAAGTTTGTTTGGCAGGATCAAAATCCATTGTAATCGGTTAATTGTCTGATTCAATAAAAAAATACTGGAGAAAGTATTATTACACTTCAACGTAAATTGGAAACAGGTTTGATTCGGACGCAGCTTAGCGTCTGTTAATACGCATGCCCACAATGAAATAGGCCACGTACACGTCTAGGCGATCCTCCCCCAATCAGCACACCCTGGATGTGGGCCTCTAATTCTCCGCCACTCTTAACTACACAGAAGCAGTAAAACAACAACAACAAAAAAAAAACATTTGGAACAATTGCAAAAATGGTTTCTCTAAAACAAACAGCTGTATCAGATTGAGCTGTTAAAAACTGAGTGAAAACAATACAGTCCCCATGTAGATCACAGCCAGTTAAACCCCCTTTACCATTTAAAATCATATACAACAACATTAATGTGCTGATTCTAAAATCACGGAGTGCCTTTGCAACCACACATCCACAATATTGGTGTATATAATTTTCAATGGTAAAGGGAGTCTAACTGGTCTACATTGCTACAGTCTTGTTTCTATTCTATTTTAAAATGAGTAGGTTGTTTTTAAATTATACTAATATGCATGTTGCAAATTGGTTTGGCATGGTCGTGTGAATAGATGAATCCTTGTTTTGTGCACCAAATATTTGCCGTAGATGATTGTTGAATTTGCAAGTTCCTAATATTTTTCTTGGATGCAGCATACGGAAGCTGTCCATTAGAGCCATCGAAATCCCAAGAATATGACAATAACAAACAGTATTTCTAGCAGGATAGAGATGACTGCCGATGGCATGTACTCCGATAGAAAATCTTTCAAACCGTATTCCCCGACTCATCTGTAAGCCTTCGTAATGTATACAACAAAACTTGGCACAAAAGCCAGTTCAGGTATAGTGGCCTCTGTCGGGTCCACAGACTCGACAGGTGATCAGCAGACAGATAAGTCTGCAGAACAATTAAAAACTTAACCTATCATTGGAATGGGGTTGATTAATGTGATCGAACTGTTGAACTGTTGTAAGTATTTGATTGGTTCATTATTATTATGTAATAGCATCGAACATTACCTTTTATGGAATTCATGTCAGGGGGGGGGGGGGGGCTAGAGGTATTTAAGCCTCAGCCTGGCCTCAGTTAGACAGTCTGTGCTTAAGTCTTTTGCCTTGCATGTGGAATATCAATCTAAATTTCTCTAATTGCTAACTTAAGAGGCAAGAGACTGCAGTCTCTGGTGGCAGCATACCTTATTCGGGCAAACAATTTGGTTTAATTCTTATTATTGGAGAAATCCCTTTTAGACCAGACCGCACCCAGACAGCCTCAACCAACCTTTTTAATCAAGAACTCTAAAATTTCTGGCATACAAGCTGAAATTGAGTGATTTTGTAGGTATTGCAATAGTCTCCATGTCGGCCAAATGGAAAGTGTGGTTTTTACCAAGATACACATATCAACCAAATATCAACAACAGTGATTGTCCTAAATTTGTTGGTCTTTGAGCTGGTTGAATGGAGTCTGGAAGAAAGTGGATTTGGTTCTTTATGATTTTATTGAAGAAGAAGCTTATCCTGTACTATTTGTTAGAGAGTGTAGGAAGCTGAAGGATAGAGAGAAAGGATGCACAGTCAGATGACCCTGGTGGGTGCAGAGTCTTAATGCAAAAGTGTTGGATTATTTAATAGTCATTTTTTGAATTTCAAGAAGAGGAAAGAGACAGAGGAACAATAGGTGAGGGAGAATGAAGGTTTTATAAACTTTTAGTAGCTCGTGAGGGGATAAGTAGTAGCAGAAGTTGCGATAAGTTTGTCTTATTAATTTCCAGGAATTGGCGCATATTTGACTTGTGTGGAGGTTCCAGGAAAGGGGAAAGAATATCTTAAGCATTTAAATGATGTGATGAGTTCAAGGGAAGTATTATCAAGGACCAGTACAGAGTAGGAAGAGAAGGCGAGGGATGGACGAGTCATTATCATATACATATTCTTATTATGGTTAATCGGGAGGAGACTGGAAGATAGCCAGGA
>CBDHDT010000184.1:0-8333 GCA_965261215.1 Ekhidna sp.
TGGCTCGCTACCCACCTTTTCAGACTTTGCGTGATGGTGCACTCACCACATGTCGAGTCTGTTAATGGCGGAGTGGCTGGCTGTCTCCGCTTCGTTCTCCACTACATCTCCGGATGTATCGACTATATCACGGTCTCCAACCCAGCCTGCAATGCGGTCTCCGAGGTGATCACAAACATCTTCTCAAACTTCATCACGAACAGCAATGTTTGTGACGCGACTCTGCGGATGGACGACACGGTGTCTGAAAAATCTCAGTCGAGTGAGACTAGTAGGACGACCGTGTATCCTAAAGTGAGTCATTCTTCCTTATCAACTGTTGAAAAACAGTCTAGTGATGCCTCTCGTTTCGAGATTCAACCATGGGAAGTAGATGTAAGGATTTGTTTCCGACTGAGAAATCAGTCGATGCAACTCTCCTGAAACCTCACCTATTGGGTGTCTCGAGGCAGACACATTGCTCAATACCTTCCAATGACTATTTATACTGGTCTATACTGGTATAAAGCAGTCTTTTCAAGCCCTCCTGCATTAAACTTTCTGTTATGATGGCACAAACACAAAAAAATACTCAAACGAGTACCAATACCCTAGATTTGCCTAACACAATTCATTGTGTTCAAACAAATCTCAGGCGTACACACCAAGGTCAGCTTAATCTATTCTTAGATATAGCTAACAAAAATGTGTTTAAAGATGATATTAATGTCATTTTCATCACCGAGCCTCATAAAATAAGTAGTTCGAACACCTTACTGGATGTCCCCAACGACGTCTTCAACATCTTCTCCGAGAAGAACGGAAGGACTGCAGTCGTGACCAAAGGTATAATATCTTGGAAAGTTCCACAATTTTGTTCGAAAGACATAATTGTCTGTCAAACAAAAATTAACAATAAATTAACGTTCCTAGTTAGCTTATATCTTGATTGTAAGGTACCTAGTCTTCCTAAGGAACTAATCGACCTCATGCGAAATGTAGGTAACAATGATGTATTAATAGGTACAGACTCCAACGCTCACAGTACAGTATGGAACTGTTCCTTCACTGATAATCGAGGTGATATGGTAAATAATTTCCTAATCGATAACAATCTATCGTGTTGCAACATTGGCAACAACCCGACCTTCGAAAACGGTGCAGGTGACACTTCAATAATCGATTTGACAATTGCTAACTATCGACTCTCACAACGAATCAGGAACTGGCAAGTAGAAAAAGTACTCCATAGCACTGATCATTTTCGTATTCGATATGATATATCTGACTGTTTTAATTTCAGGATTGCACCTGTCCAGACCTGGAACTACCGCAATGGTGACTGGTCATATTTTAAGTCTCTTTTGGAGCGTGGTCTATTGAACTGGACTTGTCCAAGATCGTGGACTGACGCTTCAATCGAGGCTAAAATTAAACAATTTAACAATGAGGTATTGAAAGCACTTGAAATTTCATGCCCAAAAAAACGATGCAAACGAAAATATAGGTTCCCAACTTGGTGGAACCCTTCACTCTCTAAAATGAGAGCAAAATTACGTTTCTTGGCTAAAAAAAAGTCTATTATTGGCAAAGAAGCCTATAAAAATCTCCGCAGAGAATACAAATCTGCAATTGCAAATGCCAAAATCGATGGTTGGAATAAGTTCACTTCCGAAATCGATAATCCTTCTGATGTCTCTAAATTAATTAGGACATTTAATAATAGTACGAATAATGCTCTCGGTCTGTTGAAAAATGACCAGGGTAATTATTGTAACAATCCTGAAGAATCGTTATCGATTCTTCTGGAGCAATTCTTTCCTGGCCACACCGATGTTCCTCCTGTGGATAACATGGAGTGGTCAATGGTTAGAAATAACAAATTGGATAATACTTTTACCATTAAAAAAATCAAAAATGCTTTCCATCGGATGGGCTCCTATAAAGGGGCTGGACCAGATGGTCTAAAGCCCATAGTTATGAAAAACTTTGGTCCCATTGCACTTAGGTGCATTAGCTTTATTTTTAAAGCTATTTATTCCACTGGATATATTCCAGTGGAATTACGAAACTCCAGGGTGGTTTTCATACCAAAACCCTTAAAAACTGACTATGGAGAGGCAGGGTCATTTAGACCAATCTCTCTTACAACCACATATTTTAAGTCCATGGAAAAAGTTGTGGAGTACTCCCTCAGGGAAGACTCTAACAAATATGGCAAAATATCACAAATGCAGCATGCATACAGTACCACCAAAGGTACTGATACTGCATTATCAACCTTAGTGAACATGATAGAGAGTTGTATCCTCAGGAACAAGCTCTGTTTAGTTCTATCTGTTGATATTAAAGGTGCCTTTAATAATCTGGCCACCAAAACTATCTACAAAGTTTTGGTTGACAATAAATATCCACCCCTAATGATTAGGTGGTATATGAATTTTCTGAAAAATAGGAACTCTGTTGCAGAGGTCCTAGGCATTATCAAAACTATAAGACCCATATGTGGTACTCCACAAGGTGGTGTCTTAAGTAGCAGGATTTGGAATTTAGCTTTTGACCCCTTGCTCAAACTGCTAAATGATAATAGTCCATGTAATCCTGTGGGATTTGCTGATGATGGAGCTCTTAGCTTCATGGGTATTGACCCTGATACTATGGTATCCAATGCCCAAACATCTCTTAATTTGGCAATAGACTGGGGGGCTAAAAATGGCCTCTCTTTCTGTCCAAAAAAAACTACAGTTGTCTTTTTTTCCAGAAGGTATAACTTTCATAAGAAAGACTTACCAAAGGTTAAAAAAATCAAAATGGGAGGTGTTGAAATAATACCCTCCTCTAGTATGACCTACTTAGGTGTTATACTTGACCAAAAACTAAATTGGAATTCACATATCAATTCCAAAGTGGCTAAAGCCATTAAATGGCTTGCCATGATAAAACCTGCCATAAATAGCATTTATGGTCTATCCCCAGCTAGGATGCTATGGATTTACAAACAAATCCTACTTCCTAGGATAACTTATGGTGCAGTAGTTTGGGGTCACTCCCTTACTATTGAACAGCAACACACTATCAAATCACTTGAAGGCAAGGTGTTCAGGTACTTTGCCCAAATTTGGAAAAGTACCCCCATAGCCAGCCTTGAAGTGATCCTAAATCTGAAACCAGCTCACCTTGAAGTTTTGAGCACAGCAATTAAAACCTTTATTAGAATAAAGGACCAAATTTCATCAAATTTCTGGGATGGCATTCCTCTGAATAGAGGATGTGGACACCTCAGAAAACTTAAACAATTAACAAACAAAATATCTCATGTGGGCCAGCCCCTTGAATTTTTTGTTAGCGACTATCGAAGGAATCCTCTGTATAACTGGAATCCACCATCACGTGACCAGTTGACAGCTGTTCACCCTAATGATATCGACGACTCTGCTGAGTTGGAGGAATTCAACCTAGCAAATTCGATTGAAATCGATACAAACCAAAACGACAATGGTAATGTTTTAGATCCTGTAGATGCGACCATCAGAAGAGTGGGCTCTGTCTCGCCTGCCAGTGACAACACTGGTCTGGTGGGTTTGAGTCCACCACTGCATGCTAGCACGCAGGGTCTGATTCCCTGCCTAGCTCGAATACCTAAACATGCTGATGTTAACTCTCAACATGTAAATACCGACACGACCTCTAATATTGTACTGAACCTGCACACTGTTGGTGTGACCGGCCAATGCGAGGGTCCCGTTTTGCCTGCTGATGGAAACATCAGTATGGCAACTCCAGTCCCTACTTTGGCTGATGCGAACACTCAGATAACAGGCGACAATGCAATATTTAACACCAATGACAAGACATTAACTCTTTCACCTGAGGGTCAGGTGATTGAGTACCAAAATGTAACGCTACCATCCCATGTACCTCCAGGTACTACCAAAGTTGTTGAACTAACCTTAGGTTTCTTCGACAGAAACTATAATCTCTATGCTCAAAGAATAAATCATCATGATGATGGATTATTCATTAGAGCAATTCTCATGAAGGATAATATTATTATGTTTAATAATACCTTCAAAATCTTTGGCACATCCAATGTTGCCATTGCCACAATAGCATCCGCTGACCAAGTGTGCAAACAGTACCTGTTGCATGCAAGGAAAGGGGACTCTTTCATCTGTGCCTTAGGGGACGGTCATCATGGGGTGCGCATTCCTGTCATCAGGAATGAACACCTTGCAAACTTTATCATAACTTTGAACTCCATCAAAGTTAAAACAGGCATGTACAATATTGTTACAGGCCTCAAATCTGATTGGCTACAATATGCCAATCATAATTCCATTCATCAGGAGCTTTTATTAGCCCCTGATAAAAAAACCATCAATCCTACCATTGAAGCATTTTTGAATGCTCAATGGTATAAACAATGGGATGCCATCTTAGGTCATGCCCAAACCAAATACTGGCTACCAAGGCCAGACTCCTTTCTAGCAACTAAGTTGCTCTCTATGTCTAGAAAACATCTAGGCTACAACATCCAATTCTTCACTGGCCATGGCTGGTGGAGAAAACATCTAATGACTGCCAAACTAAGCAATTCCGACAAATGTCGGCTTTGCTTAGAAGATCAGGCAGTCGAAACTCCCATACACATGTTCTCTGAATGCCCTGCATTAGCAGGGTTCAGACAGGTGTTATTTAATGACACCTATCCCGACCAAAATACCGGCCAACAATCTCTGTGTCAGGTCACTGAGCTTGCCTTATATAGGCCTGTTCAAGAACTGATTGAGAGAACAGATCAAAAATTCCTTGTTCACCCAACGGAATAGACACTGTCCAAGACAGTGGTAATCGGGGGTTTATGGCTTCGGCTGCCCTTGAGGACCACTGGCTTGGGCAATTTCAATTGTCTAGGCCAGGGGTTTCTTAAAGTGACTTCTGATTGGTAGTTCTTACAGTAAGTCTCCCCTCATTTTTTCTATTTTAAAAGTTTTTAATATATTTGGTCTTATTATTCCAAATATGTTTTGGATAATGTTATAAAAAAAACTGTTTTATATTGTGTGGAGATAAGTTTTTCACTAGTTCACATTGAGGTTAAAACACTTTTTTACCCACACACTTCTTGTGGTAGTGTGGGTCTTCAGATGGACTTTTTTCATCTCCTTCTCCTTCACACCTCCAACTTTTTAGTTTCTCTTAGGTACAGAAAAAAACACCGCGGGGGGGGTCCTTTGCTGAGTATGTGATCTTGTTTCTGGAAATTATCATATTTGTTCTTGATGGTATTTAAAATTACTACTTACAGTAAGTCTCCCCTCTTATTTTCTATTTTTAAAAGTTTTTTGTTTTAAATATTTTTGGTCTGATTATTCCAAATATTGGTTTGGGTAAAAATTTAACATTATTTTAGATTTCAGAGCATTGCTTTTTAGTTTATTATGTTTGTCATGAGAAATATAACATAAATTATATTTTTGGGTAATGAAATCTTCAACCACAGCAGGAGCAAAATACTGTAGCTGGTACTGTTGTCCCTGCATCACAGTAATTTTCCAAGTATTGAAAATATACTGTTATTTGCCTAATAATCATAACAATTGGTATTACCAATGATAAAGGAAACATATAAAACCATCAGCAAGCTTAAATATATAAATTGGGGGTATATTGCCCTTTAATGATGATTTAGATATGTCCCGGTGTCACGTTTTTACAATTTTTAATCTTGAAATTTGTAAGTGTATGATCAGTCCTAGTAATCTACTGGAGTGAAATATGAAAAAAATAAATACCCTAACTTCTTATATTGTTGTATTATGCTTAATACAAAGGATTCTAACTTTGTGACACAGGGACAAAAATCCTTGATTTAAGCTTGACCAGAACATCTGAGTCATGGATTATATTGAGTAAGTTTTGAAGGAATGGACAATTATGTTCAGATGCATAAATTACATAATTAAAAAAAAATACAATTATAAATTTCCTACAAAAATGGTTTAAAAAAAATACAAAATCAAAGTTGAAAACTTACCTAAAATATCTTAAATAAATATTTCCCCAGTACTAGGGAAATAACACATTAAAAACTTTCACCCAGCACTGGGGAATTTCCCCAGTACTGGGGAAATTTAGTCACCAAAAATTACATTTTTTGTATATAGTTTGTGATTGGCTTTCCAACACTATACAAAATACATCAGAAACCTAGAACCAAATTGTCAGTACTCCTCCTCCTCCTACTCCTGCTCCGAGATTGTTGCCTGCTAAGATTTTTTTGCACGAAGATTTTTGAGGGGGCCTATGTCCTCTCAAAACATTTGCCTGTGTTTCTCTTAGGTACAGAAAATGTCATGGGGGGTGGATGGCAATAGTGGTAAGATTTTTGAGGGGGCCAATGTCCTCTCAAAACATTTGCCTGTGTTTCTCTTAGGTACAGAAAACGTCATGGGGGGTGGGTGACAAAAAGTCAAAAAGTCAAAAAGTTTAAAAAGTTTTAAAAAAGTTTTAAAAAAGTTTTAAAAAAAGTTTTACAAAAAGTTTTAAAAAAAGTTTTAAAAAAAAGTTTAAAAAAAAGTTTTAAAAAAAGTAAAAAAAAAAGGTTTAACAAAATAACCCACACTTGGTAGGGGCCCAAAGGGCCCCAACGCCCTCCGCAGGAGCTAGAACAATGGGGCCACTTCATTGATTGATTGATTTATTTATTAACTCTTGACATCAGCTTTTTAGACAATATTGGATACTACAGATCCAGCCAATCAGCTGTTCTCTCAGACAAGAGTGTTTACAGTAAAGTCAGTCAGTTACACAAAAAAGATCATATGGTTAAATACAGTTGACTATCCAGTTGGCAGGTATTGGTCCATGGGAGGCAGGTGTTTGGTCCAGGTAGTCCAATTGGGCAGATCTTCAGAGCATCAGTCAGGCATTCTAGGTCTTACTTGTTTCATCCAAACTTTCATACTTTTCTTAAAACTACTTATGCTCTTGATGTTCCTGACATGGTGTGGTATTTTGTTCCAGTCCAGACAAGCTTTCTGAGAGAATTTACTTCTAGTGAATTTGAGTCTAGGTTCCTTTAGAATTATATCTAGGGTTGTGTTGTCCCACTTCATTCCTACATACACCTGATTTATTATAGCACATTAGCTCAACTCCTTCATACTTAAAATTTATGTTGAAAAATCAGCATTTCCCCAGTACTGGGGAATTTCCCCAGTAACCAAAATTTCCATTTCCCCAGTACTGGGGAAAATCCCTCAGTACTGGGTGTTCCTTGGCTGTAACAGACAAAACTGAACTCAGAATACTGGGAGCAAAACCTAGCCCAGAATATGACAAGGGAAAACATTTGGATGGGGAAAACAAATCACTACTATATGAACTAAGGAAAACAATGGGAATATTGACTAGAATAGAAGAGAACATACCCAGGAAAATGCAAACAAACACTGGTAAATGGAATGCTTATGAGCAAACTCATTTATTTTAACCCATTATGGGGACAAACAAACTCAAGTCAAGTCAGGAAAACATAGGCAATTTTAAACAGGGCAGCTAGGTGGATTACAAAGTTGGGGAGAAGGACAAAAACAATCAAACTAATTACATCATGTAAATGGATGACAGTGATATAAATGACTAGACTATACTCTTTAGTTCAAATGTGGAAAATTGTCAGAATGAGAAAACTGAAAACAATAGCAGACAAGATAACAGTAAATGAAACAATAGCAGACAAGATAACAGTAAATGAAAACAATAGCAGACAAAATAACAGTAAATGAAAACAATAGCAGACAAGATAACAGTAAATGAAAACAATAGCAGACAAAATAACAGTAAATGAAAACAATAGCAGACAAAATAACAGTAAATGAAAACAATAGCAGACAAGATAACAGTAAATGAAAACAATAGCAGACAAAATAACAGTAAATGAAAACAATAGCAGACAAAATAACAGTAAATGAAAACAATAGCAGACAAAATAACAGTAAATGAAAACAATCGCAGACAAAATAACAGTAAATGAAAACTCAACACTCAGAACAAGTTATCCCAGACTTCAACACACAAAACAATCTTTCAGATGGAAAACTGTAAATGAATGGAACAAACTCCCCATCTCACTGAGAGCAAAAAAAACACTCCCACAATAAATAAAAAAAACTGAATAAACTGATAATTGATCAGAGACAGGAAGACAAACAGGAGATCAGGATGCACCTGGGACACCTGGCACACAAGGACCACCTGGAGCACCACCACATGGAACACCTGACAGAGGAAGAACTCCACCTAGACCACAGGGACCACCTAGAGCACCAATCCCTGGACCACTGGACAGA
>CBDHDT010000185.1:0-1346 GCA_965261215.1 Ekhidna sp.
CTCTTTCTTGGCATTGAGGTAAGTTAAGTGTTCCTGACTGGTTCTTGAATATCACGTAATCCTAGCATTGCATCATCAACATTGTTAGATTGCACACTGCCCTAGCTATTGCCCTAGCCCTAACCCTAACTACTTTCCCTAGCTACTGCCATCCCTAACCTTGCCTGCTGCCCTAGCTACTGCCCTAGCCCTAATCCTACCTACTTCCTTAACTACTACCCTGGGCCTAACCCTGCCTACTACCCTAGCTACTGTCCTAGCCCTAGCTAAAGGATGTACAGTATTGATGATGACATGATGATAATGTAATTCTGGTATTGTGACATGGAGAAGTAGCCAGAACCTTCCATCTTCTCTCTCACTCTTTCCACACACATACACACAAAAAAAGATACCATAAAGTGTGTACCAAGCTCCCATGGCACTTACCCTTCACCTTCAAAGCCAGATTGGTGCACACTTGCTGTGTGTAGTGGGTGCTTGTATCATGAAACTTGAACTGTTCATTCTAAGTGGTGCACACCTCATCATTTGTTGCAGTGTTGCCATAGTGTTGGATTTTCCAAACCGTTTGATTTTTGACCCTTAAATATTCTGTTTGGATTTTATCAATAAATGTTTGGATTTTTTATCATTAGAAAATTGTTTGGCATTGCTTTCTGTTGTTTTGAAGCATTTTTGGGGAAATTCACAGAGAACATTTCTTTTTAGACATAAAAGTGAATATCTCAGAAATGAGCACTGAACTACTCAGAAAGTTTGTTTTTCTTTCCATGATTGAAAGGGGAAAATCCTGAGGAAAATTTGGAGTTGTTTAAACAATTTTTTTAATTTAAACCAGTAAAAGGGAATAAATATTAACAAAAACAGTTTTTCTCCAGCCTATTTCAAAACCACTCTCTGTGGTATTGCTGAGTGTGGTCATTTCGTGGTCACCTGGTCTGTGCAGGAATATTCATGTGGTCACTTGGTCTGTGCAGGAATATTCCTGCAGGTCCTGTGTTATTATGTGGTTACATTAGTCTAAAAATATGAAGCACAGAAACAGACTCGGAATTTCTACATTAAATTCACTTTCAACAGTGCAATTCAATGTTCCTCAAAAATGCTATGAATTTAAACCGAACACTGAACTATTAAAGACATGTGTAAATGCTATGAGCACACTTAGTTTGTTATTTCTCATGAAATTGTTGTTTGGATTTTTTGTTGCCAAAAAATTTGGATAACAAAGGCGAGTAATTTGGAAATTAAAATTTTTTATGGCAACACTAGACATTATTAGTAAGATCTTATAGCTCTAGGTGAAGATCTGCTGGTTGTTTCAATCTCCAGAAGATCTTGTA
>CBDHDT010000186.1:0-4360 GCA_965261215.1 Ekhidna sp.
CAGTGTCCCTGAAACTGATGTTGGTCAGCTGCTTGGCTCTCATTCTATTTCCTTAAAACATTTCTATGACTATTTATACTGGGATTACCTGGTATAAAGCAGTCTAAACAAGCCCTCCTGCAATAGACCTTCTGTTATGATGGCACAAAAACAAATAAATACTCAAACGAGTACCAATACCCAAGACCTGCCCAACACAATTCATTGTGTTCAAAGCAATCTCAGGCGGACACACCAAGGTCAGCTTAATCTATTCTTAGATATAGCTAACAAAAATGTGTTTAAAGATGATATTAATGTCATTTTCATCACAGAACCTCATACAATCGGTAGTTCGAATACCTTACTTGATGTTCCAAATGACGTCTACAACATCTACTCCGAACGTGGAGGCAGGACTGCTCTCGTGACCAAAGGTATAGTCTCTTGGAAAGTTCCTCAATTTTGTTCGAAAGACATAATTGTCTGTCAAACAAAAATCAACAACAAATTAACATTCCTTGTTAGTTTATATCTTGACTGTAAGGTCCCTAGTCTTCCTAAGGAACTCATCGACCTCATGCGCAATGTAGGTAACAATGATGTATTAATTGGTACCGATTCCAATGCACATAGCACCGTATGGAACTGTTCATCGACCGATAATCGAGGTGATATGGTTAACAAATTCCTAATCGACAACAATTTGTCGTGTTGCAATATTGGAAACAACCCAACGTTCATCAATGGTTCAGGTGATTCTTCAATCATTGATTTGACTATTGCGAATTTTCGCCTCTCACAACGAATCAGGAACTGGCATGTTGAAAAAGTACTTCATAGTACTGATCATTTTCGTATTCGATATAATATTTCTGACTGTTATAATTTCAGGATTGCACCTGTCGAGACCTGGAACTACCGTAAAGGTGCCTGGTTATACTTTAAATCTCTTTTGGAGCGAGGTCTCATGAATTGGACTTGTCCTCGGACATGGACTGACGCTTCAATCGAGGTAAAAATCAAACAATTTAACAATGAGGTATTGAATGCACTTGACATTTCATGCCCAAAAAAACGCTGTAAAAGCAAATACAAGTTCCCCACTTGGTGGAACCCTGATCTCTCTAAAATGAGAGCCAAATTGCGTTTCTTGGCTAAAAAAAAGTCAATTGATTGGCAAAAATGCTTATAAAACTCTACGCAGAGAGTACAAATCTGCAATTGCAAATGCCAAAATCGATGGTTGGAATAAATTCACTTCCGAAATCGATAATCCTTCTGATGTCTCTAAATTAATAAGGACATTTAATAATAGCACGAATAACGCTCTCGGTCTGTTGAAAAATGACCAGGGTGATTATTGTAACAACCCAGAAGAATCGTTATCGATTCTTTTGGAGCAATTCTTTCCTGGCCACACTGATGTCCCTGAAGTGGATAATATGGTGTGGTCAAAAGTTAGAAATAACAAACTTGATAATACTTTTACTATCAAAAAAATTAAAAATGCATTCCATCGGATGGGCTCCTTTAAAGGGGCTGGTCCAGATGGTCTAAAGCCTATAGTTATGAAAAACTTTGGCCCAATTGCACTTAGGTGCATCAGCTTTATTTTTAAAGCTATTTATTCCACTGGTTACATTCCAGTGGAATTACGAAACTCAAGGGTGGTATTTATTCCAAAACCCTTAAAAACTGACTATGGGGAGGCTGGGTCATTTAGACCCATCTCTCTTACCACATTCTATTTTAAGTCCATGGAACGAGTTGTTGAATATTCCTTAAGGGAAGACTCCGACAAATATGGCAAAATCTCACAAATGCAGCATGCCTACAGTACCACCAAAGGTACTGACACTGCATTATCAACTTTAGTGAACATGATAGAGAGTTGTATCCTAAGGAACAAACTCTGTCTAGTTCTATCTGTTGACATTAAAGGTGCCTTTAATAATCTGGCTACCAAAACTATACATAAAGTTCTGGTTGACAACAAATACCCACCCCTTATGATAAGGTGGTATATGAACTTTCTCAAAAACAGGAACTCTGTTGCAGAGGTCCTTGGCATTATCAAAACCATAAGACCCATCTGTGGTACTCCACAGGGTGGTGTTTTAAGTAGCAGGATCTGGAATCTAGCTTTTGACCCTCTGCTCAAATTGCTTAATGATAACAGTCCATGCAATCCAGTTGGATTTGCTGATGATGGAGCTCTTAGCTTCATGGGCATTGACCCAAATACAATGGTAGCCAATGCCCAAACATCCCTTAATTTGGCAATTGATTGGGGGGCTAAAAATGGTCTCACTTTCTGTCCAAAAAAAACTACTGTTGTTTTTTTCTCCAGAAGGTATAACTTTCATAAGAAAGTTCTGCCTAAGGTTAAAAAAATCAAAATGGGAGGGGTTGAAATAAAACCCTCTTCAAGTATGACATACTTGGGTGTCATACTTGACCAAAAACTTACTTGGTGTACACATATTAACACCAAGGTGGCAAAAGCCATTAAATGGCTGGCCATCCTCAAACCTGCCATAGATAGTATCTATGGTCTCTCCCCCGCTAGGATGCTGTGGATTTATAAACAAATCCTACTCCCTAGGATAACTTATGGTGCCATAGTTTGGGGTCATTCCCTTACTATTGAGCAACAACACACTCTCAGATCACTGGAAAGTATGACGTTCAGGTATTTTGCCCAAATTTGGAAAAATACCCCTACTGCCAGCCTTGAAGTGATCATGAATCTGAAACCTGCTCATCTTGAAGTGATGAGCACTGCAATTAAAACCTTTATTAGAATAAAGGACCAAATCCAATCTAATTTCTGGGATGGCATTCCTCATGGCAGAGGATGTGGCCATCTTAGAAAACTCAAACAAATTACTAGCAGAATAATTCATGCGGGCCAGCCCCTTGAGTTATTCGTTAGTGATTATCGAAAAAATCCTCTATATAACTGGAACCCTCCGGTGCGTGACCAGTTGACAACTGTTCACCCTGATGATGTTGACGACACTGCTGAGTTGGAGGAATTCAACTTAGTGAACTCAATTGACATCGACACAAACCAAACCGACAATGGTAATGATTTAAACCCTGTAGATGTGACCATCAGAAGCGTGGGTTCCATCTCGCCTGCTAGTGGTAACACTAGTATGGTGATTTCGAGCCCACCACTGAATGCGAGCACGCAGCGTTTGATTCCTTGCCTCGCTCGGATACCAAATCATGTTGATGTTAACTCTCAACATGTAAAAACCGACACGACCTCGAATATTGTACTGAACCTGCACACTGTAGATGTGACCGGCCAATGCGGGGGTCCCGTTTTACCTGCTGATGGAAACGTCAGCCTGGTAACTCCGGTCTCTCCTTTGGCTGAAGTGAACACGCAGATAACAGGCGCCACTACTTTATTCAAAAACACCAATGACACTACATTAACTCTTTCATCTGATGGTCAGGTGATTGAGTACCAAAATGTAATCCTACCATCCCATGTACCTACAGGTACTTCCAAAGTTGTTGAATTAACCTTAGGGTTTTTCGACAGAAACTATAATCTCTATGCTCAGAGAATAAATCATCATGATGATGGCTTATTCATTAGAGCAATCCTCATGAAGGACAATATTATTATTATTAATAATACCTTCAAAGTTCTTGGCACATCCAATGTTGCCATTGCCACAATAGCATCCGCTGACCAAGTGTGCAATCAATACCTGATTCATGCTAGGAAAGGGGACTCATTCATCTGTGCCTTAGGGGACGGTCATCATGGGGTGCGCATTCCTGTCATAAGGAATGAGCACCTTGCAAATTTCATCATCACTTTGAACTCAATCAAAGTCAAAACAGGCATGTACAATATTGTTACAGGCCTCAAATCTGATTGGCTGCAATATGCTAATCATAATACCATTTCTCAGGAGCTTATTTTAGCCTCTGATAAAAAAACTATCAATCCTACCATTGAATCATTTTTAAATGACCAATGGTATAAACTTTGGGATGACATCAGTGGTCATGCCCAAACCAAATACTGGCTACCAAGGCCAGACCCCTTTTTAGCAACTAAATTGCTTTCTATGTCTAGAAAACATCTAGGCTATAACATTCAATTCTTCTCCGGCCATGGCTGGTGGAGAAAACATCTTATGACTGCCAAACTAAGCAAATCCGACAAGTGTCGGCTTTGCTTAGAGGATCAGGCAGTCGAAACCCCAATCCACATATTTTCTGAATGCCCTGCAATGGCAGGTTTCAGAAAGGTGTTATTTAATGACACCTACCCATCACAACATACCGGTCAACAATCTCTGTGTCAGGTCACTGAACTTGCCCTTCATGGGTCTGTTCAAGACCTGAT
>CBDHDT010000187.1:0-4372 GCA_965261215.1 Ekhidna sp.
GAGACATTTCATATATCATCTTAAAACACACACAATAAGCAACAAGTTGGTATCAAAAGTATCTGCACAAAAGAAAGGGAAAAAAACGTTATGACAGCTACAAAATATGTGTTCAAATTTCGTACTGGAGACCTCTATTTCACGAGGAAAATTTAAGGATATAAAACATGCAACACGAGTCAGTAGTTTTAAAAATATTCGTCAAACAGTTGCAAAATGTCATCAGCATTTGTTGTATTTTTATATCCACTCTAACCTGTTTGAAGACCAAATCCTATTAACACTGGTCCATGCAAACAGCATACAATTACAACTCAGCCTAAAGATGTTCAGTCAATGTGTCCTTGCTAACTTTGTGAAAAGTGAAAAATAACAAAGCTTTTGTTTTGGGTAACAAATTTATCATTAGTAAAAGCTTTTAAAGGCTTGTTGGTGTGGTGCCAGCATGCACTTCCAAAAATGCAACTTTTACATAATTAGGCTAAACTCTGCTTAAAACGTACAAATGATTTCTCAGATTTTGAACATTGAGCACAGGCTGGTCTTGTTGTTTCCGCGAATTTAATTCTCAATTTGCTCGTCCTATGAAATCACTTTTATAGAGGTGCTCAGGTAAGCTTACCAACATCCTCATATATGCAATACTCCAATAAGGTAATAAAATGGATATAGTGAATATTTTATAAAGTTATTTTTGAGTGATATATTAGAAAAATAGTGAATAACAAAGCTTATACTACAAATCAAAATTATTTCGAACACTTTCTAGATAAATTACAAAAAATAGTCTATATACGTACAAGAAATATTTCAACATTCTGGCCTTTGTAGAATTTGATTGACCAAATTTTGACTGAGTTACAACTAATCTAATGGTACAACTTAAAAAAAAGCAACAAAAAAAGAGCTCAAAATAATATTATTCGGCATTATTTCTAGTGTTAATCAGCATGGCAGCAATGATTACCATAGCAACACATGGAGAATTGACGTTAATTTAGTGTGACACCATAGATTACCCAACAAGTCATGCAAAATATTCCAATAGGTCAGATTCCTGTTTTAATTGGTGAGATCAATTAAATTGCTATTTTATATATTTATATACATATCATGCTGATTCTGAAACTAACAATATTTTTAAGATATTTCCATAAGAAAAATGATTATGTATGTTTCAATTTTTGGCAATTTATGCTGGTAGGTACTATAGTGAGATTATAGGCAAGATCATTTGTTTATTGGGTACATGTAATGATCAATTTTATTTTGTATAGCAAGGAGAAAGCAAATTCCATCTCTCCAGTACGGAGATTAGAAGGGTGACGTCACAAATTTTGCGTGGGTTTTTGCATAGTTGGAAAAAAGTGTCTCATATCTAATCAACACTTTTACGCGTTGTATATATGGCGCCGCAATATCACAACGTGTTAGGAACCCACAAAACATTTTGAAGTCTGTGTAGCTCACAGAGTCACGGCACCTTGGAATAATCCTTGCCACGGGAGGTGCAATTTTTGGAGTGACCCTTGCCTTTTTGCATGTATCTTCTAAGAAAAGGTACATATAGAGAGATTTCACATATCATCTTAAAGCACACACAATAAGCAACAAGTTGATAATAAAATTATCTGCATAAAAAAAAGGACAAAAAGTTATGACAACTACAAATATGTGTTCAGATTTCGGTGGTTTCAGGTGTGGACCCCCCTTTAGTTTCTTGCCAGTTTCTGCCTGCCTGATGACCTCACTCTTAATGTGGTGCGATTCTCATCTTCAAGGAAAGCACTTTGCAATTAATCCTAACGAAATAACTTATTTCCACATGCACATTTCCATTTCAGAATTTGTCATCCCATTATGTTGTAGGGTATCAGGTTGCTCAATCTTACACCTGTGAGAAATACAGTAAAAACATACAATTCATGGGTACATTCCCAATTACAATTCTACTACTTACACCAGTTATGAATCTTTAAAGGACATATAATTCTTGACTACATCACATCTTCCAATCATAAATAAGACATATAAATCACATCACAAATTGCTACTGTTTTAGCTCTTTAGCTTGTCCTTACTATGGTTATGGCCAGATTAATGGCTATGTTTGTAGCCTGGGAAGTAGTTAATGCTAGAAAAATATTTAGAACAATAAAACCATAGTCTTGGCAATTCTGACTACAAATACTGCCTTATGACATCATTCTCCATACGACATCTCTCTATGTAAGTAAAGTAGCTACTCATACACAAGTCAAAGCAATTTACAAACATATTTTCATATGTGCATTTCTGACTCTCAACTGGCCAGGAACATTGGCATAGCAGTATTGCTGGCATAGCAATATTCGCTCGCCTTCGATGTTTGAACATCATTACTAGTAAATGACATAAATAAATAAATAATATATACAATAATAATGACAACAATAATAATTATTAATAGTGACTCACTAAATTTATGTATTTGTAGGTACACTAGGAGTTATACAAGAAAAGGCCTGTCCTTGCTATTACACTCAACCATAGAGACCATATTACATTCAACCACTGTCCCCTTGAATGTGAAGGCATTGTCCCTCTGTATGCTTACGACAATTGCTGGAGCAGTAATTGGTGTGCCTTCTCTTCCCATGCATACTGTTTTATTTGCATTCTAAGTTACTTCAGGAAGGCCAAGGACTTTGGACAACCGTCATGACATATTCCTTCCCTTACCAAATTACTCTTACCCAGAAAATTTTCACGAGTAGCACAAGTAATCTGGCATGGTCTCCGTGCCATTTTTCTCACACTTGCTCAATCTCTCCCATGGTGTACATCTAGATACTTGATAATTGTGGTAATTTACTGCAAGCTTAAATCTATCCCATAGTGTATAGCGGGATACCTGATGACTGTGGTAAGTCATTACAAGCTATAAAAAAAAATTAAAATAGCTAGAAATTTATCTACCTTGGAAAAGTCTGCTGTCGCTATACTAAAAAAAATTTTAAGCTATATGAGCTTATGTTAGTTTCCTACACATACAGTCTATTCTTAACATTAAAGAATAATAGGAGTGATATGGCAAGTCTTCTATGTAGTGGAAAATTACTGTATTATTTGGACAGGGAAAACGGCAATAAATCCTTCATAGGAGCAGTAATATAGCACATTCCCACACTTGCCACATTACTCCCACTTACTTCTCTCTCTCTCTCTTTACCATATCACTCACACTCTTCTTTCTCTCCATATTATCAATGAGGCAACTTTGATATTACATATACCATCATGGACATGCAAATTAACATTCTCAGCAATAAATCCTTCATAGGAGGAGTATTAAGGCAAGTGAGCACATTTTCCATATTACTCTAACTTTCTTGCTCTCTCTCTCTCTCTATAGTAACAATGCGGCAAACTTTTATATTACCTAGCCATTATGGACATGCAAATTAACATTCAAGAGGAGTAATATGGTAAGTGAGAACACTTCCCATATTACTCTCACTTTTTTCTTTTTCTATCTTAGTAACAATTGATATTACAAACATATTGACATTTTTTGTCCATTGTGGACAGTGAAAACATGAAAATTAACATTCTCAGCATAGGAGCAAAGGCAAAGTGAGCACAATATAATCCCAGCCTTCTTATCTCTCTAGTAACAAACATCCTCTTAGCAATAATTCTATCATAGGAGGAGTGTTAGGGACCAATGCCTAACATACACAGCAGGTAGCAGCCTTGAGACTGGTAGAGCCTATGGGAGCTCATCTGTTAAAGAAGAGAACCATTGGCTACTAATTAGAACCAAACATGTGTTAATTACTTTGTGTAATATATGTAAGATGAACTGTATGTCTTGTGACTGATATGTGTGAATAGCCGATTGGCCAGAAGTGATGTAAGAGCTAAGTAAAATACCATATTTGGATGTATGCCCATTGGGGCCTGCTGAAGGTATTTAAAGGGAGACTATACCATTTTTTCCCGAAATTTGATTTTTTTTTGGTCCCTGTCATAACTTTTTTCCTCTTTCTTCTGTGCAAATAATTATTATACCAGCTTGTTGCTTATTGTGTGTGTTTAAGATGATATGTAAAAAGTCTCTATAGGCACTTTTTCTTAGAAGATATAGCCAAACACGCAAGGGTCACTCAAAAAATGGCATGTCCTAATTTGGAAATGAGTTAATTGCCAGCCGCCTTGAGCTACAGACCCCAAACACGTGTTGTGGCTTCCCATAAGCCTCAGCTGTGATATGACTGAGTCAAAAAAAAATTTACCGTGAAGGAATGTTGAGATATGATTAGTAGAAGAGACGGGGGTCACAGATTTTCCGTGAACTTTGCAGTGGTTGGAAATAAAGTGTCTCATATCT
>CBDHDT010000188.1:0-37733 GCA_965261215.1 Ekhidna sp.
AACAAGAAGGACCATCGATTTCCAAACCCTGAACACCCACGCAACCAGGGAAACCCATCATACTCAATTACTGTTCCACCAAGCCCGCTCTGTACCGCACAACAAAAAGAAGACAGGCTTTGACGCCTGGAACGGCTATCATAGTGTCCCCCTGCATAGGGATGATAGGCACTACACTACCTTCATTACCACATGGGGACGATACAGATACCTCACAGCACCACAGGGCTACATTGCATCCGGCGATGGATACTCAAGGAGATACGATGAAATAGTATCAACCTTCCCAGCCAAAACAAAATGCATTGATGACACCCTCCTATGGATAGCTTCTTCCCAGCATCCCAATGGCTCGACATATGTGGACGAAACGGCATCACTCTGAACCCCGAAAATTTTTAATTCGCCATGGACGAAGTAGTTTTTGCAGGCTTCGAAATTACAAACGACACAGTTCGACCTTGTCAAAAATACCTCAAAGCCATTTCAGAATTTCCAACCCCCACCACCCTTACAGACGTCAGGTCTTGGTTTGGACTAATCAATCAAGTCTCTTATGCCTTCAGCATGGCAGATCAGATGCTTCCCTTCAGAGACCTCCTCAAGCCAAGCAAAAAGTTCCACTGGGATGACGACTTACAAGAGGCATTTGAACAGTCCAAGCTTACCATCACTAAAGAACAACTTACAAGAGGCATTTGAACAGTCCAAGCTTACCATCACTAAAGAACAACTTACAAGAGGCATTTGAACAGTCCAAGCTCACCACACTGGAATTGGCTTCTGGCTATTTCAGAAGCACTGCTCCTAAAGTCCCTACAAGAGGCATTTGAACAGTCCAAGCTTACCTCACTAAAGCAACTTACAAGGGCATTTGAACAGAAGATCACTAAAGAACAACTTGGTAGGTAGTCCAAGCTTACCATCACTAAAGAACAACTTACAAGAGCATTTGAACAGTCCAAGCTTACCATCACTAAAGAACAACTTACAAGAGGCATTTGACAGTCCTCTTACCGTCACTAAAGAACAACCAAGAGGCATTTGAACAGTCCAAGCAATCACTAAAGAACAACTTACAAGAGTCCTTGAACAGTGCAAGGACCATCACTAAAGAACAATTGCTGAGGCATTTGAACAGTCCAAGCTTACCATCACTAAAGAACAACTTACAAGAGGCATTTGAACAGATCCCTCGACCACATCAGCAATACCCACTAAAGAACAACTTACAAGAGGCAGAACAGTCCCTTACCATCACTGAACAACTTACAAGAGGATTTGGTCCAAGCTTACCATCACTAAAGAACAACTTACAAGAGGCATTTGAACAGTCCAAGCTTACCATCACTAAAGAACAACTTACAAGAGGCATTTGAACAGTCCAAGCTTACCATCACTAAAGAACAACTTACAAGAGGCATTTGAACAGTCCAAGCTTACCATCACTAAAGAACAACTTACAAGAGGCATTTGAACATACCATCACTGAAACTTACAAGAGGCATTTGAACAGTCCAAGCTTACCATCACTAAAGAACAACTTACAAGAGGCATTTGAACAGTCCAAGCTCACCATCACTAAAGAACAACTTACAAGAGGCATTTGAACAGTCCAAGCTTACCATCACTAAAGAACAACTTACAAGAGGCATTTGAACAGTCCAAGCTTACCATCACTAAAGAACAACTTACAAGAGGCATTTGAACAGTCCAAGCTTACCATCACTAAAGAACAACTTACAAGAGGCATTTGAACAGTCCAAGCTTACCATCACTAAAGAAACAACTTACAAGAGGCATTGGAACAGTCCAAGCTCACCATCACTAAAGAACAACTTACAAGAGGCATTTGAACAGTCCAAGCTTACCATCACTAAAGAACAACTTACAAGAGGCATTTGAACAGTCCAAGCTTACCATCACTAAAGAACAACTTACAAGAGGCATTTGAACAGTCCAAGCTTACCATCACTAAAGAACAACTTACAAGAGGCATTTGAACAGTCCAAGCTTACCATCACTAAAGAAATTGAAAAAGGGGTGAGAATCTTGGACAAATCCAAACCCATGTGCCTTGCGACAGACTGGTCCAAACATGGCATTGGCTTCTGGCTATTTCAGAAGCACTGCTCCTGTCCCTCCAATGACCTCTTCTGCTGCACACAGGGATGGAAGATCACCCTGGTAGGTAGCAGATTCACGCACCCTGCGGAGTCCAGGTATGCCCCAATTGAGGGTGAAGCTCTTGCCGTTGCCGATGCCTTGGACAAGGCAAGACACTTCGTCCTTGGCTGCAAGGACCTCACCATTGCTGTGGATCACAGACCTCTACTGAAAATCTTCGGTGACAGATCCCTCGACCACATCAGCAATACCCGACTCAGAAACCTAAAGGAGAAAACCCTCCGATACCTGTTTCGGATGGCCCACATCCCTGGCACAAAAAACAGAGCCAGGACTCAATGTCAAGGCACCCAACAGGCGATTACCACCCAGAAAAGTTGCTCTTACCAGATGACATACACAATATAGCAAATGTCATCATGAAACCACCACTCCACATACCCCTAGAGCTCATTGCTGGCATCTGCATGGAGGACCAGTCATCATGAAACCACCACTCCACATACCCCTAGAGCTCATTGCTGGCATCTGCATGGAGGACCAGTCATCATGAAACCACCACTCCACATACCCCTAGAGCTCATTGCTGGCATCTGCATGGAGGACCAGTCATCATGAAACCACCACTCCACATACCCCTAGAGCTCATTGCTGGCATCTGCATGGAGGACCAGTCATCATGAAACCACCACTCCACATACCCCTAGAGCTCATTGCTGGCATCTGCATGGAGGACCAGTCATCATGAAACCACCACTCCACATACCCCTAGAGCTCATTGCTGGCATCTGCATGGAGGACCAGTCATCATGAAACCACCACTCCACATACCCCTAGAGCTCATTGCTGGCATCTGCATGGAGGACCAGTCATCATGAAACCACCACTCCACATACCCCTAGAGCTCATTGCTGGCATCTGCATGGAGGACCAGTCATCATGAAACCACCACTCCACATACCCCTAGAGCTCATTGCTGGCATCTGCATGGAGGACCAGTCATCATGAAACCACCACTCCACATACCCCTAGAGCTCATTGCTGGCATCTGCATGGAGGACCAGTCATCATGAAACCACCACTCCACATACCCCTAGAGCTCATTGCTGGCATCTGCATGGAGGACCAGTCATCATGAAACCACCACTCCACATACCCCTAGAGCTCATTGCTGGCATCTGCATGGAGGACCACCCCTAGAGTCATCATGAAACCACCACTCCACATACCCCTAGAGCTCATTGCTGGCATCTGCATGGAGGACCAGTCATCATGAAACCACCACTCCACATACCCCTAGAGCTCATTGCTGGCATCTGCATGGAGGACCAGTCATCATGAAACCACCACTCCACATACCCCTAGAGCTCATTGCTGGCATCTGCATGGAGGACCAGTCATCATGAAACCACCACTCCACATACCCCTAGAGCTCATTGCTGGCATCTGCATGGAGGACCAGTCATCATGAAACCACCACTCCACATACCCCTAGAGCTCATTGCTGGCATCTGCATGGAGGACCAGTCATCATGAAACCACCACTCCACATACCCCTAGAGCTCATTGCTGGCATCTGCATGGAGGACCAGTCATCATGAAACCACCACTCCACATACCCCTAGAGCTCATTGCTGGCATCTGCATGGAGGACCAGTCATCATGAAACCACCACTCCACATACCCCTAGAGCTCATTGCTGGCATCTGCATGGAGGACCAGTCATCATGAAACCACCACTCCACATACCCCTAGAGCTCATTGCTGGCATCTGCATGGAGGACCAGTCATCATGAAACCACCACTCCACATACCCCTAGAGCTCATTGCTGGCATCTGCATGGAGGACCAGTCATCATGAAACCACCACTCCACATACCCCTAGAGCTCATTGCTGGCATCTGCATGGAGGACCAGTCATCATGAAACCACCACTCCACATACCCCTAGAGCTCATTGCTGGCATCTGCATGGAGGACCAGTCATCATGAAACCACCACTCCACATACCCCTAGAGCTCATTGCTGGCATCTGCATGGAGGACCAGTCATCATGAAACCACCACTCCACATACCCCTAGAGCTCATTGCTGGCATCTGCATGGAGGACCAGTCATCATGAAACCACCACTCCACATACCCCTAGAGCTCATTGCTGGCATCTGCATGGAGGACCAGTCATCATGAAACCACCACTCCACATACCCCTAGAGCTCATTGCTGGCATCTGCATGGAGGACCAGTCATCATGAAACCACCACTCCACATACCCCTAGAGCTCATTGCTGGCATCTGCATGGAGGACCAGTCATCATGAAACCACCACTCCACATAACCCTAGAGTTCATTGCTGGCATCTGCATGGAGGACCAGTCATCATGAAACCACCACTCCACATACCCCTAGAGCTCATTGCTGGCATCTGCATGGAGGACCAGTCATCATGAAACCACCACTCCACATAACCCTAGAGTTCATTGCTGGCATCTGCATGGAGGACCAGCAAAATCACTCCGAAGAAATGCTGACAGCATCAATTGCCTCATCCCTCAACTCCATACAAACCATCAACTGGGAGGATGTCCAAACAGCCACGTCATCCGACAACACCATGAACCTCCTACTCTCTACAATTGAAGAAGGACTACCGTACCAGAAACATCTTCTCCCAACACCATTAAGGGAGTTCCACCCATTCAGGAAACATCTCTACAGTGTCGACGGGGTGATAATCTACAAGGACAGGATAGTCATCCCACCCTCGCTGAGAGTCTCTTGTCTAACGGCACTACATGCTTCCCATCAGGGTACTTCATCCATGTTTGCAAGGGCCGAATCTTCCATTTTTTGGCCTGAAATTACCAACGACATCCATGCCACCAGAGCCAAATGCAACCACTGCAATTGGATGGCCCCATCCCAGGCCGCAATGCCTCCATCACAAGCAATCCTATCTGCATACCCGTTTCAGTGCATCTGCGCTGACTTTTTTCACTACAGAGAATCCAACTACTTGGTGATTTTTGACCGCTATTCCAATTGGCCAATTGTCGAAAGATCCACCAACGGTGCCCTAGGCCTCATCAACACCCTGAGAAGAACCTTTGCTACTTTTGGCAAACCAGACGAGTTAACTTCTGATGGAGGCCCTGAATTCATAGCTCATACCACTAGACAATTCTTGGCTGAATGGGGGATCCATCACAGACTGAGTTCAGTTGCCTTTCCTCACAGCAATTGCAGAGCTGAAATTGGAGTAAAAACCATCAAAAGACTCATCACCAATAATGTAGGACCCAAAGGAGATATCAATGTTGACACATTCCAACATGCCATCCTCCAATACCGAAATACACCAGATCAGGACACCAGATCAGGACACCAGATCACCAAGTTGTCCCCAGCCATGTGCATTTTCGGGAGACCAACAAGAGATCTAATTCCTATCCTCCCTGGCAAGTACCACCCTCACCAAACATGGAGGGAATCTCTCTTAGCCAGAGAGGAAGCCTTGAGAAACAGGCACATGGTTAATCACGAAAAATGGAAAGAACACACCAAACTCCTCCCACCACTTCACATCGGTGATCAAGTCAGAATTCAAAACCAGACCGGACCCAACCCTAACAAATGGGACAAGACTGGGACAGTTATCGAAGTCCACCAATACCATCAATACTCCATCAAAGTGGACGGCAGTGGCAGAATTACCCTCAGGAACAGGAAGTTCCTGAGAAAATACAAACCCATTTATGATCCAAAACCAAAACGAACCATTTTGGAAGATCTCGCCCTCCTTCAACCAGATCCTACAGTTGAGAACACACTACCCCCCACCTCCATTACCACTGGATCACCTAACCATCCAATCTCATCACCTGAGGCAACCACTACTGATCCAATGATCTACCCCACACCAGATATTGGCACTCCCACCAAGACCATCCCGATGGCAACCACCCGACCACCACTGGAGCCACTGCCACCCTCCCCTCTACCAACACCGGTTACCCCTTCACCTCCACCCTTGATCCCATCTTCAACCAAATCTCCAACAGCCAAATTTCCACCAACCAAACTCAGGAGATCAACCAGGATAAGGAGACCGCCTGAATGGCAAAGGAGTGATGACTAGGACCTCAAATAGCGTCAGTCTACTACTCACTCCCTTGACTCATGGGCTAAAGACTTGGGAGGCGATAGAGAACATTGGACTTTGAACCTAGATAACTAATGACCCTTTCCTTCTTGTTCAGTTATTCTTATCATTGTTATTTGCTATATCATTATTCCATCAAGTTTGACTCGCATTCAAATAGGGCGATCCCTTATAATTTAGAGTGAGGATAGAGTCCAGATCAGTAAATGAGACCGAGAGGCTCTAGTTTGATTAGCTCACTTTCCCAACAAACTCCCCGAGGGGACTGGTTCAGGCTTGTTTGAGGAAGTATAACTAGTGGGTGAACCTATTTCTTGTGGGGGTATCTAGAGGGCTTAAGCTGGACCACACTCTGACATGGTGGTAATTAGCATGCTAGTTCATCTTCCACAATCCTCCAGTGTGTCTATTGTCAACTTCCTTTCAAAGAACCCGGATCCTGTTTTCCATGCTCCCCTGGAAGTGGCAAGGATTGTGATCACCTGCTCATACCAAGTGTTCCTCTCTCACACACCACAATGCTGCTCTGACTCAAGACCATTGCTGTGTCCAGTTAATTAATTATACGTCTGTAAGTGACTTGCTAATTCTTTAAAACATCCTTGCCACACCCACCATCTTGTCCAACTCTTGGTTATATGAAGTAAAAGGTTTTCTCCCCATGTATGTCACTCCCTACATTGCATTGACCCACTTTTAAATCATCCTTGCCTCACCCACCATCTTGTCTAGCTCTTGGTTATATGAAGTAAAAGGTTTTTCTCCCCATGTATGTCTCTCCATATATTACATTGACCCACTTTTACATCATCCTTGCCACACCCACCATCTTGTCCAGCTCTTGGTTATATGAAGTAAAAGGTTTTTCTCCCCGTGTATGTCACTCCCTATATCGCATTGACTCACTTTTAAAGGTTTTTCTCCCCATCCTTGCCACACCCACCATCTTGTCTAGCTCTTGGTTATATGAAGTAAAAGGTTTTTCTCCCCATGTATGTCAATCCCTGTATTGCATTGACCCACTTTTAAATCATCCTTGCCACACCCACCATCTTGTCTAGCTCTTGGTTATATGAAGTAAAAGGTTTTTCTCCCCATGTATGTCACTCCCTATATTGCATTGACCCACTTTTAAATCATCCTTGCCACACCCACCATCTTGTCCAGCTCTTGGTTATATGAAGTAAAAGGTTTTTCTCCCCATGCATGTCACTCCCTGTATTGCTTTGACCCACTTTTAAATCATCTTTGCCTCTCCCACCTGTCTAGCTCTGGGTTATATGAAGTAAAAGGTTTTTCTCCCCATGTATGTCACTCCCTATATTGCATTGACCCACTTTTAAATCATCCTTGCCACGCCCACCTTCTTGTCTAGCTCTTGGTTATATGAAGTAAAAGGTTTTTCTCCCCACGTACAGTAGGCGCAAAAAAACACTTTACATTGCATTCTGGTACAACATACGTTTATTTTCTGAGCTTAACCATTGGGGGAGCGTTTCCGACTGGTTTTCTAAGCGTCCTTCGAAAACGCACCGTTGTTCGAAAACGGACAATCCTCCCGACTGATTATGACGTAAAATCGTACACGTGTTGCAAATTTTGCACGAGGTTGTTATTGGCAAGTTCAAGTTGCATCGCTCGCTAAAACAAGCCTTTTTTCACTCTGTAGGTGATATGGTGTACTCGAAGTACGAAAAGCAAAGAATTCTTTACCACAGATTTAAAGGATTGTAGGACCCAACAATCGCTAAGATATTGGTGGAGGAGGAAAGACTCGGTGTCACTAGGCAGGGCACCCATAGCTTTCTGAAGCGCTACCGTGAGACTCGCATGGCAGACGGCCAGGCAATGGGAGGCCATCTGTTATGTCAGAAGATGTCAAGGAGATTGTGGATGTTCAAATACAGGCTTGTTTTGAATTTTAAGGTGCCATGCTTATGAAATTGACTAAAGGAATATGAAGTTAGGAACTTTTTTTTTAAAGAATAGCCTCACTAAGTATATTTGTGCATGGGTTGCTTAGTTTAATATATCTCTATCTAGGCTGATGAGACTAAGTGTATTTGGGCATGGGTTGCTTAGTTTAATATATCTCTATCTAGGCTGATGAGACTAAGTATATTTGTATATGGATTGCTTAGTTTAATATATCTCTATCTAGGCTGATGAGACTAAGTATATTTGTACATGGGTTGCTTAGTTTAATATATCTCTATCTAGGCTGATGAGACTAAGTATATTTGTGCATGGGTGGCTTAGTTTAATATATCTCTATCTAGGATGATGAGACGATGGCTTGCCAGCTACACGGCCTACTTCAAAGCAAGGGCTACTTTATCTCTTTGGCATGAACTGAAAGTTCATCAGAAGGGAGGTGAAGCAAAAAAAACAAGGCAGAGTTGGTGGATGGGATCAAAAGATTCTGGCTGACTGTTGTTGCCACCAAGTGCCAGAAATATATCCACATTTGAGAAAAGTGATTCCTCGAATCATTGAACTGAATGGCAATGCAACTGGTTACTGATTTATATTATTGTGTTTTTTTTTGTATTCAGAGTAATAGCATTCACTGAGCAGGCACACCTCTCTGTTGTTGCATGTCTGTTTCTTTGCATCAGGGCTTTACTACAAATAGGTGAAGCCATGTTGTAGTTTGTACTGGGAGAAAACAATTTATATTCTGGAATTTGAACCATGCTGAAGTGTGGTTTTATGAATAGACAGGAAAAAGTACATGGAAGTGGGTGAGGGGAAACCAGGAATTTAAGAACACACCTTTCAGTTGGTGTACTAGTTTTTTGAGGCTATCTTAACTAGTAGCAGCTGCTCGTAAAACAGCAGCCTTCCTAGCAAGTTGTCTTCCTTTATTGGGCTCAGTAATCACCCAGCAGCAGCACTATATATTTAAATCAGTTAGTGTACTTGTTGAGGCTTATCTTAAACCAGTAGCCTTCCTAGCAACTTCTCTGTTTCCTTATTGGGCTCATTAGTCATCCAGCCGCAGCACTATATATTTAAAAGATATATCGAGGGGGCCACTACCTTGCTTTAGGTACTGAATTGTCCAACGAATAACCACATACTTAAATAACTTTAGTAACAACCACAATCATGATTTATCTGGATGGACAAATAATGCTCCACAAGCAAATTCCATTTTGTGTGTTATATTGCTCCTCCCATGATGTACATGTAAGGAAAGTTGCCAACTGCAATCTTATTTGGCATCTTGTCGTAAACATATCAAAGAATATCAAGTAATCAAAATATATACATATCTACAAAACTTATTTATGTAGTCTCAAACGTTTCGATGCATGTTGCACAGCCTCTAAACATTTCTGCCACACAGGCTCGAACTCCACTGGAGTCATACAAAACTGAGGGTACTGGCTAAACATGACCCTCAATAATTCATCCAGTTCCTTCGATGGAAGCCCTAGAAGGTGCCTGTTCCCTTTGAGGTACATCTTCTCATTCTGCCAAAATACCAAACAATAGCCTGCAATATTACAGAATTAGAGATATGCACTATCTAATTGTAAGGATTGCATACTACATGAGCGCTCTTCACAACTGATGCAAGCTTTGTTGCATCTGACATAAAATAGCATATGCTTGGTCTTGCATTGAATTCAAGACATTTATGAGAAACTTCCCTTAGATCACGCACATATTGATCAAACTTCAACATCATGTGAAAAAAGCTACAGGACAGTCACCTGCAGCTACATTGGCTATGCTGGTAGTAATTATATAGCAATATCAAAAAAAAATTTGGCCGTACGCTTGCATCAAACATTTGAAATTTAGGCCCAAAACAGTTAATATCAACTTAAGAATTAGCATAACAAACTACCTCTTTAACTCTAGTCTTTTCCATTATTGTATATTAGGTGAAAGGCATATGAGAATATGACAGATACACAATTATCATGGTGCATTCACAGGTGTCTACGGCAGCACATTAAAATTCAGTGACTATCAGAAGGTATCAAATTGTGTTTTAAAACTTTATTAAAAGCAACAAACTCATTCTGTAATTAGAAAATAAAAACAAAATGCTGATGATTCAATAAAGTAACGCTTGTATACCATGAGAGAGATCTACTTCTACACAGTAATCCTGAAGTCCATCACATCAAATAACATGCTTACCTTTTCTTGCTGATTGTCCATGCAATTCCTGTTGGGTGCACTCAAACACGAGTCGGAAGACACTTTTGCTGGTGCACATTGTGATGGGATTATTGTTGGTTGACGAGTAATGGCTTGGAAGGGAGAAAGTGAGTGGTTTGGAATGAGAGTTGTCTTGTGGGAGGTGGAGGAGGGTGGAGTCTGGAATGAAGCAGAGGATCCTCCACTGTGGTCTTTGTTTGGTGTGGATGTTATTGTTGAAGGGCAGGTCATCTTTGGTTGTCCTGCTGGGTGACGTAGAGCAAGAAATTCTTCTACAACATCAAACAGTCAAATTTCTTAACAATAAAATTGATATAATGTAAACACCAAATTACCTAACAATCATGGCTGCCAATATGTAGCACTCGAAGAGGCTTCTTCCTCGCGTGCATCCCACAAACTTTGTTTTGGTAGAACTGGTAATAGATGCAGCATGATTAGGTGGAATGACTGGAAGAAGTGGGGAGGAGTATCCATAACGTCTTGTCCTCTTATCTATGGCACTATCGCCAAAACGATGACAATGAATGCATGGCTAAACTAAACACTTGCATTACATCATGCAGTGGCAGCCATAACCAGTAACTACTGTCAAGAAGAGGGAGTATGATCACTAATCTCTAAGCACATTTTATCGTACATCTGATTACATGATGAGCAATGCAAGCTACTGTTGCATGTGCAAGCATGCAAACAGGTTGTGCTCAGGCAAATGGGTGGAAGTATACATGTATACGGTAAAGCATATCACAGTGGGATATCCATCATTCACTGTATTCATTGATCCAGTGCAGAGTATATATACACACAGTGCTCTGACCCAAATCAGTGACTTAACAAAAAAAAAGCTTTGGCTCTGAGCTATGTAGCTTAAGCATCGTGCTTTCTATGGAAACTGTGGTAAAAGATAGTTAAGTGGTACGATCAATCAGCGGGGTACTTCGCCCTCTATACTGTTCAGCTGCATTAGCAGAGCACACCACCATTCATTCTCCTTTACACTGCCCAACATTGCATAGATAAAAATCAGATCCATAATGATGTTGACTTAGCGAGTGGGACTTTGCTGTGCATGCCAATAGAAACTCTACCATTCATGGCACATCTTGTTTCTGTATCCGGGACAGAACTTCAAAGACTTTGTTCAATTTAGAAACAGAAAAAAAATTCAGCTGATATAACTGAACTAGAAGTAATTTCACCTTTCTAAAAGATCTCCAAAAGAGACTTGGGTGGCTTCCAGCAGACACTAAATGGATCCACGACCCTATATAGATGTACTAAATATTCCTGATTTGTATAAACCAGTGGCTCCCAAAGTGGGAGGTGGAAAGATCAAGGTGGGGAGGTGAGGCAAAGGGAGGAAAGTGGGTAAGGGGGTTCTATAGGGAGCGACAGAGTGGCATTAGGAGCAGTAAAAAAAAAAAAAAAAATTTCAAAATTTGAATGATAAAATATGTCATAAACACTAAGGTTGGAACAGGTATGCAGTTTGAAAATAAAACTCACATAAGCATTATAAACGAATGCATAGCTTTGTAAAATAATCAAAGTCTGAGTCAAGAGTCGAAACGTTTGCTTGATGCCTGTACACAACACATACAGTGATGCATCAGTTACCACATGCTGTCTAGCCAGATCAGAGAGTCAGCAGACAGCCAAAGCTCAGCTCAGGTTTGTAAGCACTGCACGTTATTTTTAATCTTGTAATGTTCAGAATTAAAAAATATACTTAAGATGTAACAGAGTAGTAGCTTATTGATGGAAGGATACCAAAAGGTTTGGAAGTGTTACTGTGATACGACCTCAGTGAGTTCCAGCCAGATGTTTAGAAGCTGATATCCCCGCAGCAAGCACATCCATCCCATTAACAATAACTGAGAAGAAAATAAACTATGTTACTCTGGTTAAGTGAGATTTTGATTTACCCTTTAATTTCACAGACACAGCTAAAACTGCTAAATAAATTGGTTTACTAAATTTAGTTTTATTTGTGAAATACATCTTTGTATTTAATCTTGCTGTTTTCAATTTGAAGCTACCAAAATAAAAATAAAAAGTTGTCTGTTGGCATGTGTGTATGAGGGTAGGGGGGATGGGGTGGAGTGGACCCTAAGAATCTACCTGGAAACCAAGGTGGTGCCAGCCTGGAAAGGTTTGGGAACCACTGGATACTATACACAAACAGAGTTATATTTGACCTCACATTTCCTATCCCTATGGGATCAAACGCTGTTTGGCCAAGTTCAAATTTCGGTTATATGAAAGTGGTGTTCCCCATAAAATAATTGTTGTAGTCGAGAAGTGAGTGTATTGCTAGCTTTTTAAAGTTTGCATGCCACTCAAAAACAGCTAAATGCATGCAGTTGAATGCATGCAATTGGACAAGAAGTAGAGAGAAAGAATAGAGTTGGAAGGTTTGGCATAGAGTTCTTTTTGAATAGAAGGTATTGTAATACAGTTGGACGATTAGGCATAGACTTCTTTTTGAATAGAAGGTATTAGGCGGACAGCTGCAATGTTGTTTTTGTGCTAACTCCACCAGTTTTGGATGATTGCTGCAAGGCCAGATACAGAAGGACAATGTAAAAATTCTCAGGCAGTGTGCGAGAATTAATGAGGCTAACATTACTGTAGACAATCTATCCAAAAATCCAGATAGGTGAGGGTGAAAAATGGAAATCCTCTGAAGTTAATCTGCTTTAATTTATACACAACAGTCAGAAAATATTTAGTGTGATTTCAAGGTGTATATTTCTGCTGTTTTCATGGGCTTATCTTACTAATGTATGAAACCTAGCATCAGTACTAAATTGCATCAATGTATACATTACATTAGATTTTGAACTTTGATCTTCATTAACTGTCAGAATTTTTTAGGCCAAACCGTCACAACAGTCAAATTAATAACCATCAATCCAGGCAGCAGCATTCCCCAACACTGAACTTTTAAGTTACACATGCAAAAAATAATTCCATGTGCATTTCAAAATTATCTGGTTTGTGTGACTGCAGCTGGAAAATATCTAATGCAACGGCAGACAACAGACAACCACACAAACCTCTGTAGTATTTAGCTCTGAAATAGTGCACCACGGCTAATTTTCATTGGGGATAGTGCATCACGACAAAATCAAAATAATGCAACAATAATTTCAACTTTTTCACTTACCACTTCATTTCACAGACTTTACAGTGAAATCTGCTTGAACCGTTGAGAGGTATACGGCAGTCCTTGCAAACCATGTATCCACAAGTGGGGCAAGGCTTCCCAGTATTCATGATACGTCCAAGAATACATGTACAGTTGGTAAAAATACGCTTGCCTTTAGATTCTGACTGTCTGTCCCTTTTTATTTCATACAGTAGACTTTTACACCTGGAAAGTATAAGATATTAATGTTTAATATATGATTCTATGCATGTTCAATTAGAACACTCTGTCATGAGTGATTGTTTTGTTAATCAAGTGTGTGATATTTTATCATTCCAATAAAGAACTTGCCAAGCAAATTAAGTATGTGATTTTATTTTCCCTGTCTTAAAGCGGTCATTGTATTATTTTTCACTATGTAAGTCAGCTCTTCTGTAACTACATGTTGAACATCACAGAGATTGCTTGCTAGGACTGTTAGAATAAGTACATGACCAATTACCAAATTATATCTCAAAATGATCAAGGTTGTGTTTAAAGCTCATTTCCTGCCGTTGATGAATTCTGCTTTCAAAATAAAAACCAGTCCTCGTCACAATCAACTCCGAACTGCGTTGCTGAATTCAGTCGACTGGCTGTAACACTTGAATTTTTTAAAAGAAGTTTTGGATCACATGTTCAGAGCTCATTTAATGTTGTTACCTAAATGCTGAGCAAATTCAGAAATATCTCTTTGCTGAACATGGCTTGACAGTGACCAGAGCAAAAGCAACAAAAAAAAGTGCATCCAGAGATACAAAGAACTTGATACACTCAAACTTAGCACAGGTTATGCACTGGTAGTGATTCCTGCAGATTCAAGGACGTCTCTTGCCTCAAATTTGTTGAACGAGGTCACATACACCCAGTTTGCAACAGTGAACCACGAATTGATAACATTGGGTAAATAGCCAACCACTGAAGTTATCTTCGATCTCAAGCAATGTTTGTGCAGATCTTTTTAGCAAACTCTGGAATGGTGACAGGAGGACCAAGAAAGTATGGCTCTCTTTCTCAATGACATATATCGGAGAGAGATCACCTCGCCCAATATTCTCAATGCAATAGATAACTAGTAAACTTTGGATTGCGGAATTGGATACAGGAATGCTTGATCAAGTTCAAAAATTCCATCAGAGTAATTGGCCCATGTTGCAAAAGAATATAGCAAATATTTATCATGCAGGAATATGACATCCATCAGAACGTATTTATTAAATTCGGACTTATAACTTGTGGAAGGTGAGCATTATATCACAAGTAACAAAATTACTATTGTGAAGCAGATTTAAAGCTCGTGTTATAACTACATTAATTTAGTCCACACTCATCATCCCAATATTTAATATCTTTTCCCATGCTGCTAATAAACAGTTACATTACCCTTCCAACAAATATTGGCCGATTGAAAATAATCTTCGGGAATATTTACTGTCACACACAGTGGAAATACCACAATGATCGGTATTACACTCTATTGCAATATCTGCGCTCTTTCAAGGGCAACTTTGAAATGCTGAGCTCGGTCATGTGGCTGAACTACTAACATGTCCTTACGCTTTGGTCACATAGCCATTATGTTGAGAAAAACTAGCAACTTAAGACATCATAAATTCAACTCAAACAATGAAACCAAAAGAAAAATGTTATCACGAAACACTCATCACAAGCCTGCCTCATCACCGACTTACTCCAATAATTTCATTCGCATTTTCGTAAGATGCACATCATCTGCCCACAAATGATTCTCTCGCGTGTCATTTTTCATGGAATTCATATTCAGTAACTTAATCTTCTTCGATTATTCAATCTCCTTGTAGCAGTAATTCTTCTCCAAACTATTCACAATAACTGAATGTGACGCTAGCGTGGCGTTGCGCTGAGGCAATAATGTTGCGCACGGTTGGCCACACCCTTGACCACCTTGATCGTCAGCCCCCTATACACAGAAATTAGGCGAAGTCGGAGGTTGTGGTGATCCCCAGTTCAAGGTGTCCCATGCAGTCACTATATACTGCTGTATATGAGATGCTAGGATTCCACACCAACTTGATGATGCTGTACCCGTACTCTCCCTCCCCTACGTTTTACATTCTGCCTATTCCGTGATCCCATGAGCCAGCATCTAGAAAGTTTGCGAAGCGGTAGAGAGTGCGAGGAGCGAAGTTCAGCTTCTTCCTGGAGCCTGGACGCAATGCAGAGGCGCAGATTGAAGAGCTCTGGAGACTAGCTTGTCAAGAGGTCGACTGATAACCCTGTGGCCGGCAGGTTTTGAACTGAAACTGACTGTGGTAAACTGCCACCAGGTAGGCAATTAACTACCACTGCACAATTACTGAAGTTGTAGATAAAAAGCTTTAATCAATAGAACAGCAGAAACAAACTATATTCGCAATGAACTCCAATGGAACAGGATCTCTACAGCTCCTTTAATGAGGAGCTGCCTAGCCTGGAACATGTTGGGTTTGTAATACATATTCATACACCAATTAACATATCTGGTGTGTATGTGGGACTTGTCCGGTGTCCAGGATTGTCTAGACATTCCATCAGCATTTGCATTCTGCGATCCTGGCCAATGAACCACATCAAACAGGTTTGACTGCAGCGCCAGTGACCATCATGCGAAACGACCATTCTCATCCTTCATCTCTGTTAGATACCGTAGGTTGCTATGATCAGTTACAATGGTGAAGGGTGCCCCACTCAGATACACTCTGAAATGCCTGACTGCCTCAACAACTGCCTGGCACTCTTGCTCGGTAACGGTGTACCTGGTCTCAGCTGGTTTGAGCTTCCTGGAATAATAGGCCACTAGCCTGTCCATTTCATCTTTTCTCAGTTGGCTGAGGAGAGCACCAATTCCTATTCCTGACGCATCAGTATGGAGCAGAAATAACTTCTCCTCTTCTGGGTTGACCAAAATAGAGTCTTCTGTGTGACTTGTCCTGAGTTGCTGAAAGGCTGCCAACCTTACTGACATCCACTCTATTCTGTCGGGAGCCTGCTTCCGAGTTGACTCTGTCAACGACACTGCTATGGATCCAAATCCAGGTATAAACCGTCTATAATAGTTAACTAATCCCAAGAAGGATCTCATGTCTTCCTTCTTAAGTGGCTTGGGGTAACTCGTAAGATCATCTATTTTGGCCTGCAATGGACGTACCTCCCCAGCTCCTACTCGATGGCCCAAATACTGACAAGTGGGTTCGGCCAATTTATATTTCGTTGGATTGAGTACTAGTCCCGTCTCTTCGAGTCTTGAAAATACTGCTTCCAGGTGGACAATATGTTCCTCAAAGGTCTTGCTAAAAACGACAATGTCCTCTTTATATGCTGCTGAGAATCTAGCCGTGTCGGCTAGCAAGCTGTTCATCAGACGTTGAAAAATGGATGAAGCGTTTTTCAGCCCAAATGGCATTCTGACATACTCCCACTTTCCATGCTGAGTGATAAAGGCTGTTTCAAATACTGAATCCTTGTGGACCATGAGCTGATGATATCTTCTTTCAAGGTCCAGAGTAGACATGTGTGTTGCCTGTCCCTACTTATCGATCAACTCATCTATTCTCGGGAGATGGAATGGATCTAATTTTGTAACGGCATTAAGTCGTCTGTAGTCAATGCATAGACGTACTCCACCATCTTTCTTTCACACTAGCAAGGCTGGTGAAGCCCAGGTTTTTTGGATGGCCTGATGACCCCAATCTCCAATAGCTTTTTTATTTCTTCATTCATAACTTGGAGCTTTCTTAGGTCCAGTCTATACGGTGGCCGACTGATAGGATAAGAATTCCCTGTCTCCAACCTTATCTCTGCTTCGCTTGCACAACCTTGACCAATCAGCCATCCATGTCTTGCTAACAGCTCCTCCAGTTGTTCTCTCTCTTCAGCTGAAACGTTTCGGCTGATGGTCAATCTAGCCTTTCCCTCCGTCCTCTGGTTTTTCTGTCAAATCATCACCTGTTAGCTCTGAAATAACCAAACATGCTGCAGTTGAGGAATTGAACTCTTTTAGCAAGTTAATGTGTCGCTTTATCCTCCTCCACGGATGATCTGGCATAGACAGTTCATACATCAGCTCGTCGATTTTCGTGATGATTGAGTATGGGCCGTCCCATTGCTCCAACAATTTGGGGCCTAGTACAGGTAACCGCAATAGCACCAGGTCACCAGGTTGGAATGACCTCTGTCGTGCTTTCTTGCATACCTTTCTTTTTGTGAAGCCTTCTTTTCTTCCTCCTGTTCTCGTGATAGCTCTTTCCGTAGTTCCATTCGGTCCTGAATAGTTGTAATATAGGTTATCACATCAGTTGGTTTTGCTTCTGTTGCTGCTCATCTCGTACGCAGAATCTGTAATGGTCCCTTGATCTGTCTGCCATATAGTAGTACCGATGGAGTGAAGCCTGTAGACTCGTGAGGTGCTCATCAGTATTCTCCTAGGATGTGTGGGAGAGCTAAGTCCCAGTGCCCTTTCCACAACTTCAAAAGTTTTCCTCAACATCATCTTCAGAGTTGAGTTGAATCTTTCGAACATGCCATCAGATTCTGGATGGTATGGTGTCATCTTGATTCCCTTTACTCCCATTAGTTTGTGTTGTTCCTGCATGAGGCGACTCACAAAATTTGTTCCACAATCTGTTAGGATCTCTTCTAGGGTTCCTACTCGAGTGAAAAGCACCAATAATTCATCGGCTATGCCCTGGCTGTCATTTTTCTGCAGGAGGATTGCTTCTGGCCATCTAGTAGCAAAATCAACTAGCACCAAGATGTGTTTGTGTCCCCCTTTTGTTCTGGGTAGGGGTCCTACCATGTCCATCCTAATTCTGGCAAATGGAACATCAATAACGGGAATAGGTCTCAGAGGTGCTCTGTGCTTAGTCTGATGGGCTGCTTTCTGACACTCTGGGTAGGAAAGGCACAACTTCTTAACGTCTGCATGTACTCCTAGCCAGAAATAGTCGTCCAAGATCCTCTGAGTGGCCGAATCCCGTCCCAAGTGGCCTGGTCGGCGGGCCAATGACAACACTAATGTCCTGTGCTGTCTGGATACACATAACTGCAAATTCTCTTCTCTTAGTCGGTCTTCAGACTTCCTCCATAGGAGGTAGTCCTTCCCCACAAACTCAGAATCTTCTTTGTTGGCTTTATTCCAGCACTGCTTCAATGTTTTGTCCTGCTTCTGTTCCTTCAGGAACTCTGTTTTGTCGTGATCAAATGGATGGTTGTCTATGTTGGAGACAAAAATAGCTCTGGCTCTTTTCCTGCTAGACCAGCTGTCAGGCTGGTCATCTTCTTCAGATTGCACATCAATGTCAGAGCTAAGAATGACTGGATTATCACTGCTTGGGTCTTGCCAAAGCTGGTCGGTCTCAGCCTCCTCTTCCTCTGATTCAGACAGCTCTGATTCTGGCTCTGGGCTTTCTGGTTCTACCTCCTTAAAGCTGGCCAGCACTGAGGTTTGTACAGTCTTCCTCTTCTGAGATCAGGTCTGGGCCACATTGATGAGTTCATTGTACAGCAGACGTCTCCCAACACTCCATAACTCTAGAAAGTCTGTCCCCAGTAGGGCATCGTACCCTAGGTTTTCCTGAACATGCTACTGTGAGGTCACCTCCGTGTTCACCAATTTGTATTCGGACTTAGGCAAGAGATAAAGCTAAAATGGGACCATTGAAGGCCTTGACCTGAATGATTTCTCCGATTTTGTCCTTCTCCTGAATTAGGCTGCTATCGACCAGCGACCGCTTAGCTCCAGCTTCCAGTCTGTTTACTGACTTGCCATTCTCTGTCCCAGAGACCAAGGTCTGTATGTTCACCTCAGTGATGAACAAGTCACTTTCTTGCCGTGGTGTCAAGGGTTTGGCAAAGTTGATAGCCTCCAATTTCGGTTTGGAGCCATCTCGTCTCTTCCCATGTTATTCTGCAGCGAAAGGTCCATATTGGTTGCACTCAAAACATCTGGGTCTGTTTTGCTTGTCAAATTTTGGTCCTCCTTTATCATTCTGATCTGACTTATTCCCAGTCGACTCCAGTGGGTTTGGTGACTTTTGCTTCACCTCTGAACTGTGCTGTTTGCCAAGATGATGAGGTCTCTCATCTTTCTTGTGTTGTCTACCCTGGTTGACAGACCTGTCTGATTCAGTGACCGCATTGTAGGTCCAGCCCCAGATTATTACAAAATCATTAGCTAGATTGGCAGCTGCTTCCAAGGTCTTGGACTTTCCATCTCTTACACGGGTAGCCATCTTTCTAGGCATCAATTTCAGGAGTGCATCAGTGGATACTAGTTCCAACACCTCTGTCACTGTGGTACAGCATCCAGCCCACTTGATTGCTAGGTTGTTGTGCCTCCTGGCACACATACTCCATGTCTCTTCAGTTTTTCGTCTGAATTGGTCCATCTTCTGCCAGTGTGTTTCCCTAGTAATCCTATAGTGACCAAACAGAGCTCCTTTCAGAGAAACATAGTCCTGTCGGCTCTCTGTATCCAACTGGACATACACTTGGGTTGCTTCCGGTGGTAAGATTGGTATCAGGTTTCTGGTCCACTGACGATGCGGCAGAGAGTAGCATTCCATATGAGCTTCGAATGCTGCATAATACGTCTCTACATCTTCTCCCTTCTCTAACCTTCTTAAAGTGACTATCCTTTCAGATGGACGGGTTGAGGAGTGTAGTGATTCTGCTTCACTACGACTGTCTGTGGACCTAGCAAGTAGCCGCTCCCACATCTGATCCTTTCTGAGGTCATCTTGTCGCCGTTCCTCTTCTCCTTGAGCCTGACGATGGTCTTCCTTCAGCAGTCTTTGCTCCTGGGCAGCCAATTGTTGCTGCATGAATTGCATGAGCACTGCTACTGTGGGGGGCTCAGTTGCCAAAGATGAAATTGTATTGACTGTGGGTATTGATCCATCTGTCTATTCACTGCGGTTTCCAAAGGCTGCTGCCCACTGAAGGGGTTCTATTTCTAAAAAAATCCGTGAGTTCCGTCCATTTCTGTTGAGGGGTGTAATTCAGATGATTGGGATTCCGGGTCCCCTGGTTGTCGAGTGTTTCCTCGAAATTGTAGGTTGCCATCTCAATTGGTCACAACGTCTGATGCAAAAAAAATTAATCAAAAGTAGCGAGCGAAGGATCTAGCTAGTATCAAATAGAGAAAAAGGCACTTGTATTCAAAATCCCACCGCTGCCACCAGGTGTCACAGGGTCGACTGATAACCCTGTGGCCGTAAGTGTTGAACTAAAACTGACTGACTGACTGCCACCAGTTAGCCAATTAACTACCATTGCACAATTACCGAAGTTGTTGATAAAAGGCTTTAAACAATAGAACAGCAGAAACAAAATATATTCGTAATGAAGTCCAACCGAACAGGATCTCGACGGCTCCTTTTTATGAGGAGCTGCCTAGCCTGGAACACGTTGGGTTTGTAATATATATTCATATATCAATTAACACATCTGGTGTGTATGCATATAATAACTACTAGTCTAAGTTCTGTGCTGTCATAAGGGGCCCTGTGACATAGCGGTGAAAAGTTGGTGCCTGGCTGCAAAATTTACTAGAACTCTATCCAATTTACTGGAATTTTTTATTTTTTTTACTGTTTAATGTGAAAATTTGTTTCGATATTTACTGAAAGAATAAAGCAGACAATGGTATTCTAACAATATTGAACACTGTTTCGAAGCTCAAATATTAGTCTCCATGAAATTGGAGATTGTAGGTCTGTGATCATCACAATGAATGTTTTTTTCCTTTATTGCTGAAATCAACTGCTTTTTGGCATTTCAATACGATATAGTTACCAGAGTCTGTTAAACATTTGAGGAAATGTATTACAACAAGAAAAACGTACATTTCTTAATTTTGTGCAGGTTATCACCAATTTTCACAGTAATTGGAGGGAAAAAGAATGTGTTCAGCACTTATCGAGTGAGGAGATACCAGCTTCCATCGCTGAGTTGCCAGCATCTGAGCTGTTTTCCTGACAGCAGTGTTGCAGCCATTCGGAAGAAATTGACGATGTCATTACTATCAACTTCCGGGACCTGTAAAGCAGGCCTAATACTACTTCCCAAGGGTCAGCTTTATCTCCCTAATGATTGTATCGATGTAGGATCAAAACTCCGCAGGAAGACTCATTTTCCAGGGATTAGTTTTAGCCTCCTTTAGGACTGCATCCATGTAGTATGAACACTACACTGCAGCCGCCTTTTTTCAAAACCGCAGACCTTTTATGGCAGGGCGCATTGGGTCCAACAAGGTTCAATAGGGAAAACCTTTAACACACATCCATAGATGGAACATTCGGAGACCCCATGCCTTGGTTGACAGGATACAAGCTCATACATGACCAGGAAGAAAAAAACAAAAAAACCTTCGAAAGATGCAGGCATGTCAGACCTCAAAATCAGGTAGAGTTTGAGATGGTGACTACTGATAAATCTTGACCAACAATTTATTACAGGTGGTCATTTGGGTCGAGACAAAACACTGCAGAAGATTTGCTCTTTATTTTATTGAAAACCTTACCTGACCAGCGATAATAAACAGTGCATAGACACCAGTGACTTAAATCAGAGATTAAGTGAAAAGTCTTTCACATTCTCTCCTCAGCTCCATCCATTACCCATGAAACCCAAAGTTGGGAAAAAGGTATCTATATTATGTAATTCCAGCAAAAATTCACAATTACAAACTTTAACAGGTTGTATTGATTTCATTGGATCACTGCCTCAAACAGATGCTGGAAACAATTACATTGGGATATTAATTGAATATTTCACTAAATGGTCTGAATTTCAAGCTTAAATAGCAAATGTGATGAAAGAATTGCTTTTATCTTTAATACAAAACCACTTGGAGGTAAGTAAGATTCAGTAATATTAAAATGATTACAGTCCTTTTAATCTGGAACACACTGCAAGTTGCATAGTCATGGAATGCCAAGCATTGAAAAGTACTGTGTGCTATATCAGGTGTTCTTTCAGAATATCGGTGCTGAATTTATTGGAAACTTTTTTCTCTCATGAAACCAGGCTAGAGTCACAACACATTCCTATTATATCCTATTTACATATGATTAAAATTCAAGGTAAGATTGCAGTGGTCTATGTCAATCTTCCCATTTTTATGCTGCATAAGGAAAGTTATTGTAACCACAATTTCCACTGGAAGGTACACTCTCAATATGCTGTAGTACTTTTCCCTGCAGCTGCTCTTAAAATTCCCTGTCCAACTGTTTTTTCAACTTACAGAGCTGATGCTTATTATTTTGTAGACACAAATAGCTCTAACAATAGGACTATGTTTTATACATTGGCAGACTGTATGCTGCCAAATAACTGGAGAAAATGACAATTTTTTTTGTTAGAGTAACAAATAACTGTTACCAAATATTTGACAAAAAGATTCAGAATTATGTTGTTAAAGAACCCTACTTATTGGATTTTTTGACTCTTTGTGACAAGAACATCCACCATTATATATGTGCCAACAATTCCACTACTTCCCTCATGTTTTGGCTGTCTTGCGGTAAAATGGCATGAATAGCTGTGATTTTGTGTGGCGTAATCAAGCTGGCACACATATTGCTCTATGACTGTTGACCACATGCATGCACAATTAAATTCCCCTCAATGGTTCTGCTCTTTGGTTTGTGGAGTAGTTCCTCCAGGTAAACATTTACCAAGTCCAGAGCAGTAAGAAGCTGAATGAACCAAAACTCAGCTGTTTGATTGGTGGTGTTTTCCCACGTTTCTGCACCACCAATTTATTGAAGGACGTAGTACCAGACCCACATGAGCAGATGGTGTGTGCTGAATTATGTGTAGTGGACAGCTTGGTGTACACAAATTGTTTCACTCAATATTTCCAAGCCGCAATACGTTGTATGTTTATTGCACAACAAGTTAGAAAATGTTCAGGAGACCCCGAAAATTACATTTGGGTGTCACACAGCAAAATATCGATCCATCAATACCAAACCAAGGATGTGATGGAACGTAGGATGATGCTGCATTCTCTACACCACCGCAAAATGGGCTGGAGAACCTCGTTGTACCTCACATGCACATAATTCAAAATCACAAATACGGCTGCCAGGTTTTTGTTTGCAGTATTTTAAGTGTAAATTATGCATGATGCAAAGCTGTGAGTTGGTAATGCTCAGCTAAGCTAAAATCACAACAGTAAGCTACGTGTCAGTAAATCTGAATGCTCAGCAAAGTATTAATATCTGAATAAGGTTAGGAGCTTCATCAACCATCTAGAAGACTTGGCTGCTTATCTATTCATATAAAATTGTTAACGGTCACAACATCTATTCACTTCACAAACTCCATACTCTATTTTACATTCTATTCCAATGTAGCAACTTGAATTCTATTATTTTAGCTATCACCATGCCACAGAGTAGTATTGAATCTTTCACTTTTCTTCTCTGCTTAACATCTGCTTACTGATATTCTCAATATAATATTTATGCACCAAAGTGAAAATCCAACTGCATAGTGGTAAGTTTTGATCTCTATCCAAGCAACTATATTTAAATTTATTTCACTAGAAGTTTTGTTCAGAGTGCACCTGAATTGATGTCAGAGCCTCGAAGCGAAAATCAAAAAAAAATTCCCTGCCATGCACGCACCCAGAAACCCCTATGCTAGGAAGGCCAGGCTCTATGGTTGCTCACTCAATCAATAGCCTGTGGTCAGCCCGCTTCCTCAATCTCCCAACCATAAGCATCTTTCTATTCATTAACCAAAATAAATCATTGGCATCAAACAAGCAACATGAATTAAGATAATGTTTCAAGAAGATGGGAACTCAAACTGAGTGCATGTTGTCCTCAAAGAATTTGATGACCCTACACTATTTGAAATATATGCTAATATATTACTGCTTGAAACGTTATAATAGAAGAGCTGGTGCTAGATTTATCGTGGAGAGTTATCATGTTGCTCCCATATGTACATCGGAAAGTAGAAATCTGGGTTTAACAGGTACAGCTGTTCAGTTGAACGTATATTACACATAAAATTGTGAACATACTATAGATAGATTTGATATATATTTTACCAGTACCAGCAAACACATTTTTTCCGGCATACCATTACCCAAAATCACTGGTGACAATTGGCAACATGCAAAAGAAAAAGATAGATTGTTGCTGATGCACCGATGATTGAGAGTGATATTCTAAAAAAGAAATGGGATTGCCCATCATGGAATTAAAAATTTCAAAGGATAAAACAATCACAAGAAACTGTTATTGATCCAACTAATAATATCGGCAGGTCATTGCTCCTATTTGTAGAGACAGGTCTGGGTCCTCTCCTGTATTACTTGAGGATTAGAAAATTTATTTCTGTGCCAGAAGCACAAAGACAACTGCAGATGGCTAGATAAGAGGTAGTTTCTAATTAGATGGATCAGTTTATTTGGGCAATGATGGAATAATTTTATGTCAAATGACTGGATATTTTTAGACCGTTTTGAACAAAGTGACCAAGAGATCCTCTGTGCAAGTCAGGCCCACCAAGCTTTACCTCTCATAATAGATGTGTTTGGGTCCACAAACACAGGGATCCTACAATACGAGAAATAGTCTGCCTTAGAAGACATACAAATATCATTGTAAGTGCTGCCACCAGAATCCTCCTTTACAAATACCCAGCCAAACTGTAAGTTGTTTGGTCTTAATTCAACATTGAATTGAAGATGTAGAGTCAATATGTTAGAAAGTGCAGTAAATGGAGAACTGCCTGGGCTGAGATTGCAGAGGGGTTTAAGTACCCTTACAGGACAGCCCAATCTGACAAGGCGTCTATTGTGCACAAAATAATGCAGACCCCCATAGGAATGATATAAGTGTTGATTAATATATTTAGCAGGCAATATGTTCATGGTTAGTTCAAGGTTATTCTATCTCTTGATGTTCTCTGCAGGGCTGTGCCGGGTTGAGGCCTGATGACACTCTGATTACAACGCAAAGTCTTGATGTAACCTATGAATTTAGCGAAGCCTTAAAATTTAATATATTAAAGCTTTTAGCACAATGAAGAATTTTTTTAAAATATGCATCGTCGAAGTAAACCCTACACTAAACCATTGTAGTTCTTATCTGTTTGTCTGCACTTGCTTCCTTCTTTTCGTAAGATTCAAGTAGTCTCATGAACAGCCAAGCTAAATGGAGACGGCTAATGTGAGTAGTTTAATCCTGGAATTGTGGACTATATCGAAATTGAAAGATTGTAACAGTTTACTGACTTTTTTGATCTAAACCACCAAGACGTAATTATGATTTCACTGTGCAGCACAATTGTGAAATACCAAAACCGAATGACTGCTCTTTCCCACAAAAACTCATATTGAAAAATTGGAGAGGAATGTGGTTTAATTGCTCAAAATATTAATGGCTGTGTTAAAGCAAGACCTGGTTTAAACACCTAAATAGATCTGTACAGATGTAATGGTTGACATGATTGAGATATAAATTCTGCAGATTGCTATGTATACATATTTTTAAATGTAATTTGATACCTCGTGCACATAAGCTTATTTTTAAAGGTAACACTTTAAAAAAGTATTATGATAACATAGATGCCATAAAACATGGGTACATTTTGAGCATTTTCTATCCTATTATATAATTCTTAAAATGTCACAGAGTGAAATAATTCAATTCCAATTACAAGGTTATGAGTTTTCAACACAGTGACAGGAATGGCAATGGTAGCTTGGGGTGGTGGCAGAAGTAACAATTGTGGGAACGGAGTCAGTGGCGACAATTAATCTATTGTAAGTAGAGATGGCAATGGAGTGGTAGCTGTGATATCTGCAGAGGCAATGAAGGCAGCGTTGACAGCGGTGGCTATTTGTGTAGTACTTTTGGCAAATTTGGCATTGTTTGTGCAGTATGGTAACAATGTTTCACTTGTGGATGATAGGAAGTGGTTCAATGGTGAAAGTTGCATGAATGATGACAATGTTGGCAGCCATAGTTCAAAAGTGGCAGCAATAGTTCAAAAGTGGCAGCAATGTCAGATGATAGTGGAGTTTGTGGCAAGTTCCTGTGATGGCTGTGGTTGAAGTGGTGAGACTGGTAGAAGTAGTTTCAATGGTGGGAATGGTGGCCAAATTAGCTGTGTTTGCAATGGTGGAAGTCTTTTGTGGTGGTTGAGGTAGTGATGAAAATTGTAACAGTGCTGTGATTGAGGCAATGATGGCAGTGTGCGGTGCAGTGATGGCAGTTGTGACCATTTGTCTGGAGGTGATGATTGTATTTCAGCGATACAACTGAAAGACTACCATTACTACACCAGAAATAATCACAACTGCCACCACTGGCCTCTCCACTGCCATCATGGCCTCAACTATCAACACCAGTACAAATTGCATAATTACCATAACCACCACAAAACTGTTCGGCCATTGCAGCCACAGCAGATTTTCTCACCAATGCCATTATTGTCTCAACATCCACCTATTTCACAGCCTCATCCACTGCCACCACTGGGTCTAGTGCCATCACCCGCTAACAAATGAGTCTGTGCCACAAAGGACAAATTGCAGGAACTATATGCTGGTTATTCCGGCACTGATGCCTGTGATGGCAGTTTGTGGTGAGATGGTGGGCCCCACGCATGTTTTCTTGCCGTGAAGCAGCTGTTGTTGAGGTGGCTGTATTGTCATTGGGTGTTTGTTTCCAGTATAGGCAATGATGTTTTTTTCTGGCTATCAATAGTGGAGTTGGCTGCTTTGTTTTGAGTGGTGACATTGGGAGTAGTGGGTTCTTTAGTGTCTGCAGTTTCACCAGGGATGGCAGTGGATGCAGTTTGTGGGGAAAAGTAGTGGCAGTACTGTCAGTGGTGTCGGTAATGGCAGTATTTGTCTTATTGAGTGCTGTAGTGGATGAATGGGCTGTTATTCTTGAGTAGATGGTGGCATTTGAGGCGGTTGTGTTAGAGGTTAGTAGTAGATAAGAAAGTTAAACTAAAGCTAAACTAATGAAATCCTTCCTGTCACAAACTCTCACTTTCACCGATTAATTGTTTGTATTCTTGTCCTGGTCGATATTTGCCACATTTCAAGCGGTTGGGTGCTCTTGTTCTTCTTCTCATCACTTTTTTATGATCAGCCGGTGGATGTGGAAGGTTAATTCTTGTCGGAGGCTTACTTGCGTATTTGAAGTCCATGTCCATCTAGATATGAAAAACACAACAAAATAAAGGATTAGAGACATATTTTACAACAACAAACTAAGAATGTGTACAGATTGGGATAAAAACACACAATTTTGTGCTAAAAAAAATGTGAACAAATGCACTGGAAAAAGTACGGTCCTTTGGTAAAATCAATCTCAACTTTATTACTGACATGTCACCTTGGCATTATTTAGAAAATGAGAGTAAAGGAAAGAAAAAGCAAAGGGACGGGAAACAAACTGTTTTGAAAACATTTTCTTCCACATAACGTGTGCTGTCCATTTTTTAATGTTGCTACACTGTGTAACACTCTCCTCAATTCTGAGCCTTGGTGTATTCTGATTATTGGTTGGAATTGAACTTGGAAGATTAAACTCAGCCAGTATTGAAATGACAGATTAGGCAGATGGGTTTAGTGTCACATGTATGAATCAACTAATGGTCAGGGGAGACTACACCATTTTTCCCCAAAACTTTCAGTTTTTTTTTTGTAGCTGTCATAACTTTTTTTCCCTTTCTTCTGTGCAAATAATTTTTATACCAGCTTGTTGCTTATTGTGTGTGCTTTAAGATGATATAAAAAAAAGTCTCTATAGGCATATTTTCTTAGTAGATATATCCAAACACGCAAGGGTTTCTCCGGAAAAAAAACGACCTAATTTGTGGCAAAGATAACTCAAAGGCGCCTTGACCGACGCGCCCCCAAATTGGTCTGAGGGTAGCTACCGCACTTAGCTGTGATACTGACGAGCCAGAATTTTTTTCCGGTGAACCCCCCCCTGAGTTCTAGTGTTGAAAAGAGGCGGACCGCGGAAATTTGCGCCAATTTTTCGCGGTCCGCCTCTTTTCAACACTAGAACTCGGGGGGGGGTTCACCGGAAAAAAATTCTGACTCGTCAGTATCACAGCTAAGTGCGGTAGCTACCCTCAGACCAATTTGGGGGCGCGTCGGTCAAGGCGCCTTTGAGTTATCTTTGCCACAAATTAGGTCGTTTTTTGGGGGGAGAAACCCTTGCGTGTTTGGATATATCTACTAAGAAAATATGCCTATAGAGACTTTTTTTTATATCATCTTAAAGCACACACAATAAGCAACAAGCTGGTATAAAAATTATTTGCACAGAAGAAAGGGAAAAAAAGTTATGACAGCTACAAAAAAAAAATGAAAGTTACGGGGAAAAATGGTATAGCCCCCCCTTCTGGTGAAAGATTGCTAGAGAGACCAGAGTGTGATTGGCAAGTGTGTTGCTTGAGATCATCATTCAGTGATATATATCGCATTTTTTAAATAAGAGCATAGGTGAAAAATTATTCTGTTAAAGAGAGCCACAGAGCAAGATCATTTACGGTTTATGTGATTGTTCATTGTCAGAAACGAGCACTAAAATACACGGAAAGTTTGTTTTTCTTACCATGTTTGAAAGGAGCAAATCCTGAGTTAAATTTGGATTTGTTTAAACACCTTTTTTTGATCAAACCAGTAAAAGGAGTTATATATTAAAAAAAAAAAAATTCTCAAAAAAGGGAGCGACATACTGCTAAACTATGCCTTTCTGTTGTTTTGAAGCATTTTTGGGGAAATTCATAGAGAACTTTTCTTTTTAGACATAAAAGTGACTATCTCAGAAAAGATCACTGAAATACTCAGAAAAATTGTTTTTTTTTACCATGTTTGAAAGGGGCAATCTTAAAAAAAAATTGGATTTGGTTAAACAACTGCTTTTGTTCAAACCAGTAAAAGGATATCAATATTAACAAAACTTTTTTTCTCCACTTCGTGAGCTACATACAACTAAACTATGTCTTTCTGTTGTTTTGAAGTATTTTCGGTGAAATTCATAGAGAACTTTTCTTTTTAGACATAAAAGTGATTATCTCAGAAACGAGCACTGAAATACTCAGAAAGTTTGTTTTTCTTACTATTTTTGAAATTGGTAAATCCTGAGGAAAAATGGATTTGTTTAAACAACTGTTTTTGCTCAAACCTGTAGAAGGAGATAAATATTAACAAAAACTTTTTTTCTCCACCAAGTGAGCCACATACTGCTAAACTATGCCTTTCTGTTGTTTTGAAGGATTTAGGGGAAATTCATAGAGAACTTTTCTTTTTAGACATAAAAGTGACTAACTCAGTAAAGATCACTGAAATACTCAGAAACTTTGTTTATCTTACCATGTTTGAAAAGAGCAAATACTGAAGAAAATATGGATTTTTTTAAACAATTATTTTTAAACAAAGCTGTAAAAAGGAATAAATAATAACAAAAACTGTTTTTCTCCACAGAGTGAGCCAAATACTGCTAAATGATGCCTTTCTGTTGTTTTGAAGCATTTTGGGGGAAATTCATAGAGAACTTTTTTTTTAGACATTAAAGTGACTATCTCAGAAACGAGCACTGAAATACTCAGAAAGTTTGTTTATCTTACCATGTTTGAAAGGGGCAAATCCAGAGGAAAATTTGGATTTGTTTAAACAACTTTTTTTGATCAAACCAGTAAAAGGGGATAAATATTAACAAAAAACTCTTTATCTCTACATATGAGCCAAATACTGCTAAATGATGCCTTTCTGTTGTTTTGAAGCATTTTGGGGGAATTTCATAGAGAACTTTTCTTTTTAGACATAAAAGTGACTATCTTCAGAAACAAGCACTGAAATACTCAGAATTTTTTTTTTTACTTACTATGTTTGGAAGTGGAAAATCCTAGAGTAAAATTTGGATTTGGTTAAACAACTGTTTTTGATCAAACCAGTAGAAGCGGCGATAAGTATTAACAAAAACTGTTTTTCTCCACAAAGTGAGCCTCATACTGCTAAACTATGCCTATTTGTTGTTTTGAAGCATTTTGGAGGAAATTGATAGAGAACTTTTCTTTTTAGACATAAAAGTGACTATCTCAGAAACGAGCACTGAAATACTCAGAAACCTTGATTTTCTAACCATGTTTGAAAAGAGCAAATACTGAAGAAAATATGGATTAATTTAAACAATTGTTTTTAATCAAACCAGTAAAAGGGAAAAAATATTAACAAAAACTGTTTTTCTCCACAAAGTGAGCCAAATACTGCTAAATGATGCTTTTCTGTTGTTTTGAAGCATTTTGGGGGAAATTCTTAGAGATCTTTTCTTTTTGGACATAAAAGTGACTATCTCAGAAACGAGCACTGAAATACTCAGAAAGTTTGTTTTTCTTACCATGTTTGAAAGGGGCAAATCCTGAGTAAAATTTGGATTAGTTTAAACAACTGTTTTTATCAAACCAGTAAAAGGAGATAAATATTAGCAAAAACTTTTTTTCTCCACAAAGTGAGCCACATAGTGCTAAATGATGCCTTTCTGTTGTTTTGTAGTATTTTGGGGGAAATTCATAGAGAACTTTTCTTTTTAGACATAAAAGTGACTAACTCAGTAAAGATCACTGAAATACTTAGAAACTTTGATTATCTTACCATGTTTGAAAAGAGCAAATACTGAAGAAAATATGGATTTGTTTAAACAATTGTTTTTAAACAAATCTGTAAAAAGGAATAAATAATGACAAAAACTGTTTTTCTCCACAAAGTGAGCCAAATAGTGCTAAATGATGCCTTTCTGTTGTTTTGAAGCATTTTCGGGGAAATTCACAGAGAACTTTTCTTTTTAGACATAAAAGTGACTATCTCAGAAATAAGCACTGAAATACTCACAATGTTTGTTTTTCTTACCATGTTTGAAAGGGGCAAATCCTGAGTAAAATTTGGATTTGTTTAAACAACTTTTTTTGATCAAACCAGTAAAAGGAGATAAATATTAACAAAAACTGTTTTTCTCCACCAACTGTGCGAAATACTGCTAAACTGATGCCTTTCTGTTGTTTTGAAGCATTTTTGTGAAAATTGATAGAGAACTTTTCTTTTTAGACATAAACGTGACTCACTCAGAAAAGCACTGAAATACTCATAAAGTTTGTTTTTCTTACCAAGTTTGAAAGGGGCAAATCCTGAGGAAAATATGGATTTGTTTAAAGAACTTTTTTTAATCAAACCAGTAAAAGTGAGAAAATATTAACAAAAACTGTTTTTCTCCACAAAGTGAGACGACAAACTGTTAAACTGATGCGTTTCTGTTGTATTGAAGCATTTTTGGGAAAATTCATAGAGAACTTTTCCATTTTAGACATAAAAGTGACTATCTCAGAAAAGAGCACTGAAATACTCAGAAAATTTTTTTTTCTTACCATGTTTGAAAGGGACAAATCCTGAGGAAAATATGGATTTGTTTAAAGAATTGTTTTTAATCAAACCAGTAAAATGAATAAATATTAACAAAAACTGTTTTTCTCCACAAAGTGAGCCAAAAACTGCTAAATGATGCCTTTCTGTTGTATTGAAGCATTTTTGGGAAATTCATAGAGAACTTTTCATTTTTAGACATAAAAGTGACCATCTCAGAAACAGAGCACTGGGAAACTCAGAATTTTTTTTTTTTCTTAGCATTTTGAAAGGGGCAAATCCTGAAAAAAAATTGGATTTGGTTAAACAACTGTTTTTGATCAAACCAGTAAAAGGAGATAAATATTAAAAAAACCGTTTTTCTCCACAAAGTGAGCCACATACTGCTAAACTATGTCTTTCTGTTGTTTTGAAGTATTTTTGGGGAAATTCATAGAGAACTTTTCTTTTTAGACATAAAAGTGACTATCTCAGAAACGAGCACTGAAATACTCAGAAATTTTTTTTTTCGTACTATTTTGAAAAGTGATAAATCCTGAGGAAAATTTGGATTTGTTTAAACAATTGTTTTTGATCAAACCTGTAGAAGGAGATAAATATTAACAAAAACTGTTTTTCTCCACCAAGTGAGCCACATACTGCTAAACTATGCCTTTCTGTTGTTTTGAAGCATTTTTGGGGAAATTCATAGAGAACTTTTCTTTTTAGACATTAAAGTGACTATCTCAGAAATGAGCACTGAAATACTCAGAAAGTTTGTTTTTCTTACCATGTTTGAAAGAGGCAAATCCAGAGGAAAATTTGGATTTGTTTAAACAATTTTTTTTGATCAAACCAGTAAAAGGGGATAAATATTAACAAAAACTGTTTTTCTCCACCAAGTGAGCCAAATACTGCTAAATGATGCCTTTCTGTTGTTTTGAAGCATTTTTTGGGAAATTCATAGAGAACTTTTTTTTTAGACATAAAAGTGACTATCTCAGAAACAAGCACTGAAATACTCAGAAAATTTGTTTTTTTACCATGTTTGGAAGTGGAAAATCCTGAGGAAAATTTGGATTTTTTTAAACAACTTTTTTTGATCAAACCAGTAAAAGGCGATAAATATTAACAAAAACTGTTTTTCTCCACAAAGTGAGACAAAAACTACTAAATTATGCCTATTCTGATGTATTGAAGCATTTTTTGGAGAAATTGATGGAGAACCTTTCGTTTTAGACATAAAAGTGACTATTTCAGAAATGAGCACTGAAATACTCAGAAAGTTTGTTTTTCTTACCATGTTTGAAAGTGGCTAATCAAGAGGAAAATTTGGATTTGTTTAAACAACTATTTTTGATCAAACCAGTAAAAGGGGATAAATATTAACAAAAACTGTTTTTCTCCACAAAGTGAGCCAAATACTGCTAAATGATGCCATTCTGTTGTTTTGAAGTATTTTCGGAGAAATTAATTGAGAACTTTTCTTTTTACACATTAAAGTGACTATCTCAGAAACGAGCACTGAAATACTCAGAAACCTTGATTTTCTAACCATGTTTGAAAGAGCAAATACTGAAGGAAATATGGATTACTTTAAACAATTGTTTTTAATCAAACCAGTAAAAGGGAAAAAATATTAACAAAAACTGTTTTTCTCCACAAAGCGAGCCAAATACTGCTAAATGATGCTTTTCTGTTGTTTTTAAGCATTTTGGGGGAAATTCTTAGAGATCTTTTCTTTTTTGACATAAAAGTGACTATCTCAGAAACGAGCACTGAAATACTCAGAAAGTTTGTTTGTTTTTTTACCATGTTTGAAAGGGGCAAATCCTGAGTAAAATTTGGATTAGTTTAAACAAATTTTTTATCAAACCAGTAAAAGGAGATAAATATTAGCAAAAACTTTTTTTCTCCACAAAGTGAGCCACATAGTGCTAAATGAAGCCTTTCTGTTGTTTTGTAGTATTTTTGGGGAAATTCATAGAGAACTTTTCTTTTTAGACATAAAAGTGACTAACTCAGTAAAGATCACTGAAATACTTAGAAACTTTGATTATCTTACCATGTTTGAAAAGAGCAAATACTGAAGAAAATATGGATTTGTTTAAACAATTGTTTTTAAACAAATCTGTAAAAAGGAATAAATAATGACAAAAACTGTTCTTCTCCACAAAGCGAGCCAAATACTGCTAAATGATGCCTTTCTGTTGTTTTGAAGCATTTTGGGGAAAATTCATAGAGAACTTTTCTTTTTAGACATAAAAGTGACTATCTCAGAAATAAGCACTGAAATACTCACAATGTTTGTTTTTCTTACCATGTTTGAAAGGGGCAAATCCTGAGTAAAATTTGGATTTGTTTAAACAACTTTTTTTGATCAAACCAGTAAAAGGAGACAAATATTAACAAAAACTGTTTTTCTCCACCAACTGTGCGACATACTGCTAAACTATGCCTTTCTGTTGTTTTGAAGCATTTTTGTGAAAATTGATAGAGAACTTTTCTTTTTAGACATAAACGTGACTCACTCAGAAAAGATAAATACTCATAAAATTTTTTTTCTTACCAAGTTTGAAAGGGGCAAATCCTGAGGAAAATATGGATTTGTTTAAAGAATTGTTTTTAATCAAACCAGTAAAAGTGAAAAATATTAACAAAAACTGTTTTTCTCCACAAAGTGAGACGAAAACTGTTAAATGATGCGTTTCTGTTGTATTGAAGCATTTTTGGGAAAATTCATAGAGAACTTTTCCTTTTAGACATAAGAGTGACAATCTCAGAAACGAGCACTGAGAAACTCGGAATTTTTTTTTTTTCTTAGCATGTTTGAAAGGGACAAATCCTGAAAAAAAATTGGATTTGGTTAAACAACTGTTTTTGATCAAACCAGTAATAGGAAATGAATACTAAAAAAACTGTTTTTCTCAACAAAGTGAGCCACATACTGCTAAACTATGTCTTTCTGTTGTTTTGAAGTATTTTCTGAGAAATTCTTAGAGAACTTTTCTTTTTAGACATAAAAGTGACCATCTCAGAAAAGAGCACCGAAATACTCAGAAAGTTTGTTTTTCTTACTACTTTTGAAAGTGGTAAATCCTGAGGAAAATTTGGATTTGTTTAAACAAATGTTTTTGATCAAACCTGTAGAAGGAGATAAATATTAACAAAAAATGTTTTTCTCCACCAAGTGAGCCACATACTGCTAAACTATGCCTTTCTGTTGTTTTGAATCATTTTTGGGGAAATTCATAGAGAACTTTTCTTTTTAGACATTAAAGTGACTATCTCTGAAACGAGTACTGAAATACTCAGAAAGTTTGATTTTCTTACCATTTTTGAAAGGGCAAATCCAGAGGAAAATTTGGATTTGTTTAAACAACTTTTTTTTTATCAAACCAGTAAAAGTAGATAAATATTAATAAAAACTGTATTTCTCCACCAAGTGAGCCACATACTGCTAAACTATGCCTTTCTGTTGTTTTGAAGCATTTTTTGGGAAATTCATAGAGAACTTTTCTTTTTAGACATAAAAGTGACTATCTCAGAAAAATTCACTGAAAAACTCAGAAAATTTGTTTTTCTTACCATGTTTGAAAGAGGCTTATCCAGAGGAAAATTTGGATTTTGTTTAAACAATTTTTTTTGATCAAACCAGTAAAAGGGGATAAATATTAACAACAAACTTGTTTTTCTCCACATAGTGAGCCAAATACTGCTAAATGATGCCTTTCTGTTGTTTTGAAGCATTTTTGGGGAATTTCATAGAGAATATTTTTTTTTAGTACATAAAAGTGACTATCTCAGAAACAAGCACTGAAATACTCAGAAAAATTTTTTTTTTAATTCCTATGTTTGGAAGTGGAAAATCCTAAAGTAAAATTTAGATTTGGTTAAACAACTTTTTTTGATCAAACCATTAGAAAGGCGATAAGTATTAGCAAAAACTAAAAAAATTTCTCCACAAATTGAGACAAATACTGCTAAATTATGCCTATTCTGATGTTTTGAAGCATTTTTTGGAGAAATTGATAGAGAACCTTTCGTTTTAGACATAAAAGTGACTATTTCAGAAATGAGCACTGAAATACTCAGAAAGTTTGTTTTTCTTACCATGTTTGAAAGTGGCTAAATCAAGAGGAAAATTTGGATTTGTTTAAACAACTAGTTTTTGATCAAACCAGTAAAAGGGGATAAATATTAACAAAAACTGTTTTTCTCCACAAAGTGAGCCAAATACTGCTAAATGATGCCATTCTGTTGTTTTGAAGTCATTTTCGGAGAAATTAATTGAGAACTTTTCTTTTTACACATTAAAGTGACTATCTCAGAAACGAGCACTGAAATACTCAGAAACCTTGATTTTCTAACCATGTTTGAAAAGAGCAAATACTGAAGGAAATATGGATTACTTTAAACAACTTTTTTTAATCAAACCAGTAAAAGGGAGAAAAATATTAACAAAAACTGTTTTTCTCCACAAAGCGAGCCAAATACTGCTAAACTGATGCTTTTCTGTTGTTTTTAAGCATTTTGGGGGAAATTCTTAGAGATCTTTTCTTTTTTGACATAAAAGTGACTATCTCAGAAACGAGCACTGAAATACTCAGAAAGTTTGTTTGTTTTTTTACCATGTTTGAAAGGGGCAAATCCTGAGTAAAATTTGGATTAGTTTAAACAAATTTTTTATCAAACCAGTAAAAGGAGATAAATATTAGCAAAAACTTTTTTTCTCCACAAAGTGAGCCACATAGTGCTAAATGAAGCCTTTCTGTTGTTTTGTAGTATTTTGGGGAAATTCATAGAGAACTTTTCTTTTTAGACATAAAAGTGACTAACTCAGTAAAGATCACTGAAATACTTAGAAACTTTGATTATCTTACCATGTTTGAAAAGAGCAAATACTGAAGAAAATATGGATTTGTTTAAACAATTGTTTTTAAACAAATCTGTAAAAAGGAATAAATAATGACAAAAACTGTTCTTCTCCACAAAGCGAGCCAAATACTGCTAAATGATGCCTTTCTGTTGTTTTGAAGCATTTTGGGGAGAAATTCATAGAGAACTTTTCTTTTTAGACATAAAAGTGACTATCTCAGAAATAAGCACTGAAATACTCACAATGTTTGTTTTTCTTACCATGTTTGAAAGGGGCAAATCCTGAGTAAAATTTGGATTTGTTTAAACAACTTTTTTTGATCAAACCAGTAAAAGGAGACAAATATTAACAAAAACTGTTTTTCTCCACCAACTGTGCGACATACTGCTAAACTATGCCTTTCTGTTGTTTTGAAGCATTTTTGTGAAAATTGATAGAGAACTTTTCTTTTTAGACATAAACGTGACTCACTCAGAAAAGATAAATACTCATAAAATTTTTTTTCTTACCAAGTTTGAAAGGGGCAAATCCTGAGGAAAATATGGATTTGTTTAAAGAATTTTTTTTAATCAAACCTGTAAAAATGAATAAATATTAACAAAAACTTTTTTCTCCACAAAGTGAGCCAAAAACTACTAAATGATGCCTTTCTGTTGTATTGTAGCATTTTGGGGGAAATTCATGGAGAACTTTTCATTTTAGACATAAAAGTGACTATCTAAGAAACAGGCACTGGGATACACAGAAAATTTTTTTTCTTAGCATATTTGAAAGGGGCAAATCCTGAAAAAAAA
>CBDHDT010000189.1:0-6023 GCA_965261215.1 Ekhidna sp.
ACTTCAATAAAACAAACAAGTTCCATTTAGCTGTATTTTGCTCAATTTGAATGGAAAACACTTTATTGTCCTAAATAACAATTTTTTGGTGAATTTCTGTGAAAATACTTCAAAACAGCAGAAAACAATAGTGTAGCTGTATCTGCCTCAATTTGATGAGAAAAACACTTTTTTGACCTGAATGACAATTTTTTGGTCAATTTCTGTAAAAATGCTTCAATACAACAAACAATTTTTGTTTAGCAGTATTTTCCTAATTTTTTTGAGAAAAAAGGTATGTGACTCAATTTGTTGAGAAAATTTTTTTTGCCATACATTAAGAGTTATTTTGTCAACTTCAGTAAAAATGCTACAAAACAGCAGAAAAACTTTGTGTAGCTGTATTTGGCTCGATTTGAAAAAAAAACACTTTATTGTCCTAATTAATAATTTTTTTTAAATTTCATAAAAATTCCACAATACAACAAACAAGCTTCGTTTAGCTGTAATTTGCTCATTTTATGAGAAAAACACATGTATGTGGCGCCATTTATTGTAAAAAACACTTTTTTGACATAATGGCCAATTTTTGGTCAATTTCTGTAAAAATGCTTCAATACAACAAACAAGCTTCGTTTTGCTGTATTTTCCTCATTTTGATGAGAAAAAAAGGAATATGGCTCAATTTGTAGAGAAAAACGCTTTTTTGACATAAATGTCAAATTTTTTTTTTGTCAATTTCTGTAAAAATGCTCAAAACAGCAGAAAACCTAAGGCTCAATTTGATGCAAAAAAACACTTTTCTGCCTAAATGTCACGTTTTTTTAAATTTCTGAAAAAATGCTTTGTTTAGCTGTATTTGTGTCATTTTGATGGGGAAAAAACACCGGTATGTGTTTCAATTTGTTGAGAAATTTTTTTTTGACCTAAATGACATTTTTTTGTCAGTTTCTGAAAAATTACTTCAAAAGGCAGAAAACCTTAGTTTTGCTATATAATGGCTCAATTTTTAGAGAAAAATACTTTTTTGTCCAAAATGAAAAGTTTTTGTCAATTTCTGTAAAAATGCTTCAATACAGCTAACAAGCTTCGTTTAGCTGTATTTTTCTTATTTTGATGAGAAAAACAGGTATATGGCTCAATTTGATTAAAAAAACTTTATTGTCCTAAATAACAATTTTTTTGGTGAATTTCTGTAAAAATGCTTTAATACAATAGAAAAGCTTAGTTTAGCTGTATGTGGCTCAATTTGATGAGAAAAAAACTTTTTTGACATTTATAAACAATTTTTTTTTTCAATTTCTGTAAATATGCTTGAATATAACAAACAAGCTTCGTTTAGCTGTATTTTGGTCATTTTGATGAGAAAAACACAGGTATTTGTTCCAATTTGTTGAGAAAAACTTTTTTTGACCCAAATGATATGGGTTTTGTCTTGTTCATTAGAAATACTTCAAAACAGCAGAAAAGCTTAAACTTTTTTGACTTGAATGACAATTTTTTGGTCAATTTCTGTAAAAATGCTTCAATTCAACAAACAAGCTTCCTGTACACCTCCCATCACTTGATACCACACCTTGCTAATACAGTCAGCCCCTTGGTAGAGGATCAAACACAACCTCCTAGTAACAGTTGCACAGGAGAACCCCATAAACTAAATAGCAGAGAAGAACAAACAAGATTCTCAGTAAATCAAGTGAGCGGTCACTTGATACAATAAAGAGCAGGTTCGATTGAGTCATGAACCTTACCTGCTTGACAAGCCACAGTATTTTTCCTGCAATTGAGTAACAGATTCGTCCTGGACATATTGAAAAACCGATTCCCCTGGTACTAAAATTACAGTTATGGATGGACTAAAACTTATGCAAAGAAAGATCAGAGATATCAGACCTACTTATGTGACTGGCCAGGGGTTGGTACACAAGAGACCCTAGCAACCACAGAAGATTGTGGTAAAACTAGGCCATTAAGACATTGACCACAATGGTATGACAACATAATTAGACGTAAACCTGTTTTAATGAACACTTGTTATTCTTGTACAAATTGTGCATCAAAAATGAACAGTATGTGCTAAATACCTGATATAGTTTCTATCTGCGCATGCCCAGTAGAGTAGTGCATGATAACAGAAAAACATCTTCAACTGGGCCGAGAGAAGAAAAAAAAAATTAAAAAATAGCATAAACGATCGTAACTGCTATTACGGGTCGTTGCTTCCAAGCCTTTACTGTTGTTTTAGGAAGCTCTTCTGAGGAAGGCTGCACTGATACACATTTACATACCGGAACCATTCAGAATCTCCATGCTTTAAAGAAAGTAGGAGCTTCTGGATGGATTTTCTGCTATAAATTTTTGTGGTAGACATTACAGAATGCAGCATTATACCGGAAACCATTCAGAATCTCCATGCTTTAAAGAAAGTAGGTGCTTCTGGATGGATTTTTCTGCTGTAAATTTTTGTGGTAGACATTACAGAATGCAGCAATATAATTTACTAATTTTAATAGAGCTGGTTCATACACCAAACTGAAGCATACTATATTATATTTGCATCCTAATGACATGAATGGTTTTAAAATACTACACATGAACATATATAGAGACCAGCTATAATTATAATGGTAACATAAATTAAGTTGAGGTTAATCGGTTAAAAAAACACAGATATATATTTATTCTTATAAGTGCATGTCTACCTACCACAAAATATATTTTACAAATGCTTTTAATTTCAGACGATGGTTATTAATACTTAGCGGACATTACGTATAAATTGAAAAGTGAACGTGTATTGCGCAATTCGTATGCGCAACTATCACTACAACTACTATCGCGATTTGAGTCGCCGTATACACTATCGCTATTAATGCCATTCCGTATCGATATAAAAAAACATCTCTAGTACTGTCTGAGTATCATAACCACAAGCCATTGCCAGCTAATAACGATGAAGAGAGCAAGTGACGACCATAAAACAGTTGAGTTCAATATCGTGCAGCTGTCACGATACCGTGGCAACGGTCTACTGGTGAAAATTACCGCTGTCACAAATGCATGACAATGGTCTTTAGATACGCATGCGTGTGTCACGTATTCGTGGTAAAGGTGCGCTAAGTGTTAGGCACAACCTCCCTCCTTTCCCTTCAACATCACCTATCGTGGTTAAACAGTACATTATATATCAGGAATATATAATCACCTCCATCTATACACTCCTGCAAACTTCCACACCTAAACAGCCTTCTCCATCCACACACTCCTGCAAACTTCCACATCTAAATAGCCATCTCCATCCACACACTCCTGCACACTCCCACATCTAAACAGCCACCTACATCCACACAGTCCTGCAAACTTACACATCTAAACAGCCATCTCCAAATGGCAGACCGAAACCCCCCACCATCCCCCACTCCCCAAGAAAAAACAACAAAAAAAACCAAAGCCTATATCTCAGCTAAAACTCGCATTGGCAGCTTCTTACTGCCTAAATAGTGGTGTCAGCCGATATTAGCTCCAAATGACTCCAAGTGCACCTAATCCATCGCTAAAGTAGAAAACCAGCAGCTTAAAAACCCTTTAAAACCTCATCTTCAAGAACTTATTAGTTTCTCTGTATCTTCCACGATAACTGGCATAAATACGTCGATCATCATAACTTTAGTACCAGAAGACTCCAAATATTCCAATAAATATCTACACCTACTTTGTTTCCTGATCCAACGAAGCAGAAAGAATGGGAGAACGTGTTAAGTACTGCCAAGACAACTTATGTTGACAATTCATCCCACAAGGAATGCCTCACGCATGATTCAGCTATCTATTTCGTGGAGTTTTTGTTCCTGGTCAACTTTTACCAGAGGCGGCTGTAGCTGATCCTGTCTCAAAATATTTGCTGTAGTGTTTCTATGCAATGTTACCAAGTCCTTGAAGGAAACCATAGCCAACTCTACATGGATGCAGTTAACAATATCAACAACATATGCTACATTCTGAATGGTTTGTAATGGACAACATGGTGGACATGGGTACAGTCAACAATAGCACAATACAGAGCATGTGTGTAATATACAGCAACAACAAACAAGTTAGAAAAAGTATTGAAAACTCTAGGATATCCTCCACAAATCATCACATTGTCTTCCACTCCCCCCCACAGATAAACTAAACAGAAACAGCAGACAAAAACCTTTGAAACAAGAGCAATTTTTTTTGTTGTTTAAAAACCTCCAGCTATATTGGATTATCCTGTTAAAAAGAACGGAAACAAGATGTACCAATATAGACAATAACCAGTGAGACCACCAACAGTGAGACCACCATCAGTGAGACCACCATCAGTGAGACCACCATCAGTGAGACCACCATCAGTGAGACCACCATCAGTGAGACTACCATCACTGAGACCACCATCAGTGAGACCACCATCAGTGAGACCACCATCAGTGAGACCACCATCAGTGAGACCACCATCAGTGAGACCACCATCAGTGAGACCACCATCAGTGAGACCACCATCATTGAGACCACCATCAGTGAGACCACCATCAGTGAGACCACCATCAGTGAGACTACCATCAGTGAGACTACCATCAGTGAGACCACAACCAGTGAGATCACCATCAGTGAGACCACCATCAGTGAAACCACCATCAGTGAGACCACCATCAGTGAGACCATCTTTACCATTTAAAAAATTACACCTATTTTGTGCTAGTTCTAAAATCACAGAGTGCCTTTGCAACCACAAAATCATAAAATTGGTGTATATGATTATAAATGGTAAAGGATATCTAATTGGTTGAGGTTGACAACGATACAGTCTTGTTTCCATTCACATTTTAGTAGGTCTTTCAATATATATATATTTTTAATTAAACAAAACATTTTTGCTCTTGTATATATATATATATATATATATATACAAATACAATGGAATGTCAAATTGAAATCTGCTTGGCCAGACCTAGAGCTGAAAACCTGAAAGAATAATATATTCCAAGGACTGTTGTGTCCGGCAAAGACATTTTTGTGGTCTAGACAATGCTTGGTAACTGTGTATAGCAACCACTCATTATCCATTCACCTGTGCATAAATTTCATCCTCTGTCATCTCGCGATGTTTCACCACCAGCTTAGAGTTCATCGCTGACTTGGCAGTTCTACCACAACGTCTACTGTGTCAAACTCTGAAATGCGTAAAAAAATTATAAAAACAAAAAACAAACAAAAACAACAATACTTGAATCCTGACCTGAATAATCTCTGGCTGGCCAAGGGTAGTGGATAACCTTTACACTATTAAATGATCCATCATAAACTTAATATGTGGTCTTACTAACCATTATATTTATAGCTAAAACTTTATTTTCACGAATCAGCTTTTAAGTCATTAGATTGCAAATACAATAAGCTGCAATCTGATATTAGAATTAACTCCATTGAATAATCTAACAAAAGCTATGCAGCGCAACGTTGCTCTATGTCTACAACAAAACCTACAGCAAAGAAATCCATCCATGGATTCAGCATAGTTCCAGATAAGCATAGGTGCCTTTTTCTCCAACAGCAGGGCTTCCAGAAACAGCAGTAAAGGGAAGACATAGTCACTACAGATTGTAATCATATCAGCCATTTATTAGTGTAATTTTTTTCTTTTGCTTGATCATCCTGTCAAACTTGAAGTAAGTTATCTGACCACCTTATAACAATACAGCAGTCTACTGGCAATTACAACAGAAAGAAACGGAGTGTTTAGTATTTACGGCTAACTTTTGCAAATGATGTTTGAATTTGTACCTGTTGGCTCTTACAAATGCAGTCAACATTCAAAACAGCTAAACAATATGTACAAGAAACAGAGAGACACAAATGCTCAACCTTGTCTCTATCTCATTGTAGAATATCCCTTGTCCTAGTCTGACCACTTTTTTTTTCCTGTAACACAAACACACAAACATACAAGCATGTGGACCATCAAATTGCCTACGCATAGTAAATGAGATACTTCTGTACTGATATGTACACATATGTCAGCT
>CBDHDT010000190.1:0-8300 GCA_965261215.1 Ekhidna sp.
TTAGCAGTATTTAGGGGGGGAGGGATATGCCCTTTGTCCCGGAAATTTGCACTTTTTTTGTACCTGTCATAACTTTTTTCTTCTTTCTTCTGTACAAATAATTATTATACCAGCTTGTTGCTTATTGTGTGTGCTTTAAAATGATATATAAAAAGTCTATATAGGCACCTTTTCTTAGAAGATATATCAAAACACGCAAGGGTCACTAAAAAATGGCACTTCCTACTGTTTGGCAGACCTAACTCCCACGCGCATTGACCGACTTGCCCCAAACTCGGTACGAATGTAGCTAAAGGCAATAGCTGCGATTTGAGCGAAAAAAATTTTTTTTCCGGTGAACCCCCCCTGAGATATAGAGCTGAGAAGAGGCGGGACCACGGAAATCCGTCATTTCCGTGGCCCCGCCTCTTCTCAGCTCTATATCTCAGGGGGGGTTCACCGGAAAAAAAATTTTTTCGCTCAAATCACAGCTATTGCCTTTAGCTACATTCGTACCGAGTTTGGGGCAAGTCGGTCAATGCGCGTGGGAGTTAGGTCTGCCAAACAGTAGGAAGTGCCATTTTTTAGTGACCCTTGCGTGTTTTGATATATCTTCTAAGAAAAGGTGCCTATATAGACTTTTTATATATCATTTTAAAGCACACACAATAAGCAACAAGCTGGTATAATAATTATTTGTACAGAAGAAAGAAGAAAAAAGTTATGACAGGTACAAAAAAAAGTGCAAATTTCCGGAACAAAGGGCATATTCCCCCCCTTAATATCCACTCTGGCAAATACTGTAGCTATAACCTTAGCTTTAAAACCCTTGTCAGCAGTGCTGCTCACATCGTGAAAAGTGGCGCAGTGTTGCCGTCAAACAACACCACCAATAATGAAAAAAAAGAAATAAAAAAATGAGCCCTCAGTTTCATACATGTCCTCACCTCTTAGCATCGGCCAGTCTGTCTGTATGTTCAAGTAAGATGCGCCTCGTAGCATCAGATATTGACCCACCAAGACCTTTTGTCTTCTTGCGAGGGACATATTTTCGTTCACGATGAAAATTACCTATAACCCCCACCCAGAAAAATTCAGGGGAAAAAGGAGGAACAGATAGTTGGATACATGACAAGTTAAGCAAATATTCATATTTTTAGATGCCACAAGAACGTAACAAAAACTCGTAATGTGAACACTATCATGATGGCGTCATGATCACAATCAGACAGCATTGCTCCAGCCATTGTAGCCCTAGAGCCATGGCCACTGACCTGAAGAGTTGCAAAAAAAGTGTTCAATGTTCATCTAAACCTGATTTTAACATTTTGAAATGTTCCTCTAGCTTGATTTTTCTCCAGAGCAACCTGTAAATAATGCACATTGTAAACACATTACCAGAGTTTTTGTGGCTTATAATAGTCGTTCCAGGGGAAATACCCCAAAGCAAAAATGTTTTATTTAAAAAACAAACAGCCATATTGGAATGACACGTCAAAAAAGAATGGAAACAAGACTGCACCCACGTAGACCTCAACCAGTTAGAAACCTTTTACCTTATAAAATCATATACACCAATATTGGGCTGGATTTTTATTTGTGGTTGCAAAGGCACTCCTGATTTTAAAACCAGCAAAATATTAGAGTGTATTATTATAAATGGTAAAGGGTGTCAACTGGTTGTGGGCTACATGGGTACAGTCTTGTTTCCGTTCTTTATATATATAACAGGGTTAATCGAATATGGATAGTGGTTTTTAATAAAACAATTTTACTTGTTTCAAGTGTTTTTATTAGTTTGTTTTGTTGTTGGTGTGTATCATAGTTGAGCAGTGGAGAATAGGAGAGGCTACATCAAGTGAGATGATTGGTAAAGGGTCTCCAAGAGATTCAAACACATTTTCTAGTATATTTATTGTTGGCTGTTCACTACACACGTGGCATACATGCTATGTATTGCTGCTACCATTGATGATACCTATGTATGCCATGCTACCCAAAACATCAAAACATGCCACACCATGTTGCTATTGTTGACTGCACCCAGCTCAGCTACAGCTTCCTTAAAGGACTTGTTAACATTTCACAGGAGAACACTACAGCAGATATTTTCATAGAGGATCAGCTACGCCGCTACGGGCTCCTTTGGACATGGTAACACTTGACCAGGAGGGAGAACAACACAAACCAAACAGCTGAACTAGTGCAAGTCAGTCGTCTTGGTACGAATTGTCAACAGAGTTGTCTCGATGATACTTACCTCTCTAGCCATTTTTTTCATCATTAAAACTAGTCTTGTATTGCGATGTTTCTTCCTAAAAAAATGTGATAAAAATAATTATAATTGATTTGTGAACAGATTTAAAAATCAAGCTAAACATGGTTAACTTCTATCACCGATAAATTGTCAGCCACTATAGCTGCAACAACTAATTAGCTACCCTGTGTTGGATGGCTTAAAGGCCTGTGTATGCAATCCGCTTGATGTCCTTGAGGGGTTTTGTCAAGCTTGTAAGTTGAATCTGAAGACATTAATATGTCAATGTCATGTAATCTATGGTGCATTTAGCTAGCCTGTTTGGTATAATAATTGAGGAGAATTTCATATTCAATGCTTTAAATATGCTTTTATACCAGCAACAATAATACTGATTTGTTAAATAATTAATGTGGAAGCTCAACTGTCACCATAATTTCTAATATATCTATTTCTAGGAACATGTCAATCATAGTACTATTGGCATGATCACGGAGATATTTGCATAGTTTTCTGTTTATACTACTTCAATTGGCATCCAGATTTTAAACTCCTTCCTAGCTTGTAGAGACTATTGATAGCATTTATAAACTCTTCCAGCACAAGATATTCACTAACCAAAATAATTCGAAAAGTTGGCCTGTTCTGTAGATGAGCAGAAGTTAATTTGTGTGATTTATAACTTCTTAAACATCAATTACCCTCATCGTTAAAGTATGAAGCGGTTAAAGCAGCTTGTAGAGATCTTTTTATTTGACCTCTTTTTCAGCTGCCAAGTAACTAAGAATAATAAGACCAGCATTGCTGATCAACACTCGAAATATTTCTTACAACTTTTACAACTCCATATTAACTAGTATACCACCAGCTTCTCAAAAAGTCTTTCTCCACCAACACTAAAGTCATTGTGTGATAGCCCATACATAAAGTATAACGGAAGTAACAAATATGCCATAGCAATGCACTTGGAATGCAATTACTCCCATTAGTGCACTTGCAGGTACAACTGATTTATGCCATAGTTTAAAACTTTCTGGTCATGATCGTTAGGCATCGGTAGAGCTGATTATTAAAGCAATCAGAGTTTTTTTCCAAACTGATTTTTGGTCTGTTTTCCCACCTAAATACATGCCAGCCTAAACATAATTAGCAATTTTGTGAAGGATACACTCCATTGGATCTATGCAGATTAGCAACGTAGCTATGCATTGGAGCAAGGTATATACACTAGAGACAGGGCAAATTAATAAGGTGAATCACATGTTTGTTTGGAGTTGGACCTATGAGTTTCTTTACCTTGGCATATGTGATGAGCTGCCTGTCCTCAATCTTCCCTTATGGCGTGATGTGGAAGGTGTTTCATCCGCCAAGGGAATGTTGGATAGGAGTTGTGTCGAGGTAGAATGCAAATGAGAGAGAGAGTTAGCGACATGACATGAAGGAAGAACATCTGCTTGCTGAATATTGGTCACTTGGTGATCTTTTTTATCCATGTTACTGTGTCGTACCAGCTTATAAAACCACAAGAAGGAAGCCTTGCACAAAAATAAATACACTCTCAGTGGTCCAAGCAACAACTGCAATACATACATATTCATACGCACACTAAAAAAACCCAAACATTTATACGTACAAATGTACATATATACAAACACATAAAATATACATATTATTAAGCAAGCATATATTTTTCCGAGCTCTTATATACAATCATTTTTCAATAACCATCAAACATTCATCCATGAGGGGATGCACACAGGAAGTAAAACAAGCCATCTGATAAACATTGTTTATGCAATTCACCCGGTATTCTTAGTACATCGCTCATGTGAAATCTTTTTTTTTTGTGTGAGATTATGTTGGCATACTAGATTCAGTTGCCGGAGTTACTATCTTGAAATAGAACATATTTTAGGAATGCCTTTGGCTAGAAGTTTTGGTTCCTATTTTTATGGGTGGGATTATCCTTGAGTGGAGGGAGAAGACGACTAGCCGACCCAAACATATTACTACTATGCTGAGCAAGAGTCTGAAGTGTATAATACAAACATCCCAAATGGCAAGGCGACATTTATGTCTCAAGCAATTGATATCAGCGTCACTGATCGGTTTGTAAATCATTTTCTACACTTTTTCAAACATCAACTTCATTTTCATCTTTTTTTTCCAAATTTATTTTGCAATTTTTTTACAAACACCACCAACAAGCACATTATCATAGTGTTGGAAATAGTTCATTTGAAAATTTCAGCTGAGGACTCTCCGATTGCATGTATGCATCGGACATCAGTGACTTACATAAGGAATTCCTGAGGACTGCTCTTTATAATAAAATGTTTGTTCAAATTCAAGTCACAAAATCATGCCACTCATATGAGATCTCAGGTAAAAAACATTCTCAAGCTAGGTCGTGTATGGCAAGGCAATTAATTTGTACTCATAGATTAATGTTTACAGAGAAAAATGCAAATGTGGGCCCAACTTCTTCTGCTAGCATCATATTGTTCCAGACAACATCCGCAGAAAAACTGAACTTTTCCTTTGACACTTATGAGATGTGCAGGTGTGACTGATGGTGTGCACATGTATGACAGCGTGTGTGTACGCTCATGTCCCTGAGAGTGCATGTGTGCGTGTTTTTGATCATGTTGTTTTGTCAATGTGTATTTGCTTAGCATTATTGTGATTGTGTTGACTTTTGCATGCATGTGCTTACATGCTTGTGTATATGTTATATTAAATTACCCAGGATATGATTCTCATGATGAATGATACAGCTACTTGGATCGCTCCACGGACTGCTATTGAAAAATATCTCAGCAGACTCTGGCGGGCATTTTTAGGTTCCACATCGTAGATCACTTCCAATGATGTTGGATCAAACCCAACCCTGTTCTTTTTCAAATTTTCACTTTGGTCATTTCTTAACTTTCTGGATCCACTTCTTGTCTCTCTTCCTATGACTGTTGAACAACCAGTTCTCTTTTGTTTTTCAATATACCTCTTTTTAGAGACAACATCTGAAGTCCATCGATCACTGCAGAATAGTGAACAATAGCATATTTGCAGAGAATATGCTGCAATTAATTGAGAAAACACAAGATTTCATTACCAATTAAAGTTCAGTTATAACATACTGATTTTTGTAACTTATATTTGGGTGTGCTCTTTATTGAATAAATAAAATTAGAAAAACAATTCTTCGAGTTCAAATTATGCTTGTTAAAATTACCTGAGCAAATGCTAGAATCATCATTTGATGCAAATGCAGTCATTGTTCCTTTAAGGACATTCAAGCCACATCCAAATTATTTACCTCTATATGCACAGGCGATTGGAGTGATATTATTATAAAGCTTTCTACAAATTCGAATGTCGCATGACAAACATGAAAAAAATCATATATGGCTTAATCATTCCTAATCTGCCAAAGATGCATCTCTTCCATGTTTTTGCTGATATTTGTGAAGGTAGATCTGCTGAGGATGGATGCACACACCGCAATTATTACTGCAAAATAATCTGAATCTCTTTTGCTTTTGAGAGGAAGGAGTCCATTCTAGATACATTTCTAGGTGTAGATTTTGTTGCTGAAATGGGGTCGTAGCGATGCACAGCATTTGTCGGCATAGCTCTCTGTGGCATATTCTTATGGCAAACTGCCGTTTATTGTATAATGAACGTTTGAAAACATTATTCATGAAAAAAACTTAAAGGTACAACTGTAATTGTTATATATATCCACAAATAAAGTTGGAGAACAAAGAGTGAGATATACATCTAATCACTCGCTGGGCTAAACTTTGTAAGCAATTGCATAAAGGATACTCTCCAATCGCTACTAGAACAAACATCTCAAAATTCAAAACCTAGCACTGAAGCTAGAGTTAGGGCCAAGTAGTGGATAGAAGCACAAGAGTGCTTGTAGGAGCAACAACAGTTTGTTTACCGTGACATATGTGATGGGCCTCTTCCACTCAACCTCCCCATTGTGGATGACGAGGAGGTTCCGCCCGGCACTATAGGGACAGTGGTAGGATTTAGTCCAGAAGTAATATTCAAATTAGACTTGGAGTTGGTAATATGAGGAGAAGGATTCTCGTCAGTTTGTTTATTGGTTTCCTCAAAATCTCTTTCATTCAGGATTAGTCTTCGGATTAGAGCGTATATCCTGCAGCACACCAGCAAGCAAACAAACAAACACAAATACAGAACTATGTACAAACAATACAACACACTCACATACATACACCCAAACTGCAGCACACATTGATACATACAAACAGAAATAAACACACATTACTACGTAAATGTAATTTTTTTCACAGTATTTAAAAACACTCATTATATAATTACCTGGAAATTTTTTTTATATATGGTCACCTGGATGTAAAAAAAATTGCCAGTTTGAATGACATACACTCTGTTGATATTTTTGTGAGAAAGTTACATTGAATTCCCCATAGAAAAAAGGACACTTTCATTTGTACCTGTCTGATGTCATGTAAATTTTGTGTATTAGTGTGTGTGTTAGTATGAATGAATACATGTTTGTTTGGATGAATATGTGATGTGGTTTGAGTTAGAACACGAGTGTATGCATATACCTGTGTGCGTGTTGATTGTGTGTGTGTGTTTGTTTGTGTTCATATAATTCGGTCTGTATTTGTTTAGTTTGAAATAGTGTTTTTTTTATTATTTGGTATGTCCATTTGTATGCATGCATATGCTTATACAAGTCTTGTTAGTTTGCCCAATAAATGGTACTCTTGATGTATGACACGGCTCCCTGGATCTTTTTGATATTCCAATGGTAAAGTATCTCAGTAATCGGTGTAGGAAGGAGGGTGAGGAACTAGATGGTATCAGGTCGTGGGTCTGAGCAAACCATACGTGGGTCTGAGCAAACCGTACGCTGATATTTCTTACATCTCTTCTTCCCTGGTATTTTTGATCACTTCCAATCAATATTGACCGTGTCCTTCTCTTACATTTTGCAAAACACTTTTTCTTTGACAAAACATCCGTAGTCCTTTGATCTCTGCCCAAATGGAGAGAGCGTGAGAATAATACACACTAAACAAGGAGGATAGAAATGTGCAATAGAGTATGTGCATCACAAAATTGTGTGAAACAGTTAATGCTGATTATTGTACAGTTTATTCATATATTTTCTTGGAAGACTTTTTATTACCTACAATCCATAATAAATAACAATCCAATTGAAATACCTTCTGTTTGCATATGTTTACACCAATTTTAAGTGATTAAACAACAGGACTCGTGCATCGCTCGAAAAGGAAACAAACTGTACTCGTTAAAATCAAAATCGACCGACCAAAAAGGAAGGCAAGGAACTAGAGTGTGTGGGGAAACCTAATAATTTGCTTACATTGATATACGTGCTGGAGCTTTATCCCATGAGTTCTCCATTGTGCCGGATGTGGATGGTGTGCTGTCTAACTCTGGTATATAAACTGGTATTTGTTGGGAATGGACTGTGGATTTGGAGTGATTGTCAGTGATATATCTAGGGAGTTTGACATCATTACGAAAATTGGTCTTCTCAAGATTGTTTTCATCCACATTTCTTAGTCCTGCCTGCTCTTTCAATCTCAAGCTCTGCAGTTTGCGCACAAACAAATACAAGCTGAACAGTCCAAACACAAATTGCAGAGTGCACACATTCATACACACAACTGCACCACATACACGTACATACAAACAAAGAAACATGTATAATTATGTATGTGTAATTTGATCCTTGCTGTTACAAACATAGATTATATAAATTAACACTTCACAGTATGTGTACTCAGGAATTACAAAAGGACCATTTTGACAAAAAAATTATTTTGCTCAAGATTGCAAGTGCAAGTCATCAGTACACAATTATATATTCTTGGTCATGACAGCGTAATAACTTAACTGTTTCGTTTGCAATTGTGTGACGTGTGAATGAGTATTCATGTGCTTTTTTATTTGTGTTTTTGATATGTTAGAGCAAGTGTTGTGGTAAACACTGCAATTTATGTATCCATGCATGTCATGCAAGTGCATAATG
>CBDHDT010000191.1:0-28925 GCA_965261215.1 Ekhidna sp.
TTTGTTGATGAGTCTTTGCTCTTTCTGCAACATCTTGAACTTCACAATTTTTTTATATCAAACAAAACAGCCAGTCCTCGTGGTGCTTGATGGGCAACAGTCAATATTGTTATAGACTGGCAAACATGGCTGGTTACTATATCCAGCAAAATAGAAAAATGAGGGCATTCAATATTCATAAATTATGCCCAAAAATATACATTTTTCAGATTATATGCTGGTTGCAGGTGGATAACCAACCATATTTTAGTATTTGATCTGAACCACCATAAAATATACTTGTAATAGTCGATAAACTCAGAGATAATAAGTATTCTAATAAAAAATGGTTTGTAGTTTGGTTGCTAAGTAACATTTATCGCCAAATTGATCAGCAACTCTTTGGCAATCATGTGATATGCAGTTGCCGGGGACTTTTCTGAACCAATCATCAGATACAAAAATTAAAGTAAATATAGGTCAAAATCTCAAAATTAAGTCGACGGTGAAAGGGTTAACTGGAGGAACATGTGAGTGAGAACGGATTGCATGATGTCTAGGAAAGATACTTGATTTTCAATGACCTTACAACTCAACATATCAACAAGCTTTAGCATTGGAAGTGACACAAATTATTGGTCGTGCTTTTACAGAAACTATTATTAGGTCAAATTTCCTTCATTGCACTATCACTCTCTCTCTCTCCATCAGCGAGGATATGAAAGGACTGGCTCCATATTTAGCATATCTAGAATGGTATAGAAGAGAGATATGCTGATGCTCGAAAGCGTTTTGAACACAACAAAGAGTGAAGAGAGATATCAATATATTTTTACATCTGTCAGAGTTCTTGTCAGCTACTCAGAATCTCTACCTGATGACTTCACTCTTAACCAAATGGATGCCATAAGCATAGTTGATGTAAAGATTGATATCTGGAGAATAAAAAGTATATATATATAAGTACAAGATTAAAGCATGTTTTAATTAGAAACAAAAAACTATATTAGATCGACATGGCATAAAAAGAACAGACATAAGATTAGATTGGTTTGCTCCTGAAGCATTAGATGCCACTTGACCATTCTGACAAATATACTCCATAACTCTATAAATCTTTTATAACATATATTAATAATACTAGTTGGTATGGTAAGTGTCATGTAATGGTTGTGGTATATGTGGATTTAATCTTGTTTCCGTTCCTTTTTGACGGAACAATCCAATATATATTTTTTGGGTTTGTTCGATTAGAAATATTTATGGTTCTTGTTTTATTTTTTTTAGTTGTTTTTTGTAATGTATGTATGTATGTTTGTTTGTTTATATTTTTTGGTTTAATTAGTTGTTTCTGGTTCTAGGATGTCTCCCCTTCTCCCCATCCCCCGTCCCCTCCCTTTTCAGACAAAAAAAACAAAACAACACATGCCAAATTCATCCTCGAGATTTAACCACCCCATAAATATTTTAACCTATCACATATAGGATTTTAGGATGAAAGAAAGGATTCTAGCTCTAGCCAAGCCCTAATACATATTAATTTTCATTTACCTACACACCGCTCCCCAAATGTTTGATGCAGTTATATATCTAGGGGGTGGAGTTATATTGGTTAGGGCTATAGGATATACACATTAACTTTTTAACCAAACCCAGTTCGATGATAACCATCATATATACCAATCATTAAAACCAGCACATGTTCACTGTACTCATGCAGACCATATTGTATACTATTGACAGTTGCTATAGATAAAAGTAAGAGAGTACAGGTTAATATTGTTAGGCCAGGTGTTATATTGCATTTTGGCTTTATTTTATCACCTTTATCTTAGAAGAACAAGATGCTCTGTATTTCCACGGATTAGTCACTTCTTAGCTTGTAGACAAATGCCCCTGCTGAAGATTGCAGCTGCTCATGGACTTGGTAACAGTTGCACAGGAGAACCAAACAGACTAGAGGACTAGCTGTATCCTACTTAGTATTTGGAACTGTTTTCCATGAACAAGAACTCGACAAACTAAACCGCACACTCGAGAATAGACATTGTTCTGCATATAATACTGCTTGCATATTCTCAATTCTAAATAGTGCTAGCTAGATTGCATCTTCGACAATTTTGTCATCAAAATTTTTTTTTTTTAACTGAAATTGTGCGATAGTTTAGTGACAGCAATGCATTAGAACATTTGTAAGGTTCTTGTAATACAATTTCCATGAATGGACCTATTGTACGAAAGTTAAGTTTGGAGCAAAAGTAGACTATAGATACAAGATCCTTGAAATCCAAATTTCACGGTTTTCAAAAGTTTGTTTGGAGGCTGTTGGTTCACTACCATTTCAAAGGATTTAAGGCATGCTTGAAGTATTTTGGGGATGAAATTGGCACAGTTTATATTTCAGCTAAAACTCATTTTGTAAATCTTTATTATCCAAAACAATGTGTACGGCCTTTTTTGTGCCGCCATCTTGAACCAGGGAACCAACCAATAGAGGAAGTACTAATAAAATGAACCATACATCCTTAATGCCATTTTGTTAAATTAAACACTCCCAATAGATTGCTCTGTCATTAATATAAACTTACTTCTGGGTAGTGCTCTTTCATTAATAAAAACACACTTCTGGGTAGTGCTCTTTCATTAATAAAAATTACTTGTGGGTAGTGCTCTTTCATTAATAGAAACTCATTTCAGGGTATGGTCTATCATTAGTAAAAACTTACATCTGGGTTGTGGTCTATCATTAATAAAAACTTACTTCAGGGTAGTGCTTTTTCATTAATGAAAACATACTTCTGGGTTGTAGTGTTTCATTAATAAAAACGTAATTCTGGCTTGTGCTCTATCATTAATACCAACTTACTTCTGGGTAGGTTTTTTGTGTTTTTTTCAAAAATTTCTTTGTTTTTCCATCACACATAACTTGTAAACAATCGGTCCACTCATTATAGTTTTAGTATCTGAAGACTCAATGTACGTCCCACTAATATATATTCCTTTTCTTCATCTTGTGAAACCCAAAAAAATGGCAAAAAGTAGTAATTGTCTGGGGAAAGAACACACGTCCCTACTAGCATGTAATTATGTTGACACTTCATAAACTAGTTGTTAACCTAATCAAGATTAATATATCCATACTTATGACCTATGCATAGTTCAACTATTTGTTTGTGGAGTTCTGACTCCTGAAAAACTGTTACCAAGTCCCAAGAGAGGCCGTAACTGATCCTGTTGCAAAAACATCTGCTATTTAGTTAGTAGTGTTCTCATGTGCTATGTTAACATGCCTTGATGGAGGCTGTAACTGACCCTACATAGATGCAGTCAACAATAGCAACAAGATGTTTGTAGTGGATAATATGGTATACTGGGTGTAGTCAACTCTACATTGCATACATGTGTTGATATGGTTTTGTAGAGCAACAAAACAACTAGTATTTAAAAGCCCAGGTGATCCGCGACATCTCAGTACATTTGGCTTGGTCCTCCTCTGCTTAACTATAATGTACCGAAAACAAAACAAAGAAAAAAAAAAAAAAAAAACATGAAACAAATAGCTACTATAGTGGCAGAAACATATCTGCATCAATGGTGTTGCTTCAACGGTAGAGCCTTGGGAGTTGAAACACAGCAATCGGGTAGCTCCTGATCTGCATCTCAATTGAAGTGCTGACCGTTAGGTGTAAGTTAGATACAAACTATTTATTTTTGGAAGATGTATTAGGTGAGTATTATTTAGTAATCTTCTCTGTTTGCCATTTCTACCTTGACTATATTCAGTTCTACAATCAGTGTATTTTTAGTTATTACATTTTAAGAATAATCTTTTCAATCTGATTAAGCATCATCTGTTTAGCATGGGAATCATCTCCATTGAGGTAAGTAAACAAAAGTTATGAGCACTTGGTTTGCTTAATAGTGATATGTCTTCATACATATTATTGTGAAAAAAACTATCCTGAAATGCTCATTCCTTGAGAGTGGATCGATTCAGAGTAATTTACGGAATACCTATGTAGTTTTTCTCAGCACAAGAACTTAGTGAATCTGTAATATTGTCCAGTAAGTCATATTCCTTTACAGCAGTGGTTATTTTCAGCCATAAAAAATAAAAATGGACTAATCCCTCAAACTGGAAGTACAATTTTTGATTAATTGTTCTGCAGGCTACTCAGTATGATGTGTACATTTGTAAATCTGGTATTTCTATTACATGTTTTTGTTGACACAATCAAGCTTAAATCTATCATTTATAAACCCATTTGCTTACAAGTTTGGTTAGATGTGTGGTCCCTGAATGACTAGAGGTTAAGGTACTCCAGAGTTAGGTTATAAGTATAATTATAGAACAACATTGCAAGACAAGTGGTATTTTGTACCCTGCATCAAAGATGATTTCTATTTTCTCTATTGCACATGTTCACATATACTCGCAGTATTTGACTGCGGCCTTGATGGCATTTCAACTCCTGAAGAAGGTGCACGTACCTACAAAACCACAACATTTGGCTCTGTGGTTACTTTTGAATGCTTTGATAACTTTGCATTGTTTGGAGAATCTGAAAGAACCTGTCAGCTTACTGGCTGGTCCAACTCAAACCCAACTTGTGGTAAGGAATGGATGAAGTGTGGTTCAATTTGTGAGCGAAGCATGCCATTGTTGAGAGGTGAAAAGGGATTGGCATCACTGTGCACAGTCACTTGAAGCTGGCTAAACATGTATTACATATGTACTGTACATTGATCTATTTGGGTGAGGGCTTTGCTCCCTCACCGGGAAGTTTGATGGAAAACATTGCATTGCTTAACGTTGCATATGTATTGATGTATCTGTATGTGTATGTAGTCTATGCTATTCACATATGTTCATCCATATTAAATGTGTACCTGTCAACCACCTTAAAAGGGGGGAGAGGGATAGAGATCAGACCCAACCCCTTCCCCCCCATTTTTATAGATTCAAATATTTTATTCAATATTCTCTTACCTATCTATAGGTAATTTTATTACATATTGCTTATTCAGTTTGCTTTCAAATGATATGTTGAATGTCATTATAGGCTCAATTGCTTAGAAGATACATGCACCAACATCAAGGTCTCTAAAAAAAATTTGCACCTCAAGTTTTAAACTGTCATAACCCACACATATATGGATTCAAAACACTAAAATGGGTATGTGGCTTCCCAAAGTCCTTAGCTGTGATATTCATGAAGCGATTTTCTATGCGTTGAGGTATTAAAAAGTTTTATGGCACCATATTTTGGACACGCCTATTTCAATAATTTCTTAACACCTCAACGTATAGTAAATCTATTCATGGATATCATAGCTAAGATCTTTTGAAAGCCATACACCAACATTGTTGTTTTGTTATCCATGCATGCATGAGTTAATATTGTTTCAAACTTGGCGTGCATATTATTTTGGTGACCTTGATGTTGGTGCATGTATAGTATAGCCTAAAACAATGTGTCTATAGAGACATTCAAGATACCATTAGAAAGCACACAGAATAAGCAACAGTATGGTACAAAAATTACCAGCCCAGACGTAAGGGAAAATATTATAGTGAATAGATATTTGATTTAAAAATAATTGAGTTTTGGGAGGCGTTGGTTGACCTCTGGCTGACCTCTAATCCCTCCATGACCGACTTGAAATAGTCATTTGGTGAACCCATCTTAGTAGGCTCTTATGCGCATGAAAGTACTAAAATGAAATGGTAATCACAGTGAAGAGAAGGATAGAGAAAATACTTTGGAAAGACAACTGGAGGCACACACGAGTGGGAATGACTGCATGCTGTCTAGGAAAGGATGTTGAGTTTCATTCTGATGTAAGTCAACTACTCAACTTTTCAACAGGCTCTAGCATTGGAGGTGATACGAATTATTTGTCTTGATGTTGCAGAAACTGTTACCAGGTTAATACAGAATTCCTTGCATGTGTTGCCAGTGAGTACATGAAGGGACTGGTGGCTATATGTTAGCTTATGTTGAAAAGATTACTGGCAATATAGGATAGATGTGCTAATGGTGCGCTGAGCATACTGAACACGGTAAACATTTTGAAGAGAGCAATCTATTCATTTTTACATGATGTCAATATTCTAGTCAGTTCTGGATGGTCTCTCTCTATAGTGCTTTGAAAATTCCTGCAGAATGCTTTACCTGAATGATGTCACTCTTATTGTAGTATGCTTCCCATATTCTGGAAACTACTTCCATTTACTGTTAACAAAGCTTCACGTCATCAGGTTATGCAACCTTGTACCCCTTGGATATCTGAAGGGAACATTCATATAGTTCTATGCTACTTTACCATATCACAAGCCTATGATTGTAACATCACGATGACTTCATTAATGTAAACATAATGCAACAGAGTTAAAAAAAGGAAAAGAGGCTGCAAGAGCCTAAATATCTTGATCGTGATCACTATCGAAATATGTCAATATGAATGGATTAGAAGCAACCTTTATGACGCAATAGATAATTACCTCTTTTATCATAAGTTCATCATCAAAGCACTAAATGTAAGCCCTCTTGTCCAGGCAACGTAAAGACAAATGAAAAATTTCTAAAGCCTCTAGTTAGTATGATAAAGAATGAAGTGGACAAGGAAAAAGTTTAATCATTTGTATTTTTGCCCGAGTCCGTTGAAACTTCTCTCAGTCTATGGTGGGCGAATCTTCCTAATGACCATACTACTAGTGTGCGATATCCCCATGAAAAACATGGTTTAGCTGGAAAGGTTTCAAAGAGTGCTAAGGTTAGCATTAAGGAGTTATTTCTTAAGTTGTTGACAATAATTCACAAGCTAATGGAAGACGATTGGATTCCAGAAATCCCACCCACTATCTTTTCCCTAAGTTTAAGACAATCTCCATTAATGCAATGTAAGTGCTTACAATGAACGGACACAAAGGAAAGCAAGCCTGGACACAATTTCTAGTCGAACTGCTCTTAATTGGCTAAAGGCAGAACGACCCAAGACAGCAATCTATCCTCATTAATCTGATTACCGTGATTACCGCTCCAAGAAAAAAGTGGACATTCAAAGATGTACCCAATGCATCAGCAGGCACTTTCAAAGTGGCAGTAGGTCCACTGAGGATTTTGAAAAAATCAAAAAGAAAAAGGAAGACTTACAAAATGACGTGAAGGAATACCGCAAGATTGCTAGAGAATCTCTGCAGTACTATTGTCATTTTTTAAAAAATTGTAACAAGCAATGGTGCAAAACTGTTGAGCTTGAGTCATCCAGTAGTTCTCCTGAAAGAGATCAAAACTTCAAAAGCTTCAGAACATCTTCACTTTGTTATTGAGTGCTGACTATCAAATGTCCAAGCTCCTGCCTTACTGGGGACACAGTCCTCAGCCAAGATCGACATATTACTTACAAAAGGTGTCGTATGATATCTACGGTATTATCGACCACAGAGATGGAAGTGGCCACTTATACCTCGTGAATAAAACTGCTGTTTCCAACAATACTGATCATACGATCTCATACCTTATGCACTATCTGAAGTCTTGTAGTAAAGTTCCTAGCTGGCATTATCCATGTTTTCATGGACAATGCTGGCTCAACAAATAAAAATAAATATTATGATAGATGCTGCACTTGAAATTGTTCAACAATGAATTATGGACTATCTTTGTATTTCTTTTATGATAGCAGGGCACACAAAGTTTGCCCAAGACCAATTGTTTTCTAAAACTGCAAGAGATTTTTATTCTTGTGATGTGTTTAACGAGAGTGAGTTGATTGCTGTGATAGAAAAGCATACTACTGTAGTTTTCGATAAAGGTAGCATTGTGCGGGCCTGAAGGAAACTTTTGCAAACAAGTATAGAGACCTACCTAGTATTAGAGAACTACACGACTTCCTTGCATTGAGGAATCATGGTCAAGATGCTGCCATAAATGTCAGAGATAATAGCTACACCCTCCCATTAAAGAACACTCCAATGAAGGTGTTGGACACAGCTACTATGCTCTAGGAATGGTCAAGGATTTGGCACAAAGCAAGCGAGCCTATTTAAATCAAATTTGTGCTAACTTCATTCCACCAGATAGATGGCATAAACATCAACAAATTCGTAACAATATTATTCAAATATTTCGGTCTTGTTCAATGCTTTTAAATTTATAAATTTTGCTGAAAGTTTGTCCAGAAAAGTTTAGGTCTATGTGTAGAATGATAGTATAAAAATCACATTTTTGGGGGTGAGTGAATAATCTTCCATTTCTACAGGCACACACATGTATAATCACTACTAGTGATGATATATATTTAGAGGACATGACCTATTTTTAGTACTGCACCTGTGTTTACTGACGTGTAGATGTGTAGAGGTGAAGGGCAAAAATGCAGAGTCATGCTGCTGACAATAGACATCCACCCTTCAATCAGTTTTAAAAGAGTGTAACACACGTCACATGTACTATTCCAGTCACATGATGCGAGAATAAGAGGACCAAAGTCCCTTTAAAAAAACCTTAAAACTTCCTCAGATAGTAATAGATCAGGACAGATTATCCGCATTGCAATGATACATTTCCATTACAGTTTTCTTATTGTCCTAATGATGTTGTTGACGGAGTTAAAGTTAATGCAATAGGAGAAAACTTTTATATACAAGTAGCTATTGTCTCTTCCAAATATGACTTAATTATTGACCCTACATCAACTTGATGATTCTGATTCACCACTTTTGAAGGTCCTCAGAGATAATTAATTGATATTCAATTAATTTTATTAACAGGATACTCAATATATATCCACTAATATATACTCCATTTCTTGATCTGGTGGAACAAAAAAAAATTACAAAATAGAAAAAGTCAGGGGAAAAAACATACGCTCATAATAGCATGTTATTATGTTGATATTTCTTACTACTGGTTGTTAACCTAACCAAGATTAATATAAACATAACCTATGACCCATGCATAGTTTAACTATTTGTTTGTGGAGTTCTTAATCCTGAAAAATGGTTTCCAAGTCCAGAGGGGGGCCGTAGCTGATCCTGTATTTCCCGAACATCTGTTATTTGGTTAGTGGTGTTCTCATGTGCTATGTTCCATGTCTTGATGGAGGCTGTAACTGATCCTGCATGGATGCAATCAACAATAGCAACAAGATGTTTTGTAGTGGACTATGTGGTGGACTGAGTGTAGTCAACAATACATAATATAACATGTATGATATGGTTTTGTAGAGCAACAAAACAACTAGTGTTTAAAAGCCTAGGAGATCCGCCACCATTCAGTTCACATTTGGCTTGGTCCTCCTCTGCACAACAATAAGGTACTGAAATTCCAAAACAAGGAAGAAAAAAAACTTGCAACAAATAGCTACTATAGCGGTGGAAACATATCCGACAAACAATGGTGTGGCTTCACCGGTAGAGCCTATTTAGTTGTGACACAGCAATTGGGTAGGTCCAGATCTATACCTCAATTGAAGTGCTGACCCTTAGGTGCAAGTTGGATACAAACTATTTATTTTTGGATGATGCACTGGGTGAGCATTATTTAGTAATCTTGTCTGTTTACCGTTTTTTCCTTGACTGTATTCAGTTTCTATAATTATTGTATTTATAGCTATTACCTTTATTAATGAAAACTCTTTTCAATCTGATTATGATCTGTTTGGCATATGAATCTTCTCCATTGAGGTAATTAAACAAAAGTTATGAGGACTTAGTTCTGCTTAATTGTGCTAAGTCTTCACACATGATTGTGAAGAAATCCATCCTGAAATGCTCGTTTCCCAAGAGTGGAGGGATTCAGAGTAATTTCCGGAATGCCAATGTAGATTTTCTCAGCACAAGAGCTTAGTGAAACTGTAGTATTGACCTGAAGGTCTGCTCAACTCCTCAAAACCAGCATCCGCTCTCCTAAAACACGGTAGTCATGATGCCAATCACCAGACTCGGGTCCAAAGCCGATGCCCGGAAAGACACTGCATTTGGTTCTTGACAGCAATGGTTATTTTCAGCCATAATTTTTTTTTTTTTATGGGCCAACACCTCAATCTTGAAGTACGGTTTTTAAATAATTGTTCTGCAGGCTACAGTATGTGCACATTACAAATCAGGTATTTCTATTACATGTTTTTGTTGACACTATCCAAGTTTAAATCTATCATTTATGCACCCATTTTCCTATAAGTTTGGTTAGAGGTGTGGTCCCTGAATGAATAGAGGTTACAATACTCCAAAGTTAGGTTATAAGTTTAATTATGGAAGCAACATTGCAAGACAAGTAGTATTTTGTACCCCAGTGCCAAAGATGAGTTCCCTTTTCTCTCCTGCACATGTTCACATATATCCTCTCAGTTTTTGACTGCGGCCTTGATGGCATTTCAACTCTTGAAGATGGGAAAATTTCCTACAATACCACAACATTTGGTTCTGTGGCTACTTTTCAATGCTTTGATAACTTTATATTGCTTGGAGAATCTGAAAGAACCTGTCAGCTTAATGGATGGTCCAACTCAGACCCCACTTGCGGTAAGGAATGGATGTATACATGTATAAATTTATATACTCATATACTGCAGATAATTTTGAAGTGTGTTGCATTCAAATGTTTAGGTATAGACTCATTCACATAGCTAGTCATATGTTGTGTTGTTAAGTGTGGTTTAATTAGTTAGTGAAGCATGCCATTATTGAGAGATGAAAGGGGATTGGCATCACTGTGCATAGTCTCTTGAAGCTCTCTAAACATGCATTTACATATGTACTGAACATTTATCTATTTGAGAGAGCGAATTGCGCCCTCACCAGGGAATTTTATAGGAAACTTTTTATAGCTTCGCATTACATATCTATTGATGTATCTTTGTGTCATATATGTGGTTCACCATATGTTCATCCATATATGTGTATGGATCAAATGCCTTATGAGGGAAGGGGGGGGGGGGGGGGGTGAGATAGAGATCAGACCAAACTGCTTTCCCATTTTAAATTTTTATTTTATTCAACATAACTTTTTTTATCTTACCTCCTGTAGGTAAGTTTAGTACCTATTGTTGTTTATTCTGTGTGCTTTAAAATGTTTTGTTGAATGTTACTATTGGCTCATTTTCTTAGAAGATATGTGCACCAACATCTAGGTCACTAGAAAATATTTGCACCCAAGTTTGAAACAGTCAAAACCCACGCATGCATGGGTAACATACCACTAAAATTGGTGTATTGTTTCCCAAAGCCCTTAGCTCTGTGGTTTCCATGAAGAAATTTACTATGTGTTGATGTGTTAAATAGTTGTATATAAGGCACCGTAATTTGGACATACCTGTTTCAATAACTTTTTAACTCCTCAATGCATAATAAATCTATTATTATGTTTCATAGCTAAGGGCTTTGGTGCCACACACCAATATTGATGTTTTGTTATCCATGCATGTGGAAGTTAATATTATTTCAAAGTTGGGTTGCAGAATTTTTTGGTGACCTTGATGTTGGTGCATGTATTGTCTAAAACAATGTGTCTATATATGAATTCAACATACCATTTGAAAGCACACAGAATAAGCAACAGTATGGTTCAACAATTACCTGCACAAAGTTAAGGGGGGAAAGTTATGGTGAATAGTTATTTGTCTTATAAAATGGTTGGATGTGGATGGAGGGGGGGTCTGACCTCTAGTCCTCCCATAACAGGCTTATGTAAACTTGAAATAGATATTTTGTGAATCTATCTTAGCAGGTTCTGACGTACATGGAAATATTAAATGAAATGGTAATAACAAGTTAAGAAAAGGATTGAGAAAATCCTTAGGAACGTTAATGGAGGCACTTGAGAGGAAGAACAGTTTGCTAGGAACGGATACTTGATTTTCATTCTGACATTACAACTCTACTTATCAACAAGCTCTAGCATTGGAAGTTACACAAATTATTGGTTGTGATTGTGAAGAAACTATTATTAGGTTAACTTAAATTTTCTTGATTACAATATCACACTCTCTCACTCCATCAGCGAGGACATGAAAGGACTGGCTCCATATTTAGCATATCTACAACAGTTTAGAAGAGATATATTCTGATGGTGGAATGCATTCTAAACACAATAAATAGTGCAAAGAGTGCAATCCATATATTTTGATGTCTGTCAGAGTTTTTTGTTACTTAAATTGTTGTTTTTTGTTACTTAAATTGAGGGATAGTTTGGTTACAGCAATGCATTGGAACATTTGGGAGATTCTGGTATTACAATTTCTATGAATGAACCTATTGTACGAAAGTTATGTTTGGAGCAAAAGTTGTCTGATAGTTACAAGATCCTTGAAATCCAAATTTCAGTGTTTTCAACTGTTTTGGGTGGCTGTTGGTTCACTACTATTTCGAAGGATTTAAGGCATGCTTGAAGTGTTTTTGAGATGAAGTGGCACAGTTTATATCTCAACAAAAACTCTCTTTGGCAAATTTTTTTAATCCTAAACGGTGTGTTCGGCCATTTTTTGTGCCGCCATCTTGAAACTGGGGTCAAACCAATAGTGTGAGTGATAATAAAATGAACTATACATCCTTAATGGCATCTTATTCACATTCACAATAGATTGCTCTGTCATTAATAAACACTTACTTCTGGTGGGTACTCTATCATAAAAACTTACTGCTGGGTAGTACTCTATCATACAAACTTACTTCTGGGTATTGCTCTATCATTAATAAAATTCTTCTGGGTAGTGCTCTTTCTTTAATAAAAACTTTCTTCAAGGATTTTCGTGTTTTTATAAAAAATTTCTTTGTTTCTCCAACATATACAACTTGTAAACAATAGGTCAAGGCATTATATTTTAGTATGAGAAGACTCAATGTACGTCCACTTATATAATAGCATGTTAATAATTTGACACATCTCACACAACTGGTTGTTAACCTAATCATGATTAAAATATGACCCATGCATAGTATATCTCTTTTGTTTGTGGAGTTCTTGTTTCTGGGAGACTGTTACCAAGTCCCGAAAGTGGCCGTAGCTGATCCAGTATTGCCAAAACATCTGCTGTTTGGTTGGTAGTGTTCTCATGTGCTATGTTACCATGTCTTGACGGAGGCTGTAGCAGACCCTACATGGATGCAGTCAACAATAGCAACAAGATGTTTTGTAGTGGATAATATGGTATACTGGGTGCAGTCAACTCTACATTACATAACATATGTTGATATGGTTTTGTAGAGCAACAAAACAAATTGTATTTAATAGCCTATGAGATCCGCCACCTCTCAGTTCACATTTGGCTTGGTCCTCCTCTGCTCAACTATAATGTACTGAAACAACAAAGCAAGGAAAAAAAAATAACAGCTTGAAACAAATAGCTAACTACTATAATGGTGGAAACATATCTGACCAACAGTGGTGTGGCTTAACCGGTAAAGCCTTGAGAGTTGAGACAGCTATCAGGTAGCTCCAGATCTACATCTTATTTGAAGTGCTGACCTTTAGGTGTAAGTTGGATAAAAACTAATTATTTTTGGATGATGCATTGGGTGTGCATTATTTAGTAATCTTGTCTGTTTACCATTTCTTCCTTGACGTTTTTCAGTTTCTATAATCATTGTATTTGTAGCTATTACCTATTTTAATGAAAAATCTTTACAAGCTGATTATGCATCATCAATTTGGCATAAGAATTATCTTCATTGAGGTAAGTAAACAAAAGTTATGATCGCTTGGTTGTGATTAATTATGACAGTCTTCACACATGATTGTAAAGAAATCCATCCTGAAAAGCTTGTTTATCAAAAGTGGAGTGATTCACGAGGAATTTCCGGAATACCTATAGAGATTTTCCCAGCATAAGAACTTAGTGAAACTGTAGTAATGACGTGAAGGTCTGATCAACTCCTCAAAACCTGCATCTGCTCTCCTAAAATCCTGAAGTCCTGGCGTTCATCACCAGACTCGGATCCAAAGCCAATGCCCAGAAAGACTATGCATCCAGTCCTTGACAGCAATGGTTATTTTCAGCCAAAAAAAAAATTTGGCTAATCCCCCAAATTGGAAGTACAGTTTTTGAATAATTGTTCTGCAGGCTACTCAGTGCAAATTACAAATCAGGTATTTCTATTATATTTTTTTGCTGATACCACACAAGTTTAAATCTATCATTTATGCACCCATTTTCATACAAGTTTGGTTAGAAGTGTGGTCCCTGCATTACTAGAGGTTATGGTACTCCAGAGTTTTGTTTTAAGTATAATTATAGAAGCAACAATGCAAGACAAGTGGTATATGTACCCCTGCATCAAAGATGAGTTCTCTTTTCTCTCCTGCACATGTTCACATATATTCTCTCAGTATTTGACTGCGGCCTTGATGGCATTTCAAATCTTGAAGATGGGGAACTTTCCTACAATACCACAACCCTAGGCTCTGTGATTACGTTTGCATGCTTTGGTAACCTGGCATTGCTTGGAGAATCTGAAAGAACCTGTCAGCTTACTGGCTGGTCTAACTCAAACCCCATATGTGGTAAGGAATGGTTATAGAGATGTTTAAATTCATGTACTTATATACTGTAGATAATTTTGAAGAGTGTTGCATTCAAAATATTTAGGAATAGACTCATATACATAGTCACATGTTGTGTTATTAATTAAGTGTGGTTTAATTAGTGAGTGAAGCATGCCATTACTGAAAGATAAAAGGGGATTGGCATCACTGTGCATAGTCTCTTGAAGCTGTCTAAACATACATTTACATATGTACTGTACATTTATCTATTTGGCAAGCGAATTGCGCCCTCACCAGGGAATTTGATAGGAAACTTTTTATAGCTTCACATTACATATCTATTGATGTATCTTTGTGGCGTCTATGTGATTCACCATATGTTCATCCATATATGTGTATGGACCAAATGCCTTATGAGGGGGGAGATAGAGATCAGACCAAACCGCTTTCTCCTTTTTAAATTTTTTTACTTTATTTAACATAAATTTTTTTTTATCTTACCTCCTGTAGGTAAGTTTAGTACCTATTGTTGTTTATTCTGCGTGCTTTAAAATGTTTTGTTGAATGTCACTATTGGCTCATTTTCTTATAAGATATGTGCACCAACATCTAGGTCACTAGGAAATATTTGCCCCAAGTTTGAAACAGTCAAAATCCATGCATGCATGGGTAACATACCACTAAAATTGGTGTATTCTTTCCCAAAGCCCTTAGCTGTGGTTTCAATGAAGAGATTTACTATGTGTTGATGTGTTAAATTGTTATATATATATATATATATGGCACCATAATTTGAACACACTTGTTTCAGTAACGTTTTAACACCTCAATGCTGAGCAAATCTATTCTTGTTTATGCTTAATTGTGATGGTCTTCACACATGTTATTGTGAAGAAATCCATCCTGAAATGCTCGTTTCTCAAGAGTGGAGGGATTCAGAGTAATTTCCGGAATGCCTATGTAGCTTTTCTCAGCACATGAACTTAGTGAAACTGTAGTGACATGAGAGTTTGCTCAATTCCTCAAAACATGTTTCCTCACTCCTAAAATCCTGAAGTCATGGCGTCCATCACCAGACTCAGGTCCAAAGCCGATGCCCGGAAAGACTATGCATCCAGTCCTTGACAGCAGTGGTTATTTTCAGCCATAAAAAAAATGGACTAACCCCCCAAATTAAAAAACATTTTTTGAATAATTGTTCTGCAGGCTACTCATGTGCACATTACAAATCAGGTATTTCTATAATATGTTTTTGCTGATACCACACAAGTTTAAATCTATCATTTATGCACCCATTTTCATACAAGTTTGGTTAGAAGTGTGGTCCCTGCATTACTAGAGGTTATGGTACTCCAGGGTTTGGTTTTAAGTATAATTATAGAAGCAACAATGCAAGAAAATGTTATATGAACCCCTGCATCAAAGATGAGTTCTCTTTTCTCTCCTGCACATGTTCACATATATTCTCTCAGTGTTTGACTGCGGTATTGATGGCATTTCAAATTTTGAAGATGGGAAACTTTCCTACAATACCACAACCCTAGGCTCTGTGATTACGTTTGCATGCTTGGATAACTTGGCATTGCTTGGACAATCCGAAAGAACCTGTCAGCTTACTGGCTGGTCTAACTCAAACCCCACTTGTGGTAAGGAATGGTTATATAGTTGTTTAAATTCATGTGCTTATATACTGTAGATAACTTTGAAGGGTGTTGCATTCAAAATATTTAGGAATAGACTCATATACATAGTCACATGTTGTGTTATTAAGTGTGGTTTAATTAGTGAGTGAAGCATGCCATTACTGAAAGATAAAAGGGGATTGGCATCACTGTGCATAGTCTCTTGAAGCTGTCTAAACATGCATTTACATATGTACTGAACATTTATCTATTTGAGCGAGCGAATTGCGACCTCACCAGGGATTATGATAGGAAACTTTTTATAGCTTCGCATTACATATCTATTGATGTATCTTTGTGTCGTCTATGTGATTCACCATATGTTCATCCATATATGTGCATGGACCAAATGCCTTATGAGGGGGGAGATAGAGATCAGACCAAACCGCTTTCTCCTCTTTAATTTTTTTAATTTTATTTAACATAACTTTTTTTTATCTTACCTCCTGTAGGTAAGTTTAGTACCTATTGTTGTTTATTCTGTGTCCTTTAAAATGTTTTGTTGAATGTCACTATTGGCTCATTTTCTTATAAGATATGTGCACCAACATCTAGGTCACTAGGAAATATTTGCACCCACGTTTGAAACAGCCAAAACCCACGCATGCATGGGTAAATTACCACCAAAATTGGCGTATTGATTCCCAAACTCCTTAGCTGTGATTTCCATGAAGAGATTTACTGTGTGTTGATGTGCTAAATTGTTATATATATATAAGGCACCATAATTTGAACACACTTGTTTCAGTAAAGTTTTAACACCTCAATGCTGAGTAAATCTATTCTTGTTTATCATAGCTAAGGACTTTGGTAAGCCACACACCAATGTTGGTGTTTTGTTATCCATGCATGCATGAGTTAATATTGTTTCAAAGTTGTGGTGTAGATTTTTTTGTGTGACCTTGATGTTTGTGCATGTATAGTCTAACAATGTGTCTATATAGTCATTAAACATACCATTTGAAAGCACACAGAATAAATAACAATATGGTGCAACAATAACTTGCACCGAGTTAAGGAGGAAAGGTATGATGAATAGATATTTGTCTTAAAAATAATTGGATATGGAATGGGGGATTTGGTTGACCTCTAGTCCCCCCATAACAGGCTTATGTAAACTTGAAATAGTCATTAGGTTAAACCATCTTTGCAGGCTCTCGCTTGCATAGAAATACTAAATGAAATGGTAACCATAGTAAATGAAGAGAAGGATTGAGAAAATGCTTAGGTAAGTTAATGGTGGCACTTGAAAGTAAGAAAGGATTGTATGCTGTCTAGGAAAGGATACTTGATTTTTTTTCTGACATTACAACTCTACTTATCAACAAGCATTAGCATTGGATGTGACTCAAATTATTGGTCGTGATTGTACAAAAACTATTATTAGGTTAACACAAATTTCCTTGATTGCACTACCACACTCTCTCACTCCGTCAGCAAGGACATGAAAGGACTGGCTCCATATATTGCATATCTAGAATGGTATAGAAGAGAGATGTACTGATGGTGGAAAGCATACTGAACACAATAAACAGTGTGAAGAGTGCAATCTATATATATTTATGACTGTCAAAGTTCTTGTCAGCTACTGGATGGTCATCTTTTTGTACTCAAAATCCTCTGCCCGATGACTTCATTCTTAACCGATTGGATGCATAAGCATAGTTGACGTAAAGATTGATACCTGTTGAATAGAAAGAATATATATGCACAGGATTAAAAATTGTTTTAATTAAAAACAAAAAACTATATTAGATCTACATGGCATAAAAAGAACAGAAATAAGATTAGATTAGTTTGCACCTGAAGCATTAGATGACACTTGACCATTCGGATTAATATACTCTATAATTGTATAAATCTTTAATAAGATATGATGTATGCTAGTTGTTATGGTTAAGTGTCATGTAATGGATGTGGTATATGTCCATTTAATCAAGCTTCCGTTCCTTTTTGTCAGGTCAAACCAATATTGTCCGTTTTTAAGTTTGTTTCAATTAACATTTTTTGTTCATGTTAAATTTTTCCGTAATATATGTTAGTTTGTTTGCTTGTATGTTTTTTATTTTGTTGTCTGTAGTTGAGTGATGGAGACAAAGATTCTAGCACATATCCCTCCACGCCCCTGTCAATTAAGCCCCGAACTTATACCCCCAACAATTACCCCTAAGACTAAAAACAACAACAAAATAAACATGCCAAATATCTCCTGGTTATTTATCCACCCAATAATTATTTACACCTATCACATTAGAATTTTAGGATGAAAGGTGGGATTCTAGCCCTAGCCTAGCCCTAATACATTTTTTTCCATTTACCTACACCCCTACTAAATATATATTTATAATTCCAAATTTCCCGCTTGTTTCTTTGTCCATGGGAGGGAGAAGGGGGGGGGGGGGGGGGTTATATGTTCAGGTAGAGAGGGGGCAATTGTCCAGGGGGTATATGTCCTTAGTTCGATGATCACCATAAACTATATATACCAATCATTACAAAGCAGCACATGCCATATATTGTTGCTATTGTTGAGTGTACTCATGCAGACCATATTGTATACTATACAAATCACTTTTGTTGAAAGTTACTGTAGATACTACAAGACCGTATTGGCTAATATTGTTAGGCCAGGTGTTATATTGCATTATGGCTTTATTTTAATCACCTTTTTCTTATAAGAACAAGATGCTCTGTATTTCTACTGATTGCTCACTTCATTGCTTGTAAACAAATGCCACTGCTGAAGATTGCATTTGCTCATGGACTTGGTAACAGTTGCACAGGAGAACCAAACGGTCTAGAGGACTAGCTGTAGCCCACTTAGTATTTGTAACTATTTCCATGAAAACGAATTCGACAAACTAAAATGCACACTTGAGTATGGATCATTGTTCTGTATATAGTGCTGCTTGCATGTTTTCAATTCTAAATAGAGCAAGCTTGATTGATTGCATCTTCGACAAAATTGTTGTCAAATTATTCTTGTTACCGAAATTGAGTAATAGTTTAGCCACAGCAATGCATTGGAACATTTGGGGATTTCTGGTATCACAATTTCTATGAATGGACCTATTGTACGAAAGTTATGCTTGGAACAAAAGTAGACTATAGATAAAAAGATCCTTGAAATCAAAATTTCACAATTTTCAACAATTTTGAGGGGCTGTTGGTTCACTACCTTTTCGAAGGATTTAAGGCATGCCTGAAGTGTTTTGGGGATGAAATTGGTACAGTTTATTTCTCAACAAAAACTCTCTTTGGAAAATTCTTAGTATCCTAAACGGTGTGTTCGGCAATTTTTTGTGCTACCATCTTGAAACGGGAGTCAAACCAATATATGGAATAATAATAAAATGAACCATACATCCTTAATGGCATTTTCTTTGCATGCTCATTCACAATAGATTGCTCTGTCATTAATAACAACTTACTTCCGGGTAGTGCTCTATCATTAATAAATACTTACTTCTGGGTAGTGCTATAACATTAATAAAAACTTACCTCTGGTTAGTGCGCTATCATATAAAAACTTACTTCTGGGTAGGGCTCTATCATTAATAAAAATTTACTTCAAGGATTTTCATGTTTTTTTTTTTATTCTTTGTTTCTCCAACACTCATAACTAGTAAACGATAGATCCAGGCATAATTTTAGTATCAGAAGACTCAATGTACGTCCACTAATATATACTCCATTTCTTGTCTGGTGAAACAAAAAAAGGCAAAATACTCGATCATAATAGCTTATTATTATGTTGATACATCTCTTACAAATAGTTGTTAACCTAATCAAGATTAAAATAAACATACTTATGACCCATGCATAGTTTATCTGTTTTGTTTGTGGAGTTCTTATTTCTGGTAGACTGTTACCAAGTCCTGAGAGGGGCCATAGCTGATCCTGTATTGCTAAAACATCTGCTGTTTGGTTTAGTGTTCCCATGTGTTATGTTACCATGTCAACGGAGGCTGTAGCTGACTCTACATGGATGCAGTCATCAACATCAACAAGATGTTTTGTTTTGGACAATATGGTATACTGGGTGCAGTCAACTCTACATTACATAACATTTGTTGATATGCAACAGAACAAATTGTATTTAATAGTCTATGAGATCCTCCACCTCTCAGTTCACATTTGGCTTGGTCCTCCTCCGCACAACTATAATGTGCCAAAAGAACAAAACACGTTAAAAAAACAAAATAACAACTTGAAACAAATAGCTACTATAGCATAGGAAACAACGGTGTGGCTTCATCTGTAGAGCCTTTTGGGACACAGCTATCTGGTAAATCCTGATCTACATCTCATTTGAAGTGCTGACCCTTAGATGTAAGTTAGATACAAACTAATTATTTTTGGACGATGCATTGAGTGTGCATTAGTTAATAATCTTGTCTGCTTACCGTTTCTTCTTTGACTGAATTCAGTTTCTATGATCATTGTGCTTATAGCTATTATCTTTTCAATGATTTTACTTTTCAATCTGATTAAGCATTGTCAGTTTGGCATAAGAATCATCTCCATTGAGGTAAGTAAACAAAAGTTGTGAGCACTTGGTTGTGCTTAATTGTGATATGTCTTCACACATGTTATTGTGAAGAAATCCATCCTGAAATACTTGTTTCTCAAGAGTGGTGGGATTCAGAGTAATTTCCAGAATGCCTAAGTAGCTTTTCTCAGCACAATCGCTTAGTGAAACTGTCATATTGACCTGAAGGTCTGTTCAACTCCTCAAAACCTGCATCTGTTGTCCTAAAATCCAGAATTTATGGTGCCCATCCCCAGAGTCTGATCCAAAGCTGAGCCCGAAAAGACACTGCATCTTGTGCATGACAGCAGTGGTTACTTTCAGCCATAAAAAAAAATAGATAACCCCCCAAACTGGTAGTACGGTTTTTGAATAATTGTTCTGCAGGCTACTCAGTATGTGCACATTACAAATCAGGTATTTCTATTACATGTTTTTGTTGACACTACCCAAGTTTAAATCTATCATTTAAGCACCCATTTTCATACAATTTGGTTAGAAGTGTGATCCCTGTATGACTAGAGTTAACGGTCTCCAGAGTTAGGTTAGAAGTATAATTAGAGAAGCAACATTGCAAGAGAAGTGGTGTTTTGTACCCTGCACCAAAGATGAGTTCTCTTTTCTCTCCTGCACATGTTCACATATATCCTCTGTGTTTTTTGACTGCGGCCTTGATGGCATTTAAGTCCTGAAGATGGGGCACTTTCCTACAACACCACAAAGTTTGGTTCTATGATTACTTTTGAATGCTTGGATAACTTTTCATTGCTTGGAGAATCTGAATGAAACTGTCTGCTTACTGGCTGGACCAACTCAAATCCCACTTGTGGTAAGGAATAGATGTATACATATATGTACTCATATACTGTAGATAATTTTAAGTGTGTTGCATTCAAAATGTTTTGGTATAGACTTATTTACATAGTCACATGTTGTGTTGTTAAGTGCGGTTTTATTAGTGAGTAAAGCATGCCATTGTTGAGAGGTGAAAGGGGATTGGTATCACTGTGCACAGTCTCTTGAAGCTGGCTAAACATGTATTTACATCTGTACTTTCCATGTATCTATATGGGCGAGCGAATTGCGCCCTCACCAGGGAGTTTGATAGAAAACTTTGTATTGCTTCGCAATGCATATCTATTGATGTATCTTTGTGTCATCTATGTGATTCACTGTATGTTCATCCATAAAAAATATGTATGAATCAAGTGCCTTAAAACAGGGAGGGGGGATAGAGATCAGACTAAACCCGTTTAACCCACTTTTAAAAAACAAATATTTTATTCAACAAAACTTTTTTTATCATAAACCTTGTAGGTAAGTTTAGAACAATATTGTAGCTAATTCTGTGTGCTTTAACTGTTTTGTTGTATGTCTCTATTGGCTCATTTTCTTGGAAGATACATGCACCAACATCAAGGTCACTAAGAACTATTTGCACCTAAGTTTGAAACAGTCATAACCCACGCATGCAATGGTTACTGACCACTAAAATTGGTGTATTGCTTTCCAAATCCCTTAGCTGTGATTTCCATGAAGAGATTTACTATGTGTTGATGTGTTAAATTGTTATATATATAAGGCACCATAATTTGGACACGCCTGTTTCAATAACTTATTAACACCTCAACGCATAGTAAATCAGTACTTGTGTATCATAGCTAAGGGATTTGCTCTGCCACACACCAACATTGGTGTTTTGATGCATGCATGCGCGAGTAAATATTGTTTCAAAGTTGGGTTGCAAATTTTTTTGGTGACCAATATGGTATACTGGGTGCAGTCAACTCTACCATACCATTTGAAAGCACACAAAATAAGCAACAGTTTGGTAAAACAATTACCTGCACAGTGGTGATTAGTCTTGAAAATTATTGGATATGGAATGGGGGGGGGGGGGGGGGGGAGCTGACCTCTAATCCACCCATAACAGGCTTATGCAAACTTGAAATAGTCATTTGGTGAATCTATCCTAGCAGGCTCTCACTTGCATGGAAGTCCTAAAATGAAATGGTAACCATAGTGAGTGAAGAGAAGGATTGAGAAAATGCTTAGGAAAGTTAATGGATGCACTTGAGAGTGAGAACGGATTGCATATTGTCTAGGAAAGGATACTTGATATTTATTCTGACATTACAACTTTACTTATCAACAAGCTCTAGCATTGGAAGTTACACAAATTATTGATCATGATTGTATGGATATTATTATTATGTTTACAAAAATTTCCTTGATTGCACTATCACTCTCTCTCTCTCCGTCAGCTAGGACATGAAAGGACTGCTCCATATTTAGCATATCTAGAATGGTATAGAAGAGAGAAGTGTTGATGGTGGAAAGCATACTGAACAAAATCAACAGAGAGAACAGTGCAATCTCTATATATTTTTTCTATCAGAGTTCTTGTCAGCTACTGGATGGTCATCCTTTTGTAATCAGAATACTCTGCCTGATGACCACACTCTTAACCGATTGGATGCCATAAGCATAGTTGATGTAAAGATTGAAATCTGTAGAATAAATAGCATATATATATGGACAAGATTAAAAAATGTTTTAATTAAAAACAAAAAACCTATATTAGATCGATATGGCATAAAAAGAACAGACATAAGGTCAGATTAGTTTGCACCTAAAGCATTCGATGTCACTTAATCATTCCAACTAATATAATCTATAATTGTATAAATCTTTAATAACATATTAATGATGTATGCTAGTTGTGGTTACGTGTCATGTAATGGTTGTGGTATATGTGGATTTAATTGTTTCAGTTCCTTTTTGTCGGGTCAATCCAATATTGTATTTTTTAAGTTGGTTTCAATTAAAAACATTTTTTTGTTAATGTTGTTTTTTTTGTAATATATGTTTGTTTATTTTGTTTTCTGTGGTTGAGTGATGGAGACTTACCTAGAGATCTACAGAGTGGTTCTAGGACATATCACTCCCCGCCCCAGTCAATTAACCCCCGGGCATATACTCCCAGACAATTACCCCCCCTGACAAAAAAAAACACATGCCAAATACCCCCTGGTCATTTATCAACACCAATATATATTTCACCTATGACATATAGAATTTTAGGATGAAAGATGGGATTCTCGCCCTAGCTTGGTCCTAATTGATTTTTGTTTTTCACTCCCCCCCCCCCCCCCATCCCCGTCTCATCCCCCAAATATACATTTTTATTTCCAATTTCCCCACTGGTTTTTTTTTTGTCCATGGGGGGAGAGGGGGGAAGGGTATATATCCTGGGTGAGAGGGGGTAATTGTCCAGAGGAGTATATGTCTTTATAGGCTAAAGAATATACACATATTAACCATAACCAGTTCGATTATCAACATAAGCCATATAACCAATCATTGCAAAGCGGCACATGCCATGTATTGTTGCTATCGTTGACTATACTCATGCAGACCATATTGTGGACTATACAAATCTGTTCCCATACATAGATATTACAAGTAAGAAAGACACTAGGCCAGCTGTTATAATGCATTATGGCTTTATTTTACTCACCTTTTTCTAGTAGAACAAGATGCTCTGTATTTCCACTGATTGCTCACTTCTTTGCTTGGAGACAAATGCTGCTGCTGTAGATTACAGCTGCTCATGGACTTGGTAACAGTTGAGCAGGAGAACCAAACAGTCTAGAGTGCTATCTTTAGCCTCCATGGTATTCATTACTGTTTTCACTGAGCAAGATCTTGACAAACTAAACCGCACACTCGAGTAGGGTTCATTGTTCTGCATATAATACTGCTTGCATGTTCTCAATTCTAAATAGCGTAACTAGATTGCATCATCCACAAATTTGTTGTTGAATTGTATTTTGTTACCGAAATTGAGTGAGAGTTTAGTCACAGCAATGCATTGGAATATTTGTGTGGTTCTGGTATTACAATATCTATGAATGGACCTATTGTACGGAAGTTATGTTTGGAGCAAAAGTAGACTGATAGATACATGATCTTTGAAATCCAAATTTCATGATTTTCAACAGTTTTGGGGGGCTTTTGGTTCATTACCATTTCGAAGGATTTAAGGCATGCTTGAAGTGTTTTGGGGATGAAATAGGCACAGTTTATATCTCAACAAAAAATCTCTTTGGAAAATTCTTATTATCTTAAACGGTGTGTTCGGGCATTTTTTGTGCCGCAATCTAGAAATAAGGGTCAAACCAATATAGGGAGTGATAATAAAATGAGCCATACATCCTAATGGCATTTTGTTTACAAGCTCATTCACAATACATTGCTCTGTCATATATAAAATATTACTTCTGGTTAGTACTCTATAAAAACTTACTTCTGGGTAGTGCTCTATCATTAATAAAATTTACTTCTGGGTAATGCTCTATCATTAATAAAAACTTAATTCTGGGTAGTGCTCTCTCATTAATAGAAACTTACTTCTGGGTAGTGCTCTATCAAATAAAACCTTACTTCTGGGTAGTGCTCTATCATTAATAAAAACTTACTTCTGGGTAGAAGGTCACACAAGCAAAAATATAAAAAATCAACTATGGCTGACTCGTTTGTAATTCCATTATGAAGCATCTCTTCCAGGCCTTAACTGCAGTGTCTGGAATCTCTTATACTGGTTTAGGCTGAATAGACACCAATGCTTACTGGAAAACACTCTGCATCTGTTCTCTTTGAAGAAAGGAGTTGATCCATGATGGATTTCCAATTGTAAGTTTTGTTGTAGACATGGCATGATGTAGAGATGTGTAGCCTTTGTTTGCTTACATCAATTGAGCAGATTTTAATACCAAACTGCAGCTTATTGTATGTATTTGCATTCAGATTAATAGCTATAAATATACCTACAAATAAGTCATTTTGCAATAGGTATCCCATATTCTAGGAAGCTTCTTCCATGTGCTGTTAACAAAACTTCATGGTATCAGATTATGCAACCTTGCATCACTTGGGTATCCGTAAGCAACATACATATAAATACATTCTATTCCCTCCTATTTCCTCAATCACAAGCCAAGCATTACAACATCATGATGACATCAGTAAAGTACACAGGTCAGTACTGTATTGCCTTCAGGTTGGTGATGGAGGCAATGGCCAGAGTAGTTCCTTGTTAATTTAGTTAAAAAAAGTAAACAAAAGTTTGTTTGTTTAATTAACACAGCATCATCCCTCACCACTCAATGGCTTGCATTCATTACTTTTAAAATATGGGGTATGTAACTGTATTAGGGAGTCCACTATTATTCCTGATCCACTTTTTAAAATGGCTGACAGAACTAAATTCTCTGCTTAACTTATTTTGTGGCTTCTTAGCTGCCTAATTGGTGGTTTCAGACTCCAAGCATGTCTTGACTGCTTTGGTAAGGTAGAAAAATGGATACGCAAAATAATATTTTGAAAGTGTGGAAAAAAAAGAAATCATCTTCAAGGATATTCGTGTTTTGTTTTTTTAATTGTTTGTTTCTCCATCACACATAACTTGTAAACAATAGATCTAATCATTATAATTTTAGTATCAGAAGACTCAATCTACGTCCACTAATATATACTCCATTTCTTAATCTTGTGAACAAAAAAAATTGGCAAATGTAGTTAAAGTCAGGGAGAAAAAACCCATGCTCATACTAGCATGTTATTATGTTCTTACAACTGGTTGTTAACCTAACCAAGATTAATATAAACATAACTTATGACCCATGCATAGTTTAACTGTTTGTTTGTGGAGCTCTTATTTCTGGGACCTTGTTACCATGTCCCGAGGTGGGCCGTAGCTGATCCTGTATTGCCTTAACATCTGCTCTTTGGTTAGTGTTCTCTTGTGCTATGTTGTCTTGTCTTGATGGAGGCTATAGCTGACCCAACATGGATGCAAACAACAATAGAAACAAAATGTTTTGTAGTGGACAATGTGGTGTACAGAGTGCAGTCAACTATATTTTACATGACGTATTGATATGGTTTTGTAGAGCAAAAAAAAACACTAGTATTTTATAGCCCAGGAATTCCGCCACCTCTCAGTTCACATTTGACTTGGTCCTCCTTTGCTCATCTATAATGTGCCAAAACAACAAAACAAAACAAAAAGTCAAAAATAACAACTTGAAATAAATAGCTACAATTGCGACGGAAAGATATCCGACAAACAATGGTGTTGCTTCACCGGTAGAGCCTGAGAGTTGAGACACTGCAATCGGGTAGCTCCAGATCTACATCTCATTTGAAGCGCTGACCCTTAGGTGCAAGTTGTGTGCAAACTAATTTTTTGAAGTTGCATTGGATGTGCATTATTTAGTAATCTTCTCTGTTTACCTTTTCTTCCTTGACTGTATAATCTTTGTATTTACAGCAATTACCATTTTTTAATGAATAATCTTTTCAATCTGATTAAGCATTGTCAGTTTGGCAAAAGAATCATCTCCATTGAGGTAGATAACAAAACATATGAGCACTTCATTGTGCTTAATTATGCTATGTCTTCACACAAGTTATTGTGAAGAAATCCATTCTGAAATGCTGGTTTCTCAAGAGTGGAAGGATTCTGGATAATTTCCGGAATGCCTATGTAGCTTTTCTCAGCATAAAAACTTGATGAAACTGTAGGAATGACCTAAAGGTCATGTTCCTTCACAGAAGTGGTTATTTTTCGGCGATTAAAAAAAAGGGCTAATCTCTCAAACTAGAAGTACAGTTTTTGAATAATTGTTATGCAGGCTACTCAGTATGTGCACATTACAAATCAGATATTTCCATTACATATTTTGGTTGACTATATCCAAGTTTAAATCATATCATTTATGCACCCATTTATTTACTATATGTTTAGGTGTAATCCCTGAATGACTAGAGGGTACGGTACTCCAGAGTTAGGTTATATGTATAATTAGTGAAGTAACATTGCAAGACAAACGGTATTTTGTACTCCTGCACCAAAGATGAGTTATCTTTTCTCTCCTGCACATGTTCACATATATGCTCTCAGTGTTTGACTGCGGCCTTGATGGCATTTCAAATCCTGAAGATGGGGCACTTAACCACGATACCACAACAATTGGCTCTGTGGTTACTTTTGTGTGCTTTGATAACTTTGTATTGCATGGCGATTCTGAAAGAACCTGTCAGCTTACTGGCTGGTCCAACTCAAACCCCACTTGTGGTAAGAAACATATGTATACATCTATACATTCATGTACTCTTACACTATAGATAATTTTCAGTGTGTTGCATTTAAAATGTTTAGGAATAGATTTATTTATATGATAACCTAGTGTATTGTTACGTGTGGTTTAATTTGTGAGTGAGGCATGCATAGATGAAGGGAGATTTGTATCACTTCGCACAGCCACTTGAAACTATTTAAATATAATTATGTTCTGTATATTTATCTGTAATTGGCGAGTGAATCCAGCCCTCCCCTTGGAGTTTGGTGGAAGACTTTGTATTGCTGTGCATTGCATATATGTCGTCTATGTATTCACCTACGTTCAACAATGTAAAATGGGAAACTTTTATCCACCTTAAATAAAACAGGTTTACCTAATTTGGAAATAGTTGTCTTGGTGACTTGCATGCACAAAAATGATATGGCCCTCACATTGATGATAAAGATCTCTAAAAATGATTAAGAATGTTTACTGAATGCACATGCAAATGAGAACGGATTGGATGGTGTCTAAGAAAGGATACTTGATTTTCATTCTGACACTACAACTCAACTTATCAACAAGCTCAAGCATTGGAAGTGACAAATTATTGGTCGTGACTCTACAGAATCTATTATTATGTTAACACAAATTTTCTTGATTGCACTATCATTCTCTCTCTTCATCAGCGAGGACATGAAAGGACTAGCTCCATATTTAGCATATCTAGAATAGTACAAAAGAGAGTTGTACTTATGGTGGGAAGCATACTGAACACAATTAACAGTATGAAGAGTGCAATCTATATATATTTTTTGTCTGTTAGAGTTCTTGTCTGCCACTGGATGGTCATTCCTTTTGTACTCGGAATTCTCTGCATGATTAACTCACTTTTAAACGATTGGATGCCATAAGCATAGTTGAGATAAAGGTTGATATCTGTAGAATAAAAAAGTTTATATATATATGTACAAGATTAAAAAATGTTTTAATTAAAAACAAAAAAACTTTATTAGATTGACATGGCATAAAAAGAACAGAGATAAGATTAGATTGGTTTGCACCTGAAGCATTAGATGACACTTGATCATTCCAACTAATAATACTCTATAATTGTATA
>CBDHDT010000192.1:0-20000 GCA_965261215.1 Ekhidna sp.
CTTCCAGCCCCTTTGCTAGATTATGAATATCATTGGTAGATCATGAATATCATTGGTAGATTATGAATATCAATGGTATATTATGAATATCATTGCTAGATTATGAATATTGTTGGCAGCTCCTGACATTGCGTATGTGCACTCACATAACCTACGACATGTACGAAATATACACATACACGCATGGCCTTTCAACAAGATGCCCGGCATGTTGGTGAGGAAGTGTTTTTAGATCTTCCTGGATAGGGATATTATCCATCATATTGTTTTTATAATAACCAATTGTCTACTACTGGTTATGGTAGGTTATTTGCTAGATCAGTGAATCCATTACTGGTAGCTTGTATCTACACATCTAGTAGATTCTCCCACACAAGGCCCGCCATAACTGCTGCACCAGCCACTTCGCAGCCTCTACTAAGTAGCTTATCCCACCCCACACAAGGCCCACTATATCTGTAGCCCTCGCCATAACTGCTGCACCAGCAACTTCACAGCCTCTACTAAGTAGCTTATCCCACCCCACACAAGGCCCACTATATCTGTAGCCCTCGCCATAACTGCTGCACCAGCCACTTCGCAGCCTCTACTAAGTAGTTTATCCCACCCCACACAAGACCCACTATACCTGTAGCCCTCGCCATAACTGCTGCACCAGCCACTTCGCAGCCTCTACTAAGTAGCTTATCCCACCCCACACAAGGCCTACTATATCTGTAGCCCTCACCATAACTGCTGCACCAGCCACTTCGCAGCCTCTACTAAGTAGCTTATCCCACCCCACACAAGGCCCACTATATCTGTAGCCCTCGCCATAACTGCTACACCAGCCACTTCGCAGCCTCTACTAAGTAGTTTATCCCACCTCACACAAGGCCTACTATATCTGTAGCCCTCGCCATAACTGCTGCACCAGCCACTTCGCAGCCTCTACTAAGTAGTTTATCCCACCCCACACAAGGCCTACTATATCTGTAGCCCTCGCCATAACTGCTGCACCAGCCACTTCGCAGCCTCTACTAAGTAGTTTATCCCACCTCACACAAGGCCCACTATATCTGTAGCCCTCGCCATAACTGCTGCACCAGCCACTTCGCAGCCTCTACTAAGTAGCTTATCCCACCCCACACAAGGCCCACTATATCTGTAGGCCTCACCATAACTGCTGCACCAGCCACTTCGCAGCCTCTACCCCCACACAAGGCCACTATATCTGTAGCCTCGACTGTCACTTTAAATGAAAATGAATTTTTTTTTTTTTTTTTTTTTTTGTGTAAAGTTGTTTAAATTACGATTATTTTAAAAATTAATGCACTCTGTGAAATCATTCCTAACTTCTCACTGGATAGTCCGTGCCCAAAAGCCATCTCAACTCCAACATTAACTCTATACAAACAAAGCAGAAATGCTTTTCACTTGAAACTTCGTAATTTGAGTCAATTTTCCTGAAGCCAAGTGCTATATATGTCTTTCAAGTTTTGCAATGCAGAACAACAAATAACTGTATCTAGTTGACCTGTCAAACAGATGATACCCATCATCCATACACCAACTAGTATGACCTTTTACTATTCAAAATAATACACACCATTATTTTTAAAAAGCTAGTTTTAATGTTAAGTTGTGGTAAAGATGGGTATAGTCTTGTTGCCATTCTTTTTTGTTTTTAATTGTTTGTTTTAGTGTAATGCTGTAGGACTAGGCAGTTCTACAAAAGGGCACATCGGCAACCAGTGTGATGACCCTTTACCATTCTCACACACACACACACATATATATATATATATATATATATATATGTGTATGCACACACACACCAATCCAGTGATGTATCAGAACTGGGGAGGGTTGCCCCAGTTGATAACAGGGTAGGTTGATTAGCTGGGAAGGGTTGTTGCAGTTGATTAACAAGACAGCCACCCAATTTCTAATAGGCAGTGCAACAGATTCTGGTGTGTAACTGACAGTCTCTTGCACTTCTGGTCAAGTTAAGCTACAGCATGTATAGAGCTACAGCATGTGTAGTATTACAGCATGTATAGAGCCACAGCATGTATAGAGCTACAGCATGTATAGTATTACAGCATGTATAGAGCTACAGCATGTATAGTATTACAGCATGTATAGTATTACAGCATGTATAGAGCTACAGCTTGTGTAGTATTACAGCATGTATAGAGCTACAGCATGTATAGAGCTACAGCATGTATAGTATTACAGCATGTAGAGCTACAGCATGTATAGTATTACAGCATGTATAGAGCTACAGCATGTATAGTATTACAGCATGTATAGAGCTACAGCATGTATAGTATTACAGCATGTCTAGAGCTACAGCATGTATAGTATTACAGCATGTATAGAGCTACAGCATATATAGTGTTACAGCATGTATAGTATTACAGCATGTATAGAGCTACAGCATGTATAGTATTACAGCATGTGTAGTATTACAGCATGTATAGAGCTACAGCATGTATAATATTACAGCATGTATAGAGCTACAGCATGTATAGTATTACAGCACAATACAATGATGAAAAGAAATGTTAATATTGCATATACATCTCCAATAATTCTTAGAAAATCAAAAAATAATGTTTAATGGGTGACCTTTTTAGGACAAGCGGTTTATCTAAATAGACGATATTTGGATATCGATTTTCTCTGCCTTGCATATTATCAATATCATAATTTTTTGTATGTTTATTCTAGTGCATGACACTCTTGCATACAACATGTGTGTGTTGTCATTTCTGCAGCTTTTCTCAAGTCCTGTGCATACATTACAACTGTTGTACCAAGATAGCCTCCGTTGGATTGAGCGACAAGGGGTGAAGTGGCTCTGGTCAAGTTTCTCCACTAAGCAAGCCTACTGGCTCATAGCTGCCTATGTCCTGCCACTGATGACAATCTCTTTCATTGTTTCATCCCTTAGTACTGCGTTATTTACAGGAGCCATGATTGCTTTGATGCTCATCACTCTACAGATTGGAATTAAGTCCGAGAAGCTCCAGATCAAAAAAGAGTATTTGTCTCTCTTCCAACACTTCAACAAGCGGACTTTTAAGATTGAGATGGGACCACCTAGGCAGGACATTGTCCATTATGTCAACTTTATCATAGCGCTGGTTGTGGCTGTGTTTTCCTTGGAGTTTTCTTACTTGCATCCTGCGTTTTACTCAGTTCTGTTGATCATCTCTGCCATTGCAATGGTGCTGGTGATATTCCAATACAATCTGCACGAGCAACAACTCTTCCGACATGTCCTTATTACCAAGATGCCGATACTTTTCATCGCGGTTCTTGCAAAGATCAGCGACTATGTTCCATTTTCACAAGTTCTTCTTGACACTCTGGTGCTCTTCCAGATCCCACTCTCTCACGACTTTTCTTTGAAGGTTAGCATGATTACTGTGATGCAAGTGGCACTTCATATTTACTTGATGGTGGCCTGTCTACGGGAGGCGAACTGGGACACCTTCTACTCCACTCTCGGACCTCTTTGTCTCTCCATGTGCTGGTTTACTCTCTTCAAGTACTTCTTGGACAAGTCCAGTTCATTGTATGTTCTCTCTCTCATCTTTATCTGCGCCTCTCTCCCATTCATGCTCTCCTTACTTATTGCCGTCTTTTTTGCATCTCCTTGGGTATTTCTGTATCACTTCGGCTTCACGGCTCCATTTTTCTACTCGTGCGGGTTTGTAGCTGGTATTACAATCATATTCCTGATGCTGGCACTTATTTGGAAGTATCTTCCATCTTTCTGGATGAACTTGTCCTTGGACTATGTCTTCTTGCTGTCAGTTATTGTCACCATTCCCCTCCTGCTCTACTTGTCAGCCTGGAACATCAGTTTGTACCAACTTCCTCGGTTACCTCCTGTCTCCCTGGAAGAATATGGCAAGTACTGTGGCCCCAGAAATTGGAATGTCAATTCTGTACAAACTCAGATCAACTGTGTTCACTTGGAAGGTCGAGTACTGACTGCACAAGGTATGGTAGAGCATGTGAGCATTTCAAAAATGGTGGACACCATGGCAGATTCCATCAGATTTCTGTCTGCATCTTTTCAAAGAAGTCTAACCTGTGTTCTTGGAGAAACACAACCCATGTGTGGCGACCTTACGGACGCTTCAACATGTTCCTATAATGGTTGCCACTTTCATTCCTCTCTGCAATACACTTTTGAAATTGAACTTCGACTACAAAATACCGGTGGCAAGTCCGTTTTAGCCAAGTTAATCGTGTCTAATCAGTACAGGGACACTGTTATCACACTGGAGGAGAATTCTGTGTTGAAGTTTAACGCCACGTTTGTGAGTGGGATGGGTACAGACATTCTCACACTGCAGGCCCTAGGCCTGAAGGTGGATGGCATTCCAGATCAACATCACTTGGAGGAGAGAGAGATGCATCAGCACTTGCTACATGGCTTCTTTAGGTCCCTCATAAAGACTATGATTCTTGTAGCAGATGTAGTCTTAGGCTTAGGTGGTGTGATTAATTAATATGTAAAGACAGGGTTTACAAAAAGATTGATTTATTATTTTGTGTAAAAAATAAAATGATTGGTGCTATAATAATTGTAGCATGTGTGCACATTCAAAAAGCCAGTTAGTTATGTGCGAGACTCCACATCCTTCGAGATATTGACTTCTATCTGTAAGAGCAATAGCTGGTCAAGGCCACACACAAGCAAAGTGCAAATGTTAAAACACAGTCTCTCTCTCTCTGAGAGCAACAAATACTGGGACAATATTTTATTATAAAGATAAAATCTCTATTGAGAGTGCCATGGACATCCCGTGTCGTCCATGGATGTAGAGTTCAAAGTTGCTGCCCTCTACTAAGCCTACCACTCCGAACATCCTGGGGTTCTGAGTCTAGCTGTATACTCCCATAAACTATGTTGGAGTATAGCTCTAGTATATCCCATACACAAGTATAGATAGCCCTAGTATATCCCATACACAAGTATAGTGTTAGCTCTAGTATTCCCTCTGTCAGAAGATATCCCTTTAACCTAGCACAGAGGGGTTTAGAATATACTTTGCTATCCTTGATGATTCCAGGATGTTCGGGGAAAGTAGGTTAACATTATGTGGGAAACAACTTTTAACATGGAGAGAAAGAGATGGTGAGTGAGGAGGAGAGGTGTGATGAAATGGGAGAGATAGGGAGGGAAAAGATAGGGGTGTGAAGTAGGGGGTGAGGGAGGGGAGAAGAGGTGAGGTGTGATGAGGGGAGAGGAGCAAGAAAGGGTGAGGTGTGTGAGGTGAATGTGAGAAACTGAGTGAAAGCAAGATGGAGGAGTGTGTATATGAGAAGAACGAGTAAGAAAGTTAGGGCAGAGAGTGTATAAACCATAGTAGTATAATGCAGTGTAGGATACACATCTGAGGCCTCTGTCCATGGGATCACCGATGATCACTCCTCTAGCCTCGTACACTTCATGGTTCTGCTCCTGAATGTAGCGTGCCACCTTCTCTACACACTGATGAGCAAATGTTCCACAATTATCATAGCACAATGGAATACCAAAGAGCCATGGGGACCCTGTATCAACTCATACTGGGTTGAAGTAGTTGACAATAACTCTATAGTGACACACACTGAATTAATATAACAATGGGTCGAGGCAGGTTGAAGTACAGTAGAACCTCAAGAGTTACAAACCCCTCGGAAAAATGGGTGTAACTCTGAAACTATTACATCAATGATGTCATGCATATTAAGACCTGTTTAACAGTTCATGAATATTAATATTTGTACATAGCTAGTCTTCTGCAGGCGTTTCTACTGTTACAAGACTCCTCTCCACTTGCCTAAATGCAGTGCCATACACTATGCTTGTAGTGTATTAAACACTGCTCATACTGTAATTTAATATCTACTCCATTACACCAAATATGTCTGTACTGTATGCATGGCTCTATTAAAAGCACCAGCTCTTCTTACTACACACCTTTTCAGGAAGCTATATATCATCTTGTGCTTCAATAGCAAATTTCATGCTCTTCTCTCTGACTTTATTAATATCTGTCACAGTTGTTCTGCCAATTCTAAACTCCCTGGTTACGGCTGACAAAGTACAGCCTTGGTCCACTTTCTTCAAACATTTAGCTTCTCTGCATAACATGCTTACGTTTGAATTTGTTGAAGAGCTCAAAGTAAAGAAAAGTGTGCAAAGGAGAGGTTGCCAGTTGCAGCAGCTGCTATTTCATGGGTGTGTGCCTGTGCAGTAAATATTTTGATGAGCTTGTGTCACAATACTTTGACCCGTTGACGTTCATTGCCATTCGGTTGACTGGGGTGTTCTTAATTCCGGGGTTCTACTGTAGTTGACAATAGCTCTATGGCCGACACACATGAATCAACTTCATCTGGGCTGAGGCAGGTTGAAGCGGTTGACAAGAGCTCTATGGGATCACATACCGGATTAACATCACACTGGTTTGAAGCGGGTTAAAGTGGTTGACAATACCCCTATGGAGACACACTCGATCAACATCACACTGGGCTGAGGCAGATTGACAACAGTCCTATGGGGACACTTTGAATTAACACCACACTGGGTTGTGGCAGGTTGACAACAGCCTATGGGACACTCTGAATCAACACCACACTGGGTTGAGGCAGGTTGACAACAGCCCTATGGGGACACTCTGAATCAACACCACACTGGGTTGAGGCAGGTTGACAACAGCCCTATGGGGACACTCTGAATCAACACCACACTGGGTTGAGGCAGGTTGACAACAGCACTATGGGGACACTCTGAATCAACACCACACTGGGTTGAGGCAGGTTGACAACAGCCCTATGGGGACACTCTGAATCAACACCACACTGGGTTGAGGCAGGTTGACAACAGCCCTATGGGGACACTCTGAATCAACACCACACTGGGTTGAGGCAGGTTGACAACAGCACTATGGGGACACTCTGAATCAACACCACACTGGGTTGAGGCAGGTTGACAACAGTCCTATGGGACACTCTGAATCAACACCACACTGGGTTGAGGCAGGTTGACAACAGTCCTATGGGGACACTCTGAATCAACACCACACTGGGTTGAGGCAGGTTGACAACAGCCCTATGGGGACACTCTGAATCAACACCACACTGGGTTGAGGCAGGTTGACAACAGCACTATGGGGACACTCTGAATCAACACCACACTGGGTTGAGGCAGGTTGACAACAGTCCTATGGGACACTCTGAATCAACACCACACTGGGTTGAGGCAGGTTGACAACAGCCCTATGGGGACACTCTGAATCAACACCACACTGGGTTGAGGCAGGTTGACAACAGCACTATGGGGACACTCTGAATCAACACCACACTGGGTTGAGGCAGGTTGACAACAGTCCTATGGGACACTCTGAATCAACACCACACTGGGTTGAGGCAGGTTGACAACAGCACTATGGGGACACTCTGAATCAACACCACACTGGGTTGAGGCAGGTTGACAACAGCCTATGGGGACACTCTGAATCAACACCACACTTGGTTGAGGCAGGTTGACAACAGCCCTATGGGGACACTCTGAATCAACACCACACTGGGTTGAGGCAGGTTGACAACAGCCCTATGGGGACACTCTGAATCAACACCACACTGGGTTGAGGCAGGTTGACAACAGCACTATGGGGACACTCTGAATCAACACCACACTGGGTTGAGGCAGGTTGACAACAGTCCTATGGGACACTCTGAATCAACACCACACTGGGTTGAGGCAGGTTGACAACAGCACTATGGGGACACTCTGAATCAACACCACACTGGGTTGAGGCAGGTTGACAACAGCCTATGGGGACACTCTGAATCAACACCACACTGGGTTGAGGCAGGTTGACTAGGACATTCTGAATCAACACCACACTGGGTTGAGGCAGGTTGACAACAGCCCTATGGGGACACTCTGAATCAACACCACACTGGGTTGAGGCAGGTTGACAACAGCACTATGGGGACACTCTGAATCAACACCACACTTGGTTGAGGCAGGTTGACAACAGCCCTATGGGGACACTCTGAATCAACACCACACTGGGTTGAGGCAGGTTGACAACAGCACTATGGGGACACTCTGAATCAACACCACACTTGGTTGAGGCAGGTTGACAACAGCCCTATGGGGACACTCTGAATCAACACCACACTGGGTTGAGGCAGGTTGACAACAGCACTATGGGGACACTCTGAATCAACACCACACTGAGTTGAGGCAGGTTGACAACAGTCCTAAGGAACACTCTGAATCAACACCACACTGGGTTGAGGCAGGTTGACAACAGTCCTATGGGGACACTGGATCAACACCACACTGGGTTGAGGCAGGTTGACAACAGTCCTACGGGGACACTCTGAATTAACACCACACTGGGTTGTGGCAGGTTGACAACAGTCCTATGGGGACACTCTGAATCAACACCACACTGGGTTGAGGCAGGTTGAAACAGCCCTATGGGGACACTCTGAATCAACACCACACTGGGTTGAGGCAGGTTGACAACAGCACTATGGGGACACTCTGAATCAACACCACACTTGGTTGAGGCAGGTTGACAACAGCCCTATGGGAACACTCTGAATCAACACCACACTGAGTTGAGGCAGGTTGACAACAGCACTATGGGGACACTCTGAATCAACACCACACTGGGTTGAGGCAGGTTGACAATAGCCCTATGAGGACACTCTGAATCAACACCACACTGAGTTGAGGCAGGTTGACAACAGTCCTAAGGGACACTCTGAATCAACACCACACTGGGTTGAGGCAGGTTGACAACAGTCCTATGGGGACACTGGATCAACACCACACTGGGTTGAGGCAGGTTGACAACAGTCCTATGGGGACACTCTGAATTAACACCACACTGGGTTGTGGCAGGTTGACAACAGTCCTATGGGGACACTCTGAATCAACACCACACTGGGTTGAGGCAGGTTGACAACAGTCCTATGGGACACTCTGAATCAACACCACACTGGGTTGAGGCAGGTTGACAACAGCCCTATGGGGACACTCTGAATCAACACCACACTGGGTTGAGGCAGGTTGACAACAGTCCTATGGGGACACTCTGAATCAACACCACACTGAGTTGAGGCAGGTTGACAACAGTCACTATGGGGACACTCTGAATCAACACCACACTGGGTTGAGGCAGGTTGACAACAGCCCTATGGGGACACTCTGAATCAACACCACACTGAGTTGAGGCAGGTTGACAACAGCCCTATGGGGACACTCTGAATCAACACCACACTGAGTTGAGGCAGGTTGACAACAGTCCTAAGGGACACTCTGAATCAACACCACACTGGGTTGAGGCAGGTTGACAACAGTCCTATGGGGACACTGGATCAACACCACACTGGGTTGAAGCAGGTTGACAACAGTCCTATGGGACACTCTGAATCAACACCACACTGGGTTGAGGCAGGTTGACAACAGTCCTATGGGGGCACTCTGAATCAACACCATACTGGGTTGAGGCAGGTTGGCAACAGTCCTATGGGACACTCTGAATCAACACCACACTGGGTTGAGGCAGGTTGACAACAGCCCTACGGGGACACTCTGAATCATCACCACACTGGGTTGAGGCAGGTTGACAACAGCCCTACGGGGACACTCTGAATCAACACCACACTGGGTTGAGGCAGGTTGACAACAGTCCTATGGGACACTCTGAATCAACACCACACTGGGTTGAGGCAGGTTGACAACAGCCCTACGGGGACACTCTGAATCATCACCACACTTGGTTGAGGATAAAATCTCTTGGAACATAGCTTGATGGACGTTTAGGTAGAATGTAAATAATGAGGACGCACGTAGGCACGTGGGACTTAGGCACGTGGGACTTAGGCAAGTGGGACTTAGGCACGTGGGACTTAGGCACGTGGGACCTAGGCACTTGGGACTTAGGCACGTGGGACTTAGGCACGTGGGACTTAGGCACGTGGGACTTAGGCACGTGGGACTTAGGCACGTGGGACTTAGGCACGTGGGACTTAGGCACGTGGGACTTAGGCACGTGGGACTTAGGCACGTGGGACTTAGGCACGTGGGACTTAGGCACGTGGGACTTAGGCACGTGGGACTTAGGCACGTGGGACTTAGGCACGTGGGACTTAGGCACGTGGGACTTAGGCACGTGGGACTTAGGCACGTGGGACTTAGGCACGTGGGACTTAGGCACGTGGGACTTAGGCACGTGGGACTTAGGCACGTGGGACTTAGGCACGTGGGACTTAGGCACGTGGGACTTAGGCACGTGGGACTTAGGCACGTGGGACTTAGGCACGTGGGACTTAGGCACGTGGGACTTAGGCACGTGGGACTTAGGCACGTGGGACTTAGGCACGGGACTTAGGCACGCGGGACTTAGGCACGGGACTTAGGCACGCGGGACTTAGGCACGCGGGACTTAGGCACGCGGGACTTAGGCACGCGGGACTTAGGCACGCGGGACTTAGGCACGTGGGACTTAGGCACGTGGGACTTAGGCATGTGGGACTTAGGCACGTGGGACTTAGGCACGTGGGACTTAGGCACGTGAGACTTAGGCACGTGGGACTTAGGCACGTGGGACTTAGGCACGTGGGACTTAGGCACGTGAGACTTAGGCACGTGGGACTTAGGAATGTGGGACTTAGGCACGTGGGACTTAAGCACGTGGGACTTAAGCACGTGGGACTTAAGCACATGGGACTAAAGTCAAAACCGACTTGTATGGTGCATGTCAAGTGTGACGACTGCAGTCACAATTATGAAGGACCTGTATACACACGCGTGTCAGTGGATAATGGTCATACAATGAGAAAACACCATTCAACTTGACCATTGCTACAGTTCAAAGTACACCACATGCACAGCACAGGTGTTCAATCATCTATTTTTCTGCTTCTCTTAAAATTCTCACCTATGACGCAAGCATTGGGTCTTGGCACATTATGCTCAAAATTTGAGCTATTATGCTATGCTCCTATGCTCTAAGAAACATATTATTATAGTCTTGATCATTATGCTCTCAATAAACCATTATGGTCATGCAAACTAACCCTTGTCATGTGATCTACCATGTGGCCAAAACAAACAGCTGACTGAGCTAAATGTATCACCAAGTGACGGTCCAGGGGTATATGCCAAAGGGCTCATGGCTTCAGGTTCACCACCAGCATCAGTTGAAAAATTTTATTTTCGATTTTGAAGAGACATTTTCCACTCTCTCAGCAATATGCACTTCAAGTCTATGTTGACGTGGCAGCAATGCTTGAGCTTAACAATTCCTAACTGTATTAATTAAGTGTTGTACCATAATCACATTTGTTGAGTCATTCTGCCCAAATATTTTGCTATTATGCTCAAGTTGAAAAGAGAGCTTTTATGCCCTAAGTGTGCAGGCATAATGTGCCAAGGCCTAGCAAGCACACACAAAAGGCTAAGTGGCCAAACCAACTACTTGCAACAAGCTAAAAGTCTTCAGAGTCATAGGGAAGGAAGCTGTCAGTTGCAAAGAGATAGGACGGATGATGAATGTCCCCCTCCCCCTTCAGACTTGCATTAAGTACAGTATATGCTATATCACAAGTTGTAAGCTCTTCAATTGCTTGAATGCACAAAACTCATGACTTACATATTTTGCTGTTAGGAGGGTGTTGTAACACCCTCCTCTTCTACATTAGTATTTATAGTTCATGTATGGAGGTAAGGATCATCACACTGATTAAGGAGAAGTTGTCTTACATGGATACAAATAAAACACACATGGCAGCTGCCAGACTACAACTAAAGATCAAACGGAAGCACTGAAGTCGAGTGTTTCCATCCTAGTCAGAAACTGTATCCTCATAAGATAACTGAAGTTTGAACAAAACACCTTGACAGTAAGCACTACATGTGATCAGACATGTCTGGTGTTGTTGTCAATCCCGTCATCTGTGGATGACCAAGTTACTAGGGATTCCATGGCTCTTCTGAGGATGTCCACATATCTCCACATTCCCCTGTCAGAGTATCTGCATATGATCAAGTTACTACAGATATCCACGGATCATTCATGGATAACCAAGTTGCCATGGTTCATCCACAGATGTCCACATATACTCCATTCCCGTCCTGTCAAAGTAAATGCAGGTGACCAAGTTTCAATGGATATCCACGAATAATTTGTTGATATCTATAGCAACTTGGTCAGGGCAGCACACAGAAAATGGGGCTAGGGAGACAAACTGTGACTTTTCAAATTGTAAGGGGCAGTAGTGTAATCATAAGCCTATGGCATATAACAAGTTAGGAGATCTGTGGACATGTTCCCCAAGTTGGAATTTAACAATCTGAGATTATTTTTGGTTCATTTCAGATAACATTTAAGGTTCATTTCTCTTAACTATGCAACATTATGCTCTATTTAATATTTATACTCTCTCAAAAAAAAACTAGGGGAGCAAAAGCTCTCCTAGGGGGAACAAATTTCCCCCCCCCCCCCCACCTCACCCCCAATGCAGCCATGTTGGAATTCCATGAGGGCTGGGGTATACGTACACATGTGGATGATACGTGAATATGTGGATGATACGTGAATATCCATAGTAACTAGGCCATCCATGGATGACACAAAGCTTGACAACAATCCAGACCACTCTTGCTATTGGTAGTCTGGTTATGTAACTAGGTGACTGTTCCATTACATAACCAGCCAGGTATGACCCATTCCTTTAGCAAATATTTATCCGTTACATAACCAGACAGCTTGCAAAGCCCTGTTACAAAAAGCATCTAGACAAGCAAGGCCTCTCCATGAAAGTGGGCTCTTTATTCCATCAGAGCGAGGACCGAATTTTGTATTGTGGATCAGCCAGAAACTAGAAAAGAAAAAAAAGACTGCCAAACTGCAAGTTTCCCCTGAAACACGTGAATATTGCAAGGTTCTTCAGAGCTCATCATCCATTAGACAGGGAGAAGTATGTGACTATCTTGGAAACATTACTACTGTCTTGCAGTGAAGAGATCTGACAATTGATTGGATTACACAACTAGACAGCAGGCTACACAACCAGATATGGGTTGATGACCAATACAATACCTGTTCATAGTTTGTCTTGAAGCAATAATGAAGGGTATAGCCAGTGATGCATGACAGACAACCTTCAGTAATGTTTCTACATGACAATCTTTCAGCATTATCAAACATGTCATTGATGTGGTCCATAGTGGCTTCAAAGGTAGCTGGATCCACCTGTAATGGTGTTAAACACACAAAACAACACAGTTGCAAGTATTAGACGGTGTTAATAGTTGCGCCTTCGGTAAAAAAAATACTACACTATACTAGCATCTCTTACTTTTCCTACTAACTCCCTGGGTAGCTCACTGGAGAATCTAACAGCCGTCCCATACGTAAAATCTCTCTGGATGAAAGCCTTTTTTGACGTAGACAAATCCATAAGTCTAAGGTTTTGGGGCAGAAGGCAGACTTCCAATTTCAGTAACCCACAGGGAGCTAACGTTTCATTAAATTTAACTCTTTCTGCCTCAGATGACAACGCATGCGTATTGCCCAATGTATTCGCTACGATGGGCTAGCTAGGGCGAGGACTAGCAAAACTTACCTTGCTGCTGCAAGATTTTATCGGTTCATAGATAAACAATATCAGAAAGTGCGATACGCCCTATATTGGATTGACCCACTTTTTAAAATGGCGAGCCCATTCCCTCCCCTCCCACCACACGCACACAAGCCTCGCTAGCCGACCCTTACCAAATCGCTTCGCTAGTAAAGGGTCTGGTACTTTTCCATAGAGTAATTCGTTCGGTGGTTGTGATAGGTGGCTGTCTTTAACCAAAACTTGAGCGCTACTTGTAATGACGTCCAACGTTTACTTTAGACAACAACAACAAAAATATATATCAATCATACCCCACAAAAGCTGTGGGGCGTTAGAACGTACCGCTCTATGGAAAAGTGCCAAACACTTTCCCAGCGTTGCGATTTAGTAACGGGTTAGCGACAATACCCCCTCCCCCTTTCCCTCCCATATGCTTATATCTAAGCTAAAACTAATATCGGGAGCTTCTTAGCTCCTAAGTGGTTGTTTCAGCTGCTATCACCTCCAAAGAGACTTCAAGCGTACCTACAGGCAATCGCTAAGATATTAGACAGGCAGCGCAAAAAGAAAATAATAATAAAGAAGTGAAGTGGGAAACCTCCATCTCTTCCTTTGTTTCTGTTTCTTCGTTTACGTAATTGGTAAGCAATAGGTCCACTTATCATAATTAATTTTAGTATCAGAAGACTCCAAAATGTTCCAATACACTCCACAATCTGTTTCTCGATCCAAAAAAAGGAAAATTAAAGTCGGTGATGGATCTTAGTCTTTTGTTTTGCAGTCGGAGACTTGGAAGTTTAATTTTTGTGTGTAGCTCTTTCTGTGTGTGTAAATTTTAAATGAATAATAAGGTGAGTGGATAATATTAAAGGCAAATACCTTTCTTTCTTTAAAAATAATGATGAATTAAATTTTTTTTTAATAATATGAATGACATAACGCAAGATCAATTCCTTACTTGTATAGACACAAATAAGAATCCATGCATGTAATTTACAAGGCTGCCAATGGCCTATATAATAATAAGTATTATTGTTGTTGTTGTTGTTATTAGCTGTACATAGGTGCAGTCAATAATAGCAACATTATATGGTATGTTATAATTATCTTGTAGTGGACAACATGGTGAACATGGGTACAATCAACAATAATAGCATGTGTTGATGCAATAATAAACATGTTAGAAAAAGGTCTGAATGCATTTGAGACCCTCTGTCACATAGCTCACACTTGATGTAGTCTTCCACTGCTCTTCCTCTTTAACTATCTATACTGGCTTCTCCTGCTCCTATAAATTTATACAGAAACCAAAAACAAAACAAAAAATAACAACTCAAAACTCTTGAATTTATTTAAATGTAATATAATAACAGACAACTACTAACAATAGCATGTTTTGATTTGTGTAGGGCAGAGGTGGAGGAAGCTCTTTTGCAGGTCAGACAAAATTTGATTCTAGTTTGGGATAGACATTTTAAAAAGTTTATAGGACAACTGTAGCCTAGTCAGCTAGCTCCCCCTTCCCCTATACTATGGACACATTTTGAGCCCCCCCCTCCCACCCCAAAACAGCTTATTATCTCAGTTAGAACTCACATTGGCAGCTTCTTAGCTGCTAAAATGATGATATTAGCTCAAAAAGATTCCAGGTGTGCTTTAATGCTTCTCTAAGATAGTGTATACAAAAAATATAGAAACTGATTTTCATGGATTTTTTTCTTTGTGTTTCTCGAGGTGTAGATCCTTTCATCATAATTTTAATATCAGAAGACTCGAAATGTTCCAATAAATGTCCATGACTACCCCATTTCTTGTTTCAGTGAAGTGTAAAAAAAAAAAACCCACCAAAATAACAAAAAAAACCAGAAAAACAAACAAACTCTGGAAGATGCGGAAGAAAATTAGTGGACTAGTTTCCAAATCAGGGGTGAAGAAAGTATAAAGTTTTGGTGAACAGTGTGATTTTACATGCTTTTGTGACACACCCATATTTAGCTGTTACTCAAATTTTCTGCCACTGGACACATTACATCATGAACTTGTTAGATTTCAGCCAAGTTTGTGAGTGGTATATACATCAGACCAGCTTGTGAGTGGCTGTTTGGCAGTGGGGCCTGGGGCCATGTCCTTAAAAAATAAATATTTTTTTAGGTATTTCGTTTTTTAGGTATTTAGGAAAGAGGATTGTGAATGAGACGTGGGAGGTCAAGACATTTTCTTACATACACCATATTTTGGTAACCGTACAATGCAGCAATACAGCTAGCTGCTTTGCTGATACCAATAATTAAATTAATTTTTTTTTTATTCAAATACCGGTATGTGTATATATATACATATAGATAGAGAGAGAGAATTTGTTTATTTTTCACCTTATATCTCTGTCCATGTTTCTTCTATTGTACTTTTAAAATAGACTGGTTTAAATAGACGGTTTCATTATTATATTATCATGGTTGATGTACAGAAAATTATCTCTATTGAAATAGACTAAACAAATAATTTACTAAACAAAGGTGGTAGCTAATATAAATAATATATAATAATAAAACGGAGGTCTTGTGAGTTGTGAACAGTAGAGAGTCTGGCAGGGAGTATAGGTTTGGAGCTGAGCCATCAGAAATGTGAACTTGTTAGTAATGATTCATATTCAATTTGGGAGATGCTTTATGCTGTTCATGGCCTTCGTGAAGTAAATCCTGAGGTTGCTACGCTCTTAGGTTCACTGATTGGGGGATTGGTAGGTGTTGACGGTGCTATTGCATCCAAGTCAAGGTCTTGGCGTTTATAGGCGATAGATTTGAGTACCTTCATGGTCATGCTGCTCTGTGTCTTCTCTACCATCCTTCACCATACCGAAATTGTTATATATTTTGCGAACGTCTCCTTGTTTCTCATTATCATCTAGGGGCCTTCTAGGCTCTCAGAGTGTTATATATTTTGCGAACGTCTCCTTGTTTCTCAGTATCATCTAGGGGCCTTCTAGGCTTTCAGAGTGTTATATATTTTGCGAACGTTTCCTTGTTTCTCAGTATCATCTAGGGGCCTTCTAAGCTTTCAGAGTGTTATATATTTTGCGAACGTCTCCTTGTTTCTCAGTATCATCTAGGGGCCTTCTAGGCTTTCAGAGTGTTATATATTTTGCGAACGTCTCCTTGTTTCTCATTATCATCTAGGGGCCTTCTAGGCTTTCAGAGTGTTATATATTTTGCGTACGTCTCCTTGTTTCTCAGTATCAGCTAGGGGCCTTCTAGGCTTTCTGAGTGTTATATATTTTGCGAACGTCTCCTTGTTTCTCAGTATCATCTAGGGGCCTTCTAGGCTTTCAGAGTGTTATATATTTTGCAAACGTCTCCTTGTTTCTCATTATCATCTAGGGGCCTTCTAGGCTTTCATAGTGTTATATATTTTGCGAAGGTCTCCTTGTTTCTCAGTATCATCTAGGGGCCTTCTAGGCTTTCAGAGTGTTATATATTTTGCAAATGTCTCCTTGTTTCTCAGTATCTTCTAGGGGCCTTCTAGGCTTTCAGAGTGTGATTCTTTTCAACATTAGATTTTGAGTATAATTACTAATATTTATCTAGATGAGTAAGGTTGGGCACAAGCATCTCTCCTTAAGTTTGGAGGTTATCTAGATGAGTATGGTTGGGCACAAGCATCTCTCCTAGTTAAGTTTGGAGGTTATCTAGATGAGTATGGTTGGGCACAAGCATCCTAGTTAAGTTTGGAGGTCTAGAGGTTAGAAGTGCTGAGATGGTGGCTCCTGCTGCATTTTTAGATTCTGTTTCCAGTACCTTTGGGCTAGTTCAGCAGCTTCTACCATTCAGAATGAAAGATTGCTTATACCCTGCTTTTGATGATGGCATGGATGTGTGGACTCAGGGCATCGTTGATTCTCCTCCAACTGATGCTGCTGCCTGTAAACAGCAGGCATAGGCATAGATACCCCACATGTAAAGGTTGGCAGCAGGTATAGGCATAGATTCCCCACATGTGAAGGTTGGCACCAGGTAGAGGCATAGATATCTCACATGTGAAGGTTGGCAGCAGGCATAGGCATAGATACCCCACATGTGAAGGTTGGCAGCAGGCATAGACATAGATATCCCCACATGTGAAGGTTGGCAGCAGGCATAGGCATAGATACTCCACATGTGAAGGTTGGCACCAGGTACAGGCATAGATATCTCACATGTGAAGGTTGGCAGCAGGCATAGGCATAGATACGCCACATGTGAAGGTTGGCAGCAGGCATAGACATAGATATCCCCACATGTGAAGGTTGGCAGCAGGTATAGGCATAGATATCCCACATGTGAAGGTTGGCAGCAGAAGGTTGGCAGCAGGTATAGGCATAGATATCCCACATGTGAAGGTTGGCAGCAGATACCCCACATGTGAAGGTTGGCAGCAGGCATAGGCCCCATATGTGAAGGTTGGTAGCAGGTACAGGCATAGATATCCCACATGTGAAGGTTGGCAGCAGATATAGGCACCATGTGAAGGTCGTATTTCAATCTTTGCCTATTTCTTCTGATGGTGATAGAGCTCGAGCTCGTATCAAAGTAGCTGCTAAGGAAGAATCTATTTTGCCTGGGCATTTTGTTTGGAGGATGCGGTGGTTCATGTTGCTACTAGTCTTCGTTTGGGACTATCCTTGTATACATCATGTTTGCCAGCATTGTGGGGCCCAGGTGGAGCAGTTGGGTATGCATGGCCTCAGTTGCAAGAAGAGCCAAGGACGACATTTCAGACACATGACTGTAAATGACATTATAAAGAGGTCACTGGGTGCAGCCAAAATTCCTGCTTAACTTGAACCCTTCACCCTTAGCAGATCTGATGTAGCATTCTGATGATGCCACACCCTTACTCCTTGGAGAAATGAGATATTTTTTTGTTTGGTATGCCACATGTCCCGACACCTTTTCTCCCTCCTATACCACATTTCCAACTGGAGAGCAGGGGGATGTTACCAACAGAGCAGAGGTGTTGAAGAGGAAAAGTATGTTGACATTTCAGCTACACATCCCTTTGTACCATAGGGAATAGAGACTTTGGGGGTGTTTGGAATGGAGGAGAAAGAGCTACTGCTGGAAGCAAGCCACCGAGCAATGAATGAGTTGAGGGAACCCAGGTCATATGACTACCTCCTGCAGAGAATTTCTGTGTATGTTCAGAGGGTGAATGCGGCGCAGTGTTAGGGCGTATCCATAAGAACGATTTTGACATTTTAGATTGTTGAGGAGGAGGAGAATTTTGTGTTCCCATTGTGTGTTGTTGTTGTAATTGTTGTTATTATTATATATATAGTAATTATTACTATTATTGTGTATAATTATTATTGTTTTATTTATCCAATATACACTTTTATTCTAATTCTTGTATTTGGATATGGTGGACTGAACTTTTTATGTAGTGTATTCTTGCAAATTCTTGCAAATTCGAATGAATAATATATCTATATAAGAATAAAAATATTAAATTTACAAGAATACATTACAAGGAAAATCCAGTCAATACACAAATAACTATAATATATTAATTCTGATGATAAAACAACAAAAATGAACCATCAGCTTTATTGGATAAATAATGAAAGAAAAGAAATAATTACAATTTGAATAATAACTAAAATAACAACTAACAATAACTAACAAAAATAACTAATAATAACAACAGTAATAATAATAACAATAATAAGTGGGTCTGCTGGACATCAGGTCTAAGCTGCTATTGAGGATTGAAGGAGCTGTGTGGGTGAAATTGCAAGTAGTGGAGGGCAATAATATGGTTGGTGGCAGGGTGTATGTTAATCCAGTAGGGCGGAGGGTTGAGGAATTAGAAATGTTATTTGAGATGATGAAAGCTAAAGTGACAGATTATCAGGAAGCCGGTTTTGAGGGACTAGTTGTGGGTGACTTTAATGCCCACATAGAGTTAGGGACAGAGCAGTCAAGCATAACAGGAATGGGAGGAAGTTGTTGGATCTGGTTGGAGTGTGTAATTTATGTGTAGGGAATCAGTTATCACTGTGTAGTGGGAGGTGGACCTGGGAGATGAAAGAACAGAGGTCAGTGGTAGATTATATCCAGCTGTCAAGAGGGTTAGTTTCAGATAGGATGATGGTTGAGGACAGTGGCGAACTCAATCTGGGATCAAATCATAATCTAATAAGGTGTGAGGTGAGAACCGATAGATTGGAGGAAGGAACGAGTGACCCACGTTTGAAATGGATGGTTGATGGTAAGATTGAATGGGAAGGATACCAGGAGTTAATGATTGAGGATTTTAGAAGATGGGCGGAACACATAGCAGTACTATGGATGGGAAAGGACAGAGGAAGTGTACAACAACTT
>CBDHDT010000192.1:25000-49945 GCA_965261215.1 Ekhidna sp.
AGAAGGTAAGCCAGACGCCACCTTCTGCCCATCCAAAGTACGGCTTTATGATCTATTCTGCTCTTCCCAAGGTAAGAACAAATGCATCATCATCTTCATCGATACCTTCATCCTCAGATAAGGCATCATCATCTTCATCGATACCTTCATCCTCAGATAAGCCAAAGTTGTCATCAAAAATATGGTCTTGGCCAAAAGATGATCATATTAGGTGTTTATATATATATATATATATTTTGTTTGTTTGTTTGTTTCCGTTATATACATATAAATATTTATATATTTATACTGTTGTGTGGTTCTTGTGGAGGTTCCTGGGTGATTTCCAGCTTACTTGACCTTTAACCTTTAAATTTACTTACTAAATAGCCACCCACCTGCATTGATTTCTTACAAGTGCATGGACGAGAAACAATGTATGTTGTTTATGTGGCCTTAACCGGTCAATCCAATAGTAATAGCTGGATGCTTTTAAATATAACATTTTTGTTCATTTCAAGTTTTGTTTTGTTTTGTTGTTTCTGTATGTATAGGCAGTTGAGGAGAAAAGGAGGACTGTATCATATGTGAACTGATTAGTGGAGGGCCTCCTAGACATTTCTTCTAACTTGTTTATTTGTTGTACACTACACATAAATCAATGCATGCTATGTATTGTTGCTATTGTTGATCATATCCATGTATGCCATGTTATCCACCACAAAATATCTGAACATCTTGTTGCTATTGTTGACTAAACCCATATAGAGGTCAGCTACAGCTTCCTGTAGGTGTTAAGTAATGTTGCACAGGAGAACACTACAGCAGATATTTTGATAGAGGCTCAGCTACGGCCTTCTTTGGAGATGGCAGTAGTTGACCAGGAGTGAGAACTGCACAAACCAACTCGGGTATCCTGCTTGCTGACAGAACAAGCATTCTGGTGGTATGAACAATCAACACACCTAATTAGGTGACCCCCTGAGGTTTTAATTAAAGGAGTTAAAATCCAACATTAGTGACAGCACCCTTTTGTATATATGCATTCACCTAATGCCTATCCTAACCCATGCATGGGGTATGTGGAATATATCTTAAATAGGCACGCAGGCCAGACCTTTAGGTTCTCCTTCACCTGACAATTATTTGTTAGGAAAAAAGTGAGGCGCTGCTATGGTTACATTAGTGGCTGGAGAAAAAACTTTTAGGTTCTCCTTCACCTAACAATTATTTGTAAGGAAACAAGTGAAGCGCTGCTATGGTTACATTAGTGGCTGGAGAAAAGACTTTTAGGTTCTCCTTCACCTGACAATTGTTTGTAAGGAAACAAGTGAAGCGCTGCTATGGTTATATTAGTGGCTGAAAACCTGTCGTCCTTTTGGAGCATGTTGCTAGTGAACCAAATTAGATTGCACTTTTGATTTTTTCTTCTTCATTTGCTGTTTGTATACACAGAGCTGAGGTCATTGCATGCATTTCACCATAACTCTTAACTCTAAAATATTTTATGTGATGTCAGGGGATTAAAAGGAATGAAAATCGTGGAGTCATCCTCCAGACATTACAAGCTGTTTTATCTGCCACTGCACAAATAGCACAGGTAAAAATGCAGCATATAGTTGATGAAATGTTAGTCACAGTTACCAGAAAGATATATAATATTAGGAAACTGTTTTAGATAGAGAAAACTGTGTAATGTACATAAGCATATTGGTAGCCAGAGACTAGTATTAATGCTGTCTGCATTTATGACATGGAATGATAATGTCTAACACACGGTACATGATCTGCATTTCAGATGTGTTGTGGGTAGGCCTGAGGCTATTGTGTTATTTGTTTTATCAATTATGCTTTTGGGCAATTCCCCCAAATTTTATCTATTGTGCTAAAATTATGCTCATAAATTTGATAAAAATATTTAAAAGATGGAAGTTCATGTAGTGAAAGTTAAAAGTTCATTATTGTACTGACGCAGGTAATATTGAAGGAACTGTTTTGTTTTCTCATACTAAATGTAGGAAGGAAAATGCATCCTCAGAAGCAGCAAAAGACAGCTAAACTAGTATGACTTTTTTAGCAGCTGCTTACTTAGCAGCTGTAAAAGCCTATAGTTTTGGTGTAAAATATGTTTGTAGCTATTGTACAGGCAACATGTAAAAATAGTGAAATGGACTTCTTTTTATATATATATATAGCTATATAGCCACAGTAAGATTTCCCAGTAATATGTTAAAAAATTGTACCTTTTATGCCAGCATAATGGAAGTACATACAATTCCCCAAATTATGCCAGCATAATAGCCTTAGGCCTAGTTGTGGGCATGGCTAGTTAGTTACCCAAAATCTCAAGTGCAAAGGTTTAAACATAAGCCTACTAGGAGCCAGCATGATAAATTGATACGTAGATAATAATAACAGTGATGATGCAGAACTAAAACAACATATGACATAGCTCAATTAAAATGTTACAGAATTTGGCTACGAAGCCATTGTCCTGTTTTTCAGGTGTTCCACCACTAAGTCGCCATCCCCTGTTCCAACGAGGTTCATTATGGAGCGATGTCTATTCAATACAAGGTCTAGCACATGGAGATCGATGGAGAATTCTCCTCACACTATGGACATGGTTTCTTTCCATAGGTAGGCTGAAAGATAGTGCTTGATGGCAAGGAAGGAAAAAGAAATGTCAACAGGAGGGACCCCATTCCAGGTGAGTACAACACAGCTGAATTAAAAATGTATAGTTAGGGATGTTGGAGTGTGGTGACAGAGAAGCTTGCATGGGTGGATGATGTTGTACTTGTGGAGGTAAGTTATGCAGTTTGTTATGCTGAAATTGTCAGACAGGTTTTTTTTTTAAAGTTCACACAAAAATAAGACTGTGGTTTAAACTGGTACATGAAGGAAAAGATTAAGAGGAAAAAAAGTCTACTTTGATCACACTGTCACCAAGGATGTGGACAACAGAGTTGAGAGCAGAAAGTCAGCTTTGATCTCACCAGTACCAGGTAGAGCATTCTCTATACACAAACTAGATAGGAGCGTAGGCAACTGGTTGCCATTTTGTTGATAGGATCTCATGGCAATGTTTCTCTCTATTGGACTAGAAACACCCATGCATGCAGACTATTATAGATGTGTCTTGAAACTCCTCTGCAGTAACTATTATTATTGTTATTGTAATTATTACTATTATTACACATAAACCCTTGCAGAAAGCTTCCAGTTCTTCCTTGAAGGCTGGGATGATCTCGATGATACTGAAGAACTGATATTCTGATTAGGCGAGGGTGGAGAGTAATTGCTCTGATGGTTCTGTGTAAATAGAGGACAAAAGCAAGAGTTAGTGGTCACCAGTGTTGATCCTGACAGTGATGAATCCTCTCTCAAGCTGCTGCAGGAGTCAAGTTAGGGACTTGTCTGTTATAACTTCTCTGTTGGGGTTCCTATTGAGGATGACGTTAGGACTTTGGCCACTTCTATGAACCTTGGAGAAACAGGCAGCTCATGTGAAGGAATTTGCTTCTGTTAACATCCTGAAACTGAACAAGGGTGGATTCCAGGGGCCGGGGAGGCCGGTGCCCCCCCCCCCCCCCCCCCCCCCTCCTCCATGATTTTCTCTGTACTTGATTTTTGTACTGGTATTGTAATTACAGGAACACAATCATGATTAGTTGTGTAGTTAGAGTTGTTTTGCTACATAACTGATTCTGACATATGTTATAGTATATCTTGGTTAGCATCTTGCTCTCCCGAAGTAATTGCTTACTGCAAATTAAATAGTGCTAAGCAACAAACACCTTTATATTCCTCTGGGAACATGAGCTGGTTGGTGTTTAGCACCTTTATATTCCTCTGGGAACATGAGGTGGTTGGTGTTTAGCACATTTATATTCCTCTGGGAACATGAGGTGGTTGGTGTTTAGCACCTTTATATTCCTCTGGGAACATGAGGTGTTGGTGTTTAGCACCTTTATATTCCTCAGGGAACATGAGGTGGTTGGTGTTTAGCACCTTTATATTCCTCTGGGCACATGAGGTGGTTGGTGTTTAGCACATTTATATTCCTCTGGGAACATGAGGTGGTTGGTGTTTAGCACCTTTATATTCCTCTGGGAACATGAGGTGTTGGTGTTTAGCACCTTTATATTCCTCAGGGAACATGAGGTGGTTGGTGTTTAGCACCTTTATATTCCTCTGGGCACATGAGGTGGTTGGTGTCTAGTACCTTTATATTCCTCTGGGCACATGAGGTGGTTGGTGTTTAGCACCTTTATATTCCTCAGGGAACATGAGGTGGTTGGTGTTTAGCACCTTTATATTCCTCTGGGCACATGAGGTGGTTGGTGTTTATATTCCTCTGGGAACATGAGGTGGTTGGTGTTTAGCACCTTTAAATTCCTCTGGGAACATGAGGTGGTTGGTTTTTAGCACTGTTTAATTTATCATGTGGTAAGCAATTACATGTGGGCACATGCTCAGCTAAACTAGGATCAGAACTTCTTTTACTGGCTCTAGCTTTTTCTGACTCTCATGGCAAAGAGATCTAGTAGTCAAGGGCCAGCTGCCAGAAAAGTGCCAAAGTGTATGAACCTCCTACTAGAGTTTTTCTCCAGCACTAGCAGGTAAGTAAGTGAATTCAATTGCTGATAGATATAAAAGACTAAGCGTGTTATGGTTTTGTATATTCGATCCATACCATAGCCTGGCTGATACAACTGAGCAATCTGACAGTTTAACCTCTATGGTTATTTCCAGTCAATCTGAACCCCTCTCGACAACACCTGACGGTATCACTGATAGAGTGACCATCTGTCAGTGCCTGTGACTCATCAGGAGAAATAAATTCAGTAATTTAATCTGATGATTTTGGCCAGAATGTGAAGCTTAAAGCACAAAGAAGTTTAACTGAGGATGAAAAGTATTACTCGATGAAGCACCATTTTGTTCCAAGTAAGAGATATAACTTTCCAGCACACGGTTATGGTGATCGTCAGAGGCACTTTCAAGGCTCATAGCTAGATAAATATAATGGTCTAGTGTATTCTGAGAGTGATGATGGTAGATATGTAAATTCTGTGTGCTCTTTGCACATTGTCAACCATCAGTATCTGAATTGGGGGTGCTTGTAAACCGTCCTTTGACTAACTTGAAGAAGGCAACAAAAAAGCTGAAGAATCATTTTATTTCTGAAGAATGCAAATCTCATCATGAAGCTGTACAAACAGCATTAACCTTCCGTGCTGTGAAAGAAAATCGTGTATTGCCTATAGATCAGCAACTCAATTCTATTCGGGAAACTCTTGTGAAAAAAAATTATTTAAAACTACGATCTATTGCAGCAACAGTAATCTATGTGGGCACAAAGCATTTGCTCTAAGAAGTCACCTTGATCATGGACCAGTTATGATAGAAGATGGTTCAGTCAATCATGGTAATTTTCAAGCACTGCTTAGGTTTCGAATTGATGCTGGAGACCAAGTTCTAAAGGAGCATTTAGAGACTGCTAGTCTCAATGCGACTTACCCCAGTAAAGATATTCAGAATCAAATGATATCAGTATGTGGTGATATTACACGAAATAGACTTTTGGATAAAATTCATAAAGCTAATTTTTTTTCAGTTATAGCAGATGAGGCCACTGACCCATCTAATGTTGAACAGTTGTCTATTAATGTTCGTTTTCTTGAAAATGATGAGCCACAAGAGAAGTTTCTAGGCTTTCAAGAATGCATCTCTGGCACTACTGGTGAGGCAATTGCTGATAATATTTTATCAAAGCTTACTGACTGGAAGTTAGAAGTAGAACTGCTAAGAGGTCAAGCTTATGATGGAGTTGGTGCTATGGCAGATAGGGTAAAAGGTGCAGCATCACGTATAACTGCAATGTACCCCAAGGCTATATATACCCACTGTGCCTTTCACAGGTTAAATCTTTGCGTAGTAAAATGCTGCAGCATCAGTGAAGATTAATAACATAATGCAAGTAGCTGATAAAATTGCTCACTTCTTCTGTAATTCACCCAAGAGACAGGCTACATTAGAAATTTGGATACAAGACATTCTGCAGGGAGAAAAGAGGAAAAAATTGAAAGAAATGTGCCGAACTAGATGGGTGGAGCACCATGAAGCTTTTGAATTGTTCTCTGATTTATTTATTCCCATTATTAGCTGCTTAAAAACAATATCACAGAGTACATCTTTGGAATGGAACAGAGATTCGCGATCTGATGCAGAGTCTTTTTTGCTGGCATCGTCACAATTTCCTTTCATTGTGGGATTGCATATCACACAAGCAGTTTTGGGATACACTAAGGGTTTGAGAATAAACTCCAAGGGAAGTATGCGGATGTTTCATGCTCACCATGATATAGAACAGGTGAAGTCTACTCTGCTGAATGCTCGAAGGAGTGTAGAGTCATTCCATAAAAGTATCTATGGATGCTAAACAAGTAGCTGCTACTGTGAGGCATTGAAGAATCTGCACCACGCCTAGCAAGTTGACAGCAACATTGCACTAACATCCATGCTGATAATTGTTTTCAGTATTATCAGCATAATCTAACAATTCCATTGTTAGACCATTTAATTGCTGAACTTAATAATAGGTTTGATCCTGCCCCATCTCAGCATGTTATTGAGTTGATGAACTTGCTTCCATCTACCATAACAAGTTCACAACATCATGATTTTGAGAATGTTTTGAAAATGGACGGTGACGACCTTCCATCTTCAAAAAGCTTTCCACCAGAACTACACTTGTGACAGCATAAATGGTCATCCCAAGGAGAGGTTGCTTCTGCCCTCAACACACCTGAAAAAGCCTTGAAACATGCTGATGGTGATTTTTTCCCAAATATTCAAGTGCTGCTAAAAATTATGGGAACTCTTCCAGTCACAAGTTGTGACTGTGGCAGTCAATAAGCATGCTTCACCACTGAGGAGTACAATAGGGCAAGTTTGACTAAATGGATTGGCAATGTTGTTTTGCCATCGTGAGATCAAAATTTCTCCAGAACAAGTAGTTGAAGAATTTACTAGGCATCATCCAAGACGAATGCTATTCAACTTCTTTCGAAAAATTTTCTATTAAAAACATTGCATAATTTAGTGGACTGAACTTTCTTAATGTGATGATTAAATATTTGTAAAATTATACAGAATTGGTTTCGCAAACTTATTTAATTGTGCCACAGTAATATGTTTTCATATCAATCACCGCAGTAAATTATCTCAGTGTCCTCCCCCCCTTTCTAAATCCTGGATCCACCCAGTACAGCTAGGACTGCTGTTGCTCCAAAATGTGTTGCTTGCTGCCTATTGGTGATGTTAGTAAATGCTGATAGAGGTGAGAGTTGCTGGATTTGAGTTGTGTTGATAAAAACATCATGATTGCAAGAGAGACTTTCTTCAAATATGGAAGCAATGGTGTTTTCCAGGTTAGCCATCCACTCTCTTCACTCTCAGTATTAGATACTTGTGTGATGCCACTACTTTTGTATGGTGCTGAGAATTGGATCATTTCAAGGTAAACTGGCAAAAGGAGTGTTGAGCAGTTGCCCAAACATCACTAAAACACTGCAGCAGTAGTGTTGCAGTAAGTGCAAAGTAGGTTCTTCAGTAAGGCTCAATACATTATGTTAGCAATTTGGGCATGTGCAGAATAATTTGGGAATAATACCAGCATTATAGGCATTATAGGCATTATAGGCATTATAGGCATTATAGGCATTATAGGCATTATAGGTATTTTTACAGAAATTGACAAAAAAAAATTGTCATTTATGTCAAAAAAAGTGTTTTCTCATCAAATTGAGCCACATACAGCTACACTAAGCTTTTCTATTGTATTGAAGCATTTTTAAAGAAATTAAAAAAACCCTGTCATTTATGTCAAAAAAGTGTTTTTCTCAACAATTTGAAACACATACCTGTGTTTTTCTCATCAAAGTGAGCAAAATACAGCTAAATGAAGCTTATTTGTAGTATTGAAGCATTTTTAGAAGAACTTGACAAAAAACTTGTCATTTATGTCAAAAAAGTGTTTTTCTCATCAATTTGAGCCACATATAGCTAAACTAAGGTTTTCTATGGTTTTGAAACATTTTTACAGAATATTGAGAAAGAACTTATCATTTAGGTCAAAAAAGTGTTTTTCTCAACAAATTGAAACACATACCGGTATTTTTCTCATCAAATTTGTTGTATTGAAGCATTTTTACAGAAATTGACAAAAACTTGTCATTTTGGACAAAAAAGTGTTTTTCTCAACAAATTGAGCTATATTCAGCTAAACTAAGTTTTTCTACTGTTTTGAAGCCTTTTTACTGAAATTGACAAAAAAAACTTGTCATTTAGGTCAAAAAAGTGTTTTTCTCACCAAATTAAGCCATATATTTAGTTTTCTGTTTTTTAAGCATTTTTACTGAAATTGACAAAATAAACTTGTCATTTATATCAAAAAAGTGTTTTTCTCATCAAATTCAGCCACACACTGCTAAACTAAGCTTTTCTATTGTATTGAAGCATTTTTACAGAAATTGACAAAAAAATATCATTTAGGACAAAAATGTGTTTTTCTCAACAGCTAAACTAAGATTTTCTACAGTTTTGAAGACTTTTTACAGAAATTGACAAAAAACTTGTCATTTAGGTCAAAATAGTGTTTTTCTCAACAAATTGATACACATACCGGTATTTTTCTCATCAAAATGAGTAAATACAGCGAAACGAAGCTTGTTGTTGTATTGAGGCCTTTTTACAGAAATTGACAAAAAACTTGTCATTTAGGTAAAAAAGTATTTTTCTCATCAAATTGAGCCACCTACACTAAGCTTTTCTGCTATTTTTAAACATTTTTACAGAAACTGACCAAAAAAATGTACATTATGTCAAAAAAGTGTTTTTCTCAACAAATTGAGCCACAACAATGTGTTTTTCTTATCAAAATAAGCAAAATACAGCTAAACGAAGCTTGATTGTTGTATTGAAGCATTTTTATAGAACTTGTCAATAAAACTCATCTACACTACGCTTTTCCTCTGTTTTTAAGCATTTTTACAGAAACTGACAAAATAATTGTCCCTGTCAATAAAGTGTTTTTGACAGTTTTTCTGCTGTTTTTAAGCATTTTTACAGAAACTGACAAACAAATTGCCCATATGTAAAAAAAAGTGTTTTTCTCAACAAATTGAGCCACAACAGTTTTTTTCTCATCAAAATGAGCAAAATACAGCTAAACAAAGCTTGTTTGTTGTATTGACGAATTTTGACAGAAATTGACAAAAAAACTAGCCATTTAGGTCAAAATAGTGTTTTTCTCAACAAATTGAAACACATACCGGTGTTTTTCACATCAAAATGAGTAAAATACAGCTACACTTAGCTTGTTTGTTGTTTTGAAGTATTTTTTACAGAAATAGACAAAAAAATTGTCATTAATGTCAAAAAGGTGTTTTTCTTATCAAATTGAGCCACATACAGATACACTAAGCTTTTCTATTGTATTGAAGCATTTTTAAATAAATTGACAAAAAACTTGTCATTTATGTCAAAAAAGTATTTTTCTCAACAATTTGAAACACATACTGTTGGGGATCTTCTAACCTAGAAGAGCTCCAACAAGCGAACAGAACAATAACTAAAACATATAAGACAATATAACTGAAGAGAATAGTTAGAATAGGTTTGATTGTTGGTAATGAGTGTTAATAAGTTGTGGTCATGAGGTAAAGGGTCAGGGAGAGTGATTAAGCTCACCTGACCTGGACCTCATGGCAGTTGAGATATTGTGAAAGACAGTTTGAAGTTGGATTATTCTTAGTTTCATTTATATCTTAATTCAGCTGGATCTGTCTAGAGGACAGATCCCTAACACTGGTGGCAGCTAGGAAACCTACCTTAGCTGTTCAAAGTTTGCTACCAAATATCAACAGAAGAGTAGAGTTGAGTTCCAGTTGTAGTGTCTAGCTTACCATAACTAGTTCCCTTCGTGTAACTGATTAGCCAGTTTTCGGTCGAATTGTGCAACAATAGTGTGAACCAGAGACAGAAACGGTGACAAGGAAATGGCATCGGAGGAGTCAACCATTCCTAGGATAGAGACCAGAGGGTCAAAGAAAGCAGCTGACAAGCAGATGTTAGCCAAGAGTGGTGAAGGAATATCACATGACTCAGAATCGGTGAGTGTTATGCCCTTGACATCATCAGCAAGCAAGAGTAAAATAAACAGTAAAATGATGGAAATGCTCAAGATGATGCCTAAAATTAACATACAGGCCGAAACAGCCCGCTTGGAGGATAACAGAAGGAGGGAGATACGAGAAAAAGAGAAGCGAAAGGAGAAAGAGGAATGGAGAAAGGAGAAGGAAGAAAGGCGTAAAGACGAGGAAGATCGGAGGCAGAAATATGAATTGGGGCTTTTCCAGACGAAACTGCAAAGCGACCTGGAGAGAGACAGAAAGCGGGCCGCTAAAGATGTGCCACAACTACCTCGGTTGGAGGATGGTAGAGACATTGAAAATTTTCTACGGACCTTTCAGGATCAGATGACCATGTATGGTGTAGAGAAAGCCTGCTGGTCCACTAATCTGCTGGCTGTCCTAGATGATAAATCGCTCGCCTTCCAGAGTAGGTTAAACTTGGCTGACAAATTGGATTTTGATGTATTGGCTGCCAAACTAGTAACATTCCATGGAGTAACGCCAGATTTCTATCGGACGCAGTGGAATGAGATCAAAATTGCAGCAGGCGAATCACACCAGCAATGTGCGCAAAGGACACAGACCATTTCCTATAACTGGATGAAGACAGCCACAACCAGAGCAGATGTCATAGATATGATGAACAGGGAGAAGTTGCTGGACGTGATGGAACCGTCAGTCCAAACATGGGTAAGACAGCAACGCCCAAAGACATTGAATACTGCAGCAGAACTGGCCGACATATACGTGATGTCCCAGCCAAAGAGAGAGAAGCCACGGAAATGGTCAAGATATGGAGGCAATCAAGAGTGGAGTAAACCCAAACTGAGCAAAAGTGACTACTCCAAGCCTCCAGGACCAAGGACGCCGGCAGCAACAATATCAACAGCCACTCACATGGACAAGCCACCGAGACTTCCGGCTTTTGATGCTATCAAAGGACCGCGTTGCTTCCAATGCAACGAGTATGGCCACATAGCCAAATTGTGTCCAACGAAACTCTGTTTGATGGCTAAAGTCCACCTAAGAGATTTGGAGAGAACGCCAGGCTCCATTAGTGGACAGAGAGTCAAAGACCTGATTATAGATTCTGGCTGCCAGGTGACACAAGTTCACCCGAGATGGCTCGCTCCGGATTACAAACGGGAGACACCTATCAGGATTGCTTGTGTCCATGGAGATGTGATAACACACAACACCACTATAGTAGACATAGAGGTCTTGGGAAAGGTTGTCACAACTCAAGTTGCCATCAACCCAAAGTTGGCATGTGATGGACTCATTGGTGTGGACATCTTGGCAAGCGGAGAACACAAGTGCAGCTATCTCGCTCAAACCAGGAGCAAAACAAAACGCAGAAGGCAGAAAAAGATAAGATCTTACATAACCCCTCCCAACGAGTCTTCAGAGTCGCAAGACTCTTCAGCAGCTCCCCAATCTGATACAGACAATGCAATGTGCGATTCTAGCTCTATGGCAAGCTCCAATGAAGAGGAGAGCGCTACAGACGGGGAGCAGTCAAACAACCCTGAGTCCCAACCAGCAGACTATGAGTTATCTATCAGCCTAGCAACAGACATGTCTGACCTACCCAACTGGTCTGACGACTTCTTCACAGCAGCGAGAGTGAAGAGGAATCTCACAAGAGCACAGAAAAGACAGGAAAGGCAGTTGCATGCAGCAAAATGGGGTGCTTCAATACCATTGGATGGCGGAGTGCTGCAGATGAAGAAAGCTCAAACAGAAGACCCGTCACGGCGAGACATCAGAAGAAAATGTGATGTCCATGAAGGACCATACATCAAGCAGAAGGGGCTGATTTATCGAAGCACAAGAGTGCTTAATCGAGAAGTAGAAACTCACCAACTCATTTTACCAGCACCATATCGAGAAGTGGTACTGAGGTTAGCACATATCTCCCCACTGGCTGCTCACTTTGGTCGGAACAAGACAACCGAATACATTCTCAGGCATTTTACGTGGCCGGGCTTGAGACACGACGTAGCAGAAATGTGCAAACGCTGCCAGACGTGCCAAAAGACGGCACAAGGATCTTTTCGAAAAGCCAAGTTGGTACCATTGCCGGTGATTGAAGTCCCGTTCATAAGAATCGCAATGGACATGGTGGGTCCACTTCCCAGGACAGAAGATGGCCACCGTTACATCTTAATGATAGTGGACTATGGCTCCAGATATCCTGATGCTATCCCTCTCAGGACTACCTCCAGCCAGGACATAGCAGAAGCATTGTTGGAGTATTTCTCGCGGGTTGGCCTTCCCAAAGAAATATTGACTGATAGAGGCTCCAATTTCACTTCAGATTTAATGGACAAGCTCTACCAGATGCTGGGAATACGCGGCATCCGTACGTCGGCCTACCATCCACAGACAGACGGGATGGTGGAAAGATATAATGCCACACTCAAGTCCTGTCTACGCAAGTATGTCGACAAATTCCCACAAGAGTGGAACAAATCGATACCATTTGTACTGTTTGCATGCCGAAGTGTCATTCATCAATCGACGGGTTTCAGCTCGTTTGAAATCATCTTTGGCAGGCAACCAAGAGGCCCACTCGATGTTCTGAAGGAGGAGTGGGAAGAGCCAACAGAGACTAAAGAGTCAGTTGTGTCCTACCTCAGACAGACATACGACCGTTTGGAGGAGGCAAGAGAGATTGCAATCACTATGGAAACAAAAGCCAAGCATGAAATGGAGACTTGGTATAACAAAAAAGCAAGAGATAGAGTTTTCACAATAGGCGATCTGGTGTTGGTGATGCTGCCGTCTTCCACGAACAAACTACTAGCTAAGTGGATGGGCCCGTACACTGTTGAGGAAGTGTTATCCAACACCACCTACAAAATCGCTATTCCCCATGCAAGGAAGAATCACAGAACTTTCCACGTTAACATGCTCTTAAAGTGGGAATCTCCGTCAGCTGTCTGCCTGTTGAACACAGAAGAAACGGAAAAGATAACAGACAACACTGGACCAGAATTTCCACCGTGGAAGATGGAAAACACAGGTGACATCCAGCCAGACATGGACATGAAGCTGAGCCGAGAGAGGAAGGCAGATATTAAGGAGGCCGTGGAAACATACAAGGCAGCAAGAGGCACAGCTGCAGCGAGGACAGATCGTGCCACCATGCAGATAGAGACTGGCAAGGCCCTGCCATCAAGTTCACCACCGTATAGACTACCACATGCCCGAAGACCTATTGTGCAAAAGGAGATCAAGGAGATGCTCAGAGAGGGTATCATTCAACCCAGCCACAGTCCATGGGCTGCACCAATTGTTTTGGTACCAAAAAAGGATGGCAGTCTGAGGATATGCGTGGATTATCGCAAGTTGAACACGGTAACCACACCTGATCCTTTCCCTATCCCAAGAGTGGAGGGCTTATTGGATGGGATGTCCTCAGCAAAATTTATCACGATCTTAGACCTGGCCCGAGGATATTGGCAAGTCCCAATGGAGCCAGCCTCTCGGGTGAAGACAGCGTTCTCAACCGACTTTGGGAAATATGAGTTCATGGTGATGCCATTTGGGCTGGTCGGAGCCCCAGCCACCTTTCAAAGACTGATGAACGGGTTGTTTGGTGACTTACATGGAAAGGTGGCTGTGTACATGGATGATCTGGCCATCTACTCTGAAACATGGGAAGACCACCTATTACAACTACGAGAGGTACTGAAGAGACTAGCAGAGGCTGGTCTGCAAATCAAGATGGAAATATGTCAGTTTGGCATAACATCCTGTGACTATGTGGGTCATAGAATTGGACATGGCAAACTGCAACCCAGTGAAGCCAAAGTGTCTGCCATCCAGGATTTTAAAACACCAAAGACAAAAAAGGACTTAAGAGCTTTCCTCGGTCTGGCTGGTTACTACAGGCATTTTGTACCACACTATGCAGACATTGCTGCTCCGTTGACAGATCTCACGGGAAAATTGTATCAAGACAAGTTACAATGGGAGGAGCAGCACCAAGCAGCATTTTCAGTACTCAAGGAGAAACTGAAGAAGGATACAGTCTTGACAGGCCCAGACTATAGAAAAACATTTGTGCTCCAGACAGATGCCTCAGAGATTGGCATTGGAGCAGTGTTGAGCCAGGTAGACGAACATGAACAGGACCGACCTGTAGCCTACTACTCAAGAAAATTAAAGAAAGCTGAAAAGAACTATGCTACTGTCGAGAGAGAATGCCTAGCCATTGTAGATGGCATTAAGCACTTTGAAGTTTATCTAATAGGCGTGCCTTTCACCGTGGTGACAGATCACGGAAGCTTGAAGTACCTTCATAGCATGAAGGACTCTGGGGGACGACTCATGCGTTGGGCATTGAGGCTGCAGCCGTATGATTACAAAGTCATTCACAGGCCAGGGAAGGACAATGGGAATGCGGATGGGTTGTCTAGACAGGCCTGGGAGCCGGTAAAGAAGAAGCAGAGGATACGGACTTCCTGCTGGGAGAGGAGGGAGGAGTGTTGGGGATCTTCTAACCTAGAAGAGCTCCAACAAGCGAACAGAACAATAACTAAAACACATAAGACAATATAACTGAAGAGAATAGTTAGAGTAGGTTTGATTGTTTGTAATGAGTGTTAATAAGTTGTGGTCATGAGGTAAAGGGTCAGGGAGAGTGATTAAGCTCACCTGACCTGGACTTCATGGCAGTTAAAGACAGTTTGAAGTTGGATTATTCTTAGTTTCATTTATATCTTAATTCAGCTGGATCTGTCTAGAGGACAGATCCCTAACACATACCAGTGTTTTTCTCATCAAAATAGCAATATTCAGCTAAATGAAGCTTATTTGTTGTATTGAAGCATTTTTAGAAGAACTTGACAAAAAACCTGTCATTTATGTCAAAAAAGTGTTTTTTTCATCAAATTGAGACACATATAGCTAAACTTAGCTTTTCTATTGCATTGAAGCATTTTTACAGATATTGACAAAAAATTTGTCATTTAGGACAAAAAGTGTTTTTCTCATCAAATTGAGCCATATACAGCTACACTCACTTTTTTGCTGTTTTGAAGCATTTTTACAGAAATTGACCAAAAACTTGTCATTTATATTAAAAAAGTGTTTTTCTCAATTTAAAACACATACTGGTGTTTTTCTCATCAAAATGAGCAAAATGCAGCTAAACGAAGCTTATTTGTAGTATTGAAGCATTTTTAGAAGAACTTGACAAAAACTTGTCATTTATGTCCAAACGTGTTTTTCTCATCAAATTGAGACACATACAGCTAAACTAAGTTTTCTATGGTATTGAAGCAATTTTACAGAAACTGACAAAAAATTGTCCATTATGTCAAAAAAAGTGTTTTTCTCAACAAGCAATATACAGCTAACCTAAGATTTTCTGCTGTTTTGAAGCCCTTTTACAGAAATTGACAAAAAACTTGTCATTTAGATCAAAAATGTGTTTTTCTCAACAAATTAATACACATACCGGTTTTTTTTCTCATCAAAATGAGCAAAATGCAGCTAAACGAAACTTAATTGTAGTATTGAAGAATTTTTAGTAGAACTTGACAAAAACTAGTCATTTATGTCCAAAAAGTGTTTTTCTCTTCAAATTGAGCCACATACAGCTAAACTAAGTTTCTATTGTATAGAAGCATTTTTACGGAAATTGACAAAAAATTGTGATTTAGAAAAAAAGAGTGTTTTTTTAATCAAATTGATATACACTTAGCTTTTCAGCTGTTCTGAAGCATTTTTACAGAAACTGACAAAAAAACTTGTCATTTATGTCAAAAAAGTGTTTTTCTCATCAAATTGAGCCACAAACAGCTACACTAAGCTTTTCTGCTGTTTATAAGCATTTTTACAGAAATTGACCAAAAACTTGTCATTATTGTTAAAAAAGTGTTTTTCTCATCAAATTGAGACACATAGAAGCTAAACTTAGCTTTTCTATTGTATTGAAGCATGTTTACAGAAATTGCCAAAATATTGTCATTTAGGACATAAAAGTATTTTTCTCATCAAATTGAGCCATATACAGCTATACTAAGGTTTTCTGCTATTTTTAAGCATTTTTACAGATTTTGACAAAGAACTTGTCATTTATGTCAAAATAGTGTTTTTCTCAACAAATTGAAACACATACTGGTGTTTTTCACATCCAAATGAGTAAAATACAGCTACACTTAGCTTGTTTGTTGTTTTGAAGCATTTTTACAGAAATTTACCAAAAAATTGTCATTTATGTCAAAAAAGTGTTTTTCTCATCAAATTGTGCCACATACACTAAGCTTTTCTGCTGTTTTGAAGTATATTTAGAGAAATTGACAAAAAAAAATTGTCATTTAAGTCAAAAAGGTGTTTTTCTCATCAAATTGGGCCACATACAGATACACTAAGTTTTTCTATTGTATTGAAGCATTTTTAAAGAAATTGACAAGAAACTTGTCCTTTATGTCAAAAAAGTATTTTTCTCAACAATTTGAAACACACACCAGTATTTTTCTCATCAAAATGAGCAATATACAGCTAAATGAAGCTTATTTGTTGTATTGAAGCATTTTTAGAAGAAATTGACAAAGAACTTGTCATTTAGGTCCAAAAAAGTGTTTTTCTCAACAAATTGAAACACATACCGGTATTTTTCTCATCAAAATGAGTAAAATACAGCTATACGAAGTTTATTTGTTGTATTGAAGCATTTTTTCAGAAATTGACAAAAAGTTGTCATTTAGGTCAAAAAAGTGTTGTTCTCACCAAATTGAGCTATATTCAGCTAAACTAAGTTTTTCTACTGTTTTGAAGCCTTTTTACAGATTTGACAAAAACTTGTCATTAAGGTCAAAAAAGTTTTTTTCTCATCAAATTGAGCCACATAAAGCTACACTAAGCTTTTCTGCACTTTTTAAGCATTTTTACAGAAACTGACAAAACAATTGTCCAATTTGTCCAAAAAGTATTTTTCTCAACAAATTGAGCCACAACAATGTGTTTTTCTCATCAAAATGAGCAAAATACAGATAAACGAAGCTGGTTTGTATTTATGTCAAAAAAGTGTTTTTCTTATCAAATTGAGCCACAAACAGCTAAACTAAGCTTTTCTTTTGTATTGAAGCCTTTTTACAGAAATTGACAAAAAACTTGTTGTTTAGGTCAAAAAAGTGTTTTTCACATCAAATTGAGCCACACACAGCTACACTAAGCTTTTGTGCTGTAATTAAGCATTTTTATACAAACTGACAAAAAAATTGTACATTATGTCAAAAAGTGTTTATCTCAACAAATTGTGCCACACCTATGTGTTTTTTTCATCAAAACGAGCAAAATACAGCTAAATGAAGCTTATTTGTTTCATTGAAGAATTTTTACAGAAATTGCCCAAAAAAATGTCACTTAGGTCAAAAAAGTGTTTTACGCAACAAATTGAAACACATACCGGTGTTTTTCTCATCAAAATGAGCAAAATACAGCTAAACGAAGTTTGTTTGTTGTATTGAAGCATTTTAAAAAAAATTGTTAAAAAAAAAAGTCATTTATGTCAAAAAAGTGTTTTTCTCATCAAATTCAGCTACATACAGCTTAACTAAGCTTTTCTATTGTATTGAAGCATTTTTACAGGAATTGACAAAAACTTGTCATCTAGGACAAAAAAGTGTTTTTCTCAACAAATTGAGATATATAGAGGTAAACTAAGAATTTCTGCAGTTTTGAAACCTTTTTACAGAAATTGACAAAAAATTGTCTTTTAGATCAAAAAAGTGTTTTTCTCAACAAATTGAAACACATACTGTTTTTTTCTCATCAAAATGAGTAAATACTGCTAAACGACGCTTGTTTTTGTATCGAATCATTTTTATAGAACTTGACAAAAAACTTGTCATTTAGGTCAAAAAAGTGTTTATCTCAACAAATTAAAACAGATACCGGTGTTTTTCTCATCAAAATGAGCAAAATACAGCTAAACGAAGTTCGTTTGTTGTATTGAAGCATTTTTACAGAAATTGTTTAAAAAAATTTGTCATTTATGTCAAAAAAGTTTTTTTCCATCAAATTCGGCTACATACAGCTTAACTAAGCTTTTCTATTGTATTGAAGCATTTTTACAGGAATTGACAAAAACTTGTCATCTAGGACAAAAAGTGTTTTTCTCAACAAATTGAGCTATATAGAGCTAAACTAAGAATTTCTGCAATTTTGAAACCTTTTTGCAGAAATTAACAAAAAAATGTCTTTTAGATCAAAAAAGTGTTTTTCTCAACAAATTGAAACACATACTGTTTTTTTTCTCTTCAAAATGAGTAAAATACTGCTAAACGACGCTTGTTTGTTTATTGAATCATTTTTATAGAACTTGACAAAAAACTTGTCATTTAGGTCAAAAAAGTGTTTATCTCAACAAATTAAAACAGATACCGGTGTTTTTCTCAACAAATTGACCAAAGTACAGCTAAATGAAGCTTGTTTGTTGTATTAAAGCAATTTTAGAGAATTTCATAAAATAATTGTCATTTAGGCCAAAAAAGTGTTTTTCTCAACAAATTGAGCCACACAGCTACACTAAGCTTTTCTGTTGTTTTGAAGCATTTTTACTGAAATTGACAAAAAACTTGTCATTTTGGACAAATAAGTGATTTTCTCATCAAATTGAGGCACATACAGCCACACTAAGCTTTTCTGCTGTTTTTAAGCATTTTTACAGAAATTGACCAAAAAATTGTCATTTATGTTAAAAAGGTGTTTTTCTCATCAAATTGAGACACATATAGTTAAACTTAGCTTTTCTATTGTATTGAAGCATTTTTACAGAAACTGACAAAAAAATTGGCCATTATGTCAAAAAAGTGTTTTTCTTAACAAATATACAGCTAACCTAATATTTTCAGCTGTTTTGAACCCCTTTTACCGAAATTGACAAAAAAACTTGTCATTTAGGTCAAAAAAGTGTTTTTCTCATCAAATTGAGCCATATCCAGCTACACTAACGTTTTCTGCTATTTGAAGCATTTTTACAGAAATTTACAAAGAACTTGTCATTTATGTCAAAATGTGTTTTTCTCAACAATTTAAAACACATACCGGTGTTTTTCTCATCAAAATGAGCAAAATGCAGCTAAACGAAGCTTATTTGTAGTATTGAAGCATTTTTAGAAGAACTTGACAAAAACTTGTCATTTATGTCCAAAAAGTGTTTTTCTCAAAAATTGAGCCATATACAGCTATATTTAGCTCTTCTGGTGTTTTGAAGCAGTTTAACAGAAATTGAGAAAAATACATGTCATTTTTTTCAAAAATGTATTTTTCTCATCAAATTGAGCCACATACAGCTACACTAAGCTTTTCTGCTGATTTTAAGCATTTTTACAGAAACTGTCAAAAAATTGTCCATTATGTCAAAAAAATGCAGCTAAACGAAGCTCATTTGTAGTATTGAAGCATTTTTAGAAGAAGTTGACAAAAACTTGTAATTTATATACAAAAAGTGTTTTTCTCATCAAATTGAGCCACATACAGCTAAACTAAGTTTTCTATTGTATTGAAGCAATTTTACAGAAACTGACAAAAAAATTGTCCATTATGTCAAAAAAGTGTTTTTCTCAACAATATAAAACACATATCGGTGTTTTTGCCATCAAAATGACCAAAATGCAGCTAAACGAAGCTCATTTGTATTATTGAAGAATTTTTAGAAGAACTTGACAAAAACTTGTCATTTATGTCCAAAAAGTGTTTTTCTCATCAAATTGAGCCACATACAGCTAAACTAAGTTTTCTATTGTATTGAAGCAATTTTACAGAAACTGACAAAAAAATTGTCCATTATGTCAAAAAATTTTTTTTCTCAACAAATTAAGCAATATACAGCTGACCTAAGATTTTCTACTGTTTTTGAAGCCCTTTTACAGAAATTGACAAAAAATACTTGTCATTTAGATCAAAAAAGTATTTTTCTAAACAAATTAATAAACATACCGGGGGTTTTACCCATTAAAATGAGAAAAAAAAGGCTAAACGAAGCTTATTTGTAGTATTGAAGCATTTTTAGTAGAACTTGACAGAAACTTGTCAATTATGTCCAAAAAGTGTTTTTCTCTTCAAATTGAGCCACATACAGCTAAACTAAGTTTCTATTGGATAAAAGCATTTTTACGGAAATTGACAAAAAAATTGTCATTTAGGAAAAATGAGTGTTTTTGTTATCAAATTGAAATACACTTAGCTTTTCTGCTGTTTTGAAGCATTTTTAAAGAAACTGACAAAAAAACTTGTCATTTATGTCAAAAAAGTGTTTTTCTCTTCAAATTGAACCACATACAGCTACACTAAGCTTTTCTGCTGTTTTAAGCATTTTTACAGAAATTGACCAAAAACTTGTCATTTAGGTCAAAAATTTTTTTTCTCTCACCAAATTAAGCCATATATTTAGCTTTTCTGTTTTTTAAGCATTTTTACTGAAATTGAGAGAAAAAACTTGTCATTTATGTCAAAAAAGTGTTTTTGTCATCAAATTGAGCCACATACAGCCAGCTACACTAAGCTTTTCTGCTGTTTTTAAGTATTTTTACAGAAACTGACAAAACAATTGTCCATTAGGTCACAAAGGTATTTTTCTTACAAATTGAGCCACAATATGTTTTTCTCATCAAAATGAACAAAATACAGATAAAAAAACCTTGTTTATTGTATTGCAGAATTTTACAGAAATTGACAAAAAAACTTGTCATTTAGGTCAAAATGGCGATTTTCTCAACAAATTGAAACACATACCAGTGTTTTTCTCCTCAAATGAGCAAAATACAGCTAAATGAAGCTTGTCTGTTGTATTGAAGCTTTTTACAGAAATTGACAAAAAAAACTTGTCATTTATGTCAAAAAGTGTTTTTTTTCATCAAATTGAGCCACATACAGCTACACTAAGCTTTTCTGCTGTTTTTAAACATTTTTACAGAAATTGACCAAAAAATTGTCATTTATGTCAAAAAAGTGTTTTTCTCAATAAATTGACTCACAACAATGTGTTTTTCTCATCAAAATAAGCAAAATACAGCTAAACGAAGCTTGTTTGTTGTATTTAAGAATTTTTTTCAGAAATTCACAAAAAACTTGTCATTTAGCTCAAAATAGTGATTTTCTCAACAAATTGAAACACATACAGGTGTATTCATCATCAAAAAATTTGCAAAATAAAGCTAAACGAAGTTTGTTAGTTGTATTGAAGAATTTTTACAGAAATTGACAAAAAAATGTCATTTATGTCAAAAAAAAAATTTTTCTCTTCAAATTGAGCCAAATACAGCTACACTAAGCTTTTGTACTGTTTTTAAGCATTTTTACAGAAACTGACCAAAAAAATTGTCAATTATGTCAAAAAAGTGTTTTTTTCAACAAATTCAGCCACAACAATATGTTTTTCTCATGAAAATAAGCAAAATACAGCTAAACGAAGCTTGTTTGTTGCATTGAAGAATTTTTACAGAAATTGACAAAAAAAATTGTCACTTAGGTCAAAATAGTGTTTGTTTCAACAAATTGAAACACAAACCGTTTTTTTCTCATCAAAATGAGTAAAATACAGCTAAATGAAGTTCGTTTGTTGTATTGAAGCATTTTTCAGAAATTGACAAAAACTTTGTAATTTATGTAAAAAAAGTGTTTTTCTCATCAAATTCAGCCACATACTGCTAAACTAAGCTTTTCTATTGTATTGAAGCAATTTTACAGAAATTGACAAAAAAACTTATCATTTAGGACAAAAACCTGTTTTTCTCAACAAATTGAGCTATATACAGCTAAACTAAGATTTTTTGCAGTTTTTTAAGCTTTTTTACAGAAATTGACATAAAACAACTTGTCTTTTAGATCAAAAAAGTGTTTTTCTCAACAAATTGAAATACATACTGGTTTTTTTTCCATCAAAATGAGCAAAATACTGCTAAATGAAGCTTGATTGTTGTATTGAAGCATTTTCATAGAACTTGATAAACACCTTGTTATTTATGTCAAAAAAGTGTTTTTCAAATCAAATTCAGCCATAACAATGTGTTTTCTCATCAAAATGAGCAAAATATAGCTAAACAAAGCTTTTTTGTTGTATTGAAGAATTTTAACAGAAATTGACAAAAAAATTGTCATTTAGGACACAAGTGTTTTCCTCATCAAATTGAGTCATATACAGCTACACTTGGCTTTTGTGTTATTTTGAAGCATTGTTACAGAAATTGACAAAAAAAAATTCCTTTATGTCAAAAAAGTGTTTTTCTCATCAAATTAAGCTACAAACAGCTACACAAAGCTTTTCTGCTGTTTTGAGGTATATTTACAGAAATTGACAAAAAACTTGTCATTATGTCAAAAAGGTGATTTTCTCATCAAATTGAGCCACATACAGCTACACTAAGCTTTGTATTGTTTTGAAGCATTTTTACAGAATATGAGGAAAAAAATTGCATTTATTTAAAAAAAAAATGTTGTTCTCAACAAATTGAGCCACATACCTGTGTTTTTCTCATCAAAATGAGTAAAATACAGCTAAACAAAGCATGTTTGTTGTAGAGAAGCATTTTTTCAGAAATAAGCAAAAAAACTTTCATTTGTCAAAAAAGTGTTTTTCTCTTTAAATTGAGCCACAATACAACTGAAATGAGCTTTTCTATTATATTGAAGCATTTTTACCGAAATTGACCAAAAAAACTTGACATTTAGGTCAAAAAGATGTTTTTCTCATCAAATTGAACCACATACAGCTATACTAAGGTTTTCTATTGTATTGAAGCATTTTTAAAGAAATTGACAAAAAAATGTCATTTATGTCAAAAAAGTGTTTTTCTCAACAATTTGAAACACATACCTGTGTTTTTCTCATCAAAGTGAGCAAAGTACAGCTAAATGAAGCTTATTTGTTGTATTGAAGCATTTTTAGAAGAATTTGACAAAAAACTTGTCATTTATGTCTAAAAAATGTTTTTCTCATCAATTTGAGACACATAGCTAAACTAAGCTTTTCTATGGTTTTGAAACATTTTTACAGAAATTGACAAAAACAAGTCATATAGGACAAATAAGAGCTTTTCTCATCAAATTGAGCCACATAGAGCAGCTACACAAAGTTTTTCTGTTGTTTTTTTAGCATTTTTACAGAAATTTACTAAAAAAAACTAGTCATTTAGGTCAAAAAAGTGTTTTTGCCAACAAATTGAGCCAATAACAATGTGTTTTTTTCATCAAAATGAGCAAAATACAGCTAAACGAAGCTTGTTTGTTGTATTGAAGAATTTTTACAGAAATTGACAAAAAAATTGTCATTTAGGACAAAAAAGTGTTTTCCTCATCAAATTGAGTCATATACAGCTACACGTAGCTTTTGTGTTGTTTTGAAGCATTGTTACAGAAATTGACAAAATTTTTGTCCTTTATGTCAATAAAGTGTTTTTCTCATCAAATTAAGCCACAAACAGCTACACAAAGCTTTTCTGCTGTTTTGAAGTATATTTACAGAAATTGACAAAGAACTTGTCATTATGTCAAAAAGGTGATTTTCTCATCAAATTGGGCCACATACAGCTACACTAAGCTTTTCTATTGTTTTGAAGCATTTTTACAGAAATTGAGAAAAAAATTGTCATTTATGTCAAAAAAGTGTTTTTCTCAACAATTTAAAACACATACCTGTGTTTTTCTCATCAAAATGAGCAAAATGCAGCTAAACGAAGCTTATTTGTAGTATTGAAGCATTTTTAGTAGAACTTAACAAAAACTTGTCATTTATGTCAAAAAAGTTTTTTTCTCATCAAATTGAGCCACATACAGGTACACTAAGATTTTCTGCTGTTTTTAAACAGTATTACAGAAACTATCAAAAAAATGTACATTATGTCAAAAAAATGTTTTTCTCAACAAATTGAGCCACAACAATTTGTTTTTCTCATCAAAATGAGCAAAATACAGCTAAACGAAGCTTGTTTGTTGTACTAAAGCATTTTTACAGTATTTCATAAAATAATTGTCATTTAGGCCAAAAAAGTGTTTTCTCAACAAATTGAGCCACAAACAGCTACATTAAGCTTTTCTGGAGTTTTTAAGCATTTTTACAGAAATTGACCAAAAACTTGTCATTTATGTTAAAAAGCGTTTTTCTCATCAAATTGAGACACATATAGCTAAACTTAGCTTTTCTATTGTATTGAAGCAATTTTACAGAAATTGACAAAAAACTTGTCATTTAGGTCAAAAAAGTGTTTATCGCAACAAATTGAAACACATACCGGTGTTTTTCTCATCAAAATGAGCAAAATACAGCTAAACGAAGTTTATTTGTTGTATTGAAGGATTTTTAAAGAAATTGACAAAGAACTTGTCATTTAGGACAAAAAAGTGTTTTTCTCATCAAATTGAGCCATATACAGCTACACTAAGGTTTTCTGGTGTTTTGAAGCATTTTTACAGAAATTGACAAAGAACTTGTCATTTATGTCAAAAATTGTTTTTCTCAACAATTTGAACACATACTGGTGTTTTTCTCATCAAAATGAGCACAATGGAAGCTTATTTGTAGTATTGAAGCATTTTTAGAAGAACTTTACAAAAACTTGTCATTTATGTCCAAAAAGTGTTTTTCTCTTCAAATTGAGCCACATACAGCTAAACAAAGTTTCTATTGTATAGAAGCATTTTTACGGAAATTGACAAAAAACTTGTCATTTAGGAAAAAATGAGGGGTTTTGTTATCAAATTGATATACACTTAGCTTTTCAGCTGTTTTGAAGCATTTTTTCAGAAACTG
>CBDHDT010000193.1:0-3907500 GCA_965261215.1 Ekhidna sp.
GTTTTTTATATCGTATACTATATGAGTACAAATAAACAAGGGATTGCATCAACAGAGCTAAGCAGAAAACTGGGGCTACGGCAAAAAACCTGTTGGCTGTTTCAGCAAAAGGTAATGAAGGCCATGGTTAGCAGTGAGAAATACCCGCTAATGGGTAAAGTAACAGTCGATGAGACCGTTGTAGGGCAACAGGAAGAAGGCGTTGTAGGACGACAAAATAATCGAAAAAAGCAGGTTGTACTGGCTATTGAGAAGAAAGGGAAAGGAGTGAGCAGGATGTATGCCAGAGAGATTGACAATGCTGGCTCCAAGCAATTGAAGCCCTTCTTCCAAGATCATATATCACCTCAGGCTACCATCAAAACCGATAAGTGGAGGGGCTACATCCCTCTGAAAGAAAAATACCCTTAGTTAATCCAAATCGAGCGTGGGAAGAAGGGTAAGAATTTCCCAGAATTGCACAGAACAATGATGATGTTCAAGGCATGGCTTAGAGGTATCCACCATTCAGTCGATAACCTGCAAGCATATATCGACCAATATTGCTATAGGTTCAACCGCAGGCAGATGAAAGGGGAAATATTCGATAATCTGCTAACTAAAATGGTGGACCATCAGCCATGCCCTTACAAGTGCATTCGTATTTATTAAATGCCTACTTCAAAAGATTTTTATATCGTATACTATATGAGTACCAATAAACAAGGGATTGCATCAACAGAGCTAAGCAGAAAACTGGGGCTACGGCAAAAAACCTGTTGGCTGTTTCAACAAAAGGTAATGAAGGCAATGGTTAGCAGTGGGAAATACCCGCTAATAGGTAAAGTAGAAGCCGATGAGACCGTTGTAGGGCAACAGGAAGAAGGCGTTGTAGGACGCCAAAATAACCGAAAAAAGCAGGTTGTACTGGCTATTGAGAAGAAAGGGAAAGGAGTGAGCAGGATGTATGCCAGAGAGATTGACAATGCTGGCTCCAAGCAATTGAAACCCTTCTTCCAGGATCATATATCAACTCAGGCTGCCATCAAAACCGATAAGTGGAGGGGCTACATCCCCCTGAAAGAAAAATACCCTTATTTAATCCAAATAGAGAGTGGGAAGAAAGGTAAGAAGTTCCCAGAATTGCACAGAATAATTATGATGTTCAAGGCATGGCTTAGAGGTATCCACCATTCAGTCGATAATCTTCAAGCATACATCGACCAATATTGCTATCGGTTCAACCGAAGCCAGATGAAAGGGGAAATATTCGATAACCTGCTAACTAAAATGGTGGTCCATCAACCATGCCCGTACAAGTGCATTCGTATTTATTAAATGCCTACTTCAAAACATTGATTTTATGAGCTAATCCTTCTTTTCTTTCTATAAATTCCAATTGATCGCCATTGATACAGGAAATTATTTCCTCAATTTGCGCACATGGAGTGCTAGCGTTACCCCAGTTGTCTTCCTTATCCATAAGTATTACCATGCGTTTTTTGCGGTGTTGTTTTGTCAATACTTCTACCACAATACAATGGGTAGTGCTCATACCCATATTTTCATCTTTGTCTGAAAGGGATATTTCCATACTGTCTTTTTGTGATTTCATGTTTTCTTAGATTTAAGGTTCTTTATCAATTTTTGGTGATATGTAGTTTTGGACATAGTCGTCACACATCTTTATAAATAGCATGCCGTTTTTTTGTCCTCTGTTTTTTACAGTCCAGTTCGTCGCATCCATCAGCACCTCTATAACCTTGTGCGGTGGGTTTTCTGCTTCTAGTTTTTCAATAGCAGCCGTTAGTTTGCTAATGATGTCCGCCTCTTTATTGTCCACGTATCGCTCGCCTTTAGGGCGTGTCTGTACTTTGGCATGTATCTCATTGATCTGTTCATAAAAACGCTGTAAAGTCTCTGTTTTACCGATTACCTGAGTGGCTTTGAGGTGCTTCCAGTTGTACTGTTTTGCCCACCGATTGACCGTAGGCAAAGACACCTCCACCATTTCGACAATCTGCGCTTGCGTATATCCATTTTTTACATACAGGATTTTTGCCATTTCTCGCTTATTGTCTGATTGTCTCATGCCTTGATTCCTATTTCGGTTAATATTGCTTTCAATTCCTTGTTAAAGCCTTGCTTTTCTCTGTTTTGCCCCATGGCTCTAAACTGAGTAACTACCTTGCATAGCTCGTGGTATTTCAATTTATTTAGTGGTCTTTTTACTGTACCTCTTGATTTTAAAAACAAATCAATCTTAGCGGCATTCATCTTGTGGTCTTCCTGCGTATTGCCCCAAATCATGCCCATTTGTCGAGCGAGTGAAAAAACCATTTTTCGCATTTTCTGAAAAGGATCGTTTTCCGATAAACGATCAATCATTTCTTTTGCTTCGTGTTGGTTCATTTCCCTGCTACTAGTTGTTCTTTGGTCAGTATAAGAAGCAATCAACTCCCGTTTGTGTCCCATTAACTTATGGTTACTCAAGAGTGTATGAAGTATTTTTATTTGTCCTTTCGTTATTCTCATGGCGTTTAAATTGTGTTTAAACTCTGTTCTAATGGCTTTTTATTACTATTTAAAGCCTGATACTCATATCATTGCCTAAAGGGCTTAAATCGCCTGCATTTAAAAAGTAGTTCTCTACGTAATTGATTAGCTTTCTAAAGTTTCCCGCCTTGAATAGCTTCTTTACAATATCAGTCTCTTCTAGTCCGTTGATTTTACAAACCGCTCTTATTTCATGGCGTGTAGGAGTTTCTAGTGTTACCCAGCTTGAAATACGGTCGTAAAACTCAGGCATACCCTCTTTGTTATTGTCGGCGGCGGTTTTCAAATTGTCTTTGAAATACGCTACACCAGAGAGTACAATACCGCAATTATGCTCCGTTGCATTGCGTAAGTCGTGGATGTACTCTATTACCAATTGAGAAAGCTTACCTGCTTCATCAATGATTAGTAAAGGGTTCTGTTGCTTGTTTAGCTCCTGTGTAATGCGCTCTATAATGTGATATACCGTACCATTGAATGAAATACCCATCTCACGTAGCACCTGCTGTACTTAACTGTTTAGCGGTCATGCTTTTACCACATAGTAATGAGGTAAGTGTTTTTGTGAGAACGGTAGTATTCTTTTAATGCTGTTGTTTTTCCGTATCCAGTAGCACCTACTATGCCTAGCATTCGTTTACGGTCTTTAGCGTGGTTACAAGTAGTAAATACAGACTTAAAGTTATGTGTTTCAACTACTTCCCAATCGTTGTTTTTAGTACATTCCATAGCTTTAAAACCATTTCATCACTGACACGCTCCCAATGTTCTTCATTCTCAATATGCTGAGTGTAGCAGTGCTTACTCCTAGCTTTTCGGCTAAAAGGTTTTTACTCAAACCCTTTCGTTTGGCAAAGCCATTGATGGCTTGTTTAATCACTATTTTTTTCATAGATCCGGCTTTAGTAGTTTTTATAGATTCTGTTATAATTAGCCTGGTCGTCCAGTCGTCTGGGCTTTTTCTTTTATATGCTTTTATTTCTGAGTTGTCTCTGTTTACCTTAATGGTCCAAAAGTCAATGTCTTCATAGTCATTGGATTAATAAGTTTTCATTGGTAGTTGACCCTTTAATAATCCTTTTCATAATCATCAATTCCTTCACGTTCAAGGTATCGTTGTCTTATTGCCTCCGATTCCAGATCATTTGACATTGTATTTACTGGTGGTGATTGGGTCAATACGTGTGAGCTCTTCTTTTTTTACTTGCTTTAAGCCTTTAGAAACCATCTCATTAAACGTCTTCTTAATGTGTTTTTGAAAGGATTTATTCTTGGCATCATGCTTTAGAATAGCCAAGTCTCCTGCTTCATCTCTACCTACTTTTGAGGCCGTGTTTTTCAAAACGTCTGCATTCACAAATCAAATTATCACGCCTCGTAGGTAAATAAATGAAAAAGATGTCTAAATCGTTCTCATCATAGAAAACATCCACCTTTTCACCATTCAAATGAAGTTTTAATTCATGAGTAGGGAGTTCATAGAAATACGCCTGTTTTTTTACCGTCATTACAAGCATTGACTTGCGAATAGTCACCGTTTTTCTTCTACAAAAAATGAACGGTATTTGTTCAGGTGTTAGCGCTATTGCATGAGGCTTAGGGCTTACTTCGTATAATGACACTGGAGAAGGTCTTTCACCTATCGTAAGGTTATTGTACATTTTTACAATGTGAGAGAGTCTATGCTTCATTTCACCCATCGTTAAATCCCCTTTTTTAGTAGCTTCCTTCCAAAAACTATCGTCAGGCTTACCTTCTTTTTTTCTTGTAGTAATGCCCTTCCACCTATGTAGTCGTGAAACAATTTCATTACTAAAGTTTGTTATCCTTCCAAAGGCTCGTTCTACATGGGTTTTATCTTTCGCATTACCTACTTTAGAGGCTCTAAATGTCACTCCTACATACTCTAATTTGCTTTTGATGGTTTTTATTTCATCTGTTTTGTTGGCTGAAAAGTTGTCGTGCGGTATCTTTGAGGGCAAGTGATTGTTGAAGGTAAACGCCATTTCAATAGCATTTATGACGTTAAAGCGGTCCTCACTAAGGAAATGTCATATCCCATTATTTTACTGCTAAAAGCATCTACAATGATGTAGAAATTGAGCCTTCTTCGTTTGCCTGCCTCATCCTTACACCAAAATTGTAAAGGCGTACCATCCATTGCCCATAAATCACCAGCGTACTTTTCACGCGCTCTTGGCAAGAATGGTAATACCCTGTTTTCAAATGATTTCTTACCAAATCGGTATTTTTCAATCATGCTATTTATACCAAATTGATCACAAAATATTACATATAAATTGTTTCTTTTTTGCTCGCATTTCGTTAAAAAACATAGCTATGGCTATAGTTATGTTTTTTTCCTAATCCAAACAAAAAATAATTCAATTTATTTATATAATATTTTATCATCAAATTGGTATTACCTCTTTTCTGCACAGGAAATGCGAGATAGTGCTTTCTCCAATCGTTTTTAAACCCTCTTCTTTGAGTATATGAACATTGACCATGTCTGCAATTACCCTGTGTGACAAGATGCTTTTCTCACTGGCATACATGATGGTCAATGCCATGTGAAAATCGGTAAAGGCTCTACCGTTGTTGTTGCCTGTTAACCCATGTAGGGTAAGGCTTCTTATGCCTTCTTCTTTCGCCTTTTTGATGTGTCTACAAAGGTTTTCTTTGTCATTCACTTTTCCTTTAAACTCAAAGGCACTGTAGGCACTAAATAGCTTGTCTAATTCGCCCCTGTGACCTTTGTACTGCTTTATTATGCTGTGGTAAACGGCGTGTGTCTTTCCTTTTTCCTGCGTTGTTCCATTTCAGGTAACTCGTCTTTATATAGGTGTAAAAAGTCTTTGTAATTGTCCAGCTAAGGCATCGTCTATCAATTACGTAGTAGGTGGCTGTTTCATTGTCTTCTAATAAGCCAGCTACCTTCTCTCTTCGCTGACGTTTTTGCTCTTCTAGTTCTGTAGTGGTTAGGATACCGTATTTCTTGCGAGTCCTGGCAGGGATAGTATCACGCTTGATATAAACTATTTTGTCTTTGTAGTTCTCCCAGGAGGTGGACTTGCCTCTACGGTATCTATTTAGAGCGACATCCAAATATTTTTCTCCAAGTCCCTTGTCAACTAATTGGCTATACGAGATATAATTATTTATCACTAATCATTTCTTTAATAACCGATGTTTCTAGGTCTTTTACTTCCTTGTAAAATTTCGTGGTTTCTATGATTATAGATTTTGCCTTATCATACCTTACAGAACCTCCATTTAAAAATTTAGCAAGTGTCATGTAGGAAACTCCAGCCCTTTTCATGATTTCTTTTTTATAACCATGAGGCAAAAACTTCGCTAGTTCAAGAACTTTATCATTGCTTCTTCTCATATTTTTCATATAAATAATAACTTTATAAGTTTTACGGAACAAATATATGATAAAATCATATTAAAATAACAACTAAATATGAAAACATAATATTTATATGAAAAATACTATTAAAGAAAAGGTGCGATATGTGGATATTGATGAAAATCCTTTCGCTACTTTCCCTGATATGGGGACCTATGCTTATTCTGAAGAAGATACAGACGAAGGAGAAAAATTAAGTAATATCCTTAATTACATGAAATTAGCAGGCTTAATAAAGTCATACAAGGATTTTGCCCTAAAGATTGGAGAAAGTGCTGTTGGGTTAAATGATTTAAAAAAGGGAAGAAAAAAATTATCAGTAATACATATAAAAAATATGAATTCATCATATAAATATATTAATACAGATTACATTTTGTTTGGAGAAGATCAGCCTTTTAAAAGGAAATACTTTGTTTCATTAAAAACAAAAGATGGAAGGTATTTAGGAAGTGGATTAAATGAAGAAATGATTGCGTTAGATAATAATAAAAAGGATTTAGTAAAAACCATAGATTTAATAGGAGAGGAAGACATCCCCTCAAAATATGAAAAATTATACTCAGAACTACTCGAAGCTAAGAATCAACTACTCGAAGCAAAAAACCAAATCATTTCACTAAAAGATGAACTATTCCAATTAAAAAGTAAGAAATAAAAAGAACTGCATTATGATAGGGTAAATAATGAGATAAAATGATAGGGTAACCCAAGCCTAAATACAGAAGTACGCTCAAAACAATTAAAAAACCATCAAAATCAATCACTTTTAGGGGTATTTCAGCAAGATTTCCCCTAAATATTAACACTAATTATAACCTTTTCCATCATAATTGATTAGTTGCATCTGTTCTTGTCCCTTACTAGATATTGCCTATTATATGCGTTTTTAGTCCGTATACCGTCCCTTTTTCGTTTTTTGCCTTTTTTATGATTGATCATTTGTTTTAAGGGGTACAGTTGGCTGTTTCAACAAAAGGTAATGTAAGACCATGGTTAGCAGTGGGAAATACCCGCTAATGGGTAAAGTAGAAGTCGATGAGACCGTTGTAGGGCAACAGGAAGAAGGCGTTATAGGACGCCTAAATAACCAAAAAAAGCAGGTTGTACTGGCTATTGAGAAGAAAGGGAAAGGAGTGAGTAGGATGTATGCCAGAGTGATTGACAATGCTGGCTCCAAGCAATTGAAGCCCTTCTTCCATGATCATATATCACCTCAGGCTACCATCACAACCGATAAGTGGAGGGGCTACATCCCCTTGAAAGAAAAATATCCTTACTTAATTCAAATCGAGAGTGGGAAGAAAGGTAAGAATTTCCCGGAATTGCACAGAACAATTATGATGTTCAAGGCATGGCTTAGAGGTATCCACCATTCAGTCGATAACCTTCAAGCATATATCGACCAATATTGCTATCGGTTCAAGCGAAGCCAGATGAAAGGAGAAATATTCGATAACCTGCTAACTAAAATGGTGGACCATCAACCATGCCCGTACAAGTGCATTCGTATTTATTAAATGCCTACTTCAAAAAAGCATTACAGCGTGCATCATGGTACGCATGAATTTGCCAGAGGAAGATTCCCGTATTAATGAGATAGAATCCTTTTGGAGATATGCTAAAACAAGACGCTCAAAGTTCAGAGACATGAACAAGAATATGCCTGAATTACATCTTAAAGACTGTGAGTTTAGGCTCAATAATAGAGGGCAGAATTTGCACAAAATTTTGCCACGAATATGCAAAAAAATCGCTTGACTGGTTAAGACTCTAGAAATTTAATTGCTCAAAGCTGGTGATCGTAGGTTCAACCATCAAGTGCAAAAACTAAGCGGTATTTAGTCAGCCCTTAAAAACATCTAAACAGTTTGATTTATATCAATAAAACAAACAAAACCATTAACCAAATCAACCGCTTTATGTTAGAATAACCGTTGTTTTCTGATCGTTTTAGTTAAAAAATTATGCTGACTCCATCTACCCCAAACACAGGGCAACAAAATCTGTTTCACACCGAATTGTTCTCTCAATTAGACCCACGAGACCCTTTAATCCAATTAGCCAACGTCATCGACTGGAAGGTCTTCGAGGATGCATTTAGCAAACACTATTGCCACGATAACGGCAGACCCTCAAAACCAATACGCTTAATGGTCGGGTTACTGATGCTCAAACAACTGGAAAACCTGTCCGATGAGAATGTGGTCTTACAGTTCAAGCGTAATCCGTATTATCAATACTTCTGCGGTTATCCAACCTACACCCCAAACGTGCCTTGCAATGCAACCGAACTGGTGCATTTTAGAAACAGAATCGGTGTCGCAGGTTTTGAACTCATTTTTAAGATGAGTGTGATGTTGCACGGCAAAAAAGCCAATGAAAACACTGTTTTGATTGACACCACCGTACAGGAAAAAAACATCACCTATCCGACTGATTCTAAACTAGCCATCAAAATTATCAACCGTCTCAACAAATTGGCGAAAAAACATGGCATCAAACAACGCAGAACCTTCGTAAAAGAAGTTAAAAACTGCCGCTTACGCATTCGCCACTTCCGCCATGTTAAAAAGCGCGCATCCGCTAAAAAGGCATTGAAACGATTGCGAACCATTGCTCATATTTTAATCCGAGAACTACAAAGAAAACTACCCCAACACGGACTGCTTGAAACCTATCAACCAGACTTCTTGCTCTATCAACGGGTGTTGGCACAACAACCCAAAGACAAAAACAAAATTTATTCCCTGCACGAACCCCATGCTTATGTGATTTCTAAAGGCAAAGACTACAAACGCTATGAATACGGCAACAAAGTATCCATCGTCTCGGGCAAAGACAGTAACATCATTGTCGGCGTTGTCAGCCATAAGAAAAACCAATATGATGCAAAAACCCTACCCGATGCGATAAAACAAGCCAATAGCAACAGAACAAAACCCATCAAACAAGCGGTCTGCGACAGAGGCTATTGTGGGGTTAAACAAGTGGGCGATACAGCCATCATCCTGCCCAGCAAAGCTCTGAAAAAAGACAATCGTTATCAAAGAGATAAAAAACGCAAACTGTGTAAGCGACGGGCTGCCATAGAACCCATTATTGGGCATTTAAAATCCGATTTTAGGTTATCCAGAAACAGGCTTAAAGGACAAGTTGGCGATGAAATCAATGTACTCATGGCTGCTTGTGCCTGGAATTTGAGAAAGTGGCTGGTTTTTTGTTACGTCTGCTATTTATGGCTTAAAAAAGCGCGTTTTTGTTCATTTTTTGGTAAAAAATCTTTAATCTATTTGGTTCAAGGTTGATTCATGTCCGCTGAGCGGCCGCTTGAAACAGATTTTTACTTGTTAAGTCGGTTTTTAAGGGCTGACTATTTAGCTAAAAGATTTCTGTAGGAGTTTTAAAGTTAAGTTTTTCTCTTGGTCGTCGGTTAATTTTGTGTTGAATTTGTGTAATCTGTTCGTCATTTAGTGTATCAAAAGCTGTTTTTTTGGGTATATAGTCAACCCTAAAGAATCAACATTAATTATGCTTATCTCCTTTCAGGGAGGTTTTTAGCACGATTATTGCTATATACAATGACAAGGAATAGTTATAATATCAATCAAAACCTTGTCAAATGCAGTCAAAAAAGTCGAATAGAAATCAACTTAATTTTTTATCACCTACCTTAACTGAACAACTCAATTCCAGGCAAGAGCTTTATTTGTTGAGCCAACAGATAGAATGGTCATATTTTGAAGAAGCATTTGGTTCGCTTTATTCAAATGTAGGTCGTCCAGCTCATTCTATTCGCTTGATGGTCTCCTTGTTGATATTAAAATTTATTTACAATTTATCAGATGAGGTATTGGTGGAACAACGGTGGGAAATGAATCCATATTTTCAATATTTTGGAGGCTTTGATTCTTTGCAATGGGGGCAACCATGTGCGGCAACAGATTTGGTTCATTTCAGGAAGAGGATTGGAGAAGAAGGGGTAGAGAAGCTATTGAAACATTCAATTGAGCTACACGGCAAGGATGCTAAGGACAAGCATGTAAGTGTAGATACTACTGTCCAGGAAAAGCGCATCACCTATCCCACAGATGCAAAACTTCATAAAAAGATTGTTGACAGCTGTATTTCTATAGCCAAGAAAGAAGGGATTAACCTACGACGAAGTTACGTTAGGACAACCAAAAACCTTGTCAGAGACACCTACAATGGGACTCACCCTAAAAGAAGAAAGAAAGCAAATGCAGCGAAGCGCAAACTCAAAACCATTGCTGGTCGGTTAGTCAGAGAATTAGACAGGAAATTACCACATCAGCAAAAAGAAGTAACATTAGCACTGTTCAAACGAGTACTTACACAAGAGAAGTTCAGTAAACATAAAATTTACAGTTTACATGAACCTGATGTGTATTGCATCGCAAAAGGGAAGGCACATAAAAAATATGAATATGGCTGTAAGGCATCCGTAGTATTGACACAAAACACGGGTATCATCGTAGGTGCGATGACTTTTGAAGAGAATATTTATGATGGACATACACTAGATGCTGTATTGAAGCAAACACAACTACTGACTGGTAACTACCCGAAAACCGCCACAGTAGATAGGGGGTACAAAGGGACTAACAAAGTTGAGAACACCTCCATCATTCGACCATCCAACCCATTAAAAAGAGACAATACCTATGAAAAACAGAGAAAACGAAAGCACTGTAGACGTAGAGCAGCCATAGAGCCAATCATCGGACACTTGAAGCAAGATCATCGAGTAGCTAGCAATTACCTAAAAGGGAAAACAGGAGATAAAATAAACTTCATCATGGCAGCCTGTGGGTTTAACTACAAGAAATTGATGAAAAAACTAAGAGTAAATGCTCTTTGGCTCTATACAAAATGGGTAGTAAAGCTGAGGCGTCTAGTTGAATTAACCTCTTTCCATCAAAGTAGAATACAAACTCTATTGAAAATGAGTTTTTAAGGAACGACTATATACTGTCTTATGAGTTTGTTAGTGTATTCATTGAGTCCTCTTTGCCAGGAGCAATACCGATGGGCAAAGTAGAATTTAGTAGCTAGGTTTTTAGCTATGTTTTGATGGTCGGCAAATTCTGTTCCATTATCAGAAGTGATCGAAAGGATATCTTTTTTATAGGGCATCAGCCTATTGATAAGTTCCTTACTTAGTCCTTTGGCTTTTGGCATGTTTTCCCTTAGGTAGCTTTTTGATAATGAGCATTCCTGTAGTTCTTTCCACGATGGTCAGCATGGCTCCCTTTAGCTGTCTGCCTATAATGGTATCCACTTCCCAGTCCCCAAAGCGTTCTTTATTGTTGATGCATTCAGGTCTTTGATCGATTGATACCCTGTTTTTAATAGTTACAGTCTTACCTACAGGTCTTTTTCTATGTTTGAGTTGATGGCGTAAATGTTTGTAATAATGACCTCCAGCAGCTTTATCGTCCCTGATATATTGATAGCTACGTTCATGTGAAACCATGGGAATCTGCTTGATTTTACAATACCCTACAAGTTGCTTAGGTGACCACTGTTCTTGCAGAAGGTATTCTTTGATGAGCTCTCTTTTGTGGGTGTCAAAAGACCGAGACTTGCACTAACGTTGCTTACGCTTTGTGGCAGACAAATGTGCTTTAGATCCATGATAGATCCCTGTAGGGGAACTGTTGCGCTTGCATGCTCTGTAAATGGTGGAACCCGACACAGCAAGGGCTTCTGCAATGAAACTTTTACTCTTACCCGATTTTAAGTAGGCTTCAATTTGATGTCTTTGATGGTCTTTGAGTTGATAATATGTTTGGCTCATATGGCAAAGTTTTTAGACCTGTAAATATGGGGAACTAGCTCCACATATTTATCCTAATCTTTGCACTTACTAATTGAACTTACAGATGCTTAAATTACGTGAGATGGTCCGATTGGAGAGATAGAAGACACAAAAGAACCAACATTCAGTGAAAAGCGGGAAGGATTTGTGATTCGTCTGGGGCTCGAACCCAGGACCCTCTCCTTAAAAGGGAGATGCTCTACCAGCTGAGCTAACGAATCGTACTTTTGTAGCAAAAAGAAGTGTAAATTAAGGAGTATTTTATAAATTGCGGGGCAAAATTAAAACCTTCTTTTAAATAATTACATGTTCCTGAGATTAATCCTTCTTTTAATTTTTTCGACATCAATTTTTTTGACATTTCCCAATGAAAAAATGCTCCTAGAAGGAGATTCTCTGTTTGCCAATCAGAAATATACAGAAGCCTTTCAGGCTTATAAAGAGCTTTTTTCGGGAGGTGAATACAGTGCGTCCATGCTTTTGAAAATGGCCTTTATCCGGGATGGTCTTGGCAACTATTCTGACGCACTCTATTATTTGGATTTATATTACAAAAAATCTGCGGATAGATCTGTGGTTGGAAAGATTGAAGCCTTAAGCAAGGAGGAAAACCTAGTGGGCTACACTTACGATGATCTCCATTTTTTCAAAGTCACTATCATAAAGTATAAAAATCAAATACGATTGATAATCATGTCAACTGTAATTCTCTTAACTGTTTATATTTTCAGGAAGAAGAAACAACAGGAAAAACCGCTAGTTGCATTGATCTTTCAAACTGTTTTGTTTGCGTGTCTTTTTCTGATCTCAAATGATCTCTTTACAGTGAATCAGGGCATTATCAGAGAGGACAACACACTTTTACGATCAGGTCCATCAGCTGGGGCAGAGCCAATTGAGGTAATAAATAAGGGACACAAAGTGGATATTGTAGAGCGCACTCCCGTTTGGACGAAGATTGATTGGCAAGGTGAAGATGTCTTTGTAAGAAATGGACGAATTAAGGCTATTTAAGAGGCGAATCAGCTTCTTTTTTCATCATTTTGTAGATTACCTTATCCAATTGTGCAGGAATAATTTTGTTTAAAAAGACAGCCATCTTCCCTTCAAAAGTCAATACCAAATCTCTCTTTTTTTTCTGATGTGCTTTGAAAGTTCTTTCTGCCACTTCTGCTGAAGACATCATTTTCTTTTCATCTCTCGGAGATTCTCCCTGTGACCTTCCATCGGCGGTCAAAGCCACATCTCTAATGTTGGAACTGGTGAATCCAGGGCATACTACTAGGACATGCACATTTCTGGTCATTATTTCGGTTCGCAATGCCTCAAAAAAACCTTGCATAGCAAATTTAGAAGAAGAATATGCTGTCCTTGCAGGAGTAGACCTCCAACCATTGATAGATGAAATTCCGATGATGGAGCCATTGGATTCTAATAAGTGAGGCAAAGCAAATTTCACTGCATAGATGATCCCGTAAAAATTGATGTCCATCAACTGTCGAAATACCTTCAGATCAAGATCTTCAAAAAGTGCCCGCATAGAAATACCTGCATTGCATATCAATACATCAATTCTTCCAAACGTATCGATCGTTTTGGTGATCAATTGATTATTTTCAACTTCTGAAGACGAATCCAACGATAGCGCAAGGTACTCATGACCTCCTTGCTTTAAATCATCTTCAGTACCCTTCATTCTCGTAGCATTTCTACCAGTAAATACTACAGAATACCCCTCTTGTGCATATTTTAGGACTAAGGACTTTCCAATTCCTGATGAACCTCCTGTAATAATTACTACTTTTTTCATATTGACTTAGCATAAAAGAACTTTTGCCAAGTTAGTGTACGTTAAAAACTTTTCACAAAGTTTTTAACTAAGGTTATCTTTGGTAGACAAACGTAGGTTCAACCATCAAGTGAAAAAACTAAGCGGTATTTAGCTAAAAGATTTCTTTAGGAGTTTTAAAGTTAAGTTTTTCTCTTGGTCGTCGGTTAATTTTGTGTTGAATTTGTGTAATCTGTTTGTCAGTTAGTGTATCAAAAGCTGTTTTTTTGGGTATATACTGTCTTATGAGTTTGTTAGTGTATTCATTGAGTCCTCTTTGCCAAGAGCAATACGGATGGGCAAAGTAGAATTTAGTATCTAGGTTTTTAGCTATGTTTTGATGGTCGGCGAATTCTGTTCCATTATCAGAAGTGATCGAAAGAATATGTTTTTTATAGGGCATCAGCCTATTGATAAGTTCCTTACTTAGTCCCTTGGCTTGCTTTCCCTTAGGTAGCTTTTTGATAATGAGCATTCCTGTAGTTCTTTCCACGATGGTCAGAATGGCTCCCTTTTGCTGTCTGCCTATAATGGTATCCACTTCCCAATCCCCAAAGCGTTCTTTATTGTTGATCCATTCAGGTCTTTGATCGATTGATACCCTGCTTTTACTAGTTACAGGCTTACCTAAAGGTCTTTTTCTATGTTTGAGTTGATGGCGTAAATGTTTGTAATACTGTCCACCAGTAGCTTTATCGTCCCTGATATATTGATAGATACGTTCATGTGAAACCATGGGAATCTGCTTGATTTTACAATACCCTACAAGCTACTTAGGTGACCACTGTTCTTGCAGAAGGTATTCTTTGATGAGCTTTCTTTTGTGGGTGTCAAAAGACCGAGGCTTGCAATAACGTTGCTCACGCTTTGTGGAAGACAATGCCTGTTAAGTTGGATAATTAACACTTACTCTTGTCCCTAACATGAAGTTTATATTCTCTGGATTCGCGGTGTTGCTCCTTTTCTCTTTTGCCAATGCACAAACTGGAGTTAGGGGTTTCATTAAAAGTTCAAATGGAGAAGCACTTCCATTTTCTACTATTTATATCAAAGGCACTACAAATGGAACTACTACAAATGCTTCCTCAAATTATTTTTTAAAAATGCCTGTAGGGCAGCATACAATAGTTGTGCAGCATGTGGGATATAAGGTAATTGAAGAACATGTAGAATTAGGGGAGGGACAAGTTCTTACTATTGATTTTACACTCGAAGAACAGGCATTGGAGCTTCAAGCGGTGGTAATATCTGCCGATGGAGAAAATCCAGCATACCGAGTGATAAGAGAGGCGATTAAGAAAAGAACGTTTTACGAGTATGAAGTACAGGCTTTCAAAAATGATTCGTATATAAAGGGGATGCTCCGGCTTGATAAACATCCAGATAAAATTTTGGGGCAAAAAGTCACCATTGATACGGGTATAATTTATTTCTCAGAATCAGTTTCCGAATTCTCTTTTGAACGTCCAGACAAAATACGTGAGCGGATGATCTCTTCTAAGGTAAGTGGCGATGACCAAGGGTTTAGTTTTAATCAAGCTTCGAGCTTCAACATAAACATATACCGTAAACGCTATAAGCATAGTAGTTTAGGTGAGCGTGGTTTTATCTCGCCTATTTCCAATCAGGCTTTTTTATTCTATGATTATGAATGGTTAGGTGTATTTGAAGAAAATGGAAGGATTATTAATAAAATTAAATTATTGCCAAAAAGAGCTATGGATCCCGTATTTGATGGATTAATTTACATCATAGAGGATAGTTGGAAATTTCATACAGTGGATTTACTGGCAACCAAAAGCAGGGGACTTCAGTTTACAGATTCACTAAGGATAAATCAGATTTTTGCGCCCACAAGTAATGATATCTGGATGCCGATTTCTCAAAAATTCTCTTTTCAGTTTGGAGCGTTTGGCTTCAAGGGGAGTGGTTATTTCATAGGGGTTTATTCAAACTATGAAGTAGAGCCTAATTATGAGCTCTACAAAAAAGAAGGACTCTTTGAGCCTACCTTTTCCTCAGAGGAAGAGAGGGATCTTTTTCAAAAAAATGATTTCACGGCAGAGTACCTGTATGTAGAAGATGACTCTAATGAGCGCGATTCTTCCTACTGGAAGAGTACTCGCCCCATACCTTTGACTCAAATTGAAATCAAGGACTACCTAGTTAAGGATAGTGTACGACAGGTTGAGGAAAGTGTGCCTTACAAAGATTCCGTCGATCGGGAAACAAATAAACTAACGGGCGGTAATGTTTTGCTTTCAGGCTATACTCACTCCAATAGTGTAAAAGAGAATTATTGGTCGTTGCCTGCAATCACGAGTCTTTTTCAATTCAATACGGTAGAGGGGTTCGCTCCTGAATTTAACCCGACCCTATGGTTTCAAAAAGAAAGCAGAACTAAATACTGGGTCAGACCATCTATGAGGTACGGATTGTCCAATAAACGTTTCAACGCAAAAATTGATGCGCGCTACCGATTGCTGGATGATAAGTTTACCCATTTCTATGCTGGAGGAGGAAAGTACATATCTCAGTTTAATGAAGATGAATCAATAAGTCCTAGTCTTAACAGCTATGTGACGCTGATGAGTGGAGAGAACTACCTGAAACTATTTGAAAAATCGTTCGGATACATAACGTTTCAACAGGAGCTGGTGAATGGTATTTTAATGAATAGTAGCCTTGAATATGCAACTCGAGATACTTTGACTAATACCAAAACGGACTATTACTGGACTCGTACAAGGGAGGTTAATTTCACTTCTAATCAACCATACAATGAAGAACTGGATGGTAAAAATGAGGGTTCTGTTGGAACTGGTTTTGCAACACATAATGCCTTGACAGCAAACGTCAGCTTTAGGATTCGTTTTGATCAACGCTACGCTACCAGACCTGATAACAAATTTATTTTTGCTTCCCATTACCCAGAATTAAGGGTTACTTACAAAAGAGGCTTTGTGGATGTAAACTATGATTTTTTAAGCCTGAGGGTATCAGACGACTTGAGCTTGGGGTTGACAGGAACAAGTACTTATGCAATTGAAGTGGGTGGATTTTTAAGCTCGAAATCTTTGAGTTTTGTTGACTTTAAGCATTTCCTAGGAAATCAAACGGTCCTCAACCCACCTAACAAGCGACACAAATTTGAACTGCTTCCGTTTTATACCTACAGTACTGGGAACACTTATTTTGAAGCGCACTATGAACACCATTTCAATGAATTTATCTTCAATAAAATTCCTTTGATCAGGAAACTAAACGTTCAAATGGTTGCTTCAGCGAATTACCTGACAACAGGAGTGATTGGCAATTATTTTGAACTGGGAGCTGGAATTGAACACATCTTTAAGTTCATGCGCATTGATTACTGGTGGGCATTCAGAGATAGCTCATTCGTATCAAATGGATTCAGAATCGGAGTGGGTTTCTAATCACCTGAGTATGTGAATGTACCCCTTAAATCCTGTGTGCGTATACTTTATCAGATAGTAATAGACCCCTTCGGGAAATTGACCACCTGACCAAGAAAAATCTCTGTTTTCTGATCTGAAAACAGTATTTCCTGTGCGATTATTGATGACAATGTATTCAAAAGAGTTATTGCAATTATTTTCAGGAAGGTTTTGATTTTGTTCGACATTTCCACTCAATTGAAACCTGTCATTAACGCCGTCACCATTTGGAGTGAATACATTCGGAGGTAGGAATTCCCTTTGTATTTCTTGGTCATCCATGATCTTAAAGGTAATTCTCAGGGTGTCTATGCTACTGATTGGACAGGCATTGTCGACTACCTGAAATATCACCTCCTGAAGAGTGGAAGTTTCCCCAAGTCTCAGCAAGGAGCATTCGGGTTGCCATTCCAAAACAGAACTAACTCTTCCGTTACCCGTCACGGGTTCAAACACCAAGCTGGCAGAAGCAGGTTGACGAATACCCTCTGCAAACGAAAGCGTGATCTCATCTTCAATGTTTAAGTCGAATGCTTCTATTTCAATTTGAGTTAATTGATTTATATGAATAGTTTGGATACGCTCAATCTCACCGAAGTGAGGACTTGTATTTGCAGGGTAATTTACCTGCACTACAGCTTTAAGTGTATCGAAATTTTTGACTTTACATCGACCATCATCATCGCCAATAAAGAATAATTCAAACTCTTGACCATCACTGTACAGACCTGCATTACATGACAAATCCCAGGAAAAAACAGAGGATGTGTTACTATTACCAAAGGCTGATGGGAATGTTATTCCATACGTACCTCGGTCAAAATTACCTCCGATGAGACTTAAAGCCACATCGTCACCATCAATATCAGATACTGACACATCAAAATTCAGCACATTTCCAAGTTCAATTTGGGATGGAATGCTTACGCTGGAAGTAACCACTGGATCGGTATCTGGAGGAAGAATTATGCGTGCGTCGATAAACAAAGTATCTGGATTAGGTACGGCACACTCATCATTGTCTTCAATTAAGATCGCTATCTCAAATTTATGAATTCCTGAGAAATCAAACCGATCACAGTCCGTATTCCAACTAAATGTAGCAGCTATGTTTCCCGCTGTACTGCTTGTTACGTCAAGGTCAAATCCATGTAAGGTTGGATTTTCTATTCCCTCTATGAATAGCGCCATGCTCATTTCATCACCGTCAGCATCTGTAGCTGAAATAGTCTGTGTGTGGATTGGATTATTATCTTCTGGTTGTGTTAAGTTGGTGATGAGAATAGAGGGAGAAGGGAAAGTATTGGGAGGAGGCTCTACTTTGATGGTCAAGCGGAGCGTATCTAACTGGGGAAGTGGGCATGCATCGTCTCCTGCAATTAAGTCTACTATGAATGGCTCATTTCTTACGGGTGGGCAATCAGGTATACAAACTTCAACAGTTAGCTGACCTGAAGAACTCCCCACTACTGGTATTTGATTGAGCGTAAAAATGTCATCGAACTCATCGTCGAAGTTCACCCCTTCTGCTCTCAGGGTGATGGTCTCACCCTTTGTGGTATTAGAGACTAGGAAGTCAAAACATTTAGCGTCCGCCACGGTGTATGTCAATACATCTACTAAAGGGTCAAATCCAGGATCTCCAGGAATGTCGACATCAACAACTGGAGGATCAGGAGGGGTACACCCATCTACTACCAGCATTTGAAAATCTCTTCTGGTTTGACCTATTTTTACCTGATTCCTGTACTCTTCTACCAGAACAGAAAAGACATAAAGCCCCGTATCTCCCGGAGTGACGGTTAATAGACCTTTATTGCTGATTCTCAAAGGAGGATTTCCTGGAATCATTTCTGACTCAGAAAACCCAGAGCTGAATTGAACTTTCAGATGCGGTTTCGGGGAAGGAGTTGGCACAGTCGAAACAGATGAACTATTTAGTGGCGTAGTGAGTGAGTACGCAAGAGAATCTCCGTCAGGATCCACACCTGTGAATTCTATATAGTAAAGCTGATTTATGCAAGCATAATCACTTAAAGGTCTGAAAAGAATAGGTGATGAATTAACAAATATTTTTCCACCTATCATCAATGGAGGGATATCCAAAACATATTTCATCCCTGTTACAACTGGATTCACGATGTTTCGAATACCAGTATTTCTGCAACATCTTTCCCAAACAATGTAGTATCCTTCTGGATCATCATAGGTAGCGGGGTCTAGGCTTACGTCTGAAGACCATACTACTCTTGATGTGACCAACCGACCGATTGCACATGCAATATTGGTATAATCCACAGCCTCCTGAAATGACAGCGACAAATGATGAGTCGAAATCACTGCATTATCAGAATTTCGAAAAATGTAAACGGTAGCAAATGCTTCCGGTCCAGGATTTGAACTTTGAGCTTCATCAAAATACTGAATAAGGTTGATTCTATACTGACCATCGCTTAGGTATATAAATTCCATTTCGCCCCCAACAATGTGAACAGCCTTTGCCGTGAAAAGGCATAGACCCAGAAACAGGGTTAGCAAAATCTTCTTCATCTCATTGAATGCACAACGAGGGTAACAAAATTTTTTCTGTTTCCCTAATAGAATTTGGTTGGTCAACTACTTTTGCAAAATCAAATGAACATAAGACGAATAAGTATAAGAAGGTTCTACACATTGATTCTTTTTCATTCTAGCGCAGGAATTATCCATAATTAAGCCGTATAATGACGAGTTAATTTTTAGAAATTTACATGATATATCGGACAGCCGACTTTTAGATTGCTAATGAGGAAAGGAGAAATTGTAGAGCAGCTTGAAATTGAAAGTGTTTCATCTGATGGAAAGGGTGTCGGGAGGAAAAATGGGCAAGTAATTTTTGTCAAAGGGACCGTACCAGGCGATGTATTGAATGTGAGCATTTTAAAATCGAAGAAAAATTACATGGAAGCTACTGCGGAAGTTTTTCATTCTTTTTCTAAAGATCGTGCAGATTCATTTTGCGAGCATTTTGGTCTGTGTGGAGGATGTAAATGGCAGCATATGGATTATGTAGCTCAGCTAAGGTTCAAGCAGGATCATGTCGAAGAAAACCTGAAAAAACTGAGCGGTCTCAAGCTACCCAGAGTTCAGCCAATACTCGGTTCTGAGAAAACCACTTTCTATCGAAACAAACTGGAATACACCTTTTCGAACTTCAAATGGTTGACCAAAGAAGAAATTAATTCGTCAGAAGAACATGTTAGGTCAGGACTTGGATTTCATCTTCCAGGAAGATTCGACAAAATACTTAATATCAACATGTGCTTTTTGCAACCATATCCATCCAATGAAATTCGTATAGGTCTCAAAAAGTATGCTGACAAACAAGGGCTGGAGTTTTTCGACCTGAAGCGTCAAAGTGGTTTTTTGAGAAACTTGATTATCCGCACGGCAACCACAGGCGATTTGATGGTGATTCTTCAAGTATTTCAGTATGATGAAGAAAAAATCAACGAAGTAATGAGCTACCTCAAAAACACTTTTTCATCCATTACATCTTTAATGTATGTGGTAAACGCAAAAGGAAATGATACTTTTCATGATTTAGAGGTGATACTTTTCCATGGAAAAGATCATATCATCGAAAGAATGGGAAGTTTACAGTTTAGGATCGGACCTAAATCATTTTATCAGACTAATTCAGATCAGGCTCATGAACTCTATAAAGTAGCTTCAAATTTCGCAAACCTAAAAGGACATGAATTGATTTATGACCTGTACACTGGTACAGGTACCATAGCCAATTTTTTAGCAAAACGTGCGAAAAAAATTATCGGAATCGAATATATGGAGGACGCAATCAAAGATGCAAAGATCAACTCTGCACTGAATGATATTTCAAATACTGAGTTTTTCGCTGGAGATATGAAGAATATGCTGAGAAACGACTTTATCCATACGCATGGTAGACCTAGTGTTATAATCACTGACCCGCCAAGAGCAGGGATGCATCCACGGGTGACACAACTTTTGACTGACCAGAAAGTAGATAAGTTGGTGTACGTAAGTTGTAATCCAGCAACTCAAGCCAGAGACTTGCAAATTTTGGGAGCATCATATGTAGTAGAGAAAATCCAGCCTGTGGATATGTTTCCCCATACACAACATGTGGAAAATGTTGTTTTGTTGAAATCGAAATAATCTAAAATTGCAGTATGGAGAACGATCCAGAGTTAGACCCTAAATACCTTGGCGAGATTTCTTCAGATTTTGTGAAAGTTGCTGAATCTTTAAAAGAGGCTTCTTACGCCATTCGAAAACATGAATTTTCAAACTATCCTGTTTTCCCAATGTGTCAGGTCAGTCAACCTATTGGGCAAGTGTTGCTGGAAAAATTTCAAGCAGAAAATGATTGGCATTACTACGCCTCTTTTCTTGAAGAATTTATGCAAAGAGGCGTGGTAGAAAATGAAAAAATATTCAAAGAAAAATACAAAGATCCAGATGAGTTCTGCTGTTTATTTGTAATAGCGGAACAGTTTACCAATTTCGTTTTTGTACCATACCCAATAGATTGATAATTAATTGAATTTAGCCTCAGCCTTTTTTGGACAGTCTTCTATGATGCCTGCCTGATCACCATGCTGGTGCTAGGCTACAACGTTGAGGTTTTTCTACGCCCTGAAATCCCCACCTATCTTCCAGCATGTATGCTACTGTGCCTTCACAGGGTTCCTAGTGACGCTTGACCTGTGATTATTTGTAACAAAAGACCGTTGCAATAGGAGATTGTTTGTTAGTAGCATTATCAAGCAGATTTATTTGTAGTATTTTTTTTAGCTTCATGCGAAAACAACACGCCCCAACCTTAGCCGATAGCATTTGTGATCTTCGAAGCAGGAAGATAAAAAAAGACTTTTTCAGTCACATGAATGCCCTTTTATACCAATTTGATCACAAAATATAACATAAATAAACTGCATTGTTTTCTGTTTGAATTAGGCAAAAAATATAAGCATAGCTCTCAGCTACGGTGCTATTTTTTAACGACATACAAGCAGAACAGAAACGATTTATATGTGACATCTTGTGATCAATTTGGTATTAAACAAGCAGTAGCTTTTAATTGAACAACAGTGATTAATTGGCAATAACTTAATACCTTTGCCACCATCATTTAAAAATAAATGCCAATGAAACCCATTACCCAACCACCTATAACTGACAAAAAGGCATATAATAATCCTACCCCCCCCCCCCCCCCCTCCCCCCGCCATTATGGCAGTCTTTAGCCAATCTTTGTAATTACAAAAACACCCTCCCTCTCCTTATTCTAAGTCTGGCGTTTTCTCTTCCAGTAAATGCTCAAGAGGCAGACCCAACAGACCTTTGTTCGCGTAGCTCAGGAGTTAGAGATGAAATAGTCGCAAGCGTGAATGGAAAAACCCGTTGTCAAGACATTACTCCGACAGAGTTGACAGGAATTACAATCCTCAATTTTTTCTATAATAGTTTATCAGGAGGAAGGGTAAGAGATGACTTAAAGAGTGGCGATTTTGCTGGCTTAACTGGGCTAACACGACTCCAATTAAATACTCACCAATTAACGACCCTACCCGCTGATATTTTCTCTGGGCTATCAGTTTTAGAGGAATTAGATTTAGATAACAATCAATTATCCTCCTTGCCAACTGGTATTTTCGCGGGCTTAACCAGTTTGACAACCCTCAATTTATCGCGCAACTCATTACCTGCTTCGCTCCCTGGAAGCCTGTTTTCCGATGTGCCACGAAACGCAATAACCCTTCCCGCAGGAACCACGGTTGATTACATTCCAACAACTGTAGGCTCGATTGCCGACATTACTGACTTCGTGGCAATGGGTAGTCCTCGTGTTGTGGATGTGGTGGACAAATTTAGCGACACAGGCGATATTTTAACGTTTACCGCAATCTCCTGGGATACTGACATCGCAACCGTTGGGGTTGCTAATGATAGTGAAGTTACCGTTACGCCATTAGCCGTAGGAGGGACTACAACCATCACCGTCACTGCCACTGATAGAGCGGGTCAAACTGCTGAACAAACGTTTACGGTAACTGTCAATGCAACTCCAACAACCGTAGGCACGATGGACAACATTACTGACCTCGTGGAAAATGGTAGGCCTCGTGTTGTGAATGTAGCGACTAAATTTAGCGACACAGACGCTTTGACCTTTTCCGCAATGTCTAATGATATTAACATCGCAATCGTTGGACTTGCTAATGATAGTGAAGTTACCGTAACACCCGTAGCCGTAGGAACAACAAGCATCACCGTCACTGCCACCGATACAGCGGGTCAAACCGTTGAACAAACTTTCTCAGTCTCCGTTACCAACCCTGCCCCAACAGCCACAGGCACGATTGCCGATATTACTGACCTCGTGGAAAATGGTACTCCTCAAACTGTAGAGGTGGCTACTCACTTTAGCGACACAGATGCGTTGACCTTTACTGCAACGTCCGATAATACCGCCATCGCAACGGTTGCAGTGAGGGGTAGTGTAGTTACCGTAACTCCAGTAGCCGTAGGCACGACCACCATCACCGTCACTGCCACCGACATAGCGAGTCAAACTGTTGAACAGACGTTCTCAGTCACCGTCACTAACCCTGCCCCAACAGCCACAGGCACGATGGACAACATTACTGACCTCGTGGAAAATGGGAGTCCTCAAACTGTAAATGTGGCGGGCAAATTTAGCGACTTAGACACGTTGACGTTTTCTGCAACGTCCGATAATACCGCCATCGCAACGGTTACAGTGATGGATAGCATAGTTACCATTACTCCAGTAGCCGTAGGGAAAGCAACCATCACCGTCACTGCCACCGACATAGCGGGTCAAACTGCTGAACAAACGTTCTCAGTCTCCGTGCAGGCTGATGATGTCACCACAGGAACTGCTGACGTGAAGAAAATAGATGTTTCCGTCTCTCCTAATCCAATACAAGCTGGAGATAGAGTGAAAATTACCGTTGCCAGCGATGGGGTGTACCGCTTGTTAGGCATCTCAGGTAACGTGCTTACCAAGGGAACGTTAACAAAAGGAGATAACGCTGTGGTATTGCCGTCTTTAGCTAAAGGAATTTACCTGCTAAAGATACAAACAACACACGGTCGTATGACAAGGAAAGTGGTTAAAAAATAGGGATTGAAGGATCACAATTTTTGGTTATTGCAGTGACCACCGTTGCTAACGTGAACGAAATTCGCAACTTGGAAGAGGTGCTACAACGTGTTGACCTGCCTGAAAACATCCCAATGAAAGTAGCTAAAGGCTGTCCGTCAAAGAAAAATGCCGACCTATTTGGAAAGCAAAAAGAGAGGGCAAAAATCTAACCATTCAAAAACCAACAGACTCAGTGCTACCGTTTGCAACGGTCTCAAGCCGTATCAATCATGGGAGCGCGACTTGAATGAAAACCACAATGGCTTGTTCAGGCAATTTTTTCCAAAGAAAATGCCTTTGCATAAAGTCACCGAAAAAGAGCTGTTCAAAGCCACCGATTTAATGAATAACCGACCTAGAAAATGCTTGAGGTATAAAACCCCTCGGGAGGTCTTTTCCCACGCACTGGGAATAGATCATAATATAAACCCGAGTGTTGCACTTATGGGTTGAATTCGCCGCTGTCACTGAGAAACGAGACGTTCTGATTTTCAGTCTTATTACCGTAAACTGTGTGGTATTTTTCTTTTCCATATCCAATACGAAATTGCCAAATTATATTTCCCCAATATTTCCTTTTGCCACTATCTTAGTAGGGTCCTACCTAAGTCGGCTGGAAGGTGTTAAAATAAAATGGTTATGGTCCTTCTTTTTTGATCTTTTTTATTGTTTCAGTCAGCTTTCTTCCTTGAGAGCAAAACAGGGATATCCAGTGCCAGAGAGATACGTCACTTGATACATCTCCAATGGTACTTTATCCCACTTTCAATAACAGCCACTATATCTCTTATTTTATTATATCTTAAACGAAAAGAAGTTGTGATCATCACAGCGGGTATTGGATTTCTTATTTTTTTCATCAGCTATTTTTTTACTTTGTTTTTCCTCAAATCAACGATCAAAATCCAGCTGTAAAAACGTTGTCTTTGATTAAAGATACGCCTCATATGGCAGGATATCAAAGCGTTAATTCAGGATACATTCATGCCTTGAACAGATATATCTCCGTTATTTATTCAAATGAAGAGTTCAACAAATTTTTGGAGGGAAAAGAAAGCGCAATCATCTTTACCAGACCAGAATTTATAGAGCGTTAACCTGACCTTAATTACTAGGAAATTGCGAGAGAATCCGATCTGTTTGATGGCATTACTGCAGTAATTTTGAAAGCTACTAATTAGTTGATCTTTATACCAATTTGATTATAACACCAATTTGATTATAAAATATGACATAAATAAATTGAATTATTTTTTGTTCAGATTAGGCAAAAAGTATAAGCATAGCCATAGCTATGCTTACGCTTTTTGACGAAATACAAGCGAAAAAGAAACGATCTATATGCTATGTTTTGTGATCCAATTGGTATAAGATCAGTTCATTTTTTTCAATCTGCTTTTAGCGATTTTATTCGCCGAATGTCTGCGTCCAGAAAGTTTTCGAACCTGCTTATAACAGGACCTGGCTTTTTCTAATTCATCCTCATGTTGAGCAATCTTTCCAAGATGCAGGAGAGAGTACAAATAATATCCCTTATCAGTGGCATTGACTTTGTCAGCGTATCCTATTCCAAGGTTGTAATACTTTTTTGCCAGCGGATAGTTTTTTCTCAGTTCGTTGATATAACCAAGGAAGAATGTAGCATATCTTCCCGAATTTCCCTCATAACCAGCGTATGCACTATCTATTTTCACCAAAATACTTTCCGACACTTTTTCTGCTTGCAGGTATTTCCCATCCTGATAAAGAAGCCTTGCATAAAAGCGCTCGAAATAGGCATTATTGGGATATGATTCATGTAAATATTCTGCCATCTGCAATCCCCCTTGCATGTCCTTCTCCTCAAGTGCTAAAAGTCGCATGAGGTAATATTGAGCCTCAGTCCTTGAATAGAAAGCATTTCTTGCCACTTCTTTCAGTTGTTCAATCCCTTTTTCTTTATCTCCCTTCGGAAACAAAAGCATCAATGGTCGTAACAAGGGATATTCATCCCGAATCCACTCCGCATAATAATTGAACAAGGCATCTCCAAACAGCAATTCTGGGCTATACGTTTCATGCCCTCTACATTTACCCAGGTATTTTAACGAATTTTTTCCCGCAAAAGCAGCTTTTCTGTATTGCCCCCTTTCTGAATACAACCTTCCCGTAAAAGCATAAGATGTAGCAAGGAAAAATGCCCCCTCTATTTCATTGTATTCACTCCTCAATCTTTCGGCCAGAGCTGTAGTTGTATCCATGTACGCCAAAAACTCACTGTCCCACTGCTCATTTTCATAGTTGGGAACTATCCTCCACCAGTAATTAAGTCCCAACAATAAATACGGTAGCGGATGCCAAGGGTACTGCTTTTTAAGATAGATAAAATGTCTTCTTGACTTTTCGAACTCAAAATTATACATCGAATTGACTGCTTCTGTCGCTTCAATTTGAATATAAGGATTGGTTAGCAGACCATAATTTGCATTATCCCAAGACTGTGAAAATGAAATTTCAGGTGATAAGATTGCCCATAGCAGGATGATATTTTTGATTAAATTTTTCACAATCAAGTTCGTAGTTACATAACTGGACAACTAGCTAGGTACAGGAACCAATTTCCTGAAAATCGACTCAAAATTACCCTTGAGATCATCAAAATTATGTAGCTCACCGCTTTTTATTCAGATTCAAACTACTTGGATCATGTCACTTTTTATCCCCTTTCACGGATCAATTTGGTAGATTATACAACGGTCTTACCAAGGTATCATTATCCGACAAAAGTACTCAATGCCCCTGAAACTGGTCTATTGATCCATTTTATACCAAGTTGATTAAAAAAATGTTCAAAACGATAGCGGGCATTACTCAAAAGACGTTTGTTGTTCTTTAATCACTATCTTCGCCCCACTTAAAAACATCTCATGGGGTATCAAAAAGTCAATATTATCACAGGTTGGTTTGCTTTTCTGGTTGCATTAATTACTTATATGCTGACTGTAGAGCCGACGGCAAGTTTTTGGGATGCCGGAGAATTTATTGCCTGCGCTTATAAGCTCGAAGTGCCGCATCCTCCAGGAGCACCTTTTTTCCTCCTAACAGGAAGAATTTTCTCGATGCTGGCGGGCGATGATGTAACTCAGGTTGCCTATTGGGTCAATATCCTGAGCGTGTTAAGCAGTGCCTTTTTTGTGCTTTTTATCTTCTGGTCTATTACTCATTTATCCAGAAGAATTCTAAAAGTAACACAAGGACAAGAAGCAACAGCTGATATCATTTTAATCATGGGAACGGGTCTCACAGGGGCTTTGGCCTGTACATTTTCAGATTCCTTTTGGTTTTCTGCGGTGGAAGCTGAAGTATATGGTATGTCAGCGTTTTTTACAGGTTTTGTGTTTTGGGCAATTCTAAAGTGGGAAAACCTGGATGAAGAGCAGGACAGAGCTAGGTGGCTCATTTTGATTGCTTACATGATGGGATTATCCATTGGAGTACACTTGCTCAATCTTGTGGCGATACCCGTGCTGGGTCTTATTGTATACTTCAAATATTATGAAACGGTAACCAGAAATGGGATCATAGCGACACTTGCAATTTCCGGACTAATAATAATTATCATTCTGGAGGGCATTATTCCAGGTCTTCCGACGCTAGCAGGGAAATTGGAAATATTATTTGTCAACAATTTCGGGTTGCCGTTCGGGTCTGGGGTGATCTTTTTTGCCCTTGCATTTGTAGGAAGCCTTGCTTACGGCATCTATTACTCTGTCAAGCACAATAAGTATGTATTAAATACAGCGTTGTTGGGTCTGGCTTTTATTATGATAGGCTACTCCTCCTACATGATGATCCCCATCAGAAGTAGTTTTAACCCGCCGATTGATGAAAATAATCCAGAAGACATCATCGCTTTCGTTTCTTACCTGAAGAGAGAACAGTACGGTAGCAGACCTCTTTTCAAAGGAGAGTACTATACTGCGAAGTTGACAGAAAATGTGAAAGGAAGTCCTATTTACATGAAGGGTGAGGATGATTATGTCATAAAAGATTACGAAGTAGATCAGGTATACGACCCAGGGCATACTACAATTTTACCCAGAATGTATAGTCCATCTCCAGCGCATATCAATAAATACCTAGAGGTCACGGGGTTGGAAAAAGGACAAAAACCAAGTTTCGGAAATAACATCTATTACCTCATTAAACATCAGTTGGGTCATCAGTATATGAGATATTTCCTCTGGAACTTTATGGGAAGAACTTCTGACATCCAAGGAGCAGGGAGTACGCTAGTTGGGTCCACTGAAAAAATACCCGTCAGGTTAAAAGAAAATCGGGGCAGAAATCTTTATTACGGATTGCCTCTGATACTCGGATTGCTAGGGTTGATTATTCAATCAAAAAAAGATTCGAAACTCTTTTCCGCAACAGCACTCCTGTTCTTTATGACTGGGATAGCCCTTGTCCTGTACCTGAATACACCGCCCATTGAGCCAAGAGAGCGCGATTATATTTATGCCGGGTCATTTTATATCTTCACTATTTGGATCGGATTGGGGGTACTCGCATTATATGACCTAGTAAAAAATGTCGCTAGGGAGAAAAAAATCGCCGCAGTGCTGGCTTCCTTACTAGGGCTTTGTGTTCCAATACTTATGGCCAGTCGGACGTGGGATGATCACGATAGATCGGGAAGGTATTTCTCTGTAGATACAGCAAAAAATTACCTCGCATCTTGTGCACCAAATTCAATCTTATTTACCGGAGGAGACAATGATACCTTTCCCCTTTGGTACGTGCAAGAAGTGGAAGGCTTTCGTACGGATGTACGAGTTATTGTCCTGAGTTATTTCAATACCGACTGGTACATCCAGCAGATGATGAGGCCCGCATATAAATCCGATCCGCTTCCTTTTGGACTATCGGAAAGCGACTATCAGCAAGGAGGGTTGAATGACTATTTGCCAGTGATAGAGAACCCGAATATAAAAGGTCCAATCAATGCAGCCCAATTGTTAAAATTGATCGAACAAGGACATCCGCAACTACAAATTCCTACCGCCATCAGTGCGTATAACTCGGTGCCAGGCAAGTCACTGACCATTGTAGGTATTGATACAAGCAAGATCAAATCGATGATACCAGAAAAGCTACACGATCAAGTAACAGCTCGAATGGATTTTAGCATAAAAGGAAGCGCATTAGAGAAGAAAGACCTGGCAATACTCGACCTGATGGTCAATTCGGACTGGAATCGCCCACTATACTTTAATAATACCTCCCTTCAGGGAGTAAAGCTGGAACTTTCTCAATACACGATCCAGGAAGGAATGGCACACAGGCTGTTGCCAGTGGTTAATCCAAATCCACAGACCGGTCCCATGGTAAACACAGAGGTAATGTATGACAATGTCATGAATAAATTTAAATGGACAGGGTTAGCAAACCCTGATACCCATCATTCGGAAGACTACTTGGGCTTTTGTCTTAACGCCAGGTCTACGTTCAATTCATTAGCGAGGGCGCTGATTGCCGAAAAGGACCATGAAAGAGCGAAAGAAGTCTTGATAAGGTGTCTTGACGTGATGCCCAATCATTCCATCCCCTACGACCATTTCAATGTCCAATCTGTGGACTTATTGTTACAGTTAGGCGAACCAGACCTTGCAGGCGATATAGCTGACAAATCAAGCGAGGATGCTGTAGAGTGGTTAGACTATTTCCTGAAACAAGGACTGAACGACCCGATCGCCTTCCAGAGGAAACTGTTTTCTTTAAATGAATTAGCCAGAGCATACCGAAACAATGGCGAAAAAGAGCAGGCAAGCAAATATGAAAAGCTATTCTCTGGCTACTACGCAATGCTGGCAGGTAGTCAATAGGGTAGGGGAGCCTAGTTTTTTAGAAACCTGTAGGCTTTTTTAAACTCGGAGTCCCCATCTTTAACTATCAAAAAGTAATACCCAGTAGCAAAACCTTTCAGGGAAATTCTGAACGTGCCGTCGCCAACACCTTCTGACTCGATAGCTATGTTGTTGCCAAGCATAGAATTGAGCTCGAACTGCACGTCGCCAAATGAGTCGCTTAGCTCTATAACCAGATAGTCAACTGCAGGATTTGGATAAATGCTAACCGCTACATCAGGAGATAAGCGATCCCGTGGTTGTCCAAAAGCTGGGAGGCTCAAAAGAACAGCAAACGATATGGTGAATAGGTTATTGCGCATCGTCACTCCGCAAGATACGTAGTTCTCCGACAGTATCCAACAAAAGACACCGCCAGTAACTAGTTTTTTTTATAAATCAATTTAAAATGACACCGCAAATCGAGGAAAAAGACAAGTAAATACCAAGTTGATTATACAATATGACATAAATAAATTGAATTAGTTGTCTGCAATAAGCAAAAAATATAGAACACCGCTAGTAATCAGATTTTTTTTCGTGAACACAAGAAAGCGTAGGTTCAACCATCAAGTGCAAAAACTAAGCGGTATTTAGATAAAAGATTTCTTTAGGAGTTTTAAAATTAAGTTTTTCTCTTGGTCGTCGGTTGATTTTGTGTTGGATTTGTGTAATCTGTTTATCATTTAGTGTATCAAAAGCTGTTTTTTTGGGTATATACTGTCTTATGAGTTTGTTAGTGTATTCATTGAGTCCTCTTTGTCAGGAGCAATACGGCTGGGCAAAGTAGAATTTAGTAGCTAGGTTTTTAGCTATGTTTTGATGGTCGGCAAATTCTGTTCCATTATCAGAAGTGATCGAAAGGATATGTTTTTTATAGGGCATCAGCCTATTGATAAGTTCCTTACTTAGTCCCTTGGCTTGTTTTCCCTTAGGTAACTTTTTGATAATGAGCATTCCTGTAGTTCTTTCCACGATGGTCAGAATGGCTCCCTTTTGCTGTCTGCCTATAATGGTATCCACTTCCCAATCCCCGAAGCGTTCTTTATTGTTGATGCATTCAGGTCTTTGATCGATTGATACCCTGTTTTTAATAGGTACAGGCTTACCTACAGGTCTTTTTCTATGTTTGAGTTGATGGCGTAAATGTTTGTAATAATGACCTCCAGTAGCTTTATCGTCCCTGATATATTGATAGATACGTTCATGTGAAACCATGGGAATCTGCTTGATCTTACAATACCCTACAAGCTGCTTAGGTGACCACTGTTCTTGCAGAAGGTATTCTTTGATGAGCTTTCTTTTGTGGGTGTCAAAAGAGCGAGGCTTGCAATAACGTTGCTTACGCTTTGTGGAAAAATGTGCTTTAGATCCATGATAGATCCCTTTAGGGGATAGGGGAACTGTTGCGCTTGCATTCTCTGTAAATGGTGGACCCCGATACATCAAGGGCTTCTGCAATGAAACTTTTACGTTTACCCGATTTTAAGTAGGCTTCAATTTGATGTTTTTGATGGTCTTTGAGTTGATAATATGTTTGGCTCATATGGCAAAGTTTTTAGACCTTTAAATATGTGGAAATAGCTCCACATATTTATCCTAATCTTTGCACTTACTAAGTGAACTTACACCTCTCTGATGTGCAACAGTCTTTTTCCCTCAAGAAAGGTGAAAAGGAATCTTTGTTTTTTCGGAAAAATTCAAAATTATCTTTCCAAGACCCTCTCGGCATTATTTATGATTTTTCCTTAACTTTGAAGGCTCGGGATGTGGCGCAGTCCGGTTAGCGCACCACTTTAGGGTAGTGGGGGTCGCTGGTTCGAATCCAGTCATTCCGACATTTGGTGTATCTGATTATTCGAAAGTGAGGACATGATCAATCCATTGACCGTAGTTGTGGCAGGGCGATTTTTGTTTGTAGAGGAGAATAGTGGAAACTTCATAACTTGTCCAAGGATCGACAATTTGGTTTTTTGTCGTGACGCTGAAACAGAGATGCGGTAAGATTGGAGGAGGAAAAGCCGGCAAGTGACAATAATGATCCTCACATGGACATTGATCTTTGTCGCATTCAGGGCGGGAGACGTATCAATCCAACGATCAACGGATTTTGGTCGGGTTGGTTGGAGGCATGGACAACAAGTTATTTATGCGTAGCGAATTACTTCATCGTTTTCAAACAATTAGCGAGGATACAACAAGTGGCACCTTCAATTGCCAGTAACTTTTAATGACGGAAGGAACGGGAATGATCAATATTTTGGATGGAACGTTTGAGTCACACCTTAATATTCATATTTCACCTTAATCCCTGCAACCATCCAAAAAATTCCATAAGCCATGCTACCCCCAAGTGAATAAAAACTCCTCCCCAAATGTTTCGGCTGTTGCAAGAAATAATTCCCAAAATATACCCCCCCAAAACAGAGCTGATCGTTTCGCCTAGAGGTTTGCCAAAGTGAAGAAAAGCATAGCTTGCCACCATAGGCAAAACAGCATGTCCGCCAAGCGTTCTGGAAAAAGCAAAAATCAAAAAACCTCTAAAAATGAGTTCAACAGAAATGAAATAGCTACCGTAGCATATTTCGAAAATTGTAACCAATATCCACTGGGGAGATTCATTATGCTTTATAAAATAATCAGCCCCTGAATGGTTGTATTTTGGATAAAAATCCTGGATATCAGTCATGAACGATCCCAGTCCAATAAAAACGGAGGCAATCCCCAGTAAGAATAAATAGGGCTTAGGATCGAATCTTTTCCAACTTAAGCCATACCAGTTTTTGACTTCATCCTTTTCCAAAAATTGGTAAAGAATAAGCATGGGAATCACAACTAAAATCAAACTTGAACTCCAGTTGATACATCTCATGACAAAAGGAGCTTCCAGTCGATTCAGAGTGCCAGCAATAAAGTTGAACCCATAGAATGAACGATCTAGTGCTAACACCCCAAACCCAACTAGGAACTTCGACCAGAAACTTTTGGAGGAGAGCCAGTCTTTTCTTTTTCCAAAAACATAAAGGATCAGACAGCTGACAAGGAAAGGACCACCTTGAAAGAGAAACATCCAAACCCACATAATAGGACTTCCATGATAAGAATCAATGATGCTGTCTTCAAAATCCAGTCTGTAGTTTACTCCAATACAAATCGCAATGAAAACCAGCATGCTCGCATAAATTTTCCAATCAAAGTGTTTCCTTTGGTAGTCTGTGATGGCTTGTAAAAAGTTTTTCATTATTTGTTCGGTCTTGCTGATTTCATCTTCCAATAATAAGCAATGTGCCTGATTGTCTTTGCCTATAAAGCACATCCAAAATACAAACTGATCTTAGCGGCGAATCGGGATGAGTTTTATGAACGTCCGACCGCCGTTGCAAACTGGTGGGAAGATCATACTTCTATTCTTGCTGGAAGAGACCTTAAAGCGCAGGGGACTTGGATGGGTGTGGATAAAAACGGCAGGTTCGCAGCAGTCACAAACTACAGGGATGCCTCCAACGTAAAGGAGAATATGAAATCTAGGGGTGACTTACCTGTTAGTTTTTTAGCAAAAAATAAAGTTTCGATTGAGTACAATGCTGAAGTATTGGAAGAAGCAGATCAATACACCGGGTTTAATCTTTTAACCATGGATAAGGATATGGTCTGCATCAACAATTATGAAAACAAGATCAATGTTCTGGAATCTGGGATATATGGCTTGAGCAATGCGTTGCTTGATGTCGTCTGGCCAAAAGTTGAAAAGGCAAAGAATAATTTTCAAATTATAATCGATGGGAATTTCTCACCGAACAACCTCATCGAATTAATGCAAGATGAAGAGGTTGTTTGTGATGAAAAACTTCCCCAGACGGGTCTTCCACTTGAAACGGAACGAGCAGTTTCTGCTATGTGCATCCGAACTTCCAATTATGGAACCTGCTGCTCTACGATCATTACTATAGATTATAACGGAAATGTACTCTTCAGAGAGCAAAGTTATCCAGTTGGAAACAGGAATGCGGGTGTTGTTTCTTACTCGTTTAAAGTTGAAAAATAATATGGTTAGGGGGTACTTCAAAAAACTGGAACGGATGTACTCACGAGCTAATACGAACGCTCACATTTGTGATCCGATGACCATTGGAGTCCTGCATGAAAATGCAGACGTAGGACTAGAGGCATCTAAAAAATATTTTCACGGATTAGGCTACACTCACGGTTCCGTCTACTTTAAACTTCTGGATGAGGTGGTATTTCTTGCAGGCAATAGGATCAAGACTTCATAATGAAATAGGAAAAGAAATTACTTTCGTCATCGGAAACTGTGCAAAAAACAGGAGCAGTCGATCAAAAGAAATTGGATATGAACAATGATGAACATCACATAATATCAACTTGAAAATTTTTAAAAAATATTTTGGACCCAGTACCCTTGTCACAGCCGCTTTTATTGGTCCAGGAACCCTTACCGTATGTACTTCAGCGGGAGCCGATTTTGGCTATAGCTTGCTTTGGGTTCTTCTTTTCGCAGTAATTGCTACGATTATTTTACAAGAGATGACTGCGAGGTTGGGGTTAATTACGCAAAAGGGACTAGGAGAAGCCATTAGGTCAGAAATCGTTGATCCTGTACTTAAAATTATCAGCATTGCTCTCATCTTCTCGGCAATTATCATAGGAAATGCAGCTTATGAAGCTGGCAACATATCAGGAGCAGTTCTGGGCATTAGCGGAGTTTTCGGTGACTCCATCCCGTGGCCAATCATCATCGGTTTGTCAGCCTTCGGAATCCTTTTTATTGGGAACATTCGAATTATAGAAAAAATATTGATCGTTCTGGTAATCATCATGAGCATTGTTTTCCTTCTCACAGCTATTGTGATCAAACCAGATGTTTATTCCATTTTATCAGGTCTGTTTACTCCTTCGTTCACTTCCAATAATCAACTGGCAGTTTTAGCATTGATTGGCACCACGATAGTTCCCTACAATCTATTTCTACATGCTTCTTCAATAAGTCAAAAATGGAAAAACAAAGACCAACTACCTAGTCTGAGAATAGAAAATGGAGTTGCTATTGGTATTGGGGGATTGATTTCCATGGCTATAGTTATTACGAGTGCGACTACTCTTTTTGGCTCAGGTAGCGTTTCAGGAATGAATGAGATGGCTGTTCAACTTGAACCTCTCCTGGGAAGCTACGCAAAATATTTTCTTGGCATTGGTTTGTTTACAGCAGGTATTTCATCCGCTATCACAGCACCTCTAGCGGCAGCATTTACAGCAAAAGGTATTTTCGGGTGGGCTGAAGGTACAAGGTCTTTAAAATTCAGGGCAATATGGGGTTTCATTTTAGTTACAGGGACTCTTTTTTCAATGGCGGGCTACAAACCCATTGAGGTAATAAGGGTAGCACAAATTGCAAATGGTATCCTGCTCCCAGTTATCGTTTTCTTCCTAATTTATATCAGCAACAAGAAATCATTACTAGGTGATTTTACGAACAACCCCATACAAAATGTACTTGCTGTTCTGGTCACTCTTGTTAGCTTGATCATTAGCTTCAGGAGCTTTAACAGTGTATTTAATTTTATCTGATGAGCCTAACCATTGATTTGAATTCTGATCTAGGTGAACATCCAGACTCATTGCTGGATGCTCAAATCATGCCCTACATTTCTTCATGCAATATCGCCTGCGGGGGTCATGCTGGAGATAAAGGTTCTGTAAGATCAACGATTAAATTAGCGATCAAAAGTAATGTTGCAATTGGTGCGCACCCAAGTTTCCCCGATCATAAAAACTTTGGAAGAAAAATTATTCACATGAAGCCTACAGAACTCAAACTCGTATTAAGGGAACAAATTTTACTGGTCAAGTCCGAGGTAGAAAAATCAGGGGAGAGCCTTCATCATGTAAAACCACACGGAGCTTTGTACAACCTTGCCTCTATTGACAAAGATACTGCCCTGTTGATTTCTGAAGTTGTATTAAATATTGACCCTCAGCTTAAGTTATATGGACTAGCCCAATCTGTATCAGAAGTGATAGCACAAGAAAAGAGTATTTCATTCATTGGTGAAGCCTTTGCTGACCGAAGGTATGAGGCAGATAAGACATTACAAAACAGAAACTCAGAAGATTCAGTAATACATAATGAAGTTGAAATACTCGCTCAAGCGGAAGCACTCACTTTTAGCAAAAAGGTGCTTTTGAAAACCGGCTGGCTAGATATCAATGCCCAGACAGTCTGTCTGCACAGTGATACAAAAGGGGCTGTAAATTTGGCAAAAGCAATTCATAATCACCTCATTGAAAAAGGAGCCATCATTACTTCAGTTTAACCGCCTGAAATGGAGAATGTCATACTTAGGAGAGGGTGTCATTTTGATGCAGGCTCCTAGAAATGTTGAGGTTAGCAAGATTCATGAAAGTGTTGACTTCATTCAGGAAGCAATAGACCTTACAGATATTGTCCCTTCTTATAATTCTATTGCATTATTTACACTCAATACCGTGGAAACGGTCTATGAAATCCTGTCACGTGTAAAATTAAACGGGGGAAAAAGTGCCGTTGAGAAAAAATCCTTGAAAGTGCCCATCTGCTATGAGCTAGGCATTGACTTACGTCAAATAGCCTTGCATGCTAATCTTTCGGAAGAAGATGTTATTTTGACCCATTTAGAGAAGCAGTATAAGGCCATATTAATAGGATTCACCCCAGGATTTATTTATGTGGATGGGTTAAATAAAGGATTGACCTGTCCCAGAAGACCCGATCCAAGAAAAAGAGTTACTGCGGGTTCAATTGGGATAGGAGGAGACCAGACGGGCATATACTCTTTGGATAGTCCAGGAGGGTGGAATATTATTGGAAGAACCCCGCTACAGTTATTTGATGTGAATCAACAACCTCCAATGAACATTGCTGTGGGTTCCGAAATTATTTTCTCTAGGATAACTAAAGAAGATTTTGAATCATGGGGAAGTTAAAAGTTATCAAAGCTGGAGTTTTCGCTACCATCCAAGACGAGGGGAGAACTGGTTATCGTCAGTATGGGATTCCTCAATCTGGAGCTATGGACAAAAGTGCCCTGCATCAAGCTAACTACCTTGTTGGAAATGAGCTTCATTTTCCTGCTATTGAAATAGCCATGCAGGGCATAACATTAGAAGCTGTTGAACCTACTGTTATCAGTCTCTCGGGTGCAGAGACATATATCAAAATCAATGGGTCAAATACAGATATGAGACATCCTCATTGCCTTGCAACAGGAGACATCTTATCTATTTCAAATCCCATAAATGGTGTTTACACATATATTGGACTAGGAGGAAGCCTGAATGTCTGTAAAGATTTTGGAAGCCATTCTACGTACACTATGGCTGGTTTCGGGGGACTTGATGGTCGAGCACTTAAAGCAGGGGATATTTTAAGTACAAAAAGAGGGAAGAAGTGTGAGAAAAGAACACTCAACGCTATACGGATTGAATCTTCACCTGTACAAATGATCCAGATCATTAAAGGACCTGAATGGAGTATGCTCAAAGATTCACCTGAAAGAGGAGTGTTTAAAATTGATCCTTCAAGTAATCGCATGGGGATACGCCTACGAGGTGAAGCAGTTGAAATAGAAGGAGAAGAAATAACCTCCTCTGCAGTCATTCCAGGAACTATCCAGCTTCCCTCAAATGGTCAACCTATCATTTTGATGAATGATTGCCAAACAACTGGAGGGTATCCGAGAATTGGAAAGGTAATAGAAGCTGATCTTGGAAAACTAGCTCAAATAAGAGCAGGAGGTCAATTAAAATTCAAGGTTATCTCCTTTGAAGAGGCGTTCGGTGTCAAAATCAGTTTTTAATTACTTCTGCCAATTGTCCTGCTGATTGTGAATTTCGCCTAAGTCATATTTTATGAGTCTATTAATTCAAGCTCAGAAATGGCAGGATCGCCTGTATTATCGTTAATCATGCCTACTCTTGCGTAGGTTGGAGCAGGGTGTACACTCGCTACCCTGATATCCAGTTCTTTTTCTTCTCTCGTTGGCTCATAATCATGAACACTCCCTCAAAAATCACCATGGACCCTAAAATCTCCCAGTTTGACAATCTTCAAAACGCTATAATACCAATTTGATTATAAAATATGACATAAATAAATTGAATTATTTTTTGTGTGGATTAGGCAAAAAAACATAACTATAACCATAGCTATGGTTATGTTTTTTAACAAAATGCGAACAAAAAAGAAACAATTTATATGTGATATTTTGTGATCAATTTGGTATAAGACCGTTGCAATAGAGAAGGTGTTTATTATCATTACTATCAAGTAGATTTATTTGTATGATTTTTCTATCTCAGCATCATGGGGAAACAATATGTCCTCACCCTAGCCGATGGCATTTGTGATGTTCGAAGCAGGAAGATAAAAAAGACCTTTTTCAGTCAGATGAATGCTCTTTTAGACTGGTCTAGCCTTAACGCAGTAATAGATCAATACTAGACAAAAGGAAAAAGAGGGACAGGAAAACCTGCTTATGATGGACTACTACTGTTTTAAGGGTCTTAACTAGTTAAGACCCTTATCTTTTTGATAAAAGCTGTGTCGCACACGTACAACCAATTGCCCTTTATGTTAATGGTGTATGATATATTGTTATCTCCGTTTTCGACACTAATAATTTGTTCCTAATTAACTGAATAACAAGGAGTTAATTTCTATATTTTTCCTAAAATAAGTATTGCCTAACAGGCACATTCCAGCGGAATGAAAGCCCAAAGAAAGCAGACGAAGTGTCTATTCGTCCATGTGTGTCTTTTTCATTTCTGAAAGTAGCCTCCAGGTCTACAAAAAGATTGTGCTTCCACATGTATGTGGTACGTAAAAAAGCCAGTGTTAAACCTGTCTTGTTCCCCTGAAGGTGTTCGTTCCCGAACTCAAGGCTTCCACCTTTTCCATCTGGTCTTCTGACTAGGTAATCTTTCAATATATCTCGCCCGTAATTCACATTGCCAATGTCATTCCCATAGCTGGCAAGAAGCAAAACACTCTCGAGGTTCCATTTTTCGTTTACCCGATATACCACTCTTCCCATGTATTCTGAAAAATTTGCCCCAAGAGGGTGCGCAAGTGCAAGATTATAATGACTGTAGCTTGTAAATCCATCTTTATGCGCATACATATAAGGTCGCACTTTATTTACCTCGCCCTGAAGCATCAGGTTTTCAATCCCAAGAGCATCAACATATTTTGCCCCTAATTGAACTCCCTGCTTGTTTCCCCACCATCCGTTTCCTGCAAAGACCTCGCCCACGATCAGCTCATCTATGGACAGTTGACCATAAAGAGAAAATTGATTTTTAATATTCCATTTGAAGTCTATGCCTACAAAAGCATTATCCTCACTTCCGTTTTGTTGTTCAATTGCACGGTAGAAAATGATTGGATTCAAATATTCAACTTTTAGCCCTCCACCGGAATTCCCATACATGACAGACTCAAAAAGACCAGTGGTGAAATTTGGGGTTATCTTAATATTTAAGTGATGGAGAGCCATATATTTTTTGGAAAATCCACCTGAACCAAGAACCCCAAATGCGCCTCCCTGCACATCAGCGATGAGTTCTGAAAATACATTAGTGTATTCGAAAAGTTCAGTTTCTGTATCAATCCGCAGGTAAGGATAGTTGTTGGAATAATCTGATAAAACCAGTGATCGCATTCCATTTCCTATGAAGTGCTTCCCATACCCCAGTTGGGCTGAAATACTTTGTGTTACTCCAAAGTCTACATACCCCTGAGCTCTAAAGAAGTCCACGCCTGTGCCATTAAACTGCTTCCAAAATCCTTCGTATGGAATGGCAATTGTACTATCTCGGACGGTGTTAACATACTGTGGAAATCTTGCTTGATTTTCAGATAAATACGTATAAAAAGCTACTTTTTCATCGATGAGCCCTCGTATTTCTATCCCTCTGGAATTTATAAAGAGCGTCTCAGCATTTGCTACATTAGACTGTCCTAAAGACAATTGAAAGGCAGGATTGACATGCAAATCCAGATTGCTACCATGGTAATAGTATAAATCTTCCGGGTACTGATATAGGTTGTTCAGACTAGGTTTTTTGGATCGCGGGGAATCACTCGAAAAGTCTCTCATCTCTTTTCTGAGATAACCATCTGGGTATTCACTTAAAAAATCGTGTACACGCTTTCTAGAATACGGCTTAAGTGTTGCATAAAAACTGTTATCGGATCTAACATCCTGCATCTCAATGACTTGATATACTCGGTGACCTAACGGAAAATCTGAGGACTGTGAAAAAACCTGATACGAGATAAAAACCGAAAGCGTAAGCAGGAAAAACATTCTCATGAGTCAAACATATCGCATATTTGATATCCAAATAAGGGTTTCTAGAAATAATTTGTATTCTTATTCCAGTTTGGAATGAAATAATCGTTTGACATTCAGCAAATAATATGTACCTTTGCCCTCCTTTTTTGAGAAAAAAGAGCATTTGAGAAAAAAGAGCAGAGAAAATGAAAAAAGATATACATCCAGAGTACAAAGAAGTTGTTTTTCTGGATACTTCAAGCGATTTTAAATTCTTGACCAAGTCAACAATGGTGTCTAAAGAGACCATCAAATGGGAGGATGGTAACGAATATCCGCTAATTAAAGTAGAGGTGAGTTCCGCTTCACATCCTTTCTATACTGGAAAGAAACTTTTTGTAGATACTGCTGGACGGGTAGAAAAATTCAACAAGAAATACAAAAAATAATTTTACAAGAGATTTATAGAAGTCGTTTAAGCGTTGTTCAGAGGCTCTTTGTTGTGTCGTTACGTCAAACCAACTAAGTTTGGTTCATGCAAATCACGTTCATAGATACAAGAGAATCATGGAGTAGAATGCTCCCTCTGACCTATACTCGTCCTGTTGCGGACATGAGAGTAGGAATTTTAAAGATTTATGAAAAGTGGAGCAGGCTACTTAATGTTAAAGACATAAAATTTAGAACAGAGGATTATCTAAGTAGAAGATTTAAAGCCCCTTCCTCTAAATCTCTTACTATTAAAGGCGGGTATCTTCCATCTCTACATCTGGCGAAAGCAATCAGCTTGTTAAGTGAAAATCAAGCTCTTGTTTGCGGAAATTCCTTAACTGCAGGTTTCTTTGATCCCGACGAGCATTTTGAAGTTGAACGACGCGAAGTCATTCAGTTTGAAGAGATTCATGCAATCGAATATCCTTGGGATATTTTCAGATTAAACGGACAAGAAATCAAGAATGATTATGAATTGATCACTTCAGGAAGAAGATCAATCCCAATCTCAGATGAGTACACAAAAACATATGACACTGATATCTTTGTAGAAGAAGGTGCAATCATAAAATCCGCCATCCTCAACGCAAAAAATGGACCAATCTATATCGGGAAAAACACAGAGGTACAGGAGGGATCACTAATTCGAGGACCCTTCGCTCTTTGCGACAACTCTGTCGTTACTATGGGGGCTAAGATCAAAGGAGACAGCACTATTGGTCCTTACTCAAAAGTAGGAGGAGAAATTTCCAATGCTGTTATCCATGGATATTCTAATAAAGCACATGATGGATTTCTTGGGAACTCCGCTATTGGAGAATGGTGCAACCTTGGGGCCGGGACTAATAATTCCAACCTGAAAAACAACTACGCAAATGTGAAAATGTGGGATTTTGATTCAGGGCGATTCAAGGATACGGACTTGCAGTTTTGCGGATTGGTTATGGGAGATCATTCCAAATGTGGGATCAACACGATGTTTAATACAGGCACTACTGTTGGTATTTCTGCAAATATTTTCGGGGGTGGATTCCCAAGGAATTTTATCCCCTCTTTCGCATGGGGTGGAGCATCTGGTTTCTCTACGTACCAAACTAGGAAAGTATTTGAAACTGAAGAACTAGTCATGGCACGGAAAAATAAAAAACTGAAAGAAGAAGATAGATTTATTCTTAATCACGTCTTTGACGCAACTGAAAATTTTAGAGTTTGGGACAAAAAGTAATTCATGCAATTTGCTGATATACCAGGATTAGACGAATTGAAAGAGCAATTGACAAACGCGTTCAAAAAAGGAAAAGTTGCCCACGCTCAATTATTCTCAGGAAATCTGGGAACGGCCACTTTCCCAGTTGCCTTTGCGTACGCAACTTACTTAATGTGTGATAGCAAGGTGGAAGGTGATTCCTGCGATACCTGTGCCAATTGCTTGCGTATGAAAAAAGCAATTCACCCTGATGTTCATTGGATTTTTCCAAAAGTCTCCGCCTCAAACGGCAACAAATATGAAAAAGTGCTGGCAGACGCACTGCCCTCATGGAGAACTTTTATAGCAGAATCGCCTTACGGATCTCCCGATGACTGGGCACTTAAATATGGTCAGGAAAATAAAAACCTTCAAATAAGTAGAGAAGATAGTCGGCAGGTCTTGAAAAATGTAAGCATGAAATCTGTAGAAGGTGGATATAAGATCATTTTTATCTGGGGGGCAGAATTTATGCATCCGACAGGGGCAAATGCAATCCTAAAAATACTTGAAGAACCTCCAGAGAAAACAATTTATTTGCTCATTTCTTTTAACTATGATGCACTGCTACAGACCATAATTTCAAGAAGTCACTTGGTGAATGTCCCCCCCCATACGATGGAAGACGTTCAAGAGTATCTTACTCTGAAAATGAAGGTGGATGCAAACAGAGCACTGCAAGTCGCTAAGATCGCTCAAGGAAAAATTGGCAGTGGATTAAAACACTTACAAAATGAGGGAGAAGTGGCATATGGGTTGTTTCGAGACTGGATGTTAGCTTGCTGGAATCGTGATTTCACACGCTTGGTAAAGTCAAGTGAAAATTTTGCTAAAACAGGAAAAGCCAGTCAACGGGAATTCCTCATGTTTTCCTTATCAATTATTCGTAATGCTGTTTTAAAAACAGCTGGAAATCAAATGATGACGTTAAATGAAGAGGAAGACGTATTTATAACTAAATATGCTGAAAAGCTGGGTATCGAAAAGCTACAAACGATGTATGAACTTCTTAATGAGTCCCTACTGCATTTAGAACGAAACGCTAACCCAAGAATCACACATCTGAATTTGTCTTTAGCTATTGTGGAAAAAATAAGTGCCTAAACAAGGCACGTGACTCGGTTGAAAAAGGGGATGTAGAAAACGTATAAGCAATTGAAGAGACAAAGGATCAAGATCGGAACAAGAAAAAGTAAACTAGCACTGTGGCAGGCTAATTACGTCGCTGATTTACTGGATGCAGGAGGATTTCAACCAGAATTGGTTCCAATCGTAACTAAAGGAGATAAAATTCAGCATGTAGCGTTGTCTAAAATAGGGAGTAAAGGAGTTTTTACAGAAGAACTTGAAATATCGCTCATGAGAGGACAGATTGACATTGCAGTGCATAGTGCAAAAGACCTTCCTTCTACTTTGCCCGATGGATTCGGGATTTTATCTTTTTGTGAAAGAGAATCCCCTGAAGATGTCATTGTTTCTGAGCAAGCGATTGATTTAGACAATCCGAACCTTGTGTTGGGTACCTCATCCACTAGAAGAATGGCATTGCTGAAACATTTCTATCCCCACATCATGACCATTGATGTGCGAGGAAATATTCAGACCAGAATGGAAAAATTAAGAGGAGGTCTCATGCAAGGGCTTGTTCTGGCGTATGCAGGAGTACTTCGAATGAACTATGATCACATGGTGAAATATCGGTTTGACATAGAACGATTTACCCCTCCTGTAGGGCAGGGAGCCATTGCCATAGAGACACATAATAGGTTAAATTCAGAGGTAGCATCACAAGTTAAGCGTCTCACAAACCATTCAATTACGGAGAAACTCATTCTCATGGAAAGAGCATTTCTTAAAAAAATGGCTGGAGGATGCAGTATGCCTATTTTTGGCTTGGCACAGATGAACCAAGAGGGTCAAGTGGCACTAACAGGAGGAATTGCAAGCCTTGATGGAAAACAACTGATTAGGCGGACAATGTACGGTACCAAGGAGGAACTGGGTACCTCTTTAGCGAAAGAAATCCTAGCGAATGGAGGTAAAAAAATTCTTGATGATGTTAAGTTTGCCCTCTGAAATATTTTCGTCAGTATAATCTAAATAAAATATGAAAAAGATACTTTTTTTAATTACCAATCTACTCCTGTTTGTCGCATGTGGCAATAAAAACAAAGACTATCTCGTCACGATAAAAACATCGTATGGCGACATGAAAGTACTTCTTTATGAGGAGACACCTCTCCATAAAGAGAACTTCTTGGAGCTGTCAAGATCAGGAAAATTTGACAGCACGATGTTTCATCGTGTTATTCAGAATTTTATGCTCCAAGGAGGAGATATCTATGAAAAAGAAGGCACACAGGAACCAGAGGACTCCAAGATTCCTGCTGAAATAGTAGATGAACTGTTTCACAAGAAAGGAGAACTGGCCGCTGCCCGGCAAGGGGACCATATGAATCCTGATCGTTTATCTTCTTCCAGTCAATTTTATATTGTGCATGGGAAAGTCTGGTCTGCGGAAGAATTGACAGTTGATACGTACAAACTCAATCAAGCCATGAGCGCAATGCTCCAACAAGAGGGATACGACTCTTTGAGAGGCATTTTTCTTGAACTGCAAAATGCCAAGGAATTTGATAAAATGACAAAATTGGGGATGGATCACAAAGACGAAGTAGAGCGGGTGATGAATGTAGAACTTGACAAAGACTTTGATGGAATCAGGTTAGCTGCTTACACAACAGTAGGGGGTACGCCTCATTTAGATAAGGATTACACTGTATTCGGCAGAGTCGTTGAGGGGTTGGATGTCATTGACAAAATAGCCTCAGTACAAACCAGTATGGGTGACAGACCTGTACAGCCAATCTATATGACTATGGAAGTAGAGAAGGTCAAGAAAAAAGAGATCACCAAAAAATACGGATACGAATACCCAGCAGTTGACCGTAATTAAAACAACCAATGAACTACTTATACCGAGTTGATTATAAAATATGACATAGCTACGGTGCTATTTTTTCACGACATGCAAGCATTCTTTTCTTTAAAAAAAGAATGCTTGCAAAAGTCTCACTCGCTATTTAAACTTGCCTCCTTAGTTATTTATCCTGTAAAACAATAAATTTTTTATGAAAAATCACCTTAACACTGCCAAAAAGACAGAGTTAATTCTAGCCTCCCCCCGACAATTTGATAGCGTTAGATATCTCCTCGCCCTAGCTTTTGCCGTCTTCCTGGCGGCTGTGCCCACCACTGTGCAGGCGCAGACTTTATCACCAAACGACTTTGTGCTGAAAATAACAACCACTGCGGGTACTACCGCTACCGACGTGGGCTTTACGTTCCACACAGAGGGCACGAATTACGACATTGACTGGGGCAATGACGGAATGTTTGAAGTTGAAAACGTTTCTGGAAACCAGTCTCATTCCTTCTCCGCAGCAGGAGAACACACCATCAGATTTAGAAACCTGACTGATATTTATGGGCATCTCTAAAAACTAAAACAGCTGTATTAGTATGTTTTTTGAGCTAAAAGAGTTAGACTTGGAAATGAAACAGTTTAAACGTCACAGAGATTACGGTTTTTTTGATCAAGACATTCGTTTGTCCAAACTGAGCCAGTTGGGAGATCCCCTGCAACGATTAAACGGTGGAATTGATTTTGAAATTTTCCGTTCTTTACTGGAAAAGCACCTGATCAAAGAGTCACAAGGAAAGGGAGGACGTCCCCCATATGATTATGTGTTAATGTTCAAGATATTGATTCTTCAGCGGTATTATAACCTCTCTGATGATCAAGTAGCATATCAAATCAATGACAGGATGAGTTTTATGAGATTTCTCAACCTCACCATTGCCGATGACATACCAGATAGCAACACGATATAGTTGTTTAGTGAACGTCTGACCGACTTGAATTTAGTAAAATCCCTTTTCGAGCTATTTCAGAGTCAATTGGAAGAGTTAGGGCTTATGGTCAATGAAGGCAAAATAATAGATGCCTCTTTTGTAGAAGCCCCACGCCAACGCAACAGCAGGGAGAAAAACCAACAAATAAAAGAGGGTAAGGGAGAAAGTCTATGGACAGATGAACCCAATAAAAAGCGTCAAAAGGACATTGATGCACGTTGGACAAAGAAAAGTAATCAGAATTATTATGGGTATAAAAATCACGCCAAGGTTGATGCAGGTAGCAAATTGATAGAACGCTATGAAATTACCGATGCATCGGTACATGATTCACAGGCACTTGATGCCCTGTTGGACAAAAAACAAGACAAAGAACAGGAATTGTATGCCGACAGTGCTTATGCAGACCAGCAAGAAATACTCGAAAAACATCAAATTAAAGATCAAATACATGAGAAGGGCTACAAAAACAAGCCGTTGACCGATACACAAAAGGAAAGTAATACAAGAAAATCAAAAGTACGCGTAAGAGTGGAGCATGTTTTTGGTTTCATGGAAAACAGTATGGGAAGCATGTACTACAAAAAAGTAGGGAAATCAAGAGCCGATACGGTCATTGGTCTGATGAATCTGACTTATAATATGTTCAGAAAAATTCAATTGACCGCTTCATTATGAGGGAACGTGCGTTCGATAGGCAATGAATAAATTCATAAGTAACTGATAATCAGGTGAATATAAAATGAACTAAAAAAGAGCAAAATAGGTCATCTTAAAAAAAATAGGTCATAAAAATAAATCGGGAGAATATCCAGTTTTTAGAGATGCCCTTATATCAATAGTCAGGCAGGCAAGGAAAAATATACCTCTATAGAGCAGTGGGGTAACGCTGTTTGGAATGCAGATATGAGGCAAGCTTTTTGGGGAGCAAGTAACCTGATCATGGAGTCAACCGCAGGTAAGCCAGACATGAGTGAGGTGACGGATATGGCTTTTATGTTCCAGAATGCCACCAAATTCAACGGCGACATAAGCATGTGGAGTACAGAAAAGGTGACGACTATGCAAGGTATGTTCTCTGGAGCGACTGACTTTAACCAAGACATAGGCGGGTGGGATGTAGCACAGGTGACGAATATGGGTAGCATGTTCGCTCGTGTCGCCAAATTCAAAGGCGACATAAGCAGGTGGAATACAGAAAAGGTGACGACTATGTCTTCTATGTTCTCTGGAGCGACTGACTTTAACCAAGACATAGGCGGGTGGAACACTTCAGCCGTGGAGAATATGGCTAGTATGTTCGATGGAGCCGCTGACTTTGACAAAAACATAGGCAGGTGGGATGTAGGAAAGGTGACGACTATGTCTTATATGTTCTCTAGAGTCATGACCTTTAACCAAGACATAGGCGGGTGGAATACAGCATCGGTGACGAATATGAGTGGTATGTTCGATAAAGCCACTTCCTTTAACCAAGACATAGGCGGGTGGAATGTAGAAAAGGTGACGACTATGCAAGATATGTTCGATGGAGCCACTTCCTTTAACCAAGACATAGGCAGGTGGAATGTAGAAAAGGTGACGACTATGAAAGATATGTTCAAGGGAGCCACTTCCTTTAACCAAGACATAGGCGGGTGGAATGTAGGAAAGGTGACGAATATGAAAGATATGTTCTATCAAGCCACTTCCTTTAACCAAGACATAGGCGGGTGGAATGTAGAAAAGGTGACGGATATGGCAAGGATGTTTTATCAAGTCACTTCCTTTAACCAAGACATAGGCAGGTGGAATGTAGAAAAGGTGACGACTATGAGCCAGATGTTCGAAGGAGCTACGCTTTCACCTACAAACTACGATGCCCTGCTGACAGGCTGGAATGCGAAAAACCTTACACCTAGGGTAACTTTCCATGGGGGAGCTTCTAAATATAGCTTAAATGCAGCACAGACCGCTAAGGATAATATGGTGGCTACTATAGCAAATGGTGGAGATAACTGGGACATTACCGATGGCGGACGAGTACAGGCTGGAGATGCACCCACAGCCATATTTCTTTCTTCCACCAGCATTGCAGAAAATGCTGGAACTAATGCCCCAGTGGGTACAATATCCACAGATGGGGGAGCTAGTAGCTACACCTACACCTTGGTAGCAGGCACAGGGGATACTGACAATGCTAGTTTTGATATTTCAGGCACAGAGCTACAGCTTATCGCTTCCGCTGATTATGAAACACAACCGAGCTACTCAATACGGATAAAGGCAAGCGGTGGGGAAAATGATTTGGAAAAATCATTCAACATTTCTGTAAATGATATTACTAAACTAAGTGTTATAGGAGATAGAACGCTCAGCGTGGCCGAAGGAAATACAGCAGTCATCGCATTAAGAGTCGCTACAGATCCTCTGTTACAAACGATCTCTTTCCTTACTACCCTGTCGGGAGATGACGCAAGTCTGTTTACCCTCACTACGGCGGGTGTATTGACATTCAGTGCCGCACCAGACTATGAGAGTCCAGCAGATGTGGGAAGGAATAATGTGCACGAAGTAACGGTCACGGCTACAGACGGGCAGACTCCCGCAAAGATGGCTACGCAAACTCTCACCATCACGGTGACGGACGTGAATGAACACACCCCTGCTTTCGCAAGTACAGAGACTATGGTGGATGTAGCGGAAGGTACAACGGTGGCTACCACCGTTACCGCCATGGATGCAGATGCGGGACAGACGATTACTTTAGTGCTGTCGGGAGTGGATGAATCTAAATTTTCCATCTCTCAAGCAGGCGAATTGATATTCAATACCGTACCAGACCATGAGAGTGCAGCAGATACAAATGGGGATAATGTGTACGAAGTAACGATCACCGCTACAGACGATGGCACACCCGCAAAGATGGTTACACAAGACCTCACCATCACGGTGACGGATGTGGTGAATGAGCACGCCCCTGCTTTCACAAGTGTAGCGACTAAGAATGTAGCGGAAGGCACTACGGCAGTAACTACCGTAACTGCTACGGATGCAGATGATCCAGGACAGCCGGTAAGTTTCACGCTGACGGGCGGAGATGATGACTCTAAGTTTACCCTCACTCCCGCAGGCGTATTGACGTTCAGTGCCGAACCAGATTTTGAGAATCCAGCAGATATGGATGCGGATAATGAGTATGAAGTAACGGTCACTGCTACAGACAATGGCACGCCTGTAATGACTGCTACGCAAACTCTCACCATCACGGTGACGGGTGTGAATGAAGCCCCTGTTTTCGCAGGCGGAGCTATCGCCACAGTATCTTATGCAGAAAGCGCCACTACGGCAGTTACTAGAGTTTCCGCCACCGATGACGATGCAGGACAGACGGTAAGTTTTTCACTGACGGGCGGAGCGGATGCGGGTCAGTTTTCTATCACTGCGTCAGGCGAATTGACGTTCGAGAACGTACCAGACTTTGAGAGCCCAGCAGATATGGATGCGGATAATGTGTACGAAGTAACGGTCACGGCTACAGACAACGGCACGCCTGTAATGATTGCTACGCAAACCCTCACCATCACAGTGACGGACGTGAATGAACACGCCCCTGTTTTCGAAGGCGAAGCCACCGCTACAGTATCTTATGCAGAAAACGGCACTACGGTAGTTGCTACCGTCGATGTCACCGATGGAGACACGAAGCAAACGATTACTTTAACGCTGTCGGGAGATGATATGGGTCAGTTTGCCATCACTCCCGAAGGTGTATTGACATTCAAGACGGCACCAAATTTTGAAATACCTACGGATACGGGATTGGATAATGTGTACGAAGTAACGATCACGGCTACAGACAACGGCATGCCCGCAGAGATGGCTACGCAAACCCTCACCATCACCGTGACGGACGTGAATGAACACGCCCCTGTTTTTGCAGGAGGAGCCACCGCTATAGCATCTTATGCAGAAAACGCCACTACGGCAATAGCCATCAATGTCACCGATGGAGACACGAAGCAAACGATTACTTTAATGCTGTCGGGAGCGGATGAGTCTAAGTTTACCCTCACTCCCGAAGGCGAATTGACATTCAATACCGCACCAGATTTTGAAATGCCTACGGATATGGGAGGGAATAGTGTGTACGAAGTAACGATCACGGCTACAGACAACGGCACGCCTGTAATGACTGCTACGCAAATCCTCACCATCACCGTTACGGACGTGAATGAACACGCCCCTGTTTTCGAAGGCGAAGCCACCGCTACAGTATCTTATGCAGAAAACGGCACTACGGTAGTTACTACCGTCGATGTCACCGATGGAGACACGAAGCAAACGATTACTTTAACGCTGTCGGGAGCGGATGAGTCTAAATTTTCCATCTCTCAAGCAGGCGAATTGACGTTCAATACCGCACCAGATTTTGAAATGGCTACGGATATGGAAACGGACAATATGTACGAAGTAACGATCACGGCTACAGACAACGGCATGCCCGCAGAGATGGCTACGCAAACCCTCACCATCACCGTGACGGACGTGAATGAACACGCCCCTGTTTTCGCAAGTGCAGCTACTCCTATAGATTATCCAGAAAACGCCAGTGCGACAGTTACTACCGTCGATGTCACCGATGGAGACACGAAGCAAACGATTACTTTAACGCTGTCGGGAGCGGATGAGTCTAAATTTTCCATCTCTCAAGCAGGCGAATTGACGTTCAAGACCGCACCAGACTATGAGAATCCAGCAAATACGAATAATGTGTACGTAGTAACGGTCACGGCTACAGATAACGGCACACCCGAAATGACTGCTACGCAAACTCTCACCATCACGGTGACGGACGTGGCGAATGAAAATGCTCCTGTTTTCACAGGCGGAGCTACCGCCACAGTATCTTATGCAGAAAACGGCACTACGACAGTAACTACCGTCGCTACCACAGATATGGATTCGGAACAGACGGTAAGTTTCACGCTGACGGGCGGAGATGATGACTCTAAGTTTACCCTCACTCCAGCAGGTGTATTGACATTCAATGCCGTACCAGACTTTGAGAGCCCAGCAGATATGGATGCGGATAATGTGTACGAAGTAACGGTCACGGCTACAGACGGGCAGACCCTTCCAATGACTGCTACGCAAACCCTCACCATCACCGTGACGGACGTGAATGAACACGCCCCTGTTTTCACAAGCGGAGCTACAGTAACTTATGCAGAAAACGCAACGACGGCAGTAACTACCGTCGGTGCCACGGATACAGATGCGGGACAGACGGTTACTTTCACGCTGACGGGTGGAGCGGATGTGGGTCTATTTTCCATCACTCCCGCAGGCGTATTGACGTTCAATGTCGCACCAGACTTTGAAATGCCTACGGATACGGGAATGAATAATGTGTACGAAGTAACAATCATGGCTACAGACAACGGCACACCCGCAATGACTGCTATGCAAGCACTTACCATCACGGTGACGGATGTGGAGAATGAACACGCTCCTGTTTTCACAAGCGAAATGACTGTGGACGTAGCGGAAGGTACAACGGCGGTTACCACCGTTACCGCCACGGATACAGATGCGGGACAGACCGTAACGTTTCTCTCTACCCTGTCGGGGGCGGATGCGGGACTGTTTACCATCACTCCAGCAGGTGTCTTGACGTTCAATACCGCACCAGACTATGAGGTGCCTACGGATATGGGAACGGATAATGTGTACGAAGTAACAATCATGGCTACAGACGGGCAGACCCCTCCAATGACTGCTACGCAAACCCTCACCATCACGGTGACGGATGTGGAGAATGAACACGCTCCTGTTTTCACAAGCGAAGTGACTATGGATGTAGCGGAAGGTACAACGGCGGTTACCACTGTTATTGCCACGGATGCAGATGCGGGACAGACGGTAAGTTTCTTTCTGACGGGAGAAGCGGATGAGGATATGTTTTCCATCACTTCGGCAGGCGAATTGACGTTCAACATGGCACCAGATTATGAAGTGCCTACGGATATGGGAACGGATAATGTGTACGAAGTAACGATCACGGCTACAGACAACGGCACACCCGCAATGACTGCTATGCAAGCCCTCACCATCACAGTGACGGATGTGGATGAAAAGGTAGGTACCAACCCCCCCCTAGGGCTTGAAGCGTTCACAGGCATTGAAGTATATCCTAACCCGGCAGGCGCAGTGTTGCACATCAGCGGTGTGGAAGGGCATGCTCGCTATACCTTGTCAGGCATAGACGGAAAAGTCTTGAAAAGAGGAAAACTGGAGGCAAGCACAGCGGATCATTCCGTGGCTCTTCCATCGCTGAAACAAGGCATCTATTTGTTACAAATAACTACAGGTAAAGGTAGCATCACCAGAAAAATTGTGAAGGAATAGAAGGTTGAAAATGAAAAATTAGAACGATCTGAAAGTGAGCTGTTCAGTTCCAAAAAATCATTATCCGAAATAATATACGACTTCAACGATCATAAATATCGGACGCAAGACATTAACTGGTATGTAAGTCTCGCTAATCAAGGAGGAGAACTGGATAACTTTGTCGGCTCGTGCTTGGTATCAGAATGGTACAGGCGGGACCTATATATGTACTCAATCGTTCAGAAAAACGTTGAGGAAACAGATAAAAAGATTATGATTTTAGCAGGTGCGGGTCGTGTAACCATGTTTAAAGATTTTATTGACCACAATCCCGAATGGAGTACTTCCGAAGTACAAGAAATAATGGAAAAATAAGAGGGCTAACAATGACTATACATCATGTGTTATTGTGTGTTGCACCGAAAGACTATACCGATTTGATTATAAAATAATACATAAATAAATTGAATTATTTTTTTGTTTGAATTAGGCAAAAAATATAAGCATAGCCATAGCTACGGTTCTATTTTTTAACGAAATACGAGCAAAAAAGAAACGATTTATATGTGATATTTTGTGATCAATTTGGTATTAAATATAAATCACATCTGATTTCTCATGAAACACTCCTAATAGGGTGGTTCAATAGTTAGATCACAGCCCCAACAATAAATGAAAATTCTAACTGGTCGTTCCTTAAAAACTCATTTTCAATGGAGTTTGTATTCTACTTTGATGGCAAGTGGTTAATTCAACTAGACGCCTCAGGTTTACTACCCATTTTGTATAGAGCCAAAGAGCATTTACTCTTAGTTTTTTCATCAATTTCTTGTAGTTAAACCCACAGGCTGCCATGATGAAGTTTATTTTATCTCCTGTTTTCCCTTTTAGGTAATTGCTAGCTACTCGATGATCTTGCTTGAAGTGTCCGATGATTGGCTCTATGGCTGCTCTACGTCTACAGTGCGTTCGTTTTCTCTGTTTTTGATAGGTATTGTCTCTTTTTAATGGTTTGGATGGTCGAATGATGGAGGTGTTCTCAACTGTGTTAGTCCCTTTGTACCCCCTATCTACTGTGGCGGTTTTCGGGTAGTTACCAGTCAGTAGTTGTGTTTGCTTCAATACAGCATCTAGCGTATGTCCATCATAAATATTCTCTTCAAAAGTCATCGCTCCTACGATGATACCCGTATTTTGTGTCAATACTACTGATGCCTTACAGCCATATTCATATTTCTTATGTGCCTTTCCTTTTGCGATGCAATACACATCAGGTTCATGTAAACTGTAAATTTTATTCTTACTGCACTTCTTTTGTGTAAGTACTCGTTTGAACAGTGCTAAGGTTACTTCTTTTTGCTGATGTGGTAATTTCCTGTCTAATTCTCTGACTAACCGACCAGCAATGGTTTTGAGTTTGCGCTTCGCTGCATTTGCTTTCTTCCTTCTTTTAGGGTGAGTCCCATTGTAGGTATCTCTGACAAGGGTTTTGGTTGTCCTAACGTAGCTGCGTCGTAGTTTAATCCCTTCTTTCTTGGCTATAGAAATACAGCTGTCAACAATCTTTTTATGAAGTTTTGCATCTGTGGGATAGGTGATGCTCTTTTCCTGGACAGTAGTATCTACACTTACATGCTTGTCCTTAGCATCCTTGCCGTGTAGCTCAATTGAATGCTTCAATAGCTTCTCTACCCCTTCTTCTCCAATCCTCTTCCTGAAATGTACCAAATCTGTTGCCGCACATGGTTGCCCCCATTGCAAAGAATCAAAGCCTCCAAACTATTGAAAATATGGATTCATTTCCCACCGTTGCTCCACCAATACCTCATCTGATAAATTGTAAATAGATTTTAATATCAACAAGGAGACCATCAAACGAATAGAATGAGCTGGACGACCTACAGTTGAATAAAGCGCACCAAATGCTTCTTCAAAATATGACCATTCTATCTGTTGGCTCAAAAAATAAAGCTCTTGCCTGGAATTGAGTTGTTCAGTTAAGGTAGGTGATAAAAAATTAAGTTGATTTCTATTCGACTTTTTTGACTGCATTTGACAAGGTTTTGATTGATATTATAACTATTCCTTGTCGTTTTATATAGCAATAATCGTGCTAAAAACCTCCCTGAAAGAAGATAAGCATAATTAATTTTTATTCTTTAGGGCTGACTAACTACAGGGACCAATGGACTACTAGGAGTCTGTCGGACTTTCAATAACTAGGAGCGTAAAGAGATTAATTATTCAGAACCAAAAATTGGCTTTAACCTATTCGTTTTGCGAAATGATTTTATATCCTGTCCCTTTTTCTGTTTTGGTAGTAAATCGGTCTGAGACTCCTCTTTTTAGGCGGTTTTCAGGTTAAACATCCTTTTCAAATTGTAAGAAAGACACACCAATCCCCATTCATTGTCTATGTTTTCTTTTCCTCTTAATGAAAACCTCCTAAAGCCTACTACCTCTTTTATTATCCCAAAAACAGGTTCCACTGTATGTTGCCTCTTTCGATGTTTTGTTGAGAACAATGACCTGTATCGGCAACCGCAGAGGTGATTTGAGGGGTTAATTCGTCGGGGACAGATTCAATAGTAGGTAAGAATTCTTGCTTGTCGTTGTGGTGGGCATTGACATAATTGCCAACAATCAACATATCGTCATTGACCGCTATTTGTGCATTATACCATTGATCAAACCCTTTGCTTGTCTTCATTATCCGAGATGCAGGATCAGGGAAATTGTATTGATCTTTATCTTTTGGTACTGCGGAGGGTTCTTTTGGTACTTTACCTAGTGGCTTTTTACCCGTTTCCTCTTCATAGTTCTTACGTGCTTCTTGCTTTTTGTCAAATTCCGCTTGCTCTTCTTGGTAGGCTTCTTTGCGACGCTGGTCAATAATTTTTTTGGCTGTATTGATTTTAACGAGGCGGTCTTTTCTCCTTTTTATTGCATCAGGTATATCAAATGTGGAATTATCATCCTTTGCATCTTGCTCCTGACCAAGCACCATTGATTGTTCAATCTCGCATTCTAAATTTTCCTCCAATTGTTGCATCCTTTTGTAGCTCATCGCTTTATGTTTGGATGCATGGGCTTGTATCTTTGTGCCGTCAATGAATATATTTCCCAATTTGATGAGCCCAAGCTCATTACCTATCAACAGAATTTCCTTAACCCAACCTTTGAGTTGGGGAAGAAATCTTTTACGAAAACTAGAAATGGTGTCATGGTCGGGGTGATGATTTTCTGCAATGAAGCGAAAAGCAACAGCATCGTAGGTCGTTGCTTCTATTTTTCGGGAACTAAAAACACCTGTCGAATAGTCATAAAAAATAAGGGAGAGCAGTAATTTAGGATCGTAAGGAGTGCTTCCTTTGCCTGAATAGCTTGAATAAACCTGACGTAAATTCATTTTACTTGCTATCTCAACTACAAATCTTGCTAAGTGATCTTCGGGTGGCCACTCGTTAAGGTCATATGGCATAAAAGAAACTTGTACTCTAGCCGTACCGATAAAGGATAGCATGCCCGAAGTTATTAATTTTTGTTTGGCTTTTAAGTCCGACAGACTCCTAGGACTGAAAACAGTCCGAAAATGAACTTTGATCTGGGAGGTTTTGGGGTAATATCCATTTGATTTCCCGTGGGGAGGCTAGGAAAGCGTTCTTAATATTTTTCGGGATGTCTCTATTTCTTAGCTTTGCGCTCTCAAAATTAAAATAACTCAACAAGACTATGTCTCAGAAAATTGCTCAAATCCTAGAAAGACTAGAAGTAGAATCCTCCAACTCTGGTGCAGCTATAGGTAATCAATGGATTGAAACTTCAGGAGAAAAGATTTCCTCCATCTCGCCAGTCAATGGAGAAGAAATTTCTACTGTCACATTAGCGGATACTGACGCTTATGAAAAAGTGATAAAAGGAGCTCAAGAGGCCTTTAAAGAGTGGAGGATAGTCCCCGCACCTCAGCGAGGTGAGATTGTAAGACAGATTGGGAATGAACTCAGGGAACACAAGCAGGAATTGGGCACACTCGTTTCTTATGAGATGGGAAAATCGCTTCAGGAAGGATTGGGGGAAGTTCAGGAAATGATCGATATATGCGATTTTTCAGTTGGTCTCTCCCGTCAACTTTATGGATTGACCATGCACTCTGAAAGACCTTCTCATAGGATGTATGAGCAATGGCATCCCCTTGGAATTGTAGGTATTATTTCAGCATTTAACTTCCCCGTTGCTGTCTGGTCTTGGAATACTGCCCTAGCATGGGTTTGTGGAGATGTATGTGTATGGAAGCCTTCTGAAAAAGTGCCAGTATCCGCAGTGGCCTGTCAAAAAATTGCTCAAAGAGTATTTGCTAAAAATGACATTCATCCTGGAGTTTGCGGGTTACTAGTTGGTGACGTGGGAATCGGGAAAATGCTGGTAGCGGACACACGAATTCCATTGATTTCTGCGACAGGTTCTACCCGAATGGGTAAAGCAGTAGGAGCCACGGTGGGTGCCAGACTGGGTAACCACATTTTAGAGCTTGGAGGTAATAATGCGATCATCATATCGGAATATGCGGATTTGGATGTAGCTATTCCAGGAGCAGTTTTTGGCGCAGTGGGTACAGCAGGGCAAAGGTGTACGAGCACTAGGAGATTGATCGTACACGATTTTTTGTATGAAGAGGTGAAACAACGACTAATCAAGGCGTACAGTCAGTTAAGGATCGGAAATCCTTTAGATGAAAGCAACCATGTGGGACCTCTCATTGATAAGGACGCAGTAAATATGTATGAGACTGCCATAAAGAAAATCAAAGCTGAAGGAGGAAGTGCTGTAGTGGAAGGAGAAGTGCTGAATGGGGCTGATTATGAGTCTGGATGCTATGTAAAACCAGCTATCTATGAAGTGACTAACCAGTACGGGATCGTGTGCCACGAGACGTTTGCTCCTATTTTATACTTGATCAAATATTCTGATATTGAAGAAGCCATTGCAATACAAAATGCAGTTCCTCAAGGATTGTCTTCGGCTATGATGACCACTGACATCCGGGAATCGGAATTGTTTCTTTCACATGCTGGATCAGATTGTGGAATTGCCAATGTAAACATTGGAACATCTGGTGCTGAAATTGGAGGAGCATTTGGAGGAGAAAAGGAAACGGGTGGTGGTCGTGAATCGGGATCAGATGCATGGAAAACTTATATGAGAAGGCAGACAAATACTATTAACTATTCCAAGAAATTGCCTCTTGCTCAAGGCATCAGGTTTGAGTTATAAATAACAGATCAGAAAATATTTTGTAACTAATCAGTTTATCAAAAAAAGGAAAAAGCCTAGGAGTCTGTCGGACTTAAAAAACCAACAAAAATTAATAACTTGGGGCATGATATCATTTATCGGTGTGGCTAGGAGTCTGTCGGACTTTCAATAACTAGGAGCGTAAAAAGATTATTGAAGTAGGCATTTAATAAATACGAATGCACTTGTACGGGCATGGTTGATGGTCCACCATTTTAGTTATCGGTTTTGATGGTAGCCTCAGGTGATATATGATCTTGGAAGAAGGGCTTCAATTGCTTGGATCCAGCATTGTCAATCTCTCTGGCATACATCCTGCTCACTCCTTTCCCTTTCTTCTCAATAGCCAGTACAACCTGCTTTTTTCGGTTATTTTGTCGTCCTACAACGCCTTCTTCCTGTTGCCCTACAACGGTCTCATCGACTTCTACTTTACCCACTAGCGGGTATTTCCCACTGCTAACCATTGCCTTCATTACCTTTTGTTGAAACAGCCAACAGGTTTTTTGCCGTAGCCCCAGTTTTCTGCTTAGCTCTGTTGATGCAATCCCTTGTTTATTTGTACTCATATAGTATACGATATAAAAAGCTTTTAACATTGGGAATTTTACTTTGTGGAAAAGAGTGCCACTTGTGGGGGTAGCTTGGTACCTACATTTTGTGCATTGCCGGGTATGGAATAATTTCCCTCTGCAATACTTGTTGTTTTGGCACCTTTCACATTTAAATCCATTGGGCCATTTCATTTCGGCCAGGAAGTTTTGACAACTGTCGTTATCAGGAAATTTCTTCTGATACTCAAAAAGAGTTAGGCTTTCATACTTTTTCTCCATAATCTGATTTTTATTCTAACTTTAATAATCCTACTAAGTTACTGTAAATCAATCGTTTAATCAAGAAAATGAAACTGTTTTAATAGACTAATCTTTTATTTATTAAATGCCTACTTCAAAAAGATTAATTGAAGTAGGCATTTAATAAATACGAATGCACTTGTACGGGCATGGTTGATGGACCACCATTTTAGTTAGCAGGTTATCGAATATTTCTCCTTTCATCTGGCTTCGGTTGAACCGATAGCAATATTGGTTGATATATGCTTGAAGGTTATCGACTGAATGGTGGATACCTCTAAGCCATGCCTTGAACATCATAATTGTTCTGTGCAATTCTGGGAACTTCTTACCTTTCTTCCCACTCTCGATTTGAATTAAGTAAGGATATTTTTCTTTCAGGGGGATGTAGCCCCTCCACTTATCGGTTGTGATGGTAGCTTGAGTTGATATATGATTCTGGAAGAAGGACTTCAATTGCTTGGAGCCAGCATTGTCAATCACTCTGGCATACATCCTGCTCACTCCTTTCCCTTTCTTCTCAATAGCCAGTACAACTTGCTTTTTTCGGTTATTTTGTCGTCCTACAACGCCTTCTTCCTGTTGCCCTACAACGGTCTCATCGACTTCTACTTTACCCATTAGCGGGTATTTCCCACTGCTAACCATTGCCTTCATTACCTTTTGTTGAAACAGCCAACAGGTTTTTTGCCGTAGCCCCAGTTTTCTGCTTAGCTCTGTTGATGCAATCCCTTGTTTATTTGTACTCATGTAGTATAGGATATAAAAAGCTTTTAACATTGGGAATTTTACTTTGTGGAAAAGTGTGCCACTTGTGGGGGTAGCTTGGTATCTACATTTTGTGCATTGCCGGGTATGGAATAATTTCCCTCTGCAATACGTGTTGTTTTGACACTTTTCACATTTAAATCCATCTGACCATTTCATTTCGGCCAGGAAGTTTTGACAACTGTCGTTATCAGGAAATTTCTTCTGAAACTCAAAAAGAGTTAGGCTTTCATACTTTTTCTCCATAATCTGATTTTTATTCTAACTTTAATAATCCTACTAAGTTACTGTAAATCAATCATTTAATTAAGAAAATGAAACTGTCTTAATAGACTAATCTTTTTTTTATTATATGCCTATTTCAATAATTCAATTTAGTTATGTCATATTTTATAATCTAATTGGTATTAGAGACTACCTATTCAAAAAGGAATCCTCTTCCATCAGATTCGTCGTAAAATTCGATCTTTTTCCCTACCAAGAACATCATTTCCTTTTTTTGGATCAGCACTTGGACATCACCAACAAAATATGTGTCATCAGTTTCCTTTTTCCTATCGAATCCTAATTTAAAAGCCACTCCACATCCTGCACCACGGATGCCAACTCTCAATCCATAGTCATCAGGAATTCCTTTGTTTTTGAAGATATTTTTAATCTCCTTTAGGGCTTTGTTCGTTATTTCAATTGGCGGGTTCATAGCTCAAAAGTATTACTTTTGGCAGTTATTAAAATTTACCTCCCATCTATATGGAAATGATTTATGACCTCCTGAAAATCACATTACCAGCAATTATTGTTTTGTACGTTGCATACCTCATCGTCAGATCATTTCTCCAGAAACAATTGGATGAAATTTCCTTCAGCGCGAGGCAAAAAAATCAAGAGGTTGTTATGCCAATCAGGCTTCAGGCGTACGAACGGGTGGTGCTTCTATTAGAAAGAATTACACCAAATAATTTGCTGTCAAGGCTCGGAAGTTCTGATTACAATGCTGAAGAGTTCCAGCACATTTTAATACATGAAATAAGAAATGAGATGAATCACAATCTTTCTCAGCAAGTATATATGTCAGACAGTGCATGGGCGTATGTAACAACGGCGATAGAACAGACAATATCTCTCATCAACGCATCAGCAAGTGGTTTAGAAGGTAAAGCAACTGGAATTGATTTGGCTAGAATTGTCCTAGAAAATGGTGCTGGTGAAAAAGAGGATACGACCCAGCAAGCCATTAAATTCGTTAAAGAGGAAATTAAGGGAGTTTTTTAAGTTGAAAGGAAAATAAAAAATATGGAATAAGGCAAATAACACAACCTACGATTCTAGTAGAAATCAAAAGATTACTTCAAAAATTGAAAAAATCACCAAACACCTCAAAACAATCTCAAGGGTTCATTCTGAAAGTTCAGGTTTTGATCCGAATGCCCAAACGCTCATATTTCGGGAGGTTAAGTGGTGTTCTCAAAAAATCATTTTGCTAATTGTTTTTGCACTTATGCGTTTCATTAGCGTAGTGTAATACCAATTTAATCATAAAACACATCATTAAAGATATTTAAGTAATGCTGATTTCCGGTAATTGATTTGATAGTACTCTCGCTCATTTTATTTACTGTTTTATGTAGCCATGTTTTTAAACTTTCCATAGTTTCAAAACGTTTATTTTTATATCGGCTTTTAATGTATTGCCAAACTTGTTCGCAAGGATTCCGTTCTGGAGAATATGGGGGGGGGGGGGTATAAAACCCCTTGGGAGGTCTTTTCTCACGCACCGGGAATAGACCATAATATAAACCCGAGTGTTGCACTTATGGGTTGAATTCGCCCTGTTTGCAATGGAGGGGGGGGGGCATAATACTAATTAGATAATAATACTAGTCTAATTATTATTAGTATATTTGCTTCATGGATATGACATCAACTATAAAAATATCGGAGAGTCTTGAAACTCTTAAGGAGTTACAAGCTAACCAACGCAATATCAAGTCAGAGAAGCGTATTTTATGTCTAATTTTATTGAACCCCAATAAATTCAAGACACAACAATTGATAGCAGATTATTTAGGTATCTGTAGGGCATCTCTAAAAACTGGATATTCTCCCGATTTATTTTTATGACCTGTTTTTTTATGATGGCTTATTTTGTTTTTTTTAGTTCATTTTATATTCGACTGATTATCAGTTACTTATGAATTTATCCATTGCCTATCGAACGCACGTTCCCTCATAATGAAGCGGTCAATTGAATTTTTCTGAACATATTAGTAAGTTAGATTCATCAGACCAATGACCGTATCGGCTCTTGATTTCCCTACTTTTTTGTAGTACATGCTTCCCATACTGTTTTCCATGAAACCAAAAACATGCTCCACTCTTACGCGTACTTTTGATTTTCTTGTATTACTTTCCTTTTGTGTATCGGTCAACGGCTTGTTTGTGTAGCCCTTCTCATGTATTTGATCTTTAACCTGATGTTTTTCGAGTATTTCTTGCTGGTCTGCATAAGCACTGTCGGCATACAGTGCCTGCTCTTTGTCTTGTTTTTTGTCCAACAGGGCATCAAGAGCCTGTGAATCATGTACCGATGCATCGGTAATTTCATAGCGTGCTATCAATTTGCTACCTGCATCAACCTTGGCGTGATTTTTATACCCATAATAATGCTGATTATTTTTCTTTGTCCAACGTGCATCAATGTCCTTTTGACGCTTTTTATTGGGTTCATCTGTCCATAGACTTTCTCCCTTACCCTCTTTTATTTGTTGGTTTTTCTCCCTGCTGTTGCGTTGGCTGGGGGCTTCTACAAAAGAGGCATCTATTATTTTGCCTTCATTGACCATAAGCCCTAATTTTTCCAATTGACTCTGAAATAGCTCGAAAAGAGATTTTACTAAATTCAAGTCGGTCAGACGTTCACTAAACAACCATATCGTGTTGCTATCTGGTATGTCATCGGCAATGGTGAGGTTGAGAAATCTCATAAAACTCATTCTGTCATTGATTTGATATGTTGCTTGATCATCAGAGAGGTTATAATATCGCTGAAGAATCAATATTTTGAACATTAACACATAATCATATGGGGGACGTCCTCCCTTTCCTTTTGACTCTTTGATCAGGTGCTGTTCCAGTAAAGAACGGAAAATTTCAAAATCAATTCCACGGTTTAATCGTTGCAGGGGATCTCCCAACTGGCTCAGTTTGGACAAACGAATGTCTTGATCAAAAAAACCGTAATCTCTGTGACGTTTAAATTGTTTCATTTCCAAGTCTAACTCTTTTAGCTCAAAAAACATACTAACACAGCTGTTTTAGTTTTTAGAGATGCCCATATGTTTTTGGACATAATGAATATAAAAGTGTTTCATATTTCTGAACCCTCCAGAGTGGAACATAATCATGCTAGTGCTTACTTCGCTACAGCTCATTTTGGGCTTTCTATCAGGTTTGTTGCCTACAAGGTGCTTTTGGATAGATTTTTCTAATTCCAGACAGCATTCATCAACAAAATAGAAAAATTCAGTAATTTTATTGTCAGATAAGACGATGTATTTTATGTGTATATATTTGAATTTCAAATACTTAAATATAAACACATACACTGGTTTTATCTATTCCTAATTCCTGTTTATCTCTCTTTAATTGAACTATTTATGAATCGGGTTCAGGTTACGAAGAAATTAGCAAAATCTGTCATAATAAATGGGGTAAGCCTCAGAAGCGTCACTAAAATTTTAGTATAGCCCACTTATTATGTGAATTCGAGGGATATTTAAGGGACTTCTCCAAGTATAAACCCAAAGAATATAAGCTAGTCATTATTGATAATGCTGGGTTTCATTCAACAAAAAACATAGAAGTACCCGATAATATTTTTCTGTTAAATAGTCACCCCTAAAGAATCAACATTAATTATGCTTATCTCCTTTCAGGGAGGGTTTTAGCACGATTATTGCTGTATAAAATGACAAGGAATAGTTATAATATCAATCAAAACCTTGTCAAATGCAGTCAAAAAAGTCGAATAGAAATCAACTTAATTTTTTATCACCTACCTTAACTGAACAACTCAATTCCAGGCAAGCACTTTATTTGTTGAGCCACCAGATAGCATGGTCATATTTTGAAGAAGCGTTTGGTTCGCTTTATTCAACTGTAGGTCGTCCAGCTCATTCTATTCGTTTGATGGTCTCCTTGTTGATATTAAAATCTATTGAAGTAGGCATTTAATAAATAAAAGATTAGTCTATTAAAACAGTTTCATTTTCTTGATTAAACGATTGATTTACAGTAACTTAGTAGGATTATTAAAGTTAGAATAAAAATCAGATTATGGAGAAAAAGTATGAAAGCCTAACCCTTTTTGAGTTTCAGAAGAAATTTCCTGATAACGACAGTTGTCAAAACTTCCTAGCCGAAATGAAATGGCCAGATGGATTTAAATGTGAAAAGTGTCAAAACAACACGTATTGCAGAGGGAAATTATTCCATACCCGGCAATGCACAAAATGTAGGTACCAAGCTACCCCCACAAGTGGCACTCTTTTCCACAAAGTAAAATTCCCAATGTTAAAAGCTTTTTATATCGTATACTATATGAGTACCAATAAACAAGGGATTGCATCAACAGAGCTAAGCAGAAAACTGGGGCTACGGCAAAAAACCTGTTGGCTGTTTCAACAAAAGGTAATGAAGGCAATGGTTAGCAGTGGGAAATACCCGCTAGTGGGTAAAGTAGAAGTCGATGAGACCGTTGTAGGGCAACAGGAAGCAGGCGTTGTAGGACGACAAAATAACCGAAAAAAACAGGTTGTACTGGCTATTGAGAAGAAAGGGAAAGGAGTGAGCAGGATGTATGCCAGAGAGATTGACAATGCTGGATCCAAGCAATTGAAGCCCTTCTTCCAAGATCATATATCACCTGAGGCTACCATCAAAACCGATAACTGGAGGGGCTACATCCCCTTGAAAGAAAAATATCCTTACTTAATTCAAATCGAGAGTGGGAAGAAAGGTAAGAATTTCCCGGAATTGCACAGAACAATTATGATGTTCAAGGCATGGCTTAGAGGTATCCACCATTCAGTCGATAACCTTCAAGCATATATCGACCAATATTGCTATCGGTTCAACCGAAGCCAGATGAAAGGGGAAATATTCGATAACCTGCTAACTAAAATGGTGGTCCATCAACCATGCCCGTACAAGTGCATTCGTATTTATTAAATGCCTACTTCAAAAAATCTATTTACAATTTATCAGATGAGGTATTGGTGGAACAACGCTGGGAAATGAATCCATATTTTCAATATTTTGGAGGCTTTGATTCTTTGCAATGGGGGCAACCATGTGCGGCAACAGATTTGGTACATTTCAGGAAGAGGATTGGAGAAGAAGGGGTAGAGAAGCTATTGAAACATTCAATTGAGCTACACGGCAAGGATGCTAAGGACAAGCATGTAAGTGTAGATACTACTGTCCAGGAAAAGAGTATCACCTATCCCACAGATGCAAAACTTCATAAAAAGATTGTTGACAACTGTATTTCTATAGCCAAGAAAGAAGGGATTAAACTACGACGCAGCTACGTTAGGACAACCAAAAACCTTGTCAGAGACACCTACCATGGGACTCACCCTAAAAGAAGGAAGAAAGCAAATGCAGCGAAGCGAAAACTCAAAACCATTGCTGGTCGGTTAGTCAGAGCATTAGACAGGAAATTACCACATCAGCAAAAAGAAGTAACACTGGCACTGTTCAAACGAGTACTTACACAAGAGAAGTGCAGTAAGAATAAAATTTACAGTTTACATGAACCTGATGTGTATTGCATCGCAAAAGGGAAGGCACATAAGAAATATGAATATGGCTGTAAGGCATCAGTAGTATTGACACAAAATACGGGTATCATCGTAGGTGCGATGACTTTTGAAGAGAATATTTATGATGGACATACGCTAGATGCTGTATTGAAGCAAACACAACTACTGACTGGTAACTACCCGAAAACCGCCACAGTAGATAGGGGGTACAAAGGGACTAACAAAGTTGAGAACACCTCAATCATTCGACCATCCAAACCATTAAAAAGAGACAATACCTATGAAAAACAGAGAAAACGAAAGCACTGTAGACGTAGAGCAGCCATAGAGCCAATCATCGGACACTTCAAGCAAGATCATCGAGTAGCTAGCAATTACCTAAAAGGGAAAACAGGAGATAAAATAAACTTCATCATGTCTGCCTGTGGGTTTAACTACAAGAAATTGATGAAAAAACTAAGAGTAAATGCTCTTTGGCTCTATACAAAATGGGTAGTAAAGCTGAGGCGTCTAGTTGAATTAACCACTTTCCATCAAAGTAGAATACAAACTCTATGGAAAATGAGTTTTTAAGGAACGACTAAATATCCCTCCCCCATATTCTCCAGAACTGAATCCTTGCGAACAAGTTTGGCAGTACATTAAAAGCCGATATAAAAATAAACGTTTTGAAACTATGGAAAGTTTAAAAACATGGCTACATAAAACAGTAAATAAAATGAGCACCAATACTATCAAATCAATTACTGGAAATCATCATTACTTAAATATCTTTAATGACGTATTTTATAATTATATTGGTATTAGACATGTATTTGAAAGAAAAAACTATATTTTCCAATGCTTCGGTTTAGGGGAGTCTTACAGGACAATCAGGTTTTGTTAAGAACCAACGTCTGGGTATTGGATATGCAATACCCGTCCAATAAGATTTAAATGGTCCCCAGATGAAAGCTACTTCAATGTTAACTTTGGGTTGGCAGTATGCATTCCAGTATTTCATGTAAGGATTAGTAGCTAAATACAGACTTGTCAACTTTTAAAAAAGTTGACAAATCTTACTTTAAGAAAGATTCAATCCTATCAATCACAGCATCAGGTTGGATATTGTTCATACAAGCAAAATCCCCCCTATGGCAAGGTTTGTTTCCAAACACAGAGCATGGGCGGCATGACAACTCTTTAGTAGGTATTTGAATAAGTTGTTCTTCATCGGACTGACCAAATGCCGTAAACCCAGCGTAGGGATGTGTAGCTCCCCAAATTGAAATAACCTTCGTTCCAGTAAGAGCTGCCATATGCATGTTCGATGAATCCATACTCAACATCAGATCCATTTTGGATAGTAGAGCCAACTCGTCACTTAGAGCAAAACGACCTATGAGGTTAATAACATAGGATTGTCCAGTAGAAAGCTCTTCTGCCATTTTTTTTTCAGTCTTTCCTCCTCCGAATATAAAAATTCTATAGCCCTTGGTATCCAATTGACGAATTAGTTCAGTCATCATTTCTATAGGATACATCTTCTGCGCATGTTGGGCAAATGGTGCTATACCAATCCACTTATCCTCCTTTTCACCAATAGATCTATCGGTTTCCTCCGACAATACAAATTGATCTCGATTTATTTGAATTTTTGATAGGTCAATAGAAAAACCAGCTTTTCTCCATACGTCAGCAGACCTCTCACAACTGTGCTTCAGCTGTACTAGGGCTTTGTTCTTCTTGGCTACAAGCTGTTTTTTTTCCTTCCTACCTTTGTCAAGGGCAAAACAGGGGACGTTATTGAATTTGAAATATGTTCTGAGAATTTTGGATCGAAGCACATTGTGCAGATCAATAATGACATCCCACTTGGCTTTGACTTTAAGTTCTTTGTATAAACGAAACAAGCCTAAAGCACCCTTGTGCCTACCATATAAATCTGGTATAACAAATTCCGCCTCTACTCCCTGGAAAAGTGGGATAAATGCCTTTCGGGTGAGTATAGTAAGCCTTACGCCAGAGTTTTGTTCTAAAACAGCCTGAAGTACTGGCACTACCAAGACCACATCTCCCATGGCAGAAAGCCTAATGACCAATATGTTTTGAGTAGAGCTTATGGCTCCTGGTATCTTAATCTTGCTTGTGACGAAGCATTGGATTCAGCTCCTCGTCATTATACATTTTCACCTGACGATAAACCTTGATAATGCTTTTTCCTTCAGCTACTTCTCCAAGCAACGCGTCGATAGAGGCAGACAAATCTTTGTACTGTTTTTCCAGTACATCTACTTTCTTCTTGCATTTTGCATAATGCTCGTCACTGATTCCTTCACGGTTCAGCTCTTCCTTGAAGTGATATAATTTAAGGTTCAAGATGGAAAGCCTGTCCATTGCCCATCCTGGTGTCTCAGTATTTAGTCTGGCATCAGAAGCTATTGTTACATTTTTAAAATGATCGAATAAAAAATCTTCAAACTGCTCCACAGTATCTGTTCTTACCTGATTAGAGGCATCAATATCCCGTTTGATTTTCAAGGCATCTACAGGGTCAATATCCACTACCCGAATCACATCTTCCATATGCCATTGAGCAGTGTCTACCCAGTTTTTTTCAAACAAAATATGCTCAATGGTACCCTGCTCATACGGATTAGGACATGCTAGATATATGTCATCCGTAATGTGGTATGTATTGATACTTTCCTGAAAAACTCTATTGAACAGTTCGCTGTCTATCGCCATGTTGATTTTATCAAAATATGAGTCGCGAAGCTAGGTAATGAGTTGGGTAAACACAATGAGAAGGTTTGATATAACTTGTTCCGTCAACTTATCCAACTGAAATATAAAAAGCCATATCTTCTCAGAAATGGCTTTCTGTAAAAATCCTAAAAAATCAATCCCTTGGCACTTTGCTTACATCCAGCTTATTGCCTTTTCCTTCTACAGCAGCTACGTTAAAGAACCCCTGAGCAATTTTGCGTGACTTTGCATTAACGTTTTCAATGTTGGTCGGTACCTTGACTAAGGGCTGAACAAACAGTTCCCCTAATCCACCTAGTCTATTGGTTTGCACTTGCACATTGATCAAAAAGTCAAATGCATCATCGCTAATGGAATGAATTTCAACATACAATGAATCACCATCTGCATATGGAGATAAAAGACCATCCTTACCATCATCATCAAATGGATTCACCGACTCCCTGATTGGCGGAAAAAAAATCAAGGGTCTTAACTAGTTAAGCGGGTTTTTCTGCACATTTGGAGCAATTTTTTGTACAAATCCTGCTCTCTATTGTTGAACCTAAATGCACATTCTTGAAGATGTAATTTAACCCTATTCTTGTTCATGCCTCTGAACTTTGAGAGTCTTGTTTTAGCATAGTCCCAAAAGGATTCTATCCCGTTAATATGGGAACTTCTTCTGGCAAATTTATCCTTGCTATGATGTATGCTACAATGCTTTTTGTAACCAAAATCTACTACCTAAAATCCGCAGTTAACTAGATTGTGCAGATACAAAGAATTGCTAAAGGACAATAATGTCAGTTCCTATCTAATCGACCAAGTATATGGGGCTGGTTAGTCGGTATTTTGACCAGAACTAAGGGTTTCCGTAGGTCTTCACTGGTAAAATTGAGGGTTTTCAGACAGACCTTTCCTGAGAAAAGCGGTATTATGAAAGGATTTTGGATGTTTTAATCAAAACAGTTAGGCAGTTAGGTGAGCAGTCGGCTGTAGTCTTTGTGCGTATAACTGTAATCGGATTCGATCTTATTAAAGGGCATCTCTAAAAACCGGATATTCTCCCGATTTATTTTTATGACCTGTTTTTTTTATGATGGTTTATTTTGTTTTTTTAGTTCATTTTTTATTCACCTGATTATCAGTTACTTATGAATTTATTCATTGCCTATCGAACACACGTTCCCTCATAATGAAGCGGTCAATTGAATTTTTCTGAACATATTATAAGTCAGATTCATCAGACCAATGACCGTATCGGCTCTTGGCTTCCCTGCTTTTCTGTGATACATGCTTCCCATACTGTTTTCCATGAAACCAAAAACATGCTCCACTCTTACGCGTACTTTTGATTTTCTTGTATTACTTTCCTTTTGTGTATCGGTCAACGGCTTGTTTTTGTAGCCCTTCTCATGTATTTGATCTTTAACCTGATGTTTTTCGAGTATTTCTTCCTGGTCTGCATAAGCACTCTCGGCATACAATTCCTGTGCTTTGTCTTGTTGTTTGTCCAACAGGGCATCAAGAGCCTGTGAATCATGTACCGCTGCATCGGTAATTTCATAGCGTTCTATCAATTTGCTACCTGCATCAACCTTGGCGTGATTTTTATACCCATAATAATGCTGATTATTTTTCTTTGTCCAACGTGCATCAATGTCCTTTTGACGCTTTTTATTGGGTTCATCTGTCCATAGACTTTCTCCCTTACCCTCTTTTATTTGTTGGTTTTTCTCTCTGCTGTTGCGTTGGCGTGGGGCTTCTACAAAAGAGGCATCTATTATTTTGCCTTCATTGACCATAAGCCCTAATTTTTCCAATTGACTCTGAAATAGCTCGAAAAGGGATTTTACTAAATTCAAGTCGGTCAGACGTTCACTAAACAACCATATCGTGTTGCTATCTGGTATGTCATCTGCAATGGTGAGGTTGAGAAATCTCATAAAACTCATCCTGTCATTGATTTGATATTCTGCTTGATCATCAGAGAGGTTATAATATCGCTGAAGAATCAATATTTTGAACATTAACACATAATCATATGGGGGACGTCCTCCCTTTCCTTTTGACTCTTTGATCAGGTGCTGTTCCAGTGAAGAACGGAAAATTTCAAAATCAATTTCACGGTTTAATCGTTTGAAGTAGGCATTTAATAAATACGAATGCACTTGTACGGGCATGGTTGATGGACCACCATTTTAGTTAGCAGGTTATCGAATATTTCTCCTTTCATCTGGCTTCGGTTGAACCGATAGCAATATTGGTCGATATATGCTTGCAGGTTATCGACTGAATGGTGGATACCTCTAAGCCATGCCTTGAACATCATAATTGTTCTGTGCAATTCCGGGAAATTCTTACCTTTCTTCCCACTCTCGATTTGAATTAAGTAAGGATATTTTTCTTTCAAGGGGATGTAGCCCTTCCAGTTATCGGTTTTGATGGCAGCCTGAGTTGATATATGATCATGGAAGAAGGGCTTCAATTGCTTGGAGCCAGCATTGTCAATCACCCTAGCATACCTCCTGCTCACTCCTTTCCCTTTCTTCTCAATAGCCAGTACAACCTGCTTTTTTCGGTTATTTTGTCGTCCTACAACGCCTTCTTCCTGTTGCCCTACAACGGTCTCATCAACTTCTACTTTACCCATTAGCGGGTATTTCCCACTGCTACCCATTGCCTTCATTACCTTTTGTTGAAACAGCCAACAGGTTTTTTGCCGTAGTCCCAGTTTTCTGCTTAGCTCTGTTGATGCAATCCCTTGTTTATTTGTACTCATGTAGTATTAGGATATAAAAAGCTTTTAAGATTGGGAATTTTACTTTGTGGAAAAGCGTGCCACTTGTGGGGGTAGCTTGGTACCTACATTTTGTGCATTGCCGGGTATGGAATAATTTCCCTCTGCAATACTTGTTGTTTTGACACTTTTCACATTTAAATCCATCTGGCCATTTCATTTCGGCTAGGAAGTTTTGACAACTGTCGTTATCAGGAAATTTCTTCTGAAACTCAAAAAGGGTTAGGCTTTCATACTTTTTCTCCATAATCTGATTTTTACTCTACCTTTACTAATTTTACTAAGTTACTGTAAATCAATCGTTTAATCAAGAAAATGAAACTGTTTTAATAGACTAATCTTTTATGTATTAAATGCCTACTTCAATTAATCGTTGCAGGGGATCTCCCAACTGGCTCAGTTTGGACAAACGAATGTCTTGATCAAAAAAACCGTAATCTCTGTGACGTTTAAATTGTTTCATTTCCTAGTCTAACTCTTTTAGCTCAAAAAACATACTAATGCAGTTGTTTTAGTTTTTAGAGATGCCCTAAAGAGCCAATTTTCATTATCCAAGGACATACATTCAGCGGTCAACGCAAGGCTAAGTACCTGTAAATCAGTAAATAATGATGGTGTCCTTGGTTTTGAAATATTCCCATTTTCATCAAAGCAGTTGAGCTTAAGTGATTTGATTGTTTGAACAATCTTGTCAAAGTTACTTTTAATGGTGTGCATAAGTCAGTTCAATAAATTGGTTTATCAATACTCTAATTTACTGATAATCAGGATTATGGATACTTTTTATTACCACTATTATTATCCTTAATTGACTAGTCAACCCTAAAGCATCAAAATTAATTATGCTTATCTCCTTTCAGGGAGGTTTTTTAGCATGATTATTGCTGTATAAAATGACAAGGAATAGTTATAACCTTAAATCCGCAGGTGTAAAACGAAAAAGAGCCAGCATAGGCTTAAAATAGTTTGTAATAAGCTTTTCTGGCTCGATTTTTTTTCACTTATTTGAGTGCGTAACCAATCAATTAAGCGGGAATGAAAGTAACGATATCTGATAAAAAAGTCACCCCTTTTGGCGGGCTTAATTTTTGCTACAAGTTTCTTAAGGATAGCGGTATTCCCAAGCTAATGGATGATCATTTGGGTAGCTGGGTCAACTATACTGGGTTCGATTACTCGGAGATTTTGATGAATCATTTGGCTATTTTTCTTCAAGGCGGAGATTATACTGAGGACATTCAAGAACACTTGGGAGAACATCTGAAGAAAGTTCGGGGGTTATCGGTGTGTAGTGCTGATACCATTTTGGGAGGCATAAAAGAACTGGCCACCCCTACAGAGGAAATGACCAGTTCGGGCGGGATAACCCATCAGTTCAATATCAACCTAGGCTTAAACCAATTATTACTGAAAGCCTTGAGCAAAACCAATCAGCTTAACGCCAAACAGGAGTATACCACAGGAGTATACCATTAGATTATGATAATCAGGTAATCGCCACCGAGCAATATGATGCACGGAGAACCTATAAAAAGTGTGAAGGTTACCAGCCAGGTGTGGCCAGTATCGGAAAAAACATTGGTTACATCGAAGGTCGTAATGACCACAGCCCAGCCAAATACCAACAAGAAGAAACCCTGACCAGAGCATTTTCTTTACTGGATCAGCAGGGCATCTGCATCAAGCACTTTCGGGCAACTTCGGCTTCCTACCAACAAAAGGTAATTAGTCTTGTGGAGGGAACGAGTCAGCACTTTTACATCCGAGCTGTACGTTGCGCTACTATGGAACAGCAAATTAGCCAGATTCGGACAGAAGCCTGACAGAAAGTCCGTCTTGGAGTACAAGAAATGGAAGTGACACAGCTAACGGATTACCGTCCCTTTGATGGGCAAAAGTCCTGCCGATTGGTAGTAAGTCGGATTAAACGCCGAGATGGGCAGACTGGATTATTCACTGGGGATGCCTTCACTTATCGAGCTATCCTCACCAATGATGTCAAATGGGACAACCAGCAACTTGTCTCTTTTTATAACCAAAGAGGAAATGCTGAACGAACCTTCGATACAATGAACAATGATTTTGGCTGGTCTAAGCTTCCCTGTTCATTCCTTAATGAAAATACCGCCTTTATGATCATCACTGCGCTGTATGCCAATATATACCAGGTTATGTTGGCTACTTTTGCCAGAAAATTATCCTGGATTAAGGAAAACTTCCGATTGAAGAAATTTATCTCCCGATTTATCTCCGTGGCTACCAAATGGATCAAGACGGGAAGGTAGCATGTGCTTAAACTATATAGTCGTTCCTTAAAAACTCATTTTCAATGGAGTTTGTATACTACTTTGATGGAAAGAGGTTACTTCAACTAGACGCCTCAGCTTTACTACCCATTTTGTATAGAGCCAAAGAGCATTTACTCTTAGTTTTTTCATCAACTTTTTGTAGTTAAACCCACAGGCAGACATGATGAAGTTTATTTTATCTCCTGTTTTCCCTTTTAGGTAATTGCTAGCTACTCGATGATCTTGCTTCAAGTGTCCGATGATTGACTCTATGGCTGCGCTACGTCTACAGTGCGTTCGTTTTCTCTGTTTTTGATAGGTATTGTCTCTTTTTAATGAGTTGGATGGTCGGATGATTGAGGTGTTCTCAACTTTGTTAGTCCCTTTCTAACCCCTAGCTACTGTGGCGGTTTTCGGGTAGTTACCAGTCAGTAGTTGTGTTTGCTTCAATACAGTATTTAGCGTATGTCCATCATAAATATGCTCTTCAAAAGTCATCGCACCTACGATGATACCCGTATTTTGTGTCAATACTACTGATGCCTTACAGCCCTATTCATATTTTTTATGGGTCTTTCCTTTTGCGATGCAATACACTTCAGGTTCATGTAAACTGTAAATTTTATTCTTACTGCACTTCTCTTGTGTAAGTACTCGTTTGAACAGTACTCATGTTACTTCTTTTTGCTGATGAGGTAATTTCCTGTCTAATTCTCTGACTAACCGACCAGCAATGGTTTTGAGTTTTCGCTTCGCTGCATTTGCTTTCTTCCTTCTTTTAGGGTGAGTCCCATTGTAGGTGTCTCTGACAAGGTTTTTGGTTGTCCTAACGTAGCTGCGTCGTAGTTTAATCCCTTCTTTCTTGGCTATAGAAATACAGCTGTCAACAATCTTTTTATGAAGTTTTGCATCTGTGGGATAGGTGATGCTCTTTTCCTGGACAGTAGTATCTACACTTACATGCTTGTCCTTAGCATCCTTGCCGTGTAGCTCAATTGAATGTTTCAATAGCTTCTCTACCCCTTCTTCTCCAATCCTCTTGCTGAAATGCACCAAATCTGTTGCCACACAAGGTTGCCCCCATTGCAAAGAATCAAAGCCTCCAAAATATTGAAAATATGGATTCATTTCCCAGCGTTGTTCCACCAATACCTCATCTGATAAATTGTAAATAGATTTTAATATCAACAAGGAGACCATCAAACGAATAGAATGAGCTGGACGACCTACATTTGAATAAAGCGAACCAAATGCTTCTTCAAAATATGACCATGCTATCTGGTGGCTCAACAAATAAAGCACTTGCCTGGAATTGAGTTGTTCAGTTAAGGTAGGTGATAAAAAATTAGTTGAAGTAGGCATTTAATAAATACGAATGCACTTGTACGGGCATGGTTGATGGACCACCATTTTAGTTAGCAGGTTATCGAATATTTCCCCTTTCATTTGACTGCGGTTGAACCGATAGCAATATTGGTCGATATATGCTTGAAGGTTATCGACTGAATGGTGGATACCTCTAAGCCATGCCTTGAACATCATAATTGTTCTGTGCAATTCCTGGAAATTCTTACCTTTCTTCCCACTCTCGATTTGAATTAAATAAGGGTATTTTTCTTTCAAGGGGATGTAGCCCCTCCACTTATCGGTTGTGATGGCAGCCTGAGTTGATATATGATCTTGGAAGAAGGGCTTCAATTGCTTGGATCCAGCATTGTCAATCTCTCTGGCATACATCCTGCTCACTCCTTTCCCTTTCTTCTCAATAGCCAGTACAACCTGCTTTTTTCGGTTATTTTGTCGTCCTACAACGCCTTCTTCCTGTTGCCCTACAACGGTCTCATCGACTTCTACTTTACCTATTAGCGGGTATTTCTCACTGCTAACCATTGCCTTCATTACCTTTTGTTGAAACAGCCAACAGGTTTTTTGCCGTAGTCCCAGTTTTCTGCTTAGCTCTGTTGATGCAATCCCTTGTTTCTTTGTACTCATATAGTATACGATATAAAAAGCTTTTAACATTGGGAATTTTACTTTGTGGAAAAGAGTGCCACTTGTGGGGGTAGCTTGGTACCTACATTTTGTGCATTGCCGGGTATGGAATAATTTCCCTCTGCAATACTTGTTGTTTTGACACTTTTCACATTTAAATCCATCTGACCATTTCATTTCGGCTAGGAAGTTTTGACAACTGTCGTTATCAGGAAATTTCTTCTGAAACTCAAAAAGAGTTAGGGGTTCATACTTTTTCTCCATAATCTGATTTTTATTCTAACTTTAATAATCCTACTAAGTTACTGTAAATCAATCGTTTAATCAAGAAAATGAAACTGTTTTAATAGACTAATATTTTATTTATTAAATGCCTACTTCAAAAAAATCAAGTTGATTTCTATGCGACTTTTTTGACTACATTTGACAAGGTTTTGATTCATATTATAACTATGCCTTGTCATTTTATATAGCAATAATCATGCTAAAAACCTCCCTGAAAGGAAATAATCATAATTAATTTTGATTCTTTAGGGTTGACTACTTCATTGTTTAAAATGCTGAAAAAAAACTTATTTTTTTCTGTTTATGTCTTCCCTAATTTTGGAAATTAATTGATAGGCAATCCATATAAATGAAACTGCTCCCACTGAAATAGCTACCCAATCTCTCACATCTGACAAGTGGATTACGTACGATAGAATTGCAACTAGAATTGTGTCGCTAAATGTATTTTTAATCATTACTTTTCGCTTGTAAATCATCTAGCAAAAGACTTGAAAAATTTTGCTCAAAATCATCATCGGATTGATTCCACACTTTTGAATAGTTTTTATTCTTGCCATTGTAGACCATATCCGGGTTGATTAAAATGTGTATGCTATTCTTTTTTTTGTCCCGTTTGATGTAACCCAACTCTTCCATTTTTTTAAAAGAAGCACTAATGTGTTGCTTGCTATTTCCAAGTTCTTCGGCATAATCTGCCACACCCATGAGAAATTGAACATTGGGTGAAATCATCATCTCCCTGACTCCCATGTAGGAGAGGATCAGCATTAGCAAACGAACATCTAGCTTGTTCAGGTTTTTATTTGTAGCTATCTCTTTCATAGCTCCAGAGAAGGCAACGAAGAATCCTCCATTGTTGAAATACCCCCCTGTTTCTTGCTGTATAAAAATGGCTTTATCTATCTGATATTTGCCTTCATTTGTAGTAGTTGTTTCCTTCATTTTTTTTGAGTTTTTTTACATAGGACAACGATAGAGACGTTTGTAACTACTTGATAATCAAACAATTACAAGACCTAAAGTAACCATATTTTTTACAAAAAAATCATACTTTTTTACAAAAGTAACCAATATGGTTACCTTTCAGGCACTTAAAGCGTAAGCCGTCTTTTCTTCATCACTTACCGGAAATCAAAAAAGAGTTTTTGAAGTAGGCATTTAATAAATAGTCACCCCTAAAGAATCAAAATTAATTATGCTTATCTTCTTTCAGGGAGGGTTTTAGCACGATTATTGCTGTATAAAATGACAAGGAATAGTTATAATATCAATCAAAACCTTGTCAAATGCAGTCAAAAAAGTCGAATAGAAATCAACTTAATTTTTTTGAAGTAGGCATTTAATAAATACGAATGCACTTGTACGGGCATGGTTGATGGACCACCATTTTAGTTAGCAGGTTATCGAATATTTCCCCTTTCATCTGGCTTCGGTTGAACCGATAGCAATATTGGTCGATATATGCTTGCAGGTTATCGACTGAATGGTGGATACCTCTAAGCCATGCCTTGAACATCATAATTGTTCTGTGCAATTCCGGGAAATTCTTACCTTTCTTCCCACTCTCGATTTGAATTAAGTAAGGATATTTTTCTTTCAAGGGGATGTAGCCCCTCCAGTTATCGGTTTTGATGGTAGCCTCAGGTGATATATGATCTTGGAAGAAGGGCTTCAATTGCTTGGATCCAGCATTGTCAATCTCTCTGGCATACATCCTGCTCACTCCTTTCCCTTTCTTCTCAATAGCCAGTACAACCTGCTTTTTTCGATTATTTTGGCGTCCTACAACGCCTTCTTCCTGTTGCCCTACAACGGTCTCATCGACTTCTACTTTACCCATTAGCGGGTATTTCCCACTGCTAACCATGGCCTTCATTACCTTTTGTTGAAACAGCCAACAGGTTTTTTGCCGTAGCCCCAGTTTTCTGCTTAGCTCTGTTGATGCAATCCCTTGTGTATTTGTACTCATGTAGTATAGGATATAAAAAGCTTTTAACATTGGGAATTTTACTTTGTGGAAAAGTGTGCCACTTGTGGGGGTAGCTTGGTATCTACATTTTGTGCATGGACGGGTATGGAATAATTTCCCTCCGCAATACTTGCTGTTTTGGCACCTTTCACATTTAAATCCATCTGGCCATTTCATTTCGGCCAGGAAGTTTTGACAACTGTCGTTATCAGGAAATTTCTTCTGAAACTCAAAAAGGGTTAGGCTTTCATGCTTTTTCTCCATAATCTGATTTTTACTCTACCTTTAATAGTCCTACTAAGTTACTGTAAATCAATCGTTTAATCAAAAAAATGAAACTGTTTTAACAAACTAATTTTAATTTTATTAAATGCCTACTTCAATAATTTTTTATCACCTACCTTAACTGAACAACTCAATTCCAGGCAAGCGCTTTATTTGTTGAGCCACCAGATAGCATGGTCATATTTTGAAGAAGCATTTGGTGCGCTTTATTCAACTGTAGGTCGTCCAGCTCATTCTATTCGTTTGATGGTCTCCTTGTTGATATTAAAATCTCTTTACAATTTATCAGATGAGGTATTGGTGGAACAACGGTGGGAAATGAATCCATATTTTCAATAGTTTGGAGGCTTTGATTCTTTGCAATGGGGGCAACCCTGTGCGGCAACAGATTTGGTTCATTTCAGGAAGAGGATTGGAGAAGAAGGGGTAGAGAAGCTATTGAAACATTCAATTGAGCTACACGGCAAGGATGCTAAGGACAAGCATGTAAGTGTAGATACTACTGTCCAGGAAAAGAGCATCACCTATCCCACAGATGCAAAACTTCATAAAAAGATTGTTGACAGCTGTATTTCTATAGCCAAGCAAGAAGGGATTAACCTACGACGCAGCTACGTTAGGACAACCAAAAACCTTGTCAGAGACACCTACAATGGGACTCACCCTAAAAGAAGGAAGAAAGCAAATGCAGCGAAGCGCAAACTCAAAACCATTGCTGGTCGGTTAGTCAGAGAATTAGACAGGAAATTACCTCATCAGCAAAAAGAAGTAACACTGGCACTGTTCAAACGAGTACTTACACAAGAGAAGTGCAGTAAGAATAAAATTTACAGTTTACATGAACCTGATGTGTATTGCATCGCAAAAGGGAAGGCACATAAAAAATATGAATATGGCTGTAAGGCATCCGTAGTATTGACACAAAACACGGGTATCATCGTAGGTGCGATGACTTTTGAAGAGAATATTTATGATGGACATACGCTAGATGCTGTATTGAAGCAAACACAACTACTGACTGGTAACTACCCGAAAACCGCCACAGTAGCTAGGGGGTACAAAGGGACTAACACAGTTGAAAACACCTCCATCATTCGACCATCCAAACCATTAAAAAGAGACAATACCTATGAAAAACAGAGAAAACGAAAGCACTGTAGACGTAGAGCAGCCATAGAGCCAATCATCGGACACTTCAAGCAAGATCATCGAGTAGCTAGCAATTACCTAAAAGGGAAAACAGGAGATAAAATAAACTTCATCATGGCAGCCTGTGGGTTTAACTACAAGAAGTTGATGAAAAAACTAAGAGTAAATGCTCTTTGGCTCTATACAAAATGGGTAGTAAAGCTGAGGCGTCTAGTTGAAGTAACCTCTTTCCATCAAAGTAGTATACAAACTCCATTGAAAATGAGTTTTTAAGGAACGACTAAATAAAAGATTAGTCTATTAAAACAGTTTCATTTTCTTAATTAGTCAACCCTAAAGAATCAACATTAATTATGCTTATCTCCTTTCAGGGAGGGTTTTAGCACGATTATTGCTATATAAAATGACAAGGAATAGTTATAATATGAATCAAACCTTTGTCAAATGCAGTCAAAAAAGTCGAATAGAAATCAACTTAATTTTTTATCACCTACCTTAAGGGCATCTCTAAAAACTAAAACAGCTGTGTTAGTATGTTTTTTGAGCTAAAAGAGTTAGACCTGGAAATGAAACAATTTAAACGTCACAGAGATTACGGTTTTTTTGATCAAGACATTCGTTTGTCCAAACTGAGCCAGTTGGGAGATCCCCTGCAACGATTAAACGGTGGAATTGATTTTGAAATTTTCCGTTCTTTACTGGAAAAGCACCTGATCAAAGAGTCACAAGGAAAGGGAGGACGTCCCCCATATGATTATGTGTTAATGTTCAAGATATTGATTCTTCAGCGATATTATAACCTCTCTGATGATCAAACAGAATATCAAATCAATGACAGGATGAGTTTTATGAGATTTCTCAACCTCACCATTGCAGATGACATACCAGATAGCAACACGATATGGTTGTTTAGTGAACGTCTGACCGACTTGAATTTAGTAAAATCCCTTTTCGATCTATTTCAGGGTCAATTGGAAGAGTTAGGGCTTATGGTCAATGAAGGAAAAATAATAGATGCCTCTTTTGTAGAAGCCCCACGCCAACGCAACAGCAGGGAGAAAAACCAACAAATAAAAGAGGGTAAGGGAGAAAGTCTATGGACAGATGAACCCAATAAAAAGCGTCAAAAGGACATTGATGCACGTTGGACAAAGAAAAGTAATCAGAATTATTATGGGTATAAAAATCACGCCAAGGTTGATGCAGGTAGCAAATTGATAGAACGCTATGAAATTACCGATGCAGCGGTACATGATTCACAGGCTCCTTGATGCCCTGTTGGACAAAAAACAAGACAAAGAGCAGGCACTGTATGCCGACAGTGCTTATGCAGACCAGCAAGAAATACTCGAAAAACATCAGGTTAAAGATCAAATACATGAGAAGGGCTACAAAAACAAGCCGTTGACCGATACACAAAAGGAAAGTAATACAAGAAAATCAAAAGTACGCGTAAGAGTGGAGCATGTTTTTGGTTTCATGGAAAACAGTATGGGAAGCATGTATTACAGAAAAGTAGGGAAATCAAGAGCCGACACGGTCATTGGTCTGATGAATCTGACTTATAATATGTTCAGAAAAATTCAATTGACCGCTTCATTATGAGGGAACGTGCGTTCGATAGACAATGGATAAATTCATAAGTGACTGATATTCAGGTGAATAAAAAATGAACTAAAAAAACAAATAAGCCATCATAAAAAAAAACAGGTCAGAAAAATAAATCGGGAGAATATCCAGTTTTTAGAAATGCCCTTAACTGAACAACTCAATTCCAGGCAAGTGCTTTATTTGTTGAGCCACCAGATAGCATGGTCATATTTTGAAGAAGCATTTGGTTCGCTTTATTCAAATGTAGGTCGTCCAGCTCATTCTATTCGTTTGATGGTCTCCTTGTTGATATTAAAATCTCTTTACAATTTATCAGATGAGGTATTGGTGGAACAACGGTGGGAAATGAATCCATATTTTCAATATTTTGGAGGCTTTGATTCTTTGCAATGGGGGCAACCTTGTGCGGCAACAGATTTGGTAGATTTCAGCAAGAGGATTGGAGAAGAAGGGGTAGAGAAGATATTGAAACATTCAATTGAGCTACACGGCAAGGATGCTAAGGACAAGCATGTAAGTGTAGATACTACTGTCCAGGAAAAGCGCATCACCTATCCCACAGATGCAAAACTTCATAAAAAGATTGTTGACAGCTGTATTTCTATAGCCAACCAAGAAGGGATTAACCTACGACGCAGTTACGTTAGGACACCCAAAAACCTTGTCAGAGATACCTACAATGGGACTCACCCTAAAAGAAGAAAGAAAGCAAATGCAGCGAAGCGCAAACTCAAACCCATTGCTGGTCGGTTAGTCAGAGAATTAGACAGGAAATTACCACATCAGCAAAAAGAAGTAACATTAGCATTGTTCAAACGAGTACTTACACAAGAGAAGTTCAGTAAACATAAAATTTACAGTTTACATGAACCTGATGTGTATTGCATCGCAAAAGGGAAGGCACATAAAAAATATGAATATGGCTGTAAGGCATCAGTAGTATTGACACAAAATACGGGTATCATCGTAGGTGCGATGACTTTTGAAGAGAATATTTATGATGGACATACACTAGATGCTGTATTGAAGCAAACACAACTACTGACTGGTAACTACCCGAAAACCGCCACAGTAGATAGGGGGTACAAAGGGACTAACACAGTTGAGAACACCTCCATCATTCGACCATCCAAACCATTAAAAAGAGACAATACCTATGAAAAACAGAGAAAACGAAAGCACTGTAGACGTAGAGCAGCCATAGAGCCAATCATCGGACACTTGAAGCAAGATCATCGAGTAGCTAGCAATTACCTAAAAGGGAAAACAGGAGATAAAATAAACTTCATCATGGTAGCCTGTGGGTTTAACTACAAGAAGTTGATGAAAAAACTAAGAGTAAATGCTCTTTGGCTCTATACAAAATGGGTAGTAAACCTGAGGCGTCTAGTTGAATTAACCACTTTCCATCAAAGTAGAATACAAACTCTATGGAAAATGAGTTTTTAAGGAACGACTATATAGTCACCCCTAAAGAATCAACATTAATTATGCTTATCTCCTTTCAGGGAGGGTTTTAGCACGATTATTGCTGTATAAAATGACAAGGAATAGTTATAATATCAATCAAAACCTTGTCAAATGCAGTCAAAAAAGTCGAATAGAAATCAACTTAATTTTTTATCACCTACCTTAACTGAACAACTCAATTCCAGGCAAGCGCTTTATTTGTTGAGCCACCAGATAGCATGGTCATATTTTGAAGAAGCATTTGGTTCGCTTTATTCAACTGTAGGTCGTCCAGCTCATTCTATTCGTTTGATGGTCTCCTTGTTGATATTAAAATCTATTTACAATTTATCAGATGAGGTATTGGTGGAACAACGGTGGGAAATGAATCCATATTTTCAATATGTTGGAGGCTTTGATTCTTTGCAATGGGGGCAACCATGTGCGGCAACAGATTTGGTACATTTCAGGAAGAGGATTGGAGAAGAAGGGGTAGAGAAGATATTGAAACATTCAATTGAGCTACACGGCAAGGATGCTAAGGACAAGCATGTAAGTGTAGATACTATTGTCCAGGAAAAGCGCATCACCTATCCCACAGATGAAAAACTTCATAAAAAGATTGTTGACAGCTGTATTTCTATAGCCAAGAAAGAAGGGATTAAACTACGACGCAGCTACGTTAGGACAACCAAAAACCTTGTCAGAGACACCTACAATGGGACTCACCCTAAAAGAAGAAAGAAAGCAAATGCAGCGAAGCGCAAACTCAAAACCATTGCTGGTCGGTTAGTCAGAGAATTAGACAGGAAATTACCACATCAGCAAAAAGAAGTAACACTGGCACTGTTCAAACGAGTACTTACACAAGAGAAGTTCAGTAAGAATAAAATTTACAGTTTACATGAACCTGATGTGTATTGCATCGCAAAAGGAAAGGCACATAAGAAATATGAATATGGCTGTAAGGCATCCGTAGTATTGACACAAAATACGGGTATCATCGTAGGTGCGATGACTTTTGAAGAGCATATTTATGATGGACATACGCTAGATGCTGTATTGAAGCAAACACAACTACTGACTGGTAACTACCCGAAACCCGCCACAGTAGATAGGGGGTACAAAGGGACTAACACAGTTGAGAACACCTCAATCATTCGACCATCCAACCCATTAAAAAGAGACAATACCTATCAAAAACAGAGAAAACGAACGCACTGTAGACGTAGAGCAGCCATAGAGCCAATCATCGGACACTTGAAGCAAGATCATCGAGTAGCTAGCAATTACCTAAAAGGGAAAACAGGAGATAAAATAAACTTCATCATGGCAGCCTGTGGGTTTAACTACAAGAAATTGATGAAAAAACTAAGAGTAAATGCTCTTTGGCTCTATACAAAATGGGTAGTAAATCTGAGGCGTCTAGTTGAATTAACCTCTTTCCATCAAAGTAGTATACAAACTCTATGGAAAATGAGTTTGTAAGGAACGACTATATACACACAAAGACTACAGCCGACTGCTCACCTAACTGCCTAACTGTTTGATTAAAACATCCAACATTCTTTCGTGATACCTCTTTTCTCAGGAAAGGTCTGCCTGAAAAACCTCAAATTTATCATTGAAGACCTACTGCACCCTTTATTTCTGGTCAAAATGCCAACTAACCAGCCCCATATACCTAGTCGATTAGATAGGAACTGACACTATTATCCTTTAGCAACTCTTTGTATCTGAAAATCTAGTGGACTGCGGATTTTAGGAACTAATTGAATTTACATTTAGCTACTAAAAATGCTTATTTTGAGGACAAAAAAATGTTAGCAATACGACATTTTTAGAAAAATTTGGATGTTGTTTGGGAATTGATGGGGGGATAACTTCGGGGTTGCAAGTTAAACTTTTACTGAAGTGAAGACTCTTGGATTCGCATAATAAACGCACCACTTGAATGTAATAACAGGGGTGTATTTTGCTTGCAACGAAGATACCGAAGTACTGAACAACACAGACAACCCGCTTGAGCTAGGTGAATTTGGGAAGGTACAAACTAAAGGACTGGATTTTATATCTAATTCAGCATCTGAAGAAGTTTCGGAGGATGACAGAAAAGCTACCCGTGATTTTTTGACCCATTTTCTAAATACAGAAACGTCCGTATATCTCAATGAAGACTATGAACTCACCAATTTGCAGAGTTCTTTTGTTCTGGCTCTTGAAATGAATTTTGATCGAGAAGAGAATTTTGAAACATTGGCTTCTCTAATTTTTCAATTAGAGAATAAAGCCAATAGTCTTTTACCGGAAGAAAGAGAGGGGCTTTGTGTTAATGGCACTCGTGACGGCACAATCTCAAATTACTTATTGGCATAGTCATTTGGCTGAATGGGAGAACGAAATACTTCTTCCAAATGGAAGGGTTTCTTGCGTTTCTTCTTGGAGGAATGTAGGTTGAAAGGCTGTTGGTGGCGCACTGGCGGGTGCTGGTACATGTGGATATCTCAGATTTTTAGGTCATGTTGGATGGAAAGGATGGGCAGGATGTATTGGAGGAGGCACTATTGCAGGAGCGATTTCCGAGGCATGGGATCAATGTACAGCAAGCATGGTGCAGTCTAGGTTCATCCAAGACGAACATCCTGAATTGAGCGACCCTGCTGAATTACTTTTGAGGCTATGAAAACTATCTTAATGTATTCATTAGCATTGACAGTGGGTTATTTGGTTAGTTTGGTATACTTTTACTTAACTGAAGGAATTGGAGAAATCCCATTTACTGAACCGATTCTGGGTCTCATCGGAGGGATAATTGGTCTGTGTGTAGCAGGTTATAAAATCAAAAAACTTCCAGCAATAGACAAAAATGACCGTATCCGCTGATACGCTCAGGACTCTCTCCATTTGAGTGTGTGAGTTTTCGAACATGACGGTCATCTCTTTAGTGAGTTGAACAGTTGTTGGACTGCTCCTTTCGTGAGACCAATCTCTTCTCTGTTGGCATGGTAAGCCATACTTACCTGATGACTGGTTGTGGTGAGCCTCCCGAATGGTCGTTGAGGGACTTCTTTCCAGCTTCTTGGCTAGTTGATTATGCGTGATGCCTTCTCCGAAATAAGTTTGGATCATAGTACGTTCGATCATGGTACGTTCTTCTAAACACCAGTTGGCTACATTTCATGTACAACTTTTAAGGTGATGAGAAGGCCTGAAAAGGTCACTTCCTTTTCTCGTCTATATTACACTGATTACTTGACTGTAGGATTTGTCCTACCTTACACTTGTTTATGAATTTCGAAACTGCATGAGGTATCCAAGACTTGTTTTTATACTTTTTCTGCTAGTTTTTTCTTTTACATCACGAGCTACTCACATCAGAGCTGGAGAAGTAATCGCTAGAAGAGTGGATAATGTTTCGCTAACATATGCCTTTACTTTCTTTGGATACAGAGATATTGATGGCGTGGTATTCGGTCAGGGGAGATTCGATTTTGGCGATGGTGAAATACATGGCGATGACAACGATGAATCAATACCTTGGACCAATATCACAGATCTGGGAAATGGAGTGGAACGCTGGGAATTTACATTGATACATACGTACCAAGCACCGAACAACTACCTTGTAAGCTATGCAGAAGATTTTAGAAACGAAAATATTCTGAACATATCGGGGTCGGTCAACACTTCATTCTACGTTGAGACGTTAATTGTCATTGATCCTTTCATAGGGATTAACAACACACCCGTTTTTACCGTACCGCCAATAGATCAAGGAGTTGTTGGTTTTGCATTTGAGCATAACCCTGGAGCTTTTGATCCCGATGGGGATAGTCTGTCGTATTTCTTCACAACACCATTCCAAGGCAGAGGGCAGGAAGTGAGTGGATACAGAAGTTTGACAGATCCATCATTTTATTCAAATTTTCCCACAGGAAATCAGGCTCGTGACGGTCCCCCCACACTTAATTTGGATGCGGCAAATGGTACGATGGTTTGGGATGCTCCTGGCGGAAAGGATATTCGTCCTTTAGAAAATCGAGAGTACAATGTAGCTTTTGTAGTTGAAGAGTGGAGAAATATCAATGGAGAATGGCGCAGGCTCGGGTTTGTGAAAAGGGATATGCAAATCATTATATGGAACTTTGAAAATGGACCACCGGAAATAGAAGTACCCGAAGACACTTGTGTTGTTGCAGGAGCAACAATTACCGCACTAGTTACAGGTACAGATCCCGATGGTGACCCTGTCAAACTCGAAGCGTTTGGTGGTCCTTTTGAAGTAAATGCTCCGATTGCAACATATGAGCCAAATCCTCCTGTTTTTCAAGGTCCTCCTGCCATCTTGACATTCGAATGGGAAACGGTGTGCGGACAAGTTAGAACTAGACCTTACGAAGTGCAATTCAAAGCAACGGACAGCCCCTCAATACCCAACATATCCAACCCACCAGGAACTGTAAAGTTTGAAACTTGGCAAATTACGGTGGTCGGTCCTCAACCCACCGGACTCATAGCTGATATACAATCCGGTCGTAGCATACAATTGAATTGGGATTCTTATTCATGTCCCACGGCAGATTCAATGCAAGTATGGAGGAGAGTGGATAAATTCATGATTGACCCAACCTGTGAACCTGGGGTCCCCGAAAACTCTGGCTATGAGTTAATTGAAACCTTGAATATTTCGGATACAAGCTTGTTAGATAACAACAATGGAATTGGGTTGTCACCAGCTTCCACCTATTGTTATAGGCTAGTAGCGACCTTTCCAGGACCAACTGGAGGATTAAGCATTGTTTCTGAAGAAGCTTGTGATAGCTTGTTGATTGATGTACCAATTATTACTAATGTAGATATAAGATCAACAAGTGAATCAGATGGCGAGATACTTGTCAGGTGGACCCCTCCTTATCAAATTGGAGGAGTTATACCACTGACAGATTACACGTACACGATATTGAGGACGGAAGGCAGTGGTCCTCAAGGTAATTTCGAACCTGTTTCCTCTATCCAGACAGATACAGTATTCATTGATACAGGTCTGGACACAGAGAGTCTGTTTTATGCTTATAAAATTGTTCTTCATGATGATACAGGTGATGCAGTGGCGACATCCTCGGTAGCTTCATCCATAAGACTGAATCCGACACCTCAGGTTGGATATATCCAATTTAGCTGGGATGGAAATACTCCATGGTCACTGAGTATTCAGGAATTTCCATACCATTATATTTATCGGGATAATGTTCTCAATACCTTTCCTGATTCGTTAGTACTGGTGGATTCGGTGGAAGTTACTTTCGAAGGGTTGACTTACCTAGATGATGGAAGATTCAATGGAATTGATTTACGGGAAGAAATAGAATACTGTTATTGGGTCTCTACTCAGGGTTCGTATGGAAATCAGTTGATCCCAGAACCATTGATCAATAATACTCAAATTGTTTGCTTACAACCAAACGATACCATTGCCCCATGTACGCCTGTGGCGATCAGCTTTGATACCTCCGCCCCATTTAGTTGTGAAGTAAACAGTGATGATCAAAGTTGTGATTTTCAGGACTTTCAGAATCGATTGATTTGGGAAGAAGATGGCAATGTGGATTGTGACGACGATACCCAGCGATATCGAGTTTACTTTTCTGAAACGGGAAAAGAAGAATCTTTTGTTCTTCTTGCTGAAATTCAGGAAATATCTTTTACCCATGATGGGTTGAGTTCATACGCTGGTTGTTACCAGATTGCGTCCGTGGACAGGTCAGGAAACGAAAGTCAACGGTCGGAAATATTTTGCAATGACAATTGTCCTAATTTTCTTCTTCCCAATGTATTTACTCCTAATGGCGATGGAGTTAATGATCTTTTCAGACCATTTTATTCGGGAGGAAGAATTGGAAAAGATATAGAGGGGTTCTCAAACACTACTTGCCCGAGATTCGTGCGATCACTGACCTTTAAGGTTTTTAGCAGGGCGGGTACTCCCGTCTTTGATTATGATTCTTCAGAGAAGGAGAATGATTTCCTGATCAACTGGGATGGCACGACAAATGGTGGGCAGGAATTACCTTCAGGCGTTTATTATTATGCTGCTGAGGTAACCTTTGTGAGGTTGAAGCCAGAAGAGACCATTAAAGTTTATAGTGGATGGGTACACATACTAAGGTAGATGGTCCAGTTATTTTTTTTGATGGAGTTTGCAACTTGTGCAATGCGTCGGTTACGTTTATAATAAAGAGGGATAGAAAGCATTTTTTCAAATTCTCATCTTTACAAAGTCGCTATGCGGGTGAAGTGCTACCAAATGATTTCATAAAAAATAACCTCCAAACCCTTGTGTTGATTATAAATGGACAAATATTGATTAAAAGTTCTGCGGCATTAACTATTGCCAGACATCTTTCAGGCTTGTGGTCAGTACTTTATGTGTTGATGATTATTCCACCATTTGTCAGGCATTTTATTTACGATTTGGTAGCTAAAAATAGGTACAAGTTGTTTGGAAAGAAAGATCAATGTGTAATTTCGACACCAGAGTTAAGAGATCACTTCATTGATTAAGCTGATTTCCTACTTTTGCTTTAAAATTTGATCTATGAGCAAAGCATATATTTTTCCTGGACAAGGGGCACAATTTTCAGGAATGGGGAAAGATTTATATGATCACCATGCGTCGGTCAAACGATGTATAGACTCTTCTAATGACATTTTAGGGTTTGATATTAAATCAATTATGTTTTTCGGGTCTGATGAAGAATTGAGGCAGACCAAAGTAACACAACCAGCTGTATTTATACATAGTGTTGTTGCTACTTTAACAGTGGAAAACTTTAATCCAGGCATGGTGGCGGGACATTCCTTAGGGGAGTTTTCTGCATTGGTTGCGAATGGAACACTACGTTTTGAAGATGGGCTTGCTTTGGTGTCTAAACGCGCTCAAGCGATGCAAAAAGCCTGTGAAGCACAGGAATCCACCATGGTAGCTGTTTTAGGCTTAGCGGATAGTGTTGTTGAAGAAGTATGTGAAAAAGTAGATGGCGTTGTTGTTGCAGCAAACTACAACTGCCCGGGTCAATTGGTGATAAGTGGGGAAGTGAAAGCGATACAAAAAACTTGCGATAAACTTACCGAAGCGGGAGCAAAACGAGTGTTGACATTACCTGTTGGTGGTGCTTTTCATTCCCCCCTGATGAAGTCCGCGAGAGAAGAGCTGGCAAAAGCAATAGAAAAGACCAATTTTGTAGCACCAAATTGTCCCGTTTATCAAAATGTAGACGCAAAAGGCTATTCGGATGTCATTGCTATTAAGAGTAACTTGGTTCTTCAACTAACTGCTCCTGTTCGGTGGACTCAAATAGTTCAAAATATGATAGCAGACGGGGCAACCAGTTTTACAGAATGCGGTCCTGGTAAAGTGTTACAAGGACTTGTGAAAAAAATAGATAGACAAATAGAAGTTTCAGGGATTTCATGAGATTAAACAAAATCATATTCTTCCTTTTTTTAGGACTCATCTCAATAGGGACAGAAGGCTGTAGAAAAGGACCTTCCGCATCGTATCAAAAGAATAAGAAGAAAATGAAAAAGGGGAAACCCCTCCCATGCCCTATTAAAGATTGCTGAAATTGAAGAAAATCAATATCGCCATTGACGGGTATTCTGCTTGTGGTAAAAGCTCAACTGCAAAGAAGGTGGCCCAAAAATTTAAGTATGATTTTATTGATAGTGGAGCGATGTATCGAGCGGTCACTCTCTTTTTCTTAAAAGAACACATTAACCTTCAAAAAACAGTAGATTTAGTTGAAGCATTGGATAAGTGCCACATATCTTTCGATGGGTTATCTGTTTTATTAAATGATGAAAAAGTAGATGATGCCATAAGATATGTGGAGATAAATGAACGAGTAAGTAGGATCAGTGCCATTTCAGAAGTGAGGAGAAAAATGGTAACCCAACAGCAGAAAATTGGTGAAAATAAAGGAGTGGTAATGGATGGAAGAGATATTGGAACAGTTGTTTTTCCATCGGCTGAATTGAAGGTGTTTATGACGGCGGAAATTGAAGTAAGAGCCAAGAGAAGAAGAGAAGAACTTAAGACAAAAGGAATGAACGATACGGTAGCGAATATAACTCGTAACTTGCTGGAGCGTGACCGAAGAGATTCAACCAGAGACGATAGTCCTCTGAGAATGGCCAACAATGCAATTGAAATAGATACAACCCATTTAACTCTGGATGAGCAGATTAACCAAGTTGTTGCTTTAGCAAAAAAAATAATTCATGCAGATTGAGATAGACGAAAAGTCAGGATACTGTTTTGGAGTAGAGTTTGCTATTCAAATGGCAGAAGACGAAATAGCGGAAGGAAAAGAACTTTACTGCCTTGGAGATATTGTCCATAATACGATGGAGGTAGAGCGTCTTTTTGAGAAAGGGTTGAGAACAATTTCTAGGGAAGAATTGAAAAACCTCAAAGATCACAAAGTGTTGATTCGGGCGCATGGCGAACCTCCTGAAACATATCAGATAGCGTTGGAAAATAATATTGAACTGATCGATGCATCGTGTCCTGTGGTATTGAAACTCCAAAACAGAGTGAAAAAAGCATACGATTTAGCTAAGAAAAAAGAAGGTCAGTTGGTCATTTATGGTCAACTAGGACATGCAGAAGTAATTGGTCTTACAGGACAAACCAAAAACGAAGCAATTATTGTCATGGGAGACGATGACTTAAAAAAAATTGACTTTGAAAAACCCATTACATTGTTTAGTCAAACAACCAAGAGTACAAAAGGATTTTATCGCTTGAAATCCCTCATTGAAGAGCGCATTCAAAATAGTGAGCAACTTTCTATTGAGGATTTTAATGCACATGATAGTATATGCCGTCAGGTTTCTAACAGAGAACCTAATATGGAAAAATTTGCAAAAAAACACGATGTAATACTATTTGTGGCGGGCAAAAAAAGCTCTAATGGACAGGCCCTTTATCAGGTTTGCCTGACACATAATGAAAGAAGCTATTTCATAGAGAGCGAAAAAGATTTGGATAGTTCATGGATTAGTTCAGAAGACTCCATAGGGATATGTGGAGCAACGTCTACCCCAAATTGGTTGATGGAACAAGTAGCTTCCTTTTTGAGAAAAGCAGAACGTAGTTTGGACTTGGTCTGAACCTTTCAGGTAGCACTTATTAAACGAAGATTATGAGCTTTTTATCTTGAAACTATATCAGGTTAAATCCGATCTTGTTAAGTTTGCCACGTTTTAAGAGGATTCTCCAAGTTAAAAAGCATGTCTCAGACAACCAAGCTGAAGAAAGGGTTTAATATAAACCTTGCCGGGAGGGCAGAAAAGAAAATCACGGACATAGAGCAACCCGAAACCTTTGCACTTAAGCCAGCAGAATTCAACCACATTACCATGGCGAAATTGCTCGTTGGTGAGGGGGACAATGTAAAAGCAGGAACACCTATTTTCTATGAAAAGACCATGGAAAATGTGATGTTTTGCGCTCCTGTAAGTGGTGAAATCATAGAGATAAAAAGAGGAAAAAAAAGAAGAGTGTTGGCAGTCAAAATCCTTGCGGACAAGGAGATTGAATTTGAAAAATCAAAGAGGCATTCACTTTCGGATATAGAAAATTTAAGTAGGGGGGACACTCAGGCTAGGTTGATAAAAGGTGGTGTGTGGCCAAATATTATCCAGCGACCTTACGGCTGTGTGGCCGATCCATCAGACTCTCCAAAGTCAATTTTTATTTCCGGGTTTGATTCCAATCCTCTTGCACCTGATTATTCATTTTCATTAAAAGGAAAAGAGCAGTATTTTAAAGTTGGAATAGAAGCATTAAAAAAATTCACTTCAGGGCATATTCACCTGAATACTGATGGGGAAGCCGAAGTTCCTAAAGTTTTTTGTCAAACAGAGAATGTTCAGCATCATAAAATAACTGGACCTCATCCTTCAGGGAACGTAGGTGTTCAAATTCATCACCTGGATCCCATTAGCAAAGGAGATTTGATTTGGACAATTTCACCCTCTGGTGTCATTGAAGTGGGCAAGTTGCTATTGGATGGAGTGTATGATACTTCAAGGCGGATAGCTGTCACTGGGTCACAAATTAAAAATCCATCATACATTCAGACCTATTCTGGGGCATGTCTAAATAAGCTGGTTGAAGGGAATGTTGCAGAGGGAGAAAGCAGGTTCATTTCTGGAAATGTTTTGACTGGAGAAGGGGTAGGTAAGGATGGCTACTTGGGCTATTACCATCATCAGATAACAGTGATCCCTGAAGGAAAATACGAAGAACTATTTGGATGGATTACCCCGTCTACGAAAAAACTCAGTTTTCATAAAGCGTTTGGATTGCTATCCTATCTGGGGGGCAACAAAAAAGAATATGTATTGGACACCAATCAGCATGGTGAACATAGAAATTTTGTGATGACTGGAGCTTTTGAAAAAGTACTCCCTATGGATGTACTTCCTAACTATTTGTTCAAGGCCATTTTAGCCGAAGATTATGATGACATGGAAGCCTTAGGTATCTATGAAGTAATTGAGGAAGATGTAGCTCTCTGTGAGTTTATAGATGTTTCGAAGCATAATTTACAGGAGATTCTGAGAGAAGGGATTCAATTAATCAAACATGGATAGCCAGCAAGCTGGAGCGTGTATTTATCTATAAAAAGAGAAATGGTTAATATAAAGTACAAAACCGCAAAACGTAACTTTTAATCAGGCTATGAAGTTTTTGCAGAAAAAGTTTGATCAGATAAAACCTCACTTTGAGAACGGTGGGAAATGGGAGAAATTTCACCCGATCTATGAAGGGCATCGGACGATTTTTTTCGCTCCCAATCTGATAACAGAGGAAAAAGGTGTTCAAATCAGAGATGGGAATGATTTGAAGCGAATGATGTTCACAGTAATTATTGCGATGCTTCCATGCCTGATTTTTGGCATGTGGAATGTTGGACATCAACATTTCATCTCTATCGCAGCCGAAGCCTCGGTATGGGATAAGTTTATTGTTGGGGCAGGGCGGACCGTTCCTATTATTGTTGTGTCATACGGGGTGGGACTGCTTACAGAATTCATCTTTTGCGTCATCCGACAGCGTCCTGTTGAAGAAGGCTTTCTCGTCTCGGGTCTTTTGATTCCACTGGTCATGCCTCCGACTATTCCATTATGGCAGGTAGGGATGGCTACTGCTTTTGCAGTTGTTATTGGAAAAGAAGTTTTTGGAGGAACAGGCATGAATATTCTGAATGTCGCATTGCTTGCCAGAGCTTTTCTGTATTTCGCTTATCCGTCTCAAATATCTGGCGATGTGTGGAACTATTTAGGAGATACTGTTCCAGTAGATGGGTATTCAGGTGCCACTCTTTTGGCTTATGGAGCCGAAGCAGCCACAAATAATACAGATATGATGCAACTTGCTGCAAATCACTGGTACACGGGGATGTTTGATTTTTGGAATATGTTCATAGGAATTATACCCGGTAGTATCGGGGAAACTTCGACTTTGATGTGCTTGATTGGAGCATGTGTTTTAATAGCTACCAGTGTTGGTAGCTGGAAAATCATTCTGAGTGTGTTTGCAGGAGCCTTTGCAATGGGAACCTTATTCAACATTGTCGGAGGGAATAGTTTTTTAGAAATGCCCGCCTATTATCACCTCGTGATAGGAGGTCTAGCTTTTGGTGCTGTTTTTATGGCCACCGACCCAGTATCTGCTGCACAAACTGAACCTGGCAAGTGGATATATGGTTTTTTAATTGGTGTAATAACAGTTCTGATAAGAGTGGTGAATCCTGCATATCCAGAAGGAATCATGCTGGCGATTTTATTTATGAATGTCTTTGCCCCACTCATTGACTTTTATGTAGTAGAGAAAAACAAAAAACGAAGATTAAAACGTGCAACGGTCTAACTCATACATTATCATTTTTTCCATCTCTCTTGCCGTGATTTTGGGAGGGTCACTTTCACTAACCTCGGTAGGTCTTAAACCGCTACAAGACAAACAGGTAGAACTGGATACAAAAAAGAAGATTTTGGGAGCCGTAATGGATATTTCAGCTATTAAAGATCCGAATGACGTTTTGAAAATTTATGATGAAAAAGTTCGATCTAAAGTGGTTGATTACAACGGAAACGACGTGACCACTGATTCGAGAGGCAACGCATATATAGCTGAAAAAGTAAATATCAGGAAAAACTCAAAACTTGATCCGAGAGAAAGAGTATATCCTGTGTTTATGTTTACGGGAGATGATGGAAAGGTAGAAGCGTATATCTTTCCGACTTTTGGATCAGGTCTTTGGGATTGGATATCTGGTTACATAGCCTTTGGAAAAGATCTAAATACAATTAAAGGAGTTGCTTTTGATCACAAGGGAGAAACACCAGGACTGGGAGCCAGAATCACAGAACCAGGTGTACAGGAGAGATTTGTAGGGAAAAAGATTTTTGATAACAGCCATCTCTTGGTAAGTGTAGCTATGGTAAAGGGAGAGGGAAATACAGGATTAAGTGATCATCAAGTAGATGGACTCTCGGGAGCTACCATGACAACCAAAGGGGTAAATAATATGCTATTAGACTACTTAGAATCTTATTCCGCATTTATCGAGAAAGTTAAATCTGAAAACAGTTAGAATATGAGTACGGATGTAGCAGAAGCTCCAATAGAAGTAAAAGAACCGGCAGAAAAAATACTTTCAAAGAGAAGAAAAAGAATTGTCGCTGATCCTCTCAATGAGGATAATCCAATTACTGTTCAGGTCTTAGGCATCTGTTCAGCACTAGCCGTGACGGTGCAAATTAAACCAACATTGATCATGTCCATTGCGGTGGTATTTGTCATTGTGTTTTCCAATCTGATCGTTTCCTTAATAAGAAAATCCATTCCTGGAAGAATAAGAATTATTGTCCAGTTGGCAATTATTGCTACGTTGGTAACGCTGGTGAGTGAGGCACTAAAAGCGTATAGTTATGATATGTACAAAATCCTTGGAGCCTACGTAGGGCTGATTATAACAAACTGTATTGTGATGGGGAGGCTTGAAGCGTTTGCCATGGCCAATAAACCATACGATTCTATTTTAGATGGACTAGGTAGCGGTTTTGGCTACGCATGGATTATTCTAGCCGTAGCATTTTTCAGAGAATTGCTTGGATCTGGATCCATCTTGAATGTGAAAATTTATGAGCCTATGGGGAATATGCTGGGTGTCACACTCCAAACCAACGGCTTGATGGTAGATTCAATTGGAGCCTTTATGATATTAGGAATTATTATTTGGATTCAACGGACTAAAAACGGTTACGTAGAGCACTAGAACTATGGAAGCATTAAACATTGCGATAAAAAGTATCTTCATTGAGAACATGATATTTGCCTACTTTCTGGGCATGTGTTCATTTCTTGCGGTATCCAAGAAGGTAAAAACAGCACTCGGACTGGGAATGGCGGTGATATTTGTTTTGACAATAACCGTTCCTCTCAATTGGATCATACAAGAGAAGGTATTGAAAGAAGGGGCACTAGCATGGCTCGGAGCAGACTTCCAATCCATTGACTTAACCTTTCTTCAATTTATCATTTTCATTGCGGTCATCGCGGCTATGGTTCAATTAGTTGAAATGGTGATTGAAAAGTTTTCTCCCGCTCTCTACGGGTCGTTAGGGATTTTTCTCCCACTGATAGCGGTAAACTGTGCCATTCTTGGATCCTCCCTGTTTATGGTTCAAAGAGATTATACCATAGTGGAGGCGACTGCATTTGGCTTTGGATCAGGGACGGGCTTCTTTCTGGCAATCATAGCATTGGCGGCTATACGAGAAAAGTTGAAATATTCTAATGTCCCTAACGGACTTAAAGGGTTGGGTATCACCATGCTTATTACTGGTTTGATGGGACTAGCTTTTAAATCTTTTATTGGAATCTCGCTTTAAACTGTGCTGAACAAAATTTAAAGATAACCATCATTATTTTTTTATATATCTTTAGGGAGGCAATTAATTTTACTTACCTTGCCCAGAAAACGAATTGATCTATGAAAAAGACTGTATTAACCCTCACCCTGCTAACGCTCGCTTTAACGATTTTTAGCCAAGCTAAACTGGATATCGGCTTGAAAGCTGGAGTTAACCTTTCAGAAGTAACTGTTGAGGGGAAGAGTACCGATGGGGTCACTTCTTTGCATGGGGGGGTCTATGTTCTAGCAAAATTGGGCAACATTGGCATTCAACCAGAAGTATTGTTTTCAAAGCAAGGCTCTAAAGTTGTAGGAGGCGAAAAAATTGACCTAAGCTATGTAAATGTGCCAGTGATGTTAAAAATCTATCTCCCTTTGGGATTGAATTTTCAGGCAGGACCTCAATTTGGCATTTTGACAAATGCAAAAGATGAAGCTGGGAAGGATATCACAAACACTTTCAAGGAGTCGGATATAAGCGTAGCAGCAGGAGCTGGATGGGATGCGCCGTTCGGACTTCAGTTGTCTGCAAGATATATTTTAGGACTCTCTGATATTTCCGTTCTTGATATTCAAGGTACGACAAAGAACAATACTTTTCAGATTGCCGTTGGATACAGCCTGTTTAAATTTGGTCAGTAATCAAAAAGGGGCTTGATAATAAAGACCAGCGCATTAAACAGTGAAGCACAATACGTCAGTAGTTTTTTGATACTCGCGTGTTGCTTTTTCATCATCTTTTTAAGATTCCAACCCATAGCTAAGGTCGTTGCAGGGTGAGTGCTGGTTAAGATATCTTTACCAAGAAGTTTTTGTATTTCATAATCAAATTGGTATAACTGATTGTTTGCACCTTCTTTATTGAAATAATCATATTTATGCGACGTTGCTTTATAACCGCTATTTCGCTATTATCGTAAGAGTAATACCAAATTGGTCACAAAAGGTCACAAATAAATCGTTTCTTTTTCGCTTGTATGTCGTTAATAAATAGCACCGTAGCTATGACTATACTCATATTTTTTGCCTACTCCGAACAAAAAATAATTCAATTTATTTGTGTGACATTTTATAATACAATTGGTATTAGTAACTTTGGATGGTATGAAAGTAGCAGAATGCATAAAAACATCCAGTAAAACTCCTCTTACCGAATCGGAAAAGCAACACATGGCTCAAGTACAAGAGGCGATAGATGAAGGCGTATATAATACTCCTAAGCCTAAAGGGAAAAGAATCCGAAACGCAGTAGAGAAGGCTCTTAGAAAACCCCAGTAAGTTTTCAATGTCCAAATTCTTATTATCACGACTGGCAGAGCAGGACTTGGAAGACCACTTAGCATATATTGTTTGTCGAGATGGTATTGATCGTGCCAGTACACTAGACGATGAAATTATGGAGAAAATTGGACAAATAGCTGATGCTCCTTTTAAACTTGGTCAGCACAAAGACGGCTATATTCCAGGATTAAGGAAGGTGGTTTTTAAGCGGTTAAATATCTATTTTAGGTATGTTGATAACACTCTTTGTGTTGATCGGATCATTAGTGGTTATCGAGATCAAAATAGACAGTTTGGTAACTAGCCATATCATACCAATTTGATCACAAAATACGACATAAGAAAATTGAACTAGTTCCGTTTACATCAGGCAAAAAACAGAACCATAACCATAGCTATGCTTATGTTTTTTAACGAAATACGAGCAAAAAAGAAACAAATTGTATGTGATCGTTTGTGATCAATTTGGTATTACAGAAACCATCAACAAAGTTGACCCACTACCGAAAATGTCATAGCTTGCCTCCCTCATCATTTGACAACCATTCTCTCCACAGCACTTTCGTTGCCGTTAGTGAACGTTAAGAGGTATATGCCCGAAGGCTGATTGCTTGCTTCCCAGGTGATATGGTAGTCGCCGGGGTGTTGATCGCCATCAACCAAAGTGGACACCAGCTGACCGGCACTGGTGTAGACGCTGATATTCACTGGTCCTCTTTTTGTTAAGGTGTATTCAATGGCGGTATGGTTCACAAACGGGTTAGCGTAGTTTTTTAGAGAACCTGTTGCCAGGACGTTCTGTATGCCGGTAAGGAGGGGTTTAGAAACTTGACTCACCGTTCCATTGGAAGCCATGAAGGGAATTTCAGTCTCGGCAAAAGCGGTTCGCTCCACCATCGGTCCGATGAAGCCCTTTTGCCCGAAGGTGATAACGCCACTGCCATCGGTGGCATCCGTGATGGAGATCGTGCCAGTAACCTGACCGGGGGTTGAGTGGTCAAAGCGGACACGCGCTGTCCCGTTGGTGCTGCTTACTTCTCCCATCACCTGTACGTTCATGCTCACCTCAATGGTGAGAACGATTTCTCCATTCACCAACTCAACGGTCGTTAAGGTGTTGTTCAAATCTTTGACGTAAATCAACTGTAACGCGCTGGTGGTACTGACTCCAAAAACAGCTGCCACGTCCGCATCAACTGGATTTCTGGAGATCACTAGTTCCGTGCCAGTAGCCGTGCCGTTCACAATTCCGTGGGCATCGAAGCTACTATTCATGATCGTAAAATCCGTGCGCTCGCTCAATACACGTTTGCTTGCCAAGGTATCATTCGGCGCATTGCCGTTACGAGCAAAGGCAGCGACGGAGAATCGGGAAGTACTGCCTGAATTCATCGGGACAGTCAGGCTAATCTGCGTGCTTTCGTCCTCAGGGGAGGTGTAAAGCACACCCGTTGGACTCACTTACTGTCCAGTCAGCTACCGCTACCGTGATGGCCAGTCGGTTCTCCGTGAGTCCTTGAAATACGATGACCTCCTCATCCAGCGAGGGATTTGCTTTGACTTCATATACCCATTCGCTGTTGAGTATATCTAACGAGAGACGCTCCAGAATGTTGCTGCCAGCTTCCACGATTGTGTAATCAGCTGGTACTTCCATACCAGCGAAGGTCGTCGGTACCCGAAAGATTTGACCAGTTTTCAACGGGTCACCAGCAGTGAAACTAGTGATGTGTACCTGCTTGGTAAACGCATTGACTGCGACAGATACATCCAGCTCGTCGCTGGTTCCGTTTGCGGACGCAGTGACGGTCAACGTGGCACTGCCCACACCTTCGAAGCTGACAGTTAAATTTGAGTCGTCGATTGTGCCAATCGCATCGGCGGTGCTGGAAGAAACCACCGAGTACGTGATGGCATCTCCCTCTACGTCGGTGGACAATGTAGCTAAATCAACCAACCTTAGAAATCGCTTATCACAGCACCTACTGCTAGGTAGGAAAGAACTCATTTCCAAAAAAAAGATTCCAAAAGGAGGTCTTAAAAAGATCACTACAAGTTGCCAATTCAGAGCTGGCTTTGATCCCCTTTTCCACAAATATTTGAAATTCCATGATGGAGGAATGGCAATCAGCCACTACAAATTCATTCCATTACCCGATGAGGAAAACGTCCAGAACCGATTCTATGCTGAAGACCTGGCTATTGGGTTGAGGAAACCCATTTTTAATCTGGATGCTGAGAGATAGTTTCCTACAAGGTTCATTAAATCAAGGAGAAATTCATATTTTTGACAGAATGTCAAAAACCTACCCAGATGAACGAGGCCATTGACGGATTAATTTCTAAAACTGGATTATCAAACAAAGACCTGGCTGAAAGACTGGATGTTACGGAACGGACGATATATAGGTATGCAAACCTTCAATCTACCCCTAACAAACTTCTCTATAACGAAATCAAAAAGCTTGCTGATCTAGCTAACAACTCAACTGTTGGGATCGGTGAACACAAGTTTCGCTTCATTGATCTTTTTGCTGGTATTGGGGGTTTCAGAAAAGCATTTGATTCAATAGGTGGGCAATGTGTATTTACAAGCGAATGGGATAAACAATGTAGAACAACCTATATGACCAACTATGACTGCAATCATCCCCTTGTTGGTGACATTAGAGATTTCACAGAGTCTCCTGACAAGCTCAATCAAATCCCAGAACATGATGTTCTTGTAGGTGGTTTTCCCTGTCAACCATTTTCACTTGCAGGAGTATCAAAGAAAAAATCACTTGGCAGAGGTCATGGCTTTAAAGACAAAACTCAGGGAACCTTGTTCTTTGATGTTGCCAAGATAATCCAGCATCATAGGCCAAAAGCTTTCCTTCTTGAGAACGTAAAAAACCTTAAGAGTCATGATAAGGGCAATACTTTTGGTGTTATTAAGGACACATTAGAAAATGAGCTTGAGTACGATGTGCATACAAGAATTATTGACGGCAGAAATTTTGTTCCGCAACATAGAGAAAGGATTTTCATAGTAGGGTTTGACAAGAAAAATGGGTTTGATTTCAATGACTTTGTGAAGCCAGACTTCAATCCTGTTATGGAGGTCGTGTTACACACAAAGACAGAAGAGGACGAACCTCCATATTTCATTGATTCAAGGGTCAATGAAAAATATACCCTGACTACCCGAATGTGGGAGTACCTTCAAGAATATAAGAAAAAGCATCAAGCGAAAGGGAATGGATTTGGATTTGGATTGGTTGGCAAGGACGATGTGTCCAGAACTCTTTCAGCAAGATATTACAAAGACGGTTCAGAAATTCTCATAAAGCAAAGGGGCACACGTCCAAGAAGATTGACTCCTAGAGAATGTGCACGACTTATGGGCTTTGATAGCACTAGCGAATCTAATTTCATTATACCCGTCTCTGATACACAGTCATACAAACAATTCGGTAACTCCGTGATAGTTCCTGTGGCAACTGCTGTTACACATTTGATGCTTCCATTTATTTTGGAAGCAGTAGAAACTCCATCCAACCAGACCAACATTTTTGAAGTAGCCTAGTGGCTGATATTGTATCCAAAGAGAAAAGAAGCCAGATGATGGCAGGTATCAAATCAAAGAATACCAAGCCAGAAATTGTTATCAGAAAGCTTCTCTATAGTTACGGATACAGGTACAGATTGCATCCCAAGAATATCATTGGAAAGCCGGACATTGTATTCAGAAAGAAAAAGCTTGCAGTATTTGTTAATGGGTGTTTCTGGCATGGGCACAAGGACTGTTCGATTTTCAAGATGCCAAAAACGAATACGGAATTCTGGAAGAAAAAGATTGAAGGCAATTTCAGAAGAGATGAAATGCAGTCAAAACAATTGATTGAAGCTGGTTGGTCAGTTGAACGGGTATGGGAGTGTGAAATCAGAGAAGCTTCAAAAAATGATAAGTTCGAATCCATTCTATCACGGATTGCAAAGCACCTGTAGGCATTTGCAGATAAAGTGTTAAATTAAATTGCAATTAATTGATTTAGCACCATCACCATATGCCATCACTAAGGAATGTGCTCTTGAAATTTGAGGAACTTGGATGTGAAAACGTCTACTTCAAATTCTTGGTTACCAATGACAATAGCAAGAATCAGATTTATCTGGGGGGTAGTTTTGAAGTTTTACAAATCCTCCCTGTACAGGAGATTTATCATGAGCCAGCAGGTGAATGGGAAAAAGAAAGGTTTAAAACCAAAATTGATTTTTCGTGGCTGGATATGAATACAGGTAATCCTGCTCCTGCCAGACATTCCAATCTCATTCTTTATCCAAAATATCCTGAAGTTAGACTATCTGGATTCCTGTTGGGGTGTAGGCAAGCCCCTAGTGAATGGCTTAGAGATAGGCAGTCGATAAGCGATATTTCAATTTTGGAAAATGGAAGAATATTTCTGATTGGGGTTAATAAAAACGATGGCAAAAGTTACGGATATCTTGATCTGGCAGGAAGGGACTCTTACCAGATATTATCAGGATTTCATGACATTGAAACAATTGGAGGTGCACTTCGAAGAGTTCCTCGTAATCTGTATAGAGAGGATTCAACAAGAGTTCAGGTTATAGATACTATGCTTTCCATTCATGCCAAGGGATTTATCAGGAGCAAAAGACTCAACGCTGCTGGTAATACTATTGAATACAATGCTGCTAATGGAGGAGGGTATACACTAGAAGCTGAGCTGGGAATTATTCCTAATGCTGAATCGACACCTGATTTCAGAGGTTGGGAAGTGAAACAGATAAGGGCAACAAACTTTGATAATCCAAATTCTGCGATCGTAACACTTATGACTCCTGAGCCTGATGGTGGATTGTATCATGACAACATTGGAAGGTTCATGCAGGAACATGGATATCCCGACAGAAGGGATGATACAAGAATAAATTTTGGAGGGATTTACAAGTATGATATTGTCACTGCATTAACGAACTTGACAATGAATATTCAAGGATATGACCATCAAGTTGGAAAAATTAGAAATTCCAGTGGCTACATATTTCTTGAGGATGTTAATGGTGATAATGCCTCCTCTTGGTCATTTGGCAAGTTGTTAGAGCATTGGGCCAAAAAACATAATCAGACTATATACGTGCCCTGTATAACCGAAACAAGAGCTGGTGTCAAATATTATCACTATGGTAATCGATATCTTGTTGGGGAAGGTACCAGCTTTAATAGATTCATTACAGCTCTATTGAGTACTAACGTTTATTTGGACCCTGCTATTAAGTATTTTCCAAATAGGCAGGTTGGCACTAGAATGAAGAAGAGGAATCAATTCAGAACCAAGACAGGGCACTTGGATGTACTGTATGACCAGTGGGAGTTTACTGTTTAGCACTAAAACACAATATGAATGTCAACTTATAAATCCATTGATCTAAAACAATACTTTGAAGAGTATGGCTTGGAGTATCACAAAGATGACGATGATTGCGAAGTAAAGGATGAGACCAAATTATCTAAGGCGTATGAAAAGAGCATGGCATAATAGAGATTTTGAAATAAACAAATTCTTTATTTCTGGGGCTTTCTTGTTCTTACTTTTGGAATCTATTTCACCAATGAATCCCAGCAAATCTTCTATGATTTTTATATAATCTGTGTTGGAATTATATTTTCAATTGCTTGGATTTATGTAATAAAAGGTTCAAAAAGATGGCAAGAAAACTGGGAGGCTCATATAGACCTTCTTGAAGTTTTTGTATCAGGCCCTCTGTATAAGACAGTATTCAATAGGGGAAGGTATTATTCTGTGTCGAAAATCAATGAAATCTTAAGTAGTCAGCCCTTAAAAACGTTTAACCACATTGATTTATATCAATAAAACACATAACCCCCTTAACCAAATCAACCGCTTTATGTTAGAATAACTGTCGTTTTCTGGTCGTTTTAGTTAAAAAATTATGCTGACTCCATCTACCCCAAATACTGGGCAACAAAATCTGTTTTATACCGAATTGTTTGCTCAATTAGACCAACGAGGTCCACTCATCAAATTAGCCAATGTCATCGACTGGAAAGTCTTTGAGGATGAATTTAGCAAACGCTATTGCCACGATAACGGCAGACCCTCAAAACCAATACGCTTAATGGTTGGGCTACTGATGCTCAAACAACTGGAAAACCTGTCCGATGAGAATGTGGTCTTACAGTTCAAGCGTAATCCGTATTATCAATACTTCTGCGGCTATCCAACCTACACCCCGACCGTGCCTTGCAATGCAACCGAACTGGTACATTTTAGGAACAGAATCGGTGTAACAGGTGTTGAACTCATTTTTAAGATGAGTGTGATGTTGCACGGCAAAAAAGCCAATGAAAACACTGTGTTGATTGACACCACCGTACAGGAAAAAAACATCACCTATCCCACTGATTCCAAACTAGCCATCAAAATTATCAACCGTCTCAACACACTGGCGAAAAAACATGGCATCAAACAGCGCAGAACCTTTGTAAAAGAAGTTAAAAACTGTCGCTTGCGCATTCGCCACTTCCGCCATGTTAAAAAGCGTGCATCCGCTAAAAAGGCATTGAAACGATTGCGAACCATTGCCCATATTTTAATCCGAGAACTAGAAAGAAAACTACCCCAACACGGATTGCTTGAAACCTACCGACCAGACTTCTTGCTCTATCAGCGGGTGTTGGCACAACAACCCAAAGACAAAAACAAAATTTATTCCCTGCACGAACCCCATGCTTATGCGATTGGCAAAGGCAAAGACCATAAACGCTATGAATACGGCAACAAAGTATCCATCGTCTCGGCCAAAGACAGTAACATCGTGGTTGGCGTTGTCAGTCATAAGAAAAACCAGCATGATGCAAAAACCCTACCCGATGCGATAAAACAAGCCAATAGTAACAGAACAAAACTCATCAAGCAAGCGGTCTGCGACAGAGGCTATTGTGGGGTTAAACAAGTAGGCGATACGGCAATTATCTTGCCGAGCAAAGCCCTGAAAAAAGACAATCGTTATCAAAGAGACAAGAAACGCAAATTGTGTAAGCGACGGGCTACCATAGAACCCATTATTGGGCATTTGAAATCCGATTTTAGGTTATCCAGAAACATGCTTAAAGGACAAATTGGCGATGAAATCAATGTACTCATGGCTACTTGCGCCTGGAATTTGAGAAAGTGGCTGGTTTTTTGTCACGTCTGCTATTTATGGCTTAAAAAAGTGCGTTTTTGTGCATTTTTGGTAAAAAACCTTTAGTCCATTTGATTCAAGGTTGATTCACGTTCGCAGAGCGGTCGCTTGAAATATATTTTTACTTGTTAGGTCGGCTTTTAAGGGCTGACTACTTATCTGCGGACAAGTTTAGATTAGTCACTTGGAATTTTTTTGCATTAGGGTTAAAATGAGCAAAAGACCCTTGGCTTTCCACTAAGATCTCCACAAAGTCATTCTCAGTTAAAGAGTCTATAGCCAAGAGACGCTCGGCTAGGCTGGTGGGAGCATGTGTTCGTGTATCTGTGATGTGGTCATCGGTGGTCGGTGGTATGTTGGTCGGATCTTCCAGTTTGTTTTTTGCAACTAGCATGCAGGGAGCCAAGCTCAGTAGCAGGGTACTTTTTTTGACTAGGTTGAGTATGTTATTTTTCCTGTCAGGTGAGTTCATGACGTGATTGTTACCTGATTTACTACCTTGGATGAATATCATAACACTCCTTTCCCGATGATGAACAGGAAAAACTATTGACGAAAATAGCATTTATATTGTCATAATATTAAAATCTTTGTCAAATTAAGTTTTCTATAATGCTATAATGAAGAAAAATATAAAATTATATCTCTTTTAATTGTATTTATTCTGAACTTGATGTATTGTTACATTGATTAACATTTTTACATGACACAGTCAGCAGACGTAAAACCGATTATTTTATTCGTATATGAAACTAGTGATGGTTTTAGAGGGGTTTGTTTACCTTATTTTATATCAATATCAAGAGATACTTTTGATGAAGCTAGGTATGGAATAGAAGGTAGAACGAGAGATTTCTTTAATACCATGTATTCTAATGACATAGATCCTGATACCATGATTCAACTGCCAAGACAACGTAAAGATGCTGAAATAGCCACAAAAGTTTTAGAAGATTTTAGTGAGGAGATAAAGAAACTCCTTTCAAAACATCTTGAGTCTCACATAAATAACGAAAAGGCTATTCGCGCTGAGAAAAAACCGCTATGGAACGCTAAGTTTAATAGGGAGGATTTATACTCAAAGCAATCTTGGAGTCGTAAAGGTTTTGCCTCTAAAGGTAACAAGCTATGTGGTGTCTAAATCGTACCCGCCTATAACTTTCAGACAGTTTAAAAGAATCATGAAACATTATGGCTACGCAGAGTTGAAAAATAGTAGACGTGGTTCACATAGAACTTTTGTAAAAGGGAATAAGGTGATTGAATATGAACAAATGTCTTTGGATGATGTAAAAAAAATGAAGGATCAGATAGGAGTAACTAGCCCGCATGGCGGAAGTAAGGATGTTCCTGAGCCAGATGTTAAAGACGCTATCGGTGTTCTTGGTGTTACTAAAAAAGAGTTTTATGGAATAGTTGGGAAACAAGTGAGATAATATTGATCTCTTGCTTGGTGTACATTCGGAATGTAATCCTCTAACGACGAAAATTAAAAAAGAATGTCGACACATTCTCTGTAGCGTTTGACTGTGCAAGTTACTACATTATTTCTCTACCTTGGTGCTGTATTCCAAACGGACAGAGCTGTCTGGATTGAGGTGTGAAGCAGGTACATTACCAAGTATACTTACGGTTTGACCTGTGAAAGACCAGTTCAAATGTTTTACACCATCTTATTTTTTATGTTTTTTTATTCACTAAATCAAAGTGTGGTATTGGCATTGCTTGTTTACCTTTATATAGATTAGTAGTTTTTACTTTTATATTTCTGGTTTGTGCATTCACCTGAAAATTTTCAATTATCTCAATAGCATCAAAATGAATAAACTTGGTATTAGTGGCATCAATTTCTACAAAAGTATCATTAGGGATTTGCCCCAATGCTTCAAGAATACATGCTTTATTAAGGAACGTAACATCTTGTGATAGCACAATTTTGATGTTTTCTTTTCCTTCCAGGTTCTCTTTTTTCAAATTAAATGGGATCTTGAAGTTATTTCTTAGAATGATAAAAATTGCAACTACCATTCCCAGTCCTATTCCCGTTAGTAAATCAGTAAAAACAATTCCAATTATTGTAATCACAAAAGGCACAAGTTGTCCAAATCCTTCTTTATACATTTTTTTGAAAAGAGCAGGTTTCGTTAACTTGTAACCTACCACTAACAATATAGCCGCTAAAACACCTAAAGGGATTTGATTTAGAACCTTTGGGATCGCAAGTATACTTATCAACAATAATATACCGTGAATTATAGTAGATGCCTTAGTTTTTCCTCCTGATTGTTGGTTTACAGAACTTCTTACAATAACCTGCGTAACTGGTAATCCTCCTATAAAACCTGCTACCATATTACCTATTCCTTGAGCTCTTAGTTCTCTATTTGTTGGTGTAATTCTTTTAAGAGTATCTTGTTTATCAGAAGCCTCTACACAGAGAAGTGTTTCCAAACTTGCAACCACGGCAATCACCACGGCAGTAATATATACATCAGGATTAGATAACTGACTAAAATCTGGAAGAGAGAAATTACTTAAAAAACTATTTATATTTTCAGGGATTGGTACATTTACAAGGTGTTCTGAATTGATTGACAAACCGGAATATGATGCAAAAACAGAGTTTAATATTATTCCAACAATAACGGCAACTAAAGGACCTTGAACTAATTTGGTGAATTTTAATTTCTTAAAAAAAGCAGTTTCCCAAAGGATTAATATAAACAAAGAGATTGCAGATATTATCATAACTCCTGGATTTATAAAATCCATCATATATATTAATTCATCAAAAGTATTATTTCCATCAATTTGGTTAAAGCCAAAATCTCCCTCAGGGCTTTTATCATAGCCAAAAGCGTGCGGAATCTGTTTTAGAAAAATTATTATGCCAATTCCCGCCAGCATTCCGTGTATAACGGATGAAGGGAAGAAATAAGCTATAAGACCAGCTTTGGAAAAGCTCATTATTAATTGAATTATCCCAGCAATAATTAAAGCGACAAGGAATGTTTCAAATCCACCAAGGTCTGTTATAGCGTTTAGTACAATGACAGCCAACCCTGCCGCTGGACCACTAACTCCTAATGGAGAACCGCTCAATGCCCCTACTAGTATACCGCCAATTATTCCGCTTATTAACCCCGAAAAAAGAGGTACTCCAGATGCCAGTGCGATACCCAAACACAATGGCATTGCTACCAGAAATACAACTATACTTGACGGTATATCATTTTTAAAATTTTTAAACGGATTTAATTTATTATTTGCTCTCATAGGGTCTTAACTGGTTAAGACAAAGGGTAGTGGATTAAAACAGTTGAAATGGCTATATTAGTAGCATGAAAACACACTACTGATATCCTTTGTCCTCATTGCACTTGTTCATCTCTTCAAAAGAACGGTCACAGTAAAAATAGAACCCAGTGCTGACGTTGTAAATCCTGTAAAAAGTGTTTTCCACTCAATCACCCGCACAAAGCTAGAGAGCTGGGCGTTAAAGAACAAATAGATACGCTGACTTTAAATAGTTCTGGCGTTAGAGATACCGCTAGCGTACTGGGTATAAACAAGAATACAGTGACTCACTTAAAAAAAAGACGGCACAAGTGAACCCGTATTTGCTCGATAAAGAAGAAGCTAAGAAGCTAAGAAGCTTAATTCGTTGGAAATAAGTTTTCATTACACGGCAGAGTCGGATGAGTTTTGGTCTTAACAGAAAGACCATTTGTTTTGCCAAAAATGAACAAATTCACGACCATGTGATTAGGAATGTATATCGAAAAGTATTATTATAAATCAGGCACTTACAGAGAGAATCAACAGGTTGAAACCATTACTCTCGTTTTTATAGTCCCTCACTCAACTTATTTGGTTTAATTATAGTGTTGAACTAATAGTAATACCAAATTGATCACAAAATATCACATATAAATCGTTTCTTTGTTACTAGAATTTCGTTAAAAAATAGCACCGTAGCTGTGGCTATGCTTATGTTTTTTGCCTAATCCAAGCAAGAAATGATTCAATTTGGTTATGTGGTATTTTATAAAAAAATTGGGATTAAATAGATTTTCTTGTGGAGTCGGAGGGATTCGAACCCTCGTCCAGCTAAGGAAACGATAGACCATCTACATGCTTAGTCATTCTTTTCATCTTGCAGGTAAGCTGGCGAATGACTACCCACTTATCCTGCCAGTTGCTTTACTTCATCCCGCCGACGCAACGCCCGTCGGGACTATTCCTTAATTTTCGTCACCCTATATTCCTGCCTAAAGGACAGAGGCTTGGTAGGATGTGGCAGGGGGAACCTATCTGGCTCAACCCTTAATAATCCCGACTAATTAGTCTGGATTATGCTGCCAAAGCGTAGTTAGACTCGCCAATTACTATGTTGAATGAATTGATCACGTGTGCTCATTCAACACCCGACATGCAAGTTTATAATTTGCACTTCCTGTCAATTCCTGTCGACCCCATATTTCAAAGAGCAAGAGTGCAAAGGTATACTACTTTTCGTACCAGTATAACATTAATGCCAATTAGCTTAGTAAGCTGTGGCATAATACCAATTAGCTTATAAAATGTGACATAAATATATTGAATTATTGTTTGTTTGGATTAGGCAAACAATAGTAACCATAGCCAGAGCTACCGTGCTATTTTTTTACGACATACAGGCGGAAAAGAGACGATGTATAGGTGACATTGTGTGATCAATTTGGCATTTACTTCTTTTTCAAATCTAGGACGATGCCAGAGGCGAAGACCAGCATTGTCAGCCATGATGATATCATCATTACCTTATTTCCAGTCGAGTACGCCGTTGGTGCAAACACAAATTCAATCGTGTGACTGCCGTCGGGAATTTCCAACGCCCTTAGCACGTAGTTGGTCCGAATTATTTCAGCGTCTACTCCATCAATTTTTGCTGACCATCCTTTCGGATAGTACATCTCTGAAAAAACCCCCAGCGCGTTTCCACCTGAAATACTGGCTGAATAAGACACGTTGTTTGGCGTGCGTTCCAACAATGTAACGACACCTGTTCCGTGAGCTTCGGGGAGATCAAACGTTGAAATGTCTATGATAGCCTGCGCTTTTGTGTCTATTTCACGTAGTTTAACTATTTCTTCATTTGGAGAATTAACAGGTACTACTTCGGTGACAGTCCACGCATTTCCATTGGCATACGTGTTTGGAAAAACGCCATTGCTTTGTACTCCAGCGTAAAAAAATTTTGTATTGAGCATATTCAAAACCTGCAAATCTGAAAAATTGCCAGACTGATTTTGTAGCGATTGTATGGCTTCTTGCATTTCCGTGTTGATATAATAATCTATGATATCTTGGTATCTTCTGATTTTTGCTCCATGGTACCCGCCTATCGACTCATGATAATATGATGTTCTGCTTTCGTTAAAAGGATTTTGGAGGTTCAACACTCTTTCTCCCGGCAACCGGGTTGCCGATATGGTCTTGTCGGCATCGGTCATTTTAAAGAAATCTCCCGCAGGATCATTCTTAAATTTTTCACTTCCTAGAAATCTTTTACTTAATGAAAAACTATCTAGGAAAATAAAAACAATCACCCCGATTAGTGCTATCTGTGGTTTCAATTTCTCTTTTTTCAACAACCACATCGCTGATGCTGGCAGGATAACAAATAGCAGTGCCCTTAATGAATCCCTGATCAACAAAGATTGTCTGTCTTCTCTCATTGCTTCCACAAACCAATCTGGCAATTGACTATCAATGGCTCCGCTGTACGAAAAGGCTCCTGAAATTATCACCAGAACCAGCAGGAACCCTCCCGAAACACCTGCCGCTATGAAAAATTTCTTTTTACCCTCATCGTCCCATTTTATGCCTAATAATCTGTCAAGAGCAATGAATCCCAGCAGGTTCATTGCAAAAATTGAAATAATGATGGTAAAAGTGACAGATCTGAACTTGTTATATCCTGGCAGGTAATCAAAGAGAAGGTCATTAATAGCTGGAAAGCTCTTACCCCAACTAAGTATAATGCCCACTACTACCAATGCAATCAGCCACACGTTCTCCTTTTTTGGTAACAGGATGATGCCAAGTATGAACAAGAGTACTGTAGCGGTTCCTGCATAATAAGGTGCAGTCAAAGGCTGATCTCCCCAATAGGTGGGTACTGCCTTTAGTTGCTGTTCTATTTGAATCCTGTTGTGACCACTTTGCTTTAAGACTTTAGCTACTTCTGATTTTGAGGAGAGCTTCTGCTGCGAAGCACCTCCAAAAACGTTTGGAACAAATAAGAAAAGTGGCTCCATGATGCCATTGCTATACCTAAAGGCATATTCCTTATCTAGCCCAGAAGAGGCTTTTTTATCCTCTGATAGCTCAGATTCCCCCCTGATAGTAAAACTGCTATACTCGAGCGTGGTGCTCAGTCTTCCATAGTTAGCACCCACAGCTAATATTGCCGAAAGTATGAGCACCATGGAAGTAATGCTGAATTCTTTGTATGATTTTTCGCGTACTGCTTTCAGCAATGTATGTACTCCATATATCAATACAATGAGAAGCAGATAATAGGTGACCTGAGGATGATTTGTTCTTATCTGTAACCCTAAACTGAGTGCGGTTAACCCAAAGCCTAACCACCTTCTCTTATTAAAAGCTAAATGAATACCTGCCAAGACAAGGGGCATAAATGCTACTGCTGCTATTTTAGCATTGTGTCCCGCCATAATGCCAATAATGTTAAAGCCATTGAGTCCAAAAGCAATGGCTCCTGCACAGGCTACCAACGGCTTTACCTTAAAAGAGAGCAATAAAATATAAAAGTTAATAAATGAAATAAATAGGATAAAGGACGGGTAAGACATTCCTAAAAAGAGGGTCTTGTAGACATGTTTTAGTATATCACCAGAGTACTGAATTCCAGTCAGGTAGGCGGGCATCCCGCTAAACATATAATTATTCCAAAGAGCTTCGTCTCCCGTTCCTTTTCTATACTGTGCCAGTTGATTATTGCCTCCTGTTGCTTGGAGGATATCATGTTGATCAATTGATTTCCCGTCTGAAAATGTAGGAAAATGAACAAGGACAGTTATGATAAAAAAACCAACAATTATTAATGTATGGGTGAGGATACTCTTTTTTAAAGCTGGACTCATTCGTTACATTTTGAATTTTAAGAATCGTTCAAAGGTAGAATGAATCAGCGTATTAATGTCCTGTGATACTTTAAACCGGTAAATCAGAAAAATAAATACTAAGGACGTAAGCACTGACCGCATCAGGATGTTCATAATGGGAGGGAGAGAGGTATCAAAAAGATAGAAAATCATGAAAACAATGCTACTTATAATGAGTAGGCTCAGGTGCTGTTCCACGAAAGGGTGTATCCCAAACTTATATTTTACATAGATCAATTTGATAATTATATGTACAATAATCACACTCGTATAGCTTATGGCAACTCCATCCAGCCCCCATTTTAGGATGATAAAATAGTTAAGAAATACCAGTAGCACTGCCGCCAATACTTGGAAAAGTAAATTATATTTGTAAAAACGTGAAAAACTGATAATCTCTCCGGAGAAGCTCGCGATCATTAATACTAATTTAGTAATACATACCCCCAGAACGACACTATAGCCTGTTCGGAATTGATCTCCTTTGGGGATGAGGTTAAAAAGATCGTGAAGATTTGTGATTATGCCAATGAATAGCAGGTAACCAATTACGGACATAGTGATGGAACCTTTCTTATAGATAGTTTCTATTTGAGTCATGTCATTTTTATCAAATGCGGACGAAATAATTGGGACAACCACTTTTGCCATGTTTTTCCTAGGCATTTCAACAATAATTCCAATAAAGAAACAGGTTGTGAAAATACCATTTGCTGCAGCACCTAGGTAGGAGGTAATCTGGCTATAGGTTACATTATTTAGAATAGCAAAGCTGCCAGCCATCAACATGGAATAAATAGAAAACTTAAAAATCTTTTTCTTCCACGTGATAGTAATATTTGAGAAATTGAAGGTGAACCGTAACCCGTGTTTGGTAGCTAATTGAAGGTATAGAAGGATGAAAGCGAGAGAATAGTTAATAGCAAGACCGTTGATGGTCCATTCGAAGCTATACCAGTTTACTGCATACCCAATAACTAATACCGCTGATCCCAGTTTTAGAAAAATGTCCCTGAGAAAAGAAGGAAACACAACCTTCAAAAGCGTTTTGCTATAGCTAAAGAAAAGATCAAATAAACTATTGACTACTATCACAATAGCAGTAATAGAAAGATAGTTGACATATTCGGGAGCACTTTCTACATAGTAAGAGGCAATCCAATCTTTGAATACATGCCAACCTGCTATTAGCAGAATATTTGCGAATACTACGATCAGTAGCTGAAAAGTAAAAAGCTGATTTTTGAATGATCCTTCAAAAGACGGAAAGTATTTGATGAAAGAACTCCCCATGCCCAAGGAGCAGAATGGAGAGATCATCATGGCGTGTGCCGGGATGAGTATAAACAAACCATTTTGATCTAAACTAAAAAACGCTGGTCGTAAATACAGAACATTCAAATATCCTATGATTACCCCCATGCAGTCTATAAATGTCCCCCAGAAACTTTGCTTTACGATTACCCCCAATGCCCTTAATTAAAAAACCAAAGTTTTATTGATAATGCCAAAACTGTGATCATTAATATTACTTTGATCAGCTTATCACTCTTATTCACAGACCATCTGCTTCCAATCCATCCTCCCGCTGCACTACCACCCGCCAAAGCCAATCCATAATCCCACCGTATTTTGTTGCCTATAATGAAAACGACAAGAGCCGCAGAGGTGTAACAGAGTGCTGTAAAAACTTTTATGCTATTGGTCTTCGCCATACCAAAGCCGTGCACTCCTGTTAACGCTGCTATCATTATAAAACCAATTCCCGCCTGAATGAATCCTCCATAGATTCCAATGAAAAAAAATAAAGCTACGCTGGTGATTGTTTTTCTCCTAGTTAGGGATTCTTTGGTCTTTTGGGCGAATTTTGGTTTGAAAACGGTAGCTGTAATTACCAACACCATAATAATCGCCAATATTCGATTGAATGCAACATCTTCTATGTCTACTGCAATCAAGGAGCCTAATACTGCTCCGAAAGTGGCTGAAATTGCTACCCAGAGAGCAAATGGAAATACAGAAACCCCCCTACTTTTGAACCCAGATACCGAAAAGATATTTTGCAGGAAAATGGCCACCCTGTTGGAGGCGTTTGCCTCAGCCGATGGAATTCCCATGAATATAAGCAACGGTAGCGTAATTAATGAGCCACCTCCTGCAATGGTATTTAAAAATCCGGAAAACAGTCCTGCCCCGCCTAACAAGAACCCCTCAGCTAATGACATTTACAATTTAAATTCAGTAAGTCTGCAATTTAAATTGTCTGAACATCTTGCTAACAACTCGCTCTGTGTTTGCCCCAATTGAGGGTGTGTTTCTTGAGGGCATAGTTCGTTAAGGGCAATGAGTGCAAACTTCCTATTGGCAATTTCGGGATGCGGTAATGTTAAATTTTCTGTTTTTACAACGTGGTCATCAAAATACAAGATATCAATATCAATCAGCCTTTCTCTCCATTTTTCCTTTCGTATCCTCCCCATTCTTTGTTCTGTTTTCAAACATAACTGTAAAAGATCGTCACATTTAGATTTGACTTCTAATTGGATGCCTACATTCAGAAACCAGCCTTGCTTAGATGTTCCCCAAGGCTCGGTTTCATAAATAGATGATTCATTTAGCATTTTTTCACTTCCATCCTGTAGCAGCCTGACTGCTACTCTAAGATTGTTTAACCTATCTCCCAAATTACTGCCTAGAAGCAGGTAAATTCCATTCATGTTGATTAAAAGTCAATAGTGTAAAAACTTCGTCTTAAATTTGGCTCTTATTTCAATTCAAAGCACAAAGTAAATTCCTTACAGATGAAGACTTTTTTTCGAAACTTGTTGGCGACCCTAGTGGGGCTGATCATATTTACGGTGATTGGGGTGTTCGTTTTTTTCGGTGTCATTGCCTCATTTTCTTCGAATGAAATAACCGAAGTTAAGTCAAACTCTGTGCTTTATTTCAACATGAAAGGTGTGCTGTCAGACAAAACTATTGATGATCCTTTTTACGATGTCTTTAGTAATGCCCCCGCTCAACATAGTCTTTTAGATATGATTGAATCTATTAGAAATGCTAAGAATGATGATAGAATAGAAGGATTGTACATTGAGCCCATGTACCTGTTTGCGGGGTATGCAGGTCTTCAGGAGATTAGAGATGCGATTTTGAATTTTAAAAATTCCGGAAAGTTTGTTTATGCGTATGGAGAATATCTAAGCGAATCAGACTACTATGTGGTGTCCGTGGCCGACAGTATTTTTGTGAACCCCACCGGAGCCCTCGAATTCAACGGACTAAGTGCCAATATTACTTTCTACGAAGGACTCTTCGAGAAGCTGGGTATAGAACCTGAGATATTTCGGGTCGGAGCATTTAAAAGTTACGTAGAACCGTACATGAGAAAGAATATGAGTGATGAAAATAGACTACAGTACAGCTCTCTTTTGATTTCCATGTATGATACCTATTTAAAAAATGTTTCTTTAAGCACGGGTCAGAGTGTAGAAGCACTCGATGATATTTCTAACCTAATGAAAGTCAGGTTACCAAAAGATGCTAAGGACTTGGGATTGATACATAAGGTAGGGTACAAGGATGAGTTGAAATCTGTAATGAAAAATAGATTAGGGATAGAGGAAAATGGAAAAATTGAGTTTATAAGTACAAAGAAGTATGGTCAGGCTATCGCCAGAGAATCAAAATACTCTAAGAATAAAATTGCTGTCATCGTAGCACAAGGTGACATTGTAATGGGTGGAGATGAAGGAATTGTGGGAGAGACGTTTGCTAAGGAAATCAGAAAGGCTAGAGAAAATAGCTCAGTAAAAGCAATTGTCATGAGAGTGAATTCTGGAGGTGGTAGCATGACGGCATCCGATATGATTTGGCGGGAACTTATGCTGACCAAAGGGAAGAAACCGATTATTGCTTCTATGTCAAATGCAGCCGCTTCGGGAGGGTACTACATAGCTATGCCTGCCGATACGATCATTGCTCAACCAAATACGATCACAGGTTCTATTGGAATTTTTGGACTTTGGTTTAACTTCACTAAGTTCCTAGAAAATAAAATTGGAATTACGCACGATGTTGTAAAAACAGGGGAGTACTCTGATATATACACAGTGACCAGAACACTCAATTCCTACGAAAGGCAGATCATTCAGAGTATGGTAGAAGAGGGGTATGAGACGTTTACAAGCAAGGTTGCAAAAAACAGAGGTCTTTCCCAAGATAGTGTGAACACAATAGCTGGTGGACGTGTATGGAGTGGAGAACAGGCGGTGGAGAACGGCTTAGTAGACATGCTGGGCAGTTTCGGAGATGCAGTGGAGCTAGCAGCTGAAAAAGCTGGAATCGAAGATGATTATAGGGTGAATTATTATCCAAGACAAAAGCCCTTTATTGAAATGTTTCTGGATCGCATGTCTTCAACTATCAGAATCAGACTGCTTGGAGTGCAGGTCGACCCGCTTGTGAAGCAGATAAAACGACTTGAAGGGTTACAAGGCTTACAGGCTAGAATGGGGGGTGATTTAGAAATTAAATAGAAAGTTGACACCTAGTTGCTTTTGGTCAGCATCTAAATTTTTGTGTAAACAGATTTCAGCAGGGATTATACCAATTTGATCACAAAATATGACATAACTAAATTCAATTATTTTTTGTTTGGATTAGGCAATAAACATAAGCACAGTCATAGCTATGGTCATATTTTTTAACGAAATTCGAGCAAAAAAACGATTTATGGATGATATCTTGTGATTAATTTAGACCGACACAGAAATTGCGGAAAAAGGCAGTTAATAGAGGTGTCCTTGAGACCCTTTATCAATCATGAAGGCTAGGCTAACGAGCAAGTAAAATACTACCCGATTTAGTGAAATCTGACTTATCGCATTTCAAGACAAAATAATACAGCCCTTCTGGTACTGGAGTACCATTATAATTCCCATCCCAAACACAATTTTCTGGAAAAGGAGAGTCTTGTACCAAGATATTTTTACCCCTTGCATCAAAGACATAAACCTTGCATCCTTGGAGTTCAGTTGAGTTCAATATTTCCCAACAATCGAACCCCAGTCCATCGCCATTTGGAGAGAAAGTTCTCCTTGGCCTGATGTTGTCTAGGATGATAGTCAACGTACTGACTACTGCACATCCCCCGGCATCCGTTCCATGTAACGTAACAGTTGTTGTGGTAAGCGAAGGAAAAATAGTAATGGTAGTAGCGGTGGTATCATCAATGATTGACTTTGGACTCCATGCAATACCAGATACTATGTTTTCGGCTGTAAGGGTTATGAAATTGTCATCTTCCAGCGTCACCGTATCAGTAGACGGGTCAAAAGCAGTCGAAGTCGAAGATATATCTGCGTCAGAAGGAAAGTTTTTAACCTTGACACTGTCCCTGACCTGACAGCCAATAGTTGTCGTAATTGTAAGTATGGCATAGACGGAATCCATGCCAATTGGTGTGGTCGCCTCAACGGTAGACGCTGATGACAGACTTCCATTGACTGACCATTCGTATGATGCTATGTCAGCACTACTGGGGGATTTAATCCCTACTGTGAGACCATCCAGTTGACATTTTTCCACTCCGTCGGCTACATTGAACGTAATGACGGGTGGATCAGTGACTATTATTTCTTTTTCCAGGATATCGGGACAAATCTCAAAATTGCGGTATTCTGAAGTCAATCGAATCGTGTACGTACCCACTTGGTTGAACGAAAAATTTAAGATGTCCCCAGGGCTGACCAATGATGTATCAGAGGGACTTATGGGGTTTATTCCATTCAAAACTTCCCACATCTCTGTAGATGTAAAAGCATTGTCGCTTACCGTATTGGATGTAAGTTGGATAGGCGAATTAACACACGTCATTGTTTCAAGGTCAAACTGTGAAGTTGTAAATTCAGGTACAATAAAAGGTTCTGACTCTGTAACACACATTCCAGCCCTAGTTGACACTTCCACTGTGTAAGATCCTGCCATGCTGGCTTGTATTGTGGTACTCGTTTCGCTAATGGGTGATCTGTCTCTTTTCCATGAATAGTTAAATGCACCACTATTGCCAATATCGAGTGTAATGGCTGGGGAAGCGGAGGTGGTAGCGCATCCTTGATTCGAAATGATCCTGAGTGGTGCTTTTTCGATCTTCACATTGAATGGAGTAGACATTTCAGTAAAGCATCCACCAGGTGGCATGACTCTCACCGTATAATTCCCTGCATCTTCCGTGCTAGCAGTAGCTATGTTAATCTGCGAACCTGTTGATGTTGATCCATTTGGACGTGTCCATTCAAACATATATCCTCCTGTAGCAGCAGGTACTCCCAGAATAAAAGGCTCGCCAAAACAAACTACTCCACCTGCTGGTGCCGAGGGGGAGAAAGAGACGGTGGGAGGGGATTGTTGCATTGGTCCATTTAGGATTATATACTCAATGGTAACAGGATTGCTCCCCATAGAGCCTGTTTGGGTAATCTCAACTTGAATAGTTACGGGTGAGTCTGCTGATGTGACTTCAATATCTGCATTATCACCGTTATTTGTGATAGTGGCTACGGCGGGAGTCATTATCCTCCAGTCATAAGTCGAGGAAGTACTCTTGGTTGCCGTAATGTTAAATGCATCATTTCGGCAAAAAGGACCATCAGAAGGACTAATGGATGGAACGATCAAATTCCTGTTCATAAACACTCCCAGCTTACCTGTGCTTCCAGGGTTTACATCTAGGGTAAATGCGATATCAGGCTTTGCATCTGCATTCAGATCACCAACGCATATGTTTTGTGTTGTAGTTGAAGTAGCAAGTCGTTCAGCAGGACGGAAAGCAATAGTTCCAGTGGCAGCATTGTTAGGTATGGTAGAATTATTAGGTACTAAAGCAATACCTCTCGATGCGAAGGATGAAACTATATCTACCAAGCCATCTCCATTGACATCTCCCAGGTCTACTCCAAATGGAGTTAGGGGGGAAGGAGTTCCAAGGTCAATGTCAATAGCATTTCCAAATGAAATAAGGCTTCCGTTACTGGTATTTTGATACACCTTTATGCTTCCTCCGTCCCTACTTGCAATGACAATATCATTCAACCCATCTTGGTCAAAATCGCCACTCGAAAGACTACTTATTCTATCCGTGCCATTGTTAATTGTAGTTTCAAGACTAAAAGAAAAACGCCCTGTTGTACTATTATTTTTTAGAATGGATGCCTCGGAAATAGAAGTACTTTGTTGGGACTGAGCTCTAAATGGAGCAGAAATAATGTCAAGTTTGCCATCATTATTTATATCAATAACGAGTATATTTCCTGAAAAATTATTTCCTGCACCTAGTTCAGAAGATGGCTCAAACGAAAAATTTCCAGTTCCAGAGCCAGTGTTCCTGAAGATATGCAATGTGTTATCTGTGTCGTTCCCAACCACTAGGTCATTTTTTCCATCTCCATCCATGTCAAATGCTTTAACGCGTCTAGCTATTCTGTTATTTCCAGAAGATTGGGGAAGTTTCAAGGTCGTCAACTCTAGCGGAGTCATAGTTATTGCTCCAGCGGCACTTTCATTTTTATAAACATAGATGTGCTGTAGACTTGTGCCCTGATCTGCGGTAAAAATCAATTCAGGCTTTCCGTCACCGTCAAGGTCGGCACATGTAGTGGCAATGAATCCATTTTTGTTCTGTGCGTTATTGATATTTATAGCAGCAGAAAACCTAGTAGTACCTGCTGTACTTTCATTCCGAAAAATGGTTATTTCACTTTTGGGATTAGTGGATGTCTCTGCTACTTCGTGTTTGTGAGTTAGGGTAATGTCACTTTTCCCATCTCCATTCAAATCACATAAACAAATATCATCAATATCCACCTCTCCCGTAGACAGCTCGAACTCAGAATCATACTCGGTATTGGTGCTTGCCGTGCCACTGAAACTAATGTAAAACTGTTGCGACGATTGAGCCATGAGTCCGTTGTTCAACACAGTAATTGATCCATGGGTAGCCCCTGCGGGCACGATAGCTGTCATTAAATTGTCAGACTGCACGTTGATATTTGCTCCTGAAACAGCTACACTGCCAAAAAACACTGCACTAGTTCCAGACAGTCCTAATCCTGAAATGGTGACTGTTTGTCCAACTTCTGCATGGGTAGGGGTGATACTAAACAAAGCGATGGACACGTTTGGAGCGGGCAACGTAGCTGTGACCATAACTGTTCTGCTTACCTGAACAGCCGGGTTTCCTGCATTATCGCTTACATTATAAGTTACACTGTAAGTTCCTGCAACGCTGGTATTGACGGCAGACGCGTCAATTACTATAGCGCTGGTAATATCACCGTCAACGTTGTCAGTTGCAGTAGCTCCGGGTTCAGTGTATGCTGTTCCTGTTGCTATTGTCAATGGATTAGCACCTGTCAGGGTGATCACCGGAGGGGTGGTGTCAGCCGTCGCTACCGTAACGGTCACGATTCTGGTCATTGGTGTCGCCGTATTTCCTGCCGCATCCATCACGTTATAGGTGATGGTGTAAGTGCCAACCGGTGTGTTAGCATCAATGGCGGCTATGGTATTGCCACTGGCATCAGTGATCGTAGGTATAATATTGCTGGTAATATTTCCATCCAGATTATCGTTGGCCATGGCTCCCGCATCGGTATAAGAGGCTCCCTGATTGATGGTGGTTTCTTGGGCATTACCGCTCAGTGTAATTACTGGCGGGGTGGTGTCAGCTACCGCCACATTGACGGTAATGGTGACCATGGCGGTATTCATGCCGGCGGTATTGGTGGCGGTGATGGTGTAAGTCACTGCATTAGCGACCGCAGTTGGTGTGCCAGAGATTTCGCCAGTGTTGGCGTCAAAGCTGAATCCATTAGCGATGGACGGGTTGATGCTGTAGCCATTTGCTGGCACTGCACCACCATTATTCATAATGGTGATGGGGGTAATGGCGACGGCTTGGGTGGCGGTCAGTGTCGGCACACTGGCACTGATGTCGGGGGCAGCCAGTGTCGCATTGACGGTGATGATGACCATGACACTGCCGGTGCTGGCGGGACCGGTGGCGGTGATGGTGTAAGTCACTGCATTAGCGCCCGCAGTTGGTGTGCCCGAGATTTCGCCAGTGTCGGTATCAAAGCTGAGTCCATTAGCGATGGGCGGGTTGATGCTGTAGGCGCCTCTTATTGACACTGCACCACCATTATTGGTGATGGTGATGGGGGTAATGAGGGTGCCGGCGGTGGCGGTCAGTGTCGTCACACTGGCACTGATGTCGGGGGCAGCAAGAACGTCAATATAGATTGTGGCGGTATCGCTACCGGCGCTATTGCTAGCCGTGATGGTGTAACTACTACCCATAAAGGTCATCGTTGGCGTGCCCGAGATGCTACCAGTGGTGGCGTCAATGGACAGTCCGGGTGGCAGGCCTGGACTGATGCTGTAGGTGGCTACACCACCTAGATTGGTAATGGTGGTGGGGGTGATAGTGATGCCCACGCCAGCGTTCAGGGAACTGGAGGTGAGGAAAATGTGTGGGGGCGGTCAGTGCCTGAACGGTAATGGTGACCATGGCGGTATTCATGCCGGCGGTATTGGTGGCGGTGATGGTGTAAGTCACTGCATTAGCGCCCGCAGTTGGTGTGCCCGAGATTTCGCCAGTGTTGGCATCAAAGCTGAGTCCATTAGCGATGACGGGTTGATGCTGTAGCTATTTGTTGCTGGCACTGCACCACCATTATTCGGGGGCGGTCAGTGCCTGAACGGTAATGGTGACCATGGTGATGGCGGTGATGGTGTAAGTCACTGCATTAGCGCCCGCAGTTGGTGTGCCCGAGATTTCGCCAGTGTTGGCATCAAAGCTGAGTCCATTAGCGATGGACGGGTTGATGCTGTAGCTATTTGTTGCTGGCACTGCACCACCATTATTCATAATGGTGATGGGGGTAATGAGGGTGCCGGCGGTGGCGGTCAGTGTCGTCACGCTGGCACTGATGTCGGGGGCAACAAGAACGCTAATATTGACCATGGCGGTATTCATGCCGGCGTTATTGGTGGCGGTGATGGTGTAAGTCACTGCATTAGCGCCCGCAGTTGGTGTGCCAGAGATTTCGCCAGTGTTGGCATCAAAGCTGAGTCCATTAGCGATGGACGGGTTGATGCTGTAGCTATTTATTGCTGGCACTGCACCACCATTATTCATAATGGTGATGGGGATAATGAGGGTGCCGGCGGTGGCGGTCAGTGTCGTCACGCTGGGGCTGATGTTGGGGGCGGACAGTGCCTGAACGGTAATGGCGACGCTGGCGCTATTCATGCCGGCGGTATTGGTGGCGGTGATGGTGTAAGTCACTGCATTAGTGGCCATCGTTGGTGTGCCCGAGATTTCGCCAGTGTTGGCGTCAAAGCTGAATCCATTAGCGATGGACGGGTTGATGCTGTAGCCATTTGCTGGCACTGCACCACCATTATTGGTGATGGTGATGGGGGTGATGAGGGTGCCGGCGGTGGCGGTCAGTGTCGTCACGCTGGGGCTGATGTTGGGGGCGGACAGTGCCTGAATGGTAATGGCGACGCTGGCGCTATTCATGCCGGCGGTATTGGTGGCGGTGATGGTGTAAATCACTACATTAGCGGGACGACTAGTTGGTGTGCCGAAGATTTCGCCAGCGTTGGCGTCAAAGCCGAGTCCATTAGCGATGGGCGGGCTGATGCTGTAGCCACCTATTGCTGGCACTGCACCACCAGTATTGTTAATAGTGGTGGGGGTAATGGCGATGCCCAGATTGGCGGTCAGCGTAGCGGGGTTGATGCTGATATTAGGGGCAGCCAGTGCCGCCTGAACGGAGATGATGATCAGGTCGCTACTGCTGCCACCGCTATTGGTGGCGGTGATGGTGTAGGGAGTCAGTGCAGCCACTGTCGTGGGCGTGCCAAAGATAATACCGTTGGTAGTGTTGAATGACAGCCCTGTGGTCGCGTTTAGGTTTGGCATGATGCTGTAGCTGGTGACTGCACCACCGCTATTGGTAATGGTGGTGGGGGGTATGGCGGTGCCCACGGTGAAGGTCGGTATACGGGGGCTGATTCTGATAATGGGGGCAACCGCATTGACGGTGATGGCGACGCTGGCGGTATTCATGCCGACGCTATTGGTGGCGGTGATGGTGTAAGTCACTGCATTAGCGACCGCAGTTGGTGTGCCCGAGATGCTGCCAGTGTTGGCGTCAAAGCTGAGTCCATTAACGATGGGCGGGCTGATGCTGTAGGTATCTACTGTGCCACCGGCTGAGGCATCAATGGTGATATCGGCAATGACGGTGCCCACGGTGGCGGTCAGTGTCGTCACGCTGGCACTGATGTCGGGGGCGGGCAGGGACTGAACGCTAATGGTGACCATGGTGCTATTGCTGCCGGCGCTATTGGTGGCGGTGATGATGTAAGTCAGTGCATTAGCGGCCATCGTTGGTGTGCCGAAGATAATACCGTTGGCAGTGTTGAATGACAGGCCTGTGTTCGCGTTTAGGTTTGGGCTGATGCTGTAGCTGGTGACTGCACCACCGGCTGAGGCATCAATGGTGATATCGGCAATGACGGTGCCCACGGTGGCGATCAGCGTAGCGGTATTGACGCTGATATTGGGGACGGGCAGTGACTGAACGCTAATGGTGACCATGGCACTATTGCTGCCGACGCTATTGGTGGCGGTAATGGTGTAGGTCAGTGCACTAGCGGCCATGGTTGGTGTGCCCGAGATGCTGCCAGTGCTGGTGTCAAAGTCCAGACCTGTGTTCGTGTTTAGGTTTGGGCTGATGCTGTAGCTAGCGACTGCGCCACCAGTATTGGTAATGGTGATGGGGTTAGTAGTAATGGCGTTGCCCACGGTGGCGATCAGCGTAGCGGGGCTGATACTGATACTCGGGGCGGCAGTCAGTGCCGCAGTCGTCACAGTGGCAACATTGGAGACATCGCCAGAGCCGAAAGTATTGACAGCACTGACCCGATAACGATAAGTGGTCGCTGCCATCAAGCCGACATCATTGTAGCTTGTGGCGGAGTCCATGGTATTAGCTGCGAGTTCCATGAAGTTGCCACTTGTGCCCGTGGCACGCTCGATGCGGTAGCCGGTGAAGCTACTGCTACCCAAAGCGCCGAAGTCCTCCGGCACGGTCCAAGTGAGATCAATCTGGTTCTGCCCCTGTGCAACCCCCGTCAGCCCAGTCGGGGCTGCGGAAAGGACAATAACATTTGCTATCCCGACTCGATAAGAGCTTTCTCTCGCCAGCGTGGGAAGTTCGGGACCTTCTAAGCCGTTCTGGTTGACGGCCCTGATTCGATAAAGGTAAGTAGCTTGATTGAGCTGCATCGTGGCGTCAGTGTAGCTTGTGGCAGTAGGATTGGGGGAATTCCTGGTATCAAACGTAGCATCAGAAGGATCTTTTATTACACCACCAACTGTAATAGTACTAGCATAACGCTCAATGATGTAGCCGGTGATGGGCGCACCGCCGTCATCCAGTGGAGGAAGCCAATTGAGGGTGACATTGTTCCTATTTAACGTGGCATTTTCCGCGGGCACCAAAGAGAATGCCCTCGGGGCGCTGGGGGCGGTGGGCGCAATTGTCATCGCGGTGACAGTGTTGGAGGCAGCGCCAGTGCCGAGTGCATTGATGGTGCTGACTCGATAACGATAAGTGGTCGCTACCATCAAGCCAGTATCATTGTAGCTTGTTGTGGCGGGGTCCATGGTATCAGCTACGAGGTCCATGAAGTTGCCACCTGTGCCCGTGGCACGCTCGATGCGGTAGCCGGTGATGGGCGAGCCCCCGTTGCTGAATGGCGCAGTCCAGGTGAGATCAATTTGGTTCCGCCCTTGTACAACCTCCATCAGCCCGGTCGGGGCGTCGGGGACGGTATTAGAGGCCCTTGTCGTGCCACTGAACGTATTAGAGGGGGCACTGTTGCCAGCACTATTGACGGCCTTGATTCGATAGTGGTAAGTACTGCCCGGGTCGAGTCCGGTGTTGTCAATAAATTCGGTGACACCAAGGGTGGTTGAACCGGCTACTACCAATGCTGCGAATGATGTTTGCGAGGAACGCTCGATGCGGTAGCCGGTGATAGGTGCGCCACCGTTCCTGAGCGACGCAGTCCAGGTGAGATCAATCTGGCTCTGCCCTCGTACAGCCCCCATCAGCCCAGTCGGGGCGTCGGGGGCGATAGCAGGAGAAGCACTCGTCACATCAACTCTTCCACTTGATAGACTCTGGAGTGGGACGACAGAGGGCATTGCGAGAGTTCGGCGAGTTGTGAGAGTACTGATGGCAAATACCTCATAGCCGTAGTTTGTGCCAGCGGACACAGTATCAGTGTAGCTTGTAACGACGCCAGCATTAGCTACAAGTGTCGTGGTGGGTTGCGAGGACGGCAAGGTAACCCGCTTAATATGGTAGCCGATGATGGGCGTGCCACCGTCATCCGCCGGCGTCATCCAATTGAGGGTGATCTCATCTGGTCTTGTCGAGGTCGCGGTCAGGTTGCTCGGCGGGTCTGGCACTCTTGTACGAGTCGTTATGCTTACTACATCAGAGGGCGAACTCTCGCCGTCGTTATTGATGGCAAATACCCGGTAGCGGTAAGTGGTGACAGATCTGAGCCCAGGTTCGCCTAAGAAAACGTTGCCAAAAATCCCAAAGTTAGAACTTGAGGTTATTATATTCATGAAGTTGCCACTTGCACCCGTGGCACGCTCGATGCGGTAGCCGGTGATGGGCGAGCCACCGTTGTTGAGTGGCGCAATCCAAGTTGCCTCAGCTACGCCGGGGGAGGGTTCGGACACTGTCAGCCCGGTCGGGGCACCAGGGGGGGCAACAACGCTCCTTAATGATGAACCTGCAACTGATACAGAAAAGCTAGCGGGCACTCGGCCGAGGTCGGGGACCACTATTTCTTCATCAAAGTTAACGTCTATTATCCCTCTACTGGTACTCAAGAAGGCTGATACTATGGCAGGGGGTGTGGTGTCTGCTGTTTGAGCGGAAGCTGCAACCCCTGCCAGAAGAAAGAGAGAGAGGAAAAATGCAGTGAGAAAAAACGGCGAGGATGCAGCTGGCATGAGCAGTTCTTTTTTAGTGGTGCGCTTCATCGTATTCATAGTTCATTGTTATACTTCATTTTCTTAAACACTAAAAGGTGTTGTAAGGATACTGTTTTCAAATGTAAATGTAAATAAAAAATAAAGGGTCTTAGCTAGGGCTCTGTCGGACTTTCAATAATCAGGAGCGTAAGAAGATTAATTTTCAGAATCAAAAATTAGCTTAACCCCATTCATTTTTCGAAATGATTTTCTACTCTGTGCCTTTTTCTGTTTTGATAGTCCATCGGTCAGAAACTCCTCTTTTTATACCAAATTGATCACGAGAGTTATATTTTATGCCTAATCCAAACAAAAAATAATTCAATTTACGTATGTTATATTTTGTGATCAATTTGGTGTAAAAGTTGTTCAATATAGCTGTTGTGTTTTTCCTGTGATGTTGCAATCCTTGGAGTGACGTTCTTGGGACCATTCCCGATGTTTTGCTGAGAATAATAGCCTGTGTCGGCAACCGAAGAGGTGATAAGACCGTTGCAGTAGCAGACTGTGTACAGGTTTCACTGCCAATTTGATTATGAAATATCACATACGTAAATCTGGATTATTTTTTGTTTGAATTAGGCATAAGATATAAGCATAGTTACGGTTCTATTTTTTAACGAAATGTGAGCAAAAAAGAAACGATGTATATGTGATATTTTGTGATCAAATTGGTATTATTCATCGGGACATCATTTTAAAGTGCCAGACCATCCTACTCCTGAAATGGTGACTGCTTGTCCCACTTCTACATGGGTAGGCGTGATACTGTTGATAAGGGGTTGCTGTCCGACTGAAATAAACGGGACCAGCAAAATTATAAATGCTAATTTCTTCATTATTCTGTTACTTGAAGTACCCAGGCCTTTGAAAGTACAGATGATTTTCTCATCTCGTCTCGTTTAGATCGTGCTCGATCCACGTTATCGGATTCAAAAACAACTACATAATAGTAGCCCCTAGCACTTGAATATCCAACGATCACATCGTGAAACCCTTGTTTAAATAACTTATCACTATAATTTTGTGCGTACGCAAATACTTCGAACGCTCCAGCAATTACGAAGCTACGGGCAGGCAATTCCAATATATGATTACCTCTGCGCACCACTGCATAGTCACTGGAAGCCCCCAATTCATCATGAGTTCTGAAATCCTGAGTTAACTTGGGGTCGGCTTTTTCTATCTGTCTTCGACCAGTTTCTGTCAAGTCTGTCCTGTCGATAATTGTTTGAGCTTGTTGTTTACTAATAACACGATCCCACCTGATGATTTCTTCAGTTGAACCATCGGGGTTGGTTTTCTGATATTTGATGCCTGCTTCTCTGTGTCCATTTGCCGACACTCTTCCTAGGTGACCATCCTTCATCACAGTCAAATTTTCAGCTTCTGATGCTGGTATCCAACTTAAAACGACATCAGTTCCTCCTGAAGGATTAGGCTTTTCCAATCGAATCCCGATTTCTTTCTCACCAAATTGATTGGTCCTCTGGAGTGCTACCTGATCTTCCTGAAGTTGCCAGTCCTGAACTTCTTGATTTGCTTGTATTTCATTATTATTTTCATTTTGCTGGATACTGTCTTTCTGAAGCTCTTCCATTTGCTTTTGCCTTTCTAATTCAGCTTCTTCTGCTCTTTCTTCTGCGGATAGTCTGTGGCTTTTAATAAACGAAGAAATATGTTCTGCATGTTCTTTTTTTGTGCCAAGATGATACCCAATATTTATCTCAAAGGTAGGTCCTAACTCGGTTGAAATGTTAGAATTTCCAAGTTCGTAGGCAAAGCCAATACCAATTTTTTCTTTCACTTTTGCTCCAGTCAACCCTATAATCCCATCATCCTGTCTATAGGCGGCTCCTACCCATACGATGTGTTTGAGGTGTGCGATTAGTGCACCTTCAAATTGATGAGGCACCACCTCACTGAACCGGTAGATGAAATGTGGCTCAATGGCAAAATTATCACTGATGTGACCCCTGTAGTTCATCTTAAATAATACGTTATCCAGGGGGGTGACCTTAATTGGTGCAACTTCAGTTTGAGTTACCACATCGTATGTAAATAGGTTTGGTATCGCAAAACCAGCATTGAAGTGACCAAAGTGGTAAGTCACCCCAAAATCTCCTATCAGGAAGGAATTCTGATCCAGAAAGTTGTTGAAAGCAGGATCATCGGGAGAATCAAATTTCGTAATATTTACCGAATTGATTCCACCACCTATGGAGAAACCTAATCTCACAAAGTGAGTTCGATCTACGTTTAGCAAATAGCCAACCGAAACCTTCCCCGCAGAAGTAGATAAGAGCCCTTGAGTAACATTGAACGAAGTTGCCCCCAGGGCAATTCCTCCTTGGAGGGGTACATGAAAGCTGGCATGGGAAGTTTGAGGTGCTCCTTGAATATTCGTCCATTGTTGCCTGTACATAAGGAAAAGAGCTGTGTGTCCTTCCACACCCGCATAAGCGGGATTATATACGTATGGATTCATGAAAAATTGATTATACACCTGTGGCTGTTGCGCCATGGACTGAAACGCAAAGAGAATTAATAGAGGTCCAAAAAAAAATCGACTCGTCCTCTTGCCTATGTAGACTTTAATGGTTTGGAAGGTTAGCAATCTGATTCCTTTATTTGTGTAACAACTCTAAAATTAGGTCGAAAATTATCACAAAAATACAATTTTGCATCACTCATAACAAACTATAGACGAACTGCACAATATTTGCGATGTAAATGGTTCGCTTATCTTTAACTTTGCGTGATTTGCAATATCATTGAAAATGATTTCGTATTATTACGCAAGTATTTCAACGCGCTAAATGAAAACAAAACTAATTCTAATTGGTCTATTTGGTGTAGCACAAGTTGCGTATAGTCAATATTGGTTTGGTCCGAAAGTTGGGTTTAGTTACGTAGATCCCATTTACCAAAAGGATTCATTTGAGGATGACCTCTACGATGTAGACAATGATTTTGATTTTAACGCAGGTTTCGCACTCAATTATACAGCTACCGACGTGTATTCAGTTTATACCGAGATAGTATTTGAGAGAATGGACAGGAATTTGAGGAACAAGTCAACAAATAACAACGTAGTCGTTAGTCACGCTGTCAACAGCTTTATTACAGTACCTGCCATGCTAAGAATAAGTTTGGGTAGCGTGCCATTCCATTACTATGTAAATGGGGGACCAAAAATCAGCTATTGGTTATCCAGTAAAGGAGACTTATTTCTGTCCTCATTTGAAGAAAGAGTGATTCTGGATCCCAATACAGGATCGGCTATTGAGCCAGGACCGGCAGCATATAAGGTTACATTCAACCCTAGTAGAGGCAATAATTCAGATGTTCTTTTTTTAAGCCAACCCAATAGGTTGCAGTTTGGTCTTGCGGTGGGAGCAGGCGCTTTTTTTGATTTGGCATCGGGAGCACGCTTGATGCTAGATTTCCGATATACTTTTGGTCATTCTAACCTCGGGATTGATGACCCGAAAGATGTAGGGTTTGTTTATGATGAGGATTCATACATTGAATCTTTTGAGTATACGATGAATACAGCTGCCATTTCCATTGGATACTTGTTTGGCTACAGTTCTGAGCTTAAACGCAAGGGAGGTAGCACTGTAAAAGAGAGTGCTAAAAAAAGGAAAAAATAGTGCTTTTCGCATCTAAAACTCCTTGTGAGTGATAGGCATAAGATGACTTTTATGATTTTTATATTACCAAATCTTCTGTACATTACCTAATTTCGTCGCTCATGCCTAGAAGACTGTCGTTGTGATTCGATCATTTTTAAAATTTCTGGGAGGAGAAGCTGGGGAAGAAAGGGAGATAATCCTTTTATTGGGAAAGGGATTTTTTATGGGTATCCTGTTGGCTACCTATCAAATTGGAGGCACCACTCTTTTTCTATCTGTGATGGGAGAAGAATGGCTGGGCAAGGCTTTTTTTTCAGCGGGCGCAGCAGGGATTTTTTCAACAGTTTTATTCGTCAACCTGCAGAAAAGAATCAGCTTCTCAACCCTAGTTCTTTCTTCCACATTCATTATTTTTCTATTTGTAGGAGGACTTAGAGTTGCTTTCGAATTCGTTTCATACGATCCCGAATTAGTAGGCGAATTTCAAGTGCTACCATTCACGCTTTTTGTCATGACCGGGCCCATCACCGCGATTACACTCTTGGGTTTTTGGGGAATTTTCGGGCGAATTTTTGACCTGAGACAATCGAAGAGAATTATTGGAGGAATTGACACTGGTCAACTAATGGCAACTATGATTGCCTTTTTTAGTATCCCACTTTTGACTGCTACGATAATTAATGCTACCTACGATTTACTTTTCGTGACAGGGCTTGCCGCTTTGGGAGTTTTTGTCTTCACCTTGCTGTTGACTTTGAACTTTAACTTGGACAAGGCTACTAAAGTCGAGCATAAAGACGAGGTAAAGAATATCGAATTTTCCGATTTATTTAAAGATAAATACCTGAGACTTTTGTCGTGGTTTCTCATTTTTTCAATGGGGGCCACTGTTTTTATCGAATTTACTTTTTTGAGTGCTACTGAAACCATGTATCCTGATGAAGCCGAATTGAGAGATTTTCTCTCTTTTTTCCAAGGGACAGTGATCATTGTTTCATTCCTGATTCAAAGTTTTGTTAATGATATCATCATAGGGCGTTTCGGGCTGAAGGTAGCATTAATGACCATGCCACTGATTCTTGCTTTGTTTACCGTGGGAACCATCATTGCAGGTCACCTTTTCGGATATGAGGTAAAATCCACTGAATTTATTCTGTTTTTCGTGTTGACGGCTGTGGGTAGGCTATTTACCGCATCATTGAAAGACGCTTTGGAAAATCCAGCATTCAAACTTTTCTTCTTACCGATAGACATTAAAATTAGGTTTGACATACAAACCAGAATCGAGGGAGTAGTGAACGAATTAGCAATTTTGATCGCTGGAGCAACTCAAATGGCGTTAGGGTTTTTGGTCTTCTTCAAGTTAATTCATTACGCATATTTCATTTTACTGCTGTCTGCTGGAATTATTTACCTCGCTGTAAAACTCTTTGAGGAATACAAAAGGACATTGAAAAAAACCCTAGAATGCCAAAAAGAAGAATTAAAAGAAGAGGGGAAAAGAAATGAAAACAATACCATTAATGTCCTTAAAAACGAACTAAGAGAAAAGAATCCAAAAAAAGTGATTACTGCTCTTAAGCTGTTCGAGAAATTGGACCCCATAGCATTTGAATATGCTTTGCTTGATACTCTCAATGTGAGACATCCCCAGATCAGGATATATGCATACCGAAAACTGGGAGATAGATTATGCTGGGAGGCACTTGACATTATAGAAAAAGACATAAAAAGTGAGGGAAATGAAAATGTGCTTGCGGTTGCAAGAAAATCATTGAAAACCCTTAAGGAGGCGGGAGCATTTATTTTGACTGATGCCAGTATAAAGAAACTTGTCAGGTCGACAGAGGCACAAGACAGAATTAGAGGAGCGCGACAGCTGGTAAAAGCTGCGGAAGACAGACATGTTGCTTACATCGTTGAGCTGCTACGAGATATAAATCCAGCAGTACGATCAGCTGCAATGGTGACGGCGGGTAAAGTAAAGAGACCAGAACTCTGGCCAATTTTGATTGAGAACTTTCATTTGCCTGCTTATGGTAATGTAGCCATGTCTGCCATCAAGGCTGCAGGAGCGAGTGCATTTCATACCATTGATACTGCCTTCTATAAAACTGGGCAACATCATGCTACTATGACCCGTATCATTCAGGTACTGGGTAGGATAGGAGGAAGAGGAGCCACGGAGTTACTTTGGAAGAAGATAGACTTTCCCGACCGAAAAATCGTCTCACAATTACTCCTCTCGCTAAGTTATATTGGATTTGTTGGAAAGTCTTTTCAGGCCGCAAGAATTAAGATAGCCGTGGAATCTGAGATAGGAGATATTGCGTGGAACATGAGATCTACTTTTGATATCCCAGATAAGGATGAAACTGATGTGTTGATTCGGCAAGCGATGGAAGAAGAAGACCGAGAGAATTATGATAATATTTTTATGCTTTTGGGGATGATATACGACCCACAGAGTGTGAAACTGGCAAGAGAGAATATTCAAAATGGCACCTCGGAGGGTGTAATATTTGCTGTGGAAATGATGGATATCTTTGTAGAGGAAGAACTTAAACCCAAGCTCCTTCCCATGATGGATGAGTTAGAGATTAAGGAAAGACTCGCAAAACTCCAAAATTATTATCCTCCTGAATATTTTGAATCCTATCAAGATTTGCTTCTTCAGATTATCAATAGAGACTACAACAGGATTAACCGATACACTAAGGCACTGGCGATGTATAGAATTAGCCAGCTTGGCGGTGCAGTTACTCCTGATTTAATCGCCAACCTTTTTAACTCAGACCCGCTCCTTTTGCAGACGGCGGCCTATGTGATTTATACACTGGACAAGTCTGCCTATCATGAGCATGTCAAGCGGTTAAAGCCTACGATAAGAAAGGAATTGGATCAAGCGATTCTCCCGCCAGTCTTCAAGGAAGTGGACGGCGAATATCATCAAAAATCGCTACTCATAGAACGAGTGCTGTTGCTCAAAGGCATTGACCTCTTCAAGAGCATACCAGGGGAGTTCATAACTTACTTAGCAGAATGCTTTGAAGAGACCAAAGTAAAGATGGGGACGACGATTATTTCTGCAGGAGATAACGGAATGAGACCTATGTGCATAATCCTTGATGGGAAGGTAGGCATTTATCATGGCGATGAAAAGGTAAATGAACTATTCAAACATGGAGTTTTTGGCGAGAAGCATTTGACAGAGTCGGACACCTTCAGTTTCACCGCTCTGGCTGAAAGTGAGTGTAAGATACTTCTGATAAGAAAAGAAGAGTTATTAAATCTTATGTCCAAGCATATTGAAATTATTAGTTGCTGGATTGATATTCTTAATGAAGAAGAAACTGATAAAGTGGAGGAAGAGGCTGATATCTTGTTTTAGTTAGCAAAATGGAAGAAACTTTTTCGAATAACTTACAATTCAGTTACTTTGCTCGTGAAATCACTGTCAAATTCAATTGTTAATGCGTCAAAGTCGAACCATAGCACTTGTATATTCAGAAAAGGACGATGAGCCTGTTGAAGGAGGATCGCAAGGATGGGTAAGCAATTTCCATAAGTTCCTGACAACCCTGATGTATCAGATTACACGTGAGAACCTGGAAATAAAACTTATACCTGACTCTTCATGTGATGATTCGTCTTTAGAAGACTGTGGTGCAACGATAGCTGTGTTGTCTGGTAACTTGGTGTCCAACAAAAGCATTACCAAGGTGCTTAATAGGCAGGGGAAAAAGTTGAAAGGAGAAGGAGATTTTCTCGCAGATGGAATTTCTAGGTTTTTCAAAGTCCTGAAATATCCATTTGATGCAGACTCACATTTACCAGAATTTGCCGACTTGCTTAGCTATGATTTTTATTTGGTCGATCCGTTGACTGGTGACCCACAGGAATTTACTCGCTTCTTTGGCAATGATGCAGAAAGGAGCTACTGGATGAAGCTGGTAGATATGGCTTACGATATCAACCATGTGCTTCATGCAAAGGAAAAATCCGAAAATCACAAGTACGAAACAATTCCACGGGACAAAACTGTGTACTTGGCAAGTACAGGAATTGATATGGTTATTCAACGTGACGTTATTAAGCGTGAGTTGATCCGTCATGGATATAAAGTATTGCCAGATCATTCCTTGCCCAAGGAATTAAAATCCCTAGATCGCATGATCCGTGAGGACTTGGACAAGTGCAGGCTTTCAATTCATTTGATTGGTGAAGACTATGGATACAAACCGAGAGGCTCCAGATCATCTGTTGTGGATATCCAGAATAGAGTAGCGTCTGACCATACTTACGAAATGGTTGCGAAAAACAGAACCCTTAAAGAAGACGAAAAAAACCTTTTTAGTCGGCTTATATGGGTTTCTCCAGAGTTGAAAAACGTTACCGAAAGACAGAGAATATTTATTGAAGACCTTAAAAGTGATGCTGCGTCTTTAGCAGAAGCGGAAGTGTTACAAATCACATTACAAGAACTAAAATCAATAATTCGGGAAGAGTTGGTGACTGGTGGAAGGTTCAATACTAAGCGTGAGATTGAAGGATATAATCAAGAGGAAGAGGACGACAAAACAAAAATGATTTACCTGATTGCTGACCGGCGCGATGTAGGGGCAACAGATGAAATTCAAACCTACCTTAAAAATAAAGGATTTAATGTGGTAGCACCAAGCTATGAAGGCGATTTAGTGGATTTGAGATACATCCATCAGGAAAATTTGAAAAAATGTGACGGGTCGATTATTTATTTTGGGGATTCCTCCGAAGAATGGATTAAAGCAAAATTGCAGGACCTGCTAAAAGCGCCTGGCTTTGGTAGAAATAAACCTCTTGTGGCTAAAGCCGTTTATTTCAACGGAAAAAAGGAAGTAGATATTGGACACTATAAAAAAAATAACGCGATGGTCTTAGGAAACCTAGAACACTTTGCACCAGAACACCTGAACCCTTTTTTAAATAAAATGGAAAACGCATGAGCGACAAAGAGGTTGATATTCAGCAGCAGGAAGCGCAGGATATCGTAGATATAACCCAATTGATCAACCCTTTTCCTGGCTTGAGACCGTTTGGACTCGAAGAGAGTCACCTGTTTTTTGGTAGAGAGGGGCAAAGCGATGAAATCCTCGGGAAACTGTCGGAGAATAAGTTTGTAGCCATACTTGGTGCTTCCGGTAGCGGTAAATCTTCCTTGATGTTTTGTGGGTTGATCCCTACTTTGTACGGAGGGTTCATGACAGATGCAGGATCAAACTGGCGCATTGTCGTAACCCGACCAGGTGGAGGACCAGTCGACAACTTGGCAGAAGCTCTTCTTGCTAGGGATAAGGAATATGCCAGCCTGAATGATGACGACAAGCTGATAAGAAAGACCATCATTGGAACTGTCTTGAGAAGTAGTTCACTGGGCTTGGTAGAAGTCGCAAGGCAACTCAAGTCAGAGGATCATCAAAATATATTAATCCTAGTCGATCAGTTTGAAGAACTTTTCAGGTACAGGAAGCTAGAATCGGCTACTTCTGATCTAGACGAATCATCCGCATTCGTCAACCTTCTGTTAGAAGCTGTTCATCAACATGATGAACCTATTTACGTCGCTCTTACCATGCGGTCAGATTTTATCGGGGAATGCGCTCAATATCCTGACTTAACTCAGATGATCAACGATTCTCACTATTTGATTCCTCAAATGACGAGAGATCAAAAGAGAACGGCGGTTGAAGGTCCAGTAGCTGTGGGGGGAGGTAAAATTTCACCCCGTCTAACTCAGCAGTTACTCAACGACGTGGGGGATAGTCCGGACCAATTGCCTATCCTTCAACATGCCTTGATGAGGACTTGGGCATATTGGACGGGCAATAGGAAAGTCGGCGAACCCATTGACTTGAGACATTATAGTGCAGTTGGCACACTCCGTGAAGCACTTTCACTTCACGCGAATGAAGCTTTTGACTCCTTGAGTAAAAGAGAAAAGGAGATATGCGAAGTAATGTTTAAGGCACTTACAGAGCGGGGTTCTGAAAACCAGGGGATCAGGCGACCAACAAAGCTCTCTACCGTTGCAGCTATCGCAGGCGTAAGCGAGGATGAAGTGGTAAGCGTGGTTGAAAGATTTAGAGAGCCTGGCAGGTCACTCTTGGTGCCTCCTTTCGGAGTACCACTGGATTCCAATATTGTCATTGATATTTCTCATGAAAGTTTAATGCGGATTTGGGTCAGGCTGAAAACATGGTTGGATGAAGAATCCAAAGCTGCTGAGATGTACCTCAAACTTTCGGAAGCAGCTAAAAGATACCAAGAAGGAAAGGCTGGATTATGGCAAATGCCGGATCTTCAGTTGGCGTTAAACTGGCGGGAAGAAAATAAGCCAACCCTCGTTTGGGGTCAGCGGTACAATCCAGCGTTTGAGCGCACCATGGTGTTCTTGGGAACTTCTGAAAAAGCGTACCTGACAGAGCAACGAAATCAGGAGATCCTTCAAAAAAGACAAGTACGAAGGATGCGTATCACTGCGGTTGTCCTTTCTATTGCAGTGTTAATCTCATTGACGTTCGTTATTTACGGGCAGGTTAAAGCTACTCAGGCCGAGAAAGCTGCCATTGAAGCCGAGAAACAAGCTGAACTAGCTAAGAAAAGTGCTGCTGAAGCTGAGAGACAAGAGCAGAATGCCTTGGATAAAGCTGCTGAAGCGAGGCGGGCACTGGCACAGGCGGAGGCAGAAAAGAATAGAGCCGAGCTGGCTACAATTGAAGCTCGAGACAATGCCGAGTTAGCACAAAGACAAACGCAAGCTGCTCTTGAAGCAAAAAGCCAGGCAGATAACGCGAATGCAAGAGCCCAGAAGAGTGCAGAGGAAGCCAAAATAAATGCAGATAATGCTAGAGAGCAAGAACAAAAAGCACTTGTGGCCCAGACAAATGCAGAGCGTCTCCGTTATCAGGCGATAGCCCAATCTATGGCCATCAAAGCAAAAACAATTCTTTCGGAAGACAGTGAGCAAGCTGAACTGAAAGCGTTGGTCGCTCGCCAAGCCTATTTGTTCTACGAAGAATATAAAGATGAAGGAAAAGATTACAATGGAGATATCTATGCTGGGGTTTATAGTGCCTTACAAGGATTATATGAAGTAGAAGCGGGAGGAGATAAGCATGTCGGAGACTCTACCTTCAACTATTATCGTAAACCAACCAATACTGAAGTTGGCGTGAGATCAGTTGTGTACGCTAAAGATGGCAAAAGTTTTTACTCCGCAGGAAGTAATGGAGAAGTGCTGAAGTGGGATATTGATACCAGATCGTATACCCAGATATTCAAGCGTCCAGAGGTGGAGCAAGCGCGTGTGGTTGACATTAGTGGTGATGAAAGCTACCTGGCATTGGGAACTCAGGATGATAACATTTTGATTTTTAACGCACAGAGTTTTGGTGAGCCAAAGAAAATTGATGGTCATGTCGGAGGTACTGTTTACGACTTAGCGTTCTTACCTGATAACTCCGGGTTTATATCCACAGGAGATGACAATAGGATTTTAAGGAGTGACTTCACCTCTTCGGAAGAACTGACGACGGTAACAGCCAGAGTTAAAACGCTGACCATATCTCCTGATGCGAAGACGTTAGTCGGAGGATCAGACGATGGGAATGTCTACAAGTGGGATTTGACCAATATGCAGGCAGAACCTGTTAGAATAAATAGAAAGTCACAATCTCCCGTTACCGTGGTTACGTTTAGCAAAGACGGAAAATTTTTGGCATTTGGTGATGGGGAGGGAACTGTGATCGTATGGGATGTGGCACTTTCTCGCCAAGAGGGTCCGAACCTGACAGGCTTTAGAGCTCCTGTAACGGACCTTGAATTCAGCCCTGATGGCAGGTTACTTTTAGGTACAACCACGAACAAGCATGTCCGAGTATGGGATGTTAAAAATACCTACGACCTCCCAATCGCCCTTACAGATTATACGGGGGAAAATGAATCAGGGTGGGTGTATGATGCAAGTTTTAGTCCCGAAGGAGCTTATTTCCTTACTGCCTCCGGAGATGGAAATATTCGAAAGTATCCGACGACCGCCCACGCAATGGCTGAAGAGATATGCACGCATATTACGTTGGGAAATATGTCAGAAGATGAATGGCGACAGTACGTAGGAGACCTGAATGACATACCATATGTGTATACGTGTGAAGGAATGGACAAACGGATTATTGAATAAATCTTTGATGAAAATAATTCTTGCTTGGAGCCTGATTATTGGTTCAGTGTACGTGGGGGGTGCCCAGACTGCTGTATGTACCCAGCAGCTAGTAAAGGCAGAGGAAGCCTTTGATCAAGGCAGGCTGTTGGATGTCTTGGAAATACTCGATAAAAGCACAGGCACCTCCAGAGACTGCTTTGTTTTTTTTTCCAAAACGCAGAAAATACAAGCCGAAAAACTTCTTACCAAGACGTATATCTTCGCAGATAATGTCCCCGCCGCTGAGAATTCTTTGGTGGATTTGCTTCGAGAAGAGAATGAACACCAGTTGACCAAAAATGACCCCTCCGAGTTGCACTTTTTGTACAGTCAGTTTAAAACTGAACCTGCCTTTAGAATAGGAATGAGAGTCTCACTCAACAAATCCTTGCCAGTAGTACTCCAGTCATTTAATTCCTTTCAGGTGGGAGAAAAAAAGTATAATCAACAAGGAGAGGAAACAAATTTGGGGATAGGACTCAGTTGCGAAGCATTAGTAGAAAAACACCTTGCCAAAGGAATAGAAGTTGGCATTGGTCCTCAGCTGAGACTTGCCTCGTATGAGGTAGAAGGGAACCTTTTGGAAAAACAAAACCTCTTATTTTACAAAGTAAAAAACCAAAGTACAATGCTTCGGCTACCCCTGCTGGTTAGATATAATCTTAATTATGACGAGAAAAATAGCGAAGAGGTACGTATTAGCTCATTGCCTTATGCGTTTTTGGGCGTATCATTTGATTATGTCATCGCAGCAAATTACGTCGTTACGAGCCGAACGGGGGGGACAGCATTCTCCCTGAATGCCAATAATAGCCTTACAAAATTTGACCAAGTGGCGAGGACGAATACCTCCATATTTGGAGGCGTGGGTATTAAATTAAGAACAGGGAGAGCTCAGGTTAATTTTTTAACCTTTGAAGTAAGGTATAACAATGCATTGTTCAATTATATCAACCCTGCAAATAGATTTGTCAACAAAGACATCAACTTCGACATAGGTCACGTTGAAGACGACCTGATCTTAAATACTATTTCGATATCAGCAGGCTATACCTTTTCCGTTTATAACCTTAAAAAACGAAAACAGTATCGTTAAGCTCATGAGAAAACTACTTTACCCAAGTGTCGCAGTGTTTTTTTTCGCTTCATGTCAGATCGAGGATAAGGATGCGCCTCTTCCTGTTGATGGCTTTATCAAATACTTCGGACGGCTTGCTGATCAGGAAGCAAAAGACATGGAGCCTATTTGGAATACGGATAGTACTGATGTAGAGGGTTATGTTGTCTTCGGAACTCAACAATTAGAAGATCAATCCAAGGATTACTATGTAATGATAGCGGATGCTTCTGGAAATCTGGTGGCTGACACAGCGTTTGGTTTTAACATGGCAATCCCTAACCTAGATGCGAATGATGACGGACAGATAGATGACGAAGACGCAGTATTTGGAGATGAAACGGCAGGACATATCTCGATTCTCCCAGAAGGCATGCCTGCCCGGTATGCTGTAGTAGGTGTTACAACGATCAGCGTTCCAGTCCATGACATTGTTGATTTTTCCTTTATCTCATTTGCTTTTTTAAATGAAAATTTGGGCTTAGTGGGTTCGGTGAACTACATCATCAATCCAAATGATGCGTCTCAGGCTTCAGGAAATCAGTTTACGCTAGACCTTGTCGGACACGATATTCTCCCATTAAAGGATGGAACCTTTCTGATTGTTGGAGCTATTGAAAGCGACACTGATTTTGACTTTTACTATCGAAAATTTTCGATAGATTCCCTTTATTGGGAACGGACGCTGGGTTTTACAGGAGGCGGCCTAGATGATGTATTTGTGAGAGCGTATGAAAATGACAATCAAAACATCGCACTGTTTGGCTACTCGAATGACACAGGAATGAACGGAGAAGGTGGCGTGAATGTTACATATATTGAAGTGAATTCGAATGGAAATGTAGTCAAGGCGAACTCCCATGGAATAACAGATGTCAATGCTAATTTGATTTTTGATGATGTCTTGGCAGATGTAATTGAAAAACCAGGTGGATATGTGGCTGTGGGTGCATCTATAGTCAACGAACAGACGTACGCCTTTTTTATGGACATAGATAACTATGGAATTGTCAATAATAAGGACACTATTGGTAGCCTATTCAGGCTGAATCCTGCAGCCTTGAGTACGCAATTGCAAACCATAGCACTGGGAGTCACTGCCACTGCGACCAATGATTTTGTGATAGTAGGTCAGTATCCTGCTTTTAGAGTAGCAGACGAAAATAGAGGAGGTGAAGCCATGTTTACAAGAGTCAATCAAGTTGGTGAGAGAGTACCCAGCTTTGAATCCAACTATGGAGTAGGTGGTGGAAATGACAGTGCGCAGGATGTAATAACTCTTCCTGATGGTAAAATTGTGGTCGCAGCAACCATTGATTTTGGCGGAGGAGTGAAAATGATTTCCCTGATCAAATTAAATGATACGGGGAAACTGGATCGGTAACTTATACCAAGTTGATTATAAAATATTACATAAATAAATTGAATTATTTTTTCTTTGAACTAGACATTAGACAAAAAATATAAGCATAGCCATAGCTACGGTTCTATTTTTTAACGAAATGAGAGCAAAAAAGAAACAATTTATATGTGATGTTTTGTGATCAATTTGGTATTATATATGATATTTCGTAGTCAATTTGCTATAAAACTGATAATATCCAACATCACCCGTTAAAAACCTTCTCTGCATAATCAACGTTTATATCGAAAAAGAATGTCCATGACTTTGATTTTTTGTTTCATTTCAGGAACTTCACAGACCGGTTTTAACTTTTAATGTTATTAAACAGTATCATCATAAATAAATGTATCACCCTATACCACTAGCCAGTGCTTAACCTTGATCGCTCAATATCTCAGCCAATGAAGAAGTTTAGCCTGTTTTCGGTCGCCTTGTTGATTTCACTAGTTTCCATGGCACAGTCCACTTTCCCCCTCGACTCACTTGTATCAAATGGTCCAACCCCCACAAATGCGGATTCAGTTGAATTTCTGGTGACTTTCACCGTACCCATCCAGACAACGTCAGTCGACACTGCGGATTTTAGGGTAGCGCCCAACAAGAGTGTTGCTACGGGTACGGTGGATGCGGTAACGTATAAATCTGGATCCGGTAATAAGGCATTCATAGTGCGTGTGATCAATATAACGGGTGACGGCTCGCTGGTCTTGAACTGTAGAAGGGGGGCTGTGGTGAAAGGTATTCCTCCTAGTATGCTCCAGGTTGCTACTATGTATACGCTGGGGTCCGCTATAAGCAGTTCTCCATCATACGTGATTGACAACACCGCTCCGACAATCACTGCAATCACACGGGAGAATCCAAACCCCACCAATGCGGTTTCAGTTACGTACCGGGTGAGGCTTTCAGAAGCCATCGATCCAATGTCTCTGATCGCTACAGATTTCCTCGTGAGGGGAACAGGAAGCGCAAACGGTAGTATAAACCCTACGATAATAAAAGATGCAACGGTACCAGGTCCTCAAGATTCAGTGTATTTAGTGACAGTGGACAATGTAGTAGGTGACAGCACCCTGGCGTTGGAATTTACTGGTAGCGTAACCGATCGGGCTGGCAATGCCTCCACTGCTCTTTACAGTGCTGGTCAGGTCTATACCATTGATAATACCGTCTCTGTGCCTGTAGTAAATACTCCTGCTTCGGCAATTGGAGTGGATGCTACTTTTTCTACTATCTTGGGTACGCATTCAGAGATCGGGGTGACGATCAACTTGTATGCTGATCTGGATGATGATGATGTGGCTGATAATACAACTAGTCTTGGCTCTGGTGTAGTGTCAGGACTAGGTCTGTGGCTCATCTCTGCTACGCTAACTCAAAACGCTGTGAATAATTTTGTAGTGCGGGCTACTGATGCTCTGATGAACCAGTCTACTGATGTATCAGTAAGTAGCATTACAGATGGAGGCACGCCAGGTGTTCAGGTGAATGGTGTCCATGCCGACTTCGCTACTGCCGTAATCGCTTCAGGTACTGTTACGTTTAGTGCCGGCAACGACAATATTAGGGTCGTGGATATTGGTAACACCAATCCGAACACTATGACCGTTGCCATAACCACAACTGGTGGAACATTCAGCTTATCTCAAACTACAGGATTAACAGGGTCAGGGAACGGGACTGGATCATTGACTTATGAAGGCTCGGCCGTAGACCTCAATGCGGCACTGGATGGAGCAACGTATACTGCACCTTCCACAGTAGGAACGCAGACGATCACCATTACTTCAACAGATGCGTTGACTTCAAAGTCTGCTTCTTTTGTACCACGCGAGATCGCCGTAAGCGTACTTTTGGACTTAAGCCCGGGAGATTTGGCTTTTGTCGCTTTCAATGGTGAGAACAACGCTACTGAAAAGGAAAGTTTTGCTGTCGTAACACTGGTGGACCTGAATGGGTCGGTGGCAAACCCTATTGAGATCAGGTTCACCGATGAGGAATGGAATGGGATGAATATTGCCACGACTGGCGCATTTAACTCCTCAAACGAAGGAGAGCTTTTATGGACGATTAACACAACCATAGCCGCAGGAACAGTCGTTAATTTCACCAATACACGAGATGGCCCTACTGTCAATGCAATGTATGGAACCCTAGCCGATGTTGCTGGTACTAATTTCAGGTTGAACAATGGGGGTAATAGCGAAGGCTTGTTTGCGTTTACAGGATCATCTGGTGCTTCCCCGATCACCCTACTAGCTGGTCTATTAACTAATGGACTAACTACTACAACGCATAGCATGGTACCAAATAGCCTTGTGGGTACTGGTCTCATACAGGGTACCCATGTTGTGGACTTTGCTGGCACAAGTGGGCAAGACGCTCTACTGTTGGAGTTCACTGGAATTCGGACTGGTCAGCCCTTTTTTTCTGACTACCTCGCAATTGTTAATAACCCTGATAACTGGGACGCTGAAGATGTCGATGACAGTAATACTGGAACCTCTATGAATTCCCCTGGGGGTCCTCTGGTAGCACTCCCTGACTTAACTTCGTTTACGTTGGATACGACACCTCCTACGGTCGCCTCTATTCAGTTGAGTTCACCAGGTACTACACCTACAAATGCAGATGTCCTAGCTTGGGATATCACTTTTGCAGATAATAGCTCTACTTCGCTTAATATGGTGGATGCCACGGATTTTACCGTTACCGGGACGGGTCTGGCAGGAGCGACCGTAACCAATGTTACCAATACTGGCTTGATTTATACTGTTACAGTAAGCGGGGGAAACTTGGCGAACTCCACTGGCACTGTTACCATAGGGATCAGTGGATCTAACGATATTACAGATGTAGCAGGAAATACACTGGATCTGGGACCCACACCGTCTCCAAATGTGACAGACTATGTGCTAGACAATGACCCGCCAGCCTTTCCGCTAGTATCAGCATCGGTCAGTGCCAGCACAGCGGTTGGATTTACCATTGATGTTGATCAGGGAGTTTCAGGGACAGTTTATTACTTGATCACTTCTGGTGGTGCATTACGAGCACCAACCAGCGCGGAAGTGATGGCAGGTACTTATTCCCCGACTACTGGTACCGTTGAAGGTTCGGGATCTGCCAATACTATGAGCGCAGGAAGCCCCAACACCGCTGTTAGCGAAGTGATTAATACACTTTCAGCCGCTACTATGTATGACGTGTATGTCGTAGGGGCAGATGATCTCGGGAACCTGCAATCGAGTGTAACTAAAGTAGTTGCCATGACACGTGGATTTGATATGACCTCCACTGTGACTGCCCTGAATACAGGAAGCACCCCTGTAGTTGACTATTTAACAAAACAGTCGGCTACTATCTCATCGCCTGCTGACGCTGACAGCTTTATGGATATTCAGATAACCGATGTTGGAACGGATGGAGTGGCAACTATTTTAGAAACGCTGGACATGAGTATCGTTGGAGCCACTAACCTGAAAACTCTTGCTTTATACGCAGGGACGCAAAAACTGGGTGAAGTTGCTGTGAGTGGCAGTACTGTCAGCTTTACTGGCTTGAATTATTCTGTCGGTAATGGAGCTAGCGGGACTATTAAACTGTATGGAACCTTCCAAAGCACTGTTACAGACAATGATCAACTACAATTCACCATTACGGGAGCCTCCGCTGCTACTACAGGTGGCTCACAAATCAGTTTAGCAAGTGGTGTCTCACTAGCAGGAGCCAATATGATCGCTGTAATGGCAACCGAGTATGCATTTGACCAACAGCCAACGGATGTCACAATTGATGTCGCAATGAGTCCAGCGGTGGCAGTGGAGGCAGTAGATATGTTCGGTAATAGAGACGTGGACTATAGCGAACCAGGAGCAGGAGTTACCATTACTTCCAGTGGGACATTGAGCGGGACGGTATTGGTGCCGATTTCGAGTGGCATGGGAACGGCAGGACCTATTATTCATACCGTAGCACAAGGAGGAGTAACATTAACAGTCACGGGTGCGTTGCCCATGGTAGTGTCCTCTTCTTTTATGGTTCGCTCTTTAGACACCAATTCAGTTGTAGAGGTGGTGACAGGTATACAAAATGGAGCAACCGAAGATATTGATTATGCTAATCATCAACAGGGATTAACTATAAACATGCCTCCCAGTACGGCTGGTGTGAGCCTAATGAATATTGCTGTACGGGATATAGGAGGAAATGGAGGAGACGGGATTCCTACACATCTGACAGATTTAGAGGTAACAATTACTAGTGGGAATGAAACCTCGATAAGAACATTAGCTCTATTTGATGCTATGGGAAATTTTCTGGTTTCGGTCCAGCCTAGTGGTACCACTGCAAATTTTACTGGAATACCTTTTGGCGTAGTGGATGGAACCACAGATACCATAGAAATGCGGGGTACATTCACTACCACCGTTACAGATAATGCACGGGTAATATTTGAGATAACGGGAGCTACAGCACAGGCAACTGGGTCTTCGACCTTTAGGAATATCGGTGGGTCTTTCTCTTCTTCTTCAGGCGTGGACAATCAAATTGAAGTTACTGCTGACCATCTGGTATTTTCTACCTCTCCACCGAGTGGACGCTTCGTCAATCAGGTATTTCCTGCCGTTGTTCAGGCAGTAGATGTCAATAACAATCGGGATTTGGATAATGTATCAACCATTACCTTAAGTAGAGATTCAGGACCATCCCCGACATCCCCGCCATCCCCGCTGGGAGGCACAGTTATTAGTCAAACGTTGACGATGGGAGAGATAGCCTACACAGACCTTACCTTTGCCCAGACAGGAACATACACTCTTCGAGCTTCTGATGACGCGATTATGTTGACTGATGTAGTCAGTTCATCTTTCACGATCAGACTTCCAGATCGTACTTCGGAATTCTTGTCGAGTACCACGTTGGATGAACGCACAGTTTCGCTACTTGCCAGTGCTGTTACTCCAAGAGTAGCGGTAGCGGTCTTTGACTTCTCCCTGGTGGATAGAGGTGGTGATTTAGTAAATACACTGGTCCAGGGAGTGACCATCCGTACAGGAATGGGAACGTCTTCCGAACTGCAGGATTTGACCACATGGATAGAGGGAGCTAGGTTGTCAGATGGCACCAATTTTGTGGATGCTACACAAGTATTATCAAATGCGTTAGAGTTCACTTCTATTCCCATCTTGAGCAATGGCATGGGAGAACTTATGGAGGGAGGTCCGGCAAAGACCTACACATTAAGTGTATGGGTAAAATCGACCTTACCTGCCCCGCTTCCCTTAGTATTTGGCAACAAGTCTGTTGAATTTTTACTGGACTTTGCGGATATAGATGCAAATACAGCTGGCTCCCAGTTTGATCCTGGTTCGTCTAATTCGCCCGTATTCGCGGTCAGTAGCGGTGCAGTGGGAACACTGGTTCTGGCTTCCGGGTTTGAATTTACGATGCTACCATCAAGCCTCTATGTGGACTTTGATTTTAGTCTGACGGTATCAGCAGTAGATGCAGGAGGAAACAGGGACTTGGATGCGGTGAATCTGGTGACCTTGTCCAAAGCCATGGGTACGGGTGTAGTGAGTAGTGCTTCAGGAAATTTGACCGAAAATTTGGTGTCAGGATCATTTACTTGGACCGACCTGCGGGTAAATGCATTTGACAACAACCTTGGTTATACATTTACGGTTACAGATGGTGGGGGTCGTCTCCTCGCTCACACCTCGTCTCCCCCTATTGCCACGTCCTCTCCGGATAACAACTCCACATTAACGAGAGTAGGAGGAGAACAGGGAGCGAAGATACCATACATCAGTTTCGATGCTGCCGTTGGCTCACTATCCACAATAAAAGGTGAGGAAATGCTGACTTTTTCAATTTCAGATGCTGGTGGGGACGGACTGCCAACGACAGTCACTGCCGTTGATGTAGATGTCACATCAGGTACTGCGAGTGAAATCAGAAGTTTGGGAATAGTTGACGGTGCCACCTTGTTAGGTGATCTGTCTCCGACTACGAGCAATACCATTATGTTATCACCACCCATTACAGTGCCAGATGGAGGTTCAACCACATTTTCCGTATATGCTTCCTTTAATTCCAGTGTCACGGATAATAATCAATTTGGATTCACAGTGAATGCAGTCACCCAGCCCGCTGCTGCTTCATCAACGATCCCTAATCCGAGCGCAGTGAGTCAGACAGGCGTGAATCAGAATACGATAAGTGTCGTTGCAACCAAGATTAATGTCATTTCAATTAATCCGGGAAACGTCGCCGTTATTGTAAATGAGAACTTTTCTGCGGAAGTACGAGCTGAAGACTCTAACGGAAACGTAGATGTTGACTTTGCCGAAACGGTACTGGCAACAGCTACAATAAGTTCTGGCACTATTGATATGACGGGGATGGATGATCGGACCACCCCAGCTGTTGGTACTGGTGTTTATACCTTCTCGCGTTTGAGGTTGACTGATGGAGGTATTTACACCCTAGCGTTCACAACAGCGAACGGTTTGCTGAGTAGCAGTGGAGGAGGAGCTATTTTGGCTTTATATCGCACGTCCGACATCATATTAGACCCAACGTTCGCTTCCCCGACTTTTTTTGATTACACCCAATATGACGAATCGTCGAATGCAGGAACAATTACTTCCCTTTCCCCGGAATCATTGGAGATTGCAAGGTATTTGGTTAGAGACGGCGGAGCTGGGAAGAATGCAGATCAAGCAGAAACTCAAATTACTGACATTCAATTTATGCTAGATCCAAGTGCTTTGAATAGCATCACAAACCTGGCTTTATTTACCGGTAGCGGAGTTCAGTTGGACGTGCAAAAGCAGGCAGCAAACTTGGTCACTTTTAGCTTCAATGATTTGATTCCAGATACGAAAAATCAAACTTACGTATTGAAGGCTACTTTTGATCAGGCATCGCATATCACGGATCAAGACCAATTACAAATTACTGTTGCCCAAGTGACAGAAGCTGGTGGAGGAACTACCAATTCTGCCCTGGCGACGAACCGCCCGTCACTGGCAACACCAACAGCAAACAACGAATTGACCATAGACGTTGTTGCTGATCGTTTGGTATATGTGAATGCGCCTTCGGGTCCAGGACTTCTACCGCTTGAACGAGGCGTTACGCCTATACCACTAACCATTGAGGCTCGGGATGCTAATGGTAACGTAGATGCGGACGAAATGTCTGCTATAGCTATCACGGGAGTAGGACGTTTGCCTGCCTCCGTACCTGCACGCATACAGGGAGCAACGAGCATTTCTTTAACGGCTGGAATCGTTAATACCAGCATCACCATTCTGTCAGAACATGAAGATCTTGTTCTCACCATTGCCGATGGAGATGGTCCTACGGGTAGTAGAGGAGCACAGACTACCATTTCCAACTCCTTTGTGACCACGACACCCATTGACGTGTACGATACAACTGCTCCTACAGTCGTGAGTTCTCCTGATCGCGTACCAATGGATAGTGCTGTCAATGTGACGCTGACAACTGCTTTCCTTGAGTTAACTTTTTCAGAGGAGATTGCTGTGGGTACCATGGGAAATATTGTGATACAGGGTAATACAGTGCCAGTTGCTGAGCAAATTATTTTAGACATAACAAATCCTGCTGAGGTGGAGATCATGCCAAACCAGAAAAGTGTGAGATTGCACTTACCTAGGGCGTTGACTTCTAGCATATCCTATCGTGTCGTTATTCCAACCAATACTTTTTTGGATACCCCAAACAATATTATGGGTATTGGCGGTAGTGGCGTGAATGACTTTTTAGGTTACTTGATAGTGGGCGATTGGGACTGGACTATGGAAACGGTGCTGGTCCTTCAGTCCGCAACGCAAGGTCCTTCACCTAATGCGATCACCATGACATTCAGTGAGAACGTTCAACTGAATGATGGTCCGATGATGCATACTGTCAGAGATTATTTTGTTTTCAAGGATCGGGGTGGCTCAGGCACTGCACAAGACTTGGATACACTGGCTGATGCAACCTCAGGTGATAATGAACTGGTCATGATCCTTGATAGTTTGTCTGTTGCTTTAGGTGATATTGGAATTACCTATACAGATGCTACTGGTACACTAGGTGGAACTGATGGTGTTTCGGAGAGCGGAATGCCTGCAAATGAATTGCGCAATGTAGTTACTGCCGTAATCGTGAATTTGGATAATACATTGCCGATGCTGGATACTGTTGTTGAGGTTTCTCTCACCGCGTTGACATTGGACTTTTCTGAAAAAGTCCAAATCGGCGTAGAAGTTGCCACTGATTTTGTAGTTACGGATGGACAAGGGACCGTATTTACCGTGACAGACTGGGAGGATAATGTAGCTACGGATGAGAAAATAGACCTGGTAGTCAGTAGCCTGGCTTCGGCAGTTGGTGATGTTACGGTTACTTATACTCAAACGACCAGCTCAGTAACAGATTTCGCGTTTAATAACCTGTTTAGTGGGGAATCGGTGATGTTAGAAAGGGATGCTACACCACCAAGTTATACCTCGGCAGTAGTGGTAAATGCCAATGAAATTGACTTGGTTTTTGATGAAGATGTTCAAACTTCAGGCTTGAATCCAGGTAATTTTACCGTAACAGATGACGCAGGAAATGGCTACACGATATTTATACAATCGGATGGCGTATCTAACGATGAAACCATTCGAATCTTGACAGCAGACTTGACCAATGCACTAGGAGATTTGTCCGTTGTCTACAACAACGTTGATAGTGACATACGTGATTTTGGTGGTAATGTGGCAAATGGAGGTACCCAGAAGATAGACAGGGACGCGTCTCCCCCTTCCATGATCAGTGCTGTTCAGAACAACAATACACAACTAACAGTCACTTTTGATGAACCTGTACAGTTGTTGGGGGCAAGTACGCCTACGAACTTTAGCGTGGCTGATGTTGCCGGCACTTCGTTTGCGGTAAGTTCACAGGCTGATGGCACCCCCAAAGACAAAAACATAGAATTGACCGTAGCGGATATGTCTTCTTCCGTAGGAGATTTATTCGTGACCTATACGGTAGCTACAGGAAGTAATTCAGTTGAAGATTTTGGCGGTAACTCTGCTTCTTCTGGTGCCTTTTCGATAGACCGACCACTCACGTTAAGCCCGGTACTTGCTGAAAATCCTCTCCCACAATCCACAAGTCCAATTTATGCGACTAATGATACGCTTGGTGATGATTTAGCATTGTTCAGAACAGCACATGCCACAGTAGACCCCAGAAGCTCGACACCAGTAACTATTACACCGCATATTGATGGGAGCACTATTACTATTTATGATGACCCAGCATTAGGTGTAAGTGACCTTATTGTTCAGCAAAGAAATGTGAGCGGAGTTACAGGAGTGGATCCGACTGTTGCTCGATTTATGTTGGGTTCAGCTATTGATTTTGCAGGTTCGAATGACAATGGAGTGTTTACATTTTACATTACCGAAACTGCAGTAAATGGAGTAGCGAGTGAAGGACCAGCTGTACCCTATTCTCTAGCTTTCCAAGATACAATTTTCAATAGTGCAGAGAGTGTAATTTTTCCCGAGGAGGACACTTATGGAACTGTGATCACTGTGGAGCATCCCCTAGGGCAAGGTCTGTTTTTTACTGGTCTTGGGATGACTAATTTTATACCACATGTTAGCGGAACGTCCAGCTCTAGAGTTCAATTTGTCCCATCCGTGGTTGGCGTAAACTCAAGTCTCCAATCATCTATCCGATGGCAAAACCTTTCGTCTCTTGTCTCTGCGACATTTATGCCAGAAGAGTTAGTATTTACAGTTAATGTCAAGATTGATGTGTTGGAGCCTCACCAGAAAACTATATTTGGTCAAGAGGAAGCACAGAGCATTATTTCGCTTGATCGCAAGATACAATCGGGTTTTGATATAGGGGATGTCAGCTCGGATGATACTGGAACACCAGATTTTTACACGGTGGACGCATATTATTTAGATAATGGGGCAGTTGATCAGACCGTTGCGTTGGGTAGTGCAGGTTCTTATCTCGGAGGCTTGACGGATGGAAATATAGGACCTTTTAATGTTGTGATTTATGACGGACCAAATTCCCATAAGGGACCAGGCACCCCCATGATGGCGGATGGAAAGGATTTACCAGACATCACAAACGATGGTACTCCGACTTATGTAGCTGGCAAGCCAGTGTCAGCAGGTGTGGCTGGCAGTGGAGAATGGGAATTTAATCCCGCTGCTGTAGCACCATTTTCATCCAAGGAAGTTGACACGGTAAGATTGGTTGCTATAGCCCAGGATGATGCTGGGCTTGGTGGGGGTAGAAATAGTACTATTGCGGAAGTAGACGTAATTCTATATCCAAACCCCACTGTTTCGTTAACAAATATTCCAGCAGCTATATGTGCAGAAGAGCCTGAATTTACTATTCGTGCCAATGTTTTCACTTACACGACTACACCTTTTTCACCCGGAGGGATCGATGAAACAAATGATATTACGAATGGGTACAAATTATTCTTTAGTCCAGATGGAGTGGGTCCGTATCAATTATTGGTTGATTATACAATTACGGGAAGTTCTGGTATAGCAGTTAATACACTGAAAGTTACTTCGTTGGGGGCATTATCTAACTCTTTAAAAATGCCTGGAAAGGTAGCAGGTTTTTACAGAATTGATTACACATCCCTCCCACAAACAGTGGTCAATGCAGTAGGCGATGCTTCTAAGATATTTCAAATATTGGAGACTCCCCCTCCCCCCAAGTTAGATCTTACGTCATTGGATTTAACTGGAGGTTTTGACCCTAACAGTGCAGGTGATGGCTTTTATACCTTTGAATTTTGTAGTGGCGACTCGGTGCCTGATATTTCTGTAGATATAGCAACTAGTCCAGCAGATCCCGCAGGGAGTGGTCCTTTTAACGGGATAGCCAATACTGCTTATACCTTTTACAATGCTATAGATGGCACAGTAATAAATGCCGCTGGGGGACGTCCATCTATCTCATCTATGGCATTATTCGGTACCAGCACACCATCTGGTAACATTGAACGCAAACTGTATGTGACGAGAGTATGGAATGGGTGTGAATCTGGTTTAGTAAACGTAACGATTCGAATCTTTGCAGATCAGGACTCACCTGCTATAAGTTTAGTAGATGCCAATACACCAGCTCAGATTCCTGCACAAAGTATTCGAAGAAATGGCGACGAGTACTTCTTTGAATACTGTGATGTTGCGAGTGCTACAATCTCCTACGATCAACTCATAATTACGTCAACTCTTGAGGATCCAGATAACCGAGATTTCATTGAAGAAAGGTCTTATTTTAGAATTTATGATGATGAAGCGGGGACCAGCGTTCTATCTGATCTTGACTATGATGTAAGCGATTCCTATAAGATTGATCTCTCAACGATGTCGGGAGTTTCCTCGATTTCCTCGCCTTCAGCCAACGGAATAGTTACTAGGGAATTCTGGATTGAAAAAGTGGTAGCTGATAGTACTGTATCGAACAGTTCAGCAGATTTTGATGGATGTAGAAGTACCCTCACAAAAGTTACCGTATCGATTTACACCAATCCTGACGAGCCAGCTTTCAATTCTTACTTTGGTACTCCTCAAAACTTGGGGGGTGTTGTGAATTATTATATGTGTCAAAATGAAACCTTTCCAACGGTAGGATTCTCACCCCCAGCGAGTACTGCAAATTCGAGAGTTGAATGGTACACTGATGCTGGTTTATCAGATAAAATAAACACTGCATTTTCTTCAGGTCAGACATTGGGGCAGTTAGATCTCACCGGTCATCGAGATCCGATAGATCCAAATTTTGACCCTAATGTACCGGGTACATATACATATTACACGCGTTTAGCATCGAATATCAACCCTAGTTCATCATTTCCAGGTTGTAATGGTCCTGTTCGTCAGGTTGATATCACTGTGTTCCCATCAGTAGTTAAAGCGGTTATTTCTGCGAACGGTGTTGATGGTCAATTACACTCATCGCAAGGCACTGTTGGAGGGTTTGATCATGTTTTCAGCTTTTGTGTAGATGGGGATATAGGGTTGAACTTTGTTACGGAATTTAATAGTGCGGTATCTTATAGAGGTACGACACCCTCGTTTCATAGAGAAGCCGTTCGATGGTATCCTGCAGATGCCAACGGAGTGACCATAACGGGAGTTCAAGTTGCCGAAACGGATGCAGGTGAAAACCATACCGTAACCGCCCGTGACCTCAAAATAGCGGGACTTCAAAATGATGAATTGAATTTTGCAGTATTGTATAATACAGAACTTATTGATGGCTTTTCTGGGTTTCAGGGATGTTTTAGTGTGGATACTGCTTTTGTGAAAATAGTCATAAGTACCGTTCCTGCTACTTCATTCTCTTTTGATCAGATTACTATTCCAGATACTAATCCAGGTAGCCCACCGCGACCTACAATTTTTCGCTTCTACGATACTAACAACTCCACCATTACCACAAATGGAGTTCGTTTTAGAATCCTAGATGAGAATGGCGCTGTAGAACATACGCATGTGGCTTCCAATTTATCTCTTACTTCCTATGGCTTCGCTAACCCAGGCTTGTATCAAGGGGAACTATCAATCGAAACTGCAGCTGGGTGTATTGAGGTCGAAACTCGTAAGTTTAGAATACTGGACAGAATTGTTGTAAATGGATTGCTAACAGAAAATTTTGATAATGCTGACGCAGGTGGCTGGTTTGAAGAATTCCAAAGTGATGACGGTCTTAAGGGAAGCATCGATGCACCAGCCAGAACGTCTTCTTGGGAACATGGTCTACCAGACGGAACGAACATTGACAATACGTTTAATTCAATAGGATTGGCGTGGAGCACAACTGGATCCACTACGGATATGAATGGTGATCCCAAAGTCAATACATATGTAGGAGGTGAAAATTCCTATGTATACTCTCCTGCTTATGATATTTCCGCTTTAGTCAACCCTGCTATTCAGTTTAGAACGTATCGAGATTTGGATGGTAATAAAGATGGAGTTGTTCTACAACTATCTACTGACGACGGTGGTAGCTGGACACCTTTAGGAAATTATAATACGAACAATGAAGTCCCTTCTACTGGTCAAAGCTGGTATAATTTCAATGGGATTTCCAGCGATCCAGGTGGTCTTGCTATTGGAGGCGGTTCAGGGTTTAATACCAGAAGGGTTGGATGGGCAGATCGATACTCTACTGAAGAATTATCAACGCTGACTGGAACAAATGGATGGGCAGCCAGTACCCATGCACTAGGCTTGGTTAAAGGTCAATCCAACGTGAGGTTCAGATTTGCTTTAAGTGCCTCGGGAGCAGATACAGATGCCAAGTTGGGAAATGGTTTTGGATTTGATCAAATGGTGATTTTCCAATTGGAAAAAATTGTTGTGGTTGAACAGTTTTCTTCTTCAGTTTCTGTAACCAGCAAAGCAATAGATGCTACATTCCAAAACCCAATAACTGGTATCGATCCAGACAGGGTAATGTGGATCAATTATTTTACGGACCTAGCTAACAATGGAGAAGATGGTTCTACAGACCCTGTGAACGCAAGAAATACAGTTGGTCCTGGAGCACGAGCTGCTTATTATGGCATTGAAGGTCAACCAGTTTCTGTGCTAGATGGAGATGTTGTTGATCCAGTAAAGAACCGTGCAGGTGAGCGAGTGAGTATTCGTAGTTGGAACCAGAATGATATCAACATTAAAGAATTGGAACCAGCTCCATTTGATTTCCCGATTTTACGGAATACGTCAACTGATCCTGGAAGAATTGCTGTCACTGCTTCATTCGTCGCTAAGAGTACCATTCGTAATGCAGACCTTTCCTTTCAGTTTGCTGTTGTTGAAAAAGAGATTGTTATCGGAGCGATAGATGCTAACGGAAATGCTATTCCGTCAATTGGAAAGTATGCAAATGGTGATGTATTAAGACATGTCTTGAGAGTGATGTTACCAGGTCCTGCAGGATTCAATTATTTCGGAGATGTTTTCCCAGAGGTAGCTGGAAATACAGCTACAAAAGTTTTCACCTATTCTGTAGACTGGGTAATTGATAATGTATATGACGCAAGTAAACTGAGGGTTATTGCTTTTGTACAAGATAATACAACAAAACAAGTGTTGCAGTCAGGCTTTATCGATATTGCAGGGGCAACGGAAACAATCACTGGAATCGATGATGTCCCTAGTATCTCAATTTATCCTAATCCTGCGGATGAAAAATTTATAGTTTATCTGAATGATGCAATCATACATGATGGTGAATGGATTTTATATGATCAATCTGGTAAGAAAGTAAGAGGAGAATTGGTAGTCGGAGGAACTCAGCAACTTGTTTTGAGTTCAAAAAAACTGCCACCAGGAATGTACTTTTTCCATCTGATTACGGAATCAAATAAATTATATGCTCGTAGAGTACTAATCAAGCATTAATACCAATTTGATTATACAATATGACATAAATAAATTGAATTATTTTTTGTTTGAATTAGGAAAAAATACAAGCATAGCCATTGTGTCCATTTTTATAAAAAATCAAGAACCAACAGACTCTTCGCGGGCGTTTGCAACGGTCCTATAACATGGAGACGTGCTGATGCAATACTTTTTTGTTCAGTATCAGCAGAATGTGAGGAACGACCAAATTAAGTGTTATTTATAATAATTCTAAATAATAACTTTAACAGGCTTTTATACGATGAGAAATAGGTCTGATATTACATTTGCAGGAGTTTGATTTCAAGCCTTTGCAATACATGTCGAAGAAAACAACCAACCTAACCAAGCAATCTTTAAACTTGATTTTTAGCTTCCTTTTGGTTGCTACTGTTTGTGCTCAGGAAATTCCCTCTGATGAAGTTGTTATTGTGGCGGGCGAAGCAACCTTCAAAGCCAATTGTACACAATGCCATCAGGTGCATAAGCAAATCATAGGACCAGCGTTGGCAGGTGTTTATGAAAGACGTTCCATTACTTGGTTGCAGTCTTGGATCAGGAACTCTCAGAAGTTAATTGCTTCGGGTGATGAACAGGCTGTCGCTCTGTACGAGGAATACAATAAGACTGCAATGCCTGTTTATCCATTCTCTGATGAGCAAGTGATGGCGTTGCTGGCATATATTCAAGCTGAAACACTTAAAGGGCCACCTGTAGAGGTAACCTCCACTTCTGAAGCTGGAAAGAAACAGGAGGAGATGATCTCATCTACCTACTTGACTGCTATCATTATTATTCTGATAGTTGTTCTGGTACTGGCTTTAACAGCACTTATTATTGCCGTTAACACATTGACAAAATATTTAAAGGAAAGAAACGACTTGGATGAGGAAGAGGCAGAGCTTGTTAATCAATCTTTTAATTTTATTGCCTTCTTGAAAAGCAATTCATTTGTTGGTCTAGTAATCTTTTTATTCACAGCACTTGTCTTAAAAACACTGATTGACGGGGCTTTCACTATAGGAGTGCAGCAGGGCTATCAGCCCATCCAGCCTATTGCCTTTTCCCATGAAATTCATGCAGGTCAATATGAAATTGATTGTCAATACTGTCATACAGGGGTGAGAAAGTCAAAAGATGCTAACATTCCTTCACCTAATATTTGCATGAATTGCCACACACAGGTGAAGACAGAGTCTGAAGAAATTCAAAAAATATATGCAGCAATTGATTACGATCCTGAGACAAAAACATACGGTACCAATACAAAGCCGATTGAATGGATAAGAATCCATAACCTGCCTGACTTGGCTTATTTCAATCACCAACAGCATGTGGCTGTCGGCGAAATAGCATGTCAAACATGTCATGGACCGATAGAAGAGATGGAAGTGGTATACCAGTATTCACACCTGACCATGGGCTGGTGTATCAATTGTCACAGAGAAACAGATATAAATACTAAAGGGAACGAATATTATAATGAATTGGTGAAACTGCATGCTGAGCAGAGTAAAGAACCGATGAAAGTAGAAGATATCGGAGGTTTAGAGTGTGCTAAATGTCACTATTAAATGTTCGAAGGATGACTTAAATCTATTATGGAAGAGAATAAGATATACTGGAAAGGACTGGAGCAATTAGAAAACAATGAAGATTTTCAAGCTAGGGTTTCTAAGGAATTTCCTGAATACCTGCCAGTAAACAGTGGCGAAGATGGAGAACCGTCAAGGAGGGATTTTTTGAAAATGATGGGATTTGGAATGGCAGCAGTCTCTTTAGCTGCCTGCGAGGCACCAGTTAGAAAAGCTATTCCTTACGTAAATAAACCTGTAGATGTGGACCCTGGGATTGCCAATTTCTATGCGTCCACATACACAATGGGAAATGATTACTGTAGTGTGGTAGTTAAAACAAGAGAAGGTCGACCGATTAAAATCGAAGGCAATAAACTTTCAAAAGTATCAGGTGGAGGAACTACGACTCAGGTAGAGGCCTCTGTTCTATCGTTATATGATGAACAAAGGCTACGGAATCCTAGAATTGGTGAAGAAGACGCAACATGGGAAGAAGTAGATAAGAGAATTAAGTTGGAACTCAATTTAAATACGAGGAAGACTGTTATTGTTTCCTATTCCAATTGTAGCCCTTCCACCCAACGTGCTGTGGAGACATTAAATGAAAAGTATGGGAATGTAGAATGGATACAATATGATCCAGTTTCTTTCAGTGGTATCTTGGAAGCGTATGAAAAAACATCGGGCAACAGGGTCCTACCCGTTCATGATTTTTCAAAAGCCAAAACGATTGTTTCTTTTGGAGCGGATTTTTTAGGCAATTGGCCAAATCAGACGATGAACAGTCGTCAGTTTGCCTCCACAAGAAAACTGGATGATGATAAAAAAGAGATGTCACGTCTTTATTCCTTTGAATCCAACTTGTCTTTAACAGGTTCGAATGCTGATTATCGTCAGCCAATCAAACCGTCCGAGGAAGGTCTCTTTATCGCTAACCTCTATAATTTGATCGCTCAGAAAGCAGGTGTCACTATCGTAGGTGTCCCTAAAGTAGAAAACACGGTTGTTCTCGAGAAAGCGGCAAATGACCTGTGGAAATCGAAAAGAAACGCACTTGTATTAAGCGGATCTAATGATGCCAATGTTCAGCAGTTGGTGATCGCTATTAATGATCTTCTTGACAGCTACGGAAATACTATAGATTCGTCCAAGTCGATGAACACAAGAAAAGGAGATGATAAAGCCTTTGCTGAATTCGTAAATGAACTAGAGGGAGGACAGGTTGGCACAGTTGTCTTTTACAATTGCAATCCTGTGTATGACCACCCGCTGGGAAATGACATAGCATCATCTATTAATCAAGCCCAGACATCAATTTCTACTTCGGATAGAGTAGATGAAACGGCAACAATAGTTAAATACTTGACCCCTGATCATCACTATTTGGAATCATGGAATGATTTCGAACCGGTTACTGGTCATTTAAGTTTAGCTCAACCAACAATTTCAAACATTTTCAACACACGTCAAGCCCAAGAATCATTCCTTAGGTGGGCTGACGTAGAGGATACATATTACGATTTTCTGAGATCAGGGTGGAAGCCTTTGTCTTCAGGCATCTTTGATACCTTCTGGGATCAATGCTTGTACAATGGAGTATATGATAGAGATGATTCCGTAAGCTCCCTGTCGATTTCCGTTGATGTGCTTGGCATTGCCGACAAAATCAAAAACAATTACCAAGTCAATTCTTTTAATACAGAATTAGTTCTTTACTCGAATTACTCTGTTGGAGATGGAGTTCAGGCTAACAACCCTTGGTTGCAGGAGATGCCTGATCCAATAACAAAAGCGTGTTGGGATAATTACCTTACTGTGTCGCCTAGGCAGGCTCGAGAAAATGGCTGGCGCGTGAAAGATGGGGATATGGACTACAAAATAGCGACACTGACGGTGGATGACAAATCGGTACAAGTGCCTGTAATCCCCCAACCAGGGCAAGCCTATGGAACCGTTGGGCTGGCTTTGGGGTATGGACGCACCAAGTCAGGACCAGTAGGAGACCATGTTGGCATTAATGCTTATCAATTTGTTGCTCCTTCAAATTCAGGATTGAAATTTTCAGCAAATAATGTTTCTGTGGACGTGAGTGAGCAGGTGGTTAAAGTTCCACAAACACAGACAAGCCAAACCTACGTAGGCAGAGAAACGGTTATTCAGGAAACAGTTCTTAAGGAATATCAAAAAAATGCCTCGGCGGGTAGGTACACTCCTGAAATATCTACACTGACGGGCAAGAAAAAACCTTACGCCATTTCACTTTGGAAAGATCATGAGTACACCAACCATCACTGGGGAATGATCGTAGATTTGAACTCATGTACTGGATGTGGTACCTGTACCATTGCATGTCAGACGGAAAACAACATACCAGTTGTAGGAAAGCAAGAGGTTCTGAACAGAAGAGAGATGCACTGGATCAGAATTGATCGTTATTACAGCTCAAGACCTGAAGATGAAATTACCAAGGACGATTTGGATTCTAATGTTGTAGATGTAAAAGAAATTGCAGCGGATAATCCTGAGGTCACCTTCCAGCCGATGATGTGCCAACATTGTAATGCTGCTCCGTGTGAGACAGTCTGTCCAGTTGCGGCCACTACTCATAGCACTGAAGGGTTGAACATGATGGCTTACAACAGGTGCGTCGGTACGCGGTATTGTGCAAATAACTGCCCATATAAAGTGAGAAGATTTAACTGGTTTAAGTACCATGATAACTCTCAATTTGACACAAATACTTCCATGAATAATGATTTGGGTAAAATGGTACTAAACCCAGATGTGACTGTGAGGTCTAGGGGTGTGATGGAGAAATGTTCTTTCTGTGTGCAGAGGATACAAGCAGGAAAATTGAAGGCGAAAAAAGAATCGCGGAGACCAATTGACGGAGAGATCACAACCGCATGCGTGAAAGCCTGTCCGTCAGAAGCATTGGTGTTCGGAGACATGAAGGATTCCAATAGCAGAATTTACAAAAAATTGAAGATAAAGGAAACAAAGAAAAGTGTTGAAGCTCGAGAAGGCAGAGCATACCATGTGCTCGAAGAATTGAGAGTGATGCCGAATGTGTGGTATTTGACGAAGGTGAGAAACAAAGACGAAAACAAAGAAAAAGCCGAAGCATAATGCATGTAGAATCAGAAGTAAGGGTACCGTTAATAACGGACGGTAAAACAGCCCACAGTGTTACAGAGGATATATGCAGTAGGGTAGAACAAAAACCTACAAAGTTGTGGATGACGGCTATGGCTATCTCGCTGGCATTGCTGGCAGTAGGAGCTTATGCAGTCTATCTTTTGCTTTGGAATGGAGTAGGGATGTGGGGACTGAATAAGACTGTGGGATGGGCGTGGGATATCACCAACTTTGTTTGGTGGGTTGGAATAGGTCATGCAGGAACCTTGATCTCTGCTATTTTGCTTTTATTCCGTCAACGCTGGCGAATGTCTATCAACAGGGCGGCAGAAGCGATGACTATTTTTGCGGTAATTTGTGCCGCATTGTTCCCTATCTTGCATACAGGGAGACCGTGGTTAGCTTTTTACTGGATGTTCCCGCTACCAAATACATTTGGTTCTTTGTGGGTGAACTTTAATTCGCCTTTACTCTGGGATGTTTTTGCAATCTCGACTTATTTCTCTGTATCGCTTGTGTTCTGGTACATTGGATTAATTCCTGATTTTGCCTCGATAAGAGATAGGGCAACCAACAAAGTTTCGAAAGCAATCTACGGTGCGCTTAGTTTCGGATGGATTGGAGGAGCAAAAACATGGAGCCACTATGAGACGGTGGCATTGGTTTTAGCAGGTTTAGCTACTCCATTGGTGTTGTCAGTACACACTATTGTATCCTTTGACTTTGCCACTTCTGTTATTCCTGGATGGCATACAACTATATTTCCGCCGTATTTTGTTGCAGGGGCAATTTTCTCAGGTTTTGCAATGGTGTTAACGTTGCTACTGGTCACTAGGAAGGTCTACAAATTGGAAAATTACATAACAATTCAACACATAGAGATGATGAATATCATCATTATTGTAACCGGATCTATTGTTGGAGTAGCTTATATCACTGAGTTTTTTATCGCTTGGTATTCAGGGGTTGAGGCAGAGCAATATGCTTTTATAAACAGGGCTACTGGACCATACTGGTGGGCATACTGGTCGATGATGACTTGTAATGTGATCTCACCTCAACTCTTTTGGTTTAAGAAAATAAGGACAAATCTGGCAGCTACATTCGTAATATCCATTATTGTAAATATAGGAATGTGGTTCGAACGATTTGTAATTATCGTAACATCATTACACAGGGACTACCTTCCTTCAAGTTGGGCGATGTTTTATCCGACTATGGTTGATGTAGGAGTTTATGTGTTCTCATTTGGCTTATTCTTCACGGCGTTCTTCTTGTTTGCCAAGTTTTTCCCCGTAATCAATATGGCTGAAGTAAAAAGTATTATTAAAGCAACTGGAGAAAAGCAATAGTATATGTCTCAAGGAACGAACTACGTACTTGGTGTCTATGATGATGAAGATGTATTGATGGAAGCAATCAAGGAGGTGAGAGACAGTGGAGTCAAAATAGAAGAAGTTTATTCCCCTTTTCCAGTACATGGCATCGAAGATGCACTGGGTTATAAAAGGAGTAGACTTTCCATAGCAGCCTTTATGTTTGGAATTACTGGAACTACGCTGGCTCTGACGATGCAAATAGGAATGATGGGAGTTGATTGGCCCATGATTATTGGAGGCAAAGATTTTATACCTATTCCTGCGTTTGTTCCTGTAACATTTGAAATGACAGTCCTTTTAGCGGCATTTGGTATGGTGGGTACTTTCTTCGGTATAAGTAATCTAAAACCTTGGGGAAGACCTAGGATTTATGATGTACGCATCACAGACGACAAACATGTGATGGCTATTGATTTGGATAAAAATGATAAGAAAGAAGCAGAAATAAAGAACGTTTTGCAGGGTAGCGGAGCTTCTGAAGTAAATAACAAAACATTTGAATAAGCATGCTAAACGCAACATTTAACTATTTGACTTTCCTATCCATTGGATCTTTGCTGGTCTCATGTGCTGCGGGAGAGAATGATACGGGTCTGGAGTATGCACCTCAAATGTATCATGCTGTTTCTTATGAACCATTGAAACAGATAACTGATAAAAATGCAGGAAACTGGTTAGATTCTAATGATGAAGATGGGTACGGGGAGTTTTATAACTCGAATCCATACAATCCATTTATGATGACAATGAGAAGACCAGTTGCAAATACGGTTAGGAGGGGAGAGTCATTGCCCTACAGGTATTCCAAAGATGATTTGGAAGTAGCTTCTGCGGTGATCAGTCCACTGGATACTGCTGATGTGGAAGTTGTAAAAAAAGGAAAAGAACTGTATGAACGTTACTGTCAGCATTGCCACGGAGAGCAAGGTAATGCGGATGGAAAAGTAGCAGAAGCGTTTGCTGGGGTAGCAAATTTGCATGGTGCGGCCTATTTGGATTTGACAGAAGGTCATATTTTTCATGTCATCACGTATGGGAAAGGTCTGATGGGTACTCATGGATCTCAGGTCAGCCCAAGAGATCGATGGAGAATTGCTAGGTATATTAAAGAACTTCAAAAGAAATAGGATACATGGTATCAGAAGAGAGATTTGAATTTACCTCAAAAGCAAAGAAGCATTTAATTACATTTTTTCTTGCAGGTATTGTTCTTGCTACGCTTGGGTACTGTACCCTAGGAACAGGTGATCATGCGGAAGGACATGGCGTGGATGACCGTACTGTTGAATTTGTTGCTGACAGTCATGATGAAGAGCCCTACGGAGATGGGCATCCTGAGATTGAGGAGAGTAACGATTCTGAGGAGGAAGACCATAGCGGATTTAACCCCATCAAGCGATTCTTTGTAAACCTCTGGATAAACAATGTATTTTTTGCAGGGCTGGCACTCATTGGTGTTTTCTTTTTTGCGATTCAATATGTCGCACAGGCAGGATGGTCTGTGGGGATCAAACGAATACCTTTAGCTTTCGGCTCATGGTTGCCTGTTGCATTTGTTTTAATGCTGGGAGTTTACTTCATAGCAGGTCATGATATTTTCCATTGGACACACGCAGATTTGTATGATGAAGTAGGTGGTGACGAAATAATGAAAGGCAAAGCCTCTTATTTTTTCTGGCCTATGCAGGGAGGAGAGTTTCCACTATTTTTCGTAGGTAGGATGATTGTTTTCTTTGCAGTTTGGTATTTGCTATTTAGAAAATTACGACAACTTGCATTTCAAGAGGACCTAGAAGGAGGATCGGAAAAATGGTATAAGATGCGTAAGATTTCTGCTATTTTCCTGATATTTTTTGCTGTGTCTTCATCAATGGCGGCATGGGATTGGGTGATGTCTATTGATGCGCATTGGTTCAGTACAATGTTTGGGTGGTACAGTTTTGCCAGCTGGTGGGTTGCTGGACTGGCTTTTACATTATTCATTGTAGTTACACTGAAAGACAAAGGGTACTTGTCAGTGGTTAATGAAAGTCACATACATGATTTGGGGAAGTTCGTTTTCGCTTTCAGTATTTTTTGGACCTACATTTGGTTCTCCCAATTTATGCTGATTTATTACGCTCATATTCCAGAAGAAACTGTATACTTCGTTGAGCGATGGAAAGGCTACTACGCTCCAGTCTTCTATATCAATTTGATTTTAAACTTCTTCTTTCCTTTCCTAGTGCTTATGACAAGGGATGCGAAGAGGCATACAAGGATATTGAAGGTTGTTTGTCCAGTGGTAGTTTTTGGACATTGGATGGATTTTTATTTAATGATCACTCCAGGAACACTGGCAGAAAATGGAGGGTTTGGATTTCTTGAGGTCGGGTTAATACTTGTTTATTTTAGTGCATTTTTATATGTAGCACTTAGTGCTTTATCTAAAGCTCCACTATTTGCTAAGAATGATCCTATGCTGGAAGAAAGTTTACATCATCATATTTAAGTAGTAGAATAAGATTATGCTTAATTTAATAGTCGTTGTTGCAGTCATTTTGGTGTTAGTGGTTTTTGTAATCATTTTCCGGATGACTTCTCTTGTTGATGTAATAAAGAAAGATAAAAAGAAGAGCTACGTGTTACCGGGCAATTCTGCTCAGGGGTTTTTTATGCTCATATTTTTGGTCGTCGGAATTTTTGGATTTTTCTACTACTCCATGACAGAGTACGATACCTATAACCTGCCAATAACTTCTGAGCATGGCGTAATCACAGAAAATCTGTTCTGGATCACTATGGCAATCACAGTTTTTGTGTTCATCGGGACTCAAATATTTTTGTTTGTGTTTGCATGGAAATACAGATATAAAGAAGAAAATACGGCTCACTATTATCCTCACAACAGCCGACTGGAAATGATATGGACATTTGTTCCAGCAGTTGTGTTGGCTTGGCTGATTATCTCGGGGCTTAAAGAATGGACAAAGATAACAGGACCTGCTCCCGAAGGAGCAGAAGTTGTCGAAGTGATGGGCTATCAATTCGCTTGGGCTTTCAGGTATCCAGGAAAAGATGGTAACCTCGGGAATTCAGATTTCAGAAAAATAGATGCCACCAACCAGATGGGGATTGACTTTTCTGACAAAAACGGACACGATGACTTTATTCCTACGCAATTGGTAATCCCTAAAGGGAAACCAGTTTTATTGAAAATAAGAGCAAGGGATGTCATTCACAGTGTATACAACCCTCATTTTAGAGTTCAGATGAATGCTGTGCCAGGCATGCCAACAAGATTCTGGTTCGTACCCACCGTCTCAACGGCAGAAATGCAGGAGAAAACAGGAAATCCTGACTTTAATTATGAGTTGGTGTGTAATAAAATTTGCGGAAAAAGTCACTATGGGATGAAAGGAATCATCACTGTTTTAGAACAGGATGAATATGACTCTTGGTATAAAGAGCAACAAGAGAATACATGGCTGAAACAAAATCCTGACTACTTGGCTCAAGTACCAGCTGAGTTAAAGGAGGCAGCCATCATTGCATCAGGGATCGAGATTAATGAAGACATAAGTAGCTCTACATCAGGTAGTTCTAAATAAATATTAACATGTCAGTAACAGATATACAACTACAACAGGATACAGCAGGTCATGACGACCATCACGAGGATCATGATCACGAACAAAGCTTCGTAAGCAAGTATATTTTTTCAACTGATCACAAGACCATTGCCAAGCAATTCTTGATTACAGGTATTGTTTGGGCAGTCATTGGTGGCGGACTTTCAGTTATATTCAGATTACAGCTGGGCTTTCCAGATATGGGTTTAGGGTGGTTAAAACCTCTTCTAGGAGAATGGATCACTATTGATGGAAATCTTGATCCAGAGTTTTACTTGGCTATGGTTACTATGCATGGGACCATCATGGTATTCTTTGTATTAACTGCGGGACTTAGCGGGACTTTTTCAAACTTTCTGATCCCACTCCAAATTGGAGCCCGAGACATGGCATCTGGTTTTATGAATATGCTTTCTTACTGGTTCTTTTTCGCATCAGGGCTGATCATGTTCATCTCATTATTTATTGAAACGGGACCTGCCAGTGGTGGCTGGACGATTTATCCACCACTGAGTGCTCTCCCTCAGGCTATGTCTGGTTCGGGGCTGGGAATGACTTTATGGTTAGTTTCAATGGCACTTTTTATTGCGTCAACACTCTTGGGAGGTATTAACTATATCACTACTATTCTCAATATGAGAACGCAAGGCATGTCTTTTTCTAGGCTCCCTTTAACAATTTGGGCATTTTTGATTACAGCAGTACTGGGCTTACTTTCATTTCCAGTATTACTATCGGCAGCCTTATTACTGATCTTTGACAGGTCGTTTGGGACGAGTTTTTACCTTTCTGATATATACATAGCAGGTGAAGCACTTGCAAATGTTGGCGGTAGCCCTATTTTGTTCCAGCACTTGTTTTGGTTTCTGGGACACCCCGAAGTGTATATCGTAATTCTTCCAGCTTTAGGAATTACCTCTGAAATTATTTCAACTAACTCGAGAAAACCAATTTTTGGATATAAAGCAATGATTGGATCTATGCTGGGGATTGGATTTTTATCTTTCCTTGTCTGGGCTCATCATATGTTTATCACGGGAATGAACCCATTTCTTGGATCTATATTTACGGTACTGACCTTGGTTATCGCCGTTCCGTCGGCAATTAAAGCATTTAATTATATTACGACACTGTGGAAAGGGAATATCATATTCACTCCAGCAATGATGTTCTCTATCGGGTTGGTATCATTCTTTATCTCAGGAGGATTGACAGGGCTATTCCTTGGAAATTCAGTCCTTGATATTAACTTGCATGACACCTATTTTGTGGTGGCGCATTTCCACCTAGTTATGGGAAGTGCCTCGTTTTTTGGACTGTTGGCAGGAGTGTATCACTGGTTTCCCAAGATGTTTGGGCGAATGATGAATGATAAGCTGGGGAAACTTCATTTCTGGTTGTCGTTCATTGGAGTTTACATGGTGTTTTTCCCCCTTCACTACATTGGAATTGCTGGTTTTCCAAGAAGATATTATGCTTTTACCTCCTTTGATACATTCAGTGGATTTATGGACTTGAACTCATTGGTGAGCATTGCAGCGATAGCGACTTTTTTTGCACAATTCATCTTCTTGTTTAATTTCTTTTACAGCATCTTCAGAGGAAAACTGGCTCCAGCTAATCCATGGAAATCTAATACCATGGAATGGACGACTCCTCGTTTTCCTAAACATGGGAACTGGCTAGGAGCTATTCCAAGAATATTTAGATGGCCTTATGACTATAGTAAACCAGGAGCGAAGGAAGATTTTATCCCTCAAATCACACCGTATTCACATACTCCAGAATCGAACCTTGAGCATGAAAATGAGATTGCTGAACGAGAGAATCTGACAGGGGTTGAAAAAGTGAATGCCGAATAAGAATTTCTTTTTTAAGATCAATTTAATAACCCTTGGATCAGTACTTGTACTGATCCTTGTTGGTTCTATCGTTCGCAGTATGGGTGCGGGCATGGGTTGTCCTGACTGGCCGAAATGCTTCGGTAGCTATGTGCCTCCTACTTCCCCCGATCAACTGCCTGAGAATTACTTAGAAATTTTCAAAGCGGAACGCCTTCGGAAGAATGGAAGACTAGCTACAATGCTAAGTAAAGTTGGGTATGAAAGATTAAGCACGAAAATATTAAATGACCTACTCCTTCAAAAGGAACAAGAATTTGATGTTATCAAGACGTGGATCGAATACATCAACCGTTTAGTAGGAGTGCTGATCGGTTTTTTGGTCTTTTTGAATATGCTGTGGGCTTTTTCTTTTAAAGACAAAAACTGGCTTCCAATTGTGGGTGTCTTGATATTTGCGTTGACAGGATTTCAGGGCTGGGTCGGTTCATTGGTAGTCTCGACCAATCTTTTAAAGGGATTCATCACTTTTCACATGTTACTTGCACTTTTAATTGTGGCTCTGTTGATCTGGATGTATGTGTACGCCAAAGAAAAGGAAGTGGTAAAAAATAAAAATCTTTTTGTCTTGACACTAACAGCCTTTGTCCTTTTTATACCTCAGGTTATTTTAGGAACAGAAGTACGACACCTGGTTGATGGATTATTGCTAGACGAACCGAACAGGCATTACTGGCTGGACAGCCTAACGGAAGTGTTTGTTGTACATAGATCCTATTCTTGGATTATTCTTATAAGCTCGGGTGCCATCTTTTTTTTGGTGAGAAAGAAAAATATTGACCAACTGCGATCAGCTTCTCAATATTTACTGACCATTGTGGTGTTAACGGCGTTTTTAGGCGTGATTATGTCGACATTTAATTTTCCATTTTGGACACAGCCACTGCATTTATTGTCTGCAACAGGTATATTCAGCCTACTTTTTTACTTAACTTTACGTCTCAGACCTGCCTAGTGAGTTCGACACTTCATCATATTGACCTAACCAGCATAGAAAAGCTCAAGGCATTTTATGAATTACTGAAACCAAGGCTTTCTTTTCTAGTTGTTTTTTCTTCCGGGTTTGGATTCTTGTTAGCTAGTCCGATTATCATGAGTTGGAGTGATTTTCTGGCGTTCCTTTTTGGAGGATTTTTAATTTCAGGGTCATCTGTTACCATCAATCAGGTGATGGAGAAGGAGTATGATGCATTAATGAGCAGAACAAGAAACCGACCCATTCCATCGAGTCTTATTTCTTCCAATGAAGCGATATGGTTTAGTGTTTTCACTGGTTTGACTGGAATGGTACTTTTAACATTATCTACAAATCTATTAACGGTCGCTCTTTCAGTTCTTTCCCTCGTTCTGTATGCCTTCGTATATACTCCGCTGAAAAGAGTGGGGTCAATTGCTGTTTTTGTAGGTGCTATACCTGGTGCCCTGCCGCCGTTGATTGGCTGGACAGCTGGAAGTGGTGTGTTAAGTTATGAGGCACTTATTATTTTCGGTATCCAATTCATTTGGCAATTTCCTCACTTTTGGGCTATTGCATGGGTATGTGATGAAGATTATAAAAAAGCTGGTTTTAAGCTACTGCCTGGTGGCGGAGAAAAGAATTTGAACACGGCAATCAACATTATGGTGTACACACTTTTTTTGTTGCCATTAGGTCTTTTGCCATCTTATTTTGGATTGACGGGTCTGACAAGTGGCGTGGTGGCAATGGTTTGTGGAACGTTGTTTTTAGCGCAGACATTTAGCCTCATGAAAGATGCCTCGAACAGCAAAGCTAAGAGGATTATGTTTGGTTCATTTATATACTTGCCGATTGTACAAATCACTTTTTTACTGGATAAGATATGACAGAAGGGATAGCTATGAGACCAGGAATAAGGTCCATGCAACCACAGAAATTTGCTTTGTGGCTTTTTTTGATTTCAGTAGTGATGCTTTTCGCTTCACTTTCCAGTGCCTATATCGTCAAAAAGTCTGTGGGGGATTGGGAGTATGTGGATTTTCCATCTCTTTTTAAGATCACCTCTGTAATTATCATTATGAGCAGTGTCACGATGCATTATGCTTATGTCTCAGCGAAACGAAATAATATCAGGAGCATTCGTATCGGATTAACCTTGACCGCTATTCTTGCGATCACCTTTGTTGTTGGTCAGTTCATGGCTTGGACACAACTGGTATCTAAAGGATTTCATTTCGTTGGCAATCCAGCAAGTTCCTTTATTTATGTATTTACTGGATTACACGTTTTTCACCTCGTTGGTGCGTTGGCTTTTCTTGGAGTTGTGCTTACGAATTCATTTCAATTCCGAGTACATTCTAGGAGTATGCTTAGAATAGAAATGTGTGCTACATTCTGGCACTTTCTTGGTGGACTTTGGTTGTATTTATACTTATTTTTGATTTTCAGTAACTAACCGATAAACTCTCTGATACATGGCTAATACTGCTGTTTTGGTAGACGAAAACAAAAGGAACTTGTGGGGTGGTGGTGTATCTCCGATGAAAGCGAGTTATGGAAAGGTCATGATGTGGCTTTTTCTGCTTTCCGATGCATTTACTTTTTCTGCCCTGTTGATTACCTATGGTCTTATTAGATTTAGCCATCCTGCGTATGAAGGAACGGTTGCGGACTTCAAATTTTCATCGGAGTATTGGCCAACTCCGGAAAAGGTGTTTGAGGCTGTGCCATTTTTACATGGAGTGGAGCTTCCGCTTGTGTTCGTAGGTATTATGACCTTCATTCTCATCGTCAGTAGTTTAACGATGGTGCTGGCTGTAGAAGCTGGTGAAAGAATGGACAAAAAAGGCGTAGAAAAATGGATGCTTTGGACACTTTTAGGAGGTCTTACCTTTCTTGGATGTCAGGCATGGGAATGGAGTCATTTCATCCATGGGGCTGATATTTCAATGAATGCTGTTGGTAATTTTATTACAGGGGCAGGACTCAGTGCGAACCAATACGGTCCGCCTAATTTCGCGGCTTTGTTCTTTTTTATAACAGGGTTTCATGGGTTTCATGTATTTAGTGGTGTCCTGATCAATTTTGTCATTTTCTATCAGGCTACAGTAGGTATTTTGGAACGAAGAGGACACTATGAGATGGTGGAAAAAGTAGGTCTGTACTGGCACTTTGTAGACCTTGTTTGGGTCTTTGTATTCACCTTTTTCTATTTAGTTTAAATTCATAACCGTAAATATTAATGGAACAACAAACGCCACAAATAGAAGTACCGCCTGTTAATAAGGCTAAAGTGAAGCACTTTATAAAAATCATGATTTATTTGGCAGTTATCACAGCTTTTGAATTTGCAATAGCATTTACGGTGCCACATGATCAAAAGTGGTTGAGGATCGTCGTTTTCATTGCGCTGACAATTGTTAAGGCATATTATATCGTATCTGAGTTTATGCACCTTGGTCATGAGAAGAGATCCCTCAAAATGTCCGTTGTTCTTCCTATGTTATTTGTTGTGTTTTTCATATTTATTATGATCTATGAGGGGGGGGCAATCTTTGACACGTTACATAAGTAACCTTGACCAGTAGCAAGGGGCTAAAGCGACTGGTATTTCTCGTAGTCTTCCTGATCCCTGTTTGCTGGTATCTGTTTTTGCAATTATTTGGTGATAATAAATTTGTGCTAGACTTGCACGAAGAACATTCTTCCAAATGTGGTCGATTCGGAGATATATCTGTTATCTATACGTCGGTCCCCTTACATACTGCCGAATTAAGCTGCTTTAACAGGATTGCGTATCGGACGGAAATAAAAAAGGTTCCCTTGGTGTCGGATTCATTGGGTTTTATCCATTGCATGAATTATGCTAGTGACATGCTGTTGGTTGATGAAGAAGGGATATGGGGAGCTTATGAGTTGAGTAGGGAAGGGGTAGACAATTTACTTACTGAACTGGACATATTAATTTTTCAAAAATCATATGGTAAAGGAGTCAGTCGATAATAAATCCTACTTAAAGATCATTTATGGAGTATCTATTTTGATCCCGGTTGTAGTGACATTTATTATGCTCTTTCCTAGCAAATTTTCTTTTGCTAGTGGGTGGATAAAGTCACTCCCCAGTGTACATGCAGGCATCAATTCTGCAACGACTCTTTTGCTTATTGCAGCGTTGGTATTCATAAAAAAAGGAAACATAAAACTTCATCGTGCTTTTATGTTTATGTCTCTTTTTATGGGTGTTCTGTTTTTGATTTCATACATCGTATACCACTCAAGCGTAGAATCAGTGAAATTTGGAGATTTGGATCATGATGGTATGCTAGATGATGTTGAAATAGCGAAAGCAGGTATGAGCAGGCTGGTATATTTGTTTATTCTTGCCAGCCACATAGTACTTTCTGTTGCAGTAGTACCTTTTGTATTAATGGCTTTTTATTATGCACTGACCAATCAGGTGCCAAAACACAAGAAAATAGTTAAGTTTACGTATCCAGTTTGGATGTATGTGTCGATTACTGGGGTGGTAGTTTATTTTATGATTCAACCTTACTATCTTTGAGGCATGAAGCGGACGATTTTATTATCCCTTACGTTTATCATTCCCATGCTTAATTGGGCCCAGTGCGCCATGTGCAGGACTCAAATCAAGAACAATGTGAGCCATGGAGAAACGGAACTGGCTACTGGACTAAACATGGGTATCATGTACCTGTTTTTTACCCCGTATGTCATTGTGGGGATACTTGCATTTCTTTGGTTTCGATATAGTAAAACAGATGATCGAAAAATCGGTATTATCCAGCATCTTAAACGCTAACTGTCCAAGGTGCAGGAAAGGTGCTTTGTTTACTCATGGACTGCTAAACTTGAAGAAAGTTTCGTCCATGCATAAAAACTGTCCAAACTGTAATTTGAGATTTGAAAAAGAACCAGGCAATTTCTATGGAGCCATGTATGTTAGCTATGCATTTTCGACTGGATTGTTCCTTGTAACTGCGTTCGTACTCTATTATTTCTTTGACGATCCTTCTATTAGTGTTTATTTGATTACCATCTTTTTGGTAGCGGTGATTTTGTTCCCTGTTAATTTCCGTTATTCAAGGGTAATATTTATCCATCTAACTTGGAAGATGAATTAGTATACGTGCCTTAACGGGTTTGATTATTGTATCTTCCAAAGGTATGAAGTTGAGAATCTCGTTAAGTATTGTGTTGATAGGTATGATTATCATGTTGGCAAATCATCTTTTGCTGGATTGGAGGTCTATTACCATTGATAAAACTGATACTTTTTTAGACTATTTGATCGATAATCAAAAAAATGATTTACTGGGGTGGCTAAGGGGAGAAACCGCAACGAATGATTTTCAGAAAAGGAAATTTTGTGAGGGAGAATTAACCGAATGGAGTGATGACCGTTTCTGGCCAATACTAGTACATACAGACTCTATCTATGTTACTGAAGATAGCAGTGGAATATACCTTATCCAAGTCGTAAGCCAGGACGAAAATTGTGTTGCAATCTCAAGTTATCCGTTAGCGAAGAGCTATTCTATTACGAATCGTTTTTTAAAATCAGGAGTCAGACCTACCTTACCAGAGAACCTAGTTTCAATATCGACAGTTTCGGGTACACTAAAATTTCGAAACCTGCTCTATTATGAAATAAAAGAGACGCCTTCTAAAGCGATTGATGTCATTTCAGGCATTCTCATTATCGTTTTCTTATTGATTATTTTTTGGAATTTTCTCACAAAAAAATTCCTGTTTTCCATTTTTATACTACTGGTTGTCAGGGGTATTAGCCTGTTTTTTGGAGTACTGGAAGGGTTTATCAACTACCCCCTTTTTGATGCTATCTATTATACATCTTCCATCTGGAATCCAACGTTAGGTGACCTTTTTCTCAACTGTTTATTGATTTTTATAATTAGCCTGAGCTGGTCACGAAAATTCAGAGTGAAGAGCAAAGTACATCCTCAAATGCTCATTTACTTGTATGCGCTAATTGGTTTGATGATGAGTGTATCAGTACTTTCTGTTGTGTGGAGCATACTGGACAATTCTCAAATTTCTATGGACGTTGGTAAGTCAATTGAATTTGGGTTATTAAGAATCATTGCTTACTCGTCTGTAATCTTAATTGTTGGGAGTCAATTTCTTATCACGTTTAGGTTGATTGGCTTAATGAATTCAATGGAAAAAAAGATGCCTGTTTACCTGTTCATCTTGTCATGCACTGTTCTTTTGCTTGTATTCTCTAAGGCACTGACCTTGGTTGGGCTATTGTACACTTTTGTTGTTTTCATAGCGAGTAAGCTAAAATGGGGTGTACGACTAAAAGAATTCAAATACGAAAACCTCCAATTTGTTTTGGTTATCAGTTTGACAATGGCAGGGGTCCTGGCAGTGAGTGTGTACACATCTCATGAGAAAGCGGAGTTGGATGCCAAGAGAAAATTCGCAAATCATTTGCTTATCAAAAAAGATGTTTTGGGAGAGTATTACTTGAATCAAATGCTACGGGGAGTCAGAGATGGTTGCCCAGAAGGAGGTACTACAGAATATGCAAAAGAAGAGATGAACATGCAACTCTTGAATACTTATTTTGACAAGTATGAGGTCAATTTTTTTGACCCTGTCTCGGATTCTTTGAATTATTACAATACGCTGATAACGTTAACAGAAGATCGCCTTTCCGATTATGAAGATATTTACTTTTTAATTGAAGACACTGACATTAGATACGTATGTAAAATAGGTCAGCTTTTGATAACCCTGGAGTTAAAAAAACGAGTTCCAACTTCTGTATTTCCCGCATTATTGGCAGAGAGCAAATATTTCACTCCATCTGATAATTTTGACTATGCGATTTTCAAAAACGGACAAATTCTGTCCCAACACAGCAAGTTTGGACAAGGGGAATGGCCGGAAACGGAAGATTTTCTAAATCCAAAACTGTTTGATGCAGGAATAGAAAAAAACGGACGGCACTACTATGGAGTAAATACAGTTGATGGAAGAGTCATTTTGATCATAAGCAAGAAATATGGCAGGCGAATGCAGTTGACTAACTTCTCTTTTTTCTTTTTAATCAACCTTTTCTTTATAGGGTCCATCGTGCTGTTGAGTTCTCTCAACTTTAAGGAAACGAAATTGAGCTTTACAGGAAAAATTCAGTTATACCTGGGCCTGGCTTTTATCGTGCCTCTCGTTAGTTCAGGATTTGCACTGTTAAACTCCTTAAATACTTCGTATAAAGAAGAGATCAATCGAAATTACTTGAAAAGATCGCTATATATTTCAGAACTCCTGAGCCACGAGGTGGCGGATTCCACAAAAGAAATAACCTTTGAAAGACTTGCTGAAATCCGTGATATCACTCAGGCTGATTTAAGCCTATATGATAAAAAAGGGAAATTACTATCAACCAGTCAAAATGCAATATTTGAACTTGGACTCCAAAGTGAGTTAATCAATCCAGTTGTGTTTGAAGAACTGGTCCAAAAGGAAAATCAGGGCATGATTGCAGAGAAATCCATCGGAACGCTTGATTACAAGGTGAGCTATGCTACACTTGGTGGCAGCAATGACGAATTAGTTGGATTTATCGCCATGCCATTTTTTGACTCTAAAAATCATTTAAAACGTCAACAACTCGAAGTATTTGGTAGCCTGATAAGCATTTTTGGATTCCTATTTATGGTAGCTATTTTTTTTGGCAACCTGGTGCTAAATAACCTGCTGAATCCGTTACGTATGGTGGCAGACAAGATACGAAAAATTACGCTACAAGAAGAAAACAAACCAATACTATATGAATCTTCGGATGAGATTGGCTCCCTTGTCAGGGACTACAATTACATGTTGGTGAAGTTGGAACAAAGCAAGACAGCATTAGCAAGAAGTCAAAAAGAAACGGCGTGGAAGGAAATTGCCAGGCAAGTAGCTCATGAGATCAAGAATCCGCTCACACCTATGCAGTTAAAAATCCAGCAATTGCTAAGAAAACATGAGGAAGGATCGAAAGATCATGACACACTGTCTGCTTTACTGATTCAGGTGGATACATTAAGTCAGATTGCAGGTTCCTTTTCTGCCTTCGCGGAAATGCCGGCACCCCATAATTCGTTATTTGATTTGAGCAAACTGTTGAGGCAAGTGATAGGCCTTTATCAAAATGAAGAAATAAATGTCCAGACCGCTATTGAAGACGTAGCTGTTATTTATGCAGACAAAGACACTTTTCAAAGAATATTAAACAACATTGTCCTGAATGCGATTCAGGCAGTTCATACTGGCGATGGTCAACTGGGCGTAAGGCTAGTCAAAAAAATCGATAAATGTGAGTTGTCTATTAGTGACAATGGTCAAGGAGTGCCTGATGAAGTAAAGGATAAAATTTTCCTGAAGTATTTTAGTACTAAATCTGAGGGCAGTGGCATCGGACTTGCGCTAGCCAAAAAAGGAATAGAGAATGCAGGTGGAAACATTTGGTTTGAATCAAAAAAGAACGAAGGCACTACCTTTTTCATTTCAATGCCGCTGGCTGATTCTTAGCCTCTTTATGGTGCCTTCTCTTTATGCTTCAGGACAGAATCTGCGATGTAAAAAAATACCGGCTAATCAGAAAATATTACTTGATACTATTGCAATAGAGCCTGGTTCTATTACTTCTGACTATCCTGTTGCTTACATGGATGCGTCACAATTTATTGAAGTACGTTCCGAAATGGATTCAGTTGAGGTCTGCTATCGGATACTTTCCGAATTCCTGACCCGGACATTTCAAAACAGGGATATTGCCACGTATGATGAGCTGGATGGTGAAGAACCCATCATGTTAAAGTCTACTCCGCTGGAAAAAGAAGAGCTATTCGAGCTACATGGGGTACAAAAGTACGGTACGATTTCAAGGGGAATTTCATTTGGTAGCAGGCAAAGTGTATTCGTAAAGTCAAGTTTGAATTTGCAAATGAATGGACAAATAGCTGATAACTTGCATGTGTCAGCTGTTATTACGGATCAAAACATTCCCTACCAGCCAGAAGGAAATACGCAGCACATTCGTGATTTTGACAACGTATTCATAAAACTGTATAATGAAAAATTTGATGTGACAGCGGGTGATATCGTACTTGGAAACGACATCAAAGAAGACTATTTTTTGAAGTATTATAAGAATGTTCAAGGCTTGCAACTTGCCTATAGAAAGGGAACAAAAGACTGGCATCATTCCACGAAGGTATCTGGTGCCCTGTCAAAGGGAAAATTTGCATCTACACTGCTGGAGTCTATAGAAGGACTATCTGGACCTTATAAATTGACAGGACCAAACGGCGAAAGATTCATTATTGTGCTGGCAAATTCCGAAAAAGTGTTCCTGGACGGAAAACCAATGGAGCGCGGGTTCGACAGAGACTACATTATTGATTACAACCTGGGCGAGATCTCCTTTAATAATCACCTTGTCATCACCAGATTTTCGAGAATCAGAGTGGATTTTGAATACGCAGAACAATTTTATAGCAGATCGAACTTCTCACTGGCACAAACAGTAGAACATAAGAACATTAAAATGTACGCGGGCTTTTATCGGGCGCATGACAACCCGAATGCAAATTTTGGATTTGTGCTGCATGATGATGATTTGAGCCAATTACAGGCTATTGGAGATCAAACCGATCAGGCATTTGTGTCTGGCCTGGACGCTGTTTCGTTTGATGAAAACAGAATCCTTTACAGACAGGTTGATACGCTCGATCGAGACGGCAACCCCCAAACCGTATTTGCCTATTCCACCAACCCAACGGATGAATTATTTGCAGCTTCATTCTCGGACGTGGGAATAGGTAATGGAAACTACATGCTACGCCAAACCTCCTCTAACGGGCGTATTTACGAATGGATTTCACCGAGGAGAGGCAGTAGACAGGGGCGTTATCAGCTAGGATCATTCATCCCATTACCCGATGGTCGGCAGATGATGACACTAGGCGGGGAAGTAAAGATCAGTGAGTATGAGACGATTTTTTCTGAAGGCGCTTTTTCCAATGCTGATGTAAACCTTTATTCAAGTCTGGATGATCATAATAACGATGGAGCTGGCTATTATGGTGGAATTCGATCTGATGGGAGGGGCTCATTTTTGGATGGATATAACTGGTTAAGTTCATTATCTGTGGAAGTTGACACGAAACATTTTTCTGCTATTGACCGTTACCGCCCCGTCGCATTTGATCGTAACTGGGATCTTGACCTGGATACGATTGCTGGTTCTTCTGATTTTATTTTTTTTGGCAAAACTTCTTTATACAAAAATACGTTCAATGAAATTAGCTATGAGGTTAACAGAAGATGTAGAAAAAGGATCATGGATGGCTGGCGGCAATCTGTTACCTATAATCAGGAAGTAGGAGATTTTCAGTTAAAATCCGTCCATTCCTACCTGGAAGGTAAGCAGGGAAATCAGGCATCTATGCAGTCCAAATGGATCAAATCCAGGTCCGATGTAAGTTTTAACCGGTTCAAAATTGTTCCAGGATATGTGTTCCATATAGATGAAAATACTTTAAGTAAAAAAGATAGCGTGATCAATTCCAGAATGCACTTCCACGCCAATGAATGGTATGTGACCAATGGTGATTCAACGTCAGGTAGCTATAGGGTTTCATATCTCTTACGGGAAGACAGGGCGCCAGTACATGGTGAAATCAAAGACTTTCTGTTCTCCCGGAATGTTAATGCCAACTATACCATAAAGGGGGTGCAAAGCAACGTGTCTGCGGACTTTAACTACAGATCAGTGGAGGACAAGTCGGGACTACATGATGCGGAACAGGAAGACATCGTAAGTGGTCGAATTAACTGGTGGGGGAGCTATTTCCAGAAACATTTAGTGCAAAGTTTTTCTTTCTCAACGGGTAATAGCCGGGAGCTGAAACGGGAGTTTGTGTATGTGCCAGTAAATACAGGGGAAGGTACGCATGCGTGGAGAGACCTGAATGAGGATGGCATTCAGGACTTGAGTGAATTTTTTGAAGCTATAAATCCCGATGAAAGAAACTTTGTGAAAATCTTCACCCCGACGGATGACTACATTACCTCTTTTCAAACCTTTTATACGCACTCAATAGATGCCAGAACTCCAATCAGCTGGAAACGTCAGGGTGGACTAAAAGCATTTCTTGGAAATTTCTCAATTAATGTGAATTTTAATATCACATTTAAAACAACGTCGGAGAGTTACGAAAACAGGCTAAATCCGTTCGCGCTAACACTGGATGACACGGATGTACTTGCAGGGAAGGGGACCAGGCGATATACATTATTTTTTAATAAGAATGGGAGAGGATTCGCTGGTGACTTTGCGTATCAAAGTTCAGATAACAAACAGCTGTTAACGCAAGGGTTTGAAGCAAGAGACAGAGATGAATGGATAACTAATTTAAAAATTGACCTTTCCGGAGAGTATACTCTCAGGCTTTCTTCAACGATAGGTACGCTGGCGAATAAATCAGATTTTTTGAATAGTAGAAATTTTGACATAGTCTCTCACGCGTATACGCCCCAATTAATTTGGCAACCTTCTCAAACATTCCGGTTAATAGGAAGCTATGGAGTGGAGAACAAGCAGAATAAATTCTCCGATGCCTCCATGGAGTCGTCACAAATTCAACGCTACAATGGCGAATTAACATGGAATCAACCAGGGAAGGGATCGTTAAGAAGTTCTTTTTCATGGATTAACATAAACTTCACAGGAGAACAAACCACTTACCTTGCCTACCTGCTTTTGGATGCCTTGCAACCAGGTACCAATCAAACCTGGCAAATGAATTGGCAACAGAAGCTATCCAAGGGTATGCAACTATCACTTTTATACAATGGAAGAAAATCAGAAAATACTAGCTCAATTCACACAGGAAGTGTTCAGGTAACGGCTTTTTTCTAAGAAACAACGCATGTTTCATACATGCGTAATATCCATAAACTTCCCACACGGTACAGTGCCAACAATGGGTATAAATATAAGCATAGCCATGGTTATATTCTTAATAAACAACATACAAGCAAAAAAGAAACGATTTATTAAGTGATATGTTGCGGTCAATTTGGTATTATCTGCGACATATTATGATCAAAATAATATAACTCATTTCTCATGCCTATTTGATCCACAAGCAAAGAGAGCATTTTTTTCTTAAAAAAAATAGCGGACTAAACGTGCAAACGTCCAACTAATTATTTAGACTTGTGCTTTCGTGGTTTGATAAAACAGCAATTGTTATGAAAAAAACTTGTATAAAAACGCTATTTACCCTGCCAAAGTGGCGGACTTTTGCGCGATTAATGCTGACCCCCCCCCCCCCCAACTGACAATTTGTCAGATATTTGGAGGCTTAAAAACTTCATCTCTCTAGTCTCCCTCTTGGTACTCCCTGCGCTCGCTTACGCACAAAACAATCCAACAGATCACTTTGTACTGAAAATAACAACCAACGCTCCTGACCCGTACGTTAGTAGCACTAACCCCACCGACAAGTCCTTTACCTTCTACACGAGGGATTCAAATTATGACATTGACTGGGACAATAACGGAGTTTTTGAAGATGCAGGCGTTTCTGGAAACCAGTCCCATACCTTCGCCACAGCAGGAGTACACACCATCAGGTTTAGAAACCTGAATGGTGTCTTTATCCGTCATCGGGCAGGCAGGGGAAAATATACCTCCATAGAGCAGTGGGGTACTTCTGTCTGGACTGCATATATGGGGGATGCTTTTTGGGGAGCAAGTAACCTGACCATGAATTCAAACGCAGGTATTCCAGACATGAGTGCTGTGACGGATATGGAGTGGATGTTCGTTGGAGCCACTGCCTTTAACGGCGACATAGGCGGGTGGAATACCGCATCGGTGACGAGTATGTCTGGGATGTTCTCTGGAGCCACTTCCTTTAACCAAAACGTAGGAAACTGGAATACAGCAAAGGTGACGAGGATGCATAATATGTTCAAGGGTGCCACTGCCTTTAACCAAGACATAGGCGGATGGAATACAGCAAAGGTGACGGGGATGGGGAATATGTTCTGGGGAGCCACTGCCTTTAACCAAGACATCAGCAGGTGGAATACAGCAAAGGTGACGCGTATGTGGGGTATGTTCAATGAAGCCACTGTCTTTAACCAAGACATAGGCGGGTGGAATACAGAAAAGGTGACGACGATGCGCAGTATGTTCTCTGGTGCCACAGCCTTTGACCAGAACATAGGTGGGTGGAATACAGCACAGGTGACGGATATGTGGAGGATGTTCGATGGTGCCACTGCCTTTAACCAAGACATAAGCAGGTGGAATACAGCACAGGTGACGACGATGCACAGTATGTTCTCTGGTGCCACAGCCTTTGACCAGAACATAGGTGGGTGGAATACAGCACAGGTGACGGATATGGGCGGTATGTTCAATGGTGCCACTGCCTTTAACCAGAACATAGGTGGGTGGAATACAGCACAGGTGACGGATATGTGGAGGATGTTCTATGAAGCCACTGCCTTTGACCAGAACATAGGCAGGTGGAATACAGCACAGGTGACGAGTATGTGGGGTATGTTCGGTGGAGCCACTGCCTTTAACCAAGACATCAGCAGGTGGAATACAGCAAAGGTGACGCATATGGATGGTATGTTCAATGAAGCCACTGTCTTTAACCAAGACATAGGCGGGTGGAATACAGAAAAGGTGACGAGTATGGCAGGTATGTTCGATGAAGCCACTGCCTTTAACCAAGACCTCGGACGCTGGTATCTCCCAGGCGGGGAATGGACCATGAGTAGTACGATAATGACAGTGGCGACCATCACCGCTCCGAATGCTTACCTCAACGCTCACAACCCCGTATACACGCTTTCGGGAACTGATGCTAATTTCTTTACACTGACAGGAAATGTCCTCACCATAAAGGCATCACCTGCTACCAGCAAAGCATCCTATACCATCACCATAGCAGTCTCAGGAAGTGGGTTTTCCTTGAGAACAAATGTGGGAACAAATAACCAGCGAGAGGTGACCATTACCGTCAATGAGGCAGGGTCAACAGCTAACTTTATCTCCACCTGGCGCACCACCACAGCAAATGAATCCATCACCATTCCAACAGGAGGTAGAGGCTATAATTATGCGGTTCACTGGGGCGATGGCACTAGCGAAAGCGGACAGACTGGCAATGCTACCCATACGTATACCAGCGCAGGTAATCATACCGTCAGCATCGGTGGTGTCTTTCCGAGGATTTACTTCGGTGACTTTTACTTCAGTAACAGAGACGACAAAAGAAAAATACGGGATGTTACGCAGTGGGGAAACATAGCATGGACTTCCATGGCGGGAGCGTTTCACGGGGCGGATAGCCTCACGGTGACTGCTACCGATGCACCCGATTTATCGGGAGTGACGAGTATGCGAGATATGTTCCATGGAGCCACTTCCTTTAACGGCGACATAAGCAGGTGGAATACTTCAGCCGTGACGGATATGCAAAGTATGTTCAGGGGAGCCACTTCCTTTAATCAGGACATAGGCGGGTGGAATACAGCAAAGGTGACGAGGATGGATGATATGTTCTCTGGAGCCACTTCCTTTAATCAGGACATAGGCGGGTGGAATACCGCAAAGGTGACGAGGATGTATCAGATGTTCGGAGCCACTTCCTTTGACCAAAACATAGGCGGGTGGAATGTAGAAGCGGTGACGACTATGGTAAGGATGTTCTCAGGAGTTACACTTTCACCAACAAACTACGATGCACTTTTAACGGGTTGGAACGCACAAAACCTTCAAAGAGGAGTCACTTTCAGTGGAGGGACTTCTAAGTACACTTCAGCTGCTGCCTCCGCCAGAGCAAATATGAGGAATTCAGATGGCTGGCGCATTACGGATGGAGGAGTGCTTGTTATTAATCCTCCAAGAGTAATTACCCCAGTTAATAATGCTCGTAGTGTTACCAAGCCCATCCTATTTGATTGGTCATCCATACCAAATGCAGACAACTATCGAATCAATGTAGCTACATCACGTACTGGTTTTGATTCAGGGGGGAATCCAATGTTCCCCAGTCCTGTACTTAATACTACAACTGGTACAACCTCACGGTACACGTGGAGCGGTGCTACTCCAGGCACCACTTACTATTGGGCAGTTCGTGTGAGTGTCCCCGGAAACACAGCAACGACAGAAATTCATAAATTTACAGTTGCTAGCAATCCCGCGTTATCGCTGAGTCCGTCGAGGCGGGAGGTTTCATCTTCAAGGGGTAGTACCACATTTACTGTAAGCACGAACCTTGGCAGTTCACAGATCAGTCTGCGTGACAATGCTAGTTGGCTGACAACAAGTTTAAGTGGCAGTACCCTGAGCGCAAATTACAGTTCCAACACCGGAAGTAGTCCTCGTACGGCTACCATTACGGTATCGGGAGGCAGTTTGTCACGGACGGTAACAGTGGTGCAAGCTGGCAATCCCACGTTATCGCTGAGTCCGTCGAGGCGGGATGTTTCATCTTCAGCGAGTAGCACCACATTCAGTGTAAGCACGAACCTTAGCCCTTCACAGGTCAGCGTGCGTGACAATGCTAGTTGGCTGACAACAAGTTTAAGTGGCAGTACCCTGAGCGCAAATTACAGTTCCAACACCGGAAGTAGTCCTCGTACGGCTACCATTACGGTATCGGGAGGCAGTTTGTCACGGACGGTAACAGTGGTGCAAGCTGGCAATCCCACGTTATCGCTGAGTCCGTCGAGGCGGGATGTTTCATCTTCAGCGAGTAGCACCACATTTACTGTAAGCACGAACCTTGGCAGTTCACAGATCAGTCTGCGTGACAATGCTAGTTGGCTGACAACAAGTTTAAGTGGCAGTACCCTGAGCGCAAATTACAGTTCCAACACCGGAAGTAGTCCTCGTACGGCTACCATTACGGTATCGGGAGGCAGTTTGTCACGGACGGTAACAGTGGTGCAAGCTGGCAATCCCACGTTATCGCTGAGTCCGTCGAGGCGGGATGTTTCATCTTCAGCGAGTAGCACCACATTCAGTGTAAGCACGAACCTTAGCCCTTCACAGGTCAGCGTGCGTGACAATGCTAGTTGGCTGACAACAAGTTTAAGTGGCAATACCCTGAGCGCAAATTACAGTTCCAACACCGGAAGTAGTCCTCGTACGGCTACCATTACGGTATCGGGAGGCAGTTTGTCACGGACGGTAACAGTGGTGCAAGCTGGCAATCCCACGTTATCGCTGAGTCCGTCGAATCGGGATGTTTCATCTTCAGCGAGTAGCACCACATTCAGTGTAAGCACGAACCTTAGCCCTTCACAGGTCAGCGTGCGTGACAATGCTAGTTGGCTGACAACAAGTTTAAGTGGCAGTACCCTGAGAGCAAATTACAGTTCCAACACTGGAAGTAGTCCGCGTACGGCTACCATTACGGTATCGGGAGGCAGTTTGTCACGGACGGTAACAGTGGTGCAAGCTGGCAATCCCACGTTATCGCTTAGTCCGTCGAATCGGGATGTTTCATCTTCAGCGAGTAGCACCACATTCAGTGTAAGCACGAACCTTAGCCCTTCACAGGTCAGCGTGCGTGACAATGCTAGTTGGCTGACAACAAGTTTAAGTGGCAGTACCCTGAGAGCAAATTACAGTTCCAACACTGGAAGTAGTCCGCGTACGGCTACCATTACGGTATCGGGAGGCAGTTTGACACGGACGGTAACAGTGGTGCAAGCTGGCACACGTGATGATGTAGGGGCTCCAGACTACATTGTTGAGGATATACAAATCATCAACAGTGGTGGGAGAGAAGTGTCAAAGGTCACAGAAGGAGATAGGGTTAAGATAAAGGCCATAATTAAAAATATTGGAAATGAGGAAGGAGCTGCAAGGATAAAATATTATGTCAATGATAGTAGAGTGGATGCAAACGAAATAGGTTCTAGTACAGACGACACACGTTCTATTGATGTCAACGAAACTGATGACGAAACAAGTGCCCGGTTCTTGGTTCCTAATACTGAAAGTTTGCATGTTAAAGTAGTAATTAGGGGATCTAAAGCTGGCTATGTTGAAGAACGGAATGATTCAAACAATGAACGCACCGTCACAATTCCAATCAGTAGGTCCATCGCCTTAGCAGACCCCTTTGTACTGAAGATAACAACCACCGCTGGTACTAACGCTAGCGACATGTCCTTTACTTTTTATAGCGAAGACATGGATTATGAGGTGGACTGGGGAGAAGGTAGCGGTTTTGAGCAGGTCACAACAGGAAATGCTTCCCATACCTTCGCCACAGCGGGAGAACACACCATCAGATTTAGAAACCTGAATGATGTCTTTATCAATAATCAGGCAGACGCAGTAAAATATACCTCCATAGAGCAGTGGGGTACCGCTGTCTGGAATGCAGATATGAGTGGAGCTTTTTGGGGAGCAAGTAATCTGACCATGAATTCAAACGCAGGTACACCTAACATGGGTATGGTGACGAATATGCAGTATATGTTCATTGATGCCCGTTCCTTTAACGGCGACATAGGCGAGTGGAATACAGAAAAGGTGACGGATATGACTTCTATGGTCGCTAATGCCCGCTCCTTTAACGGCGACATAAGCGGGTGGAATACCGTATCTGTGACGAGTATGGAGACTATGTTCTATGGAGCCACTTCCTTTAACCAAGACATAGGCAGGTGGAATACCGCACAGGTGACAAGTATGTGGAATATGTTCGCTGGCGCCACTGCCTTTAACCAGAACATAGGAAACTGGAATGTAGAAGCGGTGACGGATATGGATTATATGTTCTCTGGAGCCACTTCCTTTAATCAGGATATAGGCGGGTGGAATGTAGAAGCGGTGACGAGTATGGCTTACATGTTCGCTAATGTTACACTTTCGATTGCAAATTACGATGCACTGTTGACCGGTTGGAATGCGCAAAACCTTACAACTAGGGTAATTTTCCATGGAGGAGATTCTAAATATAGCTCAGATGTAGCACACACCGCTAGGGCAAATATGATGGATAGTGTTAGTGTTGTTGGTCATGCCTGGAAGATCACTGATGGCGGACGCGTAGCACAGTCTAACGTTCATCCCCCTGTTTTCACCAGCGGAGCGGACGTAAATGTATCGGAAGGTTCGATGATAGCTACCACGGTTACCGCCACCGATGCGGGACAAGCAGTTACTTTCACGCTGTCGGGCGGAGCGGATCTCGCTAACTTTTCCATCACTCCCACAGGCGTATTGACCTTCAATACCGCACCAGACTTTGAAATGCCTACAGATACGGGGGCGGATAACGTGTACGAAGTAACGATCACGGCTACAGATGATGGCACACCCGTAATGACTGCTACGCAAGCCCTCACCATCACCGTGACGGATGTGAATGAACACGCCCCTGTTTTCACCAGCGGAGCGGACGTAAATGTAGCGGAAGGTACGACGGCAGTAACTACGGTTACCGCCATGGATGGAGACTCAAGACAGACAGTCACGTTCACGCTGTCGGACGGGGCGGATCTCGCTAAGTTTTCCATCACTTCCGAAGGCGTATTGGCGTTCAATACCGCACCAGACTATGAAATGCCTACAGATACGGGAACGGATAACGTGTACGAAGTCATCGTCACCGTCACAGACAACGGCACACCCGCACAGATGACTATGCAAGTCCTCACCATCACCGTGACGGATGTGACGGAGGATGTGAATGAACACGCCCCTGTTTTCACCAGCGGAGCGGACGTAAATGTAGCGGAAGGTACGACGGCAGTAGCTACGGTTACCGCCATGGATGCAGATGCGGGACAAGCAGTCACGTTCACGCTGTCGGGCGGAGCGGATCTCGCTAAGTTTTCCATCACTCCCGAAGGCGAATTGACGTTCAACATGGTGCCAGACTTTGAAATGCCTACGGATACGGGAGCGGATAATGTATATGAAGTAACGATCACCGCTACAGACAACGGCACATCCGAAATGACTGCTACGCAAGCCCTCACCATCACCGTGACGGATGTGAATGAAGTAGTAGCAAATCCAGCCGACGACTTTGTGCTGAAAGTAACAACCAATCCCGGCACTAACACTACCGATGCCACCTTTAATTTTTATAGCCAGGACATGGATTATGAGGTGGACTGGGGAGAAGATAGTGGTTTTGAGCAGGTCACAACAGGAAATGCTCCCCATACCTTCGCCACAGCGGGAGTGAAAACCATCAGATTTAAAGACTTGAATGATATCTATATCGCTAATCAGGTAGACAAGTTAAAATATACCTCCATAGAACAATGGGGTATCACTGGCTGGAATGCGTATATGGATAGAGCTTTTCAGGGAGCAAGTAACCTGACCATGAACCCGGACGCAGGTATGCCTAACATGGGTATGGTGACGAATATGGCTCTTATGTTCTCTGGAGGTACTGCCTTTGACGGCGACATAGGCGGGTGGAATACCGCAGCGGTGACGAATATGTCCGGGATGTTCACTAGAGCCACTGCCTTTAACCAGGACATAGGCAGATGGAATACCGCATCGGTGACGGATATGTCCGGGATGTTCACTAGGGCCACTGCTTTTAACCAGGACATAGGTGAGTGGAATACCGCAGCGGTGACCAATATGGGAGGTATGTTCTTTCTTGCCACTTCCTTTAACGAAGACATAGGCAGGTGGAATACCGCATCGGTGGAGGATATGACTTCTATGTTCCAGAATGCCACTTCCTTTGACCAGAACGTAGGCGGATGGAATGTAGAAGCGGTGGAGTATATGGATGATATGTTCTTAGGTGTGGGTGTCACACTTTCAACCGTAAACTACGATGCGCTGTTGACAGGCTGGGATGCGCAAAACCTTCAAACGGGTGTATCTTTTGATGCAGGAGCTTCTAAATACAAATCAGATGCAGCCCACACCGCCAGGGAAAATATGAAGGCTACTACAGCAAATGGTGGAGATAACTGGACCATTACGGATGGCGGACGGGTGCAACCTGATGATGCACCCACAGACATATTTCTCTCTTCCACCAGCATTGCAGAAAATGCCGGAGCTAATGCCGTGGTGGGTACGCTATCCACAAACGGAGGAGCGAGTAGCTATGCCTACGCATTGGCAACAGGCACTGGAGCTACTGACAATGCCAGTTTCAGAATTTCAGATTCAGAGCTACAGCTTATCGCTTCCGCCGATTATGAAACAAAAGCTACCTATGCCGTGAGGCTAGCAGTGGATGGGGTAACACCAGAAGTTGCAAAACAATTCACCATCACGGTGACGGATGAGAATGAAGCCCCAGTTTTCGCAGGCGGAGCTACCGCTACGGTACCTTATACCGAAAACGCCACCACGCCAGTAACCACCGTCGTCGCCACCGATGCAGATGCGGGACAGACGATTACTTTAGTGCTGTCGGGAGATGATGCGGGTCAGTTTTCCTTCACTCCCGCAGGTGAATTGACGTTCACTACCGCACCAGACTATGAGAATCCAGTAGATATGGGATCGGACAATGAATATGAAGTCATCGTCACGGCTACAGACGACGGCACACCCGAAATGACTGCTACGCAAGCCCTCACCATCACAGTGACGGACGTGAATGAAATGACCACCACGGAAACGGTAGCGGATAACACACAGCGAGTACCTTACGCAAGCCCAGGTGACAGCATAAGTAATTACCGCATTGTGGCGATTCCGTTTGCTGATCGTACGGTAATTAATACGTTTGAGGAATTGCTTCCTGTTGATCCAACAAAATGGAGACTGGTCTCTTATGACAATCCGTCTCATTCTTATAATGATGTCACCGATGCGCTAGCTCCCGGTAACGGTTATTTCTTTATCTCCTTAGAGGCGGTTACACTCAAGGTCGGTGGTCAAGGCATTCGTCTGACCGATGGGGCTATTGGGAGACCGATGGCTGCTGGCTTTAATTTGATTGGCAACCCGTTCACCAGTACGCTTAATTGGGATGAGGTAGTGACCTATAATATCCGGCAAGGCAACATTCCCAAAGGCACAGCCACCAACCTGGTAACCTTTGATGGCACGTTTCAAGTGGATGCAAGGAGTACGCTTTCCGCTTATGAGGGCGCGTTCTTTCAGACCGACGGTGCGCTACCCAATTTTGTCATCCCCTTGTCCTCCGCCAGTATAAGCGGGAGGATCAATCACCCTCATGAAAGTAGACCTAAAAAGATAAACATTGACACGGATCAGTGGGAGTTGAACCTCTATTTGGACTCGGATGAGCTGGGTTACGACATTGGAGCCATTGGCTTCCATGCGGCAGCAACCGACGGGCGGGACAGGTATGATTTTCCTCACATACCACAGTTTGAAAAATATGTAAAAATCGACTTCGGCGAAGACAAGTCACGGGATATTAGGCCAGCAGAATCTTTCAAATCATGGGATTTTACCATTCCCAGTAACCTGGCAGACAAGTACTTTAGGCTGGGTTGGGATCGCCCGGTTTCCGACAAGTACACCGTCATGCTTTACGATAGTCAGGCAGGCAGTTTGTACGATTTAAAGGATAAAGCAGAAATAAATATTGCGAATGCTCCCGGAGCCGAGCACAGCTTGCTTTTTGGCACCCCAAAGGAAATCTATCAATGGCTGGGATCAAAACGCACCATATTGGTAAGTTTCTATCCCAATCCAACCAGTGATGTACTGAACATCGAGATGGTCAGCCCCAAGGAGAGCGATACACGTATTTCGTTGGTTAGCCTTTCTGGTCGCACGATGTATCGTTCCACCCGACACCTCTCAATAGGCATTAATAAGATTGAACTAGCGGTGAATGAAGGTACTATTCCTAATGGCATCTATCTGTTACAGCTGGAAGGAGAAGGATTTAATATAACCTCTAAATTTGTTAAGCGATGATAAAATCAATAGTAGTAAGTGTATTAGCACTTAGTGTTTTTGCGGTGAATGCCCAACAGTTTTCAGTCAGGACGACTCCGATTGCGTTGAATCTTGCACCAGATGCGCCCACGGTTACCTGGATCAGTCCTAAGGACGCTAATGTGGCAAGCAAAGAAAAGTCCATCATGTTAAAAATAAGGGTCGAAAGTGCTTCAAAAATTACGTCAATTGTACTTCAGATCAATGATCAAGAAGTTCCCATGTCACGAGGCATTAGTTTGGGAAGAAGAACAACTGCTCAAACACAGGACATTGAACAAGCGGTTGACCTGATACCGGGCATGAACAGGATTGTAATGAAGCTAACAAATGAAGAAGGAGGCGTGGCGGAAGTTAGCCGAAACATTGCCTACAATTTTCATATCTCGGGCAGACAAGACAGGGCACTGATCTTTGCGGTGAATGAGTATTCGGAATGGAACGATCTTTCCAACCCGATTTTTGATGCCAAGGCCATCGAAGAAGAACTTGACATGCACTATGGTTTTGAGACGGAGTTGGTACTCAATCCTACCAAGATCAACATCCTGGAGAAGATCAGGGAATATGCAGGTAAATCCTACGGGAAGAAAGACCAATTATTGATCTTTTTTGCAGGACACGGCAAATTTGATGAAGTCACCCGAATGGGCTACCTCGCAGCTACAGATTCTAAAGTCCATGATTTAGTGGCTGAAAGCTATGTTTCTCATTCTGCCTACAGGGACTTCATTAACAACATTCCATGTGAACATACGCTGGTTATGATAGATGCGTGTTTTGGCGGAACTTTTGACCAGGTGTTAGCCCGCGCCAGCAGTAGAGGAGGCGATGCGACTTTCTTTGAATTGACAAGATCAGAATTTATTGAACGCAAGTTGAAATTTACCACAAGAAAGTATTTGACTTCTGGAGGTAAGGTATATGTTCCCGATGGCCGACCGGGAGCTCATTCTCCCTTTGCACGGAAAGTATTGGAAGCGTTAAGGAACTATGGAGGTAGCGACAAAGTACTTACATACACGGAGTTTTTGACTTACTTTGAGGCACTCAACCCGCAGCCACGTAGTGGAGAATTTGGTGCTAATGAGCCAGGTAGTGATTTTATTTTCGTCGCTAGGTAAGGTTTTTGTCATCTTATACCCATTTGATTATAAACGATGACATCACTACCTTATGCACAATGCCAAAGTAGAAAAAATCTACAAATAAATCTGCTTGATAGTACTGATAATAAACGCCCTTCTATTGCAACGACCTTGATTTGAGTGCGGGATGACTCTATCACTTGGCCTATTCGTATTGCTACACGAAAAACAAGGTGCTATATGTTGCGATCTAACCAAATGTTTCAGATTTTTGGCGAAATGCTAATCAACGACCCAGACCCAAAGGCTCTCCAAAAAATTCAGAGATGCTCCGAAGTCTAAAGAGTAAGGGTCTTAACTAGTTAAGACCCTTACTGTCATAACAGTACTTTAGCATAGTTTTGAAAATATTTAAATTGTCATGATCCAAAATAAAATATAAAATATGTCAGAATCAACAGTAAAACAAGCACAGGGGAAAGAAATGTTTGGGCATCCAGTAGGATTGTATGTATTATTCTTTACAGAAATGTGGGAGCGTTTTTCATATTATGGAATGCGAGCTCTTTTGGTGCTTTATATGACGGCTGAAACTATAGAAAACAATGTCCAATCTGGGTTAGGTTGGAGTAATGCCGAAGCACTTTCGTTGTACGGTTGGTACACTATGCTGGTTTATATATCTTCAATTCCGGGAGGAATAATAGCTGACAAAATTTTAGGTCAGAAGAAAACCGTGTTGCTTGGTGGTATTTTACTTGTTATAGGTCATAGTGTTTTGGCTGTTGATGCATTATGGACATATTATACAGGTTTAGGATTTATAATTGGAGGTGTAGGCATGTTAAAGCCCAATATTTCGTCTATGGTTGGCGGATTATATAGGAAAAAAGATGTCAGAAGGGATAAAGGGTTCAGTATTTTTTACGTCGGCATTAACCTAGGGGCTTTACTCTCATCTATCGCTGTTGGTTTAGTAGTAAAAGAATATGGCTGGCACGCTGGGTTTGGTTTGGCAGGAATTGGAATGTTTTTAGGGTTGATGGTATATCTCCTCGGACAAAAGTATTTAGTAACCGTAGGGAACAAACCGACTGCGGAGGATAAAAAATCTGATATTAGTTTAGCTCAATTATTCTCTCAATTACTAAACTCTCCTCTTCAATTAACGATTGTATCTGTTCTACTTGCACTCTCTGTTTACGCAGGATTTACTTTTGAAGGTACAGACCACTGGGGATACGGAGGATTATTTATATTTCTATCTCTGGTTACAGGCATGATGATGATGATTTATAAAAATTTAGACAACAAAACTGATAAAGACAGGTGTATAGTGTTACTATTATCATTTATGTTGGTAATTGTGTTTTGGGGAGCTTTTGAACAAGTTGGAGGTTTGATGAACCTATATACCAAAACAAAAACAGATAGAATGATGCTTGGTTGGGAAGTGCCAACAGAATTTTTTCAAGGAATTAATGCTGGATTTATAATTTTATTTGCTGTTATAGTTGCTAATATATGGGCTAGAAGAAAATTAAAAAGCAGAGAAGCGTCATCATTATTTAAAATGGCAACGGGGATTATTATTATGGGCTTTGGTTTCCTTTTTATGGTAGGAGCATCTCAACAGTTTGAAAGCACAGGAACTTCAGGAATGTATTGGTTAGTCTTGGCTTATTTCTTCCACACGATTGGAGAACTCTGTTTGTCTCCAGTATCATTATCATTTGTAACGAAGCTAGCACCTGTTAAATATGCAGCATTGATGATGGGTGTATATTGGGCAGCAACCGGTTTAGGCAATAAAATTGCCGGTATAGTTGGAGAAAAAGCCTCTCAGCTTGGAGAATTTACAATTTTTGCTGGGATAGCAATATTTACCGTAGCTTTTGGTATTTTGATTATTGCTATTTTAAAACCTCTTAAAAGATTAACACACGGTGCCGAAGATGATGAGGTTAGAGTATCAGGCTAAGTTCCATCTAAATACCAATTTGATGATCAATTTGGTATAAATACAAATTAGATTGTAACACACCCCAATAAAAATGAAGGAATTCGGCGTAAAATCTGGTAAAAGCGATTTATCAAACCTTGGAATTAAGGTAAAAGAGGCTCATTGGAACCTCAGCCAATCAGAATTGATTGAAGAAACCCTGAAACATGGTGAAGGAGTGCTTACAGCTACAGGTGCGCTCATGTGTGACACCGGAAAATTTACGGGCAGATCCCCAAAAGATCGATTTGTGGTAGAAGATGCCAATACAAAAGATTCGGTTTGGTGGGGAAGTATCAACATTCCGTTTTCAGAAGATAATTTCGATAAACTTTATCAAAAGATGGTAAAGTTTCTTGAAGACAAAAAAGTGTATGTCAGAGAAGCCTACGCCGGGGCTGACAAAACTCATAGACTTAGAGTACGGGTAATCAATACCATGGCATGGCACAACCTGTTTGCCTACAATATGTTTCTTCGTCCCGATGAGTATAAGTTAAAAGATTTTGATCCAAACTTCACAATTCTATGTGTACCCGAATTTGAAGCCTACCCAGAAGAAGATGGTACTAGGAAGTCAAATTTTGCAATCATCAATTTTACTAAAAGGATGATCTTAATAGGGGGGACCGCCTACTCTGGTGAAATGAAGAAAGGCATCTTTTCAGTACTTAATTACATCCTTCCTCATGATGAAAAAGTATTGAGTATGCATTGTTCTGCAAACATGGGCGTTGAGGAGCGAGACACCTCCATTTTCTTTGGTCTTTCCGGAACAGGGAAAACAACCCTATCCGTCGACCCAAACCGATTATTAATTGGTGACGACGAGCATGGCTGGACAGCTAAAAATGTTTTTAATTTCGAGGGTGGCTGTTATGCTAAAGTGATCGCCCTGTCTGAAGACAAAGAACCAGATATTTACAGGGCTGTCCGGTACGGAGCGATTTTAGAGAATACCAGGTTTAAGATCAACACAAGGTACGTTGACTATGACAATGATTCCGTAACAGAAAATACAAGGGCTTCATTCCCCCTTCATCATATTAGAAATGCGGTTGATCCCTCGATTGGAGGCATTCCTAAGCATATCTTTTTTCTGACATGCGATGCTTTTGGAGTAATCCCCCCTATCCAGAGACTTACCACAGGGCAGGCGATGTATCATTTCATTTCGGGATATACATCTAAAGTGGCGGGAACAGAAGCTGGCGTTACAGAACCAGAGCCTGTTTTTTCAGCTTGTTTTGGAGCCCCCTTCTTACCTCTACATCCCACGAAGTATGCAGAAATGTTAGGAGAAAAAATGGACAAGCATGCAGTGAATGTCTGGCTTGTCAATACAGGTTGGACTGGAGGACCTTACGGTGTAGGAGGCAGAATAAGTCTGAAATATACTCGGGCTATGATCACTGCTACCCTAAATGGATCACTTGATAATGTGGGGTGCAGAACACATTCAATCTTCGGAACTGAAATCCCGATGACATGCCCAAATGTTCCCAGTAAGATACTAAGCCCTAGGGAAACGTGGAAAAATGATGCGGCGTTCTATAAAAAAGCGAATGGTCTGGCAGGGAGGTTCGTGGAGAACTTTAAAAAATTCGAAGATTTCGCCAGTGACGAAATTATGGCAGGTGCTCCAAAAAGAAACGAAAAATACTAGAGCTATTCTTTTTCACCTTTTTTGAGGGTAGTCTCTGAGCAACTGTGTAAGGGAGGTTTTGGGCAAAGACTCATACCAATTGGATTAACAGAATGTCACACAAATAAATTGAATTATTTTTTGTCTGGATTAAGCAAACAATATAAGCATAGCCCTAGCTACGGCACTTTTTTTTCACGAAATGCAAGCAAAAAAGAAACAATTTATATGATATATTTTGTGGTCTAAATGGGATCAATTTGGCATTATTAGCTATTCTTGCAATCGGGGGATCAGAAGAAAGTGGTGAAACTGATTAACTTTTAATGCGTGGAAAACTTATAGCTCCATCGGTTCTGGGTGCTGACTTTGCGAATCTCCGTCAGGGCGTTGAGATGCTGAATGCAAGTGAGGCGGATTATATCCATATTGATATAATGGATGGCGTGTTTGTGCCTAATATATCGTTTGGATTCCCCGTTTGTTCAGCCATTCATACGTATGCAAAAAAACCGATGGATTTTCATTTGATGATTAAAGATGCCTATCCTTATTTGGAAGCCTGCGTTCAGTCAGGAGCTGAAATCATTAGTGTACACTATGAGTCCTGTACTCACCTGCATAGAACCGTCACAAGAATACAGGAACTGGGAGCCAAACCTGGAGTGGTATTAAACCCACACACTTCTGTGGATGTATTAGAAGAAATTTTACCTTACGTACAGCTTGTATTGTTAATGTCAGTCAATCCAGGGTTTGGAGGGCAGACACTCATTAAAACTACTTTTAGTAAAGTCAGGAAACTAAAAACGATGGTGGACATAATAAATCCTGATATTTTGATTGAGGTAGATGGCGGGGTCAATGATGAGAACGCGAGTGAATTATTTGATGCCGGAGCCGATATGCTTGTGGCTGGGAGTTTCGTTTTTAGGTCAGATGATCCTGCACAAACGATTTCAAATCTTAAAGCAACTTAATATTTTGAGATATTCTCTCAAGATACTTTTCTTTCTACTTTCCATAAAAGCATTTAGCCAGCAAGGTATTGTCAAAGGTTCAGTCATCGATGAAAATGGAATAGCAATTCCTGCAGTCACGATCATGTTGAAGTCCAGTGATCAGGTGGGGACTATTTCCAATGCTGAAGGCGAATATGAGATCATGTTGCCTGTAGGGTCGAAAACCTTGATTATTTCTCACGTTCAATATCAAACTAGGGAAGTGCAAGTCAGTGCGAAGAATGAGCAAACACAACATGTACAGATAAGACTAATCACGAAAAATACATTTTTGGAGGACGTTGAAATCATTGGAGAACATGAACGTGATGCCATAGACCCGGCAACGAAAGTTGATCCAAAGGCTGCTCACAACGTACCTTCTGCATTTGGAGACTTCAGTAAAGTTCTCGTGACGTTGCCTGGGGTTGCGGGAAACAATGAATTGTCCTCTGCCTATAATGTAAGAGGTGGGAATTTTGACGAAAACTTGGTCTATGTCAACGACATACCTGTTTATCGCCCCTTTTTGTCAAATGCAGGAAGGCAGGAAGGACTAAGTTTTATTAATACAGATATGATTGGCGATATACGCTTCTATGCAGGCGGATGGGGGGCTGAGTATGGAGATAAATTATCATCATCATTACATATTGAATATAAAGAACCAGATGCGCTGGAAGGAAATTTGAATGGAGGCTTACTGGGAGGATCAGCCTACATTGGAAATAAGGTCAGCGATAAGGTAAAGTATTCATTTGGAGTCCGTCATAGGGATTCCAGGTACTTACTTAACACACTTGAAACGAAGGGTCAATATTTACCCGCCTACACAGATGCTCAGGCATTCTTCACCTTTGATTTATCTGGTCAAAGGAGGTCGCAAACGAATAGAACCAAACTCAACTGGTTGTCGGCGTTCGGACGTAATAGATACCTGACACTGCCTGAATCACAAACGACAAAATTTGGCTCAATATCAAAAAACCTCAGAATTCAAACAACTTTCGAAGGGCGAGAAGCACTGGATTATGATACCTATCAATCAGGTGTCAACTTGCGTCACCGATGGTCTGATCGATTGCTGAGCAGATGGATTGCTTCAGGGGTGCTTACTACAGAGAGGGAGTACTTTAATGTTGAAGGGGCGTACAGGATTTGTGATGTAGCTAACAATCCATGGACCAATAATGTTAATGACTGCGTCGTTACCAGAGGAACAGGAACCCACTTTGACTTTGGACGAAACAAGTTGGAAGCCACACTCCTAACCCTTGAATGGAAAAATGAAGTGCTCTTCAATGATTTTTTCCTTCTAGAAGGTGGCATTGGGGTTAACCACAATAACATTACAGATGACTTAAATGAATATTCTTTTCTGGATTCTGCTGGCTTTGTTACCATCAATGAAAGCACATTTAATTCGTTGGATTTAAACGCTACCTCTTTAACAAGCTATCTGCAAGCAACCATTTTCTCTACAGATTCAGCTCATGCATTCAATGTTGGTCTTCGGACAAACTACCTAGACTACAATGATGAAACACTTTTGAGTCCAAGATTCATTTATCGGTACAGAACGAATTGGGCTCAGCAAACATCTTTCAGGTTGTCCATAGGAAAATACAGTCAGCCGCCATTTTATAGAGAATTACGAGACTATCAAGGCAATATCCAAAAAGATGTAAAAGCGCAACAGTCCATTCACCTGACTGGTGGCATGGAAAGGCTTTTCAAGTGGGACAACAGGTCCTTCCTTTTTACCGCAGAGGGATATTACAAAAAACTCAACCATGTTATTCCCTATGACATTGACAATGTGAGGTTGAGATATTTTGCCAACAACAACGCTAAGGCATTTGCCTACGGGTTCGATTTCAGATTAAATGGCGAATTCATCAAAGGTACACAATCATGGTTTAGTCTCGGACTCTTAAAGACAAGAGAAGATGTGTCGGAAGACGAACGAGGATACATAAGAAGACCCACAGATCAACATGTCAACCTCGCTTTCTACTTCGAGGACCACCTTCCCAATGACCCGTCAGTTCGAGTTTATGTGAATTCCGTTTTCGGTTCCGGTTATCCCCTGGGACCACCAAATACCATCAATGCAAGGAATATTTTTTCAGGAGATGAGTACTTCAGAGTAGATATAGGTTTTTCAAAATCCATCGAATTAAGAAATCATAAGTACCTGAAAACCTTTTGGTTAAGAGCAGAGATATTAAATACACTTGGGGCAGATAATACGCTTTCATACTCATGGATTCAGGATATAACAGGGAGCCAGTTAGCCATACCAAATTCATTGTCAGCAAGATTTTTGAACTTCAGGGTGTCCGCCGATTTTTAGTTGATCGGGATGGCAGGCTTCTGATGAGGCACCTACTTTAGAACACCGCTAGTAACCAGCATTTTTTTCGTGAATACAAGAAAGTCCCGCACGGCAAACCCAAGTGAATATGACAAAACACGAGGAGTTGAGTACGGGACTGAAAACCAACTTGATCCCACAATATTACATAAATAAATTGAATTAGTTGAATTAGTTGTCTGCAATAAGCAAAAACTATAGAATTCCGCTAGTAACTGATTTTTTTTCGTGAGTGCCAGAAAGCCTCGAACGGAAAACCGCAGTGTATATAGCATACACGAGGATTTGAGTACGGGACTGACACCGCAATCGCGGAAAAAGGCAGTTAATAGCGATGTCCTAAAGCATAGCTCTCAGCTACGGTGCTATTTTTTAACGACATACAAGCAGAACAGAAACGATTTATATGTGACATCTTGTGATCAATTTGGTATTAAACAAGCAGTAGCTTTTAATTGAACAACAGTGATTAATTGGCAATAACTTAATACCTTTGCCACCATCATTTAAAAATAAATACGGATGAAACCCATTACCCAACCACCTATAACTGACAAAAAGGCATATAATAATCCTACTCCCCCCCCCCCCCCCCCCCCCCCCGACATTATGGCAGGTTCCTAACCAGTCTTTATAATTACAAAAACTCCCCACTTCCCCTTATTTTAAGTCTGGCTTTTGCTCTGCCAGCAAATGCTCAAGAGGCTAACCCAACAGACCTTTGTTCACGCACCGCAGGAGTTAAGAATATTATCATCTCCAAAGTGAGTGGCAAAACCAATTGTGCAGACATTACTACAGCAGAGTTGGCGGGGGTTACCAGTTTAACTTTTTCGGGGGCTAGTCCCAGCACTTCTCTAATAGGTAGTAACCTAAAGAGTGGCGATTTTGCTGGATTAACAGGACTAACAAATCTCCGTTTAGATTTCAACGAGATTACCACCCTACCCGCTGATATTTTCTCTGGGCTATCTGCCTTAACGACACTCAGGTTAGATGACAATCAATTATCCACCTTGCCGACTGGGCTTTTCGCGGGCTTAACCCGTTTGACAACTCTCAATTTATCGGGCAACCCACTGACATCACTACCTACTGGTATTTTTGACGATTTGCCATCAACACCATCCCTGCCCGATGGAGTTACTATTAACGCCGCCGTCCCAACAGCCGTAGGTACGATTGCAGATATTACTGACTTTGTGGCAAATGGTAGTCCTCGTGTTGTGGATGTGGTGGACAAATTTAGGGACACAGGCGATATTTTAACGTTTACCGCAATCTCCGGGGATACTGACATCGCAACCGTTGGAGTTGCTAATGATAGTGAAGTTGAGGTTACGCCATTAGCCGTAGGAGGGTCTACAACCATCACCGTCACTGCCACTGATAGAGCGGGTCAAACTGCTGAACAGACGTTTACGGTAACTGTCAATGCAACTCCAACAACCGTAGGCACGATGGACGATATTACTGACCTCATGGAAAATGATAGTCCTCGCAATGTAGATGTGGCGACTAATTTTAGTGACTTAGACACGTTGACCTTTACTGCAACGTCCGATAATACCGCGATCGCAACGGTTGCAGTGATGGGTAGTGTAGTTACCATTACACCCGTAGCCGTAGGAACAGCAACCATCACCGTCACTGCCACCGATACAGCGGGTCAAACCGTTGAACAAACTTTCTCAGTCGCCGTTACCAATCCTGCCCCAACAGCCACAGGCACGATGGACGATATTACTGACCTCATGGAAAATGGTAGTCCTCGCGATGTGAATGTGGCTAGTAACTTTAGCGACTTAGACACGTTGACCTTTACTGCAACGTCCGATAATACCGCGATCGCAACGGTTGCAGTGATGGGTAGTGTAGTTACCATTACACCCGTAGCCGTAGGAACAGCAACCATCACCGTCACTGCCACCGACATAGCGGGTCAAACTGTTGAACAGACGTTCTCAGTCACCGTCACTAACCCTGCCCCAACAGCCACAGGCACGATGGACAACATTACTGACCTCGTGGAAAATGGGAGTCCTCAAACTGTAAATGTGGCGGGCAAATTTAGCGACTTAGACACGTTGACGTTTTCTGCAACGTCCGATAATACCGCCATCGCAACCGTTACAGTGATGGATAGCATAGTTACCGTAACTCCAGTAGCCGTAGGGAAAGCAACCATCACCGTCACTGCCACCGACATAGCGGGTCAAACTGCTGAACAAACGTTCACAGTCACCGTTACCAATCCTGCCCCAACAGCCACAGGCACGATGGACGATATTACTGACCTCATGGAAAATGGTAGTCCTCGCGATGTGAATGTGGCTAGTAACTTTAGCGACTTAGACACGTTGACGTTTTCTGCAACGTCCGATGATACCGCCATCGCAACGGTTACAGTGATGGATAGCATAGTTACCATTACTCCAGTAGCCGTAGGGAAAGCAACCATCACCGTCACTGCCACCGACATAGCGGGTCAAACTGCTGAACAAGCGTTTACAGTTACCGTGCAGGCTGATGATGTTACCACAGGAACTGCTGGTGTGAAAAACATAGGCGTTTCCGTCTCTCCTAATCCAATAAAAGATGGAGATAGAGTGAAAATTACCGTTGCCAGCGATGGGGTGTACCGCTTGTTCGGAAGCTCAGGGGAATTTCTTACTAAAGGGACCTTAACCAAGGGAGATAACGCTGTGGCATTTCCGTTTTTAGCTAAAGGAATGTACCTGCTAAAGATACAAACAACACACGGTCGTATGACAAGGAAAGTGGTTAAAAAATAGGGATTGAAGGATCATAATTTTTGGTTATTGCAGTGACCACCGTTGCTAACGTGAACGAAATTCGCAACTTGGAAGAGGTGCTACAACGTGTTGACCTGCCTGAAAACATCCCAATGAAAGTAGCTAAAGGCTGTCCGTCAAAGAAAAATGCCGACCTATTTGGAAAGCAAAAAGAGAGGGCAAAAATCTAACCATTCAAAAACCAACAGACTCAGTGCTACCGTTTGCAACGGTCTCAAGCCGTATCACTCTTGGGAGCGCGACTTGAATGAAAACCACAATGGCTTGTTCAGGCAATTTTTTCCAAAGAAAATGCCATTGCATAAAGTCACCGAAAAAGAGCTGTTCAAAGCCACCGATTTAATGAATAACCGACCTAGAAAATGCCTAGGGTATAAAACCCCTCGGGAGGTCTTTTCCCACGCACTGGGAATAGATCATAATATAAACCCGAGTGTTGCACTTATGGGTTGAGTTCACTGTGGGCTATTTTATTGTGTATCTAACGCCTGTCTGAATCATGAAGCCAGACCCAGTATTGAGGCTACTGCTCAAGGGTGTTATTGATTGTCGGTAAGTAGGTTCCATTGTCAAATGGACATTATTAACAATACTGTACCCTAATTCAAATCCTGTTAGTCCATCAAATGACCAATCATTATATGTATTCACTTGGCTTGATCCCAGCAACTGACCTGTCGGGTCCGAAAGACTGCTTCCTAGAAAATAATTAGCAGCTATTCCAGCATTTAATCGAAGGCTTACTTTTCTATCCATCAAAAAATATCCTGCCTTTAAAGGGATAGACGTAAACCTCAGGTTATTCTCTAAATTGACGGTATGCTCAAAGCGTGCCTCAAGCTCTGTTTTACGCGTGGTTTCCCCTGCTAAAGACGGGACAGCAGGAATATCATTACTGCGTATTGTACGGGCATCAACAATACTTAATGATGCTGAACTTCTGTTGTCAACACTAGCATACTGAACTCCACTTTCCAGTGTCCACCGCCTTCCCATTTTTAATCCAAAATCTATGCCTACCGATGTTACAATTCCATCACCCATGTCATTTTGAGATGCAGACGAACGAGGGTTTATAAATTCATTTTGACCTAAATTGTCCGCTATTGTAGCAAAGTCAATAGTTGTCGAGATAGGATCCGAACCAGAAAAATCGGGATTAAAATTACCTGCGCCGGCTTCCACACCAGCCCAAAAAGAAGTTCCTGAAAATTCGTTCTTATTTTTATCCTTATTCTCATAGCGATGTTGCGCAACGTAATAGGGATCAATTTCAGTGGAAACTGGAACTCTATCAACAAAAGGGGTAAGTCTATTTATTTTAGGGATTTCAAAAGACGTGTTAGTGTCTTTTTTTTGAACCATTGCTTCATTGAAATTTTTCTTGGCATTGGGTTTATCGGGCTGGATAAATAATATGCGCGACCAAGTAGTTTTATTATCATCTCGATCCGCAATACCCACCTCTGGTTCGGGAAATCTGAAGTGATCTGGAGAACTGGGGAGCAATGCATTAAAATTGTCTGAAACGCTTAATTCATCATTGTTCTGATATCCGAAATTAAGCACAAAAGAAAAGAACGCCAAAAAGGTAGCAGCCCCAGCTATCCAGCGAAACTTGTTTTGAGAAGATTTAAATCCTATTATCGCCTCTTCATTCAAGGAATTATTCACTCCTGACCATACGCTTTTAGGAGTAGCTACCTGATTATTCTCAAACTTGGATTTTATTGATCTCTCAAAACTCTCCTGATCCATAACTCACTTTTTCTTGCCTCAATATTTTATCTGAAAGGATTGCTTTAGCTCTAGAATATTGTGATTTCGACGTGCCTTCACTTATTTCTAGCATCTCTGCGATTTCATGGTGTTTAAAACCTTCTATCGCAAATAAATTGAATATTACCCGACATCCAGAGGGAAGTGTCTGTATCATTCCCAAGAGTTCTTCGTAACCCAAATCCGAAATAGTCGTTTCATTTACCTGTCTATCGTTTAAGTCATGTACATCCACCATTGGGTAGAGGTACAACTTACTCCTTTGATGATTTAACGCTGTATTCACGACTATTCGCTTTATCCAGTATGCCAACGATGCATCTTTTCTGAAGGTTTTTATATTGTTAAAGACTTTTAAGAAAGCTTCCTGCAACACATCCTCAGCTTCCTGTTGCATTTTGGAATATCTAAGAGCTACGAGAAACATTCCGTCACAATATTTATCATAAAGTGCTTGCTGGAACTCCTTCTTGCCCTTTTGGCATCCTTTTATCAATTTCTCCTCGCTGAATAACATTCGTTCGCATGTTACATTAGACCCTAAGTGAATATTTTTAGTTGTAATCTTATATTTTTCCAGTTGACTTTTCCAAATTTATGAAGAATCTTTTTATTCTAATCATCCTGTTTGCTTTCATCCGATGCGAACCTATTCCCACTCAATCACTGACCCCAAGTAAGAAGATCATTTATGATGATCACAATTACGAAGAACTGGTGGGCATGACACAGTTGGCTCCGGCTAAGAATGGTACCTCCTCCTTTTTAGAAAATCCAATAGCCACCTTAAGCAGGGAAGATGATCTTGTGCTTCGTTTCGACCTCCTCACAGATAAGTTTGAATACTTAGCAGCTAAAATTTATCATTGCAATAAAGGCTGGAATAAATCCATCTTGAGAGACATGGAGTTTCTAAATGAAATTAATACGTTTAGAATCACAGATTACGAGTTCTCCATAAATACTAGTCAATCGTATATCCATTATCAGTTGATGTTGCCAAAACCCATAATTTCTGGTAATTACATCGTCGCGATTCACCGAAGGGGGGATTCTGATGACGTTTTATTGACTAGGAAATTTTCCATTGTGAATAACATAACCTCCATAAAACAGCAGGTAAGAGTAAGCACTACCGTTTCTGAACGAGATATAAATCAACAGGTTGAATTCAGTATAAATTATGGTGATATTCAGGTAAATAACCCTATCCAAGATATTTCTATTGTACTGTTACAAAATCATCGTTGGCAAACAGCAATTCGTCAGCTCAAGCCAACCTTGATCCGTCCCAATGATGGATACATGGAGTTCAGGTCTCTTGATCTGCAAAATAATTTTTTAGGGAGAAATGAGTTTAGATTCTTTGATATGAGGACATTGGGCGTTACGGGGAGAAATGTTAAAAGAATTTCATTGCTCAATGGTCAAAGGCAAGTCTACCTGAGGTTGGATAGCTCAAAAGGGAAAGACATTCACACTCAAAATTTGAGAGACATAAATGGAAATTACATTCTTCAAAATACAAATCTTAGTGATGCTTTCTTAAATCTGGATTATGCCAATGTTCATTTTAGCTTAAAATCTAAACGGATAAACGGAGCTATTTATGTCATCGGAAGGTATAATAACTGGAAGTTAGGAGATGAAAATATCATGAGATATGATGAAACGACAAAAAGGTACAACACGTCAATACTTCTAAAACAAGGATATTATGATTACTCGTATCATGTAAGCGCAAATGAATCAAGTTATTTGCTTGAAGGAAGTCATTTTCAAACGGAGAACGACTATGAAATTCTGGTGTATTACCGAAAACCTGGCAATGTAAACGACGAACTAATAGGTTATAAAAAGTTCAATTCCATGGCACAATAGGTTAAGTGTTAAACCTAAAATGCATGATATCTCCGTCCTCGACTAGATATTCCTTCCCCTCGATCGCCAATTTTCCCGCTTCTCTACAGCCTGCTTCCGTTTTATATTCCTGATAAGATGCTAACTTTATTACCTCTGCTTTGATAAATCCGTTTTCAAAATCTGTATGAATAACACCTGCTGCTTGGGGAGCTTTCCATCCTTTGTTGATTGTCCAGGCACGAACTTCCTGTTCGCCAGCAGTGAAATACGTAATGAGGTCTAATAATTTATAAGAGGCTTTAATTAGCTTATTTAATCCGGATTCTTTCAGCCCGTACTCCTCCAAAAACACTTGCTTCTCCACTGTATTTTCAAATTCTGCGATCTGTGATTCAAGTCCCGCAGAAATCAAGATGATCTGAGCGTCTTCATTTCGAACATTTTCTTCGAGTTTTTTGCTCCATTCATTACCATGAGTTACGGATTCTTCATCGATGTTTGCTACGTAAATAATAGGTTTACCAGTTAGCAGTTGAAGTTCTTTGGTCCAGATTCTCTGCGCTTTGTCCAGTTCTAAAGAACGAGCATTTTGACCACTCTCAAGGTGATTTTTAAACTTCACTAGGACATCATGCTCTGCTTTGGCATCCTTATCGCCAGACCTAGCAATTTTTTCTACTCGTTGAATCCTTTTATCCACAGACTCTAAGTCTTTTAACTGTAGTTCGGTATCAATTATTTCCTTATCCCCAACGGGATTTACTTTACCTACTACGTGAACAATATTTTCATTGTCGAAACATCTGATTACATGTATAATAGCATCTACCTCTCTAATATTTGCAAGAAACCGATTGCCCAACCCTTCGCCTTTACTCGCTCCCTTGACTAGACCTGCAATGTCTACGAATTCCATAACTGTCGGAATAACTTTTTGTGGAACTACCAAACCTTTTAAAATTTCCAGTCTTTCATCAGGCACAGCAATCACGCCAACATTAGGTTCTATTGTACAGAAAGGAAAATTAGCTACTTCAGCTTTGGCATGGGAAAGCGCATTGAATAATGTTGATTTCCCAACATTCGGAAGACCCACTATTCCGCATTTTAAGCCCATAGTCTATCTTTTGAACCGTAAAGGTAGAATAAAAAAAAGCTCTTGAAGCTAGGAGCTTTTTTTATTTACTTTAAATTAGGTACGTAGGTTCAACAATCAAGTCCGTTATGTATTACTCCATTTATTTCCCGGTAGCCGAGGTGATACAAGCGACGGGGATAGGCCTGATCGTATGGTACGGAGGAGGTGCGGTGGTGCAGGGGACCCTCGGATTTGGAACGCTGATTGCATTCATTATGTACAACAATATGTTCTTCAGACCGATACGAATGATTGCGGATCGCTTCAATACGTTGCAAATGGGGATCGTCGCCTCCCATCGCATATTGGATGTGCTGGACAGCACGGAGCACATCGCCGATGATGGCACCTATAAGCCCACCCGGTTAAAAGGAGAGGTACTATTTGATAACGTATGGTTTGCCTACACTGAGGAAGACTGGGTGTTGAGGAACATCTCTTTTAGCATCAAGCAAGGAGAAACCCTCGCGCTGGTCGGGGCGACAGGGGCCGGAAAATCCTCCGTTATCAACCTGCTTAGCCGATTCTACGAAATAAATAAAGGAACCATCGCTATTGATGGCACCAGCACAACGGAATATGACCTCTCACATCTGAGAAAACATATCGCGGTGGTCTTGCAGGATGTATTTTTGTTCTCCGGCTCCATATACGATAACATCACACTAAAAAATCCGGAAATAAGTCAGGCGAATGTTAAAAAAGCAGCCCAGCGCGTTGGCGCACTCGCGTTCATTGAAAAGCTCCCCCGAGGATTTGATTATGACGTTATGGAACGTGGCGCAACACTATCTGTCGGGCAACGACAGCTGATCTCCTTTGTACGAGCCATGGTCTACGATCCCGAAATTATGGTCCTGGACGAAGCCACTTCAAGTGTAGATACGGAAACTGAAGAACTGATCCAGCATGCCATACAAACGATGATGCAGGGAAGAACTTCCATTGTCATTGCCCATAGGCTATCAACCATCCAGCATGCCACTAAAATCCTGGTGCTGGACAAAGGCGAAATTGTGGAAGAAGGAACCCACGACAAATTACTGCAAAACAACGACCACTATGCCCAGCTTCATCGCATGCAATACAAAGAAACTACAAAAAACCATGCAATGCCAACTTGACCACAACATAGCACATAAATAAATTAAATTATTTTTTTGCTTATTTCTCGAGCCAAATATATAGCATACCGCCAGTAATCAGGCTTTTCTAATCAAGTTGGTATTAGATAAAGAGGCACGCAGAAAGTTAATACTTGCAAAAGTCCCGACCAGTACCTAGACTTGTCCACCTAAAACTCAATGCCATAAATGGCACGTTTCAATCAAATAATAATTCGTATGAAAAATCCATTTTCTCTTGACAACATCGCGAATGTTAACGCAACTAAAAGTTACCTCCTCCGAACCTGCCATGTTGGCAGTATTAGCCCCCTCGTTGCCCTAGCTTTTGCCGTTTTCCTCGCGGTTACGCCCGCCACTGCGCAGGCGCAGACTGCTGGGTATTTCTTTAGTTCCCGCCAGGGCACTTTCACGCCATTGACAGATGCTACTGCTGTCACTAACATTGAATCAGACGATGCACTCAGCCTCAGCCTCCCTGTTGGATTCGATTTCACCTTTTATGGTACTACCTACAGCACCCTCAAAGCCTCTTCCAACGGCTTTCTCACGTTTAACCCTGCACACACCAGTTCCCCCTATAGGAATGACATTTCCGGCACTTTACTTACCCATGCGATCATGCCGTTTTGGGACGATCTTAACGGAAGCGGAGGAGCACAGGCTTCCTATAAAGTCACAGGCAGTAGTCCTAATCGGGTGTATACGTTTGAGTGGCTCAATTTCGAAAGTGTTAATGACAATGGAGAAATTTCCTGTCAGGTTAGTCTGCACGAAACCTCTAATGTGATTGAACTGGTGTATGGTCCAAGCGTATTAGGGTCGTCCAGTGCTTCCATTGGCATCAAAGGAGTAGCGACCGATTTCTTTTCACTTGCTGGTAGTGGGACTTCCCCCATGCGTTCTTCAGATGGCACTGACGACATTTCAACTAGGCCGTCCAATGGGCAAGTCTATCAGTTTGCACTGACTCCTCCGTCATCAATGACGAACGACGACTTTGTACTGAAAATAACAACCACCGCTGGCACTAACCCTCACGACAGCTCCTTTACGTTCTATAGCCAAGACACCGTTTATATGGTGGACTGGGGAGAAGGTAGCGGTTTTGAGCAGATCACAACAGGAAATGCTCCCCATACCTTCAACACAGCAGGAGAACACACCATCAGGTTTAGAAATCTGAATGATGTCTATATCAATCAGCAGGCAGACGCAACAAAATATACCTCCATAGAACAGTGGGGTACCGCTCTCTGGAATGCAGATATGATGAATGCTTTTGATGGAGCAAGTAACCTGACCATGAGTTCAAACGCAGGTATTCCAGACATGCGTATTGTGACGAATATGTGGGCTATGTTCGCTGGAGCCACTTCCTTTAACGGCGACATAGGCGGGTGGAATACAGCATCGGTGACGAATATGTCTGCTATGTTCAATGGAGCCGATTCCTTTAACGGCGACATCAGCGGGTGGAATACAGCACAGGTGACGACTATGGCGTGGATGTTCAGGGAAGCCACTTCCTTTGACCAGAACATAGGCGGGTGGAATACAGCAAAAGTGACGAATATGTGGGCTATGTTCTGGAGAGCCACTTCCTTTGACCAGAACATAGGCGGGTGGAATGTAGAAGCGGTGGAGTTCATGGATAATATGTTCTGGGGAGCCGATTCCTTTAACGGCGACATCAGCGGGTGGAATACAGCACAGGTGACGAATATGGTAGGTATGTTCGAAGGAGCCACTTCCTTTGACCAGAACATAGGCGGGTGGAATACAGCAAAAGTGACGGATATGGGAGGTATGTTCAGTGGAGCCACTACCTTTGACCAGAACATAGGCGGGTGGAATACAGCACAGGTGACGAATATGAGAAGTATGTTCAGTGGAGCCACTACCTTTAATCAAGACATCAGCGGGTGGAATACAGCACAGGTGCCGGATATGGTAGGTATGTTCAGTGGAGCCACTTCCTTTGACCAGAACATAGGCGGGTGGAATACAGCACAGGTGACGGATATGTATGGCATGTTCAGTGGAGCCATTTCCTTTGACCAGAACATAGGCGGGTGGAATGTAGAAGCGGTGCAACAACCATCTAGGTATTCAGGTATGAATGATATGTTCGCTGGTGTTACCCTTTCAATTGCAAACTATGATTCACTTTTGGTGGGATGGAACAGACAAACCCTTCAAACGGGAGTCACTTTCCACGGAGGGAATTCTTTGTATATGAGTACTCAAGCACAAACTGCCAGGGCAAATATGATCAGTGCAACTGGTCATGGCTGGACCATTACCGATAGAGGGCTGAGAACGATGAATCAGGCACCCACCAATATCTCCCTTTCTTCCACCCTCATTGCAGAAAATGAAAGTGCCAATGCCGTCGTGGGGATGCTGTCAAATACCGATACAGGAGGCACGTATGCTTACACCTTGGTGGACGGTGATGGAGATGCCGACAATGGGAGCTTTAATATTTTAGGAACAACCCTGAGGCTTACCGCTTCCGCCGACTATGAAACAAAAGCTACCTATTCAGTACGGATAAATGTCCACGACGGAACCCATGATTTTGCAAAACAATTAACCATTTATGTAGGCGATGGAAACGATGCACCAACCGCCCGAGATGCTACCTATGCTACATTTGTGGTAGTAGAAACTAGTGCAAGCGGAACAGCAGTCGGCGCAGTGCCAGGAACAGACCCGGACCAAGACTCTCCCAATAACGCATTAACCTATGCCATCACAGGTGGCAACACAGGGAATGTGTTTGCTATCAATCCAACCACAGGAGTGATTACAGTCGCTGGTGCGTTGGATTATGCAACCACCCCATCCTATTCGCTCATGGTCACAGTTGCAGACGGAGGAAGCCCCTCCCTAAGTGGCACGGGAATGCTCACCATCACCGTGAGAGAAGCGAAAGCTGTCACCCCGGCAGACGACTTTGTACTGAAAATAACAACCAACGCTCCTGATCGGCACGGAAGAACTAACCCCTCCGACAGGTCCTTTACGTTCTACACGCAGGACACAAATTATGACATAGACTGGAACAATGACGGAGTGTTTGAAGCTACAGGCGTTTCTGGAGACCAGTCCCATACCTTCCCCACAGCAGGAACACACACCATCAGATTTAGAAACCTGAATGACATAAATATCAATAGCCAAGCAGGCAAGGAAAAATATACCTCCATAGAGCAGTGGGGTACCGCTATCTGGAATCCAGATATGAGTAGCGCTTTTAGAGGAGCAAGTAACCTGATCATGAAGCCAACCGCAGGTACACCTGACATGCTTATTGTGACGAATATGTCGGCTATGTTCTCTGTTGCCACTGTCTTTAACCAAGACATAGGAAACTGGAATACAGCATCGGTGACGAATATGCGAAGTATGTTCGCTGGCGCCACTGCCTTTAACGGCGACATAGGAGACTGGAATACAGCACAGGTGACGGATATGGGTGTTATGTTCTATGAAGCCACTTCCTTTAACGGCGACATCAGCGGGTGGAATGTAGCATCGGTGACGGAAATGTCTGATATGTTCAATGGAGCCACTGCCTTCAACGGCGACATAGACGGCTGGAATACCGCATCGGTGACGAGTATGTTCAATATGTTCTTTAATGCCACTTCCTTTGACCAGAACATAGGCGGGTGGAATGTAGAAGCGGTGGAGTTCATGGATAATATGTTCAGGGAAGCCTCTTCCTTTAACGGCGACATAGGCAGATGGAATACAGCAAAGGTGAGGTATATGGGAGGTATGTTTTATGGAGCCCGTTCCTTTATCCAAGACATAGGCGGGTGGAATACAGCATCGGTGACGGGTATGGGTTCTATGTTCAGGGAAGCCTCTTCCTTTAACCAAGACATAGGTGGGTGGAATGTAGAAGCGGTGAGAGATGCCTCTGATATGTTTTCAGGCGTTACACTTTCAATTACAAACTACGATTCGCTGTTGGTGGGTTGGAACAGACAAACCCTTCAAACGGGAGTCACTTTCGACGGAGGAGGTTCTAAATATAGCTCCAATGTAGCACACACCGCCAGGGAAAATATGGTGGCTACTACAGCAAATGGTGGAGATAACTGGGACATTACTGATGGCGGACGAGTACAGGCTGGTGATGCCCCCACAGCCCTATTTCTTTCTCCTACCAGCATTGCAGAAAATGCAGGTGCCAATGCCGTGGTGGGTACGCTATCCACAAATGGAGGAGCGAGTAGCTATACCTATGCCTTGGTAGCAGGCACTGGAGATACCGACAACAGTAGTTTCAGGATTTCAGGCACTGCACTACAGCTTATCGCCTCCGCTGATTATGAAACAAAAACTAGCTATGCAGTCAGGCTAAAAGTGGATGGAGTCATGCCAGAGGTTGCAAAACAATTCACCATCACCGTGACGGATGTGAATGAAGCTCCTGTTTTCGCAAATGGAGCCACCGCTACAGTATCGTATGCAGAAAACGGCACCACGCCAGTAACCACCGTCGATGCCACCGATGCAGATGCGGGACAGACGGTCACGCTCACCCTGTCGGGAGATGATGCAGGTCTATTTTCCATCACTCCCGCAGGCGTATTGACATTCAATACCGCACCAGACTATGAAATGCCTACAGATGCGGGCGGGAATAATGAGTACGAGGTCACCGTCACCGCCACAGATGACGGCACACCCGAAAAGATGGCTACGCAAGCCCTCACCATCACCGTGACGGGACCACCAGACGACTTTGTACTGAAAGTAACAACTACATCTGCCCCTCGAGGTAGCACTAACCCCACCGACAGGTCCTTTACTTTTTATAGCCAAGACATGAATTATATGGTGGATTGGGGAGAAGGTAGCGGTTTTGAGCAGGTCACAACGGGGGATGCTCCCCATACCTTCAACACAGCAGGAGAACACACCATCAGGTTTAGAAACCTGACTGATATCCATATCAATTCTTCTAATACTTTTAGCAATCCAAAGGCAGCCGCAGCAAAATATACCTCCATAGAGCAGTGGGGTACCTCTGTCTGGAATGTAGCTATGGATAGTGCTTTTCGGGGAGCAAGTAACCTGACCATGAATGCAAGCGCAGGTACGCCTAAGATGGGTATGGTGACGAGTATGGTAGGTATGTTCCAGTATGCCTCTTCCTTCAATGGCGACATCAGCGGGTGGAATGTAGCATCAGTGACGAATATGGCTTATATGTTCCAGGATGCCTCTTCCTTCAATGGCGACATCAGCGGGTGGAATGTAGCATCAGTGACGAATATGCAGAGGATGTTCAGTTTCACTAACTTCAACGGCGACATAGGCGGGTGGAATGTAGCATCAGTGACGAATATGCAGAGGATGTTCGGTGGCACTACCTTTAATCAGGACATCAGCGGGTGGAATGTAGCATCGGTGGAGAATATGTTCGGTATGTTCAGTGACTCCAATTTTAATCAGGACATAGGCGAGTGGAATACCGCATCGGTGACGAATATGTCAGGTATGTTCTGGCCTGCCCATGCCTTTAACCAAGACATAGGAAACTGGAATACCGCATCTGTGACGAATATGAATAGTATGTTCAGGGAAATCTCTTCCTTTAACCAAGACCTAGGCGGGTGGAATGTAGAAGCGGTGACGACTATGGAAGATATGTTCGAAAGTACTTACTCCCTTTCACCTACAAACTACGATTCGCTATTGGTGGGTTGGAACAGACAAAACCTCCAAAGTGGAGTCTCTTTCCATGGAGGAGGTTCTAAATATAGCTCAGATGCAGCACACACCGCTAGGGAAAATATGAAGGCTACTACAGCAAATAGTGGAGACAACTGGACTATTACCGATGGCGGACGAGTACAGGCTGGTGCTGTACCCACAGCCTTATTTCTTTCTTCCACCAGCATCGCAGAAAATGCAGGAGCCAATGCGGTGGTGGGTACGCTATCCACAAATGGGGGAGCGAGTAGCTATACCTACACCTTGGTGGCAGGCACTGGGGATACCGACAACAGTAGGTTTAATATTTCAGGCACAAGCCTGAGGCTTACCGCTTCCGCTGATTATGAAACACAAGCTACCTATGCCGTGAGGCTAAAAGTGGATGGGGTAGCGGTTGCAAAACAATTCACCATCACCGTGACGGATGTGGAGATTGAAACTACTGCCCCGGTTTTCGCAAATGGAGCCACCGCTACCGTTTCTTATGCAGAAAACGGCACCACGCCAGTAACCACCGTCGATGCCACGGATGCAGATGCAGGACAGACGGTCACGCTCACCCTGTCGGGAGATGATGCGGCTCTGTTTACCATCACTCCCGCAGGCGAATTGACGTTCAATACCTCACCAGACTATGAGCTCCCAGGCAGTGCGTCGGGATCAAATACATACTCGGTCACCGTCACCGCCACAGACAACGGCACACCCGCAATGACTGCTACGCAAGCCCTCACCATCACGGTGACGGATGAGGATGAACTCACCCCATCAGACGACTTTGTCCTAAAAATAACAACCACCGCTGGCACTAACCCTAACGACAGCTCCTTTACGTTCTATAGCCAAGACACCGTTTATATGGTGGATTGGGGAGAAGGTAGCGGTTTTGAGCAGGTCACAACAGGAAATGCTCCCCATACCTTCAACACAGCAGGAGAACACACCATCAGGTTTAGAAACCTGAATGATATCCATATCAATAGGCAGGCAGGCGAGGCAAAATATACCTCCATAGAGCAGTGGGGTACCGCTGTCTGGAATGCGGAAATGGATAGTGCTTTTCGGGGAGCAGGTAACCTGACCATGACAGCTATTGACACGCCGGACTTGAGTTTTGTGACGAATATGGCTTATATGTTCGCTGATGCCAGTTCCTTTAACGGCGACATAAGTGGCTGGAATGTAGCATCGGTGAGAGATGCCTCTGATATGTTTTCAGGCGTTACACTTTCAATTGCAAACTACGATTCGCTTTTGGTGGGTTGGAACAGACAAACCCTTCAAACGGGAGTCACTTTCCACGGGGGAGATTCTAAATATCATTCCGAGGCAGCCCACGACGCTAGGACAAATATGATCAGTGCAACTGGTCATAACTGGACCATGACTGATGGCGGGCGAGCTAACGTCCATGCCCCTGTTTTCGCAAATGGAGCCACCGCTACCGTATCGTATGCAGAAAACGGCACCACGCCAGTAACCACCGTCGATGCCACCGATGCAGATGCGGGACAGACCGTCACTTTCTTCCCTACCCTGTTGGGAGCGGATGCGAGTCTATTTTCCATCACTCCCGCAGGCGAATTGACGTTCAATACCGCACCAGATTTTGAAATGCCTACGGATGTGGGAACGAATAATATGTACGAAGTAACTGTCACCGCCACAGACAACGGCACACCCGCAATGACTGCTACGCAAGCCCTCACCATCACGGTGACGGATGAGGATGAACACGCCCCCGTTTTCACCAGTAGCGCGACGCATGCTGTATCGGAAGGCATGACGGTAGTAACTACGGTTACCGCCACCGATGCCGATGCGGACCAGACGGTAAGTTTCACGCTGACGGGCGGAGCGGATGAGAGTCTATTTTCCATCACTTCGGCAGGCGACTTGACGTTCACTACGGCACCAGATTATGAAATGCCTACAGATGCGGGCGGGAATAATGAGTACGACGTAACGATCACGGCTACAGACGACGGCACACCCGAAATGACTGCTACGCAAGCCCTCACCATCACGGTGACGGATGTAGATGAAAATAACATTCATGCGCCTGTTTTCGCAAATGGAGCTACCGCTAGCGTTTCGTATGCAGAAAACGGCACCACGCCAGTAACCCCCACCGTCGATGCCACGGATGCAGACCAAGGACAGACGGTTACGTTCACGCTGTCGGGAGCAGATGCGGGCCTGTTTTCCCTCACTCCCACAGGCGTATTGACGTTCAGGACCGCACCAGACTATGAGAGTCCAGTAGATACGGGAATGGATAATATGTACGAAGTAACGATCACGGCTACAGACGGACAGACCCCTCCCAAGACTGCTACGCAAGCCCTCACCATCACGGTGACGGATGTGGCGAATGAACTCGTCCCGGTAGATCCAGCCCACTTTGTGCTGAAAATAACAACTACAGCTGCCGACGAATCATTTACGTTCTACACGGAGGACACAAGTTATGACATAGACTGGGACGATGACGGCGTGTTTGAAGATGCAGGGATTTCTGAAAACCAGTCCCACACGTTCGCCGTATCAGGAGACCATACGATCAGGTTTAGGGACCTGAATGATATAAATATCAATGACCAGCCAGACGAGGCGAAATATACCTCGATAGCACAGTGGGGTACCGCTGCCTGGGATTCAGATATGAGTAGTGCTTTTCGTGGTGCCATTAACCTGACGATGACAGCTACCGATACGCCGGACATGCGTTCGGTGACAAATATGACGTCTATGTTCGCTGGTGCCGGTTCCTTTGACGGCGACATCAGCGGGTGGGATGTATCCTCGGTGACGAATATGCGGGCTATGTTCAATGGTGCCAGTTCCTTTAACGGCGAGATAGACGGTTGGAATGTATCCTCGGTGACGACCATGGCGTATATGTTTGCTGGATCCAGTTCCTTTGACCAGACCCTGGTCGGCTGGAATACCGCTTCGGTGACGGATATGGCGTATATGTTCAGGGGAGCTTCTTCCTTTAACAGCGAGGTAGGTGGCTGGAATGTATCCTCGGTGACGAACATGCGTGCCATGTTCTCGCGAGCGGCTACCTTTAATCAGGAAGTAGTCGGCTGGAATGTATCCTCGGTGACGGATATGAGTGTGATGTTCTGGAACGCAGGGTTCTTTAATCAGGCACTGGGCGGTTGGGATGTATCCTCGGTGCGGGACATGAATGGGATGTTTCAGAATGCGGCTACCTTTGATCAGGACCTGGGCGGTTGGAATACGGCACAGGTGACGAGCATGGAAAGGATGTTCTGGGGTACCAGTACCTTTAACCAAGACCTGGGCAGGTGGACGGTATCCTCAGTGACGGATATGTCTTATATGTTCTATGTAGCCAGTTCCTTTAACGGAGCGATAGGCGGTTGGGATGTATCCTCGGTGACGGATATGTCTTATATGTTCCAGGGTGCCGGTACCTTTGACCAGGACCTGGGCGGTTGGGATGTATCCTCGGTGCGGTATATGGAACGTATGTTCTCGGGCGTTACCCTTTCCTCATCAAATTACGATTTGCTTTTGGCGGGCTGGAACGGGCAACAGCTTACCCCCGGAGTTACGTTCGACGGAGGGAATTCGTTGTATAGAAGCACGGAAGCGCAAACGGCCAAGGACGAGATGATCCGTTCAGATGGCTGGAGCATTACCGATGGCGGACGGGGTACGATGAATCAGGCACCGACGAACATATTTCTTTCTTCCACCCGCATTGCAGAAAATGCGGGTGCCAATGCGGAGGTTGGGATGCTATCAAATACCGACAGGGGTGGTACGTATGTCTACACGTTGGTGCCAGGCGATGGCGATGGTGACAATGGGAGTTTCACTACGTTAGGCACGGCTTTGAGGCTTACCTCATCTGCGGACTATGAATCCAGAAAAGCCACCTATTCAGTACGTATCAATGTCAGTGACGGGTCCCATGATTTCGCAAAACACTTCACGATTTCTGTAGACGACGAAAACGAAGCCCCCACTGCCCGCGATGCTGCCTTTAGCGTATCGGAAATTAGTACGGTCGGCACCCCGGTCGGCACCGTGACAGCAACGGACCCGGACCACGCTTGGCCCAATAATGTGTTAACCTATGCGATCACTGGGGGTAATACGGGGAATGTATTTGCTATCAACCCGACCACGGGAGCGGTTACCGTTGCTGGTGCGCTGGATTATTCCACCACCGCCTCTTATGCGCTGGAGGTGACCGTTACAGACGGCGGGGGCACTTCTCGTTTAAGTGGCACGGCAACGCTCATCATCACGGGGACGCATGTGGAGAGTGGCGGTACCAACCAGACCGACCACTTTGTGCTGACCATCACCACTACATCTGCCGACGAACTCTTTACGTTCTATACGGAGGATACACGTTATGACATAGACTGGAACAATGACCAAATGTTTGAAGCTGGAGATACAGAAGTTTCTGGAACCCAGTTCCATACGTTTGCCGAAGCAGGAGCCCACGCGATCAGGTTTAGAAACCTGAACGATGTCTATATCAACAAGCAGGCAGACGCGGCGAAATATACCGTTATCGAACAGTGGGGTACCGCTGTCTGGAATGCAGATATGAGTCATGCTTTTCATGGAGCCATTAACCTGACGATGAATGAAAGAGCAGGTATACCCAACATGGGTACGGTGACGAATATGTCTTATATGTTCGCTGGAGCCACTTCCTTTGATCAGAACATAGCCGGTTGGAATACCTCCACGGTGACGGATATGACTTCCATGTTTCAGAATGCTGCTTCCTTTAACCGTGCGATAGACGGATGGGATGTATCCTCGGTGACGAATATGACATCTATGTTCTTTAGAGCCTCTGCCTTTAATCAAGACCTGGACGGTTGGAATGTAGCCTCGGTGACGAATATGACGTCCATGTTCGATGGCGCCAACTCCTTTAACGGAGACATAAGCGGGTGGAATACCGCTTTGGTGACGGATATGACTTCCATGTTCGCTTTTACCACTTCCTTCAACGGCGCGATAGGCGGGTGGAATGTAGGCACGGTGACAAGTATGTGGAACATGTTCGCTGGAGCCACTGCCTTTGACCAGGACATAGGCGGGTGGAATACCGCCTCGGTGACGGATATGTATGGTATGTTCTTGGGAGCCAGTTCCTTTGACCAAGACCTGGGCGGGTGGAATGTGGCAGCGGTGCGGTATATGGAAAGTATGTTCTCCGGCGTTACCCTTTCCCTGGCGCACTACGATTCACTTTTGGTGGGCTGGAACCGACAAGAGCTCACACCCGGGGTTACGTTCGACGGAGGGACTTCTTTGTATATCAGTGATGAAGCGCAAACTGCCAGGGCCAACATGATCAGTTCAGCTGGCTGGACTATTACCGATGGCGGTCTGGGCACGATGAATCAGGCACCGACGAACATTTTCCTTTCTTCCCATAGTATTTCAGAAAATGTGGTTGCCTTTGCGGAGGTGGGTACCCTGTCAAATACTGATGCAGGAGGTACGTATGTCTACACCTTGGAGTCAGGCGATGGCGATGGCGACAATGGGAGTTTTGATATTTTAGGAACCACGCTGGGGCTTACCACTTCCGCGGACTATGAAACCCAGGCTAGTTACTTGATACGGATAAATGTCTACGACGGGACGAATAATTTCGCAAAACACTTCGACATTGCTGTAGACCAGGTAAACGAAGCCCCCACTGCTAGCAATGCTACCTTTAGCGTAGCAGAAAATAGTGCAAACGGCACTGCGGTCGGCATAGTGGTGGCAACGGACCCAGACGAAACCTCGCCACCCGATAATGTATTAACCTATGCCATCACAGGCGGTAATACGGGGGCTGTATTTGCTATCAGCCCCACCACGGGCGCGGTTACCGTTGCTGGTGCGCTGGATTTTGAAAGCAAGTCCTCACCCTCACCCTATTCGCTTGAGGTGACCGTTTCAGACGGCGGGAGCCCCTCCCTCAGTAGCACGGTCACGCTCACCATCACGGTGACGGATGTGAATGATAACGCGCCTGTTTTCACCAGCGGAGCGAACGTAACTGTGTTGGAAGGAACGAAGGAAGTGACCACCGTTACCGCCAGGGATGCAAATGTGGGACAAACAGTGATTATGTTCCTCCCCACGCTGACGGGAGATGATGCGGATCTGTTTACCATCACTCCGGAAGGCGTATTGACGTTCGACACGGAACCAGACTACGAGAATCCAAAAGATACAGGAAGCAACAACATATATGAAGTCACGGTCACTGCCATAGACGGTCAGTCCGTTCCGTTGACAGCTACGCAGACGTTTACCGTCACGGTGACGGATGTGAATGAACACGCGCCTGTTTTCACAGAAGGCGGTACCGTGGTGGCGGTAACTTATGCAGAAAACAGTACTACGGCAGTCACTACGGTCGGCGTCACGGATGCAGATACGGAACAGACGGTAGGTTTGGCTTTGTCGGGCGGAGCGGATGTGCTTAAGTTTTCGATCACTCCCGCAGGCGCATTGACGTTCAACAGGGTACCGGACTATGAGAATCCAACAGATACAGAAAGGAACAACCTATATAAAGTCATCGTCACCGCCACAGATGGGCAGGACGCTGCACAGACCGCTACGCAGACCCTTAACATCACCGTGACGGGGGTGAATGAACATGCTCCACTGTTCACACGTGTAGCGGAGGTGGAGGTACCGGAAGGGTCGACGGTAGCAGCTACCATTACGGCTGCGGATGCAGATGCGCAACAGCCAGTGACGTTCCTCACGACGCTTTCGGGAGATGATGCGGATATGTTTTCGATCACTACGACAGGCGAATTGACGTTCAATACGGTACCGGACTATGAGCATCCGGGGAGTGTGTCGGGTACGAATGTATATACGGTAACGGTTACGGCTACCGACGGACAGGAGCCTGCACTGACCGCTGTGCGAACGTTTACCATCACGGTGACGGATGTGGTGAGCGAAAACGCGCCTGTTTTCACTAGTGGCTCGGAGGTAAATGTATTGGAAAATTCGTCGATAGCTACCACGGTTACCGCTACGGATGCCGATGCGGGAGAGACCGAAACGTTGATGTTCACGCTGACGGGGGGAGCGGACGCCAGGCTGTTTACCCTCACTCCCGCCGGCGAATTGCGGTTCAAGACGGTACCGGACTATGAGGATCCGGCAGATGCAGATGAGGACAACAGGTATGAAGTCATCGTCACGGTCACCGACGGTCGGGAGCGTACCATGCGGACGCTTACCATCACGGTGACGAATGAGAATGATAACGCGCCAGTGTTCACAAGAGGAACGGCTATGGTGGAAGTATTGGAAGGTATGCTGGTGGCTACCACGGTTACCGCCACGGATGCAGATGCGGGACAGACGGTGACGTTTCTCACTACGCTTTCGGGAGCGGATGCGGGGCTGTTTTCGATCACTTCGTCAGGTGAATTGACGTTTACTACCGCACCGGACTATGAGAATCCGGGCAGTGCGTCGGGCTCCAATGTATATACGGTAGCTGTCACGGCCACAGACGGGCAGGTCCCTGCCCAGACCACGTTGCAGACGTTTACCATCACAGTAACGGATGTAGAGAATGAACACGCTCCGGTGTTCCCAGAGGAGATGACTATGGACATAGCGGAAGGTACAACGGTGGTTACCACGGTCATCGCCACGGATGCAGATGCGGGACAGACGGTAAGTTTCAGTCTGACGGGCGGAGCGGATATGGGACTGTTTTCCATTACTACGGCAGGCGTATTAACGTTCAATACGGCACCGAAGTATGCTCAGCCAGCAGATGCAGATGGGGACAACAGGTATGAAGTCATCGTCGCGGCCACAGACGGACAGCCCTCCCCCCTGACCGCTACGCAGACGCTCACCATCACGGTAACGGAAGTCTTGGGGCTTGAATCACTCACAGAGATTGCGGTATATCCTAACCCGGCAGGTGCCGTGTTGCACATCAGCGGTGTGGCAGGAAATGCCCGCTATACCTTGTCAGACATAGACGGAAAAGTGTTGCAAAGAGGAAAGCTGGAGGCGACAGGCACAGCGACTCATTCCGTGGCTCTTCCATCGCTGAAACAAGGCATCTACTTATTACAACTAACCACAGGCAGAGGTAGCATCACCAGAAAAATTGTGAAGGAATAGGAGGATACACGTTGGAAGATGTAGGGGGTTTCGGGGTGAGGGCAAGCCCCCATATTATGGTTTAGGATCAGAAAAAAAAGACCGATTAGACCACAAAATATGTCATCTAAATTGTTTCTTTTTTGCTTGTATGTCGTTAAACAAATAGCACCAGGGCTATGCTTATATTGATTTCCTAATCCAAACAAAATATCATTCAATTTATTTATGTAATATTTTAGAATCAAATTGGTATTACACAGTCACCACTAAGCAAATGTCCGAAGAAAAGCTGAAGCAGTTTGAGAAAAATGGGGCAGTAAATATCCTTATGCAGTCAAAAGCTGGAAGACGCATTGGGACGAGTTATCGGTATTCTTTGATGTCCCTTGGGAGATCAGAAAGATCATCTATACCTCAAACCCGATAGCAAGCCTGAATGGAAACATCAGAAAGTACACCAAAAATAAAACTGTGGAATAAAGTGCAACCAGTTTATGCTTACATTCGAAGACGGGGCTATACCCTGATCCCTAACCCTTGATCGCACTTACACACTTTGTTGGATACTGTCATTTTCAGTCAAGAATCATTCCATTCTTGCGTGCTTTTTTTAGTACGGCCGAAATCCCGTTTTTATTGATTGTTCGCAATGCGGAAGTTGACACTTTCAATGTTGTCCACTTATCTTCTTCTGGAATATAAAAACGTTTCTTCTGAAGGTTCGGATTAAACCTCCTTTTTGTTTTATTATTGGCATGAGAAACATTGTTACCCACTTGCACTCTTTTCCCCGTTATATCGCAAACTTTGGACATTTCTAATTTCTTTTTAAAAATGAAACACAAAGGTAACTATTTAACAACAATATCCAAATCGTCACTTCGACATTTTAATTGTTCTACTGGTTACCGTAGGTTCAACCATCAAGAGCAAAAACTAAGCGGTATTTAGCTAAAAGATTTCTTTAGGAGTTTTAAAGTTAAGTTTTTCTCTTGGTCGTCGGTTAATTTTGTGTTGAATTTGTGTAATCTGTTCGTCAGTTAGAGTATCAAAAGCTGTTTTTTTGGGTATATACTGTCTTATGAGTTTGTTAGTGTATTCATTGAGTCCTCTTTGCCAGGAGCAATACGGATGGGCAAAGTAGAATTTAGTATCTAGGTTTTTAGCTATGTTTTGATGGTCGGCGAATTCTGTTCCATTATCAGAAGTGATCGAAAGGATATGTTTTTTATAGGGCATCATCCTATTGATAAGTTCCTTACTTAGTCCTTTGGCTTGCTTTCCCTTAGGTAGCTTTTTGATAATGAGCATTCCTGTAGTTCTTTCCACGATGGTCAGAATGGCTCCCTTTTGTTGTCTGCCTATAATGGTATCCACTTCCCAGTCCCCAAAGCGTTCTTTATTGTTGATGCATTCAGGTCTTTGATCGATTGATACCCTGTTTTTAATAGGTACAGGCTTACCTACAGACCTTTTTTTTGAGTTGATGGCGTAAATGTTTGTAATACTGACCTCCAGCAGCTTTATCGTCCCTGATATATTGATAGATACGTTCATGTGAAACCATGGGAATCTGCTTGATTTTACAATACCCTACAAGCTGCTTAGGTGACCACTGTTCTTGCAGAAGGTATTCTTTGATGAGCTTTCTTTTGTGGGTGTCAAAAGACCGAGGCTTGCAATAACGTTGCTTACGCTTTGTGGAAGACAAATGTGCTTTAGATCCATGATAGATCCCTGTAGGGGAACTGTTGCGCTTGCATTCTCTGTAAATGGTGGAAACCGACACAGCAAGGGCTTCTGCAATGAAACTTTTACTCTTACCCGATTTTAAGTAGGCTTCAATTTGATGTCTTTGATGGGCTTTGAGTTGATAATATGTTTGGCTCATATGGCAAAGTTTTTAGACCTGTAAATATGTGAAACTAGCTCCACATATTTATCCTACATCTTTGCACTTACTAATTGAACTTACATACCAATTCATTTTATTCGGACTTTGATTGTGTGTTTTCTGGCTCCATCATTGTCGGCTTCAATATATCAGTATGGTATTGTTTTGGTCATTGCCATTGAGCTTTCTGGTCAGCTTCCTGATGGTACATTCATGCCAAACCAGTCTAAAAAGAGCCTTGATGTGACTAAAAAAATCTTTGTATTTTCCTGTTTCGAAGACCATAAATGCTATCGGTTAGGGTAGGGGCGTGTCGGTTTCGCATGGTGCCAAAGCAGAAAAATTCTACAAATAAATCAGCTTGATAGTAATATTGCAACGGTCTTGGAACGTAGTGACTTTGGGGTCGGAAAGTATCGGATTATGGATTTTCTGATTTCATGGCTAGATTGGACTGGATGGCAACAAAGTGTGGCAAGTAACTTGTCAGGACAGGTCGCTTTTATCCTTCAAGCAAGGTTTGTTCTGTATGTTTAGCAAGCACCAAGCGTTAGAATCTAAGTAGCGGAGGACGGACTTACTCTTGTTGCTGGAAAAACCATGATAGAGACACAAACCCACCGTTAATATTTCAAACGGTTGTGGTATCAACCATTAATGGAGAAGCTGGAAGACCTTCTGTTTAGAATGCAAGTTTCGTCTGTACACTGGGATCCCACGGTTAAAGCACGTGGGACTATGTCCATTCAATTCATAAAACTTTCTTCTTTGCTTCGTTTTACTTTAATCATTATCAATTCGCCCATTAGCTTTGCTCTTTTAACAGCTTCGTCTGCTTTTTCTCCGCTAAAATTGGTGCGAACGGTTGTTTCCCAAAGCCAGATCCATCGCAGGAAATGTTCGGGTTTCAGTTCTTCTTTTTTTGATAAAGCAATATGAACAGGAATGGGGTTGCCTTTGTATCGGATTTTTCCGAGTAAAACTGTTTCCCAAAAATCGTACATGACAGGTATATGTGTGTCTTGGTTTAAGGCAACAATGTCATTGAAAAAGTATCCAATGATTTTATCCTCGACTACCTGTTTGTAAAAACTATCAACCAAAATTTCGATGTCCGCTCTTTGTTGGATGTCATTCATGAAGAGGGCAAAGGTAGAGAGATATGTGATTTATCCGACTCCGATTCCTGTCTTTTAATCTGTTTTTTGTAATCGTAGGTTCAACACTCAAGTGTAAAAACCAAGCGGTATTTAGATAAAAGATTTCTTTAGGAGTTTTAAAGTTAAGTTTTTCTCTTGGTCGTCGGTTAATTTTGTGTTGAATTTGTGTAAACTGTTTGTCAGTTAGTGTATCAAAAGCTGTTTTTTTGGGTATATAGTCAGCCCTTAAAAACCGACCTAACAAGTAAAAATATATTTCAAGCACCGCTCAGCAAACGTGAATCAACCTTGAATCAAATGGACCAAGGGCTTTTTACCAAAAATATGGACAAAACACGCTTTTTTAAGCCATAAATAGCAGACGTGACAAAAAACCAGCCACTTTCTCAAATTCCAGGCGCAAGCAGCCATTAAAGCATTGATTTCATCTCCAACTTGTCCTTTAAGCCTGTTTCTGGATAACCTAAAATCGGATTTCAAATGCCCAATAATGGGTTCTATGGCAGCCCGTCGCTTACACAATTTGCGTTTCTTATCTCTTTGATAACGATTGTCTTTTTTCAGGGCTTTGCTGGGCAAGATAATGGACGTATCGCCCACTTGTTTAACCCCACAATAGCCTCTGTCGCAGACCGCTTGTTTGATGGGTTTTGTTCTGTTGCTATTGGCTTGTTTTATCGCATCGGGTAGGGTTTTTGCATCATGCTGGTTTTTCTTATGGCTGACAACGCCGACAATGATGTTACTGTCTTTGGCCGAGACGATGGATACTTTGTTGCCGTATTCATAGCGTTTGTGGTCTTGCCTTTGCCAATCACATAAGCATGGGGTTCGTGCAGGGAATAAATTTTGTTTTTGTCTTTGGGTTGTTGTGCCCCACGCCTGCTTATAAAAGGCCGCTGATAAAACAAGAAGTCTGGTTGGTAGGTTTCAAGCAGTCCGTGTTGGGGTAGTTTTCTTTGTAGTTCTCGGATTAAAATATGAGCAATGGTTCGCAATCGTTTCAATGCCATTTTGGCGGATGTACGCTTTTTAACATGGCGGAAGTGGCGAATGCGTAAGCGGCAGTTTTTAACTTCTTTTACGAAGGTTCTGCGTTGTTTGATGCCATGTTTTTTCGCCAATTTGTTGAGACGGTTGATAATTTTGATGGCTAGTTTAGAATCAGTCGGATAGGTGATGTTTTTTTCCTGTACGGTGGTGTCAATCAAAACAGTGTTTTCATTGGCTTTTTTGCCGTGCAACATCACACTCATCTTAAAAATGAGTTCAAAACCTGCGACACCGATTCTGTTTCTAAAATGCACCAGTTCGGTTGCACTGCAAGGCACGTTTGGGGTGTAAGGTTGGATAACCGCAGAAGTATTGATAATACGGATTACGCTTGAACTGTAAGACCACATTCTCATCGGACAGGTTTTCCAGTTGTTTGAGCATCAGTAACCCAACCATTAAGCGTATTGGTTTTGAGGGTCTGCCGTTATCGTGGCAATAGTGTTTGCTAAATTCATCCTCGAATACCTTCCAGTCGATGACGTTGGCTAATTGGATTAAAGGGTCTCGTGGGTCTAATTGAGAGAACAATTCGGTGTGAAACAGATTTTGTTGCCCTGTGTTTGGGGTAGATGGAGTCAGCATAATGTTTTAACTAAAACGACCAGAAAACAACGGTTATTCTAACATAAAGCGGTTGATTTGGTTAATGGGTTTGTTTGTTTTATTGATATAAATCAAACTGTTTAGATGTTTTTAAGGGCTGACTAGTTATTGCAAAACCGTTGCAATAGGTGGGTGTTTGTACTCAAAGATCGTTGCAGATAGGTCCAATTCAGTAAAAACAACAAAAAGAGAGGAAGAACAACAACAAATGAGTCTGTTCAGACCTATTGGAGAGCAAAACATCAAAAAGAGAGATCAAAAATCTCACAGTTCAAAAACCAACAAACTCAGTGCTACCGTCTGCAACGGTCTTAGATTAGGTAAAAAATGAAAATCTAATCATCAAATAAGAAGAAATAATCAGTAAAAAGATACCTTTGATGCATGGTCTCGTATGCTGAAATCATGAGTCAAATTCATCAAAAGAAATATTCCCCAGTATATTTTCTTCAGGGTGAAGAAGTTTTCTTTATTGACAATGTCATTTCTCATATTGAGGATCATGCGTTGGATGAGTCTCAAAAAAATTTGAATCAGATCATCGTCTATGGAAAAGACACCAGCTTGACCGACGTGATTGGAGATGCGAGGAAGTACCCCATGATGGGAGATAGGCAAGTTGTAATTGTCAAAGAGGCCCAGGACTTGAAGGGATGGAATAGGGACGATCAACAGGCTTTGTTGTCAGCTTACCTAGAAAACCAGTCCGTCAGTACCATATTGGTTTTTGGATATAAATACAAGAAGATAGAAAAACGAACCAAACTAGGGAAGATTTTAGAAAAACGTACTGTCTTTTTAAATGCTAAAAAATTATATGACCACGAAATTCATGGCTGGATCCAAAGTTACTGTGACACAAAAAATGTTGCTATTGAAAGAGATGCTGTAATGATGCTGGCAGAAAACATAGGAAATCACTTACAAAGACTGGCAAATGAAATAGATAAGTTGATTGTGAGCCTAACAGAAAAGCGGTCCATCTCAGGTCAAATGGTACACAAATATGTAGGGATAAGTAAGGATTATAATATCTTTGAACTTCAAAAAGCACTTGGCACCAGAAATCCACCAAAGGTTTATAAGATCATTAATTATTTCTCCAACAACCCATCCAACAACCCGCTGACTCTTACCATATACAGTTTGTTCAGTTATTTTAGTAAGCTACTGTTGCTACATAGCTCAACTGATCAAAGTGAGCGAGCACTCGCTGGGTTGATCGGTGTTAACCCCTATTTTGTAAAAGAATACCTTGTTGCATCACGACACTATTCTATTGGTAAGGTGATTGAAAATATCAAGCATTTAGATACGGCAGACCTTGAATCAAAAGGAATTGACTCAGACACAAAAAAGGACGATGCAGTACTTACTGAATTGGTATATAAGCTGATGAATTGATGCAATTTAACGTTGATTCCTCGTTTCATTTCCAAGTCAAAAACTAAATGCTAAATTGAGGGTTTCATTTTACCTGCTTATGCTTTACAGCAATTATCTCCTGATTGCTCAAAGCCCTGTTGGGTCGCATGAAAATACGTTAAATAAAGCGTTTAAATTTTTTCAGTCTAAAGAGTATAAATCGGTAATAAGCATTCTTAAAAATCAGCTAGGTGAAACAATAAGTGAACACTATCTACTTGAAATTAGCAGGCTTAAAACAGGGGAAGATAACACCAAAGAATTAGCAGTGTTGGCGACTGCTCACCCAAACCACCCACTAAATTCACTTGCAAATTTCTCACTAGGAGAGCATTACTTCTTTGATGAAGATTGGCATAATACCCGAACCTATTTGAAATCATTGGATAGTAGCGATTTAGCTGCCAGTGCAAGGGCACAATATTATTTTATGCTAGGCTATCTGAACCTCTTGGACAAGAACTATCAACGTGCGGAAAGCTATTTTGAAAGAAGTCAAACGTTAACGCTGTCTAAACATCCGAAGCTGACCTATTATCAGGGATTTGTGTCTTATCATCTCAACAAAAAAGAAGAGGCACTTTCTTATTTTAAAAAAGTAGTAAACGATGAAAATTTTGGCACTTCTGCTAAATTTTTTGTTGCTAAGATGAAGCTGGATGACGGGGACTTTCAGGAAGTAATTTCTATGTCCCAATCAGAGATTAACGATTCCAGGACCGAAACAAACGCTGCATTATATCAACTTATAGGAGAAGCCTACGCAAAACAAGGTCAAACACATAAAGCCTCAGTTTACTTGGAGCGAGCAATTGATTTGTTCCCAGAAAGACCTGAACCTGCTCTGTTCTATCAAGCTGGAGTAGCTAAATTTAAATCTGGATACAAAGAAAAAGCAATTGACTACCTGACAGAAGCAGGGATCGGACCAGGTCAATATGCACAATTGAGTGCTTTTCAGCTCGCTAGGCTATACGTTTCCAACGGAGAATTTGAAAAAGCACTTTTGGCTTATATAGAGGCCTCTCACTCGCCAGATACAGGTATCAGAGAAGAGGCAATTTTCCAATCCGGGAAGTTACAAATTAAACAACAGAATTATTCCGGGGGAATTAACTACCTAAATGACTACAAGACAGAGTTTGGGAATGGAAAATGGATAGGTGAAGTACAAGAATTATTACCAGAAGCGTTTCTCAGAACATCAAATTATGATCAGGCGATAGCACATCTGAAAGAAGTGGGTATTCATAGCCAATCGCAGAAATTAATTTATCAAAAAGTGACTTTTCTAAAATCACGGCTACTATTTAATGATGGAAAGGATGAAGAATCTATCCGCTGGCTTAATGAGAGCGTCAAATTTCCAATTGACCCCTCTTTGTCAAATGAGGCATATTTTATGATGGCGGAAGCCTACTTTAACCTGTCAGATTTTAGAATGTCCATTCGCTCATACAAAGCCCAGAAACGCCCCAAGTCTGACACTTTTTATGGCTTGGGTTATGCCCATTACAACCTGTTTGAATACAATGATGCACTGGTTTATTTCGAACAGTTTGTAAAAGTTGTATCCGCATCAGAAGCTAGGCAAGACGCTATGCTTAGACTCGCTGACTGCCTATATGCAACCAAATCCTACGATCAGGCACTTATTGCCTTCCAAGGACTAAAAGGGAGTGCTACTTCGCCATATATTCAATATCGGATGGGTTTGATACATCAAAATACTGGAAGAAAATCAGAAGCTGTCCAATCTTATCAGAGGGTATTGAACATGGGGGCAAATAACTTTGAAGATGACGCACTCTTTAACTTAGCCCTGTTGAGGTTTGAAAGTGCAGAGTTTGACCGCGCCGAATTTCAATTTGGCTCATTGATATCCAAATACCCTACCAGCCAGTTTATACCAGAAGCATACCTAAACAGGGCAATATGCCGGGTAAATCTAAACAAATTAGAGGATGCAAAATATGACTATAAATATGTTCTAAGTAATTACACTCATACTAAAAAAGCATTCAATGCAATTTTGGGACTACAAGAATTGGAAGAAAAGGGTGTAGCAATAAAAAATCTCAATAACCTAATAGAGCAGTACAAAGAAGCCAATCCCGATAGCAAAAGCCTTGAAGTCGTTGAGTATGAATCAGCCAAATCTCAATACTTTAAGCTTAACTATGAAGTTGCTTCGGTTGCCCTAAAAAAATTCATAAAAGAACATCCACGCAGTGCTGACCTGTCGGAAGCAAAATACTATTTGGCTGATTCTTATTACAGGAACGGACAATTAGAAAAATCAGAAGAACAATTTGATGAGATCAAAACAATTCAGCACAATCTAACTGGAAGGATTTTATCCCGGCTAGGTGAGATCAATTCCCGGCTGGGAAATTATGACAAAGCAATAGCGACTTTTATGAGGTTGAAATCCGCTAAGCTAACTGCTAAAGATACCTACAATGGGACATTAGGTCTTATGAATGCATATTATAAAAATTATCAATTTGATGATTGTATTTACCAAGTCAACGAAATAATCAATGCTGACTGGAAACCATTAAATGCCGAACGAAATGCCATTTTGATGAAAGCAAAATGTCTCATGCAGAAACAAGAAGATGAAAAAGCCAAAAAATTATTCGAAACAGTAGCAGACGATACCGATGCAATAAGTGCTGAGGCTTCATATTATATGGGATTGCTGGCTTTTAATGCCACTGACTACAGGGAATCTCTGGGTATTCTTTTTGACTTAAATTCAAAATTTAGCTCTTATGCCGAGTGGATAGATCAGTCATATCTGCTGATTGCCGATGACTATCTCAAGATGAATGAATTTTTTCAGGCAAAAGCAACACTTAGGTCCATCATACAGCATTCAAAAAATGAAGAAATCAAGGAGATAGCGTCGGATCAATTGAATCAAATAGAAACTCAAGTACTACAGGATTCACTACTAAATAAAGAATAAGAATGGGGCGAATCACTAGGTTTTTATCCTTGATCTTTATCGCATTAAACTCTTTTGGTCAACAGGATTCTACATCGACTGGCGAGGTAGCGGATGTAGAAATTCTCATTGAAAAAGATAAAAAAATCATCCTTCCTGTCGCAAGTAAGGTCAACGTTAACCCCCTGGTTAGAGATTTTAAATTAGAGCCATTGAATTTGCAATTTGAAAAAATCGAGCCAGACCTAAAGTGGCCTCCGTACAAGTCAAACATAGATTTCATAAGAAAAGAAGAAGCATTCCCAGTACCGGGGCATCAAAATCATGTGCGGGCAGGGTATGGAACCCTTTCATCTCCATTATTGGAATTGGCTTATTATCGTACAGTGAAGAAGATCAACATTGCCTCTCGAGCGTATTATGAAAAATTTGGAAAAGGACCAGTAGAATCAAAAAATAGTGCTTCATCCAGTGCTTTGATAGACATATCAGCGAAATACAACAGAAAAAATTATACGATAACACCGCAATTCAACTTTCAAAATATAGACTACCATTTTTATGGGAATACAGATCACATTAATTCAGGATTTAGCTCTGAACTACCTGAAGAAGCCTCTTTCAGAAATGTAGCATTCCAACTTCAGTTAACAGGAGGGGAAAATGATATTTCTTATTCATTTGTGCCATTCGTGGAGTCGGCTGATCAACGAGTGAAAAATGGTGAGAATGTTAATCGGGAGTCTAAAGCAGGATTGAATGGAGGACTCAATGTTACGATTGACACCAATTTTTCTACGGGTTTTGACCTGTCTGCCATATCAAGTAGTTATGAAGGTGGGATTAGCTATAACCGCTCTCTTTTCAAATTAAAACCATGGGTATCGCATTCAAAAGAGCAATTTCTTATAAAAACTGGATTTACGGTCACCTCTGGAGAAGTAGCAGGATTTAATTCAGAATCAGGCTTTTATCCTTTTCTCAATGCTGAATGGAATTTTCTCCCCCAATGGACCCTTTTCGGTTCATTCGAAAGTGATGTCCTCTGGTATGATTTAACCAGGCTGTTGCTCGAAAATCAATTTTTAGACGACTCCCTCACCATTTTGCATCCTAGGACAGTCTCTTCTTTTGGTGGTGGTATCAAGGGATACCCGATCGGGTCCTTATACCTGGGAACGGGTATAAAATTCGACAGTTATAAAGACCTTCCTTTTTATATACCCTCATCGTCTGATTCTTCGAAATTTACTGTGATATACGATGACCAAACGGTTGATGTCATAACTTTTTATGGGAATGCTACCGGTTCTTTGAGTGCAAAGACATTGGTAGGCATGAAGCTCAACGTGTATGATTATACAGTTAAAAGCCTAGAAAGAGCCTGGCATGTCCCTTCTTACCAGCTTAATATTTATGCTTCACACGCCATCAATCAGAAACTTCTGATAAGTACAGAAGTAATCACCCAAGGAGGAATCCAGACCCCGGCACACACAACATTTGGTTTTGCAGACCTCCAATCATTTATTGATTTGAATTTGACTTCACATTACCTGGTAACCGATAGGGTCTCACTCTTTATTGAAATCAATAATCTACTCAATAAAGAGTATCAAAAATACATCGGATATCCTGTTAGAGGACTGACATTTAAAGTCGGGGGTAAATACAGATTTTAAAGTTAAAGGTTCCTAGTTATGAAATTTATCCTATCTTGGTTCGGTCAATTAACAAACTATGGCAGACGAGGATAAAAATAAAGACGAAGAACAAGATGATTTCTTCGGAGAAGATGATGACTTTGGGTTACCTGATCTGGATTATGAAGCATTAGGTGACGAAGAAGAAAGTACAGATGAAACCAGTGTTTCAGATGAAAGTGAAAAGGATGGGATTTATACCGAAGAATCTTTTGATGACTTTGATCCAGGAGGTTTAGATGGAGAAGTTTCCGATTCCGTATTTGATAGTGATGATACACTGGAGAATGAATTTAAGGAATTTGAATCTGAAGAATCAGAGGAGGCATTCCAGACCCCACCCTCTTCATCCATTTCGAAAGATGATGCATCTGCATCTAAAGGAAAATTTGTCAGGACCGTAATCTTTGGAACCATTCTATTTGTCGGACTGGGATTTGGTTCCTGGTATGCATACACCACTTTTTTTAGTGAGGAGGCAAAAGAAATAGCACAGAAAAAGACACCAAAAAAAGCGCAAAAAAAGAAGCCAAAACCTACAAAACCTGTTTCGGATTCTACTAGCGTGGCTGAGCAACAAACAAATCAACCTGACAAAACGAACACCAGTACCAAGGTCGAATCGAAACCCGAAACGAGCAGTGTGGCGAAAACTTCAGGCGGTGCAAGTGAATCTACTCCAGTTGCCACTAACCCGGGAACGATAAATAACCTGAGTGCGAGGACTGGAAATACTTTTGTTATCATCGGAAGTTTTGTAGACGGGGATATAGCAAGAGACTTTGCTGGAAAGCTGGCTTCAGAAGGTAAAAGTCCATCGATCATTCCTCCATTTGGAAAAGGATTATTCTACCGTGTGGCGATCGCAGGATTTCCTACGATTGCTTCCGCCCAGCAAAACCTGGATGGTTTCAAAAATGACTATGGTCAGGATGTTTGGATATTGAGGTATTAGCGCACTAATAATTAAAAATAGCCGTTGAGTTAGCTGAATAAGAATGAGATGTTCTTGTGCCAAGAAGATTTTAAAATATGACATAAATAAATTGTTTCTGTTTTGCTTGTATGTCGTTAAAAAGCATAACCATAGCTATGGTTATGCTTTTGCCTAGTCCAAACAAAAAAATAATTCAATTTATTTATATCATATTTTATAATCAAATTGATATTATACAGCTAACCTCAACTTTTTAGAAATTATGCTACTAGCTTTTTTACAAGATCCGCCACTTGAGGAAGTGCATGAATCCGTATCAGTATTAGAACTATTGCTGAATGGGGGGTATATGATGATCCCAATACTAATATTGTGGGTGATCGCCATTTACATTTTTGTTGAAAGACAAAGAACGCTGGGATTCGCCGAAAAAACTCCTGAATCATTTAAAGATCAGATAAGGTCACTGGTTATTTCTGGAGACATAAATGGAGCCAAAAGGCTTTGCGAGAGGACAGATACTCCTATTGCCAGAATGATTGAAAAAGGAATTACCCGAATAGGTAATCCTTTAAAGAACATTGAAGTAAGCATAGAAAATGTGGGGAAACTTGAAATTTATCGACTGGAAAAAAATCTGAACCTACTCGCAACGATATCGGGAGCAGCACCTATGATCGGTTTCCTGGGTACAGTTACAGGTATGATACAAGCCTTCATATCTATTGCACAGGAAGAAGGAGCCGTAAGTCCAAAATTACTATCTTCAGGGATATACGAAGCCATGGTCACTACTGCGGCGGGACTATTCGTGGGGATTTTGGCCTATTTAGGCTACAACTACCTTGTTTCCAAGGTGGGCAAACTTATCCATACGATGGAATCTAACGTCATAGATTTTATAGACTTACTTCAGGAACCAACAAAATCATGAATTTAAAAGCAAAGCATAAAGTCCAGGCAAGTTTCAGTATGTCTTCTATGACAGATGTTATTTTCCTGTTACTTATTTTTTTCATGCTGACTGCTTCATTTATTACACCTTCAGGTTTACCTGTAAACCTCCCATCATCCATATCTTCAGACATTGTACTACAGAAGGTGAGTGTGACTATTTCAAAGGACCTTACGTATTTCGTCAATAATAAAAAAACAAGACGGTCAAATTTGGAATCCGTTCTAAAAAGTAGCCTGAAGGGGGAAAACGATATTGTTGTTCTGCACTGTGATGCATCTGTCCCCGTTGAACGGCTGGTAGAAGTAGCTGGAATAGCCACATCATTAAAGGCTAAAGTATCAATAGCAACAAAGCCAGAATAATGAAAGACAGAGAAAAGCAGGAAGAAAAAAACAAACGAATAGGCTGGTTGACATCTCTTGGGGTCCAGTTATTTCTGCTGGTTCTTTTTTATTTCTTTATCGCATGGAAAGCACCTGTTCCTCCGATACCAGAATATGGCATAGAATTAGGCTTTGAATCTTCGGCTGGATTGCAAGCAACTACAAAGTCTGATCAGCATGCACTACCAGAACAGGCGAATAAGCAAGCAGAGGTTGCTCAAGACAATGTGCCTGACCCAGCTGAAAATCCCTCAGAAAACAGGGTCGAACAGGACGTTGATCTTATAGAAGATAATGAAACACTGGCTGAAGCAATGGAAGAAGCCCCCGCCACGAAAGAAGAGTCAGAAAAACCGAAGACAGAAGAAATTGTTGATGAAAATACTGATGAAAATACCCGAAAACAAAATGAGGTTGAAAGACTAGAAAGTGAAGATGAACCAGTGATAGATAAACGGGCTATTTATGGACGTCAGGGGTCGAATACAGGAACAACAGAAGGTGCAAGTCTCGCATTAGCCGGATGGATATGGGATGTTGAACCCAATCCAGCCGATGATTCACCTGAAGTCGGTAAAGTCATGTATAACATAGTGGTGGACCAAGAGGGCTATCTTGTAAGCATTGAAACAATAACCAGCACTGTTTCCCCTGCCGTTGAGAGAAAATACAGGCGGGCTGTTGAAAAACTCAGGTTTAGCAAAACATCAGATTATAAACCAGCTACGCTTTCCACTGGCACACTTACATTCATCATTAAATCCCGGTGACGTACAAAGAAACACTGGAGTATTTGTATACGATGCTTCCAATGTATCAAAGCGCAGGAAAAATTGCTTACAAAGCTGATCTAAGCAACACCATTCGGCTGCTTGATGCGCTGGACAACCCACACCGTAAGTTTAAAAGCATTCATATAGCTGGCACCAATGGCAAAGGGACAAGTGCCCATGGTACTGCCGCCATTTTACAAACTGCTGGATATAAAACGGGGCTTTGCACCTCCCCTCACCTTAAAAACTACACCGAGCGCATACGCATCAACGGAACCCAAGTGGCAGAGAGGTACATTGTGGATTTCATAAAAGAAATAAAACTGGTGATTGATAAAACCAGGCCCTCCTTTTTTGAAGTTACAGTCGTAATGGCCTTTCACTACTTTGCGCAGGAAAAGGTTGATGTTGCAGTAGTAGAAACTGGACTGGGAGGGCGACTGGACAGTACCAATGTACTTGCTCCAGAAGTTTGCTTAATAACAAATATTGGACTAGAGCATACGGATATACTTGGAGGCTCTCTAAGAGAGATCGCTTCGGAAAAAGCAGGGATAATCAAGAAAGCCACTCCCGTGGTAATCGGAGAGTATCATAAAGATACGTACCCTGTTTTCAAGCAAGTCGCTAATGAACAGTATGCAACACTCACCCTGGCTAATGCTGACATTAACGTCGATTTACCGATTGATTATCCACATTACTTTAAACGAAATATCTCCGGGATATTAGCTGTAGTGGATGAGCTGGTAAAAAAGAACTGGTCTATTCCAAAACATGCTATCTCAAACGGACTGAGAAATATGAAGTCAATGACTGGTTTGAAAGGCAGATTTCAAATTTTGAACAAGACACCGTTGATGATAGCAGATGTAAGCCACAACAAGGAAGGGATGGAAGTCCTCCTTTCTCAACTAGATGGTATGCTCACAACAGGGCAAAAACTCCATGTCATTTTCGGAACGGTAAGAGACAAAGATTTGAGTGCTGTTTTCAAGCTGTTTTCAAAAAGATCAAATTCCTTTTTCTATTGGACGCAACCTTCCATTCCAAGAGGCCTGCCAGCATCAGTAGTAGAAAATCATGCCCATAAATATGGACTAAAGGGAGAGTCATTCACAAACGTGAATTTAGCAATGGACAGTACACAATCAAAAGCTACCTCTCAGGACCTGATTTTAATTACAGGAAGCACATTTGTAGTTGCTGAAATTGATAGGCTGTAGGCAATATAAATTAACATCGGCAGTTTCAGTGCTGAGTGTTTGTTTACCATTGCAGAGGCTCATGAAGAGGCTCACTTTTTGATCATTTTCCCGCGTCGTGTTACGCCACCGGTTTCGATGGAATATATGTACGTGCTTGCTGGCAAGTCGCTCGCATCAAATCTAATTTCATTAGCTAAATCTCCGTAAAAGCCACTTTCTTGGTGAACAATTTGTCCAGTGCTACTCATCACCTTGAATGTTACGTCACCTGGCGTTTTCAGGTGGAAAGGAATGGTAGTGAAGTCCTTAACTGGGTTTGGATAGTTCTTCTGTACTAAATTAAACTTTACATGATCGCTGAGTCCCAAGATCACACCATCAGTAGAAATTTGAACAATATTTCCGTCTGCATCGGCAAGGAAATACAGGGTGGTAGTGACTGCATCTTCAGACGATCCATAAACTGGACCAATCTTAGGTCTTTGAACAATCGTAAGTGAACCACTACCAACAGCACCAGTAATAGTGAGAACACCAGAGCTTGCAGTAGCACCAACATTTGCTAAATCAATAGTAGCATTGCTTGCACGCTGATCATTAATTAACACGTCAAATTCGAACTCAATGTTATCGCTATGATCAATCCTCATAGAAACTATATTATCATTGGTATTCGCAAGATCAAAAGTTGGAACTTCACTATTAAAATTATCGATCCAGCGGATATCATAATCATGCCTCACCGTTTCCATAAATGTTGGATGTGTGCCCTCGGCAAATAAATTTACCTCAAACGCTAAGCCAGGATCACTTCCATTAACAATACCTGCATCTATAAACTTTTGACTTTCGATAAACAGCCGCTTTGTACCTGTATCTCCTTCACTTATTTCTTGTGAAGCTACGACCACCTCTGGTGAATTTCCATTTCGTAAGTAGGCAAAAGCAGCTACTTTGTTTATGCCTGTTATGCTAGATAAAAAAGAGCCTATATCTTCAATTACCGGACATCCATTATGTAAAGATTTGAGTCTATAAGAGACATCTGACTGCCCAAATACTGGTACCCATGGCACAACTTTAATTTGAAGGTTGGCTTGTCGACCCTTATCGTCCTGTATGAGTATGTCATCACTAACTGTTGCTTCTGATGCAGCAGTAGTTAAAATGATGTTTCCGTCATCGGCAAGGTCCACTATAGTCCTAATAGTCCTATCAGTTAAAGATGGAATAACCCTGTATTTACTAATATCTCCTTCAACCCCTAGTAGAGAGCTAGGAAATTCGTACTTACGTCCAGCAGTTAAGTCATGACCGGCAATATCAGCTATATCAACACCTAAGATATTTCGCTCAACATCAATAGAGAATTGCTGATTTACACTCTTTCCATCAACAGAGAGCGTAATTTCTACAGTTGCTGACCCAACTCCGTTGTAAGACACCGTCAAATTACCATTTTCATCTAAACTCAGACTGGCAACATCCGGGTTAGTATTGGTAATAGTGAAGTTGGTGTGATCTATCGTACCGTCTGGATAGTCAGCTTTAGAAAGAATATTGAAAGTGCTGTCTGCTGTCCCAGCAGGAACACGGATTGGATCAAACACTTCTAAAGTCGGGTTGTCTGGAGTAGGTGTGATATTGACAAGAAAAGTCCTCCGAGCCACACCACCGTTACCATCATCAGCCGTCAGAGTAATGGTAACTGGACCAGAACTTGCCGTATTAAAGTTTTCAGCTAACGTGAGGTTGATGTTGTTATTTCCATTGAGGGAAGCGGTGACACTGGCGTGATTGCTACGTACCGAATAGGTGATGTCATCACCTTCCACATCCGTAAACCCCGGGTTGGTGACTTCGATGCCGTTGGCATCTTCATCGAATGTTTGATCAGCTAGTGCGCTGTTGATGCCAGGGGCATCATTTTGGGCGTTAATGGTAACTCCAAATGTGCGTTGAGTGACACCGCCATTTTCGTCATCAGCGGTCAGCGTAATGGTGACGGGACCAGCCCTTGCAGTATTGAAGTTTTCAGCAAAAGCGAGGACAATATCATTGGTTCCATCAATGGACGCGGTGACATTCGCATGGCTAGAAGCGACTGAAACCGTTGGCGTATCGCCATCAACATCAGTAATGTCCGTGTCGATGGTTTGGTCCGTGGCATCTTCATCGAACGTGACATCGTGTAGCGCAACGACTGTGGGGGCATCATTGACTGCGCTTACGGTCAGCCCCCAAACCGCATCGGTGACACCGCCATTGCCGTCATCGGCGGTTAACGTGATTTGGACAGCACTGCCACCTGCCGTATTAAAGTTTTCAGCTAACGTGAGGTTGATGTTGTTATTTCCATTGAGGGAGGCGGTGACACGGGCGTGATTGCTACGTACCGAATAGGTGATGTCTTCACCTTCGACATCCGTAAACCCCGGGTTAGTGACTTCGATGCCGTTGGCATCTTCATCGAACGTTTGATCTGCTATTGCGCTGTTGATGCCAGGTGCATCATTTTGGGCAGTAATGGTAACTCCAAACGTGCGTTGAGTGACACCGCCATTTTCGTCATCAGCCGTCACAGTAATGGTCACTGCACCAGAACCCGCAGTATTGAAGTCTTCCGCAAAACCAAGAACAATATTGTTATCATCATCAAGCGTTGCAGTAACATTCGTATTACTAGAAGAGACTGACACTGTTGGCATATCGCCATCAACATCAGCAATATCAGTGTTGATAGTCATATTCGCCGCATCTTCATCGACAGTTATATCACCTATATCAGCTATAGTCGGCGCATCGTTCACAGCATTTACCCTCACATCGAAAGTCCTCCGAGCCACACCACCGTTACCATCATCAGCCGTCACAGTAATGGTCACTGCACCAGAACCCGCAGTATTGAAATCTTCCGCAAAACCAAGAACAATATTGTTATCATCATCAAGCGTTGCAGTAACATTCGTATTACTAGAAGAGACTGACACCGTCGGCGTATCGCCATCAACATCAGCAATATCAGTGTTGATAGTCATATTCGCTGCATCTTCATCGACAGTTATATCACCTATATCAGCTATAGTCGGCGCATCATTCACAGCATTCACCCTCACATCGAAAGTCCTCCGAGCCACACCACCGTTACCATCATCAGCCGTCACAGTAATAGTCACTGCACCAGAACCCGCAGTATTGAAATCTTCCGCAAAACCAAGAACAATATTGTTATCATCATCAAGCGTTGCAGTAACATTCGTATTACTAGAAGAGACTGACACTGTTGGCATATCGCCATCAACATCAGCAATATTAGTATTGATAGTCATATTCGCTGCATCTTCATCGACAGTTATATCACCTATATCAGCTATAGTCGGCGCATCATTCACAGCATTCACCCTCACATCGAACGTAACTTCAGAAGTACCACCACTAGCATCAGTGACAGTAATGGCAACGGTAGTGGTCCCATGAGCATCGGCGATAGAGGAAAGAGTCAATGTATTACCAACGATGGTGACATCTACGACGCCAGCTGGTAACACACTCTTGACACTCTTCACATCAGCGGAAGTACTGGTCAGATCAGCGAGATCGATAGTCGATGACCCGAAGTCCTCGGCTAGCACCTGATCAGCAATCAGCTCCTGCTTCAAGATCAGTGTCTTCTCCCAGTCAAGGAACTGCAGGGCGAAACGAACTAGCCCATCATCATTCACAAATCCGACGAAATCATTGGCAGTATTTCCACCAGTGTCGGCAGCATCTATTTCTTTCCACATCTCATAAGTCCGCTTCTTACCATCATATCTCATAATTACTGTTTTTTGGGGTTCTGCTACATTATTTACAACTCGGTGGCAAATATATAGATCTTTACCGACAACTGCCAAACCAGAAACAAGTGTAAAATCTAACTCATCATTATTTTCGGTATGTAGCCGCTTCATCGTACCTCCTCCTCCTTCCATATTGTATTCCCACATACCATGAGTGCGATCAGAGCGACTGAGCCTTCTCAGAGAATATAGGCATAGATTACCACTCGCATCGACTTCAATTTTACGTAAATCGCCATCAGCAGCGGGATCAAGCGCATGAAGCACCTTCACTCCTTCACCCTCCTTGTAGCTTCGCAGTTGATTACCTTTCACCCCGTAGTAGGTATCTCCGACCTTCACCGCATCCTTCCAGTTGAGACGGGATCCGACCTGATTGTAGGTGTCATTTTCCGTATCATATTCATATAGGTTTGAACCTCCTTTGTGTAAATTCCATTTGAGATCATTATATACACTACGTGTTATATCCGAGATAGTTGTACTTCCATCTTCTGGATCTGCCCATATATATTTATCTGTTGAAACACCCGAATCTCTGAATTGGAATTTCCCCTTACCTGGGTTGAAGCGAACATCAGTACCTCTACTCTTCACTAAGATCTCCACAAAATCACTCTCATTGAGAGAGTCTATAGCCAAGAGACTCTCACCATCTTCGGCAGAAGCTGATGTGAGAGTGTTGTGCGTATGAGTTCGAGTATCTGTGATACGGTCATCGGTGGTCGGTGGTACGTTGGTCGGATCTTCCAGTTTGTTTTTTGCAAGTAGCATGCAGGGAGCCAGGCTCAGTAGCAGGGTACTTTTTTTAGCCAGGTTGAGTATGTTATTTCTTAGGGGAGCAATCATGGTATTCTTGTGGCTACCCGGTACGCTAGCGTAAGGACAGCGGATGTCAGCAATATGTTTCATGTTGCTAATGTACCTACTTCGAATGGTTTAAATCCACTACCTTGTGTTTTAACGACATACAAGCGGAAAGGAGACGGTTTATGGGTGGTCTTTTGTGGGCTAAGTGGATTAGTCGGAGTTGCCATTATTGTTCCCCATTGCCACCAAAAAGCCCTAACTGGGTTTCTTCGTCTTCTACCTCTACCTTTACTGTTGCCTTCAGCGTTTCTAACTCCATGGCTTGTTTTTCACTCGCTAAAAGATCCACGCGAAGTATGTTTTGAACGGGTAGCTTGTTGCCCAGTGCCTTCCACCCTTTGATATCGATGAGGTTTGTTAAGTCAAGTTTTTTCCGGGCATGTTTTCTTCCGTCTTTGTAGGTCACTTCCACATCGGCTTGAATCCCTTTCGATATAAATATCAGCTTTGAGCTCCTTGCTTCTGTCACAATAGAAAAGTGCTTGTTTATGGTGTTCGTTTCAATGATAAAGCGTTTCACAAAACAGGTTTTGGTATCTCCGTCGTAATGAATGGCATTGAAGACGGCATCTGCTTCAAGTTTAAAAATACCAACTATATTTTCAAAATCGTAGTGATTGGTCAGTTCAAAATTTGTCGTTTCATAGCTGCCGTCTTTGTAAAAAGCCACCACCTGATTTCCTGAATTAAAATTGCCGAGATGGCTACCCCGTTCTTCTCTGTTCAGCCTCCCTACTATTGGATCGTACCACATATCAACACCTCCAAGCGTTGATTTCCCTTCTTCCTGGAAGACGACTTTTCTAACTGAATATTTTGTCAGAATATTTCCTCCTGCTCCCCTCCCTTTGATTTCAAGTGCTGAAAAATCAAAGGCGAATACTTTTTTCCTTGCTTTACTAGCCTGGGTCAATGAAACGGTAACTATTTCAGCTTCTCCATTCGGGTTTGCGGTGAAATAATGAACTTTCCCTTTTCCCCCCTTCATCAAGTCATACTCACGGTCCCTTGTTGCGGAAAAAACCTGGAATCGCTTAACATAGGTATTTCCGGATTTCCCATCTACATAACTCATGTTATATACCATCCGCTCATCGCTCTTTTTGAAAATCCCGGCGTGAAGAATGTTCTTTCCAACAAATGTCTTGTCTTGAATTCTGGTAACAACACATTTCCCGTCTTTTGTGAAAATGATAATGTCATCAATATCCGAGCATTCACAAACGAACTCTTCTTTCTTTAACCCGTATCCTACAAATCCATCTTCACGATTCACATAAAGCCTAGCATTATTGGCCGCCACAACAGTTGCTTTTATGGTATCAAAATTTGTTATTTCCGTTTTTCGATCCCTCCCTTTGCCGTATTTGGCTAATAAGTTCTGATAATATGCAATGGCATATTCTGTAAGATGCGCAAGATGATATTCTGTCTCTTTTCGCTCTTCTTCCAGTTTTTTCATGAGTTCATCTGCTTTAAAGGCATCGAACCGTGAAATGCGTTTGATCTTTATCTCGGTAAGTCGAACAATATCTTCCTCTGTGATGGCTCTATAAAATTGCGTTTTAAAAGAATCCAGACCTTGATCGATTGTTTCAATAACAGATTCCCATGTTTCGCATTCCTCAATATTTCTGTAAATTTTATTTTCAATAAATATTTTCTCAAGAGAGCTAAATAGAATTTTCTCTGACAGTTCTCCTTTTTTAATCTCTAATTCTCTCTTCAGCAACCCAACGGTTTGGTCCACCGATTGCTTCAAAATTTCCGTGACCGTAACAAATCGGGGTTTTTCATCAACTATGACACACGCATTTGGTGAAATAGAAACCTCACAGTCTGTAAATGCATACAATGCGTCCATTGTGATGCCCGGAGAGGTGCCTGATGCCAGAGAAATAGCTATTTCTACATCTTTGGCAGTATTATCAACTACCTGTTTGATTTTAATCTTACCCTTATCGTTTGCCTTGATAATGGACTCAATGAGTGAGGAGGTGGTGGTTCCGTAAGGAATGTCCTTGATTAACAACGTTTTCGAATCTGCTTCGACAATGGTTGCCCTGGCGCGTACTTTGCCTCCTCTTTTTCCATCATTGTAATCCGATACATCAATTTTTCCGCCAGTCAGGAAATCAGGAAACAGTTGTACTTTCCCCCCCTTCAGAACAGAAATAGTTCCTTCTACAATTTCACAGAAATTATGAGGAAGTATTTTGGTGGAGAGTCCAACAGCGATGCCCTCAACACCTTGAGCCAGTAGTAACGGGAATTTAGCAGGGAAGGCAACGGGTTCTTTCTTCCTCCCATCGTAAGACAGTTGCCATTTAGTAGTTTGAGGGTTGTAAATGACTTCCAAAGCAAACTTGGAAAGCCTTGCTTCAATGTACCTGGTAGCAGCGGCAGCGTCTCCTGTCCTGATGTCTCCCCAATTCCCCTGTGTATCTATTAGCAGGTTTTTTTGAGCCACAGTTACTATGGCATCTGCGATGGACGCATCTCCGTGTGGGTGGTACTGCATCGTACTGCCTATAATATTCGCTACTTTATTGTACCGGCCGTCATCCATTTCTTTCATCGCATGAAATATCCTCCGCTGCACTGGTTTCAGTCCATCCTTGATAGCTGGCACGGCACGTTCAAGGATCACATAGGAAGCGTAATCCAAAAACCAGTTTTCATACATCCCTGATACAGGAATTACATTATGTAATTCTTTGTCTTCTTCGCGTTCTTCACCCATTAGTTAAAGGTTGCTAAATTTTTGTCATTACCAATTTGCTCGTTGTATTCACGATGAGATTTTTTGATCATGGCACGAATTCTGTCGAGCTCTTTATCTACTTTCTTATAATTAAGAGGATACCAAATTGAAGGTTTGCATAGCACCTCTTTTCCAAACTGGTCACTGTGATAAAGATGAAATTTATACAACCCTCCAAGCGAAATGATCTCTACATCCCTTACCTGATAATAGGGTATTTGAATCTCATAATCTGCCTCATGGATATAAAGATTGCTACTGTCATAGGAAATCTCTTTTAGCAAATTCATGTGTTTCCTAAATTTTTTATAGCCAAAAAGAGTGATTAGTATCGGGTATCCAACGGCTATAACGTACCCAATCACTCTGCCCTGCATGAGGTAAGACCATGAGTATAGAAGAATCACGATAAACAGGAAGACCACGCACCCAATTTTATAATACTTAAACACCTTCGTTGTTAGCGACCTGGTTCGTTCCATTTAAGTGATCTCTTCCTCAAGCAAATCCTTTTCAACTCTCAGTTTATCAATGATAAACTGTTGACGATCCGGGGTATTTTTACCCATATAAAAGCTAAGTAAATCATGTATCCTGGCATCCTTCTGAAGGATCACGGGTTCCAGGCGAATATCTTCACCAATAAATCCCGAGAATTCATCAGGTGAAATCTCTCCCAGTCCCTTAAATCTCGTTATTTCTGGCTTATTGCCAAGTTTTGCTACCGCACTTTGTTTTTCTTCTTCTGAATAGCAATAGATGGTTTCTTTCTTATTTCTTACTCTGAACAGGGGTGTTTCCAAAATAAAAATGTGATTGTTTCGAACAAGTTCGGGGAAAAACTGAAGAAAATAGGTGAGTAACAACAGTCGAATATGCATACCGTCCACATCAGCATCTGTTGCAATCACAATTTTTCGATAGCGCAACCCTTCCAGACCATCCTCTATGTTCAAGGCATGTTGCAAAAGGTTAAACTCTTCATTCTCGTACACTACTTTTTTCTTGTGTCCAAAACAGTTAAAGGGTTTACCTCTAAGCGAAAAAACTGCCTGAGTCTGAATGTTACGCGTTTTGGTAATAGACCCACTTGCACTATCCCCCTCTGTGATAAAAACCATAGTATGGTCCTTCATGTCACCACCTTTCTTTTTGTCGTTGTAGTGGACTCTACAGTCCCTTAGCTTCTTGTTATGCAGGTTGGCCTTCTTGGCCCGATCATTTGCCAATTTTTTTATGCCCGCTATTTCCTTCCGTTCACGCTCTGATTGTTGGATTCTCTTCAACAGCACATCTGCTATAGCACTGTTTCTATGCAGGTAATTATCGAGTTCTTTTTTTAAAAAATCATTGACAAACGTTCTCATAGTGGCACCGCCCAGATCTACATTCAGGGATCCCAGCTTTGTCTTTGTCTGGCTCTCAAAAACAGGCTCTTGAACTCTCACCGCAATAGCGCCTATAACTGCTGATCTCACATCCGAAGCATCAAAGTTCTTACCATAAAATTCACGGATCGTTTTTACGATGGCTTCTCTGAATGCTGCCAAATGGGTGCCTCCTTGCGTTGTATGCTGACCATTAACGAATGAATAGTATTCCTCCCCGTATTGGTTCGCATGGGTAAGTGCAACCTCAATATCCTCTCCTGTCAGATGAATGATAGGATATCTAAGTGTTTCCGGGTCACTTTTCCTGGATAACAGGTCTAACAGACCATTTTCTGAGTGATATTTTTTTCCATTGAGATTGATCGTTAAACCTGCATTCAGATATGCATAATTCCACATCTGGTTTTCCAGGTATTCAGGAATGAAATGATAATTTTTAAAGACCTCACCATCTGGTTCAAATATGATTTCTGTTCCATTTCTGCTAGCAATTTTTTGAACCTTTGCATCCTGGGTAATTTCTCCCCTTTCAAATTCCGCCACTTTGGTTTCTCCATCCCGATAGCTCTGCACTTTGAAATAAGTGGAAAGCGCATTCACTGCCTTGGTACCCACACCATTTAATCCGACGGATTTCTGAAATGCCCTGGAATCATACTTCCCACCTGTATTGATCTTGGATACGCAGTCGGTCACTTTCCCCAGCGGTATCCCCCTGCCGTAATCACGGACTCGTACCCGATGATCTGTCACTTTTATCTCTATGGTTCTTCCGTACCCCATCATGTGCTCATCGATGCTATTATCAATGATTTCTTTTACCAGGACATAAATGCCATCATCAGGTGAAGAACCATCACCCAACTTCCCAATGTACATGCCTGGTCTAAGTCTGATGTGTTCTTTCCAGTCAAGTGACTTAATGCTGTCTTCTGTATAAATCGCTTCCGCCATCGATCAATTTGTTATAGGCTACCTAGTTTCTGTCCTTTCAAAGTAAATATAAATATCCAATAAGCACATGCAACAACCTGTCATTTTTAAGTAGTTTTACTTGAAATGAATCAATCTAAAAAACTGGTTATCTAAAAAACTGATTATAAATGAGTTTTATTTCTTTTTCGTTGTTAAAAAAATTAGTCCTACAATCCAGATCATCAAAAAAACCGGACCTAAAAAATTTAAATATGAATAATTAGCTGGACTTATGTGGGTAGCGTTATTCCAGACTCCGATAAAGCCAGTCATAAACGTAAGATAGCTATTCAATATGAAAATCATTAATGTCAACCAAGCCAACAGGTTTTGATTTGCTGATTTAAAACCTAGGTTCAGAATGATCCTCGACGTAATATTTATGATGATGAAGATTGAAATGGTGTAATAGAAAAATCGATGTTTGTGAATGTTCCCGATTCCGTCAATATTCAAATCCACACTCATGGGAAGATAGGCATAGATCAGTAGCAGGATGGCAACGAACAAGAAAGTGGAAAAGATATTTAATACGTTTACTGCTTGGACCATCGTGCAAAACTATCAACTCAAATACTTAATTGGCAATATGTTATATTTGACATAAATAGACTTGACCCTATTCATGCTTTTTATATCACTTTGATGATAAAATATTACATAAATAAATTGAATTATTTTTTGTTTGAATTAGGCATAAAAATAAAGGACACCACTAGTAACTGGATTTTTTTCGTGAGCGCAAGGAAGTCTCGCACGGAGAACCGAAATGTATATAGCATACATGAGGATTTGAGTACGGGACTGACACCGAAATCGCGGAAAAAATCCAGTTACTAGCGATGTCCTAAAGCATAGCTATGGTTCTATTTTTTAACGAAATACAAGCAAAAAAGAAACGACTTATATGTGGCATTTTGTGGTCTAATCGGTCTTGTTTGTCCGATTCTCAACCATAATATGAGGATTTTCCATCACCCTGCAATCCCCTCCATCTTCCAACGTATACCCTCCTATTCCTTCACAATTTTTCTGGTGATGCTACCTCTGCCTGTGGTGAGTTGTAATAAGTAGATGCCCTGCTTCAGTGATGGAAGAGCCACGGAATGATCCCCTGTGCCTGCCTTCAACTTTCCTCTTTGCAAGACTTTTCCGTCTATGCCTGACAAGGTATAGCGGGCATTTCCTGCCACGCCACTGATGTGCAACACGGCACCTGTTGGGTTAGGATATACCGCAATCCCTGTGAGTGATTCAAGCCCCAAGGCTTCCGTTACCGTGATGGTGAGGGCTTGCATGGCAGTCATTTCGGGTGTGCCGTTGTCTGTGGCGGTGACGATGACTTCATGCCTGTTGTCCCCATCTGTATCTGCTGGCTGAGCATACGCCGGTGCCTTATTGAACGTTAATACACCTGCCGTAGTAATGGAAAACAGTCCCATATCCGCTCCGCCCGTCAGCGTGAAACTTACCGTCTGTCCCGCATCTGCATCCGTGGCGATGACGGTGGTGACTACCGTTGTACCCTCCGCTACGTTCATAGTCCTCTCGCGTGGGAACACTGGGGCGTGTTCATTCTCCACATCCGTTACTGTGATGGTAAACGTCTGCAACGTGGTCTGTGCAGGGACCTGCCCGTCTGTGGCCGTGATGATTACTCTATATACATTTGATCCTGACGCACTGCCAGGATTCTCATAGTCCGGTACCAAATTGAACGTCAATACGCCTGCCGAAGTGATGGAAAACAGCCCCGCATCCGTTCCCGAAAGCGTAGTGAGAAACGTCACCGTCTGTCCCGCATCTGCATCCGTGGCGGTAACGGTGGTAACCACCATCGTACCTTCCAATACCTCCACCATAGCCGTCCCTTTTGTGAAAACAGGCGCGTTATCATTCTCATTCGTCACCGTGATGGTAAGCGTCTGCATGGTCGTCACCCGACCGTCGGTGACCGTGACGATGACTTCATAGCTATTGTCCGCACCTGCATCTGCCGGATGCTCATAGTCCGGTACCGCCTTGAACCGCAATTCCCCTGCGGGGGTGAGGGTAAACAGTGTTACGTCTGCTCCGCCTGTCAGCGTGAACATCAACGTCTCGGTCTCTCCCGCATCGGCATCCGTGGCGGTCACCGTGGTAACTATCTCCGAATTTTCCGATACATTTACCTTTGCTCCGCTGGTGAAAACAGGCGCATTTTCGCTCGCCACATCCGTCACCGTGATGGTAAACGTCCGCATAGCAGTCAATGGGGTGGGCGACTGCCCGTCTGTAGCGGTGACGATGACTTCATACCTGTTGTCCTCATCTGCATCTGCCGGATGCTCAAAGTCCGGTACGGTATTGAACGTCAATACGCCTGCCGTAGTGATCGAAAACAGTCCCGCATCCGCTCCCGAAAGCGTGGTGAGGAACGTCACTGGCTGTTGCGCATCTGCATCCGCAGCCGTAATGGTAGCTGCTACCGTCGACCCTTCCGGTACCTCCACATTCGCTACACGTGTGAACAGTGGGGCGTGTTCATTCACCCCCGTCACCGTGATGTTAAGTGCCTGCATAGCGATCCGTGCAACGTCCTGCCCATCTGTGGCGGTGACGATGACTTTGTATATGTTGTTCCTTTCTGTATCTGCTGGATTCTCATAGTCCGGTACCCTGTTGAACGTCAATGCGCCTGCGGGCGTGATGGAAAACAGGTCCAAATCCGCTCCGCTCGACAGCGTGAAACTTATCGTCTGTCCCGTATCTGCATCCGTGGCACCGACCGTTACTGCCGTAGTACTGTTTTCTGCATAAGTTACCGCCACCACGGTAGCTCCTCCTGTAAAAACAGGCGCGTGTTCATTCTCATCCGTCACCGTGACCGTAAACGTCTGCGTAGCTGTCAACGGAACGGACTGACCGTCTGTGGCGGTGACCGTGACTTCATATATGTTGTTGCTTCCTGTATCTTCTGGAGTCTCGTAGTCTGGTGCCGTGTTGAACGTCAATTCGCCTGCCGTAGTGATGGAAAACAGTCCCGCATCCGCTCCACTCGCCAGCGTGAACGTCACGTTCTGTCCCGCATTGGCATCCGTGGCGGTAACCGTGGTCACTGCCGTCGTGCCTTCCAACACAGGTACGTTCGCTCCGCTGGTGAAAACAGGCGCGTCATCATTCACATTCGTCACCGTGATGGTGAGCATTGCCGTGCTACTTAGGGAGGGGCTCCCTCCGTCTATAACGGTCACCTCAAGCGAATAGGGTGAGGGTGAGGGGTTGCTTTCAAAATCCAGCGCACCAGCAACGGTAACCGCGCCCGTGGTGGGGCTAATAGCAAATACATCCCCCGTGTTACCACTTGTGATGACATAAGTTAATACGTTATCGGGCGAGGTTTTGTCTGGGTCCGTTGCCCCCACTGTGCCGACCGCGGTGCCGTTTGCACTATTTTCTGCTACGCTAAATGCAACATGGCTAGCAGTGGGTGCTTCGTTTACATTGTCTACAGCAATGTCGAATTGTTTTGCAAAATCATTCATCTCGTCGTGGACATTTATCCGTATCGAGTAACTAGCTTTCATTTCATAGTTAGCGGAAGTTTTAAGCTGTAGCTCTGTGTCTGAAATTATAAACCTCCCATTGTCAGTATCGCCATCGCCTGCCCGCAAGGTATAGGCATACGAGCCTCCTGTATCGGTATTTGACAGGGTACCCACCACCGCATTGGCACCCGCATTTTCTGCAATATTGTTGGTAGAAAGGAAAATGTTTGTGGGTGCCTGATTTCTCGTTCCCAGACCGCCATCGGTAATAGTCCAGCCAGCTGAACTGATCATGTTTTCCCTGGCAGTTTGTGCTTCATCACTGATATACAAAGAAGTTCCTCCGTGGAACGTAACCCCGGGTGTAAGCTGTTGCCTGTTCCAGCCCACCAAAAGTGAATCGTAGGTTGCGGATGAAAGGGTAACACCAGCGAACATATCTCGCATAGACCTCACCGCCGCTACATTCCACCCGCCTAGGTCCTGTTCAAAGGAAGTGGCTCCCAAGAACATACCATACATATCCGTCACCGTTGCGGTATTCCAGGTTCCTATGTTCTGGTTAAAGGCAGTGGCACCAGCGAACATATTCCACATACCTGTCACCGATGCGGTGTTCCACCCGCCGATGTCGCCGTTGAAGGAAGTGGCTAACGAGAACATAGCATCCATATCCGTCACCGAGGCGGTATTCCAGTTTCCTATGTCGCCGTTGAAGGAAGTGGCTCCAGCGAACATAGAAGTCATATCCGTCACCGATGCGGTATTCCAGTTTCCTATGTCGCCGTTGAAGGCACGGGCACCCGAGAACATACCTGACATATCGGTCACCGTTGCGGTATTCCAATTTCCTATGTCGCCGTTGAAGGAAGAGGCTCCAGCGAACATATAAGCCATCTTCGTCACCGCACGCATCTCTGGCGTACCTGCGCTTGAATTCTCGGTCAGGTTGCTTGCTCCCTGAAAAGCCCTACTCATGTCTGCATTCCAGCCAGCGGTACCCCACTGTTCTATGGAAGTATATTTCGCCTTGTCTACCCCGTCATTGATGTAGACGTCATTCAGGTTTCTACATCTGATGGTGTGTGCTCCTGCTGTGGCAAAGGGATGGGACTGGTTTCCAGCAACTCCTGTCGCATCAAAATTTTGGTCATTGTCCCAGTCTATGTCATAATTTGTGTCCTGCGTGTAGAACGTAAAGGATTCGTTGGTAGCTGTAGTGGTTATTTTCAGCACAAAGTGGGCTGCCGGGTTGTCATTTTCATTGAGTACATCCGTCACCGTGATGGTGAGGGTTTGCATGGCAGTCATGGGAGGAGTCTGCCCGTCGGTAGCGGTGACGGTGACCGTGTATGTATTTGATCCCGATGAACTGCCCGGGTTTTCATAGTCTGGTGCGGTCTTGAACGTCAAGTCGCCTTCGGGAGTGAGGGTAAACAGACCTGCATCCGCTCCGCCCGACAGGGTGAACGTCACCGTTTGTCCTGCGTCTGCATGGGTGGCGGTCACCGTGGTAGCTATCATCGACCCTTCCGATACATTTATGTCCGCTCCGCTGGTGAAAACTGGGGCGTTTTCATTCGCCACATCCGTCACGGTGATGGTGAGGGTTTGCATGGCAGTCATTTCTGGTATGCCGCTGTCTGTGGCGGTGACGGTGACCGTGTATGTATTTGATCCCGACGTACTGCCCGGGTTTTCATAGTCTGGTGCGGTCTTGAATGTCAATTCGCCTGCGGGAGTGAGGGTAAACAGGGCTACATCCGCTCCCGACAGCGTGAACGTGACTGTCTGTCTTGGGTCTGCATCCATGGCGGTCACGGTGGTAACTTCCGTCGTACCTTCCGATACATTTATGTCCGCTCCGCTGGTGAAAACAGGCGCGTTTTCATTCGCCACATCCGTCACGGTGATGGTGAGGGTTTGCATGGCCGTCATGGGAGGGGTCTGTCCGTCTGTGGCGGTGACGGTGACCGAGTATGTATTTGATCCCGACGCACTGCCCGGGTTTTCATAGTCTGGTGCGATCTTGAACGTCAAGTCGCCTGCGGGCGCGAGGGTAAACAGACCTGCATCCGCTCCGCCCGACAGGGTGAACGTCACGGTCTGTCCCGCATCTGCATCGGTGGCGGTAACGGTGGTAACTGCCGTTGTACCTTCCGCTACATCCACCATAGCCGTTCTTCTTGCGAAAACAGGGACGTTATCATTAAATCCCGTCACTGTGATGGTGAGGGCTTGAATAGCAGTCATTTCGGGTGTGTCGTTGTCTGTAACCGTGATTGTTACTTCGTACACATTATCCGTTCCCGTATCCTCAGGCATTTCAAAATCTGGTGCGGTATTGAACGTCAATTCGCCTGCGGGAGTGATGGAAAACAGACCCGCATCCGCTCCCGACAGGGTGGTGAGGAAAGTAATCGTCTGTCCCGCATCTGCATCGGTGGCAACGACCGTAGTTACTAGCGTTGTACCTTCCACTACATCCACCATAGTCGTTCCTCTTGCGAAAACAGGGGCGTGTTCATTCACTCCCGTCACGGTGATGGTGAGGGTTTGCATGGCGGTCATGGGAGGGGTCTGCCCGTCTGTGGCGGTGACGATGACCGTGTATGTATTTGATCCCGACGTGCTGCCCGGGTTCTCATAATCTGGTACAGTATTGAACGTCAATTTTCCTGCGGGAGCGAGGGTAAACAGGCCTGCATCCGCTCCGCCCGACAGGGTGAAGGTCACCTGCCCTGCGTCTGCATCGGTGGCGGTCACCGTGGTAGCTAGCATCGAACCTTCCGCTACATCCTGAGTCGCTCCGCTGGTGAAAACAGGGGGGTGTTCATTCGTCACATCCGTCACGGTGATGGTGAGGGCTTGCGTAGCAGTCATTACGGGTGTGCCGTTGTCTGTGGCGGTGATCGTTACTTCGTACCTATTATCCATTCCCGTATCCGTAGGCATTTCATAGTCTGGTGCGGTCTTGAATGTCAAGTCGCCTGCGGGCGTGATGGAAAATTTAGACGCATCCGCTCCCGACAGGGTGAAAATTACCGTCTGTTCCGTATCTGCATCGGTGGCAACGACGGTGGTCACTGCGGGTTGATTTTCTGCTATAGACACTGTGACCGCGGAGCCTCCTCCATTTGAAGTAATGACCGGTGCTACGTTCGTCACCAGTGGCGAAGGAGTCAATGCAAACTGATAGACTTGTCCATTGGGTGGCCTGTTTGCAATGAGGTTGTTGCCACCTGAAGAACGCATGGGGGAAGTCCCGCTACTGGCAAGTGAAAAGAAATCGTCCGCTGCTCCTTTGATGCCAATGGAAGCACTGGACGACCCTAATACGCCCGGACCATACACCAATTCAATCACATTAGCGGTTTCGTGCAGGCTGACCTGAAAGGAAATTTGTCCGCTAGCATTAAGCCTTCTGAAATTGAGCCACTCAAACGTATACACCCGATTAGGACTACTGCCTGTGACTTTATAGGAAGCCTGCGCTACGGCCCTGCTTCCAGAAAGATCGTCCCAAAACGGCATGATCGCATGGGTAAGTGACGTGCCGGAAATCTCATTCTCATAGCGCGCGTCGGTGTGTGTAGGGCTAAACGTGAGAAAGCCGTTGGAAGAGGCTTTCAGGGTGCTGTAGGTAGTGCCATAAAAGGTGAAATCGAAGCCAACAGGGAGGCTTGCACTGAGTGCATCGTCTTGTGCAACGCTAGTGACAGCAACAGCATCTGTCAATGGCGTGAACGGACGCTGGCTGGCACTAAAGAAATATTCGACTTCAATCACATCCGTCACGGTGATGGTGAGGGTCTGCATGGCTGTCATGGGCGGGGTCTGCCCGTCTGTGGCGGTGACGGTGACCGTGTATGTATTTGATCCCGACGCACTTTTTGGCATTTCATAGTCTGGTGCGGTCTTGAACGTCAATTCGCCTGTGGGAGCGAGGGTAAACAGACTGGCATCCGCTCCGCCCGACAGGGTGAAGGTCACCGTGGATCCTGCGTCTGCATCGGTGGCACCGACGGTAGTTACTGCCGTCGTGGCGTTTTCTGCATAAGAAACGGTAGCGGTAGCTCCGCTGGTGAAAACAGGGGGGTCTTCATTCGCCACATCCGTCACGGTGATGGTGAGGGTTTGCATGGCCGTCATTTCGGGTGTGCCGCTGTCTGTGACGGTGACGGTGACCGTGTATGTGTTTGATCCCGACGCACTTTTTGGCATTTCATAGTCTGGTGCGGTCTTGAACGTCAATTTGCCTGCGGAAGCGAGGGTAAACAGACCTGCATCCCCTCCGTCCGACAGGGTGAAGGTCACCGTCTGTTCCGTATCTGCATCGGTGGCGGTGACCGTGGTGGCTATCATCAACCCTTCCGCTACATTTACGTCTGCTCCGCTGGTGAAAACAGGGGTGTTTTCATTCGTCACATCCGTCACGGTGATGGTAAGGGTTTGGGTAGCGGTCATTTCGGGTATGCCACTGTCTGTGGCGGTGACGGTTACTTCGTACACATTATTCCCCCCCATATCTACTGGATTCTCATAGTCTGGTGCGGTATTGAACGTCAATTCGCCTGCTTGAGTAATGGAAAACAGGTATGCATCCGCTCCGCCCGACAGGGTGAAGGTCACCGTTTGTTCCGTATCTGCATCGGTGGCGGTGATCGTAGTTACTGCCGTCGTGGCGTTTTCTGCATAAGCAACGGTAGCGGTAGCTCCGCTGGTGAAAACAGGGGCGTGTTCATTCGCCTCCGTCACGGTGATGGTGAGGGTTGCCGTGTTACTTAGGGGGGTGCTTCCTCTGTCTGTAACTGTGACCACGAGCGAATAGGATGCGGTGATTGCATAATCCAGCGCACCAGCGACTGTAATCACTCCTGCGGTTGGGTGGATAGCAAACACATTCCCTGTATTACCGCCTGTGATGGCATAGGTGAATGTAGCACTTAGCCGGGAACCGAGGTCTGGGTCTGTTGCTGTCACTGTGCCGACTGCTGTTCCGTTTGCACTATTTTCTGCTACGCTAAATGTATCATCGCTGGCAGAGGGTGCTTCGTTTACATCGTCTACAGAAATGGTGAGTTGTTTTGCAAAATCATGGGTCCCGTCGTTTACATTTATCCGTACTGAATAGGGGCTGAATCTTCTGGATTCATAGTCAGCGGAAGCGGTAAGCCTCAGGCTTGTTCCTGAAATAGAGAAACTCCCATTGTCAGTAGCTCCGTCGCCTGGCACCAGTGTGTAGGCATACGTGCCTCCCGTATCGGTATTTGATAGTGTTCCCACGACGGCATTGGCACCCGCATTTTCTGCAATATGGGTGGAAGAAAGTAAAATGTTTGTGGGTGTCTGATTCGTAGTACTCAGACCTCCATCGGTAATAGTCCAGCCATCCGAACTGATCATGTTTGCCCTGGCAGTTTGTGCTTGAGTGCTTCCATACAACGAATTTCCTCCGTCGAAAGTAACCGAATTTCGAAGGGTTTGTCTGTTCCAACCCACCAAAAGTGAATCGTAGTTTGCAATTGAAAGGGAAGCTCCAAGGAACATACTTTCCATACTCCTCACCTTTGCTACATTCCACCTGCTTAGGTCTTGGTTAAAGGAAGTGGCATCAGCGAACATATAAGACATATCCGTCACCTTTGCTGTATTCCACCTGCCTATATTCTGGTCAAAGGCAGTGGCACCCCAGAACATCTGAAACATATTCGTCACCGCTTCTACATTCCACCCGCTTATGTCTTGGTCAAAGGAATTTTCTGCCGAAATGTCATGAATAAAGTCCACAGCAGAGAACATCTGCTGCATAGTCGTCACCTGTGCTGTGTTCCACCCGCCTATGTCTTGGTTAAAGGCAGTGGCATTCTGGAACATCCAATTCATATTCGTCACAGATGCGGTATTCCATCCGCTTATGTTCTGGTTGAAGGCGGTGGTTCCAACGAGAGTAGCGAGCATACCTTGCATATCGGTCACCTTTGCTGTATTCCAGTTTCCTATGTCTTGGTTAAAGGAAGTGGCACCCCAGAACATATTTCGCATAGTCGTCACCTGTGCTGTATTCCAGTTTCCTATGTCTTGGTTAAAGGCGGAGGGTTCTCCGAAAGAAGCATGGAACATACCTTCCATATTCCACACCTGTGCTGTATTCCACCTGCCTATGTCTTGGTTAAAGGAACGGGCATTCTGGAACATCAAAGACATATTCGTCACAGATGCAGTATTCCACCTGCTTATGTCGCCGTTAAAGGAAGTGGCTCCACTGAACATAGAACCCATGTGCAACACAGTACTCATGTCTGGCGTACCTGCGTTTGGGTTCATGGTCAGGTTACTTGCTCCAGAAAAAGCACTACTCATATCCGCATTCCAGCCAGAAGTACCCCACTGCTCTATGGAGGTATACCTTTTCACTGCTATGGCATTCGCCACTTTGTCAAGAGGGGGTATGGTTTTTATAAAGGGTTTCATACGCGTGGTTATTGTATTGAATGGAGATGCAAGGTGGACAAGATTAAATAGAACCCTTTGCCTAAGTAAAAACACTGGCAGAGAAAGAATTGAGCGTGTCCTAATTGAGACAAAGCATGTCACTCCTGATAGGCTCATGATACGTTTTCAACGACAAGTCACGGAATTGGGATCGTCCAATTCGGATTTATGCAAAGGTCTCAGTTTAATATCAATTTGATGATAAAATATGACATAAACAAATTGAATTGCTTTTTGTTTGGATTAGGCAAAAAACATAAGCACAGCCATAGCTATGGTTCTGTTTTTTAACGAAATGCGAGCAAAAAAGAAACGATGTATATGTGATATTTTGTAGCCAATTTGGCATAAAAACGAATCAGCTAGACAGAAAATTGTAGTAACCCTATGGAGTGAATAATGTCGTGTGATCTGTGTTTGTCTATTTTGACTTTCTGGAAATTAATCCATTGTTATACAGCTAGTTATTAATTGATCACTTGATTGATCTGGCATGGTCTTTTGCATCATCTTTGCCTAGCATGACTACTGTCGATACCATAGCGGCACTCGCTACTCCTGCTGGACAGGGGGCGATAGGGATTATTCGGGTTTCTGGACCGGGAACGGTAATGATTGTCAACGCTTTGTTTCACGGTAAAGATCTAGGAAACGTCTCCTCGCATACCATCCATCTGGGTACTATTCAGGATAATGAAAATATACTAGATGAAGTGCTGGTTTCTATTTTTATAGCTCCACACTCTTACACCAAAGAAGATGTCATAGAGATTTCCAGCCATGGCTCTCAATACATTTTGCAAAAGATACTGACCCTCCTCGTATCAAAGGGTATTCGACTGGCTAAACCAGGAGAATTCACCCAACGAGCTTTCTTAAATGGACGCTTTGATCTGACCCAAGCAGAAGCAGTCGCCGATCTGATCGCATCGGAAAATGCATCTATGCAACAAACCGCTATGAACCAAATGAGGGGTGGCTTTTCGGGTGAAATCAAAAAGCTACGGGAGCAGTTGGTACACTTTGCTTCAATGATTGAATTGGAGTTGGACTTTGCTGAAGAAGATGTTGAGTTTGCAAACCGGACAGGATTGCTGGAGTTGATTAATAAAATTCAACCGCTCATTCAATCCCTAATTGCCAGTTTCGAATATGGAAACGTTATTAAACACGGGATACCAACGGTAATTGCTGGAAAGCCCAATGCTGGAAAGTCTACCTTACTAAATGCCTTATTGAATGAGGAAAAAGCAATTGTTTCCGACGTTCCAGGTACTACACGGGATTTTATTGAAGATCAGATCATGATAGATGGGGTTAGCTTTCGCTTTATTGACACGGCAGGCATTAGGGAAACAGAAGACGTGATTGAATCCCTTGGCGTGAACCGTACCAGAAAAAAGATGCAAGAGGCAAGCCTCGTGATTTATGTAGTAGACTTGATGACTGATTCGATTGAGTCGGTCAGAGTACAAATCGCTGAATTAAAGACATCCCCCGTTCCATTTCTCATCGTGGGGAACAAGCACGATGCAGGAAGGTCTAGGCTGATCAAAGAATTACGTAAGGAAACCCCTAGTATTCTCATTTCTGCAAAAGAGAAGCACAATTTAGATGAACTGAAAGCAAGGCTGAAAGCATTTGCGGACGCTCCAGCTCAATCCGATGTGATTGTCACCAATGCCCGCCATCTCCAAAGCTTGCAACAAACAGATCAGGTCTTAAAGCAAGTTATTGAAGGGATCAACAATCAAATCTCAAGCGACCTAGTCGCTCAAGACATTCGCTCTGCCCTATCCTATTTAGGTGAGATCACGGGAGAAGTGACAACGGATGATTTACTGGAGAATATTTTTAGTAAGTTTTGTATCGGAAAGTAATAACCCTTCCTTTGTGTAGCTAAAACTTTATATGTGTGTAAGTTCAATTAGTAAGTGCAAAGATTAGGATAAATATGTGGAGCTAGTTTCACATAGTTAAAGGTCTAAAAACTTTGCCATATGAGCCAAACATATTATCAACTCAAAGCCCATCAAAGACATCAAATTGAAGCCTACTTAAAATCGGGTAAGAGTAAAAGTTTCATTGCAGAAGCCCTTGCTGTGTCGGTTTCCACCATTTACAGAGAATGCAAGCGCAACAGTTCCCCTACAGGGATCTATCATGGATCTAAAGCACATTTGTCTTCCACAAAGCGTAAGCAACGTTATTGCAAGCCCCGGTCTTTTGACACCCACAAAAGAAAGCTCATCAAAGAATACCTTCTGCAAGAACAGTGGTCACCTAAGTAGCTTGTAGGGTATTGTAAAATCAAGCAGATTCCCATGGTTTCACATGAACGTAGCTATCAATATATCAGGGAGGATAAAGCTGCTGGTGGACAGTATTACAAACATTTACGCCAGCAACTCAAACATAGAAAAAGACCTGTAGGTAAGACTGTACCTATTAAAAACAGGGTATCAATCGATCAAAGACCTGAATGCATCAACAATAAAGAACGCTTTGGGGATTGGGAAGTGGATACCATTATAGGCAGACAGCAAAAGGGAGCCATGCTGACCATCGTGGAAAGAACTACAGGAATGCTCATTATCAAAAAGCTACCTAAGGGAAAACAAGCCAAAGGACTAAATAAGGAACTTATCAATAGGCTGATGCCCTATAAAAAACATATCCTTTCGATCACTTCTGATAATGGAACAGAATTCGCCGACCATCAAAACATAGCTAAAACCCTAGATACTAAATTCTACTTTGCCCATCCGTATTGCTCCTGGCAAAGAGGACTCAATGAATACACTAACAAACTCATAAGACAGTATATACCCAAAAAAACAGCTTTTGATACACTAAATGACAAACAGATTACACAAATTCAGTACAAAATTAACCGACGACCAAGAGAAAAACTTAACTTTAAAACTCCTAAAGAAATCTTTTAGCTAAATACCGCTTAGTTTTTGCACTTGATGGTTGAACCTACGCTTTTCTCAGGAAAGGTCTGCCTAAAAAGCCTCAATTTTACCAGTGAAGACCTACTGCACCCCTTAGTTCTGGTCAAAATACCAACTAACCAGCCCCATATACTTGGTCGATTAGATAGTCGTTCCTTAAAAACTCATTTTCAATGGAGTTTGTATACTACTTTGATGGAAAGAGGTTAATTCAACTAGACACCTCAGCTTTACTACCCATTTTGTATAGAGCCAAAGAGCATTTACTCTTAGTTTTTTCATCAATTTCTTGTAGTTAAACCCACAGGCTGCCATGATGAAGTTTATTTTATCTCCTGTTTTCCCTTTTAGGTAATTGCTAGCTACTCGATGATCTTGCTTCAAGTGTCCGATGATTGGCTCTATGGCTGCTCTACGTCTACAGTGCGTTCGTTTTCTCTGTTTTTGATAGGTATTCTCTCTTTTTAATGGGTTGGATGGTCGAATGATGGAGGTGTTTTCAACTGTGTTAGTCCCTTTGTACCCCCTATCTACTGTGGCGGTTTTCGGGTAGTTACCAGTCAGTAGTTGTGTTTGCTTCAATACAGCATCTAGTGTATGTCCATCATAAATATTCTCTTCAAAAGTCATCGCTCCTACGATGATACCCGTGTTTTGTGTCAATACTACTGATGCCTTACAGCCATATTCATATTTCTTATGTGCCTTTCCTTTTGCGATGCAATACACATCAGGTTCATGTAAACTGTAAATTTTATGTTTACTGCACTTCTCTTGTGTAAGTACTCGTTTGAACAGTGCCAGTGTTACTTCTTTTTGCTGATGAGGTAATTTCCTGTCTAATTCTCTGACTAACCGACCAGCAATGGTTTTGAGTTTTCGCTTCGCTGCATTTGCTTTCTTTCTTCTTTTAGGGTGAGTCCCATTGTAGGTGTCTCTGACAAGGTTTTTGGTTGTCCTAACGTAGCTGCGTCGTAGTTTAATCCCTTCTTGGTTGGCTATAGAAATACAGCTGTCAACAATTTTTTTATGAAGTTTTGCATCTGTGGGATAGGTGATGCTCTTTTCCTGGACAGTAGTATCTACACTTACATGCTTGTCCTTAGCATCCTTGCCGTGTAGCTCAATTGAATGTTTCAATATCTTCTCTACCCCTTCTTCTCCAATCCTCTTCCTGAAATGCACCAAATCTGTTGCCGCACAAGGTTGCCCCCATTGCAAAGAATCAAAGCCTCCAAACTATTGAAAATATGGATTCATTTCCCACCGTTGTTCCACCAATACCTCATCTGATAAATTGTAAATAGATTTTAATATCAACAAGGAGACCATCAAACGAATAGAATGGACCGGACGACCTACATTTGAATAAAGCGAACCAAACGCTTCTTCAAAATATGACCATGCTATCTGTTGGCTCAACAAAGAAAGCTCTTGCCTGGAATTGAGTTGTTCAGTTAAGGTAGGTGATAAAAAATTATTGAAGTAGGCATTTAATAAATAAAAGATTAGTCTATTAAAACAGTTTCATTTTCTTAATCAAACGATTGATTTACAGTAATTTAGTAGGACTATTAAAGTTACTATAAAAATCAAATTATGGAGAAAAAGTATGAAAGCCTAATCCTTTTTGAGTTTCAGAAGAAATTTCCTGATAACGACAGTTGTCAAAACTTCCTAGCCGAAATGAAATGACCAGATGGATTTAAATGTGAAAAGTGCCGAAACACCAAGTATTGCAGAGGGAAATATTCGATAACCTGCTAACTAAAATGGTGGACCATCAACCATGCCCTTACAAGTGCATTCGTATTTATTAAATGCCTACTTCAAAAAAATTAAGTTGATTTCTATTCGACTTTTTTGACTGCATTTGACAAGGTTTTGATTGATATTATAACTATTCCTTGTCATTTTATACAGCAATAATCGTGCTAAAACCCTCCCTGAAAGGAGATAAGCATAATTAATGTTGATTCTTTAGGGGTGACTAACTAGCAACGACAGGGCGAGTGGCATGTTGAAAATGAAGAAAGTAAAAACCAAACAAGCCAGCGAAGTGGCTGATGCCATCAATGCATTATTGGCAGAATGGAGTCCGTTTCTTCACACCATCACTTCTGATAATGGAAAGGAATTTGCTTGGCATCAACAGGTAGCTAAAACGCTAAGCATTGACTATTATTTTGCCCATCCCTACCACTCGTGGGAAAGAGGGTCTAATGAAAATTTAAACGGGCTGATCAGACAATAGATCCCTAAGAAATCAGACTTCTCTATGCTCGATGAGCAACAAATCAAAGACGTTGAAACCAAGATAAACAATCGACCTAGAAAAAGACATAAATATGAAATCCCTATATTTGTAATGAATCAATTATTGGTTAACCAGAAAGTTGCATTAATGACTTGAATTCAGCCACATAACTTTAGGAAAAAGAATTACAGACAAACAGAAACAGGGAAAAAATGTTTATTAGATTATATGAGTCCGCAAAAGCCATCAACGATGTTGAAACCATGAGTTTTTGCACTCAAGTTTTAGACGTTTTTGAAAAAAAACGGTGTAAATGGGCATATCATATGGAAAAAATAATAAGACTACCCGAACATAGAAGCGACCCAGCAAGCAGGGTCTAAAAATACTGCCTAAACGATTCAAAGACCCCGAACGACTCCTACAACTGTTCATCGTGTGCGATATGTGGCTAACCGCTTTTGACATACCCTGTTTTCACATCATGCATATCACCAAGCCCATACGCAGGCATAATCTCATGCAGTCCGCCCACCCTAGTATATAAAATACAAGCCCAGCGGACTTATCGTTGACTATCGGCATCGATTCAGACTTAAAAAAGCATTTAGCACCCATGCCCCAAACTAAATCATTTTGAGACTATGCCAAAACAAGATTAGTCAAGTTTAGAGGAATGAACGAAAATAGGTTTATTTTGCACTTTAAAGAATCTGAATGTAGATTTAACTTGAGCGCAAGCAATATCTTAATGAATATACGGGAAAACATACGAGAAGGAGTTAAATCAATAAAGGAAAATAAACTTCGTACGTTCCTTACGGGAGCAACTATTGCGATTGGGATCACCTCCCTTGTGGGTATTCTAACGGTCATTGATGGAGTTCAGGCATCTATTGATGATAGCTTCTCCAATTTGGGTGCGAATACATTCGATATCCAAAGTAAACGTGCAAATCGGGGGTCGAACGAGGGTAAGAAAGAGAAAATTTATCCGTTGGTAGAATATGAAGAATTGATGCAGTTTAAAGAAGAGTACGATGGTCCTGGGACCGTAAGCGTGAATACTGTCGTTTCATGGAATGCAGAAGCTAGGTATCGCTCCAAGGTTACGAATCCAAATATGATGATTAGAGGGGGAGATGAAAACTTCCTTTTGGTAGATGGTTATGATATTGGCGAAGGGCGAAGTTTTTCTAATGCGGAAACTGAAAATGGAGCTTATGCGTGCATGATAGGGAGCCAAGTGGTGGGTGCTTTATTCGAAGACAATGAAAGCCCTTTTGGGAAAAAAATTACTATACTTGGATCCAAGTTTAAAGTTTTGGGAACGTTGCAAGAACAGGGGGGAGTCAGTGGCAACACAGGCATAGACAGGCGGATTTTGGTACCCTTAAAGACAGCAAGAATCATAGGAGCAGACAGGATTGTTGGGTACGAAGCAACAGTAGCGTTGATTGATATTCGTCAAATGGATGAAGCGACGGGCGTAGCTACTGGCTTCATGCGCTCCATTAGAAGAGATCCGATTACACAGGAAAATTCCTTTGAGGTTAGAGTCAATAGATCGTACGCTGAGCGAATGGGAGAGATCACCAGTTACCTGCGGGCAGGCGGATTCACCATCGGGTTTGTTACGTTGATAGGAGCATCTATCGGACTTATGAATATCATGTTGGTCTCTGTGGCAGAGCGTACACGGGAAATAGGTGTGAGAAAAGCTCTTGGTGCCACACCGCTGAAAATAAGACAGCAATTTTTGATAGAAGCGATGCTAGTCTGTCAAATGGGAGGGATAGGAGGAGTTGTTTTAGGTATTCTTGTTGGAAATGCCACTTCAAGTTTCCTTGGTTCTGGAGGATTTATTGTCCCTTGGGCATGGATTATATTTGGAATAATGGTAGGTATGATTGTTGGTCTTATGTCTGGAGTACTTCCTGCATACAAAGCTTCTAAGCTGGACCCGATTGAATCATTACGATTCGAATGATCCCACATTGATTAAAAAATAAGGCATAAATAAAGTGAATTATTTTTTGTTTGGGTCAGGAAAAAAATGTAGGACATCTCTATTAACCAGATTTTTTTTGTGAGTGCAAGGAAGCCCACGGAAAACCGCTAGCGTATATAGCATACATGAGGATGTGAGTACGGGACTGACATCGAAATCGCGGAAAAAGACAGTTAGTAGAGATGCCCTATAAGCATAGCCCTAGCTAAGGTTATATTTCTTAACGAAATGCGAGCAAAAAAGAAACGGTGTCCATGTGACATTTTGATATATATTTGGTATAATAGAGATGTCCTCAAAAGAGGTGGTCGGTTGCCAGACCACCTTTTAAGACAAAATGATGATGCGATAATCTATATGTTTGACATTTATGTGTTGCCAGAAGATACTGAAATCAGACTAGGTCGAAGCGGTCAAGGTTCATTACCTTGGTCCATGCCTTGATAAAGTCCTGCAAGAAGTGTTCTCCAGAATCCTTGCTTCCATAAACTTCCGCTAGAGCCCGGAGTTCTGAATTCGAGCCGAAGATGAGATCAACTCGAGTGCCGGTCCACTTCAGTTCTCCAGTCGAGAGATCACGACCCTCAAACACATCTTCAGTTTCGGAAAGCGTCTTCCATGTCGTACCTAAATCGAGCAAGTTGACAAAGAAGTCGTTGGAGAGGGTCTCCTCACGGTTGGTAAAAACGCCGTGTTGAGACTGATTGAAGTTTGTGTTGAGTACACGCATGCCACCCATGAGTACAGTCATCTCAGGGGCTGTTAAGGTCAACAATTGTGCTTGATCGACCAGCATTTCCTCTGCTGATATGGTGTATTTGGACTTCAGGTAGTTGCGGAAGCCATCCGCCACAGGCTCAAGTACTGCGAAGGATTCCTCATCGGTTTGGTCTTGTGACGCATCTGATCGTCCAGGGGTGAAAGGTACTGTCGTGTCGTAACCAGCATTCCTAGCCACTTGTTCGATACCTGCACAGCCACCTATAACAATCAAGTCTGCCAGCGAGACCATCTTACTGCCAGATTGAGCATTATTAAAATCATTTTGGATGTTTTCCAGCGTGTTTAACACGGTGACCAGTTGAGCTGGGCTGTTTACTTCCCAGTCTTTTTGCGGAGCAAGGCGAATGCGAGCACCATTTGCGCCACCACGTTTGTCGGAGTCTCGGAATGTTGATGCTGATGCCCAAGCAGTAGATACCAGCTGGGACACAGACAGTCCCGAAGCGAGAATCTTGTTCTTTAACGCAGCAACATCCTGATCATCAATCAGTTCATGTGTCACGTCTGGGATGGGGTCTTGCCAGATTAACGCTTCCTCAGGCACCTCGGGACCTAGGTAACGCGCACGAGGACCCATGTCACGGTGCGTCAGCTTGAACCACGCCCGAGTAAATGCATCTTCGAACTGATCTGGATGCTCAAGGAATCGTCTTGAAATTTTCCCGTATGCCGAATCCATCCGTAAGGAGAGGTCTGTTGTGAGCATAAACGGCGCATGACTTTTTGACGAATCGTGAGCATCAGGCACAGTACCAGTGCCTGCACCATCTTTGGGTTTCCACTGATGTGCACCAGCAGGGCTTTTAGTCAGTTCCCATTCATAGCCAAACAGGTTCTCGAAGAAATTGTTGCTCCATTTAGTTGGTGTTGTCGTCCATGTACCTTCGAGACCACTTGTAATTGTGTCACCTGCATCACCACTTCCGAACGCATTTTTCCAGCCAAGACCTTGATTTTCAATACTGGCACTCGCGGGGTTTGGACCCACGTGCTGACCCGCATCGGCGGCTCCATGGGCTTTCCCGAAGGTATGTCCGCCAGCAATAAGTGCCACGGTCTCTTCGTCGTCCATAGCCATACGACCGAATGTCTCACGAATGTCTCTGGCGGCTGCAACAGGATCCGGGTTGCCGTTTGGTCCCTCTGGATTGACGTAGATCAAACCCATCTGAACAGCACCAAGGGGATTCTCAAGCTCCCTGTCACCAGTGTAACGCTTGTCTCCCAGCCACTCACTTTCAGCTCCCCAGTAGATGTCTTCTTCAGATTCCCAAGTATCCTCACGTCCGCCAGCGAAACCAAACGTCTTGAGACCCATCGACTCAAGGGCGCAGTTGCCTGCGAGGATCATCAAGTCGCCCCAAGAAATTTTATTGCCGTATTTCTGTTTGACAGACCAAAGCAACAAGCGTGCCTTGTCTAGATTCGTATTGTCAGGCCAGCTGTTGAGTGGCACAAAACGTTGAGTCCCAGAGTTTCCGCCACCTCGCCCATCGGCGATGCGGTAAGTACCTGCGCCGTGCCATGCCATCCGAATGAAGAGCGGTCCATAGTGACCGTAATCCGCTGGCCACCAATCTTGAGACTTGGTCATTAGGTCAATGATGTCTTTCTTTACAGCATCTAGGTCGAGCGTGTTGAACGCTTCAGCATAGCTGAATGATTCACCCATCGGATTAGAGAGGGAAGAATGTTGACGGAGGATGTTCAGCTTCAACTGCTGTGGCCACCAATCGCGGTTTGACGTGCCACTACCAGCACTGTGCTTTAACGCTCCACCCATAAACGGGCATTTACTTTCGCCATTTGTACTGTTGTTTTCCATTTTATATTTAGTTAAAAAGATTGTTTTAATAATGGTATGCTTTCGATAATATTCGTTTGTAAACTTTACTGATTCATAATTTTGATTTACGGGCTTAGTCTGGCTACGATGTTCGGGGTTTTTACAAAAATCCAGACCACTAAGGAAGACTTCGGCGAAGCTACTCATTACCGTGCCGACTTTACAATTTCCACTGAAGAAAAACTCTAAAACGAATGACGTGGGGGTGTTAGATCAACTTATGATACAGTATGGATTTGTAACAACACACTGGGCGGAAGTCTCTAAGCAACTGTGTAAGTGAGGATTGGGGTAATACCAATTGGATTATAAAATGGCATATAAATCAATTGAATTATTTTTGTGCCTAGGCTAGGCACAAAATAAAGGGGACCGCTAGTAACTGGAATTTTTTGTGAGTGCAAGGAAGTCTCGCACGGAAAACCGTAGTGTATATAGTATACATGAGGATTTGAGTACGGAACTGACACCGCAATCGCGGAAAAATTCCAGTTACTAGCGGTACCCTATAAGCGTAGCCATAGCTACGGTGCTATTTTTTTTAGGTTCTCCTGAGTTTCCTGTGGGTAAAAGTCAAACAATACTCAAAAATATGGTACAAGTATATTTTTTTATGGAGATTTTCAAATGAAAGATACCGCATTGTGTACGTAGCTTTTGGGGCTTAGCGACCCGTGGCGAATCACGGCTATTATGCCGGATCTGACCGACAAATCAATGACCATCCAGATAGATTGGACAAAGGGAACGAAAGGTGCGTGTAGTACCTGCAATGCCCTTTGTTCGGTTTACGACCACCGTGAGCAGCGCACATGGCGACATTGATACGATGCAATTCAAGACGCACTTGATCGCTCAGGTGCCGCGTATTCATTGTAAAGAGCATGGAATCAAAAGCCTGAAAGTACTTATGGCAGATACGCAGGCACGCTTTACGCATTTATTTGATTCGCTATTGATGTTTTATCGGCTTGTAGCAACAAGACACAAGCCGAAAAACTACTTGGTTTGTCGTGGGATGAAGTGCATCATATTCAATCCCGAGCGGTGAAAAGGAGGATGGACAGACGCTTTGTTGAGGAAGTGAAACACGTTGGCATCGATGAAAAAAGTTTTCGCAAGGGGCAATCCTACGCCAGCCTGCTGTATGATTTGAATGCGTCTAGAGTGCTTGAGGTCGTGGCAGATAGAACGACAGAATCGGCAACCACATTTTTAAGATGGATGACGGTAAAGGATACATCGCCCATGATACTGCTGATAGGAGCTGTCAACATCTCAATTGTTTTCAACATAAATGCTATTTACACGCAAAAGTTCCTAGAGTAAAACAAGCAAATGGAAAGATAAAAACACAAACGGTTCCGTGGGCGAGAAAAGGAAATGCTTTTACAATGCTTTTAATAGAAAATGAAACGCCTGTAAACAAAGTACCTAAAATAATACAGAGCTATCCAAACAGGCTTTGGACTATTTTTAAACATTGGATTTCTGTTGCCCGTAAAAGAGATATTATTGAAGATTTAGGCAAGATTGGTTTTGATGAAACGTCGGTAAGAAAAGGGTACAAATACATAACTATAACCCGTTGTGCTAATTAAGTAATTGCGACTTTTAAGTTATTGATGGGTCTATTGAAATCAAAATTATTGATGAATTGAATCATTACTTAGTGCAGTGATTTTGGTCAATATCCTAGTCTTAAACTCTTGAAAAGTTTTGGCATAATTTCTTCTAATCATAAATTGGTCACGAAGTTGAGAGAAAAGTGTCTCCACTCTTTTTCTTGTTTTCCTAAACATCTAGGGTTGCTTTTTATAATTTTTATAATTTTTCCTCATGGGTGTTTCCAAACGGATATTGGCAGCATGAAGCAGGTCTGATTGCAATGATGAGGACAAGTATCCTTTATCTCCAATCAACACACAATCAGAGAGTTGTGCACTTATTTCCCGTAAGAAAGTGGTATCATGAACGCTTGCCTTTGTCAGTTCGATAGAGTGAAATATTCCATTAGCCGAACAGCTACCTTGTAATTTATATCCGTAGAAATAAGTCTTTTGTGAAGCGCAGTATCCTTTATCGGAAGCATTTTCAAATGTCTGTCGACAACTTTTGGATCGCTTTTCCCTAGAGAGTTTGCATACTTCCAATAGCACTATACAACTCTGCACACCATCAGACACCTTGATAGCACACCATCAGACACCTTGATAGGAGGCTATCAGACACCTTGATAGCGCGCCATCAGACACCTTGATAGGAGGCTATCAGACACCCTGATAGGGGGCTATCAGAAGGGTCTGCTAAAGATAGCAGGGGAATTATAAAAGATAGGGTAAGTACAGGTCACAGACCTTCGATGGTAGAAAAAAGGTCAAGATTTGGAGATCTTGACCTGGCTCTGTTTGCATTAAGCGAAAAGTATGAGCATAGCCAATAGCTACGGCTCTAACGGTGCTACTTTTTAACCACTTTCCTAGTGGTACTGCCTAGTTTTGTTTGTATTTTCAGCAGGTAAATACCTTCAATTAAAGACGGAAGAGCCACATTGTTGTCTCCCTTGGTTAGCGTGCCGCTAGTAAGTGTTTTACCTGATGTTTCCAGCAAGCGGTACGCTCCACCGCCATCAACGGTAATTTTTACCCTGTCTTTTATTGGATTAGGAAAGACGGAAACGTTTATTTTGAGGTCAATATCGGAAATCTCGCCTACGGCTGTTGGCACTGCGGCGTTGACCGTGACTCCATCGGGCAGGATTATTGTTGCTGTTGCTGGTAAATCAGCAAACAGGCTTGCAGGGAGCGAAGCAGGCAAAGGGTTGTCCCCCAAACTCAGATATTCCAATGCAGAAAGACCGTCAAAGATGCCTGCGTCTAGCGTGGTGAGTTGGTTGCTACTCAAACCCAGATCTGTCAATGCAGAAAGACCGTCAAAGATGTCTGCGTCTAGCGTGGTGAGGCCGTTGCGATACAAATACAGAAATGTCAATGCAGAAAGACCGTCAAAGATGTCTGCGTCTAGCGTGGTGAGTTCGTTGCCTATTCAAACCCAGATCTGTCAATGCAGAAAGACCGTCAAAGTCACCATTTTGCAGGCTGAAAATACCTCTGCCATCCAAACTCAAAGACGTAATACTGGCTAAGTGTGCATCAGTTACGTTGGCACACTCGGTTATGCCCGGTATCAGGTCAAGAATAGCCTCTTGCACTTGTTGAGTACGTGAACAGAAATTGGCACTGGCCTGTTGAGCACTCACTGGCATAGAAAAAGCCAAGCTCAAAACAAGGAGCAGTAGGGTGGTTTGGCAGTTACCAATCCGCGCTAAACCCTGCCATAATGTAGGAGGAGGGGAGGTAGAATTATGCGACTTTTTGTCGGTAACAAATATTGATTTTGGAAGTAGAATAGTAATTTTCATACGTATTTATTTTTAAATGATTGTGCCAGAGGTATGAAATTATTGCCAACTAAGCACTGCTGCCCTGTAAATACCTACTTCAATTCTGAAAAAGGTATTTCCTAAAATCCGCAGTCAACTAGATTTTCAGATACAAAGAGTTGCTAAAGGATACTAATGTCAGTTCCTATCTAATCGACCAAGTATATGGGGCTGGTTAGTCGGCATTTTGACCAGAATTAAGGGTTTCCGTAGGTCTTCACTGGTAAAATTGAGGGTTTTCAGACAGACCTTTCCTGAGAAAAGCGGTATTATGAAAGAATGTTGGATGTTTTAATCAAACAGTTAGGCAGTTCAGGTGAGCAGTCGGCTGTAGTCTTTGTGTGTATATAGTTTAAGCACATGCTGCCTTCCCGTCTTGATCCATTTGGCAAGCACGGAGATAAATCGGAAGACAAATTTCTTCAATCGGAAGTTTTCCTTAATCCAGGATAGTTTGCTGGCAAGGGTAGCCAACATAACCTGGTATAGATTGGCATACAGCGCAGTGATGATCATAAAGGCGGTATTTTCATTAAGGAATGAACAGGGAAGCTTAGACCAGCCAAAATCATTGTTCATTGCATCGAAGATTCGTTCGGCATTTCCTCTTTGGTTATAAAAAGAGACAATTTGCTGGTTGTCCCATTTGACATCATTGGTGAGGATAGCTCGATAAGTGAAGGCATCCCCAGTGAATAATCCAGTCTGCCCATCTCGGCGTTTAATCCGACTTACTACCAATCGGCAGGACTTTTTCCCATCAAAGGGACGGTAATCCGTTAGCTGTGTCACTTCCATTTCTTGTACTCCAAGACGGACTTTCTGTCAGGCTTCTGTCCGAATCTGGCTAACTTGCTGTTCCATAGTGGCGCAATGCACAGCTCGGATGTAAAAGTGCTGACTCGGTCCCTCCACAAGACTAAGTACTTTTTGTTGGCAGGAAGCCGAATCTGCCCGAAAGCGCTTGATGCAGATGTCCTGCTGATCCAGTAAAGAAAATGCCCTGGTCAGAGTTTCTTCTTGTTGGTATTTGGCTGGGCTGTTGCCATTACGATCTGCGATGTAAACAATGTTTTTTCCGATACTGGCCACACCTGGCTGGTAACCTTCACACTTTTTATAGCTTCTCCGTGCATCATATTTCTCGGTGGCGATTACCTGATTATCATAATCTAATGTATGCTCCTGTTTGGTGTTAAGCTGATTGGTTTTGCTCAAGGCTTTCAGTAATAATTGGTTTAAGCCCAGGTTGATATTGAACTGATGGGTTATCCCTCCCGAACTGGTCATTTCCTCTGTAGGGGTGGCCAGTTCTTTTATACCTCTCAAAATGGTATCGGCACTACACACCGAGAACCCCCGAACTTTCTTCAGATGATCTCCCACGTGTTCTTGAATGTCCTCAGTACAATCTCCACCATGAAGGAAAATAGCCAAATGATTCATCAAAATCTCCGAGTAATCGAACCCAGTATAGTTGACCCGGCTACCCAAATGATCATCCATTAGCTTGGGAATACCGCTATCCTTAAGAAACTTGTAGCAAAAATTAAACCCGCCAAAAGGGGTGATTTTTTTATCAGATATTGTTACTTTCATTCCCGCTTACTTGATTGGTTACGCACTCAAATAAGTGAAAAAAATCTAGCCAGAAAAGCTTATTACAAACTGTTTTAAGCCTATTCCAGATATTTTCCGTTTTACACCTGCGGATTTAAGGATATATCTAAGTTTTTTGTTGAAAATTTACTTAGACAGAGTGTAGCCTACAGTCTCTTAATAAGATACTGAAATATCCAGAGTTAACAATCTAACCCAAATTTTCAGGTTTTGTCAATTGTTGAGTTTTCTTAACAGTTTTCTTTTTAATGATTCCAAGATGAAAAACACATCAAATTTTCGACCTAAATTGTTTAATTGAGAAGTTTGAAAATACATTTTCCAATTATAAAAATTTCCTTTTTCTGGAATTTGAAACCTTCCATTAATTCGTGTAGTACTGCCCCCCCATAAAAACTTGAAACAGTAATTCAAGGCATCGGAGGATATATCAATATCACAATATAATTTATCTTTTTTGTACGAAACAAACCCATTCTTTATATCCAATTTGTAAGTCTTATCATAATCACTCACATATATGAAAGAGGGTTTTAAGAATAATTTTATCCAAAATGTGTTGTCACGTTTGAGACTTTCAATAAATTTATTGCCTTGTAAAGTAAGCTCCTTAGGGTTAAGAAATTTTGACTTTGTTGCTTTAGATAATGAAATATTCGATTCATAAGACTTAATCCATTCTTTAGTAGGTTTTTCATTGTCATATTGTTCACCAATTGTCCAATTATCATTCAAGAACATTATTATAGGGATTGTAGTTAAGTTTTCTATGATATAATTGTAAATAAAATCAATCTTGTTAATTTCATCATTCATATAAAAGTTTTCCTCATGGGAAAACCAAACAAAACTTGCAAATGGAATAGTATATTTTGGTTTGAAAGTTTCTACTTGATATTTCACCTGTTCTATTTTCTTTTGAGCAAATTGTTTTCTTGTACTTGAGTCATCTTTATTTCCCGCCCAATCTGCATAAGAAAACTGTGTAAAAAGTAAATCTATAGAATTCTGACCTATTAAAGATTTTATCTTTGCTCCTTGAATTTTATTCTCTATAACACAGTCATTTATATTTAGTATTGTTTTTCCTTCTGCTTTGACACATAACCATGAATCACCGTCTGTATGAGGAACATTTAAAATTTTAAAATCTGAAGCTAGGCTGTGCCAATTTTTATTTAATTCAATTACATTCTTAAAATTCAAGGTTTTGCAAAAAATCTGCAACTTTGCCGTCTTTTGATTCTTGGTAAAGTATTGTAATAGTTGATCTGATTTCTTCGGGTATCTGCTTTAAGTTTGGAGGACTGAAATGATCTGGATGTTCGTGTGAAAACCATATATGGGTTATTCTTTCAAATTCTCTATACGAAAACCTTGTCTGTTCAATGTGAGACCAACCGTCATGAAATGCAGAGCCTTCAATCCAAGGGTCAATCATTAATGCAATTTCATCATTATATAGTACATAAGAAGCGTGGTTTATAAACTGAACTTTCATGTTTTTTACTTTTAGTTTTTAACTTATTAAGACCGTTGCAAACGGTAGCACTGAGTCTGTTGGTTTTTGAATTGTGAGATTTTTGATCTTTCACGTTGATCTTTCACGTTGATTTTTTGCTCTCCAATAGGTCTGAACAGTCCTATTTCTTGTTGTTCTTCCTCACTTTTTGTTGTCTTTTACTGAATTGGACATAAGTATCCCAAGACTTCAATATAAACGGTAACCCATCGCCTCCATCAGATTCTGGATATGCTTTTTTTCTATCCCGCTATAGCGTGCAACCGCTCCTCCAAACCACCTGCGAATACTCCCAAATGTACGCTCGACTTTATACCTAACCTAGTTCGACCTATTATTTTGTTGAACTTCTTCTCCCAATGGTTGAGGGGGAGATGCCTCCTAGCTTTTTTTAACATATGATTCTTCAGATTTCTCTTTGCCAAGAGGTCAGCATTTTTCCTTGACTGATAGCCTTTAGCTGCTTTCACTGAGATGTTTTCAGGCAGGTCAGCACGTTGTAGCACCTCTTCTAACTCACTGATCTCGTTCACATTAGTCGCAGTGGTCACTACGCCTAGTACCAATCCTTCTTCATCTGTGACATGGTGTTTTTTGTGGCCATATCTTAATTTTCCCACTTTTCCCACTTTTCTACTCCATGCGCCATCGGCATCAACACTGGAGGAAACTTGTTTCTCCAATGCTTTCGATTCATGTTTCTTGACTACTTTATGGATTGCTTTTTTGTCTTCCTCTCTGTCTTCGGCAAATTAATCCGGTCCTCTACTTCATAATCACTTAACCCATACCACGTCTGTAGCAGACATACTTTGAAAGAGTAGTAGTCCATCATAGGCAGGTTTTCCTGTCCCCCTTTTCCCTTTTGTGTAGTATTGACCTATCACTTCATTAATGCTAGACCAGTCTAAAATAGCATGTATCTGACTGGAAAAAGTCTTTTTTATCTTCCTGCTTCGAACAGCACAAATGCTATCGGATAGGGTGAGGGCATGTTGTTTCTCCACGGTGTTAAGATAGAGAAGATAGAGAAAATATACAAATAAATCTGCTTGATAGTAATGATAATAAACAATCTCCTATTGCAACGGTCCTGTTTTCTTTGGATTAGGCAAAAAGCATAAGCATAGCCCTAGTTACAAGGCTATTTTTTAACGACATACAAGCACAAAAGAAACAATTTAGATGACCTGTTTTGTGGTCTAATCGGTCTTGTTTGTCTGATCCTAAACCATAAGATGGAGAGCTTGTCCTCATCCTGAAACCCCTTCATCCTCCAATATGTATGCTTCTATTCCTTCACAATTTTTCTGGTGATGCTACCTTTGCCTGTGGTTAGTTGTAACAAATAGATGCTCTTGTTCAGCGATGGAATAGCCACGGAATGATCCGCTTTACCTGCCTTCAGCTTTCCTCTTTTCAAAACTTTTCCGTCTATGCCTGACAAGGTGTAGCGGGCATTTTCTGCCATGTAATTGACATGTAGCACTGCGCCTGCTGGGTTAGGATACACCGCAATGTCTGTAAACGTTTCAAGTCCTGTAGGTACATCATCCACATCCGTCACCGTGATGGTGAATGCTTTTGCAACTTCTGGCGTTACCCCATCCACTTTTAGCCTCACTGCATAGGTAGTTTTTGTTTCATAATCGGCGAAAGCGATAAGCTGTAGCTCTGTGCCTGAAATCATAAAACTAGAGTTGTCATTGTCAGTATCTCCTGTGCCTGCTACCAATGTATAGGCGTAGCTACTAGCTCCCCCATTTGTGGATAGCATGTCCCCCACGGCATTAGCTCCAGCATTTTCTGCAATGCTGGTGGAAGAAAGAAATATGTTTGTGGGTGCATCACTAGACTGTATTCGTCCGTCATCAGTAATGGTCCAGTTATCTGAACTGATCATATTTCCCCTAGCGGTGTGTGCTGCATCTGAGCTATATGTAGAATATCCCACGTGGAAAAACACCCCACGTGGAAGGTTTTGTTTGCTCCATCCCACCAAAAGCGCATCGTAGTTTGTAGGTGAAAGGATAGCTCCGAAGAACATATCATTCATATACTCCACCTCTTTCTACATTCCACCCGCCTATGTCCTAGTTAAAGGAAGTGGACTTTAAGAACATACCTCTCATATCCGCCACCTTTGCTGTATTCCAGTTTTCTATGTCTTGGTTAAAGGAAGTGGCTCCTGAGAACATATCATACATATCTGTCACAGATGCGGTATTCCACCCGCTGATGTCGTCGTTAAAGGACTCGGCTCCTTCGAACATAAAAGACATATTCGTCACAGCACTCATGTCTGGCGTACCTGCGTTTGACTTCATGGTCAGGTTAATTGCTCCCCGAAAAGCACTATCCATTGCCACGTTCCAGACAGAGGTACCCCACTGTTCAATGGAGGTATATTTTTCCTTGTCTGTCTGGTCATTGATATTTATATCATTCAGGTTTCTAAATCTGATGGTGCGTTCTCCTGCTGTGGCGAAGGTATGGGACTGGTTTCCAGCAACTCCTGTCATATCAAAAGTTTGGTCATTATCCCAGTCAATGTCATAATTTGTATCCTCCGTGTAAAGCGTAAAGGACATGTCGGCAGAGTTCGTACCAGCGGTGGCTGTTATTTTCAGCACAAAGTGGTCTGTTGAAGTCTGCATCTGCGCACTGGCAGGGATAACCGCAAGGAAGATGACAGAGGCAACGAGGGATCTAACGTTGCCAAAATGGCAGAGAAGAGAGAAGTGAGGTGGAATTAAATGTGTCTACATCTGTTGTATCTACATCTGTCATTTTGGCAGTATCCAGTACGGTTTTCATACAAGCTCTCGTACAAGTTGCTATTTTATACCGAATTGACCACAAACTTATCATATACAAATTGTTTCTTTTCTGTTTGTATGCCGTTAAAAATAGCACCGTAGCTATGGCTATGCTTAGATTTTTTGCCTAATCCAAATAAAAAAATAATTTATGCGTGATGCTAAGATAGAAAAAATCTACAAATAAATTTGCTTGATAGTAATGATAATAAACAATCTTCTATTGCAACGGTCTTGTATAGCTTATTTCTTTTTGGTTGTAGCTTTTCCACCACGTCCTTTTTTTTCTGGGGATCTTTCTGCAAGTTTCTGGCATTCTGCGTAAGTAAGTTCCTCAGGTTTTTTGTCCTTGGGTATTTTGACATTCTTCTTGCCAAACTTGATATAAGGACCATATCGTCCCTTTAGTACAAAGGCTTCGGAATCTTCTTCAAATGTCTTGATATATTTGTTGGCATCGCTTTCTCTTTTTTCTAGGATTAGTTGAATAGCTTCATCTGCCATTATTGTGTGAGGGTTCTGTTCTTTTTTTAGAGAGACAAATCTCCCATCATGTCGAATATACGGTCCAAAGCGTCCGATGGCTGTCACTATCACTTTGCCTTCCCATTCTCCAACTTCTCTCGGAAGTTTGAAAAGTTCCAGCGCATCTTCTAATGTGAGGTTATCCAAAAGCTGACCATGTCTTAAACTGGCATATTTCGGCTTCTCTTCCCCTTCAGCCAGCTCTCCAATCTGAACGTAAGCTCCAAATTTTCCATGTTTGGCGTAGATGGTTTTCCCAGTCGCAGGGTCTATTCCTATCTCTTTTGCTTGATTTACGGTAGAGCGATCCAACTCTTGTGAGCTTTCTACTGTTGAATGAAAATCACCGTAAAAAGAATCGATCATTTTATTCCATTCAGTTTTTCCGCTGGCAATGTCATCAAATTGCTGTTCGACATCAGCTGTAAAGCTATAGTCAATCACATTGGGAAAATGGTCTACCAAAAAATCGTTTACCACCATAGCTGTATTCGTTGGGAAAAGTTTGTTTTTTTCCACCCCTGTTCTTTCTATGGCTTCACGTCGTATTACTTCTTTGTTAGAAAGGATGCATTCGATGTACTTCCTATCGTGTCCTTCCCTTGAATCTTTTTCTACATAATTTCTTTTCTGAATGGTAGAAATGGTGGGGGCATAGGTTGAGGGTCTGCCTATGCCCATTTCTTCAAGTTTTTTTACCAAACTTGCTTCCGTATACCTAGGAGGATGCCTAGAGAATCCTTGTTTGGCAAGCATGTCTGTCAAGTCAAGTGTTTGGTCAACATGTAATGGTGGAAGCATGCTTCGATTTTCTTTGACTGATTCATCATCTGTTGATGCTATATATACTTTTAAAAAACCATCAAACTTGACTACTTCACCTTTGGCGACTAATTTTTCTTCCACTGTAGAAATTCCAATGGTGGCAGTCGTTTTTTCTAACTGAGCATCTGCCATTTGTGAAGCAATTGCCCGTTTCCAAATTAAGTCATAGAGTCTGTTCCCTGCGTCACCCATGCGGGCATTTTGTACTCCGAAATTGGTTGGTCTGATCGCTTCGTGAGCCTCCTGAGCACTTTTACTCTTCGTTTTAAATACCCTGCGATTTCCATAGTTATTTCCATAGTTAGACGCAATTGCAGTTGCTGCCCCTTCTATGGCTTCTTCCGAAAGATTCAGGGAATCTGTTCTCATATAACTGATTTTTCCTGCTTCATACAATTTTTGAGCTACGGACATTGTTCTGGCGACCGAAAAGCCGAGCTTTCTACTTGCCTCCTGTTGAAGGGTAGAGGTCGTAAACGGAGGAGCAGGAGACTTTTTTGAGGGCTTGGTTTCAAGGGCTTCAATTTTGAATTCTGCGGTTCTACACTTTTTAAGAAAATTCATAGCTTCTGTCTCGAAAGAGACGTGCTTTGGTGATTCCGCTCTAAGGACTTTACCATCAGGTAAATGGAATTGTGCTGTTATTTTAAACGAGGACTCTGGCTTAAATTGACCAATCTCTCGTTCCCTTTCAACTACTAACCTTACCGCGACTGATTGCACCCTTCCTGCAGAAAGTCCCCCCTTTATCTTTTTCCATAGGATAGGAGATAATTCGAAACCTACCAATCGGTCCAGAATACGTCTTGCCTGTTGAGCATTCACAAGATCAATATCAATTCCTCTAGGATTTTGGATAGCGTTTTGAATAGCATTCTTGGTAATTTCCCTGAACACAATTCTTCGGGTATTGGACTCACTTAAATCCAAAGCTTCAGAAAGATGCCATGAAATAGCCTCTCCTTCACGGTCATCATCCGATGCTAAATAGATTGTCTCTGCGCTTTTAGCTAGTTTTTTTAACTCTTTTACGACAGCTTTTTTATCCTTTGAAATTTCATAAGTCGGTGAAAAATTATTCTCAATGTCTATCGCATTATTATCCTTTGGCAAATCTCTCACGTGACCATAGGATGATTTAACCTCAAATTCCTTACCGAGGTATCCTTCAATTGTTTTAGCTTTTGCAGGAGACTCAACAATTACTAAGTTTTTACTCATCATTTACAAATTTCGTCGTAAACATAACACCTCTCAGGGAAATCCTGATATGAAGGATTCGTAAAAATGTTAATTACTCCATGATTAGGAGCAAGGACTGATAAAGTCTAAATTTAAAGAATCATTGACTTCATTTATGAAAAGAAAGCTTTCCCTCCTCAGGCATTCATATGCAGAACCACTAGGCAGTAGCCTTGATTTGAAACGTAACCTTACCATGGAAGGATTAAGCGCAATCAGGACGCTCGGTCGGAGGTTACTGAATGATAATTTTAGCCCTGATAAAATAATTTGTAGTACAGCTATCAGGGCTCAGCAGACGGCTATCAACCTTGTGGAGGAACTGGAAATGAGTGAACAGATGATTAGCTATGATGAAAAAATTTATGAGGCTTCGGTAAGAGAACTTGTGGAGGTGGTAAATGAAATTCAACAGCATGTGCAATCGGCTCTGATCATTGGTCATAGTCCTGCTATTTCATTTTTTGGAGAATATCTTACCTCTTCAGGAATAGAGGGTATGGAACCTTGTAGCATGGTTACAATAGGCTTTGATGGGGTTGAATGGAGGGAAATATCCCAGAGTTCTGGTAATCTTGTTTCCTATTGTCATCCAACGCATTAAATGTACAAGCCGAGCGAGGTGGGGGAAAAAGGGAGTCTGTTTGGACTGCCCTATTCATTGGAAGATTCAGACCTGATTATTCTTCCCGTAAACCTAGATGTTACGACTTCTAGTGTTCCTGAGTCTATTTTAGAAGCATCCACTCAACTTGATCTTTCACTTCCTACAGTTCAAAATGCTTGAGAATGGGAAATGACAATGGGAAATAGATTGGTAGACCAATTTGATCACAAAATATTACACAACCAAATTGAGATTATTTTTTGTTTGAATGCGGTAAAAAAATATAAGCATAGCCATAGCTACGGTTCTATTTTTTAACGAAATGAGAGCAAAAAAGAAACAATTTATATGTGATATTTTGTGATCAAATGGGTATTCATCAGATGAGTAGTCACTGAGGGCGATTAATGCCATCCTCATAGTTCGCTTGGCGGAGTTGTCCCCGATGGACTACTACGTGCAGGCTGTGAACAGTGGAAAAGTACCCCCCGCGCTTATTCTCCCAAAACTTTTCCGCAACTTAACCGCTCCATGCTAGTAGCAGATACAAATAAAAAGTTTAATTTTGGGTAGTCTGATAACTTTTGAGTAGTCTGATAACTGGATAAGGCTGTAAATAAATCAAGAAAAATATGAGCAATCAAAAAAAATCAAACCTTAAAACTGCCGGAGTAGCTGTAACTGGTGGTATCGTTGGCGGAGTAGTCTCCAACATGATGAATGCAGGGCTGGCTTGGGGTATGAGTGAAAACGGAGAGGAAACCAGCGAGCTGGAAACACTACAATTCGAAACAGAAAATGGCACGGTCACACTCGAAGATGCGGATGCTAATGGTATCTACGATGCGGTTGTAGTTACTGAAGCAACCACTACTGCCCCCGTATCAGAAAATACTTATGACGAAATGAGTTCCTAAAATCCGCAGTCCACTAGATTTTCAGATACCAAGAGTTGCTAAAGGATACTAATGTCAGTTCCTATCTAATCGACCAGGTATATGGGGCTGGTTAGTCGGCATTTTGGCCAGAACTAAGGGTTTCCGTAGGTCTTCACTGGTAAAGTTGAGGGTTTTCAGACAGACCTTTCCTGAGAAAAAAGGTATTATGAAAGGATTTTAGATGTTTTAATCAAAACAGTTAGGTGAGCAGTCGGCCGTAGTCTTTGTGTGTATATAGTTTAAGCACATGCTGCCTTCCCGTCTTGGTCCATTTGGCAGCCACGGTAATAAATCGGAAGATAAATTTCTTCAATCGGAAGTTTTCCTTAATCCAGGATAAATTTCTGGCAAACGAAACCAACATAATCTGGTATATATTGGCATATAGCGCAGAGATGATCATAAAGGCGGTATTTTCATTAAGGAATGAGCAGGGCAGCTTAGACCAGCCAAAATCATTGTTCATTGTATCGAAGGTTCGCTCAACATTTCCTCTTTGGTTATAAAAAGAAACAAGTTGCTGGTTGTCCCATTTGAGATCATTGGTGAGGATAGCTCAATAAGTGAAGGCATCCCCGGTGAATAATCCGCTCTGCCCATTTCGGCGTTTAATCCGACTACTACCAATCGGTAGGGCTTTTGTCCATCAAAGGGACGGTAATCCGCTAGCTGTGTCACTGTAAGTTCACTTAGTAAGTTCAAAGATTAGGATAAATATGTGGAGCTATTTCCCCATATTTAAAGGTCTAAAAACGTTGCCATATGAGCCAAACATATTATCAACTCAAAGCCCATCAAAGACATCAAATTGAAGCCTACTTAAAATCGGGTAAAAGTAAAAGTTTCATTGCAGAAGCCCTTGCTGTGTCGGTTTCCACCATTTACAGAGCATGCAAGCGCAACAGTTCCCCTAAAGGGATCTATCATGGATCTAAAGCACATTTGTCTTCCACAAAGCGTAAGCAACGTTATTGCAAGCCTCGGTCTTTTGACACCCACAAAAGAAAGCTCATCAAAGAATACCTTCTGCAAGAACAGTGGTCACCTAAGTAGCTTGTAGGGTATTGTAAGATCAAGCAGATTCCCATGGTTTCACATGAACGTATCTATCAATATATCAGGGAGGATAAAGTTGCTGGAGGTCATTATTACAAACATTTACGCCATCAATTCAAACATAGAAAAAGATCTGTAGGTAAGCCTGTAACTATTAAAAACAGGGTATCAATTGATCAAAGACCTGAATGCATCAACAATAAAGAACGCTTTGAGGATTGGGAAGTGGATACCATTATAGGCAGACAGCAAAAGGGAGCCATTCTAACCATCGTGGAAAGAACTACAGGAATGCTCATTATAAAAAAGCTACCTAAGGGAAAGCAAGCCAAAGGACTAAGTAAGGAACTTATCAATAGGCTGATGCCCTACAAAAAACATATTCTTTCGATCACTTCTGATAATGGAACAGAATTCGCCGACCATCAAAACATAGCTAAAACCCTAGCTACTCAATGCTACTTTGCCCATCGGTATTGCTCCTGGCAAAGAGGACTCAATGAATACACCAAGAAACTCATAAGACAGTATATACCCAAAAAAACAGCTTTTGATACACTAACTGACAAACAGATTACCCAAATTCAATACAAAATTAACCGACGACCAAGAGAAAAACTTAACTTTAAAACTCCTAAAGAAATCTTTTAGCTAAATACCGCTTAGTTTTTGCACTTGATTGTTGAACCTACGCACTTCCATTTCTTGTACTCCAAGACGGACTTTCTGCCAGGCATCTGTCCGAATCTGGCTAATTTGCTGTTCCATAGTGGCGCAACGCACAGCTCGGATGTAAAAGTGCTGACTCGTTCCCTCCACAAGACTAATTACCTTTTGTTGATAGGAAGCCGAAGCTGCCCGAAAGTGCTTGATGCAGATGCCCTGCTGATCCAGTAAAGAAAATGCTCTGGTCAGGGGTTCTTCTTGTAGGTATTTGGCAATGTTTTTGCCGATACTGACCACACCTGGCTGGTAACCTTCACACTTTTTATAGGTTCTCCGTGCATCATATTGCTCGGTGGCCATTACCTGATTATCATAATCTAATGTATACTCCTGTTTGGTGTTAAGCTGATTGGTTTTGCTCAAGGCTTTCAGTAATCATTGGTTTAAGCCCAGGTTGATATTGAACTGATGGGGTATCCCTCCCGAACTGGTCATTTCCTCTGTAGGGGTGGCCAGTTCTTTTATGCCTCGCAAAATGGTATCGGCACTACACACCGATAACCCCCGAACTTTCTTCAGATGTCCTCCCAAGTGTTCTTCAATGTCCTCAGTACAATCTCCACCATGAAGGAAAATAGCCAAATGATTCACCAAAATCTCCGAGTAATCGAACCCAGTATAGTTGACCCGGCTACCCAAATGATCATCCATTAGCTTGGGAATACCGCTATCCTTAAGAAACTTGTAGCAAAAATTAAACCCGCCAAAAGGGGTGACTTTTTTATCAGATATGGTTACCTTCATTCCCGCTTACTGGATTGGTTACACACTCAAATAAGTGAAAAAAATCTAGCCAGAAAAGCTTATTACAAACTATTTTAAGCCTATGCTGGCTCTTTTCCATTTTACACCTGCGGATTTAAGGGAGTAATATTTTATAATCTAATTGGTATTGGAGGGGTACGCAACTGAGTACACGTAGACGAATGTGCTTCAGGTAATCTTTGTACCTGATGGTGAGTATGAGTCCCGTTTTAATGGAGCTTATACAGCATCGTAAACAGTTTTAGATTGGTTTGGTTTCAACTGTAAAAATCGCTTTTCAACAAATGAATAAGAAATCCAAGCGATAAATACGGTTAAGCATAAGACTAAACTATAAAGCATTACATTGTAGTAAAAAATATTTTCATTGACAGGAAAATGCTTTAGTACTAAAAAGATTATTAACCAATGGTACATATATATTCCGTACGAAATTTTCCCCAAAAATCTAGAGAGTTTGGTATCGATATTAATCCTTTCATTATCTATCATTCCTAGAATAACCATTCCGAACAGTATTGCATAAAACTCATCAGTAAAAAATTGCATTTCAAACTTTAACCCCCATAAAGTAAAAGCTAATAAACCGATAGAGATGAAAGCCAAATCTCGACTAAAAAATTTTACCCAGCTTTTGTTTTTTGCATAAGCATAACCAATGAGAGCCCCAAGACTCATGCAATTAAACTTGCTTCCATAAAAAAAATATTCCACGTAATGAATAAAGTTCTCGTTTTGAATTGTTCGCGCATTTAGATATAAAATTAGGTAAGGGAGAATTGAATAAGATACAAAAAAGAAAATCAAAAAAAGTAAAATTTTTTTCTGTGGTATTATGGAGATCAATAACGGCCAAAATATGTAAAACTGTTCTTCCACTCCGATAGACCATATTTGAGGACTTGATGGCCAACCTTCGCCTATGGCCTGTGCAACATTGGGAAATATGCTGATCGAAAGAAAAATAGAAGTGTATGAATACTCAGTGTCTATTACGATATATGACAAAAGAAGGATAATATAATACAGAGGGTATATTCTTCATACTCGTCTCATATAGAAATTTTTGAAAGAAATTTTTTGACTATTTTCTTTCTCTTTAACAAGCAGATAAGTGATCAAAAATCCACTTAAAACGAAGAATATAATCACCGCGATATGGGCACTTGGAAAAATGGGGAAATTACTACCAATTAAATTTGGCATTTGTTGCCTGCTTTTTAATAATTCGATGTGTCCCCACACTACAGTTAATGTTGCCAAAGCCCTGAGTGTATCTAATCCTTTGAAATATCTGGTCATTCTTTAATTTAGATGTAATATTTGTTGCAACCCGCTTCCGCATTTCAGAGAATAAAATTAGAGAAATAATTCAGGCTATACCTTAAAATCCGCAGGTGTAAAACGAAAAAGAGTCAGGATAGGCTTAAAATAGTTTGTAATAGGCTTTTCCGTCTAGATTTTTTTTCACTTATTTGAGTGTGTAACCAATCCAGTAAGCGGGAATGAAAGTAACGATATCTGATAAAAAAGTCACCCCTTTTGGCGGGTTTAATTTTTGCTACAAGTTTCTTAAGGATAGCGGTATTCCCAAGCTAATGGATGATCATTTGGGTAGCCGGGTCAACTATAGAGGGTTCGATTACTCGGAGATTTTGATGCATCATTTGGCTATTTTCCTTCAAGGTGGAGCTTGTACTGAGGAGATTGAAGAACACTTGGGAGAACATCTGAAGAAAGTTCGGGGGTTCTCGGTGTGTAGTGCCGATACCATTTTGGGAGGCATAAAAGAACGGGTCACCCCTACAGAGGAAATGACCAGTTCGGGAAGGATAACCCATCAGTTCAATATCCACCTAGGCTTAAACCAATTATTACTGAAAGCCTTGAGCAAAACCAATCAGCTCAACACCAAACAGGAGCATACATTAGCTTATGATAATCAGGTAATGGCCACCGAGAAATATGATGCACGGAGCACCTATAAAAAGAGTGAAGGTTACCAGCCAGGTGTGACCAGTATCGGCAAAAACATTGTGTACATCGGAGGTCGTAATGGCAACAGCCCAGCCAAATACCAACAAGAAGAAACCCTGACCAGGGCATTTTATTTACTGGATCAGCAGGGCATCTGCATCAAGCACTTTCGGGCAGCTTCGGCTTCCTATCAACAAAAGGTAATTAGTCAGCCCTTAAAAACCGACCTAACAAGTAAAAATATATTTCAAGCTGCCGCTCAGCGAACGTGAATCAACCTTGAATCAAATGGACCAAGGGCTTTTTACCAAAAACATGGACAAAACGCGCTTTTTTAAGCCATAAATAGCAGACGTGACAAAAAACCAGCCACTTTCTCAAATTCCAGGCACAAGCAGCCATGAGTACATTGATTTCATCGCCAACTTGTCCTTTCAGCCTATTTCTGGATAACCTAAGATCGGATTTCAAATGCCCAATAATGGGTTCTATGGCAGCCCGTCGCTTACACAGTTTGCGTTTCTTGTCTCTTTGATAACGATTGTCCTTTTTCAGGACTTTGCTCGGCAGGATGATGGCCGTATCGCCCACTTGTTTAACCCCACGATAGCCTCTGTCGCAGACCGCTTGTTTGATGGGTTTTGTTCTGTTGCTATTGGCTTGTTTTATCGCATCGGGTAGGGTTTTTGCATCATGCTGGTTTTTCTTATGGCTGACAACGCCGACAATGATGTTACTGTCTTTGGCCGAGACGATGGATACTTTGTTGCCGTATTCATAGCGTTTGTGGTCTTTGTCTTTAGAAATCACATAAGGGCATCTCTAAAAACTAAAACAGCTGTGTTAGTATGTTTTTTGAGCTAAAAGAGTTAGACCTGGAAATGAAACAATTTAAACGTCACAGAGATTACGGTTTTTTTGATCAAGACATTCGTTTGTCCAAACTGAGCCAGTTGGGAGATCCCCTGCAACGATTAAACGGTGGAATTGATTTTGAAATTTTCCGTTCTTTACTGGAAAAGCACCTGATCAAAGAGTCACAAGGAAAGGGAGGACGTCCCCCATATGATTATGTGTTAATGTTCAAGATATTGATTCTTCAGCGATATTATAACCTCTCTGATGATCAAGCAGAATATCAAATCAATGACAGGATGAGTTTTATGAGATTTCTCAACCTCACCATTGCAGATGACATACCAGATAGCAACACGATATGGTTGTTTAGTGAACGTCTGACCGACTTGAATTTAGTAAAATCCCTTTTCGAGCTATTTCAGAGTCAATTGGAAAAGTTAGGGCTTATGGTCAATGAAGGCAAAATAATAGATGCCTCTTTTGTAGAAGCCCCACGCCAACGCAACAGCAGGGAGAAAAACCAACAAATAAAAGAGGGTAAGGGAGAAGGTCTATGGACAGATGAACCCAATAAAAAGCGTCAAAAGGACATTGATGCACGTTGGACAAAGAAAAATAATCAGCATTATTATGGGTATAAAAATCACGCCAAGGTTGATGCAGGTAGCAAATTGATAGAACGCTATGAAATTACCGATGCAGCGGTACATGATTCACAGGCTCTTGATGCCCTGTTGGACAAAAAACAAGACAAAGCACAGGAATTGTATGCCGAGAGTGCTTATGCAGACCAGGAAGAAATACTCGAAAAACATCAAGTTAAAGATCAAATACATGAGAAGGGCTACAAAAACAAGCCGTTGACCGATACACAAAAGGAAAGTAATACAAGAAAATCAAAAGTACGCGTAAGAGTGGAGCATGTTTTTGGTTTCATGGAGAACAGTATGGGAAGCATGTATTACAGAAAAGTAGGGAAATCAAGAGCCGATACGGTCATTGGTCTGATGAATCTGACTTATAATATGTGCAGAAAAATTCAATTGACCGCTTCATTATGAGGGAACGTGCGTTCGATAGGCAATGAATAAATTCATAAGTAACTGATAATCAGGTGAATAAAAAATGAACTAAAAAAGAACAAAATAGGTCATCTTAAAAAAACAGGTCATAAAAATAAATCGGGAGAATATCCAGTTTTTAGAGATGCCCTTAAGCATGGGGTTCGTGCAGGGAATAAATTTTTTTTTGTCTTTGGGTTGTTGTGCCAACACCCGTTGATAGAGCAAGAAGTCTGGTTGGTAGGTTTCAAGCAGTCCGTGTTGGGGTAGTTTTCTTTGTGGTTCTCGGATTAGAATATGGGCAATGGTTCGCAATCGTTTCAATGCCATTTTGGCGGATGCGCGCTTTTTAACATGGCGGAAGTGGCGAACGCGTAAGCGGCAGTTTTTAACTTCTTTTACGAAGGTTCTGCGTTGTTTGATGCCATGTTTTTTCGCCAATTTGTTGAGACGGTTGATAACTTTGATAGCTAGTTTAGAATCAGTCGGATAGGTGATGTTTTTTTCCTGTACGGTGGTGTCAATCAAAACAGTGTTTTCATTGGCTTTTTTGCCGTGCAACATCACACTCATCTTAAAAATGAGTTCAAAACTTGCGACACCGATTCTTTTTCTAAAATGCACCCGTTCGGTTGCATTGCAAGGACGGGCTGGGGTGTAAGGTTGGATAACCGCAGAAGTATTGATAATACGGATTACGCTTGAACTGTAAGACCACATTCTCATCGGACAGGTTTTCCAGTTGTTTGAGCATCAGTAACCCGACCATTAAGCGTATTGGTTTTGAGGGTCTGCCGTTATCGTGGCAATAGTGTTTGCTCAATGCATCCTCGAAGACCTTCCAGTCGATGACGTTGGCTAATTGGATTAAAGGGTCTCGTGGGTCTAATTGAGAGAACAGCTCGGTGTGAAACAGATTTTGTTGCCCTGTGTTTGGGGTAGATGGAGTCAGCATAATGTTTTAACTAAAACGACCAGAAAACAACGGTTATTCTAACATAAAGCGGTTGATTTGGTTAATGGTTTTGTTTGTTTTATTGATATAAATCAAACTGTTTAGATGTTTTTAAGGGCTGACTATTTATTAATCGGGTTCAGGTTAAAAGATTTCTTTAGGAGTTTTAAAGTTAAGTTTTTCTCTTGGTCGTCGGTTAATTTTGTGTTGAATTTGTGTAATCTGTTCGTCATTTAGTGTATCAAAAGCTATTTTTTTGGGTATATACTGTCTTATGAGTTTGTTAGTGTATTCATTGAGTCCTCTTTGCCAGGAGCAATACGGATGGGCAAAGTAGAATTTAGTATCTAGGTTTTTAGCTATGTTTTGATGGTCGGCGAATTCTGTTCCATTATCAGAAGTGATCGAAAGGATATGTTTTTTATAGGGCATCAGCCTATTGACAAGTTCCTCACTTAGTCCTTTGGCTTGTTTTCCCTTAAGTAGCTTTTTTATAATGAGCATTCCTGTAGTTCTTTCCACGATGGTTAGAATGGCTCCCTTTTGCTGTCTGCCTATAATGGTATCCACTTCCCAATCCCCAAAACGTTCTTTATTGTTGATGCATTCAGGTCTTTGATCGATTGATACCCTGTTTTTAATAGTTTCAGGCTTACCTACAGGTCTTTTTCTATGTTTGAGTTGATGGCGTAACTGTTTGTAATAATGACCTCCAGCAGCTTTATCGTCCCTGATATATTGATAGATACGTTCATGTGAAACCATGGGCATCTGCTTGATTTTACCATACCCTACAAGCTGCTTAGGAGACCACTGTTCTTGCAGAAGGTACGCTTTGATGAGCTTTCTTTTGTGGGTGTCAAAAGACTGGGGCTTGCAATAACGTTGCTTACGCTTTGTGGAAGACAAATGTGCTTTAGCTGCATGATAGATCCCTTTAGGGGAACTGTTGCGCTTGCATTCTCTGTAAATGGTGGAAACCGACACATCAAGGGCTTCTGCAATGAAACTTTTACTTTTACCCGATTTTAAGTAGGCTTTAATTTGATATCTTTGATGGTCTTTGAGTTGATAATATGTTTGGCTCATATGGCAACGTTTTTAGACCTTTAACTATGTGGAACTAGCTCCACATATTTATCCTAATCTTTGCACTTACTAATTGAACTTACATTACCATCAATATTGAACCACCACAAGCGGGGCAATTTTGATTTTTAGAGAGTTTCATTTTCTGCTACATCTCTCACCAATACAGGGTAAAATGGTTTTATACTTGCTTTAAGTTGCTCTCAGTTGCTTATTCGTTCATCTGTTCTTCAAATGCCTGTTTTACTAATTCGATAACATCATCTAATTCTGATGGGCGTTGTAAACTTACTTCTACATCACCATTACCCCATTTACCTATATCGCTGACATCTTTACAAAGATTTTTAGGGTCTTTTATCTTATCAAAATCCATATTTAATGTTAGACACAATTGTGTCTTTTTAGTATCCACATCCACAAAATTTGTTTGTGCCTTGAAAGCTATGTAGACTTTTGTAAACTCTACTTTTACAGTAGCATCTATATTTAAAACCCTCTTTTCAAATAAGCGGTACAACGTTAACATATTATTTTGCAGGTGCTTATATTGACTGATATCTCTTGTTGTTTCAGGTGCTCTATAACTATCTAAAACGTCATCATCTAAACAAGGGGATGGCCATACTTTTAATGCTCGTTGTGCTAATTCTTCTGCTCTGTTATTGATTGCTTGTTCATTCCAAACTTCTGCAACTCTAACAGATTCGTTTAGGTACAAAGGGCTGTCATTAAAACCACCTTCAATTGTTTTTTTCTCGCTAAATGGTCTATCAGATAATTCAGAATTGTAACCTGTTAATGTTAGGTTGCCTAATGTATCTAAATATTTTTCTTTTATTGATTTCCAGTCATTGCCTAATTCCTTTTGCCATTCAATAGGTGTGTTGGCATTTTGTGGAATGATATGCTCAATGGTATAACCTTCGGCATTGACTAATTCTTTGCGTTTAAAATTCTCTAAAGATTCTAATAAATAGTTTCTTGTTTTGAAATGATAAATATTTTTCAATTTAATTTCTCTTGTAAAGTCTGCATCATCTGGAAATTTTCTGTTCCTATCCATCAATATGAAGGCGGCTTTTACAGATTCTGTATAGGTTTCACTTTTAATACTCTTGTAAAGTGTAGCAAAAATTTTGTTTAAACTATTGGCAGGAATACCACAAATAGATCGCCTAAAAACATAATTTTTCGTTAGATGCAGTACTTCTAAAAATTCATCAAAAGTGATTCGCTCATTGTGATAATCTCCATACACCGCCATCAAAAAAGGGTAGGAGGTGTCCATTCTTAATCTATTAATGTCGTTGAATGCTGATTTTAGATTTTTGTTTTGTTCTTTGTGTAAAGCAATGGAAACATAATATTGTGAATATTCATATAGATTTTTTACAATATCTTCTATCTTTAATGTCTCTTTATGGTTATTGAGATAATTTTTAAATGTGTCATGAACCTCTTCAATTTTAGGAATGTCATTTGATTTCATTGTCAAATAATCTCGCATAAACAAAGGTAAAGCACTTATATTTTCGCCAAAACTTTGTTCCATAGGGTACCAATAGGTTTCGTATAAGTGTGTTTGAAATTTTTCTTCTTGACCCATTAAAATATAGTTTCTAACAAGGTCTGCCTGAGATAACTTTAGACCTGTTGAATTAAGACTTTCAAATATTAGTTGAGGGCTGTCTTCTCCTTCTTTTAATGCCACATCGACAACGATTAATTTTTGAAGCCCTTTATAAATTTTACTGATGTTGTTTTTATTAATTTGTTTATAGAACGATTCATAATTTTTAACTATTCTACCCGAATGTTCTGTAGGCAATGGCTTGTTTGTTAAAACGTTTGTGAGTGTTTCTTTATCACGTCTTGTCAGTAATAATTTATAGTATAAATCATTATCTTCTTCTGCATTGAATAGGTAGTAATTGCTTAATTTTTTAGCGGTTGTATCTATTTCACAATCTGGATTATTCTCAATAAATTTTACCAAAGCCGCAATTAATAATGTTATGGTAGTAAGCCTTTGTTGCCCATCAATTACTAAATACTTGCTTATTTCTGATATCGTATGAACATCAGGCTCAAAATAAACGATAGAGCCAATAAAATGACCCTGCTCATCAGATTTAGCGACTTTCTGAATATCTTCTAATAATAGATCGCACTGTTTGTGTTGCCAGCTGTAAGTGCGTTGATAAATCGGAATGATGAACTGTTTAGGTGCTCCTATTATGGATAGAAGATTTTTTACGGATGCTTTCATATTAGTCTTTCTTAAAGATCAAAGGTAATGTAAAATTTATTTATCATAGATAAGACCGTTTCAGTAGAAGATTATTTACTATCAGCACTATCAAGCAGGTTTATTTGTAGAATTTTTCTGTTGTTAGCACCATGCGAAAACAACATACCTCCACCTTAGCCGATAGCCTGTGTGATGTCTGAAGCAGGGAGATAAAAAAGACTTTTTTTAGTCATATTCTTTCCTTCTCGCTCTTCCGCTAACATCAGCGGACAGTTTTAATACCAATTCACAATTTATCTTTTGATGCTTATGCTATTTTAATCCAACTCTGGACTACTGTAGCTTTTTAAGAGCATCCCATCTGGGATCAATCCCTTTGTTCTCCATGCCTTCCCCTTTAGACGAATAAATTAATTCATCAGAGTCCTTTGCATTCTGAAATTTCGGATGCACTATTTTCATGGGTTTCTCAAGAGAAATATATTCATATAAATAATCACTGATGTTGATTTCCTGTGTGCTTTTTAAAATAATAAAAACATCCTCACTTAATTCTTTATCCTCGGCTCCATACTTGTAAATCACCTGTTGAGATGCATTGATAGGAAAATCGAACTCCTCAAGGCTTCTGTCACATGTAAGCAGAATTGTCCCTTCAATGCTCAAGGTCAAATCCAGCATTAAATCTGATTTCACTAAATCAACAGTGCAAGTGCCTTTTCCCTCGCTTATCAGGCTGTTTTCAAATTCAGAAAAGAACGCATCGTCGTACTCAAATTGAAAATGATGAGTGTCGTTGCTAAGGTCAAAAATCTCTATTTTGTAACGTCTTGAATTTTTCATTTCTACTCATCTCCCAGTAAAAGACCGCAAGTTCAGATAGCATACAGAGACTACAAATGTTCCTTCATTCTTCTGTTTTAAATTCACTTTCGCTACGTTGGCGAATGACATCATTTGCCAAGTATAAAGCATTTCGAAATGAAGTTTCGTCAGCTTCATTTTTTCCTGCAATTGCGAAGGCAGTGCCATGATCTGGAGAAGTTCTGACAAACGGTAATCCTGCTGTGTAATTAACGCCTTTGTCGAAAGCCAATGTTTTGAAAGGAACAAGTCCTTGATCATGATACATGGCTAATACCCCATCAAAGTTCTTAAAGTTTCCCACTCCAAAAAAACCATCTGCAGGAAAGGGTCCGAAGACTAATTCATGTTCATTTTTTAATTGATTAATGACTGGAATAATACTTGTATTTTCCTCTTCACCTAAAAGCCCATTTTCTCCAGCATGCGGATTGAGACCCAGAACTGCAATTTTTGGTTTCTTGATTCCAAAATCTTTTTTAAGTGATTTGATCATGATGTTGAGTTTAGAGACGATTTTTTCCCGATTTATACAAGAACTAATCTCTTTTAATGGAATATGACCAGTAACCACTCCTACTCTCAGTTTTTCATGCACTAAAAACATAAGGCTGTCTTTGGTGGCAGTTTGGTGAGTCAAAAATTCAGTGTGACCTGGAAATTTAAAACTATCGTTTTGAACCAATTCTTTACTTAAAGGAGCAGTTGTGATAGCGTGAATTTTTCTGGATTTCAAATCTTCTGTCGCCTTTTCCAGTGCAAGTCTTGCATATTTTCCACCAGTTTCATTGGCTTGACCAGGTTTGATCTCAACTACTTCATCCCATACATTAAGTACGTTGACCTTTTGGCAATAGACTTTTTCTATTGACTGGATTTGTTGATAATGAAATGTTTCCTTTTCAAGTGCTTTGCTGTAAAAAGAAATTACTTTAGCGGAGCCATAGATAACGGGGGTAAACTGTTTGATAATCCTAGCATCTTCTAGGGATTTAATAATCACTTCTGGTCCAACTCCATTGATGTCTCCAATGGTAATTCCGATTACAGGCCTTTTTTTTTGGGTCAAGTCGCTCATTGTGTACTTTAACAAAATCGAATATAACAACCTCTTATTAAGTTGGCAAGTGTAAAACCAAAAAAACATTTAGGACAGCATTTCTTGAAAGATGAGAGTATTGCCCGAAAAATTGTAGAAGCTCTGGAAGATAAAAGTGATCCCGTCATTGAAATAGGTCCTGGAGCAGGCATTTTAACCAAATACCTCATTGAATCTGGTATCAAGGATTTTTTGGCAGTAGATGTCGATACTGAATCCATAGAGTTTTTAAAAGAAAATTATGTGGCACACACAGAGCATTTTTTGTTGAAAGATTTTTTGAGGTACAGAGTAGAGGTGGGGCGATATGCTGTCATTGGTAACTTCCCTTATAATATTTCTTCACAACTTTTTTTCAAAATATGGGAAGACAGAAATAAAGTACATGAGGTAGTCTGTATGATTCAAAAGGAAGTTGCAGATCGTATTGTAGCAAGCGAAGGGTCAAAAGTTTATGGAATACTCAGTGTTTTGCTTCAGGCCTTTTACTCGATAGAGTATTTGTTTACTGTTCCACCAAGAGTTTTTCACCCGCCTCCTAAAGTCCAATCGGCAGTCATCAGGTTGAAAAGAAACAAAACTCTTCAGCTTGGCTGTGACGAAAATCATTTCAAAAGAGTAGTAAAAGCTGGATTTGGTAAGCGAAGAAAAACCTTGCGTAACGCCTTAAAAGACATAAATTTGCCTGATGCAGTCATGGACCTTGAAGTGTTGAATTCACGAGCTGAACAGCTGTCCGTTTCTGAATTTATTTCACTTACCTCCAAAATCGTCTCTGCATGGAAGCAGTAAAGAATTTTGAGTTATCCGTCGAGTTCAAAGAACGGCTTCAGCGTGCATTGGATACGCATGATAATGCCTTTATTACTTTGAGTCTGGAGGGGGTCAATTCTACCGACATTTCTGATTTGTTAGATGAATTTAACGCTGAAGAATGCAAGTACGTTTTTGACCTTCTTCCCCCCCAAATAAGTGCAAAGGTACTGGAAAATTTGGAAGAAGATGTCAGGGAAGAGTTTATTAAACAATTCACTGCGAAGGAATTGGCTGCATTTGTCGAGCTTATGGACTCTGATGATGGAACGGACATCTTGCATGGCATGCCCGTCGCTGAAAGAAATGAAGTAATACGAGAGGTAGAGCCCGAAGAGAAAGCTTTGAACCTAATGGAGCTCCTCGAATATGATGAAGATGCTGCAGGTGGCTTGATGGCTAAAGAATTAATTAAAGCCAATTACAATTGGACAATCCTTCAGTGCATTGAAGAAATAAGAAAACAGGCAGGAAATGTTGAAAAAATATATTCCGTTTATGTTGTCAATGATCGGGAAGAGTTACTCGGGAAGGTAGGATTGAAGAAGATCATTCTAACAAATGATCATGCGAAGGTAGCAGACATTTATGATGATAAACTTGTTTCAGTAAAAACTTTCACTAGTGAAGAGGAAGTAGCAAGTATTATGCAAAAGTACGACCTAGAAGCGATCCCAGTAGTAAATGCACGAGGAAAACTGGTAGGCAGGATCACCATTGACGATGTAATTGATGTTATTACAGAAAATGCAGAAGAGGAGAGACAGTTGATGACAGGTGTGAGTTCGGATATTGAAGAAGATGATTCTGTTTGGAGGATTTCCAAAGCCCGATTACCTTGGCTAATAATCGGCATGGCTGGAGGGTTGATCGGAGCTAAATTCATGGGTTTCTTTGAGGAAGAGATCATCATTGTACCCGCATTGGCTTTTTTTATTCCGTTGATTACTGCATCTGGTGGAAATGCAGGAATTCAATCATCGTCAATTGTAGTTCAGAGTTTGGCAAATCCCAGTGTATTTGCTGACAGCATGTGGAAACGACTGCTAAAAGTATTTTTTGTTTCGGTGGTAAATGGGATCATTTTGGCACTGATGGTTTTTGGGGTGGTGATCCTGTTTATGTGGGAGCAATCTCTGGCAGCCACTGTTTCTATTGCGCTCTTTTCCGTTGTAGTGCTAGCTTCTTTTATGGGTACAATTACTCCCTTTGCTTTAAATCGTTTTGGTATAAATCCTGCGTTGGCATCTGGACCATTTATTACCACAGCGAACGATTTGTTAGGATTAGCTGTCTATTTCTCAGTAGCACACTTTCTTTTTAAGATATGAGTGAGAACAATAGGGTACTTATTGTTGATAGAATGCATGAAAGTATTCTCCCTCTTTTGAAAGGAGCAAACCTTGAGCCTGATTATCGACCAGAAATCACCAGAGATGCGATACTGTCATGTATTAGTGAATTTATAGGTCTTATTATTCGAAGCAAAACTGAAGTAGATAAAGAATTGCTGGATGCAGGGAGCAACCTGAAATTTGTGTCTAGGGCAGGAGCGGGGATGGATAAAGTAGATAGAAATTACCTTGAAAAAAGAAATATTCAGGCAATCAATGCACCCGAAGGAAACAGAGATTCACTTGGAGAGCATACGTTAGGAATGCTTTTGGGTCTTTTGCACAAAATTAATGTTGCTGATAACCAGGTAAAACATAAAATATGGAGACGTGAAGAAAATCGAGGACTGGAACTGAAAGGGAAAGTGGTGGGTATTTATGGATATGGGCATATGGGAGAAGCTTTTGCCAAAAAAATGGTGGGGCTGGATTGCAAAATCCTAGCGTATGATAAATATAAAAGAGATTTTTCGAGCGATCTTGCTAAAGGCGTAGACCTGCATACGTTCAGAGAACAAACAGAAATTCTAAGCATACATATTCCATTAAAAGATGAAACCAAATACCTGTTTGACTATGAAAATCTAACTAGATATCCAAAACTTAAAATTATTCTGAATACAGCCAGGGGTGAGATTCTAAAACTTTTAGATGCTGTCAGACTGGTAGAAGAAGGAAGAATTATCGGGCTAGGATTGGATGTATTGGAGAATGAAAAATTCTCAACGTATTCTACGGAAGAAAAGTCCGTATTTCTTCGCTTGAAAAAATTGCCAAACGTAATATTGACTCCACACGTTGGAGGGTGGACCTATGAATCTTATGAACGAATAAATAATGTCATTTTGGAAAAAATAAAAAATTTTGGAATGACCTGATTTGCTTTTTTCGTTTAAAATCTTTTTACATTTGCACCGTCAAGATACATTAAGAAGAAAAGACGACTTCATCCAGAGGTCGTTCTTTTTTGTTTAAAGGGGGAAAGATTATGGCTGTAAATTATTATACAAAAGAAGGATTGCAGAAGCTGAAAGATGAGCTTCAGGAGCTAAAAACAAAAGGACGTGCAGGTATGGCTAAGCAAATTGCAGAAGCTAGGGATAAAGGTGATTTAAGCGAGAATGCAGAGTATGATGCCGCAAAAGATGCTCAGGGGTTACTGGAGCTGAAGATATCAAAACTTGGAGGTGTGGTAGGCAATGCTAGGGTGATCGATGAGTCCGCTATTGACACATCAAAAGTTTCTATTTTATCTACTGTAAAAATCAAGAATAACGCCAATGGAATGCAGATTTCATACCAGTTGGTTGCCGAGGAGGAAGCTGACCTGAAATCTGGTAAAATATCGGTTCAATCTCCCATAGGAAAAGGGTTGCTGGGAAAGAAAAAAGGAGAAAAAGCTAGGATACAAGCACCCGCGGGTGAAATGGAGTTTGAAATTCTTGACATATCCGTCTAAATGGCAAGTATCTTTACCAAAATTGTTACTAGGGAAATACCTGCCCACATTGTAGCCGAAAATGATGATTTCTTGGCATTTCTTGATATCAATCCCCTCGTAGAGGGTCATACCTTGGTAATTCCTAAAGAAGAGGTTGATTATTTGTTCGATTTGGATGATGATACCTTTTCAGACCTTAACCTTTTCGCTAAGAAAGTAGCCAAGGCTATCGATGAGGTTTCTGACTGCAAAAAAATAGGAGTTTCGGTGATTGGGTTGGAGGTACCCCACGTACACATTCATCTTGTTCCTATAAACTCAATGGATGATATGAATTTCAGTCGAAGGAAATTGTCTCCCGATCAGGAAGAATTGGAAAAAACTGCGGATAGAATAAGATCAGCCTTTCAGGCTAAAAACTTAGTGTGAGTTTAATGTAGCTACGCAGACGTGTTCCTTGAGAAGATGTGCGAGCATGAGATGAACATTCCTGTTGCTGGGATTCCACATTTTTATCGGATTCTTTTGGGATTATCCGAAATAAATGCTTTCCAACTGGAAGAAGAATTATTGCCTCTACTGCCAGCACTAGACGCAAAATGATGGCAAACTGCCACTGCTAAGGCATCTGTGGCATCTAAAAGTTTTGGAGTGCCTGCGAATTTGAAAAGATTTTTCAGCATAGCGGCTACTTGTTCTTTACTGGCGTTCCCATTTCCTGTTACCGCTTGTTTGATCTTTCTGGGCGCATATTCATTTATTGGGACTTCTTTATTGAGCGCAGCAGCCATAGCTACTCCTTGGGCTCTTCCCAGCTTCAGCATAGCCTGAACATCTTTTCCAAAGAAAGGAGATTCTAGTGCTACTTCATCGGGCGCGTACTCTTCAATCAAAGAAGATGTCCTTTCGAAAATTTTTTGAAGTTTTACTTCATGATTTTTGTATTTGGACAAATGAATAACACCAAACTGAATAATATTGATTTGTTGACCTGCGCACTGAATCAATCCATAACCCATTACATTCGTACCTGGGTCTATTCCTAAAATTATTTTCTCTTTTTTGGTCACTCGTGCAAGTTAAGAACAACCAGTCAATAGGATTAAGCCTAAGCAAAGAATGGTTATGGGGCATAGCTAAATTTCTAGTTGCTGGATTTAGTCTACTTGCTCTCCTCTGGCAATTTCAATCTAGGGAGATTTCCATTGAGGTTGCAGGGCTTCCAAAAAACCTGCTCCCCACCCTCATTTTCTTGTTTTTCCTGATGATTTTAAATTGGTATTTGGAAGTATTAAGATGGAAAGTTTCAATCGAATCTTTTGAAAAGATTACTACTAGGGATTCATGGTGTGATGTGTTGAGCGGGTTAGCGATGAACTGGCTATTACCGTTCACTATAGGGGATTTTCTGGCGAGGATAAGGACAAAAAGGGACAAGTATAAAACATCTGCTGCCATTCTTCTCAATAGGGGTATCATGTTGCTGTTGAGTACTATTCTTGGCATTTTTGGACTCATGTCATTCCATGTAAACTATCTTAAAATTGACGTATTCCCATTTTTTTTGACTGGTCTACTGCTGATAGGATTGCTTTGTTTTAGAAATCGTTTGAGAAAATATCAACGTTATTTTGATGATTTGAAAAGGCATCTGCTCATCAAAATTATTTCTATTTCAATCTTCAGGTACTGCGTTTTCGTGATTCAGTTTCTAATGCTTCTCAAAGTGTTCATCCCAGAAATATCCAACTGGATTTTAATTGCAGGAATTGGATGGATTTTCTTTTTCAGGTCGATAGTACCTTCTTTTTTTGGAGGCATAGGTCTTAGGGAGGTTGCTGCATATGTCTTTTTTTACAGCATCGTTCCCGACATTATGTCGGTCATTATTCCCGTTTTTCTCCTTTGGTTACTCAATACCGCTCTGCCGTCTGTATTGGGCTCTGTTTTTATTTTACGATTGCAGAATGTACGCTAAGATTCAAAATTTGAAAAACTCCCGAAAGCTGACCCGACAGAATTAAACTGGTGCCACTTGTTGCTCAAATTATTCGGATTAACATTGCCTGATGATTTTTCTGGTTGGCATTTTTTCCTTCGCCCATATCCTCTTTTACCTGAGTCTTGCATGGAAATGGAGGAACATAGTATGTAAGGAGAAGGAAGGAGACCACGCGCTTTCGATAATTATTCCCACCAGAAATGAAGATGAAAACATTGAATGTATACTCATTGATCTTGAGCGACAAAGTTATCCAAAAGATAAATTTGAAGTCATTGTGGTTGATGATTTCTCAGAGGACAAGACTTGTCAACAAGCGAGGAAAATAGCTGAAACACTAGCACTGGATTTCAAAATACTCCAATTGGAAAACCTCGATGAAAAAGGAAAAAAACACGCGCTGACAAGAGGCGTTAACGAGGCTAAGTACGAGCTTGTTTTAACCACAGATGCAGATTGTCGAATCGGTGAGAAATGGATTGAGTCCTACGCTCACGCTTTTACTGAAGAGACACACATTGTTGCTGGACCTGTTTCATTATATGGGCATGGATTATTCGCGCAAATGCAGAAAATTGAATTTGTAGGTCTCATGGTTTTCGGAGCAGCTACCCTCACCTCAAATAATCCGAGTATGTGTAGCGGAGCTAACCTTGGGTTTAGAAAAACAGCTTTTTGTGCAGTAGGAGGGTACAAAGACAATATTCATCTTCCTTCTGGGGATGACGAGTTTTTGCTTTACGATATTATGAAAAAATACCCTTCGTCTGGGAGCTTTCTTAAAGCTAAGGATGCAGTAATTCAGACCAAAGCTCACCAGTCTTTTCACTCTTTTTTTAACCAAAGGTCAAGGTGGATAAGTAAATGGAAATACAATAAAAACTGGAAACTTAGGCTATTGGCACTCCTTTTCTTTTCTGATTACCTAGTGTTCGTATTTGCGTTTATCATGACCCTTTTCGGAAAGATACCTGTAGATTTCATAGCTACAGCCTTTGTTGTAAGGGGTGCTTCAAATTATATCCTCTTAAGGTCCACAAGCAATTTTTTTCATGCAGGAAGGGTAGGGTCAGCTCTTTTTTTACTACAAATATTTTATCCCTTTCATGTCCTTTTCATGGGGGTGCTTTCTATATTTGGTTGGTACACATGGAAAGGCAGGAAGTTTTGATGGATGATATTGAATTTGAAGTATTGGGTGAACTGTATTTTGTTACTGCGTATTCTGATTTATGCATGAATTTTGACTTTGAAGAAAATGAATTACTTGACGTTTTGATCAAACTGGCATCTAAGGGTTGGATTAGAGTTTATGAAACAGTGGATGAAGAAATAGAAGAAGTTGACTTGACTCGTAAGTTCAAGTCATACCTCTACCTAGCATCAAAAAAAGGACTATTAGCTCACAACAGGCAATGAATACTACCCTCGACGTTAAAGATTTGCAATTAAATGCGCTACTTGAAGTCACACAGGCAATTAACAATAATGTGTCCGAAGAAGACTTATTCAAAATTTACAAATTCACACTGCTTGCAGACCTAAAAATCAAAAAACTGGCACTTTTTACTGAACAAGATAAAAGCTGGGTATGCCGTGTTCATTTTGGTACGACTGAGTCCATTGAGCATGTAATCCAAAATCCAAAAATCCTTGATCTAAAAGAGGAAGAAAAAATAAATGGCGATTCAGCCTTTGAAAGGCAGTTTCAATTGGTTTTTCCTGTTTATCACAAAGAAAAACTACTCGCCATTGTATTTGTTTCTGCAGATCAAGAGGCTGTTATGGAAAATCGTTTCCTGAGTGCGCTAACCAATATTATTTTGGTTGCCAATGAAAACAAGAAACTTGTGAGTAAGCAACTGGAGCAAGAGGCCTATGAGCGAGAACTGGAGATTGCCAAAAGAGTACAGAATTTCTTGTTCCCAAAACAACTACCAAGGACTGAAAAGCTTCGAATTGAAGCCTTTTATCTGCCACATCAGGATGTAGGAGGTGATTATTATGATTACATTCCTATTGGTGAAGATAAATTTCTGATCTGCATAGCCGATGTTTCTGGTAAAGGTGTACCAGCGGCTTTACTCATGTCTAATTTTCAGGCCTCACTTAGAACGCTTGTAAGGCATTCTCTAAACTTGGAAGAAATTGTGAAAGAATTAAACCATACGACTCATATAAGTGGCAATGCAGAGCATTTTATTACCTTCTTTGTTGCCATTTATGATTTTTCGAGTAGCAAATTAGAGTACATTAATTGTGGTCACAATGAAATTATTCTATTGAAAAATGGCACAACCTTGCTTTTGAATGAAGGAACAACCGTTCTTGGCATGTTTGATCCATTACCCTTTATAAAGACTGAAACAACAGAAAATATACCTGACTTTTTTCTCTTTGCTTACACAGATGGGCTCACCGAAACATTCAATGAAGAAGATAAAGCATTTGAATTTGACCGATTACAATCGATCATCGAAGACGAGTTGGTCAACCTGCATGGTTTGCACAACACGATATTAGATAAACTTATTGACTTTAAAGGAACACGTAATTTTCATGATGATATAACCATGCTTTCCTGTCGGGTTCAAAATCAATGATCCAGATTCACAGAACACCCATGATCTTGGAAAAAATATACCCATCGCTAACATGGAGAAGAGACTCTAATGACGAATTATTTCTCACATTTGATGATGGTCCACATCCAGAAATTACAAGCTGGGTGCTTGAAGAACTGGATAAATATCAGGCAAAAGCTACTTTTTTTTGTGTCGGAGAAAACCTGAACAGTCAAAGTAAAATAGTAAATCGAATGGTAGAAAAGGGGCATTTATTAGCGAATCATACTCAAAATCACTTGAAGGGATGGAAGGTGAACAACAATGACTATGTTGAAAATGTATTAGAATGCGAGGCTGAGATACGAAAAATCCAAGAACAAAAAAGACAACTGTTTCGACCGCCGTACGGAAGAATAAAAAAAAGTCAAATCGAAAAATTAAAATCGCAATATGAGATAATTATGTGGAGTCATCTTTCATGGGATTTTGACAACAACCTGAATGCCTCCGTAGCCATAAAAAATTTAAAGAAGGCAAGACCTGGAAGTATTATTGTATTTCATGATAGTGAGAAGGCCTTTAAAAACTTGAAGAAGATACTGCCTGAAATTTTACCATATTGGACATCCCTGCATTACAGGTTAAACAGACTTTGATGTTAATAGATACTCATGCCCATATTTATTTAGAAGACTTCAAAAGTGATATCGAAGAAGTTATTCAGCGTGCTCAGGCGGAGGGAGTAAAAAAAATATTATTACCAAATATTGATAAAACTTCGATTGATGATATGTTGGGGTTGGAAGAGAAATACCCAGGTGAGTGCTATGCAATGATGGGGTTGCATCCATGCAGTATAAAAAAAGATGTTGAAAAGGAACTGTATGAAGTAGAAACCTGGCTTACTAAGAGAGAATTTTTGGCTATTGGAGAAATTGGAACAGACCTTCATTGGGATAACTCTTTTTGGGAACAGCAGAAAAATGCATTCAACTGTCAATGTGAGTTGGCAATACAGTATGATCTTCCAGTAGTTATTCACTGTAGAGACTCCATTGATGAGACAATTGAACTTGTAAAGAAGTTCGAAGGCAGAAATTTAAGAGGAGTATTCCATTGTTTTACAGGATCAAAAGAACAGGGAAATATCATTTCTGAAATGGGATTTTATTTGGGTATTGGGGGAGTGTCAACCTTTAAAAACGGAGATCTTGGCGAGGTAATACCCTCTTTGGATCGCGATAAACTTATCTTAGAAACAGATAGTCCATATTTATCCCCAGTGCCACATAGAGGCAGAAGAAATGAACCTTCGAGGATTACATTAGTCGCAGATAAAATAGCTGAATTTTTAGATATGTCTTTTGAAGAGGTCTCTTTTCTTACTACAAAAAATTCAAATGATCTATTTTTCCGTCCGTGAAATACAAGATTATAAATATCAATCGTGCGGGAGACAGGTCCATTCTTGTTATCTATACAGGAGGGACCTTTGGAATGGTGCTTGACGAATCTGGATCATTTGTCCCATTCGATTTAGGCAACGTAGTTGATAAAATACCAGAGCTTAGATCATTAGGCTCAAGGCTTGACGTCATCTCTTTCCCATCGCCAATTGATTCTTCTGATATAGGTGTGGAGGATTGGAAAAACCTGACTTACATAATTGAGAAAAACTACCACCAGTATGACGGCTTTGTGATTTTACATGGCACTGATACAATGGCCTATACGGCTTCTACGCTCAGTTTTATGCTGGAAGGACTCAGTAAACCAGTGATTCTCACGGGGGCGCAAATGCCAATAGGATCTGTAAGATCAGATGCTAGGGAAAATCTGGTTGCCGCCTTGGAAATAGTATCAGCGGAGGAAAATGGAATCCCGATTGTAAGTGAGGTCTGTATCTATTTCAACTTTATTCTCATAAGAGGAAATCGTTCCCAGAAAATAAGGAGTAGCCAATTTGCAGCCTTTGAGTCAGAAAACTACCCTTATCTGGCAGAAGTAGGTATTTCTATTGAATACAATTTCCATGCGTTAAAGCCATTTGATCCAGAAGCTAGGCTGGAAGTAAGAAGCGATTTGAATCCGAATGTTGCCATTTTAAAAATATTCCCAGGGATAACCGAGAATGTTGCTCGGGGAACGATTTTTTCCGATAAACTGGAAGGCTTGGTTTTGGAAACTTTTGGATCAGGAAATACAATGAAAGATGGATGGTTCCTAGATTGCCTAGAAGAAGCTGTAAATGCAGGTCTTATCATCTTAAATGTGAGTCAGTGTATAGGAGGAGAAGTAATGCAGGGTCGGTATGAAACAAGTAAAAAGCTGAATGACATAGGGGTTTTAAGTGGTGGAGACATGACTACTGAGGCTGCAGTGGCCAAGTTGATGTTGTTGCTGGGATGTGAGACGGATACGGGTGAGGTGAAGCGAAGACTCTCTTTTCAATTAAATGGTGAAATGGACTGATGAACAGGCTCGCTTATCGAATATAATAGATTGCTTTTAGCTCAAAATTTGCATAAAGATAATTTTCATCATTTATTTGTAGCCCGTCGAAAAAGCGGTTGATTTTAGAGAGGTGGCCGAGTGGTTGAAGGCGCACGCTTGGAAAGCGTGTATACTCTTCACGGGGTATCGGGGGTTCGAATCCCTTCCTCTCTGCATGTCAACATGTTTTGAAAGCGGTAACATGGAATTTTGATAACACGTAAATATTTTAACTTAAACCCAAAGACTTAACTTAGTAGACCGAATTATGAAAAAGTTATTGACGCTCTTAACGTTGACAGGTGTATTCACTTTCACTGCTGTGAATGCCCATGCACAGAATTTTTCAGATGCTGATTCGACAGATTCTGCAACAGATTCAACGGCAACAGAGCCAGCGTATGCTGAAGAAACCTACAAAGAGCCTGTGGAGGCAGTAGTAGAAACGCCAGAAGAAGTCCCCGAAGAATCCAGAGGATTTCACCAAGTGGTAAAAGAACAATTTATTGATGGTGGACCTACTTTCATGGGCATTGTTTTGCTATGTTTAATTCTGGGATTGGCCATCTCTATTGAAAGAATAATCCATCTGAACATGGCTTCGACGAATACAAATAAACTTTTAACGGACGTGGAAGACGCATTAAGTTCAGGCGGAACAGATGCTGCCATTGAAGTTTCAAAAAACACAAGAGGACCTGTTGCTTCTATCTTCACTCAAGGTCTCATGAGAATGTCAGAAGGTGTCGAAATGGTTGAGAAATCAATTATTGCCTATGGGTCCGTTGAAATGGGCAAATTAGAAAGAGGAATGATTTGGATTTCACTGTTTATCTCCTTGGCACCCATGCTTGGGTTCATGGGAACAGTCATTGGTATGATTGACGCTTTTGACGCAATTGCAGAAGCAGGAGATGTATCCCCAGCATTGGTGGCAGACGGCATCAAAGTAGCCCTTTTGACCACTGTTGGTGGATTGATTGTTGCAGTTATTCTGCAGCTGTTCTATAATTACTTGGTTTCCAAGGTAGATTCGATTGTCAATAGCATGGAAGATGCTTCCATCTCGTTGGTGGATATATTGGTTAAGCACAATCATTCTAAATAACCCAAAATTTTAAATTGATTCATTATGATTAATGTAGGATTATTTTTATCATATATACTAGTCGGGGTGTGTACTCTAGTAGCTATTGGTATGCCCTTAGTTAAAGCATTCGGAGACCCTCAGTCCCTCAAGAAACTGGGAACAGGAGTGGGTGCAATCGTGGTAGTATTTATTATTTCATATATCATTGCAGATGGTAGTGCCTATCAAAATGCCTCGGCGGGCACGTCCAAAATGGTCGGAGCTGGATTGATCACGATGTACATTCTTGCTTTCTTGGCAATAGGAGGAATCGTGTTTACTGAAATACAAAAAATGCTTCAATAATGGCTAGAAATAAAGATAGAGGAACGCCCGAGGTAAGTTCTGGCTCTATGGCGGATATCGCATTTCTCCTGCTCATTTTCTTTTTGGTAACTACCACAATTGCGAATGATAAGGGGATCGCTATTCGGCTTCCTCCGAAACCTGATCCAAATGATCCGCCACCGGAAGTTAAATTTCAGCAACGAAATATCTTTAAAATATTGGCTAACTCTAAAGATCAGTTGCTGGTGGAAGATGAACCCTATAGAAGACCTGTCTCTAACCTACGGGGAGAGGTTAAGGACTTCATTCTGAATTTTGGCAACCCAACGACAAAAGGAGTTGATCTGTTCAACACACTCCCCCCTTCGATGAAAAGTCAGGCAAAGAGAGATCCCGCTTCCTCAGATGATCCAACAAAAGCAATTGTATCCTTCAAAGCCAATAGAGGGACTAGCTATGACCTGTATATTGAAGTGCTGGATGCTGTAAATGCTGCGTACAATGAAATTTACGGAGAACGCGCTGGTCTTACTGCGGCAGAGTGGTTGGCAATAGATTTGAAAGATGATACGCAAAAAAGAATTTATAAGCAGGCGAGGGCGGGTATACCTAGGGCAATATCTATAGCAGAACCCGATAAATAAAAAGCAATATGTCAAAGTTTAAGAAAAAATCTAAAGCAGGACAGGAGATCCCAACGGCGGCGTTACCTGACATTATTTTTATGCTTTTGTTCTTTTTCATGGTGACAACAGTGATGAGAGATCAGGAAATTTTGGTAAAACAGCTTCTCCCAAAAGCCGAACAGCTAACCAAGATTGAGAAAAAATCCCTTGTCAGCCACATCTTTATAGGGGAACCAAAGAACACAGGTCTATTTGGCTCTGAACCTAAAATTCAGACAAATGACGTTTTTGTAGAGCCAGCAGATATTATTCAGTTTGTCAACCAAGAAAAAGATAAACTTGACGAGAATCAAAGAGATAGAATAACCATGGCAATGAATGTTGATCAGGAAGTAAAAATGGGTATTGTCTCTGATGTTGAGCAAAAGCTCCGCGATGCAAATGCACTCAAAATTCTGTATAAATCTATCAGAAAAGCGACAGAAGAATAACTATACCAAGTTGATTATAAAATATCACATAGATAAAATTAATTACTTTTTGTTTGAATTAGGCAAAAAAATATAAGCATAGCCACAGTTACGGTGCTGTTTTTTAACGAAATGTGAGCAAACAAGAAACGATTTATATGTGATATTTTTTTTGATCAATTTGGTATAACAATCAGCATTTTTTTCGTGAACACAAAAAAGCCCCGCACAGCAAAACCCAGTGAATATGACAAAACACGAGGAGTTGCGTACGGGACTAACACTATTATAAAAAATTGCACCCCATAATAGTACACAAATAAATGGAATTAGCTGTTTGCATTAAACAAAAAATATAGAACACCGCTAAGACCAATTTGATCACAAAATATCACATAAATACATTGAATTACTTTTTGTTTGAATTAGGCAAAAAATATAAGCATAGCCATAGCTACGGTTCTAATTTTTTAACGAAATACGAGCAAAAAAACTATTTATATGTGATATTTTGTAGTCAATTTGGTATTATCGGAAAACAGTGATCAGTTAGCCATAGCCTAATACCTTTGCGCCATTATTTTTAAATCTGAAAAGTCATGAAACGATTACTCAATTACTCAAAGCAACATTCACAGCAAAACGAAATGGTCCGTACGAAGATGCCGAAGCACTTCCTTGTCGCCACCTTCTTTGCCCTGCTGTTTATCGCACAGCCGACTAATGCACAAGTGAATAACGTTCCAACCGACATTAAACTTTCTTCGACCGCAGTTGCTCGTAATGCAATGGCAAACAGACGGGTTGGACTATTGTCTGCTATTGATATGGATGCCGATGGCACATACACATATACACTGGTTGGCGGAGATGGTGATGACGACAATGACGCATTCAGAATTGATGGTGTCAATTTGATAATACGTGCAACACCTGCCACAGGAAAATCAAGCTACAGCATTAGAATCCAAGTGAATGATGGCACAAATGATTTTGTTAAGGAATTTACCATTACCGTTAGCGATGACGCATCATTCATAGACGATTTCTTTACCGCTTGGCGTACCACCGGAGCAAACGAATCCATCACCATTCCAACGACTGGTAGTGGCTATAGTTACACCGTTGATTGGGGTGATGGCGGCATGGATACAGCTACCTATACTGGCAATGCCACGCATACTTATGCTGATGCGGGAGATTATACCGTTCGTATTAAGGGAGCTTTCCCGCGAATTTATTTTAATGACGGCGGAGATAAAGGCAAAATTATTGCCATCAACCAATGGGGAACTGGACAATGGACTTCAATGGAAGGAGCTTTTAGTGGAGCGACCCATCTTGTTGGAGAAGCAACCGACAGCCCTGATTTGTCTCAAGTAACGAATATGTGGGGAATGTTTAGGCATGCTGAAAACTTTAACCAAGATATTGGTGATTGGGATGTCAGCAATGTTACCAACATGACGTATATGTTTGCCAATGCCACCGACTTTAACCAAGACATTGGTGGTTGGGATGTCAGCAGTGTAACGAATATGGGTAGTATGTTTGATAATACACCTGCTTTTGGGCAAAACCTAGGAGCTTGGTATATCACGGGGGATTTGTCCGTGCCCCCCACCCTTGGAGCAGGAGGCGCAGTAACCACTTTCACGGCTCAGAATACTGTTTTAAGCGGTCAAAATCCGGACTACACGCTTGCCACTGGAGGTGATGTGGGTTTGTTTACCCTAACTGACGGCGTTTTGAGCATAAACGACGCACCGGCTTCTGCAAAAACTTCATATAACATTCGCATAGAGGCTACGGGATCATTTGGAGAAGACAATCACCGAGATTTAACCCTTGTCGCCAATCATAGCCCAGAGATTACCTCTAACAGTGGTGTTTCTCCGTATGAAATACTGCTCCCCGAAAACACACAAGATGTAACCACCATAACCGCTACGGACATGGATGCGAATGCTACTTTGAGCTATACGCTTTCAGATGACGATGTTGTGCTATTTGAGATAACTAATTCAGGAGCATTAAGCTTTAAGGATGCCTATATTCCAGTTTATGAAACCCCAAGAGATTCACGCGGGAATATTGACCAAAATGCAGATCAAGAATATCGGGTATTGGTCGCCGTGTCGGACGGAATATCGACAGACACACAGGAAATTAGAGTAACAATCACACCAGTCAACGAACCGCCTACGGGCATTAAACTTTCTTCGACCGCAGTGGCTCGTAATGCAATGGCAAACAGACGGGTTGGACTATTGTCTGCTATTGATATGGATGCCGATGGCACATACACATATACACTGGTTGGCGGAGATGGTGATGACGACAATGACGCATTCAGAATTGACGGCAGCAGTTTAAGAATCAAGGCAACACCTGCCACAGGAAAATCAAGCTACAGCATTAGAATCCAAGTGAATGATGGCACAAATGATTTTGTTAAGGAATTTACCATTACCGTTAGCGATGACGCATCATTCATAGACGATTTCTTTACCGCTTGGCGTACCACCGGAGCAAACGAATCCATCACCATTCCAACGACTGGTAGTGGCTATAGTTACACCGTTGATTGGGGTGATGGCGGCATGGATACAGCTACCTATACTGGCAATGCCACGCATACTTATGCTGATGCGGGAGATTATACCGTTCGTATTAAGGGTGCTTTCCCGCGAATTTATTTTAATGACGGCGGAGATAAAGGAAAAATTATTGCCATCAACCAATGGGGAACTGGACAATGGACTTCAATGGAAGGAGCTTTTAGTGGAGCGACCCATCTTGTTGGAGAAGCAACCGACAGCCCTGATTTGTCTCAAGTAACGAATATGTGGGGAATGTTTAGGCATGCTGAAAACTTTAATCAAGATATTGGTGATTGGGATGTCAGCAATGTTACCAACATGACGTATATGTTTGCCAATGCCACCGACTTTAACCAAGACATTGGTGGTTGGGATGTGAGCAGTGTGACGGATATGGGTAATATGTTTAATAATACCCCTGCTTTTGGGCAAAACCTGGGAGCTTGGTATATCACGGGGGATTTTTCCGTGCCCCCAACCCTTGGAGCAGGAGGCGCAGTAACCACTTTCACGGCTCAGAATATTGTTTTAAGCGGTCAAAATCCGGACTACACGCTTGCCACTGGAGGTGATGCGGGTTTGTTTACCCTAACTGACGGCGTTTTGAGCATAAACGACGCACCGGCTTCTGCAAAAACTTCATATAACATTCGCATAGAGGCTACGGGATCATTTGGAGAAGACAATCACCGAGATTTAACCCTTGTCGCCAATCATAGCCCAGAGATTACCTCTAACAGTGGTGTTTCTCCGTATGAAATACCGCTCCCCGAAAACACCAAGGCAGTAACCACCATCACTGCTACGGATGCAGATATGAACACGTTGAGCTATACGCTTTCAGATGACGATGCGGCACTCTTTGAGATAACTGGAACAGGAAACTCAAGAGCATTAAGCTTTAAATACGCCTATATTCCAGTTTATGAAACCCCAAGAGATTCACGCGGGAATGTTGACCAAAATGCAGACCAAGAATATCGCGTATTGGTCACCGTATCGGACGGGATATCGACAGACACACAGGAAATTAGAGTAACAATCACACCAGTCAACGAACCGCCTACGGGCATTAAACTTTCTTCGATCACGGTGGCTCGTAATGCAATGGCAAACAGACGGGTTGGACTATTGTCTGCTATTGATATGGATGCCGATGGAACATACACATATACACTGGTTGGCGGAGATGGTGATGACGACAATGACGCATTCAGAATTGACGGTAGCAATTTGATAATACGTGCAACACCCACCGCCGACAAACAAGGCTACGACATCAGAATCAATGTGAGCGATGGAATAAACGATTTTGTTAAGGAATTTACCATTACCGTTAGCGATGACGCATCATTCATAGACGATTTCTTTACCGCTTGGCGTACCACCGGAGCAAACGAATCCATCACCATTCCAACGACTGGTAGTGGCTATAGTTACACCGTTGATTGGGGTGATGGCGGCATGGATACAGCTACCTATACTGGCAATGCCACGCATACTTATGCTGATGCGGGAGATTATACCGTTCGTATTAAGGGTGCTTTCCCGCGAATTTATTTTAATGACGGCGGAGATAAAGGCAAAATTATTGCCATCAACCAATGGGGAACTGGACAATGGACTTCAATGGAAGGAGCTTTTAGTGGAGCGACCCATCTTGTTGGAGAAGCAACCGACAGCCCTGATTTGTCTCAAGTAACGAATATGTGGGGAATGTTTAGGCATGCTGAAAACTTTAACCAAGATATTGGTGATTGGGATGTCAGCAATGTTACCAACATGACGTATATGTTTGCCAATGCCACCGACTTTAACCAAGACATTGGTGGTTGGGATGTGAGCAGTGTGACGGATATGAGTAATATGTTTAATAATACCCCTGCTTTTGGGCAAAACCTAGGAGCTTGGTATATCACGGGGGATTTTTCCGTACCCCCCACCCTTGGAGCAGGAGGCGCAGTAACCACTTTCACGGCTCAGAATACTGTTTTAAGCGGTCAAAATCCGGACTACACGCTTGCCACTGGAGGTGATGCGGGTTTGTTTACCCTAACTGACGGCGTTTTGAGCATAAACGACGCACCGGCTTCTGCAAAAACTTCATATAACATTCGCATAGAGGCTACGGGATCATTTGGAGAAGACAATCACCGAGATTTAACCCTTGTCGCCAATCATAGCCCAGAGATTACCTCTAACAGTGGTGTTTCTCCGTATGAAATACTGCTCCCCGAAAACACACAAGATGTAACCACCATCACTGCTACGGACATGGATGCGAATGCTACTTTGAGCTATACGCTTTCAGATGACGATGTTGTGCTATTTGAGATAACTAATTCAGGAGCATTAAGCTTTAAGGATGCCTATATTCCAGTTTATGAAACCCCAAGAGATTCACGCGGGAATATTGACCAAAATGCAGATCAAGAATATCGGGTATTGGTCGCCGTGTCGGACGGAATATCGGCAGACACACAGGAAATTAGAGTAACAATCACACCAGTCAACGAACCGCCTACGGGCATTAAACTTTCTTCGACCGCAGTGGCTCGTAATGCAATGGCAAACAGACGGGTTGGACTATTGTCTGCTATTGATATGGATGCCGATGGCACATACACATATACACTGGTTGGCGGAGATGGTGATGACGACAATGACGCGTTCAGAATTGACGGCAGCAATTTGATAATACTCGCAACACCCGCCACAGGAAAATCAAGCTACAGCATTAGAATCCAAGTGAATGATGGCACAAATGATTTTGTTAAGGAATTTACCATTACCGTTAGCGATGACGCATCATTCATAGACGATTTCTTTACCGCTTGGCGTACCACCGGAGCAAACGAATCCATCACCATTCCAACGACTGGTAGTGGCTATAGTTACACCGTTGATTGGGGTGATGGCGGCATGGATACAGCTACCTATACTGGCAATGCCACGCATACTTATGCTGATGCGGGAGATTATACCGTTCGTATTAAGGGAGCTTTCCCGCGAATTTATTTTAATGACGGCGGAGATAAAGGCAAAATTATTGCCATCAACCAATGGGGAACTGGACAATGGACTTCAATGGAAGGAGCTTTTAGTGGAGCGACCCATCTTGTTGGAGAAGCAACCGACAGCCCTGATTTGTCTCAAGTAACGAATATGTGGGGAATGTTTAGGCATGCTGAAAACTTTAACCAAGATATTGGTGATTGGGATGTCAGCAATGTTACCAACATGACGTATATGTTTGCCAATGCCACCGACTTTAACCAAGACATTGGTGGTTGGGATGTGAGCAGTGTGACGGATATGAGTAATATGTTTAATAATACCCCTGCTTTTGGGCAAAACCTAGGAGCTTGGTATATCACGGGGGATTTGTCCGTGCCCCCAACCCTTGGAGCAGGAGGCGCAGTAACCACTTTCACGGCTCAGAATACTGTTTTAAGCGGTCAAAATCCGGACTACACGCTTGCCACTGGAGGTGATGCGGGTTTGTTTACCCTGAATAACGGCGTTTTGAGCATAAACGACGCACCGGCTTCTGCAAAAACTTCATATAACATTCGCATAGAGGCTACGGGATCATTTGGAGAAGACAATCACCGAGATTTAACCCTTGTCGCCAATCATAGCCCAGAGATTACCTCTAACAGTGGTGTTTCTCCGTATGAAATACTGCTCCCCGAAAACACACAAGATGTAACCACCATCACTGCTACGGACATGGATGCGAATGCTACTTTGAGCTATACGCTTTCAGATGACGATGCGGCACTCTTTGAGATAACTGGAACAGGAAACTCAAGAGCATTAAGCTTTAAGGATGCCTATATTCCAGTTTATGAAACCCCAAGAGATTCACGCGGGAATATTGACCAAAATGCAGACCAAGAATATCGCGTATTGGTCACCGTATCGGACGGAATATCGACAGACACACAGGAAATTAGAGTAACAATCACACCAGTCAACGAACCGCCTACGGGCATTAAACTTTCTTCGACCGCAGTGGCTCGTAATGCAATGGCAAACAGACGGGTTGGACTATTGTCCGCTACTGATATAGATACGGATGATACACACACATACACATTGATTGACGGAAATGGTGATACCGACAACGCCTTGTTCACAATTGACGGCACCAGTTTAAGAATACGTGCAACACCTGCCACAGGAAAATCAAGCTACAGCATTAGAATAAATGTGAACGATGGCACAAATGATTTTGCTGATGATTTCGACATTACTGTTAGTACTACCCCATTACTAACAGACGACTTTGTTACCACTTGGAGCGTAATCGCAGGTCAGACTATCACTATTCCTACATCAAGAAGTGGTGGCTATAATTACACCGTTAATTGGGGCAGTGGGCAAGCAGAAGACATGACTGTATATGAAGACGATGCTAACGGCAGAGCTGACGCCACGCATACTTACGCCACCACAGGGACTTATACCGTCCGCATCAGCGGCAGTTTCCCGCACATTTATTTTTATTCATTTCCTTCCGCCGACTTCACAAGGAGAGTAAATGCGGAGAGTTTAACCGCTATTACCCAGTGGGGAACGGGACAGTGGACTGCAATGTCAGATGCTTTTCAAGGTTGTCTTAATCTTGCTGGACAAGCGGCTAGCGATGCGCCTGATTTATCTCGGGTAACCAATATGAGGGCTATGTTTAGAGGTGCTAGTGCCTTTAACCATGACATTGGTGATTGGGATGTCAGTAATGTAACGGAGATGCAACAGGTGTTTCAAGGTGCCAGTGTCTTTAACCAAGACATTGGTGATTGGGATGTCAGTGCTGTAATTAATATGTTTAATACGTTTAATGGTGCCACCGTCTTTGACCAAGATATTGGTGATTGGAATGTGAGCAGTGTAGTGGATGTGACTGGTATGTTTAATGGTGCAGATGCTTTTAGTCAAAATCTTGGGCTTTGGTATATCACTGCGCCTGACTTAGCAATTCCCTCGACCCTTGGAGCAGGAGGCGCAGTAACCACTTTCACGGCTCAGAATGCTATTTTAAGCGGTCAAAATCCGACCTATACGCTTGCCACTGGAGGTGATGCGGGTTTGTTTACCCTAAATAACGGCGTTCTTAGCATAAACGACGCACCGACTTCTGCAAAAACTTCATATAACATTCGCATAGAGGCTACGGGATCATTTGGAACAGACAATCACCGAGATTTGACCCTTGTCGCCAATCATAGACCAGAGATTACCGACCCTGGTGAAATACCGCTCCCCGAAAACACACAGGCAGTAACCACCATAACCGCCACGGATACGGACGCGAATACTACCTTGAACTATACGCTTTCAAATGACGATGTGGCACTGTTCGAGATAACTGACACAGGCGTATTAAGCTTCAAAGCCGAGTATATTCCCGATTATGAAAACCCAAGAGACGCACTTGGGAATATTGACCAAAATGCAGACCAAGAATATAGCGTCTTGGTCACCGTATCGGACGGGATATCGACCGACACACAGGAAATTAGAGTAACAATCACGCCAGTCAACGAAACGGCACCTACCAACATTAAGCTTTCTTCGACCACAGTGGCTCGTACTGCAATGGCAAACAGGCGGGTTGGACTATTGTCTGCTATTGATATGGATGCCGATGGCACATACAGATATACATTGGTTGCTGGGAATGGTGATGACGACAATGACGCATTCACAATTGATGGTAGCAATTTGATAATAGTTTCAACACCCACCGCCAGCAAGTCAAGCTACAACATCAGAATCAAGGTGAACGATGGAACAAATGATTTTGCTAAGGAATTTACCATTACCGTTAGCGATGACGCATCACTAATGGACGATTTCTTTACCACTTGGCGTGTAACGGCAGGTCAGGAAATCACCATTCCAACGACTGGTAGTGGCTATAGTTACACCGTTGATTGGGGTGATGGCGGAATGGATACAGATACCCATACTGGCAATGCCACGCATACTTATGCTGATGCGGGAGATTATACCGTTCGTATCAGCGGTAGCTTCCCACGGATTTATTTTAATGCAGGTAATGGAAATGATAATTCCAACAGTATCATCGCCATCAACCAATGGGGAGCGGGGCAATGGACTTCAATGGAAGGAGCTTTTAGTGGAGCGACCAATCTTGTTGGAGAAGCAACCGACAGCCCTGATTTGTCTCAGGTAACGAATATGTGGGGTATGTTTAGGCATGCTGAAAACTTTAATCAAGATATTGGTGATTGGGATGTCAGCAATGTTGAGAGTATGGGAATCACGTTTGAATATGCTGAAAACTTTAATCAAGATATTGGCGATTGGGATGTCAGCAATGTTACCAACATGACGTATATGTTTGCTCATGCCACTGACTTTAACCAAGACATTGGCGATTGGGATGTGAGCAGTGTAACGGATATGAGTAATATGTTTAATAATACACCTGCTTTTGGGCAAAACCTGGGAGCTTGGTATATCACGGGGGATTTGTCCGTGTCCCCAACCCTTGGAGCAGGAGGCGCAGTAACCACTTTCACGGCTCAGAATACTGTTTTAAGCGGTCAAAATCCGGACTACACGCTTGCCACTGGAGGTGATGCGGGTTTGTTTACCCTAACTGACGGCGTTTTGAGCATAAACGACGCACCGACTTCTGCAAAAACTTCATATAACATTCGCATAGAGGCTACGGGATCATTTGGAGAAGACAATCACCGAGATTTAACCCTTGTCGCCAATCATAGCCCAGAGATTACCTCTAACAGTGGTGTTTCTCCGTATGAAATACCGCTCCCCGAAAACACACAAGATGTAACCACCATAACCGTCACGGATATGGACGCGAATGCCACTTTGAGCTATACGCTTTCAGATGACGATGTGGCACTCTTTGAGATAACTGGAACAGGAAACTCAAGAGCATTAAGCTTTAAAGATGCCTATATTCCAGATTATGAAAACCCAAGAGATTCACGCGGGAATATTGACCAAAATGCAGACCAGGAATATCGGGTATTGGTCACCGTATCGGACGGGATATCAATAGATACGCAGGAAATTAGAGTAACAATCACACCAGTCAACGAACCGCCTACGGGCATTAAGCTTTCTTCGACCACAGTTGCTCGTAATGCAATGGCAAACAGACGGGTTGGACTATTGTTCGCTACTGATATAGATACGGATGATACACACATCTACACATTGGTTGCCGGGAATGGTGATGACGACAATGACGCATTCAGAATTGATGACACCAATTTGATAATAGTTTCAACACCCGCCACAGGCAAATCAAGCTACAACATCAGAATCAATGTTAATGACGGCACAAATGATTTCGCTAAGGCTTTCACCATTACCGTTAGCGATGACGCATCACTAATAGACGATTTCTTTACCACTTGGCGGGTAACCGCAGGTCAGGCAATCACCATTCCAACAACTGGTAGTGGCTATAGTTACACCGTTGACTGGGGTGATGGCGGAATGGATACAGATACCTATACTGGCAATGCCACGCATACTTATGCTGATGCGGGTGATTATACCGTGCGTATCAACGGTAGCTTCCCACGGATTTATTTTAATGCAGGTAATGGAAATGCTAATTCCAACAGTATCATCGTCATCAACCAATGGGGAACGGGGCAATGGACTTCAATGGAAGGAGCTTTTAGTGGAGCGACCAACCTTATTGGAGAAGCAACCGACAGCCCTGATTTGTCTCAGGTAACGAATATGTGGGGAATGTTTAGGCATGCTGAAAACTTTAATCAAGACATTGGTGACTGGGATGTCAGCAATGTTGAGAGTATGGGAACCGCGTTTGAATATGCTTACAAATTTAACCAAGATATTGGCGATTGGGATGTCAGCAATGTTACCAATATGACGTATATGTTTGCCAATGGAACTACCAATGGAACTGTCTTTAATCAGGACATAAGCGGTTGGGATGTGAGCAGTGTAACGAATATGACTTCAATGTTTGATAATGCCACCGCCTTTAGCCAAAATCTTGGGCGTTGGTATATCACTGCGCCTGACTTAGCAATTCCCCCGACCCTTGGAGCAGGAGGCGCAGTAACCACTTTCACGGCTCAGAATACTGTTTTAAGCGGTCAAAATCCGGACTATACGCTTGCCACTGGAGGTGATGCGGGTTTGTTTACCCTAAATAACGGTGTTTTGAGCATAAACGACGCACCGGCTTCTGCAAAAACTTCATATAACATTCGCATAGAGGCTACGGGATCATTCGGAACAGACAATCACCGAGATTTAACCTTTGTCGCCAATCATAGACCCGAGATTACCTCTAACAGTGGTGTTTCTCCGTATGAAATACCGCTCCCCGAAAACACCAAGGCAGTAACCACCATCACTGCTACGGATGCAGATATGAACACGTTGAGCTATACGCTTTCAGATGACGATGTTGCGCTATTTGAGATAACGGATTCAGGAGCATTAAACTTTAAAGATGCCTATATTCCAGATTATGAAAACCCAAGAGATTCACGCGGGAATATTGACTCAAATGCAGATCAGGAATATCGGGTATTGGTCACCGTATCGGACGGGATATCGATAGATACGCAGGAAATTAGAGTAACAATCACGCCAGTCAACGCAACGGCACCTACCAACATTAAGCTTTCTTCGACCACAGTGGCTCGTAATGCAATGGCAAACAGACGGGTTGGACTATTGTCTGCTATTGATATGGATGCCGATGGCACATATACATATACATTGGTTGCCGGGAATGGTGATGACGACAATGACGCATTCAGAATTGATGGTGTCAATTTGATAATACGTGCAACACCCGCCACAGGCAAGTCAAGCTACAACATCAGAATCAAGGTGAACGATGGAATACATGATTATTCCAAAACATTTGCCATTTCCGTTAGCGATGACGCATCACTAATGGACGATTTCTTTACCACTTGGCGTGTAACGGCAGGTCAGGCAATCACCATTCCAACAACTGGTAGTGGCTATAGTTACACCGTTGACTGGGGTGATGGCGGAATGGATACAGATACCCATACTGGCAATGCCACGCATACTTATGCTGACGCGGGAGATTATACCGTGCGCATCAACGGTAGCTTCCCACGGATTTATTTTAATGCAGGTAATGGAAATGATAATTCCAACAGTATCATCGCCATCAACCAATGGGGAACGGGGCAATGGACTTCAATGGAAGGAGCTTGTAGTGGAGCGACCAATCTTGTTGGAGAAGCAACGGATAGTCCCGATTTGTCTCAGGTAACGAATATGTGGGGAATGTTTAGGCATGCTGAAAACTTTAATCAAGACATTGGTGATTGGGATGTCAGCAACGTTGAGAGTATGGGAACCACGTTTGAATATGCTTACAAATTTAACCAAGATATTGGCGATTGGGATGTCAGCAATGTTACCAATATGACGTATATGTTTGCCAATGGAACTACCAATGGAACTGCCTTTAATCAGGACATAAGCGGTTGGGATGTGAGCAGTGTAACGAATATGACTTCAATGTTTGATAATGCCACCGCCTTTAGCCAAAATCTTGGGCGTTGGTATATCACGGGGGATTTTTCCGTACCCCCAACCCTTGGAGCAGGAGGCGCAGTAACCACTTTCACGGCTCAGAATACTGTTTTAAGCGGTCAAAATCCGACCTACACGCTTGCCACTGGAGGTGATGCGGGTTTGTTTACCCTGAATAACGGCGTTCTTAGCATAAACGACGCACCGACTTCTGAAAAAACTTCATATAACATTCGCATAGAGGCTACGGGATCATTTGGAGAAGACAATCACCGAGATTTAACCCTTGTCGCCAATCATAGACCAGAGATTACCGACCCTGGTGAAATACCGCTCCCCGAAAACACACAAGATGTAATCACCATAACCGCCACGGATATGGACGCGAATGCTACTTTGAGCTATACGCTTTCAGATGACGATGTGGCACTATTTGAGATAACGGATTCAGGAGCATTAAGTTTTAAAGATGCCTATATTCCGGATTATGAAAACCCAAGAGATTCACGCGGGAATATTGACCAAAATGCAGACCAGGAATATCGGGTATTGGTCACCGTATCGGACGGGATATCGACAGATACGCAGGAAATTAGTGTAACAATCACGCCAGTCAACGACACGGCACCTACCAACATTAAGCTTTCTTCGACCACAGTGGCTCGTACTGCAATGGCAAACAGACGGGTTGGACTATTGTCCGCTATTGATATGGATGATGCCGATGGCACATACACATATACATTGGTTGCCGGGAATGGTGATACCGCCAATGACGCATTCAGAATTGACGGCAACAATTTGATAATACGTGCAACACCCACCGCCAGCAAATCAAGTTACAACATCAGAATCAAGGTGAGCGATGGAATACATGATTATTCCAAAACATTTGCCATTACCGTTAGCGATGACGCATCACTAATGGACGATTTCTTTACCACTTGGCGTGTAACGGCAAATCAGGCAATCACCATTCCAACGACTGGTAGTGGCTATAGTTACACCGTTGACTGGGGTGATGGCGGAATGGATACAGATACCCATACTGGCAATGCCACGCATACTTATGCTGATGCGGGTGATTATACCGTGCGTATTAAGGGTGCTTTCCCGCGAATTTATTTTAATGACGGCGGAGATAAAGGCAAAATTATTGCCATCAACCAATGGGGAACTGGGCAATGGACTTCAATGGAAGGAGCTTTTAGTGGAGCGGCCAATCTTGTTGGAGAAGCAACCGACAGCCCTGATTTGTCTCAGGTAACGAATATGTGGGGAATGTTTAGGCATGCTGAAAACTTTAATCAAGATATTGGTGATTGGGATGTCAGCAATGTTGAGAGTATGGGAACCACGTTTGAATATGCTGAAAATTTTAATCAAGATATTGGTGATTGGAATGTCAGCAATGTTACCAACATGACGTATATGTTTGCTCATGCCACTGACTTTAACCAAGACATTGGCGATTGGGATGTGAGCAGTGTAACGAATATGAGTAATATGTTTCTTAATGCCAACGCCTTTGAGAAAAATCTTGGGCGTTGGTATATCACGGGGAATTTTTCCGTACCCCCAACCCTTGGAGCAGGAGGCGCAGTAACCACTTTCACGGCTCAGAATACTGTTTTAAGCGGTCAAAATCCGACCTACACGCTTGCCACTGGAGGTGATGCGGGTTTGTTTACCCTAATTAACGGTGTTCTTAGCATAAACGACGCACCGACTTCTGCAAAAACTTCATATAACATTCGCATAGAGGCTACGGGATCATTTGGAACAGACAATCACCGAGATTTAACCCTTGTCGCCAATCATAGCCCAGAGATTACCTCTAACAGTGGTGTTTCTTCGTATGCAATAACGCTCCCCGAAAACACACAGGCAGTAACCACCATAACCGCTACGGATGCAGATATGAACACGTTGAGCTATACGCTTTCAAATGACGATGCGGCACTCTTTGAGATAACTGGAACAGGAAACTCAAGAGCATTAAGCTTTAAAGATGCCTATATTCCAGATTATGAAAACCCAAGAGACTCACGCGGGAATATTGACTCAAATGCAGATCAAGAATATAGCGTATTGGTCACCGTATCGGACGGGATATCGATAGATACGCAGGAAATTAGTGTAACAATCACGCCAGTCAACGAAACGGCACCTACCAACATTAAGCTTTCTTCGACCACAGTGGCTCGTAATATAATGGCAAACAGGCGGGTTGGACTATTGTCTGCTATTGATATGGATGCCGATGGCACATACAGATATACATTGGTTGCCGGGAATGGTGATGACGACAATGACGCATTCAGAATTGATGGTGTCAATTTGATAATACGTGCAACACCCGCCACAGGCAAATCAAGCTACAACATCAGAATCAATGTTAATGACGGCACAAATGATTTCGCTAAGGCTTTCACCATTACCGTTAGCGATGACGCATCACTAATAGACGATTTCTTTACCACTTGGCGGGTAACCGCAGGTCAGGCAATCACCATTCCAACAACTGGTAGTGGCTATAGTTACACCGTTGACTGGGGTGATGGCGGAATGGATACAGATACCCATACTGGCAATGCCACGCATACTTATGCTGATGCGGGAGATTATACCGTGCGTATCAGCGGTAGCTTCCCACGGATTTATTTTAATGCAGGTAATGGAAATGATAATTCCAACAGTATCATCGCCATCAACCAATGGGGAACGGGACAGTGGACTTCAATGATACATGCTTTTGAAGGAGCGACCAATCTTGTTGGAGTAGCAACCGACAGCCCTGATTTGTCTCAGGTAACGAATATGTGGGGAATGTTTAGGCATGCTGAAAACTTTAATCAAGATATTGGTGATTGGGATGTCAGCAATGTTGAGAGTATGGGAACCACGTTTGAATATGCTGACAAGTTTAACCAAGATATTGGCGATTGGGATGTCAGCAATGTTACCACTATGGCGTATATGCTTGCCAATGCCACTGATTTTAACCAGGACATTGGCGATTGGGATGTGAGCAGTGTAACGGATATGGATAATATGTTTAATAATACCTCCGACTTTAGTCAAAACCTAGGAACTTGGTATATCACTGCGCCTGACTTAGCAATTCCCCCGACCCTTGGAGCAGGAGGCGCAGTAACCACTTTCACGGCTCAGAATACTGTTTTAAGCGGTCAAAATCCGACCTACACGCTTGCCACTGGAGGTGATGCGGGTTTGTTTACCCTAACTGACGGCGTTCTTAGCATAAACGACGCACCGGCTTCTGCAAAAACTTCATATAACATTCGCATAGAGGCTACGGGATCATTTGGAACAGACAATCACCGAGATTTAACCTTTGTCGTTAATAATAGACCAGAAATTACCTCTCAAAGCGGTGTTTCTTCGTATGCAATAACGCTCCCCGAAAACACACAGGCAGTAACCACCATCACTGCTACGGATGCAGATATGAACACGTTGAGCTATACGCTTTCAGATGACGATGTTGCGCTATTTGAGATAACTAATTCAGGAGCATTAAGCTTTAAAGATGCCTATATTCCAGATTATGAAAACCCAAGAGACTCACGCGGGAATATTGACTCAAATGCCGACCAAGAATATAGCGTATTGGTCGCCGTGTCGGACGGAATATCGACAGACACACAGGAAATTAGAGTAACAATCACACCAGTCAACGAACCGCCTACGGGCATTAAACTTTCTTCGACCGCAGTGGCTCGTAATGCAATGGCAAACAGACGGGTTGGACTATTGTCTGCTATTGATATGGATGCCGATGGAACATACACATATACATATACACTGGTTGGCGGAGATGGTGATGACGACAATGACGCATTCAGAATTGAGGGTGTCAATTTGATAATACGTGCAACACCCGTCGCAGGCAAGTCAAGCTACAACATCAGAATCCAAGTGAATGATGGCACAAATGATTTTGTTAAGGAATTTGCCATTACCGTTAGCGATGACGCATCATTCATAGACGATTTCTTTACCGCTTGGCGTACCACCGGAGCAAACGAATCCATCACCATTCCAACGACTGGTAGTGGCTATAGTTACACCGTTGATTGGGGTGATGGCGGAATGGATACAGATACCTATACTGGCAATGCCACGCATACTTATGCTGATGCGGGAGATTATACCGTGCGTATCAGCGGTAGCTTCCCACGGATTTATTTTAATGCGGATGATGGAAATACTAATTCCAACAGTATCATCGCCATCAACCAATGGGGAACTGGACAATGGACTTCAATGGAAGGAGCTTTTAGTGGAGCGACCAATCTTGTTGGAGTAGCAACCGACAGCCCTGATTTGTCTCAGGTAACGAATATGTGGGGAATGTTTAGGCATGCTGAAAACTTTAATCAAGATATTGGTGATTGGGATGTCAGCAATGTTGAGAGTATGGGAACCGCGTTTGAATATGCTGAAAACTTTAATCAAGATATTGGTGATTGGAATGTCAGCAATGTTACCAACATGACGTTTATGTTTGCCAATGCCACCGACTTTAACCAAGGTATTGGTGGTTGGGATGTGAGCAGTGTAACGGATATGAGTAATATGTTTAATAATACCCCTGCTTTTAGTCAAAACCTAGGAGTTTGGTATATCACTGCGCCTGACTTAGCAATTCCCCCGACCCTTGGAGCAGGAGGCGCAGTAACCACTTTCACGGCTCAGAATACTGTTTTAAGCGGTCAAAATCCGACCTACACGCTTGCCACTGGAGGTGATGCGGGTTTGTTTACCCTAACTGACGGCGTTCTTAGCATAAACGACGCACCGACTTCTGCAAAGACTTCATATGACATTAGCATAGAAGCTACTGGCTCATCACTATTTGGAACAGACAATCAGCGCGACTTGACCTTTGTCGTTAATAATAGACCAGAGATTACCTCTCAAAGCGGTGTTTCTTCGTATGCAATAACGCTCCCCGAAAACACACAGGCAGTAACCACCATAACCGCTACGGACATGGATGAGAATGCTACTTTGAGCTATACGCTTTCAAATGACGATGCGGCACTCTTTGAGATAACTAATTCAGGAGTATTAAGCTTTAAAGATGCCTATATTCCAGATTATGAAAACCCAAGAGACTCACGCGGGAATATTGACTCAAATGCAGATCAAGAATATCGGGTATTGGTCACCGTATCGGACGGGATATCGATAGATACGCAGGAAATTAGTGTAACAATCACGCCAGTCAACGAAACGGCACCTACCAACATTAAACTTTCTTCGACCGCAGTGGCTCGTAATGCAATGGCAAACAGACGGGTTGGACTATTGTCCGCTATTGATATGGATGCCGATGGAACATACACATACACATTGGTTGACGGAGATGGTGGCACAGATAATGGTGCGTTCACAATTGATGGCACCAATTTGATAATACGTGCAACACCCACCGCCGACAAGTCAAGCTACAACATCAGAATCAATGTGAACGATGGAATACATGATTTTGTTAAGAAATTTACCATTACCGTTAGCGATGACGCATCACTAATGGACGATTTCTTTACCACTTGGCGTGTAACGGCAGGTCAGGCAATCACCATTCCAACAACTGGTAGTGGCTATAGTTACACCGTTGATTGGGGTGATGGCGGAATGGATACAGCTACCTATACTGGCAATGCCACGCATACTTATGCTGATGCGGGTGATTATACCGTGCGTATCAACGGTAGCTTCCCACGCATTTATTTTAATGCAGGTAATGGAAATGATAATTCCAACAGTATCATCGCCATCACCCAATGGGGAACTGGACAATGGACTTCAATGGAAGGAGCTTTTAGTGGAGCGACCAACCTTATTGGAGAAGCAACGGATAGTCCCGATTTGTCTCAGGTAACGAATATGTGGGGAATGTTTAGGCATGCTGAAAACTTTAATCAAGATATTGGCGATTGGGATGTCAGCAATGTTGAGAGTATGGGAACCATGTTTGAATATGCTTACAAGTTTAACCAAGATATTGGCGATTGGGATGTCAGCAATGTTACCACTATGGCGTATATGTTTGCTCATGCCACCGACTTTAACCAAGGTATTGGCGGTTGGGATGTGAGTAGTGTAACGGATATGGATAATATGTTTAATAATACACCTGTTTTTAGTCAAACCCTGGGAGCTTGGTATATCACGGGGGATTTGTCCATTCTCCCCACCCTTGGAGCAGGAGGCGCAGTAACCACTTTCACGGCTCAGAATACGGTTTTAAGCGGTCAAAATCCTGTTTATTCTCTTTCTTCAGGAGCTGACGCTGATTCCTTTACCCTAACTGGCGCAGGTGCCCTGACCATAAATGTAGCACCGACTATGGCAAATACTTCATATAATATTCGCATATCATCTACGGGATCATTTGGAGAAGACAATCACCGAGATTTAACTCTTATTGTTAATCATAATAGCCCAGAGATTACTTCCCACAATGGTGTTTCTCCGTATGAAATAACGCTCCCCGAAAACACCAAGGCAGTAACCACCATCACTGCTACGGATGCAGATATGAACACGTTGAGCTATACGCTTTCAGATGACGATGTTGCGCTATTTGAGATAACGGATTCAGGAGCATTAAGTTTTAAAGATGCCTATATTCCAGATTATGACAACCCAAGAAACTCGCTCGGGGAGATTGACCCAAATGCAGACCAGGAATATCGGGTATTGGTCACCGTATCGGATGGAATATTTACAGCTACACAGAAAACAGCTACACAGGAAATTATAGTAACAATCATTGCATTAGCCGCCCCGAGCATCACGCTCAGCACCAATACGCTGATTGCCACCGTGGGTACCGCTATCGAGACGATCACCATTGATGCAACAGCAGGTGGCATGGTTGCCAGTTATAGCATTGATCCTGTACTTCCCAGTGGGCTGTCATTTGACACTGCCACAGGCACAGGCACCATCTCGGGTACGCCAACAGTTGTTGCGGATTTAGCCACCTACACCATCACCGCGACCAACGCCATTGGCTCGGCTATGGCTACGGTAGCCATTACCGTCAATGCGTCACCTTCACCGACAGCCACAGCTGACGTGAAGAGCATAGACGTTTCCGTCTCTCCTAATCCAATAAAAGCTGGAGATAGGATAACAATTACCGTTGCCAGCGATGGGGTGTACCGCTTGTTCGGAATCTCAGGGGAATTTCTTACTAAAGGGACGTTAACAAAGGGGGATAACGCTGTGGCATTTCCGTCTTTAGCGAAAGGAATGTACCTGTTAAAGATACACACAATACACGGTCGCGTGACGAGGAAAGTGGTTAAAAACTAGGACCGTAGCAATAGCTATGCTGATAGCTTTTGCCTAATTCAAACAGCACTAGTTTAATTTGTTTGTGTTGTATTTTATGGTCAAATTGCTATTCTACATCTATGCAGATACTTTTTTTGGATTGAGGTAGGGCTTCCAGTCTTCTCTAAGTGTTCCGCTCGCCATTTTCAAGAAGGAAATGTATGATGGTTTAGCTGGAGGATTTCTGAGTTTCATTCCAACCTTCTCAAGCGGAAAGTCACCTTTCTCCGTATTGCATTTCTTGCAAGCAGTCACGAGGTTAGTCCAAGACGATTCACCACCCTGGGACCTAGGGATCAAATGATCTAATGTCAAATCCTTGTTTTCCCCGCAATACTGACACCTGTTTCCATCCCTCTTGAAAATATTATGCCTAGACAGGACCACTCCTTTGTAGGGAATGTTGATGTACTGGTTTAGCTTGATCACCGATGGAAAGGGGTACGTTTTGGTAATAGATCGAAGTTGTCTGTCCTTCACATCATTTAATAGCTCAGCTTTTTGAAGAAAAATCAATAAGAAAGCCCTTTGAACAGAACAAATGGTTAGGGGAGAGTAATCATGATTTAATACCAGAACTGAAGGCATGTTTATAATTTCATTCTTTTTAACTCACGTTCCTGATCTTTTTTCTTTATCGCATCCCTCTTGTCAAAAAGTTTCTTCCCTCTTGCCAATGCGATTTCTAACTTGGCAAACCCTCGTTTGTTAATGAACAGCCGAACAGGGACTATGGTTAACCCTTTTTCTTCCGTTTTTGATTTGAGCCTCCTCAGTTCTTTCTTTTTCAAAAGCAACTTCCTATCCCTTGTCTGTTCATGACTATTGAAACTTGCTTGTAAGTACGAGGCAATGTTCATTCCTTTCACAAATGCTTCGCCATCTTTGAGAAAACAATAGGCTTCCTGCACGCTCGCTTTTCCTTCTCGGATAGATTTTATTTCAGTTCCTTTCAAGATAATGCCAGCTTCAAACTTTTCTATAAGCTCATATTCGTAGCTTGCTTTTCTATTCTTTATATGAATATCATTAGAAAATCGTTGCTTTTCTTTGCTCATAAGGGATAAAAATAATCAAGTACACTAAAATGGCATGCTTGGTAAGGGACTATCTGTCATTTTTCCAAACTGATGCGCTTTGTAGAGAAAGTGACCTGAGATAGCAATCATTCCCGCATTGTCGGTACAGTATTGAAAATGAGGAATGAAAACTTTCCAGTTACTTTTTTTCGCTTCCTCAGTCAACGTAGCTCTTAACCCTTTATTTGCAGAAACGCCTCCAGCAATTGCTATTCGACTGATGTTTTCCTGATGAGATGCTTCTTTCAACTTGATCATCAACATGTCTATCAGTGAAGATTGAATGCTGGCAGCTAAATCGTTTAGATTTTTTTGAATGAAATCCTTATCCTTCTGCACTTCCTTTCTCAGAAAATACAAAATGGAAGTTTTAATACCGCTGAACGAGTAGTCTAGGTTTGGCATTTCAGTTTTTGAAAAAGAAAACCGATGTGAATCCCCATTGGACGCGAGTTTATCAATCATTGGACCACCGGGATAGGGTAAGCCTAACATCTTGGCGGATTTATCAAATGCTTCTCCTGCGGCATCGTCTTTGGTTTGACCCAAAATAATCATTTCTAAAGGACTATTTACCCGAAGTAATTGTGTGTGTCCACCGCTGACGGTTAAGCATAGAAAAGGAAATGGAGGCTTGGGGTCATCAATAAAATGTGCTAAAACATGGGCTTTCATGTGATGAACAGCTATTAATGGGATGTTTAATGAGAAAGCCAGTGATTTTGCAAAGCTGGAACCTATTAGAAGTGCGCCTAAAAGTCCAGGTCCTCTCGTATATGCTATTGCATGCAGGTCGTGTTTGTCGACGTTGGCATTTTTTAGCACATAGTCAATAATTGGCACAATATTTTTTTGATGTTCCCGAGAGGCTAGCTCGGGGACAACACCTCCATACTGTTCGTGAATAGCTTGGGTAGCAATTTCATTATTGATTACTTTGCCGTCTATGCAGATAGAGGCGGAAGTTTCATCGCATGAGGTCTCAATACCCAGGATTACTTCCACAAGGTCAGCTTTTTGAAAAATAGAAAAAACATACTGCGAATTAGCAAATTAGTTTGGACAACTGGTGCAAGAATAGGGTTCTATTTTTTAACTCTTGTGCTGAGCACGATCCTGTTGTTGCAGTTAAAACCCGCTCAAACGTATGTAACACAACAATTCATGGAAAGTCTATCAAAAAAAATAGACCATAACATTTCGGTTGAACGGGTTCAGATTTCCTGGATGGATAGAGTTGTCTTGCATGATTTGTTGATTTTGGACAAAAAATCTGATACCTTGTTTTTCTCAGAACATATCGTTGTCAATTACAGGATTAAAGACCTGCTAAATAAAGAACTCCTCAACATAGAAGAAATTTCCTCGGAGGGTGTCAGGTTACAGTTAATAAAACATGATCCTGTATCTCGATTAAATATTTCGGAACTTATTGAATCACTGAAAAGGTTGGCTAGGGAAGAAAGCAGACCGCTCACAGTGGAGGAAATAAATGTTACGAATGTCGAATTCTCTCTTCACGATAGAACAAAGAAAAAAACGCGTGACCAGCTCGATTTTTCCCATTTAGACATGATATTTTTTGACCTCCTAGTCGCAGATTTAGAAGTAATAAAGGACTCCGTTGAGATGACAGTGATTCACGTCAGGGCGGATGAAAAAAATGAAGGATTACAGGTATTGGATTTCAGTACCAGCATTAGTTTTAATAATACTTCTCTCAGCCTCACGAATCTCAGGTTTGACACACCTACAAGCCATATTTCGGATAGGCTTGCATTATACTACAATGACCCGGGCGACTTGATACATTTTGTTGATAGTGTATCTTTTGTCTTCCACCTGTCTGAATCCAGCATTTCAAAGGAAGACATTAAGCTGTTCATAGGTGATCACCACATCAAGTCCAACATTACGTTGGATGGCACTATATGGGGGACGGTCGCAGATTTTAATGTAGAACAATCGCGAATTGGGTTTGGGAAAGAGTCTTTTATTGAGGGTGGCGCAAGCTGTTTGGGGCTACCCGATTTTAAAGGAACATTCGTCTTGGCAGACATCACAGGTTCTCATATCGTCCCCGAAGATATTGAACCTTATGTTGGCGAATTATCAAAAAACCTCTCCCAGCTTGGACGATGTGATTTTACAGGAAGCTTTGCCGGGTTTTTGAATGACTTTGTAGCAAGAGGTGATTTTGTCACAGAAAAAGGATCCATACATTCTGATATCAACTTGAAAATCCCTAGCGACCCAGCAAATATGAAGTATAGTGGAAATGTAGAGTTGAAAAATGTAGACATCGGAGCATTTCTAAACAATACAGACTTAATTCAGAAGGTCAATCTCAAAGGAAAGATCAAAGGAGAAGGGATAACTCCCGAAAATGCAAATTTTACCTTGAATGCCATTGCTTTTGACTCGGGATTTAAGGGATATGTCTATGATTCCATTAGGGCTGATGGCACGTTTGCGTCCAATTTCTTTAAGGGAAATTTTTCAATAGATGATCCAAACTGTCAGGCAAACGGATATGCTGATATGGAGTTAAATCGGGAAGAAGAAATAATGAAACTGAAGTTAACCATTGACGCTGCTAATCTCAACAAGCTCAACCTGATCATGGATGACACCCTGGTGACAGGTGGAAACATCAACGTTGACATCGTTAATCTGGATCCAGACAAGTTTATTGGAGAAGCAAGGATTGATTCGGGATTCCTCAACATAAATGGCGAACAGCTACTGATTGATTCGGTCAAGTTTACTGCGTCATTGAGTAATGGAATGAGACAGTTTAACTTGACTTTACCAGGTGTAGAAGCACGGTTAGAAGGAAAATTTAAAATTACGGATGCACTAAAAGACCTGTCGGTACTCGCCGAAGACTATGCTGCTAAAATTCAGCTTTCCCGAGATACTATAAATGAAGAAAGAAGTGGAGAAAGTTACAAAATGGACTTTTTTGCACACATTGATAACCTGTCAAGATACCTGGATGCCTTACATATCCCTCTTGAAATTCCTGATGGATCATTTATTGAAGCCTCTTTCAGGGAAAGCAAGAACGCCAACATTTTTGTGTATGCCCAGGCTGATTATATAAAAATAAAAAATCAAATACTATACCATCCTGCCCTGGAGGTGAATGGGTCCAGAGAAGTTGGCACTTCAGGAATGCTTACTCACTTCATACTCGAATCTGACAGACAAAAGTTTTCCCGTGTCTCTGAAACCGAAAACTTGCTCATCGAAGGTGTCTGGGCTGATAACAACATCAAGTTAACTTCCTCTTTAAAACACGAAGACTCAAAAAGTAATTTTCGGCTGGAGACCCGTGCAGTGCTATCCAAAGGTGCTGTTACACTAAAAATAAACCCATCAGAAATCATCGCTTTTGGAGAGAAATGGTCTTTTAACCCTCAGAACCTTATCGTAATCCACCAAGATCACTGGAAAATCTCCGACCTGGCATTGCATGACGCAACGGAATCCATTGGACTCCATGGCACGTATTCAAGAAACAAAGGAGCTGCCCTTAGCTTGAACATCGTCAATTTGAACCTTAATAAGATGAATCTCTTTACTGAAGCCGATGTGGAAGGGTGGCTGGATGGCGATTTAAATATTTTTAGAAGCCGTGTCGATCAGGCATTTCAGTTCGATGGAGGATTTGAAGCAAAAAACCTTACGCTGGATAACTTTTTAGTCGGTACGGTGACTTGTGATGCCAAATGGAATGCCGACACAAAAAGTGTGTACTCCCAGTTCGAAGTAGATTCGGAAACGCTTGGACCCGTTGATTGTAGAGGAAGCTATTATCCGTTTAAAAAGAACAATCAACTGGACTTTGAGTTGAAGTTTGAGCAAGTTGATTTACAGCTGGCACAACCTTTTCTGAAGAACAACATCTCAAACTTGAGTGGGGGATCCACTGGGACACTGAATATCTTTGGCTCACCCGCGGATCCCCTGATTATGGGGAAATGTATGATCTCCAATGGAAGGCTCACAGTGAATTACCTGAATACGGATTACACCTTTAGCGGTGAGGTTAAATTGGAGCCGAAACAGCTGAAATTCGAAAATTTTGACCTGGAAGATAGAAAAGGATCCCGTGCCAGCATACGTGGAGTGATTGCTCATGATTTTTTTGAGAATTTTATCGCACGTCTTACGATAGATGCCAACAATTTTGAGTTTCTGAATACCAGTGCTACAGACAACAGCCTGTACTACGGATCAGCCCATGGAACCGGATCGGTGGATATCTCCGGTCCCCTGAATGACGTGGTGATTAGCGCGTTTATGAAGACGGAAAACGGAACGCAACTGTTCGTGCCTATTGCTACGGGGGGGGAAGTATCTCAGCAGGAATACATTACATTCGTAGACGCTAACGGTAGCACAACAAATAAAGTGAATGACGAATACGCACTGCGGGGATTTACTCTTGATTTTGATATTGAGGTAACCCCTGATGCATACTGCGAACTCATCTTCGACATAAAAACAGGAGATATTATCAAGGGTCGAGGAAGTGGAAATATCAAACTAGCATTGGATACAGACGGTGGATTTAATATGTTTGGACCACTGGAAATTACAGAAGGCACCTACAATTTTACCGTGCCAGGATTTATAAATAAAGCCTTTAAGGTGAATCCAGCCAGCAGGATCACATGGTTAGGAGACCCGTACAGTGCCATCATTGACCTGAATGCAACGTATTTACAACGAGCATCTTTTGAAGATTTAAAAACCGTGGATGAGCAAGATGAAGCTGAGGTATCGACTAAGGTGCCAGTCAATGTCATGTTGAATTTAGATGGAAGCATGACCTCCCCGGCCATAGGCTTCGACTTGCAGTTGGTAGATGAAGTGGATGTGACAGAAGAAAGAAACGCATTGCTTGATCAAATAGTCAATGATGAACAGGAGTTGAGAAGACAAGTGATAAGTTTATTGTTCTTTAAAAAATTCTCACCTAGATTTGGTCTTGCCATTGAAGGAGGAAATTTGGGCAGTAGCTTGTTGAGTGAATACTTTTCAAGCCAGATGAGCTATTTGTTAAGCCAGTTAGATGAAAACCTAGAGGTGGAAGTAGACTTGGCATCGCTAGATCAGGACGCATTCAATACCTTTCAGTTGCAATTGGCATACACGTTCATGGATGGCAGACTGAAGGTGATGAGAGGTGGGGGCTTTGTTAACGGTCAGCGTGCCAATGAAAGAGTCCTGGATAACATTGTAGGAGACTGGTCCGTTGAGTACAATTTGGCCAGAGGGGGCTGGTTAAGGTCAAAAATTTTTAGTACCACAAACCAGCAATTGACCGTGTCGCGAGGAGATCAAAGCCAGGATAGAGGCTTTAGCCTGAGGTTTGTGCGGTCCTTTAATGATTTCAAAGAATTGTTTTTCAGGCACAGGAAGGTAGCTATCAGGAGAAAAGAAGATGAGCTACAGCCAGCGGAAAACAACGACTTGAACGTTATTTATTGACTTTGTGTTTTCATTTTACATTAAATAGAACGTACCTTTCAGTGGCATAATACCAATTTGATTATAAAATAGTACATAACTAAATTGAATTATTTTTTGTTCGGATTAGGCAAAAAATATAAGCACAGCCATAACTACGGTTCTATTTATTAACGAAATGCGAGCAAAAAAGAAACGATTTATATGTGATATTTTGTGATCAATTTGGTATAACTCAAACTAAAAACCATGGACTTTAAAAAATTTACCCAACAATATGCCCAAGAAATTGGCGGTCAGTTCAGAGAGTATGACGACAGCAGGTCGGTCATCATTGTGCCGCTTCATGACGGTCGTTTTCAGACCGTTGTGGGCAATCTCTTGACAAATGTCTCGTGCAATAGAGAAGTAGTACAAATCAAAACCAAAGTTTGTGGCTTGAAAGAAGACATCCCGTTCAAGGATATATTGAAAGCCGGTGCGGACTTCCTGTATGCCAGATTCATCGTAGAGGAGGCTCATTTGAAAGTCGCAGCCACCAATGGTGTACAACACCTGTGTGAAGAGATCATCAAAGATATGATACAGGAGGTAGCGAATGTGGCTGACGACTGGGAATGCAAAATCACCGGAAAAGATTTAAATTGATACTTTTGCTATAGCAAGCCGACTCATCGCCCTTGCCAGTTTGGTGAGGGAGGAAAGTCCGGGCAGCGTAGAGTAACGTACTTCTTAAGCAGAAGCGTCAGCCACCGGCTGATAGAGAAAGTGTCGCAGAAAATAAACTACCTCGTGCCGGTCCAGTACCGGCGGGAGGAAAAGGTGAAAAGGTGAGGTAAGAGCTTACCGTCCCGACAGTGATGAAGGGAGCATGACAAACCTTGCGTGCTGAAAGACCAAATAGGTCCTGCAGAACAAGAGCTACTCGCTCGAGCAGGATGGGGTAGGTCGTTAGATCCCGACAACGTTCGGGGCTAGATAAATGATGGGATAAAACAAAACCCGGCTTACTGGCTTGCTTTTTTTCTCCGCCAAACAAAAAATCAAAAAATGAAAATGGCGAAAATTCTTGTAATTGATGATGAGAAAAGCATCAGAGAGGCATTGACCGACATCCTCACCGAAGAAAATTATGAGGTGATGACCGCGGAAAATGGCGAAGATGGATTCGTGACGCTGGCTGAAAAAAAAATCGACCTGGTGCTGTGCGACATCAAAATGCCTAAAATGGACGGCATGGAACTCTTGCAAAAAATAAAAAAAGAAGGTCTGGAGGTGCCTTTTATTATGATCTCGGCACACGGAACCATTGATACAGCGGTGAAGGCTACAAAAAAAGGAGCCTTCGATTTTATCCAAAAACCCCCAGACCTGAACAGAATCTTGCTGGCAGTACGAAATGCCCTAGCCAACTCGAAGCTGTCCAGAGAAACAAAAAGGCTACGAAAAAAGGTAAGCCAGCAACATGAAATGGTGGGACGGTCCGATGCCATCAAGGACATAAAGAAAACCATTGCGAAAGTAGCCCCGACAGAAGCAGGGGTCTTGATTACAGGAGAAAACGGAACAGGAAAAGAGGTGGTAGCAAGCTGGATACATGAAAAAAGCGGACGAGCAGCAGGCGTACTGGTAGAGCTGAACTGTGCCGCTATCCCGTCCGAATTGATCGAGAGTGAGTTATTTGGACATGAAAAAGGTGCCTTCACCTCGGCGCATAAGCAACGAATCGGAAAATTTGAACAAGCCAGTGGAGGGACGTTATTTCTTGACGAAATCGGAGACATGAGCTTAGCCGCCCAGGCGAAAGTCCTGCGAACCCTACAGAACAAAAAGATAACGAGGGTAGGAGGGGACAAGCCCATCAGCGTAGATGTGAGAATTCTCGCCGCCACAAACAAGAACCTGAAAGAAGAGATCAGAAAGAAAAACGTTAGAGAAGACCTCTACCACAGGCTCAGCGTCATGGTCATTTCCGTCCCCCCCCTACGAGACAGAAAAGAAGACATCCCCCTCCTCATAGACCACTTCCTGACGCAGGTGGCAACAGAATACGGCGAAACAAAAAAAGAAGTAACCCCGGAAGCCGTACTCCTCCTTCAAAAGAACCCGTGGACAGGAAACATTCGGGAACTCAGAAACGTAGTCGAACGCCTGGTAATTATGTCAAACGAAACAATTACCACCAATGAAGTGAGAAAGTACGCCGAAGTTTAGACGCTGGCTTCAGAAGGACTATGTTCCTGCTTCTCCTGCTTCACTTCCTCTTTAGCATACGTAGGGCAGGTCCGCTGTGTACATGCACCAAGACCTAAAACAACTAACGCGATAATGATAAGTTTCAACTTCATGTGCAGTATTAATTTTTATTTTTTAACAACGCTAACATAAGACGCAGCCGCATAAGACGTAGCCGTTTCCCTCCCAAAGGTATATGAATTAATCTGGTATACAACAACAACTGCTGTGAAATATTCGTATAAACGGTAAAATCAGTAGGCAAAAGCTCATAAAACCTCCCGAAAAGCGAAAAAAGTGCCGCTCTTCATTGGTAATATCAACTGGACCGAAAAATATGACATAAATAAATTTAAATCGTTTTTCTTGAGTACATTAGGCAAAAAAATATAGCTTACCAGGTTGATTATAAAATTATAACGTAAATAAATTAAACTGTTTTTTATACCAAATTGATTATAAAATGTGACATGAATACATTGAATTATTTTTTGTTTGAATTAGGCACAAAATAAAGGACACCGCTAGTAGCTGGATTTTTTCGGGGGTGCAAGGAAGTCTCGCACGGAAAACCGGAAGGTATATAGCATACATGAGGAGTTGAGTACGGGACTGACAACGAAATCGCGGAAAAAGGTAGTTAATAGCGGTGTCCTGAAGTATGGTCATAGCTACGGTTAAATTTTTTGACGAAATGCGAGCAAAAAGAAACAGGTTATATGTGACACGTGGTGATCCATTTGGTAGAAAACCAGCCACTAACCAAATGTTGGTAATCCGGTTGGTACTGCATAAAGAGGCACGTAGGAAATTAATACTTGCAAAAGTCCCGACCGCTACCTAAACTTGTTCACTTAAAGCTCAATGCAATAAATGATACGTTTCACTAAAATAATACTTCGCATGAAAAATCTACTCCCTCCTGACAACATCGCGGATGCTAACGCAGTTAAAAATTACCTCCTCCGAACCCGCCATGTTGGCAGTGTTAGCTCCCTCCTTGCCCTGATCGCTACCTCCTTCCTTGCGCTGATGCCCGCCACTGTGCAGGCGCAGCAGCAACATTCAGCAGACTACTTTGTCCTAAAAATAACAACCACCGCAGGTACGAACCCCGCCGACAAGACCTTTACCTTCTACACGCAGGACACAAATTATGACATAGACTGGGACAACGACGGAGCTTTTGAAGCTACAGGCGTTTCTGGAAACCAGTCCCATACCTTCCCCACAGCAGGACGACACACCATCAGGTTTAGAAACCTGAATGATGTCTATATCAATAGCCAAGCAGGCAAGGAAAAATACACCTCCATAGAGCAGTGGGGTACCGCTGGCTGGAATGCAGATATGAGCAGTGCTTTTGCTAGCGCAGTTAACCTGACCATGACCCCAAGCGCAGGTACACCTAACATGAGTGCGGTGACGACTATGAAGTGGATGTTCACTGGTGCCCGTTCCTTTAACGGCGACATCAGCGGGTGGAATACAGCACAGGTGACGACTATGGCTGGGATGTTCACTGGTGCCCGTTCTTTTAACGGCGACATCAGCAGATGGAATACAGTAGCGGTGACGGATATGGAAGGGATGTTCGACGGAGGAGCCATCTCCTTTGACCAAGACATAGGCGGGTGGAATACAGCAAGGGTGACTAATATGTATAATATGTTCTCTGGATCCACTTCCTTTAACCAAGACATAGGCGGGTGGAATGTAGAGGCGGTGACGGATATGCGACTTATGTTCTCTGGTGTTACACTTTCACCTACAAACTACGATGCGCTGTTGGTGGGTTGGAACAGACAAAACCTTCAAAGTGGAATCACTTTCGCTGGGGGACATTCCAAATATAGCTCACATGCAGCACACACCGCCAGGGAAAACATGAAGAATTCAGATAACTGGATCATTACCGATGGCGGACGAGTACAGGCTGGTGATGCACCCACAGCCCTATTTCTTTCTCCTACCAGTATTGCAGAAAATGCTGGAGCTAATGCCGTGGTGGGTACGTTATCCACAAATGGGGGAGCGAGTAGCTATACCTATGCCTTGGTGGCAGGCACTGGGGATACCGACAACAGTAGGTTTAATATTTCAGGCACAAGCCTGAGGCTTACCGCTTCCGCTGACTATGAAACACAAGCTACCCATTCAGTACGGGTAAATGCAAACGACGGAACCAATGATTTTGCAAAACAACTCACCATTTCTATAAGCGATGTAAACGACGCACCCACCGCCCGCGATGCTACCTTTGTGGTAGCAGAAACCAGTGCAAACGGCACAGCAGTCGGCACAGTATCAGCAACCGCCGGGGGATCAATCAATCGTACATTAACCTATGCCATCACAGGCGGTAATACAGGGAATGTGTTTGCCATCAACCCCACCACAGGCGCGATCACCGTTGCTGGCGCATTGGATTATGAAACCACCCCATCCTATTCGCTCGTGGTCACCGTGACAGACGGAGGAAGCCCCTCCCTCAGTGACACAGCAACGCTCACCATCACCGTGACGGGACCACCAGACCACTTTGTACTGAAAATAACAACCACCGCAGGTACGAACCCCGCCGACAGATCCTTTACCTTCTACACGCAGGACACAAGTTATGACATAGACTGGGACAATAACGGAATGTTTGAAAATACAGGCGTTTCTGGAGACCGGTCCCATACCTTCCCCACAGCAGGACGACACACCATCAGGTTTAGAAACCTGAATGATGTCTATATCAATAGCCAAGCAGGCAAGGAAAAATACACCTCCATAGAGCAGTGGGGTACCGCTGGCTGGAATGCAGATATGAGCAGTGCTTTTGCTAGCGCAGTTAACCTGACCATGACCCCAAGCGCAGGTACACCTAACATGAGTGCGGTGACGACTATGAAGTGGATGTTCACTGGTGCCCGTTCCTTTAACGGCGACATCAGCGGGTGGAATACAGCACAGGTGACGACTATGGCTGGGATGTTCACTGGTGCCCGTTCTTTTAACGGCGACATCAGCAGATGGAATACAGTAGCGGTGACGGATATGGAAGGGATGTTCGACGGAGGAGCCATCTCCTTTGACCAAGACATAGGCGGGTGGAATACAGCAAGGGTGACTAATATGTATAATATGTTCTCTGGATCCACTTCCTTTAACCAAGACATAGGCGGGTGGAATACAGAAAAGGTGACGACTATGCGAGATATGTTCAATGGAGCCACTTCCTTTAACCAAGACATAGGCGGGTGGAATGTAGAAGCGGTGACGGATATAGCTTATATGTTCTTAGGTGTCACACTTTCACCTACAAACTACGATTCACTTTTGGTGGGTTGGAACAGACAAAACCTTCCAAGTGGACTCACTTTCCATGGAGGAGATTCTAAATATAGCTCACATGCAGCACACACCGCCAGGGAAAACATGAAGAATTCAGATAACTGGGTCATTACCGATGGCGGGCGAGTACAGGCAGGTGCTGTACCCACAGCCCTATTTCTTTCTCCTACCAGCATTGCAGAAAATGCAGGTGCCAATGCCGTGGTAGGTACGCTATCCACAAATGGGGGAGCGACTAGCTATACCTACACCTTGGTGGCAGGCACTGGGGATACCGACAACAGTAGGTTTAATATTTCAGGCACAAGCCTGAGGCTTACCGCTTCCGCTGACTATGAAACACAAGCTACCCACTCAGTACGGGTAAATGCAAACGACGGAACCAATGATTTTTCAAAACAACTCACCATTTCTATAAGCGATGTAAACGACGCACCCACCGCCCGCGATGCTACCTTTTTGGTAGCAGGAAATAGCACAAACGGCACAGCAGTCGGCACAGTATCAGCAACCGCCGGGGGGTCAATCAATCGTACATTAACCTATGCCATCACAGGCGGTAATGCAGGGAATGTGTTTGCCATCAACCCCACCACAGGTGCGATTACCGTTGCTGGCGCATTGGATTATGAAACCACCCCGTCCTATTCGCTTGTGGTCACCGTGACAGACGGAGGAAGCCCCTCCCTCAGTGACACAGCAACGCTCACCATCACCGTGACGGGACACTTTGTCCTAAAAATAACAACCACCGCAGGTACGAACCCCGCCGACAAGTCCTTTACCTTCTACACGCAGGACACAAGCTATGACATAGACTGGGACAATAACGGAATGTTTGAAAATACAGGCATCTCTGGAAACCAGTCCCATACCTTCCCCACAGCAGGAGAACACACCATCAGGTTTAGAAACCTGAATGATGTCTTTATCAATAACCAAGCAGGCAAGGAAAAATATACCTCCATAGAGCAGTGGGGTACCGCTGGCTGGAATGCAGATATGAGTGGTGCTTTTTATGGAGCAAGTAACCTGACCATGAACCCAAGCGCAGGTACGCCAGACATGAGTGCGGTGACGAATATGTTTAGTATGTTCAATGGTGCCACTTCCTTTAACGGCGACATCAGCGGGTGGAATGTAGCAGCGGTGACGAATATGGCAGGTATGTTCGAAGGAGCCACTTCCTTTGATCAGGACATAAGCAGGTGGAATACAGCAAAGGTGACGAATATGTGGGCTATGTTCCATACTGCCACTTCCTTTAATCAGGACATAGGCGGGTGGAATACCGCATCTGTGACGACTATGACAGGTATGTTCCTGAATGCCACTTCCTTTAACGGCGACATAGGCGGGTGGAATGTAGAAGCGGTGACGAATATGCGTGGTATGTTCTTTGGAATTACACTTTCACCAACAAACTACGATTCACTTTTGGTAGGTTGGAACAGACAAAACCTTCAAACGGGAGTCACTTTCAGCGGGGGAAATTCTAAATATAGCTCACAGGTAGCACACACCGCTAGGGAAAACATGAAGAATTCAGATAACTGGGTCATTACCGATGGCGGACGAGTACAGGCTGGTGCTGTACCTACAGCCCTATTTCTTTCTTCCACCAGCATCGCAGAAAATGCAGGAGCCAATGCGGTGGTGGGTACGCTATCCACAAATGGGGGAGCGACTAGCTATACCTACACCTTGGTAGCAGGCACTGGGGATACCGACAACAGTAGGTTTAATATTTCAGGCACAAGCCTGAGGCTTACCGCTTCCGCTGATTATGAAACAAAAACTACCCACTCAGTACGGGTAAATGCAAACGACGGAACCAGTGATTTTGCAAAACAACTCACCATTTCTATAAGCGATGTAAACGATGCACCCACCGCCCGCGATGCTACCTTTGTGGTAGCAGAAACCAGTGCAAACGGCACAGCAGTCGGCACAGTATCAGCAACCGCCGGGGGGTCAATCAATCGTACATTAACCTACACCATCACAGGCGGTAATGCAGGGAATGTGTTTGCCATCAACCCCACCACAGGCGCGATTATCGTTGCTGGCGCATTGAATTATGAAACCACCCCATCCTATTCGCTCGTGGTCACCGTGACAGACGGAGGAAGCCCCTCCCTCAGGGACACAGCAACGCTCACCATCACCGTGACGGGACCACCAGACCACTTTGTCCTAAAAATAACAACCACCGCGGGTACTAACGCTACCGACAAGACCTTTACCTTCTACACGCAGGACACAAATTATGACATAGACTGGGACAATAACGGAATGTTTGAAAATACAGGCGTTTCTGGAAACCAGCTCCACACCTTCCCCACAGCAGGAGAACACATCATCAGGTTTAGAAACCTGAATGATGTCTTTATCAATAACCAAGCAGGCAAGGAAAAATATACCTCCATAGAGCAGTGGGGTACCCCTACTTGGAATGCAAATATGGGAGCTACTTTTCAGGGAGCAAGCAACCTGACCATGAATGCAAGCGCAGGTACGCCTGATATGAGTGCTGTGACGAATATGTATGCTATGTTCCAGAATGCCACTTCCTTTAATCAGGACATAGGCGGGTGGAATGTAGCATCTGTGGCGAATATGTTTGGTATGTTCCAGAATGCCACTTCCTTTAACGGCGACATAGGCGGGTGGAATGTAGAAACTGTGACGAATATGCATGGTATGTTCTATGAAGCCACTTCTTTTAATCAGAACGTAGGAAACTGGAATACCGCACAGGTGGCGACTATGGGTGGTATGTTCCAGAATGCCACTTCCTTTGACCAAGACATAGGAGATTGGAATACAACAAAGGTGTGGAATATGTATGCTATGTTCGAAGGAGCCACTTCCTTTAATCGGGACATAGGCGGGTGGAATACAGCACAGGTGACGAATATGGGAAATATGTTCCAGAATGCCACTTCCTTTAATCAGAACATAAGCGGATGGAATACAGTATCGGTGACACTTATGTGGAATATGTTTTCTGGAGCCACTTCCTTTAATCAGAACATAGGCGGGTGGAATACCGCACAGGTGACGAGGATGGACGGTATATTCTCTGGTGTTACACTTTCACCTACAAACTACGATAAACTTTTGGTGGGTTGGAACAGACAAAACCTTCAAAGTGGAATCACTTTCGCTGGGGGACATTCCAAATATAGCTCACATGTAGCACACACCGCTAGGGAAAACATGAAGAACTCAGATCGCTGGATCATCACGGATGGCGGACGAGTACAGGCTGGTGCTGTACCCACAGCCCTATTTCTTTCTTCCACCAGCATCGCAGAAAATGCAGGAGCCAATGCGGTGGTGGGTACGCTATCCACAAATGGGGGAGCGACTAGCTATACCTACACCTTGGTGGCAGGCACTGGGGATACCGACAACAGTAGGTTTAATATTTCAGGAACAAGCCTGAGGCTTACCGCTTCCGCTGACTATGAAACACAAGTTACCTATGCCGTGAGGCTAAAAGTGGATGGGGTAGCGGTTGCAAAACAATTCACCATCACCGTGACGGATGTGGAGATTGAACACGCCCCATCAGATGACTTTGTACTGAAAATAACCACCACCGCGGGTACTAACACCACCGACAAGTCCTTTACTTTTTATAGCCAGGACATGGATTATATGGTGGACTGGGGAGAAGGCAACGGTTTTGAGCAGGTCTCAACAGGAAATGCTCCCCATACCTTCGCCACAGCAGGAGTGAAAACCATCAGATTTAGAAACCTGAATGATGTCTATATCAATAGTCCTTCCTATAATCCAAAGGCAGACGCAACAAAATATACCTCCATAGAACAGTGGGGTACTTCTGTCTGGAATGCAGATATGTCTAGTGCTTTTTGGGGAGCAAGTAACCTGATTATGAACTCAAGCGCAGGTACTCCAGACATGAGTGCTGTGACGAATATGGAAAGCATGTTCTATGAAGCCACTGCCTTTAACGGCGACATAGGCGGGTGGAATACCGCATCTGTGACGAATATGAGGGCTATGTTTCAGGGAGCTACTTCCTTTGACCAGAACATAGGTGGGTGGAATACCTCATCCGTGACGAATATGTTTAATATGTTCGCTAATGCCACTTCCTTTGACGGCGACATAGGAAGGTGGAATACGTCAAAGGTGACGAGTATGTATGCGATGTTCAGTTTTTCCACTTCCTTTAACCAAGACATAGGTAGGTGGAATACAGCAGCGGTGACGAGTATGGTTTATATGTTCTCTGGATCCACTTCCTTTAACCAGGACATAGGCGGGTGGAATACCGCACAGGTGACGACTATGGAAAGTATGTTCCGGAATGCCACTTCCTTTAACCAGGACATAGGCAGGTGGAATACCGCATCGGTGACGACTATGGAAAGTATGTTCCGGAATGCCACTTCCTTTAACCAGGACATAGGCAGGTGGAATACAGCAGCCGTGACGAATATGGAAAGTATGTTCTCAGGTGTTACACTTTCAACTGCAAACTACGATTCGCTTTTGGTGGGTTGGAACAGACAAACCCTTCAAACGGGAGTCCTTTTCGACGGGGGAAACGCTCTGTATCTCTCAGATGCAGCACACACCGCCAGGGAAAATATGAAGAATTTACGTGGCTGGACTATCACGGATGGCGGACGAGGTAACGTCCACGCGCCAGTTTTCGCAAGAGGAGTTGCCACTACAGTAGCTTATGCAGAAAATACCATTACGGAACTAACCAGAGTCGTTGCCTCCGATGCAGACGCAGGCCAGACGATTACTTTAACGCTGTCGGGCGGAGCGGATGCAGGGCTGTTTTCCCTCACCCCGGCAGGCGTATTGACGTTCAAGACCGCACCAGACTATGAAATGCCTACGGATGCGGGATCGAATAATATGTACGAAGTAACCATCACGGCTACAGACGACGGCACACCCGAAAAGATGGCCATGCAGACCATTACTGTCACCGTGACGGATGTGCTGAATGAAGTTGACAACCCCGCAGACCCGGCCCACTTGGTGCTGAAAGTAACAACTAACCCCGGCAATAACGCTAACGACAGCTCCTTCACCTTCTACACGGAGGACACAAATTATGACATAGACTGGAACAATGACGGACTGTTTGAAGACACAGGAGCTACTGGAAACCAGCCCCACACCTTTGCCACAGCAGGAGTGAAAATCATAAGATTTAGAAACCTGGATGATATAAATATCAATAACCAGGCAGACACAGCAAAATATACCGCCATAGCACAGTGGGGTACCGCTGTCTGGGATGCGGCAATGGATAGTGCTTTTTATGGAGCTAATAACCTGACCATGACAGCTACTGATACTGCTGACATGAGCCGTGTGACGAATATGTCGGGGATGTTCGGGGGAGCCTCTTCCTTCAACGGCGACATCAGCGGGTGGAATACCGCACAGGTGACGGATATGTCTGCTATGTTCTATGAAGCCATTTCCTTTAACCAAGACATAAACGGATGGAATACCGCACAGGTGACGGATATGTCTGCTATGTTCTATGAAGCCACTTCCTTTAACCAAGACCTAAACGGATGGAATACCGCACAGGTGATGGATATGTCTGAGATGTTCTCCTACGCCGAGTCCTTTAACGGCGACATCAGCGGGTGGAATACCGCACAGGTGACGACTATGGATTTTATGTTCGAGGAGGTCACTTCCTTTAATCAGGACATCAGCAGGTGGAATACCGAACAGGTGACGGATATGTATGGTATGTTCCTGGGAGCCAGTTCCTTTAACCAAGACATAGGCAACTGGAATACCGCACAGGTGACGGATATGGGAGGTATGTTCGGGAAAGCCGCTTCCTTTGACCAAGACATAGGCAACTGGAATACCGCACAGGTGACGGATATGTCGGTTATGTTCGGGAAAGCCACTTCCTTTAATCAAGACATAGGAAACTGGAATACCACATCGGTGACGAATATGCAAGTTATGTTCTTTGGAGCCACTTCCTTTAACGGCGACATAGGAAATTGGAATACCGCATCGGTGACGACTATGTGGGGTATGTTCAGGGATGCCACTTCCTTTAACGGCGACATAGGAAATTGGAATACCGCACAGGTGACGACTATGCAGTGGATGTTCTTTGGTGCCACTGCCTTTGACCAAGACATAGGCGGGTGGAACACAGCACAGGTGACGACTATGCAGTGGATGTTCTGGAATGCCACTGCCTTTGACCAGGACATAGGCGGATGGAATGTAGAAGCGGTGACCGATATGGCAGGTATGTTCTCAAATGTCACACTTTCACTTGCAAACTACGATTCACTTTTGGTGGGGTGGAACAGACAAAACCTTACACCTGGGCTTACTTTCCACGGAGGGAATTCGTTGTATATCAGCACTGAAGCGCAAACCGCTAGGGCAAACATGACCAGTGCAACTGGTCATGACTGGGGTATTATTGATGGAGGGCTGAGAACTATGAATCAGGCACCAACAAACATTTCACTTTCTACCAACCGTATTGCAGAAAATGCGGGTGCCAATGCGGTGGTGGGGATGCTATCAAATACCGATACAGGAGGCACGTATGCCTACACATTGATGGCAGGGGGTGGAGATGCCGACAATGGGAGTTTCTCTATTTTAGGAACAAACTTGAGGCTTACCGCTTCCGCGGACTATGAACGTTTCCCGCTCCACACGATGTACGGTCCACGACGAGCTAACTACTCGATAAGGATAAATGTAAGCGACGGGACCCATAATTTTGAAAAACAATTCACCATTTATGTAGACGATGAAAACGACCCACCCACTGCCCGCGATGCTACCTTGGTGGTAGCAGAAACGAGTGCAAAAGGAACAACGGTCGGCACAGTGGTAGCCACAGACCCGGACGAACCCTCGCCCGATGACGACGAACCCTCGCCCAATACGGTATTAACCTACACCATCACAGGCGGTAATACAGGGAGTGTATTTGCTATCAACCCAAAAACAGGAGCGATTACCGTTGCTGATGCGCTGGATTATGAAACCTCCCCATCCTATTCGCTCGTGGTGACAGTTGCAGATGGAGGAAGACCCTCCCTAAGTGCCATGGCAACGCTCACCATCACCGTGACGGATGTGAATGATGCCCCAGTTTTCGCAAATGGAGCCACCGCTACAGTAACTTATGCAGAAAACGCCACTACGCCAGTAACCACCGTCGGTGCCACGGATGCAGACCTGGGACAGACGATTACGTTCACGCTGTCGGGATCGGATGCCAGTCTGTTTTCCATCACTCCCGCAGGCGAATTGACGTTCAAGACCGCACCAGATTTTGAAATGCCTACAGATGCGGGCGGGAATAATGAGTACGACGTAACGATCACCGCTACAGATGACGGCACACCCGCAAGGACTGCTACGCAAGCCCTCACCATCACCGTAACGGATGAGAATGATAACGCCCCTGTTTTCGCAGGCGGAGCTACCGCTACAGTAGCTTATGCAGAAAACGCCACTACGCCAGTAACCACCGTCGATGCCACTGATGCAGATACGGGACAGACGGTCACGTTCACGCTGTCGGGCGGAGCGGATGCCAGTCTGTTTTCCATCACTCCCGCAGGCGAATTGACGTTCAAGACCGCACCAGATTTTGAAATGCCTACAGATGCGGGCGGGAATAATGAGTACGACGTAACGATCACCGCTACAGATGACGGCACACCCGCAAGGACTGCTACGCAAGCCCTCACCATCACGGTGACAGGAGTGAATGATAACGCCCCTGTTTTCGCAGGCGGAGCTACCGCTACAGTAGCTTATGCAGAAAACGCCACCACGCCAGTAACCACCGTCGATGCCACCGATGCAGATACGGGACAGACGGTAAGTTACACGTTGTCGGGCGGAGCGGATGTGAGTCTGTTTACCATCTCGCCCACAGGCGAATTGACGTTCAATACCGCACCAGATTTTGAAACCCCAGGCAGTGCGTCGGGGTCAAATATATACTCGGTCTCCGTCACCGCCACAGACGGGCAGCCCGCTCCCATGACTGCTACGCAAGCCCTCACCATCACCGTGACGGATGAAAATGAACTCACCCCATCAGACGACTTTGTACTAAAAATCACAACCACCGCTGGCACTAACGCTAGCGACAGATCCTTTACGTTCTATAGTCAAGACACCGTTTATATGGTGAACTGGGGAGAAGGTAACGGTTTTGAGCAGGTCACAACAGGAGATGTTCTCCACACCTTCGCCACAGCAGGAGATCACACCATCAGATTTAGAAACCTGAATGATATTTATATCCTTAGTCGGGCAGACTCAGCAAAATATACCTCCATAGAACAGTGGGGTACCGCTGGCTGGAATGCAGATATGAGTAATGCGTTTTGGGGAGCAAGTAACCTGACCATGGCAGCTACTGATACTCCTGACATGAGTGCGGTGACGAATATGAGTTTTATGTTCGCTGGAGCCTCTTCCTTCGACGGCGACATCAGCGGGTGGAATACCGCAGCGGTGACCGATATGCTTTTGATGTTTTATGAAGCCTCTTCTTTTAACCAAGACATCAGCGGGTGGAATACAGTAGCGGTGACAGATATGTCTTATATGTTCTCTGGAGCCACTGCTTTTAATCAGGACATAGGCGGGTGGAATACAGCGACTGTGACGGATATGTCTGGGATGTTCTCTCTCGCCACTTCCTTTAACCAAGACATAAGCAGGTGGAATACAGCGACTGTGACGGATATGTCTGAGATGTTCTATGAAGCCACTTCCTTTGACCAGAACATAGGCGGGTGGAATACCGTATCGGTGACGGATATGTCTGGGATGTTCTATGAAGCCACTTCCTTTGACCAGAACATAGGCGGGTGGAATACGGTAGCGGTGGTGTATATGTCTGGGATGCTCTCTGGAGCCACTTCTTTTGACCAGAACATAGGCGGGTGGAATACAGTAGCGGTGGTGTATATGGATTCCATTTTCGCTGGAGCCACTTCCTTTAACCAAGACATAGGCAGGTGGAATACAGCATCGGTGGAGGATATGGATTTCATGTTCTATGAAGCCACTTCCTTTGACCAGAACATAGGCGGGTGGAATACCGCATCGGTGACCGATATGGATTCCGTTTTCGTTAGAGCCACGTCCTTTGATCAGGACATAGGCAGGTGGAATGTAGCATCGGTGACGACTATGGAAAATATGTTACTTGGAGTTGCTCTTTCAATTGCAAACTACGATTCGCTATTGGTGGGGTGGAACAGACAACCCCTTCAACGTGGAGTCACTTTCCATGCTGGAAATTCTAAATATAGCTCAGATGCAGCACACACCGCTAGGGAAAATATGAAGAATTCAGATAACTGGATCATTACGGATGGCGGACGGGCTAATGCCCATGCCCCAGTTTTCGCAAATGGAGCCGCCGCTACGGTAACTTATGCAGAAAACGCCACTACGCCAGTAACCACGGTCGATGCCACTGATGCAGATACGGGACAGACGGTTACTTTAGCTCTGTCGGGAGCGGATGTGGGACTGTTTTCCATCACTCCCGCAGGCGTATTGACGTTCAATACCGCACCAGATTTTGAAACCCCGTCAGATATGGGGATGAACAACCTATATGAAGTCATCGTCACTGCCACGGACAACGGCACACCTGTAATGACCGCTACGCAAATCCTCACCATCACGGTGACGAATGAGAATGAACACGCCCCTGTTTTCAGAAGAGGAACGACGATGCTGGCTGTAGTGGAAGGGTTGACGGCAGTAACTACCGTCGTTGCCACCGATGCAGATCCAAGACAGACGGTAAGTTACACGCTGTCGGGCGGAGTGGATGCCAGTCTGTTTTCCATCACTCCCGCAGGCGTATTGACGTTCAAGACCGCACCAGATTTTGAAATGCCTACAGATGTGGGAGCGGATAATATGTACGAAGTAACGATCACTGCCACAGATGACGGCACACCCGCAATGACTGCTATGCAGACGTTTACCATCACGGTGACGGATGTAAATGATAACATCCCGGTTTTCGCAAATGGAGCTACCGCTACAGTAGCCTATGCAGAAAACGCCACTACGCCAGTAACCACGGTCGATGCCACTGATGCAGATACGGGACAGACGGTTACTTTAGCTCTGTCGGGAGCGGATGCGGGCTTGTTTTCCATCACTCCCACAGGCGCATTGACGTTCAAGACCGCACCAGATTTTGAAATGCCTACAGATGTGGGAGCGGATAATATGTACGAAGTAACGATCACTGCCACAGACAACGGCACACCCGCAATGACCGCTACGCAAGCCCTCACCATCACGGTGACGGATGTAAACGAAGCACCCACTGCCCGCGATGCTGCATCTAGCGTAGCAGAAAATAGTGCAACTGGAACAGCAGTCGGCAGAGTGGCAGGCATAGACCCAGACCAAACCTCGCCCGATAATACATTAACCTATGCCATCACAGGCGGTAATACAGGGAGTATTTTTGCTATCAACTCCACCACAGGCGCGATTATCGTTGTTGGTGCGTTGGATTATGAAACCACCGCCTCCTATTCGCTCGTGGTGACCGTTACAGACGGCGGAAGCCCCTCCCTAAGTGGCACGGCGACGCTCACCATCACGGTGACGGATGAAAACGAGGCACCCACTGCCAGCGATGCTCCATTTAGCGTAGCAGAAAATAGTGCAATGGGAACAGCAGTCGGCACAGTGACAGCAACAGACCCGGACCTCGCTTCCTTGAGCAATGGTACATTAACCTATGCCATCACAGGCGGTAACACAGGCAGTGTTTTTGCTATCAACTCCACCACGGGAGCGATTACCGTTGCTGGTGCGTTGGATTATGAAACCACCGCCTCCTATTCGCTCGTGGTGACCGTTACAGACGGCGGAAGCTCCCCCCCCCTCAGTGGCACGGCAACGCTCGCCATCACGGTGACGGATGAGAATGATAATGCACCTGTTTTCACCAGCGGAGCGAACGTAACGGTGTCGGAAGGAACGACGGCAGTGACCACGGTTACCGCTAGGGATGCAAATGTGGGACAAACGGTGATTACGTTCCTCACTATGCTGTCGGGAGCGGATGCGAGTCTATTTTCCATCACTCCCACAGGCGCATTGACGTTCAAAACGGCACCAGACTATGAGAACCCAAGCAGTGCGGTGGGATCGAATATATACACGGTCGCGGTCACCGCTACGGACGGGCAGTCCGTTCCGTTGACCGCTATGCAGACGTTTACCATCACGGTGACGGATGTAAATGATAACATCCCGGTTTTCGCAAATGGAGCTACCGCTACAGTAGCTTATGCAGAAAACGCCACTACGCCAGTAACCACGGTCGATGCCACTGATGCAGATACGGGACAGACGGTTACTTTAGCTCTGTCGGGAGCGGATGCGGGCTTGTTTACCATCACTTCCACAGGCGCATTGACGTTCAATACCGCACCAGATTTTGAAACCCCGTCAGATATGGGAGCGGATAATATGTACGAAGTAACGATCACCGCCACAGATGACGGCACACCCGCAATGACTGCTATGCAGACGTTTACCATCACGGTGACGGATGAAAACGAAGCACCCACTGCCCGCGATGATACATTTAGCGTAGCAGAAAATAGTGCAACTGGAACAGCAGTCGGCAGAGTGGCAGGCACAGACCCAGACCAAACCTCGCCCGATAATACATTAACCTATGCCATCACAGGCGGTAATACAGGGAGTATTTTTGCTATCAACTCCACCACAGGCGCGATTATCGTTGCTGGTGCGTTGGATTATGAAACCACCGCATCCTATTCGCTCGTGGTGACCGTTACAGACGGCGGAAGCCCCTCCCTAAGTGGCACGGCGACGCTCACCATCACGGTGACGGATGAGAACGAAGCTCCCACTGCCAGCGATGCTCCATTTAGCGTAGCAGAAACTAGTGCAAACGGAACAGAAGTCGGCATAGTGGCAGGCACAGACCCAGACCAAACTTCGCCCGATAATACATTAACCTACGCCATCACAGGCGGTAATACAGGGGATGTATTTGCTATCAACTCCACCACAGGCGCGATTACCGTTGCTGGTGCGTTGGATTATGAAACCACCGCCTCCTATTCGCTCGTGGTGACCTTTACAGACGGCGGAAGCTCCCCCCTAAGTGGCACGGCAACGCTCACCATCACGGTGACGGATGAGAATGATAACGTCCCTGTTTTCACCAGCGGAGCGAACGTAACGGTGTCGGAAGGAACGACGGCAGTGACCACGGTTACCGCTAGGGATGCAAATGTGGGACAAACGGTGATTACGTTCCTCACCATGCTGTCGGGAGCGGATGCGAGTCTATTTTCCATCACTCCCGCAGGCGCATTGACGTTCAAAACGGCACCAGACTATGAGAACCCAGGCAGTGTGGCGGGATCGAATATATACACGGTCACGGTCACCGCCACGGACGGGCAGTTGCCCACTCCGTTGACAGCTACGCAGACGTTTACCATCACGGTGACGGATGTAAATGATAACACCCCTGTTTTCGCAGGCGGAGCTACCGCTACAGTAACTCATGCAGAAAACGGCACTGCGCCAGTAACCACCGTCGATGCCACTGATGCAGATACGGGACAGACGGTCACGTTCACGCTGTCGGGAGCGGATGCGGGTCAGTTTTCCATCGCTTCCACAGGCGCATTGACGTTCAAGACCGCACCAGATTTTGAGAACCCAGCAGATACAGGAGGGGACAACATATATGAAGTCATGGTCACCGCCACAGACGGACAGTCCTCTCCAATGACCGCTACGCAAGCTCTCACCATCACGGTGACGGATGAAAACGAAGCACCCACTGCCCGCGATGATACATTTGTGGTAGCAGAAAATAGTGCAACAGGAACAGAAGTCGGCAGAGTGGCAGGCACAGATCCAGACCTCGCTTCCTTGAGCAATGGTACATTAACCTATGCCATCACAGGCGGTAACACGGGGGATGTATTTGCTATCAACTCCACCACAGGCGCGATTACCGTTGCTGGTGCGTTGGATTATGAAACCACCGCCTCCTATTCGCTCGTGGTGACCGTTACAGACGGCGGAAGCTCCTCCCTAAGTAGCACGGCAATGCTCACCATCACGGTGACGGATGCGAATGATAATGTCCCTGTTTTCACCAGCGGAGCGAACGTAACGGTGTCGGAAGGAACGACGGCAGTGACCACGGTTACCGCTAGGGATGCAAATGTGGGACAAACGGTGATCACGTTCCTCACCATGCTGTCGGGAGCGGATGCGAGTCTATTTTCCATCACTCCCGCAGGCGCATTGACGTTCAAAACGGCACCAGACTATGAGAACCCAGGCAGTGTGGCGGGATCGAATATATACACGGTTACGGTCACCGCCACGGACGGGCAGTTGCCCACTCCGTTGACCGCTATGCAGACGTTTACCATCACGGTGACGGATGTAAATGATAACATCCCTGTTTTCGCAGGCGGAGCTACCGCTACAGTAACTTATGCAGAAAACGCCACTACGCCAGTAACCACCGTCGATGCCACTGATGCAGATACGGGACAGACGGTTACTTTAGCTCTGTCGGGAGCGGATGCGGGCTTGTTTTCCATCACTCCCACAGGCGAATTGACGTTCAAGACCGCACCAGATTTTGAGAACCCAGCAGATACAGGAGGGGACAATGACTATGAAGTCATCGTCACTGCCATGGACAACGGTGCAACCGCAATGACCGCTACGCAAATCCTCACCATCACGGTGACGGATGTAAATGAACACGCCCCTGTTTTCACCAGTAGCGCGACTGAGAATGTAGCGGAAGGAACGACGGTAGTAACTACGGTTACCGCTACGGATGCAGATGGAGGACAGACAGTAAGTTACACGCTGTCGGGCGGAGCGGATGCCTCCAGGTTTACCATTGTTACGTCAGGAGAATTGACGTTCAACATGGCACCAGACTATGAGAACCCAGCAGATGCGGGAGCGGACAACCTATATGAAGTGATCGTCACTGCCTCGGATGACGGCGCAACCGCAATGACTGCCATGCAGATGCTCACCATTACAGTGACGGATGCGAATGATCACGTCCCTGTTTTCACCAGTAGCGCGACTAAGAATGTAGCGGAAGGAACGACGGCAGTAACCACGGTTACCGCCACGGATTTAGATGCGGGACAGACGGTAAGTTACACCCTGTCGGGCGGAGCGGATGTGGGACTGTTTTCCATCTCTCCCGCAGGCGCATTGACGTTCAATACTGCACCAGACTATGAGCTTCCAGCAGATATGGGAACGGACAACCTATATGAAGTGATCGTCACTGCCTCGGATGACGGCACACTCGCAATGACTGCTATGCAGACGCTCACCATCACGGTGACGGATGTGGATGAAAATACTGCCCCAGTTTTCGCAAATGGGGCCACCGCTACGGTAGCTTATGCAGAAAACGGCACGACGGTAGTAACCACGGTCAATGCCACCGATGCAGATGCGGGACAGACGGTCACGCTCACCCTGTCGGGAGCGGATGCGGGCTTGTTTTCCATCACTCTCACAGGCGTATTGACGTTCAATACCGCACCAGATTTTGAAACCCCGTCAGATATGGGGATGAACAACCTATATGAAGTAACCGTCACGGCTACAGATGACGGCACACCCGCAAAGATGGCTACGCAAGCCCTCGCCATCACGGTGACGGATGTGGATGAAAACAACGTTCATGCGCCTATTTTCGCAAATGGAGCTACCGCTAGCGTTTCGTATGCAGAAAACGGCACGACGGTAGTAATGATGGCCGATGCCACGGATGCAGACCTGGGACAGACGGTTACGTTCACGCTGTCGGGAGCGGATGCAGGTCTGTTTTCCCTCACTCCCGCAGGCGTATTGACGTTCAGGACCGCACCAGACTTTGAGAATCCAGTAGATACGGGAATGGATAATATGTACGAAGTAACGATCACGGCTACAGACGGTCAGTCCCCTCCAATGACTGCTACGCAAGCCCTCACCATCACGGTGACGGATGTGCCGAATGAACTCGTCCCAGTAGATCCAGTCCACTTTGTGCTGAAAATAACAACTACAGCTGCCGACGAATCCTTTACGTTCTACACGGAGGACACAAGTTATGACATAGACTGGGACGATGACGGCGTGTTTGAAGATGCAGGGATTTTTGAAAACCAGTCCCACACGTTCGCCGTATCAGGAGACCATACGATCAGGTTTCGTGACCTGAATGATATAAATATCAATGACCAGCCAGACGAGGCGAAATATACCTCGATAGCACAGTGGGGTACCGCTACCTGGGATTCAGATATGAGTAGTGCTTTTCGTGGTGCCATTAACCTGACGATGACAGCTACCGATACGCCGGACATGCGTTCGGTGACAAATATGACTTCTATGTTCGCTGGTGCTGGTTCCTTTGACGGCGACATCAGCGGTTGGGATGTATCCTCGGTGACGAATATGCGGGCTATGTTCAATGGTGCCAGTTCCTTTAACGGCGAGATAGACGGTTGGAATGTATCGTCGGTGACGACCATGGCGTATATGTTTGCTGGAGCCAGTTCCTTTGACCAGACCCTGGTCGGCTGGAATACCGCTTCGGTGACGGATATGGCGTATATGTTCAGGGGAGCTTCTTCCTTTAACAGCGAGGTAGGTGGCTGGAATGTATCCTCGGTGACGAACATGCGTGCCATGTTCTCGCGAGCGGCTACCTTTAATCAGGAGGTAGTCGGCTGGAATGTATCCTCGGTGACGGATATGAGTGTGATGTTCTGGAACGCAGGGTTCTTTAATCAGGCGCTGGGCGGTTGGGATGTATCCTCGGTGCGGGACATGAATGGGATGTTTCAGAATGCGGCTACCTTTGATCAGGACCTGGGCGGTTGGAATACGGCACAGGTGACGAGCATGGAAAGGATGTTCTGGGGTACCAGTTCCTTTAACCAAGACCTGGGCAGGTGGACGGTATCCTCGGTGACGGATATGTCTTATATGTTCTATGTAGCCAGTTCCTTTAACGGAGCGATAGGCGGTTGGGATGTATCCTCGGTGACGGATATGTCTTATATGTTCCAGGGTGCCGGTTCCTTTGATCAGGACCTGGGCGGTTGGGATGTATCCTCGGTGCGGTATATGGAACGTATGTTCTCGGGCGTTACCCTTTCCTCGTCAAATTACGATTTGCTTTTGGCGGGCTGGAACCGGCAACAGCTTACCCCAGGAGTTACGTTCGACGGAGGGAATTCGTTATATAGAAGCACGGAAGCGCAAACTGCCAAGGACGAGATGATCCGTTCAGATGGCTGGAGCATTACCGATGGCGGACGGGGCACGATGAATCAGGCACCGACGAACATATTTCTTTCTTCCACCCGCATTGCAGAAAATGCGGGTGCCAATGCGGAGGTTGGGATGCTATCAAATACCGACAGGGGTGGTACGTATGTCTACACGTTGGTGCCAGGCGATGGCGATGGTGACAATGGGAGTTTCACTACGTTAGGCACGGCTTTGAGGCTTACCTCATCTGCGGACTATGAATCCACAAAAGCCACCTATTCAGTACGTATCAATGTCAGTGACGGGTCCCATGATTTCGCAAAACACTTCACGATTTCTGTAGACGACGAAAACGAAGCCCCCACTGCCCGCGACGCTGCCTTTAGCGTATCGGAAATTAGTACGATCGGCACCTCGGTCGGCATCGTGACAGCAACGGACCCGGACCACGCTTGGCCCAATAATGTGTTAACCTATGCGATCACTGGGGGTAATACGGGGAATGTATTTGCTATCAACCCGACCACGGGAGCGGTTACCGTTGCTGGTGCGCTGGATTATTCCACCACCGCCTCTTATGCGCTGGAGGTGACCGTTACAGACGGCGGGGGCACTTCTCGTTTAAGTGGCACGGCAACGCTCATCATCACGGGGACGCATGTGGAGAGTGGCGGTACCAACCAGACCGACCACTTTGTACTGACCATCACCACTACATCTGCCGACGAACTCTTTACGTTCTATACGGAGGATACACGTTATGACATAGACTGGAACAATGACCAAACGTTTGAAGCTGGAGATACAGAAGTTTCTGGAACCCAGTTCCATACGTTCGCCGAAGCAGGATACCACGCGATCAGGTTTAGAAACCTGAACGATGTCTATATCAACAAGCAGGCAGACGCGGCGAAATATACCGTTATCGAACAGTGGGGTACCGCTGTCTGGAATGCAGATATGAGTCATGCTTTTCATGGAGCCATTAACCTGACGATGAATGAAAGAGCAGGTATACCCAACATGGGTACAGTGACGAATATGTCTTATATGTTCGCTGGAGCCACTTCCTTTGATCAGAACATAGCCGGTTGGAATACCTCCACGGTGACGGATATGACTTCCATGTTTCAGAATGCTGCTTCCTTTAACCGTGCCATAGACGGTTGGGATGTATCCTCGGTGACGAATATGACATCTATGTTCTTTAGAGCCTCTGCCTTTAATCAAGACCTGGACGGTTGGAATGTAGCCTCGGTGACGAATATGACGTCCATGTTCGATGGCGCCAACTCCTTTAACGGAGACATAAGCGGGTGGAATACCGCTTCGGTGACGGATATGACTTCCATGTTCGCTTTTACCACTTCCTTCAACGGTGCGATAGGCGGGTGGAATGTAGGTACGGTGACAAGTATGTGGAACATGTTCGCTGGAGCCACTGCCTTTGACCAGGACATAGGCGGTTGGAATACCGCCTCGGTGACGGATATGTATGGTATGTTCTTGGGAGCCAGTTCCTTTGACCAAGACCTGGGCGGGTGGAATGTGGAAGCGGTGCGGTATATGGAAAGTATGTTTTCCGGCGTTACCCTTTCCCTGGCGCACTACGATTCACTTTTGGTGGGCTGGAACCGACAACAGCTCACACCCGGGGTTACGTTCGACGGAGGGACTTCTTTGTATATCAGTGATGAAGCGCAAACTGCCAGGGCCAACATGATCAGTTCAGCTGGCTGGACTATTACCGATGGTGGTCTGGGCACGATGAATCAGGCACCGACGAACATTTTCCTTTCTTCCCATAGTATTTCAGAAAATGTGGTTGCCTTTGCGGAGGTGGGTACCCTGTCAAATACTGATGCAGGAGGTACGTATGTCTACACCTTGGAGTCAGGCGATGGCGATGGCGACAATGGGAGTTTTGATATTTTAGGAACCACGCTGGGGCTTACCACTTCCGCGGACTATGAAACCCAGGCTAGTTACTCGATACGGATAAATGTAAGCGACGGGACGAATAATTTCGCAAAACACTTCGACATTGCTGTAGACCAGGTAAACGAAGCCCCCACTGCTAGCAATGCTACCTTTAGCGTAGCAGAAAATAGTGCAAACGGCACTGCGGTCGGCATAGTGGTGGCAACGGACCCAGACGAAACCTCGCCACCCGATAATGTATTAACTTATGCCATCACAGGCGGTAATACGGGGGCTGTATTTGCTATCAGCCCCACCACGGGCGCGGTTACCGTTGCTGGTGCGCTGGATTTTGAAAGCAAGTCCTCACCCTCACCCTATTCGCTTGAGGTGACCGTTACAGACGGCGGGAGCCCCTCCCTCAGTAGCACGGTCACGCTCACCATCACGGTGACGGATGTGAATGATAACGCGCCTGTTTTCACCAGCGGAGCGAACGTAACTGTGTTGGAAGGAACGAAGGAAGTGACCACCGTTACCGCCAGGGATGCAAATGTGGGACAAACAGTGATTATGTTCCTCCCCACGCTGACGGGAGATGATGCGGATCTGTTTACCATCACTCCGGAAGGCGTATTGACGTTCGACACGGAACCAGACTACGAGAATCCAAAAGATACAGGAAGCAACAACATATATGAAGTCACGGTCACTGCCATAGACGGTCAGTCCGTTCCGTTGACAGCTACGCAGACGTTTACCGTCACGGTGACGGATGTGAATGAACACGCGCCTGTTTTCACAGAAGGCGGTACCGTGGTGGCGGTAACTTATGCAGAAAACAGTACTACGGCAGTCACTACGGTCGGCGTCACGGATGCAGATACGGAACAGACGGTAGGTTTGGCTTTGTCGGGCGGCGCGGATGTGCTTAAGTTTTCGATCACTCCCGCAGGCGCATTGACGTTCAACAGGGTACCGGACTATGAGAATCCAGCAGATACAGAAAGGAACAACCTATATAAAGTCATCGTCACCGCCACAGATGGGCAGGACGCTGCACAGACCGCTACGCAGACCCTTAACATCACCGTGACGGGGGTGAATGAACATGCTCCACTGTTCACACGTGTAGCGGATGTGGAGGTACCGGAAGGGTCGACGGTAGCAGCTACCATTACGGCTGCGGATGCAGATGCGCAACAGCCAGTGACGTTCCTCACAACGCTTTCGGGAGATGATGCGGGACTGTTTTCGATCACTACGACAGGCGAATTGACGTTCAATACGGTACCGGACTATGAGCATCCGGGGAGTGTGTCGGGTACGAATGTATATACGGTAACTGTTACGGCTACCGACGGACAGGAGCCTGCACTGACCGCTGTGCGAACGTTTACCATCACGGTGACGGATGTGGTGAGCGAAAACGCGCCTGTTTTCACTAGTGGCTCGGAGGTAAATGTATTGGAAAATTCGTCGATAGCTACCACGGTTACCGCTACGGATGCCGATGCGGGAGAGACCGAAACGTTGATGTTCACGCTGACGGGGGGAGCGGACGCCAGGCTGTTTACCCTCACTCCCGCCGGCGAATTGCGGTTCAAGGCGATACCGGACTATGAGGATCCGGCAGATGCAGATGAGGACAACAGGTATGAAGTCATTGTCACGGTCACCGACGGTCGGGAGCGTACCATGCGGACGCTTACCATCACGGTGACGAATGAGAATGATAACGCGCCAGTGTTCACAAGAGGAACGGCTATGGTGGAAGTATTGGAAGGTATGCTGGTGGCTACCACGCTTACCGCCACGGATGCAGATGCGGGACAGACGGTGACGTTTCTCACTACGCTTTCGGGAGCGGATGCTGGGCTGTTTTCGATCACTTCGTCAGGTGAATTGACGTTTACTACCGCACCGGACTATGAGAATCCGGGCAGTGCGTCGGGCTCCAATGTATATACGGTAGCTGTCACGGCCACAGACGGGCAGGTCCCTGCCCAGACCACGTTGCAGACGTTTACCATCACAGTAACGGATGTAGAGAATGAACACGCCCCGGTGTTCCCAGAGGAGATGACTATGGACATAGCGGAAGGTACAACGGTGGTTACCACGGTCATCGCCACGGATGCAGATGCGGGACAGACGGTAAGTTTCAGTCTGACGGGCGGAGCGGATATGGGACTGTTTTCCATTACTACGGCAGGCGTATTAACGTTCAATACGGCACCGAAGTATGCTCAGCCAGCAGATGCAGATGGGGACAACAGGTATGAAGTCATCGTCGCGGCCACAGACGGACAGCCCTCCCCCCTGACCGCTACGCAGACGCTCACCATCACGGTAACGGAAGTCTTGGGGCTTGAATCACTCACAGAGATTGCGGTATATCCTAACCCGGTAGGTACGGTGTTGCACATCCGTGGCGTGGCAGGAAATGCCCGCTATACCTTGTCAGGCATAGACGGAAAAGTGTTGCAAAGAGGAAAGCTGGAGGCGACAGGCACAGCGGTTCATTCCGTGGTTCTTCCATCGCTGAAACAAGGCATCTACTTATTACAACTAACCACAGGCAGAGGTAGCATCACCAGAAAAATTGTGAAGGAATAGGAGGATACACGTTGGAAGATGTAGGGGGTTTCGGGGCGAGGGCAAGCCCCCATATTATGGTTGAGGATCAGAAAAAAAAGACCGATTAGACCACAAAATATGTCATCTAAATTGTTTCTTTTTTGCTTGTATGTCGTTAAACAAATAGCACCGTATAGGGCTATGCTTATATTGATTGCCTAATCCAAACAAAACATCATTCAATTTATTTATGTAATATTTTAGAATCAAATTGGTATTACACAGCCACCACTAAGCAAATGTCCGAAGAAAAGCTGAAGCAGTTTGAGAAAAATGGGGCAGTAAATATCCTTATGCAGTCAAAAGCTGGAAGACGAATTGGGACGAGTTATCGGTATTCTTTGATGTCCCTTGGGAGATCAGAAAGATCATCTATACCACGAACCCGATAGCAAGCCTGAATGGAAACATCAGAAAGTACACCAAAAATAAAACTGTGGAATAAAGTGCAACCCGTTTATGGTTACATTTGAAGACGGGGCTATACCCTGATCCCTAACCCTTGACCGCACCTACACACTTTGTTGGATACTGTCATTTTCAGTCAAGAATCATTCCATTCTTGCGTGCTTTTTTTAGTACGGCCGAAATCCCGTTTTTATTGATTGTTCGCAATGCGGAAGTTGACACTTTCAATGTTGTCCACTTATCTTCTTCTGGAATATAAAAACGTTTCTTCTGATTCTTGGATGGGTGATACGTTAAAATACGGGTTCAATTTTATCATTCAAAAGGATCAAAAAATGCAAGACTTATTTACTCAAGCACTCGGCATCTATTCCCCATGGTTGGTCAAAGATGTTGAATTTAACGACAAACAACTCAACATCTATATTGACTTCAAACGTGGCACGCGCTTTGTTGATGGTAGCGATGACACCAAAACCTATAGTGCCTATGACACCAAGATGAAAAAATATCCTCATATGAGTTTCTTTGAGCATGAATGCCATCTGCATGTTCGGGTTCCTCGAATTAAGCGAGACGATGGCAAAGTACGGCTGATGTTGCCGCCGTGGGCAGGTCAGTTAAATGGTTTGAGCACCTTGTTTGAGGCTTTTGTTATCAAGTTTTGTAAGTACATGCCGGTACACAATGTTTGCCAGCTGATGAACATATCAGATTATACGGTTTGGAAATTACTGGATATCTATGTTGGCAAAGCTAGGCTCAGTGAGGATTTAAGTGGTATAGATGCCTTTGGTATGGATGAAACTGCCACGGCCAAGGGACATGATTATGTTACGCTGTTTGTTGATTTATACAAAAAAGCAGTGGCGCATATCAGTGATGGCAAAAGCAGTCAAACGGTTGTTGACTTTGTCGCTGTTTTAGAACAACAAAAGGGCAAAAAAGAACAAGTTAAATCGGTGAGTTGCGATATGTCGCCTGCGTTTATTAAAGGGATTAGAGAAAACCTGCCGAATGCCCAAATTACGTTTGACAAGCCCACATTATAAAGATTATCAATGAAGGGGTTGATCAGGTGAGAAGAGCGAAGGCGAAAGAGAATCCAATTCTTAAAGGTACGCGGTATTTATTCCTCAAAAACGAACAAAACCTCAGCGAGAAACAACAACAGAAAAAAGCAGAATTAGAGCTGGCAGATCTTAACCTTAAATCCTTTTAGGCAATGAGAATGCACGAAACTTTCCAACAAATCTATCAAGCCAGAACTATGATAGATTTTGAGCAACTATTAAGCAAATGGGACAACTGGGGCAATCAATGCAATTTACCCGCCATGGTTGAAACGAGCAAAATCATTAAAAACCACTGGCAAGGCATCGTGCAATGGAAATTAAGTAGCATCAATAACGGTATTTTAGAAGGCTTAAATTCGATCATTCAGGTCGCAAAAAGAAAAGCCAGAGGTTATGGCAAAAACATTTTAAGACCATGGCTTATTTGCTGAGTGGCAAGTTAGATTTGCATAAAATTAATGAGAATATACCCACTTGCTTTTAACAAGAGCCACTAATCTTTTATTTATTATAGGCCTACTTCAATAAATTGAATTATTTTGTGTTGGAATTAGGCAAAAAATATAAGCATAGCCATAGCTACGGTTCTATTTTTTAACGAAATGCGAGCAAAAAAGAAACGATGTATATGTGATATTTTGTGGTTAAATTGGTATTATGACTGAGGGGAAGCCTAGTTGTCGGGTCGCCGAAAGACAGAGAGGAAGGGAAAAAGATCCACTTGGGGAGTGTTCGTAGGTGGTGTGGTGGAGTAGTCACACGCTATAGATCAAAACAAGAAAGATCGAAAATATTACAATTCAAGAATCAACATGATTTAAAACACGAACTAATTCACTAAACTATTAACAAATTGTCCTGACCCCTAAAACATATACCGATGGAAAGGATGCGAAAATTGACAAATTTGCAGAGTCCAAATTGCTAAACTTCTATAATATTGCTGGAATCAATTTTCAAAATATTGCTTGAAACGATGCATTAATTTCATCCAAACTGAATCAAATGGTAAAAAAAGGATGGGAACTGGCATTCGTCACCAGTGGAGTAGAAAGTGACGCAGTAGAAACGGATAAGCACGGAATATTTATTACAAGATTTTTTTTTAAACGATAAGACAACTTTTAATCTGCATTCAGGCATGGAATTTGTTCCTACGTTTTCCAATCAAAATATATGACAATGAATAAGGCAACAACAACTGCTATACTATCAGTTGCAATAATGACTTCTGCGTGTACCAGACAGGTGACACGGGTAAATCCTGATCAGCAAATAGATTTGAGCGGAAGATGGAATGACACAGATTCCAAGCTTGTGGCAGAAGAAATGATTCAGGATATGACCAGTCGACCTTGGCACAGTGACTTCAGACTTAGAGAAGACAAGAAACCGACTATTATTGTCGGATATGTTCAGAATAAAACCTCAGAGCACATTGAGGCAGAAACTTTCATTAAGGATATTGAAAGACAGTTTATAAATACGGGATTTGTGCAGGTCGTTTCCAATGCTGAATTCAGGGAAAAACTGAGGGAAGAAAGAGCAGATCAGGGAGAATATGCCACACCAGAAACACAGGCAAAATGGGGACGGGAACTAGGAGCTGATTTTATGATGTTCGGACTTATAACTTCGGTAACCGATTCATACAGGAAAGAAAAGGTTGTCAGTTACAAAGTCAATCTTGAGTTCGTAAACATTGAAACCAACGAAAAGGTTTGGCTGGGCGATAAAGAAATCAAGAAGTTTATAAAAAATTAACTTTTAGCCATACTGTTTAATCTGCACAAGTAATCGCCTGCGACAGATGCGTTATCAACTTATACCGATTTGATTATAGAGTATTACATAAATAAATTGAATTATTTTTTGTTCGAATTTGGCAAACAATAAAAGCATAGTCATAGCTACGGTGCTATTTTTTAACGAAATACGAGCAAAAAAGAAACGATTTGCATGCTACATTTTGTGGTCAAACTGGTATTACAGTACATTGACAGGATTTGTTTACTTATGAATCGCCTGAGCCCGAACATTTTGTTTGTTTTGCTTTTTTCAGGTTGCGCTTCATACTATGAACTCAACTACGAGTTTAATAAAAATTTTGAAAAAGGAAACATAGAAGTCGCTCAAACAGTATTAGAGCAAAACAGGAAAGTAAAAAAAAATAAAACGAAATTTCTTTACTATGCCAACAGAGGAGTAGTTTCTCATTTGCTCGGAAAGTACGCAGAAAGCAACAACTGGCTGGAGCAGGCGTATATTTTTGGCGAAGATCACAGAAAAAACTACCTGAATTTCGCTGGATCATATTTCCTGAATCCAAACCTGATCGTTTACTCGGGAGAGGATCATGAACATTTAATGCTCCTCTATTACAAGTCTCTCAATTACCTTAAAATGGGAGAGCTTAATAACGCGCTGGTGGAATGCAGACGACTGAATAATCGACTTTTTGAACTTGGGGATAAGTATAAAGCCGAGACTAAATATCAGAAGGATGCCTTCATTCATAATTTGATGGGAATTATTTATGATGCAGGCGGAGATTATAACAACGCATTTATAGCTTTTAGAAACTCACTGGAGATTTACGAAAACGAATATAGCAAAATATTTGATCTGGATATTCCTAGGCAACTAAAGGATGACGTAATGCGAACTGCCTCACTGGCAGGATTTCCCGAAGAGCTGGATATATATGAAGAGAAATTCGGATATGAATATGAAGTCTCCGTCTCTGACGGTGGCGAATTGATTTTCTTTTGGCACAATGGTCTGGCACCCATAAAAGATGAGTGGTCTGCTACGTTTGTAGCAATAGATGGTGGAGGGGGCAACCTATTTTTTAAAAATGAAGACCTCGGATTGAACTTTCCCTTTTTCTACGACTTTGGCAATGAAGATGATGACGGTCTGAGCATTACAGACTTAAGCGGAACAAGAATAGCATTTCCAAAATATGTAGAAAGGAAACCATATTTTGACCGTGGAAATCTGGAGGTAAACGGCAATTGCCATACGCTGGAAAAAGCGGAAGACCTTAATGCGATTGCATTCAGGATATTGAATGAAAGAATGCTTGAAGAATTAGGAAAAGGGTTGTTACGGGTTGCATTGAAAAAAGCACTGGAAAAACAAATAAGGAAAGAAGATGAAACGCTGGGTTTTTTGGTAGGACTATTCAACCTTGCCTCCGAACAGTCAGACACCAGAAACTGGCAAACATTGCCTCATTCAATTCATTACACAAGGGTGCCTCTTAAAAGTGGTCAAAACACTGTGAAAATTTATACGAATGGTCCGAGTAGTGAATCTTCTGAGAACTTCATATTCATAGGAAAAGAAGGGATAACTCAATTTCACAGCTATCAATCTTTAGACAGAGAAGTGGCTTTTTGATTGTATAAAAACACGTTTATACCAATTTGATTATAATATTTTACATAAATAGATGGATTTTTTTGTTTGAATTAAATACAAAATATAAGCATAGCCATAGTTAAGATGCTATTTTTTTAACGAAATGCGAGCAAAAAAGAAATGATTTATATGTAACATTTTGTGGTCAAATTGGTATTAACAGGTGGTTACTATTGCAAATTTATTACAAGTGGTCAGGAGCAAGAGGTGCTAACAAGGGAAAGCTTGGCTTAGACGAATGGATTGTACTTCAAATGTTTTGTCGGATTTTTAAGTAATCTTGCGACTCTTTTATCGTTGAGGAAATGTGATGCGTAGATTTTGGGTGATCGCCACTATACTTATTATCTTGTCCTGCGGAAAAGACGATTCTGTGGTATCGACAGTTGTTGATGCGACCATTACGGCATGGTTAGATTCCCTGAACATAGTTGCCACAAGGGATAACAGCGGAATCTATTATTACCCCGTGATCAAAAATACAACAGGCGCAACAGTAACAGCGGGAAGTGTTGCAGGCATATATTACACGTTAAGTGACTTGGATGGACTTGCTATCGCAAGTCATCAGCGGTCAAATGGAGATTCGCTAATCCTGAAGCAAGGCGTTTCTGCTGTTTTTCCCGTTGGCTTGGATATAGGTCTGGCATTTATGAGAGTAGGAGAGACCTATCGTTTCATACTGCCTCCATCGCTTGCTTACGGCAGTCTGTCTTCGGGAGCAATCCGATCCGGCTTAATTGCGCTCTTGGAAGTAGAAGTCACTTCAATTACAGATGAGACCAGTGTCTTTGCACAAGAATTAATAGATATTGCTCATTATATCCAGTCAGAGGATTTAAATGATACCATTGCAAACCCAGTTGACAGGGTCAAACTCTTTGCATCTGGAGTGGCTTACAAAAGAATCGTTATTGGATCTGGATCACTTCCCTTAAACGGAAATTCAATTGTTGTTAACTACGATGGCTTTTTTCTGGACAATTCTAATTTTGAGTCTAAAACAGGTTTTCAATTTGTCTTCGGATCAGATGCTCCAAGACCCCTTGTTGCAGGTTTTGAATTTGGGATTTCGTTGACGCAAATCAATGAGCGGTCTTTAATCATTGTTCCCTCTTCGCAAGCCTACAGGGAAAGTACGCGGGTCATTCCCTCATTTATCACGGATAACTTAACAGACGATTCCATTGTTCCAGATTATGTATCTGTTATTCCACCGTATAGCACGTTGATTTTTGAAGTGACACGTGTGGATTAATCTTTATTTTTGAGCTGATTTGCCTGCCACACAAAAACGATACTATTCACTGTTCCTAATAGCATGCCTGTCTTGTGCTACCGTAGCACTGGGGCAAGGGCAAGATGTTTATCAGAAGTACAACATTTATAGAAATCCAGTGAAGGTCTTTCTAAATAAATTCAGTATTACGGCGACTACAGGCTATGGGGTCACCACCTACAAGCATATACTCTCTGGGGTTTATTTCTTCCAAGATGCTGCACATCAATTTATTTTTTCTAATAACGCAGAAACCCTTGGCAGTGCGATCACGGGGTATACTGATTGGCTTAATAATCCGCAAGTGAGATCAGGGTTGTCACCACAAAAACCATTCCTTGTTGATACAGATACAACTAGGTTTGGTTTTAAGGGGGTTTACAGTGGAATTCCCGTTACTCTGACACTACATTATAACCTTGAGAAATTTAGGATTGGGGGAGGATTTACGTATGAGAAGCAGTTTGTGGCAACATTACAACCAATTGCTTTCACGGACCAAGTGAGGGCATATCAACCCAATTTTCAATCAACTGGCTATACGAAACTTTATGGTCTTGTTGGTTACAGGATTTATCAGTTCTGGAGTTATGATTTTGTTGCCGAATTCCAGCTAGGAAAGGTAAATGCAGGGAAACAGTTTAATAAAGCTGTACTAAACAGGGAGCTATTTATCAATTTTGGTGTTAGTATCGAAAACAACTGGTCTGAATATTTCAGAATTATTATTAAGCCCAGTATCGATTTCAAAAAATACACAATAACGCTTCCAGACGGAGCTTCGGTCATTCACTCAACCCCAAGCTTTCTTATTCAATTCGGTCTAAGCATCAACATTCCAGAGATTCCACGCTCCCCTATGCCAAGCGATCATCTGCAGTTAAAACATGTCTACACAGACCAAAAAACAGGTAGGTTAATGGAGGTAAGAGGTCAGCCAATTTGGAAAAGACAAAATCCAAAAGTAGGTGAAAATCATCGCAGACTGTGGCGTTACAAACGTAAGAATAAAAAGAAACTCAATCCTTATTAAAATCCTCATTTTCACCTCTTTTTTCGCTAAGTTTGCGGATTGCTTTGTAGGTAACCAACGAGATTTAGATGTCAGACGGAGAAATTGAGGATTTTCCCTCCCTAGGGTCGGATCAGAATATCATTCCAATAAACATTGAAGAAGAGATGCGAGGCGCATACATCGACTATTCGATGAGCGTGATCATTTCAAGAGCTCTTCCAGATGTGCGGGATGGGCTAAAACCTGTCCATAGAAGAATACTTTATGGAATGGACGAGTTGGGCGTTAATTATAACAAGTCCTATAAAAAATGCGCCCGTATTGTGGGAGACGTGTTAGGGAAGTACCACCCTCACGGAGATACAGCCGTATATGACACCATGGTGCGTATGGCACAAGAATGGTCTCTCAGATACCCATTGGTTGATGGACAGGGGAACTTCGGTTCGGTAGATGGTGATTCTCCAGCAGCCATGAGGTATACTGAAGCAAAACTCAAACGAATAGCAGAAGAGTTGCTTTCAGATATTCGGAAAAATACAGTTGATTTCCATTCTAATTATGACGATAGTACGGAAGAGCCATCAGTTCTTCCATCCAAAACCCCCAACCTTTTAATCAACGGAGCAAGTGGTATAGCGGTTGGTATGGCTACGAATATGGCTCCTCATAATATCAGTGAAGTAGTAGGTGGCATTATTGCTTACATTGATGACAATGAAATTTCCATTGACAGGCTAATGGAGTATGTAAAAGCACCTGACTTTCCAACAGGAGCTACTATTTACGGCTACCAAGGTGTAAGATCTGCTTATGAAACAGGAAGAGGAAGAATTGTTCTGAGAGCCAAAGCTACTATTGAGGAAAATAAGTCTGGTAAAGAGCAAATCATTGTTTCTGAGATTCCTTATCAAGTGAACAAGGCGGCAATGATCGAAAAAACAGCTGCTCTTATTAATGAAAAGAAAATAGACGGCATTTCAGATATTAGAGATGAGTCGGATAAATCTGGGTTAAGAGTTGTTTATGACCTTAAAAAGGATTCCATCCCAAATGTAGTCTTGAACAACCTATACAAGCGGACAGCTCTTCAATCTTCATTTAGCGTAAATAATGTAGCACTTGTAAAAGGAAGACCTAAAACCTTAAACCTAAAAGACTTAATTGTTTATTTTGTTGAACACCGCCATGAGGTTGTGGTCAGAAGAACAGAGTATGAATTAGAAGAAGCGGAAAAGCGAGCTCATATTCTGGAAGGATATCTAATCGCTCTTGATAACCTAGATGCAGTAATTACCCTAATAAGGTCATCGAAAGATCCAGATGAAGCAAAAGCAGGCTTGATTAGCACGTTCCGCCTTTCTGAGATTCAGGCAAAGGCCATCTTGGAAATGAGGTTGCAACGCTTGACAGGACTAGAGAGAGAAAAGATAGAAAAGGAATATGAAGAGATCAAAGCGTTGGTTAAGCATTTGAAGGAGATTCTTGGCGATGAGGGGATAAGAATGCAGATCATTAAAGATGAACTCACCGAGATGAGAGAACGCTATGGAGATGAAAGACGATCCAACATAGAGCATAGCGCCGACGACTTTACAGCAGAGGATATGATTCCTAATGAAGACATGGTACTTACCATTTCTCATCAAGGGTATATTAAAAGAACACCACTAATTGAGTACAGAACACAGGGTAGAGGTGGAGTAGGTAGCAGGGCAGTAAGATCTAAAGAGGATGACTTTACGGAACACCTGTTTATTGCGTCTGCTCACAATTACCTGTTGATATTCACTGAATCTGGGAAGGTATTTTGGAAAAAAGTGTGGGAAATCCCAGAAGGCAGTAAAACATCAAAGGGACGACCGATCCAAAATGTGATAAATATCGCAAGCGAAGACAAGGTAAGATCTGTCATTAATGTGAAAACACTGGAAAATCCAGATTACATTAACAATAACTTCCTGATTATGTGTACGCACAGGGGTACCATTAAGAAAACTTCTTTAAAAGCATATAGCAGACCTAGACGAAATGGGATCAATGCCATAACAATAAATGAAGGGGATAAGTTACTGGATGTGAATTTGACTGATGGAGACAGCCACGTCATTATTGCAAGCAATACAGGCAAGGCAATTCATTTTCATGAATCGGACGTAAGGTCTATGGGACGGATGGCTGCAGGAGTGAGGGGTATGGCTATTAATGATAAGGAGATTGTAGTGGGTATGGTTTGTGCAGATTACAAAAATCCACCTAACTTGCTGGTTGTATCTGAAAAAGGATATGGAAAACGATCTGGATTAGAAGGTTATAGGATCACGAGAAGAGGTGGAAAAGGCGTAAAAACTCTTAATGTCACAGAGAAAACCGGTAAATTGGTAGCGATAAAAAATGTAATTGATGGCGATGATCTTATGATCATTAATAAATCGGGGATAGCTATCCGAATGTCTGTTGACGATTTGAGAGTAATGGGTAGGGCTACACAAGGTGTTAGAGTAATTAAATTAAATAATGATGATGAAATTTCAGCTGTAGAAAAAATTTCCAATATCGAAACACATGAAGAAGAAACAAAAGAAAATGAATAACCTGAACCAGACGATGATGAGACTGTTTGTAACATTACTTGTTGCATTTGCATGTGTAGTAGCTATGGCGCAAAAGCCAAATATCAATAAAGCCAAGACCGCATTAAATAAAGGAGAATTGGTCGAAGCAAAAACCATTATAGATCAGGCTATTGACCATGAAAAAACAAAAGGAAAAGCCAAAACTTGGTACTACAGAGGACAAATCTATGCCACGTTGGATACAGCAAATAACGAACCTGATGCTTTGGAAACTGCTATGGAATCTTTTAACAAGACGTTGGAAATAGATTCTAGCCAAAGCACAATCAGTGAATTTACAGTCACTGGTGTTGAAAATGTAGATAGCAAACTTCAAGATTATTATGCACACTATTATAATTCAGCCTTGGAAAAATGGCAGATGGAAGAATTTACTCTGGCAGCTGATGCTTTTGAAAAAGCATTCTATATCATGCCATCAGATACAAACGCGATCATTAACGCCGCCTTCGCAGCTACTGCTGCTGAAGAAGACGAAAGAGCAAAAGACAACTACCTTAAATCTTTGGATGCAGGAGCCAAAGATAAAAATGTCTATTTAAGATTGTACAACTATGCCATCGAAAAAGAAGATTTAGACAACGCTCTTTCCATTATTGCGGATGCTAAAAAAATCTACCCAAATGATCTTGCCCTGCAGAAATTTGAAATCAACATACTTATCCAGCAAGAAAAGGTTGACGAAGCGAAAGCGAAACTTGAGAGCGCAATAGAAAAAGAACCTGACAATCCAGATTTGCATTTCAGTCTGGGAGTGATAAAAGAAGAACAGGATGACATTGAAGGTGCTAACAAGAGTTATCTAAAGGCCATTGAAGTTGATCCAAATCATTATAACTCAAATTTCAATATCGGAGTGATGATATTTAATGAATGCACTGGTCTTATCAAAGAAAGGAATGCTTTGAGCTATAAGGAAGAAAAAAAATCTGATGATCTTACTCAGCAAATAAATCAAAAACTTCACCATGCAAGACCGTATTGGGAGAAGTTATACAACCTAAAAAGTGATGATCAGACAATTTTAGAAACACTGAGCTATATCTACGTCAACCTGAAAATGAATGACCAAGCAGAAAAAATATCTACTGAATTAGATGCCGTACTACAGGGAGAAGGCGAATGAAACATCAAATCCTTAATGTGAATACCCAAAAGCTAGTGTACACTTTATTTTTCAGGTAGTCTCTGAGAAACTGTGTAAGCTGGTCGTAGTAAACCTAGTTGTAGTAAACATCAAGTTCAAAACTTCTTCTGATTGAGTTTATTTCTCCCAAATCTGATCACTTTTTTGTCAATGACAATGCTATTTCTTTATACGCCCCCATTCCGCTGAATTTTTCAATTCGCTCCTCAATTCGCTCTCTAGGTGATTTTTCAGAAAGCTCTTTTAAGTTTTTTATGATCACTTTTTTCAGTTCCATAGCAGTGGCATTCATGTCATTGTGCGCTCCGCCAAGAGGTTCCTTGATCACGCCATCTATTAATTTATTCTTGAGCATATCGTTAGCAGTAAGTTTGAGTGCCTGAGCTGCCTGCTCTTTGTAATCCCAACTTCTCCAAAGAATAGACGAACAAGATTCTGGAGAAATAACGGAATACCAAGTATTTTCCATCATCATCACTTTGTCTCCAATGGCAATGCCAAGAGCTCCTCCGGAAGCACCTTCCCCAATAATAACACAGATAACAGGCACTTTGAGCATCATCATTTCCTTGAGATTGCGTGCTATGGCTTCTCCTTGCCCTCGTTCTTCAGCCTCTAATCCAGGATATGCGCCAGGAGTATCTATGAGTGTAACTATGGGTTTGTTAAACTTCTCAGCCAACTTCATCAAACGAAGTGCTTTTCTATATCCGTCAGGGTTTGCCATCCCAAAGTTCCGCATCTGTCTCTGCTTTGTGGTTCTCCCCTTCTGTTGACCGATAATCATCACTGATTGTTTATCAATCATGCTAAAACCACCGACCATTGCCTTATCATCCTTCACGGCTCTGTCTCCATGCAACTCCACAAACTCATCGGTAATTTCATAAATGTAGTCAAGTGTATAAGGTCGGTCTGGATGCCTCGAAAGTTGCACCCTTTGCCAGCGCGTCAAATTTGCAAAGGTGTCCTTCTTGAGTTCGGTAATTTTTTCCTCTAGGGTTTTGATCGCCTCATCAACTTTAACATCACTTGATTTAGCCAACTCCTTCATACCCTCCAGCTTTTCTTCAAGTTCCGCAATTGGTTTTTCAAAATCTAACATGTAATCGAATTTAAGTTGACAAACCTAATATGTCTATTACTAATCTCATCGCGTGATCTCTATTCATTTGGCACTTCGATATGTTCTCCTAGAAAAATAGCGTTCAAAAATAATCGGTTGGTACCATACCAAGATCCCCTAAAATTTGGATTATCTGCAAATATTACCACCCTGTTTTGCCCCAATGGACTTACTATTAGAGAGGCGGATGGTTTCAGGAATTCTTCTAGGTTCTTATCAGAAATGAAACCATCAATATGTGGTTTTGAAGTGTATTTAGCTACAGTCGAGTAAGAATTTTTACTTGGCGATAACCAAACTGAACTATTCCTGTAAACGGGGAGCTTACTGTTTCGGTAGCCAAATACGAGTGGATGGGAGAGGTCCAAGTCTACCTCAAAAATTGCTCCTCCTACTCTGGTCTTTCCTAGGTTCTCAGAAGCATCCGCATAAGGCTTTCTTTTTCTTGGCTTCTTTACCTGTTCGTCTTCTTTATCTTCTGAAATTAAACTTTCCTGTACCAGCTTTTTGCTGATGACCCAAGAAGAAGCATCCCTGATAGTAACTAACGTGTTCCCTTTTTTTACCCATTCACTTATTGATTGTACCTTCGCGGAATCCAATTCATTGTAAGATCCTGAAATCATAACCATGACATTGTATTTGTCAAGAGCTACTCTCTGAAATAGCCTGAGAGGAACTTTGGTTAACGGCATGCCTACCCTAGTATCTAACAGGTGACCACACTTCTCCTGTTTCATAAGCAGACGTTTCCCCATCAATCCACATCAGGGCGTTTGGTTTTGTTAGTGTTATAATATTTCTACTTCCAAGATCAATGCCCTTAGTGCTGTAACCAGAAGTGGCAACATAGGGTTTCACTTTGCACTTATCAGAATATTCTGTGATGACTTTATAAAGCGAATCGGATGAAATGGGTTGTTTTCTGACTGGAATAACCAGCGTTCCATAACCAAAGTCCATCAATTGATCGTCCGCTTGGATAGAAAATGGGTTGAATGCAGAGTTTACCCGTACACCACAGCTTTGCAAACCATATAGAAAGGCGGGTGGGTTGTAATCATCCCATGGTATCAAATAGGCATACTCTGATCTGCTCATCTTTGGAATTCCTGTCTGATTTGTTTCTCTTGTTACCTCATTCCCCAACTTGAAATTGGGTAACTACTCAGGTGGTCTAAATTACTTGTTATCGGGTAGTTACCAACTAAAAAAAATGTTTATATAAACTTGTATTCTTAGTTACTTTTTAAGTAAAAGACTGATAATCAGTGAAATAGATAAATGTTAAGGTCTTGCTAAGAAATAATCGAATTTTCTAATCAGTTTATAATCAATGAGTTATACACTGTAGACCACTTGACTAGTTACGAAATTGGAAGTAACAGGGGCATATTGCATATTGTAAAAGTTTGCCACGGACCATGCAGAAGCATCGTAATAAACACTGTCCGAATATTCCTTGTAGGTTTCAAACATTGTCTGCACCATTCTATACTGAGGTTGTGCAGTAGGCACCAAGTAAGATGTTCCTTTCTTAAATATTTTCCCTTCGGTAGTTAGATTATTGTCCAGTTCATACACCTTGACTTTATGCAAAAGTAACTTGTCAACGAAAGTCCGTACACGTGTTTCATCGTAGTTATCGCCAAAAGCATACGCTTTGATACCGCTGTTATTGGCATTGGAAATGGCAGATTCAAAAAAATCACGCTGGTACTGATAAAGCATGGACCTGTTTTCCACCGCAACCCTTATTGTTGCTCAACTGGATGTGAATTGATTTCGAATGGTGACTGCAAAAGAGATATCCCCGATTCTTGTCTTTTGTGCATGTCCTCTTGAACTGACCTGTTCAAATAACAGAGCCAGACCTCCTTGGAGATCAGGATAGGACGACCCGTACCCAAGGTATGTTCCGTCAAAGACCTCTTTTGTGAAATAAAGAGATCCGATTTTATCCAAATCCTGCTGAAGGTACTTGGAAAATGTACTATTCAGGGTTGTATAATTTTCTTTAGGCATAATTGGACACTTGCTTGCTATAGCCTTCATGGGTTCAAAGAAGTATGTGCTGTTTGTTCTCATTTCATGAAAGTCAGTCACTACGTTAGGATACCATTTATGATACCACGCGAGTTTTCCCCTGCTTTCCGAGTTGATACCCAACAACCAATCTCTGTTAAGATCAAACCAATAATGATTTGTTCTCCCTCTTGGCCATGCTTCGTTATGTTCAGCATCAATTGGGTCCTTCACCAAAGGACTGCCTTTATATTATAGGCGTTCGCCCAGTTAGTATGGCGATCTCTGCCATCAGGATTGATCGTAGGGTCAATAAAAATGATACTGTTTTTAAGGTAATTTGCTATTTTTTTACTCTGTGATGCGACTAACGTATAAGCGGTTAGTAAGGCAGCCTCCGAACTTGATGGTTCGTTTCCATGTACATTATACCCTAGGTTGATAAAAACTGGCAGATTTGAAATGTCAGCATTTGAATCAGTGGGGTCAACGACTTTCAGATGTTGATCTCTCAAGGCATCCAGATTTGTGTGATGCTCTGGATCTGTGACGGTGAGGATAACGAGTGGTCTGTGTTCGTGTGTTGTCCCATACTGCTCAATGGTTGCCCGATCAGATAGCGAGGCTAACATCTTTCCAAGTAAGCGACAATCCGATCATGTCTGGTATGATGGGATCCAATACCGTATCCAAGAAATTTTTCTGGAGATGGGATGCCTGGATCATAAGTACCCTTAGCTTCCAAAAAATAGTCTTGTCCAAGAAGTGAGATGACCGATAGAATCGAAATAAAAAAAGAGAATACTTCTGTAGCTCATAGTGCCGGATATTAATTAGTCGTTCCTTAAAAACTCATTTTCAATGGAGTTTGTATTCTACTTTGATGGAAAGAGGTTAATTCAACTAGACGCCTCAGATTTACTACCCATTTTGTATAGAGCCAAAGAGCATTTACTCTTAGTTTTTTCATCAACTTCTTGTAGTTAAACCCACAGGCAGACATGATGAAGTTTATTTTATCTCCTGTTTTCCCTTTTAGGTAATTGCTAGCTACTCGATGATCTTGCTTGAAGTGTCCGATGATTGGCTCTATGGCTGCTCTACGTCTACAGTGCTTTCGTGTTCTCTGTTTTTGATAGGTATTGTCTCTTTTTAATGGGTTGGATGGTCGAATGATGGAGGTGTTTTCAACTGTGTTAGTCCCTTTGTACCCCCTATCTACTGTGGCGGTTTTCGGGTAGTTACCAGGCAGTAGTTGTGTTTGCTTCAATACAGCATCTAGTGTATGTCCATCATAAATATTCTCTTCAAAAGTCATCGCTCCTACGATGATACCCGTGTTTTGTGTCAATACTACGGATGCCTTACAGCCCTATTCATATTTCTTATGTGCCTTCCCTTTTGCGATGCAATACACATCAGGTTCATGTAAACTGTAAATTTTATGTTTACTGAACTTCTCTTGTGTAAGTACTCGTTTGAACAATGCTAATGTTACTTCTTTTTGCTGATGTGGTAATTTCCTGTCTAATTCTCTGACTAACCGACCAGCAATGGTTTTGAGTTTGCGCTTCGCTACATTTGCTTTCTTTCTTCTTTTAGGGTGAGTCCCATTGTAGGTGTCTCTGACAAGGGTTTTGGTTGTCCTAACGTAACTGCGTCGTAGTTTAATCCCTTCTTGGTTGGCTATAGAAATACAGCTGTCAACAATTTTTTTTATGAAGTTTTGCATCTGTGGGATAGGTGATGCTCTTTTCCTGGACAGTAGTATCTACACTTACATGCTTGTCCTTAGCATCCTTGCCGTGTAGCTCAATTGAATGTTTCAATATCTTCTCTACCCCTTCTTCTCCAATCCTCTTCCTGAAATGAACCAAATCTGTTGCCGCACAGGGTTGCCCCCATTGCAAAGAATCAAAGCCTCCAACATATTGAAAATATGGATTCATTTCCCAGCGTTGTTCCACCAATATCTCATCTGATAAATTGTAAATAGATTTTAATATCAACAAGGAGACCATCAAACGAATAGAATGAGCTGGACGACCTACAGTTGAATAAAGCGAACCAAATGCTTCTTCAAAATATGACCATTCTATCTGTTGGCTCAACAAATAAAGCTCTTGCCTGGAATTGAGTTGTTCAGTTAAGGTAGGTGATAAAAAATTATTGAAATAGGCATTTAGTAAATAAAAGATTAATTTGTTAAAACAGTTTCATTTTCTTGATTAAACGATTGATTTACAGTACCTTAGTAGGACTATTAAAGGTAGAGTAAAAATCAGATTATGGAGAAAAAGTATGAAAGCCTAACCCTTTTTGAGTTTCAGAAGAAATTTCCTGATAACGACAGTTGTCAAAACTTCCTAGCCGAAATGAAATGGCCAGATGGATTTATTGAAGTAGGCATTTAATAAATACGAATGCACTTGTACGGGCATGGTTGATGGACCACCATTTTAGTTAGCAGGTTATCGAATATTTCCCCTTTCATCTGGCTTCGGTTGAACCGATAGCAATATTGGTCGATATATGCTTGAAGGTTATCGACTGAATGGTGGATACCTCTAAGCCATGCCTTGAACATCATAATTGTTCTGTGCAATTCCGGGAAATTCTTACCTTTCTTCCCACTCTCGATTTGAATTAAGTAAGGATATTTTTCTTTCAAGGGGATGTAGCCCCTCCAGTTATCGGTTTTGATGGTAGCCTCAGGTGATATATGATCTTGGAAGAAGGGCTTCAATTGCTTGGATCCAGCATTGTCAATCTCTCTGGCATACATCCTGCTCACTCCTTTCCCTTTCTTCTCAATAGCCAGTACAACCTGTTTTTTTCGGTTATTTTGTCGTCCTACAACGCCTTCTTCCTGTTGCCCTACAACGGTCTCATCGACTTCTACTTTACCCACTAGCGGGTATTTCCCACTGCTAACCATTGCCTTCATTACCTTTTGTTGAAACAGCCAACAGGTTTTTTGCCGTAGCCCCAGTTTTCTGCTTAGCTCTGTTGATGCAATCCCTTGTTTATTTGTACTCATATAGTATACGATATAAAAAGCTTTTAACATTGGGAATTTTACTTTGTGGAAAAGAGTGCCACTTGTGGGGGTAGCTTGGTACCTACATTTTGTGCATTGCCGGGTATGGAATAATTTCCCTCTGCAATACTTGTTGTTTTGACACTTTTCACATTTAAATCCATCTGGCCATTTCATTTCGGCCAGGAAGTTTTGACAACTGTCGTTATCAGGAAATTTCTTCTGAAACTCAAAAAGAGTTAGGCTTTCATACTTTTTCTCCATAATCTGATTTTTATTCTAACTTTAATAATCCTACTAAGTTACTGTAAATCAATCGTTTAATCAAGAAAATGAAACTGTTTTAATAGACTAATCTTTTATTTATTAAATGCCTACTTCAATGGATTTAAATGTGAAAGGTGTCAAAACAACACGTATTGCAGAGGGAAATTATTCCATACCCGGCAATGCACAAAATGTAGATACCAAGCTACCCCCACAAGTGGCACACTTTTCCACAAAGTAAAATTCCCAATGTTAAAAGCTTTTTATATCCTATATTACATGAGTACAAATAAACAAGGGATTGCATCAACAGAGCTAAGCAGAAAACTGGGACTACGGCAAAAAACCTGTTGACTGTTTCAACAAAAGGTAATGAAGAGATCATGGGTAGCAGTGGGAAATACCCGCTAATGGGTAAAGTAGAAGTTGATGAGACTGGTTGTAGGGCAACAGGAAGAAGGTGTTGTAGGATGCCAAAATAACCGAAAAAAGCAGGTTGTACTGGCTATTGAGAAGAAAGGGAAAGGAGTGAGCAGGATGTATGCCAGAGTGATTGACAATGCTGGCTCCAAGCAATTGAAGCCCTTCTTCCATGATCATATATCAACTCAGGCTACCATCACAACCGATAGGTGGAGGGGCTACATCCCCTTGAAAGAAAAATACCCTTATTTAGTCAGACCTAAAGAATCAAAATTAATTATGCTTATCTTCTTTCAGGGAGGTTTTTAGCATGATTATTGCTATATAAAATGACAAGGAATAGTTATAATTTGAATCAAAACATTGTCAAATGCAGTCAAAAAAGTCGAATAGAAATCAACTTAATTTTTTATCACCTACCTTAACTGAACAACTCAATTCCAGGCAAGAGCTTTATTTGTTGAGCCAACAGATAGAATGGTCGTATTTTGAAGAAGCGTTTGGTTCGCTTTATTCAAATGTAGGTCGTCCGGCTCATTCTATTCGTTTGATGGTCTCCTTGTTGATATTAAAATCTATTTACAATTTATCAGATGAGGTATTGGTGGAACAACGGTGGGAAATGAATCCATATTTTCAATATTTTGGAGGCTTTGATTCTTTGCAATGGGGGCAACCATGTGCGGCAACAGATTTGGTACATTTCAGCAAGAGGATTGGAGAAGAAGGGGTAGAGAAGCTATTGAAACATTCAATTGAGCTACACGGCAAGGATGCTAAGGACAAGCATGTAAGTGTAGATACTACTGTCCAGGAAAAGAGCATCACCTATCCCACAGATGCAAAACTTCATAAAAAGATTGTTGACAGCTGTATTTCTATAGCCAAGAAAGAAGGGATTAAACTACGACGCAGCTACGTTAGGACAACCAAAACCCTTGTCAGAGACACCTACCATGTGACTCACCCTAAAAGAAGAAAGAAAGCAAATGTAGCGAAGCGAAAACTCAAAACCATTGCTGGTCGGTTAGTCAGAGAATTAGACAGGAAATTACCACATCAGCAAAAAGAAGTAACACTGGCACTGTTCAAACGAGTACTTACACAAGAGAAGTGCAGTAAGCATAAAATTTACAGTTTACATGAACCTGATGTGTATTGCATCGCAAAAGGAAAGGCACATAAGAAATATGAATATGGCTGTAAGGCATCAGTAGTATTGACACAAAATACGGGTATCATCGTAGGAGCGATGACTTTTGAAGAGAATATTTATGATGGACATACGCTAGATGCTGTATTGAAGCAAACACAACTACTGCCTGGTAACTACCCGAAAACCGCCACAGTAGATAGGGGGTACAAAGGGACTAACAAAGTTGAGAACACCTCCATCATTCGACCATCCAAACCATTAAAAAGAGACAATACCTATCAAAAACAGAGAAAACGAAAGCACTGTAGACGTAGAGCAGCCATAGAGCCAATCATCGGACACTTGAAGCAAGATCATCGAGTAGCTAGCAATTACCTAAAAGGGAAAACAGGAGATAAAATAAACTTCATCATGTCTGCCTGTGGGTTTAACTACAAGAAATTGATGAAAAAACTAAGAGTAAATGCTCTTTGGCTCTATACAAAATGGGTAGTAAACCTGAGGCGTCTAGTTGAATTAACCTCTTTCCATCAAAGTAGAATACAAACTCTATGGAAAATGAGTTTTTAAGGAACGACTATTTAATTCAAATCGAGAGTGGGAAGAAAGGTAAGAATTTCCCGGAATTGCACAGAACAATTATGATGTTCAAGGCATGGCTTAGAGGTATCCACCATTCAGTCGATAACCTGCAAGCATATATCGACCAATATTGCTATCGGTTCAACCGCAGTCAAATGAAAGGGGAAATATTCGATAACCTGCTAACTAAAATGGTGGACCATCAACCATGCCCGTACAAGTGCATTCGTATTTATTAAATGCCTACTTCAATAAGTTGATTTCTATTCGACTTTTTTGACTGCATTTGACAAGGTTTTGATTGATATTATAACTATTCCTTGTCATTTTATATAGCAATAATCATGCTAAAAACCTCCCTGAAAGAAGATAATCATAATTACTTTTTTGAAGTAGGCATTTAATACATAAAAGATTAGTCTATTAAAATGGTTTCACTTTCTTTATTAAATGATTGATTTACAGTAACTTATCAGGACTATTAAAGGTAGAGTAAAAATCAGATTATGGAGAAAAAGTATGAAAGCCTAACTCTTTTTGAGTTTCAGAAGAAATTTCCTGATAACGACAGTTGTCAAAACTTCCTGACCGAAATGAAATGACCCAATGGATTTAAATGTGAAAGGTACCAAAACAACACGTATTGCGGAGGGAAATTATTCCATACCCGTCAATGCACAAAATAATAAGTACCAAGCTACTCCCACAAGTGGCACACTTTTCCACAAAGTAAAATTCCCAATGTTAAAATCTTTTTATATCCTATACTACATGAGTACAAATAAACAAGGGATTGCATCAACAGAGCTAAGCAGAAAACTGGGGCTACGGAGAAAAACCTGTTGGCTGTTTCAACAAAAGGTAATGAAGGTCATGGTTAGCCGTGGGAAATACCCGCTAATGGGTAAAGTAGCAGTCGATGAGACCGTTGTAGGGCAATAGGAAGAAGGCGTTGTAGGACGCCAAAATAATCGAAAAAAGCAGGTTGTACTGGCTATATTGAGAAGAAAGGGAAAGGAGTGAGCAGGATGTATGCCAGAGTGATTGACAATGCTGGCTCCAAGCAATTGAAGCCCTTCTTCCATGATCATATATCAACTCAGGCTACCATCACAACCGATAAGTGGAGGGGCTACATCCCCCTGAAAGGAAAATACCCTTATTTAATTCAAATCGAGAGTGGAAAGAAAGGTAAGAATTTACCGGAATTGCACAGAATAATTATGATGTTCAAGGCATGGCTTAGAGGTATCCACCATTCAGTCGATAACCTTCAGGCATATATCGACCAATATTGCTATAGGTTCAACCGAAGTCAAATGAAAGGGGAAATATTCGATAACCTGCTAACTAAAATGGTTGATCATGGACCATGCCCTTACAATTTTATTCGTATTTATTAAATGCCTACTTCAATTAATTTTTATTCTTTAGGGTTGACTAATTAGGATACTTCTAAAAAATGATCCATTTGTAATACAGCGAATCAGTTTTTTTCATAGGAGGGGGTTACCTTTTCTGTACTAGCGGTATAAACCACCCGATAGTGTAAGTTTATTCATAATACCTGTTTTACAAGTAAGAAGGTCCCGCTTTCGGCGGGACTTTTTTCATCTTGTGGTCTCATTGGTATTTACACATACAATCATGTATGCTCGCAAGGCGGTCCCAATCATTACAGGGTGCAATAGCGTACTTCTAAAAAAGTAACCCATTGCAATACAGCTAATTTAGTTTTATTGAAGTAGGCATTTAATAAATACGAATGCACTTGTACGGGCATGGTTGATGGACCACCATTTTAGTTAGCAGGTTATCGAATATTTCCCCTTTCATCTGGCTTCGGTTGAACCGATAGCAATATTGGTCGATATATGCTTGCAGGTTATCGACTGAATGGTGGATACCTCTAAGCCATGCCTTGAACATCATAATTGTTCTGTGCAATTCCGGGAAATTCTTACCTTTCTTCCCACTCTCGATTTGAATTAAGTAAGGATATTTTTCTTTCAAGGGGATGTAGCCCCTCCAGTTATCGGTTTTGATGGTAGCCTCAGGTGATATATGATCTTGGAAGAAGGGCTTCAATTGCTTGGATCCAGCATTGTCAATCTCTCTGGCATACATCCTGCTCACTCCTTTCCCTTTCTTCTCAATAGCCAGTACAACCTGCTTTTTTCGGTTATTTTGTCGTCCTACAACGCCTTCTTCCTGTTGCCCTACAACGGTCTCATCGACTTCTACTTTACCCACTAGCGGGTATTTCCCACTGCTAACCATTGCCTTCATTACCTTTTGTTGAAACAGCCAACAGGTTTTTTGCCGTAGCCCCAGTTTTCTGCTTAGCTCTGTTGATGCAATCCCTTGTTTATTTGTACTCATATAGTATACGATATAAAAAGCTTTTAACATTGGGAATTTTACTTTGTGGAAAAGAGTGCCACTTGTGGGGGTAGCTTGGTACCTACATTTTGTGCATTGCCGGGTATGGAATAATTTCCCTCTGCAATACTTGTTGTTTTGACACCTTTCACATTTAAATCCATCTGGCCATTTCATTTCGGCCAGGAAGTTTTGACAACTGTCGTTATCAGGAAATTTCTTCTGAAACTCAAAAAGAGTTAGGCTTTCATACTTTTTCTCCATAATCTGATTTTTATTCTAACTTTAATAATCCTACTAAGTTACTGTAAATCAATCGTTTAATTAAGAAAATGAAACTGTTTTAATAGACTAATCTTTTATTTATTAAATGCCTACTTCAATAGTTTTAAAAACTATTTTTAAGTAGACTTGCTTGGCTTTTAAGTAGACTTGCTTGGCAAGCACAGCTTATTAGAAGTAACATATAAAAATATTCACAAGATGAAAAAACAACTGTTTATTGCAACGGGGGTACTCCTGATATTATTTGGTTGCAAAAATAACAACGTTAAGAACGACCTTAAAGAGGCTAACTTACTGGGGAATGTAAAATCTGTAAGACAAACTTCATTTTACGCAACCGAAAAATTTGGCAAACCGACTAAAGGAGACAGATACGTCAGACCTCTTGACGGTGACAGTTATGTGCTATATAACGATGAAGGCAACGAGATTGAAGAGAACACGTACTACAATTCCGATGGAAGTCTTGACCATAAGTATACTTCTACATATGACAATAAAGGCAACAGGATTGAAAGGAATGCGTACGATTCCGATGGAAGTCTTTCCTTTAAGCATACTTATACCTATGACAATAAAGGCAACATGATTGAACAGAACGGGTACGATTCCGATGGAAGTCTTGACTATAAGTACACTCTTACCTACGACAATAAAGGCAACATGATTGAAGTGAACTTGTACGATTCCGATGGAAGTCTTGACTCTAAGGAGACTCTTACCTACGACAATAAAGGCAACATGATTGAAGTGAACTTGTACGATTCCGATGGAAGCCTTGACGATAAGGAGACTCTTATCCTACGACAATAAAGGCAACATGATTGAAGTGAACTTGTACGATTCCGATGGAAGTCTTGACGATAAGGAGACTTATATCTATGAATTTGACCAGCGCGGTAACTGGATTAAAAGAATAGAATTTAGACAAGAAGAAGAAGGGGGAGAACTCATCCCTGAATATATAGCAGAAAGAGAGATAGCGTATTATGATTAGGGGTCAAAAAAGAAATGCTTTATAAGTTGACAAGTTGGTATTGATTTGGTATTATAGTTTATAGGTGTTACCTTGCGGTCTAGTTGGTGTGGAGTTTTCTAGGGTCATCTGGCGTTTGCTGGGTGACCTTTTTATAGCATCACTAGGAAAATTGTGAAGGAATAGTAGCATACATGCTGGAGAAGGTGGAGAGGGGATGTCGGGGCGAGGGGAAAACTCGACCTTGGACGGTTGTGCTGGAGATCAGCAAATTATGTGTGTGTTCTGGGCGTCATTTTTCTCAAAAGAGGGGGAAAGAAGTTTTTGTTTTTTGTGATAATATGAAAAAATCAAAAAAATCAAAATTAAGAACCCTTCTTGCATACCTCTTACCCCCGTCAGGGAATGCCTATTTTGTGCTGTCAATTGCATCTGTGGTGGGCGAAGTGCCACGCTCCCACTAAAGCGTCAACGACCACTCTACACTAACATCTGTCTCCCCGTCAGTTACAGTAGATGTGTCTGATTTGATACCTGGCTGATGCTTCAGGGTCACCCTAAATGATCCTTTTCCCGTACGAGAGGTGGTAGTCCATGTTGTGGTAAGACCTACTGGCTGACCATTATCATCGAAATCTATATAATTCACTGGATCATCTCGGTTGTCCTCATTTCCATCCCCAGCAGGATTGCTAAATAGTTCTGCTGTGCCTTTCCATGCGAAAAAGAATTGATGTTCATCATCTTCCTCTCGAATTTGAAGGGTAATTTCACTTCCTACCTGTATAACCAATGTGTATTCAGTGTCTACAGAAAGGCTAATGGGTCCATTTGCAACTAAACGCTCTGGTCCTTCTCCATCTGGATCTGAGGCAGTGGCGATTACAGGAGTTCCGCCCGTAGCTGGGGTGAATGTCAATCTTACGCTGTCAATGACCTCTTCCTCATTCTCTACTGGAGGAGCATCGTCGGCTACACAACTGGTAAGCAAAGAATGACCAATAAAACCAATTAATAAATAAACTGTGAATTTTCCCATGGCATTTTCGCGAAGTTAGAAAGGAAATATGTCAATGCACTAACGCGGTATCTATTTTGACAGGCGGTAGCTAATAGAGATAGACATATTTCTGCCTGCATCATCTGAAAAATACCTCAGCCTGTCTGTATATGACCGGTGTGGCTGGTTGAGGATATTTTCTATTTTAAGTGATCCCTTGAATTTTCCTTTCACAAATTTTGCACTGGCATGAATCAGAAAATAACCCCTAGGAGGGGGTATAAAATCAAATGCCCCAGATCGGTCAATTTGTACGATTTCTCCCGAAAAACTTTCAGGAGAAATAACAGGGGGTGCATTCCATTTTCTTGCTGTCCATTCTCCTGAAAGAGAGCATGTCAAATGATTGATGCGTTTAGATAGTGAATAATTAATGTTTAAAGGAGGTATTTCCAGAAAATACTGATGGTGATCAACATCTCTTGCATTGACAAAGGCCATCTTTAGCTCGGACCCTAGTGTCGGAGAATGAGGTATTCTCACATCCAAGTCAGCCCCCATAAATAAGGCATCTGTTTGATCATAGATGAAGAAAGGGAATGGACCTCTCACGGTATTTGTAATTCCGTAAGGTCTGGTGAAGAAATAATTTTGAATGTAATTCACGTAGGGTACAAATTCTGCCTGAACACTAGACCTGTTAACTTCCATAGCTCCAATCCATTTTAATCCTCTTTCACTTTTCACTTTTTTCAACCTGTTATCTAGGACCCGTGCAGTTGATATACTATCATTATCGAATAATTCATGTCTCCATAATCCATATTCGAGAGTAAACTGATGCTTGCCAAAGCTATATAATTCACCTACTTTGGGAGGTCTCCAAGCTGACCCAAGATTGGTTCTGAATAGTAGCTCTTCGTTTAGTTGTCGGGCATATCCTAAAGAGAAGGTCACATTGTTGTAGTTTAATTCATTGCGATAGAGATCATTGCTTCTATCTCTGCCTCTTGAGCTGATGAATTGATAGTCATAGCGAAACCCAAGCTCATAAGTCGAAGCTCCATTTTCAATTGATTGTATGGTAAAGACTCCAATATTTGTGGTATTGTGATTAGGGACGAATGGAATAGTGTTGGTGCCAGGAATATTATTATTATCTTGGTTGAATAGCTGGATTCCCAATGATCCATTGATAAAATTAGGGGCTGGATAGTTCCAGTCAATGTTTAGAGAATGAGTTATGAGTTCGAGATTAATAGAAGGTCGCAGGTTATTGGTGCCTCTTCTTACATCAAATTCTTGTCTTAGATTCCTCTGTAAAGCATATTGTATTTCAATTTGATGCTTCCCAGGAAATAAGGAAGATTTTAGTTTGTACAGGTCATGCTGTGTTTCCTGATTAGGAGTATTTATCTCATATGAGAAAGCACGTGTACTTCCTGGAGGTTCGCTATTGATGGCGTTCGCAAGGTCTGTTAGGTTTCCTACAACAGACCCTCTCAGTATACCCAATTTCTGTCTGAAGCTACTTGCAAACAAATCTAGGTCGCACCTAGCCTGGTGGATTCTTGCTGACAGGTAGTAACTGAACTCTCTTTTTCCAGTATTAGTCAAATAATAGTCAGGAGCTTGTAAATCCCCTTGCTTCGTACTATAGATACCAGCATTCCATGCAAATCGATGAAATCCCTGGTTAAGGGATACTTTACCCGAATAAGCTCTCCCGTTGGTTTTGTAACCGTTTTCAATCTGAGCAGATAATGACTGATCGTAAGACGGCGACTCTGGGTCGAATAAAATAACACCTCCTAACGCTTCGGGACCATATCTAACGGTAGATGCACCTTTTACTAAGGTAAGTCTGCTTATTTGAGATAGGTCTATTTCTGGAGCATGTTCCTGTCCCCACGACTGATACGCATGCTGGACTCCATTGTTGATGAGCAAAACACGGCTGGAGTGTAGTCCATGGACAATAGGTTTTACTACATTTTGCCCAGTACGAAAAGAAGATACTCCCGAAATACCTTGTAGAATTTCACCCACGGATGATCCCAGTGTTTCTTGGAATTCTATTGTCTTGCTTTTTATTGTTATGGACTGAGGGAACTCTTCATACTGATTTTCTTCAATGACCACACTTTCCAGCTCAATTTCTTCAGAAGCTAAATAAATAATTGGTGAAGGATGATGAAAATCATGATGATGAATGGCAGGTTTATATCCCATAAAGTATACTTCTAGCTGGACCTCTTTTTCACAAATGTTTTCAATTCTAAACACTCCATTCTCATCAGTAATAGCTCCTAGTCCTGAATTAGCTATTTTGACCGTAGCATAAGGTAGTGGCTCATGTGATTCAATATCTTGTATGACTCCTTGTATGAGACCATCACAGTCATTGGTTTGAGAATACGCTGAGAGATGAATGATACACCAAGGAAATGTCCTAAAAAATCTATTCATTTTAAGCGCAATTCAAACACACTCCATCCACGATCATATTGACCATATGTATCTGGTAGCCCTTAGGCAGGTCTACTTCTGGGACAACCTTATCATCCAGACATTCTGTTTCTCCGCATTTATTACATTTAAAATGAATGTGATTATGCGAATGATCTTGTGGAGTACAGGTTTCATGGCAAAGCCCATAGATAGCTGTTCCTGTTTCATCAGGTATCTTATGTAGGATGCCAGACTCCAAGAAACTGCCCAGAGTTCTGTATAAGGTGACCCTGTCATAATCTCGAAATTGAGCTTCAAGATGACACTGAGACAATGCCTTTTTCTTGTCGAGAAAATAGTCAATAACGCCCAATCTGCAATTCGTGATGCTTAGTTGATGATTTTTTAAGATATTTCTTCTCTTTTCTACATCCATAGAACAAAGGTAATAAATGCAACTTTATTGCATTTAGGACGTCTCTAGTCACTGCCTTTTTCCGCGATTCTCGGTGTCAGTCTCGTACTCAAAGCCTCCTGTATGCTATGTAGCCTGCGGTTTTCCGTGCGGGACTTCCTTGCACTCACTAAAAAAATCTAGTTAATAGAGCTACCCTTATGTCAAACGACAATATTTTAACCGAAAAACAAGCCTTTAATCAGAAATGGTTATATGCTTTATTTATTGATTTTAATTCTAACCTTTGCCCTGTTGCTTAGTTTATTTGAAGTAGGCATTTAATAAATAAAAGATTAGTCTATTAAAACAGTTTCATTTTTTTGATTAAACGATTGATTTACAGTAACTTAGTAGGATTATTAAAGTTAGAATAAAAATCAGATTATGGAGAAAAAGTATGAAAGCCTAACTCTTTTTGAGTTTCAGAAGAAATTTCCTGATAACGACAGTTGTCAAAACTTCCTAGCCGAAATGAAATGGTCAGATGGATTTAAATGTGAAAGGTGCCGAAACAACAAGTATTTTAGAGGGAAATTATTCCATACCCGTCAATGCACAAAATGTAGGTACCAAGCTACCCCAACAAGTGGCACACTTTTCCACAAAGTAAAATTCTCAATCTTAAAATCTTTTTATATCCTCACATTCAACTAATAAATGCAACTTTTAGATTTGAGATTTTATCACTATTACAAAACAGGAAAGAAGGGCAATTTTCTCTTTCACTGCTTTGCTGGTAAGGGTTAATTTGCCCCCTCACATCGTGAAAAATAAAGTTGCAAATGGCACATCTTACTACAGAACACAGGTACGCGATATCGTGTATGTTACAACAAGGAAAAAGTCAAAGTGAAATAGCTGCTAGCATAGCAAAAGATAAATCTGTTATTAGCAGAGAAATTGTGCGTAATAAAGATCAGAGGAGTGGTGTTTATAGGCATGATTTGGCGCATCGAAAGTATGCTCAACGTCAAAAAAAGAAACCCAAGAAAAAGCGATTCACCTTGCGAATTCAGTCCCATGTTGAGACCCTGCTAAAGGAAGACTATAGCCCCGAGCAAATTGTAGGCATCAGTATAAAAGAAGGGCTAGACTGTGTCTCTCACGAGCGCATTTATCAGCATGTATGGAAAGACAAAAAACACCAGGGCGAGTTACATACTCATCTCCGAAGAAAGGGCAGAAAGTATCGCAAAAGAGGGGCTACTAAAGATAGCAGGGGAATTATAAAAGACAGAGTAAGTATAGACCGCAGACCTTCGGTGGTAGAAGAAAGGTCAAGATTTGGAGATCTTGAAGTAGATTTGGTCATTGGAAAAAATCAGAAAGGAGCGATTGTAACTATCAACGACAGGGCGAGTGGCATGTTGAAAATGAAGAAAGTAAAAACCAAACAAGCCAGCGAAGTGGCTGATGCCATCAATGAATTATTGGAAGAATGGAGTCCGTTTCTTCAAACCATCACTTCTGATAATGGAAAGGAATTTGCTTGGCATCAACAGGTAGCTAAAACGCTAAGCATTGACTATTATTTTGCCCATCCCTACCACTCGTGGGAAAGAGGGTCTAATGAAAATTTAAACGGGCTGATCAGACAATATATCCCTAAGAAATCAGACTTCTCTATGCTCGATGAGCAACAAATCAAAGACATTGAAACCAAGATAAACAATCGACCTAGAAAAAGGCATAAATATGAAACCCCTATATTTGTAATGAATCAATTATTGGTTAACCAGAAAGTTGCATTAATGACTTGAATTCAGCATCCTATACTATATGAGTACAAATAAACGGCTCTATGCCGATTTAGATGGGTAAAGATAAAGGATTATTGAAGTAGGCATTTAATAAATACGAATGCACTTGTACGGGCATGGTTGATGGTCCACCATTTTAGTTAGCAGGTTATCGAATATTTCTCCTTTCATCTGGCTTCGGTTGAACCGATAGCAATATTGGTCGATATATGCTTGAAGGTTATCGACTGAATGGTGGATACCTCTAAGCCATGCCTTGAACATCATAATTGTTCTGTGCAATTCCGGGAAATTCTTACCTTTCTTCCCACTCTCGATTTGAATTAAGTAAGGATATTTTTCTTTCAAGGGGATGTAGCCCCTCCAGTTATCGGTTGTGATGGCAGCCTGAGTTGATATATGATCATGGAAGAAGGGCTTCAATTGCTTGGATCCAGCATTGTCAATCACCCTAGCATACCTCCTGCTCACTCCTTTCCCTTTCTTCTCAATAGCCAGTACAACCTGCTTTTTTCGATTATTTTGTCGTCCTACAACGCCTTCTTCCTGTTACCCTACAACCGTCTCATCGACTTCTACTTTACCCATTAGCGGGGATTTCCCACTGCTAACCATGGCCTTCATTACCTTTTGTTGAAACAGCCAACAGGTTTTTTGCCGTAGTCCCAGTTTTCTGCTTAGCTCTGTTGATGCAATCCCTTGTTTATTTGTACTCATGTAGTATAGGATATAAAAAGCTTTTAACATTGGGAATTTTACTTTGTGGAAAAGCGTGCCACTTGTGGGGGTAGCTTGGTACCTACATTTTGTGCATTGCCGGGTATGGAATAATTTCCCTCTGCAATACGTGTTGTTTTGACACTTTTCACATTTAAATCCATCTGGCCATTTCATTTCGGCTAGGAAGTTTTGACAACTGTCGTTATCAGGAAATTTCTTCTGAAACTCAAAAAGAGTTAGGCTTTCATACTTTTTCTCCATAATTTGATTTTTACAGTAACTTTAATAGTCCTACTAAGTTACTGTAAATCAATCGTTTAATAAAGAAAGTGAAACCATTTTAATAGACTAATCTTTTATGTATTAAATGCCTACTTCAAAAAAGTAATTATGATTATCTTCTTTCAGGGAGGTTTTTAGCATGATTATTGCTATATAAAATGACAAGGAATAGTTATAATATCAATCAAAACCTTGTCAAATGCAGTCAAAAAAGTCGAATAGAAATCAACTTATTGAAGTAGGCATTTAATAAATACGAATGCACTTGTACGGGCATGGTTGATGGTCCACCATTTTAGTTAGCAGGTTATCGAATATTTCCCCTTTCATTTGACTGCGGTTGAACCGATAGCAATATTGGTCGATATATGCTTGCAGGTTATCGACTGAATGGTGGATACCTCTAAGCCATGCCTTGAACATCATAATTGTTCTGTGCAATTCCGGGAAATTCTTACCTTTCTTCCCACTCTCGATTTGAATTAAATAGTCGTTCCTTAAAAACTCATTTTCCATAGAGTTTGTATTCTACTTTGATGGAAAGAGGTTAATTCAACTAGACGCCTCAGCTTTACTACCCATTTTGTATAGAGCCAAAGAGCATTTACTCTTAGTTTTTTCATCAATTTCTTGTAGTTAAACCCACAGGCAGACATGATGAAGTTTATTTTATCTCCTGTTTTCCCTTTTAGGTAATTGCTAGCTACTCGATGATCTTGCTTCAAGTGTCCGATGATTGGCTCTATGGCTGCTCTACGTCTACAGTGCTTTCGTTTTCTCTGTTTTTGATAGGTATTGTCTCTTTTTAATGATCTGGATGGTCGAATGATGGAGGTGTTCTCAACTGTGTTAGTCCCTTTGTACCCCCTATCTACTGTGGCGGTTTTCGGGTAGTTACCAGTCAGTAGTTGTGTTTGCTTCAATACAGCATCTAGCGTATGTCCATCATAAATATTCTCTTCAAAAGTCATCGCACCTACGATGATACCCGTATTTTGTGTCAATACTACTGATGCCTTACAGCCATATTCATATTTCTTATGTGCCTTCCCTTTTGCGATGCAATACACATCAGGTTCATGTAAACTGTAAATTTTATTCTTACTGCACTTCTCTTGTGTAAGTACTCGTTTGAACAGTGCCAGTGTTACTTCTTTTTGCTGATGTGGTAATTTCCTGTCTAATTCTCTGACTAACCGACCAGCAATGGTTTTGAGTTTTCGCTTCGCTGCATTTGCTTTCTTCCTTCTTTTAGGGTGAGTCCCATTGTAGGTGTCTCTGACAAGGGTTTTGGTTGTCCTAACGTAACTGCGTCGTAGGTTAATCCCTTCTTGGTTGGCTATAGAAATACAGCTGTCAACAATTTTTTTTATGAAGTTTTGCATCTGTGGGATAGGTGATGCTCTTTTCCTGGACAGTAGTATCTACACTTACATGCTTGTCCTTAGCATCCTTGCCGTGTAGCTCAATTGAATGTTTCAATATCTTCTCTACCCCTTCTTCTCCAATCCTCTTCCTGAAATGTACCAAATCTGTTGCCGCACAGGGTTGCCCCCATTGCAAAGAATCAAAGCCTCCAAAATATTGAAAATATGGATTCATTTCCCAGCGTTGTTCCACCAATACCTCATCTGATAAATTGTAAAGAGATTTTAATATCAACAAGGAGACCATCAAACGAATAGAATGAGCTGGACGACCTATTTTTGAATAAAGCGAACCAAATGCTTCTTCAAAATATGACCATTCTATCTGGTGGCTCAACAAATAAAGCGCTTGCCTGGAATTGAGTTGTTCAGTTAAGGTAGGTGATAAAAAATTAAGTTGATTTCTATTCGACTTTTTTGACTGCATTTGACAAGGTTTTGATTGATATTATAACTATTCCTTGTCATTTTATACAGCAATAATCATGCTAAAAACCTCCCTGAAAGGAGATAATCATAATTAGTCGTTCCTTAAAAACTCATTTTCAATGGAGATTGTATTCTACTTTGATGGAAAGAGGTTACTTCAACTAGACGCCTCAGCTTTACTACCCATTTTGTATAGAGCCAAAGAGCATTTACTCTTAGTTTTTTCATCAACTTCTTGTAGTTAACCCCACAGGCTGCCATGATGCAGTTTATTTTATCTCCTGTTTTCCCTTTTAGGTAATTGCTAACTGCTCGATGATCTTGCTTCAAGTGTCCGATGATTGGCTCTATGGCTGCTCTACGTCTACAGTGCGTTCATTTTCTCTGTTTTTGATAGGTATTGTCTCTTTTTAATGATCTGGATGGTCGAATGATGGAGGTGTTCTCAACTGTGTTAGTCCCTTTGTACCCCCTATCTACTGTGGCGGTTTTCGGGTAGTTACCAGTCAGTAGTTGTGTTTGCTTCAATACAGCATCTAGCGTATGTCCATCATAAATATTCTCTTCAAAAGTCATCGCACCTACGATGATACCCGTATTTTGTGTCAATACTACTGATGCCTTACAGCCATATTCATATTTCTTATGGGCCTTCCCTTTTGCGATGCAATACACATCAGGTTCATGTAAACTGTAAATTTTATTCTTACTGCACTTCTCTTGTGTAAGTACTCGTTTGAACAGTGCCAGTGTTACTTCTTTTTGCTGATGTGGTAATTTCCTGTCTAATTCTCTGACTAACCGACCAGCAATGGTTTTGAGTTTTCGCTTCGCTGCATTTGCTTTCTTCCTTCTTTTAGGGTGAGTCCCATTGTAGGTGTCTCTGACAAGGTTTTTGGTTGTCCTAACGTAACTGCGTCGTAGGTTAATCCCTTCTTGGTTGGCTATAGAAATACAGCTGTCAACAATTTTTTTTATGAAGTTTTGCATCTGTGGGATAGGTGATGCTCTTTTCCTGGACAGTAGTATCTACACTTACATGCTTGTCCTTAGCATCCTTGCCGTGTAGCTCAATTGAATGTTTCAATATCTTCTCTACCCCTTCTTCTCCAATCCTCTTCCTGAAATGTACCAAATCTGTTGCCGCACATGGTTGCCCCCATTGCAAAGAATCGAAGCCTCCAAAATATTGAAAATATGGATTCATTTCCCACCGTTGTTCCACCAATACCTCATCTGATAAATTGTAAATAGATTTTAATATCAACAAGGAGACCATCAAACGAATAGAATGAGCTGGACGACCTACATTTGAATAAAGCGAACCAAACGCTTCTTCAAAATATGACCATGCTATCTGTTGGCTCAACAAATAAAGCTCTTGCCTAGAATTGAGTTGTTCAGTTAAGGTAGGTGATAAAAAATCAAGTTGATTTCTATTCGACTTTTTTGACTGCATTTGACAAGGTTTTGATTGATATTATAACTATTCCTTGTCATTTTATATAGCAATAATCGTGCTAAAAACCTCCCTGAAAGGAGATAAGCATAATTAATTTTGATTCTTTAGGGTTGACTAAATATAAATACATACACTGGTTTTATCTATTCCTAATTCCTGTTTATCTCTCTTTAATTGATTGAAGTAGGCATTTAATAAATACGAATAAAATTGTAAGGGTATGGTTGATGGTCCACCATTTTAGTTAGCAGGTTATCGCATATTTCCCCTTTCATCTGACTTCGGTTGAACCGATAGCAATATTGGTCGATATATGCTTGAAGGTTATCGACTGAATGGTGGATACCTCTAAGCCATGCCTTGAACATCATAATTGTTCTGTGCAATTCCGGGAAATTCTTACCTTTCTTCCCACTCTCGATTTGAATTAATTGAAGTAGGCATTTAATAAATAAAAGATTAGTCTATTAAAACAGTTTCATTTTCTTGATTAAACGATTGATTTACAGTAACTTAGTAGGATTATTAAAGTTAGAATAAAAATCAGATTATGGAGAAAAAGTATGAAAGCCTAACTCTTTTTGAGTTTCAGAAGAAATTTCCTGATAACGACAGTTGTCAAAACTTCCTGGCCGAAATGAAATGGCCCAATGGATTTAAATGTGAAAGGTGCCAAAACAACAAGTATTGCAGAGGGAAATTATTCCATACCCGGCAATGCACAAAATGTAGGTACCAAGCTACCCCAACAAGTGGCACTCTTTTCCACAAAGTAAAATTCCCAATGTTAAAAGCTTTTTATATCGTATACTATATGAGTACCAATAAACAAGGGATTGCATCAACAGAGCTAAGCAGAAAACTGGGGCTACGGCAAAAAACCTGTTGGCTGTTTCAACAAAAGGTAATGAAGGCAATGGTTAGCAGTGGGAAATACCCGCTAGTGGGTAAAGTAGAAGTCGATGAGACCGTTGTAGGGCAACAGGAAGAAGGCGTTGTAGGACGACAAAATAACCGAAAAAAGCAGGTTGTACTGGCTATTGAGAAGAAAGGGAAAGGAGTGAGCAGGATGTATGCCAGAGAGATTGACAATGCTGGATCCAAGCAATTGAAGCCCTTCTTCCAAGATCATATATCACCTGAGGCTACCATCAAAACCGATAACTGGAGGGGCTACATCCCCTTGAAAGAAAAATATCCTTACTTAATTCAAATCGAGAGTGGGAAGAAAGGTAAGAATTTCCCGGAATTGCACAGAACAATTATGATGTTCAAGGCATGGCTTAGAGGTATCCACCATTCAGTCGATAACCTTCAAGCATATATCGACCAATATTGCTATCGGTTCAACCGGAGTCAAATGAAAGGAGAAATATTCGATAACCTGCTAACTAAAATGGTGGACCATCAACCATGCCCTTACAAGTCCATTCGTATTTATTAAATGTCTACTTCAATAATTTTATTTATTAAATGCCTATTTCAATGAATTAAATAAGGGTATTTTTCTTTCAGGGGGATGTAGCCCCTCCAGTTATCGGTTGTGATGGCAGCCTCAGGTGATATATGATCATGGAAGAAGGGTTTCAATTGCTTGGAGCCAGCATTGTCAATCACTCTGGCATACATCCTGCTCACTCCTTTCCCTTTCTTCTCAATAGCCAGTACAATCTGCTTTTTTTGGTTATTTTGTCGTCCTACAACGCCTTCTTCCTGTTGCCCTACAACGGTCTCATCGACTTCTACTTTACCCATTAGCGGGTATTTCCCACTGCTAACCATGGTCTTCATTACCTTTTGCTGAAACAGCCAACAGGTTTTTTGCCGTAGCCCCAGTTTTCTGCTTAGCTCTGTTGATGCAATCCCTTGTTTATTTGTACTCATATAGTATATGATATAAAAAGCTTTTAACATTGGGAATTTTACTTTGTGGAAAAGAGTGCCACTTGTGGGGGTAGCTTGGTACTTACATTTTGTGCATTGACGGGTATGGAATAATTTCCCTCTGCAATACGTGTTGTTTCGGCACCTTTCACATTTAAATCCATCTGGTCATTTCATTGCGACCAGGCAGTTTTGACAACTGTCGTTATCAGGAAATTTCTTCTGAAACTAAAAAAAGAGTTAGGCTTTCATACTTTTTCTCCATAATCTGATTTTTACTCTACTTTTAATAATTTTACTAAGTTATTGTAAATCAATCTTTTAATCAATAAAATGAAACTGTTTTAATAGACTAATCTTTTATTTATTAAATGCCTACTTCAATTAATTGAACTATTTCCTAAAATCCGCAGTCCACTAGATTTGAAGCTAAAAAGAGTTACTAAAGGCTAATAATGTCAGTTCCTATCTAATCGACCAGGTATATGGGGCTGGTTAGTCGGCATTTTGACCAAAACTAAGGGTTTCCGTAGGTCTTCACTGGTAAAATTGAGGGTTTTCAGACAGACCTTTCCTGAGAAAAGAAGTATTACGAAAGAATGTTGGATGTTTTAATCAAACAGTTAGGTGAGCAGTCGGCTGTAGTCTTTGTGTGTATATAGTGTAAGCACATGCTGTCTTCCAGTCTTGACCCATTTGGTAGCCACGGAGATAAATCGGAAGATAAATTTCTTCAATCGGAAGTTTTCCTTAATCCAGGATAGTTTGCTGGCAAACGTAGCCAACATAACCTGGTATATATTGGCATACAGCGCAGTGATGATCATAAAGGCGGTATTTTCATTAAGGAATGAACAGGGAAGCTTAGACCAGCCAAAATCATTGTTCATTGTATCGAAGGTTCGTTCAGCATTTCCTCTTTGGTTATAAAAAGAAACAATTTGCTGGTTGTCCCATTTGACATCATTGGTGAGGATAGCTCGATAAGAGAAGGCATCCCCAGTGAATAATCCGGTCTGCCCATCTCGGCGTTTAATCCGACTTACTACCAATCGGTAGGGCTTTTGCCCATCAAAGGGACGGTAATCCGCTAGTTGTGTCACTTCCATTTCTTGTACTCCAAGACGGACTTTCTGCCAGGCATCTGTCCGAATTTGGCTAATTTGCTGTTCCATAGTAGCGCAACGCACAGCTCGGATGTAAAAGTGCTGACTTGTTCCCTCCACAAGACTAATTACCTTTTGTTGGTAGGAAGCCGAATCTGCCCGAAAGCGCTTGATGCAGATGCCCTGCTGGTCCAGTAAAGAAAATGCTCTGGTCAGGGTTTCTTCTTGTTGGTATTTGGCTGGGCTGTTGCCATTACGACCTTCGATGTAACCAATGTTTTTGTCGATACTGGTCACACCTGGCTGGTAACCTTCACACTTTTTATAGGTTCTCCGTGCATCATATTTCTCGGTGGCGATTACCTGATTATCATAATCTAATGTATGCTCCTGTTTGGTGTTAAGCTGATTGGTTTTGCTCAAGGCTTTCAGTAATAATTGGTTTAAGCCCAGGTTGATATTGAACTGATGGGGTATCCCTCCCGAACTGGTCATTTCTTCTGTAGGGGTGGTCAGTTCTTTTATGCCTCGCAAAATGGTATCGGCTCTACACACCGAGAACCCCCGAACTTTCTTCAGATGTCCTCCCAAGTGTTCTTGAATGTCCTCAGTACAATCTCCACCATGAAGGAAAATAGCCAAATGATTCATCAAAATCTCCGAGTAATCGAACCCTCTATAGTTGACCCGGCTACCCAAATGATCATCCATTAGCTTGGGAATTCCGCTATCCTTAAGAAACTTGTAGCAAACATTAAACCCGCCAAAAGGGGTGACTTTTTTATCAGATATTGTTACTTTCATTCCCGCTTACTGGATTGGTTACACACTCAAATAAGTGAAAAAAAATCGAGCCAGAAAAGCTTATTACAAACTATTTTAAGCCTATTCCAGCTCTTTTCCGTTTTACACCTGCGGATTTAAGGTATACCATAAAATAATGTCAGACATTTAGGAGTCTGACATTACTTTTTTAGATTTTATAATTTCTGATTAGCCATTCATACTTACGAGAAATTCATCATTATTGGTCGTTCCTTTCATTTTGCTAAGCAAGAACTCCATTGCTTCATGGCTATTCATATCAGACATGAATTTTCTTAGAATCCAAACTCTGCTCAATTCCTCTTTATCCATCAACAGGTCTTCCCTTCTCGTTCCAGAAGCTGGCACGTCAATAGCAGGATAAACCCTTTTATTAGAAAGTTTTCTGTCTAATTGAAGTTCCATATTACCAGTTCCTTTGAATTCTTCAAAAATCACCTCATCCATCTTAGAACCCGTTTCTATTAAGGCAGTAGCAATAATGGTAAGCGAGCCCCCATTTTCTACATTTCTTGCGGCACCAAAAAATCGTTTTGGTTTGTGCAAGGCATTAGCATCCACTCCTCCTGAAAGGATTTTCCCTGATGAAGGGACCACAGTATTGTGCGCTCTTGCAAGTCGTGTGATAGAATCCAGCAAGATCACTACATCGTGACCACATTCCACCATTCTTTTTGCTTTTTCTAAAACGATATTTGCAACTTTCACATGTTTTTCTGCTTGCTCATCAAAAGTAGAAGCTACCACTTCAGCTTTCACCGATCTGGCCATATCTGTTACCTCTTCAGGTCGTTCATCTATCAGCAAGATCATTAGGTAGCATTCTGGATGGTTCTCAGCAATTGCGTTGGCAACATTCTTCAATAGAACTGTCTTACCTGTTTTTGGTTGTGCCACAATCATCCCTCTTTGTCCTTTGCCTATTGGAGCAAAAAGATCAAGAATTCTTGTCGAATAATTGTCCTGTCCAGTACTGAGTTTCAATTTTTCCTCAGGAAAGAGTGGTGTCAGATATTCGAAAGCCACTCTGTCTCTTATTTCCTCAGTCGTCTTCCCATTGACAGACTCAACTTTTAATAAAGCAAAGTATTTCTCTCCATCTTTTGGTGGTCGTATTTGACCTTTGACAGTATCTCCTGTTTTGAGACCAAACAATTTGATTTGAGATGGAGAAACATAAATATCATCAGGACTGGCGAGGTAGTGATAGTCACTCGAACGCAGAAACCCATAGCCGTCTTGCAGGATCTCAAGAACTCCTTCGTTCTCAATCATTCCATCAAACTCCTTTATTTCCTCATTGTATTGTTCTTTTTTCCTTCTCTTTTCTTGTCGCTCTGCTTCACGCTCCTGCCTGACCGCATCACGCTCAGCCCTCTCTGGAGGATCTTCTTTTTTCCCGTCACTCGCGGGGGTTTCAACTTCTTCTTTTTTCTCTTTTTCAGAAGTTTTTTCTTTCTGCTCTTCAGCTACTAAGATGTCCGGATTGTTACCTACGGAGGATTCTGAGCCATTTGCATTTTTAATCTTTTTGATTTCACCCTCAGGCATAGTGGCTTGCTGATCTAATATTTTGTAAATAAGATCCTGTTTCGCAGTTTTTTTTGCGTTCTTAATTCCTAGTTGCTCAGCTATCTCTCGTAGCTCTGACAATAGCATTACACTAAGATCATCTAATGTGTACATACGTTGAATAAAAGTGATTTAAATTTCTAATTTGGAATAATATTGATTCGATTCAAGCTTTTAAGGACTGGAGTTCTAGATGGGTCTTCCTTGGGATCGTTCCGCAAATATAGACCATTGATTAAGATTTAACAAATACCTGTAAGTTTTTTTTAATTCTCTAGGACGATCACACGCTATTTCAAATGAAAAATTCTTTCTTTGCCCACTCAGAAATAAGAAAGAAATGCTACAAGTTTCCACGATAAAAAATGATTTTGAAAGGAGTGAAGCTGGGCTTAACAAACGAGCAGTAAAAGATGCTAAAAAACTCTTAAACGAAGTATTGGCTAAGGATGAATCGAGAAAATCTGCGCAACAAGAACTGGACAGTATTCTTCACAAATCACACCAACTTGCAAAAGCAATTGGTCAACTTTTTCAGCAAGGGGAAAAAGTAGAAGCAGAGAGCATAAAAACAGAAACTGTTGAATTAAAACAGAGGAGTAAAGAATTACATGAAACGCTCAGCAAGGTTGAAAACGAATTAGCAACCCTGCTATACAATATTCCAAACATTCCTCATGAAAGTGTGCCTGTCGGAAATGCTGAAGCTGACAATGAGGTAGTCAAAACAGAAGATGCCAGTATTCCTGATTTGGGAACCAATAACAAACCGCACTGGGAGCTGATAGAAGAGTATGATATTATAGATTTTGAGCTTGGAAATAAGGTGACTGGATCAGGATTCCCCTTTTACAAAGGACAAGGTGCCAGACTCGTCCGAGGCATGGTTAATTATTTTCTTGACACCGCATCCGAAGCAGGATATTATGAAGTTCAACCTCCCGTTATTATCAACGAAGCATCAGGTTATGGTACAGGTCAATTACCAGATAAAGAAGGTCAGATGTATCACATGGAAGCCAATGATCTTTACCTGATTCCTACAGCTGAAGTCCCGATTACAAATATGTATCGAGATACTATTCTTAAAGAGGATTTATTCCCCATCAAAAACACAGGACACACACCGTGCTTTAGAAGAGAAGCGGGCTCTTGGGGTGCTCATGTGCGCGGGTTAAATCGATTACACCAGTTTGATAAAGTTGAGATCATTCAAATTGTAAAGCCAGAAACTTCATATCAGGTATTGGATGAAATGGTTGCTTATGTAGAAACTCTGATTAAATCTTTAAATCTGCCATACAGAATTTTGAGACTTTGTGGTGGAGACCTTGGCTTCACTTCGGCACTGACTTATGACTTTGAGGTTTTTTCCGCAGCACAAAAAAAATGGCTAGAAGTAAGTTCCGTTTCCAATTTTGAAACCTATCAGGCAAACCGGCTGAAACTTAGATATAAAAATTCAGATGGAAAAAAGGAACTGGCTCATACCTTAAATGGAAGTGCTTTGGCTTTGCCTCGCATAATAGCTGCAATATTGGAGAATAATCAAACCGCAGACCACATTAACATCCCCGAAGTACTGCATTCATACGTCGGATTTGATGCCATAAGAAAATAAAGCACCTTTCGTATAATTCTTGTCACATGAGTACTTTCAGTGGTCAATGATTATTTAAATTTGAGATTCATTTGAAATGAGAGCTATGAAGAAATTAACCTACATCCTTGCGATTTCAGTACTTGGGGCGTGCCAGAGCGGTCCGAACGAAAATGCGATAAGTCTCAACTATCCTGAGACAAATACAGTAGAAACAGTTGATACGTACTTCGGAAGCGAAGTGTCCGATCCATATAGGTGGTTAGAAGATGATACATCAGAAGAAACTGGAAATTGGGTAACATCACAAAACGAAGTGACTGTTGCTTTCCTTGACAATATTGATTTCAGAAAGGACGTGAAAGAACGTCTCACCAAGTTAGAAGATTATGAAAAAATAAGTGCACCCATTAAACAAGGTGATTATCATTACTTTAGTAAAAATGACGGGCTTCAAAATCAGGCTGTTGTTTACAGAGTAAAAAACTTTGATGATGAGCCTGAAGTTTTCTTAGATCCTAACACTTTTTCCGAAGACGGGACTACTGCTTTGGGTGGGCGCAGTTTTTCTAGGGATAACAAATACCTCGCCTATTCGATTTCTGTGGGGGGTTCTGATTGGAGGGAAATCTTTGTGATGGACGTAGATAGCAAAGAAAAACTAAGTGACCGTTTAAAATGGGCAAAGTTTACAGGAATGAACTGGTACAAAGATGGGTTCTTCTATCAAAGATTCGATGCCCCAGAAGGTGGAGATGAACTCAAGGGTGCCAATACATTTGGGAAAATGTATTATCATAAAGTAGGAACAACCCAAGACGAAGATAAATTAGCATACTCCAATCCCGACAATCCTGAAAACAGGTTCGGAGCGGGAGTAAGTGAAGATGAGCGATTCTTGTTTATCTACTCCTACACAGGCACCAGTGGAAACGAATTGTTTGTGAAGGACCTAGCAGATGAAGATTCAGACTTTATTCCAATCGTTACTGGATTCGACAATGATCACTACATCGTTGATAACGATGGAGAAGAACTCATCATTCATACCAATCTGGATGCTCCTAATAATAAGCTAGTCAAAGCTCATTTTAAGAATCCCATTCCTGACAATTGGGAAGTGTTAATTCCAGAAAATGAAAATGTAATGAATGCTGGAACCGCAGGAGCAAAAATCTTCACCTCATATTTGGTAGATGCCAAGACTGTCGTTAAACAGTTTGATTATGACGGTAATCTGGAACGAGAAGTTGAATTACCTGGAATCGGCTCTGCATTTGGCTTTGGTGGTCGCCTAGAGGATGATCAGTTATTCTACACATTCACCTCTTTCATAGAACCCGCTTCAGTATATGTTTACAATATAGCTTCAGGAGAATCTACCCTGCATAGCAGATCGGAATTGGATTTTAATCCTGATGATTATGAAACCAAACAATTTTTTTACACAAGTAAAGATGGAACGAGAGTCCCCATGTTCATCGTGTACAAAAAAGGGTTAGAGATGAATGGTAAAAACCCAACTTGGCTGTATTCTTACGGTGGATTTAATGTTAGCTTGAGACCAACTTTCAGTACAGCGAGAATTGCATGGTTAGAAAATGGTGGGGTCTTCGCTATGCCGAATATCCGAGGAGGTGGAGAGTATGGCGAAGAATGGCACAAAGCGGGGACTAAACTGCAAAAGATCAATGTTTTTGATGACTTTATTGCTGCAGGGGAATACCTCATACAGGAAGGCTATACTTCAAGTGATTATCTAGCTATCCAAGGGGGATCCAACGGTGGACTACTTATCGGTGCAACTATCAACATGAGACCTGATTTAGTGCGAGTAGCATTTCCAATGGTGGGGGTGATGGATATGCTTCGATACCAAAACTTTACAATAGAGAAGTGCTTGGGCAACAGACTATGGAACTTCAAAAGATTCCGAAGAAATGTTCAAATACTTGTACGCTTATTCACCAATTCACAACATCAGAGAGAGTACCACATATCCATCAGTGATGGTAACCACAGCTGACCATGATGACCGAGTTGTACCAGCTCACTCTTTCAAGTACGTAGCTACATTACAAGCAAAGAATCCTGACAACCCAAATCCACTACTAATTCGTATCGAAACAAAAGCTGGACATGGAGCCGGTATGTCCACAGAAAAAAGGATTGAACTAACCAGCGACATGTATTCGTATGCTTGGTATAGCATGGGAGTCATCCCTAAGTTTGCAAAAGACGACATGTAATTTTAACTTATCAGCTAACGCTTAAATGACCCTGTCTATCTACTAATGGGGGAGTTTTTTCTTTAAAATGATAAACATTAGAAATGGGGAAAAAGAAGATCTTTCCACAGTATTGGAGCTAATCAGAGAATTGGCGATTTATGAAAATGAGCCTGATCAGGTAGTTAATACCGTTCAAATGATGAATAAAGATGGATTTGGCTTAAATCCTGTTTTCAGATTTATAGTTGCCGAGGATGAATCAGGCGTTATAGGGACCTCTATTTATTACTACAGGTACTCTACATGGAAAGGCAAGAGGCTCTATTTAGAAGATTTGATAGTTACTGAAAATAAAAGAGGTATTGGGGCAGGAAAATTGCTTTTTGAGGAAACCATCAGAACAGGAAAAGAAACAAACTGTACGGGAATGACATGGCAAGTACTGGATTGGAACGAGCCTGCCATCAATTTTTATAAAAAATATCAAACGAACTTTGATGAAAATTGGGTTAATTGTAACATAGATTTTCCGAGCTAAAGCACCCCTAAATCTCCTCAAGTACAGTTCTAAATGCAACCATTTTAGTACCATACCTTACGATAGATGCTTTTTGAAGTTTCGGAGCAGATGTATTCAAATAAGTCTCCAGCTGATTTAAGTCTTTAGCCATATATTGAATGGCATACGTCCTTCCGGTTTCATCCTGAGACTCAGTCAACATCTTCATCATTCGATATTCTATAAAGAAGCCCGTATCCATTACTTCAGGAATATGCGTTTCCTTCATCCACCCTATCCAATCCTGTTCCACATCAGAATCAATATTAACTGTGACATTGTATAAAACCATAGAGTGTCAGGGCTGAATTGGTAAAGAATTCGGACCAATCCGCAAAGTTGGGGAAAAGGATAGAATTAATTTCCTGTACTCTCAAAAAAATAAAAACATTTTTTTGCCTTTTGTTAGGAACAATTATACCCAGAAGGGGTTTAACGAGTGAAGACCAATTTGATGATAAAATATGGCATCAATAAATTGAATTATTTTTTGTTAGAATTAGGCAAAAAATATAAGCATAGCCCTAGTTACGGTGCTATTTTTTAGCAACAGACAAGCAAAAAAGAAACAATTTAGATGACCTACTTTGTGGTCTAATCGGTCTTGTTTGTCTGATCCTAAACCAATAAGATGGAGAGCTTTCCCTCACCCTGAAACTCCTCCATCTTCCAACATGTATCCTTCTATTCCTTCACAATTCTTCTGGTGAAGCTACCTTTACCTGTGGTTAGTTGTAACAAATAGATGCCCCTGTTCAGCGATGGAATAGCCACGGAATGATCCCCTTTGCCTGCCTTCAGCTTTCCTCTTTTCAAAACTTTTCCGTCTATGCCTGACAAGCTATAGCGGGCATTTCCTGCCACACCACTGATGTGTAGCACTGCGCCTGCTGGGTTAGGATACACCGCAATGCCTGTAAACGCTTCAAGCCCTGTGGCGCCATCCTCATTCGTCACCGTGATGGTAAGGGCTTGCATGGCAGTCATTGCGGGTGCGCCGTTGTCTGTAGCCGTGATGATTACTTCGTACATATTATCCATCCCCGTATCTGTAGGCGTTTCATAGTCTGGTACGGTCTTGAACGTCAATTCGCCTGTCGAGGTGATGGAAAACAGAGCCACATCCGCTCCTCCCGTCAGCGTGAAAGTAACTATCTGTCCCGCATCTGCATCCGTGGCGGTAACGGTGGTTACTGCCGTACTGGGGTTTCCTACATAATAAGATACTGTAGCGGTAGCTCCGTTGGTGAAAACAGGCGCATGTTCATTCGCCATATCCGTCACCGTAATGGTGAGGGCTTGTGTAGCAGTCATTGGGGAGGGATGCCCGTCTGTGGCAGTCACGATGACTTCATATATATTGTCCTCACCTGTATCTGCTGGATTCTGAAAGTCTGGTGCGGTATTGAATGTCAATACACCTACGGGAGTGATGGACAATAGACCCGCATCCGCTCCGCCCGACAGGGTGAAAGTAACCGTCTGTTCCGTATCTGCATCCGTGGCGGTGACGGTGGTAACTTCCGTCATTCCTTCCGCTACACTCACAGCCGTGCCACTTGTGAAAACAGGGGCGTGTTCATTCGCCACATCCGTCACTGTGATGGTAAATGATTTTGAAAAATCATTTGCTCCGTCATTTACATTTATCCGTATTGAGTAGGAACCTTTCGTTTCATAGTCGGCCGAACTGGTAAGCCTCAAGTTTGTTCCTAAAATATTAAAACTCCTATTGTCGGCATCTCCGTCGCCTGTCACCAAGGTGTAGGCATACGCGCCTCCCGTATCGGTATTTGACAGTATCCCCACGACAGCATCGGCACCCGCCTTTTCGGCAATACGGGTGGAAGAAAGGATAATGTTGGTAGGTGCCTGATTCATCGTTCTCAGACCACCATCGGTAATAGTCCATTTATCTGAATTGATCATGTTTGCCCTAGCAGTTTGTGCTTCAGCACTCATATACAAAGAATTCCCTCCGTGGAAACGGAACACACCAAGTCGAAGGTTTTGTCTGTTCCAGCCCACCAACAGTGAATCGTAGTTTGCAATGGAAAGTGTAACACCATAGAACATACTATCCATCAACAGCACCGCTTCTACATTCCACCCGCCTATGTTCAGATCAAAGGCAGTGGCTTCAGAGAACGTCTTCTTCATACCCGTCACCGCTACGGTATTCCACCCACTTATGTCTTGATTAAAAGTAGTGGCATTCTCAAACATCCAAGATATGGTCGTCACCTTTTCTATATTCCACCCGCTTATGTCTTGGTTAAAGGTAGTGGCTCCATTGAACACACCTTGCATAGTCGTCACCTGTGCGGTATTCCACCCACCTATGTCTTGGTTAAAGGAAGTGGCATTAGCGAACATCCACTTCATATTCGTCACCGACGAAGTATTCCAGTTTCTTATGTCTTGATTAAAGGAAGTGGCTTGATGGAACATAGTTCGCATATTTGTCACGTTTTCTGTATTCCAACGTCCTATGTCTTGGTTAAAAGCACTTGCAAGAACAAACATAAAAGACAGATTTGTCACGTTTTCTATATTCCAATTTCCTACGTCTTGGTTAAAAGCACTTGCACTATAAAACATGCCCTCCATAGTTGTCACGTTTTCTACATTCCAATTTCCTATGTCTTGGTTAAAAGCCCTTGCACCTTGAAAGGTACTCTGCATAGTTGTCACGTTTTCTACATTCCAGTTTCCTATGTCTTGGTTAAAAGCCCTTGCAGTAAAAAACATACCCTGCATAGTTGTCACGTTTTTTACATTCCAGTTTCCTATGTCCTGATTAAAGGCAGTGGCTCCATTGAACATAGTAGTCATAATTTCCACGTTTTCTACATTCCAATTTCCTATGTCTTGGTTAAAAGCACTTGCACTATAAAACATACTCTCCATAGTTGTCACCTTTTCTACATTCCAACTGCCTATGTCTCGGTCAAAAGAACTTGCACCTTCAAACATCCTCTGCATATCTATCACGTTTCCTGTATTCCAACTTCCTATGTCATGGTTAAAATTACTTGCACGAAAAAACATATAAGACATATCTATCACGTTTTCTGTATTCCAGTTGCCTATTTCTTGGTTAAAAGCATGGGCACCATTACTATAAAACATATAAGACATATCTGTCACGTTTTCTGTATTCCAACGTCCTATGTCTTGGTTAAAGGTACTCGCCCTAGAAAATAGGGAACGCATATCCGTCACCTGTGCCGTATTCCAGTTTCCTACGTTTTGGTTAAAGGAAGTGGCTACCCAGAACATCCTAGACATACTCGTCACCGATGCGGTATTCCACCCGCTGATGTCGCCATTGAAGGAAGTGGCTCCGTTGAACATATAAGCCATATTCGTCACGAGACTCATGTCAGGCGTACCTGCGGTTGCATTCATGGTCAGGTTACTTGCTCCCTGAAAAGCACTATCCATAGCAACATTCCAAACAGAGGTACCCCATTGTTCTATGGAGGTATATTTTGCTGTGTCTGCCTGATTATTGATATAGATATCGTTCAGGTTTCTAAACCTGATGGTGTGTACACCTGCTGTGGGGAAGGTATGGGGCTGGTTTCCAGCAACTCCTAGATCCTCAAACGTTTGGTCATTGTTCCAGTCAATGTCATAATTTGTATCCTGTGTGTAGAAGGTAAAGGACTTGTCGTTAGCGTTAGTGCCGGCGGTAGTTGTTACTTTCAGCACAAAGTGGTCTGCTTCATCGTTTTGTGCATAAGCGAACGCCGAGAGGAATAGGAAAGTAACTAGGGAGATTAAGGATTTAAGCCCCAATACCTGACAAATTGTCTGGGGGGGGGGGGGGGGGCTAGAACTAATTACGTCTAAGTCTGTCTTTTTGACAGTATCAAGTTTCGTTTTCATAGGAAATTGATCATTTTAGAGGATTAAATAAGGAGGCAAATTTAAGTAGCTAGCAATACTTTTGCAAGTATGAATTTTCTGCGGGCATCTGGCATCTTTAATTAATTGTCTTTTTCCTTGATTTGCGGTGTCCTTCCGTATTGACCACAACAAAATCCAGTTACTGGCGGTGTACTATATTTTTTTCCTGATCCAAACAAAAAATAATCCAATTTATATGTGATATTTTGTAGCCGATTTGATAGAATCGAGTTGAAAACTCTTTAATCTAGATATCTTGACAAGATTCATGGTAGGCTACCGGTAGCTAGAACTGCGCCTGATTTTCCATGAAAAAATTATGTTTTCTTAACATGACAACCTCGTCTACCAACCTAGTGGTTGGTTTTCGGGAAGAGAAATTCACAAAATGATCTCTTTATCAAAAGATGAGAAAAGCACCGAATTATACCAATTTGACTACAAAATATCACATATAAATCGTTTCTTTTTTGCTCGCATTTCGTTAAAAAATAGAACCGTAGCTATGTCATATTTTATAATCAAACTGGTATTACATGGAACTTAGCCCCTAGTAACAATTTAAGACCTTTTGCAAAAGGAGACACCGAGTCTGTTGGTTTTTGCATTGTGAGATTTTGCTCTCTCCTTTGGGTCTTAACCAGTTAAGACCCAAAATTAATAAAAAGTGTCCCCTGCTTTCCCCATTCTTCTCAATAGAGGGCTGGACCTGTATCGGTCTTCCCTGTATTCGTCATACAGTTCATCTAACTGGCTTACACACCAATTAATTCCTAGTTCATCAGCCCACTTCAGCAGTCCTTTAGGGTAATTGACCCCTTTGGTCATGGCTACATCAATATCTTCTTTACTTGCAATATTTAGAAATACAGCATCGGTGGCCTCATTGATTAGCATAACCAGCACCCTATCAAGAATTTTTTTCCCCGTCTTCTCATCTTTCGATGGGACAGGTTTTTCCGCTCCTTCTGAATAATCATAATATCCCTTTCCCACTTTTCTTCCTAAAAAACCGGCTTCTGACATTCTTTTTTGCGTAAATGAAGGTTTATATCTAGGATCATAGAAAAAAGATTGGAATACAGTTTCAGTTACTGTATAGTTGATATCATTGCCAATAAAGTCCATTAGTTCGAAAGGTCCCATTCGGAACCCTCCCAGTTCTTTCATTGCCCAGTCAATAGTAGAAAAATCGGCGACTCCCTCTTCATAAATGCGAAGGGACTCTCCATAGAACGGACGTGCTACTCGGTTTACTATGAATCCAGGGGTGTCTGTTGCAAGTACCGTCAATTTATCCCATCTGTCTATCCAGTTCTGTGCTTTTTTTACTACCTCTGGATTCGTTTGAACGGTCGGTATTATTTCAACCAATGGCATAAGTGGAGCAGGATTGAAGAAATGGATGCCAATAAATCTAGAAGCATTTTCAAGAGTGGCTCCGATGGATGCAAGAGACAGAGAAGACGTATTTGATGCTATGACGGTATCAGACCTTACCACTCGTTCGATCATTGAAAATACTTTTTGCTTTATCTCAAGATTCTCAACAATTGCTTCAATGACCAAATCACTGTTTTCGAAGTGTTGTGGGTCTTCAGTAAAATCAATGCTTCCTAAAATTGCATTCCCCGTATCTCGTGTGATTTTTTCTTTCTCTACCAGTCGCTCCATCACCTTGACTAAACTGTTGGATGATTGTTCCAGCGTAGCTGAGTTTGTATCATTAATTACGACATCCCACCTTGCAGTGGCAGCTACTTGGGCAATCCCGGTACCCATGGTCCCTGCGCCTATGACACTCAATTTTGGCATTATTCTCCCTTAAATTCTGGTTTTCTTTTCTCTAAAAATGCCTGAACTCCTTCTTTATAATCATGCGTTTCAGTGGCATTGAACTGCCATTCTTTTTCCAATTCCAATTGTTGATCTAAATTATTGGTTAAGGATTGATTCAGAATGTACTTGGTATATGCTAGACTTTTGGTAGGCATGTTGGCCAATCTTAAAGCTATTTTTTCTGACTCTTCTATAAATGATTCTTCCCGAAATACTTTGTATATCATCCCCATGCGTTCCGCTTCATCAGCGGAGACCTTATCTCCGAGCATCATGAGTGCAGATGCTTTTTGGAAACCTATCATTCGGGGCAGGGTGAATGTTCCGCCACTATCTGGGACCAATCCTATTTTGCTGAACGCTTGGATAAAGGAAGCGGAGTGCGAGGCAACTGTCACATCACAAGCGATGGCAATATTAGCTCCAGCTCCCGCCGCAACTCCATTTACCGCTGCAATGATTGGCTTTTCTATAGTTCTGATTCTTTTAATTATAGGATTATAATGCTCATCAACTATTTGCTTAACTTCTGGTCCATTGTCGTCAATTGCTTCCTGAAGATCTTGTCCCGCACAAAATGCTTTACCATTCCCAGTAATCATTATTGCTCTAATAGCTGGATCAGTAGCGTAGTCATCCAGTGCTTTTTGAACTTTCAAAGCAAGTTCTTTATTGAAGCTATTGAACACATCAGGGCGATTAAACGTGATGATACCTAGTGTGTATTTTTGAGTGAGTTGTATAGACATAAATGAAGTTGATCAGTAAATTAGTTTAATGGGATGCATATCACTCAGATTTTCGTTTTTTTGTAAAAATAGGCTGTGTAGCTGTTTATACCGTGTTGACTCTTCATTTTTTTAGAAAAGAGTTCCGAACTCTTCCAAATCCTCCTATCCTTTCTACTGTTTAAATGATCGTAGCATTCGATCAAACTACCTCTTGCCTGTCTGCAAAATTGAGCATTTTCTTGATAGTGAACCCTACCCATGTCTACAGTAATGTTAACCGTAACTGACTAGGCAACTCTAATCAATGGATCAAACTTGAAATTTCATTTCTGAACGTTCTAGCTCTCTTCCAAAATCTTTCCTCCAAACTTCTAGGTCAATCAGATTTTACCCATAATTATTTCCAATTTACAATTAGTGGCATTTAAAATAATCAAATGGCTCTAAGCAGTTTTTGCATTTGAAAAGGGATTTACATGAGGTAGATCCAAACTGACTCACAAGAATCGTGTTTTTTGAATTACAATTGGGGCATGCAATATCAGATTCATCCGAAGGGTTAGGAGGGGCTATACCGTATTCTCTAAGTTTTCTTTTCCCCTCTTCTGTCATCCAATCAGTAGTCCACGCTGGGGATAAAACGGTAGTAATTTTAACCCTATCAATGCCTTCCTCTGTTAATTTGTTATGGATATTTTTCTCAATTTCCAACATAGCTGGACAGCCTGAGTACGTTGGTGTAATCACCACTTCAACTAGGTCATTTTCAAGGTTAATGGCTCGAAGAATTCCAAGGTCACTGATTGAAATAACAGGAATTTCGGGGTCCGATATTTCTTGTAGGATACTTGCGATATGTTCTTTTCTTTGTGACAGATTCAATAAATTAAGCATCTTATTACCAATTTTTATAAGATACAACATAAATAAGTTGGACTATGTTTTGTTTGGATTAGACAAAAAATATAAATATAACTACGATCCCATTTTTTGACGAAATAAAATTCCAATGGCTAAAGACATCCTATAGGGCAGTTGAGAGTTCACCATTCATTGCCTGGGTAGGCTCTTTGAAGGAATTGTAGATCGGTCAGGATATAGCCCAAATACTCCGTATGCCTTCCCTCCTTCCCTCCTTGGTGATTGTAAGCACTTTCGGGGATAGTAAGAGTAGCCTCTTCGAGAATGACCTGAATTTTGGCATCTCTCTTGGTTTTGATATTTTCCAAATTAGCCCCAAACCCGTCCTCCATCGCCTTCTTATCTGTTATAGATGGAATCACGGGTTCCCTAGAATAAGACCAAAGGTCAGTTAGGGCATGATCGATTTTTTTATGACTTTCTTCCGTCCCATCGCCTAACCTTAGTACCCAATCCTCACTCCATTTAAGGTGATACACAGCCTCCTTATGAGATTTTTCTGCAATTGCTACAAGCCTGTCATCATCACGATTCATCAATTCTTCATAGAAGTAACAATTGAAACTATCAAATAGAAACTGCCTCATGATGGTTTTAGCAAAATCTCCATTTGGCTGTTCAACTAGTAGAATATTTTTGAAAGTCCAACCATCTCTTAGATATGCCAAGTCATCCTCTGATTTACCTGCTCCCTGTAGCTCCGTTGCGTACTGATAAAGCATTCTTGCCTGACCTATTAAGTCCAATGAAATATTTGTCATTGCAATATCTTGTTCCAAGATTGGTCCATGTCCGCACCATTCTCCCAACCTTTGTCCAAGAATCAAACAATTATCTGCATGCTGGAGAGTGTAGTTGAACTTGTCGATCTGTGAATTGGGCAACGGGTTAACTGGATTATTCATTGTCATCCTTCCTTTTCTTTAAAAATAAGCAGTGTAACCATTTATCATGCTGGTTAGTGTATCGATTTGGGATTCAAAGTTATTTAAGGTCGTCTAGCAGATATATTTTTCATTTGCAATATTTTCTGAAACTGATCTTGAAAATCTTATGAGAATTTCTAAAAATTATTCTTTGGCGAATTCAGCCCTCTATTGCAACGGTCTGCCAACGTGCTATTGGGGAAAAGCAATCGAGCTAATTAAATAATTGAAGTAGGCATTTAATAAATAAAAGATTAGTCTATTAAAACAGTTTCATTTTCTTGATTAAATGATTGATTTACAGTAACTTATCAGGACTATTAAAGGTAGAGTAAAAATCAGATTATGGAGAAAAAGTAGGAAAGCCTAACTCTTTTTGAGTTTCAGAAGAAATTTCCTGATAACGACAGTTGCCAAAACTTCCTAGCCGAAATGAAATGATCAGATGGATTTAAATGTAAAAGGTGCCAAAACAACAAGTATTGCAGAGGGAAATTATTCCATACCCGTCAATGCACAAAATATAAGTACCAAGCTACCCCCACAAGTGGCACACTTTTCCACAAAGTAAAATTCCCAATGTTAAAAGCTTTTTATATCCTATACTACATGAGTACAAATAAACAAGGGATTGCATCAACAGAGCTAAGCAGAAAACTGGGGCTACGGCAAAAAATCTGTTGGCTGTTTCAGCAAAAGATAATGAAGGCCATGGGTAGCAGTGGGAAATACCCGCTAATGGGTAAAGTAGAAGTCGATGAGACCGTTGTAGGGCAACAGAGAAGAAGGCGTTGTAGGACGACAAAATAACCGAAAAAAGCAGGTTGTACTGGCTATTGAGAAGAAAGGGAAAGGAGTGAGCAGGATGTATGCCAGAGTGATTGACAATGCTGGCTCCAAACAATTGAAGCCCTTCTTCTAGGATCATATATCACCTCAGGCTACCATCACAACCGATAAGTGGAGGGGCTACATCCCCTTGAAAGAAAAATATTCTTACTTAATTCAAATCGAGAGTGGGAAGAAAGGTAAGAATTGCACAGAATTGCACAGAACAATTATGATGTTCAAGGCATGGCTTAGAGGTATCCACCATTCAGTCGATAACCTTCAAGCATATATCGACCAATATTGCTATCGGTTCAACCGCAGTCAGATGAAAGGGAAAATATTCGATAACCTGCTAACTAAAATGGTGGACCATCAACCATGCCCGTACAAGTGCATTCGTATTTAGTCAGCCCTTAAAAACGTCTAACCACATTGATTTATATCAATAAAACAAACAAAACCCTTAACCAAATCAACCGTTTTATGTTAGAATAACCGTTATTTTCTGGTCGTTTAGGTTAAAAAAATTATGCTGACTCCATCTACCCCAAACACTGGGCAACAAAACCTGTTTCACACCGAGCTGTTCTCTCAATTAGACCAGCGAGACCCTTTAATCCAATTAGCGAATGTCATCGACTGGAAGGTCTTCGAGGATGCATTTAGCAAACACTATTGCCACGATAACGGCAGACCATCAAAACCAATACGCTTAATGGTCGGGTTGCTGATACTCAAACAACTGGAAGACCTGTCCGATGAGAATGTGGTCTTACAGTTCAAGCGTAATCCGTATTATCAATACTTCTGCGGTTATCCAACCTACACCCCAGCCATGCCTTGCAATGCAACCGAACTGGTGCATTTTAGAAACAGAATCGGTGTCGCAGGTTTTGAACTCATTTTTAAGATGAGTGTGATGTTGCACGGCAAAAAAGCCAATGAAAACACTGTTTTGATTGACACCACCGTACAGGAAAAAAACATCACCTATCCCACTGATTCTAAACTAGCCATCAAAATTATCAACCGTCTCAACAAATTGGCGAAAAAACATGGCATCAAACAACGCAGAACCTTCGTAAAAGAAGTTAAAAACTGCCGCTTACGCATTCGCCACTTCCGCCATGTTAAAAAGCGCGCATCCGCTAAAAAGGCATTGAAACGATTGCGAACTATTGCTCATATTTTAATCCGAGAACTACAAAGAAAACTACCCCAATACGGACTGCTTGAAACCTACCGACCAGACTTCTTGCTCTATCAGCGGGTGTTGGCACAACAACCCAAAGACAAAAACAAAATTTATTCCCTGCACGAACCCCATGCTTATGCGATGGGCAAAGGCAAAGACCACAAACGCTATGAATACGGCAACAAAGTATCCATCGTCTCGGCCAAAGACAGTAACATCATTGTCGGCGTTGTCAGCCATAAGAAAAACCAGCATGATGCAAAAACCCTACCCGATGCGATAAAACAAGCCAATAGCAACAGAACAAAACCCATCAAACAAGCGGTCTGCGACAGAGGCTATTGTGGGGTTAAACAAGTAGGCGATACGGCCATCATCCTGCCGAGCAAAGCCCTGAAAAAAGACAATCGTTATCAAAGAGATAAAAAACGCAAATTGTGTAAGCGACGGGCTGCCATAGAACCCATTATTGGGCATTTGAAATCTGATTTTAGGTTATCCAGAAACAGGCTTAAAGGACAAGTTGGCGATGAAATCAATGTACTCATGGCTGCTTTTTCCTGGAATTTGAGAAAGTGGCTGGTTTTTTGTCACGTCTGCTATTTAGTCAGCCCTAAAGAATCAAAATTAATTATGATTATTGAAGTAGGCATTTAATAAATAAAAGATTAATCTATTAAAACAGTTTCATTTTCTTAATTAAACGATTGATTTACAGTAACTTAGTAGTACTATTAAAGTTAGAGTAAAAATCAGATTATGGAGAAAAAGTATGAAAGCCTAACCCTTTTTGAGTTTCAGAAGAAATTTCCTGATAATGACAGTTGTCACAACTTCTTGGTCGAAATGAAATGATCAGATGGATTTAAATGTGAAAGGTGCCAAAACAACAAGTATTGCAGAGGGAAATTATTCCATACCCGTCAATGCACAAAATGTAAGTACCAAGCTACCCCTACAAGTGGCACTCTTTTCCACAAAGTAAAATTCCAAATTTTAAAAGCTTTTTTGAAATAGGCATTTAATAAATAAAAGATTAGTCTATTACAACAGTTTCATTTTCTTGATTAAACGATTGATTTACAGTACCTTAGTAGAATTATTAAAGCCAACGGAAAATTCCCAATATTCCGAGCGAGTTGGATTGCCGATTATCCAGATGCGGAAAATTATGTATCGCTTTTTTACAGTAAAAATTTTACTCCTAACGGACCGAATTACACTCATTTTAAAAGCAATTTATTTGATGAATTATACGAAAAATCCATAGCAGAAGTTGATGATAAAAGTCGCCACAAATTATATCAGTAGATGGATAGTATTATCATTTCTGAAGCACCGATTATTCCGTTGTATTATGATGAAGTGATTAGATTTACACATAAAAACGTACAGGGTTTAGGAATTAATCCAATTGACATGTTAAATTTAAAAAGGGTGAAAAAGTTAAAAGTGAAAAACTAAAAGTTGGAAGATAGACAACCAACAACTTTTAATTTTTAATAATTATGTTTTTTAATGCGTTTGACATGGTCAAATTGGTATTGTAATTATTATGTGTTTTAAAATTAGTTAATCTGCAGATAAATTGGATATAAACTTTTAAAATGAGATTAGGATTTGACGCCAAACGAATTTTTCATAATACGACAGGATTAGGAAATTACAGCAGAGATTTGATTAGTGTTCTAAATAAATTTTACCCTAATGATGAGTATAGATTGTACAATCCAAAGCCAAAGAAAATTGATAGTTTTCAACTTACAGCCCAAACTACGGAGATACTTCCAAAACAAAAAATATGGCAGAAATTTTCCTCAATTTGGAGGCAAGGACCTATCGTAAAACAATTAAAGGAAGAAAAAATAGACATTTATCACGGGTTAACAGGTGAGATTCCCAGAAGATTATCTAAGTCAGGAATTAAAAGTGTTGTAACAATTCACGATTTAATATTTGTGAGATACCCAAAATTATACCCTTTTTTTGATAGAAAAATCCACTTCAAAAAATTTTTATACGCAGCTGAGAATGCGGATAAAATCATTGCCATAAGCGAGCAAACAAAAAGAGATATTGTTGAGTTTTTAAAAATAGACGAAGCCAAAATTGAAGTTATTTATCAAGGTTGCAACGCAGTTTTTAAAGAAAAACAAACAGAAAAGTTTAAAAGAGAAATACTAAATAAACACAATTTGCCAGACGAATTTATCTTAAATGTAGGGACTGTTGAAGAGCGTAAAAATATTATTTCTGTAATTAAAGCAATTAAAAATATTAATGTTCCTTTGGTGGTGGTAGGAGGTAAGACCTCCTATTTTAGAGAGGTGATAAAATGTGTTGAGCAGAACAATTTGGAGAATAGAGTTTATTTTTTAGAAGAACTTTCGGTACAAGAATTATCAGCACTTTATCAGATAGCAACCATTTTTGTATATCCTAGTATTTTTGAGGGATTTGGAATACCTATAATAGAAGCAATATACTCCAAAACTCCTGTTATAACTAGTAAAGGAAGCTGTTTTTCTGAAGCGGGAGGCTTGAATTCTATTTATATAAACTCTAAAGACGTAGAAGATTTGGAATACAATATTCAATTTTTATTAAATAATCCAAATAAAAGAGAAGAAATAGTATCTAAAGGGTATGAATTTGTGCAAAAATTTAATGATGAAAATATCGCTAAGTCATATATGAATTTGTATAAAAAGTTGCACTTGATGGTTGAATCTACTTATTGATAAGTTCCTTACTTAGTCCTTTGGCTTGTTTTCCCTTAGGTAGCTTTTTGATAATGAGCATTTCTGTAGTTCTTTCCACGATGGTCAGAATGGCTCCCTTTTGCTGTCTGCCTATAATGGTATCCACTTCCCAGTCCCCAAAGCGTTCTTTATTGTTGATGCATTCAGGTCTTTGATCGATTGATACCCTGTTTTTAATAGGTACAGGCTTACCTACAGACCTTTTTCTATGTTTGAGTTGATGGCGTAAATGTTTGTAATACTGTCCACCAGCAGCTTTATCGTCCCTGATATATTGATAGATACGTTCATGTGAAACCATGGGAATCTGCTTGATTTTACAATACCCTACAAGCTGCTTAGGTGACCACTGTTCTTGCAGAAGGTATTCTTTAATGAGCTTGCTTTTGTGGGTGTCAAAAGACCGAGACTTGCAATAACGTTGCTTACGCTTTGTGGAAGACAAATGTGCTTTAGATCCATGATAGATCCCTGTAGGGGAACTGTTGCGCTTGCATTCTCTGTAAATGGTGGAAACCGACACAGCAAGGGCTTCTGCAATGAAACTTTTACTCTTACCCGATTTTAAGTAGTCAACCCTAAAGAATCAAAATTAATTATGCTTATCTCCTTTCAGGGAGAGTTTTAGCACGATTATTGCTGTATAAAATGACAAGGAATAGTTATAATATCAATCAAAACCTTGTCAAATGCAGTCAAAAAAGTCGCATAGCAATCAACTTAATTTTTTATCACCTACCTTAACTGAACAACTCAATTCCAGGCAAGCGCTTTATTTGTTGAGCCACCAGATAGAATGGTCATATTTTGAAGAAGCATTTGGTTCGCTTTATTCCACTGTAGGTCGTCCAGCTCATTCTATTCGTTTGATGGTCTCCTTGTTGATATTAAAATCTATTTACAATTTATCAGATGAGGTATTGGTGGAACAACGGTGGGAAATGAATCCATATTTTCAATATTTTGGAGGCTTTGATTCTTTGCAATGGGGGCAACCCTGTGCGGCAACAGATTTGGTTCATTTCAGGAAGAGGATTGGAGAAGAAGGGGTAGAGAAGATATTGAAACATTCAATTGAGCTACACGGCAAGGATGCTAAGGACAAGCATGTAAGTGTAGATACTACTGTCCAGGAAAAGCGCATCACCTATCCCACAGATGCAAAACTTCATAAAAAAATTGTTGACAGCTGTATTTCTATAGCCAAGAAAGAAGGGATTAAACTACGACGCAGTTACGTTAGGACAACCAAAAACCTTGTCAGAGACACCTACAATGGGACTCACCCTAAAAGAAGAAAGAAAGCAAATGCAGCGAAGCGCAAACTCAAAACCATTGCTGGTCGGTTAGTCAGAGAATTAGACAGGAAATTACCACATCAGCAAAAAGAAGTAACATTAGCATTGTTCAAACGAGTACTTACACAAGAGAAGTGCAGTAAGAATAAAATTTACAGTTTACATGAACCTGATGTGTATTGCATCGCAAAAGGAAAGGCACATAAGAAATATGAATATGGCTGTAAGGCATCCGTAGTATTGACACAAAATACGGGTATCATCGTAGGTGCGATGACTTTTGAAGAGCATATTTATGATGGACATACGCTAGATGCTGTATTGAAGCAAACACAACTACTGACTGGTAACTACCCGAAAACCGCCACAGTAGATAGGGGGTACAAAGGGACTAACACAGTTGAAAACACCTCCATCATTCGACCATCCAACCCATTAAAAAGAGACAATACCTATGAAAAACAGAGAAAACGAACGCACTGTAGACGTAGAGCAGCCATAGAGCCAATCATCGGACACTTGAAGCAAGATCATCGAGCAGCTAGCAATTACCTAAAAGGGAAAGCAGGAGATAAAATAAACTTCATCATGGCAGCCTGTGGGTTTAACTACAAGAAGTTGATGAAAAAACTAAGAGTAAATGCTCTTTGGCTCTATACAAAATGGGTAGTAAATCTGAGGTGTCTAGTTGAATTAACCACTTTCCATCAAAGTAGAATACAAACTCTATTGAAAATGAGTTTTTAAGGAACGACTAAGTAGGCTTCAAATTGATGTCTTTGATGGGCTTTGAGTTGATAATATGTTTGGCTCATATGGCAAAGTTTTTAGACCTTTAAATATGTGGAAATAGCTCCACATATTTATCCTAATCTTTGCACTTACTAATTGAACTTACAAGTGACACAGCTAGCGGATTATCGTCCCTTTGATGGACAAAAGTCCTACCAGTTGGTAGTAAGTCGGATTAAACGCCGAGATGGTCAGACCGGATTATTCACTGGGGATACCTACACTTATTGAGCTATCCTCACCAATGATCTCAAATGGGACAACCAGCAAATTGTTTCTTTTTATAACCAAAGAGGAAATGCTGAGCGAACCTTCGATACAATAAACAATGATTTTGGTTGGTCTAAGCTTCCCTGCTCATTCCTTAATGAACATACGTAAGCTTGTTTTTTATGGGATCGCTACCTTTTGTGAATCACTTGGTGTAAAAGAGTATATATTTGGCGAAAGATGAATTTATGTATGCCTTCTTCCTTCATTTCCATTCTGGGCTGAGATGGTTAGTTCTGTTAGCTGTTGTCATCAGTCTCGGTAAGTCTTTGACTGGGCTTTTTTCAGGCGGAAGGTATTCTGGTTTCGATAAGATAGTAGCCATTTTATTCTCGATGCTAATGCGTGTACAGCTCGTTACTGGCATCATTTTATACTTTTTCCTAAGCCCTATAACGACCCAGTTCTCATTTAACATGAGCGATCCAGCAGAACGATTCTGGGCAGTAGAACATCTTCTATTGATGTTTTTCGCTGTTGGAGTAGCAGAAATAGGAAGTAGCATCAGCAAAAAATCTGACGATGCCCAAGTGAAGTTTAAATTCCAGTCCATATTCTTTGGCATCTCTCTTGTCCTTATGTTAACGGGCATCCCTTGGAATAGGCGTTAAAATCAAAAAATTGTAGATTTCTTCCCAGCTTTCAGTTGTTAAAACAGCATTTGACACCTTTTTTGGAGCAAAATGAATTGCTTTACTCCCTAGGTTGCCTGCCAGTTCTATGTCTGTGATTCGATCTCCAATTACATACGAATTGCTAATACCATAGTTACCGTTTAGGTATCCCTTTAGCATTCCTATTCTCGGTTTTCTGTTGGGGTGGTTATCTGACTCATAATGCTCATCAATATGGACCTCATCAAATCGTATTTGTTCTCCTTCCAACGTACGCATAACGAACTCATGAACAGACCAAAATGCTTCACTAGGAAAATTATCAGTTCCCAGCCCATCTTGGTTGGTCACCATTACCAGTAGAAAATCGGTTTCCGCCTGAATCTTACGAAGAAAATAAAGTACACCAGCAAGAAATGTCAACTTCTCGATTTTGTCTATTTTCTCATCGTCCGTCTCATGGATAATCGTCCCATCTCTATCGATGAATAATACTGGTTGCATGTATAATTTTAAGTAAAATTAAAAGTATCCCAGACAATATAAGATCATTTCAACTTTCTTTTAATATAAATTATATTATAAAATTAGTCTAATTGGTATAACTCCTTAAGCGTTTCAAGACTCTCTGGCACTTCGATAGCTGATTTCATTCTCATGATGCAAATATATAAATAATAATTAGACTAATTTTATAATTAAAATGGTATAGCCCAGTAGTTTCTTACCAGCACAAGTTTCAAACAACCTACCTGTATGGAAGCTATTCTCCTATAAATGGAGATCGTTTTGTCTGGGAAATTAATGGAGTAAATACCACAATCTTTGAATCATATTTAAGGCACTTCTCTGAATATAAACCTAAAGAATATAGGCTCTTGTTAAAAGCAAGTGGGTAGGTTCACATTGATTTTATGCAAATCTAACTTGCCAGTCAGCAAATAAGCCATGGTCTTAAAATGTTTTTTGCCATAACCTCTGGCTTTTCTTTTTGTGGCTTGAATGATCGAATCCAAGCCTTCTAAAATACCGTTATTGATGCTGCTTAATTTCCATTGTGTAAGTTCAATTAGTAAGTGCAAAGATGTAGGATAAATATGTGGAGCTAGTTCCACATATTTACAGGTCTAAAAACTTTGCCATATGAGCCAAACATATTATCAACTCAAAGCCCATCAAAGACATCAAATTGAAGCCTACTTAAAATCGGGTAAGAGTAAAAGTTTCATTGCAGAAGCCCTTGCTGTGTCGGTTTCCACCATTTACAGAGCATGCAAGCGCAACAGTTCCCCTACAGGGAACTATCATGGATCTAAAGCACATTGGTCTTCCACAAAGCGTAAGCAACGTTATTGCAAGTCTCGGTCTTTTGACACCCACAAAAGAAAGCTCATCAAAGAATACCTTCTGCAAGAACAGTGGTCACCTAAGCAGCTTGTAGGGTATTGTAAAATCAAGCAGATTCCCATGGTTTCACATGAACGTATCTATCAATATATCAGGGACGATAAAGCTGCTGGAGGCCAGTATTACAAACATTTACGCCATCAACTCAAACATAGAAAAAGGTCTGTAGGTAAGCCTGTACCTATTAAAAACAGGGTATCAATCGATCAAAGACCTGAATGCATCAACAATAAAGAACGCTTTGGGGACTGGGAAGTGGATACCATTATAGGCAGACAACAAAAGGGAGCCATGCTGACCATCGTGGAAAGAACTACAGAAATGCTCATTATCAAAAAGCTACCTAAGGGAAAGCAAGCCAAAGGACTAAGTAAGGAACTTATCAATAGGATGATGCCCTGTAAAAAACATATCCTTTCGATCACTTCTGATAATGGAACAGAATTCGCCGACCATCAAAACCTAGCTAAAAACCTAGCTACTAAATTCTACTTTGCCCATCGGTATTGCTCCTGGCAAAGAGGACTCAATGAATACACCAACAAACTCATAAGACAGTATATACCCAAAAAAACAGCTTTTGATACACTAACTGACAAACAGATTACACAAATTCAACACAAAATTAACCGACGACCAAGAGAAAAACTTAACTTTAAAACTCCTAAAGAAATCTTTTAGCTAAATACCGCTTAGTTTTTGCACTTGATTGTTGAACCTACGACTCGGTAAGGTCATATGGCATAAAAGAAACTTGTTCTCTAGCCACACCGATAAATGATATCATGCCTCAAGTTATTAATTTTTGTTGAGCTTTTAAGTCCGACAGACTCCTAGGACAGCCCCTTGAATTATTTTTTGTTTGAATTAGGCAAAAAATATAGAACACCGCTAGTAACTTGATTTTTTAGTCAATCTTGGTATTAATTAAAGATGCCCGTAGAAGATTAAGACTTGCAAAAGTCCCACTCGCTACTTAGATTTGTCCACGCATAGCTCAATATGATAGCAACTCTTATGAGAACCTTTATAAAAATCGTACGGTCTCCTGCCAAAGTAGCGAATTTTAACGCAGTTAAAAATTGTCTCCTCCGCCTCTGCCATTTTAGCAACGTTAGCTCCCTCGTTGCCCTAGCTTCTGCCGTCTTCCTCGCGGGTATCCCCGCCACTGTGCAGGCACAGACTGTTGCAACAGACCACTTTGTGCTAAAGATAACAACCACTGCGGGTACCAGTTCCGCCGACAAGTCCTTTACGTTCTACACGCAGGATACAAATTATGACATAGACTGGAACAATGACCAAACTTTTGATACGACAGGAGTGTCTGGAAATCAGTCCTACACCTTCAACACAGCAGGAGAACACACCATCAGGTTTAGAAACCTGACTGATATCTATATCAGCGCGCAGGCAGACAGGAGAAAATATACCTCCATAGAACAGTGGGGTACCGCTGTCTGGAATGCAGATATGGATAGTGCTTTTCGGGGAGCAACTAGGCTAATCATGAATCCAAGCGCAGGTACTCCAGACATGAGTGCTGTGACGAATATGGCTTTTATGTTCTCTAATGCCATTTCCTTTAATGGCGACATAAGCGGGTGGAATGTAGCTAAGGTGACGAATATGCATGCTATGTTCGGTAGAGCCACTTCCTTTGACCAGAACATAAGCGGGTGGAATGTAGCTAAGGTGACGAATATGGCTTTTATGTTCCAGAATGCCACTCTCTTTAGCCAAGACATAGGCAGGTGGAATACAGCACAGGTGACCGATATGGGAGGCATGTTCCAGTCTGTCACTTTCTTTAACGGTGACATAAGCGGGTGGAATACCGCATCGGTGACGAGTATGAGAGGTATGTTCGCTAGAGCCATTTCCTTTAACGGCGACATAGGCGGATGGAATACAGCACAGGTGACGACTATGCGGAGTCTGTTCTATGGAGCCACTTCCTTTGACCAAGACATAGGTAGGTGGAATACAGCACAGGTGACGACTATGCGGAGTCTGTTCAATGGAGCCACTTCCTTTGACCAAGACATAGGTGGGTGGAATACAGCACAGGTGACGACTATGCAGTGGATGTTCAATGAAGCCACTTCCTTTAACCAGAACGTAGGCGGGTGGAATGTAGAATCGGTGGAGTATATGTCTAGTATGTTCGGTGGAGCCACTTCCTTTAACCAAGACATAGGTGGGTGGAATACAGCACAGGTGACGACTATGCAGTGGATGTTCAATGAAGCCACTTCCTTTAACCAGAACGTAGGCGGGTGGAATACCGCATCGGTGACGAGTATGTATGCTATGTTCTGGGAAGCCACCTCCTTTAACGGCGACATAAGCGGGTGGAATACCGCACAGGTGACCGATATGTCTTCTATGTTCAGGAAAGCTTCTGCCTTTAACAGCGAGATAGGCGGGTGGAATGTAGCCACGGTGACGAACATGCGTGCCATGTTCTCACGAGCCACTTCCTTTAATCAGGACCTAGGCAGGTGGAATGTAGAAGCGGCGACGAATATGGGTTATATGTTCTGGAATGCCACTTCTTTTAACGGCGACGTCAGCGGGTGGAATGTAGCAACGGTGGAGTTTATGGTAGGTATGTTTGGTGGGTATCGAGTCGACATGCCCTTTAATCAGGACATCAGCGGTTGGAATACCGCATCTGTGACGAATATGGCTTCTATGTTTCAGAATGCCACTCTCTTTAGCCAAGACATAGGCAGGTGGAATACAGCACAGGTGACCGATATGGAAGGCATGTTCTTAGGAGCTACTTCCTTTAACCAAGACCTAGGCGATTGGAACGTAGTAGCCGTAATGGAAATGAATGATATGTTCTATGGTGTTACACTTTCAGTTGCAAACTACAATGCACTTTTGGTGGGTTGGAACAGACAAAGTCTTCAAACGGGTGTCACTTTCGACGGAGGAAATTCTTTGTATAGTAGCCCAGAAGCGCAAATTGCCAGGGAAAACATGATCAGTTCAATTGGTCACAACTGGAGTATTACTGATGGCGGTCTGAGAACTATGAATCGCCCACCCACAAATATCTTACTTTCTTCCACCAGTATTGCGGAAAATTCGGGTGCGAATGCGGTCGTGGGGATGCTATCAAATACCGATACAGGAGGCAGGTATGCCTACACATTGGAGGCAGGTGATGGAGATGCCGACAATGGGAGTTTTAATATGTTGGGAACAAGCCTGAGGCTCACCTCTTCCGCTGACCATGAAACAAAAGATGCCTATTCAGTACGGGTAAATGTAAACGATGAAACCCATGATTTTGCAAAACAATTCATCATTTATGTAGAGGATGTAAACGATGCACCAGTTGCCAGCGATACTACCTTTGTGGTAGTAGAAACTAGTGCAAACGGCACAACGGTCGGCACAGTGGCAGCAACGGACCCAGACGAAACCTTGCCCAATAATGTATTAAGGGCATCTCTAAAAACTAAAACAGCTGTATTAGTATGTTTTTTGAGCTAAAAGAGTTAGACTTGGAAATGAAACAGTTTAAACGTCACAGAGATTACGGTTTTTTTGATCAAGACATTCGTTTGTCCAAACTGAGCCAGTTGGGAGATCCCCTGCAACGATTAAACGGTGGAATTGATTTTGAAATTTTCCGTTCTTTACTGGAAAAGCACCTGATCAAAGAGTCACAAGGAAAGGGAGGACGTCCCCCATATGATTATGTGTTAATGTTCAAAATATTGATTCTTCAGCGATATTATAACCTCTCTGATGATCAAGCAGAATATCAAATCAATGACAGGATGAGTTTTATGAGATTTCTCAACCTCACCATTGCAGATGACATACCAGATAGCAACACGATATGGTTGTTTAGTGAACGTCTGACCGACTTGAATTTAGTAAAATCTCTTTTCGAGCTATTTCAGAGTCAATTGGAAAAGTTAGGGCTTATGGTCAATGAAGGCAAAATAATAGATGCCTCTTTTGTAGAAGCCCCACGCCAACGCAACAGCAGGGAGAAAAACCAACAAATAAAAGAGGGTAAGGGAGAAAGTCTATGGACAGATGAACCCAATAAAAAGCGTCAAAAGGACATTGATGCACGTTGGACAAAGAAAAATAATCAGAATTATTATGGGTATAAAAATCACGCCAAGGTTGATGCAGGTAGCAAATTGATAGAACGCTATGAAATTACCGATGCAGCGGTACATGATTCACAGGCTCTTGATGCCCTGTTGGACAAAAAACAAGACAAAGAACAGGAATTGTATGCCGACAGTGCTTATGCAGACCAGCAAGAAATACTCGAAAAACATCAAATTAAAGATCAAATACATGAGAAGGGCTACAAAAACAAGCCGTTGACCGATACACAAAAGGAAAGTAATACAAGAAAATCAAAAGTACGCGTAAGAGTGGAGCATGTTTTTGGTTTCATGGAAAACAGTATGGGAAGCATGTACTACAAAAAAGTAGGGAAATCAAGAGCCGATACGGTCATTGGTCTGATGAATCTGACTTATAATATGTTCAGAAAAATTCAATTGACCGCTTCATTATGAGGGAACGTGCGTTCGATAGGCAATGAATAAATTCATAAGTAACTGATAATCAGGTGAATATAAAATGAACTAAAAAAGAGCAAAATAGGTCATCTTAAAAAAAATAGGTCATAAAAATAAATCGGGAGAATATCCAGTTTTTAGAGATGCCCTTAACCTATGCCATTACAGGCGGTAATACGGGAGATGTGTTTGCTATCAACCCAACCACAGGAGCGATTACAGTTGCTGGTGCGTTGGATTATGAAACCACCGTATCATATTCGCTTGTGGTGACAGTTACAGACGGAGGTAGCCCCTCCCTAAGTGGCACGGCGACGCTCACCATCGCGGTGAGGGATGTGGCGAATGAAAGTGGCAACCCAACAGACCACTTTGTGCTGAAAATAACAACTACATCTGCCAACGAATCCTTTACGTTCTACACGCAGGATACAAATTATGACATAGACTGGGGCAATGACGAAATGTTTGACAAGACAGGAGTTTCTGGAAACCAGTCCCATGCCTTCCCCAAAGCAGGGGAACACACCATCAGGTTTAGAAACCTGAATGATGTCTATATCAATAGGCGGGCATCCAAGGAAAAATATACCTCCATAGAACAGTGGGGTACCTCTGTTTGGAATGCGGAAATGGAAGGTGCTTTTCGTGGAGCAAGTAACCTGACCATGAATGCAAATGCAGGTACACCTGATATGCATGCTGTGACGAATATGCGAAATATGTTCGACGGAGCCTCTTCCTTCAACGGCGACATAGGCGGGTGGAATACAGCACAGGTGACCGATATGGCTTATATGTTCAGGGGAGCCAGTTCCTTTGACCAGAACATAGGCGGGTGGAATACAGCACAGGTGACCGATATGGCTTATATGTTCAGGGGAGCCAGTTCCTTTGACCAGAACATAGGCGGGTGGAATACCGCATCGGTGACGAGTATGTATGCTATGTTCTGGGAAGCCACCTCCTTTAACGGCGACATAGGCGGTTGGAATACCGTACAGGTGACCGATATGGCTTATATGTTTGGTGGGTCCAATGTCGTCACTTCCTTTAACGGCGACATAAGCGGGTGGAATACAGCACAGGTGACGAATATGACTTCTATGTTTCAGAATGCCGCTTCCTTTGATCAAGACTTGGACGGGTGGAATGTAGTAGCGGTGACGAATATGCGAAGTATGTTCGACGGAGCATCTTCCTTTGACCAGAACATAGGCGTGTGGAATACCGCCATGGTGACGGATATGACTTCCATGTTCGCTTTTACCACTTCCTTCAACCAAGACATAGGCGGGTGGAATATAGGCACGGTGACAAGTATGTGGAACATGTTCGCTGGTGCCACTGCCTTTGACCAGGACATAGGCGGGTGGAATACCGCTTCGGTGACGGATATGTATGGTATGTTCTTGGGTGCCAGTTCCTTTGACCAAGACCTGGGCGGGTGGAATGTAGTAGCGGTGCGGTATATGGAAAGTATGTTCTCCGGCGTTACCCTTTCCCTTGGAAACTACGATTCACTTTTGGTGGGCTGGAACCGGCAAGAGCTTACACCCGGGGTTACGTTCGATGGAGGGACTTCTTTGTATATGAGTACTGTAGCCCAAACTGCCAGGGCAAACATGGTCAGTTCAGATGGTTGGAGTATTACTGATGGCGGCCTGGGCACGATGAATCAGACCCCCACAAACATTTTCCTTTCTGCCAACCGTATTTCAGAAAATGCGGGTGCCAATGCAGTGGTGGGGACACTATCAAATACCGATACAGGAAGTACGTATGCCTATACATTGGAGGCAGGCGATGGAGCTACTGACAATGGGAGTTTTAATATGTTAGGAGCAAACCTGAGGCTTCGCGCTTCCGCGGACTATGAAACCCAGGCTAGTTACTCGATACGGATAAATGTCCACGACGGGACGAATGATTTTGCAAAACAATTCGACATTGCTGTAGACAATGTAAACGAAGCACCCACTGCTAGCGATGCTACCTTTGAGTTAGCAGAAAATAGTACCAACGGCACCGCGGTTGGTACGGTGGTAGTAACGGAACCAGACCGAACCTCGCCCGATAATGTATTAACTTATGCCATTACAGGCGGTAATACGGGGGCTGTATTTGCTATGAGTCCCACCACGGGAGCGATTACCGTTGCTGGTGCGCTGGATCATGAAGCCACCGCATCCTATTCGCTTGAGGTGACCGTTTCAGACGGTGGGAGCCCCTCCCTAAGTAGCACGGCAACGCTCACCATCATGGTGACGGATGTGGATGACAACGTGCCTGTTTTCACCAGCAGAGCGAACGTAACTGTGCTGGAAGGCACGACGACAGTGACCACCGTTACCGCCAGGGATGCAAATATGGGACAAACAGTGATTACGTTCCTCCCCGAGCTGACGGGAGCGGATGCGGGACAGTTTACCATCACTCCGTCAGGTGAATTGACGTTCACGACGGCACCAGACTACGAGAGTCCAGTCAGTGCGACGGGATCGAATATATACACGGTCACGGTCACCGCCACAGACGGTCAGTCCGTTCCGTTGACAGCTACGCAGACGTTTACGGTCACGGTGACGGATGAGAATGAACACGCGCCTGTTTTCACAGCAGGCGGTACCGTTGCGGTAGCTTATGCAGAAAACGGTATTACGGCAGTCACTACAGTCGGAGTCACGGATGCAGATACAGAACAGACGGTAGGTTTGGCTTTGTCGGGCGGAGCGGATGTGCTTAAGTTTTCGATCACTCCCGCAGGCGCATTGACGTTCAACAGGGTACCGGACTATGAGAATCCAACAGATACAGAAAGGAACAACCTATATAAAGTCATCGTCACCGCCACAGATGGACAGGACGTTGCACGGACCGCTACGCAGACTCTTAACATCACGGTGACGGGGGTGAATGAACATGCCCCACTGTTCACACGTGTAGCGGATGTGGAGGTATCGGAAGGGTCGACGGTAGTAGCTACCATTACGGCTGCGGATGCAGATGCGCAACAGCCAGTGACGTTCCTCACGACGCTTTCGGGATCGGATGCGGATATGTTTTCGATCACTACGACAGGCGAATTGACGTTCAATACGGTACCGGACTATGAGCATCCGGGGAGTGTGTCGGGTACGAATGTATATATGGTAACGGTAACGGCTACCGACGGACAGGAGCCTGCACGGACGGCTGTGCGGACGTTTACCATCACGGTGACGGATGTGGCGAGCGAAAACGCGCCTGTTTTCACCAGCGGAGCGGAGGTAAATGTATCGGAAGGGTCGCTACTAGCTACCACGGTTACCGTTATGGATGCCGATGCGGGAGAGACCGAGACGTTGATGTTCACGTTGACGGGCGGAGCGGACGCAAGTCTGTTTACCCTCACTCCCGCAGGCGAATTGCGGTTCAAAACGGTACCGGATTATGAGCATCCAGCAGATGCAGATGGGGACAACAGGTATGAAGTCATCGTCACGGTCACCGACGGTCGGGAGAGTACCATGCGGATGCTTACCATCACGGTGACGAATGAGAATGATAATGCGCCAGTGTTCACAAGAGGAACGGCTATGGTGGAGGTATTGGAAGGTACGATGGTGGCTACCACGGTTACCGCCACGGATGCAGATGTGGGACAGACGGTAACGTTTCTCACTACCCTTTCGGGAGCGGATGCTGGGCTGTTTTCCATCACTTCGACAGGTGTATTGACGTTCAAGACGGCACCAGACTATGAGAATCCGGGCAGTGCGGAGGGATCAAATGTATATACGGTAACGGTCACCGCTACAGACGGGCAAGTCCCTGCACTGACTACTAGGCGGAGGCTCACCATCACAGTGACGGATGTAGAGAATGAACACGCCCCGGTGTTCCCACGCGAGAGGACTATGGACATAGCGGAAGGTACAACGGTGGTTACCACCGTCATCGCCACGGATGCAGATGCGGGACAGACGGTAAGTTTCACGCTGACAGGCGGAGCGGATATGGGACTGTTTTCCATTATTTCGGCAGGCGTGTTGACGTTCCAGACGGCACCAGCGTATGAACATCCAGCAGATACAGATGGGGACAACAGGTATGAAGTCATCGTCACGGCTACAGACGGACAGCCCTCCCCCCTGACCGCTACGCAGACGCTCACCATCACGGTAACGGAAGTACTGGGGCTTGAATCACTCACAAACATTGCGGTATATCCTAACCCGGCAGGTGCCGTGTTGCACATCAGCGGTGTGGCAGGAAATGCCCGCTATACCTTGTCAGACATAGACGGAAAAGTGTTGCAAAGAGGAAAGCTGGAGGCGACAGGCACAGCGACTCATTCCGTGGCTCTTCCATCGCTGAAACAAGGCATCTACTTATTACAACTAACCACAGGCAGAGGTAGCGTCACCAGAAAAATTGTGAAGGAATAGAAGAAGGATACATTGGAAGATGGAGGGGTTTCAGGGTTGTATTTTTCCACAACCCTGAAACCCCTTTTTAGTTTACTCGTATCAACTTTATTATACTCCCTTAACTCCGCAGGTGTAAAACGAAAAAGAGCTGGAATAGGCTTAAAATAGTTTGTAATAGGCTTTTCCGTCTCGATTTTTTTTCACTTATTTGAGTGCGTAACCAATCAAGTAAGCGGGAATGAAAGTAACGATATCTGATAAAAAAGTCACCCCTTTTGGCGGGTTTAATTTTTGCTACAAGTTTCTTAAGGCTATCGGTATTCCCAAGCTAATGGATGCTCATTTGGGTAGCCTGGTCAACTATAGAGGGTTCGATTACTCGGAGATTTTGATGAATCATTTGGCTATTTTCCTTCATGGTGGAGCTTGTACTGAGGACATTCAAGAACACTTGGGAGGACATCTGAAGAAAGTTCGGGGGTTCTCGGTGTGTAGTGCCGATACCATTTTGGGAGGCATAAAAGAACTGACCACCCCTACAGAAGAAATGACCAGTTCGGGAGGGATACCCCATCAGTTCAATATCAACCTGGGCTTAAACCAATGATTACTGAAAGCCTTGAGCAAAACCAATCAGCTTAACACCAAACAGGAGCATACCTTAGCTTATGATAATCAGGTAATCGCCACCGAGAAATATGATGCACGGAGAACCTATAAAAAGAGTGAAGGTTACCAGCCAGATGTGACCAGTATCGGAAAACATTGTTTACATCGAAGGTCGTAATGGTAGCAGCCCAGCCAAATACCAACAAGAAGAAACCCTGACCAGGGCATTTTCTTTACTAAATCAGCAGGGCATCTGCATCAAGCGCTTTCGGGCAGCTTCGGCTTCCTACCAACAAAAGGTAATTAGTCTTGTGGAGGGAACGAGTCAGCACTTTTACATCCGAGCTGTGCGTTGCGCTACTATGGAACAGCAAATTAGCCAGATTCGGGCAGATACCTGGCAGAAAGTCCGTCTTGGAGTACAAGAAATGGAAGTGACACAGCTAGCGGATTACCGTCCCTTTGATGGGCAAAAGCCCTACCGTTTGGTAGTAAGCCGGATTAAACGCCGGGATGGGTAGAGTGGATTATTCACCGGGGATGCCTTCACTTATCGAGCTATCCTCACCAATGATGTCAAATGGGACAACCAGCAAATTGTTTCTTTTTATAACCAAAGAGGAAATGCTGAGAGAACCTTCAATACAATGAACAATGATTTTGGCTGGTCTAAGCTTCCCTGTTCATTCCTTAATGAAAATACCGCCTTTATGATCATCACTGCGCTGTATGCCAATATATACCAGGTTATGTTGGCTACTTTTTCCAGAAAACTATCCTGGATTAAGGAAAACTTCCGATTGAAGAAATTTATCTTCCGATTTATCTCCGTGGCTGCCAAATGGATCAAGACGGGAAGGTAGCATGTGCTTAAACTATATACACACAAAGACTACAGCCGACTGCTCACCTAACTGTTTGATTAAAACATCCAACATTCTTTCGTAATACTTCTTTTGAAGTAGGCATTTAATAAATACGAATGCACTTGTACGGGCATGGTTGATGGTCAACCATTTTAGTTAGCAGGTTATCGAATATTTCCCCTTTCATCTGGCTTCGGTTGAACCGATAGCAATATTGGTCGATATATGCTTGAAGGTTATCGACTGAATGGTGGATACCTCTAAGCCATGCCTTGAACATCATAATTGTTCTGTGCAATTCCGGGAAATTCTTACCTTTCTTCCCACTCTCGATTTGAATTAAGTAAGGATATTTTTCTTTCAAGGGGATGTAGCCCCTCCAGTTATCGGTTTTGATGGTAGCCTCAGGTGATATATGATCTTGGAAGAAGGGCTTCAATTGCTTGGAGCCAGCATTGTCAATCTCTCTGGCATACATCCTGCTCACTCCTTTCCCTTTCTTCTCAATAGCCAGTACAACCTGCTTTTTTCGGTTATTTTGTCGTCCTACAACGCCTTCTTCCTGTTGCCCTACAACGGTCTCATCGACTTCTACTTTACCCACTAGCGGGTATTTCCCACTGCTAACCATTGCCTTCATTACCTTTTGTTGAAACAGCCAACAGGTTTTTTGCCGTAGCCCCAGTTTTCTGCTTAGCTCTGTTGATGCAATCCCTTGTTTATTGGTACTCATATAGTATACGATATAAAAAGCTTTTAACATTGGGAATTTTACTTTGTGGAAAAGAGTGCCACTTGTGGGGGTAGCTTGGTACCTACATTTTGTGCATTGCCGGGTATGGAATAATTTCCCTCTGCAATACTTGTTGTTTTGACACTTTTCACATTTAAATCCATCTGGCCATTTCATTTCGGCTAGGAAGTTTTGACAACTGTCGTTATCAGGAAATTTCTTCTGAAACTCAAAAAGGGTTAGACCTTCATACTTTTTCTCCATAATCTGATTTTTATTCTAACTTTAATAATCCTACTAAGTTACTGTAAATCAATCGTTTAATCAAGAAAATGAAACTGTTTTAATAGACTAATCTTTTATTTATTAAATGCCTACTTCAATACTTCTTTTCTCAGGAAAGGTCTGTCTGAAAACCCTCAATTTTACCAGTGAAGACCTACTGCACCCTTTAGTTCTGGTCAAAATGCCGACTAACCAGCCCCATATACCTAGTCGATTAGATAGGAACTGACATTATTAGCCTTTAGCAACTCTTTTTATCTGAAAATCTAGTGGACTGCGGATTTTAGGTAATATCTAATTGGCTAGTATTTACAGCTCACATTCAACTAATAAATGCAACTTTTAGATTTGAGATTTTATCACTATTACAAAACAGGAAAGAAGGGCAATTTTCTCTTTCACTGCTTTGCTGGTAAGGGTTAATTTGCCCCCTCACATCGTGAAAAATAAAGTTGCAAATGGCACATCTTACTACAGAACACAGGTACGCGATATCGTGTATGTTACAACAAGGAAAAAGTCAAAGTGAAATAGCTGCTAGCATAGCAAAAGATAAATCTGTTATTAGCAGAGAAATTGTGCGTAATAAAGATCAGAGGAGTGGTGTTTATAGGCATGATTTGGCGCATCGAAAGTATGCTCAACGTCAAAAAAAGAAACCCAAGAAAAAGCGATTCACCTTGCGAATTCAGTCCCATGTTGAGACCCTGCTAAAGGAAGACTATAGCCCCGAGCAAATTGTAGGCATCAGTATAAAAGAAGGGCTAGACTGTGTCTCTCACGAGCGCATTTATCAGCATGTATGGAAAGACAAAAAACACCAGGGCGAGTTACATACTCATCTCCGCAGAAAGGGCAGAAAGTATCGCAAAAGAGGGGCTACTAAAGATAGCAGGGGAATTATAAAAGACAGAGTAAGTATAGACCGCAGACCTTCGGTGGTAGAAGAAAGGTCAAGATTTGGAGATCTTGAAGTAGATTTGGTCATTGGAAAAAAACAGAAAGGAGCGATTGTAACTATCAACGACAGGGCGAGTGGCATGTTGAAAATGAAGAAAGTAGAAACCAAACAAGCCAGCGAAGTGGCTGATGCCATCAATGAATTATTGGAAGAATGGAGTCCGTTTCTTCAAACCATCACTTCTGATAATGGAAAGGAATTTGCTTGGCATCAACAGGTAGCTAAAACGCTAAGCATTGACTATTATTTTGCCCATCCCTACCACGCGTGGGAAAGAGGGTCTAATGAAAATTTAAACGGGCTGATCAGACAATATATCCCTAAGAAATCAGACTTCTCTATGCTCGATGAGCAACAAATCAAAGACATTGAAACCAAGATAAACAATCGACCTAGAAAAAGGCATAAATATGAAACCCCTATATTTGTAATGAATCAATTATTGGTTAACCAGAAAGTTGCATTAATGACTTGAATTCAGCCAGGATCATATTTAATTGCAGGTTTTTTAGGGAAGAAAGAATAGGCAATTAAACCAGAGATTAGGTTGGCAATAAAGTTGGTGAATGACCTGTGTCTGGCATGTTCTATTTGACAAATATTTTTTAGTTCATCATTTACTGTTTCTATAACCGACCTTTTTCTGAGCATGATTTTGTCTTTGAGTTCCATCAGCGTATTCTTCATATTATTGCGAATACTAGTGATCCAATGAAGGCCATCCATAAAAAGCATTTGTGTTAGTTTTTGAGAGATATACCCTTTGTCTGCATACAACTTTCCCTTTAGAGCTTTGATGAAAGATGGGTTTTTTAAAGGTTCTCGATCATCAATATTGCCAAGGGTGATCACAAAATTGAGAAGTTCCCCTTTGTCATGAATGACTATATGTAGTTTAAACCCAAAGCAATAACCCATTGTAGACTTGCCTACTTTGTCCAATCCTGCAAAAATCTTATTCCTTTTTATCCTCTTGTTTTTACCTACCCGAATTGGAGTTGAATCAATAAAAGCAATACCGGTACCATCACCCATACAACAAGTTTTTAGAACTAGTGACATAGGTAAGGTTGCACCTTGCATCAATTCCAAAAACCTACTATACTATAGGATACTGTTTCACCGAATAAATGGTTCATATGTTTTTGGACATAATGAATATAAAAGTGTTTCATATGTCTGAACCCTCCAGAGTGGAACATAATCTTGCTAGTGATTACTTTGCTACAGCTCATTTTGGGCTTTCTATTAGGTTTGTTGCCTACAAGGTGCTTTTGGATAGATTTTTCGAAGTCCAGACAGAATTCATCAACAAAATAGAAAATTTCAGTAATTTTATTGTCAGATAAGACCATGTGTTTTATGTGTATATATTTGAATTTTAGATACTTAAATATAAACACATACACTGGTTTTATCTATTCCTAATGCCTGTTTATCTCTCTTTAATTGAACTATTTATTAATCGGGTTCAGCTTAATAGTCCCGGGGCTGGCATCAACCATTGTCGAAGCAGATTCGAAAACGTTGTTAATCAAGGACATTCCTTACGGAACCACCACCTCCTCACTTATTGAGTCCATTATCAAGGCAAACGATAAGGGTAAGATTAAAATCAAACAGGTAGTTGATAATACTGCCAAAGATGTAGAAATAGCTATTTCTCTGGCATCAGGCACCTCTCCGGGCATCACAATGGACGCATTGTATGCATTCACCGACTGTGAGGTTTCTATTTCACCAAATGCGTGTGTCATAGTTGATGAAAAACCCCGATTTGTTACGGTCACGGAAATTTTGAAGCAATCGGTGGACCAAACCGTTGGGTTGCTGAAGAGAGAATTAGAGATTAAAAAAGGAGAATTGTCAGAGAAAATTCTATTTAGCTCTCTTGAGAAAATATTTATTGAAAATAAAATTTACAGAAATATTGAGGAATGCGAAACATGGGAATCTGTTATTGAAACAATCGATCAAGGTCTGGATTCTTTTAAAACGCAATTTTATAGAGAAATCACAGAGGAAGATATTGTTCGACTTACCGAGATAAAGATCAAACGCATTTCACGGTTCGATGCCTTTAAAGCAGATGAACTCATGAAAAAACTGGAAGAAGAGCGAAAAGAGACAGAATATCATCTTGCGCATCTTACAGAATATGCCATTGCATATTATCAGAACTTATTAGCCAAATACGGCAAAGGGAGAGATCGAAAAACGGAAATAACAAATTTTGATACCATAAAAGCAACTGTTGTGGCGGCCAATAATGCCAGGCTTTATGTGAATCGTGAAGATGGATTTGTAGGATACGGGTTAAAGAAAGAAGAGTTCGTTTGTGAATGCTCGGATATTGATGACATTATCATTTTCACAAAAGACGGAAAATGTGTTGTTACCAGAATTCAAGACAAGACATTTGTTGGAAAGAACATTCTTCACGCCGGGATTTTCAAAAAGAGCGATGAGCGGATGGTATATAGTCAGCCCTAAAGAATCAAAATTAATTATGCTTATCTTCTTTCAGGGAGGGTTTTAGCACGATTATTGCTGTATAAAATGACAAGGAATAGTTATAATTTGAATCAAAACCTTGTCAAATGCAGTCAAAAAAGTCGAATAGAAATCAACTTAATTTTTTATCACCTACCTTAACTGAACAACTCAATTCCAGGCAAGCGCTTTATTTGTTGAGCCAACAGATAGCATGGTCATATTTTGAAGAAGCGTTTGGTTCGCTTTATTCAAATGTAGGTCGTCCAGCTCATTCTATTCGTTTGATGGTCTCCTTGTTGATATTAAAATCTATTTACAATTTATCAGATGAGGTATTGGTGGAACAACGGTGGGAAATGAATCCATATTTTCAATATTTTGGAGGCTTTGATTCTTTGCAATGGGGGCAACCATGTGCGGCAACAGATTTGGTACATTTCAGGAAGAGGATTGGAGAAGAAGGGGTAGAGAAGCTATTGAAACATTCAATTGAGCTACACGGCAAGGATGCTAAGGACAAGCATGTAAGTGTAGATACTACTGTCCAGGAAAAGAGTATCACCTATCCCACAGATGCAAAACTTCATAAAAAGATTGTTGACAGCTGTATTTCTATAGCCAAGAAAGAAGGGATTAAACTACGACGCAGCTACGTTAGGACAACCAAAAACCTTGTCAGAGACACCTACAATGGGACTCACCCTAAAAGAAGAAAGAAAGCAAATGCAGCGAAGCGCAAACTCAAAACCATTGCTGGTCGGTTAGTCAGAGAATTAGACAGGAAATTACCACATCAGCAAAAAGAAGTAACATTAGCACTGTTCAAACGAGTACTTACACAAGAGAAGTTCAGTAAACATAAAATTTACAGTTTACATGAACCTGATGTGTATTGCATCGCAAAAGGGAAGGCACATAAGAAATATGAATATGGCTGTAAGGCATCCGTAGTATTGACACAAAACACGGGTATCATCGTAGGTGCGATGACTTTTGAAGAGAATATTTATGATGGACATACACTAGATGCTGTATTGAAGCAAACACAACTACTGACTGGTAACTACCCGAAAACCGCCACAGTAGATAGGGGGTACAAAGGGACTAACACAGTTGAAAACACCTCCATCATTCGACCATCCAAACCATTAAAAAGAGACAATACCTATCAAAAACAGAGAAAACGAAAGCACTGTAGACGTAGAGCAACCATAGAGCCAATCATCGGACACTTCAAGCAAGATCATCGAGTAGCTAGCAATTACCTAAAAGGGAAAACAGGAGATAAAATAAACTTCATCATGGCAGCCTGTGGGTTTAACTACAAGAAGTTGATGAAAAAACTAAGAGTAAATGCTCTTTGGCTCTATACAAAATGGGTAGTAAACCTGAGGCGTCTAGTTGAATTAACCTCTTTCCATCAAAGTAGAATACAAACTCTATGGAAAATGAGTTTTTAAGGAACGACTATATAACATGAGTTATGTAGATGGGAAATCTGGAAATACCTATGTTAAGCGATTCCAGGTTTTTTCCGCAACAAGGGACCGTGAGTATGACTTGATGAAGGGGGGAAAAGGGAAAGTTCATTATTTTACCGCAAACCCGAATGGAGAAGCTGAAATAGTTACCGTTTCATTGACCCAGGCTAGTAAAGCAAGGAAAAAAGTATTCGCCTTTGATTTTTCAGCACTTGAAATCAAAGGGAGGGGAGCAGGAGGAAATATTCTGACAAAATATTCAGTTAGAAAAGTCGTCTTCCAGGAAGAAGGGAAATCAACGCTTGGAGGTGTTGATATGTGGTATGATCCGATAGTAGGGAGGCTGAACAGAGAAGAACGGGGTAGCCATCTCGGCAATTTTAATTCAGGAAATCAGGTGGTGGCTTTTTACAAAGACGGCAGCTATGAAACGACAAATTTTGAACTGACCAATCACTACGATTTTGAAAGTATAGTTGGTATTTTTAAACTTGAAACAGATGCCGTCTTCAATGCCATTCATTACGACGGAGATACCAAAATCTGTTTTGTGAAACGCTTTATCATTGAAACGAACACCATAAACAAGCACTTTTCTATTGTGACAGAAGCAAGGAGTTCAAAGCTGATATTTATATCGAAAGGGATTCAAGCCGATGTGGAAGTGACCTACAAAGACGGAAGAAAACATGCCCGGAAAAAACTTGACTTAACAAACCTCATCGATATCAAAGGGTGGAAGGCACTGGGCAACAAGCTACCCGTTCAAAACATACTTCGCGTGGATCTTTTAGCGAGTGAAAAACAAGCCATGGAGTTAGAAACGCTGAAGGCAACAGTAAAGGTAGAGGTAGAAGACGAAGAAACCCAGTTAGGGCTTTTTGGTGACAATGGGGAACAATAATGGCAACTCCGAATGGAAACATGTCTGGAATCGTACGTCTTAATATTCTGACATCAATTTTTTTGCGATGAATTAACCTACAACATACCAGTCCGCCATCTATGGCGTTGACTAATAGGGTCTTAACCAGTTAAGACCCAGAGTAAAAAAACACTTGTGAGTTTAGGGTATAAAATTAAGGGCATCTCTAAAAACTGGATATTCTCCCGATTTATTTTTATGACCTATTTTTTTTAAGATGACCTATTTTGCTCTTTTTTAGTTCATTTTATATTCACCTGATTATCAGTTACTTATGAATTTATTCATTGCCTATCGAACGCACGTTCCCTCATAATGAAGCGGTCAATTGAATTTTTCTGAACATATTATAAGTCAGATTCATCAGACCAATGACCGTATCGGCTCTTGATTTCCCTACTTTTTTGTAGTACATGCTTCCCATACTGTTTTCCATGAAACCAAAAACATGCTCCACTCTTACGCGTACTTTTGATTTTCTTGTATTACTTTCCTTTTGTGTATCGGTCAACGGCTTGTTTTTGTAGCCCTTCTCATGTATTTGATCTTTAATTTGATGTTTTTCGAGTATTTCTTGCTGGTCTGCATAAGCACTGTCGGCATACAATTCCTGTTCTTTGTCTTGTTTTTTGTCCAACAGGGCATCAAGAGCCTGTGAATCATGTACCGCTGCATCGGTAATTTCATAGCGTGCTATCAATTTGCTACCTGCATCAACCTTGGCGTGATTTTTATACCCATAATAATGCTGATTATTTTTCTTTGTCCAACGTGCATCAATGTCCTTGTGACGCTTTTTACTGGGTTCATCTCTCCATAGACCTTCTCCCTTACCCTCTTTTATTTGTTGGTTTTTCTCCCTGATGTTGCGTTGGCGGGGGCTTCTACAAAAGAGGCATCTATTATTTTGCCTTCATTGACCATAAGCCCTAATTTTTCCAATTGACTCTGAAATAGCTCGAAAAGGGATTTTACTAAATTCAAGTCGGTCAGACGTTCACTAAACAACCATATCGTGTTGCTATCTGGTATGTCATCGGCAATGGAGAGGTTGAGAAATCTCATAAAACTCATCCTGTCATTGATTTGATATGCTGCTTGATCATCAGAGAGGTTATAATATCGCTGATGAAGCAATATCTTGAACATTAGCACATAATCATATGGGGGACGTCCTCCCTTTCCTTGTGACTCTTTGATCAGGTGCTTTTCCAGTAAAGAACGGAAAATTTCAAAATCAATTCCACCGTTTAATCGTTGCAGGGGATCTCCCAACTGGCTCAGTTTGGACAAACGAATGTCTTGATCAAAAAAACCGTAATCTCTGTGACGTTTAAACTGTTTCATTTCCAGGTCTAACTCTTTTAGCTCAAAAAACATACTAATACAGCTGTTTTAGTTTTTAGAGATGCCCTTAAGTACACTCTTTAATATTAAAATATTATTTTTGTCGCGGTGGCTCTACGGTATTAGGATATTAAATTAATTCGCATTGTGTTACGCAATGTTCTTTCAAATGTTACCCACCTTTCTTTCGGAGGAACCTTAAAATGTCCCCGTAGACAGAGAGAACCTAACTATATAAAAGAGGAACCTTTCTACACAAAATGTCCCCGTAGAGTGCCATTTTTTTGATATGAAATTGACGACCACACATATAGAGTTTATTAAGGAATCGTTACACAATGGAACATCACAAGAAAATTTAGTAGCACTGATTAACTTTGTGATTAAGTTGCAAAATGAGCAATTAGAAACGACCTACAACTTAGTTACATCAAAAAAAATAGACTGTTACGTTTCAAAACGTGATGAAAAATATTTTCATTTTGAAATACCTAAAAAATCAGGAGGAATTCGTAGCATATCATCTCCGGATAAATTTCTAAAGAAAATACAAAGAAGAATAGTGTTTGTTTTAGATGCGTTATACACTCCAAAATCTTCAGCCAACGGATTTGTAACAGGAAGAGGTATCGTATCAAATGCAAAGGGTCATATTGGTAGAAAATACGTGTATAACATAGATTTAAAAGACTTCTTCCCTACCATACATTACGGCAGAATAAAAAATGTTTTGCAAATTGCACCTTTTAAGGCTTCCCCAGAAATAGCACATTTAATTGCTCACCTCTCTTGTTATAAAGGTGTTTTGCCTCAAGGCTCTCCTTTGTCTCCAATGTTAACTAACATCGTATGTCAATCTTTAGATTATCATCTTGTGAAGTTGGCAAAGCATTACAGATGTTTTTATTCTCGATATGCTGATGATATTACATTTTCATCTGACAAAAATATTTTCAGCAAAGAAAAATTTAAAAACGAGTTAAATACAATAATAACTAAACAAGGATTTAAGATTAACGAGGAGAAAACCCGCTTGCAAAAGCATACACAAAGACAGGAGGTTACTGGGATAATTGTAAATACAAAATCTAACCTTAAGAGAGATTACATAAAAAAGGTAAGGGCCATGCTTTACAACTGGGAAAACAAAGGGTTAGATTATTGCCAGACAAAGCTTATTGAGAAATACCCAAAAGAAAAAGGATTTATTCGCAATAAAGTAACACCGCCTTTCGAAAATGTGTTGCACGGAAAGGTATTATTTATTGGTATGGTAAGAGGTAAAGAAGACCCTTATTTTAAGGAATTTAAAATGAAATTTGACAAACTTTATGCTGAAAGGGAGGATACCACTTATTCGTTGCTTCTCTAGGAAACCAGTGGGTAGAGATGGAGTTTTCCACAGTGAAACAGAGTTGAAACTCGGTAGTTTTCGAAGTTTATAAACCCTCTGGCAGCCGATTTTATTGCCTGAATCTTTGAATTAAATCCTTCTGCGGTCGCATTGGTGATGTGATGTTTCAAGTAAGTCATCATGTTGTCGAGATGGTTTTGTAAGGTTCCCTAAAAATCGTAGCGTTTAAAAATAGAGCTAAACGTTAAAATTAGGGAAATGAAAAAGAGTCGCTTTACCGAGCCTCAGATCATCAAGATACTGAGCGAACAAGAAACAGGGAAAGAGAGTATCAACCTGAATCCGATTTAGAAAATGTCTAATTGGCTAGTATTTACAGGATCATATTTAGTCAACCCTAAAGAATCAACATTAATTATGGGCATCTCTAAAAACTAAAACAGCTGTGTTAGTATGTTTTTTGAGCTAAAAGAGTTAGACCTGGAAATGAAACAATTTAAACGTCACAGAGATTACGGTTTTTTTGATCAAGACATTCGTTTGTCCAAACTGAGCCAGTTGGGAGATCCCCTGCAACGATTAAACGGTGGAATTGATTTTGAAATTTTCCGTTCTTTACTGGAAAAGCACCTGATCAAAGAGTCACAAGGAAAGGGAGGACGTCCCCCATATGATTATGTGTTAATGTTCAAGATATTGATTCTTCAGCGATATTATAACCTCTCTGATGATCAAGCAGCATATCAAATCAATGACAGGATGAGTTTTATGAGATTTCTCAACCTCACCATTGCAGATGACATACCAGATAGCAACACGATATGGTTGTTTAGTGAACGTCTGACCGACTTGAATTTAGTAAAATCCCTTTTCGAGCTATTTCAGAGTCAATTGGAAAAGTTAGGGCTTATGGTCAATGAAGGCAAAATAATAGATGCCTCTTTTGTAGAAGCCCCACGCCAACGCAACAGCAGGGAGAAAAACCAACAAATAAAAGAGGGTAAGGGAGAAGGTCTATGGACAGATGAACCCAATAAAAAGCGTCAAAAGGACATTGATGCACGTTGGACAAAGAAAAATAATCAGAATTATTATGGGTATAAAAATCACGCCAAGGTTGATGCAGGTAGCAAATTGATAGAACGCTATGAAATTACCGATGCAGCGGTACATGATTCACAGGCTCTTGATGCCCTGTTGGACAAAAAACAAGACAAAGAACAGGAATTGTATGCCGACAGTGCTTATGCAGACCAGCAAGAAATACTCGAAAAACATCAGGTTAAAGATCAAATACATGAGAAGGGCTACAAAAACAAGCCGTTGACCGATACACAAAAGGAAAGTAATACAAGAAAATCAAAAGTACGCGTAAGAGTGGAGCATGTTTTTGGTTTCATGGAAAACAGTATGGGAAGCATGTACTACAAAAAAGTAGGGAAATCAAGAGCCGATACGGTCATTGGTCTGATGAATCTGACTTATAATATGTGCAGAAAAATTCAATTGACCGCTTCATTATGAGGGAACGTGCGTTCGATAGGCAATGAATAAATTCATAAGTAACTGATAATCAGGTGAATAAAAAATGAACTAAAAAAGAACAAAATAGGTCATCTTAAAAAAACAGGTCATAAAAATAAATCGGGAGAATATCCAGTTTTTAGAGATGCCCTTATGCTTATCTTCTTTCAGGGAGGTTTTCAGCATGATTATTGCTATATAAAATGACAAGGAATAGTTATAATATCAATCAAAACCTTGTCAAATGCAGTCAAAAAAGTCGAATAGAAATCAACTTAATTTTTTATCACCTACCTTAACTGAACAACTCAATTCCAGGCAAGTGCTTTATTTGTTGAGCCAACAGATAGAATGGTCGTATTTTGAAGAAGCGTTTGGTTCGCTTTATTCAACTGTAGGTCGTACGGCTCATTCTATTCGTTTGATGGTCTCCTTGTTGATATTAAAATCTATTTACAATTTATCAGATGAGGTATTGGTGGAACAACGCTGGGAAATGAATCCATATTTTCAATAGTTTGGAGGCTTTGATGCTTTGCAATGGGGGCAACCATGTGCGGCAACAGATTTGGTACATTTCAGCAAGAGGATTGGAGAAGAAGGGGTAGAGAAGATATTGAAACATTCAATTGAGCTACACGGCAAGGATGCTAAGGACAAGCATGTAAGTGTAGATACTACTGTCGAGGAAAAGCGCATCACCTATCCCACAGATGCAAAACTTCATAAAAAGATTGTTGACAGCTGTATTTCTATAGCCAACCAAGAAGGGATTAAACTACGACGCAGCTACGTTAGGACAACCAAAAACCTTGTCAGAGACACCTACAATGGGACTCACCCTAAAAGAAGAAAGAAAGCAAATGCAGCGAAGCGCAAACTCAAAACCATTGCTGGTCGGGTAGTCAGAGAATTAGACAGGAAATTACCACATCAGCAAAAAGAAGTAACATTAGCATTGTTCAAACGAGTACTTACACAAGAGAAGTTCAGTAAACATAAAATTTACAGTTTACATGAACCTGATGTGTATTGCATCGCAAAAGGGAAGGCACATAAAAAATATGAATATGGCTGTAAGGCATCCGTAGTATTGACACAAAATACGGGTATCATCGTAGGTGCGATGACTTTTGAAGAGCATATTTATGATGGACATACACTAGATGCTGTATTGAAGCAAACACAACTACTGACTGGTAACTACCCGAAAACCGCCACAGTAGATAGGGGGTACAAAGGGACTAACACAGTTGAGAACACCTCCATCATTCGACCATCCAAACCATTAAAAAGAGACAATACCTATGAAAAACAGAGAAAACGAAAGCACTGTAGACGTAGAGCAACCATAGAGCCAATCATCGGACACTTCAAGCAAGATCATCGAGTAGCTAGCAATTACCTAAAAGGGAAAACAGGAGATAAAATAAACTTCATCATGGCAGCCTGTGGGTTTAACTACAAGAAGTTGATGAAAAAACTAAGAGTAAATGCTCTTTGGCTCTATACAAAATGGGTAGTAAATCTGAGGTGTCTAGTTGAATTAACCTCTTGCCATCAAAGTAGAATACAAACTCTATTGAAAATGAGTTTTTAAGGAACGACTATTTACTGTTTCTATAACCGACCTTTTTCTGAGCATGATTTTGTCTTTGAGTTCCATCAGCGTATTCTTCATATTATTGCGAATACTAGTGATCAAATGAAGGCCATCCATAAAAAGCACTTGTGTTAGTTTTTGAGAGATATCCCCTTTGTCTGCATACAACTTTCCCTTTAGGGCTTTGATGAAAGATGGGATTTTTAAAGGTTCTCGATCATCAATACTGTCAGGGGAGATCACAAAATTGAGAAGTTCCCCTTTGTCATTAATGACTATATGTAGCTTAACCCCAAAGTAATAACCCATTGTAGACTTGCCTACTTTGTCCAATCCTGCAAAACCTTATTCCCTTTTATCCTCTTGTTTTTACCTACCCGAATTGGAGTTGAATCAATAAAAGAAATGCCGGTACCATCACCCATACAACAAGTTTTTAGAACTAGTGACATAGGTAAGATTGCACCTTGCATCCATTCCAAAAACCTATTATAGGATACTGTTTCACCGAATAAATGGTTCATATGTTTTTGGACATAATGTATATAAAAGTGTTTCATATTGCTGAACCCTCCAGAGTGGAACATAATCATGCTAGTGATTACTTCGCTACAGCTCATCCTAGGCTTTCTATGAGATTTGTTGCCTACAAGGTGCTTTTGGATAGATTTTTCTAATTCCAAACAGCATTCATCAACAAAATAGAAAAATTCAGTAATTTTATTGTCAGATAAGACGATGTGTTTTATGTGTATATATTTGAATTTCAGATACTTAAATATAAACACATACACTGGTTTTATCTATTCCTAATTCCTGTTTATCTCTCTTTAATTGAACTATTTATTAATCGGGTTCAGGTTAAAAAGCAATCACTGTATTCTTGTTGATATCCAGTACACTGGCGGTAGCTCTAACGCCAGAACTAGTTAAATCAGTGTATCTATTTGCTCTTTAACGCCTAATGCTCTAGCCTTGTACGTATAATCGAATTGGAAACTCTTTTTGCAAGATTTACAACGCCAGCATCGAGTTCTATTTTCGATATGACCATTCTTTTGAAGAGATGAACCATTGCATTGAGGACAGAGGATATCTGTAGTATGTTTCATGCTACTGATATAACCATTTCAACTGTTCTAATCCACTATCCGATTAATTCACTTCCTTAAAAAAATTCCTTCAATCTCACTTTTGCTTCTTTTGGGGAAATGTAGCTTGGGGATAAAGAGGGTTGCCCTGGCAGGTTCTCTACATGTAATGTTTGAGTGGGGAAAGCAAAATTAACTCCTAGTTCTTTAGCTAATTTTACGATACTTATCAGTACTTCATGCCTAGCTTTTAACTCATCACCCCAAGTGGGGACTTCAAAGAAGATGTAGAACATGATATTCAATGAGGAAGTAGCCATATCGTTGAAGTAGACATGGTAATTATCCTTTCTCGTGTTGGGATGATGCTCTACGATTTGTTTTAACCCCCCTACAAAGGTTTCTATCAACTCTGCTGGCGTATCATAGTTGATCGCTATCTGCGTATAAAGCCTGCGGTATTTCCTTAGTCCATTATTGTCAATGGTATTATCGGCGAGTTTCCCGTTGGGAACGTAGATCAGTGAATTTCTGAATGTCCTAATCCTGGAAGATCTGAATCCTACTTCTTCTACCGTTCCATCCAGTTCTGCCGTAGTGATCCAATCTCCGACTTGGAAAGGTTTATCAACGAAGATCATAATAGATCCGAAAAAATTCTTAATGGTATCCTGTGCTGCCAGTGCGAAAGCAAGACCTCCTATGGATAAGCCAGTCAGGAGCGGTAGAATAGGAATATTCAGGTTTTCGAGAATGAACAATGTGCCTATAATAACGACGAAGGTCTTCATCGTTTTTCGAAGCAATGGAACCAGTTGGTCATCCAATGTACTTTCTGTCTTGTGAGCTGCTTTGCTTAGGTAGATCGCCAGAAGATTGACCATCCGGTAAAGAATGATGGTGCCAAACAAGGGCAACATGATGCGCAAAGCAGTGATGACATGCTGAGCATATTCAGGTGGCAATTGCAGGGTAGGAATAAACAGGATCAACAATAAAACAATGAAGAAAACACTGGAAGGTCGGGCGATAAGCCACAAATACTTTTGGGATGTATCTCCTTTGAATCCTGAACTGTCAAGCAGTTTTCTTATGACCCGTTCTGTAAAAAATGCAAATACCCTGTAGATGAGTGCACTTATGAACGCAAGTATCAGGATGGCTATGTACTGGTACATATGCAACCCCAGAATTTTTTGTGTCCCTAGCCTAGGTAACAGGTTTAACAAGTTGCCTGTCCCAAGCCTAAATGTTTCTTCATACAAAGCATTGATTTCCTCCATGCTTGAATCGGAATAATACCAGTTTCCATTCTCATTTTTCAGTAGGAATATTTCAGGATATTTTTCTGTCAGGATATACTTGTTTTTTCGAGAGATGGAATCATAATAATTTTCAGCCTTTGGTATCTCATCCATGTAGATGTAGAGTCCTTGTCCATCTAATACTCTTTTTAGTTTAATCGCTGACTCTCCTGCCTCTTCAAGACCTCTTGCATTTGGGTTGAAAGCCTGTGCGGCAAGTGAATCATTGAATGATTCGGGCTGTAAGTTTTGGAGATGGGTACGGACCGTGTTATGAGGTGATGACAGATCAACAAATGATCTCTGGGCTTTTGACTCAAAAACAAAAAGACCGACGAACAGAAAAAACAGGAAACGCATACTACTTTTTTTTACAAAAGTAAAATGAGCTGTTTATATCTTTGCAATTCATTTTAAAAATAAGAAATGTCAAATCCACTTTTAGCCCCTTTTACTACACCTCATGAACTGCCTCCCTTTCATAAGATCGATGAAGATCACTACGTAGAATCAATTGATTTTGCATTGGAAGATGCCAAAAAAGAAATAGATGGTATCATCCAGTCAGAAGATGGACCAACGTTTGAAAACACAATAGTAGCGTTGGAAAATTCGGGGGAAATGTTACAAAGAAACTCCTCCATTCTATTCAACCTAAATTCAGCGGAAACAAATGATCGAATCCAGAAAATCACACAAGATATCTCCCCAAAACTGGTAGCCTTTGATAGTGAAATAAAACAAGATCAGCGGCTTTTCGAAAAAGTAAAATTCATTTTTGATAATAAAGACCACCTTACTTTAGACCTTGAACAAGAGAAGTTGCTATCGGAAACGTACCTAGATTTTGTGAAGCGAGGAGCCGAACTGGACGGTAGTAAAAAAGAGAGATTCAAAGAGATAAGCGTAGAGCTGTCTAAACTGTCTCTCAGGTTCTCCGAAAATGTGCTGGCAGAGACCAACGGCTTTGAGTTGATCATTGAAAACGAATCTGACTTGTCGGGACTGCCAGATGATGTGGTGAAAAGAGCCAGACATCTTGCCCTACAGAAGGAACAAGCTGGTAAATGGATATTTACGCTACAAGCACCAAGCTATATTCCTTTTATGGAGTATGCGGACAATCGGTCGTTGCGCGAACAGATGTACGTGGCCTACATGAGCAAATGCTTCAAAGAAGATGATCATGACAATCAAAGAATCATTAAGGAAATGGTCACGCTAAAAGCAGAGCTGGCAGAACTGCTTGGTCACCCCTCTTTTTCGCACTACATCCTGAAGCAACGAATGGCTGAGCATCCAGAAACTGTAAGGGATTTTTTAAATGACCTCTTACAAAAGAGTTTGCCAAAAGCCAAAGAAGAAGTTGATGAAGTCAAGAAGTATATGAAGTTGTTAGGGGCGGATCTTGAGCTTGAAAGGTGGGATTGGTCGTATTATTCTTATAAATTAAGAAAGGAAAAATACGAGTTAGATGATGAAGTAGTGAAACCTTATTTTAAACTGGAAAATGTCATCGGGGGGATCTTTCAAACAGCTGAAAAACTATATAGCATCTCATTCAGGGAAAATGATCAACTACCGAAATATCATGAAGAGGTCAAAACCTATGAGGTGATTGATGATCACGGGAATATAACTGCTGTTTTTCTGGCAGATTTCTTCCCTAGAGAAGGAAAAAGAGGGGGGGCATGGATGACCTCTTTTCGTGGGGAAAAGAAAGTAGAGGGAGAGCGTGTTGTACCGCAAGTGAATATTGTATGCAATTTTACTCCATCCACAGAAGACGCATCTTCTTTGCTGAAGTTCGATGAAGTAAAAACATTATTTCATGAATTTGGTCATGCACTTCACGGAATGTTGGCTGACACCACATACGAAAGTTTGGCAGGAACCAATGTCTATTGGGATTTTGTGGAATTGCCATCCCAGATTCTGGAAAATTGGTGCTATGAAAAAGAATGCCTTGATCTTTTTGCAAAACATTACAAAACAGGTGAATTGATACCTAGAGAGCTTGTTAAAAAAATCAGAAAATCGGCTACCTATCATGAAGCGTATGCGACTGTCCGCCAATTAAGCTTTGGGCTACTGGACATGGCATGGCATAGTTTGTCATTAAAAGAGGCAAAAGAAGCTGGTAGCGTCGGGCATTTTGAAAAGCAGGCATTCGCTGAAACGGAATTATTTCCCGAAGTCTCAGGTACCAATATGAGTGTTCAGTTTAGTCATATTTTTTCGGGGGGATATGCTGCGGGCTATTACAGCTACAAATGGGCAGAAGTGCTGGATGCGGATGCGTTTTCTGTGTTTCTTGAAAATGGCATTTTTGATCAAAAAACGGCATCTTCTTTCAAAGAAAATATTTTAAGTAAAGGAGGCACTTCTCACCCAATGAAACTTTACAAAAAATTCACTGGAAAAGAACCTTCGGCAGATGCGTTGTTAAAAAGGGCAGGGCTTTCTGAATAGATGAAGATTGGGGTTCAACATACACTTAGAATCGACCGTTTCACTCCTCCAGGTGCCTTTTTGGAAGATGAGCAAGGAGATGAAGTGTTGTTGCCGACCAAATTCATCCCAGTGAAATGCAAAGTGGAGGATAAGCTAGAAGTCTTTATTTACAGGGACAGTGAAGACAGGATCATAGCCACTACACTGGATCCATACATTCAAGTGAATGAATTTGGCTTTTTAAAAGTGAAAGATGTATCCAAGGTTGGAGCTTTTTTAGACTGGGGAATTGAAAAAGACATATTAGTCCCTTTTCGAGAGCAGGTGGGAAAAATGACCGTTGGAAAATCGTATCTCGTTTATCTATATCTCGATGCCAAGACGAATCGCCTAGCAGGGACCCAAAAGATCCATAATCATTTTGAAAAGAAAAATATTCAATTGAAGGAAAACCAGCTAGTTGACTTGCTGATTGGAGAAACTACAGATTTGGGGATTAACGTGATTATCAACAACAAATACCAAGGTCTTTTGTTTGAAAATGAAATATTTGACGAGCTGTTAATAGGCGACCGAACTAAAGGCTACATTAAGAAGATAAGACCTGACTATAAAATCGACGTCCGTTTGCAGAGATTAGGACTGGAAAATCTTGAAACAGGATCAGACAAAATAATGAAGATACTAGAGGGAAGAACAGGTTTTTTGGCACTTACGGATAAAAGTTCCCCCGAAGACATTCAGTTTGAATTACAGATGAGCAAAAAGAATTTTAAGCGATCACTGGGCATTCTTTACAAAAAGAAATTGGTACTCTTGGAAAAAGATGGCGTAAGAAAATTATAACCCTTTGTATTCGAATTTATCTTCAAGTGTAAGATTTCTTTCGGCAAGTGCTCTAGCAATATCATCAATCAATACTTTTAATGATTGATGAATTTTAACTAGCTCACCTCTTTTTTCAGACCCGCTGGCAAAGACCTGTTCCATTTTAGAAGGCGCAATCAGGGACTTAAAAAAAATGTCATCAGTGATGACCCTGTTTAAGTGGCGTTCAACTACTGGGAGGATACTTAATATTCGTTTTTTGTCAACTTTGAAATCATCTTCCAGAATAGCATACAGAAAGTTTTTCATTTCATCCTCCCTAACTTGGATGGTATCTTCAGAATCTTCTTTTAAGGTCATCAAAAGCCGGGCATAGGTCTTTAAATTCCCGTCTACCTGTTGATCTTTTGCATTAACCCTAGCAATGTTCAAAAAAGGAAAGTATGTCTTAACTCTTTTGTTGACGAAGTCAAACTCCGTAATTCCTCGATGGATCTCATTTTTGGTTTTCAAAAAATCAGGAGTATTTACCCAAATTGAAGGTAAAACACTTATTCTACATGCTGGTTTGAGAGTGGTTATTTTAATCCTGCTCTTATCACTGAAGTCAACGGATTTAAAATCCGGATCTCCGCTAAGTATATCCATTAATTCGTTTCCAAGTTTGTGAATATCCTTATGGGGCTTGCCAGAAGGATTTTTTTTAAGAACGATGATTTCTACATCCCCATAAAGCCGGATATTGGTGAGGGTCTTCAAGGCTCCTTGGTACCTATATTCCACTCCGATTTTCCTTTTGACAAGCTCTCTGTGGATTTTTGCATGAATTCGCCTTGACTTTTGATAAACTTTGTAAGCGTAAGAGATGTCAATTTCTATCATTGACTCTAATGCGTACCTGAGACAATCAGGATAGTCTGAATTGTCAAACCCTTCAGATAAAATGGATTCCTCAAGCGTTTCATCATACCTTCTGCTTTTCAGGTTTTCGATAAGTAGGTCATAATCATACTCCATTGGAGGCAAAGTAAGTAATTTTAGTAAAATAAATTGGATTGTACTAAGGTTATGGCAGAGAGTTAATGCGTGAGCAAGTTGAACACTTGCTGTTTAGGTAAACATGAGTGACTTTATGTCACTTGAATTCGCATAATGAGTGCAACACTCTTAAGTCAGTCAAAGGGTACACTCGTACTCTTTCAACTGAATGGGAAAAAGGAGTGAAACATGACGAAGTGAAAATAGATGGACCTCAAAAACAAAAAAACATTCTTCTAAAAAAACAGAAAAATAAATTTGCACGACTCCCCGAGAGACGTTAGATTTGGGCTTTCATGGCATCACTGAAATCACATGACATCAGTGAAATTGATAGATAATAGATAAATTTCTTATGAAGAATGGACTTTACACTGACAAAAAGACAGGTTTAGACGCAATTAACCTCACTCCCCCTTGCCTGACAATTTGTCAAGAATTTGAGAAGATTAAATCTTTAATCTCCTTAGTTACCTTCTTATTGCTCCCGGCTCTTGCTTACGCACAAGACAGCACAACACATTTTGTGCTGAAAGTAACAACCAATCCTAGTGTTAACGCTGAAGACGCAACATTTATTTTCTATAGTCAAGACACCGTCTACATGGTGGACTGGGGAGAAGGTGGCGGTTTTGAGCGCGTAACCATAGGAGATGTTTTCCATACCTTTGCCTCTGTAGGAGTGCATACCATCAGGTTTAAAAACCTGAATGATGTCAAGATTGATAGGCAGGCAGGTGCAACAAAATATACCTCCATAGAACAGTGGGGTACCTTTGCTTGGAATGCAGATATGGGTGATGCTTTTGAGGGAGCAATTAACCTGACCATGCATCCAGACGCAGGTACGCCTGACATGAGTGTTGTGACGAATATGTCTTCTATGTTCCATGGAGCCACTTCCTTCAACGGCGACATAAGCAGGTGGAATACAGCAAAGGTGACGAATATGCGAGATATGTTCAATGGTGCCACTTCCTTTAATCGGGACATAGACGGGTGGAATACCGCAGAGGTGACGAATATGTCTTCTATGTTCAATGGAGCCGCTTCCTTTGACCAAGACATAGGCGGGTGGAATGTAAGAAAGGTTCGGGTTATGGCGTGGATGTTCCTCGGAGCCACTTCCTTTGACCAAGACATAGGCGGGTGGAATATAGCATCGGTGACGAGTATGTCTTCTATGTTCTCTAGAGCCATTGCCTTTAGCCAAAACCTCGGACCTTGGTATATCCGAGACGGGGAATTGACGATGAGCAGTACCATTATGGCAGGTGATACAGTGGCAATCATCACCGCTCAAAATGCTTTTCTTACTCGCCATAACCCCGTGTATACTCTTTCAGGAACTGATGCTAATTTCTTTACACTAACAGGAAATGTCCTAACCAGAAATGCAACAGTTGCTACTGTTGGAAGACCATCCTATACCATCTCCATTGCATCCACAGGTGCGTTTGGAACAAATAACCGGCGAGAGGTGACCATCACCCTCAATGAGGCAGGATCAGCAACTAACTTTATCACCACTTGGCGCACGACCACAGCAAACGAATCCATCACCATTCCAACAACAGGTACTGGCTATAATTACACGGTTCACTGGGGCGACGGTAGTAGCGAGAGCGGAAAGACAGGCGATGCTACCCATACTTACACCAACACAGGTGATTATACAGTCAGTATCGGTGGAGTTTTCCCGAGGATTTACTTCAATAACGGAGACCACAAAACAAAAATACGGGATGTTACGCAGTGGGGAGACATAGCATGGACTTCCATGACGGGAGCGTTTCAGGGGGCGAATAACCTCGCGGTTACTGCTACCGATGCCCCCGATTTATCGGGAGTGACGAATATGTCCTGGATGTTCCAGAATGCCACTTCCTTTAACGGCGACATAAGAAACTGGAATACCGAACAGGTGACCGATATGCAGTATATGTTCAGTGGAGCCTCTTCCTTTAATAGCGACATAGGCGGGTGGAATACAGCAAAGGTGGGAAGTATGGGAAGTATGTTCTCTCGTGCCACTGCCTTTAACCAAGACATAGGCGGGTGGAATACAGCAAAAGTGGGAAGTATGGGAAATATGTTCTCTCGTGCCACTTCCTTTAACCAAAACATAGGCGGATGGAATGTAGAGGCGGTGTGGAGTATGGGGGGGTTGTTCAATGTAGCTACTCTTTCAGTTGCAAACTATGATGCACTGTTGGTGGGTTGGAACAGACAAACCCTTAGACCTGCGCGTCATTTCGACGGGGGAGGTTCTAAATATAGCTCAAATGCAGCACACACCGCTAGGGGAAATATGATTAATTCAGATAACTGGGCTATCATTGATGGCGGGCGAGTACAGACTGATGATGCACCCAAAAACATATTTCTTTCATCCACCAGCATTACAGAAAATGCTGGAGCTAATGCCGTGGTGGGTATGCTATCCACAAATGGAGGAGCTAGTAGCTACACCTATGCATTGGTAGCAGGCACAGGAGCTACTGACAATACTAGTTTTTGGATTTCAGACACAGAGCTACAGCTTATCTCTTCCGCCGATTATGAAACAAAACCTAGCTACTCAGTGCGGATAAAGGCAAGCGACGGGACAAATGATGTTGAAAAATCATTCAACATTTATGTAGATGATATTCCTAGATTAAGCATTATGGGAGATAGAACAGTCAGCATGGCTGAAGGAGATATAGCAGTCATCACATTAAGAGTCGTTGCAGACCCTCCGTTACAGACGGTTACTTTCACTCTGTTGGGAGCGGATTCGGGTCTATTTTCCATCACTTCGGAAGGTGTATTGACGTTCAAAGTGGCACCAGACTATGAGAATCCAGTCGATACGGGAACGGATAATATGTACGAAGTAACGATCACGGCTACAGACAACGGCACACCCGAAAAGATGGTTATGCACGCTCTCACTATTACAGTGACGGATGTGAATGAACACGCCCCTGTTTTCGCAGGAGGACCTACCGCTACAGTAGCTTATGAAGAAAACGACCCTACGGAAGTAACTGTAGTCATTGCCACGGATGCAGATGCGGGACAGACGGTTACTTTCATGCTGTCGGGAGGAGCGGATGCGGGTCTGTTTTCCATCACTCCCGCAGGCGTATTGACGTTCAAAGTGGCACCAGACTATGAGAATCCAGTCGATACGGGAACGGATAATGTGTACGAAGTAACGATCACGGCTACAGACAACGGCACACCCGAAATGACTGCTATGCAAGCCCTCACCATCATGGTGACGGATGTGGTCCCCACAGAGCTTGAAGCGTTTACGGGGATTGCGGTGTATCCTAACCCAGCAGGTGTGGCGTTGCACATCAGTGGCGTAGTAGGAAATGCCCGCTACACTTTGTCAGGCATAGACGGAAAAGTTTTGAAAAAAGGAAAACTGAAGGAGGCAGGCAGAGAGTCTCATTCCGTGGCTATTCCATCGCTGAACAAGGGGATCTACTTGTTACACATAACCACAGGTAAAAGTAGCGTCACTAGGAAAATTGTGAAGGATTAGAAGAATACATGTTGGAAGATGGCAGGATTTCAGGGCGAGGAAGAACCCTCCATATTATGGTTGAGGATCAGACAAACTGGCGAATTCAACCCGTAAGTGCAACACTCGGGTTTATATTATGATCTATTAAATGCCTAATTCAAAATTCTTATTGTTCCTAAGTTCTTTATGAAGAAACTGCTTCATGCTTGCTGAATAATTCAGATAGGTTTTCTCTGAAAACGCGAAGAAACGCAAGAACATACCTCTGTAAATCATTCGGTTCTTATATCTATCATTTCTTACCAAAGCGTGAAAATCTTCGTCATCTTCTAATGCTACAAGTAATTTGATATAGTTGTCGCGATAAACAGAATTTCTAAGTTCATCTTCACCCAGCTTGACCGAGCCGGTATTGAGTTTTTCAAAGATCTCAAACTTAATGTCATCAGGTTGTAAGTTCAATTAGTAAGTGCAAAGATGTAGGATAAATATGTGGAGCTATTTCCCCATATTTAAAGGTCTAAAAACTTTGCCATATGAGCCAAACATATTATCAACTCAAAGACCATCAAAGACATCAAATTGAAGCCTACTTAAAATCGGGTAAGAGTAAAAGTTTCATTGCAGAAGCCCTTGCTGTGTCGGTTTCCACCATTTACAGAGAATGCAAGCGCAACAGTTCCCCTAAAGGGATCTATCATGGATCTAAAGCACATTTGTCTTCCACAAAGCGTAAGCAACGTTATTGCAAGCCTCGCTCTTTTGACACCCACAAAAGAAAGCTCATCAAAGAATACCTTCTGCAAGAACAGTGGTCACCTAAGCAGCTTGTAGGGTATTGTAAAATCAAGCAGATTCCCATGGTTTCACATGAACGTATCTATCAATATATCAGGGACGATAAAGCTGCTGGAGGTCATTATTACAAACATTTACGCTATCAACTCAAACATAGAAAAAGGTCTGTAGGTAAGCCTGTACCTATTAAAAACAGGGTATCAATCGATCAAAGACCTGAATGCATCAACAATAAAGAACGCTTTGGGGACTGGGAAGTGGATACCATTATAGGCAGACAGCAAAAGGGAGCCATGCTGACCATCGTGGAAAGAACTACAGGAATGCTCATGATCAAAAAGCTACCTAAGGGAAAGCAAGCCAAAGGACTAAGTAAGGAACTTATCAATAGGCTGATGCCCTATAAAAACATATCCTTTCGATCACTTCTGATAATGGAACAGAATTTGCCGACCATCAAAACATAGCTAAGAACCTAGCTACTAAATTCTACTTTGCCCATCCGTATTGCTCCTGGCAAAGAGGACTCAATGAATACACCAACAAACTCATAAGACAGTATATACCCAAAAAAACAGCTTTTGATACACTAACTGACAAACAGATTACACAAATTCAACACAAAATTAACCGACGACCAAGAGAAAAACTTAACTTTAAAACTCCTAAAGAAATCTTTTAGCTAAATACCGCTTAGTTTTTGCACTTGATGGTTGAACCTACATTCCTTCAAGTTAACGAGATAAGGTGCTACAAAATGAAGACCGTTGCAATAGAAGATTGTTTATTATCAGTACTATCAAGCAGATTTACTTGTAGAAATCCTACAATGCGTAAATCGAAAGGGGGAAAGGGTTATCAAGAAATTATTTATACATTTGGAACATGGTTTTTCTCAAAAGGTCAATTTAAATGGGCAAACAGTTGTTATCAGAATTGATCACCGTGTGCCTCCTCTTGGCAATAAATTTTATCCTATTCAGAGTGGGTGTTTATTCAATACAAATTCAGTCAGCCATTTATGCCACGATAATTGGGGGATGGGCTGGTGAAAGACTCGGTAAGGTAGTCTATAGGAAAACCCGCTAACAATAGGCTTAGAAAGTGGTGGGTGGAAGATGAGTACTCCTCCGAAGTTCTGCTAGTCTCTAGTTTTTAACCGCTTTCTCCGTCATACGGTCATTTTTTTTGTGTCTTTAACAGATAAAATCCTTACCTTTTTCCATCCAAAATATTAATCTTGTGTGGGATGACTTTTTTATGAAAAATAAGATAAATTCACAGTGAAAATCACTCTTATTGCTGGTGCCAGACCAAATTTTATAAAAATAGCACCAATTATAAGAGCGTTCGAATCTAACTTGAATATTGAGTATAGATTGGTTCATACTGGTCAGCATTACGACGAGAAGTTAAGTGGTAGCTTCTTTTCAGAATTGAACATCCCGAATCCAGACGTGAACTTGGGTATAGGAGCTGGTTCTCATTCTCAGCAGACGGCAGCAATTATGCTAGCTTTTGAGCAAGATTTAAAGTGTTTTCCCTGCGACTACATTCTGGTTGTAGGTGATGTCAATTCAACGCTTGCATGTTCATTGGTTGCGAAAAAATCGAGTACAAAAGTGATCCACGTCGAAGCAGGACTCAGGTCATATGACTTGGAGATGCCAGAGGAAATAAATAGAATGGTCGTGGACGCAATAGCGGATGTTTTTTTTACCACCACTATAGAAGCAAGCAAAACCCTTGTGAGTGAAGGGAAAGATGTAGAAAAAATACACTTTGTCGGGAACGTCATGATCGACTCCTTAATTGCTGCCAGTACCGAGTTTAAGGAACCAACAATTCTCAACTCTGTCAATCTGGATGACAAGGTCTATTTTGTGCTCACCCTACATCGACCGTCAAATGTTGATGATATAATGGGACTGCAACGTTTAATGAAAAAAATCTCAGAGTCGGTAAGGGAAAAGCATGTAGTAATTTTTCCAGTCCATCCTCGCACAAAGAAGAACCTTAGGACACTTGCTATGCCAGATAATATTTACGCAATAGACCCACTTAGCTATCTTGAGTTTATGTATTTGGTAACCAATGCTATAGGAGTGATTACAGACTCAGGTGGAGTACAGGAGGAAACAACCTATTTAGGTGTTCCATGCCTAACGCTGAGGGATAACACGGAACGACCTGAAACAATTGACATTGGCACCAACGAACTTATTGGCGATGATGAAGAAGCACTTCAGACTAGTATAAATAAGATTATTGACAACAAGTGGAAAAAAGGAGAAATACCAGACTTGTGGGATGGTGCCGTAGCACAACGTATCTCAGAGATTATCACTAACTTGGAAAAATGAGACTTACGAATAAGGTCATCTTGGTTGCATCAAACGAGCCATGGGGGGACATATGGTATTCCAAACAAAATTATGCTTTTGAATTGTCTCGAACCAATACTGTCATTTTTATTGACCCGCCTACACAGTGGACAGTGAGTAATCTTTTTCGAATAAGTCCCCAACTTATCAAACAAACAAACTCCCTGATAATTCTAAGGTATGGGAACTATATTCCTGTAAGAATCAATTTCTTAAATCGTATAAATAATTTTCTGGTTTCCAGAAAATTGAGGCGAAAATTGAGGCAAAACGCTTTTGAGCCAGATATGTTTTGGACCTTTGATCCAATGAGGTTGTATCAGCCCAAGCTATTAGGAGTGAAAACTTCTATTTACCACTGCGTGGACTACTATTACTTTCAATTCTACGGCGAAAAGCAACTGTGTGAAAACTCCAGTGTGATTTTTGCTACTTCCCAACTATTTTTAAACGAATTTAGTCAGTTTGACACACCGAAATACATAGTCCCACACGGAATCTCTGAAGATGAATTCAATATAGACCCATTGAGAGCTAGGGAGATCGACATTAAACACAAAGACTTTGGTTTGTATATCGGTGTTGTTGATCCTAGAATGGACTTTGAAATGTACGAGAAAGTAATTCAGACCTTTCCCGAAAAGAAGTTCGTTTTTGTGGGACCAATAAGACTGACAGACAATGAATCTGCTCAACGAATTTTTGCAGAACAGAAGTATAGCAATGTAATCTTGGCAGGTCCTAAGCATTTCAAAGACTTGAAGTACTACGTTAATGCAAGCTCGTTTTGTATATCCTTTATGGATATGGACTATCATCCGAATACGGTACATCACCATAAGACATTAGTCTATCTTGCCCAAGGGAAACCAGTATTTAGCTTTGCATATGAAGAATATAAGCAGGACCCTGATGTGATGTATATGAGCAATGACCAAGGGGTCATCTTAAATTTGTTAGATCAATTTATTAAGGAAGGTGAATCGGATAATAAAAAAAACAATAGGCTCTCGTACTCCAAACGTTACCTTTTTGAAAATGTTTTGGACAAAGCGGGGAACTATTTAACTCCTTATATCTAAAGTGTCTACGGTCTCCGTCATAATTCCAGCTTTTAATGCCGAGAGATTTATTGCCTACACGGTTCAGTCAGTGTTAGATCAGAGCCATGAAGATTGGGAAATGATTGTTGTAAATGATGGTTCTGAGGACATGACTGAAGAAATCATAAGAGACTTTCAGCGAATGGACACGAGGATACGATTGATAAGTCAGATCAATTCTGGTGTCTCTACTGCAAGAAATTTTGGGTTTAAACATGCCAATAGTGAGTATGTTGTCTTTCTGGACGCTGACGACCTTTGGTCAAAAGATTTCTTGTCAGAACTCGTGCAGTCGCTTACATCAAATTTGGAGTGCGGATTGGCGTATGGGGATTTGATGGAAATTAATGAAGAAGGAGAAAAGACGGGGGTAGAGAAAAGAGGAAAATCTGGCTGGCTACTTGATGATTTGCTTGAGTGGAAGACTCACATTCTGCCTCCGCCAAGCGGTGTGCTAGTACGGAAAGAAGTAGTAATTAAAATTGGAGGATTTGATCGTGATCTTTCAAATAATGCGGATCAGGATTTTTATTTCAGAGCGGCAAGATTCTACCCTTTCGTACGAGTTGAAAGAGTCCTTCTTCTCTATAGGGTACATGCTGGTAACATGCATTCCGACATCAAGATTCTGGCTTCCGATTCCATAAAGACATTCGAGAAAGCGGCATCTCAATTGTTGTTTAAGTCTGCCAGATTCAGGAAATATTGTTTTGCAAACATGTATTTAATTCTGGCCATCAACTTCATCAAGCATAAAAAATCCTACTTTATAGGGATTCGATATTTGATAAAATCAATGGCAACACACCCATTGGCTTCTCTAAGAATGTGTAAACAAAAACTAAAAAAGTGAGACAGGTTTTAGTACCCACATATCACAGCCTTAAAGATCCAATATTGGAAGGACATCTTCTGAAGTACTTAATAAAAATTGGAGAAAGAGGTCAGTGTCAATTCGTGTTAATTACGTATGAGCAGGAGCAGTACAAAATGTCGCATGCCGACATAACTTCTTTGAAAAGCACGCTCTTTAAGAAAAACATCATTTGGATTCCAAAACGCTATTTAACTGGTGGTGTTTTTATGATGGCGAAAAAACTGTGGAATTTTTTGACCACAGCATCTACTGCCTTCCGTTACGCTATTTTCTGTCAGGTTGATTGCATTTTGGCTTTCACCTCCATTTCAGGTGCCATGGCAAGTATTTTGTCTATGGTGTTAAGAAAGCCACTGATCATCTTTTGCTTTGAACCCCACAGCTTGTATATGGCAGATTTTGGCATATGGACAAGGGAATCTATCAATTTCAAATTGCTTAACAAATTGGAACACTTGCAGGTCAGACAAGCTAGTGAACTATTGATTCCAAACGAATACTCGAAAAGGCTTGTTATGGGCTGGGGAACCAAAGGTAACATTCACGTCGTGCCGTTTTGTATTGACGATGAAGATTTCAGATTTGACTCAGATGCCAGAGAAAAAATAAGGAAGGAACTCTCCATCTCAAACGGAGAAAAAGTATTGCTCTACCTTGGCAAGTTTGGTGGTATATACTACAATGAAGCAGAAGTGATTTCCTTCTTTAGTAGCCTGTATGAATTAGATGAGACTTATCACTTCTTAATCATTACTCCGAATTCGCTTGAACAAGTGGTCGTAGCGTTTGAAAACTTGAACATGCCAAAAGAAGCTTACAACGTATTAGGCAGGGTCGAATTATCGCTTGTTCCCCATTACGTTTCCGCATCGGACATCGGATTTGTAGCAATCCCCTCACTACCTTCTCAAAGGTATAGATCTCCCATCAAGACGGCTAACTACATGCTCTGCGGTTTGCCATATGTTGTGAACAGAGGAGTCTCAGATGATGATGCTTTAGCTGAGACTCACAATATTGGTGTCGTAATCAATACACCTTTGGTAGCGGATGTAGCTAATTGCCATCGAAACATAAACCAGTTGTTAAACGAAGACAAAGTGAGGCTAAGAAAAAGAATCAGAGAAACAGGATTAAAATACAAAAAACTCGACAATGCTGTCCAGCTGTTCAGTGTTCTAATCGCAAAATACCTGAATAAGTAGAAGAGTAAGGTAAACTTTGTTTTGCTAAAGCAATATCATTTTATTGAAGTAGGCATTTAATAAATAAAAGATTAGTCTATTAAAACTTTTTCATTTTATTGATTAAACGATTGATTTACAGTAACTTAGTAGGAACCTGAACCCGATTAATAAATAGTTCAATTAAAGAGAGATAAACAGGAATTAGGAATAGATAAAACCAGTGTATGTGTTTATATTTAGTCGTTCCTTAAAAACTCATTTTCAATGGAGTTTGTATTCTACTTTGATGGCAAGTGGTTACTTCAAATAGACGCCTCAGATTTACTACCCATTTTGTATAGAGCCAAAGAGCGTTTACTCTTAGTTTTTTCATCAACTTCTTGTAGTTAAACCCACAGGCTGCCATGATGAAGTTTATTTTATCTCCTGTTTTCCCTTTTAGGTAATTGCTAGCTACTCGATGATCTTGCTTCAAGTGTCCGATGATTGGCTCTATGGCTGCTCTACGTCTACAGTGCTTTCGTTTTCTCTGTTTTTCATAGGTATTGTCTCTTTTTAATGGTTTGGATGGTCGAATGATGGAGGTGTTTTCAACTGTGTTAGTCCCTTTGTACCCCCTATCTACTGTGGCGGTTTTCGGGTAGTTACCAGTCAGTAGTTGTGTTTGCTTCAATACAGCATCTAGTGTATGTCCATCATAAATATTCTCTTCAAAAGTCATCGCACCTACGATGATACCCGTGTTTTGTGTCAATACTACGGATGCCTTACAGCCATATTCATATTTTTTATGTGCCTTCCCTTTTGCGATGCAATACACATCAGGTTCATGTAAACTGTAAATTTTATGTTTACTGCACTTCTCTTGTGTAAGTACTCGTTTGAACAATGCTAATGTTACTTCTTTTTGCTGATGTGGTAATTTCCTGTCTAATTCTCTGACTAACCGACCAGCAATGGTTTTGAGTTTGCGCGTCGCTGCATTTGCTTTCTTTCTTCTTTTAGGGTGAGTCCCATTGTAGGTATCTCTGACAAGGTTTTTGGTTGTCCTAACGTAGCTGCGTCGTAGTTTAATCCCTTCTTTCTTGGCTATAGAAATACAGCTGTCAACAATTTTTTTATGAAGTTTTGCATCTGTGGGATAGGTGATGCTCTTTTCCTGGACAGTAGTATCTACACTTACATGCTTGTCCTTAGCATCCTTGCCGTGTAGCTCAATTGAATGTTTCAATATCTTCTCTACCCCTTCTTCTCCAATCCTCTTGCTGAAATGTACCAAATCTGTTGCCGCACAGGGTTGCCCCCATTGCAAAGAATCAAAGCCTCCAAACTATTGAAAATATGGATTCATTTCCCAGCGTTGTTCCACCAATACCTCATCTGATAAATTGTAAATAGATTTTAATATCAACAAGGAGACCATCAAACGAATAGAATGAGCTGGACGACCTACATGTGAATAAAGCGAACCAAATGCTTCTTCAAAATATGACCATTCTATCTGGTGGCTCAACAAATAAAGCGCTTGCCTGGAATTGAGTTGTTCAGTTAAGGTAGGTGATAAAAAATTAAGTTGATTTCTATTCGACTTTTTTGACTGCATTTGACAAGGTTTTGATTGATATTATAACTATTCCTTGTCATTTTATACAGCAATAATCGTGCTAAAACCCTCCCTGAAAGGAGATAAGCATAATTAATGTTGATTCTTTAGGGGTGACTATTTAAGTATCTAAAATTCAAATATATACACATAAAACACATGGTCTTATTCTGACAATAAAATTACTGAAATTTTCTGTTTTGTTGATGAATTCTGTTTGGAATTCGAAAAATCTATCCAAAAGCACCTTGTAGGCAACAAATCTCACAGAAAGCCTAGGATGAGCTGTAGCGAAGTAATCACTATCAAGATTATGTTCCACTCTGGAGGGTTCAGCAATATGAAACACTTTTATATTCATTATGTCTAAAAACATATGAACCATTTATTCGGTGAAACAGTATCCTATAATAGGTTTTTGGAATTGATGCAAGGTGCAACCTTACCTATGTCTCTATTTCTAAAAACTTGTTGTATGGGTGATGGTACCGGTATTTCTTTTATTGATTCAACTCCAATTCGGGTAGGTAAAACAAGAGGATAAAAAGGAATAAGGTTTTTGAAGGATTGGTCAAAGTAGGCAAGTCTACAATGGGTTATTTCTTTGGTTTTATTGAAGTAGGCATTTAATAAATAAAAGATTAGTCTATTAAAACAGTTTCATTTTCTTGATTAAACGATTGATTTACAGTAACTTAGTAGGATTATTAAAATTAGAATAAAAATCAGATTATGGAGAAAAAGTATGAAAGCCTAACTCTTTTTGAGTTTCAGAAGAAATTTCCTGATAACGACAGTTGTCAAACTTCCTGGCCGAAATGAAATGGCCAGATGGATTTAAATGTGAAAAGTGTCAAAACAACAAGTATTGCAGAGGGAAATTATTCCATACCAGGCAATGCACAAAATGTAGGTACCAAGCTACCCCAACAAGTGGCACACTTTTCCACAAAGTAAAATTCCCAATGTTAAAAGCTTTTTATGTCCTATACTATATGAGTACAAATAAACAAGGGATTGCATCAACAGAGCTAAGCAGAAAACTGGGGCTACGGAAAAAAACCTGTTGGCTGTTTCAACAAAAGGTAATGAAGGCAATGGTTAGCAGTGGGAAATACCCGCTAATGGGTAAAGTAGAAGTCGATGAGACCGTTGTAGGGCAACAGGAAGAAGGCGTTGTAGGACGCCAAAATAACCGAAAAAAGCAGGTTGTACTGGCTATTGAGAAGAAAGGGAAAGGAGTGAGCAGGATGTATGCCAGAGTGATTGACAATGCTGGCTCCAAGCAATTGAAGCCCTTCTTCCAAGATCATATATCAACTCAGGCTACCATCACAACCGATAGGTGGAGGGGCTACATCCCCTCGAAAGAAAAATACCCTTAGTTAATCCAAATCGAGAGTGGGAAGAAAGGTAAGAATTTCCCAGAATTGCACAGAATAATTATGATGTTCAAGGCATGGCTTAGAGGTATCCACCATTCAGTCGATAACCTGCAAGCATATATCGACCAATATTGCTATCGGTTCAACCGCAGTCAAATGAAAGGGAAAATATTCGATAACCTGCTAACTAAAATGGTGGACCATCAACCATGCCCGTACAAGTGCATTCGTATTTATTAAATGCCTATTTCAATAAAATAAACTTCATCATGTCTGCCTGTGGGTTTAACTACAAGAAATTGATGAAAAAACTAAGAGTAAATGCTCTTTGGCTCTATACAAAATGGGTAGTAAAGCTGAGGCGTCTAGTTGAATTAACCTCTTTCCATCAAAGTAGAATACAAACTCTATGGAAAATGAGTTTTTAAGGAACGACTATATAGCAATAATCGTGCTAAAAACCTCCCTGAAAGAAGATAAGCATAATTAATGTTGATTCTTTAGGGCTGACTAATTATGCTTATCTTCTTTCAGGGAGGGTTTTAGCACGATTATTGCTGTATAAAATGACAAGGCATAGTTATAATTTGAATCAAAACCTTGTCAAATGCAGTCAAAAAAGTCGAATAGAAATCAACTTAATTTTTTATCACCTACCTTAACTGAACAACTCAATTCCAGGCAAGCGCTTTATTTGTTGAGCCACCAGATAGAATGGTCATATTTTGAAGAAGCATTTGGTTCGCTTTATTCCACTGTAGGTCGTCCAGCTCATTCTATTCGTTTGATGGTCTCCTTGTTGATATTAAAATCTATTTACAATTTATCAGATGAGGTATTGGTGGAACAACGGTGGGAAATGAATCCATATTTTCAATATTTTGGAGGCTTTGATTCTTTGCAATGGGGGCAACCATGTGCGACAACAGATTTGGTAGATTTCAGCAAGAGGATTGGAGAAGAAGGGGTAGAGAAGCTATTGAAACATGCCATTGAGCTACACGGCAAGGATGCTCAGGACAAGCATGTAAGTGTAGATACTACTGTTCAGGAAAAGAGCATCACCTATCCCACAGATGCAAAACTTCATAAAAAGATTGTTGACAGCTACATTTCTATAGCCAACCAAGAAGGGATTAACCTACGACGTAACTACGTTAGGACAACCAAAACCCTTGTCAGAGACACCTACCATGGGACTCACCCTAAAAGAAGAAAGAAAGCAAATGTAGCGAAGCGAAAACTCAAAACCATTGCTGGTCGGTTAGTCAGAGAATTAGACAGGAAATTACCTCATCAGCAAAAAGAAGTAATATTAGCACTGTTCAAACGAGTACTTACACAAGAGAAGTGCAGTAAGAATAAAATTTACAGTTTACATGAACCTGATGTGTATTGCATCGCAAAAGGAAAGGCCCATAAGAAATATGAATATGGCTGTAAGGCATCAGTAGTATTGACACAAAACACGGGTATCATCGTAGGGAGCGATGACTTTTGAAGAGAATATTTATGATGGACATACGCTAGATGCTGTATTGAAGCAAACACAACTACTGACTGGTAACTACCCGAAAACCGCCACAGTAGATAGGGGGTACAAAGGGACTAACACAGTTGAGAACACCTCCATCATTCGACCATCCAAACCATTAAAAAGAGACAATACCTATGAAAAACAGAGAAAACGAACGCACTGTAGACGTAGAGCAGCCATAGAGCCAATCATCGGACACTTGAAGCAAGATCATCGAGTAGCTAGCAATTACCTAAAAGGGAAAACAGGAGATAAAATAAACTTCATCATGGCAACCTGTGGGTTTAACTACAAGAAATTGATGAAAAAACTAAGAGTAAATGCTCTTTGGCTCTATACAAAATGGGTAGTAAACCTGAGGCGTCTAGTTGAATTAACCACTTTCCATCAAAGTAGAATACAAACTCTATGGAAAATGAGTTTTTAAGGAACGACTATATAAAATGACAAGGCATAGTTATAATATGAATCAAAACCTTGTCAAATGCAGTCAAAAAAGTCGAATAGAAATCAACTTAATTTTTTATCCCCTACCTTAACTGAACAACTCAATTCCAGGCAAGCGCTTTATTTGTTGAGCCACCAGATAGCATGGTCATATTTTGAAGAAGCGTTTGGTTCGCTTTATTCAAATGTAGGTCGTCCAGCTCATTCTATTCGTTTGATGGTCTCCTTTCGGTTAGTCAGAGAATTAGACAGGAGAATTACCACATCAGAAAAAAGAAGTAACATTAGCATTGTTCAAACGAGTACTTACACAAGAGAAGTGCAGTAAGCATAAAATTTACAGTTTACATGAACCTGAAGTGTATTGCATCGCAAAAGGAAAGGCACATAAAAAATATGAATATGGCTGTAAGGCATCAGTAGTATTGACACAAAATACGGGTATCATCGTAGGAGCGATGAGTTTTGAAGAGAATATTTATGATGGACATACGCTAGATGCTGTATTGAAGCAAACACAACTACTGACTGGTAACTACCCGAAAACCGCCACAGTAGCTAGGGGTTAGAAAGGGACTAACACAGTTGAGAACACCTCCATCATTCGACCATCCAAACCATTAAAAAGAGACAATACCTATGAAAAACAGAGAAAACGAAAGCACTGTAGACGTAGAGCAGCCATAGAGCCAATCATCGGACACTTGAAGCAAGATCATCGAGCAGCTAGCAATTACCTAAAAGGGAAAACAGGAGATAAACTAAACTTCATCATGGCAGCCTGTGGGTTTAGCTACAAGAAGTTGATGAAAAAACTAAGAGTAAATGCTCTTTGGCTCTACACAAAATGGGTAGTAAATCTGAGGTGTCTATTTGAAGTAACCTCTTTCCATCAAAGTAGAATACAAACTCTATTGAAAATGAGTTTGTAAGGAACGACTAATTGTAATATGTGATATACCTAAATGCATTTTTTTGTTTGAATTAGGCAAAAGATACAAGCATAGCCCATAGTATGCTTCTACTTTTTAACGACATATGAGCGAGAAAGAGACAATTTATATGATATATTTTGTAATCAAACTAGTATCAGCTCTAAGCCAATGGTATTTTACTGAAACTCCATATTGAGATAAAACCCATTTGAGTAGCCAATTCAAATCCATTCCATCACGTTGTGAATTGCTTTTAAATGTAAATTGTGTACATTGAGCGAGAGAAATCTCAACCTTGGCAGAGAATGCGTACAAATCCAGAAAGTTGTGAATTGCTTTCAAATGTATATTGTGTATATTGTGTACGTTGAATGGGAGGAATCTCAACGAGTAACCATTCTTGATATAAGTGGAAATGGTTGTGAATTGCTTTCAAATGTAAATTGTGTACATTGAGTGAGAGAAATCTCAATCTCAATAGGCTTAAAATCCCGTCTTCTACAAGAGGGAGATGGGGTTTAGTTTTACAACTAAACAACTAGATCTCAAAGGTCAAAAGAAAGCCCATATGCGTCGCTTTACCAGACTAGAACGAGCTTTTCTGTTTGTTCCAACCGGAGCGTGTATTTTATTTTCTCTTGGAAGAACTCTCCGAAAAGCCCGTCGTGAAAAAGCCCGTCAAGAACAACTAGGCATTAATAGAAAGCAGTATAAACGATTGAAGAACATTCAAAAAATCGACAAAAAAATTGGTCGAGAAAATTACAACGAGCTCAAACCAGTCGGTCCAACGCAAGAATATGCCTTGAACGACAAAGACGATTTCAAACGCTACAAAGACGAATATCGACAAGAAGCTGAAGCTGAAAAATCAGACTTCATTGCCGAAACTTCAAAAGGAGCTTTCCGTCAAAAACGTCATCAAAATCGTCGAAACTCTCGAGCCGAAGAAACTCGTATCAATAAAGAGTCCAAACGAGATCTTAAAGAAACGAGAGCTCGAAAGAGAAACGAAGATTCGGAAAACTAAAAAATCCACGGATTTTTTCCGTTTCAAATCAACAAATCCTCCCGGCCAGACTCAAATCAGAACGATGTCGGGATCTCTCTCAACACTCTTCCCGGCCAACCAAAAACCCACACGATGCCGGGATCTCTCAACTTATTCTAGAGTCTCCAACCTGTTCATTTTTTGGCTTGACCCAAAAAACGAACCAAAAACATCAAGACCGCGGATTCAACCGCTCAAAAAACGACTCTCATTTCTAAAAAGCCAAAACTCACTCCGTTCAAACACTCGTCTTTTTTAAACGAAATGTTCCTCTGTTTTTTTGACGCCGTCTTAACCAAGGTCGATGGCAGATTGAACGGCAGAAAAATCCTTTCTCCTTTCTCCTTTCTCCTTTCCCTTTCCTCCTTTCCTCCTTCCTTCATTCTCTTCCCAGTCAAACGAAAATCCACCTGATGCCGGGATCTCTTTGAAACTCGAATCATTTTTTCTTCCCTCTTTTTTAAATAATAACAAAAGAAAATCTCGGCATCTCCTCTACTCCGCACGGTCGAGAAGTAGTATCGTTTTCTTTGAAGTAATACTTTTTCCCTCTTTCATTCTCTTCCCGGCCAACCTCAAATCAGAACGATGCCGAGATCTCCCAATCCCCCCCAGACTGAAACCAAAATGAACAAAAAAATTCCTCAAAGGACTTGACAATTTGATAAAAATACAATATGCTTGAGTTTAGCTATTAGCTTTTAACGCTCAAAGGCGTGAAAACCCTTTCAACCGGCTTCAGCAGTTCAACAATATTCGGTAATACCCTTCTCTGGAAACAACCAAACACAGAAGGCGTAGGTCGAAGAATAATTTATACCGTCAGTACCGGCATAAACTTCGGAAAAGATGCCGTTGACTTCGCCGTAAAAAACCAAAAAGCCACTGTCGCTCTGGTGCGGAGCGGGCTTGCAGAGTTGTGATCCTGATGAAATGCCCGTGAAGCCAGTCGAGGAAAATCCAATCGAAAACCCGATAGTGGAGGACAAACTCACCGCACGATCCACCGCGGTGACAGAAGACAATCTCTATTATGACATCACCAAAACGGATTCTTTCCGCAACGGCGTAGTCTTTAAAACCCGGAACGACACCACCTTTCTTACTCCCGAGTTTGACGTTAATCTGCTCAAGGACGGCGTTGTGCTTCCAGAAAATCCGATCGAACTTGATACCGGAAAAGTAGTCGCTAATATTTTGGGAGAGCTCGTACAAGCCGACGGAAAATAAAGGACGAAGCGACCATCTCAGCCACCTTAACCGATGAAAACGGCCAGCTAGCAATCCATCGCCGATGGCATCAACCAATGCCATGGGCATTGAAGCGGTTCTGAGCGAGTACGGCATGCAATACACGTTACAGTTTGAAGTGGTAAATCCGCACGATGAGACGAAAGTCGGCACGGAACACAAAGAACTTGAAGCCGAAGAAATTGAAGAACCTGAAACCGAAGCCACTTTCGAACAAAACCTCGAAGCCCTAGCTCCCCTGATCCAACAGGTAAAAAACGGCGAAAATATCGATCATGTCATCATCCTTGGCACTACCAAAACCTACGCCCAGCACCAAGCTGAATGAGATAACTATGGGTGTCATGGTTCTTACGGAAGTCCAAAAATCCTGGGCCTTATTGCCAGTCATACTGACGGCGCTATTGAAGCGCGGTACTCAAAACAAACTCGTAAAGACCGGCTGTTTAAGACCGAGACTTTTGACCCAGAGACTGGAGCGGGAAAAACGTTTCATGCACTGCTCCAAGACCGGATTGGTCGCCATTTTGAAGACAAGTTCAGAGCTCGGTTCGGCGTTGATGACGTTACCTATGCCAATATTTTTAATCAAAACTCACATTTTTATGAAACCTGGCTGCAAAAAATCGCCCCGATTTTTGTGGCGACTCAGGAGTTCGCCGTCGATACCCGGATTGAAGAAAATCTTACCCGTGAAAAATTTGACGAACACCTACGTTAGGCTGGGTCCTTTTTTTTACCATTATTAGAGCTACCACCGGAGACCGAAGAGACCATCTTACAAGACATAAAAAGACGCTTAGAAGCAGAAGGCTACTCACTCTAAATTGTCCCAACGATCACGAGACTCTCCCTAAAAAAAAAGTTGCTCAAAAAATGCTCCTAAAGGGAAGTCAGCCAAAAAAAAATGTTTTTTATTGCGTTAATGGCTGCTGTGTCGGTATAATGAACTGTGCATGAAAAAAAACTCTGTGCGACGGTGCTTCCTGATTGGCTTGGCAGCAGTGTTGGTATTGGGCGGATTATTGTTCGTTTTAGGAGGATCTATTGCCCAAGACGGGGAATATTGCACGATCAATGATCGATGGTGTGTCAAGTTGTATAAGTTCGATAGTACCGATTTTGATCGTGGAAATATCAGAACCAAAGAAATTCACATCGAAGATCACGGTTCACAAGGGCGATTTACTATCACCAACACCAATGGCACTGACTACTTCATTCCCCATAAGACCAAGGCGGAGTGGGATAAATTTAAAGCTCACCTGCCGAGTGGGGTTACTGTGACGACTGTTACGACGATGCCGATGCCAATCGGAGTCTGTGCGCCGGAATATATTTTTGGTAGATATTTCCTCACGAGTTATGCTGGTGCAACCAGCCACTAATACCTCAACAGGATGTGCTGTTGGAACATTTGAAGAAGTAATAGAAACATCAAGCAATCAATGGAAATGGAAATGTTCTGGACCGAGTGGAGGTTCGTAGATATGATACTATTTTGGGCAGTGGAGGCTTTCTAAATGTAAATTGTGTACACTGAGCGATAGGAATCTCAACTTCCAGCTCTACGCCATCTACTTTTCGCAATTGTGAATCGCTTTCAAATATAAATTGTGTATATTGAGCGAGAGGAATCTCAACCTTTAAAAGGTATTATACTATGGTTGATATGTCCTTATTACTAGACAATGGAAACTCCAGATAAATCACCTTCAAATAATAGCCAACTCCAATATACTCCTTTAACTCTGGAACAAATGGAGGAATTGAAGGAAAACAGGAAAAAGTATTTTAACCATTTGTGTATGACTGACGATCAAAATACTACCATCAATTATTTAACAAAACTCTATCCTGAAACAAATAGTATTGAGCAGCTTATCGACCAAGTAGATGACTTAAAAAAGTGTCTTGATAGTTTTAGACCACTAGATGTAGCTCAACTTAGGAATTTGGAAGAACACTTAGCCACTAGCTATACGTACGAAAGTAATCGGATAGAAGGCAATACTCTGACGCTCAGAGAGACTCATTTAGTGTTAAATGAAGGGCTTACAATAGGAGGCAAACCGATCAAAGATCACTTAGAAGCAATAAACCATCTAAAGGCCTATAATTAGTCAACCCTAAAGAATAAAAATTAATTATGCTTATCTTCTTTCAGGGAGGTTTTTAGCATGATTATTGCTATATAAAATGACAAGGCATAGTTATAATTTGAATCAAAACCTTGTCAAATGCAGTCAAAAAAGTCGAATAGAAATCAACTTAATTTTTTATCACCTACCTTAACTGAACAACTCAATTCCAGGCAAGCGCTTTATTTGTTGAGCCACCAGATAGCATGGTCATATTTTGAAGAAGCGTTTGGTTCGCTTTATTCAAATGTAGGTCGTCCAGCTCATTCTATTCGTTTGATGGTCTCCTTGTTGATATTAAAATCTATTTACAATTTATCAGATGAGGTATTGGTGGAACAACGGTGGGAAATGAATCCATATTTTCAATATGTTGGAGGCTTTGATTCTTTGCAATGGGGGCAACCCTGTGCGGCAACAGATTTGGTACATTTCAGGAAGAGGATTGGAGAAGAAGGGGTAGAGAAGCTATTGAAACATTCAATTGAGCTACACGGCAAGGATGCTAAGGACAAGCATGTAAGTGTAGATACTACTGTCCAGGAAAAGAGTATCACCTATCCCACAGATGCAAAACTTCATAAAAAGATTGTTGACAGCTGTATTTCTATAGCCAAGAAAGAAGGGATTAAACTACGACGCAGCTACGTTAGGACAACCAAAAACCTTGTCAGAGACACCTACAATGGGACTCACCCTAAAAGAAGAAAGAAAGCAAATGCAGCGAAGCGCAAACTCAAAACCATTGCTGGTCGGTTAGTCAGAGAATTAGACAGGAAATTACCACATCAGCAAAAAGAAGTAACATTAGCACTGTTCAAACGAGTACTTACACAAGAGAAGTTCAGTAAACATAAAATTTACAGTTTACATGAACCTGATGTGTATTGCATCGCAAAAGGGAAGGCACATAAAAAATATGAATAGGGCTGTAAGGCATCCGTAGTATTGACACAAAACACGGGTATCATCGTAGGTGCGATGACTTTTGAAGAGAATATTTATGATGGACATACACTAGATGCTGTATTGAAGCAAACACAACTACTGACTGGTAACTACCCGAAAACCGCCACAGTAGATAGGGGGTACAAAGGGACTAACACAGTTGAAAACACCTCCATCATTCGACCATCCAACCCATTAAAAAGAGACAATACCTATGAAAAACAGAGAAAACGAAAGCACTGTAGACGTAGAGCAGCCATAGAGCCAATCATCGGACACTTGAAGCAAGATCATCGAGTAGCTAGCAATTACCTAAAAGGGAAAACAGGAGATAAAATAAACTTCATCATGTCTGCCTGTGGGTTTAACTACAAGAAATTGATGAAAAAACTAAGAGTAAATGCTCTTTGGCTCCATACAAAATGGGTAGTAAAGCTGAGGCGTCTAGTTGAATTAACCTCTTTCCATCAAAGTAGAATACAAACTCTATGGAAAATGAGTTTTTAAGGAACGACTAATTACATCAAAGAACTAGCCAAACATCAAAGGGATTTAGGTCAATCCGAATTGCTCGATATTCACGAATTTATCCTTGATGGAATTGACAAGTTGAATGCAGGGCGTTACCGTAATGTTCGGGTACGTATTTCAGGTAGTCAGTATGTACCGCCAAATAATCTGAAAGTGCCTGATCTTATGGATCAGTATTTTGAGTTTTATGAAGACAAAAAGGGCAAGCTACACTCCGTATTCTTATCGGCAGAAATGCACCAGCGTTTGGTAAACATACACCCATTTATAGATGGTAATGGTCGCACAGCCAGGCTTATAATGAATTTAATTTTACTGAAAAATGGGTTCCCTATTGTAAATATTTCGGGAGCTATAGAAGATAGAAAAGCATACTACAATACTTTGGAGCAAGCCAACTTCGATCAAAATAAAACGGATTTTAAAAGTTTCATTCTCCAACATGAAAAGCAATCAATGTTTGATTATTTGAACATGCTTGCGGAAAATGAAGGTGACGAAGCTAAAAACAAAGGATATTACTTTTTCAGGAAAATCAATGATACACTGGACTAGCCTCTGTACCAGCGGATGCAACCCATAAGTGCAACCACTCGGGTTTATACTATGGCTCCATTCCCAGTGCTTGGGGAAAGACCTCCCAAGGGGTTTTATACCCCAAGCATTTTCTAGGTCGGTTATTCATTAAATCAGTGGCTTTGAACAGCTCTTTTTCGGTGACTTGATGGCATACAGGCATTAGCTTTGGAAAGAATTGTCTGAACAAGCCATTGTGGTTTTCATTCAAGCCCCGTTTGTAAGATTCCCTAAAAACCGTAGCGTTTAAAAATAGAGTTACACGTTAATTTTAGGGAAATGAAAAAGAGTCGATTTACCGAGCCTCAGCTCATCAAGATGCTGAGCGAACAAGAACAGGGAAAGAGTGTGTCGGATATTTTTAGGGTACATGGAATAAGCCGACCAACTTTCTACAACTGGAAGAGTACATACTCAGGAATGAGTGTGAACCAACTCAAAAAGTTGAAGGAACTAGAATCAGAATTAAGTTCATTTAAGCGTAGGTATGCTGATCTGTCTACCTGATCGAAAAAAAACTTTAAGATCTGCTGCAAAACGAGAAGCTGTTGGGTATCTGACCGATAAAGACCTGAGTATCAGACAGGCTTGTGTGGAAATTTATCTGAGTTTATCTGAGTATTATTGCCGATTTAAGCGCTAAGTTGAGGACCCAACTATTAGTAGGCATTTGGAGCAATTGGCAGAAAAGTGTCCTGCTTATGGCTTCCGAAAAGTGTACCATTTATACCAATTTGATTATAAAATATGACATAAATAAATTGAAATTGGCATAACTAAATTTTTAGTGGAGTTATATCAATTAGATTATAATAATTAGACTAGTATTATAATCTAATTGGTATTACGCAATCCCGACAACTGGGTTCAGAAAGATAAAGACACTTTTTATGCGCTACAATCAAAGGGGTTGAAGGTCGCCCGAGCTTGTTGGGCAATCAAAGAGACGCTACTTGACCTGCGGACTTACCGCGATGGTAATACCAGCACGAGCGTTCTTTAAGAAATGGTACTGGTGGGCGACATATTCACGCCTAAAGCCGGTCATTAAAGTCGCCAAGATCCTAAAAACCATTTCGACAACATAATGATTTACTTGAAACATCGTATCGCCAATGCGACCGCAGAAGGATTTAATTCAAAGATTCAGTCCATAAAATCGGCTACCCGAGGACTTAGAAACTTCGAAAACTATCGAGTTTCAATTCTGTTCTACTGCGGAAAATTCACTCTCTACCCACAGGGTTCCCAGTGGAACCTTTTTTAAAGCCTACTCTGCTAATGTAATCTTTCGTTCTACCGAGTTGAAGGGACCTTCGATCTCATTTCCATCAGCACCCATCAGTTCGAGTTTGATAGTTACCTCTCCTTTTGGCAATCCTTTGATGTAGTAAGGAACCCATTCATCAATCAGAGATTCTTCTCCATTGATTGTAGCACGTACTTTATTTCCGTCAGGAGAAATGGTCGTGTTCAACAGGTAAAAATCCAACATAACTTTTTCGGTGTCCGATCCTTTGTAAGTGCCTTTTGGTCTACTGTAGAACAGATGCTGAGCGGTCAGATCAACCTCATCGGCATCTACGTCCCCTACATTCAAGTTCTCAACATGAAAGGCACTAGGATTTTTCACGCTTTCATGGTACGACCGGGAAAGAAAAGCCAATACCACATAGTTCCCAGCATCCAGTTGATCAGAAACTCCTGGCATATAATGCGCAGAATAAGGTCCGTTGTTGACTATAAAATGAATATGTTGCCCTTTTCCTGAGTTGGCGATACCTCGTGTGTCAGCATCTTCTGTTTGTGTCCCCAGCTCATAGTTTACGACATCGAATGAGTAATTAACAGAGTAAGAGGAATCATTTTCCTTAGTGGAAATGTCCTTTTTTGTCAGGGATGCATTCGGGAACTCGAGAGAAGTGGGTGCTTTTATCAGCGTAATTGCTGATTTCACCTTTTCCTCACCAGAAGATTCTTCATCGGATTTTTGAGAAGTAGTGGTACATGAATACAGAATAGCCATCAGAAATAAGAAGATTAAATTTTTCATTTTATTAATTGTTTGTGATTTAAAGGTAAAAATTCCGCTTGTAAAACGGACTTGTAGTTATCAGTTTTTTTAATTATCCGCTAAGAAATTTCTTAAGACGTAGTGAAGAATCCCTCCGTGTTTGTAGTATTCAACATCTACTTCTGAATCGAGTCTTAACTTAGCTTTGAACTTTATGACAAATCCATCTGGTCGTGTAGCTTTGACATCCATCATTTTTCCTGGAGTCAAACCAGAAGAAATACCCAGTATATCATATGTCTCATTTCCTGTTAACCCCAGCGTATCTTGGTTCTCACCTTCCATAAAAACCATGGGAAGCACGCCCATTCCCACAAGATTAGACCTGTGGATTCGCTCGAAACTTTCAGTGATGACTACTTTTATGCCAAGAAGTGCTGTGCCTTTTGCAGCCCAGTCTCTGGAAGACCCCGATCCATATTCTTTCCCGCCAATAACGACCAATGGTGTTCCTAGCTCTTGGTATTTCACAGATGCATCGTATACAGGAAGTTCTCCTCCTGTTGGATGGAATGTAGTCCATCCACCTTCCCTGCTTGCCAGTTTGTTTTTGATTCTTACATTGGCAAAGGTGCCTCGCATCATTACTTCATGATTTCCCCTTCTGGATCCGTATGAGTTAAAATCTTTCTGGGCGACATGATGTGAAACGAGGTATTGTCCAGCAGGGTGCTCTGGTAGAAACTTTCCAGCAGGTGAAATGTGATCTGTAGTCACCATATCTCCTAATTGAAGCAGTACTCTTGCTCCTTTGATATCTTCAGGATTCGCCACATTTTCGGAGATATTACGGAAAAAAGGTGCTTCCTGAATGTAGGTTGATTCAGGATCCCAGTCATATGTCATGCCGACAGGAGCCTTTAATGCTTTCCAAGTATTATCTCCATTAAATGCCGTTGCATAGGTTTTGGCATAGTCTTTCGGAGTAACCACTTTATCCATTACCTTATTGATCTCTTGTGAAGATGGCCATATGTCTCTTAAATACACAGGGTTTCCATGTTGATCATTTCCTAGTGGATCGTTATTCATATCACAGTCCATTGTTCCTGCTATCGCATAGGCGACAACCAGCATAGGAGAGGCGAGGAAATTCATTTTAATATTTGGATGTATTCGTGCCTCGAAATTTCTATTTCCCGAAAGTGCGGAGCAAACAGTCATATCATTTTCGATAACCGCTGTTTGAACTTCTTCTATCATGTCACCAGAGTTGCCGATACAAGTAGTACAGCCATATCCTACGACATAAAATTTCAAAGCCTCGAGTTCTTGCAACAGATTGGATTTCTCTAGGTATGCTGTTACAACACGCGATCCTGGTGCCAGAGATGTTTTGACCCAAGGTTTTACTTGCAGACCCTTTTCCAACGCTTTTTTTGCAACCAGACCTGAGCCAATCATTACACTTGGATTGGAGGTATTGGTACATGAGGTAATGGCCGCTATTACTACCGATGCTTCCTTTAAAGTAAAATCCCCATGGTCTTTAGAAGAAATGGAAATGCTTTGTCTTTCAGATTCTGCCTCATCTAATAGGTTATTAACCTGCTGCTTTGCGTTTCTCAATAAAATCTTGTCTTGAGGTCTTTTAGGACCTGATATAGTTGGCTCTACAGTTCCCAGATCAAGTTCAATCGTGTCTGTGTATTCAATTTCTGCATCATCAGCCCGCCAAAGCATGTTTTCTTTGGCATAGGCTTCTACCATGTCAATATGATCTTGAGACCTATTGGTCTTTTTCATATAAGCCAAAGTTTGTTCATCAATTGGCCAATGTGTAGCAGTACAACCGAATTCTGGAGACATATTTGAAATAGTAGCCCGGTCTGTAACTGCAAGAGTTGCTAGGCCAGGACCAAAGACTTCTACTATTTTCCCCACAACACCGTAATCTCTTAGTAAGCGGGTAATCGTTAATACCAAGTCTGTTGAAGTAGTACCCTCTTTCATCTCTCCAGAAATTTTTAACCCTATTACCTGTGGCAGAATCATGTAAATAGGTTGCCCAAGCATAGCAGCTTCAGCTTCGATGCCCCCTACACCCCATCCGAGTACCCCAATTCCATTAACCATTGGGGTGTGGGAGTCTGTACCAACCAATGTATCAGGGAATAGATACCCGTCTCTTTCGATCACGCCTTTTGCCAAGTATTCGAGGTTTACCTGATGGCAAATGCCCATCCCTGGAGGTACTACACTGAAACTGGTAAATGCTTGTTGACCCCATTTCAGAAGTTTATATCGTTCTTCATTTCTTTGATACTCTAGGTCTACATTTTTCTGATACGAATCGGGAGTTCCAAAATATTCGACCATTACTGAATGGTCTATAACCATGTCCGCAGGAACAATTGGATTAGTCTTTTCGATGTCTTTCCCTTTCCTAGCTACTTCAGCCCTGATTGAGGCAATGTCAACTACTGCAGGAACACCTGTGAAATCTTGCATCAACACACGTGCTGGGCTGTATGGAATATCTTTTACACTGGCTGTATGTTTCCAGTCCAGTATTGTTTCAAAATGTTCTTTGGTCACTGCAAAACCATCGTAGTTTCTAATGACATTTTCGAGTAGAATCCGAATCGAATAGGGGAGTTTCTTTACGATGGTCCTTTGTTTAGCTAGCTCGAACAAGCTAAAGTATTTGTGGGTTCCAAGCTGGGTGAGAAGTTGTCTTTCGATACCAAAGAAATCCTGCGCCATAGGTTTAAGTATTTAGTCTTAACAGTGAACGAATTAGCCGAAAAGGCTCAGCGAAAGCCAAAGGTAATTAATTTGTAGATTGGTTCGTGTAATTGATTCGTGTAATTAATTTTGATGACCCCCACCAATGGTCACAAAGCATTTAAAAAAGTCAAAACATTGATGTTATCCGGATAATCCCCTGGTGCTGGTCGCTGTGTTTTTCCAAAAGGGATATGGTCTGTTCCTACAATACATTGAATTTTTTCCTTTTGACGGATCAATAAAGCATCCAAGTTCTTGGTCGTATCATATTCCTAGTGATAGAGGACTGCAACGGGTGAAACGAGGTCGTCTGGAGGGACTGTTAGCAAAAAGCCAATATCCAGATGAGGGGTTTTATTAAATAGTCAGCCCTTAAAAACATCTAAACAGTTTGATTTATATCAATAAAACAAACAAAACCATTAACCAAATCAACCGCTTTATGTTAGAATAATCGTTGTTTTCTGGTCGTTTTAGTTAAAAAATTATGCTGACTCCATCTACCCCAAACACAGGGCAACAAAATCTGTTTCACACCGAGCTGTTCTCTCAATTAGACCAGCGAGACCCTTTAATCCAATTAGCCAACGTCATCGACTGGAAGGTATTCGAGGATGAATTTAGCAAACACTATTGCCACGATAACGGCAGACCCTCAAAACCAATACGCTTAATGGTCGGGTTACTGATGCTCAAACAACTGGAAAACCTGTCCGATGAGAATGTGGTCTTACAGTTCAAGCGTAATCCGTATTATCAATACTTCTGCGGTTATCCAACCTACACCCCAAACGTGCCTTGCAGTACAACCGAACTGGTGCATTTTAGAAACAGAATCGGTGTCGCAGGTTTTGAACTCATTTTTAAGATGAGTGTGATGTTGCACGGCAAAAAAGCCAATGAAAACACTGTTTTGATTGACACCCCTGTAGAGAAGGGAAAAACAGGAAAAAAACATCACCTATCCGACTGATTCTAAACTAGCTATCAAAGTTATCAACCGTCTCAACAAATTGGCGAAAAAACATGGCATCAAACAGCGCAGAACCTTCGTAAAAGAAGTTAAAAACTGCCGCTTACGCGTTCGCCACTTCCGCCATGTTAAAAAGTGCGCATCCGCTAAAAAGGCATTGAAACGATTGCGAACCATTGCTCATATTTTAATCCGAGAACTACAAAGAAAACTACCCCAACACGGACTGCTTGAAACCTACCAACCAGACTTCTTGTTTTATCAGCTGCCTTTTATAAGCAGGCGTGGGGCACAACAACCCAAAGACAAAAACAAAATTTATTCCCTGCACGAGCCCCATGCTTATGTGATTTCTAAAGGCAAAGACCACAAACGCTATGAATACGGCAACAAAGTATCCATCGTCTCGGCCAAAGACAGTAACATCATTGTCGGCGTTGTCAGCCATAAGAAAAACCAGCATGATGCAAAAACCCTACCCGATGCGATAAAACAAGCCAATAGCAACAGAACAAAACCCATCAAACAAGCGGTCTGCGACAGAGGCTATTGTGGGGTTAAACAAGTGGGCGATACTGCCATTATCCTGCCCAGCAAAGCCCTGAAAAAAGACAATCGTTATCAAAGAGACAAGAAACGCAAATTGTGTAAGCGACGGGCTGCCATAGAACCCATTATTGGGCATTTGAAATCTGATTTTAGGTTATCCAGAAACAGGCTTAAAGGACAAGTTGGCGATGAAATCAATGTACTCATGGCTGCTTGTGCCTGGAATTTGAGAAAGTGGCTGGTTTTTTGTCACGTCTGCTATTTATGGCTTAAAAAAGCACATTTTGTCCATATTTTTGGTAAAAAGCCCCTGGTCCATTTGATTCAAGGTTGATTCACATTCGCTGAGCGGCCGCTTGAAACAGATTTTTACTTGTTAGGTCGGTTTTTAAGGGCTGACTAACTAGGTAAATAGCTTTATGATAATCATAATTGTTACGATACTTCGTGTGATTTATGATAGTCATGAAATCCTTCAAATGAGGGAATTTTTCCCTAATATCACATCCTTTAGGCGTAAATATTTTAGACACATTTCTACATCCTAACCCAAAGTAGGAGAAAATATCTGCTCCAAGGTTCCCCAGGTCGTCGCCTGATTCATGACCCGTAAGAACGGCAACAGAAGTTCTATTTTTTTCTAATTATGTGAGGTATTTCTCGGAAATAATAATCGAAGTAACGAGCTGTATTGTCACTCCCAGTAGCACTTATTGCGTCCACATTATCAAGTTTATCCTGTAACTTCAGGTGTGTTTTGAAGTGCGGTTCTTTTGCAATTATCCAATTAATAATTGTTGCTGTTAAACCTGCATCTTCAGCACTAGGTTTTATTGTGGCAAAATGACCTGGTATCAACAGACACAGCAGATCATGAAACCCTACGAATGGAATAATTCCCAGCCATAATGATGCCTACCATTTTTGGAATTTTTTCTGAAAAATCATAGCTGGCGGTCCAGAAAACTAATTTTTCTTCGTCTATCATAAACGATAACCCTTTCAAAGCATTTTGAATATTTGTTTTTGTGAAAAAAAGTATTTTTCCGATGGGCTTTGGCTACAATATTTTCTAATTCTTCATGGGATATCCCGTCAATTTGTTTCTTTAATTCTGTAAGTACAGAAATTCTTTCAATCAAATTCATAAAAAAACTCAACAGCACCAGACTGCAAACATATTGCGATTAACTTTGCTACCCTAGCTTTTTTGAGGACTGGGTTAAAAGCATTTTTTCTATGGCAATAATGATTACGGATGAATGCATCAATTGTGGTGCATGTGAGCCTGAATGCCCTAACACCGCAATCTACGAAGGAGGTGTAGCGTGGAAGTGGACGGATGGTACAGATTTGGATGAAATAGAGATGGAGGATGGCTCCAAGGTTGATGGGAAGGAAACTCAGGAGCCAGTTTCAGAAGAATTTTATTACATCGTTTCTGGCAAATGTACCGAATGCACAGGATTCCATGAAGAGCCTCAATGTGCGGCTGTATGCCCAGTAGATTGTTGCGTGCCAGATCCTGATTATGAAGAGACAGAAGAAGAACTCCTGACTAAAAAAGAGTGGCTTCATTTGTAGCTACCAGCAGTGAACCTTTGGGTGATGGGGCAACAAAACAGGGTACGAGTTTTTGTTCATGCTCGCTCAAAAGAGCGATGAAACACGCCATACCCTAGCGCAGAGGCTTGCGGGTGGACTTGCTCATTTAGTATTCTAGAATATCTGTATCCGTATCACAGTTTGACATACAGCCCCCTCTGGATGACTGCCTCACGCTAACCCACTGACCTTTCCAGCCGGAGCATCCGCGCCCTTCGTCACCACAACACGCCCGCACCTTGATGTAGATGGATGAAGTAGAGGTATTGGGCTGTACACGAATATAGGAATAATGAACCTGTGATTGCCTGACAGAACTAGACGGGACAACCCATTCCCAGATATATCCTGTATCACTGTACCCCAAACCATTGTACAAGGCGGTTAGTAGATTCCATCGACCGTTTTCAAGACCATATGATCCTATTACCCTCAAAGTGATCTTACTCGCACTTAAACACTTCCTTCACTGCAAATGTTTCTGTTAACTGAACTCCATTGCTTAAGGTTGCTTTAACCCAGCCCTGACCCGATGAGCTGGAGCTTCGTACTCTGACAGTCACACTCGTATTAGTACTGGAAACAATACTAACGTTGTTTGATCCTTGCCAAATAGCAGTGTGGTTGTATAGGTTACGTATGGTAAGTGTTTTGCCGTTTGAGTGGCAAAGATTGTCAATAGATGTCAATTTAGATACTACTGCAACTCCTTGGAGAAGTGAATAACTAGCAAATGCTAGTCGCATTCTGTCCGCCTGCCCACTGGTAAACATATTACGACAAAAGTAAGGAGAATATGACATCGTATTGTTAGTTAGGGGATTATATCCCCCACCCCCGTAATATTGACACCTCCTATTCACGTTTCTGTCGCTTAAAACAGGATCTGCTGGCGTATCACAAACCAAGTCACCTGCAGTAGTACAATTAGAACGACGAATCGCCTCAACACTCTTTTCTGTTGCATGAGTATGTACAAGGTCTAAACAATGTCCTATTTCGTGGGGAGAAGTGGAAGTGAATACTTGGTCATTTCTGATAACTAAATTATTGAAATAGGCATTTAATAAATAAGGTGCTTGTGATTATTGAGTGGGTAATGCGTTAAAATGCAGGATCAATTTTATCCTTCAAGAGGATTAAAAAATGCAAGACTTGTAACTACTCAGGTGGTCTAAATTACTTGTTATCAGGTAGTTACAAACTAAAAAAAATTTTATATAAAGTTGTATTCTTAATTACTGTTTAAGTAACAGACTGATAATCAGCGAAGTAGATACAATGTTAAGATTTTGTTAAGAAATAATCGAATTTTCTAACCAGTTCGTAATCAATGAGTTATACGTTATAGACCACCTGAGTAGTTACCAAGACTTATTTACTCAAGCGCTCGGCATCTATTCCCCATGGTTGGTCAAGGATATTGAATTTAACGACAAACAACTCAACATCTATATTGACTTCAAACGTGGCACGCGCTTTGTCGATGGTAGCGATGACACCAAAACCTATAGTGCCTATGACACCAAGATGAAAAAATATCGTCATATGAATTTCTTTGAGCATGAATGCCATCTGCATGTTCGGGTTCCTCGAATTAAGCGAGACGATGGCAAAGTAAGGCTGATTCTGCCGCCGTGGGCAGGTCAGTTAAATGGTTTTAGCACCTTGTTTGAGGTGCTTATTATCAAGTTTTGTAAGCACATGCCGGTACACAATGTTTGCCAGCTGATGAACATATCAGATTATAAGGTTTGGAAATTGCTGGATATCTATGTTGACAAAGCTAGGCTCAGTGAGGATTTAAGTGCTATAGATGCCTTTGGTATGGATGAAACTGCCACGGACTAAGGGACCTGATTATATTACGCTATTTGTTGATTTATACAAAAAAGCAGTGGCGCATATCAGTGATGGAAAAAGCAGTCAAACGGTTGTTGACTTTGTCGAGGTTTTAGAACAACAAAAGGGCAACAAAGAACAAGTTAAATCTGTCAGTTGCGATATGTCGCCGGTCTTTATTAAAGGGATTAGAGAAAACCTGCCGAATGCCCAAATTACGTTTGACAAGTTCCACATTATAAAAATTATCAATGAAGGGGTTGATAAGGTGAGAAGAGCAGAGGCGAAAGAGAATCCAATTCTGAAAGGTACGCGGTATTGATTCCTCAAAAACGAACAAACCCTCAGCGAGAAACAACAACAGAAAAAAGCAGAATTAGAGCTCGCAGATCTTAACCTTAAATCCTTTGAGGCAATGAGAATACGCGAAACTTTCCAACAAATCTATCAAGCCAGAACTATGATAGATTTTGAGCAACTATTAAGCAAATGGGACAACTGGGTCAGTCAATGCAATTTACCCGCCATGGTTGAAACGAGCAAAACCATTAAAAACCACTGGCAAGGCATTGTCCAATGGAAATTAAGCAGTATCAATAACGGTATTTTAGAAGGCTTAAATTCGATCATTCAGGTAGCAAAAAGAAAAGCCAGAGGTTATGGCAAAAAACATTTTAAGACCATGGCTTATTTGCTGAGTGGAAAGTTTTTTTGCATAAAATTAATGTGAATCTACCCACTTGCTTTTAACAAGAGTCAATTCACCTCATCAAAACCACATTTAGGTCGTCCACCTTCGATGATCACTTCATGGTCGGTATCATTCAAATAAGTAAATTTGATCCTGAGGCTGGTGTATGGTTCATTCGAACCAAAAAAGCACGAACCGCACACTAGCCATACCATCAAAAAAAGTATGTGTCTACTCATACGCCCGAAACAATGCGTCCAAGCTATTTCTTGTTCCATTTTGATAGTTGCTTTTAATGTTGTCTCTCCATCCATTCCATGTACTCTGCCCATCCAAAGCGTCTTCTATCTGCCTGATCCTGTAGCCTGATACGTTGTCTTGGATTGCTGAGGGGGGCTACTCTCCACTGGTTATTTTTTCCGCATTTTCATAGTCTTGTTCAGTAAAAATATACCGGTAGCTCTCATTGTTTTCAATGGTATATGCCTCATCAGAAAAAAGATTTTTATCTATCCCCCGCAGGGCGACCCTGAAATTAGAATCTTTCCTGTGAATTATCCCTTTTCTACTTTCATCAAAAAGAATTATTAGCGAATCTGGTGCCCGGAAGGCACCAAGTACACTTGCTTTAGAAGATCTACGTTGCACCGCAGGTCGAGCAAAAAAATCACCAACTTCAATTAGAGTATGGTGCCATTGAATAGTTCCTGATTTAAAAAATTTCAATTCTATTTTATGATTTGTTCCGTTTTCTAAAAAGTACGTCCTCGTAAACTTAAGAGCAGTTGGACGACAACTAAAGGTCAATAATGCCCATACCATCGCACTGATCACATAACTATAATAATTTTTCATGTTTATGAATTTTAATTGTACCAATTAGCAAACAGTTCATCTTACATAAGGGCATCTCTAAAAACTGGATATTCTCCCGATTTATTTTTATGACCTGTTTTTTTATGATGGTTTATTTTGTTCTTTTTTAGTTCATTTTTTATTCACCTGATTATCAGTTACTTATGAATTTATCCATTGCCTATCGAACGCACGTTCCCTCATAATGAAGCGGTCAATTGAATTTTTCTGAACATATTATAAGTCAGATTCATCAGACCAATGACCGTATCGGCTCTTGGCTTCCCTGCTTTTCTGTAATACATGCTTCCCATACTGTTTTCCATGAAACCAAAAACATGCTCCACTCTTACGCGTACTTTTGATTTTCTTCTATTACTTGCCTTTTGTGTATCGGTCAACGGCTTGTTTTTGTAGCCCTTCTCATGTATGTGATCTTTAACTCGATGTTTTTCGAGTATTTCTTGCTGGTCTGTATAAGCACTGTCGGCATACAGTTCCTGTTCTTTGTCTTGTTTTTGTCCAACAGGGCATCAAGAGCCTGTGAATCATGTACCGATGCATCGGTAATTTCATAGCGTTCTATCAATTTGCTGCCTGCATCAACCTTGGCGTGATTTTTATACCCATAATAATGCTGATTATTTTTCTTTGTCCAACGCGCATCAATGTCCTTTTGACGCTTTTTATTGGGTTCATCTGTCCATAGACCTTCTCCCTTACCCTCTTTTATTTGTTGGTTGTTCTCCCTGCTGTTGCGTTGGCGGGGGGCTTCTACAAAAGAGGCATCTATTATTTTGCCTTCATTGACCATAAGCCCTAATTTTTCCAATTGACTCTGAAATAGCTCGAAAAGAGATTTTACATAAGGGCATCTCTAAAAACTGGATATTCTCCCGATTTATTTTTATGACCTGTTTTTTTATGATGGTTTATTTTGTTCTTTTTTAGTTCATTTTTTATTCACCTGATTATCAGTTACTTATGAATTTATTCATTGCCTATCGAACGCACGTTCCCTCATAATGAAGCGGTCAATTGAATTTTTCTGCACATATTATAAGTCAGATTCATCAGACCAATGACCGTATCGGCTCTTGATTTCCCTACTTTTCTGTAATACATGCTTCCCATACTGTTCTCCATGAAACCAAAAACATGCTCCACTCTTACGCGTACTTTTGATTTTCTTGTATTACTTTCCTTTTGTGTATCGGTCAACGGCTTGTTTTTGTAGCCCTTCTCATGTATTTGATCTTTAACCTGATGTTTTTCGAGTATTTCTTGCTGGTCTGCATAAGCACTGTCGGCATACAATTCCTGTTCTTTGTCTTGTTTTTTGTCCAACAGGGCATCAAGAGCCTGTGAATCATGTACCGCTGCATCGGTAATTTCATAGCGTTCTATCAATTTGCTACCTGCATCCACCTTGGCGTGATTTTTATACCCATAATAATGCTGATTATTTTTCTTTGTCCAACGTGCATCAATGTCCTTTTGACGCTTTTTATTGGGTTCATCTGTCCATAGACCTTCTCCCTTACCCTCTTTTATTTGTTGGTTTTTCTCCCTGCTGTTGCGTTGGCGTGGGGCTTCTACAAAAGAGGCATCTATTATTTTGCCTTCATTGACCATAAGCCCTAACTTTTCCAATTGACTCTGAAATAGCTCGAAAAGAGATTTTACTAAATTCAAGTCGGTCAGACGTTCACTAAACAACCATATCGTGTTGCTATCTGGTATGTCATCTGCAATGGTGAGGTTGAGAAATCTCATAAAACTCATCCTGTCATTGATTTGATATTCTGCTTGATCATCAGAGAGGTTATAATATCGCTGAAGAATCAATATCTTGAACATTAACACATAATCATATGGGGGACGTCCTCCCTTTCCTTGTGACTCTTTGATCAGGTGCTTTTCCAGTAAAGAACGGAAAATTTCAAAATCAATTCCACCGTTTAATCGTTGCAGGGGATCTCCCAACTGGCTCAGTTTGGACAAACGAATGTCTTGATCAAAAAAACCGTAATCTCTGTGACGTTTAAACTGTTTCATTTCCAGGTCTAACTCTTTTAGCTCAAAAAACATACTAACACAGCTGTTTTAGTTTTTAGAGATGCCCTAAATTCAAGTCGGTCAGACGTTCACTAAACAACCATATCGTGTTGCTATCTGGTATGTCATTGGCAATGGTGAGGTTGAGAAATCTCATAAAACTCATCCTGTCATTGATTTGATATACTGCTTGATCATCAGAGAGGTTATAATAGTGCTGAAGAATCAATATCTTGAACATTAACACATAATCATAGGAGGGACGTCCTCCCTATCCTTTTGACTCTGTGATCAGGTGCTGTTCCAGTAAAGAACGGAAAATTTCAAAATCAATTCCACGGTTTAATCGTTGCAGGGGATCTCCCAACTGGCTCAGTTTGGACAAACGAATGTCTTGATCAAAAAAACCGTAATCTCTGTGACGTTTAAACTGTTTCATTTCCAGGTCTAACTCTTTTAGCTCAAAAAACATACTAATACAGCTGTTTTAGTTTTTAGAGATGCCCCTAAATAATCTCTTGTTACGTTTTCGTGTCTACTCTTCATCTGGTCTCTCCATCCATTCCATGATCTAACACCTCGCAGGGCTGTAGCCTGATACGTTGTCTTGGATTGCTGAGGGGGGCTACTCTCCACCAGCTATTTCTTCCGCATTTTCATAGTCTTGTTCAGTAAAAATATATCTATAACTTTCCTTGCTTTCAATGGTATATGCCTCAGAGGTTATAAGTTCATAATTGTCTTCACAAAGTGGGTTTCTTGTTGAATCGCAATCTCCTTTTAAATAAGTAACAGTCCTAGATACTAACTCAAGTTTAATCGAATCATAAGGAGTGATACTATTAAATGGAGGAGTACTTATTGGTCCTGAAGTGCCTGTTAGCGATGATTCATAAATTAACAATCTTTCTCCAGCAGATATTACAAACTCATGGACTACATTGGATGGTAGAGTAGTATTTCCAAACCAATATAATTTAAAGTTTTCGTTTGTACTATTTTTTATATAATACCTAGTATATCCTGTCGGACCACAATCGTTGCAATCACTATCACAAGAACTACTCATTAACATAAGTACACCTGCCATTAAGATGAAATTTTTCATCTTGAAAAGTTTATATATTGTTCAAACAGTTCATCTAAATAATCTCTTGTTACGTTTTCGTGTCTACTCTTCATCTGGTTTCTCCATCCATTCCATGATCCAACACCTCGCAGGGCTTGTTCAACTTGAAGAATGCTGTGGCCTGATACGTTGTCTTGGATTGCTGAGGGGGCTACCCTCCACCAGTTATTTCTTCCGCATTTTCATAGTCTTGTTCAGTAAAAATATATCTATAACTTTCCTTGCTTTCAATGGTATATGCCTCATCAGAAAAAAGATATTTATCTATCCCTATTAATACGGTATCTGTTTTTCCTAAGACTGTGGTACTATCGTCATCCAATTTAGGCAGAGGTCTTTTAGTTATAGCTATTCGACTGTCATCAAAAATAATAATCAGAGAATCGGGGCCTTGGAAGGCCTCGTATAATAATGGACCAGAACGATGACGCGGACCAAACCATGCGGATCGTGTGAGTATGTCTCCTTTTGAACTTAATACATTATCACGCATAAAAGTCTGTCTTCCATAGCGATAAAACCTTAATTCTATTTCATGGTTGGTGCCATTTTCTAACGTGTAATGTCTGAGGTATTTTTCTCCAGGATGACAACCAAGGGCTAATAATACCCATACCATCGCACTGATCACATAACTATAATAATTTTTCATGTTTATACATTTTAATTGTACCAATTAGCAAACAGTTCATCTAAATAATCTCTTGTTACGTTTTCGTGTCTACTCTTCATCTGGTCTCTCCATCCATTCCATGATCTAACACCTCGCAGGGCTTGTTCAACTTGAAGAATGCTGTAGCCTGATACGTTGTCCTGGATTGCTGAGTACATACACCAAACATCATATTTGACATACAACAAATTCTTCATCTATTTTCTGTTGCGTAAAACGATAGGTAAATTCAAACATATTATCAGGTAGCTCTTTCCTATCCTCATAGGTAAGAACATCACCGAAGTTACTGTAACCAAAACAATGAAAAATACTGTCTATTTTAATGTATCCGCCACATCCACCAGAGTATAAATCCATGTCATCAACTGTGGGTCTTTCCCCTTGATACTCCACGTCAGTCAAGTGTAATACCAAGGTGTCATGTGGGGGCATTGGGAATAATACCTCTGCCTTTGAATTCTCTTCATCAAAACCACATCCACGTCCACCTTCGATGATCACTTCATGGTCGGTATCATTCAAATAAGTGAATTTGATCCTGAGGCTGGTGTATGGTTCATTTGAACCAAAAAAGCACGAACCGCACACTAGCCATACTGTCAAAAAAAGTATGCGCCTACTCATACGCCCGAAACAATGCGTCCAGGTTATTTCTTGTTCCATTTTGATATCTGTTTTTAATGTTATCTCTCCATCCATTCCATGTACTCTGCCCATCCAAAGCGTCTTCTATCTGCCTGATGCTGTAGCCTGATACGTTGTCCTGGATTGCTGAGTACATACACCAAACATCATATTTGACATACAACAAATTCTTCATCTATTTTCTGTTGCGTAAAACGATAGGTAAATTCAAACATATTATCAGGTAGCTCTTTTCTATCCTCATAGGTAAGAACATCACCGAAGTTACTATAACCAAAACAATGAAAAATACTGTCTATTTTAATGTATCCGTCACATACACCACTATGGTATAAATCCATGTCATCAACTGTGGGTCTTTTTCCTTGATACTCCACGTAAGTCACGTGCAATACCAAGGTATCATGTGAGGGGATTGGGAATAATACCTCCGCCTTTGAATTCTCTTCATCAAAACCACATCCAGGTCGTCCACTGTCGATGATCACTTCATGGTCGGTATCATTCAAATAAGTGAATTTGATCCTGAGGCTGGTGTATGGTTCATTTGAACCAAAAAAGCACGAACCGCACACTAGCCATACTGTCAAAAAAAGTATGCGCCTACTCATACGCCCGAAACAGTGCGTCCAGGTTATTTCTTGTGCCATTTTGATATCTGTTTTTAATGTTGTCTCTCCATCCATTCCATGTACTCTGCCCATCCAAAGCGTCTTCTATCTGCCTGATGTTGTGGTCTGATACGTTGTCCTGGATTGCTGAGTACATACACCAAACATCATCTTTGACATAAATCAAATTCTTCATCTATCTTTTGTTGCGTAAAACGATAGGTGAATTCAAACATATTATCAGGTAGCTCTTTTCTATCCTCATAGGTAAGAACATCACCGAAGTTACTATAACCAAAACAATGAAAAATACTGTCTATTTTAATGTATCCGCCACATCCACCATGATATAAAGTCATGTTATCAACTGTGGGTCTTTTTCCTTGATACTCCACGTAAGTCACGTGCAATACCAAGGTATCATGTGAGGGGATTGGGAATAATACCTCCGCCTTTGAATTCTCTTCATCAAAACCACAATTAACTCGTCCACTTTCGATGATCACTTCATGGTCGGTATCATTCAAATAAGTGAATTTGATCCTGAGGCTGGTGTATAGTTCATTCGAACCAAAAAAGCACGAACCGCACACTAGCCATACCATCAAAAAAAGTATGCGCCTACTCATACGCCCGAAACAGTGCGTCCAGGTTATTTCTTGTTCCATTTTGATATCTGTTTTTAATGTTATCTCTCCATCCATTCCATGTACTCTGCCCATCCAAAGCGTCTTCTATCTGCCTGATGGTGTAGCCTGATACATTGTCTTGGATTGCTGAGGGGGGCTACTCTCCACTAGTTATTTTTTCCGCATTTTCATAGTCTTGTTCAGTAAAAATATACCGGTAGCTCTCATTGTTTTCAATGGTATATGCCTCATCAGAAAAAAGATTTTTATCTATCCCCCGCAGGGCGACCCTGAAATTAGAATCTTTCCTGTGAATTATCCCTTTTCTACTTTCATCAAAAAGAATTATTAGCGAATCTGGTACCCGGAAGGCACCAAGTACACTTGCTTTAGAAGATCTACGTTGCACCGCAGGTCGAGCAAAAAAATCACCAACTTCAATTAGAGTATGGTGCCATTGAATAGTTCCTGATTTAAAAAATTTCAATTCTATTTTATGATTTGTTCCGTTTTCTAAAAAGTACGTCCTCGTAAACTTAAGAGCAGTTGGACGACAACTAAAGGTCAATAATACCCATACCATCGCACTGATCACATAACTAGTCGTTCCTTAAAAACTCATTTTCAATGGAGATTGTATTCTACTTTGATGGAAAGAGGTTAATTCAACTAGACGCCTCAGCTTTACTACCCATTTTGTATAGAGCCAAAGAGCATTTACTCTTAAGTTTTTTCATCAACTTCTTGTAGTTAAACCCACAGGCTGCCATGATGAAGTTTATTTTATCTCCTGTTTTCCCTTTTAGGTAATTGATAGCTACTCGATGATCTTGCTTCAAGTGTCCGATGATTGGCTCTATGGCTACTCTACGTCTACAGTGCGTTCGTTTTCTCTGTTTTTCATAGGTATTGTCTCTTTTTAATGGTTTGGATGGTCGAATGATGGAGGTGTTTTCAACTGTGTTAGTCCCTTTGTACCCCCTATCTACTGTGGCGGTTTTCGGGTAGTTACCAGTCAGTAGTTGTGTTTGCTTCAATACAGCATCTAGCGTATGTCCATCATAAATATTCTCTTCAAAAGTCATCGCACCTACGATGATACCCGTGTTTTGTGTCAATACTACGGATGCCTTACAGCCATATTCATATTTCTTATGTGCCTTCCCTTTTGCGATGCAATACACATCAGGTTCATGTAAACTGTAAATTTTATGTTTACTGCACTTCTCTTGTGTAAGTACTCGTTTGAACAATGCCAGTGTTACTTCTTTTTGCTGATGTGGTAATTTCCTGTCTAATTCTCTGACTAACCGACCAGCAATGGTTTTGAGTTTTCGCTTCGCTGCATTTGCTTTCTTCCTTCTTTTAGGGTGAGTCCCATTGTAGGTGTCTCTGACAAGGTTTTTGGTTGTCCTAACGTAACTGCGTCGTAGTTTAATCCCTTCTTGCTTGGCTATAGAAATACAGCTGTCAACAATCTTTTTATGAAGTTTTGCATCTGTGGGATAGGTGATGCGCTTTTCCTGGACAGTAGTATCTACACTTACATGCTTGTCCTTAGCATCCTTGCCGTGTAGCTCAATTGAATGTTTCAATAGCTTCTCTACCCCTTCTTCTCCAATCCTCTTGTTGAAATGTACCAAATCTGTTGCCGCACAGGGTTGCCCCCATTGCAAAGAATCAAAGCCTCCAAAATATTGAAAATATGGATTCATTTCCCAGCGTTGTTCCACCAATACCTCATCTGATAAATTGTAAAGAAATTTTAATATCAATAAGGAGACCATCAAACGAATAGAATGAGCTGGACGACCTACATGTGAATAAAGCGAACCAAACGCTTCTTCAAAATATGACCATGCTAGCTGTTGGCTCAACAAATAAAGCTCTTGTCTGGAATTGAGTTGTTCAGTTAAGGTAGGTGATAAAAAATTAAGTTGATTTCTATTCGACTTTTTTGATTGCATTTGACAAGGTTTTGATTGATATTATAACTATTCCTTGTCATTTTATACAGCAATAATCGTGCTAAAACCCTCCCTGAAAGGAGATAAGCATAATTAATGTTGATTCTTTAGGGGTGACTAACTATAATAATTTTTCATGTTTATGAATTTTAATTGTACCAATTAGCAAACAGTTCATCTAAATAATCTCTTGTTACGTTTTCGTGTCTACTCTTCATTTGGTTTCTCCATCCATTCCATGATCTAACACCTCGCAGGGCTTGTTCAACTTGAAGAATGCTGTAGCCTGATACGTTGTCTTGGATTGCTTAGGGGGGCTACCCCCCACCAGCTATTTCTTCCGCATTTTCATAGTCTTGTTCAGTAAAAATATACCGGTAGAGCTCATCGCTTTCGATTATGTAAGAATCGTTAGACAGCAGATTGCGATTACCAGTAGTAGGGAATGAATAATACAGGATTCTCATATTATCAAAAGTAACTGTTAATGAATCTGCATGTAAAGCACGAGCAGCATCTACTCCCGTCGCCATATCTTCTGAATATAACGTCTCCCACTTATCTCCATCATTAAGCACGATCTTACTAGTAAGAATATCACTCCTGAAAAACTTGACTTCTAGTGAGTGATTAGATTGGTTTTCAATAACATAAGTTCGTTCAACTGAATGTTCACATGCCCCAACTAGCAATAAAAACATACAATGTAGAAAATACCTTAAATTCTTCATATTGATAAAAATTATTGATGCCAATTAGCAAACAGTTCATCTAAATAATCTCTTGTTACGTTTTCGTGTCTACTCTTCATTTGGTTTCTCCATCCATTCCATGATCTAACACCTCGCAGGGCTTGTTCAACTTGAAGAATGCTGTAGCCTAGTACATTGTCTTGGATTGCTGAGGGGGGCTACTCTCCACTAGTTATTTTTTCCGCATTTTCATAGTCTTGTTCAGTAAAAATATATCTATAACTTTCCTTGCTTTCAATGGTATATGCCTCATCAGAAAAAAGATATTTATCTATCCCTATTAATAAAGGGTCTGTTCTTAAGTACACGGTACTATCTTCATTCCATTTAGATGTAGTTTTGGTTATAGCTATTCGACTGTCATCAAAAATAATGATCAGAGAATCGGGACCTTGGAAGGCATCGTATAATAATGGATCAGAACCATAACGCGGACCGAACCATGCGGACCGTGTGAATATGTCTCCTTTTGAACTTAATACATTATCATCCATAAAAGTCTGTCTTCCATAGCGATAAAATCTTAATTCTATTTCATGGTTGGTGCCATTTTCTAACGTAAAATGTCTGAGGTATTTTTCTCCAGGATGACAACCAAGGGCTAATAATACCCATACCATCGCACTGATCACATAACTATAATAATTTTTCATGTTTATGAATTTTAATTGTACCAATTAGCAAACAGTTCATCTAAATAATCTCTTGTTACGTTTTCGTGTCTACTCTTCATTTGGTCTCTCCATCCATTCCATGATCTAACACCTCGCAGGGCTGTAGCCTGATACGTTGTCTTGGATTGCTTAGGGGGGCTACCCCCCACCAGCTATTTCTTCCGCATTTTCATAGTCTTGTTCAGTAAAAATATACCGGTAGAGCTCATCGCTTTCGATTATGTAAGAATCGTTAGACAGCAGATTGCGATTACCAGTAGTAGGGAATGAATAATACAGGATTCTCATATTATCAAAAGTAACTGTTAATGAATCTGCATGTAAAGCACGAGCAGCATCTACTCCCGTCGCCATATCTTCTGAATATAACGTCTCCCACTTATCTCCATCATTAAGCACGATCTTACTAGTAAGAATATCACTCCTGAAAAACTTGACTTCTAGTGAGTGATTAGATTGGTTTTCAATAACATAAGTTCGTTCAACTGAATGTTCACATGCCCCAACTAGCAATAAAAACATACAATGTAGAAAATACCTTAAATTCTTCATATTGATAAAAATTATTGATGCCAATTAGCAAACAGTTCATCTAAATAATCTCTTGTTACGTTTTCGTGTCTACTCTTCATTTGGTTTCTCCATCCATTCCATGATCTAACACCTCGCAGGGCTTGTTCAACTTGAAGAATGCTGTAGCCTAGTACATTGTCTTGGATTGCTGAGGGGGGCTACTCTGCACTAGTTATTTTTTCCGCATTTTCATAGTCTTGTTCAGTAAAAATATACCGGTAGCTCTCATTGTTTTCAATGGTATATGCCTCATCAGAAAAAAGATTTTTATCTATCCCCCGCAGGGCGACCCTGAAATTAGAATCTTTCCTGTGAATTATCCCTTTTCTACTTTCATCAAAAAGAATTATTAGCGAATCTGGTACCCAGAAGGCAGTAAGTGCACTTGCTTTAGAAGATCTACCTTGCACCGCAGGTCGAGCAAAAAAATCACCAACTTCAATTAGAGTATGGTGCCATTGAATAGTTCCTGATTTAAAAAATTTCAATTCGATTTTATGATTTGTTCCGTTTTCTAAAAAGTACGTCCTCGTAAACTTAAGAGCAGTTGGACGGCAACTAAAGGTCAATAATACCCATACCATCGCACTGATCACATAACTATAATAATTTTTCATGTTTATGAATTTTAATTGTACCAATTAGCAAACAGTTCATCTATAAAGTCTCTCGTTGAAATGTCATATCTGGTTTTAAGATTATATCTAAATTGATTCCAAGATCTTGCTCCTCTCAATGCACCTTCTATTTGAGAGATCGTGTAGCCTGATACGCTATCCATTGGATGACCTACCCCTTCGGTAACCCGTTGGTCTTCATTGTCCATTAAATCAATAACGATTGATGTGTAGATTAAATCATCCGCAATAGTTGTATATCCTGCTATCATTTGTGTTTGGAAATTGTCTTGGTAATCGAAGTTCGGTCTATTTAGAGAAACTCTGTACCTGTGAGTGGCGAACATCCACTCCACACCTGTTGCCCAGCTTTCTATCACGGCTTCAGCAGAGCTATTTGAGGGGGTGAATGGAACTAGCCCATAAGCAGCTACAACCAATAGTCTCATTGCACTCCTATCCATATCCCAATGGGCAGCATGAGCCAATTCGTGTATCGTGACTCCATACACATAATCAGAGGGCTTGTTCCATGTACGTACGTAGATTGATGGGAGTACTCCCAGTGTACGAGCGTAAGATGCAGCATGGCTTTGTTTGTTGTGCTGTCGCTGAGTTTGGCTGGCAGAAATTTTTACTTGAGGCTTAAAAAACCCGTTTCTGGGTGGGCTCGCAAGTCCAAATCGGCTACCGTAATAGTAATCATAGGCTGCCTGATGAATGAATGCATAATACTGTTGCTTATCTGCTACCGTACGTGTAGAAGAGTTTCCAATATTTACATCCCAATTTCCCCTACGTTTTGGACCATTTAAAGTCGCCTGTCCAAATGTTCCAGTCCTTATGCTGTACTGATACCTTTCCCATTTAATCCTGTAATTAGCAGGACGCCTGAATCTTCCATCACAGGAGTAGTTTCCTTGTGCATTCGTAATGCCCCTGTGTGTATGAACGCCCCACCTGGTGGCTCTCACTTCTACCCCTTCGAGTCCGACGTAGGCTCCATTTAGGGTCACGGAGTAATTTTCTGTGCGATATACTGCCCTTTTGCATTGCGACGTGGGCGCGCGGGCTCGCAAGGGGATAGGGTACCCCCCACCCGACCTACAGGCAGAATAGTCCCAGTGATCAAATACTTGTCTGGACCGGGTTACCACACTACCAAGTGTATTATCCCATACCCTGATCCTTCCTGCGGGTCTCCATTTTGATCTCCTACGTCCTCTGGGTTCATTTTCTTCGTTGGCATCATGGGCATCTTCCAGATTACCCGTCAGCCGTAACGACTCGTTTACCAGTGCATCCACCCATGCGTCGTCAAAGCTCACCCTTCCGCTGGCTATGTTTTCATCGGAATAGTCATCTGGAGCGAACAGGTGTTCCAATATTTCATACTCTACCTTGGAAGGAAACGGGTAGCCTACCTTTACCGCACAGTATTGAGGGGTGGGCTGGTCTAGCGGTACGTTGGGATCGTGGTAGTAATCGCCGTGTTCCAGAATTTCGTAATCCAGCGGGTAATCGTAAAGGTCCAGGGTCGAGTCTCTTGCCAGCACATCCATATCCTCCGAACTGTGTGGCATGAACTTAACGTAGAGATGCGTGGTGGTGATGTCCCGTTCTTCCCTGCTGATTCTCCCGTTAGGGTTAGCGGTTTTTAGGCTGTCCCATGCCTTTCGCATGTTTTCTACGGAGTATGGGTGTTCAAGTTTCTTTCCCAGCAGGGTTGTATTTTGAAACCCTGCCACTCCCGAAACGGCTTGCTCTTCAGACTGAGGGGTCACTTCCTCTACTTTTTGGCAAGACCATGTGATCCCCAAACGACTGCTGTCGCCACCAGAGATCGAAAATGTATACTCACTTTTTTCATTGCTCTTTAGCTTTAACGTTGAATATCATGTTATTGTAAATGTCCGATGTACATCTTTTTATTTAAATAAGACCGTTGCAATAGAAAAATGGTTGTAACAGAGCGGTGTTTATTATCAGTATCCCGCTGATTTATTTGTAGGGTTTTTTATGTCAGCCCCATGAATCAGCAACATGCCCCACGCTAGCCGATAGCCTTTGTGATGTTCAAGGCAGGAGCAAAAAAGACTTTTTCAGCCAGATAAAGGCTCTTTTAGACTGGTCTAGCATCAGTATAACCTACCGCCACTCATTTTCCCATTCTCCTAATTTGCGCTCCTTTTGCATAGATTTTATTACTTCAGGGTCTTTTAAAACTTCTGTCACACTTCCCTTGGAAGTAAAATGCCATTGACCGCATTCATGGCACTGGTATACATTGATCGGTCCACTCCCCTTTCGGTGATTATGCCTGATGTGATTTTGAATTAATGAATCAAGAGCAAGTTTTTCTGACTCATGAGCATTTTTTCCTGTTACGCATTTCATCTGTGAAAAATTGAAGTTACCCGTTTGCACCAACAACTGCTGGGCTTATACCAATAAGACCGTAAATATCATATATAAATCGTTTCTTTTCCGCTTGTATTTCGCTACAAAATAGCACCGTAGCTATGACGATGATTATACCAAATTGATCACAAAATATGACATCAATAAATTCAATTTATTTTTGACATATTTTATAATAAAAAAGGGATTATAGGTAGACATTATTTCTGTTTCAGGTAATCATAAATTGCCTGATGTACTCTGGGTCTGACATTTAAATTGTAAATATTTCTGTTCTCCCTTGAAGGATATACACGATTGGTTAGAAAGATAAACAGCAGGTCATATTCGGGGTCTGCCCAGACAAGGGGTCCCGTAAAGCCCGAATGACCGTAGCTCCTCAAAGAAGCATCCTCCGCCACGCTACTCTTTATTGCATCATATTTCAAAAGCGGTTTGTCAAAGCCAAGACCTCTCCTGTTATCTAGGTTTGGATATTGAGAAGTTGTAAACAGTTGAATGGTTTCGGGGCTTAAATACTTCACCGTATCCTGTTTCCCACCAGATAGTAACATAAACCACAGTTTGGCTAGGTCCTTTGCATTGCTAAATAGCCCAGCATTTCCCGACACGCCCTTCATCATAATTGCCCCCTCATCATGCACTGTTCCATGAATCTGTTGCATTCTAAAATAATTATCGTCTTCAGTGGGTACGATCTGCGCTGAATCAAATTTTTCCAGTGGGTTAAAAACAAGTGTTTCCGTACGTAGTGGCTCAAAAAATTTTTTGGATAGGTAGTGACTGTAAGAAAGACCTGTTACATTTTCAACCATTTCGGGGATTAAATAAAAAAACAAACCCGAGTAGCGATATTTCTTCTGCTTATCTAGCTTCGTTTTTCGAATCATCTTCCTGATTTTATTATAAAAATCCTTGTGAAGGAAAAGGCTGTCACTTAAGGGATAAGTGTATTCTTTTTTTGGAAAACCGACAGTTTTTCGTTTATAGTTCCCATTTTTCTTTTTTATTTTCTGATAATAGGGGATCCAAGGTTTTAACCCCGCCTGATGTGCTAGGCATTCTCTTATCGTAACTTTTCCAATCTTTCCTAACCTAGGAAGGTGAGTATCTAGCGGGTCGTCCAGCTGTATCAATTTATCTTCATAAAGCCTCATCAACGCCAGTGTAGCACCTGACACCTTTGTCACGGAAGCTAAATCGTATATATCGTTAAGCTCCACTCTCCTCACGGAATCATATGTATGAAAGCCATATCCTTTGAAAAAAATGATGCCCTCTTGGTCAGCAGCATAAATAACGCATCCTGGAAAGGCTTCTTCTTCAATCGCCTCGACAACAATACGATCCACCGTTGTCTCCAGCACATCTGTAGGTTGACAAAACGCCATGCGTGAGAGGGAGGTTATTAACAGACCAATTGCTTGTCTTATCGTAGTATTCATGTTCTTGATTCGGAGTGCTTATAAATATAGGCGTGAAAGGTAATCAATACTTCATTATAGACTTTGTTTGTTGTTTATACCAATTTTATTATAAAATTTTACACAAATAGATTGAATTATTTTTTGTTTGGATTAGGCAAAAAATATGAGCATAGCCGTAGCTACGGTGCTATTTATTAACGACATACAAGCGAAAAAGAAACGGTTTATATGTGACCTTTTGTGATCAATTTGGTATTACAGATAAGAAACTATGTGCAATGAAGCGCATGAGATGGTCCGTAACAGCCCTAATATTGCTCTTCTGATTGAAGGGTTTTTTATGTCCAATACAATATATCTCACTCCTGGTCCAGCGCAGTTATTTTATACTGTTCATGATCATTTGAAAAAGGCCATCATTGATGACATTCCATCTGTTTCGCACCGGAGCAGAAAATTCATCGACATTGTCACGCACACAAATGAATGCTTAAAAGAGCTTCTCGAACTTCCTGATGAGTACGATATTTTCTTTCTAAACTCTGCGAATGAAGCGTGGGACAGAATCATACAAAATTTAGTTATTGAAAAATCCCATCATTTCGTAAATGGTGCTTTCAGCAGAAAATTTTATGACTTTTCCATGCTACATGGAATGAAAAGTTCCATTCATCAAGTGGAGGATGGGTTCTCTTTTTCAACGTTAAAGGTACCTGAGGATACCGAATTAATTGGTATCACCAAAAACGAAACAAGTGTAGGCTACTCCTTCTCGGAGGAAGACATTCTAAACATAAGAATGCAAAATCCCGAGCAGCTCATTGCCCTTGATGTCGTAAGTGCGTGTCCCTCTCTACCTGTCAATTTTAAACATATTGATACCGCTTATTTCTCCGTACAAAAAGGATTTGGTCTCCCTCCAGGTTTAGGTGTCTGGATTTGTAATCAAAAATGTCAGGAAAAAGCAAAACTGAAGTCTCAAAAAGTAAGCCTAGGTTCCTACAGGACCCTCCCAAACTTGAAAATTTTTTCGGATAAAAACCAGACTCCTGAGACACCCAATACGCTCTTTATCTATCTGTTAGGTAAGATTACCGAAGATATGGTCCGGACAGGTCGTCAGCGAATCATCGATGACACCATCTACAAATCAACTATTTTATATCAGGCAATAACCAATCACCCACTAGTAGATTCTTTTGTCAAATCTGAACACCATAGATCTAAAACCACCATCGTGGCGCAGTCTAACGATCCCTCCAAATTCATTTCAGCATTCGAAAAGAAAGGGATAGTCCTAGGAACGGGGTATGGCATTCACAAAAATAAACACGTAAGAATAGCTAACTTTCCCACACATTCAAAAGAAGTAATGGAGATGATTTGCGATATGATGAATAAAATAGAATAAAATTGAAGACGCATGGTCTGGAAATATGGCTTTTGGTCAGACTAACGAGCCTATCGTAAAGCAAATATCTGATCACATCGTTCTAGGTGTACGATTAGGAGGCATGGGAATAGCGATTGGGAGTTTGGTTGGGGAAGAAGTAGCCAAAATAATTCGCACTTTATAAAACTCGGTTCTTCTGAGTTTCCTATGGGTAAAAGCCAAGCAATGCTCAAAAATGTGGTACAAGTGTATTTTTTTATGTAGATTTTCAAATGAAAGATACCGCATTGTTGATACCAATTTAATTATAAAATATTACATAACTAAATTGAATTATTTTTTTTGTTTGAATTAGGCAAAAAATATAAGCATAGCCATCGCTACGGTGCTAGTTTTTAACCACTTTCCTTGTCATACCACCGTGTGTTGTTTGTATCTTTAACAGATAAATTCCTTTAGCTAAAGACGGAAATGCCACAGCGTTATCTCCCTTGGTTAAGGTCCCTTTAGTAAGAAATTCCCCTGAGATTCCGAACAAGCGGTACACTCCCTCGCTGGCAACGGTAATTGTTACTCGATCTCCATCTTTTAGTGGATTGGGGGAGACGGAAATGCCTATGTTCTTCACGTTAGCAGTTCCTGTGGTAACCTCCTCAGCCTGCACGGAGACTGAGAACGTTTGTTCAGCAGTTTGACCCGCTATGTCGGTGGCAGTGACGGTAATGGTTGATGTGCCTACGGCTACTGGAGTTACGGTAACTATGCTATCCAGCACTGCAACCGTTGCGATGGCGGTATTATCGGACATTGCTGTAAACGTCAACGTGTCGTTTGGGTCGCTAAAGTTAGTCGCCACATTTACAGTTTGAGGACTCCCATTTTTCACGAGGTCAGTCATGTTGTCCATCGTGCCTGTGGCTGTTGGGGCAGGGTTGGTAACGGAGACTGAGAACGTCTGTTCAGCAGTTTGACCCGCTATATCGGTGGCAGTGACGGTGATTGTTGTGGTGCCAGCGGCTACTGGCGTTACGGTAACTACGCTATCCATCACTGCAACCGTTGCGATGGCGGTATTATCGGACGTTGCAGTAAACGTCAACGTGTCTAAGTCGCTAAATTTATCCGCTACATCTACAGTTTGAGGACTACCATTTGCTACTAGGTCAGTCATGTTGTCCATCGTGCCTACGGTCGTTGGGGCAGGGTTGGTAACGGAGACTGAGAACGTCTGTTCAGCAGTTTGACCCGCTATATCGGTGGCAGTGACGGTGATTGTTGTAGTGCCAGCGGCTACTGGCGTAACGGTAACTTCACTATCATTAGCAACCCCAACGGTTGCGATGTCAGTATCATTAGACATTGCGGAAAAGGTCAAATCGTCTGTGTCGCTAAATTTATTAGCTACATCTACAGTTTGAGGACTGCCATTTGCCACGAGGTTAGTAATATTAGAAATCGTACCTACGGTTGTTGGGACGGCGGCGTTAATAGTGACTCCATCGGGCAAGGTTATAGTTGCTGTTGCTGGCACATCGGCAAACAGGCTTGCAGGGAGCGAAGCAGGCAGAGGATTTTCCGATAAATTGAGGGTTGTTAAACTAGTTAAGCCCGAGAAAACTCCAGTAGGCAAGGAGGATAATTGGTTGTTATCTAACCTTAGTTCCGTTAAGGCTGATAGCCCAGAGAAAATATCAACGGGTAGGGTTGTCATCTCGTTGTTGGATAAATTGAGAGACGTTAGCCCTGTTAATCCAGCGAAATCACCACTCTTTAGGTTGCTACCTATTAGAGAGCTACCCCCAACAAAAGATAATTCGGTAACTCCCGCCAACTCTGCTGTAGTAATGTCTGCACAATTGGTTTTGCCACTCATTTTGGAGATGATAAGATTCTTAACTATTTCGGTGCGTGAACAAAGGTCTGTTTCGGCTGGGATAACGCTGACCATAAAAGTTTGTGTAACGGATTGCCCTGCTGTATCGGTGGCAGTGACGGTGATGGTTGCACTGCCTACGGCTACTGGCGTAATGGTTATTGTTGTGCTACCGCTAACAGTCGCGATTGCAATATTGTTGGATTCTGCGGAAAAGGTCAAAGCGTCTGTGTCGCTAAAGTTACTAGCCACATCTACAACACGAGGACTACCATTTTCTACGAGGTCAGTAATATCGGCAATCGTGCCTACGGTTGTTGGAATTTCGTTAATCGTGGTTCCCGTGGGAAGTGTTATTGCGTTTCGTGGGACATCTGCAAACAGGCTTGCAGGGAGCGAAGTAGGCAGAGGGTTGCTCGATAAATCAAGTTCTGTCAAAGCGGTTAAGCCCGAGAAAACCCCAGTAGGCAAGGTGGATAATTGATTGTTATCTAAATATAAATTCTTTAAAACTGATAGCCCAGAGAAAATATCAGCGGGTAGAGTCGTTAATTGGTGAGTACTTAAGTTGATTTGTGTTAGCCCAGTTAAGCCAGCAAAATCACCGATCTTTAAGTCATTCCTTACCCTCCCTCCTGATAAAGAAGCATAATTAAAATTGAGTCTCGTAATTCCTGCCAAATCTGACGTAGTAATATCTGCACAATTGGTTTTACCGCTCACGCTTGCGACTATTTCATCTCTAACTCCTGGGCTACGCGAACAAAGATCTGTTGGGTCAGCATCTTGAGCATTTACTGGCAGAGAAAAAGCCAGACTTAAAACAAGGGGTAGTAGGGTATTTTGGTAATTATAAAGTCGTGCTAATCCCTGCCATAATGTCGGGGGGGGGGGGGGGGGGGGGGGGTAGGATTATTATATGCCCTTTTGTCAGTCATAAGTGTTGTTTTGGGTGGTTGGGTAATGGTTTTCATTGGTCTTTTAAGGTTAAGTAATGGTGCAAAGGTATCAAGTTATTTCCAATTAATCACTCCATTTTGCTTGAGATTTTTTGTTCTGAACAATCGTAGGTTCAACACTCAAGTGCAAAAACTAAGCGGTATTTAGATAAAAGATTTCTTTAGGAGTTGTAAAGTTAAGTTTTTCTCTTGGTCGTCGGTTAATTTTGTGTTGAATCTGTGTAATCTGTTTGTCATTTAGTGTATCAAAAGCTGTTTTTTTGAGTATATACTGTCTTATGAGTTTGTTGGTGTATTCATTGAGTCCTCTTTGCCAAGAGCAATACGGATGGGCAAAGTAGCATTGAGTAGCTAGGTTTTTAGCTATGTTTTGATGGTCGGCAAATTCTGTTCCATTATCAGAAGTGATCGAAAGGATATGTTTTTTATAGGGCATCATCCTATTGATAAGTTCCTTACTTAGTCCTTTGGCTTGCTTTCCCTTAGGTAGCTTTTTTATAATGAGCATTCCTGTAGTTCTTTCCACGATGGTCAGAATGGCTCCCTTTTGCTGTCTGCCTATAATGGTATCCACTTCCCAATCCCCAAAGCGTTCTTTATTGTTGATGCATTCAGGTCTTTGATCGATCGATACCCTGTTTTTAATAGTTACAGGCTTACCTACAGGTCTTTTTCTATGTTTGAGTTGATGGCGTAAATGTTTATAATAATGGCCTCCAGCAGCTTTATCGTCCCTGATATGATAGATACGTTCATGTGAAACCATGGGAATCTGCTTGATCTTACAATACCCTACAAGCTGCTTAGGTGACCACTGTTCTTGCAGAAGGTATTCTTTGATGAGCTGTCTTGTGTGGATGGCAAAAGACCGAGGCTTGCACTAACGTTGCTTACGCTTTGTGGAAGACAAATGTGCTTTAGATCCATGATAGATCCCTTTAGGGGAGCTGTTGCGCTTGCACTCTCTGTAAATGGTGGAACCCGACACATCAAGGGCTTCTGCAATGAAACTTTTACTCTTACCCGATTTTAAGTAGGCTTCAATTTGATGTCTTTGATGGGTTTTGAGTTGATAATATGTTTGGCTCATATGGCAAAGTTTTTAGACCTTTAACTATGTGGAACTAGCTCCACATATTTATCCTAATCTTTGCACTTACTAATTGAACTTACAGCAACGGTCTTACTTCGGTTTTCCGTTCGGGACTTCCTTGCACTCACAACAAAAATATAGTTAATAGAGATGCCCTTAAATAAAAATTAAAACTTAACTCTTATCATTGCTTTGATTTCCGACGAGACGTTTCCCTGAATTAAATTAAGAGAAGATTCAGTTGTTGCGAGAGCATTAGTGTTTCTAAATTCAGTTCTGGCGTATCGGATCCAAAAGGCAATATTTCTTGTCGGATCATACCGAAGCATTGCATAAGACTTGACACCAGTTCCATTATACGCTGGAATCGAAAAGGCATACAGCACATCATTTTCATATGCATATTGTGCATTATCAAAGTTATCTGTATCAAATAACGCCATACGCGTGTGAAACTTAATTTTCCATAGATCAAAATTAACATCTTGAATAATTGCAAATCCTTTTGTGAAAACACTTCCCTCGTTCTGTGTGCTACTTTGTATTTTAGTTTTGAGGGTTAATCCTGACTTCAGTGCATAATTAATATTGAAAATGTAGTTACGCTTAATTTGCTCTTCTAATACGTTAAGGTTTTCATTCGCACTAGATACCTGTTTGCTTTGCTGTCGCATTTGTAAATACATAGAAATTTCCCGACTAGGACTATGAGTATATCTCATCAGGTATTCATGACCTACCGAGGGCGATTCAGTTCCGAATTTTAGCCATGGGAACTTAAACTGATCGAAGAAGATACTTGCTTGGTGCTTGCTGTTAGGCTTTATTTGTAAACTCCAATAAACGCCTTTTTCATTAATATTTCTTGAGTTTTCGGAAAATGAATTTCCATGAAAAGAATGAAAATCTCTATCATAATTTCTTAAAATAACCCCCATATCCACTATTGGCGAAAGGCTGGTCATTAGCCCGCTGATTGCTCCAGTTCCGCCTGATTTTGATCGTGCTACTTCTCCGAAGAACATAAAGTTTTGCCATGTATAGTTTAAATATGTTGAAGTGACGTAATTATGATCTCCTTTAAATTCAAACAGGTTATAATTATTAGGTCTTCTCTGAAGTGGTATGGAATAGGACGTATGCAACCCAGTAACCCCTACTGAAAATTTTCTGTTAGGCTTGTATTCAACAATAATTCCTGCTGATTCCTCTGTGAGTTTGTCTTTCGAAAAAAGCTCCCTCTCCGTTCTATGAAATCCCGTGTTTTGAATGGAGTTAATGAATTCTTCTTCGTCCAAGAAGGAAGGATCTATGCTAATATTATTACCTTGCTGAAGGCTTCCATCTAGTTTTAACTGTGAATATAGAAGTGTGACATCTAGGTGATTTATGGCTTTGGTTAAACCAAAGCCTCTAAAAAATCCCGATTCCAGTACAGAGGTGTAAGGTTTTAATCCTAAGCTATTTCGCTTAATCGTATTTACAGTTTCAGCTCCCTTTCCTGTTGCAAACCCTGCCACAAAAACAATGCCCTGACCTGCTTGCAGTTGGTAATCCCCAAGTATGATCTTATCAAAGCCTAATGTGTTTTCGAGCAATAGATGGCAGGAATAGAAGTCAAAACCTTTTTGACTGTTGTTGAATTCAATTTTTTCCCCTGCGTCTTTCTCAAACGTAAATCCAATACTAAAATCATCTTTATGACTAGCCCTGAACCGACCGTATATCTTGTCAGGTGACCCCCTGTACCGGGGTGGGAGAGCTGTGGAAGTATCTACAATTATTCCATTTTCATTACGAATGAACAACGTATCAAGCGGGAGGACCGTTGTGTAACCTCTCTGCTGCTCCAGTGTTCTTGTATATCGTAACAGGAGATAATTATTTTCTTCTTGAAAGATTTTTTTTAGAAAGGAACTTGGGTCATTTACTGATTCGGTAATAGTAATGAATGGTCTAAGCGATCGAATGGTTTCAGCATCAAAACCTGAAATGACCTGTAATTCATTGATTGAGAGTAATTTTCCAAATTGATCTTTATAATCAAAGAGGTTATTTATTTGTCGGGGATTAAGAATATAAAGGGCAGATAATTCATCAGATGATGCGGAATTCAAATTGAGCTTATTGGAATAGAATAGAAGGAGAGATTCATATATATCTTCATAAGGAATATTTTCATCCTGTACCTGAAAGAGTCTTTCTGAAAATTGTTCTAAGTCTATTTCTTCATTTTGTGCATAGGTGAAACCAGTAAGAATAAGGAAAAATATGGAGTAGATTCTGGTCATTTCTTTTGGGAAAAAGAGAATGAAATTTCATGGACAGCACCGAGTTTAGCATTCCCAAGATAAGAGTAGTCGAACTGTAGGTTTTTTGGATGAAATCCAACTCCAAAAGCACTCAGAAGTGGTTGAGTGCTTATTCCTGTTCTAATAAATACACCTTCGACGATCTGATATTCTATGCCAGTTTTGATGACTTCATTGAATTCCAAGTCTTTTTCTACTTCTAGATTGATTATAAGTTCAGAATCTGATCTATAGGAAATACCAGCTTTCATGATGGTTGGTACTTTTTCACGGGTCTTGTCTACTAATTTTGCTTGGTTAATATTGAATATGTGTGCACCAAAATGCAATTGGGGTATTATTTCAGCAATGCCTCCAAATTGGATGGCAATGGTTTGCCTAGTACCTACCGTAGCAACCTGATACTGAAGAAGGTCTACTCCAACTCCGAGGCTAACCTGTTGGAATTTATTTCCTATAGCTAGGTGTAATCGTTGTTGACTGAATAAGTCATCACCAAACTTAAAGAAGCCAATACCAGCATTTCCAATGTCAGAAGCATAGATGATTCCTGCACCAATAACCTGGAATTCTGAGATTCCATATCGATTTTGATAACCTGCAAAAAACTTATGATCTTCTACTTTCGCCAGACCACCTATGTTATTAAATAAACTGTATTGATCTTCGTGAGTAACAGAAGCTCCAGCCATCCCTGAACTTCTTGAACCGAAGTTGAATTTTCCATCTTGAGCTAGCGTGTACGTTGTAATTAGTAAGGTGATGAAAAAAACTGATAGCTTCATTAGTGCAAAATACCGCTTTGATACTATTATTTCAATAAATGTATATTTGTTGGAGTTTAAATTTCATGAAATTCACTTTACTCTTCATTGTGTTTCATGCTATCATTTCCGCCGACGCTCAGGAGTTTTACGAATCAGGAGCCATTAGAGCCACAGGAGAAATGAAGGATGAAGTCAGAGAAGGTTTGTGGAACTATTATTACCCAACAGGAGAGCTAAGTGCCCAGTTAAACTATTCAGACAATTTGCTTCACGGAGAACAAAAATATTATCTGCCACAAAAGAAATTGATGGCACTTGAAAACTGGGTAATGGATATACAGAATGACTCTTCTTGGTATTATTATTCAAATGGTCAATTGGAAAAAAAGGGAGTTTTCAAAGAGGGATTGCACGAAGGTATTTGGGTATTTTATTTTGAGTCAGGTCCGCTGAAGAGAACAGGAAACTACAATGATGGATTACCCGAAGGTCTTTGGATTTTTTATTTTGAGAACGGACAAATCAATCAACTGGGAAGACTTAAAAGCGGAAAAGAAGAAGATATTTGGAAGTACTATGATATGAGGGGTAATCAAACGTATGAAGGTGAATGGAAAGAGGGGCAAAAGATTGGTCAGTGGTTTTTTTTCAAAAATGGCAAACAGAAGCGATGGAAAAATTTTGACTAAAGAGCTGTTCCGAAATTTAAAAAAAAGTTGGTTTTACCTAAGGTATTGTGGGAAAGTTCAAACCTGAATACAGCATCATAAATGATCATCAAATCTATGCCTAAGCCATAGCTATACAGGTATTGATCAGCTAATAGGTCACTTCCATTGTGACCTGGATAACTCTTCGCATATCCCTGATCAAAAAATATCTTTCCGAAAATAGTAATCGGGAAAGTTTGAAACTGCCTGATTGGCACAAGTTTACTGATGTCTTGTTTGTGTGAGAAGAGTTTTTTCTTAAATTCATTTTTTTGCACAAAAAAATCACTGCCCTCAACAATAGTAAGATCATGACCTCTAAGGACAGTTTTTCGAAAACCAATTGCGAAATAGTTAAAATAACTCCTTTCATTAGGAAATGAGATAACCCCAATGAGATTCCCTGCATAGTAAAAATCTTTCTCTAACTCTTTGTATTTGGAAAGTCTAAACTCTGTTGTCCAGAAGTCCACATCCTTATAAAATCCCAGACCATATTTTCTTACTCTGCCAGTATGCCATTCTCCTTTTGTAGGATAATTTCGATTGTCTCGTCTGTCCCAACTATAGGAATAGCCTGCCGTGAAGTACTTTTGATTTGTAAGACCATCGCCAAGATAATTTGGATTGAGAGTAGCTACGGTATCGGCAATATTTACATTTGTGTTCCCCAAAGAAAGAAAGTGAAAGGAGTAAAAAGAACTTCGATAACTATGGGTAATTTTATTTCGAAAAACAGACCTCAATAAATCCTCTCCTTCAATAAATATTCGATTATTGTGTTCCGTGTCAAAGGCGAGGTATTTTGTTTCCATGTAATTAAAATCTAGGTCCAAACCATGTTTTTGAGTTTTTTCTATGTAAGGTATTCTATAAGAGAAATTGATTCTGGTGGTAAACCCAAATTGAGTGTTTATTCTTAATCTTTCTACTCTTCCTCTGAAATTGTATTGCGTCAATTTTAGCCCAATGCTCACCTGACTCAAATCACGATTTCTATTCACCCACCAATCATTGAAATTTCTACCTGCTAGTTGGAAGATAGGAATAGGATGGAAGTACCATCGTTCATCTACCGTAATGAGAACATCTGCTTTTCCGTTGTTTGCATTGATAAGTGAGAAACTAACATCGTTAAACAGGTTTGTATTGTAAATGCGATTGCTATCCCACTCAAACATACTGTCCAGTTGGGATCTTTGGTATTGACTCCCTTCAGTGAAACTTAGTTCTCTTGTTATTATCTGAGGTTTAGTTTTTCTATTTCCCTCTATTATGATATTATCAATCGCAACGATGTCAAGGGAATCCACCTGTGACCATCCATTGAGTAACTGGATTATTAAATAAGAAACAACAAAGATTTTTTTCAAAATATAGTCCTGAGATTAAGTACAAGATCCAAGAGAGGGGTGCAAGTGGAGTGATGTTGACTCGCTCGTACAAACTTCACGTTACTTAAGGTTCAAAGTTATCACATTCGTTTCAGCCAGTGTGGGTTATGCCTGTTAGATGCTTAATTTTGTCGAGTGAACAGCATTGTCAAGAGAATTGTTATTTTTCCTATTCAGCTATACCAAGTAATTCTGTCTCCTTACTTTCCAAATTCCTGCCGATTCACACCCACATGCTCACATTATGTAAAGGGGACCATTTTGAAATATGGCATCATAAAAGGAACGTGGCTAGGAATCAGAAGAATAGGGAGGTGCCATCCATGGGGAGGACAAGGGGATGATCCGATACCCTGATTCTTATCCTAGGAAATTTATACCAATTTGATCACAAAACAACATATTATAACCAAATGGGTATGAAGTTCGTTATGGTAGCTCATTCGAGAGCGTAAAGTGTTGACTTTCCTTTTTCATAACTCGCTTAGCTCCTCTTTATATCCACTGCTCAAAATAGGAAAACGATACCAGGAGCGCGGGTCAATATTAAAATCATCGAAATGAAAACTTGGAGCATAACGTTCTCGTTTCCATTGGTTTCTTGTCCATAAACAAAAGAATTTTTTGACCCACTCTTTTAAGTCTTCGCTATCGAAATCTGCTTGAAGGTAATCAAATACTTGTTGGGGTGATAGACCATTCAAAATGACCGCTTGCTCAATGCGAAGCAGTGCTTCATATGGCATAAGATCTTCTTCATCCGTTTGCTGTTGTGCTCCTGGTCTAAGCTCCGCAGTAGGAGTCAATTGATTCACATATTTTAATCCCTCATACCCAAGATCCTTTTCGGCAAATTTCAGCCATTCTAAAATGAAATGTTTGCTTACTCCAGCAAGAGGTGCAATGCTGCCACTTGTGTCACCATCCATAGTGGCATAGCCCACAGCACCTTCACTTCTGTTTGAAGTAGCTAAAAGCAAGGCATTATTCAGGTTGGCTAGCATCCAAATAATAGGCGATCGAACTCTTGCCTGAATATTCTGTAAAGTGATATCATGATTTTCCCATGTCAACTTTTTCCCAATGACCTTTTCAATCGTCTCTTTGCAAGAATTTACTTGGTTATCTATTTCCCATGAATAAAATGTTGCTCCCAAGCTTTCTGCGAGTTGTTTAGCAGAGGTGAATGTTTCATTTGAAGAATTCTTAGTCCTTTGATAAGCAGTCACTAATAGCTCTGAGATAATTTCTTTTTGATTATCTCCTTTCAAATCGAATCCTAATTTATTTTGGAGATCAACCTTCCCCAGTTCGATAAGTCCGTTTTTTATGACTTCAGCTACTAAAATGGCAATAGTACTTGAATCAGCCCCTCCGCTGAGAGAAAGAACGAACCCCTTGCTTTTGCTTTTTCTTAAATAGTCGAAAAGAGCCAATGAAGCAGCTTTTGTGAATTCTTCATTTTGATTAGCAAACCCTTTTTGTATGTCTGTTTTACTATGAGAAGACTTGAAATCGAGCGTCAATGACAAGAGGTTAAAATCCTTAAAGGAAAACCTGTTATTTCGAGCAATTAATTTCCCCTTTCGAGCGATAAGAACATCTCCATCATAAATCATTCTCCCTGCTTCGTTTCCGAGGAGGTTTGTGTACAGATAAGCGCAATTAAATTGCTTGGAACTTTGGCAAACTAGGGTTTCTCGAAATCTTGCTTTTTTGAATGCGTAGTGGGATGCACTTGGATTGAGTAGAAGATCAACTCTGGATGTTAATTCGCAAGCGGGTCTGTCTTTTCTCCAGGCATCTTCGCATATTTCAAATCCTATTGCAATTCCCTTATGTCTTATGGTTATATGACCAAAAGGATATTTTTGACCTTTGAATTCAAAATCAACAATCTTTTTTGATTTCCAACTTGTAAACCATCTTGGTTCGTAGTGTACACCGTCCTTAGCTAATTTTTGTTTTGCATAGAACCCCTTGATTTCTTGGTTAGCGATGAAACAAATCGTGTTATAGGTATTGTTCTTCAGTCGAACAGGAAGACCTATACATACTGCGATTTCATTGGTACATCCAATGATTTGAACCAATTTTTCCAATGCTTTTTCGGGAAGCCACTCACTCAAAAATAAATCCTCACACCCATATCCAGTAATAGATAATTCTGGCAGACACAGAATGTCCACTTTCTGGGCTCGTGCTTGAAATATTGATTCTTTAATATTTTTTAGATTGTTTTCCCAATCTATCGGCGTTTGATTTAGACAAGCCCCTGCAATTTTCAGCTTGCAACTCACTTGACCAAATTAAGTCGCTCATAGGTTTTTCTGGCAGCATCTTGTTCAGCTTTCTTTTTACTAAAACCATACCCTTTGGCCTTAGGAGCATCATTTAGAAAAACTTGAGCGGTGAATTTTTTGTCTTCTTCACCTAGAATACCGAATCGGAGATCAACATTTTCTTTTTGTGACCATTCCAGAAGTTTACTTTTGTGATTTGTAATGGTTGTGATGAGTGTATTAAGATCGTAATGGGGTTTTATGAGTCTTTTAATTACAAATCGTTTACAAAACTTGAATCCTAGATCTAAGTATACTGCACCCACTAGGGCCTCCATCGCGTCTCCATAGATGGATGTACCTGTTCTATTTTGATAGTTGTACTGGACAAGTTCTGTTAGTCCGATTTTGTAAGAAAGGTCATTCAAGGACTCTCTGCTCACAATTTTAGATCTGATATCAGTAAGAAATCCTTCTTCACGGAAAGGATAGCGTGAATAAAGGTATTCAGCTACTATCATACCCAGAACAGCATCACCAAGGTATTCCAACCGTTCATAAGACTCTTTAATGCCCTGATTATTCACTTCTGCCATGCTACTATGCATCATGGCTTGTTTATAAATTGCTAGGTTAATTGGATTTCTTCCCGTAATTGATCTAAAAGATTGTCTCAGTTTTTTTTCTGAACATAATGAGGAAATGAGTCGGTCCGATAATCGTTTTGTAAACGAAGACACTACTCAGAATATTTACCGACTATGATAGATGTATTGTGACCACCAAATCCAAATGTATTGCTCATTACAATATCGACATCTCTTCTTTGCGCTTTGTTGAAAGTGAGATTGAGCTTTGGGTCTATAGCTGGGTCATCAGTAAAATGGTTGATAGTAGGAGGGATAATACCTTTTTCCAGTGCCATCAGGCAAGCAATAAACTCAACAACTCCTGCTGCACCTAGCAGGTGCCCTGTCATTGATTTTGTTGAACTTACGTTGAGGGCATAAGCATGTTCACCAAACACCTTCTGTACGGCTCTGACTTCACCTGAATCACCCAAAGGAGTAGAAGTTCCATGAGTGTTGACATACTCTACTTTATCGGGGGTTAACCCTGCATCTTCCAGCGCATTTTTCATCACTAACTCAATCCCTAACCCCTCTGGATGAGGTTGCGTAATATGGTAAGCATCAGCTGACATACCGCTTCCAAGGATTTCTCCATATATCTTAGCACCTCGTGCCTTTGCATGTTCCAACTCTTCAAGAAAAATAGCACCAGCTCCTTCACCAAGTACAAAACCATCTCGGTCTTTGTCATACGGTCTGGATGCTGTTTCTGGAGAATCGTTTCTTTCGGATAATGCTTTCATTGCGTTGAAGCCTGCAATCCCTGACTCAATTACGCCAGCTTCTGACCCGCCTGTAAGGATCGCATTTGCTTTCCCTACTTGTATGTAAGTACACGCGTCGGTTATGGAGTTGCTTGAGGAAGCACATGCCGAAACAGTAGCAAAATTAGGTCCCATAAATCCATACTTAATGGAAAGTCGTCCAGCTGTGATATCGGCGATCATTTTAGGTATAAAAAAAGGATTGAATCGGGGTGTCCCATCGCCATTGGCAAAATTCATCACTTCTTCTTGGAAAGTACTGAACCCACCAACACCAGTACCCCAAATTACACCGATCCTTGTTTTATCTACACTATCCAAATCCAGACCTGAATCTTGAATAGCCTGCTCGCCCGTGACCATCCCATACTGAGTGTTGGGATCCATTTTTCTGGCCTCTTTCCTGTCCAAGAAATCTTGAATGTTAAAATTCTTGACTTCACAGGCAAATTTGGTTCGAAACTTCTCTGTATCAAATCTGGTAATAGGAGCCGCACCACTTACACCTTTGACCAAAGAATCCCAATACTGATCCTTGGTGTTCCCCAAAGGTGTAAGTGCACCAATCCCAGTAACTACGACTCGCTTTAATTCCATTAATGAGGGTTGGTTAAGTTTTACTTAACGTTTTCTTCAAGATACGAGATAGCATGACCAACTGTTGCGATATTTTCGGCTTGGTCATCAGGTATGGAAATATTGAATTCTTTTTCAAATTCCATGATGAGCTCAACAGTATCTAAAGAATCAGCTCCTAAGTCGTTTGTAAAACTTGCTTCAGGAGTAACTTCAGACTCTTCCACACCTAGTTTGTCAATAATGATTGACGTTACTTTTTGTGCTATTTCTGACATTTTTGTAATGTTTGGTTTAAAATGAGTTGCAAAGAAATATATTCTCTCCCTAAAATCAAACAAATTAATTTTGCGGAACGTCTCTTTGGACTTTTGATGACACCTAAAGTCGTAGGGTATAGAATATGAAAAAGAATAAGCTTGACCTTACGTATGAAGTTGACTTTGAATTAGCCGGGATTGTGTGTAATAAAAAAGAATACACACTGGCATGGCACCTAAATGCCGTTCTATATATGGATTTTGTTAAGCAGGCCGATATCAAAATCGAGTTCTCTAACCAATCTTTCGTACTGATTTCAAACATGAAACATGAAACAGAATTTACTGAATTGATCCTCTTGCAGAATAAATTGATTTCAGGATCAACCAGTCAGCTACAGTTTTTGATTCCAGAGCTTAAACAATATGATTATTTGATAAAGCTAAAAGACGAGACAGGTGAACTTACACTGGAATATGTATGCTCAGCTATTCGAGAGATACCTCTTATTGAATACGTACTGGAACTCGATTTTGATGGCTTAAAGTCAAAAGAAAATTTACTCTACTGACTTACGACCAATGTTGGGAATAAATAAGCGTAACCCGTTATGCTAGACCTTTGCATAAATCAGATTAGCAACCAAAGTTGCCAGCTTTTTCGTTAAAAATCGATCATTATTTTGTTAAAACCAACATTTTTTTTCGCAATAGGAACGGTTTTAATCGCTACTCTGCCAGCATTTTGAATTATGAAAAAGTTGTAAGCCTCCCTAAAAGCCGTAGCGTTTAAAAATAGAGTTAAACGTTAAAATCAGGGAAATGAAAAAGAGTTGATACCGAGCCTCAGCTCATCAAGATGCTGAGCGAACAAGATTAGGGCGAGAGTGTGTCCGATATTTGTAGGGTACATGGCATAAGCCAACCAACTTTCTACAACTGGAAGAGTACATACTCAGGCATGAGTGTGAACCAACTCAAAAAGTTGAAGGAACTCAAATCAGAATTAAGTTCATTTAAGCGTAAGTATGCTGATCTGGCTGTGGAGTACAATGCATTATCCCCTGATCGAAAAAAGATTTAAGACCTGCTGAAAAGCGAGAAACTGTTGGGTATCTGGTCGATGAAGACCTGAGTATCAGGCAGGTCTGTGTGGCAATTAATCTGAGTTTATCTGTGTATTACTACCGCTTTAAGCGTAAAGCTGAGGACACAGTTATTATGAGGCATTTGGTAACAATGGGCAGAAAAGTATCCTGCTTATGGCTTCCGAAAGATGTACCATTTACTGCGTCTTGAAGGGTATAGATGGAACCATAAACGCGTATACCGAGTGTATGTGATGATGGGTTTGAATATGCGTAGAAAGCGTAAAAGAAGACTGCTAGCACGAGTCAAGACTCCTCACATTTTAGCCATCCAAAGCAACATCACTTGGAGTGCGGATTTCATGCAGGATAGTCTGAATAATGGAAGACCGTTCAGCACCTTCAACGTGTAGATGATCTCAATAGAGAAGCACTGATGATTAGCATTGATACCTTCATTAAGTGCCGGGCGTATTACAAGGGAACTGGACAGACTCATGGAATGGCGAGAAACTCCTGAAGTGATACGTGTAGACAATGGACCGGAGTTCACTTCTGCTGTTTTTGAAGTTTGGACTCGAAAACATAAGATTAAACTGTGTTGTATTCAACCAAGAAAACCCACCCAGAATACGCTTGTGGAACGCTTTAATGGGAGCTACCAGAACTACTTAATGCCCATTTATTCACCGATTTGGAACAGGTAAGGGACCAGACCCAGCAATGGATCTGGGGTTACAACAACATAAGACCACATGAATCCTTGGGTAATAAACCTCCAGTAACGTGCCTCAAACAAAGAGGAGTAACCGTACCAAGTCTGAATGTAGACATGCATTTGAAAGAAAAACCTAATATTTGCCAATGCTTCGGTTTAAGGGAGTCCTACATTGATACTGATAATTAGGTCATTTTTCTCTGTAATTGTTTTCTTAGGTGTGAACACCTTAGTCAAAAAAAAGACTAGATAAGTCAGATTTTTTGACTCCTAAATGCTTAAACAGATGAAAAAAATAATTGTTACGCATTGTTTGATGCTGATGGCTACAGCGTCTTTTGCTCAAGGCACAGATACAACCTACTGGAAAGTAGGAGGTATCGGTTCTCTTACTTTTTCGCAGGTCTCGCTTACCAATTGGTCAGCGGGTGGACAAAATTCAGCAACTGTAAATTTCAATTACGGTATGTTCGCTGATTAAAATAAGGACAGGACAAAATGGGAAAATTCACTCAATATCGCCTATGGATTGATTAAGCAGGGACTCAGAGACTTTGACAAATCGGATGATAAACTAAATATTGTTACCAAATATGGATATCAACTAAATACCAATAGCTCAAAATGGTATTTAAGTTCTTTGCTGGATTTCAAGACACAATTTGATAAGGGATTCGATCCAGAAGATGACCAAACCATCATCTCGGATTTTATGGCACCAGGATACTTAATAGTAGGAACAGGAATTGATTTCTATCCTAATGATTTTTTAAGCTTTTCATATACTCCTATTACGGGAAAATTCACTTTTGTTACTGTTCAGGAGTTGGCAGACCGTGGAGACTATGGCGTGGACCCGGCCACTTTTGATAATCAGGGTAATAAACTGACAGATGGCAAGAACTCACGAGCTGAATTAGGATCTTTTTTTAGAGCGAAGTACTTGAAGGGGAATTTCGAAAGCAGGTTGGAACTTTTCACCAATTATCTAGAAAATTTCGGAAATGTAGATGTGAATTGGCAAAATACTTTGGTTGTGAACCTAACTCAAGTGCTTTCTGCGAATTTCTTCACCCAGCTTTTTTATGATGATGATATTAAAATTGGAGCAGACGATAATGGAGATGGAACAATTGAAAATAACGAAATAAAACCCAGGACTCAGTTTAAAAGTGTTATTGGAGTTGGTCTTTCCTATCAATTTGGAGCTAGAACGGAATAACTCGAGGGTACCACTAGTAACTGATTTTTTTCGTGAGTGCAAGGCAGTCCCACACGGAAACCCGCAGTATATATAGCATACATGAGGATTTGAGTATGGGATTGACACCGAAATAGCGGAAAAAGGCAGTTATACCAATTTGACCATAAGATACGACACAAATAAATTGAACTAGTTTCGTTTGCATTAGGTAAAAGCTATAAGCATAGCCATCGCTACGATCCTAGTTTTTAACCACTTTCCTCGTCACGCGACCGTGTTTTGTTTGTATCTGTAACAGGTAAATTCCTTTAGCTAAAGACGGAAATATCACAGCGTTATCACCCTTGGTTAACGTCCCTTTAGTAAGAAATTCCCCTGAGATTCCCAACAAGTGGTACACGCCCTCGCTGGCAACGGTAATTGTTACTCTAGCTCCATCTTTTATTGGATTAGGAGAGACGGAAACGTCTATTTCCTCCACGTCAGCAGTTCTTATGGCTGTCGGTGAAGATGTCGCATTGACAGTAATGACTACCGTAGCCGTAGCCGAGCCAGTAGCGTTAGTCGCGGTGATGGTGTAAGTCACCGCATCAGCGACCGCAGTTGGTGTGCCAGAGATACTGCCAGTGCTGGTGCTAAAGCTGAGTCCATTAGCGATGGGCGGGGTGATGCTGTAGCCATCTGTTGCTGGTATCGCACCACCACTATTCGTCATGGTGATATCGGCAATGGCGATACCCGCGGTGGCAATCAACATATCGGTGCTGAGCGTGATGCTCGGGGAGGCTAGCGCATTGACGGTAATGACTACCGTAGCCATAGCCGAGCCAGTAGCGTTAGTAGCGGTGATGGTGTAAGTCACCGCATCAGCGACCGCAGTTGGTGTGCCAGAGATGGTGCCGGTGCTGGTGCTAAAGCTGAGTCCATTAGCGATGGGCGGGGTGATGCTGTAGCCATCTGTTGCTGGTATCGCACCACCGTTATTCGTAATGGTGATATCGGCAATGGCGGTGCCCGCGGTGGCAATCAGCATATCGGTGCTGAGCGTGATGCTCGGGGCGGCTAGCGCATTGACGGTAATGACTACCGTAGCCATAGCCGAACCAGTGGCATTAGTAGCGGTGATGGTGTAAGTCACCGCATCAGCGACCGCAGTTGGTGTGCCAAAGATGGTGCCGGTGTTGGGGTTAAAGCTGAGTCCATTAGCGATGGGCGGGGTGATGCCGTAGCCGCCTGTTACCGGCACTGCACCACCACTATTCGTCATGGTGATATCGGCAATGGCGATGCCCGCGGTGGCGATCAATGTCGCCATATTGGCACTGATGTCGGGGGCTGCCAGTGTCGCCTGAACGGTAATGGTGACAGTGGCGGTATTCATGCCGGTGGCATTAGTGGCGGTGATGGTGTAAGTCACCGCATCAGCGACCGCCGTTGGTGTGCCAGAGATGCTGCCAGTGCTGGTGCTAAAGCTGAGTCCATTAGCAATGACTGGCATGATGCCGTAGCCATCTGTTGCTGGCACTGCACCACCGTTATTGGTCATGGTGATATCGGCAATGGCGATGCCCGCGGTGGCGATCAGTGTCGCCATATTGGCACTGATGTCGGGGGCGGCCAGTGTCGCCTGAACGGTAATGGTGACGGTGGCGGTATTCATGCCGGTGGCATTGGTAGCGGTGATGGTGTAAGTCACCGCATCAGCGACCGCAGTTGGTGTGCCAAAGATGGTGCCGGTGTTGGGGTTAAAGCTGAGTCCATTAGCGATGGGCGGGGTGATGCCGTAGCCACCTGTTACCGGCACTGCACCACCACTATTCGTCATGGTGATATCGGCAATGGCGATGCCCGCGGCGGCGATCAATGTCGCCATATTGGCACTGATGTCGGGGGCGGCCAGTGTCGCCTGAACGGTAATGGTGACGGTGGTGGTATTCATGCCGACGGCATTGGTGGCGGTGATGGTGTAAGTCACCGCATCAGCGACCATAGCTGGTGTGCCAGAGATGCTACCAGTGTTGGGGTTAAAGCTGAGTCCATTAGTGATGGCTGGGTCGATGCTGTAGCCATCTGTTGCTGGCACTGCACCACCGTTATTGGTAATGGTGGTGGGGGTAATGGCGACGCCCTGAGTGGCAATTAATATATTGCGGCTGGTGCTGATATCGGGAGCAACCAGTGTCGCCTGAACGGTAATTTCGACGCTGGCATCATTGCTGCCACTGGCATTGGTGGCGGTGATGGTGTAAGTCAGCGCATCAGCGACCGCGGTTGGCGTACCTGAAATAGTGCCAGTGGTTTCGTCAAACGACAGTCCATTGCCAATGGCTGGGTCGATGCTATAGCTAGCCACTGCACCACCGGCTGAGGAATCAATGATGATATCGGCAATGGCGGTGCCAATGGTGGCGGTCAGTGTCGCCATACTGGGGCTGATGTTGGGGGCGGCTAGAATCGTGGTTCCCTCGGGAAGGATTATTCTTGCATTTTGTGGCATATCGGCAAACAGGCTTGCGGGCAACGAAGCAGGCAGTGGGTTGCTCGATAAATTAAGGGTTATCAAACCTATTAAGCCCGCAAAAATACCAGCCGGCAAGCTGGTGAGGTCGTTGTTCTGTAACCACAGTACCTCGAATGAGGTTTGCACCCTAGAGGTCTGTAGACCAGCGAATATATCAGCGGGTAGGGTGGTTAATTGGTTACCATTTAAACGGAGTCTCTCTAGACCGGTTAAGCCAACAAAATCGCCACTCTTTAAGGTGCCGACTAGTTGTTCATTGTTCTCAGCAGGGCGAAAATCGAGAGTTTCAATACTTGCCAAATCTGCTGGAGTAACATCTTCACAGCTTTTGCTCAATTTTTCGATTATGTTAGCCCTAACTCCTGGGCTACGTGAGCAGAGGTCTGTTGGGTTTTCGGCAACGCTTACCATAAAGGATTGGGTAATCGTTTGATCCTCGGTATCGGTGGCAGTGACGGTGATGGTTGCGCTGCCGGCGGCTACTGGCGTAATGGTAACGATGCTCTTATTGGTTAGGGCAACGCTGGCGATGGCGATAGCACTAGATGCTACGCTAAAGGCCAACACGTCGCCCGGGTCGCTGAATTTACCCGCCACGTTCACGGTTGCAACAGCACCATTTTGCACCAGATCCGTAATATCGGCAATCGTGCCTACGATTATTGGTGCTGGGTTGATAACGGTGACGGTAAACGTCTGTTCAGCAGTTTGACCTGCTCTATCGGTGGCGGTGACGGTGATGGTTGCGCTGCCGGCGGCTACTGACGTAATGGTAACGATACTATTATTGGTTACGCTAACGCTGGCGATGGCGGTAGCATTAGATGCTGCGCTAAAGGTCAATATGTCGTTCGGGTCGGTAAATTTATCCGCCACGTCCACGGTTGCAACAGCACCATCGTACACCAGGTTCGTAATATCGGCAATCGTGCCATTGGCGGTTGGGGGTTGGTTGACAACGGCCACGTTGGTAACAGTAAGCGCAAAGGTCTGTGTAACCGGCTGTCCGGCGGTGTCAGTGGCAGTAACAGTGATGTTGGTTGTGCCGAGTGCTACGGGCGTAATGGTTAGCGTGCTGTCGCTGATGGCAACGCTGGCAATGGCGGGGTCAGCGGACATGGCTGTGTAGGTCAGGGTATCGCCCGGGTCGCTAAAGAAAGTAGCCACCTCCACGGTGAGCGAGTTAGCCGTTAGTGCCAACGATTGTGCTGGAATGGTGCCACTGGCGACTGGCAATGCGGCATTGATGGGGGCGAGACCCGTAACGCTCATTCGTGTGGTTTGGCTAACCGAAGCCATTTCGTTAAACATATTCGTGGGGAATGAAACCCACGGGTTACCGCTTAATGTGAGACCAATCAAGGATAAGCCCTGAAAAATACCAATTGGCAAAGTGCTTAATTGATTATTCGTTAAATTCAAGTTCCTCAGTGCTGGCAGACCTTGAAAAAGATCCGCTGGGAGGGTCGTCAAGCCATCGAAGTTGTTGTTACCGGAGATGTCGAGATTTAGTAATGTGGTTAAACCGGCAAAATCACTTCTCTTTGGGGGGACGAAATCAAACCCGCCAAAATGGACTAAAACGGTAATTGCCGCCAAATCTGCCGCAGTAATGTCCTCACACCTGCTTTTGCCATGCACATTTTGGATGATGACTTCCTGAACTTTGGCGTGACGCATGCACACGGGTGGGTTGGGCATTTCCTGGGCATACACTGGCAGAGACCAAGCCAAGCTCAAAACAAGGATAAGCAGGATGTTTTTTGGGTAATTACCAAACCGGGCTAACCCTTGCCATAATGTCGGGGTCGCATTATGCGACTTTTTGGCGGTCATCCATGTTGCTTTGGGTGAAAGAATAGGAGTTCTCATAATTTTTTCTATTTTTTGAAATAGGTATTAAATAGATACTATTTTTGACCCCAAAAGTAGCATAGAATTATTGTAACTACACATTTATACCAAATCAATTATAAAGTATCATAATACGTAGGTTCAACACTCAAGTGCAAAAATTAAGCGGTATTTAGCTAAAAGATTTCTTTAGGAGTTTTAAAGTCAAGTTTTTTTCTTGGTCGTCGGTTAATTTTGTGTTGAATTTGTGTAATCTGTTTGTCAGTTAGTGTATCAAAAGCTATTTTTTTGGGTATATACTGTCTTATGAGTTTGTTGGTGTATTCATTGAGTCCTCTTTGCCAGGAGCAATACCGATGGGCAAAGTAGCATTGAGTAGCTAGGTTTTTAGCTATGTTTTGATGGTCGGCAAATGCTGTTCCATTATCAGAAGAGATCGAAAAGATATGTTTTTTTATAGGGGATCAGCCTATTGATAAGTTCCTTACTTAGTCCTTTGGCTTGCTTTCCCTTAGGCAGCTTTTTTATAATGAGCATGCCTGTAGTTCTTTCCACGATGGTCAGCATGGCTCCCTTTTGCTGTCTGCCTATAATGGTCTCTTCCCAGTCCCCAAAGCGTTCTTTATTGTTGATGCATTCAGGTCTTTGATCGATTGATACCCTGTTTTTACTAGTTACAGTCTTACCTACAGGTCTTTTTCTATGTTTGAGTTGATGGCGTAAATGTTTGTAATAATGACCTCCAGTAGCTTTATCGTCCCTGATATATTGATAGCTACGTTCATGTGAAACCATGGGAATCTGCTTGATCTTACCATACCCTACAAGCTGCTTAGGTGACCACTGTTCTTGCAGAAGGTATTCTTTGATGAGCTTTCTTTTGTGGGTGTCAAAAGACCGAGGCTTGCAATAACGTTGCTTACGCTTTGTGGAAGTCAAATGTGCTTTAGATCCATGATAGATCCCTGTAGGGGAACTGTTGCGCTTGCATTCTCTGTAAATGGTGGAACCCGACACATCAAGGGCTTCTGCAATGAAACTTTTACGTTTACCCGATGTTAAGTAGGCTTCAATTTGATATCTTTGATGGGCTTTGAGTTGATAATATGTTTGGCTCATATGGCAAAGTTTTTAGACCTTTAAATATGTGGAACTAGCTCCACATATTTATCCTAAGCTTTGAACTTCCTAATTGAACTTACAACAGAGCTAAGCAGAAAACTGGGGCTACGGAAAAAAAACTGTTGGCTGTTTCAGCAAAAGGTAATGAAGGCCATGGTTAGCAGTGGGAAATACCCGCTAATAGGTAAAGTAGAGGTCGATGAGACGGTTGTAGGGCAACAGGAAGAAGGCGTTGTAGGACGCCAAAATAACCGAAAAAAGCAGGTTGTACTGGCTATTGAGAAGAAAGGGAAAGGAGTGAGCAGGATGTATGCTAGGGTGATTGACAATGCTGGCTCCAAGCAATTGAAGCCTTTCTTCCATGATCATATATCAACTCAGGCTACCATCACAACCGATAAGTGGAGGGGCTACATCCCCCTGAAAGAAAAATACTCTTAGTTAATCCAAATTGAGAGTGGGAAGAAAGGTAAGAATTTCCCAGAATTGCACAGAATAATTATGATGTTCAAGGCATGGCTTAGAGGTATCCACCATTCAGTCGATAACCTGCAAGCATATATCGACCAATATTGCTATCGGTTCAACCGCAGTCAAATGAAAGGGAAAATATTCGATAACCTGCTAACTAAAATGGTGGACCATCAACCATGCCCTTACAAGTGCATTCGTATTTATTAAATGCCTATTTCAACTGTTTTAATAGACTAATCTTTTATTTATTAAATGCCTACTTCAATAATTCCAACTTGGTAGAAAAATATGTCGAATACAAAGAAGATTCGATATTGAATCAATAATACCCAATTGTGAGAAATGTCCATTAGTAAAAATGCACTAAAAATGGATTATACGTTAAAATGAAGGTCATCTATCCCATATCTCCAGAACCTTGGGGAATCAACTATGTGTCCAAGCATCATTTTTCCTTAGAATGGACCAAAAAAAATATAAAGTCCATTTTCTTAAGGACATCTCTATTAACTGTCTTTTTCCGCGATTGCGGTGTCAGTCCCGTGTTCAAATCCTCATGTATGCTATTGCGGTTTTCCGTGCGGGACTTCCTTGCACTCACTAAAAAATTCTAGTTCATAGAGATGCCTTTTATTTAGATAATGGACACTTTACTAACTTTGCAGTTTATTTTAGCTCATGAAACAGCAAGAGAGAAAAACAAACTATTGTGATTTCACAGAGGTATTGACTTATTTCTTTCGTAAGAAAGACCCGAACAGACCTAAGAACTTCAACCTAAAAGCGATGCATGCTATTAATAGGATTTGTATCCTTATGTTTTTATTTGCGCTGACGGTAATAATCATTAGAACGATCTCAAGGGCTTAGCTTAGTCACATTTAATACCAACTTGACCACAAAATATCATGTATATATTGTTTCTTTTCTGCTTGTATTTCGTTAAAAAATAGTACCGTGGCTACGGCTATGCTTATATTTCTTGCCTAATTCAAACAAAAAACAATTCATTTATTTATGAAATATTGTATAATCAAATTGGTATAATATGAGAAAAATCCTCCCGATTTTTTTGTGCTTAGCTGGATTGTATTCAACTGCTCAGGATAAAAAGTCAATTGCCACAGACCGACCAAGTCAGTCCACTTCTTCTTCACTTGTGCCTAAAGGAACTTTTCAAATTGAAAAGGGTCTTATTTTGGAAAGAGATAATAATTCAAGGGGGAGCAATTTCAATACGCTTGTTCGCTGGGGAGTAAATGAATTTCTCGAGTTGAGATTTCAACAAGATTACTTAAGTACAAAAACAAGTACTGGATTAAGCCCAACACGTTTAGGCATTAAGTCGGTAATAGCAAAAGAAGAAGGCTGGATGCCAGAGATAGCATTCATTGGAAATTTAATTCTGGAGAGCGGGGAGTCAATCTATCAATCGAAAAATAGTGTGCCTGAATTTCGCTTTTCAACTTCAAAATCCATTTCCAACAGGTTTAGTATTGGCTACAATTTAGGTATGGAGTGGGATGATGATTCTCCAGCAACTACAACTTTTTATACAATTATTTTTGGAGCTTCCTTTGGAGATAAAATTGCTGGCTTCCTAGAACCTTATGGATTCATAAGAGAAGATTCACAGACCGATTCCAGATTGAACGTGGGAGTAACTTATCTCTCGAAATCCAACATGCAACTAGATGTATCGGGAGGGTTTGGAATTACAAAAAACGCTCCTGATTCCTTTATCGGTTTTGGTTGTTCGGTAGCCTTAAATAGTCAATAAAATGAGCAAGAATGCTATTAAGGGCATCCTTATTATTTCAATGCTTTGAACGATGTGTTTTATAATTAAATCGACGTAATACGTACTCACAATTCTGATAAAAGTTCTTTTGCCTCTTTTTCTATCTGTTCGGTTTCAGCATACTTCAATGCAAGCCTTAGCATTTCTTCGGCTTCTTCTGATACCCCCTTACCTACTAAAAGCCTTCCTAAGCCCAGATATCCCAAACTCTTGAAATACTCACCGTGATTTGCCAATTTATCCCCAAAGGTCAATCCTCTTCTGTAGGCGAATTCAGCTTTTTTTTTATTGCCTATTACTTTTTCTTCGAGATAACCCAAGAAGACATGACCAGCGAGTTTATAGTAAGAATTCTCGTGGTGGATCAACGAATATATGGTCTCAACGGGAGCTTTTTTAAAATCCTCTGGATTAGCCAAAGATTCCAGATATTTTGCCTTCGCATAAAAATTATTCGGATACAGATCACATAATGTACCTAAATATTTCTGGGCTTTCTCCGTCTTATATTCATAGCGAAGGTAGATATAGCTCAAGTATACATACGCCTCAACTTGGGTGAGGATGGAAACCTCACAGGCCTTTTCCAGCTGTGCCAAGCCTAATTCCATATCCCCACTCTTGAAAAACCAAAGCAGTGGTGTGTAAACAGGGTGCTTCTCAGGGTATTTTTCACGGAAATAATTATACAGCCCCGTTGTAATCAAAAACTCTGGGTACTCGTCAACAAGTTCAAACCCTTGTTTCATCAGTCCATACGCATGATTGGCTTCACCAACCGCTTTTAGGTTATAATTTTGGTCTGCATAATATTCAGCCAGCAATCCATGAGAAGCCATTGCAAAAAAAATCATTTCAGGATTCTTCAAATCTGGGTCTTTATTTTTAGCTAATTCCACTGCATAGTAAAGCAGATTTTGCATTTCAATGAATAACTCTTCCGTGATGACAGGAATATTTGCCCACAATAATGTCATCGCTTTCATCAACGGAATTACCGGGTGGTCTGGAATTTCTTCATACACACGCGCTATATAAAAATAGGCGGAGTCTGGGTTCGCATTGTAGATATGATCAGCACCTTTTTTTACCAGAATCTTAAGATTTTTATTTTCAAAAACTTGTGCCGAAGTACAGAAAAAAGATGAAACTGATAATATCAGCACTATTTTCTTCAAATTGATTAATCTTAGATTTTTTTTCATAAATTCCTAGAGCAAGATAGTACTGCTCATCGGTTTATGAAATACTTTCTCTATTAAAATTTAATTCGTGAAAACACCTTTACTCACTCATTTAAATATTGACCAGCTAATCCACGAGGTTCCTCTTCTTTATTACAGTAAGTCGTACCTCAAGAGTCAACAGCATGATCAATTTGTTTGCTATGAAAGTCAAAATTTCTTTTTCCCCGTTTCAATTGTAGATAGTTCGGCGATTAGTATACCAAGGAGTCCTTTTGGGTCTTTTTTTTCTGGAAAAAAATCAGATCAGAATGCATTTTCTCAATTCCTTGACGCAGTGAAAAAAGATTTAAAAAGCAGAAATATTAAAAAGTTGACCATATATCATCCACCTAGTATTTATGCAGGTTTTGTTTCAGAAAAATGGCTAAGACATACTGGATTTAAAAAAGATTTTTCTGACATTAACCAGCATATCTGCCTGAACTCTACTTGGAAAGAAGGCATACATAAAATGCAAGCCAGAAAGATTGAATTTCTTGCGCAAGAGGGGTTTGAATTTCGACAAATTGGAGCGGAAAAAATCGACATTGTGTATCAGTTTATTTTGGCATGTCGTCAGGTTCAGGGGTTGAACATCAACATTTCTCTTGCCCTGCTCCAAAAATTATCTGATGCTACTCAGGCATATCATCTTTTTGGCGTTTTCAGGGGAAAAAATATGTCCTCCGTATGCGTTAGTGTTAAAATCACAGACAAGATCGCTTATTATTATCTACCAGCCACTAGTCCGACTTTCAAATCTCATAGCCCGATGGTTTTGCTTATCGCAGGCATGGTTGGACATTACCGATCACGAGGGTTTGAGTATTTAGATATGGGGGTGTCTTCTATCCGAGGGCAACCACAAGAAGGCTTAAAGGTTTTCAAAGAAAGAATGGGAGCCAGAGAAACTCCCAAGGCTACCTGGTCAATACAAATTTATTGAAGCAGGCGAGACTGTAAATTAAACTCTGTCTAAGTAATTTTTCACGTTTAAATGCTCGTGTTTACCACTAGCTGTTTGTGTTTTAAAGGCATTTACAATTCCTTGTTTATGACGTTCAAAGGTTGCTATAACATTATTTACATAGCTGATTTTAACTGCCTTAGAGTTGGTCATCCATTGGTCAAATAATTTCTCTGCATCGGTTTTATTTTCAATAGAAAACGGGGTTTTAAAATTCTCTCTTATATGCCATGCTTTTGCAGTGTTTAAATTAGCTTGATCAATAGCTTTAAACGCTATTTCTTGTTTCTCGGTTCTGTTAGCTTCATTTTTTAAAACAGTGTATTTGTGTTTCTTTAAAAGAGGATTTTTCAAGACTTCTTTTCGTCTTGTTTTAATCTATGGCTTCTGATAATGTTTTAAACAGATGAATTAAAGTAGGCATTTAATAAATAAAAGATTAGTCTATTAAAATGGTTTCATTCTCTTGAGTAAACGATTGATTTACAGTAATTTAGTAGGACTATTAAAGTTAGAGTAACAATCAGATTATAGAGAAAAAGTATGAAAGCCTAACCCTTTTTGAGTTTCAGAAGAAATTTCCTGATAACGACAGTTGTCAAAACTTCTTGGTCGAAATGAAATGACCAGATGGATTTAAACGTGAAAGGTGCCAAAACAACAAGTATTGCAGAGGGAACTTATTCCATACCCAGCAATGCACAAAATGTAGGTACCAAGCTACCCCCACAAGTGGCACGCTTTTCCACAAAGTAAAATTCCCAATGTTAAAAGATTTTTATATCCTATACTACATGAGTACAAATAAACAAGGGATTGCATCAACAGAGCTAAGCAGAAAACTGAGGCTACGGCAAAAAACCTGTTGGCTGTTTCAACAAAAGGTAATGAAGGTCATGGTTAGCAGTGGGAAATACCCGCTAATGGGTAAAGTAGAAGTCGATGAGACCGTTGTAGGGCAACAGGAAGAAGGCGTTGTAGGACGACAAAATAACCGAAAAAAGCAGGTTGTACTGGCTATTGAGAAGAAAGGGAAAGGAGTGAGCAGGATGTATGCCAGAGAGATTGACAATGCTGGATCCAAGCAATTGAAGCCCTTCTTCCAAGATCATATATCAACTCAGGCTACCATCAAAACCGATAAGTGGAGGGGCTACATCCCCTTGAAAGAAAAATATCCTTACTTAGTCAACCCTAAAGAATAAAAATTAATTATGCTTATCTCCTTTCAGGGAGGTTTTTAGCATGATTATTGCTATATAAAATGACAAGGAATAGTTATAATATCAATCAAAACCTTGTCAAATGCAGTCAAAAAAGTCGAATAGAAATCAACTTAATTTTTTTGAAGTAGGCATTTACTAAATAGTCGTTCCTTAAAAACTCATTTTCCATAGAGATTGTATTCTACTTTGATGGAAAGAGGTTAATTCAACTAGACGCCTCAGGTTTACTACCCATTTTGTATAGAGCCAAAGAGCATTTACTCTTAGTTTTTTCATCAATTTCTTGTAGTTAAACCCACAGGCTGCCATGATGAAGTTTATTTTATCTCCTGTTTTCCCTTTTAGGTAATTGCTAGCTACTCGATGATCTTGCTTCAAGTGTCCGATGATTGGCTCTATGGCTGCTCTACGTCTACAGTGCTTTCGTTTTCTCTGTTTTTCATAGGTATTGTCTCTTTTTAATGGGTTGGATGGTCGGATGATGGAGGTGTTTTCAACTGTGTTAGTCCCTTTGTACCCCCTATCTACTGTGGCGGTTTTCGGGTAGTTACCAGTCCGTAGTTGTGTTTGCTTCAATACAGCATCTAGCGTATGTCCATCATAAATATTCTCTTCAAAAGTCATCGTTCCTACGATGATACCCGTATTTTGTGTCAATACTACTGATGCCTTACAGCCATATTCATATTTTTTATGTGCCTTCCCTTTTGCGATGCAATACACATCAGGTTCATGTAAACTGTAAATTTTATGTTTACTGCACTTCTCTTGTGTAAGTACTCGTTTGAACAGTGCTAATGTTACTTCTTTTTGCTGATGTGGTAATTTCCTGTCTAATTCTCTGACTAACCGACCAGCAATGGTTTTGAGATTTCGCTTCGCTGCCTTTGCTTTCTTTCTTCTTTTAGGGTGAGTCCCATTGTAGGTGTCTCTGACAAGGTTTTTGGTTGTCCTAACGTAACTGCGTCGTAGTTTAATCCCTTCTTGGTTGGCTATAGAAATACAGCTGTCAACAATCTTTTTATGAAGTTTTGCATCTGTGGGATAGGTGATGCTCTTTTCCTGGACAGTAGTATCTACACTTACATGCTTGTCCTTAGCAGCCTTGCCGTGTAGCTCAATTGAATGTTTCAATAGCTTCTCTACCCCTTCTTCTCCAATCCTCTTCCTGAAATGTACCAAATCTGTTGCCGCACAAGGTTGCCCCCATTGCAAAGAATCAAAGCCTCCAAACTATTGAAAATATGGATTCATGTCCCACCGTTGTTCCACCAATACCTCATCTGATAAATTGTAAATAGATTTTAATATCAACAAGGAGACCATCAAACGAATAGAAGGAGCTGGACGACCTACAGTTGAATAAAGCGAACCAAACGCTTCTTCAAAATATGGTCATGCTATCTGGTGGCTCAACAAATAAAGCTCTTGCTTGGAATTGAGTTGTTCAGGTAAGGTAGGTGATAAAAAATTAAGTTGATTTCTATTCGACTTTTTTGACTGCATTTGACAAGGTTTTGATTGATATTATAACTATTCCTTGTCATTTTATATAGCAATAATCATGCTAAAAACCTCCCTGAAAGAAGATAAGCATAATTAATTTTGATTCTTTAGGGTTGACTAATTAGTCGTTCCTTAACAACTCATTTTCAATAGAGTTTGTATTCTACTTTGATGGAAAGAGGTTAATTCAACTAGACGCCTCAGCTTTACTACCCATTTTGTATAGAGCCAAAGAGCGTTTACTCTTAGTTTTTTCATCAACTTCTTGTAGTTAAACCCACAGGTAGACATGATGAAGTTTATTTTATCTCCTGTTTTCCCTTTTAGGTAATTGCTAGCTACTCGATGATCTTGCTTCAAGTGTCCGATGATTGGCTCTATGGCTGCTCTACGTCTACAGTGCTTTCGTTTTCTCTGTTTTTGATAGGTATTGTCTCTTTTTAATGAGTTGGATGGTCGAATGATGGAGGTGTTCTCAACTTTGTTAGTCCCTTTCTAACCCCTAGCTACTGTGGCGGTTTTCGGGTAGTTACCAGTCCGTAGTTGTGTTTGCTTCAATACAGCATCTAGCGTATGTCCATCATAAATATGCTCTTCAAAAGTCATCGCACCTACGATGATACCCGTATTTTGTGTCAATACTTCTGATGCCTTACAGCCATATTCATATTTCTTATGTGCCTTCCCTTTTGCGATGCAATACACATCAGGTTCATGTAAACTGTAAATTTTATGCTTACTGCACTTCTCTTGTGTAAGTACTCGTTTGAACAGTGCCAGTGTTACTTCTTTTTGCTGATGAGGTAATTTCCTGTCTAATGCTCTGACTAACCGACTAGCAATGGTTTTGAGTTTGCGCTTCGCTGCATTTGCTTTCTTCCTTCTTTTAGGGTGAGTCCCATTGTAGGTGTCTCTGACAAGGGTTTTGGTTGTCCTAACGTAGCTGCGTCGTAGGTTAATCCCTTCTTTCTTGGCTATAGGGCATCTCTAAAAACTAAAACAGCTGTATTAGTATGTTTTTTGAGCTACAAGAGTTAGACCTGGCAATGAAACAATTTAAACGTCACAGAGATTACGGTTTTTTTGATCAAGACATTCGTTTGTCCAAACTGAGCCAGTTGGGAGATCCCCTGCAACGATTAAACCGTGAAATTGATTTTGAAATTTTCCGTTCTTTACTGGAAAAGCACCTGATCAAAGAGTCAAAAGGAAAGGGAGGACGTCCCCCATATGATTATGTGTTAATGTTCAAGATATTGATTCTTCAGCGGTATTATAACCTCTCTGATGATCAAGTAGCATATCAAATCAATGACAGGATGAGTTTTATGAGATTTCTCAACCTCACCATTGCAGATGACATACCAGATAGCAACACGATATGGTTGTTTAGTGAACGTCTGACCGACTTGAATTTAGTAAAATCCCTTTTCGAGCTATTTCAGGGTCAATTGGAAGAGTTAGGGCTTATGGTCAATGAAGGCAAAATAATAGATGCCTCTTTTGTAGAAGCCCCACGCCAACGCAACAGCAGGGAGAAAAACCAACAAATAAAAGAGGGTAAGGGAGAAAGTCTATGGACAGATGAACCCAATAAAAAGCGTCAAAAGGACATTGATGCACGTTGGACAAAGAAAAGTAATCAGAATTATTATGGGTATAAAAATCACGCCAAGGTTGATGCAGGTAGCAAATTGATAGAACGCTATGAAATTACCGATGCATCGGTACATGATTCACAGGCTCTTGATGCCCTGTTGGACAAAAAACAAGACAAAGAGCAGGCACTGTATGCCGACAGTGCTTATGCAGACCAGCAAGAAATACTCGAAAAACATCAGGTTAAAGATCAAATACATGAGAAGGGCTACAAAAACAAGCCGTTGACCGATACACAAAAGGAAAGTAATACAAGAAAATCAAAAGTACGCGTAAGAGTGGAGCATGTTTTTGGTTTCATGGAAAACAGTATGGGAAGCATGTATTACAGAAAAGTAGGGAAATCAAGAGCCGACACGGTCATTGGTCTGATGAATCTGACTTATAATATGTTCAGAAAAATTCAATTGACCGCTTCATTATGAGGGAACGTGCGTTCGATAGACAATGAATAAATTCATAAGTGACTGATAATCAGGTGAATAAAAAATGAACTAAAAAAAACAAAATAAGCCATCATAAAAAAAACAGGTCATAAAAATAAATCGGGAGAATATCCAGTTTTTAGAGATGCCCTTAAACGCTATTTGTTGTTTCTCGGTTCTGTTAGCTTCATTTTTTAAAACAGTGTATTTGTGTTTCTTTAAGAGAGGATTTTTCAAGACTTCTTTTCGCCTTGTTTTATCTATGACTTCTGATAATGTTTTAAACAGATGAATTTTATCATGAACTATTAATGCCTGCGGAGCAATATCTTTTATAGGGCCAAACTAAAATTGTAGTGACGCTTCTGAGGCTTGCCCTATTTATTATGCCAGATTTTGCTAATTTTTTAAGAGAGATATTAGGTATTGCGGATTAGTTTAAGATTTCAGAAATAAAGAAGAAAGAATATCCTAAAAAGACCATAGAAATACATCTAACATATTCACCAAAAGTGTATAAAATATCAGGAAAAGAATACAGGCTATATGACCAATCACCAGCGCGTAAATGGCAACATTTAAGTTGGTTTGATTTATACGTGTTTTATTCTGTGTAGTCTTCCTATGATACGTAGATGATAACGGTAAAGTGAAGGTTATAGCTGTTTCATTTGCTTCCAAAGGCAAAGGATATACTCGTTTGTTTTCACAGAAAATAATAGCGTCCTTGCTATTAGGGTAAAATTCAGAAAACAGTTGCTACTTTGTTTCAAACGATTCCTTATATAAATTTATTGAAGTAGGCATTTAATAAATACGAATGCACTTGTAAGGGCATGGCTGATGGTCCACCATTTTAGTTAGCAGGTTATCGAATATTTCCCCTTTCATTTGACTTCGGTTGAACCGATAGCAATATTGGTCGATATATGCTTGCAGGTTATCGACTGAGTGGTGGATACCTCTAAGCCATGCCTTGAACATCATAATTGTTCTGGGAAATTCTTACCTTTCTTCCCACTCTCGATTTGGATTAACTAAGGGTATTTGTCTTTCAGGGGGATGTAGCCCCTCCACTTATCGGTTTTGATGGTAGCCTGAGGTGATATATGATCTTGGAAGAAGGGCTTCAATTGCTTGGAGCCAGCATTGTCAATCACCCTGGCATACATCCTGCTCACTCCTTTCCCTTTCTTCTCAATAGCCAGTACAACCTGCTTTTTTCGGTTATTTTGTCGTCCTACAACGCCTTCTTCCTGTTGCCCTACAACGGTCTCATCGACTTCTACTTTACCCATTAGCGGGTATTTCCCACTGCTAACCATTGCCTTCATTACCTTTTGCTGAAACAGCCAACAGGTTTTTTGCCGTAGCCCCAGTTTTCTGCTTAGCTCTGTTGATGCAATCCCTTGTTTATTTGTACTCATATAGTATAGGATATAAAAAGCTTTTAACATTGGGAATTTTACTTTGTGGAAAAGAGTGCCACTTGTGGGGGTAGCTTGGTACCTATATTTTGTGCATTGCCGGGTATGGAATAATTTCCCTCTGCACTACTTGTTGTTTTGTCACCTTTCACATTTAAATCCATCTGACCATTTCATTTCGGTCAGGAAGTTTTGACAACTGTCGTTATCAGGAAATTTCTTCTGAAACTAAAAAAGAGTTAGGCTTTCATACTTTTTCTCCATAATCTGATTTTCACTCTACCTTTAATAGTCCTAGTAAGTTACTGTAAATCAATCGTTTAATCAAGAAAATGAAACTGTTTTAATAGACTAATCTTTTATGTATTAAATGCCTACTTCAATTGAATTAAATAAGGGTATTTTTCTTTCAAGGGGATGTAGCCCCTCCACCTATCGGTTGTGATGGTAGCTTGAGTTGATATATGATCTTGGAAGAAGGGCTTCAATTGCTTGGAGCCAGCATTGTCAATCACTCTGGCATACATCCTGCTCACTCCTTTCCCTTTCTTCTCAATAGCCAGTACAACCTGCTTTTTTCGGTTATTTTGTCGTCCTACAACGCCTTCTTCTTGTTGCCCTACAACGATCTCATCGACTTCTACTTTACCCATTAGCGGGTATTTCCCACTGCTAACCATGGCCTTCATTACCTTTTGTTGAAACAGCCAACAGGTTTTTTGCCGTAGCCCCAGTTTTCTGCTTAGCTCTGTTGATGCAATCCCTTGTTTATTGGTACTCATATAGTATAGGATATAAAAAGCTTTTAACATTGGGAATTTTACTTTGTGGAAAAGAGTGCCACTTGTGGGGGTAGCTTGGTATCTACATTTTGTGCATGGACGGGTATGGAATAATTTCCCTCCGCAATACTTGCTGTTTTGGCACCTTTCACATTTAAATCCATTGGGCCATTTCATTTCGGCCAGGAAGTTTTGACAACTGTCGTTATCAGGAAAATTCTCCTGAAACTCAAAAAGGGTTAGGCTTTCATACTTTTTCTCCATAATCTGATTTTTATTCTAACTTTAATAGTCCTACTAAGTTACTGTAAATCAATCGTTTAATCAAGAAAATGAAACTGTTTTAATAGACTAATCTTTTATTTATTAAATGCCTATTTCAATAATTTTTATTCTTTAGGGTTGACTATTTAGACTAATATTATAATTAAAATGCTTTAAGACCGTCGCAAACGGTAGCAATGAGTTTGTTGATTCTTATTACTCATGGGGTGAATTCGCCACAACCAAAGAAAATCATCTCAAGAAACTGAAATGACTTTTATCGGGATGACTTTTGTCTGGCTATCCAGCTAGATGTTCATTAACTTCCAGCGACCAATTTCACTTCCAGCGTGAATTCGTCGTTGATTGCTTTATCTCCAAGATTGTCAAAAAATGATCCTGACCCATACCTTACATCAAACTTTGATCTGTCAACGGTGATCGAAGCACTAGCTTCATATCCATTGTCACTCTCTTTTACGGTAGCAGAGAAAGCAATGGATTCGGTCTTCCCTTTGATCGAGAAATCTCCAGTGATGTCATACGTGCCTTCTCCAGTTGATTTAACTTTTGTGATGTTTAATTCGGCTGTTGGATAGGTTTCCACTCCAAAGAATTCATTGGATTTTAAGTGATCTTCTAGTTTTTGTTTCCATTCACCTGAAAGATCAGTAGCCGTCAAAGAGGTCATATCTACTACAAAAGATCCTCCCATTAGCTTTCCACTGGAAATATCCAGCGATCCACTTTGTAATGCAAGCGTACCAGTATGACTATCTCCAATTACCTTAGTGCCGATCCATGTAATTGTACTGGCTTCAGTGTTTACTTTTACTTCTTTAGCCACAACACCGCTAATAAGCGTTGAAAAAATGATAAATGCTTGAATCATAATTTTTCTATGTAAAATCTTAAATTTCTATGTGTAAACATACACCGAGTGTAAAGAAAGCAATAAGTGTCGAAAATGGTTCAATGTTTTTTAAAAAATTTATGTTATGATCCAAGTTGAAAAAATATTGGTGTCTGATGATGTGATTAATGAAGCCTTTGCGTGTGATCTTCAAAAATGTAAAGGTGCCTGTTGCGTAGAAGGTGACTTGGGTGCCCCTTTGACCGAAGAAGAACTTTTCTTGATAGAAGAAGTGATAGATTTAGTAAAACCTTATTTGTCTGATGAAGCAATAGGTGTTTTAGAAAAGGAGGGAGGTTATTTGCTGGATGAGGATGGTGAATATTCTACAACTACCATTAATGGAAAAGAATGTGCTTTTGCTTTCTACGACGAGCAGGGCATCTTAAAATGCAGTATAGAGCAGGCTCATAGAGCAGGGGAAACAGATTTTTTTAAACCTGTGTCCTGTCATTTATATCCTGTCAGGATTTCCAAACTTTCCGAAGTTGAAGCACTTAACTATGATAGATGGCATATTTGTTCTCCTGCTTGTGATTTAGGAAAAGAACTCAAGCTACCAGTTTATAAATTTTTGAAAGATGCTCTGATCAGAAAATATGGAGAGGATTGGTATAGAAAGCTGGAAGAACAAATTAAAGATCGTTCAAATCAAAAGTTTCCATGAACTTGGTCGTAAACTGACCAGATTTAAACTGTTCATCATCCATTAACTTCAGATGAAATGGAATAGTTGTTTTGATGCCTTCGATTACTGTTTCCCCCAGTGCACGTTTCATTTTAATAATTGCCTCTTTTCTGGTCTGAGCCGTAACAATCAACTTGGCGATCATTGAATCATAAAATGGAGGAATTGTATATCCCGCATACACATGACTATCTATCCTAACCCCGTGCCCTCCTGGTAAATGGAGGTTTGTGATCTTACCTGGATTCGGTCGGAAGTCATTCGCAGGATTCTCGGCATTGATCCTGCACTCAATTGAATGCAGTTGGGGGTAATAGTTTCTTCCAGAAATAACCTCACCAGCAGCGACTTTTATTTGCTCTTTGATTAAATCATAATCAGTTACTTCTTCCGTGATTGGATGTTCTACTTGGATTCTTGTATTCATTTCCATGAAATAGAAGTCTCCCTGTTTATCCACAAGAAACTCTACAGTACCAGCACCTTCATATTTGATAGCTTCTGCTCCCTTGACAGCAGCCTGACCCATTTTTTCTCTCAACTCCTGGGTAACGACAGGTGATGGGGTCTCCTCTATTAACTTTTGATGTCGTCTTTGAATAGAGCAGTCTCGTTCAGACAGATGGCAGGCTTTGCCATTTTTATCTCCTATTATTTGAATTTCAACGTGTCGTGGCTCCTCAATGAATTTTTCCATGTAAAGGGAGTCATTGCCAAAAGCAGCTCCTGCTTCTTGCTTTGCATCGTCCCATGCCTTTTGAAGTTCGTTCTCCTTATTTACTAGGCGCATTCCTTTCCCCCCCCCGCCAGCAGTGGCTTTAAGCATGATAGGGTAACCCATTTTTTTAGCAAGTTTTTTGCTTTCGTCCAGTGTATCAAGCAATCCATCCGAACCAGGGATAGCAGGGACACCTGCCTTTTGCATGGTCGCTTTCGCAGTAGCTTTGTCACCCATATCATTGATCATTTGCTCACTTGCACCAATGAACTTGATCTTGTATTCTTCGCAAACTTTTGAAAACGCTGCATTCTCAGCTAAGAACCCATAGCCAGGATGGATGGCATCTGCATTGGTTACTTCCGCAGCAGAGATAATTCTGGAGATATTTAAATACGAGTCTTTTACGAAAGGAGGACCTATACATACAGCTTCATCTGCAAACCTTACGTGGAGACTTTCAGCATCAGCAGTTGAATAAACTGCGACTGTCCTGATACCCATCTCTTTGCAAGTACGAATAATTCGTAAAGCAATTTCCCCCCTATTGGCAATTAAAATCTTATTAAACATTCAGTTGACTTAATTAAGAAGGATCGATAAGAAATAGCGGTTGGTCGTACTCGACAGGCTGAGAGTTGTCTACCAAAATTTTTACCACTTTTCCTGAAACTTCAGACTCAATTTCATTGAATAACTTCATCGCTTCAATGATACAGACTGTGTCTCCTAGCTTTACCACACTTCCAACCTCAACAAATACAGGGGATTCTGGGTTGGAAGATCTGTAAAATGTACCGATCATCGGTGATTTTATTTCTGCAAGATTAGCATCCTGTGATGCTTGTTCAGCCTTTTCTGTCGGCGTTACCGAAACGGGAGGGGTGGCTACTGGTGCAAGAGTAGCCTGCACCGCCGCAGGAGCAGAAGTGGTCACTACATGTTGTTCAGGAGACCTTTTTATGCTTACCTTAAAACCTTCTGTTTCTATATTTACTTCCTCCAAACCGGATTCGGAAAGGAAGTTGATAAGCTCTTGAATTTCTTTGACCTTCATTGATTATGGTGGGTATGGGATTAACTAAAGAACTAAAGTATATAAAATTTTGATTGATGACTTCTGCAATTGACATGATTATTTCACGCGTTCCACGTAGGAGCCATCCGCAGTGTTGATTTTGACAACCTCATCTTGCTCAATGAACAACGGGATCTGGATGGTAGCTCCTGTTTCAATTTCTGCATTTTTCGTAGCATTAGTAGCAGTGTTGCCTTTTACTCCTGGTTCGGCATAGATTATTTTCATTTCTACGTGCTGAGGCAACTCACAACCTAGCACTTTTTCTTCTTCTGCATGAAAAAGTATGTCTACCTGTTGTCCATCTTTCAAAAATTTTGGAGCATTAATCAAAGATTCTTGTACTACTATCTGTTCATAGGTGTTTGCATCCATGAAATGATATCCAATATCGTCTCTATACAAGAATTGATAAGGTCGTCGTTCTACACGGGCTGTAGCAATTTTATGTCCAGCAGAAAAGGTATTGTCAATGACTTTCCCTGTCGTGATACTTTTCAATTTGGTTCTTACAAATGCTGGTCCTTTGCCAGGTTTTACGTGTTGAAATTCAACCACACTAAACAGATCATGATTGAACGCTATAACTAATCCGTTTTTGATGTCTGCAGTAGTTGCCATAATTCTAAGTTTTTGATTTATTTAGGATCGTATATCCATTTTACCCACAAAGCTCCCCAAGTGAATCCTCCGCCAAAAGCGGACAGAATAAGATTATCCCCTTTTTTTAGCTTATGCTCATAATCGTGAAGACAAAGAGGGATGGTGCCGTTTGTCGTATTTCCATACTTATGAATGTTGAGCATAACCTTGTCTTCACTTATTTCCATTCGCTTTGCGGTAGCATCAATGATGCGTTTATTAGCTTGATGTGGGACAAGATAGGAAATGTCTTCGCCTACAAGGTTGTTTTTCTCCATGACCTTTGCTACAATATCCGCCATGTTTTTCACGGCAAACTTAAATACCATGGATCCCTCTTGACACGCGAAATGTTCTCGATTTTTTACCGTTTCGGCAGTTGCCGGTCTGCGGCTTCCTCCAGCTTTCATATGAAGATAAGGCTCCCCTGAGCCATCAGATTTTAGCATGGAATCTTTAATCCCATAATCTTCTTCGGTAGGCTCTAACATGACTGCGCCACCGCCATCACCAAAAATGATGCACGTAGTACGATCTGTGTAATCCACAATAGAAGACATTTTGTCTGCTCCAATGACTACTACCTTTTTATATTTTCCAGTCTCAATAAACTGTGATCCTGTGACCAGTGCATAAATAAATCCAGAGCACGCGGCCTGAAGATCATAGCCAAATGCGTTGACAGCACCAATTTTATGGGCAATAATATTAGCTGTAGCGGGAAACACCATATCGGGTGTTGTCGTGGCGCAAATAATCAGGTCAATTTCCTCAGGTTCAACATTCGTTTTCTTGAGTAGCTCTTCGAGTGCTTTAACAGCGATAACAGACGTACCCTGATTCTCGCCCTTCAGGATATGTCTTTCTTTGATGCCCGTTCTGGTAGTGATCCATTCGTCATTGGTATCCACCATGGACTCAAAATCTTTGTTCGTGAGAATATCCTCAGGAACATATCCGTGAACACCAGTAACTGCTGCCTGAATTTTTAACATGGAGAACTTTGGCTTAGGCTAGCACTTCGTTTTCCATTACCACTTTACCCTTGTAATATAGCTTCCCTTCATGCCAAAAAGCCCTGTGTGGCAGGTGTGGTTCGCCCGTAGTGGGGCATATAATATAGTTTTTAGGAGTCGCTTTATAATGAGTCCTTCTTTTGTCTCTCCTCGTCCTAGAAATTTTCCGTTTTGGATGCGCCATCTTCTCTTTATCTCAGTTTTATCAGCAAATATAGCTTCCATTTTAATGAAGCATATCCATTTTGGAAGTGAAAGTGCCATTATACTTGAATTCACATACTAAGTGCAATACTCCTGATACCAATTTTGATTATAAAATGTTACATATTTTTTTTGTGTTTACACTAAGCAGAAAATATAGGACACCGCTAGTAATCAGATTTTTTTTCGTGAGTGAAAGGAGGTCACACACGAAAAACCACAGAGTAGAAAAAACAGAACCCCAAAACTTGAAGAAGTCCCACTAGTTACCTAAGCTTGCCCACGTTATTATGTGAATTCAAGACTCAATAAAATAGCAATGTTTATGAAAAAATAGCAATGTTTATGAAAAATTTGATGAATCTCGTACTGGCTCCTGCCGAAGGGGCGAATTTTAAAACAGTTAAAAGTCACATCTCTCCAAGAACCTACCATTTTGTTGGCGGTGTTAGATCCCTCGTTGCCCTTGCCTCTGTCGCCTGCCTTGCGGTGATGCCCGCCACTGTGCAGGCACAGACTGCTACAACAGCCCACTTTGTGCTGAAAATAACAACCACCGCTGGCACTAACCCCGCCAACAAGTCCTTTACGTTCTACACGGAGGATACAAATTATGACATTGACTGGGACAACGACGGGGTGTTTGAAGATGCAGGAGTTTCTGGAAACCTGCCCCACACTTTCGCCACAGCAGGAGTACACACCATAAGATTTAGAAACCTGAATGATATCTTTATCATTAATCAGGCAGACAAGGAAAAATATACCTCCATAGAGCAGTGGGGTACTTCTGTCTGGAATGCAGATATGAATAGTGCTTTTCAGGGAGCAAGGAACCTGACCATGAATTCAAACGCAGGTATTCCAGACATGAGTGCGGTGACGAATATGGCGTATATGTTCGTTGATGCCACTGCCTTTAACGGCGACATCAGTGGGTGGAATACCGCAACGGTGACGGATATGCAAAATATGTTCCAAAGTGCCACTTCCTTTAACCAAGACATAGGCAGGTGGAATACAGCACAGGTGACGAATATGAAAGCTATGTTCCTTGTAGCCACTTCCTTTAACCAAGACATAAGCAGGTGGAATACCGCATCTGTGACAGATATGAGAGATATGTTCTATGAAGCCTCTCTCTTTAACGGTGACATGAGCAGGTGGAATACAGCACAGGTGACGGCTATGCAAGGTATGTTCGCTGGAGCCACTTCCTTTGACCAGAACATAGGAAACTGGAATACAGCACAGGTGACGGCTATGCAAGGTATGTTCGCTGGAGCCACTTCCTTTGACCAGAACATAGGAAACTGGAATACAGCACAGGTGACGGCTATGCAAGGTATGTTCGCTGGAGTCACTTCCTTTAACCAAGACATAAGCAGGTGGAATACAGCACAGGTGACGAATATGCGAAATATGTTCTCTGGAGCCACTTCCTTCAACCAAGACATAGGCAGGTGGAATACCGAAAAGGTGGAATATATGAATCAAATGTTCGCTGGAGCCACTTCCTTTAATCAGGACATAGGAAACTGGAATACAGCATCGGTGACGACTATGCTTGCTATGTTCAATGGAGCCACTTCCTTTGACCAAGACATAGGCGAGTGGAATGTAGAAGCGGTGACCCTTATGAGTTTTATGTTCGGTCGAGCTACTTCCTTTGACCAGAACATAGGCGGGTGGAATACCGCACAAGTGACGAATATGCGTGCTATGTTCTGGGGAGCCTCTTCCTTTGACCAGAACATAGGCGGGTGGAATACCGCACAAGTGACAAATATGCGTGCTATGTTCAGGGGTGCCTCTTCCTTTGACCAGAACATAGGCGGGTGGAATGTAGAAGCGGTGCGGTATATGGAAAGTATGTTCTTTGGACTTACCCTTTCCCTAGCGCACTACGATTCACTTTTGGTGGGCTGGAACAGACAAACCCTTCAAACGGGAGTCACTTTCCACGGAGGGAATTCTTTGTATATGAGCACTCAAGCACAAACTGCCAGAGCAAATATGATCAGTTCAGATGGCTGGCGTATTACCGATGGAGGGCTGAGAACGATGAATCAGGCACCCACCAACATTGTCCTTTCTTCCCATAGTATTGCAGAAAATGCGGGTGCCAATACCGTCGTGGGGATACTATCAAATACCGATGCAGGAGGTACGTATCGCTACACATTGGTGGCAGGCGATGGAGCTGCTGACAATGGGAGTTTTAATATTTTAGGAACCACGCTGAGGCTTGAGGCTTCCGCTGACTATGAAACCCAAGCTACCTACTCAATACGGATAAATGTCCACGACGGGACGAATAATTTTGCAAAACAATTCTACATTGCTGTAGACCAAGTAAACGAAGCCCCCACTGTTAGCGATGCTCCATTTGTAGTAGCAGACACTAGAGCAAAAGGAACAACGGTCGGCATAGTGGTGGCAACAGACCCAGACCAAACCTCGCCCAATAATGTATTAACCTATGCCATCACAGGCGGTAATACAGGGAATGTGTTTGCTATTGATCCCGCCACAGGAGCGATTACCGTTGCTGGTGCGCTGGATTATGAAACCACCGCCTCCTATTCGCTCGTGGTCACAGTTACAGACGGAGGAAGCCCCTCCCTAAGTGACACGGCAACGCTTACCATCACGGTGACAGGAGCAGCAGACTACTTTGTGTTGAAAGTAACAACCACCTCTACTAACGAATCCTTTACGTTCTACACGCAGGATACAAATTATGACATTGACTGGGACAATGACCAAACGTTTGATACGACAGGAGTTGCTGGAAACCAGTCCCATACCTTCGCCACAGCAGGAGTAAAAATCATAAGATTTAGAAACCTGAATGATATAAATATCAATAACCAGGCAGGCAAGGAAAAATATACTTCCATAGAACAGTGGGGTACCTCTGCTTGGAATGCGGAAATGGACAGTGCTTTTCAGGGAGCAACTAAGCTAACCATGGTGGCTACTGATACACCAGACATGAGTGCTGTGACGAATATGGCGTATATGTTCAGGGGTGCCTCTTCCTTTAACGGCGAGATAGGCGGATGGAATACAGCACAGGTGACCGATATGTCTGCGATGTTCGCTGGTGCCACTTCCTTTAACGGCGACATCGGCGGGTGGAATACCGCACAGGTGACGAACATGTTTTCCATGTTCTTTAGCGTCTCTTCCTTTAACCAAGATATAGGCGGGTGGAATACCGCAGCCGTGACAGATATGTTTGGCATGTTCCAGAATGCTTCTTCCTTTAACCAGGACATAGGAAACTGGAATACAACACAGGTGACGAATATGAATGTTATGTTCGCTAGAGCCACTTCCTTTGACCAGAACATAGGAAACTGGAGTACAGAACAGGTGACGAATATGGATTATATGTTCAATGGAGCCGCTTCCTTTAACCAAGACATAGGTCGCTGGAATACAGCAACGGTGACTAATATGGATTATATGTTTAATCGAGCCACTTCCTTTAACCAAGACATAGGTCGCTGGAATACAGCAACGGTGACGACTATGCGTGCCATGTTCAATGGAGCCACTTCCTTTGACCAGAACATAGGAAACTGGAACACAGAACAGGTGACCGATATGTCTGCGATGTTCGCTGGTGCCACTTCCTTTAATCAGGACATAGGCGGGTGGAACACAGCTACCGTGACAAATATGAGATATATGTTCAGGGGAGCCGTCTCCTTTGATCAGGACATAGGTCGCTGGAATACAGCGACGGTGACGGCTATGCATGCTATGTTTCAGCATGCCGTTTTATTTGATCAAGACGTAGGAAGGTGGAATACCGTAGCGGTGACGAATATGAATTATATGTTCAATGGAGCCTCTTCCTTTAACCAGGACATAGGCGGGTGGAATACAGCATCGGTCACCGATATGTATGGTATGTTCTGGAAAGCCACTTCCTTTAACGGCGACATAGGCGGGTGGAATACAGCAACGGTGACAAATATGCGCACTATGTTCGATGGAGCCTCTTCCTTTGACCAGAACATAGGCGGGTGGAATGTGGAAGCGGTGAGGCATATGGAAAGTATGTTCTCAGGTATTACACTTTCAATTGCAAACTACGATTCTCTTTTGGTGGGTTGGAACAGGAAAAACCTTCAACGCGGTGTGTATTTCCACGGAGGGAATTCTTTGTATATAAGCACTGAAGCTCAAACTGCCAGGGAAAACATGATCAATTCAGATCGCTGGAGTATTACCGATGGAGGTCTGAGAACTATGAATCAGGCACCTGCAAACATTTTCCTTTCTGCCAACAGTATTGCAGAAAATGCGAGTGCCGATGCGGTGGTGGGAATACTATCAAATACCGATATAGGAGGCACGTATGCCTACACATTGCTGACAGGCACTGGCGATGCTGACAATGGAAGTTTTATGATTTCGGACACAGAGCTACAGCTTAAGGCTTCCGCCGATTATGAAACAAAACGCCACTATTCAATACGGATAAATGTAAGCGACGGAACCCATGATTTTGCAAAATCATTCACCATTTATGTGGGCGATGTAAACGAAGTGCCAACTGCCAGCGATACTACATTTGTAGTAGCAGAAAATAGCACAAACGGAATAGCGGTCGGCACAGTGACAGCAACAGACCAAGACCAACGCTGGCCCAATAATGTATTAACCTATGCCATTACAGGCGGTAACACAGGGAATGTTTTTGTTATCAACTCAATAACTGGATCGATTACCGTTGCTGGTGCGTTGGATTATGAAACCATCGCATCCTATTCGCTCAGGGTGACCGTTACAGACGGTGGAAGCACCCCCCTAAGTGGCACGGCAATGCTTACCATCACGGTGACGGATGTGAATGAACACGCCCCTGTTTTCACAAGTGGAGCTACCGCTACAGTAGCTTATGAAGAAAACAGCACTACGGCAGTGACCACAGTTGTTGCCACCGATGCAGATGCAGGACAGACGGTTACTTTCACCCTGTCGGGCGGAGCGGATTCGACCCTGTTTTCCGTCACTCCTACAGGCGTATTGACGTTCAATACTGCACCAGACTTTGAAGTGCCTACGGATATGGGAGGGAATAATATGTACGAAGTCACCATCACGGCTACAGACAACGGCACACCCGAAAAGATGGTTATGCAAACGCTCACCATCACAGTGACGGATGTGGAGAATGAACACGCTCCTGTTTTTACAAGAGGAACGACTATGGTGGATGTAGCGGAAGGAACGACGGCAGTAACCACGGTCGTTTCCACGGATGAAGATGCGGGACAGACGGTTACGTTCACGCTGACGGGAGGAGCGGATGAGTCTAAATTTTCCATCACTCCCGCAGGCATATTAACGTTCAAGACAGCACCAGATTTTGAAATGCCTACGGACACGGGATCGGATAATATGTACGAAATAACGATCACGGCTACAGACAACGGCACACCCGAAAAGACCGCCATGCAAGCCCTTACCATCACGGTGACGGATGTGAATGATGGACCTACAGAACCTGCGTTCACGGACGTTTTGGTGTATCCTAACCCGGTAGACGCAGTGTTGCACATCAGCGGTGTGGAAGGAAATGTCCGATACACCTTGTCTGGCATAGACGGAAAAGTTTTGAAAAAAGGACAACTGGAGGAGGCAGGCAAAGGGGTTCATTCTGTGGCTGTTTCATCGCTGAACAAGGGCATCTATTTGTTACAACTAACCACAGGTAAAGGTAGCATCACCAAAAAAATTATGAAGAAATAGAAGAAGCATACATAGTGGAAGATGGAGAAGTTTCAGGCTTGTGGGAAAGACCAAACAATAGATGGATTCAATGCTGATGCAGACGTTTCCTCACTTCTCAAACGACCGCTAGTTTGTTCAGGACTCCAATAGAGTTTAAGTTTTTGTTGCATATAACGCCTTAAATCGGTGTTGAGTTTGCTTTTGCTCATGTCTCATTTGGGCAAAGTAATGGGTTAATACAAATTAAATCATAAAACACGTCATTAAAAGTATTTAAATAATGATGATTACCAGTAATTGATTTGATGGTATTTTCGCCTACTTTATTTAGTCGTTCCTTAAAAACTCATTTTCAATGGAGTTTGTATACTACTTTGATGGAAAGAGGTTAATTCAACTAGACGCCTCAGACTTACTACCCATTTTGTATAGAACCAAAGAGCATTTACTCTTAGTTTTTTCATCAACACCTTGTAGTTAAACCCACAGGCTGCCATGATGAAGTTTATTTTATCTCCTGTTTTCCCTTTTAGGTAATTGATAGCTACTCGATGATCTTGCTTCAAGTGTCCGATGATTGGCTCTATGGCTGCTCTACGTCTACAGTGCGTTCATTTTCTCTGTTTTTGATAGGTATTGTCTCTTTTTAATGGGTTGGATGGTCGAATGATGGAGGTGTTCTCAACTGTGTTAGTCCCTTTGTACCCCCTAGCTACTGTGGCGGTTTTCGGGTAGTTACCAGTCAGTAGTTGTGTTTGCTTCAATACAGCATCTAGCGTATGTCCATCATAAATATTCTCTTCAAAAGTCATCGCACCTACGATGATACCCGAGTTTTGTGTCCATACTACTGATGCCTTACAGCCATATTCATATTTTTTATGTGCCTTCCCTTTTGCGATGCAATACACATCAGGTTCATGTAAACTGTAAATTTTATGCTTACTGCACTTCTCTTGTGTAAGTACTCGTTTGAACAGTGCCAGTGTTACTTCTTTTTGCTGATGTGGTAATTTCCTGTCTAATTCTCTGACTAACCGACCAGCAATGGGTTTGAGTTTTCGCTTCGCTGCATTTGCTTTCTTTCTTCTTTTAGGGTGAGTCCCATTGTAGGTGTCTCTGACAAGGTTTTTTGTTGTCCTAACGTAGTTGCGTCGTAGTTTAATCCCTTCTTTCTTGGCTATAGAAATACAGCTGTCAACAATCTTTTTATGAAGTTTTGCATCTGTGGGATAGGTGATGCTCTTTTCCTGGACAGTAGTATCTACACTTACATGCTTGTCCTTAGCATCCTTGCCGTGTAGCTCAATTGAATGTTTCAATAGCTTCTCTACCCCTTCTTCTCCAATCCTCTTCCTGAAATGAACCAAATCTGTTGCCGCACAGGGTTGCCCCCATTGCAAAGAATCAAAGCCTCCAACATATTGAAAATATGGATTCATTTCCCACCGTTGTTCCACCAATACCTCATCTGATAAATTGTAAATAGATTTTAATATCAACAAGGAGACCATCAAACGAATAGAATGAGCTGGACGACCTACATTTGAATAAAGCGAACCAAACGCTTCTTCAAAATATGACCATTCTATCTGTTGGCTCAACAAATAAAGCTCTTGCCTGGAATTGAGTTGTTCAGTTAAGGTAGGTGATAAACAATTAAGTTGATTTCTATGCGACTTTTTTGACTGCATTTGACAAGGTTTTGATTGATATTATAACTATGCCTTGTCATTTTATACAGCAATAATCATGCTAAAAACCTCCCTGAAAGAAGATAAGCATAATTAATTTTGATTCTTTAGGGCTGACTATTTATTAAATGCCTACTTCAAATAATAAGTTTAAAAAACATTCAACCCTATTAAATTTTGACCTGTAAAAAATCATTAATTTTTATCGGACAACAGTGAAATAAAAGCAAGAAATGCTAAAACACCAGCATCGAAAAAAGGGAAAAGAGCTTACTCCTGTTGATGAAGTAAGAACGCTTTGATGTAATCATTTAAATCCCCATCCAATACATTCTGAACATCATTTCTCTCAAAGCCAGTTCGTGCGTCTTTGATGAGTTTATATGGATGAAGCACATAATTTCTGATTTGAGATCCGAAATTTATGGCCTTTTTTCCTGCCTCAATTTTATCTCGTTCTTTATTTCTTTTTTCAGTCTCTAATTGATAAAGTTGCGACTTGAGCATCTGCACTGCCCGCTCCCTGTTGGCAAGCTGTGACCGCTCTATTTGACATACTACCACAATCCCTGTAGGCTTGTGTGTAAGTTGCACCTTGGTTTCTACCTTATTTACATTTTGACCTCCTGCACCACCTGATCTGGACGTATGCAGTTCTAAATCCTTGGGATTAAGTGCTATATCTATAGAGTCATCTATGACTGGATATACATAAACGGAAGCAAAAGATGTGTGTCTTCTTCCCCCGCTATCGAAAGGAGAAATTCTAACCAGTCTGTGGACACCATTTTCTGACTTAAGGTAACCATACGCCATGGGTCCTTCAAACTCCAGTGTAACCGACTTTACGCCCGCCACATCCCCAGCTTGGAAAGCTACTTCTCGAACTTTATATCCGTTCGCTTCCCCCCACATGATGTACATTCTCATTAAAAGTCCAGCCCAATCATTACTTTCAGTACCGCCTGCTCCCGGTGTGATCTGCAACATAGCCGAAAGCTGATCTTCCTCTTCACTCAACATTTTTTTGAGTTCGAGCTTCTCTACAAGTTTTAAAGATTTGTCATATTCAGCCTGAACTTCATCTTCCGTTACTTCACCTTCAATTGAAAATTCATAAAGTGTTTCAACGTCACCGAGAGCTGTATCTACTTCCTCAAAGTTGTCTGTCCATGCTTTGATAGCACGAATCTTCTTCATCGTTTTCTCAGCCTCTTCAGAGCTATTCCAAAAATCTGGCTGGATGGTTACTAATTCTAATTCTTCGAGATTTTTTTTCCTGCCTGCATAGTCAAAGATACCCCCTCAAGGTCTTAACACGAGCCTTTAAATCTTTCAGTTCTTCGTTCGTCATAAGTTAAGCAAAATTGAAATGGCGAAGGTAGGCAGTACCTAGGTTATTTCAATCCTGCAATGCTTTAAAAAAATTTGCTTCTACTGGGAACCCTGTGGGTAGAGATTAAGTTTTCCACAATGAAACAGAATTGAAACGCGATAGTTTTCGAAGTCTCTAAATCCTCTGGCAGCCGATTTTATTGCCTGAATCTTTGAATTATTGAAATAGGCATTTAATAAATAAAAGATTAATCTATTAAAACAGTTTCATTTTCTTTATTAAACGATTGATTTACAGTAACTTAGTAAAATTATTAAAGGTAGAGTAAAAATCAGATTATGGAGAAAAAGTATGAAAGCCTAACCCTTTTTGAGTTTCATTAGTAAAATTATTAAAGGTAGAGTAAAAATCAGATTATGGAGAAAAAGTATGAAAGCCTAACCCTTTTTGAGTTTCAGAAGAAATTTCCTGATAACGACAGTTGTCAAAACTTCCTAGCCGAAATGAAATGGCCAGATAGATTTAAATGTGAAAAGTGCCAAAACAACACGTATTGCAGAGGGAAATTATTCCATACCCGTCAATGCACAAAATGTAAGTACCAAGCTACTCCCACAAGTGGCACGCTTTTCCACAAAGTAAAATTCCCAATCTTAAAAGCTTTTTATATCCTATACTACATGAGTACAAATAAACAAGGGATTGCATCAACAGAGCTAAGCAGAAAACTGGGGCTACGGCAAAAAACCTGTTGGCTGTTTGAGCAAAAGGTAATGAAGACCATGGTTAGCAGTGGGAAATACCCGCTAATGGGTAAAGTAGAAGTCGATGAGACCGTTGTAGGGCAACAGGAAGAAGGCGTTGTAGGACGACAAAATAACCGAAAAAAGCAGGTTGTACTGGTTTATTGAGAAGAAAGGGAAAGGAGTGAGCAGGATGTATGCTAGGGTGATTGACAATGCTGGCTCCAAGCAATTGAAGCCCTTCTTCCATGATCATATATCAACTCAAGCTACCATCAAAACCGATAACTGGAGGGGCTACATCCCCTTGAAAGAAAAATATCCTTACTTAATTCAAATCGAGAGTGGGAAGAAAGGTAAGAATTTCCCGGAATTGCACAGAACAATTATGATGTTCAAGGCATGGCTTAGAGGTATCCACCATTCAGTCGATAACCTTCAAGCATATATCGACCAATAGTGCTATCGGTTCAACCGCAGTCAGATGAAAGGGGAAATATTCGATAACCTGCTAACTAAAATGGTGGACCATCAACCATGCCCTTACAGTTTCATCCGTATTTAGTCAACCCTAAAGAATCAAAATTAATTATGCTTATCTTCTTTCAGGGAGGTTTTTAGCACGATTATTGCTGTATAAAATGACAAGGAATAGTTATAATATCAATCAAAACCTTGTCAAATGCAGTCAAAAAAGTCGAATAGAAATCAACTTAATTTTTTATCACCTACCTTAACTGAACAACTCAATTCCAAGCAAGTGCTTTATTTGTTGAGCCACCAGATAGCATGGTCATATTTTGAAGAAGCGTTTGGTTCGCTTTATTCAAATGTAGGTCGTCCAGCTCATTCTATTCGTTTGATGGTCTCCTTGTTGATATTAAAATCTATTGAAGTAGGCATTTAATAAATACGAATGCACTTGTACGGGCATGGTTGATGGTCCACCATTTTAGTTAGCAGGTTATCGAATATTTCCCCTTTCATTTGACTCCGGTTGAACCGATAGCAATATTGGTCGATATATGCTTGCAGGTTATCGACTGAATGGTGGATACCTCTAAGCCATGCCTTGAACATCATAATTAGTCAACCCTAAAGAATCAACATTAATTATGCTTATCTCCTTTCAGGGAGGGTTTTAGCACGATTATTGCTGTATAAAATGACAAGGAATAGTTATAATATCAATCAAAACCTTGTCAAATGCAGTCAAAAAAGTCGAATAGAAATCAACTTGATTTTTTATCACCTACCTTAACTGAACAACTCAATTCCAGGCAAGCGCTTTATTTGTTGAGCCAACAGATAGCATGGTCATATTTTGAAGAAGCATTTGGTTCGCTTTATTCAACTGTAGGTCGTCCAGCTCATTCTATTCGTTTGATGGTCTCCTTGTTGATATTAAAATCTATTGAAGTAGGCATTTAATAAATACGAATGCACTTGTACGGGCATGGTTGATGGACCACCATTTTAGTTAGCAGGTTATCGAATATTTCCCCTTTCATCTGGCTTCGGTTGAACCGATAGCAATATTGGTCGATATATGCTTGCAGGTTATCGACTGAATGGTGGATACCTCTAAGCCATGCCTTGAACATCATAATTGTTCTGTGCAATTCTGGGAAATTCTTACCTTTCTTCCCACTCTCGATTTGAATTAAGTAAGGATATTTTTCTTTCAAGGGGATGTAGCCCCTCCAGTTATCGGTTTTGATGGTAGCCTCAGGTGATATATGATCTTGGAAGAAGGGCTTCAATTGCTTGGATCCAGCATTGTCAATCTCTCTGGCATACATCCTGCTCACTCCTTTCCCTTTCTTCTCAATAGCCAGTACAACCTGCTTTTTTCGGTTATTTTGTCGTCCTACAACGCCTTCTTCCTGTTGCCCTACAACGGTCTCATCGACTTCTACTTTACCCACTAGCGGGTATTTCCCACTGCTAACCATTGCCTTCATTACCTTTTGTTGAAACAGCCAACAGGTTTTTTGCCGTAGCCCCAGTTTTCTGCTTAGCTCTGTTGATGCAATCCCTTGTTTATTTGTACTCATATAGTATACGATATAAAAAGCTTTTAACATTGGGAATTTTACTTTGTGGAAAAGAGTGCCACTTGTGGGGGTAGCTTGGTACCTACATTTTGTGCATTGACGGGTATGGAATAATTTCCCTCTGCAATACTTGTTGTTTTGACACTTTTCACATTTAAATCCATCTGGCCATTTCATTTCGGCCAGGAAGTTTTGACAACTGTCGTTATCAGGAAATTTCTTCTGAAACTCAAAAAGAGTTAGGCTTTCATACTTTTTCTCCATAATCTGATTTTTATTCTAACTTTAATAATCCTACTAAGTTACTGTAAATCAATCGTTTAATCAAGAAAATGAAACTGTTTTAATAGACTAATCTTTTATTTATTAAATGCCTACTTCAAAAAATCTATTTACAATTTATCAGATGAGGTATTGATGGAACAACGCTGGGAAATGAATCCATATTTTCAATATTTTGGAGGCTTTGATTCTTTGCAATGGGGGCAACCATGTGCGGCAACAGATTTGGTGCATTTCAGCAAGAGGATTGGAGAAGAAGGGGTAGAGAAGATATTGAAACATTCAATTGAGCTACACGGCAAGGATGCTAAGGACAAGCATGTAAGTGTAGATACTACTGTCCAGGAAAAGAGCATCACCTATCCCACAGATGCAAAACTTCATAAAAAGATTGTTGACAGCTGTATTTCTATAGCCAAGAAAGAAGGGATTAAACTACGACGCAGTTACGTTAGGACAACCAAAAACCTTGTCAGAGACACCTACAATGGGACTCACCCTAAAAGAAGAAAGAAAGCAAATGTAGCGAAGCGCAAACTCAAAACCATTGCTGGTCGGTTAGTCAGAGAATTAGACAGGAAATTACCACATCAGCAAAAAGAAGTAACATTAGCATTGTTCAAACGAGTACTTACACAAGAGAAGTTCAGTAAACATAAAATTTACAGTTTACATGAACCTGATGTGTATTGCATCGCAAAAGGGAAGGCACATAAGAAATATGAATAGGGCTGTAAGGCATCAGTAGTATTGACACAAAACACGGGTATCATCGTAGGTGCGATGACTTTTGAAGAGCATATTTATGATGGACATACACTAGATGCTGTATTGAAGCAAACACAACTACTGACTGGTAACTACCCGAAAACCGCCACAGTAGATAGGGGGTACAAAGGGACTAACACAGTGGAAAACACCTCCATCATTCGACCATCCAAACCATTAAAAAGAGACAATACCTATCAAAAACAGAGAAAACGAACGCACTGTAGACGTAGAGCAGCCATAGAGCCAATCTTCGGACACTTGAAGCAAGATCATCGAGTAGCTAGCAATTACCTAAAAGGGAAAACAGGAGATAAAATAATTGAAGTAGGCATTTAATAAATACTAATGCACTTGTACGGGCATGGTTGATGGGTCATCATTTTAGTTAGCAGGTTATCGAATATTTCCCCTTTCATTTGACTACGGTTGAACCGATAGCAATATTGGTCGATATATGCTTGAAGGTTATCGACTGAATGGTGGATACCTCTAAGCCATGCCTTGAACATCATAATTGTTCTGTGCAATTCTTGGAAATTCTTACCTTTCTTCCCACTCTCGATTTGAATTAAGTAAGGATATTTTTCTTTCAAGGGGATGTAGCCCCTCCAGTTATCGGTTTTGATGGTAGCCTCAGGTGATATATGATCTTGGAAGAAGGGCTTCAATTGCTTGGATCCAGCATTGTCAATCACTCTGGCATACATCCTGCTCACTCCTTTCCCTTTCTTCTCAATAGCTCAGTACAACCTGCTTTTTTCGGTTATTTTGTCGTCCTACAACGCCTTCTTCCTGTTGCCCTACAACGGTCTCATCGACTTCTACTTTACCCACTAGCGGGTATTTCCCACTGCTAACCATTGCCTTCATTACCTTTTGTTGAAACAGCCAACAGGTTTTTTGCCGTAGCCCCAGTTTTCTGCTTAGCTCTGTTGATGCAATCCCTTGTTTATTGGTACTCATATAGTATACGATATAAAAAGCTTTTAACATTGGGAATTTTACTTTGTGGAAAAGAGTGCCACTTGTGGGGGTAGCTTGGTACCTACATTTTGTGCATTGCCGGGTATGGAATAATTTCCCTCTGCAATACTTGTTGTTTTGACACTTTTCACATTTAAATCCATCTGGCCATTTCATTTCGGCTAGGAAGTTTTGACAACTGTCGTTATCAGGAAATTTCTTCTGAAACTCAAAAAGGGTTAGGCTTTCATACTTTTTCTCCATAATCTGATTTTTATTCTAACTTTAATAATCCTACTAAGTTACTGTAAATCAATCGTTTAATCAAGAAAATGAAACTGTTTTAATAGACTAATCTTTTATTTATTAAATGCCTACTTCAATAAAATAAACTTCATCATGGCAGCCTGTGGGTTTAACTACAAGAAGTTGATGAAAAAACTAAGAGTAAATGCTCTTTGGCTCTATACAAAATGGGTAGTAAACCTGAGGCGTCTAGTTGAATTAACCTCTTTCCATCAAAGTAGAATACAAACTCTATGGAAAATGAGTTTTTAAGGAACGACTAATTATTCTGTGCAATTCCGGGAAATTCTTACCTTTCTTCCCACTCTCGATTTGAATTAAATAAGGGTATTTTTCTTTCAAGGGGATGTAGCCCCTCCACTTATCGGTTGTGATGGTAGCCTGAGTTGATATATGATCTTGGAAGAAGGGCTTCAATTGCTTGGAGCCAGCATTGTCAATCACTCTGGCATACATCCTGCTCACTCCTTTCCCTTTCTTCTCAATAGCCAGTACAACCTGCTTTTTTCGGTTATTTTGGTGTCCTACAACGCTTTCTTCCTGTTGCCCTACAACGGTCTCATCGACTTCTACTTTACCCATTAGCGGGTATTTCCCACTGCTAACCATGACCTTCATTACCTTTTGCTCAAACAGCCAACAGGTTTTTTGCCGTAGCCCCAGTTTTCTGCTTAGTTCTGTTGATGCAATCCCTTGTTTATTTGTACTCATATAGTATGTGATATAAAAAGCTTTTAAGATTGGGAATTTTACTTTGTGGAAAAGTGTGCCACTTGTGGGGGTAGCTTGGTATCTACATTTTGTGCATTGACGGGTATGAAATAATTTCCCTCTGCAATACTTGTTGTTTCGGCACCTTTCACATTTAAATCCATTGGGTCATTTCATTTCGGCTAGGAAGTTTTGACAACTGTCGTTATCAGGAAATTTCTCCTGAAACTCAAAAAGAGTTAGGCTTTCATACTTTTTCTCCATACTGTGATTTTTACTCTACCTTTAATAGTCCTGCTAAGTTACTGTAAATCAATTATTTAATTAATAAAATGATTGAAGTAGGCATTTAATAAATACGAATGCACTTGTACGGGCATGGTTGATGGGCCACCATTTTAGTTAGCAGGTTATCGAATATTTCCCCTTTCATCTGGCTTCGGTTGAACCGATAGCAATATTGGTCGATATATGCTTGCAGGTTATCGACTGAATGGTGGATACCTCTAAGCCATGCCTTGAACATCATAATTGTTCTGTGCAATTCCGGGAAATTCTTACCTTTCTTCCCACTCTCGATTTGAATTAAGTAAGGATATTTTTCTTTCAAGGGGATGTAGCCCCTCCAGTTATCGGTTTTGATGGTAGCCTCAGGTGATATATGATCTTGGAAGAAGGGCTTCAATTGCTTGGATCCAGCATTGTCAATCTCTCTGGCATACATCCTGCTCACTCCTTTCCCTTTCTTCTCAATAGCCAGTACAACCTGCTTTTTTCGGTTATTTTGTCGTCCTACAACGCCTTCTTCCTGTTGCCCTACAACGGTCTCATCGACTTCTACTTTACCCACTAGCGGGTATTTCCCACTGCTAACCATTGCCTTCATTACCTTTTGTTGAAACAGCCAACAGGTTTTTTGCCGTAGCCCCAGTTTTCTGCTTAGCTCTGTTGATGCAATCCCTTGTTTATTTGTACTCATATAGTATACGATATAAAAAGCTTTTAACATTGGGAATTTTACTTTGTGGAAAAGAGTGCCACTTGTGGGGGTAGCTTGGTACCTACATTTTGTGCATTGCCGGGTATGGAATAATTTCCCTCTGCAATACTTGTTGTTTTGGCACCTTTCACATTTAAATCCATTGGGCCATTTCATTTCGGCCAGGAAGTTTTGACAACTGTCGTTATCAGGAAATTTCTTCTGAAACTCAAAAAGAGTTAGGCTTTCATACTTTTTCTCCATAATCTGATTTTTATTCTAACTTTAATAATCCTACTAAGTTACTGTAAATCAATCGTTTAATCAAGAAAATGAAACTGTTTTAATAGACTAATCTTTTATTTATTAAATGCCTACTTCAAAAAAATGAAACTGTTTTAATAGACTAATCTTTTATTTATTAAATGCCTATTTCAAAAAAATTAAGTTGATTTCTATTCGACTTTTTTGACTGCATTTGACAAGGTTTTGATTGATATTATAACTATTCCTTGTCATTTTATATAGTCAGCCCTAAAGAATCAACATTAATTATGCTTATCTCCTTTCAGGGAGGGTTTTAGCACGATTATTGCCGTATAAAATGACAAGGAATAGTTATAAGGGCATCTCTAAAAACTAAAACAGCTGTATTAGTATGTTTTTTTGAGCTAAAAGAGTTAGACCTGGAAATGAAACAATTTAAACGTCACAGAGATTACGGTTTTTTTGATCAAGACATTCGTTTGTCCAAACTGAGCCAGTTGGGAGATCCCCTGCAACGATTAAACCGTGAAATTGATTTTGAAATTTTCCGTTCTTTACTGGAACAGCACCTGATCAAAGAATCAAAAGGAAAGGGAGGACGTCCCCCATATGATTATGTGTTAATGTTCAAGATATTGATTCTTCAGCGGTATTATAACCTCTCTGATGATCAAACAGAATATCAAATCAATGACAGGATGAGTTTTATGAGATTTCTCAACCTCACCATTGCAGATGACATACCAGATAGCAACACGATATGGTTGTTTAGTGAACGCCTGACCGACTTGAATTTAGTAAAATCCCTTTTCGATCTATTTCAGGGTCAATTGGAAGAGTTAGGGCTTATGGTCAATGAAGGAAAAATAATAGATGCCTCTTTTGTAGAAGCCCCCCGCCAACGCAACAGCAGGGAGAAAAACCAACAAATAAAAGAGGGTAAGGGAGAAAGTCTATGGACAGATGAACCCAATAAAAAGCGTCAAAAGGACATTGATGCACGTTGGACAAAGAAAAGTAATCAGAATTATTATGGGTATAAAAATCACGCCAAGGTTGATGCAGGTAGCAAATTGATAGCACGCTATGAAATTACCGATGCATCGGTACATGATTCACAGGCTCTTGATGCCCTGTTGGACAAAAAACAAGACAAAGAGCAGGCACTGTATGCCGACAGTGCTTATGCAGACCAGCAAGAAATACTCGAAAAACATCAGGTTAAAGATCACATACATGAGAAGGGCTACAAAAACAAGCCGTTGACCGATACACAAAAGGAAAGTAATACAAGAAAATCAAAAGTACGCGTAAGAGTGGAGCATGTTTTTGGTTTCATGGAAAACAGTATGGGAAGCATGTATTACAGAAAAGTAGGGAAATCAAGAGCCGACACGGTCATTGGTCTGATGAATCTGACTTATAATATGTTCAGAAAAATTCAATTGACCGCTTCATTATGAGGGAACGTGCGTTCGATAGACAATGAATAAATTCATAAGTGACTGATAATCAGGTGAATATAAAATGAACTAAAAAAACAAATAAGCCATCATAAAAAAAACAGGTCAGAAAAATAAATCGGGAGAATATCCAGTTTTTAGAGATGCCCATAATATCAATCAAAACCTTGTCAAATGCAGTCAAAAAAGTCGAATAGAAATCAACTTAATTTTTTATCACCTACCTTAACTGAACAACTCAATTCCAGGCAAGCGCTTTATTTGTTGAGCCACCAGATAGAATGGTCATATTTTGAAGAAGCATTTGGTTCGCTTTATTCAACTGTAGGTCGTCCAGCTCATTCTATTCGTTTGATGGTCTCCTTGTTGATATTAAAATCTATTTACAATTTATCAGATGAGGTATTGGTGGAACAACGGTGGGAAATGAATCCATATTTTCAATATTTTGGAGGCTTTGATTCTTTGCAATGGGGGCAACCCTGTGCGGCAACAGATTTGGTACATTTCAGGAAGAGGATTGGAGAAGAAGGGGTAGAGAAGATATTGAAACATTCAATTGAGCTACACGGAAAGGATGCTAAGGACAAGCATGTAAGTGTAGATACTACTGTCCAGGAAAAGCGCATCACCTATCCCACAGATGCAAAACTTCATAAAAAAATTGTTGACAGCTGTATTTCTATAGCCAAGAAAGAAGGGATTAAACTACGACGCAGCTACGTTAGGACAACCAAAAACCTTGTCAGAGACACCTACAATGGGACTCACCCTCATCAAAGAATACCTTCTGCAAGAACAGCATGGGACTCACCCTAAAAGAAGGAAGAAAGCAAATGCAGCGAAGCGAAAACTCAAAACCATTGCTGGTCGGTTAGTCAGAGAATTAGACAGGAAATTACCACATCAGCAAAAAGAAGTAACACTGGCACTGTTCAAACGAGTACTTACACAAGAGAAGTGCAGTAAGAATAAAATTTACAGTTTACATGAACCTGATGTGTATTGCATCGCAAAAGGGAAGACCCATAAGAAATATGAATATGGCTGTAAGGCATCAGTAGTATTGACACAAAATACGGGTATCATCGTAGGTGCGATGACTTTTGAAGAGAATATTTATGATGGACATACGCTAGATGCTGTATTGAAGCAAACACAACTACTGACTGGTAACTACCCGAAAACCGCCACAGTAGATAGGGGGTACAAAGGGACTAACAAAGTTGAGAACACCTCCATCATTCGACCATCCAAACCATTAAAAAGAGACAATACCTATCAAAAACAGAGAACACGAACGCACTGTAGACGTAGAGTAGCCATAGAGCCAATCATCGGACACTTGAAGCAAGATCATCGAGTAGCTAGCAATTACCTAAAAGGGAAAACAGGAGATAAAATAAACTTCATCATGGCAGCCTGTGGGTTTAACTACAAGAAATTGATGAAAAAACTAAGAGTAAATGCTCTTTGGCTCTATACAAAATGGGTAGTAAACCTGAGGCGTCTAGTTGAATTAACCTCTTTCCATCAAAGTAGAATACAAACTCTATGGAAAATGAGTTTTTAAGGAACGACTATTTAATTGCGGTTTTTTTCGGGAAGAAAGAATAGGCCATTAGACCAGAGCTTAGGTTGGCAATAAAGTTGGTGAATGACCTGTGTCTGGGATGGTCTATTTGACAAATGTTTTTTAGTTCATCATTTACTGTTTCTATAACCGACCTTTTTTTGAGCATGATTTTGTCTTTGAGTTCCATCAGCGTATTCTTCATATTATTGCGAATACTAGTGATCCAATGAAGGGCATCCATAAAAAGCACTTGTGTTAGTTTTTGAGAGATATACCCTTTGTCTGCATACAACTTTCCCTTTAGGGCTTTGATGAAAGATGGGATTTTTAAAGGTTCTCGATCATCAATATTGTCAGGGGAGATCACAAAATTGAGAAGTTCCCCTTTGTCATTAATGACTATATGTAGTCAGCCCTTAAAAACCGACCTAACAAGTAAAAATATATTTCAAGCGACCGCTCAGCGAACGTGAATCAACCTTGAATCAAATGGGTTAAAGGTTTTTTACCAAAAAACGGACAAAAACGCGCTTTTTTAAGCCATAAATAGCAGACGTAGGTTCAACACTCAAGTGCAACAAGTAAGCGGTATTTGGATAAAAGATTTCTTTAGGAGTTTTAAAGTTAAGTTTTTCTCTTGGTCGTCGGTTAATTTTGTGTTGAATTTGTGTAATCTGTTTGTCAGTTAGTGTATCAAAAGCTGTTTTTTTGGGTATACACTGTCTTATGAGTTTGTTGGTGTATTCATTGAGTCCTCTTTGCCAGGAGCAATACGGATGGGCAAAGTAGCATTGAGTATCTAGGTTTTTAGCTATGTCTTGATGGTCGGCAAATTCTGTTCCATTATCAGAAGAGATCGAAAGGATATGTTTTTTATAGGGCATCATCCTATTGATAAGTTCCTTACTTAGTCCCTTGGCTTGCTTTCCCTTAGGTAGCTTTTTGATAATGAGCATTCCTGTAGTTCTTTCCACGATGGTCAGAATGGCTCCCTTTTGTTGTCTGCCTATAATGGTATCCACTTCCCAATCCCCAAAGCGTTCTTTATTGTTGATGCATTCAGGTCTTTGATCGATTGATACCCTGTTTTTAATAGTTATAGGCTTACCTACAGGTCTTTTTCTATGTTTGAGTTGATGGCGTAAATGTTTGTAATACTGGCCTCCAGCAGCTTTATCGTCCCTGATATATTGCTAGCTACGTTCATGTGCAACCATGGGAATCTGCTTGATCTTACAATACCCTACAAGCTGCTTAGGAGACCACTGTTCTTGCAGAAGGTATTCTTTGATGAGCTTTCTTTTGTGGGTGTCAAAAGACCGAGACTTGCAATAACGTTGCTTACGCTTTGTGGAAGACAAATGTGCTTTAGATCCATGATAGATCCCTGTAGGGGAACTGTTGCGCTTGCATTCTCTGTAAATGGTGGAAACCGACACAGCAAGGGCTTCTGCAATGAAACTTTTACTTTTACCCGATATTAAGTAGGCTTCAATTTGATGTCTTTGATGGTCTTTGAGTTGATAATATGTTTGGCTCATATGGCAACGTTTTTAGACCTTTAAATATGGGGAAATAGCTCCACATATTTATCCTAATCTTTGAACTTACTAATTGAACTTACAAGACGTGATAAAAAACCAGCCACTTTCTCAAATTCCAGGCACAAGTAGCCATAAGTACATTGATTTCATCGCCAACTTGTCCTTTAAGCCTATTTCTGGATAACCTAAAATCGGATTTCAAATGCCCAATAATGGGTTCTATGGCAGCCCGTCGCTTACACAATTTTCGTTTCTTGTCTCTTTGATAACGATTGTCTTTTTTCAGGGCTTTGCTGGGCAGGATGATGGCCGTATCGCCCACTTGTTTAACCCCGCGATAGCCCCTAGACCGCTTTCTTGATGGGTTTTGTTCTGTTGCTATTGGCTTGTTTTATCGCATCGGGTAGTGTTTTTGCATCATGCTGGTTTTTCTTGTGACTGACAACGCCGACCACGATGTTGCTGTCTTTGGCCGAGACGATGGATACTTTATTGCCGTATTCATAGCGTTTGTGGTCTTTGCCTTTAGAAATCACATAAGCATGAGGTTCGTGCAGGGAATAAATTTTGTTTTTGTCTTTGGGTTGTTGTGCCCCTATCTATTGATAAGAAGCCACTGATAAAACAAGAAGTCTGGTTGGCAGGTTTCAAGTAGCCCGTGTTGGGGTGGCTTCCATTGTAATTCTCGGATTAAAATATGAGCAATGGTTCGCAATCGTTTCAATGCCTTTTTAGCGGATGCACGCTTTTTAACATGGCGGAAGTGGCGAATGCGTAAGCGGCAGTTTTTAACTTCTTTTACAAAGGTTCTGCGCTGTTTGATACCATGCTGTTTCGCCAGTTTGTTGAGACGGTTGATAATTTTGATGGCTAGTTTAGAATCAGTCGGATAGGTGATGTTTTTTTCCTGTTTTTGTCTTCTGTATAGGGGTGTCAATCAAAACAGTGTTTTCATTGGCTTTTTTCCCGTGCAACATCACGCTCATCTTAAAAATGAGCTCAAAACCTGCGACACCGATTCTGTTTCTAAAATGTACCAGTTCGGTTGCATTGCAAGGCACGTTTGGGGTGTAGGTTGGATAGCCACAGAAGTATTGATAATACGGATTACGCTTGAACTGTAGGAGCACATTCTCATCGGACAGGTTTTCCAGTTGTTTGAGCATCAGTAGTCCAACCATTAAACGTATTGGTTTTGAGGACCTGCCGTTATCGTGGCAGTCGTGTTTGCTAAAAGCATCCTCAAAAGACCTTCCAGCCGATGACATTGGCTAATTGGATTAAAGGGTCTCGCTGGTCTAATTGAGAGAACAGCTCGGTGTGAAACAGATTTTGTTGCCCTGTGTTTGGGGTAGATGGAGTCAGCATAATTTTTTAACTAAAACGACCAGAAAACAACGGTTATTCTAACATAAAGCGGTTGATTTGGTTAATGGTTTTGTTTGTTTTATTGATATAAATCAATTGAAGTAGGCATTTAATAAATACGAATGAATTTGTAAGGGCATGGCTAATGGTCCACCATTTTAGTTATCAGATTATCGAATATTTTCCCTTTCATCTGACTTCGGTTGAACCTATAGCAATATTGGTCGATATATGCCTGAAGGTTATCGACTGAATGGTGGATACCTCTAAGCCATGCCTTGAACATCATAATTATTCTGTGCAATTCTGGGAAATTCTTACCTTTCTTCCCACACTCGATTTGGATTAACTAGTCAACCCTAAAGAGTCAAAATTAATTATGATTATCTTCTTTCAGGGAGGTTTTTAGCATGATTATTGCTGTATAAAATGACAAGGAATAGTTATAATATCAATCAAAACCTTGTCAAATGCAGTCAAAAAAGTCGAATAGAAATCAACTTAATTTTTTTGAAGTAGGCATTTAATAAATAAAAGATTAGTCTATTAAAACAGTTTCATTTTCTTGATTAAACGATTGATTTACAGTAACTTAGTAGGATTATTAAAGTTAGAATAAAAATCAGATTATGGAGAAAAAGTATGAAAGCCTAACTCTTTTTGAGTTTCAGAAGAAATTTCCTGATAACGACAGTTGTCAAAACTTCCTGGCCGAAATGAAATGGCCAGATGGATTTAAATGTGAAAAGTGTCAAAACAACAAGTATTGCAGAGGGAAATTATTCCATACCCGTCAATGCACAAAATGTAGGTACCAAGCTACCCCAACAAGTGGCACACTTTTCCACAAAGTAAAATTCCCAATGTTAAAAGCTTTTTATATCGTATACTATATGAGTACAAATAAACAAGGGACTGCATCAACAGAGCTAAGCAGAAAACTGGAACTACGGCAAAAAACCTGTTGGCTGTTTCAACAAAAGGTAATGAAGGCCATGGGTAGCAGTGGGAAATCCCCGCTAATGGGTAAAGTAGAAGTCGATGAGACCGTTGTAGGGCAACAGGAAGAAGGCGTTGTAGGACGACAAAATAACCGAAAAAAGCAGGTTGTACTGGCTATTGAGAAGAAAGGGAAAGGAGTGAGCAGGATGTATGCTAGGGTGATTGACAATGCTGGATCCAAGCAATTGAAGCCCTTCTTCCATGATCATATATCAACTCAAGCTACCATCAAAACCGATAACTGGAGGGGCTACATCCCCTTGAAAGAAAAATATCCTTACTTAATTCAAATCGAGAGTGGGAAGAAAGGTAAGAATTTCCCGGAATTGCACAGGACAATTATGATGTTCAAGGCATGGCTTAGAGGTATCCACCATTCAGTCGATAACCTTCAAGCATATATCGACCAATATTGCTATCGGTTCAACCGAAGCCAGATGAAAGGAGAAATATTCGATAACCTGCTAACTAAAATGGTGGACCATCAACCATGACCTTACAAGTGCATTCGTATTTATTAAATGCCTACTTCAATAATATCAATCAAAACCTTGTCAAATGCAGTCAAAAAAGTCGAATAGAAATCAACTTAATTTTTTATCACCTACCTTAACTGAACAACTCAATTCCAGGCAAGAGCTTTATTTGTTGAGCCAACAGATAGAATGGTCGTATTTTGAAGAAGCGTTTGGTTCGCTTTATTCAAATGTAGGTCGTCCAGCTCATTCTATTCGTTTGATGGTCTCCTTGTTGATATTAAAATCTATTTACAATTTATCAGATGAGGTATTGGTGGAACAACGGTGGGAAATGAATCCATATTTTCAATAGTTTGGAGGCTTTGATTCTTTGCAATGGGGGCAACCTTGTGCGGCAACAGATTTGGTACATTTCAGCAAGAGGATTGGAGGAGAAGGGGTAGAGAAGCTATTGAAACATTCAATTGAGCTACACGGCAAGGATGCTAAGGACAAGCATGTAAGTGTAGATACTACTGTCCAGGAAAAGCGCATCACCTATCCCACAGATGCAAAACTTCATAAAAAGATTGTTGACAGCTGTATTTCTATAGCCAACCAAGAAGGGATTAAACTACGACGTAGCTACGTTAGGACAGCCAAAACCCTTGTCAGAGACACCTACAATGGGACTCACCCTAAAAGAAGAAAGAAAGCAAATGCAGCGAAGCGAAAACTCAAAACCATTGCTGGTCGGTTAGTCAGAGAATTAGACAGGAAATTACCTCATCAGCAAAAAGAAGTAACATTAGCACTGTTCAAACGAGTACTTACACAAGAGAAGTGCAGTAAGCATAAAATTTACAGTTTACATGAACCTGAAGTGTATTGCATCGCAAAAGGGAAGGCACATAAAAAATATGAATATGGCTGTAAGGCATCGGTAGTATTGACACAAAACACGGGTATCATCGTAGGTGCGATGACTTTTGAAGAGAATATTTATGATGGACATACGCTAGACGCTGTATTGAAGCAAACACAACTACTGACTGGTAACTACCCGAAAACCGCCACAGTAGATAGGGGGTACAAAGGGACTAACAAAGTTGAGAACACCTCCATCATTCGACCATCCAAACCATTAAAAAGAGACAATACCTATCAAAAACAGAGAAAACGAACGCACTGTAGACGTAGAGCAGCCATAGAGCCAATCATCGGACACTTCAAGCAAGATCATCGAGCAGCTAGCAATTACCTAAAAGAGAAAACAGGAGATAAAATAAACTTCATCATGGCAGCCTGTGGGTTTAACTACAAGAAGTTGATGAAAAAACTAAGAGTAAATGCTCTTTGGCTCTATACAAAATGGGTAGTAAAGCTGAGGCGTCTAGTTGAATTAACCTCTTTCCATCAAAGTAGAATACAAACTCTATGGAAAATGAGTTTTTTGAAGTAGGCATTTAATAAATACGAATGCACTTGTACGGGCATGGTTGATGGTCCACCATTTTAGTTAGCAGGTTATCGAATATTTCCCCTTTCATCTGGCTTCGGTTGAACCGATAGCAATATTGGTCGATATATGCTTGAAGGTTATCGACTGAATGGTGGATACCTCTAAGCCATGCCTTGAACATCATAATTGTTCTGTGCAATTCCGGGAAATTCTTACCTTTCTTCCCACTCTCGATTTGAATTAAGTAAGGATATTTTTCTTTCAAGGGGATGTAGCCCCTCCAGTTATCGGTTTTGATGGTAGCCTCAGGTGATATATGATCTTGGAAGAAGGGCTTCAATTGCTTGGATCCAGCATTGTCAATCTCTCTGGCATACATCCTGCTCACTCCTTTCCCTTTCTTCTCAATAGCCAGTACAACCTGCTTTTTTCGGTTATTTTGTCGTCCTACAACGCCTTCTTCCTGTTGCCCTACAACGGTCTCATCGACTTCTACTTTACCCACTAGCGGGTATTTCCCACTGCTAACCATTGCCTTCATTACCTTTTGTTGAAACAGCCAACAGGTTTTTTGCCGTAGTCCCAGTTTTCTGCTTAGCTCTGTTGATGCAATCCCTTGTTTATTTGTACTCATATAGTATACGATATAAAAAGCTTTTAACATTGGGAATTTTACTTTGTGGAAAAGAGTGCCACTTGTGGGGGTAGCTTGGTACCTACATTTTGTGCATTGCCGGGTATGGAATAATTTCCCTCTGCAATACTTGTTGTTTTGACACTTTTCACATTTAAATCCATCTGGCCATTTCATTTCGGCTAGGAAGTTTTGACAACTGTCGTTATCAGGAAATTTCTTCTGAAACTCAAAAAGAGTTAGGCTTTCATACTTTTTCTCCATAATCTGATTTTTATTCTAATTTTAATAATCCTACTAAGTTACTGTAAATCAATCGCTTAATCAAGAAAATGAAACTGTTTTAATAGACTAATCTTTTATTTATTAAATGCCTACTTCAATGAGTTTTTAAGGAACGACTAATTAATATAACTCCTTAAGTGCTTCAAGACCCTCCGATACTTCAATATTCGATTTCATTCTCATGATGAAAATATATAAATAATAATTAGACTAATTTTATAATTAAAATAGTATAATTAAAATGGTATAATAGGTCGAACTAGGTATAAAGTAGAACGCACATTTGGGAGTATTCGTAGATGGTTTGGAGGAGCGGTCGCACGCTATAGCGGGATAGAAAAAATGCGTATCCAGAATCTGTTGGAGGCAATGTGTTACCATTTATATCGACTATGTCCAAGCCAGTAAACAGACTCAATGTTACTTCTTGCAACGGTCTTGATATAAGTTTTTCCCAAAACCCCACCCGTACAGTTTCGTAGAGACTGCCATTCGGATAGATTTTTCTGTTGCTTTTTTATGGTATTTGTTATTTAGGTATAGCTGTCTCTGTTTTCATATTCAAATTATTTCAGATAGGGTCCACGTCAAAAATCACACCAACACTTCTAAAAACAGGTATTTGGTGTACCCTTTTTTTACATGACCATAAGATTTTTTTTGTGACTGCCTGACTCCTTTGATGTTTATCAAGTTTTAAGATGATCTCATGTAGATATTGATTCCTGATTTTTCCTATAATGGGTTCTACAGGTCCTGTCATCCTTTCATTTCCAATGCTCTTCCTCAATTCCTGGGCAAAAAAAGTTGCAGATTCATATGATATAGCTTTTTCCTTATGTTTAAAAATGATTTTGATCAACCTAGTGAAAGGTGGATACCCGAAACTTTTTCGTTCACGTGCTTCCCATTGAAAGAAAGTTCTGTAGGTTTCTTTTCGCACTTGTTCCAGAAGAGGTTGCTCTGGATCACTGGTTTGTATGATTACCTTTCCTTCGTTTGATTTTCTTCCTGCTCTTCCACTTACCTGTACAATCAAACTATATGCTCTTTCATGAGACCTGAAATCAGGAAAATGAATCATGCGATCTGTATCGAAAATTCCTACAAGGGTTACTGTGTCAAAATCAAACCCTTTGCTCACCATCTGTGTGCCTACTAAAATGTCTATGTTCCCCTCTTCAAATTCTTCTATGATGCGTTGATATCCATATTTGTTTCGGGTCGTATCCATGTCCATTCTCTGAATAATGGCTTGAGGAAACAAAATAGTTAGCTCTTCCTCTAATTCCTCCGTACCAAATCCTACATTGCGTAGTTGTGTGCCTCCACAGTCTGTGCAACTTGTAAACATGGGTTGATTGAACCCACAATAATGACAGACCAACTTGTTATTGAATTGATGGTAGGTAAGACTTACCGAGCAATTGGAACATGTAGGAATAGTGTCGCAATCATCGCATGAGATATATGAAGCATAGCCTCTTCGATTTTGAAATAAAATAACTTGTTCCTTTTTTTCCAGTGCTTTTTCTATGGCTAAAACCAGTTCTGAAGAAAAATTTCCTTTAATCTTCTTTTGTTTCCTCTCCTTTCGAATATCGACAAAATGCAACTCGGGTGTAAGTGCACGACCATATCGCTCGGAGAGTTCTACCAACCCAAATTTCCCGTCAATGGTGTTTTGATATGTTTCCAGTGATGGAGTGGCTGTACCGAGCAAAACTTTTGAATCATGGATGCTGGCTAGGTAAGTTGCTGCGTCTCGTGCGTGGTATCTAGGTGAGGGTTCAAATTGTTTATAGGAAGGTTCATGTTCTTCATCGATAATAATCAATCTCAACTTATGAAAGGGTAAAAATATTGCACTGCGGACACCCACGACAAATTGATATTCATTCTTTAAAATTTTCTGCCATACTTCAACTCTTTCGTTATCAGAGTATCTGGAGTGATACACTCCAAATGAGTTACCGAAGATTTTGTGCAGTCGGGCAATGATCTGTGTGGTTAGTGCTATTTCTGGGAGGAGGTAAAGAACTTGTTTCCCTCGAGCTAATTGTTTTTTAATCAACTCAATGTAGATTTCCGTTTTCCCACTTCCAGTAACTCCATGGAAGAGTACGGTTTTATACCTCTCAAAGGAGGTGTTGATCTGCTCCAGTGCTTTCGATTGACTTTGACTGAGAACCAGTGGTTCGTTTGTGGGGAGGTCTTGTTTTTCCAATCTGGTAACTATTTCTTCCCATTCCATAAATACACCATTTTTAATCAGGGTTTTTAAGGAGAAAGAGCTTATTTCTGACTCAAGAAATGCGGATTTTAATATTCCAGTCTTATTCAGGGAAGGATCATGAAGAACTGAAACCTCTCTCAGGTAGGTGAGAACGACATCTTCCTGCTTCGGTTTGGACTTTAATTCCAAGAATAGAGCCTCCAGTTGCGCCTCGGTAGAAAAAGATTCGCTGAGTCTGATTTTTCTGACTTTTTTAGGTTGATACTTATCTTTTAATTTTTCAAAAAGATATATTAAGCCTCTATCTGAAAGTTGCTTGATAAATTTTTGCGGATGTTTGAGTCCAATCTGGTCTCCCGCTTCTTTCAGTGAGAGTTCTTTTGTTTCTAAACTTTTCAGGAACGTCCTTTCCCTGTCACTCAGATCTTCAAACGCAGGGGTTACTGTTGAGTTTAAACTGATGAAAGATTGGCTCAATAGTTTAAAAGCAGCTGGTAGAGCTGCATTCACTACTTCCCCGATAGCGCACATGTAGTAAGATGCCATCCATTGAAAGAAGTCTAATTGATACTGATTGATGATAGGAGATTCATCCAGTACATCTAGTAGTTCCTTCGGTTGGTAACCGTCAGGATATTGATCATGAATTTTGAAAGTAATCCCGGTGTAGATTTTCTTGGATCCCAGTTGAACTACGACCCGACTTCCAGCACAAACCTTATTGTTCAATGCTCTTGGGACAAGGTAAGTAAATGTGCCTTGAAGAGGTAAGGGGAAGATGACTTCAGCCAGTGTCATGCCTCAATTAGATTGTTGCGAACAGCAGTGTATTTTGAGAATTTGTGCAAACTTGTCATATAATCAATACATCATTCGACTCCCTTCATTGGTCATTTTGTCTGTCTCTTCATGTGGAGTTACATGCACTCATGCAGGGAGATTTTACTCCTCACTTTATATTTTGACCAACAAAATTCATCATTCCATTTGTTCTATCGCTTCTTGAACAGTGTGCACTGGTCGCTTGCAGGCTCTGTCATAGCATACATAGATAGTTGTCTTTCCACCAATCGCATCTTTGTATTTAAATAGCGGAGCGTCTTTTGTTGCTTTTGAAGCGGTCAAAACTTTACCTGGTATGAAATGACTATTAATTTCCTTTCCGAGTTTTTTGAAGTCTTTACCTATTATTACAATTTCGGCGAATGACCCAGATAGTTCCAGTGCCAGCAACCCCCAATTGGACAAGTATTCTGGCTCTTGCCTGACCAGCTGAGTTACCTGTGCTAAAATAGATTTACCTTTTTCAATGAGTACTTCATCATAAAAATGTGTGCCGAGGTGGACGAGGTTCCATGCCATTAGCGAGTTTGAAGAGGGTATAACGTTATCAAATAATTCTTTTTTTCTGGCGATGAGGTTTTGTGAATGGTCACTTGTGAAAAAGTAGAGATTTTCTGTATCATCAAAGAAGGCATCATTAGCCCTTTTTAGTAGAATTTGTGCCAGTTCTAGGTATGCCCATTCAAAAGTTGTTTCATAGTATTTGATAAGCCCCTGAATCACAGCAGCGTAATCTTCTAAAAATCCCTCCATTTCTTTATCAGGAAACCTGTTTAATTTGCCATCCTTGATCAGTTTATTTTTGATGAAAGTCGCATTCTTCTCTGCTAGGATAAGTAGTGATTGCTCATTAATTGCTTGGTATGATTTGCAGAGACCTGATAATGTTAGTCCATTCCAGCCAGCAATGATTTTGGTGTCCAGTCCAGGTCTGATTCTTTTCTCACGTTCTGTCAATGCACGTTGCTTAAAGGACTTGATCTTTTCTTCAAATTGCTCACTTGAAATATCATGTTTTCTAAATAGTTTTTCTTCCGATTTTACAACTCTCAACACATTTTTTCCTTCCCAATTGCCAAGTTTACTCACATCATAGTAGGAAGAGATAAGGTCATAATCATCACCTGCCAAACGTTTTATTTCTTTTTCATCCCAGACATAAAATTTGCCTTCTTCTCCTTCACTATCTGCATCTAGGGCAGAATAAAATCCTCCCGATTTATCCAGCATCTCTCGTTCCAGCCAGTTGGATGTTTCAAGGATCACCTGTTTGAATTTAGCATTTTTAGAAATCTTGTATCCGTTTGCATACAAACTCAACAGCTGCCCATTGTCGTAAAGCATTTTTTCAAAATGAGGAATATGCCATTTTTCATCCGTACTGTATCGGGAAAATCCTCCGCCTATATGATCATAAATACCACCAGATGCTATTTTTTCTAATGTGAAGATCAGGTGATCCATGGCTTTTTCATTTTTTGTGCTGTGATAGTACGTTGCCAGGAATTGCCACACCGATGGCATAGGAAATTTTGGTGATTTATTTATTCCTCCATCAATTTTGTCAAATTTCTTGGCAAGATTTTCATAGATGGAATCAATTTCCTCTGGGCTTAATTTGTAATTGTTCACTTCCAGTTTGTATTTCTGAGATACGCTCAGTTGCAAACTGTTAGTAAAACTTTCAGCGGATTCATCAATTTTATCACGATTATTTTCGAAAGATTCAGCCACATTTTTCAATAGATTTTTCCACCCTTCATTGGGGAAGTATGTGCCTCCGTAAAAAGGTTTCTGATCTGGGGTAAGAAACACATTTAGGGGCCATCCTCCACTTACTCCCATGCTATGAACAGCATCCATATAAATCTGATCTACATCTGGTCTTTCTTCTCTGTCTACTTTTATATTGATGAAGTACTCGTTCATCAACCTTGCAACAGATGTATCTTCAAACGACTCCTTCTCCATTACATGACACCAATGACAGCTTGAGTACCCAATGCTTACAATGATAGGTTTGTCTTCATCCTCCGCTTTTTTAAGAGTTTCTTTACTCCATTCTTCCCAGTTTACGGGGTTATGAGCATGTTGAAGAAGGTAAGGACTTGTAGAGTTTATTAGTGAATTGGTGTATTCATGCATCTCTTTTTCATTTTGTGACTGACAGGTAAAGGCAATCAACGATATGTAAATTAACAGGGGGCTTTTCATGCGAACGGTTTTTCAAGTATTTCTTTTTCAACACTAATAATTAAAATAATTAAGCATCATATTTGTGTGTAGCACAAATATGTGCTTTATGTTGAACTACACCGTGATTGAAATTGGGATATGTCCTCCATATTGTGGAATCAATTATTGGTCGTCTGTCTCTAAAGACGGTTCTACTGGGAACCCTGTGGGTAGAGATTGAGTTTTCCACAATGAAACAGCATTGAAACTCGATAGTTTTCGAAGTTCCTAAATCCTCTGGCAACCGATTTTATGGACTGATTTTTTGAAATAAATCATTGAAATAGGCATTTAATAAATAAAAGATTAGTTTGTTAAAATGATTTCATTTTTTTGATTAAACGATTGATTTACAGTAACTTAGTAGGACTATTAAAATTACTGTAAAAATCAAATTATGGAGAAAAAGTATGAAAGCCTAACCCTTTTTTAGTTTCAGAAGATTGAAGTAGGCATTTATTAAATGCCTACTTCAATTTATTTATGTAATATTTTATAATCAAATTGGTATAATACACAGATAAACTCAGATAAACTCAGATAAATTGCCACATAGACCTGTCTGATATTCAGACCTTCATCGGTTAGATATCCAACAGTTTCTCGCTTTTCAGCAGGCCTTAGAGCTTTTTTTCGATCAGGTGCTTTAATGCATTGTGCTCCAAAGCCAGCTCAGCATACATACGCTTAAATGAACTTAATTCTGTTTCGAGTTCCTTCAACTTTTTGAGTTGGTTCACACTCATGCCTGAGTATGTACTCTTCCAGTTGTAGAAAGTTGGTTGGCTTATGCCATGTGTCCTACAAATATCCGACACACTCTCTCCCTGTTCTTGTTCGCTCAGCATCTTGATGAGCTGAGGCTCGGTAAATCGACTCTTTTTCATTTCCCTAAAATTAACGTGTAACTCTAGTTTTAAACACTAAGACTTTTAGGGAGGCTTACAGGTCAAAAGTAAAAGCAAAAATGCTAAATCCTCTGTTAAATTCAGATTGAGGGTTTAGCGTTTCACAAAGTTGGGAACAAACCGACAACGCAACGATAGAGTCTTGGAGTAGGTTTAAATCTAGGGTTTTAGCTAGTTAAGCCCCCAGTCTCTAATTGAGGTAATCTTTTTCACCTGCCTTGATGGAGACTTTGAGGAAATTTTCTCTTGGAGGTAATGGACATAAATAATCTGCTGAGTAAGAACAATAGGGATTGTAAGCTTTATTAAAATCAATTTCCACCTGATCTGATTTTCCTATGGACAAGTCTAGGTAGCGTCCTCCCCCGTATGTGGTAATGCCATTGGTTTCATCTCCAAAAGCGGTAAAATATTGATTCCCAAAACCCAATACTTTTAGAATAAGTAATGAGTGCTTTATTCCATCCAGTTTGAATCTTGCCCATGCGAATTTCAGGTACTTGAGTTCCGATCCATCGCTGTTAGTTACAACTAGTGTTTCCCTTCTAGTCAGTCGTTCTAGTTTTGCATTTACTTTAAAGGTTTCATTGGGAGCAAAGAACTGAACGGGTACATATTCAATTCCCTTTTGAAGAAAAGGACTCGTGGCTGAGCTTTTGAAGAAATCTTGTTTATTCTTTCTGAAGGCTTCAATAGATGTGATGTATTCTGCCTGAGAGCCTCCCAATTGTGTCCAGATAAAAATGGCAAAGACAACTGGAATAACGATCAGAACAGCTTTTCTCATAATGTCTACAGTATATTTTCGTCATTAAAGCTAAAGAAGGAATGGTCTCCAATGATAAGATGATCAAGAATCCTTATGTCAAGTGTTTCCCCAGCTTCCCTTATTTTCCTAGTAAGCGCAATATCCTCTTTGCTTGGTTGCAAATTGCCACTTGGGTGATTATGGGCAAGGATAACACTGCTTGCGGTTTCTTCAAGTGCTCTTTTGAAGAGTATTTTAGAATCCACGAACGTTCCTGAAACCCCTCCACTGCTAATCATTTCTTTTTTCAACACCTCGTTGTTTCTCTTCAACAAAATCATCCAAAATTCCTCGTGGTTAATATCCATCAAATCTCCTTTGATGAGATCATATGCATTTTGAGAGGACTGAATCTTCAGTTTTTTGGTGGACTCCATTACTTTTCGTCTTCTTCCAATTTCTAATGCGCTAACGATTGTAATGGCTTTTACTTCTCCGATGCCTTTAAATTTTTGAAGCTCTTTTACTGAAAGGCGTGCAAGGTTATTGAGGTCGTTTTCGCATTGATTAAGAATATGTTGAGCAAGCTCAACAGCGGTTTGTTCTTTATTCCCAGAACTTAATAGGATAGCAACGAGTTCAGCTTCAGAAAGTGCTGATTTCCCTTTTAGAAGGAGTTTTTCTCTTGGGCGGTCCTCCTTGGCTAATTTTTTGATAGTGAGCCGATTGTCATCCATAATTCCGCAAAATAAAAAACCCTGCGTAATTGCTTACACAGGGCTTATTCAATGTTTTCTGCTCATTCAAGAAAGTGATGCTACGTGCCTAGTCAGTTGAGACTTTAAGTTACCAGCTTTGTTTTTATGAATGATATTTTTCTTGGCAAGCTTATCTACCATACTAACCACCTGTGTTAGAAGTTCTTCTCCCTGCTTTTTGTCAGTAGCTTCTCTTAAACGTTTTACGAACGTACGAGTGGTCTTATGCTGGTACTTATTTCTCAGCTTTTTAGCTTCGCTACTTCTGATCCTTTTTAATGCCGACGCATGGTTTGCCATAATGCTTTACTAAGTTCCAATTCTTTAGGACAGCAAAGGTAGGTATTTTTAGATAGGAAATGAAAAATGTATTAGCAAATTTCCTTAACGTAGGTTCACGTAGGTTCAACAATCAAGAGCAAAAACTAAGCGGTATTTAGATAAAAGATTTCTTTAGGAGTTTTAAAGTTAAGTTTTTCTCTTGGTCGTCGGTTAATTTTGTACTGAATTTGTGTAATCTGTTTGTCAGTTAGTGTATCAAAAGCTGTTTTTTTGGGTATATACTGTCTTATGAGTTTGTTAGTGTATTCATTGAGTCCTCTTTGCCAGGAGCCATACGGATGGGCAAAGGAGCATTGAGGAGCTAGGTTTTGATGGTCGGCAAATTTTGTCCCATTATCAGAAGTGATCGACAGGATATGTTTTTTATAGGGCATCAGCCTATTGATAAGTTCCTTACTTAGTCCTTTGGCTTGCTTTCCCTTAGGTAGCTTTTTGATAATGAGCATTCCTGTAGTGCTTTCCACGATGGTTAGAATGGCTCCCTTTTGCTGTCTGCCTATAATGGTATCCACTTCCCAATCCCCAAAGCGTTCTTTATTGTTGATGCATTCAGGTCTTTGATCGATTGATACCCTGTTTTTAATAGGTACAGGCTTACCTACAGACCTTTTTCTATGTTTGAGTTGCTGGCGTAAATGTTTGTAATACTGTCCACCAGCAGCTTTATCGTCCCTGATATATTGATAGATACGTTCATGTGAAACCATGGGAATCTGCTTGATCTTACAATACCCTACAAGCTACTTAGGTGACCACTGTTCTTGCAGAAGGTATTCTTTGATGAGCTGTCTTTTGTGGGTGTCAAAAGAGCGAGGCTTGCAATAACGTTGCTTACGCTTTGTGGAAGACAAATGTGCTTTAGCTACATGATAGATCCCTGTAGGGGAACTGTTGCGCTTGCATTCTCTGTAAATGGTGGAACCCGACACATCAAGGGCTTCTGCAATGAAACTTTTACTTTTACCCGATTTTAAGTAGGCTTCAATTTGATGTCTTTGATGGGCTTTGAGTTGATAATATGTTTGGCTCATATGGCAAAGTGTTTAGACCTTTAAATATGTGGAAATAGCTCCACATATTTATCCTACATCTTTGCACTTACTAATTGAACTTACAACATCTGCACTTTCAAACGTTTGGTCATTGTTCCAGTCAATGTCATAATTTGTATCCTGTGTGTAGAAGTTAAAGGACTTGTCGCTAGCATTAGTACCAGTCGTGGTTATTATCTTTAGTACAAAGTGGTCTGTTGTAGCAGTCTGTGCCTGCACGATGGCGGGGATCACCGCAAGGAAGACGGCAGAAGCTAGGGCAACGAGGGACCTAACACTGCCAAAATGGCGGGGTGGGGGGGGGGGGGGTCTTAGAATTTAATTGCGCAAAATTTCGCCACTTTGGCAGGGGACAGTGCGATTTTTATACAAGTTTTCATAAGCGTTGATGTTTTATTGAATTGCATTGAACTTTAAGAGGACAAGTTTAGGTAGTTAGCAGGACGTTTGCAAGTTTTGGGGGTCTGTTTTTTTAAGCATGCTTTTTTTCTTGTCCCCTGTGGTTTTCCGTGCGAGACTACCTTTCACTCCCGGAAAAATCTGGTTAAATAGAGATGCCCTTAAGAAAAGTCATACAGGTTCTATCCACTTATCGCTCTCTTTGATGAGTTCAACGAGTTCATCCAGTGCCTTATCAGAGGATACTCCTCTTTTTACAACTTCTTTCCCTTTGTAAAGGGTAATTTTTCCTTTTCCGGAGCCTACGTATCCAAAATCAGCATCTGCCATTTCGCCAGGTCCGTTTACGATACACCCCATAATGCCAATCTTCACTCCTTTCAGGTGATCTGTTTGCTTACGAATCATTGCTGTGGTCTCCTGAAGGTCAAAGAGTGTCCTGCCACATGAAGGGCATGAGATATATTCCGTCTTGGTAATTCGAGTCCTAGTCGCTTGCAAGATACCGAAGGCTGTTTGGTTATAGAGTTTTAGCAGCTCCATGTTCGGTGTGTCTCGGGAAGAAAGCATGATGCCATTCCCCAATCCATCCACTAAAAGCGCACCAGCGTCAGTAGAAGAAAACAGCATCGCTTCATCTTCGGAAAAAGTGCTATATGATCGACTCAAAACAACTGGTGTTTTCAAATTTTTATGGATGAGTTCGATGATAAAGCGTCTCATACTCGCTACAGCATGAGCATTATCAGACTTGAGAATCAGCACAGAATTTTCATTAGACCTTAACCAATTAATAACCTTTTTGGTATCTGTATCTGTATCAACAAGTATTAAATTTAAAGATTGATTAACTTCTTTAACTTCTTGTAAATCAGTGATGAATGGATATTTATTTATCTTATCGTCTAATTTAACCCAAGCAGAATAATCGACTATTTCTTTTAACCCGTTTGGTAGCATAAAACGGACGGGATATGAGCCTGTATAGATGTAATCTGCACCTAGGTCATTCATCGTCCATTTGTCTAGTTCGGGCAAATAAAAATGCCCAGCTGATTTGAGGTCTTTGACTTCAATCTTCTTAAGTTTCGAGAAATCGGCAACTACTCTCGGAACGTTTTCTTTTCCAAAATTTCCAGTTTCTTCAGTAATTCTCTTTTTATATTCAAAAGGATTAACTGGATAATTTTTAACTGGTTCGATTTTCGACTGGTTCGATTTTATGCGTAGCCGATCCACCATGATTTTAGCAACTGGGGCTTCCACTTCAGGTTCTTCCGTAAGTGAAACGCGGACAGTGTCACCCAGTCCATCTTCTAATAGTGTCCCTATTCCGACAGCCGATTTTATTCGACCATCCTCGCCCTCTCCTGCTTCAGTTACTCCTAGGTGTAATGGATAGGGTTCTAATCTCTCACCTTCCAGTTTGTTTACCAGTAATCGATATGCCTGCACCATCACTTGAGGGTTGCTGGATTTCATAGAAATGACTAGGTCCTTGTAATCCATCTCTTCACAAATTCGGATGAATTCCAACGCAGACTCCACCATACCCAATGGTGTGTCTCCATACCTGCTCATGATTCGATCCGACAGAGATCCATGATTGGTGCCTATCCGCATTGCTGTTTGATGTGCTTTGCAAATTTCCACTAAAGGGGAAAATTTATCCCGAATTCTACTTAATTCGGAGTTGTAGCTTTCATTTGTGTATTCAATTGTTTTGAACTTCTTTTTATCAGCATAATTGCCAGGGTTTATACGTACTTTCTCTACGATGGTGGCTGCAAGTTCAGCAGCATTAGGAGTGAAATGAATGTCAGCTACTAAGGGGACAGGATAATTCCTTTTTATGAGTTCATTTTTAATGTTTTCTAGGTTTTTTGCCTCTTTGATGCTTGGTGCTGTAATACGTACGCATTCACAGCCTGCTTCCACCATTCGAATGACCTGTTCCACAGACCCTGCTGTGTCCATGGTGTCTACTGTGGTCATTGATTGAATACGGATCGGGTTAGTCCCTCCTAAGGGTACTTCTCCCATAAAAACTTCCCTAGTTTTTCTCCTAGCATATTCTGTAAGGCTATTGCTGTAATGAGTATTCATCAGAGCGGGTCAACAACCTGCCTGAAAAATATCGGACCTGTCTGTTCTCGGGTTATAAAAATTATTAATTGATCCACTGATGATCTTTTTTTGGCATCAAAATATTTCATCAAATATCTCCTAACTGTGGTCTTATTACTATATCCTCCACTACACTTCGCTCGCTCAACTTATAAGCTCCATAAATAGTTTCAGCTACATCTTCTGGTTTAATGAACCGTTCTTCCGGGAAATCTACTCCATCCCAACTTGAGGTCAGTACTGCACCAGGAAGAATCGCTGTTACTCGTATTCCAAATTCCTTCATTTCCTCCCTTAAAGCTTTAGACATACCATACATTGCAAATTTTGATATGGAATATGATCCTCCATTGGGATATGCCTGAGTACTGGCAATGGAACAAACATTGAAGATATGCCCTTTTCCTAATTTTTTCATGCCTTGTATCAAAGCTCTTGACACATAGTATGCGCTGTAGAGATTGGTTTCAATCATTTCCTCTAGGGATCCTTCTTTTTCTTCGTGTACCAACCCTGAGATAAATCGTCCGCTGTTATTGATCAATACATCTGTGGGCTTGCCAAGCAATCTTAAAAATTCCACAAAATGATTGATCTCTTTTTTTTGCGAAAGGTCAGCCTTCCTTGTATAAATAGGAACAGTATACTTCTCCTTAATCTCTTCCTTCAACAGGTTAAGATCAGTTTCATTTCTGGAGCATGTAGCTATGCTAAATCCTTCTTGCGCAAAGCGTTCTACAATAGCTTTACCGATCCCTTTTGACCCACCAGTCACTACAACCAATCGTTGCGAATTATCCATATATTCTTTTTTGGTTATTCCCTACGTATTATGTTTGACAAAAGTAATGATCTCATCCTCCCAACTTGCAAAATGAGAATGATTAAAATCATAGTGAACAGATCGTATGCATTATTGGTTATTGACCTGATTTGGTCTCCAAAGACAGTGCAATAGTTATGAAGAGTCTCGGCAAATTCGTTCTTTTCATTGGTCAGCTATTCGTAAGGAGGGAGTCTTTCCGCACTTATGTTGGCTTGGTATGTGATGAGGCAGTCAAGGTAGGGTATAACTCAATCTTTATTGTTGTTATTGTGTCTGCTTTCATGGGTGCAGTCACCACCCTGCAAACAGCTTATAACCTCACATCTCCGATTTTTTCCGATACCATTATTTCATTGGTGGTGAGGGATATGGCACTAATCGAATTGGCTCCAACAATTACTGCTATCGTATATGCAGGGAAAGTGGGATCCAACATTGCTGGAGAATTAGGCACAATGAGAATTACCGAACAAATTGACGCATTGGAAGTGATGGGAATCAATGCGACATCTTACTTGGTCTTACCTAAAATTATTGGCTCCATTCTCATGTTTCCAGTACTGGTGGTACTTGCGGGTTTCATTGCCATTTATGGAGGTTATCTGACAGCTTTATTTACAGGAATAGTATCTAATAATGATTATATTACAGGTATCCAAATGCAGTTCGTACCATTTATGGTCACGTTTGCCTTGATTAAGGCAGTAGTTTACGGATTTTTGGTAGCAGCAATATCTTCTTTTCAGGGCTTCTTTACAGAAGGAGGAGCTTTAGAAGTAGGTAAATCTTCTACCAACGCCGTAACAAGTAGTTGCATCGCTATTCTTGTAGCGGATTACTCACTTGCGTACCTATTGGCTCCTCTACTAACATTATGATTGACGTAGATAACATATCAAAATCCTTTGATAATAAGCAGATACTTCACAACATCAATGCCACTTTTAAAAAAGGAAAAACCAATCTTATCATTGGGGTCAGCGGAACGGGTAAAAGTGTTTTATTAAAATGTATTGTGGGATTAGTGAAGCCTGAAGAAGGGAGAGTCGATTTTGACAAAAGAGACTTTACTCATGCAAATAAAGAATTACAAACTGAAGTCAGAAGGGAAATGGGTATGTTGTTTCAGGGAGGAGCATTATTTGATAGTAGCAATGTGGCGGAAAATGTCATGTTCCCTCTGCATGTTCTTACCAAAATGCCTCATGAAGAGAAGGTCGACAGGGTAAATTTTTGCCTTGAACGTGTCGGACTGGAGAATGTAAACAAAAAAATGCCTTCCGAAATATCAGGGGGCATGAAAAAACGAGTGGGGATTGCTAGGGCGATTGTAAATAATCCTAACTACTTATTTTGCGATGAGCCCAATTCAGGATTGGACCCTCAAACATCTATTCGAATTGATAATCTCATCCAGGATATCACGAATGAGTATAAGATCACAACTGTTGTTGTCACTCATGATATGAATTCTGTTCTTGAGATTGGAGATACCGTTATTTTTATCTACGAGGGTAAAAAACTATGGGAAGGTTCTAGAAAAAATATTGGTGATTCTAATGTCGCAGAATTAAATGACTTTGTTTTTGCTAATCGTATGATGAAAATGATAAAGAGAAATTAGAGAGAATTTAGCATGAAGCAGGTGAAAATAAGGGTCTTATACCAAAGTGATCACAAAATATCACAAATAAATTGTTTCTTTTTTGCTTGCTTTTTGCCTAATCCAAACAAAAAAATAATTCAATTTATTTATGTCATATTTTATCATCAAATTGGTATTAACCTGAACCCGATTAATAAATAGTTCAATTAAAGAGAGATAAACAGGCATTAGGAATAGATAAAACACATGGTCTTATCTGACAATAAAATTACTGAATTTTTCTATTTTGTTGATGAATGCTGTCTGGAATTCGAAAAATCTATCCAAAAACACCTTGTAGACAACAAACCTAATAGAAAGCCCAAGATGAACTGTAGCGAAGTAATCACTATCATGATTATGTTCCACTCTGGAGGGTTCAGAAATATGAAACACTTTTATATTCATTATGTCCAAAAACATATGAAACATTTATTCGGTGAAACAGTATCCTATAATAGGTTTTTGGAATTGATGCAAGGTGCAACCTTACCCATGTCACTATTGCTAAAAACTTGTTGTATGGGTGATGGTACCAGTATTGCTTTTATTGATTCAACTCCAATTCGGGTATGTAAAAACAAGAGGATAAAAAGGTTGAAGTAGGCATTTAATAAATACGAATAAAATTGTAAGGCATGGTTGATGGTCAACCATTTTAGTTAAACAGGTTATCGAACATTTCCCTCTGCAATACTTGTTGTTTGGGTACCTTTCACATTTAAATCCATCTGGTCATTTCATTTCGGCTAGGAAGTTTTGACAACTGTCGTTATCAGAAAATTTCTCCTGAAACTCAAAAAGGGTTAGGCTTTCATACTTTTTCTTCATAATCCGATTTTTACTCTAACTTTAATAATCCTATTAAGTTACTGTAAATCAATCGTTTAATCAAGAAAATGCAACTGTTTTAATAGACTAATCTTTTATTTATTAAATGCCTACTTCAATAAAAAGGAATAAGGTTTTTGAAGGATTGGACAAAGTAGGCAAGTCTACAATGGGTTATTTCTTTGGTTTTAAGCTACATATAGTCATTAATGACAAAGGGGAACTTCTCAATTTTGTGATCACCCCTGGCAATATTGATGAGCGAGAACCTTTAAAAAACCCATCTTTCATCAAAGCTCTAAAGGGAAAGTTGTATGCAGACACAGGGTATGTCTCTCAAAAACTAACACAAGTGCTTTTTATGGATGGTCTTCATTTGATCACTAGTATTCGCAATAATATGAAGAATACGCTGATGGAACTCAAAGACAAAATCATGCTCAGAAAAAGGTCGGTTATAGAAACAGTAAATGATGAACTAAAAAATATTTGTCAAATAGAACATTCCAGACACAGGTCATTCACCAACTTTATTGCCAACCGAAGCTCTGGTCTAATTGCCTATTCTTTCTTACCGAAAAAACCTGCAATTAAATATGATCCTGTAAATACTAGCCAATTAGACATTTTCTAAATCGGGTTCAGGTTGTCAGGTCGGTTTTTAAGGGCTGACTATGTACTTATCTGTAGAAAGCAAAACGGTGTATGGAAAATGTACTTGGATCTTTGGAGGCGTATTAAAACATGGGCATTCTATTTTGTCAACCCAAAGGAGAATACTACCTTTACGCTTCGTATCGTGGGGTGGAGCAGTTGGTAGCTCGTCGGGCTCATAACCCGAAGGTCACAGGTTCGAGTCCTGTTCCCGCTACTAAATAAACTCTCTGATTTTCAGAGAGTTTTATTGTTTTTAAGACTTTTCTGCATGAGAGAAAAATTTGAATGGGGACAACAATTTAATGTTTTGGACGTGACCTCAAGGGTCAGGCTATCCGCTCCAAGTCCTCGCTACGCTGTGGGCTTTCCACTTCTATCCCTAACGCTTTGGACTGCGTATATTTTCTTTCCCTCCCTTTGGTGCAAATTAATCAGCCCAAGAACCTGTCAAGGGTAGTATCAAAAAATCTCCATAGTGTCGCACAGATCCTCGGATAGCATTTTTTATTCACAACCTTACTACATGTTATTGAAGTAGTCATTTAATAAATAAAAGATTAGTCTATTAAAACAGTTTCATTTTCTTGATTAAACGATTGATTTACAGTAACTTAGTAGGATTATTAAAGTTAGAATAAAAATCAGATTATGGAGAAAAAGTATGAAAGCCTAACTCTTTTTGAGTTTCAGAAGAAATTTCCTGATAACGACAGTTGTCAAAACTTCCTAGCCGAAATGAAATGGCCAGATGGATTTAAATGTGAAAGGTGCCAAAACACCAAGTATTGCAGAGGGAAATTATTCCATACCCGTCAATGCACAAAATGTAGGTACCAAGCTACCCCCACAAGTGGCACTCTTTTCCACAAAGTAAAATTCCCAATGTTAAAAGCTTTTTATATCGTATACTATATGAGTACAAATAAACAAGGGATTGCATCAACAGAGCTCAGCAGAAAACTGGGGCTACGGCAAAAAACCTGTTGGCTGTTTCAACAAAAGGTAATGAAGGCCATGGTTAGCAGTGGGAAATACCCGCTAATGGGTAAAGTAGAAGTTGATGAGACCGTTGTAGGACAACAGGAAGCAGGCGTTGTAGGACGACAAAATAACCGAAAAAAGCAGGTTGTACTGGCTATTGAGAAGAAAGGGAAAGGAGTGAGCAGGATGTATGCCAGAGTGATTGACAATGCTGGCTCCAAGCAATTGAAGCCCTTCTTCCAAGATCATATATCACCTGAGGCTACCATCAAAACCGATAACTGGAGGGGCTACATCCCCTTGAAAGAAAAATATCCTTACTTAATTCAAATCGAGAGTGGGAAGAAAGGTAAGAAGTTCCCGGAATTGCACAGAACAATTATGATGTTCAAGGCATGGCTTAGAGGTATCCACCATTCAGTCGATAACCTTCAAGCATATATCGACCAATATTGCTATCGGTTCAACCGAAGCCAGATGAAAGGAGAAATATTCGATAACCTGCTAACTAAAATGGTGGACCATCAACCATGCCCGTACAAGTGCATTCGTATTTATTAAATGCCTACTTCAATTATTTTTTTTGTTTGGATTACGTAGGTTCAACAATCAAGAGCAAAAACTAAGCGGTATTTAGCTAAAAGATTTCTTTAGGAGTTTTAAAGTTAAGTTTTTCTCTTGGTCGTCGGTTAATTTTGTGTTGGATTTGTGTAATCTGTTCGTCATTTAGTGTATCAAAAGCTATTTTTTTGGGTATATAGTCAACCCTAAAGAATCAACATTAATTAGTCACCCCTAAAGAATCAACATTAATTATGCTTATCTCCTTTCAGGGAGGGTTTTAGCACGATTATTGCCGTATAAAATGACAAGGAATAGTTATAATATCAATCAAAACCTTGTCAAATGCAGTCAAAAAAGTCGAATAGAAATCAACTTAATTTTTTATCACCTACCTTAACTGAACAACTCAATTCCAGGCAAGAGCTTTATTTGTTGAGCCACCAGATAGAATGGTCATATTTTGAAGAAGCATTTGGTTCGCTTTATTCAACTGTAGGTCGTCCAGCTCATTCTATTCGTTTGATGGTCTCCTTGTTGATATTAAAATCTATTTACAATTTATCAGATGAGGTATTGATGGAACAACGATGGGAAATGAATCCATATTTTCAATATTTTGGAGGCTTTGATTCTTTGCAATGGGGGCAACCATGTGCGGCAACAGATTTGGTGCATTTCAGCAAGAGGATTGGAGAAGAAGGGGTAGAGAAGATATTGAAACATTCAATTGAGCTACACGGCAAGGATGCTAAGGACAAGCATGTAAGTGTAGATACTACTGTCCAGGAAAAGAGCATCACCTATCCCACAGATGCAAAACTTCATAAAAAGATTGTTGACAGCTGTATTTCTATAGCCAAGAAAGAAGGGATTAAACTACGACGCAGTTACGTTAGGACAACCAAAACCCTTGTCAAGACACCTACCATGGGACTCACCGATAAATAGTTAGACGAAATCAAAGGTATACATGGGACTCACCCTAAAAGAAGAAAGAAAGCAAATGTAGCGAAGCGAAAACTCAAAACCATTGCTGGTCGGTTAGTCAGAGAATTAGCCAAGAAATTACCACATCAGCAAAAAGAAGTAACATTAGCACTGTTCAAACGAGTACTTACACAAGAGAAGTTCAGTAAGAATAAAATTTACAGTTTACATGAACCTGATGTGTATTGCATCGCAAAAGGAAAGGCACATAAAAAATATGAATATGGCTGTAAGGCATCAGAAGTATTGACACAAAATACGGGTACCATCGTAGGTGCGATGACTTTTGAAGAGCATATTTATGATGGACATACGCTAGATGCTGTATTGAAGCAAACACAACTACTGACTGGTAACTACCCGAAAACCGCCACAGTAGATAGGGGGTACAAAGGGACTAACACAGTTGAGAACACCTCCATCATTCGACCATCCAACTCATTAAAAAGAGACAATACCTATGAAAAACAGAGAAAACGAACGCACTGTAGACGTAGAGTAGCCATAGAGCCAATCATCGGACACTTGAAGCAAGATCATCGAGTAGCTAGCAATTACCTAAAAGGGAAAACAGGAGATAAAATAAACTTCATCATGGCAGCCTGTGGGTTTAACTACAAGAAATTGATGAAAAAACTTAAGAGTAAATGCTCTTTGGCTCTAGGGCATCTCTAAAAACTAAAACAGCTGTGTTAGTATGTTTTTTGAGCTAAAAGAGTTAGACTTGGAAATGAAACAATTTAAACGTCACAGAGATTACGGTTTTTTTGATCAAGACATTCGTTTGTCCAAACTGAGCCAGTTGGGAGATCCCCTGCAACGATTAAACGGTGGAATTGATTTTGAAATTTTCCGTTCTTTACTGGAAAAGCACCTGATCAAAGAGTCAAAAGGAAAGGGAGGACGTCCCCCATATGATTATGTGTTAATGTTCAAGATATTGATTCTTCAGCGATATTATAACCTCTCTGATGATCAAGCAGAATATCAAATCAATGACAGGATGAGTTTTATGAGATTTCTCAACCTCACCATTGCAGATGACATACCAGATAGCAACACGATATGGTTGTTTAGTGAACGTCTGACCGACTTGAATTTAGTAAAATCTCTTTTCGAGCTATTTCAGAGTCAATTGGAAAAGTTAGGGCTTATGGTCAATGAAGGCAAAATAATAGATGCCTCTTTTGTAGAAGCCCCACGCCAACGCAACAGCAGGGAGAAAAACCAACAAATAAAAGAGGGTAAGGGAGAAGGTCTATGGACAGATGAACCCAATAAAAAGCGTCAAAAGGACATTGATGCACGTTGGACAAAGAAAAATAATCAGCATTATTATGGGTATAAAAATCACGCCAAGGTGGATGCAGGTAGCAAATTGATAGAACGCTATGAAATTACCGATGCAGCGGTACATGATTCACAGGCTCTTGATGCCCTGTTGGACAAAAAACAAGACAAAGAACAGGAATTGTATGCCGACAGTGCTTATGCAGACCAGCAAGAAATACTCGAAAAACATCAGGTTAAAGATCAAATACATGAGAAGGGCTACAAAAACAAGCCGTTGACCGATACACAAAAGGAAAGTAATACAAGAAAATCAAAAGTACGCGTAAGAGTGGAGCATGTTTTTGGTTTCATGGAGAACAGTATGGGAAGCATGTATTACAGAAAAGTAGGGAAATCAAGAGCCGATACGGTCATTGGTCTGATGAATCTGACTTATAATATGTGCAGAAAAATTCAATTGACCGCTTCATTATGAGGGAACGTGCGTTCGATAGGCAATGAATAAATTCATAAGTAACTGATAATCAGGTGAATAAAAAATGAACTAAAAAAGAACAAAATAGGTCATCTTAAAAAAACAGGTCAGAAAAATAAATCGGGAGAATATCCAGTTTTTAGAGATGCCCTCTATACAAAATGGGTAGTAAAGCTGAGGCGTCTAGTTGAATTAACCTCTTTCCATCAAAGTAGAATACAAACTCTATGGAAAATGAGTTTTTAAGGAACGACTAATTATGCTTATCTCCTTTCAGGGAGGGTTTTAGCACGATTATTGCTGTATAAAATGACAAGGAATAGTTATAATATCAATCAAAACCTTGTCAAATGCAGTCAAAAAAGTCGAATAGAAATCAACTTAATTTTTTTGAAGTAGGCATTTAATAAATACGAATGCACTTGTACGGGCATGGTTGATGGTCCACCATTTTAGTTAGCAGGTTATCGAATATTTCCCCTTTCATCTGGCTTCGGTTGAACCGATAGCAATATTGGTCGATATATGCTTGAAGGTTATCGACTGAATGGTGGATACCTCTAAGCCATGCCTTGAACATCATAATTGTTCTGTGTAATTCCGGGAAATTCTTACCTTTCTTCCCACTCTCGATTTGAATTAAGTAAGGATATTTTTCTTTCAGGGGGATGTAGCCCCTCCAGTTATCGGTTTTGATGGTAGCCTCAGGTGATATATGATCTTGGAAGAAGGGCTTCAATTGCTTGGATCCAGCATTGTCAATCTCTCTGGCATACATCCTGCTCACTCCTTTCCCTTTCTTCTCAATAGCCAGTACAACCTGCTTTTTTCGGTTATTTTGTCGTCCTACAACGCCTTCTTCCTGTTGCCCTACAACGGTCTCATCGACTTCTACTTTACCTATTAGCGGGTATTTCCCACTGCTAACCATTGCCTTCATTACCTTTTGTTGAAACAGCCAACAGGTTTTTTTCCGTAGTCCCAGTTTTCTGCTTAGCTCTGTTGATGCAATCCCTTGTTTATTGGTACTCATATAGTATACGATATAAAAAGCTTTTAACATTGGGAATTTTACTTTGTGGAAAAGTGTGCCACTTGTTGGGGTAGCTTGGTACCTACATTTTGTGCATTGACGGGTATGGAATAATTTCCCTCTGCAATACTTGTTGTTTTGACACTTTTCACATTTAAATCCATCTGGCCATTTCATTTCGGCTAGGAAGTTTTGACAACTGTCGTTATCAGGAAATTTCTTCTGAAACTCAAAAAGAGTTAGGCTTTCATACTTTTTCTCCATAATCTGATTTTTATTCTAACTTTAATAATCCTACTAAGTTACTGTAAATCAATCATTTAATCAAGAAAATGAAACTGTTTTAATAGACTAATCTTTTATTTATTAAATGCCTACTTCAATAATTTTTTATCACCTACCTTAACTGAACAACTCCATTCCAGGCAAGAGCTTTATTTGTTGAGCCAACAGATAGCATGGTCATATTTTGAAGAAGCATTTGGTTCGCTTTATTCAACTGTAGGTCGTCCAGCTCATTCTATTCGTTTGATGGTCTCCTTGTTGATATTAAAATCTATTTACAATTTATCAGATGAGGTATTGGTGGAACAACGGTGGGAAATGAATCCATATTTTCAATATTTTGGAGGCTTTGATTCTTTGCAATGGGGGCAACCATGTGCGGCAACAGATTTGGTACATTTCAGGAAGAGGATTGGAGAAGAAGGGGTAGAGAAGATATTGAAACATTCAATTGAGCTACACGGCAAGGATGCTAAGGACAAGCATGTAAGTGTAGATACTACTGTCCAGGAAAAGCGCATCACCTATCCCACAGATGCAAAACTTCATAAAAAAATTGTTGACAGCTGTATTTCTATAGCCAAGAAAGAAGGGATTAAACTACGACGCAGTTACGTTAGGACAACCAAAAACCTTGTCAGAGACACCTACCATGGGACTCACCCTAAAAGAAGAAAGAAAGCAAATGCAGCGAAGCGAAAACTCAAAACCATTGCTGGTCGGTTAGTCAGAGAATTAGACAGGAAATTACCACATCAGCAAAAAGAAGTAACATTAGCATTGTTCAAACGAGTACTTACACAAGAGAAGTTCAGTAAACATAAAATTTACAGTTTACATGAACCTGATGTGTATTGCATCGCAAAAGGGAAGGCACATAAAAAATATGAATATGGCTGTAAGGCATCCGTAGTATTGACACAAAACACGGGTATCATCGTAGGTGCGATGACTTTTGAAGAGAATATTTATGATGGACATACACTAGATGCTGTATTGAAGCAAACACAACTACTGACTGGTAACTACCCGAAAACCGCCACAGTAGATAGGGGGTACAAAGGGACTAACACAGTTGAGAACACCTCCATCATTCGACCATCCAACCCATTAAAAAGAGACAAATACCTATGAAAAACAGAGAAAACGAACGCACTGTAGACGTAGAGCAGCCATAGAGCCAATCATCGGACACTTGAAGCAAGATCATCGAGCAGCTAGCAATTACCTAAAAGGGAAAACAGGAGATAAAATAAACTTCATCATGGCAGCCTGTGGGTTTAACTACAAGAAGTTGATGAAAAAACTAAGAGTAAACGCTCTTTGGCTCTATACAAAATGGGTAGTAAATCTGAGGCGTCTATTTGAAGTAACCACTTGCCATCAAAGTAGAATACAAACTCCATTGAAAATGAGTTTTTAAGGAACGACTATATACTGTCTTATGAGTTTGTTGGTGTATTCATTGAGTCCTCTTTGCCAGGAGCAATACCGATGGGCAAAGTAGAATTGAGTAGCTAGGTTCTTAGCTATGTTTTGATGGTCGGAAAATTCTGTTCCATTATCAGAAGTGATCGAAAGGATATGTTTTTTATAGGGCATCATCCTATTGATAAGTTCCTTACTTAGTCGTTCCTTAAAAACTCATTTTCAATGGAGATTGTATTCTACTTTGATGGAAAGAGGTTAATTCAACTAGACGCCTCAGATTTACTACCCATTTTGTATAGAGCCAAAGAGCATTTACTCTTAGTTTTTTCATCAACTTCTTGTAGTTAAACCCACAGGCTGCCATGATGAAGTTTATTTTATCTCCTGTTTTCCCTTTTAGGTAATTGCTAGCTACTCGATGATCTTGCTTCAAGTGTCCGATGATTGGCTCTATGGCTGCTCTACGTCTACAGTGCGTTCGTTTTCTCTGTTTTTCATAGGTATTGTCTCTTTTTAATGGGTTGGATGGTCGAATGATGGAGGTGTTTTCAACTGTGTTAGTCCCTTTGTACCCCCTATCTACTGTGGCGGGTTTCGGGTAGTTACCAGGCAGTAGTTGTGTTTGCTTCAATACAGCATCTAGCGTATGTCCATCATAAATATGCTCTTCAAAACTCATCGCTCCTACGATGATACCCGTATTTTGTGTCAATACTACTGATGACTTACAGCCATATTCATATTTTTTATGTGCCTTTCCTTTTGCGATGCAATACACATCAGGTTCATGTAAACTGTAAATTTTATGCTTACTGAACTTCTCTTGTGTAAGTACTCGTTTGAACAGTGCTAATGTCACTTCTTTTTGCTGATGTGGTAATTTCCTGGCTAATGCTCTGACTAACCGACCAGCAATGGTTTTGAGTTTGCGCTTCGCTGCATTTGCTTGCTTTCTTCTTTTAGGGTGAGTCCCATGGTAGGTGTCTCTGACAAGGTTTTTGCTTGTCCTAACGTAGCTGCGTTGTAGTTTAATCCCTTCTTTCTTGGCTATAGAAATACAGCTGTCAACAATCTTTTTATGAAGTTTTGCATCTGTGGGATAGGTGATGCTCTTTTCCTGGACAGTAGTATCTACACTTACATGCTTGTCCTTAGCATCCTTGCCGTGTAGCTCAATTGAATGTTTCAATATCTTCTCTACTCCTTCTTTTCCAATCCTCTTCCTGAAATGTACCAAATCTGTTGCCGCACAGGGTTGCCCCCATTGCAAAGAATCAAAGCCTCCAACATATTGAAAATATGGATTCATTTCCCACCGTTGTTCCACCAATACCTCATCTGATAAATTGTAAATAGATTTTTTGAAGTAGGCATTTAATAAATACGAATGCACTTGTACGGGCATGGTTGATGGTCCACCATTTTAGTTAGCAGGTTATCGAATATTTCTCCTTTCATCTGGCTTCGGTTGAACCGATAGCAATATTGGTCGATATATGCTTGAAGGTTATCGACTGAATGGTGGATACCTCTAAGCCATGCCTTGAACATCATAATTGTTCTGTGCAATTCTGGGAAATTCTTACCTTTCTTCCCACTCTCGATTTGAATTAAGTAAGGATATTTTTCTTTCAAGGGGATGTAGCCCCTCCAGTTATCGGTTTTGATGGTAGCCTCAGGTGATATATGATCTTGGAAGAAGGGCTTCAATTGCTTGGATCCAGCATTGTCAATCTCTCTGGCATACATCCTGCTCACTCCTTTCCCTTTCTTCTCAATAGCCAGTACAACCTGCTTTTTTCGGTTATTTTGTCGTCCTACAACGCCTTCTTCCTGTTGCCCTACAACGGTCTCATCGACTTCTACTTTACCCACTAGCGGGTATTTCCCACTGCTAACCATTGCCTTCATTACCTTTTGTTGAAACAGCCAACAGGTTTTTTTGCCGTAGCCCCAGTTTTCTGCTTAGCTCTGTTGATGCAATCCCTTGTTTATTTGTACTCATATAGTATACGATATAAAAAGCTTTTAACATTGGGAATTTTACTTTGTGGAAAAGAGTGCCACTTGTGGGGGTAGCTTGGTACCTACATTTTGTGCATTGCCGGGTATGGAATAATTTCCCTCTGCAATACTTGTTGTTTTGGCACCTTTCACATTTAAATCCATTGGGCCATTTCATTTCGGCCAGGAAGTTTTGACAACTGTCGTTATCAGGAAATTTCTTCTGAAACTCAAAAAGAGTTAGGCTTTCATACTTTTTCTCCATAATCTGATTTTTATTCTAACTTTAATAATCCTACTAAGTTACTGTAAATCAATCGTTTAATCAAGAAAATGAAACTGTTTTAATAGACTAATCTTTTATTTATTAAATGCCTACTTCAATAGATTTTAATATCAACAAGGAGACCACCAAACGAATAGAATGAGCTGGACGACCTACATGTGAATAAAGCGAACCAAATGCTTCTTCAAAATATGACCATGCTATCTGGTGGCTCAACAAATAAAGCTCTTGCCTGGAATTGAGTTGTTCAGTTAAGGTAGGTGATAAAAAATTAAGTTGATTTCTATTCGACTTTTTTGACTGCATTTGACAATGTTTTGATTGATATTATAACTATTCCTTGTCATTTTATACAGCAATAATCGTGCTAAAACCCTCCCTGAAAGGAGATAAGCATAATTAATGTTGATTCTTTAGGGGTGACTACTTAGTCCTTTGGCTTGCTTTCCCTTAGGTAGCTTTTTGATAATGAGCATTCCTGTAGTTCTTTCCACGATGGTCAGCATGGCTCACTTTTGCTGTCTGCCTATCATGGTATCCACTTCCCAATCCCCAAAGCGTTCTTTATTGTTGATGCATTCAGGTCTTTGATCGATTGATACCCTGTTTTTAATAGGTACAGGCTTACCTACAGATCTTTTTCTATGTTTGAGTTGATGGCGTAAATGTTTGTAATACTGGCCTCCAGCAGCTTTATCGTCCCTGATATATTGATAGCTACGTTCATGTGAAACCATGGGAATCTGCTTGATTTTACAATACCCTACAAGCTGCTTAGGAGACCACTGTTCTTGCAGAAGGTATTCTTTGATGAGCTTTCTTTTGTGGGTGTCAAAAGACCGAGGCTTGCAATAACGTTGCTTACGCTTTGTGGAAGACAAATGTGCTTTAGCTGCATGATAGTCTCCCTTTAGGGGAACTGTTGCGCTTGCATGCTCTGTAAATGGTGGAAACCGACACAGCAAGGGCTTCTGCAATGAAACTTTTACTTTTACCCGATTTTAAGTAGGCTTCAATTTGATGTCTTTGATGGGCTTTGAGTTGATAATATGTTTGGCTCATATGGCAACGTTTTTAGACCTTTAAATATGGGGAAATAGCTCCACATATTTATCCTACAATGAATACACTAACAAACTCATAAGACAGTATATACCCAAAAAAATAGCTTTTGATACACTAAATGACGAACAGATTACACAAATTCAACACAAAATTAACCGACGACCAAGAGAAAAACTTAACTTTAAAACTCCTAAAGAAATCTTTTATCTAAATACCGCTTAGTTTTTGCACTTGATGGTTGAACCTACGTGTCCTTTATTTTTTGTTTAATGTAAAAATAAGCTAGGTTATGTGACAACTTGGTATTAGTCAGGGTGCGGGAGGTATGATTTTCGGTTAAAAAATCTTATCCATGATGTTATCATCCACGAGAGCAGGTAAGGTAACTTTCAATGCGGGTGTTCGTTCCATCTCTCGTGTGATGGCAAATATTGCTTCTTTATTCCTAGCCCAGCTTCTTCGTGAAATCCCATTGTTCACATCAAAAAAGAGCATACTTTTTAGTCTTCTATCCGCTTCTTCCGACCCATCTAGGAGCATACCAAACCCTCCGTTCGTTACTTCTCCCCATCCTACGCCTCCTCCGTTGTGAATGGATACCCAGGTGGCTCCTCTGAAACTGTCTCCAATCGCGTTGTGAATGGCCATATCTGCTGTGAATTTGCTACCGTCGTAAATGTTGCTTGTTTCTCTGAAGGGAGAGTCGGTACCGCTGACATCATGATGATCTCTTCCTAGGACAATAGGAGCGGTAATGTCACCCGTTCGGACCGCTTCATTGAAAGCCACCGCAATGTTAGTTCTGCCCTCGGCATCAGCGTAAAGGATTCGAGCCTGAGAGCCAACGACCAAGGTATTTTGCTCTGCCTGCTCAATCCAGGTGATGTTATCTTGCATCTGTTGCCTGATCTCCGCAGGCATCTTGACCCTGATCTGCTTCATCACCTTCAACGCGATTTGATCTGTTTTTTTAAGGTCCCCCGAACGTCCAGAGGTACATACCCATCGAAATGGGCCAAAGCCATAATCGAAGCACATAGGACCGAGGATGTCCTGTACATAAGAAGGATACCTAAAATCCACTCCGTTGTCTGCCATGACATCCGCTCCAGCCCGTGAGGCTTCTAGTAAAAAGGCATTTCCATAGTCGAAAAAATACGTTCCTTTTGCCGTGTGCTTGTTGACGGCTTCCACATGCCTTCTCAGCGATTCCTGAACTTTTTCTTTAAAGGTTTCGGGGTCATTTTTAATCAAGTGATTTGATTCTTCGACTGACAGTCCGACCGGATAGTATCCACCCGACCACGGGTTGTGCAAAGACGTTTGATCCGAGCCGAGCACTATGAAAATTTCTTCTTCATAAAATCGATCCCACACGTCTACTACATTTCCAACAAATGCCAAGGAGACCACCTCTTTTCCTGCTTTGGCTTTTTTAACCCTTTCTACGAGGACATCCAAGTCATCAATTAATTCGTCCACCCACCGCTGTTGATGTCGTTTGCTGGCGGCATTGGGATTTACTTCTGCGCATACGGTAATGCATCCAGCAATGTTGCCCGCTTTTGGCTGCGCCCCGCTCATTCCGCCTAGACCGGCTGTGAGAAAAACGTTACCGGCAGCACTTTCTCCAGCTCTCAATTTTTTTCTGAACGCATTCATCACGGTGATCGTTGTGCCATGAACAATGCCCTGGGGACCTATATACATATATGACCCTGCCGTCATTTGACCATACTGCGTTACACCTAGTGCATTATATTTTTCCAAATCATCTTGTGAAGAATAGTTAGGGATCATCATTCCATTGGTCACAAGTACTCTTGGGGCTTCTTTTGAGGAAGGAAAGAGTCCCATCGGATGACCAGAATATATGTGCAAGGTCTGCTCGTTGGTCATGGTAGCGAGGTATTGCATGGTAAGTAGGTACTGCGCCCAGTTTTGAAAAACTGCTCCATTTCCACCATACGTAATCAGTTCTTCAGGATGCTGGGCTACCGCTGGGTCTAGGTTGTTTTGGATCATCAGCATGATGGCCGCTGCTTGTTGCGATTCAGCTGGATAGTCTTCTATTGACCGTGCATACATACGATATTGAGGCATGAAACGATACATATAAATTCGTCCAAAATTACTCAGTTCTTCAGCAAATTCTTTGCTTAACTCGTTATGCCATCGTTTTGAACAATATCGAAGGGCGTTTCGAATAGCCAGTTTTTTTTCGTCCGTTGACAGGATATCCTTTCGTTTTGGTGCTCGATTAACGGTAGGGTCCAACGCCCTCTTTAGTGGTAATGATTTGGGAATTCCTTGAAGAATTTGTGCTTTAAAGTCCATTAATTAACTCGTTTGCCTGCTTTGAAAACCATGGAAGGTTTTAATTTCCCTTGATGATAAAATATTTCGTTGTAGTGATGCGTTTCAAAGATTGCTAGGTCTGCAAGCATTCCTTTAACGAGCTGACCTCTGTCGTTGAGGTTCAGTGCCTTGCTAGCTCGAAAAGTAATCCCTGCCAGCACTTCTGCGTTGGATAGTTTTTCATACGCGCCTAACACGGTTGCCTGCATTAATAAATCTCCCATAGGCGCAGACCCAGGATTCCAGTCGCTTGCGATGGCTAGGGTGCCTCCCATATCCAATATCTTCCTAGCAGGAGTAAAATCGACACCTAGTCCTATGGAGGCTCCTGGTAAAGCCGTCGCAATGGTGTTGCTCTTTGCAAGCAACGCTATTTCTTTTTCTTTACTCGCCTCCAAATGATCTGCACTGATGGCACCTACATTTACTGCGACTTGACTCCCTCCGGTATTAAACTGGTCGGCATGCACAGTAATATCAAAACCTGATTCCTTCGCTTGAAGGAAATACTCGGTGGCGATCTCAGCGGAAAAGGCTTCTTTTTCTATGAATGCATCAACGCGACTGGAGAGCTTTTCCTTTTTTAAAACGGGAAAGAGTTCTTCACGGAGATGGTCTAAATACTCTTTATGGTTGCCATCAAAGTCTTTAGGTAAAATATGAGCTGCAAGGCAAGTTGAAACTAAATCAACTGAAAGCGACGTTGAGGCAGTTAGTATTGCACGCAGCATTTTCAATTCCTCATCAACCGATAATCCATACCCACTTTTCACCTCTATTGTGGTGATTCCTTCCGTTAGGTGCCGATTCGCCCGTTCCATGATTCCAGCAACCAATTCGGCTTGACTGGCAGCACGCGTTTGCCTGACGGTATCCCAAATACCTCCGCCTTCTTTTGCTATCTCCAAGTACGATTTACCATTATTCCTGGAAGCATAATCTCTTGCCCTGCTTCCACCGAAACAGATATGTGTATGCGAATCGACAAAGGCGGGGAGGCAAATAAAATTTTTCGTTAGCTCATATACTTCACAAGGCTCTTTAGCGAGTTTCTCAAACGGACCAACCGATTGAATCTTTCCATCACTAATACGCACTCCAGCGTGCTTGATTGGTGACAACGCCTCATCTCTAATAGGTCCCTTTATAGGAAAGCCTTCTAATGTGAGTACTTGGCTGAATGGTCCAATTAATCGTTGATTTGACATAGTTAAAACTGATCAAATTCAGAGCTAAACGCAGTTAATCTATTCGCTTCAGCTACTTCATTGGCTAAATGTACCAACTTTTTACTCTTCATGATTTCGATGGCTTTTTCCATGTCTTCGTACATAATGCCATCCCTTTCCACATGGTTGATTTTCGACCTAATGTGTTTATGAATCGCCGTTATGGCTTTACTTGACTTTAAAGAAGAATGAAAGTCAAGAGCTTGTGCTGCACAATACAATTCTATTCCTATGATTTTTTCTGTATTTTCTACCACCTGTAGTGCCTTTCTTCCGCTAATAGCACCCATACTCACATGGTCTTCCTGGCCTAAAGATGTTGGAATACTATCTGCACTTGCGGGAAAACAGAGTCCTTTATTTTCACTTGCCAGCGCAGCAGTGGTATATTGAGGGAGCATGAAGCCCGAATGGGTTCCTGTTTCTTTCAGTAATAGTTTTGGGACCCCAGGGGTATCTCCTTCGAGCGATAAGTATATTCTTCTATCCGAAATGTTCCCTATCTCCGCCGTTGCAAGACACGCATAGTCAAGGGGTAGTGCCAACGATTGCCCATGAAAATTTCCCCCACTGATGGTACGACCATCCTCAAAAATAATTGGGTTGTCTGTGACGGAGTTCAGCTCGATTTCCAATTGACTTTTTAAATGCAACCACGCATTTCTGGAAGTGCCATGTACTTGAGGAATACATCTTAAAGAATAGGGGTCCTGAACCCTGGTGCAATTGGCGTGTGATTGAATGACTTCTGATTCATGGAGCAGTGTCAGAATGACTTTAGCTACGTGCGTGTTCCCACTATATGGTCTTAATTCATGAAGCTCTGGCGCGAAAGGTTTGACTGAAGCCAAAAGACCCTCGATCATCATAGCTCCGGAAATGTCTGCATTGGCTAGCACATTGTGAAACCTTTCAACGACAGCTACAGCATGCGCTGCTATGAATTGAGTGCCGTTTATTAGTCCGAGTCCTTCTTTTGGTCCTAATGCGATTGGGAGTAATCCTTCTTGTTTTAGAAATTTTTCTGAAGAGACGATCGCTCCCTTATATCTCACTTTTCCAAAACCTATCAAAGGGAGGAACAAATGTGCCAAAGGAGCTAGGTCTCCCGAAGCACCAACGGAACCTTGTGCTGGCACCATCGGGATGACATCATGATCAATGTGCCAAGTAATTCTTTTCAGCGTGTCTTCTTGCACACCAGAAAAGCCCTTGCTTAGTGCATGAACTTTTAAGACCAGCATGAGCTTAGCTATTTCATCAGGGATCGGATTTCCGACTCCAACAGCATGGCTCATCAGTATGTTCCTCTGTAACACCTTGGTTTCCTCCTTTGAAATTCTGGTGGTACAAAGAGGACCAAACCCTGTATTTATTCCATAAACCGCTTCATCTCCATTCGAAATAGTTTCAACCGCCTGACTACTCCTACGAATTTTCTCTAGTTCCTCACGACTAATGACTCCTTTGATTGAACCCCTAGCAATTCCTAGTGCTTGACTTACCGTTAAATGATCTTGACCATAGCTAAATACCGACCTCATGCCTATAGGATTAAGTTACTTACCCAAAAGTATAATTTAATTGCAATAATTATAAATATCATTTAGGTTGATGATTGATAACTATGAGTTACTTTTGCCCAGCTTTTTAAAAGGAAGGCTTGGTAGTTTGCCCAGTTGGCATGCCTTGACTTTACCGTCGGGAGGTCGCAGATGCCTCCTGATTCTTTTGGAGCTGACGTATTGGTCTGGTAGTTCAGTTGGTTAGAATGCCTGCCTGTCACGCAGGAGGTCGCGGGTTCGAGTCCCGTCCAGACCGCAAATTTATCCTCCACTTAGGAGAATTTTTTTCTTATATACCTTTGATAATCAATACTTTACCTTTGGATAGTGTATGTATAATACACTATTTCAAAGATATTGAATTCATATAAGGTAATGTCAAATTGTAAGCCTTCCCTAAACCTAAGCATTGGTAACTTGAATTTTTTCTTTCAAATGCATGTCTAAATTCAAACTTGGTAGCGTTAAGGGCATCTCTAAAAACTAAAACAGCTGTATTAGTATGTTTTTTTGAGCTAAAAGAGTTAGACTTGGAAATGAAACAGTTTAAACGTCACAGAGATTACGGTTTTTTTGATCAAGACATTCGTTTGTCCAAACTGAGCCAGTTGGGAGATCCCCTGCAACGATTAAACCGTGGAATTGATTTTGAAATTTTCCGTTCTTTACTGGAAAAGCACCTGATCAAAGAGTCACAAGGAAAGGGAGGACGTCCCCCATATGATTATGTGTTAATGTTCAAGATATTGATTCTTCAGCGATATTATAACCTCTCTGATGATCAAGCAGCATATCAAATCAATGACAGGATGAGTTTTATGAGATTTCTCAACCTCTCCATTGCAGATGACATACCAGATAGCAACACGATATGGTTGTTTAGTGAACGTCTGACCGACTTGAATTTAGTAAAATCTCTTTTCGAGCTATTTCAGAGTCAATTGGAAAAGTTAGGGCTTATGGTCAATGAAGGCAAAATAATAGATGCCTCTTTTGTAGAAGCCCCACGCCAACGCAACAGCAGGGAGAAAAACCAACAAATAAAAGAGGGTAAGGGAGAAAGTCTATGGACAGATGAACCCAATAAAAAGCGTCAAAAGGACATTGATGCACGTTGGACAAAGAAAAATAATCAGAATTATTATGGGTATAAAAATCACGCCAAGGTTGATGCAGGTAGCAAATTGATAGAACGCTATGAAATTACCGATGCAGCGGTACATGATTCACAGGCTCTTGATGCCCTGTTGGACAAAAAACAAGACAAAGAACAGGAATTGTATGCCGACAGTGCTTATGCAGACCAGCAAGAAATACTCGAAAAACATCAAATTAAAGATCAAATACATGAGAAGGGCTACAAAAACAAGCCGTTGACCGATACACAAAAGGAAAGTAATACAAGAAAATCAAAAGTACGCGTAAGAGTGGAGCATGTTTTTGGTTTCATGGAAAACAGTATGGGAAGCATGTACTACAAAAAAGTAGGGAAATCAAGAGCCGATACGGTCATTGGTCTGATGAATCTGACTTATAATATGTTCAGAAAAATTCAATTGACCGCTTCATTATGAGGGAACGTGCGTTCGATAGGCAATGAATAAATTCATAAGTAACTGATAATCAGGTGAATATAAAATGAACTAAAAAAGAGCAAAATAGGTCATCTTAAAAAAAATAGGTCATAAAAATAAATCGGGAGAATATCCAGTTTTTAGAGATGCCCTATAGTCAACCCTAAAGAATCAACATTAATTATGCTTATCTTCTTTCAGGGAGGTTTTTAGCACGATTATTGCTATATAAAATGACAAGGAATAGTTATAATATGAATCAAACCCTTGTCAAATGCAGTCAAAAAAGTCGAATAGCAATCAACTTAATTTTTTATCACCTACCTTAACTGAACAACTCAATTCCAGGCAAGTGCTTTATTTGTTGAGCCAGCAGATAGCATGGTCATATTTTGAAGAAGCGTTTGGTTCGCTTTATTCAACTGTAGGTCGTCCGGCTCATTCTATTCGTTTGATGGTCTCCTTGTTGATATTAAAATCTATTTACAATTTATCAGATGAGGTATTGGTGGAACAACGCTGGGAAATGAATCCATATTTTCAATAGTTTGGAGGCTTTGATTCTTTGCAATGGGGGCAACCTTGTGCGGCAACAGATTTGGTTCATTTCAGCAAGAGGATTGGAGAAGAAGGGGTAGAGAAGCTATTGAAACATTCAATTGAGCTACACGGCAAGGATGCTAAGGACAAGCATGTAAGTGTAGATACTACTGTCGAGGAAAAGAGCATCACCTATCCCACAGATGCAAAACTTCATAAAAAGATTGTTGACAGCTGTATTTCTATAGCCAACCAAGAAGGGATTAAACTACGACGCAACTACGTTAGGACAACCAAAACCCTTGTCAAAGACACCTACAATGGGACTCACCCTAAAAGAAGAAAGAAAGCAAATGCAGCGAAGCGAAAACTCAAAACCATTGCTGGTCGCTTAGTCAGAGAATTAGCCAGGAAATTACCACATCAGCAAAAAGAAGTAACACTGGCACTGTTCAAACGAGTACTTACACAAGAGAAGTTCAGTAAACATAAAATTTACAGTTTACATGAACCTGAAGTGTATTGCATCGCAACAGGAAAGGCACATAAAAAATATGAATATGGCTGTAAGGCATCAGAAGTATTGACACAAAATACGGGTACCATCGTAGGGGCGATGACTTTTGAAGAGAATATTTATGATGGACATACACTAGATGCTGTATTGAAGCAAACACAACTACTGACTGGTAACTACCCGAAAACCGCCACAGTAGATAGGGGGTACAAAGGGACTAACACAGTTGAAAACACCTCCATCATTCGACCATCCAAACCATTAAAAAGAGACAATACCTATCAAAAACAGAGAAAACGAAAGCACTGTAGACGTAGAGCAGCCATAGAGCCAATCATCGGACACTTCAAGCAAGATCATCGAGTAGCTAGCAATTACCTAAAAGGGAAAACAGGAGATAAAATAAACTTCATCATGGCAGCCTGTGGGTTTAACTACAAGAAGTTGATGAAAAAACTAAGAGTAAATGCTCTTTGGCTCTATACAAAATGGGTAGTAAACCTGAGGCGTCTAGTTGAATTAACCTCTTTCCATCAAAGTAGAATACAAACTCTATGGAAAATGAGTTTTTAAGGAACGACTAACTAAAAAGGTGGACCATCAGCCATGCCCTTACAATTTCATCCGTATTTATTAAATGCCTACTTCAATTATTTGATTATAAAATGGTCGCATAAATAACTAATTTATATGACTCATTTGTGGTCTAATGGGTATCAGTTTGTCTGATGCTCAACTATGACATGGAGGGCTTTCCCTCACCCTGACATCCACTCCACCTCCAACATGTATGCTCTATTCTTTCACAATTTTTCTGGTGACGCTACCTTTACCTGTGGTTAGTTGTAACAAATAGATGCCCTGTTTCAGCGATGGAATAGCCACGGAATGATCCGCTGTACCTGCCCTCAGTTTTCCTTTTTTCAAAACTTTTCCGTCTATGGCTGACAAGGTGTAACGGGCATTTCCTTCCACACCGCTGATGTGCAACACTGCGCCTGCCGGGTTAGGATACACTGCAATGCCCGTGAACGCTTCAAGCCCTGTGGGTTCATTCACCACGTCCGTCACCGTGATGGTAAGCGTCTGCATAGCGGTCATTGCAGGGGTCTGCCCGTCTGTGGCAGTGACGATGACTTCATATTCATTTGAACCCGCCACACTTCTTGGTGTTTCAAAGTCTGGTGCCAAATCGAACGTCAGTACGCCTGCCGAAGTGATGAAAAAATTAAACTCATCCGCTCCTCCCGTCAGCGTGAAAGTAACTGTTTGTCCCACGTCTGCATCGGTGGCGATAACGGTGGTAACTGCCGTCGTACCTTCCGCTACCTCCACAGTCGTTCCACTGGTGAAAACAGGGGCGTGGTCGTTTACTCGTCCGCCATCAGTAATACTCCAGCCATCTGAACTGATCATGTTTTCCCTAGTGCCGTGTGCTACATCTGAACTATATTTAGAATTCCCTCCGTGGAAAGTAACCTTAGGAGTAAGGTTTTGTCTGTTCCAACCTACCAAAAGTGAATCGTAGTTTGCAGTTGAAAGTGTTACACCAGAGAACATATTCGTCATATTCCCCACCCTTTCTACATTCCACCCGCCTACGTTCTGGTCAAAGGAAGTGGCATTAGAGAACATACCTTCCATATCCGTCACCGATGCTGTATTCCAGTTTTCTATGTCTTGGTTAAAGGAAGTGGCATTCTGGAACATATAGGTCATATACCTCACCCTTGCAGTATTCCACCCACTGATGTCGTCGCTAAAGGAAGTGGCTTCATCGAACATAGCAAACATACTCGTCACCGCTTCTACATTCCACCCGCCTATGTCGCCGTTAAAGGAAGTGGCTCGCCAGAACATAAAAGACATAGTCGTCACCGCTACGGTATTCCACCCGCCTATGTTCTGGTCAAAGGAAGTGGCAGCCTCGAACATACTTCGCATATCCGCCACCTGTGCTGTATTCCACCCGCCTATGTCGCCGTTAAAGGAACGGGCATCAGCGAACATATCAGACATATTCGTCACCGCTTCTACATTCCACCCGCCTATGTCGCCGTTAAAGGAAGTGGCTAGCCACAGAACATAGCTCCCATATTCGTCACCGCACGCATGTTAGGTATACCTGCGCTTGCATTCATGGTCAGGTTACTTGCTCCCTGAAAAGCTCCACTCATATCTGCATTCCAGACAGAAGTACCCCACTGTTCTATGGAGGTATACTTTGTTGCGTCTGCCTTTATAGTGCCAAAAGGATCAGAAACAGAATTGATATAGACATCACTCAGGTTTCTAAATCTGATAGTGTGTACTCCTGCTGTGGCGAAGGTATGGGACTGGTTTCCAGAAACTCCTGTATCTTCAAAAGTTTGGTCATTGTCCCAGTCTATGTCATAATTTGTATCCTCCGTGTAGAACGTAAAGGACTTGTCGGCGGAGTTGGTACCAGCGGTGGTTGTTATCTTCAGCACAAAATGGTCTGTTGGTGAATTCTGCGCCTGCGCAGTGACAGGCATAACCGCAAGGAAGGCGACAGAGGCAAGGGCAACGAGGGACCTAACGTTGCCAAAATGGGAGAGGCGGAGGAGGCAACTTTTAACTGCATCCAAATCCGAAACTTTGTCAAGAGAAAGTAAAGGGTTCATAAAGGTTTTTATTAAAAGTTGAATATTTCATCTACGTTACAAGGGACAAGTGTAAGTAACCATCGGGGCTTCTGCAAGTTTATTTTGATATTTTTGATTTCTAGGAGTCTGTCGGACTTTCAATAACTAGGAGCGTAAAAAGATTAATTAGTCACCCCTAAAGAATCAACATTAATTATGCTTATCTCCTTTCAGGGAGAGTTTTAGCACGATTATTGCTGTATAAAATGACAAGGAATAGTTATAATATGAATCAAAACCTTGTCAAATGCAGTCAAAAAAGTCGAATAGAAATCAACTTAATTTTTTATCACCTACCTTAACTGAACAACTCAATTCCAGGCAAGCGCTTTATTTGTTGAGCCAACAGATAGAATGGTCATATTTTGAAGAAGCATTTGGTTCGCTTGATTCAACTGTAGGTCGTCCAGCTCATTCTATTCGTTTGATGGTCTCCTTGTTGATATTAAAATCTATTTACAATTTATCAGATGAGGTATTGGTGGAACAACGCTGGGAAATGAATCCATATTTTCAATAGGTTGGAGGCTTTGATTCTTTGCAATGGGGGCAACCTTGTGCGACAACAGATTTGGTACATTTCAGGAAGAGGATTGGAGAAGAAGGGGTAGAGAAGATATTGAAACATTCAATTGAGCTACACGGCAAGGATGCTAAGGACAAGCATGTAAGTGTAGATACTACTGTCCAGGAAAAGCGCATCACCTATCCCACAGATGCAAAACTTCATAAAAAGATTGTTGACAGCTGTATTTCTATAGCCAAGAAAGAAGGGATTAAACTACGACGCAGTTACGTTAGGACAACCAAAAACCTTGTCAGAGACACCTACAATGGGACTCACCCTAAAAGAAGGAAGAAAGCAAATGCAGCGAAGCGAAAACTCAAAACCATTGCTGGTCGGTTAGTCAGAGAATTAGACAGGAAATTACCACATCAGCAAAAAGAAGTAACACTGGCACTGTTCAAACGAGTACTTACACAAGAGAAGTTCAGTAAACATAAAATTTACAGTTTACATGAACCTGATGTGTATTGCATCGCAAAAGGGAAGGCACATAAGAAATATGAATATGGCTGTAAGGCATCAGTAGTATTGACACAAAATACGGGTATCATCGTAGGTGCGATGACTTTTGAAGAGAATATTTATGATGGACATACACTAGATGCTGTATTGAAGCAAACACAACTACTGACTGGTAACTACCCGAAAACCGCCACAGTAGATAGGGGGTACAAAGGGACTAACACAGTTGAAAACACCTCCATCATTCGACCATCCAACCCATTAAAAAGAGACAATACCTATGAAAAACAGAGAAAACGAACGCTCTGTAGACGTAGAGCAGCCATAGAGCCAATCATCGGACACTTGAAGCAAGATCATCGAGTAGCTAGCAATTACCTAAAAGGGAAAACAGGAGATAAAATAAACTTCATCATGGCAGCCTGTGGGTTTAACTACAAGAAATTGATGAAAAAACTAAGAGTAAATGCTCTTTGGCTCTATACAAAATGGGTAGTAAACCTGAGGCGTCTAGTTGAATTAACCACTTGCCATCAAAGTAGAATACAAACTCCATTGAAAATGAGTTTTTAAGGAACGACTAAGTAGTTCTAATCCAAGATTTAACTTGATGAATCATTGTGTGCAAGGCTATAAAATTCCTTCCGTTATTATTTTCTATCTGTGTGATATTATAGCTCTCAAAAATAGGGTGATAACCCTTCCATAGATCTGTAGTTACCGCTACCTTATCGTCACTATGCTTTTCAACTATCTTCTTTAATTCTTTCGATGAAAAGTCATCAATTTTTAAGGCTTACCTTCTTTTTATTTTTACTTTATTGGTGAGTTCTAAGGCTGTAAGCACCTTGTGGTCGTTGACATTTCAAAACAGATAACAAGGCTTTGCATAAGCCAAATTTTACTTTGTGAAATAACGTATTAGTTGATGCTGTTTCTGTATGGCTACACTTAGTACAGGCGCGTGCAAAATTCTTGCGAATTTGACTCGCTGAATAATTGCATTTTACACACTTAAAGCCGTCATTCCATTTAATATATTGCCAAATATTCTTTACAATCTTTGTCTGTTTTGAAGCATTCACTAACCTCTATGAGGTTTTGACCTTTTGGCTTGTTAAAGCGAGGAGGAAAGGTCTATACAAAGATCATTGCTGATGCTTCTTCAACGACCTTAATCCCGATTATTGAGCGTAAGGTAATTCCTGACAGTATCGTTTATTCTGACTGCTGGAGAGGTTATAATGTGCTAGATGTCATCGATTTCAAGCACTATCATATCAACCACTCCAAATTCTTTGCAGACAAGAGAAATCACATCAACGGCATTGGGAACTTTTGGAACCAAGCGAAGCGTCATATGCGAAAATTCAACGGTGTGCCGAAGGTATATTTTGGACTATTTTTGAAGGAATGTGAGTGGTGTTTTAACAACAGTACCACAACATCCCTGTTATTGCAATGTAAGACAATGGGTTAGAGTGTATTATAAACTAGTTATCTAGGACAGTCCCAAGTTTTTCTCTTCTCAACTAGTTAATACTGTTACCTTTGTGGCGATTTTAGAGATTTTCAAAAAAGCTGAAAAATTCAATAATGGCGGAAATGACCACGTTTACAATGATAAAACCTGATGCTTTTGGTGCTGGAGATTCAGGGGCAATCATTAAATTGATTGAAGAAGCAGGATTTGCAATTAAAGCCACAAAATTGACAAAATTGAGTGCTGAAAGGGCTGGACAATTTTATGAGGTACACAGGGGAAAACCTTTTTACAACGATTTAGTAGCATATATGTCTTCTGGACCAATCGTAGCCATGGTACTTGAAAAAGATAATGCAGTAGAAGATTTTAGAGGATTGATTGGAGCGACAAATCCTGTTGAGGCAGCAGAAGGAACTATCCGTAAGTTGTTTGCAAAATCCATTGAAGCAAACGCAATACACGGGTCTGATTCTGATGAAAATGCGCAAATTGAAGCAACCTTTTTCTTCTCAGGAACTGAAAGATTCTAAAGATTTACGGATTGATTCGATTAATGAGGTTTACTAAAGGGCATCTCTATGAGTTAGATTTTTTGTAAGTGCAAAGAAGTCCCACACGGGAAACTGTAGTGTATACAGCATACATGAGGATGTAAGTACGGGACTGACACCGCAAGCGCGGAAAAAGACAGTTACTAGATGATGCCCTAAAACAGGGAAGTTCATACACACCCTGATCAAGCCTCAATTATCTAATCTTTTCTTTCTATCCAGAAATTATTGAACCCTTCTCCAAGATGAATGACTATTTGTTTGAGTTGCAGAAGTTCGAGAATGGACAGGAAATTAAAAATAATTAAAATTTTTTCTGAATTTCCCAAAATAAAATCTGTAAAAGCAATTCGTTTACCATAAACTAGCCTTTCCATTAATACGGATTTCTGCTGTTCGATTGTATAAGGATATTGTACTACCTTGTGAACAGGTTTATTTTTTTCGAATTCATATCTCTTTAATACTTTTTGGAAAACCTTCATCATCTTATAAAGGTCAAGGTCTTGCATTTCAGCCTCCACATTAATACTCTCAGATAGTTTTCTGACCTCTTGATTCAAATTGCCTCTTTTTTCTCGGTCCAGTCTATCTGCTTCCATTTTAGTAAAGGTTGAGATGACTGACTTATATTTTTTATACTCAAGTAAATGTTTTACGAGTTCCTCTCTTGGATCTATTTCATTTCCTTCTTCATCTATTGCAGGTCTTGGGAGTAGCATTTTTGCCTTGATTCTCATAAGTGTGGCAGCTACTAAAATGAATTCGCTCGCTACTTCCACATTCATTTGTTCAAGGTGATTCACGTAAGCCAGAAAATCGTCAGTGATTTTAGCAATTGGAATATCGTAAATGCTTAATTCATCTCTTTCGATAAAGAATAAAAGCAGGTCAAAAGGTCCCTCAAAAAGTGGGAGTTTGATTTCAAATTTTTCTTTGAATATGATAGCTTCCATACGCCCAAAAATACTACCAAATTGAAATTCATGGTTTGTTGTTACATCTTTTTTTTGAGTAGCTTAGCCGAATGATCAGTTCTTTAGACCGTTGATGAAGAACCCCTGACGCATGGAGGTAGTACCAGGACCATTACTTTCTAAAATCAATTCCCCCGATGATCTAAAGAAATTGCAGTCAAGGCAATTGGCACAGGTTTGTCAGGAGCTTAGAGATTTTATCATAGATAATGTTTCTGTATATGGAGGTCATTTTGGCGCAAGCCTTGGGGTTACTGAATTAACGGTAGCTTTGCACTATGTATTCAATACTCCTTCTGATCAGTTAGTATGGGATGTTGGGCATCAAGCGTATGGACACAAAATCTTGACCGAACGAAGGAATCTTTTTCATACCAACAGAAAATATAAAGGATTATCAGGGTTTCCGAAAAGGAGCGAAAGTAAATATGATGTGTTCGGAGCAGGTCACTCTTCTACTTCCATATCGGCAGCTTTGGGGATGGCCGAAGCATCAAAGCTGAAGCAGGAAGATAAGCAACATATTGCCGTAATAGGTGACGGAGCTATGACGGGAGGACTGGCCTTTGAGGCAATGAATCATGCGGGTGTTTCCAACTCAAACTTACTAATCATACTCAATGATAACTGTATGTCCATTGATCCAAATGTAGGAGCTCTTAAGGATTATTTGACAGACATTACTACTAGTCACACTTACAATAGATTTAGGGATGAAATTTGGAAACTGCTTGGTAAAATCAGCAAGTTTGGTCCCAATGCACAAGAGATAGCGGCGAAAGTTGAAAGTAGCGTAAAATCTTTGTTGTTGAAACAAAGTAACCTTTTTGAGTCGCTCAACCTTCGCTATTTTGGACCCATAGATGGACACGATGTCAATCACTTGGTGGATGTTTTGAATGATCTTAAAGATATTCATGGAGCTAAAATCTTACACTGTCTTACAGTAAAGGGTAAAGGATATGACCTAGCGGAAAAAGATCAAACGACATGGCATGCACCGGGTACTTTCGATAAGATTACAGGTGCCATAAACAAAAAGGTCTATGATACTCCACAACCACCAAAATATCAAGATGTATTTGGGCATACGCTGGTAGAACTTGCGAGAGAAAACAAAAAGATTGTAGGTATAACACCTGCTATGCCATCGGGATCTTCCATGAAAATAATGATGGAGCAGATGCCTGATAGGGCGTATGATGTTGGTATCGCAGAACAGCATGCAGTGACGTTTTCAGCTGGACTAGCTACACAGGGCATGGTCCCTTTTTGTAATATTTATAGCACATTTATGCAACGTGCCTATGATCAGGTGATACATGATGTATGTATCCAAAGATTACCCGTCATATTTTGTATGGATAGAGCTGGAGTGGCAGGAACAGATGGACCTACGCACCACGGCGCATATGATATTGCCTACATGAGGTGCATTCCTAACATGATTGTTTCTGCACCTTTAAATGAATCAGAGCTGAGAAATTTAATGTATACTGCAAGTCTGCATGACGGACCTTTTTCCATTCGTTACCCTCGGGGAAGTGGAGTAATGCCCGAATGGAACACCAAATTCGAAAAAATCGAAGTAGGAAAAGGGAAACAGATTCTTGAGGGAGTTGACACGGCGATTTTGTCAATCGGACATGTCGGGAACTTTGCGCTGGAAGCGACTGATAAATTGCGCAAAGAAGGAATTAATCCTGCAGTCTTTGATATGAGATTTGTGAAGCCCTTAGATGAAGAGCTCCTTCATCATGTTTTCAAAAACTTCAATCAAATAATCACCGTAGAAGATGGTTGCCTGATGGGAGGGTTTGGTTCAGCGGTTTTAGAGTTTTCTGGAGATAATCAGTATCGTCTCAATATTAAAAGGTTGGGAATCCCAGATGAGATCATTGAGCATGGAGAACAATCACAGCTTCACAGAGAATGTGGCTACGATACAAAAGCGGTCGAAGAGGCTGTCCTGACATTGATTAAGTCCATCGCAAAAGGAAGCACTGAGTCCGTTGGTTCTTGAACTGTGAAATTTTTGCTCTCCAATACCAATTTGACTCTAAAATGAGACGTAAATACATTGAACTATTTTGTGTTTGGATTAGGAAAAAAATATAAGCATGACCATAGCTACGGTGCTATTGTTTAACGAAATGCGAGCCAAAAAGAAACAATTTATGCATTGTGCATCTTGTAGAACTCTCCTATGCTTGCTACTGTTTCGGTTTGGAGGAGTCTTACACCACCAAAAGCAGTGAAAAAATAAAATATTCGCATATGTAATGAGATTTATTTAACGACAAATTACCTAGCGATAAGAGAGTGATGAAATCCTATATAGTCAACCCTAAAGAATCAACATTAATTATGCTTATTTCCTTTCAGGGAGGGTTTTAGCACGATTATTGCTGTATAAAATGACAAGGAATAGTTATAATATCAATCAAAACCTTGTCAAATGCAGTCAAAAAAGTCGAATAGCAATCAACTTAATTTTTTATCACCTACCTTAACTGAACAACTCAATTCCAGGCAAGAGCTTTATTTGTTGAGCCACCAGATAGAATGGTCGTATTTTGAAGAAGCGTTTGGTTCGCTTTATTCAAATGTAGGTCGTCCAGCTCATTCTATTCGTTTGATGGTCTCCTTGTTGATATTAAAATCTATTTACAATTTATCAGATGAGGTATTGGTGGAACAACGCTGGGAAATGAATCCATATTTTCAATATTTTGGAGGCTTTGATTCTTTGCAATGGGGGCAACCATGTGCGGCAACAGATTTGGTTCATTTCAGGAAGAGGATTGGAGAAGAAGGGGTAGAGAAGATATTGAAACATTCAATTGAGCTACACGGAAAGGATGCTAAGGACAAGCATGTAAGTGTAGATACTACTGTCCAGGAAAAGCGCATCACCTATCCCACAGATGAAAAACTTCATAAAAAAATTGTTGACAGCTGTATTTCTATAGCCAACCAAGAAGGGATTAAACTACGACGCAGTTACGTTAGGACAACCAAAAACCTTGTCAGAGATACCTACAATGGGACTCACCCTAAAAGAAGAAAGAAAGCAAATGCAGCGAAGCGCAAACTCAAAACCATTGCTGGTCGGTTAGTCAGAGAATTAGACAGGAAATTACCTCATCAGCAAAAAAAAGTAACACTGGCACTGTTCAAACGAGTACTTACACAAGAGAAGTGCAGTAAGCATAAAATTTACAGTTTACATGAACCTGATGTGTATTGCATCGCAAAAGGAAAGGCACATAAAAAATATGAATATGGCTGTAAGGCATCAGTAGTATTGACACAAAATACGGGTATCATCGTAGGTGCGATGACTTTTGAAGAGAATATTTATGATGGACATACACTAGATGCTGTATTGAAGCAAACACAACTACTGACTGGTAACTACCCGAAAACCGCCACAGTAGATAGGGGGTACAAAGGGACTAACAAAGTTGAGAACACCTCAATCATTCGACCATCCAACTCATTAAAAAGAGACAATACCTATCAAAAACAGAGAAAACGAACGCACTGTAGACGTAGAGCAGCCATAGAGCCAATCATCGGACACTTGAAGCAAGATCATCGAGTAGCTAGCAATTACCTAAAAGGGAAAACAGGAGATAAAATAAACTTCATCATGGCAGCCTGTGGGTTTAACTACAAGAAGTTGATGAAAAAACTAAGAGTAAATGCTCTTTGGCTCTATACAAAATGGGTAGTAAAGCTGGGGCGTCTAGTTGAATTAACCACTTTCCATCAAAGTAGAATACAAATTCTATTGAAAATGAGTTTTTAAGGAACGACTAATTAGCACAACGGGTTCCTATACTACATGAATACAAATAAACAAGGGATTGCATCAACAGAGCTAAGCAGAAAACTGGGGCTACGGCAAAAAACCTGTTGGCTGTTTCAGCAAAAGGTAATGAAGGCCATGGTTAGCAGTGGGAAATACCCGCTAATAGGTAAAGTAGAGGTCGATGAGACGGTTGTAGGGCAACAGGAAGAAGGCGTTGTAGGACGCCAAAATAACCGAAAAAAGCAGGATGTACTGGCTATTGAGAAGAAAGGGAAAGGAGTGAGCAGGATGTATGCTAGGGTGATTGACAATGCTGGCTCCAAGCAATTGAAGCCTTTCTTCCATGATCATATATCAACTCAGGCTACCATCACAACCGATAAGTGGAGGGGCTACATCCCCCTGAAAGAAAAATACTCTTATTTAATCCAAATCGAGAGTGGAAAGAAAGGTAAGAATTTCCCAGAATTGCACAGAACAATTATGATGTTCAAGGCATGGCTTAGAGGTATCCACCATTCAGTCGATAACCTTCAAGCATATATCGACCAATATTGCTATCGGTTCAACCGAAGTCAAATGAAAGGGAAAATATTCGATAACCTGCTAACTAAAATGGTGGACCATCAACCATGCCCTTACAAGTTTATCCGTATTTATTAGATGCCTATTTCAATAAATTAATAATTAAAATGAGGATTGCTTTACGAATAAATCTCCTTTTAGGGCTTTTTTACTTTTCATGTACAAGCTCAAATACCTTACTAAAATTTGGCTCCTTTGGCGGAGTTACAGGTAATAGAGTTGAATTTGAAATCTTAGACTCTAGAGAAGTATGGAAAACGCAATCTTTAAACGATACCAAAGAATTGCTTGGCAAATTGGATAATTCTGAACTCAGTGAAATAATTTTAGTAACCGAGAATCTATGCCTCAAGGACACAGTAGGGAAATTTGGTAATATGACCTACTTCATTGAGGTAAGTGCTTGCTCAAAGAAATACATCTGGCCAATTGGAGATTCGGATTATTCAGAACTATCAAAGGTGTATGATAATATTTCCAGTAAAATTAATGAGTAACTACTCAGGTATTCTAAATATTGAAAAAAAAGTAGTAACTACTCAGGTAGTCTAAATTACTTGTTATCAGGCAGTTACAAACTAAAAAATGTTTATATAAACTTGTATTCTTAGTTACTTTTTAAGTAAAAGACTGATAATCAGTGAAATAGATAAATGTTAAGGTTTTGTTAAGAAATAATCGAATTTTCTAATCAGGTTATAATCAATGAGTTATACATTATAGACCACTTGAGTAGTTGCAACTGTTAAAAGGAAAGGTTACCCCTTTAGAAAAAAAGGTTGTTTATCTGTTGGAACAACTACACAAGTTGAGTATCAAGAAAAACTCTGTGAATCCATCTCTTGCACCGTCGACAGATATATTCAAGAAGAATCGAAGCTTACGCGTTAAAAGCAAGCTTAAAAGTGGTGGTCAACTTGGTCATAAAGGTCACACGTTAAAGATGAGTTCAAAGCCGGATAAGACTATTGAGTTGAAGAGTAGCTTCTGTTCTATTTGCAGTTCTAATTTAGAAAAAGAGATTTTTGTTTTAAAATCTAAACGTCAAGTTGTTGAACTACCTTTGATACAACCCGTTTACGAAGAATATCAGCAATACTCTTGTAAATGTAGTAGTTGTGGACATCATCAAACAGCTGATTTTCCAGGTCATGTTTCTGCACCAATTCAATACGGAAGGAGTGTAGATACTATAGTTAGTTATCTTTCGGTTTACCAATCTATTCCTTATAACCGTTTAAAAAAGATGTTTTCCCAAGTGTTTTCGTTACCACTTTCAGAAGGAACTATTGATAATATTATCAATCGGGTTGCCTCAAAATGTAAAATTGTTTATCAGCAAATTAAAACAGAAGTTAGCATCAGTTCAGTAGTGGGTTCGGACGAAACAGGTGTAAAAGTTGCTGGGAAAAAATGGTGGATTTGGACTTGGCAAAATGTTTTGAACACTTTTATTGTGGCTTCTTCAAATCGTGGTTCAAAAACAATCGATAGTGTTTTTGCAGATGGATTTATAAATGCAACTTTACTTTCAGATAGGTGGTCAGCACAACTTAAAACCTATGCAAAAAATCATCAACTATGTTTAGCTCATTTGCTACGAGACCTTAATTTTCTTGAAGAACTTGAAAATCACTGTTTTGCCTCTAAGTTTAAAACACTACTTGGAGCTGTTTTTGACCTAAAAAAACAGCAAATATCACAAAAAAATCCTTGTCAGGTAGATACTCCCGAAGCTATTTTGTTAGAAAATAAGCTGAATGAACTACTTGCCGTTACTATTGATGCAAAAAAGTATCCTAAAACAGATATTTTCCAGCGTTCGATGATAAAATATAGAGGCTATTTACTACCCTGCATCTATGATTTAGCCATTGTTCCTGATAATAATGCTTCGGAAAGAGCAATCAGAATAATAAAAGTCAAACAAAAAGTCTCTGGGCAATTTAAAACAGGACAGCATGCCTTTTGCGTGATACGTTCTGTAATGGATACTTTTGTTAAAAGAAATTTAAATATTATTTATCATCTAAATCAAATTGTTAAATTACGACCTGAGTAGTTACAAATAATGATATGAAAAGACTATTAGTCCTGCCATTAATTCTGGTTATAACGTCAATTATGGGGCAGCAAAAACAGATAGATTTATCGACAAGAAATCACTTTAAGAATTCCGTTAATAAAAACAGCGTAAATCAAAGAAGAAGTACAACACCATTTGAAAGCAAGGCAGATGTACCCAAGGATGGTTCCTTTTGGTTGAGTTTGTCTGAAATAGCAAGTGCACGAAAAGCACCTATAACTAAAGGTAACTTTCAAAAACTTCTTAAACCAGAACTGGGTATCAAAGACAACGATTATTTCGAATTAGTCGATGAGTTCAAAGATAAACTTGGCGATTTGCACACCAAGTTTCAACTCTATCATAAGAATGTGAAAGTCATTGGAAATGAAATCATTTTACATCAAGTAGACAATCAAATAAAGAACATAAACGGCAAGCGATTCACCTATGTGAGAATGGATGTAGTTCCTACTCTCACTTCACAAGATGTGATAAATGGATTGAGCCCTAATCAATCGATTTTAGTAGAACCTGAACTGGTTATAGCCAAACATCAAAATGATTATAGGTTGTTGTATAAGTTAGGATTAGTAGAAAATGATCCATTTGACTTCTATGATGCCTATTTTGACGCCCATACAGGACAGACAGTTAAGAGAATAACAAATATCCATGATGTTGACGTGACAGGGTCGGCCGAAACATTTTATAGAGGTACGCAGGCAATTACAACTGACTCTTTCAATGGCAGCTTTAGACTTCAAGAATCAACGAGAGGTATTCAAACATTTGATGCGACGAATGCATCATTTGATAATACAAATGGATTTGTAAACTTTGCTGAAATAGTTGACGATGACAATAACTGGACAGGCTTGCCATACCTTAAGCAGGTGACATTGAATATTGCAGATCAAAGTTGGTGGTTTGCGACAATAGTAGATCAGCAAGGTGATTTTTATATCCAACTCATTGATGGGAATGATCAGATAGTATGTCAATCTTCTCAAGTGTCCAACGCAGCTTTACCAATTACTTTCAACACAAATTGTTTGTTAGTAAATCCCCCGTACAAAATCAGGTTATGGGATCAAGACATTTTAAATGATGATGATTTCGGCGGGGAATATGTTGTCAACACAGCAATCAATACCCACAATTTCGCAGATGATCTCAACTCAGGTACATATCAAGTCAACTCTTTGAATAATCCTGCATTGGATGTCCATTGGGGAATGGAAAAGACTTATGATTACTATTTGGAAAAATTTGCCCGCAATAGTTTTGATAATGCGGGCAGTGTCATTAAAAATTTTGTTAATGGAGCTTTTCAAGTCTCGGGAACACAAATGAATGCTTCCGCTTTCGGGCCACCATTCAATTTCATGGTCTACGGATTAGGCGGTGGTTCTTGGGGTCCAGTTGTGGGATTGGACGTTGCAGGCCATGAGTTTACTCACATGGTTATCAATTCCAGCGCAAATTTAGTTTATGAGGGTGAGTCCGGCGCTCTAAATGAATCATTTGCTGACATTTTTGGTTCGGCAATTGAACATTATACAGACCCTGTAAGTGCTAATTGGAAAATCGGTGAGGATGTTGTAGTTGGTTCAGCACTAAGAGATATGTCTTCACCAAATATTCATGGCCATCCAGACACTTATAATGGTCAATTTTGGAAGAATACTTCACTATTAAATAATGATCATGGTGGTGTACATACAAATAGTGGAGTGCAAAATTTCTGGTTTTACTTACTTTCTGAAGGTGGAAGTGGTACCAATGATTTAGGTAATACTTACTCAGTAACTGGAATAGGAATTGAAAAAGCACAACAAATAGCATATAGAAACCTGACAGTTTATCTAACAAGTACCAGTAACTATCAAGATGCTAAGAATGGATCGATCCAAGCTGCTGAAGACTTATATGGAAATGGTTCGGCAGAATATAACTCCGTGATTGATGCTTGGTATGCCGTAGGGGTTGGTAATTCGACCAGTACCAATACTTGTATTGCTATTTTAAAATTTAATGACGCGGAAGGCACATTCAGCGATGGCAGCGGATCAGGTTCTTATGGCAATAATTTAGATTGTATGTGGTTGATTCAACCTGAGGGTGCCACATCACTAGACTTGACTTTTACTGAATTGGAAACGGAGCAAGACATAGATGGCATAATAGTATATGATGGCCCCTCAGTAGATGACAACGTCATTGCTACAATATCGGGATCAACTTTGCCTTCTACGATCACTTCTTCATCGGGAGCTCTTCTCGTTCGATTCCTATCGGATGAATCCAATACATTCAATGGTTGGACAGCAAGTTATGCAGCCACAGGTCAACCATCTTGTTCGGGGTTGAGTGTACTATCTTCATCTACTGGGTCGTTTACTAATGTTGAATCAAGCAATTATGGAAACAACCAAGCTTGCCTTTGGTATCTCGCTCCACCAGGTGCCGAATCTGTAACACTGTCATTTGAAAGTTTTAGCACGGAGCAAGATTTCGACGGTGTTGAAATTTATGATGATTTGAGTGTAGATCAAGATGATCTAATAGCCAGCTATACCGGGCAAACAACTCCACCTGATATTACCTCTACTACTGGTAAAATGTTAGTCGTTTTTATTTCCGACTATAGCACAACTGATACTGGATTTGTTGCTAATTATTCTTCCGTGGGCGAACCTTATTGTACAGAAACAACACTGGTGTCGGACTATGACTCTTTCGAAGATGGAAGTGGGACAAGTAGCTATTATGGGCATCTCTAAAAACTGGATATTCTCCCGATTTATTTTTATGACCTATTTTTTTTAAGATGACCTATTTTGCTCTTTTTTAGTTCATTTTATATTCACCTGATTATCAGTTACTTATGAATTTATTCATTGCCTATCGAACGCACGTTCCCTCATAATGAAGCGGTCAATTGAATTTTTCTGAACATATTATAAGTCAGATTCATCAGACCAATGACCGTATCGGCTCTTGATTTCCCTACTTTTTTGTAGTACATGCTTCCCATACTGTTTTCCATGAAACCAAAAACATGCTCCACTCTTACGCGTACTTTTGATTTTCTTGTATTACTTTCCTTTTGTGTATCGGTCAACGGCTTGTTTTTGTAGCCCTTCTCATGTATTTGATCTTTAATTTGATGTTTTTCGAGTATTTCTTGCTGGTCTGCATAAGCACTGTCGGCATACAATTCCTGTTCTTTGTCTTGTTTTTTGTCCAACAGGGCATCAAGTGCCTGTGAATCATGTACCGCTGCATCGGTAATTTCATAGCGTTCTATCAATTTGCTACCTGCATCAACCTTGGCGTGATTTTTATACCCATAATAATTCTGATTACTTTTCTTTGTCCAACGTGCATCAATGTCCTTTTGACGCTTTTTATTGGGTTCATCTGTCCATAGACTTTCTCCCTTACCCTCTTTTATTTGTTGGTTTTTCTCCCTGCTGTTGCGTTGGCGTGGGGCTTCTACAAAAGAGGCATCTATTATTTTGCCTTCATTGACCATAAGCCCTAATTTTTCCAATTGACTCTGAAATAGCTCGAAAAGAGATTTTACTAAATTCAAGTCGGTCAGACGTTCACTAAACAACCATATCGTGTTGCTATCTGGTATGTCATCTGCAATGGTGAGGTTGAGAAATCTCATAAAACTCATCCTGTCATTGATTTGATATTCTGCTTGATCATCAGAGAGGTTATAATATCGCTGAAGAATCAATATTTTGAACATTAACACATAATCATATGGGGGACGTCCTCCCTTTCCTTGTGACTCTTTGATCAGGTGCTTTTCCAGTAAAGAACGGAAAATTTCAAAATCAATTCCACCGTTTAATCGTTGCAGGGGATCTCCCAACTGGCTCAGTTTGGACAAACGAATGTCTTGATCAAAAAAACCGTAATCTCTGTGACGTTTAAACTGTTTCATTTCCAAGTCTAACTCTTTTAGCTCAAAAAACATACTAATACAGCTGTTTTAGTTTTTAGAGATGCCCTTATAACAATGCCGCATGTACGTGGCTAATACAACCTGCAGATGCGGAATTAATAACACTGACTTTTGATAGTTTTGATTTGGAGGAGCCTACTAGTGACGGAAACACCATATTCGACTTTGTTGAAGTCTTTGATGGTCCAGATGCTTCCTCACCATTGTTAGTCAAATTATCAGGAAATCAATTGCCTGACCCGATCGTGTCAACAGGACCTAATTTATTTCTTCGATTTACATCTGATCTTTCTGAAGTTAGAGGTGGATGGTCTGCTTCCTATAGTACTCAGACGACAGTTTTTTGTGATAGTCAGACTGAATTAACTTCATTGAATGGTTCATTTAATGACGGTAGTGGAGAAACTGGTTACGGTAATAATAGTAGCTGTAAGTGGCTTATTCAGCCTGAAAATGTTGAAAGCATTACACTAAGTTTTGACTCTTTCAATACCGAACAGGATTATGATGGTGTTATAGTTTATGATGGTGCTGATACATCATCAGAAGTATTAGGAGTTTTTACAGGTTCTTCTCTACCTCACAGTGTTACATCTACTGGAGAATCAATGTTGGTTTGGTTCCTAACTGATGAGGACACCCGATTCTCAGGTTGGGAAGCAAGATATGAATCAGAAATTGTGACAAGTATTGCAGGTATTAAGGAAAACATCATTAGTGTTTATCCCAATCCAACTAAGAGATTTGTAAAAATTGATCTCAATGAATTTCCCAAACAAGAGATCGAGATTGAACTGATAAATGCAGTTGGTCAAACTGTTTTGCGGAGGATTATTATATACGACAAAGAAACAAGTCTTGATTTAGTAGGATTGGTGCCAGCAATTTACTTTTTACAAGTAATGGCGGGGGAATCATCTTTTATTGAACGAGTCCACGTCGAATGACGACTCGTAATAGCTAGACACTCGAGTTTTGTGGAAAACTGAACCAATAATTTTTTCAATAAGTCTTAATACTAAGAGGACATGATTAACAGTCTATTGCCTTTTTATCAAAATATATGTGTAGAGCCCAACTACTACCTAAAATCCGCAGTCAACTAGATTTGAAGATAAAAAGAGTTGATACAGGATAATAATGTCAGTTCCTATCTAATCGACCAGGTATATTGGGCTGTTAGTCGGCATTTTGACCAGAACTAAAGGGTGCAGTAGGTCTTCACTGGTAATTTTGAGGTTTTTTAGGCAGACCTTTCCTGAGAAAAGAGGTATCACGAAAGAATGTTGGATGTTTTAATCAAACAGTTTAGGCAGTTAGGTGAGCAGTCGGCTGTAGTCTTTGTGTGTATATAGTCCCCCCTAAAGAATCAAAATGTAAATAGTCAACCCTAAAGAATCAAAATTAATTATGCTTATCTTCTTTCAGGGAGGTTTTTAGCACGATTATTGCTATATAAAATGACAAGGAATAGTTATAATATCAATCAAAACCTTGTCAAATGCAGTCAAAAAAGTCGAATAGAAATCAACTTAATTTTTTATCACCTACCTTAACTGAACAACTCAATTCCAGGCAAGAGCTTTATTTGTTGAGCCAACAGCTAGAATGGTCATATTTTGAAGAAGCGTTTGGTTCGCTTTATTCAAATGTAGGTCGTCCAGCTCATTCTATTCGTTTGATGGTCTCCTTGTTGATATTAAAATCTCTTTACAATTTATCAGATGAGGTATTGGTGGAGCAACGGTGGGAAATGAATCCATATTTTCAATATGTTGGAGGCTTTGATTCTTTGCAATGGGGGCAACCATGTGCGGTACCAGATTTGGTACATTTCAGCAAGAGGATTGGAGAAGAAGGAGTAGAGAAGCTATTGAAACATTCAATTGAGCTACACGGCAAGGATGCTAAGGACAAGCATGTAAGTGTAGGGCATCTCTAAAAACTAAAACAGCTGTGTTAGTATGTTTTTTGAGCTAAAAGAGTTAGACTTGGAAATGAAACAATTTAAACGTCACAGAGATTACGGTTTTTTTGATCAAGACATTCGTTTGTCCAAACTGAGCCAGTTGGGAGATCCCCTGCAACGATTAAACCGTGGAATTGATTTTGAAATTTTCCGTTCTTTACTGGAAAAGCACCTGATCAAAGAGTCAAAAGGAAAGGGAGGACGTCCCCCATATGATTATGTGTTAATGTTCAAAATATTGATTCTTCAGCGATATTATAACCTCTCTGATGATCAAGCAGAATATCAAATCAATGACAGGATGAGTTTTATGAGATTTCTCAACCTCTCCATTGCAGATGACATACCAGATAGCAACACGATATGGTTGTTTAGTGAACGTCTGACCGACTTGCATTTAGTAAAATCCCTTTTCGAGCTATTTCAGGGTCAATTGGAAAAGTTAGGGCTTATGGTCAATGAAGGCAAAATAATAGATGCCTCTTTTGTAGAAGCCCCACGCCAACGCAACAGCAGGGAGAACAACCAACAAATAAAAGAGGGTAAGGGAGAAGGTCTATGGACAGATGAACCCAATAAAAAGCGTCAAAAGGACATTGATGCACGTTGGACAAAGAAAAATAATCAGAATTATTATGGGTATAAAAATCACGCCAAGGTTGATGCAGGTAGCAAATTGATAGAACGCTATGAAATTACCGATGTAGCGGTACATGATTCACAGGCTCTTGATGCCCTGTTGGACAAAAAACAAGACAAAGAACAGGAATTGTATGCCGACAGTGCTTATGCAGACCAGCAAGAAATACTCGAAAAACATCAGGTTAAAGATCAAATACATGAGAAGGGCTACAAAAACAAGCCGTTGACCGATACACAAAAGGAAAGTATAGAAGAAAATCAAAAGTACGCGTAAGAGTGGAGCATGTTTTTGGTTTCATGGAGAACAGTATGGGAAGCATGTATTACAGAAAAGTAGGGAAATCAAGAGCCGATACGGTCATTGGTCTGATGAATCTGACTTATAATATGTTCAGAAAAATTCAATTGACCGCTTCATTATGAGGGAACGTGCGTTCGATAGGCAATGAATAAATTCATAAGTAACTGATAATCAGGTGAATAAAAAATGAACTAAAAAAAACAAAATAAGCCATCATAAAAAAACAGGTCATAAAAAAATCGGGAGAATATCCAGTTTTTAGAGATGCCCTGTAGATACTACTGTCCAGGAAAAGCGCATCACCTATCCCACAGATGAAAAACTTCATAAAAAAATTGTTGACAGCTGTATTTCTATAGCCAAGAAAGAAGGGATTAAACTACGACGCAGCTACGTTAGGACAACCAAAAACCTTGTCAGAGACACCTACAATGGGACTCACCCTAAAAGAAGGAAGAAAGCAAATGCAGCGAAGCGAAAACTCAAAACCATTGCTGGTCGGTTAGTCAGAGAATTAGACAGGAAATTACCACATCAGCAAAAAGAAGTAACACTGGCACTGTTCAAACGAGTACTTACACAAGAGAAGTGCAGTAAGCATAAAATTTACAGTTTACATGAACCTGATGTGTATTGCATCGCAAAAGGGAAGGCACATAAAAAATATGAATATGGCTGTAAGGCATCAGTAGTATGGACACAAAACTCGGGTATCATCGTAGGTGCGATGACTTTTGAAGAGAATATTTATGATGGACATACGCTAGATGCTGTATTGAAGCAAACACAACTACTGACTGGTAACTACCCGAAAACCGCCACAGTAGATAGGGGTTAGAAAGGGACTAACACAGTTGAGAACACCTCCATCATTCGACCATCCAAACCATTAAAAAGAGACAATACCTATCAAAAAAAGAGAAAACGAACGCACTGTAGACGTAGAGCAGCCATAGAGCCAATCATCGGACACTTGAAGCAAGATCATCGAGTAGCTATCAATTACCTAAAAGGGAAAACAGGAGATAAAATAAACTTCATCATGGCAGCCTGTGGGTTTAACTACAAGGTGTTGATGAAAAAACTAAGAGTAAATGCTCTTTGGCTCTATACAAAATGGGTAGTAAATCTGAGGCGTCTAGTTGAATTAACCTCTTTCCATCAAAGTAGAATACAAACTCTATGGAAAATGAGTTTTTAAGGAACGACTATATAGTCAGCCCTTAAAAACACCTAGAGACATTGATTTATATCAATAAAATAAACAAAACCCTTAACCAAATCAACCGCTTTATGTTAGAATAACCGTTGTTTTCTGATTGTTTTAGTTAAAAAATTATGCTGACTCCATCTACCCCAAACACGGGGCAACAAAATCTGTTTCACACCGAGCTGTTCTCTCAATTAGACCCACGAGACCCTTTAATCCAATTAGCCAACGTCATCGACTGGAAGGTATTCGAGGATGCATTGAGCAAACACTATTGCCACGATAACGGCAGACCCTCAAAACCAATACGCTTAATGGTCGGGTTACTGATGCTCAAACAACTGGAAAACCTGTCCGATGAGAATGTGGTCTTACAGTTCAAGCGTAATCCGTATTATCAATACTTCTGCGGTTATCCAACCTACACCCCAAACGTGCCTTGCAATGCAACCGAACTGGTGCATTTTAGAAACAGAATCGGTGTCGCAGGTTTTGAACTCATTTTTAAGGGCATCTCTAAAAACTAAAACAGCTGTATTAGTATGTTTTTTGAGCTAAAAGAGTTAGACTTGGAAATGAAACAGTTTAAACGTCACAGAGATTACGGTTTTTTTGATCAAGACATTCGTTTGTCCAAACTGAGCCAGTTGGGAGATCCCCTGCAACGATTAAACGGTGGAATTGATTTTGAAATTTTCCGTTCTTTACTGGAAAAGCACCTGATCAAAGAGTCACAAGGAAAGGGAGGACGTCCCCCATATGATTATGTGTTAATGTTCAAGATATTGATTCTTCAGCGATATTATAACCTCTCTGATGATCAAGCAGAATATCAAATCAATGACAGGATGAGTTTTATGAGATTTCTCAACCTCACCATTGCAGATGACATACCAGATAGCAACACGATATGGTTGTTTAGTGAACGTCTGACCGACTTGAATTTAGTAAAATCCCTTTTCGAGCTATTTCAGAGTCAATTGGAAAAATTAGGGCTTATGGTCAATGAAGGCAAAATAATAGATGCCTCTTTTGTAGAAGCCCCCCGCCAACGCAACAGCAGGGAGAAAAACCAACAAATAAAAGAGGGTAAGGGAGAAGGTCTATGGACAGATGAACCCAATAAAAAGCGTCAAAAGGACATTGATGCACGTTGGACAAAGAAAAATAATCAGCATTATTATGGGTATAAAAATCACGCCAAGGTGGATGCAGGTAGCAAATTGATAGAACGCTATGAAATTACCGATGCAGCGGTACATGATTCACAGGCTCTTGATGCCCTGTTGGACAAAAAACAAGACAAAGAACAGGAATTGTATGCCGACAGTGCTTATGCAGACCAGCAAGAAATACTCGAAAAACATCAGGTTAAAGATCAAATACATGAGAAGGGCTACAAAAACAAGCCGTTGACCGATACACAAAAGGAAAGTAATACAAGAAAATAAAAAGTACGCGTAAGAGTGGAGCATGTTTTTGGTTTCATGGAGAACAGTATGGGAAGCATGTATTACAGAAAAGTAGGGAAATCAAGAGCCGATACGGTCATTGGTCTGATGAATCTGACTTATAATATGTGCAGAAAAATTCAATTGACCGCTTCATTATGAGGGAACGTGCGTTCGATAGGCAATGAATAAATTCATAAGTAACTGATAATCAGGTGAATAAAAAATGAACTAAAAAAGAACAAAATAGGTCATCTTAAAAAAACAGGTCATAAAAATAAATCGGGAGAATATCCAGTTTTTAGAGATGCCCTTAACCTGAACCCGATTAATAAATAGTCGTTCCTTAAAAACTCATTTTCAATGGAGTTTGTATTCTACTTTGATGGCAAGTGGTTAATTCAACTAGACGCCTCAGCTTTACTACCCATTTTGTATGGAGCCAAAGAGCATTTACTCTTAGTTTTTTCATCAACTTCTTGTAGTTAAACCCACAGGCAGACATGATGAAGTTTATTGTATCTCCTGTTTTCCCTTTTAGGTAATTGCTAGCTACTCGATGATCTTGCTTCAAGTGTCCGATGATTGGCTCTATGGCTACTCTACGTCTACAGTGCTTTCGTTTTCTCTGTTTTTGATAGGTATTGTCTCTTTTTAATGGGTTGGATGGTCGAATGATGGAGGTGTTCTCAACTGTGTTAGTCCCTTTGTACCCCCTAGCTACTGTGGCGGTTTTCGGGTAGTTACCAGTCAGTAGTTGTGTTTGCTTCCATACAGCATCTAGCGTATGTCCATCATAAATATGCTCTTCAAAAGTCATCGCACCTACGATGATACCCGTATTTTGTGTCAATACTACTGATGCCTTACAGCCATATTCATATTTCTTATGTGCCTTTCCTTTTGCGATGCAATACACATCAGGTTCATGTAAACTGTAAATTTTATGCTTACTGCACTTCTCTTGTGTAAGTACTCGTTTGAACAGTGCCAGTGTTACTTCTTTTTGCTGATGTGGTAATTTCCTGTCTAATTCTCTGACTAACCGACCAGCAATGGTTTTGAGTTTTCGCTTCGCTGCATTTGCTTTCTTTCTTCTTTTAGGGTGAGTCACATGGTGGGTGTCTCTGACAAGGTTTTTGGTTGTCCTAACGTAGCTGCGTCGTAGGTTAATCCCTTCTTTCTTGGCTATAGAAATACAGCTGTCAACAATTTTTTTATGAAGTTTTGCATCTGTGGGATAGGTGATGCGCTTTTCCTGGACAGTAGTATCTACACTTACATGCTTGTCCTTAGCATCCTTGCCGTGTAGCTCAATTGAATGTTTCAATAGCTTCTCTACCCCTTCTTCTCCAATCCTCTTCCTGAAATGAACCAAATCTGTTGCCGCACATGGTTGCCCCCATTGCAAAGAATCAAAGCCTCCAAAATATTGAAAATATGGATTCATTTCCCACCGTTGTTCCACCAATACCTCATCTGATAAATTGTAAATAGATTTTAATATCAACAAGGAGACCATCAAACGAATAGAATGAGCTGGACGACCTACAGTTGAATAAAGCGATTGAAGTAGGCATTTAATAAATACGAATGCACTTGTACGGGCATGGTTGATGGACCACCATTTTAGTTAGCAGGTTATCGAATATTTCCCCTTTCATCTGGCTTCGGTTGAACCGATAGCAATATTGGTCGATATATGCTTGCAGGTTATCGACTGAATGGTGGATACCTCTAAGCCATGCCTTGAACATCATAATTGTTCTGTGCAATTCCGGGAAATTCTTACCTTTCTTCCCACTCTCGATTTGAATTAAGTAAGGATATTTTTCTTTCAAGGGGATGTAGCCCCTCCAGTTATCGGTTTTGATGGTAGCCTCAGGTGATATATGATCCTGGAAGAAGGGCTTCAATTGCTTGGATCCAGCATTGTCAATCTCTCTGGCATACATCCTGCTCACTCCTTTCCCTTTCTTCTCAATAGCCAGTACAACCTGTTTTTTTCGGTTATTTTGTCGTCCTACAACGCCTTCTTCCTGTTGCCCTACAACGGTCTCATCGACTTCTACTTTACCCACTAGCGGGTATTTCCCACTGCTAACCATGGCCTTCATTACCTTTTGTTGAAACAGCCAACAGGTTTTTTGCCGTAGCCCCAGTTTTCTGCTTAGCTCTGTTGATGCAATCCCTTGTTTATTGGTACTCATATAGTATACGATATAAAAAGCTTTTAACATTGGGAATTTTACTTTGTGGAAAAGAGTGCCACTTGTGGGGGTAGCTTGGTACCTACATTTTGTGCATTGCCGGGTATGGAATAATTTCCCTCTGCAATACTTGTTGTTTTGACACTTTTCACATTTAAATCCATCTGGCCATTTCATTTCGGCCAGGAAGTTTTGACAACTGTCGTTATCAGGAAATTTCTTCTGAAACTCAAAAAGAGTTAGGCTTTCATACTTTTTCTCCATAATCTGATTTTTATTCTAATTTTAATAATCCTACTAAGTTACTGTAAATCAATCGTTTAATCAAGAAAATGAAACTGTTTTAATAGACTAATCTTTTATTTATTAAATGCCTACTTCAATAAAGCGAACCAAATTCTTCTTCAAAATATGACCATGCTATCTGGTGGCTCAACAAATAAAGCGCTTGCCTGGAATTGAGTTGTTCAGTTAAGGTAGGTGATAAAAAATTAAGTTGATTTCTATTCGACTGTTTTGACTGCATTTGACAAGATTTTGATTGATATTATAACTATTCCTTGTCATTTTATATAGCAATAATCATGCTAAAAACCTCCCTGAAAGAAGATAAGCATAATTAATTTTGATTCTTTAGGGTTGACTAATTATTGATAATGCTGGTTTTCATTCAACAAAAAAGATAGAAGTACCCGATAATATTTTTCTGCTAAATATTCCTCCCTATTCTCCAGAACTGAATCCTTGCGAACAAGTTTGGCAGTACATTGAAAGCCGATATAAAAATAAACGTTTTGAATCTATGGAAAGTTTAAAAAACATGGCTGCATAAAACAGTAAATAAAATGAGCGAAAATACCATCAAATCAATTACTGGAAAGCATCATTACTTAAATGCTTTTAATGACGTGTTTTATAATTAAATTGGTATTAGAACTCCCCCATAAAGGAAAAATAAAAAGGATGTACGCCTTAAAAATTGATAACTTTTCATCGAAAGAATTAGAGAAGATAGTTGAAAAGCATATTGAGGATAAGGTAGCGGTCACTACAGATCTATGGAAAGGTTATCACCCTATTCTTAAGGATTATGACATCACACAAATAGAAAGTAACAACGGAAGGAATTTTATAGCCTTGCACACAATGACTCATCAAGTTAAATCTTAGATTAGAACTGCTTATTCTTGGGTAAGTGATTTTAATATAGACAGGTACCTTGGTAGAGTTTTGTTATCGCTTAACCCGTTCCAGAAGTAAGATAAACATCTTTAATAATCTGATTGAAAGGATGGTAAAGGCAAACAAAAATTATCAAACTGAAATTATATACTCGCAACCACTGACCTCAAAAATAATAAACAGATGTTGTTTTTTACAAACCTAGTCACTCAGCCTGTGAACAGAAGTAACATAAGAAGAAAGCTCGGGCGATTGTATTACCAGACTAAAAGAAGGATAGAGTGGGTAAACTCATCGTATACATTCTCAAAGGAATTAAGGAGGGATTATTTTGAATATTCTGCCATTACACACCAGTCTGTTCTATTGCGACAACTCAAAAGCATTGATATGCGACTGCAACATAATAAGATTACTAATTTAAGAATAGCAATAAGACAACTGGATGGATTGGTCATCAAGCCGGGTGAAGTTTTCTCTCTGTGGTATTTAGTAGGTAAACCAACAAAAAGCAAAGGATATCTGCCCGGGTTGGTACTGAACCAAGGGCAAGTCAGTGAGGGTATCGGAGGAGGAGTATGTCAGTTGGGTAACTTGCTATGCTGGATGTCGCTTCATACACCTTTGACTATTCGTGAGAGATACAGACATGGGTTTGATGTTTTCCCAGATGTTAATCGCAAAATACCCTTTGGATCAGGAGCTACATTGTCATACAACTATATTGATTTTCAGTTAGAAAATACAACTACAGAGTCATTCCAGTTGAAACTCTACTTAACAGATGAACATTTGAACGGGGAAATACTTTGTGAAAAGCCTGCAAAGGCAACATTCGAGGTTTATGAAGATAATCATCAATTCGTTCATCAGCCATGGGGAGGTTATACCCGCCATAATCAAATTAAACGTAAAATAGTTCGGGAGGGTAAACTCACTGAAGAATGCGTGTTTGAAAATCATGCAATTATGATGTACGAACCATTCCTTGGAAGCTAATTGTTTAACAGGTAAGAAGGTCTTATCTGTGAAGGATTTTTCCAGTCAAGGTGCAGTTCAGTAATCCCCCTGCTTTCATTAGCTTCTAACTGCTGTAAATAGAAATTCCAGTCCTTTTCATGAAGGTATCCGTAATTGTTTGACAGGAAAATTACTTTTTCGTCTAAATAGAATTTAGCCAGTTGCTTCAAAGGAAAGTAACCTATTCTGTATAGTTTATTACTTGCTATTTCATACTCGGGAAGCCACGGCATAGCATCAACTCTGGTTGAAAAAGTGACGAATTCTGCCAGTGACTTATGAGCTATTATTAGTTCAGGCGGGTCATTGTGAGACCAATCAGTTGATATTTGCTGACTTATAGTTGCATAGAAATTGTAAGGTGGATCATGAAGTAAATGGTTGTAGCTTTTGTAACTAAAAAGTGAAAAAATTATTAGTACACACGATACTGTAATAACTGACACCCTAATGATTTTGTGATTACAGAGCTCCGGTAGCAAAATGACTGGAATCAAAAAGGAAATCAACATTCCAGAATGATAAAACCGGTACGCAGCACCTTCTAGGGTGAACTGATAGAGTGGAAACCACAGCATTAATAACATTACTAAAAAAAGAATGAGAGATTTGTTGTACGTTTTGTTTAACAGATCATAAACGAACTTCGCTCCAAGTAGTAGGAAAGCTAGGAAGTACGTCCATAATTCAAACCTCCAGAACACTGAGACTTTGCTGACATTAAACAGTTTTAAGAATTCCTGAGGTGCGATGATAAGTGATTTCCCAAAAAGATCAGTTAGCCGATCGTAGTCGTAAACGGATATTAGCCCGGGGAAAAACTGAATAACGGAAAACAGCATAATAAGTACTAATAAACTGATTCCGGCTGTTTTGATATTCAGGTACTCAAAGGCATACCAGCCAGAAAACATCAAAATGCTTAAAATGGCTGTTAATCTGTGACCAAATAATCCTAAAATCAGAAAGACTAAAGCCCATTTGAATTGTCGTGTGGTTAGAAACAGAAAGAGTAACAGGAATAAGTCTATTCCCAACAGGTTTTTCGGCCATTGTGCTGTGAAATAGGTGAGTTCTGGGCTAAATAATGTGAGTGAAAGAATTAAACATGACAGGATAATGGATTTATTGAAGTAGGCATTTAATAAATACGAATAAAATTGTAAGGCGTGGTTGATGGTCAACCATTTTAGTTAGCAGGTTATCGAATATTTCCCTCTGCAATACGTGTTGTTTGGGCACCTTTCACATTTAAATCCATCTGGCCATGTCATTTCGGCCAGGAAGTTTTGACAACCGTCGTTATCAGGAAATTTCTCCTGCAACTAAAAAAGGGTTAGACCTTCATATTTTTTCTCCATAATTTGATTTTTACTCTAACTTTAATAATCCTATTAAGTTACTTTAAATCAATTGTTTAATCAAGAACATGAAACTGTTTTAATAGACTAATCTGTTATTTATTAAATGCCTATTTCAATGGATTTATTTTTTATGTAAGATATCAAACCAAGTACTGTGGTGAAGCACGCTGCTAATAAGCTACTCAAAACTTTTGTAGCCATTACATAATCGAAAATAAGGTTGAGTAAGCAGAGTAGCGGGTATAGAATTGTCCATTCTTCAGAGTGCATCTGACCCTTTTCAGCTAAGGATTGCAACTGAATTAAATAAAAATAACTATCCCAGCCATTAGCAAATGGTGTTTGGTTGAGAGATGCCAGACGAAGCAGGAATGAGGCGACTGATGCACCAGAAAGTATCCACCAAAATGATTTCTTCATTCACAAAGCGACTGATCCGAAGCTGAATACTTAGCACTCTCTCCATAGTTATAGTGCCACCACTCTGTCCGGATAGCGTTAAAACCAAAGTGCTCCATTACACTTTTCAGTAATCTTCGGTTTTGCAACACCTGCTCCGGAAGGTTTAAGTAAGCATGATGTGCTTTTTCCCCAAAGTGGTCGAAATCCGTACCCATATCTGCCACGGAGCCATCAGTTTTTTGCAATGTAATATCCAATGCAACTCCTTTATTATGAACGGATCCGCTTTTGTAGGGGTTGGCTACATATCTGCTGTCAGGTATTATTTCCCACATTTTTTTTTGAACGTCTTCAGGTCTGAAGCAATCAAAAAAAATAATTGAAGTAGGCATTTAATAAATAAAAAATTAGTTTGTTAAAATAGTTTCATTTTTTTGATTAAACGATTGATTTACAGTAACTTAGTAGGACTATTAAAGGTAGAGTAAAAATCAGATTATGGAGAAAAAGTATGAAAGCCTAACCCTTTTTGAGTTTCAGAAGGAATTTCCTGATAACGACAGTTGTCAAAACTTCCTGGCCGAAATGAAATGGCCAGATGGATTTAAATGTGAAAGGTGCCAAAACAGCAAGTATTGCGGAGGGAAATTATTCCATACCCGTCCATGCACAAAATGTAGATACCAAGCTACCCCCACAAGTGGCACACTTTTCCACAAAGTAAAATTCCCAATGTTAAAAGCTTTTTATATCCTATACTACATGAGTACAAATACACAAGGGATTGCATCAACAGAGCTAAGCAGAAAACTGGGGCTACGGCAAAAAACCTGTTGGCTGTTTCAACAAAAGGTAATGAAGGCCATGGTTAGCAGTGGGAAATACCCGCTAATGGGTAAAGTAGCAGTCGATGAGACCGTTGTAGGGCAACAGGAAGAAGGCGTTGTAGGACGACAAAATAATCGAAAAAAGCAGGTTGTACTGGCTATTGAGAAGAAAGGGAAAGGAGTGAGCAGGATGTATGCCAGAGAGATTGACAATGCTGGATCCAAGCAATTGAAGCCCTTCTTCCAAGATCATATATCACCTGAGGCTACCATCAAAACCGATAACTGGAGGGGCTACATCCCCTTGAAAGAAAAATATCCTTACTTAATTCAAATCGAGAGTGGGAAGAAAGGTAAGAATTTCCCAGAATTGCACAGAACAATTATGATGTTCAAGGCATGGCTTAGAGGTATCCACCATTCAGTCGATAACCTGCAAGCATATATCGACCGATATTGCTATCGGTTCAACCGAAGCCAGATGAAAGGGGAAATATTCGATAACCTGCTAACTAAAATGGTGGACCATCAACCATGCCCGTACAAGTGCATTCGTATTTATTAAATGCCTACTTCAAAAAAATAATTCGGTAGCCTCGATTTATCAGACTGTCATTGGCCCGAATCAATGCCTGAGCTACTTCATAGCGCATAAGGCAGTTATCACATTCATAGACCACGGTATCTAAAAAAATTATTGCTGGTAGCGTAGCGCATATCAAAGGCAAACTTTGATGAGAGATCTTTAATATTCACAAAAGCAGAATCATGTAAAACTGACCCCGACTCTTCTGCGACAACTATTCCCTGAATGACATCTGGTGTAATCAGATCAGCATATTTTCCGCTTTGTTGTTTCTCTGGTGCTGAACAACTAAAAAATAATGATATGGCTGTAACCAAATTTAACTTACTTATCACTCAATTTTGTTTGTGATTTCGGGAATAAATTTATCTCCTTTTACTTTATAATTTGTTATGGTCAGGAAGTCCTGAAAAATCTGCTGTTGATTAGTTGCGGTATTTCCAGCATAGTAATCTATTGTTTCAGAGTTCCTGAGAAGCTTTCCAAAGACCCTTATTTTTGCTTGATCTCTATTTAGTTCCTTTATTTCCCAGTTCCCATCAGCAATGAGCTCTTCGGAATGGTCATCATTCCAACTCTTGTTGTAGGCTACAAAAGTATAATCAGAACGCAGTATGATTGACTTATCATACGGATCATAATCATAGTAATCCCTTCCGCTCGGACGGTTAGACATCCCTCTGTCTACATATTGTTCTAAAACAGTATCTTCTATTTTCCTTAACAGTCTGGTTTTGATACCTTCAGTAAGGGTTCCCTCTATTATAATATCTGAATCGTTGCTGACTAATTTCAATTCGCTTATTACCAGGTCTTTATAGCTTGATCCAGCGAAGACTTCCTGTACCGTCAGCTTAAAAACATTTCCCTTAAGAGGGGTTGATAAAAATGCTGTTTGCTCCCCTTGTGTATCCTGAAATACAACATTGGAAGTTTGTGAATATTCATTGGACACAGTCACAGACTTTAACCGAGTATTTGCCTTGTAATGTTTTTCAGACCGTTGATAGCCATTAAATATTTTTAATGCGGTTAGCTCTATTTTTTCTTTGAGTTCAATGGATATTGATTCGTTTATACCGTTACCGTCTGCACCTTCTGCCCAGGCAAATTCTTTTCTTGAATCAAATAAGTTTTGAACACCGTATGAACTTTCTGGAGATAAGGTAGAGGAAGCACTGACAATTCCTTCCATTTTCTGAGGATAGATAAGTCGCAACCTGCTATCATCAGCATATAATACCAATTCGGAAACAGCCACTGACTTAGTAGCATCAAACGAAAATCCTATTATAACATCACCATGAACAGATTCTATCATATCTTTTGCTGTTATGATCCTAATGTATAAAGAACTCACTTCCTGCTGATTAATTTCAATGCCATCACCTTGATATCTGTAAAGTGACTTCTGACCATTTATATAGACAGCAAATTTCCTTATTTCAGAATAATTACTTCCTGAAAATTGTTTGAGCTGAATATGCGAAATGTTTTGTGGCTCCTGAAAGTAGAGCATTATCCCTTCATCAGGTCCAGCTCCTGGCATCGTAGCCCAGTAAGTCTTCTCATTTTCATCAAATAAGTTTCCAGAATCGAAGTTTTTGTGCGGAGTTTTGACAGATGTCACATAAACACCGCTTAATTTAACATTGATGAAGTTTGACAGACTATCAGCATCGGTCTCCGTTGGGACTGATGATTCTTCAGTTGTTTTTGATTCCTTTCCGCAACCAAAAAGAAATACTAAGGAGACGGCGAAATATATCAAAACATTCCTACTCAGCGTTGATGGTTTCATAATTATATCGGTTTGTTGAAGTGTTTTTTATAATGAATTAATACTGACGGTCAATTTACTTTAATTTGAAATACTAAACAAATGTGACCTGTCTGGAGGGAACAGACAGTTGGTTTCTATGCACAACTATCCGAAAGCTGAAAAACATGAAAAGCCCCTTATATAAGGAGGGTTTGATGAGCTGGAAATAATAAAAAAAACAAGAGTTTTAACTAGTTAAGAGCCGAAAATAAATGAGAATTTGATGAGGTTCTTCATGTTGAAAAGAGATTTAATGTTACACGATTTACTCATTCAGACACCAGCCAATAAAACAAATAGCAAATTACTTTTGCGCTCATGATTGACATTACAAACCTGTCATATTACCTAGGGGACAGGGCACTGTACGATGAGGCTTCTCTTTTTATTGGTCCAAAAGACAAAATCGGGCTTATTGGGTTAAATGGAACAGGTAAATCAACACTCTTGAGGATGATGACAGGAGAAGTACAGACCACTTCAGGAAAGATTTCAAAGAGTAAAGACACGACCATCGGATTTCTGAACCAAGACCTTTTGTCGTATCAAAGTGAAGATTCTATTCTGTCTGTAGCCATGCAAGCGTTTGAATCGACACTTGAGATTCAAAGGCAGATTGACAAGGTCATCAAAGAGATGGAAGAAAACTATCGTGATGAACTGGTCAATAAACTAACTAGGCTACAGGAAAGGTTTGAGGCGGAAGAAGGCTACACCCTCCAGTCAAAAGCTGAAGAGCTATTGGAAGGGATCGGGTTTACAACCGCAGACCTGACACGGTCATTAAGTGAATTTTCTGGCGGATGGCGTATGCGTGTGATGCTCGCAAAGCTACTGCTTGAAAAACCTGCTCTCCTGATGTTGGATGAACCCACAAACCACCTAGATCTTCCTGCTATTCAATGGATAGAAAATTATTTACAATCATACGAAGGGGCCTACGTCATTGTATCACATGACCGTGCATTTCTAAACAGAACTGTATATAAAATTGTAGAAATAGCTCTTCAAAAGCTGAATGTCTATTCAGGAAATTATGATTTTTATGAGGGAGAAAAAGCCTTGAGAAATGAGCTACAGCAAAATGCGTTTGAAAATCAACAGCAAAAAATAAAAGTAGCGGAACGGTTTATCGAACGATTGAAGTAGGCATTTAATAAATACGAATGCACTTGTACGGGCATGGTTGATGGACCACCATTTTAGTTAGCAGGTTATCGAATATTTCCCCTTTCATCTGGCTTCGGTTGAACCGATAGCAATATTGGTCGATATATGCTTGCAGGTTATCGACTGAATGGTGGATACCTCTAAGCCATGCCTTGAACATCATAATTGTTCTGTGCAATTCTGGGAAATTCTTACCTTTCTTCCCACTCTCGATTTGAATTAAGTAAGGATATTTTTCTTTCAAGGGGATGTAGCCCCTCCAGTTATCGGTTTTGATGGCAGCCTCAGGTGATATATGATCTTGGAAGAAGGGCTTCAATTGCTTGGATCCAGCATTGTCAATCACTCTGGCATACATCCTGCTCACTCCTTTCCCTTTCTTCTCAATAGCCAGTACAACCTGCTTTTTTCGGTTATTTTGGCGTCCTACAACGCCTTCTTCCTGTTGCCCTACAACGGTCTCATCGACTTCTACTTTACCTATTAGCGGGTATTTCCCACTGCTAACCATTGCCTTCATTACCTTTTGTTGAAACAGCCAACAGGTTTTTTGCCGTAGTCCCAGTTTTCTGCTTAGCTCTGTTGATGCAATCCCTTGTTTATTGGTACTCATATAGTATACGATATAAAAAGCTTTTAACATTGGGAATTTTACTTTGTGGAAAAGTGTGCCACTTGTGGGGGTAGCTTGGTACCTACATTTTGTGCATTGCCGGGTATGGAATAATTTCCCTCTGCAATACTTGTTGTTTTGACACTTTTCACATTTAAATCCATCTGGCCATTTCATTTCGGCTAGGAAGTTTTGACAACTGTCGTTATCAGGAAATTTCTTCTGAAACTCAAAAAGAGTTAGGCTTTCATACTTTTTCTCCATAATCTGATTTTTATTCTAACTTTAATAATCCTACTAAGTTACTGTAAATCAATCGTTTAATCAAGAAAATGAAACTGTTTTAATAGACTAATCTTTTATTTATTAAATGCCTACTTCAATCGAACGATTCAAAGCCAAAGCGACGAAAGCAAAACAGGCCCAGTCCAAGATGAAAATGCTTGAAAAAATGAATCTTGTGGAAGAAGTGATTGACGAAAATGCGCAGGTGAACTTTCGGTTTAATTTTAGAACAAAGTCTGGAAGACATGTCAAAAGACTTATAGATAGTCACCCCTAAAGAATCAACATTAATTATGCTTATCTCCTTTCAGGGAGGGTTTTAGCACGATTATTGCTGTATAAAATGACAAGGAATAGTTATAATATCAATCAAAACCTTGTCAAATGCAGTCAAAAAAGTCGAATAGAAATCAACTTAATTTTTTATCACCTACCTTAACTGAAGAACTCAATTCCAGGCAAGAGCTTTATTTGTTGAGCCACCAGATAGAATGGTCATATTTTGAAGAAGCATTTGGTTCGCTTTATTCAACTGTAGGTCGTCCAGCTCATTCTATTCGTTTGATGGTCTCCTTGTTGATATTAAAATCTATTTACAATTTATCAGATGAGGTATTGGTGGAACAACGGTGGGAAATGAATCCATATTTTCAATATTTTGGAGGCTTTGATTCTTTGCAATGGGGGCAACCATGTGCGGCAACAGATTTGGTACATTTCAACAAGAGGATTGGAGAAGAAGGGGTAGAGAAGATATTGAAACATTCAATTGAGCTACACGGCAAGGATGCTAAGGACAAGCATGTAAGTGTAGATACTACTGTCCAGGAAAAGAGCATCACCTATCCCATCAGATGCAAAACTTCATAAAAAAATTGTTGACAGCTGTATTTCTATAGCCAACCAAGAAGGGATTAACCTACGACGCAGTTACGTTAGGACAACCAAAAACCTTGTCAGAGACACCTACAATGGGACTCACCCTAAAAGAAGGAAGAAAGCAAATGCAGCGAAGCGAAAACTAAAAACCATTGCTGGTCGGTTAGTCAGAGAATTAGACAGGAAATTACCACATCAGCAAAAAGAAGTAACATTAGCATTGTTCAAACGAGTACTTACACAAGAGAAGTTCAGTAAACATAAAATTTACAGTTTACATGAACCTGATGTGTATTGCATCGCAAAAGGAAAGGCACATAAAAAATATGAATATGGCTGTAAGGCATCCGTAGTATTGACACAAAACACGGGTATCATCGTAGGTGCGATGACTTTTGAAGAGAATATTTATGATGGACATACACTAGATGCTGTATTGAAGCAAACACAACTACTGACTGGTAACTACCCGAAAACCGCCACAGTAGATAGGGGGTACAAAGGGACTAACACAGTTGAAAACACCTCCATCATTCGACCATCCAAACCATTAAAAAGAGAGAAAACCTATCAAAAACAGAGAAAACGAACGCACTGTAGACGTAGAGTAGCCATAGAGCCAATCATCGGACACTTCAAGCAAGATCATCGAGTAGCTAGCAATTACCTAAAAGGGAAAACAGGAGATAAAATAAACTTCATCATGGCAGCCTGTGGGTTTAACTACAAGAAGTTGATGAAAAAACTAAGAGTAAATGCTCTTTGGCTCTATACAAAATGGGTAGTAAAGCTGAGGCGTCTAGTTGAATTAACCTCTTTCCATCAAAGTAGAATACAAACTCTATGGAAAATGAGTTTTTAAGGAACGACTAGATATCTCCAAATCTTATGAAGAGTTAGAGATTCTTAATCATGCTACAATAGGAATTGAAAGGGGTGACAAAATCGCTTTGATTGGTGCAAATGGAAAAGGTAAATCGACTGCGTTAAGAATCATTGCAGAAACAGAGACTCATGCAGGAAGAGTAGAAACGGGACATAACGTGATCCCTTCCTTTTATGCTCAGCATCAACTGGAAGCCTTAGGCGTACAAAATGAAATTTTAGAAGAGCTAAAACAAGTGGGAACTGGAAAGAATGAACAGGAACTTAGAAGCGTTTTAGGTTGCTTTCTCTTCACAGATGACGAAGTTTTTAAAAAAATCAAAGTGCTTTCAGGGGGAGAGAAATCAAGGGTAGCACTTGCAAAAACGCTTATTTCGGAAGCTAATTTTTTGTTACTGGACGAACCGACGAATCACTTAGATATAGTATCGGTGAGTATCCTTGTTCAGGCTTTACAACAATATGAAGGTACACTGCTTTTAGTTTCCCACGACAGGCATTTTATTTCTCAGGTAGCCAATAAGATTTGGTGGATTGAAAATCAGGAAATAAAAGAGTATCCTGGCACGTATGAAGAATATACATGGTGGAAGGAGCAAAACAAAGAAACGACTGTAGCTGAAACATCACAAAAGATCAGACCTGAAAAGAAAAATCCAAAACCAAAAAATGACCAAACGGAACAATCACTCAAGAAAGAAGTGAGGCAGGTCGAGAGTAAAATTGAATCATTAGAGCGTGAAATTAAACGTTTAGAATCCAGTCTCGCAGATTCTACAGTGTATGAAAGCCCTAGTGAATATGAGAAGTTGAATGGACTGTTTCAAAAAGGAAAGGAAGACTTAGAAAGTTTATTAAGCAAATGGGAATCACTAGCCGATTAGGTGCTATGGGGGACTTTTAAAAATGAGTCTTAACTAGTTAAGACCCTACCATTATAATGTCCGATTCTGGTGTAATGCCAATATACGGAGTTGTACCCCCCGCTTCTCTACCGTTTCCAGTAGCAATGCCTGCCATGCTTGTTCCGTGACCTCTTGTATCTACATGTGTGCAGGAATTAGCATTAATCTGACTGGCAGTCCACTATCTTCCATAATTAGTCGTTCCTTACAAACTCATTTTCAATGGAGTTTGTATTCTACTTTGATGGCAAGTGGTTAATTCAACTAGACGCCTCAGATTTACTACCCATTTTGTATAGAGCCAAAGAGCATTTACTCTTAGTTTTTTCATCAACTTCTTGTAGTTAAACCCACAGGCAGACATGATGAAGTTTATTTTATCTCCTGTTTTCCCTTTTAGGTAATTGCTAGCTACTCGATGATCTTGCTTCAAGTGTCCGATGATTGGCTCTATGGCTGCTCTACGTCTACAGTGCGTTCGTTTTCTCTGTTTTTGATAGGTATTGTCTCTTTTTAATGGTTTGGATGGTCGAATGATGGAGGTGTTTTCAACTGTGTTAGTCCCTTTGTACCCCCTATCTACTGTGGCGGTTTTCGGGTAGTTACCAGTCAGTAGTTGTGTTTGCTTCAATACAGCGTCTAGCGTATGTCCATCATAAATATGCTCTTCAAAAGTCATCGCTCCTACAATGATACCCGTATTTTGTGTCAATACTACGGATGCCTTACAGCCATATTCATATTTCTTATGTGCCTTCCCTTTTGCGATGCAATACACATCAGGTTCATGTAAACTGTAAATTTTATGTTTACTGAACTTCTCTTGTGTAAGTACTCGTTTGAACAGTGCCAGTGTTACTTCTTTTTGCTGATGTGGTAATTTCCTGTCTAATTCTCTGACTAACCGACCAGCAATGGTTTTGAGTTTGCGCTTCGCTGCATTTGCTTGCTTTCTTCTTTTAGGGTGAGTCCCATGGTAGGTGTCTCTGACAAGGTTTTTGGTTGTCCTAACGTAACTGCGTCGTAGTTTAATCCCTTCTTTCTTGGCTATAGAAATACAGCTGTCAACAATTTTTTTATGAAGTTTTGCATCTGTGGGATAGGTGATGCGCTTTTCCTGGACAGTAGTATCTACACTTACATGCTTGTCCTTAGCATCCTTGCCGTGTAGCTCAATTGAATGTTTCAATAGCTTCTCTACCCCTTCTTCTCCAATCCTCTTCCTGAAATGTACCAAATCTGTTGCCGCACATGGTTGCCCCCATTGCAAAGAATCAAAGCCTCCAAAATATTGAAAATATGGATTCATTTCCCACCGTTGTTCCACCAATACCTCATCTGATAAATTGTAAAGAGATTTTAATATCAACAAGGAGACCATCAAACGAATAGAATGAGCTGGACGACCTACATTTGAATAAAGCGAACCAAATGCTTCTTCAAAATATGACCATGCTATCTGTTGGCTCAACAAATAAAGCGCTTGCCTGGAATTGAGTTGTTCAGGTAAGGTAGGTGATAAAAAATTAAGTTGATTTCTATTCGACTTTTTTGACTGCATTTGACAAGGTTTTGATTCAAATTATAACTATTCCTTGTCATTTTATACAGCAATAATCGTGCTAAAACCCTCCCTGAAAGGAGATAAGCATAATTAATGTTGATTCTTTAGGGGTGACTAAATAATACTGTTTGCCTAATCCAAACAAAAAAATAATTCAATTTGTTTATGTAATATTTTTATAATCGAATTGGTATAATACTGCGTATGTGCTTCATGATCCTGTTTCATAGGAAAACATTTTGACAAAGTATAGATCTATTTTTTTCAAAAAAATCAACTATTGCACTAGGTTTCTACAGGTGCTTTTATCGTTTTTAATAGTGAGCCTTCTTCTACCGTAGGGTAAAGCTCTTCATATGTCCTGACTTCTGACGCACTAATCCTTCGATGCACATATTCTCTCTTGATCTCAGATGAGCATTTTAATCCTGTAGCTCCAATTAGTTCATAAAAGGCTTTGATTGTCTCTTCATGGAAGTTTGCTACGCGAATAGCTTTATCATTAGAATTTAACCCTCTCATCAACATCTTATTTTGCGTAGCCACGCCTGTAGGGCATGTATTCTTGTTACACTGCAACGCCTGAATACATCCTAGGGCAAGCATCATTCCTCTTGCGGAATTTACTAGGTCTGCGCCCAGTGCCAACGCTCTGACCATGTGAAATGACGTAATAATTCGACCAGACGCAATTAATTTTATATTTTTTCTTAAATCGTATCCTCTAAGAGTATCGTGGACAAAAGATAGTCCGTCCCTAAGTGGCATGCCTAGAGAGTTTGAAAACTCAACTGGAGCGGCTCCAGTTCCTCCCTCCCCGCCATCAACAGTAATAAAATCTGGTGTAATTCTGGTCCTTACCATTGCTTCACATACCGCTATAAATTCAGCCTTGGATCCAACACAGAATTTAAACCCAACGGGCTTACCTCCTGACAGGTCTCTTAGTTTTTTTACAAATTTCAATAACCCTACCTCATCTTTAAATGTTGAATGTACTGGAGGAGAAAAAACCATTGTATGTGGTTTTACTCCTCTGATTTCTGCTATTTCCGGAGTATTTTTCGAGGCTGGTAAAATGCCTCCATGACCGGGCTTAGCACCCTGAGACAACTTGATCTCAGTCATTTTGATACTGTCGAGTGCTACCTTTTTCTTAAAACTCTCTTCACTAAACCGACCATACTTGTCCCTACAGCCAAAATAACCTGTACCAATCTGCCAAACCAAGTCTCCGCCTTGTTCTAGGTGGTATGGACTGGCAGCCCCTTCTCCTGTATTATGGTAGAATCCCCCTTCTTTTGCTCCTCTATTCAGTGCCATTATCGCATTCTTGCTTAAAGATCCAAAGCTCATGGCTGATATATTGAGTAAGGATGCGTCATATGGCTTTTCACATCCCTGCCCTCCTATCTTTATCCGCTGGTTATGGTCAAGGTCCCAGTGATTAATCGCATACATCGAATGACCCATCCATTCATACCCAACTTTGTACACCACTTCCTGTGTCCCAAATGGTGCTGTATCGTTAACTTTTTTCGCTCTCTGGTAAACCAGTGACCTATATATTCTGTTCAGAGGTCTTCCTTCCGTATCTGTCTCAACAAAATACTGCATGATCTCAGGTCGGATTTTCTCAAAGAAGTATCGTAAGTTTCCAAGTATTGGGAAATTCTTCCTTATTGCATGTGCTTTATGGAAAACATCAACCAGCCCTATTAAAGCAAGAGGTCCAACAACGACAAGAGACCATAAGCCTGGCTGCCAAAAGAATGCAAACAGAAATTCAATGACTGAAGTGACCAAAAGGAATTTATAAAAGACGTATCTCATTACCGACTGTTAGTTTAATTGTGGTTTAAGAAAATCAATAGTTTTTTTGCATGAAAAATCTTGATAACTCATATTGTCTGTCAGAAAGTCTCAATTCTTCTGATGCGATGGAAACTCTCTGCCATTTGACTGTTGCAACCCAATTTCCAAGTCAGGAAGTGAAAAATTATCAAGTTCCACCTCACTGTTCCAACCATAAATATACAAATACGGATTATATCACATAGCGAAGTGGTCAGATTTTTTTTGCCCACGATCCGAGATGTTTTTGTCTCAAATGCCAAGCTTGCATTGATAGCACCAACCTCTTCTTTGAGGTAGGGTTACCCAACTTAGCTAAAAATTGAGTAGCCTCGCACGTAGTATTCCTCACAATAATTGACTTTTGCTTTGTCAAACGAAGGGATGGTATTAAACACAATAGCGGATCAGCAACTCTTACGAACTTTGTCGGACCGAAGTTAGGATTTAGATCAATTAACCTAAAATTTAATAGAGTAACGCAATAAGATTGTCATGCGGACGGTCTTTATTGACCCTTCCCTTCTATTTTTGCACGCTTAGCATTCTTTAGGATGAAAGATTTTGTAGAAGAATTGAAGTGGCGGGGAATGGTGCACGACATCACACCAAGAACCCAAGAAGTACTTAATAGTGGGACGACTTCAGCTTATATAGGCTTTGATCCTACCGCTGATTCTCTCCATATAGGAAACTTGGTTCAAATCATGACATTGGTACATTTTCAACGTTGCGGTCACAAACCGTTTGCTTTAGTAGGAGGAGCAACGGGCATGGTGGGAGATCCTTCTGGAAAATCCCAAGAACGTAATCTTTTAGATGAAAAAACACTTGATCACAACCTTGCTTCTGTCAGGAAACAACTCGAAAAATTTCTTGATTTTTCTGGAGACAATGCAGCTGAGGTAGTGAATAATTATGATTGGTTCAAAGACTTTAATTTTCTTGATTTCATCCGGGATATAGGTAAACATATCACGATCAATTACATGACGGCAAAAGAGTCTGTTAAATCTAGGATAGCGTCAGGACTCTCCTTCACAGAATTTTCCTATCAGCTTGTCCAAGGGTACGATTTCTACTACCTATGGGAGCATAAAAACATAAAATTACAATTAGGAGGTTCAGATCAATGGGGAAACATTGTAACGGGTACGGAGCTAATTCGACGAAAAGGACAAGGAGAAGCCTTCGCCATGACCACTCCTTTAATTACAAAAGCGGATGGGTCAAAATTTGGTAAAACAGAAGGAGGTAACATTTGGCTGGATGCCAAGAGGACATCTCCCTATAAGTTCTATCAATATTGGATAAATGCTTCAGATGAAGATGTGGAGAACTATATCAAAATATTCAGTATCAAAGAAAAAGAGGAAATAGAAAGTCTCATCTTCCAGCATAGGGAAGCCCCTCATCATCGGCTATTACAGCAAATTTTGGCCTGCGAAATCACAGAAAGGGTTCATTCTAAATCAGACCTTGAAACGGCGATCAGAGCATCTTCCATTTTATTTGGAAAGTCTACGGCTGAAGACCTAGAGTCATTGGATGAAAAAACGTTGTTGCAGGTTTTCGAAGGAGTTCCTCAAACAGCCATTTCCAAAAACCAACTTCAGTCATGTGAGAATGTGATTGAGTTATTAAGCAACCTGACCAATGGTCTGATATTTCCGTCGAAAGGAGAAGCGAGAAGGATGGTCAAGGGAGGTGGTGTGAGCATTAATACAGAAAAGCTAAGTTCTGCGGATCAAAAACCAGAGTTTAACCTACTTCAAGAGAAATATCTATTAGTCCAGAAGGGAAAGAAAAATTATTATCTGATAAGAGTTAACCCGTCTGCCTAAGAGATTTTTTTTCCATTAACCTGACTAAAACTCTGGCATCGGAGACATGCTCAATGATCACTTTGAAGAGAAAAGTGAGAGGAACAGCTAACAGCATACCTGCCGTACCCCACATAAATGCCCAAAACACAAAACCAAAAAGCACGGATACGGTATTCATAGAAAATGAATCGCCCATTAGTTTAGGCTCAACAATGTTGCCCATGATGAGTTGAGTACCTTCCAAGCAGAAAAACAGAAAAACAACCTGTGGAACACTATTGAAGTCAATGATGCCCAGTACCAAAGGAGGTATAATCGCAATAATGGATCCAATGTATGGAATATAGTTAAGAACAAAAGTCAGAAAACCCCAAAGAAGAGCATGTTCAATTCCAAAGAACCAGCAAATCAAACCAACAGCAACACTGGTGATCAAACTTACTAACGTTTTAACTTTTATATAAGCACTCACTGAGTCCTTAATACGATTAAATGTCTTTAGTGCCTCTTCTTCTTCCCTAGCAGTTCCAGTAACTACGTAAGTAATCGTCTTATCGTATTGCGTAATAGCTCCCAATAGACCTGCGAAATATAAAATGATCATGAGAAGAGAGGCAGAAGCTCCGCTAACGGCATTCAGGAACGAGCCTGATGCTGACCAGAAAGATGCCGATCGTAAGACATTAGCCACTCCATCCCTCAAATCGCCCTCTTCAAAAGTAACTCCAAAATAAGAAGTATACATATTGATGAATGGACGGAGGTCATTGGAGGCACTATCCAAGATCGCATCACTATTCTGTACAAATGCCTGTATCACGTTATACAAACCAAAGCCCATAAAAAAGAACACCCCCATTGTGAATATGGTTGTCAAAGCAATACTTGCATTGATAGAAAGGAATCTTCTAAACAAATTAACCAATGGCTGAAAGAGTACTGCAAAAAACAAAGCAAAGAAAAGAGGGATAAGCAGGTTTGATAATTCTCTCATTAAATACAGCACAGCAATACCAAGAAAAATCGACATGATGGATTTAACGTGTCTAAGTACCCGTGCTACTTCTGACTGAGGATGCATCATTGCAAAATAATCCTTTTCCTAAGGAATTCCATAATTTTAAGAAGACAAAAGAAGAAAGAAGGTTCTTCTGGGTTTCGTATGGGTAAAAGCCGAAAGCCAAGCAATGCTCAAAAATGTGGTACAAGTGTATTGTTTTGAGGTCAGTAGTTACGAGCATATAATTTCGGGTTGATAAATTTTGTCTGCTTTTACCATCCTTTCAATCAGATTATTAAAGATGTTTACCTTACTTTTAGAACGGGTTAAGCGATAACAAAACTCATCAAGATATCTATTTATATTAAAATCACTTACCCAAGAATAAGTAGTTCTAACCCAAGATTCAACTTGATGAATCATTGTGTGCAAGGCTATAAAATTTCTTCCGTTGTTACTTTCTATTTGTGTGATGTCATAATCCTTAAAAATAGGCTCTTGTTAAAAGCAAGTGGGTAGATTCGCATTAATTTTATGCCAAAAAAACTTGCCAGCTAGCAAATAAGCCATGGTCTTAAAATGTTTTTTGCCATAACCTCTGGCTTTTCTTTTTGCGGCTTGAATGATCGAATTTAAGCCTTCTAAAATACCGTTATTGATGCTACTTAATTTCCATTGCACAACGCCTTGCCAATGATTTTTAATGGTTTTCCTTGTTTCAACCATGGCGGGTAAATTGCATTGACTGACCCAATTGTCCCATTTGCTTAATAGTTGCTCAAAATCTGCTACGGTTTTGGCTTGATAGATTTGTTGGAAAGTTTCGCGTATTCTCATTGCCTCAAAGGATTTAAGGTTAAGAACTTCCAGCTCTAATTCTGCTTTTTCTGTTGTTGTTTCTTGTTGAGGTTTTGTTCGTTTTTGAGGAATAAATACCGCGTACCTTTAAGAATTGGATTCTCTTTCGCCTCCGCTCTTCTCACCTTATCAAGCCCTTCATTGATAATTTTTATAATGTGGAACTTGTCAAACGTAATTTGGGCATTCGGCAGGTTTTCTTTAATCCCTTTAATAAACGCAGGCGACATATCGCAACTGACAGATTTAACTTGTTCTTTGTTGCCCTTTTGTTGTTCTAAAACAGCGACAAAGTCAACAACCGTTTGACTGCTTTTGTCATCACTGATATGCACCTCTGCTTTTTTGTATAAATCAACAAATAGCGTAATATAATCAGGTCCCTTAGGCCGTGGCAGTTTCATCCATACCGAAGGGTTCTATACCGCTTAAATCCTCCGCTTAAATCCTCACTGGGCCTGGCTTTGTCAACATAGATATCCAGTAATTTCCAAACCCTATAATCTGATAACCTGAACCCGATTAATAAATAGTTCAATTAAAGAGAGATAAACAGGCATTAGGAATAGATAAAACCAGTGTATGTGTTTATATTTAAGTATCTAAAATTCAAATATATACACATAAAACACATGGTCTTATCTGACAATAAAATTACTGAAATTTTCTATTTTGTTGATGAATTCTGTCTGGACTTCGAAAAATCTATCCAAAAGCACCTTGTAGGCAACAAACCTAATAGAAAGCCCAAAATGAGCTGTAGCAAAGTAATCACTAGCAAGATTATGTTCCACTCTGGAGGGTTCAGACATATGAAACACTTTTATATTCATTATGTCCAAAAACATATGAACCATTTATTCGGTGAAACAGTATCCTATAGTATAGTAGGTTTTTGGAATTGATGCAAGGTGCAACCTTACCTATGTCACTAGTTCTAAAAACTTGTTGTATGGGTGATGGTACCGGTATTGCTTTTATTGATTCAACTCCAATTCGGGTAGGTAAAAACAAGAGGATAAAAAGGAATAAGATTTTTGCAGGATTGGACAAAGTAGGCAAGTCTACAATGGGTTATTTCTTTGGTTTTAAGCTACATATAGTCATTAATGACAAAGGGGAATTTCTCAATTTTGTGATCTCCCCCAGCAATATTGATGATCGAGAATCTTTAAAAATCCCATCTTTCATCAAAGCCCTAAAGGGAAAGTTGTATGCAGACAAAGGGTATATCTCTCAAAAACTAACACAAGTGCTTTTTATGGATGGTCTTCATTGGATCACTAGTATTCGCAATAATATGAAGAATACGCTGATGGAACTCAAAGACAAAATCATGCTCAGAAAAAGGTCGGTTATAGAAACAGTATATGATGAACTAAAAAATATTTGTCAAATAGAACATGCCAGACACAGGTCATTCACCAGCTTTATTGCCAACCGAAGCTCTGGTCTAATTGCCTATTCTTGCTTCCCGAAAAAACCTGCAATTAAATATGATCCTGTAAATACTAGCCAATTAGACATTTCCTAAATCGGGTTCAGGTTGATATGTTCATCAGCTGGCAACCATTGTGTACCGGCATGTGCTTACAAAACTTGATAATAAGCACCTCAAACAAGGTGCTAAAACCATTTAACGGACCTGCCCACGGCGGCAGAATCAGCCGTACTTTGCCATCGTCTCGCTTAATGCGAGGAGTCCGAACATACAGATGGCATTCATGCTCAAAGAAATTCATATGACGATATTTTTTCATCCTGGTGTCATAGGCACTATAGGCATTGGTGTCATCGCTACCATCAACAAAGCGCGTGCCCCGTTTGAAGTCAATTATAGATGTTGAGTTGTTTGTCGTTAAATTCAACATCCTTGACAAACCATGGGGAATAGATATAGCATACATGAGGATTTGAGTACGAGACTGACACCGCAATCGCGGAAAAAGGCACTTAATAGAGATGCCCTTTATTTCGTTTCTCGTGTCTGACAACAGGTTTGTTTGTCTCTTTGAAAGTTGATGAAAATGCACCTTCTGAGCTGTATCTATGGCATTGCCAATCCTAATAGAGATCGTTACCATAGCAACCCAAATGTGACCTTCCCCAACTTGCTCTCATGGGTATGAAGTTATTGAATCTGGCAACAGATTCAAAATCTTTAATCTTTAATACAATTATATGACATTAAGCTTCTGAGTAACAATATTTTATGAATTAAAAAAGTTTTCAACAAAATAATATTTGGGTACTAAAGCACCTTCATCTTACTGCCTGATAATCAGTGATTTATCAACAGCAAGTCTCATATACTAACTTTTCGCTCTTCTTAGTAGAGGTGGATTCGACTCATAAACGCACCACCGCCAACAAACTAGCATCTATGCCAGTATGCTCAAAAAACACCGATTAGGTGTTTTAAATCCTAAACATTTTCTCGGTCGGGTGTTCAATTTATGAACGGCTATTTTAACCTCATTGAAGCAAACATCGGTCAACTTCATTGATTTAGGGAAGCATTGTCGTAACAAACCATTTGCATTTTCGTTTTGTCCGCGCTCCCATGAGCGGTAAGGTTTGGCAAAGTAACTTTTACACTTGATGCTCTTATTGACTTGTTGATGCCCCGAGAACTCTTTATCATTCTCATAAGTGATCGAGTCCACCGCTTCGGCGACTGGCTCTAACATAGCGCGCATCGCTGCCGATACGTTGTCTTTGTGCTTGCTCGTGACAGGGTAAGCCAGCCTTAATTTATTGGGTTCTCCTGAGTTTACTATGGGTAAAAGCCAAACAATGCTCAAAAATGTGGTACAAGTATATTTTGGTTCTTTTGATTCTTGAATGGGTAATGCGTTGAAATACAGGATCAATTTCATTATTCAAAAAGGATCAAAAAATGCAAGACTTATTTACTCAAGCACTTGGCATCTATGCCCCATAGTTGGTCAAGGATGTTGAATTTCACGACAAACAACTCAACATCTATATTGACTTCAAACGTGGCACGCGCTTTGTTGATGGTAGCGATGACACCAAAGCCTATAGTGCCTATGACACCAAGATGAAAAAATATCGTCATATGAATTTCTTTGAGCATGAATGCCATCTGCATGTTCGGACTCCTCGCATTAAGCGAGACGATGGCAAAGTGCGGCTGATTCTGCCACCGTGGGCAGGTCAGTTAAATGGTTTCAGCACCTTGTTTGAGGCACTTATTATCAAGTTTTGTAAGCACATGCCGGTACACAATGTTTGCCAGCTGATGAACATATCAGATTATAAGGGTTGGAAACTACTGGATATTTATGTTGACAAAGCCAGGCTTAGTGAGGATTTAAGCGGTATAGATACCTTCGGTATGGATGAAACCGCCACGACCAAGGGACATGATTATATTACGCTATTTGTTAATTTATACAAAAAAGCAGTGGCGCATATCAGTGATGGCAAAAGCAATCAAACGGTTGTTGACTTTGTCGCGGTTTTAGAACAACAAAAGGGCAACAAAGAACAAGTTAAATCTGTGAGTTGCGATATGTCGCCGGCGTTTATTAAAGGGATTAAAGAAAATCTGCCGAATGCCCAAATTACGTTTGACAAGTTCCACATTATAAAAATTATCAATGAAGGGGTTGATAAGGTGAGAAGAGCGGAGGCGAAAGAGAATCCAATTCTGAAAGGTACGAGGTATTTATTCCTCAAAAACGAACAAAACCTCAACAAGAAACAACAACAGAAAAAGCAGAATTAGAGCTGGCAGATATTAACCTTAAATCCTTTGAAGCAATGAGAATGCGCGAAACTTTCCAACAAATCTATCAAGCCGAAACCGTAGCAGATTTTGAGCAACTATTAAGCAAATGGTACGACTGGGTCAATCAATGCAATTTACCCGCCATGGTTGAAACGAGCAAAACCATTAAAAATTACTGGCAAGGCGTTGTGCAATGGAAATTAAGCAGCATCAATAACGGTATTTTAGAAGGCTTAAATTCGATCATTCAAGCTGAAAAAAGAAAAGCCAGAGGTTATGGCAAAAAACATTTTAAGACCCATTTTAATATCATAACTTATTTGCTCGCTGGCAAGTTAGATTTGCATAAAATCAATGTGAACCTACCCACTTGCTTCTAACAAGAGCCATTATTTTTTATGGAGATATTCAAATGAAAGATACCACATTGTTTACGTAGCTTTTGGGACTTAGTGACCCATGGCGAATCACGGTTATTACGCCGGATCTGATCGACAAATCAATTACCATCCAGATAGATTGGCCAAAGGGAACGAAAGGAGCGTGTAATACCTGCAATGCCCTTTGTTCGGTTTACGACCATCGTGAGTAGCGCACATGGCGACATTGATACGATGCAATTCAAGACGCACTTGGTCGCTCAAGGTTCCGCGTATTCATTGTAAAGAGCATGGAATCAAAAGCCTGAAAGTACCGTGGGCAGATACGCAAGCACGCTTTACGCATTTATTTGAGCGTTTCGCTATTGATGTGCTGTCGGCTTGCAGCAACAAGACACAAGCCACAAAACTACTTGGACCGTCGTGGGATGAGGCGCATCTGGGAAAAAATCGTTTGAAGTAGGCATTTAATAAATAAAAGATTAGTCTATTAAAATAGTTTCATTTTTTTGATTAAATGATTGATTTACAGTAACTTAGTAGGATTATTAAAGTTAGAGTAAAAATCAGATTATGGAGAATAAGTAGGAAAGCCTAACTCTTTTTGAGTTTCAGAAGAAATTTCCTGATAACGACAGTTGTCAAAACTTCCTGGCCGAAATGAAATGGCCAGATGGATTTAAATGTGAAAAGTGTCAAAACAACAAGTATTGCAGAGGGAAATTATTCCATACCCGGCAATGCACAAAATGTAGGTACCAAGCTACCCCCACAAGTGGCACACTTTTCCACAAAGTAAAATTCCCAATGTTAAAAGCTTTTTATATCGTATACTATATGAGTACCAATAAACAAGGGATTGCATCAACAGAGCTAAGCAGAAAACTGGGACTACGGCAAAAAACCTGTTGGCTGTTTCAACAAAAGGTAATGAAGGCAATGGTTAGCAGTGGGAAATACCCGCTAATAGGTAAAGTAGAAGTCGATGAGACCGTTGTAGGGCAACAGGAAGAAGGCGTTGTAGGACGCCAAAATAACCGAAAAAAGCAGGTTGTACTGGCTATTGAGAAGAAAGGGAAAGGAGTGAGCAGGATGTATGCCAGAGTGATTGACAATGCTGGATCCAAGCAATTGAAGCCCTTCTTCCAAGATCATATATCAACTCAAGCTACCATCAAAACCGATAACTGGAGGGGCTACATCCCCTTGAAAGAAAAATATCCTTACTTAATTCAAATCGAGAGTGGGAAGAAAGGTAAGAATTTCCCAGAATTGCACAGAACAATTATGATGTTCAAGGCATGGCTTAGAGGTATCCACCATTCAGTCGATAACCTGCAAGCATATATCGACCAATATTGCTATCGGTTCAACCGAAGCCAGATGAAAGGGGAAATATTCGATAACCTGCTAACTAAAATGGTGGTCCATCAACCATGCCCGTACAAGTGCATTCGTATTTATTAAATGCCTACTTCAACTAATTGAACTTACATGTGACTAAAAATGGGAAAACAGCAGTATACGAAGCAACAGTTGTTAGTACTGATAGACAAAATGACTTAGCAATTTTAAAAATTTCTAGCTTGGATTTTAAGCCATTAGAAAACTTGAACTATAATTTTAAAACTAAAATCCAAGATGTTGGCTCTTCAGTATTTTCCCTTGGTTATCCATTAACACAAATAATTGGGAAATGAAATAAAATTTACAGACGGTAAAATAAGTTCAAAATCAGGTTTTCAGGGAGATATTACTACCTATCAAATTTCTGTACCAATTCAACCAGGAAATAGTGGAGGACCTTTATTTGATGAAAAAGGAAATTTGGTTGGAATAACATCATCTGGAGTAAATAAACAATTAGCGGACAATGCAAATTATGCAATTAAAACAAGTTATTTAGTCAGCCCTAAAGAATCAAAATTAATTATGCTTATCTTCTTTCAGGGAGGTTTTTAGCACGATTATTGCTGTATAAAATGACAAGGAATAGTTATAATATCAATCAAAACCTTGTCAAATGCAGTCAAAAAAGTCGAATAGAAATCAACTTGATTTTTTATCACCTACCTTAACTGAACAACTCAATTCCAGGCAAGCACTTTATTTGTTGAGCCAACAGATAGAATGGTCGTATTTTGAAGAAGCATTTGGTTCGCTTTATTCAAATGTAGGTCGTCCGGCTCATTCTATTCGTTTGATGGTCTCCTTGTTGATATTAAAATCTATTTACAATTTATCAGATGAGGTATTGGTGGAACAACGCTGGGAAATGAATCCATATTTTCAATAGTTTGGAGGCTTTGATTCTTTGCAATGGGGGCAACCATGTGCGGCAACAGATTTGGTACATTTCAGGAAGAGGATTGGAGAAGAAGGGGTAGAGAAGATATTGAAACATTCAATTGAGCTACACGGCAAGGATGCTAAGGACAAGCATGTAAGTGTAGATACTACTGTCCAGGAAAAGAGCATCACCTATCCCACAGATGCAAAACTTCATAAAAAAATTGTTGACAGCTGTATTTCTATAGCCAAGAAAGAAGGGATTAAACTACGACGCAGTTACGTTAGGACAACCAAAAACCTTGTCAGAGACACCTACAATGGGACTCACCCTAAAAGAAGAAAGAAAGCAAAGGCAGCGAAGCGAAATCTCAAAACCATTGCTGGTCGGTTAGTCAGAGAATTAGACAGGAAATTACCACATCAGCAAAAAGAAGTAACATTAGCACTGTTCAAACGAGTACTTACACAAGAGAAGTGCAGTAAACATAAAATTTACAGTTTACATGAACCTGATGTGTATTGCATCGCAAAAGGGAAGGCACATAAAAAATATGAATATGGCTGTAAGGCATCAGTAGTATTGACACAAAATACGGGTATCATCGTAGGAACGATGACTTTTGAAGAGAATATGTATGATGGACATACGCTAGATGCTGTATTGAAGCAAACACAACTACGGACTGGTAACTACCCGAAAACCGCCACAGTAGATAGGGGGTACAAAGGGACTAACACAGTTGAAAACACCTCCATCATCCGACCATCCAACCCATTAAAAAGAGACAATACCTATGAAAAACAGAGAAAACGAAAGCACTGTAGACGTAGAGCAGCCATAGAGCCAATCATCGGACACTTGAAGCAAGATCATCGAGTAGCTAGCAATTACCTAAAAGGGAAAACAGGAGATAAAATAAACTTCATCATGGCAATCTGTGGGTTTAACTACAAGAAATTGATGAAAAAACTAAGAGTAAATGCTCTTTGGCTCTATACAAAATGGGTAGTAAACCTGAGGCGTCTAGTTGAATTAACCTCTTTCCATCAAAGTAGAATACAATCTCCATCGAAAATGAGTGTTTAAGGAACGACTAACTAAAATGGTGGCCCATCAACCATGCCCGTACAAGTGCATTCGTATTTATTAAATGCCTACTTCAAAAAATCGTATTCAATAGCGTAGCGATGAGGCGCATCATATTCAGTCCCGAGCGGTGAAAAGGGGGATGGACAGACGCTCTGTTGAGGAAGTGAAACACGTTGGCATCGATGAAAAAAGTTTCCGCAAGGGGCAATTCTACGCCAGCCTGCTGTATGACTTGAATGCGTCCAGAGTGCTTGAGGTCATGGCAGATAGAACGACGGAATCGGCAACCGCATTACTGTCCACGCTTCCCGAGCAAAGACGCAATGAAGTAGTCGCTGTTGCCGTGGATATGTGGGTTCCATTTATGACGGCTATTGAGGCGACTCGAACGCCACTATTGTTCACGACAAGTTTCATATCGTCAGTTACCTTACAAAAATGGTTGACGAAGTCAGACGCAAAGAAAATAAAACATTAAGAGCCGCTGGTGTCAATGACCTGGTCGGGTCTCGCTATACCTGGTTACGCAATCCCAACAACTGGAGTGAAAAAGATGAAGCCACTTTTTATGGCCTTCAATCAAAGGGGTTGAAGGTTGCCCGAGCTTGGGCAATCAAAGAGACGCTGCTTGACTTGTGGACTTACCGCTACGATAGACCAGCCCGAGGGTTCTTTAAGAAATGGTACTGGTGGGCGACACATTCACGTCTAAATCCGGTCATTAAAGTTGCCAAGATGCTAAAAAACCATCTCGACAACATAATGACTTACTCGAAACATCGCATCACCAATGCGACCGAAGAAGGATTTAATTCAAAGATTCAGTCCATAAAATCGGCTACCAGAGGATTTAAAAACTTCGAAAACTATCGCGTTTCAATTCTGTTTCATTGTGGAAAACTTAATCTATACCCATAGGGTTGCCAGTAGAACCTGAAAAAGTAGATGCCAAGCACTTTTTTTTGGAAGAAAGAGAAATCTTCTGCCTCAGTAATTGCAGGGATAATATTTACGCTACCAACCCCAGTTACACGCTGAAGCGTAGGCAACATTTGGTTGTAAAGATCAAGATCATTATAAGTGATTGGGTATCCTTCACCAATTTCTAATACTACTTCCGCATTATTTACTTCTGCTATTCCCTGAACAATTGCTCTGAGCCTTTTGTGGACTAGTGTCTTCATATCAGCATCTAATGTGCGTATCGTTCCGAGCATGTATAAGCTCTCGGGAATGATGTTGCTCCTCACACCGCCATGAATACTCCCCCACAGTCACTACTGCTACGGCATTCGTAAGTTTCATATTGCGACTGACAAATGGGTTGAATAGGATTAGAGTCTCAACTGGTTAAGACCCTATTATTTAGTCACCCCTAAAGAATCAAAATTAATTATGCTTATCTTCTTTCAGGGAGGTTTTTAGCATGATTATTGCTGTATAAAATGACAAGGAATAGTTATAATATCAATCAAAACCTTGTCAAATGCAGTCAAAAAAGTCGAATAGAAATCAACTTAATTTTTTTGAAGTAGGCATTTAATAAATACGAATGCACTTGTACGGGCATGGTTGATGGTCCACCATTTTAGTTAGCAGGTTATCGAATATTTCCCCCTTCATCTGGCTTCGGTTGAACCGATAGCAATATTGGTCGATATATGCTTGAAGGTTATCGACTGAATGGTGGATACCTCTAAGCCATGCCTTGAACATCATAATTGTTCTGGGAAATTCTGGGAAATTCTTACCTTTCTTCCCACTCTCGATTTGGATTAACTAAGGATATTTTTCTTTCAAGGGGATGTAGCCCCTCCACTTATCGGTTGTGATGGTAGCCTGAGTTGATATATGATCATGGAAGAAGGGCTTCAATTGCTTGGAGCCAGCATTGTCAATCACTCTGGCATACATCCTGCTCACTCCTTTCCCTTTCTTCTCAATAGCCAGTACAACCTGCTTTTTTCGGTTATTTTGGCGTCCTACAACGCCTTCTTCCTGTTGCCCTACAACGGTCTCATCGACTGCTACTTTACCTATTAGCGGGGATTTCCCACTGCTAACCATGGCCTTCATTACCTTTTGTTGAAACAGCCAACAGGTTTTTTGCCGTAGTCCCAGTTTTCTGCTTAGCTCTGTTGATGCAATCCCTTGTTTATTTGTACTCATATAGTATACGATATAAAAAGCTTTTAACATTGGGAATTTTACTTTGTGGAAAAGTGTGCCACTTGTGGGGGTAGCTTGGTACCTACATTTTGTGCATTGACGGGTATGGAATAAGTTCCCTCTGCAATACTTGTTGTTTTGACACTTTTCACATTTAAATCCATCTGGCCATTTCATTTCGGCTAGGAAGTTTTGACAACTGTCGTTATCAGGAAATTTCTTCTGAAACTCAAAAAGAGTTAGGCTTTCATACTTTTTCTCCATAATCTGATTTTTATTCTAACTTTAATAATCCTACTAAGTTACTGTAAATCAATCGTTTAATTAAGAAAATGAAACTGTTTTAATAGACTAATCTTTTATTTATTAAATACCTACTTCAATCGCTTTATTCAACTGTAGGTCGTCCAGCTCATTCTATTCGTTTGATGGTCTCCTTGTTGATATTAAAATCTATTTACAATTTATCAGATGAGGTATTGGTGGAACAACGCTGGGAAATGAATCCATATTTTCAATATTTTGGAGGCTTTGATTCTTTGCAATGGGGGCAACCCTGTGCGGCAACAGATTTGGTACATTTCAGCAAGAGGATTGGAGAAGAAGGGGTAGAGAAGCTATTGAAACATTCAATTGAGCTACACGGCAAGGATGCTAAGGACAAGCATGTAAGTGTAGATACTACTGTCCAGGAAAAGAGCATCACCTATCCCACAGATGCAAAACTTCATAAAAAGATTGTTGACAGCTGTATTTCTATAGCCAAGAAAGAAGGGATTAACCTACGACGCAGCTACGTTAGGACAACCAAAAACCTTGTCAGAGACACCTACAATGGGACTCACCCTAAAAGAAGGAAGAAAGCAAATGCAGCGAAGCGAAAACTCAAAACCATTGCTGGTCGGTTAGTCAGAGAATTAGACAGGAAATTACCACATCAGCAAAAAGAAGTAACACTGGCACTGTTCAAACGAGTACTTACACAAGAGAAGTGCAGTAAGAATAAAATTTTTGAAGTAGGCATTTAATAAATACGAATGCACTTGTACGGGCATGGTTGATGGTCCACCATTTTAGTTAGCAGGTTATCGAATATTTCCCCTTTCATCTGGCTTCGGTTGAACCGATAGCAATATTGGTCGATATATGCTTGAAGGTTATCGACTGAATGGTGGATACCTCTAAGCCATGCCTTGAACATCATAATTGTTCTGTGCAATTCCGGGAAATTCTTACCTTTCTTCCCACTCTCGATTTGAATTAAGTAAGGATATTTTTCTTTCAAGGGGATGTAGCCCCTCCAGTTATCGGTTTTGATGGTAGCCTCAGGTGATATATGATCTTGGAAGAAGGGCTTCAATTGCTTGGATCCAGCATTGTCAATCTCTCTGGCATACATCCTGCTCACTCCTTTCCCTTTCTTCTCAATAGCCAGTACAACCTGCTTTTTTCGGTTATTTTGTCGTCCTACAACGCCTTCTTCCTGTTGCCCTACAACGGTCTCATCGACTTCTACTTTACCCACTAGCGGGTATTTCCCACTGCTAACCATGGCCTTCATTACCTTTTGTTGAAACAGCCAACAGGTTTTTTGCCGTAGCCCCAGTTTTCTGCTTAGCTCTGTTGATGCAATCCCTTGTTTATTTGTACTCATATAGTATACGATATAAAAAGCTTTTAACATTGGGAATTTTACTTTGTGGAAAAGAGTGCCACTTGTGGGGGTAGCTTGGTACCTACATTTTGTGCATTGCCGGGTATGGAATAATTTCCCTCTGCAATACTTGTTGTTTTGACACTTTTCACATTTAAATCCATCTGGCCATTTCATTTCGGCTAGGAAGTTTTGACAACTGTCGTTATCAGGAAATTTCTTCTGAAACTCAAAAAGAGTTAGGCTTTCATACTTTTTCTCCATAATCTGATTTTTATTCTAACTTTAATAATCCTACTAAGTTACTGTAAATCAATCGTTTAATCAAGAAAATGAAACTGTTTTAATAGACTAATCTTTTATGTATTAAATGCCTACTTCAATAAAATTTACAGGTTACATGAACCTGAAGTGTATTGCATCGCAAAAGGAAAGGCACATAAGAAATATGAATAGGGCTGTAAGGCATCAGTAGTATTGACACAAAATACGGGTATCATCGTAGGTGCGATGACTTTTGAAGAGAATATTTATGATGGACATACACTAGATGCTGTATTGAAGTAAACACAACTACTGACTGGTAACTACCCGAAAACCGCCACAGTAGATAGGGGTTAGAAAGGGACTAACACAGTTGAGAACACCTCCATCATTCGACCATCCAAACCATTAAAAAGAGACAATACCTATGAAAAACAGAGAAAACGAAAGCACTGTAGACGTAGAGCAGCCATAGAGCCAATCATCGGACACTTGAAGCAAGATCATCGAGTAGCTAGCAATTACCTAAAAGGGAAAACAGGAGATAAAATAAACTTCATCATGTCTGCCTGTGGGTTTAACTACAAGAAATTGATGAAAAAACTAAGAGTAAATGCTCTTTGGCTCTATACAAAATGGGTAGTAAAGCTGAGGCGTCTAGTTGAATTAACCTCTTTCCATCAAAGTAGAATACAAACTCTATGGAAAATGAGTTTTTAAGGAACGACTATTTATACTCCATGGTTCATGTAACACTAAGGGTAATGTGAATAAAATTGGCGAATTTTTCATAATCAAAGGTAATCTTTTTATCTTCACTCATAGTAAATCAACATGGAGTCAATAAAAAAGTGCGACAGAACAATGCTACATGCGAATATAAAAGAGAGAACCAGCAAGACAGCATTATCAATTCCGCTGGTTGGAGAGGGTAATCATAGGTTAGTAGATTTTGGTTACAAAAAGCAGTACAGCGTGCATCATGGCAAGAATGACTTTGCCAGAGGAAACTCTCCCATATTAACGGTCTTAACCCTTTTGGGGCTATGCTAAGACAAGACGTTCAACGTTCAGAGGCACGAACAAGAATAGGTTTGAATTACATCTTAAAGAATGTGAATTTAGGTTCAATAATAGAGGACAGAGTTTGTACAAAATCTTGCTCCACGTATGCAGAAAAAACCAATTAACTAGGTAAGACCGAAATCTAGTATGGCTGGAATCATGATTTCTATCATCATCCCGACATTAAATGAGGAAAAATATCTTTTGCCGACTATCAATCAAATTTACTCAGGGGCAGTGCATATAGATGCAATTGAGATTTTAGTCATTGATGCGGGGAGTGAGGATAACACGCTTACATCCATAAAACACTTGGAAGTCATGATGTATTCAAAACCTGAATTTGTTCTAAAAAAATATGAAAGTCTGAACTTCGGAATATCACAGGCAAAAGGACGGGTCCTTATCTTTCTGGATGCAGACACTATGTTGCCAAAAGAATTTGATCAATACATTCTGCAAAGGATTGATCTCCACAAGATTGTAGGCGGAGCTTTTGAATTCTCCTTCGATAGGACAGACTGGAAACTATGGACAGTTCAATGGATTAATCGAATCAGGTACAGGTTTGGCAAAATGTACTACGGCGATCAGGCCGTCTTTTGTAAAAGAGAGACGGCAGTGAAGATAGGAGGATTTCCTGAAGTAGAGTTAATGGAAAGTGCGTATTTCTGTAGTAAATTAAAAAAAGAGGGAAAACTTGTATTGATAAAAAAAGCTGTTAAAACATCACCCAGAAGATTTTTAGAAAATGGATTTTTCAAAACATTATGGTTTGATATCATGATGTGGATTCGTTTTGTCTTAACCCTTTCCCCATCTCAATATGGCAAGACATATTGGAAATGGAATCTGAAATCCAATGGATGAACCCTTGGTGTCTATCGTAGTGGCAGAGAAGAATACAGCACCTTATGTTCCCGCTTGGTCGTGGACCATACCTGCCCAAACATACTGGAGATGGGAGTTATACCAATTTTACTATAAAATATGACATAGTTAAGTTGAATTATTTTTTGTTTGAATTAGGTAAAAAATAGGCTCTTGTTAGAAGCAAGTGGGTTTATTCACATTAATTTTATGCAAATCTAACTTGCCAGTCAGCAAATAAGCAATAGTCTTAAAATATTTTTTGCCATAACCTCTGGCTTTTCTTTTTGCGACTTGAATGATCGAATTCAAGCCTTCTAAAATACCGTTATTGATGCTGCTTAATTTCCATTGCACAACGCCTTGCCAATGGTTTTTAATGGTTTTGCTCGTTTCAACCATGGCGGGTAAATTGCATTGACTGACCTAGTTGTACCATTTGCTTAAGGGCATCTCTAAAAACTGGATATTCTCCCGATTTATTTTTATGACCTGTTTTTTTAAGATGACCTATTTTGTTCTTTTTTAGTTCATTTTTTATTCACCTGATTATCAGTTACTTATGAATTTATTCATTGCCTATCGAACGCACGTTCCCTCATAATGAAGCGGTCAATTGAATTTTTCTGCACATATTATAAGTCAGATTCATCAGACCAATGACCGTATCGGCTCTTGATTTCCCTACTTTTCTGTAATACATGCTTCCCATACTGTTCTCCATGAAACCAAAAACATGCTCCACTCTTACGCGTACTTTTGATTTTCTTGTATTACTTTCCTTTTGTGTATCGGTCAACGGCTTGTTTTTGTAGCCCTTCTCATGTATTTGATCTTTAACCTGATGTTTTTCGAGTATTTCTTGCTGGTCTGCATAAGCACTGTCGGCATACAATTCCTGTGCTTTGTCTTGTTTTTTGTCCAACAGGGCATCAAGAGCCTGTGAATCATGTACCGCTGCATCGGTAATTTCATAGCGTTCTATCAATTTGCTACCTGCATCAACCTTGGCGTGATTTTTATACCCATAATAATTCTGATTATTTTTCTTTGTCCAACGTGCATCAATGTCCTTTTGACGCTTTTTATTGGGTTCATCTGTCCATAGACCTTCCCCCTTACCCTCTTTTATTTGTTGGTTTTTCTCCCTGCTGTTGCGTTGGCGTGGGGCTTCTACAAAAGAGGCATCTATTATTTTGCCTTCATTGACCATAAGCCCTAACTTTTCCAATTGACTCTGAAATAGCTCGAAAAGAGATTTTACTAAATTCAAGTCGGTCAGACGTTCACTAAACAACCATATCGTGTTGCTATCTGGTATGTCATCTGCAATGGTGAGGTTGAGAAATCTCATAAAACTCATCCTGTCATTGATTTGATATTCTGCTTGATCATCAGAGAGGTTATAATATCGCTGAAGAATCAATATCTTGAACATTAACACATAATCATATGGGGGACGTCCTCCCTTTCCTTGTGACTCTTTGATCAGGTGCTTTTCCAGTAAAGAACGGAAAATTTCAAAATCAATTCCACCGTTTAATCGTTGCAGGGGATCTCCCAACTGGCTCAGTTTGGACAAACGAATGTCTTGATCAAAAAAACCGTAATCTCTGTGACGTTTAAATTGTTTCATTTCCAAGTCTAACTCTTTTAGCTCAAAAAACATACTAACACAGCTGTTTTAGTTTTTAGAGATGCCCTTAATAGTTGCTCAAAATCTATCACGGTTTTGGCTTGATAGATTTGTTGGAAAGTTTCGCGCATTCTCATTGCCTCAAAGGATTTAAGGTTAAGATCTGCCAGCTCTAATTCTGCTTTTTTCTGTTGTTGTTTCTGACTGAGGGGTTGTTCGTTTTTGAGGAATAAATACCGCGTACCTTTCAGCATTGGATTCTCTTTCACCTCCGCCCTTCTCACCCGATCAACCCCTTCATTGATAATTTTTATAATGTGGAACTTGTCAAACGTAATTTTGGCATTCGACAGGTTTTCTCTAATCCCTTTAATAAACGCCGGCGACATATCGCAACTCACTGATTTAACTTGTTCTTTGTTGCCCTTTTGTTGTTCTAAAACAGCGACAAAGTCAACAACCGTTTGATTGCTTTTGCCATCACTAATATGCGTCACTGCTTTTTTGTATAAATCAACAAATAGCGTAATATAATCATGTCCCTTGACCGTGGCAGTTTCATCCATACCAAAGGGTTCTATACCGCTTAAGTCCTCACTGAGCCTGACTTTGTCAACATAGATATCCAACAACTTCCAACCCTTATAATCTGATATGTTCATCAGCTGGCAAACATTGTGTACCGGCATGTGCTTACAAAACTTGATAATAAGCGCGCCTAAAACAAGGTGCTAACACCATTTAACTGACCTACCCACGGCGGTAGAATCAGCCACACTTTACCATCGTCTCGCTTAATGCTTTGGAACCCTAACATGCAGATGGCATTCATGCTCAAAGAAATTCATATGACGATATTTTTTCATCCTGGTGTCATAGGCACCATAGGCTTTGGTGTCATCGCTACCATCAACAAAGCGCGTGCCCCGTTTGAAGTCAATATAGCTGTTGAGTTGTTTGTCGTTAAATTCAACATCCTTGACAAACCACGGGGAATAGATGCCAAGTGCTTGAGTAAATAAGTCGTGCATTTTTGATCCTTTTGAATGATAAAATTGAACCCGTATTTTAACGTATCACCCATCCAAGAATCAAAAGAACCTTTTTATAGTTGCCAAATAAAGAACTACTTTTTTTATAGTGGCTTAAACAGCTCCTCTTAACACATCAAGCGAAAACCTTTCGTAAGACTCATAGTATTGTCGTCTTAAAGAAGAAGAAGTCAACACCTCTCTGCCGTACTCCGAAAGTAGATAATCATACGATACATCTAAGGCTGCCTTTTTTGCTAAATCTGCGATGATCCCTTTTATCCCTCTTTTAGTTCCGTATACCACTAGTTCTATATACCACTTCTTTAGCCTCTACGATCTTTAGAATCGCTTCCTTTGCTTTTTTTAAAGGTATCTCTACTTAGTCGTTCCTTAAAAACTCATTTTCAATGGAGTTTGTATTCTACTTTGATGGAAAGTGGTTAATTCAACTAGACGCCTCAGCTTTACTACCCATTTTGTATAGAGCCAAAGAGCATTTACTCTTAGTTTTTTCATCAACTTCTTGTAGTTAAACCCACAGGCTGCCATGATGAAGTTTATTTTATCTCCTGTTTTCTCTTTTAGGTAATTGCTAGCTGCTCGATGATCTTGCTTGAAGTGTCCGATGATTGGCTCTATGGCTGCTCTACGTCTACAGTGCGTTCGTTTTCTCTGTTTTTGATAGGTATTGTCTCTTTTTAATGGTTTGGATGGTCGAATGATGGAGGTGTTCTCAACTTTGTTAGTCCCTTTGTACCCCCTATCTACTGTGGCGGTTTTCGGGTAGTTACCAGTCAGTAGTTGTGTTTGCTTCAATACAGCATCTAGCGTATGTCCATCATAAATATTCTCTTCAAAAGTCATCGCACCTACGATGATACCCGTATTTTGTGTCAATACTACTGATGCCTTACAGCCATATTCATATTTCTTATGTGCCTTTCCTTTTGCGATGCAATACACTTCAGGTTCATGTAAACTGTAAATTTTATGCTTACTGAACTTCTCTTGTGTAAGTACTCGTTTGAACAGTGCCAGTGTTACTTCTTTTTGCTGATGAGGTAATTTCCTGTCTAATGCTCTGACTAACCGACCAGCAATGGTTTTGAGTTTTCGCTTCGCTGCATTTGCTTTCTTCCTTCTTTTAGGGTGAGTCCCATGGTAGGTGTCTCTGACAAGGTTTTTGGTTGTCCTAACGTAGCTACGTCGTAGTTTAATCCCTTCTTGGTTGGCTATAGAAATACAGCTGTCAACAATCTTTTTATGAAGTTTTGCATCTGTGGGATAGGTGATGCTCTTTTCCTCGACAGTAGTATCTACACTTACATGCTTGTCCTTAGCATCCTTGCCGTGTAGCTCAATTGAATGTTTCAATAGCTTCTCTACCCCTTCTTCTCCAATCCTCTTGCTGAAATGTACCAAATCTGTTGCCACACAAGGTTGCCCCCATTGCAAAGAATCAAAGCCTCCAACATATTGAAAATATGGATTCATTTCCCACCGTTGTTCCACCAATACCTCATCTGATAAATTGTAAATAGATTTATTGAAGTAGGCATTTAATAAATACGAATGCACTTGTACGGGCATGGTTGATGGTCCACCATTTTAGTTAGCAGGTTATCGAATATTTCTCCTTTCATCTGACTGCGGTTGAACCGATAGCAATATTGGTCGATATATGCTTGCAGGTTATCGACTGAATGGTGGATACCTCTAAGCCATGCCTTGAACATCATAATTGTTCTGTGCAATTCCGGGAAATTCTTACCTTTCTTCCCACTCTCGATTTGAATTAAGTAAGGATATTTTTCTTTCAAGGGGATGTAGCCCCTCCACTTATCGGTTGTGATGGTAGCCTGAGTTGGTATGTGATCATGGAAGAAGGGCTTCAATTGCTTGGAGCCAGCATTGTCAATCTCTCTGGCATACATCCTGCTCACTCCTTTCCCTTTCTTCTCAATAGCCAGTACAACCTGCTTTTTTCGGTTATTTTGTCGTCCTACAACGCCTTCTTCCTGTTGCCCTACAACGGTCTCATCGACTTCTACTTTACCCATTAGCGGGTATTTCCCACTGCTAACCATTGCCTTCATTACCTTTTGTTGAAACAGCCAACAGGTTTTTTGCCGTAGCCCCAGTTTTCTGCTTAGCTCTGTTGATGCAATCCCTTGTTTATTGGTACTCATATAGTATAGGATATAAAAAGCTTTTAACATTGGGAATTTTACTTTGTGGAAAAGAGTGCCACTTGTGGGGGTAGCTTGGTACCTACATTTTGTGCATTGACGGGTATGGAATAATTTCCCTCTGCAATACTTGTTGTTTTGACACTTTTCACATTTAAATCCATCTGGCCATTTCATTTCGGCTAGGAAGTTTTGACAACTGTCGTTATCAGGAAATTTCTTCTGAAACTCAAAAAGAGTTAGGCTTTCATACTTTTTCTCCATAATCTGATTTTTATTCTAACTTTAATAATCCTACTAAGTTACTGTAAATCAATCGTTTAATCAAGAAAATGAAACTGTTTTACATAGACTAATCTTTTATTTATTAAATGCCTACTTCAATAGATTTTAATATCAACAAGGAGACCATCAAACGAATAGAATGAGCTGGACGACCTACATTTGAATAAAGCGAACCAAACGCTTCTTCAAAATATGACCATTCTATCTGTTGGCTCAACAAATAAAGCTCTTGCCTGGAATTGAGTTGTTCAGTTAAGGTAGGTGATAAAAAATCAAGTTGATTTCTATTCGACTTTTTTGACTGCATTTGACAAGGTTTTGATTGATATTATAACTATTCCTTGTCATTTTATACAGCAATAATCGTGCTAAAACCCTCCCTGAAAGAAGATAAGCATAATTAATTTTGATTCTTTAGGGTTGACTACTTAATTGTCTTTTTCCGAAATTTAAACCCTCTTTTTGCTGACAAGAGAAATCACATCAACGGCACCGAGACCTTTTGCAACCAAGCGAAGCGTCATATGCGAAAATTCAACGGTGTGCCGAAGGCACATTTTGGACTATTTTTGAAGGAATGTGAGTGGCGTTTTAATAACAGCATCCCAACAGTCCAATTATTGCAATTAAAACAATGGGTTAGCCTGTATTTAAGCTAGTTATCTAGGACAGTCCCTTAACTTTTAACCTGTAGCCATATTTTAGGACGTGACATCTTATAACAACTGTTCACAACAATACTCCAACAGTAAATCCGCCTGAGAATACTGCAGGGGAATCATCACCGACAATGCGGTGACTGTGGTGATACCCCCTATTCGTATTATCAAAACCATAGCCGATTCCAAAGTGCCAGTCCATAGATATAATATCCGAAAGAACATACTGTCTACCATAATTGATGATAAGGGCAAATGCTGCAACACTTTCACGGGTTTGAACACCTGTGCTGGTACGGAACCCGAAGTACGTTTCTATAACGTCTTCATGATAAACAGAAATCACAATCTCTGGTCTGATGTACTTACCACTGAGCAGATGTGACCCGCGCAGATCACGGGTGATGAAATCAGGATTAAGCTTAAACTTTGGTCCTCCCCTCAGAAATAAGCCACTTTGGTCAGTACTACCAGTGTCAGTACCCAACCCTATAAATCCAATTTTTGCTTCCCAAGAAAGCCAGTCTTTTATATATTTCTCATACCCGAATGTAGTGTGACCTACCAATGGGGAAAAGAATTCCATTTTAACAATGCTCTTTTTTTGAGTCTCATAATCCGCCTCTATGTGTTGAGAAAGCAATGAAATACCCGACAAAAGCAACAAGAGTGGTAATGCTATTTTTTTCATGTCATTTGACTTCAAGGAGCAAATATATATAAAGGGTCTTAACCAGTCAAGACCCTTTATATATATTTGCTTCATGGGCGTGAAATCAACTATAGAAGTATCAGAGAGTCTCGAAACGTTTAAAGAAGTTACAGGCTAAACAACGCAATATCAGGTCAGAGAAGCGTATTTTTACTTTAGAAATGTAAGTTCAATGTCACTAAAATTTTTAGTTGTGCCACTTTTTTAAAAAAAAGTCGTTAACTTGCCATTGATGATTGAAGGAGAGGACCTCACGTCTAAAAATGTTTTTTGAAAATAAATGGAGTTTTTTGAAACTAGATGGGGTTACTTTTGGTTATGGTGTCAGCTAGGTAATCATTGTATGCGGACCACAATTGTATTTTTCGTTCTCTGTATCTCGTTTGTGTCTATGGCTCAAGGGTTGGAGGGTCAATTGGATAAAAAAATTGATCAGGTAACTTACGACTGGGACATGGAGGCTGACAAGCTGGAAACGTATGAAGGGCTTCGGTTTTTATGTGAAGATCGGACATACAGAGATAGAATCATAACGTTACTGAAGGATATACATCACTTAGATACTGTACTCTATGGTGTTCTGATCGACCTTTCACGCACAAGTGATGATAAAGAAATAAAGAAGACGTTGAAGGATATTCAGAAGTTCGAGGAGGAATATGACACCAAGAGTTTTATACAGTTTATGAGTAGCGAATGCAAAGCGTCTAAGGGTATTGAGACAAACGCAGATGACACCAGAAATGAAGTGGGCATAACTTCATATTCAGGGCAGGTCTATGTATTAGAAACCGAATTGTTCAACTATGTAAGGCACGTTACAAAAAGAGTTGATAAAATACGCGTACATGTCCATCATCTCAAGGCATATTATGAATGATCTTTCAGTTTATTGGCAAACACTTCTTTAATTTTTTTCACTTTGGGTGCTACCACAAATGAGCAGTACGCTTGGCTTTCATTCCTGTTAAAATAATTACTATGATCGCTTTCAGCAGGATAATAAGTCGTTAAAGGACTGATTTCGGTGACGATCGGGTCAGCCCAAATTTTACTATCTTCTAGCGTATTCCTGTAGCCTTCAGCCAGTTTCCTCTGATCATTCGTGTGATAAAATACAGCTGATCTGTACTGGGTGCCAGCATCGCTTCCCTGCCTGTTCAAAGTAGTTGGATCATGTGTATGCCAAAAAACCTCCAGCAATTCATCGTACGATATAACTGCTGGATCATACTCCACCTGAATGACCTCTGCATGGTTCGTTTTACCAGTGCAGACTTCTTCATAAGATGGGTTTTCCGTTGTGCCACCAGCATAGCCAGACTTGGCTGATATGACCCCTTTTAGTCTTTGAAAAATAGCTTCAGTACACCAAAAACATCCCGACCCAAATGTTGCTTTTTCCATTATTCCATCTCAAAACTTAACTTTCACCTGAAAGGTTCAAAATTGCTCAATAAAACTGAATGGTTAAATTGAGCCCGAATTCATCATTATGGAGTATTACATCATTATTGTAGCATCGCTGATTATCATTCTGTCTTACATTTTTAACAGGCTCTCTGTTAAATCAAATATTCCGTCTGTTCTGATGTTAATCGGTCTTGGGATACTGGGAAGGGAATTTATTGGTCTGTTTGGTGCGAAGAAAGAAATAGTTTTGCGAACTTTTTCCGACATAAAACTTCTGGAAGTCCTCGGGACATTGGGGTTAATTCTAATTGTCTTGGAAGCAGCCCTAGAATTAAAAATTGAAGGGAATAAAACAAAATTGATCTCAAAATCTTTCTTCACCGCCCTGATCGGACTTTTGTTGTGCATGCTATCCATTGGTGGAGTTTTCTACCTTTCCTTGGATGAGATGAATTGGATAAGTGTATTAATTTATGCTACTCCTTTATCCATAATAAGCAGTGCCGTCGTTATACCTTCCGTTGTTAGTTTGAAGGAGAAAGAAAAAGAGGAATTCCATATCTATGAAAGCATTTTTTCTGATATTCTGGGTATTATGGTCTTTTATTTCCTAATCAGCCTGGGCGAATCAGAGAATAATGCACTGGCTATTGGCGACTTTGCTTTAAGTTTGGTCGTCACCATTGTCACCTCTGTAGTGCTTTCCTATGCATTAATTTATATCTTCCAGAACTTGGAAACCAAAGTAAAGCTATTTTTAATGATTGCTGTTTTATTCCTTCTTTTCAGTGTTGGGAAACTGATGCATTTATCATCACTTTTGGTCATTCTCATTTTTGGTTTGATCCTTAACAACAACAAGCTGTTTTTTTCGGGAGTTCTGAAAAAGTATATAAAGCCAATAGTCATAGAAAATATACGGAAGACATTTTTAATGATTACAATAGAGTCTGCTTTTGTAATCCGAACGTTCTTTTTTGTAATATTTGGCTTCTCCATCGCATTAGCCACACTCTTTGATTTGAAAGTGGCTTCAATAAGTCTTGCCGTTCTTTTCTTAATTTATGTCACGCGTTTTCTTTCCCTTCTTCCATTTGAAAGAAAAGGGATAAGACAAACTTTATCCATAGCACCCCGAGGTCTTATTACACTGCTTTTATTTTATTCGATTCCAGAAAAATTTATTGCTCATACCTTCAATGCTGGAATTCTTCTTTTCATAATAATCATTTCGGGTTTGGTAATGACGTATGGATTAGTCAAGAATAAGAGCAAAAAAGAAGAAGAAATTTTGGAAGTTGAATAACTTAGCGTCACCATATCATCTGACTCATGAATAATATAAATGCACTTGCCAAAGAAGGAAAGATCAATGAGAATGCCAATATCAAAGATACTCATTCCATCATTATGAATTCAACGATTGAAAAGGTATGGAGAATGCTAATAGACATTAAGAAATGGCATGAATGGAATAAAGACATAAAACAGGTGAAATTCGAAGGAAACGTCGAAGAAGGCACAGATTTTGACTGGAGTTTGGGAAGGGTTCGCATATTTTCACAAATTCAAAAAATGACTGCGCCAAGTACTTTATCGTGGACAGGTAAATCGAAGTGGGTTAAAAGTATTTTCGTATGGCAACTTGAGCCAGATGATAATCAAACCATTGTCAGCGTAAGTGCTTCCATGCAGGGAGCCTTTACGATTTTGGTAAATAGTCATGAAGGGATACACAAAGATTTGATCAGCTGGCTGGAAAACCTTAAAAACGAAGTTGAAGCATGAACTATTTTTCCTTCCCAGCTTCTTGAAGTTGCCTCTGGACAATCTGAAATCCAGGGTGCATTTTCAGGGTTTGAAGGTAAAGTTGCTTAGCCTCATCCAGATTTCCCTTTGATTCCTCCACCATTGCTTTGATGCGGTGAGTTGCCACGTTTAATGGGACCTCCTGCCCTTGACCGTCTTCTGTAGGAAACAGGATTGTTGAATGTTCGGATTCTGGGTTTGCAATTACTATATCCGCTGATGTGACCGCCTCGTTATATCTCTCCAGCTCCAGTTGAAGAAAGGCGATTTTATAAAGAGTATTAACGTCATTGTTTGATAGGTAAAGTGTTTCGTAATATGAAACCGCTTTATCTTTCACTCCTAAATTGTCGAAAGCGGCAGCAGCCACTTCTGTAGCAAAAATATCATTAGGACTAATTTGAAGAGCCTGTTTTGCTACCAAAGCCGCAGATGCAAATTGATTGTACTCCAAATAAATTAGTGCCAGTGTGTCATACAGAGCAACATTACTAGGATTCTCTGATAACAAATTATACAGTGCCATTTTCGCTACCTGCAGATCATTGAAAGACTTAGCAGAATTATAAATAAACACTTGTTTCCGTAGCTCCCATGGTAAAGAGTCTCCCTCCGCTTTTTCTAGGCTTTGACCTATTCCCCAAAATCCAATTGCTACTAAAATCAACACAAAAATTGCTCTTTTCATTGTCTCACATTTATTAAATGTTTGCAAATTATACCACTGTGATTATAAAATATTACATAAATGAATTGAATTGTTTTTTTGTTGGAATTAGGCAAAAAATAAAGGACACCACTAGTAATACCAAATTGACTACAAAATATCACCTATAAATCGTTTCTTTTCTGCCCGCATTTCGTTGAAAAATATAACTATAGCTTTGGTATAACTTGATTTTTTTCGTGAGTGCAAGGAAGTCTTGCACGGAAAAACCGCAATGTATATAGCATACATGAGGAGTTGAGTACGGGACTGACACCGCAATCGTGGAAAAAGTCAGCTAATAACGGTGTCCTAAAGCATAGCCATCGCTACGGTGCTAGTTTTTAACCACTTTCCTCGTCATACCACCGTGTGTTGTTTGTATCTTTAACAGATAAATTCCTTTAGCTAAAAACGGAAATACCACAGCGTTATCTCCCTTGGTTAAGGTCCCTTTAGTAAGAAATTCCCCTGAGATTCCAAACAAGCGGTACACGCCCTCGCTGGCAACGGTAATTCTCACGCTATCTCCATCTTTTAGTGGATTGGGGGAGACGGAAACGCTTATTTTCTTCACACCAGCCGTTCCTGTGGTGACCTCCTCAGCCTGCACGGAGACTGTAAACGTCTGTTTAGCCGTTTGCCCTGCTATATCGGTGGCAGTGACGGTGATAGTTGCTGTGCCTACGGCTACGGGCGTAATGGTAACTACACTACTCATCACTGCAACCGTTGCGATGGCGGTATTATCGGACATTGCTGTAAACGTCAACGTGTCGTTTGGGTCGCTAAAGTTAGTCGCCACATTTACAGTTTGAGGACTCCCATTTTTCACGAGGTCAGTCATGTTGTCCATCGTGCCTGTGGCTGTTGGGGCAGGGTTGGTAACGGAGACTGAGAACGTCTGTTTAGCAGTTTGACCCGCTATGTCGGTGGCAGTGACGGTGATGGTTGCTGTGCCTACGGCTACGGGTGTTACGGTAACTACGCTATCCATCACTGCAACCGTTGCGATGGCGGTATTATCGGACGTTGCAGTAAACGTCAACGTGTCGTTTGGGTCGTTAAAGCTAGTCGCCACATTTACAGTTTGAGGACTCCCATTTTCCACGAGGTCAGTCATGTTGTCCATCGTGCCTACGGTCGTTGGGGCAGGGTTGGTAACGGAGACTGAGAACGTCTGTTCAGCAGTTTGACCCGCTATATCGGTGGCAGTGACGGTGATTGTTGTAGTGCCAGCGGCTACTGGCGTAACGGTAACTTCACTATCATTAGCAACCCCAACGGTTGCGATGTCAGTATCATTAGACATTGCGGAAAAGGTCAAATCGTCTGTGTCGCTAAATTTATCCGCCACATCTACAGTTTGAGTGTTACCATTTGCCACGAGGTTAGTAATATTAGAAATCGTACCTACGGTTGTTGGGACGGTGGCATTAATCGTAGTTCCTGTTGGAAGTGTTATTGCGTTTTGTGGGACATCTGAAAACAGGCGTGCAGGGAGCGAAGCAGGCAGAGGATTTTCCGATAACTCAAGGGTTGTTAAACTCGTTAAGCCCGAGAAAATACCAGTAGGCAAGGTGGATAATTGATTGTTATCTAACCTGAGTGTCGTTAAGTCGGATAGCCCAGAGAAAATATCAGCGGGTAGAGTGGTAAGCTCGTTTGAGTGTAAATTGAGTGTTATTAGCCCTGTTAATCCAGCGAAATCACCACTCTTTAGGTTGCTACCTGTTAGAGAGCTACCCCCAACAAAAGATAATTCGTTAACTCCCGCCAACTCTGCTGTAGTAATGTCTGCACAATTGCTTTTGCCATTCACTTTGGAGATGATCACATTCTTAACTATTTCGGTGCGTGAACAAAGGTCTGTTTCGGCTGGGATAACGCTGACCATAAAAGTTTGTGTAACGGATTGCCCTGCTGTATCGGTGGCAGTTACGGTGATGGTTGCTGTGCCTACGGCTACTGGCGTGACGGTAACTTCACTATCATTAGCAACCCCAACGCTTGCGATGTTAGGATTACTAGACGTTGCGGAAAAGGTCAAAGCGTCTGTGTCGCTAAATTTATCCGCCACATTCACAACACGAGGACTACCCATTGCTACGAGGTCAGTAATATTATCAATCGTGCCTACGGTTATTGGCACTGCGGCGTTAATCGTAGTTCCCGTAGGAAGGGTTATTGCGTTTCGTGATACATCAGTGAACAGGCTTGCAGGAAGCGAAGCAGGCAGTGAGTTTTCCGATAAATTGAGGGTTGTTAAACTGGTTAAGCCCGCGAAAATCCCAGATGGCAAGTTGGATAATTGGTTGTTATTTAATTCCAGTCTCGTTAAGGCGGATAGCCCAGAGAAAATATCAGCGGGTAGGGTGGTAATCTCGTTGCTGGATAAATTGAGGTTTGTTAGTCCTGTTAATCCAGCAAAATCGCCACTCTTTAGGCTACTACCTCTTAGAGAACTAAAGGAACTAAACCCAATAAAACTTAAGCTGGTAACTCCCGCCAACTCTGCTGTAGTAATGTCTGCACAATTGGTTTTGCCACTCACTTTGGAGATGATAAGATTCTTAACTACTGCGGTGCGTGAACAAAGGTCTGTTGGGGTAGCCTCTTGAGCATTTACTGGCAGAGAAAAAGCCAGACTTAAAATAAGAAGAAGTAGGGTTTTGTAATTATAAAGACTGGTTGGAACCTGCCATAATGTCGGGGGGGGGGGGGGGGGGGGGGGGGGGTAGGATTATTATATGCCTTTTTGTCAGTCATAAGTGTTGTTTTGGGTGGTTGGGTAATGGTTTTCATTGGTCTTTTAAGGTTAAATAATGGTGCAAAGGTATGAGATTATTTCCAACTAACCGCTGTTGTCCGAAGCATACCTATTTAAATTCTGAAAAAACAATTTCCTTAACATAGCCTTATACGAATTTGATTATCAACTATTACATCACTAAACTGAATTATTTTTTGTTTGAATGAGGCAACAAATAAAGGACAGTGCTAGTAACTGGATTTTTTTCATAATTATTTGTCCTTTCCCCAGCACACATTCATTTTCGATGTAACCCGTGCTTTTTCCCAAGCTCAATCATCATATCAAAAGCGTCTTTCATATCATTGGCAATTTTTCCATCTAATATGGCTTCCTTGATCTCTGCTTTTATTTCACCTATTATTTTCGAAGGTTTAATATCAAAAGTATCTAATATCATCTCACCTGTAACTGGAGGTTGGAAATTCATCACCCTGTCTCTTTCTTCAACTTCTTTTATTTTATCTTCAACCCTGATGAAATTTTGTTGGTATTTCCTGACCTTCTCCGGATTTTTTGACGTGATATCCGCCTTGCACAGAAGCATGAGATCACCCACATCGTTCCCTGCTTCGAACACCATCCTTCTAACCGCCGAATCGGTTACCTCGTTACTGACTAACGCAATAGGTCTCAGGTGAAGACGGACAAGCTTCTGAACGTACTTCATTCTATCATCAAGTGGCAACTTAAATTTCTTAAAGATTCGTGGTACCCATCTAGCTCCTAGGTCTTCATGCCCATGAAAGGTCCATCCTGATTTGTCCCTGAATCGTTGAGTTGCAGGTTTAGCTATGTCGTGTAAAATAGCGGCCCACCTTAACCAAAGGTTATCTGTCATGTTAGATATGCTATCTAGTACCTGAAGCGTATGGTAGAAATTATCCTTGTGTCCTTTTCCATTTATTTTTTGTACCCCGTGAAGTTGTACCATCTCGGGAAAAATTAGGTTTAGCAAACCAGAATGAAATAGCAGGTTAAAGCCATAAGATGGAGTTTTAGATTGGATTATTTTATTCAATTCACCTGTGATACGCTCTGGTGAAATAATAGAAATTCGAGCTTTATTAGCTATAATGCCCTGAAATGTATCTGGGTCAATATCAAAAGATAGCTGAGAAGCAAATCTGATAGCCCTCATCATTCGAAGAGGGTCATCAGAGAATGTTTTATCGGGATCCAATGGGGTCTTGATATTTTTTTTCTCTAAATCCCCCAATCCATCAAAAGGATCAATAAGTTCACCAAAGGAAGCCTCGTTGACACTTATGGCAAGTGCATTAATTGTGAAATCCCTCCTGTTTTGATCATCCTCGAGGGTTCCGTCTTCTACCAACGGGTTTCTTGAACCTGAACGATACGATTCTTTCCTTGCTCCAACGAATTCATACTCATAACCATGATAGTGTATAGAAGCCGTCCCGAAATTTTTATAAACCGACAGGTGGGCTTTTTCCCCCAGAATTTCACGCACCCTTTCAGCTAAATGGATTCCACTACCAAGACAGACAAAATCAATATCCCCAGAAACTCTTGATAGCATCAAATCTCGGACATAACCACCTACTACATAGCATTCCAAACCCAAGGAATCAGAGATGCTCTGGATTACGGAAAATATTTCTTGTTTTTTCAAATGATCACTAAAAGACAGCATACATGCAAATGTAAAAATTGAAAGCATGCCCAGCATAGACAGTTTATTATTTTAATACCAACTTAATCACAAAATATCACATATAAATTGTTTCTTTTTTGCTCGCATTTCGTTAATAACTATAACCATAACTATGGCTATAGTTATATTTATTGCCTAATTCAAACAAAAAATAATTCAATTTATTTATGTATTATTTTATAATCAAATTGGTATAACTCGCCATTTTATAAATAGATTTGTTCCTGAAATGAAAATAGAAGGCGTTAAACACACAATCAAAGTACTCACTAATGAACTCAATCATTATAATAGTTTGTACTATCAAAAAAATGAACCCGCTATTTCAGATTTTGAGTTTGATCACAAGCTTAAAAATTTGGAGAAATTGGAGCGATTACACCCTGAATTAAAGCTACCACAATCCCCTACCTCACGTGTTGGCGGAGACATCACCAAAGAATTTGAGACGGTTACTCACAAGTATCCGATGCTTTCTCTCGGCAACGTCTACTCGGTAGAAGAATTGGAAGAATTTGACACTAGGGTCAGAAAAGGATTAGGAACGGATGATTTTGAATACTTTTGCGAGTTGAAGTTTGATGGAGTAGCTATTAGCTTAATCTATGAAAACGGATTGCTTTATAAAGCGGTTACGAGAGGAGATGGTGCAAAAGGAGATGATATAACGACCAACGCAAAGACAATCAGGACCATCCCTTTGGTATTAAGGGGTGAATATCCAGATTCTTTTGAAGTGAGAGGTGAAATTTTCATGTCGAAGAAAGTTTTCGCCGAATTGAATCAACAAAGAGAAGAAGAGGGAGAAGCAACATGGGCAAACCCAAGAAATACCACTTCTGGTACGCTAAAAATGCAAGATTCGAAAGTAGTTGCGCGTCGAAAGCTGGATTGTTTTTTATATACGTACCTCGATGACAATGGGACATTCAGCACACATGAAGAGGCGATTCATTTTCTTGAAAAAGCAGGATTCAATGTCTCCAAGACCTATAAACAAAGTAATTCGATCAAGGAAATCATTTCCTATATCAACAAATGGGAAACTAAACGTCATGAATTATCTGTAGAAACTGACGGTGTTGTAATAAAAGTTAACAGTCTTCATCACCAAGCTGAGCTTGGTTCCACAGCCAAAAATCTGAGATGGGCCATTTCGTATAAGTTCAGAGCAACGTCGACCTCTACTATCCTAAATAACATCTTATACCAGGTAGGTAGAACTGGAGCGATCACCCCTGTTGCTGAACTCACTCCTGTACTTTTAGCAGGCACAACGGTGAAAAGAGCATCCCTTTATAATACAAATGAAATAGAGCGGTTGGGAGTTAGGTTAGGAGATACCGTTTCGGTGGAAAAGGGAGGTGAAATCATTCCCAAAATTATAGGTGTTGATCTGAGCAAAAGAAAACCACAATCCATTCCATTGGAGTATATACGGCTTTGCCCCGAATGTGAAACCCCATTGATACGGAATGAAGGGGAAGCTCAACATTACTGTCCAAATCAAGAAACATGCCCACCACAGGTTCAGGGAAGGATTGAGCATTTCGTCAGTAGAAATGCAATGAATATTAAAACACTTGGTCACAGGACAATTGAGCTGTTGTTGTCAAAAGGGTTGATAACTACTTTCTCCGATCTGTATCATCTCACGTTTGAGCAAGTCAATGAACTTCAATTTGAAGATGAAGATAAAAAAGGAGAGACCACAAAAAGGTCTATCAAGGAAAAGACAGCAAATAATCTCTTGGAGTCTATAAATAAATCAAAGGAAATTCCTTTTGAGCGAGTTTTATTTGGTCTCGGCATAAGATTTGTCGGCAAAACAGTGGCGGCAGAGCTTGCGGGTTATTTCAAGAGCCTTGATAAACTCAGGACTGCGACTGTCGATGAAATCCTTGAAGTGTACACAATAGGGGAAAGAACTGCAGAAAGTGTTACCTTGTTTTTCTCAAAAACACCAAACATCCGCTTGGTTGAATCATTAAAGGCTTCAGGACTAAAACTAGAAACTGAAGAAGAAAAAGATACAGGAGATAAACTCAAAGGTCTTACTTTCGTGGTTTCTGGAGTTTTCGAAAGTTATAGAAGAGATGAATTGAAAACACTGATCAAAAATCAGGGGGGAGCAATCACTGGCAGTATATCAAGAAAAACCAATTATTTGGTGACTGGAAGCAATATGGGATCAGCTAAAAAAGCAAAAGCTGAAGATTTAGGTATTTCTGTCTTGAATGAATCAGCTTTTAATCAACTGATAGCGAATGATAAAAAACACATTACTGAATCAGAAATCCAGAAGTTTAGCCAAACTTCAAAGAAGTGAACATGTAAGCTATAAACAGGCATCCGATATCGGAATATTGTATAACGCTCAAGAGTTTAGCAAAAAATGGATTGAAAAGATGACTGATCATCTTAAAAGAGACAAAAAGAAAATTTCAGCCTTAGCTTTTAGTGAACATGAGAGTGATGATTTATTTTCATTTTGTAATAAAGATGTTTCAATGTTAGGGAACTTAAATAAAAAGTCTATTGGTTTCTTTACCGATCAGACCTTTGATTTCCTGATATCGCTGGATGCTTCTGGTGATGTCAATTTTAAATATGTCTTAGCTCTTTCTCAAGCTACTTGTAAAATTGGAATCAGCAAAAATGAATATAATAACCTATTGGCGATGTCTGTAAAACCATCAGAGAATCAACTGAAAAATGTGAGAGACATCATTAAGTATCTAAAAATGATTTAAAAAAATGAAGAATATGTTCAGCGGAACAGGTGTTGCATTAGCTACCCCGTTTCGTCATGATTTAAGTGTTGATTTCAATTCGTTGCATAAACTTATGGATTACACTGTTGAGGGAAGAGTGGATTACTTGGTCGTTCTTGGGACAACAGGCGAATCTCCAGTATGTTCATGGAAGGAAAAGCTCGAAATCTTGTCTTTTATCCTAAAAAAAAACAATCGCAGGTTACCTGTTGTATTTGGATTAGGTGGTAATAACACATTTGATCTAATAGATAAATCCAAAGATCTGTCGGGCTTTGAAATAGATGCTATCTTATCAACAAGCCCATACTACAATAAACCTTCTCAGCCTGGAATAATCAGGCATTATCAATTATTGGCAGATGCATTTCCAAAACCGATTATTCTGTACAATGTGCCTTCCAGAACAGCCTCTAATGTAAGTCCCGAAAGTACATTGAAGTTATCCGAACATGAAAATATCATTGGAATGAAAGAGGCTTCAGGTGACTTAGATCAGTGTAAGAGGATCATTGACAATAAGCCTTCTGACTTTCTTTTGCTTTCAGGAGATGATCAATTGACCTGTGATATGATCAAAAACGGAGCTGATGGGGTTATTTCGGTTGTAGGTAACATTTTGCCCTTCTTATTCACTCAAATGGTCAATACCGCTTTGAAGCAAGACTTTGACGAAGCTTTCAAATTAAACACCAATCTCCGAAAGGCTTATGAACTTTTATCCAAGGAGGGTAACCCTTCTTCATTGAAATCCGGGTTAAAAGTTCATGGTCTTTGTGAAAATACGGTGAGACCTCCGCTTTTTGAGGGATCGAAAGAGTTGGAAGCAGAGTGGAGTCAATTCTTATCCGTTATATAATATACTACCAAAGAAATTGTAAGCCTCCCCTAAACCGAAGCATTGGTACATATAATTTTTTCTTTCAAATGCATGTCTAAATTCAGACTTGGTACCGTTAATCCTCTTTGTTTGAGGAACGTTACTGGAGGTTTATTACCCAAGGATTCATGTGGTCTTATGCTGTTGTAACCCCAGATCCATTGCTGGGTCTGGTCTCTTACCTGCTCCAAATCGGTGAATAAATGGGCATTAAGTAGTCAACCCTAAAGAATCAAAATTAATTATGCTTATCTTCTTTCAGGGAGGTTTTCAGCATGATTATTGCTATATAAAATGACAAGGAATAGTTATAATATGAATCAAAACCTTGTCAAATGCAGTCAAAAAAGTCGAATAGAAATCAACTTAATTTTTTATCACCTACCTTAACTGAACAACTCAATTCCAGGCAAGCGCTTTATTTGTTGAGCCAACAGATAGAATGGTCGTATTTTGAAGAAGCGTTTGGTTCGCTTTATTCAAATGTAGGTCGTCCGGCTCATTCTATTCGTTTGATGGTCTCCTTGTTGATATTAAAATCTATTTACAATTTATCAGATGAGGTATTGGTGGAACAACGGTGGGAAATGAATCCATATTTTCAATATTTTGGAGGCTTTGATTCTTTGCAATGGGGGCAACCATGTGCGGCAACAGATTTGGTACATTTCAGGAAGAGGATTGGAGAAGAAGGGGTAGAGAAGCTATTGAAACATTCAATTGAGCTACACGGCAAGGATGCTAAGGACAAGCATGTAAGTGTAGATACTACTGTCCAGGAAAAGCGCATCACCTATCCCACAGATGCAAAACTTCATAAAAAAATTGTTGACAGCTGTATTTCTATAGCCAAGCAAGAAGGGATTAAACTACGACGCAGTTACGTTAGGACAACCAAAAACCTTGTCAGAGACACCTACAATGGGACTCACCCTAAAAGAAGAAAGAAAGCAAATGCAGCGAAGCGAAAACTCAAAACCATTGCTGGTCGGTTAGTCAGAGAATTAGACAGGAAATTACCACATCAGCAAAAAGAAGTAACATGAGCACTGTTCAAACGAGTACTTACACAAGAGAAGTGCAGTAAGAATAAAATTTACAGTTTACATGAACCTGATGTGTATTGCATCGCAAAAGGAAAGGCACATAAGAAATATGAATATGGCTGTAAGGCATCAGAAGTATTGACACAAAATACGGGTATCATCGTAGGTGCGATGACTTTTGAAGAGAATATTTATGATGGACATACGCTAGATGCTGTATTGAAGCAAACACAACTACTGACTGGTAACTACCCGAAAACCGCCACAGTAGATAGGGGGTACAAAGGGACTAACACAGTTGAGAACACCTCCATCATTCGACCATCCAAACCATTAAAAAGAGACAATACCTATCAAAAACAGAGAAAACGAACGCACTGTAGACGTAGAGCAGCCATAGAGCCAATCATCGGACACTTGAAGCAAGATCATCGAGCAGCTAGCAATTACCTAAAAGGGAAAACAGGAGATAAAATAAACTTCATCATGGCAGCCTGTGGGTTTAACTACAAGAAGTTGATGAAAAAACTAAGAGTAAATGCTCTTTGGCTCTATACAAAATGGGTAGTAAACCTGAGGCGTCTAGTTGAATTAACCTCTTTCCATCAAAGTAGAATACAAACTCTATTGAAAATGAGTTTTTAAGGAACGACTAAGTAGCTCCTTTCGGTAGCTTCCATTAAAGCGTTCCACAAGCGTATGCTGGGTGGGTTTTCTTGGTTGCATAAAACACAGTTTAATTTTATGTTTTCGAGTCCAAACTTCAAAAACAGCAGAAGTGAACTCCTGTCCATTGTCTACACGTAGCACTTCAGGAGTTCCTCGCCATTCAATGAGTCTGTCCAGTTCCCTTGTAATACGCCTAGCACTTAATGAAGTATCAATGGTAATCATCAGCACTTCTCTATTGTGATCATCTATCACGTTGAAGGTGCTGAACGGTCTTCCATTATTCAGGCTATCATGCATGAAATCCGCACGCCAAGTGATGTTGCTTTGGATGGGTATAATGTGAGGAGTCTTGACTCGTGCTGGCAGTCTTCTTTTACGCTTTCTACGCATATTCAGCCCCATCATCACATACACTCGGTATACGCGTTTATGGTTCCATCTATACTCTTCAAGACGCAATAAATGGTACATTTGTCGGAAGCCATAAGCAGGATACTTTTCTGCCCATTGCTCCAAATGTCTACTACTAGTAGTGTCCTCAGCTTTGCGCTTAAATCGGTAGTAATACACAGATAAACTCAGATTAATTGCCACACAGGTCTGCCTGATACTCAGACCTTCATCGACCAGATATTCAACAGTCTCTCACTTTTCAGCAGACCTTAAAGCTTTTTTTCGATCAGGTGCTTAATGCATTGTACTCCAAAGTTAGATCAGCATACCTACGCTTAAATGAACTTAATTCCGACTTGAGTTCCTTCAACTTTTTGAGTTGGTTCACACTCATGCCTGAGTATGTACGCTTCCCGTTGTAGAAAGTTGGTTGGCTTTATTCTATGTATCCTACAACTATCCGACACACTCTTTCTCTGTTCTTGTTCGCTCAGCATCTTGATGATCTGAGGCTCGGTAAATCGACTCTTTTTCATTTCCCTAAAATTAACGTGTAACTCTAGTTTTAAACGCTAAGACTTTTAGGGAGGCTTACAAATATTCCTAATCGAAAAAAATAAGTCCGCAATCTATCCATTGTAAAATCTTTCGTTTTCAACAGGACAAAGAGAATTTTTGTCTAGGAGCCTGCCGGACTTAAAAATCCAACAAAAATTAATAACCTGGGGCATGATATCATTTATAGGCTCGGCTAGAGAACACGTTTCTTTTATGCCCTATGACCTTAACGAGTGGCTACCCGCAGATCGCTTGGCAAGATTTGTAGTTGAGATAGTAAGTTGTCGTAGTCTAAAGGACATTATTCTCTATGCTCCCCAAAATTCATTGTAAGCATTGGAGTTCATAATATCAATTGTAAATTCTGCATTTTGGTTTTTTGTGATCATTACGCTATCAAAACCTAAATGGTCTAATTTTTCTATTGTTGCTAATTCTCCTTCTTCTAATTGTAAAACTTTTCTTAAAAGCCAATCGGATAATGCTTTGTTTGGACTAGTCATTAACGCTTTAGAGTTGTCTTGACAAACTTTTGCTGTAAAAACTTCCCCTGTTGGAATTTCTAATTTGAAATGCTCATCTCTTTTGGGGAAGAAATTTGGAAATTCTTTGTGAATATTTATGGGAATTGGAATGTAAATTTCGCCAATATCTCTTCTTCTTCCTCCTGCATTCCATTGGTTTAGTCCGCTTTTTTCAAAAAAACTTTTCTCTATTTTTTATTCCGTAAAGTGGTAGCACTATGTAATTTTCTCCTCTGACAAGTATTTCAGTTGCTTTCTTAAACTCATTTTTAAAAAATATATCAAGTAATAAATTATACGGGTCATCAATTATGTCAATAGGTAAAGGAAAAGTATTTTGAGGGATTATAAATTTTCTAAATAATGTGCTTTTTGAGTAATTAAATGAATAAAAATTGTGTCCATCTTCAAATTGTAAACTTGTTTTTTTTTTCTTTAACGGAGTGAATATTTTCAATATCCATTTTATTGTAATCAGTTTCAAAAAGCAATAATTCCTTTTCTCTTCTTGCTACAATGTGATAAAGAGAAGATTCTATATTATAAACTCTATTTGCTAAGTCAATTCTTTCATTTCTATATTTTCCTAATTTTAGAGCAAGCTTTTCTCCTTTATAGTTTTTTAAATCCCTTGAAAGACTATTAAATTCCGCAACTTTTTCAGTACTATTATTACTTTTTGATATAAATGTTTTTAAACCAATTCCAACAGAATTAAAATCTGCGTCAAAAGCAGTACCCGAACGGGATAGATTATCTGCATTAAAACTTTTACAAAATATATTTTCGGCAACTCTGTAATTTATAAAAGGAATAGCACTTTTACTAAAAAGTCCTGAAAGTTTAGAAACAGCAGAAAGTAGGTTTAAGGGCATCTCTAAAAACTAAAACAGCTGTGTTAGTATGTTTTTTGAGCTAAAAGAGTTAGACTTGGAAATGAAACAATTTAAACGTCACAGAGATTACGGTTTTTTTGATCAAGACATTCGTTTGTCCAAACTGAGCCAGTTGGGAGATCCCCTGCAACGATTAAACCGTGGAATTGATTTTGAAATTTTCCGTTCTTTACTGGAAAAGCACCTGATCAAAGAGTCACAAGGAAAGGGAGGACGTCCCCCATATGATTATGTGTTAATGTTCAAGATATTGATTCTTCAGCGATATTATAACCTCTCTGATGATCAAGCAGAATATCAAATCAATGACAGGATGAGTTTTATGAGATTTCTCAACCTCTCCATTGCAGATGACATACCAGATAGCAACACGATATGGTTGTTTAGTGAACGTCTGACCGACTTGAATTTAGTAAAATCTCTTTTCGAGCTATTTCAGAGTCAATTGGAAAAGTTAGGGCTTATGGTCAATGAAGGCAAAATAATAGATGCCTCTTTTGTAGAAGCCCCACGCCAACGCAACAGCAGGGAGAAAAACCAACAAATAAAAGAGGGTAAGGGAGAAGGTCTATGGACAGATGAACCCAATAAAAAGCGTCAAAAGGACATTGATGCACGTTGGACAAAGAAAAATAATCAGAATTATTATGGGTATAAAAATCACGCCAAGGTTGATGCAGGTAGCAAATTGATAGAACGCTATGAAATTACCGATGCAGCGGTACATGATTCACAGGCTCTTGATGCCCTGTTGGACAAAAAACAAGACAAAGCACAGGAATTGTATGCCGACAGTGCTTATGCAGACCAGCAAGAAATACTCGAAAAACATCAAATTAAAGATCAAATACATGAGAAGGGCTACAAAAACAAGCCGTTGACCGATACACAAAAGGAAAGTAATACAAGAAAATCAAAAGTACGCGTAAGAGTGGAGCATGTTTTTGGTTTCATGGAGAACAGTATGGGAAGCATGTATTACAGAAAAGTAGGGAAATCAAGAGCCGATACGGTCATTGGTCTGATGAATCTGACTTATAATATGTGCAGAAAAATTCAATTGACCGCTTCATTATGAGGGAACGTGCGTTCGATAGGCAATGAATAAATTCATAAGTAACTGATAATCAGGTGAATAAAAAATGAACTAAAAAAGAACAAAATAGGTCATCTTAAAAAAACAGGTCATAAAAATAAATCGGGAGAATATCCAGTTTTTAGAGATGCCCTTAAATAATCTCCGTTATTTTCAATGTCAATTTCTGCGAATGATTTCATTAGTTGGAGTTTTTGAAAACCTATATAATTCACCTTTACTATCAGTCATAACTTCGCAAAGAGAGTAGTAGGATTTTGGTTTTTTGGTTTTTTTATACTTAAAATACTCTTCAATTAAATTATATTCTAAATTGCATAAATACTCAGTAAATATAGATTCTTCTCGTTCTGAATTTAATTCTGGGCAGTGTCCGTTATGATTTATTGCTACTTCAAAAAATTCATTCTCATCAACATTGAGTACTCTTAAGGCGTAAATATTTGAAGAAAGGTTCTTTTTATTCTGTTCTATAGAAAAATTTAAGTTTAGGATTTCTGTATTTATTGTGTTCATTGGATCTTTATAATTTCGTTTGCAATTCGCTGAATTAATGTTGTAGTTACTGAATTGCCTGCTTGCATATATAGTTTACTATTTGCAAGATTTGGTACAATGTAATTTGTCGGATACCCTTGAAAAGAAAAACATTCTCTTGGTGTCAATTTTCTAATCCCGTAATCGTCTTTAATTAATGGCACATTGTGTCCACCTGTACCCATATTGGCAGTTAGAGTAGGGCAAACATTATTTTTATTTTCTCTTACATAAACTCTTCGCCACTGATAAACAGTATTTTTAGAAGTTATTGTTTTCTCTAATTTGGGATAATATAGATGATTCTTAGGATAGTAATATATATCTTCCTGTTTTCCATCTTCTATAATATCATGAATGGTTTTTGTAAGTTTTATTTTTTTTGGAAACTTAAAATGGTTATAATTTGAAACTTGTTTAGGGTCGAAAGCTACAATAAAAATACGTTCTCTATTCTGTGGAATATTTGTATGTGTCATCGAATTTAGTACGCTACTAAAAACTTTATATTCCAATTTTTTTTCTAAAATTTCTGTGATAACCTTAAAAGTTTTTCCCTTGTCGTGTGATATTAAATTCTTTACATTTTCAAGAAAAACAACTTTAGGTCTGTGTTTTTCAATGATTTTTTCTACATCAAAAAACAAGGTTCCTCTTGTATCTGCAAATCCTTTTCTGTCTCCTGCAATAGAAAATGCCTGGCACGGAAAACCAGCACATAGAATATCAAATTCTTTAGGTATATAATTTTTAGTGCTTTCCTTTGTTATATCCCCAAAAGGAATTTCTCCAAAATTCTGTCGATATGTCTTTTTTGCCACATAGTCCCATTCACTTGTATAAACACATTTGCCACCAACGTTCTGTAATGCCAATCTAAAACCACCTATTCCCGCGAATAAATCAATAAATTCAAAAGTATAATCTTTGGGTGTTGGAAAGGGGACATTTTTAACCTCAAAAAGTAATTGCTGTAGAGCATCTTCTGCAACAATAGAACTATTTTCATTTTGTCCGTATTCAACAAAATTATCTATAACTTTTATTGCATCTTCTTTGTAATGTTCTGAAACTCCATTATGATAACTGTGCAAATAATGTGTTATTACTGCTTTATCTTCGGGTCCAATAAGTCTAACTTGATAGTTTTTACCATCAAATTCCTCTATACTTATTTTGTGTTTTACCGTCATAAATCTTCAAATCATATGCTATCAAAAGTAGTGTGCTATCTTGTAAAATAGAGAATGCTCCTTTAAATTTTGGACCTTAACCAAGGCTTCAGGAGGTACATATAAAATGCCGATATAATTAGAACTTATACCAAGTTGATTATAAATTATGACATAAATAAATTGAATTATTTTTTTGTTTGGATTAGGCAAAAAATATAGGCACAGCCATAGCTACGGTTCTATTTTTTCACGACATACAAGCAAGTTAACCGTCACGGATCATCATGCCCTCCAGCTTTGCAACAAGATGGAAGGTTATCATAAGCTACGGGATCACGCCTCAAACTATCTGCATGGTATCCAACTTTTGTGATCCTTTTTCTGACCTCATGTGCAGATATCTTATTTGGGTTGTACACAACGGTTACTATTTTATTCTCAAGATTTAAATCTGCACTTTTAATACCCTTGGCAAAGGTCAGGTCGTATTCAATCGTGTGTTGACACATTTCGCAAATTGCAGATGTTTGAATCTCAACTTGCAATCCTTTGGCAACGTTGACTGGCACTTTTTGCGCTACAGAGATCAACCCTGCGCACATTGCTATCATTAAAAATAAATATTTTGACTGTTCCATATTTTCAAGGCTCTAAATTACTGTCTTTTTATTTTATACTTCAGTCCTGCATACACCATTCTTCCTGCTACAGGAGCCCACACTAGTGATGCATCGAACGCACTACCAAACGGATTTTTAGCGTCAATGATTGGATTACTTTGGGTAAAACCAAGTAGATTTTCGGATCCTAAATAGATATTTCCCCAACGAAAGCCTCTACTTATCTGGGCATTGAGTAAAAAGAAATCTGGAGAAAAGCTCCTTCTTTGGAATTCGACAGGTTTATCTTGGGTATCAGGCAGTCGCTTGCTTCCAAACCATTGCAGGGTGGCATCTACTTCCCATTTGTCATATTTGGTTGCGTACGAACCGTTCAAGAAGAATCTATTTCGAGCGTTCAAGGGAATCTGTCTCAAGGTACCATTGATGGTTGTCTTTACATCGTAGAATTTGTAGGCTCCTTTAATGCCAAAGAAGTGATTGAAACGATAGCTTCCTTCGATTTGAAAACTGTGCGCAAAAGATTTCCCTTTCAGATTATAGACGTGAAGCTGGCTAGCATGTTGATCCAGATCATAGATCAGCTGATTTTCGAACGTAGTGTAGAAATAATCTGCAACCAGTCCCAGTTTTTTATTGCCAATCGGCAAGGAGGTGACAAGACTTCCTCCCATATTCCAGGAAACTTCTGGTTCAGGATTTTCCTGAACGATCAGCTGTCTTGAAGAGACCAGGATGTTGCTGTTCTCTACGATGGTATTAGGCGTTCTATACCCTCTTCCTATTGCTCCTCGAATTGTGCTGTTTGGAGAAATTTGATACCGGGCATGCAACCGAGGAGTAAAATAGGTAGCATAGAGGTTATGAAAATCAGCCCTAGCACCAGCGAGGAGTGTAAACTGGTCGTTTGGTATGAATGTATATTCATAATAAATCCCCGGCACAATTTCTTGCCTCGAAAATGATGAGTCTGCGTATATTTCCTTAAAATCATCGTACAAAATACTGGCTCCCGTTTTGTATTGATGAAATGAATTGTCTATGATGTTTTGAAAGACGATGTTTCCATAAAGGGTAGTTTCTGTACCAGCATAGTTATTACGTCCAAACTCGTCATCACTATCAAGATAAGAAGCAGAATAGATAAACCCCCATCCTTTATAAGGTTTTGACTGGAACAATAAGCCGGTCTTGCCAAATAGTTCAGCGCGTGTGGTCTTATTTGAAAACCCATATTGAGATGAGTTGCTGGCGTCATCTTTGAAGTCAAAGCCTAGCTGACCTCCAGCTTTTTCGTCTCTCATTACTGTAATGCCAATGTGAGAGACCAATTTTTCACTTTGAAATTTGTATCGGTTCATTACATTGATCTGCTTTGACTTGGGTATGTCCAGAAACCCATCATCGTTTTGGTCAATTTCACTGTTTAGATAGTTAGCGTGAAACAACACGGCTGTATTCCATTTCTCATTGATTTTTCGGGCATGATTTGCGTTGACTTCAACTCTTCCGAATGAATTTGCGTAAGTATTCAAATAAAGTGCCTCGCTGTTTTCTGATTTTTTCAATTCAACGTTGATTTGTCCTGTCATGGATTCATATCCGCTCACAACTGTTCCAGCACCTTTTCCAATATCAATAGATTGTACCCAAGTACCTGGTATGTAGCTAAGTCCATATCTTCCTGAAAGACCTCTGATATTGGGAATGTTTTCTCTGTTGATTTGAACGTAGCGACCATCAAGTCCCAACACTTTTATTCTTTTTGCTCCGCTCACAGCATCTGTAAAAGAGACATCCACCGACGCATTTGTGTCAAAGCTCTCTGAGAGGTTGCAACAAGCCACTTTTGTAAGCTCTGCTTCTGTGATGATTTCTACATGTTTCGACTCCAAGTCATCCAGAAACGTACTGCCTGAACTTATCACCACTTCTTCCAATTCATGGGAACCCTCGTGGAGTCTAATGTGCATTTTTTTAGAGAGATCTGCTTTTAACGTATCGGCAGTAAATCCAGTATATGAAACGACCAACAGGGCATCCCTGTCCCCGAGTTTTAATTCAAAACTTCCATTTACGTCAGTCACTGCGCCATTTTGAGTGCCAAGTTCTACTATAGTGGCACCAATGAGTTGTTGATGTTGACGGTCAGCTACTTCACCCCTGACTTTTTGGGCTAGGGTAACGGAAGATAAAAGTACAGTTAGAAATATTGATAATATTATTTTGCTCATCGTTGTAATGTTTAAGGTCAATTAAATTTTGAACGGGCGTACCCGCACCATTTACATTACTATATGGATCAAATAAGAAAGGACTGTATCAAGACCAGAACGTCTCGGTCAGTAGGAGGGGGGGCATAATTTTGAAATGCTAATGTTTTCTTTTCTAATGGGATCAGTTGTTGATCAACTAAAAAGCAGGCGATTGCTACAAGCTGATTAACATCAGGATTGACCTTGAAGTTGAAAGAAACTTTCGTCAACTCGTCAATTTTTAGTTCTTCGCTGACATCCTTGCAACACGGCATTTCTTCATCCTCACCTTGATAGCAGTGGGGAGGATGTGAGTTTATTGCTACAGATTTAAGCCTATTCATACAGTAATGCTTATTCAGCGTAACTCCCGTTGTAGCTACTAAAAGCATACCTGCTAAAAAAACATTTGCTATTTGCCTAAAAAAGACCATCCATCACAAATATACGAAAAAGAGATTATAAAGTTCCATGACAGGTCACATTGAATTTTTTCAGTTTATAATAATTGTATGGTAGAGGCGTCAGGAATCCTACAATTAGGGCGGGGATAAGTGCGAGCCAATACAGCGGATTTGCAAAGGCTACTTTGCCTCCTGTGATCATAAAATCTGTTGATGTCATCGCCAGCTCCATTGCGACCATTGAAATAAAAGACATGCCAAATGCGGTAGTAAAAGCAAACGACCAGCTAAAGTTCTCTCTGAATTTTAATATACCAGCTTCCAGCATGACAGAGGTAATCAGACCAGCGATAATGGCTAGAATCATTTGCCATAAAAGTGGGGTTTCAGGGTAGTAGGCCTGAAGGAAAAACACCATCCCAAAATCTCCAATGGAGCAACCGATCAAGCAGTTTAAGGTGTTGAATGAGGCACGCTTCCATTGTACAGCATTTTTCCAGAAATCATTTTTGTTTTCCTTAACATGATAACCTGATTGATTTAACAGCTCATTGATTAGCTCGACAGAAACTCCTGCTCCTGTGACAGTTAGTGTCTTTATTTCCTGATCAAGATCGACATTCCAACGCTGAATATCTTTATTGGCATTTAATGTTGGCTCAATTTTGTCAACACACCTTTGACAGTGCAGGTCTGTTTTTACAGTTAACGTCTGCATAGTATGTAAACAGCCTAACGCACGAAGATCGTTCACAGAGGTGAGAAAATGAAGAAATGGCTGGTATCAAATTGACCACAAAATATCACACATAAGTTGTTTCCTTTCTGCTTGTATTTCGTTAAGAAAAAGGGTCTTAACTAGTTAAACAATTACTAATTGGTTCTTTTGATTCTTGGGTGGGTGATGCGTTAAAATACAGGTTCAATTTTATCATTCAAAAAGATCAAAAATGCACGACTTATTTACTCAAGCACTCGGCATCTATTCCCCATGGTTTGTCAAGGATGTTGAATTTAACGACAAACAACTCAACAGCTATATTGACTTCAAACGTGGAACGCGCTTTGTTGATGGTAGCGATGACACCAAAGCCTATAGTGCCTATGACACCAAGATGAAAAAATATCGTCATAACCTGAACCCGATTTAGCAAATGTCTAATTGGCTAGTATTTGCAGGATCATATTTAATTGCAGGTTTTTTCGGGAAGAAAGAATAGGCCATTAGACCAGAGATTAGGTTGGCAATAAAGTTGGTGAATGACCTGTGTCTGGAATGTTCTATTTGACAAATGTTTTTTAGTTCATCATTTACTGTTTCTATAACCGACCTTTTTCTGAGCATGATTTTGTCTTTGAGTTCCATCAGCGTATTCTTCATATTATTGCGAATACTAGTGATCAAATGAAGGTCCTCCATAAAAAGCACTTGTGTTAGTTATTGAGAGATATACCCTTTGTCTGCATACAACTTTCCCTTTAGAGCTTTGATGAAAGATGGATTTTTTAAAGGTTCTCGATCCTCAATATTGCCAAGGGAGATCACAAAATTGAGAAGTTCCCCTTTGTCATTAATGACTATATGTAGCTTAACCCCAAAGAAATAACCCATTGTAGACTTGCCTACTTTGCCCAATCCTTCAAAAACCTTATTCCTTTTTATCCTCTTGTTTTTACCTACCCGAATTGGAGTTGAATCAATAAAAGCAATACCGGTACCATCACCCATACAACAAGTTTTTAGAACTAGAGACCTAGGTAAGGTTGCACCTTGGATCCATTCCAAAAACCCATTATAGGATACTGTTTCACCGAATAAATGGTTCATATGTTTTTGGACATAATGCATATAAAAGTGTTTCATATTGCTGAACCCTCCAGAGTGGAACATAATCATGATAGTGATTACTTCGCTACCGCTCTTCTTGGGCTTTCTATTAGGTTTGTTGCCTACAAGGTGCTTTTGGATAGATTTTTCTAATTCCAGACAGCATTCATCAACGAAATAGAAAATTTCAGTAATTTTATTGTCAGGTAAGACCGTGTGTTTTATGTGTATATATTTGAATTTCAGATACTTAAATATAAACACATACACTAATTTTATCTATTCCTAATGCCTGTTTATCTCTCTTCAATTGAACTATTTATTAATCGGGTTCAGGTTAATATGAATTTCTTTGAGCATGAATGCCATCTGCATGTTAGGGTTCCTCGCATTAAGCGAGACGATGGCAAAGTACGGCTGATTTTGCCGCCGTGGGCAGGTCAGTTAAATGGTTTTAGCACCTTGTTTGAGGCTTTTGTTATCAAGTTTTGTAAGCACATGCCAGTACACAATGTTTGCCAGCTGATGAACATATCAGATTATAAGGTTTGGAAATTATTGGATATTTATGTTGACAAAGCCAGGCCCAGTGAGAATTTAAGCGGAGGATTTAAGCGGTATAGAACCCTTTGGTATGGATAAAACTGCCACGGCCTAAGGGACCTGATTATATTACGCTATTTGTTGATTTATACAAAAAAGCAGTGGCGCATGTCAGTGATGGCAAAGGCAGTCAAACGATTGTTGACTTTGTCGCGGTTTTAGAACAACAAAAGGGCAACAAAGAACAAGTTAAATCAGTGAGTTGCGATATGTCGCCGGCGTTTATTAAAGGGATTAAAGCAAACCTGCCGAATGCCCAAATTACGTTTGACAAGTTCCACATCATAAAAATTATCAATGAAGGGGTTGATAAGGTGAGAAGAGCAGAGGTGTAAAGAAAATCCAATTCTGAAAGGTACGCGGTATTTATTCCTCAAAAACGAACAAAACCTCAGTCAGAAACAACAACAGAAAAAAGCAGAATTAGAGCTGGCAGATCTTAACCTTAAATCCTTTGAGGCAATGAGAATGCGCGAAACTTTCCAACAAATCTATCAAGCCAAAACCGTGGCAGATTTTGAGCAACTATTAAACAAATGGGACAACTGGGTCAGTCAATGCAATTTACCCCCCCATGGTTGAAACAAGCAAAACCATTAAAAACCATTGAAGTAGGCATTTAATAAATAAAAGATTAGTCTATTAAAACAGTTTCATTTTCTTAATTAAACGATTGATTTACAGTAACTTATCAGGACTATTAAAGTTAGAATAAAAATCAGATTATGGAGAAAAAGTATGAAAGCCTAACTTTTTTTGAGTTTCAGAAGAAATTTCCTGATAACGACAGTTGTCAAAACTTCCTAGCCGAAATGAAATGGTCAGATGGATTTAAATGTGAAAAGTGCCAAAACAACAAGTATTGCAGAGGAAAATTATTCCATACCCGTCAATGCACAAAATGTAGGTACCAAGCTACCCCCACAAGTGGCACTCTTTTCCACAAAGTAAAATTCCCAATGTTAAAAGCTTTTTATATCGTATACTATACGAGTACAAATACACAAGGGATTGCATCAACAAAGCTAAGCAGAAAACTGGGGCTACGGAAAAAAACCTGTTGGCTGTTTCAGCAAAAGGTAATGAAGGCCATGGTTAGCAGTGGGAAATACCAGCTAATGGGTAAAGTAGAAGTCGATGAGACCGTTGTAGGGCAACAGGAAGAAGGCGTTGTAGGACGACAAAATAACCGAAAAAAGCAGGTTGTACTGGCTATTGAGAAGAAAGGGAAAGGAGTGAGCAGGATGTATGCCAAAGTGATTGACGATGCTGGCTCCAAGCAATTGAAGCCCTTCTTCCAGAATCATATATCAACTCAGGCTACCATCACAACCGATAAGTGGAGGGGCTACATCCCCTTGAAAGAAAAATATCCTTACTTAATTCAAATCGAGAGTGGGAAGAAAGGTAAGAATTTCCCGGAATTGCACAGAACAATTATGATGTTCAAGGCATGGCTTAGAGGTATCCACCATTCAGTCGATAACCTTCAAGCATATATCGACCAATATTGCTATAGGTTCAACCGCAGTCAAATGAAAGGGGAAATATTCGATAACCTGCTAACTAAAATGGTGGACCATCAACCATGCTCGTACAAGTGCATTCGTATTTATTAAATGCCTACTTCAATAAAACCATTGGCAAGGCGTTGTGCAATGGAAATTAAGCAGCATCAATAACGGTATTTTAGAAGGCTTAAATTCGATCATTCAAGTAGCAAAAAGAAAAGCCAGAGGTTATGGCAAAAAACATTTTAAGACCATGACTTATTTGCTGGCTGGCAAGTTAGATTTGCATAAAATCAGTGTGAACCTACCCACTTGCTTTTAACAAGAGCCCAAAAGTTGAGTAAACAACGCAGTATCTTTCATTTGAATATCTCCATAAAAAAATACACTTGTACCATATTTTTTTGAACATTGTTTGGCTTTTACCCATAGAAAACTCAGAAGAACCAAAAAAATAGGACGATAACCTTTCCATAGACCTGTAGTTACCGTTGCCTTATCGTCAATATGCTTTTCAACTATCTTCTTTAATTCTTTCGATGAAAAGTTATCAGTTTTTAAGGCGTACATTCTTTTTATTTTTCCTTCAGTCTTTTCTGTAACACCAAAGCGAACACCAGTATAACGTGCAGATAAACTTTTAGTGGTCGTTGACATTTCAAAACAGATAAAAAAGGCTTTGCGTAAATTAAATTTTACCTTGTGAAATAACGTATTTGCTGTTTCTGTTTCTGTATGACTACACCTGTTACAGGTACGTGAGAAATTCTTGCGAATTTGACTCGCTGAATGATCGCATTGAAGTAGGCATTTAATAAATAAAAGATTAGTTTGTTAAAACAGTTTCATTTTCTTGATTAAATGATTGATTTACAGTAACTTAGTAAAGTTATTAAAGTTAGAGTAAAAATCAGATTATGGAGAAAAAGTATGAAAGCCTAACCCTTTTTGAGTTTCAGAAGAAATTTCCTGATAACGACAGTTGTCAAAACTTCCTGGCCGAAATGAAATGGTCCAATGGATTTAAATGTGAAAAGTGCCAAAACAACAAGTATTGCAGAGGGAAATTATTCCATACCCGTCAATGCACAAAATGTAGGTACCAAGCTATCCCCACAAGTGGCACGCTTTTCCACAAAGTAAAATTCCCAATGTTAAAAGCTTTTTATATCCTATACTACATGAGTACAAATACACAAGGGATTGCATCAACAGAGCTAAGCAGAAAACTGGGACTACGGCAAAAAACCTGTTGGCTGTTTCAACAAAAGGTAATGAAGGCAATGGTTAGCAGTGGGAAATACCCGCTAGTGGGTAAAGTAGCAGTCGATGAGACGGTTGTAGGGCAACAGGAAGAAGGCGTTGTAGGACGCCAAAATAACCGAAAAAAGCAGGTTGTACTGGCTATTGAGAAGAAAGGGAAAGGAGTGAGCAGGATGTATGCTAGGGTGATTGACAATGCTGGCTCCAAGCAATTGAAGCCCTTCTTCCATGATCATATATCAACTCAGGCTGCCATCAAAACCGATAACTGGAGGGGCTACATCCCCTTGAAAGAAAAATATCCTTACTTAATTCAAATCAAGAGTGGGAAGAAAGGTAAGAATTTCCCGGAATTGCACAGAACAATTATGATGTTCAAGGCATGGCTTAGAGGTATCCACCATTCAGTCGATAACCTTCAAGCATATATCGACCAATATTGCTATCGGTTCAACCGAAGCCAGATGAAAGGGGAAATATTCGATAACCTGCTAACTAAAATGGTGGACCATCAACCATGCCCGTACAATTTTATTCGTATTTATTAAATACCTACTTCAATTGTTTATTATAGCACTATCAAGCATATTTATTAATAGTAAGCAGATTTATTAATAGTTTAACCCGTTGTGCTAATTAAATAATTGCGACTTTTAAGTTATTGATGGGTCTATTGAAATCAAATTTATTGATGAATTGAATCATTGTTAGTACAGTGATTTTGACCAATATCCTAGTCTTAACCCCTTGAAAAGTTTTGGCATAAATTCTTCTAATCATAAATTTCTCACAAAGTTGAGAGAAAAGTGTCTCCACTCTTTTTCTTGTTTTTCTAAACACCCAGAGTTGCTTTTTATAATTTTATAATTTTTCCTCATTGGTGTTTCCAAGCGGATATTGGTAGCATGAAGCAGGTCTGATTGCAATGACGAGGACAAGTATCCTTTATCTCCAATCAACATACAATCAGCTAGTTATGCATTTATTTCCCGTAAAAAAGTGGTATCATGAACGCTTGCCTTTGTCAGTTCGATAGAGTGAAATATTCCATTAGCCGAACAGCTACCTTGTAATTTATATCCATAGAAATCAGTCTTTTGAGAAGCGCAGTATCCTTTATCTGGAGCATTTTCAAATGTCTGTCGACAACTTTTCGCTTTTCCCTAGAGAGTTTGCATACTTCTAACGGCATCGAATCGACAATGAAATACGCTTCAAACTCCAGGAAGCGAGTGGCTAATGCCTAGCGGATACTTTCCATTACGGGAAACAATTGTCTCTTTCGTCTAGTATACCTTGTTCGATCTGTTAGCTTGGGAAAATCACTGCTGTAATCGGATTTAATCTTATTAAAGAGCCAAGTTTCACTATCCAACGACATACATTCAGCTGTCAATGCAAGGCTAACTACCTGTAAATCAGTAAATAATGATGGTATCCCTGGTTTTGGAATATTCCCAGTTTCATCAAAGCAGTTGAGCTTGAGTGATTTGATCGTTTGAACAATCTTGTCAAAGTTACTTTTAATGTTGTGCATAGGTCAGTTCAATAAATTGGTTTATCAATACTCTAATTTACTGATAATCAGGATTATGGATACTTTTTATTACCACTATTATTATCCTTAATTAATTAGCACAACGGGTTAATTTAAATTAAATTCACAAGTCATTTCTAAATTTTAAATGTGTATACTTGGGGCAATGATAGTGAATATTAAACAATAACAAGGTACGATGATTTCAAATATTGTAGATGATTATTTAATTCTCCAAGCAAGTGTATCGAGGCTTCTTAAAGTTTCGGGATATAGAATGGATTTTGTTGCTGACAAGATGGGGATGGATAGAACTTCTTTTTACTTGAAAAGGAAAAAGAACAGTTTTGCTCCTGCTGAAATGAAGCTATTTCTTGAAGTAATAGGAGCCGATAGCTTTGAAGATAAGATTTTACATGAGATGTCTATTGAGGATGCAAAATCAGAAACAATGACTGAGCAAGAAGTTAGTGAATGGTTAAATGAAGGTTGAGGTAAAACGAAGTGCACAGAAGCAAATAGATAAACTTCCGAAAGATGTGGCTAGCGTTATCAGGACTAAAATTAAAGAATTAAAATCTACTACAGAAAAGGCTGGCAAAATTCAATCTGAAAAGTTGACAGGAACAAAAGACTGCTACAAAATACGGATAGGCAACTATCGAATGGTATATCAGAAAATAACTTCAAATCATATTTTAGTTACGTCTGTGAAAGACCGCAAAGACATTTACAAAAAGCTCTTTGGGTTGACCTTTTCTTTGTGATCCAAATAATATTTTGCAAGCCTTGGGCTTGAAACTTTTAATCATCGGGGGTGTGGGGGTGTAAACAGAATGGAGAAAATGTTTACATTCAAAAAGGGCAAAATGTAAACATTACAATTTGCTGGTATCTTTGGGCTTTATGCTGATAAATAACTTTCATTACCTGAATGATCGCCAGATATTGTTGCTACTGGATGAGGTGGGAGCGAACTCAAAATACAGGTTGATAACGCTGCTGATGATGGATGCCGGGCTTCGCGTGACTGAGGCTGTGAGCCTGAGATTTGAGAATTTGAGATTCAGGGAAAAGCTGATCCGCGTAAAGAGCTTGAAGAAGCGCAAGGAGGAGTATAGAGATATACCTATGACGGCTAGGCTAATGGAGGCGATGGCTAGCTATCTGGGACACTACAAGGGGAACAGGGAGGATGGCAACAGCTGGTTATTCCCGGGGTTAACTACTCACTTGAAACGGTCTGCGGTGTGGCGGTTTTATAACCGTATAGCGAAGCGATGTCCTCGTCTTGCCTGCTTGCATCCTCATGTGCTGAGACATACGTTTGCTACTAGGCTGGTGACTAATGATGTGAGCTTGCTGACGGCTAAGGAATTGCTTGGTCATAGCTCTGTGCAGACGACAGAGATTTACACTCATATACCTGCGCAGGTGTTGAAAAGCTCGATTGAAAAGCTGGCACCTCAGCCGAGTAGATTGGTGAGGATGCTTGGCAGGCTATTGGGCAAAAAGAAGCCTCAGGTAATAAGGATAGGCAAGCATGAGCATCAGAGCATTTTGATAGGTAGGGAGGTGGAGCTGGCCAAGCTGCAGGACTTGACAGACAAGTTTGTGAATGTATTGGTGAAGGGTGGCCAAGGTGTTGGGAAAAGTCAGCTGTTAGATAATTTGAAGATCGAGGGACGTAAGATGGTGAGGTTGGATGTAGTAGTGTATGCTTTTGCTGTGCCAGGTTGATGTTTTGCAACGCTGATAGCAGGGTTAGTTTTGACTTGTAATAAGTGTCTGGGTTGATTTCGTGATTTTCGTATTGTGTGCTGTCGTAGCTGTGTATTTTTTTTTGTAGTACTAGCTTTTTTTGGAGTATTTCTATTTCCAGTATAATCACGCTGATACGTTTGACTAAGCGTTCTGCTTTTCTTACTTCTGCTTGATATTCTTCCTCACATTCAACTAATAAATGCAACTTTTAGATTTGAGATTTTATCACTATTACAAAACAGGAAAGAAGGGCAATTTTCTCTTTCACTGCTTTGCTGGTAAGGGTTAATTTGCCCCCTCACATCGTGAAAAATAAAGTTGCAAATGGCACATCTTACTACAGAACACAGGTACGCGATATCGTGTATGTTACAACAAGGAAAAAGTCAAAGTGAAATAGCTGCTAGCATAGCAAAAGATAAATCTGTTATTAGCAGAGAAATTGTGCGTAATAAAGATCAGAGGAGTGGTGTTTATAGGCATGATTTGGCGCATCGAAAGTATGCTCAACGTCAAAAAAAGAAACCCAAGAAAAAGCGATTCACCTTGCGAATTCAGTCCCATGTCGAGACCCTGCTAAAGGAAGACTATAGCCCCGAGCAAATTGTAGGCATCAGTATAAAAGAAGGGCTAGACTGTGTCTCTCACGAGCGCATTTATCAGCATGTATGGAAAGACAAAAAACACCAGGGCGAGTTACATACTCATCTCCGCAGAAAGGGCAGAAAGTATCGCAAAAGAGGGGCTACTAAAGATAGCAGGGGAATTATAAAAGACAGAGTAAGTATAGACCGCAGACCTTCGGTGGTAGAAGAAAGGTCAAGATTTGGAGATCTTGAAGTAGATTTGGTCATTGGAAAAAATCAGAAAGGAGCGATTGTAACTATCAACGACAGGGCGAGTGGCATGTTGAAAATGAAGAAAGTAGAAACCAAACAAGCCAGCGAAGTGGCTGATGCCATCAATGAATTATTGGAAGAATGGAGTCCGTTTCTTCACACCATCACTTCTGATAATGGAAAGGAATTTGCTTGGCATCAACAGGTAGCTAAAACGCTAAGCATTGACTATTATTTTGCCCATCCCTACCACTCGTGGGAAAGAGGGTCTAATGAAAATTTAAACGGGCTGATCAGACAATATATCCCTAAGAAATCAGACTTCTCTATGCTCGATGAGCAACAAATCAAAGACATTGAAACCAAGATAAACAATCGACCTAGAAAAAGGCATAAATATGAAACCCCTATATTTGTAATGAATCAATTATTGGTTAACCAGAAAGTTGCATTAATGACTTGAATTCAGCTTCGGTTATATAATCCTTGATCTTTTGGATTCTTGCTTCTGCTTTTTTGGCTTCTCTTTTTGTTCTAATGAACTGTGATAGGGAAATAGATATTGAGGGGAAGACCTGGAGTCTGTTGAGGTTGGGATTGTAAATAGTTGAGGTACCCAAGCCGGGGATTAAGGCGTAAGCTACTGGGAGCTGGCTGTCTTTGAAGGCTTGTACTTTGTTGTTTTCTTTTCTCTTGTAGAAGTTGTAGAGTGATTGTGTGTTTATTTGGTTAGGTAGATTATGTTCTAATTCTAGTGTTATAAATTGTAGTGATTGACTAACAGACACGTTAGCAAAAGACACATACAAAATAAACAGTAAGGGTAGTTTTGTTACATAATTTATATTATATTCACAAGCCATTTCTAAATTTTAAATGTGTATATTTGGGACAACATTAGTAAATAAATATTAATTAACAAATTTAATAAGTATGATTCTTGAAACAATAAGAAATTATATATCTATAAATAGAAGCCTGGATGTTGTCATTAAAAACAGTGGCTACAAGATTTCGTATTTGTATGATCAGATGGGTATGAATAATAATTCATTTTATATCAAGCGAAAAAACGGGACGTTCAGTCCTTCCGAATTGATCAAACTTTTTTCAATTATTGATTTAGAAAAGCTGGAGGATAAGGTGCTTATTGAAATGAGCTTAGAGGGGGAGAGCTCGGGCGTTATCTCGGAATCTGAAAAAAGGGAGTTGCTGGATGCGTGTTGATTTTACACAAAAAGCAGTTAAGCAATTTCGTAAACTTTCTTTAACCGCTAGACAAGCAGTAGCTACTAAAATTAGGGCTATAGAAAATGTTCAGAGGTTCTCTGAAATAAAATCTGAAAAACTTTCAGGCGGTAATAATCTCTACAAAATAAGAAGCGGAAATTATCGTATCGTGTTTCAAAAAATATCTTCTGAACAAATTTTAATTACGGCTATCGCCCACCGCAAAGACATCTACAATAAACTCTTTGGGTTGACCTTTTCTTTGTAATCCAAATAATATTTTGCAAGCCTTGGGCTTGAAACTTTTAATCATCGGGGGTGTGGGGGTGTAAACAGAATGAGGAAAATGTTTACATTCAAAAAGGGCAAAATGTAAACATTACAATTTGCTGGTATCTTTGGGCTTTATGCTGATAAATAACTTTCATTACCTGAATGATCGCCAGATATTGTTGCTACTGGATGAGGTGGGAGCGAACTCAAAATACAGGTTGATAACGCTGCTGATGATGGATGCCGGGCTTCGCGTGACAGAGGCTGTGAGCCTGAGATTTGAGAATTTGAGATTCAGGGAAAAGCTGATCCGCGTAAAGAGCTTGAAGAAGCGCAAGGAGGAGTATAGAGATATACCTATGACGGCTAGGCTAATGGAGGCGATGGCTAGCTATCTGGGACACTACAAGGGGAACAGGGAGGATGGCAACAGCTGGTTATTCCCGGGGTTAACTACTCACTTGAAACGGTCTGCGGTGTGGCGGTTTTATAACCGTATAGCGAAGCGATGTCCTCGTCTTGCCTGCTTGCATCCTCATGTGCTGAGACATACGTTTGCTACCAGGCTGGTGACTAATGATGTGAGCTTGCTGACGGCTAAGGAATTGCTTGGTCATAGCTCTGTGCAGACGACAGAGATTTACACTCATATACCTGCGCAGGTGTTGAAAAGCTCGATTGAAAAGCTGGCACCTCAGCCGAGTAGATTGGTGAGGATGCTTGGCAGGCTATTGGGCAAAAAGAAGCCTCAGGTAATAAGGATAGGCAAGCATGAGCATCAGAGTATTTTGATAGGTAGGGAGGTGGAGCTGGCCAAGCTGCAGGACTTGACAGACAAGTTTGTGAATGTATTGGTAAAGGGTGGCCAAGGTGTTGGGAAAAGTCAGCTGTTAGATAATTTGAAGATCGAGGGACGTAAGATGGTGAGGTTGGATGTAGTAGCGTATGCTTTTGCTGTGCTAGGTTGATGTTTTGTAACGCTGATAGTAGGGTTAGTTTTGACTTGTAATAAGTGTCTGGGTTGATCTCGTGATTTTCGTATTGTGTGCTATCGTAGCTGTGTATTTTTTTGTAGCACTAGCTTTTTTTGGAGTATTTCTATTTCTAGTATAATCACGCTGATACGTTATAGGTAGGGAGGTAGAACTGACCAAGCTACAGGACTTGACAGATAAGTTTGTGAATGTATTGGTGAAGGGTGGTCAAGGTGTTGGGAAAAGTCAGCTGTTAGATAATTTGAAGATCGAGGGACGTAAGATGGTGAGGCTGGATGTAGTAGTGTATGCTTTTGCTGTGCTAGGTTGATGTTTTGCAACGCTGATAGCAGGGTTAGTTTTGACTTGTAATAAGTGTCTGGGTTGATCTCGTGATTTTCGTATTGTGTGCTGTCGTAGCTGTGTATTTTTTTTTGTAGTACTAGCTTTTTTTGTAGTATTTCTATTTCCAGTATAATCACGCTGATACGTTTGACTAAGCGTTCTGCTTTTCTTACTTCTGCTTGATATTCTTCGGTTATATAATCCTTGATCTTTTGGATTCTTGCTTCTGCTTTTTTGGCTTCTCTTTTTGTTCTAATGAACTGTGATAGGGAAATAGATATTGAGGGGAAGACCTGGAGTCTGTTGAGGTTGGGATTGTAAATAGTTGAGGTGCCCAAGCCGGGGATTAAGGCGTAAGCTACTGGGAGCTGGCTGTCTTTGAAGGCTTGTACTTTGTTGTTTTCTTTTCTCTTGTAGAAGTTGTAGAGTGATTGTGTGTTTATTTGGTTAGGTAGATTATGTTCTAATTCTAGTGTTATAAATTGTAGTGATTGACTAACAGACACGTTAGCAAAAGACACATACAAAATAACCAGTAAGGGTAGTTTTGTTACATAATTTATATTATATTCACAAGCCATTTCTAAATTTTAAATGTGTATATTTGGGACAATATTAATAGATCAATAATAATAATACAAAACAATGATAACGGAAACTATAAAAAATTACAAAATCATTACCGATAATATTGATTCTCTGATAAAAGCAAGCGGGTATAAAATCACATGGATTGAGGATCAGATGGGAATGAATCGAATTTCTTTTTATCATAAAAGAAAGAACAATAAGTTTACTCTTAATGAAATAGAGCGGCTAGTATCCATCATCCGAGCCGATGAACTAGAGGATAAAGTTTTGTTAGAAATGAGTATTGAAAATGAAAAATCTCAAGAGACAATTGCGTTGTATCCATGAAGATTAACATCAATGGAAAAGCAAATAAGAAACTCGAAAAAATACCCAACAAGGAGCAACAACAAATTAGAAATAAACTATCTGAGATAGCCACGCTATCAGTTGCAAACGAAATTCGTCACGATGGTAAATTAAAGGGGGCTCTCGACAGGTATAAAATACGCATAGGAAATTATCGTATCGTGTTTCAAAAAATATCTTCTGAACAAATTTTAATTACGGCTATCGCCCACCGCAAAGACATCTACAATAAACTCTTTGGGTTGACCTTTTCTTTGTAATCCAAATAATATTTTGCAAGCCTTGGGCTTGAAACTTTTAATCATCGGGGGTGTGGGGGTGTAAACAGAATTAAGAAAATGTTTACATTCAAAAAGGGCAAAATGTAAACATTACAATTTGCTGGTATCTTTGGGCTTTATGCTGATAGATACCAAATTTACTACAAAATATTACATATAAATCGTTTCTTTTTTGCTTGTATGTCGTTAAAAAATAGTGCCGTAGCGATGGCTATGATTATATTTTTTGCCTAATTCAAACGAAAAATAATTCAATTTATTTATGATGTATTTTATCATAAAATTGGTATAATTACAACTTTTTAAATACTTACTACGACTTTTTGAATATTTAGGTCTGAGTTTGTATATTTGTTTAGTGGCAAGAAAAGATTCAGAGAAGTCGAAGGAGCTGATGCAGTCGTACTTGGTGACCAGTGCCAAGTATGATTTCAACGTGTATGAGGATAAAAATCATTACAGAATTAAGAAAGCACTCAACAGATTGAGCAACACAACAAACGAAGTGAATACCGAAGAGTTATGGACAGTATACGGTGTTGATGCAGTCGTCCGTCCGTCACTTATTCAAGTTAACATACTATGCGAGATACTGAGACATTACTAGTGGCGATTCTGGGGATTGTCGGACTGGAATTTTTAAACGGGGTGATCGGAATTATTGTAGGATCAGTCACAGGAATTTATCTGATTTTCAGCATCTTCCATTCCATTGCTAAGCGAAAGGAAGATCATGAGAAACGAAAAGAAGACCATGAGAAATGGAAGTTGGAGATGGAGCTGTTGAGAGAAGAATTAGCGAGCAAGAAAAAGGAAAATACATGAATACAATAGAAATATTATCGAAACTGGAAAGTGTGAATTTCACTACAGAGCAAGCTCGTACCATCACTGAGATTATCGAAGATCGTCAACATGAATTAGCTACTAAAGCTGATCTGCAAGCAAGTACCGATTCACTTAAAATCTTGATAGAGGTTAGTCTTACTAAATCAGAAGCTAGTATCACCAAAGCAAAATATGATTTAGTAAAGTGGATTGTAGGTGCTGTCATTGTAAATGGATTAATCGCTACTCTTTTGAAGTTATTTACTTAAGTTGTGTTGTAAGGAAAGAACCAGGTAGACCATACAGTGAATGCATTTAAGAAAATGAAAAAGGCAGTAAATTAAAATAACATGCGCGATACTGAGACATTACTAGTGGCGATTCTGGGGATTGTCGGACTGGAATTTTTAAACGGGGTGATCGGAATTATTGTAGGATCAGTCACTGGAATTTATCTGATTTTCAGAATCTTCCATTCCATCGCTAAGCGGAAGGAAGATCATGAGAAACGAAAAGAAGACCGTGAGAAACGAAAAGAAGACCATGAGAAACGAAAAGAAGACCATGAGAAACGCAAGGAAGATCATGAGAAACGAAAAGAAGACCATGAGAAATGGAAGTTGGAGATGGAGCTGTTGAGAGAAGAGTTAGCGAGCAAGAAAAAGGAAAATCTCTGATTGAAAAAATAGCGAAATGTAAATTGCTTAACATACTATGCGAGATACTGAGACATTACTAGCGGCGATTCTGGGGATTGTCGGACTGGAATTTTTAAACGGGGTGATCGGAATTATTGTAGGATCAGTCACTGGAATTTATCTGATTTTCAGAATCTTCCATTCCATTGCTAAGCGAAAAGAAGACCATGAGAAACGAAAAGAAGACCATGAGAAATGGAAGTTGGAGATGGAGCTGTTGAGAGAAGAGTTAGCGAGCAAGAAAAAGGAAAATCTCTGATTGAAAAAATAGCGAAATGTAATACCAATTTGATTATGACGTATTTTATAATCAAATCGGTATAATGTCGGATCTATCTATGTGCAGTCACTCATTAGACGCTTCCATGCTCCTAATGTAAGCTAGGACTAATTTTATTTCCCCATACCCATAATCATTGCTTAGTTCTGCTTTTATCGCCCCAGAGCTGGTAAATCCTCCAGTATATTTCTCGGTAATCTGTCTGATGCGATCACTTTTCATCAACTTGTGAACGTCCAGTGTTCCATTTTCTACATAACCTGCGAGGTGACCTTCTATGGTGCTAACCACCAAATTCCTTGCTTCAGCTATTTCTGCGATAGTTTTTCCCTGAGCATATAGCTCGTAGGATGTTTGGGATGTTGGAATTTTATCTTTCCCCGCAGTCTGTTTTTCCCTAGCTTTATAAACCCCCGATGCTTTCAAGTCTTCTTTGGTGATCATTTTGTTTTCGCGTGCTTTGCTTACCAGTAGCGCACTTTTGAGTACTTGCCTGTTTTGATCGGTAACTAGTGTTTCCAAATGTTCCAATTCTTTGATGTAGGCTTTGACCTTTGTTTCCTTCTTTACTGCCTGTTTATGTGTACTCACTCGATCTGATATGTTGGTCAGCTCGTTTGAAAAATATTCCTTGGCTTTTGAGACACGTTCGTCCAAATAGGGGAGTGGATCAGTTTGAGAGCTGATTTGCCCGATTTGATGAATAAATTGATCCCCAGTCTTCTTTAGCGATTGGGTATTTTCTATTAATTCACTTGACCACTGTACGTATTGCTGTTTGGCTGACTGATTTTTATCTTTATTGAAGTTGCTTTGATGATAAGTTACCTCGTGAACCAACATTGAAAAGTCAAAGGCATTTTGAACAAAACGTTGCAAAAATTCTCGTTGATCATGCTCAAGGTTATTTTCCAGTTCGGCGGTTCCAGTAAAAGAGGAGGTAAATTCTTTGAGCGAATGGTCTATTCCTGGTGGTTTTTTGGGCAACGGCGAGGAGAGTACTAGGTACTTCAGGGAAGTCAACCTAGAAAGTGCTACGTACAACTGACCTTGCGAAAAAGTTCCTGAAAGATCAAGAATTGCCTTTTCAAAAGTCAACCCTTGACTCTTATGGATGGTCACCGCCCAAGCCAGTTTTAATGGATACTGCGCAAAGCTACCCAAGTAGCTCTCATTGATTTCGTTGGTGACTTTGTCAAGTACATAGCGTTTATTTTCCCACGTATAGCTTTCCACCAAGAGCTCTTGTCCCGCTTCATCTTTGACCCATATTTCCTGTTTTGAGAGGTTAGACACCGTCCCGATTTTACCATTAAAAAATCTGCCCTGACCAGTTGGATCATTTTTTATGAACATGACCTGGGCACCTTCCTTCAATTCCAGCTTCACATCTGTTGGATACATGTTTTCAGGAAAGTTCCCTTCGACATGCGACTGGAATGTGTGGACTGGGTTCTCTAGTTGTTGAAGTTTGGTATTATTGATTTGAAAGACGCGGTGGTTGTGAGTAGTCAAATGAATGTATCCATGGGAAAGTATTTCATCAAAATCAGGTTGATGGTGCTTATTTAGCTGTTGAATATCTTCTGTCGTTTGTTCGTTATGACGGAACCGATTCAATAAATCAATGAATTGCTGGTCTGTCTGACGAAATACCTTTTGTAGCTCAACTAGGATAGGAGGTGTTTGTTTCAGTGCCTTGGATTCAAAGAAATACAGACTGGAATAGTAGGGGCGAAGCAGGATTGTTTCTGTGTCTTTGACCACAGGAGGTAATTGCATCAGGTCGCCAATGAATAGCATTTGCAACCCTCCAAAGGGTTCATGTTTTCTTTTTCTCACGTAGCGCAGCATGTGATCAATACAATCGAGCAGGTCTGCTCGTAGCATGCTGACCTCATCTATAATGAGTAATTCCAGCTCTTGAATAAGTTTTCGCTTTGAGACACTGAACCGACTGCCACGGGTGACTGATTGGGGGGTGTTCGTCTGAGAATAGTCGGATGAAAATGGGACATTTTCAGGAATAAAAGTCCCGAATGGGAGCTGGAGAAGCGAGTGTAAGGTAACACCACCGGCATTGATCGCCGCAATGCCCGTTGGTGCTGCGATAACAGCATTTTTGTAGGTATGCTCCACTATGTGTTTTAGAAATGTGGTCTTCCCTGTTCCAGCCTTTCCTGTGAGGAAAATATGCCGACCCGTTGTATTTACATATTTGGCTGCCAGTTCAGCAGCTTCTTGAGACTCAAACATTGAACGTACTAAACTAAAGAAATCAAACTTCTTGAAACTAGGGTTTCTTCTACATCGGGTTATACTGCTACGGTGCTATTTCTCAACGAAATACACGCAAAAAAACGATTTATACCAATTAGATTATAAAATAATACATAAATAAATTGAATTATTTTTTGTTTGAATTAGACAAAAAATATAAGCATAGTCATAACTACGATTCTATTTTTGCACGAAATACGAGCAAAAAAGAAACAATTTATATGTGATATTTTGTGATCAATTTGGTATTATATGCTACATTTTGTGGTCAATTTGGTACTAGATTCATTTTCGACATCTTAATTGTCGTGTGGGATTCGTTAGGCTGAGACCAGGCATAATATGCTGTGTTACCATGTATCGCTAGTTGGGGAAAACCACTCGACCTGCTCGCACTGGTTTCAGCGATGCTAAACGAGTTTCCCATTGAGCCATCAGATCGTACTTTTCTTCCTTTTATGACCGTGTTAGCCCCTTCACTAGTGAGCCAAATGATGATCGCTTCATTGGCATTGACCATGGCAACATCGACACGACCCAATGGATTCACGTTATCCACTGCCATCGGACTGCCAAATGTTTCCCCTCCGTTATCAGAGAAGATCACTTTCACTTTCGGTTGATTATGGGCGGAAGTATACCATGCAAGGACCAACTTGTTACCCATGGCGTGAACGCTCGGACCATTTACTGGGCATCCTGCCAAGTCCCAGTCATCCCGAGCTACTGGCAAAGACGGAGTCCAGCGTTGGTTTACCTTCCGCACGATCGAAATGTCTCTTATTTCCATTTCTGAACGATCCCGATACATGAAAATCGGACCATTTTCAGTGGTGATGCCAGTAGTTTGACAGCAATCACAGACCCTGTTGTCCAGTTCCTTCTCACCGGAGAGGTTTCCGTTCCTATCTATCAACGCAGTCCTAATGGTCATGGCACCGTTATGATGAGGCGTATGATGACTTTCCCCTGTGTTACGTCCATCCAACCATGCCACCTGAAATTTCCCGTTTGGCAGAGGAAGCATGGTTACGAAGCCATGTTCCGTTGGCGTATGGTCGGAATGAGGAACCAGCGGCAGGGACCAAGCACCAACTTCAGCCTTCTTGCTTACGATATTGATATCGTACGAGTAGGTATCCTCACCGCTTTTGGTAAGATAGTGTGCCAGCATGTCTCCCTGGCGATTCACGGCTAGCATCGGGTAATCTGCCCAGTTGACAAACCAATTGTGTCCCGAAGCTATTAATTCTGGTGCCGACCAAGTTTCATTTTCAAGTGTTGAATACTTGAATGCTACCAAGCCACCATCTTTTTTCTCAATCCAAGAGAAATAAAGCACCCCATCATCTCCCTCAATCAGGTAGGGAAGTTCACTGTGCCCAGAAATGGGAATTTTTACAGGTGCTGATGGACTCAATGCTTCCTTGTGATGTGCGGAATGGCAACTCACGAATAGCAAGAACCCCAACAAACGTCTGATGACCTTCATGCAACAAAGATAAAAAGATGCACCAGATTCAACTCGTGTTTTTATATCAAAAATAGTAACTAATCAGGTGGTCTACATTACTTGTGATCAGGTAGTTACAAACTAAAAAAATGTTTATATAAACTTGTATTCTTAGTTACTTGTTAAGTAAAAGACTGACAATCAGTGAAATAGATAAATATTAAGGGTTTGTTAAGGAATAATCGAATGTTCTAATCAATTTCTAATCAATGAGTTATACATTGTAGGTCACCTGAGTAGTTATACCAAAGTGAACCCCCTAAAATAGACCATTCAGAAATTAACTTAATCTTTGACTAAAAAAACGGGGGATGACCAATTTAGATAGAACCTAAAAAAATTGAAACAAAGATGAAAGATGAATATACCTATAGACGAATTTGAACACATAATAGACGAAACCATTCTTAAAAGAGGGTTGTCGTATTTTAAAAAAGGGTATGTAACTGAATTCGAAAAAATTTCTGACGAAGAATTTGAAGCCAGCGTTTCTGGAACTGAAGAATACACCGTTCAACTAGAAATTAAAAATAATGTCATTATAGAGCATAACTGTGATTGTCCTTATGATATGGGACCAGTATGCAAACATATTGTAGCTGTTATTTTTTATATGCAGCAAGATTTATTAGCGTTTGACAAGAGTATATCCAAAAAAAGCAGAAAGAAAAAAACAAAATCTGCCGCTCAACAAATACAAGAACTTCTAAAAGCAATTTCGCACGAAGAATTGATGGAATTTGTGAAGGATAACAGTAAAAAGGATAGAAAATTCAGAAACTACTTTTTAGCGTCGTTTGATCATCTTAGCGAAAATCAATCGAAAGAATTCTATCTAAAGCAAATAAAATCTATATTAAAGACCGCCGCAGGGAGAGACGGTTGGATTGATTGGTCTGATATGAGATATGTGGCAGAAGCTACCGAACCCTTTTTAACCAATGCTGAAAAATATTTTGAGAATGGTAAGTATCAAAATGTAATTAATATCAGCACAGCATTGCTCGAAGAAATGACAGAGGCTCTTCAATACGCAGACGATAGTAATGGCGAGTTAGGATATTTTATAGATTCTTCAGTAGAAATGCTAGCTAAGGTGGCATCAAAAGAATTGCCAAAAGACACAAAAGATGAACTATTTGAATACTGCATTTCCGCATTTAACAAACGACTGTTTTACGGTTGGAACTGGCACTTGGGAATCATTGGTGTTTCTTGTAATTTAGTTAAAAATAAAAGTGAGGCAGATGAGATATTAAATTGCCTTGACTCCGCTAAGGAAGATGAAGAATATGAAGGAGAACGAATTCAAGTTGTTAAACTCAATTTAATCAGGAAATATAAAAGTGAAAGCGAAGCTCAGGAATTTATTGAGAAACACATTTCAAATTCATCAATTAGACGGGAAGAGATATCCCTTGCCTTAGAAAACAAGAATTTTGAAAAAGCCATTAAGCTAGCTAAAGACGGAATTAAATACGATGAAGAAGATAAACCGGGATTAGTAAAAGATTGGTATAATTGGTTATTAAAAATTGCACAAACCCAACATGATACACCTAAAATAATTGAATATGCCCGTTTTCTATTTATTGATGATTTTAGGGCAGAACAAGATTATTATAAGGTATTAAAAAGCAATATAGCAGATGATAAATGGCTTCCGTTTGTAGAAGAAATACTCAAAGACATTGCTTCTAATCGTAGAAGAGGCTGGATAAATACCGAATTGATAAGGCAAATTTACATCAAAGAAAAATGGTGGGATAGGTTATTAAATCTACTAAGACAAAAAACTTCATTACAAAACATTGAAATGAATGAGGAACATTTATCAAGAGATTACACTCCTGAATTAGTTCAGTTGTATAGCGAAGAAATTACAGATTATATAAAAGTAAATATGGGGAGAAATCATTATAAAACAGCCTGTAGATACTTGCGTAGAATGAAAAAATTAGGAGCAGGCAAGCAAGTTAATGTTTTAATAGAAAATTTTAAAAAAGAGTATCCACAACGTAGCGCATTAATGGACGAATTAAGTAACGTGTGAGTTTTAGTGAGCAGTGTTCAGTGTAACAATTCATAATTTCAAATTATCAGACAATTAATGCCCTTAAGATAAGGGATTAAGCGTGTTTATACTTCATGGAATATTTGCTTAAAGGTTTGATTTTCCTTTGGTTAGCCTGATTTTTGCGAGCGTATTCTACAAACTCTTCCACCCGTTTTAAGTAAGGTTTGATCCAGCCATTCAGTTTTTCGGCTACAAGAGCGATTTTCTTGAGTATTTCACGGAGATGATGTAGTGCGTAGGTACGATTGATAACAGGGGTTCTTTCTTTAGATTTTCTTTTAGCAGAAGGCTTTTTGACCTTCTTGGGTTTGAGACCAAAACACAAGGCATTGCACAGGGATATGAGCATGGATTTAGCATAAAAATCCTGTTGGATAGCCCAGGCGGTTTTACCTGAGAAGTCGGCTACCTCCAACCTTGCCTTGATCAGTTTGTAAACTTCTTCTATTCCCCATCGTTGCTTATAGAGGTTAGTAATGGCCCGGTGGGTATATATTCGGGTATCAATAAGGGAAGTGCAGTACTCCTGTACTTTGCCCTCACCGCCTACCTTCCGGATCAACCTGACTTTGAGGCCTTTGTTCAGGTGCGGGTATTTTTTCAACAAGTGATGTGACTTTTTGGGCAACCGAAGGCATACCTCTTGTTCTTTAAGACCTGTTTTCACAAATTGATCGACACATTTCCACCAGTTATCCTTCATCCGAAAAACAAAGTGGCAGCTCTTGGCAGTTAGCAGGAACATCCATTCACAGGAAGCATAATAGCGATCGAAAAGGAGCAGGTCTCCTTTTTGGACAAAAGGCAGATGTTGGCGGAATAAAACCGACTCAGAAGAGGTGTAACTCCCCATTTGTGCGTCTATGACCAGCCCATTGAACACATCGTAGAGATATGAAATACGACTCATCCAATGACCGGCATCCTTTTTAGGTCCAAAAAAATGTCTGCTGAACCAGGGCTTAAGTGAGGGGTGGTTGTCGGGCAATTGGAGTGTAGAGCCATCTACCCCCAGCACCCTGAAGCCTTTCCATCTTTTAATTTTGGCCGATGTGTAAAACAAGCGGACTATCAAGAGGTTCAACCGCTTGAACACGTTGGGACAGAGATTGGCTCTGGCTTGTGTGCAAGCACTTTTGGTAACAGACTGCAACTCATGGAAGTCGAAGAAATCATCCAGACAAACTTGCAGGCTTTGATTAGTCTTCTGAAGAATGAAAAACACCAGTAAGTGAAAAGGAAGAGACCTCTCCCTTTTCAGGCGATTGCCTAAAAGTCTACTGCGGGCAATAAATTTTTCATTGGATATGGTGAACTTGAGTTCATTTAAAATTTTCGTTTTGAAACCCTCAAAAGTTCCTACTTCTGGGGGTTGCTTTTATTGGTGATAATGTACTAAATATCAGTGAAATATAGCTTATCTTAATGGCATTAGTTGCTGTTGGTTGTTATTTTGTTTCTTCCATATTTTATCAAAAACAAAGTCTAAATATTGACGCTTGAAGTCTGAGTCGTCTGTGAATTTTTTGTACAAGTCTGTGTATTGAAATATTACACCTTGCATTAAGTCTTCTACTTTTTTATCTGAGGTGATTTTTGCGTTTTGCTTATCGCTGTTTTTAACTGCATTAACGGTAACTTCATCACGAGCAAAGTCTGCTGGTAATTGCTCAAATAGAAAGTTCTTAACCTTATCATCATCAGACCAATTATCAATACCAAAACGAGCATTAAATTCATTGATAATGGCTTGTAAGACATCAAATTCATTATCTCCTTTTTTGCCTTTCATTGTTGGCGGTGTTGGGTCTATTTCTTCATCTCCTTTTAGTTTGATATTTTCTTGAGTAGTTCGTGTTAATCGGTAACTATCCAAATCTATAGCTTCTAAAATACCTTTTGCTAAATCGTCTGTACCTTCTGGCTTTATTTTTGGTAATAAAAATTTTAAAAACCAATACAATCTTTCCCAATAAACGTCTGAAAAAGTCAATATTCTAGATAAGAAAGCATAGGTTCTAAAGAATGATTTTGCTTTTACATAAAAATCTATTTGGGCATCTTCATTGAGTTCAGATTTAAACGAAGCTACACATTTATCAATAATTGGGTCTAACTCTTGACGGTCTGCTTCCTTGAAATATAATTCGGTAAAGTTTACAATATCATCTTGTGCATACACTTGTGCATTATCTAAAGCATCTTGTAAGTCGTTTAACTTATTAGCATCTGTTTCTTCACTTAATATGGTAGTGGTATAAAATGGCTCAAATGCCTTTTTAATATCCTCTGTAGAGTTAAAAAAGTCCATTACAAACGTATCTTCTTTATACGGTTTGTAAGCTCTGTTTAATCGTGATAAAGTTTGTACTGCTCGGACATCTGCCAATTTTTTATCTACATACATAGTATGTAAAAGTGGTTGGTCGAAGCCTGTTTGGAATTTATTGGCTACTATTAAGAAACGATACTCTTTTTTCTTAAACTCATTAGGAATATCATTACTTGAGAAACCGTTTATTTTAGCTTCATCTACATCATCACCATCTAATTCTTTTGTGCCTGAAAATGCAACAATAGCTTTGTATGGAGAATTGATTTCTTTAAGATATTCTTTAAATGCCAAGTAGTATTGGATAGCGTTATTAATGCTTTTGCATACCACCATAGCTTTGGCTTGACCGTTTATTTGTTTTCTAATATCTGTATGAAAATGGTCTAACATTACTTTGGACTTTTCCATAATGGAAAACGGATGACTTTCTACATACGCCCTTAATTTTTTATTTGCTTGACGTGTTTCAAACTCTGGATTGTCTTCTACTGCTTTATCTAATTTGTAGTAAGATTGATAGGTAGTATAATTTTTTAGTACATCAAAGATAAATTCTTCCTCAATAGCCTGTTTCATTGTATAGGTGTCAAATGCTTTAAATTTACCTTCTGCTGTTTGTGTACCAAAAGTTTCTAAAGTTTTATTCTTAGGCGTTGCAGTGAAAGCAAAATAACTACCATTTTTAAGCATTTTACGCTGTTCTATCATAGTGTTTATTGCATCTTCTGAAGTGATAGGCTCTTGGTCGTGAGCCTCATCTTCACCATAAGGTGCTTTCTTTTCGGACAATACCCAATTCATTTTACTTGACGTTTCACCACTTTGGCTACTGTGTGCTTCATCAATAATAATAGCAAAATGTTTGGCTTGCAATGTTCCTATTTCATCTATTATGAAAGGGAACTTTTGAACTGTGGTAACAATTATTTTTTTACCATCTTCTAATGCCTGTTTAAGTTGGCGACTTCCTTTGTCTATAGCTTCTACAACACTATTTACTTGAGCAAATTGTTTTATATTATCTCTAATTTGCTTGTCTAAAACTCGTCTATCCGTTACCACTATTACACTATCAAAGACAGCTTCTGTATGCTCTGTATTATGCAGACTTACTAATTGATGAGCTAACCAAGTAATAGAATTTGATTTACCAGACCCTGCGGAATGTTGTATCAAGTACTTTTGACCTACTCCGTTTTCTTTAGTGTGGTCTAAAATGGTTTTAACAGCTCTTAATTGGTGGTATCTCGGAAATATAAGTTTCCGTTTTATTTTACCTGTGTCTTCATCTTTTTCTTCAACTATTTGAGCATAGTTTTCAACGATATTACTAAAACTTTCTTTAGTTAATATTTCTTTCCAGAGGTAATCAGTTTTTAGCCCATTTGGGCTTAATGGATTACCTGCACCATCATCATTTCCTTTATTGAATGGCAAAAAGAAAGTTTTAGTACCGCTCAAATGGGTTGTCATATACACTAAGTCTGCATCTACTGCAAAGTGAACCATACATCTACCAAATACAAATAAGGCTTCCTTTGGGTCTCTATCGTTTTGATACTGACGGATAGCATTTTTTACATTTTGCCTTGTCCATTGATTTTTTAATTCTAATGTACTTACCGGTAATCCGTTTATGGAGATTACCATATCTAATGAATTGCTGTTGGCTAAACTGTAGTATAACTGACGAGTAACCGAAAAAATATTTGCGCTGTACTGTTTTTGTGCTGTTTGATTTAAGTGTGAGGTTGGTTTTTTATAGTAGAGTTGAACTCGAAGGCCTAAATCTTTAATACCATTACGTAAAATCTCAATAATTCCTTTTTGACGTATTTGGTCTGTTACTCTTTTAAGAAATTTTTCTTCTCCTCTTTTCAGAATGGTATTGTAAGCAAGGGGTTGTGTTTCTTTGATGAACTCAAAGAGCAATTTTTTATTAATGCAAAAGTCTCTGTCGTAATCTGTACTATAACTTTGAAGGTAGCCATTATCTTCTATCAAATGTTTTTCTATGATAGTTTCTAAGCCTTTTTCTGATGTATCGGTTGTTTGCATATATTACAATTTCTTTCAGTTATTTTATTGTTCCCATAAAGGTTCGTTTTGCCAATTTTTAGGAAAGCCCATTTTATATAAAGGTGTATTTGGGAACTCTTTGAATAAATCAAATAATTCTTCTTTTAAATGATGTCCCGGACTTATTCTATTATTCGTATATAATATGGCAGAAACCAATGGAAATATTTTTCTACGTTGGTGTTGATTTGGTACATAGCTTAAAAGCGGATATTTTGTGCTTTTTGGCCAATCGTATTTATTAATAATTACCCTGTTCCATAATCTACTGTGGTGTGCTACAATATTTCTTATGTAGGTAACACTTAACAACCAACTGGCTAAATACTTTTGATTATTTAAACCAAATTCGTTCGCTATGATAGATTTTTCAGGCAATTGGTGGTTTACATTTCTATATAGCTTAGATAATGTACCCAATGTGATTACTTCTAAAGATTTCCAACTCTCTGGGGTTTCTTTTGGATGATTTTCAAAATGTTTTACGAGAAACTCTTCACTACTATCGTTTACATCACTTTCTAATTTTGAGATAAATTTATTGCGATGATATGCTTTTTGAAACAATGTTGGGTCATAATGCCAATGTGAACCATAGGCTAAAGACATATGATACATCAGCTTTGTTCTTAAAGCAATTTCTATACGTTCTATGGCATTGAAAATGATTAATCTAAAGTGTCTATCGAAGTTGTAATAATCTATTACGTCTTCAAAATAGCTATTTAGGGCAAATTTGTGATTTACTTTATCTATTTGCATTTCCCATCAGTAGCCTTTTAAGCGGTAATAACTTATGTTGCCTAAAAAATGTGGTGCATCTGCAACATTATGAAAGAGCATATCTCTGTCTTGTAGCAGTTGTATTTGTTCTTGTATGGTTTTAGCTGGTTTTTCCATTAACTAATTGAGTTTTGAGTTAATGAAAACGACTTGCCTAAAAAGAAAAAACCTCCAAAGTGTGCATCAAAGAGAGGCAAAGGAGGTGTATTATGAGTGATGGAATGTCCTAAAAAAAAGAAGACCCACTTGCTGTTCTTACGGGAAGCAGAATGGGTACTGTTGCTACAAATATACGTATAAGCGAATGAAAACACCAAACTTTTTAACAAATTTGTGATACGTATTAACACTAACCCCATTGTAAAACCTTTATTAACAAGGCTTTTAATAGAAGTTCGGAATTTCCGAATTTGTTGCTTGTTACAATTCGTATCGATGTTAAAAGTATTTTTCATTATTTCTTCCCTTTCTTTAATGCTTTCACCATTTTATCGAAATCAGATTTTATTTTTTGTGTTTTGTTAAACTTGTCATATTCTGAATAGGCTTTGTTTTCTGCCTGTTTCTTAGATTTTTTACCTAAACCGTCTAACACCTTGTATTCGTTGAAAGCTAAAAATTTATTAACGCTTAAAGCTAACTGCTCCATAGTAAAGGTATTTTCCCTTTCTATTAAGCCTTCTATGTAATCGAAATAGCCTGTTACGGTACGTTCTAATTGTTTTATTTTTTTTTCTTGCAGATAGTTTTTAGCAATACTAGTGTCGGATTTTATTACCCTTCCATCTGGTACATTTTTCCAAGTGGTTAATCCCATATTTTCTTTATTGCTATCGGCTTTTAAGAAAATGATTTCGGCTGCTGTTTTATCCGTTATTGCATAATGAAATTTATTTTGAACCGTAGCATAGAATTTTTTAGTAATGGATGATTGTGGGTCGTAGTCGATACTACATTCCGCAAAAATATCGGTTACTTGTTGGTAAATTCTGCGTTCGCTGGCACGTATGGAACGAACACGCTCTAATAACTCTTTAAAGTAATCTTTACCAAATAGTGTTTTGCCTTGTTTTAGGCGTTCATCATCTATGGCAAAGCCTTTAATAATGTATTCTTTTAAGGTTTTGGTAGCCCAAATACGAAATTGTGTAGCTCTGGTAGAATTAACCCTATACCCAACAGAAATAATGGAATCAAGGTTATAAAATTTAGTAGCATAATTTTTACCGTCTGATGCAGTTGTCAAAATTTCTTTGACAACTGAATTTTCTTCTAACTCTCCTTCTTTAAATATGTTAGTTAGGTGGTAGCTTATGGTTTGTTTAGAGGTGCTAAACAATTCTCCCATACTTTTTTGGGTCAACCAAATGCTTTCTTCAAGAAGCATCACATCCAAACGAACATCTCCTGATGGTGTGGTATAGAGTAGAAAATTTGATTCTTGCATAGCTTTTACTGTTTTATATTCTCAACTGGTGCATTATTTGCACTTGTTGCCTTTAGTTTATAATTTAACTTCCCCAATACCGATTCTGCTATCATTGCTTTTTGGTATTCTTGTATTAACTCTATTTCTTTCTCTGCTTTGGCTATGGCTTGGTCTATTTTTTCGGTTTCGGTTTTGATGTGGATGATTATTTGTTGTTGCTCTTCTTCGGGGGGAACAATTACTTTAAAATCCTTTAAAATTGGCAACCTTACACTATCAACAGTTGACTTTGAATTATATCTCATTAAATCCTTTATCAAATTAAATTTTAAATAATCAACAAGAAACTCAAGAGATATTTTTTTAGCCATATCATAGAAAAGATATACTCTTTGATGGAAATCAAACTTTCCATTAACTAAATGAAATACTTTACCCACACCAACTCCGTCACCTGCTGTTAAAATTCCAACTCCATCAAAAGAATACGAATTAATCCTCTCAACCTTTTGTGAACGAACAAAAAAGGGATATTCACCATTATCAACTCTATCTTCAGTATTTCTTCCTCCAGTTGTAATTTTACAAATATGACGTAAACGCAATACCTCCCAATGCTCTGGAATATCTCCCAACCAAGTCTATACCACTATTTTTTAGTTTTACATTTGGGTTGATACCTTCAGTCACTGCTTTATTAATAACCGCTTGTCTTTGCTCTTTGAGCAGTTTTATAAAGGTTTGCTTTTTGGTGATGAAGGTTTTTATTTTTTCTACTTGTGCATTGATATGAACCACAATACTGTTTTGTTCTTCAATAAGTGGTACTGGTGCTGTAATGCTGAAAAACTTATCGGAATATAAACGTAATCTGCTATCTATAATGCCATAAGAATTTTTTCTAAATTCAGCTTTCATCACTTCGGTAGAAAATAGATAACCGTAATAGTTTGGATTGTTATTTCCTTTGACGCGATACACACAGTATGCAGGACTTGTAATACCATTGTATTTTGAAATACCTAAACTGCCATTCCAAGCTAACATGATATTACTTACTAAATCATTTTCGGTAATCTTTTTATAACCTACTAATGTTTTAGCATTGCTAATAAAATCATCTTCACTATCTAAAGCATCTCTTTTTTTAGTTACTCCTGTATAATGAGAAACCGAAAGCAATTCTTCTTTTCCTGTTTCGCTACGTTCGTCCACTTCTGAAAAAATATTTTTGATACGCAGTACACCCCAATTATTAGGTATTTTCTCCATCCAAGGGATATTAGTTTTTTTATACTTGTTTGGTTGTGTCATTATTCATAATTTATTTTAAATATTCTCAATAAGAAAATATACTTATATTCTTTTTAGGAATTAGTTCTTCCATATTTTCTATTTCTTCATAATCTATAATGCACTCTTTTGTAATTATATTTTTAATTTCTTTATCCTCAAAAAAATCAAACTTCCATATATGATTATTATCACACTCATTATCTTTAGCCTTTCACCCTCCCCACCCATCAGCTTGGGCAATAAATCACCACGCAGATTTTCAAGGGTGTTGAGTTGTGACCGGTGGGCTTGCATTTTATTAAATAGTGGAGCTACAACCATTTTAAATTTTTCCATGTTTTATACTTTCCAGAATAAAAGCCAGGTGGTTTTTTGTTTTCGAAACATTCAAGTTTTGCTGTGCTGAACCAGACACCATTGCAATATATACCACCCAGCCCACAAAAGACCACCTATAAACCGTCTCTTTTCCGCTCACATTTCGTTAAAAAACTAGCACCGTAACTATAGCTATGCTCATATTTTTTGCCTGATACCAAATCAAAAATAATCCAGTTTGTTTATTTATGTGATATCTTATGCTCAATTTGGCATAAAATAGTTGAACTAGTGATAGCAACAACATGAGACATATTGCTGACATCCGCTGTCCTTACGCTAGCGTACCGGGTAGCCACAAGAATACCGTGATTGCTCACCTGAAAAATAACATACTCAACCTGGTCAAAAAAAGTGCTCTGCTACTGAGCCTGGCTCCCTGCATGCTACTTGCAAAAAACAAACTGGAAGATCCGACCAACGTACCACCGACCACCAGTGACCACATCACAGATACACGAACACATGCTCCCACCAGCTTGGTCGAGCGTCTCTTGGCTATAGACTCTCTCGATGAGAGGGATTTTGTGGAGATAGAAGTGGAGAGTCAAGGATCTCTAGTTAATTTTAACTCTGATGCAAAAAAATTCCAAGTGATTGATGCAAGCTTGTCAACAGATAAGTATGCATTTGTGGATCCAGACAATGGAGATAAAACTATTTCAAGTATGACACTTAATAGACAGGATAATTTAAAATGGAACTTACACAGAGGCGGTTCAAACATATATGAATACAATACTGAAGATGATGTATACAATCAGATCGGAACCCGTCTCGACTGGGATGATGCGGTGAAAGTCGGAGATAGCACCTACTATGGGGCGTATGGGAATCAACTGCGAAGCTACAAGGAGGGTGATGGGGTGAAGGTGCTTCATGCACTTGATCCCGCTACTGAGGGCGATTTACGTAAAATTGAAGCTGACAGTGCTGGTAATTTATATTTCTATTCTCTGAGAAGGCTAAGTCGCTCTGATCGCACTCACGGTCTATGGAAATACAATACGACGGCAAATACAATGGAGCAGTTGCATACCGAAAATAATGATGAGTTAGATTATTCAGGTGTTACTGGTTTGGCGGTTGTCGGTGACGATCTATATGTTTGCCACGGAGTTGTAAATAATGTAGCAGAACCCCAAAAAACAGTGATTATGAGATACGATCATGCAAATCGTACTTATAAGATGTGGAAAGAAATAGATGTTGCCGATACTGGTGGAGGTACTGCCGATGATTTTGTCGGATTCGTGAATGATGATGGGCTAGTTCGTTTTGCCATCCAGTTCCTTGACTGGGAGAAGACGATGATTTTGAAGCAGACGGCACCACCGGTTATTGCTAATCCCATTGAGAAACAAACCATAGCAGAAGATGCGCATCCACTGCCCACGGTGGACCTCACCGCCCTCACAAGCAACCGTGCTGACCCCAAAACGGTCGTGCGTTTTGCTCCAGGCGGAATAGTAGCGGTCAGCATCGTAGATAATACGCTTACCATTACGCCAATGGCGAATCAACACACGGCAACAAGTGGCGACATCACGGTGACCCTCAACGTCACCAATGCAAATAACCCAAATCAAACGATTCAAACAAGTTTCGAGGTGGCTATCACCAGCGAGAACGATGCGCCCACAGTCGTTGCGCTACACGATCAAACGTTCGATGAGGATGACACGGACCAAACCATCAATACGGACATTACTGATGTGGATGGCGATACGCCAACGGTTTCAGTCGCTTCTAGCCATGCGAATGTCACTGCGTCCATTGATGGAACCCATGATATTGTCCTCGCTTTTGCTGAAAACTTCAATACGGAAAATGCTGGTCCCGTCACCATTACGTTGACCGCTGATGACGAAAATGGCGGTGTCACTCAACGCACGTTTGGACTTACCATTACTGCCCAAAATGATGCACCTGGCATTAACAGCGCACTAGCTGACCAAACATTCGATGAAGATGCCAACGGCATTGAAGTCACCAACCCGGGGTTTACGGATGTGGAAGGTGATGACCTCACCTATTCGGTGCGCAGCAATCACGCCCGTGTCACCGCCTCCCTCAATGGAAATAACAACATCAACCTCACGTTTGCTGAAAACTTCAATACGGCAGGTGGCAGTGCTGTCCAAATCACGTTAACCGCCGATGACGGCAATGGCGGTGTCACCGATGCGATTTGGGGACTTACCGTAAGCGCAGTCAATGATGCACCCACAGTCGTTGCGCTACACGATGTCACGTTCGATGAAGATGCCACGGACCAAACCATCGACACGGACATTACTGATGTGGATGGCGATACGCCAACGGTTTCAGTCGCTTCTAGCCATGCGAATGTCACCGCGTCCATTGATGGAACCCATGATATTGTCCTCGCTTTTGCTGAAAACTTCAATACGGAAAATGCTGGTCCCGTGACCATTACGCTGACCGCTGATGACGAAAATGGCGGTGTCACTCAACGCACGTTTGGAGTTACCATTACTGCCCAAAATGATGCACCTAGCATTAACAGCGCAATAGCTGACCAAACATTCGATGAAGATGCCAACGGCATCGAAGTCACCAACCCGGGGTTTACGGATATAGAAGGTGATGACATCACCTATTCGGTACGTAGCAATCACGCCCGTGTCACCGCTTCCCTCAATGGAAATAACAACATCAACCTCACGTTTGCTGAAAATTTCAATACAGCAGGTGGCAGTGCTGTCCAAATCACGTTAACCGCCGATGACGGCAATGGCGGTGTCACCGATGCGGTTTGGGGGCTGACCGTAAGCGCAGTCAATGATGCACCCACAGTCGTTGCGCTACACGATGTCACGTTCGATGAAGATGCCACGGACCAAACCATCGGCACGGACATTACTGATGTGGATGGCGATACGCCAACAGTTTCAGTCGCTTCTAGTAATACGAATGTCACCGCGTCCATTGATGGAACCCACGATATTGTCCTCGCTTTTGCCGAAAACTTTAATACGGAAAATGCTGGTCCCGTCACCATTACGTTGACCGCTGATGACGAAAATGGCGGTGTCACTCAACGCACGTTTGGAGTTACCATTACTGCCCAAAATGATGCACCTAGCATCAACAGTGCGATAGCAGATCAAACGTTCGATGAAGATGCCAACGGCATCGAAGTCACCAACCCGGGGTTTACGGATGTGGAAGGTGATGACATCACCTATTCGGTACGTAGCAATCACGCCAGTGTCACCGCTTCCCTCAATGGAAATAACAACATCAACCTCGCTTTTACTGAAAATTTCAATACGGCAGGTGGCAGTGCTGTCCAAATCACGTTAACCGCCGATGACGGCAATGGCGGTGTCACCGATGCGGTAATCCGTGTTGCCATTACAGCAGTGGATGATGCAGTAGCCTGGACTGGTGCTATCCCTCCGATGACGGTACATGCAGGATCGCCCAGTCAAACGGTTGATTTAGCTACGTTGTCCACCGACGTAGAGGGAGATGCGATCACGTACTCGGTGGTTTCTTCCAGCACCGCCGATGCGATTGGCACCATCGACGACTCAAAATTAACTGTCAGTTTCGAAGGTGTGGGCAGTGCCACGTTGACCGTCACTGCGTCCGCAAACGGCACCAGTGACGAGCTGGATGTGTCTGTCGCAGTCAATGCGTTTACTAGGCAGGTACACATCACTAGTTTCACTGCTGGTGACCCGTTGAAAACGGGTCAAATCTTTCGGGTACCGACGACCTTCGCTGGTATGGAAGTACCAGCTGATTACACAATCGTGGAAGCTGGCAGCAACATTCTGGAGCGTCTCTCGTTAGATATACTCAACAGCGAATGGGTATATGAAGTCAAAGCAAATCCCTCGTTGGATGAGGAGGTCATCGTATTTCAAGGACCCAAGGAAAATCGACTGGCCATCACGGTAGCGGTAGCTGACTGGACAGTAGCAGGTCCAGCGGGTGTGCTTTACACCTCCCCCGGGGACGAAAGCACGCAGATTAGCCTGACTGTCCCGATGAATTCAGGCAGTACTTCCCGATTCTCCGTCGCTGCCTTTGCTCGTAACGGCACTGCGCCGAATGATACCTTGGCAAGCAAACGTGTATTGAGCGAGCGCACGGATTTTACGATCATGAATAGCAGTTTCGATGCCCACGGAATTGTGAACGGCACGGCTACTGGCACGGAACTAGTGATCTCCAGAAATCCAGTTGATGCGGACGTGGCAGCTGTTTTTGGAGTCAGTACCACCAGCGCGTTACAGTTGATTTACGTCAAAGAGTTGAACAACACCTTAACGAACGTTGAGTTGATGAATGGAGAAATCGTTCTCACCATTGAGGTGAGCATGAACGTACAGGTGATGGGAGAAGTAAGCAGCACCAACGGGACAGCGCGTGTCCGCTTTGACCACTCAACCCCCGGTCAGGTTACTGGCACGATCTCCATCACGGATGCCACCGATGGCAGTGGCGTTGTCACCTTCGGACAAAAGGGCTTCATCGGACCGATGGTGGAGCGAACCGCTTTTGCCGAGACTGAAATTCCCTTCATGGCTTCCAATGGAACGGTGAGTCAAGTTTCTGAACCCCTCCTTACCGGCATACAGAACGTCCTGGCAACAGGTTCTCTAAAAAACTACGCTAACCCGTTTGTGAACCATACCGCCATTGAATACACCTTAACAAAAAGAGGACCAGTGAATATTAGCGTCTACACCAGTGCCGGTCGGCTGGTGTCCACTTTGGTTGATGGCGACCAACACCCCGGCGACTACCATATCACCTGGGAAGCGAGCAATCAGCCTTCGGGCATATACCTCTTAACGTTCACTAACGGCAATGAAAGTGCTGTGGAGAGAATGGTTGTCAAATGATGAGGGAGGCAAGCTATGACATTTTCGGTAGTGGGTCAACTTTGTTGCTGGTTTCTGTAATACCAAATTGATCACAAAAAAACATAACCGTAGCTATGGTTATGGTTCTGTTTTTTGCCTGATGTAAACGGAACTAGTTCAATTTTCTTATGTCGTATTTTGTGATCAAATTGGTATGATATGGCTAGTTACCAAACTGTCTATTTTGATCTCGATAACCACTAATAGATCCGATCAACACAAAGAGTGTTATCAACATACCTAAAATAGCTATTTAACCGCTTAAAAACCACCTTCCTTAATCCTGGAATATAGCCGTCTTTGTGCTGACCAAGTTTAAAAGGAGCATCGGCTATTTGTCCAATTTTCTCCATAATTTCATCGTCTAGTGTACTGGCACGATCAATACCATCTCGACAAACAATATATGCTAAGTGGTCTTCCAAGTCCTGCTCTGCCAGTCGTGATAATAAGAATTTGGACATTGAAAACTTACTGGGGTTTTCTAAGAGCCTTCTCTACTGCGTTTCGGATTCTTTTCCCTTTAGGCTTAGGAGTATTATATACGCCTTCATCTATCGCCTCTTGTACTTGAGCCATGTGTTGCTTTTCCGATTCGGTAAGAGGAGTTTTACTGGATGTTTTTATGCATTCTGCTACTTTCATACCATTCAAAGTTACTAATACCAATTGTATTATAAAATGTCACACAAATAAATTGAATTATTTTTTGTTCGGAGTAGGCAAAAAATATGAGTATAGTCATAGCTACGGTGCTATTTATTAACGACATACAAGCGAAAAAGAAACGATTTATTGAAATAGGCATTTAATAAATAAAATTATTGAAGTAGGCATTTAATAAATACGAATGCACTTGTACGGGCATGGTTGGTGGTCCACCATTTTAGTTAGCGGGTTATCGAATATTTCTCCTTTCATCTGACTTCGGTTGAACCGATAGCACTATTGGTTGATCTATGCCTGAAGGTTATCGACTGAATGGTGGATGCCTCTAAGCCATGCCTTGAACATTATAATTGTTCTGTGCAATTCCGGGAAATTCTTACCTTTCTTCCCACTCTCTATTTGGATTAACTAAGGGTATTTTTCTTTCAGGGGGATGTAGCCCCTCCACTTATCGGTTTTGATGGTAGCCTCAGGTGATATATGATCCTGGAAGAAGGGCTTCAATTGCTTGGATCCAGCATTGTCAATCTCTCTGGCATACATCCTGCTCACTCCTTTCCCTTTCTTCTCAATAGCCAGTACAACCTGTTTTTTTCGGTTATTTTGTCGTCCTACAACGCCTTCTTCCTGTTGCCCTACAACGGTCTCATCGACTTCTACTTTACCCACTAGCGGGTATTTCCCACTGCTAACCATTGCCTTCATTACCTTTTGTTGAAACAGCCAACAGGTTTTTTGCCGTAGCCCCAGTTTTCTGCTTAGCTCTGTTGATGCAATCCCTTGTTTATTGGTACTCATATAGTATACGATATAAAAAGCTTTTAACATTGGGAATTTTACTTTGTGGAAAAGAGTGCCACTTGTTGGGGTAGCTTGGTACCTACATTTTGTGCATTGCCGGGTATGGAATAATTTCCCTCTGCAATACTTGTTGTTTTGACACTTTTCACATTTAAATCCATCTGGCCATTTCATTTTGGCTAGGAAGTTTTGACAACTGTCATTATCAGGAAATTTCTCCTGAAACTCAAAAAGAGTTGGGCTTTCATACTTTTTCTCCATAATCTGATTTTTACTCTACCTTTAATAGTCCTACTAAATTACTGTAAATCAATCATTTAATTAAGAAAATGAAACTGTTTTAATAGACTAATCTTTTATTTATTAAATGCCTACTTCAAACGATTTATTTGTGACCTTTTGTGACCAATTTGGTATAATACGCCTAGGAGTCTGTCGAACTTAAAAAAATAGATGTTAAAAAGCAGTAAAAAACCACTTTTAAGCCTTCCAGAGTTCAGTATTCAGAGGCGAAAAGCACGTATTCCTAAATATGGAATTCTCAGAGGTTTAAATTGATAAGTCCGACAAGCTCCTAGCACTTAATGAGGTATCAATGGTAATCATCAGTGCTTCTCTATTGATATCATCTATCACGTTGAAGGTGCTGAACTGTCTTCCATTACTCAGGCTATCCTTCATGAAATCCGCACTCCAAATGATGTTGCTTTGGATGGGTATAATGTGAGGAGTCTTGACGCGTGCTGGCAGCCTTCTTTTACGCTTTCTACGCATATTCAGTCCCATCATCACATACACTCTCGGTATACGCGTTTATGGTTCCATCTATACCGTTCAAGACGCAGTACATGGTACATTTTTCGGAAGCCATAAAGCAGGACACTTTTCTGTCAATTGCTCCAAATGTCTACTACTAGTAGTGTCCTCAGCTTTGCGCTTAAATCGGTAGTAATACACAGATAATCTCAGATTAATTGCCACACAGGTCTGCCTGATACTCAGACCTTCATCGGCCAGATATCCAACAGTTTCTCGTTTTGTAGCAGACCTTAGAGCTTTTTTTCGATCAGCTGCTTTAATGACTTGAATTCAGCCATTGTATTCCAAAGCCAGATCAGCATACATACGCTTAAATGAACTTAATTCTGTTTCGAGTTCCTTCAACTTTTTGAGTTGGTTCACACTCATTCCTGAGTCTTTACTCTTCCAGTTGTAGAAAGTTGGTTGGCTTATTCCATGTGTCCTACAAATATCCAACACACTCTTTCCCTTAAATCCGCAGGTGTAAAACGAAAAAGAGCCAGCATAGGCTTAAAACAGTTTGTAATAAGATTTTCTGGCTAGATTTTTTTTCACTTATTTGAGTGTGTAACCAATCAAGTAAGCGAGAATGAAGGTAACCATAGATGAATCATTTGGCTATTTTCCTTCAAGGTGGAGATAGTACTGAGGACATTGAAGAACACTTGGGAGAACATCTGAAGAAAGTTCGGGGGTTCTCGGTGTGTAGTGCCGATACCATTTTGCGAGTCATAAAAGAACTGGCCACCCCTACAGAGGAAATGACCAGTTCGGGAGGGATAACCCATCAGTTCAATATCAACCTGGGCTTAAACCAATGATTACTGAAAGCCTTGAGCAAAACCAATCAGCTTGACACCAAACAGGAGTATACATTAGATTATGATAATCAGGTAATCGCCACCGAGAAATATGATGCACGGAGAAGCTATAAAAAGTGTGAAGGTTACCAGCCAGGTGTGGCCAGTATCGGCAAAAACATTGGTTACATCGAAGGTCGTAATGGCAACAGCCCAGCCAAATACCAACAAGAAGAAACCCTGACCAAGGCATTTTCTTTACTAGATCAGCAGGACATCTGCATCAAGCACTTTCGGGCAGATTCGGCTTCCTACCAACAAAAGGTAAATAGTCGTTCCTTAAAAACTCATTTTCCATAGAGTTTGTATTCTACTTTGATGGAAAGAGGTTAATTCAACTAGACGCCTCAGGGTTACTACCCATTTTGTATAGAGCCAAAGAGCATTTACTCTTAGTTTTTTCATCAACTTCTTGTAGTTAACCCCACAGGCTGCCATGATGAAGTTTAGTTTATCTCCTGTTTTCCCTTTTAGGTAATTGATAGCTGCTCGATGATCTTGCTTCAAGTGTCCGATGATTGGCTCTATGGCTGCTCTACGTCTACAGAGCTTTCGTTTTCTCTGTTTTTGATAGGTATTGTCTCTTTTTAATGGTTTGGATGGTCGAATGATGGAGGTGTTCTCAACTTTGTTAGTCCCTTTGTACCCCCTATCTACTGTGGCGGTTTTCGGGTAGTTACCAGTCAGTAGTTGTGTTTGCTTCAATACAGCATCTAGCGTATGTCCATCATAAATATTCTCTTCAAAAGTCATCGCACCTACGATGATACCCGTATTTTGTGTCAATACTACTGATGCCTTACAGCCATATTCATATTTCTTATGTGCCTTCCTTTTTGCGATGCAATACACATCAGGTTCATGTAAACTGTAAATTTTATTCTTACTGCACTTCTCTTGTGTAAGTACTCGTTTGAACAGTGCCAGTGTTACTTCTTTTTGCTGATGTGGTAATTTCCTGTCTAATTCTCTGACTAACCGACCAGCAATGGTTTTGAGATTTCGCTTCGCTGCATTTGCTTTCTTTCTTCTTTTAGGGTGAGTCCCATTGTAGGTGTCTCTGACAAGGTTTTTGGTTGTCCTAACGTAGCTGCGTCGTAGGTTAATCCCTTCTTGGTTGGCTATAGAAATACAGCTGTCAACAATCTTTTTATGAAGTTTTGGTAACTACTCAGGTGATCTAAATTACTTGTTATCGGGTAGTTACAAACTAAAAAATGTTTATATAAACTTGAATTCTTAGTTACTTTTTAAGTAAAAGACTGATAATCAGTGAAATAGATAAATGTTAAGGTCTTGTTAAGAAATAATCGAATTTTCTAATCAGTTTATAATCAATGAGTTATACACTGTAGACCACCTGACTAGTTACAAGTTTTGCATCTGTGGGATAGGTGATGCGCTTTTCCTGGACAGTAGTATCTACACTTACATGCTTGTCCTTAGCATCCTTGCCGTGTAGCTCAATTGAATGTTTCAATAGCTTCTCTACCCCTTCTTCTCCAATCCTCTTGCTGAAATGTACCAAATCTGTTGCCGCACAAGGTTGCCCCCATTGCAAAGAATCAAAGCCTCCAAAATATTGAAAATATGGATTCATTTCCCACCGTTGTTCCACCAATAACTCATCTGATAAATTGTAAATAGATTTTAATATCAACAAGGAGACCATCAAACGAATAGAATGAGCTGGACGACCTACATGTGAATAAAGCGAACCAAACGCTTCTTCAAAATATGACCATGCTATCTGGTGGCTCAACAAATAAAGCTCTTGCCTGGAATTGAGTTGTTCAGTTAAGGTAGGTGATAAAAAATTATTGAAGTAGGCATTTAATAAATACGAATGCACTTGTACGGGCATGGTTGATGGGCCACCATTTTAGTTAGCAGGTTATCGAATATTTCCCCTTTCATCTGGCTTCGGTTGAACCGATAGCAATATTGGTCGATATATGCTTGCAGGTTATCGACTGAATGGTGGATACCTCTAAGCCATGCCTTGAACATCATAATTGTTCTGTGCAATTCCGGGAAATTCTTACCTTTCTTCCCACTCTCGATTTGAATTAAGTAAGGATATTTTTCTTTCAAGGGGATGTAGCCCCTCCAGTTATCGGTTTTGATGGTAGCCTCAGGTGATATATGATCTTGGAAGAAGGGCTTCAATTGCTTGGATCCAGCATTGTCAATCTCTCTGGCATACATCCTGCTCACTCCTTTCCCTTTCTTCTCAATAGCCAGTACAACCTGTTTTTTTCGGTTATTTTGTCGTCCTACAACGCCTTCTTCCTGTTGCCCTACAACGGTCTCATCGACTTCTACTTTACCCACTAGCGGGTATTTCCCACTGCTAACCATTGCCTTCATTACCTTTTGTTGAAACAGCCAACAGGTTTTTTGCCGTAGCCCCAGTTTTCTGCTTAGCTCTGTTGATGCAATCCCTTGTTTATTGGTACTCATATAGTATACGATATAAAAAGCTTTTAACATTGGGAATTTTACTTTGTGGAAAAGAGTGCCACTTGTTGGGGTAGCTTGGTACCTACATTTTGTGCATTGCCGGGTATGGAATAATTTCCCTCTGCAATACTTGTTGTTTTGGCACCTTTCACATTTAAATCCATTGGGCCATTTCATTTCGGCCAGGAAGTTTTGACAACTGTCGTTATCAGGAAATTTCTTCTGAAACTCAAAAAGAGTTAGGCTTTCATACTTTTTCTCCATAATCTGATTTTTATTCTAACTTTAATAATCCTACTAAGTTACTGTAAATCAATCGTTTAATCAAGAAAATGAAACTGTTTTAATAGACTAATCTTTTATTTATTAAATGCCTACTTCAAAAAAATTAAGTTGATTTCTATTCGACTTTTTTGACTGCATTTGACAAGGTTTTGATTGATATTATAACTATTCCTTGTCATTTTATACAGCAATAATCGTGCTAAAACCCTCCCTGAAAGAAGATAAGCATAATTAATTTTGATTCTTTAGGGTTGACTAATTAATGTTGATTCTTTAGGGCTGACTAAGTAGTGAGCAAGACTTTTGCAAAAATTATTTTTCTGTGGATGACAATATTAATTGTCCCTAAAATCCGCAGTCAACTAGATTTGCAGATACAAAGAGTTGCTAAAGGATAATAATGTCAGTTCCTATCTAATCGACTAGGTATATAGGGCTGGTTAGTCTGCATTTTGACCAGAACTAAGGGTTTCCGTAGGTCTTCACTGGTAAAATTGAGGTCTTTCAGACAGACCTTTCCTGAGAAAAGCGGTATCACGAAAGAATGTTGGATGCCCTTAATCAAAACAGTTAGGCAGTTAGGTGAGCAGTCGGCTGTAGTCTTTGTGTGTATATAGTCGTTCCTTAAAAACTCATTTTCAATGGAGTTTGTATTCTACTTTGATGGAAAGAGGTTAATTCAACTAGACGCCTCAGATTTACTACCCATTTTGTATAGAGCCAAAGAGCATTTACTCTTAGTTTTTTCATCAATTTCTTGTAGTTAACCCCACAGGCTGCCATGATGAAGTTTATTTTATCTCCTGTTTTCCCTTTTAGGTAATTGCTAGCTACTCGATGATCTTGCTTCAAGTGTCCGATGATTGGCTCTATGGCTGCTCTACGTCTACAGTGCGTTCGTTTTCTCTGTTTTTCATAGGTATTGTCTCTTTTTAATGGGTTGGATGGTCGAATGATGGAGGTGTTCTCAACTTTGTTAGTCCCTTTGTACCCCCTATCTACTGTGGCGGTTTTCGGGTAGTTACCAGTCAGTAGTTGTGTTTGCTTCAATACAGCATCTAGCGTATGTCCATCATAAATATTCTCTTCAAAAGTCATCTCACCTACGATGATACCCATGTTTTGTGTCAATACTACTGATGCCTTACAGCCCTATTCATATTTCTTATGTGCCTTTCCTGTTGCGATGCAATACACATCAGGTTCATGTAAACTGTAAATTTTATTCTTACTGCACTTCTCTTGTGTAAGTACTCGTTTGAACAGTGCTAATGTTACTTCTTTTTGCTGATGTGGTAATTTCCTGTCTAATGCTCTGACTAACCGACCAGCAATGGTTTTGAGTTTTCGCTTCGCTGCATTTGCTTTCTTTCTTCTTTTAGGGTGAGTCACATGGTAGATGTCTCTGACAAGGGTTTTGGTTGTCCTAACGTAGCTGCGTCGTAGTTTAATCCCTTCTTGCTTGGCTATAGAAATACAGCTGTCAACAATCTTTTTATGAAGTTTTGCATCTGTGGGATAGGTGATGCTCTTTTCCTCGACAGTAGTATCTACACTTACATGGTTGTCCTTAGCATCCTTGCCGTGTAGCTCAATTGAATGTTTCAATAGCTTCTCTACCCCTTCTTCTCCAATCCTCTTGTTGAAATGTACCAAATCTGTTGCCGCACAGGGTTGCCCCCATTGCAAAGAATCAAAGCCTCCAAAATATTGAAAATATGGATTCATTTCCCACCGTTGTTCCACCAATACCTCATCTGATAAATTGTAAATAGATTTTAATATCAACAAGGAGACCATCAAACGAATAGAATGAGCCGGACGACCTACAGTTGAATAAAGCGAACCAAACGCTTCTTCAAAATATGACCATGCTATCTGTTGGCTCAACAAATAAAGCTCTTGCCTGGAATTGAGTTGTTCAGTTAAGGTAGGTGATAAAAAATTATTGAAGTAGGCATTTAATAAATAAAAGATTAGTCTATTAAAACAGTTTCATTTTCTTGATTAAACGATTGATTTACAGTAACTTAGTAGGATTATTAAAGTTAGAATAAAAATCAGATTATGGAGAAAAAGTATGAAAGCCTAACTCTTTTTGAGTTTCAGAAGAAATTTCCTGATAACGACAGTTGTCAAAACTTCCTGGCCGAAATGAAATGGCCAGATGGATTTAAATGTGAAAAGTGTCAAAACAACAAGTATTGCAGAGGGAAATTATTCCATACCCGGCAATGCACAAAATGTAGGTACCAAGCTACCCCCACAAGTGGCACTCTTTTCCACAAAGTAAAATTCCCAATGTTAAAAGCTTTTTATATCGTATACTATATGAGTACAAATAAACAAGGGATTGCATCAACAGAGCTAAGCAGAAAACTGGGGCTACGGCAAAAAACCTGTTGGCTGTTTCAACAAAAGGTAATGAAGGCCATGGTTAGCAGTGGGAAATACCCGCTAGTGGGTAAAGTAGAAGTCGATGAGACCGTTGTAGGGCAACAGGAAGAAGGCGTTGTAGGACGACAAAATAACCGAAAAAAGCAGGTTGTACTGGCTATTGAGAAGAAAGGGAAAGGAGTGAGCAGGATGTATGCCAGAGAGATTGACAATGCTGGATCCAAGCAATTGAAGCCCTTCTTCCAGGATCATATATCACCTGAGGCTACCATCACAACCGATAAGTGGAGGGGCTACATCCCCTTGAAAGAAAAATATCCTTACTTAATTCAAATCGAGAGTGGGAAGAAAGGTAAGAATTTCCCGGAATTGCACAGAACAATTATGATGTTCAAGGCATGGCTTAGAGGTATCCACCATTCAGTCGATAACCTTCAAGCATATATCGACCAATATTGCTATCGGTTCAACCGAAGCCAGATGAAAGGGGAAATATTCGATAACCTGCTAACTAAAATGGTGGTCCATCAACCATGCCCGTACAAGTGCATTCGTATTTATTAAATGCCTACTTCAAAAAAATTAAGTTGATTTCTATTCGACTTTTTTGACTGCATTTGACAAGGTTTTGATTCAAATTATAACTATGCCTTGTCATTTTATACAGCAATAATCGTGCTAAAACCCTCCCTGAAAGGAGATAAGCATAATTAATGTTGATTCTTTAGGGTTGACTATTTATGGCTTAAAAAAGCGCGTTTTGTCCATATTTTTGGTAAAAAGCCCTTGGTCCATTTGATTCAAGGTTGATTCACGTTTGCTGAGCGGCCGCTTGAAATATATTTTTACTTGTTAGGTCGGTTTTTAAGGGCTGACTAATTATGCTTATCTCCTTTCAGGGAGGGTTTTAGCACGATTATTGCTGTATAAAATGACAAGGAATAGTTATAATATCAATCAAAACCTTGTCAAATGCAGTCAAAAAAGTCGAATAGAAATCAACTTAATTTTTTATCACCTACCTTAACTGAACAACTCAATTCCAGGCAAGCGCTTTATTTGTTGAGCCACCAGATAGCATGGTCATATTTTGAAGAAGCGTTTGGTTCGCTTTATTCAAATGTAGGTCGTCCAGCTCATTCTATTCGTTTGATGGTCTCCTTGTTGATATTAAAATCTATTTACAATTTATCAGATGAGGTATTGGTGGAGCAACGGTGGGAAATGAATCCATATTTTCAATATTTTGGAGGCTTTGATTCTTTGCAATGGGGGCAACCCTGTGCGGCAACAGATTTGGTTCATTTCAGGAAGAGGATTGGAGAAGAAGGGGTAGAGAAGCTATTGAAACATTCAATTGAGCTACACGGCAAGGATGCTAAGGACAAGCATGTAAGTGTAGATACTACTGTCCAGGAAAAGCGCATCACCTATCCCACAGATGCAAAACTTCATAAAAAGATTGTTGACAGCTGTATTTCTATAGCCAAGAAAGAAGGGATTAAACTACGACGCAGCTACGTTAGGACAACCAAAAACCTTGTCAGAGACACCTACAATGGGACTCACCCCGGGTTCGTTTTCCACCGTGATCAACAGAATGGGACTCACCCTAAAAGAAGAAAGAAAGCAAATGCAGCGAAGCGCAAACTCAAAACCATTGCTGGTCGGTTAGTCAGAGAATTAGACAGGAAATTACCTCATCAGCAAAAAGAAGTAACATGAGCACTGTTCAAACGAGTACTTACACAAGAGAAGTGCAGTAAGAATAAAATTTACAGTTTACATGAACCTGATGTGTATTGCATCGCAAAAGGAAAGGCACATAAGAAATATGAATAGGGCTGTAAGGCATCAGTAGTATTGACACAAAATACGGGTATCATCGTAGGGGCGATGACTTTTGAAGAGAATATTTATGATGGACATACGCTAGATGCTGTATTGAAGCAAACACAACTACTGACTGGTAACTACCCGAAAACCGCCACAGTAGATAGGGGGTACAAAGGGACTAACACAGTTGAAAACACCTCCATCATTCGACCATCCAAACCATTAAAAAGAGACAATACCTATCAAAAACAGAGAAAACGAACGCTCTGTAGACGTAGAGCAGCCATAGAGCCAATCATCGGACACTTGAAGCAAGATCATCGAGCAGCTAGCAATTACTTAAAAGAGAAAACAGGAGATAAAATAAACTTCATCATGGCAGCCTGTGGGTTTAAGGGCATCTCTAAAAACTGGATATTCTCCCGATTTATTTTTATGACCTGTTTTTTTAAGATGACCTATTTTGTTCTTTTTTAGTTCATTTTTTATTCACCTGATTATCAGTTACTTATGAATTTATTCATTGCCTATCGAACGCACGTTCCCTCATAATGAAGCGGTCAATTGAATTTTTCTGAACATATTATAAGTCAGATTCATCAGACCAATGACCGTATCGGCTCTTGATTTCCCTACTTTTCTGTAATACATGCTTCCCATACTGTTCTCCATGAAACCAAAAACATGCTCCACTCTTACGCGTACTTTTGATTTTCTTGTATTACTTTCCTTTTGTGTATCGGTCAACGGCTTGTTTTTGTAGCCCTTCTCATGTATTTGATCTTTAATTTGATGTTTTTCGAGTATTTCTTGCTGGTCTGCATAAGCACTGTCGGCATACAATTCCTGTGCTTTGTCTTGTTTTTTGTCCAACAGGGCATCAAGAGCCTGTGAATCATGTACCGCTGCATCGGTAATTTCATAGCGTTCTATCAATTTGCTACCTGCATCAACCTTGGCGTGATTTTTATACCCATAATAATTCTGATTATTTTTCTTTGTCCAACGTGCATCAATGTCCTTTTGACGCTTTTTATTGGGTTCATCTGTCCATAGACCTTCTCCCTTACCCTCTTTTATTTGTTGGTTTTTCTCCCTGCTGTTGCGTTGGCGTGGGGCTTCTACAAAAGAGGCATCTATTATTTTGCCTTCATTGACCATAAGCCCTAACTTTTCCAATTGACTCTGAAATAGCTCGAAAAGAGATTTTACTAAATTCAAGTCGGTCAGACGTTCACTAAACAACCATATCGTGTTGCTATCTGGTATGTCATCTGCAATGGTGAGGTTGAGAAATCTCATAAAACTCATCCTGTCATTGATTTGATATTCTGCTTGATCATCAGAGAGGTTATAATATCGCTGAAGAATCAATATCTTGAACATTAACACATAATCATATGGGGGACGTCCTCCCTTTCCTTGTGACTCTTTGATCAGGTGCTTTTCCAGTAAAGAACGGAAAATTTCAAAATCAATTCCACCGTTTAATCGTTGCAGGGGATCTCCCAACTGGCTCAGTTTGGACAAACGAATGTCTTGATCAAAAAAACCGTAATCTCTGTGACGTTTAAATTGTTTCATTTCCAAGTCTAACTCTTTTAGCTCAAAAAACATACTAACACAGCTGTTTTAGTTTTTAGAGATGCCCCTAAGTAAATTAGATATAAAGAGCGTTTGTAAGGAAAAATATCAATCCAAGTAAAACCGCCGTCAGATGATTTTAATAGCTGGTCTGGTTGTGCAGGGTAGGTTTCAGAATAGACAATTTTATATATAGTTCCGTTTGAAGAAGTTACCGTACTGGTGCGCAAATCGTCTAAAGATTTATTGCTATAAAGTTCCCAAGTATCACCGTTATCAATAGAGCTCACATTCAACTAATAAATGCAACTTTTAGATTTGAGATTTTATCACTATTACAAAACAGGAAAGAAGGGCAATTTTCTCTTTCACTGCTTTGCTGGTAAGGGTTAATTTGCCCCCTCACATCGTCAAAAATAAAGTTGCAAATGGCACATCTTACTACAGAACAAAGGTACGCGATATCGTGTATGTTACAACAAGGAAAAAGTCAAAGTGAAATAGCTGCTAGCATAGCAAAAGATAAATCTGTTATTAGCAGAGAAATTGTGCGTAATAAAGATCAGAGGAGTGGTGTTTATAGGCATGATTTGGCGCATCGAAAGTATGCTCAACGTCAAAAAAAGAAACCCAAGAAAAAGCGATTCACCTTGCGAATTCAGTCCCATGTTGAGACCCTGCTAAAGGAAGACTATAGCCCCGAGCAAATTGTAGGCATCAGTATAAAAGAAGGGCTAGACTGTGTCTCTCACGAGCGCATTTATCAGCATGTATGGAAAGACAAAAAACACCAGGGCGAGTTACATACTCATCTCCGAAGAAAGGGCAGAAAGTATCGCAAAAGAGGGGCTACTAAAGATAGCAGGGGAATTATAAAAGACAGAGTAAGTATAGACCGCAGACCTTCGGTGGTAGAAGAAAGGTCAAGATTTGGAGATCTTGAAGTAGATTTGGTCATTGGAAAAAATCAGAAAGGAGCGATTGTAACTAGCAACGACAGGGCGAGTGGCATGTTGAAAATGAAGAAAGTAGAAACCAAACAAGCCAGCGAAGTTGCTGATGCCATCAATGAATTATTGGAAGAATGGAGTCCGTTTCTTCAAACCATCACTTCTGATAATGGAAAGGAATTTGCTTGGCATCAACAGGTAGCTAAAACGCTAAGCATTGACTATTATTTTGCCCATCCCTACCACGCGTGGGAAAGAGGGTCTAATGAAAATTTAAACGGGCTGATCAGACAATATATCCCTAAGAAATCAGACTTCTCTATGCTCGATGAGCAACAAATCAAAGACATTGAAACCAAGATAAACAATCGACCTAGAAAAAGGCATAAATATGAAACCCCTATATTTGTAATGAATCAATTATTGGTTAACCAGAAAGTTGCATTAATGACTTGAATTCAGCGAGTAATAATCCTGATAGGAAGAATTATATAAAGCAATAGCAAATAAAGTGTCCTGCTTTTTTCTAAGTTCATATGCGGTAACACTATCGTGAACAATAGACCACATTAATCCTCTATTGGATGTTTTTCTTATTCCACCTAACCCTCCAACAATTAATTCATTGTCAATATTTCCGCTAAGACTATAAATAGTACTTGCTTCAGGTACATCCATTTTTATCCAGTCAAAGTCAGCTTGAGGTTCTAATTTATCTCTTTCACATGAGAAAAGAAGAATTAAACAAGCCAATGTAACGGCAATCAATATTTTACCTTTCATATCTACAATTTTTTCTGGGGTCTTAACTAGTTAAGACCATTTAGTTAAACCCACAAGGGTATCACTGAAATTTTCAGTATAGTCAAACAATTCAATTTAGCTATGTCATATTTTATAATCAAATTGGTATTAATCAAATGTGTCAAACTATGTTTTTATTCAGCCAATTACATTTGTATGTCCATAAAGCTACCTCTTTTCCCTTTAAATGTAGCTATCTTTCCTAATATATTTATATACGACTAGCAATTAGGTATTATATCACTAATTTCCCCATTATGATTGAAATAAGCGGATTTGGAACTGTTTTTCTCTTTGTAATAGGAGCTGTTATATTCATATTGACCATGCTTCTTTTGAGTAAAATATTAAGACCGAATAATCCCACACAGGAAAAGCAAAAAATTTATGAGTCTGGAGAAGAGCCAACTGGAACTGCCTGGGGGAAGTTTAACGTTAGATTTTATGTGATCGCACTCATCTTTTTGCTGTTTGAAGCAGAGTTGGTTTTTCTTTTCCCTTGGGCAATTGTATTTGGAGATCAAGAGTTAATTGAACGCACCAATGGTCTTTGGGCTAGATTCTCTTTGATAGAGGCTTTTATCTTTATTGGAATCCTAGCAATAGGGCTAGCCTATGTATGGGCTAGGGGGATGTTGGAATGGGTGAAGCCAAAACCTAAAAAACCAGATTTTAATTCTAAAATTCCTTTCGAAGTATATCAAAAATTTAATGAAAGAACCTGATTTACAAGATATAGGCAGGCTTAAAACGGGAGAAGGAGGAATAGTTATTTCCAAACTTGACGATTTATTGAATTGGGCAAGACTCAGTAGCCTGTGGCCAGTCGGGTTTGGTTTAGCCTGCTGTGCTATTGAGTTTATGTCAACAGCTTCTTCTGCCTATGATTTAGATCGATTTGGGGTGATTCCACGAAATTCCCCAAGACAAGCAGACGTGATGATTGTTTCTGGAACGGTAACCTTTAAAATGGCAGATAGAGTGAAAAGACTATATGAACAAATGGCTGATCCCAAGTATGTTATCTCCATGGGATCTTGTGCTAACTGTGGAGGTCCCTACTGGGAACATGGTTATCATGTGTTGAAAGGTGTAGATAGAGTTATTCCCGTAGATGTGTACGTACCTGGCTGTCCACCCAGACCTGAATCTTTGATAGGAGGTTTTTTGAAACTGCAAGAAAAAATCAGACAAGAGTCCGTCATTCGACCAAAGGCTCTTGAAAAACTAATGAAAAAAGAGGATGACGTTTGATCTGTTAAAAGAGCTAATTCAAAAACATAATCCTAGAGCAATATTAGGTGAGGATTTAAATGCTTCGCCTCGGGCTTTACTTGTTCAATCAAGTATGATTCATTCTGTGAGTGAATTACTTCACTCTGATGACAAGACATACTTTGATCAATTATCCTGCTTAACAGGATTGGATAACGGTGAGGAGATGGGTACAGTAGAGTTGATTTACAACTTATACAGCATTCCGCACGATCTGCATTTGATGCTCAAGGTAGAGATGGAAAGAAAAAGTCCATTAATTGATTCAGTATCTGATATATGGAAAACAGCCGAATGGCATGAACGAGAAGCATTTGATCTGTTAGGAATTAAATTCAAACACCATCCAGACCTTAGAAGAATCCTGTTACCTGATGATTGGGAAGGACATCCGCTACGAAAAGATTATGTGGAGCAGGAAAAGTATCATGATATAGTAGTGAAATGGACAAGTGATTGAAAATAACAATCAAAATTGGGGATGACGCATTGAGAATGAAAAAATAAGAACCCGCTTTTTGCTTAAAAGCTGTGATTTTACTCTTGCAATGGTGCAAGTTTGTAAGAAGAGTGCGAAAAAATGAGAAGGAGTTTGTTTTGACTAAACAAGTGCTTGGAAGCGGTACTGTTGCTGGTGTACTTTCAGAAGAAGCACAGCACGCCAAATCTGGGGGAGACTTCATCCACAGGCTACCTGTTGCCAACAAAGAAGTTCATAAAACTCATTATTGGTTGAGACCAGTCAGAGGCTCAGAAATATCAAGGGGAGATGTTGAAGAGTTGGTCGTGGCATCAGCGGAGCTAAAAAAGTTTTTGATTTCAATTATAAAAAGCTCCAAGGCTTAATCAAGCATGAATTCTCAATTCTTCATCCTAAACTTTCAATTCTGATGAATTCTCATTCTTCTGTAAGCAATTCTAAATTAACAGTTTCAGAACCCCTTAAGTATAACGAATTGGGCCTCCGGAGTGAGGAGATGATTTTGAATGTGGGACCGCAGCATCCTGCTACACACGGAGTACTGAGACTGGAGGTGGTAACAGACGGAGAGATTGTAGTAGATGTAGTTCCTCATATTGGATATTTACACAGATGCTTTGAAAAGCATGCAGAAGTGCTAGCATACAACCAAATTATCCCATACACTGATCGAATGGACTATGTGGCTGCAATGAACAATGAGTGGGCTTTTGTGATGGGGGCAGAACGTATGCTGGGTCTCGACAAAGAAATTCCTAAAAGAATTGAGTACATAAGAGTGCTTATATCTGAATTAAACCGTATTGCATCGCACTTTGTTGCGATAGGGACCTATGGAATGGACATCGGGGCTGTTACGCCTTTTTTGTGGCTGATGCGCGACAGAGAGCATATCTTAAGGATGCTAGAATGGGCAAGTGGTGCTAGAATGCTGTATAATTATATCTGGGTTGGAGGTCTTTTTTATGACCTGCCAGTTAGATTCGAAGAACGATCTAGGGAATTTGTGGAGTACTTGAAGCCCAAGCTAAAGGAACTGGAGACCTTATTAATTTCAAATAAGATATTTATAGAAAGAACAGCAGGAGTTGGTGTCCTGCCATTAGCTATTGCGATCAATTATGGCATTACTGGTCCTATGCTCCGGGCTTCGGGATTGAAATTTGACCTTAGAAAGATAGATGCGTACAGCGTCTATCCCGAAATAGACTTTAATGTGCCTGTTGGGGAAGGAAAAGTGGGAGAAACAGGTGATTGCTGGGATAGAAATTGGGTGAGATATGAAGAATGTAGGGAGTCAATAAAAATTATCGAACAATGCGTAGAAAAGCTATTAGGGGATCACAAACGAACGAAAGATTTTGATCCTAGGGAGAAAGTGCCCAAGAAAATAAGACCTGAAGCTCAGGATTTTTATGTTAGAGCAGAGAACCCTAAAGGCGAATTGGGGTTCTTCTTCAGGTCTGACGGTAAATCAGATACTCCTTTTAGGTGTAAAGCCAGAGGTCCCAGTTTTTCCAACCTTTCAGTTCTCCCAGCAATTAGCAAGGGATGCATGCTTTCAGACCTGTTAGCCATCGTAGGTTCATTAGACCTGTTGATGGGAGAAGTGGATCGATAAGATGAAAATTTTATCAACAAGTCAAATTCGTCAAGCAGACAAGTTTACCATGATCAATGAGCCAATCCTGTCCATTGACTTGATGGAACGTGCATCTCATGCCTTCACAACGAAATTTTTAGCACTTTTTCCTAGGAGGAGACCACTTAAAGTGTTCTGTGGAATTGGAAATAATGGAGGAGATGGATTGGCTATTGGAAGAATGTTAGCATCTAAAGGATGGGAAGTCAATTATTACATAGTTGGTAAAGTAGAAAAAGGGTCCGAAGATTTTAGAACAACCCTTGACCTAATCTCCAAATACTGTGTTTTAACGACCAAAGAAGATTTTCCAAAAATTGATACAGGCGATATAATTGTTGATGGACTCTTTGGCTCTGGGCTGTCAAGACCTACTGAAGGTATAGCCTCCGATTTAATTAGCTATCTAAATAGGCATGAGGGCATCTCTAAAAACTAAAACAGCTGTGTTAGTATGTTTTTTGAGCTAAAAGAGTTAGACTTGGAAATGAAACAATTTAAACGTCACAGAGATTACGGTTTTTTTGATCAAGACATTCGTTTGTCCAAACTGAGCCAGTTGGGAGATCCCCTGCAACGATTAAACGGTGGAATTGATTTTGAAATTTTCCGTTCTTTACTGGAAAAGCACCTGATCAAAGAGTCACAAGGAAAGGGAGGACGTCCCCCATATGATTATGTGTTAATGTTCAAGATATTGATTCTTCAGCGATATTATAACCTCTCTGATGATCAAGCAGAATATCAAATCAATGACAGGATGAGTTTTATGAGATTTCTCAACCTCACCATTGCAGATGACATACCAGATAGCAACACGATATGGTTGTTTAGTGAACGTCTGACCGACTTGAATTTAGTAAAATCTCTTTTCGAGCTATTTCAGAGTCAATTGGAAAAGTTAGGGCTTATGGTCAATGAAGGCAAAATAATAGATGCCTCTTTTGTAGAAGCCCCACGCCAACGCAACAGCAGGGAGAAAAACCAACAAATAAAAGAGGGTAAGGGAGAAGGTCTATGGACAGATGAACCCAATAAAAAGCGTCAAAAGGACATTGATGCACGTTGGACAAAGAAAAATAATCAGAATTATTATGGGTATAAAAATCACGCCAAGGTTGATGCAGGTAGCAAATTGATAGAACGCTATGAAATTACCGATGCAGCGGTACATGATTCACAGGCTCTTGATGCCCTGTTGGACAAAAAACAAGACAAAGAACAGGAATTGTATGCCGACAGTGCTTATGCAGACCAGCAAGAAATACTCGAAAAACATCAAATTAAAGATCAAATACATGAGAAGGGCTACAAAAACAAGCCGTTGACCGATACACAAAAGGAAAGTAATACAAGAAAATCAAAAGTACGCGTAAGAGTGGAGCATGTTTTTGGTTTCATGGAGAACAGTATGGGAAGCATGTATTACAGAAAAGTAGGGAAATCAAGAGCCGATACGGTCATTGGTCTGATGAATCTGACTTATAATATGTGCAGAAAAATTCAATTGACCGCTTCATTATGAGGGAACGTGCGTTCGATAGGCAATGAATAAATTCATAAGTAACTGATAATCAGGTGAATAAAAAATGAACTAAAAAAGAACAAAATAGGTCATCTTAAAAAAACAGGTCATAAAAATAAATCGGGAGAATATCCAGTTTTTAGAGATGCCCATGAATGTATTTGCGTATCAATTGATATTGCTTCGGGGTTATTTGCTGAAGAGAGAATAGAAGTAAACTCTGCTATAGTCAAACCTCATCACACTATTTCATTTCAAACCCCCAAACTGGCATTTTTTCAACCTTCGCTGGTTGAATATGTAGGCGACTGGCATATTGTTGATATCGGATTAGATCGCAATTTTGTTGAACAGCAAAAGTCAAACTATTTCCTGACAAGGCAAGATGAGATGAAGCCGCTGATACCTAAGAGATCGAAATCTACTCATAAAGGAGAAGTCGGAAGCCTACTATTGGTTACTGGGTCGAAAGGTAAAATGGGAGCAAGTATTTTATGTGCCAGAGCTGCAATGAAAGCTGGAATAGGTCTCCTGACGATCCATGCTCCCCGTTGTGGCACTACAATTCTGCAAATAGCTGTGCCAGAAGCAATGGTAAGTGAAGATTTGGAGGAAAATGAAATATCAAACATCATGGCGTATAATTCAGTGATTGGAATAGGTGCTGGAATGGGCATTCATGAAAAAACAATCTCTGCTTTAGAGAATTTATTGAATAAGTGTGGCAAACCTGTGGTCTTGGATGCAGATGCAATCAACATCCTCTCAATCAATAGATCATTAATGTCAAAACTTCCAAGGCAAAGTATTTTAACGCCACACCCAGGAGAGTTGAAACGACTCGTTGGCGATTGGACTAATGATTTCGAAAAACTGGAAAAATTAAGAACGTTATGTATAAACTATAAGTTAAATATTGTTCTCAAAGGAGTCTATTCTGCTGTTTGTAATTACAAGGGAGAAATTTACTTCAATCCTACGGGGAACCCAGGCATGGCCACCGCAGGAAGTGGCGATGTGCTCACTGGGATCGTCTCTTCCTTTTTAGCCCAGCGACTCGAACCATTCAATGCATTAAGATTAGGTGTTTATATACACGGTCTAGCAGGAGACCTAGCAATGAAAGAAATTGGAGAAAACGGTCTGATCGCATCAGATATCGTCGGGAAAATCCCAAACGCAATGCACTAATTTGATCACAAAATGTAGCATATAAATCGTGTCTTTTAAAAATTTTTTTTTCGCCTCTGTTGAAGGCTTCCCCTCGCCCTGAAACCTCTCCGCCTTCCAACGTATATCCTTCTTCCTATTCCTTCACAATTTTTCTGGTGATGCTACCTTTACCTGTAGTTATTTGTAACAAATAGATGCCCTGTTTCAGCGATGGAAGAGCCACGGAATGATCCGCTGTGCTTGCCTCCAGTTGTCCTCTTTTCAAAACTTTTCCGTCTATGCCTGACAAGGTATAGCGAGCATTTCCTTCCACACCGCTGATGTGCAACACTGCGCCTGCTGGGTTAGGATATACTTCAATGCCTGTGAACGCTTCAAGCCCTAGGGGGGGGTTGGTACCTACCTTTTCATCCACATCCGTCACGGTGATGGTGAATTGTTTTACAACCTCTGGCATTACCCCATCCACTTTTAGCCTCACGGCATAGCTAGTTTTTATTTCATAATCAGCGGAAGCGATAAGCTGTAGCTCTGTGCCTGAAATACTAAAACTGGCATTGTCAGTAGCTCCTGTGCCTGCTACCAATGCATAGGTGTAGCTACTCGCTCCCCCATTTGTGGATAGCGTACCCACCACGGCATTAGCTCCAGCATTTTCTGCAATACTGGTGGAAGAAAGAAATATGGCTGTGGGTGCATCACCAGGCTGTATTCGTCCGTCATCAGTAATGGTCCAGCCATCTGAACTGATCATATTTTCTCTGGCGGTGTGTGCTACATCTGAGCTATATTTAGAATTTCCACCATGAAAAGTTACCCCACTGTTCAGTGTTTGTCTGTTCCAACCCACCAAAAGCGAATCGTAGTTCGTAGGTGAAAGGGTAGTTGCATAGAACATAAAACTCATATCGGTCACAGATTCGATATCCCACCCACTGATGTCCTGATTAAAGGAAGTGGCTTGATAGAACATAACAGACATATCCGTCACCTGTGCTGTATTCCACCCGCCTATGTCGCCGTTATAGGAGGAGGCTTCCCTGAACATATTTCGCATATCTGTCACCTTTGCTGTATTCCACCCGCTTATGTCCTGATTAAAGGAAGAGGCATTCTGAAACATAGCACGCATATCCGTCACCTCTGCCATATTCCAGTTTCCTATGTCCTGATTAAAGGGAGTGACGACTCCGTCCCCACCAAACATAAGAAACATATCCGTCACCTTTGCTGTATTCCATCTGCTTATGTTGCCGTTGAAGGAAGTAGCATCAGCGAACATAGAACGCATATTTGTCACTTGTGCGGTATTCCAGTTTCCTATGTCTTGATTAAAGGCAGTGGCTCCATTGAACATAGAACGCATATTCGTCACTTGTGCGGTATTCCAGTTTCCTATGTTCTGGTCAAAGGCTGTGGCATTCTGGAACATAGCTTCCATATCCGTCACCTGTGCGGTATTCCACCCGCTTATGTCCTGATTAAAGGGAGTGACTACTTGGTACCCACCAAACATATAAGCCATATCCGTCACCTGTGCTGTATTCCACCTGCTTATGTCGTCATTAAAGGAAGTGGCGTTAAAGAACATAGCTCGCATCGTCGTCACCTGTGCGGTATTCCACCCGCCTATGTCGCCGTTAAAGGAAGTGGCTCCATTGAACATACTTCGCATATTCGTCACAGCACTCATGTTAGGTGTACCTGCGCTTGAATTCATGGTTAGCCTAGTTGCTCCCCGAAAAGCCCAACTCATATCTGCATTCCAGACAGAGGTACCCCACTGTTCTATCGAGGTATATTTTAATGTGTCTGCCTGATTATTGATATAAATATCATTCAGGTTTCTAAATCTGATGGTTTTCACTCCTGCTGTGGTGAAGGTATGGGGCTGGTTTCCAGAAAGTCCTGTATCTTCAAACATTCCGTCATTGTCCCAGTCTATGTCATAACTTGTGTCCTGCGTGTAGAACGTGAAGAACTTGTCGGCAGAGTTAGTACCAGCGGTGGTTGTTACTTTCAGCACAAAATGGTCTGCTAGAATGTCACCACCTTCATTCGCCACATCCGTCACGGTGATGGTGAGGGTTTGCATGACCATCTTTTCGGGCATGCCGTCGTCTGTAGCGGTGATCGTTACTTCGTACATATTATTCGTTCCCACATCCGTAGGCATTTCAAAATCTGGTGCGGTATTGAACGTCAATACACCTGCCGAAGTGATGGTGAACAGTGCCATATCCGCTCCGCCCGTCAGTGAAAAAGTTACAGTTTGTCCCGCATCTGCATCGGTGGCACCGACCGTAGTTACTGGCGTAGTGGCGTTTTCTGCATAAGCTACTGTAGCGGTAGGTCCGCCTGCGAAAACTGGGGTGTCATTCACATCCGTCACGGTGATGGTGAGTCTTGCCGTGGCACTTAGGGAGGGTCTTCCTCCATCTGCAACGGTCACCATGAGCGAATAGGATTCGGTGGTTTCATAATCCAATACACCAGCGACTGCAATTGCTCCTGTAGTTGGGTTGATAGCAAAAACATTCCCCGCATTACCGCCTGTGATGGCATAGGTTAATACATTATTATTATTATTGCGCGAGGGGGAGTCTGGGTCTGTTGCCGTCACTGTGCCGACTACCGTTCCGTTTGCACTATTTTCTGCTACCACAAATGGAGCGTCACTGGCAGTGGGTGCTTCGTTTACATCGTCTACAGAAATGGTGATTTTTTTTGCAAAATTATGGGTCCCGTCACTTACATTTATCCGTATCGAGTAGCTGGATGTTGTTTCATAGTCAGCGGAAGCGGTGAGCCTCAGGTTTGTTTCTGAAATATTAAAACTCCCATTGTCAGTAGCTCCATCACCTGGCATCAATGTGTAGACATACATGCCTCCTGTATCGGTATTTGATAGCATCCCCACCACCGCATTGGCACCCGCATTTTCTGCAATACGGGTGGAAGAAAGTAAAATGTTTGTAGGTGCCTGATTCTCAGTTCCCAGACCTCCATCGGTAATACTCCAGCCATGACCAGTTGAACTGATCATGTTTGCCCTAGCAGTTTGTGCTTCAGCACTTCTATACAAAGAATTTCCTCCGTGGAAAGTAATCCCACGTTGAAGGTTTTGTGCGTCCCAACCCTCCAACAGGGCATCGTAGTTTGCAATTGAAAGGGAAACTTCTTCGAACATACTTTCCATAGTCGTCACCGCTTCTACATTCCACTCGCCTATGTCTTGGTCAAAGGAGCTGGCTCCCCAGAACATCCTTTCCATAGTCGTCACCGCTCCTACATTCCACCTGTCTATGTCGCCGTTGAAGGAAGTGGCAAAAGCGAACATCCCTTCCATAGTCGTCACCGCTCCTACATTCCACCTGCCTATGTCGCCGTTGAAGGAAGTGGAAAAAGCGAACATATAGTCCATAGTCGTCACCGATGCCGTATTCCACCTGCCTATGTCGCCGTTAAAGGAAGTGGCAAAAACGAACATCTGAACCATATCCGTCACCTTTGCTGTATTCCAGTTTCCTATGTCTTGATTAAAGGCAGTGGCTCCCCTGAACATACCTCCCATATTGGTCACCTTTGCTGTATTCCAGTTTCCTATGTCTTGATTAAAGGCAGTGGCTCCCCTGAACATACCTCCCATATTGGTCACCTGTGCTGTATTCCAGTTTCCTATGTCTTGATCAAAGGCAGTGGCTCCCCAAAACATACTTGCCATATCCTCCACTGATGCTGTATTCCAGTTTCCTATGTCTTGGTTAAAGAAAGTGGCACCAGCGAACATAAAAGACATATCCGTCACTCCCGATAAATTAGGTGCATCGGTAGCAGTCACCATGAGGCTATCCGCCCCAAAAAACGCTCTCGCCATGGAAGTCCATGCTGTGTTTCCCCACTGTGTAACATCCCGTATTTTGGTTTGGTCATTGAAGAAAACGTTACCGAAGTGAATCCTCGGGAAGACGCCACCGATGCTGACGGTATAATCACCTGCGCTGGTATATGTATGGGTAGCATCGCCTGTCTTTCCGCTCTCGCTACTGCCATCGCCCCAGTGAACCGTGTAATTATAGCCAGTACCTTCTGTTGGTATGGTGATGGATTCGTTTGCTGTGGTCGTGCGCCAAGTGGTGATAAAGTTAGCTACTGATCCCGCCTCATTGAGCGTGATGGTCACGTCTCGCTGGTTATTTGTTCCAAACGCACCTGTGGATGCTATGGTGATGGTATAGGATGATTTTCTGGTAGCAGGTGGTGCCTTTATGGTCAGGACATTTCCTGTCAGTGTAAAGAAATTAGCATCAGTTCCTGAAAGCGCATACATGGGGGTGTGAGCGTCGAGGAAAGCATTCTGCGCGGTGATGGTTGCCGCTACATCACCTGCCATAAGCGTACTGCTCATCGCCAATTCCCCGAATCCGATATACCAAGGTCCGAGGTTTTGGTTAAAGGCATTGGCTTCATAGAACATAGCAGTCATATCCGTCACCTGTGCTGTATTCCAGTTTCCTATGTCTTGGTCAAAGGAAGTGGCACCAGCGAACATCCAAGACATATCCGTCACCTTTGCTGTATTCCACCCGCCTATGTCTTGGTTAAAAGAAGTGATGACACCATTGACCCCAGCAAACATATTAGACATATCCGTCACCTTTGCGGTATTCCACCCGCCTATGTCCTGATTAAAGGAAGCGGCATTCTGAAACATAGAACTCATATCCGTCACCGATGCTACATTCCACCTGCTTATGTCTTGGTTAAAAGAAGTGATGACACTATAGAACCCCGCAAACATATTAGACATATCCGTCACCTTTGCTGTATTCCACCCGCCTATGTCCTGATTAAAGGCAGTGGCTTCATCGAACACACCTTCCATATCCGTCACCTGTGCGGTATTCCACCCGCCTATGTCTTGGTCAAAGGAAGTGGCTCTAGAGAACGTAGAACTCATATCCGTCACCTGTGCTGTATTCCACCCGCTGATGTTCTGATTAAAGGAAGTGGCATCAGCAAACATCACAGATATATCCGTCACCGATGCGGTATTCCACCCGCCTATGTCTTGGTCAAAGGAAGTGACTCTAACGAACATCCAAGACATATCCGTCACCTTTGCTGTATTCCACCCGCCTATGTCTTGGTTAAAGGAAGTGGCTTCATAGAACATACTCTCCATATTCGTCACCTGTGCTGTATTCCACCTTCCTATGTCTTGGTTAAAGAAAATGGCTTCCCCGAACATAGAACTCATATCCGTCACCTGTGCGGTATTCCACCCGCCTATGTCCTGATTAAAGGAAGTGGCTCCCCAGAACATATTCCTCATATCCGTCACCTGTGCGGTATTCCACCCGCCTATGTCTTGGTTAAAGGAAGTGGCTCCAAAGAACATATAAGCCATATTCGTCACAGATTCTGTATTCCACCCGCTGATGTCGCCGTTAAAGTCATAGGCATTCTGAAACAGACCATACATACTCGTCACAGATCCTGTATTCCACCCGCCTATGTCTTGGTTAAAGGAAACGGCTTCAGAGAACATATAGTTCATATTCGTCACAGATGCTACATTCCACCCGCCTATGTCGCCGTTAAAGGAACGGGCACCAGCGAACATACCACTCATATCCGTCACATCACGCAGGTCAGGCGTATCCGCGCTTAAATTCATGATCAGGTTACTTGCTCCCCAAAAAGCATTACCCATATCTGCATTCCAGACAGCGGTACCCCACTGCTCTATGGAGGTATATTTTGATGCGTCTGCTTGGTCATTGATATAGATATCAGTCAGGTTTCTAAATCTGATGGTATGATCTCCTGCTACGGCGAAGGTATGGGACTGGCTTCCAGAAACTCCTGTATCTGCAACTTCAAAAGTTCCGTTATTGTCCCAGTCGATGTCATAATTTGTATCCTGCGTGTAGAAGGTAAAGGACTTGTCGGCGGAGTTAGTCCCCTCGTTGGTTGTTATGTGTAGCACAAAGTGGTCTGTTGCATTGTTTTGTGCGTAAGCAAGAGCCGAGAGGAAGAAGAAGGTAACTAGGGAAATTAAGGGTTTAAGCCCTCCAAATACCTGATAATTTGTCATGATAGTGGAATTAATTGCGTCTAAATCTGTCTTTTTGTTAGTATCAAATTTCGTTTTCATCAGAATTTTATTATTTCGTAAGATTTAAATAGTCGTTCCTTAAAAACTCATTTTCCATAGAGTTTGTATTCTACTTTGATGGAAAGTGGTTAATTTAACTAGACGCCTCAGCTTTACTACCCATTTTGTATAGAGCCAAAGAGCATTTACTCTTAGTTTTTTCATCAATTTCTTGTAGTTAAACCCACAGGCAGACATGATGAAGTTTATTTTATCTCCTGTTTTCCCTTTTAGGTAATTGCTAGCTACTCGATGATCTTGCTTCAAGTGTCCGATGATTGGCTCTATGGCTGCTCTACGTCTACAGTGCGTTCGTTTTCTCTGTTTTTGATAGGTATTGTCTCTTTTTAATGGTTTGGATGGTCGAATGATCGAGGTGTTCTCAACTGTGTTAGTCCCTTTGTACCCCCTATCTACTGTGGCGGTTTTCGGGTAGTTACCAGTCAGTAGTTGTGTTTGCTTCAATACAGCATCTAGCGTATGTCCATCATAAATATTCTCTTCAAAAGTCATCGCACCTACAATGATACCCGTATTTTGTGTCAATACTACTGATGCCTTACAGCCATATTCATATTTCTTATGTGCCTTCCCTTTTGCGATGCAATACACATCAGGTTCATGTAAACTGTAAATTTTATTCTTACTGCACTTCTCTTGTGTAAGTACTCGTTTGAACAGTGCCAGTGTTACTTCTTTTTGCTGATGTGGTAATTTCCTGTCTAATTCTCTGACTAACCGACCAGCAATGGTTTTGAGTTTGCGCTTCGCTGCATTTGCTTGCTTTCTTCTTTTAGGGTGAGTCCCATTGTAGGTGTCTCTGACAAGGGTTTTGGTTGTCCTAACGTAGCTGCGTCGTAGTTTAATCCCTTCTTGCTTGGCTATAGAAATACAGCTGTCAACAATCTTTTTATGAAGTTTTGCATCTGTGGGATAGGTCATGCTCTTTTCCTGGACAGTAGTATCTACACTTACATGCTTGTCCTTAGCATCCTTGCCGTGTAGCTCAATTGAATGTTTCAATAGCTTCTCTACCCCTTCTTCTCCAATCCTCTTGCTGAAATGTACCAAATCTGTTGCCACACAAGGTTGCCCCCATTGCAAAGAATCAAAGCCTCCAAAATATTGAAAATATGGATTCATTTCCCACCGTTGTTCCACCAATACCTCATCTGATAAATTGTAAATAGATTTTAATATCAACAAGGAGACCATCAAACGAATAGAATGAGCTGGACGACCTACATTTGAATAAAGCGAACCAAACGCTTCTTCAAAATATGACCATGCTATCTGTTGGCTCAACAAATAAAGCGCTTGCCTGGAATTGAGTTCTTCAGTTAAGGTAGGTGATAAAAAATTAAGTTGATTTCTATTCGACTTTTTTGACTGCATTTGACAAGGTTTTGATTGATATTATAACTATTCCTTGTCATTTTATACAGCAATAATCGTGCTAAAACTCTCCCTGAAAGGAGATAAGCATAATTAATGTTGATTCTTTAGGGGTGACTAAATAAGGAAGCAAATTTAAGTAGTCGTTCCTTACAAACTCATTTTCCATAGAGTTTGTATTCTACTTTGATGGAAAGAGGTTAATTCAACTAGACGCCTCAGCTTTACTACCCATTTTGTATAGAGCCAAAGAGCATTTACTCTTAGTTTTTTCATCAACATCTTGTAGTTAAGGGCATCTCTAAAAACTAAAACAGCTGTGTTAGTATGTTTTTTGAGCTAAAAGAGTTAGACTTGGAAATGAAACAATTTAAACGTCACAGAGATTACGGTTTTTTTGATCAAGACATTCGTTTGTCCAAACTGAGCCAGTTGGGAGATCCCCTGCAACGATTAAACGGTGGAATTGATTTTGAAATTTTCCGTTCTTTACTGGAAAAGCACCTGATCAAAGAGTCACAAGGAAAGGGAGGACGTCCCCCATATGATTATGTGTTAATGTTCAAGATATTGATTCTTCAGCGATATTATAACCTCTCTGATGATCAAGCAGAATATCAAATCAATGACAGGATGAGTTTTATGAGATTTCTCAACCTCACCATTGCAGATGACATACCAGATAGCAACACGATATGGTTGTTTAGTGAACGTCTGACCGACTTGAATTTAGTAAAATCTCTTTTCGAGCTATTTCAGAGTCAATTGGAAAAGTTAGGGCTTATGGTCAATGAAGGCAAAATAATAGATGCCTCTTTTGTAGAAGCCCCACGCCAACGCAACAGCAGGGAGAAAAACCAACAAATAAAAGAGGGTAAGGGAGAAGGTCTATGGACAGATGAACCCAATAAAAAGCGTCAAAAGGACATTGATGCACGTTGGACAAAGAAAAATAATCAGAATTATTATGGGTATAAAAATCACGCCAAGGTTGATGCAGGTAGCAAATTGATAGAACGCTATGAAATTACCGATGCAGCGGTACATGATTCACAGGCTCTTGATGCCCTGTTGGACAAAAAACAAGACAAAGCACAGGAATTGTATGCCGACAGTGCTTATGCAGACCAGCAAGAAATACTCGAAAAACATCAAATTAAAGATCAAATACATGAGAAGGGCTACAAAAACAAGCCGTTGACCGATACACAAAAGGAAAGTAATACAAGAAAATCAAAAGTACGCGTAAGAGTGGAGCATGTTTTTGGTTTCATGGAGAACAGTATGGGAAGCATGTATTACAGAAAAGTAGGGAAATCAAGAGCCGATACGGTCATTGGTCTGATGAATCTGACTTATAATATGTTCAGAAAAATTCAATTGACCGCTCCATTATGAGGGAACGTGCGTTCGATAGGCAATGAATAAATTCATAAGTAACTGATAATCAGGTGAATAAAAAATGAACTAAAAAAGAACAAAATAGGTCATCTTAAAAAAACAGGTCATAAAAATAAATCGGGAGAATATCCAGTTTTTAGAGATGCCCTTAGATGATGATGACAGATTATATCTTGGAGCAAATGGATGGGAATGGAATGAAAGCACTAATTCTTTTGACACTGATAGTGGAGATAATAATGGGGTCATATATTATGTAACAAAATAGAAGCACGTCCAACTGAAAAAATATTCAATGAGATGCATCTAGTTTTGCTTGATGTTTCTCAAACACATAAGCCTAAAAAAGCAACCTCTAAAGAAATAGAGGAAGAACAAAGAGAGCAGTAAGAGGCTATTCGCTTAGAGATAGAAAGCAGAAGGATAGGGGAGGGGTCTAAAAAAGAAGTGTACGTCCCTGACATAGGTTGACCGAAAGAGTCAATTTATAATCCGAACAAATATCATAATTTTTTGTTTGAATTAGGCAAAAAATATGAGCATAGCCATGGTTTCAGTGCTATTTTTTAACGACATACAAGCAGAAAAGAAACAATTCATATGTAATATTTTATAATCAACTTGGTGTGTAAGCCTCCCTAAAAGTCTTAGCGTTTAAAACTAGAGTTACACGTTAAATTTAGGGAAATGAAAAAGAGTCGATTTACCGAGCCTCAGCTCATCAAGATGCTGAGCGAACAAGAAGAGGGAAAGAGTGTGTTGGATATTTGTAGGACACACGGAATAAGCCAACCAACTTTCTACAACTGGAAGAGTACATACTCAGGAATGAGTGTGAACCAACTCAAAAAGTTGAAGGAACTCGAAACAGAATTAAGTTCATTTAAGCGTGTGTATGCTGATCTGGCTTTGGAGTACAATGCTCACATTCAACTAATAAATGCAGCTTTTAGATTTGAGTTTTTATCACTATTACAAAACAGGAAAGAAGGGCAATTCCCTCTTTCACTGCTTTGCTAGTAAGGGTTAATTTGCCCCTCACATCGTCAAAAATAAAGTTGCAAATGGCACATCTTACTACAGAACAAAGGTATGCGATATCGTGTATGTTACAACAAGGAAAAAGTCAAAGTGAAATAGCTGCTAGCATAGCAAAAGATAAATCTGTTATTAGCAGAGAAATTGTGCGTAATAAAGATCAGAGGAGTGGTGTTTATAGGCATGATTTGGCTTATCGAAAGTATGCTCAACGTCAAAAAAGGAAACCCAAGAAAAAGCGATTCACCTTGCAAATTCAGTCCCATGTCGAGACCCTGCTAAAGGAAGATTATAGCCCCGAGCAAATTGTAGGCATCAGTATAAAAGAAGGGCTAGCCTGTGTCTCTCACGAGCGCATTTATCAGCATGTATGGAAAGACAAAAAACACCAGGGCGAGTTACATACTCATCTCCGAAGAAAGGGCAGAAAGTATCGCAAAAGAGGGGCTACTAAAGATAGCAGGGGAATTATAAAAGACAGAGTTAAGTATAGACCGTAGACCTTCGGTGGTAGAAGAAAGGTCAAGATTTGGAGATCTTGAAGTAGATTTGGTCATTGGAAAAAATCAGAAAGGAGCGATTGTAACTATCAACGACAGGGCGAGTGGCATGTTGAAAATGAAGAAAGTAGAAACCAAACAAGCCAGCGAAGTGGCTGATGCCATCAATGCATTATTGGCAGAATGGAGTCCGTTTCTTCACACCATCACTTCTGATAATGGAAAGGAATTTGCTTGGCATCAACAGGTAGCTAAAACGCTAAGCATTGACTATTATTTTGCCCATCCCTACCACTCGTGGGAAAGAGGGTCTAATGAAAATTTAAACGGGCTGATCAGACAATATATCCCTAAGAAATCAGACTTCTCTATGCTCGATGAGCAACAAATCAAAGACATTGAAACCAAGATAAACAATCGACCTAGAAAAAGGCATAAATATGAAACCCCTATATTTGTAATGAATCAATTATTGGTTAACCAGAAAGTTGCATTAATGACTTGAATTCAGCGTGTAATAAGGCTGTTGCAATAGAGTGGTGTTTATTATCAGTACTATTGTAAGGTTCTGTAAGGTTCCCTAAAAGCCGTAGCGTTTAAAAATAGAGTTAAACGTTAAAACTAGGGAGATGAAAAAGAGTCGATTTACCGAGCCTCAGATCATCAAGATACAGAGGGGATAAGAACAGGGAAAAAGTGTGTCGGATATTTGCAGGGTACGTGGAATAAGTCAACCAACTTTCTACAACTGGAAGAGTACATACTCAGGAATGAATGTGAGCCAACTCAAAAAGTTGAAGGAATTCGAATCAGAATTAATATAATTTTAATTATAAAATTAGTCTAATTATTATTTATATATTTGCATCAATGAGAATGAAATAATTGAAGTAGGCATTTAATAAATAAAAGATTAGTCTATTAAAACAGTTTCATTTTCTTGATTAAACGATTGATTTACAGTAACTTAGTAGGATTATTAAAATTAGAATAAAAATCAGATTATGGAGAAAAAGTATGAAAGCCTAACTCTTTTTGAGTTTCAGAAGAAATTTCCTGATAACGACAGTTGTCAAAACTTCCTGGCCGAAATGAAATGGCCAGATGGATTTAAATGTGAAAAGTGTCAAAACAACAAGTATTGCAGAGGGAAATTATTCCATACCCGGCAATGCACAAAATGTAGGTACCAAGCTACCCCCACAAGTGGCACTCTTTTCCACAAAGTAAAATTCCCAATGTTAAAAGCTTTTTATATCGTATACTATATGAGTACCAATAAACAAGGGATTGCATCAACAGAGCTAAGCAGAAAACTGGGGCTACGGCAAAAAACCTGTTGGCTGTTTCAACAAAAGGTAATGAAGGCAATGGTTAGCAGTGGGAAATACCCGCTAGTGGGTAAAGTAGAAGTCGATGAGACCGTTGTAGGGCAACAGGAAGAAGGCGTTGTAGGACGACAAAATAACCGAAAAAAACAGGTTGTACTGGCTATTGAGAAGAAAGGGAAAGGAGTGAGCAGGATGTATGCCAGAGAGATTGACAATGCTGGATCCAAGCAATTGAAGCCCTTCTTCCAGGATCATATATCACCTGAGGCTACCATCAAAACCGATAACTGGAGGGGCTACATCCCCTTGAAAGAAAAATATCCTTACTTAATTCAAATCGAGAGTGGGAAGAAAGGTAAGAATTTCCCAGAATTGCACAGAACAATTATGATGTTCAAGGCATGGCTTAGAGGTATCCACCATTCAGTCGATAACCTGCAAGCATATATCGACCAATATTGCTATCGGTTCAACCGAAGCCAGATGAAAGGGGAAATATTCGATAACCTGCTAACTAAAATGGTGGTCCATCAACCATGCCCGTACAAGTGCATTCGTATTTATTAAATGCCTACTTCAATGAAATAAACTATACAAAGTGCCAGAGAGTCTTGAAACGCTTAAGGAGTTATACCAATTAGACTAATTTTTTAATTAAATTGGTATAAGTTCAGTGAAATAGGCATATAATAAATAAAAGATTAGTCTATTAAAGCAGTTTCATTTTCTTGATTAAATGATTGATTTACAGTAACTTAGTAAAATTTTTAAAATTACTGTAAAAATCAGATTATGGAGAAAAAGTATGAAAGCCTAACCCTTTTTGAGTTTCAGAAGAAATTTCCTGATAACGATAGTTGTCAAAACTTCCTGGTCGAAATGAAATGGCCAGATGGATTTAAATGTGAAAGGTGCCGAAACAACAAGTATTGCAGAGGGAAATTATTCCATACCCGTCAATGCACAAAATGTAGGTACCAAGCTACCCCCACAAGTGGCACTCTTTTCCACAAAGTAAAATTCTCAATCTTAAAAGCTTTTTATATCCTATACTATATGAGTACAAACCTGAACCCGATTTAGAAAATGTCTAATTGGCTAGTATTTACAGGATCATATTTAGTCGTTCCTTACAAACTCATTTTCCATAGAGTTTGTATTCTACTTTGATGGCAAGTGGTTAATTCAACTAGACGCCTCAGCTTTACTACCCATTTTGTATAGAGCCAAAGAGCATTTACTCTTAGTTTTTTCATCAACTTCTTGTAGTTAAACCCACAGGCAGACATGATGAAGTTTATTTTATCTCCTGTTTTCCCTTTTAGGTAATTGCTAGCTAGTCACCCCTAAAGAATCAACATTAATTATGCTTATCTCCTTTCAGGGAGGGTTTTAGCACGATTATTGCTGTATAAAATGACAAGGAATAGTTATAATATCAATCAAAACCTTGTCAAATGCAGTCAAAAAAGTCGAATAGAAATCAACTTGATTTTTTATCACCTACCTTAACTGAACAACTCAATTCCAGGCAAGCGCTTTATTTGTTGAGCCAACAGATAGCATGGTCATATTTTGAAGAAGCATTTGGTTCGCTTTATTCAACTGTAGGTCGTCCAGCTCATTCTATTCGTTTGATGGTCTCCTTGTTGATATTAAAATCTCTTTACAATTTATCAGATGAGGTATTGGTGGAACAACGGTGGGAAATGAATCCATATTTTCAATATTTTGGAGGCTTTGATTCTTTGCAATGGGGGCAACCCTGTGCGGCAACAGATTTGGTTCATTTCAGGAAGAGGATTGGAGAAGAAGGGGTAGAGAAGCTATTGAAACATTCAATTGAGCTACACGGCAAGGATGCTAAGGACAAGCATGTAAGTGTAGATACTACTGTCCAGGAAAAGAGCATCACCTATCCCACAGATGCAAAACTTCATAAAAAGATTGTTGACATCTGTATTTCTATAGCCAAGCAAGAAGGGATTAACCTACGACGCAGTTACGTTAGGACAACCAAAAACCTTGTCAGAGACACCTACAATGGGACTCACCCTAAAAGAAGAAAGAAAGCAAATGCAGCGAAGCGCAAACTCAAAACCATTGCTGGTCGGTTAGTCAGAGAATTAGACAGGAAATTACCTCATCAGCAAAAAGAAGTAACACTGGCACTGTTCAAACGAGTACTTACACAAGAGAAGTTCAGTAAACATAAAATTTACAGTTTACATGAACCTGATGTGTATTGCATCGCAAAAGGGAAGGCACATAAGAAATATGAATATGGCTGTAAGGCATCCGTAGTATTGACACAAAACACGGGTATCATCGTAGGTGCGATGACTTTTGAAGAGAATATTTATGATGGACATACACTAGATGCTGTATTGAAGCAAACACAACTACTGACTGGTAACTACCCGAAAACCGCCACAGTAGCTAGGGGGTACAAAGGGACTAACACAGTTGAAAACACCTCCATCATTCGACCATCCAAACCATTAAAAAGAGACAATACCTATGAAAAACAGAGAAAACGAAAGCACTGTAGACGTAGAGCAGCCATAGAGCCAATCATCGGACACTTGAAGCAAGATCATCGAGTAGCTAGCAATTACCTAAAAGGGAAAACAGGAGATAAAATAAACTTCATCATGGCAGCCTGTGGGTTTAACTACAAGAAGTTGATGAAAAAACTAAGAGTAAACGCTCTTTGGCTCTATACAAAATGGGTAGTAAATCAGAGGCGTCTATTTGAAGTAACCACTTTCCATCAAAGTAGAATACAAACTCCATTGAAAATGAGTTTTTAAGGAACGACTAAATACTTGCGCCATAAGGGTAAGAAATATCGAAAGCGTTATGGTAAGAACGATTACTTCGGATGCATCCCCAATCGGGTTGATATTGCTGATAGACCCAATATAGTGGACAGTCGCTCGCGTATAGGCGATTGGGAGGCTGATTGTGTTATCTAAAGGTCGTCAAGGGGTGTTTGCCACCCTTGCTGAACGTAAAAGTAGGCTCTATCTCGCGCTTCGGATTAAGAACAAAACCGAAAAAGAAACCAATGTGGCGATACTCAGGGTGTTAGAACATAAATAGTCGTTCCTTAAAAACTCATTTTCCATAGAGTTTGTATTCTACTTTGATGGAAAGAGGTTAATTCAACTAGACGCCTCAGCTTTACTACCCATTTTGTATAGAGCCAAAGAGCATTTACTCTTAGTTTTTTCATCAACTTCTTGTAGTTAAACCCACAGGCAGACATGATGAAGTTTATTTTATCTCCTGTTTTCCCTTTTAGGTAATTGCTAGCTACTCGATGATCTTGCTTGAAGTGTCCGATGATTGGCTCTATGGCTGCTCTACGTCTACAGTGCGTTCGTTTTCTCTGTTTTTGATAGGTATTGTCTCTTTTTAATGGTTTGGATGGTCGAATGATGGAGGTGTTCTCAACTTTGTTAGTCCCTTTGTACCCCCTATCTACTGTGGCGGTTTTCGGGTAGTTACCAGTCAGTAGTTGTGTTTGCTTCAATACAGCATCTAGCGTATGTCCATCATAAATATTCTCTTCAAAAGTCATCGCCCCTACGATGATACCCGTATTTTGTGTCAATACTTCTGATGCCTTACAGCCATATTCATATTTTTTATGTGCCTTTCCTGTTGCGATGCAATACACATCAGGTTCATGTAAACTGTAAATTTTATGCTTACTGCACTTCTCTTGTGTAAGTACTCGTTTGAACAGTGCCAGTGTTACTTCTTTTTGCTGATGAGGTAATTTCCTGTCTAATTCTCTGACTAACCGACCAGCAATGGTTTTGAGTTTGCGCTTCGCTGCATTTGCTTGCTTTCTTCTTTTAGGGTGAGTCCCATGGTAGGTGTCTTTGACAAGGTTTTTGGTTGTCCTAACGTAGTTGCGTCGTAGTTTAATCCCTTCTTGGTTGGCTATAGAAATGTAGCTGTCAACAATCTTTTTATGAAGTTTTGCATCTGTGGGATAGGTGATGCTCTTTTCCTGGACAGTAGTATCTACACTTACATGCTTGTCCTTAGCATCCTTGCCGTGTAGCTCAATTGAATGTTTCAATAGCTTCTCTACCCCTTCTTCTCCAATCCTCTTGCTGAAATGAACCAAATCTGTTGCCACACAAGGTGGTCCCCATTGCAAAGAATCAAAGCCTCCAAACTATTGAAAATATGGATTCATTTCCCAGCGTTGCTCCACCAATACCTCATCTGATAAATTGTAAAAAGATTTTAGTATCAACAAGGAGACCATCAAACGAATAGAATGAGCTGGACGACCTACATGTGAATAAAGCGAACCAAATTCTTCTTCAAAATATGACCATGCTATCTGGTGGCTCAACAAATAAAGCGCTTGCCTGGAATTGACTTGTTCAGTTAAGGTAGGTGATAAAAAATTAAGTTGATTGCTATTCGACTTTTTTGACTGCATTTGACAAGGTTTTGATTGATATTATAACTACGCCTTGTCATTTTATATAGCAATAATCGTGCTAAAAACCTCCCTGAAAGAAGATAATCATAATTAATTTTGATTCTTTAGGGTTGACTATATAGCAATAATCATGCTAAAAACCTCCCTGAAAGGAGATAAGCATAATTAATTTTGTTGAAATAGGCATTTAATAAATACGAATAAAATTGTAAGGGCATGGTTGATGGTCAACCATTTTAGTTAGCAGGTTATCGAATATTTCCCCTTTCATCTGATTGCGGTTGAACCGATAGCAATATTGGTCGATATATGCCTGCAGGTTATCGACTGAATGGTGGATACCTCTAAGCCATGCCTTGAACATCATCATTGTTCTGTGCAATTCCGGGAAATTCTTACCTTTCTTCCCACTCTCGATTTGGATTAACTAAGGGTATTTTTCTTTCAGGGGGATGTACCCCCTCCACTTATCGGTTGTGATGGTAGCCTGAGTTGATATATGATTCTGGAAGAAGGGCTTCAATTGCTTGGAGCCAGCATTGTCAATCACTCTGGCATACATCCTGCTCACTCCTTTCCCGTTCTTCTCAATAGCCAGTACAATCTGCTTTTTTCGGTTATTTTGGCATCCTACAACGCCTTCTTCCTGTTGCCCTACAACGGTCTCATCGGCTTCTACTTTACCCATTAGCGAGTATTTCCCACTGCTAACCATGGCCTTCATTACCTTTTGCTGAAACAGCCAACAGATTTTTTGCCGTAGTCCCAGTTTTCTGCTTAGCTCTGTTGATGCAATCCCTTGCTTATTTGTACTCATATAGTATACGATATAAAAAGCTTTTAACATTGGGAATTTTTACTTTGTGGAAAGGAGTGCCACTTGTGGGGGTAGCTTGGTACCTACATTTTGTGCATTGACGGGTATGGAATAATTTCCCTCTGCAATACTTGTTGTTTTGGCACCTTTCACATTTAAATCCATCTGGCCATTTCATTTCGGCCAGGAAGTTTTGACAACTGTCGTTATCAGGAAATTTCTTCTGAAACTCAAAAAGAGTTAGGCTTTCATACTTTTTCTCCATAATTCGATTTGTACGCTAACTTTAATAGTCCTACTAAGTTACTGTAAATCAATCATTTAATCAAGAAAATGAAACTGTTTTATTGAAGTAGGCATTTAATAAATAAAAGATTAGTCTATTAAAACAGTTTCATTTTCTTGATTAAACGATTGATTTACAGTAACTTAGTAGGATTATTAAAGTTAGAATAAAAATCAGATTATGGAGAAAAAGTATGAAAGCCTAACTCTTTTTGAGTTTCAGAAGAAATTTCCTGATAACGACAGTTGTCAAAACTTCCTGGCCGAAATGAAATGGCCCAATGGATTTAAATGTGAAAGGTGCCAAAACAACAAGTATTGCAGAGGGAAATTATTCCATACCCGGCAATGCACAAAATGTAGGTACCAAGCTACCCCAACAAGTGGCACTCTTTTCCACAAAGTAAAATTCCCAATGTTAAAAGCTTTTTATATCGTATACTATATGAGTACCAATAAACAAGGGATTGCATCAACAGAGCTAAGCAGAAAACTGGGGCTACGGCAAAAAACCTGTTGGCTGTTTCAACAAAAGGTAATGAAGGCAATGGTTAGCAGTGGGAAATACCCGCTAGTGGGTAAAGTAGAAGTCGATGAGACCGTTGTAGGGCAACAGGAAGAAGGCGTTGTAGGACGACAAAATAACCGAAAAAAACAGGTTGTACTGGCTATTGAGAAGAAAGGGAAAGGAGTGAGCAGGATGTATGCCAGAGAGATTGACAATGCTGGATCCAAGCAATTGAAGCCCTTCTTCCAAGATCATATATCACCTGAGGCTACCATCAAAACCGATAACTGGAGGGGCTACATCCCCTTGAAAGAAAAATATCCTTACTTAATTCAAATCGAGAGTGGGAAGAAAGGTAAGAATTTCCCGGAATTGCACAGAACAATTATGATGTTCAAGGCATGGCTTAGAGGTATCCACCATTCAGTCGATAACCTGCAAGCATATATCGACCAATATTGCTATCGGTTCAACCGAAGCCAGATGAAAGGGGAAATATTCGATAACCTGCTAACTAAAATGGTGGCCCATCAACCATGCCCGTACAAGTGCATTCGTATTTATTAAATGCCTACTTCAACTGTTTTAATAGACTAATCTTTTATTTATTAAATGCCTACTTCAATTAAACAGTATCAATAACGGCATTTTAGAAGGCTTAAAATTCGATCATTCAAGCCGCAAAAAGAAAAGCCAGAGGTTATGGCAAAAAACATTTTAAGACCATGGCTTATTTGCTGAGCGGGAAGTTAGAGTTTGCATAAAATGTAATGTGAATCTATCTACTTGCTTTTAACAAGAGTCGATTTTAATTTTTTGTATTTTTGGCACCATGCACCAACAACACGCCCCCACCTTAGCCAGCTGTGGTTTGCTGGAGCGGTCGCACGCTATAGCAGAATAGAAAAAATGCGTGCCAAAAATTTGATGGAGGTGCGATGTGTTACCATTTATATTGAAGTTCCGAGGTAATTATGTCCAATTCAGTAAAAAGCAACAAAAAGTGAGGAAGACCTGCAAGAAATAAAGGCTGTTCTGACCTATTCGAGAGCAAAATCACTCTTGTAATCGCAATGGAATTAGCGATAATTTGAACCTATTGACTCATTGATTGTTTTTATTTAGAATTTAACTGAAAGCAATAGTATTTTTGCATACTAGTTGATGAAGCCAAATGCGTACTGATGAACAAATATTAGAGGAATTTACTTCGAAAGAATATGAACACGGATGGTCTGTTGATTTGGAAGCGGATGAGGCTCCTTTGGGTATCAGTGAAGATATTGTTAGGTTTATTTCAGCTAAGAAAAATGAGCCAGAGTGGCTTTTAAAATGGAGGCTTGACGCTTTCAGAAAATGGAGAACTATGACAGAGCCTAAATGGGCTAATGTTAAATATCCAGAAATTGATTACCAAGCAATCAGATACTATTCAGCACCGAAACAAAAAACAAAGCCACAAAACTTGGAAGATGTGGACCCAGAGCTTTTGAGAACCTTTGAAAGGTTGGGGATTTCCCTACAGGAACAAAAAAGGTTAACTGGGGTTGCGGTTGATGCTGTTATTGATTCAGTTTCAGTTGCTACTACATTCAAAGAAAAACTTTCGGAACTTGGAGTCGTTTTCTGTTCATTTAGTGAAGCAGTACAAGAACACCCTGAATTAGTGAAGAAATATCTTGGGTCGGTGGTACCCGCTAATGATAATTACTATGCTACATTAAATTCTGCTGTCTTCTCAGATGGATCATTTTGCTACATTCCAAAAGGCGTGAGATGTCCTATGGAACTTTCTACTTATTTCAGGATCAATGCTGCAAACACAGGTCAGTTTGAAAGAACTTTGATCATAGCGGACGATGACTCTTATGTGAGTTATTTGGAAGGTTGTACTGCTCCGATGAGGGATGAAAACCAACTGCATGCCGCCGTGGTAGAAATCTACGCGACAGAAAATGCAGAGGTGAAGTACTCAACGGTCCAAAATTGGTATCCAGGCGATAAAAATGGGAAAGGAGGTATCTATAATTTTGTGACCAAAAGGGGAATTTGTGCGGGTAATCAGTCAAAAATTTCGTGGACGCAAGTAGAAACTGGGTCTGCGATAACATGGAAGTATCCATCCTGCATACTGAAAGGAGATAATTCCGTAGGGGAATTCTATTCTGTAGCAGTAACGAATAATTATCAGCAGGCAGATACTGGCACCAAAATGGTCCATATCGGAAAAAACACACGGTCAAGGATTGTTTCCAAAGGAATTTCGGCTGGACACTCCCAAAATAGTTACCGAGGGCAAGTTCAGGTAATGAAGCGTGCGGAAAATGCAAGAAATTTCTCTCAATGCGATTCGCTATTGATGGGTAACAAGTGTGGGGCACACACATTTCCATACATTGATATTGACAACAAATCCGCACAAGTAGAACATGAAGCCACAACTTCTAAAATTGGCGAAGATCAAATTTTCTATTGCCAGCAAAGAGGCATTGATGAGGAGAGTGCCGTAGCGCTAATTGTAAATGGTTTTGCGAAAGAAGTAATGAGCAAACTTCCCATGGAATTTGCTGTGGAAGCCCAGAAATTACTGGCATTGACCCTTGAGGGAAGTGTTGGATAAAAAATCCGAGTTGACATATTTACTATCAATTTGATTATAAAATATGACCTAATTAAATTGAATTATTTTTTGTTTGGATTAGGCAAAAAAATGTAAGCATAGTCGTAGCTACGGCGCTATTTTTTAACAAAATACGAGCAAAAAAGAAACGATTTATATGTGACATGTTGTGGTCAACTTGGTGTACAAAGTCAAATATCAGAAGCATCTGGCTAATACAAGAACTTGGAACAAGAAACTAAACAAAGGGAAAATGTTAAAGATTAATAATCTGCATGCAACAATTGAGGGCAAACAAATCCTAACAGGAGTTAACTTGGAAGTAAAAGCAGGTGAAGTACACGCTATCATGGGTCCTAATGGATCCGGGAAAAGTACTTTGGCTTCGGTTTTAGCTGGAAAAGAAGATTATGAAGTCTCGGAGGGAGATGTGACATTTGAAGGGCAGGACCTGTTGAGATTGTCACCAGAAGAAAGGGCTCATCTGGGTATTTTTCTCGCATTCCAATATCCTGTTGAAATACCAGGTGTAACAACTACCAATTTTTTAAAAACCGCATTAAATCAGGTTCGGAAAAGTAGAGGTGAAAAACAACTTGATGCAGTGAATTTCCTGAAAATGATGAAAGAAAAAATGAAATTGGCGGCTATTGATCAGTCTTTGTTAAGCAGGTCACTTAACGAAGGGTTTTCTGGAGGAGAGAAGAAAAGGAATGAAATATTTCAAATGGCTATGCTTGAACCAAAACTTTCTATTTTGGATGAAACAGACTCTGGCTTGGACATAGATGCGTTAAGAATTGTTTCCGCTGGCGTAAATAAACTCAAAAAGCCAGATACAGCTACAATTGTAGTGACGCACTACCAAAGATTGTTAGACTATATTGTTCCTGATTTTGTTCACGTGCTGTACAAAGGAAAAATTGTAAAATCGGGAAGTAAAGAGTTGGCTTTGGTGCTGGAAAGTAAAGGTTACGACTGGATCAAAGATGATGTTACGGAGGTCATATGATGGAAAAAAAGTCCATACTATTAGAGAATCTGAAAAAAAAAATCAGATCGAAATCAAAAATCCAGCAAAATGCTTGGGATATACTGGAAGGGATCGGGTTACCTCATAAGAAATCCGAAGCGTACCGATACACTCCAATTACATCGATTCTTGAAAAGAAAGTTGATTTAAACCTCATAGGAAACAATACTGACTCAATTGAAAATCAATTTTACAACACTAAAGGAAATCACCTAGTCATTAAAAACGGAGTTTTCCAACGAGAAAAATCCACTATTGAAAATGACTTAACCATTGAGTCCCAAGGAATTTCAGAAGGCTTGCATGATCCTTTTAGCCTCTTAAATACTGCTTTTGGCGTGGAGGAAATTTCTCTGGAGATAAAAAAAAGTATATCTCCTATCTTCATATATCATTTCAATTCCATCGGATTTTCTAACCCAAGAATCAAAGTAACAGTACAAGAAGGTCAGGAAATATCCATTTTCGAAAAACATGCAAATATCAGTGGCGGTTTTTCCAATGCGTACCTTCAATTTGATCTAGCCAGAAATTCCTCAACTAACTACACAAAGATACAAAATTATGCTTCTGATGTGTACGCACATGAAACAATAGTTGCTCATCAAGCCAGAGACAGCAAGTTCTATTCCAATACTTTTTCGTTCTCAGGCGGTCTGATTAGAAATAACATCATGCTGGCTCTTGAAGATGAAAATTGTGAATGTCACATGTATGGACTTTACGTATTAGACAATACAACGCATGTTGACAACAATACTTCTGTGGACCACACTAAGCCAAATTCATTTAGCAATGAGCTATATAAAGGAATTTTGGATGAAAGATCGACTGGAGTTTTCAATGGGAAAATCTATGTGAGACCAGAGGCTCAAAAAACCAACGCCTTTCAAACAAATAATAACATATTGCTTTCCGATGATGCTACAGTGAACACCAAACCTCAATTAGAAATTTGGGCGGATGATGTAAAATGTTCGCATGGATGTACCTCTGGACAATTGAATGAGGAGGCAGTATTCTACCTGAGAACTAGGGGGATTTCAGAAAGGAATGCGAAAGCCATGATTTTGAATGCCTTTGCTTCTGAAACGTTGAGGAATGTGAAAAATGATGAAGTAAAGGAGGAGCTTGAGCTATTGATTAAAGAAAAGCTGGTATGATACAAATAATGGATAAAAAAATAGATGTTCAGGCAATACGGACGCAATTTCCAGTTCTTAATCAACTAGTTAATGGGAAACCGTTAATCTACCTAGATAATGCGGCTTCTTCTCAAACCCCAACCTCGGTAATTGAAGCAATAGATCATTTTTATAAAAAGGATCATGCAAATATTCACAGAGGCATCCATACATTGGCAGAGCGATCCACGACGGCGTATGAGGCGACAAGAAAAAAGGTTAGTTCCTTTATTAATTCCAGGGAAGTCGAAGAAATAGTTTTTACGAGGGGAACAACCGAGAGCATTAATCTTGTTGCACATGCTTGGGGATCAGTAAATTTAAGTGTGGGCGATGAAATCCTCATTTCTCAACTTGAGCACCATTCCAACATTGTACCATGGCAATTAATAGCTCAAAAAACAGGAGCCAAAATCAAGGTAATACCGATCAATGAAAAAGGTGAAATTATTCTGGAAGAATATTCCAAATTAATTAATGAAAACACCAAGATAATTGCTGTCAACTACATTTCAAATTCACTCGGCACCATCAATCCTGTTCGTGAAATTATTGAAATCGCACAAAAGTTTGACATTGCAACCATGATAGATGCTGCACAAGCCACACCCCATCAAAAAATAGATGTGCAAGCCTTGGGGTGTGATTTTCTAGCCTTTTCTAGCCATAAAATGTACGGTCCTACGGGAGTAGGGATTCTTTACGGAAAGCGTGAATTACTAGAGCAAATCCCCCCTTATCAGGGAGGGGGAGAAATGATCAAAGAGGTATCCTTTGTTGAGACAACCTATAATGACATTCCCTACAAATTCGAAGCCGGAACACCAAATATTGGTGATGTGATAGCGTTGAAAGCGGCTATGGAGTTCATTGAAAGTATCGGATATGAAGAAATCCAGCATCATGAAAACAAATTACTAACTACAGCATCGGATTATCTGTCTTCTATTGATGGCTTAACGCTAATAGGAACTGCCAAAGAAAAAATAGGGGTACTCTCTTTTATTGTAGAAAATATCCATTCTTATGACCTAGGACAATTGTTAGACGCAAAGGGAGTAGCAGTAAGAACAGGGCATCATTGTACACAGCCACTTATGGATTTTTTCGACATAGAAGGAACGGTGAGGGCATCTTTCTCAGTCTACAACACGTTAGATGAAGTAGCCTACTTCTTTGAAGCGTTGAATAAGATCGTAAAAAACATCAGGTAATGGAGTTGATCAAGCAAAGACAAGAGGAAATTATTGAAGAATTCAAAATGCTTGATGAGGATATGGCGATGGCATTGGATTACATCATGGAACTTGGAGGTGAATTAGCGCGTTTTGAAGAGAGAGACAAGATCGAAGAAAATATTGTGAAAGGCTGTCAATCTAAAGTGTGGATGACAGCAAGTTTGAACTATGGTAAAATGTATTTCAAGGCAGATTCCAACACAGTCATTACAAAAGGGTTGGTAAGTTTGCTGGTAAGGGTGTTGAGTCAATCTTCCCCCGAAGCTATTATGAATGCAGGAATTTATTTTCCAGAACAGATAGGCATGAACAGATTCATTGGGACGCAACGTTCCAGTGGATTTGCAGCTATGATCAAGCAAATGAAATTATTCGCACTGGCATTCACCGCAAAAGAGAAATTATGAGTGACCCCTCCACGAGTACGGATCAATTAAAATTGAAGGAAGATATTGTTAGAGCAATCAAAGATGTCTACGATCCAGAAATCCCAGTGGATGTCTATGAACTCGGTCTTATCTATGAAATAAATATTCTGCCTATCAATAATGTGGAAATAATTATGACCCTGACCTCTCCTTCCTGCCCCGCAGCAGAGTCCATCCCAAGCGAGGTGGAAATGAGCGTAAAAGCTGTTGAAGGTGTTAATGATGTCAATATTGAACTGACCTTTGACCCTCCATACGCTACAGACATGATGTCTGAAGAAGCCAGACTGGAACTTGGGTTTATGTAAAAAATTATCAAAAATAATGTAATAAAAAATGTATCCAGAAGAAATAGTTATACCTATGAAAAGCCAGCTAACCGAAGCTGGGTTTTCAGAGCTTGCGACCGCAGAAGAAGTAGATCGTCATTTGAAAGATCATAAAGGGACTTCTTTAGTGGTAATTAATTCAGTATGTGGGTGTGCAGCTGGGACTGCCAGACCAGGGGTTTTAAGGGCACTGCAAATTTCAGAGAAAAAACCAGATAAGCTGACTACGGTTTTTGCCGGCTTTGATATAGAAGCTACCGAAAAAGTGAGAGAATATGCACTCCCTTACCCTCCCTCCTCTCCTGCCGTTGCCCTTTTCAAAGACGGTGAGTTAGCACATTTTGTAGAACGCCATCACATTGAAGGAAGATCAGCTGAAATGATTGCAGATCACCTTAATGAAGTCTTTAAAGAATTTTGCTAAAACCAGAGCAAACGAACTAGCGCATGCTAAACTTATATACCTTATGCCAATGAGACTAGGGTCTTAACCTAGCTAAAACCCTAGATTTAAACCTACTCCAAAACTCTATCGTTGGGTTGTCGGTTTGTTCCCAACTTTGTGAAACGCTAAACCCTCAATCTAAATTTAACAGAGGATTTAGCGTTTTTGCTTTTACTTTTGACTCACAGCAGTATTTTCTTTCAAAATATTATTCCTCTTTTCCCATTCTTCAAAGCCGTTTTTACCTAATTGAGATAATAATTTTTTAGAATTTACAGCTGTCCCTTCCACTACATATCCACCATAGAAGTAGTAACTTTTTGTTCTTATAACTCCGTTAACTATAACGTCATACTGAGGACCTGCATTATCAAGTGCTTTATCCATTGCGTCTTTAATGTCCGCTCCAAAATGAAAGACTCCCATACTACTCCCTTTTGTTGCCACCCCTTCTTCTAACTTAAATTCTATTGAGTGATTCTTAGAGCTTATAACAGTAAAATCCACAAGTCTTATAGAGCAACTGAAAAGCGTTAGAAATACAACAATAATACCAAATGTGTTTACTTTTTTTAACATAATATATAATTTTTATTTGTCCTTGACTCGAGAGGACGTTAATTTTGAGTCGTTATGTTCACTAGCTAAATATTTTAGGGGCTTAACCCGTTGAGGGTCATATTTCATTATAAAACATATAAAATCTTGTTTATAAGACACCTTGAATTCACCCGCCTATCAAAAAAACGAATGTCATTTAATGTAAATCTGACCAGCAACATACGGCAAGTATACAAATTAAAAATTAACCCAACATTGTTGAATTAATTTGGGGTCCCAATATTTTAAGACCAAAAAATTATAACATGTTACATCACTTGTTACATCACTAAATTACATCACCCCTTGGGTAATTTTGGCAAAAAATATACACGTGCCTGCGGGGATGCGCTTTCCTAAATTCAGGGAGGTGCTGGTATTGACGATGTGTATTCAACTTTTTATTGTCCCGAATTCGCGTTAAGTTTAACGTCTCATGAAATACAGATTGCTTCTATTAATGTTTGTTGCGTTAACCGCTTGTAACCCAAGGGTGATAACATTCCTTAACCCTAAAGCAACTTTTGAAAATTTTCAAAACTACCATCTTGTTAATGTAAAAATCAGTAAAAGGAAACTACCGCCCGAAGCCTCGCAGTTGCTGGGTGTACTGGAAGCTCACATAAAATATCAGATGGAAACCCAACGTGGGTACCGACCCTCCAACAGCAATCCAGACTTGGTTCTTCGGTACGAACTTGTATCCAGCGCAAGAACAGATACTGAAACAAACCCAGTTGCCTACAATCAGTTCCCTATGGCTACGGGCAACAGGGTTGTGTATGAATCGGTGATTTTGTTGGAGTTATACCATAACAAAGCCTTAGTTTGGCAAGGGAGTTATGATTTGACACATAGCCGAAAAAAAGACCGTAATGAAAGTACCATAAAAAAGGTGATAGATTTTATCTTCACCACATATCCTTACCGAGCTGGAAATGGGCAACCAGATTCATCTCTAACCGTTAAGAAAAAGAAATGACAGAATATGGTTTCTGGTCTTTGATACCCCCCGTACTGGCCATCGGGTTAGCCATCCGTACGAAACAGGTAGTATTCTCCCTCAGCCTTGGAATTTTTGTGGGCTATTTAATCATGGCTGACGGCAATGTATTCAAAGGGTTCCTAGATACCATTGAAGCATTCACCAATGTTTTTCAAAGCAAAGGAAATACCAGAATCATTATTCTTACCTTGATTATTGGAGCTATGATCCAGCTCATTAAATACTCGGGGGGGATAAATGGATTTATAGAGTGGGTGCAAAAACGGCTGGATAAAAAAAATCATTTTGAACGAAAATTACAGGCTGTCACTGCGCTAACAGGGTTTTTATTTTTGTGGAATCCAATATTTCCATTCTAATCTGTAGGCACCATTTTCAGACCATTATTTGACAAGCATAAAATTGCCAGAGAAAAACTGGCTTACCTGGCAGACTCAAGTTCCGCCCCTTCCTGCATCATTTTTCCTTTTAATGCATGGGGCGCATACGTTATGGGGCTCTTAATGATTTATGATCAACTGGATCCTTTCAAGGTACTCGTCTACTCCATCCCGTTCAATTTCTATGCCTTGCTCACATTAGTTATGGTCTTTGCCCTTGCTCTGAAGGGAAAAGATTTCAGTACAATGAAAAAAGTTGTAGAAGAGAGAAAAGAGTTCGCATCACAAGAGATCCGACCGCTCAATGTATCAAGTCCTTTGAATATGGTTATTCCAATTGCCACCATGGTGCTTACAATGCCATTTTTTTTGCTGTATTCTGGGTGGGATAGTCAGGCATCAGGTACATTGTTTGAGAAAATATGGAATAGTATAGGAACTGGGTCTGGCTCTGAAGCTGTATTAAATGCTTGTTTTACAGGATTCCTTACAGCATCATCCCTATATTTTATTCAGAAAAGACTAAAGATCAAATCGTTTATTGAAGAATCCTTCAAGGGCATGAACGACATGCTTATCATGGCAATACTTATGTGTTTAGCTTTCGCCACCGGAAATTTATGCAATGAGCTAGGTACGGGTAGCTATGTATCCGAAGTTACTCAATCGTGGCTGATCCCAGAAATTGCCCCCGCGTTGATATTCATCATCAGCGGATTCATCGCTTTTGCGACAGGCACTTCATGGGGTACATTTGCCATCATGATGTCAATTGCCCTTCCCTTAAATTTTGCAATAGACTCCAATACATACCTGATGGTTGCTGCAGTACTCGGTGGCGGAGTGTTCGGAGACCACTGCTCACCTATCTCGGATACAACATTAATTGCATCGTTGGCATCAGGATGTGATCACATGGATCATGTCAGAACACAACTGCCCTATGCACTATTCACAGGAGGTATAGCAATGATATGCTACCTCATAGCTGGTTTTATTTCTTAAGAAAAGTACGCTCTTATACCAAGTTGACTATGAAATATTACATAAATACATTGAATTATTTGTCAGAGTATTTTACCCAAAAAATATAACCATAGGCTACGCTATTACTTTTTTTAACGACATACAAGTAGAAAAAAAACACCCACAAGCAAGGAAAGTTGTACGTTCAATTAGTAAGTGCAAAGATGTAGGATAAATATGTGAAGCTAGTTCCACATATTTACAGGTCTAAAAACTTTGCCATATGAGCCAAACATATTATCAACTCAAAGCCCATCAAAGACATCAAATTGAAGCCTACTTAAAATCGGGTAAACGTAAAAGTTTCATTGCAGAAGCCCTTGATGTGTCGGTTTCCATCATTGACAGAGCATGCAAGCGCAACAGTTCCCCTAGGATCTATCATGGATCTAAAGCACATTTGTCTTCCACAAAGCGTAAGCAACGTTATTGCAAGCCTCGCTCTTTTGACACCCACAAAAGAAAGCTCATCAAAGAATACCTTCTCCTAGAACAGTGGTCACCTAAGCAGCTTGTAGGGTATTGTAAAATCAAGCAGATTCCCATGGTTTCACATGAACGTAGCTATCAATATATCAGGGACGATAAAGCTGCTGGAGGTCAGTATTACAAACATTTACGCCATCAACTCAAACATAGAAAAAGACCTGTAGGTAAGCCTGTAACTAGTAAAAACAGGGTATCAATCGATCAAAGACCTGAATGCATCAACAATAAAGAACGCTTTGGGGACTGGGAAGTGGATACCATTATAGGCAGACAACAAAAGGGAGCCATGCTGACCATCGTGGAAAGAACTACAGGAATGCTCATTATAAAAAAGCTACCTAAGGGAAAGCAAGCCAAAGGACTAAGTAAGGAACTTATCAATAGGATGATGCCCTATAAAAAACATATCCTTTCGATCACTTCTGATAATGGAACAGAATTTTCCGATCATCAAAACATAGCTAAAAACCTAGCTACTAAATGCTACTTTGCCCATCCGTATTGCTCCTGACAAAGAGGGCTCAATGAATACACCAACAAACTCATAAGACAGTATATACCCAAAAAAAACAGCTTTTGATACACTAAATGACAAACAGATCACCCCAATTCAACACAAAATTAACCGGCGACCAAGAGAAAAACTTAACTTTAAAACTCCTAAAGAAATCTTTTATCTAAATACCGCTTAGTTTTTGCACTTGATGGTTGAACCTACGTAACGCCAGAACTAGTTAAAATTGATGTATCTATTTGTTCTTTGATGCCCGACTCCCTAGCTCCGAGCATTTATACCAATTTGATTATAAAATATGACATAAATAAATTGAATTGTTTTTTGTTCGAAGCTACGGTGCTATTTTTCAACGAAATGCGAGTAAAACGAGCAAAAACGAAATGATTTATTGAAGTAGGCATTTAATAAATACGAATGCACTTGTACGGGCATGGTTGATGGTCCACCATTTTAGTTAGCAGATTATCGAATATTTTCCCCTTCATCTGCCTGCGGTTGAACCTATAGCAATATTGGTCGACATATGCTTGAAGGTTATCGACTGAATGGTGGATACCTCTAAGTCATGCCTTGAACATCATAATGGTTCTGTGCAATTCCGGGAAATTCTTACCTTTCTTCCCATTCTCGATTTGGATTAAATAAGGGTATTTTTCTTTCAAGGGGATGTAGCCCCTCCACTTATCGGTTGTGATGGTAGCCTGAGGTGATATATGATCATGGAAGAAGGGCTTCAATTGCTTGGAGCCAGCATTGTCAATCACTCTGGCATACATCTTGCTCACTCCTTTCCCTTGCTTCTCAATAGCCAGTACAATCTGCTTTTTTCGGTTATTTTTGCATCCTACAACGCCTTCTTCCTGTTGCCCTACAACGGTCTCATCGACTTCTACTTTACCCATTAGCGAGTATTTCCCACTGCTAACCATTGTCTTCATTATCTTTTGCTGAAACAGCCAACAGGTTTTTTGCCGTAGCACCAGTTTTCTGCTTAGTTCTGTGGATGCAATCCCTTGTGTATTTGTACTCATGTAGTATAGGGTATAAAAAGCTTTTAACATTGGGAATTTTACTTTGTGGAAAAGTGTGCCACTTGTGGGGGTAGCTTGGTACTTACATTTTGTGCATTGACGGGTATGGAATAATTTCCCTCTGCAATACGTGTTGTTTTGACACTTTTTACATTTAAATCCATCTGGTCATTTCATTTCGACCAAGAAGTTTTGACGACTGTCGTTATCAGGAACTTTCTCCTGAAACTCAAAAAGAGTTAGGCTTTCATACTTTTCTCCATAATCTGATTTTTATTCTAACTTTAATAGTCCTACTAAGTTACTGTAAATCAATCGTTTAATCAAGAAAATGAAACTGTTTTAATAGACTAATCTTTTATTTATTAAATGCCTACCTCAAACGATTTATATGTGACATGTTGTGGTCAATTTGGTATAATTGAGTTGAAAACTCTTTTTACAAGATTTACAACGCCAGTGCTGGGTTCCATTTTCACTATGACCATTCATTTTGAAGAGATGAACAATTGTACTGAGGACAGAGGATATCAGTAGTATGTTTCATGTTGCTGATATAACCATTTTCAACTGTTTTAATCCACTACCAAACAATCTTCTATTGCAACGGTCTCTGTTTTTGACAGTAGTTACTGTACTCCACTTGAAAATGCAGGATTTCCAAGCTACTATTCAACGGGTTTACAGTAGCCTCTCTTACCGTTCTACAGTGCTTTTTTTCTCTTTTCATTTAACCGTGATCCGATTTCGGATTACACAGCTTATTGGGTTGATTGGATACTATCCTAAACTTATTTAGTCCCTCCTAACATATTTGCGAGTGCACGTTTTCCCCCAGATTTGTTCATCATCTTCATCATTTTTCGTATTTGATCAAATTTCCTGATCAATTGATTCACTTCTTGAAGGGTGGTTCCGCTTCCTTTGGCTATACGTTGCTTTCTTGTTCTATCCAATATCCCAGGAGTTGACCGTTCTCTTGGGGTCATCGATTGAATGATTGCTTCTATTGGTTTTAATGAATCATCATCAATGTCAATGTCTTTTACAGTCTTACCTACTCCAGGGATCATTCCAAGAAGATCTTTCATACTTCCCATCTTTTTCATTTGTTCCATTTGAGCAAGGAAGTCATCGAACCCAAATTGGTTCTTGCTAATCTTCTTATTAATTCTCTGTGCTTCCTTTTCGTCGTAAGTCTGTTGGGCTCTTTCTACCAAACTCACAACATCACCCATCCCCAGGATTCTATTAGCCATCCTGTCGGGATGGAACACATCGATAGCATCCATTTTTTCACCAGTACTTATGTACTTGATGGGCTTAGTCACCTCCTTTCTGATGGAAAGAGCCACTCCACCTCGTGTATCGCCATCCAGTTTAGTAAGAACCACACCATCAAAATCAAGTCGCTCATTAAAAGTTGTAGCTGTATTCACCGCATCTTGACCAGTCATTGAGTCCACAACAAAAAGCGTTTCTGCTGGATTGACAGCCTTCTTGAGCTCTCCAATCTCATTCATCATCTGTTCATCTATAGCTAAACGCCCTGCGGTATCTATGATCACTGTTTTCTTACCATGGTCTCTAGCATGTTTAATTGCATTTTTCGCAATCTTACCCGCGTCTTTAGTTTCTGGTTCCGCGTAAACTTCCACGCCTACTTGTTCTCCCAATACTTTTAATTGGTCAATTGCAGCAGGTCTATAGATATCACATGCCACCAGTAAAACAGTCCGCCCCTGCTTTTTTAAGAGGTTGGCTAATTTCCCTGTAAATGTAGTTTTACCCGAACCTTGCAGTCCAGCAGTGAGGATAACATTGGGACTGCCTTCTAGGCTAACAGGAACATTATGCTCACCCATCAAATTGGCGAGTTCCTCCGCAACAATTTTGGTCAGCAACTGACCAGGAGAAACAGAGATCAATACATCTCTTCCCAGTGCTTCTTCCTTGATTTTATCTGTAACTTCTTTGGCAACCTTATAGTTGACATCAGCGTCTATTAATGCCCGTCTGATTTCTTTTACCGTAGTGGCAATATTGATCTCTGTGATCTGTCCTTGTCCTTTTAGGGTCTTGAAAGCCCTGTCAAGTTTTACACTTAAATTATCAAACATATCTCTCCTTCAAAGTCGAAGTGTAAATGTACAGGGTCAGACGCTAAGACATCTTTTTTTATAACAATTAATCGTATATTGATTGGGCATAAACCGAAATGATTGCCAGTAGCAGGTTTTTAACTCGGATTTGATTTAGGTTGTCATACATTGCAAGGAGTTTTATGCCTGTAACTACTCAGGTGGTCTAAATTACTTGTTATCAGGTAGTTACAGACTAAAAAAATGTTTATATAAACTTGTATTCTTAGTTACTTTTTAAGTAAACACTAATAATCAGTGGGATAAGTAAATGTTGACGTTTTGTTAAAAACAAAATGTTTTTTAATCAACTCATAATCAACAACTTATCTATTATAGACCACCTGATTATACCAATTTGATTATAAAATAATACATAAATAAATTGAATTATTTTTTTGTTTGGATTAGGCAAAAAATATAAGCGTAGCCGTAGTTACGGTTCTATTTTTCAACGAAATACAAGCAGAAAAGAAACGATTTACATGTAATATTTTGTGATCAATTGGGTATTAGTTACATAATTTCAAGAGTATTAAGACTTCCTTAGGACTATACCTTAGCAAAAAAATCTGTGAATAGAGTAATGGTTTCCAGACGAACTGGAATCAGTCAAGTCCGACTATCACAGTTGACTTCAAACGAATCAACAAAACTACGTGCAGATAGAATTGTATTTAATTGCTTTAGCTATTGACCCAGGAGAAATGTTTAAGGAAATATGTAGTAATTTAAAATTGGAGAAATTAAAATGAGTACAAAGTTTTTTACAAACAACGAAGAGAATACTGTCTTTCAAAAATTCAAAGGGATTCTTGAAAACATGAAAGATGTTTATGCCTTTCATGCTGTAGCTGGATACTTTAGGTCTTCTGGATACTTTGCTTTACAAGAGCACTTAAAAGACATTGAAGACGTAAAAATACTTGTAGGAATAAACGTTGACCAGATGTTTGCAGAAGCTCAGAGAAAAGGGCTACTGTATTTTGGTGATGAAGAAAAAACTAAAGAAGAGTTTTTGAAATGGTTTATTCAAGACTTACGAGAGGCAAAATATTCTGAACAAGTCGAAAGCGGGGTACTAGATTTTATCCAAGACTTGATTGATGGACGAATAGAAGTTCGTGCACATAACTCAAAAGCTATTCACGCCAAATTTTATTTATTTCTTCCTAAAAAGCACACCGAACATTCAGACGGATGGGTATTAATGGGTTCTTCTAATTTAACGGAAGCCGGACTCGGAATAAAAAAATCACCTAATTATGAGTTGAACATTGCGTTGAAAGATTATGATGATGTAGCATTTACAAAAGGGGAATTTGAAATGTTATGGGAGAAGTCAACGCCAATTCTCCCTGCTGACATTCAGGATTTCAAAAAGAAAACGCATATCGGTCAAAAGTTTACGCCATTTGAAATTTACTTGAAATTACTAATTGAATATTTTGGAAAAAACATTGATTACGACCCAGATACCGTTGGTGATTTGCCTAAAACATTTAAAAAGTTAAGCTATCAGATAGATGCTGTAAATGAAGGTTTTCAAATGCTTATGGAACATAATGGTTTCTTTTTAGCTGATGTTGTTGGGCTTGGGAAAACAGTTGTAGCTTCAATGATTGCTAAAAGGTTTTTAATTGCAAATGGCTCATTGAATACTAAAATATTAGTGGTTTATCCTCCTGCACTTGAAAAAAACTGGAAAAGTACATTTAGACAATTTGGTATTGACAGACATACAAAATTCATAACCAACGGTAGATTAGAAAAATTGCTAAAAGGAGACGACCTTAATTATTGGGCAAAAGAAGATTATGATTTGATCCTCGTGGACGAGGCTCACAAATACAGAAATCACACTTCACAAAGCTTTGGCTATTTGCAACGAATTTGTAAAGCTCCAAGAAATGGTGATGGATTAGTGAAGGGAAAGAACAAAAAAATTATTCTAATTTCTGCAACTCCTCTGAATAACAAACCGCAAGATTTATATTATCAATTACTTCTATTTCAAGATGCTCGAAGAAGTACGCTCCCTGTTACAAATCTTCAATCGTTTTTCGGTCCTATTATCCGTGAATATCGTGACATAATAAAAAATAAAAATCCAGACATTTCAAGAATTCGTGAATTGTATGGGACCATTAGAGAAAAAATTATCTCTCAAATTACAGTTCGTAGGACAAGACGGGATTTAAAAAACTACCCCAAATATATTGATGATTTAAAAAAACAAGGAATAATTTTTCCTGAAATTGCTCCTTTAAAACCAGTTATATACGATTTAGATTCAAAACTCCGCAAACTGTTTTATCAAACCGTATTTTTCTTAACTGATGATGATAAAATCAACTATTTCAGATACCAAGCAATTGCCTATTTGAATGAAGATTTAAGAGATACATATTACGACCAAGCAGTTTTGATTTCTAGAGCTTTAGCAGGTATTATGAAAACTCTTATGATTAAACGATTAGAAAGCAGTTTTCATTCTTTCCGAATCACATTAAATAATTTACTGGTTTCTTCTGAACGGATGATTCAAATGTTTGAGAACGATAAAGTCCTTATTGCTCCTGATTTGAACATTAATCAACTTATTGAAAAAGGATTTTCAATGGAAGAAATAGAAGATTTAATAGTTGAACTAAGCATTGAAAATCCAAAAAACAACATTTTTACGGCTGATGATTTTGAAGACGAGTTTTTAATAGGCTTAAAAAAAGATAGGGATTTATTACAAGAGCTACTGAATGATTGGAATAAAGTAGAAGACGACCCAAAACTTGACAAACTGATTGATGCGCTGGATAACGAATTATTCAATAAAGAAATAAATCCTACTGGACAGCTAATAATATTTACTGAAAGTAATGATACAGCAAATTATTTAGCTAAAAAACTGGAAGGATATAATGCCAAAGGAATTCTCAAAATATCCTCTGAAAACAGAAAAAAAATATTTGAAACCATTCAAAAGAACTTTGATGCTAACTACCCTAGTACACGTGAGGATAGATATCAAATACTAATAACAACTGATGTACTAGCTGAAGGTGTGAATTTACACCGATCCAATATACTTGTAAATTATGACACCCCTTGGAATGCAACAAGATTAATGCAACGTACAGGTAGAATAAACAGAATTGGAAGTGTTGCAGGTGTGATTTATAATTTTAACTTTTATCCTTCTCAACACGGTGATGAAGAAATAAAACTGTATCAAAAGGCTCTAGTAAAGCTACAGGGATTTCATACTGCATTTGGAGAAGACACTCAAGTATTTACACATGAAGAGCTTGTTGAACAGTTTGAATTATTTAAAGAAGGAATGCCTGACGAAGAAGACAAGCGTTTGCTTTACCTCCGTTTTATACGTGAATTCAAAGACAACAATCCGAAAGAGTTTAAACGAATTCAAACATTTCCCCTCAAAGCAAGAACCATTAGAAGCAATGAATTTGCAAAAAATGCGGAAGTGAAAAACTCAACATTGATTTTCTTGAAATCGCCTTATAAAATGGAGTTTTATAAAGTAAATAAGGAGAATACCGTTTCTCCTTTGTCTTTCTTGGAAGCTGCTAACCATTTTGAAGCCAAAGCAAATGAGCAGAGTTTAGATATTCCTCCAGTACATTTTAAACACGTACAAGCTGCATTAGAAGAATTTGATAATGATTTCCTTGGTGCTTCAAGTGAAGTAGTAACTACAACCGATAAAGCGGATGCTATTTCTACACAAGCGAAGAAGTTTTTAAGAGACTTCAAATCCACTACAAGAAATGCCAATACTAAAAAAGCTGCTGCTGCACTGATGGATTTAATTGACAAAGGAACTTTTACCCCACTGCCAAATGAAATACGGAAATTAAAAAGGCAAATTGATAAAAAGACTGTTACCTATGGACAAGCTGATAATTTGATTATTGGAATAGCAGAAAAATATGATGCTTTTGATAATGACGGAGATAGTGATGATTTTAAAGTAGAGATAGACTTAAACATTTCACCAGAAATAGTGATAACCGAAACATTTAAGAACTAATGGATAAAACACAATTATTCAAAATATTTAGTAAGCCATTCAGCAATAGTGATTGGCTAAAAGTTCTTCATAATGTATTTGGAGCCAAACAATTATTATCTCAACCCAGAGAGATACTATTGCCAAGCAACGACAAAGCAAATGCAGCTTTTGAGTTAGGAAACTTTACTACTTCTGACGACCGCATTATCGGATTGTACCGAATAGAGCTAAATCCTGACGTTTGGCTTGAACGCAATAAAGTAGGGTTACGCAGACTACTCCGAAGCATATACAAATATGATGTAGATGGAGCAATTATAGTTTTTGACCAAGGTGAAAAATGGAGATTGTCTTTTGTATCGGAAATTAAAGTGCTAAATGATGAAGGAGAAGTAATAAAACAAGCTACCGAACCAAAACGATACACCTACTTATTAGGGAAAGACAAAAAAGTAAAAACACCTTCAGAAAGACTCAATAAGTTGGCAGGAAAAACACTTGCCTTAAATGATATTCTGGAAGCCTTTAGCGTTGAATCGCTGAGCAAAGAATTTTACGACAAACTTTATAAATGGTATGAAAAAGCACAAAAACAAGTTGTATTTCCAAATGACGAGCAAGCCGAAAACCACAGCCAAACCAGCCTAATTCGCATGCTTACGCGGCTGTTATTCATCTGGTTTATCAAAGAGAAGCAACTCATCAATGTGGATTTATTTGATAAAGACAAATTACAAACGCTGATCGATTACGAAAAGCCCAGCAGTTTTTACAAGGCGATTCTGCAAAACCTGTTCTTTGCCACCCTCAACCGTCCGGTCACCGAGCGTAGTTTTCGCACCACGACCAATGGCAAGCCGAATCAAACGAATTACCTTGCGACCACTATCTACCGTTATCAAAGCTATTTTAATGGTCTAAAAGAAGCCGACATTATCGCTTTATTTGACCAAGCACCGTTCCTAAACGGTGGCTTGTTTGAATGTTTAGACCGAGAGGCAAGCGATGAGGAAAAACAAGCTTACGATAATGATAAAACGATTCGCCCGATAGGCAGTGCCATTCGGATTGATGGCTTTTCCGATAGGGCTGATAATGAATTGGTTTTTCATAATCACCTATTTTTCAAGGACACTATTTTCAATGACACTATTTTCAATGACAATAAGCAGGACGATAAGCAGGATTTAGGCTTGATTGACCTGTTCAATCAATACCAATTCACCGTTGAGGAAAGCACGCCGCTGGATGTTGAAGTCGCCCTTGACCCCGAGCTATTGGGCAAGGTGTTTGAAAACCTGCTCGCCAGTTATAACCCGGAAACCGGACAACAGGCGCGCAAAGCCACCGGCAGTTTTTACACCCCGCGTGAAATTGTCAATTATATGGTCGATGAAAGCCTGAAACAGCATTTTCATCAGCACACCGACCTAACAGACGAACAAATCAATGCCCTGTTTGTTGACGCTGAATTCACCGAACAAGAAAACGCCCTCAATAAGCAACAAACAAAAGCCCTGATTTATGCCATAGATGGGCTAAAAATCCTTGACCCAGCGGTGGGCAGTGGTGCGTATCCGATGGGCATATTGCAACGGCTGGTGCTGATTTTAGAAAAAGTGGATGCAGAAAACACCCATTTCAAACAACAGCAAATCGACAAGGCAGAACAAATCCCCGATGAAGCCAGTTGCGCCAGTGCCATAGCGGGGATAGAGCAGGTTTTTTCACAACAAAATCAGCATAACGCTTATGGCAAGAAATTAATGCTGATTGAAAACTGTATTTATGGCGTGGACATTCAACCCATCGCCATTCAGATATGCAAACTGCGCTTTTTTATCAGCTTAACCATTGAACAAAGCCCTAACAAAAACAAAGCCGATAATTACGGCATCAAAGCCCTGCCGAATTTAGAAACCAAGTTTATTGTTGCGAATAGTTTGTTGCCTTTGGGTGAGATGCCAAAACAAAAAGGGATATTTGATACTGGTATCGAAGAATTACAAACAAAATTAGCCCAAGTCAGGCACAAGCATTTTAGTGCCAAGACCTTAACCACCAAACGCAGATACCGCGATAAAGATAAAGACTTACGCGAGCAAATGCTGGAAGAATTAACCAAAAGCGGTATCACTCCAGCCGTTGAAGCCAGTATGAAAAGAATCGTTCATTGGGATTTATACAATCAAAACGCCATCGCCGATTGGTTTGATCCAAAATGGATGTTTGGCGTGGATAGTTTTGATATTGTTATTGGTAATCCGCCTTATATTCAGTTACAAAAAGACGGCGGACGGCTAGGAGACCTTTACCAGCATTGTGATTTTAAGACCTTTGCCAAAACTGGCGATATCTACCAACTGTTCTATGAAAAAGGCATGGGATTGCTAAAAGACGCACAAGGCAACTTGGCGTTCATCACCTCCAACAGTTGGATGCGGGCCAAATACGGCGGAAAACTGCGTCAGTTTTTCAGCGAGAAACATAAGCCATTGCGCTTGATAGACATGGGTAAAGATGCCTTTGGTGCGATTGTGGACACCAATATATTGCTGGTTCGCAAAGGTAACAGGGAGCAAGAATTCATGGCGGTTGATATGGATTCTGTTTCCGAAAAGCAGTTCCCGCCTGCCAAGCAATACTGGTCGGGAATCCAGGCATCTGGTGAGATGGTCTGGAGCATATTGTCTCCCGCTGAGAAAGAGATAAAAACCAAAATTGAGCAAATCGGCACACCGCTAAAAGACTGGGATATTCGTATTAACTACGGCATAAAAACAGGTTTTAACGAAGCTTTTATTATCAACACCGCCAAACGAGATGAGTTAATAAGGCAAGACCCAAAATCTGCCGAAATTATCAAACCCGTTTTACGCGGCAGGGATATTAAAGCCTATGAACATCATTGGGCGGGGTTGTGGTTGATTGCTACTTTTCCAGTATTAAAAATAAATATTGACCATTACCCCGCCATTAAAAACCATTTATTAAGTTTTTCAAAAGACCGATTAGAGCAGGCAGGAAAGAGGTTGCCAGATGGCAAAAAATCAAGGAAGAAAACAGGGAATAAATGGTTTGAAACTCAAGACCAAATCGGCTATTACGAGGAATTTGCGAAGGAAAAATTGATTTGGATAGAATTAGTGGATAAGGGACGTTTTGTATATGACGACAAAGCGATATATTGCGAAGCAACCACCTTTATAATGACGGGAAATAGTACAAAATATCTGTGTGCAATTCTAAATTCCAGGGTAGTATATTGGTTCCTTTCTCAGGTTGCCCCGACATCTGGCATGGGTACGCTGCGTTGGAAAAAGGTCTATATTGAAACAATTCCGGTGCCCTTATTGGATAAAACCAAACAACAACCGTTTATAGCATTAGTCGATAAAATCCTCACCGCCAAACAACATGGGCAAGACACCAGCACACTGGAAACCCAAATCGACCAGATGGTGTATCGGCTTTATGACCTTACCGATGAGGAAGTGAGGATTGTTGAAAAGAATGTGTAGAATGTTGGTAAGTGAAATGAAGAGTGTTAGGGGATATTTGTAGGTTTATTTTTTAAGATATTATTATGAATAACGATCTATTAGAACAATATGAAGACATTGATTGGAATGCACTTTTAAGAAAAGATTTGGGTAGTCATAGCTTGGAGGATGCTAAAACAAATCTGGACAGAATTAAACAAATTTTTGATGATATCTTGGGCTATACAAACGTAGATGATCTTTCTAGTGATTATTTAGCAAGTGTGGAGGCACAATTACACACGTGGATAGAATTTTGCGAAGAGATTAAAAATTTTGGAGATACAGCAAAAAAGCAATTTTTTATTGACAGAATAAGTCAGGAAGAAACCAATATTTTTATTGCTTTAAATTACGTTATTAGTTATGTACAGACCTTTGATCCGAAAAAAGACGAGCAACTAAAGAGGTCTACTCTGGAGGTGGAAAAAAGGATAAAACAACTAGATGCAGTATTAACAGAAGCAGAAAAACTATCACAAAACGCTAAAAAGGGAGCGGTTAAAAGGGAGATTTCCACATACGGAAATTATTTTGGAAACGAAGCTACTAAAAATCGGAAAAAAGCAAATCATAGTTTTATATGGATGATAATAAGCATAATCTTAACAGCAGTGATATCTATATTTATATTAGGTGCCATTAATATAAATATATCTGATAAACGTTTTTGGTTTTCTGTGTTTAATGCAATAAATTCTCAAAATATTTTAATTAAATTTGTTGTTATTTCGTTATGTGTGTATGTAATTACCCATTTTTCTAAGGTACACTCGGCAGAAAAACATCTGTATAACATTAATACTCAAAAACAAAATGCTCTAGAATCTCATAAACAAATATTAGGCTCAGTGATTGCCACTGAAAGTGAAAATGAAAAAGAAATTAGAAACTCTATCTTATTAGAATTAACAAAGGCTATTTTTGATGCTAAGGATACGGGGTATTTAAAAACTAGAACTCAAATGCAAAGCCCTGTTAGTCAAGTTATAAATAAATGGACGGGAACAAATTAAGACACCACCACACTAAAAACGAAAATAAACTGACGGGGTTTATGAACTCTGTAATTTATAATTGAAAATTAAAAATTAGGCAACTCCTCAGGTAGTCTATCAGCTATGACCTCACGGATGATGAGATAAAAATTATTGAGGGAGAGAGGGGGAAAAATGAACGAGAAAATCACCCAATCGGATGATAAGCCAATTGCTAATATCGCCATTTACCGTTTGGATATTTATCGATTGTTATCATTACTTTGGGCGGATGAAAAAATAACAAAAAATAGCGTCTTACAACCTTTGAGCAACGAGCATTGCGAGAGCGAGGTTAATCGTTTATTGATAGTAACGGCAGTGGTAACCCGTCAAATTTTGGATAACAGCAACAGCAAATACAAAGAACCCGAAACAAAAAAATGTGGTAAGTTTTGGCATAGTTATCCTGCCGGGGACGGCGCAGATTTAGTGTTTAGAAAGGCTTGTAATATGATTATTCATGCTACTGATATTGTGATAAAGACTGGCGGGTATTATTATCGTGAAGAAGGCAAGGAAAGCGGACACGCACAACAAGATAAGAGATATTTTAAGGACAAAATAAACATAATCGGCAAGCGCAAGGGGAAGATGAATCAGTATGCCGAACTGGATTTGGCAGAATTTACACAATATTGCATAGAACTTAGTAATAAAATGACGGAAGGGGGATAGAACCATGACAGCATACAGAGACACTTACAAATACCACATCAAACGAGGCAATAAAATATTGCACACTGGCATTACCAACGATTTACTGCGTCGTGAGTATGAACACCAACAAAACCATGGTGATGATGTCCATATCAAGCAAGTCGGCAATCGCACCACCCGCGAAGCCGCCTTACAATGGGAAGCCGAGCAACGGCAGAAGGGCAAACCGGCAGCTCCCTGAGCGGGTTATCGCCCTGACGGCTTTCGCAAAAAGTACTCAAAAAACACTCTTTGGTGGGGCGAATCCCATTGCCAAGCCTCATCATAAGGGCGTTATATGGAAAGCCCCCATGCCGCAAAAAATAACGTCAACCCCGTACTATCTCTGTCATTCCCGCGAAAACAGGAATCCCGTGAATAATGCCATGGGTCACACCCGCACCCTAAAAAACCAAATCGATCAACTGGTCTATCAGCTTTATGACCTCACCGCCGATGAAATAGCTATTACAGAAAAAACAAAATAAATATGGATTTCAAATTAAAATTACTACCTCCTAATGTAGAGCTAGAAACACCACAGGTTTTAAGGCAATTGGCAAATGCACACCGCTATCTTGCGGAGCTAAAAGGAACTGCAAAGACAATCCCCAATGAAAGTATTTTGATAGATACCCTGACACTTCAAGAAGCAAAAGATAGTAGCGAAATAGAAAATATTGTTACTACACGCGATGATTTGTATAAAGAAAGCATATTTATTGAGAGTAAGAGTAATGCGACCAAAGAAGTCTATAATTATGCACGCGGATTAAGATTAGGGTTTCAAATAGTACGGCAAGAGAAACTACTATTAAATAGCCATATTTTAACTATCCAAAAAGAATTATTAAAAAATGATGCAGGATTTAGAACTCAACAAGGAACTAAACTAATAAACTCGCAGGGTGAAGTGGTCTATACACCACCTCAAGACTCAAACGAAATACTAAATCTTATGGGAAATCTTGAGAAATTTATTAATGATGAAGAATTTTCAAAATTAGATAGTTTAGTGAAAATGGCAGTTATTCATTATCAATTCGAGAGCATTCACCCTTTTTATGATGGCAACGGCAGAACCGGCAGAATAATAAATATATTGTATTTAGTGCAACAGGGCTTATTAGATATTCCAATATTATATTTAAGTCGATTTATTGTGAAAAGCAAAGCAGACTACTACAAGGTTTTGCAAAATGTAAGAACTCAAAATGATTGGGAAAGCCTTATCCTTTATTTACTGGAAGGGATTGAGATAACCGCAAAACAAACCATTCGCTTAATCATAGAAATAAAGGAGTTAATGCAAAGTTACAAAAAGAAATTAAGAACTGATTTGCCAAAAATTTATAGTCAAGACCTGATAAATAATTTATTCAAAAGACCCTATACTACAATTGGATTATTAGAAAAAGATTTGAATGTTAGTTATTTAACTGCGCGTAAATATTTAGATAAAGTAACAGAATTAAAATTATTGGAGAAAGTAAAACTGGGGGAAAAAAATTATTACATTGATGTTGAGTTGATTAAAATATTACAAAATTTATAAACGTTTTGATAACACTTATAAGAAAAGCACATTTCTTATAAACATTCTGATAACGTTTAGGGCATCTCTAAAAACTGGATATTCTCCCGATTTATTTTTATGACCTGTTTTTTTAAGATGACCTATTTTGTTCTTTTTTAGTTCATTTTTTATTCACCTGATTATCAGTTACTTATGAATTTATTCATTGCCTATCGAACGCATGTTCCCTCATAATGAAGCGGTCAATTGAATTTTTCTGAACATATTATAAGTTAGATTCATCAGACCAATGACCGTATCGGCTCTTGATTTCCCTACTTTTTTGTAGTACATGCTTCCCATACTGTTTTCCATGAAACCAAAAACATGCTCCACTCTTACGCGTACTTTTGATTTTCTTGTATTACTTTCCTTTTGTGTATCGGTCAACGGCTTGTTTTTGTAGCCCTTCTCATGTATTTGATCTTTAACCTGATGTTTTTCGAGTATTTCTTGCTGGTCTGCATAAGCACTGTCGGCATACAATTCCTGTTCTTTGTCTTGTTTTTTGTCCAACAGGGCATCAAGAGCCTGTGAATCATGTACCGCTGCATCGGTAATTTCATAGCGTTCTATCAATTTGCTACCTGCATCAACCTTGGCGTGATTTTTATACCCATAATAATGCTGATTATTTTTCTTTGTCCAACGTGCATCAATGTCCTTTTGACGCTTTTTATTGGGTTCATCTGTCCATAGACTTTCTCCCTTACCCTCTTTTATTTGTTGGTTTTTCTCCCTGCTGTTGCGTTGGCGTGGGGCTTCTACAAAAGAGGCATCTATTATTTTGCCTTCATTGACCATAAGCCCTAACTTTTCCAATTGACTCTGAAATAGCTCGAAAAGGGATTTTACTAAATTCAAGTCGGTCAGACGTTCACTAAACAACCATATCGTGTTGCTATCTGGTATGTCATCTGCAATGGTGAGGTTGAGAAATCTCATAAAACTCATCCTGTCATTGATTTGATATTCTGCTTGATCATCAGAGAGGTTATAATATCGCTGAAGAATCAATATTTTGAACATTAACACATAATCATATGGGGGACGTCCTCCCTTTCCTTGTGACTCTTTGATCAGGTGCTTTTCCAGTAAAGAACGGAAAATTTCAAAATCAATTCCACCGTTTAATCGTTGCAGGGGATCTCCCAACTGGCTCAGTTTGGACAAACGAATGTCTTGATCAAAAAAACCGTAATCTCTGTGACGTTTAAACTGTTTCATTTCCAAGTCTAACTCTTTTAGCTCAAAAAAACATACTAACACAGCTGTTTTAGTTTTTAGAGATGCCCTTTATAAGAAACAAGCATTTTGTATAAACGAATAAAACAGCAGTCGAGCATATTGAAACCCCAATCGACCAAATGGTTTATCAGCTTTATGATTTGAGTGATAAGGAGGTGAAAATTATTGGAAAAACAGTAACTAGTCAGGTGGTCTACAGTGTATAACTCATTGATTATAAACTGATTAGAAAATTCGATTATTTCTTAACAAGACCTTAACATTTATCTATTTCACTGATTATCAGTCTTTTACTTAAAAAGTAACTAAGAATTCAAGTTTATATAAACATTTTTTAGTTTGTAACTACCCGATAACAAGTAATTTAGATCACCTGAGTAGTTACAATAATTCTGAAGGTTAAATTTATTCTTGGTTTAATTTGTCTAGTGGTCTTTGGAATTTGGTGTTTCCAATAATGTTGAGTTGTCCCTTTCATTAATAAAAAACTCCCATGAGCCAATGGAATATCAACCTTCTTTAAGCCTTCTCTATCTAAATGTTTTAGCTGAAAAGGACGTGTTTCACCAAACGATACAGAGCCAATAATTGGATTTTGACCAAGTTCTTTTTCATTATCTTGGTGCCAAGATACGCTATCCTTTCCCGTGCGATATAAATTCAATAAACAACTTGAAAATTCAACATTCGCTTCTTTTTCAACTCTTTCTTTGATAAACAGTAAATCTTCAGTCCAAGAGTGTGGATTCATTGGAATTTCAGAATATGTATAAGATAATCCAGAGCCGTCATACCAAGCCGTTAATCTTGGCAAATCAACTAATTTTCCATAGAATTTAATTTGGTCTTGTTGCCATTGAATTGTCTTTGTCAAACTTTTGAATAATCTATCACTCTCTTCGGGTGAGAAAAAGTTTTCATAAAACGTAACATCAGCATCTGGCAAATTGAATTCAGTTTTTTTTAGTTGATTTGTGGAAAATAAATCCATTTGATTGAATAAGTCCATATTTTGTCTATTTAATTTTTGTGCTTACATGCAACTTTGTTTATATACGTATCTATTAAGATTCACAAGGCGTTTCTTTTTCAAACAATGTAGTGTCTTATACCAATTTGATTATAAAATATGACATAAATAAATTGAATTATTTTTTTGTTTGGATTAGGCAAAAAACACAAGCATAGCCATAGCTATGGTTATATTTTTTAACGAAATGTGAGCAAAAAAGAAATAATTTATATGTGATATTTTGTGATCAATTTTATTTTATACCTGCCACAGCCTCAAGCACTCTGGACGAATTTAAATCGTACAGCAGGCTGGCATAGGATTGCCCCTTGCGGAAACTCTTTTCATCGATGCCAACGTGTTGCGCTTCCTCAACAGAGCGTCTGTCCATCCCCCTTTTCACCGTTCGGGATTGAATACGATGCGCCTCATCCCATGACAAGCCAAGTAAGTTTCGTCGCCTGTGTCTTGTTGCTGGTAGCCGACAGTACATCAATAGCGAAATGCTCAAATAAATGCGTAAAGCGTGTCTTCCCACGGAACTTTCATGCTTTTGATTCCATGCTCTTTACAATGAATGCGTGGAATCTGAACGACCAAGCACGTCTTGAACTGCATCGTATCAAGGTGTCGCCAGTGCGTTGCTCACGATGGTCGTAAACCGAACAAAGTGCATTGCAGACACTGCAACGCGCCTTTCGTTCCCTTTGGCCAATCTATCTGGATGGTAATTGACTTATCGGTCAGATCCGGCATAATAGCCGTGATTTTCCATGGGACACTAAGCCCCAAAAGATGAGTAAACAATGTGGTATCTTTCATTTGAATAGCTCCATAAGAAAACACACTTGTATCACATTTTTGAGTATTGCTTGGTTTTTCTACCAATTTGATTATAAAATATGACATAAATAAATTGAATTATTTTTTTGTTTGAATTAGGCAAAAAACATAAGCATAGCCATAACTATGGTTATGTTTTTAACAAAATGCGAGCAAAAAAGAAACGATTTATATGTGACATTTTGTGATCAATTGGGGACTATGCCTAAGAACACGAAAATCCTCGCAATTAAGTACATAAGCTACTTTTCCATAAATCTGTCTTCTTAGGAGCATCTATTTTTTTCGGTTCGGTCTTTGATACATGACAGCATCTGCTGCCTGCATTGTTCTTTGAACATTCGGAAGGACTTCCTCAATGAGAGCAGGAGCATATGGCAATGAAACGTCTTTGTTATTGACTCTGTGAACAGGGGCATCTAGGTGATCAAAAGCATTTCTTTGCACATGATGGCTAATATCTGTAGAAATGGATGATAAAGGCCAGGCTTCTTCTACAATAACCAGTCGATTTGTTTTTTTGACTGATTCCACAATCGTATCGTAGTCTATTGGTCGTACACTTCTTAGGTCAATCACTTCAGCTTGTTTTCCTTCTTTTGCCAGTTCGTCAGCGGCTTCGTTCACTACTTTCATCATTTTACCAAATGAAATCAATGTAATATCCAAGCCTTCACGCACCACATGAGCTTTTCCTATTTCTAGTAAATATTCAGCTTCAGGTACTCCTCCTTTGTCTGCATACATCAATTCTGATTCCATGAATATGACGGGATTTTCGTCTCGGATGGCTGTTTTTAATAGCCCTTTTGCATCATACGGGTTGGAAGGAACAACTACTTTTAATCCAGGAGTGTTGGCATACCAGTTTTCAAAATTTTGAGAATGCTGTTGACTTAACTGACCAGCATTTCCGGTTGGTCCGCGAAATACAATAGGAATATTGTACTGACCTCCAGACATGGAAAATATTTTGGCAGCACTGTTGATGATCTGATCAATTGCAACCAATGAGAAATTAAAGGTCATGAATTCAATGATCGGTTTCAGCCCGTTCATCGCAGCACCTACACCCACACCAGCAAAACCAAGCTCGGTGATGGGGGTGTCAATAATTCGCTTGGCACCAAATTCGTCTAACATACCTTGACTTACCTTGTAAGCTCCATTATATTCTGCCACCTCTTCTCCCATAAGAAAGACATCCTCATTTCTTCTCATCTCCTCACTCATGGCTTCACCAAGGGCTTCTCTAAACTGAATCTCTCTCATTGATTGATTTTATTTTGGACTGCTAAATTACTTGTGGAAAGGAAATAAAAAAAGCCCCCATCTGACAGATGAGGACTTTTATTTTATATTATTTTATAAAAACCTTACTTAACCGCTTCGTTTGTGGCATCAGCAAAATTTGCAAATTCAAGATCATTCAATGCCTTATCTTTTAAAGAGGGATCAGCATCCACGGCTTTCTTAAGATTGCTACCTACTCCAGGGGCATCATTACCTCTAGCAGCAGAAACAGCTAGTAGATAAGCGACGATACCCGCAAAATCGCCATCAGGAGAAACCTGACCAAATGCACCAGTAGCCTGAGCGTATTCTCCGCTTAGCAAGTAAGCAAGCCCTTTGTCAATGTTGGCCGCATCATCCAGTTTTGCAGATGCAAATGAAGCCTTGGCTTTATCATATTTCGCCATTCTTACTTCAATTGCTCCTTTCATTGCGTTTACTTTAGAAGATACATCGTTAGTTGCTCCACTTACATTTCCGAGCGTCGCATACGCTTTCTCATACTCCTGCTGGAGAGCTTGAACAGCAGCTAAATTTGCTTGAACGACTGCGGAATTTGAATTCTTCTTAGCAGCAATCTCTAGCTGAATAGTTGCGTCATCGAGCTTGCTCATTTCTAGGTAAGTAGCCCCAAGGTTGTTATGTGCTTGCCAAGAACCTATTTTGGCAGTAGCAACTTTGTAAATAGCAACCTTTTCGTCCAAAGAAGGAGTTAAAGTTGCACTAAACATCAATTCTTCATTGGACAGGGTATCAACACTCGTGGCTGGGGTATCCATACTTTTGGCTTGATCATCCATACTTTTGGCTGGGGCATCCATACTTCTGGCTGGGGCATCCATACTTTTGGCTGGGGCATCCATACTCGCGTCCCCGCTCGCAATAGCTTTTGCTAAAAGAGCAATTTCTGCATTTGACTTCTTAGGCTTAACTGTTAAAACTTCGGTTTTAGCAGATCTCAAACCTGGATAAATATCGTCAAATACTTTTTTATAAGAGGCGAGTTTCCGCAGTTCTTTTTCTTTCTCCTCAAAAGAACCTGATCCGTTGATGACGTTAGTGTATTGTGATTTTTCTGAATCATCAATACCGTCATAATCAGCAAGAGCTGTTCTGAGTGCGTTCCAATCTTGAACGATAGGTTTGAGAATAAATTCAATAGAGTCTGCAACTCCCTTGTAATCGTAGCGATCCATTCTTCCTCTGTAGTAAGTTTCAATCGTTTTAACCCTGTTGGCAGAGAGCTCAGAGTTGATTGTTTCAGTACCTTCGGGGGAGTGAGCACCTGTGATCGTTACCGTTCGGGTAACATTTTTTTCAGCAATGAAAGCACTTAACTCATCTCCCTTTGTTCTATTGGAAGTTCCATCGTATGAAAGTGTGGTTCTCAAGTTAGACTTTCCTTGGTCGAAATAGAAGTCTACACTGGTAGGAACAAGCTCTTCTCTTTCATCGTATCCATGGTCAGCATACGAAGAAAAAGCTACATTTTGAACCCATTGGGAAGTCAACACCAGACCTTTGGCAACGGTTAGTCGATCGGTAGTCTTGGATTTGTCCTTCTTGATGTCAGTAGCAACTCCTTGAACGTACAGTGTTCCTGGGTTCATTCCTTCCACATAAGGAAGTGTGAACGTTTCACTTTTTCGTGATGTAGTAGTAGCACTGTTAGGGAAGTCGTCAGCAGTCAATACTACCGACCCTGCATCCACTTCCTGATCCCCGTACTGATAAATAGTGTTTAGTGTAAAGCTGGTGTTTGGAGGAAGCATTTTTGGAGGAAGCACGGCTGACACTTCAAAAGGTATGTTTCCGCCATGGACCTCCAGTGGATTAGGACTTACCTGAAGGTCGTTTTCCTGAGCCAGCTTAATCATCTTTTCCAGCTTACAGCCGGAAAGTAGGACAGCTCCTGTGGCTATCGCTATGGCTAGGTTTGTTTTTCTCATCTGATTCATTGTTTTAGTTTGTACAAACAGTAATATGGTTATAGTTTAAGTTTTGCAAGTTTAAATAATTTTTATCTACTCGTAGTAAGAAAAAAGACATATCTGCACCGATCGTCTATTATCTTTGTGAAATATTTGTTGATAATGCAGAATTTTCTCGAAAAATATGCTTTTGGTGTTTGCAATAGATTGGGAGAAAAGCTACGAATTCCAACCTCTGGCATCAGATTATTCTTTATTTACAGTTCGTTCTTAACGTTCGGATCTCCTGTTATCATTTATCTGGGGTTAGCATTTATTATGGACTTTCGTAAAATGCTACGGAGAAGAAATAATACACTCTGGTATTACTAAAGGTCAGAATAATTCTTTTTCTGTTGAACAACATACTTAAAAATGATGGAAAAAGGCGTTGTTGGGTCAGTCATTGATCTTTGTCTTTTTCTAATCATACTGCCAAATCGTGTAATCACACTAAAGTGAGCCTTGATGATGGCAACCGAATGTTGCGGTGTTCCTGACCACGCAAAATGCAACACAGCGACCCAATCCAAAAGGACACGGGACGGTAGCTTCCAAAGTAATGACTTGAAAGACATATTTTTCAAGATAAGAAAAATTCCATTCCTAAAATTCAAGTAGGTCTTGAATGGACTATGGGTTGAAAGGGTTCCGCCACCAACATGATATACAATAGAACTGGGGATACACCTAATTTTCAAATTTTTGTTCCACGCCCTCCAGCACAAGTCAACCTCTTCCATATGTGCAAAAAAGTCAGCGTCAAATCCCCCCAGCTCAAAGAAAACGTTAGACCTGATAACCAGGCAAGCACCAGAAGCCCATGCGATATTGCGCTCGTTATTGTATTGACCTGAGTCTTTTTCGACACGACCAAATATACGTCCTCTGCAAAACGGGTAGCCTAATGAATCGATAAAACCACCACCAGCTCCAGCATATTCAAAATAATCCTTTCTGTTAAAATCTAAAATCTTGGGCTGACATGCTACATAATCGGCATGCTGGTCTAAAAATCGAATCAGCGGATCAAGCCAGTCGGCTGTCACTTCTACATCTGAATTAAGTAATACGAAGTATTCAGAGGCTACTTCCTTTAGTGCTTTGTTATACCCTCCAGCGAACCCATAGTTTTTATCCAGTTCTATTGATCGAATCGACGAGTAGCTATTATTAAGGAAAGAAATAGAGCTATCTACGGAGGCATTATCAGCTACAACAATTTCTGCATTTGAAGAATAGCGAACAAGAGCGGGCAAAAAACGCTCGAGGTAGTTCCTGCCATTATAATTGAGTATGACAACAGCAACTTTTGACATTTTAACCTAGCCATGACAGGTCTAACCCGGGAATATTGGGGAGCAACCCTTCTGTGGATTTTTTGATATGTTCCTTCGATCTTTCAGTTGCTTCCCCTAACGCTTTATTTGCAGCGGCTATGATCAGGTCTCTCATCATATTTTTATCTTCAGTATTAATGAGCGACTCATCTATCTCCAGCCCTATCAATTCCTTTTGTCCATTTGCTGTCGCTTTTACCATACCTCCGCCAGCTTCACCACTCGTGGTAATGTCTTTCAGTTGATCTTGGGCTTCCTTCATCTTTTGCTGGGCTTCCTTCATCTTGCCCATCATTTTCATCATATCAAACATAAATCTATTTTTTTACTAACGCAAAAGTACCCTTTTGAATGACCTTTTCTCCGTCTAAATCCTGGAATATTACTTCATAAAGATATACTCCCTCTGGGGCTAAGCCACCACTAACTAATCCATTCCAGCCAGGTGTTGGTTCAATGGATGTATAGATTAACTGCCCCCACCTAGTGTAAATGTTTGTTGTTGCAGTTTCTGTCGGTAGACCAAATACCTCAAGTGTGTCGTTTAAGCCGTCGTTATTTGGGGTAAATGCTGTAGGAACATAAACAAACGACACGTGCTTAAATGTTAACCCGTTGGAAGCAATGGAAATCCCATTATCATACGTAACATTTGCATGGAGAAGTTGACGAGTGCCATTGGCTGGATGCAACCTTAATTCAAAATTTTCAGTGATTAGAGGCTGTAAGTCAACAGTTTCATTCCCAACCTCATAGTTTTTCGACACGATGCTCGAAGAAAGTAAATTGACAGGAGGTGTGTAGGTAATGAAATAAGAATTTTCCGAAAGAGTGGTAGACGAGAGAAAGGGAGGATTAGTTTCGGCAGAAAATAAAACCTGATTACATGAATCGAGGTAGTCTACACGATAAAAATAAGTTCTTGATAAAGAACCAATTGGGTCTGAAAAGGCATGTTGTACGGTGTTTCGTAACTTGAAAGTCCCATTTTCTTCAAATTTTCTATACACCAACAGGCTTCCTGAATAGACAGAAGATAAGTTTATGAGGATGCTGTTTCCAGCATAACCCGAGTATAGGTATTCAAATGGTGTAGAAGAGAGACGCGAAATGGTTTGGCAAAACGATTGCCCTTCCCTAAGGTCATTTGTGCATCTGTCAATAGCATTAATCTTCACACAATAGTGTGAGTTGGTTTTTGAATAGGGAATGCCTGAGATAAAAACAAAGTTGCTATCGATCTTGCCTTCATAAATGACAGAAGTAGCAACCTGTTCAAATTCAATTTGATAGTTAATTAAGGGGTCGTACCCTCGACTGTCTAGGGTAAGAACAAAATTGTCCTGACACGTTTCTTTCACAGATGATGATAGAATTTCAGGCGTGGTGAGAGCAGACAGAGGAGATATGTTATGTGATGAAACAGTACAGTTTTCTTTCCCATTTGTGTAAAAACCCTTTGTTTGAAAAGACTGATTTGATACAGAAGGATAGTTGAATGATGTACCTTCTCCAAAAGCAAGGCTGGCAGAATCTTCCGTAGTGAAATAAACTCGTATAAAATCATACGTTTCGTCCGCAGACGTAATTGAAATGCCGTTGAGGTCACATTTTTCAACCGTAAATCGAGTGTTGCTGGACTCCAAGACCTCAATGGTCAGTGTATCCGTTTTCGGTGTCACATCTATGCCCACAACCTGAACGATATGGTAAATCCCGGGGGAACGATAAGTATGACTCGCTGCTGTTGTTTCAATGGCTCCCTGCTCATAAAAATATTGCCTAGTAACGTTGCCAAAGGTATCCAGCTTGGTCACATGCACTGCCAGAGGAGAGCATCCTTTAGCAAAATCAACAGAAAACCGCCCACCTTTACTAACTGCCTGACCGAAAAGTACAGCAGGAGCGAATGACAGAAAAATGATATATATCCCTTTGGACATGGACTTAATATAACGGAACAATCATACCAAATAACGGAACAATCATACCAATTTGATTATAAAATGTGACATCTTGTGGTCAATTTGGTATCAGTAGAAAATTAACTCAAATAACCTAGGTGACTAGTTTTATTGAGAACCTAGGATTGAAGCACGTTAACAAGTTGATCTAGCTCCAGCTTTTGTTGATTTCCACTTGTCATATCCTTTAGTGAATATTTTTTGTCAGCCCGCTCTTCATCTCCAATGACGATGGTGTATGGGCTACCTATTCTGTCAGCGTAATTAAGTTGCTTCTGAATCTTAACCTGTTCAGGGTATACTTCGGCTTTAATGCCTTCATCTCTAAGTTTCATAACCAGTTTTTGCCCATGCCTTTGATTTTCTTTACCGAAATGAACAATTAACGCATCAATGTTCTGTGATATTTTCTGAGGAAACAAATTCAATGCTTCCATCACATCATAAATTCGATCCAGTCCAAATGAAATGCCAACACCTGAGACATCATTCAACCCAAAGATGCCAGTCAAGTCATCGTAGCGACCGCCTCCGCAAATACTTCCCATTTGAACAGAAGTAGACTTCACCTCAAAAATAATCCCCGTGTAATAGGAAAGCCCTCTGGCCAAGCGTAGATCAAGTTCCAGCTTGAAGCCTCTCTCTCTGAATTGATCCAATGTTTCTAAAAAATCCCTCACGTCACTGATGCCTCTGTTTTCTGCGATCAATGATTGACAGTCAGAAAGCGGATCGCCTGTGGAAGACTGGGAAAGGAGGAGCATCACTTTGCCCAGCTTGTCCCGGTCAGCACCGATCGTTCGTACGTTTTCTGCTACTTTTTCTGAACCGATCTTATCCAGCTTGTCCAGTTCCGCACAAAAAGAAACCTCGTGTCCTTCCAGTCCAACATATTTTGCTAACGCAAAAAGAATTTCCCTGTGGTTGACTTTTATGATGTAATCCTCCAGTCCCAAGTCCAAGAATACGTCATCAAGGAGAAGAGTTAACTCGGCTTCATTCCAAATGGATCTACTGCCGATTACGTCTGCATCACACTGATAAAATTCGCGATACCTCCCCTTTTGTGGTCGATCCGCACGCCAGACAGGTTGAATCTGAAATCTCTTGAAAGGGAATAGAATGTCGTTTTTGTTCATCGCAACATACCGTGCAAATGGAACAGTGAGATCATACCTCAACCCTTTTTCAGCAATTTTTGAAGCCAGCTGTTTGCTCCCTTCTTTATAATCTTCCCCCGTGGTTTTGCTAAGAAAATCTCCAGAGTTTAGCACCCTGAATAAAAGCTGATCCCCTTCCTCTCCATATTTTCCCGTCAACACAGACAGGTTTTCCATGGAAGGGGTTTCTAATTGACAAAATCCATAGTTTCTGAAATGCTTCCTTATGACTTCAATAATAAAATTTCTTTTGGCTGAAACCTGATGACCAAAATCACGTATACCTTTTGGAAGAGAAGGCTTGGTGTTAGACATGTAGCATTGGTTTTGGACAAAACTACATAATCCCTTAACTTTGCCCCTCAATTTTAAAAGCATATACCAAAAATGGCTGTTACCAGATTAGAACGCAAAGGCAGAAAAAACAAGACTGTTGCAAAAAACAGAGTGAATGCCATCAAAAGATTAACTGCTGTTCCCGTAATTAAGAGTGTAGATATAGCCGTCATGAAGGCTGAAATTGAAAAAAAAGGAAAAATTAAACCGAAAAAAGCAGAAGCAACGAAGGAAAGTGAAGCAGACGTAACAACCACGGCGGTAGCACCTGAGGCTGAAAAAAAGAAACCGCTCCCAAAGTAGAAAAAGGTCGCCTCACCAAACATGGGAATATTTAAATTTTTGAGGCTGTCTTGGGCAGGTTCCTTCACAGTCAGATGAAACGATGCTGTCAGGGATTACTTTTACGCTCAATAAGCGGGATTAGGGTCGTTGAAGAAGCCGTAATACCAATTTGGATTATAAAATAGTACATAACTAAATTGAATTAGTTTTTGTTCGGATTAGGCAAAAAAATATAAGCATAGCCATAACTACGGTTCTATTTTTTAACGAAATGCGAGCAAAAAAGAAATGATTTATAGGTTGCATTTTGTGACCTGTTTGGCACTAAACGACGCTTTCTCACGATTTTATGTGATAACACGTTGCATTGCCTTATGTAAGACAGCAAAAAAAATAGAGAAATAAATTTGCGAAAGTCCCACGAAATACGTAAACTCGCTCCTGATGAAACATCAATTTTTTATGAAAATAAAATCCTTTGCTCTCAAGGTGGCGGATTTGGTCGCAATTAAAAGTTGCTTCCACCGACGCTACTACTTTGGCAACGTGAGGTCCCTCGTTGCCCTGACCTCTGCCATCTTCCTTGCGGTTATGCCTGCCACTGCGCAGACTGTTGCAATAGACCACTTTGTGCTGAAAATAACAACCGCATCTACCAACGAATCCTTTACGTTTTATACGGAGGATACAAATTATGACATAGACTGGGACAATGACCAAACGTTTGAAAGTGCAGATATAGGACTTGCTGGAAACCAGTCCCATACCTTCCCCGGAGCAGGAGAACACACCATCAGATTTAGAAACCTGACTGACATATATGTCAATGACCAAGCAGACGCACTGAAATATACCTCCATAGAACAGTGGGGTACCGCTACTTGGAATGCAGATATGATGAATGCTTTTCGGGGAGCAATTAACCTGACCATGAATGCAAACGCAGGTATACCCAACATGCGTGCGGTGACGAATATGGCAGGTATGTTCGCTTTTGCCACTTCCTTTAACGGTGACATAGGAAACTGGAATACTGCATCTGTGACCAAGATGAAGGGTATGTTCCAAAATGCATCTTCCTTCAACGGCAACATAGGAAACTGGAATACAGCAAAGGTGGGAAATATGAATCTAATGTTCCAGAATGCCACTGCCTTTAATCAGAATATAGGCGGGTGGAATGTAGTAGCTGTGTTAAGGATGCGTGCTATGTTCCAGAGTGCCACGTCCTTTAACCAGGATATAGGCGGGTGGAATGTAGAAGCGGTGACGAATATGGCTACTATGTTCTCTGGAGCCACTGCCTTTAATCAAGACATAGGAAACTGGAATACCGCACAGGTGACGGATATGGCTACTATGTTCTCTGGAGCCACTGCCTTTAACCAGGACATAGGCAGGTGGAATCTGGAAGCGGTGAAAGTTATGAGTAGTATATTCAAGGGAGCCACTGCCTTTAATCAAGACATAGGAAACTGGAATACCGAATCTGTGACCGATATGTTTGTTATGTTCCAGGGAGCAACTGCCTTTAACGGCGACATAGGCAGGTGGAATACAGCAAAGGTGACCTTTATGACTTCTATGTTCTCTGGAGCCACTGCCTTTAACCAGGACATAGGCAGGTGGAATACAGCAAAGGTGACCTTTATGCCTTCTATGTTCTCCGGAGCCACTTCCTTTAATCAAGACATAGGAAACTGGAATACCGAACAAGTGACGGATATGGCCTCTATGTTCTCTGGAGCCACTGCCTTTGACCAAGACATAGGCGGGTGGAATGTAGAAGCACTGAGAGCTATGGGAGATATGTTCAGGGGTGCTGCGCTTTCAATTGCAAACTACGATTCGCTGTTGGTGGGTTGGAACAGACAAAACCTTCAAACGGGGAGATCTTTCCATGCAGGAACTTCCAGATATAGCTCAGCTGTAGCACACACCGCCAAGGAAAATATGATGAATTCAGATAACTGGACTATCACTGATGGCGGACGAGTACAGGCTGGTGATGCGCCCACAGCCATATTCCTTTCTCCCACCAGCATTGCAGAAAATGCCGGAGCTAATGCTGTGGTGGGTACGCTATTCACAAATGGAGGAGCTACTAGCTACACCTATGCCTTGGCAACAGGCACAGGAGCTACTGACAATGCTAGTTTTAGGATTTCAGGCTCAACCCTACAGCTTAAGGCTTCCGCCGACTATGAAACAAAAACTACCTATGCCGTCAGGCTAAAAGTGGCTGGAGTAATGCCAGAGGTTGCAAAACAATTCACCATCACGGTGACGGATGTGAATGATGCCCCTGTTTTCACAAGTGGACCTACCGCCACAGTAGCCTATGCAGAAAACAACGCTACGCCAGTAACCACCGTCCTTGCCACCGATGAAGATGCGGGACAGACGGTGACGTTAACGCTGTCAGGAGTAGATGCGTCCAAGTTTTCCTTCACTCCAGCAGGTGTATTGACATTCAACAGGGAACCAGACTATGAGAATCCAACAGATGCAAATAGGGACAACATATACGAAGTCACCGTAACTGCCACCGACGGTCAGACCCCTCCAATGACCGCTACGCAGACGCTTACCATCACGGTGACGGATGTGGTGAATGAAGATGGCAACCCAACAGATCATTTTGTGCTGAAAGTAACAACTAACCCTGGTACTAACGCTAGCGACAGGTCCTTTACCTTCCTCACGGAGGACACGAATTATGACATAGACTGGGACAATGACGGAACTTTTGAAAGTGCAGATAAAGGAGTTGCTGGAGACCAGTCCCATACCTTCCCCACAGCAGGAGAACACACCATCAGGTTTAACAACCTGACAGATATAAATATCGCTAATTCTGTTGTGCAAGGAGCAAAATATACCTCCATAGAGCAGTGGGGTACTTCTGTCTGGAATACAGATATGAGCTTTGCTTTTCAGGGAGCAAGTAACCTGACCATGAGCCAAAACGCAGGTACGCCTAACATGAGTGCGGTGACGAATATGCGAGGTATGTTCTTTAACGCCACTTCCTTCAACGGCGACATCAGCGGGTGGAATACCGCAAAGGTGACCGATATGGTTGCTATGTTCAATAATGCCACTTCCTTTGACCAGAACATAGGCGGGTGGAATGTAGAAGCGGTAACCAATATGCTTTCTATGTTCATTGGAGTGACACTTTCAATTGCAAACTATGATTCGCTTTTGGTGGGGTGGAACAGACAAAACCTCCAGACGGGAGTCCCTTTCCATGCTGGAAATTCTAAATATAGCTCGGATGTAGCACACATCGCCAGGGGAAATATGACGGCTACTACAGCAAGTGGTGGAGATCGCTGGGGCATTACGGATGGCGGACGAGTACCGCCTAACCGCCATGCCCCTGCTTTCACAAGTGGACCTACCGCTACAGTAGCTTATGCAGAAAATACCACTATGGCAGTAACCGTCCGTGCCACCGATGCAGATGTGGGACAGACGATTACTTTCACGCTGTCGGGAGCAGATGCGGGGCTGTTTTCCATCACTCAAGCAGGCGAATTGACGTTCAATACCGTACCAGACTATGAGCACCCAGCAGATATGGGAGGGAATAATATGTACGAAGTAACGATCACCGCTACAGACGACGGCACACCCGCAAGGACTGCTATGCAGACGTTTACCATCACGGTAACGGATGTCGTGAAAGGCGACAATCCAGCAGACCACTTTCTGCTGAAAATAACAACCACCGCGGGTACTAACGCTAGCGACAAGTCCTTTACCTTCTACACGCAGGATACAAATTATGACATTGACTGGGACAATGACCAAACATTTGAAAGTGCAGATATAGGACTTGCTGGAAATCAGTCTCATACCTTCGCCACAGCAGGAGAACACACCATCAGGTTTAGAAACCTGAATGGTGTCTCTATCTTTAATCGGACAGGCAAGGAAAAATATACCGCCATAGAACAGTGGGGTACCTCTGCTTGGAATGCAGGTATAGGTGGTGCTTTTTTTGGAGCAAGTAACCTGACCATGAACCCAAACGCAGGTACTCCAGACATGAGTACTGTGTTGCACATGAGTGCTATGTTCAGTGGAGCAACTGCCTTTAACGGCGACATAGGCGGGTGGAATGTAGCTGCGGTGACGGCTATGGATGAGATGTTCTTAGGAGCCACTGCCTTCAACGGCGACATCAGCCGGTGGAATACAGCAGCTGCGGTAGATGTGAATACTATGTTCTCTGGAGCCACTTCCTTTAACCAGGACATAGGCGGGTGGAATACAGCCTCGGTGACGGATATGCAGTATGTGTTCAATGGAGCCACTTCCTTTAACCAGGACATAGGCAGGTGGAATACAGCAAAGGTGACCAGTATGAGCGGTATGTTCGATGGAGCCACTTCCTTTGACCAGAACATAGGCGGGTGGAATGTAGAAGCGGTGACCAATATGCGTGCCATGTTCTATGGTGATACGCTTTCAACTGCAAACTACGATGCCCTGTTGACAGGCTGGGATGCGCAAAACCTTCAAACGGGAGTCACTTTCCACGGCGGAGGTTCTCAATATAGCTCGGATGCAGCACACATCGCTAGGGGAAATATGGTCAGTTCAGATAGCTGGTCTATTACTGATGTCGGACGAGTTAACCGCCATGCCCCTGCGTTCGTAGCAGGAGCTACCGCTACAGTAGCTTATGCAGAAAATGCCACTACGGCAGTAACTACCGTCGATGCCACCGATGCAGATGGAGGACAGACGATTACTTTCACGCTGTCGGGAGCAGATGCGGGGCTGTTTTCCATCACTCAAGCAGGTGAATTGACGTTCGAGACCGCACCAGACTTTGAAAGACCTACAGATACGGGGATGGATAATAGGTACGAAGTAACCATCACCGCTACAGACGACGGCACACCCGGAATGAGTGCTATGCAGGTCCTCACCATCACGGTAACGGATGTGGTGAAAGGCGACAACCCGGCAGACCACTTTCTGCTGAAAATAACAACCACCGAGGGTACTAACGCTAGCGACAAGTCCTTTACCTTCTACACGCAGGATACAAATTATGACATTGACTGGGACAATGACCAAACGTTTGAAGATACAGGAGTTTCTGGAAACCAGTCCCATACCTTCGCCACAGCAGGAGTACACACCATCAGGTTTAGAAACCTAGATAATGTCCATATCAGTTACCAGGCAGACACAGTAAAATATACCTCCATAGAGCAGTGGGGTACCGCTGTCTGGAATACAGATATGAGCTTTGCTTTTGAGGGAGCAAGTAACTTGACCATGAACCCAAACGCAGGTACTCCAGACATGAGTGCGGTGCGTACTATGTACCGTATGTTCGCAGATGCCACTGCCTTTAACGGCGACATAAGCAGGTGGAATGTAGAAGCGGTGGCGGATATGAGTGCTATGTTCCAGAACGCCCGTTCCTTTGATCAAGACATAGGCGGGTGGAATGTAGAAGCGGTGCTGTATACGGGTACTATGTTCGCAGATGCCACTGCCTTTAACGGCGACATAAGCAGGTGGAATGTAGAAGCGATGACAAATATGTCTAATATGTTCCAGAACGCCCGTTCCTTTGATCAAGACATAGGCGGGTGGAATGTAGAAGCGGTGCTGTATATGCGAGATATGTTCCAGAACGCCCGTTCCTTTGATCAAGACATAGGCGGGTGGAATGTAGAAGCGACACGGAATATGGAGGGTATGTTCTTCGGAGCCACTTCCTTTGACCAGAACATAGGCAGGTGGAATACCGCACAGGTGACGACTATGCAAGGTATGTTCCTCCAAGCCACTTCCTTTAACGGCGACATCAGCAGGTGGAATACCGCATCGGTGACAGATATGGCTTCTATGTTCAATGGAGCCACTGCCTTTAACGGCGACATCAGCGGGTGGAATACCGCACAGGTGACCGATATGACTTATATGTTCTTCGGAGCCACTGCCTTTGACCAGAACATAGGTCGGTGGAATGTAGCTACGGTGACGACTATGTATGGGATGTTCTTCGAAGCCACTTCCTTTGACCAAGACATCAGCAGGTGGAATACCGCATCGGTGACAGATATGTCTAATATGTTCAATGGAGCCACTGCCTTTAACGGCGACATCAGCGGGTGGAATACCGCACAGGTGACCGATATGAGAGGTATGTTCTTCGGAGCCACTGCCTTTAACGGCGACATCAGCGGGTGGAATACCGCACAGGTGACCGATATGACTTATATGTTCTTCGGAGCGACTGCCTTTGACCAGAACATAGGCGGGTGGAATACAGCAAAGGTGACGGATATGAGAGATATGTTCAGGGATGCCACTTCCTTTAACCAAGACATAGGCGGGTGGAATACCGCACAGGTGACAGATATGTCTTATATGTTTTACGAAGCCACTGCCTTTGACCAAGACATAGGCGAGTGGAATGTAGAAGCGGTGACGGATATGTCCAGAATGTTCTCAGGAGGTTCTCTTTCACGTAAAAATTACGATTCGCTTTTGGTGGGTTGGAGCAGACAAAACCTTCAACGTGGGGTTACTTTCGACGGAGGGAATTCTTTGTATATAAGCACTGAAGCACAAGTTGCTAGGGCCAAAATGGACTTGTTACATCTCTGGACTATTAGCGATGGAGGTCGGGGTACTATGAATCAGGCACCCACAGACATTTTCCTTTCTTCCACCCGTATTGCAGAAAATGCGGGTGCCAATACCGTCGTGGGGATGCTATCAAATACCGATACAGGAGGCACGTATGTCTACACCTTGGTAACAGGTGGCGGAGATGCCGACAATGGGAGTTTTAGGATTTCAGGCACAGAGCTACAGCTTAAGGCTTCCGCCAACTATGAAACAAAAAGCAACTATTCACTACGGATAAAGGTAAGCGACGGGACCTTTATTCAAACAAAACAATTCTACATTTATGTAGACAATGTAAACGAAGCCCCCACTGCCAGCGCAGCTACATTTGTAGTAGCAGACACTAGAGCAAAAGGAACAACGGTCGGCATGGTGGTGGCAACAGACCCGGACCAAACCTCGCCCAATAATGTATTAACCTATGCCATCACAGGCGGTAATACAGGGAATGTGTTTGCTATCGATCCCGCCACAGGAGCGATTACCGTTGCTGGTGCGCTGGATTATGAAACCACCGCCTCCTATTCGCTCGTGATCACAGTTACAGACGGAGGAAGCCCCTCCCTAAGTGACACGGCAACGCTTACCATCACGGTGACAGGAGTAGCAGACTACTTTGTGCTGAAAGTAACAACCACCTCTACTAACGAATCCTTTACGTTTTACACGCAGGATACAAATTATGACATTGACTGGGACAATGACCAAACGTTTGATACGACAGGCGTTGCTGGAAACCAGTCCCATACCTTCCCCACAGCAGGACGACACACCATCCGGTTTAGACACCTGAATGATGTCTATATCAATGACCAGGCAGACAGGGAAAAATATACCTCCATAAAGCAGTGGGGTACCTCTGCCTGGAATACAGATATGAGTAGTGCTTTTCGGGGAGCAGGTAACCTGACCATGACAGCTACTGATACTCCCAACATGCGTGCGGTGACGGATATGTCTAATATGTTCTATGGAGCCACTGCCTTTAACGGCGACATAAGCGGGTGGAATACCGCATCTGTGACCAATATGAGAGGTATGTTCGCTCACGCCGAGTCCTTTAACCAAGACATAGGAACTTGGAATACCGTACAGGTGGAGGATATGAATGTAATGTTCTGGAATGCAAAGTCCTTTAATCAGAACATAGACGGGTGGAATGTAATAGCTGTGACCAATATGAGAGGTATGTTCTATGAAGCCTTTTCCTTTAACCAAAACATAGGCGGGTGGAATACAGCAACCGTGGCAAATATGCGCATTATGTTCTTTAACGCCACTTCCTTTGACCAGAACATAGGCGGGTGGAATGTAGAAGCGGTAACGGATATGGAACGTATGTTCTCAGGTGTTAAACTTTCAATTGCAAACTACGATTCCCTTTTGGTGGGCTGGAACAGACAAAACCTTAAACGCTGGCTTACTTTCGACGGAGGGAGTTCTTTGTATATAAGTACTCAAGCACAAACTGCCAGGGCAAACATGATCAGTTCAACTGGTTATGACTGGACTATTACCGATGGAGGTCTGGGCACTAGGAATCAAGCACCCACAAACATTTTCCTGTCTTCCACCAGTATTGCAGAAAATGCAGGTGCCAATGCCATCGTGGGAATACTATCAAATACCGATACAGGGGGTACGTATCTCTACACATTGAAGCCAGGTGCTATAATTTTGCACGAAGGGCTTTTCTCTATTTTAGGAACAAACTTGAGGCTTACCGCTTCTGCTAACTATGAAGGAAGCAGACGCCAATACTCAATACAGATAAATGTAAACGACGGGACCCATGATTTTTCAAAACTATTCGTCATTACTGTAGGCGATGTAAACGAAGCACCAACTGCCCGCGATGACACATTTGTGGTAGCAGAAAATACTGCAAACGGAATACCAGTCGGCACAGTGACAGCAACAGACCCGGACAACATCTTGCCCAAGAATTTGCTGACCTATGCCATCACAGGCGGTAATACGGGGAATGTGTTTGCTATCAACCCCACCACAGGAGAGCTTACCGTTGCTGGTGCGTTGGATTATGAAACCACCGCCTCCTATTCGCTTGTGGTCACAGTTACAGACGGAGGAAGAATCTCCCGGCTAAGGGACGAGGCAACGCTCACCATCACGGTGACGGATGAGAATGAGTACGCCCCTGTTTTTGCAGGAGGGCCTACCGCTACAGTAGCTTATGAAGAAAACAACACTACGGCAGTAACTACCGTCGGTGCCACCGATGCAGATACGGAACAGACGGTTACGTTCACCCTGTCGGGAACGGATGCGTCTAAGTTTTCCCTCACTCAAGCAGGCGTATTGACGTTCAAGAAGGAACCAGACTATGAGACCCCAGAAGATAGAGGAAGGAACAACATATATGAAGTCACCGTCACGGCCACAGACGGTCAGACCCCTCCAAGGACTGCTACGCAGATGCTTTCCATCACGGTGACGGATGTGCTGAATGACGGCGAAAACCCAACAGATCACTTTTTGCTGAAAATAACAACTACACGTCCCAACGAAAACTTTACGTTCTTCACGGAGGATACACGTTATGACATAGACTGGAACAATGACCAAGCGTTTGACGATATAAGAGTTGCTGGAGTCCAGTCCCATACCTTTTCCCAAGCAGGAGAACACACCATCAGGTTTAACAACCTGAATGATATACATATCGCTAATTCTGCTCTGGAAGGAGCAAAATATACCTCCATAGAGCAGTGGGGTACGTCTCTCTGGAATGCAAGTATGGCTGGTGCTTTTTGGGGAGCAAGTAACCTGACCATGAGTCAAAACGCAGGTACGCCAAACATGAGTGCAGTGACGGATATGAGTTTGATGTTCTGGAATGCCACTTCCTTCAACGGCGACATCAGCGGGTGGAATACCGCAAAGGTGACCAATATGCTTCTTATGTTCGGTGGAGCCACTTCCTTTGACCAGAACATAGGCGGGTGGAATGTAGAAGCGGTGACCAATATGCGAAATATGTTTTTGGGAGTGACGCTGTCAATTGCAAACTACGATGCCCTGTTGACAGGCTGGGATGCGCAAGACCTTCAAACGAGAGTCCCTTTCCACGGCGGAGGTTCTCAATATAGCTCGGATGCAGCACACATCGCCAGGGGAAATATGATCAGTTCAGATCGCTGGGGCATTACGGATGGCGGACGAGCTAACCTCCATGCCCCTGTTTTCGCAGAAGGACCTACCCCCACAGTAGCTTATGCAGAAAACGTCGCTACGCCAGTAACTACCGTCGTTGCCACCGATGCAGATGCAGGACAGACGGTTACTTTCACGCTGTCGGGAGTGGACGTGTCTAAATTTTCCATCACTCCAGCAGGTGTATTGACGTTCAACAGGGAACCAGACTATGAGGATCCAACAGATACAGGAGGGGACAATATGTATGAAGTAACGATCACGGCTACAGACGACGGCACACCCACAAAGATGACTGTACAAACCCTTACCATCACGGTGACGGATGTGGCGAATGAAAGTGGCAACCCAACAGATCACTTTTTGCTGAAAGTAACAACTACACATGCCAACGAATCCTTTACGTTCTATACGCAGGACACAAATTATGACATAGACTGGGGCAATGATCAAACATTTGAAGATACAGGAGTTTTTGGAAACCAGTCCCATACCTTCTTCAGAGCAGGAGAACACACCATCAGATTTAACAACCTGACTGATATCTATATCAATGACCAGGCAGACACACCGAAATATACCGCCATAGAGCAGTGGGGTACTTCTGGCTGGAATGCAGACATGAGTAGTGCTTTTCGGGGAGCAAGTAACCTGACCATGAATTCAAACGCAGGCACGCCAGACATGCGTGCTGTGACGAATATGCGAGGTATGTTCAGGAATGCCACTTCCTTCAACGGCGACATAGGCGGGTGGAATACAGCACAGGTGACCGATATGCGTTCTATGTTCTATCAAGCCACTTCCTTTAACCAAGACGTAGGAAACTGGAATACAGCAACGGTGACGGACATGAGTGCTATGTTCAAAGGTGCCACTTCCTTTCACCAAGACATAGGAAACTGGAATACAGCACAGGTGACGGACATGAGTGCTATGTTCAAAGGTGCCACTTCCTTTCACCAAGACATAGGAAACTGGAATACAGCACAGGTGACGAATATGTTTAGTATGTTCGATGGAGCCACTTCCTTTAACCAGGACATAGGCGGGTGGAATACAGCACAGGTGACCGATATGCGTTCTATGTTCTATCAAGCCACTTCCTTTAACCAAGACGTAGGAAACTGGGGTACAGCAAAGGTGACGAATATGCGAAATATGTTCTCTGGAGCCACTGCCTTTAACCAAGACATAGGAAACTGGAATACAGCACAGGTGACGAATATGGGTTATATGTTCGATGATGCCACTACCTTTAACCGAGACATAGGAAACTGGAATACAGTACAGGTGACGTATATGGATGCTATGTTCTTTGGAGCCACTACCTTTAACCAAGACATAGGAAACTGGAATACAGTACAGGTGACGGGTATGCGTTCTATGTTCCAGAATGCCACTGCCTTTAACCAAGACATAGGCGGATGGAACGTAGTAGCAGTGACCAATATGGCTTATATGTTCGATGGTGTCACTTCCTTTAACCAAGACATAGACAACTGGAATACAGCAAAGGTGACGAATATGAGAGGTATGTTTCAGCATGCCACTTCCTTTAATCAGGACATAGGCAACTGGAATACGGCATCGGTGACGAATATGAGTTATATGTTCTCTGGAGCCATTGACTTCAACCAGAACATAGACGACTGGAATACAGCAAAGGTGACCGATATGCGTTTTATGTTCTCGAGTGCCACTTCCTTTGACCAAGACATCAGCGGGTGGAATGTAGAAGCGGTGACCGATATGCGTTTTATGTTCTCAAGTGTTACCCTTTCGCTTGCAAACTACGGTTCACTTTTGGTGGGTTGGAACAGACAAACCCTTACACCTGGGGTGAATTTCCACGGAGGAAATTCTTTGTATATAAGCACTGAAGCTCAAACTGCCAAGGCAAACTTGATCAGTTCAACTGGTCATAACTGGACAATTGCCGATGGAGGTCTTAGCACGATGAATCAGAGACCTACAAACATTTTACTTTCTTCCACCCGTATTGCAGAAAATGCGGGCGCCAATGCCGTTGTGGGGATGCTATCAAATACCGATACGGGAGGCACGTATGCCTATACATTGACATCAGGTCGTGGAGATGCCGACAATGGGAGTTTTAGTATTGTAGGAACAAGCCTGAGGCTCACAGCTTCCGCTGACTATGAAACAAAAGCTACCTATTCAGTACGGATAAATGTCCACGACGGGACCCATGATTTTGAAAAACAATTCATCATTTTCGCAGGTGATGTAAACGAGGCACCCACTGCCCGCGATACTACATTTGTAGTAACAGAAATTAGTGCAAACGGAGTAGCAGTCGGCACAGTGACAGCAACGGACCCAGACCAAACCTCGCCCGATAATAGATTAGCCTATGCCATCACAGGCGGTAATACAAGGAATGTGTTTGCTATCAACCCAACAACAGGAGCGATTACCGTTGCTGGTGCGTTGGATTATGAAACCACCCCATCCTATTCGCTTGTGATCACAGTTACAGACGGAGGGAGCACCTCCCGACTAAGTGACACGGCAACGCTTACCATCACGGTGATGCAGGACCCGCTAGACCACTTTTTGCTGAAAATAACCACGACATCTGTCAACGACATCTTTTTGTTCTACACGCAGGACAAAAGTTATGACATAGACTGGGACAATGACCAAACGTTTGAAGATGCAGGCGTTTCTGGAAACCAGTCACATGCCTTCGCCATAGCAGGAGAACACACCATCAGGTTTAGAAACCTGAATGACATAAATATCCATAACCGAAGAGGAAAAGAAAAATATACCTCCATAGAACAGTGGGGTACCACCGTTTGGAATCCAGATATGCGTCACGCTTTTTATGGAGCTAAGAACCTGATCATGAATTCAAACGCAGGTACACCTAACATGGGTGCTGTGACGAAGATGATTGAAATGTTCAGGGGAGCCACTGCCTTCAACGGCGACATAGGCGGGTGGAATGTAGGAGCGGTGACGAATATGAAGGTTATGTTCTTGGAAGCCACTGCCTTTAACCAAGACATAGGCGGGTGGAATACCGCATCCGTGAGGGATATGAAAGATGTGTTCTCTGGAGCCACTTCCTTTGACCAAGACATAGGCGGGTGGAATACCGCATCTGTGAAGGATATGAGATCGATGTTTAAAAATGCATCTTCCTTTAACCAGGACATAGGCGGGTGGAACGTAGCACAGGTGTCAAAGATGAATTTCATGTTCTCTGGAGCCACTTCCTTTGACCAGAACATAGGCAGGTGGAATGTAGCAAAGGTGGAGTCTATGCCTAATATGTTCACAAATGTCATACTCTCACTTGAAAACTACGATTCACTTTTGGTGGGTTGGAACAGACAAACCCTTCAAACGGGAGTCACTTTTGACGGCGGAGCTTCTCAATATAGCTCGTATGTAGCGCACATCGCCAAGGAAAATATGGAGAATTCAGCTAACTGGACCATTACCGATGGCGGACGCATAGTACCGCCTAACGCCCATGCCCCTGTTTTCACCAGTATAGCCACTAAGAATGTAGCGGAAGGTACGACGGCAGTAACTAGGGTTACCGCCACGGATGCAGATGCGGGACAGACGGTACGTTTCACGCTGACGGGCGGAGCGGATATGGGTCTGTTTTCCATCACCCCCACAGGCGTATTGACGTTCAATACCGCACCAGACTATGAGAATCCAGTAGATATGGGAGGGAATAATGTGTACGAAGTAACCGTCACCGCCACAGATGACGGCATGCCCGAAAAAATGGCTATGCAAGCCCTCACCATCACGGTGACAGGAGTGAATGAACACGCCCCTGTTTTCACAAGAGGAACGACGATGTTGGATATAGCGGAAGGTACGACGGCAGTAACTAGGGTTACCGCCACGGATGCAGATGCGGGACAGACGGTACGTTTCACGCTGACGGGCGGAGCGGATATGGGTCTGTTGTCCATCACCCCCGCAGGCGTATTGACGTTCAATACCGCACCAGACTATGAACTCCCAGCGGATATGGGAACGGATAATGTGTACGAAGTCACCGTCACCGCCGCAGACGGACAGCCCTCTCCAATGACCGCTATGCAGATGCTCACCATCACGGTGACGGGAGTGAATGAACACGCCCCTAGTTTCACCAGCAGAACGACTGAGGCTGTAGCGGAAGGTACAACGGTAGTAACTACGGTTACCGCCATGGATGCAGATGCGGGACAGACCGTCACCTTCTTCCCTACCCTGTCGGGAGCGGATGCGTCTAAATTTTCCATCACTACGACAGGCGCATTGACATTCAATACCGCACCAGACTATGAGAACCCAAGCAGTGCGTCGGGATCAAATACATACTCGGTCACCGTCACCGCTACAGACGGACAGATATCTCCAATGACCGCCATGCAGACGCTCACCATCACGGTGACGGATGTGGATGAGCACGCCCCTGTTTTCACAAGAGGGACGACGATGTTGGATGTAGCGGAAGGTACGACGGTAGTAACTATGGTTACCGCCACGGATGCAGACCCAAGACAGACGGTAAGTTTCACGCTGACGGGCGGAGCGGATATGGGTCTGTTTTCCATCACCCCCACAGGCGAATTGACGTTCAAGACCGCACCAGACTATGAGCTCCCAGCGGATATGGGAACGGACAACATATATGAAATCATCGTCACTGCATCGGACGACGGCGCAATCGCAATGACTGCTATGCAGACGCTCACCATCACGGTGACGGATGTGAATGATAACATCCCAGTTTTTGCAAATGGAGCTACCGCTACAGTAGCTTATGCAGAAAACGCCACTACGGCAGTAACTATGGTTACCGCCACGGATGCAGATGCGGGACAGACCGTCACTTTCTTCCCTACCCTGTCGGGAGCGGATGCGGGTCTGTTTTCCATCACTCCCGCAGGCGAATTGACGTTCAAGACCGCACCAAATTTTGAAATGCCTGCGGACATGGGAGCGGATAATGTGTACTCGGTCATCGTCACCGCCACAGACGGACAGCCCTCTCCAATGACCGCTATGCAGACGCTCACCATCACGGTGACGGATGTGAATGATAACGCGCCTGTTTTCACCAGTATAGCGACTAAGAATGTAGCGGAAGGTACGACGGTAGTAACTATGGTTACCGCCACGGATGCAGACCCAAGACAGACGGTAAGTTTCACGCTGACGGGCGGAGCGGATATGGGTCTGTTTTCCATCACCCCCACAGGCGCATTGACGTTCAAGACCGCACCAGACTATGAGCTCCCAGCGGATATGGGAACGGACAACATATATGAAATCATCGTCACTGCCTCGGACGACGGCGCAATCGCAATGACTGCTATGCAGACGCTCACCATCACGGTGACGGATGTGAATGATAACGCCCCTATTTTCACCAGTATAGCGACTAAGAATGTAGCGGAAGGTACGACGGCAGTAACTGCGGTTACCGCCACGGATGCAGATGCGGGACAGACCGTCACTTTCTTCCCTACCCTGTCGGGAGCGGATGCGTCTAAATTTTCCATCACTCCCGCAGGCGCATTGACATTCAATACCGCACCAAATTTTGAAATGCCTGCGGATATAGGAGCGGATAATGTGTACGAAGTCACCGTCACCGCCACAGACGGACAGCCCTCTCCAATGACCGCTATGCAGACGCTCACCATCACGGTGACGGATGTGAATGATAACATCCCAGTTTTTGCAAATGGAGCTACCGCTACAGTAGCTTATGCAGAAAACGCCACTACGGCAGTAACTATGGTTACCGCCACGGATGCAGATGCGGGACAGACGGTACGTTTCACGCTGACGGGCGGAGCGGATGCAGGTCTGTTTTCCATCACTCCCGCAGGCGAATTGACGTTCAAAACCGCACCAAATTTTGAAATGCCTGCGGACATGGGAGCGGATAATGTGTACTCGGTCATCGTCACCGCCACAGACGGACAGCCCTCTCCAATGACCGCTATGCAGACGCTCACCATCACGGTGACGGATGTGAATGATAACGCGCCTGTTTTCACCAGTATAGCGACTAAGAATGTAGCGGAAGGTACGACGGTAGTAACTATGGTTACCGCCACGGATGCAGACCCAAGACAGACGGTAAGTTTCACGCTGACGGGCGGAGCGGATATGGGTCTGTTTTCCATCACCCCCACAGGCGCATTGACGTTCAAGACCGCACCAGACTATGAGCTCCCAGCGGATATGGGAACGGACAACATATATGAAATCATCGTCACTGCATCGGACGACGGCGCAATCGCAATGACTGCTATGCAGACGCTCACCATCACGGTGACGGATGTGAATGATAACGCGCCTGTTTTCGCAGGCGGAGCTACCGCTACGGTAGCTTATGCAGAAAACGCCACTACGGTAGTAACTACGGTGACCGCCATGGATGCAGATGCGGGACAGACGGTACGTTTCACGCTGACGGGCGGAACGGATATGGGTCTGTTTTCCATTACCTCGGCAGGCGCATTGACGTTCAAGACCGCACCAAATTTTGAAATGCCTGCGGATACGGGAGCGGATAATGTGTACTCGGTCATCGTCACCGCCACAGACGGACAGCCCTCTCCAATGACCAATACGCAAGTTCTCACCATCACGGTGACGGATGTGAATGATAACGCCCCTATTTTCACCAGTATAGCGACTAAGAATGTAGCGGAAGGAACGACGGCAGTAGCTGCGGTTACCGCCACGGATGCAGACCCAAGACAGACGGTAAGTTTCACGCTGACGGGCGGAGCGGATATGGGTCTGTTTTCCATCACCCCTAAAGGCGAATTGACGTTCAAGACCGCACCAGACTATGAGCTCCCAGCGGATATGGGAACGGACAACATATATGAAATCATCGTCACTGCCTCGGACGACGGCGCAATCGAAATGACTGCTATGCAGACGCTCACCATCACGGTGACGGATGTGAATGATAACGCCCCTATTTTCACCAGTATAGCGACTAAGAATGTAGCGGAAGGTACGACGGCAGTAACTGCGGTTACCGCCACGGATGCAGATGCGGGACAGACCGTCACTTTCTTCCCTACCCTGTCGGGAGCGGATGCGTCTAAATTTTCCATCACTACGACAGGCGCATTGACATTCAATACCGCACCAAATTTTGAAATGCCTGCGGATATAGGAGCGGATAATGTGTACGAAGTCACCGTCACCGCCACAGACGGACAGCCCTCTCCAATGACCGCTATGCAGACGCTCACCATCACGGTGACGGATGTGAACGAAGCACCCACTGCCCGCGATGATACATTTGTGGTAGCAGAAAATACTGCAACCGGAACAGTAGTCGGTAGCGTGACAGGCACAGACCCAGACTCGCCCAATAATGTATTAGGCTATTCCATCACAAAAAGCGGTAAGACAGGCAGTATTTTTGATATCAACTCCACTACGGGAGCGGTTACCGTTGCTAGTGCGTTGGATTTTGAAACCACTGCCTCCTATTCGTTCGTGGTGACCGTTACAGACGGAGGAAGCTCCCCCCTAAGTGGCACGGCAACGCTCACCATCACGGTGACGGATATAAATGAAGCACCCACTGCCAGCGATGCTCCATTTAGCGTAGCAGAAAATAGTGCAATGGGAACAGCAGTCGGCACAGTGACAGCAACAGACCCAGACCTCGCTTCCTTGAGCAATGGTACATTAACCTATGCCATCACAGGCGGTAACACAGGCAGTGTTTTTGCTATCAACTCCACCACGGGAGCGATTACCGTTGCTGGTGCGTTGGATTATGAAACCATCGCCTCCTATTCGCTTGTGGTGACAGTGACAGACGGCGGAAGCTCCCCCCTAAGTAGCACGGCAACGCTCGCCATCACGGTGACGGATGAGAATGATAATGCGCCTGTTTTCACCAGTGGAGCGAACGTAACGGTGTTGGAAGGAACGACGGAAGTGACCACGGTTACCGCTAGGGATGCAAATGTGGGACAAACGGTGATTGCGTTCCTCACTATGCTGTCGGGAGCGGATGCGAGTCTATTTTCCATCACTCCCACAGGCGCATTGACGTTCAAGACCGCACCAGACTATGAGAACCCAAGCAGTGCGGTGGGATCGAATATATACACGGTCACGGTCACCGCCACGAACGGGCAGTTGCCCACTCCATTGACCGCTATGCAGACGTTTACCATCACAGTGACGGATGCGAATGATAACACCCCTGTTTTCGCAAATGGAGCTACCGCTACAGTAGCCTATGCAGAAAACGCCACTACGGTAGTAACTACGGTTACCGCCACGGATGAAGATGCGGGAGAGACCGTGACGTTCACGCTGACGGGCGGAACGGATATGGGTCTGTTTTCCATTACCTCGGCAGGCGCATTGACGTTCAAGACCGCACCAAATTTTGAAATGCCTGCGGATACGGGAGCGGATAATGTGTACGAAGTCACCGTCACCGCCACAGACGGGCAGACCCCTCCAATGACCGCTATGCAGACGCTCACTATCACGGTGACGGATGAGAATGATAACGCCCCTGTTTTCGCAGGCGGAGCTGCCGCTACGGTAGCTTATGCAGAAAACGCCACTACGGCAGTAACTACGGTGACCGCCACGGATGAAGATGCGGGACAGACGGTACGTTTCACGCTGTCAGGCGGAGCGGATATGGGTCTGTTTTCCATCACCTCGGCAGGCGAATTGACGTTCAAGACCGCACCAGACTATGAGAACCCGTCAGATACAGGAGGGGACAATGACTATGAAGTCATTGTCACTGCCACAGACGGGCAGACCCCTCCAATGACCGCTATGCAGACGCTCACTATCACGGTGACGGATGAGAATGATAACGCCCCTGTTTTCACCAGTATAGCGACTAAGAATGTAGCGGAAGGAACGACGGCAGTAATTACGGTTACCGCTACGGATGCAGATGCGGGACAGACGGTACGTTTCACGCTGACGGGCGGAGCGGATATGGGTCTGCTTTCCATCACTCCCGCAGGCGAATTGACGTTCAAGACCGCACCAGACTATGAGAACCCGTCAGATACAGGAGGGGACAATGACTATGAAGTCATCGTCACTTCCACAGACGGGCAAACCCCTCCAATGACCGCCATGCAGACGCTCACTATCACGGTGACGGATGAGAATGATAACGCCCCTGTTTTCACCAGTATAGCGACTAAGAATGTAGCGGAAGGAACGACGGCAGTAACTACGGTTACCGCTATGGATGCAGATGCGGGACAGACGGTACGTTTCACGCTGACGGGCGGAGCGGATATGGGTCTGTTTACCATCACTCCCGCAGGCGAATTGACGTTCAACATGGCACCGGACTATGAGAACCCGTCAGATACAGGAGGGGACAATGACTATGAAGTCATTGTCACTGTCACAGACGGGCAGACCCCTCCAATGACCGCTATGCAGACGCTCACTATCACGGTGACGGATGAGAATGATAACGCCCCTGTTTTCACCAGTATAGCGACTAAGAATGTAGCGGAAGGAACGACGGTAGTAACTACGGTTACCGCCACGGATGCAGATGCGGGACAGACGGTACGTTTCACGCTGACGGGCGGAACGGATATGGGTCTGTTTTCCATCACTACGACAGGCGAATTGACGTTCAAGACCGCACCAGACTATGAGAACCCGTCAGATACAGGAGGGGACAATGACTATGAAGTCATCGTCACTTCCACAGACGGGCAAACCCCTCCAATGACCGCCATGCAGACGCTCACTATCACGGTGACGGATGAGAATGATAACGCCCCTGTTTTCACCAGTATAGCGACTAAGAATGTAGCGGAAGGAACGACGGCAGTAACTACGGTTACCGCTATGGATGCAGATGCGGGACAGACGGTACGTTTCACGCTGACGGGCGGAGCGGATATGGGTCTGTTTACCATCACTCCCGCAGGCGAATTGACGTTCAACGTGGCACCGGACTATGAGAACCCGTCAGATACAGGAGGGGACAATGACTATGAAGTCATCGTCACTTCCACAGACGGGCAAACCCCTCCAATGACCGCCATGCAGACGCTCACTATCACGGTGACGGATGAGAATGATAACGCCCCTGTTTTCACCAGTATAGCGACTAAGAATGTAGCGGAAGGAACGACGGCAGTAACTACGGTTACCGCTATGGATGCAGATGCGGGACAGACGGTACGTTTCACGCTGACGGGCGGAGCGGATATGGGTCTGTTTACCATCACTCCCGCAGGCGAATTGACGTTCAACGTGGCACCGGACTATGAGAACCCGTCAGATACAGGAGGGGACAATGACTATGAAGTCATCGTCACTGCCACAGACGGGCAGACCCCTCCAATGACCGCTATGCAGACGCTCACTATCACGGTGACGGATGAGAATGATAACGCGCCTGTTTTCACTAGTGGAGCGAACGTAAATGTGTTGGAAGGTACGACGGCAGTAACTACGGTTACCGCTATGGATGCAGATGCGGGACAGACGGTACGTTTCACGCTGACGGGCGGAGCGGATATGGGTCTGTTTTCCCTCACCTCGGCAGGCGCATTGACGTTCAAGACCGCACCAAATTTTGAAATGCCTGCGGATACGGGAGCGGATAATATGTACGAAGTCATCGTCACTGCCACAGACGGGCAGACCCCTCCAATGACCGCTATGCAGACGCTTACCATCACGGTGACGGATGTGAATGATAACGCGCCTGTTTTCACTAGTGGAGCGAACGTAAATGTGTTGGAAGGTACGACGGCAGTAACTAGGGTTACCGCCACGGATGCAGATGCGGGACAGACGGTACGTTTCACGCTGTCGGGCGGAGCGGATATGGGTCTGTTTTCCCTCACTCCCGCAGGCGAATTGACGTTCAACATGGCACCGGACTATGAGAACCCGTCAGATACAGGAGGGGACAATGACTATGAAGTCATCGTCACCGCTATAGACGGGCGAATGACTGCTAGGCAGACGCTTACCATTACGGTAACGGGGGTGAATGAATACGCTCCTGTTTTCACAAGTGAAGTGACTAAGGATGTAGCGGAAGGTACGACGGCAGTAATTACGGTTACCGCTACGGATGAAGATGCGGGACAGACGGTAAGCTTCACGCTGTCGGGCGGAGCGGATATGGGTCTGTTTTCCATTACTTCGGCAGGCGCATTGACGTTCAAGACCGCACCAAATTTTGAAATGCCTGCGGATACGGGAGCGGATAATGTGTACTCGGTCATCGTCACTTCCACAGACGGGCAGACCCCTCCAATGACCGCTATGCAGACGCTTACCATCACGGTGACGGATGTGAATGATAACGCGCCTGTTTTCACTAGTGGAGCGAACGTAAATGTGTTGGAAGGTACGACGGCAGTAACTAGGGTTACCGCCACGGATGCAAATGTGGGACAGACGGTAAGTTTCACGCTGTCGGGCGGAGCAGATGCGGGTCTGTTTTCCATCACTCTCGCAGGTGTATTAACGTTCAAGACCGCACCAGACTATGAGAACCCAGTAGATACAGGAAGTGACAACATATATGAAGTCATCGTCACCGCTATAGACGGGCGAATGACTGCTAGGCAGACGCTTACCATTACGGTAACGGGGGTGAATGAATACGCTCCTGTTTTCACAAGTGAAGTGACTAAGGATGTAGCGGAAGGTACGACGGCAGTAACTACGGTTACCGCCACGGATGCAGATGCGGGACAGACGGTCACCTTCTTCCCTACCCTGTCGGGAGCGGATGCGTCTAAATTTTCCATCACCACGACAGGCGCATTGACGTTCAAGACCGCACCAAATTTTGAAATGCCTGCGGATACGGGAGCGGATAATATGTACGAAGTCATCGTCACTGCCACAGACGGGCAGACCCCTCCAATGACCGCTATGCAGACGCTTACCATCACGGTGACGGATGCGAATGATAACGCGCCTGTTTTCACCAGTATAGCGACTAAGAATGTAGCGGAAGGTACGACGGCAGTAACTAGGGTTACCGCCACGGATGCAGATGCGGGACAGACGGTGCGTTTCACGCTGACGGGCGGAGCGGATATGGGTCTGTTTTCCATCACTCCCGCAGGCGAATTGACGTTCAAGACCGCACCAAATTTTGAAATGCCTGCGGATACGGGAGCGGATAATGTGTACGAAGTCATCGTCACTTCCACAGACGGGCAGACCCCTCCAATGACCGCTATGCAGACGCTTACCATCACGGTGACGGATGTGAATGATAACGCGCCTGTTTTCACTAGTGGAGCGAACGTAAATGTGTTGGAAGGTACGACGGCAGTAACTACGGTTACCACCACGGATGCAAATGCGGGACAGACGGTACGTTTCACGCTGACGGGCGGAGCGGATATGGGTCTGTTTTCCCTCACTCCCGCAGGCGAATTGACGTTCAAGACCGCACCAGACTATGAGAACCCGTCAGATACAGGAGGGAACAATGACTATGAAGTCATCGTCACCGCCACAGACGGGCAGTTGACCACTACGCAGACGCTCACCATCACGGTGACGGATGCGAATGATAACGCGCCTGTTTTCACCAGTATAGCGACTAAGAATGTAGCGGAAGGTACGACGGCAGTAACTAGGCTTACCGCCACGGATGCAGATGCGGGACAGACGGTGCGTTTCACGCTGACGGGCGGAGCGGATATGGGTCTGTTTTCCATCACCTCGGCAGGCGCATTGACGTTCAAGACCGCACCAGACTATGAAGTGCCTACGGATATGGGATTGGATAATATGTACGAAGTAACGATCACGGCTACAGACAACGGCACACCCGCAAAGATTGCCATGCAAGCTCTCACCATTACAGTGACGGATGTGGCGAGTGATAACGACAAGCCAGCAGACCACTTTGTGCTGAAAGTAACAACTACGTTTGCCAACGAAGCCTTTACATTCTATACGCAGGATACAAATTATGACATAGACTGGGGCAATGACGAAATGTTTGAGGATACAGGAATTTCTGGAAACCAGTCCCATACCTTCGCTATAGCAGGAGAACATACTATCAGATTTAAAAACCTGAATGATGTCTATATCAATGACCAAGCAGACAAGGCAAAATATACCTCCATAGAACAGTGGGGCATCTCTGTTTGGAATCAGGATATGAGCTATGCTTTTCATGGAGCAATTAACCTGACCATGACAGCTACTGATACTCCAGACATGAGTGCTGTGACGACTATGCGAGGTATGTTCTTTGGAGCCAGTTTCTTTAACCAGAAGATAGACGGGTGGAATGTAGCAACGGTGACGGATATGTCTCATATGTTCTATGAAGCCTTTTCCTTTAACCAAGACATAAGCGGGTGGAATACAGCAACGGTGACGGATATGTCTTATATGTTCTATGAAGCCTTTTCCTTTAACCAAGACATAGGCGGGTGGAATACAGCACAGGTGACAGATATGTCTTATATGTTTGGTGGACTCAATGTCGTCACTTCCTTTAACGGCACCATAGGCGGGTGGAATGTAGGAGCGGTGACAGATATGACTTCCATGTTTCAGAATGCCGCTTCCTTTGATCAAGACCTAGACGGGTGGAATGTAGTGGCGGTGACGAATATGCACAGGATGTTCTTTAGGGCTTCTTCCTTTAATCAGGACATAAACGGGTGGAATACCGCATCGGTGACAGATATGACTTCTATGTTCGATGGAGCCACTTCCTTCAACGGTGACATAGGCGGGTGGAATGTAGCATCGGTGACGGATATGACTTCCATGTTCGCTTTTGCCACTTCCTTCAATGACGACATAGGCGGGTGGAATGTAGCATCGGTGACAGGTATGTGGAACATGTTCGCTGGTGCCACTGCCTTTGACCAAGACATAGGCGGGTGGAATACAATAGCGGTGACGGATATGTATAGTATGTTCCTAGGAGCCAGTTCCTTTGACCAAGACATAGGTGAGTGGAATGTAGCATCGGTGCGGTATATGGAAAGTATGTTCTCCGGCGTTACCCTTTCCCTTGGAAACTACGATTCACTTTTGGTGGGCTGGAACAGACAACAGCTTACACCCGGGGTTACGTTCGACGGAGGGACTTCTTTGTACATCAGTGATGAAGCCCAAACTGCCAGGGCCAACATGATCAGTTCAGCTGGCTGGATTATTACCGATGGAGGCCTAGGAACGATACATCAAGCCCCCACAAACATTTTCCTTTCTTCCAACCGTATTTCAGAAAATGCGGGTGCCGATGCAGTGGTGGGGACACTATCAAATACTGATACGGGAGGCACGTACGCCTATACATTGGAGTCAGGCGATGGGAGCACTGACAATGGGAGTTTTAACATGTTAGGAGCAAACCTGAGGCTTCGCGCTTCCGCTGACTATGAAACCCAAGCTACCTACTCAGTACGGATAAATGTAAGTGACGGGACGAATGATTTTGCAAAACAATTCGACATTTCTGTAGGCGATGCCAACGAAGTACCAACTGCCCGCGATACTACCTTTGTGGTAGCAGAAAATAGTACAAACGGCACCGCGGTCGGCACGGTGGTAGCAAGAGACCGAGACCAAACCTCGCCCAATAATGTATTAACCTATGCCATCACAGGCGGTAATACGGGGGATGTATTTGCTATCCACCCAAGAGCAGGATCGGTTACCGTTGCTACTACGCTGGATTATGAAACCACCGCATCCTATTCGCTTGAGGTGACCGTTTCAGACGGGGGAAGCACCTCCCTAAGTAGCACGGTCACACTCACCATCATGGTGACGGATGAGAATGACAACGCGCCTGTTTTCACCAGCGGAGCGAACGTAACTGTGCTGGAAGGCACGACGGCAGTGACCACCGTTACCGCCAGGGATGCCAATGTGGGACAGACCGTGATTACGTTCCTCCCCACGCTGACGGGAGCGGACGCGGATATGTTTTCCATCACTCCAGCAGGTGTATTGACGTTCAAGAAGGCACCGGACCACGAAACGCCAATAAGTTCGGTGGGATCGAATATATACACGGTCACGGTCACGGTCACAGACGGTCAGTCCGCTCCGTTGACAGCTACGCAGACGTTTACGGTCACGGTGACGGATGAGAATGAACACGCGCCTGTTTTCACAGCAGGCGGTACCGTTGCGGTAGCTTATGCAGAAAACGGTATTACGGCAGTCACTACAGTCGGAGTCACGGATGCAGATACGGAACAGACGGTAGGTTTGGCTTTGTCGGGCGGAGCGGATGTGCTTAAGTTTTCGATCACTCCCGCAGGCGCATTGACGTTCAACAGGGTACCGGACTATGAGAATCCAACAGATACAGAGAGGAACAACCTATATAAAGTCATCGTCACCGCCACAGATGGGCAGGACGTTGCACTGACCGCTACGCAGGCACTTAACATCATGGTGACGGGCGTAAATGAACACGCCCCACTGTTCACACGTGTAGCGGATGTGGAGGTATCGGAAGGGTCGACGGTAGCAGCTACCATTACGGCTGCGGATGCAGATGCGCAACAGCCAGTGACGTTCCTCACGACGCTTTCGGGATCGGATGCGGATATGTTTTCGATCTCTACGACAGGCGAATTGACGTTCAATACGGTACCGGACTATGAGCATCCGGGCAGTGTGTCGGGTACGAATGTATATATGGTAACGGTAACGGCTACCGACGGACAGGAGCCTGCACGGACGGCTGTGCGGACGTTTACCATCACGGTGACGGATGTGGCGAGCGAAAATGCGCCTGTTTTCACCAGCGGAGCGGAGGTAAATGTATCGGAAGGTTCGTCGGTAGCTACCACGGTTACCGCTACGGATGCAGATGCGGGAGAGACCGTGACGTTCACGTTGACGGGCGGAGCGGACGCAAGTCTGTTTACCCTCACTCCCGCAGGCGAGTTGCGGTTCAAAACGGTACCGGACTATGAGGATCCGGCAGATGCAGATGAGGACAACAAGTATGAAGTCATCGTCACGGCCACAGACGGGCGAGTGACCACCATGCGGACGCTTACCATCACGGTGACGAATGAGAATGATAACGCGCCAGTTTTCACAAGAGGAACGGCTATGGTGGAGGTATTGGAAGGTACGATGGTGGCTACCACCGTTACCGCCACGGATGCAGATGTGGGACAGACGGTGACGTTTCTCACTACGCTTTCGGGAGCGGATGCTGGGCTGTTTTCGATCACTTCGGCAGGCGTACTGACGTTTACTACCGCACCAGACTATGAGAATCCGGGCAGTGCGGAGGGATCAAATGTATATACGGTAACGGTCACCGCTACAGACGGGCAAGTCCCTGCACTGACTACTAGGCGGAGGCTCACCATCACAGTAACGGATGTGGAGAATGAACACCCTCCGGTGTTCCCAGAGGAGATGACCGTGGATGTAGTGGAAGGTACAACGACAGTTATCACCGTTATCGCTACGGATGCAGATGCGGGACAGACGGTAAGTTTCAGTCTGACGGGCGGAGCGGATATGGGACTGTTTTCGATCACTACGGCAGGCGTATTAATGTTCAATAAGGCACCGGCGTATGAACATCCAGCAGATACAGATGGGGACAACAGGTATGAAGTCATCGTCACGGCCACAGACGGGCAGCCCTCCCCCCTGACCGCTACGCAGACGCTCACCATCACGGTAACGGAAGTCTTGGGGCTTGAATCACTCACAAACATTTCGGTATATCCTAACCCAGCAGGCGCAGTGTTGTATATCAGCGGTGTGGAGGGAAATGCCCGCTATACCTTGTCAGGCATAGACGGAAAAGTGTTGCAAAGAGGAAAGCTGGAGGCGACAGGCACAGCGACTCATTCCGTGGCTCTTCCATCGCTGAAGCAGGGCATCTATTTGTTACAAATAACCACAGGCAAAGGTAGCATCACCAGAAAAATTGTGAAGGAATAGAAGATTACATGCTGGAAGATGCCCCCCTGTTTTGTCTTTCAAGACCAAACAATAGATGGATTCAATGCTGATGCAGACGTTTCCTCACTTCTCAAACGACCGCTAGCTTGTTCAGGGCTCCGATACAGTTTAAGTTTTTGTTGGATATAACACCTTATACCAATTTAACCACAAAATATCACATATAGATTATTTCTTTTCCGCTTGTATCTCGTTAAAAAATAGAATCGTAGCTCATGGCTATGCTTATGTAAGACTCCCTAAAAGTCGTAGCGTTTAAAACTAGAGTTAAACGTTAATTTTAGGGAAATGAAAAAGAGTCGATTTACCGAGCCTCAGTTCATCAAGATGCTGAGCGAACAAGAACAGGGAAAGAGTGTGTCGGATATTTGTAGGACACATGGAATAAGTCAACCAACTTTCTACAACTGGAAGAGTACATAGTCAGCCCTTAAAAACATTGAAATAGGCATTTAATAAATAAAAGATTAGTCTATTAAAACACTTTCATTTTCTTGATTAAACGATTGATTTACAGTAACTTAGTAAGACTATTAAAGTTACGGTAAAAATCAAATTATGGAGAAAAAGTATGAAGGCCTAACCCTTTTTGAGTTTCAGAAGAAATTTCCTGATAACGACAGTTGTCAAAACTTCCTAGCCGAAATGAAATGGTCAGATGGATTTAAATGTGAAAAGTGCCAAAACAACACGTATTGCAGAGGGAAATTATTCCATACCCGTCAATGCACAAAATGTAGATACCAAGCTACCCCCACAAGTGGCACTCTTTTCCACAAAGTAAAATTCCCAATGTTAAAAACTTTTTATATCCTATACTATTATGAGTACACATACACAAGGGAGTGCATCAACAGAGCTAAGCAGAAAACTGGGGCTACGGAAAAAAACCTGTTGGCTGTTTCAACAAAAGGTAATGAAGGCCATGGTTAGCAGTGGGAAATACCCGCTAATGGGTAAAGTAGAAGTCGATGAGACCGTTGTAGGGCAACAGGAAGAAGGCGTTGTAGGACGACAAAATAACCGAAAAAAGCAGGTTGTACTGGCTATTGAGAAGAAAGGGAAAGGAGTGAGCAGGATGTATGCCAGAGAGATTGACAATGCTGGATCCAAGCAATTGAAGCCCTTCTTCCAAGATCATATATCACCTGAGGCTACCATCAAAACCGATAACTGGAGGGGCTACATCCCCTTGAAAGAAAAATATCCTTACTTAATTCAAATCGAGAGTGGGAAGAAAGGTAAGAATTTCCCGGAATTGCACAGAACAATTATGATGTTCAAGGCATGGCTTAGAGGTATCCACCATTCAGTCGATAACCTTCAAGCATATATCGACCAATATTGCTATCGGTTCAACCGAAGCCAGATGAAAGGGGAAATATTCGATAACCTGCTAACTAAAATGGTGGACCATGAACCATGCCCGTACAAGTGCATTCGTATTTATTAAATGCCTACTTCAATAGATTTTAATATCAACAAGGAGACCATCAAACGAATAGAATGAGCTGGACGACCTACAGTTGAATAAAGCGAACCAAATGCTTCTTCAAAATATGACCATGCTATCTGTTGGCTCAACAAATAAAGCTCTTGCCTGGAATGGAGTTGTTCAGTTAAGGTAGGTGATAAAAAATCAAGTTGATTTCTATTCGACTTTTTTGACTGCATTTGACAAGGTTTTGATTGATATTATAACTATTCCTTGTCATTTTATACAGCAATAATCGTGCTAAAACCCTCCCTGAAAGGAGATAAGCATAATTAATGTTGATTCTTTAGGGTTGACTAATTATGATGTTCAAGGCATGGCTTAGAGGTATCCACCATTCAGTCGATAACCTGCAAGCATATATCGACCAATATTGCTATCGGTTCAACCGGAGTCAAATGAAAGGGGAAATATTCGATAACCTGCTAACTAAAATGGTGGACCATCAACCATGCCCGTACAAGTGCATTCGTATTTATTAAATGCCTACTTCAAAAAATCTCTTTACAATTTATCAGATGAGGTATTGGTGGAACAACGGTGGGAAATGAATCCATATTTTCAATATTTTGGAGGCTTTGATTCTTTGCAATGGGGGCAACCTTGTGCGGTAACAGATTTGGTACATTTCAACAAGAGGATTGGAGAAGAAGGGGTAGAGAAGCTATTGAAACATTCAATTGAGCTACACGGCAAGGATGCTAAGGACAAGCATGTAAGTGTAGATACTACTGTCCAGGAAAAGCGCATCACCTATCCCACAGATGCAAAACTTCATAAAAAGATTGTTGACAGCTGTATTTCTATAGCCAAGCAAGAAGGGATTAACCTACGACGCAGTTACGTTAGGACAACCAAAAACCTTGTCAGAGACACCTACCATGGGACTCACCCTAAAAGAAGAAAGAAAGCAAATGCAGCGAAGCGAAAACTCAAAACCATTGCTGGTCGGTTAGTCAGAGAATTAGACAGGAAATTACCACATCAGCAAAAAGAAGTAACATTAGCACTGTTCAAACGAGTACTTACACAAGAGAAGTGCAGTAAGAATAAAATTTACAGTTTACATGAACCTGATGTGTATTGCATCGCAACAGGAAAGGCACATAAGAAATATGAATATGGCTGTAAGGCATCAGTAGTATTGACACAAAATACGGGTATCATCGTAGGAGCGATGACTTTTGAAGAGAATATTTATGATGGACATACGCTAGATGCTGTATTGAAGCAAACACAACTACTGCCTGGTAACTACCCGAAAACCGCCACAGTAGATAGGGGGTACAAAGGGACTAACACAGTTGAAAACACCTCCATCATTCGACCATCCAAACCATTAAAAAGAGACCATACCTATCAAAAACAGAGAACACGAACGCACTGTAGACGTAGAGCAGCCATAGAGCCAATCATCGGACACTTGAAGCAAGATCATCGAGTAGCTAGCAATTACCTAAAAGGGAAAACAGGAGATAAAATAAACTTCATCATGGCAGCCTGTGGGTTTAACTACAAGAAGTTGATGAAAAAACTAAGAGTAAATGCTCTTTGGCTCTATACAAAATGGGTAGTAAACCTGAGGCGTCTAGTTGAATTAACCTCTTTCCATCAAAGTAGAATACAAACTCTATGGAAAATGAGTTTTTAAGGAACGACTATGTAGTCAGTCCTTAAAAACACCTAAACAGGTTGATTTATATCAATAAAACAAACAAAACCCTTGACCAAATCAACCGTTTTATGTTAGAATAACCGTTATTTTCTGGTCGTTTAGGTTAAAAACAATTATGCTGACTCCATCTACCCCAAACACTGGGCAACAAAATCTGTTTCACACCGAGCTGTTCTCTCAATTAGACCCACGAGACCCTTTAATCCAATTAGCGAATGTCATCGACTGGAAGGTCTTCGAGGATGCATTTAGCAAACACTATTGCCACGATAACGGCAGACCCTCAAAACCAATACGCTTAATGGTCGGGTTGCTGATACTCAAACAACTGGAAGACCTGTCCGATGAGAATGTGGTCCTACAGTTCAAGCGTAATCCGTATTATCAATACTTCTGCGGCTATCCAACCTTACACCCCAGCCATGCCTTGCAATGCAACCGAACTGGTGCATTTTAGAAACAGAATCGGTGTCGCAGGTTTTGAACTCATTTTTAAGATGAGTGTGATGTTGCACGGCAAAAAAGCCAATGAAAACACTGTTTTGATTGACACCCCTGTAGAGAAGGGAAAAAAACAGGAAAAAAACATCACCTATCCCACTGATTCTAAACTAGCCATCAAAATTATCAACCGTCTCAACAAATTGGCGAAAAAGCATGGCATCAAACAACGCAGAACCTTTGTAAAAGAAGTTAAAAACTGTCGCTTACGCATTCGCCACTTCCGCCATGTTAAAAAACGTGCATCCGCCAAAAAGGCATTGAAACGATTGCGAACCATTGCCCATATTCTAATCCGAGAACTACAAAGAAAACTACCCCAACACGGACTGCTTGAAACCTACCAACCAGACTTCTTGCTCTATCAACGGGTGTTGGCACAACAACCCAAAGACAAAAACAAAATTTATTCCCTGCACGAACCCCATGCTTATGCGATTGGCAAAGGCAAAGAGCACAAACGCTATGAATACGGCAACAAAGTATCCATCGTCTCGGCCAAAGACAGCAACATCATTGTCGGCGTTGTCAGCCATAAGAAAAACCAGCATGATGCAAAAACCCTACCCGATGCGATAAAACAAGCCAATAGCAACAGAACAAAACCCATCAAGCAAGCGGTCTGCGACAGAGGCTATTGTGGGGTTAAACAAGTAGGCGATACGGCCATCATCCTGCCGAGCAAAGCCCTGAAAAAGGACAATCGTTATCAAAGAGACAAGAAACGCAAACTGTGTAAGCGACGGGCTGCCATAGAACCCATTATTGGGCATTTGAAATCCGATTTTAGGTTATCCAGAAATAGGCTTAAAGGACAAGTTGGCGATGAAATCAATGTACTCATGGTTGCTTGTGCCTGGAATTTGAGAAAGTGGCTGGTTTTTTGTCACGTCTGCTATTTATGGCTTAAAAAAGCGCGTTTTTGTTCATTTTTTGGTAAAAAATCTTTAATCTATTTGGTTCAAGGTTAATTCACGTTCGCTGAGCGGCCGCTTGAAATATATTTTTACTTGTTAGGTTGGCTTTTAAGGGCTGACTATTTATAACGACAGATTTTGCCGATTTTTTACGAGAGGTGTTAGGGATTTCCTATTGTTTAAGTGAAACAAAGAAAGCAAAAAAGAGTATTTCTCAAAAAGTTAGACGTTTGAACATAAAGACCTGAATTTCAGTTTTTATACGCCTACCTTTGTGCCTCATTTAAAAAATATTCTTTGACTAACTTTTCAAAACTAGGACTCTCATCATCTGTTATTGAAGTCCTTGATCAACTTGGATTTGAAAAACCGACTCCTATTCAAGAAAAAGCAATTCCAATGTTGCTTCAGAATAATCCAACAGATTTTATTGGATTAGCACAAACAGGCACTGGAAAAACCGCAACTTTTGGTCTTCCATTGGTAGACTTGACAGACCCCAATGATAGTACGACGCAAGCACTTATTATGGCTCCAACCCGTGAATTGGGGCAGCAAATAGCGCAACAATTAAAACATTTTTCGCGAAACAATAAGGCGTTAAATGTTGAAGTGGTGTATGGAGGAGTTCCTATTTTAAATCAAATAAAAGCACTCAAAAAACCCACTCAAATTATCATTGCTACTCCTGGTCGGTTGCAAGACCTGATCAAACGTAAGGCTGTTCGCCTAGACAACATCAAATACGTTGTATTGGATGAAGCGGATGAAATGTTGAATATGGGTTTTAAAGAAGCCATCGATGACATTCTTTCTTACACTTTCGAGGGTCGTTCGATTTGGCTTTTTTCGGCTACAATGCCACCTGCGATACGAAAAATTGTAGAAAAATACATGCAGAAGCCTCTTGAGGTATCCATCAATACGGAGGAAAAGAGTAACAAAAATATTTCTCATAAGTTTGTTACCACAAAAACGACAAACAAAATCCCTGCATTAAGAAGGTTTCTTGATATACAGCCAGATATGAGGGGAATCATGTTTTGCCGTACAAAAAGGGAAACGCAGCAAATTGCTGATGACCTCGGAAGTTTGGGCTATGGAGTAGAGGCTTTGCATGGTGACCTTTCCCAAGCTCAACGAGATACGGTTATGCGGAGATTTAAGACTAGGTCGATGCAATTACTGATCGCAACGGATGTGGCTGCTAGGGGTATTGATGTGAGTGATTTAACACATGTACTCCATCATACTTTACCAGACCAGTTAGAAAGCTATACGCATAGAAGTGGAAGAACTGGGCGGGCTGGGAAAAAAGGCATCTCTTTAGCATTTACTAACCCAAGGGAGGGGAAACGAATTAGTGAGTTGGAGAAGAAGATCAGGATTAAGTTTGAACGAATAGATGTACCTGGGCTTGAAGAATTAAGAACAAGTCGCATAAATAATTGGGCAAATCTGATTATAAATACGCAAGTGGATGACCAAGCTGATGCGATCTTGAATGACCTACAGGGTCAATTCGCACATTTGAATAAAGATGACTTGTTGAAACGCTTAATCACTTCGCAATTAGATCACCTGACTGCACAAAGTGGTCAAGGAGCAAACTTGAATGAAATGACTGGTGGGTCACCTGAGAAACGGGATAAAAGTAGATTTCACCGCTATTTTGTTAACATTGGCTCTATTGATGGCATGACAAAGGGAGACCTCATTCATTATTTATCAGATGTTTCAAGCATTAGCCGGAAATTCTTTGGAGAATTAAGCCTTCAAAAAAACTGTGCTTATTTTGATGTAGACAATGGATATGACCAAGGATTAAGCGAAAGTTTTCAGGGGATAGAAATAAAAGGGCGGAATGTCCGTGTAAACAGGGACGATACTGGAAATAAACGTTCGGAAACAGCTTCACTTGGGAAGAAATTCAGAGATAAGAAAAACAAACCTGATGTTCGACGCTTAAGAAGAAGAAGAGGATAGTTCCTTAGTAAACTATTATTTAGGCACTGGTAGTCAGGGAATTACCTAGTTGGTTCAATATTAGGAGTCGAAATTGTCTGGAGACAACTCGAAATAGATTATCTTTAAGGCGGGAAATAGTGAGAGTCACTCCACATAATCTTCTAGTTTTTGCTAGGTATTTTATACATTGGGTCCTTCCGTGTGCTTGAAAGACAAGTACATTGTAATCACTAGAAATCAATAAGATATGGGCAGATCACAAAATCGTTTCATTAAACAGCAGAAAGAGAAAAAGAAACTGCAAAAGAGGAAGGAAAAAGAAGAGAAAAAAAAAGAAAGGCAGGAGAACAATGCAAAAGGTGGTGATATGTCCGATATGATTGCTTACTTGGATGAATATGGAAATATTGTTTCAGAGCCTCCTGAAGAAAAGAAGCAAGAAAAAAAATAGCAGGAAATAAGGTTGAACTCTCCTGTAATCGATCTGTAGTACCCGCATACGTTTCAGGGAAGTCACAGCCTAGGGAGGAAAGGAGAGGGGGATGTTTTCACTTGAAGGTCTGTACCAGAGATCGAAGTGGTACGGGGGGGTCCAACCAATTATTTTACGATCAATTTAATCCATGATGATAGCCAAATACAACCAGTCTTTCAGCGTTGGAATATAGAAATGATTTGTGGCTACAGGGAAATCATGTTGGGAATCAGTGGTAGGCTATCCTATACTTTTTAAAAATAATACAGTCAAGACCCTTAAGTCCTCACATTCAACTAATAAATGCAACTTTTAGATTTGAGATTTTATCACTATTACAAAACAGGAAAGAAGGGCAATTCCCTCTTTCATTGCTTTGCTGGTAAGGGTTAATTTGCCCCCTCACATCGTGAAAAATAAAGTTGCAAATGGCACATCTTACTACAGAACACAGGTACGCGATATCGTGTATGTTACAACAAGGAAAAAGTCAAAGAGAAATAGCTGCTAGCATAGCAAAAGATAAATCCGTTATTAGCAGAGAAATTGTGCGTAATAAAGATCAGAGGAGTGGTGTTTATAGTCATGATTTGGCGCATCGAAAGTATGCTCAACGTCAAAAAAGGAAACCCAAGAAAAAGCGATTCACCTTGCAAATTCAGTCCCATGTCGAGACCCTGCTAAAGGAAGATTATAGCCCCGAGCAAATTGTAGGCATCAGTATAAAAGAAGGGCTAGCCTGTGTCTCTCACGAGCGCATTTATCAGCATGTATGGAAAGACAAAAAACACCAGGGCGAGTTACATACTCATCTCCGAAGAAAGGGCAGAAAGTATCGCAAAAGAGGGGCTACTAAAGATAGCAGGGGAATTATAAAAGACAGAGTAAGTATAGACCGTAGACCTTCGGTGGTAGAAGAAAGGTCAAGATTTGGAGATATTGAAGTAGATTTGGTCATTGGAAAAAATCAGAAAGGAGCGATTGTAACTATCAACGACAGGGCGAGTGGCATGTTGAAAATGAAGAAAGTAGAAACCAAACAAGCCAGCGAAGTTGCTGATGCCATCAATGCATTATTGGAAGAATGGAGTCCGTTTCTTCACACCATCACTTCTGATAATGGAAAGGAATTTGCTTGGCATCAACAGGTAGCTAAAACGCTAAGCATTGACTATTATTTTGCCCATCCCTACCACGCGTGGGAAAGAGGGTCTAATGAAAATTTAAACGGGCTGATCAGACAATATATCCCTAAGAAATCAGACTTCTCTATGCTCGATGAGCAACAAATCAAAGACATTGAAACCAAGATAAACAATCGACCTAGAAAAAGGCATAAATATGAAACCCCTATATTTGTAATGAATCAATTATTGGTTAACCAGAAAGTTGCATTAATGACTTGAATTCAGCGTCCATAAAAAGCATGATAGTATAACTTGGTATCATCGTAAAGTTGCTATTGCTGTAGAGGCATTTAGCCCTTACTGTTTTTCCCTTGCTTTGAATTCTCCTTTTTTCACGAGATCACCTACATCACTTAATAAAGTAAGTTTTCCACCATATGTTTCCTCTAGGAATTTAGGAGTAAAAACGTCTCTGGTAGGACCTGAGGCGACCAACCTTAAATTGAGCATGATCATCCAGTCAAAATACGCTTCAACTGATTGAAGGTCATGATGGACTACAATGATTGTTTTTCCTTCTTTTGAAAGATTTCGAAGAATCTGGATGATTGCTTTTTCGGTGGCAGCATCTACGCCAGCAAAAGGTTCATCGAGGAAGTATATCTCTGCGTTTTGCGTGAGTGCCCTAGCTAGGAACACACGTTGTTGCTGACCACCTGATAGCTGGGAAATCTGTCTTTGACAGAATTTGTCCATTCCCACCATTTCCAAGGTCTTCATGGCGGCTTCTCGGTCAGCTTTTCGGGGACGCCTGAATAATCCTAGCCGGGCATACCGACCCATTAGCACGATATCAAGAACAGATGCCGGGAAATCCCAATCTACAGATTCACGCTGAGGTACATAACTGACTTTTTTCCTCACTTCGTTGAGATTCTGGTTAAACAGTTTGACATATCCCGAATTTAGAGGTATCAAATCCATGAAGGACTTGATCAATGTTGATTTACCAGCTCCATTAGGACCAATGATACCGCAAAGAGTTCCTGCGGGAATGGACAAATCTACTCCCCACAAGACAGGTTTTTTATCATAGCTGACCGTAAGGTCATGAATTTCAAGAATTGGATTTTCTACCTGTTTTATCATTTCAATGCTTCTACAATTGTGTTTACATTCTTTTTAAACATTCCGATATATGTACCCTCTATTGTGCCAAATTCTCCCATAGCATCAGAATACAGGTATCCTCCAATTTTTACATTTTGACCTTTTCCTTTACACCCGGTGATCACTGCATTGATAGACTTTTCAGAGACACTGGTCTCAACAAAAACTGCTTTGATGTTACTAGCTGTAATCAGATCAATGATATTGGCTATGTCTCTCAAGCCAAAATCTGCTACCGTAGAGATACCTTGCAGTCCTTCCACAGTCATTCCATAAGCATCTCCAAAATATCCGAACGCATCATGTGCGGTAACTAAAATTCTTTGATTTTCAGGAATTTCATTTATTCTGGATTTCACAAATAAATCAAGCGAATCAAGCTGTAACAAGTAGGTCTGGGTATTTGATTTATAGTCTGTTGCATTTGATGTATCAACTTTGCAAAGTGAATTGCTTACCTCATTGACTACATATTTCCACCGCCGGATGTCGAACCAAACATGCGGATCATGTGCGTCCTTGTACCCAATAGCAGACAAGAGCATTTCTTTGGGTATTGATTCAGCAACGGCGAAAGCTGGTTTTTTCCTTCCCAGTTTTTTCAAAACTTCAGTCATTTTGCCTTCCAGAAGAATGCCATTATAAATAATTAAATCTGCACTGTTCAATCTTTCTAGGTCCCCTTGTGTGGCTTTGTATAAATGAGGATCTACCCCAGGACCCATAATGGCTTCTGCCTCTACCATGTCTTTGGCTATGTTAATAACCGCATCATAAAGCATTCCAGTCGTTGCTACAACTTTTAGTTTACCGTTACTTTCTTTTTTAGGCGTTGAGCATGAAAAAATGATCAAGGGTGCCAGTGCGAGTAGCGTAAGTTTATTCATGTGTGTTATCCTGTTATCGTTATCATTAAATTATCAGCAACTGCTTTAGAAATAAATGTCTCCTTTCCATCATCGACGAATGCTGAAACAGAATCATCAAAAGCAACTCGTTCATTCACCTCTACCTTTGATCCAAGCTGTATGTTCAGTTTATCCAAATGTTGAAGAAGTGTTGGGTCGTCATTACTCACATTCACCAAAATCCCTTTGGACCCAAGGGGTAATTCAGACAATGGAGCTTTAATTAATTCTGTTACATTCCCGTCCTTATCGGGAATCGAATCCCCATGAGGATCAATAGTTGGATTGCCAAGAAAATCATCAAGACGCCCAATAAGCAGTGGAGACTTTATATGTTCCAGTTGTTCTGCTACCTCATGAACTTCATCCCATTTAAAACTCAGCTTTTCGACTAAGAATACTTCCCACAACCTGTGTTTTCTGATAATATGCAGTGCTGATTTCTTTCCACCAGACAGGAGGGTGGCTCCTTTATATTTTTTATATCCAATGAGGTTTTTTCCCGCGAGCTTGTTCATCATATCATTGACAGAAGCAGGCGTAGTACTCATGTGTTCAGCGAGTGCCTTTGTGTGTACACTTTCAACTCCATCAGAAGAAAGATGGTAGATAGCTTTCAAGTAGTTCTCCTCGGTGAAACTAAGTGTGTGAACCATGTTGTAAAGCTACATATTAATTTATACTAATCTAAAAAAAATTTTAAGTGAGTATTTTATTTAGATTATAATTCGTTGATTATCAGATATATTGTAATCACTTTAATAAAGTATCTAAAGAATCGAAAATTAAAGACTCTTGCGATTCCCATGTTTTACTTTCAGGATATTTTTTTTTGAATAGTTTTTCTTTTTTCGATACTTGATTAAGTATAAAATCAATATTTAACTTATGATAATCCACGGGAATAGCTCCACCAAGAGCCTTGGATTTCGATGCCCATTGCGTGTTTTTTTGGATGAGATAAGGAAGCCCGTACCTAGAATACTCGTAGATTTTTGTTGGTGATTTGTTCTTGTTCACTTCATTTTCCTGATAGGTCACCAGACCTAGATCAGAAGCAAATATTCTGTCAATTATATCTTCATGTGGAACTGGGTTGCTTGAAATGTGTAATTCAATTCCCGAGTCTTCGCTAGCGAATTTTTCTAATTTTTCTGCGAGCTTTTCATTGTGATACTGCCCAATAATTACCAGTTTAGAATTCGGTTTTTTTTCTGCTGTTTTCCTATACGCTGAAACTGCCAACAGGACATTGCTGTAGTTTGAAATGGTGCCACTAAAAAGTAACGCCAAGCCTTCATTTTCCATTCTTCTCTTCTTTATCCCTGTTGCATAGTTTTCAAGGATCAGGGATTTTTTTTGAGTAAAATGAAGCTCATTGTTATATACCTTTTCTGCAAGCCAGAATTGATCTATGAAAGGGGATACTATTTTTTCTTTCAGTCGTATTGCATTTGCAACGAAAACTTTAATGAGGAGGGGAAAGGTTGATAAGTATAACATGTTCTTTTTGTAATCTTCCTGTACATCATAAATGACCTTGCTGCCTCTGAATATTTTGAGTATAAATGCAATGTCCAACAACTCATGTGTGGTGATGATGATGACATTTGGATTTATACGAAGGAGATGGGATAGCACCTTTTTCTTCACCATGATTCTTTTTATGATCGCATTTTTCTCTAAGAAATGTGCGTAAAAATGAATCTCTGAGCAACCTGATTTTTTTTTTACAAGATTTCCTATGATATTAACTTCATATTTATTTGTTTTCGCAATTGATTGCGCAATTTTCTCATAAGCCCGTACATCATCGGCTGGTTTTAGGGTATTTGCGATTGCAATCTTTTTTTTCATAAGAACTTGTAAATATTAATTATTGAATGGAATTAAAAAACTTGATAGAAGAGGCGTGGGAAGATAGGACGTTAGCCAAAAAGAAAGACACCGAAGTAGCCATCAAGACTATTATTGAAGAGCTTGATAATGGCAAAAGAAGAATAGCCGAACCGTCTGGTGGAGGTTGGGTGGTAAATGACTGGCTTAAAAAGGCAGTCATCCTGTATTTCCCTTTGATGAAAATGCAACTCATAGAAGTTGGTCCTTTTCAGTTTCATGATAAGATCAAACTGAAATCTGGATATGATCAACTTGGTATTCGGGTTGTCCCTCATGCCATTGCAAGGTATGGAGCTTACATAAGCAAAAACACTGTTCTGATGCCCAGCTACGTCAATATAGGAGCGTATGTGGACGAGGGTACTATGGTAGATACTTGGGCAACTGTGGGTAGTTGTGCTCAAATCGGGAAAAACGTTCACTTGAGTGGGGGCGTAGGAATAGGAGGGGTGCTGGAACCCGTTCAGGCCGCTCCAGTCATTATTGAAGATAACGCTTTTATTGGCTCCAGATGTATTGTGGTCGAAGGGGTACGCGTGGGGAAAGAGGCCGTACTAGGAGCAAATGTTGTCTTGACAGCGAGTTCTAAGATCATAGATGTCACTGGTGATGAGCCTGTTGAATATACAAATCACATACCAGCAAGATCGGTTGTTATTCCAGGTACTATCCCTAAAAAGTTTCTGGCTGGAGAATTTCAAGTCCCCTGCGCGTTAATTATCGGAAAAAGGAAGGAAAGCACTGATAAAAAAACTTCCTTGAACAATGCGCTGAGGGAAAATAATGTTTCAGCATAAAATTCGATATTTTTCTTGCAAATGATCAAAGTAGCATCGACCTTAAAAGCTATGAACATGTTAGCTCTGTTACTACTTGGTTTTTTTTCTTCCGCACAGCACAAGATGGTGAAGAATTCACCTCTGAATAGAGGGGAGCGACTTGAATTCAAGCTCAGCTACGGATGGTTTACCATAGGTCTAGCTTCTATGCAGACAGCATCGTATTATGAAAGTAGAGAAGGTCATGAGTGCTATAGAGTAGACATTAAAGGGAAAACTTCAGGTTTGATGGGCGTGTTTTCTAAAGTAAATGACAAATGGGGAGCTGTGGTGAGAAAAAATGATTTTCTGCCGTATTATACTTATCGGGACCTTGAAGAGGGAAGTTATCGTAAAGACGAAAAGGTTTATTTTGAATATGGTGCTATGAGAATACGTGTGGAGGATTTTGATGTGAAAGCCAATAGACCCCGTCCTACGACTTACTATGACATTGAAAAAGACAATGTCCTTGATATGATAGGTGGACTCATGTACGTCAGAAGCCTAGATTACTGGAGAATGAGTACAGGCGATACCATCAAAATAGATGCTTATTTTGATAAGACCTTTTATGACTTTGAAATGGTCTACAAGGGTATAGAAAATGTAAAAAGCAACGTAGGAGCAAGTAACTGTTTCAAATTAGTGCCAGTGATGCCTGATAACAAAATATTTCGCGGAGAGAACTCGGTGACCTTTTGGATATCAACGGACATTAATCACCTTCCTCTAAAGGTGGAAGCAAGTATGTTTTTTGGAACCGTTTACTGCGAGCTTACGTCGTATAAAAATGTCAAAAGTGACTTTGATTAGTTGTAATACCAATTTGATTCTAAAATGTCACATAAATAAATTGAATTATTTTTTGTTTGAATTAGGCAAAAAACATAACTATAGCCATGAGCTGCGGTTCTATTTTTTAACGAGATACAAGCCGGAAAAGAAATAATCTATATGTGACATTTTGTGATAAATTTGGTATAACCCAGTAAGACTACAACATATTACATATAAATCGTTTCTTTCCCGTTTGTGTTTCGTTAAAAATATACGGAGGTCTTTCCCACATCCTGAAACCCCTCCATCTTCCAGCATGTAATCTACTATTCCTTCACAATTTTTCTGGTGATGCTACCTTTACCTGTGGTGAGTTGTAACAAATAGATACCCTGTTTCAGCGATGGAATAGCCACGGAATGATCCGCTGTGTCCGCTACCGCCTTCAGCTTTCCTCTTTTCCAAACCTTTCCGTCTATGCCTGACAAGGTGTAGCGGGCATTTCCTGCCACGCCACGGATGTGTAGCACTGCGCCTGCTGGGTTAGGATACACCGAAACGCCTGTGAACGCTTTGAGTCCTGTAGTCACATCATCCACATCCGTCACTGTGATGGTAAGGGCTTGCATAACCAGCTGTTCAGGTGTGCCGTTGTCTGAAGCCGTGATCGTTACTTCATACATATTGTCCTCACCTATATCCGCAGGCATTTCAAAGTCTGGTGCGGTATTGAACGTCAACACACCTGCTGGAGTGATGGAAAATAGCCCTGCATCCGCTCCTCCCGACAGCGTGAACGTCACGGTCTCTTCCACATCTGCGTCGGTGGCAACGACGGTAGTTACTGCCGTCGTGTCGTTTTCTGCATAAGCTACTGTAGCGGTAGCTCCTTCTACGAAAACCGGGGCGTGTTCATTTTGCACATCCGTTACTGTGATGGTGAGCCTCTGCCTAGTAGTCCGTGCAGGGACCTGTCCGTCTGTGGCGGTGACATCTACCGTATATACATTTGATCCTGCTGCACTTCCCGGATTCTCATAGTCTGGTGCAGTATTGAACGTCAATTCGCCTGCGGGAGTGATGGAAAACCGCCCCGCATCATCTCCCGACAGGGTGGTGAGGAAACTTACCGTCTGTCCCGCATCTGCATCCGTGGCGGTAACGGTGGTAGCTACTATCGAACCTTCCGCTACTTCCACCATAGCCGTTCCTCTTGTGAAAACAGGGGCGTGTTCATTCACTCCCGTCACCGTGATGGAGAGTGCTTGCATAGCAGTCATTTTGGGTGTGCCGTTGTCTGTGGCCGTGATCGTTACTTCGTACCTATTATCCGATCCCATATCTGCTGGATTCTCAAAGTCTGGTGCCGTATTGAAGGTCAGTTCGTTGTTTGTCGAAGAGAGGGAAAACAGACCCGCATCCGCTCCGTCCGACAGCGTGAACGTCACGGTCTGTCCCGAAGCATCTGCATCCATGACGGTGACGGTGGTAACTACCCTCGTACCTTCCGCTACATTTACGTCAGCTTCGCTGGTGAAAACAGGCGCGTCGTTGGCATCCGTCACCGTGATGGTGAAGGTTTGCGTAGCAGTCATTGGAGCGGTTTGACCGTCTGTAGCCGTGATTGTTACTTCGTACACATTATCCGTTCCCATATCCGCAGGCATTTCAAAATCTGGTGCAGTATTGAACGTCAATTCGCCTGCCGTAGTGATGGAAAATAGTCCCACATCCGCTCCGCCCGTCAGCGTGAACGTCACGGTCTCTCCCGCATCTGCATCCGTGGCGGTAACGGTGGTAACTGCCGTCGTGTTGTTTTCTGCATAAGCTACTGTAGCGACAGCTCCTCCGGCGAAAACAGGGGCGTGTTCATTCACTCCCGTCACCGTGACGGTGAGGACCTGCATAGCAGTCATTTCGGGTGTGCCGTTGTCTGTAGCCGTGATCGTTATTTCGTACACATTATCCGCTCCCATATCTGTAGGTATTTCAAAATCTGGTGCGGTATTGAACGCCAATTCGCCTGCGAGAGTGATGGTAAACAAACCTGCATCCGCTCCTCCCCCCGACAGCGTGAACGTCACGGTTTGTCCCGCATCTTCATCGGTGGCAAGGACGGTAGTTACTTCCGTCGTGGCGTTTTCTGCATAAGCTACTGTAGCGGTAGCTCCATTTGCGAAAACAGGGACGTTATCATTCACATCCGTCACTGTGATGGTGAGGACTTGCATAGCAGTCATTGGAGTGGACTGCCCGTCTGTAGCCGTGATTGTTACTTCGTACACATTATCCGTTTCCATATCCGTAGGCATTTCAAAATCTGGTGCGGTATTGAATGTCAATTCGCCTGCGGGAGTGATGGAAAACAGACCTGCATCCGCTCCCGACAGCGTGAACGTTACGGTTTGTCCCGCATCTGCATCGGTGGCAACGGCGGTAGTTACTTCCTTCGTGGCGTTTTCTGCATAAGCTACTGCAACGGTAGTTCCTCCTGCAAAAACAGGGGCGTTATCATTCATATCCGTTACCGTGATGGTGAGGGCTTGCATAGCAGTCATTGGAGGGGACTGCCCGTCGGTAGCCGTGATCGTGACTTCGTACCTATTATCCGATCCCGTATCTGTAGGCATTTCAAAATCTGGTGCAGTATTGAACGTCAATTCGCCTGTTGAAGAAAGGGAAAACTGACCTGCATCCGCTCCGCCCGACAGCGTGAACGTCACGGTTTGTCCCGCATCAGCATCGGTGGCAAGGACGGTAGTTACTGCCGTCGTGGCGTTTTCTGCATAAGCTACTGTAGTGGTAGCTCCATTTGCGAAAACAGGGACGTTATCATTCTCATCCGTCACTGTGATGGTGAGAACTTGCATAGCAGTCATTGGAGGGGACTGCCCGTCTGTGGCGGTGACGATGACTTCATATTCATTGTTTCCTCCTGTATCTGTAGGCATTTCAAAATCTGGTGCAGTATTGAACGTCAAGTCGCCTGTTGAAGAAAGGGAAAACTGACCTGCATCCGCTCCCGACAGCGTAAACGTCACTGTCTGTCCCGCATCTGCATCGGTGGCAACGACGGTAGTTACTGCCGTCGTGGCGTTTTCTGCATAAGCTACTGTAGCGGTAGCTCCATTTGCGAAAACAGGGACGTTATCATTCTCATCCGTCACTGTGATGGTGAGAACTTGCATAGCAGTCCTTGCGATTGTGCCGTTGTCTGTAGCCGTGATCGTTACTTCGTACATGTTGTCCATTCCCGTATCTGTGGGCATTTCAAAATCTGGTGCGGTATTGAACGTCAAGTTGCCTGTTGAAGAAAGGGAAAACAGACTTGCATCCGCTCCGCCGCCCGACAGCGTTAAAGTAACCGTTTGTCCCGAATCTGCATCCGTAGCGGTAACCGTAGTTACTGCCGTGGTGCCGTTTTCTGCATAAGCTACTGTAGCGGTAGTTCCTCTTGTGAAAACAGGCGCGTGTTCATTCTCCAAATTCGTCACCGTGATGGTGAAGGTTTGCGTAGCAGTCATTGGAGCGGTTTGACCGTCTGTAGCCGTGATTGTTACTTCGTACACATTATCCGTTCCCACATCCGCAGGCATTTCAAAATCCGGTGCGGTATTGAACGTCAAGTCGCCTGCGGGAGTGATGGAAAATAGCCCCGCATCCGCTCCGCCCGACAGCGCGAACGCGACCGTCTGTCCTGCATCTGCATCCGTGGCACCGACAGTGGTAACTGTCGGTGTACCTTCCGCTACATCCATAGTTACTGCACTTGTGAAAACAGGGGCATGTTCATTCACATCCGTCACCGTGATGGTGAGGGCTTGCGTAGCAGTCATTGGGGGTGTGCCGTCGTCTGTAGCGGTGATGATGACTTCATAGCCATTGTCCGTTCCCATATCCGTGGGTATTTCAAAATCCGGTGCGGTATTGAACGCCAATACGCCTTCGGGAGTGAGGGTAAACAGCCCCGCATCTGCTCCGTCCGACAGCGTGAACGTCACCGTCTGTCCCGTATCTGCATCGGTGGCACGGACGGTAGTTACTGCCGTCGTGGCGTTTTCTGCATAAGCTGCCGTGGCGGTAGTTCCTTCTGTGAAAACAGGGGCATGGACGTTAACTCGTCCGCCATCAGTAATGCCCCAGTTATCTCCACCATTTGCTGTAGTAGCCGTCATATTTCCCCTGGCGATGTGTGCTACATCCGAGCTATATTTAGAATTTCCAGCATGGAAAGAGACTCCCGTCTGGAGGTTTTGTCTGTTCCACCCCACCAAAAGCGAATCATAGTTTGCAATTGAAAGTGTCACTCCAATGAACATAGAAAGCATATCGGCTACCGCTTCTACATTCCACCCGCCTATGTTCTGGTCAAAGGAAGTGGCATTATTGAACATAGCAACCATATCGGTCACCTTTGCGGTATTCCACCCGCTGATGTCGCCGTTGAAGGAAGTGGCGTTAAAGAACATACCTCGCATATTCGTCACCGCACTCATGTTAGGCGTACCTGCGTTTTGGCTCATGGTCAGGTTACTTGCTCCCTGAAAAGCAAAGCTCATATCTGTATTCCAGACAGAAGTACCCCACTGCTCTATGGAGGTATATTTTGGTCCTTCCATCGAACTATTAGCGATATTTATATCTGTCAGGTTGTTAAACCTGATGGTGTGTTCTCCTGCTGTGGGGAAGGTATGGGACTGGTCTCCAGCAACTCCTTTATCTGCACTTTCAAAAGTTCCGTTATTGTCCCAGTCTATGTCATAATTCGTGTCCTCCGTGAAGAAGGTAAAGGACCTGTCGCTAGCGTTAGTACTAGGGTTAGTTGTTATTTTCAGCACAAAATGATCTGTTGGGTTGCCATCTTCATTCACCACATCCGTCACCGTGATGGTAAGCGTCTGCGTGACGGTCATTGGAGGGGTCTGCCTGTCGGTGGCAGTTACGGTGACTTCATATATGTTGTCCCCATCTGTATCTATTGGATTCTCAAAGTCTGGTTCCTTCTTGAACGTCAATACGCCTGCTGAAGTGAAGGAAAACTTAGACGCATCTACTCCTGACAGCGTTAACGTCACCGTCTGTTCCGCATCTTCATCAGTGGCAACGACGGTGGTTACTGGCGTAGCGGAGTTTTCTGCATAGGTTACTGTGGCGGTAGGTCCTTCTGCGAAAACAGGGGCATCATTCACATCCGTCACCGTGATGGTGAGGGTTTGTGTAGCAGTCATTGGGGAGGGCTGTTCGTCTGTGGCGGTGACATCTACCGTGTATGTATTTGATCCCGTCGCACTTATTGGCATTTCATAGTTTGGTGCGGTGTTGAAGGTCAATTCGCCTGCTTGAGTGACGGAAAACAGCCCCGCATCTGCTCCTGAGAGGACGAAAGCAACCGTTTGTCTCGGGTCTGCATCTGTGGCGGTAACGGTGGTAACTGTCCTCGTACCTTCCACTACATCCACCATCGTCGCTCCTCCTGCAAAAACAGGGGCGTGTTCATTCACATCCGTCACCGTGATGGTGAGGGCTTGCATAGCACTCATTTCGGGCGTGCCGTTGTCTGTAGCCGTGATGGTGACTTCGTACCTATTATCCATCCCCGTATCTACGGGGCTCTCATAGTCTGGTGCGGTATTGAACGTCAATTCGCCTGTTGAAGAAAGGGTAAACAGACCTGCATCCGTTCCGCCCGACAGCGTGAACGTCACCGGCTGTCCTGCATCGGCATCGGTGGCAAGGATGGTAGTTACTGCCGTCGTGGCGTTTTCTGCATAGGCTACTGTGGCGGTAGGTCCTTCTGCGAAAACAGGGGCGTTATCATTCACATTCCTCACCGTGATGGTGAATTGTTTTTCAACCGCTATCCCCGCCACTTTTAGCCTGATGGCATAGGTAGTTTTTGTTTCATAGTCGGCGGAAGCGATAAGCTGTAGTGCAGTGCCTGAAATCCTAAAACTGGCATTGTCAGTAGCTCCTTCGCCTGCTACCAAGGCATAGGTATAGCTACTCGCTCCTCCATTTGTGGATAGCATACCCACCACGGCATTAGCTCCAGCATTTTCTGCAATGCTGGTGGAAGAAAGAAACATAGTTGATGGCGCATCACTGGACTGTATTTGTCCGCCATCCGTAATGGTCCAGTTGTCTCCACCATTTGCTGTAGTAGCCGTCATATTTTCCCTGGCGGTGTGTGCTGTAACTGAGCGATATTTAGAAGTTCCCCCGCTGAAAGTGACTCCCGTTTGAAGGTTTTGTCTGTTCCAACCCACCAACAACGAATCGTAGTTTGTAGGTGAAAGTGTGGCTCCTGAGAACACGAATTCCATCTTCGTCACCTGTGCGGTATTCCATCTGCTTATGTCTTGGTTAAAAGAAGTGGCTCTTGAGAACACATCACTCATAGTCGTCACCTGTGCTGTATTCCAGTTTCCTATGTCTTGATTAAAGGAAGTGGCTCCAGAGAACATAGAAGATATATTCGTCACCTTTTCGGTATTCCACCTGCCTATGTCTTGGTTAAAGGAAGTGGCTCTTGAGAACACATCACTCATAGTCGTCACCTGTGCTGTATTCCAGTTTCCTATATCCTGATTAAAGGCAGTGGCTCCAGTGAACATAAAAGATATATTCGTCACCTTTTCGGTATTCCACCCGCCTATGTCGCCGTTAAAGGAAGTGGCTCCCCTGAACATAAAAGACATACCCGTCACCTTTTCGGTATTCCACCCGCCTATGTCGCCGTTAAAGGAAGTGGCTCTATTGAACATAAAAGACATATTCGTCACCTTTTCGGTATTCCATCTGCCTATGTCTTGGTTAAAGTCAGAGGCTCCTAAGAACATGGAGTTCATAGCCGTCACCTTTTCGGTATTCCAGTTTCCTATGTCTTGGTTAAAGGAAGTGGCACTTGAGAACACCTCAACGGCATTCGTCACCAGTGCGGTATTCCACCTGCTGATGTCGCTGTTAAAGGAAGAGGCCCCGAGGAAGATTCTTTCCATATTCATCACCTTTTCGGTATTCCACCCGCCTATGTCTTGGTTAAAGGAAGTGGCTTCAGTGAACATAGAAGACATAGTCGTCACCGATGCTGTATTCCACTTGCTTATGTCGCCGTTAAAGGCAGTGGCAGCTGAGAACATCCCACTCATACTCGTCACCTTTTCGGTATTCCACCTGCTTATATCGCGGTTAAAGGCAGTGGCTCGGAAGAACATCTCAAACATATTCGTCACCAGTGCGGTATTCCACCCGCCTATGTCGCCGTTAAAGGCAGTGGTTCCAAAGAACATCTGTGGCATATTTGTCACCGCACTCATGTCAGGAGTATCAGTAGCTGTCATGGTCAGGTTACTTGCTCCCTGAAAAGCTTTACTCATATCTGCATTCCAGACAGAAGTACCCCACTGCTCTATGGAGGTATATTTTCCTGCGTCTGCCTTTACGGGCATAAAAGAATTGATATAAACATTATTCAGGTTTCTAAATCTGATGGTGTGTACTCCTGCTGTGGGGAAGGTATGGGACTGGTCTCCAGAAACTCCTGTATCTTCAAACGTTTGATCATTGCCCCAGTCTATGTCGTAATTTGCATCCTTGGTGTAGAAGGTAAAGGACTTGTCGGCGGGGTTCGTGCCAGCGGTAGTTGTTACTTTCAGCACAAAATGTGTTGTATTGTCTTGTGCGTAAGCAAGAACTGAGAGCAACAAGAGGGTAACCAGCGGGATTAAGGGTTTCAGTCCGCTAACTACCTGATAACTTGTTAGGGAGGAGCGGGAAGGGGTGGCATTCATTGCGTTCAAATCCGTTCTTTTGGCATTGCGAAGTCTATTTTTCATGGGCAATTTAACTAGTGGGCTATACGTGAGATATTTATTGGTATTAATACCAACTTGATCACAAAATATCACATATAAATTGTTTCTTTTTTGCTCGCATTTCGTTAAAAAATATAGCCATAGCTACGGCTATGCTTAAGTTTTTTGTCTAATCCAAACAAAAAATAATTCAATTTATTTATGTAATACTTTACAGGGTCTTAACCAGTTAAGACTCATTTTATAATCAAACTGGCTTAGCATCGCTTCAATTTAGTGTCTTTTGGGGAATAATGCAAGTTCATTTTTATTTTTTTGAGAAAAGGCTATTTTCCTTGCTTGTGGGTGTTTTTTTTCTACTTGTATGTCGTTAAAAAAAGTAATAGCGTAGCCTATGGTTATATTTTTTGGGTAAAATACTCTGACAAATAATTCAATGTATTTATGTAATATTTCATAATCAACTTGGTATAAGAGCGTACTTTTCTTAAGAAATAAAACCAGCTATGAGGTAGCATATCATTGCTATACCTCCTGTGAATAGTGCATAGGGCAGTTGTGTTCTGACATGATCCATGTGATCACATCCTGATGCCAACGATGCAATTAATGTTGTATCCGAGATAGGTGAGCAGTGGTCTCCGAACACTCCGCCACCGAGTACTGCAGCAACCATCAGGTATGTATTGGAGTCTATTGCAAAATTTAAGGGAAGGGCAATTGACATCATGATGGCAAATGTACCCCATGAAGTGCCTGTCGCAAAAGCGATGAATCCGCTGATGATGAATATCAACGCGGGGGCAATTTCTGGGATCAGCCACGATTGAGTAACTTCGGATACATAGCTACCCGTACCTAGCTCATTGCATAAATTTCCGGTGGCGAAAGCTAAACACATAAGTATTGCCATGATAAGCATGTCGTTCATGCCCTTGAAGGATTCTTCAATAAACGATTTGATCTTTAGTCTTTTCTGAATAAAATATAGGGATGATGCTGTAAGGAATCCTGTAAAACAAGCATTTAATACAGCTTCAGAGCCAGACCCAGTTCCTATACTATTCCATATTTTCTCAAACAATGTACCTGATGCCTGACTATCCCATCCAGAATACAGCAAAAAAAATGGCATTGTAAGCACCATGGTGGCAATTGGAATAACCATATTCAAAGGACTTGATACATTGAGCGGTCGGATCTCTTGTGATGCGAACTCTTTTCTCTCTTCTACAACTTTTTTCATTGTACTGAAATCTTTTCCCTTCAGAGCAAGGGCAAAGACCATAACTAATGTGAGCAAGGCATAGAAATTGAACGGGATGGAGTAGACGAGTACCTTGAAAGGATCCAGTTGATCATAAATCATTAAGAGCCCCATAACGTATGCGCCCCATGCATTGAAAGGAAAAATGATGCAGGAAGGGGCGGAACTTGAGTCTGCCAGGTAAGCCAGTTTTTCTCTGGCAATTTTATGCTTGTCAAATAATGGTCTGAAAATGGTGCCTACAGTTAGAATGGAAATATTGGATTCCACAAAAATAAAAAACCCTGTTAGCGCAGTGACAGCCTGTAATTTTCGTTCAAAATGATTTTTTTTATCCAGCCGTTTTTGCACCCACTCTATAAATCCATTTATCCCCCCCGAGTATTTAATGAGCTGGATCATAGCTCCAATAATCAAGGTAAGAATAATGATTCTGGTATTTCCTTTGCTTTGAAAAATATTGGTGAATGCTTCAATGGTATCTAGGAATCCTTTAAATACATTGCCGTCAGCCATGATTAAATAGCCCACAAAAATTCCAAGGCTGAGGGAGAATACTACCTGTTTCGTACGGATGGCTAACCCGATGGCCAGTACGGGGGGTATCAAAGACCAGAAACCATATTCTGTCATTTCTTTTTCTTAGCGGTTAGAGATGAATCTGGTTGCCCATTTCCAGCTCGGTAAGGATATGTGGTGAAGATAAAATCTATCACCTTTTTTATGGTACTTTCATTACGGTCTTTTTTTCGGCTATGTGTCAAATCATAACTCCCTTGCCAAACTAAGGCTTTATTATGGTATAACTCCAACAAAATCACCGATTCATACACAACCCTGTTGCCCGTAGCCACAGGGAACTGATTGTAGGCAACTGGGTTTGTTTCAGTATCTGTTCTTGCGCTGGATACAAGTTCGTACCGAAGAACCAAGTCTGGATTGCTATTGGAGGGTCGGTACCCACGTTGGGTTTCCATCTGATATTTTATGTGAGCTTCCAGTACACCTAGCAGCTGCGAGGCTTCGGGCGGTAGTTTCCTTTTACTGATTTTTACATTAACAAGATGGTAGTTTTGAAAATTTTCAAAAGTTGCTTTAGGGTTAAGGAATGTTATCACCCTTGGGTTACAAGCGGTTAACGCAACAAACATTAATAGAAGCAATCTGTATTTCATGAGACGTTAAACTTAACGCGAATTCGGGACAATAAAAAGTTGAATACACATCGTCAATACCAGCACCTCCCTGAATTTAGGAAAGCGCATCCCCGCAGGCACGTGTATATTTTTTGCCAAAATTACCCAAGGGGTGATGTAATTTAGTGATGTAACAAGTGATGTAACATGTTATAATTTTTTGGTCTTAAAATATTGGGACCCCAAATTAATTCAACAATGTTGGGTTAATTTTTAATTTGTATACTTGCCGTATGTTGCTGGTCAGATTTACATTAAATGACATTCGTTTTTTTGATAGGCGGGTGAATTCAAGGTGTCTTATAAACAAGATTTTATATGTTTTATAATGAAATATGACCCTCAACGGGTTAAGCCCCTAAAATATTTAGCTAGTGAACATAACGACTCAAAATTAACGTCCTCTCGAGTCAAGGACAAATAAAAATTATATATTATGTTAAAAAAAGTAAACACATTTGGTATTATTGTTGTATTTCTAACGCTTTTCAGTTGCTCTATAAGACTTGTGGATTTTACTGTTATAAGCTCTAAGAATCACTCAATAGAATTTAAGTTAGAAGAAGGGGTGGCAACAAAAGGGAGTAGTATGGGAGTCTTTCATTTTGGAGCGGACATTAAAGACGCAATGGATAAAGCACTTGATAATGCAGGTCCTCAGTATGACGTTATAGTTAACGGAGTTATAAGAACAAAAAGTTACTACTTCTATGGTGGATATGTAGTGGAAGGGACAGCTGTAAATTCTAAAAAATTATTATCTCAATTAGGTAAAAACGGCTTTGAAGAATGGGAAAAGAGGAATAATATTTTGAAAGAAAATACTGCTGTGAGTCAAAAGTAAAAGCAAAAACGCTAAATCCTCTGTTAAATTTAGATTGAGGGTTTAGCGTTTCACAAAGTTGGGAACAAACCGACAACCCAACGATAGAGTTTTGGAGTAGGTTTAAATCTAGGGTTTTAGCTAGGTTAAGACCCTAGTCTCATTGGCATAAGGTATATAAGTTTAGCATGCGCTAGTTCGTTTGCTCTGGTTTTAGCAAAATTCTTTAAAGACTTCATTAAGGTGATCTGCAATCATTTCAGCATCTTGATGATCTGAGGCTCGGTAAATCGACTTTTTTTCATTTCCCTAAAATTAACGTTTAACTCTAATTTTAAACGCTACGGTTTTTAGGGAGTCTTACACTATAATTTATTATTCTCTTTGGGGTTCAATATATGGAGTCACAATTCTACCAAAAACAGCAACGGAATTAATTACAGATGATAAGAAAAACCTTAAAACAGTAATAACCGCTTTTGAAAAATCATTAAAGAAAGACCTATCAACCTATTCTAGACGTAAGTTTTGATGAAAATGTAAAACCTTGGAGTTCAGATAAATTAGAAGAAAACATTATAGATAAAAACATAGCTTCTGAATCAAGTGACATTTATCCTAAACCAACTTCAATTTCAGCAAAAAAATTAAAGAAATCGTTGAACAAAAGAAAAAGGTAACTACTCAGGTGATCTAAATCACTTGTTATCAGGTAGTTACCAACTAAAAAAATGTTTATATAAACTCGTATTCTTAGTTACTTTGTAAGTAAAAGACTGATAATCAGTGAAATAGATAAATGTTAAGGTTTTGTTAAGAAATAATCGAATTTTCTAATCAGTTTATAATCAATTAGTTATACACTGTAGACCACCTGACTAGTTACAGAAAAAGATAAAACTTGCTACATTAAAGTCAATGTTTAAAGAGTTTAAAAGCAATAGTGATGTTGCAAGCATAATAACAAATGAAATACCCGACACAGTAATTGTTAAAAAAGAAGGACGAACAACGTATGCAGTTCAAAAAGAAACAAATGAACTGTTTAACTAAAAAAACGAACTGTCAACAATGTATACAGCGCATTATTACGAGTTTTTATTCAAATCGTTAGCGGTAAATAAAGAAAAAATTGACTTTTTGGTCAACCTCGAATAAATCTCACTGAAAAACAACGAATTTTTATTATAAATTATTCAATAATTTAGAAAATCGAAACACTACAAAGGTTGAAAGGAAAAGGGTCTTAACTAGTTAAGCAATTATTAATTGCTCAGAATGTTAGTTACGACAAGGAAAAATGGGTATTATCATCGTTCCCGAATTACGGAAAAAAATTAGAGAAATTTTGAAGTGTTCTTGTGCTGATTTGACAGTAGCTCAAGCAAATTCAACTATTACTTGGACACAGTGCTAGCAAGACTATTGAGGTGTATACCCATGTTGCCAATACATCTTGTGAATTCTATAAAAAATCTGTTAGATTGATTCAGCTATAAAGGAAATAAGGGACATAATGTACCTTTAGGCAATTGTTAGCAGAAATTAAAATGGGAGCAGTAAAAAACATAATTAGGGAAATAGATCCTCTAGCTAAATATTTTCACTCTTAACAGTGGAACGATATTTCCATATTACCATACAGTATCAAGTCAAGTGAAGACCTTTCTCACATAAAGGAGCTTTACAGCTATAAAACTGAAAAAGAGTTTATAAAGGATTTAGATTTTTTATTGAAAAAATATAAATCCTAGAGCCTGCTGAAATGATAAAAAGTATGCAAACGGGTGCCGAAATTCCTAAAAACTCATTTTTTCCTTCATTTGATGATGGGCTTTCAGAGGTCTGTCAAAATATTATTCCTATCCTCGATAAAAAAGGGATATCTGCCATATTTTTTATAAATAGTTAGATACATCAATAATTTGACGTTATTCTACAAGCACAAGATATCTCTAATCGTTAACACCATTAAAACAAAACAGAACAGTAGCTCCGTTGAAAACGTGTACGATATATTTAGGTGTCAATCAAAATAACACAGCACATCTAATAGAAAAGGTCAAGGCTTTAAGCCATAAAGATGATGGAAAACTAGATGAGATTCTTATTGCACTGAATATCGACCAATCAGAATTTCCAAAAATACAGCAACCTTATTTAACATTCACAGAACTTGAAAAAATTAAAAATCAAGGACATTTTTTGGGAGGTCATACCGTTCATCATTGCCCTATGGACCAACTAAAAGTTGAGGAGCAGATTGATGAGATCCTTGACTCGATTATTTGGCTTAAAAACAACTTTGATTTGAAATATGAACTATTTTCTTTTCCCTTTTCTGATTCATTCGCTAGCTCAGCACTTTTTGATAAGGTCTTTTCGGCAGTGCCTAATACCAAATTACAATTGCGCATGTCATTTTTCTAAACCTAAATTCGCATCCCAACTACTTAACTACTTAACTCGCTGATCCTCAGTTATAACGCTAAAGCCTTTCCCTCACCCTGACATCCCCTTCATCTTCCAGCATGTATTCTCCTATTCCTTCACAATTTTTCTGGTGATGCTACCTTTACCTGTGGTTACTTGTAACAAGTAGATGCCTCTGTTCAGCGATGGAATAGCCACGGAATGATCCGCTGTGCTTGCCTTCAGTTTTCCTCTTTTCAAAACTTTCCCGTCTATGCCTGACAAGGTGTAGCGGGCATTTCCTTCCACGCCACTGATGTGTAACGCCACGCCTGCTGGGTTAGGATATACCTCAATGCCCGTGAACGCTTCAAGTCCCAAGGCTTCCGTCACCGTGACGGTGAGGGTTGCCGTGTCACTTAGGGAGGGACTTCCTCTGTCTGAAACTGTGACCACGAGCGAATAGGATGGGGTGGTTGCATAATCCAACGCACCAGCGACTGTAATCTCTCCTGTCCCTGAGTTGATAGCAAACACATTCTCTGTATTACCACTTGTGATGGCATAGAATAATACACCATTTAGCCGGAAGAAGTCATCTGGGTCTGTTGCTGTCACTGTGCCGACTGCTGTTCCGTTTGCACTATTTTCTGCTACGCTAAATGTATTATCGCTGGCAGAGGGTGCTTCGTTTACATCGTCTACAGAAATGGTGAGTTGTTTTGCAAAATCATGGGTCCCGTCGTTTACATTTATCCGTACTGAATAGGGGCTGTTTCTTCTGGATTCATAGTTAGCAGAGGCGGTAAGCCTCAGGGCTGTTCCTAAAATAGAGAACCTCCCATTGTCAGTAGCTCCATCTCCTGGCACCAATGTGTAGGCATACGTGCCTCCTGTATCGGTATTTGATAGTGTCCCCACGACCGCATTGGCACCCGCATTTTCTGCAATATTGTTGGCAGAAAGGAAAATGTTTGTGGGTGCCTGATTCGTAGTACTCAGACCTCCATCGGTAATACTCCAGCCGTCCGAACTGATCATGTTTGCCCTAGCAGTTTGTGCTTCAGTACTTCTATACAAAGAATTTCCTCCGTCGAAAGTGACTCCCGTTTGAAGGTTTTGCGCATCCCAGCCTGTCAATAGGGCATCGTAGTTTGTAGGTGCAAGGGTAACTCCAGCGAACATATTAGCCATGCTTGAAAACTGACCCTGCGCCACCAGCACCGCTTCTACATTCCAATCTCCTATGTCTTGGTTAAAGGAAGTGGCTTCCCTGAACATCGCAGACATATTCGTCACCTGTGCTGTACTCCACCCGCCTATGTCTTGGTTAAAGGAAGTGGCTTCCCTGAACATCTCAAACATATTCGTCACCTGTGCTGTATTCCACCCGCCTATGTCTTGGTTAAAGGAAGTGGCACCAGCGAACATATAATCCATATCCGTCACCTTTTCTGTATTCCAGTTTCCTATGTCTTGGTTAAAGGAAGTGGCTCCATCGAACATCTCAGACATATAATCCACCTGTGCTGTGTTCCAGTTTCCTATGTCCTGGTTAAAGGCAGTGGCTCCATCGAACATACCTTGCATATTCGTCACCTTTTCTGTATTCCACCCGCTGATGTCGCCGTTAAAGTAAGTGGCTTCAACGAACATACCTTGCATATTCGTCACCTTTTCTGTATTCCACCCGCTGATGTCGCCGTTAAAGGAAGTGGCGTCAACGAACATACCTTGCATATTCGTCACCTTTTCTGTATTCCACCCGCTGATGTCGCCGTTAAAGGAAGTGGCACCAGAGAACATCCAAGACATATCGGTCACAGCACTCATGTTAGGCGTACCTGCGTTTGGATTCATGGTCAGGTTCATCGCTAGACTAAAAGCATTACTCATATCTGCATTCCAGACAGCGGTACCCCACTGTTCTATGGAGGTATATTTTGCTCCTTCCATCGTATTTATATCATTCAGGTTTCTAAACCTGATGGTGTGTACTCCTGCTGTGTTGAAGGTATGGGACTGGTTTCCAGACACTCCTGTATCTGCACTTTCAAACGTTTGGTCATTGTTCCAGTCTATGTCATAATTTGTGTCGTGAGTGTGGAAGGTAAGGGACTTGTCGGCGGGGTTAATACCCTTGGTGGTTGTTATTTTTAGCACAAAGTGGTCTGTTGGGTTGTTTTGTGCATAAGTGAGAGCCGAGAGCAACAAGAAGGTAACTAGGGAGATTAAGTTTTTAAGCCCTCTACGTGCTTTGCACCCTGTGAGGGGGTGGGTGGGTGGGGTAGGGATATACCTTTTCACTGCGTCTAACTCCGTTTTTTTGGTAGTGTGAGGTATAAAATTCATAGTAATTGTTATTTTAGCGAATCGCGGAAAGAGCGAGTTTAAGTAGTTAGCCAGACTTTTGCAAGTAAAATATTAATTTTTTACGGGCATCTTTAAAATTAATTGTCTTTTTTCTTTACCTGCGGTATCACCTCGAATTGACCACGAAAAAATCAAGTTATACTCATTTGAGTATAAAATATTACATAAAGAAATTGAATTATTTTTTGTTAGAATTAGGCAAAAAATATAAGCATAGCCATAACTACGGTTCTATTTTTTAACGAAATGCGAGCAAAAAAGAAACGATTTATATGTGATATTTTGTAGTCAAATTGGTATAAAACGCAGTTTAGCTAAAACGTTAGCGGTAAATAAAGAAAAAATTGACTTTTTGGTCACCCTCGAATAAATCTCACTGAAACACACCGAATTTTTATTGTAAATTACTTGATAATTTAAAAAAATCGAAACATCATAAAGTTTGAAAGAAAAATCATTGAAACGCACTGGAGTTACTTACTGTCCACTTTTTTTAGGCAAGCCTAGGTTAAAGAATGCTAAGTTTAGCAAAACGTAACAGGAGAGTTTTCTCTCCTGCTTTGTCAAAGGCTATTTTTGCCTTTTTATTGGCTCCCTGCTCATCAATTTCGGACACCACACCAAATCCAAATTTGGGATGTTCCACTTTCATGCCTTCTTCTAGGCTTGACGTATCGCTTGGTTTAAAATCGGGACTTGGTTGATGATTGATGAGTTGACCTTCATTTTTTTTGATTGCAGATTCTTTTTTGTGATTTTTCACGAAATTTCCGGTGACGGAACCAGCATCAGGAGATACTGGATCATTAGCCGAAAACCGCCTGTTTACTTTGACACACGAAAGGTCTATTTCCTTTAGGAATCTACTGGGTTCACAGTGTTTTAAGTTCCCAAATCGATACCTGCTTAATGCATAGCTGAGCGTAAGATTCTTTTTAGCACGTGTGACGGCTACATAAAATAATCGTCTTTCTTCTTCAAGATCTGCCCTGCTGTCTAGCATCATTTGCGAAGGAAACAACTCTTCCTCAAGCCCTACAACATATACACATTCGAACTCAAGACCTTTTGAACCATGGATAGTCATCAGGGTTACCGCATTGTCAGATTTTTCGTTGCGATCTTCGTCCGTCAATAGAGCCACATCCTGTAAAAAGGCACTAAGGCTCTTGTCCTGTCTATCTGAGTTCTCGGTAAATTCTTTGATAGCATTTAGCAGTTCCTGAGTATTTTCATAGCGACTCATGCCTTCGATAGTCTTGTCTTCATACAGATTCTTCAGAAGACCAGAGGTTTTGGCTATTTGCGATGCAGTATCATACGCATCTTTCTTTTCGTTCGTTAGCCGAAAGGATTTGATAAGTGTAACAAAATTTTCAACCTGCGTACTCCTGCTGTTCCCAATATAGGAGGAGGCTGTTCCCATAATCTCCCAAAGTGTTTTTTGCTCTTCCGAAGCTACAACAACCATTTTGTCTATCGTCATAGGTCCGATTCCACGCTTTGGAAAATTAATAATCCTGCGCATGGCCTGCTCGTCGTTTGGGTTCACTACATACCTGAAATACGCAAGCAGGTCTTTGATCTCTTTTCTTTGATAGAAAGAAAGACCCCCAACCACTCGATATGTAATGTTATTTTTTCTTAAGGCTTCTTCCATTGCCCTAGACTGACTGTTCGTTCTATAAAGGATGGCAAAATTTTTATTTGGAATGTGATGGTGCATTTTATTCTCGAAAACAGAGGAAGCTACCAGTTTTCCTTCCTCATTGTCGGAGGTAGCTTCGATGAGGTCAATAAGATCACCCGCTACATTATCTGTCCAGACGCTCTTTTTTAACTGGGCTGTGTTTTTGTCTATAATCGAATTAGCAGCATGTACAATCGTCTTAGTGGAACGATAGTTCTGTTCCAACTTGATTATTTGCAGGTCTGGATAGTCTCTTTCGAAATTCAGAATATTCTGAATATCCGCACCCCTGAACGCATAGATACTCTGAGCATCATCGCCAACTACACAAATATTTTTTCTGACAGCAGCCAACCGTTTGACAATCAGGTATTGCGAAAGATTAGTGTCTTGAAATTCATCAATCATGACATGATGAAAACGCTGCTGATATTTATTTAATACATCAGCGTTTTTCTGAAAGAGGACATTTGTATTAAACAGCAAGTCATCAAAATCCATAGCATCAGCAGCAAAACATCTTTCAGAGTAGGCTTTATAAATTCTTCCCATCTCTGGTTTCCTGCGTTGCGTATCATCTTCCAAGTAGATCGGATCATTTACATATTCTCTCCAGGAAATGAGTCGATTTTTCGCACTTGAAATTCTGTTGTAGATGACGTTTGGCTTGTACACCTTATCATCAAGATCAAATTCTTTGACAATAAGTTTGATGAGCAACTTGGAGTCATCTGTGTCGTATATAGTAAAATTGCTCGGGTATCCTAGTTTATCTGCTTCAGCTCTAAGTATTCGGGCAAATACGGAGTGAAAGGTCCCCAGCCAAAGATTGCGCGCTTCGTTCCCAACCATGTCTTCAATCCGATGTTGCATCTCTTTAGCAGCTTTGTTGGTGAAAGTCAGTGCCATAATGTTGAAAGGGTCAACATGATGCTCCTTGATCAAATGGGCAATACGAAATGTCAAAACACGGGTTTTCCCTGATCCTGCTCCTGCTATAATCATGCAAGGACCTTCTACATTAACAACACCTTCTTTTTGTGGGGGATTCAGCAACTCTAAATAGTCAGCTTTCATTTCTTCCATTTGGTAAAAATAATTGATTATAATCCAAAATTATTATACTAAAAAAGGTCTATGTTGAGAAATGAATTTGTAGAACTGCTTTTAGCACCATGCACACACAATACACCCCCGACTTAGCCAATAGCATTTGTGATATTCGAAGCAGGAAGTTTAAAAACAGCAATTCACAGTTGGAGGGACAAGCTATCATCATAAAGCAGGAACTTCACTTGATGTGAGCATCATAGACACTCCTTTTAAGCCGAAGGAGAAACCCAGTTATCGGGTCGCTGAAAACAGAGAGGAAGACAAAAACCAACAGACTCGGCACCACCGTGTGCAACGGTCTTGACCATGTATCACATAATCAAAAAAAGAAAGTGAGCAGGTCCAGGTACGCGGGTGTGAATCCCGCGCCGGCAACCTACTCGGTGTCTTACGCCAAGCACGACCTGTCGATCGTACTTAATGCAAGTATATGCTATATTTTTATAGTTGCAAAATAAAGACCTGCTTTTTTTATAGTGGCTTAAACACGTAGGTTCAACAATCAAGTGCAAAAATTAAGCGATATTTAGTCAACCCTAAAGAATAAAAATTAATTATGATTATCTCCTTTCAGGGAGGTTTTTAGCATGATTATTGCTATATAAAATGACAAGGAATAGTTATAATATCAATCAAAACCTTGTCAAATGCAGTCAAAAAAGTCGAATAGCAATCAACTTAATTTTTTATCACCTACCTTAACTGAACAACTCAATTCCAGGCAAGCACTTTATTTGTTGAGCCACCAGATAGAATGGTCATATTTTGAAGAAGCATTTGGTTCGCTTTATTCAAATGTAGGTCGTCCAGCTCATTCTATTCGTTTGATGGTCTCCTTGTTGATATTAAAATCTATTTACAATTTATCAGATGAGGTATTGGTGGAACAACGGTGGGAAATGAATCCATATTTTCAATATGTTGGAGGCTTTGATTCTTTGCAATGGGGGCAACCCTGTGCGGCAACAGATTTGGTGCATTTCAGGAAGAGGATTGGAGAAGAAGGGGTAGAGAAGCTATTGAAACATTCAATTGAGCTACACGGCAAGGATGCTAAGGACAAGCATGTAAGTGTAGATACTACTGTCCAGGAAAAGAGCATCACCTATCCCACAGATGCAAAACTTCATAAAAAAATTGTTGACAGCTGTATTTCTATAGCCAAGCAAGAAGGGATTAACCTACGACGCAGTTACGTTAGGACAACCAAAAACCTTGTCAGAGACACCTACAATGGGACTCACCCTAAAAGAAGAAAGAAAGCAAATGCAGCGAAGCGCAAACTCAAAACCATTGCTGGTCGGTTAGTCAGAGAATTAGACAGGAAATTACCTCATCAGCAAAAAGAAGTAACATTGGCACTTTTCAAACGAGTACTTACACAAGAGAAGTTCAGTAAGAATAAAATTTACAGTTTACATGAACCTGATGTGTATTGCATCGCAAAAGGAAAGGCACATAAAAAATATGAATATGGCTGTAAGTCATCAGTAGTATTGACACAAAACACGGGTATCATCGTAGGAGCGATGAGTTTTGAAGAGCATATTTATGATGGACATACGCTAGATGCTGTATTGAAGCAAACACAACTACTGCCTGGTAACTACCCGAAAACCGCCACAGTAGCTAGGGGTTACAAAGGGACTAACAAAGTTGAGAACACCTCAATCATCCGACGATCCAACTCATTAAAAAGAGACAATACCTATCAAAAACAGAGAAAACGAACGCACTGTAGACGTAGAGCAGCCATAGAGCCAATCATCGGACACTTGAAGCAAGATCATTGAGCAGCTAGCAATTACCTAAAAGGAAAAACAGGAGATAAAATAAACTTCATCATGTCAGCCTGTGGGGTTAACTACAAGAAGTTGATGAAAAAACTAAGAGTAAATGCTCTTTGGCTCTATACAAAATGGGTAGTAAATCTGAGGCGTCTAGTTGAATTAACCTCTTTCCATCAAAGTAGAATACAATCTCCATTGAAAATGAGTTTTTAAGGAACGACTATTTATCCTACATCTTTGCACTTACTAATTGAACTGACATTGACTAATTAACACCTTCAGTCGGTATGCTTCCCCTAATGTGGGATATAACGAAATCAGCTCAGATAATGCGGTTTGTTTATTAGCGGACAGGTTTTCCGGGTTTCTCAAAAAAGGTATATTTATACCCTTTTAAGGCATCATGTTCACGCCGTTCTTGCTTGCGGACGGTATCCATTGCTCCATTCAGCAGTTTAATGACGTGGAAGCGGTCAAAGGTAATTTTGGCTTCGGGAAAGTGTTCTTTAATGCCCGAAATGAAGGCTGGTGAGAGGTCAATGCTGGCTTGGGTGATTTGTTCCTCATCGACAACTTTCATTTCTAAATAGTCCCCTATCTGTTTGATTGTGTTGCTATCTTTTCCTTTGACGAGGTGCAGTACTCGCGGTTCTTTTAAGTCCACAGCGACTGCTATATAATTGTGTCCCTTACGTTGCGAGGTTTCGTCAAAGCCCAGTTGCGTTACCATGCTTGGCTCATCGGCTTGATAAGCTAAACGCATTCAACGAGTGATGGCAGTGATTAAAAATTGTCCAAATCCGATGGGCATTTTCTCCTAGCAATTGACCGACCTTATTCACTGGCATCTCGCGTTCAATCAAGACCATCGCCAAGGCTTCAAACAACAAAGGGCATCCCTAAAAACTAAAACAGTTGTATTAGTTTTTAGGGATGCCCTTGATCTAACACAGATCCTGTCCTAATAATTGGGGGATCATCACTTTTTATTCTATAATCTTTTTTATCCTTGTTTGTTCCTTTTTCCCATCTTTTGAGGGGGTAATAATAAATTCAACCTTTGTTCCTATTTCTACTTTTGACGTTAAATGAAAGTTTGATGATACAGAAAAATAGAAGTCTTTGTTGTTGCTTTTCAAAAATCCATCTTTTCCCCTTTCATTATCATTCATTATTCTTACAATTTCTCCTTTTTGAGTTCCTTTTGTATTTGAAAACGACTTCTTTTCCTCTTGCGAAAAACCATTCCAATATTTTTTAAGTTCTGATTTTAACTTACCAATATCATTGATATTGATTTCTACATTTTCAAAGTTTCGTAATTCGTCAAACACTTTTTGAGGTATTTTCCATTCTTCACTTTGTCTCATGAGTTTAGATAAAGAAAAATGTTTGAAGGCTAAATCTTTTTCGTTTTTCTTGTTTAGAATTTTTCCTAATAGAAATAGTAAATCGACTTTAAACTCCAGAGGACCGAAATTAGTAATTGCCTGAGTAGCATATCTAAAAGCATTTTCCAAATCAATCTCATCGAAATAAAGTTCTGCTAATTCCTTTTGGATAAACCATTCTTTTTTCTTTCGAAGTATGAGTTTTAGTTCTTCAATAGCATCTTCGGTATTTCCCAAATTTTTCTTTGAAAGGGCAACTCTTCTTGAAAACCAAACATCATTTGAGTAATGGAAACTTTCCAATATATCAAGAGCTTCTTTAGATTGTTCAAAACATTCTTGCCATTCGCCTAATTTCATCAAGGCTTTGGTTTTGTATGCGTACCAACTCTCAAGATCAGATGCTAATTCCATATCTTTCATTTGACCTTTAAGCTCTACTTGTATGGTTGAACATTCGCGTGAGAGAGCTTCAGGGTTAGTATGATTACAAAAATCATTAACTAACCTCCAATTAGGGGCTGGTTTCTCTTTTTCGCTTTTTAAAACGATTGAAAAGAGATTAGAAATAAGAGTTTTAGAGAAGTCATTATTTAGTTCTATAAGCAATGGGATTAGTGCTTCGATCCGTTCAATTAGTCCGCTTTTATCGTAATGGAAATTATCTTCTCGATTTACTTCTTCTTCATCTTCAGAGAACTGATGTTCTTCTTCATTGTCTGTCACGTTTGAGTTCTTAGCTTTGTATTTTGACCATAATAACCAACCGTAAGCATTCAGAATTCTTTCTTTAGTGTCACTATTTATTTGTATATCGTAGATGTTTAAAAACTGAACCCCAGCATCAAAATAATTTGTGTATCTTAGGCAGGAAATAATATCAGAAACGAGATACTCGTTGTTGGCAATCTGTTCATTTGAAAAGTCAGATTTATTTTCCTTGAAAAAAGAAAGTGCGTCAGCATATTTCTTGTCTCTTTTTAAATCGGCTATATGTCTGCTAAAATCATATAGTGATGACATTACTTTCCTTTTAATTCATGAATAATTGATTGAAAATCATCCCACAAACGGATTTCTGTACAAGAAGAAGCAGAAACAGTTGAGAAAAAGCCATCACCATCATAGTACATATCCACAATTAGTATATTCTTGTCCTTAATTAACTGAATTGTGTCCTTGTATTGTGCTTGAATTATATAAACTATTGCTAAATCAATAGAAGTTAATTTGCTATTTAACTGTTCATAAACAGAAACTCTCCAAGTATCCTTAATAAAACCAAAGTCTGATATTCTATTGTCGGATTTCAGTATTTTCAAAATCTCCGTTCCAAACTCTTTTGGTTGAGATTTCATTAGAGTGGGTAACTTGAATTGCCCCTTTTTATTATAATATATTGATAGTGTTGCAAATTCTCCATCACCACTTTTGATTTCGTATAATTCTTGATAATTGGGATGATTGATTGAATTTACTTTTAGCTTTTGATTGCCAATTTTATGACAAATGAATTGGTAAAGTTGAAGAAGTGCAGATTTATTATCAACATCAGGGAATTTGAATTTATCAGAAATTTCCTTGTTAGTGTTTGATAAATCAACTGATATGTCAGCTACAAAAAATAATTCCTTTCCGTTTGTTTGTGTAGTTGGTGAGGATTTGATGTCAATTTTATAAAATGGTGAAATTGACTCATAGTTAATTAAACTAATTTTTTGTGTTGCTCTAATTAAAGCTGTATAGACCCACTTAAAATAAGTCTCATTTGTTTTTCCTCCACCAGTTTTTGTATTAAAAAAGACTTCGTCCCACTTATAAGACATTGCTTTATGGACGGTCAATGCCCAACCAAATCGTAACTGTGCCGAATTCTTGACTCGATAATACTCGGTTGATGGCATATCGCTTAAAAGTCGCTGTATTCTTGAAAGGACTTTAGTTTTTACTCTTTCTCCATTTTTTAATCTTACCAGCAATTCTTTCAATTCTTCATCTGCGTGACGTTTACCATTTTGGAAGTTTTTTAATTCTATTTCAGCGAGTTGGTTCAGCAGTATTTTGTACGATATAATTTCTTCCTTTGAAAGTTCACCTTTATCACTCAATCGGAAATTTTCAAAACTCAGAAACTTCAATATATGATTTGTCTCGTGTAACTGGATTGAAACTTCCCGAAATGTCAAAGGTGTCCGAAGCTCTTCATTTTCGGTAATCGGTTGTGAAACACTAATTAGTCGTTCCTTAAAAACTCATTTTCCATAGAGTTTGTATTCTACTTTGATGGAAAGAGGTTAATTCAACTAGACGCCTCAGGTTTACTACCCATTTTGTATAGAGCCAAAGAGCATTTACTCTTAGTTTTTTCATCAACTTCTTGTAGTTAAACCCACAGGCTGCCATGATGAAGTTTATTTTATCTCCTGTTTTCCCTTTTAGGTAATTGCTAGCTACTCGATGATCTTGCTTGAAGTGTCCGATGATTGGCTCTATGGCTGCTCTACGTCTACAGTGCGTTCGTTTTCTCTGTTTTTCATAGGTATTGTCTCTTTTTAATGGTTTGGATGGTCGAATGATGGAGGTGTTTTCAACTGTGTTAGTCCCTTTGTACCCCCTATCTACTGTGGCGGTTTTCGGGTAGTTACCAGTCAGTAGTTGTGTTTGCTTCAATACAGCATCTAGCGTATGTCCATCATAAATATTCTCTTCAAAAGTCATCGCACCTACGATGATACCCGTATTTTGTGTCAATACTACTGATGCCTTACAGCCATATTCATATTTCTTATGTGCCTTTCCTGTTGCGATGCAATACACTTCAGGTTCATGTAAACTGTAAATTTTATTCTTACTGCACTTCTCTTGTGTAAGTACTCGTTTGAACAGTGCCAGTGTTACTTCTTTTTGCTGATGTGGTAATTTCCTGTCTAATTCTCTGACTAACCGACCAGCAATGGTTTTGAGTTTTCGCTTCGCTGCATTTGCTTTCTTTCTTCTTTTAGGGTGAGTCCCATGGTAGGTGTCTCTGACAAGGTTTTTGGTTGTCCTAACGTAACTGCGTCGTAGTTTAATCCCTTCTTGGTTGGCTATAGAAATACAGCTGTCAACAATTTTTTTATGAAGTTTTGCATCTGTGGGATAGGTGATGCGCTTTTCCTGGACAGTAGTATCTACACTTACATGCTTGTCCTTAGCATCCTTTCCGTGTAGCTCAATTGAATGTTTCAATAGCTTCTCTACCCCTTCTTCTCCAATCCTCTTGCTGAAATGTACCAAATCTGTTGCCGCACAGGGTTGCCCCCATTGCAAAGAATCAAAGCCTCCAAAATATTGAAAATATGGATTCATTTCCCACCGTTGTTCCACCAATACCTCATCTGATAAATTGTAAATAGATTTTAATATCAACAAGGAGACCATCAAACGAATAGAATGAGCTGGACGACCTACAGTTGAATAAAGCGATTGAAGTAGGCATTTAATAAATAAAAGATTAGTCTATTAAAACAGTTTCATTTTCTTGATTAAACGATTGATTTACAGTAACTTAGTAGGATTATTAAAGTTAGAATAAAAATCAGATTATGGAGAAAAAGTATGAAAGCCTAACTCTTTTTGAGTTTCAGAAGAAATTTCCTGATAACGACAGTTGTCAAAACTTCCTGGCCGAAATGAAATGGCCAGATGGATTTAAATGTGAAAAGTGTCAAAACAACAAGTATTGCAGAGGGAAATTATTCCATACCCGGCAATGCACAAAATGTAGGTACCAAGCTACCCCCACAAGTGGCACTCTTTTCCACAAAGTAAAATTCCCAATGTTAAAAGCTTTTTATATCGTATACTATATGAGTACAAATAAACAAGGGATTGCATCAACAGAGCTAAGCAGAAAACTGGGGCTACGGAAAAAAACCTGTTGGCTGTTTCAACAAAAGGTAATGAAGGCCATGGTTAGCAGTGGGAAATACCCGCTAATGGGTAAAGTAGAAGTCGATGAGACCGTTGTAGGGCAACAGGAAGAAGGCGTTGTAGGACGACAAAATAACCGAAAAAAGCAGGTTGTACTGGCTATTGAGAAGAAAGGGAAAGGAGTGAGCAGGATGTATGCCAGAGAGATTGACAATGCTGGATCCAAGCAATTGAAGCCCTTCTTCCAAGATCATATATCACCTGAGGCTACCATCAAAACCGATAACTGGAGGGGCTACATCCCCTTGAAAGAAAAATATCCTTACTTAATTCAAATCGAGAGTGGGAAGAAAGGTAAGAATTTCCCGGAATTGCACAGAACAATTATGATGTTCAAGGCATGGCTTAGAGGTATCCACCATTCAGTCGATAACCTTCAAGCATATATCGACCAATATTGCTATCGGTTCAACCGAAGCCAGATGAAAGGGGAAATATTCGATAACCTGCTAACTAAAATGGTGGTCCATCAACCATGCCCGTACAAGTGCATTCGTATTTATTAAATGCCTACTTCAATAAAGCGAACCAAATGCTTCTTCAAAATATGACCATGCTATCTGTTGGCTCAACAAATAAAGCGCTTGCCTGGAATTGAGTTGTTCAGTTAAGGTAGGTGATAAAAAATTAAGTTGATTTCTATTCGACTTTTTTGACTGCATTTGACAAGGTTTTGATTGATATTATAACTATGCCTTGTCATTTTATACAGCAATAATCGTGCTAAAACCCTCCCTGAAAGGAGATAAGCATAATTAATGTTGATTCTTTAGGGTTGACTAATTAAACTGCCAAACTGACCATTGTATATTTTCTTAGGTTCTGCAAAAGGATCATTTTCATCTTCCACACGAATATTGTTACCAAAAAGAATTAAATCTTTAGGTTGTAAATCACTTCCATTTTTCATAATGGAATTCTTTATCCAAAAATTTACTTTTTGAGCATCATAGTTTGAAAAACATAGAATATGTGAAGAGCGACTAGATTTAAACGATTTTTCGATTTGGGGCAAAAAATCGTCTTTAGCTATTCCTTTCAAGGTCTCACTTAGGTTAAATGAAAAGTTGTTGAAAGATTGATTTTTTATACAGTTAACAGCTATTAAAGCTTGTTCGACGATGGAGGATTTGTTCCCTTTGTCAATCAGTTGAAATGCTTTTGATTTCTGCTCATATTTTTCTGAGAGGTAGTCAGGATTTAAAGCACTTTCTTCTTTTTTCCCAATTGATAACTGAAAGCTATCACCAACAAAAATAATTTTACGTTTTGATTTTTTAAGGTCTGAAAATTTGATAAAATCCTCAAGTAGTTTTCCCGAACTAAATCTTAAATCAATTGACTGATAATAATTATCAGAAATCAAATGAGATTCATCAACTATAAAAACGGCTTCTTTCGTATCGTCTGATTCTTTTAATGGAACGATTTCTAAATTGAGTATTTCGTCAGTCTTTGTGTTTTCTGTATCATCTTGTTCCTCATTCTGTGTGTTGCCACCATAGATATAAGAATACATACTGTTGAATTTCAAATTACTGTCTTTCAGTAAATTGTTTGCTACACGTCCAGATGATGCAAAAAGCTTTACTTCTGATATTCCGTTGTTAAAAGCAACATCTTGAATAAAAGGTATTAAGTGGGTTTTTCCGCTCAATGAAGTTCCTTGCAGTACAAAAAAACGATCCTCATCAGAGGTGATAAAACTTTCCATTTCATTAAGAGCAGATTTTTGGTCAGGATAAAGGTTTTCAAAGTCTAATTTGGTTTCATATTTCGTAACGTCAGTTGTTTGTTTATATGGTTCAGATATGTCAAATTTATCTGCTCGAAATGTTGTTTTGAAAAGGTCAAATGAACTTTGCGAAAGGGATACTTCTTTGTCCGAAATGTCAATTATATCTCTAATTTTTTCGAGATAATTACTTTTGTCAATTGTGAAGAAATTCAATTCTTCTTTGGGCGGTATTGAACCAATCAGTTCAATTGGTTTCTGAAAGCAAACAGTTCTAACTGTGTGATATGGATTAAAACAATCAGATTTAGAAAGTCTCCTTTGAATTTGCTTTTTAACGACATCAATAAATCTTTCTTTTTGATTTTTGAGTTGGATAAATGGATTTATTGAACTTCCACCTTTGATAATATCACCTTTTTCATTTGTCCACCTACCAAAGTCAAATTCTGATTTAGCATTTTTGGGTAAAGTGATTTTACCACCAAAGTTTTTGAAGTCAATGAGACAAACAGCATTTGTAGTAATAAGCAATGCATCAATTTGCAAACGCTTTTCTAATTCACATTCTGAATTTGCTATCAACAGCCCATCCAGTGAGTATTTGTCAAAAAGATTACTCAAATTTTCAGCGAACTCTCTGAAAAAAGTATTTTCGTAATTTTTTGCTACTGTTCCTTTTCTTATTTCAAGCATTTCAATTCTCTATTTTGTCAAGCTTCGGCTAAGAAGTAGTTCTTTTTATTTTTGTCAGCGACAACAATTAATCAAAGGTACATTATGTCCCTTTTTTTCCGTAATTCGGGAACGATGATAATACTTATTTTTCCTTGTCATAACTAACATTCTAAGCAATTAATAAACAATTTATATGTGCTATTTTTCGATCTTCTTGGTATAAGACCGTTGCGATAGCGGGGAGTTTATCATCAGTACTAGCAAGCCTATTTTTGAGCCTGATCAGTTCTTTGTTCCATTCTTCTGTAGTGCCGTTCAGCTACCTCCATACGATTAAAATTAGGCATATTAGCCCTTACAATGTCTCAAGCATATAAACGTACTCTCATTTCAGTTGTTGGACCTACTGCTATAGGTAAAACGAAGATGGCAATGGAATTAGCTCAAGTATTGGATACGGAGATTATTTCGGCCGATTCAAGGCAATTTTATCGAGAACTTGTTATTGGAACCGCTAAACCTTCTAGGGAGGAATTAGACGCTGTACCTCATCACTTTATTGATTCACATTCGATTAAATCCCTATACAGCGCAGGAGAATACGGAAGAGATGCCGTGGGTAAGCTCTCAGGTTTATTTGCTGAAAAAGATAGTATGATTGCGGTCGGAGGTTCAGGTCTTTATTTAAAAGCACTATGGGAGGGATTTGATGAAATGCCAGTAGTAGCTCCTTCTTTTCGGAAAGCCCTAAACCAAGAGCTGAAAGAACAAGGGCTAGATCGGTTGTTGGAAGAGCTTAGAGACTATGATCCTGAATATTATCTACAGGTAGACCAGAAGAATGGTCAAAGAATTGTTAGAGCGTTGGAGATCATCAGAGGGACAGGGGAAAAATATAGTCATTTCAGGCAGTCGAAAAAGCAAGACCTTTTTTATCATAATTTCAAAATAGGCTTAACTATGGAAAGAGCTGATTTATTCGAGAGAATCGATACAAGAATGGATTTTATGATTGCTAATGGTCTATTTGAGGAGGCTCAAAAACTGTATGTATATAAAGATCATAACGCCCTGAAAACTGTTGGTTATTCTGAAATTTTTGACTTTATCGACGACAAACAGGATAAAGAAGAAACAATAAGGCTTCTAAAAAGAAATAGTCGTCGGTACGCAAAAAGACAACTGACTTGGTTTAGAAAGTACGATGATATTCATTGGTATACGCCTAGTCAGCGAAATGAAATAGTCGAGGAGATTAAATCAAAAATATGCTCTTAGACTTTTTTTCCAATTATTCTTACAGTTGTGTTGATTTGCGCGCATGTCTTCTAGAAAAATCTTAATCATTAGTTACTACTGGCCTCCCAGTGGAGGAGTAGGTGTTCAAAGATGGATGAATTTTGCGATTCAACTAAAACATAGGAGATGGGAACCAATTATTTATACACCAGAAAATCCTCAATTTGAAATAAGAGATGAAGGCTTGATCACTACGGTCAAAGGCATACGGGTTGTGAAAACTCCCATTTGGGAACCTTTTGATCTTTTCCATAAAATTACGGGCAACAGAGAAAGGAAAAATGTTCAACAAGGCTTGGTGCTGGAAAAGTCCAATAAATCTTTTCTGGATAAGGTCATTGTATGGATTCGGGGAAATGTATTGATCCCTGACCCAAGAGTTTTTTGGGTAGGGAGATCAGTAAAGTTTTTAAGAAAATTCCTTGAAGAAGAAGGTATCAACACGATTATCACCACTGGTCCTCCCCATAGTATTCACCTGATAGGCAAGAGGTTGAAGAAACAACTGATCGTCAATTGGATAGCTGATTTTAGAGATCCTTGGAGCAAATGGGATGTACTTAAAAAACTGGAAACTTCGACATTATCAATGGCTCTTCACGAATATTTGGAAAAAAGAGTTTTGGATTCGGCAGACATTGTCACAACAGTAAGTAAGCGGTTGGCAGCGTCATTTCAGTCAAGAACGTCCAGTAGTGTAAAGATATTGACTAATGGAATTACTATAAAAAAGCCTAATGTTTCAACCCCAGATGAGGAGTCATTCACCATAGGCTATTTCGGAATGTTAAATGAAATGAGGAATCCGAATCAACTTTGGCATGTACTGGATCAATTGTGCAGGGAGGACAAACAATTTAATGCTAGGCTACAAATCAAAATTGGAGGCATTGTTGCTGAATCCATAAAGAGTGAATTGCTTTCAATGGAACGATTGAAAGATAAAGTTCAGCTGTTAGGATGCATGCCACATGAAGAGGTTCAGACTATGTATGCTGAGTGTAATTTGCTACTCTTGCTTTTGAATAAGACGGACAATGCCCAATGGATTCTTCCAGTCAAATTTTTTGAATACTTGGGAGCTCACAGAAAAATTTTGGCTTTAGGCAAAAGAGATAGTGATTTAGGAGATTTGATGAATGGAAAAAATATTGGTGAATTACTGGATTATTCTAATGTATCAGCACTTCGAATTTTCATTAAGCAAGCGTTTGATGAAAAAGAAGGTCCTGACGGTAGTGCTATAGATGAATTAATAGACAGGTTTGCTCATGAACACCTTGTAGCCAGGCTGGAGACGATTATCAATGAATTAAATGGATAAAATTAAATTTGGAATAGTAGGCTGTGGCAGAATAGCTCAACGGCATGCAGAACACATTAAAAACTTAGCCCAGTTAGTTTCCGTATGCGATGTAGATGCCGAAAAAGCAAAAATACTGGGACATGAATACCATGCAACTAGCTTTACTTCCATAGAGAAATTCCTAGGGGAAAGCCAACCAGATGTGGTATCTATTTGCACGCCCAATGGTGTCCATGCGCAGCATGTCATCAAATCATTGAATGCTGGATTTCATGTTCTTTGTGAAAAACCTATGGCGATCAGTTCCAGTGACTGTGAAGAGATGATAATGACAGCTGAACGAGTTAATAAGAGATTGTTTATTGTTAAGCAAAACAGATTCAACCCAGCAGTTGAAGCTGTAAAACACAAACTTGACCAAGGGGATTTAGGAGCTATTTATAGTGTCCAGTTAAACTGTTTTTGGAATAGAAATTTTGACTATTACAACAATTCAGACTGGAAAGGTGACACGAACCTCGATGGAGGCACACTTTTCACGCAGTTTAGCCACTTTATTGACTTATTGTACTGGATGGTAGGTGACATTGACGCTGTTTATTCCATGACAGCAAATTATGCACACCAAGACGTTATTGATTTTGAAGATACAGGAGTGATTGCCATGAGATTTAAAAAAGGAATTTTAGGAACTATCAACTATACGGTTAATGCTTACGCTAAAAATATGGAAGGTTCTATTACTTTTTTTTGTGAAAAAGGCACGGTGAAGATCGGGGGGCAATACCTCAATAAACTAGCCTATCAGTCTGTGGAAAGAGATGAGATTGTTGAACTACCTGCCGGGAATCCAGCAAATGAATATGGTGAATATCAAGGTAGTATGTCAAATCATGATCGTGTGTATGAAAATGTGATTGACGTTTTGAATGGGAAGGGAAGCATAGCCACGAATGGGCTGGAAGGTTTGAAAACAGTAGAGATTATTGAGAAAATTTATAAATCTGCAAATGGCTGATTCTTCATTCATAGTAGGAGATGCTGGAGGAACCAATACATGCTGGAGGGCTGTAAATGGGGATAAAATCCAGCAGTTTAAAACAACAGGATTCAATGCATATACGCATAATTCAGATGATTTCCAGAAAGCTATCCTGGAGACATTAGGTCCAGCTTTGTCACACGATGTGAAAATTTATTTGTATGCCGCAGGGGTTGATACCAAGAGACAAAAACAAGAGATTGAAAAAAAGTTATCCGGTATTTTTAATGGACACTTTACCGTAGAGAATGACTTGGTAGGTGTCGCTCGTTCACTTTGTGGAGATAATCAAGGGAATGTTTGTATCCTTGGAACGGGGTCCAATGCCTGTTATTATAATGGTGAGGTGGTAGACAAGGTAAGTGCCTCGCTTGGATACGTATTGGGTGATGAAGGAAGCGGAGCTTATCTCGGGAAAAAGTTGCTGATGGGTGTGTTTAGAAAGCAACTTTCTCCCGATATTGTCGTATTATTCAATGAAAGATATGATCTGGACTCTTACAAAGTAATTCAGCAGGTGTATCATAAACCCAGACCCAATCATTTTCTGGCATCTTTTGCCCCGTTTATTCATGAGCATAGACACCACCCCGATATCTATAGGCTTGTTTATCAATCGTTTAAAGATTTTTACCATGCTTTCTTTTTTCAACCTGCTATAAGCGACACTTCCTATCATTTTTCAGGGTCAATAGCTCATTATTTTTCTGATATTTTGAGACAAGTTGGGATAGATATGGGAATTCATATTCAGAATATCGTTGAATCACCTATTGCTGGGTTGGTTCTTTATCATAAAAGTCATGAGTAAGCAACTTACCACTGAATCAGACTCCTGTTATGATCACTTGGAAAAGATGTCTACGCATGAAATTTTATCTCATATCAATGAAGAAGATTCAGGAATTTCAGAAGCTGTCAAAAAGGCGATTCCTGAAATACAAAGATTGGTGGAAGCAGCGATTCCCCGAATGCTGAATGGAGGAAGATTATTCTATGTAGGTGCAGGTACAAGTGGAAGGCTCGGAATTGTAGATGCTTCAGAGTGCCCTCCGACATTTGGTGTATCGGAGAATTTAGTCATTGGGCTTATAGCAGGAGGGAATCGTGCTATGTATAAAGCAGTAGAATTTGCAGAAGATGACAAAGAGCAAGGTTGGAAGGAGATTTGCAATTATTCTCCGAGTGAGAATGATACGGTCATTGGCATTGCTGCATCAGGAAAAACTCCTTATGTGATAGGGACTGTGGAAATGGCGAGAAAAAATAAACTGCTTACTGGATGTATTACATGTAATCTGAACTCCGAACTCGCTTCTGCTGTAGAGTTTCCGATAGAGATTCAGACAGGACCAGAGTTTATATCAGGAAGCACGCGAATGAAGGCGGGTACCGCTCAAAAACTCACTTTGAATATGGTGTCCACCAGTCTGATGATCAGGATGGGGCGTGTCAAAGGCAATAAAATGGTAGATATGCACCTTTCCAATCAAAAACTGCTTGAACGTGGGGTCAATATGCTAATTGAGGAATTGGGTCTTTCCGTAAATACAGCAAAAGAAGACCTGAACACACTTGGTTCTGTCCGTAACGTCTTGGAGCACTACAAAAAAAGAGATAAATGAAGCAACCCCATAGGGAGCTACAAAATGCTCTTAATCCATCCTCCATCCACAGCCAGAGAAACCCCTGTAATGTAACTGGCTCGTTCGCTGGCTAAAAAAGTAACAGCGGCAGCAAACTCACTAGGATTTCCAAACCTTCCTAATGGGATTTCACTCGTCACATTGGCAAATGACGGATTGCTATCGATCAATTTAGCCAGTCGTGACGTTTGAGTATAGCCCGGCATAACGTTATTCACTGTAATGTTGTAGCCACCCAATTCGCTTGCCAGCGTTTTCATAAGTCCGACCACAGAAGCTCTGACTGAGTTTGACAGGATCAAGTTTTTTACAGGTTGCTTAACTGCCTGGGAGGTAATGGAAATAATCCGACCCCATTGTTTTGCTTTCATGCCAGGCAAAAACCCTCGGATGAGGCTTGTTGCACTAGCTAGTAACAGTTGATAAGTTCGTTCCCAATCCTCTTCTTTCAGGTCTTCGAACTTACCAAGGGGAGGTCCCCCCGTATTTGTTACAAGGATATCAATTGATTTTTGTGACCCCAGTGCAACATTGATGATCCGATTGCGATCACTGGCAACAGATAAGTCACCCACAATGGAGATTACTTGACCATTTCCTGCTGCTTTTACCTCTGCTTTTGCTTGACCAAGTGTTTCTTTATTTCTGCTACATATCATCAGGTCTGCACCTTCTTTTGCTAGTTCAAGTGCGACACTTTTCCCTAGCCCATCACTTGATACGACCACAAAAGCGACTTTGTCTTTAAGACCTAAATCCATTTATTTTCTTAAATAATCGTCTGTTCCATTTAACCAATCCTGACGTGGGGGAGCCCAATGATCGATTTCCTCCACTGCGCCGATCATCAAGGCTTCATGCGGTAGGTGAGGGGTATCACTACCATTTCTCCAGATCCCAAATCCATTTTCTGTTCTTTATTTTCTCCAAACCAAAAACGGATAGTACCGGCAATGACATGCGTAATCTGTTCATTTTCATGCGTGTGTTGTGGCACCCGAAACCCGTTCTTAAATTCCATTTTGGCAATCATCAACTTTTCCCCCCCATACTATTTTTCGATACATTTCAGGGATCACTTCTTCGGTTGGGATGTCATCCCATGTTTTTTTCTCAAGCATGATGTTTAACTTTTTAAGTGTAAGTAATACCAAATTGATCACAAAATATCACATATAAATCGTTTCTTTTTTGCTCGCATTTCGTCAAAAACTAACACCGTAACTATGGCTATGCTTATATTTTTTGCCTAATTCAAACAAAAAATAATTCAATTTATTTTATGTAATAGTTGATAATCAAATTGGTATAATTCCTTCGATTTGGTATAATTCCTTCGATGAAAAGTTATCAATCTTTAATGCGTACATCCTTTTGATTTTTCTTTGATTGGTCAGTTCTAAGGCTGTGACCACCTTTTTTTGGTACTGTCGTAACTTCTCTTCCAACCTTGCCCTTTTCTATTCCACCAACTACAAATTCATCTGCACGAACAACACCTTTCATCGGATATCTCTTACTGGATTTCATCGCTTCTCTAACCTTGTGCATAAATAAACGAGCAGTCTTTTCTGTAACACCAAAGCGAACACCAGTACGACTTGAGGATAAATGTTTAGTGATCGTTGACATTTCAAAACAGATAAAAAAAGCTTTGCGTAGTCCAAATCTCACCCTGTGAAATAACGTATTTGCTGCTGCTGTTTCTGTATGACTACACTTGTTACAGGTGCGTGCAAAATTCTTGCGAATTTGACTTGCTGAATGATGGCATTTTACACACTTAAAACCGTCATGCCATTTCATATTTGCCAAATATTCTTTACAATTTTCGTCTGTTTTGAAGCGTTCACTGAACTCTGTGAGGTTTTGTTCTTTAAATAGTTCCATTTTTCTATACCTTAGCGACCACTAAGGTATGATTTTTTCTGCTGAACTGACCTCAGTAAATCGTTTCTTTTTGGTATTACCTTAAATCCGCAGGTGTAAAACGGAAAAGAGCTGGAATAGGCTTAAACTAGTTTGTAATAAGCTTTTCTGGCTCGATTTTTTTTCACTTATTTGAGTGCGTAACCAATCAAGTAAGCGAGAATGAAAGTAACCATATCTGATAAAAAAATCACCCCTTTTGGCGGGTTTAATTTTTGCTACAAGTTTCTTAAGGATAGCGGTATTCCCAAGCTAATGGATGATCATTTGGGTAGCCGGGTCAACTATAGAGGGTTCGATTACTCGGAGATTTTGCTGAATCATTTGGCTATTTTCCTTCATGGTGGAGCTTGTACTGAGGACATTGAAGAGTACTTGGGAGAACATCTGAAGAAAGTTCGAGGGTTCTCGGTGTGTAGTGCCGATACCATTTTGCGAGTCATAAAAGAACTGGTCACCCCTACAGAGGAAATGACCAGTTCGGGAGGGATAACCCATCAGTTCAATATCAACCTGGACTTAAACCAATTATTACTGAAAGCCTTGAGCAAAACCAATCAGCTTAACACCAAACAGGAGTATACCTTAGATTATGATAATCAGGTAATCGCCACCGAGAAATATGATGCACGGAGAAGCTATAAAAAGTGTGAAGGTTACCAGCCAGGTGTGGCCAGTATCGGAAAAAACATCGTTTACATCGAAGGACGTAATGGCAACAGCCCAGCCAAATACCAACAAGAAGAAACCCTGACCAGGGCATTTTCTTTACTAGATCAGCAGGGCATCTGCATCAAGTGCTTTCGGGCAGATTCGGCTTCCTACCAACAAAAGGTAATTAGTCTTGTGGAGGGAACGAGTCAGCACTTTTACATCCGAGCTGTGCGTTGCGCTACTATGGAACAGCAAATTAGCCAGATTCGGACAGAAGCCTGGCAGAAAGTCCGTCTTGGAGTACAAGAAATGGAAGTGACACAGCTAACGGATTACCGTCCCTTTGAGGGGAAAAAGCCCTACCGATTGGTAGTAAGTCGGATTAAACGCCGAGATGGGCAGAGTGGATTATTCACTGGGGATGCCTTCACTTATCGAGCTATCCTCACCAATGATGTCAAATGGGACAACCAGCAAATTGTCTCTTTTTATAACCAAAGAGGAAATGCTGAGCGAACCTTCGATGCAATGAACAATGATTTTGGCTGGTCTAAGCTTCCCTGCTCATTCCTTAATGAAAATACCGCCTTTATGATCATCACTGCGCTGTATGCCAATATATACCAGGTTATGTTGGCTACCTTTGCCAGTAAACTATCCTGGATTAAGGAAAACTTCCGATTGAAGAAATTTATCTTCCGATTTATCTCCGTGGCTACCAAATGGATCAAGACGGGAAGGCAACATGTGCTTAAACTATATAGTCACCCCTAAAGAATCAAAATTAATTATGCTTATTTCCTTTCAGGGAGGGTTTTAGCACGATTATTGCTATATAAAATGACAAGGAATAGTTATAATATCAATCAAAACCTTGTCAAATGCAGTCAAAAAAGTCGAATAGAAATCAACTTAATTTTTTATCACCTACCTTAACTGAACAACTCAATTCCAGGCAAGAGCTTTATTTGTTGAGCCACCAGATAGAATGGTCATATTTTGAAGAAGCGTTTGGTTCGCTTTATTCAACTGTAGGTCGTCCAGCTCATTCTATTCGTTTGATGGTCTCCTTGTTGATATTAAAATCTATTTACAATTTATCAGATGAGGTATTGGTGGAACAACGGTGGGAAATGAATCCATATTTTCAATATTTTGGAGGCTTTGATTCTTTGCAATGGGGGCAACTCTGTGCGGCAACAGATTTGGTGCATTTCAGGAAGAGGATTGGAGAAGAAGGGGTAGAGAAGCTATTGAAACATTCAATTGAGCTACACGGCAAGGATGCTAAGGACAAGCATGTAAGTGTAGATACTACTGTCCAGGAAAAGAGCATCACCTATCCCACAGATGCAAAACTTCATAAAAAAATTGTTGACAGCTGTATTTCTATAGCCAAGCAAGAAGGGATTAACCTACGACGCAGTTACGTTAGGACAACCAAAAACCTTGTCAGAGACACCTACAATGGGACTCACCCTAAAAGAAGAAAGAAAGCAAATGCAGCGAAGCGCAAACTCAAAACCATTGCTGGTCGGTTAGTCAGAGAATTAGACAGGAAATTACCACATCAGCAAAAAGAAGTAACACTGGCACTGTTCAAACGAGTACTTACACAAGAGAAGTTCAGTAAACATAAAATTTACAGTTTACATGAACCTGATGTGTATTGCATCGCAAAAGGGAAGGCACATAAGAAATATGAATATGGCTGTAAGGCATCCGTAGTATTGACACAAAACACGGGTATCATCGTAGGTGCGATGACTTTTGAAGAGAATATTTATGATGGACATACGCTAGATGCTGTATTGAAGCAAACACAACTACTGACTGGTAACTACCCGAAAACCGCCACAGTAGATAGGGGGTACAAAGGGACTAACACAGTTGAAAACACCTCCATCATTCGACCATCCAAACCATTAAAAAGAGACAATACCTATGAAAAACAGAGAAAACGAAAGCACTGTAGAGGTAGAGCAGCCATAGAGCCAATCATCGGACACTTGAAGCAAGATCATCGAGTAGCTAGCAATTACCTAAAAGGGAAAACAGGAGATAAAATAAACTTCATCATGGCAGCCTGTGGGTTTAACTACAAGATGTTGATGAAAAAACTAAGAGTAAATGCTCTTTGGCTCTATACAAAATGGGTAGTAAAGCTGAGGCGTCTAGTTGAATTAACCTCTTTCCATCAAAGTAGAATACAAACTCTATGGAAAATGAGTTTTTAAGGAACGACTATATACACACAAAGACTACAGCCGACTGCTCACCTAACTGCCTAACTGTTTTGATTAAGGGCATCCAACATTCTTTCGTGATACCGCTTTTCTCAGGAAAGGTCTGTCTGAAAACCCTCAAAATTACCAGTGAAGACCTACTGCACCCTTTAGTTCTGGTCAAAATGCCGACTAACAGCCCCATATACCTAGTCGATTAGATAGGAACTGACATTATTATCCTTTAGCAACTCTTTGTATCTTCAAATCTAGTTGACTGCGGATTTTAGGTTATAGGTAATATCATCATTATAGGTTACCGTTTTGACCACAAAGTATGTCATCTAAATTGCTTGTTTTTTGCGAAAAAATAACACCGTAGCTGTGGCTGTTTTCATATTTTTTTCCTCATTCAAACAAAAAATAATGCAGTTTAGTTATGTAATATTTTATAATCAAATTGGTATTATTGGATACTGCCTCTGATGGGTCCTCCTGATAGTCAGTTGATAACTTTATAGTCAGTTGATAACTTTTTGATCTGATAATTTATGATGTGAACCTTTTTTCCTATTCAACTATTTTTAATAAGTGAACTATTGGAAACTAATTGAAGATGCCTACATGGGTTATGCAACCTACCTGTGGTGTGAAATCACGCATCCTCAATGGCATAGTTATTTCTATTGGCTTCTAGGTATTTCAGGATTTTTCTTTACCCTAGAGCTTATAAATCCATGGAGGAAAGATCAGCCGAAGTTTAGAAAGGTTTTTTGGCTGGACTTCTTTTACATGTTCTTCAACTTTTTCTTGTTTTCCCTTATTATTTTCAATGTAGCCTCTGATATCGCTGTTGTATTTCTTAACGACCTTCTGGCTTCCGTGGGGATTATGAACTTGGTAGCATTCAAAGTAATGAGTTGGTCGGTGTGGACTCATTTACTGGTTGGGTTTATTGTTAGAGATTTTGTTCAATGGTGGACACACCGATTGTTGCACAGTGTCCCATTCCTTTGGAAATTTCATGAAGTACATCATTCTGTCAAGCAAATGGGTTTTTCAGCTCATTTAAGATACCATTGGATGGAGACCATAGTCTACAGGACTATTGAATACCTGCCATTAGCTTTGATAGGTATTGGATTAAGGGATTTTTTTATTATTCATATTTTTACTTTGGCGGTAGGTCATTTCAATCATTCAAATTTTAAATTGAACCTTGGACCGTTAAAATATATTTTTAATAACCCCCAAATGCATATCTGGCATCACGCCAAATTTCTTCCAGAAAGTAGGAGAGTAGGAGTGAATTTTGGATTGACCTTAAGTATTTGGGATTACCTGTTTAATACTAATTACATTCCCGATGACGGAAGAGACATTGAATTAGGGTTTCCAAAAGATGAAGATTTTCCAAGGAATTTTTCCAGTCAGGCATTGTACGGTATTCTCAAAAAGAAATCTTAAGAAATAAATTGACCGCTGGAATACTCTTGTCAAACGACCGTCCATATCCTGGAATGACGTAGACATCAACTGGGCTTTGCTGGTCGTAGTTTTGCAAAAGACGGAACCTTAGATTCATCCCTATAGCCAGTAGATCGTTCAATTTCCTGTCAGAATAAATAACCGCTTCGAGCCATGAGGCTGACAGGTTATTTCTCGCCTCAGATGCTACGAAGAGTTCTTGAATTCCACTGCTACTTTCAAGGACGATTCGCCTTGTCTCATCAAAGGAACATGACCCATATCTCACTGTAAATCCAAGTTTGTTTTTGGAATTAAATTGCGAGTAAATCCCTGTTCCGATTCTATAATATAGTCCAGAAGATTCATAACTTCCATTGGACCAGGCATGGTCAGGGGATAGTGTAGCTACACCTATTTCAATGACTAAGGGAAATTTTTCTCTAAAAAGAATTTCTACGCCTCCCTCATATTTTGTTTCGACTTTCGATAAAACGGTCAGTAATTTCCCGTAATCAACATAAATGGAAGGAATAATGCAGTGAACGTTTCGCACGGAATCGTCTCCTTGCTCTTGAGCCAATGACCCCAAAACAATGGTAAGACTAGAAGTAAAAAGTATAAGTCGACTCACCATCAAAACAGTTTTCCTGGCAGGAGTTTAAAGAATCAAAGCTATGATTTATAATCATAATATCCTGCGCTCTTACAAGTACATTTCTACTTACGTCCACTTCCTGGAATAATTCATAATCTACCTCTAGTGTGTTCACTTCGCTTCCTGTGGTCACAGAATAGTTTCTGAATGATTTGTTAAAAGAGAGAGGCAACTGATAAGATATGGCACTATCTGTGAAAATCAGCACACTTCCAGTCTCTAATATTTCAATCTGGTTTACCAGAAGAAGTCCTGAGTTGATTACGGTTTTGACATGGTTCATTATGACCGAAAGACTATCAAGCACTTTTACCTGATCCGTTTTTGTCAATTTTTCATCTTCAGCGTCCGAAATCGCACTTTCTACCGATAGGTGTTCAGCTTGCATATCTCCTCCATTTTCGATGGAATCTGTAATTACCTGAAGGCTATCTACAAGAAAATCCAGTGTGTCATTGAATTCAGCAATTGAGACTTCAAGTACTTCTCTGCGAGTCTTATTTACTATCAGGCTATCATTAAGTTTTGAAAGACTGTCAGCGTTTATGAATACAAGGTTGATTGTGGGTTCTGCAGAAACAGCGTTGCAATCATCGCATGGATCGCAAGCACAGATACCCAACAGAAACAAGATTAGTAAAAATAGTTTATCGAACCCGTAGTGCATTGTTTTCATAATTTGAATTTTCAAGTCATCAAATTGGTACAACACTTCATCTGAAAGAGAGATTCATTGATATAGAGACTTCTCAACATTAATCCACGGGGCTAAGTTCTAATCATATCAGCATTTCATAAATGCCCTAAAATCAGATAGGTTCTGAAACCTATTTATACCAAATTGATCACAAAATATCACCTATAAATCGCTTCTTTTTTGCTCACATTTCGTTAAAAACATAAGCATAGCCATAGCTATGGTTGTGTTTTTTGCCTAGTCCAAACAAAAAAAATTCAATTTATTTATGTCGTATTTTATATATCAAAATGATATTACCTATCTAGGGCATCTCTAAAAACTGGATATTCTCCCGATTTATTTTTATGACCTGTTTTTTTAAGATGACCTATTTTGTTCTTTTTTAGTTCATTTTTTATTCACCTGATTATCAGTTACTTATGAATTTATTCATTGCCTATCGAACGCACGTTCCCTCATAATGAAGCGGTCAATTGAATTTTTCTGCACATATTATAAGTCAGATTCATCAGACCAATGACCGTATCGGCTCTTGATTTCCCTACTTTTCTGTAGTACATGCTTCCCATACTGTTCTCCATGAAACCAAAAACATGCTCCACTCTTACGCGTACTTTTGATTTTCTTGTATTACTTTCCTTTTGTGTATCGGTCAACGGCTTGTTTTTGTAGCCCTTCTCATGTATTTGATCTTTAACCTGATGTTTTTCGAGTATTTCTTGCTGGTCTGCATAAGCACTCTCGGCATACAATTCCTGTGCTTTGTCTTGTTTTTTGTCCAACAGGGCATCAAGAGCCTGTGAATCATGTACCGCTGCATCGGTAATTTCATAGCGTTCTATCAATTTGCTACCTGCATCCACCTTGGCGTGATTTTTATACCCATAATAATTCTGATTATTTTTCTTTGTCCAACGTGCATCAATGTCCTTTTGACGCTTTTTATTGGGTTCATCTGTCCATAGACCTTCTCCCTTACCCTCTTTTATTTGTTGGTTTTTCTCCCTGCTGTTGCGTTGGCGTGGGGCTTCTACAAAAGAGGCATCTATTATTTTGCCTTCATTGACCATAAGCCCTAACTTTTCCAATTGACTCTGAAATAGCTCGAAAAGAGATTTTACTAAATTCAAGTCGGTCAGACGTTCACTAAACAACCATATCGTGTTGCTATCTGGTATGTCATCTGCAATGGTGAGGTTGAGAAATCTCATAAAACTCATCCTGTCATTGATTTGATATTCTGCTTGATCATCAGAGAGGTTATAATATCGCTGAAGAATCAATATCTTGAACATTAACACATAATCATATGGGGGACGTCCTCCCTTTCCTTGTGACTCTTTGATCAGGTGCTTTTCCAGTAAAGAACGGAAAATTTCAAAATCAATTCCACCGTTTAATCGTTGCAGGGGATCTCCCAACTGGCTCAGTTTGGACAAACGAATGTCTTGATCAAAAAAACCGTAATCTCTGTGACGTTTAAATTGTTTCATTTCCAAGTCTAACTCTTTTAGCTCAAAAAACATACTAACACAGCTGTTTTAGTTTTTAGAGATGCCCTCTATAATGATGATATTACCTATAATGTTTATTCTCATGATGAGAACTAGTTGATAAACTCTATAAAAGAACATAATTGCTGTGTTACATGGAACTTAGCAATCCGTTGTGACACGACTAAGTTAGTCGCAAACTTATAGCGAAAAAAACTCTTATAGCAATATATAACCTGACCTTGAGAGGTAGTATATAAATCGTTTGAAGTAGGCATTTAATAAATACGAATGCACTTGTACGGGCATGGTTGATGGACCACCATTTTAGTTAGCAGGTTATCGAATATTTCCCCTTTCATCTGGCTTCGGTTGAACCGATAGCAATATTGGTCGATATATGCTTGAAGGTTATCGACTGAATGGTGGATACCTCTAAGCCATGCCTTGAACATCATAATTGTTCTGTGCAATTCCGGGAAATTCTTACCTTTCTTCCCACTCTCGATTTGAATTAAGTAAGGATATTTTTCTTTCAAGGGGATGTAGCCCCTCCAGTTATCGGTTTTGATGGTAGCCTCAGGTGATATATGATCTTGGAAGAAGGGCTTCAATTGCTTGGATCCAGCATTGTCAATCTCTCTGGCATACATCCTGCTCACTCCTTTCCCTTTCTTCTCAATAGCCAGTACAACCTGCTTTTTTCGGTTATTTTGTCGTCCTACAACGCCTTCTTCCTGTTGCCCTACAACGGTCTCATCGACTTCTACTTTACCCACTAGCGGGTATTTCCCACTGCTAACCATTGCCTTCATTACCTTTTGTTGAAACAGCCAACAGGTTTTTTGCCGTAGCCCCAGTTTTCTGCTTAGCTCTGTTGATGCAATCCCTTGTTTATTGGTACTCATATAGTATACGATATAAAAAGCTTTTAACATTGGGAATTTTACTTTGTGGAAAAGAGTGCCACTTGTGGGGGTAGCTTGGTACCTACATTTTGTGCATTGCCGGGTATGGAATAATTTCCCTCTGCAATACTTGTTGTTTTGACACTTTTCACATTTAAATCCATTGGGCCATTTCATTTCGGCCAGGAAGTTTTGACAACTGTCGTTATCAGGAAATTTCTTCTGAAACTCAAAAAGAGTTAGGCTTTCATACTTTTTCTCCATAATCTGATTTTTATTCTAACTTTAATAATCCTACTAAGTTACTGTAAATCAATCGTTTAATCAAGAAAATGAAACTGTTTTAATAGACTAATCTTTTATTTATTAAATGCCTACTTCAATTATTTTATCTCCTGTTTTCCCTTTTAGGTAATTGCTAGCTACTCGATGATCTTGCTTCAAGTGTCCGATGATTGGCTCTATGGCTGCTCTACGTCTACAGTGCGTTCGTTTTCTCTGTTTTTGATAGGTATTGTCTCTTTTTAATGGGTTGGATGGTCGAATGATGGAGGTGTTCTCAACTGTGTTAGTCCCTTTGTACCCCCTATCTACTGTGGCGGTTTTCGGGTAGTTACCAGTCAGTAGTTGTGTTTGCTTCAATACAGCATCTAGCGTATGTCCATCATAAATATTCTCTTCAAAAGTCATCGCACCTACGATGATACCCGTGTTTTGTGTCAATACTACGGATGCCTTACAGCCATATTCATATTTCTTATGTGCCTTCCCTTTTGCGATGCAATACACTTCAGGTTCATGTAAACTGTAAATTTTATGTTTACTGAACTTCTCTTGTGTAAGTACTCGTTTGAACAATGCTAATGTTACTTCTTTTTGCTGATGTGGTAATTTCCTGTCTAATTCTCTGACTAACCGACCAGCAATGGTTTTGAGTTTTCGCTTCGCTGCATTTGCTTTCTTTCTTCTTTTAGGGTGAGTCCCATTGTAGGTGTCTCTGACAAGGTTTTTGGTTGTCCTAACGTAACTGCGTCGTAGGTTAATCCCTTCTTTCTTGGCTATAGAAATACAGCTGTCAACAATTTTTTTATGAAGTTTTGCATCTGTGGGATAGGTGATGCTCTTTTCCTGGACAGTAGTATCTACACTTACATGCTTGTCCTTAGCATCCTTGCCGTGTAGCTCAATTGAATGTTTCAATAGCTTCTCTACCCCTTCTTCTCCAATCCTCTTGCTGAAATGTACCAAATTTGTTGCCACACAAGGTTGCCCCCATTGCAAAGAATCAAAGCCTCCAAAATATTGAAAATATGGATTCATTTCCCAGCGTTGTTCCACCAATACCTCATCTGATAAATTGTAAATAGATTTTAATATCAACAAGGAGACCATCAAACGAATAGAATGAGCTGGACGACCTACAGTTGAATAAAGCGAACCAAATGCTTCTTCAAAATATGACCATTCTATCTGGTGGCTCAACAAATAAAGCTCTTGCCTGGAATTGAGTTGTTCAGTTAAGGTCGGTGATAAAAAATTAAGTTGATTTCTATTCGACTTTTTTGACTGCATTTGACAAGGTTTTGATTGATATTATAACTATTCCTTGTCATTTTATACAGCAATAATCGTGCTAAAACCCTCCCTGAAAGGAGATAAGCATAATTAATGTTGATTCTTTAGGGGTGACTAATTAATCTTTTTACGCTCCTAGTTATTGAAAGTCCGACAGACTCCTAGGGTACTAGGAGTCAACAAGAATAAAGTGATTGAAGTAGGCATTTAATAAATACGAATGCACTTGTACGGGCATGGTTGATGGTCCACCATTTTAGTTAGCAGGTTATCGAATATTTCCCCTTTCATCTGGCTTCGGTTGAACCGATAGCAATATTGGTCGATATATGCTTGAAGGTTATCGACTGAATGGTGGATACCTCTAAGCCATGCCTTGAACATCATAATTGTTCTGTGTAATTCCGGGAAATTCTTACCTTTCTTCCCACTCTCTATTTGAATTAAGTAAGGATATTTTTCTTTCAAGGGGATGTAGCCCCTCCAGTTATCGGTTTTGATGGTAGCTTGAGGTGATATATGATCTTGGAAGAAGGGCTTCAATTGCTTGGATCCAGCATTGTCAATCTCTCTGGCATACATCCTGCTCACTCCTTTCCCTTTCTTCTCAATAGCCAGTACAACCTGTTTTTTTCGGTTATTTTGGCGTCCTACAACGCCTTCTTCCTGTTGCCCTACAACGGTCTCATCGACTTCTACTTTACCCACTAGCGGGTATTTCCCACTGCTAACCATTGCCTTCATTACCTTTTGTTGAAACAGCCAACAGGTTTTTTGCCGTAGCCCCAGTTTTCTGCTTAGCTCTGTTGATGCAATCCCTTGTTTATTGGTACTCATATAGTATACGATATAAAAAGCTTTTAACATTGGGAATTTTACTTTGTGGAAAAGAGTGCCACTTGTGGGGGTAGCTTGGTACCTACATTTTGTGCATTGCCGGGTATGGAATAATTTCCCTCTGCAATACTTGTTGTTTTGACACTTTTCACATTTAAATCCATCTGGCCATTTCATTTCGGCCAGGAAGTTTTGACAACTGTCGTTATCAGGAAATTTCTTCTGAAACTCAAAAAGAGTTAGGCTTTCATACTTTTTCTCCATAATCTGATTTTTATTCTAATTTTAATAATCCTACTAAGTTACTGTAAATCAATCGTTTAATCAAGAAAATGAAACTGTTTTAATAGACTAATCTTTTATTTATTAAATGCCTACTTCAATAAAGTGATTGCTCACTTAAAAGAAACAGCACAAGTGAACCCGTATTTGCTCGATAAAGAAGAAGCCAAAAATCTTAATTCTTTGGGAATAAGTGTTCATTACAGGGCAGGGGCGGATGAGTTTTGGTCTTATGCTGGTAGCAAAGATAACTAACGATGGACTTGGTATGCGATGGATAAAAGCTCGGTAATTATGTTAACTTGGGTCAATGGAAGACGCACTGATAATAGTTTTGAAAAACTTCTTGACTTGCTCAAAGACACTCCAATTGGTCAATATTATACCGATGATTGGGTTGCGTACAGCAAGGCTTCTGCCAAGCAGTATGCACACTATGGGAAAAGACCAAACTTGGAAAATTGAGCGCAAGAATCTCAAGTTTAGAACTCATATAAAAAGACTCAACAGAAAGACCATTTGTTTTTCCAAAAATGAACAAATTCACAACAATGTGATTGGAATGTATATCGAAAAGTATTATTATAATTGAATTAGGCATTTAATAAATACGAATGAAATTGTACGGGCATGGTTGGTGGTCAACCATTTTAGTTAGTCGTTCCTTAAAAACTCATTTTCAATGGAGTTTGTATTCTACTTTGATGGCAAGTGGTTACTTCAACTAGACGCCTCAGGTTTACTACCCATTTTGTATAGAGCCAAAGAGCATTTACTCTTAGTTTTTTCATCAACTTCTTGTAGTTAAACCCACAGGCTGCCATGATGAAGTTTATTTTATCTCCTGTTTTCCCTTTTAGGTAATTGCTAGCTACTCGATGATCTTGCTTCAAGTGTCCGATGATTGGCTCTATGGCTACTCTACGTCTACAGTGCTTTCGTTTTCTCTGTTTTTCATAGGTATTGTCTCTTTTTAATGAGTTGGATGGTCGAATGATGGAGGTGTTTTCAACTGTGTTAGTCCCTTTGTACCCCCTATCTACTGTGGCGGTTTTCGGGTAGTTACCAGTCAGTAGTTTTGTTTGCTTCAATACAGCATCTAGTGTATGTCCATCATAAATATTCTCTTCAAAAGTCATCGCACCTACGATGATACCCGTGTTTTGTGTCAATACTACGGATGCCTTACAGCCATATTCATATTTCTTATGTGCCTTCCCTTTTGCGATGCAATACACATCAGGTTCATGTAAACTGTAAATTTTATGTTTACTGAACTTCTCTTGTGTAAGTACTCGTTTGAACAATGCTAATGTTACTTCTTTTTGCTGATGTGGTAATTTCCTGTCTAATTCTCTGACTAACCGACCAGCAATGGTTTTGAGTTTGCGCTTCGCTGCATTTGCTTTCTTTCTTCTTTTAGGGTGAGTCCCATTGTAGGTGTCTCTGACACGGTTTTTGGTTGTCCTAACGTAACTGCGTCGTAGTTTAATCCCTTCTTTCTTGGCTATAGAAATACAGCTGTCAACAATTTTTTTATGAAGTTTTTCATCTGTGGGATAGGTGATGCGCTTTTCCTGGACAGTAGTATCTACACTTACATGCTTGTCCTTAGCATCCTTGCCGTGTAGCTCAATTGAATGTTTCAATAGCTTCTCTACCCCTTCTTCTCCAATCCTCTTGCTGAAATGCACCAAATCTGTTGCCGCACAGGGTTGCCCCCATTGCAAAGAATCAAAGCCTCCAAAATATTGAAAATATGGATTCATTTCCCAGCGTTGTTCCACCAATACCTCATCTGATAAATTGTAAAGAGATTTTAATATCAACAAGGAGACCATCAAACGAATAGAATGAGCTGGACGACCTACATGTGAATAAAGCGAACCAAATGCTTCTTCAAAATATGACCATGCTATCTGGTGGCTCAACAAATAAAGCGCTTGCCTGGAATTGAGTTGTTCAGTTAAGGTAGGTGATAAAAAATTAAGTTGATTTCTATTCGACTTTTTTGACTGCATTTGACAAGGTTTTGATTGATATTATAACTATTCCTTGTCATTTTATACAGCAATAATCGTGCTAAAACCCTCCCTGAAAGGAGATAAGCATAATTAATTTTGATTCTTTAGGGTTGACTATATAATCAAATTGATATGAATAAACTAAGGGGGGAGTCTAAAAATCAGAAGTCTTCATTTTTTCAAAAAAATCTCCTGTTTGAGGAAAACTATACCTATGATCCCCAGACATAGCATCAAGGATTTTTCCACGCCCTGAAACCCCTCTATCTCCCAATATGCAACCTTCTATTCCTTCACAATTTTCTTCGTGACGTTACCTTCACCTGTGGTTATTTGTAACAAGTAGATGCCCTTTTTTAGCGATGGTATAGCCACGGAATGATCCGCTGTGCCTGCCTCCAGCTTTCCTCTTTTCACCATTTTCCCCTCCATGCCTAACAAGGTGTAGCTGGCATTTCCTTCCACACCGCTGATGTGCAACACTGCATCTACTGGGTTAGGGTACACAGCAATCTCTAGTAAAAACGCTTCAAGTCCTAAGACTACTTCCGTCACTGTGATGGTGAGGGCTTGCGTAGCCATCTTTTCGGGTGTGCCGTTGTCTGTAGCCGTGATCGTTACTTCATAGTCATTGTCCGCATCTGCATCTGCTGGGTTCTCATAGTCTGGTGCGGTAATGAACGTCAATACACCTGCGGGAGTGATGGAAAACTGACCCGCATCATCTCCCGACAGCGTTAAAGTAACCGTCTGTCCCGTATCTCCATCCGTGGCAACGACCGTAGTCACTACCGTAGTGTCGTTTTCGGCATATGATACTGTAGCGGTAGCTCCTCCTTCGATAACAGGGGTATGGACGTTAGTTTCACTCATATCATCCGTCACTGTAATGGTGAGGGCTTGCGTAGCAGTCATTGCGGGTGTGCCGTTGTCTGTAGCCGTGATCGTTACTTCGTACATATTATTCTCTCCCATATCTGCCGGACTCTCATAGTCTGGTGACGTAGTGAACGTCAATTCGCCTGCGGGAGTGATGGAAACCTGACCCGCATCCGCTCCCGACAGCGTGAAAGTAACCGTCTGTCCCACATCTGCATCCGTGGCAACGACGGTAGTTACTGCCGTAGTGGCATTTTCTGCATAAGATACTGTAGCGAAATCTCCTCCTTCGAAAACAGGGGCATGGTCGTTATTGTCATTCACATCCGTCACCGTGATGGTGAATTGTGTTTCAACCGCTACCCCAGTTACTGCTAGCCTCACTGCATAGCTGGGTTGTGTTTCATAATCGGCGGAAGCCTTAAGCTGTAGCTCTGTACCCGAAATCCTAAAACTACTATTGTCAGTATCTCCTGCGCCTGCTACCAATGCATAGGTGTAGCTGCTAGCTCCCCCATCTGTGGATAGCGTACCCACCACGGCATTAGCTCCAGTATTTTCTGCAATGCTGGTGGAAGAAAGAAATATGTTTGTGGGTGCATCACCAGCCTGTACTCGTCCGCCATCAGTAATGATCCAGTTATCTGAATTCTTCATATTTTCCCTAGCGGTGTGTGCTACATCTGAATCATATTTAGAATCTCCCCCGCTGAAAGTGACTCCCATTTGAAGATTTTGTCTGTTCCAACCCACTAATAGCGAATCGTAGTTTGTAGGAGAAAGGGTAACTCCCAAGAACATAAAAGACATATCCTCCACCGCTCCTACATTCCAATCTCCTACAGCCTGATTAAAGGAGGCGACGTTAAAGAACATATTTGTCATATCCGTCACCGCTCCTGTATTCCACCTGCTGATGTCTTGGTTAAAGGAAGTAGCATTCTGGAACATAGCACTCATATTCGTCACAGATGCTGTATTCCACCTGCTTAAGTCCTGATTAAAGGGAGTGACGACCCCGCTTCCCCCACCAAACATAAGGAACATATCGGTCACCTCTTCCGTGTTCCAGTTTCCTATGTCCTGATCAAAGGAAGTGGCGTTAAAGAACATACCTCGCATAGTCGTCACCGATGCGACATTCCACCCGCCTATGTCTTGGTCAAAGGAAGTGGCTCCACCGAACATAGAAAGCATAGTCGTCACAGATGCGGTATTCCAGTTTCCTATGTCTTGGTTAAAGGAAGTGGCTCCTGAGAACATAGCAAACATGAAATTCACCGCTTCTACATTCCACCCGCCTATGTCTTGGTCGAAGGCAGTGGCTCCCCTGAACATATTATCCATATCCGTCACCGCTACTACATTCCATCCACCTATGTCTTGGTCAAAGGAAGTAGCTCCCCTAAACATATTCCACATAATTATCACCTGTGCAGTATTCCACCTGCCTATGGCACCGTTGAAGGAAGTGGCTTCCCTGAACATACCTTTCATATTCATCACCGCTACTGTATTCCATCCGCTGATATCGCCGTTAAAGAGAGTGGCTCCACCGAACATATTAGTCATGTACTTCACCCCTACTACATTCCACCCGCTGATGTCGCCGTTAAAGGAAGTGGCTCCTTCAAACATACTTTCCATATCCTGCACCGCTACTACATTCCACCTACCTATGTCTCGGTTAAAGGAAGTGGCTCCATTGAACATATCCCACATAACTGTCACCTGTGCGGTATTCCACCCGCCTATGTCTTGGTCAAAGGAAGTGGCACCAGCGAACATAGCGCGCATAGTCGTAACAGATGCGGTATTCCACCTACCTATGTTCTGATTAAAGGAAGTGGCTTCATAGAACATCCACCTCATATCCTCCACCTCTACGGTATTCCACCCGCTGATGTCGCCGTCGAAGGAAGTGGCACCAGCGAACATAGCCCTCATATTCGTCACCATACCCATGTTAGGCGTACCTGCGCTTAAATTCATGGTCAGGTTAATTGCTCCCCAAAAAGCACCTTCCATATCCGCATTCCAGACAGAGGTACCCCACTGTTCTATGGAGGTATATTTTAATGTGTCTGCCTGATTATTGATATGAATATCATTCAGGTTTCTAAATCTGATGGTGTGTTCTCCTGCTGTGGTGAAGGTATGGGGAGCATTTCCTGTTGTGACCTGCTCAAAACCGCTACCTTCTCCCCAGTCCACCATATAAGCGGAAACAGTGTCTTGGCTATAAAAAGTAAAGGTGGCATCGCTAGCGTTAGTGCCCGCGGTGGTTGTTACTTTCAGCACAAAGTCGTCTGCCGGATCTGCTACTACTTCATTCTCATCCGTCACCGTGATGGTAAGCGTCTGCATAACAGACATCTCGGGTGTGCCGTCGTCTGTAGCGGTGACGGTGACCGAGTATGTATTTGATCCCGACGCACTGCTTGGGGTCTCATAGTCTGGTGCGGTATTGAACGTCAATTCGCCTGAGGAAGAAAGGGAAAACAGAGCCACATCATCTCCCGACAGAGCTAAAGTAACCGTCTGTCCCGTATCTACATCGGTGGCGGTAACCGTAGTTACTGCGGTTTGATTTTCTGCTACAGCTACTGTGACCGCGGAGCCTCCTCCATTTGAAGTAATGACAGGTGCTGCGTTCGTCATTGATGACGGAGGAGTCAGTGCAAACTGATAGACTTGCCCATTGGCTGGTCTGGTTGAAATGGAGTTGATGCCACTTACAGAACGCATGGGGGAAGTCCCGCTACCAGCAAGTGAAAAGAAATCGGTCGCTGCTCCTTTGATGCCAATGGAAGCACTGGACCCCGAACCTAATACGCCCGGACCATACACCAGTTCAATCATATTAGAGGTTTCGTGCAGACTAACCTGAAAGGAAATTTTTCCATTGGCGCTGGAGGTCTCAAGACTTTCGAAATTGAGCCACTCAAACGTATACACCCGGTTAGGACTGCTGCCTGTGACTTTATAGGAAGCCTGTGCTACGGTCTTGCTTCCGTCAAGATCGTCCCAAAACGGCATGATCGCATGGGTAACTGAAGTGCCGGCAATCTCATTAGTAGAGAGTCCGCCGGTGTGTGCAGGGTTAAACGTGAGAAAGCCGTTGGAAGAGGCTTTCAGGGTGCTGTAGGTAGTACCATAAAAGGTGAAATCGAATCCAACAGGGAGGCTTCCACTGAGTACATCGTCTGCTTCAACGTCATTGACAGCAGTAGCACCTGTCAATGGCGTGAACGTGCGCTGGCTGGCACTAAAGAAATATGGGGGGGGGGTGTGGGCGTGTTAGACTGTGCTGCTCGTCCGCCATCCGTAATGGTCCAGTTATCTCCACCATTTGCTATAGTAGCCGTCATATTTGCCCTAGCGGTGTGTGCTTCATCTGAACTATATTTAGAATCTCCCCCACCGAAAGTGACTCCCATTTGAAGGGTTTGCGCATCCCAGCCCACCAACAGCGCATCGTAGTTTGTAGGTGAAAGTGTAACATTTCCTGGTGTAAAGAAATTACCTGTGAACATATCATCGGCATCCGTCAATGCACCAACATTCCACCCGCCTATGTTCTGGTCAAAGACAATGGCACCAGAGAACATACCAGACATATCCGTCACGGCTGAAGTATTCCAATTGCCTATGTTCTGGTTGAAGATAGTGGCTCCAGAGAACATACCAGACATATCCGTCACGGCTGAAGTATTCCAGTTGCCTATGTTCTGGTTGAAGATAGTGTCTCCAGAGAACATACCAGACATATCCGTCACGGCTGAAGTATTCCAATTGCCTATGTTCTGGTTGAAGGCAGTGGTTCCAAAGAAACCACCGAACATAAAACTCATATCTATCACGGCTGAAGTATTCCAGTTGCCTATATCCTGATTGAAGACAGTGATTCCAAAGAAACCACCGAACATAAAACTCATACCTGTCACGGCTGAAGTATTCCAGCGACTTATATCCTGGTTAAAGGCAGTGGCACTCAGGAACATCTGAGTCATATCCTCCACCGATGCGGTATTCCAGTTTCCTATGTCTTGGTTAAAGGAAGTGGCAAAAGCGAACACTTCAGACGTATCCGTCACCTGTACGGTATTCCACCCGCTTATGTCTCGGTTAAAGGCAGTGGCACCAGAGAACATACCTGCCATACTCGTTACCGATGCGGTATTCCACCCGCTGATGTCGCCGTCGAAGGCAGTGGCACCAGCGAACATACCAGACATATTCGTCACCATACCCATGTCAGGCGTACCTGCGCCTAGCTTCATGGTGAGCCTAGTTGCTCCCTTAAAAGCACTGTCCATTGTCGCATTCCAAGTAGAAGTACCCCACTGTTCTATGGAGGTATATTTTGCTGTGTCTGCCTGATTACTGATGTAGATATCATTCAGGTTTCTAAACCTGATGGTGTGTGGTCCTGCTGTGTTGAAGGTATGGGGAGCATTTCCTGTTGTGACCTGCTCAAAACCGCTACCTTCTCCCCAGTCCACCATATAATTCATGTCTTGGCTATAAAAATTAAAGGACCTGTCGCTAGCGTCGGTACCCGCGGTGGTTGTTATTTTCAGCACAAAGTCGTCTGAATGGTGAATTCTGCGCCTGCGCAGTAGTGGCGGGCATAACCGCAAGGAAGGCGACAGAGGCTAGGGCAACGAGGGACCTAACGTTGCCAAAATGGGAGAGGCGGAGGAGGCAATTTTTAACTACATCCAAATCCGCAACTTTGTCAAGAGAAAGTAAAGGTTTCATACACGTTTTCATAATAAGGGGGTTATTTTATTCTATAGCATTGGGCTTTAAGTGGACAAGTCTAGGTGACGGTTGGGACTTTTGCAAGCATTATTTTTCTACGTGCCTCTTTATTAATACCAATTTGATCACAAAATATGACATAAATAAACTGCATTACTTTCTGTCTGAATGAGGAAAAAATATGAACACAACCATAGCTATGGTTATATTTTTTAACGAAATGCGAGCAAAAAAGAAACGATTTATATGTGATATTTTGTGATCAATTTGGTATAAGACCGTTGCAATACATTGCAACGGTCTTCTGTTTTTAATAGATCCAAAACGATCGTTTTGCTAACCAGCACTCCGATCCCGTTTCCCATGCACACGTCGTGACCGTGCGCCAACGTTAAGATTCATCCACTTCAATTTGACCTGCTAGCGGGGCAGACTGGAGTTGAGATAATTCAAACATTCTTTGTCTTAAAAGGTGTAATACCAAGTTGATGATAAAATAGCACATCAATAAACTGCATTATTTTCTGTCTGAATGAGAAAAAAAATATGAGTACAGCCATAGCTACGGTGTTTTTTTTTCGCAAAAACAAGCAAAAAACAAACAATTTAGATGACATACTTTGTGGTCAAATTGGTATTAATTTGTCTGATTCTAAACCATAAGATGGAGGACTTTCCCTCACCCTAGACTCCCCTCCATCTTCCAGCGTGTATGCTACGATTCCTTCACAATTTTTCTGGTGATGCTACCTTTACCTGTAGTTATTTGTAACAAATAGATGCCCTGTTTCAGCGATGGAAGAGCCACGGAATGATCCGCTGTGCTTGCCTCCAGTTGTCCTCTTTTCAAGACTTTTCAGTCTATGCCTGACAAGGTATAGCGAGCATGCCCTTCCACACCGCTGATGTGCAACACTGCGCCTGCTGGGTTAGGATATACTTCAATGCCTGTGAACGCTTCAAGTCCCAGGGGCTCATTCACATCCGTCACCGTGATGGTGAGGGCTTGCATAGCCATTTTTGCGGGTGTACCGTCATCTGTAGCCGTGATCGTTACCTCATACACATTATCCCTTCCCGTATCCGTAGGCATTTCAAAATCCGGTGCCATGTTGAACGTCAATACGCCTGCCGTAGTGATGGAAAACAGACCCCCATCATCTCCTGACAAAGCTAAAGTGATCGTCTGTCCCGCATCTTCATCCGTGGCAACGACGGTAGTTACTGCCGTAGTGACGTTTTCGGCATACGATACTGTAGCGGTAGCTCCTTCTGCGAAAACAGGAGCGTTATTTTCATTCGTCACATCCGTCACCGTGATGGTAAGCGTCTGCATAGCCATCTTTTCGGGCATGCCGTTGTCTGTAGCCGTGATCGTTACTTCGTACTCATTATTCCCCCCCATATCTACTGGATTCTCATAGTCTGGTGCGGTATTGAACGTCAATTCGCCTGCGGGAGTGATGGAAAACTGACCCGCATCTGCTCCCGACAGCGTGAAACTTACCGTCTGTCCCGAATCTGCATCGGTGGCAACGACTGTTGTTACTACCGTAGTGGCGTTTTCTGCATAAGATACTGTAGCGGTAGCTCCTTCTGCGAAAACAGGAGCATTATTTTCATTCGTCACATCCGTCACCGTGATGGTAAGCATCTGCATAGCCATCTTTTCGGGCATGCCGTTGTCTGTAGCCGTGATCGTTACTTCGTACTCATTATCCATTCCCGTATCTGTAAGCATTTCAAAATCTGGTGCGGTATTGAACGTCAATTCGCCTGTTGAAGAAAGGGTAAACAGACCTGCATCCGCTCCCGACAGCGTGAAGGTAACTGTTTGTCCCGCATCTGCATCCATGGCAACGACGGTGGTAACTGCAGTTTGATTTTCTGCTACAGCTACTGTGGCTACGATGCCTCCTCCATTTGAAGTAATGACCGGCGCTACGTTCGTCACTGGCGACGGAGGAGTCAGTGTAAACTGATAGACTTGTCCATTGGGCGGTCTGGTTGCAATGGAGTTGATGCCACTTACAGAACGCATGGGGGAAGTCCCGCTACCAGCAAGTGAAAAGAAATCGTTCGCTACTCCTTTGATGCCAATGGAAGCATTGAACGACCCGGCTACTCCCGGACCATACGCCAATTCAATCAAATTAGCGGATTCGTGCAGGCTAACTTGAAAGGAAACTACTCCGCTAGAACCACGCCTTCTGAAATTGAGCCACTCAAACGTATACACTCGATTAGGACTACTGCCTGTGACTTTATAGGAAGCCTGTGCTACGGTGCTACTTCCGTCAAGATCGTCCCAAAACGGCATGATCGCATGGGTAAGTGAAGTGCCGGCAATCTCATTGTCAACGAGGGAATTGGTGTGTGCAGGGTTAAACGTGAGAACGCCGTTGGAAGAGGCTTTGAGGGTGCTGTAGGTAGTACCATAGAAGGTGAAATCGAATCCAACAGGGAGGCTGAGGCTGAGTGCATCGTCTGCTTCAAGGCTAGTGACAGCAGTAGCATCTGTCAATGGCGTGAAAGTGCGCTGGCTGGCACTAAATAAATATTCAACCTCCACATCCGTCACAGTGATGGTAAGCATTTGCGTAGCAGTTAGTGCGGGTGTGTCATCATCCGATGCAGTGATGATGACTTCATATATGTTGTCCGTTCCCACATCCACTGGGTTCTCATAGTCTGGTGCGATATTGAACGTCAATTCGCCTGTTGAAGAGAGGGAAAATTTAGACTCGTCCGCTCCTCCCGTCAGCGTGAACGTGACCGTCTGTCTCGCATCGGCATCGGTGGCGATAACGGTGGTAACTGCCGTAGGATCGTTTTCTGCATACAATACTGTAGCGACAGCTCCTTCTGCGAAAACAGGAGCGTTACTTTCATTCGCCACATCCGTTACCGTGATGGTAAGCGTTGCCGTGTCACTTAGTCGGGAGGTTCTTCCTCTGTCTGTAACTGTGACCACGAGCGAATAGGATGGGGTGGTTTCATAATCCAACGCATCAGCAACCGTAATCTCTCCTGTGGTGGGGTCGATAGCAAACACACTTCCTGTATTACCGCCTGTGATGGCATAGGTTAATGTACTATTGACATTCGGAAGGTAGGTGAAGCTGGGGTTTTGGACTGGGTCTGGGTCTGTTGCTAGCACTGTGCCAACTGGTGTGCCGTTTGCACTACTTTCTGCTACGCTAAATGCATCATCCCTAGCAGTTGGTGCTTCATTTACATCGTCTAGAGAAATGGTGAATTCTTTTGCAAAATCATGGGTCCCGTCGCTTACATTTATCCGTACCGAGTAGTTAGCTCGTGATCGAGTCGTCTGTGGCGGGATAATAGCTAGTGTTTCATAGTCAGCGGAAGCGGTAAGCCTCAGGGTTGTTCCTAAAATATTAAAACTCCCATTGTCGGCATCTCCATCACCGTCCACCAATGTGTAGGTATACATACCTCCCGTATCGGTATTTGACAGCATCCCTACGACCGCATTGACACCTGCATTTTCTGCAATATTGATGGAAGAAAGGAAAATGTCTGTGGGTGCCTGATTCATCGTTCTCAGACCTCCATCGGTAATAGTCCAATCATGACCAGTTGAACTGATCATGTTTGCCCTAGCAGTTTGTGCTTGAGTACTCATATACGAAGAATTTCCTCCGTCGAAAACAACACTAGGTCGAAGGTTTTGTCTGTTCCACCTCACCAAAAGTGAATCGTAGTTTTTAAATGAAAGGGTAACACCATAGAACATACGTTGCATAGTCGTCACCGCTTCTACATTCCACCCGCCGATGTCTTGGTCAAAGGAAGTGGCTTTCCTGAACATAGAGAACATATCCGTCACAGATGCTGTATTCCACCCACTTAGGTCTTGGTTAAAGGAAGTGGCTCCACTGAACATACGTTGCATATTAGTCACCGCTTCTACATTCCACCTGCTGATGTTCTGAGTAAAGGAAGTGGCTCCGTTGAACATATACTCCATATTCGTTACCTTCGCTGTATTCCAGTTTCCTATGTCTTTGTCAAAGGAAGTGGCTCCGTTGAACATATAATCCGTATTCGTTACCTTTGCCGTATTCCACCCGCCTATGTTCTGGTCAAAGAAAGTGGCGTCTTGGAACATACCATGCATATTCGTCACAGATTCGGTATTCCACCCGCTGATGTCGCCGTTAAATTTAGTGGCTTCACTGAACATCCGATACATACTCATCACAGATGCGGTGATCCACCTGCTTATGTCTCCGTTAAAGGAAGAGGCTCCAGAGAACATACTATACATATTCGTCACAGATGCTGTATTCCACTCGCTTAGGTCGCCGTTGAAAGAAGTGGCTCCATAGAACATAGAACGCATATTCGTCACCGCTTCTACATTCCACCCGCTGATGTCGCCGTTAAATTTAGTGGCTTCACTGAACATCCGATACATACTCATCACAGATGCGGTGATCCACCTGCTTATGTCTCCGTTAAAGGAAGAGGCTCCAGAGAACATACTATACATATTCGTCACAGATGCTGTATTCCACCCACTTAGGTCGCCGTTGAAAGAAGTGGCTCCATAGAACATAGAACGCATATTCGTCACCGCTTCTACATTCCACCCGCTGATGTCGCCGTTAAATTTAGTGGCTCCTGAGAACATAACAAGCATATTCGTCACCTTCGCTGTATTCCACTTGCTTAGGTCTTGGTTAAAGGCAGAGGCTTCACTGAACATCCCATACATATTCGTCACAGATGCTGTATTCCACTCGCTTAGGTCGCCGTTGAAAGAAGTGGCTCCATAGAACATAGAACGCATATTCGTCACCGCACTCATGTTTGGAGTATCAGTAGCTGTCATGGTCAGGCTACTTGCTCCCTGAAAAGCAAAACTCATATCTGCATCCCAGACAGCGGTACCCCACTGTTCTATGGAGGTATATTTTTCCCTGCCTGCTTGGTTATTGATGTGGACATCATTCAGGTTTCTAAATCTGATGGTGTATTCTCCAACTGTGGTGAAGGTGTGGGACTGGCTTCCAGAAACTCCTGTATCTGCACTTTCAAAAATTTGGTCATTGTCCCAGTCTATGTCATAATTCGTGTCCTGCGTGTAAAAAGTAAAGGACCTGAAGGCGAAGAGGGGGTGGTTGATGGTTATTTTTAGCACAAAGAGGTCTGTTGTAACAGTCTGCGCAGTGGCAGACATAACCGCAAGGAAGACGACAGAGGCAAGGGCAACGAGAGACCTCACGCCAACAAAATGGTAGGTTCTTGGAGAGATGTGACTTTTAACTGTTTTAAAATTCGCCCCTTCGGCAGGAGCCAGTACGGGATTCATCAAATTTTTCATAAACATTGCTATTTTATTGAATACCTAAAATCCGCAGTCCACTAGATTTGCAGATACAAAGAGTTGCTAAAGGATAATAATGTCAGTTCCTATCTAATCGACCAGGTATATGGGGCTGTTAGTCGGCATTTTGACCAGAACTAAAGGGTGCAGTAGGTCTTCACTGGTAAAATTGAGGGTTTTCAGACAGACCTTTCCTGAGAAAATAGGTATTACGAAAGAATGTTGGATGTTTTAATCAAACAGTTAGGCAGTTAGGTGAGCAGTCGGCTGTAGTCTTTGTGTGTATATAGTCAACCCTAAAGAATCAACATTAATTATGCTTATTTCCTTTCAGGGAGGGTTTTAGCACGATTATTGCTGTATAAAATGACAAGGAATAGTTATAATATCAATCAAAACCTTGTCAAATGCAGTCAAAAAAGTCGAATAGCAATCAACTTAATTTTTTATCACCTACCTTAACTGAACAACTCAATTCCAGGCAAGAGCTTTATTTGTTGAGCCACCAGATAGAATGGTCGTATTTTGAAGAAGCGTTTGGTTCGCTTTATTCAAATGTAGGTCGTCCAGCTCATTCTATTCGTTTGATGGTCTCCTTGTTGATATTAAAATCTATTTACAATTTATCAGATGAGGTATTGGTGGAACAACGCTGGGAAATGAATCCATATTTTCAATATTTTGGAGGCTTTGATTCTTTGCAATGGGGGCAACCATGTGCGGCAACAGATTTGGTACATTTCAGGAAGAGGATTGGAGAAGAAGGGGTAGAGAAGCTATTGAAACATTCAATTGAGCTACACGGCAAGGATGCTAAGGACAAGCATGTAAGTGTAGATACTACTGTCCAGGAAAAGCGCATCACCTATCCCACAGATGCAAAACTTCATAAAAAGATTGTTGACAGCTGTATTTCTATAGCCAAGAAAGAAGGGATTAAACTACGACGAAGTTACGTTAGGACAACCAAAAACCTTGTCAGAGACACCTACAATGGGACTCACCCTAAAAGAAGAAAGAAAGCAAATGCAGCGAAGCGCAAACTCAAAACCATTGCTGGTCGGTTAGTCAGAGAATTAGACAGGAAATTACCACATCAGCAAAAAGAAGTAACACTGGCACTGTTCAAACGAGTACTTACACAAGAGAAGTTCAGTAAACATAAAATTTACAGTTTACATGAACCTGATGTGTATTGCATCGCAAAAGGGAAGGCACATAAAAAATATGAATATGGCTGTAAGGCATCCGTAGTATTGACACAAAACACGGGTATCATCGTAGGTGCGATGACTTTTGAAGAGAATATGTATGATGGACATACACTAGATGCTGTATTGAAGCAAACACAACTACTGACTGGTAACTACCCGAAAACCGCCACAGTAGATAGGGGGTACAAAGGGACTAACAAAGTTGAGAACACCTCCATCATTCGACCATCCAACTCATTAAAAAGAGACAATACCTATGAAAAACAGAGAAAACGAACGCACTGTAGACGTAGAGCAGCCATAGAGCCAATCATCGGACACTTGAAGCAAGATCATCGAGTAGCTAGCAATTACCTAAAAGGGAAAACAGGAGATAAAATAAACTTCATCATGGCAGCCTGTGGGTTTAACTACAAGAAGTTGATGAAAAAACTAAGAGTAAATGCTCTTTGGCTCTATACAAAATGGGTAGTAAAGCTGAGGCGTCTAGTTGAATTAACCACTTTCCATCAAAGTAGAATACAAATTCTATTGAAAATGAGTTTTTAAGGAACGACTATATAGTTTAAGCACATGCTACCTTCCCGTCTTGATCCATTTGGTAGCCACGGAGATAAATCGGAAGATAAATTTCTTCAATCGGAAGTTTTCCTTAATCCAGGATAATTTTCTGGCAAACGTAGCCAACATAACCTGGTATATATTGGCATACAGCGCAGTGATGATCATAAAGGCAGTATTTTCATTAAGGAATGAACAGGGAAGCTTAGACCAGCCAAAATCATTGTTCATTGTATCGAAGGTTCGCTCAGCATTTCCTCTTTGGTTATAAAAAGAAACAAGTTGCTGGTTGTCCCATTTGACATCATTGGTGAGGATAGCTCGATACGTGAAGGCATCCCCAGTGAATAATCCACTCTGCCCATCTCGGCGTTTAATCCGACTTACTACCAATCGGTAGGGCTTTTTCCCATCAAAGGGACGGTAATCCGCTAGCTGTGTCACTTCCATTTCTTGTACTCCAAGACGGACTTTCTGCCAGGCATCTGTCCGAATCTGGCTAATTTGCTGTTCCATAGTGGCGCAACGCACAGCTCGGATGTAAAAGTGCTGACTCGTTCCCTCCACAAGACTAATTACCTTTTGTTGATAGGAAGCCGAAGCTGCCCGAAAGCACTTGATGCAGATGCCCTGCTGGTCCAGTAAAGAAACTGCCCTAGTCAGGGTTTCTTCTTGTTAGTATTTGGCTGGGCTGTTGCCATTACGTCCTTCGATGTAAACAATGTTTTTGCCGATACTGGCCACATCTGGCTGGTAACCTTCACTCTTTTTATAGGTGCTCCGTGCATCATATTGCTCGGTGGCGATTACCTGATTATCATAAGCTAATGTATGCTCCTGTTTGGTGTCAAGCTGATTGATTTTGCTCAAGGCTTTCAGTAATCATTGGTTTAAGCCCAGGTTGATATTGAACTGATGGGTTATCCCTCCCGAACTGGTCATTTCCTCTGTAGGGGTGGCCAGTTCTTTTATGCCTCTCAAAATGGTATCGGCACTACACACCGATAACCCCCGAACTTGCTTCAGAGGATCTCCCAAGTGCTCTTCAATGTCCTCAATACAATCTCCACCATGAAGGAAAATAGCCAAATGATTCATCAAAATCTCCGAGTAATCGAAACCAACATATTTGACCCAGCTACCCAAATGATCATCCATTAGCTTTGGAATACCGCTATCCTTAAGAAACTTGTAGCAAAAATTAAACCCGCCAAAAGGGGTGACTTTTTTATCAGATATCGTCACTTTCATTCCCGCTTAATTGATTGGTTACGCACTCAAATAAGTGAAAAAAATCGAGCCAGAAAAGATTATTACAAACTATTTTAAGCCTATTCCAGCTCTTTTTCGTTGTACACCTGCGGATTTAAGGTATGTTTTGATGGTCGGCGAATTCTGTTCCATTATCAGAAGAGATCGAAAGGATATGTTTTTTATAGGGCATCAGCCTATTGATAAGTTCCTTACATAGTCCTTTGGCTCGCTTTCCCTTAGGTAGCTTTTTGATAATGAGCATTCCTGTAGTTCTTTCCACGATGGTCAGCATGGCTCCCTTTTGCTGTCTGCCTATAATGGTATCCACTTCCCAGTCCCCAAAGCGTTCTTTAGTGTTGATGCATTCAGGTCTTTGATCGATTGATACCCTGTTTTTAATAGTTACAGGCTTACCTACAGACCTTTTTCTATGTTTGAGTTGATGGCGTAAATGTTTGTAATACTGTCCACCAGCAGCTTTATCGTCCCTGATATATTGATAGATACGTTCATGTGAAACCATGGGAATCTGCTTGATTTTACCATACCCTACAAGCTGCTTAGGTGACCACTGTTCTTGCAGAAGGTATTCTTTGATGAGCTTTCTTTTGTGGGTGTCAAAAGACCGAGACTTGCAATAACGTTGCTTACGCTTTGTGGAAGACAAATGTGCTTTAACTACATGATAGATCCCTGTAGGGGAACTGTTGCGCTTGCATTCTCTGTAAATGGTGGAAACCGACACATCAAGGGCTTCTGCAATGAAACTTTTACGTTTACCCGATTTTAAGTAGGCTTCAATTTGATGTCTTTGATGGTCTTTGAGTTGATAATATGTTTGGCTCATATGGCAACGTTTTTAGACCTTTAAATATGGGGAAATAGCTCCACATATTTATCCTAAGCTTTGCATTTACTAATTGAACTTACAAATGGCCACCGAGAAATATGATGCACGGAGAACCTATAAAAAGAGTGAAGGTTACCAGCCAGGTGTGGCCAGTATCGGCAAAAACATGGTTTACATCGAAGGTCGTAATGGCAACAGCCCAGCCAAATACCAACAAGAAGAAACCCTGACCAGGGCATTTTCTTTACTAGATCAGCAGGGCATCTGCATCAAGCACTTTCGGGCAGATTCGGCTTCCTACCAACAAAAGGTAATTAGTCTTGTGGAGGGAACAAGTCAGCACTTTTACATCCGAGCTGTGCGTTGCGCTACTATGGAACAGCAAATTAGCCAGATTCGGACAGATGCCTGGCAGAAAGTCCACCACAACGATACGCAAGAATTCTTACCTACTATTGAATCTGTCCCCGACGAATTAAGACCTAAAATCACCTCTTCGGTTGCCGATACAGGCTATTATTCTCAGCAAAACATTGATAATTTTCCCAAGTCCATCACTCCAATCATTTAAAAATCAAAGGAAAAACACAACAACTATATTGAACAACTTTTAACCCCAACAAAAGATAAGAACAAAGGGATTTATCGAAAGAGGCAACATACAGTGGAACCTGTTTTTGGGATAATAAAGGAGGTGTTGGGCTTTAGGAGGTTTTCATTAAGAGGAAAAGAAAACATAGACAATGAATGTGGATTGGAGTGTCTTTCTTATAATTTGAAAAGAATGTTTAATCTAAAAGACGCTTAAAAAGAGGAGTCTCAGACCGATTTACTACCAAAACAGAAAAAGGCACAAGACATAAAATCCTTTCGCAAAACGAATGGGTTAAAGCCAAGTTTTGGTTCTGAATAATTAATCTCTTTACGCTCCTAGTTATTGAAAGTCCGACAGACTCCTAGGTCTAATTTGGAGTTATCCCAAACTCTTCAGTAAGCACTTTGTAGACTTTGTCGACAGGAAGACCCACAACATTATAATAAGAACCTCTGATCCATTCGATTGCGATCAGACCGAACCATTCTTGAATTCCATATGATCCGGCTTTGTCAAAGGGGCAGAATTTTTTGATGTAGTAATCGATTTCTTTAGTTGAAAGTCCTTTGACCTTGACTTGAGTTTGAGTACTCATTGCATGGTGATTTTCCGAATCACTAATGCACGTACCTGTAACAACCTCATGCGTGTTCCCAGAAAGCATGCTAAGCATGTTTATCGCCTCTCCCTTTTCCCCTGGCTTGCCAAGTATTTTATTATTGGAAATGACCACTGTATCGGCAGTAATCACCACTGCTGTCTCAAACTTCTTTCTATACGTTTTGTTTTTGTGTACAGCCAAGTACTCGGCTACTTCAAAAACGGGTAAATTACTGGGGACAATTTCACTGAAACTGATATTTTCAACTTCAAATTCGAATCCTGCTCTCAGCAATAATTCTTTCCTTCTGGGCGATTGTGATCCCAGTATTAGTCTATTAGAATGCTCCATCAAAAAAAGAGTTGAATTCATCTTCCTTGATGGATCCGAAAAGAAAGCCACAAATAACTTTCGGGTAAAAGTATGTTGATTTCTGAGGCAGTGTATATCCGCTATAGCATACTTCTTTGACAGTCTGTATTGAAACTTCTTTCGTTATAACAGCGCATTGCGCCTCTCTGTTCTTAACTTGGTTCAAGCACCTAGAAAAGTTTCGTTCGAATGTCAGGTTTTTCCCCGTCCTTTGATCTTCACCTAGTATCCCCAAGCATTTTTCAACAATAAAGTAGTGCATGACTGTTAAATCCAGCTCCTTAATGGTTTGAGGAAAATTCCAGCTAACCGTATTGATCATTTCTGGTTTCAAACGAAGTTTGTAGGAATTGTCACAAATTAATAGCCCAAAAGACCATTTCTTACCCAAGATTACTTCATTGATTTCAAATGCTTCCTCCATTGGCTTGATAAAGAAGTATCGATCCAACTTTTGGAGCAACTCCTTCTCTGAAAAATTTGGGAGACCTTTGACCATTCGATGTGTGGGCAGAATTCTTAAGTCATCTGCTTCAGTATTGGTAAAATACATCAAATGATAATTATACCCTTCCATTCCTGTATGACGTGGATTATTCTCAATGCGCTTTTGTTGATAAAGTAGAGAGCTTTCATACCGATGATGTCCATCTGCCAAAATGATTTGCTTGTCTGCTGTCATTGTGACTATTCTCTTAATGATTTTCACATCATGTATAACAGCAAATACTCCTCTTGTGCCTTGATAATCTTCCGTTTCGTAGAGAGGAGATTGCATCGCACTGTCTAGGTAGCGATCTATGTCTTTAGAAAAGTCAGTGTAAAGTCCGTGAGTAGGGCTGACATGTAGCTGGGTCTTGTCCAGTACCTCCATGCGGTCATTCACAGAAAAAGGCATAGTATTCTCATGTCGAAGTAAGACATTTTCCGACCAATCATAAATCTTGATATTGGCAATGAAGCCTTTTCTGCAATATTCTTTGTTACTCCCAGGTACATTGAAATATTGATAGTAGACATATATGGCGGGAAGCTGATCCTGCTCTACAATCTTATCCTTCTTCCAGTTAACCAGTGTTTTGGAGGCACTCGTAACCGCATTTTCACCACGTGGTACGGACAAATGAATGCTGTTGTATTCCTCGTTATACAACCGCTCTCTTTGACTTTCAGAGACTACATCAAACAGGGGAGAAATTAATTTTTCAATATTTTTTGTTAATTTCGAGTTGTATCTCCAGGCTCTCAGGGGTCTTATTTCAGCCATTTAATTCCTTCTCCTTGTTTTCCACTTGCTATTATATTTCGAGGTTGGGTTGAATGTTGCTTTGACGACACCTGAAGTCATGATTTCATGTGCTACAACTGCCACAACTTCTGCCGTTTCATCAGATATTTCCACTTTTAATGTGTTTGGATCATAATACGATTCCACAAACCCAGTAGTAAATGATCCACTAAGAAACTCTGTGTGATTCAATACAAACTCACAAAATGGGAGTGTCGTTTTGACTCCCGATATCTTGTATTCCTTGATAGCCCGCTTCATGCGTTCGATGGCCTCATTTCTGTCTTTTCCATACGTGATCAGTTTTGCAATCATTGGATCATAATAAATGGAAACGTCCAAACCCTCTTCATACCCATCATCTACTCTTACACCAGCACCTTGTGGTCTTTTATATGTTTGTAATCTGCCTGTGTCAGGAAGGAAATTATTTGTTGGATCCTCTGCATACACACGAACCTCAAGACTGTGTCCGTTTATACTCAAATCTTCCTGAGACAGTGAAAGCACTTTCCCTTCAGCAATTTTAATTTGCTCTTTTACTAGGTCAATACCTGTAATCAGTTCAGTTACCGGATGTTCCACTTGGAGCCTAGTATTCATCTCAAGAAAGTAAAAATCAAAATTCTCATCTGCTATAAATTCAACTGTGCCCGCCCCGTAGTAGCTACATGATTTTGCAACATTAACTGCGGCCTGCCCGATTTTCATTCGTCTATCTGGAGTCAGCAGGGCTGATGGTGCTTCTTCCACTACCTTTTGGTGCCTTCTTTGAATGCTACATTCGCGCTCAAATAAATGAACAATGTTACCATGCTTATCTCCCAATACCTGTACTTCTATATGCTTTGGAGAAACAATAAATTTTTCGATAAATACCTCATCCTTACCAAAAGAATTTCTTGCTTCGCTCATGGCACGTTCCATCTGCTCTTCAAAGCCTTGTGCTTCATCCACCATTCTCATTCCCTTGCCACCGCCTCCAGCACTGGCTTTAATCATAACTGGGTAGCCAAGTTCATTAGCTACGTTTTTTGCTTTCTCTATATCATGTATGGGTTCATCCATCCCAGGGACTAGAGGAACATCAAATGTTTTTACAGTTTGCTTGGAGGTTAGCTTGTCACCCATTAATCGTATTGTCTCAGGAGATGGACCTATGAAGTTGATCCCTTCTTTTTCTGCTTTTTCAGCGAAGACAGCATTCTCTGACAGGAACCCGTAACCAGGATGAATTGCATCGGCTCCTGTTTTTTTACAGGTGGCTATAATTTTATCCTGTGCTAGGTAGGACTCAGAGGCAGGAGCGGGTCCTATATTTACAGATTCATCTGCATACGAAGCGTGCGGAAGCAATTTATCTGCATCGCTGTAAACAGCTACCGTTGAGATTCCCATTTCTCTGGCAGATCTCATAATCCGGATGGCGATTTCTCCTCTGTTTGCTATTAAAATTTTGTTTATTGACATGTTGGGAAGCATTACCGCAAGTTTATTAAATCCCAAAGTATTCATAATAAAGACAATACTGCTAAATTTGCACCTTGTTTTGAAGATTCGGGGAATTTGATAACTACATGGATTTATTTGATAAACTGCTAAGTGATAAAGGAGCGTTAGGACAATATTCATTTTTAGATGCGGACGTGAATTATTACTTCTTTCCGAAACTAGAAGGAGAGATTCAACCACGGATGAAGTTTAAAGGTCAGGAAGTATTGATCTGGAGTTTGAATAATTATTTGGGTTTGGCTAACCATCCCGAAATCAGAAAAGTAGATACAGAAGCTACTAAGAGGTGGGGTCTTGGTTATCCGATGGGTGCCAGAATGATGACAGGTAATTCTGATTTACATGACCAGCTGGAGCGGGAACTGGCAGATTTTGTGAGCAAGCCTACTGGTATGCTATTAAACTACGGATATCAAGGCATTATGTCAGTTATTGATGCACTTGTAGATAGGAAAGATGTTGTGGTATATGATGCGGAATGTCATGCTTGCATTATTGATGCATTGCGAATGCACATAGGAAAGCGGTATGTTTTTTCACACAATGATATTAAAAACTGTGAGAGGCAACTCAAGAGAGCTGAAAAACTGGCAAAAGAACAGGGTGGGGGAGTTTTGGTAATAACAGAGGGAGTTTTCGGAATGAGTGGAAACACAGGAAAACTGGATGGAATAGTAGAACTGAAAAAGAAATATGATTTTAGACTGCTTCTCGATGATGCACATGGCTTTGGAACGATGGGGGATACGGGTGTGGGTACAGGCGAATACTATGGCGTACAGGATGAAATAGACATCTATTTTTCAACATTTGCCAAATCCATGGCAAGTATTGGTGCCTTTATTGCAGGTCCATCTGAAGTGGTAAACCACTTAAGGTACAAGGTGAGATCACAGATTTATGCTAAATCGTTACCAATGCCGTTGGTTGAAGGGGGGCTTAAGCGATTGGACATGTTGAGGAGTATGCCCGAACTTAGAGAGGATCTATGGACCATAGTAAATGCAGTTCAAGGTGGATTCAGAGAACATGGATTTAATATTGGAACAACAAATTCCCCAGTTACTCCTGTTGTGCTGAATGGAGAGGTACTCGAAGTTTGTAACATGGTGAGAGACCTGAGAGAAAACTTCAAGATTTTCTGTTCAATGATAGTCTATCCAGTGGTACCAAAAGGGATGGTCATCTTGAGAGTAATCCCAACAGCTATGCATACGCTGGAGGATGTGGAAGTTACGTTGAATGCGTTTGATGCCATTAAGTCGAAATTGGACGAGGGAGTTTATAGAGCGGCAGGAGTGGAGGGGGCAATGTTGGCAAAACCTTGATTATTAACTCAATTTAAAGTTGTTATTAAGCATTTTGAACTATAATTGCCCTATCTTTTAAGATTAAAATTTATTGATAACCTTAATTACCTTATAACATGAAAAGATTTGAACAACTTCAAGATTTAGTTAACTCTCTGGAAGGAGATTTTGAAAAATTCTATGACAAGAAAAATAGTGCTGCAGGTACCAGAATAAGAAAAGGAATGCAAGACCTAAAAAATGTGGCTCAGGAGATCAGGCTTGAAGTTCAAGACATAAAGAACAAAGGATAAGAGGGGTAGCATCCAATAAACTGTGTAAATAGGAATTAGGCGAGCCTAAAAGCTCGTCTGATAGCCTAAAATAAAAGGTTTGGAAGAGGAATGGATAAACGCCAGCTACTCAATAATTGATTTAAAGTCAGAGTTGAGTTGATCGGCTTGGTACAGCTAACAGAAATTTGGTTCCCACTTTTTGTTGCTCTTTTTAGTGTCGCACCTTTGGTGTATATGATACCAAATTGACCACAAAATGTCACAGGTAAATCGTTTGAAGTAGACGTTTAATACATACGAATAAAATTGTAAGGGCATGGTTGATGGGCCACCATTTTAGTTAGCAGGTTATCGAATATTTCTCCTTTCGTCTGCCTGCGGTTGAACCTGTAGCAATATTGGTCGATATATGCTTGAAGGTTATCGACTGAATGGTGGATACCTCTAAGCCATGCCTTGAACATCATAATTGTTCTGTGCAATTCCGGGAAATTCTTACCTTTCTTTCCACGCTTGATTTGGATTAAATTAAGAGTATTTTTCTTTCAGGGGGATGTAGCCCCTCCAGTTATCGGGTTTTGATGGTAGCCTCAGGTGATATATGATCTTGGAAGAAGGGCTTCAATTGCTTGGATCCAGCATTGTCAATCACTCTGGCATACATCCCGCTCACTCCTTTCCCTTTCTTCTCAATAGCCAGTACAACCTGCTTTTTTTGGTTATTTTGGCGTCCTACAACGCCTTCTTCCTGTTGTCCTACAACGGTCTCATCAACTTCTACTTTACCCAGTAGCGGGTATTTCCCACTGCTAACCATTGCCTTCATTACCTTTTGTTGAAACAGCCAACAGGTTTTTGCCGTAGCCCCAGTTTTCTGCTTAGCTCTGTTGATGCAATCCCTTGTTTATTTGTACTCATGTAGTATAGGATATAAAAAGCTTTTAACATTGGGAATTTTACTTTGTGGAAAAGCGTGCCACTTGTGGGGGTAGCGGGGTACCTACATTTTGTGCATTGACGGGTATGGAATAATTTCCCTCTGTAATGCGTGTTGTTTTGGCACCTTTCACATTGAAATCCATCTGGCCATTTCATTTCGACCAAGAAGTTTTAACAACTGTCGTTATCAGGAAATTTCTTCTGAAACTCAAAAAGAGTTAGGCTTTCCTACTTTGTCTCCATAATCTGATTTTTACTCTAACTTTAATAGTCCTACTAAGTTACTGTAAATCAATTGTTTAATCAAGAAAATGAAACTGTTTTAATAGACTAATCTTTTATTTATTAAATGCCTACTTCAAATCATTTAATTGGGTCTTAAGCACTTAGAAATTGCTTAACTAGTACCTTAAATCCGCAGGTGTAAAACGGAAAAGAGCTGGAATAGGCTTAAAATAGTTTGTAATAGGCTTTTCCGTCTAGATTTTTTTTCACTTATTTGAGTGTGTAACCAATCAAGTAAGCGGGAACGAAGGTAACCATATCTGATAAAAAAGTCACCCCTTTTGGCGGGTTTAATTTTTGCTACAAGTTTCTTAAGGATATCGGTATTCCCAAGCTAATGGATGATCATTTGGGTAGCCGGGTCAACTATAGAGGGTTCGATTACTCGGAGATTTTGATGAATCATTTGGCTATTTTCCTTCATGGTGGAGCTTGTACTGAGGACATTGAAGAACACTTGGGAGAACATCTGAAGAAAGTTCGGGGGCTATCGGTGTGTAGTGCCGATACCATTTTGAGAGGCATAAAAGAACTGGCCACCCCTACAGAGGAAATGACCAGTTCGGGAGGGATAACCCATCAGTTCAATATCAACCTGGGCTTAAACCAATGATTACTGAAAGCCTTGAGCAAAACCAATCAGCTTAACACCAAACAGGAGTATGCATTAGCTTATGATAATCAGGTAATCGCCACCGAGAAATATGATGCACGGAGAACCTATAAAAAGAGTGAAGGTTACCAGTCAGGTGTGACCAGTATCGGAAAAAAACGGCTCTTGTTAAAAGCAAGTGGGTATATTCACATTAATTTTATGCAAATCTAACTTGCCACTCAGCAAATAAGCCATGGTCTTAAAATGTTTTTGCCATAACCTCTGGCTTTTCTTTTTGCGACCTGAATGATCGAATTTAAGCCTTCTAAAATACCGTTATTGATGCTACTTAATTTCCATTGCACGATGCCTTGCCAGTGGTTTTTAATGATTTTGCTCGTTTCAACCATGGCGGGTAAATTGCATTGATTGCCCCAGTTGTCCCATTTGCTTAATAGTTGCTCAAAATCTATCATAGTTCTGGCTTGATAGATTTGTTGGAAAGTTTCGTGCATTCTCATTGCCTAAAAGGATTTAAGGTTAAGATCTGCCAGCTCTAATTCTGCTTTTTTCTGTTGTTGTTTCTCGCTGAGGTTTTGTTCGTTTTTGAGGAATAAATACCGCGTACCTTTAAGAATTGGATTTTCTTTCGCCTCCGCTCTTCTCACCTTATCAACCCCTTCATTGATAATTTTTATAATGTGGAACTTGTCAAAGGTAATTTTGGCATTCGGCAGGTTTTCTCTAATCCCTTTAATAAGCGCCGGCGACATAGCGCAACTCACCGATTTAACTTGTTCTTTGTTGCCCTTTTGTTGTTCTAAAACCGCAACAAAGTCAATAACCGTTTGACTACTTTTGCCATCACTGATATGCGCCACTGCTTTTTTGTATAAATCAACAAATAGCGTAACATAATCAGGTCCCTTAGTCCGTGGCAGTTTCACCCATGCCAAAGGGTTCTATACCGTTTAAATCCTCACTGAGCATGGCTTTGTCAACATGGATATCCAGTAATTTCCAAACCTTATAATCTGGTATGTTCATCAGCTGGCAACCATTGTGTACCGGCATGTGCTTACAAAACTTGATAATAAGCACCTCAAACAAGGTGCTAAAACCATTTAACTGACCTGCCCACGGCGGCAGAATCAGTCGCACTTTACCATCGTCTCGCTTAATGCGAGGAGTCCGAACATGCAGATGGCATTCATGCTCAAAGAAATTCATATGACGATATTTTTTCATCTTGGTGTCATAGGCACTATAGGCTTTGGTCATCGCTACCATCAACAAAGCGCGTTCCACGTTTGAAGTCAATATAGCTGTTGAGTTGTTTGTCGTTAAATTCAACATCCTTGACCAACCATGGGGAGTAGATGCCGAGTGCTTGAGTAAATAAGTCTTGCATTTTTTAATCCTTTTGAATGATAAAATTGAACCCGTATTTTAACGCATCACCCACTCAATAATCAAAAGAACAAAAAAACATTGTTTACATCGAAGATCGTAATGGCAACAGCCCAGCCAAATACCAACAAGAAGAAACCCTGACCAGAGCATTTTCTTTACTGGATCAGCAGGGCATCTGCATCAAGCGCTTTCGGGCAGATTCGGCTTCCTACCAACAAAAGGTAATTAGTCTTGTGGAGGGAACAAGTCAGCACTTTTACATCCGAGCTGTGCGTTGCGCTACTATGGAACAGCAAATTAGCCAGATTCGGGCAGATGCCTGGAAGAAAGTCCGTCTTGGAGTACAAGAAATGGAAGTGCGTAGGTTCAACCATCAAGTGCAAAAACTAAGCAGTATTTAGATAAAAGATTTCTTTAGGAGTTTTAAAGTTAAGTTTTTCTCTTGGTCGTCGGTTAATTTTGTGTTGGATTTGTGTAATCTGTTCGTCATTTAGTGTATCAAAAGCTGTTTTTTTGGGTATATACTGTCTTATGAGTTTGTTAGTGTATTCATTGAGTCCTCTTTGCCAGGAGCAATACGGATGGGCAAAGTAGAATTTAGTATCTAGGTTTTTAGCTATGCTTTGATGGTCGGCAAATGCTGTTCCATTATCAGAAGAGATCGAAAGGATATGTTTTTTATAGGGCATCATCCTATTGATAAGTTCCTTACTTAGTCCTTTGGCTTGCTTTCCCTTAGGTAGCTTTTTGATAATGAGCATTCCTGTAGTTCTTTCCACGATGGTCAGCATGGCTCCCTTTTGTTGTCTGCCTATAATGGTATCCACTTCCCAGTCCCCAAAGCGTTCTTTATTGTTGATGCATTCAGGTCTTTGATCGATTGATACCCTGTTTTTACTAGTTACAGTCTTACCTACAGACCTTTTTCTATGTTTGAGTTGCTGGCGTAAATGTTTGTAATAATGGCCTCCAGCAGCTTTATCGTCCCTGATATATTGATAGCTACGTTCATGTGAAACCATGGGAATCTGCTTGATTTTACAATACCCTACAAGCTGCTTAGGTGACCACTGTTCTTGCAGAAGGTATTCTTTGATGAGCTTTCTTTTGTGGGTGTCAAAAGACCGAGACTTGCACTAACGTTTCTTACGCTTTGTGGAAGACAAATGTGCTTTAGATCCATGATAGATCCCTTTAGGAGAACTGTTGCGTAGGTTCAACCATCAAGTGCAAAACCTAAGCGGTATTTAGATAAAAGATTTCTTTAGGAGTTTTAAAGTTAAGTTTTTCTCTTGGTCGTCGGTTAATTTCGTGTTGAATTTGTGTAATCTGTTCGTCCTTTAGTGTATCAAAAGCTATTTTTTTGGGTATATACTGTCTTATGAGTTTGTTAGTGTATTCATTGAGTCCTCTTTGCCAAGAGCAATACGGATGGGCAAAGTAGAATTTAGTAGCTAGGTTTTTAGCTATGTTTTGATGGTCGGCGAATTCTGTTCCATTATCAGAAGAGATCGAAAGGATATGTTTTTTATAGGGCATCATCCTATTGATAAGTTCCTTACTTAGTCCTTTGGCTTGCTTTCCCTTAGGTAGCTTTTTGATAGTGAGCATTCCTGTAGTTCTTTCCACGATGGTCAGCATGGCTCCCTTTTGTTGTCTGCCTATAATGGTATCCACTTCCCAGTCCCCAAAGCGTTCTTTATTGTTGATGCATTCAGGTCTTTGATCGATTGATACCCTGTTTTTAATAGTTACAGGCTTACCTACAGGTCTTTTTCTATGTTTGAGTTGCTGGCGTAAATGTTTGTAATACTGTCCACCAGCAGCTTTATCGTCCCTGATATATTGATAGATACGTTCATGTGCAACCATGGGAATCTGCTTGATTTTACAATACCCTACAAGCTGCTTAGGTGACCACTGTTCTTGCAGAAGGTATTCTTTGATGAGCTTTCTTTTGTGGGTGTCAAAAGAGCGAGGCTTGCAATAACGTTGCTTACGCTTTGTGGAAGTCAAATGTGCTTTAGATCCATGATAGATCCCTGTAGGGGAACTGTTGCGCTTGCATTCTCTGTAAATGGTGGAAACCGACACAGCAAGGGCTTCTGCAATGAAACTTTTACTCTTACCCGATTTTAAGTAGGCTTCAATTTGATGTCTTTGATGGTCTTTGAGTTGATAATATGTTTGGCTCATATGGCAAAGTTTTTAGACCTGTAAATATGTGAAACTAGCTCCACATATTTATCCTACATCTTTGCACTTACTAATTGAACTTACATCCACATATTTATCCTACATCTTTGCGCTTACTAATTGAACTTACAGTGTACCAATAATTATAAACTCTTTTGTTTTTATACTTAGTAATGAAGATTCTATAGGCAATAAATGTTATCAGTACAGGGATAATTCCAAATGCTACTTTTGTGTCTTTTAAAAAGGTAAAAAGTCCGATTGAGGTAACCAATAAACCTATGGTTGAGAACAAAAGTATCTTAGCACTTTTTTTCCATTTTGTCCTTTGCATAACAGATTGTTCATCTGTTCTTCTGTTTTGAATAATTAATTCATAAATGTTTTTTTGTAGTCGCCATAAAAGTCCTCCAGTTTATCAGTAGTGATCAGTTCAATATTTATGTTTCTTTTACTTAATCCGATTAATTCTTTAATTAAAAAGGGAGACAGATAAGGCGAAACAATTTTTACGGATTCAGATGCACTGTTAATATCATTTAAAAGATTTTTTCCTGCTCCTTTGCCAATATAGAGGTCACAATTTGCACCATTAAAAAATCCACTCATATAATTTAATTTTGGGTCTTGACTAACTAGGTTGAGGTTCTGTGTGGTCTATGAAAGTCGATGGCTAAATGGACCAATATCAATAGCCATAATCAAGTAACTTTACCCCCTAACCCAGAAGTTATTCATTGATCCCGACATCTACCATAGAAGAGATAAAAAACCGAATGGATATTGTCGATGTAGTAGGTGATTTTGTGTCATTGAAACGGTCTGGCTCCAGCTTCAAGGCATTGAGTCCTTTTACCAATGAAAAGACATCCTCTTTTTACGTAGTTCCATCCAAGGGGATTTTCAAAGATTTTAGCTCGGGTAAAGGCGGGGATGCCATTACGTTTGTAATGGAAGTAGATGGACTGAGCTACGTGGAGGCGTTGAAGTACCTAGCAGGGAAGTATGGGATTGAGGTAGAAGAGGAGCAGTCAGATGAGGCATTGCAGGCTCAAAATAAGCGGGAAAGCCTATATATCGTTCTGAGTTATGCCAAGCAGTATTTCCAAGAACTTTTACATGCTTCCGATGAGGGAAAATCGGTCGGGTTGACTTATTTCAGGGAACGAGGATTTTCGGACGAAACAATCAGGAAATTTGAGCTGGGTTACTCCACAGAATTGTGGGATGGCTTATTGGATGATGCCGTTAAAAAAGGATATAACAAAGAACTCCTAGAAGAAGCGGGGTTGCTCGTTACCAAAAACGATAAGGTATACGATCGTTTTCGAAGTAGAGTAATTTTCCCGATTCACAATGTTTCTGGAAAGCCTATTGCATTTGGGGGAAGGAAATTAACCAGTAATGACAAACTGCCGAAGTACATAAACAGTCCAGAGACTGGGCTGTACATAAAAAGTAAGGTGCTGTACGGGATGTATCAGGCCAAACAAGCCATTCGAAAAGAGGACAATTGCATCTTGGTGGAAGGTTACACAGACGTAATCTCGATGCATCAGACAGGGATAGACAATGTAGTCTCGTCTTCTGGTACAGCCCTTACGAAAGATCAGGTCAGGCTTATCGGCAGGTATTCAGAAAATGTAACGGTCATCTTTGATGGAGATCAGGCAGGTATTAAAGCTTCCCTGAGAGGTATTGACTTGCTATTGGAGGGCGATTTGAATGTCAAGGCGGTCGCATTGCCAAACGGTGAAGATCCCGACAGTTATGCCAGAAATTTAGGAGCTTCAGGGTTTAGAGATTTTGTTGCGGAGGAATCCCAAGACATTATCAGGTTTAAGGCTAAGGTATTGCTTGATGAAACGGGGAATGATCCCGTGAAGAAAGCCGGGGCAATTAAAGATATTGTTTCGAGTATTTCCAAGATCAACGATCCAGTCAAAAGGACAGTGTACATTAAAGACTGTAGCGGTCTCCTGGGGATAGCAGAGTCCGTGCTGATTACAGAGCAAAACAAAATCCTGATCGCAAATAGGAAGGGGCATCCATCCGACCCGATTCCCGAGCCAGAGGTTCCCACCTCTCATGAACAAGAGGAACTAATTGATAAACTTGATATTGGGCAGATCATTGAACTACAGGAGCGGGAAAGTGTACGCGTGCTTGTCAATTATGGGAAAAATAAAATTCAGACTCGTGAACTACGAGATCAGTATCTCATTGGTTATTTTCTAAATGAGTCAGAGGAAATTCAGTTTACAAATAAAACCTATCGGAAAATCATTGATGTCTTTAAGGAAAAATTGCAAAATGGAGAGGTCATAGATGGGGAAGATTTGTTGCATCATCCCGATGAAGATGTACGGAACACAGTGGTTGATTTGGTAGCGGACAAATACGAGATAAGTAAAAAATGGAAGGATAAATATCACATCCATGTTCCAAGGGAAGCTGACTTCTTAAAAGACGTTACCTATACCAATGTTTTAAGGCTTAAATTCAGAATTATTCAGCATTTGATAGAAGAAGAAAATAAGAAACTGAACGATGCCAAAACTGAAACTGAGGTAGATGAACTTTTAGATGAGATCAATGAGTTGAAAGGAGTGGAAGTAGAAATCGCTAAAATTTTAGGAAACGTATTGGTAGGGTAGTATGCTAGACAAAATTGAAGAAGCAATTGAGGCCGTCAAAAGAGGAGAAATCGTTATTGTTGTAGATGACGAAGACAGAGAGAATGAGGGAGACTTTATTTGTGCTGCTGAAGAGGTAACTCCTGAGATCATCAACTTCATGTCGAAAGAAGGGCGAGGTTTGATTTGTGCCTCTTTAAGAGAAGATAGATGCAGGGAATTGAAATTGGATTTGATGGTGGGGAAAAACACGGCGACACATGAAACTCCTTTTACAGTATCGGTGGACCTGATTGGACATGGAACTACTACGGGCATTTCCACCGCTGACAGGGCAAAGACCATACAGGCCCTTGTCGATTCTGAGACGAAACCTGAAGACCTTGGCAGACCAGGACACATTTTTCCTTTGAAAGCAAAAAATGGAGGAGTGTTGAGGAGAGCGGGACATACAGAAGCAACAGTAGACCTAGCAAGACTCGCAGGGCTGTACCCTGCAGGAGTACTTGTTGAAATACTGAAAGAAGACGGCACCATGGCTCGTCTGCCGGACTTGAGGACTATTGCTGACAAATTCAATTTGAGGCTAGTGGCGATCAAGGATTTGATAAAATACAGGATGCAGAGGGAATCTCTTGTGGAAGAGGAAATAGAGGTAAATATGCCTACAGAGCATGGAGATTTCCAGTTAAAGGCATTCCGTCAAACAACTACTGGTGAGCATCATTTGGCGTTGGTGAAAGGAGAATGGAAAGAAGATGCGACGGTTTTGGTTAGGGTACATTCGTCCTGTGTGACGGGAGATATATTTGGATCCTGTAGGTGTGACTGTGGCGGACAATTACACCATGCGATGGAAATGGTAGACAAGGCAGGCAAAGGAGTGGTCCTCTACATGAACCAAGAAGGTAGAGGGATAGGCTTATTGAACAAATTGAAAGCATACAGACTACAGGAGCTTGGCAAAGATACTGTCGAGGCTAACTTGGACCTTGGGTTTAATGCAGACCAAAGAGACTATGGAGTAGGAGCTCAGATTTTAAGGAAACTTGGCATTTCCAAAATCAATTTGATTACCAATAATCCTAAGAAAAGAGTCGGGCTGATGGGGTATGGTCTTGAAATCGTGGAGAATACACCTGTTGAAATAGCACCTAATGCTCATAACAAAAAATATATGGAAACTAAGCGTGACAAACTAGGTCACGAAATTTTACGATAAGTGAAGAGTTTATTTACCTCATTGCTAATTGCTTCCTCAACGATCGCTTGGTCTCAACAGTTTTCCTCTGAGGTCTTTCACGAAGGTTTTCTGATCACCTCTGAGAAGGATACGATACAAGGAAAATTGAAGTATAATACGGAAGATAATGTAGTTTCGATGGTTTGTAATGGAAAAATCAAAACGTTCTCAAGTCATAAAATTTTTTATTTTGAAATAAATGATGAAATCTTAAATACCTATCGGCAATTTTACTCTATTCCTTATAAGGTGAGCTATGGGTATAAAATCCCCATTTTATTTGAACTGCTTTATGAGGGACCCCTGTCATTGTTGACACGGGAAGTTATTATACAGCAAAGCCAAACATCAAGCTCGGTTTACTGGAGAGGAGCAAATTATTCAAAATCCGTCGTAAGATATTCCTTTTTCTTCCTGACTACCGAAGGAGGGATTACTTATTTCTCTGGCAGGAAAAAAGACCTCTTGGCAGTGATGTTTAAAAAACAGGTTGAAGTGAAACAATACATAAAGAACAATAGACTGGATACCAGTGATGTCAGGGATTTGATTAGAATTGTAGCTTTCTTCAATTCGATTTAAAGTATGTCAAAACCCCTGATCTTAGTTACGAACGATGATGGAATCACCTCACGAGGGATTAGAAAATTAGTTGAACTAATGAATAGCATTGGAGAAGTAGTGGTGGTAGCACCAGACAGTCCCCAGTCAGGAATGGGGCATGCAATCACTGTTGGCGATACGCTAAGGATAAGACCCAATGAAATTTTTGAAGATATTCAGGCTTTTGAATGCAGTGGCACGCCAGCAGATTGTGTCAAGTTAGCCAAACATTATGTATTGAAAGATCGCAAAATTGACTTGGTTGTTTCAGGAGTGAATCATGGAAGCAACAGCTCAATAAGTGTGATGTATTCTGGAACCATGAGTGCAGCGATAGAGGGGGCGATCGAAAGCCTTCCTGCTATCGGATTTTCATTATGTGATTACGATCCTGATGCAGACATGTCACATGTGGACGAATATGCTATCAAGGTGGTGAATGAGACATTAAAAAATGGAATTTTGGAAGGAGTTGCTTTAAATGTAAACTTCCCCCCAATTCGAAAAGAAAAAATTAAAGGAATTAAAACCTGCCGTCAGGCGAATGCCAACTGGGAGGAAGAGTTTGACGAGCGAACAGATCCCTATGGTAGAAAGTACTTCTGGATGGTTGGAAATTTTGTCAACCACGATAAAGGGGAAGATAATGATGAATCAGCTCTGGCGAATAATTATGTGTCAATCGTACCCTGTCAATTCGATCTTACTTCCTACACCGCTATAAGACAGCTTAACGAAGACTGGGATATTTGATCACTACAAATAATTTGATTGAAGTAGGCATTTAATAAATAAAAGATTAGTCTATTGAAATGGTTTCATTTTCTTGGTTAAACGATTGATTTACAGTAACTTAGTAAAGTTATTAAAGTTAGAGTAAAAATCAGATTATGGAGAAAAAGTATGAAAGCCTAACCCTTTTTGAGTTTCAGAAGAAATTTCCTGATAACGACAGTTGTCAAAACTTCCTGGCCGAAATGAAATGACCCAATGGATTTAAATGTGAAAGGTGCCAAAACAGCAAGTATTGCGGAGGGAAATTATTCCATACCCGTCAATGCACAAAATGTAGATACCAAGCTACCCCCACAAGTGGCACTCTTTTCCACAAAGTAAAATTCCCAATGTTAAAAGCTTTTTATATCCTAATACTATATGAGTGCAAATAAACAAGGGATTGCATGAACAGAACTAAGCAGAAAACTGGGGCTACGGAAAAAAACCTGTTGGCTGTTTCAGCAAAAGATAATGAAGGTCATGGTTAGCAGTGGGAAATACCCGCTAATGGGTAAAGTAGCAGTCGATGAGACCGTTGTAGGGCAACAAGAAGAAAGCGTTGTAGGACGCCAAAATAACCGAAAAAAGCAGGTTGTACTGGCTATATTGAGAAGCAAGGGAAAGGAGTGAGCAGGATGTATGCCAGAGTGATTGACAATGCTGGATCCAAGCAATTAAAGCCCTTCTTCCAGGATCATATATCAACTCAGGCTACCATCACAACCGATAAGTGGAGGGGCTACATCCCCTTGAAAGAAAAATACCCTTATTTAATTCAATTGAAGTAGGCATTTAATAAATACGAATGCACTTGTACGGGCATGGTTGATGGACCACCATTTTAGTTAGCAGGTTATCGAATATTTCCCCTTTCATCTGGCTTCGGTTGAACCGATAGCAATATTGGTCGATATATGCTTGCAGGTTATCGACTGAATGGTGGATACCTCTAAGCCATGCCTTGAACATCATAATTGTTCTGTGCAATTCCGGGAAATTCTTACCTTTCTTCCCACTCTCGATTTGAATTAAGTAAGGATATTTTTCTTTCAAGGGGATGTAGCCCCTCCAGTTATCGGTTTTGATGGTAGCCTCAGGTGATATATGATCCTGGAAGAAGGGCTTCAATTGCTTGGATCCAGCATTGTCAATCTCTCTGGCATACATCCTGCTCACTCCTTTCCCTTTCTTCTCAATAGCCAGTACAACCTGCTTTTTTCGGTTATTTTGTCGTCCTACAACGCCTTCTTCCTGTTGCCCTACAACGGTCTCATCGACTTCTACTTTACCCACTAGCGGGTATTTCCCACTGCTAACCATTGCCTTCATTACCTTTTGTTGAAACAGCCAACAGGTTTTTTGCCGTAGCCCCAGTTTTCTGCTTAGCTCTGTTGATGCAATCCCTTGTTTATTGGTACTCATATAGTATACGATATAAAAAGCTTTTAACATTGGGAATTTTACTTTGTGGAAAAGAGTGCCACTTGTGGGGGTAGCTTGGTACCTACATTTTGTGCATTGCCGGGTATGGAATAATTTCCCTCTGCAATACTTGTTGTTTTGACACTTTTCACATTTAAATCCATCTGGCCATTTCATTTCGGCTAGAAAGTTTTGACAACTGTCGTTATCAGGAAATTTCTTCTGAAACTCAAAAAGAGTTAGGCTTTCATACTTTTTCTCCATAATCTGATTTTTATTCTAACTTTAATAATCCTACTAAGTTACTGTAAATCAATCGTTTAATCAAGAAAATGAAACTGTTTTAATAGACTAATCTTTTATTTATTAAATGCCTACTTCAATAATTCAAATCGAGAATGGGAAGAAAGGTAAGAATTGCACAGAACAATTATGATGTTCAAGGCATGGCTTAGAGGTATCCACCATTCAGTCGATAACCTTCAAGCATATATTGACCAATATTGCTATCGCTTCAACCGCAGTCAAATGAAAGGGGAAATATTCGATAACCTGCTAACTAAAATGGTGGACCATCAACCATGCCCTTACAATTTTATTCGTATTTATTAAATGCCTATTTCGATAATTTGATTCTTTTGATTCTTGGGTGGGTGATGCGTTAAAATGCAGGATCAATTTTATCTTTCAAAAGGATCAAAAAATGCAAGACTTATTTACTCAAGCACCCGGCATCTATGCCCCATGGTTGGTCAAGGATGTTGAATTTAACGACAAACAACTCCACAGCTATATTGACTTCAAACGTGGCACGCGCTTTGTTGATGGTAGCTTTTTGACAACAAAGCCTATAGTGCCTATGACACAAAGATGAAAAAATATCGTCATATGAATTTCTTTGAGCATGAATGCCATCTGCATGTTAGGGTTCCTCGCATTAAGCGAGACGATGGCAAAGTACGGCTGATTCTGCCACCGCGGGCAGGTCAGTTAAATGCTTTTAGCACCTTGTTTAAGGCTTTTGTTATCAAGTTTTGTAAGCACATGCCGGTACACCATGTTTGCCAGCTGATGAACGTATCAGACTATAAGGGTTGGAAGTTGTTAGGATATCTATGTTGACAAAGCTAGGCTCAATGAGGATTTAAGTGGTATAGATACCTTTGGTATGGATGAAACTGCCACGGACTAAGGGACATGATTATATTACGCTATTTGTTGATTTATACAAAAAAGCAGTGGCGCATATCAGTGATGGCAAAAGCAGTCAAACGGTTGTTGACTTTGTCGCAGTTTTAGAACAACAAAAGGCAACAAAGAACAAGTTAAATCGGTGAGTTGCGATATGTCGCCTGCGTTTATTAAAGGGATTAAAGAAAATCTGCCGAATGCTCAAATTACGTTTGACAAGTTCCACATTATAAAGATTATCAATGAAGGGGTTGATAAGGTGAGAAGAGCAAAGGCGAAAGAGAATCCAATTCTTAGAGACCTTTGCATAAATCAAAAAATGATTGGAAGTGGGACTTTACCGATTTTTGCTCCTTGACAATTGCACCTGCGTTGTTCTAATAAGTTACATCCATGTAACGCATGCAAAATCGGCACACCGTACGTCCTACATAAGTCCCGCCATCTACAACGGTTTTGCACGGCTGAAGCCGTGCTTCCGACAATTATGCAAAACTCTCTCTTAAAGGTACGCGGTATTTATTCCTCAAAAACGAACAAACCCTCAGCCAGAAACAACAACAGAAAAAAGCAGAATTAGAGCTGGCAGATCTTAACCTTAAATCCTTTGAGGCAATGAGAATGCGCGAAACTTTCCAACAAATCTATCAAGCCTAAACTAGGATAGATTTTGAGCAACTATTAAGCAAATGGGACAACTGGGGCAGTCAATGCAATTTACCCGCCATGCTTGAAACGAGAAACCCATTAAAAACCATTGGCAAGGCATTGTGCAATGGAAATTAAGCAACATCAATAACGGTATTTTAGAAGGCTTGAATTCGATCATTCAGACCACAAAAAGAAAAGCCAGAGGTTATGGCAAAAAACATTTTAAGACCATGGCTTATTTGCTGAGTGGAAAGTTTTTTTGCATAAAATAAATGTGAATCCACCCACTTGTTTTTAACAACAACAGAAAAAAGCAGAATTAGAGCTGGCAGATCTTAACCTTAAATCCTTTGAGGCAATGAGAATGCGCGAAACTTTCCAACAAATCTATCAAGCCTAAACTAGGATAGATTTTGAGCAACTATTAAGCAAATGGGACAACTGGGGCAGTCAATGCAATTTATCCGCCATGGTTGAAACGAGCACAAGCATTAAAAACCATTGGCAAGGCATTGTGCAATGGAAATTAAGCAACATCAATAACGGTATTTTAGAAGGCTTAAATTCGATCATTCAAGCCGCAAAAAAGAAAAGCCAGAGGTTATGGAAAAAAACATTTTAAGACCATAGCTTATTTGCTGGCTGGCAAGTTAGATTTGCATAAAATTAATGTGAATCTACCCATTTGCTTCTAACAAGAGCCAATAATTTATTATGACCCACCCGTTGTGCTAATTAATTAAGGGTAATAAAAAGTATACATAAGTCTGATTATCAGTAAATTAGAGCATACATAAACCAATTGAAGTAGGCATTTAATAAATAAAAAATTAGTCTATTAACCTGAACCCGATTAATAAATAGTTCAATTAAAGAGAGATAAACAGGAATTAGGAATAGATAAAACCAGTGTATGTGTTTATATTTAAGTATCTGAAATTCAAATATATACACATAAAACACATGGTCTTATCTGAGAATAAAATTACTGAAAATTTCTATTTTGTTGATGAATGCTGTCTGGAATTAGAAAAATCTATCCAAAACCACCTTGTAGGCAACAAACCTAATAGAAAGCCCAAGATGAGCTGTAGCGAAGTAATCACTATCATGATTATGTTCCACTCTGGAGGGTTCAGCAATATGCAACACTTTTATATTCATTATGTCCAAAAACATATGAACCATTTATTCGGTGAAACAGTATCCTATAATAGATTTTTGGAATTGATGCAAGGTGCAACCTTACCTATGTCACTATTTCTAAAAACTTGTTGTACGGGTGATGGTACCTGTATTGCCTTTATTGATTCAACTCCAGTTCGGGTATGTAAAAACAAGAGGATAAAAAGGAATAAGGTTTTTGAAGGATTGGACAAAGTAGGCAAGTCTACAATGGGTTATTTCTTTGGGTTTAAGCTACATATAGTCCCTTAAATCCGCAGGTGTAAAACGAAAAAGAGCCAGCATAGGCTTAAAACAGTTTGTAATAAGCTTTTCTGGCTCGATTTTTTTTCACTTATTTGAGTGTGTAACCAATCTAGTAAGCGGGAATGAAAGTAACACTATCTGATAAAAAAATCACCCCTTTTGGCGGGTTTAATTTTTGCTACAAGTTTCTTAAGGATATCGGTATTCCAAAGCTAATGGATGATCATTTGGGTAGCTGGGTCAACTATACTGGGTTCGATTACTCGGAGATTTTGATGAATCATTTGGCTATTTTCCTTCATGGTGGAGATGGTACTGAGGAGATTCAAGAACACTTGGGAGAACATCTGAAGAAAGTTCGGGGGTTCTCGGTGTGTAGTGCCGATACCATTTTGAGAGGCATAAAAGAACTGGTCACCCCTACAGAAGCAATGACCAGTTCGGGTGGGATAACCCATCAGTTCAATATCAACCTGGGCTTAAACCAATTATTACTGAAAGCCTTGAGCAAAACCAATCAGCTTGACACCAAACAGGAGCATACATTAGCTTATGATAATCAGGTAATCGCCACCGAGAAATATGATGCACGGAGAACCTATAAAAAGAGTGAAGGTTACCAGCCAGGTGTGGCCAGTATCGGCAAAAACATTGTTTACATCGAAGGTCGTAATGGCAACAGCCAAGCCAAATACCAACAAGAAGAAACCCTGACTAGGGCATTTTCTTTACTAGATCAGCAGGGCATCTGCATCAAGCACTTTCGGGCAGATTCGGCTTCCTACCAACAAAAGGTAATTAGTCTTGTGCAGGGAGCAAGTCAGCACTTTTACATCCGTGCGTTGCGTTGCTATGGAACAACAAATTAGCCAGATTCGGGCAGATGCCTAGCAGAAAGTCCGTCTTGGAGTGCAAGAATTAATGAAAATACCGCCTTTATGATCATCACTGCTCTGTATGCCAATATATACCAGATTATGTTGGCTACCTTTGCCAGCAGACTATCTTGGATTAAGGAAAACTTCCGATTGAAGAAATTCATCTTCCGATTTATTACCGTGGCTGCCAAATGGATCAAAACGGGAAGGTAGCATGTGCTTAAACTATATACACACAAAGACTACAGCCGACTGCTCACCTAACTGCCTAACTGTTTGATTAAAACATCCAAAATCCTTTCATAATACCTTTTTTCTCAGGAAAGGTCTGTCTGAAAACTCTCGAAATTACCAGTGAAGACCTACTGCACCCCTTATTTCTAGTCAAAATGCCGACTAACCAGCCCCATATACTTGGTCGATTAGATATGAACTGACATTATTATCCTTTAGCAACTCTTTTTATCTGCAAATCTAGTTGACTGCGGATTTTAGGTAAGTACAAAAACAAGTACTGGATTAAGCCCAACACGTTTAGGCATTAAGTCAGTAATAGCAAAAGAAGAAGGTTGGATGCCAGAGCTAGCATTCATTGGAAATTTAATTCTTGAGAGCGGGGAGTCAATCTATCAATCGAAAAATAGTGTGCCTGAATTTTGCTTTTCAACTTCAAAATCCATTTCCAACAGGTTTAGTATTGGCTACAACTTAGGTATGGAGTGGGATGATGATTCTCCAACAGCTACAACTTTTTATACAATTATTTTTGGAGCTTCTGTTGGAGATAAAAATGCTGGCTTCCTAGAACCTTATGGATTCATAAGAGAAGATTCACAGACCGATTCCAGATTGAACGTGGGAGTAATACCAATTAGATCATAATATTAGTCTAATTGACATAACTCTTTAAGCGTTTCAAGACTCTCCGATACTTCGATATTCGATTTCATTCTCACTGATGCAAATATATAAATAATAATTAGACTAATATTATAATATAATAGGTATAACTTATCTTTTGAAATCCAACATGCAACTAGATGTATCGGGAGGGTTTGGAATTACAAAAAACGCTCCTGATTCCTTTATCGGTTTTGGTTGTTCGGTAGCTTTAAATAGTCGTTCCTTAAAAACTCATTTTCAATAGAGTTTGTATTCTACTTTGATGGAAAGAGGTTAATTCAACTAGACGCCTCAGCTTTACTACCCATTTTGTATAGAGCCAAAGAGCATTTACTCTTAGTTTTTTCATCAATTTCTTGTAGTTAAACCCACAGGCTGCCATGATGAAGTTTATTTTATCTCCTGTTTTCCCTTTTAGGTAATTGCTAGCTGCTCGATGATCTTGCTTCAAGTGTCCGATGATTGGCTCTATGGCTGCTCTACGTCTACAGTGCTTTCGTTTTCTCTGTTTTTCATAGGTATTGTCTCTTTTTAATGGGTTGGATGGTCGAATGATGGAGGTGTTCTCAACTGTGTTAGTCCCTTTGTACCCCCTATCTACTGTGGCGGTTTTCGGGTAGTTACCAGTCAGTAGTTGTGTTTGCTTCAATACAGCATCTAGCGTATGTCCATCATAAATATTCTCTTCAAAAGTCATCGCACCTACGATGATACCCGTATTTTGTGTCAATACTACTGATGCCTTACAGCCATATTCATATTTCTTATGTGCCTTCCCTTTTGCGATGCAATACACATCAGGTTCATGTAAACTGTAAATTTTATTCTTACTGAACTTCTCTTGTGTAAGTACTCGTTTGAACAGTGCCAGTGTTACTTCTTTTTGCTGATGTGGTAATTTCCTGTCTAATTCTCTGACTAACCGACCAGCAATGGTTTTGAGTTTGCGCTTCGCTGCATTTGCTTTCTTCCTTCTTTTAGGGTGAGTCCCATTGTAGGTGTCTCTGACAAGGTTTTTGGTTGTCCTAACGTAGCTGCGTCGTAGGTTAATCCCTTCTTTCTTGGCTATAGAAATACAGCTGTCAACAATCTTTTTATGAAGTTTTGCATCTGTGGGATAGGTGATACTCTTTTCCTGGACAGTAGTATCTACACTTACATGCTTGTCCTTAGCATCCTTGCCGTGTAGCTCAATTGATTGTTTCAATATCTTCTCTACCCCTTCTTCTCCAATCCTCTTCCTGAAATGTACCAAATCTGTTGCCGCACAGGGTTGCCCCCATTGCAAAGAATCAAAGCCTCCAAAATATTGAAAATATGGATTCATTTCCCACCGTTGTTCCACCAATACCTCATCTGATAAATTGTAAATAGATTTTAATATCAACAAGGAGACCATCAAACGAATAGAATGAGCTGGACGACCTACATTTGAATAAAGCGAACCAAACGCTTCTTCAAAATATGACCATGCTATCTGGTGGCTCAACAAATAAAGCTCTTGCCTGGAATTGAGTTGTTCAGTTAAGGTAGGTGATAAAAAATTAAGTTGATTTCTATTCGACTTTTTTGACTGCATTTGACAAGGTTTTGATTGATATTATAACTATTCCTTGTCATTTTATACAGCAATAATCGTGCTAAAACCCTCCCTGAAAGGAGATAAGCATAATTAATGTTGATTCTTTAGGGCTGACTAAATAGTCAATAAAATGAGCAAGAATGCTATTAAATCCATTGAAGTAGGCATTTAATAAATAAAAGATTAGTCTATTAAAACAGTTTCATTTTCTTGATTAAATGATTGATTTACAGTAACTTAGTAGTACTATTAAAGTTAGAGTAAGAATCAGATTATGGAGAAAAAGTATGAAAGCCTAACTCTTTTTGAGTTTCAGAAGAAATTTCCTGATAACGACGGTTGTCAAAACTTCCTAGCCGAAATGAAATGGCCAGATGGATTTAAATGTGAAAGGTGCCGAAACAACAAGTAGTGCAGAGGGAAATTATTCCATACCCGTCAATGCACAAAATGTAGGTACCAAGCTACCCCAACAAGTGGCACGCTTTTCCACAAAGTAAAATTCCCAATGTTAAAAGCTTTTTTGAAGTAGGCATTTAATAAATACGAATGCACTTGTACGGGCATGGTTGATGGACCACCATTTTAGTTAGCAGGTTATCGAATATTTCCCCTTTCATCTGGCTTCGGTTGAACCGATAGCAATATTGGTCGATATATGCTTGCAGGTTATCGACTGAATGGTGGATACCTCTAAGCCATGCCTTGAACATCATAATTGTTCTGTGCAATTCCGGGAAATTCTTACCTTTCTTCCCACTCTCGATTTGAATTAAGTAAGGATATTTTTCTTTCAAGGGGATGTAGCCCCTCCAGTTATCGGTTTTGATGGTAGCCTCAGGTGATATATGATCTTGGAAGAAGGGCTTCAATTGCTTGGATCCAGCATTGTCAATCTCTCTGGCATACATCCTGCTCACTCCTTTCCCTTTCTTCTCAATAGCCAGTACAACCTGCTTTTTTCGGTTATTTTGTCGTCCTACAACGCCTTCTTCCTGTTGCCCTACAACGGTCTCATCGACTTCTACTTTACCCACTAGCGGGTATTTCCCACTGCTAACCATTGCCTTCATTACCTTTTGTTGAAACAGCCAACAGGTTTTTTGCCGTAGCCCCAGTTTTCTGCTTAGCTCTGTTGATGCAATCCCTTGTTTATTTGTACTCATATAGTATACGATATAAAAAGCTTTTAACATTGGGAATTTTACTTTGTGGAAAAGAGTGCCACTTGTGGGGGTAGCTTGGTACCTACATTTTGTGCATTGCCGGGTATGGAATAATTTCCCTCTGCAATACTTGTTGTTTTGGCACCTTTCACATTTAAATCCATTGGGCCATTTCATTTCGGCCAGGAAGTTTTGACAACTGTCGTTATCAGGAAATTTCTTCTGATACTCAAAAAGAGTTAGGCTTTCATACTTTTTCTCCATAATCTGATTTTTATTCTAACTTTAATAATCCTACTAAGTTACTGTAAATCAATCGTTTAATCAAGAAAATGAAACTGTTTTAATAGACTAATCTTTTATTTATTAAATGCCTACTTCAAAAGCTTTTTATATCGTATACTATATGAGTACAACTAAACAAGGGATTGCATCAATAGAACTAAGCAGAAAACCGGGGCTACGGCAAAAAACCTGTTGGCTGTTTCAGCAAAAGGTAATGAAGGCCATGGTTAGCAGTGGGAAATACCCGCTAATGGGTAAAGTAGAAGTCGATGAGACGGTTGTAGGGCAACAGGAAGAAGGCGTTGTAGGACGCCAAAATAACCGAAAAAAGCAGGTTGTACTCGCTATTGAGAAAAAAGGGAAAGGAGTGAGCAGGATGTATGCCAGAGTGATTGACAATGCTGGCTCCAAGCAATTGAAGCCCTGTTTCCAAGATCATATATCAACTCAGGCTACCATCACAACCGATAAGTGGAGGGGCTACATCCTCTTGAAAGAAAAATACTCTTATTTAATCCAAATCAAGCGTGGAAAGAAAGGTAAGAATTTCCCGGAATTTCCCAGAACCATTATGATGTTCAAGGCATGGCTTAGAGGTATCCACCATTCGGTCGATAACCTTCAGACATATATCGACCAATAGTGCTATCGGTTCAACCGAAGCCAGATGAAAGGGGAAATATTCGATAACCTGCTAACTAAAATGGTGGACCATCAACCATGCCCGTACAATTTTATTCGTATTTATTAAATACCTACTTCAATAATTTTTTGTTTGAATTTTACTGGCTTCTGTAAAGTTCCCTAAAAGCCGTAGCGTTTAAAAATAGAGTTAAACGAAATATAGGGAAATGAAAAGGATCGATTTACCGATCCACAGATCATCAAGATGCTGAGCGAACAAGATCAGGGAAAGAGTGTGTCGGATATTTGTAGGACACATGGAATAAGCCAATCAACTTTCTACAACTGGAAGAGTACATACTCAGAAATGAGTGTGAACCAATTCAAAAAGTTGCAGGAACTCGAATCGGAATTAAGAGATGGTAAAAGCAAACAAAAATTAGCAAACAAAAAAAATTATATCATTTTAATTATAAAATTAGTCTAATTATTATTTATATATCTGCATCATGAGAATGAAATCAACTATCAAAGTGCCAGAGAGTCTTGAAATGCTTAAGGAGTTATACAAATCAGACTAATTTTATAATTAAAATTGTATTATATGTCCGTAACTACTGACCTCAAAATATTTAATCAATGCAGAGAAAGGAAACACTTCAGCCTAATCTTTTCAATTCCTTTAAGTGGCACAAGTCAGACTCAATCCTGTCATCAGGTACTACCTTACGGGTAGTCCTTTTACCTTTTCACTATGCGATAGACAGTACGTCCTCCGTCGCTGAGGTCTACGGTCACCAAGTAAACCCCGTTCGGGAGCGTACTCAGGTCAAGGGAGGTGTTTCGTGCGTTTAACACCTCGGAAATCAACACTCGACCCTGTAGGCTACTTACCTGCACATATCCTCCTTCGGAGGTATGTTCGATCTCCAGATGATCACTTACGGGATTGGGATAAAAATGTATGTCCGTACCCGATTGCTCAAGAGCTACTGAAAGCACCTCTTCTGCTCTATCTTTGCCTTCAAGAATTTTTGTAACAGTGCTACATTCCGTGGCATTGCCTGATATTTTAGCCTTCCCCACTAGGGTGTAGCCATCAGCAGGGGGATTACTTAAAAAAGGCTTTAAAAAACCACAAGTGGAGAGTTTAGGGTTGTCCTTTATCACCACAGATATGTCTGAAGGGGTCGGTGACATACTTTCTCCAATGGAAACAAGTGCATCAAACCCTGAAATACGCATTAAAGTATCATTGTTAAATATCTTAAAGTCAGTTCCGATCTTTTTCAGCACGCGGAAGCCTGAAATATTCGTCAGGGCACTACTATAGGATATTCCAAAACTTGCCACACTTTCTAGTGCAGAAAAACCTGAAATATCTGTTAAGGTAGCATTTCTGGATATAATAATAAAGCTACCTGCCGAAGTCAGCTTGGGGAAGCCCGAAATATCTGTTAAAGCATCGTTGTTCTGTATACTAACGGAAAGTACCGAATCCAGAACGTCGAAGCCAGAAATACCTGCCAAGGCATCGTTCCCCAATACCGTAAAGGTACTCGCCGAAGGTAGTTTTTGGAAGCCAGAAATACTTTCCAGCTTATCGTTATTACTTATGGTAAAGTTAGTCACCGAACTCAGCAGGAGAAAGCCAGGAATATCTGTTAAGGCAACATTATTCTGTATCGTAAAGGTACCCGCCGAAGACAGCTTGGGGAAGGCTGAATTAGAAATAGCTGTCAAGGCATCATTATTCTGTATCGTAAAGCTACCTGTCGAAGCCAGCTTGGGGAAGCCAGTAATACCTGTTAATTTATTGTTACCAGCGATCTCAAAGTTCTTCGTCGCCACCAGCAGAGGGAAGCCGGAAATCTCCGTTAAGGCATTATTATTCTCTATCTTAAATGATGATGTTCCCCTAGTACTCCCCACCGAAGTCAGTCTAGGGAAGCCGGAAATAATTGTTAAGGCACCGTTACCCGATATCGTAAAGGTACCCGCCACCTCGTTCAGCAGGGGGAAGCCGGAAATAGCTGTTAAGGCATTGTTATCTTTTATCTCAAATAAGGGTTCTTTCGTGGCACCTGTCACCGAAGTCAGCTTTTGGAAGCCAGTAATACTTCCTAAGGTACCGTTACCTCTTATATCGAAGATCTTTCTCACCAAAGCCAGTTTTTGGAAGCCAGAAATACTTGTCAGCTTGGCGTTATCAATGATACTAAAGTCAGTCGCCGAATTCAGTTCGAGAAAGGGAGGAATGCTTGCTAAGGCACCATTATCGCTTATCTCAAACGTCAGGGCACTGTTCCTCCCTGTCCCTTCCTTCAGCTTGGGGAAGCCTGAAATTCTTATTAAGGCACTATTGCTATTTACTATAAAAGAAAGTTTTACCGAAGCCAGCATGGGAAATCCTGAAATCTCTGTTAAGGCACTATTATTATTTACACTCAAGGCATGCACTGAAGTCAATTTGGGAAAGGAACCAGAAATTGCTGTTGCCCCACAAAAGGTTATCGTAATCCCGCCCACCGAAGTCAGGCTGGAGAACATAGGAATCCTTGTCATTCCCCCAGTTATGGTCAGGTTGCCTGTAATCTCGGTGATCGTACCCACATTGGGAGGGATGTCGCTGTCCGATTGAATTATTAGATCCCCCGTCAAAACCGTAGACTGACCATAGCCATGCGGAATAAAAAAGCAAAGGAAAATAAAACTACAAAGTCCTGAAAGGGAGCGAAAAGGAGAGACAGTCAATAAGGACATTCTGAAAAGGTTTTAAAGTATGTTTTCGCAAATGTACGAGCTTAGACCACCCTATCCAAGCCTATTGCGATCAGCGAGCGAATTTCAGTTAATTTTCAGCCATTGGTGTCTGGCAGGAAGGATTATTGCAATAACACCAGTCGCGAACCCGACCAACTGAAGTGTGAAGCCTCTGCTGTTTATATCACGGATGAGACTGTACAAAAAATGGGCAAACACACCATCTATTACCAAATTGATCACAAAATATCACATATAAATTGTTTCTTTTTTGCTCGCATTTCGTTAAAAAACATAAGCATAGCTATGGTTATGCTTGTGCTTATTTTTTTTGCCTAATCCAAACAAAAAATAATTCAATTTATTTATGTAATATTTTATAATCTAATTGGCACAATTAGAGCCAGACTTACTTTCACGGATAAAAGCATCAACCATTTCGATCAATGAGGAACCATCCTGTTCTTGGTATGACGGTAGTAAAGCCAAGAACTTGAGGTCCCCAAGATTTCCGAACATCTCTATAAAAGTATATTTGGCGACATTTATGTAGTGGGGAAAATCTTTTATGTAATGAAAACTTGTCCCTGTTCGTGTTGTTCCGCTACTCTTAAAAATTTTCTGCTCTTTCCAATTACCTGATTTTATTGCATGATGTTTGAATAATGCAATGGGAAGAAATGGAATTTGATAAACGCTTTGAACATTTTCTGGATTCTGGTTAAGAGCATTGCAGTATTGGTGATAGATGTCACATTCTTCAAATTGATATTTGAAGATGTTCAGACAGTTGGATTCGAAACTTTTATGCGTTATGTTGAATAATTTCTTTTTAAAATGATCGGAAAACTTCACGAGCTGTCTTGATAAGGGGTTCTTGATCTATTTTTGTCCAATTCAAAATGGAGCGAACTACTAAATTATTATTCTCTTCCTGCTTAGCACTCATTTTCACCTCATGTTTTGAGCCAGAGGAGTTTTCGTTAGAGCCACAGATAGAGTTTGTGTCTCTTGATTACATAGATACTGAAGTTGTCGATTCACTTATTTTGAGTTTTAGATTTGAAGATGGAAATGGAGACATTGGTCTGGATAATGAATTCAATGATCTAATAAAGCCATATCAAGTTTTTAATACCATTATAGATGCAGAAGACAGCCTTGTAACTATAAGTGGTCAGGGCATTATTTTGCCATTTTTTGCTGCCCCAATTCTGATTGATCAGCGAGATGGAGAAACTGTTTATTTCTTTTTTCCTGAAGAGAAGTCCCCAATACCTTTTTCGGAAACAGATCATCGACCATCGTATAATTGTGAAGATTATGAAATTATTAATGCTGACACATTTTATGTTGAAAGAAATGAATTTCATCATAATTTTCATATTGAATTTTTAAAAAAGAATAATGGAAATTACTCTGTGATGGATTTCAGACGCATATTTAACAGCGATGATTGTACACTCGGGAATTTTGATGGACGCATTCCTATTTTCGATCCAAATGGCAAAGAAGGAGTGATAAGCTATGCCATGCTCTCTCAAGCCTTCAGGCTTGCTTTTCAAGATGATACGATCAGGCTGAGGTTCTATATTTATGACCGAACACTTAACCGAAGTAATACTACAGAAAGTCCAGATTTCGTATTTACAGACCTACTCTAAGATATTCTTAAAAGTGGTTGGATCAGCCTCAGACATTAATCCATAAATCCCTTCGACTATATCTTCTGTATTTGGTTTAGAAAAGTAATCCCCATCACTGCCATAGGCAGGTCTATGCTCGTTACTACTGATCGTTATGGGTTTGGAATCTAGACAGGAATATCCATTGTCTCGTTCTAAAACTTGTTGCAAAATATAAGCAGAAGCACCGCCTGCAACATCTTCATCTACTATCACCAACCTGTTTGTTTTTTTAAGTGAGTTGAGAATAATCTGATACCTGTCGAATGGGAGAAGCGTTTGAACATCTATGACCTCTGTGCTGATCCCTTCTTCGGCTAATTGATTTGCCGCTTCAGATACAATTCTGCATGTAGATCCGTAGGTGACAACAGTTACATCAGATCCTTCTTTCAAAATTTCTGGAATGCCCAGAGCTAGTTGAAATTCAGCTAAGTTTTCAGGAATCAGTTCCTTTAACCTGTAGCCATTAAGCGACTCAATGACGATTGCTGGGTCATCTGACTGCATCAAGGTATTGTAGAATCCAGCTGCTTGGGTCATGTTCCTTGGTGTCAATACATATATCCCTCTGAGCGCATGTAAAATCATACCCATCGGAGATCCTGAATGCCATATTCCTTCCAGTCTATGCCCCCTAGTCCTAATAATTACAGGGGCTTTCTGCCCTCCAAAGGTCCTGTATTGAAGTGTAGCCAAATCATCTGACAACGTTTGTATGGCATACAATAAGTAATCAAGGTATTGGATTTCAACAATAGGTCTTAACCCTCGTACAGCAGTTCCTATCCCTTGTCCAATGATTGTTGTTTCACGAATGCCTGTATCGGTGACTCTTAAATCGCCATACTTTTCCTGCAATCCTGCGAACCCCTGGTTTACATCTCCAATTTTTCCGACATCTTCCCCCACTGCAAAAATTCTGGAATCTTTCGTTAAAAGATGATCGAAGCAGGCATTGAGTACCTCACGACCATCCACAAGCTCACTTTTATCAGAATATAGCGCGGGAATGCTTTCAACATTAAGTGATGAATCTTTGGACTTGCTGTAAAGCAACGAATTATATTGCTTGGAGTGTTCCTCTTTTTTCTCCTCAATCCAATTCAGTAAATTTTTTCTTTCTGTGGAGGGTTCATTTTTTGAGAAACGTAATGTTTTTCTTGCAGCTCTTAGTATATCGGACTTCTCAGGGTTAAGTGCTTTACGTAGCTCATCTGAAATGAGCTGGATAGATGATTTGTTTTGCAAAGTATTTGCCACCTTCCCAATCAAATCAAGCACATCGTCTCTGTCTCTTTTAAAATTCTCACTAAACGATTTCCATGCATCTTCTTTCGCTTTTTTCGCATAGAGCTTTGCCTCTTTTTCAATTGCATTCAGTTCTTTAGCGTCAGCTATTTTTTCTGTTTCAATCCATTCTCGCATTTTCAGAATGCAATCATGATCTTTCTCCCACTTCAATCGTTCTTTGGACTTGTATCGTTCATGTGACCCGGAAGTGGAGTGACCTTGTGGTTGAGTGACTTCAGTCACGTGAATCAGGCAGGGAGAGTGAGTTTTTCTGGAAATGACTACAGCTTTCCTGTACGTTTCTAGCAAGGCAAGATAGTCCCATGCTTTAACCGTAAAAATTTCAAAGCCCGGCTTGCTTTTAGTTTTCTGAAACCCAGATAGTGCTTCCGAGATATTTTCTTTAACCGTGTGAAATTTTTGAGGAACCGAAATTCCGTAATCATCATCCCATACAGACATGATCATAGGAACGTGTAACACTCCTGCAGCATTCATCGTTTCCCAGAAGTGACCTTCTGATGTTGAAGCATTTCCGATGGTGCCAAAGGCCACTTCATTTCCATTGATAGAAAAGTCTTCAAAGCCACTCAACTCCTTATTTTGTCTGTAGAGTTTGGAAGCATAGGCCAAACCCAGAAGTCTTGGCATTTGCCCTGCAGTGGGTGAGATATCTGCACTGGAATTTTTCTTATCTGTCTGAGTAAGCCATTCTCCACGTTCATTCAAATACCTTGTTGCAAAATGACCGTTCATCATGCGACCAGCTGAAGCTGGCTCTGCTTCGACATCCGTATGAGCGTATAGTTGCGCAAAGAATTGCTGGAGTGTCAACTGATCAATGGCCATCATAAAGGTCTGATCCCTGTAATAGCCTGACCTCCAATCTCCATTTTTGAAATACTTCGCCATAGCAATTTGTGGCACCTCTTTTCCATCACCAAAAATTCCAAACTTCGCCTTTCCCATGAAAACTTCCTTTCTTCCAATCAGACTGGCTTCCCTGCTTTCTACTGCTAGTCGGTAGTCATTCAGGATTTCTTCTTTGTCAATGGATACCTTGGTTTTATCTTTTGCTTCACTCATTGCGAAATGATGTTGAATAGTGAAAAATAGTAGCGAGTGATTCCTCCAAACATACTAAAATAAGATTGATTAAAAAAGTAGTGTGCCATATGGTAAGTATGATGAATGCATACCGCAAATTTTAAATACGTAAAATATTTTTTGTACATAGATATGTGCGAAATATTGTTTTAATTAGTCAGCCCTTAAAAACATCTAAACAGGTTGATTTATATCAATAAAACAAACAAAACCCTTGACCAAATCAACCGTTTTATGTTAGAATAACCGTTATTTTCTGGTCGTTTAGGTTAAAAAAATTATGCTGACTCCTTCAACCCCAAATACTGGGCAACAAAATCTGTTTCACACCGAGCTGTTCTCTCAATTAGACCAGCGAGACCCTTTAATCCAATTAGCGAATGTCATCGACTGGAAGGTCTTCGAGGATGCATTTAGCAAACACTATTGCCGCGATAACGGCAGACCCTCAAAACCAATACGCTTAATGGTCGGGTTGCTGATACTCAAACAACTGGAAAACCTGTCCGATGAGAATGTGGTCCTACAGTTCAAGCGTAATCCGTATTATCAATACTTCTGCGGCTATCCAACCTTACACCCCAGCCATGCCTTGCAGTGCAACCGAACTGGTGCATTGCAAGAAACAGAATCGGTGTCGCAGGTTTTGAACTCATTTTTAAGATGAGTGTGATGTTGCACGGCAAAAAAGCCAATGAAAACACTGTTTTGATTGACACCACCGTACAGGAAAAAAACATCACCTACCCCACTGATTCTAAACTAGCCATCAAAATTATCAACCGTCTCAACAAATTGGCGAAAAAACATGGCATCAAACAGCGCAGAACCTTCGTAAAAGAAGTTAAAAACTGCCGCTTACGCATTCGCCACTTCCGCCATGTTAAAAAGCGCGCATCCGCTAAAAAGGCATTGAAACGATTGCGAACCATTGCCCATATTCTAATCCGAGAACGACAAAGAAAACTACTCCAACGCGGACTGCTTGAAACCTACCAACCAGACTTCTTGCTCTATCAGCGGGTGTTGGTACAACAACCCAAAGACAAAAACAATGAGACCTTTGCACGAGCCGGGATTTTGTTTGATAGCAAGGAAAAAGCGCACGGAATGAGAGAGTTTATATTTATAAATGAGTGATTGAGGGTGCTTTTGACACCGCTATCGGATAAAAGAACTATCGTGCAAAGGTCTCACAAAATTTATTCCCTGCACGAACCCCATGCTTATGTGATGGGCAAAGGCAAAGACCACAAACGCTATGAATACGGCAACAAAGTATCCATCGTCTCGGTCAAAGACAGCAACATCATTGTCGGCGTTGTCAGTCATAAGAAAAACCAGCATGATGCAAAAACCCTACCCGATGCGATAAAACAAGCCAATAGCAACAGAACAAAACCCATCAAACAAGCGGTCTGCGACAGAGGCTATTGTGGGGTTAAACAAGTGGGCGATACGGCCATTATCTTGCCCAGCAAAGCCCTGAAAAAAGACAATCGTTATCAAAGAGATAAAAAACGCAAACTGTGTAAGCGACGGGCTGCCATAGAACCCATTATTGGGCATTTGAAATCCGATTTCAGGTTATCCAGAAACAGGCTTAAAGGACAAGTAGGCGATGAAATCAATGCTTTAATGGCTGCTTGCGCCTGGAATTTGAGAAAGTGGCTAGTTTTTTGTCACGTCTGCTATTTATGGCTTAAAAAAGCGCGTTTTTGTTCATTTTTTGGTAAAAAACCTTTAATCCATTTGATCCAAGGTTGATTCATGTCCGCTGAGTGGCCGCTTGAAACAGATTTTTACTTGTTAGGTCGGTTTTTAAGGGCTGACTAGTTATTAGTTAACTTTACTGTTGTGAGTTGTGTATTTCAAATTCTCCCTTTTACTCTCTTGCTTGCAACCTACTATATTTGCCATCCTTTTAAACGAAAGCAACATGATAATAGGCGTTCCCAAAGAGATAAAAAACAACGAAAATCGAGTAGCTATTACTCCGTCTGGAGTGGTCGAATTAGTCAAACGAGGGCATGAAGTATATGTTCAAACTAAGGCAGGCAACGGTAGTGCTTTTTTGGATGAAGAATACATTTCGGCAGGAGCTAACATTTTACCAGCCATTGAGGCAGTATATGAAAAGGCTGAAATGATTAGTAAGGTGAAAGAACCTACAGAGCCAGAATATGCGCTATGTAAAAAAGATCAACTCATTTTCACCTATTTCCACTTTGCATCTCATGAACCGTTGATTAATGCGATGATTAGCAGTGGAGCGGTATGCCTTGCTTATGAAACTGTAGAAAAAGCAGAGGGGTCATTACCTCTGCTGGTACCAATGTCCGAGGTAGCAGGAAGAATGGCCATTCAGGAAGGAGCTAAATACTTGGAGAAACCCTTGAAGGGAAGGGGGATTTTACTTGGTGGCGTCCCTGGTGTCAGACCTGCAAAAGTGATGATATTAGGAGGCGGGGTGGTAGGGACCAATGCTGCAAAAATGGCTGCAGGCATGGGTGCCGATGTTACTATTTTTGATTTGAATTTGCCAAGGCTCAGGTACCTAGATGATGTAATGCCCGCTAATGTGAACACGTATATGAGCAGTGAGTACAATATTAGAGAAATGATTGGCACGCATGACTTAATTGTAGGGGCAGTATTGATCCCAGGTGCTAAGGCACCTCATTTGATCACAAGAGATATGCTAAAAGAGATGAAACCTGGAACGGTCCTTATAGATGTGGCAGTAGATCAGGGGGGGTGTATTGAGACATGTAAGCCAACCACCCATGAAGATCCTATATTTATCATGGATGATGTGGTTCATTATTGCGTAGCGAATATGCCAGGAGCAGTTCCTTATACTTCAACGTTGGCCTTAACAAATGCTACACTTCCTTATACGCTTCAATTAGCTAACAAGGGATGGAAAAAGGCATGTCAGGACAATGAAGAGTTGAAACTGGGACTGAATGTTGTCAACGGTAAAGTGGTTTACAGGGGTGTTTCTGATGCCTTTGACTTGCCATACACCGATGTAGCGAAATGTCTTTGAGAAAAATGACCGAATGGATTGCATTCTATCTAAATGGGTTCCCGTATCACGAGAATGCCAGACTACTGTTTTGATCTCTTTTAAGGCTATACTAAAATTTTAGTGATACTTCTGAGACTTACCCTATTTATTATGACAGATTTTGCTAATTTTTTAAGAGAGATATTAGGTATTGCGGATTATTTTATGATTTCAGAAATAAAGAAGAAAGCAGATCCTAAAAAGACCATAGAAATACATCTAACATATTCACCAAAAGTGTATAAAGTATCAGGAAAAGAATACAGGCTATATGACCAATCACCGGAGCGTAAATGGCAACATTTAAGTTGGTTTGATTATACGTGTTTTATTGTGTGTAGTCTCCCTAGATCCACGGCAACCGCCGCTACTTCATTGCGTCTTTGCTCGGGAAGCGTGGACAACAATGTGGTTGCCGATTCCTTCGTTCTATCTGCCACGACCTCAAGCACTCTGGACGCATTCAAATCGTACAGCAGGCTGGCATAGGATTGCCCCTTGCGGAAACTTTTTTCATCGACTCCAATGTTTCACTTCCTCAACAGAGCGTCTGTCCATCCCCCTTTTCAGTGCTCGGGATTGAATATGATGCGCCTCATCCCACGACAAGCCAAGTAGTTTTGCGGCTTGTGTCTTGTTGCTACAAGCCGATAAAACATCAATAACGAATCAAATAAATGCGTAAAGCGTGACTGCGTATCTGCCGTAAGTACTTTCAGGCTTTTGATTCCATGCTCTTTAGGGCATCTCTAAAAACTGGATATTCTCCCGATTTATTTTTATGACCTGTTTTTTTATGATGGCTTATTTTGTTTTTTTAGTTCATTTTTTATTCACCTGATTATCAATTACTTATGAATTTATTCATTGCCTATCGAACGCACGTTCCCTCATAATGAAGCGGTCAATTGAATTTTTCTGAACATATTATAAGTTAGATTCATCAGACCAATGACCGTATCGGCTCTTGATTTCCCTACTTTTTTGTAGTACATGCTTCCCATACTGTTCTCCATGAAACCAAAAACATGCTCCACTCTTACGCGTACTTTTGATTTTCTTGTATTACTTTCCTTTTGTGTATCGGTCAACGGCTTGTTTTTGTAGCCCTTCTCATGTATGTGATCTTTAACTTGATGTTTTTCGAGTATTTCTTGCTGGTCTGCATAAGCACTGTCGGCATACAATTCCTGTGCTTTGTCTTGTTTTTTGTCCAACAGGGCATCAAGAGCCTGTGAATCATGTACCGCTGCATCGGTAATTTCATAGCGTTCTATCAATTTGCTACCTGCATCAACCTTGGCGTGATTTTTATACCCATAATAATTCTGATTATTTTTCTTTGTCCAACGTGCATCAATGTCCTTTTGACGCTTTTTATTGGGTTCATCTGTCCATAGACTTTCTCCCTTACCCTCTTTTATTTGTTGGTTTTTCTCCCTGCTGTTGCGTTGGCGGGGGGCTTCTACAAAAGAGGCATCTATTATTTTGCCTTCATTGACCATAAGCCCTAACTTTTCCAATTGACTCTGAAATAGCTCGAAAAGGGATTTTACTAAATTCAAGTCGGTCAGACGTTCACTAAACAACCATATCGTGTTGCTATCTGGTATGTCATCTGCAATGGTGAGGTTGAGAAATCTCATAAAACTCATCCTGTCATTGATTTGATATGCTGCTTGATCATCAGAAAGGTTATAATATCGCTGAAGAATCAATATTTTGAACATTAACACATAATCATATGGGGGACGTCCTCCCTTTCCTTGTGACTCTTTGATCAGGTGCTGTTCCAGTAAAGAACGGAAAATTTCAAAATCAATTTCACGGTTTAATCGTTGCAGGGGATCTCCCAACTGGCTCAGTTTGGACAAACGAATGTCTTGATCAAAAAAACCGTAATCTCTGTGACGTTTAAATTGTTTCATTTCCAGGTCTAACTCTTTTAGCTCAAAAAACATACTAATACAGCTGTTTTAGTTTTTAGAGATGCCCTTTACAATGAATACACGGAACCTGAGCGACCAAGCGCGTCTTGAATTGTAGCGTATCAATGTCTCCATGGGTCGCTAAGCCCCAAAAGCTGAGTAAACAATTCGGTATCTTTCATTTGAAAATCTCCATAAAAAAATAGATTTGTACCACATTCTTGAGCATTGTTTGGCTTTTGCCCATAGGAAACTCAGAAGAACCTTTTTTTAAAAAGTCTAAAAACTAGGCTTCCCAAAAAAACGCCAGTTACATTAGCAACGACATCTAACCATTCGAAATATCTATTTGGGAAAAAAGTGTATTGAATCCATTCCAACCCCATTCCATACAACGAACAAAAGGCTATCAATGCAAGCCAAATTCTGGAGTTAAGGAAGCCGATTCTATGAAATCCAAATAACAAAGAAGTTATAAGAGCGAAATAAGCAAAGGCGTGTTCCATTTTATCCAAATAGCCTATACCCTCTAGTTGAATTGGGACCGATAATGCTGTAGAGAGCAACAGTATTCCAAAAAAAACACAAAAAGACAGGGTAAACCAACCAATTGATGCTATTATCAAAACTCTAATTTTCATTCCGTCTTATTAATCCAAGGAATTCGGAATTGCTCATATCCAAAACTTCATTTCCCATGCGTGTGAGTTATCTCTAATCAACTGCCTTTTTCCTCGATTTTGATCAAATTCTCATGTATGCTACACGCACTAGCGACTTTCCGTGCGAGACTTTCTAGCACTCACACAAAAATCTAGTTAATAGAAATGCCCTCTAATCTTCACAAGTCAAAAGTAGTCGTTTTTCAAGCAACACCTGCCATTCTAATCTTATCCCATGTAGATTGGATGGTGAACTGTGTTTTACAGACAATGTGGAAATCAGTAACCTAGCTCAGAAGTATGATACATCCTCCCGACAGACTCTCTTGTGGAAGCGGGAATTTCTCAACGGACAAGGTGATGCAGAGCAAAATCAGCTGTGCAAATTGATAGGGCAAGTATAAAAGAAGCAAACGATTTAAGACCGTTGCAATAGGAGACTGTTTATTATCACTACTATCAAGCAGATTTATTTGTAGATTTTTTTGGGTTCTACCGGAAACCCTATGAGTAGAGATTGAGTTTTCCCCAATGAAACAGAATTGAAACTCGATAGTTTTCGAAGTTTCTAAATCCTCTCGCAGCCGATTTTATGGACTGAATCTTTGAATTAAATCCTTCTGCGGTCGCATTGGTGATGCGATGTTTCAGGTAAGTCATTATGTTGTCGAGATGGTTTTTCAGCATCTTGGCAACTGATATGACCGGATTTAGACGTGAATGTGTCGCCCACCAGTACCCTTTCTTAAAGAACGCTCGGGCTAATTTATCATCGCAGTAAGTCCACAGCTCAAGCAGTGTCTCTTTGATCGCCCAAGGCTCAGGCGACCTTCAGCCCTTTTGATTGAAGTGCGTAAAAAGTGTCTTTATCTTTCTGAGTCCATTTGACGGGATTGCGTAACTAGGTATAGCGAGACCCGACCAGATCATCGATACCAGTGGCTCTTAATATTTTATTTTCATTAGTGTCCAAAAAAGGTTCTTTTGATTCTTGAATGGGTAATGCGTTAAGATATGGGTTCAATTTTATCCTTCAAAAGATTCAAAAACGCACGACTTATTTACTCAAGCACTTGGCATCTATGCCCCGTGGTTAGTCAAGGATGTTGAATTTAACGACAAACAACTCAACAGCTATATTGACTTCAAACGTGAAACGCGTTTTGTTGATGGTAGCGATGATACCAAAGCCTATGGTGCCTATGACACAAAGATGAAAAAATATCGTCATATGAATTTCTTTGAGCATGAATGCCATCTGCATGTTCGGGTTCCTCGCATGAAGCGAGACGATGGCAAAGTACGGCTGATTCTGCCGCCGTGGGCAGGTCAGTTAAATGGTTTTAGCACCTTGTTTTGAGGCTTTTATTATCAAGTTTTGTAAGCACATGCAGGTACACAATGGTTGCCGGCTGATAAACGTATCAGACTATAAGGTTTGGAAATTACTGGATATTTATGTTGACAAAGCCAGGCCTAGTGAGGATTTAAGCGGTATAGAACCCTTTGGTATGGATGAAACTGCCACGACCAAGGGACAGGATTATATTACGCTATTTGTTGATTTATACAAAAAAGCAGTGGCGCATATCAGTGATGGCAAAAGTAATCAAACGGTTGTTGACTTTGTCGTGGTTTTAGAACAACAAAAGGGCAACAAAGAACAAGTTAAATCAGTGAGTTGCGATATGTCGCCGGCGTTTATTAAAGGGATTAGAGAAAACCTGCCGAATGCAAAAATTACCTTTGACAAGTTCCACATTATAAAAATAATCAATGAAGGGCTTGATAAGGTGAGAAGAGCGGAGGCGAAAGAGAATCCAATTCTTAAAGGTACACGGTATTTATTCCTCAAAAACGAACAAAACCTCAGCCATAAACAACAACAGAAAAAAGCAAAATTAGAGCTGGCAGATCTTAACCTTAAATCCTTTGGGGAAATGAGAATGCGCGAAACTTTCCAACAAATCTATCAAGGCAAAACCGTAGCAGATTTTGAGCAACTATTAAGCAAATGGGACAACTGGGTCAGTCAATGCAATTTACCCGCCATGGTTGAAACAAGCAAAACCATTAAAAATCATTGGCAAGGCGTTGTGCAATAGAAATTAAGCAGCATCAATAATGGTATTTTAGAAGGCTTAAATTCGATCATTCAAGCCACAAAAAGAAAAGCCAGAGGTTATGGCAAAAAATATTTTAAGACCATGGCTTATTTGCTGACTGGCAAGTTAGATTTGTATAAAATCAATGCGAACCTACCCACTTGCTGTTAACAAGAGCCACTTTTTAGTATAGCCTTATCTTTCTGAGTCCAGTTGTCAGGATTGCGTAACTAGGTATAGCGAGACCCAACCAGATCATCGATACCAGTGGCTCTTAATGTTTTATTTTCTTTGCGCCTGACTTCGTCAACCATTTTTGTAAGATAACTGACGATATGAAACTTGTCGTGAACAATGGTGACGTTCGGTAAAGTCGCTCCAATTGCCGTCATAAATGGAACCCACATATCCACGGCAACAGTCGCTACTTCATTGCGTCTTTGCTCGGGAAGCGTGGAGCGCAATGCGGTTGCCGATTCCGTCGTTCTATCTGCCCCAACCTCAGAATGGCCACTCTGGACGCATTCAAATCGTACAGCAGACTGACTTTAGAAGCCCCTGAGTAGCAAGTATTTTGCTTATGTCACCATCTTTCCCAAGGGCGTATTCGGAAGTGTTCTATCATCGCTCTTTCCGCCAAGATGTGATTCCGAAAAACTTGATTAGCTTCTCAAGGCTGTTGTGGAGCAAGGTAACGTACAGGAAGAAAGTCATTGCCCAAAGAAACAACAAGTTGAAGAAGAAAGTAGGAATTTCCCAATTTCCAATTATTTTGTAAGGAGCATAAAAATGTGCCCTGCCCATATGTGAGTAGGGGCGCATCAAAACAGGATCTTTTTTCTGGATTAATTGGTCTTCGCCCCGATACACCATATCCAGTTGAGAGGTGTTCATCAATAAATTTTCTAGGTATTCATTATTATGCTTTTTCTCCAAAGCTAAAAATGTATCCTTACCCATTTCATTCACCAATCCTTCATAAATGGAGTCTTTTTTCGCAGTAGCTTTTAAATATCCTTTAGCGAAAAAGGTCTTTGCGGATTTCAAATAAGAATCCACCCTTTCACCAATTGATGAGGAATATCTCTTGGGCTGAATCCTTGATACGCTTGGAAAGGTCATCAAACCATGCACCTCACTCAACTTGTTCAACTCTGTCCTGAGAATATTAAAATTTTGAGTGGAAGAGTTCCAAGATGAAGTATCATTAAGTAACCTTCGATTAATACTTATAAGCTCAGGTACAAGGAATGACCTGTTTACAGAATTCTTACTTATCTCTTGATTTACTTCAAAAAAGTTCTTTTCATAAGCATTGTATCGAAATTGAGCTACGGCAAGTGCTTCATATGCCCATCTAGACGCCATAATATCCCCAACGATAGGAACATTTTTTTGATTGCTTATGGCATGATGAAGTTCATCAAATTTGATCATTGCCCCCCCCAAAAGAAGTTGGGGAACAAGAATAAAGGGGATGAGAATGTAAATATTAATAACTGAATTCAATGCAGATGAAATATTCAATCCAATGAGATTGGCGAAACATGAGGTTGAAAAAAGGACTAGCCAGTAGTACATGGTCATCCCGTGGATTTCTAATATGTAGTTGCCAATGATCACAAAACTTAGGTTTTGAATAGCGGATAGGATAAACAGGTAAAATATTTTTGAATTCAGGTAACTTAACCTAGAAAGGTTCAAAAAGGATTCTCTTTCTAGTATTTTCCGATCCTTATAAATTTCTTGAGCACTGACGGTCAATCCGGTGAAAAGTGATACAACCACGGACATAAACAAGTAGACGGGCAAATTGATATTTTCAGAGAAAGCATATTCTCCTGAGGGGGAATACTTAGAGAAATAACCCAAAATAAACGCCAGCAGTGGAGCTTCACATAAGTTGATGAAGACATACTGCCTGTTAGATACTTTTGCTACTAGGTTTCTTTTACTAAATACCTTAAACTGATTCCATAGGTCAGGGATATTAAAGTTCGTAGGAGGTAAGGAGATTTCGTAGTTGAGTCTGGTTACCTTTGGGAGAATATTTTCTAAATACTTAGAGTACCATACGTGAGGTTGGACTCTTCTTTGCCTTGTGGGTGAGCCGTCGTCATTGATTTCTCTGGCTTCTATGATTTGAAGAATTTGTTCAGGGATCACATTACCACACCTAGGGCATTCACTCTCTGCAGCGTTGACGTGGGTACTCATGGTTTTGAAGTATACAATAGCATCTACAGGATTTCCATTGTAAATGGGATAGCCACCTTTATCCAGTATCCAGAGTTTATCGAGCAATTTGAAAATCTCAGATGAAGGCTGATGTAAAATCGCGATGACAAGTTTACCCTTTCTGGCAAGGTCTTTTAGCAAGAGCATCATCTTCTCTGAATCCATGGAAGATAAACCGGATGTTGGCTCATCTACAAAAAGAATTGATGGTTCTCTCATCAATTCCAAGGCAATATTCAATCGTTTTCTTTGACCTCCACTTATAGTTTTGTTTAGCGGATCTCCAACTTTCAGGTCTTTAATATCTTCTAGGTCTAGGTCATCCAGTATTTTGTTTACTGTTTTTTCCAGCAGAGCATCAGAAAAGTCGCTAAAACATATTTGAGCATTGAAGTGTAGGTTTTGAAATACAGTTAATTCTTCAAACAGCAAGTCGTCCTGAGGAACATAACCAATAACCCCTTCCATAGAGGCCTGTTCCAAGGAAAATCCGTTAATATGAACACGCCCTTTGTTAGGCGTAATTTTACCATTCAACAGGTTGATCAAAGTTGACTTCCCTGTCCCACTTCCTCCCATGACACCAATAAGGCGACCTGAATCTTCCGAGAAAGAGAAAGATTTTAACCCATTGTTGCTATGTCTGAATTTGAATTCTAGGTCTTCTCCTGCAATAACGACTCTTGTATTTTCCTCTCGCTGAATAAGTTGTCTTGTGATTTCCGATTCATAGATCGAATTAATATTGGGACCTTTAATAATTGATCCCGGCTTTAGAATATAAGATTTAGCTGAAAGGACTTTTGCGCCTTCCAGAAAAAGATTAAGCGGTCCATCGTATCGAAATACAAAACTCTCTACACTTCTCAAGTAAAGAACCGCAATCTTTCCAAACAGATTCTCGATATATAGGTGCTTTTCCTCATTTTTATTTGGCTTTTTTTTCCTGATGGTCCATGACATATCCGAAGACCATTCTGTTTGCCTATTGTCAATGATAAGCAAACTGCTTTTCTCAACGTCTCTAAAATCAGAATGAAGTATAAATGATTTTAGATTTTTTACATCTTCCTGATCAAGGTGAAAGTTGAGAGCCACTAAAGAGGCAAATTCTTCTTCCTTTTCAGCAACTTTTTCATCTGCATTGATCAGCTCCATTAACTGCATAAAAACAATTAACCTTTCAGGTCGAAAAAGCTCCTTGTTTAACTGCTTACAGATTTTTTTTATTTGCAAAGTACTGGTACCGTCAATGCTCACCTCAGATTCAGCAGTGGGGGTGAGGGTTGAGGTTTTCTTGTAAAAATTCAGATAATCATAAAACAGATTGATATACTCGGAAGTGAGTGAGTCGTTATTAAGGTTTTTTTGCAAATAGGGTTTAACGACCAACTCTCCTGAATCAACGATACCAGTATCATCCTTTGCACTTTCAATGATCGCAAGGAGATGTACGAGAGCATTGATTATTGATTCGGTCATATGTGTAATATAAAAAAGCCTCAACTAGGTTGAGGCTCTAAGTATATTTTTGCTACTATTTAATCAATAATATGATCCCTCATGGAGCTAATACCATCCGCAATGTCGTTGAACTGCCCTTCGGTCATCTCAGCACTTGGTCCCAGTTGATCAAATACCAAGTTAATATACCTTAAATTAGGTAAAATTTTAGCTACATTCCGATCGTCTTGAAATTTGTCCATTAATTCAACAAGTTTACTTACCTGAGCTTTTTGACTTGCAAGTATCTTCATCAATTCATTCTTATTTTCGCTCATTTTCACTAGCTCACTTGTGATATAAAGACCTTCAATGACACTTCCAGCAATTACTAGGATCGAAGTTTTCTCCTCTCCATTTTGATTCAAATAATTGTAAGTGTCGTAAAATGATTCTGTTACAATGAAAATCAAAGAATCAACGTTTTCCTTGTTCTCTTCTATTCTTTCAGCCATGTTTTTGTTAAAGGCTGAAGTAATATTGAGATTGTCAATGAGTTTTCTTGAAACTTCCAGAAAATCAATGGTCTCCTGTGTCCTGTCGAAAGTTGCTGTATAGCTAAGATCTGCTCCATAAACTCCCAAATTGACTGCCTTTTGCCAAGTTGTAATATATTGGTCGGCTTTCGCTGGATCATTTAATATGTCATTGTTGAAGGAAGTGTTGGCATTGTTGAGCATTTTGGTAACCTCAAATGAAGTCGGTAGAGGGTATGTAAATTCTTTCTCAATAAATTTTTCAATTTCGTGTTTCTTTTCCTCATTTGATGCTTCCGTGCTGTCACTACCGCCTCCGTTGCATGACGATAAAAAGGTCGCAATGATGGTAACTGTGAATGATTTAAATAAAAAATGCTTTTTCATGTATCTATGTTCGGTATTCAGGCTCAAGGATAACTTAATATTTACTTTTCGTCAATTTTAAAGCCTAGTTTAATGTTTTTTGCTTCGATTCCCAAGACCCACATCTTGCTGATACCATATTCTTTCATGAAAATAGTATAAGATCATTTTTAAAAAAGTCTCCACAATTGCTATGCCAGAGGCTTTTTCGATAGCACCAACATCCTCTTGGAAGATAAGCAAGGCAATTCCAAAGGTTGTGAGGGATGCAATGACTCGCCAAGTGACCGTTTTCAATAAATGCCTGACACTACTTTTTAGCTTCGATGGATTTAGAAACCATATTCTTTCATGGCAGTAGTATAAAATCATTTTGAAAAAGGATTCGATAAGAGCAACTCCTAGTGCTTTCTGAGTAGCATTTGGGTCTTCTTTGAAGAAAAACAAAGTGAGAGCGAATGTGATCAAAGAAGCTACAATCCTCCATGTAATTGTTTTAGCAATATGTCGTTTTCCGCTTTTCATTTTAAAACAGGCAAAAGTAGTATACGGATAGGTAATAGGATTCTGATCTACCTTTGGTGAAAATTGCACACCATTGATGTGTACTCTATTTAACATAATATAAATTATGTAACAAAACTACCCTTACTGGTTATTTTGTATGTGTCTTTTGCTAACGTGTCTGTTAGTCAATCACTACAATTTATAACACTAGAATTAGAACATAATCTACCTAACCAAATAAACACACAATCACTCTACAACTTCTACAAGAGAAAAGAAAACAACAAAGTACAAGCCTTCAAAGACAGCCAGATCCCAGTAGCTTACGCCTTAATCCCCGGCTTGGGCACCTCAACTATTTACAATCCCAACCTCAACAGACTCCAGGTCTTCCCCTCAATATCTATTTCCCTATCACAGTTCATTAGAACAAAAAGAGAAGCCAAAAAAGCAGAAGCAAGAATCCAAAAGATCAAGGATTATATAACCGAAGAATATCAAGCAGAAGTAAGAAAAGCAGAACGCTTAGTCAAACGTATCAGCGTGATTATACTGGAAATAGAAATACTCCAAAAAAAGCTAGTACTACAAAAAAAAATACACAGCTACGACAGCACACAATACGAAAATCACGAAATCAACCCAGACACTTATTACAAGTCAAAACTAACCCTGCTATCAGCGTTGCAAAACATCAACCTAGCACAGCAAAAGCATACACTACTACATCCAACCTCACCATCTTACGTCCCTCGATCTTCAAATTATCTAACAGCTGACTTTTCCCAACACCTTGGCCACCCTTCACCAATACATTCACAAACTTGTCTGTCAAGTCCTGCAACTTGGACAGCTCCACCTCCCTACCTATCAAAATGCTCTGATGCTCATGCTTGCCTATTCTTATTACCTGAGGCTTCTTTTTGCCCAATAGCCTGCCAAGCATCCTCACCAATCTACTCTGCTGAGGTGCCAGCTTTTCAATCGAGCTTTTCAACACCTGCGCAGGTATATGAGTGTAAATCTCTGTCGTCTGCACAGAGCTATGACCAAGCAATTCCTTAGCCGTCAGCAAGCTCACATCATTAGTCACCAGCCTAGTAGCAAACGTATGTCTCAGCACATGAGGATGCAAGCAGGCAAGACGAGGACATCGCTTCGCTATACGGTTATAAAACCGCCACACCGCAGACCGTTTCAAGTGAGTAGTTAACCCCGGGAATAACCAGCTGTTGCCATCCTCCCTGTTCCCCTTGTAGTGTCCCAGATAGCTAGCCATCGCCTCCATTAGCCTAGCCGTCATAGGTATATCTCTATACTCCTCCTTGCGCTTCTTCAAGCTCTTTACGCGGATCAGCTTTTCCCTGAATCTCAAATTCTCAAATCTCAGGCTCACAGCCTCAGTCACGCGAAGCCCGGCATCCATCATCAGCAGCGTTATCAACCTGTATTTTGAGTTCGCTCCCACCTCATCCAGTAGCAACAATATCTGGCGATCATTCAGGTAATGAAAGTTATTTATCAGCATAAAGCCCAAAGATACCAGCAAATTGTAATGTTTACATTTTGCCCTTTTTGAATGTAAACATTTTCCCTATTCTGTTTACACCCCCACACCCCCGATGATTAAAAGTTTCAAGCCCAAGGCTTGCAAAATATTATTTGGATTACAAAGAAAAGGTCAACCCAAAGAGTTTATTGTAGATGTCTTTGCGGTGGGCGATAGCCGTAATTTCCAAACGGGTGTTAGAAAGTTTTTTCAAAACAATGCTATAATTACCAGATCGAATCTTGTAACGATTCTTTGTTCCTGTCAGTTTTTCAATGTTGATCAAATCGAACTTATCATACTCCAAGGTCTTAATTATAGAATCAATTTTTATGCGTTCAAAAGCGGGAAGTTTCTTTAGATTTTTTTTAGCCCTATTCTCTATATCTACATTCAAACCGTCTGATGATTAATAGGAGAATATGTTGCATCTTTTTCGACTTGTTCAGCATATAGGCTTAACAGTTTATCCTCCATCTCATCTGTATCAAAGATTTTGGCAAGTTTCTTCATTTCAGTCAAAGTGAAATTTTTCTCTCTTTTTTTTCTATGATAATTAGCTGAGGAGATGCCAAGCGATGCGACAATGTATCCTGTCTTATATGGAGAAGCATCTATGATTTTATCTATGCTGTTCAATACAGTTTCATAATCTTTAACAATATCTATCATTTTATTTTATAATCAGAATGAAAATAAATACTTTTTCACATACGAATTTAGCTCAAAATTAAATAATATAAAAAATGTACCCTAACTTTAGGAGTTTAGACTTAATTTTTGACTGTACTGTACTCGGGAGCTTATCTGCTTGTTTTCTTACCCCTTTACTGAGGTCAACTTGCATTAAGCCATTCTCTCTTCTCGTCTTCAGACATGACTCCTAATTCCTGATCTTCCAAGCTCATCTCCAGTAGCACCCTATCCTCTAGTTCATCGGCTCGGATAATAACAAGCAATCTTTCTATTTCATCTACGGAAAAGTTGGCATGCTTTCTTTTGAGATAAAAAGACGTTTTGTCCATTCCTAGCTTTTCGTAAATAAAGGACATCCGATATCCACTCTCCTTTATCAGTAAATCAACATTAGATTGAATGATTTTGTAATCTTCTATTACTTTAGTTAGCATTTAATTTCCTATTAAGATTACAATATATTACCATTACTTGAGCATACGTCTTTAAAAATAAAAATGATCCATCCACATAATATAAATTAGAGTCTTACATTAGCTTAAGACCCTGATTTAGATAACAAAACTGATTTTCCTCTTTATTTTACATCTGTGCTTTGCTACCCTTTCTAAGACCGTTGTAATAGCAGATTGTTGGTTATCATACCGATTGGATGATAAAATACGACACAAATAAATTGAACTAGTTTCGTCTGAATTAGGCAAAAAATACTGGTAACTGGATTTTTTTCGTGAGTGCAAGGAAGTCTCGCACGGAAAACCGCAGTGTATATAGCATGCATGAGGAACTGAGTACGGGACTGACACCGCAATCACGGAAAAGGCAGTTAATAGCGGTGTCCTAAAGCATAGCCATCGCTACGGTCCTAGTTTTTAACCACTTTCCTCGTCACACGACCGTGTTTTGTTTGTATCTGTAACAGGTATATCCCTTTAGCTAAAGACGGAAATGTCACAGCGTTATCACCCTTGGTTAACGTCCCTTTAGTAAGAAATTCCCCTGAGATTCCCAACAAGCGGTACACCCCATCGCTGGCAACAGTAATTGTTACTCTATCTCCATCTTTTATTGGATTAGGGGAGACGGAAACGTCTATGTTCTTCACGCCAGCCGTTCCTGTGGTAGCATCATCAGCCTGCACGGTGACTGTGAACATCTGTTCAGCAGTTTGAACTGCTGTATTGGTAGCAGTGACGGTGATGGTGGTCGTGCCTGCGGCTACGGGCATAATGGTCACTACGCTACCCGCAACTGTAACGGTGGCAGTGGCGGTACTGCTGGATGTTGCTGTAAACGTCAACGTGCCTAGTGCGCTAAATTTACTAGCCACGTCTACATCGCGAGGACTACCATTTACCATGAGGTCAGTAATGTTGTCAATCATGCCTATGGCTGTTGGGGCAGGGTTGGTAACATCATCAGCCTGCACGGTGACTGTGAACGTCTGTTCAGCAGTTTGACCCGCTATATCAGTGGCAGTGACGGTGATGGTGGTCGTGCCTGTGGCCACGGGCATAATGGTCACTACGCTACCAGCAACTGTAACGGTGGCAGTGGCGGTATTATCGGACGTTGCAGTAAAGGTCAACGTGCCTAGTGCGCTAAATTTACTAGCCACATCTACATCGCGAGGACTACCATTTACCATGAGGTCAGTAATGTTGTCAATCATGCCTATGGCTGTTGGGGCAGGGTTGGTAACATCATCAGTCTGCACGGTGACTGTGAACGTCTGTTCAGCAGTTTGAACCGCTGTATTGGCAACAGTGACGGTGATGGTGGTCGTGCCTGCGGCCACGGGCGTAATGGTCACTACGCTACCAGCAACTGTAACGGTGGCAGTGGCGGTACTGCTGGATGTTGCTGTAAACGTCAACGTGCCTAGTGCGCTAAATTTACTAGCCACATCTACATCGCGAGGACTACCATTTACCGTGAGGTCAGTAATGTTGTCAATCATGCCTATGGCTGTTGGGGCAGGGTTGGGAACATCATCAGCCTGCACGGTGACTGTGAACGTCTGTTCAGCAGTTTGACCCGCTGTATTGGTAGCAGTGACGGTGATGGTGGTCGTGCCTGCGGCCACGGGCGTAATGCTCACTACGCTACCAGCAACTGTAACGGTGGCAGTGGCGGTATTATCGGACGTTGCAGTAAAGGTCAACGTGCCTAGTGCGCTAAATTTACTAGCCACATCTACATCGCGAGGACTACCATTTACCGTGAGGTCAGTAATGTTGTCAATCATGCCTATGGCTGTCGGTGAAGATGGCGCATTAACGGTAATGTCTACCATAACCGTAGCCGAGCCAGCAACGTTAGTCGCGGTGATGGTGTAAGTGGTTAAATCCGCAGTAACTATTGGCGTACCCGAGATGGTGCCGGTGGCAGTGTCAAATAACAGCCCACTGGGAAGTACAGGATTAATACTGTAACTGGCAACCATGCCACCTGCTGTTGCATCAAGGGTGATCGTCTCGATAGCGGTACCCACGGTGGCAATCAGCATATCGGTACTGATACTGATGATCGGGGCAACTAAACGAATGATTGTTACTATAATTTCCTGTGTATCGCTCGACGTTCCGTCCGATACGGTGACCGATACACTATATTCTTGATCTACATTTGAGTCAATATTCCCAAGTGAATCTCTTGGGTTGTCATAATTTGGAATATAGGCATCTTTGAACCTTAATGCACCTGAATCAGTTATCTCAAAGAGCGCAACATCGTCATTTGAAAGCGCATAGCTCAACGTGTTCATATCTGCATCCGTAGCGATGATGGTGGTTACTGCCTGAGTGTGCTCTGCTAGCGTTATTGCATAGGAAGAAACACCATTGTGGGAAGTAATCTCTGGGCTATTATGATTAACAATAAGGGTTAAATCTCGGTGATTGTCTTCTCCAAATGATCCCGTAGCCTCTATGCGAATGTTATATGAAGTATTTGCCACAGTCGGTGCGTCGTTTATGCTAAGAACCCCGTCAGTTAGGGTAAAGGAACCAGCATCACCTCCAGTGGCAAGCGTATAGGTCGGGTTTTGACCACTTAGAACAGCATTTTGAGCCGTGAAAGTGGTTACTTCGCCTCCTGCTCCAAGGGTGGGGAGAATGGACAAATCCCCCGTGATATACCAACGCCCAAGATTTTGACTAAAAGCAGGTGTATTATTAAACATATTACTCATAGTCGTTACACTGCTCACATCCCAACCGCTTATGTCTTGGTTAAAGGCAGTTGCATTGGCAAACATATATGTCATATTGGTAACATTGCTCACATTCCAATCGCCAATGTCTTGGTTAAAGGCGTAAGCATATTCAAACGTCGTTCCCATACTCTCAACATTGCTGACATCCCAATCACCAATATCTTGATTAAAGTTTTCAGCATGCCTAAACATTCCCCACATATTCGTTACCTGAGACAAATCAGGGCTGTCGGTTGCTTCTCCAATAAGGTTGGTCGCTCCACTAAAAGCTTTCTCCATTGAAGTCCATTGCCCAGTTCCCCATTGGTTGATGGCGATGATACTGTTGGAATTAGCATTTCCATCATACGCATTAAAATAAATGCGTGGGAAATCACCCTTAATACGCACGGTATAATCACCCGCGTCAGTATAAGTATGCGTGGCATTGCCAGTATAGGTATCTGTATCCATTTCGCCAGCACCCCAATCAACGGTGTAACTATAACCACTACCAGTTGTTGGAATGGTAATTTCCTGACCTGCGGTTACACGCCAAGTGGTAAAGAAATCGTCCATTAGTGATGCATCATCGCTAACGGAAATGGTAAATGTTTTGGAATAATCATGTATTCCATTGCTCACATTGATTCTGATGTTGTAGCTTGATTTGCCGGCGGCGGGTGTTGAAACTATGATCAAATTGGTGCCATCAATTGTGAACAGTCCGTTGTCTGCGCTACCAGCTCCGGGAACAAATGTATATGTGTATATGCCATCGGCATCCATATCAATAACAGACAATAGTCCAACCCGCCTGTTTGCCATCGCATTACGAGCGACTTCTGTTGAAGAAAGCTCAATGTCGGTAGGCGGCTCGTTTACATCAGTAATTGTTACTTTAATGAGCTGATTGTCTGTGAAGCTACCACCATCCGATACGGTGACTAATACCCGATATTCCTGGTCTGCGTTTTGGTCAATGTTCCCGAGTGAATCTCGTGGGTTTTCATAGTCAGGAATGTACCCATCCTTAAACCTTAAAGCTCCTTGCGGTGTTATCTCGAAAGCAGCCGCATCGTTGTTTGAAACAGAATCTAAAACAGCCACATCGTTGTTTGAAACAGAATTTGAAACAGAATAGACCAAATTAGCACCTGCTGGTGGGCTGGTGGTAGGCATTATTGTTGCTACTTCTTGGGTGTTTTCAGGCGACATTACGTCAGTGTCGGGTACAATAACAACGTTAATGAGTTGAGTGTCTACAGCACTACCGTCGGTTACCTGTACCTTTACAATGAATAGCCTAGTGCGGGATGGAATATGAGTCTCCTTAAAAGATAGAACTCTTGTGTTTTCGTCTATACTAAAAGACCCAAAGTCTTCTTCTTCAGGAATTGAATAGGTTCCTCCATCTGTTGCAGTTATTGTGGTGACATGGGTGGCTCCTGTGGGGAGATATACTGTAATTTCATCGCCACCTGTAATACGGGGACTTACATCGGTAACGCTTACTCTAATGAGCTGGGTATCTGTGAAGCTAGCACCATCCGATATTTTTACCACTACCCAATACCCTTGGTCTTCGTTTTGATCAATATCCCCTTGCGCGTTTCGTGGATTTTCATAGTCAGGAGCGTCCCTAAACCTTAAAACACCTTGCGGTGTTATCTCGAAAACAGCCGCATCGTGGTCTGAAAGAATAGAATAGACCAAATTAGCACCTGCTGGTGGTGCGGTTGTGGGCGTTATTGTTGCTACTTCTTGGGTGTTTTCAGACAAGGTTACGTCAGTGTCGTCTACTATAACAAGGTGAATGAGTTGAGTGTCTTCAGCATCGCCGTCGGTTACTTTTACCCTTACTTTGTATCTCCCAGCTGTGGTCGCCTGTCCATTCCTAAAAAGCAGTCTTCCTGTACTTCTCTCTATCCAGATAGCTTCATGGTCAAATTCTTCAAGGATTGAATAGGTTAAGGTCTGATTATTCAAATCTGTTGCTGCGACTGTGACTGCATGTTGTGTTCCTTTGGGGAGATGTAGTGTAGCTTCATCAGAACCACCCAATGATGTGATCTGTGGTGCGCTATTGGCCGGTATGATGAACTTTCTTGAATTTATCTCCGCAGTCAAATCGTCAAGATGCTTTATATCTATGCGAGCGTAGAATTTGAAACGAATGTCCGTCTGCTCTGAAACAAAAGGGACAATAAACTCAAACCGTGCATTTGTATTTCCATTCTGACCACGAGCATCGATGTCCTGTGTAAAATTTTCAATAGCTACAGCAGGTCCTGCAGTCTTTTCATACCACTGATTCTTGATCCTTGTTGCGTTAAATCCATCCTTATCAGCAACAGCATACCAGCTCACGGTTACTCTTGTGCCAGAAACTAATGTGATATCACTTTTTTCGGCACACATAGTCGCGAAACTGGCACCATGACCTGATGCCTCACATCGCACCTGTGCATTAGCATGCTGTGCGACAAACAGCAGGGCAAAGAAGGTGGTGGCGAGGAAGTGCTTCAGGGGTGCGGGCAAAATACCACAACGCTTTGGCATGGCTGGTCGGGCTGTTTCGTTGCGTGTTCGTGCCATCGTTTTGAATGGCGTTGCAGTTGACAGCGTTGCGTTGCATAGAGCTAATGCGCCATTATGGCAGGGAGGGGGGGGGGGGGGTACGATTACTATATGACCTTTTGTCAGTTATACGTGTTGCTTTGGGTGGGTGGGTAATGGTTTTCATTCGTATTTATTTTAAATTATTTCGCCAAAGGTATTATTTTTAATTGAAAATGGACAGAATAATTGAAAATGGACGGTAGAAAATTCGTATTTTGTAATATTTTGTAGGCTAATTGGTATTAGCGTGAAGTTAATTTCGCTTGTTAAGCATATCCCTGATATGGGCTGCTTTCTCATAATCCTCTTTCTCTAACGCCTCGTTCAGCAATTTTTCAAGCTCATGAGCTGGCATGTCCTCCATACTGATTTTTTCAGACTGATCTACTGCATGAGTCATTTCATCTTCATAATCCTCGGTAAGTACGATACCTGCTGCTGTAAGGATATTCTCATTGGTATAAAAAGCGACTTCAAACCTCAACCCGATAGCTATTGCATCCGAAGGTCTGGAATCAATTTTAAAGATTTTTCCATGATGCTCACAAATAATTTTTGAAAAGAAAACGCCCTCCTTCAAGTTGGAGATATAAACTTCTTGAATATTAACACCAAAATTGTGAGCGAATGACCTGAATAAATCATGGGTCATCGGTCGGTTTGGAACAATCTTTTCTATCTCAATGGCAATAGCCTGAGCTTCAAACATTCCAATAATGATCGGCAATCTCCGGTTTCCACCTACCTCGCCTAAAACGAGCGCAAACGATCCTGATTGAGACTGACTTGAAGACAGTCCCAAAATCTCCAATTTGATTTTATCATCGGCCATCAGCCCTGCACCTTCTTGATCGCTTCTGTTAATTTCGGTACCACATCAAATGCGTCACCCACTACACCATAGTCAGCAGCTTTGAAAAACGGTGCTTCTGAATCCTTATTTATGACCAAGATATACTTCGACGAGTTGACTCCTGCAAGATGTTGGATTGCACCTGAAATGCCAACGGCTACATACAGAGAAGGGCTTACTTTTATTCCTGTCTGCCCCACGTGTTCATGATGAGGTCTCCAGTCCATATCAGAGACAGGTTTACTGCAACTAGTTGCCGCACCAAGTACGCGCGCCAAGTCTTCAATCATTCCCCAGTTTTCAGGTCCTTTTAATCCTCTGCCACCAGATATAACGATATCCGCCTCAGGCAATAAAATGTCTCCTTCGGCCTTCTCTATTTTTGTCGTTTTAACCGTAAAGTCAGTATCCTTAATGACTGGTGTAAAAGCCACTACCTCAGGAGTGTCACCATCCTCTTTCACTGCAACTGCATTCTTCTTAATGGAAATAATCTTCTTGTTGCCTTCCAGCGACGTAATGGCAAAAGCCTTTCCTGTATAAATACTGTTCCGTACAGTATATTTTCCAGAGGTTTCTGGTAACTCGTTTACGTTGGTGGCAAGTGCAACATCGACTTTAACCGATACCCTAGCGGCAACTGGGTCTCCTAAAGAGCTTTTTACTAAAACGAGGAGGGTAGCTTCTTCTTGGTGCATAGCTTCTGCGATAGTCGCAGAATAAGCCATAATGTTGGGAGAGACCAGCTTATCATCTTGTACATGCAATACCTTGCTTGCTCCTGCCTTTCCGATGAGGTCCATATCAGCAACGGGACCAAATACTATTGCTGTTACATCTCCCGCTACTGCGTACGCATAACTCACCGCTTCGAGTGATGATTTTTTCACCTTTCCTTCGTCCGTTTCTACAAATGCTAATGCCCCCATATCAGATTACTTTCGCTTCGTTTCTTAATAAGTTTACCAATTCATCCATATTATCCGGTGCTACAAGATGTACCGCTCCTTTTGCAGGCGGAAGTTCAAAAGCACTCACTGTTGTCTTTGGCACATCTCCTGTTGGTTCCTTCACCTCCAATGGTTTTGTTCTTGCACTCATGATCCCTCTCATGTTAGGAATTTTCCATTCTGCAATCGGTTCCTGACAACCAGCGACAAATGGCAATGAAAGCTCCATGTATTCTTTACCTCCTTCTATCTCACGCGTAATTTTCGCTGAATTTCCATCCACATCTAACGTCATAACAGGAGAAACTGATGGGATATTTAATAGTTCGCCGACCATCCCGTGAACCTGCCCTCCGTTAAAATCTATAGACTCTCTCCCCATCAGGATCAAATCATATTCTCCAGCTTTTGCCACGGATGCGACCTGTTTAGCTACAAATAGTGCATCTTCTGGAAATGAATTAACTCTAACCGCATCGTCAGCTCCGATCGCCAATGCTTTTCTTATCGTCGGTTCCGTTTCAGCCTCTCCAACATTCAACACCGTGATGTTGCCTCCCGATTGCTCTTTTAGCTCAACCGCTCTTGCCAAAGCATAATCATCATAAGGACCTATGATAAACTGGACTCCATTCCTGTCAAATTTAGTGCTTCCCTCAATGAAAGCAATGCGCGAAGTAGTGTCCGGCACGTGCGTAATACAAACTAAGATTTTCATCTATAAAGGGACTATTTTTTTAATGAGAACAAATGAATGAGAAAACGGTTCAAACGTCTATTATTTTTTTGAGTCCCGAAGTTAGCAATTGTGAGGGATTTTAAAAGGGAGCTATTCTATTTTGGAAAACTTAATCTAACAGCAATAATACCAAATTGATCACAAAATATTACATATAGATTGTTTCTTTTTTGCTTGTATATCGTAAAAAATAGAAGCGTAGCTATGCTTTAGGGTACCACTATTAACTGCCTTTTTCCGAAAATTGCTGTGCCATTCCCGTACTCAAATCCTCATGTACGCTATATTTTAGTTATGCCCTTTATTTAATTCGTGATAGATTTTAAGACATATCCAAGCATCTGTGGCGGCATATTTTTCTTGGGCTTTTGTAAGCGTTTCATTTTCCCAATTGGAGGTTTGCTGACCTTTAGAAATGCGATATTCGAGGAAAATAGCTGTTAGTTTTTTGACTCCTATATGTTTTACACCCATTTCTTTTGCCAAGGTGTTAAGGTCTGTAAATCCCGAGGGGTTGAAATTTCTTAACTTTCTTAATGCTTTAATGTCATCGTCAATGCTGATACCTAGTTTTAGTACATTAGCATCAGCCATTAAATCAACTAACGGTTTGCGGTATCCGACTTTATTTAGTCTGAATAAGATAGCTTGCTCCATAGTCGAAAGCTGGATCATAGCTGTAGGGTTATACTCTCCTTTCCTAAATGTAGGTTTTGTCTCGGTATCAAAACCTAAGATTGACTCGTTTTTCAACATTTGAATGGCTTCGAAAAATGATTTTTCGTCCTCAACTACTATAATTTCTCCCTCAAACCCGAGAAGAGGCAGGTCTCTTATGTCATCGTTGGTTATACTTTCAGCAAAATGATTATTCACTTCTTTCTTTTAGTTTTTTGATTTTGTAGCCAGTGTATCCCACGATCATAGTCATGATCGGGCTGATGATATTAAAGAAACAAAACGGCAAATAGGTACTTGTTGCCACTCCAAGCACAGTGGCGTGATATGCACCGCACGTATTCCACGGAATCAGCACAGATGTAACCGTTCCGGAATCTTCAAGTGTTCGGCTTAGATTTTCAGGTGCATATCCCTTTTTTTTATACAAATCAGCATACATCCTGCCCGGAACGACGATTGCCAAGTACTGGTCAGAGGCTGTCAGATTAAAGAATATGCATGTCCCTGCAGTTGAGGAGATTAGCGATCCAGTAGAGTTGACCGCAGACAGAATAGACTTTGCTATACACTTGAGCATTCCTGAAGTTTCCATTACTCCCCCAAATACCATAGCCGAAAGAATAAGCCAGATTGTCCCCAGCATTCCACGCATTCCTGATGCACTCAACAATCCTTCGTCGTCCAGCGCAGTAATCCCTGTCGTAAACGAAATGTTTCCAAACATGGATTGCATGGTTCCTAGGAACCCCTTTGTAAAAGTGCTGAAATGGGCATTAAAAAATTCATGCAATTTTCCGTCCCAACTGGCAGTTGTGGCGACTTCCGCAACAAGATTTGGTTGAAATATTAATGCAAACAGGACTCCCAGTAGCACTCCAATTAGAAGAGAAGGAAGAGCGGGCATTCTCTTTACGATCAACACCACCACCACCATTGGAACAATGAAGAGCCAGCCCGAAATATAGAATTTGCTACTAATAGCTGTTAGAATGGCATCTTTTTCGGAAATGACTTCACCTGATGAGCTGGTAAATCCTATAACAAGGAAAATAAGTAATGCTAATATGATGGATGGAATAGTTGTGATGGTCATGTAGCGGATATGTGTGAATAAATCTGTGCCGACCATAGCTGGTGCCAGATTTGTGGTGTCTGACAATGGAGACATTTTATCTCCAAAATATGCCCCTGACAGGATTGCTCCTGCTACCAACCCTTCATGGATTCCTAATGCTTTACCTATTCCCATTAAGGCAATACCTACGGTAGCTGCCGTTGTCCAAGAGCTACCCGTGGCAATAGATACCATGGCACATGCTACACATGCGGCAAATAGAAAGATGGTTGGGTTTAAAATTTGTAGTCCATAATAGACCATTGCTGGCACTACACCGCTAAGCATCCATGTTCCCGCCAAGGCACCAATCAAGAGAAGTATCAACATGGAAGGCATAGCAGAGCTTATGCTTTTGACTATTCCATTTTGAATTTCCTCCCATTGGAATCCAGTTCGTATGGCTACCAGAGAAGCAACACCTCCTGATAGTATGAGGACTATTTGATTGGATCCTCCTAACGATTCACTTCCAAAAATTCCAACATTAATTACTAAAAGAAGGATCAAAAATATTATAGGAATCAGCGATTCACCGAGGGTGGGCTCTCGTTTACTTGTCATTTTGTCTTTTTGCCAAGTGCCCAAAATAGAACTTTTTAGGTTAGTGGGACAACATGACAGGGAATAAATCTGCAACTAGCTGGAAACCAGCTTTGTTTGGCAGTGGATTAAACCAGTTGAAGTGGTTATATCAGCACGTTCAGTTAAACGAGTACGAGTGTACCCTTTGGCTGATTTATACCAAATTGATCACAAAATATCACATATAAAATGTTTCTTTTTTGCTCGCATTTCGTTAAAAACCATAACCATAACCATAACTATGGCTATGCTTATGTTTTTTTCCTAATCCAAACAAAAAATAATTCAATTTATTTATGTAATATTTTATCATCAAATTGGTATTAGGCGTGTTGCACTTATTATGTGAACTCAAGACTAAGTAAGAAAGAAGTATCAACTTGGTCATTTTTTTGTACTTTCGTGCGAAAATTCGAACAAAATAGATGATCCCAGAATTTGAACCACTTAGAGAAGACGAAATAGCGATCATTTTCAAAGCTCCTGCATACGTAGCGATTCTGATCGCAGGCGCAGATGGAAATATTGATAAGTCAGAAAGAAACGAAGCTATTAGCATAGCAAGACATAAGCAAACCAAATCCAGAGCGCAACTCGCTGATTTTTATAAATTGGCGGGAAAAGATTTTGAGAGTAATTTTAATCATCTGCTCGATGAGCTACCTTCAGGTACTGAGGAAAGAGTCTCGGCTATTACAAAGGAGTTGAGCAAGCTTAATTTTATTTTGCCCAAAATAGATAAGAATTTTTCTGTTGAACTATATGCAAGTTTGAAAGAATTGGCGAAAAAGATTGCAGAATCTTCAGGTGGAGTTTGGGGTTACTTATCGGTGGTATACGAAGAAGAAAAACTGATGGAATTGAACATGATCCATGATCCTTCCAAGTAAGTCTTTATTAGGCTAATGTAAGAACCCTGACCAATAAAGGTCTATTTACTTATGAAAGTGAGTGCAGTTGCCCCTCTTAGATTAGTTTTTTTGATGTGGTTGTTTTTCACCGTCGAATATTATCTTGGACTGAACCTAGGTTTTTTGGGTATTTACCCACGTAGTTTAGAGGGGTTAACAGGAATAATTTTTGCGCCGATGATCCACGGAGACTTCAATCATTTAATTTCAAATACGATTCCTCTATTGGCACTTTCTGGTGCTTTATATTTTTTCCATCCTCAAATAGCTTCGAGAGTTTTTCTACATGCATATGTTTTTACAAACATGCTGGTCTGGATATTTGGTAGGTCATTTTATCATATTGGAGCAAGTGGGCTAGTTTATTCGCTGGCAGCTTTTTCGATTTTTTATGGTTTTTTCGAAAGAGACTTCAAGTCTGTTTTAATTAGCATAATTGCTTTATTCTTCTATGGTGGATTAGTTTACGGTCTGATTCCAGCAAACAATGAAATCAGCTGGGAATCTCATTTGATGGGAGCTTTGGTGGGAGTAGTGAGTGCCGTTCTTTTTGGTAAAACGAAGATACAGACATGACTCACATTTCCAACCCCTAGTTTGTAACTTTTTCTCCGCCATGCGATCATTTGGGTCATGACAACTTTAGCATGTTTAAAACTATGATAAAGTGGCTATGCTAAACTAAAATTTCAGTGATACTTCTGAGACTTACCCTATCGTAGGTTCAACACTCAAGTGCAAAAACTAAGCGGTATTTAGATAAAAGATTTGAAGTAGGTATTTAATAAATAAAAAATTAGTTTGTTAAAACAGTTTCATTTTATTGATTAAACGATTGATTTACAGCAACTTAGTAGGACTATTAAAGTTAGAGTAAAAATCAGATTATGGAGAAAAAGTATGAAAGCCTAACTCTTTTGGAGTTTCAGAAGAAATTTCCTGATAACGACAGTTGTCAAAACTTCCTGGCCGAAATGAAATGGTCAGATGGATTTAAATGTGAAAGGTGCCAAAACAACACGTATTGCAGAGGGAAATTATTCCATACCCGGCAATGCACAAAATGTAGGTACCAAGCTACCCACACAAGTGGCACTCTTTTCCACAAAGTAAAATTCCCAATGTTAAAAGCTTTTTATATCGTATACTATATGAGTACAAATAAACAAGGGATTGCATCAACAGAGCTAAGCAGAAAACTGGGGCTACGGCAAAAAACCTGTTGGCTGTTTCAACAAAAGGTAATGAAGGCCATGGTTAGCACTGGGAAATACCCGCTAGTGGGTAAAGTAGAAGTCGATGAGACCGTTGTAGGGCAACAGGAAGAAGGCGTTGTAGGACGACAAAATAACCGAAAAAAGCAGGTTGTACTGGCTATTGAGAAGAAAGGGAAAGGAGTGAGCAGGATGTATGCCAGAGAGATTGACAATGCTGGATCCAAGCAATTGAAGCCCTTCTTCCAAGATCATATATCAACTCAGGCTACCATCACAACCGATAAGTGGAGGGGCTACATCCCCCTGAAAGAAAAATACTCTTAGTTAATCCAAATCGAGCGTGGGAAGAAAGGTAAGAATTTCCCAGAATTGCACAGAATAATTATGATGTTCAAGGCATGGCTTAGAGGTATCCACCATTCAGTCGATAACCTTCAAGCATATATCGACCAATATTGCTATCGGTTCAACCGAAGTCAGATGAAAGGAAAAATATTCGATAATCTGATAACTAAAATGGTGGACCATCAGCCATGCCCTTACAAGTTCATTCGTATTTATTAAATGCCTATTTCAAAAGATTTTTTTTCAGTCAGATGAATGCTATTTTAGACTGGTCTAGCATTAATACAGCGCTAGATCAATACTACATAAAAGGAAAAAGAGGGACGGGAAGACCTGCCCATGATGGACTACTGCTGTTTAAAGTTTGTCTGTTTCATACGTGGTGCGGGTTAAGTGATTATGAAGTAGAGAACAGGATTAATGATAGCCTATCCTTTTGCTTTCCATTCTAATTCAAAGACACTTTTAGTAAAAATTAAAATTTCAATATTATCATCCCTATCATCTCTATCATCTCTATCATCTCTATCATCTCTATCATCTCTATCATCTGTTATGTGGTATTCAGTGATATCCTTACTTACATTTATCACGTCATATACTAAGCTTGGGCAGCTCCCGAGTTCATAAATTTCATAAGATGCTAAAGCCATTTCATCGTCAAAGTTCAGAAGAATTAATCCATCTTCAGTTCCCATACCACAGCGCCCTAAGAGATAACCACCAGACATTGTTGAATATGAATAATTCAATAACACTTTATTTGAAGTATATTGATTTATCGAGAACCCTGATGGCGAAAATCCAAAATAATTTGATAAATTTATAAAGTACTCATTAAAGTGCTCATTATTAATTACTAAATATTCTGTTGTTGCTATTAAGCCTTCATCAACATTTAGAAATAGATTGTATTTTTTATCTCCACTTTCCCAAATTCTGCTATCTACTGTTATTGTAAACTTTTCCTTAAAATTTTCTATTTCAGTATACCTGGTCATCGCGTCCAAAAAGCCGAACCTAGAGGGTTCAAATTCATATTTAAAATTTAAAATAGTATCGCGTAGTAAGCGATCCTCTATTACGTACAGATGTACACCGTCTCCAAAATGACCCACTATTGGTATTTTTATTTTGTATTTATTATATTCATACCATCCTTTTACCGAATAAACACTTGTACTTGCGTCTGAATAGCTATGACGTTTCAAATACATCGTAAAGCCAATATTACTTCCAATTCTCCCAGAATAAACATTATCAGATGTTGTAGCTGCTACTACTTTAGCTGTTTCAATTTGTGAAAAACTTAGAAGTGAATTAAAAATGAATACTATGGATATTATGCTTTTCATGTGATAATTATGAGATTTTGTCAATTAACCCTAATAGGTGTGTGTAAATGCGTTTGTTTCCGTTTGTTTAATACCTGCCAAGGTAGTGAAATCTGTCAAAACTCACAAGGAGATAAAAGTCGCTACATAGACCACAAAAATAACTAATATCAATTTAATTATAAAATGTGACATAAATAAATTGAATTTTTTTTGTGTTTGAAACGTTCTCTTTAAAACGAGGGGTGCATTTACCCCAGATGGGACCCTACAGGGATTGGTATGTCCAACTACCAAGAACATAGAAAGGACGTGGACTGCACCGCTGTCTATCTCCTGTTTTCCTTCTGAAGAAGGATACTCAAATAGCTTTCATACCGCTGTTCTGATACATCCTTTCCTACGGATTCTTTCACTGCACATTTTGGTTCATACTGATGCAAACAATTTTGAAACTTGCATTTTCCAAGATATTTTCTCATTTCGGGAAAATAATGTGAAAGTTCTGCGGCTTGAATTTCAGCCAGCCCCAGTTCTTTGATACCAGGCGTGTCAATTATAGCAGCGTGTGCATTGATGAAAAAGAGTTCAGCAAACGTAGTAGTGTGAACCCCCTTGTTTGCAAAAGATGAAACCGCATGTACTGCCTGATCAGCAGAAGATACCAGTCTATTGACAAGCGTAGACTTGCCAGCGCCACTATGTCCGACAACAACACTTCTTTTTCCTTCAAACAGGTCTCCGCAAAGCACCGCGTCCTCCAAAAAAGAGAAAAGGAACACTCGGTAGCCAACGCTTTCATAAATGACTTTGAGGTCATTGAATCGTTCAATATCCTGTTGTCCATAAAGGTCCTTCTTATTGAAAATGATAATGCCTGGAATCCGAAAGGCTTCCAGGGTAAGCAGGAATCTATCAATAAATCCGATGGACGTTCTGGGCATTTTTAAGGTCACTATTAGCACCCCCTGATCAATATTACTCGCCAGTAAGTGATCATGTCCTTTTTTCCTTGGGCTTTTCCTTACCACGTAGTTTTTTCTTTCTTCAATTCGTACTATCACCCATTCTCCATCCACCTGATCATTCGGCTCAATGTCCACTTTATCGCCAACCGCAATTGGGTTGGTGATCTTTTTCTCTTCACGTTTAAATTTCCCCCTTAACCTAGCTGTTAGCTTTTTCTCCCCTACCTGTACGTCATACCACAGACCTGTCGATTTTGTGATCAACCCTCTCATATCAGCTCCAGCACTCTTTTCATTACCTGCCTAGTTGCTCCGCTTTTTGACCGTACATAGTGATATGCTGCCTGAGCTGAAGACGTGTAATCTTCCTCTCGTTTTAGCAAGTGCTGAAATTTTTCATTTAGCTCAGCAAACGTGGAGACAGAAAAAGCACCCGTGCATTTAATCAACTCGAGGGCTTCTTTAAATTTTTCATTGTTGGCATGCTTTCCAAAAAAGACGGGGACACCGTATACTGCTGCTTCCAGTGTGTTATGAAGTGTTCCTCTGAATCCGCCACCTACGAAGGCGTAATTCGCATACTTGTAGAGGGAAGAAAGCATGCCGATATTGTCAATAATCAGCGTTCGGCTCTTTTTTAGGTTTTCGGGGTTTGAATACCTGACCGCACCTTCCAGTTGGTTTACAAGGGAAGATATGTCTCCATCTGCTATGTTATGAGGAGCTATGATGAATTTAACGTCCGATTGGTATTTTTTTATAAATGGGAATAAAATTTTCAAATCTGACTGCCATGAACTGCCAATCATAAAGCATTTTTCCCCATCCAGAAATTCATCTACCCGTTTAAATGCGCTGGCTTGTTCTGAAATCTCAATGACTCTGTCAAATCGGGTATCGCCAGCCACCGTAGCTTTATCGGTAATTGAGGTAATCAATCGAAAAGACTCATCGTCCTGGACAAAAAAATGATCCACCCCTTTAAGTATTGGTTTAAAAAAAGAGCCACTCCTACGGAAGAAAAAATGATTCTTCCTGAAGATACAGGAAGCCATGAGGATGGGAATTTGCTGGTTTTTCAGCTCTTTTAGAAAATAATACCAAAATTCATATTTGATAAAGATCACCAATGTCGGGTGTACGATGGACACAAACTTCCTCGCATTCTCCGGAGTATCTAACGGGAGGTAATGCACCCAGTCCGCATATTCGTAGTTTTTTCTTACTTCATACCCAGAAGGAGAGAAAAAAGTAAGCAGGATTTTTGTTGTGCCTCTCGCTCTTTTCAGTGCTTCTATGATCGGTCTTCCTTGCTCAAATTCACCTAAAGAGGCGACATGGATCCAGATAATTTGCTGTGAATTGTATTGGAAATCAGCGAGTAACTTATTTTCCCAATTTCTTCTGCCCGCTCTAAATTTTCGTGCTTTGGTATTGGACAGGGAAGAAATCCAGACCAAAAGACCGTATACAAAAATGGCAATCCTGTAGAGAATGAGCATAGGGTGAAAGCAAATATAAAAGGTCACCCGACAAATGTCGGATGACCCTAGAAAACTCTACACCAACTAGACCGCGAGGTAACACCTATAAACTATAATACCAAATCGATACCAACCTGTCACTCTATAAAGCATTTCCTCTGTGACCCCTAATCATAATACACTATCTCTCTTTCTGTTATATATTCAGGGGTGAGTTCTCCCCCTTTTCCTCTTTGTCTAAACTCTATTCTTTTAATCCAGTTACCGTGCTGGTCAACTTCATAGGTATAAGTCCTCTTATCACCACCATCGGAATCGTACCTGTTCCATTCAATCTTGTTGCCTTTAGTGTCATAGGTATAAGTCTCCTGAGAGAGAAGATTTCCATCGGGATCGTACCTGTTCTGTTCAATCTTGTTGCCTTTATTGTCATAGGTATAAGTATACTTATAGTCAAGACTTCTACCAGAATCGTTGAAATCGTACTTGTTCCATTCAATCACGTTGCCTTTAGTGTCATAGGTATAAGTATAAGTATACTTATAGTCAAGACTTCCACTGGATATGTACCTGTTCTGTTCAATCTTGTTGCCTTTAGTGTCATAGGTATAAGTATACTTATAGCCAGAACTTCCACCGGAATAGTACCCGTTCTCTTCAATCTTGTTGTCTTTATTGTCATAGGTATAAGTATACTTGTAGAAAAGTCTTCCATCGGGCTTGTAACTGTTCCCTTCAATCTTGTTGCCTTTATTGTCGTAGGTAAGAGTGTACTTAGAGTCAAGACTTCCATCGGACTTGTAACTGTTCCGTTCAATTATGTTGCCTTCATCGTTGTATAGTGCATAGCCGTCACCGTCACCATACCCATATCTGTCTCCTTTCGTCGGTTTGCCAAATTTTTCGATTGCTCTAAATGTAGTTTGTCTTACAGATTTCACATTTCCCAGTAAGTTAGCCTCTTTAACGTCGTTCTTAACGTCGTTCTTAATGTCGTCCTTAACATTGTTATTTTTGCACCCAAATAATATCAGGAGTACCCCCGTTGCAATAAATAGTTGTTTTTTCATCTTGTGAATATTTTTATATGTTATTTCTAATAAGCTGTGCTTGCCAAGCAAGTCTACTTAAAAGCCACGCAAGTCTACTTAAAAATAGTTTTTAAAACTAAATTAGCTGTATTGCAATGGGTTACTTTTTTAGAAGTACGTTATTGTACCCTGTAATGATTGGGACCGCCTTGTGAGCATACATGATTGTATGTGTAAATACCAATGAGACCACAAGGCAAAAAAAGTCCCGCCGAAAGCGGGACCTTCTTACTTGTAAAACAGGTATTATGAATAAACTCACACTATCGGGTGGTTTATACCGCTAGTACAGAAAAGGTAACCCCCTCCTATAAAAAAAACTGATTTGCTGCATTTAGAAATGGATTACTTTTTAGAAGCATCCTATTATATCAAATAGACTCAAAAACAAAAAAAGTCCCGCTGGAAGCGGGACCTCTCAATAAAAAAACAAATAATTATGAATAAACTTACATTACTAGCTGGTTAGTACAACTAGCAAGGCAAAGGTAACCCCCTCCTATGAAAAAAACTGATTAGCTATATTACAAATGGATTACTTTTTAGAAGTATCCTATTACCTTAAATCCGCAGGTGTAAAACGAAAAAGAGCTGGAATAGGCTTAAAATAGTTTGTAATAAGCTTTTCTGGCTCGATTTTTTTCACTTATTTGAGTGTGTAACCAACCTAGTAAGCGGGAATGAAGGTAACGATATCTGATAAAAAAATCACCCCTTTTGGCGGGTTTAATTTTTGCTACAAGTTTCTTAAGGCTACCGGTATTCCCAAGCTAATGGATGATCATTTGGGTAGCCGAGTCAACTATAGAGGGTTCGATTACTCGGAGATTTTGATGAATCATTTGGCTATTTTCCTTCATGGTGGAGATGGTATTGAGGAGATTCAAGAACACTTGGGAGAACATCTGAAGAAAGTTCGGGGGTTCTCGGTGTGTAGTGCCGATACCATTTTGGGAGGCATAAAAGAACTGGTCACCCCTACAGAGGCAATGACCAGGTCGGGAGGGATAACCCATCAGTTCAATATCAACCTAGGCTTAAACCAATTATTACTGAAAGCCTTGAGCAAAACCAATCAGTTTAACACCAAACAGGAGTATACACCAAACAGGAGCATACCTTAGATTATGATAATCAGGTAATGGCCACCGAAAAATATGATGCACGGAGAACCTATAAAAAGTGTGAAGGTTACCCAGTCAGGTGTGACCAGTATCGGCAAAAACATTGTTTACATCGAAGGTCGCAATGGCAACAGCCCAGCCAAATACCAACAAGAAGAAACCCTGACTAGGGCATTTTCTTTACTAGATCAGCAGGGCATCTGCATCAAGCGCTTTCGGGCAGATTCGGCTTCCTACCAACAAAAGGTAATTAGTCTTGTGGAAGGAACAAGTCAGCACTTTTACATCCGAGCTGTGCGTTGCGCTACTATGGAACAGCAAATTAGTCAGATTCGGACAGATGCCTGGCAGAAAGTCCGTCTTGGAGTACAAGAAATGGAAGTGCGTAGGTTCAACCATCAAGTGCAAAAACTAAGCGGTATTTAGATAAAAGATTTCTTTAGGAGTTTTAAAATTAAGTTTTTCTCTTGGTCGTCGGTTGATTTTGTGTTGGATTTGTGTAATCTGTTTATCATTTAGTGTATCAAAAGCTGTTTTTTTGGGTATATACTGTCTTATGAGTTTGTTAGTGCATTCATTGAGTCCTCTTTGCCAGGAGCAATACCGATGGGCAAAGTAGAATTGAGTAGCTAGGTTTTTAGCTATGTTTTGATGGTCGGCAAATTCTGTTCCATTATCAGAAGTGATCGAAAGGATATGTTTTTTATAGGGCATCAGCCTATTGATAAGTTCCTTACTTAGTCCTTTGGCTTGCTTTCCCTTAGGTAGCTTTTTGATAATGAGCATTCCTGTAGTTCTTTCCACGATGGTTAGAATGGCTCCCTTTTGCTGTCTGCCTATAATGGTATCCACTTCCCAATCCCCAAAGCGTTCTTTATTGTTGATGCATTCAGGTCTTTGATCGATTGATACCCTGTTTTTAATAGTTACAGACTTACCTACAGGTCTTTTTCTATGTTTGAGTTGATGGCGTAAATGTTTGTAATAATGACCTCCAGTAGCTTTATCGTCCCTGATATATTGATAGATACGTTCATGTGAAAGCATGGGAATCTGCTTGATCTTACAATACCCTACAAGCTGCTTAGGTGACCACTGTTCTTGCAGAAGGTATTCTTTGATGAGCTTTCTTTTGTGGGTGTCAAAAGACCGAGGCTTGCAATAACGTTGCTTACGCTTTGTGGAAGACAAATGTGCTTTAGATCCATGATAGTTCCCTTTAGGGGAACTGTTGCGCTTCCATCCTCTGTAAATGGTGGAACCCGACACATCAAGGGCTTCTGCAATGAAACTTTTACTTTTACCCGATTTTAAGTAGGCTTCAATTTGATGTCTTTGATGGTCTTTGAGTTGATAATATGTTTGGCTCATATGGCAACGTTTTTAGACCTTTAAATATGGGGAAATAGCTCCACATATTTATCCTAATCTTTGCACTTACTAATTGAACTTACATATTGATGGGTCTATTGAAATCAAATTTATTGATGAATTGATGAATTGATGAATTGATGAATTGTTAGTGCAGTGATTTTGACCAATATCCTAGTCTTAAACTCTTGAAAAGTTTTGGCATAATTTCTTCTAATCATAAAATTCTCACAAAGTTGAGAGAAAAGTGTCTCCACTCTTTTTCTTGTTTTTCTAAACACTCGGGGTTGCTTTTTATAATTTTTCTGATTTTTCCTCATTGGTGTTTCCAAACGGATATTGGCAACATGAAGCAGGTCTGACTGCAATGACGAGGACAAGTATCCTTTATCACCAATCAACACACAATCAGCTAGTTGTGCATTTATTTCCCGTAAGAAAGTGGTATCATGAACGCTTGCCTTTGTCAGTTCGATAGAGTGAAACATTCCATTAGCCGAACAGCTGCCTTGTAATTTATATCCATAGAAATAAGTCTTTGGAGAAGCGAAGTATCCTTTATCTGGAGCATTTTCAAATGTCTGTCGACAACTTTTGGATCGCTTTTCCCTAGAGAGTTTGCATACTTCTAACAGCATCGAATCGACAATGAAATACGCTTCAAACTCCAGGAATCGAGTGGCTAATGTCTGGCGGATAATTTCCATTACGGGAAACAATGGTCTCTTTCGTCTAGTACACCTTGTTTGTTCTGTTTAGATTGGGAAAATCACTGCTGTAATCGGATTTAATCTTATTAAAGAGCCAATTTTCACTATCCAACGACATATATTCAGCCGTAAATGCAAGGCTAACTACCTGTAAATCAGTAAATAATGATGGTATCCCTGGTTTTGGAATATTTCCAGTTTCATCAAAGCAGTTGAGCTTGAATTCACATAATAAGTGCAACACTCCTAAGTCAGTCAAAGGGTACACTCGTACTCTTTTAACTGAACGGAAAAAAGGAGTAAAACATGACGAGATATACCCATTTGACTGAACACGAAAGATACCACATTTACCACATTTGCCTCATGAATCAGCAAAACTGTACACTGACAGGAATCGCTAAAACTATGGGCAGACGTTAAGTCAACCATCAGCCGTGAAATTAAACGCAATACCGGGGGCAACGGCTATCGCTACAAACAAGCCCACCGCTTTGCCCAAACGAGGCATCAGCAAAAGCCCAAGCACATCAAACTCAATGACGAGTTAAAGCTTCATATTCAACAAAAGCTTGCGCTGTATTGGAGTCCTGAACAAATTAGCGGTCGTTTGAGAATGGAGGAAAATATCAGTATTAGCACCGAATCCATCTATCGTCTCATTTTGAAAGACAAAGTAGCTGGTGGGTCGTTATATCGATACTTGCGCCATCAGGGTAAGAAATATCGCAAGCGTTATGGACAGAACGATTACCGCGGACGCATCCCCAATCGGGTTGATATTGCTGATAGACCCAGTATAGTGGACAGTCGCTCGCGTATAGGCGTAGTGATAGAGGGGGGAGAAGCTGATTGTGTTATCGGTAAGGGTCGTCAAGGGGTGTTTGCCACCCTTGCTGAACGCAAAAGCAGGCTTTATCTCGCACTTCGGACTAAGAACAAAACCGCAAAAGAAACCAACGCGGCTATACTCAGGTTGTTAAAGCATATGAAACAACATGTAATGACACTAACCTTTGATAACGACAGGGAATTTTGTTGGCATAGTGAGCTTGCCAAACAACTCGAGTGTGAAACTTAACGAAGCTAAACCGTATCACTCTTGGGAGCGTGGCTTGAATGAAAACCACAATGGCTTGCTCAGGCAGTTTTTTCCAAAGAAAATGCCTTTGCATAAAGTCACCGAAAAAGAGCTGTTCAAAGCGACCGATTTAATGAATAACCGACCTAGAAAATGTTTGGGGTATAAAACCCCTTGGGAGGTCTTTTCCCACGCAATGGGAATAGATCATTTGAAGTAGGCATTTAATAAATACGAATGCACTTGTAAGGGCATGGTTGGTGGTTCACCATTTTAGTTAGCAGGTTATCGAATATTTCTCCTTTCATCTGACTTCGGTTGAACCGATAGCACTATTGGTTGATCTATGCTTGCAGGTTATCGACTGAATGGTGGATACCTCTAAGCCATGCCTTGAACATCATAATTGTTCTGGGAAATTCTTACCTTTCTTCCCACTCTCTATTTGGATTAACTAGTCGTTCCTTAAAAACATCTAAACAGGTTGATTTATATCAATAAAACAAACAAAACCATTAACCAAATCAACCGCTTTATGTTAGAATAACCGTTGTTTTCTGGTCGTTTTAGTTAAAAAATTATGCTGACTCCATCTACCCCAAACACAGGGCAACAAAATCTGTTTCACACCGAATTGTTCTCTCAATTAGACCCACGAGACCCTTTAATCCAATTAGCCAACGTCATCGACTGGAAGGTCTTCGAGGATGCATTGAGCAAACACTATTGCCACGATAACGGCAGACCCTCAAAACCAATACGCTTAATGGTTGGGTTGCTGATGCTCAAACAACTGGAAAACCTGTCCGATGAGAATGTGGTCTTACAGTTCAAGCGTAATCCGTATTATCAATACTTCTGCGGCTATCCAACCTACACCCCAAACGGTCCTTGCAATGCAACCGAACTGGTGCATTTTAGAAACAGAATCGGTGTCGCAGGTTTTGAACTCATTTTTAAGATGAGTGTGATGTTGCACGGCAAAAAAGCCAATGAAAACACTGTTTTGATTGACACCCCTGTAGAGAAGAAAAAAACAGGAAAAAAACATCACCTATCCCACGGATTCTAAACTAGCCATCAAAATTATCAACCGTCTCAACAAATTGGCGAAAAAACATGGCATCAAACAACGCAGAACCTTCGTAAAAGAAGTTAAAAACTGCCGCTTACGCATTCGCCACTTCCGCCATGTCAAAAAGCGCGCATCCGCTAAAAAGGCATTGAAACGATTGCGAACCATTGCTCATATTTTAATCCGAGAACTACAAAGAAAACTACCCCAACACGGACTGCTTGAAACCTACCAACCAGACTTCTTGCTCTATCAGCGTCCTTTTATAAGCAGGCGTGGGGCACAACAACCCAAAGACAAAAATAAAATTTATTCCCTGCACGAGCCCCATGCTTATGCGATTGGCAAAGGCAAGACCACAAACGCTATGAATACGGCAACAAAGTATCCATCGTCTCGGGCAAAGACAGTAACATCATTGTCGGCGTTGTCAGCCATAAGAAAAACCAGCATGATGCAAAAACCCTACCCGATGCGATAAAACAAGCCAATAGCAACAGAACAAAACCCATCAAACAAGCGGTCTGCGACAGAGGCTATTGTGGGGTTAAACAAGTGGGCGATACTGCCATTATCCTGCCCAGCAAAGCCCTGAAAAAAGACAATCGTTATCAAAGAGATAAGAAACGCAAATTGTGTAAGCGACGGGCTGCCATAGAACCCATTATTGGGCATTTGAAATCCGATTTTAGGTTATCCAGAAACAGGCTTAAAGGACAAGTTGGCGATGAAATCAATGTTTTAATGGCTGCTTGTGCCTGGAATTTGAGAAAGTGGCTGGTTTTTTGTCACGTCTGCTATTTATGGCTTAAAAAAGCGCGTTTTGTCCATATTTTTGGTAAAAAGCCCTTGGTCCATTTGATTCAAGGTTGATTCACGTTCGCTGAGCGGCAGCTTGAAATATATTTTTTGAAATAGGCATTTAATAAATAAAAGATTAGTCTATTAAAACAGTTTCATTTTATTGATTAAACGATTGATTTACAGTAACTTAGTAAAATTATTAAAGGTAGAGTAAAAATCAAATTATGGAGAAAAAGTATGAAAGCCTAACTCTTTTTGAGTTTCAGAAGAAATTTCCTGATAACGACAGTTGTCAAAACTTCCTGGCCGAAATGAAATGGCCAGATGGATTTAAATGTGAAAGGTGCCAAAACAGCAAGTATTGCAGAGGGAAATTATTCCATACCCGTCCATGCACAAAATGTAGATACCAAGCTACCCCCACAAGTGGCACACTTTTCCACAAAGTAAAATTCCCAATGTTAAAAGCTTTTTATATCCTATACTATATGAGTACAAATAAACAAGGGATTGCATCCACAGAGCTAAGCAGAAAACTGGGGCTACGGCAAAAAACCTGTTGGCTGTTTCAACAAAAGGTAATGAAGGCCATGGTTAGCAGTGGGAAATACCCGCTAATGGGTAAAGTAGAAGTTGATGAGACCGTTGTAGGACAACAGGAAGCAGGCGTTGTAGGACGACAAAATAACCGAAAAAAGCAGGTTGTACTGGCTATTGAGAAGAAAGGGAAAGGAGTGAGCAGGATGTATGCCAGAGTGATTGACAATGCTGGCTCCAAGCAATTGAAGCCCTTCTTCCATGATCATATATCAACTCAGGCTACCATCACAACCGATAGGTGGAGGGGCTACATCCCCTTGAAAGAAAAATATCCTTACTTAATTCAAATCGAGAGTGGGAAGAAAGGTAAGAATTTCCCAGAATTGCACAGAACCATTATGATGTTCAAGGCATGGCTTAGAGGTATCCACCATTCAGTCGATAACCTTCAAGCATATATCGACCAATATTGCTATCGGTTCAACCGAAGCCAGATGAAAGGGGAAATATTCGATAACTTGCTAACTAAAATGGTGGACCATCAACCATGCCCGTACAAGTTCATTCGTATTTATTAAATGCCTACTTCAATATATTTTTACTTGTTAGATCGGTTTTTAAGGGCTGACTAGGTAGTCAATATAGATGTTGAGTTGTTTGTCGTTAAATTCAACATCCTTGACCAACCATGGGGAGATAGATGCCGAGTGCTTGAGTAAATAAGTCGTGCATTTTTTGATCCTCTTGAATGATAAAATTGATCCTGTATTTTAATGCATCACCCACCCAAGAATCAAAAGAATCAAAAAAATGATATACGTTTTACACCAATTTGATGATAAAATCAAAGCAAAAGGTCTGGATTCAGTTGTTTCGTGAGCCATGAGTGCCGAATGAAACTAGTGATAAATAAGCATGAGAAACCTAGGGATTAATCTCAAATTTCCTTGTTTCAAGCATTGTCTGATTTCATACCAACAACGGTTTTTCAATGCGGTATCCTCTTCCTCCGACCAGTTCATATGTTTGATTTTACGACACACTTCAAGCGTACTTTTCTGATATCTGCTGAGGAAGTAAAACTGCTTACTCGAATGTGACCCTTTTATGATCCGCTTTTTTACCAATACTTGATCTAAAAAACTATATTTCCACCGTCGCGAGGATCTGACCCAAAAGTCAAAATCTTCATATTTCAGATTTTCGTCATATCCACCAAGTTCATCCAACACCTCTCTCCTCATCATCATGGAGGGGGGGGAGATGAAGTACTTGCTAACCAAGTGTATATAGATGTCTCCTTGAGGCACTGGCACTATCATTTTGCCAGCTGAATCTCTTTCATAATGTGTTCCAAACGCTTCACCGTTGGGACCTATTATGAACGTATCACAAAAGTTTACTCCGATATCAGCGTTGAAAAAGGACTTGATCCCCTGAGAGATACGCCTTGGTAACAATACATCATCCGCCGAAAGGTCAATAATAAAGGAACCTGTACTTGCTTTGAACCCCAAGTTAAAAGCCTTGCAATTACCTATATTTTCCTTCAAAACTATAAACTTCGTGTTCGTTCCTTTGAGGGTATTTCCAATCACGCTCTGGCTACTGTCACTGCTGGCATCATCTACCACGATAAGCTCAATAGCTACATAATCTTGGTCCCATACCGACTGAATAGCCTCCGCCACATAACGGGCATGATTATGACAAAGGCAAATCACAGAGACCAATGGAGATTCGGGCATTTTGGCAATTTCCGAAGAGAAACTCATCTTAACAATTTATCGTCATCACTGATGAAATATACCATTCTTACCACAAAATATGTCATATAAATCACTTCTTTTTTTTGGTTCTTCTGGGAACCCTGTGGGTAGAGATTGAGTTTTCCGCAGTGGAACAGAATTGAAACGCGATAGCTTTCGAAGTTTCTAAATCCTCTGGTAGCCGATTTTATGGACTGATTTTTTGAATTAAATCCTTCTACGGTCGCATTGGTGATGCGATGTTTCAAGTAAGTCATTATGTTGTCGAGATGGTTTTTTGGCATCTTGGCGACTGATATGACCGGCTTTAGACGTGAATGTGTCGCCCACCAGTACCATTTCTTAAAGAATACTCGGGCTAGTTTATCATCGCAGTAAGTCCACAGTTCAAGCAGTGTCTCTTTGATTGCCCAAGCTCGGGCGACCTTCAACCCTTTTGATTGAAGTGCGTAAAAAGTGTCTTTATCTTTCTGGGTCCATTTGTCTGGATTGCGTAACTATGTATAGCGAGACCCAACCAAATCATCGATTCCAACGTGTTTCACTTCCTCAACAGAGCGTCTGTCCATCCCCCTTTTCACCGCTCGGGATTGAATATAATGCACCTCATCCCACGACAAGCCAAGTAGTTTTGTGGCTTGTTGCTACAAGCCGACAGCACATCAATAGCGAAACGCTCAAATAAATGCGTAAAGCGTGCCTGCGTATCTGCCCACGGTACTTGCAGGCTTTTGATTCCATGCTCCTTACAATGAATACGCGGAACCTGAGCAACTAAGCGCGTCTTGAACTGCATCGTATCAAGATGTCTCCATGTGCGCTACTCACGGTGGTCGTAAACCGAACAAAGGGCATGCAGGCACACGAGCCTTTCCTTAAAAACTGAGTAAACAATGCGGTATCTTTCATTTGAATATCTCCATAAAAAAATACTCTTGTCCCACATTTTTGAGCATTGTTTGGCTTTTACCCATAGGAAACTAAGAAGAACCTTTTTTTTGAAGTAGGCATTTAATACATAAAAGATTAGTTTGTTAAAACAGTTTCATTTTCTTAATTAAATGATTGATTTACAGTAACTTAGTAAAAGTATTAAAGTTAGAGTAAAAATCAGATTATGGAGAAAAAGTATGAAAGCCTAACTCTTTTTGAGTTTCAGAAGAAATTTCCCGATAATGACAATTGTCAAAACTTCCTGACCGAAATGAAATGACCAGATGGATTTAAATGTGAAAGGTGCCAAAACAACAAGTATTGCAGAGGGAAATTATTCCATACCCGTCAATGCACAAAATGTGAGTACCAAGCTACCCCAACAAGTGGCACGCTTTTCCACAAAGTAAAAATTCCCAATGTTAAAAGCTTTTTATATCCTATACTATATGAGTACAAATAAACAAGGGATTGCATCAACAGAACTAAGCAGAAAACTGGGACTACGGAAAAAAACCTGTTGACTGTTTCAGCAAAAGGTAATGAAGGCAATGGGTAGCAGTGGAAAATACCCGCTAATGGGTAAAGTAGCAACCGATGAGACCGTTGTAGGGCAACAGGAAGAAGGCGTTGTAGGACGCCAAAATAATCGAAAAAATAGGTTGTACTGGCTATTGAGAAGAGAGGGAAAGGAGTGAGCAGGATGTATGCCAGGGTGATTGACAATGCCGGCTCCAAGCAATTGAAGCCCTTCTTCCATGATCATATACCACCTGAGGCTACCATCACAACCGATAAGCGGAGGGGCTACATCCCCCTGAAAGGAAAATACCCTTAGTTAGTCAACCCTAAAGAATCAAAATTAATTATGATTATCTTCTTTCAGGGAGATTTTTAGCATGATTATTGCTATATAGTCAACCCTAAAGAATCAAAATTAATTATGCTTATCTTCTTTCAGGGAGGTTTTTAGCATGATTATTGCTATATAAAATGACAAGGAATAGTTATAATATCAATCAAAACCTTGTCAAATGCAGTCAAAAAAGTCGAATAGAAATCAACTTAATTTTTTTGAAGTAGGCATTTAATAAATAAAAGATTAGTCTATTAAAACAGTTTCATTTTCTTGATTAAACGATTGATTTACAGTAACTTAGTAGGATTATTAAAGTTAGAATAAAAATCAGATTATGGAGAATAAGAATGAAAGCCTAACTCTTTTTGAGTTTCAGAAGAAATTTCCTGATAATGACAGTTGTCAAAACTTCCTAGCCAAAATGAAATGGCCAGATGGATTTAAATGTGAAAGGTGCCAAAACAGCAAGTATTGCGGAGGGAAATTATTCCATACCCGTCCATGCACAAAATGTAGATACCAAGCTACCCCCACAAGTGGCACACTTTTCCACAAAGTAAAATTCCCAATGTTAAAAGCTTTTTATATCCTATACTATATGAGTACAAATAAACAAGGGATTGCATCCACAGAGCTAAGCAGAAAACTGGGGCTACGGCAAAAAACCTGTTGGCTGTTTCAACAAAAGGTAATGAAGGCCATGGTTAGCAGTGGGAAATACCCGCTAATGGGTAAAGTAGAAGTTGATGAGACCGTTGTAGGACAACAGGAAGCAGGCGTTGTAGGACGACAAAATAACCGAAAAAAGCAGGTTGTACTGGCTATTGAGAAGAAAGGGAAAGGAGTGAGCAGGATGTATGCCAGAGTGATTGACAATGCTGGCTCCAAGCAATTGAAGCCCTTCTTCCATGATCATATATCAACTCAGGCTACCATCACAACCGATAGGTGGAGGGGCTACATCCCCTTGAAAGAAAAATACCCTTATTTAATTCAAATCGAGAGTGGGAAGAAAGGTAAGAATTTCCAGGAATTGCACAGAACAATTATGATGTTCAAGGCATGGCTTAGAGGTATCCACCATTCAGTCGATAACCTTCAAGCATATATCGACCAATATTGCTATCGGTTCAACCGCAGTCAAATGAAAGGGGAAATATTCGATAACCTGCTAACTAAAATGGTGGACCATCAACCATGCCCGTACAAGTGCATTCGTATTTATTAAATGCCTACTTCAATAATTTTTTATCACCTACCTTAACTGAACAACTCAATTCCAGGCAAGTGCTTTATTTGTTGAGCCACCAGATAGCATGGTCATATTTTGAAGAAGCATTTGGTTCGCTTTATTCAAATGTAGGTCGTCCAGCTCATTCTATTCGTTTGATGGTCTCCTTGTTGATATTAAAATCTCTTTACAATTTATCAGATGAGGTATTGGTGGAACAACGGTGGGAAATGAATCCATATTTTCAATATTTTGGAGGCTTTGATTCTTTGCAATGGGGGCAACCTTGTGTGGCAACAGATTTGGTGCATTTCAGCAAGAGGATTGGAGAAGAAGGGGTAGAGAAGCTATTGAAACATTCAATTGAGCTACACGGCAAGGATGCTAAGGACAAGCATGTAAGTGTAGATACTACTGTCCAGGAAAAGAGCATCACCTATCCCACAGATGCAAAACTTCATAAAAAGATTGTTGACAGCTGTATTTCTATAGCCAAGAAAGAAGGGATTAAACTACGACGCAGCTACGTTAGGACAACCAAAAACCTTGTCAGAGACACCTACAATGGGACTCACCCTAAAAGAAGGAAGAAAGCAAATGCAGCGAAGCGAAAACTCAAAACCATTGCTGGTCGGTTAGTCAGAGAATTAGACAGGAAATTACCACATCAGCAAAAAGAAGTAACATGAGTACTGTTCAAACGAGTACTTACACAAGAGAAGTGCAGTAAGAATAAAATTTACAGTTTACATGAACCTGAAGTGTATTGCATCGCAAAAGGAAAGACCCATAAAAAATATGAATAGGGCTGTAAGGCATCAGTAGTATTGACACAAAATACGGGTATCATCGTAGGAGCGATGACTTTTGAAGAGAATATTTATGATGGACATACGCTAGATGCTGTATTGAAGCAAACACAACTACTGCCTGGTAACTACCCGAAAACCGCCACAGTAGATAGGGGGTACAAAGGGACTAACACAGTTGAAAACACCTCCATCATTCGACCATCCAACTCATTAAAAAGAGACAATACCTATCAAAAACAGAGAACACGAACGCACTGTAGACGTAGAGCAGCCATAGAGCCAATCATCGGACACTTCAAGCAAGATCATCGAGCAGCTAGCAATTACCTAAAAGGGAAAACAGGAGATAAAATAAACTTCATCATGGCAGCCTGTGGGTTTAGCTACAAGAAGTTGATGAAAAAACTAAGAGTAAATGCTCTTTGGCTCTATACAAAATGGGTAGTAAATCAGAGGCGTCTATTTGAAGTAATCTCTTTCCATCAAAGTAGAATACAATCTCCATTGAAAATGAGTTTTTAAGGAACGACTATATAAAATGACAAGGAATATATATATTATCAATCAAAACCTTGTCAAATGCAGTCAAAAAAGTCGAATAAAAATCAACTTAATTTTTTATCACCTACCTTAACAACTCAATTCCAGGCAAGAGCTTTATTTGTTGAGCCAACAGATAGAATGGTCATATTTTGAAGAAGCGTTTGGTTCGCTTTATTCAAATGTAGGTCGTCCAGCTCATTCTATTCGTTTGATGGTCTCCTTGTTGATATTAAAATCTATTGAAGTAGGCATTTAATAAATAAAAGATTAATCTATTAAAACAGTTTCATTTTCTTTATTAAACGATTGATTTACAGTAACTTAGTAAAATTATTAAAAGTAGAGTAAAAATCAGATTATGGAGAAAAAGTATGAAAGCCTAACTCTTTTTGAGTTTCAGGAGAAATTTCCTGATAACGACAGTTGTCAAAACTTCCTAGCCGAAATGAAATGGTCAGATGGATTTAAATGTGAAAAGTGTCAAAACAACACGTATTGCAGAGGGAAATTATTCCATACCCGGCAATGCACAAAATGTAGGTACCAAGCTACCCCAACAAGTGGCACGCTTTTCCACAAAGTAAAATTCCCAATGTTAAAAGCTTTTTATATCCTATACTACATGAGTACAAATAAACAAGGGATTGCATCAACAGAGCTAAGCAGAAAACTGGGACTACGGCAAAAAACCTGTTGGCTGTTTCAACAAAAGGTAATGAAGGCAATGGTTAGCAGTGGGAAATACCCGCTAATGGGTAAAGTAGAAGTCGATGAGACCGTTGTAGGGCAACAAGAAGAAGGCGTTGTAGGATGCCAAAATAACCAAAAAAAGCAGGTTGTACTGGCTATTGAGAAGAAAGGGAAAGGAGTGAGCAGGATGTATGCTAGGGTGATTGACAATGCTGGCTCCAAGCAATTGAAGCCCTTCTTCCATGATCACATATCAACTCAGGCTACCATCACAACCGATAAGTGGAGGGGCTACATCCCCTTGAAAGAAAAATATCCTTACTTAATTCAAATCGAGAGTGGGAAGAAAGGTAAGAATTTCCCGGAATTGCACAGAACAATGATGATGTTCAAGGCATGGCTTAGAGGTATCCACCATTCAGTCGATAACCTGCAAGCATATATCGACCAATATTGCTATCGGTTCAACCGCAGTCAGATGAAAGGAGAAATATTCGATAACCTGCTAACTAAAATGGTGGACCATCAACCATGCCCGTACAAGTGCATTCGTATTTATTAAATGCCTACTTCAATAAATCTATTTACAATTTATCAGATGAGGTATTGGTGGAACAACGGTGGGAAATGAATCCATATTTTCAATATGTTGGAGGCTTTGATTCTTTGCAATGGGGGCAACCTTGTGTGGCAACAGATTTGGTACATTTCAGCAAGAGGATTGGAGAAGAAGGGGTAGAGAAGCTATTGAAACATTCAATTGAGCTACACGGCAAGGATGCTAAGGACAAGCATGTAAGTGTAGATACTACTGTCCAGGAAAAGAGCATCACCTATCCCACAGATGCAAAACTTCATAAAAAGATTGTTGACAGCTGTATTTCTATAGCCAACCAAGAAGGGATTAAACTACGACGTAGCTACGTTAGGACAACCAAAAACCTTGTCAGAGACACCTACCATGGGACTCACCCTAAAAGAAGGAAGAAAGCAAATGCAGCGAAGCGCAAACTCAAAACCATTGCTGGTCGGTTAGTCAGAGCATTAGACAGGAAATTACCTCATCAGCAAAAAGAAGTAACACTGGCACTGTTCAAACGAGTACTTACACAAGAGAAGTTCAGTAAGCATAAAATTTACAGTTTACATGAACCTGAAGTGTATTGCATCGCAAAAGGAAAGGCACATAAGAAATATGAATATGGCTGTAAGGCATCAGTAGTATTGACACAAAATACGGGTATCATCGTAGGTGCGATGACTTTTGAAGAGAATATTTATGATGGACATACGCTAGATGCTGTATTGAAGCAAACACAACTACTGACTGGTAACTACCCGAAAACCGCCACAGTAGATAGGGGGTACAAAGGGACTAACACAGTTGAGAACACCTCCATCATTCGACCATCCAAACCATTAAAAAGAGACAATACCTATCAAAAACAGAGAAAACGAACGCACTGTAGACGTAGAGCAGCCATAGAGCCAATCATCGGACACTTCAAGCAAGATCATCGAGCAGCTAGCAATTACCTAAAAGAGAAAACAGGAGATAAAATAAACTTCATCATGGCAGCCTGTGGGTTTAACTACAAGAAGTTGATGAAAAAACTAAGAGTAAATGCTCTTTGGCTCTATACAAAATGGGTAGTAAAGCTGAGGCGTCTAGTTGAAGTAACCTCTTTCCATCAAAGTAGAATACAATCTCCATTGAAAATGAGTTTGTAAGGAACGACTAGTTAATCCAAATCAAGCGTGGGAAAAAAGGTAAGAATTTCCCGGAGATGAAAGGAGAAATATTCGATAACCTGCTAACTAAAATGGTGGCCCATGAACCATGCCCGTACAATTTTATTCGTATTTATTAAATACCTACTTCAATAATCTTTTCTGACATTGACCTTAACATCTTTTCTGACAACCTTAATTACAAGGTACGGTCCAAAAGTGGCAATCAGTGTGCGATAAAAGACCACTTCTACCGATGGCAGACTGATCAGCTGTCCAAGAATAGCAGTAGCCCCCCAGATCAAGACAATGCAGTGAAGATGCAAGTGATCTCTTCGTGTTCTTGTCATATAGGCACTGTTTTGTAGAGAATTAAACCTACGATCGAAAAAAAAATGTTAGGTAACCAGATAGCCAGAATAGTATTCATGGAGCCTGACTCAGCTATGGCATTTGCCAGAATGAATGTGATGATAAACATAAAAGCGATTAGAAAACCAAGCGTTATCTGAAATCCTGTCCCCCGTCTTGATTTACGTGCCGAAACAATCAAACCTATGAACATTAGAATAATGACAGTAAATGGTTGCATGTACCGGATGTATTTTTCTATTTGGTAAAAATGAACATCGTCTGCACTTCTTGACTGTTGAAGCGCGATGTAATCGTTTAATTCTGAAAGTGTCATTGTCTCCTGATGTCTGTCCTTATTCTCAAAATCCTTAGGGGAAAGGTTGAGAAGGGTGTCTAGGCTTATGCCTTCCGTAAGGATTTCAGCACTATCTAAAATAGTTCGCTTCTGCCAACTATTTAATCTCCATACACCAGAAGTGTCCCAAGCCATTTGTTTGGCTGTTATTTTTTCAATCAACTGCTGACCTCTTATTCTTTCCAGTGTAACATTATTACCAACCTCCCTTCTATTATCATATCTGAATAGGTAGACATAGCCTTCGGGACCTATCTTAAAATGAATATGTTTTCCTGCATAGTAAAAGGGGTCCTTCAAATTTTCTAATTCAAAAGAAATTCGAAATTTATTCGCATCGGGTATTACATAACTATTCAAATAAAAACTCGCTGAACCAATCATGATGGCACCAGCTAAATAAGGGAGCATTAATCTCTTAAAACTCACTCCGCTCGCGAGAATCGCAATGATTTCTGTCTTAGCTGCAAGTTTAGCAGTGATAAAAACAGTCGAAATAAAGACGGTAATAGGCGTGATAAGACTAGCCAGATAAGGAATGAAAGTGAGATAGTACTGCCAGATCAATTCACTACTTACATCATTTTTTATAAAATCATCGTTCTTTTCAGTAAAATCGATCACACAGATAATTAACTCTAATAGTGCCACCACAAACACGAATGTGGTAAGGAACTTTTTTAATATGTACCAATCAATTTTCTTCACGATCGTTGGGAAATCACTGTAAGAATCTGATCTTTCCAGTTAGTGAAATTATTATTCAAAATTTGAGTACGTGCCTCTCCGACCAACCACAGGTAAAAACTAAGGTTTTGGATGCTCGCAATTTGTGAGCCAAGGATTTCATTGCTAATGATTAGGTGTCTCAAATACGCTTTGGAATAAAAAGAACTAACATAGCCACTCAACTCCAGATCAACTGGAGACGAATCTTCTTTCCACCTCTCGTTCCTGATATTAATAATGCCTTGAGTCGCATAAAGCATCCCATTCCTTGCATTCCTTGTAGGCATTACACAATCAAACATATCTACGCCCAGCGCAATACATTCCAAAATATTCGCTGGAGTGTCTACTCCCATTAGGTATCGAAGTTTTTCTGTTGGCAGAATTTTACAAACAAGATCAGTCATTTCATACATTTCCTCAGCAGGCTCTCCTACAGACGGTCCCCCTATTGCATTTCCTTCCCGATTGGCACGGGCAATGTACTCTGCAGATTGCTTCCTCAAATCCTCGTAAGTACTTCCTTGTACAATAGGAAAAAATGTTTGATCATATCCGTACATTGGATCAGTAGAATCAAATCTTTTCATGCCTCGATCCAGCCATCGGTGTGTCATGTGCATTGATGTATTCGCATATTCATAATCACACGGGGTAGGGCGTACATTCATCAAAAGCCATCAGTATATCAGCTCCAATGATACGTTGAGTATCTATTACATTTTCAGGTGTGAAGAAATGTTTTGATCCATTGATATGAGACTGGAAGTATACGCCTTCCTCGTCAATTTTTCTGCTATTGGATAAAGCATGTACTTGGTAACCACCACTGTCAGTAAGTATAGGTTTTGTCCAGCCATTAAACTGATGTAAGCCTTGGACCTGCTTTATGATGTCCAGCCCAGGTCTCATATAAAGGTGGTAAGTATTGCTCAAAATAATTTTGGCAGAGATATCCTCCTCAAGCTCTCTTTGGTGAACAGCTTTCACTGTACCAGCGGTGCCAACAGGCATAAAGATTGGAGTTGGAATTTCTCCATGATCTGTTTTTATCATACCCGCCCTAGCATTTGATTTACTATCCTTGTGAAGAAGGTCAAATTGCATAGTCCACAAAATTACGTTTTAGAAGAATGATTTTTAGCGTTTGGTTAGTAGCAATAAGTATTCAGATTGGAATTACTATTTTGCTTGCCTTGCAGTTTCGTAAATCCAAACAGGAAATTCCAAATTCTTCCATTAAGATTTCAATAATCATTGCCTCTAAAAATGAAAAAAAGAATCTAGAAGTGCTAATTCCTAAACTGCTAAAACAAACACATCAACAATTTGAAATAATGGTTGCTTTGGATCAATGTACAGACGAGAGCAAAGAATTTCTTAATAGTGTCGGGGATAGCAGGCTACATTATATAGAAATTAAAAAGATCTCTAAAAATTTCGATGGGAAAAAATATGCACTCATACAAGCAATAGAAGAATCTAGGGGAGACTGGTTGGTTTTCACTGATGCAGATTGCCGACCAGAATCCGATAGCTGGCTGATTTGGTTAACTGGTAAAATGAAAGGTCGCACTCAAATCGTTTTAGGGTATTCCCCATACGAGAGCAACGCATCTTTATTACAAAACTTCATTCAATATGAGGGATTCCTAACCGCCTTCAATTATCTGTCTATGGCTTTAATGGGAAAGCCGTATATGAGTGTGGGAAGAAATACGGCTGTGAAAAGATCATTTTTTTATGAAAAAAATGGCTATAAAAATTTTGAATCCGTCCAAGGTGGAGATGATGATCTGTTCATTCAGAAAAATGCAAATGCTATCAACACTTCAGTGGTTTTGAGAAAAGACTCAATGGTACGAACTTATCCTAAAAAAAGCTGGAAAGAATATTTCAAACAAAAAATCAGACACCTCTCTGTTAGCAGTCATTATTCAAAATCAGATCAGTTGTTGCACCTCTTATTCAATGGGTCTTTACTAATAATCTGGATGCTTATACCTTTTATAGCAACAGAAATTACCCTTCCACTCATCCTTTTTTACCTTCTTGTTAAGGTGATCGGGTATAGATTTGCCCACAGCAAAATGGGAGTCGCATTCAACTATATGCTACTTCCACTCGTTGACCTTATGTATGCGATTTTTGTACCTATTGTCGCAATCAGATCAAAACTTGTAAAGGACGTTAGATGGAAGAATTGAGCCGTCAATTTTCGAATAAGGCACTGCGTGATTTTAAACTCATCGACCTTGCTACACAAGGAAGCCACGATTTCGCCTATGCAGAATTAATGGAACGGTATAAAAAGCCAGTATATCACATGATTTTGAAAATGGTAAGAAACGTGGATGATGCCGAAGATTTGACGGTCGAAGCGTTTGCCAAAGCCTTTAAGAACCTGAGTAGGTTCAAGAAAGACTACGCGTTTAGTACTTGGCTATTTAGGATAGCTACTAATAATGCTATTGACTTCATACGGAAAAGGAAGTTGGATACGTACAGTTTAAATAGTTCTTTCACGGATGATAGTGGAGATTCTGTAACTATTGATGTACAGGACAAAAATCTAACCCCAGACGAAGAGACCATCAAAGGACAAAAAATAGAGCTCGTAAGAATGTTTGTAACAAAACTGCCAGCCAAGTACCAACGATTAGTCAAATTGAGGTACTTTGATGAACTATCATACCATGAAATAGCCAAAGAAATAGAAGCACCACTTGGAACAGTAAAAGCCCAACTTCACCGTGCCAGAGAACTCATGTACGAACTAGTGAAGGACAAGAAACCTCACATCTGATGTTGGGAGCTGAAATTGTCTTTCACTATTTTCCTGACCTTTCGAAAAATCAAAAGCAACACATAGAGGCTTTATTTCTACTTTATAAGGAGTGGAACGCAAAAATCAATGTGATTAGCAGAAAGGATATTGAAGAGTTATATATCCGGCATGTGTTACACAGTCTTTCAATAGCTAAGTTTATCACATTGAATCCTGGCGCAGACATCCTCGATGTTGGGACAGGAGGAGGGTTTCCTGGAATACCATTGGCGATTTTTTTCCCCGAGACCAAGTTCCTCTTAGTTGATTCAATCGGCAAGAAAATAAAAGTTGTTCAGGAAATTTCCAGTGAACTGGGATTGAAAAATCTAACATATACACAGGAACGAGCTGAAAAAGTGAGCAAAAGCTGTGATTTCGTCGTCTCCAGAGCTGTTGCTAATGCCACCCTTCTTTATCAGTGGACACATCAAAAAATTAAGAAAGAAGATTCTCACCAAGTGGAAAACGGGTTCCTTTTCTTAAAAGGAGGAGATGTAAGAGAAGAAATGAGGAAACTTGGGAAGCCTTATCAGGAAACTTCGATCTGGAAATACTTCCAGCACGACTTTTTTGAAGCGAAAAAGATCATATACATACCAAGACCGTTGCAATAGAAGGTTGTTTATGATCAGTACTATCAAGCTGATTTACATGGCAGAGTTTTTTATTTCAGCACCATGAATAAGCAACACACCTCCCCCCCACCCCTTCGATAGCCTTTGTGATGTTCAAGCAGGAAGGTAAAAAATCTTTTTCAAGAAAAATGCCAACCTGTTGACCAAGAGCAATATGAAATCATTTTTTGAAAAAAAGCCAAAGTGCTACCTTTTGCAACGGTCTTGAAACCTTTTGGCAGGTCTGCTATCTATCTAAACAAGTCAGCGTAGCCACTTTTTAAATCGGATTCAGATTACGTGTACAATATTTTCAATAAAAGTTGTAAAGTTGGTTTGTATACGGTAACCTTGTCGTTCTGTTAGGAGGTTTTCTGACAAGGTATGTTTAAAATTAAAATCAATTTTTGATTACCATGTAATCGTTACAAACTAAAAATGAAACAGTTATGAAAAAAATGCTTATCGTTTCGGTATTATCCATATTATGGATAGCATTATCCACAGACTTATGTAATGCGCAATATAAGCCGAGAAAGCTCAAAAGACAGATCAAAGGCAGTGCGGTTAAAGAAGCCAGAAAAGAGGCAAAATCTTATAAGAAGCAAGGCTATTTTATTTCCCCTGGAGCTCTGCCTATGGAAAAGCAAATAGAAAAAGCATGGATGCGCCAATATGAAGAGGATGATCAAGGCTATCCTCTGTATATAGTGGCCACGGGTGCGTCTATAGCTGGCACACAATCCGCCGCAAAACTACAAGCAACGGAGGTAGCTAAACAAGAATTAGCAGGCACTCTTTCCACAAAAGTTGCCGCTCTTGTGGAAAATATGATCTCTAATGACCAGTACAGTGAACAAGAAGTGAATACTCTTACCAAAACACTTTCTAGTTCTAAAAATATTATTGCGCAGGAGTTAGGAAGGGTACTGCCTCTGTTTGAGATATATCGAAAAAACTCAGGAAACATAGAAGCCAGCGTAAGGATTGCCTATAATTCTAAGACTGCGGAGGATATGGCTCGGAAAGCACTGAGAAAAGAATTGGAAAAAGAAACAGAAATGACGACAGATCGCTTGGAGAAACTAATGAAGTTTTAATCAAAAGTTAAAATAGTAGGCATCTCTATTTTAACTAGATTTTTTTTGTGAGTGCAAGAAAGTCCCGCACGGAAAACCGAAGTGTATGTGGCATACATGAGGATTTTAGTACGGGGCTGACACCGAAATCGCGGAGAAAGGAAGTTGATAAAGATGCCCTAGAGTTATCATACACTGCTATTTAGGTAGCAGAATTGATTTACTTCTGGTACTTTTGTGTAATTTTTACTTTTAAACTTTTATAATTATGATTATTCGAAGAAAAAATTTTAACCGTTGGTGTTCCGTAGTAATATGCCTAGGGAGTGTACTGCTGGGTCACAAGGGTAGCACCCAAAGTATAGGCTACCATTACGTTGTACCACCTTCTCTGGATGTAACTGGGGTCAAGAAAGTAGCAATTGCTCCATGGGACATTACCGTTCAAGATAACGAAGGTGAGTTAAGAAGGAGACATATGGAACGTATGTGGGACCGAAAGGAAAAGGACATAAGAGCTTCAGAAGTTGAAAAAGAGAGAGCAGGTGCGACAACCATCAATATGGAAGACAATAGTGTTAACACAAATCAAACTAGCAGTGGCAGTGCTGGGTTTGTGAATGTTGGTAACACCAACGTGACTGATAATTCGAAAACCACAAACAACACTATTCAAAATGTTAGGATTGGAGATGAAAAAGACGCAACGGATAATTTATATGCAGATAAAGACAAAGCGCGTGTTCAATTTGAAGCAAATGAGGAGGAGCTAAAAGTTAAACTAGAGAAAATTCCCGGTGTAGTTTCGGCTAGTGTTTCTGATGGGTTGATCGCTGAGTGCCTTAAGTCAGAACGAGGGAAATCAAATTCCCACAAATTCTACCTGTCAGGTTTGAAAACAAACCTGATTGCTTTTGTTGAGCGGTCGCAGGTAGAGACGATAATGGCTGAACAATCGTTCCAAGCATCGGGGTTAGTTGATGAAGCGAGTGCCTCCTCTTTGGGTGCACTGCTGGGAGCAGATGCAATCATCATAGGCAATGGTAGCTTTTCCATTACAGCAGATGAAAAATATGACCGTAAAACTGTTACGAAACATAAAAAGGTCTCAGATGGGAAAAATGAGAAAGGGGAAACTAAATATAAAACGGTAGAGGTACTTGACCATTATCTGCATAAGTTCACAACTACTCGTACAGTCAACTTGACATTGAATTTAAAATTAGTCAATGTTGAAAATGGGCAAATTATCGGTGTTATGCCTGTAAAAAAGGCATTGCAGGATGCCAAAACTAATAGCTATAAAACTGGAAATGACAATAAACCATCGAAAGGAGAATTTCCGAATATAGATGCATTGAAGTCACCTACAGACATAGCAAATGGAGCAACAGCGCGTATCGGTTCCGACCTTTCCAACTATCTGACACCAAGATTTATTCCAAATTCCGTGAGAATAGAAAAAGTTAAATTTAAGGCATTCAAAGATCATCAAAAGGAGGCGGCTAGGTATATCAAAACAGGTCAAATTCACAAAGCCTTTCCTATTTATAAAGCTATGTATGACGAAGAGCCATACATAATGAAAAGTATATACAATTTAGGATTGCTTTATGAAGCCTATGGCGACTATGAAAACGCACTGAGCTATTATGAGCAAGCCTATGACTTGGCTGAGAAAAAACTCGATCAAAAGCAATATTCAAGCGGAATGGATCGGGCAGAGGAAGGACAGAAAGGGTTGGATATGCTAGCTTCCTTGGGCGTTGAGTTTACTCCCAAAAGTGAGTCAATACTTAAGGGAGGTGACGCTGAAACGCTTTTAGCAGAAAAAGTGACATTACGCGGAAACAGTAAAAAAGACAGGTACGAGGTAAGAGCAGAACCAAGTGCCCACGCTGCCGTCGTATCTAAGGTCCCAGGAGGGAGAAACTATCCAAAAGTAGGTGAGCAAGATGGATGGGTTCAAATAGTAATAATAAAGGGCAAGAAAGTATGGATAGAAGCAGACAGGGTAAAGTAAACATATACTTTCGTGGGCATCCTCCCGTTGTGCATTTGGAAGTAATTAGTCGGCTATCAGTAATATGAACAGTTTTTTGCCTTAAATTATAATGCGCAACAGGTTTGTAAATAGAAAATTAGTCTCTTGTTTTGTTATGTTCTGGTGTTTTTCCCTATATGCTCAAAAGCCCGACTGGGCGTATGGGGAGAAGCGTCAGATCAAATATCCTGAATCAAGGTATCTCACTGGTTTTTTTTCCGAATATGATGTACCAGTGCCCTCCAATGAGAAATTGGACATCTTAAAGGGATATGCAAGAACTGAGCTCGTGCAATCTATCTTGGCATCGATAGTAAGTGAGGGCAAGCTCACCATAACCAATGTTAATGAAAATGGTCAAATCAATACGGAAGAGGACTACCAACAATCCAGTGTAATCTTAGCAGAAGCAGACATTGTAGGGTTACAGTATAAGACATTTTACGATGAAAAAAGCAAGGAAGTTTATGCCTTTGCTTACGCTGAAATAAGAAAAGTAACGAATTATTACAAAGGTATTATTGAGAAAAATGAAAAGGAGGTAGCTCAAAAAATATCATCAGGAAATCAGTTTGAAAATAATGACAATGAGGGTGCTTTAAAGGAGTACTTCCAGTGCTATCCACTCCTCAACGAAGTAAAAGAAGCTCAAGGACTACTGATTGCATTAGGAATAAAGGATGATATTTCGCTGAAAAAAAATCAAATCAATAGGCTGGAAGGAGACATGAAAAAAGGTATCTCCAGACTCATGAGCAGTGACAACCTGACATTGGAAGAACTAGCCTACTTCTTTTCTTATGGGTTAAAAATACAAGTTGAGAAACTTGAACAGCCTGTCGCTTTTGATGTCATATCTTTTGAAGATTCTAAAATCGAAAGTGATTTTTCGATAAAATTTCATAAAATTTACGAAAATAAACTGGTTGTTGCCACAACCTACGACGTTAGAAGCATCAAAGAAAATGACGTAGACATTAACCAATTCAGTCATCGTTTGCTTACCAGCTACTGGCAACAAAATGATGAGATCAAAATTGTCACTGTCTTAAAAAAAGACAATAAAACCCTTGCGGGCGTTGAAGGAAGTCTAGCCATCAAGTATCTTAATACCAATAATATAAGTTACATTCCAGCATATCTAAAAAAGCTAGATTTACTCAAGCACATTAGCTTGGAAGCTGTCAAAAAAGAAGTTACAGGGATTTATTCAAGTGAATTAGCAGAACCTCTCGCAGTAAAAGTTCGTCTCAATGACGATTATGATAGCGCAGACATAGCCACCATACCGATAAAATTTACCTATTCGCATACGGGCGAGATCTTGGGTCCTGTTTATCCTGATAAAAATAACTTGGCACAAGTTCAGATTGATTTTATTAAAGACAAGACAAGGCGTCAATTAATAGTTGCTACGGTAGATATAGTAAATTTTTTAGAGATACGCAGTGCCACTTCATTTTATCAGAAAATATTAAACTCATACAACATACCATCGGTCACATTTTACTTGTCTGTCAGCGGAATACCTATTTACATTGAAGAAAAAAAAGATGACTTTTATATTGTTCCAAAAATAAAACATACCCTAGCTGAAAATGGCTTTGAATTTGTCTCAAACTATGAAAAAGCTAAACTGCATATTGAAGTGGATGGAAAGGTGAGGGAAGGTGGAGAACGATTTAATTTACTTACCTCTTACGTAGATGCAAAAATAAATATTACGGATTTGAAAACAAGTAGTATTATTTATTCTCAGGCTTTCAATTCCGTCAAAGGCGTTGCCAACAACTATGAAGAAGCAGCAATCAAAGCACTCAATGGTATTTGTGATAAACTGAAAGAGGATATAATTCTATACTTGAAGAAAAGGTGAATGCTACCAATTTAACCACAATATATCATATATAAATTGTTTCTTTTCCGCTTGTATTTCGTTAAACAATAGCACCGTAGCTATGGTCATGCTTATATTTTTTGCCTAATTAAAATGTCACATTTTATAATTAATTTTATATAGGTCAAGTCCCCCACCCCCTTTTCTTTTGGAAGGATCCGTTGTGCAGATATGGCGTTGAGAAGATGCTGGAAGGAGAACTGGATGCCCACCTTGGGTTATGTCACATCTAATTCACGGTAGTGGCTGTGGGGAAAAGGCGGTAAAAACAGCGCATGGAGCCTTATCAATTCAGGTACCAAGGATTGAGCGTCCAACTTGGTTGCCCAACATGTTGTGGTCTGATTGGTATGGCATTAGATACAAATTTTTAAAACCAGGTTCTTAGCGGTGAAATAAAAAAAGCACTCACAAAAAATGCAAGTGCTTGGTAACTGAAGAGCCTCCAGTCGGATTCGAACCAACGACCCGCGCATTACAAGTGCGCTGCTCTGGCCAACTGAGCTATGGAGGCCAAAAGTAGCTGGCAAAGCTAGCCTTACCGCGCTATTTAACAAACCTAATTTCCAGTTTTTATCAAGACACTGAACTTAGTTTCGCCTTTAGGTACTCAAGTTCGCCTTTAGCGACATTAATCTTTAAGTGAAGGTCAGCCTTTAACTCATCTGCGACAGCTGAGGTTGCAAAAAACTCCATGTTAGTATTCCATGTAGAAATATCATTTTCAAGCTCCGAAATTTGCCTTCGGATCGAACTTCTTTTCCGCTGTAGTATTTTGTCCCCTCCATGAGAATTCTTGATTCTTCTTAATTGAATGTGACTTTCCAAATCCATCTTATCTCTTTCTCTCAACTCTTCTAATGAAAGAATTTTATGAGTTGCTTCCTCAAACCTAGCTTGTGATTTTTTGATCGCATTTCTGGGAACAAAGCCTAGGCGAGCATGACTGTCAATCAAATCATAGACATCATCCAAGTTTATGTCATCTTGGTCAGCAATGCTTTCAATTTGATCACAAATCTGAAGTTTTAATGTCAGGTTGTCTTTGTATGCTGTGTTTTGTTCTGCGCTCTGATTTCGCTTTCTATCAAAAAAATGATCACAGGCTACTTTAAATTTTTTGTAAATCCCATTTCGAACCTTTTCTGGTATTGGACCAATAGTCTTCCATTCTGCCTGAAGGCTTTTAATTCTTTGCGCTACGGTATCCCAGTCTTCGCTTTCTTTTAATGCTTCAACTTGCAACGTCAATTCTTCTTTTTTCTTAAGATTCTCTTCCCGAATTGATCCCAGTTTCTTGAAGAATTGACTTTTGTGATTAAAAAATATTTTAAAAGACCCCCAGAATTGCTTATTAGTAGCTTTGACTCTGTCCTTCGGAAGTCCTCCGATACGCTCCCATTGCTTCTGAAGTTCTTGAATTTCCCTTGCTTTAGAATCCCAATCCGCTAGTCTATCTGAATCGAAGTTGACGTAATCTTCTGCTTGTATGGCAAGTTTCTGTTTCTTTGTGTAGTTTTCCTCCAGTTCTACTTTCAGTTGATCAAAGAAATCCCTCCTCCGAAGGTAAACAGCATCTGATGCTACCTTGAATCTTGCCCAAACTCGCTCTTGATCCTCTTTAGGGACCGGACCTGCATGTTTATATTCTTGATGAAGTTCATTCAACTGACTGATCAAGATTCTCAAATCTTCTAGTTTGACCATCGCCTCAGCCTTCTCACAGAGCTCTTCCTTGAATTTAAGGTTCTTTTTTCTATCGAGGTCTTTAAGTTCAAAATAAATGCTTCTTTGATCATAGAATCTGTCAAGAAGTGCATTGTAATTCGCCCAAAGAGTTTTATTGTGAGTACCTGAAACAGGTCCTGCCTGCCTCCACTCTGCCTGAATTTCTTTAACCCCATGAATGCTGGCATTGGATTCTTCGCCATCAACCAACATCCTGAGTTCCTCTAATAACCCTTGCTTTTTCTTTAAGTTATCTTCTTTTTGATTTTCAAAATCCTGATAGTATTTGTTTCTTTTCGATCGAAAATTCGAGTAGAAAATCAGGAATTCCTTACCGATATCATCTCCATGATAGTCAAAAGACTCAGGATCATTACCCTCTTCTTCAAACTTATTTAATGCGCTACCTTTCTCCTCATTATAGATTTCATCGAATCTGGCTTTCAATGCTCTGATAACCTTATCTATCTGGCGGACATCAGCGTCTTTGCTTACTTCTTTTATTTTTCCGAGCAAGTCCGTCTTGGAAGCCCCGTCAAAGTTTAAGTCCTCTTCCCCCTCAATGTGTTCTTCAGCGTCCTCTCTTTCAACCTGACCTAGGGGGCTACCTTCATCGGACTCGAGATGTCCAGATTCCGAAACAGATTCCTCATCCGATTTTTTCTTTCCTTCGGAATTTTCTTCTGCTTTTTTTATACTTAATCCAGCCTCTTGCTGAACTTCTTCAGGAGTCTCTAGTATTTCTCGAGGAGCAACCTCCTGCACTTTTTCATTCTCCATGACTTTGGAATCAAAATACCACCCTACTCTAAGGCACAAAACTAACCAAATACCCTAATTCAATCTCGGATCTTTTGGGTAGTTAGACATAAGTCCGAATTTTCCACCCATGCTGTTTAGACACTCTTTCCATAGGTCTTGGTTGTCCCAATCAAAAATTATTTTTGAAGTTGCCCTCTTTAGCACAATCCAAGATCGCACTTTCATCTCATCCATCAATTGACCAGGTGACCACCCAGAATAGCCTGCAAAGAACCGAATATCTGATGGTGAGATGGATTTCGTATTTATCATCGCTAAGAGGTCTTCGTAATTTCCTCCCCAATATGTGTCGTCTACAACTTCATGAGATGCACCATTCAGCATGTCGTGTCTATGAATAAAGTGTAGTGTCTCTTGCTGAACAGGACCTCCAACGAACAAATCAGCTGTGTAATCGTCTACCTCCTCAACTACATCTTGTAATTTGACATTGGCTCGTTTATTTAAAACAAATCCAATTGTGCCATTTTCGTCATGCTCACATATAAGGATAACAGTCCTTTCAAAATCAGGATCAGGCAGGTAAGGCTCTGAGATAATCAAATCTCCTTTAGATGGCTCTATTAATTTATCAGCTGAAAAGTAGTCCATTAATGTAAAGCCGCTCGGACTGGTAATTCATTCAAAATATTTCCCTCCTCATGCTTCATTTCTTCTAGGCGATCATAAACTGAGGTATTATCAAAATAGTTTAGTGTCATCTTTACAAAGACTTCTCCATGTCTTGCCTCGGATGCCCATAGCCTGTGGTAAAAATCCTTTAATTCACCTTTTTCGAGCTCCTCATAAATCATTTTAAATCGTTCTGCTCCCCTAGTCTCAACGAGAGATGCCAACAGCAGTCTATCCATAAATCGCTCCGCTCTTCCGCTTCGACAACTAGCTAATAACTTCTTCATGTATATGTCCTGGCCTATTTCATGGTTTAGCTGAATTCCGCGTTTTTGCATAATTTCATAAACGTCTCTAAAATGTTCCAGTTCCTCCACCGAAGTATCTATCAGTTCCCGAATAATTTCCAGCCTGTTAGGGTATTTTGCTACAAAACTTAAGGCCATAGCGGATGCTTTTCGCTCACAATCGGCATGGTCCTGAAGAAAAGAATCAAAATCAGATAGAACGGCATCCAGCCATTCTTTTTTTGTGTCAACGGTTAATTCAATTCTAAATTGCATCAGGTTTTTATCTAACGATTTTAGACGGACCAAATCTAACAGAAATATAGCATGAAATCAGATATTGAATCGCTTAGAAACGAATACACCACGACATCATTAGATGAAAAAGATGTGCTTAAAAACCCATTGGATCAATTTGAAAAATGGCTTAATGAAGCAATTTCATTGGAAATTCCTGAACCTAATGCAATGATACTTGGAACCACTGATAAACAGAGCCAATCAAACCTTAGGACTGTACTGCTCAAAGGGGTTGATCAAAAAGGACTCATCTTCTATACTAACTACAGCAGTATGAAGGGACAGCATATAAAATACATCCCACTTATAAGCCTTTTATTTCCCTGGTATCCATTACAAAGGCAGGTTATCATTTGTGGTAAGGCTGAAAAAATATCGAAAGAACGTTCTGAAAAATACTTTCATTCAAGACCCAGAGGAAGCCAACTTGGAGCATTGGTATCAAATCAGAGTGAAAGATTAGTTGCAAGAGAGGAGATAGAAGCTAAATTGAAAAAAGCTGAAGTAGAATATGAAAATAAAGCAATTCCGCTACCAGAAAACTGGGGAGGCTATTTGGTTATACCTACATCTTTTGAGTTTTGGCAAGGCAGAGGGAGCAGACTTCATGATCGCATATATTTTCAATCCATTAATAGTTGCTGGGAAATTTCCAGACTTTCTCCATGACCAAACTTGTTTACCTAGATCGGTATGCTTGGAAAGAAATTCTATTCCCTAGCTACACTCCACCTAAAAATCTTGAATTCATAATAGTCATCCCTTCCTTTAGGGAAAAGGACTTGGTAATAGCCTTGAACTCTCTCAACAGGTGTACACCTCCTAATGGAGAGGTTCTGATTATCGTTCTCATCAATGAGCCTGAATCTGCTGACGGCGAAATTCAACATATCAATACTAAATGTTTCACACTACTACAGAACTACAACTCCAAATTTGAACTTATGTATTCTTACCAAAAATTGCCAGCGAAAAAAGCAGGAGTGGGACTAGCAAGAAAGGTAGGAATGGATGAAGCTGTTCGGATATTTGAAAAATCAGGAAAAGATGGCATAATTATCTGCTATGACGCAGATTGCATCTGTGAGAAAGACTATTTGACTGAAATAGAAAGGCATTTTACTGAAAAAAAAATTAATGGAGGTGTGGTGTTTTTTGAACATCAGTTAAATGGGAAAAATCACACGGCGATATTAAATTATGAACTTTATTTAAGATATTACATTGACGCTCTTAGGTACGCAGGATTTCCATTTGCCCATCAAACGCTCGGATCATGTATTGTGACTCGATCTTCCGTATATCAAAAGCAGGGAGGAATGAACACTAGGAAAGCGGGAGAAGATTTCTATTTCTTAGGCAAGGTAATCCCCTTGGGGGGATTCATAGAAATTAATTCAACAACTATTTATCCTTCGGATAGGATTTCAGACAGAGTACCCTTTGGGACTGGAAAAGCAGTGGGGCAATTGTTGGCTACAGAGGAGGCTTATTGTGTGTATAACCCAAAAACATTTGAAGATTTGAAAACATTTTTCAACAAAGTCAAGGATTTCCAGCATGGAGGAGATACAGAAATTCCATTAACACTCAAAAAATTCTTAGGTGACAAATGGCGAGATGAATTAATCACTATCAAATCGCAAACAGCTTCTCAAGCCACATTCTCGAAACGCTTCTTCTCTTGGTTTGATGCTTTTAAAGTTTTGAAGTTTGTGCATTTTGCAAGAGACCACTGTTATGAAAATATTCCGTTAGTCAATGCGCTCAGTTGGTTAGAGCGTTCTTATTTGGGATTCTTGCCAAAGAAAATGAATGAGAAATTAGTAGCCCTCAGGGCTTTGGACAGAAAAGGGGTTATATAAGATCAAACAGATTCTTCACCCCGATAGCATGTTTCACTTTGAACCCCTCTGCATGGTCTACGCCAATTCTATGACCAAATTCACGAGATCGGGCATCAAGCATTTCCATAAAACCTTTAGAGCTGATATATGTTTCAGGTGCCTTGCTATTGGAGTCAAAAAACTGTGACTTAAAAGCCATAATGGCTTCTTTCCTTTCCTTCATAACGCCTGAAATATCCACTAGTACATCTGGTTCATGAGAAGTACTTTGAATTGAAAAATACAATTTTTCTGGTCTGATGGCTTTCTGCTCTGCTCCATTTAAGGAAGTCTTCACTTCTGCAAGCCCAGCAAGAAAGCAGGCAGTTTCAACCAACTGGGCAGACCTAGCATGATCTGGGTGACGATCATAGGTGGCATTTGTAATCACAATGCTAGGGCTGTACTTTCGAAGTTGCTCAACTATTTTCAGTTGATTCTTTTTGTTATTCTCAAAAAAACCATCTTCTAAGCCAATGTTATCCCGAATAGATAATGCTAAAATTTTGGTAGCACGAAACGCTTCTTGCGTTCTGATTTCAGGTGTCCCCCTTGTCCCAAGTTCTCCCCTCGTCAAATCAATTATTCCAGTTTTACAACCCCTCTTTTGGTGAACCAAGAGCGTCCCTCCGAAAGAGAGTTCTACATCATCAGGATGCGCAACAATGGCAAGGATATCTATTTTCATAACGCATTTTAAAGACAATACAAATAAACACCACTCAAGCCATTATGGCGGTATTGAAGCTGGCATTTAATGCATACGAATAAGATAGATAAGGACAAGACTTGTGATTGACCATGCGACCCAGCAGATTTTCAAAAATATTTTCCTTCATAAAACTGCTATTCAACTACTCAAAGTAACATTTATAACTGACAAAAAGTCATATAACTCTACCCCACCCCTCCTCTACCAACATTTTGTCGGTAATTAATCCGCTATTGGTAAAAGAAATGAAAAAACAACCCTATGACAATCAACTGCTGATGCTCAACTGGAGCAAGTGGCTGAGCCATCCAGACGTGAAACTTCAAAAAGTACCCGTCAGGGCTTCACAGAAAGGAACAGGCAAAATCAAGTTTGAAGCGTTCTTTGTCGCTGAAACGGACGAAGTAATCATGAGATTTGGAAGGAAGCCACAAACGAACAGAATGACCATGTATCTCATAGCGAAAAAAAGAAAGTGAGCAGGTCCAGGTCCGCGGGTAGGACCCCGCACCAGCAACCTACTCGGTTCCTTACGCCAAGCACGACCTTCCGACCGTACTTAATGCAAGTATATGCTATATTTTTATAGTTGCAAAATAAAGACCTGCTTTTTTTATAGTGGCTTAAATACGTAGGTTCAACCATCAAGTGCAAAAACTAAGCGGTATTTAGATAAAAGATTTCTTTAGGAGTTTTAAAGTTAAGTTTTTCTCTTGGTCGTCGGTTAATTTTGTGTTGAATTTGTGTAATCTGTTTGTCAGTTAGTGTATCAAAAGCTGTTTTTTTGGGTATATACTGTCTTATGAGTTTGTTAGTGTATTCATTGAGTCCTCTTTGCCAGGAGCAATACCGATGGGCAAAGTAGAATTGAGTAGCTAGGTTTTTAGCTGTGTTTTGATGGTCGGCAAATTCTGTTCCATTATCAGAAGTGATCGAAAGGATATGTTTTTTATAGGGCATCAGCCTATTGATAAGTTCCTTACTTAGTCCTTTGGCTTGCTTTCCCTTAGGTAGCTTTTTGATAATGAGCATTCCTGTAGTTCTTTCCACGATGGTCAGAATGGCTCCCTTTTGTTGTCTGCCTATAATGGTATCCACTTCCCAATCCCCAAAGCGTTCTTTATTGTTGATGCATTCAGGTCTTTGAGCGATTGATACCCTGTTTTTAATAGGTACAGGCTTACCTACAGACCTTTTTCTATGTTTGAGTTGATGGCGTAAATGTTTGTAATACTGACCTCCAGCAGCTTTATCGTCCCTGATATATTGATAGATACGTTCATGTGAAACCATGGGAATCTGCTTGATCTTACAATACCCTACAATCTGCTTAGGTGACCACTGTTCTTGCAGAAGGTATTCTTTGATGAGCTTTCTTTTGTGGGTGTCAAAAGACCGAGGATTGCAATAACGTTGCTTACGCTTTGTGGAAGACAAATGTGCTTTAGATCCATGATAGATCCCTGTAGGGGAACTGTTGCGCTTGCATTCTCTGTAAATGGTGGAAACCGACACAGCAAGGGCTTCTGCAATGAAACTTTTACTCTTACCCGATTTTAAGTAGGCTTCAATTTGATGTCTTTGATGGGCTTTGAGTTGATAATATGTTTGGCTCATATGGCAAAGTTTTTAAACCTGTAAATATGTGAAACTAGCTCCACATATTTATCCTACATCTTTGCACTTACTAATTGAACTTACAATAGCTCCTCTCAACACATCAAGAGAAAACCTTTCGTAAGGCTCATAGTATTGTCGCCTTAAAGAAGAAGAAGTCAACACTTCTCTGCCGTATTCTGCAAGTAGGTAATCATACGATACATCTAAGGCCAATTAGATTATAAAAATAAGAGTCTTAACTAGATTAAGACTCTTAAAAATAAAGTATAGATTTGTCAAAAAATGACAAGTCTTATGAAAACCACTTTTGGAGAATACCTCCGACTTTTAAGAAACCAAAATCAATTGACTTTGACTCAACTTGCAGCTAAGTTAGATTTAGACTCTGCAAACCTGAGTAAAATCGAAAACGGGAAACGAAACTTTGACGAGAAACGTTTGCCAAAACTTGCGAAAATATTTAAACTTAATCTCACAGAATTGCGAAATGAATATGTTACCGATCAAATTGGGAAGCATATTTACGAAACTAATTGCACAAAGCATCTTCTACAAGTAGCCGAGGAAAAAGCTAAATATCGCAGAACAATTAATAAATCACTTCCAACACAGTAAGGTATGAATGTAGTATCATTTTTCGCTGGAGCTGGCGGTTTAGATTTAGGGTTTGAGAAAGCGGGGTTTAATGTTGTTTGGGCTAACGAATACGACAAGGACATTTGGGAGACTTACGAGAAGAATCATCAAAACACAATATTAGACAGACGAAGCATTGTGGACATAGCATCTGAAGAAGTTCCTGAATGTGATGGGATTATAGGAGGTCCACCTTGTCAAAGTTGGAGTGAAGCTGGTTCAGCAAGGGGAATTAAAGACAAGAGAGGTCAATTGTTTTTTGACTTTATCCGAATTTTAGAGGCAAAACAACCAAAATTCTTTCTTGCAGAAAATGTAAGTGGAATGCTTTTAGAAAGGCATAGCGAGGCATTAAAAAACATTAAAGAGATGCTTAAAAAAGCAAGATATGAATTATCATTCAAATTATTGAACGCTTCAGATTTTGACGTGCCTCAAGATCGTAAAAGAGTTTTCTTTGTGGGTATTCGTAGCGATCTCGATTTTAAATTTGAATTTCCACAACCTTTAAAACAAAAAATAAATCTTGAAGATAAAATTGCAGACTTGAAAGATACTGTTGTTCCTGCAAAAGAAGGAAACAAAACAAACAAGAAAAATTGTAAAGTTCCTAATCATGAATATATGATTGGTGGATTTTCTTCAATGTTCATGTCCAGAAATAGAGTAAGAAGTTGGAACGAGCAATCTTTTACGATTCAAGCTGGCGGTAGGCACGCTCCTATCCATCCGCAAGCACCAAAAATGAAGTTTATTGAACCAAATAAACGTGTTTTTGTTTCTGGTAAGGAAGATTTATATCGTAGACTAAGTGTTAGAGAATGTGCAAGAATCCAAACATTTCCTAATAACTTTATTGAAGTAGGCATTTAATAAATACGAATGCACTTGTACGGGCATGGTTGATGGACCACCATTTTAGTTAGCAGGTTATCGAATATTTCCCCTTTCATCTGGCTTCGGTTGAACCGATAGCAATATCGGTCGATATATGCTTGCAGGTTATCGACTGAATGGTGGATACCTCTAAGCCATGCCTTGAACATCATAATTGTTCTGTGCAATTCTGGGAAATTCTTACCTTTCTTCCCACTCTCTATTTGGATTAACTAAGGGTATTTTTCTTTCAGGGGGATGTACCCCCTCCACTTATCGGTTGTGATGGTAGCCTGAATTGATATATGATTCTGGAAGAAGGGCTTCAATTGCTTGGATCCAGGATTGTCAATCACCCTGGCATACATCCTGCTCACTCCTTTCCCTTTCTTCTCAATAGCCAGTACAACCTGCTTTTTTCGATTATTTTGGCGTCCTACAACGCCTTCTTCTTGTTGCCCTACAACGGTCTCATCGACTTCTACTTTACCCATTAGCGGGTATTTCCCACTGCTAACCATGGTCTTCATTACCTTTTGCTGAAACAGCTAACAGGTTTTTTGCCGTAACCCCAGTTTTCTGCTTAGTTCTGTTGATGCAATCCCTTGTGTATTTGTACTCATGTAGTATAGGATATAAAAAGCTTTTAACATTGGGAATTTTACTTTGTGGAAAAGAGTGCCACTTGTGGGGGTAGCTTGGTACCTACATTTTGTACATTGACGGGTATGGAATAATTTCCCTCTGCAATACTTGTTGTTTCGGCACCTTTCACATTTAAATCCATCTGGCCATTTCATTTCGGCCAGGAAGTTTTGACAACTGTCGTTATCAGGAAATTCCTTCTGAAACTCAAAAAGGGTTAGGCTTTCATACTTTTTCTCCATAATCTGATTTTTACTCTACCTTTAATAGTCCTACTAAGTTACTGTAAATCAATCGTTTAATCAAAAAAATGAAACTGTTTTAACAAACTAATTTTTTATTTATTAAATGCCTACTTCAATAACTTTATTTTTCACTACCATCACATTTCCGCAGGTTATAAAATGATTGGAAACGCTGTTCCTGTAAATCTTGCTACACATATTGCTAAAAGTATTAAATCCCAAATTGAGAACGCCGAGAGGAAACCCAAAAGAGTATCTAACAAAAAATTAGTGCTGGAAACCATATTTTCATAACTTATGGCAGGTCAAACAAAAACAGGAAAAGCGTTCGAATACGCGTTACTCTATGAATTTTTCGTGAAATTAAAAGTAGTTACAAAGGTAGCTATTACTAAAAATGAACCGTATGGGACTGCTAAAAATTGTTTTGAATCTTTTGATGACGATGAGCAACAGATTTACAGGATAACAGCAAGTTCGGCTATTAATTTCTTAATGGATATTGAACCAAGCTCACATTCAACTAATAAATGCAACTTTTAGATTTGAGATTTTATCACTATTACAAAACAGGAAAGAAGGGCAATTTTCTCTTTCACTGCTTTGCTGGTAAGGGTTAATTTGCCCCCTCACATCGTGAAAAATAAAGTTGCAAATGGCACATCTTACTACAGAACAAAGGTACGCGATATCGTGTATGTTACAACAAGGAAAAAGTCAAAGTGAAATAGCTGCTAGCATAGCAAAAGATAAATCTGTTATTAGCAGAGAAATTGTGCGTAATAAAGATCAGAGGAGTGGTGTTTATAGGCATGATTTGGCGCATCGAAAGTATGCTCAACGTCAAAAAAAGAAACCCAAGAAAAAGCGATTCACCTTGCGAATTCAGTCCCATGTCGAGACCCTGCTAAAGGAAGACTATAGCCCCGAGCAAATTGTAGGCATCAGTATAAAAGAAGGGCTAGACTGTGTCTCTCACGAGCGCATTTATCAGCATGTATGGAAAGACAAAAAACACCAGGGCGAGTTACATACTCATCTCCGCAGAAAGGGCAGAAAGTATCGCAAAAGAGGGGCTACTAAAGATAGCAGGGGAATTATAAAAGACAGAGTAAGTATAGACCGCAGACCTTCGGTGGTAGAAGAAAGGTCAAGATTTGGAGATCTTGAAGTAGATTTGGTCATTGGAAAAAAACAGAAAGGAGCGATTGTAACTATCAACGACAGGGCGAGTGGCATGTTGAAAATGAAGAAAGTAGAAACCAAACAAGCCAGCGAAGTTGCTGATGCCATCAATGAATTATTGGAAGAATGGAGTCCGTTTCTTCAAACCATCACTTCTGATAATGGAAAGGAATTTGCTTGGCATCAACAGGTAGCTAAAACGCTAAGCATTGACTATTATTTTGCCCATCCCTACCACTCGTGGGAAAGAGGGTCTAATGAAAATTTAAACGGGCTGATCAGACAATATATCCCTAAGAAATCAGACTTCTCTATGCTCGATGAGCAACAAATCAAAGACATTGAAACCAGGATAAACAATCGACCTAGAAAAAGGCATAAATATGAAACCCCTATATTTGTAATGAATCAATTATTGGTTAACCAGAAAGTTGCATTAATGACTTGAATTCAGCAAGACTTAAATTTGGCATCAACGATAAAGACATCTTACAATTAGAGATTGTTAGTGACCAAGCTGGTCAAGCAGGAGATGTCCGAGATGTTTTAACAATACGTTCGCTATAAAAATGGGAGATTGGTATCTCTGCGAAAAATAATCACAAAGCTGTAAAACATTCAAGGTTATCTCAAAAGATAAATTTTGGCGAAAAGTGGTTAGGAGTTTCTTGTTCAAGTAAATACTTTCAAGAAATCAAACCGATTTTCGATATGCTTTCCGAATTACGCTCAAAGGATAAATCTACTTTGTGGACATCCATCGCAAGGGTACACGAAATTGTGTATATACCAATTTTAGATGCTTTTAGAAAAGAACTGATGAAACTTGATAAAGAGAATCCAAATCTTGTTGCTGAAAACTTAGTTCAATATTTAATAGGTAATCAGGATTTTTACAAAGTGATAAAAGGTGAAAAACAAGTAGAAGTTCAAGGTTGTAATTTAAACGGGAGCTGAATTCAAGTCATTAATGCAACTTTCTGGTTAACCAATAATTGATTCATTACAAATATAGGGGTTTCATATTTATGCCTTTTTCTAGGTCGATTGTTTATCTTGGTTTCAATGTCTTTGATTTGTTGCTCATCGAGCATAGAGAAGTCTGATTTCTTAGGGATATATTGTCTGATCAGCCCGTTTAAATTTTCATTAGACCCTCTTTCCCACGAGTGGTAGGGATGGGCAAAATAATAGTCAATGCTTAGCGTTTTAGCTACCTGTTGATGCCAAGCAAATTCCTTTCCATTATCAGAAGTGATGGTTTGAAGAAACGGACTCCATTCTTCCAATAATTCATTGATGGCATCAGCCACTTCGCTGGCTTGTTTGGTTTCTACTTTCTTCATTTTCAACATGCCACTCGCCCTGTCGTTGATAGTTACAATCGCTCCTTTCTGTTTTTTTCCAATGACCAAATCTACTTCAAGATCTCCAAATCTTGACCTTTCTTCTACCACCGAAGGTCTGCGGTCTATACTTACTCTGTCTTTTATAATTCCCCTGCTATCTTTAGTAGCCCCTCTTTTGCGATACTTTCTGCCCTTTCTGCGGAGATGAGTATGTAACTCGCCCTGGTGTTTTTTGTCTTTCCATACATGCTGATAAATGCGCTCGTGAGAGACACAGTCTAGCCCTTCTTTTATACTGATGCCTACAATTTGCTCGGGGCTATAGTCTTCCTTTAGCAGGGTCTCAACATGGGACTGAATTCGCAAGGTGAATCGCTTTTTCTTGGGTTTCTTTTTTTGACGTTGAGCATACTTTCGATGCGCCAAATCATGCCTATAAACACCACTCCTCTGATCTTTATTACGCACAATTTCTCTGCTAATAACAGATTTATCTTTTGCTATGCTAGCAGCTATTTCACTTTGACTTTTTCCTTGTTGTAACATACACGATATCGCGTACCTTTGTTCTGTAGTAAGATGTGCCATTTGCAACTTTATTTTTGACGATGTGAGGGGGCAAATTAACCCTTACCAGCAAAGCAGTGAAAGAGAAAATTGCCCTTCTTTCCTGTTTTGTAATAGTGATAAAATCTCAAATCTAAAAGTTGCATTTATTAGTTGAATGTGAGGGACATTAAATTTACCTTTTGAGAAAGAAAAGCCTAAAGCAAAAATTCCTGAACTTAAACTACCTTCTAGACTAATAGAAATAGTTTACCAAGAAAATTCTAAAACGACTTTATTGGTATCATTGAACGAAGGATGGCAAATATCTTTCAGGATACATAATGCAAGCTCCCGAGTTGAACCTTCATTGAAGTTTGATATTAATTTAATTAGTGTACCGCAATCATTGTTCAAAACTCATAAGTTTATATATGAATAACGAGTGTGGAAAAAAATGAAAAAAAGTCAATCCATGAACTAGCAAGTGGCTGAGCCAGCCAGACGTGAAAATTCAAAAAGTACCCGTCAGGGCTTCACAGAAAGGAAAAGGAAAAATCAAGTTTGAAGCGTTCTTTGTCGCTGAAACGGACGAAGTAATCATGAGATTTGGAAGGAAATCAAGGACGAACATAATAACAATATACCACATAGTCAAAAAAAGAAAGTGAGCAGGTCCAGGTCCGCGGGTAGGATCCCGCACCGGCAACCTGCCCGGTTCCTTACGCCAGGCACGACCTGTCGATCGTACTTAATGCAAGTATATGCTATATTTTTATGGTTGCATAATAAAGACCTGCTTTTTTGATAGTGGCTTAAATAGTCGTTCCTTAACAACTCATTTTCAATGGAGATTGTATTCTACTTTGATGGCAAGTGGTTAATTCAAATAGACGCCTCAGATTTACTACCCATTTTGTATAGAGCCAAAGAGCATTTACTCTTAGTTTTTTCATCAACTTCTTGTAGTTAGTCGTTCCTTACAAACTCATTTTTAATAGAGTTTGTATTCTACTTTGATGGAAAGTGGTTAATTCAACTAGACGCCTCAGCTTTACTACCCATTTTGTATAGAGCCAAAGAGCATTTACTCTTAGTTTTTTCATCAATTTCTTGTAGTTAAACCCACAGACTGCCATGATGAAGTTTATTTTATCTCCTGTTTTCCCTTTTAGGTAATTGCTAGCTGCTCGATGATCTTGCTTCAAGTGTCCGATGATTGGCTCTATGGCTGCTCTACGTCTACAGTGCTTTCGTTTTCTCTGTTTTTCATAGGTATTGTCTCTTTTTAATGGGTTGGATGGTCGAATGATGGAGGTGTTTTCAACTGTGTTAGTCCCTTTGTACCCCCTATCTACTGTGGCGGTTTTCGGGTAGTTACCAGTCAGTAGTTGTGTTTGCTTCAATACAGCATCTAGTGTATGTCCATCATAAATATTCTCTTCAAAAGTCATCGCACCTACGATGATACCCGTATTTTGTGTCAATACTACTGATGCCTTACAGCCCTATTCATATTTCTTATGTGCCTTTCCTTTTGCGATGCAATACACTTCAGGTTCATGTAACCTGTAAATTTTATTCTTACTGCACTTCTCTTGTGTAAGTACTCGTTTGAACAGTGCCAGTGTTACTTCTTTTTGCTGATGTGGTAATTTCCTGTCTAATTCTCTGACTAACCGACCAGCAATGGTTTTGAGTTTGCGCTTCGCTGCATTTGCTTTCTTCCTTCTTTTAGGGTGAGTCCCATGGTAGGTGTCTCTGACAAGGTTTTTGGTTGTCCTAACGTAGCTGCGTCGTAGTTTAATCCCTTCTTTCTTGGCTATAGAAATACAGCTGTCAACAATCTTTTTATGAAGTTTTGCATCTGTGGGATAGGTGATGCTCTTTTCCTGAACAGTAGTATCTACACTTACATGCTTGTCCTTAGCATCCTTGCCGTGTAGCTCAATTGAATGTTTCAATAGCTTCTCTACCCCTTCTTCTCCAATCCTCTTGCTGAAATGTACCAAATCTGTTGCCGCACAAGGTTGCCCCCATTGCAAAGAATCAAAGCCTCCAAACTATTGAAAATATGGATTCATTTCCCAGCGTTGCTCCACCAATACCTCATCTGATAAATTGTAAATAGATTTTAGTATCAACAAGGAGACCATCAAACGAATAGAATGAGCTGGACGACCTACATTTGAATAAAGGGCATCTCTAAAAACTAAAACAGCTGTGTTAGTATGTTTTTTGAGCTAAAAGAGTTAGACTTGGAAATGAAACAATTTAAACGTCACAGAGATTACGGTTTTTTTGATCAAGACATTCGTTTGTCCAAACTGAGCCAGTTGGGAGATCCCCTGCAACGATTAAACGGTGGAATTGATTTTGAAATTTTCCGTTCTTTACTGGAAAAGCACCTGATCAAAGAGTCACAAGGAAAGGGAGGACGTCCCCCATATGATTATGTGTTAATGTTCAAGATATTGATTCTTCAGCGATATTATAACCTCTCTGATGATCAAGCAGAATATCAAATCAATGACAGGATGGGTTTTATGAGATTTCTCAACCTCACCATTGCAGATGACATACCAGATAGCAACACGATATGGTTGTTTAGTGAACGTCTGACCGACTTGAATTTAGTAAAATCTCTTTTCGAGCTATTTCAGAGTCAATTGGAAAAGTTAGGGCTTATGGTCAATGAAGGCAAAATAATAGATGCCTCTTTTGTAGAAGCCCCACGCCAACGCAACAGCAGGGAGAAAAACCAACAAATAAAAGAGGGTAAGGGAGAAGGTCTATGGACAGATGAACCCAATAAAAAGCGTCAAAAGGACATTGATGCACGTTGGACAAAGAAAAATAATCAGAATTATTATGGGTATAAAAATCACGCCAAGGTGGATGCAGGTAGCAAATTGATAGAACGCTATGAAATTACCGATGCAGCGGTACATGATTCACAGGCTCTTGATGCCCTGTTGGACAAAAAACAAGACAAAGAACAGGAATTGTATGCCGACAGTGCTTATGCAGACCAGCAAGAAATACTCGAAAAACATCAGGTTAAAGATCAAATACATGAGAAGGGCTACAAAAACAAGCCGTTGACCGATACACAAAAGGAAAGTAATACAAGAAAATCAAAAGTACGCGTAAGAGTGGAGCATGTTTTTGGTTTCATGGAGAACAGTATGGGAAGCATGTATTACAGAAAAGTAGGGAAATCAAGAGCCGATACGGTCATTGGTCTGATGAATCTGACTTATAATATGTGCAGAAAAATTCAATTGACCGCTTCATTATGAGGGAACGTGCGTTCGATAGGCAATGAATAAATTCATAAGTAACTGATAATCAGGTGAATAAAAAATGAACTAAAAAAGAACAAAATAGGTCATCTTAAAAAAACAGGTCATAAAAATAAATCGGGAGAATATCCAGTTTTTAGAGATGCCCTAAAGCGAACCAAACGCTTCTTCAAAATATGACCATGCTATCTGTTGGCTCAACAAATAAAGCTCTTGCCTGGAATTGAGTTGTTCAGTTAAGGTAGGTGATAAAAAATTAAGTTGATTGCTATGCGACTTTTTTGACTGCATTTGACAAGGTTTTGATTGATATTATAACTATTCCTTGTCATTTTATATAGTCGTTCCTTAAAAACTCATTTTCAATAGAGTTTGTATTCTACTTTGATGGAAAGAGGTTAATTCAACTAGACGCCTCAGATTTACTACCCATTTTGTATAGAGCCAAAGAGCATTTACTCTTAGTTTTTTCATCAACTTCTTGTAGTTAAACCCACAGGCTGCCATGATGAAGTTTATTTTATCTCCTGTTTTCCCTTTTAGGTAATTGCTAGCTGCTCGATGATCTTGCTTCAAGTGTCCGATGATTGGCTCTATGGCTGCTCTACGTCTACAGTGCGTTCGTTTTCTCTGTTTTTCATAGGTATTGTCTCTTTTTAATGGGTTGGATGGTCGAATGATGGAGGTGTTTTCAACTGTGTTAGTCCCTTTGTACCCCCTATCTACTGTGGCGGTTTTCGGGTAGTTACCAGTCAGTAGTTGTGTTTGCTTCAATACAGCATCTAGCGTATGTCCATCATAAATATTCTCTTCAAAAGTCATCGCACCTACGATGATACCCGTGTTTTGTGTCAATACTACTGATGCCTTACAGCCATATTCATATTTCTTATGTGCCTTTCCTTTTGCGATGCAATACACATCAGGTTCATGTAAACTGTAAATTTTATGTTTACTGAACTTCTCTTGTGTAAGTACTCGTTTGAACAGTGCTCATGTTACTTCTTTTTGCTGATGTGGTAATTTCCTGTCTAATTCTCTGACTAACCGACCAGCAATGGTTTTGAGTTTGCGCTTCGTTGCATTTGCTTTCTTTCTTCTTTTAGGGTGAGTCCCATTGTAGGTGTCTCTGACAAGGTTTTTGGTTGTCCTAACGTAACTGCGTCGTAGGTTAATCCCTTCTTTCTTGGCTATAGAAATACAGCTGTCAACAATTTTTTTATGAAGTTTTGCATCTGTGGGATAGGTGATACTCTTTTCCTGGACAGTAGTATCTACACTTACATGCTTGTCCATAGCATCCTTGCCGTGTAGCTCAATTGATTGTTTCAATATCTTCTCTACCCCTTCTTCTCCAATCCTCTTCCTGAAATGTACCAAATCTGTTGCCGCACAGGGTTGCCCCCATTGCAAAGAATCAAAGCCTCCAAAATATTGAAAATATGGATTCATTTCCCACCGTTGTTCCACCAATACCTCATCTGATAAATTGTAAATAGATTTTAATATCAACAAGGAGACCATCAAACGAATAGAATGAGCTGGACGACCTACATGTGAATAAAGCGAACCAAATGCTTCTTCAAAATACGACCATGCTATCTGTTGGCTCAACAAATAAAGCGCTTGCCTGGAATTGAGTTGTTCAGTTAAGGTAGGTGATAAAAAATTAAGTTGATTTCTATTCGACTTTTTTGACTGCATTTGACAAGGTTTTGATTGATATTATAACTATTCCTTGTCATTTTATACAGCAATAATCGTGCTAAAACTCTCCCTGAAAGGAGATAAGCATAATTAATGTTGATTCTTTAGGGGTGACCATATAGCAATAATCATGCTAAAAACCTCCCTGAAAGGAGATAAGCATAATTAATGTTGATTCTTTAGGGCTGACTACTTAATAGTTGCTCAAAATCTAGCCTGGTTTTGGCTTGATAGATTTGTTGGAAAGTTTCGCGCATTCTCATTGCCTCAAAGGATTTAAGGTTAAGATCTGCCAGCTCTAATTCTGCTTTTTTCTGTTGTTGTTTCTCGCTGAGGTTTTGTTCGTTTTTGAGGAATAAATACCGCGTACCTTTAAGAATTGGATCCTCTTTCGCCTCCGCTCTTCTCACCTTATCAAGCCCTTCATTGATAATTTTTATTGAAGTAGGCATTTAATAAATACGAATGCACTTGTAAGAGCATGGTTCATGGTCCACCATTTTAGTTAGCAGGTTATCGAATATTTCTCCTTTCATCTGGCTTCGGTTGAACCGATAGCAATATTGGTCGATATATGCTTGAAGGTTATCGACTGAATGGTGGATACCTCTAAGCCATGCCTTGAACATCATAATTGTTCTGTGCAATTCTGGGAAATTCTTACCTTTCTTCCCACTCTCGATTTGAATTAAGTAAGGATATTTTTCTTTCAAGGGGATGTAGCTCCTCCACCTATCGGTTGTGATGGTAGCCTCAGGTGATATATGATTCTGGAAGAAGGGCTTCAATTGCTTGGAGCCAGCATTGTCAATCACTCTGGCATACATCCTGCTCACTCCTTTCCCTTTCTTCTCAATAGCCAGTACAACCTGCTTTTTTCGGTTATTTTGTCGTCCTACAACGCCTTCTTCCTGTTGCCCTACAACCGTCTCATCGACTGCTACTTTACCCATTAGCGGGTATTTCCCACTGCTAACCATGGCCTTCATTACCTTTTGTTGAAACAGCCAACAGGTTTTTTGCCGTAGCCCCAGTTTTCTGCTTAGCTCTGTTGATGCAATCCCTTGTTTATTTGTACTCATATAGTATACGATATAAAAAGCTTTTAAAACTGGGAATTTTACTTTGTGGAAAAGAGTGCCACTTGTGGGGGTAGCTTGGTACTTATATTTTGTGCATTGACGGGTATGGAATAATTTCCCTCTGCAATACTTGTTGTTTTGACACTTTTCACATTTAAATCCATCTGGTCATTTCATTTCGGCTAGGAAGTTTTGACAACTGTCGTTATCAGGAAATTTCTTCTGAAACTCAAAAAGAGTTAGGCTTTCATACTTTTTCTCCATAATCTGATTTTTACTCTAACTTTAATAGTCCTACTAAGTTACTGTAAATCAATCGTTTAATCAAGAAAATGAAACTGTTTTAATAGACTAATCTTTTATTTATTAAATGCCTACTTCAATAAAAAGATTTTAAGATTGAGAATTTTACTTTGTGGAAAAGTGTGCCACTTGTGGGGGTAGCTTGGTACCTACATTTTGTGCATTGACGGGTATGGAATAATTTCCCTCTAAAATACTTGTTGTTTCGGCACCTTTCACATTTAAATCCATCTGGTCATTTCATTTCGGCTAGGAAGTTTTGACAACTGTCATTATCAGGAAATTTCTCCTGAAACTCAAAAAGAGTTAGGCTTTCATACTTTTTCTCCATAATCTGATTTTCACTCTAACTTTAATAGCTCTATCAAGTTACTGTAAATCAATCATTTAATTAAGAAAATGAAACTGTTTTAATAGATTAATCTTTTATTTATTAAATGCCTACTTCAATTAATTCAATGTTTTGCCTGATAGATAGATGCGACAAGAGACCAGTATTTTGAATGACATATCCAATGCTTCTTCTTATACCAATTTGATTATAAAATGTCACATAAATCAATTGAATTATTTTTTTGTTTAAATTAGGCAAAAAACATAAGCATAGCCATAGTTATGGTTATTTTTTTAACGAAATACGAGCAAAAAAGAAACGATTTATATGTGACATTTTGTGATTAATTTGGTATTAATTCCTCTTTAGGCTGATCCCGAATATTCCGCTCATCAATAAAAATGGATCCTTTGTCAGGTTCAATGAGTCTATTGATGAGTTTTAGTAAAGTAGTTTTTCCACACCCGCTCGGACCGAGCAACACCAATGTTTCAGCCTGATTGACGGATAAATTGACGTTGTTTAGAACGTCTGTTCCATCAAATGACGGCAATATGACTGAATCTTATCTTTTCGATCGTACGATCAAATTGCAAACAATCTCAAACTTACCTAATAATTTAGTCTACTTATTGAAGTTTCTTAGCTTTATCCGTGTAAGTTTCCTTTTAGTGTCCAAGGGGAAATCGCCTTTCATGATCCAATCGTAGAAACTAGGCTCTTTTTGTAAAACATCAGTTACCAACTTGCCTCTATGCTTGCCGAAGTTAAATACTTCTTTCCCATCCTTATACACCATTCTCCCAGCAAGGTCAATCATTCTTGAAGTACTCAATTCGTTAAGCGCATCTACTTCATTGGAAATATCCGTAACCTTATTTCCTTGATTGTCTGTTGCCTCTTGTCCTTCGTATCGTTCTACCTGTGCTAAAAGCACATCATATGTCGCTTTTGTATCAGCTAGGGCACTATGTGCATCAACTAAATCTTTGTTGCAGTAAAATTTATAGGCAGCAACTAGGTTTCTTTTTTCCATGATGTGGAAAATCTTCTGCGCATCAACGATCTTTCTGTTTTCCACATCAAATGTTACTTCTGCCCGCAGGAACTCCTCCACTAACATAGGCACATCAAAACCGACACAATTGAAACCTCCTAGGTCGCATCCCGCCAGCCATTGCTCAAGTCCCTTTGCAATTTGCTTAAAAGGAGGTTCATTTTCCACATCTTCGTCGTAAATCCCGTGAATTAAACTGGTTTCATGCGGTATTGGAATTGTCGGATTGATCCTTCTGCATTTCTCTTCCGTAGATCCGTCAGGAAAAACTTTGATCAAGGCTATATCGACAATATGATCTTGTGAAATATTGATTCCAGTTGTTTCTAAATCAAAAACAACAAGTGGTTTTTTTAGGTTAAGTTTAAACACGAATTACAAGGAATTGAAAAGCTGTTCTAAATTCATTTTCCGAAAATCTGCTCTCTTATATTAATGCTTGTAGCTTAATTTAGCTGGTCAATGTTCCAAATATAGCAATGATGAAAGTACTCGCATGGATGTTGACAACATTCTTGATAACTTGACAATAATTACAGGCTTGGAAGGTCTGATATTTGACATAGTCCGGTTTAAACTTGCATGATCATTTTTAAATTCTATTAACTTAATTAAATGGACGAAGCAAAAAAAACCCCTTTAACATCATCAAAAAGCCGGAGAATAGGGCTTTCTACTATTTCAGACCATTTAGGAAAACTGCCACCTCAGGCAGTCGAACTTGAGGAAGCTGTGCTGGGTGCTTTGATGCTTGAGCGAGATGCCTTATCCAACGTGATCGACATTCTTCACCCTGAAAGTTTTTATAAAGAGGCAAATCAAGAAATCTACCAGAGTATAGTTGAGCTTTTCAACGACAGCCAGCCGATAGATATAAAAACAGTCACCCATCAGCTAAGAAAAAATGGGAAGCTGGAGATTATTGGAGGAGCATATTACGTAGCTGAATTAACCACCAAGGTGAACTCTGCAGCTAATATTGAATACCACTCTCGGATTATTGCAGAACAGTCCATTAAACGAGAATTGATAAGAATTTCTTCAGAAATTCAACGTGATGCTTACGAAGATACCATGGATGTTTTTGAGTTGCTGGATAGGACAGAGCAATCGCTTTTTGATGTTTCAGAATCTCACATTAGAAAGAATTATGACGAGATGAGCAAGCTGCTTCATCAGGCCATAGTGGAGATTAAAACCAAAAGAGACAAGAAAGATGGACTGACAGGGGTAGCGAGTGGATTTTCTGATCTGGATAGAATAACATCTGGATGGCAACCATCTGATTTGGTCATTATCGCCGCAAGACCTGGTATGGGTAAGACTGCTTTTGTGGTTTCAGCTCTTCGAAATGCTGCTATAGATTTTCAGGTACCAGTGGCTATTTTCTCACTGGAGATGTCGTCCGTTCAGTTGGTGAACCGAATGATTTCTGCTGAAGCAGAACTGGAAAGCGAAAAAATTAAAAGAGGAGATTTGGCTGATCACGAATGGACACAGATCGTACATAAAACGGATAAACTTTCTCAGGCACCTATATTTATTGATGATACTCCTGCACTAAGCGTTCTGGAATTGAGAGCTAAAAGCAGGAGGTTGGTAGCCCAGCATGGTGTAAAATTGATCATTATAGATTATCTACAATTAATGACGGGAGATGCTTCGAGCAGGAGGGGGGGAAACAGGGAACAAGAAATTGCTTCCATCTCAAGAGCACTGAAGGGTATAGCCAAGGAATTAAATGTCCCAGTATTGGCACTTTCCCAGTTAAGCAGAGCGGTGGAGACCAGAGGTGGAAATAAGCGTCCTCAACTTTCGGATTTAAGAGAGTCTGGATCGATTGAACAAGATGCAGATATGGTGATGTTCCTTTACCGCCCAGAATATTATGGGCTGGATACAGATGAGTCAGGTATGCCGTTCGATGGTCTTGGAGAAGTAATCATTGCGAAGCACAGAAATGGTCGAACAGATACTGTACCCCTTAAGTTTATAGGCAAATACACCAAGTTTACAGATTGGAATGGAAACAGCGGGGGTGATGGTTATGGCGCACTCCCTACCTCTGGAAATTCAGATTCAAATGTTACTATTACGCTGCAAAGCAAAGCAAATGATAAGAATGTGGAGGAAGGTGATCAACCTTTTTGATCCACCAGTGGGATGATATTTATACTGTTAAACTTGGCCAAAATAAGTGTGACAAGGAAACGTAATGCTACGTTAATACCGATTTGATTATGAAGTGAGGCATAAATAAAGGACATCTCTATATTTTTTAACGCAAAACAAGCAAAGAACGATTTATATGCGGTATTTTGTGGTCACATTGGTATAGCGTCAAAGCTGGTTAAGCATGAAAGCGATTGTCTTAGTTGATCAACAAGAGCCGATTCAGTTGGTTGAGCTACCTGAACCTGTCCCAGGTAAAGGTGAATGTCTAGTCAGGATTAAAACTGCCGCACTGAATCGAAGAGATCAATGGATTCGGGAAGGAATGTATCCTGATATTCAATATGGAACTGTGCTGGGTTCTGACGGATGCGGTATTGTTATAGAGGGTTCTGAAAAATGGATTGGCAGGGAAGTTATTATCAACCCCAATGTTGATTGGGGTTCTGATCCGCAAGTTCAATCTGAAAACTATTCCGTACTTGGCATGCCTGAAAATGGGACATTAGCAGAATATATCGTTGTTCCTGAGGATAGAATTCATCCCAGACCTGCTCGTTTGAATTGTGCTGAAGCAGCTGCCCTGCCTCTTGCTGGACTTACAGCTTTTAGAGCAACGATTAAAAAAGGATTGGTGGGGAAAGAAAAAAAAATACTCGTGACGGGAGCTGGAGGGGGAGTGTCTCAATTTGCTGTTTCCTTTTCGGTCGTTTCGGGAGCAGACACTTATGTGACAAGTGGGAGCGATGACAAAATAGCCAATTGTATAACTTCTGGTGCTAAAGGAGGGTTTAACTATAAAGATGAACGATGGGTTAAAAATGCACTTAAAGTGGGAGCGTTTGATGCGATTATTGACAGTGTCGGTGGAAATCAATTAAATAACTACCTGAAGATCATTAAACCATCGGGAAGAATAGTCATGTACGGGAGTACTACAGGCTATCCTGAAAAAGTCGATGTATTTAAATTATTCTGGTCCCAAGCCCAGATTATAGGATCCACTATGGGTAGTGATGATGAATTTCGTGAAATGATGCAGTTTGTAGATCGGTATGAAATCACACCGACTATTGATCAGGTATTTGGACTATCTGATGCCTTAGACGCTTTTGATCGATTTAAAGCACCAGATCATTTTGGTAAAATTATTATTAACTTCTCCTGAACTGTTCGGATATTCACCAGCTCAATAACTTTCCTTCTGGCGGAGGGATCAATTGGTATTAAAATTGTATCCATGCTGTCAAAAAAAGTAGCTTTTTCTTTGTCTTTTGTAGGAACCTCGAAATAACATTTAAATTGCTTTTAAACATAAATCACCTAGACTTACCCAAATGGATAAATTTGTCGATGTCAAAAAGCTCATTGTAAGCAAAAACAAGAAATTGTTAAAGTGGTTTCCTGGGTTTGTGATCAGGTGGATTGAACGAGTTGTGCGTCAGGATGATGTCAATGGTTTTATGTCTAGGCATAAAGATGATGATTCGTTTATGTTTAGTAAGGGAGTAGTCGAGGAGTTCAAATTAAAATTGAATTTACGAGGGGCAGAGAAAATCCTTCCTCCACCACAAAGCTGTATTTTCGCCAGCAACCATCCGCTTGGTGGACTTGACGCTATTGCCATTATTCATCTTTTCAAAGACATTCGTCCAGACATTAAATTTATAGTGAATGACCTGCTTATGAATGTAAGTGCACTGAAAGATCGTTTCATTGGAGTAAATAAAGTTGGAAAAAATGCCACCATATCTTTGAAAAAAATCGAACAGCAATTTGCTTCTGGCTCAGCGACTTTTATCTTCCCAGCGGGTTTGGTCAGCAGAAAAAGAAAAGGAGAAATAGAAGACGTAGAATGGAAAAAAACCTTTATTGCGAAAGCAAAGAAGTATAACAACCCTGTGATTCCCGTCCATATAGATGGCAGGCTGACCAATCGTTTTTACTGGTTGGCAAATGTCAGAAAGTTTTTAGGTATTAAATTGAATATCGAAATGTTCTCCCTAGTTGATGAATTGTTCAAACAGCAGAATGTGAAAATTGATATTGTTATTGGAGACCCCGTTGCACCTGAAACATTTACGAAGGACAGGACAGACAAAGAATGGGCGCAGCGGGTGAAGGAGAAAGTTTACCAGTTAAAAAAGACTGGATAGCCAGTATGGAAGAAGAAGTTCAAAATATTATTGCCCCGATTGATCGTCAGCTCATTGAGGACGAATTGACAGAAGACCGGTATGTGAAGGAAACCAACAAAGGGAACAATAAGATTTATATTGTCAACCATCACAACGCCCCCAACGTCATGAGGGAAATTGGAAGACTAAGAGAAGTCTCTTTCAGGTACGCAGGTGGAGGCACGGGACTGGCGATAGACATTGATGAATTTGATACCTGTGAAAGATGCTACGAACAGCTGATAGTGTACAGCCTAGAGGATCAGGAAATTATTGGTGGTTATCGGTTTATTGCTGGGACACGAGCATACAACAAAGCAACAGGAGAGTATGAACTTTCTACCGCTCACTATTTCGACTTCACAGATCAAATGAAGCGAGACCACCTAGCCGATGCCATTGAATTGGGCAGATCATGGGTGCAACCAAATTATCAACCCGCCATAAACCTGCGAAAAGGAATTTTTTCTTTGATGAATATCTGGGATGGGCTGGGATCTCTAGTCGTAAAATATCCCGAGATTAAATATTTTTTTGGTAAAGTGACCTTGTATACAAACTACGACAAGGAAGCTCGTGATATATTGTTCTCCTTCATGGCTCATTATTTTCCAAATCGACCTGACTTATGTGAACCCAAACAAGAATATTTTTCTGGGTTTGATAATAAATTATTTAACCTGTATTTTAATCAGGATATTTCTTACGACGAGGGCTTTAAGCTCTTACACAAATTGCTGAAGGAACGTGGTGAGTGGATACCTCCGCTCATTAATATTTATATGAATTTGTCCTCAACAATGGTCACTTTTGGAACTGCCAAAAATCCTGATTTCGGAGGCGTAGAAGAAACAGGCGTACTTGTCACCATTGCAGACATCTATCAGGAAATAATAGACAGACACATTAATTATTAGATGGAAAATTGATCCTCATTGACCCCGTATCCTCAAAAATTAACTCTATGGGGATGGAGACTACTAAAAATTAACCCATTGTAATCAGCTAAACTATGAGCCATGCTGTACCACAGCAGACGAGAACCTAGATTATCCACAAGGAGAAAAGCGTTAATACCAATTTGATTATGTCATATTTTATAATCAAATTGATACGAGTAAACTAAAGAGAAAGTCTAGGGATGTGTTTTCCCACAACCCCGAAAATCCTCCATCTTTCAATATGTAATCTCCTATTCCTTCACAATTTTTCTGGTGACGCCACCTTTACCTGTGGTTAGTTGTAACACATAGATACCCTTGTTCAGCGATGGCATAGCCACGGAATGATCCGCTGTGCCTGCCTTCAGTTTTCCTCTTTTCAAAACTTTTCCGTCCATGCCTGACAAGGTGTAGCGGGCATTTCCTGCCACGCCACTGATGTGCAACACTGCGCCTGCTGGATTAGGATATACTTCAATGTCTGTGAACGCTTCAAGCCCTAGGGTTACCCCTCCATCTCCATCCACCACATCCGTCACCGTGATGGTGAGGGCTTGCGTAGCAGTCATTTCGGGTGTGCCGTTGTCTGTAGCCGTGATCGTTACTTCATACACGTTATCCGCCCCCGTATCCGTAGGCATTTCAAAATCTGGTGCGGTATTGAACGTCAATACACCTGCGGGAGTGAGGGAAAATTTAGACTCATCGTCTCCTCCCGACAGCGATAAAGCAACCATCTGTCCCTCATCTGCATCCATGGCAACGACGGTGGTTACTGCCGTAGTGGCGTTTTCTGCATAAGCTATTGTAGCGGTAGCTCCGTCTGCGAAAATAGGGGGGTGGGCGTTAGCGTTATTTTCACTCACATCCGTTACTGTGATGGTAAGCGTCTGCGTAGCAGTCATTACGGGTGTGCCGTCATCTGTAGCGGTGATCGTTACTTCGTATACATTATTCCCTCCCATATCCATAGGCATTTCAAAATTTGGTGCGGTCTTGAACGCCAATGCGCCTGTCGTAGTGATGGTAAACAGACCTATATCATCTCCTCCCGTCAACGTGAAACGTACCGTCTGTCCCGCATCTGCATCCATGGCGGTCACCGTAGTTACTGCCGTAGTGGTGTTTTCTGCATAAGTTACTGTAGCCTCGCTTGTGAAAACAGGGACGTGTTCATTCGTCAACTCCGTCACGGTGATGGTGAGGGCTTGCGTAGCAGTCATTTCGGGTGTGCCGTTGTCTGTAGCCGTGATCGTTACTTCATACACGTTATCCGCCCCCGTATCCGTAGGCATTTCAAAATCTGGTGCGGTATTGAACGTCAATACACCTGCGGGAGTGATGGAAAACAGACCCGCATCCGCTCCCGACAGGGTGGTGAGGAAAGTAACCGCCTGTCCCGCATCTGCATCCGTAGCAGCTACGGTAGTTACTGCCGTTGTACCTTCCGTTACATCCACCATAGTCGTTCCTCCCGCAAAAACAGGAGCGTTATCATTCACATCCGTCACCGTGATGGTGAGGGTTTGCGTAGCCATCTCTACGGGCATGCCGTCGTCTGTAGCCGTGATCGTTACTACGTACACATTATTTCCTCCCACATCCGTAGGCATTTCAAAATCTGGTGCGGTATTGAACGTCAATGCACCTGCGGGAGTGAGGGTAAACAGCCCCTCATCCGCTCCCGACAGCATTAAAGTAAGCGTCTGTCCCGTATCGTCATCCGTAGCAGCGACGGTAGTAACTACCGTAGTGGCGTTTTCTGCATAAGATACTGTAGCGACAACTCCTCCTGCGAAAACAGGAGCGTTATTTGCATGCTGTTCATCCTCATCCGTCACCGTGATGGTGAGGGCTTGTTCAACAGTCATTTCGGGTGTGCCGTTGTCTGTAGCCGTGATCGTTACTTCATACACGTTATCCGCCCTCGTATCCGTAGGCATTTCAAAATCTGGTGCGGTATTGAACGTCAATACGCCTGCGGGAGTGATGGAAAACAGCCCCGCATCCGCTCCCGACAGCATTAAAGTAATCGTCTGTCTCGTATCTCCATCGGTGGCAACGACCGTAATCACTGCCGTAGTGTCGTTTTCTGCATAAGATACTGCAACGGTAGCTCCGCCTGCGAAAACAGGGGTGTGTTCATTCGTCACATCCGTCACCGTGATGGTGAGGGCTTGCGTAGCAGTCATTTCGGGTGTGCCGTTGTCTGTAGCCGTGATCGTTACTTCATACACGTTATCCGCCCCCGTATCCGTAGGCATTTCAAAATCTGGTGCGGTATTGAACGTCAATACACCTGCGGGAGTGATGGAAAACAGACCCGCATCCGCTCCCGACAGCATTAAAGTAACCGCCTGTCCCGCATCTGCATCCGTAGCAGCTACGGTAGTTACTGCCGTTGTACCTTCCGTTACATCCACCATAGTCGTTCCTCCCGCAAAAACAGGAGCGTTATCATTCACATCCGTCACCGTGATGGTGAGGGTTTGCGTAGCCATCTCTACGGGAATGCCGTCGTCTGTAGCCGTGATCGTTACTACGTACACATTATCCGATCCCGTATCCGTAGGTATTTCAAAATCTGGTGCCGTCTTGAATGTCAATACACCTGCGGGAGTGATGGAAAACAGCCCCTCATCCGCTCCCGACAGCATTAAAGTAAGCGTCTGTCCCGTATCGTCATCCGTAGCAGCGACGGTAGTAACTACCGTAGTGGCGTTTTCTGCATAAGATACTGTAGCGACAACTCCTCCTGCGAAAACAGGGGCATCATTTACATCCGTTACCGTGATGGTGAGCATTGCCGTGGCATGTAGAGGGGTGCTTCCTCCGTCTGTAGCTGTGACCATGAGCGAATAGGATGGGGAGGTTTCATAATCCAGCGTACCAGCGACTGTAATCTCTCCTGTGCTTGGGTCGATAGCAAAAACATCCCCCGTATTACCGTCTGTGATGGCATAGGTTAATGTACCATTGTCACTCCGAGGGGAGTCTGGGTCCGTTGCTGTCACTGTTCCGATGTCTGTTCCATTTGTGCTATTTTCTGCTACCATAAATGGAGTACCGTTGGCAGTGGCAGTGGGTGCTTCGTTTACATCCTCTAGAGAAATGCGGAATTTTTTTTCAAAATTATGGGTTCCGTCGTTTACATTTATCCGTATTGAGTAGCTGAAGTAGCGAAATCTTGCTTCCTTGTCAGCGGAAGCAGTAAGCCTCAGGCTTGTTCCTGAAATATTAAAACTACTGTTGTGGGTATCTCCGCTTCCTCTCACCAAGGTGTAAGTATACGTGCCTCCTATATCGGTATTTGATAGCATCCCCACGACGGCATTGGCACCTGCATTTTCTTCAATACTGGTGGAAGAAAGGAAAATGTTTGTAGGTGCCTCATTCATCGTTCTCAGACCTCCATCGGTAATAGTCCAGCTATCTGAACTGATCATGTTTGCCCTAGCAGTTTGTGCGTCAGCACTCATATACAAAGAATTTCCTCCGTCGAAAGTAACAGAAGATCGAAGGGTTTGCGCATTCCAGCCTGTCAGCAGGGCATCGTAGTTTGCAATTGAAAGGGTAACATCTGAGAACATTTCCGTCATATTCATCACCTTTCCTACATCCCACCCGCCTATGTTTTGGTCAAAGGCAGTGGCTTTTTCAAACATAGAGCGCATACTAGTCACCGCTGAGGTATTCCACCCGCTTATGTCTTGGTTAAAGGCAGTGGCGTTATTGAACATAAAAGACATATTCGTCACCGCTGAGGTATTCCAGTTTCTTATGTTCTGGTCAAAGGCAGTGGCTTCCCCAAACATATTTCTCATAGTCATCACCTGTGCTGTATTCCACCCGCCTATGCTCTGGTTAAAGGAAGTGGTGCCTTGGAACATATGTTCCATGTTCTCCACAGATGCTGTATTCCATCCGCTTATGTCTTGGTTAAAGGCAGTGGCGTTATCGAACATATAAGACATATCCATCACCGCTGAGGTATTCCAGTTTCCTATGTTTTGGTTAAAGGCAGTGGTTCTAGAGAACATATTTTGCATAGTCATCACCCCTTCTATATTCCACCCTCTTATGTTTTGGTTGAAGACAGTGGCGTTATTGAACATATAAGACATATTGGTCACCGCTGAGGTATTCCACCCGCTGATGTCGCCGTTAAATTTAATAGCTGAATAAAACATATTTCGCATATTCGTCACCGATGCTGTATTCCACTCGCTTATGTTGCCGTTGAAGGCTTTGGCTACAAAAAACATATTTCGCATATTCGTCACAGCACTCATGTCAGGCGTACCTGCGTTTGACTTCATGGTCAGGTTACTTGCTCCCCAAAAAGCACCACTCATATCTGCATTCCAGACAGCCATACCCCACTGCTCTATGGAGGTATATTTTTCCCTGCCTGTCTGGTCATTGATATAAATATCATTCAGGTTTCTAAATCTGATGGTGTGTTCTCCTGCTGTGGCGAAGGTATGGGGCTGGTTTCCAGAAACTCCTATATCTTCAAACGTTCCGTCATTGTCCCAGTCAATGTCGTAATTCGTGTCCTCTGTGTGGAACGTAAAGTCCACGTCGCTAGCGGTAGTGCCCGCAGTGGTTGTTATTTTCAGTACAAAGTGGTCTGTTGTACTGTCTTGTGCGTAGGCAAGAGTCGAGAGCAATAAGAAGGCGACTAAAGAGATGAAGGATATAAGCCCCCAAATGCCTGATAAATTGTCAGAAGGAGAAGGGAGAGTGGAATTAATTGCGTCTAAATCCGTCCTTTTGACGGTGTGAAGTCTATTTTTCATGAGCATTTTAATCGTTTTCATTGGTCCTAGAAAAGTCCAAAGCTAAAGCCTCTCAAGGACTCCTTCAAATTTATTTTTCTGTTTTTTTGAAAGCCCGTTTTTTTGCGTGTGATTCATCTATATTTCACTGCTGTTTTTCTTATGACATGACCTGATACCATTGTGACTACAACATGTAGCATATAAATTGAATTATTTATGTCATATTTTATAATCAATTTGATATGAGTAAACTAAAAGGGGGAGTCTAGGGTTGGGTTTTTTCCACAACCCTAGACTCCCCTCCATCTTCCAGCATGTATGCTTCTATTTCTTCACAATTTTTCTGGTGACGCTACCTTTTCCTGTGGTTAGTTGTAACAAGTAGATGCCCTTGTTCAGCGATGGCATAGCCACGGAATGATCCGCTGTGCCTGCCTTCAATTTTCCTCTTTTCAAGACTTTTCCATCCATGCCTGACAAGGTGTAGCGGGCATTTCCTGCCACGCCACTGATGTGTAGCTCTGCGCCTGCTGGATTAGGATATACCGCAATGCCTGAAAGCACTTCGAGTCCTGTAGTTACAGTCTCATCCTCATTCGTCACCGTGATGGTGAGGGCTTGCGTAGCAGTCATTTCGGGTGTGCCGTTGTCTGTAGCCGTGATCGTTACTTCGTACGTATTATCCGCTCCCGTATCTGCTGGGTTTTCGTAGTCTGGTGCGGTCTTGAACGTCAATACACCTGTGGGAGAGAGGGTAAACAGGTCTGCGTCCGCTCCGCCCGACAGCGTGAAAGTAACCGTCTGTCCCGTATCTGCATCCGTGGCAACAACGGTAGTAACTTCCGTAGTGGTGTTTTCTGCATAAAATACTGCAATGGTGGCACCTCCCGCGAAAACAGGGGCGTGTTCATTCTCATCCGTTACCGTGATGGTGAATTGCTTTTCAACCGCTGGCATTACCCCATCCACTTTTAGCCTGACTGCATAGCTAGTTTTTGTTTCATAATCGGCAGAAGCGATAAGCTGTAGTGCAGTGCCTGAAATCCTGAAGCTACTATTGTCAGTATCTCCCGTGCCTGCTACCAAGGCATAGGCATAGCTTCTCGCTCCCCCATTTGTGGATAACGTACCCACCACGGCATTAGCTCCAGTATTTTCTGCAATGCTGGTGGAAGAAAGAAATATGGCTGTGGGTGCATCACCAGCCTGTACTCGTCCGCCATCAGTAATGGTCCAGTTATGACCAGTAGTTGAACTCATCATATTTGCCCTAGCGGTGTGTGCTACATCTGATTTGTATTTAGAAGCTCCTGCATCAAAAGGTACACCCGTTTGAAGAGTTTGTGCATTCCAGCCTGTCAGCAGGGCATCGTAGTTTGTAGGTGAAAGGGTAACACCAGAGAACATACTCCACGTAGCCCCTACCGCTTCTACATTCCACCCGCCTATGTTCTGGTCAAAGGAAGTGGCGTTAAAGAACATACCTCCCACACTCGTCACAGCTACTGTATTCCACCCGCCTATGTCTTGATTAAAGGCAGTGGCTTCAGAGAACATACTTTCCATAGTCGTCACCGCTTCTACATTCCACCCGCTTATGTCGCCGTTAAAGGAAGTGGTATTACCGAACATACCCAACATATCCGTCACCGATCCTGTATTCCACCCACCTATGTCGCCGTTAAAGGAAATGGCACGAGAGAACATTTGAGACATGCTCGTCACCGATGCGGTATTCCACCCGCCTATGTCCCGGTCAAAGGACTCGGCGCTAGCGAACATTTGAGACATGTTCGTCACCGATGCGGTATTCCACCCGCCTATGTCTTGGTTAAAGGCAGTGGCACCCCAGAACATTTGAGACATAGTCGTCACCGATCCTGTATTCCACCCGCTGATGTCGCCGTCAAAGGACTCGGCGAAAGCGAATATTCGAGACATATTCGTCACCGATCCTGTATTCCACCCGCCTATGTCGCCGTTAAAGGAAGTGGCATCTTCGAACATACTAGTCACATCCGTCACTCCCGATAAATCGGGTGCATCGGTAGCAGTCAGCGTGAGGTTAGCCGCCCCATGAAACGCTCCCGCCATGGAAGTCCATGCTATGTCTCCCCAATGCCTAACCTCCCGGATTTTTCCTTTGTCACCTTCAGTGAAGCGAGGTCCACTTTTGTTGTTGAAGTAAATCCTCGGGAAGACACCACCGATGCTGACTACGTATTCACCTGCGCTGGCATACGTATGGGTAGCATCGCCTGTCTGTCCGCCCTCACTAGTGCCATCGCCCCAGTCAACTGTGTAATTATAACCACTACCTGTTGTTGGTATGGTGATGGATTCGTTTGCTGTGGTCGTGCGCCAGATGGTGATAAAGTTAGGGGAATGGACGTTATTGTCCTTCACCTCCGTCACGGTAATGGTGAATTGTTTTGCAACCTCTGGCATTACCGCATCCACTTTTAGCCTCACGGCATAGCTAGGTTTCGTTTCATAATCGGCGGAAGCCTTAAGCTGTAGGTCTGTGCCTGAAATCCTGAAGCTACTATTGTCAGTATCTCCCGTGCCTGCTACCAAGGCATAGGTGTAGCTACTCGCTCCTCCATTTGTGAATAGCGTACCCACTATGGCATTAGCTCCATCATTTTCTGCAATGCTGGTAGAAGAAAGAAATATGGCTGTGAGTGCATCACCAACCTGTACTCGTCCGCCATCCGTGATGTACCAGCCATGACCAGTTGAACTCATCATATTTTCCCTAGCGGTGTGTGCTACATTTGATTTATATTTAGAACCTCCCCCGTCGAAACGACGCGAAAGTATAAGGTTTTGTCTGTTCCAACCCACCAAAAGCGAATCATAGTTTGCAATTGAAAGAGTAACACCAGAGAACATAGAGAGCATACCAAACACATCCGTCATCTGTTCTATATTCCAGTTGCCAATGTTCTGGTCGAAAGAAATGGCTCCAGCGAACATATGTCTCATAGTCAACACCTTTGCGGTATTCCACCCGCCTATGTCCCGGTTGAAGGAAGTGGCATTCTGGAACAGAAAATCCATGTCATTCACCTTTGCTGTATTCCACCCGCTTATGTCGCTATTGAAGGAAGTGGCCCCTTTGAACATACTTTGCATATTCGTCACTCTCGATAAATCGGGAGCATCGGTAGCAGTCACCGTGAGGTTATTCGCCCCGTAAAACGCTCCCGACATGGAAGTCCATGCTATGTCTCCCCACTGCGTAACCTCTCGTATTTTGGCTGTGTCGCCTCCGTTGTCGAAGTAAATCCTCGGGAAGTCACCACCGATGCTGACGGTATAATCACCTGCGCGGGCATACGTATGGGTAGCATCGCCTGTCTTTCCACTCTTGCTAGTGCCATCGCCCCAGTGAACCGTGTAATTATAACCTCTACCTTCTGTTGGAATGGTGATGGATTCGTTTGCTGTGGTCGTGCGCCAAGTGGTGATAAAGTTAGCTGTTGATCCTGCCTCATTGACGGAGATGGTCACCGCTCGCTGGTTATTTGTTCCAAACGCACCTGTGGATGCTATGGTGATGGTATAGGATGATTTTCCAGTAGCAGGTGGTGCCTTTATGGTAAGTACCTTTCCTGTCAGTGTAAAGAAATTAGCATCGGTTCCCGAAAGCGTATACACGGGGTTGTGAGCGTCGAGGACAGCATTCTGAGCGGTGATGGTTGTCGCTACATCACCTGCCATAAGCGTACTGCTCATTATCAATTCCCCTGGGATATACCAGGGTCCGAGGTTTTGGATAAAGGCAGTGGCTCCATTGAACATATCGTCCATATTCTCCACCTTTCTTACATCCCAACCACTGATGTCTTGGTTAAAATCAATGGCACCATTGAACATATCGTCCATATTCCTCACCTTTGCTGTATTCCACCCGCTTATGTCGCTATTGAAGGAAGTGGCACCATTGAACATACCTTCCATATAACTCACCTTTGCGGTATTCCACCCGCCTATGTCTTGGTCAAAGGAAGTGGCGCCAGCGAACATAAAATCCATGTCATACACCACTTCTACATTCCACCTGCTTATGTCGCTATTGAAGGAAGTGGCACCATTGAACATATCCCACATATCTGTCACCTTTGCTGTATTCCACCTGCTTATGTCGCTATTGAAGGAAGAGGCACCATTGAACATATCTCGCATAACTGTCACCTTTGCTGTATTCCACCCGCCTATGTCGCCGTTAAAGAAAGTGGCACCACTGAACATATCTCGCATAACTGTCACCTTTGCTGTATTCCACCCGCCTATGTCGCCGTTAAAGAAAGTGGCACCACTGAACATACCTCGCATATTCGTCACAGCACTCATGTCAGGCGTACCTGCGTTTGCATTCATGGTCAGGTTACTTGCTCCCAGAAAAGCATTACCCATATCTGCATTCCATACAGCGGTACCCCACTGCTCTATGGAGGTATATTTCGCCGCGTCTGCCTGACCATTGATGTAGACATCATTGAGGTTTCTAAACCTGATGGTGTGTTCTCCTGCTTTGGAGAAGGTATGAGACTGGTTTCCAGACACTCCTATATCTTCACTTTCAAACGTTTGGTCATTGTTCCAGTCTATGTCATAATTTGTATCCTGTGTGTAGAAGGTAAAGGACTTGTCGGCGGGTCTCGTACCGGCGGTGGTTGTTATTTTCAGTACAAAGTGGTGGTCTGTTGCAGAAGTTTGCACCTGTGCAGTGGCAGGCATAACCGCAAGGAAGGCGACAGAGGCAAGGGCAACGAGGGACCTAACGTTTCCAAAATGGCATAGGAGGGGAGAGAGGTAGCTTTTAGTCGCATCCAAATCCGCCAATTGAGCAGAAGAAAGCATAATTTTCATAGAGGTTGATTTTTGATCAATTTGTTAGTGAGCGAACCTAAAGTACTTAACGGGATTTCTGAACGTTTAGTTTTCTGTTTTTTTGAAAGCCCGGTTTTTTGCTTGTGGCTCATCTACTTTCACTGCTGTTTTTCTATGACATGACCTGATACCATTGTGACTACAACATGTAGCATATAAATTGAATCATTTATGTCATATTTTATAATCAAATTGATACGAGTAAACTAAAGGGGGGTTTCAGCATGTATGCTTCTATTCCTTCACAATTTTTCTGGTGATGCTACCTCTGCCTGTGGTTAGTTGTAATAAGTAGATGCCCTTGTTCAGCGATGGAAGAGCCACGGAATGAACCGCTGTGCCTGCCTTCAGCTTTCCTCTTTGCAACACTTTTCCGTCTATGCCTGACAAGGTATAGCGGGCATTTCCTGCCACACCGCTAATATACAACACTGCGCCTGCTGGATTAGGATATACCGAAATCCCTGTGAACGCTTCAAGTCCTGTGGGTACATTCCCTCCTTCATCCTCATCCGTCACCGTAATGGTGAGGGCTTGTGTAGCAGTCATTTCGGGTGTGCCGTTGTCTGTAGCCGTGATCGTTACTTCGTACATATTATCCGATCCCGTATCCGTAGGCATTTCAAAATCTGGTGTCGTATTGAACGTCAAGGCACCTGCGGGAGTGATGGTAAACAGATCCACATCCGCTCCCGACAAATCTAAAGTAATCGTTTGTCCTGCATCTGCATCGGTGGCACCGACGGTAGTTACTGCCGTAGTGTCGTTTTCTGCATAAGCTACTGTAGCGATAGCTCCGCTGGTGAAAACAGGAGCGTGTTCATTCGCCACATCCGTCACGGTGATGGTGAGGGCTTGCATGGCAGTCATTTCGGGTGTGCCGTTGTCTGTAGCCGTGATCGTTACTTCATATATATTATTCCCTCCCATATCTGCTGGACTCTCATAGTCTGGTGCGGTATTGAACGTCAATTCACCTGCGGGAGTGAGGGTGAACAGCCCCTCATCCGCTCCCGACAAATCTAAAGTAATCGTTTGTCCCGCATCTGCATCGGTGGCAACAACTGTAGTTACTGCCGTCGTGGCGTTTTCCGCATAAGCTACTGTAGCGGTAGCTCCGCTGGTGAAAACAGGAGCGTATTCATTCACATCTGTCACTGTGATGGTGAGCGTTGCCGTGGCACTTAGGGGGGTGCTTCCTCCGTCTGTGACTGTCACCATAAGCGAATAGGATGTGGTGGTTTCATAATCCAGCGCACCAGCAACGGTAATCGCTCCAGTTCTTGGGTTGATAGCAAACACATTCCCTGTGTTACCGCCTGTGATGGCATAGGTTAATGCGTTATTGGGCGAGGTTTGGTCTGGGTCTGTTGCTACCATGGTGCCGACCGCTGTTCCATTTGCACTATTTTCTGCTACGCTAAATGTAGTATCGCGGGCAGTCGGTGCTTCGTTTACATCCGTTACTGTGACGGTGAATGATTTTGCAAAATCATGGGTCCCATCGTTTACATTTACCCGTATTGAGTAGGTAGCTTGTGTTTCATAGTCAGCGGAAGCGGTAAGCCTCAGGTTTGTTCCTAAAATATTAAAACTCCCATTGTCAGTAGCACGATCTCCTGCCACCAATGTGTAGGCATACGTGCCTCCCGTATCGGTATTTGATAGCATCCCCACCACCGCATCGGCACCCGCATTTTCTGCAATACGGGTGGAAGAAAGTAAAATGTTTGTAGGCGCCTGATTCATCGTTCTCAGACCTCCATCAGTAATAGTCCAGCCATCTGAACTGATCATGTTTTCTCTGGCAGTTTGTGCTTCCGTGCTTCTATACAACGAATTCCCTCCGTGGAAAGGGACTCCCGTTTGAAGGTTTTGTCTGTTCCATCCCACCAAAAGTGAATCGTAGTTTTCAAGTGAAAGTGTAACATTGTTGAACATCCACTGCATAGTCGTCACCAGTCCTACATTCCACCCGCCTATGTCTTGGTTAAGGGAAGAGGCTTGATTAAACATAGCATACATATCGGTCGCCTGTGCGGTATTCCAGTTTCCTATGTCTTGGTTAAAGGAAGAGGCTTGATTAAACATACTTCGCATATTCGTCACAGATGCGGTATTCCAGTTTCCTATGTCTTGATTAAAGTAAGTGGCATTAGCGAACATAGCTCGCATATTCGTCACCTGTGCTGTATTCCAGTTCCCTATGTCTTTGTTAAAGGAAGTGGCTCTATTGAACATCCACTTCATATTCGTCACCTGTGTGGTATTCCAGTTTCCTATGTCTTGGTTAAAGGCGGTGGCATTTTGAAACATAGCTTCCATATCCGTCACCTGTGCTGTATTCCACCCGCTGATGTCCTGATTAAAGGGAGTGACTACTTGGTATCCACCAAACATATAAGACATATCCGTCACGGCTGAGGTATTCCACTTGCTTATGTCTTGGCTAAAGGAAGTGGCATTAAAGAACATAGCACGCATATCCGTCACGGCTGAGGTATTCCATCTGCCTATGTCTTGGTTAAAGGAAGTGGCATTCCAGAACATAGCATGCATATTCGTCACCTGTGCTGTATTCCACCTGCTTATGTCTTGGTTAAAAGCAGTGGCACCAGCGAACATCGCAGACATATCGGTCACCTGTGCTGTATTCCATCCGCCTATCTCGCCGTTAAAGGAAGAGGCACCCCTGAACATATACGCCATATTCGTCACAGCACTCATGTCAGGTGTATCAGTAGCCACCATGGTTAGCTTAGTTGCTCCCCGAAAAGCACTGTCCATTTCCGCATTCCAGACAGCGGTACCCCACTGTTCTATGGAGGTATATTTTAATGTGTCTGCCTGATTATTGATATAGATGTCATTCAGGTTTCTAAATCTTATGATTTTCACTCCTGCTGTGGCAAAGGTGTGGGGCTGGTTTCCAGAAACTCCTGCATCTTCAAACACTCCGTCATTGTCCCAGTCTATGTCATAATTTGTGTCCTGCGTGTAGAACGTAAAGGAGTTGTCGTTAGCGTTAATATCAGGGTTAGTTGTTACTTTCAACACAAAATGGGCTGGATCTGCGGAGTTGTCAACTTCATTCACTACATCCGTCACTGTGATAGTAAGGGTCTGCATGGTCATCTTTTCGGGTGTGCCGTCGTCTGTAGCCGTGATGGTTATTTCGTACATATTATCCATTCCCACATCCATAGGCATTTCATAGTCTGGTGCCGTTTTGAACGTCAATACGCCTGCTGGAGTGAGGCTAAACAGACCCACATCCGCTCCGCCCGACAGCGATAAAGTAACCGTCTGCCCTGTATCTGCATCGGTGGCAACGACTCTAGTTAGTTCCGTAATGGCGTTTTCCGCATAAGTTACTGTAGCGAAAGCTCCGCCTGCGAAAACAGGGGCATGGGTGTTAGGTGGTACTACTCGTCCGCCATCAGTAATTCTCCAACTATCTGAATTCTTCATATTTTCCCTAGCAGTGTGTGCTATCGCTGAGCTATATTTAGAAACTCCCCCATCGAAATTCACCCCATATCGAAGGTTTTGTTTGTTCCAGCCCACTAAAAGCGAATCGTAGTTTGCAATTGAAAGTGTAACACCTGAGAACATACCTGCCATATTCGTCACCTGTACTGTATTCCACCCGCCTATGTTTTGGTTAAAGGCAGTGGCTCCATTGAACATCCTCCACATACCTGTCACCTTTGCTGTATTCCACCCGCCTATGTTTTGGTTAAAGGAAGTGGCTCCAGAGAACATATTTCCCATACTCCTCACCTTTGCTACATTCCACCCGCCGATGTCTTGGTTAAAGGCAGTGGCTCCAGAGAACATAGCAAGCATATTCGTCACCTTTGCTGTATTCCACCCGCCTATGTTCTGGTCAAAGGAAGTGGCTCCACCGAACATAACAAGCATATTCGTCACCTTTTCTGTATTCCAGTTTCCTATGTCCTGATTGAAGGAAGTGGCTCTAGCGAACATAGCAGCCATATTCGTCACCGCTGAGGTATTCCACCCGCTTATGTCGCCGTTGAAAGCATAGGCTCCATTAAACATATAAGCCATATTCGTCACCGCACGCATGTCAGGCGTACCTGCGGTTGAGTTCATGGTCAGGTTCCTTGCTCCATAAAAAGCACTATCCATTGCCGCATTCCAGACAGCGGTACCCCACTGCTCTATAGAGGTATATTTTAAGGTGTCTGCCTGATTACTGATATGTATATCATTCAGGTTTTTAAGTCTGATGGTGTGTTCTCCTGCTACGGAAAAGGTATGGGGCTGGTTTCCAGCAACTCCTGTATCTTCAAACATTCCGTCATTGTCCCAGTCTATGTCATAGTTTGTATCCTGCGTGTAGAACGTAAAGGACTTGTCGTTAGCGTCAGCACCAGCGGTGGTGGTTATTTTCAGCACAAAGTGGGCTGTCGGGTTGTCAACTTCATTCACCACATCCGTCACTGTAATGGTGAGGGGTTGTATGGTCATCTTTTCGGGTGTGCCGTCGTCTGTAGCCGTGATCGTCACGTCGTACACGTTATCCGTTCCCATATCCGTAGGCACTTCATAGTCTGGTGTCGTATTGAACGTCAATACACCTGTTGGAGAGATGGAAAACAGACCTTCATCCGCTCCGCCCGACAGGGTGAAACTTACCGTCTGTCCCGCATCTGCATCGGTGGCACCGACGGTAGTTACTGCCGTCGTGGCGTTTTCTGCATAAGCTACAGTAGCTCCTCCTACGAAAACAGGGGCATGGACGTTAGGCTGTGCTCGTCCGTCATCAGTAATAATCCAGCCATCTGAACTGATCATATTTTCCCTGGCGAGGTGTGCTGCATCTGAGTTATAGTTAGCGTCTCCCCCGTCGAAAATGACTCCCGTTTGCAGGTTTTGCGCATCCCAGCCGGTCAACAGGGCATCGTAGTTTGCAAGTGAAAGGGTAACATCAGCGAACATACTTTGCATATTCGTCACCGCTTCTACATTCCATCTGCCTATGTTCTGGTCAAAGGAAGTGGCTCCCTTGAACATAGTTTGCATAACGGTCACCTGTGCTGTATTCCAGTTTCCTATGTCTTGGTTAAAGGCAGTGGCTCCCCTGAACATATAAAACATATTGGTCACCTTTGCTGTATTCCAGTTTCCTATGCCTTGGTTAAAGGCAGTGGCTTGCCAGAACATAGAACCCATACCCGTCACCTTTGCTGTATTCCAGTTTCCTATGTCTTGGTCAAAAGCAGTGGCTCCAGCGAACATACCTCGCATATTCGTCACAGATGCTGTATTCCAGTTTCCTATGTCTTGGTCAAAGGCAGTGGCTTCATTGAACATCCAAGTCATATGTGTCACAGATGCGGTATTCCAGTCTCCTATATCTTGGTTAAAGGAAGAGGCTCCCCAGAACATATAAGACATATCGGTCACCTTTGCTGTATTCCAGTCTCCTATATCTTGGTTAAAGGAAGAGGCTCCCCAGAACATCCCATTCATATCGGTCACCTTTGCTGTATTCCAGTTTCCTATGTCTTGGTTAAAGGAAGTGGCTCCATTGAACATACTCCACATACCTGTCACCTTTGCTGTATTCCAGTTTCCTATGTCTTGGTTAAAGGCAGTGGCTCTATGGAACATAGAAGTCATATTCGTCACTTGTTCGGTATTCCAGTTTCCTATGTCTTGATTAAAGGCAGTGGCTCCAGTGAACATATAATCCATATTACCCACCTGTGCTGTATTCCAGTTTCCTATGTCTTGGTTAAAGGAAGTGGCTCCACTGAACATACTTTGCATATTCGTCACCTTTGCTGTATTCCAGTTTCCTATGTCTTGGTTAAAGGAAGAGGCTCCACTGAACATATAAGACATATTCGTCACCTGTGCGGTATTCCAACGTCCTATGTCTTGATTAAAGGAAGTGGCGTCATAGAACATTCTAATCATATTCGTCACCTTTACTGTATTCCAGTTTCCTATGTCTTGGTTAAAGGCAGTGGCTCCACTGAACATCCAAGTCATACTCGTTACTCCCGATAAATCGGGGGCATCGGTAGCAATCACCGTGAGGTTATTCGCTCCGTAAAACGCATTCTCCATGGAAGTCCATGCTATGTTTCCCCACTGTGTAACCTCCCGTATTTTCGCTTTGTCGCCTCCGTTGTTGAAGTAAATCCTCGGGAAGACACCACCGATGCTGACGGTATAATCACCTGCACTGGCATACGTATGGGTAGCATCGCCTGTCTTTCCGCTCTCGCTACTGCCATCGCCCCAGTGAACCGTGTAATTATAGCCTCTACCTGCTGTTGGAATGGTGATGGATTCGTTTGCTGTGGTCGTGCGCCAGGTGGTGATAAAGTTATCTGCTGATCCTGCCTCATTGAGGGTGATGGTCACCTCTCGCTGGTTATTTGCTCCAAACGCACCTGTGGACGCTATGGTGATGGTATAGGATGATCTTCCAACAGGAGCAACTGTTGCATTTCTGGTCAGGACATTTCCCGTCAGTGTAAAGAAATTAGCATCCGCCCCTGAAAGCGTGTACATGGGGTTGTGACCAGTAAGAACACTGTTTTGAGCGGCGATGGTTGCCACTGTACCATCTGCCATAATCGTGCTACTCATCGTCAATTCCCTGTCTCGGATATACCAAAGTCCGAGGTTTTGGTTAAAGGAAGTGGCTCTAGAGAACATATTGTCCATATTCGTCACCTGTGCTATATTCCACCCGCCTATGTCTTGGTTAAAGGAAGTGGCTCTAGAGAACATATTGTCCATATTCGTCACCTGTGCTATATTCCACCCGCCTATGTCTTGGTTAAAGGAAGTGGCTCTAGAGAACATATTGTCCATATTCGTCACCTGTGCTATATTCCACCCGCCTATGTTCTGGTTAAAGGAAGTGGCACCAGAGAACATATAATCCATATCCTCCACTGATTCGGTATTCCAGTTTCCTATGTCTTGGTTAAAGGCAGTGGCTCCCCTGAACATATAAAACATATTGGTCACCTTTGCTGTATTCCAGTTTCCTATGCCTTGGTTAAAGGCAGTGGCTTGCCAGAACATAGAACCCATACCCGTCACCTTTGCTGTATTCCAGTTTCCTATGTCTTGGTTAAAGGAAGTGGCTTCATTGAACATCCACCTCATATCCGTCACCTCTGCGGTATTCCAGTTTCCTATGTCGCCATTAAAGGCAGTGGCTCCACCGAACATAGCAAGCATATTCGTCACCGCTTCTACATTCCACCCGCCTATGTTCTGGTCAAAGGAAGAGGCTTCACTGAACATCCAAGTCATATGTGTCACAGATGCTGTATTCCAGTTTCCTATGTCTTGGTCAAAAGCAGTGGCACCATTGAACATAGAAGTCATAGCCGTCACCTTTGCTGTATTCCAGTCTCCTATATCTTGGTTAAAGGAAGAGGCTCCCCAGAACATCCCATTCATATCCGTCACCTTTGCTGTATTCCAGTTTCCTATGCCTTGGTTAAAGGCAGTGGCTTGCCAGAACATAGAACCCATATCCGTCACCTTTGCTGTATTCCACCCGCCTATGTCCTGATTAAAGGCAGTGGCTCTAGAGAACATACCTCCCATACCCGTCACCTTTGCTGTATTCCACCCGCCTATGTCCTGATTAAAGGAAGAGGCTCCAGCGAACATAACAAGCATATCCCTCACCTGTGCGACATTCCAACCGCTGATATCGCCGTTAAAGGAACTGGCATCAGAGAACACACTTCGCATATTCGTCACAGCACTCATGTCAGGCGTACCTGCGTTTGGGTTCATGATCAGGTTACTTGCTCCCTGAAAAGCATTATCCATTTCCGCATTCCAGACAGAGGTACCCCACTGTTCTATGGAGGTATATTTTGCTGTGTCTGCCTGATTATTGATATGGACATCACTCAGGTTTTTAAATCTGATGGTGTGTTCTCCTGCTGTGGCGAAGGTATGGGGTTGGTTTCCAGAAACTCCTGTATCTGAACTTTCAAAAGTTTGGTCATTGTTCCAGTCAATGTCATAATTTGTATCCTGCGTGTAGAAGGTAAAGGACTTGTCGGCGGAGTTAGTACCGGCGGTGGTTGTTATCTTTAGCAGAAAGTGGTCTGCTGGGTTGTTTTGTGCGTAAGCGAGAGCCGAGAGGAATAAGAAGGTAACTAAGGAGATGAAGTTTTTAAGGTCTCCACGTGCTTTGCACGCTGTGAGGGGGCGGGTGGGTGGGGCAGAGATATACCATTTCACTGCGTCTAACTCTGTCTTTTTGGCAGTATCGAGTTTCGTTTTCATAAGGAATTTATATATTTTACAGGATTAATAACTAAATGAGGAAGCAAGTTTAAGTAGTTAGCAAGACTTTTGCAAGTAAAATATTAATTTTTTACGGGTATCTTTAAATTAATTGTCTTTTTATCTTGATATTCGGTGTCCTTCCGCATTGACCACAAAAAAATCAGTTATACCAATTTGATTATAAAATATGACATAAATAAATTGAATTATTTTTTTGTTTGAATTAGGCAAAAAATATAAGGATAGCCATAGCTACGGTTCTATTTTTTAACGAAATGCGAGCAAAAAAGAAACGATTTATATGTGATATTTTGTAGCCAAATTGGTATTACTGGCGGTGTGCTATATTTTTTGCCTTGCATGTAAACAAAAAATAATTGAATTTCTTTATGTGATATTTTATAATCTGATGGGTATTATATCGAAAGTACTAGGATAGGGGCATCTCTAATTAACCAGCATTTTTCTGTGCGTACGGGACTGACCCGCAATCGCGGAAAAAGACAGCTAACAGAGATGTCTATCATGCTATTCCAGGCCTTCGATCTTTGGACCTCCTGCCTCTGCGATTTGTTTAGCTAGGCTATTTGCCTCCTTGGTCAAGCTAGCAATTTTCACTTGCAATGATTCCATCTCTACCGTCAGTAGCTTGAGGGTTTTGTCATGAGTTTCCGTAGGTCCGTACGTTGACCAAGACAAGCCTTTCCACAAAGCAAAAAGCCTTGCTCCGATAGTTGGTTTTGTTTTTTCTCCGATCTCTTGTTTCGCACTATTGCCACTGGTTTCCACCTTGAGGTCTTTTACACGATGCTGAAAGTCAAGGGTTTTCTCAAGAAAATCGTTATCCAGATTAGATCTGCTTGCTGCGATCTGCAGTTTATCTGCCATTTTCAGTAGGTATTGTAATGAGGCGCCAAAGGCATTCACATCACGGTTCGTTCGTTCGTAACTTCTCCAAAACGTTGCCGCTGTTGTAGGGTCGACTCCGGGCAGAGAGCCTTCTCTAAGTGGTTTTACTTCAAATGAAACGGGGTCTCCCAATTGGATGATCTTGCCTCTTTCCTTTTTAAATAAAGTCCCCGTATAGGCTCCTGGAGCGACCAACAGACCACTTCTGTCTTCCACTTTTCCGTTCAGGGTAAGCACATCATTTGAAGCATATCTCAAGTTCCATGAGGCCCTGTTAAAGCCTTTCTTGCCCTCAGCCTTGACTCTATTGATAATGGTACCGCCATTGTTTTTTATTTCCACAAATAGATCTGGTCCTTCTTCCCTGTTCTCATTTTCCAATGCCTCCCACCCAGGAAAGGGGACATCTCGACCCTGTTCATTCAAAGGTTTTTCTTTCTCTCCCCTTATGGTTGCAAGACTTTTTAAATCATCCTTGAGGTAGTATGTAAAAACTGCTCCAAAGTCGGGGTTTGGTGCTACATAAAGTTGCGAACCTTGTGATCCTCTTTTGTCATTAAAACTGAGAACGGATCGTGGGATATACCATAAGGCTGTCCGTGGCGTTAACAGCACTCCATCTTGATCGATCAATGACCTGGAGACGGATCTTAGTGCGCTGTAATCATCTAAAATGAAAAACCCCCTGCCAAACGAAGCGGCCACCAAATCGTTCTCTCTTCTTTGAATGGCAAGGTCTCTAAATGATATGGTGGGTATTCCTCCTGACAATTTGGTCCAGCTCCCACCGCCGTCTACTGTAAAGTAGATGCCAAATTCTGTGGCTAAAAACATCAGCTTGGCACTCACATGATCTTGTACAATCCTCCAGACAAGGTTCTTATTCGTTAATCCATTGGTTATGGAAGACCATGTAACGCCTTTATCGGTACTTTTCATCAAATATGGTTTATAATCACCGTATTTGTGGTTATCAAGAGCTACATACACAGTGTTCTCGTCAAATAGGTCAGCTTTCACATCATTAATAAATGCTGTGGACGGAACTCCAGGCATGGATGATACCTGTATCTTTCTCCAGGAGTTACCACCATTTTCGGTTACCTGAAGGATTCCATCATCTGTACCTGCATAAATAAGTCCTGCTTTTAAAGGGGATTCTGCCAACGAGGTGATCGTATTGTAATTGGACATAGCCAAGACATCCCATGGAGAGTCCCAACTTTGTTTTTTACCCATGATGGGTAGTTCTAGGCGTTCCTGATTTTTGGTTAAATCTCCTGAAATAGCAGTCCAACTGTCGCCACGGGTTTCTGATTTCCATACACGCTGTGAAGCAAAGAAGATGGTAGAAGGAGCATGTGGACTTACCAGAATTGGAGCATCCCAATTGAAACGTTCGAAAGGCTCGCCACTGCTAGGTTGCGGTTGAATATCAATAGCTTCTCCCGTTCTTGTATCAATCCGTGAGAGGTTGCCCTGCTGCCTTTCAGCGTATATAATATTGGGATTTCCTGGCTCAATCGCAGGCTGATGACCATCCCAGTTCAGCACTACTTTCCAATCTGCATTTCTTATTCCACTAACGTTATCCGTTCGTGAAGGACCTCCTTGCGTGCTATTATCCTGCGTCCCTCCATAAATATTGTAAAAAGGAACTGCATCATCCACCGCGACTTTATAAAATTGAGTTACAGGAAGGTTTTCCATGTACCTCCAATTGTCTCCTGAATCAAAACTTTCATATACCCCACCGTCTGTTCCCACCATCATGTAATTAGGGTCGTTGTTCTTAAATGCCATTGCATGGTTATCCACATGTTTACCGTTGGTGTTGACTGCTGTAAAGGTTTTACCTCCATCTTCGGACATCTGCAACTGATTATCCATCAAGTAAATTTGATCAAACTTATGAGGAGATGCGTATAGTTCCTGATAATAATGAGGTCCAGTAGCACCCGCCACCTGGTCAGACATTTTTTCCCAACTACCCCCTCTATCGGTCGATTTATATATCCCTCCCTTTCTTCTATTCAGTTCAATTGCTGCATAAACTACGTTGGAGTTTTGTGGAGAAACTGCCAATCCAATTTTCCCCATGCTCTCTTTGGGCAACCCCTTTTTGAGTTCTTTCCAAGTATTTCCTCCGTCTTCACTTGCATAGATTTTGGTTTTGGGTCCGCCACTCATATAAGCAGCCACCGTACGATGATGTTGCCACGTAGCTGCGTAGATTCGATCAGGGTTTCCAGCGTCTACTTCAAAGTCTGTCACACCTGTATATTCTTCATCTCCGAGGGTTTTTTCCCAAGTAGTTCCTCCATCAGTCGAAATATAGAACCCCCTGTCTCCACCTGAACTCCATAAAGGACCTTGAGAAGCTACACGAATGATATCGGAGTTATTGGGATGAACAGCAATCTTAGCGATATGTTCGGAATTTTTAAGACCCATATTAGTCCATGAAGTTCCGCCATCTTCACTCTTGTATATGCCATCTCCGAAACTCAAATGCCGACCGCCATTATTTTCTCCCGTTCCGACCCAAATTACGTTGGAGTTGTTGGGATCAATCGTGATACAGCCAGTGGCATAAACGGACTGGTCATCAAAGATTGGGTTAAAAGTAACCCCCGCATTCATAGTTTTCCAAACTCCTCCAGAAGCGACGGCAACGTACCAAATGTTCTCATTCGTAGGGTGGATTGCAAGGTCAGCAATCCGACCAGACATAAACGCAGGACCAATATTTCGGAATTTTAAATTCTTGAAAAGCTCGGACGATATTGGCTTAGGACTTGAGGAGGCTGATTGCTTTTTTCTTTTCTGAGCCTCACAGTCCATCACAAACAATAATGCGGTAATGACAAGGAAAACAAATTTTTTCATTACTTGTATGGGCTAATGGGTCATGACAACTTAAGCGATTTGTTTCTGAACATTCCAAGCAACACCGTGTAAAAGTTTTGCTTGCGAATATTGAACCTGAATTCAAATTCTTCAAAGTGCAAGATAAACATATTTTTATTCATTACCTTTAAACTTTACCATCCTTGTTTTGACACAGCCCCAAAATGATTCAATGCATTAATAATATGGGTGCTTCCTCTGGCAAAGTCATTCTGCCCACGGTGTACGCTAAAATGCTTGGCATAATCAAATTTTTAATGATACTTCTGAAGCTTAACTGTTTATAATACCAGATTTTGCTGATTTTTACGCGAGATGTTATACCAAATTGACTACAAAATATCAGGTATAAATCGTTTCTTTTCTGCTTGTATTTCGTTAGAAAATAGAACCGTAACTATGGCTATGCTTATATTTTTTACCTAATCCAAACAAAAAATAATTCAGTTTATTTATGAAATATTTTATAATCAACTTGGTATTAGGGATTACGGATTATTTTATGATTTCATAAACGAAAGAAGGTTAAAAAGAGAACTAAAGTTGCCAATAACCGTATTTACTACTAAATTTGGTCTGTCTTAAGGCAAGCTGTGGACAACAACCTTGTGAAACTTGACACCTATGAACATTGACCCAATTGTCGTGGAACACACTTACAGGGTTTCAATTTCGGTGGTTTGGAATGCCATTACCGACAAGTATCAAATGTGCCAGTGGTACTTCGAGCCGATGACTGATTTCAAGCCTGAAGTCGGCTTTGAAACGGAGTTTGATGTCGAGTGCGAGGGTCAAATCTTTACGCACCAGTGGAGAGTGACCGAGGTCTTTCCGAAGACGAGCATCGTTTACGACTGGCGGTATGGGGGTTACCCCGGAGACTCGTCTGTCACATGGGAACTTTCGGAAACTTCCAACGGTACGAAACTGACTCACAGGGGTCATGAGACCTTAAAAACTGGGATGTCTGGCGAAAGTAGCGAAGCCTGTAGGGCGGGGTGGTGCTTTTTTCTCCACGAGAGCCTGAAAGCCTTTCTGGACCGAAAAAAATTATAACTGGAAGTGGCTACTTATATCTGGATAGTTGCTTTATGGTAGGTTATGTCAAAAAATGAAGTCACCGCCAACTGGATAGAAAAATTCGGTAATTTTGTTGTCAGATGGTGCCATTGGATGTATATAGTAGTTATTTGGCTTTCAAATACTTGACTATAAACACACCTAATAATGTTATCTGTCTTGTAGCACCTTGCACCTTGTCACATAAAATTATTAATCGGGTTCAGGTTCATGACATCGGCGTAGTAATAAAGGACCGCAGAGTGTCTAGAGATTCAGGATGTTCACTTTATCAAGCAGAGAGGTATCGTAAAATTATGAGAGAGGCAGATTTGATTTTTCAGGCGAAAGGAGTTGATGCATGAAGCGAATTCTCAAGCTCATCGTTTGGGTAGGAGTTTCGCTCTCGCTGTTTATCCTGACAGCCAACCTATGGGTTATTACGTCCACAAAGGACTTTATATATGACTGGGAGCAGATTCCTAAAAACGTAACTACTCAGGTGGTCTAAATTACTTGTTATCAGGTAGTTACAAACTAAAAAAAATTTTATATAAAGTTGTATTCTTAATTACTGTTTAAGTAACAGACTGATAATCAGCGAAGTAGATACAATGTTAAGATTTTGTTAAGAAATAATCGAATTTTCTAACCAGTTCGTAATCAATGAGTTATACGTTATAGACCACCTGAGTAGTTACCATTTGAATAAAGCGAACCAAACGCTTCTTCAAAATACGACCATGCTATCTGGTGGCTCAACAAATAAAGCTCTTGCCTGGAATTGAGTTGTTCAGTTAAGGTAGGTGATAAAAAATTAAGTTGATTTCTATTCGACTTTTTTGACTGCATTTGACAAGGTTTTGATTGATATTATAACTATTCCTTGTCATTTTATATAGTCGTTCCTTAAAAACTCATTTTCAATGGAGTTTGTATTCTACTTTGATGGAAAGTGGTTAATTCAACTAGACGCCTCAGCTTTACTACCCATTTTGTATAGAGCCAAAGAGCATTTACTCTTAGTTTTTTCATCAACTTCTTGTAGTTAAACCCACAGGCTGCCATGATGAAGTTTATTTTATCTCCTGTTTTCCCTTTTAGGTAATTGCTAGCTGCTCGATGATCTTGCTTCAAGTGTCCGATGATTGGCTCTATGGCTGCTCTACGTCTACAGTGCTTTCGTTTTCTCTGTTTTTCATAGGTATTGTCTCTTTTTAATGGGTTGGATGGTCGAATGATGGAGGTGTTTTCAACTGTGTTAGTCCCTTTGTACCCCCTATCTACTGTGGCGGTTTTCGGGTAGTTACCAGTCAGTAGTTGTGTTTGCTTCAATACAGCATCTAGTGTATGTCCATCATAAATATTCTCTTCAAAAGTCATCGCTCCTACGATGATACCCGTGTTTTGTGTCAATACTACTGATGCCTTACAGCCCTATTCATATTTCTTATGTGCCTTCCCTTTTGCGATGCAATACACATCAGGTTCATGTAAACTGTAAATTTTATGTTTACTGCACTTCTCTTGTGTAAGTACTCGTTTGAACAATGCTCATGTTACTTCTTTTTGCTGATGTGGTAATTTCCTGTCTAATTCTCTGACTAACCGACCAGCAATGGTTTTGAGTTTGCGCTTCGCTGCATTTGCTTTCTTTCTTCTTTTAGGGTGAGTCCCATGGGTGGGTGTCTCTGACAAGGTTTTTGGTTGTCCTAACGTAACTGCGTCGTAGTTTAATCCCTTCTTGCTTGGCTATAGAAATACAGATGTCAACAATCTTTTTATGAAATTTTGCATCTGTGGGATAGGTCATGCTCTTTTCCTGGACAGTAGTATCTACACTTACATGCTTGTCCTTAGCATCCTTGCCGTGTAGCTCAATTGAATGTTTCAATAGCTTCTCTACCCCTTCTTCTCCAATCCTCTTCCTGAAATGTACCAAATCTGTTGCCGCACATGGTTGCCCCCATTGCAAAGAATCAAAGCCTCCAAAATATTGAAAATATGGATTCATTTCCCACCGTTGTTCCACCAATACCTCATCTGATAAATTGTAAAGAGATTTTAATATCAACAAGGAGACCATCAAACGAATAGAATGAGCTGGACGACCTACAGTTGAATAAAGCGAACCAAATGCTTCTTCAAAATATGACCATGCTATCTGTTGGCTCAACAAATAAAGCGCTTGCCTGGAATTGAGTTGTTCAGTTAAGGTAGGTGATAAAAAATTAAGTTGATTTCTATTCGACTTTTTTGACTGCATTTGACAAGGTTTTGATTGATATTATAACTATTCCTTGTCATTTTATACAGCAATAATCGTGCTAAAACCCTCCCTGAAAGGAGATAAGCATAATTAATGTTGATTCTTTAGGGGTGACTATGTAGCAATAATCATGCTAAAAACCTCCCTGAAAGAAGATAAGCATAATTAATTTTGATGCTTTAGGGTTGACTATTTATTAAATACCTACTTCAATAAAATAATTCAATTTCCTTATTGTACTATTTCATGATCTAATGGATACGAGTAAACTAAAGGAAGCTTCAGCACATATAACTTCTATTCCTTCACAATTTTTTTGATAACGCTACCTTTACCTGTGATGATTTGTAACAAATAAATGCCCTGTTTCAGCGACGGAAGAGCCACAGAATGATCCGCTGTGCTTGCCTCCAGTTGTCCTCTTTTCACAATTTTTCCCTCCATGCCTGACAAGGTATAGCAGGCATTCCCTTCCACACCGCTGATGTGCAACACTGCGTCTGTAGGGTTAGGATATACCGCAATGCCTGTGAGTGATTCAAGGCCTAGGGGGGGTTCTGGTTCATCCTCATCCACATCCGTCACTGTGATGGTGAGGATTTGCATAACCATCTTTGCGGGCGTGCCGTTGTCTGTCGCCGTGATCGTTACTTCGTACACATTATCCGTTCCCGCATCCGTAGGCACTTCATAGTCTGGTGCCATGTTGAACGTCAATACGCCTGCCGAAGTGATGGAAAACAGCCCCTCATCCGCTTCTCCCGTCAGAAAGAAGCTTACCGTCTGTCCCACATCTGCATCCGTAGCAACGACGGTAGTAACTGCCGTTGTACCTTCCGCTACATCCATAGTCACTTCGCTTGTGAAAACAGGAGCGTGTTCATTCTCCACATTCGTCACCGTGATGGTGAGCCGTTGCATAGCAGTCATTGGAGCGGTCTGCCCGTCTGTGGCGGTGACGGTTACCGTATATACATTTGATCCCGACACACTGCTTGGATTCTCATAGTCTGGTGCGGTATTGAACGTCAATTCGCCTGCCGAAGTGATGGAAAATTTAGACTCATCCGCTCCCAAAAGGGTAGAGAGAAACGTCACGGTCTGTCCCGCATCTTCATCTGTGGCAACGACGGTAATGACTGCCGTCGTACCTTCCGCTACATCCACCATAGTCGTTCCTCTTACGAAAACAGGGGCGTTATCATTCATATCTATCACTGTGATAGTGAGGGCTTGCATAACCATCTTTGCAGGTGTGCCGTTGTCTGTAGCCGTGATCGTTACTTCGTACATATTATCCGTTCCCATATCCGTAGGCATTTCAAAATCTGGTGCGGTATTGAACGTCAATATGCCTGCGGGAGTGATGGAAAAAAGACCCACATCCGCTCCGCCCGACAGCGTGAAACTTACCGTCTGTCCTGCATCTGCATCCGTGGTGATAACGGTGGTAACTGCCGTTGTACCTTCCGCTACATCCATAGTCACTTCGCTTGTGAAAACAGGAGCGTGTTCATTCTCCACATCCGTCACCGTGATGGTAAGGGCTTGCATAGCCGTCTTTTCGGGTGTGCCGTTGTCTGTAGCCGTGATCGTTACTTCGTACATATTATCCGTTCCCATATCCGTAGGCACCTCATAGTCTGGTGCGGTATTGAACGTCAATACACCTGCTGGAGAGATGGAAAATTTAGAGGCATCCACTCCCGACAGGGAGAAAGTAACCGTCTGTCCCGCATCTGCATCTGTGGCAACGACTGTAGCTACTGCCGTAGTGGCATTTTCTGCATAAGATACTGTAGCGACAACTCCTCCTGCGAAAGCAGGGGCATCATTTACATCCGTTACCGTGATGGTGAGGGCTTGCACAGCAGTCATTGGAGGGGTCTGACCGTCTGTAGCCGTGATCGTTACTTCGTACATATTATTCCCTCCCATATCTACTGGATTCTCATAATCTGGTGCGGTAGTAAACGTCAATTCGCCTGCGGGAGTGATGGAAAACAGACCCGCATCCGTTCCGCCCGACAGCGTGAACGTGGCTGTCTGTCCTACATCTGCATCCGTGGCGATAACGGTGGTAACCGCCGTTGTACCTTCCGCCACATCCATAGTCACTTCGCTTGTGAAAACAGGAGCGTGTTCATTCTCCACATCCGTCACCGTGACGGTAAGGGATTGCATAGCCGTCTTTTCGGGTATGCCGTTGTCTCTAGCCGTGATCGTTACTTCGTACATATTATCCGTTCCCGTATCCGTAGGCACCTCATAGTCCGGTGCGGTAGTGAACGTCAATACGCCTGCTGAAGTGATGGAAAACTTAGACTCATCCGCTCCCGACAGGGTAGAAAGAAACGTCACGGTCTGTCCCGCATCTGCATCCGTGGCGATAACCGTAATTACTACCGTCGTACCTTCCGCTACATCCTCAGTCGCGCTACTCGTGAAAACAGGCACATTGTCATTCGCATCCGTCACTGTGATGGCAAGCGTCTGCATAGCAGTCATTGGGGGGGTCTCCCCGTCTGTAGCGGTGACAGTGACTTCATATATGTTGTCCCTTCCTATATCCGTAGGTGCTTCATAGTCTGGCACCACGGTGAACGTCAATGCGCCTGCAGGAGTGATGGAAAACTTAGAGGCATCTGCTCCGCCCGTCAGCGTGAAACGTACCGTCTGTCCCGCATCTGCATCCGTGGCGGTAACCGTAGTTACTACCGTCGTACCTTCCGCTACAGTTTCAGTCGTGCTACTGGTGAAAACAGGAACGTTATCATTCGCATCCGTCACTGTGATGGTGAGGACTTGCGTATTGGTCATTGCGGTTGCGCCGTCGTCTGCGACAGTGACGATGACTTCATACATGTTGTCCCCTCCTGTATCTGACGGGTTCTCATAGTCTGGTGCGGTCTTGAACGTCAATATGCCTGCGGGGGTGATGGAAAACAGACCCATATCCGCTCCGCCCGTCAGCATGAAACGTACCGTCTGTCCCGCATCTGCATCCGTGGCGGTAACCGTAGTTACTGCCGTCGTTCCTTCCGCTACATTCTTAGTCGCTCCACTAGTGAAAACAGGCGCGTTATCATTCGCATCCGTCACCGTAATGGTAAACGTCTGCGTAGTGGTCAACTGCCCGTCTGTGGCGGTGACCGTGACCGTGTATATATTCGATCCCACCGCACTGCCTGGCATTTCATGGTCCGGTGCCATGTTGAACGTCAATTCGCCTGCCATAGTGATGGAAAACTTAGAGGCATCCGCTCCCGACAGCGCGGTGAGGAACGTAATCACTGTTGATTGTCCCGGATCTCCATCCCTAGCGACAACGGTGGTCACTACCGTCGTACCTTCCATCACATTTACGCTCGCGTTGCCGGTGAAAACAGGCGCGTTTTCATTCGTCACATCCGTCACCGTGATGGTGAGCGTTGCCGTGCCACTTAGAGCGGTGCTCCCTCCGTCTGTAACGGTCACCACGAGCGAATAGGAGGCGGTGGTTTCATAATCCAACGCACCAGCAACTATAATCGCTCCCGTTGAGTTGATATCAAAAACACTCCCTGTATTACCGCCTGTGATGGCATAGGTTAATGTACCATTGCTCAGGGAAGCGAGGTCTGGGTCTGTTCCTGTCACTGTGCCGACTGCTGTTCCCATTGCACTATTTTCTGCTACGCTAAATGGAGCATTGCTGGCAGTGGGTGCTTCGTTTACATCCGTCACCGTGATGGTGAGCATTGCCGTGCCACTTAGGGGGGTGCTTCCTCCGTCTGTAACGGTCACCACGAGCGAGTAGGATGCGGTGGTTTCATAATCCAACGCACCAGCAACGGTAATCGCGCCTGTGGTGGAGTTGATAGCAAAAATACTCCCTGTATTACCGCCTGTGATGGCATAGGTTAATGTATTATCCGGCGAGGTTTGGTCTGGATCTCTTGCTACTACTGTGCCGACTACTGTTTGGGTTACACTATTTTCTGCTACCACAAATGTATCATCTCTGGTAGTGGGTGCTTCGTTTACATCCGTCACCGTGATGGTGAGCGTTGCCGTGCCACTTAGGAAGGGGCTTCCTACGTCTGTAACGGTCACCACGAGCGAATAGGATTCGGTGGGTTCAAAATCCAACGCACTAGCAACGGTAATCGCTCCTGTGGTGGAATTGATAGCAAAAACTCTCCCTATATTACCGCCTGTGATGGCATAGGTTAATGTACCATTGCTCAAGGAAGCGAGGTCTGGGTCTGTTGCTGTCACTGTGCCGACTGCTGTTCCCATTGCACTATTTTCTGCTACGCTAAATGGAGCATTGCTGGCAGTGGGTGCTTCGTTTACATCCGTCACCGTGATGGTGAGTGTTGCCGTGCCACTGAGGGAGGTGCTTCCTCCGTCTGTAACGGTCACCACGAGCGAATAGGATGCGGTGGTTTCATAATCCAACGCATCAGCAACGGTAATCGCTCCCGTGGTGGAGTTGATAGCAAAAACACTTCCTGTATCACCGCCTGTGATGGCATAGGTTAATGTACCATTGCTCAAGGAAGCGAGGTCTGGGTCTGTTGCTGTCACTGTGCCGACTGCTCTTCCCATTGCACTATTTTCTGCTACGCTAAATGTAGCATCGCGGGCAGTGGGTGCTTCATTTATATCCGTCACCGTGATGACGAGCGTCTGCATAGCAGTCATTTCGGGTGTGTCATTGTCCGTGGCAGTGACGATGACTTCATATAGGTTGTTCATTCCCATATTTGACGGGTTCTCATAGTCTGGTGCCGTCTTGAACGTCAATACGCTTGCGGGAGTAATGGTAAACAGACCGGCATCCGCTCCCGACAGCATGAACGTGACCGTCTGTCCCGTATCTGCATCGGTGGCAACGACGGAGGTTACTGGCCTAGTGGCGTTTTCTGCATAAGTTACCGTAGCGGTGGCTCCGCCTGAAAAAACAGGCGCGTTATCATTCGCATCCGTCACTGTGATGGTGAGCGTCTGCACAGCGGTCATTGGAGGGGTCTGACCGTCTGTGGAGGTGACGATGACTTCATATATGTTGTCCCTTCCTATATCCGTAGGTTCTTCATAGTCTGGTGCGGTCTTGAACGTCAATATGCCTGCGGGGGTGATGGAAAACAGACCCATATCCGCTCCGCCCGTCAGCGTGAAACGCACCGTCTGTCCCACATCTGCATCCGTGGCGGTCACCGTAGTTACTGCCGTAGTGGCGTTTTCTGCATAAGCTACCGTAGCGGTAGCTCCACTTGTGAAAACAGGGGCGTTATCATTCTCATCCGTCACCGTGATGGTGAGCGTCTGCATAGCGGTCATTGGAGAGGACTGTCCGTCTGTGGCGGTGACCATGACTTCATATATGTTGTCCCCTCCTGTATCTGCTGGGTTCTCAAAATTTGGTGCGGTCTTGAACGCCAATGCGCCTGTCGTAGTGATGGTAAACAGACCCATATCATCTCCTCCCGTCAACGTGAAACGTACCGTCTGTCCCGCATCTGCATCCGTGGCGGTCACCGTAGTTACTGCCGTAGTGGCGTTTTCTGCATAAGCTACTGTAGCGGTAGCTCCATTTGCGAAAACAGGGGTGTTATCATTCGCATCCGTCACTGTGATGGTAAACGTCTGCATAGCGGTCAATGGAGTGGGCAACTGCCCGTCCGTGGCGGTGACCGTGACCGTGTATATATTCGATCCCACCGCACTGCTTGGGTTCTCATAGTCTGGTGCGGTCTTGAACGTCAATGCGCCTGTGGGAGTGATGGAAAATAGACTCGCATCCGCTCCCGACAGCATAGTGAGGAACGTAATCACCGTTTGTCCCACATTTGCATCCCTAGCGGTAACCGTGGTCACTGCCGTCGTTCCTTCCGACACCGTTACGTTCGCTTCACTGGTGAAAACAGGCGCATTATCATTCTCATCCGTCACCGTGATGGCGAGCGTTGCCGTGCTACTTAGGGGGGAGCTTCCGCCGTCTGTCACTGTCACCATGAGCGAATAGGAGGCGGTGGTTTCATAATCCAACGCACCAGCAACGGTAATCGCTCCCGTGGTGGAGTTGATAGCAAAAACACTGCCTGTGTTACCGCCTGTGATGGCATAGGTTAATGTACCATTGCTCAAGGAAGCGAGGTCTGGGTCTGTTGCTGTCACTGTTCCGACTGCTGTTCCCATTGCACTATTTTCTGCTACGCTAAATGGAGCATCGCTGGCAGTGGGTGCTTCATTTATATCCGTCACTGTGATGGTGAGTGTTGCCGTGCCACTTAGGGGGAAGCTTCCTCCGTCTGTAACGGTCACCACGAGCGAATAGGAGGCAGTGGTTTCATAATCCAACGCATTAGCAACGGTAACCGCTCCCGTAGTGGAGTTGATATCAAATACATCCCCTGTGTTACCGTTTTTTGTGATGGCATAGGTTAATACATTATTGGGCGAGTCTGGGTCTGTGCCTGTCACGCTACCGACTACTGTTCCGGTTGCACTATTTTCTGCTACCACAAATGTATCATCGCGGGCAGTGGGTGCTTCGTTCACATCCGTCACCGTGATGGTGAGCGTCTGCATAGCGGTCATTGGAGATATCTGTCCGTCTGTAGCGGTGACGGTGACCGAGTATGTATTATCCGCTCCCATGTCCGCAGGCATTTCAAAATTTGGTGCGGTCTTGAACGTCAATGCGCCTGTCGTAGTGATGATAAACAGACCCATATCATCTCCTCCCGTCAACGTGAAACGTACCGTCTGTCCTGCATCTTCATCCGTGGCGGTCACCGTAGTTACTGCCGTAGTGGCGTTTTCTGCATAAGCTACCGTAGCGGTAGCTCCACTGGTGAAAACAGGTGCGTTATCATTCTCATCCGTCACCGTGATAGTGAGCGTCTGCATAGCGGTCATTGGAGGGGTCTGCCCGTCTGTGGCAGTGACAATGACTTCATAGTCATTGTCACTTCCTGTATCTACTGGGTTCTCATAGTCTGGTGCGGTATTGAACGTCAATGCGCCTGCCGAGGTAATGGAAACCAGACCCATATCCGCTCCGCCCGTCAGCGTGAAACGTACCGTTTGTCCCGCATCTGCATCCGTAGCGGTAACCGTAGTTACTGCCGTAGAGGCGTTTTCTGCATAGGCTACTGTAGCGATAGCTCCATTTGCGAAAACAGGGGTGTTATCATTCACATCCGTCACTGTGATGGTGAGGGCTTGCATAGCAGTCATTGGAGGGGTCTGCCCGTCTGTGGCGGTGACAGTGACTTCGTACACATTATCCGCTCCCGTATCCGCAGGCATTTCAAAATTTGGTGCGGTCTTGAACGTCAATGCGCCTGCCGAGGTAATGGAAAACAGACCCATATCCGTTCCGCCCGACAGCGTGAACGTGACCGTCTGTCCCGTATCTGCATCAGTGGCATCGACGGTGGTTACTGGCGTAGAGGCGTTTTCTGCATAGGCTACTGTAGCGGTAGCTCCGCCTGCGAAAACTGGGGTGTTATCATTCTCATCCGTCACTGTGATGGTAAACGTCTGCATAGCGGTCAATGGAGTGGGCAACTGCCCGTCCGTGGCGGTGACCGTGACCGTGTACATATTCGATCCCACCGCACTGCTTGGGTTCTCATAATCTGGTGCCGTTTTGAACGTCAATGCGCCTGTGGGAGTGATGGAAAATAGACTCGCATCCGCTCCCGACAGCATAGTGAGGAACGCAATCACCGTTTGTCCCACATTTGCATCCCTAGCGGTAACCGTGGTCACTGCCGTCGTTCCTTCCAACACCGTTACGTTCGCGTTGCCGGTGAAAACAGGCGCATTATCATTCGCATCCGTCACCGTGATGGTGAGTGTTGCCGTGCCACTTAGGGAGGAGCTTCCGCCGTCTGTAACGGTCACCACAAGCGAATAGGAGGCGGTGGTTTCATAATCCAACGCACCAGCAACGGTAATCGCGCCTGTGGTGGAGTTGATAGCAAAAACACTGCCTGTATCACCGCCTGTGATCGCGTAGGTTAATGTATTATCGGGCGAGGTTTGGTCTGGGTCTATGCCTGCCACTCTGCCGACTGCTGTTCCCATTGCACTATTTTCTGCTACGCTAAATGGAGCATCGCTGGCAGTGGGTGCTTCGTTTTCATCCGTCACCGTGATGGCAAGCGTTGCCGTGCCACTTAGGGGGAAGCTTCCTCCGTCTGTAACGGTCACCACGAGCGAATAGGAGGCGGTGGTCTCATAATCCAACGCACCAGCAACGGTAATCGCGCCTGTGGTGGAGTTGATAGCAAATACACTGCCTGTATCACCGCCTGTGATGGCGTAGGTTAATGTATTATCGGGCGAGGTTTGGTCTGGGTCTATGCCTGTCACTCTACCGACTGCTGTTCCGGTTGCACTATTTTCTGCTACGCTAGATGTAGCATCGCGGGCAGTGGGTGCGTCGTTTACATCCGTCACCGTGATGGTGAGCGTCTGCATAGCAGTCATTTCGGGTGTGCCATTGTCCGTGGCAGTGACGATGACTCCATATAGGTTGTTCATCCCCATATCTGACGGGTTCTCATAGTCTGGTGCGGTATTGAACGTCAATGCGCCTACGGGAGTAATGGAAAACAGTCCCGCATCCGCTCCCGACAGCGTGAACGTAACCATCTGTCCCATATCTGCATCGGTGGCAAGGACTGTGGTTACTGGCGTAGTGCCGTTTTCTGCATAAACTACTGTAGCGGTAGTTCCTTTTGCGAAAACTGGGGCATGGGCGTTAACTCGTCCGCCATCAGTAATGATCCAGTTATCTCCACCATTTGCTGTAGTAGCCTTCATATTTGCCCTAGCGGTGTGTGCTACATCTGAGTTATATTTAGAATCTCCGCCACCGAAAGTGACTCCCTTTTGCAGGGTTTGCGCATCCCAGCCTGTCAACAGCGCATCGTAGTTTGTAGGTGAAAGTGTAACATTTCTTGGTGTAGAGGAGATACTTGAGAACATAGAGGACATGAAGCTCACCGCTTCCACATTCCACCCGCCTATGTTCTGGTCAAAGGAAGTGGCACTAGAGAACATATAGCGCATATCCGTCACGGATGCGGTATTCCAGTTGCCTATGTTCTGGTCAAAGGAAGTGGCATTAGAGAACATATAGCTCATATCCGTCACGGATGCGGTATTCCAGTTGCCTATGTTCTGGTTGAAGTCAATGGCTCCAAAGAACATGTAACTCATATTCGTCACCGATGCGGTATTCCAGTTGCCTATATCTTGGTTGAAGGCAACGGTTCCAGAGGGGGTACCGAACATAAATTGCATAGCTGTCACGGTTGAGGTATTCCAGCGACTTATGTCTTGGTTAAAGGAAGTGGCTCCAAAGAACATATAACTCATATTCGTCACCGATGCGGTATTCCACCCGCCTATGTCGCCGTTGAAGGAAGAGGCTCCGCCGAACATAGAAGCCATACTCGTCACCGCACTCATGTCCGGAGTACCTGCGTTTGACTTCATGGTCAGGTTAATTGCTCCCTGAAAAGCACTATCCATTGCCACATTCCAAACAGAGGTACCCCACTGTTCTATAGAGGTATATTTTATTGCTTCTGCCTGATTATTGATATGTATATCATTCAGGTTTCTAAATCTGATGGTATGCTCTCCTCCTGCGGCGAAGGTATGGGACTGGTTTCCAGAAACCCCTGTATCTCTACTTTCAAAAGTTCGGTCATTGTTCCAGTCTATGTCATAACTTGTGTCCTCCGTGTAGAACGTAAAGGACTTGTCCATAGTTGTTATTTTTAGTACAAAGTCGTCTGCTGGTACATCCGTCACTGTGATGGTAAGGGCTTGCGTGGTCATCATTGCGGGTGTGCCGTCATCTGTAGCGGTGATCGTTACTTCGTACATATTATCCGATCCCATATCTGCTGGACTCTCATAGTCTGGTGCGGTATTGAACATCAATTCGCCTTCCGAAGTGATGGAAAATAGACCTGAATCCGCCCCGCCCGACAGCGTGAACGTGACCATCTGTCCCATATCTTCATCGGTGGCAAGGACTGTGGTTACTGGCGTAGTACCGTTTTCTGCATAAGCTACTGTAACGACAGCTCCGCTTGTGAAAACAGGGGTACGGTTAACTCGTCCGCCATCAGTAATGATCCAGTTATCTCCACCATTTGCTGTAGTAGCCTTCATATTTTCCCTAGCGGTGTGTGCTACATCTGAGTTATATTTAGAATCTCCGCCACCGAAAGTGACTGCATTTGGAAGATTTTGTCTGTTCCAACCCACCAAAATCGAATCGTAATTTGCAATTGAAAGTGTGACATCTGAGAACATACTTACCATATGCCTCACCGCTTCTACATTCCACCCGCCTATGTTCTGGTCAAAGGAAGTGGCACTAGAGAACATCTGAGTCATACTCGTCACGACTGAAGTATTCCAGTTGCCTATGTTCTGGTCAAAGGAAGTGGCACTAGAGAACATATATCTCATATCCGTCACGGCTGAGGTATTCCAGTTGCCTATATTCTGGTTGAAGGCAGTGGCTCCAGAGAACATCTGAGCCATACTCGTCACGGCTGAGGTATTCCAGTTACCTATATTCTGGTTGAAGGCAGTGGCTCCAGAGAACATCTGAGTCATACTCGTCACGGCTGAGGTATTCCAGTTGCCTATATTCTGGTTGAAGACAGTGGTTCCAGAGAACATACCATTCATATTCGTCACCTGCTCTGTATTCCAGTTGCCTATGTTCTGGTTGAAGGCAATGGTTCCAAAGAAACCTCCGAACATAAATTGCATATCTGTCACGGCTGAGGTATTCCAGTTGCCTATATCTTGGTTGAAGACAGAGGTTCCACCGATGGTACCGAACATATAACTCATATCTGTCACGGCTGAGGTATTCCAGCGACTTATGTCTTGGTTAAAGGCAGTGGCTCCAAAGAACATATAACTCATATTCGTCACCGATGCGGTATTCCACCTGCTTACGTCCTGATTAAATGAATCAGCTCCATTGAACATATTTTGCATATTCGTCACCGATGCGGTATTCCACCCGCCTATGTCGCCGTTGAAGGAAGAGGCTCCACCGAACATATAAGCCATACTCGTCACCGCACTCATGTTAGGCGCACCTGCGGTTGAGTTCATGGTCAGGTTAATTGCTCCCCGAAAAGCACTATCCATTGTCGCATTCCAGACAGAGGTACCCCACTGTTCTATGGAGGTATATTTTGCCTTGTCTGGTTGATTATTGATATAGATATCATTCAGGTTTCTAAACCTGATGGTATGCTCTCCTGCTACGGTGAAGGTATGGGACTTCTTTCCAGAAGCCCCTGCATCTTCAAAGTTTTGGTCATTGTCCCAATCTATGTCATAACTTGCATCCTGCGTGTAGAACGCAAAGGACATGTCGTTAGCGTTAGTCCCCTCGGTGGTTGTTATTTTTAGTACAAAGTGGTCTGTTGCAGAAATTTGCGTCTGCGCAGTAGCAGGCATAATCGCAAGTAAAGTGGCGGAGACCAAGGCAACGAGGGACCTAACGCCAACAAAATGATAACGACGGGGAGATGGGCAACTTTCAATTGCGTTTAAATCCGCCACTTTGGTAGCATGGAGTACATTTTTCATGAGATATTTACTGTTTTAATAAGTTCTGAAAAAGCTCAATCTAACGTCTCTAAAGGACTTCTGAAAATTTATTGTTCATTTGTTTTAAAAGCATTCTTTTTTGCTTTGTGGGTCATCCCCGTTCACTGCTGTTGTTTTATGACATAGGGTTACTCATAAGGGCATTGGTATTACCTTTTTTTTTCGACAAAAAAACGCAAGTATCCCCAAAGTTCCTCGTCCAAACTACCTCCTTGCAACGGTCTGATATACACAATTTTTCCACAAAATAAGGATAACCCACATTGGAGGTTACGCTTCTCTTTTTATTTGTGATGCCTTTTTATTTCCATACTGATAAACTGGTGAAATAATTAATTTAAAATTGACTACAAAATATTACATATAAACTGTTTATTTTTTGCTCGTATTTCGTTAAAAATAGCACCGTAACTATGGATATACTTATATCTTTTACCTAATTCGAACAAAAAAATAATTCATTTTTTATACAATATTTTATAATAAAATTGGTATAACAGCAAAGAACCTATGTATCTGATTTTCGACACTGAAACGACTGGACTCCCTCACAATAAAACTGCTCCGATAGAAGATTTTGATAATTGGCCTCGGCTGGTACAATTAGCTTGGCAGCTTCACAACCCTACAGGAAAACTACTTTCAATGGGGAATCACATCATAAAACCTGATGGGTTCACTATTCCATTCAATGCAGAAAAGGTTCATGGCATTTCTACAAAAAGGGCTGAAGAAGTTGGTCAACATCTTACTGAAGTTTTAGACAAATTCTCTGAAGATGTAAGAAAAGCAGAAGTCCTTGTCGGACATAACATTGAGTTTGATAATAAAATCATAGGGGCTGAGTATTTGCGCTCAAACCAGAAAAATCTACTAGCAGATGCCAAGCATATAGATACGTCCACTGAAACTGTAGAATTCTGCCAACTTGCAGGAGGAATTGGCGGAAGGTTAAAGTATCCTAGGCTCATTGAACTTTATGAGAAGCTATTTGGGGAAGATTTTGGAAATGCCCATGATGCCGCCTATGATGTAAATGCTACTGCAAAAGTTTTTTTCGAATTACTTAAGAGGAGCATCATCAATCCAGTTGATGGCACTCCCAGTGAGGATATCATTTATGAAGTCCCACATTTGGAGGAAGCCAATTTTGCATGGATGCGGGAAAAATCAGCAGAAAAAACTGGTGAGGTAAAAGTAGCTGTCAATGACATAAAAGGTTCCTTTTGCCATCTCCATACCCATTCTCAATATTCTGTTTTACAAGCAACTTCAGGTATAAAAGCCCTTGTTGCAAAGGCAAAACAGTATGAAATGCCTGCTGTAGCACTTACGGATCTTGGTAACATGTTCGGAGCTTTTAGATTTGTAGACGCTGCGATTAAAGAAGGTATTAAACCTATTATTGGATGCGAGTTTTTTGTTGCTGAAGAGAGAAAAAAGCTACAGTTTACAAAGGACAATCCTGATAAAAGATTTCGTCAGGTTCTGCTTGCCAAAACAAAGCAAGGATATAAAAATTTAATCAAGCTAAGCTCAATTGCATATAAAGAAGGGCATTACGGGCTTTTTCCCAGAATTGACAAAGAGCTTATTGAACACTATTCGGAGGATGTAGTTGCTTTAAGTGGGAGCTTATCAGGTGAAATTCCTCGTCTGATTTTAAATGTTGGAGAAACACAAGCCGAAGAAGCACTCTTATGGTGGAAAAGGGTTTTTAAAGATGATTTCTATTTGGAGATAAATCGACATGATCTTGAGGAAGAAAACAGACTCAATGAGGTGATGATCAGGTTTGCTAGGATGCATGATATTAAATTGATTGCTACTAACGAGTTGTATTATATGGACCAAAAGGATGCAAAAACACATGATGTGTTGCTTTGCATCAAGGAAAACGAAAAGCAAAATACACCTATCGGCAGAGGTAGAGGATTCAGGTTTGGATTTCCAAACGGGAATTACTACTTTAAAACACAGGAGGAAATGAAGGAATCTTTCAGGGATCTTCCTGAAGCAATAGAAAACATTTCAGAAATAGTTGGTAAAGTTGAAACGTTCAGTTTGAAACGAGATGTGCTACTCCCAAAATTTGATATCCCATCAGAATTTACTGACCCCGAAGATGAGAAAGACGGTGGAAAAAGAGGGGAAAATGCATACCTAAAACAGCTGACTTACCAAGGGGCCAAAAAGAGATATGATGAAATATCTGATGAAATTAAGGAAAGGATTGATTTCGAGCTTCAAACAATAGCCAACACGGGGTATCCAGGATATTTCCTGATTGTACAGGACTTTACAACCAAGGCCAGAGAAATGGGGGTGTCAGTAGGGCCAGGAAGGGGATCAGCCGCTGGATCCGTTGTGGCATATTGTATCAAAATTACCAATGTAGACCCAATTGCTTACGACCTTCTATTTGAACGATTTCTAAACCCTGACAGGGTTTCACTTCCCGATATTGATATTGACTTTGATAAGGAAGGTCGCGAAAAAGTCCTCAACTATGTGACTGATAAATATGGCTATGACCAAGTAGCACAGATCATTACATATGGAAAAATGGCACCAAAAGCTGCTATTCGAGATGCTGGGAGAGTAATGGAACTTCCACTGTCTGAGACAGATGCCATTGCCAAGCTGGTACCTAAACGACAAGGAACAGAATTTTCATCCGCATTCAAAGAAATAAAAGAGCTCGAAAAACTCAGAAAAGGTAGCGAGCTACCCTCCCAAGTTCTCAACCAAGCAATAGTTTTGGAAGGATCATTAAGGAACACTGGTGTCCATCCGTGTGGGGTCATCATCACTCCTGATGACATGAGCAATTTTATACCACTCGCCAAATCCAAAGACTCGGACTTGCTCCTCACGCAATTTGACAGTGACGTGGTAGAATCTGCTGGTATGCTGAAGATGGATATTCTTGGACTCAAAACACTGTCCATCATTAAAACGGCTATTGAAAATGTGGAAAAAAGGAATGGCACAAAGATCGATATTGACGCGTTGCCCTTAAATGACCAAAAAACGTACGAACTCTATCAGAGGGGAGAAACCATCGGAACATTTCAGTTTGAATCCTTGGGTATGCAAAAATGCCTCAAGGCACTCAAACCTGACAGGTTTGAGGACTTGGTTGCCATGAGTGCCCTTTACCGACCGGGACCAATGGAATATATACCCAATTTCATTGCACGAAAGTTGGGAAATGAACAAATCGTTTATGATGTTCCAGAGATGGAAGAATACCTGTCAGAAACATATGGTATCACAGTTTACCAAGAGCAGGTAATGCTCATATCTCAAAAACTAGCTGGATTTACGAAAGGCGAGGCTGATGTGTTAAGAAAAGCAGTGGGGAAAAAGAAAAAAGAGGTGCTTGATAAGATGAAGCCAAAATTCATCTCTCAAGCTAAGGAAAAGGGGTATTCGGAAGACAAGTTGGAAAAGATTTGGAAAGATTGGGAGTCCTTTGCCTCTTACGCATTTAATAAGTCGCACAGCACATGCTATTCTTTCATTTCTTATCAAACAGGATATTTAAAAGCCAACTACCCATCTTCTTATATGGCTTCCGTTCTCACACACAACCTTAATGATATTGATGGGATCAGCTTTTTCATGGAAGAATGTAAAAACCGTGGAATTAAAGTTTTAGGTCCTCACATTAATGAATCGGCGCAGGATTTTGCCGTAAATAAGAATGGAGAAATTCGTTTTGGAATGGGTGCTATTAAAGGAACGGGTAAATCCGCTGTACAGGCAATCATAGGGGAAAGAGATGCAAACGGACCCTTTAAGGACATTTTTGATTTTGCCAAACGAGTGCATCCCAGAACCGTAAATAAAACATCTTTTGAAAGCCTAACCAAAGCAGGAGCTTTTGATTGCTTTGGAGAATTTCACAGAAGACAATATGTTGAACCAGATGCAGAAGGAACTTCCCTTATTGAGAAAGCCATACGGTATGCTAGCAAAATGAAAGAGGAAGAAGCCAGTGCACAATCCTCCTTGTTTGGTGACGGCAAGGGAAGTGATATTTCCAAACCTAGGGTAGGCAGAATAGAACCTTATGGGGAATTTGAGAAACTTAATATAGAAAAGGAGACGGTAGGACTATACATTTCTGGTCACCCGCTTGATCAATTTAAATTCGAAATGGATCATTTGACCAATACAAAAATCAGTCAGCTCGCAGAGCTGGAAAAACTCAAAGGGAAAGAGATTAAAATAGGTGGGATGCTAAATGACGTTCAACACAGAACTTCAAAAAAAGGGAATCCGTTTGTTCAATTAATTCTTGAAGATTTTGGAGGAAATATCCCATTGTATCTTTTCTCTCAAGAGTATTTAACATTTAAGCCCATGCTTGAAAAAGGATGGTTTCTGTATATTTCTGCTACAGTGAAAAATAGAAGGAATAGCGAAGAACTTGAAGTGAAAATTCACGATATAGAACACTTGGGTGAGATGCGGAATAAGATGACAAAGGGTTTTGAATTAAGTGTAAAATTGGAAGATGTCAATGCTATCATTGTTGATAAAATAGAGAGAATTGCCAAAATGTATCCAGGTAAATGCTTACTGAAATTAGCTCTTTCGGGTGTCTGCGAAGACCAAGTCATTAGCCTGAATATGCTGAGCCGAAAGTTCGCAGTTAATCCTACAGATGACTTGATCAAAGAATTAAATGCCCTAGAAGATGTTCATTTCAAGATCATTTTAAGATCATTTTCAAAAATGAGAGACAAGCACACAGCAATCGGCAGGAATCTGACATATTCATAAACTATTACTCTATATCTTTGTGGTCTTTATCCGTCAAAGAAGATTAATAAAATTTAAACTGCGTTGAGTATGTCAAAACCTGTAGAAATAACTGACTCCAATTTCAACGAAATTATCAACTCTGATCTGCCAGTATTAGTAGACTTCTGGGCAGAATGGTGTGGACCTTGTAAAATGATTGGTCCAGTGGTGGAAGAACTCGCTACTGACTATGAAGACAAAGCCGTTATTGGAAAAGTGAATGTAGATGCGAATCCTGAAGTAGCTGCTAAGTTTGGAATTCGATCCATTCCTACCCTTCTTGTATTTAAAAATGGTGAGGTTGTTAACAGACAAATCGGAGCAGTACCCAAGAGTGTATTAAGTCAAAAACTCGATGCGCAGATAGCATAGGTAAAAAAAGCAGAGAAAGGGGAAAAACGGACAGCTCAAGTGGTCTCATACTTAGAAAACACGAAGATGGTCTCTCTCCACAGTTTGTTTGTAGAACATAATTGTAATAGCGTTCCATGTTGGGGTAGTATATGAGCATCTAGCTAGGATAAAAGTTGATGCATACCAATTTGACCTCAAAATGTTACCCAGATGAATTGAATTATTTTTTGTTTGGATCAGGCAAACGATATAGGGTACTTTTATATAACCAGATTTTTTTGTGTGAGTACAAAAAAATCCCGCACGGAAAATCGCAGTGTATAGAGCATACATGAAGATTTGAGTATGGGGCTGACACCGCAATCGCGGAAAAAGGCAGTTAATAGAGATGCCCTGCAAACTAATCCAGTATTTTCCTGATTTCTCTACCCTGCTTCAAATAATCATTGATCCCATTCATGTCATCTTCAGACAGTAATTTTCTAAATCTTTGAATTTGATCAATATAGTGATCAAGTGCTTCAAGTACAGGACGTTTATTTTTCAGAAAAATCGGTGTCCACATTTCTGGGGAGCTTTTTGCCAAGCGTACCGTAGAAGCAAATCCAGATCCTGCCAAATCTAACATTCTGCTCTCCGACTCTTCTTTGTCCAAAACGGTGTTACTCAATGCAAATGAAATCGCATGACTCAAGTGAGAGACGTAAGCCACATGAATGTCATGATCGAGGGCACTTAAATAAGAGGTAGTCATTCCCAGTATTTTACATTGTCTTCGAAAGTCTTTAATCAGCTTCTTTTCTGTCTTCTCTCGATCACAGACAATCATCACTTTATCATCAAACAGCTGTGCAAAGGCAGCACGGGGTCCTGAATATTCCGTCCCCGCAATAGGATGAGCTGCTATGAAACGTAATCTGTTTGGATGATTTGAAACTTTCTCACAAATTGAACCCTTTGTAGACCCAAAATCTACCAACACCTGATCGTCACCTAGTTTATCAAGAATTTCGTCAAGTGTATCTTCTATGATACTTACAGGAACAGCTAAAAAAATCCACCTAGCCTTCTTGCCTATAGCCACTGTGGCTGAAGTACATTTTTCATCGATAATCCCAAGTTGATAGGCAGTTTCAAGATGTTGTTCGTTTTCATCCCATCCAAAAACCTCTATGTTTTCAAACCTTTTCTTTAATGATAGAGCATAGGAGCCTCCTATTAATCCTAATCCTATTATTGAAATTCTCATAGTCACAATTGAGAAGCAAAAATATCACGTGACCTCTTTATTTCTGAAGGTTAATAGCAATTTGATCTCAAAATGTGACATAAGTAAATTGAATTATTTTTTTGAAGCTGTCCTAGATAACTAGTTTAAATACACTCTAACCCACTGTCTTAGTTGCAACAACAGGGATGTTGGGGCACTGTTGTTAAAACGCCACTCACATTCCTTCAAAAATAGTCCAAAATGCGCCTTCGGCACACCGTTAAATTTTCGCATATGACGCTTCGCTTGGTTCTAAAAGTTCTCAATGCCGTTGATGTGATTTCTCTTGTCTGAAAAGAGTTTGGAGTGGTTGATACGATGGTGCTGGAAATCGATGACATCCAGCACATTATAACCTCTCCAGCAGTCAGAATAAACGATACTGTCAGAGATCACCTTACGCTCAATAATCGGGATTAAGGTCGTTGAAGAAGCATCCGCAATGACCTTCGTATGAACCTTTCCCCCTCGCTTTAACAAGCCAACTACAGGAATTTTACCTGCGAAACCGCGCCCTCGTCTGCCTTTGTGGCGACCACCAAAGTAGCTTTCATCCACTTCAATCTCTCCGTCAAAAACCGAATCGCTTGTTTGATCCAGTTCATAGGCAATCATCTCGCGCAATCGGTGATAAAAATACGCCGATGTCGACTTGTTGACACCCACAATTGCCACTGCAGTTCGTGCTATTGTTCCAGACAAAGAATCCTAAATTTAACGTGTAACTCTATTTTTAAACGCTACGGCTTTTAGGGAACCTGACAAGTCAATTTGTTTTTCGTCATAGCAATCTTCCAGAACTGTTCCCTTGTCGGCAGTCCGTTGCCTTTGTCCGTAGGAACTCTCCAGAAACTAGGTACTATGGCACAATGCCGAAGAAATAAGCTAGGGTCTTAACTGGTTAAGACCCTAGCTTATTTCTTCGGCATTGTGCCAAATATACGATCCCATAGAGGAGACGAGACACCGAAGGCATTTTTAGGATCCTTATAATGATGTATGCCATGATGCACCCACAACACTTTCCAGAAATTTTTGGGTGGTTGAAAAGCATGTACTATGTAATGCACCCATAGGTAAGTTGCATAACCCATTAAAAAACCAGGCAGGAATGCGTACACTAAATCTCCCATTATCAACTTGAATAAAAGGTAAAACAAAGCCGATAGGGTGATGCTTAGAGGGACAGGCATGGCTAACCTATCCTTATCTTTTGGATAACCATGGTGGATTCCATGAATAGTATAAGCGAATTTTTCGCGTTTCGTCGTCTTTGGAGCCAAGTGAAAAATGTGCCTGTGTATCATATATTCAACCAGTGTGAATATTAGGACTCCCAAGAGAAAAAGAAGCACAGAACCTGCTACTGTGATATAAGATTCATTAAATCCATAGCTCATTAAACTGGCAGAAATAACAAAAAATAAAATCAACGGAACTGCAATATGAGTGCGCGTCAACCATTCCAAGAATTTATTCTTGAAGAGAGATTTTGTCCCTTGAGTATGAGGTTTAATTTTTAACTTCGTTTCCATTTTTAACTCCAAATTCCATCTCTGTTTGCCAATCCAATTGCAAGATCATGCAAGATCATGCAAGATCATGCAAGGTAACTAAATGTTTACAACGTCGCCGTTCAAGATTTCTGATACTTCTCCAAAACAGATTGATAAAAGTTTTCATACTTTGGCAGTATGTTGTTTACATCAAATTCCTTCGCTCTCTTCAGTGCTTCTTCTTTAAACCTAGGCAATTTCTTATTATCCAAAACATGAATAGATTTATTCACCATGTCCTCTATGTCTCCTACTTTACAGACAAACCCCGACACTCCATCTTTATTGAGTTCGGGTAATCCTCCTGCATTTGTAGTAATAATGGGAACCTCGCAAGCCATTGCTTCTAGGGCAGCCAATCCAAAGCTCTCTTTTTCGGAAGTCATCAAGAATAAATCACTAACAGAAAGCACCTCTTCTACTGCTTCTAGTTTGCCAAGGAACCGTATATCTTCCGAACAGATGCTTCTCGCTTCATCTTCCATCCTTTTTCTTTCTGGTCCGTCACCAATTAACAGCAACTTTGAAGGGACTACTTTCCTGATCTCACAAAATGTTGCCAGAACATCTTCAACTCGTTTCACTTTTCTGAAGTTTGACGTATGAACGATCAATTTTTCACCATTTGGACAGATCGCTTTTTTGAAATGTTCTTTTGGTTGTTTTTTAAATCTTTCTAAATCAATAAAGTTCGGAATTACTTTGATATCAGTAGTTATATCAAATAATTCCATGGTATCTTTTCTTAAATCATCCGAAACGGCCGTTACCCCATCGGATTTATTGATAGAAAATGTGACTACAGGTTCATTCGTAGCGTCCTTTCCCACAATGGTGATGTCAGTTCCGTGAAGGGTCGTGATAAAAGGTATCGCGTATCCTTTTTCCTTTAAAATCTGTTGCGCCATAAAGGCTGCAGATGCATGGGGTACTGCATAATGCACATGAAGCAGATCAAGCTTTTCATTTAATACAACATCTACCATCCGGCTAGCAAGTGCCAATTCATATGGAGGGTATTGAAACAGTGGGTATGATTTTACATTTACCTCATGGTAATACAGATTCTGATTAAAGAAGTCAAGCCTTGTTGGCTGAGAGTAGGTGATGAAATGAATTTCATGTCCCTTTTTGGTCAATGCTTTTCCCAGCTCAGTTGCCACAACACCACTACCTCCATAAGTGGGATAACAAACGATTCCTACCTTCATTTGTCTGAATTAAGCCCTTTTGCAAGGTATAAACTCCAACTGGTTATAATAGGTTTCATGATAAATTAATCATTTAAAAGTGACCGATAGATGACATCATGAATTTCGGTCCTGGTATTCAACTCCATGAGCTTTCTATTGTTGGAATCAGGGTATATTCTGTTAGACAGAAACACGAAAATCAGGTCTTCTTCAGGGTCTGCCCATACCATTGTTCCTGTAAAGCCGGTATGACCAAAGCTGGAATCGTCAGCCAGCGATGAAGCTGTGCCTTTTCCCCAGCCTTTCTTGTCCCATCCTAATCCTCTTCTGCTATTTTCAAAATACCTTGTATTAAATATATCCAGTGTCTCCTTTTTCAAATATTGATTCCCACGATAGTACCCTCCATTTGAAAGCATATACATCATCTTAGCTAGGTCGGAAGCATGGGAAAACAACCCAGCATGACCTGCTATCCCTCCAAAAACATGTGCATTTCGATCATGAACTTCACCCCAAACCAGGCCGTTTCTATATCTTGAATCATATTCCGTAGGGGCTATATTTTCAAAAGAAAAGCCTTTCTCTTTTGGATTAAATACGATTGAAAGATTCATAGGGGCATAAAAATTTTCTTCTAAAAACTCGTCAAACACCTGACCTGATACGGCTTCCACCAATAGGTGTAACACCATAAACCCCAAATCGCTATAATTATACCGTTCTGGATTTTTTATCAGATTTGAATTAACAATCCAGTTTTTTAATGTATCCGAAAGCGCGGGGTGAGATTCTACGCCATACGTTCTTATATCCATGGCTTTGTCTTCCGCAGTTTTGTAGTAGAAAGCATCCAGACGATCACCATCCATTGCCATACTCCAAAATGGAATATAAGATCTCAAACCGCCATTGTGTGCCAGTAATTCTCTAATCGTCACATCAGATTTATTTGAATGTTCAAAAGAAGGTAAATGCTGGCTTATGGAGTCCTCAAGGTCAATTTTACCCTGATCAATTAAAAGTGCGACTGCAGGCAATGTAGCCATTACTTTTGTTAAAGAAGCTAGGTCAAAAATTGTTTCATTTGATATTCTTTTAAGGCTGTCATACGTAAAATGTCCAAAGGATTCTTCCAAGACAATGGATCCATTTTTTACTATTGCCAATTGACATGCTGGAGTAGCATACTTTTGAATTGCCTCTTTTACAAGATCGTCGATTTTTTTTAAATGAGTTTCATCCAGCCCCTCAAGTGAGGGTGAAGAATATCCAATAAAGCCAGGCAATTCTATTGTTCTATTCCCTTTCGCTTCAAGCCGTCCCGAAATATTTTTTGCTCCAAAAAGCATGTTAGAAATCAAAGTTTCATCGTCCGATATCGTACCAGGCACTAAAAGTGCCGTAGAAGCGGATTCATCGAACGTAGACTGGATAAAATCAATCACTATTTCATTTCCATAAATTGTGCCTTTCTGCTCTCCTCTTTTATCAAGAATAACTGGATAATGTTCAGGTTGAGAGGCATCATAAACCGCAACGTACCTAGATAACGCCTCTTTCAATTGCTCATCATTTCCTCGATAGACAACCGCCTTTTCTCTAATTGGGAGTACCTTATGAGGATCTATTGCTACGACTCCTTTTTCAAAAAGTTGCCGAGCAAGACCTTTAGGCAGATTTTCTAGTACACCATGTACCACAGATTCCGCATTAAGCAGTCCACTGTAAAAAGACTGGTCATAATCTCTGGAATATTTTTTACTCCATTTGAATAATTTTTTTGTGTCGTATGATTGGTTTGCGACCCAGATCGTAGGATGCTCTGTCTCGAAATCTTTTTTCGATTTTGGAATTGTTTTCGAAATATGTGTTTTCGAAATGAAATAATAGGGAGCGTCTCGTATCATTTTCTCAATTACTTCTTTTTCATAGAGGGAAAACCCAACTGTATCGGGCAGGATCAAATGAGTAAAGCCTTTTGTCCTACTGTACTTTTCCAGAAAATCGACGTACTGGCTTACTATTTGGTCATCATTTATTGCTGATAAATGTGTAATGCTTGGAAGGGTCAGGTCATCTTCAGGTAAGGGGTCTAAACTTCTATCCAGCTGAAGAACTACTTTATAATTTTTGTCCCTCACAAATTGATTAATGTCGGAGGTCCAACTAGAGAAAAAGATCGTAGCACCCTTCTTGCTGTCAAGGATTTTGTAATACGATGCTCCATCATACCAGATGATGGTTGGGAGGTTATCTTCACTGGCAAATGATGCATAAGTGGAAATGAGCAAAATGATATGATAAATACTCTTCATAAATTCTTATTTTTGAGCAAATTTATTCTTATATCGCGTTCTTAAATACAATATTTATTCAATAATATATACCTCATGCGGTTTCCCTCTCTTTCCAGACTTCCTAAATATCAGCAGTTCGACATCAAACCAAGGTACTATGATCCGATTAAAGAGGAGATAAAAGAACGCACCGAGCGTCTCAGACAGCCAATAGAGGGAAATAGAGGTACTGATCTCCCGTCTGGTCAGATCAGACTCAAAAGAAAAGTCAAATCTGCTCCTGCCACCTCGATGCTTCAGTTGCTTATAGCGACAATTTTAGGAGCCATGGTTTTGGGGTGGCTACAGTTTGGGCAGGACTTCTTTTACTACGTGTTATGGATAACTGTCCCTAGCTACCTTTTTTATCGTCTCAAAATTATGAGAAAGCGAAAATGAGTGATGTTATTCACTTATTACCGGACAGCATAGCTAATCAAATTGCCGCGGGAGAAGTAGTTCAAAGGCCAGCATCTGTGGTAAAGGAAATGCTTGAAAACAGTATAGATGCTACTGCTACTGCTATTCAATTGATTGTGAAAGATGCAGGAAAAACACTTATCCAAGTGATTGATGATGGCAATGGAATGAGTGAGACTGATGCCAGAATGAGTTTTGAACGCCACGCAACCTCAAAAATAAAAACTTCGAAAGATATTTTCAAAATAAAAACTCTTGGGTTTCGCGGTGAAGCACTGGCCTCCATTGCCGCAGTGTCCCAAGCAGAAATGCGTACAAAAAGGGAAGGTGAAGAGCTTGGCGTTCAATTAATTATTGAATCCTCTGAAGTGAAAGGTCACGAACCTTACAACACGCCAAAGGGTACATCAATAAGTGTCAAAAATCTTTTTTATAATGTCCCTGCTCGTAGAAATTTCTTGAAATCAAATCCAGTCGAACTCCGTCACATAAATGATGAATTTCAACGGGTAGCATTGGCTAATCCTCAAGTTAGCTTCTCCCTGATCCAAAATGATCTTGAAGTTTTCAAACTGGAATCTGGTAAGCTAAGCAAACGCATTGTTCAACTTTTCGGGAAAAATTATCAGCAACAACTCATCCCCTGTTCGGAAGAAATGCCGTACGTAAAAATCAGTGGTTATATTGGAAAGCCTGAACATTCCAAAAAGACCCGTGGTGAGCAATTTTTCTTTATCAACAATCGCTTCATCAAAAACAGCTACCTCAATCATTCCGTAGTTAGGGCCTATGAAGGATTGTTAAAGGAAGATTATTTTCCCTTCTATACACTCTACATCGAAATTGACCCTGCTCATGTTGACATAAATGTTCATCCCACTAAAACGGAAGTGAAATTTGATGATGACCGCTTGTTATACGGTGTCATCAATTCTGCTGTTCGACAGTCCCTAGCCTCTTTCAATGTTACTCCATCACTTGATTTCTCTACAGATGTGAGCTTTGATCATTTAAATCAGCAAAGAGAAGACTTTATCTCAAAGCAAGATAGGGCGTACGGTTCTTTTCAGACGATCAAGCCCAGCCAAGAGCGGCTGGAAAAATTGAATGAGTTGTATTCTTCAGCAACCATGGAAGATATTGCCACAGTGGAGGAAGCAGACAAAGAAAGGGTGCCGAAGAAGATATTCTCAAGTTCTATCGGACAACAAGAAGGGGAAGGAGATACAAAACCAACGTATCAACTTCATGGAAAATATTTACTCAAACAGGTAAAATCTGGTATGATCGTACTTGATAAGGCGTTTGCCTTGGAGCGTATTTTGTTTGAGAAGTATCAGCATCAGGCAAAGACAGGATCGGGCATGTCCCAATCATGTTTATTCCCTTCTCAGGTCAAGCTTAACCCAAGAGACTATGCCTTGGTGCTGGAACTAAAAGAGGAAATAAATCAGCTTGGTTTCGAGTTTGAGCCAATGGGAGAACAATGCTTAGTCATTCAGGGCGTTCCTTCTGAGTTGGCACCATGCAACGAGCAAGAAATATTTGAAGGTCTAATAGAGGAATACAAGCATAATGTCAAAAAATTAGATTTTCCTAAAAAGGAAAGCCTAGTAAGAGCATTAGCAAAAAGAACAGCAACTAATACATGCTATAGTTTGAAAAATGAAGAAATGGATCACCTAATGGACCGCCTGTTCGCCTGCAAGCAACCCAACTATACACCAGACGGAAATCCTGTCTATGTTTTGTTAAGCTTGGAACAAATAAACGAATGGTTTGGGAAATAGTTATTATACCAATTTGATTATAAAATGTGGGATAATTAAGTTGAATTATTTTTTGTTTGAATTGAGCAACAAGTGTAAACATAGCCATCGCTAAGGTCCTGATTTTTAACAAAACAGAGGCAGAAAAGCAACAATTTATGTGAGATATTTTGTAGTCAAGTTGATATTAGTGCATAATTTAGAAGACCTAAATAATAAAAAGAAGTGTTTAGAAAACTTACCCCTGTAGCTAAAAACATCCTGATCATAAATGCAGTGATTTTTATGATCAGTTCATTTTTGAAGCTAGACCTAGCGGAGCTTTTTGGTCTTCGGGTTGTTTTTTCCTTGGAATTTTCCCCGTATCAGTTTTTCACCTATATGTGGCTCCATGGTAGTTTTTTTCACATTATAGGCAATATGATTGCAGTACTGGTTTTTGCCCCGATGCTCGAAAGTGTATGGGGATCAAAGCGATTTCTCACTTTTTACTTAGTTTGTGGAATAGGTGCAGGGATACTCTACGGGGCGGCAGATTTTGTGGAGAAACTGCCACTCAAACAAGATGCAGGAGCTTACCTGGCAAATCCTAATCCAGAAGATTTCGAGAGGTTCATAATCAAACATAAAAATCCTTATTTTAACCTGAATGGATTGGGAGATCTTTCGGATAGTTACTACGACGATGAAACTAATCCAAGCATCATAAATCAAACCAGAAGAGTAGTACAGGAAACGTACACTAATTTTGTGACCAGAGGAACTATGATCGGGGCATCTGGTGCTGTTTTTGGAATTTTGTTCGCTTTTGCTTTCCTCTTCCCAAATACGGAATTGTTTCTCTTATTTCCACCAATTCCAATCAAGGCAAAGTACTTGGTATTTTTTTATGCGATGTATGAACTATATGCAGAGTTTAGTCGTACTCAAGGAGATAATGTTGCGCATTTAGCCCACCTTGGTGGAATGCTTATTGCATTTATTATGTTGAAGTTCTGGAAAAATGACACACATAGATTCTATTGATCATGAATGGAGGACTGCTGGACGATTTTAAAAACGCATGGGTTAAGCCTAACAACGCAGTTGTTCAGCTTATCCTGATCAATGTGATCGTATTTACTACTTTCAGATTGATAAAAGTCTTTTTCATCTTTTCTGGATCAGATAGCGTTTTCAAGTTTTTCTTCGACAGGTTGCAACTACCCGCTGACGTGAACTCTTTCCTATTACGACCTTGGTCTATTATCACTTATTTTTTCACACATTACGATTTCTTCCATATTCTATTCAATATGCTTTTCTTGTTTTGGTTTGGTCGTATCATTCAAGAGTTTCTGAATAGCAAAAGAGTGATATCCCTTTATGTATTAGGAGGTTTAGCAGGAGGGATTTTATACATATTAATTTATAATCTAATGCCCTTTTACGCTGATAGAGTAGCAGATTCGCTTATGCTGGGGGCTTCCGCAGGTGTTTTTGCCATTGTGATTGGGGCGGCCGTTTTTATGCCCAATTACATCTTTTTCTTGCTTTTTCTAGGTCCCGTCAGAATCAAATATATCGCCATTTTTTATGTATTTATGTCTTTCATAGGTACTACGGGGAACAATGCTGGCGGAGAAATTGCCCATCTCGGTGGAGCACTTGTAGGTTGGATATTCATCACTCAACTCAACAAAGGGAATGACATAGGGACGTGGGTGATCTCTTTTATCACGTTCTTCAAAAGCATGTTTAATCCTCAGCCCAAAATAAAGATCACGCATCGTGCTAGAAACAGACGTTCCTCAGAAAAAACAACTCCGAAATCAAAATCTTCACACCCTTCACCTGAACTCGCTCAATCTGAAATTGACGCTATCTTAGATAAAATCTCACAATTAGGGTATGAAAACTTGAGCAAGGATGAAAAACAGAAATTATTTAACGCTAGTAAAAGGTGATTCGATATCCGATTGGATAAATTAAAAATTTACATTGACTACATCAAGATCAAGAAAATCCCAGTCTCCTAATCAAAAGCAATTAAGGGCATCTCTCAGTAATTTGAGTGCAAGGAAGTCCCGCACGGAAAACCGCAATGGATATAGTATACATGAGGATTTGAGTATGGGGCTGATACCGAAATCGTGGAACAAGACAGTTAATGGAGACGTTCTTAAGAAGCCACTTTACTTTGATTAGCCAACTGACCACATGCTGCCTCAATATCTTTTCCTCTGCTTCTTCTCACACTCGTTGGAATTTTCCCCTTGATCAGACGGCTGACAAAGCGATCAATTGTATAGGGATCAGTGCTACGAAATGAGGCTTCTGAAATTGAATTGTATTCAATGATGTTGATCTTGCACGGCACGTTACGAGCATATTTTAAGAGTTTCTCCGCGTCTTCAATGGAATCATTGAAATCATAAAAAAGGATGTATTCAAATGTGATTCGATTACCAGTTTTTTCATAGAAATACCGAAGTGACTTCATCAATGCGTCTAAGGTATTTGATTCGTTAATGGGCATAATCGTATCACGCTTTTTATCATCGGTAGCATGAAGTGACAAGGCGAGGTTAAACTTGACTTGGTCCTCTGCAAGTTTGTCTATCATGTTAGCGATCCCAGCTGTTGACACAGTAATTCTCTTGGGAGACATATTTAAGCCATCTTCAGCAGTGATTCGATCTATTCCTGCCAACACATTTTTGTAGTTAAGCAACGGTTCACCCATCCCCATAAATACAATGTTAGAAAGGGGTGATTGATAATTTTCCTCCGCCTGATGTCGAATGGCAATCACTTGGTCATAAATTTCTCCAGCATCTAGGTTTCTTGCCCGCTTCATATAACCAGTAGCACAAAATTTACAACTAAGCGAACACCCAACCTGACTGGAAACGCAAGCCGTCATTCGACCGTCAGCTGGTATTAGTACTCCTTCAATCAAATGCTCATCATATAATCGAAAAGCTGATTTAATGGTACCATCATTAGAGAGTAGTGAATGGTCAATCGCAATGCAGTTAATAGCAAAATCTTTCTTAAGTTTTTCTCTTACCTCCTTTGACACATTAGACATTTCATCAAAGGAGTTTGCGGACTTTACCCACAGCCATTCCCATACTTGCTTTGCACGAAATTTTTTCTCGCCAATTCCGTCAAAGTAGGCAACTAAACTTTCTAACGATTCAGCACGAATGTCATTCATTATGACAAAGGTATACGCATCGGATTGAAGTTAAACACCAAGACCGTTGCAATAGAGAGACGTTTATTATCAGCACTATCAAGCAGATTTATTTTTGGAATTTTTTTTATAAAAGGGGGATAGGTAAACCTGCCTATGATGGACTACTACTGTTTAAAGTATGTCTGCTTCAGATGTGGTACGGATTAAGCGATTACGAAGTAGAGAACCGGATTAATGATAGCCTATCCTTTAGTTATTTCTGTGGGCTATGCATAGACGAAGTAGCTCCTGACCATAGTACAATGAGTAGGTTCAGGTCATTAATGGTCAAAAGTGGAGCTTATGAAGTGTTGTTTAAACAGGTTCTACTGGGAGCCCTGTGGGTATAGATTGAGTTTTCCACAGCGAAACAGAATTGAAACTCGATAGTTTTCGAAGTTTCTAAATCCTCTGGTAGCCGATTTTATTGCCTGAATCTTTGAATTAAATCCTTCTTCGGTCACATTGATAATGTGATGTTTCAAGTAAGTCATTATGTTGTCGAGATGGGTTTTTAGCATCTTGGCGACTGATATGACCGGCTTTAGACGTGAATGTGTCGTCCACCAGTACCATTTCTTAAAGAACGCTCGGGCTGGTTTATTATCGCAGTAAGTCCACAGGTCAAGCAGTGTCTCTTTGATTGCCCAAGCTCGGGCGACCTTCAACCTCTTTGATTGAAGTGAGTAAAAAGTGTCTTTACCTTGCTGAACCCAGTTGTCGGGATTGCGTAACCAAGTATAGCGAGACCCGACCAGATTATCAATGCCGGCGACTCTTAATGTTTTATTGAAGTAGGCATTTAATAAATACGAATGCACTTGTACGGGCATGGTTGATGGTCCACCATTTTAGTTAGCAGGTTATCGAATATTTCTCCTTTCATCTGACTGCGGTTGTAACCGATAGCAATATTCGTTGATCTATGCCTGAAGGTTATCGACTGAATGGTGGATACCTCTAAGCCATGCCTTGAACATCATCATTGTTCTGTGCAATTCTGGGAAATTCTTACCTTTCTTCCCACTCTCGATTTGAATTAAGTAAGGATATTTTTCTTTCAAGGGGATGTAGCTCCTCCACTTATCGGTTGTGATGGTAGCCTGAGGTGATATATGATCTTGGAAGAAGGGCTTCAATTGCTTGGAGCCAGCATTGTCAATCACTCTGGCATACATCCTGCTCACCCCTTTCCCTTTCTTCTCAATAAGCCAGTACAACCTGCTTTTTTCGGTTATTTTGGCGTCCTACAACGCCTTCTTCCTGTTGCCCTACAACGATCTCATCGACTTCTACTTTACCCATTAGCGGGTATTTCCCACTGCTAACCATTGCCTTCATTACCTTTTGTTGGACCAGCCAACAGGTTTTTTTCCGTAGCCCCAGTTTTCTGCTTAGCTCTGTTGATGCAATCCCTTGTTTATTTGTACTCATGTAGTATTAGGATATAAAAAGCTTTTAACATTGGGAATTTTACTTTGTGGAAAAGTGTGCCACTTGTGGGGGTAGCTTGGTACCTACATTTTGTGCATTGACGGGTATGGAATAAGTTCCCTCTGCAATACTTGTTGTTTTGGCACTTTTCACATTTAAATCCATCTGGCCATTTCATTTCGGCCAGGAAGTTTTGACAACTGTCATTATCAGGAAATTTCTTCTGAACCTCAAAAAGGGTTAGGCTTTCATACTTTTTCTCCATAATCTGATTTTTACTCTACCTTTAATAATTTTACTAAGTTACTGTAAATCAATCGTTTAATTAAGAAAATGAAACTGTTTTAACAAACTAATCTTTTATTTATTAAATGCCTACTTCAATAAGGATATTTTTCTTTCAAGGGGATGTAGCCCCTCCACTTATCGGTTTTGATGGTAGCCTGAGTTGATATATGATCTTGGAAGAAGGGCTTCAATTGCTTGGAGCCAGCATTGTCAATCTCTCTGGCATACATCCTGCTCACTCCTTTCCCTTTCTTCTCAATAGCCAGTACAATCTGCTTTTTTCGGTTATTTTGGCGTCCTACAACGCCTTCTTCCTGTTGCCCTACAACGGTCTCATCGACTTCTACTTTACCCATTAGCGGGTATTTCCCACTGCTAACCATTGCCTTCATTACCTTTTGCTGAAACAGCCAACAGGTTTTTTGCCGTAGCCCCAGTTTTCTGCTTAGCTCTGTTGATGCAATCCCCTGTTTATTTGTACTCATATAGTATATGGTGTTAAAAGGCTTTTAAAAATTGGGAATTTTACTTTGTGGAAAAGAGTGCCACTTGTGGGGGTAGCTTGGTACCTACATTTTGTGCATTGCCGAGTATGGAATAATTTCCCTCTGCAATACGTGTTGTTTTGGCACTTTTCACATTTAAATCCATCTGACCATTTCATTTCGACCAAGAAGTTTTGACAACTGTCGTTATCAGGAAATTTCTTCTGAAACTCAAAAAGAGTTAGGCTTTCATACTTTTTCTCCATAATCTGATTTTTATTCTAACTTTAATAGTTCTACTAAGATACTGTAAATCAATCATTTAATCAAAAAAATGAAACTGTTTTAACAAACTAATCTCTTATTTATTAAATGCCTATTTCAAAAGATCAATACAATTTCACTGATCCTGAATCTCGGATAATGAAGACAAGCAAAGGGTTTGATCAATGTTATAATGCACAAATAGCGGTCAATGACGATATGTTGATTGTTGGCAATTATGCCAATGCCCACCACAACGACAAGCAAGAATTCTTACCTACTATTGCATCTGTCCCCGACGAATTAAGACCTAAAATCGCCTCTTCGGTTGCCGATATAGGCTATTATTCTCAGCAAAACATCGAGAATTGTCCCAAGACCATCACTCCAATAATTTCAAAATCAAAGGAAATAGACACCAGCTATATTGAACAAATTCTAAACCCAACAAATGATAAGCAAAAAGAGATTTATCGAAAGAGGCAACATACAGTGGAACCTGTTTTTGGGATAATAAAAGAGATGTTGGGCTTTAGGAGGTTTTCATTAAGAGGAAAAGAAAACATAGACAATGAATGGGGCTTGGTGTGTCTTTCTTATAATTTGAAAAGAATACTTAATCTAAAAACCGCTTAAAAAGAGGAGTCTCAGACCGATTTAGTACCAAAACAGAAAAAGGCACAAGACATACAATCATTTCGCAAAACGAATGAGTTAAAACCAAGTTTTGGTTCTGAATAATTAGTCCCCCCTAAAGAATCAACATTAATTATGCTTATTTCCTTTCAGGGAGGTTTTTAGCACGATTTTTGCTGTATAAAATGACAAGGAATAGTTATAATATCAATCAAAACCTTGTCAAATGCAGTCAAAAAAGTCGAATAGAAATCAACTTAATTTTTTATCACCTACCTTAACTGAACAACTCAATTCCAGGCAAGCGCTTTATTTGTTGAGCCAACAGATAGAATGGTCATATTTTGAAGAAGCGTTTGGTTCGCTTTATTCAACTGTAGGTCGTCCAGCTCATTCTATTCGTTTGATGGTCTCCTTGTTGATATTAAAATCTATTTACAATTTATCAGATGAGGTATTGGTGGAGCAACGGTGGGAAATGAATCCATATTTTCAATATTTTGGAGGCTTTGATTCTTTGCAATGGGGGCAACCCTGTGCGGCAACAGATTTGGTACATTTCAGCAAGAGGATTGGAGAAGAAGGGGTAGAGAAGATATTGAAACATTCAATTGAGCTACACGGCAAGGATGCTAAGGACAAGCATGTAAGTGTAGATACTACTGTCCAGGAAAAGAGCATCACCTATCCCACAGATGCCAAACTTCATAAAAAAATTGTTGACAGCTGTATTTCTATAGCCAAGCAAGAAGGGATTAAACTACGACGCAGTTACGTTAGGACAACCAAAAACCTTGTCAGAGACACCTACAATGGGACTCACCCTAAAAGAAGAAAGAAAGCAAATGCAGCGAAGCGAAAACTCAAAACCATTGCTGGTCGGTTAGTCAGAGAATTAGACAGGAAATTACCACATCAGCAAAAAGAAGTAACCTTAGCACTGTTCAAACGAGTACTTACACAAGAGAAGTGCAGTAAGCATAAAATTTACAGTTTACATGAACCTGATGTGTATTGCATCGCAAAAGGGAAGGCACATAAAAAATATGAATATGGCTGTAAGGCATCAGTAGTATTGACACAAAATACGGGTATCATCGTAGGTGCGATGACTTTTGAAGAGAATATTTATGATGGACATACACTAGATGCTGTATTGAAGCAAACACAACTACTGACTGGTAACTACCCGAAAACCGCCACAGTAGATAGGGGGTACAAAGGGACTAACACAGTTGAGAACACCTCCATCATTCGACCATCCAAACCATTAAAAAGAGACAATACCTATGAAAAACAGAGAAAACGAACGCACTGTAGACGTAGAGCAGCCATAGAGCCAATCATCGGACACTTGAAGCAAGATCATCGAGTAGCTAGCAATTACCTAAAAGGGAAAACAGGAGATAAAATAAACTTCATCATGGTAGCCTGTGGGTTTAACTACAAGAAGTTGATGAAAAAACTAAGAGTAAATGCTCTTTGGCTCTACACAAAATGGGTAGTAAATCTGAGGTGTCTATTTGAAGTAACCTCTTTCCATCAAAGTAGAATACAAACTCTATTGAAAATGAGTTTTTAAGGAACGACTAATTAATCTTTTTACGCTCCTAGTTATTGAAAGTTCGACAGACTCCTAATCAAGTAATTAGAAATTGCTTAGCATATTATTCATCGGGACATCATTTAAATCTGTTTTTAGAAGACCTAAAGAACTACATACCAGTACTTTAATGATTTAAAACACGAACTCATTCACTAAACTGTTAATAAAGCTACTTGATAGTTTTCTGATAACAAACAATCTTCCATTGCAACGATCTTTAATTGGGTATTGACACTTAGCTGATTATTAACTACCTTTGGGAAAAGGACTGATACTATGAATAAGTTTTAAACTCGCTGAGACCTGATTTCCGCAAAATTTTGGATACTAGCGTACCTTTTTGATGCTCGGGGGATTTGCTTACATTGCCTAATGGGTTAAAAATGCTTTATTTGCGTATAAGATGACTAAGTCCACTTCAACTAAATGTATCATGAAAAATCATCAGAGAATCTTCCTGACAATCGTATTTCTTTTATCATTTTTTATCGTTGTAGCACAAACACCAACAGAAATTTGTGATAACGGGAAGGACGATGATATGGATAATCGTGTCGACTGCTTTGATACGGACTGCGCTTCTAATCCATCGTGTGATGAGTTCTTCTTTGGAAACGCTGCTGCCTGTCTTGCTGAAATAAACGTTCAAAGCTTTGCAATTCGTCAGCAGTGGGGGTCAGCGGACCAAACAGCCACCAGCCATGCCTCACCTGTCGTTGGGGATCTGGATCAAAATGGTATACCTGAAGTCATTGCTGTAAACAACGTGACGGAAACTGTTACAGTTTTGAATGGAGCAACAGGAGCGACTATAGCCTCAATTGGAGTAGGATTCACGCCAGAGAACACTCCTGCAATTGCCAATGTATTCCGTGATGAAACAGCAGAAATACTTGTCACACACAATGAAGGTTCACGCCTTGTATTGTTCAAGGGAGATTTGAGTGGTGCGATTTGGAGAGTTAATTCCTCTCAGGAAAACATGGGTATTGCTGGATTTGCAGACTTCAATGAAGATGGAGTACCAGAGGTATATTACAAAAATGAGATCAGAAATGCTAGAACAGGAAGCGTGATCGTCGCAGGCGATGGGGACTGGTCAAGAGATTACGTTCAAGCTCCAATAGCAGTGGACATTCTAGACGATGCAGAATGTCCTGACTGTGCTGGTCTCGAATTAATTACAGGAAGGCATATTTGGGCCATCAATATTGCAGCGGGGAGCCGTACCATAGCTAAAGACATGAATGTTGTTCTCACCGGTCAAGGTATAACAGGTGCCTATTTTCCTAAATACTGGGGAAATGCGTTCCCGAGGACCCGTTCCTCGGTATCTATCGCAGATTACAATCTTGATGGAAAAATAGATGTACTCCTGTCTGGAGCTCTTGGTACTAATGGTGCTGATTCCACCACTATCTTCTTCTGGAACGTGGCGGCCGATTCGGTTATCACTTATCGAGATCCATCAAATAACTTTGTGAGAGGTCCAGGAAGGATCAATATAGGAGATGTGGACGGAGATGGGAAGTTGAATGCCAATTTTGTCATGAATCAAAAACTTTATTCGCTTGATGAAAATTTCGAGATACATTGGATAAAAGCAATAAAAGAAGGTACCTCTGGATTCACGGGATGTACCTTATTTGATTTTGATGGGGATGGCATTGTGGAAACTGTCTATCGAAGTGAAGAATCCGTTTTAATCGTCGATGGAGTCTCAGGCGACACAAGGGCAAGTTTCCCCTGTATATCTAGGACACAGGAAGAATACCCTATAGTAGCCGATGTAGACGGTGATGGAGCAAGTGAAATATGTGTTGCTTGTTACACAAGTGATGTAACAAGTTTTACGCCTTACGGGAATACAAAATATTCACAAATAAGAGTTTACGAATCAAAGGGAGAAGCGTGGATGCCTGCAAGGTCTGTATGGAATCAGCATGGCTATTTCAATGTGAACATCAATGATGATTTAACCGTACCTCTTGAACTTCAGAATCACGTACTGGCCTTCTCAGATAGTACCTGTAAGTATGCTGATGGATCTTCTATACCATTCCCAAGTCGCCCTTTGAATACATTCTTGACTCAATCCCCTATTCTCGACGAAAACGGTTGCGTCGAGTTCGTTGCTCCAGACATAGTCCTGTTAGGAAACGCTATTTCTGCAACGGATGCCCAGTGTCCTAATGCTGAAATAACAGTTACACTCACATTAACCAACGGAGGAGATGTAGGGGTATCCGCAGGATTGCCAATTTCTTATTATGCGGGAAATCCTACTGAAGTGGGGTCTACTTATTTAGACACAGAAATTGAGTTTCTGACAAATTTTCAGCCTGGTCAAACCCTTGAAATCACACAAGAAATAATCGGAATAGGAGGAAATTTCGACCTATACGTCGTTGCAAATGACTTAGGAGGAACGCCTGCCATCACCTCTAGCCCAAGGGCATATGAAGAGTTACCAAGTGCCACCGTTATTGAATGTAAAACGGCTAACAATTATAACTTCGTAAACATCTCTTTCGATCCCTTTAACCTCACGGTGGAGAAACTTGAAGATGATCGAAGGTGTGATCTTAGCAAAACTCCTAATGGTAGTGCCAAAGCATTCTACTTCGGAGCTAATTCAGCAGAGGATGAGAGCATTTACTTAGAAAACTTTGATGATCGGGCTATTGGTGCTCAATCTGATTCTGATGGAACAGCCTGGTCTTCGAATCCAGGTACAGTTGGTCCAACCTTTTATGGAGTCAGTGATTTTGTCGAGCGTCCTCAGAGTGCCAAAACGTTTAGAGCTACAGGGACAGGTGGTGCAGATAGTGTTGGCGTGGTGGAATGGATTTCTCAAGCAATTGATATATCTAACTATGTAAACGTTTCGGCTACATTGGATATCTTCGAACAAGGTATCTTGGAAACCACAAGCAGTAATTTGGTTGATTACTACGTAGCAGAGTATGAAACAAGGAGTAATACGAATTCAGTCATATCCAGCGGAACCTTCACTACCAACGGAAGTGTCAATGGAGATTTCAATTACCTGCAAGCTTCTCTAGATAACATAAGACCTAACCACAATGACCGAGACTCCCTACTAGTCATCAAGGTGAAGTTCCATAATACAGGTGGTCAAGAACATTTTTATCTTGATAATATCAATGTCAGTGGAACAAAACCCTCAGAAACCAAAGAACGTTCCGAAGCAGATGGTTATCAGTTCAGGTGGTATAGACAAGGTGACTACAGTACCGTTCTCCATAGCGGTAGCACATATTCTCAACTATCAGCTGGGACATATGACGTTATTAGCTCTTTACCGAGTAAAAAGTGTGGATCAGACACAGTTAGCATAGAAATAGTAACCTTAAATGCAACAAGCACCCCTCCTTACGAAGTCAATACTTGGATGTATGAGATAAGTCCGCTTGATGACTGCAATGTGCCTAATGGTTCACTGGGAGCTTTTGTGTACACTCAAACACTTGATGGAACGTTCCCTGCATCGGCTACTAATCCTCCTCAGGACACATTAAGAACTGTGGACGGCTACACGTTTAGCTGGAGAGCTACAAATGATGCAACGAATACTTCCATTGGCATTAGTGATGAACTGCAAAACCTAAGCAACCAGAGTTATACAGTTGATGTAACGGAAGGATTTTCAGGCTGTGTAGCCTCTACTGCTTTAACCGTTTCATCAGGTCTCACCCTCTCTCCAGATCCGAATATTACAATTGTGAACATTTCTTCATGTGGAGGAAGTGGAACATTATCTGCAGATGTAAGTGGAAACACTGCAGACTACACTTTTGAGTGGTTTGATGGTCCGGTTGCAAAGCCCTCCGTAGATTTTAGAGGAACTACTTACACAGTTTCTAGTCCTGGTCAATACTCTGTTAGAGCAATACAAACCAGCTCTTCATGTCCTTCTGGTCTGGTGACCGCTACTATAGCTAACAATGCCAGTGCGCCTACTGGGGCTGTAACACTTGTTGCAAATAACACATCGTGCGTATCTGGAAATGGAATTATTTCTGCTAATGGAGACGGGGCGGGAACCGTAGCTGGGTTTACCTTCAGCTGGTTTAAGGGCTTAAACACACTGCCAGCAAGTACACTTCCTGGACCCGCAAATCCTAATTCTTTCTTAGTTAACAACAACATACATGAACTTGGAGGACTAACCGAAGGAGACTACAGAGTTGTAATAACAGAAAGTGCAACTGCGTGTACAGATACACTGGACATTGCCGTCCAAGATATGCCTAGACCGATCACAGCCACACCTAGCAACATGATTGTAAATAACATTAACAGTTGTGATTTAACTGCACTTGGATCCATTGATGCCACTGGAATACTACCTGGGAATCAGACTATTTCACTTGGAAATATTAACGGTGATTTTGAAGTGCCAGATATTACGGGAAATTTTCAGCAACTTGATCAAACCCTCGTCAATGGCTGGTCCACAACCGCCGCAGACAACAAGATTGAAATATGGACCAGTGGCTTCCAAGGAACTCCCTCCTATTCAGGAAATCAGCATGCTGAAGTAAACGCTACTCAAGTAGCCGCATTATTTTTCGATTTAAGCACTACGCCAGGAACTTTACTGGATTGGTCTTTCGCACACCGAGGAAGGAGTGGAGACGATGAAATCTCTGTAAATATTGGGGGTCCTACAGCTGAAGTGAGACAAGGAACTTTTACCACTGATAATGTAGCATGGAGTGTATACAGTGGACTGTATACTATCCCAAATGGTCAGTTTACTACCCGATTCCAGTTTGAAGCCGTAACAGCTACTGGTGGTCCAAGTACAGGAAACTTTATCGACTCGGTAACGTTCGTTTTATTTCCATACAGGTTTGAATTGTATCGAGGCACGAATACTTCGGGTACTGCAGATTTTATCAACACATCAGGAGTTTTCAACGACCTAGATAATGGGAATTATGTACTCGTAGCTCATGACAACCTTACTGGATGTGCAATTGCAGAAATGCCAATCTCAGTTAACAGAACGTCCGAACAACCAACTGTTGTAACCAACTTGGCTCATGACTCCAACTGCGGTACTGGAGCAGGGACCATTAATGTTACTAGCTCAATGTCGGGGAGTGAGCCTAGATCATATACATACCAGTTATTTGACGGGCATGGTTTCACCACTCAAAACGGAGCCGATGTGTCCATAGCAGATGGTTCAGTTTCATACCCGTTTCAAAACATTCAAGCGGGTAATTATCGGGTGAACGTAATTAACGGCGACACCAAGTGTTCGGAGTTCGTAGATATAGTAATTAATAGCGAAACAATTACACCTGCTATATTAGCTACTCAAGCGGATGTTAATACTTCATGTGCTACAGCCAATGGTGCTGTTTCTGTCACAGTCGATGCAAATCTTGACGGGACTGCAGAAACTGCCAGCGAATTTAGCTTCACATGGCATGACGGCAACGGTACCAGTGACCCTGTTATATCTGGAGCCAGTGGGGTTATGGGACTTGACTCTTTAAATAGTAGCAACGGCTTTATGCTAGATGCTGGTTTTTATACCGTAGTTGCCAGAAGTATAGCTACTGGGTGTGAAACCGCTCCAACAACGCTTCAAATATATGACACCCCTTACAGACCAAATATTGTAATCACAGAAGTTAGTCCATACACAGCTTGTTCTACCCCAAATAATGGGTCATTAGCCGCTTACGTATCAAATGGTCCTAACGGCTGTACAAGGTGTACAGAAGCTGACGGATTCACATTCCAATGGCAATTAAATGGGGTTGACCTACCTGGGATTACTACCAGCACTGCGACAGGGCTTGCTGCCACTACTTACACAGCGATTGTAACTCATGATGCATCCGCTTGTACTGCAACCGCTCATGGAACTGTAACTTCAAATCAGGTGCAACCTGTTGTAACACTTAATACAGTTCAGAACAATACCAGTTGCAGTGCTTCTTCCACAGGATCCATCTTAGTAAATGTTACACCAGTTGACACGTATAGTTTTTCTTGGTTCACTGGTCAGGGAAGTCCGATTGTGGATGGTGGCAGTATTTCTGGAAGTATTACAAGTAATTTAACTGGAATAGCTGGTGATTCCTATCGAGTGCTCGTTACATCATCTCTTGGTTGTGAGAGTCAGCTTGTGATCTCGGTAGATGATGTTCCTGAAAATCCCAATTTTGGGGTCAGCATTGCCGTTAATAATTCCACTTGTAGCAATACTGGAGGGAGGAATCACAATGGGCAAATCACAGTCGCATCTACGGATGGGACATCTAACAGTGCGTATTCGTATGAGTGGTTTACTGGTGCTTCCACCAGTCCTGCTAACCTCCTGCTAACGACCACTCCTACAGCTTCTATCTCTGCTACAGGTAATAGCTCCTCTCAACTGCCGGGTGGTACGTACACTGTCGTCATTACATCCAACAACGGCAATAGCTGTAGTACAACACTCCAGCAAACCATCCTGAATGACCTTGCTCCACCCATAATTAGCTTATCAGGTGCAGGATCAACAACAACAGATTTGACAGTATGTGAGGATCATAGTAGCTGGCCAAATGGTGCCGTTAATGCAAATGTTACAGACGGATCTGGTAATTACAGCTATGCATGGTACTACGGAACAAGTGCCAACGCTACTCAACTCATTTCAAATAATGATGATATAGCAACCAGAAAAGGCTCTGGAGGAACAGCTCCGAATGCACACGTACGCGGGGCAAATACCGAAAATATTGGAAACCTAGATCCTGGTTTTTATACATTAGTGGTAACAGATACTGATCGCGGGTGCCTTTCTTCACCAGTAACGTTTGAGTTAATGGATAATCAGCCACCTGTTGATTGGACAGCTAGTGTAAACAGCTCTAATCACGCATGCGTAGGCTCCACTCCTACAGGAGAAGTTACTGTGGGACAAAATTCAGGAACAAGTACCTATTCAGTTGAGTGGTATGCAGGAGGAAGTCCCTCTGGAACCGTGTTAGCAACAACGGAGACCTATAGCAATATTGAAGGCGGGAGTTATACAGTCAAAGTAATTGATGATGTAACGTCTTGCTTCACGGTGGAGTCCGTAACAGTACCTGAATTTACGCCTACTCTTACTGTTACGACTAGTTCCACCTCACAAACTAGGTGTATGCCACCGGATGGAACAGCAACTGTAGTAGCCAACACCGCTTTCAGTCCAAGTAGTCCTACGCCACTAGGTTATAACGGAGGGATGTACAGATATGACTGGTTTCTGGGGGGTGATATTTCTACCCCACTGGTAGAAGGTGTCAACGGAACAAACGTCACTACGGCAACTGTAAGCAATCTGTTTGCTGGCTTTTATACTGTAGTTGTCTCTGATACTATAATTGGATGTGTAGCGGCTCAGGAAACAGTTCAGGTTGCAGACAGCATTACATCGCAAGCACCCACAGCGTTCATTTCTGGTGCCACTGCTGATGGAGCACCAAGAAATACTCCAGGGGATTGTGCAATGGAAGATGGTTATGTTATAGCTATGATTACAGCCTCTGCTCCTGGAAGAACGTATACATATCAATGGTATGAGGGGTCACTTGATTTCGCCAGTAATCCTACAGCTGGAACACCGCTTGTTGATGCTGGAACTACGCCACCAACTACCTATATGACCGCTCAAGGAGCCTCTGCTGCCTATGTGGTGGATGATTCTGGAGGGTTGCAGACTTCACTCGTTAGCGTAACATCGGGACTGTATACGCTTGTGATGACCGATGTACTTACCAAGTGTCGCTATCAGCAGGTCTATGATCTGCCTTACATTGATCAGCAGGGTACTATCACCCTTGCTCTTAGGCATGTGGAATCTTGCCTAGGTTATGGAGAAACTGCTATTGGAATTGAAGAGGACGGAGATGGTATTTACCTCGCTGGAGAAGCTGAGGACATTAAGCAATATGATATTTATCTTTTTGCTGGAAGCGGAATTCCTGCCGTATTCTATTCGGACAATACGTTTACCTATACAATAACTAATGCTGATGGCACCACGTCTATCTTTCCTAAGAAAATAGACGGAGATGCCACTACAGTCAGAACTGGGATGCCTGTCTCATTCACCCAGCTTCCTTCAGGGACATATACCGCTATAGCCAGAGAAAAAGATTCCTTCTCGCTCAGCGAATGTTGGACACGAGCGGTCGTTGGTGAAATAGAAACTAGAGCCTTTGATCCAATTCTCGGAAATGTCGTGGTAACTGACAACACCACCTGTTCAGTCCCTCCAGCTACAGCCAACAATGGAGCAATAACTGCAACTGCAGTTAAAAACAGTAAAGATAACCAAGCTGGTGATTTCAGGTTCGTTTGGTACAATGAAACCACCGACCCGAATCATACAACTCCGCTACAGACTGATGATTTAGTCACTACAACTACGCTGGACTCTCTGAATGTCGGAGACTATGCAGTGGACATACTCAGGGTGGTGCCAACCTTTGATGTTGCGTATACGGCAGGCGGAGCTTTTAGAAATGGAGAAATACTGACGTTTACGGGTGGAAGCGGAGCTACCGCCGTAATTTTAACCACTAGAACAGATACCCTAAATGTATACCTCACCAGTGGGACCATAACGAATGGTGATATCATAACCAGCGCAAGCAGTGTTCGCACAGGAACAGTAACTGTAGCTGTTGCAGGTGCTGTTCATGTGAATGGATGTTCGATCACAGAAGTCATTACCATACATGACAATAGTGAAACGCATGCTATTTTGGGTCCGTTGGGCGTTACGGATGCAAATGATTGCTCACCAGCTGATTCAGGAATTATTACTATGACAGATGCAAATGTAACCAGTGGTGCTACAGCCGACTATGAATTTGCTTTCTATTCCACACTCATGAATGCCCTCTCTGCTACAAGTCCATTGCAGGCTTTTGGAGTTGATTCAACTTATGTTGCTCCTGCACCGGCTGCAGGTACTTATTATGTGGTCGCAGAGCATCAGGCTAGCGGTTGCACAACTGTACCTTTCGAAGTAGAGATAAACAATGTTGAGGTGAATCCTTCGGTAACGTTAACAGGAAACGATGACACAAGTTGTGATGTTGCCCCCAACGAAGGTAATGGGTCAATTCAATTTACAATGACAAACACCCCTACTGGGCAGTATAGCTACCAGTGGTACACTGGAACAACAAATGGGTCGCAACTGGTCGCAACTGGATCAATTGCGAACGTCAGCGGAACAATTACTACCCCTGGTCCTTACACTGCTACGTTAGAGAACATTGACGCAGGCACATACACATTGGAAATTATAGATCAAGTCACGCCATACCTGAATTGTCTGGTGCTAAGTACGATCACAATTAATGAAGTCATAGCAAGACCACATTTGGTGGTGACTGACAATTATGCCCTTCAGGACAACCAGAATTGTACGGGACCCAACGGATCAATTAAGATCACTTCTGTCAAAGAAGGCGTAGTTGACATGGCTGTTACAGCCACTAATTATTCTTTCACATGGTTTAAAAATGGGATTGCTTTTAATGCCCCAACAGATGGAAGTATCGCTAGTACCATAGGTGTAGATAATGAGATAACAGAACTTGATAATGGTACGTATTCAGTTGTAGTACGTAATGAATCCACACGTTGTGAAAGCACAACTGCCATCGAAATTGAGGTTACAGATGTACACACAAATCCTGTTGTTAATTTAGCCAGAACTCCGTCGGGGAACACATTTTGTGATACTGGAAACTTGGGAGGAGATGGTACGCTAGGCATCTCGGTTACAGAAGCTGGTATGATCCCTGTATTTGCTGACTACAAAATCTCTTGGTACAGGGGAGCTGTAGCAGGCACTAACCCCATCTACTCTGCTGGTCCTAATACGGGGACGCTCCAGTCTAATCCTGATTCTACAGAGCTTACTGGACTTTCTGATGGAGATTATACAGTGGTAATCAACAAAATAAGTACACCTCCCAACCTTGGATGCGCTACTACAGCTACTTATACTGTTCGGCAGATGTCGGAAATCCCAATATTAGATGCAACAAGTATTCAGGCAAGAGTACGTCCAGATACTCTTTGCAACACCAACGTTCCTCCACATAGTGGAGTAATAATTATCGAAGATAATGATTTTGGACCTATAGCTAACGGATTAAATGACCTTGGGCTCTACGATATAACAATTAGAGAGAACTCAGCAACTGGAACAGTGATCGGACAGTACACAAACACAACACTCACTAGCATCACTGAAGATGGGCTCATGGCTGATGATTATTACATATCAGCTATCCATACTACGACAAAGTGTGAAGTAGCAACAACCATTATAAATGTGCCTGATTCGGTAAGAGCACCTCAAATCAAGCTTGTAAGTGTAACACCAGACAGAGACTGCACGGGCGGTACTAGCAATGTGGGAGGTCTTGAAATAATTATTGACAATCAATTCACTCAGGCGGATCACTTCACCGTACAGTGGCACACGGGTTTTGGAGCTACTAATCCCATTACAGGGGCAAACACAGTAACACTCTCAAATGTAGAGGCAGGAGATTACTCGGTAGGCGTAGTCAATAGCAACACTAATTGTCTACAAATGGCGGATTTTACCATTCCTAACGAACCAATAATGCCAGCTATATTCAACTATACGGTAATTGATAACAGTGTCTGTGATGATGATAACGACAATATGCCAGTAGATATGGGTTCTTTCGAACTGATTGAAGCTGTATTTGACGGAGCAGTGCTGGATCAAACTGCTATGACCAATAACTATAGATTGGAAATCTATGATGACGCTGGGTTAGCCACAGCCACAACTGATGGAGACGGAGATATGGACAACTTCATCTATACAGAACTTAATGCTGGCGATTATTATGCTATTGTTAGAAACTTAAGCACGAACTGTCCATCAAATGGATTGATGTTCGAAGTAGAAGACATCCTAGAAAGACCTCTAATTACCATTGTACTTCAGGAAGCGGATTCTATCTGTGCGGGCGGAAGTGCTCCTAATGGAACTCTTTTTGCAACAGTTGATGGTGGCATCCAACATACTGACCCCAACTATACATTCCAATGGTATTCAGGTTCAGGAACTGGGGGTGCTACTCTTGTTAACACTTCTACTATTTCTGGACTTGTGACAGGTACCTATACTGTAGAGGTGACCCTTAATTCAACTGGGTGTACGAGTACGGATGAATTTATTGTTCCTAATGTTCCAGCCAGCGTAAGGATTTTGACTGTGGACACAACAGCTTCCACTACGTGCATGCCCGGAAATGGAATTATAGAAGTAACAGGCGTAAACCTTGACAATATAGCAGATTACACATTTGACTATTATGACACTGATCCTACGGTAACTCCTACTCCTACCCCCGTGTTTACGGGTCTAGCTGGTGCCTCATTTACGGCTGCCATAGGAGAAGTCATTTACTATATCATTGGTACAAACACTATTTCGAATTGCCAAACTGGACCGTATCAGATTTTTGTAAATCAAGGTTCCACATTCCCTTCAATAACTCTTGTCAATGGAGATGACGGAAACAATGAAAATTGTGATCAAGCCAATCTCAATGGATTCTTATCTATTGAGGTCGGCGGAGTTGTCCCTACGAGTCCTGCTTATACAATACAGTGGTATATAGGTAGCGGAACCACAACTATCCTGACGGATGCCATAATTGGTGGAAACGGTACTCTTGTAGGAGAAACTACTGCCCGCGTTAGTGGCATTCCTGGTGGATTATATACCGTGAGAGTATTGGATAATACGACGGAATGTGCTTCAACATTCGAAGCTGAAATCGAAGATAGACCAAGAGAAGTTTTATTCAACGTCAATACGTCTCCTGTTACTAGCTGTACGGATCCGAATGGAACAATGACTGTTCAAATTGTCAAAGGACTTCCTGTCAGTAGTTATGATATTTACTGGTTTAATGGTGCTCAATCAGAGCCTGACACAACAAATGCAAACTTTACTGGAGGCAGTATCGTCGACCTGCCTGATACTACTTACACTGTGTCCGTAGTAGAAAAAAGTGACAGGTTCTGTCAGGTTGTTGAAACCTTTGACATTATGGATAGCACATCTCCTCCAGATTATACACTTGAAATTGTCAGTGATGTAACTGTGTGTTTTAGTGCTAAAGATGGTTTTGCACAGGTAACATTTCCAGATGCCTCTTTAGTGAACATCGAGTGGCTAAATGATACAAATACCGTTATTAGCAATCAGACATTTGCAGATTCATTAGATGTAGGATCTTACACATTAAAGCTTACAGATGTAAATACTGGTTGTATGGTCGAAGAAATATTCAGTATTGATAATATTGCTGACATTCCTTCAATACCAACCATTATTGTAAACAACGACAGAACTAATTGTGCAGACGAAAATGGAAGTGCCGTAGCAAATGTTGATGGGATTCAGAATGGCTTTCTATTCGAATGGTTTGCCCAAGACGATTTAATGACTCCATACACCACAGGTGCTGAGGTATTCAACCTTGACTCAACCACGTACCTTGTAAAAGCAACAAACTTGGCTACCAGTTGTGAATCTGCCCTTGCTTCGGTAAACATTGAGTATGACATCACAGATCCTGTTTTTGAAATACAATCTTCCATTGTAGCATGTCTTAGGACAGAAGATGGTGCCACTAATCAGTTTAACGGATCCGCTATTGTCGGCTTTGAGCAATTCAATGAGGTACAAGAATACAGATGGGAAGACGAGAGCAAAAATATCTTGGGAACGGATGCTAGGCTGATTGACGTCGGACCAGGAACCTACACAGTATTCTTCACTGCAGGTAATGGCTGTGAGTATAGTGAAACATTTACCATGACGACAGATATCACAGTTTACAATGGTATATCCGCAAATGGTGACGGATTGAACGACTTCTTGTTAATTGATTGTGTAGATTATTTTACAAATAACAGTGTCTCTATATTCAATAGGGCTGGTGCAAAAGTTTATGAAATTAATAGCTATGACAATGTAAGCAGCAGGTTTGAAGGCTCAAGTAATGTTGGAACATCAGAGCTAAGCCTTCCGACTGGAACATACTTCTATGTCATTGACAAAGGAGACGGGAGTGATCTGATACAGGGATTTTTAGAGTTAGTTAGGTAATTTCGAGGTAGTGAAAAAAGTCATCTTCTTTATGAGCTTTGCTACTGCATCAGTTTTGTGTGCACAGCAACGACCAGTTACATCGACATATATGTTCAATGGATTGGCATTGAATCCCGCATATGCGGGTAGTTTAAATATTTTTAGTGCCTCTTTTATTCATAGAAAACAGTGGATAAATGTAGCGGGTGCCCCTACTTCTCAAGTGTTCACGGTTCATAATTCTTTTCTCTCAAATCAAATTGGAGCAGGCTTACTAGTTACCAGAGATCGAATAGGTGTACATGAAGAAACAGCTGTATATGGAAATTATGCATACAAAATTAAAACTTCTGCAGGTATACTCGCTCTTGGCTTATCGGGAGGATTTGACAACAGACGATCAGATTTTAATCAACTAAACGTGCTAAACACAAATGACCCATTGCTAACGGGAACTTCATCACGGTTCAATCCGAATTTTGGAACTGGAGTATACTTTGCAAACCCGAAGATGTATTTAGGTGTATCGATACCTTATATGTTGGAGAATTCACTGTATCAAGTAGAAAATACGATCACAGCATCTAAAGAAAGTAGGTATTACTATGGAACGGGGGGTGTAGTCTTGGATTTGAACCGTACTATTAAACTTGCTCCTTCAGTCTTAATAAGATATCAGGAACAAAATAGATTAGGTTGGGATATCAATGCGACAGTTATATTTGACAAAATTGCATACGCAGGTATTTCATATAGAAATGGAGATGCCCTTATATTCTTGACTCAAATGATCCTAAATGAGAATTTCCAGATTGGATATTCATACGACGTTACTACATCAGCCTTGGCAAATCACTCTAAGGGAACCCATGAAATCCTCCTCAATTATCGAATTAAACTAAAGAATTACAAGAAGGACCCTCAATGTCCAGTGTATTTCTAATTCTTTAGACTCAAAATTGTCAAAAGTGAGTTGGTCAGCGACAGCACCAAACCGAATGACAGTACCCACCAAGAACCGTCAGTAGTAATCCTGATACGACAGTTCCCGCTATTAGAATGATCAATGCATTAAAGGCTTGGCAGTTACATTGAGAAAAGATAAAATGACTGCAATAATCACCGCTACAAAAAAGTCTTCAACATAAATGCTAGGAATCAGGTAATACCAAGTTGATTATAAAATATGACATAAATAAAATAAATTATTTTTTGTTTGGATTAGGCAAAAAATACACGCAAAAAAGAAACAGTTTATATGTCACATTTTGTGATCAAGTTGGTATAAGACGCTATAAATACTACAATGGAAAAAAGGAAAGTCTTGGTAAGAAAGTTCATTGTGTGTCATTCTTTAAACCAACTGGCATACGTAGCATAACTACTTGCAATTCGGGAAAGCATTTCTTTATTTTCATTATCCATGGTTTTGATTTTTTCCCCTGGTATCCCACCATACACCGAATTCGGTTCCACTTCCGTACCTACTAACACAACAGATCCAGCTCCAACAATTGAGCCTGATCTTATCACAGCATTATCCAAGATAATAGCTCCAATTCCTATAAGTACGTTATCCTCAATGGTGCATCCATGAACTACAGCATTATGTCCGATTGACACATTATTCCCAATAGTGGTTCCCGCTTTCTCATAAGTACCATGAATTGTTACATTATCCTGAATATTTGTATTATCCCCTACCCTAATAAAATTCACATCACCTCTTAAAACAGCCCCAAACCAAATTGTACAATTAGCCCCCAACTCCACTTCACCTACAACCGTTGCATTTTCAGCTAGCCAGCAATCTTTTCCAAACCTGGGCCTAAATCCCCTTACTTCTTTGATTAATGCCATTAGTAATATTTTTATAGTTTAAAATTATTGAAGTAGGCATTTAATAAATACGAATGCACTTGTAAGGTCATGGTTGATGGTCCACCATTTTAGTTAGCAGGTTATCGAATATTTCTCCTTTCATCTGGCTTCGGTTGAACCGATAGCAATATTGGTCGATATATGCTTGAAGGTTATCGACTGAATGGTGGATACCTCTAAGCCATGCCTTGAACATCATAATTGTCCTGTGCAATTCCGGGAAATTCTTACCTTTCTTCCCACTCTCGATTTGAATTAAGTAAGGATATTTTTCTTTCAAGGGGATGTAGCCCCTCCAGTTATCGGTTTTGATGGTAGCTTGAGTTGATATATGATCATGGAAGAAGGGCTTCAATTGCTTGGATCCAGCATTGTCAATCTCTCTGGCATACATCCTGCTCACTCCTTTCCCTTTCTTCTCAATAGCCAGTACAACCTGCTTTTTTCGGTTATTTTGTCGTCCTACAACGCCTTCTTCCTGTTGCCCTACAACGGTCTCATCGACTTCTACTTTACCTATTAGCGGGGATTTCCCACTGCTAACCATTGCCTTCATTACCTTTTGTTGAAACAGCCAACAGGTTTTTTGCCGTAGTCCCAGTTTTCTGCTTAGCTCTGTTGATGCAATCCCTTGTTTATTGGTACTCATATAGTATACGATAGCTGAATTCAAGTCATTAATGCAACTTTCTGGTTAACCAATAATTGATTCATTACAAATATAGGGGTTTCATATTTATGCCTTTTTCTAGGTCGATTGTTTATCTTGGTTTCAATGTCTTTGATTTGTTGCTCATCGAGCATAGAGAAGTCTGATTTCTTAGGGATATATTGTCTGATCAGCCCGTTTACATTTTCATTAGACCCTCTTTCCCACGAGTGGTAGGGATGGGCAAAATAATAGTCAATGCTTAGCGTTTTAGCTACCTGTTGATGCCAAGCAAATTCCTTTCCATTATCAGAAGTGATGGTTTGAAGAAACGGACTCCATTCTTCCAATAATTCATTGATGGCATCAGCCACTTCGCTGGCTTGTTTGGTTTCTACTTTCTTCATTTTCAACATGCCACTCGCCCTGTCGTTGATAGTTACAATCGCTCCTTTCTGATTTTTTCCAATGACCAAATCTACTTCAAGATCTCCAAATCTTGACCTTTCTTCTACCACCGAAGGTCTGCGGTCTATACTTACTCTGTCTTTTATAATTCCCCTGCTATCTTTAGTAGCCCCTCTTTTGCGATACTTTCTGCCCTTTCTGCGGAGATGAGTATGTAACTCGCCCTGGTGTTTTTTGTCTTTCCATACATGCTAGATAAATGCGCTCGTGAGAGACACAGTCTAGCCCTTCTTTTATACTGATGCCTACAATTTGCTCGGGGCTATAGTCTTCCTTTAGCAGGGTCTCGACATGGGACTGAATTCGCAAGGTGAATCGCTTTTTCTTGGGTTTCTTTTTTTGACGTTGAGCATACTTTCGATGCGCCAAATCATGCCTATAAACACCACTCCTCTGATCTTTATTACGCACAATTTCTCTGCTAATAACAGATTTATCTTTTGCTATGCTAGCAGCTATTTCACTTTGACTTTTTCCTTGTTGTAACATACACGATATCGCGTACCTGTGTTCTGTAGTAAGATGTGCCATTTGCAACTTTATTTTTCACGATGTGAGGGGGCAAATTAACCCTTACCAGCAAAGCAGTGAAAGAGAAAATTGCCCTTCTTTCCTGTTTTGTAATAGTGATAAAATCTCAAATCTAAAAGTTGCATTTATTAGTTGAATGTGAGATATAAAAAGCTTTTAACATTGGGAATTTTACTTTGTGGAAAAGAGTGCCACTTGTGGGGGTAGCTTGGTACCTACATTTTGTGCATTGACGGGTATGGAATAATTTCCCTCTGCAATACTTGTTGTTTTGACACTTTTCACATTTAAATCCATCTGGCCATTTCATTTCGGCTAGGAAGTTTTGACAACTGTCGTTATCAGGAAATTTCTTCTGAAACTCAAAAAGAGTTAGGCTTTCATACTTTTTCTCCATAATCTGATTTTTATTCTAACTTTAATAATCCTACTAAGTTACTGTAAATCAATCGTTTAATCAAGAAAATGAAACTGTTTTAATAGACTAATCTTTTATTTATTAAATGCCTACTTCAATAAAATTAAATAGAAAATTAAATTTAATCAGTACTGACAAAATGTCACAACTATTCCTATATTTGCACACATGCAGGGGCTAATAGCAGATATTGACTTATCAGAGGAAGAAAGTCGTTCGGAAGTGTGTGATTTTAAGGTGACAGAAGAAAAAGGTACAGCGACTAGAAAGCTATACATAGAAAGCTACGGCTGTCAGATGAATTTTTCTGATAGCGAGATAGTAACATCCATATTGAAGAAAGAAGGTTTCGGGACTACTTCATCTGCTGAACAAGCAGATGTTATTCTCATAAATACTTGTTCCATCAGGGAAAAAGCCGAACAAACGGTAAGAAACAGGCTCAATTATTTTCAAGAAATCAAGAAAAAAAACGGGGAAGTAACTGTTGGTGTTTTAGGATGCATGGCAGAGAGATTAAAGTCCAGACTCTTGGAAGAAGAAAAAATTGTGGACATAGTGTTAGGTCCTGATGCATATAGAAATCTCCCAGAGTTAGTAAAACAGGCAGAAGACGGTAAAAAAGGCATCAATACTTTCTTGTCTAGAGAGGAAACATATGCCGATATTGCTCCAGTAAAATTGAATTCCAACGGCGTTACCGCCTTTATCTCTATTATGAGAGGGTGTGATAATATGTGTTCTTTTTGTGTTGTCCCGTTTACAAGAGGAAGAGAAAGAAGTCGGGATCCCCATTCTATTCTAAAAGAAGCAACAGAGCTTTTCAATAAGGGATTCAGAGAGGTTACACTCCTTGGACAAAATGTTGATTCTTATAAATGGTCACCAGAGGAAAATAATAAGGCTCGGCTAGAAAAAAATGGAGTTGGTAGCGTGGTAAATTTTGCAAGCCTTCTTGAAATGGTAGCCAGAATACAACCCGATCTAAGGGTAAGGTTTTCTACTTCACATCCAAAAGATATTACAGACGAGGTACTCCATACGATGAAGAATTATGAAAATATCTGTAACTACATCCATCTTCCTGCACAAAGTGGAAATTCACGTGTGTTAGAATTGATGAATAGAACCTATGACCGTGAATGGTATATTAATCGTGTGGATTCAATAAGAAATATTCTTGGAAAAGAATGTGGTATGAGTTCAGATATGATCGCAGGCTTTTGTACGGAAACGGAAGATGAGCATTTGGACACACTGTCCCTGATTGACTATGTTCAATATGACTTCTCCTATATGTTTTGCTACTCTGAAAGACCTGGAACTCTTGCTGCTAAAAAACACAAGGATGATATTCCGCTTGGTATTAAAAAAAGGAGGCTACAGGAAATAATGGTCAGGCAACGAGCAGTGTCTCTCAAAAGAAACAAATTAAATATTGGAAAAACTTTCAAGATTTTAATTGAAGGGAAAAGCAAAAAATCTGATAAACAAATGCAGGGAAGAAACTCTGCTAATAAAGTGATTGTCTTTGATGGTAATTATGCAAAAGGAACATACCTGAACGTGAAGGTTCATGATTGTTCTACAGCTACATTATTTGGAAACGCGGAAAAAATATGAATTCTAAAGTAGATTCAGAGGTTCAGGCTATCAAGCAACGATTTGAGATTGTTGGCAATTCATCAAAATTGAATAATGCGATACGAGTTGCCATGCAGGTTGCTCCAACGGATATGAGTGTATTGATTACGGGCGAAAGCGGTGCTGGCAAGGAGTCTTTCTCAAAAATCATACATAGCCTCTCGCACCGTAAACATGGGCAGTTCATTGCCATCAATTGTGGTGCCATACCAGAAGGAACAATAGATTCTGAACTTTTTGGTCATGAAAAAGGAGCGTTTACAGGTGCTACCGGTGATAGAAAGGGCTATTTTGAAGTCACCAATGGGGGGACAATATTTCTGGATGAGATTGGAGAGATGCCTCAAAGTACTCAGGCAAGACTCTTAAGAGTCCTTGAAAATGGAGAATTTATAAAAGTTGGATCTTCTAAAATACAGAAAACGAATGTCAGAATCATTGCAGCAACCAATGTCAATTTGTTAAGCGCAGTGAACAAAGGAAGATTCAGAGAAGATTTATACTACAGGTTAAGTACCGTTCCAATATATGTTCCTTCTCTTAGAGAAAGAGGCGACGATCTAATTCTTTTATTTAAAAAATTCGCTTATGATTTTGCTGAAACTTATAAGACCGAGTCAATTAAGTTAACTACAGATGCACAAGAATATTTAAAGTCTCAAAGATTCCCTGGAAATATAAGACAGCTCAAAAATTTAGCAGAACAAATGAGCATTTTGAATGTAGAAAGAGAGGTTAACAGAAGTCAGGTAGAAACCTATTTGCCAAGGTCAGGTAGTCACCTGCCTGCATTAGTAGACAAAGCAGAATCTCAGGATAATTTTACAGAAAGAGATATTTTGTACAAGGTTCTGTTTGACATGAAAGCGGACATGGCAGACCTGAAGAAACTTGTTTTCAGCATGTTAGATGATGGTGCAGATGACAAAGGAATTCTGGAAAAACACAAAAATCTTTTTGATAGCACCGAGTCGATCCCTTCCCAAAAAGAAGAATCGCCATCGGATCACGATCCACCATCTCTCGTTATCTCATCCAAGGGTAAAGATTTCGATGAAGAAATAGAAGACATCACTCACGAGACTGAATTTGAAGACTCCCTTTTACTTGAAAGAAAAGAAAAAGAGCTGATTATTCGGGCACTCAAAAAAAACAAGAACAAAAGAAAATACGCAGCTGAAGATTTGGGGATTTCAGAACGAACTTTGTACAGGAAGATCAAGCAATATGGAATTGAAAAGCCCTAGTCTGCTCATACTCCTATTGGCGATAGGTTCAAGCAGTGGATGTGGTATTTATTCATTGACTGGAGCTTCCATCTCTCCAGATGTAAAAACTATTTCTATTCAAACATTTTACAACAATGCACCGCTCGGACCATCCAACATGAGCGTTTTACTTACGGAAAGCACTAGGGACTATTTTCAACAAAACACCAGCCTAGAGCTTGTGAATAACAATGGAGACCTCCAAATCGACGGTTATATCTCGAATTATACCGTTACACCCGTGGCCGCTACTTCTTCTGGTCAGAATAATGGCATAGACTTTTCTGCTCTGTCAAGAATAACCATCACAGTCAACACCACCTACACGAACCTAAAAAATCCAACATTCAACTTTGATCGTAGTTTTTCTTTTTTTAAGGATTACGACAACGCTATTGATTTATCATCCAATGAAACGACCTTCGTGGAGGAAATATTCGACCAAATCATACTAGATATCTTCAATGCTTCGGTTGCAAATTGGTGATTTTGTGCGATTTCGATCTTTTTGTGTAATTTTGATTTTAATATTTGTTACCACAGCCTGTGAATAGGAACGAATTAATCGAATACCTTAGAAATCCTTCCTCACTTACGTCAGATAATTTGGAGGAATTGGAAAGCATCATTGTTGAGGCACCATATTTTCAGAGTGTCAGAATGCTTTTGGCCAAGGGGAGTCAAATGATGAAAGATCCGTCCACAAAAAACAGGATCGCATCTGCAGCTATTTACGCCACTGACAGACCTTTATTAAAAAAGTATATTAGCAGAAGTACCCCTCCTTTCTTGGTCAAGCCTCCAGCGGAGCAATCACAACCGCAGGAGAGCGAACCCCTGATTAGACCTAGTGTTCCTTCAGAGATACTGGACACTATACTCGAAGAACTGGAGCAGGATATGGAAGATCTTAAATCTTCGCGAGCAAAATTTGCTGACGTGCAACAGCAGATAGAAGAAGAAGATGCAGTATCTGAAGCACTGGAAAAAATGAACCCCAGTGCAAAAAAAAAAATGCTGACAAAGATGAACCTCAGGAAATAGCACCTGCCTCATTCTTCGAAAAGAAAAGATTTGCAACAGACCAGGATTCAAAAGCCTCAGCAAAAAAAAGGGTCGTCCCCGCACAGGAAGTAAAAACCAGTCCAACTGAGCTATCCGAAAAAACAACTCAAAAAAAATCCCAGTCTGACCTCCCAGAGAAAACAAGCACTGCAACTTCCAGAACAACCCCTACTGCCAAACGTACGGTAACAAAGAGCAACTCTACAAAGAAAGATGACGATGAAAAAGTCGAGTCCAGAAAGGATCAAAAAAATATTATTGATAAGTTCATAAAGGAAAGTCCTTCGATTTCAAAAGCAACTCCTGAAAAAAAGACAAAAGGAGACCTTTCCAATACGAGTTCCTCTTGGAATAGAAGTCTAGCTTCCGAATACCTAGCACAGGTTTATCTGAATCAGGGAAATAAAACAAGGGCAAAAGAAATTTACGAGGTTCTAAGTTTGAAGTTTCCCGAAAAAAAATCTTACTTTGCGGACTTAATTTCAAAATTGAAGTAAATGTACGGAGTAACTATAGTCATCATTTTAATTGTGGCTATCCTGCTGATTCTCGTTGTGTTAGCCCAAAACCCAAAGGGAGGAGGACTTTCCAGTCAATTTGGAGGATCAGGGTCCACACAACTTATGGGAGTTAAAAAGACAGGAGACTTACTTGAAAAGTTAACTTGGGGGTTTGCAATTGCACTTTTAATGCTGTCCATTTCAGCAAATTTTACTACACCCCAAGAAACAACAGGGGGATTGTCAAGCCCTAATATTGACAATGCGCAACAAAATTCTACCATCCCTCCTGCTGTTGAACAACCAGCAAACAGAGGATTGGAAGGACTTGGAATTGAAGAAGAATACATTGACCCTGACTCTACAGACTAAGCAGCAGAGATATTTCTAACCAACATTCTTTTAGCCACTGGAAGCAACGTTTCCACAAGGGGGAATTTTAGTTTGCTCAGAGCTAAATACGTTGCTGGATTAGGTAGCTCGGTAAATTTTCGTGTGAGCTCTACTTTGATGTTTTCGTAAGTTCTGCTAATGTTACTGAAATCGTTCATCAGAAACTCAGTCGTCATGCTCCTGTATTTTTCATCTGCATGTTCGAATAAGGTCACCTGATAGCGATAAATAGATACTTCTCTAGTATTAGCTAATTTTAGTAACAAGTATCCCTCCTGATCATAAATTGGCGAAAGACCAACAGGAACAAGTTCAATATTTTCTTCCACAAACTCATGTAATTCTTTTCCATCCTCAAGAGTCGATTGTATTTCTGGAAGTGCAAACGAGATGATGTCCTCAAGCTCCTTCATTACATCATCGTCATTCACTACTTTGTCGTATGTCAATTGAAGTCTTTGGAAATCTGCCTTGGAAAGAGTTTCAGGAAAGTTCTCGTACATCAATTTTTTATTTTCCTTGACCTTTAGAATATTCCGATAATGGAAAATTAAATCCGACATAAAAGGATATAACTCACTTTTGTCAAATCTCTGTCGAATATCTTTCAAATACGCCAGCAAAACATACTTCTTATATTCATAATCAATTAGACCTTCTGTCAACCAGTCATGCTTCAATTTCTCCATAACACTTCTTTCACTCAAGATACGATCAAAATGTCATACAGTCAATAAATAAATCATTATATCAATAAACATTTGAATAATAGCTGTAAAAATGTCAGGAAAACTGACAAATCAGGTTGCAGATTACAATTGGCACGCTAAATGATAAGGTCATAAAAATAGAATTTATCTAAACAATAAACGTTTAAAAGTATGTCTAAATTAAATTTCAAACCACTCGCCGACAGGGTTCTGGTTGAGCCTGCGGTTGCTGAGGAAAAAACTTCCAGCGGTATAATTATTCCGGATACGGCCAAGGAAAAACCTCAGAAGGGTAAAATTATTGCTGTCGGTACTGGTAAGAAAGATGAACCAATCATTGTGAAAGTCGGGGACCAGATTCTCTATGGAAAGTATTCGGGTACTGAAGTTACGATCGAAGGGAAAGAATATCTGATTATGAAAGAATCAGATATTTACGGAATTGTATAATATAAACATAAAAATTGAAAATCATTTAAAATCATGGCGAAAGATATATTCTTTGATACTGACGCAAGAGATAGCATCAAAAGAGGTGTAGATGTACTTGCAGATGCAGTAAAAGTTACGTTGGGTCCTAAAGGACGAAATGTAATTGTAGATAAAAAATTCGGTGCTCCCAGTGTCACTAAGGACGGGGTTTCTGTAGCAAAAGAAATAGAGCTAAAAGAGCCAATTGAAAACATGGGTGCTCAATTGGTAAAAGAAGTAGCTTCTAAAACTGCGGATGACGCTGGTGATGGAACTACCACTGCTACCGTACTTACTCAGTCTATTTTCAGTCACGGGATCAAAAATGTAGCTGCGGGTGCAAATCCTATGGACTTGAAAAGAGGCGTAGACAAAGCCGTCGTAGCAGTTGTTGAAAACCTGAAAACGCAATCAAAAGGGATTAAAACCAATGAAGAGATTGCTCAGGTAGCTTCTGTTTCTGCAAATAATGATTCAGAAGTTGGTGAAATGATCGCCAATGCGATGGAAAAAGTAGGAAAAGACGGGGTCATCACAGTAGAAGAGGCAAAAGGTACTGCAACTGAAGTAAAAACAGTAGAAGGTATGCAATTCGACAGAGGATACCTTTCTCCTTATTTTGTGACGAATACAGACAAAATGGAAACCGAGTTAGAGAGTCCATATATCTTGATCTATGACAAGAAAATCTCTAACATGAAGGAATTGCTTCCAGTTCTCGAGGCAACTGCTCAAACTGGAAAACCATTGTTGATCATCGCTGAAGATGTAGAAGGTGAGGCTTTAGCGACTTTGGTAGTGAACAAGATCAGAGGTTCTCTTAAAATCGCTGCCGTTAAGGCACCAGGCTTTGGGGATAGACGAAAAGCTATGCTTGAAGATATCGCCGTTTTGACTGGTGGAACTGTCATTTCAGAAGAAAGAGGATACAAACTTGAAAATGCAACCATCGATTATCTTGGAACAGCAGAAAAAATAAACATTGACAAAGACAATACTACCATTGTTGATGGTGCTGGTAATAAAAAAGATATTGAAGGAAAAATCGGGGAAATCAAGCAACAAATCGAGAACACTACTTCAGATTACGATAAGGAAAAACTTCAGGAGAGATTAGCTAAGCTTTCAGGTGGAGTAGCCATTCTGTACATAGGAGCAGCTACTGAAGTTGAAATGAAGGAAAAGAAAGATAGAGTAGACGATGCACTTCACGCCACAAGGGCAGCCGTTCAGGAAGGAGTCGTAGCTGGTGGAGGGGTTGCCTTGATCAGAGCAATGGATTCTCTTGTCAAATTGACTCTTGATAATGACGACCAAAACACTGGTGTTGCCATTGTAAAAGCAGCGATCCAGTCTCCTTTGAGAACAATCGTTGAAAATGCTGGCGGTGAAGCTTCTGTAGTAGTGAACGAAGTAGCAGCAGGGAAAGCTGATTATGGATTTAACGCTGCAACAGGTGAATATGTAAAAATGTTTGGAGCTGGTATCATTGATCCCACCAAGGTAACAAGATTGGCTCTTGAAAATGCGGCATCCATCGCATCCCTCCTACTGACTACAGAATGTGTAGTTGCCGAGGAGCCAGAGAAAGAAGGTGCTGCAATGCCTCCAATGCCTCCAGGTGGCGGAATGGGTGGCATGATGTAATCATATGTAAGAGTATCCCTGATCCGTCTCACAAAAAGAAGAGTATCGGATAAAATAAGTACTAGCTGATGAGCCACCAAGTATTGCACTTGGTGGCTTTTTTTCAATTTGTGAGTGCTAGATTGTAAGCCTCCTCTAAACCGAAAAATTGGCAAATATAGTTTTTTCTTTCAAATGCATATCTACATTCAGACTTGGTACGGTTACTCCTCTTTGTTTGAGAAATGCTACTGGAGGTTTATTACCCAAGGATTCATGTGGATTTATGTTGTTGTAACCCCAGATCCATTGCTGGGTCTGGTCTCTTACCTGTTCCAAATCGGTGAATAAATGGGCATTAGTAGTTCTTTTCGGTAGATCCCATTAAAGCGTTCCACAAGCGTATTCTGGGTGGGTTTTCCTAGTTGAATAAAACACAGTTTAATCTTATGTTTTCGAGTCCAAACTTCAAAAACAGCAGAAGTGAACTCCTGTCCATTGTCTACACGTATCACCTCAGGAGCTCCTCGCCATTCCATGAGTCTGTCCAGTTCCCTTGTAATACGCCAGGCACTTAATGAGGTATCAATGGTAATCATCAGTGCTTCTCTATTGTGATCATCTATCACGTTGAAGGTTCTGAACGGTCTTCCATTAATCAGACTATCATTCATGAAATCCGCACTCCAAATGATGTTTCTTTGAATGAGTAAAATGTGAGGTGTCTTGACACGTACTGGCAGTCTTCTTTTACGCTTTTTACCAATATTCAGACCCATCATCACATACACTCGATATACGCGTTTATGGTTCCATCTATACCCTTCAAGACGCAGTAAATGGTACATCTTTCGGAAGCCATAAGCAAGATACTTTTCTGCCAATTGCTCCAAATGCCTGCTGAATTCAAGTCATTAATGCAACTTTCTGGTTAACCAATAATTGATTCATTACAAATATAGGGGTTTCATATTTATGCCTTTTTCTAGGTCGATTGTTTATCTTGGTTTCAATGTCTTTGATTTGTTGCTCATCGAGCATAGAGAAGTCTGATTTCTTAGGGATATATTGTCTGATCAGCCCGTTTAAATTTTCATTAGCCCCTCTTTCCCACGAGTGGTAGGGATGGGCAAAATAATAGTCAATGCTTAGCGTTTTAGCTACCTGTTGATGCCAAGCAAATTCCTTTCCATTATCAGAAGTGATGGTTTGAAGAAACGGACTCCATTCTTCCAATAATTCATTGATGGCATCAGCCACTTCGCTGGCTTGTTTGGTTTCTACTTTCTTCATTTTCAACATGCCACTCGCCCTGTCGTTGATAGTTACAATCGCTCCTTTCTGTTTTTTTCCAATGACCAAATCTACTTCAAGATCTCCAAATCTTGACCTTTCTTCTACCACCGAAGGTCTGCGGTCTATACTTACTCTGTCTTTTATAATTCCCCTGCTATCTTTAGTAGCCCCTCTTTTGCGATACTTTCTGCCCTTTCTGCGGAGATGAGTATGTAACTCGCCCTGGTGTTTTTTGTCTTTCCATACATGCTGATAAATGCGCTCGTGAGAGACACAGTCTAGCCCTTCTTTTATACTGATGCCTACAATTTGCTCGGGGCTATAGTCTTCCTTTAGCAGGGTCTCAACATGGGACTGAATTCGCAAGGTGAATCGCTTTTTCTTGGGTTTCTTTTTTTGACGTTGAGCATACTTTCGATGCGCCAAATCATGCCTATAAACACCACTCCTCTGATCTTTATTACGCACAATTTCTCTGCTAATAACAGATTTATCTTTTGCTATGCTAGCAGCTATTTCACTTTGACTTTTTCCTTGTTGTAACATACACGATATCGCGTACCTGTGTTCTGTAGTAAGATGTGCCATTTGCAACTTTATTTTTCACGATGTGAGGGGGCAAATTAACCCTTACCAGCAAAGCAGTGAAAGAGAAAATTGCCCTTCTTTCCTGTTTTGTAATAGTGATAAAATCTCAAATCTAAAAGTTGCATTTATTAGTTGAATGTGAGCCTCATAATAACTGTGTCCTCAGCTTTACGCTTAAATCGGTAGTAATACACAGATAAACTCAGATTAATTGCCACACAGACCTGCCTGATACTCAGGCCTTCATCGACCAGATACCCAACAGTTTCTCGCTTTTCAGCAGATCTTAAAGTTTTTTTTCGATCAGGTGCTTTAATGCATTGTGCTCCAAAGCCAGCTCAGCATACATACGCTTAAATGAACTTAATTCTGTTTCGAGTTCCTTCAACTTTTTGAGTTGCTTCACACTCATGCCTGAGTATGTACTCTTCCAGTTGTAGAAAGTTGGTTGGCTTATTCCATGTGTCTTACAAATATCCGACACACTCTTTCCCTGTTCTTGTTCGCTCTGTATCTTGATGATCTGAGGCTCGGTAAAGCGACTCTTTTTCATTTCCCTAATTTTAACGTGTAACTTTAGTTTTAAACGCTAAGACTTTTAGGGAGGCTTGCAAAAATAATAAAAAAGTGCGACAGAAGAATGCTTCATGCGATTATAAAAAGAAAACCAGCCCCAGACAGTATTATCAATTCCGATGGTTGGAGAGGGTATAATGGGTTAGTAGATTTTGGTTACAAAAAGCATTATAGAGTACATCATGGCAAGGATGAATTTGCCAGAGGAAGCTTCCATATTAACGGGATAGAATTCTTTTGGGGCTATGCTAAAACAAGACTTTCAAAGTTCAGAGATATGAACCAAAATATGTTTAACTTACATTTTAAAGAATGTGAATTTAGGTTCAATAGTAGAGAGCAGAATTTGTACAAAATTTTGCTCCAAATATGCAGAAAAAACCCGCTTAACTAGTTAAGACCCTCTAATGTTAGCACCTGATTAGTCAGATGTTACATATTGCTCAGTAATAGTTAAATTCTCGTTTTCTTCGAATTGGTCAAAACCGAAACAATACTGTCCCTCGGTTCAGGAAATTAGCACTTTAAATATGTCTGCTGTTAATTCCAGTACTTCGTATTCCTAATTAGAGATCCGTAATGTTTCATCTGGGACTAAAACAAGTATTTTATCGTTTAAAGCCCACCCTCCTACTATTGTAGTTTCGATAGTATGACCCATTTTCATTTATGTCCAAAATTGTACTAGTGCTTATCCAGTCATTAATTGCTGTTCCATCAATCTTATTGAAAGTTACCTGTTCAAGTCTCCATGTTCCAGTTATTAACTTTGGATCAATACACTGCCGTCTTCCTTGTCACAAGAAAATAGAAGAACTAAACCTGCTAATGCTAATAATTTCAAGTTTTTCATGGCTCTACTTTTTATTTGGTGCTAACGCCTAGCTAAAATGAGTATGCGCCCTAGTTGCTAGCACTACTTAATTTTCGGTGCTTCAAAAACCTTTCATAATGCTCTGTCCGCATATCCATTTTTAGTGCCTGTTGGGAAGGTGTTGCAATTGAAATTATCCATATCTCTTGATTTTGATGAAAGATCATTGGACCTAAAGCTATCATTTACAACCGCTCACACAATCTCCATTTGTGTTTATAAGGAAGTATTTTTCGATTGTGATTAATAAAGGGTCTTCTGAACCTGAAGAGTGTTCTGCGCTGTTTACTAACCTCTGCCAATCCATCAGAAAAATTCATTGCATGGTCATAAATAAGAGGGATTTTAGTGTTTCCAGACTTGTCTATAAAGCCGTACTTACCATTTTTTTTAACTCTTGCCAATCCTCCATAAAAAGGCTTCGCATCGTCATAAATAAACGATATTTTAGTGTTTCCAGACTCGTCTATAAAGCCGTACTTACTATTTTTTCTTTTCCTAACACGTGCCAACCCTTCATAAAAATTGCCGGCATAGCGATAAATAAACGGGATTTTAGTGTTTCCAGACTTGTCTATAAAGCCGTACTTACCATTTCTTTCTATACGCTCTAAATCTACCCAAGAATAAGTGTTGGAAATTACGTTGACAATTCCAAAGTCATCTGACTGGAACTTATGAGAAACCATTCTGATGGCAAAGTCATCTGACCGAACCTTATGAGAAACCGTTCTGATGGCAAAATCATCAGCTGGAAATGAACAAATAGCATCAACAGCTACGATTCCTGATGGCTTTCCAGCATTTTCCTCCATTACTGCAATTTGTTCGTTGGTAAAACTAGTTCTACATTCAGAGGGAGCATAAGACATTAGGTTGTTTGTTAATGGGTTGTATTCGTAGCCTTTCCCATCTGTAGCCGTTCCAGCATAGATTGTATTACAGTTACCCTCATTACCTACCCCACTCATTCGGATCAGCAGGAGTGTCGCAAAAGCTGTCTCCTTCGGAGCTACAATTGCCTCCCCTCCTAATCAGCAACTCTGTTGTTTTGTCGCCATTGCTTGGTCCATGAGTATGCCTTAACCCGAGAGAATGTCCCATCTCGTGTGCTAAAACATTTGCGTATTCCATTTTTTCTTGATCGAGTACGTCGTAGTCAATACCCACAGCATTTCCATAAGCAACTCCTCGCGCTCTTCCCCACCCCCCATCTTCTAAGTCGAAAGTATGATAAATATTGATGTATCCTGATCGAAAAGCAATTTCATGAAGCAAAGAAATATCTTTACCAGTTGATGAGGGAACACAGTGACGCAAATCATCGTCGAGTATTTCTTCACTAAAAAAGGCAATACGAGATGAGGTAAAATACTTGTTTAAGTTTTCTACGATCTTCGGAATTTTTTCTTTGTCAAAAACATGTTTTTTTCCTCCATAACACTTACCATCCTTCTTTTTTGTTACAATGTGGTGAACAATGCCCAAAGTCTTTTTACTAACCTTTGCCAATCCCTCTGAAAAACGCTGTGCAGAGTCATAAATAAACTTAATTTTAGTGTCTCCAGACTTGTCTATAAAGCCGTATTTTCCATTTTTTCTAACCTTTGCCAATCCATCAGAAAAATCCCATACATCGTCATAAATAAATGGGATTTTAATGTTTCCAGACTTGCCTATATAGCCGTATTTTCCGCGTTGTGCTGGTATTAAACGTGATTCTCTAAAGCTACCTGCATCATCAAACTGTGGCTGTATTACTATCTCTCCTTGTTTGTTTATGAAGCCATATTTTCCGTTTTGTCTTACTTTTGCTAAGCCAGATTCTGCAAAGCTGAATGCCTCATCAAACTGTGGCTGTACGATTATTTTTCCATTTCTATCCATATAACCGTGCTTATAATGTTGGTTATTGAAAGGATAAATCTTTTGAAGTAGGCATTTAATAAATAAAAGATTAGTCTATTAAAACAGTTTCATTTTCTTGATTAAACGATTGATTTACAGTAACTTAGTAGGATTATTAAAGTTAGAATAAAAATCAGATTATGGAGAAAAAGTATGAAAGCCTAACTCTTTTTGAGTATCAGAAGAAATTTCCTGATAACGACAGTTGTCAAAACTTCCTGGCCGAAATGAAATGGCCCAATGGATTTAAATGTGAAAGGTGCCAAAACAACAAGTATTGCAGAGGGAAATTATTCCATACCCGGCAATGCACAAAATGTAGGTACCAAGCTACCCCCACAAGTGGCACTCTTTTCCACAAAGTAAAATTCCCAATGTTAAAAGCTTTTTATATCGTATACTATATGAGTACCAATAAACAAGGGATTGCATCAACAGAGCTAAGCAGAAAACTGGGGCTACGGCAAAAAACCTGTTGGCTGTTTCAACAAAAGGTAATGAAGGCAATGGTTAGCAGTGGGAAATACCCGCTAGTGGGTAAAGTAGAAGTCGATGAGACCGTTGTAGGGCAACAGGAAGAAGGCGTTGTAGGACGACAAAATAACCGAAAAAAGCAGGTTGTACTGGCTATTGAGAAGAAAGGGAAAGGAGTGAGCAGGATGTATGCCAGAGAGATTGACAATGCTGGATCCAAGCAATTGAAGCCCTTCTTCCAAGATCATATATCACCTGAGGCTACCATCAAAACCGATAACTGGAGGGGCTACATCCCCTTGAAAGAAAAATATCCTTACTTAATTCAAATCGAGAGTGGGAAGAAAGGTAAGAATTTCCCGGAATTGCACAGAACAATTATGATGTTCAAGGCATGGCTTAGAGGTATCCACCATTCAGTCGATAACCTGCAAGCATATATCGACCAATATTGCTATCGGTTCAACCGAAGCCAGATGAAAGGGGAAATATTCGATAACCTGCTAACTAAAATGGTGGTCCATCAACCATGCCCGTACAAGTGCATTCGTATTTATTAAATGCCTACTTCAATAAATCTTTTTTTGCCCACTAGCGCCTCCTGCAAATAATATGAGAATGACTATCGGAAGTGTACGGATGATATGTTTCATGTGTCTTGTGTTTATATGCTACATTTATTTTAAAAAAAGTTACATACAAGCTAGGCAATTAAGTTTAAACAAGTTGCGCTTGACATGACGATGGGAAAAGATAAATAAGCAACGTGAAAACGACCTTGAGGCGCGAGGCATCGTCCAAGCATCTTACGGAAAAGTAGAAATAGGATATAAGGTCAACCCTGCATCTTATTTTTTTCCTTATTGTTTTAAGGTAGATTGTGTATGAAAACGACAACGAAAATAAGACTATTTACGTTGTTCAATCAGAAGCTAGAAAAAGAAGAATCTAGGGAGTTGGTCAAAGAAATTAAACCCTATGACACAGGATGACTTGGCAGAACGCATTGAATCAAAAATCATTTCTGCACTCACTTGGAGATTGTTTCTTTTTTTCATCGCACAACTCTGGTTTACACTTACGATTGTTAAACTTTTGGGATGATGAAATTTGCTGTCTTCTGGACAATTGAATTTCCGTTGCACTCATGAAAGTTTGTTAACTTAAACAAAAAAAATAATTCAATATGGGTCTTATCTAGTTAAGGCTCTTTGCATTTTATGTTAATAACTTACACTCCCAAAAAAACGTCTCATGTACTTAAATATGTCTTTAAGTGAGTTAAATTCTGGAAATAAAGACATTTTTTCGTTTCTCACGCGCAGAAATTGTGCTGTTATAAGCACTGGAAAAATCACAAAAAAAGTGATAAGTCCTTTATATTCCTCAACACCAAACATCCTATTTAGTCAACCCTAAAGAATCAACATTAATTATGCTTATCTTCTTTCAGGGAGGTTTTTAGCATGATTATTGCTATATAAAATGACAAGGAATAGTTATAATATCAATCAAAACCTTGTCAAATGCAGTCAAAAAAGTCGAATAGAAATCAACTTAATTTTTTATCACCTACCTTAACTGAACAACTCAATTCCAGGCAAGAGCTTTATTTGTTGAGCCACCAGATAGCATGGTCATATTTTGAAGAAGAATTTGGTTCGCTTTATTCAAATGTAGGTCGTCCAGCTCATTCTATTCGTTTGATGGTCTCCTTGTTGATATTAAAATCTATTTACAATTTATCAGATGAGGCATTGGTGGAACAACGGTGGGAAATGAATCCATATTTTCAATATTTTGGAGGCTTTGATTCTTTGCAATGGGGGCAACCATGTGCGGCAACAGATTTGGTGCATTTCAGGAAGAGGATTGGAGAAGAAGGGGTAGAGAAGCTATTGAAACATTCAATTGAGCTACACGGCAAGGATGCTATGGACAAGCATGTAAGTGTAGATACTACTGTCCAGGAAAAGCGCATCACCTATCCCACAGATGCAAAACTTCATAAAAAAATTGTTGACAGCTGTATTTCTATAGCCAAGAAAGAAGGGATTAACCTACGACGCAGCTACGTTAGGACAACCAAAAACCTTGTCAGAGACACCTACAATGGGACTCACCCTAAAAGAAGGAAGAAAGCAAATGCAGCGAAGCGAAAACTCAAAACCATTGCTGGTCGGTTAGTCAGAGAATTAGACAGGAAATTACCACATCAGCAAAAAGAAGTAACATTAGCACTGTTCAAACGAGTACTTACACAAGAGAAGTTCAGTAAACATAAAATTTACAGTTTACATGAACCTGATGTGTATTGCATCGCAAAAGAGAAGGCACATAAGAAATATGAATATGGCTGTAAGGCATCAGTAGTATTGACACAAAATACGGGTATCATCGTAGGTGCGATGACTTTTGAAGAGCATATTTATGATGGACATACGCTAGATGCTGTATTGAAGCAAACACAACTACTGACTGGTAACTACCCGAAAACCGCCACAGTAGATAGGGGGTACAAAGGGACTAACACAGTTGAGAACACCTCCATCATCCGACCATCCAACTCATTACAAAGAGACAATACCTATCAAAAACAGAGAAAACGAACGCACTGTAGACGTAGAGCAGCCATAGAGCCAATCTTCGGACACTTGAAGCAAGATCATCGAGCAACTAGCAATTACCTAAAAGGGAAAACAGGAGATAAAATAAACTTCATCATGTCTGCCTGTGGGTTTAACTACAAGAAGTTGATGAAAAAACTAAGAGTAAATGCTCTTTGGCTCTATACAAAATGGGTAGTAAACCTGAGGCGTCTAGTTGAATTAACCTCTTTCCATCAAAGTAGAATACAAACTCTATGGAAAATGAGTTTTTAAGGAACGACTAAGTAGGCTTCAATTTGATGTCTTTGATGGGCTTTGAGTTGATAATATGTTTGGCTCATATGGCAAAGTTTTTAGACCTGTAAATATGTGAAACTAGCTCCACATATTTATCCTACATCTTTGCACTTACTAATTGAACTTACATCGCAACGGTTGGTTACCTAATTGAGATAAAGAGCCTTGTCGGAATTTCATGGACCTGTAGCTTGTGGTCAAAGGATTGTGGCTCATCAAAAATGCCTCCAGCCCTGAGCGGTCAGCGTTATTACTTTATCATCCCTAGTTACAAATATCGTTCCTTTATCCTGAGCTTGCATATAGCCAATGGTATGGATATCAGGGTGGTTTTTTATTTTCCCGAAGTCATCCTGTCCAATAGTGAAGAGAAGCTCATAGTCTTCTCCGCCATTTAAAGCACAGGTATTAGGATCAATACTGAATTCTGCGGCTGTTGTATATGCCTGCTTATCGACGGGTAGTTTATCTTCATAAATAGCTACTCCCAGCCTAGATTGCTTACAGATATGAAAAATATCAGAAGCAAGACCATCGGATATGTCAATCATGGCTGTCGGGATAATCTCTTGCTCTCTCATTTTATGAATGATGTCCATTCTTGCCCTAGGTCTCAACTGGCGACCAACAACGTAATCGTATTTGTCAATTTTCGGCTGCATATCTGGGTTGCCCAAAAATTCCTGTTTTTCTCTTTCCAATACTTGGAGACCAACAAATGCCGCCCCCACATCTCCTGTTACACAGACAATATCATTTTCTACGGCTTGACTTCTGTAGGTAATTCTCTCTTTGGAGACCTCCCCTATTATGGAAACCGAAACAACCAAGCCCATACCAGAAGCCGTCGTATCTCCGCCAACCAAATCAACATTATACTCCTTGCAGGCTACTTTGATTCCTTCATAGATTAATTCTACCGCCTCCACGGAAAATCGGTTGCTCAAGCCAAGGCTCACCGTTACTTGCTTTGGGATACCATTCATCGCCGCAATGTCAGATATATTAACAGCTATGGATTTGTATCCCAAATGCTGAAGAGGCACATAGGAAAGATCAAAATGAGGACCTTCCAGTAGCATATCGGAAGATATGAGCAGGTACTTATCCCCTACATCTATTACAGCCGCATCGTCTCCTATGCCTTTAATAGTTTCTTTGTTCGTAGGATCAAAATTTTTTGAAAGCCTTTCTATCAAGCCAAATTCGCCTATTTCTCCAATTTCCGTTCTTTTTTCTTCGCTCATCGTACTTCTTTTATCTCCTGACAAAGCTCAACCAAAACTCCATGCACAGACTTCGGATGGACAAAACAAACAAGTTTATTATCTGCTCCCTTGCTTACTTCAGGTTTGGTAAACTGAAAGCCTTCTGCTTGAAGCCTGATTAATTCTTCATAAATGTTTTCCACTTCGAAGGCAATGTGATGAATTCCCTCTCCTCGCTTTTCAATAAACTTTGCAATGATACTTTCAGGGTCCGTTGCAGTCAAAAATTCCATCTTTATTGCTCCAACTTTGAAAAATGAAGTATCTACCTTCTCCGAATCAACTGATTCTGATTTATACGGGGGTTCGCCAAAGAGTTTTGTATATACTTCATTAACCGCTGAAAGCTCTTTCACTGCAATGCCAATATGCTCAACGTTTTTCCACATTATCTTTTAACTCTTGGTAAGTTTGCAAAAATGCGGAACTTTCAGTCTACCTAGCAAGTTGTTTGCATTAACAAAGTTAGAAATGGAAATACGAACTGACGTTCATGTAGCATCTGCTAAAATTCAAAACGAGATCATGAATTTTCTCGGGCTGAGAACGGATGAACTCATGTTTGAGTATGCTTCCTCAGATGGGAAAACAAAACTAGACCTGATTACAATTAATCCTAGGCATAATCAATCATTCTTATTTAAGACCATCACTGGTTTTGATAAAACAGATACCCTTCATAAAATGTTGGACTATGTGAGAACTCATAAGGACAAGGAAGGTTCTTTCACCATCCAATGGATGATGAAAGGTATGAATGAACTGCAAACTTCTTATTTCCGAGCTAAAAATATGTATGACGCGATGGATAAGCTCTACTATGGAAGAGACATGAATAATATCACTGTTTTCCGTATTGTACTAAACCCTGTTGCATAATGATACTTGTAACCGATAAAGCCAAAGAAGAAATAAATACCCTTCTTAACGCAGAGAGCAAATCCACAGATCACACTATTCGTGTTTCGGTAAAAGGGGGAGGTTGTTCTGGATTGATGTACGATTTATCCTTTGACTCAGAAATAAATGAATCGGATGAAGTGTTCGAGGATAAAGGTGTAAAGATTTTGGTAGACAAAAAAAGCCTGCTTTACCTCCTAGGAACTACTCTTGACTTTTCTAGCGGACTCAATGGAAAAGGATTTCAGTTCGTCAATCCTAATGCCTCCCGAACATGCGGATGTGGAGAAAGTTTTTCTGTCTGATGGGTCTTTTTTGCTATGAGATGTTCTTCAGAACAGGGATAGAAAGTGATTACACACTTGATTAACAAGCCCTTACCTCAACGTTTTTCATATAATTTATAAAAGCACAGTTCGCAACTTTGTTTCCTCCAGGAGTAGGATAATTACCAGTGAAATACCAATCTCCCGAGTGATTTGGAATCGCTTGATGCAGATTTTCAACTGTTTGGTAGACAACTTCCACTCCTGCCTTCATTCCTGCTGGCTTAACTATTTCTGAAATTTTATCAGAAACCTGGTCATAGGTAAATGGTGCATACAATTCACTTACATGGTTTTGAGGTTTTTTTTCAAATTGGCTCGCCAAACATTTATCGAAGACTTCATCAAGCAACTCTTCCTGACTTGTGTCTTTGAGCAGTTCCAAGACTGCTCTAAATGCCAGAAATGCCTTCATTTTACTCATATCAATTCCATAACAGTCAGGAAATCTGATCTGCGGTGCAGATGACGCAATAACAATTTTCTTGGGCTCCAACCTATCCAGAAGGGTCAGTATACTCTTTTCTAACGTGGTGCCTCTAACTATGCTATCATCAACAACCACTACCGTGTCAACGCGCTTCTTGATAACTTCATAAGTAGTATCATAAATATGAGATACTAACTCATCCCGATGATCATCGTCCGTAATGAAAGTTCTCAGTTTTGCATCTTTTAACACCAGCTTTTCAACTCTAGGTTGAAAACTCAGCATATCCTCAATGGCATCTGTAGTAGGTTTTCCTTCAATAATGACTTCTTTCCTCTTTGCAGTCAAATAATCCTCCAAGCCGCGCATCAGTCCTAAAAATGAAATTTCCGCTGTATTAGGTACGTAAGAGAAAACCGTGTTTTTAAGGTCAGAGCCGATGGCTCTTAATACTTGTGGGACCAAATATGTGCCGAGTTTCTTTCTTTCAGCATAAATATCAGGGTCTGTTCCTCTTGAAAAATATATTCTTTCAAAGCTACAAGACCTCCTCTCGATGGGTTCTATGAACTGTTCTTCTCTGAAACTTCCATCTTTATTTATGATCAAAGCGTGTCCCGGGAGTATTTCTTTGATTTCCCCATACTCACAACCAAAAGCAGTCTTTATCGCCGGTTTTTCGGAAGTAACTACAATAATTTCATCATCGTAGTAGTAATAGGCTGGTCTGATACCTCCTGGGTCTCTGGCCACAAACGAAGCTCCAGATCCAATGATGCCAACCATGGCGTATCCTCCATCAAAATCTCTGCATGAACGTTCAAGTACTCTTTGAATATCAATCTCCTCTTCTATTGTTTCTGTTATTTGTTCATTCGTCAGTGTATCGGAATACTTATCAAAAATCCGCTGATTTTCTTCATCCAAAAAGTGACCGATCTTTTCCATCACAGTCACGGTATCGACCCTGTCTTTAGGAAATTGACCTAGTGCTACTAACTTGTCAAAAAGCTCTGCAACATTGGTCATATTGAAGTTTCCTGCAATCACTAGGTTCCGGCTTCTCCAATTATTCTGTCTCAAGAAAGGGTGGCAGTTTTCAATGCTATTTTTACCATGTGTGCCATATCTCAAGTGACCTATCCATGTTTCTCCCGTAAAAGCATAGTTTTCTTTTAACCACTCCGCATTCATGAAGTCCCCATGCTTATCTCTCTTTGCCTTGGCATACTTCTTGTTCACCTTGTTAAATACATCTTCAATGGGATCACTGGCTATTGTGCGATAACGGCTTATGTACCTATGCCCTGGAGGCAAATCGATTTTAATGCTCGCAATTCCAACGCCATCTTGCCCACGATTGTGTTGCTTTTGCATAAGCAGATACATTTTCTTAGCTGCATAAGCAGGTGTTCTGTATTTATCAAGATAATATTGCAGAGGTTTCCTTAACCTGAGATGTGCAAGACCACATTCGTGTTTGATCGGATCACTCATCGGCGAATACTGTTAAATAGCTGTTGCATTACTGTTAGTATCTGAGGTGCAAGGAACAACAATAACAATATGCTCGAAAAAAGAGTTGCAATAATTTTTGTTGAGAAAGAGCAATTGAGCGATTGAGCAGTCGTAGGTTTTACAATGAACAGATAATATGGAATTCTAAGGTATAAAAACAGCGAGATGACTGATGCGAAAACCGCCACAATAAGGTACACGACATAAATACTTTGGTCACTAGTTGTATAAAACTCCCAGAGGGAGGTAAATAAAAAGAATTTGGCGGTGAAACCAGCGAATGGTGGCAACCCTACTAGTGATATGAGTACCATGGTCATCGCAATGCTTATCACTGGTGCTCCACCCCCAATGGAAATATAATTTTCCATTTTATACCGACCATCCGTTTCAAAAATTTCGAGAAAATAAAATATAGCGAGGTTCATAAGAGCGTAAACAACAGAATACCACCAAAAAGCACCTATAGCTGTAGGTGAATCCATCCACACAAATGGGAAGAGAAAGCCAGAATGAGCAATAGCTCCAAAACTGATCATGCGCCTTACATTAGATTGCCTTAAAGCAGAAAATGTCCCTGATATAATAGTCAGCATCCCTAGAAAAAGACAAATTGTTGCAAGCCAGTTCACTGATTCGACAGAAAAATTCATTACCATTCGCTGAAGAAGTAGTAGCCCCGCAAGTTTCGGGACTATAGACATAAATGCTACGGCATCATTAGGTGCTGACTGATAGATCGCAGGTACCCAACTATGGAAAGGGATGATAGAAGCCTTAAAAAACAACCCAAAGAGTGCCAATGCCAACCCCACTCTTGGAAGCAGTTCTTCGAACAATCCATTAGTCCATTCTGATATGAAAAAGGTTCCCGTAGAGCCATAGATCAGGCCTAATCCAAAAAGCATAATTGCCGAGCTGACAGCGCCAAAGAGTAAATATTTTATTCCTGCTTCATATCCCTCTCTTTTAAAGGAGAAATTGGTGATAATATATGATGTAAAAGAAGTCAACTCTATCGCTAGGTAAACGACCAATAGGCTGTTGGCTTTCATTAAAAAAAGGCTTCCTGTCAAAAGGCTTAAAATGAAAAAATAAAACTCAACAGCATGTTTTTTCTTTCTTTTGTAAAGGAGAATAAAAAGTGAAGAAACAAGAAATAAGGCTGTAAAATCGTGTGATATGGGAGTAATAAACAAACTTTCGGATAATGCTGTCCCCGTTTCGAAACCGACCCAATTGGCATAGACAGCAATCAAAACAGTCAAGGCATAAATCCATTTCGTTAACCATGCGACGTTGTGGATTAATCCTGAAATCAATAATACGATTGCTCCGCAAACTAGAATAACTTCGACGCCTACAGCTTGAATATCTCCCAGCATTTCAAAAAGTTGATTTTTCAAGTTCATGGTTTGAAACGGCTGATGTGCTGGATAAAGAAAGCAATCGTCTCGTTGGAGTAATCCAGCACCAGCCGTGGGTAAATACCGAGTAAAATCACCAGAATAGCTAACGGAACCATCATTAGCTCTTCTCTCATACTCAAATCAGACATATTGCTCTCCCAGACTTTCTCACGCACAAAATATTTTCCAAAAAACATTCGCTGCATCGTCCACAAAAAATACGCTGCGGAAATTGCTATCCCAGTCGTTGCTATCAGCCCGATCCAAATCGAAAATGCTGATGTCTTGAACGCTCCCAATAGTACCATCAATTCGCCTACAAACCCTGACATCCCTGGTAGCCCCAGTCCAGCAAAAAAGAAAAGTGCAACAAAAAAAGTATACACAGGCATTTTACTTGCCAATCCACTAAAATTTTCCATCGTCCTGTTTCTTGTCCTATCATAGATAACCCCTGCAATAATGAAAAGAGCAGGAGAAATAAGACCGTGAGAGATTAAATGAAACATTGAACCCGCTACACCCGCTGGGCTAAGAGAAGCTAAGCCCACCAAAACGAAACCCATATGTGAAATAGAGGAATAAGCCACCATACGCTTCAAGTCATTTTGTGCCAATGCATTCAGTCCGCCATACACAATGGATACTACTCCTAGTAACGCCACTGATGACGCATATTCTATCGCCATATCTGGAAATATGCTATAAGCAATTCTGAAAAAGCCGTATGCCCCTACCTTTAACAGCAAGCCTGCTAAAACAATAGAAATCGGAGTTGGTGCTTCTACGTGAGCATCTGGAAGCCATGTATGAACAGGCACTACGGGCAATTTTATGCCAAATCCTATGATTAAAAACAGAAAGGCAACAGCTCTCGCAGGATATCCAAAAATTAATTCTTGCGAAACAGGATCGAGGATCGACCCCGCTTCGAAATTTCCATCCATCATACGTACCAAGCTAAAGGTATTGGCATCCCCATCAATGACGCTTAAATAAAGCCCTATCATAACAATGAGGATAAAGAGGGAGCCAAAAAGGGTGTACAGGAAGAATTTAATAGATGCATAAGACCTTCTTTTGCCACCCCATATCCCAATAAGGAAAAACATGGGCAAAAGCATGAATTCAAAACATAAATAGAACAGGAAGAAGTCGAGGGCTATGAAACAGCCTATAATGCTCGAACTAAGAAGTAGGTAAAGCATAAAATAGCCTTTAGCTTTTTCAGTAATATTCCATGAAGAAATCACTCCAATAAGTAACACCAGCGATGAGAGTACCACCAGTGGAAGGCTTACACCATCAACGCCAATAAAATACTCGATTTTCAACCTTCCGACGGAACCAAAATCCATGGAAATCCAATTAAGTTTTTCCACAAACTGAAAGGCCCCAGACCAACTCCTCGGGACAATGGATGTATCAAATTGCAACAATAGCATGATGGATAGAAAAAGCTGAATGCTCGTTGCCACCAAAGCCAGTCTTCTAAAAACGGATACTGTTTCGGGGCGTACAAAAAGCATTACGCCTGCTACCAACAAGGGGAATAAAAAAATATATGAAAGTATGTTTTCCATGTACGGTTACAAAAGCAGTATCCAACTTAAAATCAAAATAAACGCAATCAAGAGCCAAATTAACTGCCATTGAACTTGCCTGGAGTGGGCAGAAGAAAACAGTTTTCCAATAATCGAAACAGACCATGCAGAAAAATTGACCATTCCATCAAATATAAACCTATCCACTAGGGCTAGTAGCTTGGACAAAACCACAACAGTAACAGCTATGAAGTGAACAGCCGTGTCCAGTAGGTTAACGTCAATCCATGTAAACTTCTTTGAGATGAAATAAAACCGATGCCCTATATATTGATAAAAACGTGTTATAAAAAATCCATTGAGCATGATTTTTCCAGCAAAAGAAACGGGGGCTTTCATTTCAACGTAAGACCTAGACAAGTTTGAACTAGGGTTAAAAAAAAAATAAGCCAACAACAGACCTCCAACAGAAAAGAGAATAGCAATGGATGGTACTGCTGTTCGAATGAATGCATCCTCTATAGCGACAGGATTCCCAAACATTACATTTAGTGGAGATACGTATGAAAGGGGATTATCCCATTGATAGAAAAGCCACAGGGAGCCTAACGCCAGAATGATCAACGGAATCCGTATGGCTACATTTTCTGTGTACTTAACATCTTCGAGTAGTTCTCCGAACCAGCTTTCGCCCCAGAAAATCAACAATATCATTCTTCCAACGTAAAAAGCAGTAATGGGCAAAGTAATAAGTGCTAAACTTGGAATAAGGTACGCCCATGTTCCCATATTTTCTGCCCAAGTCCATGAGGTTAAAATAATCCCTTCTTTAGACATAAATCCTGTAAAAAAAGGAACGCCTGCTAGGGCAAGTCCACAGATTATGAACAAGCGAAAAGTCCATGGTAGCCTATCTTTCAAACCGCCCATAAACCGCATGTCCTGACTGTCAAATGACGACTCTTTTGCTTCCGACAGCCTGTGCAGGTAACGTATAATGGACCCCGCTCCTAAAAAAAGACCCGCTTTGAAAAAAGCATGTGTCCACAAATGAAAAAGGGAAGATTCACCAGCTCCTACCCCTATGCCCATAACCATATATCCAAGCTGAGAGATGGTAGAATATGCAAGTACTTTTTTAATGTCATGTTGAACTAAAGCGGATATAGCTCCATACAACGCTGTTATCGCTCCAACAACTGCGATCAAAATACTGACTTCCAATGGCAACAGGGGTGCTACCCTGAATAGTAGATAAACCCCTGCAACCACCATAGTAGCTACATGAATTAATGCTGAAACTGGGATGGGACCTACCATGGCTTTAGTCAACCAGCCAGAGAACGGGAGTTGTGCTGATTTCCCGAATGCCCCAATGCTGAGAAGCAGAGAGGGTAGAAATGCCCACGTCTTATTAAAATCTGAAATGAACAAATTATCTTCTTGTGCAGACAACATAAGGATCGCAGAAAGTAGTGCTACATCTGCTACCCGATTTACCATGAATGCCAGTCTGGCAGAAGAAGGAATATCTTTTTTGGAAAACCAGAACCCAATTAAAAGGTAAGAGGCGACTCCAACAAGTTCCCAAAAAACAAAAAGTAAGATCAGATCAGCTGCAACAAGCAGACCTAGCATTGAAAAGGTGAAAAAGCCAAGCCCTAAAAAGTATCTTTTTTGTCCCGAATCACCTTTCATATATTCCATTGAAAAAAGATGTACAAGAAAGGAGATAAGACTCACAAGCACCAACAACATCACCGCTGGTCTATCCAGCAACATACCAACGGAAATACCGGGCAACCACTCAAAACGATAATGCTGCGTAGTATCGAACTGGATCAAAACAAGTACTGAAACAAGAAATGACGCTCCTGAAAACAAAACAGACACTTGTGGTGTGTTATTCTTTGACCGGTAGCTGACAACCCCTCCTATTAGTGGCAGAGAAACCAATATAATTACCGTAGGGAACCAGCTCATTCGTTACCTACCTCTTGTAATTCGTCCAAATCAGATGTCATGTACTGCCTATACACATTTAATAGAATAGCTAACGCTATAGAAATTTCACAGACAGTTAAAACGACTGAAAAAACAGAAATGATTTGTCCTCGATAATTCAAATCATCTCTGGAGAACGTCGCCAGCAGAAGATTTGCCCCGTTTAGTATCAATTCTACCCCTATTAGGATAACTACAGCATTTCTTTTAGAGAGCACGATAAAAATCCCTACACTAAAAAGGAGAGCTGCCAAGTACAAAAAGTATGTAGCATTAAGTTCATTCATTTGATGACATTTTGGCTAAATAGGAAGCTCCAACCAAGGCAACCAGCAAGGTAAAAGCCACTAATTCAAATGCTACTAAATGATCAGTGATAAAAGAAATACCGATTTCTTTTAGTTGATTTTGAGTAGACAAATTACCTTCGGTTTCAAATTCATGCGTTGATATACTGTAAACCAGTCCAGCAAATATGGAAGCAGAGATAAGGAATGCTAAAATTTTATTCCTGCTTTCCGTCAATAACTTATTCCCTTTCAATCTTGTGGTCATCATCACTCCAAATACCATCAACATCACCACACCTCCTGCGTAAAGAAGTAGCTGAACCACCGCTAATAACTCCGCATGAATGGTCACATAAATTCCCGCTAGGCTCACCAGCACAAGAGCGAGCGCATACACTGAATGAACCACATTTCTTGTCAACACAATAATCCCCATTCCAAAAAGAGTAGCAACTAAAAACAATAGTTGAATGACCCCCATCATTTCTTTTTAGACATAGGCTTAGGGTTAAAAACAGGTTTTGCTACTGGCTTCGGCTTTTTGCCCTGTTTACTCAACATATCCGACTTGGGTTGTGCTTTTTGCTGCTCAAATTCTTCGAATTCTCTTCTCTTTTCAGCTATTTCTTTCTCGTTCATTTTACTAAATGAGAAATTATGATCCAAAATATCAGAAGTGCTATAGTCATAGTCTTTGGTCATAGTAAGGCATTCGGTAGGACACACCACCGTGCATAGCCCACAAAAACAACACTTAGCCATATCTATATCAAACTTCGCTGCATGTATTCTCAAGGGAGTCCCATCAGATGTATGTCCATACGTCTCTTTAGCACGGATTGGCTCTATTGCAATGCAGTCGACAGGACAAATTTTTGCACATTTATCACAAACTATGCAGTCATCAATTTCATTGTGTAGCTGGTATCTCCCATGATCTGGAACAGGGAGTTGTTCTTTGGGGTACTGGACAGTAAACGTTCCTCCTGATTTTTCGAAATAATTATCTTCCGCTATCCATGTCTGTTGCCTTTTTTTTCTTGCCTCAAAAAAATACTTCAGGCTCAATACCAGACCTTTTCGGGTAGTTCTAATGGCATACGATATGTTCTTGAAATAATTCAACTAATCAAGTATAATTTCCAGATACCGCAAAGAAATAACATCAATATTGATATGGGTGTCAGGTATTTCCACGATAGTGCCATCAACTGATCCACTCTTAATCTTGGAAATGTCCATCTAATCCACAGTTGGATAAACACAAGCAAAAGAGCTTTTGATAACAGCCAAAAACTTTCCCATAACACGCCCAATCCCATGGTTGGAAACGGGGAATTCCATCCTCCAAAAAAAAGAACGATACCCAAAATGGACATCAGCAACATCATTCCATATTCTGCCAGCATAAATATGCCCCATCGGAAACCTGAATATTCAGTATGGAACCCTCCAATCAATTCTGATTCTGATTCGGGTAAATCAAAAGGCGTTCGGTTGGATTCGGCAAGACCAGAGATGAAGAAAATAACGAATGGGACAATCAAGACGGGATACTTAATAATATTCCAGTCCAACAATCCATTTCCAAGTTGCCGAACACTAATTGCCTGAAGGTCCAACGTACCAGCAAAAATCACCACACATAATGTGCTTAACCCAAGCGGGATTTCATAAGAAATTATTTGAGCTACCGCGCGCATAGCTCCAAACAAACTGTACTTGTTGTTGGATGCCCAGCCTGCCATTAAAATCCCTACTACGTCCAATGAAATAATGGCCAACAATAAAAACAAGCCACTTGAAACTGATGACCCACCTACATCGGAGTTTAATGGTAGCAGTGAAAACCCTCCAAAAACAGCAGTAAATACAATGATGGGTGCAACAAGAAACGGCATCAAATCAACCGCATTGGCCCTTATGTCTTCTTTTTGAAGCATCTTCAAAAGATCCGCTAGGGTCTGAAAAATTCCGTAGGGACCCACCACCATCGGACCTAGCCTGTTTTGGATAAAAGCCGCCGTTTTTCGCTCAGCATAGACCACCAGTACCACAAAAATCAAAAGATAAAAAAGATAAAAAATGAATGTTAGCACACCCAAAGTTATGGCTATTTACGGTTTTCAGAAACGTTTGTTTACCTTAAATCGTTCTCCAGATAACTCAGTAGACAGATTCCCAAGTGGCGTTTTTTCGTGTCATATCAATTTGGTTATAAAATTATGATGTGAAAAAAGGTAGCTATATACAACTTGGGACAATTTTAATAAAAAACGTTTAATAACTTTTACATATAATATTAGGTATTTAGTGGAACTATTTGTATCTTTATATCATAATAAAAACATAAAGCTATGAACTTCAAATCGCTACCATAATTACTTAATTATTTTAAAGACGAAAGCTCTCGTATTGACTATCTAATCAAGCAAAGATGGAATAATAAGCCTGTTTGTCCTCGCTGTGGTTCTAAAAAAACTTACAGAATAGAAAGCGGTAAAAGATTCAAATGTGCCAATAACGAATGCCATAAAAAATTCTCCGTAGCCGTGAAAACAATATTTGAAAACTCTAAGATAAAATCGAATATTTGGTTTGTTGCTATTTATTTGGCTACTGCACATAAAAAAGGTATTAGGTATTACACAGGGATTTGGGCGTAACACAAAAGACCGCTTGGTTTATATTGCATAGAATTAAAGAAATGTTAAGAGAAAAGCAATCTGTTTTATTAAGCGGAACTATACAGGCTGATGAAACTTTTGTGGGTGGTAAGAATAACAACAGGCACGTTGACAAAAAGATCGAAAAGTCTCAGAGAAGAAGTGTAAAGGATAAAACATCTGTATTCGGAATGGTAAATGATGGACTAGTAAATACAAATTGCTATTACTGACACTAAAGCAGAGACTTTAAAGCCAATTATTGAATCAATGGTAGAAAAGGACGCAATCGTAGTAACTGATGAATGGAACGCCTACAATGGTCTCTCAGGTGAATATCAACACGAGGCTGTTAAACACAATGAAAAACAATTCGTCACCAATGGCTTTCATGCTAATACTAATTAGATTATAAAATATGACATAAATAAATTGAAATATTTTTTTGTTTGGATTAGGAAAAATCCATAACCATAGCTATGGTTATGGTTTTTAACGACATACAAGCAAAACAGAAACAATTTATATGTGACATTTTGTGATCAATTTGGTGTAATTAGTATGGAAGGGTTTTAGGGTTTATTAAAAAGAGGTATACTTGGAATCTAACATTATGCAAGCGATCCTAATTGTAATTGTTTTACAGAAAGGGCGAGAACAGTAAAAGAAAACAAAAAAATTAAAGGAAATAAGCCTGATTATGTTTTATATTCTTCAAAGGACTTTAGCCCAATTGCTATAATAGAGGCAAAAAATGACTGATTTAATCGAAAAAACACGCAAAGACAGTCGTTACCATCTTGCCTTGTTTTCCGCAGATGAAATTGAATCTTTGCGTCAAGCGATTTTTACCAAGACTACCCGAGGGAAGGAGGCAGGGAAAGAAGTACCCTTTATCAAATGTATCGTTCGAGACAAAGATATTCAGATCAAGCCAGAAGAAATTGTTCGTCAGCTTTATGCGACACGACTTATCCGTGATTATGGATACCCTAAAAAACGATTGGCATTCGAATATTCGGTCAACTTTGGCAGAGAAAAGAAAAGTGCGGATATTGTTATTTTTGACAAAGACCGCAATGATACCGCTTATGTCGTCATTGAGCTAAAAAAGCCAAAACTCAAAGACGGTAAAAGCCAGCTTCGCTCTTATTGCAATGCCACAGGTGCACCGATGGGTGTCTGGACAAATGGCGAGCAAATATCCCATTACCACCGCAAAGACCCGAATTATTTTGAAGACATCACCGACATTCCAAGGGCAAACCAAAGTCTTAATGACATTCTCAGCGAACGCTTTACCCTAAAAGACCTCATCATTAAAGATAAAATTTCCAATGAAAGAAAATCTTTAAAAGACATCATTTTAGAAATGGAAGATGAGGTTTTAGCCAATGCCGGCGTGGATGTGTTTGAGGAAGTTTTTAAGCTCATATTTACCAAACTTTATGATGAATATCAGAGTCGAGACGATAAAACAGTTATTAACTACCACCTGCAAAGCGTCTTAAAAACTGCCGTCCATGAACCAGCCCCGCCTGATTATGTTGATGGGCAGGACTACGAAAAACTCAAGCAGGCGGTCAATGGCATTAACGATGAAGGCTTTCGCGTCATGGAGTTCAGAAACACCGGACAAACGGACACCGAGCTAAAAAAGAAAATTCAAACGCTGTTTGATAATGCAAAAACAGAATGGCCCGGGGTATTTCCCAAAGATTCATCTTTTGAACTATCCGATAGTCATTTATCCGTTAGCGTTTCCAGCTTGCAGGATGTCAAATTGTTTAATTCTAATTTGCTGGTGGTGGACGAAGCCTTTGAATATCTGGTCAATAAATCGGCTAAAGGCGAAAAAGGGCAATACTTTACCCCTCGCCATGTGATTGATATGTGCGTGCAAATGCTCAATCCAAAACGGGGGGAGTATATGATAGATACGGCTTCGGGCAGTTGTGGTTTCCCCGTACACACTATTTTCAAACTAACCGGTCACCTGTTTACCAATGCGGAAATCTCAGATAAAGACAAACAGCATGTGTTAAAGGTATTTGGCATCGATTTTGACGAAAAAACCGTGCGAGTTGCTCGTACTTTGAACTTGATTGCCGGAGATGGTGAAACCAATGTGCTACACCTGAACACGCTGGATTATGAACGCTGGCAAGATAAAACCGATCAAGACAGGAAGTGGATAAACACCTATGGGAAGGGCTTTGCACGGTTAGAGACACTAAGACAAGAGAAAAACGAAAATAAAAAATTTAACTTTGATATTCTGATGGCAAATCCGCCTTTTGCCGGAGACATAAAAGAAAGTCGCATTTTGCATCAGTACGAATTAGGCTTTAAGGCAGACGGTAAAAAAGCACAAACTAAAGTCGGGCGGGACATTCTTTTTATTGAGCGCAATTTAGATTTTATTAAAGCCGGCGGGCGTATGGCGATTGTGTTGCCACAAGGTCGCTTTAATAATACATCCGATAAACATATCCGTGAGTTTATCGCCGAACGTGGGCGTATCCTGGCGGTGGTTGGTCTGCACGGCAACACCTTTAAGCCGCATACCGGCACCAAAACCAGCGTGTTGTTTGTGCAAAAATGGCATGATGTGCTTTGTCCTAAAGTCGATGATTACCCCATCTTTTTTGCAGTATCCGAGAAAGGCGGCAAGAATAATTCGGGCGACTATATCTATCTGAAAAACGGCAACGGGCAGGACAAACTGGATCGAAATGGTCATTTAATTGTTGACCATGACTTGCATAATCACGATGGTGAATTGCCTGATGGCATTGCTGAGGCTTTTATTGAATGGGCGCAGAGTGAGAACCTGAGTTTTTGGAGCCAATGATGGAGCAGCAAGATATTATTATTTACAAAACCCCAGATGGTAAGGCATCGGTGGCACTATACGCTCGAAACGGCAATATCTGGCTCAATCAAAAACAACTGACTGAACTTTTTGTCACCTCCCGCCAAAACATCGCCCTGCACATAGATAACATATTGAAAGAAAAGGAATTATATGCAAAATCAGTATGCAAGGATTTCTTGCTAACTGCCGCAGACGATAAAAATTACCAAGTTATTCATTATGCCTTGCCCATGATATTGGCGGTTGGCTTTCGGGTTGGCGGTATTTACGGCACACAATTTCGGCAATGGGCAAACCGACACCTGCAGGAATATATGCTCAAGGGCTTTATCATGGATGACGAACGTTTGAAAAATCCAGACGGTCGCCCAGATTATTTTGATGAAATGCTGGCGCGCATCCGCGATATTCGTGCCTCGGAAAAACGTTTTTATCAAAAAGTACGCGATTTGTTTGCCCTGAGTAGCGATTATGATTCAAGTGACAAAGCTACACAGATGTTTTTTGCCGAAGTGCAAAATAAACTGCTCTATGCGGTAACAAGATACACCGCTGCCGAGTTAATCACACAGCGCATCAGTGCTGATGAGGACAATGCAGGTCTTACTGCTTGGAAAGGCGCGATAGTTCGCAAACAGGATATTTATATCGCCAAGAACTACCTCAATGCGGATGAAATCGACACTTTGAATCGATTGGTGGTTATTTTCTTGGAAACTGCCGAACTACGGGCGAAAAATCGCGTGGATACCCGTATGGATTTCTGGCGGGAAAATGCTGACCGCATTATTGAAAGCAACGATTTTGTCCTGTTGCGGGGCAAAGGCTCTATCAGTAAAGAGCAAATGGAGAAATTAGCACTGGGCGAATATGAAAAATTTGCTATGAGGCGTAAGCGTTATGCAGCAGAACAGGCAGATCATCAGGATGAGGAAGAATTGAAACAGATTGCAAATAGAATCAAAAACAGGAGTAAGAGCTAATAATGCAGATTTCTATCAGGCATTTATCTGAAGCTACATTACATCCAGATTATCGTTGGGATGGTGAATATCTCTGTTTTGAGCCATACAAAAATAACGGAATTAAGTATGTGCCAATAGATGATGTGCTTGAAACTTCTCAATATGGTTTATCAATAGCTATGAATGATGAAGAGAATGGAGTCAAAATTTATAGAATGAACGAAATTAGCAATATGATGTGTAACCGCAATATATTGAAATACGCCCCAATTAGTTCAGATGAAATTAACAGCTATAAACTCAATGACAAAGATGTTTTATTTAACCGCACAAACTCTCAGATATTTGTAGGGAGGACGGGGATTTTTCGAAAATTCTCTAATGAATTCTTGGTATTTGCTTCATATTTAGTTCGTGTTGTACCAAACCCTGAAATAGTTACCCCTGAGTATTTGACCGCTTTCCTCAATACAAAGTATGGGATGCTTGATGTAAAAAGAAGAGCAAGAATATCTATCAACCAATCAAATGTAAATGCAGAAGAGCTAAAACAGGTCGAGATACCATTGCTTAATCGCAATTTGCAACTGCAAATAACTTTTGCGTTTGATGAATCTTTTAAGTTCATTCAAAAATCAGAATCGACATTCGAAAAAGCCCAAACCCTCCTCCTATCCGAACTCGGATTAACCCACTGGCAACCCAAACACCAGCTTACCTTTATCAAAAATTATTCTGACACAAAGCAAGCAGGACGCATTGATGCGGAATATTTTCAACCGAAATATGAAGATATTATCAACGCTATCAAAAACTATTCTGGCGGATGGGATAGGCTAGAAGGTTTGGCAACTTTGAAAAATATAAATTTCAAACCAAAAAATAAAAAGCAGTATCAGTATATAGAGCTTGCCAATATCGAAAACAATGGCGAAATCGCCGACTGCATGATGGAAGAAGGACAATGCCTTCCATCAAGAGCGAGGCGCGAAGTAGAAACAGGAGATGTTGTTGTTTCCTCAATTGAAGGTTCTTTATCCAGCATTGCGTTGATAGAAGCAGAATATGATCATGTCCTTTGTTCAACAGGATTTCATGTCATCAATTCAGCGTTTATTAACTCAGAAACATTTCTGGTATTGCTGAAAAGCATAGTTGGGCAGTTGCAACTTAAGAAAGGGTGTAGCGGTACTATTCTATCTGCAATAAATAAAAATGAATTTAGTAAGATAGTGCTGCCAAAAATAGCAGAATCAAAACAAATAGAAATCAAGCAAAAAATTACCGAATCCTTTGATTTACGCAAACAATCCAAGCATCTTTTGGAATGTGCCAAACGAGCGGTAGAAATAGCCATCGAACAAGACGAACAAACAGCCATACAATGGCTACAAAATGAAACCGAGGAAATGTAAATAACATGTAAATATAACAAGGGCTGCATTCAAGTCATTAATGCAACTTTCTGGTTAACCAATAATTGATTCATTACAAATATAGGGATTTCATATTTATGTCTTTTTCTAGGTCGATTGTTTATCTTGGTTTCAACGTCTTTGATTTGTTGCTCATTGAGCATAGAGAAGTCTGATTTCTTAGGAATATATTGTCTGATCAGCCCGTTTAAATTTTCATTAGACCCTCTTTCCCACGAGTGGTAGGGATGGGCAAAATAATAGTCAATGCTTAGCGTTTTAGCTACCTGTTGATGCCAAGCAAATTCCTTTCCATTATCAGAAGTGATGGTGTGAAGAAACGGACTCCATTCTGCCAGTAATGCATTGATGGCATCAGCAACTTCGCTGGCTTGTTTGGTTTCTACTTTCTTCATTTTCAACATGCCACTCGCCCTCTCGTTGATAGTTACCATCGCTCCTTTCTGATTTTTTCCAATGACCAAATCTACTTCAAGATCTCCAAATCTTGACCTTTCTTCTACCACCGAAGGTCTGCGGTCTATACTTACTCTGTCTTTTATAATTCCTCTGCTATCTTTAGTAGCCCCTCTTTTGCGATACTTTCTGCCCTTTCTGCGGAGATGAGTATGTAACTCGCCCTGGTATTTTTTGTCTTTCCATACATGCTGATAAATGCGCTCGTGAGAGACACAGGCTATCCCTGCTGAATTCAAGTCATTAATGCAACTTTCTGGTTAACCAATAATTGATTCATTACAAATATAGGGGTTTCATATTTATGCCTTTTTCTAGGTCGATTGTTTATCTTGGTTTCAATGTCTTTGATTTGTTGCTCATCGAGCATAGAGAAGTCTGATTTCTTAGGGATATATTGTCTGATCAGCCCGTTTAAATTTTCATTAGACCCTCTTTCCCACGCGTGGTAGGGATGGGCAAAATAATAGTCAATGCTTAGCGTTTTAGCTACCTGTTGATGCCAAGCAAATTCCTTTCCATTATCAGAAGTGATGGTGTGAAGAAACGGACTCCATTCTTCCAATAATTCATTGATGGCATCAGCCACTTCGCTGGCTTGTTTGGTTTCTACTTTCTTCATTTTCAACATGCCTCTCGCCCTGTCGTTGATAGTTACAATCGCTCCTTTCTGATTTTTTCCAATGACCAAATCTACTTCAAGATCTCCAAATCTTGACCTTTCTTCTACCTCCGAAGGTCTGCGGTCTATACTTACTCTGTCTTTTATAATTCCCCTGCTATCTTTATCAGCCCCTCTTTTGCGATACTTTCTGCCCTTTCTGCGGAGATGAGTATGTAACTCGCCCTGGTGTTTTTTGTCTTTCCATACATGCTGATAAATGCGCTCGTGAGAGACACAGTCTATCCCTTCTTTTATACTGATGCCTACAATTTGCTCGGGGCTATAATCTTCCTTTAGCAGGGTCTCGACATGGGACTGAATTCGCAAGGTGAATCGCTTTTTCTTGGGTTTCCTTTTTTGACGTTGAGCATACTTTCGATGCGCCAAATCATGACTATAAACACCACTCCTCTGATCTTTATTACGCACAATTTCTCTGCTAATAACGGATTTATCTTTTGCTATGCTAGCAGCTATTTCTCTTTGACTTTTTCCTTGTTGTAACATACACGATATCGCGTACCTGTGTTCTGTAGTAAGATGTGCCATTTGCAACTTTATTTTTGACGATGTGAGGGGGCAAATTAACCCGTACTAGCAAAGCAATGAAAGAGGGAATTGCCCTTCTTTCCTGTTTTGTAATAGTGATAAAATCTCAAATCTAAAAGTTGCATTTATTAGTTGAATGTGAGCAGTGATTGCTCACTTAAAAAAATAACGTGTTTGATGTAGCCAGAAAAAGTGTTCTTCTGCTGAACTTGGTTCCGGGTGTATTGTTCGCGAAAGATAAGCTGGAGGATCCTACCAAAGTGCCACCGACCACCGGTGATCCAATCTCAGATACTCGAACTCGATCACACTTTGTAGTCGGTATGACTCTGGGTATACTCTTTGCGGAGAGTAAACTGAAAGATCCGAATAAAATCACTACAGTAGCTAAAAATCAAATCACTGATACACGGGGTCACTCACAAACTGCCGTTGTGAATGCTTCTTTTGAAGATGGTAAGGTTTCCCTAGAAGCAATGATAGAGTCAGGTGATGTTTTCGTAGAAAATAGAGCCATTGTTACTGGTACCGACTATCTTGATTGGAATAGTGATCTAGAGCAGTTCCAAAGTAATGGTTTCGCCAGTGGTCTAGCAGTAAACAAAATGGTGCTTGTCGATAGTGGCACTATCTCAGAATCAACTATGTCAGAACTATTTAATGCAATTCTCCTTAAGCAAAACCTATGGTCAGATAGTGGTGGTACTATTAGAAGGTATAATTCTGACACTGATAATTACGATTTAGCTGTAGACTTACGCTCTTTCCCACGAGATGCTGTCGAAGTCGAAGTCAATGACGACTTATGTTATATTGACGACAATATTTTATATGATGGTACTACTTCGGTTGATGTAGAGGTTACTGTGAATGTTGAGGCTGTTGCGGTTGGGAATAGTGCGCCGATTATAGCTGCTATGGAGGATGTAACTTTCAATGAAGATGAAGTGGTGTCGACTGTTGTCGGCGTGAATATCTCTGATGTGGATGGCGATACGCCAACAGTGTCAGTCTCTTCTAGTAATGTGAATGTTACTGCGGAATTCAATAACAATAATAATATTATTCTTAATTTTGCTGAAAACTTTAATACTGAGAGTTCTGGTCCAGTGACCATTACTGTGACGGCTGATGATGGTAACGGTGGTGTGGCTCGGAGGACTTTCGAAGTGAGGGTGAATGCTGTTGATGATGCGCCGACAAAAGTCGGTAATATTGAGGATCGTGTCAGCACAGTAGCTAATGGTCCAATCACTATTCCAGCAAGCGAACTCAATGTAGCCTTCGATGATATCGATAATGATAATGCTGACTTTATTTATAGCGTCACTTCCAATGATGAAGGCGTTGCAACTGTAACCATTGATGGTAATAACAACCTGATTACCACACCTCAAGGTGGGCTTGGTGTAACCACTATCACTCTCAATGTTGAAAGTGAAGGTAAAGCTTCAGCTGAAACCTTCACAATCACTATTGAAAAACCAAATAGACATGTCGATCTTGAAGATATTAACAACGGTAATAATCTCGTTGAAAGCAATAAATATACTTTCCCTCCCTCCGTTCTCGGCTTCGATAATAGTTACAAGGTTGAAGAATTAGACGCTGCTTTTCACGCAATTAGATGGGTCGATGAAGGTCTGTTTATCCACACTGCATCAGTAGATGTCCGTACCAATGTTGATGTGGTATTTGAAAATGATACTGAGGCTGTCACTCTTACTATTCCGATTGATAATATTAATGTAGAAGTACAAAATATTACTAATATTTATCTTCATCGTAATATTACCTTCAGCTATTCTACTGGTGGTAACTCAACTGGCGGTCGAGCTTCTGGTAATATGGGCAATTTAGGAGTAGGTATAAGGGTCATTATGGCACAAGAGGGAGTGGAAGAAGAGGGAGACATAAGAATTCGTCCGGTCTTGAGCTTCGACAATGGTAGTAATCCTGATGCTACTCGCAGTTATGACCCAGTAGACTTCAATAAAAGTGGTTCACTTACTGTCTTTGAGGAAGATGTTGAGAAGCAAGGTTATGATAATGGCGGTAATGTAGAAATGATGGCTACTTTCCAAGTGGAAAAAAAGGCTGATGGAGTTCTCCTTGGAAACGTATTACAAGGCATTGAGGCTATCTATGTTGCCGATGTTACGCACGAAGTCAGCATTCCAGATACTTTGACTGGAGGGATGGCGGAAGTTGTCATCTCTCATCCAGCGAATGTACATGTAGAAGCTACTCTTCTTATGGGTGTAAATGGCGATAAAAAAGTTTCTCTTGAGGTTGTTGACCAAGGTAGTACTAATAGTACGGTGCAATTTGATGGAACTCAGTATCCAGTTGGTCAACTGGAAGTAAAAACCAATATTGGACCAGTTAAATATGTAAGCGCGGCAGACTTCCATTTTACAGTTACTGGTATTGAAGATGCCTTTGAGAAATTTGAGATCAAGCATTACCCAATCCCAGCACTAAGTGGTCAACCAGTCAACACCGATATAAATCTACGGGAGGCAGAGCTAGTCAATATTGAGATATTTGATGCTACTGGACAATTTGTTTCTGGCCAAGCAGTCTATCTCTCCAATGGTGAGCACACACTCAGGACTGGAATTACTGATCTTAGTCTAGGTATATATCTCATGAGAGTAGAGGTAGAAGGAGAGGAAGGCATAAGCACACAAAGAATTGTTGTACAATAAACTTAAAAAAACTCACTAGTCAAGGTGTCCTCTCTACACGATAAAAGACCGTTGCAATTGTTTTAGTGTCATGAATAAATAGCACTCCCCTACCCTATCCGATGGCATTTGTGCTGTTTGAAGGTGATATTTTATATATTCAACCTAGTATTACTCCATTTCTTCCCAAATCGACACCTTTTGCAAGGTCACCTTTTGACCGAAAAAAGTTTTTGTGATTTTCTCAAAAGACTCGGTAAAATCGGATACCATAAATTCATCTTCCCCACATCTTGACTTAGCCGTGAGGTGATTAAACACCAAAAAAGCCTTCAATGCATTTGCCACTGTTTGTGTAGCGTCAATGATCGATACATCACGTGAGTCTTCTGAAAAAATCTTTTCTATCTCCTGCTTTATAATAGGATAGTGTGTACATCCCAATATCAGTGCTTTAATGCCTGAGAGGTTATCGTGATCTAAATACGTTCTGATTATTCCTTTGCTAATCCAGTTATTACTGAAGCCTTCTTCTATCATAGGGACCAATAATGGAGTGGACAAAGTAGCAAGTGAGATTTTCTGACCTAATGATATGACCTTCTTATCATATACCTTGGAAGAGACGGTTTGTTTTGTGCCAATAAGCCCAATTTCAGTCGAGGACAAATGCTCCCTAATGAAATCCACTGTAGGGTTGATCACATCAAATACCTGCGCTCGCTTGCCAACATATTCGGTCACTAGGTCGTAAGCAGCGGAAGAAGCAGAATTGCAAGCAATAAGGATAACCTTGCATTTTTTCCTGATGAGCATTTCTGAAATTCTTACAGAATATGCCTGAATAGCTGCCGTAGACTTATCTCCATAAGGTAAATGGGCAGTATCTCCAAAGTAAAGGATTTGCTCATCTGGGAGTACCTCTTTTACGGCACGTGCCACGGTAAGACCTCCTACCCCACTATCAAAAATCCCTATGGGTCGATTTGATCTCATTGGACACAAATATGAATAAAAAATCCCCTGCCAAAGACAGAAGGACGGCAAGAAAAAAGTTAGAAATAAGAATGATCTCAATCTGTCATAGCCACCAATAAATCACTTTGAGTAATGATGTGTACTTTATTGGATGCGTCCCGAATCAACAATGCCTTCTTGTCTTTACTCAGCATAGAAGACATCACGTCTACCGTATCATGTGGTGACACAAATGGAAAAGAAGAATCCATGATCTCTGCGATCGGTTTATCTCTCAACTCAGGGTTTTCTATTAAGCTCTTTAATATTTTACTATCAGAAATACTCCCTACAAACTCATTTCCTTTTAGTACAGGTATTTGATCAATTCCTTTTTTATTCATAAACAAAATAACTTCACCTATTGTCTTCGATTGCTCAATAGCCATTAACTCTGAAGCTCCGTTTCTATGCAGGACAATATCTTTTGCTGTCGAGAATTTTCTTTCCTCAAGAAACCCATGATCTTTCATCCAGTTGTCATTGTACACTTTTCCTAAGTACCTTGTTCCGTGATCAGGAAGGATGATCACCATTACATCGTTCTCTTTCAGGTTCTCCCTAGCATATTCAAGTGCCCCGAAAACTGCTGCACCAGATGACCAACCAATAAAAAGGCATTCTTCCCTAGCCAGTTTTCTTGTCATAACAGCTGCATCTTTATCCGTTACTTTAACAATATGGTCTACTAGATCAAAGTCTACATTCTTGGGCAGAATATCCTCTCCAATACCTTCGGTCAGGTATGGGTAAATTTCTTTTTCATCAAAGATGCCTGTCTCCTTATATTTTTTAAAAACAGATCCATACGAATCCAGACCTACTGTTATAACATTTGGATTTTGCTCTTTTAAAAATTTTGAAGCTCCGCTAATAGTCCCGCCTGTTCCCATTCCAGCAGCATAGTGAGTAATTTGTCCATCTGTGTCTCTCCAGATTTCAGGTCCAGTGGTTTCATAATGAGAAACAGTATTGGACGTATTGTCGTACTGATTCGGGTAAAAGGAATTAGGAATATCCTGATTCAATTTCTTCGCTACAGAATAATAAGACCTTGGATCTTCTGGCTCCACATTGGTAGGGCAAACGACAACTTCCGCTCCCACGGCTCTAAGAATATCGATTTTCTCTTGGCTTTGTTTATCTGCCAATGTAAAAATACACTTGTAGCCTTTCGCTATTGCAACTAAAGCCAGGCCCATCCCCGTATTACCCGATGTTCCTTCGATGACCGTTCCACCAGGCTGGAGGAGTCCTTCTTTTTCAGCATCTTCAATCATTTTCAAGGCAATTCTGTCTTTTACAGAATTGCCTGGATTGAAGTATTCCACTTTCACAAGAATAGTACCAGGAATGCCTTTATTCACTCTGTTGAGCTTCAGCAATGGAGTATTTCCTATGGTCTCAGTAAGGTTATTTAGGTAGTTCATTTCTTAGTTTTTGACGTATTTAGACCGCAAAGGTAAGAAAAGGGTCATATCCAAAAGGAACTGCGCTCACGCTTGCCCAGCCAAAGATCCAAAACTTCCTTCTTATACCAATTTGACCTCAACATATCGCATACAAATCGTTGCTTTTCCGTTGTAGCTATGGCTGTGCTTATATCTTTTGCTTAACTCAAACAAAAAATGATTCGATTTCTTTGGGTTACATAATTTTTATTTGTACACCTTGTAAAGAACAAATGAATTTAAAGAACAATTTTTCCCTTAGGGGCTGTCCTAGATAACTAGTTTAAATACACTCTAACCCATTGTCTTAGTTGCAATAACAGAGATATTGGGGTACTGTTGTTAAAATGCCACTCACATTCCTTCAAAAATAGTCCAAAATGCGCCTTCGGCACACCGTTGAATTTTCGCATATGACGCTTCGCTTGGTTCCAAAAGTTCTCGATGCCGTTGATGTGATTTCTCTTGTCTGCAAAGAGTTTGGAGTGGTTGATACGATGGTGCTTGAAATCGATGACATCCAGCACATTATAACCCCTCCAGCAGTCAGAATAAACGATACTGTCAGGGATCACCTTACGCTCAATAATCGGGATTAAGGTCGTTGAAGAGGCATCAGCAATGAGCTTCGTATAAACCTTTCCTCCTCGCTTTAATAAGCCGAATACAGGAATTTTACCTGTGGCACCTCGCCCTCGTCTGCCTTGGTGGCGACCACCAAAGTAGCTTTCATCCACTTCAATCTCTCCGTCAAAAATTGCATTGCTTGCTTGATCCAGTTCATAGGCAATAATCGCGCGCAATCGGTGATAAAAATACGCCGATGTCGACCTGTTGACACCCACAATTGCTGTCGCAGTTCGTGCTGTTGTCCCAGACACAAAATGTTCAATAAGACTACCTTGTTTATAACCGCTCAAACGACTCTTTCTCATACTTCCTATAGTAACATTCTTTAGGTGTTATCTAGGACAGCCCCTTCCCTTAATGCTATTGTCATTGCAATGAGGTTAGTAGTACTCTCTCGTCATACAGTGAAAAGGAGGGTCCTAGTCCTGCTATAGATGAGACCAATCTTATAGGCACGTGGCTTTTTGTAAGTGCTGATGTACGCCTCCCCTACACCGAAGCATTGGTACATATAGTTTTTTCTTTCAAATGCATATCTACACTCAGACTTGGTACGGTTACTCCTCTTTGTTTGAGGAACGTTACTGGAGGTTTATTACCCAAGGATTCATGTGGTCTTATGTTGTTGTAAGCCCAGATCCATTGCTGGATCTGGGCTCTTACCTGTTCCAAATCGGTGAATACATGGGCATTAAGTAGCTCCTTTCGATAGCTTCCATTAAAGCGTTCCACAAGCGTATTCTGGGTGGGTTTTCCTAGTTGAATAAAACACAGTTTAATTTTATATTTTCAGTTTCTCCTGAGTTTCCTATGGGTAATACCAATTTGATTATAAAATAAGTCTAATTTGTATAACTCCTTAAACGTTTCAAGACTCTTTGGCACTTCGATAGCTGATTTTATTCTCAATGATGCAAATATATAAATAATAAGACTAATTTTATAATTAAAATGGTATAAAAGCCAAACAATGCTCAAGAATGTGGTACAAGTATATTTTTTCATGGAGATATTCAAATGAAAGATACCGCATTGTTTACTCAGCTGTTGGGGCTTAGTGACCCATGGGAAACTCAAAAGAACCAATTTTTAGCAGTCTCCTGAATAATCTAAAGGAAATCATTTACCCAAAAAATTGTGAATGAACGTTTTGGTGAAATCCGAAGTAACTAAGTTTCCACTTATCTGCGCCCGATCTGCAAGCAATTGATCCCAATTTTCTGTTCCTTTCCAGAAGTTTTTTTTGAGATTAAACATAGCTTCTGGATTGGACGTGGAGAGCTTAAGGACCAATTCTTCTGTAGCCATATCCATGCTTTCCACTTCATCAAAAATTTGCGCATAGAGTCCTTTTTCCGTTGCCCATACGGCATCATAAAATTCTGTTGCGTTGATAGCTAGCTGTGACATCGCTGAGACTCCAACTTTTCTTTCAACTGCTGGTCCCACTACAAAGGGACCGATTCCCACTGCTAATTCGCTGAGCTTGATTGACGCAAATTTTGTTGCAAAACAATAATCTGTTGCCGCGACTAAGCCAATCCCTCCTCCCACAGCCTTTCCTTGAATGCGACCAATGATCAACTGAGGAGTTTCCCTCATCGCATTGATTACATTGGCGAATCCCATGAAAAAATCATTACCCGTCACTTTATCTTCTATCGCAATCAATTCGTCAAAGCTAGCACCTGCACAAAAGGTCCTTTCACCGCCACTCCGTAAAACAATGACTTTGATATCCGAATTTTTTCCCGCAGTTTTTATTGTTGCTACCAACTTTTTTAAGATTTCTCCTGGTAGTGAATTACTTTGTTCTGTAAAGAACTCAATGGTTCCTACTCCTTCTTTGATTTCTAAGTTTACGTAGCTCATTTAAGACTGATCTTTCTTTTTAATCATGGTCAAAATTGTGGCAATAGCCACTGTTTCTTCCGTTTCATCGTAGACATCTACCAGAAATTTTACAATGCCTTTTGCGATATCCCCTTTCTTTTCTTGATCAATTTTTTCTTTGGCTGTCAGTCGCACTCCAATGGTCATTCCTGGATACACCGGTTTTGTAAATCGACAGTCTTCTAACCCATAATTCAATAGTACGGGACCTTTTTTGGACTGAACAAATAGTCCTGCAGCAGCGGATAAGATAAAATATCCATGGGCCACCCGTCTCTCAAAAGTTGTTCCTTCCAAGGAAGTCTCATCAGTATGTGCATAAAAGTGATCCCAACTGACATTGGAAAAGTTCACAATATCAGATTCTGTTACGGTTCTTTTAGCCGTAATAATGGTCTCCCCGACTTGGATATCTTCAAAATATTTTGAAAATAAATGCTGTCCAGACTCTTTATACTTCCCGCCGTATTGATATTGCTTGGTTATTTCTGTCAGAGTGGTAGGGGAACCTTGGATGGCTGTTCGTTGCATGTAGTGCATCACTCCTCTTTTACCCCCCATTTCTTCACCCCCTCCTGCACGTCCTGGACCGCCATGTGTCAGCATAGGCATTGGGGCACCATGTCCTGTACTTTCTTTGGCACAATGTTCATTGAGAACGAGTATCCTGCCATGATGGGTAGCGGCTCCCGCAACATATTCAGTTGCCAGTTTGTCATCGGCAGTAGCAATAGAGGAACAAAGCGATCCCTTTCCCTTTTTGGAAATTTCGATGGCTTCCTCGATCGTTTTATATGGTAGAATGGTGCTAATCGGTCCAAAGGCTTCAATTTCATGCACTTCTTCTGTTTTTAAAGGATTTTGATTTAAGAACAGGATGGGAGAAATAAATGCTCCTTTATCCCAATCTGCCCCTGTGATGTCGACCCTGTTCAGCGTTCCGTATACCATTTCGGAAGTTTTTGCTAACTTTGCGACCCGTTTGGTCACTTCTTCCAATTGTTCTTTCCCAGCAAGTGCCCCCATCTTAACACCTTCTACACTAGGATCGCCGATGGTTGTTTGTGCCAACGCCTTGCCTAATGCAAGTTGGACATCTTCGGTCAGTTTTTCTGGTACAATGATTCGCCTTACTGCTGTACATTTTTGACCACATTTAACCGTAATTTCTCTCTTTACTTCTTTTATAAACAGGTCAAATTCCAGCGTTCCAGGAGTAACGTCTTCTCCTAGGACGGCACAATTTAGCGAATCGGCCTCTAGGTTAAATGGAACTGAATGGTCAATGATTTGTGGAAGGGTTTTCAATTTTTTCCCTGTTTCAAATGACCCAGTGAAGGTCACCACATCTTGTGAGTCAACATGATCTAAAATTCCATGTCCGTATCCTGCAATCAATTGTAAAGCTCCTTCGGGTAGAATGCTGGAATCGATAATTTCTTTCACCATTACTTCTGTGAGGTAGCAGGTTTGTTCTGCGGGCTTTATTATACATGGCATGCCCGCCAGCCAATTGACGGCAGCTTTTTCCAACATTCCCCAGACGGGAAAATTGAACGCATTGATGTGTACCGCTACGCCTTCTTTGGGTACCATGATGTGATGTCCTACGAATGAGCCACCTTTCGATAGTCCAACAGTTTCTCCATCAACATGATAAGGCAGGTCTGGGAATTGTCTTCGAAGGCTGGCATTTGAAAAAATATTGCCGATCCCTCCTTCTATGTCAATCCAGCTATCTATTCTTGTGGCACCCGTGGCTTTACTCGATTCATAGAAAATTTCTTTTTTTTCTAACAGGTGGAAGGCTAGGGCTTTTAGCATCAGACCTCTTTCTTGGAACGTCATTTTTCTTAATGCTGGGTTCCCGATGTTTCGTGCATGATCATATACCTGCTTGAAGTCAATACCTTCAATGGTATGGGTAGCCACTGGCTCGCCAGTAATTGCGTGACTTAACATTTCGCCACTTCCATCTCCTTCTACCCATTCTCCTCCGATGTAATGCTTTATTTTAGGTATTTTCATTTTCTATTCCTAGTCTCGTTCCAAGTTTCATAATTAGCGGATGCCATTGGTCGATCAGTTTCTACCTCTCTTAGAGGTTCGCATTCTCTAAGTGTATCATAACATTCTTTTGGCAAGTGCTGATACAGCCTAGTTCCCTCGGTTTTCCATTGAAGCATCTCGTCACTGATAGCTTTGACCTTTTTCGCTGGATTACCAACAATCATACTCCGCTTTTCAAATATGCTGTCTGCCTTTACAAGGGTAAGTGCCCCAACAATACTTTCATCTCCAATTTTTGCATTGTCCATGACAACGGCATTCATGCCTACTAGCACATTTTTTCCAATCTGGGCTCCATGAATAATCGCACCGTGACCTATGTGAGCATTTTGTTGAAGAGTTATTGTAATACCTGGAAACATATGAATCGTACAATTTTCTTGTACATTACACCCGTCTTCGATAACAATGCGTCCCCAATCTCCTCGAATAGCTGCCCCTGGACCGACATAAACGTCTTTTCCAATGATCACATCACCAGTAATGGTGGCCGAAGGGTGGATAAATGAAGAGGAATGAACAACAGGTTTTATTTTGTTAAACTCGTAAACCATAATAGAAAAAGACCTAAAACCTACCGAAATACTAGCCTTTTGCAAGCTACAAACAAAAGCTCACCTCTCACATGTCTGTTTTGTTAAGGCATAACTTTGGGTATGTTGTGAGTGATGTTAATTCCCTTCCATTTGACCGAGGGATTAGGATTTCAGGCAGAAGCTAAAGTGTACGGGACTATAGAAATCTTTAGTATCTGTCCGCTGTCGGACAGTATTTTTATGCCTTTTCCAATATGATCGCATAGCCTTGACCTACACCGATACACATAGTTGCTAGTGCATATTTCTTATTTTTTTTCTGTAATTCTAAAGCTGCAGAATAAGTGATCCTAGCTCCGGTCATACCTAATGGATGCCCGAGGGCAATGGCTCCTCCGTTTGGATTGATTCTTTGATCATCATCTTCCAGTCCTAGCGTTCTGGTGCAGGAAAGCGACTGAGCGGCAAATGCTTCATTTATTTCTATGATGTCTAGGTCGTTTAATTTAAGATGTGCTTTCTTCAAGGCTTTTTCTGTTGCTTCAACTGGACCTATACCCATAATTCTTGGCTCGACACCTACTACGGCGGAAGAAACAATTCTTGCTATTGGGGTAAGATGATACTTTTTCATCGCATTTTCTGAGACCACCAAAACTGCTACTGCCCCATCATTGAGCCCAGACGCATTGCCTGCGGTAACGGTCCCGTCATTTTTAAATACAGGTCTTAGGCCGGATAAAATTTCAGGTGTTGTTGTCGGCTTGATGAACTCATCTTTATCTAAGAGGATAGGGTCTGCTTTACGTCGAGGTATTTCAACGGGCATGATTTCCTCAGAAAGTCTTCCATTTTTTTGAGCTTCGACAGCTTTCATTTGAGAGTGATATGAAAATATATCTTGATCTTCTCTGCTAATTTTATGAATATCACTTAGGTGCTCAGCAGTCATCCCCATGGAATCTACTCCATAGATTTTTTCCATTTCAGGATTAATGAAGCGCCATCCGAAACTGGAATCATACATTTTAGCATCTGTTCCAAAAGGCTTGGCAGATTTTGAAATTACCCACGGACCTCTCGTCATATTCTCAACCCCACCCGAAATAAAAAGGTCTCCATCTCCAGCTTTGATGGCTCGGTTAGCATGCACAATAGCCGACATACCTGATGCGCATAGCCGATTGATCGTTTCTCCAGGAATGGTGTAGGGAAGACCCGCCAACAGCAAACTCATTCTGGCCACGTTTCTATTGTCCTCACCAGCTTGATTAGCGCATCCCATGACTACCTCGTCTATTTGAGCAGGATCCAGAGATGAATTTCTGTTTAGTAATTCCCTAATAACGATGGCTCCCAGATCATCTGCTCTAACTGCGGAAAGGGTACTCCCAAGTTTTCCAATTGGAGTTCGAATTCCATCTACTATGTATGCGTCTTTCATTTCTTATTTGTACTGGTTGGTTGATCCTTAAACATCCCATTCCTCCTGTTTCCTAAAAGCCACTCCTTTAAAAAGACCTACTAATTCAGCTTCTCTGGTGACTTTCACCATATAGTATCCCACACTTTTGGAAGTGCTCTCTTTTTGAGCAGTGGCGACTAACTCATCTCCTTCAAAAATGGCTTTGATATGGCTGATGGATGTCTCTATGGAAACACTTTTTTGTCCGTGAGAATTGCATGCAAAAGCAAATGCACTATCAGCCAATGAAAAGCAAATGCCTCCATGAACAACACCATGACCGTTTAACATTTCGCTTCGAGCTTTCATTTTGATTTTAGCAAATCCATCTGTTATTTCAAGTACTTCGACTCCAAGCCATTTACTGAAAGTGTCAGTAGCAATCATGTGATCTACTATTTTTTGTGCCCTAGACATTGGTATGAAGTAAAGATCTTAACTAGTTAAGCGGGTTTTTCTGCATATTTGGAGCGAGAATTTGTACAAATTCTGCTCTCCACTATTGAACCTAAATTCACATTCTTTAAAATGTAAGTTAAACATATTTTTGTTCATGTCTCTGAACTTTGAAAGTCTTGTTTTAGCATAGCCCCAAAAGGACTCTATCCCGTTAACATGGGAGCTGCCTCTGGCAAATTCATTCGTACCCTGATGCACGCTGTAATGCTTTTTGTAACCAAAATCTACTAAGCCATTATACCCTCTCCAACCGCTGGAATTGATAATACTGTCTGGGCTGATTCTCTCTTTTATAATCGCATGTGGCGTTGTTTTTCGAGTCGCTGTCAAGTCAGCGCAAGAAATACTTTAAAAATTCTCTAATTTTATTCTCTGTAATTCGGGAACGATTATACTACCTGTTTTTCTTTGTCTTATCTAACATCCTAAGCAATTTCTAATTGCTTACCTAGTTAAGACCCTTGACATAATCACTTGTACTTCTCATTCTCATCATTTAGGTTCTTTAGGATATTTTCATCAAGAGTACTGATTAATTCAAATTGCGTAGAAGTATGGGTGTCAAAGAAATCGTTTTGAAGCCTCGTCAAATATGAGTCAGTGATAATATCCTCCTCCAAATATTCTTCAAAATCAGGATGAATTTTAAGAATTGGTTCATTCTCAATATTCAACTTACTTCTTATAACTTTAAAAAATTTAATTTCACTGTATTCAACTTTCTCATCAGCTTTTATAGTGTCAATAGCAACCTCTATAAGCTTTAACTCTTCATCTTCCGTTAAATTGCCACTTGAAAGCTCATTAAAAAAATCCTTTAAGAATTTTTTGCCGTCATGATTAATTGATACTAGTAATTCATCAAGCTCTTTATCTACATCAATTTCCCCGAATATCTTTCTGTCATTGTGCATGCTCTTAATAAGCACAACTTCTCTTTTATCAATATCACCATCACATGCCATACAGGAGAAGGTCGTTTTAAGCAATAATTTATTAAAGTTCATTTTTCCATGTTTAATTTCTTTTAAAACCTATTCTAGATTGTTCGTTGCTAGTTGAAGTTTGCCCTTCCATCTTAGTTTTTATAGCCTCATAGCTTTGAAGCTCACTAATTGAAATGGATGGTTGATTATCCCTAACAGTATAAGACAAAATCTCCCAAGTAATTCTTGAATTATTTTTCAAAGCCTTCCGAGAAGATTCATCACATAAAAATTTAATATCACTTGACACATAGTTTTCAGTTGCTTTTGCTAATTCTGAATAGCTAAGCCCGACTTCTGTCGGACGCTTTTTTAGATAAAGCTCAAACATTAACTTTCTAGCTTCAAAGTCTGGAGGGGATAGATAAATATGTTTGTCTAGCCTACCTGCTCTCAGAATCGCTGGATCGATCGAATTAGGGCGATTTGTTGTTCCAATAATAAAAACACCATCTTCACCAAGGTTATTCATTTGGGCTAAAAACTCATTGACCGCACTAGTATTCATATGATTAATATTAGAATTATTTCTATTCGGGACTAATGCATCTAATTCATCAATAAATACAATGCTTGGAGCTTTCTCTTTTGCTTCGTCAAATAACGTTTTATTGAAGTAGGCATTTAATAAATAAAAGATTAGTCTATTAAAACAGTTTCATTTTCTTGATTAAACGATTGATTTACAGTAACTTAGTAAAGTTATTAAAATTACTGTAAAAATCAGATTATGGAGAAAAAGTATGAAAGCCTAACCCTTTTTGAGGTTCAGAAGAAATTTCCTGATAACGACAGTTGTCAAAACTTCCTAGCCGAAATGAAATGGCCAGATGGATTTAAATGTGAAAAGTGTCAAAACAACAAGTATTGCAGAGGGAAATTATTCCATACCCGGCAATGCACAAAATGTAGGTACCAAGCTACCCCCACAAGTGGCACGCTTTTCCACAAAGTAAAATCCTCAATGTTAAAAGCTTTTTATATCCTGTACTATATGAGTACAAATAAACAAGGGATTGCATCAACAGAGCTAAGCAGAAAACTGGGACTACGGCAAAAAACCTGTTGGCTGTTTCAACAAAAGGTAATGAAGGCAATGGGTAGCAGTGGGAAATACCCGCTAATGGGTAAAGTAGAAGTCGATGAGACCGTTGTAGGGCAACAGGAAGAAGGCGTTGTAGGACGCCAAAATAACCGAAAAAAGCAGGTTGTACTGGCTATATTGAGAAGAAAGGGAAAGGAGTGAGCAGGATGTATGCCAAGGTGATTGACAATGCTGGCTCCAAGCAATTGAAGCCCTTCTTCCAGAATCATATATCACCTGAGGCTACCATCAAAACCGATAACTGGAGGGGCTACATCCCCTTGAAAGAAAAATATCCTTACTTAATTCAAATCGAGAGTGGGAAGAAAGGTAAGAATTTCCCGGAATTGCACAGAACAATTATGATGTTCAAGGCATGGCTTAGAGGTATCCACCATTCAGTCGATAACCTTCAAGCATATATCGACCAGTATTGCTATCGGTTCAACCGAAGCCAGATGAAAGGAGAAATATTCGATAACCTGCTAACTAAAATGGTGGTCCATCAACCATGCCCGTACAAGTGCATTCGTATTTATTAAATGCCTACTTCAAACGTTTTAATATTTTCTTGAGAAGCATTGACAAACTTGCTTTGAATGTCTGAGGGCTTTATCTGATAAAAATTAATTGAAGTAGGCATTTAATAAATAAAAGATTAGTCTATTAAAACAGTTTCATTTTCTTGATTAAACGATTGATTTACAGTAACTTAGTAAAATTATTAAAGTTAGAATAAAAATCAGATTATGGAGAAAAAGTATGAAAGCCTAACTCTTTTTGAGTTTCAGAAGAAATTTCCTGATAACGACAGTTGTCAAAACTTCCTAGCCGAAATGAAATGGCCAGATGGATTTAAATGTGAAAAGTGTCAAAACAACAAGTATTGCAGAGGGAAATTATTCCATACCCGGCAATGCACAAAATGTAGGTACCAAGCTACCCCCACAAGTGGCACGCTTTTCCACAAAGTAAAATTCCCAATCTTAAAAGCTTTTTATATCCTATACTACATGAGTACAAATAAACAAGGGATTGCATCAACAGAGCTAAGCAGAAAACTGGGACTACGGCAAAAAACCTGTTGGCTGTTTCAACAAAAGGTAATGAAGGCAATGGGTAGCAGTGGGAAATACCCGCTAGTGGGTAAAGTAGAAGTCGATGAGACCGTTGTAGGGCAACAGGAAGAAGGCGTTGTAGGACGACAAAATAACCGAAAAAAGCAGATTGTACTGGCTATTGAGAAGAAAGGGAAAGGAGTGAGCAGGATGTATGCCAAGGTGATTGACAATGCTGGCTCCAAGCAATTGAAGCCCTTCTTCCAAGATCATATATCAACTCAGGCTGCCATCAAAACCGATAACTGGAGGGGCTACATCCCCTTGAAAGAAAAATATCCTTACTTAATTCAAATCGAGAGTGGGAAGAAAGGTAAGAATTTCCCGGAATTGCACAGAACAATTATGATGTTCAAGGCATGGCTTAGAGGTATCCACCATTCAGTCGATAACCTGCAAGCATATATCGACCAATATTGCTATCGGTTCAACCGAAGCCAGATGAAAGGAGAAATATTCGATAACCTGCTAACTAAAATGGTGGTCCATCAACCATGCCCGTACAAGTGCATTCGTATTTATTAAATGCCTACTTCAAACGTTTTAATATTTTCTTGAGAAGCATTGACAAACTTGCTTTGAATGTCTGAGGGCTTTATCTGATAAAAATTAATTGAAGTAGGCATTTAATAAATAAAAGATTAGTCTATTAAAACAGTTTCATTTTCTTGATTAAACGATTGATTTACAGTAACTTAGTAGGATTATTAAAGTTAGAATAAAAATCAGATTATGGAGAAAAAGTATGAAAGCCTAACCCTTTTTTAGTTTCAGAAGAAATTTCCTGATAACGACAGTTGTCAAAACTTCCTAGCCGAAATGAAATGGCCAGATGGATTTAAATGTGAAAAGTGTCAAAACAACAAGTATTGCAGAGGGAAATTATTCCATACCCGGCAATGCACAAAATGTAGGTACCAAGCTACCCCCACAAGTGGCACTCTTTTCCACAAAGTAAAATTCCCAATGTTAAAAGCTTTTTATATCGTATACTATATGAGTACAAATAAACAAGGGATTGCATCAACAGAGCTAAGCAGAAAACTGGGACTACGGCAAAAAACCTGTTGGCTGTTTCAACAAAAGGTAATGAAGGCAATGGGTAGCAGTGGGAAATACCCGCTAATGGGTAAAGTAGAAGTCGATGAGACCGTTGTAGGGCAACAGGAAGAAGGCGTTGTAGGACGACAAAATAACCGAAAAAAGCAGGTTGTACTGGCTATTGAGAAGAAAGGGAAAGGAGTGAGCAGGATGTATGCCAAGGTGATTGACAATGCTGGCTCCAAGCAATTGAAGCCCTTCTTCCATGATCATATATCAACTCAGGCTACCATATAGAGAGTGGGAAGAAAGGTAAGAAATTCCCAGAATTGCACAGAATAAGTATGATGTTTAAGGCATGGCTTAGAGGTATCCACCATTCAGTCGATAACCTTCAGGCATATATCGACCAATATTGCTATCGGTTCAACCGAAGTCAAATGAAAGGGAAAATATTCGATAACCTGCTAACTAAAATGGTTGACCATCAACCATGCCCGTACAATTTTATTCGTATTTATTAAATGCCTACTTCAATAATTCCATTTGTCTATACCTTAGTGACCACTAAGATATGAAATTATCTACTGACCTCAATAAAAGAATTCAATCTGAAATTATTGACAGATGATAAGGGCTACTTCCCTCCATATTATGTCGCTCCAATTGTTAATGGCGAAACGTTAGACAAGCACCCAGAACTCCTTAACGCTTTGAGTTTGCTTGAAAATACCCTGAACAATAATAAAATGGCAGAACTAAACTACCAAGTAGACAGTCAAAAAAAAGAACTGGAAGTGGTAGCCAATCAATTCTTAAAAGAGCTAAACATATATGCTAATCCAAATGCAGGAACCAGCAGAGGTGCAGACATTGTTATCGGGTCAAAAGCATTTACTGAAAGTTTTTTACTAGCGCATATAATCGCCCAGCTGATTGAAAATAAGACAGCCCTTACTACCCAGCTGGCATTGGGATTTGGTGGTACCAAACTCATTTTTGATGCTCTCAAAATTGGTGATATCGATCTATATGCCGAATATACGGGAACAGGATTCCTTGTATTACTTCAAAAAAAACCAAAAGATGTTTCGGATTTTACCAACCCCAAAGAGATATATCAAGATGTAAAAAAAGAATTCAGAAAAGAGTACAACATTCACTGGATGACCCCACTAGGCTTCAATAACTCCTTTGCCATTATGATGAGGACTCAACATGCAGATTCTCTCGGAATTACAACCGTTTCAGATCTTTCCGAATATCTAAATAGCAAATAAAGACATAATGTAGCGTGTAACACACCTAAGCTCTTTATGTTATATTTGACTTTTATCTATCCCATATGACAAACAACCAAAAGAAGAATGTACCACTTCGGATAGTACTTCAATTTACGTTGGGGTTAGTGATGTACTTCGCTTTGGTCTCACTGCTCATTTATGTAGAAAAGGATAGCGGGCAATCTGCTATAACGAATTACCCAAATGCAATTTGGTACACTCTGGTTACCCTGACTACAGTTGGATATGGGGACATATTTCCAGCTACTGTTTTTGGCAGGTATATTGGACTTATTTTTATTCTTACCAGTATAGGAATTTTCGGATTATTAATTGGACAACTGACAACACTTATGGCAACCATCAAAGAGAATAAGAAACTTGGATACACTGGAACAAACTTCAATAATCATGCAATAATCATTGGATGGAATGAATTCGGCTGGCAGGTAGCAGATCAATTAGTTGGTGTTGGTAAACAAATTGCCATCGTTACCAATAGAAAAGATGACGTTGATTTAATACAGGAAAAATACAGTTCTAAAATGGCGTATGTTCTTTTCAGCGACTTCAACAACATAGAGTTATTAAAAAAAACTAACATAGCAGAAGCATCTACCGTTTTTGTGAACCTAGAAGATGACACGGAAAAACTGGTGTATGTGCTTAATCTGAAAAAGTCACTCCCTGAAACGGAATTTGTAGTTACTCTTGAAAATGGAGATTTGAAAAATACTTTTTTAGCCGCTGGGGTATCAAATACAATCTCAATCAAGGATATTTCATCCAAACTCTTGGCTTCATACATGTTTGAGCCCGATGTCGCCACATACAGCGAATCAATACTTTCATTCGCACAATCCGACAGTGATTATGATATGAAGCAGTTGCTTATTACTCCACAGAACCCGTATGTGGGTAAGGCATACCAAGACGTATTTTTTGACTTGAAGAAGAGATACAACTCCGTGTTAATTGGCATTACCAAGAGGGACAAATTCGGAAAAAAGAAACTTATTAAGAATCCCCTTGGTGATTTAACAATCACACATGGAGATTATATTATTGTTATTCTAAATGGAAAAGCCTTCAAGTTGTTAGGAAAGATATTTGGTGTGGACGAAGGGCATGTCAATGCAAATAGCCTATGAAAAAATCATCAGTGGTAATCTTACTGTTAAGTACACTTTACTCTTGCGAGAATCGAGATATAAACGCAGAAGAGGAGTTTCGTCCAAGAGAAGTTCATGATAGTTTTAAAAATGTTCCCTTCTCCAAAGTTACAGTAGACGGTGTTGAATACTTGATGCTTGAAAGAGACAATAATAACCCGCATGAAGGCTTCGGCTTCATGGCATTTAGAGCCAATTCATTAATAGAGACACAGGATACAATAATGGCATATCTTAAAACTCTGAATGATATGCAATCCAGAATTTACGCAAAAACGTACAGTACTAGCCTTGAAGATAGTGATTCGGTTGGTCAAACCCTCTTCAACTATTACCTCACACTAGAACAAGAGAAGCTTAATAAACTAAGTCAAGAAAGTCTTAAAGACACAACCGCAACTGAGTGAGTATCAGGGGTGCTTAGTTTCCGAAGTACGCTTTCACCTTTTTCAAAGCACTTGATAAATCCTTATCCAGTCTAGTAGAGTTGGTGATGTCTTTTCCAATTTTTTCAGCATCAATCAATTCGTCCTTACCCCTGAAAATTTCCGAAAGAATATTGCAATCATAGATAAGAGAAAAAAGGACAACGAGGGATGGTGAAGGTCTGGCACTCTTAAATACAATTGCTTTTAAAGCATTTCTGATTTCCTGTTCAAACGCATAATTCGCATTATCCATTCTATCAGACAAGGGAATCCAGAGCAATTTTGTTTCTACCTTCTTAAGAATACCTCTCTGAATTAACAAGACATTAAGATCTTCCTGAATGTCCTTCAACTTACCTGACAGTGAGGTGATTTGATCGATTAAAGATGCGCCACTATTCAGTTTTTTTAATACGCTATCAAGTATTCCGTTACCTGTGCCTACTGTATCTTGTACGGTAACATTACCATCAGCCAAACTTACTTTTTTCATCAATGCCAACTCCAGTATACAAGCTGAAATAATTCCAGAAACTACCGTTTTCTCGGCAGCTGCTAAAATTCTTCCTTCCTCATCATCAAGAGCAATGAGATAAAAACCTTCGGCGATACTTAGTTTCATGGTTTGTTAGTTATTAGTTAAATGGCGAATTTCACAAAATTTTAGCTTTTAGAACATGAGATGATCCTATTTTTTCATTAAAGCTCCAATAGTGAGTCCCTGAACTAGAATAGAAAAAACAACTACTGAATAGGTAGTAAATAAAATGGTCTCCTTTATCTCTTTGTCTATCCATTCAAAATCAGAAAGAGACAAAGCTAAAGCAACAGATATACCTCCTCTCAACCCCCCCCAAGTCAAAATTTGAATTGTTTTAGGTTCAAAAGTTCGGAAGAAAGACATAATCTTGACAGGTATACTTACTCCCAAGAATCTGGCAGTCAGAACAACCAGAATCCCTATCCCCCCAATCAAAAGATTGCTCCAGTTAAATGATTCAGCAATAACCATCATTTCTAACCCTATCAAAATAAACAGGATTGCGTTCAAAGCTTCATCGAGCAAATGCCAGAATTTAAACACATACTCTCCCGTAGCATTCGCCAAGTGTTCCTCTCTTCCCTGATTTCCTATGAAGAGTCCCATAACTACCATCCCCAAAGGAGCTGAGACATGGATCAATTCAGATATCCGACCTCCCACCATAACTAATGTCAAGGTCACCAGTACTTCTAATTCTACATGGTCGTTGTCTATAAAGTTTAAGAGCTTGAACCCGACAAAGCCAAAAATTGCCCCCAGAATTAACCCTCCAAATACTTCAATCCCAAACAGTGAGGCAACACTTCCAACAGTCACTTCTCCTCCACCATGTCCCCCCTCTTCATGCGCACCTGCCTGTGCCATAGCTATTTTTAGAATGGTAAGAAAGATCACTACTCCCACTCCATCATTGAATAAGGATTCACCCGCAATTTTTATTTCCAATTTTTTGGAGAGCCCCGCCTTCTTTACCAAAGCCAATACAGCAATTGGATCTGTGGGAGAAATCAGTGCTCCAAAAAGGAGACAATAGATGAAAGCTATTTCATAACCAACCAATGGAAAAATATAGTAAACCAGTGACCCTACAATAAAAGTGGACAGCACCGTGCCTAGTGTTGCTAACACCAATATAGGAACTCTCTCTTCCATCAACTTATTTAAGTCTATGGACAAGGCACCCGCAAACAGCAAAAAGTTGAGCATCACATTCATCAATACCTCTTGAAAGTCAAATTCTGAGACAATGTGTTCCGCTGCCTCTGTGACAGAGGGGAAAAAAAAGCCCAGCAGAAGAATAGACAATGACATAAACAGTGCTATTATCATCAGCCCGATGGTAGAGGGCAGACGAAGCACTGTAATATTGATCAATGTAAACCCAGCGGCAAGAAATATTAGTAGGGAGATCAAGTCTAGAATACTCATCAGCGAGTCAGTATAACGGGATATTTAGCTTAAAAAAAAAGTTTGTGGCAAAATACGAAAAAATATTAAAGAAAAATAATTGATTGTAGAGCAATTTGTACGAAGATTGCTTTTCAGGACCTTGAGGAGTGTTTTATCACCCCCTTAAACAAATTAAGTCTACATACATTAAGTCTACATGAAGAATTTTGGAATGCTGTGGGTTTTGTTGCTAACCATTTCAGGGTGTTCATCTGTCAAGAAGATTGCTGTAGAAACCGATATTACAAGAACACTGAATCAATCACCCATCTTTGGGAGTCAATTCACAGGTTTTAGTTTGTATGACCTTGCGGAAGGTAAATTCATAGCGGGATATAACGACACTAAAAAATTCACCCCAGCCTCAAATGTCAAACACCTTACAATGTATGTTGTATTGAAAAGTTTTGCAGATTCTATACCTGGACTGATCTATAGTGCGTCTGATGATTCACTCTGGATTCAACCTATCGGAGATCCGACTTTCCTTTACGATGTTTTTAACCATCAGCCCATTTTTAAATTTTTAAAAAAATATCATTCAATCAATATTGTTTGGCCTGTCAATAATATTGAACATTTTGGTGCAGGATGGGCATGGGACGACTATTACTATGATTTTCAAACACAAAGAAGCTGGTGGCCCATCTATGGAAACAGGATAGATATTATTAAAAAGAATGATTCAATTACCGTATCTCCTGATTTCTTTAAAGAATATGTTGAAATTATCAGATCAAAACGCCCGGGAGACTTGGTAAAAAGAGCAATCAAGTATAACCTCTTCAAAACATATATCGACAACGACACGTCGGATTTCAAAAGAAGCATACCATTTGACTATTCAAAAGAACTGCTGACCCAATTGCTTACCGATACACTTGAGGTCGCTATCAGTTTTTCAAACAGACTGCTGATAGACACAGATACGCTCTTTACTCAAAATCTGGACAGTGTGCTGTCAGTCATGATGAAAAAGAGTGATAATTTCCTAGCGGAACAGCTATTGATTCTTTCTGCATGGAAGCATGGATATAACTCTATTGAGCCTTTTATCAGGCATGTCAAATTAATTTGGTTACGTGAATTAAATGATTTTGTCTGGGTGGATGGTTCAGGACTTTCCCGTTACAATCTCATTGCCCCCGTAGATCAGGTACGTATACTCGAAAAAGCAGTCGAAGAATTTGGTTTGGAGCGCATAAAAAATATTCTTGCTGTTGGTGGAAAATCAGGCACGATCAAAAAACAGTACAGCTCAGGGGAACCCTATATTTATGCCAAAACAGGCACTTTGAGTAACAACCATAACCTAAGCGGTCTTCTTAAAACCCGCTCGGAGAAATGGATGATTTTTGCGTTTATGAATAACCACTTCACCACTCCACTCAATGACGTAAAAAAGGAAATGGAAAAACTGCTCAAAGACATTAGAGATACTTACTGACTGTATTCTCTAATTAATCCGCCCATCAAACGCATCAATTCAATCTTAGAATTAATCAGGTTATAAGTTGCTTGCAATGTTAAAATGGAAGAAGAAAGGTAGTTGTTTTGAACACTACGAAAATCAAAAGAATTGATACTTCCGTTTCTAAATTTCTCCTGTGACAGGTCAAGGTTTGCTAGAGCGGCATCTTCCCTCTTGGAGTTGATGCCGTAAAGCCGCCTTCTACTATTATACTTGTCCAAGACCGAAAGTAGATCACGATCTAACGAATGCTCCAGTTGATCTACCCGGAGTTGTCCTACCCTTTCATTTACAATCGCATTTCTGATGGCTCTTTTGATCTTTCCTCCATTGAAAAGCGTGAAGGACAGCAAAAAATTTGCCGAATACGTATTAACAGTGCTATGCAACCGAGTATCTGGACCGTCAGAAAAACCAGTGCCAGTAAAAAAACTGGCACTGGAAAGATCAAGGCTATTCCTGTTTTCTGAAAACCCCCCATTAAATGTGAGCGTGGGGTATCTGTCCGCATGATCCAGTTTTGTGGATGCTCCTAATAATGATTGGGTAATGTATTGTTTCTTCAAGTCCACGTTGTCAGCAAGCATGCGCTCCCTTAACTCTTCTATCTCATACTCCTCCGTAGGAATATCGAGTGAATCAGTAAAAGAATAGACTTTTGCAACGTCTTCTGCCAACAAAACATTTAAGTCCCGAACTGCATTTCGATAAACCAACTGTTGATTAATGTGATTAATTGAATCAGTCAGGTAATTACCTTCTTCCAACAGGACATCTGTACTTACAGCACTGCCTAGGTCAAATTTCACCTTAACGTAGTTGAATTTATCTCTTGAAAACGAAAGTTGTTTATCAAATTCATTTAATCGTTCTTGCTCTAAAACAGCTAAATAGTATCCTAAGATAATACTCTGCAATGTATTGGCTATCACAATAGATGCGTTGCCTTCCGTTTCCGCTTGGAGCAATTCTAATCTTCTCTTACTAATATGCACACGAAAGCCATCAAACAGTGTCCAGTTCACATTAACAGATGGATTCAAAGAATTTACCACAGTTTGCCCGCGGGTAGACGTTGGAAAAGCCACTTTGGCATTAGCTGTCACACTGTTATTCTGATTGAGGTTTAATGAAATGGTCGGCCATCTGCCTGCTTCTCCCCAATTATTATTGTTTCGGTCTACCTCTCCGTTTCCACGTGATATCTGAATATTATAATTTTTATTTAACCCTAATTGTATGGCATCCGAGAGTGAAAGCTCTTCCTGTGCTCTTGCAGAAAAGAAAGTACACAGCATCCCTAATGACAGTATTAACAACGTATTCATGTTCTTTGAGTATTAAACTGTTAAGCTGATTCCTTGTATTCTTCCAATCTGCGCTGGTCAATGAGTACACGCTCCACCTCTTCTCTTGTTGGCTTTTTACCAGTCCAGAGCCATTTTGCCCATCTTCTAATATCATTAAAAAGAACAATAAAAACTGGAAAGAAAAGCAAGATGATACATGTACCGATCAGTACGCCGTAAGCAACCGATATCGCCATTGGAATAAGAAATTGTGCCTGAAAACTGGTTTCTTTTATCAATGGAAAAAGACCCAGAACTGTTGTCATGGAAGTCAGTACAATTGGTCTGAACCTAGACAGACCAGCATTGTATGCTGCTTGGTAAACGGTCATCCCCTCATTTTTAACAAACGAGTTAAACTTTGATAAAAACACAACTGCATCATTTATAATAACCCCTGAAAGAGCCACCATGCCCCATGCACTTAACAAGGACACGGGGAGTTCTTTATCAGGTGAAATCCAGTCTTCAATGCCATGTCCTAAAATTGCACCAAACCACCCCAAAGGAATCATCAGGATGATCAGAAGTGCTTGATAGTAAGATCGAAAAGTAACCATCAGAATAAAGAAAATAAGTAGGAATGCTCCTCCAAAATAAAGTCCAATTTCTTGTCTAGCTCTGGTACTTTGCTGCGATTGTCCGCCATAGTCAACAACAACTGAAGGATAGTTCGAAACGAGTGCTGGAACGATTTCTTCTCTGATTTTTTTCAGAATAGGTGGCACTTCTCCAAATGGATCAATCATGTCAGCCTCTATGGTAATAGCTCTCGAAGTATTGTAATGCTTGATGCCTGATACGCCTCTTTCAATTTTATACTCCGCCATCTGCGTAAGAGGGAATTCCTGACCAGCCTCAGTTTTTACCTTGATCTCTTCCAACTGGTTAATACTCTTTCTGCCAGAATTCGGATAGCGAACCCAAACCTTGACTTCATCATTGCCTTTCATAAAGCGTTGTACTTCTTCTCCAAAAAAACCTTGCCTCATTTGTTTCGTGATATCTTCATGTGTCAACCCCATAAAATACGCCTCTGGTCTTAGGTCAAATAGCATCTCTCTTCTTCCTTCGGGAACATTGTCTTCAATTTCTTTAAGGTCCATTATTCCTAATAATTCTCCTTTTAGAAAATTTTTCGCATCTTCCAGTTCTTGGTAATTTTTTCCCATCAATCGCATGGATACAGGCTTTCCAAAACGATGTCCGCCACCGATACTAAATTTTTCAGCCTCGGTAACGGGACCAATTTCTTTGCGAATCTTTTCCACTAAATCAAATTGATTAAGACCATAGTCATCTAACTCTCTGTAAAAAACATTGATCATACCCGTGTGCGATCCTGACTCTGTTTGGGAAGCTCCAATTTGCATAAAAGTATTGTTGATAATACCTTCATCCGTATCCAGTGCTACCATCATATCATCATTGACTTTCCAAATGGCATTGTCAAATTTTGTGAGGAACTCTTCTACTTTTTGCTCACGTTCGCCGGGTTTAAATGCAATATTGAGATTGAAGCTATTGAAGGGGATTTGCGGGAAAAATGTCGTTTTGATTTGTCCTCCCTGCAACAATCCCACTACCAAGATAATGAATGCTACGAGCATTGCCAATGAAACGGACCTGTACTGCATAGTAAATCTCAAAGCCCTGCCATAAAGATTATGCTTCATGTGATCAATCACGCCGTTTAACGCTTTTCTGACCTTATAGCTTCGTGTATCTTCTTGCTGAACTTTAAGTACCCTTTTGCTTGCCAAATGCGCAGGTAACACAAAAAAGGCTTCCAGCAGTGAGAATCCAAGACTGAAACATACTACAAAAGCCATGTCACGTAAAAATTCAAATCCTCCCGTTAACAGTAAAAGCGGGGTGAATGCTACAATAGTCGTTGTGACAGAGGTAAATACAGCGGGGAGTACCTCAATAGTACCTTGAACTGCTGCTTTAGCTGGGTTACCATGTTTTTCGAAGTGGGCATAAATATTCTCGGCAATCACAATACCATCATCCACCAGTATTCCAATAATCAAGATCATACCAAACAAGGAAATCATATTAATGGTGAGTCCAACAGTTGAACCGAGTATGAGCATCCCCAGAAAGGAAGATGGTATACCCCACGCCACCCAAAATGAAAGTCTCAAACTTAAAAATAGTCCAAGGGAAATAAGAACAAGTAGAAGACCTATTAATCCATTACTGGTCAGTAGGTCCAATCTTTGACCCAATATGGTCATAAAATCCCAGACTACATGGAGTTCTACGACCTCGTTCTTTTCATTAAAGTCGTCAACATAGGTGTTGACGACTTCTGATATTCGTTCCAAATCCTCTGTCTCAAGTTTGCGAACCTCAATAAAGACAGCCTCCTTACCGCTCAATTTAGATTTGGAGGGAGTATCCGAAAACTTCTCTTTGATCACGGCTACATCCTTAAGTAGAAGCTCGCTTCCATCGGGATCGCTACGAACTACAATGTCCGAAATTTTGTCAGCATCTGTCTCTTTTGCTCTTGACCTGATGAGTATCTCTTCGTCAGTAGATTTTACAGAACCCGCTGATATATCCTGATTATTTAATCGCACGGCGCTGACCACTTGGTCAAATCTCAAATTATATCTTAAAAGATCCTGCTCAGTTACTTCTATAGAAATTTCGAGAGGAGGAAAACCCGTGACATTGACTTGAGATATAGCCTCTTTTGTTAAAAAATCATCTTCTATGTCTTCAGAGAATTTCTTTAATGTTTTGAGGTCAACATCACCAGTCAGAGCAAGCCACTGAGCAGTGGATCTTTGCTTCTGCTTAAATACAACAGGTTTCTCTGCGCCTGCGGGAAAGGAATTAATTCCATCCACAGCATTTTTTACTTCTGTATAAACGTCATCAATATCAACATCGTCAAATGTGACAATAGTGATGTTTGCTGAATTTTCTGAGGAAGTAGATATCAGTTCGTCTATTCCAGCTATAGGATTGACTGCTTCTTCTATCTTCAAGGTTACCCCTTCCTCCATTTCTTCTGGTGACGCTCCTGGGTACGCCACTGCAATATTAATATTGCGATCTGCCCTCGTTGGGAAGAAGGATTTCTTGGTGTTGAACATCGCAACCAAACCTCCAATCAGGGTTAGTGCAATAAGGATGTTAGCAAGAATTGGAAACTTAACGAAGTACTCAACTAGGTTTTTTATAAAAGTCATGCCCCTTTCATTTTAATGATTACCTGCTACCGGCTTTCGCCCAACCTGCATCTGCCTTCACTAATTTTTTTCATCATGCTACTTCAATTCAAGATCAATGTCTTTTTGCTCCCTGCTGGTCACTTTCAGATTGTTGTATGCGCCGATCAAAGGTTCTACGACCAACTCATCACCCTCTTGCAAACCATTGAAAATAGCATCTTCGTCTGTTAGTCTTATCACATTGACATGTCTTACTTTCAGGAGAGAATCTTCTACTACAAATACCTCGTTTCCATTGTATATCGCGTTTCGGGGCATCATCATACCATTAGTCACCGTCCTAGCAGGAATTGTCGCTTGAAAGAATTGACCATCGTAAATAACTTGTCCATTTGAACGAATCGCAACAAACACATCGACGGATTGTGTGTTTTGATTTACATAATCGTTTATTCGAGTCACCCTCCCTTCCCAGTATTGCTGTGTTTTATCGGAATGGATTTTCACTGGTGCGTCTTGTTGAATCCATGGAATATCTTTTGTTTCAACTGCCACTTTTAATTCATGAACGCCCGATCGTATAATTTTTCCTATTGTAGTGCCTAGAGTCACAAATGATCCTGATTGCAGATTCACTTCCACAATACTCCCCGAAAAAGGGGCATAGTATCTGTGTTTTGCCAATCGAACTTCAGCACTTTTGACTGAATAATAAGAGGAAAAGATGCCCTTGGTCGCCAAGAAGGTCTTTTCTTTTTCCATTGTTGGTGCAGGTAAAGCTGAAAATGTCTGGTCAATATTCAGCGAATTAAAATAATCCTGCCATACATCAAAATTATTATTAAAATCAACTTTGAGGTCAGGGAGAATCCCAGCCAAGTCTCTAAGGAAATTGCTCTTTTGAGCTTTCAAATTCAAAGAAGCCTCCTCTTCGTCAATATAAAAGAGCAGTGTGCCTTTCAAAAATTTCTGACCTTCTTTCAATTTGACTTTGCCTTGAAACATCCTTCCCGAAACTTCAGATAGAAGGTCTAGCGACTGGGCAGTCTCAACTCTTCCATACGCCATGACCTTTGTTTTCAAATTCTCATAATCTACCTCTTTGGTAAAAACAGTTTTGATAGCAACTAGAGGCTTCTTATTTTCTGGGACTTTTTTGTGCCTTGCAAATACACTTGCCATTGCAATGGCAAATAAGAGAATCCCCAATGTTGAACCAATGATGATTAGTCTTCTTTTCATTGAAATGAGTTTGTTAGTGTCCCAATATATTTAACGAAAATGTGACCTGCCTAGTTACGCTATTTACTTTTAAATATGATGAATGAAAAATTCCGCTACTTAATTGGTTTAAAGTGTCATTAAGTGATGTTTACTAAAGTAGGCACCATGTGCCAATATGTATAGAAAATCTAGGCTTATTGTCCCTATCCAAAAATTATTTCCAAAATATCTAGGAGGATAATTGCGAATAACAACACGAAAAATGAACATCATACCAATTTGACTACAAAATGTCACATGTAAACCCGTCTCTGTTCCGCTTGTATTTCATAGTCATTTACCATGTTTGGTAATACCTGACTAGGCAGTGTCCAGAATAAAAGGGCTTGAACTTTTAAGTTCTCTGAAAAAAAAATCCAAGAGGATAGTCGAACGTTACTAACCAGTCACTTATATACAAAAAGATGAAGTGATAAAAATATTGGGTTGCCTAAATTCGTTACTAAGCCCCATAATATTGATGGTGTAAATCACACCGTAAAATCGGGATGGGGATTGATGTTTGCCCCTCAGAAAAAAAATCGCTAATATAGCGTTGAATAACATGAACAAATTGAAAAAGACAGAAGAGGAATGGGGGAAAGAGCTTTCTAGTAAAGAATATCACATTTTGAGAGAAAAAGGCACAGAACAACCATGGACGGGGTCGCTTCTTGAGAACAAAGAAAAGGGTGTATATGAATGTGCGGCCTGTGGTAATGAACTTTACTCATCTGAATCAAAATTTGAATCAGGTTCAGGATGGCCTAGTTTTTCCGATCCGATTTTGGAGAAATCAGTAAAACTTGAAACTGACAAGTCATTCGGAATGACTCGAACTGAAGTAAAATGTGGCAGATGTGAAAGTCACTTAGGGCATATTTTCCCTGACGGACCCGCACCTTCGGGTCAAAGATATTGTATGAATTCTGTGGCGTTAAAATTTCGCAAAGATTAAAAAGCGATATGCTTGTTGAAACCCGCCACAAATCTTTCACCAAAAATCCAAATGGTAACTAATCCGTTAACTGAACATTAGCAATAGTGTTGAGGGAGTTTAAAACATTTTGATCATTTTTAATAGCAGTATCGATGACAGATCTAACGACAGCAAATTGTTCCGCCCTATTTAGATGATTTGAAGTACCCCGATATTCTCTGTTTTACTTTCACAGGCTATGCTAAAATTTTAGTGATACTTCTGAGACTTACCCTATTTATTTATGACAGATTTTGCTGATTTTTTTAAGAGAGATATTAGGTATTGTTGATTAGTTCATGATTTCAGAAATAAAGAAGAAAGAATATCCTAAAAAGACCATAGAAATACATCTAACATATTCACCAAAAGTGTATAAAGTATCAGGAAAAGAATACAGGCTATATGACCAATCACCAGCGCGTAAATGGCAACATTTAAGTTGGTTTGATTTATAAGTGTTTTATTGTGTGTAGTCTTCCTAGCTACGTAGATGATAACGGTAAAGTGAAGGTTATAGCTGTTTCCTTTGCTTCCAAAGACAAAGGATATACTGTAAGTTCAATTAGTAAGTGCAAAGATTAGGATAACTATGTGGAGCTAGTTCCACATAGTTAAAGGTCTAAAAACGTTGCCATTTGAGCCAAACATATTATCAACTCAAAGACCATCAAAGACATCAAATTGAAGCCTACTTAAAATCGGGTAAACGTAAAAGTTTCATTGCAGAAGCCCTTGATGTGTAGGTTTCCACCATTTACAGAGCATGCAAGCGCAACAGTTCCCCTAAAGGGATCTATCATGGATCTAAAGCACATTTGTCTTCCACAAAACGTAAGCAACGTTATTGCAAGCCTCGCTCTTTTGACACCCACAAAAGAAAGCTCATCAAAGAATACCTTCTGCAAGAACAGTGGTCACCTAAGCAGCTTGTAGGGTATTGTAAAATCAAGCAGATTCCCATGGTTTCACATGAACGTATCTATCAATATATCAGGGACGATAAAGCTACTGGAGGTCATTATTAAAAATATTTACGCCATCAACTCAAACATAGAAAAAGACCTGTAGGTAAGCCTGTAACTATTAAAAACAGGGTATCGATCAATCAAAGACCTGAATGCATCAACAATAAAGAACGCTTTGGGGATTGGGAAGTGGATACCATTACAGGCAGACAGCAAAAGGGAGCCATTCTGACCATCGTGGAAAAAACTACAGGAATGCTCATTATCAAAAAGCTACCTAAGGGAAAGCAAGCCAAAGGACTAAGTAAGGAACTTGTCAATAGGCTGATGCCCTATAAAAAACATATCCTGTGGATCACTTCTGATAATGGAACAGAATTCGCCGACCATCAAAACATAGCTAAAAACCTAGATACTAAATTCTACTTTGCCCATCGGTATTGCTCCTGGCAAAGAGGACTCAATGAATACACTAACAAACTCATAAGACAGTATATACCCAAAAAAACAGCTTTTGATACACTAACTGACAAACAGATTACACAAATTCAACACAAAATTAACCGACGACCAAGAGAAAAACTTGACTTTAAAACTCCTAAAGAAGTCTTTTATCTAAATACCGCTTACTTTTTGCACTTGAGTGTTGAACCTACGATTGTTCAGAACAAAAAATCTCAAGCAAAATGGAGCGATTAATTGGAAATAACTTGATACCTTTGCACCATTACTTAACCTTAAAAGACCAATGAAACCCACTATCCAACCACCCAAAACAACACCTATGGCTGACAAAAGGTCATATAATAGTCCTACCCCCCCCCCCGACATTATGTCATCCTTTAGCACGGCTTTATAATTACCAAAACACCCTATTTCTCCTTATTTTAAGTCTGGCTTTTTCTCTACCAGTAAATGCTCAAGAGGCTGACCCAACAGACCTCTGTTCACGCACCGTAGCAGTTAAGAATGTTATCGTCGACAACGTGAGTGGCAAAACCAATTGTGCAGACATTTCTGCGACAGAGTTGGCGGGAGTTACCAGCTTAAGTTTTATTGGGTCTAGTTTCTTTAGTTCTCTGAGAGGTAGTAGCCTAAAGAGTGGCGATTTTGCTGGATTAACAGGACTAACAAACTTCAATTTATCCAGCAACGAGATTACCACCCTACCCGCTGATATTTTCTCTGGGCTATCTGCCTTAGCGATACTAAGATTACATAACAACCAATTATCCACCTTGCCGACTGGGCTTTTCTCGGGTTTAACTGCCTTAACAGAACTCAATTTATCGGGCAACCCACTGCCTGCTTCGCTCCCTGGAAGCCTGTTTGCCGATGTGCCACGAAACGCAATAACCCTTCCCGAAGGAACCACGGTTGATTACATTCCAACAACTGTAGGCGCGCTTGCCGACATTACTGACTTCGTGGCAATGGGTAGTCCTCGTGTTGTGGATGTGGTGGACAAATTTAGCGACACAGGCGATATTTTAACGTTTACCGCAATCTCCGGGGATACTGACATCGCAACCGTTGGGGTTGCTAATGATAGTGAAGTTACCGTTACACCATTAGCCGTAGGAGGGTCTACAACCATCACCGTCACTGCCACTGATAGAGCGGGTCAAACTGCTGAACAAACGTTTACGGTAACTGTCAATGCAACTCCAACAACCGTAGGCACGATGGACGACATTACTGACCTCGTGGAAAATGGTAGTCCTCGAAATGTAGAGGTGGCTACTCACTTTAGCGACACAGATGCGTTGACCTTTACTGCAACGTCTGGTGATAATGCCATTGCCACCGTTACCGTGAGGGGTAGTGTAGTTACCGTAACTCCAGTAGCCGTAGGCACGACCACCATCACCGTCACTGCCACCGATACAGCGGGTCAAACCGTTGAACAAACTTTCTCAGTCTCCGTTACCAACCCTGCCCCAACAGCCACAGGCACGATTGCCGATATTACTGACCTCGTGGAAAATGGGAGTCCTCAAACTGTAGAGGTGGCTACTCACTTTAGCGACACAGATGCGTTGACCTTTACAGTAGCGTCCGATAATACCGCCATCGCAACCGTTACCGTGATGGGTAGTGTAGTGACCATTACGCCAAAAGCCAGAGGAACAGCAACCATCACCGTCATTGCCACCGACATAGCGAGTCAAACTGTTGAACAGACGTTCACAGTCACCGTCACTAACCCTGCCCCAACAGCCACAGGTACGATGGACAACATTACTGACCTCGTGGAAAATGGGAGTCCTCGCGATGTGAATGTGGCTAGTAACTTTAGCGACTTAGACACGTTGACGTTTTCTGCAACGTCCGATGATACCGCCATCGCAACGGTTACAGTGATGGATAGCATAGTTACCATTACTCCAGTAGCCGTAGGGAAAGCAACCATCACCGTCACTGCCACCGACATAGCGGGTCAAACTGCTGAACAAACGTTCTCAGTCTCCGTGCAGGCTGAGAAGGTTACCACAGGAACTGCTGGCGTGAAAAACATAGGCGTTTCCGTCTCTCCTAATCCACTAAAAGATGGAGATAGAGTGAAAATTACCGTTGCCAGCGATGGGGTGTACCGCTTGTTAGGCATCTCAGGTAACGTGCTTATTAATGGAACGTTAACCAAGGGTGATAACGCTGTGGCATTTCCGTCTTTAGCTAAAGGAATGTACTTGTTAAAGATACAAACAAAATACGGTCGCGTGACGAGGAAAGTGGTTAAAAACTAGCACCGTAGCGATGGCTATGCTTTAGGACACTGCTATTTAATAGCAAATTGATCACAAAATGTCACATATAAATTGATTGAAATAGGCATTTAATAAATAAAAGATTAGTCTATTAAAACAGTTTCATTTTCTTAATTAAATGATTGATTTACAGTAACTTAGTAAAATTATTAAAGGTAGAGTAAAAATCAGATTATGGAGAAAAAGTATGAAAGCCTAACCCTTTTTGAGTTTCAGAAGAAATTTCCTGATAACGACAGTTGTCAAAACTTCCTGGCCGAAATGAAATGGCCCAATGGATTTCAATGTGAAAGGTGCCAAAACAACAAGTATTGCGGAGGGAAATTATTCCATACCCGGCAATGCACAAAATGTAAGTACCAAGCTACCCCCACAAGTCGTATTTATTAAATGCCTACTTCAATAAAAGATTAGTCTATTAAAACAGTTTCATTTTCTTGATTAAATGATTGATTTACAGTAACTTAGTAAAATTATTAAAGGTAGAGTAAAAATCAGATTATGGAGAAAAAGTATGAAAGCCTAACCCTTTTTGAGTTTCAGAAGAAATTTCCTGATAACGACAGTTGTCAAAACTTCTTGGTCGAAATGAAATGGCCAGATGGATTTAAATGTGAAAGGTGCCAAAACAGCAAGTATTGCGGAGGGAAATTATTCCATACCCAGCAATGCACAAAATGTAGATACCAAGCTACCCCCACAAGTGGCACACTTTTCCACCAAGTAAAATTCCTAATGTTAAAAGCTTTTTATATCCTAATACTACATGAGTACAAATAAACAAGGAATTGCATCAACAGAGCTAAGCAGAAAACTGGGACTACGGCAAAAACCTGTTGGCTGTTTCAACAAAAGGTAATGAAGGCCATGGTTAGCAGTGGGAAATACCCGCTAATGGGTAAAGTAGCAGTCGATGAGACCGTTGTAGGGCAACAGGAAGAAGGCGTTGTAGGACGCCAAAATAACCGAAAAAAGCAGGTTGTACTGGCTTATTGAGAAGAAAGGGAAAGGAGTGAGCAGGATGTATGCCAGAGTGATTGACAATGCTGGCTCCAAGCAATTGAAGCCCTTCTTCCAGAATCATATATCCTCTCAGGCTACCATCAAAACCGATAAGTGGAGGGGCTACATCCCCTTGAAAGAAAAATATCCTTACTTAATTCAAATCGAGAGTGGGAAGAAAGGTAAGAATTTCCCGGAATTGCACAGAACAATTATGATGTTCAAGGCATGGCTTAGAGGTATCCACCATTCAGTCGATAACCTGCAAGCATATATCGACCAATATTGCTATCGGTTCAACCGAAGCCAGATGAAAGGGGAAATATTCGATAACCTGCTAACTAAAATGGTGGTCCATCATCCATGCCCGTACAAGTGCATTCGTATTTATTAAATGCCTACTTCAAATAAACTTAACTTTAAAATTCCTAAAGAAATCTTTTATCTAAATACCGCTTAGTGTTTGCACTTGATTGTTGAACCTACGATGCCTACTTCAATAATTTATAGTAATATTGAAGATGATTATGTTGAAGATGTATGATACATTGCAATGTTAAAGTTGAGCCAACAATGAAACAGCTATACAAAAGAATAATATTATTCACAGGAGTGTTATATCCTATGATTGCTCTGCCTCAAGGTCCTGGCTTGGGTAATTTAACCTACACAGATGAAGAGCTTTTTGAGGTCATTTGGATGTACGAAGATCCTACGCATTATGGATCTAATGTGGCCACCATGATCAATGGTTATATGGTCACCACCCTAGCACCTGATGGAGGAAAACCTCCTGGTGGCATACTGGTGTTTGACGTATCTGACCCAAAAAATCCAGAATTGGTCAAACGTATTTACAACGAACAGACTGCAGGTTTTAGGGAGTCTCATGCCTTTGGGCATTATCGAAACTATATCGCCTTGCAAGATGGATGTGGTATCCAGATTTGGGACTTTGAAAACCCTAGAGATCCCAAGCAGGTAGTACGCTATTGCATGGATGGGTATAGCCACGATGACTATGGGAGTGCTTGGCAATTGTTTTGGCAGGCTCCCTATATTTTTGTGGCCAATGGTTCATCAGGATACGACATTATAGACGCTTCTGATGTCGCCAATCCTAGGAAGATCAAACATGTAAATGTGGGGCAACAAGTAGGACCTATTTTCGCCATAGGTAATATGCTGATCACTACTGCTCACAACCAAGGTGCAGGTTATGCTATTTCTGATATTAGCGATCCTGAAAATCCTGTTTTGATTAACAGTGGCAGAAATGGCTTACAAAACATTTATGCGGCCTCTTTCAATGGTTATCAGATCATCTCTTCAGCCAGAGGCAATCGGATAAATAGCATATTCACCGTCCACGATGTGAAGAATCCGAACACTTTCAATAAAATAAACGAGATTGATATTGATAACGAAGGAGCTCAATTGTACAATACCACACAAGATAACTACGTAATTCAAGGTTGCCAGACGGAGATAGTAAAAGTGGATGTGTCTGATCCTGATCAGTTTAGGATAGTAGGTCGGGGAGGTATAGACGTACCCAGCTCAGACCATGGTCAGGTAACGCCATTTGGCAATTTGATTTTTGTTGGCAATGATCATGGCAGTGGCAGTGGCTTTATAGTACACCAAAAAGAGCCAGATACCAAAGGACCAGTAGTCAATATGATCAGCCCTGATCCGCATGCTGTCAATCAGGCGCTCACATCTCGTATTGGTATGACTTTTACTGATAATGTGGATTTGAATTCTGTCAATAAACAAACATTTATTGTGAGACCAATAGGTGGTGGAGAAGCTCTGGCGGGTAGCTATAGTCATCAGTTTGCTACGGTTAATTTCAGCCCTGATGAGCCATTGCTTCCGAACACTACCTATGAAATAGTGATTCCTAAAAATGGGTTGATCGATTGGGTTGGGAACGCCACAGAACATGATTTTGTTTCCTACTTTAGCACAAAGGACGAGATAAACACCAAGCCAGCAACTCCTCTCAATTTTACGGCTGTAGGCAAGGACGATCGCATTAAACTCTTTTGGGATGCTTTCGATGGTGCAGAGCAATATCAATTGGAAAAAAGTGCGACTTTAGACGGTGATTTTGAAGTCTTAGCATCACCAAGAGAAGCCAATTGGATAGATCAGTCTGTGGTGAAAGGGCAAACATACTACTATCGCTTGCTTGCTAAAAATGCCAATGGAAATAGTACGCTTACCCCAATAATTCCTGCGTTGGCAAAAACAATTATACTGCCTCCAGCTACTCCAATATCTGTGTTAGCATTGGGGGAACAGGATCAGGTAAAGTTGTCTTGGGAAGCCTCCAACAATGCAGAGTTGTATCATGTATATAGAGCCCAAACACCAGAGGGTAGTTATCATAAAATAGCAGAAACTTCTGAACTGAATTTGACCGATTCCGATACCCAGGATGCTGAGGAGTTCTACTACAAGATAATAGCCATTACTGCCGACATGCAAAGCCAAGAATCGTCGAAGACAAAAGCCGTATTGGGTGAATTTACTTATCTGAGTGATCTGGACTGGATCGATTCAGAAAATGGCTGGGGAGATGTGGAAAAGGATAGGAGTAATGGAGAGTTGGCACCAGATGATGGAGCAATTTTAACCATCAACCAAGTAGCTTATCAGAAAGGTCTCGGTGTACACGCGTATTCCAGCATAGAATATCAACTGGATGAGCACTACCAAACATTTTTGACCGATGTAGGTGTGGATGATGAAACCAACGGAAATGGCTCTGTTGTGTTTGAAATATGGGTGGATGATGTGAAAAAATACGAAAGCACGGAAGTAGTAACAGGTAATAGATACGCCCAACGAGTAGAAGTAGATGTCGAAGGAGCCGATAAAATGAAATTGGTAGTAACAGATGGAGGCAATGGGGTAGGTAGCGACCACGGTAATTGGACCAATGCAAGATTGACACCAGCACCAGCACCAGCACCACCATTGCCACCGAAATCTGTGTTAGCATTGGGGGAACAGGAACAGGTAAAGTTGTCTTGGGAAGCCTCCAACAATGCAGAGTTGTATCATATATATAGAGCCCAAACACCAGAGGGTAGTTATCATAAAATAGCAGAAACTTCTGAACTGAATTTGACCGATTTCGATACCCAGGATGCTGAGGAGTTCTACTACAAGATAATAGCCATTACTGCCGACGTGCAAAGCAAAGAATCGTTGAGGACAAAAGCCGTATTGGGTGAATTTACTTATCTGAGTGACCTGCACTGGATCGATTCAGAAAATGGCCGGGGAGATGTGGAAAAGGATAGGAGTAATGGAGAGTTGGCACCAGATGATGGAGCAATTTTAACCATCAACCAAGTAGCTTATCAGAAAGGTCTTGGTGTGCACGCGTATTCCAGCATAGAATATCAACTGGATAAGCACTACCAAACATTTCTGACCGATGTAGGTGTGGATGATGAAACCAACGGAAATGGCTCTGTTGTGTTTGAAATATGGGTGGATGGTGTGAAAAAACACGAAAGCACGGAAGTAGTAAAAGGCAATAAATACGCCCAACGAGTAGAAATAGATGTCGAAGGAGCCGATAAAATGAAATTGGTAGTAACAGATGGAGGCAATGGGGTAGGTAGCGACCATGGCAATTGGGCCAATGCAAGATTGACACCAGCACCACCGATTACTGCTTTGAGAGAAGATATGTATACCAGTATTGTGGTTTATCCCAATCCTGGACAAGGATACATGAAGATTCTGGGTATTCCTGAAAATGAATTTGTGGAGTTGAACATCGTAGATCTATCTTCCAGACTTGTACGGCAAGAGCTTAACTATAAGTCAGGAGGGAGTTTAGATATTCGAGGCTTGTCTTCTGGGCTTTATGTTTTGAAAATAGAAGGAAAGGACTTTTCTGTCGAAAAGAGAATTATCATTCAGGATTAACTGGTCGTTGATAATACACTAAAACCCCTCTTTCACAACCTCAACGAAGGAGGGGTCTTTCCTCACCTTCTTACATACAGTCAGAAAGGTTCCTTCTTCTTCGGAATGGCAATCAGAAAACAAGTTTGCATAGCTACCTGTGCAAAAGTGTCCAACCGAGAGGTTCAGAGAGTTCTTTGAATCTGAAAGTAATATGAACATGTACAACCATATATACAAAACTCTTACATTTTCACTATTCCTATCTTATCAAACTTATGACCAAAACTGCCAAATCAAACAAACACTTCCCACTGAAATAGGTCAATCAACAAGCTTTGAATTGGATTGCACGAATGATTTGGAAGTCACTTGGTCTTTTGGGGATGGAACAAGTACAAGTTCGAATAGCAATCAGCTGGTGCAGCATAGCTTTAGCGAAGAAGGTATTTATACTGTGTTTGCTCGCTTTAGCAATGGAGATGCACCTTTGCATTTTAACCACACGGTGGTTAGAAAAAAAACAAACACATCGCCAACAAGAAGCAGTACCATTGCCATCGATCATGAATTGAATTTAGTTTGGAATGTGAATGCGGACAACAATACAGTAACCTGCACAGATGCTATAACTCTAACTAAGAAATTTAAAGTTTCAGTAGGTGAGCATCCACGTACATTAGCAATTGATAAAGTCCATAATGTTTGGGTTGTCAATCAGGATGATGCGAGTATCAGTATTATTTCTGCGGAGGGGGTGAATCTACAAACCATCAACTTGCCCTATGCCTCCCGACCATATGGTATCGCTATTTCGCCAAATGGCACCTTTGCTTTGGTTAGCCTGCAGGGCACAGGCAGGCTTTTGAAGATCAATACGAGTGACAAATCCATAGTTAAGGATATTAGCATCAATCCATCGCCTCGGGGTATAGCCATAAACCATGATAGTCGATATGCTTATGTTTCACGCTTTATTTCAGCTCAGGATCGAGGGCAGGTAGATAGGGTCGCCTTGGATGATATGAGCGTAGAGCAATCTATTACCCTAAGAATAGATAATACCCCCGATTTTGATGACAATGGTCGTGGCATCCCCAACTATATTTCCTCATTAAGCATTTCACCAGATGGCTCACATATCCGCGTACCTTCCAACAAAGCCAATGTATTGCGTGGAGAGGCCAGAGATAGGCTTGCACTCAATTTTGACAACACGGTACGTTCCATCACCTCTTCAATTGTTTTGAGTTCAAACGAAGAAGATTTTAGCTTTAGAGTAGATTTCAACGATACAGATCTAGCCTGTGCTGCAGAGTTTTCTCCCTATGGAAATTTGGTACTCATAGCCACTCAGGGCAACAACAAAGTGGAGGTGATCAATGCTTATACCAATGCTCGGGTAGGTCAGATCACGGATACAGGATTAGCACCTCAGGGATTGGTACTCAATGCAGATGGAAGCCGTCTGTTTGTGCACAATTTTCTTTCCCGTACGGTCAGTATTTATGATGTAAGGGATATCATATTATCCAATTCTTTCGAACCAGTTCAGTTAGCCAATGTTACGACCGTTTCCTCAGAAAAGCTCACTCCACAAGTGTTGAAAGGTAAGCAGATATTCTACAACGCAGAAGATACCCGCATGTCCCAATCTGGATACATCAGTTGTGCCTCCTGCCACCTCGATGGAGAAAGCGACGAACGGGTGTGGGATTTCACCGACCGTGGCGAAGGTTTTCGCAATACCCATTCCTTGATTGGTAGAGGAGGAACAAAGTTTGGTCGAGTGCACTGGACAGGTAACTTCGATGAAATTCATGATTTTGAAAATGACATCAGGAATGGTTTTGGTGGCAGGGGACTCATGTCAGATACGGATTTTAATGCGACTAGCAATCCTCTCGGAGAACCCAAAGAGGGCAAAAGCGATGATCTGGATGCTCTGGCAGCTTATGTCAATTCCCTAGACAAAGTATTACCCAGCCCTTACCGCAATAGCGGTGGCATACTAACTGAAGATGGCATCAAGGGTAAAGTCATCTTCCAAGATCTGCAATGCAACGAATGCCACTCTGGAGAGAATTTCACTGACAAAGCACAATTCCAACTCCACGATGTGGGTACAATCAAAAGCACTTCAGGTCAAAGAATAGGACAAGAACTTACAGGATTTGTAACGCCACCTTTGAAAGGATTATGGCATACCTCACCCTATTTACACGATGGTTCTGCTGCTACATTACGTGATGTTTTAATAACACAAAATACAGAAGAAAAACACGGAAACACATCTTCGTTGACAGAGCAGGAACTAGATTATCTAATAGCGTATCTGAAACAAATCGATGTTAAAGAAGTGGAAAATGCTTACATCACGTCTATAGTCAAGCCAGCTCAGGCTGAACTGCATATCTATCCAAATCCTACTACAGGCATTCTTTATACCAACGCTTCTGAAGATACCTCTTGGAGAATTTTTGATTTGATTGGGAAGGTGTTGATGTTAGGTAGAGGTAACGGAGTAGATGTTTCTACTTTGAAGTCTGGGCTTTATATGATTGAGGTACGTGGGGAGAGGGTTAGGTTTTGGAGAAGGTGAGTTTACTTGTAGGTTAGATTTTGGTAGTGTAAACTAAACTCTGTCTGGTTGTTTTATTGATTACTCATAGTTTTTAAGTCAAGGGGTACTCTTTCCCCAAAATTAATGACTAATTGTTGGACAGTCAAACTCCAGTTGTGCAGTGGAGCTGTCCATTTTTTTCTATGTGCTTGGTCGCTAAATACACCAGTTTTTATCGAGGCTGTGTATTGAAAATAAGAGGTCAGTTTGTCCCAATTATTTTCCCATGACTGGAACACTATTGGCTATTTACTTTGCCATTTTTCAGCCAGATTTAATAGTTCCATTTCTGCCAACTCATTTTCAATAGAGTTTGTATTCTACTTTGATGGAAAATGGTTAATTCAACTAGACACCTCAGCTTTACTACCCATTTTGTGTAGAGCCAAAAAGCATTTACTCTTAGTTTTTTCATCAACTTCTTGTAGTTAAACCCACAGGCTACCATGATGAAGTTTATTTTATCTCCTGTTTTCCCTTTTAGGTAATTGCTAGCTACTCGATGATCTTGCTTCAAGTGTCCGATGATTGGCTCTATGGCTGCTCTACGTCTACAGTGCGTTCGTTTTCTCTGTTTTTGATAGGTATTGTCTCTTTGTAATGAGTTGGATCGTCGAATGCTGGAGGTGTTTTCAACTGTGTTAGTCCCTTTGTACCCCCTATCTACTGTGGCGGGTTTCGGGTAGTTACCAGTCAGTAGTTGTGTTTGCTTCCATACAGCATCTAGCGTATGTCCATCATAAATATGCTCTTCAAAAGTCATCGCACCTACGATGATACCCGTGTTTTGTGTCAATACTTCTGATGCCTTACAGCCATATTCATATTTCTTATGGGCCTTTCCTGTTGCGATGCAATACACATCAGGTTCATGTAAACTGCAAATTTTATGCTTACTGAACTTCTCTTGTGTAAGTACTCGTTTGAACAGTGCCAGTGTTACTTCTTTTTGCTGATGTGGTAATTTCCTGTCTAATGCTCTGACTAACCGACCAGCAATGGTTTTGAGTTTGCGCTTCGCTACATTTGCTTTCTTTCTTCTTTTAGGGTGAGTCACATGGTAGGTGTCTCTGACAAGGTTTTTGGTTGTCCTAACGTAGCTGCGTCGTAGTTTAATCCCTTCTTTCTTGGCTATAGAAATACAGCTGTCAACAATCTTTTTATGAAGTTTTGCATCTGTGGGATAGGTGATGCTCTTTTCCTGGACAGTAGCATCTACACTTACATGCTTGTCCTTAGCATCCTTGCCGTGTAGCTCAATTGAATGTTTCAATAGCTTCTCTACCCCTTCTTCTCCAATCCTCTTGCTGAAATGTACCAAATCTGTTGCCGCACATGGTTGCCCCCATTGCAAAGAATCAAAGCCTCCAACATATTGAAAATATGGATTCATTTCCCACCGTTGTTCCACCAATACCTCATCTGATAAATTGTAAAAAGATTTTAGTATCAACAAGGAGACCATCAAACGAACAGAATGAGCTGGACGACCTACATTTGAATAAAGCGAACCAAACGCTTCTTCAAAATATGACCATGCTATCTGGTGGCTCAACAAATAAAGCTCTTGCCTGGAATTGAGTTGTTCAGGTAAGGTAGGTGATAAAAAATTAAGTTGATTTCTATTCGACTTTTTTGACTGCATTTGACAAGGTTTTGATTCAAATTATAACTATTCCTTGTCATTTTATATAGTCGTTCCTTAAAAACTCATTTTCCATAGAGTTTGTATTCTACTTTGATGGAAAGAGGTTAATTCAACTAGACGCCTCAGCTTTACTACCCATTTTGTATAGAGCCAAAGAGCATTTACTCTTAGTTTTTTCATCAATTTCTTGTAGTTAAACCCACAGGCAGACATGATGAAGTTTATTTTATCTCCTGTTTTCCCTTTTAGGTAATTGCTAGCTACTCGATGATCTTGCTTCAAGTGTCCGATAATTGGCTCTATGGCTGCTCTACGTCTACAGTGCGTTCGTTTTCTCTGTTTTTGATAGGTATTGTCTCTTTTTAATGGGTTGGATGGTCGAATGATGGAGGTGTTTTCAACTGTGTTAGTCCCTTTGTACCCCCTATCTACTGTGGCGGTTTTCGGGTAGTTACCAGTCAGTAGTTGTGTTTGCTTCAATACAGCATCTAGCGTATGTCCATCATAAATATGCTCTTCAAAAGTCATCGCACCTACGATGATACCCGTATTTTGTGTCAATACTACGGATGCCTTACAGCCATATTCATATTTCTTATGTGCCTTCCCTTTTGCGATGCAATACACATCAGGTTCATGTAAACTGTAAATTTTATTCTTACTGCACTTCTCTTGTGTAAGTACTCGTTTGAACAGTGCCAGTGTTACTTCTTTTTGCTGATGTGGTAATTTCCTGTCTAATTCTCTGACTAACCGACCAGCAATGGTTTTGAGTTTTCGCTTCGCTGCATTTGCTTTCTTCCTTCTTTTAGGGTGAGTCCCATGGTAGGTGTCTCTGACAAGGTTTTTGGTTGTCCTAACGTAGCTACGTCGTAGTTTAATCCCTTCTTTCTTGGCTATAGAAATACAGCTGTCAACAATCTTTTTATGAAGTTTTGCATCTGTGGGATAGGTGATGCTCTTTTCCTGGACAGTAGTATCTACACTTACATGCTTGTCCTTAGCATCCTTGCCGTGTAGCTCAATTGAATGTTTCAATAGCTTCTCTACCCCTTCTTCTCCAATCCTCTTCCTGAAATGTACCAAATCTGTTGCCGCACATGGTTGCCCCCATTGCAAAGAATCAAAGCCTCCAAAATATTGAAAATATGGATTCATTTCCCACCGTTGTTCCACCAATACCTCATCTGATAAATTGTAAATAGATTTTTTGAAGTAGGCATTTAATAAATAAAAGATTAGTCTATTAAAACAGTTTCATTTTCTTTATTAAACGATTGATTTACAGTAACTTAGTAGGATTATTAAAGTTAGAATAAAAATCAGATTATGGAGAAAAAGTATGAAAGCCTAACCCTTTTTGAGTTTCAGAAGAAATTTCCTGATAACGACAGTTGTCAAAACTTCCTGGCCGAAATGAAATGGCCCAATGGATTTAAATGTGAAAGGTGCCAAAACAACAAGTATTGCAGAGGGAAATTATTCCATACCCGGCAATGCACAAAATGTAGGTACCAAGCTACCCCCACAAGTGGCACTCTTTTCCACAAAGTAAAATTCCCAATGTTAAAAGCTTTTTATATCGTATACTATATGAGTACAAATAAACAAGGGATTGCATCAACAGAGCTAAGCAGAAAACTGGGGCTACGGCAAAAAACCTGTTGGCTGTTTCAACAAAAGGTAATGAAGGCAATGGGTAGCAGTGGGAAATACCCGCTAATGGGTAAAGTAGAAGTCGATGAGACCGTTGTAGGGCAACAGGAAGAAGGCGTTGTAGGACGACAAAATAACCGAAAAAAGCAGGTTGTACTGGCTATTGAGAAGAAAGGGAAAGGAGTGAGCAGGATGTATGCCAGAGTGATTGACAATGCTGGCTCCAAGCAATTGAAGCCCTTCTTCCATGATCATATATCAACTCAAGCTACCATCACAACCGATAGGTGGAGGGGCTACATCCCCTTGAAAGAAAAATACCCTTATTTAATTCAAATCGAGAGTGGGAAGAAAGGTAAGAATTTCCCGGAATTACACAGAACAATTATGATGTTCAAGGCATGGCTTAGAGGTATCCACCATTCAGTCGATAACCTGCAAGCATATATCGACCAATATTGCTATCGCTTCAACCGAAGTCAAATGAAAGGGGAAATATTCGATAGCCTGCTAACTAAAATGGTGGACCATCAACCATGCCCGTACAAGTGCATTCGTATTTATTAAATGCCTACTTCAATAGCATTAATCTGACTGGCTGTCCACTCTCTTCCATAATGAAAAGAAGAAGGAGATACTCCACCACTAGCTTCTTGATCCCAGATATACAGTATACGAGTTGTCCCATTACTGTTTTTAAAGGACGGATGCGTATGGTCTATTCCCGTATCTACAAATCCAATAATGATATCATCACCTTTCCACCCTAAAGACTTGGTTACCCAGTCAGCGTTAATCATCGCACGGGCATCATCAAGATTATAATTCACGGACCGAGCGGCTTCCATAGCCGCCATGCCTTCTAGTTCGGAGATTTGCTCAATCAAATTGACTGGTAACTCAATAGTAAAATATTACCTATCTGCGATCCGATATTTATACCAGTGGACTCTAATTCAGTCCTTGTACCAGTAAATTCAACAATGGCATGTATGATGTCTTGATGCTCAGAGTTCAAACTTTTTTTAAATGAGGATCTTAAGGATATAATGTCCTTATATGCAGGTGCCACTTTCTTTTGACTAGAAGGTATGCCCACCTGTTCGTGTGCATACTTAGACATCCTAAGTATATGATCTAATCTTGCTTTTATTTGACCAGAGGTCAAATAAGGACTCGTCACTAAAATCCATAGCAGTATAGTGAGTTTAGCTAGGCTCATTTTACACATTCATTATACAGGTTAAAAAATGATGTTGGAGTAGTCATGAATAGATAAACGTTTGAATCAAATTCTTTGAATTCATTTATAGTCACTTGGGAATTACTAGTCGGTAATACCTGAATATTTAGGTAAATAGGGGAATAGTGAGCACTGAACACGGGATCAACTCGATCAAAAGTTATAGACAACTCATAGAAACCTGGCTTTACCGGAATTTGTATCAGTTTATTTGACGGGATACCAAATTTGTTGTACACCATAGGGTTTGGCTGGTACTTATCTGACAGATAAACATTCAGTGAATCAGTTGGAGTTACTAGTTCATTGTTTCTAAAGTCCAGAGTTATTGCTCCATTCACTTTTTCGGAAGAGTGATCCAATTGATAAATGCACCATGTGGGATCTTTTATTCCATCGATTATGTCCTCAGTATGAGACGAAAGCATGGTTATTTTACCCTTAGTAACCCTAAAGGCTGGTGAAACCCATTGTTGACCACTGTCAATGAATGTGTCTAAAGAAGGAGATATTTTTTCTACAACAAGTTGGTATTGTCCAGTAGGCACTTTGCTAAATAGAAATGATTCATCTTCGCTGACTAATGATCCTATTGTATCTGAAATTCCCAATAACGAGACCTTCAGTCGATACCTCGATTTCCTACGGACTTCAAGATCATTCCAATTCATTACTAAAGAGCCTTCCCTTAACAACCCCTACCGAGCCTTCCGCTAAGTTGATTTTGTTAGGGGGGTTATTTCCTACTGCACAACTCATCATCAAGAAAAGAAGGGTTAGTGAAGCTATTGTTGATAATGGACTCATTGGACACCAAAGATACTTTGAATGTTATTACCCTCCAAGACCGTTGATGTAGTTGACCCATCGGATTTGAGAAGTTGCAATAAATTCTCCTTCGCTCAATGGTCTTGTAAGCATCAGTAATACCAAAATGATCACAAAATATCGTATAATAAATCGTTTCTGTTTTGCTCGAATTTTGTTAAAAAATAGCACCGTAGCTAGGGCTATGCTTATATCTTATGCCTCATTCAAGCGAAAAAATAATTCAATTTATTTATGTCATATTTTATAATCAAATTGGTATAAGAGCGTCCCTTGATCTTTGTGTTTGTAACCCATAGCGTCGAGGATGCAAGGTGTTTTCAATCATCCACGCTGAAGGCTTGTTTGAAGTAGAGGATGGATTACCTGAGTACATCAGGGTGGATAACAGACCAGAGTTTACCTCTCATCGAATGGGAGATTGGTGTAATCCAAGAACGTCAAACTCAAGTTTAGACGCTACGGCTTTTAGGAAACCTTACACTCCCACCAAGAATTGTCAAAGGCATCCAGTAAGATTAATTAAAAAAAATAGGGACAATCATGAATAAAGGATTTAAGGGCATCTCTAAAAACTAAAACAGCTGTGTTAGTATGTTTTTTTGAGCTAAAAGAGTTAGACTTGGAAATGAAACAGTTTAAACGTCACAGAGATTACGGTTTTTTTGATCAAGACATTCGTTTGTCCAAACTGAGCCAGTTGGGAGATCCCCTGCAACGATTAAACGGTGGAATTGATTTTGAAATTTTCCGTTCTTTACTGGAAAAGCACCTGATCAAAGAGTCACAAGGAAAGGGAGGACGTCCCCCATATGATTATGTGTTAATGTTCAAAATATTGATTCTTCAGCGATATTATAACCTCTCTGATGATCAAGCAGAATATCAAATCAATGACAGGATGAGTTTTATGAGATTTCTCAACCTCTCCATTGCAGATGACATACCAGATAGCAACACGATATGGTTGTTTAGTGAACGTCTGACCGACTTGAATTTAGTAAAATCCCTTTTCGAGCTATTTCAGAGTCAATTGGAAAAGTTAGGGCTTATGGTCAATGAAGGCAAAATAATAGATGCCTCTTTTGTAGAAGCCCCACGCCAACGCAACAGCAGGGAGAAAAACCAACAAATAAAAGAGGGTAAGGGAGAAAGTCTATGGACAGATGAACCCAATAAAAAGCGTCAAAAGGACATTGATGCACGTGGGACAAAGAAAAATAATCAGAATTATTATGGGTATAAAAATCACGCCAAGGTTGATGCAGGTAGCAAATTGATAGAACGCTATGAAATTACCGATGCAGCGGTACATGATTCACAGGCTCTTGATGCCCTGTTGGACAAAAAACAAGACAAAGAACAGGAATTGTATGCCGACAGTGCTTATGCAGACCAGCAAGAAATACTCGAAAAACATCAGGTTAAAGATCAAATACATGAGAAGGGCTACAAAAACAAGCCGTTGACCGATACACAAAAGGAAAGTAATACAAGAAAATCAAAAGTACGCGTAAGAGTGGAGCATGTTTTTGGTTTCATGGAAAACAGTATGGGAAGCATGTACTACAAAAAAGTAGGGAAATCAAGAGCCGATACGGTCATTGGTCTGATGAATCTAACTTATAATATGTTCAGAAAAATTCAATTGACCGCTTCATTATGAGGGAACATGCGTTCGATAGGCAATGAATAAATTCATAAGTAACTGATAATCAGGTGAATAAAAAATGAACTAAAAAAGAACAAAATAGGTCATCTTAAAAAAACAGGTCATAAAAATAAATCGGGAGAATATCCAGTTTTTAGAGATGCCCTTAAAGTTAAGTTACTAACTTTGTTGAATAATTTCCATTTTCTTTAATGTTTACTTTTTATTCTTTCGAGAAAGAATAACTATTAACTCTGGCATGTCGGAAAGAATTGAAATTCTATAAACAAAAAGTTCATAAACTAGCTATTGAAGCAATAAAAACAGGCAGAAATCTCAAAACAGTATGATCAGAGAACTGAAAGAAGAACTTGAATTGGTTCAAAAAGGCACCAGTTAGTTCCTTGATACGTTCTTAATTAAAAGAGTTGTGTACATTCTAAACCCAAAGGATTAATCAATTTCTCGTGGAAAGTTGGATTCCTTCTCTTAGATTTTTCATATACATTAACAATTTGCAGTTCATCTGTTGAACCACCCACATACATATTTATAATTTTAAGAATAAAAAGAAAATGGAAGTAAACTGGAAAGGTGTTTATCCTGCAGTAACAACGAAATTTAAAGAGGACTTAACCATTGATTTTGATGAATTTCAAAAAAACATTCGTGCCCAAGCAGATGCTGGGGTAGACGGCATCGTACTGGGAGGTACGCTTGGGGAGGCTAGTGTATTAACTGGTTCTGAAAAGTCTGACTTAGTAAAATCAACAAGAGAAGTTGTGGATGGAAAAATTCCGATCATCATCAACATTGCTGAACAGACCACGGAAGGAGCAATTCAAGCCGCCAAAACTGCGGAAACAGACGGAGCAGACGGATTAATGATGCTTCCGCCAATGAGGTACAAAGCAGATGATGACGAAACAGTGGCATATTACAAAGCAGTAGCTCATGGCACATTACTGCCTATAATGATTTACAACAATCCTGTTGACTATAACATTGAAGTGACGCTTGATATGTTCGAACAACTGATTGAGTGTCCGAATATTCAAGCCGTGAAAGAATCTACTAGGGATATTACTAATATCACCCGAATGATCAATAGGTTTGGGGGTCGTATCAAAATTCTTTCAGGTGTAGATACCCTTGCTGTAGAAAGCATGATCATGGGTGCTGAGGGATGGGTTGCAGGTCTTGTTTGCGCATTTCCGAAAGAAACTGTTGCTATCTACAGGTTGATAAAAACAGAAAGAATCCAAGAGGCGATTGATATTTTCAGGTGGTTCTTACCACTTCTTGAACTGGATATAAACGCCAAATTGGTGCAAAACATCAAATTAGCTGAGCAAATGGTTGATCTGGGTACAGAAATAGTAAGACCTCCAAGAAAACCGCTTGCTGGAAAAGAAAGAGACAACGTACTGGAAATTATAAGTACAGGAATTACCACCCGACCTAAATTACCAACCTTCTAAAAACAAGAATAAATGCAAAATTTAAAAGCCTTCAACCCCGTTACAAGTGAAGAATTAGACGGAAATTTTCAGGCAAACTCACTTGACGATCTATCACATGCGGTTGCCTCTGCCAAAGAAGCATTTGCAGTGTACAGTAAAACCAACGCAACAGACAGGGCTCAATTTCTGGAAGCCATGGCAGAAGAAATCTTGTCGCTTGGCGATGAGTTGATAGAAAGAGCTTCCGCAGAATCGGGGCTTCCAATAGCAAGAATTACGGGTGAGAGAGGAAGAACCGTGAATCAACTTAGGTTGTTTGCTTCACACGTTGAAGAGGGATCTTGGGTCGAAGCCTCAATTGATACAGCCATACCAGGCAGAGAACCCCTACCCAAACCTGATATTAGGAAGATGTTAATTCCAATTGGACCAGTCGCTGTTTTCACAGCATCTAACTTTCCTCTTGCCTTTTCAACAGCCGGAGGAGATACTGCCTCAGCACTTGCTGCTGGAAATCCTGTTATCGTAAAAGGGCACAATGCTCACCTCGGCACCAATGAACTGGTGACACGGGCCATTCAAAATGCCTGCAAAAAACAAGGGCTTCCAAATGGAGTTTTTACTTCATTGGTTGGAACTGATTTCACTTTAGGACAGGAACTAGTAAAACATCCCGAAATTAGAGCTGTTGGTTTCACTGGATCATTTTCGGGAGGTAAAGCATTGTATGACATCGCTGTCAGACGGGATAATCCAATTCCTGTGTATGCTGAGATGAGCAGTATAAATCCAACGATATTGCTCCCTAATGCCCTATCTCGTCATTCAGAAACTCTGGCAACAAATCTGGCAGGATCCATCACATTAGGAGTTGGTCAATTCTGTACAAATCCAGGGCTTTTGATAGGCATTGACAGTCCCGAATTAGAAGCGTTTGCCAATTCACTCAAAGACGCTATACAACAGTCTGCGGGAAGTACCATGCTTCATCAGGGAATTCATAGAAACTACGAAGAAAAACTAGAAAATGCTACGAATCAACCTGGTGTAGAACTATTAGGAGAATCGGATCAATCAGGAGGGGGACTAACAGGGAAACCAGTTGTAGCTACTACAACAGCTGAGCATTTTCTCTCAAATCCCACCCTTTCGGAAGAAATATTCGGACCATATTCTTTGCTTGTAAAGTGCCACGACAACAGTCAGTTACAGCAAGTATTACAGGCTGTCGAAGGTCAATTAACCATTACTTTCATGGCAGAAGAAGATGAGATCGAAGCAAATAGAGAGTTGGTGACTATTGCAGAAAATGCTACCGGTCGGGTTATTTTTAATGGAGTACCTACTGGTGTGGAAGTCTGTCATTCAATGATCCATGGAGGACCATTTCCAGCTACAACAGATGCCAGAACCACCTCAGTAGGTACAGACGCAATTAAGCGATTTGCCAGACCAGTGTGCTATCAAGATGTGCCAACTACACTGCTTCCGAGCGAACTTAGGAATGATAATTCTCAGAACATCTGGAGGGTAGTGAATGGAAAATTTACTAAAAATGCTGTTTGAAAATTTATGATCAAACAAACATTTACCTGTGTAGATGCACACACCTGTGGCAATCCTGTGAGACTGGTGTCACATGGGGGTCCCAAATTAAAAGGTGTTAATATGAGTGAGAAAAGACGACACTTTCTCAAAGAATATGACTGGATTAGAAGGGGATTAATGTTTGAGCCAAGGGGTCATGATATGATGTCTGGCAGTATTCTTTATCCTCCTTCAGACTTTGCCAACGATGTCGGCGTGTTATTTATAGAAACCAGTGGATGCTTACCAATGTGTGGACATGGTGCCATCGGTACAGTAACCATCGCCCTAGAGGAAGGATTGATTCAACCAAAAGTTCCAAGAAAATTAAGATTAGAAACACCCGCAGGACTCGTACTGGTTGATTATCAGCAAACAGGCGGAAAAGTGGATTGGGTCAGGCTAACAAACGTACCTTCTTTTCTGGAAGCCTCAGACCTTACAGTTGAATGTCCTGACTTGGGAGAAATTACATTTGACGTGGCATATGGAGGAAATTATTATGCCATTGTGGATCCTCAGCAAAAATTTAATGGCATACAGGATTATACCGCTGGCGACCTGATCAGATGGAGTCAGGTTGTTCGTAAAAGAATAAATGAATTGTACTCTAACCAATTTGTCCATCCTGAAAATAGTACCATTAGAGATGTATCCCACATGCTATGGACAGGAGATCCTATCAACAGGAATTCCACAAGCAGAAATGCAGTTTTTTATGGAGATAAAGCGATCGATCGATCTCCATGTGGGACCGGCACTGCAGCAAGAATGGCCCAACGCTATCACAAAGGTCTGCAAAAACAAGGCGAAGATTTTATCCATGAAAGCATTATTGGCTCTACTTTTGTTGGCAGAATTGTAAAAGAAACAGAAGTAGCGGGGAAAAAAGCCATTATCCCCAGCATACAGGGTTGGGCTCGCATCACTGGTCATAGTCAGATAATTATTGATGAAGATGATCCGTATGCATTCGGATTTCAAGTAATATGATGCCATTGGAAAAAGTTAAAATTCATGAAAAAGCATAAGATTCTCTCCGTATTTTTTCTCTTGTTTAGTCTTGTGCCAGTCTTCGCACAAGATGCAGGAAAACTGTCATTGCAACGAATTTTTACAGATAGAGAGTTCCAGTCGGAGCGGTTTGGTCAGTTGAGGTGGTTCGAGGGCGGAGACTACTACACTACTTTGGAAAATTCAGAGGAATACCCAGGATTTAAAGACATTGTAAAAAACAAAACCAACACATCAGAAAAAGAAATCATAGTGCCTGCCACATGGCTTGTTCCCTTCAAAGAACAAACACCACTTGATATCGAAAACTACTTTTGGTCCAAGGATAATACCAAACTGCTCATCTTTACCAATTCAGCAAGAGTATGGCGATACAATACCAAAGGAGATTACTGGGTACTAAATCTTCAAACAAAAACGCTTACGCAGTTAGGCGGGAAACTCGCCCCGTCCTCCAGCCTGATGTTTGCCAAATTTTCGCCAGATGGAAACAAGGTTGCCTATGTTATGAAACATAATCTTTATGCGGAATCATTACAAGATGGCAAGATCACCCCGCTCACTACAAGTGGAAATGAAGACATTATAAACGGCACATTCGATTGGGCATACGAAGAAGAGTTCAATTGCAGAGATGGCTTTCGGTGGAGTCCAGATGGCAAGAACATTGCCTATTGGCGAATTGATGCCAGCGACATTAAAGATTTTTTGATGATCAACAACACCGATTCAATCTACTCACGGATCATACCGATTCAATACCCTAAGGCAGGAGAAACTCCTTCCGCATGTAAAGTAGGTGTCGTTTCTACAGCAGGTGGACCCACCACATGGATGAATGTGCCTGGAGACCCGAAGGATCACTATATACCACGAATGATGTGGTATCCAGACAGCAAAGGGGTGCTTATCCAACAACTCAACAGGGCTCAAAATCATAACAAAGTAGTAAAAGGTGATTTGTCAGGAAAAACAGAACTCGTGTTTGAAGACAGAGAAACCGCTTGGCTGGAAGTCGTGGATGACTTCAATTTTCTTAACAATGGAAAATCTTTTACTTGGGTCAGTGAAAAAGGGGGGTGGAAAGCTGCCTATACCATTGCCGGAGGAAAAGAGACCAGAATAACTCCTGAATACCAAGACATGGTGAGCATCCAGCTTATCGATGAAAAAGGGGGATGGCTTTACTTCATAGCTTCTCCTGAGAACGCCACCCAACGCTACTTATACCGTACCCAGCTTAACGGAAAAAGCAATGCAGTACGACTGTCACCTGACAATGAAGCTGGCACACACAGCTATCAAATAGCACCTAATGGGAAATATGCTCGGCATACCTTTTCAAAATCAGGTGTCCCACCTGTTATAGAACTTATTTCCCTGCCAAGTCATAAAAAAATTAAAACGTTCATCTCCAACAATACACTCACAGCTAAAGTTGAAGCACTTGATAGAAATTCGCAGGATTTTTTTAGAATACCCACCAAAGATGGTACCTATCTGGATGCTTACATGATCAAACCTCCTGATTTTGACCTCAATAAAAAATATCCTGTTTTATTTCATGTATATGGTGAGCCATGGGGTCAGACCGTATTAGACTCTTGGGGGGGAGCTAACTATTTGTGGCATCTTATGCTGACCCAGCAAGGATACGTTGTAATGAGCATTGATAATCGTGGAACGCCAGGACCCAAAGGGCGGGAATGGAGAAAAAGTGTGTATGGTCAAATCGGCGTACTTTCATCCAGAGATCAGGCGGAAGGCGCAAAATGGATTATGGATAAATATGACTTCATAGATGAGTCAAGAATTGGTATATGGGGCTGGAGTGGCGGTGGTGCCATGACCCTCAATATGCTTTTTCGGTATCCTGACACGTACGCAGTGGGGGTAGCTGTAGCTCCTGTAACAGACCAGCTTCTATATGATAATATCTACCAAGAAAGGTACAGTGGTATCCCTCAATTAATGCCAGAAAGTTATAAGAAGGGTTCCCCCGTTCATTTTGCGAAAAATCTAACAGGAGACCTGTTGCTTATTCATGGTACAGGTGATGACAATGTGCATTATCAGCATACTGAAGTGTTGATCAACGAATTAATAAAGCACAATAAAATATTTTCCCTTATGTCATACCCCAACAGGTCGCACGGCATATATGAAGGAGAAAACACAAGCAGACATTTGCGGGAAATAATAACCCAGTACCTACAAAAAAACTTGCCCGCAGGAGGTAAATAACCAATGGAGCAGCCTTTTTATGACAGAGAAACGTATACGCAAAGACGTAAAAAACTGGCGAATAATGTAGGGTCTGGGACAATCCTTCTTCTGGGCAACAGCCAAGTGGGGATCAATTTCAAAGACAACTGGTTCCCCTTCAGGCAGGATAGCTCCTTTCTGTACTATTTTGGTATTTCACAACTAGGTCCCGTGGGCATTATAGACATAGATGAAGGAAAAGAATACCTCGTTGGAAATGAGCTTACCATCGACCAAGTTGTTTGGACTGGTTCGTTACCAACTTTAGCAGAATTGGTCGAAAAAATAGGCATAACCAATACCCTCCCGCTCGCCAAGCTCAAACAAATGCTGGAAAATAACCCTGTGCATTTCTTACCTCCCTATCGGTCGGATCACATCCTTGACTTAGAAAATATCTTGGGTAAAACAAAACAAGAAAGTAGAATCAGAGGCTTCCCTCAACTTAATCAAGGCGATTGTAGTCCAGCGTGCAGTCAAATCCAGCGAAGAAGTTGTGGAAATGCACAAACTTGCGAATATCACCTCTGCCATGCACTTGACTCTTATGCAGGCTACGCAACCCGGCATGAAAGAATATGAATTGGTCGGTCTTGCAAAAAAGATCGCCAGTGACCATAATGCAAGCATGGCATATCCTCCCATTCTCACCAAAAACGGACAAATCTTACATAATCATTCGCATGGTAATACACTTCGGGATGGAGATATGGTGCTGTTTGACGGAGGTACAGAAAGCAAATCATTTTACGTAGCGGACATGACCCGTACATGACCTGTTGGGAAGGCTTTCACCGCTGAGCAAAAAGACATGTATGATATCATGTTCTCGGTCTTTGTCGCTTCTATCAAGATGTCCAAGCCAGACGTACTGTTCAAGGATATCCATTTACATGCACCTCAAAAACTGGTGGAAGGACTCAAAAAGGAGCGGGTCTGATGAGAGGCGATGCACAAGAAGCCGTAGCATCAGGTGCACATACTATGTTTTTTCAATGCGGACTTGGACACTTACATGGGACTGGACGTACATGACATGGAGAACCTAGGAGAACAATATGTGGGGTATACCAGTAGTCTTATTAAAAGCACTAAATTTGGTCTTAAGTTGCTTCGACTTGGGAGAACACTCGAACCTGGACACGTCGTGACACTCGAACCCGGACTGTACCTCATTCCTGAATTGATTGATATGAACAGAGCTACTTGGAAATATGCTGATTTTATCAACTATAACATGCTGGATCATTTCCGTGACTTTGGGGGGATGAGGGTTGAAGAGGATTTTGTAATTACTGAAACTGGTGCTGACCTTCTGGGCAAGAGATTGGCATCAAGCGTACATGACATCCAAGAAATAAGAAAAAACGCTTACTAATCAAAAACATGAACTTACAGAAAATTTATATCCTAGTCGTCACAATGACCATTTCGTTCTATGCGTTCTCCCAGCAAAAAGTATTCACCCATGCCGACACGCTTCGGGGAACTATAACCTCCGAAAGATCATGGTGGGATCTGAATTATTATCACCTGAATATCAAGGTGAATGTGCATAAAAAAAGCCTAGAAGGGACTAATACGGTCAGGTATAAAGTGAAAGTTGAAAATCAGGTCATGCAAATTGATTTACAGGAACCCTTGAAAATAGTATCCGTCACTCAAGATGGTAAAAAGTTGAAGTTCCGAAAAGATGGAGCAGCACATTTCATTTCTCTTGAAAAAAAACAGCAGTCAGGGGCATACGAAGAAATAGAAATCTCCTACGGAGGCATACCGCACGAGGCAATTCGCCCACCCTGGGACGGAGGGCTCACTTGGTCCTCCGACTCGAACGGAAATCCATTCATAGCCACCTCTTGTCAGGGGATTGGAGCCAGCATCTGGTGGCCTTGCAAAGACCATCCAGCAGACGAGGTGGATAGCATGCTTATCAGCGTAACCATTCCTGAAAACCTTGTTAATGTGTCTAACGGGAGGTTGCGAAAAGTAGAAGCTAATAATAAATCTAAAACATACCATTGGTTTGTAGGCAACCCCATCAATGCCTATGGTGTGAACATGAACATTGGAGATTATGTCAGCTTTTCAGAAAAATACAAAGGAGAAAACGGAGTACTGGATATGGACTATTATGTGTTGAGGGACAACTTGGAAGTAGCAAAAAAACAGTTCAAAGATGCTCCTCGTAGCATTGAAGCGTTTGAATACTGGTTTGGACCCTACCCGTGGTACGATGACAGCTACAAATTGGTCGAAGTTCCCTACCTAGGCATGGAGCATCAAAGTTCTGTTACTTATGGAAATGGATATGAAAATGGATACAAGGGTATTGACCTTAGCGGAACTGGCTGGGGAATGAAATTCGATTTCGTCATTATCCACGAAAACGGTCACGAGTGGTTTGCCAACAACATCACCCATGTAGACATTGCTGATATGTGGATACACGAAAGTTTTACAAACTACTCTGAAAGCCTGTTCCTTGAGTACTACTATGGGAAAGAAGCGGGACAAGAATATGTAAAAGGCACTCGCGAGAAGATAGCCAACAGCGGATCCATTATAGGCACCTACAATGTCAACCAAAAAGGGTCTGGTGATATGTACTATAAGGGAGGAAACTTCCTGAACACATTAAGACAAGTGCTGAATGATGACGAAAAGTGGAGAACCCTCCTTCGGGGGCTTAACAAGGAATTTTACCACCAAACGGTCACCACTGCCCAGATAGAAGAGTACATCGCATCAGTCTTCGGTATGGATTTGAGTAAAATATTTGATCAATACCTTCGAAATACCAGCATTCCAATTTTAGAGTATTTCTACTCAGATGAGCAAACACTAAAGTTTAGGTGGACCAATTGTATCAAAGATTTTAATATGCCAACAGACATCAAAATAGGTGCTGAAACCAAAAGGATATGGCCAACCAGTTCATGGACTACGATTGAAATAAATGCTAAATCCCATCTTACAATCGATCCAGATTATTATATTTCTTCCTTTAAATTGAGATAATCATGCTGTTCTTAGATTTTGTTATTATTCTTTATTATCCCTTTTTTTAGCTTTTTAGTTCCTTTTCTAAAAGCCTTCGTGATAGCAAAAAAACGGCTCTTGTTAAAAGCAAGTGGGTATATTCACATTAATTTTATGCAAATAAAACTTGCCAGTCAGCAAATAAGCCATAGTCTTAAAATGTTTTTTGCCATAACCTCTGGCTTTTCTTTTTGCGGTCTGAATGATCGAATTTAAGCCTTCTAAAATACCGTTATTGATGCTGCTTAATTTCCATTGCACAACGCCTTGCCAATGGTTTTTAATGGTTTTGCTTGTTTCAACCATGGCAGGTAAATTGCATTGACTGACCCAGTTGTACCATTTGCTTAATAGTTGCTCAAAATCTGCTACGGTTTTTCCTTGATAGATTTGTTGGAACGTTTCGCGCATTCTCATTGCCTCAAAGGATTTAAGGTTAAGATCTGCCATCTCTAATTCTGCTCTTTTCTGTTGTTGTTTCTCGCTAAGGTTTTGTTCGTTTTTGAGGAATAAATACCGCGTACCTTTCAGCATTGGATGCTCTTTCGCCTCCGCTCTTCTCGCCTTATCAACCCCTTCATTGATAATCTTTATAATGTGGAACTTGTCAAAGGTAATTTGGGCATTCGGCAGGTTTTCTTTAATCCCTTTAATAAACGCCGGCGACATATCGCAACTCACTGATTTAACTTGTTTTTTGTTGCCCTTTTGTTGTTCTAAAACCTCGACAAAGTCAACAAGCGTTCGATCGCTTTTGCCATCACTGATATGCGCCACTGCTTTTTTGTATAAATCAACAAATAGCGTAATATAATCATGTCCCTTGGCCGTGGCAGTTTCAACATACTTATGCCATCTTCAGCACCAAATACAGCATCTGCATCATTAAATAGTCACCCCTACAGAATCAAAATTAATTATGCTTATCTCCTTTCAGGGAGGTTTTTAGCATGATTATTGCTGTATAAAATGACAAGGAATAGTTATAATTTGAATCAAAACCTTGTCAAATGCAGTCAAAAAAGTCGAATAGAAATCAACTTAATTTTTTATCACCTACCTTAACTGAACAACTCAATTCCAGGCAAGAGCTTTATTTGTTGAGCCAACAGATAGAATGGTCATATTTTGAAGAAGCGTTTGGTTCGCTTTATTCAAATGTAGGTCGTCCAGCTCATTCTATTCGTTTGATGGTCTCCTTGTTGATATTAAAATCTCTTTACAATTTATCAGATGAGGTATTGGTGGAACAACGGTGGGAAATGAATCCATATTTTCAATATTTTGGAGGCTTTAATTCTTTGCAATGGGGGCAACCATGTGCGGCAACAGATTTGGTACATTTCAGCAAGAGGATTGGAGAAGAAGGGGTAGAGAAGATATTGAAACATTCAATTGAGCTACACGGCAAGGATGCTAAGGACAAGCATGTAAGTGTAGATACTACTGTCCAGGAAAAGAGCATCACCTATCCCACAGATGCAAAACTTCATAAAAAGATTGTTGACAGCTGTATTTCTATAGCCAAGAAAGAAGGGATTAAACTACGACGCAGCTACGTTAGGACAACCAAAAACCTTGTCAGAGACACCTACAATGGGACTCACCCTAAAAGAAGGAAGAAAGCAAATGCAGCGAAGCGAAAACTCAAAACCATTGCTGGTCGGTTAGTCAGAGAATTAGACAGGAAATTACCTCATCAGCAAAAAGAAGTAACACTGGCACTGTTCAAACGAGTACTTACACAAGAGAAGTGCAGTAAGAATAAAATTTACAGTTTACATGAACCTGATGTGTATTGCATCGCAAAAGGGAAGACCCATAAGAAATATGAATATGGCTGTAAGGCATCAGTAGTATTGACACAAAATACGGGTATCATCATAGGTGCGATGACTTTTGAAGAGAATATGTATGATGGACATACGCTAGATGCTGTATTGAAGCAAACACAACTACGGACTGGTAACTACCCGAAAACCGCCACAGTAGATAGGGGGTACAAAGGGACTAACACAGTTGAAAACACCTCCATCATTCGACCATCCAAACCATTAAAAAGAGACAATACCTATCAAAAACAGAGAAAACGAACGCACTGTAGACGTAGAGTAGCCATAGAGCCAATCATCGGACACTTGAAGCAAGATCATCGAGCAGCTAGCAATTACCTAAAAGGGAAAGCAGGAGATAAAATAAACTTCATCATGGCAGCCTGTGGGTTTAACTACAAGAAGTTGATGAAAAAACTAAGAGTAAATGCTCTTTGGCTCTATACAAAATGGGTAGTAAATCTGAGGTGTCTATTTGAAGTAACCTCTTTCCATCAAAGTAGAATACTAACTCTATTGAAAATGAGTTTGTAAGGAACGACTAAATATCAAATTTTTATCTTTGAATTGATAAAGCTTCTTATATAACTCAATTACTGATATTACTCCAGTAATTATAAAATAATCAATTGAAGTAGGCATTTAATAAATAAAAGATTAGTCTATTAAAACAGTTTCATTTTCTTGATTAAACGATTGATTTACAGTAACTTAGTAGGATTATTAAAGTTAGAATAAAAATCAGATTATGGAGAAAAAGTATGAAAGCCTAACTCTTTTTGAGGTTCAGAAGAAATTTCCTGATAACGACAGTTGTCAAAACTTCCTAGCCGAAATGAAATGGCCAGATGGATTTAAATGTGAAAAGTGTCAAAACAACAAGTATTGCAGAGGGAAATTATTCCATACCCGTCAATGCACAAAATGTAGGTACCAAGCTATCCCCACAAGTGGCACGCTTTTCCACAAAGTAAAATTCCCAATGTTAAAAGCTTTTTATATCCTATACTACATGAGTACAAATACACAAGGGATTGCATCAACAGAGCTAAGCAGAAAACTGGGACTACGGCAAAAAACCTGTTGGCTGTTTCAACAAAAGGTAATGAAGGCAATGGGTAGCAGTGGGAAATACCCGCTAATGGGTAAAGTAGAAGTCGATGAGACCGTTGTAGGGCAACAGGAAGAAGGCGTTGTAGGACGACAAAATAACCGAAAAAAGCAGGTTGTACTGGCTATTGAGAAGAAATGGAAGGGAGTGAACAGGATGTATGCCAAGGTGATTGACAATGCTGGATCCAAGCAATTGAAGCCCTTCTTCCAAGATCATATATCACCTGAGGCTACCATCAAAACCGATAACTGGAGGGGCTACATCCCCTTGAAAGAAAAATATCCTTACTTAATTCAAATCGAGAGTGGGAAGAAAGGTAAGAATTTCCCGGAATTGCACAGAACAATTATGATGTTCAAGGCATGGCTTAGAGGTATCCACCATTCAGTCGATAACCTGCAAGCATATATCGACCAATATTGCTATCGGTTCAACCGAAGCCAGATGAAAGGGGAAATATTCGATAACCTGCTAACTAAAATGGTGGTCCATCAACCATGCCCGTACAAGTGCATTCGTATTTATTAAATGCCTACTTCAAAAAAATTAAGTTGATTTCTATTCGACTTTTTTGACTGCATTTGACAAGGTTTTGATTCAAATTATAACTATGCCTTGTCATTTTATACAGCAATAATCGTGCTAAAACCCTCCCTGAAAGGAGATAAGCATAATTAATGTTGATTCTTTAGGGCTGACTAACTACAAGAAATTGATGAAAAAACTAAGAGTAAATGCTCTTTGGCTCTATACAAAATGGGTAGTAAAGCTGAGGCGTCTAGTTGAATTAACCTCTTTCCATCAAAGTAGAATACAAACTCTATGGAAAATGAGTTTTTAAGGAACGACTAGTTAGCAGGTTATCGAATATTTCCCCTTTCATCTGACTGCGATTGAACCTATAGCAATATCGGTCGATATATGCTTGAAGGTTATCGACTGAATGGTGGATACCTCTAAGCCATGCCTTGAACATCATAATTGTTCTGTGTAATTCCGGGAAATTCTTACCTTTCTTCCCACTCTCGATTTGAATTAAGTAAGGATATTTTTCTTTCAAGGGGATGTAGCCCCTCCACTTATCGGTTTTGATGGTAGCCTCAGGTGATATATGATCTTGGAAGAAGGGCTTCAATTGCTTGGAGCCAGCATTGTCAATCTCTCTGGCATACATCCTGCTCACTCCTTTCCCTTTCTTCTCAATAGCCAGTACAACCTGTTTTTTTCGGTTATTTTGTCGTCCTACAACGCCTTCTTCCTGTTGCCCTACAACGGTCTCATCGACTTCTACTTTACCCACTAGCGGGTATTTCCCACTGCTAACCATTGCCTTCATTACCTTTTGTTGAAACAGCCAACAGGTTTTTTGCCGTAGCCCCAGTTTTCTGCTTAGCTCTGTTGATGCAATCCCTTGTTTATTTGTACTCATATAGTATACGATATAAAAAGCTTTTAACATTGGGAATTTTACTTTGTGGAAAAGAGTGCCACTTGTGGGGGTAGCTTGGTACCTACATTTTGTGCATTGCCGGGTATGGAATAATTTCCCTCTGCAATACTTGTTGTTTTGACACTTTTCACATTTAAATCCATCTGGCCATTTCATTTCGGCCAAGAAGTTTTGACAACTGTCGTTATCAGGAAATTTCTTCTGAAACTCAAAAAGAGTTAGGCTTTCATACTTTTTCTCCATAATCTGATTTTTACTCTACCTTTAATAGTCCTACTAAGATACTGGAAATCAATCGTTTAATCAAAAAAATGAAACTGTTTTAATAGACTAATCTTTTATTTATTATATGCCTACTTCAAAGCATCAATAACGGTATTTAGGAAGGCTTGAATTCGATCATTCAACTAGCAAAAAGAAAAGCCAGAGGTTATGGCAAAAAACATTTTAAGACTATTACTTAGTCGTTCCTTAAAAACTCATTTTCCATAGAGTTTGTATTCTACTTTGATGGAAAGAGGTTAATTCAACTAGACGCCTCAGCTTTACTACCCATTTTGTATGGAGCCAAAGAGCATTTACTCTTAGTTTTTTCATCAATTTCTTGTAGTTAAACCCACAGGCTGCCATGATGAAGTTTATTTTATCTCCTGTTTTCCCTTTTAGGTAATTGCTAGCTACTCGATGATCTTGCTTGAAGTGTCCGATGATTGGCTCTATGGCTGCTCTACGTCTACAGTGCGTTCGTTTTCTCTGTTTTTGATAGGTATTGTCTCTTTTTAATGAGTTGGATGGTCGAATGATGGAGGTGTTCTCAACTGTGTTAGTCCCTTTGTACCCCCTATCTACTGTGGCGGTTTTCGGGTAGTTACCAGTCAGTAGTTGTGTTTGCTTCAATACAGCATCTAGCGTATGTCCATCATAAATAGTCAACCCTAAAGAATCAACATTAATTATGCTTATTTCCTTTCAGGGAGGGTTTTAGCACGATTATTGCTGTATAAAATGACAAGGAATAGTTATAATATCAATCAAAACCTTGTCAAATGCAGTCAAAAAAGTCGAATAGAAATCAACTTAATTTTTTATCACCTACCTTAACTGAACAACTCAATTCCAGGCAAGAGCTTTATTTGTTGAGCCAACAGATAGAATGGTCATATTTTGAAGAAGCGTTTGGTTCGCTTTATTCAAATGTAGGTCGTCCAGCTCATTCTATTCGTTTGATGGTCTCCTTGTTGATATTAAAATCTATTTACAATTTATCAGATGAGGTATTGGTGGAGCAACGGTGGGAAATGAATCCATATTTTCAATATGTTGGAGGCTTTGATTCTTTGCAATGGGGGCAACCTTGTGCGGCAACAGATTTGGTACATTTCAGGAAGAGGATTGGAGAAGAAGGGGTAGAAGCTATTGAAACATTCAATTGAGCTACACGGCAAGGATGCTAAGGACAAGCATGTAAGTGTAGATACTACTGTCCAGGAAAAGAGCATCACCTATCCCACAGATGCAAAACTTCATAAAAAGATTGTTGACAGCTGTATTTCTATAGCCAACCAAGAAGGGATTAACCTACGACGCAGCTACGTTAGGACAACCAAAAACCTTGTCAGAGACACCTACCATGGGACTCACCCTAAAAGAAGAAAGAAAGCAAATGCAACGAAGCGAAAACTCAAAACCATTGCTGGTCGGTTAGTCAGAGAATTAGACAGGAAATTACCTCATCAGCAAAAAGAAGTAACATGAGCACTGTTCAAACGAGTACTTACACAAGAGAAGTGCAGTAAGAATAAAATTTACAGTTTACATGAACCTGATGTGTATTGCATCGCAAAAGGAAAGGCACATAAAAAATATGAATAGGGCTGTAAGGCATCAGTAGTATTGACACAAAATACGGGTATCATCGTAGGTGCGATGACTTTTGAAGAGAATATTTATGATGGACATACGCTAGATGCTGTATTGAAGCAAACACAACTACTGACTGGTAACTACCCCGAAAACCGCCACAGTTAGGGGTTACCAAGGGACTAACAAAGTTGAGAACACCTCAATCATCCGACCATCCAACTCATTAAAAATAGACAATACCTATCAAAAACAGAGAACACGAAAGCTCTGTAGACGTAGAGCAGCCATAGAGCCAATCATCGGACACTTCAAGCAAGATCATCGAGCAGCTAGCAATTACCTAAAAGGGAAAACAGGAGATAAAATAAACTTCATCATGGCAGCCTGTGGGTTTAACTACAAGAAGTTGATGAAAAAACTAAGAGTAAATGCTCTTTGGCTCTATACAAAATGGGTAGTAAAGCTGAGGCGTCTAGTTGAATTAACCTCTTGCCATCAAAGTAGTATACAAACTCCATTGAAAATGAGTTTGTAAGGAACGACTAAATATGCTCTTCAAAAGTCATCGCACCTACGATGATACCCGTATTTTGTGTCAATACTACGGATGCCTTACAGCCATATTCATATTTCTTATGTGCCTTCCCTTTTGCGATGCAATACACATCAGGTTCATGTAAACTGTAAATTTTATGCTTACTGCACTTCTCTTGTGTAAGTACTCGTTTGAACAGTGCCAGTGTTACTTCTTTTTGCTGATGTGGTAATTTCCTGTCTAATTTCTCTGACTAACCGACCAGCAATGGTTTTGAGTTTTCGCTTCGCTGCATTTGCTTTCTTTCTTCTTTTAGGGTGAGTCACATGGTAGGTGTCTCTGACAAGGGTTTTGGTTGTCCTAACGTAGTTGCGTCGTAGTTTAATCCCTTCTTTCTTGGCTATAGAAATACAGCTGTCAACAATCTTTTTATGAAGTTTTGCATCTGTGGGATAGGTGATGCTCTTTTCCTGGACAGTAGATCTACACTTACATGGTTGTCCTTAGCATCCTTGCCGTGCAGCTCAATTGAATGTTTCAATATCTTCTCTACCCCTTCTTCTCCAATCCTCTTCCTGAAATGTACCAAATCTGTTGCCGCACAGGGTTGCCCCCATTGCAAAGAATCAAAGCCTCCAAAATATTGAAAATATGGATTCATTTCCCACCGTTGTTCCACCAATACCTCATCTGATAAATTGTAAAGAGATTTTAATATCAACAAGGAGACCATCAAACGAATAGAATGAGCTGGACGACCTACATGTGAATAAAGCGAACCAAATGCTTCTTCAAAATATGACCATTCTATCTGGTGGCTCAACAAATAAAGCTCTTGCCTGGAATTGAGTTGTTCAGTTAAGGTAGGTGATAAAAAATTAAGTTGATTTCTATTCGACTTTTTGAAGTAGGCATTTAATAAATAAAAGATTAGTCTATTAAAACAGTTTCATTTTCTTGATTAAACGATTGATTTACAGTAACTTAGTAGGATTATTAAAGTTAGAATAAAAATCAGATTATGGAGAAAAAGTATGAAAGCCTAACTCTTTTTGAGTTTCAGAAGAAATTTCCTGATAACGACAGTTGTCAAAACTTCCTGGCCGAAATGAAATGGCCCAATGGATTTAAATGTGAAAGGTGCCAAAACAACAAGTATTGCAGAGGGAAATTATTCCATACCCGGCAATGCACAAAATGTAGGTACCAAGCTACCCCAACAAGTGGCACTCTTTTCCACAAAGTAAAATTCCCAATGTTAAAAGCTTTTTATATCGTATACTATATGAGTACCAATAAACAAGGGATTGCATCAACAGAGCTAAGCAGAAAACTGGGGCTACGGCAAAAAACCTGTTGGCTGTTTCAACAAAAGGTAATGAAGGCAATGGTTAGCAGTGGGAAATACCCGCTAGTGGGTAAAGTAGAAGTCGATGAGACCGTTGTAGGGCAACAGGAAGAAGGCGTTGTAGGACGACAAAATAACCGAAAAAAGCAGGTTGTACTGGCTATTGAGAAGAAAGGGAAAGGAGTGAGCAGGATGTATGCCAGAGAGATTGACAATGCTGGATCCAAGCAATTGAAGCCCTTCTTCCAAGATCATATATCACCTGAGGCTACCATCAAAACCGATAACTGGAGGGGCTACATCCCCTTGAAAGAAAAATATCCTTACTTAATTCAAATCGAGAGTGGGAAGAAAGGTAAGAATTTCCCGGAATTGCACAGAACAATTATGATGTTCAAGGCATGGCTTAGAGGTATCCACCATTCAGTCGATAACCTTCAAGCATATATCGACCAATATTGCTATCGGTTCAACCGGAGTCAAATGAAAGGAGAAATATTCGATAACCTGCTAACTAAAATGGTGGACCATCAACCATGCCCTTACAAGTCCATTCGTATTTATTAAATGTCTACTTCAATAATTTTATTTATTAAATGCCTATTTCAATAAGAATATTCTGACCTTTTTTTTACAAAACACATCAAGAGTACTTGTTTCAACGTACTGCATGGGCATGCTTTCCTAATTTTCTTGTGCAGATGTGCCGTTAGATCATGCGATCACAGCTCCATTTTTTGCGTCCTCTCCTGGGTTAACTGCGACTAATTTTCCATCGGGATTTTCAGCGAATAGGAGCATCCCTTGGGATTCTGTTCCCATCATTTTTCTTGGTACAAGATTAGCCATCACCACAACCTTTTTACCAACCATCTCTTCTATAGTAAAATGCTTGGAAACACCACTTAAAATCGTGCGGACTTCCACACCCATGTCTACCGTAAATTTTAGCAGTTTACTGGATTTTGCAACAACCTCAGCGGTTTTGATCTCCCCTACCCTCATGTCCATTTTTACAAAATCATCAAACACAACTGTATCTTTCACAGGAGCTAAATCAAACACATTGTTTTCCTGTTCATTCCTTTTCTTGGTCTCTAAAAGTTTATTCACTTGTTCTTCCACTATGTTATCTTCTATTTTTTCAAACAACAATTCAGCTTCATTTAGTTGATCTCCAGCACCTAGCAAGTCAACGCCCCCTGCTTCCTTCCATTTTCTGGCTTTTGTATTTAAAAGTCTGACCAGCTTAGCCGAGGTAAATGGTAAGAACGGGCTACAAAGAACGGACAAGTTCGCCACAAGTTGTAGTGCTATGTTTAATATAGCCCCTACTCTACCTTTATCTTCCCTAATCAATTTCCACGGTTCCGTATCCGCAAGATACTTGTTGCCAATTCTGGGTAATTCCATCATTTGAATAAGAGCTTCACGAAACTTAAATTGATCTAGGGAGTTCGCCACGTTGCCAGGAATGCTCTTTAACTTGGCAATCACTTGTTCATCAATAGGTTGTAACTCATTTCTGGCAGGTACCTTTCCTTCGAAATATTTATGCGTAAGTACCACCGCCCTGTTCACAAAATTCCCGAAGATAGCAACCAGTTCACTGTTATTTTTTGTTTGGAAATCCTTCCATGTAAAGTCACTGTCCTTTGTTTCAGGCGCATTCGCCGTCAATGTATAGCGTAGTACGTCCTGCTTTTCTGGAAATGCTTCTAGGTATTCATGGAGCCAAACGGCCCAGTTGCGTGACGTGGATATCTTGTTATTCTCTAGGTTCAGAAATTCGTTGGCTGGCACGTTATCAGGTAAAATGTACGAGCCTTCTGCTTTTAACAAGGCGGGGAAAATCACACAATGAAAAACAATGTTGTCTTTTCCTATAAAGTGCAACAATCGTGTATCTTCCGATTTCCAGTACTCTTCCCAATTCTTTCCCTCCTTTTCAGCCCACTCCTTGGTTGCAGAAATATACCCTATAGGTGCGTCAAACCACACATACAGCACTTTTCCTTTTCCTCCCGCTACGGGTACAGGAATTCCCCAAGACAGATCGCGGGTCATTGGTCTCGGTTTCAAGCCATTGTCAATCCAGCTTTTGCATTGCCCATAAACATTTGTTTTCCATTCCGTGTGGTCTGCTAAAATCCACTGCTTCAACCACGGTTCGTAGGTGTCCAGTGGCAAATACCAATGCTTGGTTTCTTTTTTGATCGGAATCTCCCCACTCAACACGGATTTAGGGTTTTTCAACTCTGATGGACTTAGCGTCGAGCCACAACTTTCACATTGATCTCCGTATGCTTCTTCATACCCACAAGTTGGACAAGTACCCTTGATGTATCGATCGGCCAAGAACTGCTTCTCCCTTTCATCAAAGAATTGATTAGCGGTCTTCTCGGTAAATTTCCCATCCCTGTACAATTTCTCAAAAAACTCAGAAGCAGTTTGGTGGTGGATTTTGGATGAGGTCCTGTGATAGATACTGAAATCAATTCCAAATTTTTCGAACGATTCTTTAATCTGGCTATGATATAAATCAACTACCTCCCGAGGTGTCTTTCCTTCCTTCCTTGCCCGTAGTTCAATCGCTACGCCATGTTCATCGGATCCACAGATGAATACTACATCTTCACCCTTACTTCTCAAGTATCTCACATAGGTATCTGCTGGCACGTAAACACCTGCCAAATGACCAATATGAACGGGTCCATTCGCATAAGGAAGAGCTGCGGTAATTGTATGTCTTCTGGGTTTTTTTTCCATCCTTTCGTTTAGGGTCGTAAATATAGAAAGATGACCCGACCAGTTCAGTCATCTTCCGTCAACTCAAAAAAAGAATTTACCGAAACACCAAAAACTTTCGACATTTTAAGGGTCAGGACAGTGGAAGGAACGTACTTATTCTTTTCTATTGAATTGATAGTCTGCCTAGAAACTCCAATCATGTTGGCAAGCTGCTCTTGTGTTATATCCAGCTTAGCCCTCTCCACTTTTAAGCTATTCTTCACCTCTAATCCTCCTTACTTTCCATAACTGAATATGGAAGACAATCACATAGACAAACAATGGTGTGAAAATATTGTACGCCATTACGGTGAAATAATGAATATCATACACCATCAGCGTAGCAAGAATTATGAGTACATAATGGATATAAATACCAAAATGTAATGCCTGCGACCGGATGGAGTAGATCATTTCATCTTCTCCTTTTACTTTGGAAAACCCTACTAGGAATAAACTTGTGATTAGTCCTGTAATTACTAGCTCTTCAGTCAGGTTCTGATTTGTCCCAAAAAATGATGTGTCTGGAATTTCAAGAAACTCCAGCCTAAACTCATAGTGCCAACGTAACACGCCCAAAATGAGCATGGGGAAAAATAGCACCCAACCCCATTTTTTCATTGATTGTTTAAATAACCATTTCGTTTTCATAAGTCGTTAGTTTTTTACTAAACGTAAAGTAAACATTTCATTTTGTAAAAAACAAGATACATATTATTTTTTTTCTCCGATCATTTTTTGGTGATTAAAGAAAGTACCTTTGCGCCCGAAGGATACCCGCATGCAAAACATAAGAAATATTGCCATTATCGCACATGTAGATCATGGTAAAACTACGCTCGTTGATAAAATCATTTATGCAACACAGGGGTTCCGAGAGAATCAGGAAAAAAGAGAACTGATCCTTGACAGCAATGACCTGGAACGAGAACGAGGCATCACCATCTTATCAAAAAATGTATCTGCCGAATACAAAGGAGTTAAGGTCAATATTATTGATACTCCTGGCCACTCAGATTTTGGAGGAGAGGTAGAGCGTGTATTAAAAATGGCAGACGGAGTTATTCTTTTGGTAGATGCATTTGAGGGTCCAATGCCCCAAACTCGATTTGTATTGGGAAAAGCGTTAAGACTTGGACTGAAACCCATCGTCGTGGTAAATAAAATAGACAAGGAAAATTGCCGTCCCGATGAGGTACAAGAGCAAGTGTTCGACTTAATGTTTTCACTGGATGCTACAGAAGATCAACTGGATTTTACTACACTCTATGGATCCAGCAAACACGGGTGGATGAGCGAGGATTGGAAAAAACCTACGGATAATATTTCCCCGCTTCTGGATAAAATCATAGACATCATCCCTCCTGCTCCTTTCAAGGAAGGCGTACCCGCTATGCAGATCACTTCACTTGACTTCTCTTCATTTACAGGAAGGATTGCAATTGGCCGTGTGGTCCAAGGTACACTAAAAGAAGGTATGTCCTTAGGTCTTAGTAAGAGAGATGGTGCTTTGAAACGTGCTAGGATCAAGGAACTTCATGTTTTTGAAGGGTTAGGCAAAAGAAAAGTTGAAAAGGTTAGCTCTGGAGATATCTGTGCTGTTACGGGAATAGAAGGTTTCGACATTGGCGATACGCTTACCGATTTTGATGATCCGAAAATTCTCCCGCGAATTGCTATTGATGAGCCCACCATGAATATGCTTTTTGCTAGCAATGATTCACCGTTCTTTGGCAAAGAGGGAAAGTTTGTAACATCTAGGCACATTCGGGACAGGCTGATGAAAGAATTAGAGAAAAACCTAGCGTTGAGAGTGCAGGAAACAGATTCAGAGGATAAATTCTTGGTCTTCGGCAGAGGTATTCTTCACTTATCTATCTTGATAGAAACTATGAGGAGAGAGGGATACGAACTACAGGTAGGACAACCTCAGGTTTTATTTAAAGAAATTGACGGACAGAAACATGAACCGATAGAAACCCTCGTTATTGATGTGCCTGGAGAATATGCTGGTAAGGTCATTGAAATGATCACACAACGAAAAGGGGAATTGAAGATCATGGAGCCGAAAGGTAATATGCAGCACCTTGAATTTGAAATTCCGTCTCGTGGCTTGATCGGTTTAAGAAGCAATATGCTCACTGCAACGGCAGGTGAGGCTGTTATGACACATCGATTGAAAGAATATCAGCCGTATAAGGGAAGCATCCTAGAAAGAAACAATGGGTCTCTCATTTCTATGGAACACGGTCCTGGCACTCCTTACTCCATCGACAAATTACAAGATCGCGGATCCTTCTTTGTTGATCCAGGGGTAGATGTATACACAGGTCAGGTGATAGGAGAACATGCTAGGGGAAATGACATCGTAGTAAACATTCAAAAAGGGAAAAAACTCACAAATATGAGGGCTTCTGGATCAGATAATAATACTAGGATTGCCCCAGCTAAAAAATTTAGCTTGGAGGAAGCATTAGAATACATTCAAAAAGATGAGTATGTAGAAGTGACTCCCAAATCAATTCGGATGCGAAAAGTCTTTTTGGATGAAAATCAGCGAAAAAGAATGGCAAATGCCCCTTCATAATCAATGATACCAATTTGATTATAAAATATCACATAAATAAATTGAATTATTTTTAACAACGCAAGCACTGTCTTGGCTATTCTCTTTGCAAAAGATTATCAAAAAAATAAATATGAAAAAAACATTCATTCTTTCTTCCTTTTTAATCCTCTCTTTTGATCTGTTCGCACAGGCGTACAAGGTACAAATAGACCTTACCAAAGCAGAGGGAGACAAGGTTCCTGTAGAGATCATGACACCTGAGACCGATGCAGATGAGGCAGAATATCACATGGCTAAAATTGTGCCTGGCACCTACAGCATTTCGGATTTTGGTCGCTTTGTCGTGGATTTCAAAGCCTGGGATAAAAAGGGAAACGAATTGGAAGTAAAAAATACTTCAACCAACAAATGGACAATAAAGGATGCCTTCAATCTAACTAAAATCACGTACTGGATTGAAGACTCTTTTGATGAGTTTAGCGGGTACGGGAGCAATAAAATTTTTGAGCCTGGGGGCATGGGGATAGATGCTGTCAATGACGTTTATGTGCTGAATACATTCGGATTCGTCGGCTATATTGATGGTCTTAAGTTTAACCCGTACGAGTTAACCATTAAACACAAAGCATCCATTTACGGAGCTACTTCATTAAAAAGAATTTCTTCAGATAAGACATCAGATTCATTCACTGCCGAAAATTTCAACTTTCTTGCTGATGCTCCTATCCTTTATTGCGTGCCTGATACGGTAAGCAAGCACATAGCAGGGGCCGATATTTTGGTTTCCGTTTACTCTCCCAACAAAAAGCTGTCTGCCAGTGATGTCATGGATAATATTGATGAATTGATGGAAGCTCAAGCTGAATACTTGGGCGGAAAACTTCCCATCGACAGGTATGCTTACCTTATCCATTTATTTGACGAACCTCCGATTTCTAACGCATGGGGTGCACTTGAACATTCATATTCCTCTTTGTTCACTCTTCCTGAAATGGATGCTCGTAGCATAAATCAGACCATTAGAGACGTTGCTTCTCATGAATTTTTTCATATTGTAACTCCTTTGAATATCCATTCTGAACAAATTCAGAATTTCAATTACATAGCACCCGAAATGAGTCAACACTTATGGCTGTATGAAGGAGTAACAGAGTACGCCTCCCATCATGTACAGGTAAAGTATGGGTTGTATGATTTAGATACGTTTCTGGATGAAATAGAGGATAAGATGAATGCCCGGGATGAGTATAATGTGGACATCCCTTACACAGAATTCAGCAAAAACATCCTTGAACCTGTCAATGAAGCCAGGTATGGAGATGTGTACAGTGGAGGAGCCCTTATTGCCATGTGTTTGGATTTAACGATTATCAAGTCTACCCATGGGCAAAAAAATCTTCAATTCCTCATGAGAGAAATGTCAAAAAAATACGGTCCTTTTAAAGCATTCGTAGATGATGAATTATTTGAGGAAATCGAGAAGTTGACGACTGCCGAAACAGGGTTTTTTTTACGAAAACATGTGGGTGGCACGGAACCCCTCCCTTACAAAGAAATATTAGGGTGGGTCGGAATGAATTATTCCCCAGAAATCAAAAAGATGGTTGCGACAGCAGGAAAATTTGACCTAGGGGTCAATGAAAATCAAGAAGTTTTTGTGAGTGATATTGCAAATATTAATGAGTTTGGAAAGAACCTAGGATATGAAAAAGGTGACATTTTAGTTTCATGGAACGGTAAAAAGATCACCCTACAAAACATCAATAATATTTTTGACAAATACTATGCTAAAACCAAAAAGGATGACAAAGTTAAAGTTGTCGTCAAACGGGACATGGATGGTGAACTGAAAGAGATTAAATTAAAAACGAAAGCCATTTTAGTTGAGAGCATCGAAAAGCATTTTATCGAAGTGGCAGAAAATCCATCTCCAGAACAAGCGAGTATCAGGGAAGCGTGGCTGGGTGCTAAATAAGAAAAATATGTAGGGTATCTCTATTAACTACCTTTTTCCGCAACGGCAGTGTCAGTCCCGTACTCACTAAAAAAAATCTAGTTATACCAATTTGATCACAAAATATCACATATAAATCGTTTCTTTTTTGCTCGCATTTCGTCAAAACATAACCATAGCTATGGCTATGCTTATGTTTGTTGCCTAATCCGAACAAAAAATAATTCAATTTATATATGATATTTTATCATCAAATTGGTATTAATAGAGATGTCCTGTACACTACCAAAAGATTCGGAAAACGCTACCCCTCCCTCTTTTTTCGTTTCGAGACAAGGGGATTCTCAAGTTTTCACTTTTCTCATTCCCTTGAAGTAAAGCCACATCATTTTCACTTTGGACCCTGCTCTTTCTTACGTTGCATTTCCATCACATCCCAGAGTTCGCCTGGAACGGTCTCCAACACATTAAATTCACCCGCACCTTTGAGCCACTCTCCACCATCAATGGTGATCACTTCTCCATTGACATAAGCGGAATAGTCTGATACTAGGTAAGCCGCCAAGTTAGCCAGTTCTTGATGATCCCCTAGCCTGTTCAAAGGTACTTTCTTGACAAAATCATATTTCTTTTTCAAATCCCCAGGCAGTAGTCGATCCCAAGCACCTTCAGTAGGAAAAAGACCAGGAGCTATTGCATTGCTACGAATACCATACTTTGCCCACTCCACAGCAAGAGACTTGGTCATGGCAAGTACCCCACTTTTAGCACAAGCAGAAGGCACTACATAGCCCGATCCTGTCCATGCATAAGTTGCTACAATATTCAGGATGGTTCCTTTTTGTTTGGAATCAATCCAGTCTTTACCCATGGCAAGTATGAAGTTGTACGTTCCTTTCAAAACGATGTCCACCACTGTATCAAATGCGCGATGGGATAATCGCTCCGTTGGACTAATAAAATTCCCAGCAGCATTATTAAGTAAAACATCTACCTTTCCAAATCGCTCCGTTGATTCTTTTATCGCCTTTTCAACTTGTTCATACTTCCGAACATCACAAGCCACGCAGTGAACAGCATTTCCGGTTTTTTTAGTAATCTCGCTTGCTGTTTGCTTCAGCACATCCATTTTTCTACTCGCAATGACTAGATCAGCTCCAAGTTCTGAAAAATAAGATCCCATAGATTTTCCTAAACCTGTGCCTCCTCCTGTAACAAGGATTGTCTTTCCTTTCAGAGATTCCTTGCTAAGCATTCCTCTTGTATAATTCATAAGATGGTAGTTTTTAGGCAAAATATAGCCTGAAGATCAACCAAAAAAAGAGGTCGGCTTTTTTTGCTGGTCGTTACATTTCTTGGTGAATAGCGCAAAGATACTACTCCGTATCAAAAATACAGGACACTTCTAATTAGTCAGCCCTAAAGAATAAAAATTAATTATGCTTATCTTCTTTCAGGGAGGTTTTTAGCATGATTATTGCTATATAAAATGACAAGGAATAGTTATAATATCAATCAAAACCTTGTCAAATGCAGTCAAAAAAGTCGAATAGAAATCAACTTAATTTTTTATCACCTACCTTAACTGAACAACTCAATTCCAGGCAAGTGCTTTATTTGTTGAGCCAACAGATAGAATGGTCATATTTTGAAGAAGCGTTTGGTTCGCTTTATTCAAATGTAGGTCGTCCAGCTCATTCTATTCGTTTGATGGTCTCCTTGTTGATATTAAAATCTATTTACAATTTATCAGATGAGGTATTGGTGGAACAACGGTGGGAAATGAATCCATATTTTCAATATTTTGGAGGCTTTGATTCTTTGCAATGGGGGCAACCATGTGCGGCAACAGATTTGGTACATTTCAACAAGAGGATTGGAGAAGAAGGGGTAGAGAAGCTATTGAAACATTCAATTGAGCTACACGGCAAGGATGCTAAGGACAAGCATGTAAGTGTAGATACTACTGTCCAGGAAAAGAGCATCACCTATCCCACAGATGCAAAACTTCATAAAAAGATTGTTGACAGCTGTATTTCTATAGCCAAGAAAGAAGGGATTAAACTACGACGCAGTTACGTTAGGACAACCAAAACCCTTGTCAGAGACACCTACAATGGGACTCACCCTAAAAGAAGAAAGAAAGCAAATGCCGCGAAGCGAAAACTCAAAACCATTGCTGGTCGGTTAGTCAGAGAATTAGACAGGAAATTACCTCATCAGCAAAAAGAAGTAACACTGGCACTGTTCAAACGAGTACTTACACAAGAGAAGTGCAGTAAGAATAAAATTTACAGTTTACATGAACCTGATGTGTATTGCATCGCAAAAGGAAAGGCACATAAGAAATATGAATAGGGCTGTAAGGCATCAGTAGTATTGACACAAAATACGGGTATCATCGTAGGTGCGATGACTTTTGAAGAGAATATTTATGATGGACATACGCTAGATGCTGTATTGAAGCAAACACAACTACTGACTGGTAACTACCCGAAAACCGCCACAGTAGATAGGGGGTACAAAGGGACTAACACAGTTGAGAACACCTCCATCATTCGACCATCCAAACCATTAAAAAGAGACAATACCTATCAAAAACAGAGAAAACGAACGTACTGTAGACGTAGAGCAGCCATAGAGCCAATCATCGGACACTTGAAGCAAGATCATCGAGTAGCTAGCAATTACCTAAAAGAGAAAACAGGAGATAAAATAAACTTCATCATGGCAGCCTGTGGGTTTAACTACAAGAAATTGATGAAAAAACTAAGAGTAAATGCTCTTTGGCTCTATACAAAATGGGTAGTAAAGCTGAGGCGTCTAGTTGAATTAACCTCTTTCCATCAAAGTAGAATACAAACTCTATGGAAAATGAGTTTTTAAGGAACGACTAATTAACTAGATTTTTTATGAGCACAAGGAAGTCCCGCACGGAAAACCGAAGTGTATATAGTATACACGAGGACTTGAGTACGGGACTGACACTAAATTGACTACAAGATATCACATATAAATCGTTTCGTTTCTGCTTGTATTTCGTTAAAAAATAGAACCGTAACTATGGCTATGCTTGTATTTTTTTGCCTAATCCGAACAAAAAATAATTCAATTTATTTATGAAATATTTTATAATTTAATTGGTATTAAAAAAAAATTTTCGATCAGGTACTTTAATGCATTGTACTCCAAAGTCAGCTCAGCATACATACGCTTAAATAAACTTAGTTCTGTTTCGAGTTCCTTCAACTTTTTGAGTTGGTTCACACTCATGCCTGAGTATGTACTCTTCCCGTTGTAGAAAGTTGGTTGGCTTATGCCATGTGTCCTACAACTATCCGACACACTCTTTCCCTTCTCTTGTTCACTCAGTATCTTGATGATCTGAGGTTCAGTAAAGCGACCATTTTTCATTTCCCTAAATTTAACGTTTAACTCTAATTTTAAACGCTACGGTTTTGGGGGAATCTTAACAGTGTAACTCTATTTTTTAGCGCTACGACTTTTAGGGAGGCTTACAACTGGTCATCTACTCGATTAAGCACTTTACGTTTTCTTCATTCTTAAAATAATGCTTGCTGTGATTGGATTGTTCTTTCTTTATGTGCAAAATTTAACGGTTTTTCTTTCACAGTAATAATTTCGTCTTGTTCTTTTAGAAATGAGGAAACTTTTCTTGAACTCCAATCTAATTTAAGTGTATCAACTTTAAGTGGATCAACTATTTTTTTTGAAGTGAATACCCCTTTTTTCAATAATTCAATAATATTATATTCAACGTCATTTGGGTCAGGTTCAGAAATAACCTTGATACTTGTTTGTTGTTCATAGCTTAAAATATTCCCTTTTGCATCAACAGGAACAGCACCTTTTTGTATTAATTGATTGTTAGCGTTTTTTTCATTAAAATCAGGTTTTCTGACAAATATTTTTCGATCTTTTCTTAACCCGTCAACGACTCCCGACCAAGTGCCACCTTTATTACTGGATTCAGCAACAAATATTTCAGTGGCTAAACCATAAATGATAGGGTTACGAGCCATTGTTAAACTAACACTCCAAGTTGCTTTTGGATAGAAAGTACTCAATACCATTACATCACCCTCAATGATTTGCTTGTAATATTTTTTAACCCCTGAATTAAATGTTAAAATACCTTGGGGAAGAACAATAATACTTTGCCCTTTATATTTTAGTGCAGAATCTAATGCTTGCTTGTCAACTCCTTTGGCAAAACCACTTACTATAACTTTGTAATCTTTGGAAGCTGTTTTAGCAACATTATCTGTAAAATCCAAGGACACTTTATCTGCTTTTCTGGAACCTACAATAGCCACAGATTTTTCTTTCATTATTACTTCACCGTAGGTTCAACAATCAAGTGCAAAAACTAAGCGGTATTTAGATAAAAGATTTCTTTAGGAGTTTTAAAGTTAAGTTTTTCTCTTGGTCGTCGGTTAATTTTGTGTTGAATTTGTGTAATCTGTTTGTCATTTAGTGTATCAAAAGCTATTTTTTTGGGTATATACTGTCTTATGAGTTTGTTGGTGTATTCATTGAGTCCTCTTTGCCAGGAGCAGTACCGATGGGCAAAGTAGCATTGAGTAGCTAGGGTTTTAGCTATGTTTTGGTGGGCGGCAAATGCTGTTCCATTATCAGAAGAGATTGAAAGGATATGTTTTTTATAGGGCATCAGCCTATTGATAAGTTCCTTACTTAGTCCTTTGGCATGTTTTCCCTTAGGTAGCTTTTTGATCATGAGCATTCCTGTAGTTCTTTCCACGATGGTCAGAATGGCTCCCTTTTGCTGTCTGCCTATAATGGTATCCACTTCCCAGTCCCCAAAACGTTCTTTATTGTTGATCCATTCAGGCGTAGGTTCAACAATCAAGTGCAAAAATTAAGCAGTATTTAGATAAAAGATTTCTTTAGGAGTTTTAAAGTTAAGTTTTTCTCTTGGTCGTCGGTTAATTTTGTGTTGAATTTGTGTAATCTGTTCGTCATTTAGTGTATCAAAAGCTATTTTTTTGGGTATATACTGTCTTATGAGTTTGTTAGTGTATTCATTGAACCCTCTTTGCCAGGAGCAATACCGATGGGAAAAGTAGCATTTAGTAGCTATGTTTTTAGCTATGTTTTGATGGTCGGCGAATTCTGTTCCATTATCAGAAGTGAACGAAAGGATATGTTTTTTATAGGGCATCATCCTATTGATAAGTTCCTTACTTAGTCCTTTGGCTTGCTTTCCCTTAGGTAGCTTTTTTATAATGAGCATTCCTGTAGTTCTTTCCACGATGGTTAGAATGGCTCCCTTTAGTTGTCTGCCTATAATGGTATCCACTTCCCAGTCCCCAAAGCGTTCTTTAGTGTTGATGCATTCAGGTCTTTGATCAATTGATACCCTGTTTTTAATAGTTACAGGCTTACCTACAGGTCTTTTTCTATGTTTGAGTTGATGGCGTAAATGTTTGTAATACTGTCCACCAGCAGCTTTATCGTCCCTGATATATTGATAGATACGTTCATGTGAAACCATGGGAATCTGCTTGATTTTACAATATCCTACAACCTGCTTAGGTGACCACTGTTCTTGCAGAAGGTACGCTTTGATGAGCTTTCTTTTGTGGGTGTCAAAAGACCGAGACTTGCAATAACGTTGCTTACGCTTTGTGGAAGACAAATGTGCTTTAGATCCATGATAGATCCCTGTAGGGGAACTGTTGCGCTTGCATGCTCTGTAAATGGTGGAAACCGACACATCCAGGGCTTCTGCAATGAAACTTTTACTTTTACCCGATGTTAAGTAGACTTCAATTTGATGTCTTTGATGGGCTTTGAGTTGATAATATGTTTGGCTCATATGGCAACGTTTTTAGACCTTTAAATATGGGGAAATAGCTCCACATATTTATCCTACATCTTTGCACTTACTAATTGAACTTACTCACTTCCCTTTGTATAAATTAAAGATGGTGCGTATGTTCTGCCCAAATTCTTTTTAAGAATAGGGGAATATTCAGGTGAAGTGATTGGCAAAATACTATAACCTTGGTTAAGAATATCTTCAACCATAAAAGCATAATTTGATAATTCCTTGATAGCATCTTGAAATAATAAAATCTCATTTGCATATAATTCGTTTGAAGTAGGCATTTAATAAATAAAAGATTAGTCTATTAAAACAGTTTCATTTTCTTGATTAAATGATTGATTTACAGTAACTTAGTAAAGTTATCGTTTAATCAAGAAAATGAAACTGTTTTAATAGACTAATCTTTTATTTATTAAATGCCTACTTCAAACAATTTATATGTAACATTTTGTGATCAATTTGGTATAATCAGCAATTCAAGGTTTTGACTTAATGACTCTTTCTGTGAAAGGGATTCACGTTTTTTGTTTCTTTTTCTTCGCCGCTGGGAATAAAATGTTATTCAATATCAATCGATATCCTGCTGAGTTGGGATGAAGGTTAAGATCAGTTGGTGACTCATTTACAAAATGTTGATAGTCTTCAGGATCATGCCCTCCGTAGAAAGTCCAAAACCCTCTTCCAAGCACTCCATGAATATATTTGGCTTCATGGATAGACGGAGTCTGTCCCATAACGACTACATCTCCTTTTACCAGATTCTTTTTAAAACCTGTAGTTTGCCCCATAAACCCATGCACGATTTGCTGGTGATTTTGCGTAAGCATTGTGGGAATAGGATCCCACTTTGCTGAAAATTCGAAAAGTGTAAAAAAGTCATTTTGTTCCTCCAGTCCTCTTTCGTTCGCTTGGTTATCAATAGTTGAATATTCATACCTCATAGCATCCTTTTCGAGGACAAAATTCTCAAAAGCCATCGTTCTCGAATAGTCTAACTTGGCTTGAGCTCTTGGGTCAGCCGCATCTCCGTCATAAATGCTCGCAACAATGTCTATCCCTTCTGAAGCAAGTGCGATATCATAGGTGTCGGTCGCAGAACACATGGCGAACAGAAAACCTCCACTGGCTACGTATGATTTTATCTTTTTAACAATCCCAAGTTTCAAATGTGAAACTTTAGTAAAACCGTGTTTCTTAGCAGAATTTTCGTACTCCCTCTGCTGCTGTTGATACCAAGAAAAATGGTGATATGCTCTATAGAATTTACCGTACTGTCCTGTGAAATCTTCATGATGAAGATGAAGCCAATCGTATTGCGGTAGTTCATCCTCCATAATTTCATCATCGAAAACAACATCATAGGGGATTTCAGCATAAGCCAATACGAGCGTTACGGCATCATCCCATGGTTGCTTACTCTTCGGCGAATAAACAGCAATTTTTGGATACTTTTCGAGTTTCATTACATCCATATTGGATGAAGGGCTGGATATTGTGTTCAGTACCTCCTGTGCTTCTGCATCAGAGATCACCTGGTACGAAACACCTCGTATGAGGCATTCATTTTCAAACGTCTGAAGGTATTTTACCATAAAACTGCCACCTTTATAATTCAACATCCAATTTACACTTACATCTTTAGCAAGAATCCAATACGCTATACCGTATGCCTTTAAATGATTACTCTGGGTTTTGTCCATTGGAATCATTAAGTAGGCAGCCCTAATTGGTAATAAAAGACTTATGCAAATTATTGTGAATATTTCCCGCATTTAGATCCCGTTTATCTGTGCAACGTTAATCAAACCTGAGTGTTATCTACCCTAGTAATTAAGGATAAAAATGACATAGAAAAACTTGGAATCAACAAGTTTCGATGTGTCTGTTCTTATTTCCATCGTGTGGTTTCCTATCTGCACCAATTTTTAATGCCTGCATTTGGATAAATGTATTAGCAACAAGGTTGATCGTATTCCCGCCTGTGACTTTGTCACTTATTTTAATCGTGCAATTTTCAATGTTTTGTCGTGTCTCCTTAAACACTAAGTGTATAACAGCCACGGTTCTACCTTTTGACGACATACAAGCGGAAAAGAAACGATTTATATGTGACATATTGTGATCAAGCTGGCATTAAGCCTTTTAAGTTCGTTTTCAATTCGTAAAAGTCGATCTTCTGTTTGGGTAGGTTTCGGAATATGCTTGGATATTATCCCAATAATCTTCCAACATTGCAACAGTGAAGATAAGTTCAAAGATTGTTCGGGATAGCTCCGATCATCCGCAATCAATGTGATTTCCTGCTTGTCTGTTTTTGATATCCTTCTTGTCAATATTCCATTATCTAATACAATAGTAACGACCTGGTTAATACAGTTTACTAGTGTATCTGCGCCAATAGATTTACCAATTAACAAATCTCCATGGAAGATTCCCTTGCGCTCAAGTATCATTTCCCCTCCGTCCATTTCTATCACCTTATCTGCTTTTGAAAAGCTGTCTGGCAAACTAATCTTTTCCATCCCATCTAGGTAGTCCCTGTTAGTTCCCTGTACAATAAAATTCGGATATTCACTCACACGAAGAAAATCCACTTTGATATCTCGAGTATGTTCAGGTTGCTCCAGTTGATGCACCCGATCCAGCTTCTCATTCAATCGATTGAACTTATAAAGTTCCGCTACAGACAATTTTCTGGTCAAAAGAGCATCAACAGGTGTGCTGAAATAATTAGCTATTTGAATTAACGTTTCGATTTTAGGTTCTGATCGACCTTCCTCATACGCCCCTATACTAGCACGAGCAAGGGAAAAAATTTTTGAAAATTCCGCCTGACTAAGTTTTTTTACCTGACGAATCCTCCTGATATTCTCGCCTATAAAAGATAAATTATCTCTATTTTTTTTAGCCATGCCAAAACTTTTAGCTAAACACTACGTAAATATATATAAATTTGCAAAAACATTCTAATCAGAGTAGATTCGCCACATCATAAAAAACTTACAACCTATGGACTCATATTTTGAAAAAGTAAAGGACTATCTCTTAGAACTAGATTTCTCAATAGTACGGGAAGATGCGAATGATGGTGTATTTGTTGTGGACAAGGAAGATGAAGGGATGAAAAATGTCGTGTTGATCGTAGCAAATCCAATGTTGATTGTCGAGCAGTTTCTCTTCGAACTTAAAAAGCCTTCGGAAGAGGCTTATGGAAGACTTCTCAAAAAGAACCGTGACATTATTCACGGTGCACTTACATTGGATGAAACAGGGAGAAAAGTTTTCTTCAGAAATACACATGAATGTGAAAATCTGGACTTAAATGAGATAGAAGCCACATTGAATTCATTGGCTCTCCTATTAAGTGAATATTCAGACGAAATAATTGAACTAAGTAAATAACCAAGCAAAGCACTAAAATACAAAGAAGATGGGAATATTTAAAAGATTATTTAAAGTAGGACAATCTGAGGCGCATTCAGCAATTGATATGCTGGAAAATCCTATCAAAATGACTGAACAGGGCATCAGAGATTTGAAAAAAGATCTTGACTCGAGTCTAAAAGCATTGGCTGAAGTGAAGGCCATGGCTATCCGTTCAAAAAATGATGTGAGCACATATAAATCCAAAGCGGATGATTATGCAAATAAGGCGGTGCAACTACTGAAAAAAGTGAAGGCAGGAGAGCTGGAAGCCACTGAAGCCGATCGATTGGCCTCCGAAGCACTGGCAAAAAAAGAAAGCTTTTCTCAAGACATGCACAAGGCCAAAGAAGATACGCAAAAATTTGATGTCAGTGTCGCTCAACTTGAAACCAAAATAAAGAAATTGAAATCAGATATTAGCTCCTTTGAAAATGAACTGAGAACGTTGAAGGCTCGCGTCAAAGTGAGTGAAGCTACTGCGAAAGTAAACAGACACATGGCTCAAATAGATTCCAGTAGCACGGTTTCCATGCTGGAGCGGATGAAAGATAAAGTAGCCCAACAAGAGGCACTCGCTGAAGCATACGGCGATGTAGCAGGGGAAGATAAAACACTTGATGATGAAATTCATACCGCACTTGGCGACAGTAATGCCACAAAAGCATCAGATGAATTGACTGCATTGAAGTCTAAATTAGGAATGGACAAGTGATGCTGACAGGAAATAGTATAAAGATCGTTTTACTAATCGTAGTAGCAGTCTTTCTATTTGGCTTTATCTTTTCATTTCTATTCAAGGCAGGACTAATTCTTTTGATAATACTTGGAGTCCTTTATTTAGCAAAAAAAGTGTTTCTGGAATAATAATGTTCAATCCATTCAAAAAGAAAAAAGAATTAGCCTATGATGTGACAAACCTGAGTGTCAACGATCTTGACATAGGCTTTGTCTTTGATTATGACATGAAATCATGGGTGATTGAAGAAATGTATGAGTATGATTGGGGTAACAATAATTTCTCAAAAGAGTTTAAAGTAAATAGCGGTGATGATGTGGCATTTCTTAGTGTAGAAGATGATGGAGATATTAATATGAGTCTTATGAAGACCATAAAAATGCGTGCCATTGAAGAAAATGTGCTAGATGAAATCACAAAAAACAAGAAACCTCCCCAGCTCATCCACTATGAAAAAGAAGTCTATGCGCTGGAAAATGACTCGGCAGGATACTTTAGGGATTGTGCTAAGAAAACCGAAGATTGGGAGGAATTAATTATCTGGGAGTATTTCAATGATGAAGAAGATAAAACTGTTTGCTTTACTCAATGGGATGAACATAATGTAGACGCATCAGCAGGTGTGGTAGTAGAGCTACACCAGGTTTCAGAAATCATTCCAGGACATTAAATTTGAAGTCATGACAAGCATAAAACCGATTTTTTCCTGCCTATTTGCAGTTTTTGCATTTTTTGCAATTTTTGTCATCCTGGTTGTCTCTCTGGTAGATGGAGATGCTAGTGATGAAAAAAGCCCCTTGGATGATCTCATTAAAGAGCTACCTCAAAATGAAGTGTTTTCAGTGATTTTATATGATATGGATCAAAAGGGAACTTTTTTGGATATGTATTACCACAGGTATCAAGTTGTCGGGAAAATTGGTACCGATGAGATTTCTCAGGGCATCACGGATTGGAAAGAAGTAAGCGAAAGAGAGTTTCAAAATAATATTGATAACATGGGGATGGAGATTGCAGCAAGAGATACTGCAGGCACCCTTCATAAATCTGTTGCTCCTCCTGGATATACTAATTACGTAGGCAATGCTAGATATGGGCATTGGGAAAATCGAGGAGGAAGCAGTTTTTGGGCTTTTTATGGACAGTATGCGTTTATGAGTAGCATGTTTAGAATGTCAATGTTTCCTGTACACCGCTCTTACTATAATGACTGGCATGGCAATTACAGGGGAGCGGGAAGAACGTATTACGGACCTGCTGGGTCTGGAAGGTATTATGGGACGGGCAGTGGATACAGCAGTAGCAATCCGAATGCTTCATGGAATACATCAAGGAATAATTCATTTAAAAACAGCGTTGCAAGTCGGACTTCAAGGTCGGGCGGTAGAAGCGGGAGTAGTCGTTCACGAGGCGGGGGGTACGGCAAATAACAATTAACTAGACCTAAACACTTACCTATGATCAGTATTTTAGATGGTGCATTAACCACCCTGCTTTACGTCCTTGCCAGCTTCGTTTTATTCGTAGTTGGCAAACTTGTTTACCAGCTTTTTCATCCAAAAGTGAAGGTTGGGCATGAGTTGGTAGAAAAAGATAATCTGGCATTCGCCTTTGCTCATGTGGGCTATTTTGTAGGGTTACTCCTATCCATAGGAAGTGCTGTGCTGGGTGAATCCGATGGGCTGGTTCAGGATACAATTAACATCGCCATTTATGGATCGATCTCCATCGTACTTCTCAATTTATCGATAGTTATCAATGACAAAGTGATATTGTCAAAGTTTGATCTTAAAAAAGAAATATTTCAGGATCAAAATGTTGGTTCAGGAATTGTGGAAGGGGCAAATGCCGTCGCCACAGGGTTGATCGTTTTAGGTGCCATCCATGGAGAAGGTTCTGGCGCAGGTGGTCCGATTGTGACCGTCCTGCTGTATTGGCTTTTAGGTCAGGGCATTTTGTTTTTGACAACAAAAGTTTACAACCTTATTACGCCATTCGATATTCATGAACACATCGAAAAAGATAATACAGCTGTTGCTGTGGGTTATGCGGGAGCCATTATTGCAATTGCTAATCTTATCAGGTCTGCATTGATGCACGATTTTGAAAACTGGATCACTACGCTGGAAGATTTTGGTATCGAAGTAGGCATTGGCCTTATTTTCTTGCCCATTGCTAGGTTCCTTGCCGATAAAATCCTGCTTCCAGGTCAGAACTTAACTGATGAGTTGGTAAATCAGGAGAAACCCAACATTGGAGCAGCCCTTGTCGAAGCATTTGCCTACATCGGAGGTTCTATGCTTATTGTCTGGGCGTTGTAAATGAATAGAACTTCCGCGTTGCTTAAAGCAGCCCTCTTTGCCACGGGGATGTCAGGCATCGTTTCAGAATACACACTTTCCACATTAGCTACTTATTTTCTCGGCGATTCGGTTTTTCAATGGACCATGATCGTCTCCATTATGCTTTTTTCCATGGGTGCTGGTAGCAGGTTAAGCAAAAGCATAGAGGACAAGTTGTTGGAAAAATTTATCTGGATTGAGTTCGGACTGTCCTGCATTGCTTCAAATGTTACAGTTATAGTCTACACAGTCTTTGCTTTCTACAACGATACTACCTTCATAATTTATTTCTTAAGTATCCTGGTTGGATTATTTATAGGAATGGAAATTCCCTTAGTTGTTCGGTTAAATGAAAAATTCCAAAGTCTAAAAATAAATATTTCTTCAGCATTAGAAAACGACTACTATGGGAGCCTAGCAGGAGGAACCTTCTTTGCATTTATAGGACTGCCTATTTTGGGATTGACTTACACACCCTTGATTTTAGGCACCGTCAATTATTCAGTCGCTCTGCTATTCATTCTTGTGATTTGGAATGAGGTCAACAAAAAACAACGAATCAGATTAATCGTGTATGGTGCATTTACCGCTTTGATATTGATTCTGACGGGCTTTTTTTCCGAAAAAATAGTGACATGGGGTGATCATATTCGATACAAAGATCGAGTCATTTATAGTGAACAATCACCTTATCAAAAAATTGTATTGACGTATGGAGAAGGGAATTACTGGCTCTTTTTAAATGGACACCAACAGTTAAGTACGCTGGATGAGGAGTTGTATCATGAACCTCTTGTCCACCCCGTCATCCAGTTACAGGAAGACACAAAGCGTGTACTCGTGCTGGGTGGTGGAGATGGTGCCGCTGTGAGGGAAATTCTTAAATACCCGACAATAGAAAAAATAGTCCTAGTAGACTTAGATCCTGCTGTCACGAAGTTAGCCAAAACACATCCTGTTCTTCTGGACATAAATAAAAACGCTCTTAATCATCCAAGAGTTGAAATTATTAATCAAGATGGATTTGCGTACCTGGAAGGTATCAATGATTATTACGATGTAATAATTGCGGATTTCCCTGACCCGCGTACTGTTGATTTAGGTCGACTTTATACTCGGGAATTCTATTGGCTATGCAATAGATCCATGACTAAAAATGGCATGTTGGTCACCCAGGCTGGTAGCCCTTATTATGCGGAGAGAGCTTATGAATGCATAGATAAAACCATACGAGCAGCTGGATTTACAACCTTATTGCTACACAACCAAGTGCCAAGCCTAGGAGAGTGGGGCTGGATAATGGGGTCAAAAGATCACAGGGTTGATCTCCGTACAAAATTGAGAAAAATAGATTTAGGTAATGTAGAAACCCAATGGCTGACCAATGAAGCCTTAACCTTGATTTCTTCTTATGGGAAAGAAGTCTTTCCCAAATCCTATGAAGAGATTGCCATAAACAAACTCCATGATCCAGTTCTGTACAAGTATTATCTTGAAGGCAGATGGGATGTTTACTGAGTAGCTAGTTGTGCTGCCATAAGTCCTGAATCAACAGCTTCATACAACAAAGGAAGTCGCCCATTATCAACCCCTGCATAAATTAAATCAGGACTTTTATCGTTGGCATCATTAAAAAGAAACCCCTTACCTGGAATACTCATCGCATGTCCCATCACATTGATAAAACAGGCTTCTACGTGTATTTTTTCCTGCAACATTTCAGAGATATTGCCAATTGTTTCACTGGCTATTTTTTCCCTATGATCCTGAACAGTCGTGAGATATGCCCTATCGGACGGCTCAAGGCAATAATAGGCTGTCAATATTCTTTTGTTAGGACGAGCAGACTGGTGCTGCATACTGCTGTCAATAAAGCCTAGAAATGCTCGATTTTCTCCTAAGAATTCATTTTGCCAAAATCCATATTTTCCTCGTTTCCCCTCACAAACAAAATTCATCACCATCCAGGGTGCTTGCTCTTGGTAAAACAAGTGTGCCTCCTTTTCATATATGTATTTTAATGCATGCTTTTGACCAGCATAAACAATATTATCGGCGGTCAAAAGTTTTACAATCTTACCTTGAATGTCCAAAATTTCAACTAAAAATGAGTGGTCTCGTTGCTCTATTTTACTTACTAGGTGATTAGTTATGAGATTTTCTTGAGGAAGTGTAGAGGCAATTCGATTTAAGAAATAATAATTACCTTCAGGGGGTGAAAACAGGTCAACAGATTTCGTGAGGTAAGGGCGACACATGAAATAATGAATTCCTGCCAACGCAGAAACGTGATTTGCAGGTCCCCCCCAATCATCCATCATATGATAATCCAGTTGACGATGAAGTTCAGGACTTAGCTCCATACGCTGTGATAAAAAACTCGTGAATGTCAGGTCATTCAGGTGGTGCAGGTGCTTGGGGATCAATCGTGTTGGCAGGTACATATTGCCTGAATACGCTCCTAAAAGTCCATAAAATTGATCTTTTTGTATTCCGTCTGGAATTACTTCTGATCTCATTTTTCCATCTTGATAACACTGCTGCCTTCGTGAGAATGGTATGATATGTTGGCGATCCGTAAAAGACCACATTTTTTTCCATGGCTGATAATGAATGATGTCCAATTGTTCGAAAAGTTGAAGAACTTCTTCTCCATAATAATCAGGGTAAGCTAGCTCATAGTGAGCCCCTTGGCTGAATATCATGTTATCATATTGCCCGACTCCTGAAGAGCCTCCCAGCCTATCAGACAGTTCGAATAATTTAAAGTTAGCATGCCCCAGTCCAGAGGCAGCCGAAATTCCTGCAATACCGCCGCCGATGACAATAGTTTGCGTGAATCCTATATTTTTTCTTCTCCATTCACGGCTCTTCATAAGCAGATGACCCGAATGGTGATCAGAATGGAAGTAAACGGGATAATCACCAGATGATAAATATTGACACCCTTTTAGCCAGAAAGGGAGCGAGATTGCCAGTGCAGTATTTTTTACAAATTCTCTTCTCTTCATTTTAAAAGAATGTCTTTGAGGTAAGGATTTTTTTCATTGTTTTTCCAAATAAATCCATCCAAAATGTAGTGTGTCACCTGAGGTACAGCCAAAAAAGCAATAGACAGCAATTGAAAGGTTCTGGAAGGGGTGTCCAGAAAATAAGGTGCCAAAATAGAAAAGAAATCTTCATTATCCCGATACACCAATACGTCCCAAAGGTATTCTTCGATCACGGCGAATAAGAAAATGGAACTCAAAATAATCAATGCAATGCCCCAATTTCTTTTTGCTGAATAAGAAGATGCCTTTATTGTTGCCTTTCTGGTTTTGTAGAACAGGATTAGTGCCAAGTAGGGTACCCCATGGGCCACCACATTGGTGATAGTAAAGACAGTATCAGAATTGAAATAAACAATTCCAAAAAACCAATTACCCGCCGTCGTTAGCACCCATAGTATTTTTCCAGCAGGTAAGGCAACGTTGCTTTTTTTTGAATACCATAGTTCCTCTGCAAGCCAAGCAAACAGAAAGAGTACATACATACTATTCCCTAGGACAGAAAGACCGATTTTTATGGAGTCATGGAGAGGTATGGAAAAAAAATCGCCATGAACGAACCATGCAAATTCCCTGTCAGCGTGTAGATGCCAAAAGAAAATGGGATACAGCATGGAAAAGTAGATGATGAAATTATCGCTTATTTTCTTAGGTCGAACGTCCCTAGCTTTTGCTTTGTAAATACGCATAAAGCCAAACTGTTGCTTGATAAAATGATAAACAGCTAGATAAGCCAAGCATCGCCAAAATAGTGCTATGGAAATCGAAACGACTCCAAAAGCAATGACAAAACTTAAAACAGGAGCTGTGATCAAGATGAGCTTGTGGTTGTTGAACTCCTCGCTATCGAAATAGGTACGATACATAGAACTCCATACATGGCTCACATCTATTCCAATAACAACAGTTACCCAAACCCATAAGGGAACATCTGAATGCAGTGCACCGTAAGGAAGAGTGAAGGCGATGACCCAACATAACCACACAGGAGCATACAGGACAAGGATATCAGCCTTTTTCCCAAACAACCAATAAACTGACCTCATATATCAAAGACCGTTGCAGAACGTAGCATTGAGTCTGTTGGTTCTTGAATTGTGAAATTTTTGATCTCTCTTCTTGATTTTTTGCTCTCCAATAGATCTGAACAACCCCATTTCTTGCTGTTCTTTCTCACTTTTTGTTGCCTTTTACAGAAGCATACCAATTTGACCATAAGATACGACACAAATAAATTGAACTAGTTTCGTTTGCATTAGGTAAAAGCTATAAGCATAGCCATCGCTACGGTGCTAGTTTTTAACCACTTTCCTCGTCACGCGACCGTGTGTTGTTTGTATCGTTAACAGGTACATTCCTTTCGCTAAAGACGGAAATGCCACAGCGTTATCCCCTTTTGTTAACGTCCCTTTAGTAAGAAATTCCCCTGAGATTCCGAACAAGCAGTACACGCCATCGCTGGCAACGGTAATTGTTACCCTATCTTCATCTTTTATTGGATTAGGAGAGACGGAAACGTCTATTTCCTCCACGTCAGCAGTTCTTATGGCTGTCGGTGAAGGTGGCGCATTGACGGTAATGGCTACCATAGCCGTAGCCGAGCCAGTGACGTTGGTCGCGGTGATGGTGTAGGTGGCTAAATCCGAGGTCGCCGATGGCGCACCCGAGATGGTACCAGTGGCAGTGTCAAATGACAGCCCACCGGGAAGCACAGGATCAATGTTATAGCTGGCAACGATGCCACCTGCTGTTGCATCAATGGTTATCGTCTCAATAGGAGTACCCACGGTGGCAATCAGCGTATTGGTGCTGAGCGTGATGCTCGGGGCGGCTAGCACATTGACGGTAATGGCTACCATAGCCGTAGCCGAGCCAGTGGCATTGGTTGCAGTGATGGTGTAAGTCACCGCATCAGCGACCATAGTTGGTGTGCCAGAGATGGTACCAGTGTTGGGGTTAAAGTTGAGTCCATTAGCGATGAGCGGGTTGATGCTGTAGGCATTTGTTGCTGGCACTGCACCACCACTATTGGTCATGGTGATGGGGGTAATAGCAGTGCCCGCGGTGGCGGTCAGTGTCGCTACACTGGGGCTGATATTGGGGACTGCCAGCACCATAGCCGCCGCATTGACGGTAATGGCGACGGTGGCGGTGGCACTGCCGCCGCTATTAGTGGCGGTGATGGTGTAAGTCACCACACCAGCGGCCACAGTTGGCGTACCAGATATGGTGCCAGTGCTTGGGTCAAACATCAGTCCATTGCCAATGGCTGGGTCGATGCTGTAGCTAGCTACTGCGCCACCGGCTGAGGCATTAATGGTGATATCGGCAATGGCGGTGCCCGCGGTGGCGGTCAGTGTCGCCACACTGACGCTGATAATGGGGGCGGCCACTGCCGCAGTCGTCACAGTGGCGATATTGGAGAAATCGCCAGGTGTTATTTGGCTACTGGAAGGACTGTCCGCAACACTGACTCGATAACGATAAGTGGTTGCTGCGGTCAAGCCAGCATCAACGTAGTTTGTTTTGGTGAGATCCATGGTGTTGGCTACGATCTCTGTGAAGTTGCCACCTGTGCCCGTGGCACGCTCGATGCGGTAGCCGGTGAAGCTATCGATACCCTCAGCGCCGAAGTCCTGCGGCACAGTCCAAGTGAGCTCAATCTGATTCTGCCCCTGCGCCACCGCCATCAGCCCAGTCGGGGCTGCGGGAGAGGTAAGAAGTGATGTTCCGGCTCGATAAAAGCTTCGTCTCTCCAGCGTGGGAAGTTCGGGACCTTCTAAGCTGTTCTGGTTGACGGCTCTGATTCGATAAAAGTAAAGAACTTCAAAAAGCTGCATCGTGGCGTCAGTGTAGCTTGTGGCAGTAGGATTGGGGGAATTCCTGGTATCAAACGTAGCATCAGAAGGATCTTTTATTACACCATCAACTGTAATACTACCAATATAACGCTCAATGATGTAGCCGGTGATGGGCACACCGCCGTCATCCAGTGGAGGAAGCCAATGGAGGGTGACATTGTTCCTATTTAACGTGACATTTTCTGCGGGCACCGAAGAGAATGCCCTCGGGACGCTGGGGGCGGTGACCGCAGTTGTCATCGCGATGACAGTGTTGGAGGCAGCGCCAGTGCCGAGTGCATTGATGGTGCTGACTCGATAACGATAAGTGGTCGCTGCCATCAAGCCAGTATTAACGTAGCTTGTTGTGGCGGGGTCCATGGTATCAGCTACGAGGTCCATGAAGTTGCCACCTGTGCCCGTGGCACGCTCGATGCGGTAGCCGGTGATGGGCGAGCCACCGTTGCTGAGTGGCGCAGTCCAGGTGAGATCAATCTGGTTCTGGTTCTGCACAACTTCCATCAGCCCGGTCGGGGCGTCGGGGACGGTATTAGAGGCCCTTGTCGTGCCACTGAACGTATTAGAGGGGGCACTGTTGCCAGCATTATTGACGGCCTTGATTCGATAGTGGTAAGTACTGCCCGGGTCGAGTCCGGTGTCCATAAATTCGGTGACGCCAGGGGTGGTTGAACCGGCTACTACCAATGTTGCGAATGATGTTTGCGAGGAACGCTCGATGCGGTAGCCGGTGATGGGCGCACCACCGTTCCTGAGCGACGCAGTCCAGGTGAGATCAATCTGGCTCTGCCCTTGTACAGCCCCCATCAGCCCAGTCGGGGCGTCGGGGGCGATAGCAGGAGAAACACTCGTCGCATTAACGCTTCTACTTGATTGACTCTGGAGTGGGGAAAAGGGGCGCATGGCAGATTTGAGGGTACTGATGGTAAATACCTCATAGCTGTAGCTTTTGCCAGCGGACACAGGATCAGTGTAGCTTGTAACGACGCCAGCATTAGCTACAAGTGTCGTGGCGGCTTGCCGGGACGGCAAGGCAACCCGCCTAATATGGTAGCCGATGATGGGCGTGCCACCGTCATCCGCAGGCGTCACCCAATTGAGGATGATCTCATCTGGTCTTGTCGAGGTCGCGGTCAGGTTTCTCGGCGGGTCTGGCGCTCTTGTACCAGTCGTTATGCTTGCTATATTAGAGGCTGGACCCACGCCGTCGTTATTGATGGCAAATACCCGGTAGCGGTAAGTGGTGACAGATCTGAGCCCAGGTTCGCCGAGGAATGTGGTGCCAATAATCCCAAATTGGGTAGAATCTGAGAATGTTAACTCCATGAAGTCGCCATCTGTGCCCGTGGCACGCTCGATGCGGTAGCCGGTGATGGGCGAGCCACCGTCGTTGGACGGCGGAACGAGACTTCCTCTAGCTACACCGGGGGAGCCTTCGAACACTGTCAGCCCGGTCGGGGCACCAGGGGGGGCAGCAACGCTCCTTAATGATGAACCTGCAACCGATCCAGAAAAGCTAGCGAGTATGCGGTTGAGGTCGGGGATCACTGTTTCTTCATCAAAGTTAACCGCTATTTGGCTCCCAACGGCATTCAACACGGCTGACGCTACGGCAGGGGGTGTGGTGTCTGCTGTTTGAGCGGAAGCTGTAACCCCTGCCAGAAGAAGGAGCGAGAGGAAAAATGCAGTGAGACAAAACGGCGGGGATGTAGCTGGTCTGAGTAGTTCTTTTTTGGTGGTGCGCTCCATAATATTCATGATTCATTGGTATACTCTATGTTCTTATACCAAATTAACTACAAAACATCACATCTAAATCGTTTCTTTTTTGCTCACATTTCGTTAAAAAATAGAACCGTAGTTATGACTACGCTTATATTTTTTGCCTAATCCTAACAAAAAACAATTCAATTTATTTATGTACTATTTTATAATCAAATTGGTATTAAACATTAGAAGGTGTCTTAATGATGTTGTTTTCAAATGTAAATGTAAATAAAAAATTAGAGGGTCTTTGGAGTGATGTTCTTGGGACAATTATCGATGTTTTGCTGAGAATAAATAGCCTGTATCGGCAACCGCAGCGGTGACTTGGGGTGTTAATTCGTCGGGTACAGATTCAATAGTAGCTAAGAATTCTTGCTTGTCGTTGTGATGGGCATTGGCATAATTGCTGACCATCAACGTATCTCCATTGACGGCTATTTGTGCATTATCACATTGATTGAAGCCGTTTGTTGTTTTCATTATCTGCTCCTTTTCGACGTTGTCCAATAATTTTTTTGGCGCTACTTATGTTAGCGGGGCGGTCTTTTCTCATTTTTATTTCATCGGGTATATCAATGGTGGAGTTGTAACTACTCAGGTGGTCTAAATTACTTGTTATCAGGTAGTTACAAACTAAAAAAAATTTTATATAAAGTTGTATTCTTAATTACTTTTTAAGTAAAAGACTGATAATCAGCGAAGTAGATACAATGTTAAGATTTTGTTAAGAAATAATCGAATTTTCTAACCAGTTCGTAATCAATGAGTTATACGTTATAGACCACCTGAGTAGTTACGTGGAGTTATACCAAATTGGTATTACCTTGCCTTCTGGTGCAAGTGTGGGGGGAATGGACAAATTCCCCGTGATATACCAAGCACCCAGGTTAGGGGTTGGTCAAAAGTGCTGGCACCATTAAACATATTACTCATATCCGTTACACTGCTGACATCCCAACCGCCAATGTCTTGGTTAAAGTTGTAAGCTATCATCAGCATAGCCATCGCTACGATCCTAGTTTTTAACCACTTTCCTCGTCACGCGACCGTGTTTTGTTTGTATCTGTAACAGGTATATCCCTTTAGCTAAAGACGGAAATGTCACAGCGTTATCACCCTTGGTTAACGTCCCTTTAGTAAGAAATTCCCCTGAGATTCCCAACAAGCGGTACACGCCCTCGCTGGCAACGGTAATTGTTACTCTATCTCCATCTTTTATTGGATTAGGAGAGACGGAAACGTCTATTTCCTCCACGTCAGCTGTTCCTATGGCTGTTGGTGAAGATGTCGCATTGACAGTAATGACTACCGTAGCCGTAGCCGAGCCAGTAGCGTTAGTCGCGGTGATGGTGTAAGTCACCGCATCAGCGACCGCAGTTGGTGTACCCGAGATGCTACCAGTGCTGGTGCTAAAGCTGAGTCCATTAGCGATGGGCGGGTTGATGCTGTAGCCATCTGTTGCTGGTATCGCACCACCACTATTCGTCATGGTGATATCGGCAATGGCGATGCCCGCGGTGGCGATCAGTGTCGCCATATCGGCACTGATGTCGGGGGCGGCCAGTGGCGCCTGAACGGTAATGGTGACGGTGGCGGTATTCATGCCGGCGGCGTTAGTAGCGGTGATGGTGTAAGTCACCGCATCAGCGACCGCAGTTGGTGTGCCAGAGATGGTACCAGTGCTGGTGCTAAAGCTGAGTCCATTAGCGATGGGCGGGGTGATGCTGTAGCCATCTGTTGCTGGTATCGCACCACCGTTATTCGTAATGGTGATATCGGCAATGGCGGTGCCCGCGGTGGCAATCAGCATATCGGTGCTGAGCGTGATGCTCGGGGCGGCTAGCGCATTGACGGTAATGACTACCGTAGCCATAGCCGAACCAGTGGCATTAGTAGCGGAGATGGTGTAAGTCACCGCATCAGCGACCGCAGTTGGTGTGCCAAAGATGGTGCCGGTGTTGGGGTTAAAGCTGAGTCCATTAGCGATGGGCGGGGTGATGCCGTAGCCACCTGTTACCGGCACTGCACCACCACTATTCGTCATGGTGATATCGGCAATGGCGATGCCCGCGGTGGCGATCAGTGTCGCCATATTGGCACTGATGTCGGGGGCTGCCAGTGTCGCCTGAACGGTAATGGTGACAGTGGCGGTATTCATGCCGGTGGCATTGGTAGCGGTGATGGTGTAAGTCACCGCATCAGCGACCGCCGTTGGTGTGCCAGAGATGCTGCCAGTGCTGGTGCTAAAGCTGAGTCCATTAGCAATGACTGGCATGATGCCGTAGCCATCTGTTGCTGGCACTGCACCACCGTTATTGGTCATGGTGATATCGGCAATGGCGATGCCCGCGGTGGCGATCAATGTCGCCATATTGGCACTGATGTCGGGGGCGGCCAGTGTCGCCTGAACGGTAATGGTGACAGTGGCGGTATTCATGCCGGTGGCATTGGTAGCGGTGATGGTGTAAGTCACCGCATCAGCGACCGCCGTTGGTGTGCCAGAGATGGTGCCGGTGTTGGGGTTAAAGCTGAGTCCATTAGCGATGGGCGGGGTGATGCCGTAGCCATCTGTTGCTGGCACTGCACCACCGTTATTGGTCATGGTGATATCGGCAATGGCGATGCCCGCGGTGGCGATCAATGTCGCCATATTGGCACTGATGTCGGGGGCGGCCAGTGTCGCCTGAACGGTAATGGTGACGGTGGCGGTATTCATGCCGACGGCATTGGTGGCGGTGATGGTGTAAGTCACCGCATCTGCGACCGCCGTTGGTGTGCCAGAGATGCTACCAGTGTTGGGGTTAAAGCTGAGTCCATTAGTGATGGCTGGGTCGATGCTGTAGCCATCTGTTGCTGGCACTGCACCACCGTTATTGGTAATGGAGGTGGGGGTAATGGCGACGCCCTGAGTGGCAATTAATATATTGCGACTGGTGCTGATATCGGGAGCAACCAGTGTCGCCTGAACGGTAATTTCGACGCTGGCATCATTGCTGCCACTGGCATTGGTGGCGGTGATGGTGTAAGTCAGCGCATCAGCGACCGCGGTTGGCGTACCTGAAATAGTGCCAGTGGTTTCGTCAAACGACAGTCCATTAGCGATGACTGGGCTGATGCTGTAGGCACCTGTTGCTGGCACTGCACCACCGTTATTGGTCATGGTGATGGGGTCAATTTCGACGCCAATGGTGGCGGTCAGTGTCGCCATACTGGGGCTGATGTTGGGGGCGGCTAGAATCGTGGTTCCCGCGGGAAGGATTATTGCGTTTCGTGACACATCGGCAAACAGGCTTGCGGGCAACGAAGCAGGCAGTGGGTTGTCCGATAAATTAAGGATTGACAAACCTGTTAAGCCCGCGAAAATACCAGCCGGCAAGCTGGTGAGGTCGTTGTCGTGTAACAGCAGTGTCTCGAATGAGGAGGTTTGCCTCCCAGAGGTCTGTATACCAGCGAATATATCAGCGGGTAGGGTGGTTAATTGGTTACCATTTAAACGGAGTGCCTCTAGACCGGTTAAGCCAACAAAATCGCCACTCTTTAAGGTGCCGACTAGTTGTCCATTGTTATGAGCAGGGCGAAAATCGAGAACTATAATAATTGCCAAATCTGCCGGAGTAACATCTTCACAGCTTTTGCTCAATCTTGCGATTATGTTAGCCCTAACTCTTGGGCTACGTGAGCAGAGGTCTGTCGGGTTTTCGGCAACGCTTACCATAAAGGATTGGGTAATCGTTTGATCCTCGGTATCGGTGGCAGTGACGGTGATGGTTGCGCTGCCGGCGGCTACTGGCGTAATGGTAACGATGCTCTTATTGGTTAGGGTAACGCTGGCGATGGCGGTAGCACTAGATGCTACGCTAAAGGTCAACACGTCGCCCGGGTCGCTGAATTTACCCGCCACGTTCACGGTTGCAACAGCACCATTTTGCACCAGATCCGTAATATCGGCAATCGTGCCTACGATTATTGGTGCTGGGTTGATAACGGTGACGGTAAACGTCTGTTCAGCAGTTTGACCTGCTCTATCGGTGGCAGTGACGGTGATGGTTGCGCTGCCGGCGGCTACTGGCGTAATGGTAACGATACTATTATTGGTTACGGTAACGCTGGCGATGGCGGTAGCACTAGATGTTGCGCTAAAGGTCAATATGTCGTTCGGGTCGGTAAATTTATCCGCCACGTCCACGGTTGCAACAGCACCATTGTACACCAGGTTCGTAATATCGGCAATCGTACCATTGGCTGTTGGCGGTTGGTTGGCAACGGCCACGCTGGTAACAGTAAGCGCAAAGGTCTGTGTAACCGGCTGTCCGGCGGTGTCGCGAGCAGTAACAGTGATGTTGGTTGTGCCGAGTGCTACGGGCGTAATGGTTAGCGTGCTGCCGGTGATGGCAACGCTGGCAATGGCGGGGTCAGCGGACATGGCTGTGTAGGTCAGGGTATCGCCCGGGTCGCTAAAGAAAGTAGCCACCTCCACGGTGAGCGGGTTAGCCGTTCGTGCTAACGATTGTGCTGGAATATCGCCATTGACGACTGGCAATGCGGCATTGATGGGGGCGAGATCCGTAACGCTCATTCGTGTGCTTTGGCTAACCGAAGCCATTTCGTTAAAAATATTCGTGGGGAATGAAACCCACGGGTTACCGCCTAATGTGAGACCAATCAAGGATAAGCCCTGAAAAATACCTATTGGCAAAGTGCTTAATTGATTATTCGTTAAATTCAAGTTCCTCAGTGCTGGCAGACCTTGAAAAAGATCCGCTGGGAGGGTCGTCAAGCCACCGAAGTTGTTGTTGCCGGAGATGTCGAGATTTAGTAATGTGGTTAAACCGGCAAAATCACTTCTCTTTGGGGGGGGCGAAATTAAACCCGCCAGTATGGACTAAAGAGGTAATTCCCGCCAAATCTGCCGCAGTAATGTCGCCACAAGCACTTTTGCCACTCACCTTTTGGATGATTACTTCCTGAACTTTGGCGTGACGCATGCACACGAGTGGGTTGGGCATTTCCTGGGCATACACTGGCAGAGACCAAGCCAAGCTCAAAACAAGGATAAGCAGGGTGTTTTTTGGGTAATTACCAAACCGGGCTAACCCTTGCCATAATGTCGGGGTCGCATTATGCGACTTTTTGGCGGTCATCCATGTTGCTTTGGGTGAAAGAATAGGAGTTCTCATAATTTTTTCTATTTTTTGAAATAGGTATTAAATAGATACTTTTTTTGACCCCAAAAGTAGCATAGAATTATTGTAACTACACATTTATACCAAATCGATTATAAAGTATCATAATACGTAGGTTCAACCATCAAGTGCAAAAACTAAGCGGTATTTAGATAAAAGATTTCTTTAGGAGTTTTAAAGTCAAGTTTTTTTCTTGGTCGTCGGTTAATTTTGTGTTGAATTGGGGTGATCTGTTACAGACAATGCTATGTCAGTAGGTGCGGTATTCGCTCCGCTTTGTGCATTAGTCGGCTGAGCGACAAACAGCAGGGCAAAAAAGGTGGCGACGAGGAAGTGCTTCGGCACCTTCGTCCGGACTATTTCGTTTCGTGTTGCTGTAAATGTTGCTTTGAGTATGAGCAATGGAGTAATCCTTTGCATGATCTTTTTTAGGTCTAAAATAACGGCGCGAAGGTATCAGGTTATGGCTAACTAATCATCAAATTGGTATTATATCATTCCTTTACTGATAACCCCAAAGTCGACTTTCTGGCATCCGTTACCGTGCGATAAAGGTAGTCTGGCTTACCCGAAGAGAGCATCATGTCCATCGCTTCTTGGTTCCACCACCTGGTTTCTGTCTTTTCCTTGATCTTATTCAAAGTAGCCAACATCTCTTCTGTCTTCAGTCCTTTGGCAGCAATGACCCAGCTCCATTGACCTATTGTTGGAATCTGGCAGTGATAGGTCAACAGGTTAAATCCCGTTGCTTCAATAGCGTCCCATATAGTACGAGTTTCAGCATAGTGCTGATCAACGTCACCAGTTTGCGTAACCAGAAACCCTGAGTCTCTCAAAGCTTCATAGCAGCGTTCATAAAAAATTGATGAGTAATATTGATCGTAATGCACATTGACAGGGTCAGGCAGATCAACGATGATCACATCATATTTACCCGTATGACTTGCTAAATATGCAAAAAAATCAACGTCTGCTATGAGCTGTTTACCCTCTATCTCATTCAGATGCACGAACTCATTGTTTCTCATAAAGTCGTAGAATTCACGATCCATAGCCAGTATGTCAATGTCGATGTCTTCACCAAATTTTGAGAGTTCATCTTCCAGCATTCCATTGGTACCCCCAATCAATAAAAAGTTTCCTGCTGTTTTCATAAGCTGCATGACAGGTTGAATGCTCCCTTCTTGGTACATGTGCCTATCCAGGGTAGAGAACTGTAGTTGATGATTATAGTACACCCAAAAATCTTCTTTCCATTTAACAAGTTGGACCTCTCCATAACGGGTTTCCAAAACTTTTTCCACCCGGTCATAAAACTGAAGTTGCTCCTTTCGAAAACCAAAGGGAATGAGAAATGCAACACCAAGGCTCAACGTAAAAAGTACCAAGTAAGTGGGATTGAGCAGGATCACCAAGCCCCCTGCTGAAATGATAATGAACAAGTACACCACTATCCAACTCAGGTCAGTCAGCGTAATCAAAAAGGATATGGAAGGGTACAACACCAAAGGGAGTGAGAGCAAAAGAATGATGAAAACGGGATATTTTTTTAATTTCACTCGGTGCCTGAGTGTGTAAAACACCCAAAAAGCTATAAGCATAAATAGCGTAATGCCCAGTTGATCCGCCCTGGTTGCCCCAAAGAAATAGTTGTAATTCTTCAACGCCCACTTGACGCATAGCCAGCTAGTGACTAACAGCATAACCCATTTGAAATACTTCAATTTTCCTTTTCCTCTTTTTCCTTGTTTCTTATGTATTGATTTATTTCATATTCGAACCCGGACGCAATTATCCCTGTAGGTAAAGCAAAAATTCCAATACCTAATAAGGCAATGAAGCCCCCCAATACTTTTCCCAGTCCAGTAATTGGATAAACATCCCCATAGCCCACTGTGGTCAACGTAGCAACTCCCCACCACATCGTTTCTGGAATACTTTTAAACACTTCAGGTTGTGCTTCATGCTCTACATAATACATAAGGCTTGAAGCTAAAATCAATACAACGAATATAATGGTTAGCGTAACAACAAGCTCTTCCCTACGCCTAGTTATCACGCGTATGATCATATTAAATGCAGTAGAATATCTTCTCATTTTGAAAATTCTAATGATTCGGAATAATCTTAGGATTCTCAAAAAGCGTCCATCAATAAAAAAAAGTAATGGTAAATAGAACGGTACGATAGCCAATAAATCTATCATTGCCATAAAAGAAAAAATGAACCTGATCCTCCCCCATACTGGATGACCATACTTTTTAAGATAAGTGCATGTCCATATTCGACCGATATATTCTATGGTAAAGACAAATACGGAGAAATATTCGAAATAATTGAAGTACAGGGGAAAGTCTTCATAGATAGCGTCCACTGTTTCCAACACAACAGCAACTACATTAAGCAAAATCATGGTCATGATGAAAATATCAAAGCGTTTGCTAAGGACATCCTCCTCCTGACCCTTTTCAAGTGTCTCAAATATCCTTCTCTTGAAAGCCATGGTGCTATTCGACCGATTCAAAATAATTTTTCATCAAACGTATAAAAGATTTATACATCTCTAAATTACAACTGGACAACTCAATGTAGGTTTTTCCTTGTTCAGGAAAAGTATGAAGTGCACAGTGGCTTTCTGCTAATAACCATATTGCAGTATACCCCTGCGGGGCAAATGAGTGTTCCATGAAATTTAAAATGGTAAATCCGGACTCTTTTATCAAGGTTTCAGCTTTGAGTTTCAAGTTCAGGCTATCTGTTCCTTTTACCCAGGCATTGCAGTTGTCTATTCTGGCTTCCAATTATAATTTCAGTTGTATCTCACGCTAAATCCTGGCAGCTATAAACAAACTAATGTCTTTGAATGACATATTAAACCTTTTGGCAAGTTCTAATTTTGTGAGGTTGCCTTTGTAAGAATACACACCTTTCATAATTCTGGGCTGCGCATAAATCATTTCTTCAAATCCGCCTTCTTCACCAGCTGCTAGCAAGATTGGGGTAAAAATATTCGAAATTGCTTGGGAAGCTGTTTGAGCCACCCTAGACGCAATATTTGGCACACAGTAATGGATAACATCGTATTTTGTAAATGTTGGATTTTCATGAGTGGTGATCTCCGAAGTTTCTATAATGCCACCTTGATCAATACTGACATCTATTATCACAGAACCATGGCGCATTTTTGAGACCATTTCTTCTGTAATCAAAATTTTATTCCTGCCCTTTTCCATTCTTACAGCACCAATCAGTACATCTGCTTCCTGAACTTCTTTTTTTAAAACAGCTGCATCATAAGTAGAGGTGTATACTTCACTGCCCAGCGCATGCTTCAGCCTCCTGAGTTTATAGATATGATCATCAAAAACTCTGATCTCTGCCCCTAGCCCCAGTGCTGCCCTAGCCGAAAATTCAGCAACTGTCCCAGCACCTAAAATAACCACTCTCGTTGGCGGAACACCTGTTATGCCACCAATGATTGTCCCTCTTCCTTCCTTGAAACTGCTTAAATATTCCGATGCAATTAGCATAACAGTACTGCCTGCAATCTCGCTCATAGCCCTTACTATTGGAAGTCCGCCCACTTTATCTTCGATAAATTCATAGCCAATAGCAATCAGCCTTTTTCTATTAAGTGCTTCCAGATATTCAGCGGTTTGCTCCCCTGACTGAAAGGCAGAGATTAGCGTGCTTCCTGGCTGCGTCCATGCAATTTCTTCTAACGTTGGGGGTTCAACTTTTAATACGACATGCGACTCAAAGACCTTCTTCGTATCATAAGAAATTAAAGCTCCCGCCTCACTATACTCCTGATCATTGAAGTTTGCCGACTCACCTGCGCCACTTTCAATCACGACTTCATGCCCATTTTGTACTAAAACTTCTACTGATACAGGCGTAAGCGGCATTCTCTTTTCCTGGAAAGCCACCTCCTTAGGAACTCCAGTTTGAAGTGACAGGTCATCTTTCTTAATTTTCGCAGGGGCTTCCTGCGTGTATAATCCTTGTTCTTGAGCCAGTCTAGCGAGTCCACTTTGAGAAGATCGGTCCATTACATTTTGCAGTTAGGTACCTAGTATTACATTTTGCAAGTTTAATGCTTATTTTTAGGTAATTGTCAGGCAAAAAATCATTTACTGCTTCTGGCCACTCGATGAAACACCTATTTCCTGAAAAGAAGTATTCCTCTACCCCAATATTAATTAGTTCAGCCGAATCCTCTATTCTATAAAAATCAAAATGACAGATGGTCTCTCTTCTGGTTTTATACTCGTTGATAATGGAAAATGTTGGTGAGCCCATAGTATCCTTTACCCCAAGTTCCGCACAGACAGCCTTAATCAAAGTGGTCTTACCAGCTCCCATTTCTCCATCGAATAACCATGTTTTGGCATCTCCAAATTGCAGAAGAAGTTCCTTGGCGACTACCTGGAGTTCCGACTCTTCATATTTGATTTTCATTTTTTTGGTGAAAGAGAGATAAAAGGGACAATTACTTCCTCCATTGATATGCCTCCATGTTGAAGCGTATCCTTGTAGAGCTTCACGTAATGGTAATGGTTATAGTTAGGGTAGGCAAAAAAGCTGTCATTCTTTGCAAATACAAATGCAGAACTCAGGTGAGCTCTGGGTAATCCTATTTTTTCAGGTTCTCTTGTAAAGAAAACATCTTTTTCGTCAAAGTTTAAATTTCTCCCAACTTTGTATCTAAGGTTAGCATTGGTAGTCCTATCCCCCACTATCTTGTATGGCTTATTCACTTTTATAGTTCCATGATCTGTGGTGATAAGCACCCGAACATCCTGACGGGTCAATGCCTTTAGCGTATCGAGTAAGGAGGAATGTGTAAACCACGATCTCGTAAGAGAACGATACGCAGATTCATCAGGAGCCAGCTCTCTTATCATGTGCATATCAGTCCTAGCATGAGACAGCATATCTACAAAATTGAAAACGATGGCATTGAGGGAATTTCCCATGAGATTAGAAATATTCTTACTTAACTGTTTCCCTTGCTCAGCTCTCAAAATCTTATGGTATGAGAATTTGGAATTAACGCCGTTCCTAGCCAAGTTGGCTTCCAACAATTCACTTTCAAAGTTATTTTTTCCCTCATCCGATTCTTCACCCACCCAGAATTCACGATAATGTTTAGAAATGTCAAGTGGCAGCATACCTCCAAACAGGGAGTTTCGTGCATAAGCTGTGGTTGTCGGAAGAATTGAATAGTAAAACTCCTCGGATTGAATGGAGAAAAGTTCTGCAACATCTGGTTCTATCATTTTCCATTGATCATATCTCAAATTATCAATTACAATTAAGAAAACGGGCTTTTCGCCGAGCAAAGGGAAGACTTTTTGCTTCAATACATTGTGAGACATGACAGGTCTGTCGACATCAGGATTGCTGATCCAATCTTCATAATTGGACCTAATGAACTCAAAAAAATCCTCCTCCGCTTCAATTTTCTGTGCATTTAATACCTCAACCATGCTTCGATCTTCAGTTGCATCAATCTGTAGATCCCAATACACCAGTTTTTTATAGATCATCATCCAGTCGTAATGATCCTCAGCATCCATCACATTCATAGCCAGTTGCTGAAATTCTTTTTGATACCCGAGGTTGGTTTTTTCTGAAATAATTCGCTTATGGTCAAGTATTTTTTTGACCGAAAGTAAAATCTGACTAGGATTCAAAGGTTTAATCAGATAATCTGCGATTTTTGCGCCAATTGCCTCTTCCATAATTTCCTCAGCCTCACTCTTTGTAATCATAACAACAGGCAAGTTGGGGTGAGTAGACTTGATATAGTTAAGTGTTTCCAGTCCCGACATACCTGGCATATTTTCATCAAGAAAGACTAGGTCAAAATAATTATGATCAATTTCTTCCAGCGCATCCGACCCGCTATTAACAGGAGTGAGTTCGTATCCTTTTTGCTCTAAAAATAGTATATGTGGCTTTAAAAATTCTATTTCATCATCTGCCCACAAAATCTTATATTTTTGCATATTAAATTAGCTTAGTACCAAAGATCAACCCCTAAACTCAATTGAACAAAAAAAAGAAAATACTTAATGACCCTGTTTATGGATTTATAACTATTCCAAATGTCCTCATTTTTTACATTGTAGAGCATCTTTATTTTCAAAGATTAAAGAAAGATACAACAGCTCGGATTAACTGATTTTATTTACCTTGGTGTTCTTCATACAAGATTCTATCATGCGATCGGAGCTATGCACCTAATGATGCGAGGTAGATACGCTCGCTCATTTTTTTCGCCAATTAGTTTCGCGTCAACTTAGCTATTGATCGATTGGACTATGTGAAACGTGATGGTTTTTTACTGGGATGTATGAGGGCATGATTGGTTCTGAGCGGATCATAAAAATGCTGGATTTAAATGATGACCATTTGGTTGTAGAAGAAAAAGGAGTCTACAGTATTGAAAATTGCTTAAATCCACGAAGACTCATGTATTGACAGGTCTACTTGCATAGGGTGGTCGTTAGTGCAGGAGTAATGCTAATAAGAATCATCAACAGGGCAAGAGAATTGACCCAGACAGGAATTAATACACAAGCCACACTTTCGCCTATCCACTTTTTTAGAAAAAGACATTACGGCTGAAGATTTTCAACAGGATAAAGACATTATGGATGTGTATTCGCATTTAGAATGATAGCGATATTTGGGGTTCAATAAAATTCTGGCAGACCCATAATTGACTTCATTTTGAGAGCATTAAGTCAATTATTAAAAAAGGTATAGTCAGCAACTCTACATACATCGTTACTGGTCAACCGATAACCATTTTAAAAAAACATGGGAAATAGTCGATGTCACTGAATCTTCAAATTCACCAAACATTGAAGCTATGAGCACGATCGTCAAACAGTACTACCTCTGCGCTCCTAAATCTTTATATTTTTGACACAAAAAACCAAATGGAATTTACGCTGGAGCAAGTTGCAACACTTCTGGGTGGGGAGATCGAAGGCAACAAAGATTTATCCATACATACAATTTCAAGCATAGAAGATGGGGGAAAAGGCAGTATTTCATTCTTGTCTAATCTTAAATATGAGAAACATCTCTATACAACAGAAGCAAGTGCTGTAATTGTAAATCAAGATTTCACACCAAAAGAAAAAGTAAGCACCACTTTAATAAAAGTCAAAAATTCATACACCAGCTTCACAACATTACTCGAAGAATACCAGAGGATTATAAGTTTTCAAAAGAATGGTATTGAAGCTCAAAGTTTCATTTCTTCTTCCGCCAATCATGGACAAAATTTATACCTAGGGGCATTTGCTTATATAGGTGAAAATGTGACTCTTGGTGAAAATGTGAAGATATACCCTCATGTATACCTAGGTGATAATGTTTCCGTAGGCAACAACACCATTATCTACTCTGGAGCAAAAGTCTACGCCAATTGTAAAGTTGGGAATCATTGTACGATACACTCCGGAGCCGTTATTGGCAGTAATGGTTTTGGGTTTGCACCTCAAGAAGACGGCACTTATAAAACCATCCCTCAGGTAGGGAATGTGATTATTAAAAACCATGTTGACATTGGAGCAAATACCACTATTGATTGTGCCACCTTCGAATCCACGATTATAGACCATGGGGTCAAAATTGATAACCTAGTTCAAATAGCTCATAATGTAGAAATTGGGAAAAACACAGTCATTGCTGCCCAGACCGGCATTGCCGGATCGACCAAAGTAGGCAAACAGGTTATTATAGCGGGTCAGGTCGGAATAGTGGGTCACACTAAGGTTGGAGATCATGCGATCTTAGCGGCTCAATCTGGAATTTCTAAACCAGTTCCCGAGGGTGCTACTCACTTTGGAAGTCCAGCGTTCGATAAAGGTCAATATATGAAATCTGCCGTGTTATTTCGCAAACTTCCTGACATGACAAAACGTATCCAGGAACTTGAAGAAAAAATTCTAAATTTGCCATCGAAAAATTAGGTAGGGACTTCTTTAAAAAATCCCCTCACAGGATGAACGTATATCAACACACAATTAAAGGTCCCGTCACTGTATCTGGAGTGGGGCTTCATACAGGAGTCGAAGCCAATATGACTTTTAACCCAGCCAAACCAAATCATGGAATTAAATTTCAACGAATTGATTTGGAAGGACAGCCCATTGTCGAGGCAGATGTTGACTATGTGGCAGACCTTTCCAGAGGGACTACTTTGGAAAAAGATGGAGCTAGGATAAATACTGTGGAGCATACTTTAGCGGCACTAGTAGGACTTCAGATTGACAACGTCTTAATTCAGCTAGATGGACCCGAACCTCCAATCCTAGATGGTAGCTCTAGGATGTTTATTGAAGCCATTGAAGCTGTGGGGTTGGAAAAGCAGAATGCACAACGAAACTTCTTTGAAGTCCCAGAAAGTATTTTTCACCGAGAAGGTGCTAGAAACGTTGAAATAGCCGCTCTTCCATTGGATGATTACCGAGTTACCGTAATGGTTGATTACAACTCACCAGTACTTGGTAGCCAGCATGCTTCCCTGAATGATATAACGGACTTTAAAAAGGAAATTTCGGACAGCAGAACGTTTTGTTTTCTTCATGAGGTAGAAGAACTTTACAAAAACAACCTAATTAAAGGTGGCGATCTAAGTAACGCTGTTGTAGTGGTGGACAGAAAAATAGAGCCACATGAGCTCGATTATTTAGCCGACCTGTTGGGTAAGCCAAAAGTAGAAGCAAAGGAAGAAGGTATACTAAATAATGTTGAACTTAGATGGAAAAATGAACCAGCAAGACATAAGCTTTTGGATGTAGTAGGAGATCTGGCGTTGGTCGGTCGTCCCCTCAAAGCACAAATTTTAGCTGCCAGACCAGGACATACTGCTAATGTCACATTTGCCAAAAAATTAAAAAAGTTGATGCTGGAATCAACTAAACCTAATATACCGCAATACGACCCAAAGCTTCCTGCCATCTTGGATATAAATAAGATACAGCAAATACTTCCGCATCGGTATCCCTTCTTATTAATCGACAAAATTTTTCACTTGGATGACGAGCAGGTAGCTGGGGTCAAGAACGTTACTTTCAACGAACCCTTTTTTATTGGTCACTTCCCAGGGAATCCTGTTATGCCAGGGGTGTTCCAAGTTGAAGCCATGGCTCAGATTGGGGGCATTCTCGTCTTAAATACTGTACCCGATCCTGAAAATTACTGGACCTATTTTCTTGGTATAGAAGACTTTAAATTCAGAAAAATGGTCATACCAGGAGATACGTTGGTGATGAGGTGTGAACTATTACAGTCCATTCGCCGTGGGTATGCAAAAATGAGAGGAAGTGCCTATGTTGGCAACAACCTAGTCTGCGAAGGAACCATGACAGCCAGCATTGTTAAAAAAGATGTATGAGCAAGCCTACCCCCTATATTGATGCTAGTGCCAAAGTCGGAGACGACACCATAATTGAACCCTTTTCAAGTATCTACGAAGACGTTGAAATTGGTAAAAATACGTGGATAGGTCCCAATGTAACCATTTTCCCTGGAACGAAGATAGGAAGTAATTGTAAAGTTTTTCCAGGGGCAGTAATTGGAGCAGAACCGCAGGATTTGAAATTTGGTGGAGAATACACCACTGTCGAAATTGGAGATGGCACTTCAGTAAGGGAATGTGTGACTATTCACAAAGCCACCAGTGACAAATTGGTGACCAAAGTAGGAAAAAATTGTCTGCTCATGGCCTATTCACATATCGCACATGATACATGGATTGGTGATCATTGCGTACTGGCAAATCAAGTATCGATAGCGGGTCATGTCGAGATAGCAGATTGGGTAATTCTTGAAGGTCTTGTTGCTGTTCAGCAATTCATCAAGATCGGAGCTCATGCCTTTATTGCAGGAGCTTCCTTAGTAAGAAAAAATATCCCGCCTTTCGTGAAAGCAGCCAGAGAACCTATTTCTTACGTAGGCGTGAACTCAATAGGGCTGAAAAGAAGAGGATTTAGCGAAGATGATATCAGGAGTATAGAAGATGTTTATCGATTAATTTTTATTCAAAATCAAAATGTGACAAAGGGGATTGAACAAGTAGAAGCTGAACTTGAAGATTCCATACGGAAAAATGAAATCATTGATTTCATCAAAAACAGCCCTAAGGGAATAATGAAAGGGATATACTAGTTGATTTGGCAAACCTAATGTTGCTTAACTAACCCGCTACCCCAATTCAACGTGACAATATCGGGACATCATCTAGGCAAAAAATATGGAAAGAACTGGGTTTTCAGAGATCTGGATATACATATTTCACCAAAGAAAGCAGTAGCCATCATAGGGTCCAATGGCTCTGGAAAATCTACCCTCTTAAAAATCTTGTCAGGATATCTTACACCGTCTGAGGGAATCTTGCATCATAACGGTGAATTGATTGATATTGACCATCTGAATTCCATCAGCTATACAGCACCCTATGTGGAGATTCCTGAAGAAATGGATTTCAATGAATTTCTTGATTTTCATTCTAAATTCAGGCAAAAAATGCATTCAAATGAAACAATAAGTAAAAAATCGAATTTGCCTCTCAATAAAAGAATTATGGATTTTTCTACAGGAATGAGGCAGAGGGTGCAATTAAGTACCGCTTTTTATTTCGAAAACGTAGCCTTTTTCATGGACGAACCCACATCAAACCTTGATTCAGAAGGATTTGAATGGTGGAAGAGTGAAATTGCATTGAAGGAGAATTTTCCCGTTATCCTAGCATCAAATCAGAAAGCCGAAATAGAATTTTGTAAATCAACTATCTCCTTAAAAAAATAAACTTGATTGAGTTTTTTTACGGTCCTTGATCAAATTCGATAGTACATAGTACGTTGAAACAATCACATCATAAAAAAAATGTGTGAATTTTTTGGAAATGTATAAAACCCCTTTACATTTGGGGTGTCTAAAATAAATAGTACTTTTATGAAAATGATATCTTTATGAGAATTATGAAAAAATTAAAATTATCAAATGTACAAGCGTACATAGCTTTTGTTGCCTTAGGTGTATTAATTGCTGGCTGTGGTAAAGATGAGGGAACTAAAGTTGAGATGCCTCTTGTCGAGCAAGCAAAAAAACTGGCAGGTGAATGGACTATTGCTAAGTCTGGCGTTCAGCGCGATGATTCACCTACAACAGTTGGCGATTGGAGTGGGTTCAAGTTAAAAATCACGGGCGATAAAGATGGAGGTACGTTTCTAGCTACAGGAGTACCTGACGACTTTAAAAAAGATGTTTGGCCAGAGAATAGCAAATGGAAGTTTATGGGTACGGATTCGAACATGTTGCTTAGGACAGCAGATAAAACAGAGGTAGAAATGACGGTGAGTGGTTCCACAGATGCTACTCTTACGCTTACGTTTGACGTGAAAGCTCCAGGAAACACCAGAAGCAGTGACGTTTCAGGGATTCCTGGAACTTGGAAGTTTACATTTACTAAGTAGTAGTTTAGAAAGTTTATTAATAACCTTGAAGGGTAGCTTTGGTTACCCTTTTTTTATGCTCTTTGAGGAGAAATATTTTAGTCAAAAAAAATTATTGATTAAAAATGGAAATTCGATTTAGGTATGATCAATGGACTAATAGACTAAAGTCAATCGTTAAGTGTGCAACCCAAGGCGGGGCTTCAATAATGAGTTTCTCGTTGTATCTATTCGAAAAGCAATTTTAAATCACTTCAAGCTAAGACTAGGATCTCAAAAATTGTATCGGCTTAGATTGTATCGGCTTAGTGCTTAATTTTACACACCTTGCAAAATTTTTGTTTCCCAACTGGGCGTTTCTTGGGTTGCCTTTTATGTCCAAAGTAGGTGGGATTTTTATATCTAGGTTTTTCAGCTAACCTCTCTTCTTTTGCTTTCTGCTTATATACTTTTTTAAGTCTGGCTCTGAATTCAGCAACTTCGTCCGTACGTGACTTCTTTTTCTCTTTTTTAAGAAAAGAAAATACTCCCTTTTTTCCCTTTTTTTTACTTTGATAAACGGGATTAGGAGGTCTTCTGGTTTCTGTACTTCGTGTATTCTGAGCCGATGCTTCCAAAATCAGGAAAAAGAACAGTGTACATCCAACAACTATGCGCATAAGTCTTAATTTCAACTACTGAAACGGGATGATGCAGGAATATTATCAATATTTTGGATCATTTCTTGCCAAATGATGTTGAGAGCAAAGCTACAAACACCATCAGTGTATATCAACTATTAACTTGCAGTCAAATTTCGCTTCTATCTTAATGAAGATTTTTCTATCAAATTTCTTTTTGGTCGCAACTTTTATTTGCCAAGCTCAAGTGATCAGGGAATCAGAAGTTCTAAGAAGAATGGATGCTGGAAAGGATTTGATGAATGTGGGAGCGTATGATAGTGCGCAGATTCAATTCCTATTTGTCCTAGAAAATTTGGAAAAGCTACCCTCTGAAATGGCTTATTATTTCGGGAGAAACTCGTTTCACTTAGAAAAATATAAACAGAGTATCAACTGGTTAAATAAGTACATTCAGCTAAAAGGTACAAGAGGGAGGCACTATGAAAATGCCATTCGGTACCTGAAGTGGTCTGAAAAGGAATATTTAAGAATAAGAAGAGGTCAGGTAAGAAGGCTGGAGGATGATCTTGAAAATTCCAGTTACGATTGTGGCGGACTGGAAAAAATGCTCTGCCCAGTGTGCCATGGTTCTGGGGTTGTGATTAGTGATGGAGTTTTCGATGAAATCTACAAAACGTGCCCTTATTCTGCTGGTGAAGGGTTCCTTTCTTGCGAAGAGTTTAATCTATTTATGCGTGGGGAACTAGAGCCTAAACTCTAAAGTACATCTCTATTAACTGGATTTTTTTCGTGAGTGGAAGGAAGTCCCGCAGTGTATATAGCGTACATGAGGATGTGAGTACGGGACTGACACCGCAATCGCGGAAAAAGGCAGTTAATAGAGACGCCCTACAGCTAAAGGGTGGAAAGAATATAGAACATGTTAACATCAGATGCTAAGAGAGCCGATTCCTGTAATCTCCATAATCAAATTCCTTGATCAGTTCAAAACTTCCAGATGTTCGAATGATCCCAATGGAAGGGTGCCTGATTCCATTAAAAGTATTGGTCTTTACCATCGTGTAGTGCATCATATCTTCAAATTCAACTTGGTCTCCCTCGTTTAATTCATGTTCAAACCAATACACATCCAAATAGTCTCCCGCCAAGCAACTGACTCCTCCGAGTCTATAAGGAAACCATCCCGTCTCTTCACTTTCCGAAGCTCCTTTTATTTCCGGCCTGTATGGCATTTCTAGGCAATCAGGCATATGGCATATGGCATGTAAATGACGCATCTATAATTGCCGGCTTCACCCCACCATTATCGACAACATCAAGAATGGTAGTAATTAAACCCTCAGACCTCCACGCAATTGCGCTACCCGGCTCCAATATAATATCTACACGATATTTACTTCTAAATCTTTTAAGCATTGAAATCAGGAGTTTTAAATCATAGTCCTCTCTGGTCATAAGATGCCCTCCTCCCATATTTACCCATTTCACCTTATTCAACAAATGATCAACCCTTGAGACAAACGAATCAAGTACTTTTTCTAACGCCTTGGAATCGGATGCGTATAAAACATGAGAATGTAATCCTTCTACTCGATCAGGCAATTCCAACAAATCTGCTGAATTAATTCCCAGCCTAGAATTAGGGATTGAAGGATTATACATATCTGTTTCAACATCGGAATATTCAGGATTAACCCTTCATCCTATGCTTACATCAGATGGAACGCGATCAGAGAATTTATGGTACTGAGTGAGAGAATTAAATATAATATGGGATGAGCCAACGACTATTTTTTCAAAATCTGACGGGACATACGCCACACAGTACGTGTGGGATTTTGACTTCATCTTTTCATTGCAAAGTAATACCTCACTTAAAGAGCTGGTTGCAGCACTTTGGATGTACTCCCTCAAAAGAGGAAAGGAACTCCACATAGCAAATCCTTTAACTGCAAGAATAATATCAACTCCTACTTCCTCTTGGACCCGCTGGATACATGCTAGATTTTGAGTCAATCTCCGTTCGTCAAGTACGAAGCATGGAGAAGGTATATTAAAGGTATTTTTCACGAATAATTTTGACGTGGTGGAGTAAGTGTCCTGCGATAAAGTAGCCAAGCACTTCAACAGAAAATGTAACCCCGCTTGCTTTTCCAGCCCGCTGAAAGTCCTCGGCACTTAGCGAACTGAACAGACTAGTTGTCGAAGACCTTGTCGCCAAAAACTCATTCATTAAATTTTCGATATCTCGTTTACTTGCATTTATACTTGCTACATAATCATCCTGATCAAATCCTGATAACCCAGCGGAATCATTCCTTGCAAATCGCATCGCTCTGTAAACAAAAACTCTTTCCGCATCAATAATATGTTGAATTAAATCCTTCACATTCCATTTCCCTTCTTGGTATCTGTATTCTGCCTTTTCATTAGAAAAAGTGTTGACAAGACAAGTAAAATCTTCAGCACTTGTTCTTAACAGTTCTACGACACTTTCCTCATTTATATAATCGAAGTAAGGTCTGTAATATTCAGGTACTTTGTTTATATCGACCGTCATTACTCATCTACTTCCAAGTCTAACGAATGTTTTTCATACCAAATCAAGCCAGACAAAGATAGTTTTTCTAAAAAAGGATCGGGGTTGAACTCCTCCACATTAAATACGCCATTCCCCGTCCATTGATTCGTCAACATCATATAGGCACCTGTCATAGCTGGTACTCCCGTCGTGTAGGAAACACCTTGTGTACCTGTCTCTTCATATGCTGTTTGATGGATGCAATTACTCCATATACAGTAAGTCTTTTCCTCTCCGTCTTTGATTCCTCTTATTCTACATCCAATGGAAATCTCGCCATCATAGCTCTCTCCCAATTCTTCTGGGTCCGGCAGGACTGCTGTAAGGAATTGCAGTGGGACAATTTCTTGCTCCTTATAAGTTATTGGTTCTATCCCAGCCATACCTATACTTTGAATCACTCTCAAATGAGTCAAATACTCATCTCCAAATGTCATCCAAATATGATGGTCTTTTGCCAATATTCGGGTAGTTCAAATCTTTTCTAAACTCAAATGGTTTTGTTTCCACCCATTCTCCATTTTCCCAAAATCTTCCATTTTGGGTAATCTCCCTGATATTAATTTCAGAATTAAAGCTAGTTGCAAATGCTTTTCCGTGATCCCCTCCATTGCAGTCAACTATATCTAAATAGTGAATTTCGTCAAAACAGTGTTTAGCTACTCTTGATGTAAACACGTCCGTCACACTTGGATCAAACCCACACCCTAAAACTGCCAATAAGCCTGCTTCTTTAAAACGTTCTTGGGACGCCCATTGCCATTTATATTCGAATTTGGCTTCATCTGGTGGTTCGTAATTTGCAGTATCTAGGTAATGGACACCGCATTCCAGACAAGCATCCATAATCGTTAAATCCTGATATGGAAGAGCCACATTGATCACTATTTCAGGTTGGTATTTTTCGAAAAGAGCAAGCAGTTGATCTACATGATCAGCGTCTACATGATTCGTCTGTATTTGGATGCCAAGCTTGTTATGAATATCAGAGGCTATTTTCTCACATTTAGATTGTGTTCTGGAAACCAACACAATTTCAGTGAATATATTTTTGTTCTCAGCACACTTAAAAGCGGTCACTCTACCCACTCCCCCAGCTCCAATTATCACTGTTTTGACCATTTTGTACGCTAAATACTTGATACAAAAGTAGTATAATGATAGCATTCATTACAATAAGACCGATGCAAAGGGAGCATTGTAACGGTCTTATCCCATCAAAACCATGCCTGTTGGCTAATTTCGCTTTGACTTTTCCTTCTTGTAAGATACACGATATCATGTACCTTTGTCCGTAGTTAAGATGTGCCATTTGCAACTGTATTTTTGACGCTTTGAGGTGGAAAATTAACCCTTACCGGCAAAGCAGTGAAAGATGAAGTTGACCTTCTTTCCTATTCTATAGCCGTACGAATTACTCAAATCTAAAAGTCACATTCATCAGGTGAAATTAAGATGGAAATACTGATCGAATTTTTCTCCTTTGAATACCCAAATATCAAGTACGTAGTTTTCGGAACCATATTGCTTTCCATTAGTTCCGCAATCATGGGATGCTTCACATTTGTTAAGAAAAAATCACTCGTTGGCGATGTGATTGCTCATGCTGTTTTACCAGGAATATGTATCTCATTTCTTGTTTCTGGCAGTAAAAATCCGTTTCTGTTGATCATTGGCGCTTTCATATCAGGTTGGATGTCGATCATCGTGATGGATGCGATCATTCGCAACACTAAAATCAAAGAAGATGCCGCCACTGGTCTGTCACTGTCTGTCTTTTTTGGTATTGGTATTCTGTTGATGACTTACATTCAACATTCAGGAAATGCGTCCCAGAGTGGCTTGGATACTTTTTTGTTTGGTAAAGCTGCAGCTCTGGTCGGAGAAGACCTCATTGCATTCAGCCTTATTGCTGGAATTATTCTAGTCGTTGTTTTCCTCTTCTACAAAGAGTTCAAGCTTATTTCTTTTGACCCCCTGTTCGCGAAAGTGACTGGGCTACCTATCAGAAGGTTGGAAATTCTGCTAACATCCATTACTGTATTGGCCGTGGTGACAGGTATTCAAGCGGTTGGTGTTGTTTTGATGGCTGCCATGCTCATAACACCTGCCGCTGCTGCTAGGTTTTGGACAAATGAACTTTACAAGATGTTGATTTTGGCTTCTTTGTTCGGTGCTATCTCTGGCATTTTGGGGGCTTTCATCTCCTTCAGTGCTCCATCCATGCCCACAGGTCCTTGGATGGTAATGGTACTTTCCATTATTGCTCTTTTTTCCTTTTTCCTAGCTCCTAGTAAAGGCATTATTATCAGGCAATTGAGACGCGTCAGAATACAAGGACAATTGTTAGAAGAAAATTTATTGAAAGCCTTTTACAAGATTGGAGAAAAAAGTGGAGATCATTACCAACTCCTAGCAACCAAAGACCTCCTTTTATCAAGAAATTTTTCTTCATCTCAATTAGCAAAAGGATTAAAAAGACTCCAACTTCACGGGTATCTAACAAGAAAGGACAACTTGTGGAAACTTTCCGTCGAAGGTCACGAAAAGGGGAAAAGAACCATACGCCTCCATCGCTTATGGGAGCTTTACTTAACAAAATATTTGAGGATAGCTCCTGACCATGTCCATGAAGATGCCGATACCATTGAGCATGTCATAACTCCTGAACTGGAAACTAGGCTTGAAAAACTTCTGGACTATCCCGATTCAGACCCTCACCAGTCAGCTATTCCTGTTAAATAATGGACGCTTTTATCATCATACTAACGGGATCATTAGTCGCAGTGAGCTGCGGGTTACTCGGCTCTTTTCTGATTCTAAGAAAGATGTCAATGGTTGGAGATGCTATTTCTCATTCTGTTTTACCAGGTATAGTCATTGCCTTTTTCCTCGTAGAATCATTGCAGTCTGTTTGGATGTTAGTGGGTGCAGGTCTTCTGGGACTCCTCACAACTTTCCTTATTGAGTTCTTCCATCAGAAAGGAAGGTTACAGACCGACGCTTCCATAGGTGTGACATTTACATGGCTGTTTGCACTTGGAGTTATCCTAGTAACGTACTACGCTGGCAATGTCCATATCGACCAAGATTGTATCTTGCATGGAGAAATAGCATATGTTCCAATCGATCTGTTGTATGATTCGTCAGGAAATCCTGTCGGACCCAAGGCAGTGATTGTCCTCTCTGTAGTATTAGCTTTAATTATCCTGTTCATAGCTGTTTTTTACAAAGAACTAGTTGTAACTACATTCGATTCTTCTTTTGCAAATGCCATTGGCATCTCCTCTTCAAAGTGGCACTACATGCTCATGGGGTTTGTATCATTAACTACGGTCGCTTCTTTTGAATCCGTCGGAGCAATCCTAGTTGTGGCACTGCTTATTGCGCCTGCCGCATCTGCATACCTGATTACACGAAACCTGAAATGGATGCTCGCTCTCAGTTCATTATTTGGGATCATAAGTTCCTTTTTAGGATATTGGCTCTCCTACTTTCTGGATGGGTCTATTGCGGGAGCAATGGTAACTATCTCAGGGGTTATTTTTTGGATTTGCTACTTAGTTGTAGTCTTCAGAAAATGAAGTATTTTTTGATTACACTGACTCTAGTCACATGTTCGTCCTGTTACAAAACATTGACTTTAGAAGGATTTGAAAAATCAAAATGGGAAAGTTTTAATCAGGAGTGTTCAGAATATCGATTAAAGAAAACTGAGTTTTTATTGGACAACAGGAATATATTCTTGAGAGCTACCCAAAATGAAATTGAAAGCCTGCTGGGAATCGCCGATGAACACGAATTGTATGAGCGAAATCAAAAATTCTTCCACTACCGGCTTACACCCCATGATTCCTGTGTCTATTACGAAACCACAAAATTTCTTTCTATTCGCTTTAGTGCTATTGGGAAAGCAAGCGATGTACATATTATGATTAGGAAATAATACCATTGAAGTAGGCATTTAATCAATACGAATGCACTTGTACGGGCATGGTTGATGGTCCACCATTTTAGTTAGCAGGTTATCGAATATTTCCCCTTTCATCTGACTGCGGTTGAACCGATAGCAATATTGGTCGATATATGCCTGCAGGTTATCGACTGAATGCTGGATACCTCTAAGCCATGCCTTGAACATCATAATTGTTCTGTGCAATTCCGGGAACTTCTTACCTTTCTTCCCACTCTCTATTTGGATTAAATAAGGATATTTTTCTTTCAGGGGGATGTAGCCCCTCCACTTATCGGTTTTGATGGTAGCCTGAGTTGATATATGATCTTGGAAGAAGGGCTTCAATTGCTTGGAGCCAGCATTGTCAATCACTCTGGCATACATCCTGCTCACTCCTTTCCCTTTCTTCTCAATAGCCAGTACAACCTGCTTTTTTCGGTTATTGTGTCGTCCTACAACGCCTTCTTCCTGTTGCCCTACAACGGTCTCATCGACTGCTACTTTACCCATTAGCGGGTATTTCCCACTGCTAACCATTGCCTTCATTACCTTTTGTTGAAACAGCCAACAGGTTTTTTGCCGTAGCCCCAGTTTTCTGCTTAGGGGCATCTCTAAAAACTGGATATTCTCCCGATTTATTTTTATGACCTGTTTTTTTAAGATGACCTATTTTGTTCTTTTTTAGTTCATTTTTTATTCACCTGATTATCAGTTACTTATGAATTTATTCATTGCCTATCGAACGCACGTTCCCTCATAATGAAGCGGTCAATTGAATTTTTCTGCACATATTATAAGTCAGATTCATCAGACCAATGACCGTATCGGCTCTTGATTTCCCTACTTTTCTGTAATACATGCTTCCCATACTGTTCTCCATGAAACCAAAAACATGCTCCACTCTTACGCGTACTTTTGATTTTCTTGTATTACTTTCCTTTTGTGTATCGGTCAACGGCTTGTTTTTGTAGCCCTTCTCATGTATTTGATCTTTAACCTGATGTTTTTCGAGTATTTCTTGCTGGTCTGCATAAGCACTGTCGGCATACAATTCCTGTTCTTTGTCTTGTTTTTTGTCCAACAGGGCATCAAGAGCCTGTGAATCATGTACCGCTGCATCGGTAATTTCATAGCGTTCTATCAATTTGCTACCTGCATCAACCTTGGCGTGATTTTTATACCCATAATAATTCTGATTATTTTTCTTTGTCCAACGTGCATCAATGTCCTTTTGACGCTTTTTATTGGGTTCATCTGTCCATAGACCTTCTCCCTTACCCTCTTTTATTTGTTGGTTTTTCTCCCTGCTGTTGCGTTGGCGTGGGGCTTCTACAAAAGAGGCATCTATTATTTTGCCTTCATTGACCATAAGCCCTAACTTTTCCAATTGACTCTGAAATAGCTCGAAAAGAGATTTTACTAAATTCAAGTCGGTCAGACGTTCACTAAACAACCATATCGTGTTGCTATCTGGTATGTCATCTGCAATGGTGAGGTTGAGAAATCTCATAAAACTCATCCTGTCATTGATTTGATATGCTGCTTGATCATCAGAGAGGTTATAATATCGCTGAAGAATCAATATCTTGAACATTAACACATAATCATATGGGGGACGTCCTCCCTTTCCTTGTGACTCTTTGATCAGGTGCTTTTCCAGTAAAGAACGGAAAATTTCAAAATCAATTCCACGGTTTAATCGTTGCAGGGGATCTCCCAACTGGCTCAGTTTGGACAAACGAATGTCTTGATCAAAAAAACCGTAATCTCTGTGACGTTTAAATTGTTTCATTTCCAAGTCTAACTCTTTTAGCTCAAAAAACATACTAACACAGCTGTTTTAGTTTTTAGAGATGCCCTTAGCTCTGTTGATGCAATCCCTTGTTTATTTGTACTCATATAGTGTAGGATATAAAAAGCTTTTAAGATTGGGAATTTTACTTTGTGGAAAAGCGTGCCACTTGTGGGGGTAGCTTGGTACCTACATTTTGTGCATTGCCGGGTATGGAATAATTTCCCTCTGCAATACGTGTTGTTTTGACACTTTTCACATTTAAATCCATCTGGCCATTTCATTTCGGCTAGGAAGTTTTGACAACTGTCGTTATCAGGAAATTTCTTCTGAAACTCAAAAAGAGTTAGGCTTTCATACTTTTTCTCCATAATCTGATTTTTATTCTAACTTTAATAATCCTACTAAGTTACTGTAAATCAATCGTTTAATCAAGAAAATGAAACTGTTTTAATAGACTAATCTTTTATTTATTAAATGCCTACTTCAATAAGTTTAATTTGATTCTTGTGATTATTGAGTGGGTAATGTGTTAAAATACAGGATCAATTTCATTATTCAAAAAGATTCAAAAATGCAAGACTTATTTACTCAAGCACTCGGCATCTATTCCCCATGGTTTGTCAAGGATGTTGAATTTAACGACAAACAACTCAACAGCTATATTGACTTCAAACGTGGCACGCGCTTTGTTGATGGTAGCGATGACACCAAAGCCTATAGTGCCTATGACACCAAGATGGAAAAATATCGTCATATGAATTTCATTGAGCATGAATGCCATCTGCATGTTCGGGTTCCTCGCATTAAGCGAGACGATGACAAAGTAACGGCTGGTTCTACCGCCGTGGGCAGGTCAGTTAAATGGTTTTAGCACCTTGAGATTTTTATTATCAAGTTTTGTAAGCACATGCCGGTACACCATGCTTGCCAGCTGATGAACGTATCAGATTATAAGGTTTGGAAGTTGTTGGATATCTATGTTGACAAAGCCAGGCTCAGTGAGGATTTAAGCGGAGGATTTAAGCGGTATAGAACCCTTCGGTATGGATGAAACTGCCACGGACTAAGGGGCCTGATTATTAACGCTATTTGTTGATTTATACAAAGAAGCAGAGGTGCATATCAGTGATGACAAAGGGAGTCAACCTGTTGTTGATTTTGTCGCGGTTTTAGAACAACAAAAGGGCAACAAAGAACAAGTTGAATCTGTGAGTTGCGATATGTCGCCTGCGTTTATTAGAGGGATTAGAAAACCTACCGAATGCCAAAATTATGTTTGACAAGTTCCTCATTATAAAGATTATCAATGAAGGGGTTGATCAGGTGAGAAGGGCGGAGGTGAAAAAGAATCCAATTCTTAAAGGTACGCGGTATTTATTCCTCAAAAATGAACAAAACCTCAGCCAGAAACAACACCAGAAAAAAGTAGAATTAGAGCTGGAATTAGAGCTGGCAAATCTTAACCTTAAATCCTTTGAGGCAATGAGAATGCGCGAAACTTTCCAACAAATCTATCAAGCCAAAATCAGGACAGATTTTGAGCACCTATTAAGCAAATGGTACAACTGGGTCAGTCAATGCAATTTACCCGCCATGGTTGAAACAAGAAAAACCATTGGCAAGGCATTGTGCAATGGAAATTAAGCAACATCAATAACGGTATTTTAGAAGGCTTAAATTCGATCATTCAAACAGCAAAAAGAAAAGCCAGAGGTTCTGGCAAAAAACATTGTAAGACCATGGCTTATTTGCTGACTGGCAAGTTGTTTTTGCATAAAATTAATGTGAATCTACCCACTTGCTTTTAACAAGAGCCACTTGGCATCTTTTAACTTCTCTGATAATCCTTGGTGAATCTCAAGGGTAATAATTTTAGACTTTTTACCTCTTGTTGCACTTAGCAAGATGCCTTTTATTCCTAATTTACGATACCTAGCTATCCAGAGAACTAACGTCTGTCTACAGATACCCAAATAAGCTACTATCAATTGGTGTGTCTTGAATTTATTGGTCTTCAATAAAATTAGGCATAAAATACGCTTCTCTGACTTGATATTGCATTGTTTAGCTTGTAACTCCTTAAGCGTTTCAAGACTCTCCGATACTTCAATAGTTGATGTCATACCCATGTAGCAAATGTACAAATAATAATTAGACTAATATTATAATCTAATTTATATTAGAGGTATCCACCATTCAGTCGATAACCTTTAGGCATATATCGACCAATATTGCTATCGGTTCAACCGCAGTCAGATGAAAGGAGAAATATTCGATAACCTGCTAACTAAAATGGTTGACCATCAGCCATGCCCGTACAATTTTATTCGTATTTATTAAATGCCTACTTCGATAAATCGTTTCTTTTTTGCTCGCATTTCGTTAAAAAAAGAACCGTAGCTATGGCTATGCTTATATTTTTTGCCTAATTCAAACAAAAAATAATTTAATCTATTTAGTCAACCCTAAAGAATAAAAATTAATTATGCTTATCTTCTTTCAGGGAGGTTTTTAGCATGATTATTGCTATATAAAATGACAAGGAATAGTTATAATATCAATCAAAACCTTGTCAAATGCAGTCAAAAAAGTCGAATAGAAATCAACTTAATTTTTTTGAAGTAGGCATTTAATAAATAAAAGATTAGTCTATTAAAACAGTTTAATTTTCTTGATTAAACAATTGATTTACAGTAAGTTAGTAGGACTATTAAAGTTACTATAAAAATCAAATTATGGAGAAAAAGTATGAAAGCCTAACTCTTTTTGAGTTTCAGAAGAAATTTCCTGATAACGACAGTTGTCAAAACTTCCTAGCCGAAATGAAATGGCCAGATGGATTTAAATGTGAAAAGTGTCAAAACAACACGTATTGCAGAGGGAAATTATTCCATACCCGGCAATGCACAAAATGTAGGTACCAAGCTACCCCCACAAGTGGCACGCTTTTCCACAAAGTAAAATTCCCAATCTTAAAATCTTTTTATATCCTATACTACATGAGTACAAATAAACAAGGGATTGCATCAACAGAGCTAAGCAGAAAACTGGGACTACGGCAAAAAACCTGTTGGCTGTTTCAACAAAAGGTAATGAAGGCAATGGGTAGCAGTGGGAAATACCCGCTAATGGGTAAAGTAGAAGTCGATGAGACCGTTGTAGGGCAACAGGAAGAAGGCGTTGTAGGACGACAAAATAACCGAAAAAAGCAGGTTGTACTGGCTATTGAGAAGAAAGGGAAAGGAGTGAGCAGGATGTATGCCAAAGTGATTGACAATGCTGGCTCCAAGCAATTGAAGCCCTTCTTCCAAGATCATATATCACCTCAGGCTACCATCAAAACCGATAACTGGAGGGGCTACATCCCCTTGAAAGAAAAATATCCTTACTTAATTCAAATCGAGAGTGGGAAGAAAGGTAAGAATTTCCCGGAATTGCACAGAATAATTATGATGTTCAAGGCATGGCTTAGAGGTATCCACCATTCAGTCGATAACCTGCAAGCATATATCGACCAATATTGCTATCGGTTCAACCGAAGCCAGATGAAAGGAGAAATATTCGATAACCTGCTAACTAAAATGGTGGTCCATCAACCATGCCCGTACAAGTGCATTCGTATTTATTAAATGCCTACTTCAATAATTTTTTATCACCTACCTTAACTGAACAACTCAATTCCAGGCAAGAGCTTTATTTGTTGAGCCAACAGATAGAATGGTCATATTTTGAAGAAGCGTTTGGTTCGCTTTATTCAACTGTAGGTCGTCCAGCTCATTCTATTCGTTTGATGGTCTCCTTGTTGATATTAAAATCTATTTACAATTTATCAGATGAGGTATTGGTGGAACAACGGTGGGAAATGAATCCATATTTTCAATAGTTTGGAGGCTTTGATTCTTTGCAATGGGGGCAACCTTGTGCGGCAACAGATTTGGTTCATTTCAACAAGAGGATTGGAGAAGAAGGGGTAGAGAAGCTATTGAAACATTCAATTGAGCTACACGGAAAGGATGCTAAGGACAAGCATGTAAGTGTAGATACTACTGTCCAGGAAAAGCGCATCACCTATCCCACAGATGCAAAACTTCATAAAAAGATTGTTGACAGCTGTATTTCTATAGCCAAGAAAGAAGGGATTAAACTACGACGCAGTTACGTTAGGACAACCAAAAACCTTGTCAGAGACACCAATGAATATGTTTTCCTGCATAGTAAAAGGGTTAGGACAACCAAAAACCTTGTCAGAGACACCTACAATGGGACTCACCCTAAAAGAAGAAAGAAAGCAAATGCAGCGAAGCGAAAACTCAAAACCATTGCTGGTCGGTTAGTCAGAGAATTAGACAGGAAATTACCTCATCAGCAAAAAGAAGTAACCTTAGCACTGTTCAAACGAGTACTTACACAAGAGAAGTGCAGTAAACATAAAATTTACAGTTTACATGAACCTGATGTGTATTGCATCGCAAAAGGGAAGGCACATAAAAAATATGAATATGGCTGTAAGGCATCAGTAGTATTGACACAAAACACGGGTATCATCGTAGGTGCGATGACTTTTGAAGAGAATATTTATGATGGACATACACTAGATGCTGTATTGAAGCAAACACAACTACTGACTGGTAACTACCCGAAAACCGCCACAGTAGATAGGGGGTACAAAGGGACTAACAAAGTTGAAAACACCTCCATCATTCGACCATCCAAACCATTAAAAAGAGACAATACCTATCAAAAACAGAGAACACGAACGCACTGTAGACGTAGAGCAGCCATAGAGCCAATCATCGGACACTTGAAGCAAGATCATCGAGCAGCTAGCAATTACCTAAAAGGGAAAACAGGAGATAAAATAAACTGCATCATGGCAGCCTGTGGGTTTAACTAGTCGTTCCTTAAAAACTCATTTTCAATAGAGTTTGTATTCTACTTTGATGGAAAGAGGTTACTTCAAATAGACACCTCAGATTTACTACCCATTTTGTGTAGAGCCAAAGAGCATTTACTCTTAGTTTTTTCATCAACTTCTTGTAGTTAAACCCACAGGCTGCCATGATGAAGTTTATTTTATCTCCTGTTTTCCCTTTTAGGTAATTGCTAGCTACTCGATGATCTTGCTTCAAGTGTCCGATGATTGGCTCTATGGCTGCTCTACGTCTACAGTGCGTTCGTTTTCTCTGTTTTTCATAGGTATTGTCTCTTTTTAATGGTTTGGATGGTCGAATGATGGAGGTGTTCTCAACTGTGTTAGTCCCTTTGTACCCCCTATCTACTGTGGCGGTTTTCGGGTAGTTACCAGTCAGTAGTTGTGTTTGCTTCAATACAGCATCTAGTGTATGTCCATCATAAATATTCTCTTCAAAAGTCATCGCACCTACGATGATACCCGTGTTTTGTGTCAATACTACTGATGCCTTACAGCCATATTCATATTTTTTATGTGCCTTCCCTTTTGCGATGCAATACACATCAGGTTCATGTAAACTGTAAATTTTATGCTTACTGCACTTCTCTTGTGTAAGTACTCGTTTGAACAGTGCCAGTGTTACTTCTTTTTGCTGATGAGGTAATTTCCTGTCTAATTCTCTGACTAACCGACCAGCAATGGTTTTGAGTTTTCGCTTCGCTGCATTTGCTTTCTTTCTTCTTTTAGGGTGAGTCCCATTGTAGGTGTCTCTGACAAGGTTTTTGGTTGTCCTAACGTAACTGCGTCGTAGTTTAATCCCTTCTTTCTTGGCTATAGAAATACAGCTGTCAACAATCTTTTTATGAAGTTTTGCATCTGTGGGATAGGTGATGCTCTTTTCCTGGACAGTAGTATCTACACTTACATGCTTGTCCTTAGCATCCTTGCCGTGTAGCTCAATTGAATGTTTCAATATCTTCTCTACCCCTTCTTCTCCAATCCTCTTGCTGAAATGTACCAAATCTGTTGCCGCACATGGTTGCCCCCATTGCAAAGAATCAAAGCCTCCAACATATTGAAAATATGGATTCATTTCCCACCGTTGCTCCACCAATACCTCATCTGATAAATTGTAAAGAGATTTTAATATCAACAAGGAGACCATCAAACGAATAGAATGAGCTGGACGACCTACAGTTGAATAAAGCGAACCAAACGCTTCTTCAAAATATGACCATTCTATCTGTTGGCTCAACAAATAAAGCGCTTGCCTGGAATTGAGTTGTTCAGTTAAGGTAGGTGATAAAAAATTAAGTTGATTGCTATTCGACTTTTTTGACTGCATTTGACAAGGTTTTGATTGATATTATAACTATTCCTTGTCATTTTATACAGCAAAAATCGTGCTAAAACCCTCCCTGAAAGGAAATAAGCATAATTAATGTTGATTCTTTAGGGGGCGTAGGTTCAACCATCAAGTGCAAAAACTAAGCGGTATTTAGATAAAAGATTTCTTTAGGAGTTTTAAAGTTAAGTTTTTCTCTTGGTCGTCGGTTAATTTTGTGTTGAATTTGTGTAATCTGTTCGTCAGTTAGAGTATCAAAAGCTGTTTTTTTGGGTATATACTGCCTTATGAGTTTGTTAGTGTATTCATTGAGTCCTCTTTGCCAGGAGCAATACGGATGGGCAAAGTAGAATTTAGTATCTAGGTTTTTAGCTATGTTTTGATGGTCGGCGAATTCTGTTCCATTATCAGAAGTGATCGACAGGATATGTTTTTTATAGGGCATCATCCTATTGATAAGTTCCTTACTTAGTCCTTTGGCTTGCTTTCCCTTAGGTAGCTTTTTTATAATGAGCATTCCTGTAGTTCTTTCCACGATGGTCAGAATGGCTCCCTTTTGTTGTCTGCCTATAATGGTATCCACTTCCCAGTCCCCAAAGCGTTCTTTATTGTTGATGCATTCAGGTCTTTGATCGATTGATACCCTGTTTTTAATAGGTACAGGCTTACCTACAGACCTTTTTCTATGTTTGAGTTGATGGCGTAAATGTTTGTAATACTGTCCACCAGTAGCTTTATCGTCCCTGATATATTGATAGATACGTTCATGTGAAACCATGGGAATCTGCTTGATCTTACAATACCCTACAATCTGCTTAGGTGACCACTGTTCTTGCAGAAGGTATTCTTTGATGAGCTTTCTTTTATGGGTGTCAAAAGAGCGAGACTTGCAATAACGTTGCTTACGCTTTGTGGAAGACAAATGTGCTTTAGATCCATGATAGATCCCTGTAGGGGAACTGTTGCGCTTGCATTCTCTGTAAATGGTGGAAACCGACACAGCAAGGGCTTCTGCAATGAAACTTTTACTCTTACCCGATTTTAAGTAGGCTTCAATTTGATGTCTTTGATGGTCTTTGAGTTGATAATATGTTTGGCTCATATGGCAAAGTTTTTAGACCTGTAAATATGTGAAACTAGCTCCACATATTTATCCTACATCTTTGCACTTACTAATTGAACTTACAGGGACTAACTACAAGAAGTTGATGAAAAAACTAAGAGTAAATGCTCTTTGGCTCTATACAAAATGGGTAGTAAACCTGAGGCGTCTAGTTGAATTAACCACTTGCCATCAAAGTAGAATACAAACTCTATTGACAATGAGTTTTTAAGGAACGACTATTTATGTGATATTTTATAATCTAGTTGGTATTAATGTATACGATCCGCTCTTGATCCTAGATTTTTGACAATTTCTGCTTCCATGCTGAGAAATTCTTTCCATCGTTGTTCAACGGAAGTTTCATTCAGGTAGAGTTTGGCTAGTTCTAGGAAATTATGATAATGACCCGCTTCCGAGACCATTAAGTCGTAGTAGAATTTTTGTAGTTCCTCATCTTCAACATTTTTCCACAGCAATTTAAATCGTTCACAACTCCTGGCTTCAATCAATGCATTCATTAGCAAACGTTCAACAAGTTGTTCATCTCTGCTGCCTCCCTTTTTCATTACATCATTCAGCCGCATCACATATTCGTCTTTCCTTGCCCTTCCCAGTGCAAAACCTCTTTTTTTAAGGTGCTCAATAACACGTTCAAAATGAGTCCATTCTTCCGCAACCACAGGAGTTAGTACCTCAACCAGCCGTTCTTTCTCTGGAAATTGGATGATGAGAGAAATGCAGGAAGAAGCTGCTTTCTGCTCACAATATGCGTGATCTACTAAAATATCTTCTATGTTTTTTTCGGCAATATTCACCCACCTTGGATCTGTTGGGAGTTCTAAACCTAATGTGGCTTTTGACTTGCTCATTAATTAAAAAATGTCCATCTAACTATTAAGTCAATTGACTTGGGTTGACCTGGGTAATACGGAGTTACAAAATAGCCTATATCTGAAGGCTGGTCAAAGTGTGTCCATTTAATGGCAGCATAAAACTTGTCCAAACGCATATTAAGAAAAAAGTCTGCTTTGTAATAACCAAATGTCTGTAACTCGTTTTGAAGGTAAAATTGTTGCGTCACTGGATCATAGGCATTGGCAAAATAAGCTGACCTTGCATGAGAGTCAATCCCTATTTCTACTGGCACATTATCATCAAAGAACTCCCCCCTCCAATAGTATCTTCCGTTGTAGAACAGCCTTGGAATTCGAATAGTACCAGCTGAACCTCCAGAGACATTCGTAACTAAAATTTCATGTTCAAAATGAAAACTTTCTCCTTTTTTATTGGGTAGCGTCACATTTATTTTCCCCCCAATTGTGGAAGTTAGGATACCAGAAGATGCCTGACTTGGAGTCTTGCTTTCATTAAAGAAAACAAAGTCATTATACGCAGTAAATGTAGCCTCTGGAATAAAGGTAAACGCCTTGTACGTCAATTGTATGTTCCCATATATTCGATTGTTAAATACTGGTGAAAAATTATTGTTCCATTCGTAATGATTTCCAAAATATGCGCCATAAATGAATGGCACGTTGTATTTCTTTGTCGAATATGTGATTTTGATCAAATCACTCTTCAATTTTCCAGCAAATTGATATTCTCCTCCCTGTAAAAACTCCCCTTCTCCAATTAATTGATATTTCTTCTTCCAATTAAACTGGGCGTAGCCTCCCAAATATTTTTCAGTAGTTTTTTTTACTGGATTCAGCAGAAAATAGCTAAAGTCAACTGTGCGTAATTTTACGTACGCACGGTAGAATACACTTGAGAGGTCCCCTTTTATCCCTGCTTCACTGGAAAACGAAGAAAATGTAGCGCGTTCGTATGTACTGTCCGGGTCGATGAGGAATGTATTATAAGCATCTCTGTACGTATCATAGTTGGGAAAAACCAAACCTCCAGCAAAATCTTGGTAGGTATTCTCTTCTTTATAGTGATCAGCCACATGATAAAGTTGGAATTGTTCTGCGATCTGATAATTGTGATATAGATGCCAGTTAGATTCTTTTCTGATATTTTGAGCTTCATCTAACCTCAAAAGGGCATTATTGAATTGAAATAATTCTGCCAACGTAGAATCGTTCCCAAATCTCACTCCGCCAAGTTCAATCGCCTTGTGTGATTGGTTTGAATGGTAGAATAAGACCTGGTAAGGAGTTTTCTGACTTTTGTAATGCGTGTAGATATCGAAAGTGGTTCCGACTAATTGACGATCCCCCTGACCATTATTGGCAAGTTGTTTATCAGTTGTAATCTTGTGAAGGTCAAAACCTACATTCCATCCTTCCCTGACATTTCTCGAAAAACCTATATTAACAAGGTTTCTATTCCCTCCTCCCAAGTAGACAAATAAATCTATAAAGGGAGACTTTGTGTCATAATACCTGATATTTCTGGAATTTCCTGAGTAGACCGAAAAAGCATTAAACCCAGATGTTCTTCCTATTACATTCGGATGGTTGTAAAATACTGGGAACAGAGCCGTTCCAAAATTGCCCAGATTCTGGTATTTACGCTCATTTCGATCAACGATCGACTGACGCTCAAAGAGATATAATGACGTATCGACAGTAGAATAATTGATTTGATTATTCAAAACTTGTTTCTCCAAAATATACTTTGTTGTTTCAGGACCATAAACCAATTCGGTGGAATCGTCTAAAATCTGAGCTGGACCTTCAAGTGAGATGGAAAGAGCAAGTAAGATGAGTATTTTCTGCACGCACAAAGCTATTAATTGAATGTGTAGTCTTTCAAATTTTTATCGATCAGTTGCAAAAAGTACTCCTCTTCTTTTAGAAAGCTGATTTTAATTGGAATGTAAGCACAGTTAAATTTCTCTAGGTCATCAAACCGACTAAGTTTTACTGCATCTTTATGTGTGGTAACTAAAGTAGCATGCTTTAGCTTTTCTACTATTCGTCGTAGGTCTGCACGGTTGTAGTCATGGTGATCGTTAAACAAAAAGGAATCCACTACATCGTAGTGTTCACTGACATGCTTTACAAACAAATCATTATTAGCCAACCCAGACACAAGTATTACGCTTTCCACAGGCGCTTTTCCAAAGAAATGTATAGGTGCTTTATAATCAACCTTCGTTTGAAAGTAAGGCTTATTCAATTCCTCCAGTTCTTTAAATACCTTTTGTCTGGAAGACTTTGTCACTACAATGGCGTCGGCTCTTTTTGATCCTTTTCTTGATTCCCTAAGCATTCCTGAAGGCATCACAAAGTCTTTCCAAAATGGACGTTGAAAAGGGGTAAGCAAAATATTAAAACTAGGCGTGACAGACCTATGCTGATAGGCATCATCCAAAAGGATAATGTCAAGGTCAGGTTTTTTTGCTAGCATAAGCGGGATGCCCACAGCTCTTTCTTCACAAACGGCGACCATGATTTTATCGCCGTATTCTTCAAAGTAGGCAAATGGCTCGTCTCCCACTGTTTGAGGATCATCTTCTTGTGAGCATATCAAAAAGCCTTTTGTTTTTCTGCCATATCCTCGACTTAAAACCGCTATAGACTTTCTTTTTTCTAACAGATAATCTACCAAGTAGCCTACCATTGGAGTTTTCCCTGTTCCTCCCACAGATAGGTTACCAACAGCAATCAGGTTTGCTTCAAACTCAAACGATTTTTTATAACCAGCATTGTAAAGGTGATTTCTGAATCTGGTGATCAGATCATATATTATTGCAAAGGGAAACAGTAACCCTTGCCACCAACTCATGTATAAATTATTGAAATGGTCACCAATTGATACGTTATTCAGTTAGGGAGTCGTATTCCGAATGTTAAAAAGCTATTAACCAATCATCATGCAAATAAAAGACATTATCCACTTTCTTGAAAAGTGGGCTCCACCATCTTTACAGGAATCCTACGATAATTCAGGGTTAATCATTGGGGATGGAAATAAAAAAGCCACGCGTGCGATTATCACGCTGGATGTAACAGAGGATGTAATAGATGAAGCCGTCTCAACAGAAAGTAGTTTAATTATTGCCCATCACCCTTTGATATTTTTTGGAATGAAAAAAATTGGCACGTCCCATTGGGTTGATAGGTGCATTAGAAAAGCCATAAAACATGATATAAACATTTATGCTCTTCATACGAACCTTGATAGTGTTGCTTCGGGTGTTAATAACAAGATAGCAGAAAAAATCGGACTAAAAAATCTAAGCATTCTAAGCCCTAAGCCCAACACCCTATTAAAACTAAGTGTATTTGTTCCTCCTTCTGATAAAGAAAATCTCCTTACTTGGCTCTATGATGCAGGAGCAGGCGAAATTGGGAACTATGATCACTGTAGTTTTCAATCGTCGGGTGAGGGGACATTTAGGGCCAACGAACATTCTAATCCAAGCATAGGTGAAATTGGCAAGGATGAAATAATTCCTGAAACTCGTATTGAGGTAATTCTTCCAGCGCATAAAAAGTGCCAAGTTTTAAAAGCCATGCGTGAAAGCCATCCTTATGAGGAAATTGCCTACTATCTTTCTAGTTTGGTAAACGAAAACCAAGAAGCGGGGTCTGGTATGACAGGGGTATTAGAAAAAGAAGTTGAATCAGCCATGTTTCTGGAGTACTTGAAGCAATCTATGAATTTAAGAGTCATTCGTCATACCGGTCTCGTACGGAAAAAAATAAAAAAAGTAGCGGTATGTGGAGGAGCAGGAAGTTTTCTGTTAACCCGGGCAATCACCTCAAAGGCTGATATATTCATTACTTCCGACGTTAAATATCATGAATTTTTTGAGGCCAACAACCAGATCATCATTGCTGATATTGGTCATTATGAGAGCGAGGTATTTACAAAAGAGTTAATTCAGGAAAAATTAACTAAAAATTTCGCTAAACTTGCGTTCCGTTTGTCGGAGGCAGAGACTAATCCTATCAAATACTTATAAATTCTGAATGGAAAATACAGTAGCCCAAAAGCTCGAAACACTAGAACAATTACAAGCATTAGATTCAAGAATAGACGAAATCAAGAAGGTTAGAGGGGCACTCCCTGAGGAGGTTCAAGACCTTGAGGATGAGATAGCAGGATACGAAACACGACAGGAAAAGCAAGGTCAAGATCAGAAAGGTTTTGAAGAAGCGATTTCTGCGAACAAAGTAGCTATCAAAGGTGCAGAGAAGTTGATCACGAAATATGAGGAACAACAAGTGAATGTAAGGAACAATCGTGAGTATGATGCAATTACGAAAGAAGTGGAATTACAACAACTTGAAATCCAGATACTGGAAAGAAGAATCAAAGAAGCCTACGGAAAGATTGAAGTAAAGACAGAAGAATCAAATGAAACCAAGGCTGTCTTGGAAGAACGGACGAAAGATCTTGATAGTAAAAAAAGTGAGCTCGAAACGATTACAAAAGAATCTGAATCTGATGAACGGAAGATAAAAAAAAGTAGGAAGAGAGCGGAAAAAAAAGTTGATGAACGCCTTTTTAAGTCTTACGAAAGGGTGAGGAGCAACATGCGAAATGGTCTTGCTGTCGTTCCAGTAAATAGAGGTGCATGCGGGGGGTGTTTCAATATTGTTCCTCCACAAAAGCAAGCAGAAATTCGTGAGAAAAAGAAATTGATTGTTTGTGAACACTGTGGAAGAATTCTTTCTGATGTACTGGACGAAATTGTAGTGGAAGAAGTGAAGCCTAAAAGAAGAACCACGCGAAAGGTAGCAACGAAGAAGCAGAAAAATTGAAGGCATAACTAAATTTTTAGAGGTGTTAGCTTAAGTTTTCCAAAAGAAAATAGCACATTAATGGACACTATCCAGTAATCTGTGTAAATGAGATTTAGGGACAGGGTATCGGACGTTGACTTTTTCTTCAAAAATGATCATAAATTGATTGGGGTCTTAACTAGTTAAAACCCTTTTGTAAATGATGAATTCCTAAAGCAGTTCAACGACGGTAAGGAGTTCATGTCCTTTATGGACCAGTTGTGCAAGCGCGGAGTTGAGAAGATGTTGGAAGGAGAACTGGATGCCCATCTTGGTTATGAAAAACACGACAAGTCCAAGAAATAAACCGATAACTTTCGTAATGGTTACGCTGAGAAGACTGTTCGTACTAAACATGGAGAAGTGTCCATCAAAGTAGCTAGGGATAGGGAATCGAGCCTTTGAGTCAGAAGTACTACCGAAACGAAGTACACGCTTTGAGGGTGTTGAAAAATTGGTAGTCTCGCTCTATGCCAAGGGTATGTCCAATGCTGATATCGAAAAACAACTCAGGGAGCTTTATGATGTTAGGTTGTGGTCATCTACCTCTTCACGATCACTGCTAGGGTAACTGGAGATATTATTGCTTGGCAAAACAGACCGCTCGACCCCCCACTGTATTTCATTGGCTGGATGGACGGGATCATCTTCAAGATACGAGATCACAACAAGGTGATCAATAAAATCATTTACTTGGTCGCAGGCTTCAATAAAGAAGGCAAGAAGGAAGTTTTAGGGCTTTGGCTGAGGAAAACCGAGAGTAGCTCATTGTGGATGACCGTGTTCACTGACCTACAGGTCAGAGAGGGGTAGAAGACATACTAATTACCTGCACCGACAGTCTTAATGGATTCTCTCAAACCATAAAGTCAGTCTTCCCTCACTCTACCACTCAGCTCTGTGTTGTACACTAAATCCGAAATGCCAGCAAATGCGTGGTAGGGAAGGACAGGAAGGCTTTTTCAAAAGACATGAAGCTGATCTATGCTGCTCCTACCAAACAAGGGGCAGAACAAGAGTTGGTAAACTTCCAAGAAAATTGAGGCAACAAATATCCTTATGCCGTCAAAAGTTGGAAGGTGAACTGGGACGAACTGATTGCTTTTTTTGGATTCCCTTTGGAGATCAGAAAGATCATCTATACAACCAATTTGATAGAAAATCTCAATGGAAAAACAAGAAAATACACGAAAAACAAGCTATCGTTCTCAACAGATGAGATCGTCAAAAAATCGGTCTAGCACTGATGGGAGCAACCAAAAACTGGACGATACCCGTACGAAACTGACCAATCCTAATCAATCCTAATCAATCAATGGGTCTTAACTAGTTGAGACCCTACTGTATTAAATAACTCAATATTTATTTCTTGCATTTATCATAGAACAGGCGATGAGACCCGCTGTTTCTGTTCTTAATGTATTCTTTCCAAGCGATACTGGTTGATAATTCTTTTCCAAAGCAAAGTTGAGTTCATCGATGGTAAAGTCACCTTCTGGTCCAATGAGTATGCTGAGTTTTTTAGAAGCCTCAATCTGACTAAGTAAGTAGGGATACATAGGATTGACATGGGCGATTAGTTTGTTTTCCGAGTTATCAGTATCCATAAAGTTTCTTAGATGGACTAGTTGATTGATTCTTAGCTTAAAAGGATTCCCCGATTGCTTCATAGCACTAATTGCCTTTTTTTCCAAGCGATCCAGTCTGATTTTTCTTCTTTCGGAATGCTGAGTTTTTATAAAGGTCAGTTCGTCTACACCCATCTCACTTAGCTTTTCTGTCATCCATTCCATTCTGTCCACATTTTTCGTGGGAGCTATGACCAAGTGAACATGAAAGGATTTATGTAGCTCTAGTTCAGACTTAATAATGTCAAATTCGCAAGTATTCACGGATACTTGGGTTAAAACCGCATAATACTTTCCTCCTTTGCCATCAAAGATCATGATTTTATCTCCTTTTTGATGTCGTAAAACCTGGGAACAATGCTTCGATTCCTCTTCAGAAAGTGTTTTAACTCCAGCTCTAATCTTTTCTTCGAAAAAAATTGTCATTTAAGCATCAAAATTATCCCATATTGAGTTCATTTTTGTAGAAGTTAATGAATTAAGCTAATTTTTTATCCTAAAAAAATAGTTTTTACGTAAATGATATATCTTTCAACTTAAATCTAACTCTTAACCCTTATACATTATGGCCCATCTACGATTTAATGCTCTTAATTTAGTTCAAAATAGAAAGAAGGTGGATGTCAGTGCCCCTTCAAAACGCATCTCTGATTATTTTGGAGAAATGGCATTTTCCCAGAGCCAAATGAAGGTCACCTTATCACCAGAAGTGTTTAAACGTGTGGCCGATGCAATAAAGAATAAAAAAAAAATTGATATTGATACGGCCGATGCAGTTGCAACGGCAGTGAAAAACTGGGCACTTGAAAGAGGCGTAACTCATCACACGCATTGGTTTCAGCCACTTACAGGAGCCACCGCAGAAAAGCATGATTCATTTTTTGACCCTCAAAAAGGTATAGAAAACTTTAGAGCGGAAGCATTGGTACAACAAGAACCCGATGCATCCTCCTTTCCCAATGGAGGCATAAGAAGTACGTTTGAAGCACGAGGATACACTGCGTGGGATCCTTCATCACCGATTTTTATCTATGGGAAAACCTTGTGTATCCCTACGGTATTTGTTGCATTTACAGGGGAGGCATTGGATTATAAAACGCCCCTTTTAAAAGCCCTTGATGCAGTAGATAAAGCCGCTGTGAAAGTCTGTAAACTCTTTGATCGAAGTATAAGTAAGGTAAATGCTTCTCTCGGATGGGAACAGGAATATTTTCTGGTTGATAAAGCACTTTATGCCGCACGACCAGATTTAGTTATGGGAGGACGAACAGTATATGGACATAATCCAGCCAGAGGTCAACAATTAGATGACCATTATTTTGGTTCAATCCCCACCCGTATTTACGATTTCATGAAAGACTATGAAATTGAAGCACACAAACTAGGTATTCCATTGATGACCCGACACAATGAAGTAGCTCCAGGTCAATATGAAGTAGCTCCAATGTATGGACCAGTGAATGAAGCAACAGATCAGAATCAACTATTGAAGGATGTAATGGAGAAGGTGGCAAATAAGCATGATCTAAAAGTTCTTTTTCATGAAAAACCTTTTGCGGGCCTTAATGGAAATGGAAAGCATAATAACTGGTCATTGGCTACTGATACTGGAGTAAATCTGTATCAGCCAAGTAGCAGTGCTAAAGATAACTTATTGTTTTTGACATTTTTGGTGAGTACCATCAAGGCTGTTTATGAGCATGCAGGCATGCTCCGTGCAAGTATAGCTTCAGATGGAAATGACTATCGACTGGGTACACATGAAGCTCCACCTGCGATTATTTCAATTTTTATCGGATCAACCCTGACGAAGGTTTTGGATCAGCTGGAGAAATCAGGTGATGTCATGGTTGAGAAAGGAGAGAACCTCTACATGAAGTTGGGAATTGATCAAATACCAGAAATCATTCTGGATAACACAGACAGAAACAGAACTTCTCCATTCGCATTTACGGGTAACAAATTTGAGTTTAGAGCGGTAGGTGCGGACACTAACGTATCTTATCCGATGACCGTCTTAAACCTGATAGTTGCCGAACAACTGACAGATTTTTACAAGAAGGTGACAAGATTATCCGGAGGAGGTAGGGATAAAAGATTGGTCATGATTGATGTCCTGAGAGAGTACATAAAAACATCAAAGAACGTCAGATTTGAAGGAGATGGCTATTCCAACGAATGGGTAAAAGAAGCTGAAAAGAGGGGACTTCCCAGTGTAAAAGATACCCCTAGAGCACTGGATTTCTCTGCGAGTGAAAAGACGATCAAATTATATGAAAAGCATAAAGTTTTAAATAAAATTGAGATTGAAGCGAGGCATGAGATCAAATTAGAAAATTATATTATGAAAGTGCAGATTGAATCTAGGATGATGGCTGATATAGCAATGAATATGATCATCCCTACTGCGACAAAATACCAGACCAAACTGATTGAAAATGCAAAAGGACTGACTGACCTTGAGTTGGACGCCAGCGAAATAAAGAAAACAATAGAGGAGGTTTCATCTCATATATCCAATGTAAGAAGGCTCGCCCAAAGTATGACTGAAGAACGTAAGCGGGTAAATGAAATTCAAAACACACGAGAGAGGGCTATTGAGTATTGTGATTATGTTAAGAATAAATACTTTGATGATTTACGCTATGCGGTAGACAAACTTGAACTACTGGTTGATGATGAGGATTGGCCATTAGTAAAATATAGGGAGCTTCTATTCCTAAGATGATAGACCAAGAACGTCATTGAAAAGCAATCCAAAACGATTTGCTTTTTGTTTGTAAAGGAAAGAAATAAGTGCGTGGAATTAAAGAATGGGTCTTAACTAGTCAGCCCTTCAAAACATCTAAACAGGTTGATTTATATCAAAAAAACACATAAAACACATAAACCCCTTAACCAAATCAACCGCTTTATGTTAGAATAATCGTTGTTTTCTGGTCGTTTTAGTAAAAACCTGAACCCGATTTAGAAAATGGCTAATTGGCTAGTATTTACAGGATCATATTTAATTGCAGGTGTTTTCGGGAAGAAAGAATAGGCAATTAGACCAGAGATTAGGTTGGCAATAAAGTTGGTGAATGACCTGTGTCTGGAATGTTCTATTTGACAAATATTTGTTAGTTCATCATTTACTGTTTCTATAACCGACCTTTTTCTGAGCATGATTTTGTCTTTGAGTTCCATCAGCGTATTCTTCATATTATTGCGAATACTAGTGATCAAATGAAGGCCATCCATAAAAAGCACTTGTGTTAGTTTCTGAGAGATATACCCTTTGTCTGCATACAACTTTCCCTTTAGGGCTTTGATGAAAGATGGATTTTTTAAAGGTTCTCGATCATCAATATTGCCAGGGGTGATCACAAAATTGAGAAGTTCCCCTTTGTCATTAATGACTATATGTAGCTTAACCCCAAAGAAATAACCCATTGTAGAATTGCCTACTTTGTCCAATCCTTCAAAAACCTTATTCCTTTTTATCCTCTTGTTTTTACATACCCGAATTGGAGTTGAATCCATAAAAGAAATACCGGTACCATCACCCATACAACAAGTTTTTAGCAATAGTGACCTAGGTAAGGTTGCACCTTGCATCAATTCCAAAAACCTATTATAGGATACTGTTTCACCGAATAAATGTTTCATATGTTTTTGGACATAATGAATATAAAAGTGTTTCATATTGCTGAACCCTCCAGAGTGGAACATAATCATGATAGTGATTACTTTGCTACAGCTCATCTTGGACTTCCTATTAGGTTTGTTGCCTACAAGGTGCTTTTGTAAGTTCAATTAGTAAGTGAAAAAATTAGGATAAATATGTGGAGCTATCTCCACATAGTTAAAGGTCTAAAAACTTTGCCATATGAGCCAAACATATTATCAACTCAAAGCCCATCAAAGACATCAAATTGAAGCCTACTTAAGATCGGGTAAAAGTAAAAGTTTCATTGCAGAAGTCCTTGCTGTGTCGGTTTCCACCATTTACAGAGAATGCAAGCGCAACAGTTCCCCTAAAGGGATCTATCATGCATCTAAAGCACATTTGTATTCCACAAAGCGTAAGCAACGTTATTGCAATCCTCGGTCTTTTGACACCCACAAAAGAAAGCTCATCAAAGAATACCTTCTGCAAGAACAGTGGTCACCTAAGCAGCTTGTAGGGTATTGTAAAATCAAGCAGATTCCCATGGTTTCACATGAACGTAGCTATCAATATATCAGGGACGATAAAGCTGCTGGAGGCCAGTATTACAAACATTTACGCCATCAACTCAAACATAGAAAAAGGTCTGTAGGTAAGACTGTAACTAGTAAAAACAGAGTATCGATCGATCAAAGACCTGAATGCATCAACAATAAAGAACGCTTTGGGGATTGGGAAGTGGATACCATTATAGGCAGACAGCAAAAGGGAGCCATTCTAACCATCGTGGAAAGAACTACAGGAATGCTCATTATAAAAAAGCTACCTAAGGGAAAACAAGCCAAAGGACTAAGTAAGGAACTTATCAATAGGTTGATGCCCTATAAAAAACATATCCTTTCGATCACTTCTGATAATGGAACAGAATTTTCCGATCATCAAAACATACCTTAAATCCGCAGGTGTAAAACGAAAAAGAGCTGGAATAGGCTTAAAATAGTTTGTAATAAGCTTTTCCGACTCGATTTTTTTCACTTATTTGAGTGCGTAACCAATCAAGTAAGCGGGAATGAAAGTAACGATATCTGATAAAAAAATCACCCCTTTTGGCGGGTTTAATTTTTGCTACAAGTTTCTTAAGGATATGGGAATTCCAAAGCTAATCGATGATCATTTGGGTAGCTTGGTCAACTATAGAGGGTTCGATTACTCGGAAATTTTGATGAATCATTTGGCTATTTTCCTTCATGGTGGTGATTCTACTGGGGACATTCAAGAACACTTGGGAGATCATCTGAAGAAAGTTCGGGGGTTCTCGGTGTGTAGTGCCGATACCATTTTGCGAGTCATAAAAGAACTGGCCACCCCTACAGAAGAAATGACCAGTTCGGGAGGGATAACCCATCAGTTCAATATCAACCTAGGCTTAAACCAATTATTACTGAAAGCCTTGAGCAAAACCAATCAGCTTAACACCAAACAGGAGTATACATTAGCTTATGATAATCAGGTAATCGCCACCGAGAAATATGATGCACGGAGAACCTATAAAAAGAGTGAAGGTTACCAGCCAGGTGTGGCCAGTATCGGAAAAAACATTGTTTACATCGAAGGGCGTAATGGCAACAGCCCAGCCAAATACCAACAAGAGGAAACCCTGACCAGGGCATTTTCTTTACTGGATCAGCAGGGCATCTGCATCAAGCGCTTTCGGGCAGATTCGGCTTCCTACCAACAAAAGGTAATTAGTCTTGTGCAGGGAACGAGTCAGCACTTTTACATCCGAGCTGTGCGTTGCGCCACTATGGAACAGCAAATTAGCCAGATTCGGGCAGATGCCTGGCAGAAAGTCCGTCTTGGAGTACAAGAAATGGAAGTGACACAACTAGCGGATTACCGTCCCTTTGATGGGCAAAAGCCCTACCGTTTGGTAGTAAGTCGGATTAAACGCCGAGATGGGCAGACCGGATTATTCACTGGGGATGACTTCGCTTACCGAGCTATCCTCACCAATGATGTCGAATGGGACAACCAGCAAATTATCTCTTTTTATAACCAAAGAGGAAATACTGAACGAATCTTCGATGCAATGAACAATGATTTTGGCTGGTCTAAGCTTCCCTGTTCATTCCTTAATGAAAATACCGCCTTTATGATCATCACTGCGCTATATGCCAATATATACCAGGTTATGTTGGCTACTTTTGCCAGAAAATTATCCTGGATTAAGGAAAACTTCCGATTGAAGAAATTTATCTTCCGATTTATCTCCGTGGTTGCCAAATGGATCAAGACGGGAAGGTAGCATGTGCTTAAACTATATAGTCAACCCTAAAGAATCAACATTAATTATGCTTATCTTCTTTCAGGGAGGGTTTTAGCACGATTATTGCTGTATAAAATGACAAGGAATAGTTATAATATCAATCAAAACCTTGTCAAATGCAGTCAAAACAGTCGAATAGAAATCAACTTAATTTTTTTATCACCTACCTTAACTGAACAACTCAATTCCAGGCAAGAGCTTTATTTGTTGAGCCACCAGATAGCATGGTCATATTTTGAAGAAGCGTTTGGTTCGCTTTATTCAAATGTAGGTCGTCCAGCTCATTCTATTCGTTTGATGGTCTCCTTGTTGATATTAAAATCTCTTTACAATTTATCAGATGAGGTATTGGTGGAACAACGGTGGGAAATGAATCCATATTTTCAATATTTTGGAGGCTTTGATTCTTTGCAATGGGGGCAACCATGTGCGGCAACAGATTTGGTACATTTCAGCAAGAGGATTGGAGAAGAAGGGGTAGAGAAGATATTGAAACATTCAATTGAGCTACACGGCAAGGATGCTAAGGACAAGCATGTAAGTGTAGATACTACTGTCCAGGAAAAGCGCATCACCTATCCCACAGATGCAAAACTTCATAAAAAAATTGTTGACAGCTGTATTTCTATAGCCAACCAAGAAGGGATTAAACTACGACGCAGTTACGTTAGGACAACCAAAAACCTTGTCAGAGACACCTACAATGGGACTCACCCTAAAAGAAGAAAGAAAGCAAATGCAGCGAAGCGAAAACTCAAAACCATTGCTGGTCGGTTAGTCAGAGAATTAGACAGGAAATTACCACATCAGCAAAAAGAAGTAACACTGGCACTGTTCAAACGAGTACTTACACAAGAGAAGTTCAGTAAACATAAAATTTACAGTTTACATGAACCTGATGTGTATTGCATCGCAAAAGGGAAGGCACATAAGAAATATGAATATGGCTGTAAGGCATCCGTAGTATTGACACAAAACACGGGTATCATCGTAGGTGCGATGACTTTTGAAGAGAATATTTATGATGGACATACACTAGATGCTGTATTGAAGCAAACACAACTACTGACTGGTAACTACCCGAAAACCGCCACAGTAGATAGGGGGTACAAAGGGACTAACACAGTTGAAAACACCTCCATCATTCGACCATCCAAACCATTAAAAAGAGACAATACCTATCAAAAACAGAGAAAACGAACGCACTGTAGAGGTAGAGCAGCCATAGAGCCAATCATCGGACACTTGAAGCAAGATCATCGAGTAGCTAGCAATTACCTAAAAGGGAAAACAGGAGATAAAATAAACTTCATCATGGCAGCCTGTGGGTTTAACTACAAGAAGTTGATGAAAAAACTAAGAGTAAACGCTCTTTGGCTCTATACAAAATGGGTAGTAAATCTGAGGCGTCTAGTTGAAGTAACCACTTGCCATCAAAGTAGAATACAAACTCCATTGAAAATGAGTTTTTAAGGAACGACTATATACACACAAAAACTACAGCCGACTGCTCACCTAACTGCCTAACTGTTTGATTAAAACATCCAACATTCTTTCGTGATACCTCTTTTCTCAGGAAAGGTCTGCCTGAAAGTCCTCAAAATTACCAGTGAAGACCTACTGCACCCTTTAGTTCTGGTCAAAATGCCGACTAACCAGCCCCATATACCTAGTCGATTAGGTAGGAACTGACATTAGTATCCTTTAGCAACTCTTTGTATCTGAAAATCTAGTTGACTGCGGATTTTAGGGAAATGAAAAAAATTACAAGTTTATTGTTAGCTGGAGTATTGCTCTTATCAAGTTGTGCAACCATTGTAAGTAAAAGATATTATCCAATAGCTATTAATAGCGATCCACCGGAAGCCAAAATTATAGTTACAGATAAAAAAGGAATTGAAGTTTATACAGGAAGCACGCCCTCTGTTTTGAATTTAAAGTCAGGTGGTTTTTTTAGTAAAGCACGTTATCAAGTAAAATTTATAAAAGAAGGTTACTATACAAAAATAACTCCTATTACTTCTGAAATGGATGGTTGGTACTTTGGAAATCTTTTGTTGCCAGCTGGAGCTTTTGTAGCAGTTGTCTTGGGTGGCAATGGCGACATAATTTCTTTTTTTGAAATAGGCATTTAATAAATAAAAGATTAGTCTATTAAAACAGTTTCATTTTCTTTATTAAACGATTGATTTACAGTAACTTAGTAGTACTATTAAAGTTAGAGTAAGAATCAGATTATGGAGAAAAAGTATGAAAGCCTAACCCTTTTTGAGTTTCAGAAGAAATTGCCTGATAACGACAGTTGTCAAAACTTCCTAGCCGAAATGAAATGGCCAGATGGATTTAAATGTGAAAAGTGTCAAAACAACACGTATTGCAGAGGGAAATTATTCCATACCCGTCAATGCACAAAATGTAGATACCAAGCTACCCCCACAAGTGGCACTCTTTTCCACAAAGTAAAATTCCCAATGTTAAAATCTTTTTATATCCTATACTATATGAGTACAAATAAACAAGGGATTGCATCAACAGAGCTAAGCAGAAAACTGGGGCTACGGCAAAAAACCTGTTGGCTGTTTCAACAAAAGGTAATGAAGGTCATGGTTAGCAGTGGGAAATACCCGCTAATGGGTAAAGTAGAAGCCGATGAGACCGTTGTAGGGCAACAGGAAGAAGGCGTTGTAGGACGCCAAAATAACCGAAAAAAGCAAGTTGTACTGGCCTATTGAGAAGAAAGGGAAAGGAGTGAGCAGGATGTATGCCAGAGTGATTGACAATGCTGGCTCCAAGCAATTGAAGCCCTTCTTCCAGAATCATATATCAACTCAGGCTATCATCACAACCGATAAGTGGAGGGGCTACATCCCCCTGAAAGAAAAATACCCTTATTTAATCCAAATAGAGAGTGGGAAAAAAGGTAAGAATTGTAAGTTCCATTAGTAAGTGCAAAGATTAGGATAAATATGTGGAGCTATTTCCACATATTTAAAGGTCTAAACACTTTGCCATATGAGCCAAACATATTATCAACTCAAAGCCCATCAAAGACATCAAATTGAAGCCTACTTAAAATCGGGTAAACGTAAAAGTTTCATTGCAGAAGCCCTTGATGTGTCGGTTTCCACCATTTACAGAGAATGCAAGCGCAACAGTTCCCCTACAGGGATCTATCATGGATCTAAAGCACATTTGTCTTCCACAAAGCGTAAGCAACGTTATTGCAAGTCTCGGTCTTTTGACACCCACAAAAGACAGCTCATCAAAGAATACCTTCTGCAAGAACAGTGGTCACCTAAGCAGCTTGTAGGCTATTGTAAGATCAAGCAGATTCCCATGGTTTCACATGAACGTAGCTAGCAATATATCAGGGACGATAAAGCTGCTGGAGACCATTATTACAAACCTTTACGCCATCAACTCAAACATAGAAAAAGCCCTGCAGGTAAGCCTGTAACTATTAAAAACAGGGTATCAATCGATCAAAGACCTGAATGCATCAACAATAAAGAACGCTTTGGGGATTGGGAAGTGGATACCATTATAGGCAGACAGCAAAAGGGAGCCATTCTGACCATCGTGGAAAGAACTACAGGAATGCTCATTATCAAAAAGCTACTTAAGGGAAAACAAGCCAAAGGACTAAGTGAGGAACTTGTCAATAGGCTGATGCCCTATAAAAAACATATCCTTTCGATCACTTCTGATAATGGAACAGAATTCGCCGACCATCAAAACATAGCTAAAAACCTAGATACTAAATTCTACTTTGCCCATCCGTATTGCTCCTGGCAAAGAGGACTCAATGAATACACTAACAAACTCATAAGACAGTATATACCCAAAAAAATAGCTTTTGATACACTAAATGACGAACAGATTACACAAATTCAACACAAAATTAACCGACGACCAAGAGAAAAACTTAACTTTAAAATTCCTAAAGAAATCTTTTATCTAAATACCGCTTAGTTTTTGCTCTTGATGGTTGAACCTACGAATTTCCCAGAATTGCACAGAACAATTATGATGTTCAAGGCATGGCTTAGAGGTATCCACCTTTCAGTCGATAACCTTCAAGCATATATCGACCAATATTGCTATCGGTTCAACCGAAGTCAAATGAAAGGAGAAATATTCGATAACCTGCTAACTAAAATGGTGGACCATCAACCATACCCGTACAAGTGCATTCGTATTTATTAAATGCCTACTTCAATTCTTTTTTGTATGCAATCGCTACTCTTTTCTTCCCTCCACTGTATGCAGGGTTTATTATAGACCCTATGACAGGAGCAATGTATGAATTAGATAGAGAGTCTTTAGATGGAATTTTGACTAGATCAACTTCAAATGTTCAGAAAAATTAAATTGACCGCTGACCGCTTCATTATGAGGGAACGTGCGTTCGATAGGCAATGAATAAATTCATAAGTAACTGATAATCAGGTGAATAAAAAATGAACTAAAAAAGAACAAAATAGGTCATCTTAAAAAAAAAACAGGTCATAAAAATAAATCGGGAGAATATCCAGTTTTTAGAGATGCTCTTAAGAGGAAAAGAAAACATAGACAATGAATGGGGATTGGTGTGTCTATTTTATAATTTGAAAAGAATGTTTAATCTAAAAACCGCTTACAAAGAGGAGTCTCAGACCGATTTAGTACCAAAACAGAAAAAGGCAAAAAACATAAAATCATTGAAGTAGGCATTTAATAAATACGAATGCACTTGTACGGGCATGGTTGATGGACCACCATTTTAGTTAGCAGGTTATCGAATATTTCCCCTTTCATCTGGCTTCGGTTGAACCGATAGCAATATTGGTCGATATATGCTTGCAGGTTATCGACTGAATGGTGGATACCTCTAAGCCATGCCTTGAACATCATAATTGTTCTGTGCAATTCTGGGAAATTCTTACCTTTCTTCCCACTCTCGATTTGAATTAAGTAAGGATATTTTTCTTTCAAGGGGATGTAGCCCCTCCAGTTATCGGTTTTGATGGTAGCCTCAGGTGATATATGATCTTGGAAGAAGGGCTTCAATTGCTTGGATCCAGCATTGTCAATCTCTCTGGCATACATCCTGCTCACTCCTTTCCCTTTCTTCTCAATAGCCAGTACAACCTGCTTTTTTCGGTTATTTTGTCGTCCTACAACGCCTTCTTCCTGTTGCCCTACAACGGTCTCATCGACTTCTACTTTACCCACTAGCGGGTATTTCCCACTGCTAACCATTGCCTTCATTACCTTTTGTTGAAACAGCCAACAGGTTTTTTGCCGTAGCCCCAGTTTTCTGCTTAGCTCTGTTGATGCAATCCCTTGTTTATTTGTACTCATATAGTATACGATATAAAAAGCTTTTAACATTGGGAATTTTACTTTGTGGAAAAGAGTGCCACTTGTGGGGGTAGCTTGGTACCTACATTTTGTGCATTGACGGGTATGGAATAATTTCCCTCTGCAATACTTGTTGTTTTGACACTTTTCACATTTAAATCCATCTGGCCATTTCATTTCGGCCAGGAAGTTTTGACAACTGTCGTTATCAGGAAATTTCTTCTGAAACTCAAAAAGAGTTAGGCTTTCATACTTTTTCTCCATAATCTGATTTTTATTCTAACTTTAATAATCCTACTAAGTTACTGTAAATCAATCGTTTAATCAAGAAAATGAAACTGTTTTAATAGACTAATCTTTTATTTATTAAATGCCTACTTCAATAAAATCATTTCGCAAAATGAATGGGTTAAAGCCAATTGTTGGTTCTGAATCATTAATCTTTTTACGCTCCTAACCTGAACCCGATTTAGAGAATGTCTACTTGGCTATTATTTACAGGATCATATTTAAATGCAGGTTTTTTCGGGAAGAAAGAATAGGCAATTAGCCCAGAGATTAGGTTGGCAATAAAGTTGGTGAATGACCTGTGTCTGGAATGTTCTATTTGACAACTATTTTTTAGTTCATCGTTTACTGTTTCTATAACCGACCTTTTTCTGAGCATGATTTTGTTTTTGAGTTCCATCAGCGTATTCTTCATATTATTGCGAATACTAATGATCCAATGAAGGCCATCCATAAAAAGCACTTGTGTTAGTTATTGAGAGATATACCCTTTGTCTGCATACAACTTTCCCTTTAGGGCTTTGATGAAAGATGGATTTTTTAAAGGTTCTCGATCATCAATATTGCCAGGGGAGATCACAAAATTGAGAAGTTCCCCTTTGTCATGAATGACTATATGTAGCTTAAAACCAAAGAAATAACCCATTGTAGACTTGCCTACTTGGATCAATCCTGCAAAACCTTATTCCTTTTTATCCTCTTGTTTTTACCTACCCGAATTGGAGTTGAATCAATAAAAGAAATACCGGTACCATCACCCATACAACAAGTTTTTAGCAATAGAGCCATAGGTAAGGTTGCACCTTGCATCCATTCCAAAAACCTATTATTAGGATACTGTTTCACCGAATAAATGGTTCATATGTTTTTGGACATAATGCATATAAAAGTGTTTCATATTGCTGAACCCTCCAGAGTGGAACATAATCATGCTAGTGATTACTTCGCTACAGCTCATCTTGGGCTTTCTATTAGGTTTGTTGCCTACAAGGTGCTTTTGGATAGATTTTTCTAATTCCAGACAGCATTCATCAACAAAATAGAAAATTTCAGTAATTTTATTCTCAGATAAGACCATGTATTTTATGTGTATATATTTGAATTTCAGATACTTAAATATAAACACATACACTGGTTTTATCTATTCCTAATTCCTGTTTATCTTTCTTTAATGGAACTATTTATTAATCGGGTTCAGGTTGATAAATCATTGTGTGCAAGGCTATAAAAAATTTTCCGTTGTTACTTTCTAATTTGTGTGATGTCATAATCCTTAAAAATAGGACGATAACCTTTCCATAGATCTGTAGTTACCGCTACCTTATCGTCAATATGCTTTTCAACTATCTTCTTTAATTCTTTCGATGAAAAGTCATCAATTTTTAAGGCGTACATCCTTTTTATTTTTCCTTTATGGGTGAGTTCTAAGGCTGTAACCACCTTTTTTTAGCACTGTCTTAACTATCTGTCCAGTTTTTTGTTGAAATTCCAGTCTTAACCGGTTAAGACCCCACATCTGTTTACCTCGCAACAGTCTTGATTTTAGTAAACGGATTAGATTTGCGCCAATTTTGAATCAAGATGATCGCGGTAAAAATTTTGAATGAAACTGCTCCCCTAGAGGCTGTGGTATTGGGTACCGCCAACAGCTTTGGGGGTGTGCCAAAGCAGGAAGAAACCTACGATCCAAAATCCCGAGAGCATGTAAAAGCGGGAACCTATCCGATTGAATCAGCTTTGAAAGCGGAACTAGATCAAGTTGTAAAGGTTTTTGAAAAATATGGAGTAAAGGTGTATCGACCTGAGATCATAGAAGATTATAACCAAATTTTTGCTAGAGACATTGCTATAGTAGTCGGAGATCAATTGATCGTGCCATGTGTGACACCATTTCGAAAGAAAGAATCGGAAGGTATTAATTACATAGCGGATCAAGTAATGGAAGTATTGCTTCCGTATGAAGACGTCAGGATGGAAGGAGGAGATGTGATGCCTTGGAACGGTTATTTGTTTGTTGGCTACTCCAAGAAAGAAGATTTTGAAAAATATGAAGTCGCTCGAACCAATGAAGCCGGTGTAGAGTATTTAAAGAAGAACTTCCCATGTTTGAAAGTAAAGGCGTTTGAATTGAGAAAATCAGATGAAAATCCAAAGAAAAATGCTTTGCATCTGGACTGCTGTTTTCAACCCGTAGGAAAAGATAAGGCGGTGATTTACCAAGATGGATTTAAGAACCAAGAAGAAGCAGAGTTTTTAATTACCCTTTTTGGTTCGGATAATGTATTTGAGATTACCCAGGAGGAGATGTATTTAATGCACTCAAACTTCTTTTCTGTAAGTCCTGAAGTGGTAATTTCGGACAGCAGTTTTTGTCGATTGAATGACCAATTTAAAAAATGGGGATTGGTAGTGGAAGAAGTGAAATATGGAGAGATTGCGAAGATGGAGGGACTGTTAAGATGTACCACTATGCCTTTGAGGAGAAAATATGACTGATCAGATCACCAACCATATTATGATGGTCCGACCAGTCGCTTTTCACATGAATGAACAAACTGCAGTCAATAACCATTACCAACAATCTGAAGAAGGTGTATCAGGAGCTGAAATACAACAAGAGGCTTTATCTCAGTTTGATGAATTTGTGGAAAAACTGCGAGCGAAGGGAGTGATCGTTACAGTTTTTGAAGATACACTGGAGCCACCAACACCAGATTCGATTTTTCCCAATAATTGGATTTCATTTCACCAAGATGGCACGATAAGGCTATATCCCATGTTCGCAGAGAATAGAAGACGAGAACGCCGGGAGGATATAATTGACTCCATCAAAAACCAAGTCGAAATAAAAGATTTGGTCAGCTTTACAAGTTGGGAAGAACAAGGAGCCTACCTAGAAGGCACGGGTAGCTTATTGTTGGACCGTCAAAACAAAATAGCTTACGTTGCTATCTCTGCGCGAACCATGCTAGGACCACTTCAGGATTTTTGTGAGGAAGCTGATTTTGAACCAGTAACTTTTCATGCGAATCAAACGGTGGGTGAAAAGCGTCTCCCTATTTATCATACTAATGTCATGATGTGTCTGGGGGAAGCATTTGCAGTAGTATGCATGGATAGTGTAGACGATAAGGAGGAAAGAAAAGCACTTCTAGAAAGCCTGATGAAGACAGAAAAGGAGCTCATCGAAATTTCTGAAGCCCAAAAGGAACAATTTGCAGGCAATATGCTTCAGGTAATTGGACGTGATGACCAGAGATTAGTGATGATGTCATCTGCTGCTTGTCATTCATTACACGAGAAACAGGTAGAGCAACTATCCCACCACGGAGAGATCGTTCATAGTGACATTCATACCATTGAAAAGTTGGGGGGCGGGAGTGTACGCTGTATGATGGCGGAGGTTTTTTACAGAAAATAGAACAGGAGTACATGCTCGATTTAAAGATAAAAAAAACGATTTCAGAAGCATTTGAGGTACTCTTTGAACACACATTGAACGAAGAAGAGATAGCACTTCAGCCTACCCGGAAAGAATTTCAGGGCAACTACACGTTTGTGACCTTTCCGTTCTTGAAAGTCACACGAGCTAATCCAGAAGCGTCAGGTAAGCAATTGGGTGAGTGGCTAAAAGCCAATACGAGCTTCATTAAAGATTTTAATGTGCTGAAGGGTTTTTTAAACTTGGAAATTGAAGACGAGAATTGGGCAGAGGCACTTCAAACAATATTTTCTGATCAGCAGTATGGCATACTACCATCAAATGGTCAAAAAGTAATGGTGGAATTTTCTTCTCCCAATACCAATAAGCCACTTCACCTTGGTCACTTGCGAAATAATTTTTTAGGAGATTCCACCTCTAGAATCTTGGTAGCTAATGGATACGAGGTGATGAAGGTAAACCTAGTGAATGATCGCGGGGTGCATATTTGTAAATCTATGCTGGCCTATCAAAAGTTCGGAGATGGAGAAACCCCCGAAAGTGCAGGAATAAAAGGAGATCATTTGACTGGAAAGTATTATGTAAAATTTGATCAGGTCTACAAGGAAGAAATCAGCCGACTGGTAGAATCAGGCATGGATCTTGGGCAGGCTAAAAAGGAATCAGCTTTGATAAAAGAAGCCCAGGAGACACTTCAGAAATGGGAAAAAAGTGATCTGGAAACGGTGGCACTTTGGGAAAAGATGAATGGATGGGTGTATGAAGGGTTTGAAGAAACCTATGACACCATGGGCATCCAATTTGATAAAATGTACAAGGAGTCTGGTACCTATTTACTCGGGAAAGACTTGATAGATGAAGGTCTAGAGAAGGGCATATTCTTCAAAAAAGATAACGGTTCGGTCTGGGTGAATCTGATCGATGAGGGGATGGATGAGAAGTTGATACTTCGAGCAGATGGCACAGCGGTGTATATGACCCAAGATATGGGGACTTGTGAGATGAAACACGAGGATTTTCCTTTCGATAAATCGGTCTATGTAGTAGGCAATGAGCAGGATTATCATTTTAATGCACTTTTTGCGATTATGAAAAAACTGGGAAGATCTTATGCAACCGGTCTTTACCATTTATCATATGGAATGGTGGACTTGCCATCTGGAAAAATGAAATCTAGGGAAGGTACGGTTGTAGATGCGGATGACCTGCTTCGGGGGATGTTTGATACTGCAGAAGCACATACGAGAGTACTAGGCAAGGGTGAGGAGATGGAAGAACAAGTGGCTAAGGATTTGTATCGAACCCTCGGGTTAGGAGCCTTAAAATATTTCCTTTTGAAGGTAAGTCCTAAAAGGCGGATGCTTTTTAATCCACAGGAGTCTATTGACTTTCAAGGTAATACAGGTCCATTTATCCAGTACACCCACGCCCGTATTTCGGCAATTCTCCGACGTGCGGAAACATTAAAAATAAATTCTGAGTTTAACAAAAAAAATGTTGTAAGGCTAAGTAAACGTGAGATTGATTTGATTTATAAATTGACAGAATACATTTCCGCCTTGAAAGAGGCGGCAAGAGAATATTCACCAGCTCTGGTTGCAAAGTATGTTTATGACTTGGCCAAAGAATACAATGGCTTCTACCAAGAAACACCCATTTTTAATGAAGATAATAAGGACAAACTGTCATTTAGAATTACTTTATCTGCCTCAACGGCTAAAATCATAAAACAAAGTATGGGGCTCTTGGGGATTGAGGTGCCTGAAAGGATGTAACATGACTTCATTTAAACCTTGGGTCATTGCCACTCGTTTGAGAACCTTACCGCTGGTATTCTCTGGCATTTTAATGGGTACCTCATTGGCTTCAAATGAAGTGCGATTGAATTATGGAGTCGTTGCGTTTACTCTACTTACTGCTATTTTACTTCAAATACTTTCGAATTTTGCCAATGACTATGGAGATGCCATATCAGGCGTAGATTCTGAACAGCGTGCGGGTCCAGATGGCATGGTGCAAACAGGTGCTATTTCAAAAAAAGTGATGCGCAATGTGTTGCTGATATTTTCTTTCTTGGTTTTGATTTCAGGGTTAATACTTCTCTATTTTTCCTTTCTAGGAGACTGGGAACTCTCGTTGATATTCTTTGGTATTGGTCTGTTGGCAATTGTAGCAGCCATTAAATATACCGTAGGTAAAAAACCATATGGATATGTCGGATTGGGAGATGTTTTTGTGTACATTTTTTTTGGAATGGTAGCAGTATTGGGGACATGCTTTCTTCAAACTAAAACAATAGATTGGCAACTTCTTTTGCCCGCCTCCTCTATGGGGTTGTTTGCAGTAGGTGTTCTGAATGTTAATAATATTCGGGACATGGAGTCCGACAAGGTCACTGGTAAATTCTCTATTCCTGTAAGATTGGGAAAAAGAAATGCTTCACTTTACCATACACTCATCCTGTCCACTGCATTTTTTTCCTGTATCCTGTTCGTTGTTTTAGATTTTGATAAATGGACCGAGCTATTATTCATTATCATGTCACCACTCCTAGTAAAAAACATACGAGCGATTCATTCAAAAACAAGCTCTGAGCTTGACCCGCTTTTAAGACAAATGGTCTTATCAACGCTTCTGTTCTCCATTCTGTTTTCGATAGGTCAGTTCATAGCCTGATTTTCATTGATCATGAACGCTTTTAGTAATTGTGATGGGCATTCAAGCATATAGTTTTGATAGTCTAAACAAGAAACCCCCACATTTCTCTTTTTATGTCAAATGTTTGACATTCACCCTCTTCTCTCCCTAACCTCAGGCATCTCTCTCATATCTTGAACCGTATTCTAAAACTATGCAACATATCGTAATTATTGGGAATGGGATAGCAGGCATTACAGTCGCTAGAAATATCAGAAAGCTTTCCGACAACATGATTACTGTTATTTCAGGAGAAACAGATCATTTTTTTTCCCGGACAGCACTCATGTACGTCTACATGGGACACATGAAATTTGAAAACACCAAACCTTATGAAGATTGGTTTTGGGAGAAAAACAAAATAGCTCTAAAAAGAGCTTGGGTAAAATCAATTGATCTTGAAGGGAAAAAACTTGAATTTGAAAAAGAGCAGCTACTTCCATTTGACCAACTTGTACTTGCTACAGGCAGTCAGTCTAACATGTTCGGATGGAAGGGGCAAGAACTCAAAGGTGTTCAGGGGCTTTACAGCTTTCAAGATTTAGAACTTATGGAAGAGAATACCAGAGACGTAACCAGTGCGGTTATTCTTGGAGGGGGATTAATTGGTGTTGAAATGGCAGAGATGTTACACTCGAGAGGGATACATGTTACTTATTTGATACGAGAATCCCATTTTTGGGGCAATACCTTGCCTAAGGAAGAAGGAATCCTTATAAATAACCATTTAGCAGAAAATGAAATAGACCTGAGAAAAGAAACGGAGATAGAGGAAATACTGGATGATGGCACTGGTAGAGTAAAAGGGATAAAAACAAAAACTGGCGAAATCATAGCTTGTCAGTTCGTTGGTCTCACTGTAGGAGTGCATCCTAATATTGATTTAGTAAAGAATACAAGCCTGAAAACAGATAGAGGAATTTTAGTTGATGAGTATTTACAAACCTCTATTCCAACTATTTATGCGATTGGTGATTGTGCACAGCTCAAAGACCCACCTTCACATAGAAGACCAATTGAAGCAGTATGGTATGTCGGCAGAATGATGGGTGAAACTGTAGCGCACACCATTACGGGCAATAAGACAAAATATCAACCTGGAATCTGGTTTAATTCAGCGAAGTTTTTTGATATAGAATACCAGAACTACGGAACGGTCTTGTCAACATGTCCTGAAGGATGCAAGCAATTCTATTGGACGCACACGAAGAAATGTATCAAAATAGTCTACGAAACAGGAACTTTGAAGGTAAAGGGAGTAAATATTTTCGGCATCAGGAACCGGCATGAAGTATGGAACAGATGGTTGAGAGACGAGAAAACACTTGACTATATCATACAGCATTTGCCAGAGGCTAATTTCGATCCTGAATTTTTTGCACACTGGGAAGGGGAAATCCAACAAAAATTCAATGCCGAATTTCCTGATAAATCCGTGAGTGTCAGAAAGAAAAGAGTCCTTGAAAAAATGTTTTTTTAACTACATGAAAATGAAAGCAATCAGATATACTGGACTCCTCCTTTTCCTATTTTCATTAGGACTGTTCCTGTCTCTATTTTTCGGCTCTTCTTATCAACTGACAGCAGAAATCTTTGAGAATAGCGTAAAAGCAGAACACCAAGCTAATCTCAAGGCAGAACTCGCAACTGTCTTTGGGAAAGAGCATTCTTTAAGTATCCCCTTCGTCAATGCGGTGAAAAGTGCAAAAGAGCGAGTGAATAATAACATGCGAGCAGAAGAGCAATGGGATCAAGTCATTTACGACGATTATGCCAGTAGCTTGACTCGGGCATCCGTTAGTGGTTTAATAAAAACTAACACCTTGTTACTGTTCATTCTTGTATACGTTGTGGGTGCCATAGGTGCTCTTATGTTTATCGTTCCTCAAGTTCAGTTAGCAGGTCCTGCTGGAATAAAAAACAATGGTATATTTTTCAGTGCCCTGAACCACCGCGGATGGATTGGGATATTAACAGGCACGTTGCTGGTCGTGTTCTACATCCTGCTGTACTTCTATCCCGCATATATCACCAATTGGGTCATTTTGGTAGATCCATTGCAAAAATGGTTCAATCCAGTAGCTACGTCTAGCCAATGGTTTTTATATGGATTTCTGTACACGTTTGCCGTGCTGGTGATGGGAGTGAGAATGATCATTAAATACAGGCACAGCAAATATCAGGTCTTTAGAACCATTTCCGTTATGTTTTTCCAAACGGCACTTGCATTCATTATCCCGGAAATTCTGGTAAGATTAAATCAGCCTTATTTCGATTTTAAAAACATGTGGCCCCTTGATTATGACTTCTTCGATGCATGGCATATCAACACCTTAACCACTTCTGGTGGGATTGGGATATTCATGTTTGTATGGGGAATCACCCTTTTCGTTGTAGGAGTACCCGTTTTTGTCTTCTTTTTTGGGAAAAGATGGTATTGTTCATGGGTCTGCGGATGTGGTGGCTTAGCTGAAACAGCAGGAGACTCGTTTAGGCAACTTTCAGATAAATCTACTGAAGCATGGCAAATAGAACGTTTCATTGTCCATGGAGTTCTTTCTTTTGGAATCGTGATGACCGTATTGGTGATTTACAATTTTTTTGGCGGAAATATTGGAATTACGTTAAACAAATGGCTGGTCTTATCAATCGTAGCGATCATTGGTGGAGTATTATATTTTTTTCATAGAAAAAAATATCCAGCTATGAAGGGAAATAAGGTGAGAAACGTAGTTATTGGAATTGTGGGACTCACTGCCATTGGAATTACTTTCAGTGAACTGTCGGTATTCCAAAAATACATGCCCATAGACGGTGATAGTTTTAAATTTTACAGTGACGGCATCAGGTCCGTTTACGGTTTTATGATCGGATCCATATTCTCTGGGGTCATTGGAACTGGCTTTTACCCATTCATGGGGAATAGAGTCTGGTGTCGTTTTGGCTGCCCCCTCGCAGCATACCTCGGTCTCGTTCAGCGATTCAAATCAAGGTTCAGAATTACTACGAATGGAGGTCAGTGCATTTCGTGTGGCAATTGCAGTACTTATTGCGAAATGGGAATTGACGTAAGAGCGTATGCTCAAAAAGGTCAAAATATCATCCGATCTTCATGCGTCGGATGCGGTGTGTGCTCCTCCGTTTGTCCGCGAGGTGTCCTAAACCTTGAAAATAGAGATGAAGAAGGAAGGTTTAACCCGTCAATTTTGTTAGGAAACGATAGCTTCAATGTCGCCAAGTAGTAACCAGATTAAAGTGGAGAGTTGTAAAATTGTAAATCTCGAATTATGAATTCTCCTTCATTTAGACGCTTAGTGAAAAGCCTCTGGTTAACAGCTCCAATGCTCCTAGCCATTGGATGTGTTGAAACAGATATTGAAAATCCATTTCCTGAAGTTCTTCGCATCCTCAATGTAAAAGACACAACTTTTAGGGTGTCAGGAACGTATGAATTACAAGCAGAATACAGGGACGATTCTGGTGAGCCTGCTAATGAGCCTACGCCTATTTCATGGGAAAGTTCAAACTCAAAAGTCCTGACTATTGATGGAAACATTGCTACTGGCGTATCAGAAGGCATGGTTTCTATTTATGCCTCAGTTCAGGGAACATCCATCGCAGACACCGTTGAAATTAACGTCGAGCCTTCTCTGGAGGCTATTAAAATCTCTACTTCAATAAAAATTTTGACAGTTGGTGGATCATTCAAATTTGGTGTCCGTTACGTAGATGCATCAAAAACGGCTCAAGACATCAACCCCATGTGGAAAAGCTCTAATACCATGGTAGCCGTGATAGATACGTTAGGTCTTGTGAGAGCAGTGAGTGTGGGTGTTACAAACATCATAGTTTCTTTTGGGAACGCTTCTGACTCAGTGACGTTAAGCGTACAGGGGACTCCTGAAGTTAGAATAACCCCTTCCAAAACATCCTTAAATGTAGGTGAAACATTTTCATTCATGGCTCAATATTTCGGTGGAGATGGACAGCCTGCCCCTGATTCCACGCTAACATGGATCAGTTCAAATTCACAGGTGTTAACAATAGATAAAATGGGCATGGCAACAGCCATCGAACAAGGTAATGTTACGGTAACTGCCTCTTTTGGAAAATTAAAAGACTCCGTGGAGGTCATGGTCGAAAGTAATGCGCCCACCGTGTCAGTAACGACGGTTCCCTCGACCCTTACCTCTCTGAGTGCAACAGCGGGAATCGTCGTGGCAACCATTGATATCGGAGGTAGTGCCACGGGCTGGACAGCCACCAAGACTGGCAATTTTATCATGCTCTCAGCAATGAGCGGTAACGGGAACGGGACGCTCACGATCACCTACGTAGCCAATACGAATGCAACACTCCGTACTGCCACCGTAACGGTATCCACTACAGGAAGCACGGAAGACGTTGCCACAAAAACGTTGACCCTCACACAGGTAGCACAAGGTGCCCCTTCCTTGTCAATAACGACGGTTCCTCCTTCCCCTCTTACCCCGCTGGGTGCAACGGAGGGAACCATCACGGCAAGCATTGACATCGGAGGGAGTGCCACGGGTTGGACAGCTACTAAGACTGGCGACTTTATCATGCTCTCAGCAATGAGTGGCACCAGCAGCGATAGAATACTTACGATCACCTACGCAGAAAACACGGGGGTGGCACGTATGGGCACCGTCATGATATCCACCACAGGAGGTACGGGGAGTGTCGCTAGAAACACCCTCACACTCACCCAACAAGCACCTCCTCCTCCCACCGTGTCAGTGACAGCAATTGCTCCTCTGGGTGCAGCAGCGGGGACCGTCACGGCAACCATTGACATCGGAGGTAGTGCCACAGGCTGGACAGCTACTAAGACTGGCGACTTTATCATGCTCTCAGCAATGAGTGGCACCAGCAGCGATAGAATACTTACGATCACCTACGCGGAAAACACGGGGGCATCACGTACTGCCACTGTAACAGTAGCTACCACAGGAGGTACGGGGAGTGCCGATATGCACACCCTTACCCTCACCCAACAAGCACCTTCTCCCACTGTGTCAGTAACAGCAATTGATCCTCTGGGTGCAGTAGCGGGAACCGTCGTGGCAACCATTGACATCGGAGGTAGTGCCACGGGTTGGACAGCTACTAAGACTGGCGACTTTATCATGCTCTCAGCAATGAGTGGCACCGACGGTGGAATGCTCACGATCTCCTACGCAGAAAACACGGGGGCATCACGTACTGCCACCGTAACGATATCTACCACAGGAGGTATGGGGAGTGCTGAGAAAATACTTACGCTCACACAGCTAGCAGGAGTTACCACTATGGAAAGGACTGGCACATTGCCGGGCACGAGAGGATATGGGATTTCAGGTGATTTTAAGCTGAGCATAAATAGCAATGGTCAACTGATTTTAACTATAGAGAATTACATAGCGGGTACACCACCCGATCCCTATTTTTATCTTACCCTCAATTCCGAGAACATAAGTGGAGGAGTTAAGCTTAGAAAAGCCAGAACCAGTGGAAATTTTGAAATAAACGTCTCAAAGGCTGATCCTTCTGCCAAACTTTATACTTATAGCCATTTAATGGTCTGGTGCGAACGTTTTCCAACAAAGCTGGAAGTGGGACCATTTGATAATTAATTGAAAAAATGAAGAAAAAAATATTCATATTGCCTGTAGCACTGGTACTCACAACAGTAGCGATAGCGGGAGGCGGATGGACTCAAAAGAAAAACAAGGGATTTTTCAAGTTGAGCCAATACGCTTTGCTATCTGACCGCTATTATAACCCCGCAGGCAAGATTGTCAATATAAACCCGGGAATTTCCGTTTATTCAACTTCTTTGTACGGCGAGTATGGTCTTACCGACAGGCTGACTGCTATTGCCTATTTTCCGTTTTTCTCAAGGTCTATTTTGAATGCACTTCAAAAAAGGAATGGTGATTTTGTAGAAGGAGACCAACTGACATCCGTAGGAGATACTGACTTAAGCCTGAAATATGGATTAATTCAAGATAAATCCATCGTGGTAAGTGCTCGTCTTACGCTAGGGTTACCTCTAGGAAATCCTAGCGGGGGGCGTGCCAGATTACTGCAAACGGGAGATGGTGAATTTAATCAAATGCTCACGGTAGAGGCCAGTCATTCCCTTTATCCAATTCCGGTCTACGTGAGCGTAGCATTGGGGTTCAATAATAGAACAGAAGGACTCTCTGACGAGGCACGTTTCGGTCTGGAAGCGGGACTCACTATTAAAGATAAAGTAACGCTGGTTGCAAGATTAGCGGGAGTAGAATCATTACAAAACGGCAATCCCGATGCCAACAGCACTCAAGGTGTTTTTGGAAACAATGTCGAGTTCATGAGCTTTTCTCCTGAAATTATTTACTCAATCAAAGAGAATATCGGATTTTCTCTTTCTGTAGGTACTGCCTTTTCAGGACGTCAGGTACTTGCTAATCCATCCTACGAGGCAGGGATTTTCTGGAAGATTTGACTTGGCAAGTCGGTCGCACACCCATAATCTGCTCCATTAAATGGGCTTAATGCCATTTTAATCATAATATTAGTCTAATTAATGTAACTCCTTAAGCGTTTCAAGACCTTCTGATGCTTCAAATATTCAATTTCATTGTCATGATGCAGATATATAAACAATAATTAGACTAATATTATAATTGGTATAAATTGAATTATTTTTTTGTTTGGATTAGGCAAAAAATAATTCAATTTATATGTGACATTTTGTGATCAATTTGGTATTACTAGCGATGTCCTAAAGCATAGCCATCGCTACGGTGCTAGTTTTTAACCACTTTCCTTGTCATAAGACCGTGTGTTGTTTGTATCTTTAACAGATAAATTCCTTTAGCTAAAAACGGAAATACCACAGCGTTATCTCCCTTGGTTAAGGTCCCTTTAGTAAGAAATTCCCCTGAGATTCCGAACAAGCGGTACACGCCCTCGCTGGCAACGGTAATTGTCACGCTATCTCCATCTTTTAGTGGATTGGGGGAGACGGAAACGCTTATTTTCTTCACACCAGCAGTGCCTGTGGTAACATCATCAGCCTGCACGGAGACTGAGAACGTTTGTTCAGCAGTTTGACCCGCTATGTCGGTGGCAGTGACGGTGATGGTTGCTGTGCCTGCGGCTACGGGAGTAATGGTAACTACACTACCCCTCACTGCAACCGTTGCGATCGCGGTATTATCGGACGTTGAAGTAAAGGTCAACGTGTCTAAGTCGCTAAATTTAGTAGCTACATCTACCTCGCGAGGACTACCACTTACCATGAGGTCAGTAATGTCGGCAATCGTACCTGTGGCTGTTGGGGCAGGGTTGGTAACGGAGACTGAGAACGTCTGTTCAGCAGTTTGACCCGCTATATCGGTGGCAGTGACGGTGATGGTTGTAGTGCCAGCAGCTACTGGCGTAATCGTAACTTCACTATCGTTAGCAAGTCCAACGGTTGCGATGCTAATATCATTAGACATTGCGAAAAAGGTCAAATCGTCTGTGTCGCTAAATTTATCCGCCACATCTACAGTTTGAGTGTTACCATTTGCTACGAGGTCAGTAATATTGGCAATCGTGCCTACGGTCGTTGGAATTGCATTCAGCGTGACTCCATCGGGAAGGGTTATAGTTGCTGTTGCTGGCACATCGGCAAACAGGCGTGCAGGAAGCGAAGTAGGCAGTGGATTTTCCGATAAATCAAGGGTTGTCAAACTGGTTAAGCCTGCGAAAACCACAGTAGGCAAGGTGGATAGTTGGTTGTTATCCAACCTGAGTGTCTCTAAGGCGGATAGCCCAGAGAAAATATCAACGGGTAGGGTGGTAATCTCGTTGTTGGATAAATTGAGAGACGTTAGCCCTGTTAAGCCTGCGAAATCGCCACTCTTTAGGTTGCTACCTATTAGAGAGTTACTACCAACAAAAGATAATTCGGTAACTCCCACCAACTCTGCTGTAGTAATGTCTGCACAATTGGGTTTGCCACTCACTTTGGAGATGATCACATTCTTAACTATTTCGGTGCGTGAACAGAGGTCTGTTTCGGCTGGGATTACGCTGACCATAAAAGTTTGTGTAACGGATTGCCCTGCTGTATCGGTGGCAGTTACAGTGATTGTTGTAGTTCCTACGGCTACGGGGGTAATGGTTATTGTTGTGCTACCGCTAACAGTCGCGATTGCAATATTGTTGGATTCTGCGGAAAAGGTCAAATCGTCTGTGTCGCTAAATTTATCTGCTACATCAACAGTTTGAGGACTACCCATTGCCACGAGGTCAGTAATATCGGCAATCGTGCCTACGGTTGTTGGTATTGCGGCGTTAATCGTGGTTCCTGTGGGTAGGGTTATGGTTGCTGTTTCTGGTAAATCAGCAAACAGGCTTGCAGGGAGCGAAGCAGGCAGTGGGTTGCCCGATAAATCAAGGTCTGTTAAGGCAGTTAAACCCGCGAAAATACCAGATGGCAAAGTGGATAATTGATTGTTATCTAACTGGAGTGTCGTTAAGGCAGATAGCTCAGAGAAAATATCAGCGGGTAGAGTTGTTAGTTGATTACTGCCTAAAAAGATTCTTGTTAGTCCTGTTAATCCCGCAAAATCACCACTCTTTAGACTACTACCTCTTAGAGAAGAGGTCCCAACAAAAGTTAAGCCGGTAACTCCCGCCAAATCTGTCGAAGTAATGTCTGCACAATCGGTTTTGCCACTCACGCTTGCGACTATTTCATTCTGAACTGCTGTGGTGCGTGAACAGAGGTCTGTTGGGTCAGCATCTTGAGCATTTGCTGGTAGAGCAAACGCTAGACTTAAAATAAAAAGAAATAGGGTTTTGTAATTACAAAGATTGGCTAAAGTCTGCCATAATGTCGGGGGGGGGGGGGGGGGGGGGGATAGGATTATTATATGCCTTTTTGTCAGTTATAGGTGGGTGGGTAGCGGTTTTCATTGATCTTTTAAGGTTTAAATAATGGTGCGAAGGTATTAAGTTATTTCCAATTAATCACTGTTGTCCGATAAAAAGCTACGGTTTGTTTAATACCAACTTGACCACAAAATATCACATATAACTTGTTTCTTTTTTGCTTATGTTTTGTTAAAAAATAGCACCGTAGCTATGGCTATGGCTATGTTTATATTTTTTCCCTGATCCAAACAAAAAATGATTGAATTTATATGTGATATTTTATAATCTAACTTGGTATTACTTAGGTAGCGGATTTTTAATTCACACTACTATACTTACAATCTTTTTTTGGACAATGATCACTTTCTTGGCAGGTTTTCCTTCCATCCATTTTTTTACTACATCGTTAGCAAGTACCTTGGTCTCAATATCGTTTGTTGTAGCATCTACAGGGAAGTTTAACTTCATGCGCACTTTCCCATTAATGGACACTGGGTATTCGACTGAATTTTCTGCTAGGTACTCGTGATTGAGGGTCGGGTAGGAGGCATTAACTACTGACGTTTCATTTCCAGTCAGGTGCCATAACTCTTCGCAGATATGTGGCGCAAAAGGGGAGAGCACAATGAGAAGAGGTTCAAGAACTGCTTTTTTGTTGCATTTTAAAAAGGACAGCTCATTCACAGCAATCATAAATGCACTGACAGAGGTATTCAATGACATATTTTCAATATCCTCCGCTACCTTCTTAATTACACTGTGTAAAATCTTTAGCTCATTTTTAGCGGGATTTTCATTTGAGACAGCAAGTTGATCATTTTGATGAAAGAGAGCCCAGAACTTCCTCAAGAATTTATAGACCCCCTCAATTCCATTGGTATTCCAAGGCTTACTTTGCTCAACAGGTCCGAGAAACATTTCATACATCCTCAAAGTATCTGCCCCGTATTTGTCAATCAAATAGTCAGGAGTAACTACATTGTATTTAGATTTGGACATTTTTTCCACTTCTGAGTCACACATGAATTTCCCTTCTTCTAGGATAAATTCAGCTTCCGAAGCATCTCGTCGGAATTTCTTAAAAGACTCAATATCCAGGATGTCGTCGTTCACGATGTTCACGTCAACATGTACAGAGGACACCTTATAGTTATTTTTTAGCCCTTTCGAGATATACTTATTTTCTCCATCTACCCGATAGACTAGGCTGGATCTTCCCTGAATCATTCCCTGATTCACCAGTTTTTGAAAAGGTTCTTTCGTGGAGACATAGCCCTGGTCGAAGAGGAACTTGTGCCAAAACCTGGCATAGAGCAAATGAAGTACAGCATGTTCGGCACCTCCTATGTACAAATCCACATTCATCCAGTACTTTTCTTCTTCTGGAGAGACGAGCTGTTTTGGATTTTTGGAATCTAAATACCTTAAATAATACCAGCAACTACCTCCCCATTGAGGCATGGTGTTGGTTTCTCGTTTTGCAGGATTGTTACATTCAGGACACGTCGTGTTTACCCAGTCTGTAGCATTGGCGAGTGGAGATTGTCCATCTTCTGTAGGCGTATATGAAGTTACTTTTGGCAGTTCCAGAGGGAGCTGATTTTCAGGCACGGGAACTGTTCCACATTGATCACAATGAATAATTGGTATGGGTTCTCCCCAATATCTCTGACGACTAAATATCCAATCTCTAAGTTTATAATTTGTTGCTCCCTTTCCCTGACCTTCTTTTTCTAATTGTTCAGTGATCACACGTTGAAATTCTTTACTGTCCATTCCACTGTATTCACCAGAATTAAGAATGATGCCATGCCCAGAATATGCTTCTGTTTGATTTTCAATGGGACTGCCATCTTTTGTAACAACTTGGATCACAGGTAGATCAAACTTTTTGGCAAATTCAAAGTCTCTTTGGTCACCTCCGGGTACTGCCATGATAGCTCCAGTGCCATAGGATATGAGTACATAATCTGCTATCCATATTGGCATTTCGGTGCCATTTACAGGATTGACAGCATACGCACCAGTGAATACTCCAGTCTTCGTTTTATCTAACCTGGTTCTTTCTAGGTCACTTTTTCTGCTCGACAGTTCCTTGTAAGCGTCAACTTCACTTTTCTGTTCGTTTGTGGTAATTGCTGAGACCAACTCATGTTCTGAAGCTAAAACGATATAGGTAGCTCCATAAATAGTGTCAGGTCTTGTAGTGTAAATGCCGATTTTCTTGTCATGGTTTTTCACATGGAAGTCAATTTCGGCTCCATAACTTTTCCCAATCCAGTTACGTTGAGAGCGTTTGATAGATTCAGGCCAATCTAAATCCTTTAGGTCTTGGAGGAGTCTGTCTGCATATTCTGTGATTTTTAGCACCCATTGTCTAAGCCTGCGTCTTACTACAGGGGTACCACACCGATCACACCTGCCATTCTTCACTTCTTCATTAGCTAAGACAGCCTTATCATTTGGACACCAATTGATCAGTGTGTCATCTTCATAGGCCAGACCGTTTTCATAAAGCCTCAAAAAAATCCATTGAGTCCATTTATAGAATGAAGGATCACTGGTTTGAACTTCCCTTGACCAATCATAGCTAAATCCTAGGCTCTCCAATTGTTCTTTATATCTTTTGATGTTTTCCTGTGTACTGACAGCAGGGTGCTGACCCGTTCGAATAGCATGTTGTTCTGCAGGCAGACCGAATGCGTCAAAACCCATTGGATGAAGTACATTGTACCCAGTAAGTTTTTTATATCTCGCAATAATGTCAGAAGCGATGTAGCCAAGCGGGTGACCAACGTGAAGACCTGCGCCTGATGGATAAGGGAACATATCCAAGATGTAATATTTGGGTCTTTTGGATTTATCAGGAGTTTTATAGGTATCGTTGGCACGCCAATATCTCTGCATGTCCTTTTCAATCTCCTGAAAATTGTATTCCGCCATTCGTTTTTTTAAAAATTAAGCGGGCAAAGGTAAAATTTAAGCTTCGTAAGAAATTGTTTTTTTGATCTAATACCAATTTGACTGGAAAATATTACATATAAACTAAGACCATTGTAAAAGGTAGCGATGAGTTTGTTGGTTTTTGAATTGTGAAATTTTTGACCTCTCATTTTGATTTTTTAATCTCCCATAGGTCTGAACAGACCTATTTGTTGCTGTTCTTTCTCACTGTTTGTTGTCTTTTACAGAATTGGACATAAGTATCCTAGGACTTCGATATAAATGGTAATATCAATTAAATCATAAAACACGTCATTAAAAGTATTTAAGTAATGATGGTTTCCAGTAATTGATTTGATGGTATTTTGCTCATTTTATTTACTGTTTTATGTAGCCATTTTTTAAAACTTTCCATAGTTTCAAAGCGTTTATTTTTATATCGGCTTTTAATGTATTGCCAAACTTGTTCGCAAGGATTCAGTTCTGGAGAATATGAGGGGATATTTAACAGAAAAATATTATCGGGTACTTCTATGTTTTTTGTTGAATGAAAACCAGCATTATCAATAATGACTAGCTTATATTCTTTAGGTTTATACTCAGAGAAGTGCCTTAAATAGGATTCAAAGATTGTGGTATTTACTCCATTAAATTCCCAAACAAAACTATCTCCATTTATAGGGGAATAGCTTCCATACAGGTAGGTTGTTTGAAACTTGTGTTGGTAAGAAACTACTGGTTTAACTCCTTTTACCGTTAAGCATTTGCCTAAATGCGTCATTAATCCAAAGCTACTTTCATCCTGAACATATAAATTCACATCTTCAAACTTACCTTTGTTTAGATTGGATTTAATGTCGTTTAATGCAGTAGGAAGTTTTTAAAAAAGCCTTTACGGCTTCCTCATCCTTTTTGTAATGAGATTTCCTTGGGCTTTTCAGCTTTGTTTTAACGTATTTTACCATGTACGCGCTAAGCCAATGATATTTTACTTCAACTCCATAGAGAGATAAACCCCATTGTTGTTCATCCCAATAGCCACGTAAAGAGAGCTTGGCATCTTTTAACTTCTCTGATAATCCTTGGTGAATTTCAGGGGTAATAATTTTAGACTTTTTAGCTCTTGTGGAACTTAGCAAGATGCCTGCTATTCCTAATTTACGATACCTAGCTATCCAAAGAACCAACGTCTGTCTACAGATACCCAAATAAGTTGCTATCAATTGTTGAGTCTTGAATTTATTGGTCTTCAATAAAATTAGACATTAAAATACGCTTCTCTGCCTTGATATTGCGTTGTTTAGCTTGTAACTCCTTAATCGTTTCAAGACGCTCCGATACTTCTATAGTTGATTTCATATCCATGAAGCAAATATACAAATAATAATTAGACTAGTATTATAAACTAATTGGTATAACACATCGCCTCCATCAGATTCTGAGTATGCATTTTTTCTATCCCGCTATAGCGTGCGACCGCTCTTCCAAACCACTTGCGAATACTCCCAAAGGTACGTTCTACTTTGTACCTAGTTCGACCTATTAGAGGCCGTTGCACAACGTAGCACTGAGTCTGTTGGTTTTTGAAATGTGAGATTTTTGCTCTCTCTTTTTGATTTTTTGCTCTCCAATAGGTCTGAACAGCCCTATTTCTTGCTGTTCTTCCTCACTTTTTGTTGCTTTTTACTGAATTGGACATAAGTATCCTAGGAGTCTGTCGGACTTTCAATAACTTAGGAGAGTAAAAAGATTAATTTTTCAGAACCAAAAATTGGCTTTAACTCATTCATTTTGCGAAAGGATTGTATGTCTTGTGCCTTTTTCTGTTTTGGTAGTAAATCGGTCTGATACCCCTCTTTTTAAGTAGTTTTTAGATTAAACATTCTTTGCAAATTATAAGAAAAACACACCAATCCCCATTCAGTGTCTATATTCGCTTTTCCTCTTAATGAAAACCTTCTAAAGTCTAATACCTCCTTTATTATGCCAAAAACAGATTCCACTGTATGTTTCCTCTTTCGATAAATCCCTTTTTGCTTAGCTTTTGTTGGGTGTAAAAGCTGTTCAATATAACTGTTGTGTTTTTCCTTTGATTTTGAAATTATTGGAGTGATGGTCTTGGGACAATTATCGATGTTTTGTTGAGAATAATAGCCTGTATCGGCAACCGAAGAGGTGATTTGAGGTTTTAATTCGTCGGGGACAGATGCAATAGTAGGTAAGAATTCTTGTTTATCGTTGGGATGGACATTGGCATAATTGCCAACAATCAACATATCATCATTGACCGCTATTTGTGCATTATAACCTTGATCAAAGCCCTTATTTGTCTTCATTATCCGAGATTCAGGATCAGTGAAATTGTATTGATCCTTATCTTTTGGTTCTGTCGATGGCTCTTTTGGTGCTTTCCCCCGTGGCTTCTTACCAGCTTCCTTTCCATAGTTCTTACATGCTTCCTGCTTTTTATCAAATTCCGCTTGCGCTACTTGGTAGGTTTCTTTGCGACGTTGTTCAATAACTGTTTTGGCTGTATTGATTTTAGTGAGGCGGTCTTTTCTCCTTTTTATTTCATCGGGTATATCAATGGCGGAGTTATCATCCTTGGCATCTTGCTCTTGACCAAGAGCCATTAATTGTTCAATCTCGCACGCTAATTTTTCCTCCAATGGCTTCATTCTTTTGTAGCTCATCGCTTTATGCTTGGATGCATGGGCTTGTACTTTTGTGCCGTCAATGAAGATGTTTCCCAATTTGATGAGCCCAAAAGCTCATTACCTATCAAAAGGATTTCCTTAAACCAATCTTTGAGTTCGGGAAGAAACTTGTTACGAAAACTAGAAATTGTGTCATGGTCGGGGTGATGATTTCCTGCAATGAAGCGAAAAGCAACAGCCTCGTAGGTCCCTGTTTCTATTTTTCGGGAACTAAAAACACCCGTCGAATAGCCTTAAAAAATAAGGGAGAGCACTAATTTAGGATCGTAAGGAGTTGTAAGTTCAATTAGTAAGTTCAAAGATTAGGATAAATATGTGGAGCTATTTCCACATATTTAAAGGTCTAAAAACTTTGCCATATGAGCCAAACATATTATCAACTCAAAGCCCATCAAAGACATCAAATTGAAGCCTACTTAAAATCGGGTAAGAGTAAAAGTTTCATTGCAGAAGCCCTTGCTGTGTCAGGTTCCACCATTTACAGAGCATGCAAGCGCAACAGTTCCCCTAAAGGGAACTATCATGGATCTAAAGCACATTTGACTTCCACAAAGCGTAAGCAACGTTATTGCAAGTCTCGGTCTTTTGACACCCACAAAAGAAAGCTCATCAAAGCGTACCTTCTGCAAGAACAGTGGTCACCTAAGCAGCTTGTAGGGTATTGTAAAATCAAGCAGATTCCCATGGTTTCACATGAACGTATCTATCAATATATCAGGGAGGATAAAGCTACTGGAGGTCATTATTACAAACATTTACGCCATCAACTCAAACATAGAAAAAGACCTGTAGGTAAGCCTGTAACTATTAAAAACAGGGTATCAATCGATCAAAGACCTGAATGCATCAACAATAAAGAACGCTTTGGGGATTGGGAAGTGGATACCCTTATAGGCAGACAGCAAAAGGGAGCCATTCTAACCATCGTGGAAAGAACTACAGGAATGCTCATTATCAAAAAGCTACCTAAGGGAAAGCAAGCCAAAGGACTAAGTAAGGAACTTATCAATAGGATGATGCCCTATAAAAAACATTTGAAGTAGGCATTTAATAAATACGAATGCACTTGTACGGGCATGGTTGATGGACCACCATTTTAGTTAGCAGGTTATCGAATATTTCCCCTTTCATCTGGCTTCGGTTGAACCGATAGCAATATTGGTCGATATATGCTTGCAGGTTATCGACTGAATGGTGGATACCTCTAAGCCATGCCTTGAACATCATAATTGTTCTGTGCAATTCTGGGAAATTCTTACCTTTCTTCCCACTCTCGATTTGAATTAAGTAAGGATATTTTTCTTTCAAGGGGATGTAGCCCCTCCACCTATCGGTTTTGATGGCAGCCTCAGGTGATATATGATCTTGGAAGAAGGGCTTCAATTGCTTGGAGCCAGCATTGTCAATCACCCTAGCATACATCCTGCTCACTCCTTTCCCTTTCTTCTCAATAGCCAGTACAACCTGCTTTTTTCGGTTATTTTGTCGTCCTACAACGCCTTCTTCCTGTTGCCCTACAACGGTCTCATCGACTTCTACTTTACCCACTAGCGGGGATTTCCCACTGCTACCCATTGCCTTCATTACCTTTTGTTGAAACAGCCAACAGGTTTTTTGCCGTAGTCCCAGTTTTCTGCTTAGCTCTGTTGATGCAATCCCTTGTTTATTTGTACTCATGTAGTATAGGATATAAAAAGCTTTTAAGATTGGGAATTTTACTTTGTGGAAAAGCGTGCCACTTGTGGGGGTAGCTTGGTACCTACATTTTGTGCATTGACGGGTATGGAATAATTTCCCTCTGCAATACGTGTTGTTTTGACACTTTTCACATTTAAATCCATCTGGCCATTTCATTTCGGCTAGGAAGTTTTGACAACTGTCATTATCAGGAAATTTCTTCTGAAACTCAAAAAGGGTTAGGCTTTCATACTTTTTCTCCATAATCTGATTTTTACTCTATCTTTAATAATTTTACTAAGTTACTGTAAATCAATCGTTTAATCAAGAAAATGAAACTGTTTTAATAGACTAATCTTTTATTTATTAAATGCCTACTTCAATAAAACATATCCTTTCGATCTCTTCTGATAATGGGACAGAATTTGCCGACCATCAAAACATAGCTAAAAACTAGCTACTCAATGCTACTTTGCCCATCCGTATTGCTCCTAGCAAAGAGGACTCAATGAATACACTAACAAACTCATAAGACAGTATATACCCAAAAAAACAGCTTTTGATACACTAACTGACACACAGCTTACACAAATTCAACACAAAATTAACCGACGATCAAGAGAAAAACTTAACTTTAAAACTCCTAAAGAAATCTTTTATCTAAATACCGCTTAGTTTTTGCACTTGATTGTTGAACCTACGAGTGCTTCCTTTGCCTGAATAGCTTGAATAAACCTGACGTAAATTCATTTTATTCACTAGCTTAACTGCAAATCTTGCCAAGTGATTTTCGCATGACCACTCGTTAAGGTCGTATGGCATAAAATAAACTTGTTCTCTAGCCGAACCGATAAAGGATAACATGCCCAAAGTTATTAATTTTTGTTGAGCTTTTAAGTCCGACAGACTCCTAATTTTTTGGAACCCTAGGGATGAACTACCTGTCCCCGTCAGTGCTTACTGCAGGGTCCCCAGAAATTGAAACTGTATCCGTCTGATTTTTCTTCTTTTTAAAAATCTTTTTAAAAAATGGTTCTTTCTTTGTTTGAAGGGAATCAGTCATTTTTTTACCAGAAAGCGAGTCCGCTACTAAAAGCTCTGGATTCGGTCTCTTATCTATGAGTTTTTCACCGTAATACTTATTATAATACTCCTGTTCAACATTAAAATTATCTTTAGGATCGTATTTAAATAAGTATTTTGGTTCTTCTTTCTCTGTATTCAAGGATGCAATTTGAGTCTTCGTAGAATCCACAGAGGTAATAGCCAAAGAATCTACCTTAAGCGAATCAGCAAAATTCGATGCTACAAAATTGGGTTCAATTGGTTCTGGCGAAAAAACATTCTCCATAGGAGCCGTTTTCATCCGATACTTTTTTAGCCAATAGGGTTCATATTTTACAATACCGTATTTTGTGCGTCCGCGAACTCTCCATGGGACCACCTTTTCTCCAGCATAAGCATAATGGTCCACTTTTGGTTGAGCAACAATCCCTAATGAGTCATTTCCTTCAGTATTTGGTCCTTTTGACAGGTACTGTAAGCGCGTTATTTCATCCAACTGCCACACATATGAATAGTAGGCATTCCGTGTGGAATCATTCAGTATGTATGTGCTTTGAAATGCAGGACATATTACTTTATCCTGGCATGAAATTAGCGCAGAGAGTCCCAGTACTGATAAAAAATTTCGCATATTTTAGAACTAAGGTAATTCCAGTGATCAGGTCCCTAAATTAGGATATTATTTTAAGACGACTTAAAAGTAAATGTTTAAGAGCATCTCTATTAACTGTCTTTTTTCGCAATTTTCTGTGCTATTCCCGTACTCAAATCCTCATGTACGCTATATACACTGTGGTTTTCCGTGTGGGACTTTCTCGCACTCAAAAAAAATCATAGCTTAGTAGAGGTACCCATACAATGAGCGATTTAGAGAATTATCTCGAGGAAAGGTTGTCATATACCTTGCTATAAACAGACTCAACCCATTGAGCGTACATCTTGCCAGATGGATGCAATCCATCCATAGCAACCAAAGCCTCGTCTTTGTCCACTAATCCCAAACCCCTAGATATGTTAGTAAAGTTAGCTTTTTTTCGCAAGGTGATTTTTTCAGCTAGTGCATTGTATTCATCCAACTCCTTTCCAATTTTTTTTACATCTAGTTTTTTTTCATGAGCAAATGGTGTTACTCCATAATTGGGAATGGATATGACAAAAACATTCTTTGGATCACCCCCCGCAAACTTAGTAGCTTGATTCAAGAGTATTTCAAATTCCGCTTCGTATTGGGCAACAGGATAACCCCTGTATTGATTATTCACTCCTATAAGCAACGATACAATACTGTATGATTTCTTTACATCCGCTTTTCCTATGCTGGATATCAATTCGTCCGTTGTCCATCCAGTGGTAGCTATTATTTGAGGATTTTCTATCGCAACTCCATCCTCTCTTAATCTCACAACTAGCTGTACTGACCATCTTTCTTTTTCACTCACCGCTTCTCCTACCGTATAAGAATCCCCCAAGGCAAGAAAAGTAAATGTCTCTTCATTCATGTTCTGCGTTTTTTTAGGTTCAAAAGTCAACGTCAACAGGGCGAAAATAATGTGAATTTCATCCAGAAAGGCATAATCAAATTTTTGATTACCGATTATTTTATGATTTCAGAAATAAAGAAGAAAGAATATCCTAAAAAGACCATAGAAATACATCTAACATATTCACCAAAAGTGTATAAAGTATCAGGAAAAAAATACAGGCTATATGACCAATCACCAGAGCGTAAATGGCAACATTTAAGTTGGTTTGATTTATAAGTGTTTTATTGTGTGTAGTCTCCCTAGCTACGTAGATGATAACGGTAAAGTGAAGGTTATAGCTGTTTCCTTTGCTTCCAAAGGCAAAGGATATACTCGTTTGTTTTCACAGGAAATAATAGCGTCCTTGCTATTGGTTAAAGTTCAGAAAACAGTTGCTACTTTATTTCAAACGACTCCTTATATTGTTAGTAGTATAATGGAAAAAGCAGTAGAAAACGGGCTAGATGAAAGAGGGGAAATAAATAATTTTGAACATGTAAGTATAGATGAAAAAGCCTATAGAAAAGGGCATCAATACGCATCTATCTTGATAGATAGCGATAAAGATTATGTAATGGAGTTAGGAGAGGGAAGGGCAGAGAAAGATGTTAAAGCACTATTTTTTTCGTTAAATTCTCAAGAGGAACAGCCACAATTAAAGAGAGTAACTATGGATATGTGGAAGCCTTTTATTAATACTATAAAAGATATTGCTCGGCAGGCATTAATAGTTCATGATAAATTTCATCTGTTTAAAAAATTATCAGAAGCCATAGATAAAACAGGGCGAAAAGAGGTCTTGAAAAATCCTCTCTTAAAGAAACACAAATACACTGTTTTAAAAAATGAAGCTAACAGAACCGAGAAACAAAAAATAGCGTTTAAAGCTATTGATCAAGCTAATTTAAACACTGCAAAAGCATGGCATATAAGAGAGGATTTTAAAACCCTGTTTTCTATTGAAAATAAAACCGGTATAGAGAAATTATTTAACCAATGGATGATCAACTCTAAGGAAGTTAAAATCAGCTATGTAAATTAAACGTTATATCAACCTTTGAACGTCATAAACAAGGAATTGTAAATGCCTTTAAAACACAAACAGATAGTGGTAAACACGAGAATTTAAACGGTAGAATTCAATCTGTTTTGGCAAAGGCAAGAGGGGTTCTAAATTTTGACAGCTTTAGGATTAATGTGCTGTTTTATTTTGGAAAACTTAAGGCTAATACCACTAAAAATTTAATTATGCCCTTGAACGAAAAAATAGTGCTTTAACGTCTTTCTCTGCTCTTCCCTCTTCTAACTCCATTACATGGCTTCACTAAAGCCCTTAAGATTATCTGTACAGGCAATAAGGATGTCTTTTAATCCACTATTATGCAGATCCCAGAGCACCTGAAGCCAGAAGTTCGCACCTTCACTTTCTGAGATATACATTCCTAAAACCTCTCTTCTGCCAGTAGCATTAATACCCGAGATATTGTATAACGCTTTGTACTCGACCTTCCCCTCTGAACGAACTTTTTAGTGCATAGTATCTAGTCAAACAATACAATAAACAGGTGCTAAAGGTCTGTTCGGTCAAGCGTTGACTTCTGGAATGATGCGATCAGTTAGTTGACTCAATACCGTATGAGAGCTATCTGTGTCATACATCTCTTTTGATCTTGGCACTAATGTCGTGCAAGCTCATCCCTAAACCATAAAGGTCTATTATTTTATCCTCAAGATTGTCTCATGTTTTTTAACTATCTGGGGTTCGAAGCTACTCTGACGAGCTTGAGGGGTCTCTATCTCAAGCGTTCTAGTTGAGCTTTTAATCGCTTTTTACTTTTTCCATTACGCTTATACAAATTTAATTATAAAATTAGTCTAATTTGTATAACTCCTTAAGCGTTTCAAGACTCTCTGGCACTTTGATAGTTGATTTCATTCTCATTAATTCAAATATATAAATAATAATTAGACTAATTTTATGATTAAAATAGTATTATTTCCATGGAGGCGTTCTTCTGAATCTAGATGCTCCTCCATCTCTGATTCATGGGCAGTTACTAAAAATTGTTTGAGCATCGGAGCAAAAGCTCCATCCTTTCCAAATAGCGACTTACCTGATTTAAATTGGTATAAGTGACTTACTTTGTAAGTGGTCAATCCCTTCTTGTGTCAGTATATATCTAAGTTTTTTGTTAAAAATTTACTTGGACAGAGTGGGATTTACAGTCTCTAGTGATTCCCATTTGCTTAATAAACTTTCTAAGTCTTCCTTTCCTTTTTGAAACAGTCCATTCAACTTCTCATATTCACTAGGGCTTTCATACACTGTAGAATCTGCGAGACTGGACTCCAAACGTTTAATTTCACGCTCTAATGATTCAATTTTACTCTCGACCTGCCTCACTTCTTTCTTGAGTGATTGTTCCGTTTGGTCATTTTTTGGTTTTGGATTTTTCTTTTCAGGTCTGATCTTTTGTGATGTTTCAGCTACAGTCGTTTCTTTGTTTTGCTCCTTCCACCATGTATATTCTTCATACGTGCCAGGATACTCTTTTATTTCCTGATTTTCAATCCACCAAATCTTATTGGCTACCTGAGAAATAAAATGCCTGTCGTGGGAAACTAAAAGCAGTGTACCTTCATATTGTTGTAAAGCCTGAACAAGGATACTCACCGATACTATATCTAAGTGATTCGTCGGTTCGTCCAGTAACAAAAAATTAGCTTCCGAAATAAGCGTTTTTGCAAGTGCTACCCTTGATTTCTCTCCCCCTGAAAGCACTTTTATTTTTTTAAAAACTTCGTCATCTGTGAAGAGAAAGCAACCTAAAACGCTTCTAAGTTCCTGTTCATTCTTTCCAGTTCCCATTTGTTTTAGCTCTTCTAAAATTTCATTTTGTACGCCTAAGGCTTCCAGTTGATGCTGAGCATAAAAGGAAGGGATCACGTTATGTCCCGTTTCTACTCTTCCTGCATGAGTCTCTGTTTCTGCAATGATTCTTAACGCAGTCGATTTACCTTTTCCATTTGCACCAATCAAAGCGATTTTGTCACCCCTTTCAATTCCTATTGTAGCATGATTAAGAATCTCTAACTCTTCATAAGATTTGGAGATATCTATAAGTCTTTTGACATGTCTTCCAGACTTTGTTCTAAAATTAAACCGAAAGTTCACCTGCGCATTTTCGTCAATCACTTCTTCCACAAGATTCATTTTTTCAAGCATTTTCATCTTGGACTGGGCCTGTTTTGCTTTCGTCGCTTTGGCTTTGAATCGTTCGATAAACCGTTCCGCTACTTTTATTTTTTGCTGTTGATTTTCAAACGCATTTTGCTGTAGCTCATTTCTCAAGGCTTTTTCTCCCTCATAAAAATCATAATTTCCTGAATAGACATTCAGCTTTTGAAGAGCTATTTCTACAATTTTATATACAGTTCTGTTTAGAAATGCACGGTCATGTGATACAATGACGTAGGCCCCTTCGTATGATTGTAAATAATTTTCTATCCATTGAATAGCAGGAAGATCTAGGTGGTTTGTGGGTTCATCCAACATCAGGAGAGCAGGTTTTTCAAGCAGTAGCTTTGCGAGCATCACACGCATACGCCATCCGCCAGAAAATTCACTTAATGACCGTGTCAGGTCTGCGGTTGTAAACCCGATCCCTTCCAATAGTTCTTCAGTTTTTGACTGAAGGGTGTAGCCTTCTTCCGCCTCAAACCTTTCCTGTAGCCTAGTTAGTTTATTGACCAGTTCATCACGATAGTTTTCTTCCATCTCTTTGATGACCTTGTCAATCTGCCTTTGAATCTCAAGTGTCGATTCAAACGCTTGCATGGCTACAGACAGAATAGAATCTTCACTTTGATACGACAAAAGGTCTTGGTTCAGAAATCCGATGGTCGTGTCTTTACTCTTTGAAATCTTTCCTGAAGTGGTCTGTACTTCTCCTGTCATCATCCTCAAGAGTGTTGATTTACCTGTTCCATTTAACCCAATAAGCCCGATTTTGTCTTTTGGACCAATAAAAAGAGAAGCCTCATCATACAGTGCCCTGTCCCCTAGGTAATATGACAGGTTTGTAATGTCAATCATGAGCGCAAAAATAATGGTCGTGGGGGTTATTTCGTGAGGGTTATTTGTTGATTATTTAATTAGTAAATTGACCCGAAAATAAACGCATTAGTTATGAACTACTTCATCAAAAGTGTATTGCTCCTTTTTCTTGTTTCATATACACCAAAACCTACCGAAGCAGGCGCAGATAATTCCAGCGAACTAGTGGCGGAGGTTATGGAAGAGGTAGGTCTGACATCAATGGACGGCATGGAGCTGGATCGAATTAAACTTCCTGAAGGATTTAAGATAGATGTATTTGCCAGAGTGGACAATGCTCGATCACTAGTACTCAGCCCCGATGGCACATTATTCGTTGGCAATAGAGGTGGTGGTAAAGTGTATGCTTTGAAGGATAATAATGGTGACTGGAAGGCAGATGAACGGTTCGTCATTGCTAAGGATTTGAGAATGCCGAATGGAGTGGCTTTTAAAGATGGTTCACTCTATGTAGCCGAGATATCCAAGCTCTGGAGATACGATGATATTGAAAATAACCTAGACAGTTCCGCAGAACCTGTCAATATTTATGATGACTATCCTACAGATGGTCATCACGGCTGGAAGTATATTGCTTTTGGTCTGGATGGAAAATTGTATATACCAGTAGGAGCACCCTGTAACATTTGCGAAAGCAAAGATGAAATGTATGCGTCCGTCACCCGTATGAACCCTGATGGCTCAGATCGCGAAGTTTATGTAAGCGGTGTGAGAAACACCGTTGGATTTACTTGGCATCCTGAGACGGGAGAGATGTGGTTTACTGATAATGGGCGGGACTATTTGGGAAATGACAGTCCCCCTTGTGAATTAAACCGTGTAACGGAAAAAGGTCAGCACTTTGGTTACCCTTATTGCCATGGAGGCACCATCAAAGATCCTGATTTTGGTGATAAATACCCTTGCTCTGATTTCGTGAAACCTGCCCAAAACCTCGGACCTCACGTAGCACCGCTGGGACTAAAATTTTATACTGCAAACGCTTTTCCTGCATCATACAAGGGGAAAATTTTCATTGCAGAGCATGGTTCATGGAACCTGGACCAAGAAGTTGGACATACTGGACATAAGATCACGTTGGTTACCGAAAAAGATGGAGAAGGTGTAGCCTATGAAGATTTTGCCACAGGATTTCTTGATCAAGAAACGAACAGAGCATGGGCGCGACCAGTAGACATAGTATTTGCTTCAGATGGCTCTATGTTGGTTTCAGATGATCTGGCAGGAACAGTTTTTAGGATTTGGTATGAAGGGTAGTTCGTTGTTTAGCGGGCGTTCAGTTTTGTGCTAACCAGTAAATAATACCAATTTAATTATAAAATTAGTCTAATTAGTCTAACTCCTTAAGTGTTTCAAGACTCTCTGGCATTTCGATAGTTGATTTCATTCTCAATGATGCAAATATATAAATAATAATTAGACTAATTTTATAATTAAAATGGTATAATGCCAAATTGACCATAAAATGTCATATATAAATCGTTTCTTTTTGCTCGTATTTCGTTAAAAATAGGACCGTAACTATGGCGATACTTATATTTTTTTCCTAATCCCAACAAAACATAATTCAATTTAGTTATGTAATATTTTATAATTGTGTTGGTATAACATGCCTTCCAGATATAAGGAGGGTTCTAAAAATGGATTCTTTAACTTTCTTAGAAAAGCTACACCAAAGACACACACCTAAAATTGCTGATTCTCAGCCTAACCCCGTCAAGAGTTGGTCTTTCCCACAAGCCTGAAACTTCTCCATCTTCCACTATGTATGCTTCTTCTATTTCTTCATAATTTTTTTGGTGATGCTACCTTTACCTGTGGTTAGTTGTAACAAATAGATGCCCTTGTTCAGCGATGAAACAGCCACAGAATGAACCCCTTTGCCTGCCTCCTCCAGTTGTCCTTTTTTCAAAACTTTTCCGTCTATGCCAGACAAGGTGTATCGGGCATTTCCTTCCACACCGCTGATGTGCAACACTGCGTCTACCGGGTTAGGATACACCAAAACGTCCGTGAACACAGGTTCTGTAGGTCCATCATTCACATCCGTCACCGTGATGGTAAGGGCTTGCATGGCGGTCTTTTCGGGTGTGCCGTTGTCTGTAGCCGTGATCGTTATTTCGTACATATTATCCGATCCCGTATCCGTAGGCATTTCAAAATCTGGTGCTGTCTTGAACGTTAATATGCCTGCGGGAGTGATGGAAAATTTAGACTCATCCGCTCCTCCCGTCAGCGTGAACGTAACCGTCTGTCCCGCATCTGCATCGGTGGCAACGACCGTGGTTACTGCCGTCGTTCCTTCCGCTACATCCACCATAGTCGTTCCTCTTGTAAAAACAGGAGCGTGTTCATTCTCCACATCCGTCACTGTGATGGTGAGCGTTTGCATAACCATCTTTGCGGGTGTGCCGTTGTCTGTAGCCACGATCGTGACTTCGTACATATTATTCCCTCCCATATCCGTAGGCATCTCAAAATCTGGTGCGGTATTGAACGTCAATACGCCTGTAGGAGTGACGGAAAACAGGGTCGAATCCGCTCCGCCCGACAGGGTGAAAGTAACCGTCTGTCCCGCATCTGCATCGGTGGCAACAACTGTGGTCACTGCCGTAGTGCTGTTTTCTTCATAAGCTACTGTAGTGGTAGCTCCACTTGTGAAAACAGGGGCGTGTTCATTCACATCCGTCACCGTGATGGTAAGCATTGCCGTGCCACTTAGGGGGGTGCTTCCACCGTCTGTAACGGTCACCCTGAGCGAATAGGATGCGATGGTTTCATAATCCAACGCACCAGCAACGGTAATCGATCCAGTTATTGAGTTGATAACAAAAACATTCCCTGTGTTACCGCCTGTAATGGCATAGGTTAATACATTATTGGGCCAGCGTTGGTCTTGGTCTGTTGCTGTCACTGTGCCGACCGCTATTCCGTTTGTGCTATTTTCTGCTACTACAAATGTAGTATCGCTGGCAGTTGGCACTTCGTTTACATCGCCCACATAAATGGTGAATGATTTTGCAAAATCATGGGTTCCGTCGCTTACATTTATCCGTATTGAATAGTGGCGTTTTGTTTCATAATCGGCGGAAGCCTTAAGCTGTAGCTCTGTGTCCGAAATCATAAAACTTCCATTGTCAGCATCGCCAGTGCCTGTCAGCAATGTGTAGGCATACGTGCCTCCTATATCGGTATTTGATAGTATTCCCACCACCGCATCGGCACTCGCATTTTCTGCAATACTGTTGGCAGAAAGGAAAATGTTTGCAGGTGCCTGATTCATAGTTCTCAGACCTCCATCGGTAATACTCCAGCGATCTGAATTGATCATGTTTTCCCTGGCAGTTTGAGCTTCAGTGCTTATATACAAAGAATTCCCTCCGTGGAAATACACACCGCGTTGAAGGTTTTTCCTGTTCCAACCCACCAAAAGAGAATCGTAGTTTGCAATTGAAAGTGTAATACCTGAGAACATACTTTCCATATGCCTCACCGCTTCCACATTCCACCCGCCTATGTTCTGGTCAAAGGAAGAGGCTCCATCGAACATAGTGCGCATATTTGTCACCGTTGCTGTATTCCACCCGCCTATGTCGCCGTTAAAGGAAGTGGCTTTCCAGAACATACCATACATATCGGTGACCGATGCTGTATTCCACCCGCCTATGTCCTGGTTAAAGGAAGAGGCTCCATTGAACATATAATTCATATTCGTCACCGCTACGGTATTCCACCTTCCTACGTCTTGATCAAATAAAACGGCATGCTGAAACATAGCATGCATAGCCGTCACCGTCGCTGTATTCCAGCGACCTATGTCCTGATCAAAGGAGGCGGCTCCCCTGAACATATATCTCATATTTGTCACGGTAGCTGTGTTCCACCCGCCTATGTCCTGATTAAAGGAAGTGGCACCAGCGAACATATAATCCATATCCGTCACCTGTTCTGTGTTCCAGTTTCCTATGTTCTGGTCAAAGGAAGTGGCTCCATTGAACATGGCACGCATAGTCGTCACCGTTGCTGTATTCCAGCGACCTATGTCTTGGTTAAAGGAAGTGGCTCGATTAAACATATAATCCATATTAGTCACCGTTGCTGTATTCCAGCGACCTATGTCTTGGTTAAAGGAAGCGGCTCCATTGAACATATAATCCATATTCGTCACCTGTTCTGTACTCCAGTTTCCTATGTTCTGGTCAAAGGAAGTGGCTCTAGCGAACATAACATTCATATTCGTCACCTGTTCTGTATTCCAGTTTCCTATGTCCTGGTTAAAGGAAGAAGCATTCTGGAACATGCCAAACATATCTGTCACGGCTGCGGTATTCCACCCGCCTATATCTTGGTTAAAGGAAGAGACGCTAAAGAACATGGAAAACATGTTCGTCACCTGTGCGGTATTCCACCCGCTGATATCTTGGTTAAAGGAAGTGGCACCAGCGAACATCGCAGACATATCGGTCACCTGTGCTGTATTCCATCCGCCTATATCGCCGTTAAAGGAAGAGGCACCCCTGAACATATACGCCATATTCGTCACAGCACTCATGTCTGGAATACCTGCGTTTGAATTCATGGTCAGGTTCCTTGCTCCCTGAAAAGCACTGTCCATTTCCGCATTCCAAGCAGAGGTACCCCACTGTTCTATGGAAGTATATTTTTCCTTGCCTGCCTGGTTATTGATATTTATATCATTCAGGTTTCTAAATCTTATGATTTTCACTCCTGCTGTGGCGAAGGTATGGAACTGGTTTCCAGAAACTCCTGTCGTATCAAACGTTTGGTCATTGTCCCAGTCAATGTCATAATTTGTATCCTGCGTGTAGAACGTAAAGGATTCGTTAGTAGAGGTGGTTGTTACTTTCAGCACAAAGTGGGCTGGATCTACTGGTGTGGCTTCATCCACATCCGTCACTGTGATGGAGAGGGCTTGCATGGCAATCCTTGCGGGTGTGCCGTTGTCTGTAGCCGTGATGGTTACTTCGTACATATTGTCCATTCCTGTATCTGTAGGCATTTCATAGTCTGGTGCTGTCTTGAACGTCAACATACCTGTTGGAGAGAGGGAAAACAGACCTGCATCCGCTCCGCCCGACAGCGTGACTGTCACCGTTTGTCCCGCATCGGCATCGGTGGCAACGACGGTAGTTACTGCCGTAGTGGCGTTTTCTTCGTAAGTTACTATAGCGGTAGTGCCTCCTGCGAAAACAGGAGCATGGGCGTTAGGCAGTACTACTCGTCCGCCATCCGTAATGATCCAGCCATCTGAACTCATCATATTTTCCCTAGCGGTGTGTGCTGCATCTGAGCTATATTTAGAACCTCCCCCGTCGAAATAGTTTCCCGTTTGAAGGGTTTGTTTATTCCAACCCACCAAAAGTGAATCGTAATTTGCAATTGAAAGGGTAACTCCGCAGAACATACAATACGTAAGGCTCACCGTTTCTACATTCCACCCGCCTATGTTCTGGTCAAAGGAAGAGGCTCCCCAGAACATATCCCACATATTCGTCACCGATGCTGTATTCCACCCGCCTATGTCTTGGTTAAAGGAAGTGGCTTCCTTGAACATACTCCACATATTCGTCACCTGTGCTACATTCCACCCGCTTATGTCTTGGTTAAAGGAAGTGGCTCTCCAGAACATATCACTCATAAGGGTCACCGCTTCTACATTCCACCCGCCTATGTTCTGGTCAAAGGAAGTGGCTTCCTCGAACATACTATTCATATTCGTCACCTGTGCTGTATTCCACCCGCCTATGTTCTGGTCAAAGGAAGTGGCTCCAGCGAACATAGCAAACATATCCGTCACAGATGCTGTATTCCACCTGCCTATGTTCTGGTCAAAGGAAGTAGCTCGACTGAACATATAACTCATAAGGGTCACCGCTTCTACATTCCACTCACCTATGTTCTGGTCAAAGGCTGTGGCATTCTGGAACATACCGTCCATATCCGTCACCTTCGCTGTATTCCACCTGCTTATGTCACCGTTAAAGAGAGAGGCTTCATAGAACATCCCAGACATATCTGTCACCTGTCCTGTATTCCAGTTTCCTATGTCACCGTTAAAGAGAGAGGCTTCATAGAACATCCCAGACATATCTGTCACCTGTCCTGTATTCCAGTTTCCTATGTCACCGTTAAAGAGAGAGGCTTTATAGAACAGACCTCGCATAGCCGTCACCTGTGCTGTATTCCAGTTTCCTATGTCTTGGTTAAAGGAAGTGGCACCAGCGAACATCGCAGACATATCGGTCACCTGTGCTGTATTCCATCCGCCTATCTCGCCGTTAAAGAAAGTGGCTTGATAGAACATACCTCCCATATTCGTCACCATACTCATGTCTGGAATACCGGCGTTTGAATTCATGGTCAGGTTCCTTGCTCCCCGAAAAGCACTGTCCATTTCCGCATTCCAAACAGCGGTACCCCACTGTTCTATGGAGCTATATTTTTCCCTGTCTGCCTGATTATTGATATAGATGTCATTCAGGCTTCTAAATCTTATGATTTTCACTCCTGCTGTGGCGAAAGTGTGGGGCTGGTTTCCAGAAACTCCTGTGTCTTCAAACATTCCGTCATTGTCCCAGTCAATGTCATAATTTGTATCCTCCGTGTAGAACGTAAAGGACTTGTCGTTAGCATTAGTACCCTCGGTGGTTGTTATTTTCAGTACAAAGTGGTCTGTTGGGTTGTCAACTTCATTCACCACATCCGTCACGGTGATGGTGAGGGTTTGCGTAGCCGTCATTACGGGTGTGCCGTCGTCTGTAGCCGTGACGGTTACTTCGTACATATTATCCCCTCCCATATCCGTAGGCATTTCATAGTCTGGTGCGGTCTTGAACGTCAATACGCCTGCGGGAGTGATGGAAAACTGACCCATATCCGCTCCGCCCGTCAGCGTGAAACTTACCGTCTGGTCAGCATCGGCATCCCTGGCGATAACCGTAGTTACTGCCGTAGTGGCGTTTTCTACATAAGATACTGCAACGGTAGCTCCTTTTGCGAAAATAGGGGCATGGGCGTTAACTCGTCCGCCATCCGTAATGATCCAGCGATCTAAACTCATCATATTTTCCCTAGCGGTGTGTGCTACATCTGAGCTATATTTAGAACCTCCCCCGTCGAAAGTGACTCCCGTTTGAAGGGTTTGTCTATTCCAACCCACCAAAAGTGAATCGTAGTTTGCAAGTGAAAGGGTAACATTTGAGAACATAACCCTCATATCTGCCACAGTCTCGATATTCCACCTGCTTATGTCCTGATTAAAGAAAGTGGCATCAGCGAACATATAAGACATATCCGTCACCTGTGCTGTATTCCACCTGCTTATGTCACCGTTAAAGAGAGAGGCTTTATAGAACATACCGTGCATATCCGTCACCTGTGCTGTATTCCACCTGCTTATGTCACCGTTAAAGAGAGAGGCTTTATAGAACATACCGTGCATAGTCGTCACCTGTGCTGTATTCCACCTGCCTATGTCACCGTTAAAGAGAGAGGCTTCATAGAACATATCTCTCATATCTGTCACAGATGCGGTATTCCACCTGCTGATGTCTTGGTTAAAGGAAGTGGCAGTATTGAACATATCCAGCATACTCGTCACCTGTGCTGTATTCCAGTTTCCTATGTCTTGGTTAAAGGAAGAGGCAACACCGAACATACCACTCATATCGGTCACCTGTTCGGTATCCCAGTTTCCTATGTCGCTATTGAAGGAAGTGGCTCCAAGGAACATCACAGACATATCTGTCACCCGTGCTGTATTCCACCTGCTTATGTCGCCGTTAAAGGAAGTGGCACCAGCGAACATATCTCTCATATTTGTCACGGTTGCTGTATTCCAGTTTCCTATGTCTTGGTTAAAGGAAGTGGCACCAGCGAACATCGCAGACATATCGGTCACCTGTGCTGTATTCCATCCGCCTATCTCGCCGTTAAAGAAAGTGGCTTGATAGAACATACCTCCCATATTCGTCACCATACTCATGTCTGGAATACCGGCGTTTGAATTCATGGTCAGGTTCCTTGCTCCCCGAAAAGCACTGTCCATTTCCGCATTCCAAACAGCGGTACCCCATTGTTCTATGGAGCTATATTTTTCCCTGTCTGCCTGATTATTGATATAGATGTCATTCAGGCTTCTAAATCTTATGATTTTCACTCCTGCTGTGGCGAAAGTGTGGGGCTGGTTTCCAGAAACTCCTGTGTCTTCAAACATTCCGTCATTGTCCCAGTCAATGTCATAATTTGTATCCTCCGTGTAGAACGTAAAGGACTTGTCGTTAGCATTAGTACCCTCGGTGGTTGTTATTTTCAGTACAAAGTGGTCTGTTGGGTTGTCAACTTCATTCACCACATCCGTCACGGTGATGGTGAGGGTTTGCGTAGCCGTCATTACGGGTGTGCCGTCGTCTGTAGCCGTGATCGTTACGTCGTAGTCATTATTCCCGCCCGCATCTGTAGGCATTTCATAATCTGGTGCCGTAGTGAACGTCAATTCACCTGCCGAAGTGATGGAAAATAGACTCGCATCCGCTCCGCCCGTCAGCGTGAAAGTAATCGTCTGTGTCGCATCTGCATCGGTGGCGGTAACCCTAGTTACTGCCGTCGTGCCTTCCGCTACAGTCGCAGTCACGCTACTGGTGAAAACAGGCGCGTGATCAGCCACATCCGTCACCGTGATGGTGAGGACTTGCGTAGCCGTCATTACGGGTGTGCCGTCGTCTGTAGCCGTGATCGTTACGTCGTAGTCATTATTCCCGCCCGCATCTGTAGGCATTTCATAATCTGGTGCCGTAGTGAACGTCAAGTCGCCTGCCGAAGTGATGGAAAATAGACTCTCATCCGCTCCGCCCGTCAGCGTGAAACTTACCGTCTGTCCCGCATCGGCATCGGTGGCGGAAACCATAGTTACTGCCGTCGTACCTTCCGCTACATTCTTCGTCGCGTTACTGGTGAAAACAGGGGCGTTATCATTCACATCCGTCACGGTGATGGTCAGCGTCTGCATAGCCGTCATGGGAGCGGGCTGACCGTCCGTGGCAGTCACGGTGACCAAGTATATATTTGACCCTGCCGAACTGCTTGGGTTCTCATAGTCTGGTGCGGTCTTGAACGTCAAGACGCCTGCTGGAGTGATGGAAAATTTAGAGGCATCCGCTCCCGTCAGCGTGAAACTCACCGTCTGTCCAGCATCGGCATCCGTGGCGGTAACCCTAGTTACTGCCGTCAACCCTTCCAACACGGTTACGTTCGCTCCGCTGGTGAAAACAGGTGCTTCGTTTGCATCCGTCACCGTGATGGTGATCGTTCCCGTGTCACTTCGGGAAGGGCTTCCTCCGTCTTCAACGGTCACCGCGAGCGAATAGGAGGCGGTGGTTTCATAATCCAACGCATCAGCAACGGTGATCTCTCCTGTGGTGGAGTTGATAGCAAATACATCCCCCGTGTTACCGCCTGTGATCGCATAGGTTAATACATTATTGGGCGAACTTTGGTCTGGGTCTGTTGCTGTCACGCTGCCGACTGCTGTTCCCATTGCACTATTTTCTGCTACGCTAAATGGAGTACTGGTGACAGGGACAGGGGCAGTGGGGGCTTCGTTCACATCCTCCACCGTGATGGTGATCGTTGCCATACCTCTTAGGGGAGAGCTTCCGCCGTCTGTAACGGTCACCTCGAGCGAATAGGGTGCAGTGGTGGTTTCATAATCCAACATACCAGCAACGGTAACCGCTCCTGTGCTGGGGGCGATAGCAAACACATTCCCTGTATCACCGCCTGTGATGGCATAGGTTAATACATTATTGGGCGAACTTTGGTCTGGGTCTGTGCCTACCACGCTGCCGACTAATGCTTGGGGTGCACTATTTTCTGCTATGCTAAAGGTAGAATCACTGGCAGTGGGTGCTTCGTTTGCATCCGTCACCGTGATGGCGAGCGTCTGCATATCGGTCATTGGCAAGTGCTGACCGTCCGTACCAGTGACGATGACTTCATATAGGTTGTTCATCCCCATATCTGACGGGCTCTCATAGTCTGGTGCGGTCTTGAACGTCAAGACGCCTGTTGGCGTGATGGAAAACAGACCCACATCATCTCCTCCCGTCAGCGTGAACCTTACCCTCTGTCCCAAATCTGCATCGGTGGCGGTAACGGTGGCAACTGCCGTCATACCTTCCGCTACGACATGCATCGCGCTACTGGTGAAAACGGGGGGGTGTTCATTCACATTCCTCACCGTGATGGTGAATTGTTTTTCAACCGCTGGCGTTACTCCGTCCACTTTTAGCCTGACGGCATAGGTAGTTTTTGTTTCATAATCGGCGGAAACGATAAGCTGTAGTGCAGTGCCTGAAATCCTAAAACTAGCATTGTCAGTAGCTCCTGTGCCTGCTACCAAGGCATAGGTGTAGCTACTCGCTCCCCCATTTGTGGACAGCGTGCCCACAAAGGCACTAGGTCCCTCATTTTCTTTAATGCTGGTGGAAGAAAGAAATATGTTTGTGGGAGGATCATTAGGCTGTATTTGTGTGACAGGTCCTCTGATTCCCCAGTTATGACTAGTTGAACTGATCATATTTGCCCTAGCGTCGCGGGCTACATTTGATCTATATTGAGAACCTCCCCCGTGGAAAGTTCCACTAGATTCAAGGTTTTGTCTGTTCCAACCCACCAAAAGCGAATCGTAGTTTGTAGGTGAAAGGGTAGCTCCATTGAACATATTCAGCATTTGCGTCACCGCTTCTACATTCCACCCGCCTATGTCTTGGTTAAAGGAAGTGGCTCCAGAGAACATAAGATTCATCTTCGTCACCTTTGCGGTATTCCACCCGCCTATGTCTTCGTTAAAGGAAGTGGCTCCAGAGAACATCCTCTTCATATCTGTCACTGATGCGGTATTCCAGTTTCCTATGTCGCCGTTAAAGGAAGAGGCTTTCTTGAACATACCTCCCATATTCGTCACCTTTTCTGTATTCCAGTTTTCTAGGTCGCCATTAAAGGCAGTGGCTCCATCGAACATATTATTCATATTCGTCACCGCACTCATGTCTGGCGTACCTGCGGCTGAAGTCATGGTAAGGTTACTTGCTCCCCGAAAAGCATTACTCATATCTGCATGCCATACAGCGGTACCCCACTGTTCTATGGAGGTATATCCTGTTGCGTCTGCCTTTATAGTGCCAGTAGCAGAATTGATATTTATACGATTCAGGTTTCTAAACCTGATGGTGTATACTCCTGCTGTGGGGAAGGTATGGGACTGGTCTCCAGAAACTCCTGCGTCTTCAAAAGTTCCGTCATCGTCCCAGTCTATGTCATAATTTGTATCCTGGGTGTAGAAGGTAAAGGACTTGCTGGTGCTACCGATAGAAGAGTTGGTTGTTATTTTCAGCACAAAGTGGTCTGTTGCAACAGTCGGTGCCTGCGCAGTGGCGGGCATCACCGCAAGGCAGGCGACAGAGGCAAGGGCAACGAGGGATCTAACACCGCCAACATGGCAGGGTAGGAGGGAGAGGCAACTTTTAAGTGCGTCCCAATCCGTCATTTTGGGAGAAAAGAGTTTTATTTTCATAGAAGTTGATGTTTCATCAGGTTATCGAAGAGCGAGTCTAAGTATTTGGCGGGACTTTCGCAAGTTTATTGTCATATCTTTTTTTTTTCAAGCAAAGAATGCATTCTTTGCTCGTGGATCGTCTATTTCACTGCTGTTTTTATGACGTGAGGTCGCTCATAACCTAACGGTAGGGCATCGCTGTGAGTTAGATTTTTTTTGAGTGCAATGGATTCATACCAAATTGACCACAAAATGCCACATATAAATCATTTCTTTTTTGCTCGCATTGCGTAAAAAAATAGCACCATAGCTATGCTATGCTCATAATCTTATGCCTAATTTGAGCCAAAAATAATGCAATTTATTTGTGTAACATTTTCTAATCAAATTGGTATAAAATCATTAAACTTCAGTCAACAATTTTAAAGATTTTAAATAAATAAGAGATGGAAAAACCTATTAGCATAGCAGATTTTCTGGAACTGGAAGAAAGGAAGCCCACGCATGGTCAGGTGTTAGCCACAGATTTGGTTATTACCCGCTATGGAGAAGAGGTATCTGTTTTGTATGGACGTTGCTTACATCGGGGTGCACTGTTGGCTGATGGTAAAGTGGAGGGACATAACCTGATTTGTAGCTTGCATAATTGGGACTACCGTTACGACACGGGAGTAAGCGAATATGAACCGAGCCAGAAATTACATAAGTTCACACACAAGATTGAAAATGATAAAGTATATGTTGATGAGGAAGAGATTCGGGCATTTGAAGTTGTAAATCCTTCTCCGTTCCGTGAGGAGGAGTATCAGGGTAAATATGCAGACACTCATCCCGAAGATACTGAGCCATACACTAATTATATCCACATGCTTGCGAAGGATGGTCTTAGCAAATTAGGGCAGCATGGAGCTACCACTGCCATGGGTGTGGATCGCAATACCTTGCCAGCATGGGATCATATTCAGATGCTGCCTGCGCAGCTGAGCAGACGACCTCTACTGGATGAAGATACTGTGGATACAGCGGTTGTAATAGGCAAGAAAGCAAAGAAGCCACTCAAATTGTCTCTTCCTATTTTTGTTTCTGATATGTCTTTTGGTGCACTGTCACGAGAAGCAAAGATTTCTCTTGCCAAAGGAGCTGAGCTGTCAGGCACGGGGATTTGCTCTGGTGAAGGTGGCATGCTTCCAGATGAGCAGGCAAGCAATTCCCGCTATTTTTATGAACTGGCATCAGCGAAATTTGGATTTTCTTGGGACAAAGTAAAAAAAACACAGGCTTTCCATTTCAAAGGAGGTCAGGGAGCTAAAACAGGTACTGGAGGGCATTTACCTGCTAATAAGGTAGTAGGAGAAATTGCTGAAGTCCGCGGACTAGCACCAGGCAAGAAATCTATTAGTCCAGCCACTTTTCCAGATTTTCATGGAGCCACAGATTTTCGTAATTTTGCTGACAGAGTAAGGGAAGAGACTGGAGGTATACCTATAGGCTTTAAAATGGCAGCCAGCCGAATAGAGGACGATATTGATTTTGCAATGGAAGTGGGTGTGGATTACATCATTTTGGATGGAAGGGGTGGTGGCACTGGAGATGCGCCGATCATCTTGAGAAACCATATTAATGTACCCACCATCCCCGCACTTGCAAGGGCACGAAAACACCTCGATCGCAGAGGTGCTAAAGATGTAACGTTAATTGTGACAGGAGGTCTGCGTGTACCTTCGGATTTTGCAAAAGCACTGGCCTTAGGAGCGGATGCTATTGCCGTATCTAATTCAGCACTTCAGGCGATCGGATGTCTGGGAATGCGTGCATGTCATACAGACAGCTGTCCAGTGGGAATTGCAACGCAAAAAGAAAACTTGCGTGCTAGGATGATGATCGAAACATCAGCAAAACAGCTACATAACTTTTTTGAGGCTTCAAAGGGTTTGATGCAGGTGCTGGCAAGAGCGTGCGGACATGACAATGTAAACAAGTTTTGCATGGATGATTTAACTACTTTTGACAGAGATATTCATCACCTGACAGGCATAAGCTATGCAGGCATAAATCCATAATAAATGATAAATACACTTGTAGATGTCGTTCTGATAGCTTTGTTGAGCTACTTGATTGCAGGAGTTCTGTTTTCATTTTATTTCCTCTTTAAAGGGATTTACAAATTAGATGAAGGTGCGAAAGGAACACCATGGCACTTTCGCTTAATCATATTGCCTGGCGTGGTTTTGCTGTGGATAGTATTATTTTCTAAACTGAGAAGAATAAAGTCATGACAAGAAATCTAAGAAAAAGACACTTGTTCATTTGGATGATTCTTGTAGCAGTACTTACGTTTCTAATTATCTATTCACATTTGAATAGACCTGAGTTTTCAGGAGATGTTTCACATGTAATTCCCATCAAATGAGTTCGTCATATACTTCCATTTTATGGAACAAACAGAAGAGAAAATATGACCTTGGAATTTTGATTGGGGTATTTATCTTCATTTTATTGTTCTTTGGGTTGACCAACATGTTGAGACCAGAAGCACTTTTTCAAACCACATTCATCCGCGCCTTCGGATGGATAGCTTTGTTGTTGTTACATATTATCTTGATGACAGGTCCGTTGAGTAGAGTAGATCATCGTTTCATGATCATTTTGTACAATCGCAGGCATTTGGGAGTTACCATGTTTCTGATGGCACTCATTCACGGAGTATTTAACATTATTTGGTTTCATGGGTTTGGGGATATGAACCCTGTGCGATCTGTCTTTCTTTCTAACCTTCGGTACGACTCATTGATTTATTTCCCATTTCAAGTACTTGGGTTTGTGGCACTGGTCATTCTGACATTAATGGCGGTAAGTAGCCATGATTTTTGGTTAAAAAATCTGGGGTCAAGGATGTGGAAAGCATTACATATGATGGTGTATGTTGCTTACGGGTTGCTCATTATGCATGTGAGTCTCGGCGCACTCCAAAATGAGACTTCTCCATATATTTTTGGTATCGTAGTGCTGGGTTTTGTGATCATCTCTTCGCTTCATATTTATGCAGGATTCAAAGAAAAGAAAATTGATCAACCGATTGGTGTAGCTCAATCAGATGAATTTATTTATGCATGTGACCTGCACGGCATTAACAATGATCGGGCAAAGATCGTTACCGTATCTGGAGAGCGGGTGGCGATTTATAAATACGAAGGACAGCTTTCAGCAGTAAATAATGTATGCAGGCATCAGGGCGGTCCGATCGGAGAAGGTAAAGTTATTGATGGATGTATTACCTGCCCCTGGCACGGGTATCAGTACCGTCCAGAAGATGGTCAATCTCCACCGCCTTTTACTGAAAAAATTGAGACTTACTTTCTAAAATTGGAAAAAAACAAAATTTATATCAACCCCAGAGCAAATCCTCCTGGCACATATGTCGAACCAATTATCATTGGATCATGAAAGACGACTTTTACATAGGCTGGCAGGATAAAGCACCTGCAAGTTATGCCCACATAAGATGCCTCTTCTTTGGAAGCGTACTTATTGCGTCAATTGCTGTAGTTGCTATTTACACCTCCTCTCAAGAGCCTTTTTCGGATAGCTACATTAGGCAAATGGGGATGTTGGAGGAGCATACAGGAACCATAGTGACTGAACCTGTTTATGGGTTAAGGACAAACGAAAACGGGCATGTAAAGACAATTCCACTGACTGGTTTTGGGAAATTTTCAGCAAAGCCCGTCATTGATTTTTTACAAAAACAAACGGACGGGCATCTTAAAAACTATGAAATAACGCTTAGGGGTACTGAATTTACCTATGCAGACAAATTTTGGATGGAGCTAACAGAGGGGAACAGGAGTATCTTAAGCATTCGTCCACTGGGTGCAATGCCATCTAGGTCTATTCACTACAAAGGTGAAATCACGTTACGAGGAGAGATTGTGGATCCAAAATGCTTTTTTGGATTGATGAAACCTGCCTATAAAGCAATCCATCGTAGCTGTGCTATTCGTTGCATTTCTGGAGGCATTCCTCCAGTATTGGCAATACGTGAAAATGGAAAGTTTACAGATTACTACTTCTTGACAGACAAAAGCGATCACTCCCTAAGTAAGGAGGTGCTCGCATGGGTGGGCGTTCCAGTAGAAATAAAGGGAGAGTTAAAACAATTCGATGACTGGGAATCTATTCAACTAAGTGAAGAAACCCTGCTGGGAGACAGTTCTGGAATGGCATTGGCATCTGGTTCTATCGCCATTTGTCGCTAAAAGATTGTTGCAATAGAAGATTAAGACCAAATTGATTGCAAAAGACAGCACCGAGTCTGTTGGCTTTTTAATTATGAGATTTTTGCTTTCTCACGTTGATTTTTTGCTCTCCGATAGGTCTGAACAGGTCTATTGTTGCTGTTCTTCCTCACTTTTTGTTGTTTTTTACTGAAGTGGATGTAATTATCTCAAGACTTTGATATAAATGGTAACTCATTGCCTCCATCAGATTTTGGGTATGCATTTTTTCTATCCCGCTATAGCGTGCGACCGCTCCTCCAAACCACCTGCGAATACTCCCGAATGTACGCTCTACTTCATACCTAGTTCGACCTATTATTTTGTTGAATTTCTTCTCCCAATGGTTGAGGGGGAGATTCCTCCTAGCTTTTTTTAACATATGATTCTTCAGATTTCTCTGCGCCAAGAGGTCGGCATTTTTCCTTGACTGATAGCCTTTAGCTACTTTGGCAGGAATGTTTTTATAGAAGTATCGGAGCGTCTTGAAACGCTTAAGGAGTTACAAGCTAAACAACGCAATATCAAGTCAGAGAAGCGTATTTTATGTCTAATTTTATTGAAGACCAATAAATTCAAGACACAAGCATTGCTAGTAGCTTATTGATTCTTTTGATTCTTGAGTGGGTAATGCGTTAAAATACAGGATCAATTTCATTATTCAAAAAGGTTCAAAAAATGCAAGACTTATTTACTCAAGCACTCGGCATCTATTCCCCATGGTTTGTCAAAGATGTTGAATTTAACGACAAACAACTCAACATCTATATTGACTTCAAACGTGGCACGCGCTTTGTTGATGGTAGCGATGACACCAAAGCCTATAGTGCCTATGACACCAAGATGAAAAAATATCGTCATATGAATTTCTTTGAGCATGAATGCCATCTGCATGTTCGGACTCCTCGCATTAAGCGAGACGATGGCAAAGTGCGACTGATTCTGTCGCCGTGGGCAGGTCAGTTAAATGGTTTTAGCACCTTGTTTGAGGCTTTTGTTATCAAATTTTGTAAGCACATGCCAGTACACCATGTTTGCCAGCTGATGAACATATCAGATTATAAGGTTTGGAAATTGCTGGATATCTATGTTGACAAAGCCAGGCTCAGTGAGGATTTAAGCGGTATAGATACCTTCGGTACGGATGAAACTGCCACGGCCAAGGGACATGATTATATTACGCTATTTGTTGATTTATACAAAAAAGCAGTGGCACATATCAGTGATGGCAAAAGCAATCAAACGGTTGTTGACTTTGTCGAGGTTTTAGAACAACAAAAGGACAACAAAGAACAAGTTAAATCTGTGAGTTGCGATATGTCGCCGGCGTTTATTAAAGGGATTAAAGAAAACCTGCCGAATGCCAAAATTACCTTTGACAAGTTCCACATTATAAAAATTATCAATGAAGGGGTTGATAAGGAGAGAAGAGCGGAGGCGAAAGAAAATCCAATTCTGAAAGGTACGCGGTATTTATTCCTCAAAAACGAACAAAACCTCAGCGAGAAACAACAACAGAAAAAAGCAGAATTAGAGCTGGCAGATCTTAACCTTAAATCCTTTGATGCAATGAGAATGCGCGAAACTTTCCAACAAATCTATCAAGCCAAAACCGTAGCAGGTTTTGAGCAACTATTAAGCAAATGGGACAACTGGGTCAGTCAATGCAATTTACCCGCCATGGTTGAAACGAGCAAAACCATTAAAAACCACTGGCAAGGCATTGTGCAATGGAAATTAAGTAGCATCAATAACGGTATTTTAGAAGTCTTAAATTCGATCATTCAAGCCACAAAAAGAAAAGCCAGAGGTTATGGCAAAAAAACATTTTAAGACCATGGCTTATTTGCTGACTGGCAAGTTAGATTTGCATAAAATTAATGTGAATCTACCCACTTGCTTTTAACAAGAGCCAAAAAATATTTGTCAAATAGAACATGCCAGACACAGGTCATTCACCAACTTTATTGCCAACCTAATCTCTGGGCTAATTGCCTATTCTTTCTTCCCGCCTGCTTACCAGCGTTTTTAGTTATGGATTCTACCAACTTTCGTTTATTTTATCCTTTTACCTAACCTTCTCCACCTGATCTTATTGAAAAAACTTGCATTGCTGTCCCACGACATCCAGATAAAAGATGCTTCGCCCACCACAAAATCTTCAGAAACAAATCCCCAATATCTTGAGTCAAGGGAGTTGTGCCTGTTATCTCCCATCATAAAATAGTAATCTTTTTTGAACGTGTAGTTTGATACTCCGTCTCCATCAATCATCAGTTTATCCCCATCAATTTCTACTAACTCATTTCCTTCATAGTCCTGAATTGTAGACCCATACATGGCAAGATTCTCTTCTGTCACCTCAATGGTCATTCCTTTTTTTGGAATAGTTAGCGGACCATAATTATCCCTGTTCCATCTGAAATATCGTGCATCAGGAAATATGTCGGCTTCAACCCCGTCTAGCTGTTCAAATTGAGCTTCAACGGCTTTAACAAAGGGAAGCTCTTCTAATTTGGCAACATTCTTTTCATCAATTAGCGCGACATAGCCACGTCTTCCATCGGGTTTGGCAACAGGGTGGTATTCTGATATTTTTAAATCTTTCCATATTCTTTCCCGAATGGACTGATCTGTTTCAACGAAGTAGTTAAACTGCATCAAAGCAGGACTTTTACCTTCTTTTCCGTTTATGTAAACTTGACCTCCTTTCACCTCTAATGTTTCTCCTGAAATAGCTACGCACCTTTTGATGTAATGCATCCGAAGGTCAAATGGATATCCTCTTTCTGCAGGCCAATTGAATACGACGACATCGTCTCTTTCCACTTGTCCGAACGAAGGAAGCCTCCAGCTGGGGAGTGCTATCCACGGTAGGTAGGAAGGGATGCCCGTTCCCCATATTTTTTGATGCGTCAGTGGCATTTGTAGAGGGGTTTGGGGAGTTCGTGGTCCATACTCCGCTTTGCTTACAAAAAGGAAATCACCCACTAAAAGGGAACTTTCCATAGAAGGGGTTGGGATTACGTAGGCTTCCATAAAAATCCATCGGATGAAAGTTGCACAAAAGACTGCAAACACAATTGCTTCGAACCATTCTTTACTAAATGATTTTTTTGGTTTAGGCATTTCCACAGCTTTCCCTAGGTAGGAGGTGTCTGTCCATGCAATGTAAACCATGTAAAAAGGTGCAATGACGACACCTAGTATCTGGTCTAGGTAAGTGTATTTTCCGAAAGATTTCATTAAATCCAAGTGCATGGTAAGACCAACAAAAAAATTGATGACTGGGATCAAAAGGAGAATTACCCACCATTTGGGTCGTCCTACGATTTCCAGATGAGTGTAGTAATTGTAAAAAGGGATAAAGCCAATCCAGCCCTGTTTTCCCACTTTTTCAAAGAATTTGTAGTAAGCAATTCCTTGTAGTAGGTACCAGCCTATCAAACAAACAAATACAAAGGAAGGGCTGAAATCGTGGTAGTACATTTTTTGTGTATTAGAATTCTTGCGAAGATAATGTCATTACTTGTTTAAAAAATCGGTCATGGTAAATACTCCTTTTTTATCTCTGATCCACTCGGCAACCAAGACGGTCCCTTCAGCGAAAACGCTTCTGCTATGGGCGGTATGAGTTATTTCGACAGCTTCCAAATCAGATTTGTAGGATACGGTATGAGTGCCTGGGACGTCAGGTATTCTTTTTGAAACGATCCCTAATGTTATATGATCGGTTGATGCTTCGTTTGTCCAATTTTTGATGGACTCAATTTGACCTATGATCCCTTCTGCCAACTTGATGGCAGTACCGCTAGGACTATCTTTTTTTTCAGTGTGGTGGATTTCTTCCATGGAGCTTGTGAAACTCAGTTTTTCCATTTTTGATGCCAGCCATTCATTTAATTCAAAGAACAGATTAACGCCAATACTAAAATTTGAAGAATGAAGGAAGGAGGAGTTTTTCTCTTTGCAAAGAGAAGTCATTTTATCGTATTGGTCAAGCCACCCTGTAGTACCTGAGATAACGGGGATTGCATTTTCAATACAGAACCTTATATTGGCAGGAGCTGATTCTGGTTGAGTAAATTCTACTGCTACATCAGGAATGTTTCGGACTAGGTCTATAAGTTGTGCCTGATCACTCACAACATGACTTATTTCGTGACCCTTTTGGAGGGCTATTTTTTCAATAGCTTTCCCCATTTTACCGTATCCAATTAAGGCTATTTTCATGTTAGAATCGTACTACAAGTGATGCGCCAACTGCCTGAATAAATGCAGGCGTGTGCTGGACTGACGGCTCAATAGATAGTGCCAAATCTTCATTTACATTGAACTCATCTAGGTGAGCGGAAACGTGTGCGTCCACAATATTTAGCAGATAAAAGGCAGTTCCGAGGATAATCAAATAATCTCTACTTCTTCTGAAATTGTTCCTGTTTCTGATTAATCCTTTCTGGTCACTCACCACTTCGGAAAAAGGATTTCTCAGACCATTTTGATTAGCGATGGAAGCATTTCTAAGGGCATGATAGAGGTCATTGTTGTAATTGATGAAATGAGCAAAAGCAACAAGACCTCCATATATGATGGGGACTTTCCAGTACTGTCTATTGTAAATCTGCCCCACGCCGGGTAGTACTGCGGAAAGTAATGCGGATCTTTCAGGATTTAGACCTGACACCTCTTCAAAAAAATCAATGTCTTCATCTGTTTCAATAAATGTTGAGTCGGGGATGATTTCGATGTCGGTAGTTGTATTTTGAGAAAATGCGGACTTGGTAAATATGGAAATGAGCAACGCGCATAAAAATCTTCTTTTCATAATGGAAACTCAAGTCCACAAACTTCGCGCCTAAATGTCTAAAATTTCAATAATCCTGTTAAGATCTTCTGTCGAAGTGAATGGAATTTTTATTTCTCCTTTACTGTGATCGTTGGCTTTGACACTAATTTTTGAACCAAAATGCGAAGAGAGCTTGACCTGAAGGTTTTTGATTTCAGTATCTGCCTTGGTGATGGATGCTCTTTTTATTTCTCTTTTTGTTCCTTCTTTTCCAACCTTGCGGACTAACTCTTCCACTTTTCTGACGGAGAGTTCATTTTGGATCGTTTGCTTAAAAATGTCTAGTTGTAAGTCTACGTTTTCGATAGCAATGAGTGCCCTAGCGTGTCCCATGCTCAGCTTCCCATCTCTCAAAGTAATTTGGATGGCTGGAGGTAGTTTTAGTAACCTTAAGTAATTATTTACGGTAGTTCTATTTTTCCCAACTCTATCTCCAAGTTCTTCTTGTTTCAGGTCGCATTCCGTAAGGAGTCTTTGGTAACTAAGCGCAACTTCTATGGCATTGAGATTTTCTCTTTGGATGTTTTCAATTAATGCCATTTCCAGCATTTGTTGATCATCTGCTATTCTGATATAAGAAGGAATGGTCTTTAGACCTGCCTTCTTGCTTGCCTGAAGTCTGCGCTCTCCTGAAATGAGTTGATACTCATTGCTGTTTAGTACCCTTAGTGTAATGGGTTGAATGATCCCCTGAACCTTTATGGATTCAGTCAGTTCATCCAAGGCTTCTCCGTCAAAATCAGTCCTAGGTTGCCAGGGGTTTGCTTCAATCTGATTGATTTCAATGTCGTTGATGCTCCCGTTTGAGGCTGAACTAACTCTGTCAGTTACAGCCTTTTCATCCGAATCGTCCAATAGCGCACCAAGCCCTCTGCCTAATCCTGACCTTTTTTTAAGCTTGCTTTCTGCCATTATTTATGCTACCCTCACTTCATTTCGATCCAAAACCTCCTTGGCTAGGTTTAGGTAGCTAATAGAACCTCTACTCTCTGCATCATGAGTAATTGCAGGCATTCCAAAGCTGGGAGATTCGCTTAATTTAATATTTCTTGGAATAAGCGTATTGAATACTAATGATTCGAAATGCACTTTCACTTCTTCTACTACCTGGTTTGCTAGGTTCAGCCTTGTGTCATACATGGTAAGCAAGATACCTTCTATTTCCAGTTCAGGGTTTAATCGTGTTTGGATGATCTTAATTGTATTGAGAAGTTTTCCCAGTCCTTCGAGAGCAAAGTATTCACACTGCACAGGAACGATAACCGAATCTGATGCAGTTAACGCATTTATTGTAATCAAGCCCAAAGAGGGAGAACAGTCTATGATAATGAAATCATACTCTTCTCTAAACCCACCAAGTGCCTTCTTCATTTTATTTTCCCTGTCTTCAATATTCACCATTTCTACTTCAGCCCCAACCAGATCGATGTGTGATGGAAGAAGGTCTAAATACTTGATGTTGGTATTTACGATACTTTTCCTAGAGTCCGCACCATCAACCATGCATTCATAAATACTTACTCCAACGCCTTTTGGGTCAACTCCGACTCCAGATGTTGCATTGGCTTGGGGATCAGCATCTACGATCAACGTTTTGAACTCTAAAGCAGCAAGGCTTGCTGCCAAGTTGATCGTCGAAGTGGTCTTTCCAACACCCCCTTTTTGATTTGCGACTGAAATGATTTTACCCATGTGTTTTAATTTATTTTGGTGATGACTCCTAAATGTGAGAGACCACACAAATATATCCAACTGGTTTCCAAGATAGATGTATTGTGAATAACTTGTGCAAAAAGGTAAAGGGATTAAAAATTATTTTTTCTTTTTCTTGTTTTTCTGTACCTCTTGATTGGCTTTCATAGCTTCTTCAAGCCTAGTTTGGAATTTTGACTTTTTCTTTGTTGCACTATTTTTTCTGTTTTCTTCAAGCACAGTTTTTATTTTATCCTCATCTATCAGTTTTCTGAACAAGACGGTTTGACCGTAGGTAAGCATGTTCGATACGAAATAGTAAAATGTGAGTCCTGAAGCATAACTGTTTAGTACGAACAAGAACATAACAGGCATCATGTATTGCATGGTCTTTATGGGACCTTGGATGGTTGTCATTTGGCTACTGCTGTGTGTGATCAACAGGGTAGAAACGGTCATCAGCAGGGTGAAGAGACTTACATGATTTCCGTAAAATGGGATGGAGAAGGGAAGATTAACGATGCTGTCGTAGGTGGATAAATCATGTGCCCACAGAAAGGATTGTTGCCTTAATTCAACGGCATTTGGAAAGAAGAAGAAAAGGGCAAATAAGACAGGCATTTGCAGAAGCATGGGTATACAGCCACTCAGTGGGTTAATACCAACTTTCTGGTATAGCTTCATCTGTTCTTGCTGCGCTTTTTGCGCGTTACCCTCATGTTTTGCTTTTATCTCATCTAGTTCGGGTTTCATTACTCTCATCTTAGCCATGGACATATGCGATTTGTATGTCAATGGAGACAAGATCAATCGGATGATAATCACAATTATGAGAATGATGACCCCATAGTTAGTAGTGAATTTTTGAAGGAAATGGAAAATTGGAATGATCATGAATTTGTTGACCAAAGGAAGTGGTCCCCAGCCCATGTCTAGGTTTTCTTGGAATTCGTCAGTTACTCCTTGGAGAACTCTGTAATCATTAGGACCGAAAAAGAACTGGTAACCAAATCCATTCAGAAATTCTGTATATGGGATGACCGTCTGCATAGTAGCGTTTTTGACAGTTGTAGTGTCATTCAGATCAACCATCGTCGTTACATAACAAGATTTGAATGCTGTATTTGCTATAACAGCGACAGTAAAAAACTTCTGTTTGAAAGATATCCACTTTAACGGATTATTGATGGTCTCTTCTTCGAATTCATCGGAACGTTCCGCTAATGCGTCATATTCATCACCAGTTGTGTAATACCTGATATTGCAATTAAGCCTTGAGTCTTCGAGATTTCGTTCTGCCCTAGTCACCTGATGATTCCAGAAGAAGTTAACATCTAATGGGTCCATGATGGTGTTCAACCCTCTTGATTCAATGTTGTAATCAATCTCGAACCCAGAGGCAGGTATTCTATAGCTCTGACTAATGGAAAAATCATCATTCGACAATTGATAGGTAAGCACGGTTGTGTCTCCATCGTCAGCAATGGTGGGAGTAAATCCTAGTTCGGAAAGATTGATTGTTTTGCCCAAGTGGCTGAATTGGATATGCGACGCAGATTTGCTACCATCAATTAGCTTGAAAGGATTGCCTAGGTAGTCCTTATAATTCTTTAATACGACATCTTTTATTCTGCCTCCCAGGTTGGTGAAAGTGATTTTCAGGTCTTCATTTTCAAGGATGCTTTCCGTTTCTGTCTGGTTTGTAGCAAAAGAGAATGTTCCATATTTCAAGCTGTCCAATTGAAGCCGTTCTTCATCTGAAACGGATTGAATGGCGGGAGTACGAACGGTGTCAATAGGGGTCGTCTGTGTTTGTACTTGTTCGGTAGTAGTATCCTCTACTACTGGGGGATCTGGAGAGAAGAACATAAAATAGACAGCCAATAGACCGAACATTAGAATGAGTCCTATGTATTGATTTTTATCCATTTCTAAGTTTATAGGTTGAGGTTTTTCTTTTGCTCAATGGCAGTTTTAACAAATTTCACAAACAAAGGGTGAGGGTCTTTCACAGTAGATTTAAGTTCAGGATGATACTGTGTGCCAATAAACCAGGGGTGGTCTTTTATTTCCATAATCTCAACGAGATTAGTATCTGGATTTATCCCAGAAGCAATCATCCCTGCATTTTCAAATTCTTTTAAATACGCATTGTTGAATTCATATCTATGCCTGTGACGTTCTTTAATTTTTGTGCTCCCATAGACGCTGTAAGCCTTGGTGCCTTTTTTGATCGTACAGGAATATGATCCCAACCTCATGGTTCCACCCATACTGGTAATTGCTTTCTGATCCTCCATCAAATCAATGACTGGATACGATGTCTGGGGAACTATTTCCGTGCTATTGGCTTTCTTTTTCCCCAGAACATTTCTTGCAAATTCAATGATGGCACATTGTAACCCTAGGCATATTCCAAAGAAAGGAATCTTATTCTCCCGAGCATAGCTTACGGCATATATTTTCCCTTCAATGCCTCTTTTCCCAAAACCGGGGGCTACAAGGATTCCATCGAGATTCCGAAGAAACTTTTCCACATTATCTCCAGCCAAATCTTCTGCATGTATCCATTTCAGATCAACCTTACATTCGTTTTCTGCTCCTGCATGAACGAACGATTCAACAATGGATTTGTATGCGTCTGGTAACTCGACATATTTGCCAACTAGTCCGATTTTTACGTCATCAGTTGGGTTTTTAAGCCTGCCAAGAAAATCTTTCCAACTATTGATTTTTGGCTCTTTCTTATGTGGAATCTTGAGCTTTGAAAGCACCCTTTCGTCCAGCTTTTCCTTTCTCATCAAGAGAGGAACATCATAAATTGTTTCAGCATCTTGAGCCTCAATTACCGCATTAACGGGAACATTGCAAAATAGTGCAAGCTTTTTCCTGATGTCTTGGGAAATAGCATATTCTGACCTGCAAACTAGAATGTCAGGTTGAATCCCTGCTTCTAATAATTCTTTTACAGAATGCTGTGTTGGTTTCGTTTTAAGCTCCCCCGTAGCTTTTAAATAGGGTATCAATGTGAGATGTATTGAAATGCAATTGGTTGATCCCAACTCAAACCTAGCTTGCCGTACTGCTTCTACAAATGGTAATGATTCAATATCTCCGACGCAACCGCCAATTTCGGTTATGATTATGTCATAGTTACTGGTTTCTCCCAGCTTATAAATGTTATTTTTGATTTCATTGGTAATATGAGGAATGACCTGAACTGTTTTTCCTAAAAATTCTCCTTTTCGTTCTCGCTGGATCACATTATCGTATATCCGACCTGTAGTAATGTTATTGGCCTGAGAGGTAGGATCACCCAAAAATCGTTCATAGTGACCAAGATCCAGATCAGTCTCTGCTCCATCATCTGTCACATAACACTCCCCATGTTCATATGGATTAAGAGTCCCAGGGTCAATGTTAAGGTATGGATCAAATTTTTGAATAGTGACCGATAGACCTCTTGCTTGGAGAAGTTTACCTAATGATGCTGCAATGATGCCTTTTCCGAGTGAGGACGTTACTCCGCCCGTAACAAAGATGTAGTTGGCTTTGGACATTAAAACGGCAAAATTTCCTGAATGTTGTTACGGGAGGCAAAGGTAGTTTTTTATCTGAGAAAATACTGATAGCAATAAGTTTATCTCCTTAAGAGATCGTCATTTTTACAAGTTTCCTAAAATCCGCAGTCCACTAGATTTTCAGATAAAAAGAGTTGCTAAAGGCTAATAATGTCAGTTCCTATCTAATCGACCAAGTATATGGGGCTGGTTAGTCGGCATTTTGACCAGAACTAAGGGGTGCAGTAGGTTTTCACTGGTAAAATTGAGGGTTTTCAGACAGACCTTTCCTGAGCAAAAAGGTATTATGAAAGGATTTTGGATGTTTTAATCAAACAGTTAGGCAGTTAGGTGAGCAGTCGGCTGTAGTCTTTGTGTGTATATAGTCACCCCTAAAGAATCAACATTAATTATGCTTATCTTCTTTCAGGGAGGGTTTTAGCACGATTATTGCTGTATAAAATGACAAGGAATAGTTATAATATCAATCAAAACCTTGTCAAATGCAGTCAAAAAAGTCGAATAGAAATCAACTTAATTTTTTATCACCTACCTTAACTGAACAACTCAATTCCAGGCAAGCGCTTTATTTGTTGAGCCACCAGATAGAATGGTCATATTTTGAAGAAGCATTTGGTTCGTTTTATTCAACTGTAGGTCGTCCAGCTCATTCTATTCGTTTGATCGTCTCCTTGTTGATATTAAAATCTCTTTACAATTTATCAGATGAGGTATTGGTGGAGCAACGCTGGGAAATGAATCCATATTTTCAATAGTTTGGAGGCTTTGATTCTTTGCAATGGGGGCAACCCTGTGCGGCAACAGATTTGGTACATTTCAGCAAGAGGATTGGAGAAGAAGGGGTAGAGAAGCTATTGAAACATTCAATTGAGCTACACGGCAAGGATGCTAAGGACAAGCATGTAAGTGTAGATACTACTGTCCAGGAAAAGCGCATCACCTATCCCACAGATGCAAAACTTCATAAAAAAATTGTTGACAGCTGTATTTCTATAGCCAACCAAGAAGGGATTAAACTACGACGCAGCTACGTTAGGACAACCAAAAACCTTGTCAGAGACACCTACAATGGGACTCACCCTAAAAGAAGAAAGAAAGCAAATGCAGCGAAGCGAAAACTCAAAACCATTGCTGGTCGGTTAGTCAGAGAATTAGACAGGAAATTACCACATCAGCAAAAAGAAGTAACACTGGCACTGTTCAAACGAGTACTTACACAAGAGAAGTGCAGTAAGAATAAAATTTACAGTTTACATGAACCTGAAGTGTATTGCATCGCAAAAGGAAAGGCACATAAAAAATATGAATATGGCTGTAAGGCATCCGTAGTATTGACACAAAATACGGGTATCATCGTAGGTGCGATGACTTTTGAAGAGCATATTTATGATGGACATACGCTAGATGCTGTATTGAAGCAAACACAACTACTGACTGGTAACTACCCGAAAACCGCCACAGTAGATAGGGGGTACAAAGGGACTAACAAAGTTGAGAACACCTCCATCATCCGACCATCCAACCCATTAAAAAGAGACAATACCTATGAAAAACAGAGAAAACGAACGCACTGTAGACGTAGAGCAGCCATAGAGCCAATCATCGGACACTTGAAGCAAGATCATCGAGTAGCTAGCAATTACCTAAAAGGGAAAACAGGAGATAAAATAAACTTCATCATGGCAGCCTGTGGGTTTAACTACAAGAAGTTGATGAAAAAACTAAGAGTAAATGCTCTTTGGCTCTATACAAAATGGGTAGTAAATCTGAGGCGTCTAGTTGAATTAACCTCTTTCCATCAAAGTAGAATACAAACTCTATGGAAAATGAGTTTTTAAGGAACGACTATATAGTTTAAGCACATGCTACCTTCCCGTCTTGATCCATTTGGCAGCCACGGAGATAAATCGGAAGATAAATTTCTTCAATCGGAAGTTTTCCTTAATCCAGGATAGTTTTCTGGAAAAAGTAGCCAACATAACCTGGTATATATTGGCATACAGCGCAGTGATGATCATAAAGGCGGTATTTTCATTAAGGAATGAACAGGGAAGCTTAGACCAGCCAAAAGCATTATTCATTGTATCGAAGGTTCGCTCAGCATTTCCTCTTTGGTTATAAAAAGAGACAAGTTGCTGGTTGTCCCATTTGACATCATTGGTGAGGATAGCTCGATAAGTGAAGGCATCCCCGGTGAATAATCCGGTCTGCCCATCTCGGCGTTTAATCCGACTTACTACCAACCGGTAGGACTTTTGCCCATCAAAGGGACGGTAATCCGTTAGCTGTGTCACTTCCATTTCTTGTACTCCAAGACGGACTTTCTGCCAGGCTTCTGTCCGAATCTGGCTAATTTGCTGTTCCATAGTAGCGCAACGCACAGCACGGATGTAAAAGTGCTGACTTGTTCCCTGCACAAGACTAATTACCTTTTGTTGGTAGGAAGCCGAATCTGCCCGAAAGTGCTTGATGCGGATGCCCTGCTGATCTAGTAAAGAAAATGCCCTGGTCAGGGTTTCTTCTTGTTGGTATTTGGCTGGGCTGTTGCCATTACGACCTTCGATGTAAACAATGTTTTTTCCGATACTGGCCACACCTGGCTGGTAACCTTCACACTTTTTATAGCTTCTCCGTGCATCATATTTCTCGGTGGCCATTACCTGATTATCATAAGCTAATGTATACTCCTGTTTGGTGTCAAGCTGATTGGTTTTGCGCAAGGCTTTCAGTAATCATTGGTTTAAGCTCAGGTTGATATGGAACTGATGGGTTATCCCGCCCGAACTGGTCATTTCCTCTGTAGGGGTGGCCAGTTCTTTTATGACTCCCAAAATGGTATCGGCACTACACACCGAGAACCCCCGAACTTTCTTCAGATGATCTCCCAAGTGTTCTTGAATGTCCTCAGTACTATCTCCACCATGAAGAAAAATAGCCAAATGATTCATCAAAATCTCCGAGTAATCGAACCCTCTATAGTTGACCCGGCTACCCAAATGATCATCCATTAGCTTGGGAATACCGCTATCCTTAAGAAACTTGTAGCAAAAATTAAACCCGCCAAAAGGGGTGACTTTTTTATCAGATATTGGTACTCTCATTCCCGCTTACTTGATTGGTTACGCACTCAAATAAGTGAAAAAAATCGAGCCAGAAAAGCTTATTACAAACTATTTTAAGCCTATTCCAGCTCTTTTTCGTTTTACACCTGCGGATTTAAGGTAAACTGTAAATTTTATTCTTACTGCACTTCTCTTGTGTAAGTAGTCGTTCCTTAAAAACTCATTTTCAATAGAGTTTGTATTCTACTTTGATGGAAAGAGGTTAATTCAACTAGACGCCTCAGATTTACTACCCATTTTGTATAGAGCCAAAGAGCATTTACTCTTAGTTTTTTCATCAATTTCTTGTAGTTAACCCCACAGGCTGCCATGATGAAGTTTATTTTATCTCCTGTTTTCCCTTTTAGGTAATTGCTAGCTACTCGATGATCTTGCTTCAAGTGTCCGATGATTGGCTCTATGGCTGCTCTACGTCTACAGTGCGTTCGTTTTCTCTGTTTTTGATAGGTATTGTCTCTTTTTAATGGGTTGGATGGTCGAATGATGGAGGTGTTCTCAACTTTGTTAGTCCCTTTGTACCCCCTATCTACTGTGGCGGGTTTCGGGTAGTTACCAGTCAGTAGTTGTGTTTGCTTCAATACAGCATCTAGCGTATGTCCATCATAAATATTCTCTTCAAAAGTCATCGCTCCTACGATGATACCCGTATTTTGTGTCAATACTACTGATGCCTTACAGCCCTATTCATATTTCTTATGTGCCTTCCCTTTTGCGATGCAATACACATCAGGTTCATGTAAACTGTAAATTTTATTCTTACTGCACTTCTCTTGTGTAAGTACTCGTTTGAACAGTGCCAGTGTTACTTCTTTTTGCTGATGTGGTAATTTCCTGTCTAATTCTCTGACTAACCGACCAGCAATGGTTTTGAGTTTGCGCTTCGCTGCATTTGCTTTCTTCCTTCTTTTAGGGTGAGTCCCATTGTAGGTGTCTCTGACAAGGTTTTTGGTTGTCCTAACGTAGCTGCGTCGTAGGTTAATCCCTTCTTTCTTGGCTATAGAAATACAGCTGTCAACAATCTTTTTATGAAGTTTTGCATCTGTGGGATAGGTGATGCTCTTTTCCTCGACAGTAGTATCTACACTTACATGCTTGTCCTTAGCATCCTTGCCGTGTAGCTCAATTGAATGTTTCAATAGCTTCTCTACCCCTTCTTCTCCAATCCTCTTGCTGAAATGTACCAAATCTGTTGTCGCACATGGTTGCCCCCATTGCAAAGAATCAAAGCCTCCAAAATATTGAAAATATGGATTCATTTCCCACCGTTGTTCCACCAATACCTCATCTGATAAATTGTAAAGAGATTTTAATATCAACAAGGAGACCATCAAACGAATAGAATGAGCCGGACGACCTACATTTGAATAAAGCGAACCAAACGCTTCTTCAAAATACGACCATGCTATCTGTTGGCTCAACAAATAAAGCTCTTGCCTGGAATTGAGTTGTTCAGTTAAGGTAGGTGATAAAAAATTAAGTTGATTTCTATTCGACTTTTTTGACTGCATTTGACAAGGTTTTGATTCAAATTATAACTATTCCTTGTCATTTTATATAGCAATAATCATGCTAAAAACCTCCCTGAAAGAAGATAAGCATAATTAATTTTGATTCTTTCGTAGGTTCAACCATCAAGTGCAAAAACTAAGCGGTATTTAGATAAGAGATTTCTTTAGGAGTTTTAAAGTTAAGTTTTTCTCTTGGTCGTCGGTTAATTTTGTGTTGAATTTGTGTAATCTGTTTGTCATTTAGTGTATCAAAAGCTGTTTTTTTGGGTATATACTGTCTTATGAGTTTGTTAGTGTATTCATTGAGTCCTCTTTGCCAAGAGCAATACGGATGGGCAAAGTAGCATTGAGTAGCTAGGTTTTTAGCTATGTTTTGATGGTCGGCAAATTCTGTTCCATTATCAGAAGAGATCGAAAGGATATGTTTTTTATAGGGCATCATCCTATTGATAAGTTCCTTACTTAGTCCTTTGGCTTGCTTTCCCTTAGGTAGCTTTTTGATAATGAGCATTCCTGTAGTTCTTTCCACGATGGTCAGAATGGCTCCCTTTTGTTGTCTGCCTATAATGGTATCCACTTCCCAGTCCCCAAAGCGTTCTTTATTGTTGATGCATTCAGGTCTTTGATCGATTGATACCCTGTTTTTAATAGGTACAGGCTTACCTACAGGTCTTTTTCTATGTTTGAGTTGATGGCGTAAATGTTTGTAATACTGTCCACCAGCAACTTTATCGTCCCTGATATATTGATAGATACGTTCATGTGAAACCATGGGAATCTGCTTGATTTTACAATACCCTACAAGCTGCTTAGGTGACCACTGTTCTTGCAAAAGGTATTCTTTGATGAGCTTTCTTTTGTGGGTGTCAAAAGACCGGGGCTTGCAATAACGTTGCTTACGCTTTGTGGAAGACAAATGTGCTTTAGATCCATGATAGATCCCTGTAGGGGAACTGTTGCGCTTGCATGCTCTGTAAATGGTGGAAACCGACACAGCAAGGGCTTCTGCAATGAAACTTTTACTCTTACCCGATTTTAAGTAGGCTTCAATTTGATGTCTTTGATGGGCTTTGAGTTGATAATATGTTTGGCTCATATGGCAAAGTGTTTAGACCTTTAAATATGGGGAAATAGCTCCACATATTTATCCTACATCTTTGCACTTACTAATTGATCTTACAGACGACCAAGAGAAAAACTTAACTTTAAAACTCCTAAAGAAGTCTTTTATCTAAATACCGCTTAGTTTTTGCACTTGAGTGTTGAACCTACGTTTGTTCGTTTTTGAGGAATAAATACTGCGTACCTTTAAGAATCGGATTCTCTTTCGCCTCCGCTCTTCTCACCTTATCAACCCCTTCATTGATAATTTTTATAATGTGGAACTTGTCAAACGTAATTTGGGCATTCGGCAGGTTTTCTTTAATCCCTTTAATAAACGCCGGCGACATATCGCAACTCACTGATTTAACTTGTTCTTTGTTGCCCTTTTGTTGTTCTAAAACCTCGACAAAGTCAACAACCGTTTGACTGCTTTTTCCATCACTGATATGCGCCACTGCTTTTTTGTATAAATCAACAAATAGCGTAAAAACCTGAACCCGATTTAGGAAATATTTAATTGGCTAGTATTTGCAGGATCATATTTAAATGCAGGTTTTTTCGGTAAGAAAGAATAGGCAATTAGACCAGAGCTTAGGTTGGCAATAAAGTTGGTGAATGACCTGTGTCTGGCATGTTCTATTTGACAAATGTTTTTTAGTTCATCATTTACTGTTTCTATAACCGACCTTTTTCTGAGCATGATTTTGTCTTTGAGTTCCATCAGCGTATTCTTCATGTTATTTCGAATACTAGTGATCAAATGAAGGTCATCCATAAAAAGCACTTGTGTTAGTCTTTGAGAGATATACCCTTTGTCTGCATACAACTTTCCCTTTAGGGTTTTGATGAAAGATGGGTTTTTTAAAGGTTCTCGATCATCAATATTGCCAAGGGTGATCACAAAATTGAGAAGTTCCCCTTTGTCATGAATGACTATATGTAGTTTAAACCCAAAGCAATAACCCATTGTAGACTTGCCTACTTTGTCCAATCCTTCAAAAATCTTATTCCTTTTTATCCTCTTCTTTTTACATACCCGACTTGGAGTTGAATCAATAAAAGCAATACCGGTACCATCACCCATACAACAAGTTTTTAGCAATAGTGACATGGGTAAGGTTGCACCTTGCATCAATTCCAAAAACCTATTATAGGATACTGTTTCACCGAATAAATGGTCCATATGTTTTTGGACATAATGAATATAAAAGTGTTTCATATTTCTGAACCCTCCAGAGTGGAACATAAGCATGCTAGTGATTACTTCGCTACAGCTCTTCTTGGGCTTTCTATTAGGGTTGTTGCCTACAAGGTGCTTTTGGATAGTTTTTTCGAAGTCCAGACAGCATTCATCAACAAAATAGAAAATTTCAGTAATTTTATTGTCAGATAAGACGATGTATTTTATGTGTATATATTTGAATTTGAGATACTTAAATATAAACACATTGAAGTAGGCATTTAATAAATACGAATGCACTTGTACGGGCATGGTTGATGGTCCACCATTTTAGTTAGCAGGTTATCGAATATTTTCCCTTTCATCTGACTTCGGTTGAACCGATAGCAATATTGGTCGATATATGCTTGAAGGTTATCGACTGAATGGTGGATACCTCTAAGCCATGCCTTGAACATCATAATTGTTCTGTGCAATTCTGGGAAATTCTTACCTTTCTTCCCACTCTCGATTTGAATTAAGTAAGGATATTTTTCTTTCAAGGGGATGTAGCCCCTCCACCTATCGGTTTTGATGGCAGCCTCAGGTGATATATGATCTTGGAAGAAGGGCTTCAATTGCTTGGAGCCAGCATTGTCAATCTCTCTGGCATACATCCTGCTCACTCCTTTCCCTTTCTTCTCAATAGCCAGTACATCCTGCTTTTTTCGGTTATTTTGTCGTCCTACAACGCCTTCTTCTTGTTGCCCTACAACGGTCTCATCGACTTCTACTTTACCCATTAGCGGGTATTTCCCACTGCTAACCATGGCCTTCATTACCTTTTGTTGAAACAGCCAACAGGTTTTTTGCCGTAGTCCCAGTTTTCTGCTTAGCTCTGTTGATGCAATCCCTTGTTTATTTGTACTCATATAGTATACGATATAAAAAGCTTTTAACATTGGGAATTTTACTTTGTGGAAAAGAGTGCCACTTGTGGGGGTAGCTTGGTACCTACATTTTGTGCATTGCCGGGTATGGAATAATTTCCCTCTGCAATACTTGTTGTTTTGACACTTTTCACATTTAAATCCATCTGGCCATTTCATTTCGGCTAGGAAGTTTTGACAACTGTCGTTATCAGGAAATTTCTTCTGAAACTAAAAAAGAGTTAGGCTTTCATACTTTTTCTCCATAATCTGATTTTTATTCTAACTTTAATAATCCTACTAAATTACTGTAAATCAATCGTTTAATCAAAAAAATGAAACTGTTTTAATAGACTAATCTTTTATTTATTAAATGCCTACTTCAATAAACACATACACTGGTTTTATCTATTCCTAATGCCTGTTTATCTCTCTTTAATTGAACTATTTATTAATCGGATTCAGGTTACTAGATCAATACTACACAAAAGGAAAAGGAGAGACAGGTAAACCTCCCTATGATGGACTACCACCGTTTAAAGTATGTCTGCTTCAGACATGGTACGGATTAAGTGATTATGAAGTGGAGGACAGGATAAATGACAGCCTATCATTTAGTTATTAGAGATGTCCTTTAGTGCCAAACCAGTACTATCATAACTCCATTTCTCTATTTTTGTCCTTCATTTTAATTGCGTATCATGTCCAAGAAAATCTCCCTAGTTATTCCAGTAATGAATGAAGAAGATAATATCCAACCGTTGTTGGAACAAGTAAGTAGTTCACTGGAGGGATTAGACTACGAGGTAGTATTGGTAGACGATGGTTCTACAGATAATACCATCCCTAACATTAAAAAATTTGGAGATAAACATGTTAAGGCTGTCATATTGAATAAAAACTACGGTCAGACAACCGCTATGGCGGGAGGGATCAGTGAGACTGATGGTGAATATATTGTCACACTTGATGGAGATTTACAAAACGATCCCTCTGATATTCCAGAGATGATCGCAATGTTGGAAAAGGTAGATGTAGACGTAGTAGCAGGCATCAGGGCTAAGCGTCAGGATGGAATGTTTCTTCGAAAGATTCCCAGTCAGATTGCTAACGCCGTGATTCGAAAACTCACAGGAGTTCACTTGCATGATTATGGGTGTACATTGAAAGTGTTTAAAAAAGATATTGCAAAGAACCTCGGGTTGTATGGAGAGTTACATCGATTTATCCCTGTATTAGCACAATTGCAAGGAGCTAGGTTAGCAGAAATGCCTGTAAAACATCATACAAGAATTCATGGTAAATCAAAGTATGGCTTAGGAAGGACATTCAAGGTGATAAGTGATCTTATACTCATGGTATTTATGCAAAAATATCTCCAACGACCTATGCACTTATTTGGAGTAGCAGGTATTGTTACTTTCCTAGTAGGGATGGGTATCAATGGATATTTGTTGGTTCTTAAAATCATGGGGGAGGATATCTGGGGGAGACCGCTTTTAATTCTGGGTATTACGTTACTGTTGGGGGGCATACAACTAATCACCATTGGCATTGTTGCGGAAATGATTGTCCGAACTTATTTTGAAAGTCAGGACAAGAAAACATATCAGGTAAAAGAAATATTCGTTGGCGGGTAGGGCAGGAAGTCTTCTAAAGATGCTCCTGAAATTTATCGTTTCAGGGGGGGCACTCTATCTTGTAATTCAACATATTGACTGGGAGCAGACCAAAGAAGTATTCTTGAGTACTCATGTTGGCTGGTTGGTTTTAGCTACGGGGTTCTTCATTCTTTCGAAAATAATCAGTTCTTGTAGACTCAATCTATATTTTGACAACATCGGTCTTCAGCTTAGAGAGTTATTTAATCTCAGATTATACTGGATAGGCATGTTTTATAACCTGTTTCTTCCTGGAGGAATAGGAGGAGATGGGTACAAAGTATATTTATTGAACAAAAAATTTGGAACTAAAGCTAAATTGCTTATCCAAGCTAGTCTTTTAGACAGGATATCAGGACTGGTAGCATTGATGGTTTTGGCTGGAACAGGGTATTTGTTTGTAGACCAAGAACTTCTGCCATGGTGGTTACTTTACATGGATTGGCTGGGCTTACTAATCACCTTACCCGTTTTCTATCTTACAATTAAAAGGCTATTTGTCAGTTTCCTTCCTTCTTTTTATAGCTCAACTTTTTATTCATTTAGTGTCCAGTGTCTACAGGTTGTTTGTGCGTATTTTATCTTGGTATCATTAGGTGTTGAGGATAAATACCTAGAATATCAAGTATTATTTTTGATCTCATCGGTAGTAGCGGTCTTTCCATTTACTGTCGGAGGAGTTGGAGCAAGAGAACTCACATTCATTCTTGGCTGTCAATACCTAGGAATTAATGAAAATGTAGCGGTTGCTTTTAGCTTACTTTTTTTCTTGATTACAGCGTTAGTGAGCTTAGCTGGAGGTTTTCTGGATTCGAAAGGCAACCTGTCAAGTTAATCTTCCTCAATTGCCTCGAGCATATCCATAATTTCTCCGTACTCTTGAAAGCCAGGTCTCTCTTCTTTGGTTGCTTCTAATTCCAGCCCTGGAAATTTTTGTAAATCTTCGTCAGTTGCCGATGTATGGTACCCTTTTAGCAATCTCAACTTCCCATTATAACACTGGATTTCCTGATTTATCAAAGGAAAAAGTTCACTCTTCAGGCTTTTGATAACTACAATTTGCACTAAGTCATCTAAATAGCTAAGCGATGATTTCAGATCAATCAACTCCTCATCTGAGTTGATTGTTGTTTTGTAGATAATGGGTTTGCTCAACGAGCCAATGGGTTCAATCAACTCAATATTAGTCACTTCGATAAAATCTGTGTGATAATCTTTCATTGCATTCTTGATATCCTCCAAGTTAGACTCATTGAACTCTCCTGCAAACTGGACTCCTGCAACCCATTCTGCTATTTCTGTGTAATCCTTTGGTTTAATTTTGGTATCACATCTTGGATCAATGTTAAAACCAAGTATATCAACTCCCATTCCTGCACAGTAACGAGCATCGCTTAAACTTGAAATATTGGATACCTTAACGAAAGTCTTTAAAGACATAAATGATTCTTAGCTAATACTTTATACCAATTTGATTATAAAATGTGACATTTTGTGGTCAATTTGGTATTAACTTCAAATAAAGCCATAGTATTTCACTAAATATACCCCCTTCAGAACATTTTTCACTAAATCCAATAGTAAGCTACTTTTGTAAAGCATATTAGTACACTTTTTAATGAAGAACTTGGAATGAGTCCAAAATACCTCACAGCAATTGTTTTTGAAACTATTTGTGTAGAAAGGAAACATTCTATCCTATTTTTATGTTTTTTAGTGTGAAATAAACGGAGATTTCACTCATGGATATAAATGAAGTTGTCAATAGACTTAGCGAAGGGAATGATCGGTTCGTGACTGACAAACCAGAAGGAAAACAACATGGCAGTTTGCGAAGAGAATCTTTGGTAGGTGGTCAGGAGCCTTTTGCGATTGTATTAAGCTGTGCTGACAGTAGAATAGTTCCTGAATTAGCATTTGATACAGGCTTGGGGGAATTGTTCGTTGTTCGTGTCGCAGGAAACATTGCTAATAGTTCCTCTATTGCAAGTATTGAATATGCGGTAGCGCATCTTGGTTCAAAAGTAATTGTGGTATTGGGACATCAAAATTGTGGAGCAGTAACCGCAGCATTAAATGGGGGGGACAATGGCTACAATCTGAATCATTTACTGTCACATATTACACCTGCGATTTCGGCATCAGCAGATAATGCGTCTGTGAATGATGTTGTAAGAAAAAATGCCACATTAAATGCAGAGGAACTGAAGAATCGATCAGCAATCATTAAAGAAGCTATTGAGCCAGGTAACGTTAGAATCATATCTGCATATTACCATCTGGATAGCGGAAAAGTTGATTTTTTGGACAGTATCCAGAAGTGTGTGTAAACAGATTTTTCACAGGGTTAACCTAATTTATAGGTAACTCCTTTTTTTCTGATAAATCACCGCTCAATGTTAAGTCGAAACTCCTCCAAAAATCAATACCCACTTTTAAGCATTGTTTATCGACGTGAATAAACGATCACTTTTAACGAGCCAACGGCGCATTTCAATGGAGGAACAGCCCATTAAAAACGACATAGTGCCATCCAAAAAATCAACTGGAATAATTCAACATCATAATCCCTATCTTGGGGTCAGAATCTAATCCTATTGGATATGAAAAAAATTTTACTAATAGCACTTACATTGCCGTTGCCTTTCTGGATTTTGATGGAAATTCACAAAGAAGACGCTCTAGGTCAACAACTCCTACCACCACATTTGACAGCAAACTTTATGAAGGCATGAAGTGGCGGGGAATCGGTCCCTTCCGTGGTGGTCGCTCCGCAGCAGTGACAGGCGTACATGGAAAAGCCAACTTATACTATATGGGAGCTACTGGCGGAGGGGTATGGCGAACCACCGATGCGGGAAACACATGGGAGAACATTTCAGATGGGTTCTTCGGGGGTTCCATAGAAGCAGTAGCAGTTAGTGAGTGGGATAACAACGTCATTTATGTTGGAGGAGGGGAAGTTACGGTCAGAGGAAATGTTTCCTCTGGTTATGGGATGTGGAAATCAGTGGATGCAGGAACCACGTGGCAATCTATCGGGCTAGCGAACTCAAGGCATATTTCACGCATTCGGATTCACCCTAAGAATCCAGACTTGGTGTATATAGCAGTCATGGGCAATCTCTACAAATCTTCTACAGAACGAGGAGTTTATCGAAGTAGGGATGGTGGGGAAACATGGGAAAAAATACTCTATGTCAATGCAGATGCTGGAGCGGTAGACCTGACCTTTGATCCCAACAATCCGAGAATCCTATATGCTTCTACGTGGAGGATCAGAAGGACTCCTTACAGCCTAGAAAGCGGTGGCGAAGGCTCGACCTTGTGGAAAAGTCCTGACGGAGGAAATACCTGGACCAACATTTCCAAAAACCAAGGGTTGCCCAAAGGAACATGGGGTATTTCAGGAGTGACCGTCTCCCCTGTTAATTCAAACCGGGTGTGGGTACTGATTGAAAATAAAGATGGGGGGGTATACAGGTCAGACGATGCGGGAAAGACATGGAGCCTTATAAATAAAGAACGAAAACTTCGTCAGCGGGCTTGGTATTATACCAGAATCTACGTAGATACACAGGATGAAAATGGTGTATACGTGATGAATGTAAGGTACCATCGATCTAAGGATGGCGGGAAAACCTACGAAACATTCAATGCCCCTCATGGAGACCATCATGACTTTTGGATCGCTCCAGAAGACAATCAGCGCATGATCATCGGAGATGATGGAGGTGCCCAAGTGTCTTTTGATGGAGGAGACAACTGGTCAACCTACCGAAATCAGCCAACGGCGCAATTTTACAGAGTTACCACCGATAATTCATTTCCTTACCGGATTTATGGTGCGCAACAAGATAATTCGACGATTCGTATTCGACATAGATCGAATGGAACATTCATTGATGTGGACGATTGGGAAGCTACCGCTGGAGGAGAAAGTGCACACATCGCCCCAAATCCAGATAATCCAGAAATTGTTTACGGTGGCAGTTATGATGGTTTTTTCACTAGGGTAAACCATGAAACCAATGAAATAAGGTCCATTAATGTCTGGCCAGATAATCCCATGGGGCATGGAGCGGAAGGTTTCAAATACAGGTTTCAATGGAATTTTCCAATTTTCTTTTCACCGCACAGTGGAGATAAGCTGTATACCGCCTCAAATCACCTCCATGTTACAATGGATGAAGGTCAAACCTGGAAAATCATCAGTCCTGATTTGACAAGGAATGATCCAAAAAAACTCGGCGCCTCTGGAGGTCCTGTCACAAAAGACAATACTAGCGTAGAATATTATTGCACTATCTTCTCGGCGACAGAATCGTACCATGAAGAAGGGGTTATCTGGACGGGATCAGATGATGGCTTAATCCATGTAACTAGGGATGGTGGAGAAAACTGGGAGAATGTCACTCCTCCTGCTATGCCTGAATGGACCATGATAAATAGCGTTGAGGTAGACCCATTTAACAAAGGCGGGCTTTATGTCGCTGGTACTAGGTATAAATTAGGTGATTTTTCCCCGTATCTCTATAAGACAAAAGATTATGGTAAAACATGGAAAAAAATCACGAATCGTATAAAGGAAGAAGACTTCACTAGGGTGCTTAGAGCAGATCCTGTCAGAAAAGGATTGTTGAAGTAGGCATTTAATACATAAAAGATTAGTCTATTAAAACAGTTTCATTTTCTTGATTAAACGATTGATTTACAGTAACTTAGTAGGATTATTAAAGTTAGAATAAAAATCAGATTATGGAGAAAAAGTATGAAAGCCTAACTCTTTTTGAGTTTCAGAAGAAATTTCCTGATAACGACAGTTGTCAAAACTTCCTAGCCGAAATGAAATGGTCAGATGGATTTAAATGTGAAAAGTGTCAAAACAACAAGTATTGCAGAGGGAAATTATTCCATACCCGGCAATGCACAAAATGTAGGTACCAAGCTACCCCCACAAGTGGCACGCTTTTCCACAAAGTAAAATTCCCAATGTTAAAAGCTTTTTATATCGTATACTATATGAGTACAAATAAACAAGGGATTGCATCAACAGAGCTAAGCAGAAAACTGGGGCTACGGCAAAAAACCTGTTGGCTGTTTCAACAAAAGGTAATGAAGGCCATGGTTAGCAGTGGGAAATACCCGCTAGTGGGTAAAGTAGAAGTCGATGAGACCGTTGTAGGGCAACAGGAAGAAGGCGTTGTAGGACGACAAAATAACCGAAAAAAGCAGGTTGTACTGGCTATTGAGAAGAAAGGGAAAGGAGTGAGCAGGATGTATGCCAGAGAGATTGACAATGCTGGATCCAAGCAATTGAAGCCCTTCTTCCAAGATCATATATCAACTCAGGCTACCATCACAACCGATAAGTGGAGGGGCTACATCCCCCTGAAAGAAAAATACTCTTAGTTAATCCAAATCGAGCGTGGGAAGAAAGGTAAGAATTTCCCAGAATTGCACAGAATAATTATGATGTTCAAGGCATGGCTTAGAGGTATCCACCATTCAGTCGATAACCTGCAAGCATATATCGACCAATATTGCTATCGGTTCAACCGAAGCCAGATGAAAGGGGAAATATTCGATAACCTGCTAACTAAAATGGTGGTCCATCAACCATGCCCGTACAAGTGCATTCGTATTTATTAAATGCCTACTTCAAAAGGATTGTTATATGTAGGAACAGAAGCTGGCATGTATATTTCTTTTGATGACGGTGAGAGTTGGAGTCCATTTCAGCTAAACCTTCCTGTCGTCCCAGTCACGGACTTGGCAATTAAAAATAATAACCTGATCGCAGCCACACAGGGAAGGAGTTTCTGGTTGATTGATGACCTCTCCCCCTTACACCAGCTAAACAGCCAAGTGGAAAATATATCTCATCACCTTTTTAAACCGATGGACTCTTATCGAATAGGTGGTGGGAACGGAAAGACCTCCAAAACAGCAGGAACAAATCATCCTGGTGGCGTTTTAGTAAATTATTTTGTCAGGGACACGGTCAAAACAGATACTATATCCATTAGTTTTCACGAGACAGGTGGAGACCAGATCAAGTTATTTTCTACTCATCCGAAGGAAAATGAAAGTATGCTGGACATTGAACTAGGATTCAACACAGTGTACTGGGACATGCGATACAATGGAGCCAAAACCTTTGAAGGGATGATCCTATGGGCAGCAACCATCAGAGGTCCTGTTGCAGTTCCAGATACTTACACCGTAAAAATGACTGTGAATGGTCAGGAAACGACTCAGGATTTTACCTTATTGAAAGACCCAAGAAGCAGTGCCTCACAGGCATATCTACAATCGCAATTCAATTTTCTCATAAAGATTAGAGATAAGCTTACGGAGACAAATGAGGGCATCATCAACATAAGAAAAGCAAAGGAACAAATCAGTGATGTACTCAAAAAAGCAGATGGAAATGATGAATTGAAAGAACTTGGAAAGTCCATCACTGAAAATATGAGTGAAATTGAACACACACTTTACCAGACGAAAAATGAAAGTGGTCAGGACCCATTAAATTTTCCTATACGATTGAATAATAAATTAGGACACCTAGCTTTTCTCGCCGGCATAGGCGATTTCAAACCAACCAATTCATCATTGGATTTCTATGATGAAGTGGTAGCCAAAATTGATGAACAGTTAAGTATGCTGAATAATATCTTTGAGTCAGGAATTAAGAGATTCAACCAAAAAGTAAAAGAAAGTGAAATAGATGCAGTAAAGTTGGCTGAATAACAATATACAGCTTGTAAGTATCCCTTTATACCAATTTTGATTATAAAATATTTTTGAGGTAAGTAGATAATTTCATATCTTAGTGGTCACTAAGGTATAGACAAATGGAATTATTTAAAGGACAAAACCTCATAGAGTTCGGTGAACGCTTCAAAACAGACGAAGATTGTAAGGGATATTTGGCAAATAGTAAATGGAATGCAGGCTTCAATTGCGTAAAATGCGATCATTCAGCAAGTCAAATTCGTAAGAATTTCTCACGCACCTGTAACAGGTGTAGTCATAGAGAAACAGCATCAGCAAATACGTTATTTCACAAGGTAAAATTTGGTTTACGCAAAGCCTTTTTTATCTGTTTTGAAATGTCACCAACCACTAAAAGTTTATCTGCAAGCTATACTGGTGTTCGCTTTGGTGTTACAGAAAAGACTGCTCGTTTGTTTATGCACAAGGTTAGAGAAGCGATGAAATCCAGTAAGAATTATCCGATGAAAGGTGTTGTTCTCGTAGATGAATTTGTAGTTGACGGAATGGAAAAAGGCAAGGTTGGAAGAAGTTACGACAGTGCTAAAAAAAAGGTGGTTACAGCCTTAGAACTCACCAATAAAGGAAAAATAAAAAAGATGTACGCCTTAAAAATTGATAACTTTTCATCGAAAGAATTAAAGAAGATAGTTGAAAAGCATATTGACGATAAGGTAGCGGTAGCTACAGATCTATGGAAAGGTTATCGTCCTATTTTTAAGGATTATGACATCACACAAATAGAAAGTAACAACGGAAGGAATTTTATAGCCTTGCACACAATGATTCATCAGATTAAATCTTGGATTAGGACTACTTATTCTTGGGTAAGTGATTTTAATATAGATAGGTATCTCGATGAGTTTTGTTATCGCTTAAACCGTTCCAGACGGAGGATAAACATCTTTAATAATCTGATTGAAAGGATGGTAAAAGCAAACAAGATTTATCAATCCGAAGTTATATGCTCGTAACTACTGACCTCAATAAATATTTTATAAAAAATGAATTATTTTCTGTTCGAATTAAATAGTCAGCCCTAAAGAATCAACATTAATTATGCTTATCTCCTTTCAGGGAGGGTTTTAGCACGATTATTGCTGTATAAAATGACAAGGAATAGTTATAATATCAATCAAAACCTTGTCAAATGCAGTCAAAAAAGTCGAATAGAAATCAACTTAATTTTTTATCACCTACCTTAACTGAACAACTCAATTCCAGGCAAGAGCTTTATTTGTTGAGCCAACAGATAGCATGGTCATATTTTGAAGAAGCGTTTGGTTCGCTTTATTCAAATGTAGGTCGTCCAGCTCATTCTATTCGTTTGATGGTCTCCTTGTTGATATTAAAATCTATTTACAATTTATCAGATGAGGTATTGGTGGAACAACGGTGGGAAATGAATCCATATTTTCAATAGTTTGGAGGCTTTGATTCTTTGCAATGGGGGCAACCTTGTGCGACAACAGATTTGGTACATTTCAGCAAGAGGATTGGAGAAGAAGGGGTAGAGAAGATATTGAAACATTCAATTGAGCTACACGGCAAGGATGCTAAGGACAAGCATGTAAGTGTAGATACTACTGTCCAGGAAAAGAGCATCACCTATCCCACAGACGCAAAACTTCATAAAAAGATTGTTGACAGCTGTATTTCTATAGCCAAGAAAGAAGGGATTAATTGAAGTAGGCATTTAATAAATAAAAGATTAGTCTATTAAAACAGTTTCATTTTCTTGATTAAACGATTGATTTACAGTAACTTAGTAGGATTATTAAAGTTAGAATAAAAATCAGATTATGGAGAAAAAGTATGAAAGCCTAACCCTTTTTGAGTTTCAGAAGAAATTTCCTGATAACGACAGTTGTCAAAACTTCCTGGCCGAAATGAAATGGCCCAATGGATTTAAATGTGAAAGGTGCCAAAACAACAAGTATTGCAGAGGGAAATTATTCCATACCCGTCAATGCACAAAATGTAGGTACCAAGCTACCCCCACAAGTGGCACTCTTTTCCACAAAGTAAAATTCCCAATGTTAAAATCTTTTTATATCCTATACTATATGAGTACAAATAAACAAGGGATTGCATCAACAGAGCTAAGCAGAAAACTGGGGCTACGGCAAAAAACCTGTTGGCTGTTTCAACAAAAGGTAATGAAGGCAATGGTTAGCAGTGGGAAATACCCGCTAGTGGGTAAAGTAGAAGTCGATGAGACCGTTGTAGGGCAACAGGAAGAAGGCGTTGTAGGACGACAAAATAACCGAAAAAAGCAGGTTGTACTGGCTATTGAGAAGAAAGGGAAAGGAGTGAGCAGGATGTATGCCAGAGTGATTGACAATGCTGGATCCAAGCAATTGAAGCCCTTCTTCCAAGATCATATATCACCTGAGGCTACCATCAAAACCGATAACTGGAGGGGCTACATCCCCTTGAAAGAAAAATATCCTTACTTAATTCAAATCGAGAGTGGGAAGAAAGGTAAGAATTTCCCGGAATTGCACAGAACAATTATGATGTTCAAGGCATGGCTTAGAGGTATCCACCATTCAGTCGATAACCTGCAAGCATATATCGACCAATATTGCTATCGGTTCAACCGAAGCCAGATGAAAGGGGAAATATTCGATAACCTGCTAACTAAAATGGTGGTCCATCAACCATGCCCGTACAAGTGCATTCGTATTTATTAAATGCCTACTTCAAGGGATTAAACTACGACGCAGCTACGTTAGGACAACCAAAAACCTTGTCAGAGACACCTACAATGGGACTCACCCTAAAAGAAGGAAGAAAGCAAATGCAGCGAAGCGAAAACTCAAAACCATTGCTGGTCGGTTAGTCAGAGAATTAGACAGGAAATTACCACATCAGCAAAAAGAAGTAACACTGGCACTGTTCAAACGAGTACTTACACAAGAGAAGTGCAGTAAGAATAAAATTTACAGTTTACATGAACCTGATGTGTATTGCATCGCAAAAGGGAAGGCACATAAGAAATATGAATATGGCTGTAAGGCATCAGTAGTATTGACACAAAATACGGGTATCATCGTAGGAGCGATGAGTTTTGAAGAGAATATTTATGATGGACATACGCTAGATGCTGTATTGAAGCAAACACAACTACTGACTGGTAACTACCCGAAACCCGCCACAGTAGATAGGGGGTACAAAGGGACTAACAAAGTTGAGAACACCTCCATCATTCGACCATCCAACCCATTAAAAAGAGACAATACCTATCAAAAACAGAGAAAACGAACGCACTGTAGACGTAGAGCAGCCATAGAGCCAATCATCGGACACTTCAAGCAAGATCATCGAGTAGCTAGCAATTACCTAAAAGGGAAAACAGGAGATAAAATAAACTTCATCATGGCAGCCTGTGGGTTTAACTACAAGAAATTGATGAAAAAACTAAGAGTAAATGCTCTTTGGCTCTATACAAAATGGGTAGTAAAGCTGAGGCGTCTAGTTGAATTAACCTCTTTCCATCAAAGTAGAATACAAACTCTATGGAAAATGAGTTTTTAAGGAACGACTAAATAAAAATATAAGTATATCCATAGCTACGGCACTATTTTAACGAAATACGAGCAAAAAATAAACAGTTTATAGGTAATATTTTGTAGTCAATTTTAAATTAATTATTTGAAGTAGGCATTTAATAAATACGAATGCACTTGTACGGGCATGGTTGATGGTCCACCATTTTAGTTAGCAGGTTATCGAATATTTCCCCTTTCATCTGGCTTCGGTTGAACCGATAGCAATATTGGTCGATATATGCTTGAAGGTTATCGACTGAATGGTGGATACCTCTAAGCCATGCCTTGAACATCATAATTGTTCTGTGCAATTCTGGGAAATTCTTACCTTTCTTCCCACTCTCGATTTGAATTAAGTAAGGATATTTTTCTTTCAAGGGGATGTAGCCCCTCCAGTTATCGGTTTTGATGGTAGCCTCAGGTGATATATGATCTTGGAAGAAGGGCTTCAATTGCTTGGATCCAGCATTGTCAATCTCTCTGGCATACATCCTGCTCACTCCTTTCCCTTTCTTCTCAATAGCCAGTACAACCTGCTTTTTTCGGTTATTTTGTCGTCCTACAACGCCTTCTTCCTGTTGCCCTACAACGGTCTCATCGACTTCTACTTTACCCACTAGCGGGTATTTCCCACTGCTAACCATTGCCTTCATTACCTTTTGTTGAAACAGCCAACAGGTTTTTTGCCGTAGCCCCAGTTTTCTGCTTAGCTCTGTTGATGCAATCCCTTGTTTATTTGTACTCATATAGTATACGATATAAAAAGCTTTTAACATTGGGAATTTTACTTTGTGGAAAAGCGTGCCACTTGTGGGGGTAGCTTGGTACCTACATTTTGTGCATTGCCGGGTATGGAATAATTTCCCTCTGCAATACTTGTTGTTTTGACACTTTTCACATTTAAATCCATCTGGTCATTTCATTTCGGCTAGGAAGTTTTGACAACTGTCGTTATCAGGAAATTTCTTCTGAAACTCAAAAAAAGTTAGGCTTTCATACTTTTTCTCCATAATCTGATTTTTATTCTAACTTTAATAATCCTACTAAGTTACTGTAAATCAATCGTTTAATCAAGAAAATGAAACTGTTTTAATAGACTAATCTTTTATTTATTAAATGCCTACTTCAATTAATTATTTCACCAGTTTATCAGTATGGAAATAAAAAGGCATCACAAATAAAAAGAGAAGCGTAACCTCCAATGTGGGTTATCCTTATTTTGTGGAAAAATTGTGTATATCAGACCGTTGCAAGGAGGTAGTTTGGACAAGGAACTTTGGGGATACTTGCGTTTTTTGTCGAAAAAAAAAGGCAATATCAATGCCCTTATGAGTAACCCTATGTCATAAAACAACAGCAGTGAACGGGGATGACCCACAAGGCAAAAAAGAATGCTTTTAAAACAAATGAACAATAAATTTGCAGAAGTCCTTTAGAGACGTTAAATTGAGTTCTTTTCAGACCTTTTTCAGTCATATAAATGCTCCTCACATTCAACTAATAAATGCAACTTTTAGATTTGAGATTTTATCACTATTACAAAACAGGAAAGAAGGGCAATTTTCTCTTTCACTGCTTTGCTGGTAAGGGTTAATTTGCCCCCTCACATCGTCAAAAATAAAGTTGCAAATGGCACATCTTACTACAGAACAAAGGTACGCGATATCGTGTATGTTACAACAAGGAAAAAGTCAAAGTGAAATAGCTGCTAGCATAGCAAAAGATAAATCTGTTATTAGCAGAGAAATTGTGCGTAATAAAGATCAGAGGAGTGGTGTTTATAGGCATGATTTGGCGCATCGAAAGTATGCTCAACGTCAAAAAAAGAAACCCAAGAAAAAGCGATTCACCTTGCGAATTCAGTCCCATGTTGAGACCCTGCTAAAGGAAGACTATAGCCCCGAGCAAATTGTAGGCATCAGTATAAAAGAAGGGCTAGACTGTGTCTCTCACGAGCGCATTTATCAGCATGTATGGAAAGACAAAAAACACCAGGGCGAGTTACATACTCATCTCCGAAGAAAGGGCAGAAAGTATCGCAAAAGAGGGGCTACTAAAGATAGCAGGGGAATTATAAAAGACAGAGTAAGTATAGACCGCAGACCTTCGGTGGTAGAAGAAAGGTCAAGATTTGGAGATCTTGAAGTAGATTTGGTCATTGGAAAAAATCAGAAAGGAGCGATTGTAACTATCAACGACAGGGCGAGTGGCATGTTGAAAATGAAGAAAGTAGAAACCAAACAAGCCAGCGAAGTGGCTGATGCCATCAATGAATTATTGGAAGAATGGAGTCCGTTTCTTCAAACCATCACTTCTGATAATGGAAAGGAATTTGCTTGGCATCAACAGGTAGCTAAAACGCTAAGCATTGACTATTATTTTGCCCATCCCTACCACGCGTGGGAAAGAGGGTCTAATGAAAATTTAAACGGGCTGATCAGACAATATATCCCTAAGAAATCAGACTTCTCTATGCTCGATGAGCAACAAATCAAAGACATTGAAACCAAGATAAACAATCGACCTAGAAAAAGGCATAAATATGAAACCCCTATATTTGTAATGAATCAATTATTGGTTAACCAGAAAGTTGCATTAATGACTTGAATTCAGCCTCTTTTAGTTTAGCATTAATACAGTATCAGGTCACTATTATGCAAAAAGAGGGACAGGTAAACCTGCCTATAATGGACTATTACTGTTTTAAAGTTTGTTCGGTACTCAGTGGATGATTAACCCTGGCATAAATCCTAAAAGGAAAATAATTATGCAAAACGGAAAAATAAAAATCCCAATATGGTTTTGGGTAGTTTCGGTATTCTTTTTGTTGTGGAATTTAATGGGAGTTAGTTCATTTTTTGCGCACACATTTATTTCGGACGAAACGCTTGATGCCCTCCCGATTGCAGAAAAAGAATTGTACGAAAGTTACCCTTTATGGACAACAACAGTATTTTCGATTGCAGTATTTGGCGGGTTACTAGGCTCAGTAGGCTTAGTTTAAAAAAAGAAATGGTCTAAATTGGCTTGTATGATTTCATTATGCGCCATAATACCACAAATGCTACATGATATTTTTGTTACAAAATCTATGGAAGTATATGGTTCAAGCTCTATAGTAATGCCAATAATGGTAATGTAAGATCAATTAGTAAGTGCAAAGATTAGGATAAATATGTGGAGCTATTTCCACATATTTAAAGGTCTAAACACTTTGCCATATGAGCCAAACATATTATCAACTCAAAGCCCATCAAAGACATCAAATTGAAGCCTACTTAAAATCGGGTAAAAGTAAAAGTTTCATTGCAGAAGCCCTTGATGTGTCGGTTTCCACCATTTACAGAGAATGCAAGCGCAACAGTTCCCCTAAAGGGAACTATCATGGATCTAAAGCACATTTGACTTCCACAAAGCGTAAGCAACGTTATTGCAAGCCTCGCTCTTTTGACTCCCACAAAAGAAAGCTCATCAAAGAATACCTTCTGCAAGAACAGTGGTCACCTAAGCAGCTTGTAGGGTATTGTAAAATCAAGCAGATTCCCATGGTTTCACATGAACGTATCTATCAATATATCAGGGACGATAAAGCTGCTGGTGGACAGTATTACAAACATTTACGCCATCAACTCAAACATAGAAAAAGACCTGTAGGTAAGACTGTAACTATTAAAAACAGGGTATCAATCGATCAAAGACCTGAATGCATCAACAATAAAGAACGCTTTGGGGACTGGGAAGTGGATACCATTATAGGCAGACAACAAAAGGGAGCCATGCTGACCATCGTGGAAAGAACTACAGGAATGCTCATTATCAAAAAGCTACCTAAGGGAAAGCAAGCCAAAGGACTAAGTAAGGAACTTATCAATAGGATGATGCCCTATAAAAAACATATCCTTTCGATCTCTTCTGATAATGGAACAGAATTTGTCGACCATCAAAACATAGCTAAAAACCTAGATACTAAATTCTACTTTGCCCATCGGTATTGCTCCTGGCAAAGAGGACTCAATGAATACACTAACAAACTCATAAGACAGTATATACCCAAAAAAACAGCTTTTGATACACTAACTGACGAACAGATTACACAAATTCAACACAAAATTAACCGACGACCAAGAGAAAAACTTAACTTTCAAATTCCTAAAGAAATCTTTTATCTAAATACCGCTTAGTTTTTGCACTTGATTGTTGAATCTACGTAAGACAGTATATACCAAAAAAACAGCTTTTGATACACTAAATGACAAACAGATTACTCAAATTCAACACAAAATTAACCGACGATCAAGAGAAAAACTTAACTTTAAAATTCCTAAAGAAATCTTTTATCTAAATACCGCTTAGTTTTTGCACTTGATTGTTGAACCTACGTTGCAGTATTTGGCGGGTTACTAGGCTCAGTAGGCTTAGTTTAAAAAAAGAAATGGTCTAAATTGGCTTGTATGATTTCATTATGCGCCATAATACCACAAATGCTACATGATATTTTTGTTACAAAATCTATGGAAGTATATGGTCCAAGCTCTATAGTAATGCCAATAATGGTAATTGCTTTTGGGATATTTCTTGTTTGGTTTTCGAAATTTGGAATTAAGAAAAGTTGGCTAAAGTGAATAAAACAAAAAACTGCACTTGATGGTTGAATTTGCCCCTTGAAATATTTAAAATAAGACCTTGCGAGGTTGAAAATAAAATACTAAATCTGAAAATTATTAAGATAAGTTGTGGACAACAACCTTGTGAAACTTAACACTAGATGCAGTCTGAATAAGCAACGATTCCAGTAAAGAAAATGTAGGTCATTTAAAATCTGTCGGAAGAATGTTATGAATTAGTTTACAACAATCAACTCGTCTTCTACCAGTTTAGGGACAACACTATACTCATTCTCCGTCATGCAAAACTCCAGCTCCTTCTCTATCCCAAAACCTTCCAATCTCTCTGCATGACTGGACTTCCTCGCAACACTAAACAGGCTGTCATGATTGCCAATGTACAACTGGTGAGCCAAGACAGCGGAATCTCCAACTGGTTTCATTTCGTCTGCGCACTCATCAATCAACGCCCCTGCAAAAAGTGTATCTTCTAGGTTCACCGCCCCTTTCCACCCTGCGCAATGAATTAACACTTGGTTTTTAGCATCCAGAATATATTCAGAGACAGCTTCCAAATTCAAGAATGCGCCTATAATGATTTCATCCGCTCCTATAGATCTCACGATAGCCTTCGATCCATTCGTAGAGGAGAGGGCTACTTTTTCCCCTTTCACACTTTCTGATTGATACTCAAAAGGAGAGTTGCCCATATCAAAGTTGGGGACTTTGATTCCCTCTCGCTCACCAGCCATCAAATAGCCCTGTTTGCCCAATTCTAGGCATTCTTCTATTTCGGTCACCGGACAAATGGCCACTACTCCATGGGAAAAGCCTGTTATAATACAAGACGTAGCCCGAAAAATATCTGCCACCACAACAGTTTTTCCATCTAGCAGGTGTTGATAAATCAATTCTGGTGAAAGACAAACTTCAATCGTTCTCATTTCAAAAAAGGAGGTCGTACCACTTTGGCTTTCAGATTTTTACCTCTGATCACAACAAATATTTCAGTATCAGGAGTGCTGTTTTCTACCGTTACATATCCCATACCTATTCCAATATTTAAAGATGGGGACATCGTGCCGGAAGTCACCTCTCCAATGACATTTCCATTTGAATCCGTTAATGTATATCCATGTCTTGGAATACCTCGATCTACCATTTCAAATCCTGCCAGTTTTCTTGAAACTCCAGCTTCCTTCTGTGCTTTTAAATTTGTAGCGTTCATGAACTCTTTGGTGAACTTAGTTACCCAGCCAAGCCCTGCTTCCAGCGGTGAAGTCTCATCCGTGATGTCATTTCCGTACAAACAAAATCCCTTTTCCAGTCTTAGTGTATCTCTTGCTCCCAGACCTATTGGTTTGATGTCAAATTCCTCTCCAGCCTCAAAAATTTTGTTCCAAACTTCTTCGGCATCTTCTTTTTTAATGTACAATTCAAAGCCACCGGATCCAGTGTAGCCCGTTGCAGAAATGATCATTTCTTTTCCAGCTAAAACTTCGTTTTTAAATGTGTAGAATACAACCTCTGAAAGGTCTAGGTCTGTCAGCTTTTGAAGAGTCGCGACTCCTTTTGGTCCCTGCACAGCTAAAAGAACAATATCATCAGAAACATCCTCCATATTGACTCCCCACTTATCCTGCCCCTTGATCCAGTTCCAATCTTTCTCAATATTGGAAGCATTTACTACCAGCATATACTCCTCTTCCGAAAAGCGATAAACCAGCAAGTCATCAACGATACCCCCCTTGTCATTGGGTAAACACGAATATTGAGCTTGGTTGTCTACAATTTTTGAAGCATCATTGGAAGTGACCCACTGAATTAAGTCGAGAGCTTTTGGACCTTTAAGCATAAATTCTCCCATATGAGACACATCAAAAACTCCTACACCTCTCCGTACGGTCAAGTGCTCTTCTTTATCTGAAAAATACCTCACAGGCATATTATATCCTGCAAAAGGGACCATTTTCCCTCCTAATTTTTCATGAAGGTCGTTGAGGGGTATTTTTTTTATTCCCATGTGTTCAAATGTTAATTTTTAATCCGACTGGGCAATGATCTGAACCCAAGTACTCATTGTAAATAAGTGAATCTTCTATTTTTTCCTGTAGCCGTTTGCTTGCCAGAAAATAATCGATCCTCCATCCTGCATTTCGTGCCCTAGCATTGTATTTATAGTTCCACCATGAATATTTCACCTCTTCGGGATACTTTATTCGGAAAGTGTCGATGTAGCCAGCACTTAAAAGGTTGCTTAGCCCGTCAATTTCAACCTGCGTATACCCAGACCGTTTATTGTAATTTTCTTTATGCCTAGCCAAATCAATTTCTGTGTGAGCCACATTCAAGTCCCCACAAATAATAACAGGTTTTTTAGCTTCCAAGCTTAGCACATACTTCTGGAACGCTTCATCCCAGGATTCACGATAATTTAGTCGTTTCATTCCTTCGCCTGAATTTGGTGTATAAACGGTTACAATAAAAAAGTTTTCAAATTCGGCAGCAATGACCCGACCCTCTTGATCATGTTCTTTCAGCCCTATGTCGTAAAATATTTCAATAGGCTTTTCTTTAGACAGGATCGCAGTGCCTGAATAGCCTTTTCGCCCTTTTGAAGAGTTGACAGCCAAGAAGTATTCTGGAAGCAATTGGAGTGCTTTCTTTACTTCTTCAGGTTGTCCTTTTGTTTCTTGCAAGCATAAAATATCAGGACTCATTTCCTTGACATCCTTCACAAAATCCTTTTTTATCATGGCCCGGATACCGTTTACATTCCAGGAAACAACGTGATATCTTTCCATTCTTACAGGTTAGGTTTTAAAAGATGGTTGCAAAGGAAATAGAATTTATATACTAACCAATCTTAGACCCATTCTCTGTCCCACACTGTGGTTGAATCAGTACTACTTCGTTCTTTTCATTGTAAACCCCCATAACTAGGCACTCGCTAAGGAAAGGACCAATTTGCTTGGGCGGAAAATTAACCACCGCAATAACTTGGACATTTTTAAGCCTCTTTTTAGAATACAATGAGGTTATTTGAGCTGAACTCTTTTTAATTCCTATCTGGGGACCAAAATCTATTGTTAGTTTGTAAGCTGGCTTTCTTGCTTCAGGAAAATCTTCCACTTGCAAAATACTGCCTACTCTCATATCAATTTTTTCAAAGTCGCTCCAGGTAATCATCTGTACAATTTTTCAGGTTTTTTGTTAATCATTTAAGTTTAACACCAAGTTGACTATAAAATGTCACATAAACAAATTGAATTATTTTTTGTTTGGATTAGGCAAACAATATAGGGTACCGCTAGTAACTGGAATTGTTTTGTGAGTGCAAGGAAGTCTCGCACGGAAAACCGCAATGTATGTAGCATACATGAGGATTTGAGTACGGGACTGACACCGCAATCGCGGGAAAAAGTAGTTATACCAAATTGACTACAAAATATCACATATAAATCGTTTCTTTTTTGCTCGCATTTCGTTAAAAATAGAACCGTAGCTATGACGTTAATCTTGGTTTCTCGTACTGGTTAAGTGGCGCAGAATTCCTTCAGCCTTCTGTTCTTGTCAGGTTCTCTCAATTTTTGAAGTGCTTTTTCTCTTATTTGCCGCACCCGCTCCCTTGTCAAGTCCATGGCATTACCAATTTCTTCTAGGGTACATGGGTTCTCATACCCAATGCCAAAGCTCATCATGATCACGTCTTTCTCCCTTGTGGTCAGGGTCGAGAGTGCTCTTATCGTTTCTACTTGCAGTGAGTCATTAAAAACAAGGTGTCCGTCCGTCGGTCCTGTTGCAACATTCTCTAATACATCCAACAACGAGCCACTTTCATCTTCACCAAAAGGGGCATCTATTGACATTTGCTTCACCTCCGCACCTAATGTGTTTCTAACTTCACTTGGCTTCATATCCAATATATCTGCCAGCTCTTCTTCCGTAGGTTCACGTTCAAACCGTTGTTCTAATTCCGCATAGGCTCTTCTGATCTGGTTAATCGCACCAGATTTATTCATTGGAAGTCTAACGATTCTTGATTGCTCTGCCAGTGCCTGCATGATGGATTGACGGATCCACCATACAGCATACGAGATAAATTTAAACCCTTTCGTCTCGTCAAATTTCTTAGCTGCTTTTATCAACCCCAAATTCCCCTCATTTATCAAATCGTTCAAGGGAAGACTTCTGTTTTGATACTGCTTCGCTACCGAGACCACAAACCTCAGGTTTGCTTTTACCAATTTTTCTAATGCAAGATCATCACCTTCCTTGATTCGCTTTGCCAGCGTCACCTCCTCATCAGGAGTAATCATCGAAACATTACTTACCTCAGTAAAATATTTCTCCAGCGTATGGCTCTCTCTTCTGTTAGTAATTGACTGGGTAATTTTCAGCTGTCTCATATTATCTCTTTATCTTGTTGTGATTTCTCATGGGGTTAAAAACAACCTGCGAAGGTAACCTTTTTTAAAGTGTATTTGCAACTAATACGATTACTTGTCCGCATTACTTCAACCATTTTTTTAGAGATATGGTTTCGATTATGTCAAAATTGGTAAAAAATCATACTAAGAGTGACCCAGGTAACGTATTTCATACTTGGGAGCGCATGAGAAAGAGACTAATTTTTTGCTCTTATTTTTGAACTTTTTGTGACGTGATAGTCTCCAGTGAATCGCTCTCCAGCAAATTCCCTCCCAATTTTTAAAATACTAAGACCGTCGCAAACGGTAGCTCTGAGTCTGTTGATGCCTGAATTGTGAGATTTTTGTCCTCTCTGTTTTATTTTTTACTGAATGGGACTACAGAACACCGCTAGATAACCAGCGTTTTTTTTTCGTGAGTTACAAGAAAGTCCCGCACGTAAAACCGCAGTGTATAGAGCATACATGAGGATTTTAGTACGGCATTACTAACCTGAACCCGATTAATAAATAGTTCAATTAAAGAGAGATAAACAGGAATTAGGAATAGATAAAACCAGTGTATGCGTTTATTGAAGTAGGCATTTAATAAATAAAAGATTAGTCTATTAAAATAGTTTCATTTTCTTGATTAAACGATTGATTTACAGTAACTTAGTAGGATTATTAAAGTTAGAATAAAAATCAGATTATGGAGAAAAAGTATGAAAGCCTAACTCTTTTTGAGTCTCAGAAGAAATTTCCTGATAACGACAGTTGTCAAAACTTCCTGGCCGAAATGAAATGGTCCAATAGATTTAAATGTGAAAGGTGCCAAAACAGCAAGTATTGCGGAGGGAAATTATTCCATACCCGTCAATGCACAAAATGTAGATACCAAGCTACCCCCACAAGTGGCACTCTTTTCCACAAAGTAAAATTCCCAATGTTAAAAGCTTTTTATATCCTATACTACATGAGTACAAATAAACAAGGGATTGCATCAACAGAGCTAAGCAGAAAACTGGGGCTACGGCAAAAAACCTGTTGGCTGTTTGAGCAAAAGGTAATGAAAGCAATGGTTAGCAGTGGGAAATACCCGCTACTGGGTAAAGTAGAAGTCGATGAGACCGTTGTAGGGCAACAGGAAGAAGAGGTTGTAGGACGCCAAAATAACCGAAAAAAGCAGGTTGTACTGGCTATTGAGAAGAAAGGGAAAGGAGTGAGCAGGATGTATGCCAGGGTGATTGACAATGCTGGCTCCAAGCAATTGAAGCCCTTCTTCCAAGATCATATATATCACCTGAGGCTACCATCACAACCGATAAGTGGAGGGGCTACATCCCCTTGAAAGAAAAATACCCTTAGTTAATCCAAATAGAGAGTGGGAAGAAAGGTAAGAATTTCCCGGAACAATGATGATGTTCAAGGCATGGCTTAGAGGTATCCAGCATTCAGCCGATAACCTTCAAGCATATATCGAATAGTGCTATCGGTTCAACCGAAGTCAGATGAAAGGGGAAATATTCGATAACCTGCTAACTAAAATGCTGGACCATCAACCATGCCCTTACAATTTTATTCGTATTTATTATATGCCTACTTCAATGCGTTTATATTCAAGTATCTGAAATTCAAATATATACAGATAAAACACATGGTCTTATCTGACAATAAAATTACTAAAATTTTCTATTTTGTTGATGAATGCTGTCTGGAATTCGAAAAATCTATCCAAAACCACCTTGTAGGCAACAAACCTAATAGAAAGCCCAAGATGAGCTGTAGCGAAGTAATCACTATTAAGATTATTGAAGTAGGCATTTAATAAATACGAATGCACTTGTACGGGCATGGTTGATGGTCAACCATTTTAGTTAGCAGGTTATCGAATATTTCCCCTTTCATCTGGCTTCGGTTGAACCGATAGCAATATTGGTCGATATATGCTTGAAGGTTATCGACTGAATGGTGGATACCTCTAAGCCATGCCTTGAACATCATAATTGTTCTGTGTAATTCCGGGAAATTCTTACCTTTCTTCCCACTCTCGATTTGAATTAAGTAAGGATATTTTTCTTTCAAGGGGATGTAGCCCCTCCAGTTATCGGTTTTGATGGTAGCCTCAGGTGATATATGATCTTGGAAGAAGGGCTTCAATTGCTTGGAGCCAGCATTGTCAATCTCTCTGGCATACATCCTGCTCACTCCTTTCCCTTTCTTCTCAATAGCCAGTACAACCTGCTTTTTTCGGTTATTTTGTCGTCCTACAACGCCTTCTTCCTGTTGCCCTACAACGGTCTCATCGACTTCTACTTTACCTATTAGCGGGTATTTCCCACTGCTAACCATTGCCTTCATTACCTTTTGTTGAAACAGCCAACAGGTTTTTTGCCGTAGTCCCAGTTTTCTGCTTAGCTCTGTTGATGCAATCCCTTGTTTATTGGTACTCATATAGTATACGATATAAAAAGCTTTTAACATTGGGAATTTTACTTTGTGGAAAAGAGTGCCACTTGTGGGGGTAGCTTGGTACCTACATTTTGTGCATTGACGGGTATGGAATAATTTCCCTCTGCAATACTTGTTGTTTTGACACTTTTCACATTTAAATCCATCTGGCCATTTCATTTCGGCCAGGAAGTTTTGACAACTGTCGTTATCAGGAAATTTCTTCTGAAACTCAAAAAGAGTTAGGCTTTCATACTTTTTCTCCATAATCTGATTTTTATTCTAACTTTAATAATCCTACTAAGTTACTGTAAATCAATCGTTTAATCAAGAAAATGAAACTGTTTTAATAGACTAATCTTTTATTTATTAAATGCCTACTTCAATAAGATTATGTTCCACTCTGGAGGGTTCAGCAATATGAAACACTTTTATATTCATTATGTCCAAAAACATATGAAACATTTATTCGGTGAAACAGTATCCTATAATAGGTTTTTGGAATTGATGCAAGGTGCAACCTTACCTATGTCTCTAGTTCTAAAAACTTGTTGTATGGGTGATGGTACCGGTATTTCTTTTATGGATTCAACTCCAAGTCGGGTATGTAAAAACAAGAGGATAAAAAGGAATAAGGTTTTTGAAAGATTGGACAAAGTAGGCCAGTTTACAATGGGTTATTGCTTTGGTTTTAAGCTACATATAGTCATTCATGACAAAGGGGAACTTCTCAATTTTGTGATCACCCCTGGCAATATTGATGATCGAGAACCTTTAAAAAGCCCATCTTTCATCAAAACCCTAAAGGGAAAGTTGTATGCAGACACAGGGTATATCTCTCAAAAACTAACACAAGTGCTTTTTATGGATGGCCTTCATTGGATCACTAGTATTCGCAATAATATGAAGAATACGCTGATGGAACTCAAAGACAAAATCATGCTCAAAAAAAGGTCGGTTATAGAAACAGTAAATGATGAACTAAAAAACATTTGTCAAATAGACCATTCCAGACACAGGTCATTCACCAACTTTATTGCCAACCTAATCTCTGGTCTAATTGCCTATTCTTTCTTCCCTAAAAAACCTGCATTTAAATATGATCCTGTAAATACTAGCCAATTAGACATTTTCTAAATCGGGTTCAGGTTAATAGCAACCTGATTCCACTTCAACCCATAAGTACAACACTCGGGTTTAGTATTATGCTCCATTCCCAGTACGTGGGGAAAGACCTCCTAGGGGGGTTTATATCCCAAGCATTTTCTAGGTCGGTTATTCATTAAATCGGTGGCTTTGAACAGCTCTTTTTCGGTGACTTGATAAAGCAAAGGCATTAGCTTCGGAAAGAATTGTCTGAGCAAGCCATTGTGGTTTTCATTCAAGCCCCGTTCTCATGGGTGATACGGCTTGGCAAAGTAAGTTTCATACTCGAGTCGTTTGGCAAACTCACTATGCCGACTGAATTCCCTGCCGTTATCAAAAGGTGGTTCTTCTGGGTAAAAGCCAAACAATGCTCAAAAATGTGGTACAAGGTATTTTTTTATGGAGATATTCAAATGAAAGATACCACATTGTTTACTCAGCTTTTTTGGCTTGGTGACCCATGACGAATCACGGCGATTACGCCGGATCTGATCGACAAATCAATGACCATCCAGATAGATTGGCCAAAGGGAACGAAAGGTACGTGTAATACCTGCAATGCCCTTTGTTCGGTTTACGACCACCGTGAGCAACGCACATGGCGACACCTTGATACGATGCAGTTCAAGACGCGCTTGGTCGCTCAGGTTCCGCGTATTCATTGTAAAGAGCATGGAATCAAAAGCCTGAAAGTACTTATGGCAGATACGCAAGCACGCTTTACGCATTTATTTGAGCGTTTCTCTATTGATGTTTTATCGGCTTGTAGCAACAAGACACAAGCCACAAAACTACTTGGCTTGTCGTGGGATGAGGTGCATCATATTCAATCCCGAGCGGTGAAAAGGGGGATGGACAGACGCTCTGTTGAGGAAGTGAAACACGTTGGCATCAATGAAAAAAGTTTTCGCAAGGGGCAATCTTATGTCAGCTTGCTGTACGATTTGAATGCGTCCAGAGTGCTTGAGGTCGTGGCAGATAGAACGACGGAATCGGCAACCGCATTACTGTCCACGCTTCCCGAGCAAAGACGCAATGAAGTAGCGGCGGTTGCCGTGGACATGTGGGTTCCATTTATGACGGCAGTTGGAGCAACTTTACCGAACGCCGTCATTGTTCACGACAAGTTTCATATCGTCAGTTATCTTACAACAATGGTTGACGAAGTCAGGCGCAAAGAAAATAAAACATTAAGAGCCGCTGGTATAGATGATTTGGTCGGGTCTCGCTATACCTAGTTACGCAATCCCGTCAAATGGACTCAGAAAGATAAAGACACTTTTTACGCGCTTCAATCAAAAGGGCTGAAGGTCGCCCGAGCTTGGGCGATCAAAGAGACACTGCTTGAGCTGTGGACTTACTGCGATGATAAATTAGCCCGAGCGTTCTTTAAGAAAGGGTGCTGGTGGGCAACACATTCACGTCTAAATTCGGTCATATCAGTCGCCAAGATGCTGAAAAACCATCTCGACAACATAATGACTTACCTGAATGACTTACTTGAAACATCGCATCACCAATGCGACCGCAGAAGGATTTAATTCAAAGATTCAGTCCATAAAATCGGCTACGAGAGGATTTAGAAACTTCGAAAACTATCGCGTTTCAATTCTGTTCCACTGTGGAAAACTTAATCTCTACCCACAGGGTTCCCAGTAGAACCTAAAGCAACTGGTAGGACTGCTACAAGTTTAGTTTTCTGTTTTTTTAAGCATGTTTTTATGATGTCGGGTTACTCTCATACGGGCTAGTTGTATTGTGGACACATGGGAAATCTTTTTTCGATCCGCAACTATTGATGTTGCCAACAGTATCTACTTCCACTGGACGCATTTCGTTTGCATTGGGTTCCCGCCTTAGTAATTGCATTGCATCTGCCAACGTAGTTTGTTGGTTTAGGCTTCACATAATCTGAGGATTGACTTTGATGGATATAGCAATATCCATTTGATCTCTTTGTTTTGTTTTTGCACTGCTTTCCTGTGCTTTTTGCCATTCCAAAACATTGTGAGGATTGAATATTTTTGGATGATGCAAATGGGTTACTTTGCGTAGTTGTGGGGGTACTTGTTGTGGCAACAATCCAATGCATAGTTTGCTTGGGAGATTCCAGTTTGTCTTCCAGCTCATCCGCTAACTGGTAAAAAAAGTCAATGTCTGTCTGATCTTCAATGAAGTCAACGCTACGAACATATAAGTGCAGATCAGAGCTGATTTTTTCATTTGGCATAACAAAGCCTATCATTTCTTTATTCCGTTCAGAATAAATGATCTTGTAATAATATCCTGGTATCGTTATGTCATTGACACCAATCGTTCCAAGATTATCCATGAAAACAGGTCCAGTTATTACGAAAACTTCACCTTCAGAGCAAACCCAATTTCGTATTAGTATTTCAAGTTTTTTCCATCCCCCTCTGTTGAAAGAAGGAACTTGAGGAGACATGTTGGATAAGAAGAACGACTCAGACATAGCCGAGGATGAAATCTTCATATCTGAAGCTGGGGCAAGGTGTCCACGGTCATAACCTGATCCCTGGTAGTCAGCTAGAGATGCAGACCCAGTCGTAACAAACGGGTCGGATCTAAAATTATCAGTTCGGTCAAATGCTCCGTTGATCATGTCTGGAGTCAATTTATAGTAAACCCATGCTGCTTGTTCGTGCTGTTCGTAGTACGAAAGAGAATAATATGAGTGATTTACGACCTCCCCCTTGGACGCATTCGGTCTGAAGTCCTGTCCGTCGGAGAGAAATGGGGAGACGAAAAATACAAAATACTTAAGTTTCATCGCATTACATCGACTAATACACATCTGTTTTATCAACTACTACTTACCATATCTTCAAAGAAATCATCATCCTGACCTTCATACTAGAACGTACAGATATATCCGTTAAATCAATTAGTTCTTCCGTTTAATAACATTCTTGTAACCTTCCAAGTTGCCTCCAACGTACAAAAAAACTCTAACTCTAAAACTTCACGGACCGCATCTCTTTTCTCCGTACCTGCGCTGGAGTACACAAGAGGGATCGTGTTATGCGAATTTACAAAGATCAAGGGAAAACGCAATTGATATAATTATTTCTTTGTGTTTGGGTATGAAATCACATATGAATTTCTACATTTGCGTTCCGTTTTGAGCAACTGATTTGTTCGGGGTGTGGCACAGTCCGGTTAGTGTACCTGGTTTGGGTCCAGGGGGTCGCAGGTTCGAATCCTGCCACCCCGACACTTGAAGTTTTCTGGATTGATCTGTAGTTCTGGGAGACAGGAAAGTAGACAAATTCTCTTGCTAGTTTGCAGGCTCTTTCTAATGCCGAGTGTCGTTTGAAAAGTATGTCTGCGCGATTTCGCTGAGAAGCTATCCATGCAAAAAGATGTCAACTCTTCCGTCGTCCACATGCCATGTGTCATCATTTGTCAAACTCCGTTCTCTATGTCGTTTGTTAACGGTTTTTCATCGTTTCAGTAACAAGACAATCTTCATATAAGAAAAAGTAAAGTGAACATAGAAAACAATACAACAATCGATCTAATAACAACCTCTTTCTTTCTCTTCTTTTGAGGCAATTGTTTTACGATGAAATACTGAAATATTATTGCAGGAATCGCAAAAAGTAAAGTACCATAACTACCTTTTAAAAAGAAATATCCCTGATTCGTTAGTGCTACTAGTGTTAAAATTACTGTGATTATAGTGCCAAGGATAGTCAAGAAATCAACTTTTTTATATCCTTTTTGATAATTTTTCAAGAAATCAAAGAGTGTCCATAAAAAGAGGATCGAAATTATGATGAGCCATTCTGTAGTTTTCATAAAGGTCTTAATTCTTCGTCTAGAAATTCACCAACCCTATCAATCTCATTTTCAATTGAAATTCTATCCTGAGATGCGATTTTGGCTTCTCTACATTCATAATAAGCTGAAAATAGCCCTATGACTATTTGATGAAGCTCTATATACATTAACAGCATTGCAAGGTACAAACCCTGCGCCTCCAGTAGCAAATGTTACAATAATATAGGTTCGAACCCTTTCATCATATTCTCGACGCACTCTCCTTATTTCTGTATTAAAGATTTTTTGACAACTGTCATTACCATTCCGCACTCCTGATTCTAACATTTTTTGAATAGGCTGTCTTGAACGTTCCATTAATTTTTCTTGGGCTTCTCCTACAATTTGTATAGCATTAGGTATATCTTTCAATTGTGGAAATGTTTCGTGAACTTGCTTTAGGTTATCTAATATCCCAAGACTTTTGTAGTCATCCTCTGTCAATTCCACATTCTCTAAATCACATTTCGTACTTGGCTTGTCTGCTTTTATTACCTTCTTAAACACGGATAATAAAAGTTTTTTTCTCAAGGGTTAGATTAGCTGAAACAAGAGCTTGAAAATCACTACTTTCAGAGAGTTGATTAACCAGCTTAGCATCATCTAGTACTTCGGCATCTTCGAACTTACTAATTGAACTTACATAACCCTAGGATCAGAACCTAACCTATTGGATATGAAAAAGATTTGGGTCTTAACTAGTTAAGACCCTCTTTAACTACTCATCAATATGAGGAGTCGATTGAAGCAAAATGGCAACCGTTTTCTGAACTTTAGCCAATAGCATAGATTCTATTATTTTCTGTGAAAACAAATGTGTATATCCTTTGACTTTGGAAGCGAAGGAAGCATCTATCACCTTTACTTCACCGTTGTCATCTACGTATCTGGGGAGACTACACACAACAAAACACGTATAATCAAACCAACTTAAATATTGCCATTTACGCTCTGGTGCTTGATCATATAGTCTGTATTCTTTGCCTGATACCTTATACACTTTTGGTAAAATATGTTAGGTGTATTTCTATGGTCTTTTTAGGGTCTTCTTCTTTCTTTATTTCTGAAATCAGAAAATATTCCGAAATCCCTAACATCTCTCGTAAAAAAACAGCGAAATCTGTCATTGTAACTGGTTAAGCTCCAGAAGTACCATTAAAATGTTAGTATAGCCCATTATAATTCTGAAAAAATCCCCACCGTGAAGTAAAAGAGGGGATTTTAAACAGGTTACAACACTCATGCAAAGCAGGCTTAAAATTTCTTTGCGGCCTTTTTTATTATTTTCTTCATCTTTCCTTTCTTGGACAAATCTTCCAGCAATTTATCAGATGCCTGCTTACACAATTTCAACAGCTTTTCTGTTTTCACAATCGGAATTCCACCTGGAGCCGGGATGACATCTTTGGAAGAACCCTCCTCTAGTATATGAAAAACTCGTTTTTGCTTTCCTTGTGTATTCCATAGCCTCATACTTATCCAGCACTTTACTCGCGCCGCTACAATGACCCCTACCCCGATCGGGGCAAACGAATAATGCAACTCAACATCCATGATACCGTCAGCTTCCTCTTCAAATATCTGCAACATTTGATCAAGATCTGGGCTAACTGTTTTTAAGAAGCGACCCATACGCAACGTCTTGTAGCCGTCAATTGACAGGTAGCTTGACAGTTTTTTGTCATTTTCTTGTACTGCTCCTGCAGTAAGTGCTCTACCTGCCATAGTGGCAGTATCTAGTCTTTTCTCAAGCGCAACTCTTCCTTTCTCCCATTCCGAAATGTAGCTTTTGTACGCAGCATTGTTAATGACTTTGTCTTCAGAAAGGACTTCAAATGGAAACTGAGGAGCAAATTCATTGAAAAACCTTGTTTTAAAGTCTTTCAAAATAGGATCAAGCCTAAATTCAGGATCATCAACCAAATTAGTCAGACTCGAGAGCAGTTTTGCATTGGCTTGAGCACCTTTCCCCAAACCCTCCGTATCAATCTTTTTATTGATAGAAAAACTTACTAATGCTGCTTTTTTCTGAGACACTCCCTCATGAGGGAGTGCCAGAAAAATCAGTAGAGCTATGTGAACGCAGTATTTTATCATTCTCCGCCCCCGAATTCAAACCCGATGGTAAACAGAAAATATTTAGGCAACTCTTTCTTAAGTGGCATGTTATAAGCCAAAATCATCCTAAAATGACCAAGATTGACACCTGCTCTTGGCATAACCCCCAACCCTGAGGATTTCGTTGTGCCCAATCCGCTAGTCCCCAAACTAACAGACTCTCCGCTATAAAGCCCCAGACCCAACCCGCCAAACGGGCGAACTTTATTGGTAGTAAAATTATACTCCCCAGTCACAAGGTAAGATGAAAGCCCTGAGATGCTCAGATCTACTGTTACGGGTTTACCTTCAACATCTTCATAGTTCCCCGATCCAAGTATATCACCCCCGAAACGAAGACCCAATGTCAATCTGTCATTAAGCCCGTACCTCGGCTCTATATAAACGCCAATCCCCGCTCGACCTGTATTTATGAGTTCTGCCTCACCAATACTAGAAACAATAATCTGTTTTGATTTTCCTCCAAAACCATATCCAAATCCCATGTCGAATTTGAATCCTTCGTTTCTTTGAGCGTATAGATTGGTGGAAAACAACATGAAAAAAGAAAGCACTAATCCCAATATGATGCAACGGGATGTCCTTGTTCTGTGACCATTACGCCACAATGGGTTTTGGTCCTGTGTTTTTTGATTCCTGATTAAAGTTAAATTTTTACTCATAGTTCAAAGCATTTTAAATTGTTAAACATTAGATTAATTTTAGATTGCAATGAGAGTCTGAATAATTCTTTTTAAGAAAAAAAAATACCTTAAGGGTATGAAGAGTTCCGAAATAGTCTACCTTAGAGGTATATAGTCTAAAATACTGTATGAGTAAAAAAGAAATTCATAATAAAATCAGGTTGTTGAGGGAAACCCAAGGCATATCACAGGAAAGTATTGCCTACGATTTAGGAATAAGCCAGAAAAGTTATAGCAGGATTGAAAACGGTGACACATCCCTCAAGCTTTCCCATGTAGAAAAGATTGCCAAAGCCCTCCAAGTTCAACCTTCTGATTTGTTAAATGCTGATACATTGGTGATAAACATAGGAAAGCAGGTGACAAAAAATATTTACGGAACCCAAAACGGATATATTCAAACGTACAGTCTTTCTGATATTAAGGATCTGCAGGAGAGAGTAGAAAAAATTGAGGAAGCAATTGAGAAATTAAGCAGAGGCTTTATCACAAAGCAGATGGATTGAAGTTTTTTATTAGAAAAGGGTCATGGAGATTTTTTTAATTTACTGTTGAACCAAGAAGAAGGCTGGGTAATCAAATCAGTAAGCAATGCACTGGCAACCAGCTTTAATAATGCAATGGGGGAAAGGTTAACCGATAAAATTCAAAAGACATCTCTATTAACCAGATTTTTTTAGTCAGTGCAGGGAAATCCCGAACGGAAACCCGAAGTATAGCATACATGAGGATTTGAGTACGGGACTGACACAGCAATCGCGGGAAAAGGAAGTTAACGTGCTGACTTATCCGCATCAGTTCTTTTTTACACCTGACGATTTACCATCACAGGCATCACCAACCTCAAGATGTCTTCCTCATCTTCCTTCTCATGTGGTGTGATAAGCCCCGCTTTACTCGGAGCACTTAATTCTACAGTGATCTCATCAGATTCAATATGGCTCAACATTTCTACCAGAAACTTAGCATTGAATGCTATTTCTATGTCCTCTCCATCATGTTCACATGCCAATCGCTCGTTTGCTTCACTGGCAAAATCCAAGTCTTCTGCGGAAATCATCAATTCACTACCAGTCACTTTCAGACGCACTTGGTGAGTCGTTTTATTGGCATAAATGGAGATACGTTTTAAGGAATTTAAAAACGCATTTGTCTTAATGACAACATGGTTATTATTATCAAGAGGGATAACGTTTTCATAATCAGGAAATCGTTCATCAATCAAGCGACAAATCATCTTGACTTTGTCAAACGTAAAAAATGCATTTGATGTATTAAATTCAAGATTTACATTCGTCAATTCAGCAGGAAGTGTCGCTTTCAAAAGCATGAGTGCTTTTCTTGGGACAATCATGGCATGACTCGTATCAGCAACCACATCTACCCTCCTGTAGCGGATCAATCTGTGGCTATCTGTGGCTACAAACACAGTATTCGTTTTATCCAGCTTGATGTATACACCCGTCATAGCAGGACGAAGCTCATCACTGGATGCAGCAAAAAGGGTACTGTGGATCGCTTTACCCAATATCTCAGAAGATACATTGACGGAGTGTCCAGCTGTAACGGTTGGTATTTTCGGAAAATCTGTAGCGTTCTCTCCTGCCAGTTTATATCTACCATTGTCAGAATTTATTTCAATGCCGTAGGTGTTGTTGTCAATTGAGAATGTGACGGGTTGTTCTGGCAAGTTCCTTAGTGTGTCTAAGAGAATCTTAGCTGGGATCGCAATATTTCCATCTTCCTTGGCTTCTACTTGTAGCTCTGTGATCATACTTGTCTGAAGATCAGATGCTGTAACAGTAAGGCTTCCATCTCTAATTTCGAATAAAAAATTCTCCAGAATAGGCACAACAGGGTTTGTAGTAATAACACCATTGACCGCTGAGAGTTGCTTCAGCAGATAGGACGAGGATACAATAAATTTCATAGCACGTTACTATTTTAGGGTTTTAGGAGAGAGTTCCTAATCGGGCGCAAATCTAAGAAAAAAAAAGAGATATAACTAAGCCATTTAGTCGGTCATGAAATCTTCATTCGATTTCAAAATAGATTTGATCCTGAAGTTGTCAAATACCATCATCTCGTCTTCTTTTGTCACTAAATGATAGGCTTGGTCACCGAGGTTTGGAAAAATGGAGAAGACGGCTTCGGATGAATATTTTATGTCATCTATTTTCAAAATGGCTAGAGGATCAGTGGTTCTCAAACTATCAAGTTCTGGGAATTCCCCCATAGAAATCATCTCATTTGCTTCAAAATATTGAAACTGATTCAGATAGCCTATCACGGAAGAACTATCAATACTCACCACGCCACCTACTTCAAAAAATTGATTGTTAAATTTAATCTCTAGCTCCTTGTTTTCAAAACTGAGTTGAAGATTTTGAATGGTACGCCAACTCCCATCAAATACCAACCTATTCCTCCATTGATCTTCTTTCAAGCTAAAAATATTTACGACGTTATCCCTATATCCTGGCACTTCTACCTGGTATGCTATCCCATTTTTAAGGAAAAAAGATTTTGTGCCGATCTGATCAGATAAAAAATGAAATGATTTTTCATCTCCATTTGTAAAGGTAAGAGTTAAACTGCCCGACGCTTCATCCTCCATCTTGCCTGTTTTTCTTTTTACCCGCACTTGGTGTAATATGGAAAATAGTATGTCTCTGAAATTCTCGTCTACCAAATACTCATTGTTCAACATCCAGTCCTTAGCTCCTTTATTCATTTGAATTTTTCTCCCCTCATATTCAATTTTAACGGAATTGATAGCAGAGGTATCAGCAATGGCAAAGAGGTGATCATCAAAAGAAGATGACTTCAGAGAACCCGCTGAGAAGACCAGATATAAGTTGAAGGCACTCAAAAGAACAATAAGCACGATATATTGCTTTCTTTTTCTACGCATTTTTATTTGGCAAACATATTTCGGCGAATGTACCATTTCGATCCCCCGATCAGTAAAATCAAGATTATAGGCAGAACAAGGTTGATGATTTGCATCCTAGTGCGTTCATTCTTCAATTTGACTTTGTCCAAAGGTCTGATTTTAACTTCTCGCGATCTGGTTTCAATCAGTCCTAAGTCGTCGACCATATAATCCAAAATATTCAAAATGAATTGCTCATTAGCATAGGTCGTCTTAGTGAATGGCTCTACCCCTAAAGCCAGTGGCTCTCCTGATTCGGGGTCCAGTTCGTTGATAATCAAATCTCCATCAGAAAAAACGATCAACTTTCCTTCTTGCCCTTTCTCAACAAACTTCTTTTTATTAAAGCCAGATGGAATCAAACGATTAGAATACAGTGAAGTGAATTTTCCCTCCAACAGGTAACAAATATTTTTAATGCCGTCATTGAATTGATCTTCTCTCAACTCACCCCTTAAGTCATTAAGTGAAACGCTGACTGGTGGTCCAAGCACTTTAGAATACTGTGTAGTAGAAGCTAGGGGCACTTTTCTAATCCCCCTTGCCTTTACGGTATCAATACTCGAAGTAAACCGTGTTAAAATTGCATCCAGGTTTCGAACGGTGGGGTGGTCTGCGTAATTTGTGATCAAGGGGAAAAAAGGCCAGGGAATCATTTGAATCTGGGGCTGATTCCCAAAGTTGCCACTGACCACAGGCAACTGACCACTATTCACGTCCAAAACGAAGTCACGATTTATCCGAACTCCGTATTTAAATAACTGGTCAGACAAGTTTGTTTCGTATGGAATAGCGATAGTTCCTGCTCCCAGCGCACTATCAATATTTACGCTTAGTGCGTCTAGGAAGAAAATCAAGTTTCCACCTTTTACTAGGTATTGATCTAAAACATATTTTTCAGACTCGCTAAATTTTTTTCGTGGCTTCCCAACGATCACCGCATCGTATCCTACCAGCTCCTTCTTCCCATCAAGCCTCACATCATATAAATCGTATTTGCTGAGGGTAGCACTCTTGAAGCCGGCAATATGCTCTTTCTCTGGCGAGCCATGACCTGTGATATAAGCCACACGTTTTGTACCCTCTCTATCCAATTGAGCAATGGCTGAAGCCAACTCGTATTCAAGACCTTCAATACTTTGATTAATAATTTTTTCTGGTCCAGTGGTTCTGTTCCCTTTTAAAAGATTAATGGGGACTTCGTCCAGCCCAATGGATGCAGTAGCCGACGGGAAGATCATTTTTTGAAGTGTATTCCCATCCTGAGAATAGTTTAACCTTGTAGGTTGCAAGCCTTTTTCCATTAATAGCTGGAAAAACTGGTTCCTCGCCTGTGCTGATTTTGCCTGAGCAGGATCCGTGAATTTAAACTGTATCTTGTTACCCGACTCTTCTCTAAATTGATTAAGCATTTCTGATATCGCCTTTTGAAACCTCATGAAATTTGGAGGTAAATCTCCCGATAAGTAAACCTCAAAAAAAACATCTTCATCAAGACTTCTGAGTAGGTCCCTAGTAGCGTTAGAAATTGTGTATCTCTTTTCTTCTGTCAGGTCTAACCTAATCCTGAACCTCTCTGCTAGCTGATTAATAAGCCATACCAACAACAAGATGACAATAATCTGAAGAATTAAATTCAACTTATATTCTTTCATCCTTTTTGAAAGTTTAAGGCTAGCTTCGTCACATAAAGAGTAAGTATTGTAACTGAAAGAAAATATACCACATCACTTGCATCAATCAGCCCCTTGCTAAGGGTGTCATAGTGTATCAGGATTCCAATGTTTCTGACAAGGAACGACATTTCGGACCAAACATTAATACTTGCCAAAGATTCGAACCCAGCGTAAAACAAAAAACAAAGGAAAGACGCTAGGATAAACGACACGATTTGATTTCCTGTGAGAACGGAAGATAAAATCCCTATAGAGGTGAAAATTGCAGCCAGCAATATCAATCCGATATAGGATCCAATAATTCCTGCTGTGTCAAGGTTACCCTCAGGGCTACCAAGGTAGGCTATCGAGAAATAGTAAATGATTGTCGGTAGCACAGAAAAAAGGACGAGCAAAAAACAGGCTCCAAATTTCCCCAAGACAATATCCAGTTCTTTGAAAGGTAGCGTATAGAGCAATTCTATCGTCCCATTTCTTTTCTCTTCGGCAAAAGATTTCATAGTAATGGCTGGCACCAAGAACATAAAGACGTATGGACTCAGTGAAAAAAGAGTTTCCATACTTGCGTACCCATAGTCAAGGACACTGGTTTCAGGAAAGACCCACATGAAAAGACCTGTTCCTGTCAGAAAAACACCAATGACCACATAGGCAATCAGGGAATTCAAAAAATCGTTTATCTCCTTTTTAAGAATGGTAATCATGCTTTTCCCGTCAACGCTTGAAACACATTTTCCAATGATTGTTCCTCTCTGTTGATACCAACTAAAGGGAGGGAATGGCTAGCTACTGTATTCATAATCTCTTTCCTTGGATCTTCTTTCGCCGAAATCAGATACACGCTATCTCCTAGGTGTTCAATACTCAAGTTTTTTCTTGCAAATAACTGGTCATCTATGCTTTCTTCAAATGTCACACGATACGCAGGTGTCCTCGTACGTTCTGATTTAAGGTTTCCGACGTTATTATCGGCAACTATTTGTCCTTTGTCGATAATGACTACCTTATCACAAAGTGCCTCCACCTCCTGCATAATGTGGGTAGAAAGTATCACCGTCTTCTCCTTACTTGCCTCCTTTATTACTTTCCTGATCTCAACTAATTGATTAGGATCCAGCCCACTCGTGGGTTCGTCCAGCACGAGTACTTCAGGATCATGAATTAATGTCTGGGCTAACCCCACCCTTTGGCGGTAGCCTTTAGAGAGCATGCCTATTTTTTTCCTTTGCTCCAATTCCAATCCACAGCGTTCAATCACCTCATAAATTTTTTTTTTACGCCCCCCCATCTTGTATGCTGAAGCGACAAAGCCCAAATACTCTTTCACATACATTTCCAAGTACAATGGGTTATGCTCTGGTAAATAACCCACGATCTGTTTGACATTAAACGGGTTTTCATGGACATCCAACCCTCCTACCAAAACGGTACCTGATGTAGCTGAAAGATAACCAGAAGCAATTTTCATAGTCGTGGACTTACCCGCTCCGTTTGTACCTAGAAACCCTGTAATTTTCCCATGGGGAGCTTCAAATGAAATTCCATCAAGTGCTTTCTGAATTCCGTAAATCTTTGTGAGGTTATCTATTACAACTGACATGAACTAAAACTGCCTTCAATTTGATTCAAGAGTAAAGCTTTACTTGCACGTATTTGCAAGACTTCAAAAACGCAATGTTCGCTTAATTATTCTTAATTTTCACAAATGATTACAATCATATGCGGGACAAATCGCACGAACTCAGCCACAAAGAAGGTCGCTGGAATATACGAGAAAATCCTTCAATCTAGGCAACAACAAACCTTTTTGATAGATCTTGTAGATCTTCCGAATGATTTTATTGTTTCTGCATTATATGAAAACGCTGGAAAAAATCTCGCTTTTAATCCGATTCAGGACCACATAAGTAAAAGCGAAAAATTCGTCTTTGTGACGCCAGAGTATAATGGATCTTTCCCTGGGATTCTCAAAACATTTATTGATGCGCTAAAATTTCCCGACACCTTTGAAGGCAAGAAATGCGCAATGGTGGGCATCTCATCAGGTGTTCAGGGAGCAGTATTAGCTATGAGTCACTTAACAGATATCTTCAATTATTTGGGAATGAATGTACTTGCCAAGAAGCCTAAATTGTCATTTATTGACGGCAAAATGAATGATGACCTGTTGGTTGATGTCAATTATATGCAACTCCTTCGGGAACAAGCTGACGCCTTTATCAATTTCTAGGAGGGTTCTAAAAATTGATTTTTTTTACCCCGTGGCCAAAAGTCTTGATAATAGCATGTTCCTCCAACTGTGAGTTGATGTGTTTAAACAACAGTTGGAAAAAATGGTTCCACTGAGTTTCGTATGGGTAAAAGCCAAACAATGCTCAAAAATGTGGTATAAGTGTATTTTTATCACCGATTGCGCGAGATGATTGCCTATGAACTGGATCAAGCAAGCGATGCAATTTTTGACGGAGAGATTGAAGTGGATGAAAGCGACTTTGGTAGTCGCCACAAAGGCAAGCGCGGGCGCGGTGCCACAGGTAAAATTCCTGTATTCGGCTTATTAAAGCGAGGTGGAAAGGTTTATACGAAGCTCATTGCTGATGCTTCTTCAACGACCTTAATCCCGATTATTGAGCGTAAGGTAATCCCTGACAGTATCGTTTATTCTGATTGCTGGAGAGGTTATAATGTGCTAGTTGCCATCAATTTCAAGCACCATCGTATCAACCACTCCAAATTCTTTGCAGACAAGAGAAATCATATCAACGGCATTGAGAACTTTTGGAACCAAGCAAAGCGTCATATGCGAAAATTCAACGATGTGCCGAAGGCGCATTTTGGACTATTGTTGAAGGAATGTGAGTGGTACCTGAACAACAGTGTCCCAACATCTCTGCTATTGCAACTAAGATAATGGGTTAGCGTATATTTAAACTAGTTATCTAGGACAAGTCCCAAAAATTAAACCCCGATGAGAAAAACTATATTATTCATTTTGTTATTCTCCTGCTCTTATGGAAAATCTCAAAGCTTATCAGAAAAGAATATTCTTAGATTGAATGAACTGAACATTAAAGCTGAAAGATTTACCCTGAATGATTTCAAGATTCAGGATGACCTGAATAAAATATTAACTCTTGACAGAAAACGAAAACTAAATAAAACGGTTGGGATTATACTGACTGCATTCTCTGCTGTATCACTAATACACGGAAGTATTCTGATTTATAAAGGAAATAATGCGAAAGACGGACACGATTTCCCCTCTCTGTTTGGAGGGTTAATGATTGCAAGCGGAGTGATTTACGGAGGCATTTCTATACCATTTTGGGCTTCCTCAAGAAAGAGGAAAAAAGAAAGAGATAAACTTATTAAAATCACAGTTGTCCGATGAAAGAGCTTCAATAGTTGAGGTTCTCTTCGTACAATCATGATCAAACTTCCGAACAAGTCATACTATGAGCCAACGTACTGTTTTTTTCGAACAAAGACCGTTGCAAACGGTAGCACCGAGTCCGTTGATGTTTGAACTGTGAGATTTTTGCTCTCTCATTTTGATTTTTTGCGATCCGACAGGTCTGGTTTGACTGATAGCTTTTATCTACTTTGACTGGGATGTTTTCAGACAAGGCAGCACTTTGTAAGTATCTTAAAATCAGTTAGAGGGTTAAAATTATTAGCATACTAATGCTGGACCAGTCTAAAAGAGCATTCATGTGACTAAAAAAGGTCTTTTTTATCTTCCTGCTCGAGCATCACAAAGGCTATCGGCTAGGGGGAGGACATGTTGTTTATGCATGGTGCTAAGATGGAAAAAATACAAAAACAAATCTGCTTGATAGTACTGATAATAAACACCCCTCTATTGCAACGGTCTTAGCCTGTCCAGTTCCCTTGTAATACGCCTACTAATGAGGTATCAATGGTAATTCATCAGTGCTTCTTTATTGTAGATCATCTATCACGTTGAAGGTGCTGAACTGTCTTCCATTACTCAGGCTATCATGCATGAAATTCGCACGCCAAATGATGTTGCTTTGGATGGGTAAAATGTGTGGTGTCTTGACGCGTGCTGGCAGTCTTCTTTTACGCTTTCTACGCCTATTCAGCCCCATCATCACATACACTCGGCATACGCGTTATGGTTCCATCCATCACCTTCAAGACGCAGTAAATGGTACATGTTTCGGAAGCCATAAGCAGGATACTTTTCTGCCCATTGCTCCAAATGCCTACTACTTAACTGGGTCCTCAGCTTTGCACTTAAATCGGTAGTAAATACACAGATAATCTCAGATTAATTGTCACACAGACCTGTCTGATACTCAGGTCTTTATCGACCAGATATCCAACAGTTTCTCGCTTTTCAGCAGGCCTTAGAGCTTTTTTTCGATCAGGTGCTTTAATGCTTTGTGCTCCAAAGCCAGCTCAGCATACCTACGCTTAAATGAACTTAATTCCGATTCGAGTTCCTTCAACTTTTTGAGTTGGTTCACACTCATTCCTGAGTATGTACTCTTCCAGTTGTAGAAAGTTGGTTGGCTTATTCCATGTACCCTACAAATATCCGACACACTCTTGCCCTGTTCTTGTTCGCTCAGCATCTTGATGATCTGAGGCTCGGTAAATCGACTCTTTTCATTTCCCTAAAATTAACGTGTAACTCTACTTTTAAACGCTACGGTTTTTAGGAGACCTTACAGTATGAACCCAAAGTGCTTGAGGTTGTGGCAGGTAGAACGAAGCAGTCGGCAAGCACATTGCTGTCCACGCCTCCAGAGCAAAGACGCAATGAAGTAACGGTGGTTGCCGTGGACATGTGGGTTCCCTTTATGACGGCAGTTGGAACGACTTTACCGAACGCCACCATTGTTCACGACAAGTTTCATATCGTCAGTTATCTTACAACAATGGTTGACGAAGTCAGGCGCAAAGAAAATAAAACATTAAGAGTCGCTGGTATAGATGATTTGGTCGGGTCTCGCTATACCTAGTTACGCAATCCCGACAACTGGAGTCAGAAAGATCAAAGACACTTTTCACGCACTTCAATCAAAAGGGTTGAAGGTCTCCCGAGCTTGGGCAATCAAAGAAGCACTGCTTGAACTGTCGACTTACTGCGATGATAAATTAGCCCGAGCGTTCTTTAAGAAAGGGTACTGGTGGGCGACACATTCACGTCTAAATCCGCTCATATCAGTTGCCAAGATGCTAAAAAACCATCTCGACAACATAATGACTTACCTGAAATATCGCATCACCAATGCGACCGCAGAAGGATTTAATTCAACGATTCAGTCCATAAAATCGTCTACCAGAGGATTTAGAAACTCCGAAAACTATCGCGTTTCAATGCTGTTTCATTGTGGAAAACTCAATCTTTACCCATAGGGTTCTCAGTATAGCCAAAGAAATAAGGTAAGAAGGTAAAAATTATCACTTAAAGTCTTAGTTTTACCTCTTTTAACTAGGAATTTGGTGTATGATCATATCAATGATTGCAGCGGTGGGTCGCAACCGCATCATTGGACGTGGTAATGGTATTCCTTGGCATCTCCCTGATGATTTCAAATACTTCAAAGAGACAACCAAAGGTCATTTTGTCATCATGGGCAGGAAAAACTGGGAATCACTTCCTTCTAATTTTCGACCATTACCTTCCCGTCCAAATATCGTCATCACTCGTCAGAGGAATTATGTGGCAGAAGGTGCCCAGATTGTTCAATCCCTTGAAGAGGCACTTGACATCCCGAAAAAATCCGATGAAGAAGAGGTTTTCATCATTGGAGGGGGTGAAATTTATAGACAATCGTTACGCTTTTCGGAGAAGATATATTTAACCGAAATTAATGGTGAATTTGAAGGACACACAACTTTCCCTGAATTTGACAAAAGCGAATGGAAAGAGGTGACAAGAGAACATCATCCAATTGATGATGTTCATGAATATTCTTTTGATTTCGTAGTTTATCACGGAGGGTCCTAGAAATTATTTTTTTGAAGTAGGCATATAATACCGATTTGATTATAACGTGTTACATAACTAAATTGAATTATTCTTTGTTTGAATGAGGCAAAAAATATAAGCATAGCCATCGCTACGGTGCTAGTTTTTAACCACTTTCCTCGTCACGCGACCGTGTTTTGTTTGTATCTTTAATAGATAAATTCCTTTAGCTAAAAACGGAAATGCCACAGTGTTATCTCCCTTGGTTAAGGTCCCTTTAGTAAGAAATTCCCCTGAGATTCCGAACAAGCGGTACCCCCCATCGTCAGCAACGGTAATTGTCACGCTATCTCCATCTTTCAGTGGATTGGGGGAGACGGAAACGCCTATGTTCTTCACGCCAGCAGTTCCTGTGGTAACCTCCTCAGCCTGCACAGTAACTGTAAACGTTTGTTCAGCAGTTTGACCCGCTATGTCGGTGGCAGTGACGGTGATGGTTGCTGTGCCTACGGCTACTGGAGTTACGGTAACTACACTATCCATCACTGTAACCGTTGCGATGGCGGTATTACTAGATACTACAGAAAACGTCAACGTGTCGTTTGGGTCGCTAAAGTTAGTAGCTACATCTACATCGCGCGGACTACCATTTTCCACGAGGTCAGTAATGTCGGCAATCGTGCCTACGGTTGTTGGGGCAGGGTTGGTAACGGAGACTGAGAAAGTCTGTTCAGCAGTTTGACCCGCTATGTCGGTGGCAGTTACGGTGATGGTTGTGGTGCCTACGGCTACTGGAGTTACGGTAACTACACTATCCATCACTGTAACCGTTGCGATGGCGGTATCATCGGACGTTGCAGTAAACGTCAACGTGTCGTTTGGGTCGCTAAATTTATCCGCCACATCTACAGTTTGAGTGTTACCATTTGCCACGAGGTCAGTAATATTAGCAATCGTGCCTTGGGGCATTGGGACAGGATTGGTAACGGAGACTGAGAACGTCTGTTCAGCAGTTTGACCCGCTATGTCGGTGGCAGTGACGGTGATTGTTGTTGTGCCAGCGGCTACTGGCGTAACCGTAACTTCACTATCGTTAGCAACCCCAACGGTTGCGATGTTAATATCATTAGACCTTGCGGAAAAGGTCAAAGCGTCTGTGTCGCTAAATTTATCCGCCACATCTACAGTTTGAGTGTTACCATTTGCCACGAGGTCAGTAATATTAGCAATCGTGCCTTGGGCCCTTGGGGCTGGGTTGATAACGGAGACTGTGAACGTCTGGGTCGCCGTTTGACCCGCGCTATCGGTAGCAGTTACGGTGATGGTGGCTGATACTACGCGGTCGGTCCGGTCCACCGCTAGGGGTGTAACGGTAACACCGCTACCTATCAAGGTGATAGTAGCGGTAGCGATGTTGGCATCATCGGACGATGCAGTAAACGTCAACGTATCGTTTGTATCGCTAAATTTATCCGCCACATCTACAGTGCGAGGACTACCATTTGCCACGAGGTATGTAATATCGGAAATCGTGCCTACGGTTGTTGGGACGGCGGCGTTAATAGTAACTCCATCGGGCAGGGTTTTAGTTACTGTTGATGGCAGGTCGTCAAAAATACCAGTGGGTAGCGATGTCAGTGGGTTGCCCGATAAATTGAGGGTTGTTAAACTGGTTAAGCCAGCGAAAATACCAGATGGCAAGGTGGATAATTGGTTGTCCTGTAACCTTAGTTCCGTTAAGGCTGATAGCCCAGAGAATATATCAGCGGGTAGGGTCGTTAATTGGTGAGTATTTAATTTGAGTAGTGTTAGCCCAGTTAAGCCGGCAAAATCGCCACTCTTTAAGTCATTCCTTACCCTTCCTCCTGATGTAGAAGCATAGATAAAATTGAGTTCAGTAATTCCTGCCAAATCTGTCGGAGTAATGTCTTGACAACGGGTTTTTCCATTTACACTTGCGACTATTTCATCTCTAACTCCTTGGCTACGTGAACAAAGGTCTGTTGGGTCAGTCTCTTGAGCATTGACTGGTAGAGCAAAAGCCAGACTTAAAATAAGAAGAAGTAGAGTATTTTTATAATTATAGAGACTGACTAATCCCTGCCATAATGTCGGGGGGGGGGGGGGGGGGGGGGGGGGGGTAGGATTATTATATGCCTTTTTGTCAGTCATAGGTGTTGTTTTGGGTGGTTGGGTAGTGGTTTTCATTGATCTTTTAAGGTTAAATAATGGTGCAAAGGTATAAAATTATTGCCAACTGCTATTAAATGGATCACAAAATGTCATATATAACTTGTTTCTTTTTTGCTTGTATGCCGTTAAAAAATAGTACCGTAGCTATGGCTACACTTATATTTATTGCCTAATTCAAACAAAAAATAATTATACACATCAATCTGCTTGATGGTAATGATAATAAACAATCTCCTATTGCAACGGTCTGGAAATTCTCATGTATACTATACACACTGCGCTTTTCCCTTGCACTCACTAAAAAATTCTGGTTAATTAGAGATGCTCTATATATGCCTACTTCAATTCCTCTATTAAGTTTTGTGTAATGCCAGAAGTAGAGAACCCTCCGTCATGCATTAAATTTTGCATGGTCACCATTCGAGTTAAATCCGAAAACATGGTTACACAGTAATCCGCACAGCTTTCAGCATCTGCATTTCCAAGCGGAGACATTTTATCTGCATAGTTGAAGAAGATGTCAAATCCAGGAACTCCCGAACCTGCTGTGGTCATAGTTGGTGATTGTGAAATGGTGTTTACCCTTACCTTTTTGTCACGAGCCATTCGGTAACCATAGCTTCTGGCGATGGATTCCAGAACAGCTTTAGCCTGGGCCATGTCTGAATAATCGGGGAAAGTTCTTTGAGCTGCGACGTAGGATAGCGCCAAGATGGAACCCCATTCACTCATTGCGTCCAGTTTTTCAGCTGTTTGCATGATTTTGTGAAAAGAAAGGGCAGATACATCCAATGACTTCATAAACCAATCGTAATTCAGGTTTCCATAGTCTTTCCCTTTTCTAACGTTAGGACTCATACCTATTGAATGAAGGATAAAATCAATTTTTCCTCCCAAGATTTCGGTAGACTTGATGAAAAGATTTTCAAGATTTTCTATTGATGTAGCATCGGCGGGGATGATTTCGGACTCACACTGCTCAGCAAGTTTGTTGATTTCACCCATTCTCATCGCAATGGGAGCATTGGTGAGCGTGAACTGGGCACCTTCTTCATGTGCTTTTTCTGCTACTTTCCAAGCTATTGAACTGTTATCTAATGCGCCAAAAATGATGCCTTTTTTGCCTTTTAATAAATTGTAAGCCATGTTGGTTTCTTTAAAATCTGGAGGTCAAAATTAGCTAATTTGTAATAACTCCTTGGCACTTTCAAGTGCTGATGAAGCAGGATTTTCCCCGCCGATCATTTTTGCTATTTCGATGATTCTATCTTCTTTTTCCAATTTTTTGATCTTACTCACAGAACGGTCAGAGCTGTGATCTTTGTAGACAAAATAATGGGCATCTCCACCTGCTGCAAATTGAGGTAAATGACTAATGCTGATGACTTGATGGTTCTTGGCCATTTCTTTCATCATTCCAATCATTTGCAGTGCTACCTGCCCTGAAACACCTGTGTCAATTTCATCAAATATGATGGTGGGCAAAGCAGTTTTGTCTGCAATCAAATATTTGATGGCAAAGATGAGCCTAGAAAACTCCCCACCTGATGCTATTTCTTTTAATTCTTGAGGTCTAACTCCCTTATTGGCACTGAAGAGCATCTCTACTACATCAAACCCATAGTTGCTGGGTCCTGGATTTTTTACCCGAATTTCAATGATACCATTTTCTATCCCTATTCCTTTAATGATCTTTTCTATTTCATCTGAAAAATTCAGTGCATACAGCTTTCTGGATTCGGTAAGTGTATTACCTGCTTCTGTCATTTCTTTCTCAATCTTGTCCAACCTTGCTTTGCTTTTCACAGTATCTTCGTCGAGACTTGAAAGTCTCGATAAACTCTCTGACAACTTATCTCTAAGTTGAATTAACTCATGTGTTGTTTGAACATTATGTTTTTTTTGCAGTCGGTAGAGAATGTCTAAATGCTCTTTTAATTCAAGCATCCTCTCGGGATTATGTTCTATTTTATCTTGGGTAGCCTGAACTTCATTGAAAATGTCTTGTAATTCAATGGACGAGCTTTCTGTCCTGTCGCTTAAATCGGATAAGTCTTTTGAATAGGAACTAATGGATGATAAAGCTTGGTTAGCTTCTTTCAACTGTTGAAGAATAGTTATTTCAGAGGTATCAAGTAAATGGATTGCATGAGAAAGCTTGAGCTTGATGTCTTCGGTATTTTCTAGAATTTCCAATTCTTTTTCAATCTCATCCTGATTTAAATCGTTTAGGTTAACCCGCACTAATTCATCTAAAAGAAACTGTTTATATTCAGCATCATCTGTTCCCTTCCTGACCATTTCTATCAGATGATCATACTCTTTTTTTTCCTGAATGAATGCCTTGTAAAGCACTTGGTAGTTGGTCACCAGTTCAACGTGTCCTGCAAAAGCATCCAACACCTGTAGTTGATATTGATTGTTTCCCAGCTTCAGCGATTGGTGCTGTGAGTGAACATCCAGCAGGTGTTCTCCAATTTGTTTTAGGGTATTTAAGTTAGTCGGCGTATCATTTATAAAAGCTCTTGATTTCCCATTTGCATTTATTTCCCTTCTTATGACGCACCAGCTCTCATAATCTAAGTCTTCTTCCTCGAAAATGGAACTGAGATTGTAATCGCTCAAATCAAAACTTCCTTCAACAATACACTTTTGCTCCTCCATCAAAAGTATTTTTGAATCTACCCTGTTTCCTAACAACAGTCCGACTGCTCCAAGCATGATAGATTTTCCAGCTCCCGTCTCACCTGTAATAATGTTGAGTTTAGGAGATGGGGTCATTTCCAAGGACTCAATGAGGGCATAGTTTTTTATTTGGAGAGATTTAATCATTGAACGACAGGCATCTCACAAAGGTATTTGATTACTCAATCAATACACGATACTCATCGGATCTGACTGGGTCTATGCTATTGAGGAGATTGTAAACCTGCTTTCTTTTTGCAAGACTGGTTTCTCCAAAGAGCTTTGTTAACTCATTTGCTTTGGCATCCATAAAAGTGATGGTGACAATGGACCTAGGTCTGGCTTGGTTTGCTTTCCGAACTTCAGCAAGAGCAGCAAGAATATTGTTTTCTGCTTCCTCTTTTTCGTCCGCCATAATATCCAGCCCCGTTCTATGATAAGAATAGATAGCTTTTCTGACAGGTTCTAATATTGGATTTCTCAGGTTTTCTACAAGCCAATACCTGTTTCTCACGCTGTTAAATTGTTGCCAGCCTTTAAAATCTGATTGTTGCGCATTATTCACAATATTGAATGCTTTTTCATAGTGGGGATTTCCGCCTAATTCTGAGAAAGAATCGTAGTCCATCCCTATAATGATGTAGGCATAGTAAGCCAGAAGAGAGGTTATATTGTTGGTGAACGAGTTTTCATTGAACCTTAGTGGCTGTGATGATACAAACTCAAATGTCCAGTCTCTATCGGCAAAATTGAGGAGAACTGTTTCATAGTTGGTTCCATAAACTGGTCTGCTGGAAAGTACCTGTACCGAGGCTTCAAAAAGCCCTATACTTGGCATTTTACTGATATTGATGATGAGATTGCAATTGATCACTTCATTTTCATCGAAAGCATCGGTGGTCCATTTAGTGTTGTTAAGAAATTGAGCAAAGTCAGTTTCCATATCTAGGAAAACTCCTCGTTCTGTAGTTTGTACTTTTTGAGCATTTACTATCACCCTAGAGTTAAGTTCTTGACCTGCGACCTGACCAAGTAAGCCGTAGAAAAAGATGATGAAAAATAATCTCATGTGATATGATCAATCACGTAATCTACAATATCTGTGGCTACTTCTGATTTACTCTTCAACTCAAATTTGATCTCCTTATTGTGCTTATCAAAGAAAGTCACCTTATTGGTATTTTGTTGAAAACCTGCGCCAGCGTCATTCAGGGAGTTTAAGACGATTAAATCGAAATTTTTTTTCGTCAATTTTTCTTTTGCATTTGCTGTTTCCCAGTTGGTCTCCAAAGCAAAACCAATATTGAACTGTTGTTTTTTTTTCTTGCCTAATTCAAGTGCGATGTCAGGATTTTTTATCAAATTTATTTGAAGAGAATGATCTTTCTTCTTCATTTTTTCTTTTTGAGAATGTTCTGGTCGGTAATCCGCTACTGCGGCTGCAAAAACTGCGATGTCACACGTTTCGTAAAGGCTTTGAGTTGCATTGAGCATCTCTTGAGCTGAACTGACTTTTATGACTTTAGCACTTTTAGGTAGGTGACAGGAAGGACCAGATACGACAGACACTTCAGCTCCAGCTTCTAAAAAAGCAGAGGCAATGGCTACTCCCATTTTTCCGGAAGAATGATTTCCTATGAACCGAACTGGATCAATTGCCTCAAAGGTTGGTCCTGAAGTGATGAGAACGTTTTTCCCTTTTAGTTCTTCTACTTTATGGAATTTTTTTTTTACAATTTCAAGCAATTCTTCTGGTTCGGACATTCTACCTTGACCTGTCAGACCACTTGCCAACTCTCCCTCGGAAGCATCTACCACCTGATTACCGTATGATCGCAATTTCCCGAGATTGGCAACTGTAGATGGATGTTTATACATGTCTAAGTCCATTGCAGGGGCAACTATGACGTGACATTTTGATGAAAGATATGTTGCTAGCAACAAATTGTCACATATCCCATTAGCCATCTTTCCAAGCGTGTTGGCACTAAGTGGGGCAATGATCATCAAATCTGCCCAAAGACCTAACTCCACATGGTTGGTCCATTGACCAGTTTTAGCATCAAAATATTCCGAATATACTGGATTCCTAGAAAGAGTAGATAGTGTTAGGGGTGTAATAAAATCTTTTGCGCTCCTAGTCATCACAACCCTGACCTGAGCCTCTTCTTGGACAAGCAGACGCACGAAAAAGGCAGTCTTATAAGCTGCAATGGACCCGCAAACCGCTAATAGTATTTTCTTCCCCTCTAACATGGGAAAATCTAAAATTAAAGTTCTGAACTAGGTTCTTTTTCTCTACTTGGAATTCTAAAGTTCAATTCGTTATTTAAAAACTCTTCTGTAGCACTTGAAGTAGGCTTAGGCATTCTTTCGTAGAATTTGGCTATTTCTATTTGTTCCCTGTTTTCGAAAATCTCCTCAAGATTGTCTACAGACGAGGCGAACTCTGCCAATTTTTCATTTAGTTCCTCTTTTTGATTAGAGCTTATTTGTCTTGCTCTTTTGGAAATAATGGCAAGAGATTCATAGATATTTCCTGTGGGTTCAGCAATCTCCCTATTATCCCTTGTAATTAATGATGCTACAGAATGACGCATGCTATGCTTTTTTAGTTTGAACCCGCAAGGATAGTTACTTTTTCTGTGCTTTCCGCATACATTCCTTCCGCTTCTTTTAAAAATTCACTATTTGGGTATCTGTCTATAAATTCCAAATAAAAATCAATGGTGCTGAGGAACCTTTCCTCTTGTTTAGAATGGATACTTGCCAGTGCCAGATCATAAGAAGTTTCAATATTTAAGTAGGCAATTTCTTCATTGAAATCTGAATCAGGATAATCATTCTTGAAATTTTCGAATGCAACCAGTGCAGACTTGTACCTTCTCAATTTGCGGTAAAGTTTTGCCGTAGTGTATGCTTTCGTCTCCAGCTTCACCTGCATTTCATCAATAATTTTATCTGCATCAGGAGCATATTCCGAAGAAGGGTATTTATTGATAAAATTTTGCATAGCGGCTATTGCTACATACGTCTTCGTTTGATCAAGTTGATAGTCAGGCGATTCCAAATACAAAGAATAGGCTTGCATGTAGGTCGCTTCCAAAACATATTCACTTCTCCCGTAGATCGTAATAAATTCCTGAAAGTGGTGTGCGCTTAGTATATACTGTTTTTGATGAAAGTAAGCGTAAGCAAAATAGAAATTCCCTAACTCTGCTTCCCTAGTGCCTCTGAGTATGGGGAGGATTTCTTCTAAAAGAATGGTTGTCTTGTGGTAATCTTCTTTTTGATAATAGTCCAAAGCCGCTTCGTATTTCGTATTCCAATCACTACTCTTTTGAATTTTTCGAAATTTACTGCATCCTGGGACGCTTAAAGCTAGGAGAACAACTACTGATAGCCTGATACTTCTCATAGCCTTTTTGTACGGTCAAATTTTATGGCAAAAATTAGCTTCATGATTTATGATGAATTGATACGCTTTTATCAGTCCCCCGTAGATGCTATTTTAAAATAGGTCGCAAAATTACTTGTTTAACTAATTAAATAGAACAAGGATAAAATCATTGTCCTCTACCCTCCACATTTTTTAACAATTCTGTATTCCTGACAGGCAAGCCCTCCCTGTCAACATCAATTTTTACTGGATGAGGTATGGATTTTTCTTTCAATGGACCCTTTATAAATTCTGTCTCTTCCCCGTAGGTTACTTCTCCCAGTGATGGTTTCTCCCCCTTTCGCCATTGGAATCCTCTTAATTTTTGAACGTCAGGTGTGAGTTCGTGCGGTGGGATAAATCTAGCCTCAGGTTTGGTATAAAAGCTAATGTTATCTAACTCCTTATCTTTAAATCGAATGGTCAAATCACTGCACAGGATTCGGTTCATTCCCATTGTGGTGGTATAAAGTGAATCAGAATCGTCCAGCACGTAATAAATAGCTTCTCCATTTCCACTCACATCTATTTTCTCTATTTCTGATTCTGAGAAATAGGCTTTCATTGCTCTCCCCTTGATCTGATTAAAGTTTTTGACTGTATCCTCAGATGCAAGAAAAGCATTGTGAAGGAGTGTCATATTTTTAATTTTGTCTTCTGCTATCTCTATAGAAATAGTATCACCTTCGATTTGATTATCCAGATTCCAGAAAATGGGGTCATCATACAAATAGATGATTGAGTCAGATAAAAAATAAGAAGCTGAATCGGCGATTCCCTGAAGATTGAATCGCCACATTTTTACATTATGGTACGCTAGAATTCGCTTTGCTGAATCGTATTCACTTTCAATGGAAACGAGCGTGTCGGCTGCAAGGTAAAAGGTATCCTTTTCTAATACTCTTTTCATATATGCATGTCCATAAATCTTGCTGATACCATTCAGTTTGTCCGCAAAACCTTCATCTCCAATAATGATGATGTCTTCATTTTTTGCTGTCAACCTGACATCGCCGACTGCATTATAATATTTTTTCAGATCATCAAAGAAAAGCTCCTCTCCTTCTAGGTAATAATCCGTTGTTTCCACATTGCCTTCTATGAACTGAGACTGATCGTTTACTGTTCTGAACTCCCCGCCTTTAGCATGAAGAACGGAGCCGTTTTCAGTGATTATTTCAGTTTCCCCTTCCGTAGAAGCAATTTTTGTTACGGTATTGTATCTGAGCGTGTCTGAAGTCAATGTATATTCAGGAGCTTCCAGCCTCACATTAGTCCAAAACAGCGCATAATCTTGTTTAGCATAGAAAAAACCTGTTTCACTTGTTAGAGTATTGGTGGTGTCTCTGAGCTTTCCCGTATTGAAGTAGTTGGCTACTTCCGTTTCTATGTTGTAATCCAGAAAATCTGTAAATAGCTGCTGTTCACCTCTGGTATAAACCACATTTTCTCTAAGCCTAGCTGTACGATTTGCGCCATTATAAGTAAGTTGATTTGATGTGATGGTAACAGAGTCGTCTACAATTCTAACTTTCCCATATGCTTCCATGATATTTTCTTTTACACGAAAAAAGGAACTGTCGCAATACATGGTAGAGGTCTTTTGCTTGAAGACAACATTGCCGATTAATTTCCTGACTTTTTTGCCTTTTTCACGATATTCGAACAATTCATCAGCTTTGTACCAGATTCTCTCATTGGTTTGACCTTTGGCGATCAATGACACAGCCATTAGAAGAAATAAAAAACAGCATCGAACCAATTTACGCATTGGCGCAAAAGTAACTACATAAGCAGTGTACTCTTTACAAAAACAGTTCCATGATTTCATTAAACAACATGATCTTTTGCGGAAAGGAGAAAATGTCCTTGTTGCCGTGAGCGGAGGGTTGGATTCTATCGTATTAGCAGACCTTTTTTTGAAGTCGGAATGGCATGTTGCAGTAGCACACTGTAATTATGGATTAAGAGGTAAAGAGTCAGATGAGGACGAGAGTTTTGTTAAAAAATGGGCTAAGAAGAATCGAACTGAAGTGTATACTAGGAAGTTTAACTTGGGAGAAGGGTCGGCTCAACTAAATGCCAGATATGCCAGATATGATTGGTTTAATGAGTTATGTGTCGAAAATGGCTACGAAAAAATCTCAACCGCTCACCACCTGAACGATTCTTTAGAAACAATACTCATTAATTTGACTCGGGGAACAGGCATCAAGGGAGTTGCAGGTATTCAGCCTTTATCTGGAAATGTGATAAGACCGTTGCTTTCCGTTTCAAAGAACCAGTTAAAAGGTTTTGCACTTGAAAATGGGCTACACTGGAGGGAGGATTCTTCGAATCTAAAGACGGATTATGACCGAAACATGTTGAGGCTTGAAGTAATTCCAAAGCTACAGGAATTACATCCTTCATTGGTGGAAACATTTAGAAATACGATTGAGCGACTGAGAATGTCCAATGACATTATTCAAAGAGAAGTTGATCAAATACGAGAAACCCAACAGGTAACAAAGAGCGAATACGTTGAATTGAAGCTTGGATGGATAGAAAGAGCATCTCACTTGGTTATTCTTTCGGAAATTCTCTCAGGTTATGGGCTAAATTATGCTACTTCAAAAAAGATTTTTGAATCAATGGGGAAACCAGGTAAAGTTTTTTTTTCTAAAGCCTATGAGATATCCATGGGTCGTAAATCTTTATTTATCAGGTCAAACGAAGTAAGAAGGTCTGCTGAAATCGAAATTAAAAAAACAGGAATTTTTTCATACGAAGAAAAAACATTGGAGCTGGATGTGGTGGAGAGGGAAGAGGTAACTTTTGAAAGAAGTACTGAAATTGGATATTTTGATTTTGATAAAATGGTATTTCCAATCAAAATCAGAAGATGGAAGGAGGGAGATCGCTTCAAACCTTTAGGACTTAATGGGAGTAAAAAAATAAGTGACTATCTCATTGATAAAAAAGTGCCCGTTGCTTTAAAAGAAAACATTTCTGTCTTGATTTCGGAAGGAGAGATAGCGTGGCTCATTGGTCATCAAATCTCTGATGGTTTCAAAATAACTGATAAAACGAAAAGCATTCTAAAAATATGTCTGAAGGGTTGACCTATCATCTAGCACTTTTCGCCTTTTCAAATCGCATTTATCTTTTCATTCTTTCATAAAAATCCTTTCCCCCTCTTTTGAGACAAAGTATATCGAAAATACACACATCATTTGCTGATCCCCAGTTATAGCATCAAGGGCTTGCTCTCGCTCTGAAATCCCTCCATCTTCCAACGTATATCCTTCTATTCCTTCACAATTTTTCTGGTGACGCTACCTCTGCCTGTGGTTAGTTGTAACAAATAGATGCCTTGTTCCAGCGATGGAAGAACCACGGAATGAGCTACTGTGCCTGTCACTTCCAGCTTTCCTCTTTGCAACACTTTTCCGTCTATGCCTGACAAGGTATAGCGGGCATTTCCTGCCACGCCACTGATGTGTAGCACTGCGCCTGTTGGGTTAGGATACACCGAAATGTCTGTGAACGCTTCAAGCCCTGTAGGTACATCATCCACATCCGTCACCGTAATGGTGAGAGCTTGTGTAGCAGTCATTGGTAAGGGATGCTCGTCTGTGGCAGTTACGATGACTGCATACATATTGTCCTCACCTGTATCTGCTGGATTTTCAAAGTCTGGTGCGGTATTGAATGTCAATACGCCTGTGGGGGTGATGGAAAACAGAGCCACATCCACTCCGCCAGACAGCGTGAACGTAACCGTCTGTCCCGCATCTTCATCGGTGGCAATGACGGTAGTTACTGTCGTAGTGCCATTTTCTGCATAAGCTACTGTAGCGGTAGCTCCGCTGGTGAAAACTGGGGCATCATTCACATCCGTCACCGTGATGGTAAGCGTCTGAGTAGCGGTCATTGGAGAGGGATGCCCGTCTGTGGCAGTTACGATGATTTCATACATATTGTCCCCTCCTGTATCTGCTGGGTTATCATAGTCTGGTGCGGTATTGAACGTCAATATGCCTGCGGGAGTGATGGAAAAATTAGACTCATCCGCTCCTCCCGACAGCGTGAAAGTAACTGTGTGTCCCGCATCTTCATCGGTGGCGGTAACGGTGGTTACTGCCGTCGTGGTGTTTTCTGCATAAGAAACTGCAACGACAGTTCCTCCTGCGAAAACAGGAGCGTATTCATTCACATCCGTCACCGTGATGGTAAGCGTCTGAGTAGCGGTCATTGGAGAGGGATGTCCGTCTGTGGCGGTGACGATGACTTCATATTCATTGTCCCTTCCTGTATCTGCTGGGTTATCATAGTCTGGTGCGGTATTGAACGTCAATTCGCCTGCGGGAGTGATGGAAAATTTAGACTCATCCGCTCCTCCCGACAGCGTGAAAGTAACTGTTTGTCCCGCATCTGCATCGGTGGCAAAGACGGTAGTTACTGTCGTAGTGCCATTTTCTGCATAAGCTACTGTAGCGGTAGCTCCGCTGGTGAAAACAGGAGCGTGTTCATTCGCCAAATCCGTCACTGTAATGGTGAGGGCTTGCATAGCAGTCATTGCGGGTGTTCCGTTGTCTGTAGCCGTGATGGTGACTTCGTACATATTATCCGTTCCCATATCCGTAGGCACTTCAAAGTCTGGTGCGGTATTGAACGTCAATTCGCCTGCGGGAGTGATGGAAAACAGACCCCCATCATCTCCTGACAAAGCTAAAGTAATCGTTTGTTCCGCATCTGCATCCGTGGCGGTAACGGTGGTTACTGCCGTAGTGGCGTTTTCTGCATAAGAAACTGTAGCGACAGTTCCTCCTGCGAAAACTGGGGCGTATTCATTCACATCTGTCACTGTGATGGTGAGCGTTGCCGTGGCACTTAGGGGGGTGCTTCCTCCGTCTGTGACTGTCACCATAAGCGAATAGGATGTGGTGGTTTCATAATCCAGCGCACCAGCAACGGTAATCGCTCCAGTTCTTGGGTTGATAGCAAAAACATCCCCTGTATTACCGCCTGTGATGGCATAGGTTAATGTATTATTGGGCGAGGGTTGGTCTGGGTCCGTTGCTACCATGGTGCCGACCGCTGTTCCATTTGTGCTATTTTCTCCTACTACAAATGTAGTATCGCTGGCAGTCGGTGCTTCGTTTACATCCGTCACCGTGATGGTGAATGATTTTGAAAAATCATGGGTCCCGTCGTTTACATTTATCCGTATTGAGTAGGTAGCGTTCATTTCATAGTCAGCGGAAGCGGTAAGCCTCAGGCTTGTTTCTAAAATATTAAAACTCCCATTGTCATCATCTCCACCACCTGTTACCAAGGTGTAGGCATACGTGCCTCCTGTATCGGTATTTGACAGCATCCCCACGACGGCATCGGCACTCTCATTTTCTGCAATACGGATGGAAGAAAGTAAAATGTTTGTGGGTGCTTGGTTCATCGTTCTCAGACCTCCATCGGTAATACTCCAGTCATGACCAGTTGCACTGATCATGTTTGCCCTAGCAGTCCGTGCTTCAGTGCTTACATACAAAGAATTCCCTCCGTGGAAAGTTACCCCAGATGTAAGATTTTGTCTGTTCCAACTCACCAAAAGTGAATCGTAGTTTGCGAGTGAAAGTTTAACACCTGAGAACATAGAAGTCATACCTGCGCGCGTCATCGTTTCTACATTCCACCCGCCTATGTTCTGGTCAAAGGAAGTGGCTCCTTTGAACATATTACGCATAAACCCCACCTGTGCTGTATTCCACCCGCCTATGTTCTGGTCAAAGGAAGTGGCTCCTTCGAACATACTATTCATAGCCCTCACCGAAGCTGTATTCCACCCGCCTATGTTCTGGTCAAAGGAAGTGGCATTCTGGAACATGGATTGCATATCCGTTACCGCTACGGTATTCCACCCGCCTATGTTCTGGTTAAAGGAAGTGGCATTCTGGAACATGGATTGCATAAACCCCACCTGTGCTGTATTCCACCCGCTTATGTTCTGGTCAAAGGAAGTGGCATTCTGAAACATACCTGTCATATCCGTCACCTTTGCGGTATTCCACCCGCTTATGTCTTGGTTAAAGGAAGTGACGACATCCATGGCACCAAACATACCATGCATATTCGTCACCTTTTCGGTATTCCACCCACCTATGTTCTGGTCAAAGTCAGTGGCTTCAAAGAACATACCTTTCATTTGCGTCACCTGTGCTGTATTCCACCCGCTTATGTCGCCGTTGAAGGAAGTGGCGTAAGCGAACATAGAGGTCATATTCGTCACAGAGCTCATCTCAGCAATATCAATAGCTGTCATGATCAGGTTACTCGCTCTCCGAAAAGCATAACTCATATCCGCATTCCAGACAGAGGTACCCCACTGTTCTATGGAGGTATATTTTGCTGCGTCTGCCTGAACAATCAGGCGACCTCTTGATAGAGAGGATATAGCGACATCATTCAGGTTTCTAAACCTGATGGTGTGTTCTCCTGCTGTGGGGAAGGTGTGGAGCTGGTTTCCAGAAACTCCTAGGGCTTCAAACATTCCGTCGTTGTCCCAGTCTATGTCATAATTTGTGTCCTGCGTGTAGAACGTAAAAGACTTGTCGCTAGCGTTAGTACCAGCGGTGGTTGTTATTTTCAGCACAAAGTGGTCTGTTCTGGCAGTCTGCGCCTGCGCAGTGGCGGGGATCACCGCAAGGAAGGTGGCAGAAGCTAGGGCAACGAGGGACCTAACGTTGCCAAAATGGCGGAGGAGGTAACTTTTAACTGCGTACAAATTCGCGATTTTGTCAAGAGAAAGTAGAGTTTTCATACAAGTTGCTATTTTGCTGAATTGAATTGAGTTTTAAGTGGACAAATTTAGGTGGCGGTCGGGATTTTTGCAAGTATTAATTTTCTACGGGCATCTTTACATTAATTGTCTTTTTCCTTGATTTTCGGTATCATTTCAGAATCGGTATCATTTCAGAATTTACCACAAAACAAATCCAGTTATTTTCGGTACCCTTTTGGATACTGTCGGAGAAAGTAAGTACCCTGCGGAAAGATGGTAGACAGGCTTTCGTCCGCTCCGCCCGTCACGGTCTCTCCCGCATCCGTAGCGGTAACCATGGTAGTTATCACCGAACCTTCCGATACATTTACGGTAGTGGATTAAAACAGTTGAAATGGTTATATTAGTAGCATGAGACATACTACTGATATTCTCTATTCTCAATGCAATGGTTCATCTCTTTAAAAGAATGGTCATAGTGAAAATGGAACCCAGTGCTGGCGTTGTAAATCTTGTAAAGAGAGTTTTCAACTCAATTGTACGCACGAAGCTAGAGAGCAAGGCGTTAAAGAACAAATAGATACGCTGATTTTAAGTAGTCCTAGCCAGAACTAAAAGAGGGATAAAAGGCATCATCATGGTAGTTATCACCGAACCTTCCGATACATTTACGGTAGTGGATTAAAACAGTTGAAATGGTTATATTAGTAGCATGAGACATACTACTGATATTCTCTATTCTCAATGCAATGGTTCATCTCTTTAAAAGAATGGTCATAGTGAAAATGGAACCCAGTGCTGGCGTTGTAAATCTTGTAAAAAGAGTTTTCAACTCAATTGTACGCACGAAGCTAGAGAGCAAGGCGTTAAAGAACAAATAGATACGCTGATTTTAAGTAGTCCTAGCGTTAGAGATACTGCTAGGAGTCTGTCGGACTTAAAAGCCAAACAAAAATTAATAACTTTGGGCATGCTATCATTTATAGGTGTGGCTAGAGAACAAGTTTCTTTTATGCCCTATGACCTTACCGAGTGGCTACCCGAAGATCACTTGGCAAGATTTGTAGTTAAGATAGTAAGTAAAATGGATTTACGTCAGGTTTATTCAAGCAAAGGGAGTACCCCTTACGATCCTAAATTACTGCTCTCTCTTATTTTTTAAGGCTATTCGACAGGTGTTTTTAGTTCCCGAAAAATAGAAACAGGGACCTACGATGCTGTTGCTTTTCGCTTCATTACAGGAAATCATCTCCCCGACCATAACACAATTTCTAGTTTTCGTAAAAGGTTTCTTCCCCAACTCAAAGGTTGGTTTAAGGAAATCCTTTTGATAGGTAATGAACTTGGGCTTATCAACTTGGGCAATAACTTTATTGACGGCACAAAAGTACAAGCCCATGCCTCCAAGCATAAAGCGATGAACTACAAAAGGATGAAGCAATTGGAAAAGTAATTAGCATGCGAAATCGAACAATTGATGACCCTTGGTCACGAACAAGATGCAAAGGATGATAACTCCACATTTGATATACCTGATGAAATAAAAAGGAGAAAAGACCGCCTGACCAAAATCAATACAGCCAAAAAAGCAATTGAACAACGGCGCAAAGAGATCTACCAAGCAACGCAAGCGGAATTTGACAAAAAGCAAGAAGCATGTAAGAACTATGAAAATCAAACTGGTAAGAAGCCATGGGGCAAAGCACCAAAAGAGCCATCGACAGAACCAAAAGATAAGGATCAATACAATTTCCTGATCCTGAATCTCGGATAATGAAGCCAAGCAAAGGCTTTGATCAATGTTATAATGCACAAATAGCGGTCAATGATGATATGTTGATTGTCAGCAATTATGCCAATGCCCATCCCAACGATAAGCAAGAATTCTTACCTACTATTGCATCTGTCCACGACGAATTAAGACCTCAAATCACCTCTTCGGTTGCCGATACAGGTTATTTTTCTCAACAAAACATCGATAATTGTCCCAAGACCATCACTCCAATAATTGCAAAATCAAAGGAAAAACACAACAGTTATATTGAACAACTTTTACACCCAACAAAAGATCAGCAAAAAGGGATTTATCGAAAGAGGAAACATACAGTGAAACCTGTTTTTGGAATAATAAAGGAGGTGTTGAGCTTTAGGAGGTTTTCATTAAGAGGAAAAGAAAACATAGACAATGAATGGGGATTGGTGTGTCTATCTTTCAATTTGAAAAGAATGTTTAATCTAAAAACCGCTTAAAAAGAGGAGTCTCAGACCGATTTAGTACCAAAACCGAAAAAGGCACAAAACGTACAATCCTTTCGAAAAATGAATGGGTTAAAGCCGATTTTTGGCTCCGAATAATTAGTCGTTCCTTAAAAACTCATTTTCAATAGAATTTGTATTCTACTTTGATGGAAAGTGGTTACTTCAACTAGACGCCTCAGCTTTACTACCCATTTTGTATAGAGCCAAAGAGCATTTACTCTTAGTTTTTTCATCAACTTCTTGTAGTTAAACCCACAGGCTGCCATGATGAAGTTTATTTTATCTCCTGTTTTCCCTTTTAGGTAATTGCTAGCTACTCGATGATCTTGCTTCAAGTGTCCGATGATTGGCTCTATGGCTGCTCTACGTCTACAGTGCTTTCGTTTTCTCTGTTTTTCATAGGTATTGTCTCTTTTTAATGAGTTGGATGGTCGAATGATTGAGGTGTTCTCAACTTTGTTAGTCCCTTTGTACCCCCTATCTACTGTGGCGGTTTTCGGGTAGTTACCAGTCAGTAGTTGTGTTTGCTTCAATACAGCATCTAGCGTATGTCCATCATAAATATGCTCTTCAAAAGTCATCGCTCCTACGATGATACCCGTATTTTGTGTCAATACTACTGATGCCTTACAGCCATATTCATATTTCTTATGTGCCTTTCCTTTTGCGATGCAATACACATCAGGTTCATGTAAACTGTAAATTTTATGCTTACTGAACTTCTCTTGTGTAAGTACTCGTTTGAACAGTGCCAGTGTTACTTTTTTTTGCTGATGTGGTAATTTCCTGTCTAATTCTCTGACTAACCGACCAGCAATGGTTTTGAGTTTTCGCTTCGCTGCATTTGCTTTCTTTCTTCTTTTAGGGTGAGTCCCATTGTAGGTATCTCTGACAAGGTTTTTGGTTGTCCTAACGTAACTGCGTCGTAGTTTAATCCCTTCTTTCTTGGCTATAGAAATACAGCTGTCAACAATTTTTTTATGAAGTTTTGCATCTGTGGGATAGGTGATGCTCTTTTCCTGGACAGTAGTATCTACACTTACATGCTTGTCCTTAGCATCCTTTCCGTGTAGCTCAATTGAATGTTTCAATAGCTTCTCTACCCCTTCTTCTCCAATCCTCTTCCTGAAATGAACCAAATCTGTTGCCGCACAGGGTTGCCCCCATTGCAAAGAATCAAAGCCTCCAAAATATTGAAAATATGGATTCATTTCCCAGCGTTGTTCCACCAATACCTCATCTGATAAATTGTAAATAGATTTTAATATCAACAAGGAGACCATCAAACGAATAGAATGAGCTGGACGACCTACATTTGAATAAAGCGAACCAAACGCTTCTTCAAAATACGACCATTCTATCTGGTGGCTCAACAAATAAAGCTCTTGCCTGGAATTGAGTTGTTCAGTTAAGGTAGGTGATAAAAAATTATTGAAGTAGGCATTTAATAAATAAAAGATTAGTCTATTAAAACAGTTTCATTTTCTTGATTAAACGATTGATTTACAGTAACTTAGTAGGATTATTAAAGTTAGAATAAAAATCAGATTATGGAGAAAAAGTATGAAAGCCTAACTCTTTTTGAGTTTCAGAAGAAATTTCCTGATAACGACAGTTGTCAAAACTTCCTGGCCGAAATGAAATGGCCCAATGGATTTAAATGTGAAAGGTGCCAAAACAACAAGTATTGCAGAGGGAAATTATTCCATACCCGGCAATGCACAAAATGTAGGTACCAAGCTACCCCCACAAGTGGCACTCTTTTCCACAAAGTAAAATTCCCAATGTTAAAAGCTTTTTATATCGTATACTATATGAGTACAAATAAACAAGGGATTGCATCAACAGAGCTAAGCAGAAAACTGGGGCTACGGCAAAAAACCTGTTGGCTGTTTCAACAAAAGGTAATGAAGGCAATGGTTAGCAGTGGGAAATACCCGCTAGTGGGTAAAGTAGAAGTCGATGAGACCGTTGTAGGGCAACAGGAAGAAGGCGTTGTAGGACGACAAAATAACCGAAAAAAGCAGGTTGTACTGGCTATTGAGAAGAAAGGGAAAGGAGTGAGCAGGATGTATGCCAGAGTGATTGACAATGCTGGATCCAAGCAATTGAAGCCCTTCTTCCAAGATCATATATCACCTGAGGCTACCATCAAAACCGATAACTGGAGGGGCTACATCCCCTTGAAAGAAAAATATCCTTACTTAATTCAAATCGAGAGTGGGAAGAAAGGTAAGAATTTCCCGGAATTGCACAGAACAATTATGATGTTCAAGGCATGGCTTAGAGGTATCCACCATTCAGTCGATAACCTTCAAGCATATATCGACCAATATTGCTATCGGTTCAACCGAAGCCAGATGAAAGGGGAAATATTCGATAACCTGCTAACTAAAATGGTGGTCCATCAACCATGCCCGTACAAGTGCATTCGTATTTATTAAATGCCTACTTCAAAAAAATTAAGTTGATTGCTATTCGACTTTTTTGACTGCATTTGACAAGGTTTTGATTGATATTATAACTATTCCTTGTCATTTTATACAGCAATAATCGTGCTAAAACCCTCCCTGAAAGGAAATAAGCATAATTAGTCAGCCCTAAAGAATCAACATTAATTATGCTTATCTCCTTTCAGGGAGGGTTTTAGCACGATTATTGCTGTATAAAATGACAAGGAATAGTTATAATATCAATCAAAACCTTGTCAAATGCAGTCAAAAAAGTCGAATAGAAATCAACTTAATTTTTTATCACCTACCTTAACTGAACAACTCAATTCCAGGCAAGAGCTTTATTTGTTGAGCCACCAGATAGCATGGTCATATTTTGAAGAAGCGTTTGGTTCGCTTTATTCAAATGTAGGTCGTCCAGCTCATTCTATTCGTTTGATGGTCTCCTTGTTGATATTAAAATCTATTTACAATTTATCAGATGAGGTATTGGTGGAACAACGGTGGGAAATGAATCCATATTTTCAATATTTTGGAGGCTTTGATTCTTTGCAATGGGGGCAACCCTGTGCGGCAACAGATTTGGTACATTTCAGGAAGAGGATTGGAGAAGAAGGGGTAGAGAAGATATTGAAACAATCAATTGAGCTACACGGCAAGGATGCTAAGGACAAGCATGTAAGTGTAGATACTACTGTCCAGGAAAAGAGTATCACCTATCCCACAGATGCAAAACTTCATAAAAAGATTGTTGACAGCTGTATTTCTATAGCCAAGAAAGAAGGGATTAACCTACGACGCAGCTACGTTAGGACAACCAAAAACCTTGTCAGAGACACCTACAATGGGACTCACCCTAAAAGAAGGAAGAAAGCAAATGCAGCGAAGCGCAAACTCAAAACCATTGCTGGTCGGTTAGTCAGAGAATTAGACAGGAAATTACCACATCAGCAAAAAGAAGTAACACTGGCACTGTTCAAACGAGTACTTACACAAGAGAAGTTCAGTAAGAATAAAATTTACAGTTTACATGAACCTGATGTGTATTGCATCGCAAAAGGGAAGGCACATAAGAAATATGAATATGGCTGTAAGGCATCAGTAGTATTGACACAAAATACGGGTATCATCGTAGGTGCGATGACTTTTGAAGAGAATATTTATGATGGACATACGCTAGATGCTGTATTGAAGCAAACACAACTACTGACTGGTAACTACCCGAAAACCGCCACAGTAGATAGGGGGTACAAAGGGACTAACACAGTTGAGAACACCTCCATCATTCGACCATCCAACCCATTAAAAAGAGACAATACCTATGAAAAACAGAGAAAACGAAAGCACTGTAGACGTAGAGCAGCCATAGAGCCAATCATCGGACACTTGAAGCAAGATCATCGAGCAGCTAGCAATTACCTAAAAGGGAAAACAGGAGATAAAATAAACTTCATCATGGCAGCCTGTGGGTTTAACTACAAGAAATTGATGAAAAAACTAAGAGTAAATGCTCTTTGGCTCTATACAAAATGGGTAGTAAAGCTGAGGCGTCTAGTTGAATTAACCTCTTTCCATCAAAGTAGAATACAAACTCTATTGAAAATGAGTTTTTAAGGAACGACTAATTAATGTTGATTCTTTAGGGTTGACTAATTAATCTTTTTACGCTCCTAGTTATTGAAAGTCCGACAGACTCCTAGGGTACTAGGAGTCAACAAGAATAAAGTGATTGCTCACTTAAAAGAAACAGCACAAGTGAACCCGTATTTGCTCGATAAAGAAGAAGCCAAAAATCTTAATTCTTTGGGAATAAGTGTTCATTACAGGGCAGGGGCGGATGAGTTTTGGTCTTATGCTGGTAGCAAAGATAACTAACGATGGACTTGGTATGCGATGGATAAAAGCTCGGTAATTATGTTAACTTGGGTCAATGGAAGACGCACTGATAATAGTTTTGAAAAACTTCTTGACTTGCTCAAAGACACTCCAATTGGTCAATATTATACCGATGATTGGGTTGCGTACAGCAAGGCTTCTGCCAAGCAGTATGCACACTATGGGAAAAGACCAAACTTGGAAAATTGAGCGCAAGAATCTCAAGTTTAGAACTCATATAAAAAGACTCAACAGAAAGACCATTTGTTTTTCCAAAAATGAACAAATTCACAACAATGTGATTGGAATGTATATCGAAAAGTATTATTATAATTGAATTAGGCATTTAATAAATACGAATGAAATTGTACGGGCATGGTTGGTGGTCAACCATTTTAGTTAGTCGTTCCTTAAAAACTCATTTTCAATGGAGTTTGTATTCTACTTTGATGGCAAGTGGTTACTTCAACTAGACGCCTCAGATTTACTACCCATTTTGTATAGAGCCAAAGAGCATTTACTCTTAGTTTTTTCATCAACACCTTGTAGTTAAACCCACAGGCTGCCATGATGCAGTTTATTTTATCTCCTGTTTTCCCTTTTAGGTAATTGCTAGCTGCTCGATGATCTTGCTTCAAGTGTCCGATGATTGGCTCTATGGCTGCTCTACGTCTACAGTGCGTTCGTGTTCTCTGTTTTTGATAGGTATTGTCTCTTTTTAATGGTTTGGATGGTCGAATGATGGAGGTGTTTTCAACTGTGTTAGTCCCTTTGTACCCCCTATCTACTGTGGCGGTTTTCGGGTAGTTACCAGTCAGTAGTTGTGTTTGCTTCAATACAGCATCTAGTGTATGTCCATCATAAATATTCTCTTCAAAAGTCATCGCTCCTACGAGGATACCCGTGTTTTGTGTCAATACTACGGATGCCTTACAGCCATATTCATATTTCTTATGTGCCTTCCCTTTTGCGATGCAATACACATCAGGTTCATGTAAACTGTAAATTTTATGTTTACTGAACTTCTCTTGTGTAAGTACTCGTTTGAACAATGCTAATGTTACTTCTTTTTGCTGATGTGGTAATTTCCTGTCTAATTCTCTGACTAACCGACCAGCAATGGTTTTGAGTTTTCGCTTCGCTGCATTTGCTTTCTTTCTTCTTTTAGGGTGAGTCCCATTGTAGGTGTCTCTGACAAGGTTTTTGGTTGTCCTAACCCTTTTACTATGCAGGAAAACATATTCATTGGTGTCTCTGACAAGGTTTTTGGTTGTCCTAACGTAACTGCGTCGTAGTTTAATCCCTTCTTTCTTGGCTATAGAAATACAGCTGTCAACAATCTTTTTATGAAGTTTTGCATCTGTGGGATAGGTGATGCGCTTTTCCTGGACAGTAGTATCTACACTTACATGCTTGTCCTTAGCATCCTTGCCGTGTAGCTCAATTGAATGTTTCAATATCTTCTCTACCCCTTCTTCTCCAATCCTCTTGCTGAAATGTACCAAATCTGTTGCCGCACAAGGTTGCCCCCACTGCAAAGAATCAAAGCCTCCAAACTATTGAAAATATGGATTCATTTCCCACCGTTGCTCCACCAATACCTCATCTGATAAATTGTAAATAGATTTTAATATCAACAAGGAGACCATCAAACGAATAGCATGAGCTGGACGACCTACAGTTGAATAAAGCGAACCAAACGCTTCTTCAAAATATGACCATGCTATCTGGTGGCTCAACAAATAAAGCGCTTGCCTGGAATTGAGTTGTTCAGTTAAGGTAGGTGATAAAAAATTATTGAAGTAGGCATTTAATAAATACGAATGCACTTGTACGGGCATGGTTGATGGACCACCATTTTAGTTAGCAGGTGATCGAATATTTCCCCTTTCATCTGGCTTCGGTTGAAGCGATAGCAATATTGGTCGATATATGCTTGAAGGTTATCGACTGAATGGTGGATACCTCTAAGCCATGCCTTGAACATCATCATTGTTCTGTGCAATTCCGGTAAATTCTTACCTTTCTTCCCACTCTCGATTTGAATTAAGTAAGGATATTTTTCTTTCAAGGGGATGTAGCCCCTCCACTTATCGGTTTTGATGGTAGCCTGAGTTGATATATGATCTTGGAAGAAGGGCTTCAATTGCTTGGAGCCAGCATTGTCAATCACTCTGGCATACATCCTGCTCACTCCTTTCCCTTTCTTCTCAATAGCCAGTACAACCTGTTTTTTTCGGTTATTTTGGCGTCCTACAACGCCTTCTTCCTGTTGCCCTATAACGGTCTTATCGACTTCTACTTTACCTATTAGCGGGTATTTCCCACTGCTAACCATTGCCTTCATTACCTTTTGCTGAAACAGCCAACAGGTTTTTTGCCGTAGTCCCAGTTTTCTGCTTAGCTCTGTTGATGCAATCCCTTGTTTATTTGTACTCATATAGTATAGGATATAAAAAGCTTTTAACATTGGGAATTTTACTTTGTGGAAAAGCGTGCCACTTGTGGGGGTAGCTTGGTACCTACATTTTGTGCATTGCCGGGTATGGAATAATTTCCCTCTGCAATACTTGTTGTTTTGACACTTTTCACATTTAAATCCATCTGGCCATTTCATTTCGGCTAGGAAGTTTTGACAACTGTCGTTATCAGGAAATTTCTTCTGAAACTCAAAAAGAGTTAGACTTTCATACTTTTTCTCCATAATCTGATTTTTATTCTAACTTTAATAATCCTACTAAGTTACTGTAAATCAATCGTTTAATCAAGAAAATGAAACTGTTTTAATAGACTAATCTTTTATTTATTAAATGCCTACTTCAATACCTTAAATCCGCAGGTGTAAAACGGAAAAGAGCTGGAATAGGCCTAAACTAGTTTGTAATAAGCTTTTCTGGCTAGATTTTTTTTCACTTATTTGAGTGTGTAACCAATCAAGTAAGCGGGAATGAAAGTAACGATATCTGATAAAAAAAATCATCCCTTTTGGCGGGTTTAATTTTTGCTACAAGTTTCTTAAGGATAGCGGTATTCCAAAGCTAATAAATGATCATTTGGGTAGCCGAGTCAACTATAGAGGGTTCGATTACTCGGAGATTTTGATGAATCATTTGGCTATTTTCCTTCATGGTGGAGATGGTACTGAGGAGATTCAAGAACACGTGGGAGGACATCTGAAGAAAGTTCGGGGGTTATCGGTGTGTAGTGCCGATACCATTTTGCGAGGCATAAAAGAACTGGTCACCCCTACAGAGGAAATGACCAGTTCGGGAGGGATAACCCATCAGTTCAATATCAACCTGGGCTTAAACCAATTATTACTGAAAGCCTTGCGCAAAACCAATCAGCTTGACACCAAACAGGAGTATACATTAGCTTATGATAATCAGGTAATGATCACCGAGAAATATGATGCACGGAGAACCTATAAAAAGTGTGAAGGTTACCAGCCAGGTGTGGCCAGTATCGGCAAAAACATCGTTTACATCAAAGGTCGTAATGGCAACAGCCCAGCCAAATACCAACAAGAAGAAACCCTGACCAGGGCATTTTCTTTACTGGACCAGCAGGGCATCTGCATCAAGCACTTTCGGGCAGATTCGACTTCCTGTCAACAAAAGGTAATTAGTCTTGTGGAGGGAACGAGTCAGCACTTTTACATCCGGGCTGTGCGTTGCGCTACTATGGAACAGCAAATTAGCCAGATTCGGACAGAAGCTTGGAAGAAAGTCCGTCTTGGAGTACAAGAAATGGAAGTGACACAACTAGCGGATTACCGTCCCTTTGATGGGAAAAAGCCCTACCGTTTGGTAGTAAGCCGGATTAAACGCCGAGATGGGCAGAGTGGATTATTCACTGGGGATGCCTTCACTTATTGAGCTATCCTCACCAATGATGTCAAATGGGACAACCAGCAACTTGTCTCTTTTTATAACCAAAGAGGAAATGCTGAGAGAACCTTCGATACAATGAACAATGATTTTGGCTGGTCTAAGTTTCCCTGCTCATTCCTTAATGAAACTACCGCCTTTATGATCATCACTGCGCTGTATGCCAATATATACTAGGTTATGTTGGCTACCTTTTCCAGCAAACTATCCTGGATTAAGAAAAACTTCCGATTGAAGAAATTTATCTTCCGATTTATCTCCGTGGCTACCAAATGGATCAAAACGGGAAGGCAGCATGTGCTTAAACTATATACACACAAAGACTACAGCCGACTGCTCACCTGAACTGCCTAACTGTTTGATTAAAACATCCAACATTCTTTCGTGATACCTCTTTTCTCAGGAAAGGTCTGCCTAAAAAGCCTCAATTTTACCAGTGAAGACCTACTGCACCCCTTAGTTCTGGTCAAAATACCAACTAACCAGCCCCATATACCTGGTCGATTAGATAGGAACTGACATTATTATCCTTTAGCAACTCTTTTTATCTGAAAATCTAGTTGACTGCGGATTTTAGGTAGTAAATAAAATGAGCGAAAATACCATCAAATCAATTACTGGAAAGCATCATTACTTAAATGCTTTTAATGACGTGTTTTATAATTAAATTGGTATTAGAACTCCCCCATAAAGGAAAAATAAAAAGGATGTACGCCTTAAAAATTGATAACTTTTCATCGAAAGAATTAGAGAAGATAGTTGAAAAGCATATTGAGGATAAGGTAGCGGTCACTACAGATCTATGGAAAGGTTATCACCCTATTCTTAAGGATTATGACATCACACAAATAGAAAGTAACAACGGAAGGAATTTTATAGCCTTGCACACAATGACTCATCAAGTTAAATCTTAGATTAGAACTGCTTATTCTTGGGTAAGTGATTTTAATATAGACAGGTACCTTGGTAGAGTTTTGTTATCGCTTAACCCGTTCCAGAAGTAAGATAAACATCTTTAATAATCTGATTGAAAGGATGGTAAAGGCAAACAAAAATTATCAAACTGAAATTATATACTCGCAACCACTGACCTCAAAAATAATAAACAGATGTTGTTTTTTACAAACCTAGTCACTCAGCCTGTGAACAGAAGTAACATAAGAAGAAAGCTCGGGCGATTGTATTACCAGACTAAAAGAAGGATAGAGTGGGTAAACTCATCGTATACATTCTCAAAGGAATTAAGGAGGGATTATTTTGAATATTCTGCCATTACACACCAGTCTGTTCTATTGCGACAACTCAAAAGCATTGATATGCGACTGCAACATAATAAGATTACTAATTTAAGAATAGCAATAAGACAACTGGATGGATTGGTCATCAAGCCGGGTGAAGTTTTCTCTCTGTGGTATTTAGTAGGTAAACCAACAAAAAGCAAAGGATATCTGCCCGGGTTGGTACTGAACCAAGGGCAAGTCAGTGAGGGTATCGGAGGAGGAGTATGTCAGTTGGGTAACTTGCTATGCTGGATGTCGCTTCATACACCTTTGACTATTCGTGAGAGATACAGACATGGGTTTGATGTTTTCCCAGATGTTAATCGCAAAATACCCTTTGGATCAGGAGCTACATTGTCATACAACTATATTGATTTTCAGTTAGAAAATACAACTACAGAGTCATTCCAGTTGAAACTCTACTTAACAGATGAACATTTGAACGGGGAAATACTTTGTGAAAAGCCTGCAAAGGCAACATTCGAGGTTTATGAAGATAATCATCAATTCGTTCATCAGCCGTGGGGAGGTTATACCCGCCATAATCAAATTAAACGTAAAATAGTTCGGGAGGGTAAACTCACTGAAGAATGCGTGTTTGAAAATCATGCAATTATGATGTACGAACCATTCCTTGGAAGCTAATTGTTTAACAGGTAAGAAGGTCTTATCTGTGAAGGATTTTTCCAGTCAAGGTGCAGTTCAGTAATCCCCCTGCTTTCATTAGCTTCTAACTGCTGTAAATAGAAATTCCAGTCCTTTTCATGAAGGTATCCGTAATTGTTTGACAGGAAAATTACTTTTTCGTCTAAATAGAATTTAGCCAGTTGCTTCAAAGGAAAGTAACCTATTCTGTATAGTTTATTACTTGCTATTTCATACTCGGGAAGCCACGGCATAGCATCAACTCTAGTTGAAAAAGTGACGAATTCTGCCAGTGACTTATGAGCTATTATTAGTTCAGGCGGGTCATTGTGAGACCAATCAGTTGATATTTGCTGACTTATAGTTGCATAGAAATTGTAAGGTGGATCATGAAGTAAATGGTTGTAGCTTTTGTAACTAAAAAGTGAAAAAATTATTAGTACACACGATACTGTAATAACTGACACCCTAATGATTTTGTGATTACAGAGTTCCGGTAGCAAAATGACTGGAATCAAAAAGGAAATCAACATTCCAGAATGATAAAACCGGTACGCAGCACCTTCTAGGGTGAACTGATAGAGTGGAAACCACAGCATTAATAACATTACTAAAAAAAGAATGAGAGATTTGTTGTACGTTTTGTTTAACAGATCATAAACGAACTTCGCTCCAAGTAGTAGGAAAGCTAGGAAGTACGTCCATAATTCAAACCTCCAGAACACTGAGACTTTGCTGACATTAAACAGTTTTAAGAATTCCTGAGGTGCGATGATAAGTGATTTCCCAAAAAGATCAGTTAGCCGATCATAGTCGTAAACGGATATTAGCCCGGGGAAAAACTGAATAACGGAAAACAGCATAATAAGTACTAATAAACTGATTCCGGCTGTTTTGATATTCAGGTACTCAAAGGCATACCAGCCAGAAAACATCAAAATGCTTAAAACGGCTGTTAATCTGTGACCAAATAATCCTAAAATCAGAAAGACTAAAGCCCATTTGAATTGTCGTTTGGTTAGAAACAGAAAGAGTAACAGGAATAAGTCTATTCCCAACAGGTTTTTCGGCCATTGTGCTGTGAAATAGGTGAGTTCTGGGCTAAATAATGTGAGTGAAAGAATTAAACATGACAGGATAATGGATTTATTTTTTATGTAAGATATCAAACCAAGTACTGTGGTGAAGCACGCTGCTAATAAGCTACTCAAAACTTTTGTAGCCATTACATAATCGAAAATAAGGTTGAGTAAGCAGAGTAGCGGGTATAGAATTGTCCATTCTTCAGAGTGCATCTGACCCTTTTCAGCTAAGGATTGCAACTGAATTAAATAAAAATAACTATCCCAGCCATTAGCAAATGGTGTTTGGTTGAGAGATGCCAGACGAAGCAGGAATGAGGCGACTGATGCACCAGAAAGTATCCACCAAAATGATTTCTTCATTCACAAAGCGACTGATCCGAAGCTGAATACTTAGCACTCTCTCCATAGTTATAGTGCCACCACTCTGTCCGGATAGCGTTAAAACCAAAGTGCTCCATTACACTTTTCAGTAATCTTCGGTTTTGCAACACCTGCTCCGGAAGGTTTAAGTAAGCATGATGTGCTTTTTCCCCAAAGTGGTCGAAATCCGTACCCATATCTGCCACGGAGCCATCAGTTTTTTGCAATGTAATATCCAATGCAGCTCCTTTATTATGAACGGATCCGCTTTTGTAGGGGTTGGCTACATATTTGCTGTCAGGTATTATTTCCCACATTTTTTTTTGAACGTCTTCAGGTCTGAAGCAATCAAAAAAAATAATTCGGTAGCCTCGATTTATCAGACTGTCATTGGCCCGAATCAATGCCTGAGCTACTTCATAGCGCATAAGGCAGTTATCACATTCATAAACCACGGTATCTAAAAAATTATTGCTGGTAGCGTAGCGCATATCAAAGGCAAACTTTGATGAGAGATCTTTAATATTCACAAAAGCAGAATCATGTAAAACTGACCCCGACTCTTCTGCGACAACTATTCCCTGAATGACATCTGGTGTAATCAGATCAGCATATTTTCCGCTTTGTTGTTTCTCTGGTGCTGAACAACTAAAAAATAATGATATGGCTGTAACCAAATTTAACTTACTTATCACTCAATTTTGTTTGTGATTTCGGGAATAAATTTATCTCCTTTTACTTTATAATTTGTTATGGTCAGGAAGTCCTGAAAAATCTGCTGTTGATTAGTTGCGGTATTTCCAGCATAGTAATCTATTGTTTCAGAGTTCCTGAGAAGCTTTCCAAAGACCCTTATTTTTGCTTGATCTCTATTTAGTTCCTTTATTTCCCAGTTCCCATCAGCAATGAGCTCTTCGGAATGGTCATCATTCCAACTCTTGTTGTAGGCTACAAAAGTATAATCAGAACGCAGTATGATTGACTTATCATACGGATCATAATCATAGTAATCCCTTCCGCTCGGACGGTTAGACATCCCTCTGTCTACATATTGTTCTAAAACAGTATCTTCTATTTTCCTTAACAGTCTGGTTTTGATACCTTCAGTAAGGGTTCCCTCTATTATAATATCTGAATCGTTGCTGACTAATTTCAATTCGCTTATTACCAGGTCTTTATAGCTTGATCCAGCGAAGACTTCCTGTACCGTCAGCTTAAAAACATTTCCCTTAAGAGGGGTTGATAAAAATGCTGTTTGCTCCCCTTGTGTATCCTGAAATACAACATTGGAAGTTTGTGAATATTCATTGGACACAGTCACAGACTTTAACCGAGTATTTGCCTTGTAATGTTTTTCAGACCGTTGATAGCCATTAAATATTTTTAATGCGGTTAGCTCTATTTTTTCTTTGAGTTCAATGGATATTGATTCGTTTATACCGTTACCGTCTGCACCTTCTGCCCAGGCAAATTCTTTTCTTGAATCAAATAAGTTTCCAGAATCGAAGTTTTTGTGCGGAGTTTTGACAGATGTCACATAAACACCGCTTAATTTAACATTGGTGAAGTTTGACAGACTATCAGCATCGGTCTCCGTTGGGACTAATGATTCTTCAGTTGTTTTTGATTCCTTTCCGCAACCAAAAAGAAATACTAAGGAGACGGCGAAATATGTCAAAACATTCCTGCTCAGCGTTGATGGTTTCATAATTATATCGGTTTGTTGAAGTGTTTTTTATAATGAATTAATACTGACGGTCAATTTACTTCTCACATTCAACTAATAAATGCAACTTTTAGATTTGAGATTTTATCACTATTACAAAACAGGAAAGAAGGGCAATTTTCTCTTTCATTGCTTTGCTGGTAAGGGTTAATTTGCCCCCTCACATCGTCAAAAATAAAGTTGCAAATGGCACATCTTACTACAGAACAAAGGTACGCGATATCGTGTATGTTACAACAAGGAAAAAGTCAAAGAGAAATAGCTGCTAGCATAGCAAAAGATAAATCTGTTATTAGCAGAGAAATTGTGCGTAATAAAGATCAGAGGAGTGGTGTTTATAGTCATGATTTGGCGCATCGAAAGTATGCTCAACGTCAAAAAAAGAAACCCAAGAACAAGCGATTCACCTTGCGAATTCAGTCCCATGTCGAGACCCTGCTAAAGGAAGATTATAGCCCCGAGCAAATTGTAGGCATCAGTATAAAAGAAGGGCTAGACTGTGTCTCTCACGAGCGCATTTATCAGCATGTATGGAAAGACAAAAAACACCAGAGCGAGTTACCTACTCATCTCCGAAGAAAGGGCAGAAAGTATCGCAAAAGAGGGGCTACTAAAGATAGCAGGGGAATTATAAAAGACAGAGTAAGTATAGACCGCAGACCTTCGGTGGTAGAAGAAAGGTCAAGATTTGGAGATCTTGAAGTAGATTTTGTCATTGGAAAAAATCAGAAAGGAGCGATGGTAACTAGCAACGACAGGGCGAGTGGCATGTTGAAAATGAAGAAAGTAAAAACCAAACAAGCCAGCGAAGTTGCTGATGCCATCAATGAATTATTGGAAGAATGGAGTCCGTTTCTTCACCCCATCACTTCTGATAATGGAAAGGAATTTGCTTGGCATCAACAGGTAGCTAAAACGCTAAGCATTGAATCCCTACCACTCGTGGGAAAGAGGGGCTAATGAAAATTTAAACGGGCTGATCAGACAATATATCCCTAAGAAATCAGACTTCTCTATGCTCAATGAGCAACAAATCAAAGACGTTGAAACCAGGATAAACAATCGACCTAGAAAAAGACATAAATATGAAATCCCTATATTTGTAATGAATCAATTATTGGTTAACCAAAAAGTTGCATTAATGACTTGAATGTAGCCTTTAATTGAAGTAGGTATTTAATAAATACGAATAAAATTGTAAGGGCATGGTTGATGGTCCACCATTTTAGTTAGCAGGTTATCGAATATTTCCCCTTTCATCTGACTTCGGTTGAACCGATAGCAATATTGGTCGATATATGCCTGAAGGTTATCGACTGAATGGTGGATACCTCTAAGCCATGCCTGGAACATCATAATTAGTCAGCCCTTAAAAACATCTAAGCACATTGATTTATTGAAGTAGGCATTTAATAAATACGAATGCACTTGTACGGGCATGGTTGATGGTCCACCATTTTAGTTAGCAGGTTATCGAATATTTCCCCTTTCATCTGGCTTCGGTTGAACCGATAGCAATATTGGTCGATATATGCTTGCAGGTTATCGACTGAATGGTGGATACCTCTAAGCCATGCCTTGAACATCATAATTGTTCTGTGCAATTCCTGGAAATTCTTACCTTTCTTCCCACTCTCGATTTGAATTAAATAAGGGTATTTTTCTTTCAAGGGGATGTAGCCCCTCCACCTATCGGTTGTGATGGTAGCCTGAGTTGATATATGATCATGGAAGAAGGGCTTCAATTGCTTGGAGCCAGCATTGTCAATCACTCTGGCATACATCCTGCTCACTCCTTTCCCTTTCTTCTCAATAGCCAGTACAACCTGCTTTTTTCGGTTATTTTGTCGTCCTACAACGCCTGCTTCCTGTTGTCCTACAACGGTCTCATCAACTTCTACTTTACCCATTAGCGGGTATTTCCCACTGCTAACCATGGCCTTCATTACCTTTTGTTGAAACAGCCAACAGGTTTTTTGCCGTAGCCCCAGTTTTCTGCTTAGCTCTGTGGATGCAATCCCTTGTTTATTTGTACTCATATAGTATAGGATATAAAAAGCTTTTAACATTGGGAATTTTACTTTGTGGAAAAGTGTGCCACTTGTGGGGGTAGCTTGGTATCTACATTTTGTGCATGGACGGGTATGGAATAATTTCCCTCCGCAATACTTGCTGTTTTGGCACCTTTCACATTTAAATCCATTGGGCCATTTCATTTCGGCCAGGAAGTTTTGACAACTGTCGTTATCAGGAAATTTCTTCTGAAACTCCAAAAGAGTTAGGCTTTCATTCTTATTCTCCATAATCTGATTTTTATTCTAACTTTAATAATCTTACTAAGTTACTGTAAATCAATCGTTTAATCAAGAAAATGAAACTGTTTTAATAGACTAATCTTTTATTTATTAAATGCCTACTTCAAAAAAGCTTTTAACATTGGGAATTTTACTTTGTGGAAAAGAGTGCCACTTGTTGGGGTAGCTTGGTACCTACATTTTGTGCATTGCCGGGTATGGAATAATTTCCCTCCGCAATACTTGCTGTTTTGGCACCTTTCACATTTAAATCCATCTGGCCATTTCATTTCGGCCAGGAAGTTTTGACAACTGTCATTATCAGGAAATTTCTTCTGAAACTCAAAAAGAGTTAGGCTTTCATACTTTTTCTCCATAATCTGATTTTTACTCTAACTTTAATAATCCTACTAAATTACTGTAAATCAATCGTTTAATCAAGAAAATGAAACTGTTTTAATAGACTAATCTTTTATTTATTAAATGCCTACTTCAAACAATTTATATGTGCCATTTTGTGGTCAAGTTGGTATTACTTATTGTTCAGAACAAAAAACTGAAGCAAAATGGAGCGATTAGTTGGCGATAATCTCATACCTTTGGCGCATTAACTTGAGAAATAATCACTTATGAAACCGATTACACACCCACCCAAAGCAACACCTTTTACTGACAAAAAGTCATATAATAATCCTACCCCCCCCCCCCCCCCCGATATTATGGCAGGTTCCAACCAGTCTTTATAATTACAAAACCCTACTTATTCTTATTTTAAGTCTGGCGTTTGCTCTGCCAGCAAATGCTCAAGATGCTGACTCAACAGACCTTTGTTCGCGTAGCCAAGGAGTTAGAGTTGAAATAGTTTTAGAGGTGAGCGGTAAAACCCGTTGTGAAGACATTACTCCGACAGATTTGGCAGGAATTACGGGGCTCTTTTTTGACTATTCTACTCCTAGCGGGGGAAGGGTAAGAGATGACTTAAAAAGCGGTGATTTTGCTGGCTTAACTGGGCTAACACGACTCCAATTAAATACTCACCAATTAACGATTCTACCCGTTGATATTTTCTCTGGGCTATCAGCTTTAGAGTCACTCAAATTAGATAACAACCAATTATCCGCCTTACCTACTGGTATTTTCGCGGGCTTAACTGCCTTAACAGACCTTGATTTATCAAACAACCCATTACCTGCTTCGCTTCCCGCTAGCCTGTTTGCCGATGTACCACGAAACGCAATAACACTTCCCACGGGAACCACAATTAATGAAATTCCAACAACCGTAGGTACGATTGCGAACATTACTAACCTCGTAGCAATGGGTAGTCCTCGTGTTGTGGATGTGGCGGATAAATTCAGCGACACAGACGATTTGACCTTTTCCGCAACGTCTAGTAATCCTAACATCGCAAGCGTTGGGGTTAGCGATAGTGAAGTAACCATTACGCCATTAGCTTTAGGAACAACAACAATTACCGTAACTGCCACCGACATAGCGGGTCAAACTGCTGAACAACCCTTTATGGTAAGCGTTATCCCAGCCGAAACAGACCTTTGTTCACGCACCGCAGTAGTTAAGAATGTGATCATCTCCAAAGTGAGTGGCAAAACCAATTGTGCAGACATTACGACAGCAGAGTTGGCAGGAGTTACCGAATTATCTTTTGTTGGTAGTAACTCTCTAATAGGTAGCAACCTAAAGAGTGGCGATTTCACTGGCTTAACAGGGCTAACAGAACTCAATTTATCCAACAATGAGATGACAACCCTACCCGTTGATATTTTCTCTGGGCTATCCGCCTTAGAGACGCTCAGGTTGGATAACAACCAACTATCCACCTTGCCTACTGGGGTTTTCGCGGGCTTAACTAGTTTAACAACCCTTGATTTATCGAACAACCCACTGCCCGCTTCGCTCCCTGCAAGCCTGTTTGCCGATATGCCAGCAACAATAACAATAACCCTGCCCGATGGAGTCACGCTGAATGCAATTCCAACAATCGTAGGTACGATTTCTAATATTAGTAACCTCGTGGCAAATGGTAACACGCAAACTGTAGATGTGGCGGATAAATTTATTGAAGTAGGCATTTAATAAATAAAAGATTAGTCTATTAAAACAGTTTCATTTTCTTGATTAAACGATTGATTTACAGTAATTTAGTAGGATTATTAAAGTTAGAATAAAAATCAGATTATGGAGAAAAAGTATGAAAGCCTAACTCTTTTTGAGTTTCAGAAGAAATTTCCTGATAACGACAGTTGTCAAAACTTCCTAGCCGAAATGAAATGGCCAGATGGATTTAAATGTGAAAAGTGTCAAAACAACAAGTAGTGCAGAGGGAAATTATTCCATACCCGGCAATGCACAAAATGTAGGTACCAAGCTACCCCCACAAGTGGCACTCTTTTCCACAAAGTAAAATTCCCAATGTTAAAAGCTTTTTATATCGTATACTATATGAGTACCAATAAACAAGGGATTGCATCAACAGAGCTAAGCAGAAAACTGGGGCTACGGCAAAAAACCTGTTGGCTGTTTCAACAAAAGGTAATGAAGGCAATGGTTAGCAGTGGGAAATACCCGCTAGTGGGTAAAGTAGAAGTCGATGAGACCGTTGTAGGGCAACAGGAAGAAGGCGTTGTAGGACGACAAAATAACCGAAAAAAGCAGGTTGTACTGGCTATTGAGAAGAAAGGGAAAGGAGTGAGCAGGATGTATGCCAGAGAGATTGACAATGCTGGATCCAAGCAATTGAAGCCCTTCTTCCAAGATCATATATCACCTGAGGCTACCATCAAAACCGATAACTGGAGGGGCTACATCCCCTTGAAAGAAAAATATCCTTACTTAATTCAAATCGAGAGTGGGAAGAAAGGTAAGAATTTCCCGGAATTGCACAGAACAATTATGATGTTCAAGGCATGGCTTAGAGGTATCCACCATTCAGTCGATAACCTTCAAGCATATATCGACCAATATTGCTATCGGTTCAACCGAAGCCAGATGAAAGGGGAAATATTCGATAACCTGCTAACTAAAATGGTGGTCCATCAACCATGCCCGTACAAGTGCATTCGTATTTATTAAATGCCTACTTCAATAAATTTAACGACACAGATGCTTTGACCTTTTCCGCAATGTCTAATGATATTAGCATCGCAACCGTTGGACTTGCTAACGATAGTGAAGTTACGATTACGCCATTAGCTGCTGGCACTACAACAATCACCGTCACTGCCACCGATATAGCGGGTCAAACTGCTGAACAAACGTTCTCAGTCACTGTCACCAACCCTGCCCCAACAGCCACAGGCACGATGGACAACATGACTGATCTTGTGGTAAATGGTAGTCCTCGCGTTGTGAATGTGGCGACTAACTTTAGCGACTTAGACACGTTGACGTTTACAGCAATGTCCGATAATACCGCCATCGCAACGGTTACAGTGATGGATAGCATAGTTACCGTAACTCCAGTAGCCGCAGGTACAGCAACCATCACCGTAACTGCCACCGACATAGCGAGTCAAACTGCTGAACAGACGTTCTCAATCTCCGTTACCAATCCTGCCCCAACAGCCATAGGTATGATTGACAACATTACTGACCTCATGGAAAATGGTAGTCCTCAAACTGTTAATGTGGCGACTAACTTTAGCGACTTAGACACGTTGACCTTTACTGCAACGTCCGATAATACCGCCATCGCAACGGTTACAGTGATGGATAGTGTAGTTACCGTAACTCCAGTAGCCGCAGGCACAGCAACCATCACCGTCACTGCCACCGATAGAGCGGGTCAAACTGCTGAACAAGCGTTTACAGTCTCCGTGCAAGCTGAGGAGGTTACCGCAGGAGTAGCTGACGTGAAGAACATAGATGTTTCCGTCTTTCCTAATCCAATAAAAGATGGAGATAGGATAACAATTACTGTTGCTGGTGATGGGGTGTACCGCTTGTTCGGAAGTTCAGGAGAATTTCTTACTAAAGGAACCTTAACCAAGGGAGATAACGCTGTGGTATTTCCGTTTTTAGCTAAAGGAATTTATCTATTAAAGATACAAACAACACACGGTCGCGTGACGAGGAAAGTGGTTAAAAACTAGCACCGTAGCGATGGCTATGCTTATGTTTTTTGCCTAATCCAAACAAAAAATAATTCAATTTACTTATGTAATATTTTATAATCAAATTGGTATAATAGGTCGAACCAGCTATAAAGTAGAGCGTACATTTGGGAGTATTCGCAGGTGCTTTGGAGGAGCAGTCGCACGCTGTAGGAAAAGACCAAACTTGGAAAGTCGAGCGCAAGAACCTCAAGTTTAGAACGCATATAAAAAGACTCAACAGAAAGATCATTTGTTTTTCTAAAAATGAATAAACTCACGACAATGTGATTGGAACGCATATCAAAAGGTATTGTTATAAATCAGGTACTTAGTCAGCCCTTAAAAACATCTAAACAGTTTGATTTATATCAATAAAACAAACAAAACCTTTGACCAAATCAACCGCTTTATGTTAGAATAACCGTTATTTTCTGGTCGTTTAGGTTAAAAAAATTATGCTGACTCCTTCAACCCCAAATACTGGGCAACAAAATCTGTTTCACACCGAGCTGTTCTCTCAACTAGACCAGCGAGACCCTTTAATCCAATTAGCGAATGTCATCGACTGGAAGGTCTTTGAGGATGCTTTTAGCAAACACTACTGCCACGGATAACGGCAGGCCCTCAAAACCAATACGCTTAATGGTCGGGTTACTGATGCTCAAACAACTGGAATACCTGCCCGATGAGAATGTGGTCTTACAGTTCAAGCGTAATCCGTATTATCAATACTTCTGCGGCTATCCAACCTACACCCCAGTCATGCCTTGCAATGCAACCGAACGGGTGTATTTTAGAAACAGAATCGGTGTCGCAGGTTTTGAACTCATTTTTAAGATGAGTGTGATGTTGCACGGCAAAAAAGCCAATGAAAACACTGTTTTGATTGACACCACCGTACAGGAAAAAAACATCACCTATCCCACTGATTCTAAACCAGCCATCAAAATTATCAACCATCTCAACAAGCTGGCGAAACAACATGGCATCAAACAACGCAGAACCTTTGTAAAAGAAGTTAAAGACTGCCGCTTACGCATTCGCCACTTCCGCCATGTTAAAAAGCGTGCATCCGCTAAAAAGGCATTGAAACGATTGCGAACCATTGCCCATATTCTAATCCGAGAACTACAAAGGAAGCTACCCCAACACGGACTGCTTGAAACCTACCAACCAGACTTCTTGTTCTATCAGCGGGAGTTGGCACAACAACCCAAAGACAAAAACAAAATTTATTCCCTGCACAAACCCCATGCTTATTCAATGGGCAAAGGCAAGACCATAAATGCTATGAATACGGCAATAAAGTATCCATCGTCTCGGGAAAAGACAGTAACATCATTGTCGGCGTCGTCAGCCATAAGAAAAACCAGCATGATGCAAAACCCTACCCGATGCGATAAAACAAGCCAATAGCAACAGAACAAAACCCATCAAGCAAGCGGTCTGCGACAGAGGCTATCGGGGGGTTAAACAAGTGGGCGATACGGACATCATTCTGCCCAGCAAAGCCCTGAAAAAGGACAATCGTTATCAAAGAGACAAGAAACGCAAATTGTATAGGCGACGGGCTACCATAGAACTCATTATTGGGCATTTGAAATCCGATTTTAGGTTATCCAGAAACATGCTTAAAGGACAAGTTGGCGATGAAATCAATGTTTTAATGGCTGCTTGTGCCTGGAATTTGAGAAAGTGGCTGGTTTTTTGTCACGTCTGCTATTTATGGCTTAAAAAAGCGTGTTTTGTCCATATTTTTGGTAAAAAACTCTTGATCCATTTGATTCAAGGTTGATTCACGTTCGCTGAGCGGTCGCTTGAAACATATTTTTCATCGTCGTCTACAGCACCCATGTTAGGTAGATCAAGCTTTCATGGTCAGGTTACTTGCTCCCTGAAAAGCCTTATTCATATCTGTAGCCCAGACAAAGGTACCCCTCTGTTCTGTGAAAATATATTTTTTTCCTGTCTGCCCTATTACTGATGTGGATATGAGTCTGGTTTCTAAATCTGATGGTGTGTGTCCTCTTGCTATCACGAAGGGGGGATGAGACTGACCTCCAGAAACTCTGGTATCTTCAAAATTTTGGTCACCGTCCCAGTTTATGTCATAATCTATACCCTCCGTGTAGAACGTAAAGGATTCAAGACCATTGCAATAGAAAACTGTTCATTATCAGCACGATCAAGCTGATTTAAGGGCATTTCTAGTTAACCTGCTTTTTCCGAGATTAAATCTTTCTTTTTCCGAGATTTCGGTGTCAATCCCATACTCAAGTCCTCATGTATGCTATATACACTGCGGGTTTCCGTGCGGAACTTCCTTGCATTCAAACAAAGTCTGCAATCTGGTTAATAGCGATGCCCTTAAATCTCATTTCCACATTTTTTACAATACAGCGCATCGTGGTCGTGGACTTGGTTCTCGCATACCCCACAACTCTTGTCGGTGGCCTCGGATGCTCTTTTATCAAATTCAGCACTTGCAATCTCTGAAGTGACGATACCAGTTGGTACCGCAATGATCGCATATCCCATCAGCATAAGCATAGAAGCCAGCCCCTGCCCCATTGCGGTTTGTGGAGCGATATCACCGTACCCTACTGTCGTTACTGTGACGATGGCCCAATAGATACTCCTGGGAATACTCGTAAAGCCACCGTCACCACTCTCAATGATGTACATCAAGGTACCCATGATCATTACAAGTGTAGATACTGCCCCGAGGAAGATCAGAATTTTGTGCCTGCTGGCCTTTAGTGCATCTCCTAAAACGGATGCCTCCCTGAGATACCGGGACAGTTTCAAGATTCTGAAAATCCGAAGCAGCCGAATGGTTCTCACCACCACAAGGTAACCTCCGCCTGCCGTAATCAGCGTCAGGTAGGTAGGCAACAAAGCTAAAAGGTCAATGATTCCTAAAAAGGAAAAGGCATATTTTCCGGGTTTTTCGGAAATCAGAATCCTCAATGTGTATTCAACGGTAAAGAGAATAGTAAAAAACCACTCCAATACGTCAAATATCGCGCCATACTGTGCATCTAACTCACTTACGCTCTCCAGCATTACGCAGAGCACGCTAAGCACAATCATCCACAAGAGGACAATATCAAAAAACTTTCCTCTCTTGGTTTCTGTACCAAAAATTATGAGATACAGCCTTTTCTTGTGATCCGAAATACGCTTATAATCGAACCGAGGCATTAGGCATACTTTTCACTTCAGCGGAAAGGCGCATTGATACCTGGAAAATTAAGCGGATTAACCAATGGAATATCAGCGTCATACTTCTTATTCACAACATCAATAATCTCATTTGCTATCAATGCGGCACCACGCGGGTTAGGGTGAATAAAGTCTGCTGAAAACAAACTGTTAAAAAACATGGTCAGGTCAAATGAAAGTGGCACCAAGTTAATACCCGAGACCTCCCTGCCCTCCACACCATCTGCAGCTGCAATACCAGCCTCACTCATACGAAAAGCTTCGGCCTGAGTAGGAGACAATCCACTTACGTCTGCAAATAAGGGATCCAAATCAACCAAGTGGACACCTGCTCTTGTAGCTACTTGTCCTCTTATCACCTCGTTAAAAGCGGCCACTGCTGTAATAATTTTAATTTGTTCTTCTTCCGTTAGTGTAAACTCATCGCCCAGTGGATCCATAACTCCTGGAACTGAAACTGTTCCATCCGTCTGAGGTTGAGGTACTCCAAGTGTATTTAGTGCCGAGAGAGGGAACAGGTCACTTAATCCGACACGGTTTGTACTGGATGCCTGCCTGATTTTTGGCACTACTATTGACCCAGGAGGTAACATCGCTATTGCAGACAAGTCAATAGCTGTCAAACTTTCATCTGTAATAATTGGTGCATTGTTCCCCGCTTTCCAGGTTACTTTTCTTCTCTCCGCCTCTGCTACATCAATAATCATCCGCTTTTTAGCAAGGTCGATTAAGCTGTTATATCCAGGCTTCACACCCGTAATAGGTGATGGAAAAGGCACGTTAAAAGCACCGTTCAGTTGATTTGCTTGGGCATCAGTTAGCGACGGTATTAACTCAACTCCATTGCGCAACGTAGTGACTACCTGAAAGTAAGGAATAGTCGTAACTGGAGGGGCTGTTAAGATAACCCCTGTGGCACCCCCAGCAGTCAGTGCATCCAAGGCTTCTGAAACAGCCGCTTTAAATGCTGAGGTTTCAGTAATGGTACGTGGATTCGATGGGTTAAACCCATCATGCGTTCCTCCATCAAGGGCGTATCCTAACACATCATTACTACCTATCCAGAGCGAAAAAAATGTCCCCTTTGCTGAAGTAGCATCTCCTATAACGGAAGCGGTTGCTGTAGATTGAAAAGCACCAAAATACTCATTAGTAGCTCCATACCCAGGACGAACGATATCTATTGCTCTGGCACCTCGAACACCGAAATTGTTTACCTCAACTGTATTCTGACTTAAAGGACTTGCATCAGCAGTAACCAGAACATCAGAAAGACTTCCTTCCCCAGTATCCAAGAATTTCTTTGCAGCCTTAATATCAATCGAACGTCTACCTGTACCATTTTTTGCTAAAATAACATTCGGATTATTAAACTCACCTCCTCCAGCTAAAGCGAACTGTTTGCCGACTATTGAGGGGTAAGAAAGCTCCTGCCCAGCTGGGAATAACGCACCATCAGCAGCTCCTGCGGTTAAGGAATTTCCAACTGCGACATATTTTGTAATATCCAATGAACCCGTTGAGACTGGATCTGGCTCATTCGTTGCAATCCAGTCTCTGGTCAATTCATCCTCTGAGCTACAGGCCAGCAATACGCCTGCTAGTCCAAATTTTGCGAATCTATTTATCGAAATCTTCATAAAAATCCAAGTTATCTTATTTCAAAAGGTTCTTTAAGTTTAATTGGAGATAGTAAATCGCCCCTATGCGAGGGTTAGCCAATGAAGTGGTATAGCGCTCATTCAGGATATTTGATCCTCCGAGTTTTACACTTCCATCAATGCTTGGTATCTGAAAGGTGATCTGGGCATCCAGTGTAGCAAAGTCTGGAATAATTCCAGAACCCATTGCGGACTGCCACAAATAGGCATCCTGCCATCTGTAAGTCAGTCCAAAACCAATCCTTTCCGTCAACTTTCTATTTCCAAAGGTGATATTATATCTCCATTTTGGTGTATTAAATGCTACATTCTTGATTCTGGCAGTCTCATCATCAAGGTTGGTCAGTTCATTGAAAGAGGCGTTGGCACCCAGTGTATATCTACCTGCAAAAGTATAGTCTGCCGAGACACCATAGCCTTGTGATTTAATATCAAAATCAAGGTTGGTATCGTATCCATAATTCTGTGTTGTGATGCCAGCAACACCAATAAATACATCTAATAGTTCATCGCTATGCCTCTCGCCTTTTGAAGTAGTATATCCAGCAGGGATAGCAGCATCTCCTGTTAGTTCTTTTTTCGAAACAACAGCCTGCACCACTTCGACTGCCGCAGCAAAATCTTGGTACGTACTATTATAATAGAATGCGTCTAACAATAATTTACCGTCGAGTAGCAGTCCCCTATATCCAACTTCCCATGTTCCTACTTTTTCTGTTTTGAATGTCTTATATGCATCATGAGCCACCTGCAAATCTGCTACCTTGCCAGATTTTTTTGCTTCTTTTACACTTTCACTGGCATATACAGTGTTTCTATCAAAGTTGTACCTGTCTGAAAGGAGCTTATTCCTCCCAATAAGTCTCCTGCTTACTACATCCACGTCAATGTATTGATCTTGTGCTGTCGGGATTCGGAATCCTCGTTGAAATGAAGCTCTAAAATTTTGATTTTTCAAAAATTCCCACACGCCAGAAATTCTTGGTGAAAATTGCCCTGCAAAATTTTCGTTCTTATCATATCGGACAGAACCCTGAAGCCTTACATCATCAGTTACATTCTTGGCAATTTGTGCAAACCCTCCAAACTCACTAAAAGAGATTTCTTCACCAGCATCATCAAGGACAAACAGGGTACCTTCCGAGTCCAAGGCATAGGTTCTGAAGTTAGCACCAACAACTACGTCAGCCCAACTAATTTCATTTTTGAAATTGTAGTTTCCTTCATAGTGCCATAATGCAGACTTGTCGAGAAATTTAGCACCTCCGCTGGATAGGGGAAGGCTTCTGAGTCGCTTAACCTCCTTTTCATACGCCTCGGACCCGACAGGAGGTTGAGCAGCGTCAGCTACGGCTCTCGCCGCAGCATGTAAATTATCATAATCATTCGAGGCAAAATGATTTCCCTCAGGATTGGCTCCAGTCGTATTACCCCCTGTCAGGAAATCTACGTAAGCTCCAAAATATGGTGTCAAGTAGAATTTCTGATTTAGACGCTGAGCTAGCGTATTTGCCGCATAAGTGTCTCCTGCATTTTCTTGCGTAGTGTAACCTCTAACAAAGAAATTATCTCCTCTAACCTCAACTTTACCAGTCCAAATGTTAAACCCATCTAAAACAAACCTGTCATTTGCGGTATATACAGAACTCCCTATTCCGATATTGTACTGTCCAAGAATTTCAACTTTATCATTAAGTCTGTAATTAACTGCCCCTCCCAGCTTCAGGCTTTCTACTGAATTATCCAAAATATCTTTTTCCTCATAACCCGTAGGCGTAAAAAGCCCATCTGCATCGTTTGGAAAAAAACTTCTGATAGCAGTGAGCTTACCTGCTCTCACAAGATTCTCAATATCTCCCGCTTCGGTTGCAGACTTAATGGCGAGATCAGCAATTTGCCCCACGGTAAGGTCAAATTCTCCATATGTATTTATTCCGTTGTATGACCTGTTGTTAGCTCGCGTGCTACCCAGACTGCTCTCTATGGCACCTGTTAATCTCCTTTCAAGGCTTTGATCTCTGGTATCTACTCCAATAAAATCCTGCGCCCTAAGCCATGATGCGTTCAATTTAAATGCCCACTTGTTATTAAATGCCTTGGCATAGCGAATGCCGTAATCTTGATAGATGGATAGCGGATGATCTTCCTTATCTATATGATTGATTCCAGTTTTGGAGTAAAAATCCAGCCCTTGGTAATCAAAAGGGCTCTTGCTTCTCATTAGCAAAATTCCCTGAATGGCGTTAGGTCCGTAAAGTGCTGATGCCGCACCAGAAAGTAGTTCTAGGCTTTCCAAATCTAATTCACTTGTCCCAGCGACATTACCAAGTGGGAAGCTAAGACCTGGAGCCTGATTGTCAATACCGTCGATCAATTGTACCAACCGAGTATTTCCATTCATACCAAACCCTCTTACATTGACAGATTGGAAGGTTAAACTTTGAACGCTAAAATCGACTCCATTCATATTTCGTATGCCTGCATAAAAATCTGGTACTGGCGAATTTTGAATATTCAGGATGTCCAGTTTTTCAATGCTTACTGGAGATTTTAATATGCTCTCTTCCTCCCTTGAGGCAGATATTACCACTTCCTGCCCCAGAATGGTTGATTCGGTTAGCTCGACCTGAACATTCGTTATTCCAGAGTGTACGTCTATTTCTTGTTCAGAAAATCCAACAGACGAAATGACAAGAGTAAAGGGGGGGAGGGATTGAACGGTAAGGGAAAAATTACCCTCAACATCTGTAATTGTACCAAGAACAGTACCTTTTACCAGAACGTTAACCCCAATAACAGGATCACCTGTATCGGCATTGACCACCGTTCCTGTAACCGTAGTTTGAGCATACGCTACGCCAAAAAGGATTAAAAACACGGAGCTCAAAATCATTTTAGTAAGAATCCTACTCATAAGACGAACATTTTGTTAAGTGATCTTTTTCAAAGTAACAATGGCAAGAATAGCAACAAGTCATTCAAATGCAAGGGCAATGTACCCAAATACTTTGTCACTGGCTTTAAAATATTAAGCATGCATCAATAAAAAGGTTGTTTTTTTGCTTTTGCTCTGCTAGAAAACGGATGACTCGCAAGTTATACCAAACTGATCACAACATGTCACATATAAATCGTTTCTTTTTTGCTCGTGTTTCGTTAAAAAATAGCACCGTAGCTATGGCTATGCTTATATTTTTTGCCTAATTCAAACAAAAAGTAATTCAATTTATTGATGTGCTACTTTATAATAAAACTGGTATCATCCTTCTTTCCTGATACGTTCAATGAATCGATCACAAAGAGAATTAATTTCCCGATTCATATATTCGTCTCCTGTAGCATTTAGGATACTCTGTGCTAGTCCACCCAAACAGTCGATATAAAATCGTTTCATTTCATCAACGGGCATATCTTTAGACCAAAGGTCTATTCTCATCGTATTTTTTGTCTGATGATCCCATAAGGACAGACTCATGGATTTAGTTTCGGATAATCCAGGTTGATCCTTTTCATCCGCTTCCCACATTATTTTTTCTGGAATTTGATCGTCATCCAATTCCACAACTAATTTTATTTCAGATTTTTGCATTCACGTTTTTAAGGTAGTGTACTCCTGAAGTTTGAATACCTCGTGACCGCTCCGTCATCTATTGAAGTATCACACTTCAATTCTTTCGCCATAGTATTTATGTCCTTCACTCTATTTTCAGGGCTAGGGTGTGTACTTAAAAACTCTGGGGATCTTTGCGCTTCACTGTCGAGTAATTTTTCAAAAAAAGCTGCAGCTCCGTTGCAAGCATAATCTGTCTGAGATAAATATTGTACCGAAAAATCATCCGCTTCTGCTTCTGCATGCCTACCAAAGGCTAAAATGGTTCCAGTGCCTGCTATTTGACCTGCTATTTGTTCCAACACAGATGGCTCTCCTCCTGAAAGTATACTTAGAAGAACAGATATTCCGTATTGTCGCTGAAGTTGTTTTGAACTATGTCTTCTATCAGAGTGAGCAATTTCATGACCAATAACACCTGCCAGATCATCTTCCGTATCTAAAAAATAAATCAGACCTGTGTAAACGTAAAGCTGACCACCTGGAGTGGCAAATGCATTCAAAGTTTGATCATCATCGATAAGGCTAATAGTCCACTTGAACTTTTTCCTGTATGTGATATGCTCTGAAGAAAGAATAGCATTCATCATGCGATCGATATACGCGTATGATTCTGGGAATTCTTCTCTCTTCAGAATATTAAATGTCGAATCATTTGCTATTTGATCTGCTACTTGTTCCCCCAACATGATATCATCTTCAATAGAGAACAGAAGAAAATCACCATTCTTATCACAGGAGATTAAGGATATGATCCCGAAAACAGAAAAAAGTAAAATGAGTAGTTTATTTTTTTTCATGACAAAGTGTTTATGGCTTCTTTTTTATCGATAATCAACTGTTCTTTCAGGTGCTCAACAGAATCGAATCGCATTTCTTTTCTTAACAATCGGACAAATTCAATGGTGATGTCTCTTCCGTAAATAGTCTCCTCAAAATTAAAAAGATGTGCTTCAATGGTCCTCTCTCTACCACTAACCGTTGGGTTGAACCCAATGTTCAGCATTCCTCTTAGTTTAAGGTCATCCACCTTTGCCTTTATTGCATACGCTCCATCTGAAGGCAGTAACTTATAATTTTCTTTAATTTTAATATTGGCGGTTGGGAACCCTATTGTTCGTCCCCGCTTTTCTCCATCAATAATGGTTCCTGTAATTGAGTATTGACGTCCAAGCAATGCATTTGCAAGCTGAACCTCACCATTATGCAGGTAATTTCTGATTTTCGTTGAACTCACTCCAATATCATCAATACTATGACGAGGTATCTCATGTACTTCATATCCAAAATCAAAAGACATTTCATTTAAAAAGTGAATGTCTCCTTTGCGATTATTTCCAAAATGATGATCATAGCCGATGAACAGTTTTTTAGTGCCAATTTGATCCACAAGAATTTCTTTAACAAAGTCGTTGGCTGACAAGTTAGAAAATTGAGGTGTAAACGGAATTTTAATCAGATAATCTAAGTCTAATGACCTGAGTACTTCTGTTTTTTCATCGAATGAACTCAACAGTTTCAACGCATCAGCATCTTTTTTCAAAATAAACCTTGGATGGGGCCAAAATGTAATCACGACACTTTTTCCATTATGTGTTTCCGCTTCTGTTATTAGCTGTTTCAAAATAGCCTGATGACCCACGTGAACACCATCAAATGTACCGATAGTAACCACTGAAAAGCAGGGTTTCTCAAAATCTTGTATGTTGTCAATAACTTGCATTATGTGCCTCTACAAAAGTATCCAAGTTGACGGCCTCTGACAGACGATACGGTCCTATCCTAGTTCGAACAAGTTTTTTTAAGTAAGCTCCTACTCCCAGTTTTTCGCCAAAATCTCTTGCTATACTTCTAATGTACGTACCTTTGGAACAATCAATCCTGAAATGAATCTCGGGTATATTTTGCTCGTAAATGGTAAATTTTTCGATCACAACTTCCCTTGGTTCCAATGTTACTATTTCATTTTTTCTAGCCTTTTTATAAGCCCTTTCTCCATCTACTTTAACAGCGGAATGGGTTGGAGGAACCTGATTAATCACTCCTTCTGAAGATCGCCTAGCCTCCTCTATATCCCGACTCTTTATATGTGTTACGTCTACGATAGAGTCAAATTCGGTCTCCAAGTCTTGAGATGGGGTTGTTTTCCCTATTTCAAAAATTCCTTCGTAAGATTTATCAAGACCTTGCAACTCATTGAGTTTCTTTGTGAACCTCCCGGTTCCAATCACTAGTAATCCAGTTGCCAAAGGATCCAATGTGCCTGCATGACCAATTTTTTTCACTTTTAGGGTATAGCGCAACTTTTTCACCACGTCAAAAGATGTCCAGTGGACAGGTTTATTGAGTAATAAAATCTTTCCTTCTTCGTACTGATTTATCATGGAGAGGCAATAATTGCTATCGTTCCAACAATAAAACAATAGACTGCAAAAAAGGTGAGTTTGCCATTCCTCACAATTAACATCATCCATTTGCATGCTACGAGTCCTGAGATAAATGCAGCTACAAATCCAATTATTAGACTGGCACTGGAAATAGGATGGGAAATTGGATTTTCACTATAATCCCTCAATTTCAGAATGTTTGCCCCCACAATAGGGATTAATACCATCAGAAATGAAAATCGTGCGGCTCTGGATCTTTCAACACCTAAAATAAGTGCTGTGGCAATTGTTGAGCCGGACCTAGAAATACCTGGAAGTACTGCAACAGCTTGCGCTATCCCAATTAGAAATGCGGAAACAAATCCTACTGGTCTATTGCCATTTTTTCTGAAATGTGCAAACAACAGGAGACCTCCCGTGACAATAAGCATGCTTCCAATCAGGGCGACATTTCCTGTAAACAATGATTCAATTTCTTCTCCAAGAAAAATTGCCACCACAAACACAGGAATCATAGATAGAAGAACCTTAAATGCAAACCGAGTAGAGTCATTCCATTTAACTTGAAAGATGTCTTGTAACAGTTTTGATACATCAGTCCTGAAAACCGCAACGGTCGCCAAAGCAGTACCTAGATGCACTACCACAGCAAACAGCAAATTATCAGAGTCCTGTACGCCTAAAAGAACCGAACCTATCTCAAGATGACCACTACTGCTAACGGGGAGGAATTCTGTCAATCCCTGAATAATACCCAAAATGAGTGCTTCTATCCAAGTCATTTACTTTTTGTCAGCATTTGTTTTTGGCTTATACATTATTGTAACAAACTGAATAAGGAATCCGAGTAGTACCATGACTGGACCAAGGGTAAGCCCCAGAAATCCAAAACCATAGGGCTCCGAATCCAATGTCATAATGATGAATCCGAGTATCAGTATTGCTATACCAGCAATCATCATCACATAATTAATTCTGCTAAATGCAAGTTTTCTTTTTTCAGACATCTCAATATAATTCGTCCAAGGACATTTTTAAATATTTTCTTATCGCTCTAAGTGAGCTAAAGTAGCCAACGACAACTCCCATAATAAGGATTAGGGAAAAAAGTATAGCAAATCCGCTTGGGTCTTGGAGTTCCGCCAACCCGTCAATAAGTGTATTCATGTATAAAGTAAATCCACACAAAATTCCTGAAGCTAAAATCCCAGCCAAAGTCCCATAAAAAACAGACCTGCGAAGGAACGGCTTTCTAATAAAAGAACTTGTGGCTCCTACCAATTGCATGCTTCTAATGAGGAAACGTTGTGAAAATAATGCCAGTTTAATGGTATTATTAATCAAAATAATTACAACTAATAAGGAAAAGATCGCAATGCCAACAAGTACAAATCCAATTCTTGCCAAGTTTTGATTTAAGCTTTCCACTAGGCTTTCTTCGTACTCTACCTCAAACACCCCTCGCATGCTGTCCAGTTCTCTCCTAATCAAATTCAAACTATCTAATGATTGATAATCAGGTGATATTTTGACAGTCAACAAATCTCTAAGGGGATTATCTCCTAGAAATTCTTTAAAATCTTCACCCGTATCTGAAATGAATTGCTGAGCGGCTTCTTCTTTCGTAATTAGTGTTACCTGCGCTTCGTCTTCTTCAACCGACGTGTAAGGCTTGGACGAAATTACTTGCCTCAATTTGTTGATATCCGACCGAGAAAGGTCTTTGTTAAGGTACACTTGAATCTCAATATTTGCTTGGATCTTTTCACCCAGCCTAGAGCTATGTAAAATTAGCCAACCAAATAACCCTAATACCAACAGTGCTACGGTAATACTAAATACCACGCTCGCAAAAGGGTAGCTTCCAAGTTTTCGTTTTTTTCGAGGCTTTTTATCTTCCATCTAGTCACGAATTTAGGGAAAATAGAAACACTGGAAACGTGTCCGTCCCTCTATTTATTCTCCTTAATCAAACGAAGTTCCTGAATCAATCTGATATTTCTCACTTTTGGTAACTCGGTGAGCTTATCCGTTAGTTTCACTTCGTAGTATTTGTTTTGATGTAATAGATAAATTCTACGACCCTTTGCACTATTGATTTCTAATATCTCGTATGGTTCTTGATTGAAGTCACCATTCAAGAATAGTTTGCCATCATAGTACTTGTATCTGATTTTTGAACTTTTAGTGTTTTCAGTTTCAATATCAATTGGTTCAGAAACATTTTCAACGAATTTCATCACTAAAACTTCATCCAATTCTACATTTGTCAATTCTGTTTCTGCAATATCATCAGCATCTGGTGATATGAAATTTGGATAAAATTTACTTTGCGCTTGTTCTTCCAATACTTCAGTAGCAACAGCTGTAGTTTCCTCCAATGAAGCTGTGATTTCTCTAGCTGGCTCATTGGCAGTGGGCATTTGCTTACTTCGCTTAGGGTCTGCTCCGGAAGGAGTAGAATCAATATCTTTTTGATTCCAGTCAAACACAAGTGTTTCTTCAACTGGGACATTCATATCCATGATGGCAATTTTATTGTCCAACTCACCTGCTTCTTCTTTTGTATCTGAAAAAAGGAATATGCCTCCACCTACAATTGTAGCAACCGCTATTCCCCCAAAGGACTTTACTAAGGTTGATTGCTGAACAAAGTCGAACCATCTGGAAGTTATATCTATCGCATCTAATCTACATTTAAGTTGTGTTTTTCTGTATTCTTTCAACCCGTTGATTATATCGGACTGAAAATTATTTTCTGCTTTTAAGGATGGATCGGTAGCTAAGTCTTTCTCAAATAGCGTCGCATCGTTTGCAGACATACTCCCTGCATTATACTTTTCTATTCGTTCGATTTGGTTATGGTCTGACATTAATCAAAAAAATCTTCCGCAGTGTACCTATTTTTAATTAAACTATCCAGTTTCTTTTTGCACTTGTATTTTTTTGTCTTAGCGGTGTCAGTATTTCCGAAGTTCATCTTTTCTGCAATATCCCGCATACTTAGTCCATCAAAATAATAATACGTTAAAATACTCCTGCACACATTCCCCAACTCTTCAATGCATGCCTTCACAATTTTATGCCTCTCTTCCGCATCATGGCTCTGAAATTCCTCTCCGTCCACTTCTTCATAGCTCATCTTACTCTTCCGCTCCAGCTCTTTCCTCCATTGATTCAAGCATATACCGTAAATGTACGTGCTTATTTTGGATGTCAGCACCAACTTCCCGCCAGAAGCCTTTTGCCAAAATGCCAACAGAGCCTCTTGATATACATCCTTCGCTTCCTCCTCTGTTCCATTGTTGGACAGCACTATCCCAGTCATCATCCGATAATATCTCTTATACAGATGATCCAAAACACGTTCATCTCCACGACTTATCCGTCCGAGAATCTCACTATCCTTCATACATCCCGCCGGTTATTTGAATACGATTAACGCAAGTTTTGTAACCCCTCGTCCTTAAAATAAATGGGTTATTCCGCAAATTTAGCACTATGCATAAACAATGCACCCCAACCTTAGCCGACAGCGGGACAGAAAAAATACATACCCAAAATCTGAAGGAGGCGATGCGTTACAATTTATATCGAAGTCCTAGGATAATTATGTTCAATTCAGTAAAAGACAACAAAAAGTGAGGAAGAACAGCAAGAAATAGGGCTGTTCAGACCTATGGGAGAGCAAAGTATCAAAGTGCAAGATCACAAATCTCATCAATTCAAAAACCAACAAACTCAATGCTACCTTTTGCAACGGTCTTGTGATGATCTTGTATTACCCACAAGACAAGAATTATTAGACAAATATCGCAACATGAGAAGCTGATCATTGAACTTACACATACGAAATCCTGCTCACATATTCCTTCTATACTGCCCTCCCACTTCAAACATAGCATGAGTGATCTGACCCAATGAACAGTATTTGGCAGTTTCCATCAATGCTACGAATGTATTTTCATTTTTAAGAGCAGTTTCTTGGATCGTGCGTAACAATTCATTTGACTTATCAGAATTCCCTTTATGCAAAGTTTTCAGATTGTCAATTTGTCGCTCTTTTTCTTCCGTTTCTGCTCGGATGACTTCTGCGGGAAGAATTGTGGGTGAACCTTTGGAAGAAAGGAACGTATTGACACCAATGATAGGTAACTCGCCTGTATGTTTTTTGGTTTCGTAATAAAGCGACTCTTCCTGAATCTTGCCACGTTGATACATGCTTTCCATCGCTCCCAACACGCCTCCTCTTTCTGTGATTCGGTCAAATTCTACCATCACAGCTTCCTCTACCAAATCAGTTAATTCTTCAATTATAAAAGACCCTTGGATGGGATTTTCATTGTTGGTCAATCCTAACTCTTTATTGATGATCAACTGGATGGCCATAGCTCGACGTACCGATGCTTCCGTAGGGGTCGTAATTGCTTCATCATAGGCGTTGGTATGCAACGAGTTACAGTTATCATATATGGCATACAACGCTTGAAGAGTAGTTCGGATATCGTTGAAATCAATTTCTTGTGCATGTAACGAACGTCCTGAAGTTTGAATGTGGTATTTCAGCTTTTGTGCACGTTCATTAGCTCCATATTTCAATTTCATTGCCTTGGACCAGATTCTTCTCGCCACACGACCGATGACTGCATACTCCGGATCCACCCCATTGGAGAAGAAGAAGGAAAGGTTTGGTGCAAAAGCATCAATGTCCATCCCTCTTGACAGGTAATATTCTACAAATGTGAACCCGTTCGCAAGTGTAAAGGACAGTTGCGAAATCGGATTTGCCCCAGCTTCTGCAATATGATACCCAGAAATAGAGACCGAATAGAAATTGCGAACATTTTGATCAATGAAGTATTGCTGTACATCCCCCATCAAGCGAAGAGAGAATTCGGTAGAGAAGATACATGTATTTTGTGCCTGATCTTCTTTTAGTATATCTGCTTGTACGGTCCCTCTTACGGAAGAAAGTGCCTTGACCTTCAATCCATCATATACCTTTTGTGGCAATACCTGATCTCCAGTAACACCTAAGAGCAGTAACCCTAGCCCGTCATTCCCTTCAGGCAACTCTCCAGAATATTCTGGTCGATTTACGCCCTTCTTTTTGTATATCTCATCAACCTTTTGTGCAATTTCTTTCTCCTTACCTTTCTCTCTGATATACTTTTCACACTGCTGGTCAATTGCTACATTCATGAAAAATGCACAAATCGTAGCAGCAGGCCCATTAATTGTCATGGATACAGAAGTGGTCGGGTCACATAAATCAAATCCTGAATACAGTTTTTTCGCATCATCTAGGCAACACATACTGACACCAGAGTTTCCTATTTTTCCGTAAATATCTGGTCGATAATCTGGGTCCTCTCCATAAAGTGTTACAGAATCAAATGCAGTGGACAACCTAGCGGTAGGCAGACCTTTGGACACATAGTGAAACCTCCTATTCGTACGCTCTGGTCCTCCCTCTCCAGCAAACATCCTGGTAGGATCTTCTCCCTGACGCTTGAATGGAAATACACCAGCCGTATATGGAAATTTTCCAGGTACATTTTCCTGTAAATTCCATCTCAAAATATCGCCCCATGATTCATATTTAGGGAGGACAACTTTCGGGATTCTTGTATGTGAAAGCGACTCAGTGGTTGTTTCTACCTTTATTTCCTTTCCTCTTACCTGATAGGAAAACAATGCTCCTTCATAGTTAGCTTTTTTGCTTTTCCAACCTGCTAGCACTTCCAAGTTATGAGGGTCCATCTCTAATCTCAAAATCTCCTTTGCTTTATCAATGGCATCTAAGGCAGTAGCATTATCCCTCAACACTTCTGCGGATTTTTCCAACCCATATAGCTTATGAGCAATCTCTTTTTGCTTATCGACCGTCTCATTATACCTTCTGATGGTCTCTGTGATTTCTGATAAATATCTCGTTCTTTTTGGTGGAATGATGAATAGCTTCTCGCTCATCTCATCCGAGCTAGAAAAGGAGGATTTTAATGCTACTCCTGTTTTTGAAGAAATTAAGTTCATTAATGACAAGTAAAGCTGGTTCATCCCAGAGTCATTGAACTGAGAGGCGATGGTCCCATACACTGGAAGACCTTCTTCTTCAGCATTCCATAACTGATGATTTCGCTGGTACTGCTTTCTTACATCACGCAATGCATCCAGTGCACCTCGTTTATCAAACTTGTTCAAAGCAATAATGTCCGCAAAATCCAGCATATCGATTTTCTCTAATTGAGTAGCTGCTCCGTACTCTGGAGTCATCACATACAATGAGACATCTGAATGATCCGTGATTTCTGTATCTGACTGGCCAATACCAGAAGTTTCCAGAATAATCAAGTCGAAATGGGCAGATTTCACTACATCAATAGCGTCCTGCACATATTTGGAAAGTGCCAAGTTGGACTGCCTCGTAGCTAGTGAACGCATGTATACTCGATTGTTGACAATGGCATTCATACGAATCCTATCTCCAAGCAGTGCGCCTCCTGTTTTTCGTTTGGAGGGATCAACCGAAATTACTGCGACGGTCTTATCAGAAAAATCCATCAAAAATCGTCGGACCAACTCATCTACTAATGAAGACTTTCCTGCTCCACCTGTTCCTGTAATTCCCAACACAGGAGTATCCGAGACCTTCTTAAGAAGTGCTTCTATGTCTACTTTGTGATCCTCTAGGCAGTTCTCTGCTACAGAAATAAATCTGGCAATGGTACTATGATCCTTTGCACTAATTCTTTTGACTTGACCATTTAGGTTCTCCCCGACTGGAAAATCACTGGTTTTAACTAAGTCATTAATCATCCCTTGCAATCCCATAGCCCGTCCATCGTCTGGCGAATAAATCCTGGTGATACCATACTTACGAAGTTCTTCTATTTCTTCAGGAAGAATGGTTCCTCCCCCTCCCCCAAACAGCTTAATTTGTTCTGCTCCACGTTCTTTGAGTAAGTCATACATATACTTGAAATATTCTACATGACCTCCTTGGTAACTTGTGATAGCAATAGCTTGTGCATCTTCTTGGATGGCACAAGCTACAATTTCCTGTACAGCACGGTTATGACCCAAATGGATCACCTCACACCCAGTAGACTGGATAATTCTTCTCATAATATTGATGGCCACATCGTGTCCATCGAACAGGGATGTTGCTGTGACAATGCGTATGTGATTTGCAGGTTTGTAGATTTCAGTTGCTGGAGTCATACTGCTTCAAGTTTTGAGAAAGCAAATTTACCGAAAGCAAATGTCAAATCAGAGTTGAGATCAATACCATAGACTGATTAAGCGTAACCTATGATTCAGTGGGTAAAATTGTTCTGAGAGAGGAATCTAAACTCCGAATATGTGATTTTTAAAGAACCTTGAATTCACATAATAAGTGCAACACTCGGGTTTATAAATTATGACCCCTTCCCGGCACGTGGAAAAAGACCTCCCAAGGGGATTTTATACCCCAAGCATTTTCTAGGTCGGTTATTCATTAAATCAGTGGCTTTGAACAGCTCTTTTTCGGTGACTTTATGCAATGGCATTTGCTTTGGAAAAAACTGCCTGAGCAAGCCATTGTGCCAGATGATTATTTGGCATTCAAGCCGCGCTCCCAAGAGTGATACGGTTTAGCAAAATAAGTTTCACACTCGAGTTGTTTGGCAAGATCACTATGCCAACAAAATTCTCTGCCGTTATCAAAGGTTATGTAAGTTCAATTAGTAAGTGCAAAGATTAGGATAAATATGTGGAGCTAGTTCCACATATTTACAGGTCTAAAAACTTTGCCATATGAGCCAAACATATTATCAACTCAAAGCCCATCAAAGACATCAATTTGAAGCCTACTTAAAATCGGGTAAACGTAAAAGTTTCATTGCAGAAGCCCTTGATGTGTCGGTTTCCACCATTTACAGAGAATGCAAGCGCAACAGTTCCCCTACAGGGATCTATCATGGATCTAAAGCACATTTGTCTTCCACAAAGCGTAAGCAACGTTATTGCAAGCCTCGCTCTTTTGACACCCACAAAAGAAAGCTCATCAAAGAATACCTTCTGCAAGAACAGTGGTCACCTAAGCAGCTTGTAGGGTATTGTAAAATCAAGCAGATTCCCATGGTTGCACATGAACGTAGCTAGCAATATATCAGGGAGGATAAAGCTGCTGGTGGACAGTATTACAAACATTTACGCCATCAACTCAAACATAGAAAAAGACCTGTAGGTAAGCCTGTAACTAGTAAAAACAGGGTATCAATCGATCAAAGACCTGAATGCATCAACAATAAAGAACGCTTTGGGGATTGGGAAGTGGATACCCTTATAGGCAGACAGCAAAAGGGAGCCATTCTGACCATCGTGGAAAGAACTACAGGAATGCTCATCATAAAAAAGCTACCTAAGGGAAAGCAAGCCAAAGGACTAAGTAAGGAACTTATCAATAGGCTGATGCCCTATAAAAAAGATATCCGTGCGATCACTTCTGATAATGGAACAGAATTTGCCGACCATCAAAACATAGCTAAAAACCTAGCTACTCAATGCTACTTTGCCCATCCGTACGGCTCCTAGCAAAAAGGACTCAATGAATACACTAACAAACTCATAAGACAGTATATACCCACAAAAAGAGCTTTTGATACACTAAATGACAAACAGATCACCCAAATTCAACACAAAATTAACCGACGACCAAGAGAAAAACTTAACTTTAAAACTCCTAAAGAAATCTTTTAGCTAAATATCGCTTAGTTTTTGCACTTGATGGTTGAACCTACGCAAGCGTTCATGATGCCACTTTCTTACAGGAAATAAATGCACAACTAGCTGATTGTGTATTGATTGGTGATAAGGTTACTTGTCCTCGTCATTGCAATCAGACCTGCTTCATGCTGCCAATATCCGCTTGGAAACACCAATGAGGAAAAATTATAAAAAGCAACCTCGGGTGTTTAGAAAAACAAGAAAAAGAGTGGAGACCCTTTTCTCTCAACTTTGTGAGAAATTTATGATTAGAAGAATTTATACCAAAACTTTTCAAGGGTTTAAGACTAGGATATTGGTCAAAATCACTGCACTAACAATAATTCAATTCATCAATGAATTTGATTTCAATAGACCCATCAATAACTTAAAAGTCGCAATTATTTAATTAGCACAACGGGTTTTAGGTAATCTATGGGTCCATGGTTAAATTCTACAGAAGTATCCTCAAAAATTTGATTATATCTAACTATATAAATTTTTTGTATATTTGGGGTATGATCTATCTCTAATCAGATATGAAACAGGTTCTCTTTGTCTTTCCGAGTTTGTTCTTCGCTTGCAAAGCTCAAGAGCAGTCAGGCTTATCTTCGCCACAATTGAGGCGTGTGGAAGAATACATACCAAACCCAGATGAAGTGGTGCTGTTTTTGAAACTTCTGAAGTCTGAGAAAACGGAAGGTGGCTGGAATGCTAAAGTTCAGGTTCAAAGACAATTAAAATCTGGTTTCGGTTTTAAAAAACGCTTGAATCCAGGAGAGGAGATTATGTTATATTCTCAAGTAGAAATCCAAGGAGAGGAGTTTTATTGCTCTGTGGACTACTACCCAGGCATGAATCATTCTGAAACGTACATCTTAACATCATTTCTTTCCAAATAACAACCATAAAACGTATGAAAAAGTCGCTAGTAGTAACAATATCATTAATATCCTTGATCGTTGGGTCTCAGTCATTTGGTCAAGCACCCCGCATTAAAGATGATCCTGCGAAAAGAGTTGAATTCGAGATCAGGAAACTTCGGAATCCGCTAACAGGAAGAATACCAGAAAATATTCGGACAAAAGAACTGGCATTTGCTTCGGAACAACCTTTTAAGGAAAGGAATCGAGAGAATGAAGCAACATCTTGGACTCATAGAGGACCCTTTAATGTAGGTGGCAGAACACGAGCACTGGCCGTAGATGTAAACAATGAGGACATTCTGTTGGCTGGCGGAGTATCAGGTGGAGTATGGCTGTCCACAGACGCTGGATTAACTTGGAGTAAAACGACTAGTGTGTCCGATCTTCAAAGTATAACATGTATTGCGCAGGACCCTCGCAAAGGTCTAACGAAGAACACTTGGTATTACGGCACGGGCGAGCGTAGAGGAAACTCTGCAAGTGGATCCTCCGTTGCATATTATAGTGGTGATGGTATTTTTAAATCGACTAATGGTGGTCTGTCATGGTCTATTTTGCCGTCTACATCAACTGGTAAACCACAGATAAATGATCAGTGCTTTGATTACGTACATGAGATTGTAGTTAACCCAACCAATGGAGATGTTTTTGTTGCCACCGAGTGTGGGATTTTTAAATCTCAAGATGAAGGCATGAGTTTTAAAATGGTACTAACCGCCGAAAATTCGACTGATAGTGAGGATGCTCCTAAAGGTTGGACTGATATTCAGGTTACTTCTACAGGCGTATTATATGCACATGTAGCATCCCGAGGTGGTGGCATATATAAATCTGACGGTGGACCCTCGTGGACAAAAGTGTCAGAGGGTTCAGGATTACCAGTTGGCATGCATGAGAGAAAAAGAATAGGAATTGCACCTTCTGATGAAGACATCGTTTATGTAATTGGAGAAGAGTCCTTATGGAAATATGATGACAATACGGGAGGTGTGGCGATCTGGACCGACCTGTCTGGTAACCTTCCAAAGATTGGAAATAACGTTCTTGGAAATTTTAATAGTCAAGGTGGGTATAACCTATTGGTCGAGGTAAAGCCAGGTGACGAAAATTTTGTAATCATTGGTGGAACCAATCTGTACAGATCTACGGATGGTTTTACAACCACTGGAAATACTAGATGGATAGGAGGCTATTCTCCTCCTGGGCTCTCCGGGGATAACTATCCTAGTCATCACCCAGACCAACACGTCTTTCTTTTTCTGTCGGGAACAAAAGCCCTTAGCGGAAATGATGGGGGAGTGCAAAGAACAAATGACATAACGGCTAAGGGATTTAGAGGCTCTAAACCTGTAAATTGGGTTGCGTTAAATAATGGGTATCTGACAACACAGGTTTATGCACTATCGACTGGACCTGGAGATCAGATTCTGGCTGGGTTTCAGGATAATGGTACGTGGCTCACAACTTCATTGAGTAGCAAGGCCTCTTGGTCCACCTCGTTCGGCGGAGACGGAGCGTACAATGCATGGAGTCATGATGGCACAACTAGATACCTATCAACCCAGTATGCGAACATATCCCGGGGAACATACTCGGATGCCAATGAGAAAAGATCCGTGCAGTTTATACAGATTAGTCCATTTATTGATCGCTACTTCACTTCATTGTTTATAACTCCCTTTTACCTAGATCCGCTAAATGACGAAATATTGTATCTAGGTGGGCATCGCCGTTTATTCGTGAATACTCAGGCGAGTTCATCAACTCGGAGAGCAGGGTGGAAGTCGATTACTCTGGGATCACATGGAGGAATTGTTTCAGAAATTGGATTAACAGGTGCTAACATGGTATATGTTGGAACTGCTAACGGAGCACTCTACAAAGTGAAAAATCCTGCGGAAGATTTTTTGAGTGTTTCTACTAATTTGGCTTTAGGGTCGGGTTTTCCACCTAGAGGATATATATCCAGTATTGGAGTGAATCCGTTCGATGAGAATGAATTGATTGTAACTTTTTCCAATTATGAGGTTATTAGCATTTTTCATTCTACTAATGGAGGAACTTCGTGGACAGACATAAGTGGAAACCTTGAAGAAAATGTTGACGGTTCAGGGAACGGTCCTTCCGTTAGGATTGCTAGAATTTTAAGAGATGGACGGAGATATTTAGTTGGGACAAGTACTGGGTTATATTCGACACAAACTATCGATGGAACCCACACTGTCTGGACTCAGGAAGGAAGTAACACTATTGGGAATGTGGTAGTGAGTCATATGGCTGTAAGAAATGATGATGGTCTTATTGTGATAGGGACACATGGAAATGGACTGTATAGTGCGAGTATTGTGAAGAATACAGATTTGCAAGTAAATAGTATTGATGCCCCTTTTTCCATGGATTTTCAAGGTCCTTCCGATATAACAGTGACTTTGTCGAGTACTGGAAGACTACCTATTGCTTCATTTGACATTTCGTTATCAGTTAATGGTAAGCGGGTAGTGACTGATAATGTTGATCAAGTCATTAACTCAAGAGAGTCCTATCAGCATACTTTCTCTGCTCAGTATGATTTCACCGCGCTAGGATCATATGAATTAGGGATAGTAGCAACTATTGCAGGAGATGAAAATCCATCCAATAATACAAAGAACGCTACTATAACAAGTTTTGCAAATCCGACGGATATTACACTGTCTATCAGAGCAATCGAAGAGAAGGTTGTTGCTGGGACAACAATTGGGAGATTTAATACTACAGATGAGGATGATATCCAACATGCCTACTCTCTGGTAGCAGGTGAAGGAGATGACGATAATGCAAGTTTCGCAGTCGATTTAGATGATCTAAGCTCAGCCGTAAGTTTCGATTTTGAAACTCAGGCTGACTATGTCATACGAGTCCAAACGGAAGATGACGATGGAAATGCATTTGCCAAATCATTTTCAATAAATGTTCTTGGTGTTACCTCGGTGGAAGATTTGGAAGATATTGGAATTACCATGTATCCTAATCCGTTTAAAAATAGAATTAGCCTTGAAATGGTCAATGATTACTTAGGCGAAATTGAGATTCTTGTGCTAAGCCCCGATGGAAAAAATGTGATAGTGGAAAAGTCCTATGTCAAAAAAGCAAAAGAAACTAGATCGCTATTGGACCTGCAAGGTCTGGTGCCAGGGAACTATATTGTTAAATTTAATATGGGAGGCAAGATCATATCTAGCAAGTTGATCAAAGAGTGATCTGGAATTAATATCACACTGCCATTCATCTACTTGGCGGAGGCTTTTTTATTGCCAGCCAGCGAGTTACATTCGCGTTCGATCATGAGATTTTTAACTCGAAAAAAAGCTGTTTTGCTTCTTCAGGATGGCACCATTTTCCTAGGCTTTTCTGTTGGTAAGCAAAGTACTTCAGGTGGTGAGATTTGCTTTAATACAGGCATGACTGGGTACCAAGAGGTCTACACTGACCCATCGTATTATGGGCAGATTGTGGTGAACACCACTCCTCACGTTGGAAATTATGGTGCAGTTGACGCAGAAATGGAGAGTAAAGCTCCAGCTATCAAAGGAATAGTGGTGAATAATTTTTCAGAGGAATTTAGTAGGAGTAGTGCAAGTGAAAGTTTGCAGGAATTTCTAGAAAAAAATAATACGGTAGGTATATCAGGGTTAGACACAAGAAAGTTAGTTCGTCACCTTCGTACACAAGGAGCTATGAATGCTATTATCTCCTCGGAGTTAGAAGGTGAAGCACTACAAGCTGAACTGGAGAAAGTTCCTGATATGGAATCTTTGGAATGCGCAACCGAAGTCACAACCAAAGATTCTTATGAAATAGGGGCAAGTAATACTGGATTGAAAGTGGCAGTCCTTGATATAGGTGTCAAAAGATCAATTTTGAAAAATTTTGAGAAAAGAAATTGCCATTGTAAGGTCTTTCCAGCAAAGACCTCTTTCGCTGAAATGAAAAAGTGGAATCCAGATGGGTTCTTTATTTCCAATGGACCAGGCGATCCTTCAGCAATGGATTATGCAATCAATACAACAAAGGAAATTCTTTCTGATGGCGGTCCATTATTTGGAATATGCCTAGGTAGTCAAATTTTAGCCAAGGCTGTGGGAATAGCTACATACAAAATGCACCATGGCCACAGGGGGTTAAACCATCCAGTTAAAAATCTTGACTCTGGACTTAGTGAAATTACCTCTCAAAATCATGGGTTTGCTGTGGACATGGGATTTTTGAAGCATTCAAAAGATGCAGAATTAACTCATTTGGACCTGAATGATAATACGGTAGAGGGCTTAAGGATCAATGGAAAACCAGCTTTTGCTGTTCAGTATCACCCAGAGGCTTCACCAGGACCTCATGACTCAACCTATCTATTTGATGATTTTCTTCAATTAATCAAAGACAACAAATAAGTGAGCGTTATTGAGAGCATATTGGCACGCCAAATAATGGATTCCAGAGGCAATCCCACGGTCGAAGTAGAAGTGATTACTGAAAATGGGATTCTTGGCAGGGCAGCTGTGCCTTCTGGTGCTTCCACAGGAGAGCATGAGGCGGTTGAATTACGTGATGGAGACACATCTAGGTACATGGGTAAGGGAGTTATGAAGGCAGTCAATAATGTAAATGCAATAATTTCTCCTGCAATCGAAGGATTTATTGCTTATGAACAGGCTGTTATTGATAAAGTGATGATTGAACTGGATGGGACAGCTAATAAATCTAAGTTAGGGGCCAATGCTATTTTAGGAGTATCACTGGCTGTTGCGAGAGCAGCTGCGGGAGAAGCTCAATTACCATTATACAGGTATATTGGAGGAGCTAATGCAAAAACATTGCCAGTGCCGATGATGAATATTATCAATGGAGGCTTGCATTCAGACGCACCAATGGCATTCCAGGAATTTATGATTCGTCCCGTAGGTGCGCCGACCTTCACTGAAGCCTTACGAATGGGAGGAGAGATATTTCACAATCTAAAGATAATTATTCAAGATAAAGGTTTAAGCACAGCCGTTGGCGATGAAGGAGGCTTCGCCCCCAACTTTCATGGAGGGACAGAAGAGGCACTTGAAAGTGTTCTCTCCGCTATAGAAAAGGCAGGATATGAAGCTGGAGAGCAAGTAACTATTGCGCTGGATTGTGCTGCATCTGAATTCTTTGTTAATGGAAAGTATGACTACGCTAAATTAGAAGGGACCAGTGGTGCTAAAAAATCAAGTGACGAGCAGGCTGAGTATTTGGAAAAATTGGTCAATGACTATCCAATTGATAGCATCGAAGATGGTTGTGACGAGAATGATTGGACTGGGTGGAAAACGTTAACGGAGAAGATTGGGGAAAAATGTCAGGTAGTTGGAGATGATTTGTTAGTGACAAACGTAAAATTCCTTGAAAAAGCAATTCAGGAAAAAGCAGCTAATTCGATCCTCATAAAAGTGAATCAGATTGGAACGTTAACTGAGGCACTAGATGCCATAGAAATGGCTCATAAAGCTGGATGGACGGCTGTGATTTCTCACAGGTCTGGAGAGACAGAAGACTCTATCTTGGCCGATATTGCTGTAGCTATCAATGCTGGACAGATCAAAACAGGATCTATGTCAAGGTCGGATCGGATGGCAAAATACAACCAACTGCTGAGGATTGAAGAAGAGTTAGGTGAGGTAGCTCATTATCCTTCAAAACACTGAATCACTTGAGAGGGGCTAAAAAAATTTTTGAATAGAAACTAGAGATGCTTTCAATATTTCCTCTGAAATTTCCAAGGACTACTCAATTTAATATTCTTTAAGTCTCCTCCTAAGTTTGACACGATTTTAAGGTAAGTATTTTGATGATCAAATCGTTATTTTTTGAGTCTTATACTAATTTGATTATAAAATGTGATATAAATAAATTGAACTATTTTGTGTTTGAATTAAGCAAAAAATGTAAGCATAGCCATAGTTGCGCTTCTATTTTTTAACGACAGACAAGAAACAATTTATACGTGATATTTTGTGGTCAATTTGGTATAAGTCCCTTCGCCTCTCTTTTCTCTATTGCTTACTTTGTTTTAAAAATCTACCTTCGAGGATATGAAAAAATTCTGCTTTTTATCGTTGCTCTTTCTTGTTTAGACATTCAAGCTCAAGATCAGTTATACAAAGTCACACTCCTAAGAGCCAAACTAGGAACCTTCTCGAACTCATTGACATGATTAAATCCGATATTTCAAACCATGAGGAGTATCTCAATTCTAAACCATATCTACTACGACACAGCCAAGGGGATCATTGGGACCTGATGCTGATTTATCCTATCCAAGGATAGGAAGAATATTTTTCCAAAAACACGATGAACAAGAGGGCTAAATCAGAAACTATCGAAAAAACATATGCCAGCGATTTTTTCAACTTGGTATCTTCACAAGAAGAAGCAATAGTAGCAGGTCCAAGGTCGGATAAATTTCAAAATGCCATGGAAAACTTTAATTTATTCCATATAGAGATTTTCACTGCTCTGGCGGGAAAACAAGCGGAACTAATCAAACAACGGCAAAATGAAAACCTATCTTATGTCCTTACTCAACACAGACCTAACTTTATTTTCAGACGGGTATTCGGTCCTTCATGGGATATTTTCACAATGGGTTGGTACAAGGACATTGTAAGTTCAATTAGTAAGTGCAAAGATTAGGATAAATATGTGGAGCTATTTCCACATATTTAAAGGTCTAAACACTTTGCCATTTGAGGCCAAACATATTATCAACTCAAAGCCCATCAAAGACATCAAATTGAAGCCTACTTAAAATCGGGTAAACGTAAAAGTTTCATTGCAGAAGCCCTTGATGTGTCGGGTTCCACCATTTACAGAGAATGCAAGCGCAACAGTTCCCCTAAAGGGATCTATCATGGATCTAAAGCACATTTGTCTTCCACAAAGCGTAAGCAACGTTATTGCAAGCCTCGCTCTTTTGACTCCCACAAAAGACAGCTCATCAAAGAATACCTTCTGCAAGAACAGTGGTCACCTAAGCAGATTGTAGGGTATGGTAAGATCAAGCAGATTCCCATGGTTTCACATGAACGTAGCTATCAATATATCAGGGACGATAAAGCTGCTGGTGGACAGTATTACAAACATTTACGCCATCAACTCAAACATAGAAAAAGACCTGTAGGTAAGCCTGTAACTATTAAAAACAGAGTATCAATCGCTCAAAGACCTGAATGCATCAACAATAAAGAACGCTTTGGGGATTGGGAAGTGGATACCATGATAGGCAGACAGCAAAAGGGAGCCATGCTGACCATCGTGGAAAGAACTACAGGAATGCTCATTATCAGAAAGCTACCTAAGGGAAAGCAAGCCAAAGGACTAAGTAAGGAACTTACCAATAGGCTGATGCCCTATAAAAAACATATCTTTCCGATCACTTCTGATAATGGAACAGAATTTGCCGACCGTCAAAACCTAGCTGAAAACCTAGCTACTCAATGCTACTTTGCCCATCGGTATTGCTCCTAGCAAAGAGGACTCAATGAATACACCAACAAACTCATAAGACAGTACATACCCAAAAAAACAGCTTTTGATACGCTAAATGACAAACAGATTACCCAGATTCAACACAAAATTAACCGACGACCAAGAGAAAAACTTAACTTTAAAACTCCTAAAGAAATCTTTTATCTAAATACCGCTTAGTTTTTGCACTTGATGCTTGAACCTACGATTGTTCAGAACAAAAAATCTCAAGCAAAATGGAGTGATTAATTGGAAATAACTTGATACCTTTGCACCATTACTTAACCTTAAAAGACCAATGAAAACCATTACCCAACCACCCAAAACAACACTTATGACTGACAAAAAGGCATATAATAATCCTACCCCCCCCCCCCGACATTATGTCATCCTTTAGCAAATCTTTGTAATTACAAAAACACTCTCCCTCTCCTTATTTTAAGTCTGGCTTTTTCTCTGCCAGCAAATGCTCAAGATGCTGACCCAACAGACCTTTGTTCACGCACCGCAGTAGTTAAGAATCTAATCCTTAATAAGGTGAGTGGCAAAACCAATTGTGCAGACATTACTACAGCAGAGTTGGCAGGAGTTACTGGATTAGCTTTTGTTGGGATTAGTTCCTTTACTTCTCTCAGAGGTAGTAACCTAAAGAGTGGTGATTTCGCTGGCTTAACAGGACTAACGTCTCTCCAGTTAAATGGAAACGAGATTACCACCCTACCCGCTGATATTTTCTCTGGGCTATCTGCCTTAACGACACTCAGGTTAGATGACAATCAATTATCCACCTTGCCAACTGGGGTTTTCGCGGGCTTAACCAGTTTAACAACCCTCAATTTATCGGGCAACTCACTGCCTGCTTCGCTTCCCGAAAACCTGTTTTCAGATGTCCCACGAAACGCAATAACCCTGCCCACAGGAACTACGATTAACGAAATTCCAACAACCGTAGGTACGATTGCCGATATTGACCTCGTAGAAAATGGTGCAACTCGCACGGTGGATGTGGCGAATAAATTCAGTGATACAGACGCTTTGACCTTTTCCGCAATGTCTAGTAATCCTAACATCGCAACTGTTAGCGGTAGCACAACAATAACCATTAGCCCATTAGCCGCAGGAACTACAACAATCACTGTAACTGCCACCGATACAGCAGGGCAATCCGCTGAACAAACCTTTATGGTCAGCGTTATCCCAGCCGAAACAGACCTTTGTTCACGCACCGCCGTAGTTAAGAATCTTATCATCTCCAAAGTGAGTGGCAAAACCAATTGTGCAGACATTACTACAGCAGAGTTGGCGGGAGTTACCCAATTATCTTTTGTTGGGGGTAGCTCTCTAATAGGTAGCAACCTAAAGAGTGGCGATTTTGCTGGCTTAACAGGGCTAACGTCTCTCAATTTATCCAACAACGAGATTACAACCCTACCCGTTGATATTTTCTCTGGGCTATCCGACTTAGAGACGCTCAGGTTGGATAACAACCAACTATCCACCTTGCCTACTGGGGTTTTCTCGGGCTTAACTAGTTTAACAACCCTTGATTTATCGAACAACCCACTGCCCGCTTCGCTCCCTGCAAGCCTGTTTGCCGATGTGCCAGCAACAATAACCTTGCCCGATGGAGTCACTATTAACGCCGCCGTCCCAACAACCGTAGGTACGATTGATAATATTACTAACCTCGTGGCAAATGGTAACACTCAAACTGTAGATGTGGCGGATAAATTTAGCGACACAGACGATTTGACCTTTTCCGCAATCTCTAATGATATTAGCATCGCAACCGTTGGGGTTGCTAATGATAGTGAAGTTACGATTACGCCAGTAGCTGCTGGCACAACAACCATCACCGTAACTGCCACCGATATAGCGGGTCAAACTGCTGAACAAACTTTCTCAGTCTCCGTTACCAACCCTGCCCCAACGACCGTAGGCACGATTGCCGATATTACTGACCTCGTGGAAAATGGTACTCCTCGAAATGTAGATGTGGCGACTAACTTTAGCGACTTAGACACGTTGACCTTTACTGCAACGTCCGATAATACCGCCATCGCAACGGTTGCAGTGATGGATAGCGTAGTTACCATTATGCCCGTAGCCGTAGGCACAGCAACCATCACCGTCACTGCCACCGACATAGCGAGTCAAACTGCTGAACAAACGTTCTCAGTCTCCGTTACCAACCCTACCCCAACAGCCACAGGCACGATGGACAACATGACTGACCTCGTGGAAAATGGTAGTCCGCGCGATGTAGATGTAGCGGATAAATTTAGCGACTTAGACACGTTGACGTTTACTGCAACGTCCGATAATACCGCCATCGCAACGGTTGCAGTGCTGGATAGTGAAGTTACGATTACGCCATTAGCTGCTGGCACAACAACCATCACCGTCACTGCCACCGATATAGCGGGTCAAACTGCTGAACAAACGTTCTCAGTCTCCGTGCAGGCTGATGATGTTACCACAGGCACTGCTGGTGTGAAGAAAATAAGCGTTTCCGTCTCCCCCAATCCACTAAAAGATGGAGATAGCGTGACAATTACCGTTGCCAGCGAGGGAGTGTACCGCTTGTTCGGAATCTCAGGGGAATTTCTTACTAAAGGGACCTTAACCAAGGGAGATAACGCTGTGGCATTTCCGTTTTTAGCTAAAGGAATTTATCTGTTAAAGATACAAACAACACACGGTCTTATGACAAGGAAAGTGGTTAAAAACTAGCACCGTAGCAATGGCTATGCTTTAGGACACCGCTATTTGGTAGCAAAATGATCACAAAATGTCACATATAAATTGATTGAAATAGGCATTTAATAAATAAAAGATTAGTCTATTAAAACAGTTTCATTTTTTTAATTAAATAATTGATTTACAGTAACTTAGTAGGATTATTAAAGTTAGAGTAAAAATAAAACTATGGAGAAAAAGTATGAAAGCCTAACTCTTTTTGAGCTTCAGAATAAATTTCCTGATAACGACAGTTGTCAAAACTTCCTAGCCGAAATGAAATGGCCAGATGGATTTAAATGTGAAAGGTGCCAAAACACCAAGTATTGCAGAGGGAGATTATTCCATACCCGTCAATGCACAAAATGTAGGTACCAAGCTATCCCCCACAAGTCGTATTTATTAAATGCCTACTTCAATTATACCAAATTGATCACGAACTATCACATATAAATTGTTTCTTTTTTGCTCGCATTTCGTTAAACAATAGTGCCGTAGCTATGACTATGCTTATATTTATTGCCTAATTTGAGCAAAAAATAATTCAATTTATTATGTCATATTTTATCATCAAATTAGTATTAAAATTATCCATCAGATCTACAAATACGCCCCTCCCTCCTAACCTTTAGTTTTCAACATTCTACATCTTATTTTTAGCAATTTCCGCCTCATCTTCGGTTAGGTAATAGCGTTTATACGTCATTTGGTCTATTGGGGTTTCTAATGCGGTGGCTTACTCATGATTTATCATTCGTTTTAATGCTTCAATTTCTTCTAAAAAATCTAACAAGTTTTTCTCTGGAGGGGTTTCATTATGTGCAAACTTATTTCTTGTATCTCTTAGCTCCTCAAGTTCTGTTTCTGCTTCTCTATTTACAATACGATTGTATGTTTGTATTTTTTTATTAAAGAACATTTTTATCTTTAACTTCTCCAAAACTTTCTCTACTTCTCCTAAATCTTTAAAAGCATCCGATAACAAAATTTTACTCCAAATCAAATTCTCAATTTCAATTGCTTCACGAATAACTAAATTCCTCAGCACGGATTGATGTGATCGCTTTACAATTTCATTTTTGATTGCTTTATCGTGTAAGGATGAAAATCTTTTACCGTTTTTTTGTTCCTTGTCTTTTTTTTCCTTGTTTTCAATGATTATCTCAGGTTCAAACTTAAGATATTTAACAAAGTCGTTTCGATGTTCTGTAAATTCTTTTACAGAAGAAGTATTGATAATGATACGTACATCTTTATTTTCGGTAAAACTTTTTACCACGCCAGCAAGAGTTGATATTGTATTTTTATTATGGTTTGGAGAAAGCCCTCTATTCTCTAAATAAAAATCCAAACAGATGTATTTTAAGTTTTTAAAAGGCAACTTTTCTTTATCATTACTCGGTAAATATTTGTCTCCATCAGAATAAAAACAACGTATATGTTCTTTTTGGAGAGTGCGAAATGTATCGTTTATCTCTTCAAAATGATCGTCAATAAATAAAACATCGTACATACTTATTGCTCCCTAAATATTAATTTAATAATTGCACCATCCTTAAAATCTTTGGACAATTTTTCTTCTCTAAAATCGCCTTCTACTAACAAACCTTGATGAGCCTCCATAATGTTTTCTGCCAAATGGAGCCCAATTCCCATGGAGCTTTCATCTTTTCTGCCTGTAATAAAAGCCATAATTGCAGATTCAAAATCAATAGTAAATCCTTTGCCGTTATCTGCTATCACTAAATGGATTTGCTTATCTTTTTTATAGGCTATAATTCTTATTTTTTTATGCTCAATACCCTGATAGTTAAGCCAATAAATAGCGTTATCAAACAAATTGTTAAGCACACCAATAATTAAATTCCTTTTAACCGATATTTCTATATCTGGTGCCAAATCTTGCTGCACTTCCACCTTATGAAACTCAAATCTTGCATTAACATTAAAAATTGATTTTTCAATGATTTCTTTTATACTCACCAGCGAAATCTTTTTATCTAATTTAATGGTGTCTTTATAATTATTAACTGTTTCTTGTAGGTATTTGGCTATTTTTGGCACCCTTATCCAATCTTGTTTCGCAATGCTACGACCTAAATTAGCGATAATCTTTTCAAGTTCATGGATAACAATGGTTAGGTTTATTCCCGTATTAGCGGCATTCATAAAAATATCTTTTGTCTTGGCAAAATCTTTAGCAAAGCCAGCTAGCGTTTTGCTGATTTTTTCCTTTTCACCTTCCTGTAAATCAGAATACTCAATGACGTTCTGAATTTTGTTTATTTTATTTTCAATACTTGCTTTGTTTTCTGGTGTTTCTAGATAAGTTCGAATAATCTTTGCTTTATCATCTTGGCGAAAGTTGCTAATAATATCTATGACTTCATCTAATATTTTTTGCAAGGCGGTTAAGGAAGCATTATTAATAAACCCCTCTCTATTGGTCTTTTCTAACAATCCAGTACTTTCGCTTCTGTTTAACCGAATAGAGGCAAGGATTTGATTAGAGCTTATTTTTCCAGCGGGGCGATTGACTCTTTTTAAGTCCAACTCCAAAATATCCTGCCCTTTTTCACCATAATTAAACACCCTAAAATTATCCCTATACACTCTAATTCCACCGTTCTGTTTCATGTATTTTTTGATAACATCCTTATCATTTTTTGATATTTGCTTCTGTGTATTCCATAAGGTATTGTCATAGTCATAGACAAATCCTGAAAAATTAATTTCACCAATTTCTAATTCTTTATAAACCTTTAATTCTTTGTCAAAACTTAATAGTTCATTATTCTTTCCGAGTGTTTTTCTCAGTAATACAATATCACTATTTATGTTAATTGCTCTAGCATCCACTTTACCCAGACCCAACCAAGGCTTAAAATTATAGGTAAATTTTTCTGCCCAGCCATTTTTAATTGTTACATCAAAATCAAACAGAGCGTTATGTTTGATATTATTTACCTGTTCTTTTAAGTCGTTACTAGACAATTCATTGTTTACTTTCAGCGTAATGTTGAATGTTTCAGTATTACTAAAAGGTGCTATCAAATTCGTTAAATCATTAGAGATTTGTTTAAAATCTTTTTCCTCCCAGTCCTCTTTTAGGTCTTTTATAATAATGTTTGTTCCTGTTTGGTCACTAAAAAATTTTGGCTCGTTATTCTCCACAACCTCAATAGGTGGCAAATCAGAAAGGCTGTCAGATGTTTCAAAGTCTCTCCAGTTAATTTTTAAATAGATTTCTTGATTGTCTTTGTGTTTCGTATAAACCTCAATCGAATACCCCAGCTTATGGGAGCCAAGTCGTCCAACACCTTTCTCCCCAAGGGGCATTCTGTTAAATTTAGGTGTTAAGTGTCCGTTTTCGATGTTGTCTTTCTTGTGGCTTACGCCGGGTTTAAGCCATATATCTTGAATAGTGGATAAATCCATTCCACAGCCATCGTCTGTTATAGTTATTTGATCATTGCTAACTTCCACATCTACCTTACTGGCATCGGCATCATAAGCATTTTTAACCAACTCTGACAGAGCAATTTTCTTATCGTGAATTAATTGCTCACCCAAAAGAATGATCAAATTCGGAGAAAATTCAAACTTAAAATTATGCTTCATAATAACTTCCTTATTTGTTTTGCCAAAGCTCGAGATAATATCGGGGGAACGGCATTGCCAACCTGCGTAAATTGTGCGGTTCTTGGTCCTTCAAAAAAATAATTATCTGGGAAAGACTGTATTCTTGCCGCCTCCCTTACTGTCAAACTTCTATTTTGCTTGATGTCAGGATGGATGTAATGATGTCCGTCTTTAGCAATGTGTGCCACCATAGTATGGCTATATGGCATGTTGCCAGCAACTACCTTAAAGCGCGATCTAAAAAAGATTTTACATTCTTATGGGTTATTAATTCATTAGGCAACTTACTATACTGCAATCTTTCTTTGCCTTTATTCCACGACTCAACAGCTATTTTATAAATTTCTAAATCTCTTTCATTGTGCGGTCTTGATTGGTGGCACGTTAGAATATTGTCTTGTTCGTTTCTGATATTAAATTTTTTAAGATAATCATTAGTTTCAGCGGCGTATTTCGTTGAATGTTTTCCAGCCTGCAATTGAGGCAAATCTTGTAATAAATCTTTAACAAAATATTGATTTTTTTCTTCTGAAATTAAATCAAAATTAAACGCTATATCTCAACCTTTTTTTTATACCTATCAAGGTAACTCGTTTTCTTTTTTGCAATACGCCATATTGACTAGCATCCAATACTTTATATGCGATGTTATAGCCTGCTTTTTCAAATTCTTGTTTGATAGTGTTAAATAAATTTCCTTTATTCAGCGATAGAAGCCCTAAAACATTTTCAAATAAAAATATCTTTGGTTGAAAATCTTTCAAAAAAGAGATGTAAAAATTATATAAATAAAGTCGATGGTCATTTGCTTTATAGCCGTTTTTAAATTTCCCAATTATTGAATAGGCTTGACAAGGAGGCCCTCCTAATATGACATCCAATTTCTGGCTACCCAGTTGTTCTCGTATTCTGTCCTTTATGCCTTGCATGTTGGCGTTATTTATTTCCTGGTTTATCGTTTGGCTTAAAACCTCTTTTGGAATTTGAGAATACAAAGCATCTTTATCAATTTTTCCTTCAAGATAATCATTGTAAGTATCTGCATTATTATTGTTCATTAAATAATGGTATGCCGAACGGGTCTTTAATGTATCACAGCAATGCTTATTTACCTCTACCATTGCTATTGGATTAAATCCTTCTGATATAAACCCCTCACCCAGTCCACTTGCACCAGCAAAAAATTCCGAAAAATTCATATTATTATTCATTGTTAGACCAGTAGTTACGAACATATAATATCTGTTTGATAAACTTTGTCTGATTTTACCGTCATTTCAATCAGATTATTAAAGATGTTTACCTTACGGCTGGAACGGGTTAAGCGATAACAAAACTCATCAAGATGCCTATCTACATTAAAATCATTTACCCAAGAATAAGTAGTCCTAATCCAAAATTTAACTTGATGAATCATTGTGTGTAACGCCATAAAACTCCTTCCGTTATTACTTTCTATCTGTGTGCTATTATAGCTCTAAAAAATAGGGAGATAACCCTTCCATAAATCTGTAGTTACTGCTACCTTATCATCACTATGCTTTTCAACTATCTTCTTTAATTCCTTCGACGAAAAATCATCAATTTTCAAGACGTACATCCTTTTTATTTTTCCTTTATGGGTGAGTTCTAAGGCTGTAACCACCTTCTTTTTAGCACTGTTGTAACTTCTTCCAGCCTTGCCTTTTGCTCTTCCGCCAACTACAAATTCATCTACATGAACGTTCCCCTCCATCGGATAATTTTTACTGAATTTCATCGCTTCTCTAACCTTGTGCATAAATAAACGAGCAGTCTTTTCTACAGCTTGCAGATAATTTTTTAGTGGTCGTTGACATTTCAAAACGGATAAAAAAGGCTTTTCGTAAGCCCAATTTTACCCTGTGAAATAACGTATTTGCTGAAGCTGTTTCTGTATGACTACACTTAGTACAGGTGCGTGAAAAATTCTTGCGAATTTGACTCGCTGAATGATCGCATTTTACGCAAGTGAAGCCTGCATTCCATTTACTATTTGCCAAATATTCTTTACAACCTTCGTCTGTTTTGAAGCGTTCACTGAACTCTATGAGGTTTTGTCCTTTAAATAATTCCATTTTTCTATACCTCATTGATCACTAAGATATGAAATTACCTACTGACCTCGTTACAATTTTTTCCAAAGCCGGAAAATGACAAGACCAGACAACAGAAAAATGATGAAAAGCACAAAAAATAAAAGATAATTTCCATAAATAAGATTTCCTACAGAGAAAAGAGCAGCATACACCGATATACTGCCTAGGAAAATGCAAATAATGCCATTGGTAAACGAAGATGACTGGACCATCCCAAACCTCTTCCATCCTACCCCAGGTCTTATTTTGTCTACAAAATTCCTTAAAACTCCTTCATCCTCAGGCTTTGACATGAGTGTTGTTAAAACCCACACAATGGTTGTAACAAAAGTTGCAAGTAGAAGTTTAGTCGTAAATTCGTCAACGACAGCATTTTTTAAGACTCCATCTGGTATCACTAAAACAAGGACAAATGCATTGATAGTGGCTGTTGTCATGGCTACAATCTCAGTTAGCGCATTAATTCTCCACCAGAACCACCTCAAAAGAAAAATAGACCCAGTGCCAGCACCAGAAAGTAAAAGAATGTTGAATGCCTGAGTAGCATTCTCCAGAAACGTAAGGGACATCGTCCCTGCAATAAGCATCAGCACGACGGTAGCCATTCTTCCAATCAAGACTTGTTCTGTTTCCTGGGCTTCAGGTCTCAAAAAACGTTTATAAAAATCACCCACAAAATAGGAAGCACCCCAATTCAAATGAGTACTGATGGTTGACATATAGGCAGCGATCAATGAAGCAAGTACTAGACCAAGCCATCCAGATGAAAGGAAAGTCAACATCACAGGATAGGCAATGTCCTCACCCAAGTATTGCGCCTCAATAGCTGGAAATTGAGCCTGTATGACCTCTAAATTTGGAAAAAGTATAATGGAGGCTAATGCAACAATAATCCAGGGCCATGGACGAAGTGCATAATGTGCAAAATTAAATAGCATAGTAGCACCTATCGCATGTCTTTCATTTTTTGCCGCCAGCATTCGCTGTGCTATATACCCGCCACCGCCTGGCTCAGCACCAGGATACCAAACAGACCACCATTGCACCGCAACAGGAATAATGAACACCGAAATCAAGACAGAGGTATTACTGAAATCTGGCAGAATATCCAGTTTGTTACCCAACGATGGATGATTGACCAACCCGCTAATTCCTCCTATTTCGGGTTGAGAAACCGCAACATAAGCTACATACACTGCGCCTGTCATGGCTATGATAAATTGAAAAAAATCAGTCCAGATCACTCCTTTTATTCCCCCCAGCACTGAATAGATCACTACTATAGTTGACGCAATCAAAACCGTTTGAACAGGTGTCAAGCCAAATAAAACAGAAGATATTTTAATGGCCGCCAGCGTCACAGAACCCATGATAAGGCAGTTGAAGAAAACACCTAAATACAACGCCCGGAAACCCCTTAAAAAAGAAGCCATTTTACCGCCGTACCTTAATTCATAAAATTCAAGGTCAGTCATTACTCCAGACCGTCTCCATAACTTGGCATAAATAAACACAGTCACCATTCCTGTGATAAGAAATGACCACCAAGTCCAGTTTTTAGCTACTCCTCCTTCTCTCACAAAGCCTGTAACCAAGTTAGGCGTATCAGCAGAAAAGGTAGTAGCGACCATTGAAACACCCAGTAACCACCAAGGCATAGACCGTCCAGCCAAAAAAAACTCAGATACGTTGCTACCTGCTGTTTTTGATGCCAGCCATCCAATAGCCAGAACCGTGATAAAAAAACTGATAATAATGAACCAGTCAAGGGAAGATAGAATCATAGGAATGTTTACTTAAGTACGAAGTTCAATAGCTTTTTCGCAGGATCAGCAAAGCTAAATCGAATCAGCGTAAGCAATTTCAACCTGTAATACCCAGTGGACCACAAAATATGACATAAGTAAAATGAACCATTTTTTGCTTACATTTAGGCAAAAAATATAGAACACCACTAATAACCAGATTTTTTTCGTGAGTGCAAGGCAGTCCCACACGAAAAACCGCAGGGGATAAGAAAAAACAGGCTTAAAAAAAATAGAGAACTAAACGTGCAAACGTTCAACTAATTACTTAAACTTGTCTTTTCGTGGTTCAATAAAACATCAACGCGTATGAAAAAAAAATGTATAAAAACGCCACTTAACCTGCCAAAACGGCGGACTTTTATGCGATTAATTCTAACCCCCCCCCCCAGACAATTTGTCAGGCATTTGGGGGCTTAAACCCTTAATCTCTCTAGTTACCTTCTTAGTACTCCCTGCACTCGCTTACGCACAAAACAATTCAGCAGACCACTTTGTACTGAAAATAACAACCACCGAGGGGACTAACTCCGCCGACCAGTCCTTTACCTTCTACACACAGGATACAAATTATGACATAGACTGGAACAATGACCAAACGTTTGAAAGTGAAGATATAGGAGTGTCTGGAAACCAGTCTCATACCTTCTCCAAAGCAGGAGAACACACCATCAGGTTTAGAAATCTGAATGATGTCACTCTAGTCTATCTATCAGCAGAAGGTTACCAGATGATTCGGGCAGACGCAACAAAGTATACCTCCATAGAACAGTGGGGTACCGCTGTCTGGAATCCAGATATGAGTAACGCTTTTACTGGAGCAATTAACCTGACCATGACAGCTACCGATACACCTAACATGCGCGCTGTGACGGATATGTCTTTGATGTTCGGTCGAGCCACTTCCTTTAACGGCGACATCAGCGGGTGGAATACAGCATCTGTGACGGATATGTTTGCTATGTTCTCAGGAGCCACTTCCTTTAACCGAGACATAGGAAGGTGGAATACAGCATCTGTGACGAGGATGCGAGCTATGTTCTCGGGAGCCACTTCCTTTAACCAAGACATAGGAAACTGGACTACAGCATCGGTGACGAATATGGCTTTTATGTTCGCTGGAGCCACTTCCTTTAACCAAGACATAGGAAGGTGGAATACAGCAAGTGTGATAAATATGAATGTGATGTTCCAGAATGCCACTTCCTTCAACGGTGACATCAGCGGGTGGAATGTAGCAACTGTGCCAAGGATGCGTGCTATGTTCTTTAACGCGACCTCTTTTAACCAAGACCTCAGCGGGTGGAATGTAGCAACTGTGGTGAATATGCGTTTTATGTTCCGTGAAGCTACTTCCTTTAATCAGGACCTAGGCGGGTGGAATGTAGAAAAGGTGACGGATATGCAAGGTACGTTCCAAAACGCCACTTCCTTTAACCAAGACCTAGGCGGGTGGAACACAATAGCTGTGGCGAATATGGGTTTTATGTTCGCTGATGCCACTTCCTTTAACCAAGACCTCAGCGGGTGGAATGTAGAAAAGGTGCAGTATACGAGTTCTATGTTCTCAGGAGCCACTTCCTTTGATCAGGACCTAGGCAGGTGGAATGTAGAAGCGGTGCTGGGGATGCGAGATATGTTCGATGGTGCTACGCTTTCTCTGACAAACTACGATGCGCTTTTGGTGGGTTGGAACAGACAAAACCTTCGTAGGGGGGTAGCTTTCCACGGAGGGAGTTCTTTGTATAGCAGTCAGGAAGCGCAAACTGCCAGGGAAAACATGATCAGTTCAATTGGTCATAACTGGAGTATTACTGATGGCGGTCTGAGAACTATGAATCGCCCACCCACAAATATTTTACTTTCTTCCACCAGCATCTTGGAAAATTCAGGTGCGAATGCGGTCGTGGGGATGCTATCAAATACCGATACAGGAGGCACGTATGAGTACACCTTGGTGTCAGGATCCAGAGCTACTGACAATGGGAGTTTTAATATTTTAGGAACGAGCCTCAGGCTTACCTCTTCCGCTGACTATGAAACAAAAGTTTCCTACTCGGTACGGATAAATGTCAGCGACGGAACAAATGATTATGCAAAGTCATTCACCATTTCTGTAGAGGATATTGCTGGACTAGGAATTGCGGAAAATAGAACAGTTAGCGTGCCTGAAGGAGAGACGGTAGTCATCACATTGAGAGCGGCTACAGACCCTCCAGGACAGACGCTTACTTTCCTCCCCAGACTAGCGAGAGCGGACGCGTCTAAGTTTTCCATTACTTCGGCAGGCGTATTGACGTTCAATACCGCACCAGACTTTGAGAATCCAGACAGTGCGACGGGATCAAATGTATATGTGGTAGCTGCAACGGTCACAGACGGGCAGAGTTCTACACTGACCGCTACGCAGACCCTCGCCATTACAGTGACGGATGTGAATGATAACGCCCCTGTTTTCACAAGAGGAACGGCTATGGTGGATGTAACGGAAGGTACGACGGCAGTGACAACCGTTACCGCCACGGATGTAGATACGGGACAGACACCTACTTTCCTCACCACCCTTTCGGGAGCAGATGCCTCTAAATTTTCCATCACTGAGGCAGGTACATTGACGTTCAACACAGCACCAGACTATGAAGTGCCAGGAAGTGCGACGGGATCAAATGTGTACATGGTAACCGTCGCTGCCACAGACGGGCACATGATCGCTTTGCAGACATTTACCATCACGGTGAGGGATGTGGCGAATGAAGTTGACAACTCAACAGACCACCCAACAGACCACTTTGTACTAAAGATAACAACCACCGCCGATGCTAATGGCGGAACTAACCCTGCCGACAAGTCTTTTACGTTCTACACACAGGATACAAATTATGACATTGACTGGAACAATGACCAAACGTTTGAAAGTGCAGATGTAGGAGTTGCTGGAAACCAGTCCCATACCTTCCCCACAGCAGGAGTACACACCATCAGATTTAGAAACCTGAATGATATACATATCAATCATAGGTCCTGGTCCTACGATAGGAAGGCAGACGCAGCAAAGTACACCTCCATAGAACAGTGGGGTACCTCTACTTGGAATGCAGATATGAGTGATGCTTTTGCTGGAGCAAGTAACCTGATCATGAATTCAAGCGCAGGTGTACCTAACATGGGTATGGTGACGGATATGTCTAGTATGTTCTCTGGAGCCACTTCCTTTAACGGCGACATAGGCGGGTGGAATACAGCATCTGTGACGAATATGACGAATATGTTTACTGGTTCGCTCCTCGGATCTTCCTTCAACGGCGACATAGGAAACTGGAACACAGCATCGGTGACCAATATGGGTGGTATGTTCTATGGAGCCACTTCCTTTGACCAAGACATAGGAAACTGGAATACAGCATCGGTGACGAGTATGCATGGTATGTTCTGGGAAGCCGCTTCCTTTAATCAGGACATAGGGACCTGGAATACCGCATCTGTGAGGAGTATGTCTGGTATGTTCAGGGGAGTCGATTTCATCCATCATGATTTTGATGGCATATATACTGCTTCTTCCTTCAACGGCGACATCAGCGGGTGGAATACAGCATCTGTGACCAGTATGTTTGAGATGTTCTATGATGCCTTTGACTTTAACCAGGACATAAGCGGGTGGAATACCGAAAAGGTGACAAATATGAGTTATATGTTCTATGATGCCTTTTCCTTTAACCAAGACATAGGCGGGTGGAATGTAGAAGCAGTGACGAATATGGAGTGGATGTTCGCTTTTGCCCGTTCCTTTAACCAAGACATAAGCGGGTGGAATGTAGAAACGGTGACGAATATGGAGTGGATGTTCTCTGGTGTTACACTTTCATTTACAAACTACGATGCCCTGTTGACAGGCTGGGATGCGCAAAACCTTCAAACGGGAGTCACTTTCGACGGGGGAAATTCTAAGTATAGCTTGGCAGCACTATCTGCTAGGACAAATATGAGGGCTACTATAGCAAATGGTGGAGATAACTGGACTATTACTGATGGTGGACGAGTACCGCCTAACGTCCGTACCCCTGTTTTCGAAGAAGGAGCTACTGATACGGTATTTTATGCAGAAAACGCCACTACGGCAATAACTACCGTCGTTGCCACCGATGCAGATGTGGGACAGACGGTAAGTTTCTCGCTGTCGGGAGGAGCAGATGCGGGGCTGTTTTCCATCACTCCAACAGGTGTATTGACGTTCAATATCGCACCAGACTATGAAGTGCCTACGGATACGGGATCGGATAATATGTACGAAGTAACGATCACGGCTACCGACAACGTCACACCCGAAAAGATGGCTATGCAAGCCATTACCATCACGGTAACGGATGTGGTGAAAGGCGACAGCCCGGCAGACCATTTTCTGCTGAAAATAACCACCACCGCTGGTACTAACGCTAGCGACAAGTCCTTTACGTTTTACACGCAGGATACAAATTATGACATAGACTGGGAGAATGACCAGACGTTTGATATGACAGGAGTTTCTGGCAACCAGTCCCATGCCTTCGCCTCCGCAGGAGTACACACCATAAGATTTAGAAACCTGAATAATGTCTATATCAATAATCAGGCAGACACACTAAAATATACCTCCATAGAACAGTGGGGTACTTCTGTCTGGGATGCGGCAATGGATAGTGCTTTTCGGGGAGCAATTAACCTGACCATGATGGCTACTGATACACCTGACATGCGTGCTGTGACGAATATGTCTTGGATGTTCGCTGGTGCCACTTCCTTTAACCAGGACATAGGAAACTGGAATACAGCATCGGTGACGAATATGAACGATATATTCAATGGTGCCACTTCCTTTAACCAGAACATAGGAAACTGGAATACAGCATCGGTGACGAATATGAACGATATATTCAATGGTGCCATTGCCTTTAACCAAGATATAAGCAGGTGGAATACAGCACGGGTGACGAGTATGCGAAATATGTTCGAGGGAGCCACTGCCTTTAACCAAGACATAGGCAGGTGGAATACAGGAAAAGTGAGGGATATGTCTGGTATGTTCTATAACACCACTTCCTTTAATCAGGACATAGGCGGGTGGAATACCGCAACGGTGACGAATATGAACGATATATTCAATGGTGCCATTGCCTTTAACCAAGACATAAGCAGGTGGAATACAGCACGGGTGACGAGTATGCGAAATATGTTCGAGGGAGCCACTGCCTTTAACGGCGACATAAGCGGGTGGGATGTAAGAAAGGTGACGGATATGCAAAATATGTTCGATGGTGCCACTGCCTTTATCCAAAACCTCGGACTGTGGTATATCCCAGACGGAGACTTTACGATGAGCAGTACCATTATAGCAGGTGATACAGTGGCAACCATCACCGCTCAAAACAGTGTTCTTACTCGTCATAACCCCGTGTATACACTTTCAGGAACTGATGCTAATTTCTTTACACTGACAGGAAATATCCTTAAAATAAACTTAGCACCACCTGCTACCGGAAAATCATCCTACACCGTCACCATAGCATCCACAGGTGGGTTTGGAACAAATAATCAGCGAGAGGTGACCGTCATCGTCAATGAGGCAGGATCAGTAGCTAACTTTATCACCACCTGGCGCACGACCACAGCAAACGAATCCATCACCATTCCAACAACAGGTACTGGCTATAATTACGTAGTTCACTGGGGCGATGGCAGTAGCGAGAGCGGAAAGAGAGGAAATGCTACCCATACGTATGCCAGTGCAGGTGATTATACCGTCAGCATCGGTGGTGTCTTCCCGAGGATTTACTTCGGTGACTTTTACTTCAGTAACAGAGACGAAAGAAGCAAAATACGGGATGTTACGCAGTGGGGAAACGTAGCATGGACTTCCATGGCGTATGCGTTTTACGGGGCGAATAACCTCACGGTGACTGCTACCGATGCACCCGATTTATCGGGAGTGACGAGTATGGGGAGTATGTTCTCTGGTGCCACTTCCTTTAACAGCGACATAAGCGGGTGGAATACCGCATCGGTGACGAATATGCAAAGTATGTTCTATAAAGCCGATTCCTTCAATGGCGACATAAGCGGGTGGAATACAGCACAGGTGACGACTATGCGAGATATGTTCAGGTTCGCCACTTCCTTTAACCAAGACATAGGAAACTGGAATACAGCATCGGTGGGGGATATGGATTATATGTTCTCTGGTGCCACTTCCTTTAATCAAGACATAGGCGGATGGAATGTAGAAGCGGTGACGTATATGTCTAGGATGTTCTCTGGTGTTACACTTTCACTTGCAAACTACGATGCACTGTTGACAGGCTGGAATGCGCAAAACCTTACACCTCGGGTTACTTTCCACGGAGGGAATTCTTTCTATACGAGTACTCAAGCACAAACTGCTAGGGCAAACATGATCAGTTCAACTGGTCATGACTGGACTATTACCGATAGAGGTCTGAGAACGATGAATCAGGCACCCACAAACATTTTCCTTTCTGCCAACCGTATTGCAGAAAATACAGGTGCCAATGCGGTGGTGGGTACACTATCAAATACCGATACAGGAGGCACGTATGCCTACACATTGGTGGCTGGAGTCCGCGACAATGGGAGTTTTAATATTGTAGGAACAAGCCTGAGGCTTACCGCTTCCGCTGACTATGAAATGAACAATAGTTACTCAATACGGATAAATGTAAGTGATGGGACCCATGATTTTGCAAAACGATTCGCCATTTATGTAGGCGATGTAAACGAAGCACCAACTGTCAGCGATACTACATTGGTGGTAGCAGAAACTAGTGCAAACGGAACAGCGGTCGGCACAGTGGCAGCAACAGACCCAGACTACTTCTGGAGTCGCAATAGCACATTAACCTATGCCATCACAGGCGGTAATACAGGGAATGTTTTTGCTATCAATCCAAGCTCTGGAAGGATTACCGTTGCTGGTGCGTTGGATTATGCAATCACCGCATCCTATTCGCTCGTAGTCACAGTTACAGACGGGGGAAGCCCCTCCCTAAGTGACACGACAGTGCTCACCATTACAGTGACGAAGGAGAATGAACACGCTCCTGTTTTCGCAGGAAGAGCTACCGCTACAGTATCCTATGAAGAAAACGCCACTACGGCAGTAACTAGAGTCGTTGCCACCGATGCAGATGCGGGACAGACGGTTACTTTAACTCTGTCGGGAGCGGATGCGGGGCTGTTTTCCATCACTACGGCAGGCGTATTGACGTTCAACATGGCACCAGACTTTGAAGTACCTACGGATGTGGGAACGGATAATGTGTATGACGTAACGATCACGGCTACAGACGGACAGGTCCCTGCACGGACAGCTAGGCGGGGGTTCACCATCACAGTAACGGATGTGGTGAATGACGTTGGCAACCCAACAGACCTCTTTGTGCTGAGAATAACAACTACAGCTACCAACGAAGCCTTTATGTTCTACACGCAGGATACAAATTATGACATAGACTGGGACAATGACCAAACTTTTAATGTGACAGGAGTTTCTGGAAACCAACGCCGTATCTTCTCCGTAGCAGGAGATCACATTATCAGATTTGGAAACCTGAATGATGTCTATATCAATGCCCAAGCAGACAGGGCAAAATATAGCTCCATAGAGCAGTGGGGTACCTCTGTCTGGAATGCAGACATGAGTAGGGCTTTTCAGGGAGCAAGTAACCTGACCATGAACCCAAATGCAGGTACACCTGACATGGGTATAGTGACGAATATGTCTGGGATGTTCAGGGAAGCCGTTTCCTTTAACGGCGACATAGGCGGGTGGAATACCGCATCCGTGACGGATATGCAGAGTATGTTCGCTGGGCTTAGTCGTGACTCCTATTATTATAACCCACACACTTCCTTTAACCAAGACATCAGCAGGTGGAATACCACACAGGTGACGAACATGGCTTATATGTTCGCTTACACCTCTGCTTTTAACGGCGACATAGGCAGATGGAATACCGCAAAGGTGACCGATATGAGCTATATGTTCGCTGGGCGTGGATATAACCTCTACACTTCCTTTAACCAAGACATCAGCAGGTGGAATACCGCATCCGTGACGAACATGGCTTATATGTTCGCTTACGCTTCTGCTTTTGACCAGAACATGGGCGAGTGGAATACCGCATCCGTGACGAACATGGCTTATATGTTCGCTTACGCTTCTGCTTTTGACCAGAACATGGGCGAGTGGAATATAGAAGCGGTGCAGTATATGTCTGGTATGTTCCTCGGTGCTACACTTTCAATTGCAAACTACGATGCACTTTTGGCGGGTTGGAATAGACAAAATCTTACACTTGGGGTAACTTTCCATGGAGGAGCTTCTAGGTATAGCTCGACAGCACTACCTGCTAGGGACAACATGCTCAATTCAGATGGCTGGAGTATTACCGATGGAGGTCTGATCACTATGAATCAGGCACCCACAAACATTTTCCTTTCTTCCACCAACATTGCAGAAAATGCTGGAGCTAATGCCGTGGTGGGTACGCTATCCACAAATGGGGGAGCTAGTAGCTACACCTATGCATTGGTAGCAGGTACAAGAGCTACTGACAATACTAGTTTTAGGATTTCAGGCACAGAGCTACAGCTTAAGGCTTCCGCCGATTATGAAACAAAACCTAGCTATGCCGTAAGGCTAAAAGTGGCTGGGATAACGCCAGAGGTTGCAAAACAATTCACCATCACGGTGACGGATGAGGATGAAGAGAATGTCCACGCTCCTGTTTTCGCAGGAGGAGCCACCGCTACAGTAACTTATGCAGAAAACGCTACTACGGTAGTAACTACGGTCGTTGCCACGGATGAAGATGTGGGACAGACGGTTACTTTAGCTCTGTCGGGCGGAGCGGATGCGGGTCTGTTTTCCATCACTCCCGCAGACGAATTGACGTTCAATACCGCACCAGATTATGAAGTGCCTACGGATATGGGAACGGATAATATGTACGAAGTAACAATCACGGCTACAGACAACGGCATGCCCGCAAAGATGGCTATGCAAACCCTCACCATCACCGTGACGGATGTAAATGATAACGCCCCTGTTTTCGCAGAAGGAACGACTATGGTGGATGTAGCGGAAGGTACGACTGTAGTGACCATCGTTACCGCCACCGATGCAGATGCGGGACAGACGATTACTTTCGTTCTGTCGGGAGGAGCGGATGCGGGTCTGTTTTCCATCACTCCCGCAGGCGTATTGACGTTCAATACCGCACCAGATTTTGAAATGCCTGAGGATACGGGAACGGATAATGTGTACGAAGTAACAATCACGGCTACAGACAACGACACACCCGAAATGACTGCTATTCAAGCCCTCACCATCACGGTAACGGATGTGAATGATAACGCCCCTGTTTTCGCAGAAGGACCTACCGCCACAGTAGCCTATGCAGAAAACACCACTACGGAAGTAACTACAGTTGGTGCCACCGATGCAGATACGGGACAGACGGTGACGTTCACGCTGTCGGGCGGAGCGGATGCGGGTCTATTTGCTATCACTCCCACAGGCGTATTGAGGTTCAAAGTGGCACCAGACTATGAAGTACCTACAGATACGGGAACGGATAATATGTACGAAGTAACGATCACGGCTACAGACAACGGCACACCCGCAATGACTGCTATGCAAGCCCTCACCATCACGGTGACGGATGTGACGAATGAACACACCCCAGCAGATCACTTTGTGCTGAAGATAACAACTACCGCTGGTATTAATATTAACTCCGCCGACAAGTCCTTTACGTTCTACACGGAGGATACAAATTATGACATAGACTGGGGCAATGACCAAACCTTTGATATGACAGGAGTTTCTGGAAACCAGTCCTATACCTTCGCCACCGCAGGAGTGAAAACCATCAGATTTAGAAACCTGAATGATATCTATATCAATGACCAAGCAGACAAGGCAAAATATACCTCCATAGAACAGTGGGGTACCGCTACCTGGAATGCGGGAATGGCAGGTGCTTTTCAGGGAGCATGGAATCTGACCGTGAATTCAGGCGCAGGTACACCTGACATGAGTGCAGTGACGAATATGTCTTCTATGTTCAGGGGAGCCACTTCCTTCAATAGCGACATAAGCGGATGGAATACCGTAGCGGTGACGACTACGCGAGATATGTTCTATGGAGCCATTTCCTTCAATGGCGACATAAGCGGGTGGAATACAGCACAGGTGACGACTATGCGAGATATGTTCAGGTTCGCCACTTCCTTTAATCAGGACATAGGAAGGTGGAATACATTATCTGTGAGAGTTATGTGGAATATGTTCAGAGGAGCTTCTACCTTTAACCAAGACATAGGAAACTGGAATACAGCATCAGTGGAGGACATGGATTATATGTTCTCTGGAGCCACTTCCTTTGACCAAGACATAGGCGGGTGGAATGTAGAAGCGGTGGGATTTATGGAAGGTATGTTCTCAGGGATCACACTTTCAATGGTAAACTACGATTTGCTTTTGGTGGGTTGGAACAGACAAAACCTTACACCTAGGGTAACTTTCCATGGTGGAACTTCTAAATACAAATCGGATGCAGCACACGTCGCTAGGGCAAATATGATACTTTCAGATGACTGGGCTATTACTGATGGCGGACGAGTACAGCCTGGTGATGCACCCACAGACATATTTCTTTCTTCCACCAGCATTGCAGAAAATGCTGGAGCTAATGCCGTGGTGGGTACGTTATCCACAAATGGGGGTGCTAGTAGTTACGCCTATGCCTTGGTAGCAGGCACAGGAGACACTGACAATACTAGCTTTAGGATTTCAGGCACTGCACTACAGCTTATCGCTTCCGCCGATTATGAAACAAAACCTAGCTATGCAGTGAGGCTAAAAGTCGATGGAGTAACGCCAGCGGTTGCAAAACAATTTACCATCACGGTGACGGACGAGGATGTACCCACAGGGCTTGAAGCATTCACAGGCATTTCGGTATATCCTAACCCAGTAGGTACGGTGTTGCACATCCGTGGCGTGGCAGGAAATGCCCGCTATACTTTGTCAGGCATAGACGGAAAAGTCTTGCAAAGAGGAAAGCTGGAGGCAGGTACAGGGGAGCATTCCGTGGCTCTTCCATCGCTGAAACAGGGCGTCTACTTATTACAACTAACCACAGGTGAAGGTAGCGTCACCAGAAAAATTGTGAAGGAATAGAAGGATATACGTTGGAAGGCGGAGGGGATTGCAGGGTGAGGACAAGCTCTCCATCTTTTAGACCACAAAACATATCATCTAAATTATTTCTTTTTTGCTCTCATGTCGTTAAAAATTAGCACCGTAGCTAGGGCTATGCTTTAGGACACCGCCATTAACTGTCTTTTTCCGCGATTGCGGTGTCAGTCCCGTACTCAAATCCTCATGTATGCTATATACATTTCGGTTTTCCGTGCGAGACTTCCTTGCCACTCACGAAAAAAATCCAGTTACTAGTGGTGTCCTTTATTTTTTGCCTAATCCCCACAAAAAAAATAGTTTAATTTATTTATGTAATAGTTGATAATCAAATTGGTATACGTATTCGTTCACCATTTCACTTACCTTAATAGCTCTCTCAAGAACATCATTCTTGTATTGTGTAGAACAAACCAAAGGTATCATGAGACGAGATGCTGTATGACCATGTGTTCGCTGATCCTGAGACATAATCTAGGATCAGATGGTTAGATGCTAAAGCGAAATGAACTGAAAGTGCATAGTTTTAACCCTATTTTAGACCACTAAAGCCTGTCAAATTGAATGTTTTTCAGCTGTGGAATGCTGTATGGAAGGATTGGTATGCTGTCTCGCCATGCCTTGGAAGATAAACGATTTTGGTTTTCAATGAGGTTTGGTTTTGGTTTGCGTTAAATGAGCAAAGAAAGCATTTTTCCAGAATACGTCCAACTAAAAGCACTTAATGAGATGAGCAAAGAGTGCATGGTAGATCATGTGGGGATCGAGTTCACAAAAATTGGGGAGGATTACCTAGAGGCTACTATGCCCGTTGATAAAAGAACAAAGCAGCCAATGGGATTATTGCATGGAGGAGCATCCGTTGTGTTAGCGGAAACACTCGGTAGTGTGTGTGCCACTTTGACCATCGACTCGGATAAAAAATATGCTGTAGGTCTGGAAATAAATACCAATCATACTAGGTCGGCAACAGAGGGTAAAGTAACTGGGAGATCTACTCCTATTCATATAGGCAAAAGAACACATGTTTGGGGCATAGAAATCAGAAATGAACAAAACCAGCTGGTCGCCATTAGCAGAATTACCATGGCTATCCTCAATAATAAAAAATGAAAACAGGAAATTCGCCAATTAGAGTAAGTGGCAATAAGCTCATGGAGAAACTCATTCACTCCGAGTATTCATTTGCACATTGGATTTTGCCAGGATCAAGTAAGAGAAATTTGATTGTGAGTCTCTCGTCCCCAGCTAAAGCCAACACAGAAATTACAAGGTTGGATTCTGGCTTTCTCATCAATCGATTTAATGAAAGCCATCCAGTGAAACCTATCCATATCAAGGCTGACTTAATCATCAAAGAAGATGATTCAATAGCGGTTGACCCAAGAATAAACTCAAATCAACTGGAAGAATTTGAACAAAAAATTGAGGGCAATTCATTTGAGCCATCAAGACAAACCAGTAAAGCTATCCGTAAAGAACGTTCTTCTAATTTTTTAGAAATTGTTGAAAAAGCTATTGAACAAATCAAGCTGAAGAATCTCGAAAAGGTAGTTTTATCTAGGTTTGAGGATTTTCAATTGCCACAGGGGTTTTCAATTCCTGGTCTTTTCAATAAACTTTGTGATAGTTATCAGAATGCTTTTCGCAGTATGGTTCATGTTCCAAATGAAGGAATATGGGTAGGCGTTTCACCAGAATTGTTAATTTCCAACAACTCCAGTCATTTTAAAACGATAGCCCTTGCTGGCACAAAAAAACTAATAAATGAACGGGCGCTATCGGAAATTGCATGGACTCAAAAGGAGATTGAAGAACAAGCATTTGTGAGCAGGTATATCATTAATTGTTTTAAAACAATAAGACTAAGAGAATTTCATGAACATGGACCAAAGACCATCCAGGCAGGTAATCTTGCTCATTTGAAAACCGAATTTGACGTGAACCTCAACGACATTCTGTTTGAAGACCTAGCCAATCAGATGTTGGAATTATTACATCCTACCTCTGCTGTTTGCGGTATGCCGCTGGATTCGGCAAAAGCATTTATCGAAGAAAATGAAGGCTATGACCGATCGTTTTATGCAGGATTTTTAGGACCCGTAAACTTTAATGAGTCCACTAATCTTTTCGTGAATCTTCGATGCATGAATGTTGTGGGAAGTACAGCAAGGCTGTATGCTGGAGCTGGAATAACAGAAGATTCATCTCCTGCGAAAGAATTAGAAGAAACAGAGCTAAAGATCGAAACACTGGTACGTATTATGGGACTCTAATACCAATTAGATTATAAAATGTGACATAATTAAATTAAATTATTTTTTTGTTTGGATTAAGCAAAAAATATAATCATAGCCATAGCTACGGTGCTATTTTTCAACGAAACGCGAGCAAAAAAGAAACGATTTATCTGTGATATTTTGTGATCAATTTGGTATAAAATGCTTCATCCAACCATCTTCAATACTTCGGAAATTTGCCATTTTTATGGTGTGCGTCATGCAGTATGTTCTCCAGGATCAAGAAATGCTCCTTTGATAATATCCTTTGCCCGAAACAACAAACTAAAAAAATGGGTTATCCCGGATGAACGCTCAGCCGGGTTCATTGCACTGGGTATCGCTCAAAAAATTAAGGAGCCAGTCGTTTTGTGTTGTACTTCTGGTACTGCTCTTTTGAACTACGGTCCTGCTGTTGCAGAGGCTTTTTACAGAGAGATACCCCTCATTATTCTTTCAGCAGATCGTCCAGAAACTCTAATTGACCAACGGGATGGGCAAACCATAAGGCAATTTGAAGTTTTTAGCAATCATGTGAAAAACTCAATCCAATTGCCTCTCATTAAAAATGAACACGACTCAAGGAGTTATCAAAACAAGATGGAAGAGGCTCTTGAATTGGCTTCCAACCTTCCTGCGGGTCCTGTCCATATCAATGTCCCTTTTGAAGAACCATTTTATCCTGACAAGCACCAGCAATTGGTCTTTACCTATGAAACAGGCAGAAACCCTCGGAAGAATCGGAAATTTGCCGATACTAAGCAGATTAAAACAGGTACGAATAAGCGGGTTTTAATTCTGGTAGGTCAACATGAAACAGATGTAGAACTAAATGAAGCACTCGGTAAAGTTGAGTCTGTTGTTCCCATTTTAAAGTCTCCTCTGAATAATCTGAATGTTGCAGGTATCGAGCATGTTGACTTGTTTTTGGAAAGTCAGGAAGAGTTACGTCCCGAAATTTTGATTACAACAGGATTATCCGTTCTCTCAAAGCGGTTGAAAACGTTCTTAAGAAAGTATAAGCCTGAAAGTCACTTTCACTTTGATCGTGCTGGTACTAAAGCAGATACCTATCAAACCAAGCCTAGTATCATAAAAGCACACCTTTCTTCTTTTCTTCAACAAGTTGTTTGTGAAAGTCCAAATCAGGATTACCTAGAAAAATGGAAAGACTTTGCTAATTGTACTAGGAAATCCATCGAATATTTCATGCCTTCAGCCGAGTTCAGTGAAACAACCACGTTTCATAAGGTTTTGAAATCTTTACCTAGAGACATTGATCTTCACTTAGCCAATTCTATGCCTGTTCGATTTGCAGAGATGTATGGAATCAAAGCTGGGATTGAAACATGGAGCAACAGAGGAACAAGCGGAATAGACGGATGTACTTCCACTGCAATGGGCACCTGCTTGGTATCCGATCGTATAAATGTTTTGCTATCAGGTGACCTTTCCTTCCTTTATGATCGAAATGCTTTTTTCCATAATTACAAACTTAACCAGTTAAGAGTCATTGTTTTTAACAATTATGGAGGTGGAATTTTCAGGTTAATTGAAGGTCCATCCACGCTACCAGAACTTGAAGAGTACTTTGAAGTACGGCATCATCGTACCGCTGAATATCTTTGCCTAGAAAATAAAATCAGGTATTGTAAAGCTGAAAATGCTGATGAGCTACATTCAGGATTAAAGGATTTTTTTGGTGAATCAGATCAGCCCGTACTTTTAGAAATTTTTACGGACCCAACTAAAAATAAACACGTTTTTAAATCATTAAAACAATATATTCATGAACAAATCAACCTTTGACTGGAAGTCAATAAAAGAATTTAAAGACATACGATTTGAGGAGTTTGAAAGCATTGCAAAGATCACCATAAACAGACCTGAAGTCTACAATGCTTTCAGACCAGAAACCAATATGGAGATGATTGAAGCAATGGACCTTGCACGCGAGATGCCAAACGTTCGTGTCGTGGTGCTGACTGGGGAGGGCGATAACGCTTTTTGCTCGGGCGGAGATCAGAACGTAAAGGGGAGTGGCGGGTACATTGGAGACGATGGGGTTCCTCGCTTAAACGTATTGGATCTGCACAAAAGGATAAGGGAAATCCCAAAACCTGTCATCGCCATGGTGAATGGGTACGCCATTGGGGGCGGGCATGTGCTACATGTCGTATGCGATCTTACTATTGCTGCAGAAAAGGCTCGTTTCGGTCAAACAGGACCTAAAGTAGGTAGCTTTGACGGAGGTCTTGGTTCATCTTACCTTGCCAGGCATGTGGGTCAAAAGAAAGCGAGGGAAATTTGGTTTTTGTGCGAGCAATATACAGCCGAGGAAGCCGAAAAGATGGGAATGGTAAATAAGGTCGTTTCTTTGGATATGCTGGAGGATACAACCGTTGAGTGGTGCAGGACTATTTCTAAAAGAAGTCCAATGGCTATTCGAATGATTAAAAGAGGGCTGAATGCGGAACTGGACGGGCAAAGAGGATTAATGGAGATGGCAGGCGATGCGACGCTGATGTTTTACTTAATGGAAGAAGCGCAAGAAGGGAAAAATGCCTTCCTGGAAAAAAGAGAGCCTGATTTTAAATCATTTCCCCAATTCCCCTAATACCGATTTGATTATAAAATGTCACATAAATAAATTGAATTATTAGCTACGGTTCTATTTTTAACGAAATGTAAGCAAAAAAGAAACGATGTATATGTGATATTTTGTGGTCAATTTGGTATTAATAGCGGTGTCCTAACGCATAGCCATCGCTACGATCCTAGTTTTTAACCACTTTCCTCGTCACGCGACCGTGTATTGTGTGTATCTGTAACAGGTATATCCCTTTAGCTAAAGACGGAAATGTCACAGCGTTATCTCCCTTGGTTAACGTCCCTTTAGTAAGAAATTCCCCTGAGATTCCCAACAAGCGGTACACCCCATCGCTGGCAACGGTAATTGTTACCCTATCTCCATCTTTTATTGGATTTGGTGAAACAGACACGTCTATGTTCTTCACGCCAGCCGTTCCTGTGGTAACATCATCAGCCTGCACGGTGACTGTGAACGTCTGTTCAGCAGTTTGACCCGCTATATCAGTGGCAGTGACGGTGATAGTTGCTGTCCCTGCGACTACGGGCATAATGGTCACTACGCTACCCGCAACTGTAACGGTGGCAGTGGCGGTACTGCTGGATGTTGCTGTAAAGGTCAACGTGCCTAGTGCGCTAAATTTACTAGCCACATCTACATCGCGAGGACTACCATTTACCGTGAGGTCAGTAATGTTGTCAATCATACCTATAGTCATTGGGGCAGGATTGGTAACATCATCAGCCTGCACGGTGACTGTGAACATCTGTTCAGCAGTTTGACCCGCTGTATTGGTAGCAGTGACGGTGATGGTGGTCGTGCCTGCGGCCACGGGCGTAATGGTCACTACGCTACCAGCAACTGTAACGGTGGCAGTGGCGGTACTGCTGGATGTTGCTGTAAACGTCAACGTGCCTAGTGCGCTAAATTTACTAGCCACATCTACATCGCGAGAACTACCATTTACCGTGAGGTCAGTAATGTTGTCAATCATGCCTATGGCTGTTGGGGCAGGGTTGGGAACATCATCAGCCTGCACGGTGACTGTGAACGTCTGTTCAGCAGTTTGAACCGCTGTATTGGTAGCAGTGACGGTGATGGTGGTCGTGCCTGCGGCTACGGGCATAATGGTCACTACGCTACCCGCAACTGTAACGGTGGCAGTGGCGGTACTGCTGGATGTTGCTGTAAAGGTCAACGTGCCTAGTGCGCTAAATTTACTAGCCACATCTACATCGCGAGGACTACCATTTACCGTGAGGTCAGTAATGTTGTCAATCATGCCTATGGCTGTTGGTAAAAGGGGCGCATTAACGGTAATGTCTACCGTAGCCGTAGCCGAGCCAGTGGCATTAGTCGCGGTGATGGTGTAAGTGGTTAAATCCGCAGTAACTATTGGCGTACCCGAGATGGTGCCGGTGGCAGTGTCAAATGACAGCCCACTGGGAAGTACAGGATCAATGCTATAACTGGCAACCATGCCACCGGCTGTTGCATCAAGGGTGATCGTCTCGATAGCGGTACCCACGGTGGCAATCAGCGTATTGGTGCTGAGCGTGATGCTCGGGGCGACTAATGGAATGATTGTTACTATAATTTCCTGTGTAGCGGTTTTCTGTGTAGCCGTAAATATTCCATCCGATACGGTGACCAATACCCGATATTCTTGGTCTCCTCCACTTGGAATAATATTACCTTGTGCGTCCCTTGGGTTGTCATAATCTGGAATATAGGCATCTTTGAACCTTAATGTTCTTGAGTTTCCTGTTCCGGTTATCTCGAAGAGCGCAACATCGTCATTTGAAAGCGCATAGCTCAACGTGTTCATATCTGCATCCGTAGCGGTGATGGTGGTTACTGTCTGGGTGTGTTCTGCTAGCGTTATTGCATAGGAAGAAACACCATCGTGGGAAGTAATCTCTGGGCTATTATGATTAACAATAAGGGTTAAATCTCGGTGATTGTCTGTCCCGAATGAGCCAGTAGTCTCTATGCGAATGTTATATGAAGTATTTGCCACAGTCGGTGCTGTGTTTATGGTTAGCACTCCGTCAGTTAGGGTAAAGGAACCAGCATCACCTCCAGTGGCAAGCGTATAGGTCGGGTTTTGACCACGTAGAACAGCATTTTGAGCCGTGAAAGTGGTTACTTCGCCTCCTGCTCCAAGGGTGGGGAGAATGGACAAATCCCCCGTGATATACCAACGCCCAAGATTTTGAGAAAAGGCACCGGCTGCATGAAACATCTGTTCCATATTAGTTACACTACTGACATCCCAATCGCTAATGTCTTGGTTAAAGACTATGGCACTAAAAAACATATTGTTCATATGCGTTACACTGCTGACATCCCAATCACCAATGTCTTGATTAAAGGCGTGGGCATTACTAAACATCGTCGTCATATTCGTTACACTGCTGACATCCCAATCACCGATGTCTTGGTTAAAGACTTTGGCAATCTGAAACATCTGTTTCATATTAGTTACACTACTCACATCCCAATCACCGATGTCTTGGTTAAAGGCATCGCCTTCATTAAACATACTTACCATATTGGTAACACTGCTGACATTCCAATCGCCAATGTCTTGGTTAAAGGCACGGGCAGACCGAAACATCTCTTCCATATTTGGAACACTACTCACATCCCAATCGCCAATGTCTTGGTTAAAGGCACGGGCAGACTTAAACATCTGTTCCATATTTGTAACACTGCTGACATCCCAATCGCCAATGTCTTGGTTAAAGGCACGGGCAGACCGAAACATCTGTTCCATATTTGTAACACTGCTGACATCCCAATCACCAATATCTTGATTAAAACCAGTGAAGTAAAACATCCGTTCCATATTGGTTACACTGCTCACATCCCAATCACTAATATCTTGATTAAAACCAGAATCGAAAAACATAACCCCCATACTTGTTACTTTAGACAAGTCAGGTCTGTCGGTTGCTTCGCCCATAAGGTTGGTTGCTCCAGCAAAAGCCTGTTCCATTGAAGTCCATTGCTGACTCCCCCATTGGTTGATGGCGATGATACTGTTGGAATTAGTATCGCTAGAATTCGCATTAAAATAAATCCGTGGGAAATCGCCACTGATACGGACGGTATAATCACCTGCATCGGCATAAGGATGCGTGGCGTTACCGTTATATTCGGTGTTGTCTTCTGCTTCACTACCGCCCCAATTGACGGTGTAACCATAGCCACTACCTGTTGTTGGAATAGTGATAATCTGATTTGCGGTTACGCGCCAAGTGGTAACAAAGTCGTCTGTTGCCAATGCGTCGTCACTAACGGTAATGGTGAATGTTTTAGAATAATTATTTTTACCATCATTCACTTGGATTCTGATGTTGTAGCTTGATTTTCCTGTGGCGGGTGTTGCGAGTATTCTTAAACTGGTGCCGTCAATTGTGAACAATGCGTTGTCTGTATCACCCCCGCCAGCAACCAATGTATATGTATATATTTCATCCGCATCCGCATCGATAACAGATAATAAACCAACTCGCTGGTGAGCCGTTGCACTGCGCGCCACTGCCATTAAAGAAAGCCCAATGTCGGTCGGTGCTGTTTCGCTGACTGGCGTGATTGTTACACTCATTTCCTGTGTGTCAAAAGATGTTCCATCCGATACAGTAACCAGAACACGATATATTTGGTCTGCGTTTTGGTCAACCACCCCGTGCGAGTCTCTTGGGTTTTCATAATCGGGAATATAGTTGGCTTTGAATCTTAATGTTCTTGAGTTTCCTGTTCCTGTTATCTCAAATAAATCAGAATCATACCTGGAAATAGAATAGGTCAAAATATCATTTGTATCCCCATCCGTAGCGGTGATGGTGGTGACTTCTCGTGTGTTTTCGGGGAGTGTAATTGCATATGTAGAAGCACCACCATTGGGGGCGGTAATCTGCGTAATATTATTGGTGACAAGAGTCAAATCTCGCTGATTGCCTGTTCCAAATGAGCCAGTAGCCTGTATGGTAATGTTGTATGAAGTTTTTCCAGCAGACGGTGCGTCGGTTATGCTCAAGATACCTGTTGTGGTTAGGGTAAACAGACCGACATCTGCTCCGCCGACAAGCGTATAGCTCGGGTTGTGACCGTTTAAGGCACTATTCTGAGCCGTGAAAGTGGTTACTTCGTCTCCTGCACCCAGTGTCGGAATAACGGATAAATCCCCAGTGATATACCAAGCACCTAGGTTTTGATTAAAAACAGGTGTGTTGTTACCAAGCATATTACTCATATTCGTTACACCGCGGACATCCCAACGGCTAATGTCTTGGTTAAAGGCAGTGGCACTAGCAAACATCCACTCCATATTGGTCACATTGCTGACATTCCAATCACCAATGTCTTGGTTAAATTCGTCAGTATGTTCAAACAGCGTACCCATACGCTCAACATTGCTGACATTCCAATTGCCGATGTCTTGATTGAATTTTTCAGCATGCCTAAACATACCCCACATATCTGTTACCCGAGACAAATCAGGTCGGTCGGTTGCTTCTCCTATAAGGTTGGTTGCTCCAGCAAAAGCCTGTTCCATTGAAGTCCATCGCTGACTTCCCCATTGGTTAATGGCGATGATACTGTTGGAATTATCTTTGCCAGCACCTGCATTAAAAGAAATGCGCGGGAAATCGCCACTGATACGGACGGTATAATCACCTGCGACGGCATAAGTATGCGTGGCATCGCCGTCATATGCGGTGTTGTCTGCTGCTTCACTACCGCCCCAATTGACGGCGTAATCATAGCCACTACCTGTTGTTGGAATGGTGATCGTCTGATTTGCGGTTACGCGCCAAGTGGTAACAAAATCATTCTCGGCTTGTGCATTAGCCAGCTGTGCGACAAAGAACAGGGCAAAGAAAGTGGTGGCAAGGAAGCGCGACAGGGTCGCGGTTAAAATGCCAAAACGTTTCGGCATAGCTGGTCGGGCTGTTTCGTTGCGTGTTCGTGCCATCGTTTTGAATGGCGTTGCAGTTGACAGCGTTGCGTTGCATAGAGCTAATGCGCCATTATGGCAGGTAGGAGCAGGATTACTGTATGACCTTTTGTCAGTCATACGTGTTGCTTTGGGTGGGTGGGTAGTGGTTTTCATTAATCTTTTAAGGGTTAAATAATGGCGCGAAGGTATGAAATTATTTTTAATTCATCACTGTTATTCAATTGAAAGCTACTGCTTGTTTAATACCAAATTGATCACAAAATGGTATAAAAACTAACATCCTTTCCCTTTTAAAAGAACACTGTCATTCTGGATTTCATAGGAAAGGTTGAAAGCTCCAGCTATAATCTCAATGGCATCTTTTGCTTGCCGTGCATTGAATTTGGCGGTAAGACTGCAATCTTTCAACTCTGGATTTTCAAACTGGACAGTGATACCATAAACATCTTCCAATGTTGTTGCAACAATTGACATTTTAGACCTGTCAAAAACCAACCTTTTGGTCTTCCACGCCAAATAATTAAGGTCATGGTTATTTTTCTTCATAATACCCTTGTTTGTTCTGTTGACAGTGCCTGTTTCTCCTTTCTTCAATTTCACACTCAAATCCGGCTTCCCCTTGTCTCTACTTTTTGTTAAAGCAACTAACCCAGATTCGACAAAGACTTCTGTTTTATCGTTATAGGCAGCTATAAGAAATGAAGTACCAAGCACTTTCACTCTCGCATTGTGTGTAATAATAACGAAAGGTCTGTCTGCATCTCCTTGTATGTCAAAGTATGCCTTCCCAGAGAGTGCAACCTCTCTTAGCTCCTCGTTCATGGTTACCGTCTTAATTGTTGACGTGCCGTGAAGCGTTATGTCGCTCCCATCAGCTAATTTTTGTGTGATAAGGTCATCGGCACTACCAATTATCAAATTGAAAACTACAACAAGACCGACGATAACAACTGCTGCCACTGCATAGATCACCCATTTGCAAGAAATTTTAATTTCCTTGACCCCACCATCAGGTGTTTTCTTTGACCGTTCTTCCCTATTCATTTCAGTACTTGCTGTGGGTAGTTATACCAACTTGACTACAACATATCACCTAATAATACCAACTTGATACCAACTTGATCACAACATATCACATTTTATAATCAAATCGGTATTATTCCAATTGTTTTACATCATCAAATGAGCCTGGAATTGAAATTTCGCTAAGTTGAGCTTCGGCATTAATAGAATCATTTTTGTCTTGAAGTTCTTTCGTTAGTATCTGCTCAGCCCTGCGTTCAGTGGGAGGATTCAGCTTTTCAGCTTTCTCAAATTCAATTACCGATTGCAAGAAACTTTCGGGTAGCTCTTTTTTGCACTTTACCAGCAACTCAATAAATTGATTTACAAAAAACTGATCAACCTGAATTTTCCTTTTGGTTGTATGTGCAAACTTTCCAATGACCCGACAGATGTTATCACGTTCTTCAGGGCGGAGTTGGTCGACAAATTCGTATTCTTCAATTTTTTTCAAAGACAAAATGATAGGTTCAAGCGAATCACTGGCAATTATGTAAACATTATAGTCTCCCATATTATGGGATAGTGGAGATATTTTATCAATGGTATTTGATGGGACCACCAAAAAAATATCCTTTCTGACAGCCTCTTGACTGGCATACTTCTTCACATTATCCGTTTGAGCTTTGATATACTTGGGAAAGTGGGTTAAATCATCATTCGCAGGGCTTTTAGCATCAAAAATGATGTATTCATTACAAATTTCAATGGTGTTATCAGGACTTCCTTTGAAAGGAACTTTGTCTATATACTTGATAAGATAAGTTTGACACAGTTGTTTAATTCTTTGCTCGACAGCTGTTTGATGATCAGACCAGAACGATTTCATGCGATCAAAATCTTCTTCCTTTTCTTTGATTCGCTCGTCATTTAATCGTATCTGTTCGGACTCCAGACCTGTCTTTACCTGGTTTAATTGAGCTATTCTTGTCTCATAGTCTTTCTGCCGTTCTTCTTTCACGGATTCAAACTTTAACACCTCGGTGTTCAAAAAAGAAATCTTTTGGTTACACTCCCCCAGTTGCCTGGTAAGATGTTCAAGTTGATGGTCCTTTGTAATTGTAGCTTTTTCAGCTTCCTGAATTTTTCCGTTCAATCCAGTTTTCTCGGTCTCCAGCTTTGCTACTTTGATGCCAAAATCATCAAGTTCGGACTGTTGAGTGCCAAGCTGACGTTCAAGGCTTTTGTATTGCTCCGCAGCGACTGAACTCCGTGTTCGGACAGAAGACCATGAAAAAATCCGTTGCCAAAAGCTCAATTCGGTGATTTGTGCAAAAAAAAGAGATAATTTGTCCATGGTTACTAGTTAATTACTCACACTTTTGCCTACGGGGTCGGTCAACAATTGTTTCTTCATGCTACAACAGGGGTCATGGTTATCCAGTTTGAAAAATGCGAATTAAAGTTAGATGACATTCACAAAGAAGAAATTTCTTCAGAAAAATTTGCGCCCCACGAAAGGACAGTTATTTATCATATTAAAAATTGGATTGGCAAGGTAAAGTTTTTCCAGTTTAACACTTCTGGATCAACCGGGAAACCAAAAACAATAAGCATACCCAGAAAAAAAATCGAATACAGTAGCTCTTCAACGCTGGAAAGACTGGACCCAGACAATAATTTTACCTCCTCCCTCCTTTGCATAAATCCTGAGATGATTGGTGGTGCCATGGTTGTGTTCAGGGCACTGATCGGTAATATGAACCTGAAAGTCATTCCTCCAACAGCTAATCCGTTTGAGGCTTTACACAAGAATGATGCCTATGATTTGGTATCAATGGTTCCAGTTCAAATGTGGCAGGCAAGCGTAAATCAGCTTAATCAATTTAATGTCATATTGGTCGGTGGGGCGTATTTAGGAAATGTTGAAAGTCCCCCAACTACCCGTGTTTATGCTACTTTTGGCATGACAGAAACGGTGTCTCATTTTGCATTGCGGGATATAAACGAAGATTACTTTGAATGTATAGGCGACGTTCGTTTGAGTAAAGCTCCCGATAATAAATTGCGCATTAAAGGTACGATTACTGATAACAAGTTGCTGGAAACAAATGATTTAATCGCGTTTATCTCCGACAGGAAATTCAAATGGACAGGACGGTCTGACTTTGTAATTAATTCTGGTGGAATCAAAATTATTCCCGAGCTAGTGGAGTCCAAGCTCAAAATCCACTCCAAAAATAAATTTATCATCTCGTCTTTACCCGACGACAGGCTGGATAGCAGGGTAGTTCTCCTGATCGAAGGACAACCTGATTCCTATCCAGTGGATTTTTCCAACCTAGAAAAGTATGAAAAGCCAAAAGAAGTTTATTTCATGCCCGAATTCCCACTTACTGCTTCAGGCAAGGTTGATCGCATCATGACTAAGAATAAACTGCTACAACAAACCCGATACACTGAGCGTATTTTGCGTTAACATAATAAAAACAGCAGTGAACGGGAATGAACCTTAAAGAAAAAAAGAATGTTTTTTTGAAAAAAAGAAAATGAATTTGTACGACTCTCCGAGAAACGTCAGACTAATGGGTTTCCTTAGAAGCACCAAGCACGTAGGATAATAATTGGAATCCCTAAAATAAAATAGATAAATTTCTTATGAAAGATAGACCTCAAATGAAAGGTAGACTTCAAACTGACAAAAAGACAGCTTTAGACGCAATTAATTCCACTTCTCCGCCACATTCTGGTAATTTGCCAGTCACTTGGGGACTTAAATCCTTGATCTCCTTAGTTACCTTTTTATGCCTCTCGGCTCTCGCTTACGCACAAAACGCTGAAACAGACCATTTTGTGCTAAAAATAACCATCAACGCCCCCCTCTTCGTCTTCGAATCCTTTACCTTCTACACGGAGGACACGAATTATGACATTGACTGGGACAATGACCAAATTTTTGAAAGTGCAGATACAGGAGTTTCTGGAAGCCAGTCCCACACCTTCACCACACTTGGAGAATACACCATCAGATTTAGAAACCTGAATGATGTCTATATCAATGACGAGACAGACAAGGGGCAATATACCTCCATAGAACAGTGGGGTACCGCTGTATGGCATGCAGATATGAGTAATGCTTTTCAGGGAGCAAGTCGCCTGACCATGACAGCTACTGATACGCCAGACATGAGTGCGGTGACGAATATGAATAATATGTTCGATGGTGCCACTTCTTTCAACGGCGACCTAAGCGAGTGGAATACAGCATTGGTGACCGATATGTCTTATATGTTCTCTGATGCCGATGGATTCAACGGCGACCTAAGCGAGTGGAATATAGCATCTGTGACGAATATGTATGGGATGTTCTTAGGAGCCTCTGCCTTTAACCAGGACCTAAGCAAGTGGAATACAGCGAAGGTGACGGATATGCTTGTTATGTTTTCAGGAGCCACTAAATTTAACGGCGACATCAGCGGGTGGAATATAGAAGCGGTGACGAATATGCAACGTATGTTTTCAGGAGCCACTTCTTTCAACGGCGACCTAAGTGGGTGGAATACAGCATCTGTGACGAATATGTATAGTATGTTCAATGGAGCCACTAAATTTAACGGCGACATCAGCGGGTGGAATACCGAATCTGTGACGAATATGCATGGTATGTTCCAAGACGCCACTTCCTTTGACCAGAACATAGGCGGGTGGAACACGGCGAAGGTAACGAATACGGATTATATGTTCCAAAACGCCACTTCCTTTGACCAGAACATAGGCGGGTGGAATACAGCGAAGGTAACGAATATGGATTATATGTTCAAAAACGCCACTTCCTTTGACCAGAACATAGGCGGGTGGAATACAGCGAAGGTAACGAATATGGATTATATGTTCCAAAACGCCACTTCCTTTGACCAGAACATAGGCGGGTGGAATACAACGAAGGTAACAAATATGAAGTATATGTTCAACGGAGCCACTTCCTTTAACGGCGACATCAGCGGGTGGAATACCGCATCTCTGACGCATATGTATGGCATGTTCAACGGAGCCACTTCCTTTGACAAAGACATAGGCGGGTGGAATATAGCAAAGGTGAGGGGCATGAGCAGTGTGTTCAGGAAAGCCACTTCCTTTAACCAAGACCTAAGTGAGTGGAATACAGCAAAAGTGACCGATATGAATGGTATGTTCCGCGAAGCCACTTCCTTTGACCAAGACATCGGCGGGTGGAATGTAGAAGCGGTGACGACTATGCAACGTATGTTCTATGGTGTTACCCTTTCATTTAAAAACTACGATTCACTTTTGGTGGGGTGGAACAGACAAAACCTTCGACCTAGTGTTGTTTTCGGCGGAGGAAATTCTTCGTATATGAGTACTCAAGCACAAACTGCCAGGGAAAATATGACCACTTCAGATCGCTGGACTATTACCGATGAAGGTCGGAGAACTAGGAATCAGGCACCCACAGACATTTTCCTTTCTTCCGAAAATATTGCAGAAAATGCAGGTGTCAATGCGGTCGTGGGGATGCTGTCAAATACCGATACGGGAGGTATGTATACCTACACATTGGTGGACGGTGATGGAGATGCCGACAATGGGAGTTTTAATATTTTAGGAACAACCCTGAGGCTTACCGCTTCCGCTGACTATGAAACACTAGCTATTATCCCGCCACAGACGACTCGATCACGAGCTAACTACTCGGTACAGATAAATGTAAGCGACGGGACCCATGATTTTTCAAAAGGATTCACCATTTCTCTAGACGATGTAAATGAAGCACCAACTGCCAGCGATACTACATTTGTAGTAGCAGAAAATAGCACAAACGGAATAGCGGTCGGCACAGTGCTAGCAACAGACCCAGACCCAGTCCAAAACCCCAGCTACACCCTCCGTCCGAATGTCAATAGTACATTAACCTATGCCATCACAGGCGGTAATACAGGAAATGTGTTTGCTATCGACCCAACAACTGGAGCGATTACCGTTGCTGGTGCGTTGGATTATGAAACCACCCCATCCTATTCGCTCGTGGTCACAGTTACAGACGGAGGAAGCACCTCCCGACTAAGTGACACGGCAACGCTTACCATCACGGTAACGGATGTGGCGAATGAAAGTAATAACGCTCCTGTTTTCGCAGAAGGAGCTGTCGCTACAGTATCGTATGCAGAAAACGGCCCTACGGCAGTTACCACCGTTATCGCCACCGATGCCGATGCGAGACAGACGGTCACGTTCACGCTGACGGGAGGAGCGGATGCGGGTCAGTTTTCCATCACTCCCGCAGGCGAATTGACGTTCAATATCGCACCAGATTATGAGAACCCAATAGATGTGGGAACGGACAACATATATGAAGTCATCATCACTGCATCGGATGATGACACACCCGCACTGACTGCTACGCAAACGCTTACCATCACTGTGACGGATGTGGAGGTTGAATATTTATTTAGTGCCAGCCAGCGCACTTTCACGCCATTGATAGATGCTACTGCTGTCACTAACATTAAAAGAGACGATGCACTCAGCCTCAGCCTCTCTGTTGGATTCGATTTCACCTTCTATGGTACTACCTACAGCACCCTCAAAGCCTCTTCCAACGGCTTTCTCACGTTTAACCCTACACACACCGACCCCAGGATCTATGAGAATGAGATTGCCGGCACTGAACTTACCCATGCGATCATGCCGTTTTGGGACGATCTTAACGGAGGTGTCAACGGAGCACAGGCTTCCTATAAAGTCACAGGTAGCAGCCCTAACCGGGTGTATACGTTTGAGTGGCTCAATTTCGGAAGGTTTGGTACCACTGGACAAATTTCCTTGCAGGTTAGCCTGCACGAAACCTCTAATGTGATTGAATTGGTGTATGGTCCGGGCGCACTAACAGCGGATACGAGGTCGGTCAGTGCTTCCATTGGCATCAAAGGAGTAGCGACCGATTTCTTTTCACTTGCTGGTAGGGGGACTTCCCCCATGCGTTCTTCAGGTGGCAACGACATCATTGCAAGCAAGCCATCCGATGGGCAAGTCTATCAGTTTGCACTGACTCCTCCGCTATCAGTGACGAATGTAGCACCAGTCATTACTTCAAATGGAGGAGGCACCGTAGCCGCAGTAGCTGTAGCAGAAAATCAAACCGAAGTAACTACCGTTACCGTCACGGATGCAGATACGGGACAGACGGTAAGTTTCACGCTGACGGGCGGAGTGGATGAGGGGCTGTTTTCCATCACTACGGCAGGCGAATTGACGTTCAATACCGCACCAGACTATGAGAATCCAGGAAGTGCGACAGGATCAAATATATATACGGTAGCTGTCACCGCTACAGACAACGGCACACCCCCAATGACTGCTATGCAAGCCCTCACCATCACAGTGACGGATGATGTGAGTGAAACTAACACCCATACCCCTGTTTTCGAAGGAGGAGCTACCGCTACAGTATCTTATGCAGAAAACGCCACTACGGTAGTAACAACAGTCGTTGCCACGGATGCCGATGCGGGACAGACGCTTACTTTAATGCTGTCGGGAGCGGATGAGGGGCTGTTTTCCATCACTACGGCAGGCGAATTGACGTTCAATACCGCACCAGATTTTGAAATGCCTACGGATACGGGGATGAATAATGTGTACGAAGTAACCGTCACCGCCACAGACAACGGCACACCCGCAATGACTGCTACGCAGACGCTTACCATCACCGTGACGGGAGTGAATGATAACCCCCCAGTTTTCACCAGCGGAGCGGACGTAAATGTATCGGAAGGTACGACGGTAGTAACAACAGTCGTTGCCACGGATGCCGATGCGGGACAGACGGTTACTTTAATGCTGTCGGGAGCGGATGAGGGGCTGTTTTCCATCACTACGGCAGGCGAATTGAGGTTCAATACCGTACCAGACTATGAGAATCCAGTAGATATGGGAGGGAATAATGTGTACGAAGTAACCGTCACCGCCACAGACAACGGCACACCCGCAATGATTGCTACGCAGACGCTTACCATCACCGTGACGGGAGTGAATGATAACCCCCCAGTTTTCACCAGCGGAGCGGACGTAAATGTATCGGAAGGTACGACGGTAGTAACAACAGTCGTTGCCACGGATGCCGATGCGGGACAGACGGTTACTTTAATGCTGTCGGGAGCGGATGAGGGGCTGTTTTCCATCATTACGGCAGGCGAATTGAGGTTCAATACCGTACCAGACTATGAGAATCCAGTAGATATGGGAGGGAATAATGTGTACGAAGTAACCGTCACCGCCACAGACAACGGCACACCCGCAATGACTGCTACGCAGACGCTTACCATCACCGTGACGGATGAGGTGGATGGAGGGGTAGGTCCAACCCTAGGGCTTGAAGCGTTCACGGGCGTTGAAGTATATCCTAACCCAACAGGCGCAGTGTTGCACATCAGCGGTGTGGAAGGAAATGCCCACTATACCTTGTCAGGCATAGACGGGAAAATGGTGAAAAGAGGAAAACTGAAGGCTGATAAAGCGGATCATTCCGTGGCTATTCCATCGCTGAACAAGGGCATCTATGTGTTACAACTAATCACAGGTAAAGGTAGCGTCACCAGAAAAATTGTGAAGGAATAGGAGATTACATACTGGAAGATGTGAGGAGTTTCAGGGTTGTGGAAAAATCCTTGACGCTGTGGCTGGGGATCAGCAAGCCATGTGTATGTTAGGTATAGTTTTCCTAAAAAAAATCAAAAGAGATTTTTCTTTTTTTTGAGAAAGTGAAAGAATCAATTGTTAGAACCTTCCTTATATCAATTGGTATCACGTCATGTCATAATAAAAACAGCAGTGAACGGGAATGAACCTTAAAGAAAAAAAGAATGTTTTTTTTGAAAAAAAAAATAAATTTGTACGATTCTCCGAGAAACGTCAGACTAATTGGGTTTCCTTAGAAGCACCAAGCACGGCAGGATAATAATTGGAATCCCTAAAATAAAATAGATAAATTTCTTATGAAAGATAGACCTCAAATGAAAGGTAGACTTCAAACTGACAAAAAGACAGCTTTAGACGCAATTAATTCCACTTCTCCGCCACATTCTGGTAATTTGCCAGTCACTTGGGGACTTAAATCCTTGATCTCCTTAGTTACCTTTTTATGCCTCTCGTCTCTCGCTTACGCACAAAACGCTGAAACAGACCACTTTGTGCTAAAAATAACCATCAACGCCCCCCTCTTCGTCTTCAAATCCTTTACCTTCTACACGGAGGACACGAATTATGACATTGACTGGGACAATGACCAAATTTTTGAAAGTGTAGATACAGGAGTTTCTGGAAGCCAGTCCCACACCTTCACCACACTTGGAGAATACACCATCAGATTTAGAAACCTGAATGATGTCCACATCAATAACCAAGCAGGCAGGGAAAAATATACCTCCATAGAACAGTGGGGTACCGCTGTATGGCATGCAGATATGAGTAATGCTTTTCAGGGAGCAAGTCGCCTGACCATGACAGCTACTGATACGCCAGACATGAGTGCGGTGACGAATATGAATAATATGTTCGATGGTGCCACTTCTTTCAACGGCGACCTAAGCGAGTGGAATACAGCATTGGTGACCGATATGTCTTATATGTTCTCTGATGCCGATGGATTCAACGGCGACCTAAGCGAGTGGAATATAGCATCTGTGACGAATATGTATGGGATGTTCTTAGGAGCCTCTGCCTTTAACCAGGACCTAAGCAAGTGGAATACAGCGAAGGTGACGGATATGCTTGTTATGTTTTCAGGAGCCACTTCCTTTAACCAGAACATAGGCGGGTGGAATATAGAAGCGGTGACGAATATGCAACGTATGTTTTCAGGAGCCACTTCTTTCAACGGCGACCTAAGTGGGTGGAATACAGCATCTGTGACGAATATGTATAGTATGTTCAATGGAGCCACTAAATTTAACGGCGACATCAGCGGGTGGAATACCGAATCTGTGACGAATATGCATGGTATGTTCCAAGACGCCACTTCCTTTGACCAGAACATAGGCGGGTGGAACACGGCGAAGGTAACGAATACGGATTATATGTTCCAAAACGCCACTTCCTTTGACCAGAACATAGGCGGGTGGAACACAGCGAAGGTAACGAATATGGATTATATGTTCAAAAACGCCACTTCCTTTGACCAGAACATAGGCGGGTGGAATACAGCGAAGGTAACGAATATGGATTATATGTTCCAAAACGCCTCTTCCTTTGACCAGAACATAGGTGGGTGGAATACAGCAAAAGTGACGAATATGTTATCTATGTTCAGTGGAGCCACTTCCTTTAACCAAGACCTAAGTGGGTGGAATGTAGAAGCGGTGACTAATATGCAACGTATGTTCAGTGGAGCCACTTCCTTTAACCAAGACCTAAGTGGGTGGAATACAGCATCTGTGACGGATATGTTCTCTATGTTCAGTAGAGCCACTTCCTTTAACCAAGACCTAAGTGGGTGGAATACAGCGTCTGTGACGAATATGTATGAGATGTTCCGAAAAGCCACTTCCTTTGACCAAGACATCGGTGGGTGGAATGTAGAAGCGGTGACCGATATGCGTTTTATGTTCTATGGTATTACACTTTCAATTGCAAACTACGATTCTCTTTTGGTGGGGTGGAACAGACAAAACCTTCGACCTAGTGTTGGTTTCAACGGAGGGAATTCTTTGTATATAAGCACTGAAGCTCAAACTGCTAGGGAAAACATGATCAATTCAGATCGCTGGAGTATTACCGATGGAGGTCTGAGAACGATGAATCAGGCACCTGCAAACATTTTCCTTTCTGCCAACAGTATTGCAGAAAATGCAGGTGTCAATGCGGTCGTGGGGATGCTGTCAAATACCGATACGGGAGGTACGTATACCTACACATTGGTGGACGGTGATGGAGATGCCGACAATGGGAGTTTTAATATTTTAGGAACAACCCTGAGGCTTACCGATTCCGCTGACTATGAAACAAAAAATGCCTACTCGGTACGGATAAATGTAAGCGACGGGACCCATGGTTTTGCAAAAAAATTCACCATTTCTATAGACGATGTAAATGAAGCACCAACTGCTAGGGATGATGCATTTAGCGTAGCAGAAAGTAGTGCAAACGGCACACCAGTTGGCACCGTGCTAGCAACAGACCCAGACCCAGACAAAAACCCCAGCTACACCCGCCGTCCGAATGTCAATAGTACATTAACCTATGCCATCACAGGCGGTAATACAGGAAATGTGTTTGCTATCGACCCAACAACTGGAGCGATTACCGTTGCTGATGCGTTGGATTATGAAACCACCCCATCCTATTCGCTCGTGGTCACAGTTACAGACGGAGGAAGCCCCTCCCTAAGTGCCACGGCAACGCTTACCATCACGGTGACGGATATGGCGAATGAAAGTAATAACGCTCCTGTTTTCGCAGAAGGAGCTGTCGCTACAGTATCGTATGCAGAAAACGCCACTACGGCAGTAACTACCGTCATTGCCACGGATGCCGATGCGGGACAGACGGTAAGTTTCACGCTGTCGGGAGCAGATGCGGGTCAGTTTTCCATAACTCCCGCAGACGAATTGACGTTCAATACCGCACCAGACTATGAGAATCCAGTAGATACGGGGATGGATAATATGTACGAAGTAACGATCACCGCCACAGATGATGGCACACCCGCACTGACTGCTATGCAAACCCTCACCATCACGGTGACAGGAGTGAATGAACACGTCCCTATTTTCACAAGCGGAACGACTATGCTGGATGTAGCGGAAGGTACGACGACAGTTACCACCGTTACCGCTACGGATGCAGATACGGGACAGACGGTAAGTTTCACGCTGTCGGGAGCGGATGCGGGGCTGTTTTCCATCACTCCCGCAGGCGAATTGACGTTCAATACCGCACCAGACTATGAGAATCCAGTAGATATGGGAGGGAATAATGTGTACGAAGTAACCGTCACCGCCACAGACAACGGCACACCCCCAATGACTGCTATGCAAGCCCTCACCATCACAGTGACGGATGATGTGAGTGAAACTAACACCCATACCCCTGTTTTCGAAGGAGGAGCTACCGCTACAGTATCTTATGCAGAAAACGCCACTACGGTAGTAACAACAGTCGTTGCCACGGATGCCGATGCGGGACAGACGCTTACTTTAATGCTGTCGGGAGATGATGCGGGGCTGTTTTCCATCACTCCCGCAGGCGAATTGACGTTCAATACCGCACCAGACTATGAAATGCCTACGGATACGGGGATGAATAATGTGTACGAAGTAACCGTCATCGCCACAGATGACGGCACACCCGCAATGAGTGCTACGCAGACGCTTACCATCACCGTGACGGGAGTGAATGATAACCCCCCAGTTTTCACCAGCGGAGCGGACGTAAATGTATCGGAAGGTACGACGGTAGTAACAACAGTCGTTGCCACGGATGCCGATGCGGGACAGACGGTTACTTTAATGCTGTCGGGAGCGGATGAGGGGCTGTTTTCCATCACTCCCGCAGGCGAATTGACGTTCAATACCGCACCAGACTATGAGAATCCAGTAGATATGGGAGGGAATAATGTGTACGAAGTAACCGTCACCGCCACAGACAACGGCACACCCGCAATGACTGCTACGCAGACGCTTACCATCACCGTGACGGATGAGGTGAGTGAAACTAACACCCATACCCCTGTTTTCGAAGGAGGAGCTACCGCTACAGTATCTTATGCAGAAAACGCCACTACGGTAGTAACAACAGTCGTTGCCACGGATGCCGATGCGGGACAGACGGTTACTTTAATGCTGTCGGGAGCGGATGAGGGGCTGTTTTCCATCACTCCCGCAGGCGAATTGACGTTCAAGACCGTACCAGACTATGAGAATCCAGTAGATATGGGAGGGAATAATGTGTACGAAGTAACCGTCACCGCCACAGACAACGGCACACCCGCAATGACTGCTACGCAGACGCTTACCATCACCGTGACGGATGTGGTGGATGGAGGGGTAGACCCAACCCTAGGACTTAAAGCGTTCATAGGCATTGCAGTGTATCCTAACCCAGTAGGCGCAGTACTACACATCAGTGGCGTGGCAGGAAATGCTCGCTACACCTTGTCAGGCATGGACGGGAAAATGGTGAAAAGAGGAAAACTGAAGGCTGATAAAGCGGATCATTCCGTGGCTATTCCATCGCTGAACAAGGGCATCTATGTGTTACAACTAATCACAGGTAAAGGTAGCGTCACCAGAAAAATTGTGAAGGAATAGGAGATTACATACTGGAAGATGGAGGAGTTTCAGGGTTGTGGGAAAATCCTTGACGCTGTGGCTGGGGATCAGCAAGCCATGTGTATGTTAGGTATAGTTTTCCTAAAAAAAATCAAAAGAGATTTTTCTTTTTTTTGAGAAAGTGAAAGAATCAATTGTTAGAACCTTCCTTATATCAATTGGTATCACGTCATGTCATAAAAAAACAGCAGTGAACGGGAATAAACCTTAAAGAAAAAAAGAATGTTTTTTTTCAAAAAAAATGAAAAATGAATTTGTACGATTCCCCGAGAAACGTCAGATATGAGTTTCCTTAGTAACACCAAGCACGTAGGATAATAATTAGAATCCCAAAAATAAAATAGATAAATCTCTTATGAAAGATAGACCTCAAATGAAAGATAGACTTCAAACTGACAAAAAGACAGCTTTAGACGCAATTAATTCCACTTTTCCACCACATTCTGATAATTTGCCAGTCACTTGGGGACTTAAACCCTTAATCTCCTTAGTTACCTTTTTATGCCTCTCGTCTCTCGCTTACGCACAAAACGCTGAAACAGACCACTTTTTGCTAAAAATAACAACCACTGCTGGTACTAACGCTAACGACAAATCCTTTACGTTCTACACGGAGGCTACGGGTTATGACATAGACTGGGACAATGACCAAAATTTTGATACGCTAGCAGTTTCTGGAAACCAGTTCCATACCTTCCCCACAGCAGGAGTACACACCATCAGGTTTAGAAACCTGACTGATATCTATATCAGGAATCAACTAGACAGGAGAAAATATACCTCCATAGAACAGTGGGGTACCTCTGTCTGGAATGCAGATATGAGGGAAGCTTTTCAGGGAGCAAAGAACCTGACCATAAAGTCAACCGCAGGCACGCCTAACATGAGTGCTGTGACCGATATGTCTTATATGTTCTCTGATGCCGATGGATTCAACAGCGGCATAGGCGATTGGAATACAGCATTGGTGACCGATATGTCTTATATGTTCTCTGATGCCGATGACTTCAACAGCGACATAGGCAATTGGAATACAGCATTGGTGACCGATATGTCTTATATGTTCTCTAATGCCGGTGACTTCAACAGCGACATAGGCGATTGGAATACAGCATCGGTGACCAATATGTCTTTTATGTTTTATAGTCCAAGTTTCATCATTCGCTTTAATCAGGACATAGGTCGCTGGAATACAGCACAGGTGACAAATATGGAAAGTATGTTCGGTCGAGCCGTTAACTTTAATCAGGACATAGGAAACTGGAATGTAGAAGCGGTGACGAATATGGCTAGGATGTTCCAAAATGCCGCTGCCTTCAACAAGGACATAGGAAACTGGAATGTAGAAGCGGTGACGAATATGGCTAGGATATTCCAAAATGCCGCTGCCTTCAACAAGGACATAAGCAGATGGAATACAGCACAGGTGACGAATATGGCTAGGATATTCCAAAATGCCGCTGCCTTCAACAAGGACATAAGCAGATGGAATACAGCACAGGTGACGAATATGGCTAGGATGTTCCAAAATGCCACTTCCTTTGACCGAGACATAAGCAGATGGAATACTGCAACCGTGATAGATATGCGAAGTATGTTCAATGATGCCACTTCCTTTAATCAAGACATAAGCAGATGGAATACAGCACAGGTGACGAATATGGGTGGTATGTTCGATGGAGCCACTTCCTTCAACCAGGACATAGGCGGGTGGAATGTAAGAAAGGTTCGGGTTATGTCTTCTATGTTCAATGGAGCCACTGTCTTTATCCAAAATCTCGGACCTTGGTATATCCGAGACGGGGAATTGATAATGGGCAGTACGATTATGGCAGGTGATGTAGTGGCAACCATCACCGCTCAGAATACTGTTCTCAACGCTCACAACCCCGAGTATACGCTTTCAGGAGCTGATGCTAATTTCTTTACACTGACGACAGGAGGTGACCTGACCAGAAATGCAACAGTTGCTACTGTTGGAAAAACATCCTATACCATCACTATAGCATCCACAGGTCAGTTTGGAACAAATAACCAGCGAGAGGTGACCATCACCCTCAATGAGGCAGGATCAGTAGCTAACTTCATCACCACTTGGCGCACGACCACAGCAAACGAATCCATCACCATTCCAACAATAGCAACAAGCGATGGTGACGACTACTATAATTACGTAGTTCACTGGGGCGATGGCAGTAGCGAGAGCGGAAAGACAGGCGATGCTACCCATACCTATGCCAGCGCAGGTGATTATACAGTCAGCATTGGTGGAGTCTTCCCGAGGATTTACTTCAATCACGAAGGCGATAAAAGCAAAATCCGGGATGTTACGCAGTGGGGAAACACAGCATGGACTTCCATGGCGGGCGCGTTTCAGGGGGCGAATAACCTCACGATGACTGCTACCGATGCACCCGATTTATCGGGAGTGACGAATATGAATTTTATGTTCTCTGGAGCCACTTCCTTTGATCAGAACATAGGCGGGTGGAATGTAGAAGCGGTGAGATATATGCACAGTATGTTCTCTGGCGTTACACTTTCACTTGCAAACTATGCTTCACTTTTGGTGGGGTGGAATGCGCAAAACCTTAAATCTGGGGTTACTTTCCACGGAGGAAATTCTGTGTATATGAGTACTCAAGCACAAACTGCTAGGGCAAACATGATCAGTTCAACTGGTCATGACTGGACTATTACCGATGGAGGTCTGATAACGATGAATCAGGCACCCACAGACATTTTCCTTTCTTCCACCAATATTGCAGAAAATGCAGGTGCCAATGCGGTCGTGGGGATGCTGTCAAATACCGATACGGGAGGCACGTATGTCTACACCTTGGTAACAGGTGGTGGAGATGCCGACAATGGGAGTTTTAGGATTTCAGGAACAGAGCTACAGCTTCAGGCTTCCGCCAACTATGAAACAAAAAGAAACTATTCAATACGGATAAAGGTGAGAAGCGGACCCAATGATTTTGAAAAATCTTTCACCATTTCTGTAGACGATGTAAATGAAGCACCAACTGCCAGCGATGTTGCATTTAGCGTAGCAGAAAATAGTGCAAACGACACAACAGTCGGCACAGTGACAGCAACAGACCAAGACTCAGCCACAGACCCCAACGTCTTCAGCCTGCCGAATGTCAATGGTACATTAACCTATGCCATCACAGGCGGTAATACAGGAAATGTGTTTGCTATCGACCCAACAACTGGAGCGATTACCGTTGCTGGTGCGTTGGATTATGAAACCACCCCATCCTATTCGCTCGTGGTCACAGTTACAGACGGAGGAAGCCCCTCCCTAAGTGCCACGGCAACGCTTACCATCACGGTGACGGATGTGGCGAATGAACACGCGCCTGTTTTCGCAGGAGGAGCTACCGCTACAGTATCTTATGCAGAAAACGCCACTACGGCAGTAACTACCGTCATTGCCACGGATGCCGATGCGGGACAGACGGTAAGTTTCACGCTGTCGGGAGCAGATGCGGGGCTGTTTTCCATCACTCAAGCAGAAGGCGAATTGACGTTCAATACCGCACCAGACTATGAGAATCCAGTAGATACGGGGATGGATAATATGTACGAAGTAACGATCACCGCCACAGATGACGGCACACCCGCAATGACTGCTACGCAGACGCTTACCATCACCGTGACGGATGTGGATGAACAGCATGCAAATAACGCTCCTGTTTTCGAAGGAGGAGCTACCGCTACAGTATCTTATGCAGAAAACGCCACTACGGCAGTAACTACCGTCATTGCCACGGATGCCGATGCGGGACAGACGGTAAGTTTCACGCTGTCGGGAGCAGATGGGGGTCAGTTTTCCATAACTCAAGCAGGAGGCGAATTGACGTTCAATACCGCACCAGACTATGAGAATCCAGTAGATATGGGAGGGAATAATGTGTATGAAGTAACCGTCACCGCCACAGATGACGGCACACCCGCAATGAGTGCTACGCAGACGCTTACCATCACCGTGACGGATGTGGTGGATGGAGGGGCAGGCCCAACCCTAGGGCTTGAAGCGTTCACGGGCGTTGAAGTATATCCTAACCCAGTAGGCGCAGTACTACACATCAGTGGCGTGGCAGGAAATGCTCGCTACACCTTGTCAAGCATAGACGGGAAAATGGTGAAAAGAGGAAAACTGAAGGCCGATAAAGTGGCTCATTCCGTGGCTATTCCATCGCTGAACAAGGGCATCTATGTGTTACAACTAACCACAGGTAAAGGTAGCATCACCAGAAAAATTGTGAAGGAATAGGAGATTATATGCTGGAAGATGAAGGGTTTCAGAGTTGTGTTTTCCCACGACCCTGCACTCCCCCTTTAGTTTGCTCGTATCAATTTGATTACAAAATATTACATAACTAAATTGAATTGTTTTTGTCTGGATTAGGAAAAATGTGACCTTTTTTGGTCAATATTGGCATAATACCAAATTGACTACTTAGTCCAAGATGCCTTTTATATCTGCGGGTGAATAGTAAATAGATTTCAGGGTCTTCTTATCGCCTTTTCGGTAAACGAGGAACTTACCATCTCTTTCCTCATAATATGCGTCTGTATCTTTTTTTTCCTTGTAGAACTTAACCGTCTCCTGGGCTTCTCTTTCATTTTCACATGCTTTACTCATGTTGGATCGTTGTACTTCTTCAAAAAGTACTTTAAACTTTTCCGCCATACCAAATTCCAAGATAGCCCCTGAAAGCACGTACTGAATATCGCAAAGTGCATCAGCTACTTCTACTAAATTATTTTGAGAAATGGCTTCTTCCAGTTCTTTTAGTTCTTCCGCAATAAGAGATACTCTTAGTTTACAACGATCCGCTGGCGGGATTTGAGGAGACCCCAAAATGGGGTGACGAAATGTCCTGTGAAATTCAGCCACCTGATTAAGTGGATCTATTTTATCCATATACATTAACTATTAAAAATGAAGGCACGATTGATGGTATACCCAATTGGTCATTTACGATCTTTCTCTTTTCTCACCGCTTTTGCCAAAAAATAAATGAAGCCTCCCACGACCATTGTGAGAATTAAAAACATACTTATGATAGTCGATGTAGTCATTTCTCTACAAATTTCTTATATAAAAAGCCATTGATCAAAAAACCAATCATAATAACCGAAACCCACTGCGTAACAATTGACGCATTGCTGTATACATCAAATACATTCCAGTTTCCGTTCTTGTCAAACCACGGGTCGGCACTATACCCTTGGGACATCCACCAGTAAATCAATAAAACTGCCAAGGCGATGTTTCCAAAAACCGCTACCTTGAAGAAAGAAGAGGAAATTTTCATGTCCGACCCTGCATCAATGTTCTCTTCTTTGAAACGAACGGGATTGCTCATGGCTACTGCAATCAGAATAAATAATCCTGACAGGATCAACCCTATGCCCCAAACCCAGTCTTGATTGGAAAAGAAATCCAAAGACCAAGCGGACGGGAATCCAAAAACGATAAAACAACTAATGACCACAATGAGTGTGGGTCGTTTCGGGATATTCAGGTCTGCTACATTTTTTAAGAATAGCTCAAGCATGGGAAGTAGTGAGCTAAAGGCAGCGACAAATAGTGCTAAAAAAAACAGTACGGATAAAAACGCCCCGCCTGGAACACTGGCAAACAGCCGTGGGATGACGGTAAATGTAAGTGCCTGGTTTCCAGTTTGCAAATAAGAAATAGCATCAGCATCCGTAGCTGATAGCGCGAACACCGCTGGAAGAATGGCTATCCCAGCTAGCAACGATGCGGTATTGTTACCAAAAGCTCCAATGAATGTATTGAGTGTTACATCTTCGTCATCACGCGAAAACGCTGAAATGGTCATCATCAATCCCCAACCAGCTCCCGTAGACCAAGCAGATTGAGAGAGTGCCTCAATCCAAATTGCAGGATTGCTGAAATGTTCTGTATCGACTGCAAACATATATTCCAATCCTCTCATTCCTCCTTCCATATTGAGTGAGACAAATACGATAACCAAGAGCAACACAAATAAGCTGGGGATCAAGAGTTTGTTTGCTTTTTCCAAGCCATTTTTCACACCCCTGATCAAAATAAATACGCCTAAAAAGATGACAACAATGTACGTAGCGACGGTTGTCCAATTGCCATTAGAAATGTCAATCCAGAAGTTATTCAAATAGTCTGGATTTGATTGAAGGTGTTCCAGCAAAGAAGTTGAAGAGAACATAGTGTCTACAGAGAATGTCAGATACCTGAAAGCCCAAGCAGTAACAATAGCATAATAGAAGGCTATTCCCAACGTACACATGGTAATGAAAAAACCCATCCAGGTGTATTTCTTACCTGCAAGTTTTCCGAAAGATCCAATGACCCCGCTTTTATACTTTTTACCAATTGCAAATTCGGAAAGCAATAATGGGATGGACCAGATAAACAGGAATAAAATCCACAGCAAAATAAACGAACCTCCATACTGACCAGCCAATCGTGGAAATCTCCATAGATTCCCGGCACCAATGGCCATTCCCAGTGCCGCAAAAACAATCCCCCACCTATTACTAAATTGATCTTTACTCATGCACGCTGAGCTACTTTTTTGCGAATCTACCAAATGTATGGAAAGTCCACACGCCTGTTGTGCCAACAGGATTATAAAACATTACATACATAAATTGAATTATTTTTTGTTTGAATTGGGAAAAAGTATAGGGCATCTCTAGTCACCAGATTTTTTGTGAGTGCAAGGAAGTCCCGAACGGAAAACCGCAGGGTGTATAGCATACATGAGGACTTGGGTATGGGACTGACACCGCAATCGCGGAAAAAGGTAGTTAATAGCTGATGTCCTAAAGCATAGCCCTAGCTACGGTGCTATTTTTTCACGACATGCGAGCGAACAAGAAACGATTTATAGGTGACACATTACGGACAATTTGGTAGTATATGCGACAGGTTATGATCAAAATGATGTAACTCATTGCTCATGCCTATTTGATCCACAAGCAGAAAAAGTATTCTTTTTTTAAAAAAAATAAATTAATACTTGCAAAAGTATCACTCACTACTTAGACTTGCCCCCTCAATTTAATTATTAATCCCATTTAAAATAATAAATTCCCTATGAAAACGAAACTGGATACTGCCAAAAAGACAGAGTACATTCTAGCCCCCCCCCCCCCCCCCCCGACAATTTGTCAGGTATTTGGGGACTTAAACCCTTAATCTCCTTAGTTACCTTCTTATTCCTCTCGGTACTCGCTTACGCACAGAACGATGCAACAGACCACTTTGTACTGAAAATAACAACCACTGCTGGTACGAACTCCGCCGACAAGTCCTTTATGTTCTACTCACAGGACACAAATTATGACATAGACTGGGACAATGACCAAAATTTTGATGCGATAGGAATTGCTGGAAGCCAGTCCCATACCTTCAACACAGCAGGGGAACACACCATCAGGTTTAGAAACCTGAATGATGTCTATATCGCTAACCAGACAGACACATTAAAATATACCTCCATAGAACAGTGGGGTACCTCTGTCTGGAATGCAGATATGAGGAGTGCTTTTTGGGGAGCAAGTAACCTGACCATGAATTCAAGCGCAGGTACGCCTGACATGAGTGCGGTGACGAACATGCGAGGTATGTTTGCTGAAGCCACTTCCTTCAACGGTGACATAGGCGAGTGGAATACAGCACAGGTGACGAATATGGAAGGTATGTTCCAGAATGCCACTTCCTTTAATCAGGACATAGGCAACTGGAATACAGCAAAGGTGACGAATATGAGTAATATGTTCAGAGGTGCCGTTGCCTTTGATCAAGACTTAGGAAACTGGAATACAGCACAGGTGACGGATATGCGTTCTATGTTCAATGGAGCCACAGCCTTTAATCAAGACATAGGAAACTGGAATACAGCACAGGTGACGGATATGTCTTTTATGTTCTTCGGAGCCACTTCCTTTAACGGCGACATAAGCGGGTGGAATACAGCAAAGGTGACGAATATGGAACTTATGTTCTTTAACGCCACTTCCTTTGACCAGAACATAGGCGGGTGGAATACAGCACAGGTGACGGATATGTTTCTTATGTTTGGTGGGTACCAAGTAGTTACTTCCTTTAATCAGGACATCAGCGGGTGGAATACAGCACAGGTGACGGATATGGAAGGTATGTTCCAGAATGCCACTTCCTTTAATCAGGACATAGGCAACTGGAATACAGCAAAGGTGACGAATATGAGTAATATGTTTGGTGGGTACCAAGTAGTTACTTCCTTTAATCAGGACATCAGCGGGTGGAATACAGCACAGGTGACGGATATGGAAGGTATGTTCCAGAATGCCACTTCCTTTAATCAGGACATAGGCAACTGGAATACAGCAAAGGTGACGAATATGAGTAATATGTTTGGTGGGTACCAAGTAGTCACTCCCTTTAATCAGGACATCAGCGGGTGGAATACAGCACAGGTGACGAATATGCGTTCTATGTTCAATGGAGCCACAGCCTTTAATCAAGACATAGGAAACTGGAATACAGCACAGGTGATGACTATGTCTTCTATGTTCTCTCGAGCCTTTTCCTTTAACGGCGACATAAGCGGGTGGAATACAGCAAAGGTGACGGATATGAAGTGGATGTTCTATGAAGCCACTTCCTTTGACCAGAACATAGGCGGGTGGAATACAGCATCTGTGACGGATATGGATTCCGTTTTCGTTAGAGCCACTTCCTTTGATCAGGACATAGGCGAGTGGAATGTAGAAGCGGTGACGACTATGGAAAGTATGTTCCTTGGAGTTTCCCTTTCAATTGCAAACTACGATGCGCTTTTGGTGGGTTGGAACAGACAAAATCTTCAAACGGGAGTCACTTTCCACGGAGGGAATTCTTTGTATATAAGCACTGAAGCACAAACTGCCAGGGCAAATATGATCAGTGCAGATGGCTGGAATATTACCGATGGAGGTCTGAGAACGATGAATCAGGCACCCACAAACATTTTACTTTCTTCCACCCATATTGCAGAAAATGAGAGTGCCGATGCGGTGGTGGGGATGCTATCAAATACCGATACAGGAGGCACGTATGCCTACACATTGGTAACGGGCGACGGAGATGATGACAATGGGAGTTTTAATATTTTAGAAACAAGCCTGAGGCTTACCGCTTCCGCTGACTATGAAATGAACGCTACCTACTCAATACGGATAAATGTAAACGACGGGACCCATGATTTTCCAAAATCATTCACCATCACGGTGACGGATGTAAACGAAGCACCCACTGCCAGCGATACTACATTTGTAGTAGCAGAAAATAGTACAAATGGAACAGCAGTCGGCACCATGGTAGCAACGGACCCAGACGAAACCTCGCCCAATAATACATTAACCTATGCCATCACAGGCGGTAATACAGGGGATGTTTTTGCTATCGACCCCACCACAGGAGCGATTACTGTTGCTGGTGCGCTGGATTATGAAACCACCACATCCTATTCGCTTATGGTGACAGTCACAGACGGAGGAAGCACCCCCCTAAGTGGCACGGCAACGCTCACCATCACAGTGACAGATGTGAATGAATACGCCCCAGTTTTCGCAGGAGGAACTGTCGCTACAGTTTCTTATGCAGAAAACGCCACTACGGCAGTAACCACCGTTACCGCCACCGATGCAGATACGGGACAAACGATTACTTTAGCTTTGTCGGGAGATGATGGGGGTCTGTTTTCCATCACTCCCGCAGGCGAATTGACGTTCAAGACAGTGCCAGATTTTGAAATGCCTACGGATGTGGGAACGGATAATATGTACGAAGTAACGATCACGGCTACAGACAACGGCACACCCGAAATGAGTGCTACACAAGCCCTCACCATCACAGTGACGGATTTGGCGAATGAACACGCTCCTGTTTTCACTAGCGGAGCTATCGCTACAGTAGCTTATGCAGAAAACGACACGACGGCAGTAACTACCGTCGTCGCCACCGATGCAGATGCAGGACAAACGATGACTTTAGCTTTGTCGGGAGCGGATGCGGGTCTTTTTTCCATCACTCCCGCAGGCGAATTGACGTTCAATACGGCACCAGACTTTGAAGTGCCTACGGATATGGGAGGGAATAACGTGTATGAAGTCACCATCACGGCTACAGACAACGGCACACCCGCAATGACTGCTATGCAAGCCCTCACCATCACGGTGACGGATGTGGAGGAACCTTTAGGGCTTGAAGCATTCACAGACATTGCTGTCTACCCTAACCCGGTAGATGCAGTGTTGCACATCAGTGGCATGGCAGAAAATGCCCGCTATACCTTGTCAGGCATAGACGGAAAGGTCTTGAAAAGAGGAAAGCTGAAGGCAGGCACAGCGGATCATTCCGTGGCTATTCCATCGCTGAAACAGGGCATCTATTTGTTACAACTAACCACAGGTAAAGGTAGCATCACCAGAAAAATTGTGAAGGAATAGGAGATTATGCCAATTTGATCACAAAATATCACATAAATAAATTGAATTATTTTTTGTTTGAGTTAGGCAAAAAATATAAGCATAGCCATAGCTATGGTTCTCGTTTTTAACGAAATGTGAGCAAAAAAGAAACGATTTATATGTGATATTTTATGATCAATTTGGTATTAGGCAAAAAATATAAGCATAGCCATAGCTATGGCTCTAGTTTTTAACGAAATGTGAGCAAAAAAGAAACGATTTATATGTGATATTTTATAATCTGATTGGTATAACACGTTACTTATCCGGCTTTTCTCTTGGTCATTGCTACCAGCAATCTAAGACCTTCTTTCAAATAAGGATCGTTTTTCAATTTCTGTTCTGTTTCATTTGATGAGGCGACATCATTCTGTTCAACGGTAGCTGAGGGTTCTCCATCCTGATCTTCTTCTGGTCTCCTTCTTTTTTCGAAATTTAAAGATATAGACGACTGGTTCCTTCGCTCTTTTGCTCTTGCTATTTCTTTCACCAGTTTTTGAAGATCAGGATCAGAATTCAAATGATCCCGATACAATCCATTTAACTGATCCAGCAAATCTTCATCGGCATTGTTAGTTGGATTGAAGCCGGCATCCGCGATTTCGTCCCAAGGGAGTGCATTAGGTCTGCTTGCTTCGCCAAAATTTTCTGCATCGTATAACGATGGAAATTGAACATCTGGTGCAATCCCTACTTTCTGGTTACTGCTTCCTGTCACCCTGTAAAACTTCGCCAAGGTCAATTTTAACTGTCCCAGTTTCACATCAGGATTCCTGATATACTTGTTCAGGTCTATTACATTTTGTACCGTTCCTTTTCCAAAAGTACTCTCTCCGATAATGACCCCTCGCTTGTAATCCTGAATAGCTCCCGAAAAAATCTCAGATGCGGAAGCACTACCTCTATTTACCATGACAGCTAAGGGACCCTCGTAAAAAATTTCTCCTTCATCCGTATCATCCATTTGCTCCACAGAGAGATCGGTGTTCCTTACCTGAACCACTGGACCTTCAGGAATGAACAAGCCCGTCATTTCAATGGCTTCCTGAAGTGATCCTCCAGCATTAAATCGAAGGTCAATCAGCAATCCATCCATGCCTTGACCTTCTAGTTCGGCTATCAGTTTTTTTACATCACGGGTTGTACTTCGATAATCTTTAACACCAGCATTGAGGTCATCAAAATTCAGGTAAAAGCTAGGCACCGTAATCACACCAAGGTTATAAGTGGTATTTTCGTCCGTAATTGGAATAAGTTCGGATTTCGCAGCTTGCGATTCCAGTTTGATTTTATCACGTACAAGTCTTAGCGTATCTGGCAGGGCATTGACCCCCTCACTCGCCCTCAATAGTTGCAATCTCACCACTGTACCCTTCGGTCCTCGGATCTTCGCAACCACATCATCTAGCCGCCACCCAATAACGTCAAGAAACTCATCATCATCTCCTTGTGCTACTCCAATAATTCTATCATCCTTTAGAATACCCTTGCTTTTATACGCAGGTCCTCCTGGAATGATATCAGCAACTTGGGTATAATCCAAGTTTTGCATCAGTCTCGCCCCGATCCCTTCCAGAGAAAGTCCCATTTCTATCTGAAAGTTTTCAGCATCTGGTGGTGAAAAATAGTCCGTATGAGGGTCGTATGCACCAGTATACGCATTCATATAGCTCTGAAATACGTCTTCGCTGTTGTATTGATAAATGGCCTTTTGAATCCGCTTGTACCTCTTGGTAAGGCTTTCTACGGTCTTATCCCAATCATTGCCAGATAGTTTGTACGTTAATGCCTGGTTTTTTATGATTTTTCTCCATATCTCATTTCTTTCTTCTTCCGTTTCTGACCAACCGTTCTTCTCTCTGTTTAAATCGTATGATTCATCTTTTGAAAAGTCGAATTCGGTTTTTAATACTTCGAATACATAGCCAATTCTGTCAAGTGCTCTTTCCCTGTACAATGCAAACACATGGTAAGAAAAATCCAAGTTTCCCACTGGTATCTGATTATCCAGTTCGTATCGAAGTGCTTCGAACTGCCTGATGTCCGAATCGAAAAAATATGCCTTATTTGGATCTAATGAGGAAAAATAGTTATCAAAAATTATACTGGAAATAGAATCTGATAATGCGAGTTTTCGGTAGTGATACTTATTCAAAAGGTTCGAAATCACATGTGCTTCGCTCGCATGTTCTGGTTTGGGTTCAAGAACTTTTAATGTATCACGTTCTAAAAAGGAAACCGTTTTTGAAATCCCCGTGGAAACCCCTAGAGAGGTAAGAATGGCAAACGCTACTATCAACAACAATTTATACATAGTCTCAATGTTAATTATTTTTCTTCAATGCAAGGTTGAGAAGATTCATTTTAAAAACAGCTGATTTTTTAGCTATGGTTGTACTAAAAACCTCAAAGCATGAATTTTTATCAGCGAATTTAAGTGTGAAAGAGCTTTTAAGCCCTGTTTCATCCTACCTTTCTACTGATAGTTTTAGTATATGTAATATCAAATTAATTATAAAATATGTCATAAATAATTTAAATTATTTTTTGTTTGGATTACGTAGGTTCAACAATCAAGTGCAAAAACTAAGCGGTATTTAGATAAAAGATTTCTTTAGGAGTTTTAAAGTTAAGTTTTTCTCTTGGTCGTCGGTCAATTTTGTATTGAATTTGTGTAATCTGTTTGTCAGTTAGTGTATCAAAAGCTGTTTTTTTGGGTATATACTGTCTTATGAGTTTGTTGGTGTATTCATTGAGTCCTCTTTGTCAGGAGCAATACGGATGGGCAAAGTAGCATCGAGTAGCTAGGTTTTTAGCTATGTTTTGATGATCGGAAAATTCTGTTCCATTATCAGAAGTGATCGAAAGGATATGTTTTTTATAGGGCATCATCCTATTGATAAGTTCCTTACTTAGTCCTTTGGCTCGCTTTCCCTTAGGTAGCTTTTTGATAATGAGCATTCCTGTAGTTCTTTCCACGATGGTTAGAATGGCTCCCTTTTGTTGTCTGCCTATAATGGTATCCACTTCCCAGTCCCCAAAGCGTTCTTTATTGTTGATGCATTCAGGTCTTTGATCGATTGATACCCTGTTTTTAATAGTTACAGGCTTACCTACAGGTCTTTTTCTATGTTTGAGTTGATGGCGTAAATGTTTGTAATACTGTCCACCAGCAGCTTTATCGTCCCTGATATATTGATAGATACGTTCATGTGAAACCATGGGAATCTGCTGGATTTTACAATACCCTACAAGCTGCTTAGGTGACCACTGTTCTTGCAGAAGGTATTCTTTGATGAGCTGTCTTTTGTGGGTGTCAAAAGACCGAGGATTGCAATAACGTTGCTTACGCTTTGTGGAAGACAAATGTGCTTTAGATCCATGATAGATCCCTGTAGGGGAACTGTTGCGCTTGCATTCTCTGTAAATGGTGGAAACCGACACAGCAAGGGCTTCTGCAATGAAACTTCTACGTTTACCCGATTTTAAGTAGGCTTCAAGTTGATGTCTTTGATGGGCTTTGAGTTGATAATATGTTTGGCTCATATGGCAAAGTTTTTAGACCTTTAAATATGTGGAAATAGCTCCACATATTTATCCTACATCTTTGCACTTACTAATGGAACTTACACCTTACAAAGGTTGAAAGAAAAATTATTATTCAATAATTCAAGGGTCTTAACTAGTTAAGACCCAAAAATAATTCAATTTAATTATGACATATTTTATAATCAAATTGATATTAACTGAAACTATTCTTCCCGAATTATTCAATAGTCCTCGTTATTTTTAACGAAAGAATTATTATTGAAAAAGCAATTCAAAGAAGTGGCAAATCTTAGTTTGTCTCCTTTAAGACCGCATTTGAAATGGGTCGTTTTAGGCATTGCCCTACTTATTAGTTTTGGATCAATTATTTATACCAATAGCCTCGTTGAACAGATCAAGGAGAGAGAAAGCAGGCACATTGAAATTTATGCAAGCTCCTTGGAGTTCCTAGCCAATGAAAGTGGGACTAATTTCACCCTGATCTTTGATGAGATAGTAAAAGCTAATCATACTATTCCTGTGATACTCACAGATGGATATGGAAATCCAGAAGATTATAAGAATCTGAGTGAGGCTGATCGAATGAATGATTCGGAAGCTCGAAAGGAGCTACTGCTGAAAGAAATAGCACTCATGAAAAACCAGCATGAACCTATATCTGTGATACTTACCGATGATCAAAATAATATTTATGGATATAAATACATTTATTATAAGAGTTCATTTTTATTAAGCCAGCTTAAGTATTATCCATATATCCAGCTCACCGTTATTGCAGTTTTTGGCTTGATTACATTCCTAGTTCTGAACTATTTAAGAAAAGTAGAGCAAAACAGAGTTTGGATCGGGCTGGCAAAGGAGACCGCTCACCAGCTGGGGACCCCACTTTCTTCGTTGATGGCATGGTCAGAATATTTCAAAGGATTTTATCATGGTCAGGAAGAAGCCCTGATAGAGTTTGACAAAGACGTTGACAGACTTAAGACCATTACCGATCGTTTTTCCAATATCGGAAGTAAGCCACAGCTTGAAGAACGAAATATCACAGAGTCAATTGAGGAAACGGTAGGTTATCTTCAAAAAAGACTTCCATCCAAGATTAACATTGGAATTTCTTCATTCCCAAACAAGAATTTATCAGGACGGATCAATCCCTCACTTTTTGCATGGGTTATCGAAAATTTATGTAAAAATGCCACCGATGCTATGGGGGGAAGTGGGGATCTTAAAATTCAGATTTTAAAGACCAATGAAGATCAAATAGCCATAGATATTAAAGATTCTGGTAAGGGCATTGCCAAATCCAAGTTCAATGATGTTTTTCGTCTAGGATTCACTACCAAGGAACGAGGATGGGGTTTAGGTCTGACACTAGCTAAACGTATCATCGAACAATATCATCAGGGGAAAATTTTTGTCAAAGAGTCCGAATTGAATAAGGGAACTACTTTTAGGATTTATTTGAAAGCACATTTTATTGCTAAATGAAGAAAAGCTAAAATAAGAAGAGAGACTGGCGCAATCTAGGTGTTAATCCCATCTAGGTCTTCTAATGGACTGCCAACGAATCCGATGTATTTGACTTTTCAATTCAACACATTTGATTTTTAAGACTCGCTGTTTATTGTTTCTGATTCACTCTGTATCGGATCAAGGATCAGAGAAAGGAATAGGTAGCGAGAATTTGGACAACACCAAAATATAGATCATCCTTTAATAGATCATTGTAAGTTCAATTAGTAAGTGCAAAGATTAGGATAAATATGTGGAGCTAGTTCCACATATTTACAGGTCTAAAAACTTTGCCATATGAGCCAAACATATTATCAACTCAAAGACCATCGAAGATATCAAATTGAAGCCTGCTTAAAATCGGGTAAAAGTAAAAGTTTCATTGCAGAAGCCCTTGCTGTGTCGGTTTCCACCATTTACAGAGAATGCAAGCGCAACAGTTCCCCTACAGGGATCTATCATGGATCTAAAGCACATTTGTCTTCCACAAAGCGTAAGCAACGTTATTGCAATCCTCGGTCTTTTGACACCCACAAAAGACAGCTCATCAAAGCGTACCTTCTGCAAGAACAGTGGTCACCTAAGCAGCTTGTAGGGTATTGTAAGATCAAGCAGATATTACAAACAGTTACGCCATCGACTCAAACATAGAAAAGACCTGTAGGTAAGCCTGTAACTATTAAAAACAGGGTATCGATCGATCAAAGACCTGCATGGATCAACAATAAAGAACGCTTTGGGGATTGGGAAGTGGATACCATTATAGGCAGACAGCAAAAGGGAGCCATTCTGACCATCGTGGAAAGAACTACAGGAATGCTCATGATCAAAAAGCTACCTAAGGGAAAGCAAGCCAAAGGACTAAGTAAGGAACTTATCAATAGGATGATGCCCTATAAAAAACATATCCTGTCGATCACTTCTGATAATGGAACAGAATTCGCCGACCATCAAAACATAGCTAAAAACCTAGCTACTAAATTCTACTTTGCCCATCGGTATTGCTCCTGGCAAAGAGGACGCAATGAATACACCAACAAACTCATAAGACAGTATATACCCCAAAAAACAGCTTTTGATACACTAAATGACGAACAGATTACACAAAGTCAACACAAAATTAACCGACGACCAAGAGAAAAACTTATTGAAGTAGGCATTTAATAAATAAAAGATTAGTCTATTAAAACAGTTTCATTTTTTTTATTAAATGATTGATTTACAGTAACTTAGTAGTACTATTAAAGTTAGAGTAAAAATCAGATTATGGAGAAAAAGTATGAAGGTCTAACCCTTTTTGAGTTTCAGAAGAAATTTCCTGATAACGACAGTTGTCAAAACTTCCTGGTCGAAATGAAATGGTCCAATGGATTTAAATGTGAAAGGTGCCAAAACAGCAAGTATTGCGGAGGGAAATTATTCCATACCCGGCAATGCACAAAATGTAGATACCAAGCTACCCCCACAAGTGGCACGCTTTTCCACAAAGTACCTAAAATCCGCAGTCCACTAGATTTTCAGATACAAAGAGTTGCTAAAGGATAATAGTGTCAGTTCCTATCTAATCGACCAGGTATATGGGGCTGGTTAGTTGGTATTTTGACCAGAACTAAGGGTTGCAGTAGGTCTTCACTGGTAAAATTGAGGGTTTTCAGACAGACCTTTCCCGAGAAAAGCGGTATTATGAAAGGATTTTGGATGTTTTAATCAAACAGTTAGGCAGTTAGGTGAGCAGTTGGCTGTAGTCTTTGTGTGTATATAGTTTAAGCACATGCTGCCTTCCCGTCTTGATCCATTTGTCAGCCACGGTAATAAATCGGAAGATGAATTTCTTCAATCGGAAGTTTTCCTTAATCCAGGATAGTTTTCTGGCAAACGTAGCCAACATAACCTGGTATATATTGGCATATAGCGCAGTGATGATCATAAAGGCGGTATTTTCATTAAGGAATGAACAGGGAAGCTCAGACCAGCCAAAATCATTGTTCATTGTATCGAAGGTTCTCTCAGCATTTCCTCTTTGGTTATAAAAAGAGACAATTTGCTGGTTGTCCCATTTGACATCATTGGTGAGGATAGCTCGATAAGTGAAGGCATCCCCAGCGAATAATCCAGTCTGACCATCTCGGCGTTTAATCCGACTTACTACCAAACGGTAGGGCTTTTTCCCATCAAAGGGACGGTAATCCGTTAGCTGTGTCACTTCCATTTCTTGTACTCCAAGACGGACTTTCTGCCAGGCTTCTGTCCGAATCTGGCTAATTTGCTGTTCCATAGTAGCGCAACGCACAGCTCGGATGTAAAAGTGCTGACTCGTTCCCTCCACAAGACTAATTACCTTTTGTTGGCAGGACGCCGAATCTGCCCGAAAGCGCTTGATGCAGATGCCCTGCTGATCCAGTAAAGAAAATGCCCTGGTCAGGGTTTCTTCTTGTTGGTATTTGGCTGGGCTGTTGCCATTACGTCCTTCGATGTAAACGATGTTTTTGCCGATACTGGCCACACCTGGTTGGTAACCTTCACACTTTTTATAGCTTCTCCGTGCATCATATTTCTCGGTGGCGATTACCTGATTATCATAATCTAATGTATGCTCCTGTTTGGTGTTAAGCTGATTGGTTTTGCTCAAGGCTTTCAGTAATCATTGGTTTAAGCTCAGGTTGATATTGAACTGATGGGGTATCCCTCCCGAACTGGTCATTGCCTCTGTAGGGGTGACCAGTTCTTTTATGCCTCCCAAAATGGTATCGGCACTACACACCGAGAACCCCCGAACTTTCTTCAGATGTCCTCCTAAGTGTTCTTCAATGTCCTCAGTACAAGCTCCACCATGAAGGAAAATAGCCAAATGATTCATCAAAATCTCCGAGTAATCGAACCCTCTATAGTTGACCCGGCTACCCAAATGATCATCCATTAGCTTGGGAATACCGCTATCCTTAAGAAACTTGTAGCAAAAATTAAACCCGCCAAAAGGGGTGACTTTTTTATCAGATATGGTTACTTTCATTCCCGCTTACTGGATTGGTTACACACTCAAATAAGTGAAAAAAATCGAGCCAGAAAAGCTTATTACAAACTAGTTTAAGCCTATTCCAGCTCTTTTCCGTTTTACACCTGCGGATTTAAGGAAGTAAAAAAAATTCCCAATTTTAAAAGATTTTTAGATCCTATACTATATGAGTGCAAATAAACAAGGGATTGCATCAACAGAGCTAAGCAGAAAACTGGGGCTACGGCAAAAAACCTGTTGGCTGTTTCAGCAAAAGGTAATGAAGGCCATGGTTAGCAGTGGGAAATACCCGCTCATGGGTAAAGTAGCAGTCGATGAGACGGTTGTAGGGCAACAGGAAGAAGGCGTTGTAGGACACCAAAATAACCGAAAAAAGCAGGTTGTACTGGCTTATTGAGAAGAAAGGGAAAGGAGTGAGCAGGATGTATGCCAGAGTGATTGACAATGCCGGCTCCAAGCAATTGAAGCCCTTCTTCCAAGATCATATATCAACTCAGGCTACCATCACAACCGATAAGTGGAGGGGCTACATCCCCTTGAAAGGAAAATACCCTTACTTGAAAGAAAAATACCCTTAGTTAATTCAAATCGAGAATGGAAAGAAAGGTAAGAATTTCCCAGAATTGTACAGAACAATGATGATGTTCAAGGCATGGCTTAGAGGTATCCACCATTCAGTCGATAACCTTCAGGCATATATCGACCAATAGTGCTATCGGTTCAACCGAAGCCAGATGAAAGGAGAAATATTCGATAACCTGCTAACTAAAAAAAATGGTGGACCATCAACCATGCCCTTACAATTTCATCCGTATTTATTAAATGCCTACTTCAAAAAACTTAACTTTAAAACTCCTAAAGAAATCTTTTATCTAAATACCGCTTAGTTTTTGCACTTGATTGTTGAACCTACGAGAACAGAAAATAACATTTTTTTGTAAGAAACATTTTGTTTATGCACCTCCTTTGCATTAGCTTCGGGCATTTCTAAAAATGCTCAAAAAGATTGTAGTCATTTTATTGGTGGTAGGTGCTGGGACTTTTACATCGAGCTGTCAGCGAAATACCACTACAGTAAAGGTCGTGAAACCCCGAAAGCATTGGTTTCCATATGATCACAGTAAGCATAAAAGAAAAAAGCGAACTAAAATTGTTAGAATGAAATCCTAATCCATGAAAAACCTAACTGCTCTCCTAACTACCTTATTCATTATTGGCTGTGATACTTCGCAAACCCAGAAAGTTCAACAAGTTGAGCCTGTAGTTGGTCCGTTGGGTCAAAGCGCGATGATCTCATCTGCACACCCGCTGGCAACAAAAGTGGGCGTTCAAATACTTAAAAATGGAGGAAATGCATTTGATGTCGCCATTGCGGTGCAATTTGCACTCGCTGTAGTTTTTCCGAGAGCAGGAAACATTGGTGGTGGTGGATTTGCTGTCTTTCGAAAAAATGACGGTAGTGTTGGGTCACTTGATTTTAGAGAGAAAGCACCTGCAGCGTCAAGTAGAGATATGTACTTGGATGAAAATGGTGAGGTCGTTGACGGGTTGAGTACAGAAGGGCATTTGGCAGCAGGAGTGCCTGGTTCTGTTGATGGTATGTTCAAACTTCATGAAAGATTCGCTTCAAAACCAATGCATGAATTGATACAACCAGCAATTGACTTAGCTTCCGATGGATACGTTCTGACAGAAGGTGCTGCTTTTCAGTTGAATAGATTCCAAAAAATATTCCAGGAAATAAATGGAGAGGGCGCACTCATGCTGAAACAAAACGGATGGGAAGAAGGTGACTCTGTTAAATATACAGACCTTGCCACAACCCTAACGCTAATAAGAGACAACGGAAGAGACGGGTTTTATGCAGGAGAGGTAGCTGACCAGATCATTATGGAAATGCAAAGAGGTAATGGTCTGATCTCTTCCGAAGATCTTCAGAATTACGAGTCGAAATGGAGAGATCCTGTGACGGGAACATACAGAGGTCACAAAATAATTTCGATGGGACCCCCCTCCAGCGGTGGTATTGCATTACTTCAGCTACTACAAGGTGCTGAAGCCTATGACCTGAAATCGCTAGGACACAATACATCGGAAACATTACATATTCTAACAGAACTAGAAAGGCGTGTGTATGCGGATAGGGCCACACATCTAGGTGACCCTGATTTTTATGATGTCCCAGTTGGGATGCTGTTAGGGGAAGATTACAACAAGGATCGATTTTCCTCCATACAGACGGATAAAAAGACAGATTCCCAGAAAATAAAAGAAGGGAAGGTAGAAGTAATTGAAAGTACCGAAACTACTCACTTTTCTGTCATAGATGCTGACGGAAATGCCGTTTCGATTACAACCACATTAAATGGACTCTTTGGATGTAAGGTATTGGTAAAGGGGGCTGGATTCTTTTTGAACAATGAAATGGATGATTTTTCCTCCAAACCTGGAGTACCAAATATGTTTGGACTGGTTGGTGGAGAGGCGAATGCTATCCAACCTGAAAAGAGAATGTTGAGTAGTATGACCCCCACTATCTTGGAAAAGGAGGGGAAATTAAAAATGGTAGTGGGAACACCTGGAGGATCTACAATTATCACCAGTGTTTTCCAAACCATTATGAATGTAATTGACCACGGCATGAGTATGCAGGAGGCGGTGAATGCCAAGCGGGTGCATAGTCAATGGCTTCCAGATCAAATTCTTGTTGAGGAAAACGGCATAGATGAGCGAGTACTTCAAGACCTCAGAGATATAGGTCACAAGATCGAGTTTCGAGAATCAATGGGACAAATGGATTGTGTCCTCATTCGAAAGGATGGGCAACTAGAAGGAGGACCTGACCATACACGGGGAGATAGTTACGCCGAAGGGTTTTAGCTTTTGTTTGTTTTTAACGACATACAAGCGAAAAAGAAACGATTTATATACTACATTTTATAATCAAATTTGTATTATAACCCTCGTGAAGGAATGGCTTCTTTCTTAGAAAATATATAGTCGGGTAGTCGGTTTCTTGGAAAAGAGCTACTCCTCCACTACCTCAAATTCAACTCTTCTGTTCAATTTCCTGGTTTTTTCAGTTGCATTACTAGCTACAGGAGTATTTCCGCCATGACCCACTCCTTTGATGCGGTACGCATTTATTCCTTGATCCGTTAAGTACTTTCTTACTGATTTTACACGATCTTCAGAAAGTCTGACATTTAAAACAGGGTCTCCCCGATTATCGGTATGTCCTTTCAACAAAATTTTTACGTCGGGATTATCATTCATCATTTCAACCACTAGGTTCAATTCCTTTGCTGAACCTTCAACCATCTTTGAAGTCCCTTTAGCAAAAAGAACATGGCTTAATGTAATGGTAGTTCCTACAGCTATTGACTCTAAGCCGATTTCATTCTCTCCTACTTCCAAACTGGAATCCAGTATAACGATCCTTGGCAGATAGCCTTGAGATTTAATTGCGACCTCCTCGTCAGAAAGCGAATCAATCGTAAATAATCCATTGGCACTAAATAAGGTGGTCGCAACAGAAATCATCTCGCTTGGTATGGATGCTCTCGTTTTTTTATCTACAATTTTTAATACCACGTGTGCAGGACGTTCACTTGCGACTACATCCTCTTCCAGACCCGTTGAATCTTCTTCGATATCCATGTTTATTTTTATCCTCCGCACGTCTCCATACCCATCGCTACTTTGCGAGCTTACGAAATACGCCCAGTCATCTCCTTCCAGAAAAGAAAATGAAGTCTCCGCACCCGAAGTGTTTACAGGGACACCCACATTTTTTGGCTTAGACCACTTTCTCCATGAATCATCCAATCTAACACTGTAGTAAATATCAAAGCTCCCTTCCCCTTTCCTGCCATTTGTAGCGAAGAAAAGAGTTTTATTATCCCGTGCAAGGAATGGAGTAATCTCTTGAAATTTCGTGTTTACTTGCCTCCCAAGATTGATTGGACTCGTCCAGTGTCCTTGTCTCATTTGCACTAGGTAAAGATCCTCTACGCCATACGTGTTAGGGGATTCCATACTCAAAATCATATACCTCCCGTCCTTAGATAAACAGCCACTTTGATGAGGTGATTTATTTTCCAAAAAAGGAATGGCTACCTCAACTACGCCACCGTCATTCAGTGATCTAAACACTTTCCCAGCGTAAACACCTTGATGAAATGACACTTTACTAAAGTATTGATTCCCCGCTTTATCAAAACCAACAGGACTGAACATTCCCGTGCCATCTGTCCAGGCAGAATAAACTGTCGCCTGCCAAGTAGAATCAAATACTTCAAAAAATTGATCTACGTAATCAGGCTCCTGCGGGCTACTCCCTCGCTGCCGTTCCTTCGTAAACGCTATTCTCTTTCCACGGGGACTCAGTACCAGATAGTTTTCTCCATTCAGGGTATTGATAGTAGAAATACCTTCAGAATCACCAATAAACTCGATTTGGGCACCTACCGTCCGAGTAAAAAGGAGACCTAAAGTGAAGAAAGATAAACAAATATAGTTTTTCAAGTAAAAAATTTTTTGGTGTAAAATAGCTTTGGCGATTTGATCGTTTAAAACGTTTTGTCTAAACTACTCTTGATCTTGTGCATAAGCGTGTTCAATAGATTTAATTTTTTATGCCTTAAATGTACTGATAATACCGATTTGATTATAAAATAGTACATAAATAAATTCAATCATTTTTTGTTTGGATCAGGAAAAAAATATAAACATAGCCATAGCTACGGTGCTATTTTTTAACAAAACATAAGCAAAAAAGAAACAAGTTATATGTGATATTTTGTGGTCAAGTTGGTATTAGTTGGCAATAATCTCACACCTTCGCACCATTATTTAAACCTTAAAAGATCAATGAAAACCACTATCCAACCACCTATAACTGACAAAAAGGCATATAATAACCCTACTGCCCCTTATTTTAAGTATAGCGTTTGCTCTGCCAGTTAATGCTCAATTTATCGAACAACCCTTTGCCACTGCTACTGTTGAGGTGAGCGGTAGCGCAGTAACTATTACGCCCGTAGCCGAAGGTCTGTGGTCTATACTTACTCTATCTTTTATCATTCCCCTCCTATCAGGGTGGCTGATAGCATCCTATCAAGGTATCTGATAGCACCCTATCAAGGTATCTGATAGCACCCTATCAGGGTGGCTGATAGCAGGCTATCAAGGTATCTGATAGCAAAAGTTCTTAGTGAGTAATACCAATTTGAGAAAATACCTTTTTAGTAATTTCAATATTTACAGGGCAGCAGTGCTTAGCTGGTAATCGTTTCATACCTTTGATGCTATTGTTTAACTAACAAAAGATCAAATGAAAACTACTATTCTACCTCTAAAAACGACACCTATAACCGACAAAAAGTCGCATAATTTCACCCCCCCCTCCTCCTACATTATGGCAGGTATTTGGGGGCTTAAACCCTTAATCTCTCTAGTCTCCCTCTTAGTACTCCCTGCACTCGCTTACGCACAAGACGATGCAACAGACCACTTTGTACTAAAAATAACAACCACCGAGGGGACTAACCCCGCCGACAAGTCCTTTACCTTCTACACACAGGATACAAATTATGACATTGACTGGAACAATGACCAAACGTTTGAAAGTGAAGATATAGGACTGTCTGGAAACCAGTCTCATACCTTCTCCAAAGCAGGAGAACACACCATCAGGTTTAGAAATCTGAATGATCTGAATGATGCCTATGGTCATATCTTTAATCAGGTAGACGTAGCAAAATATACCTCCATAGAACAGTGGGGTACCGCTGTCTGGAATGCAGATATGAGTGATGCTTTTTTTGGAGCAAGTAACCTGACCATGAACCCAAACGCAGGTACCCCAGACATGGGTATGGTGACAAATGTGAGTCAGATGTTCCATGGTGCCACTTCCTTTAACGGTGACATAAGCAGGTGGAATACCGCATCTGTGATGAATATGCGTTCTATGTTCTCTGGAGCCTCTTCCTTTGACCAAGACATAGGTAACTGGAATACCGCATCGGTGACGAATATGGGTTTTATGTTCTCTGAAGCCGAGTCCTTTAACCAAGACATAGGTAACTGGAATACCGCATCGGTGACCGATATGCGTTATATGTTCGAAGAAGCCGAGTCCTTTAACCAAGACATAGGTAACTGGAATACCGCATCGGTGACCGATATGTCTAGGATGTTCTGGGTAGCCACTTCCTTTAACCAAGACATAGGTAACTGGAATACCTCAGCCGTGACGAGTATGGAAAATATGTTCTCTGATGCCGAGTCCTTTAACCAAGACATAGGTAACTGGAATACAGCACAGGTGACGGATATGGGAGGTATGTTCTTTGAAGCCACTGCCTTTAACCAAGACATAGGCAGGTGGAATACAGCAAAGGTGACGGATATGACTTTTATGTTCTGGAGAGCCACTTCCTTTAACCAAGACATAGGCGGGTGGAATGTAGAAGCGGTGACGGAGATGGACAATATGTTCTTCGGAGTCACTGTCTTTAACCAAAATCTCGGACCTTGGTATATCCCAGGGGAATTGATAATGAGCAGTACGCTTATGGCAGGTGATGTAGCGACAACCATCACCGCTCAGAATGCTGTCCTCGACGCTCACAACCCCGTGTATACGCTTTCGGAAACCGATGCTAATTTATTTACACTGACAGGAAAGGTACTGACCATAAATGCACCACCTACTACCGGAAAATCATCCTATACCATTACCATAGCATCCACAGGTGCGTTTGGAACAAATAACCAGCGAGAGGTGACCATCACCGTCAATGAGGCAGGATCAACAGCTAACTTTATCACCACTTGGCGCACGACCACAGCAAACGAATCCATCACCATTCCAACAAGAGGTAGAGGCTATAATTACATAGTTTACTGGGGCGATGGCAGTAGCGAAAGCGGACAGAGAGGCAATGCTACCCATTCCTATACCAGCGCAGGTGATCATACCGTCAGCATTGGTGGTATCTTCCCGAGGATTTACTTCAATAACGAAGGTGACACAGCCAAAATACGGGAGGTCACGCAGTGGGGAGACATAGCATGGTCTTCCATGGAGAAAGCGTTTTACGGGGCGCATAACCTCATGGTTACCGCTACCGATGCACCCGATTTATCGGGAGTGGCGAATATGGTCTATATGTTCAATGGAGCCACTTCCTTCAACGGTGACATAAGCAGGTGGAATACTTCAGCCGTGACGGATATGCGAGGTATGTTCAGGAGAGCCACTTCCTTTAACGGCGACATAAGCGGGTGGAATACAGCCTCGGTGACGAGTATGCGAGGTGTGTTCTATGGAGCCGTTGCCTTTAACCAAGACATAGGAAACTGGAATACAGCATCTGTGACAGTTATGTGGAATATGTTCAGGGGTGCTTCTACCTTTAACCAAGACATAGGAAACTGGAATACAGCATCTGTGGGGGATATGGATTATATGTTCTCTGGTGCCACTTCCTTTAACCAAGACATCAGCGAATGGAATACCGCAACGGTGAGATTTATGGAAAGTATGTTCAATGGAGCCACTTCCTTTAACCAAAACATAAGCAGGTGGAATGTAGAAAAGGTGACGCATATGGATGGGATGTTCTCTGGTGCCACTTCCTTTGATCAGGACATAAGCAGGTGGAATGTAGAAGCGGTAACGGAAATGGGAAGTATGTTCTCAGGTGTTACTCTTTCAATTGCAAACTACGATGCACTTTTAACGGGTTGGAACAGACAAAACCTTCAAACGGGAGTCCGTTTCGGGGGAGGAGATTCTGAATATAGCTCAGATGCAGCACACACCGCTAGGGAAAATATGAAGGCTACTACAGCAAATGGTGGAGATAACTGGACCATTACGGATGGCGGACGAGTAGGAGTAGCACCGCCTAATGGTACCTACGCCCCTGTTTTCACCAGTGGAACGACTGTGGATGTAGCGGAAGGTACGACGGCAGTTACCACCGTTACCGCCACTGATGCCGGACAAACAGTTACTTTCACGCTGACGGGAGAAGCGGATGAGGCTCTATTTTCTATCACTCCCGCAGGCGAATTGACGTTCAATACCGCACCAGACTATGAGAATCCAGGCAGTGTGTCGGGATCAAATGTATATACGGTAACCGTCACGGCTACAGACGACGGCACACCCGCAATGTTTGCTATGCAAGCCCTCACCATCACAGTAACGGATGTGGATGAAGGTGGTGGTGGCACTAACTCCCATGCCCCTGTTTTCACAAGCGGAGCTATCGATACAGTAGCTTATGCAGAAAACGCCACGACGGCAGTTACCACCGTTACCGCCACCGATGAAAATGTGGAACAAACAGTTACTTTCACGCTGTCTGGCGGAGCGGATGCGGGTCAGTTTTCCATCACTCCAGCAGGCGGCGTATTGACGTTCAATACACCACCAGATTTTGAAATGCCTATGGATGTGGGAACGAATACGAATAGTATATACGAAGTGACGATCACGGCTACAGACAACGGCACACCCGAAATGACTGCTATGCAAGCTCTCGCCATTATAGTGACGGATGTGGAGAATGAACACGCTCCTGTTTTCACGAGCGAAATGACGGTGGATGTAGCGGAAGGTACAACGGCGGTTACCACCGTTAGTGCCACCGATGAAGATGCGGGACAGACGGTAAGTTTCACGCTGTCGGGAGCAGATGCGGGTCAGTTTTCCATCACTCCCGCAGGCGAATTGACGTTCAATACCGCACCAGACTATGAGAATCCAGTAGATGCAGGAGGGGACAATGAATATGAAGTCATCGTCACCGCTACAGACAACGGCACACCCGCAATGTTTGCTATGCAAGCCCTCACCATCACGGTAACGGATGTGGATGAAATCATACCAACAGACCACTTTGTGCTAAAAATAACAACCACCGCTGGTACGAACTCCGCCGACAAGTCCTTTACCTTCTACACGCAGGACACAAGTTATGACATAGACTGGGACAATAACGGCATGTTTGAAGCTACAGGACTTGCTGGAAACCAGTTCCATACCTTCCCCACAGCAGGAGAACACACCATCAGATGTAGCAACCTGAATGATATTTATATCAATAATCAGGCAGACACAGCAAAATATACCTCCATAGAACAGTGGGGCACCGCTATATGGAATGCAGATATGTCCAGTGCTTTTCTGGGCGCAACTAGGCTAACCATACTGGCTACTGATACACCTGACATGCGTGCTGTGACGAATATGGCCCATCTGTTCAGAGGAGCCACTGCCTTTAATCAGGACATAGGAAACTGGAATACAGCACAGGTGACGAACATGGCTTATATGTTCTATGGAGCCACTGCCTTTAATCAGGACATAGGAAACTGGAACACAGCACAGGTGACGAATATGCATTCTATGTTCAGAGGAGCCACTGTCTTTAATCAGGACATAGGAAACTGGAATACAGCGCAGGTGACGACTATGGATTATATGTTCTACGGAGCCACTGCCTTTAATCAGGACATAAGCAGGTGGAATACCGTAGCGGTGACAGCTATGTGGAATATGTTTAGAGGTGCTTCCACCTTTAACCAAGACATAGGAAACTGGAATACAGTATCAGTGGGAGACATGGATTATATGTTTGCTGGTGCCTCTTCCTTTGACCAGAACATAGGCGGGTGGAATGTAGAAGCGGTGCTGTATATGTCTGGTATGTTCGCTGGTGTTACACTTTCAATTGCAAACTACGATGCCCTGTTGGCGGGCTGGGATGCGCAAACCCTTCGAACGGGAGTCTTTTTCGGTGGCGGAGACGCCAAATATAGCTCAGACGTAGCACACGTCGCTAGGGAAACTATGAGGGCTACTATAGCAAATGGTGGAGATAACTGGACTATTACGGATGGCGGACGAGTACAGACGGGTGATGCACCCACAAACATATTTCTTTCTTCCACCAGCATTGCAGAAAATGCAGGAGAAAATGCCGTGGTGGGTACGCTATCCACAAATGGGGGTGCCAGTAGCTACACCTATACATTGGCAACAGGCGTAGGAGCTACTGACAATACTAGTTTCAGGATTTCAGGCACAGCACTACAGCTTATCGCTTCCGCTGATTATGAAACAAAAACTACCTATGCCGTGAGGTTAAAAGTGGATGGAGTCATGCCAGCGGTTGCAAAACAATTCACCATCACCGTGACGGATGTGACGGATGAGGATGAAGAGAATGTCCACGCCCCAGTTTTCGCAGGCGGAGCCTCCGTTGCAGTAGCTTATGCAGAAAACGCCACGACGGCAGTAACTACCGTCGATGCCACGGATGCAGATGCGGGACAAACCGTAACTTTTTCACTGACAGGCGGATCGGATATGTCTGAGTTTGCGACTACTCCTAACGGTGTGCTGACCTTTACCTCCGCACCAGACTATGAAATGCCTACGGATGTGGGAATGAATAATGTGTACGAAGTAACCATCACCGCTACAGACAACGGCACACCCGCCATGACTGCTACGCAAGCCCTCACCATCACCGTGACGGATGTGACGGATGTGACGAATATAAATAACGCCCCTGTTTTCACAAGAGGAGCTACCGCTACCGTAGCTTATGCAGAAAACGCCATTACGGCAGTAACTACCGTCGATGCTACGGATGCAGATGCGGGACAAACGGTAACTTTCTCGCTGTCGGGCGAAGCGGATGCAGGTCAGTTTTCCATCTCTCCCGCGGGCGTGTTGACGTTCAATATCACACCAGACTATGAAGTGCCTACGGATGTGGGAGGGAATAATATGTACGAAGTAACCGTCACGGCTACAGACAACGGTACGCCAGCAAAGATGGTGATGCAAGCCCTCACCATCACCGTGATGAATATGAATGATAACGCTCCTGTTTTCGCAGGAGTAACGACTATGGTGGAGGTAGCGGAAGGCACAACGGCGGTTACCACCGTTACCGCCACCGATGCAGATGCGGGACAGGTCGTGACGTTTCTCTCCACCCTGTCGGGAGCGGATGAGTCTAAATTTTCCATCACTTCGGCAGGCGTATTGACGTTCAATACTGCACCAGACTATGAGAATCCAGGAAGTGTGTCGGAATCCAATGTATATACGGTAACCGTCACCGCCACAGACGGGCAGACCGCTCCAATGACCGCTATGCAACGGCTCACCATCACGGTAACGGATGTGGATGATGTACCCACAGGACTTGAAGCGTTTACAGAGATTGCGGTATATCCTAACCCAGCAGGTGCTGTGCTACACATCAGTGGCGTGGCAGAAAATGCCCGCTACACCTTGTCGGGCATAGACGGAAAAGTTTTGAAAAGAGGAATGCTGAAGGCAGGAAAAGCGGATCATTCCGTGGTTCTGCCATCGCTGAAACAGGGCATCTATTTGTTACAATTAACCACAGGTAAAGGTAGCATCACCAGAAAAATTGTGAAGGAATAGAAGGATACATATTGAAAGATGGAGGGGTTTCAGGGTGAGTGGAACCCCCCATATTATGGTTTAGGGTCAGGCAAACTAATACCAATTAGACCACAAAGTATGTCATCTAAATTGTTTCTTTTGTGCTTGTTTTTTTGCGAAAAACTAGCACCGTAGCTATGGCTATGCTTTAGGACACCGCTATTAACTGCCTTTTTCCGCGATTGCGGTGTCAATCCCGTACTCAACTCCTCGTGTATGCTATATACACTGCGGTTTTCCGTGCGAGACTTCCTTGCACTCACGAAAAAATCCAGTTACTAGCGGTGTCCTTTGTTTTTTGCCTAATCCAAACAAAACATAATTCAATTTATTTATCTGCTATTTTAGCATCAACTTGGTATTAGAATGTGAATTTAGGTTCAATAATAGAGGGCATAATTTGCACAAAATCTTGCTCCAAATATGCAGAAAAAAACCGTTTACCTAGTATATAGTATAAGACCCAAACTGATAATTAATACTGCCAGACAGAGTCTAGTTTATACTACCAAACGACCTGCCGTTATTGAGGTGCTTCTTCCATCGTTCAAGCAAAGGCTGTTCCAGATCAAACTCCCTGTATTCGTCAGGACTCATTACTGGCACACCTTTTATAATGGGATAAATGCGTTTGCATTCGTTGCACACTAAAAATCCTTCTACTATTTTACCATCAGTATTTTTTGTGATTTCGGTTAGTTCCAAATCTGCTTTGTCAAACGGGCAACAAAGTTTATTGATCGTTTCGGGGTTCATATTTTTATCTTAAATTTTTTATAGTATTCTCTAATGGCTTTATCCGGCTCGTCGTTGTTCATTATTCCTGAGATTACAGCTATACCATCGTAATCCAACTCATCAAGTTTCTGAATGTTCTCGGGTTTAACTCCTCCTGCTAAAAAAACAGGCTTGCTATATATCATTTTAGCTTTGTGTACTGTATCGAAATTCACCAACTCACAACTCGTCGCAGTAGCAGATGGAAACATAGAACAGAAAGAGATATAGTCGAGTTGATTTTTTGTTGCCCAATGCACTTGCGAAATATCATTGTTGCAGGTAACCCCGCTTATAAACGATTTTTTTACATTTTTCCGGATGATTTCAAAGTTTGAAGGAATGCAGTCGAAATGAACCCCGTCTAATGGCGTACTGTTCAGATATTCCCATTTATTATTAATTAGGACAGGAATGTTTTCAGTATGGCACAGCGTACATATTTTTTGAATGAGATTCTGTATATCCTGACCATTCTGAAAATTATCCCATATCTGGAGGGCAACAATTTTTTCTTTTATGATCATATTCAGCTTGTCAAATAGAATGTATTCATTCATTAATGGGTCAATTACTAGGTAAAGTCCTGATACTATTTTTCGTCTGTTCTTTATCATTTCCATCCTAAACTCAAGGCCTTGAAAAAGGCAGTCCAATACGGGTCTTCTTCGAAATAGGGTAAATCGTTTTTACTTTCGTTTTCAATCAACTTCATACCCAACTGTTTTTCTACCATACTTCCGACTTCAGAACAGGGGATATTGTTTTTTACCAAACGGCTGATTACATCCGTTGCTGTTCCTTTTTTGCAAGTGATTATCATTGAACCTGCACCCACACAATACCTCTGGTCTAATTCAAAAGCTTTGCAAATCTTTTTTTGTGTGTTGCCAATGGGTATTTTGTCGTCATAGATGATTACTCCATTGTTTGAAGCAATTGCCATTTCGTAAATAGCCCCCAGTACACCACCTTCGGTCACATCATGCATGGCAGTTATGTCATCATATTCTTGGTTTTCTCCAACCGCTGTTAATGCATCCTGTAAAGATGATGTATGATAGAATGAGGCACATGCTTGCTGGAATGTCTCTGTCCCAGCTTTTTTCTTAACGGTTTCGGGAAAACTCATAGCAAGAATTGCTGTTGATGAGAGCGCACATTGTTTGGTTATTAAAATGGAATCCCCGGGCTTTGCAAGTTTTGAAACAAGCATTTTATTTTTTTCGGCAACCGTTAAGAACGTTCCGCCCCCTGCAATAGTAGAATTCTGGTCATGAACAAAACCGGTATGACCTCCGGTTATAGCAACACCAATATCATAGCAGAATTTGTGGATGTATTCCCAGTATATTTTAAAATCACTTTTAGAAAAGGTTGCAGGAAGGTTTAACACAAACTGTCCAAACATGGGAGCACGGCCTGTAGTAGCCATATCGTTTGCCATCAAATGAACAGATAGCCAAGCGGACTCTTCTAAACCAAGTGACGGGATGAGAGTTAACGGATCACTTGTTAAGGCCATGGCTGTTCCGTCCGGCAAGTTTACAATGGAAACATCTACACCAAACTGTGGACCAATGCGTACTTCATTACGATTATATCCGCATTTACTTTGAATGAACTGCTCAAACAAATGATGTTCTATTTTTCCTTGCTTATTACTCATTTAAGCTATATCCTTAAATTTTATGTATAAACCAAAAAAATCGCCCAAAGGCAGACTCCATTGCTGAACAGGAAACCACTTGGGCAGACCTGTACAAGTCCATTCTATGGTGTATGTTCTGCCTTCGAGTGCCGTATGTATGATTTCGGTCAGCTTTTTTGGTGTATAAAATGTGGCTGTTATGTAAAATGGATTTTTACCAAACATCTGCTGAATTCTCCTCCGCACTACTTTAGCAGAATTTCTATTCATCATTCCCATAGCAATTCCATATTTGCATACACGGGCAGCCTCTTTGAATACTTTTACAGGGTCTTCGTAATATTCAAAAGTGGTGATGAAAGCCAGTGCATCAAAGCTATGGTCTTTAAATGGCATGTAGTGAGAATCAGCCATAACCAAATCTCCATCAAAAAGATGTATGGCCTGTGAGAGCATCAGCGGTGAGATATCGCCTCCTGTGGCTTCAATTCCTATTTCTTTCCACCAGCGTGTAAATCTGGTAGTACCACACCCAAATTCAAGGAGTGTTTTTACCCGACAATCTTTTGAAACAAGTTCCTCCATCACTTTCTTTTGCCATACTTCGGCACGCTTATATCTGCCTTCATACCATTGCTCATAGGTGTCGGTATGTTCACGGTTAAAGAACCATTCAGGTCTGTTTTGCCAATTTTGATACCCTTGAGGGGTAAGTTCAAAGTTCGTTTTTTCTGTTTCCATTTTTTATTGTTAATCTCTTCGGGTTTAATTCTTCAAAGCTCTTCTTCGTTGAAAGACTTGAGTACTACGAGGATGACGAATAGTAAAGGACATCTCTATTAACTGCCTTTTTCCACGATTGCGGTGTCAGTCCCGTACTCAAGTCCTCATGTATGCTATGTACACTGCGGGTTTCTGTGCGAGACTTCCTTGCACTCACAAAAAATCTAGGGTCTTACCTAGTTAAACGGTTTTTTTCTGCATATTCGAAGCAAGATTTTGTACAAATCCTGCTCCCTGTTATTGAACCTAAACTCACATTCTTTAAGACGTAATTTAACCCTATTCTTGTTCATGCCTCTGAACTTTGAGCGTCTTGTTTTAGCATAGCCCCAAAACGATTCAATGCCATTAATATGGGAATTACCTCTGGCAAATTCATTCGTACCATAATGCACTCTGTAATGCTTTTTGTAACCAAAATCTACTAACCCATTATACCCGCTCCAACCATCGGAATTGACAATACTGTCCTGGCTGGTTCTCTCTTGTATAGTCGCATGAAGCGTTGTTCCGCCACACTTTTTTATTAGTTGAGTATGGAACTTTATCTCCTCTTTTTAATAGACCAAAAACAGTCGTTTTTCCGCTAGCACCCCAATCCCGTTTGCCACGCACACGCCGTGCATCAAAATAACTTTCATCCACTTCAAGTTGTCCTACCAGCGGGGCAGAGTAGAGTTGAGATACTTCAAACATCCTTTGTCTTAAAAGGTGTAAAATCTTGTTAATGGTATTGATGTTAAGAAGAGTGCGATGAGCAATTTGACTTGCCGTTAAATCAGCACAAAAATACTTCAAAACTTCTCTAAATTTTTTTTCGTAATTCGGGAACGCTCATAATACCTGTTTTTCCTTGTCATAACTAATATTCTAAGTAATTTCTAACTGCTTAACTAGTTAAGACTCTTTAAATATTACTTGGCGGATTTTGCAGAATTCGATGTGCTTTCGGATTGCAGAAAAGTCCTATGTTTTTTTATCTATTGTTATCCGCCTTTATTCAGGAGCCCCAAGTAGATATCCAGTTGTTAAACCGTACCCTCTCATGAAGTTCTTGATTTCACTTTTGTTATCTGCTAAGATTCTGTTAATATCAGAATCAGGAGGAGATGTCCAAAAACTCCAGTTTGTCAACCGTCTAACTACAGCACGTATTTTATTAAATTGTTCATCACTTAACTCTCTATGAAAAACCATAGCCTTTTCATCTGAATCCAAAATGTCGAGTTTAGCCGCTACAGCATCAAGTAAAAGTTCAGACCAAGACATAATTGATTTGCTACGGAACATTCTTGCCAGTTTATTCTGATTTGTATCATCTTCTGATTTTGGTTGAATCCCAATGGTGTAGGGCTTCCGAATCAATGATGTTAAATAGTTCAACAAGGTTTGATATTTCCTGATCTCGCTGATAATGGTCAGATGCAAGATCATCCTCAAGAGGGTGACGGTATAGGAAGTTCGAGAGAAGAGATTTACTCAACATGTCAACTGTCAAAGGGAACTCCGATGTACTCCTGTTGCTTTTAGAAGCCAGACGTGATACTTTATTAACCTCTGGATCAAGGACAGAATTATCCACTTATATCCACTATATAGTCACCCCTAAAGAATCAACATTAATTATGCTTATCTCCTTTCAGGGAGGGTTTTAGCACGATTATTGCTGTATAAAATGACAAGGAATAGTTATAATATCAATCAAAACCTTGTCAAATGCAGCCAAAAAAGTCGAATAGAAATCAACTTAATTTTTTATCACCTACCTTAACTGAACAACTCAATTCCAGGCAAGAGCTTTATTTGCTGAGCCACCAGATAGAATGGTCATATTTTGAAGAAGCATTTGGTGCGCTTTATTCAACTGTAGGTCGTCCAGCTCATTCTATTCGTTTGATGGTCTCCTTGTTGATATTAAAATCTCTTTACAATTTATCAGATGAGGTATTGGTGGAACAACGCTGGGAAATGAATCCATATTTTCAATAGTTTGGAGGCTTTGATTCTTTGCAATGGGGGCAACCCTGTGCGGCAACAGATTTGGTACATTTCAGCAAGAGGATTGGAGAAGAAGGGGTAGAGAAGCTATTGAAACATTCAATTGAGCTACACGGCAAGGATGCTAAGGACAAGCATGTAAGTGTAGATACTACTGTCCAGGAAAAGAGCATCACCTATCCCACAGATGCAAAACTTCATAAAAAATTGTTGACAGCTGTATTTCTATAGCCAACCAAGAAGGGATTAAACTACGACGTAGTTACGTTAGGACAACCAAAAACCTTGTCAGAGACACCTACAATGGGACTCACCCTAAAAGAAGAAAGAAAGCAAATGCAGCGAAGCGCAAACTCAAAACCATTGCTGGTCGGTTAGTCAGAGAATTAGACAGGAAATTACCTCATCAGCAAAAAGAAGTAACACTGGCACTGTTCAAACGAGTACTTACACAAGAGAAGTGCAGTAAGCATAAAATTTACAGTTTACATGAACCTGAAGTGTATTGCATCGCAACAGGAAAGGCCCATAAGAAATATGAATATGGCTGTAAGGCATCAGTAGTATTGACACAAAATACGGGTATCATCGTAGGTGCGATGACTTTTGAAGAGCATATGTATGATGGACATACGCTAGATGCTGTATTGAAGCAAACAAAACTACTGACTGGTAACTACCCGAAAACCGCCACAGTAGATAGGGGGTACAAAGGGACTAACACAGTTGAAAACACCTCCATCATTCGACCATCCAAACCATTAAAAAGAGACAATACCTATCAAAAACAGAGAACACGAACGCACTGTAGACGTAGCGTAGCCATAGAGCCAATCATCGGACACTTGAAGCAAGATCATCGAGCAGCTAGCAATTACCTAAAATGGAAAACAGGAGATAAAATAAACTTCATCATGGCAACCTGTGGGTTTAACTACAAGGTGTTGATGAAAAAACTAAGAGTAAATGCTCTTTGGCTCTATACAAAATGGGTAGTAACCCTGAGGCGTCTAGTTGAATTAACCTCTTTCCATCAAAGTAGAATACAAACTCTATGGAAAATGAGTTTTTAAGGAACGACTACTTAATTTCCATTTCACAACGCCTTGCCAATGGTTTTTAATGGTTTTGCTTGTTTCAACCATGGCGGGTAAATTGCATTGACTGACCCAGTTGTCCCATTTGCTTAATAGTTCCTAAAATCCGCAGTCAACTAGATTTTCAGATACAAAGAGTTGCTAAAGGATAATAATGTCAGTTCCTATCTAATCGACTAGGTATATGGGGCTGGTTAGTCGGCATTTTGACCAGAAATAAGGGGTGCAGTAGGTCTTCACTGGTAAAATTTCGGTCTTTCAGACAGACCTTTCCTGAGAAAATAGGTATTATGAAAGGATTTTGGATGTTTTAATCAAACAGTTAGGCAGTTAGGTGAGCAGTTGGCTGTAGTCTTTGTGTGTATATAGTCAGCCCTTAAAAACCGACCTAACAAGTAAAAATATATTTCAAGCGACCGTTCAGCGAACGTGAATCAACCTTGAATCAAATGGACCAAGGGCTTTTTACCAAAAACATGGACAAAACGCGCTTTTTTAAGCCATAAATAGCAGACGTGACAAAAAACCAGCCACTTTCTCAAATTCCAGGCACAAGCAGCCATGAGTACATTGATTTCATCGCCAACTTGTCCTTTAAGCCTGTTTCTGGATAACCTAAAATCGGATTTCAAATGCCCAATAATGGGTTCTATGGCAGCCCGTCGCTTACACAGTTTGCGTTTCTTGTCTCTTTGATAACGATTGTCTTTTTTCAGGGCTTTGCTGGGCAGGATAATGTCCGTATCGCCCACTTGTTTAACCCCACAATAGCCTCTGTCGCAGACCGCTTGTTTGATGGGTTTTGTTCTGTTGCTATTGGCTTGTTTTATCGCATCGGGTAGGGTTTTTGCATCATGCTGGTTTTTCTTATGGCTGACAACGCCGACAATGATGTTACTGTCTTTGGCCGAGACGATGGATACTTTGTTGCCGTATTCATAGCGTTTGTGGTCTTTGGGTTGTTGTGCCCCTATCTGTTGATAAGAAGCCGCTGATAAAACAAGAAGTCTGGTTGGTAGGTTTCAAGCAGTCCGTGTTGGGGTAGTTTTCTTTGTAGTTCTCGGATTAAAATATGAGCAATGGTTCGCAATCGTTTCAATGCCTTTTTAGCGGATGCGCGCTTTTTGACATGGCGGAAGTGGCGAATGCGTAAGCGGCAGTTTTTAACTTCTTTTACGAAGGTTCTGCGTTGTTTGATGCCCTGTTTTTTCGCCAATTTGTTGAGACGGTTGATAATTTTGATGGCTAGTTTAGAATCAGTCGGATAGGTGATGTTTTTTTCCTGTACGGTGGTGTCAATCAAAACAGTGTTTTCATTGGCTTTTTTGCCGTGCAACATCACGCTCATCTTAAAAATGAGTTCAAAACCTACGACACCGATTCTGTTTCTAAAATGCACCAGTTCGGTTGCATTGCAAGGCACGTTTGGGGTGTAGGTTGGATAACCGCAGAAGTATTGATAATACGGATTACGCTTGAACTGTAAGACCACATTCTCATCGGACAGGTATTCCAGTTGTTTGAGCATCAGTAACCCGACCATTAAGCGTATTGGTTTTGAGGGTCTGCCGTTATCGTGGCAATAGTGTTTGCTAAATGCATCCTCGAAGACCTTCCAGTCGATGACGTTGGCTAATTGGATTAAAGGGTCTCGCTGGTCTAATTGAGAGAACAGCTCGGTGTGAAACAGATTTTGTTGCCCAGTATTTGGGGTTGAAGGAGTCAGCATAATTTTTTTAACCTAAACGACCAGAAAACAACGGTTATTCTAACATAAAGCGGTTGATTTGGTCAAGGGTTTTGTTTGTTTTATTGATATAAATCAATATGGTTAGACGTTTTTAAGGGCTGACTATATAGCAAGCTTTGAACGTCATAAACAAGGAATTGTAAATGCCTTTAAAACACAAATAGATAGTGGCACACACGAGCATTTAAACGGTAGCATTCAATCTATTTTGGCAAAGGCAAGAGGTTTTCTAAATTTTGGCAGATTTAGGATTACTGTGCTGTCTTATTTTGGAAAACTTAATCTAACTCCACTAAAATTTTAGTATAGCCATTATAAAGACTGGTTAGAGTCTGTCATAACGGCAGAATGGGGGGGGGGGGGGGGGGGGGGGTAGGATTATTATATGACTTTTTGTCAGTTATATGTGTTGTGTTGAGAGGTAGAATAGTAATTTTCATAACTCTTTTAGGTTAAATAATGGTGCCAAAGGTATGAAGTTATTGCCAACTAATCACTTGTTGTCCGATTAAAAGCTACGGTTTGTTTAAGGGCGTGTTTTTTTGTGAAATGAAAAAGTAGGTCCTTAAGTATCACAAATTGAGGAGATGAATGGTTTAAGGACACCGCTATTAAGTGTCTTTTTCCGCGATTGCGGTGTCCTTTATTTTTTGCCTAATTGTAAGTTCAATTAGTAAATGCAAAGATTAGGATACTGAAGTAGGCATTTAATAAATAAAAGATTAGTCTATTAAAACAGTTTCATTTTCTTGATTAAACGATTGACTTACAGTAACTTAGTAGGACTATTAAAGGTAGAGTAAAAATCACAGTATGGAGAAAAAGTATGAAAGCCTAACCCTTTTTGAGTTTCAGAAGAATTTTCCTGATAACGACAGTTGTCAAAACTTCCTAACCGAAATGAAATGACCAGATGGATTTAAATGTGAAAAGTGCCAAAACACCAAGTATTGCAGAGGGAAATTATTCCATACCCGGCAATGCACAAAATGTAGGTACCAAGCTACCCCCACAAGTGGCACTCTTTTCCACAAAGTAAAATTCCCAATGTTAAAAGATTTTTATATCGTATACTATATGAGTACAAATACACAAGGGATTGCATCAACAGAACTAAGCAGAAAACTGGGACTACGGCAAAAAACCTGTTGGCTGTTTCAGCAAAAGGTAACGAAGGCAATGGTTAGCAGTGGGAAATACCCGCTAATGGGTAAAGTAGCAGTCGATGAGACCGTTGTAGGGCAACAAGAAGAAAGCGTTGTAGGACGCAAAAATAATCGAAAAAAGCAGGATGTACTGGCTTTTGAGAAGAAAGGGAAAGGAGTGAGCAGGATGTATGCTAGGGTGATTGACAATGCTGGCTCCAAGCAATTGAAGTTCTTCTTTCAGGATCATATATCAACTCAGGCTACCATCACAACCGATAAGTGGAGGGGCTACATCCCCCTGAAAGGAAAATACCCTTAGTTAGTCAACCTTAAAGAATCAAAATTAATTATGATTATCTCCTTTCAGGGAGGTTTTTAGCATGATTATTGCTATATTAAAATGACAAGGAATATGTAAGTTCAATTAGTAAGTGCAAAGATTAGGATAAATATGTGGAGCTATTTCCACATATTTAAAGGTCTAAACACGTTGCCCTATGAGCCAAACATATTATCAACTCAAAGCCCATCAAAGACATCAAATTGAAGCCTACTTAAAATCGGGTAAAAGTAAAAGTTTCATTGCAGAAGCCCTTGATGTGTCGGTTTCCACCATTTACAGAGCATGCAAGCGCAACAGTTCCCCTACAGGGATCTATCATGGATCTAAAGCACATTTGTCTTCCACAAAGCGTAAGCAACGTTATTGCAAGTCTCGGTCTTTTGACACCCACAAAAGAAAGCTCATCAAAGAATACCTTCTGCAAGAACAGTGGTCACCTAAGCAGCTTGTAGGGTATTGTAAAATCAAGCAGATTCCCATGGTTTCACATGAACGTAGCTATCAATATATCAGGGACGATAAAGCTGCTGGTGGTCATTATTACAAACATTTACGCCATCAACTCAAACATAGAAAAAGACCTGTAGGTAAGACTGTAACTATTAAAAACAGGGTATCAATTGATCAAAGACCTGAATGCATCAACAATAAAGAACGCTTTGGGGATTGGGAAGTGGATACCATTATAGGCAGACAGCAAAAGGGAGCCATTCTAACCATCGTGGAAAGAACTACAGGAATGCTCATTATCAAAAAGCTACCTAAGGGAAAGCAAGCCAAAGGACTAAGTAAGGAACTTATCAATAGGCTGATGCCCTATAAAAAACATATCTTTCCGATCACTTCTGATAATGGAACAGAATTTGCCGACCATCAAAACATAGCTAAAAACCTAGCTACTCAATGCTACTTTGCCCATCCGTATTGCTCCTAGCAAAGAGGACTCAATGAATACACCAACAAACTCATAAGACAGTATATACCCAAAAAAACAGCTTTTGATACACTAAATGACAAACAGATTACACAAATTCAGTACAAAATTAACCGACGACCAAGAGAAAAACTTAACTTTAAAACTCCTAAAGAAATCTTTTAGCTAAATACCGCTTAGTTTTTGCACTTGATTGTTGAACCTACGAGTTGCTCAAAATCTGTGATAATTTTTATAATGTGGAACTTGTCAAAGGTAATTTGGGCATTCGGCAGGTTTTCTTTAATCCCTTTAATAAACGCCGGTGACATATCGCAACTCACCGATTTAACTTGTTCTTTGTTGCCCTTTTGTTGTTCTAAAACAGCGACAAAGTCAACAAGCGTTTGACTGCTTTTTCCATCACTGATATGCGCCACTGCTTTTTTGTATAAATCAACAAACAGCGTAATATAATCCTGTCCCTTGGCCGTGGCAGTTTCATCCATACCAAAGGCATCTATACCACTTAAATCCTCACTGAGTCTGGCTTTGTCAACATAGATATCCAACAACTTCCAAACCTTACAGTCTGATACGTTCATCAGCTGGCAAACATTGTGTACCGGCATGTGCTTACAAAACTTGATAATAAAACCCTCAACAAGGTGCTAACACCATTTAATTGACCTGCCCACGGCGGCAGAATCAGCCGTACTTTGCCATCGTCTCGCTTAATGCTTTGGAACCCTAACATGCAGATGGCATTCATGCTCAAAGAAATTCATATGACGATATTTTTTCATCTTGGTGTCATAGGTACTATAGGCTTTGGTGTCATCGCTACCATCGACAAAGCGCGTTCCACGTTTGCAGTCACTATAGCTGTTGAGTTGTTTGTCGTTAAGTTCAACATCTTTGATAAACCATGGGGAATAGATGCCGAGTGCTTGAGTAAATAAATCGTGCATTTTTGAACCTTTTTGAATAATGAAATTGATCCTGTATTTTAACGCTTCACTCACCCAAGAATCAAAAGAACCACTATTTTATAAAAAATTGGACCAAAGTTAACTCTTAAAAAGATTCTTTTCAGCATTTTCACTGCCGTCGAAGACTCGAATAGCCACTACATCTGCTTCCGCAGTTTTTACTCCTTCTTTGGAGAAAAAATCGCATTTTAACACAGTTTTTCTTCCTTTTACTTCAACAACTTTTGCTCTCAATTCAACTTCCGTGTTGGGCGTGGGCTTCAAGTACTTTACAGAAAGTGTGCCTGTGGCATACCTGTATTCGGGTCCCGAATGGAGGGCTCTTCCTTGTCGTCTATAAGCGTCTGCCATGGCTGTTCCCATACAATGGCAATCAATGAGGGTAGCCATAATTCCTCCATTCATCAAATCACTCCATCCATGATACTTATGTTCAGACCTCCATTGACAAACGGATTCGTCTCCTTCCCAAAAACTTTTGATCTGTAGACCTTCGTGATTGTGCCCACATCCAAAACAGACATTTTCAGGCATGTGGTCCTGAAAGTATTTTGACTTGTTCATTTTTTTTACCTTACAACGTTAAAGAAAGTACATTGAGTATGGACGAACAATTATGGATATCTCCATTACCTAACATTCAATTTTAAAAATATCGCCCATGTATCATGTTATTGACCTCCATTTCCAAGGATTTGATCAAGTCATTGCCGCCTTCCTGATCGAATCAAGTGATGGTCCTGTTCTAATAGAAACTGGACCATACAGCACATTTCCCAGCCTTCAGGGAGGTTTAGCACTTCACGGGTATCACATATCAGACATAAAACATATTTTGCTGTCCCATATACATTTTGATCATGCAGGTGCTGCCTGGGCATTTGCAGAAGAGGGTGCTACCATCTACCTACACCCATTTGGGGTCGATCATATGCACGATCCCTCTAGGCTGGTTGCTTCTGCAACCATGATATACGGTGATCAAATGGATTTGTTATGGGGGAAGATGAAGAAAATTTCTGAAGAGAATCTAAAGCTTGTGAAGCATGGAGCGAAGTTGAAAATTGGAGATCAGGAATTTGTGGCTCTTCATACGCCTGGACATGCAAAGCATCACATCGCTTGGCAATGGGGAGAAACAATTTTTGCTGGAGACCTAGCAGGGGTAAAAATTGCTGGAGGACCTGTTGTACCTCCCTGTCCGCCTCCTGATATCAACTTGGAAGACTGGAATAAATCCATTGACTTAGTTCTTTCTAAGAAACCATCTTCATTAGTGCTTACTCATTTTGGTGTCGAAAAAGACCCAGCGGGTCATATGAGAGAAATGAAGGAAATACTGAATAATTGGGCATTTTGGATAAAAGTAAAAGAGGAGTCTGGGTTCACAAACGAAGAAATCACATCTCAATTTATTGATTATACATCCGATCAATTACGTGAAAAAGAAGTGTCTGAAATTGGCATTAAGCAGTACGAAGCGGCTAATCCTTCTTGGATGAGCGTAGCTGGGCTGGTGAGGTATTGGAAGAAGAAAGCATCAACCCAATAGCTCACCAATGTATAAATCACAAGGAAAAAAGAATTACAATCTGTTTAGATACGAACAAACTTAATGTGCTTGCTCCCATGCTTAGAGCGTACAGACGTTGGAATAGCTGATGAATCCGCACGTCGAGTCGACCCATCAGTATATACTTATGTTAAGATAACCTTTGAATCATTGGGTAAAAAATATATTATAAAATAAGTCATAAATAAATGGAATCATTTTTTGTTTGAATTAGGCAAAAAATATGGGTAATACCCTTAAACCCCGCGATACCACACCTTTGAACTTCTATTGAATTTCTGGTGCTATGTTAGTGCCAAGTTGTTTATTCGCTTGGGGTTGGTGAATGTGAGGATTATTTGATAAGTAAATAATATGTCTGAGTTAAGTGGGAAAAAAATGGCAATTTTAGGTGGTACAGGTACACTTGGAAAAGCACTAACGAAATATATTATTGGTAGTGAAGATATTGCAAAACTTGTTGTCTATTCCAGAGATGAAGTAAAGCAGTTGGAAATGATGGAGGAATTTTCTGAAGAAGAACATTCTTTTTTGAAATATGTGATCGGAGATGTAAGAGATCAACAAAGGCTGAATGAAGTATTGACCGACATTGATTATGTTATTCATGCTGCGGCATTGAAACATGTTGTGATGGCTGAGAAAAACCCTGAAGAATGCCTTAAAACAAATGTAGAAGGAACAGGAAATGTTATACAAGCGTGTTTGAAAAATAGAGTTGACAAAGTACTACTCATTTCTACTGATAAAGCAGAGAACCCTGTTGGGGTCTATGGAAAAAGTAAACGAGAAGCAGAGAAAGCGGTACTAAAGGCAAATGAGGATTCGGATACTAAATTTGGAGTCATTAGGCTAGGTAATATCATAGGGTCGAGAGGCTCTGTTTGGAAGGTATTTGAAAAACAACGAACTACTGGAGTACTTAAAGTGACTCATAAGGAAGCTACCCGTTTTTGTATTACGTCTGAAAAAGCAGCCCATTTTGTGATGGGTTCGTTGCCCAACATAAATACAGTATCACTTATATATCCAGATATGAATGCCTTTCGTGTGTTAGATCTGGCTAAATCCATGGGTCCAGAATGCAAAATCGTATTTACTGGTCTGAGACCAGGAGATAAGTTGCATGAAGAACTAGGCGACAGAATATCGGCAGATTGTCTCCACAGTAATTCTTTAGCAGACTCTCCGACCACATGGGGATAAAAGACCTCATTATAACACCGATTTATATCCTAATGATTTGTTCCCGTTGGGATTTGAATCAGAGCATATTTTGACTAATACCAATTTGACCACACAATATCACATATAAAATGTTTCTTTTCCGCTTGTATGTCGTTAAAAAATAGAAGTGTAGCTATGGCTATGCTTATATCTTTCGCCTGATTTAAACAAAAAATCATTCCGTTTATTTAGTCGTTCCTTAAAAACTCATTTTCAATGGAGTTTGTATTCTACTTTGATGGCAAGTGGTTAATTCAACTAGACGCCTCAGCTTTACTACCCATTTTGTATAGAGCCAAAGAGCATTTACTCTTAGTTTTTTCATCAACTTCTTGTAGTTAAACCCACAGGCTGCCATGATGAAGTTTATTTTATCTCCTGTTTTCCCTTTTAGGTAATTGCTAGCTGCTCGATGATCTTGCTTCAAGTGTCCGATGATTGGCTCTATGGCTGCTCTACGTCTACAGTGCGTTCGTTTTCTCTGTTTTTGATAGGTATTGTCTCTTTTTAATGAGTTGGATGGTCGGATGATGGAGGTGTTCTCAACTGTGTTAGTCCCTTTGTACCCCCTATCTACTGTGGCGGTTTTCGGGTAGTTACCAGTCAGTAGTTGTGTTTGCTTCAATACAGCATCTAGCGTATGTCCATCATACATATTCTCTTCAAAAGTCATCGCTCCTACGATGATACCCGTATTTTGTGTCAATACTACTGATGCCTTACAGCCATATTCATATTTCTTATGGGCCTTTCCTGTTGCGATGCAATACACTTCAGGTTCATGTAAACTGTAAATTTTATGCTTACTGAACTTCTCTTGTGTAAGTACTCGTTTGAACAGTGCCAGTGTTACTTCTTTTTGCTGATGAGGTAATTTCCTGTCTAATGCTCTGACTAACCGACCAGCAATGGTTTTGAGTTTTCGCTTCGCTGCATTTGCTTTCTTCCTTCTTTTAGGGTGAGTCCCATTGTAGGTGTCTCTGACAAGGTTTTTGGTTGTCCTAACGTAGCTGCGTCGTAGGTTAATCCCTTCTTTCTTGGCTATAGAAATACAGCTGTCAACAATCTTTTTATGAAGTTTTGCATCTGTGGGATAGGTGATGCTCTTTTCCTCGACAGTAGTATCTACACTTACATGCTTGTCCTTAGCATCCTTGCCGTGTAGCTCAATTGAATGTTTCAATAGCTTCTCTACCCCTTCTTCTCCAATCCTCTTCCTGCAATGTACCAAATCTGTTGCCGCACAGGGTTGCCCCCATTGCAAAGAATCAAAGCCTCCAAACTATTGAAAATATGGATTCATTTCCCACCGTTGTTCCACCAATACCTCATCTGATAAATTGTAAATAGATTTTAATATCAACAAGGAGACCATCAAACGAATAGAATGAGCCGGACGACCTACATTTGAATAAAGCGATTGAAGTAGGCATTTAATAAATACGAATGCACTTGTACGGGCATGGTTGATCGTCCACCAGTTTAGTTAGCAACTTATCGAATATTTCCCCTTTCATTTGACTTCGGTTGAACCGATAGCAATATTGGTCGATATATGCTTGAAGGTTATCGACTGAATGGTGGATACCTCTAAGCCATGCCTTGAACATCATAATTGTTCTGTGCAATTCCGGGAAATTCTTACCTTTCTTCCCACTCTCTATTTGGATTAACTAAGGGTATTTTCCTTTCAGGGGGATGTAGCCCCTCCACTTATTGGTTGTGATGGCAGCCTGAGTTGATATATGATCATGGAAGAAGGGCTTCAATTGCTTGGAGCCAGCATTGGCAATCACTCTGGCATACATCCTGCTCACTCCTTTCCCTTTCTTCTCAATAGCCATAGCCAGTACAACCTGCTTTTTTCGGTTATTTTTGCGTCCTACAACCCCTTCTTCCTGTTGCCCTACAACCATCTCATCGACTTCTACTTTACCCACTAGCGGGTATTTCCCACTGCTAACCATGGCCTTCATTACCTTTTGCTGAAACAGCCAACAGGTTTTTTGCCGTAGCCCCAGTTTTCTGCTTAGCTCTGTTGATGCAATCCCTTGTTTATTTGTACTCATATAGTATAGGATATAAAAAGATTTTAACATTGGGAATTTTACTTTGTGGAAAAGAGTGTCGCTTGTGGGGGTAGCTTGGTACCTACATTTTGTGCATTGCCGGGTATGGAATAATTTCCCTCTGCAATACTTGTTGTTTTGACACTTTTCACATTTAAATCCATCTGGTCATTTCATTTCGGCCAGGAAGTTTTGACAACTGTCGTTATCAGGAAATTTCTTCTGAAACTCAAAAAGAGTTAGGCTTTCATACTTTTTCTCCATAATCTGATTTTTATTCTAACTTTAATAATCCTACTAAGTTACTGTAAATCAATCGTTTAATCAAGAAAATGAAACTGTTTTAATAGACTAATCTTTTATTTATTAAATGCCTACTTCAATAATTTTTTATCACCTACCTTAACTGAACAACTCAATTCCAGGCAAGCGCTTTATTTGTTGAGCCAACAGATAGCATGGTCATATTTTGAAGAAGCATTTGGTTCGCTTTATTCAACTGTAGGTCGTCCAGCTCATTCTATTCGTTTGATGGTCTCCTTGTTGATATTAAAATCTATTTACAATTTATCAGATGAGGTATTGGTGGAACAACGCTGGGAAATGAATCCATATTTTCAATATTTTGGAGGCTTTGATTCTTTGCAATGGGGGCAACCATGTGCGGCAACAGATTTGGTACATTTCAGGAAGAGGATTGGAGAAGAAGGGGTAGAGAAGCTATTGAAACATTCAATTGAGCTACACGGCAAGGATGCTAAGGACAAGCATGTAAGTGTAGATACTACTGTCCAGGAAAAGAGCATGACCTATCCCACAGATGCAAAACTTCATAAAAAGATTGTTGACAGCTGTATTTCTATAGCCAAGAAAGAAGGGATTAAACTACGACGCAGCTACGTTAGGACAACCAAAAACCTTGTCAGAGACACCTACCATGGGACTCACCCTAAAAGAAGGAAGAAAGCAAATGCAGCGAAGCGAAAACTCAAAACCATTGCTGGTCGGTTAGTCAGAGAATTAGACAGGAAATTACCACATCAGCAAAAAGAAGTAACACTGGCACTGTTCAAACGAGTACTTACACAAGAGAAGTGCAGTAAGCATAAGATTTACAGTTTACATGAACCTGATGTGTATTGCATCGCAACAGGAAAGGCACATAAGAAATATGAATAGGGCTGTAAGGCATCAGTAGTATTGACACAAAATACGGGTATCATCGTAGGAGCGATGACTTTTGAAGAGAATATGTATGATGGACATACGCTAGATGCTGTATTGAAGCAAACACAACTACTGACTGGTAACTACCCGAAAACCGCCACAGTAGATAGGGGGTACAAAGGGACTAATACAAATTATATTATAAAATTAGTCTAATTATTATTTATATATTTGCATCAGTGAGAATGAAATCGAATATCGAAGTATCGGAGAGTCTTGAAACGCTTAAAGAGTATGTAAATTAGACTAATATTATGATCTAATTGGTATAAAAAAGTTGAGAACACCTCAATCATCCGACCATCCAACTCATTAAAAAGAGAGAATACCTATCAAAAACAGAGAACACGAAAGCTCTGTAGACGTAGAGCAGCCATAGAGCCAATCTTCGGACACTTGAAGCAAGATCATCGAGTGGCTAGCAATTACCTAAAAGGGAAAACAGGAGATAAAATAAACTTCATCATGGCAACCTGTGGGTTTAACTACAAGAAGTTGATGAAAAAACTAAGAGTAAATGCTCTTTGGCTCTATACAAAATGGGTAGTAAATCTGAGGCGTCTAGTTAAATTAACCACTTTCCATCAAAGTAGAATACAAACTCTATGGAAAATGAGTTTGTAAGGAACGACTACTTAGAGATTTTTTTTAAATACGGTTCAAAGATTGTTATATTTACTCCATTGATTTCCCAAGTGAGACTATCTCCATACTTTTCAAAGGTAGGTGTAATTTCTAAATGAGTGCTATATTCGATCACTAATCAAACTTAAGTATGCCAGACGAAAAGATCATCTTCTCAATGTCGGGGGTCAGCAAGACGTATCCTCCGCAGAAAAAAGTACTTAAGAATATTTACCTCTCTTTTTTCTACGGAGCGAAAATAGGCGTTCTGGGGCTAAACGGTGCAGGTAAATCTTCATTATTGAGGATCATTGCAGGGATTGATAAAGAATTTCAGGGGGAGGTTGTTTTTTCCTCAGGCTTTTCTGTTGGAATACTTGAGCAAGAGCCGATACTAGATCCCGAAAAGACGGTGATCGAGGTGGTGCGGGAAGGAGCTAAAGAAATTAACTCATTGCTTCAGGAATATGAAGAAGTGAACGCAAAATTTGCAGATTCCGAAGTGCTGGAAAATCCAGATAAAATGAATAAACTCATTGAACGACAGGGAGAAATACAAGAAAAACTGGATGCCTCTGGGGCATGGGAAATTGATCACAAACTTCAAAGAGCCATGGATGCTCTGAGAACCCCGTCTGAAGATGCCATTATTAAAAATTTGTCTGGGGGAGAGAAAAGAAGGGTAGCTCTGTGCGGGCTGCTGTTAGAACAGCCTGATATTTTATTGCTAGATGAACCAACCAATCATTTAGATGCAGAATCGGTCTTGTGGCTAGAGCAACATTTACAACAATATGAGGGAACTGTGATAGCAGTGACCCACGATCGGTATTTTTTGGATAATGTAGCAGGTTGGATTTTAGAATTAGATAGAGGAGAAGGAATCCCTTGGAAGGGTAATTATTCCAGTTGGCTGGGGCAAAAACAAAAACGTTTGAAACAGGAGGAAAAACAAGAATCAAAAAGACAAAAAACCCTCGAAAGAGAACTGGACTGGGTTCGTATGAACCCAAAAGGCAGGCAAGCCAAAGCCAAAGCTAGGTTGAGTGCTTATGATAAGCTATTGGGTCAGGAAGCGAAAGAGAGAGAGCAGGATTTAGAACTATATATCCCTCCTGGTCCTAGGTTAGGCGCAAAAGTGATCGAAGTGAATGGAGTGTCTAAAGCATTTGACAGTAAATTGCTCTTTGAGAACCTGACATTTAGCCTTCCACAAGGAGGAATTGTTGGTGTCATCGGTCCAAATGGTGCTGGGAAGTCTACTCTCTTCAAATTAATAACTGGAAGGGAGCAGCCTGATAACGGAAGCTTTGAGGTTGGCGAAACTGTCGAAATGAGCTATGTTGATCAGGAACATGATCAATTGGATTCTGATCAATCAGTTTTTCAAGCTATTTCTGAAGGCAATGAGATTATTGACCTTGGGGGAAAAGAAATGAATGCCCGAGCATATGTAAGCAGGTTCAATTTTACTGGACCTGATCAGGAAAAAAAGATGTCAAAACTATCAGGAGGAGAAAGAAACAGAGTTCATTTGGCATTAACGCTGAAGAGAGGAGCGAACCTTATTCTTTTGGATGAACCTACAAACGATTTGGACGTAAATACTCTTCGAGCACTGGAAGAAGCACTGGAAAATTTCGGAGGCTGTGCGGTGGTTATTTCTCACGACAGATGGTTTTTAGATAGAATAGCTACTCACATTTTAGCTTTTGAAGGAGATTCGCAGGTATATTGGTTTGAAGGCAATTTCACCGATTATGAGGAGAACAGAAAAAAACGACTTGGTGACAAAGAACCTAAACGGATAAAATACAAAAAATTAATGGCTTAATCCATTCATGGGAATTTTGATTTGATCAACCTAATAAATTATGAGAAATTATACACTGGCTTTACTTATTGTCCTAACATATTTTTCAGCTTCGGCCCAACGTACCATTATTCATGCGGGAACCCTCATTGATGGCGTTTCTAAAGAACCGATGAAGACTAGGACAATTGTTATTGAAGGAGATAGAATAATTGATGTTAGGCAAGGTTATGAACCAGCAACCCTAGGAGATGAAGTAATAGATTTGAAAGATTATACGGTAATGCCTGGCTGGATAGATATGCACGTGCATATGGAAGGGGAGACAAGTCCTGATAGATACATAAGAACTTTTACAGATAACCCCGCAGATGTGGCGTTTGCATCGGTTGATATTGCTAATCGCACTTTAATGGCTGGATTTACCACGGTTCGGGACCTAGGGGGAAGCGGTGTAAATGTTTCACTACGAAATGCAATTGCAAAAGGGACCATCGTAGGACCAAGAATTTTTACTGCCGAAAAGAGTTTATCTATTACGGGGGGGCATGCTGATCCAACGAATGGATTTAGAGATGACCTAAAGGGTGATCCTGGACCAAAAGAAGGTGTGGTAAATGGTATTGATGATGCGAAGAAAGCAGTTCGCCAGAGGTATAAGAATGGAGCTGACCTGATTAAAATTACTGCCACGGGAGGGGTACTAAGTGTGACCCAGGATGGCTCAGGTCCACACTTCAGAGAAGAAGAAATAAAAGCAATTGTTGATGTTGCATCAGACCTTGGATTTCATGTAGCTGCTCATGCTCACGGAGATGAAGGGATGCAACGAGCAGTAAGAGCCGGCGTGCAAACGATCGAGCATGGGACATATATGAGTGAGCAGACAATGGACCTGATGATAGAAAATAGTTCTTATTACGTTCCTACAATTACTGCTGGCATGATAGTGGCTGAAAATGCTAAGAAGCTTGGGTATTATCCAGCTGTTGTTGCCGAGAAAGCCAGAATTATAGGTCCTCTTATTAGCAATACTTTTTCAAAAGCGTATAAAAAAGGAGTTCCTATTGCTTTTGGTACAGATGCTGGAGTATTCAAACACGGAAAAAATGCGAAAGAGTTTGGCTTTATGGTTGTTGCTGGAATGCCACCTATGGAAACGATTATTTGTGCTACATCAAATAATGCTAAACTTCTTGGGGAAGAGGATAATTTAGGGACTATCAAAATAGGATTGCTTGCTGATATAGTAGCTGTCCTTGGGAACCCATTAGAAAATATTTCTATAATGGAAAAGGTAAGTTTTGTGATGAAAGAGGGGGTAGTTTACAAGGAGAAATAATTGTCCATCGCAACGTTGGTTTGTCATCTTGAATGCTGATCTGTCCGAACTTTTGACTGTCTATAGCTTATACCAATTTGATTATAAAATATTACATAAATAAATTGAATTATTTTTTGTTTGGATTAGGCAATAAATATAACCATAGCCATAACTATGGCTATATTTTTTAACGAAATTCGAGCAAAAAAGAAACAATTTATATGTGATATTTTGTGATCAATTTGGTATTATTCGTTAATAGGGCTTCTGGTTTACCCAATTGCCAGGAGGATCATAATTACAACTCCAAATATCCATCCCGTCACACTGTATTTTGGCACAACCCACCCTTTCAGTAGCTTGCCAAACGATTTGAGTGTAATGACCACACATTTCCCCAGATTTACATCTGTTTTTATCATAATTGTAATACGCTTTTTCTCCAGCCCAAGCATCAACTACATATTTAGCATCAAAATGGTCGGAAGTTCCTTTGAACAGATTTTCACCAAAACTGTTATCTGGGCTATGTTCGAAAGCGCACCCTTTTCGTTTCAGTTCTCTTACCCACTTATCAGCCACTTCAGCTAGGTCATCAGACCAAGTCAACTTTTCAGTGACTCCTACGTCTCGCCTCCAGTAGTTGTGAGCATCCAGTACAGCCTGTATCTCTGAGTTTGTAAGAGTAGTTTGATCTTCGCCAGAAAAGAAAGGAAGGAGCAAAACGGAAACGAAGTAGATCAAGAGTCTCATATAGTGACTGGTTACTTTACATCATCTGAACGGATTAAGTACACATATCTTGCGGGAAAGTAAGCCCAGATTCCACTGAAAAAATATCAAAAAAATGAAATTCAACTGATATTTTGTCAGCAAATGGATAATCCATTTTACGGAAAATTAAACTAAACAGACAAGAATAACGTTGACATAAACGGCGAATTCCACCCATAAGTGCAACACTAGGATTTATATTATGATCTATTCCCAGTGCGTGGGAAAAGATCTCCCAAGGGATTTTCTAGCCCAAGTATTTTCTAGGGCGATTATCCATTAAATCGGTAGTTTTGAACAGATCTTTTTCGGTGACTTGGTGCAAAGGCATTTGCTTTGGAAAAAATTGTCTGAACAGACCATTGTGATTTTCATTCAAGCCTCGTTCCCATGAGGGATACAAGACCGTTGCAATAGAAGATTGTTTGTTATCAGCACTATCAAGCTGGTTTATTAATAGTTTAACCCGTTGTGCTAATTAGTCAACCCTAAAGAATCAAAATTAATTATGCTTATCTTCTTTCAGGGAGGTTTTTAGCATGATTATTGCTATATAAAATGACAAGGAATAGTTATAATATCAATCAAAACTTTGTCAAATGCAGTCAAAAAAGTCGAATAGAAATCAACTTAATTTTTTATCACCTACCTTAACTGAACAACTCAATTCCAGGCAAGTGCTTTATTTGTTGAGCCAACAGATAGAATGGTCGTATTTTGAAGAAGCGTTTGGTTCGCTTTATTCAAATGTAGGTCGTCCGGCTCATTCTATTCGTTTGATGGTCTCCTTGTTGATATTAAAATCTATTTACAATTTATCAGATGAGGTATTGGTGGAACAACGCTGGGAAATGAATCCATATTTTCAATAGTTTGGAGGCTTTGATTCTTTGCAATGGGGGCAACCATGTGCGGCAACAGATTTGGTACATTTCAGGAAGAGGATTGGAGCAGAAGGGGTAGAGAAGATATTGAAACATTCAATTGAGCTACACGGCAAGGATGCTAAGGACAAGCATGTAAGTGTAGATACTACTGTCCAGGAAAAGAGCATCACCTATCCCACAGATGCAAAACTTCATAAAAAAATTGTTGACAGCTGTATTTCTATAGCCAAGAAAGAAGGGATTAACCTACGACGCAGCTACGTTAGGACAACCAAAAACCTTGTCAGAGACACCTACCATGGGACTCACCCTAAAAGAAGGAAGAAAGCAAATGCAACGAAGCGAAAACTCAAAACCATTGCTGGTCGGTTAGTCAGAGAATTAGACAGGAAATTACCACATCAGCAAAAAGAAGTAACACTGGCACTGTTCAAACGAGTACTTACACAAGAGAAGTGCAGTAAGAATGAAATTTACAGTTTACATGAACCTGATGTGTATTGCATCGCAAAAGGAAAGGCACATAAGAAATATGAATAGGGCTGTAAGGCATCAGTAGTATTGACACAAAATACGGGTATCATCGTAGGAGCGATGACTTTTGAAGAGAATATTTATGATGGACATACGCTAGATGCTGTATTGAAGCAAACACAACTACTGACTGGTAACTACCCGAAAACCGCCACAGTAGATAGGGGGTACAAAGGGACTAACACAGTTGAGAACACCTCCATCATTCGACCATCCAACCCATTAAAAAGAGACAATACCTATCAAAAACAGAGAAAACGAACGCACTGTAGACGTAGAGCAGCCATAGAGCCAATCATCGGACACTTGAAGCAAGATCATCGAGCAGCTAGCAATTACCTAAAAGGGAAAACAGGAGATAAAATAAACTTCATCATGGCAGTCTGTGGGTTTAACTACAAGAAATTGATGAAAAAACTAAGAGTAAATGCTCTTTGGCTCTATACAAAATGGGTAGTAAAGCTGAGGCGTCTAGTTGAATTAACCACTTTCCATCAAAGTAGAATACAAACTCTATGGAAAATGAGTTTTTAAGGAACGACTAAGTATAAATCCAAAGAATATAATACCTTTACTCCGCAGGAGTAAAACGGAAAAGAGCCAGAATAGGCTTAAAATAGTTTGTAATAGGCTTTTCCGGCTCGATTTTTTTCACTTATTTGAGTGTGTAACCAATCAAGTAAGCGGAAATAAAAGTAACGATATCTGATAAACAAGTCACCCCTTTTGGTGGGTTTATTTTTTGCTACAAGTTTCTTAAGGATAGCGGTATTCCCAAGCTAATGGATGATCATTTGGGTAGCCGGGTCAACTATAGAGGGTTCGATTACTCGGAGATTTTGATGAATCATTTGGCTATTTTCCTTCATGGTGGAGATTGTACTGAGGACATTCAAGAACACTTGGGAGAACATCTGAAGAAAGTTCGGGGGTTATCGGTGTGTAGTGCCGATACCATTTTGCGAGGCATAAAAGAACTAACCACCCCTACAGAGGAAATGACTAGGTCGGGAGGGATAACCCATCAGTTCAATATCAACCTAGGAGCCTGTCGGATTTATCAATTTAAACCTCTGAGAATTTCATATTCAGGAATACTTGCTTTTCGCCTCTGACTACTGAACTCTGGAAGGCTTAAAAGTGGTTTTTTACTGCTTTTTAACATCTATTTTTTTAAGTTCGACAGACTCCTAGGGCATTTTCTTTACTGGATCAGCAGGACATCTGCATCAAGTGCTTTCGGGCAGATTCCGCTTCCTACCAACAAAAGGTAATTAGTCTTGTGGAGGGAACAAGTCAGCACTTTTACATCCGAACTGTGCGTTGCGTTACTATGGAACAGCAAATTAGCCAGATGCTTGGCAGAAAGTCCGTCTTGGAGTGCAAGAATTAATGAAAATACCGCCTTTATGATCATCACTGCGCTGTATGCCAATATATACCAGGTTATGTTGGCTACCTTTGCCAGAAAACTATCCTGGATTAAGAAAAACTTCCGATTGAAGAAATTTATCTTCCGATTTATTACCGTGGCTGCCAAATGGATCAAAACGGGAAGGCAACATGTGCTTAAGCGATATACACACAAAGACTACAGCCGACTGCTCACCTAACTGTTTGATTAAAACATTCAAAATCCTTTCATGATACCTCTTTTCTCAGGAAAGGTCTGTCTGAAAACCCTCAAAATTACCATTGAAGACCTACTGCACTCCTTATTTCTGGTCAAAATGTCGACTAAGCAACCCCATATACTTGGTCGATTAGATGGGAACTGACATTATTATCCTTTAGCAACTCTTTGTATCTGAAAATCTAGTTGACTGCGGATTTTAGGCTTTAATTGAACTATTGAAGTAGGCATTTAATAAATACGAATGCACTTGTACGGGCATGGTTGATGGACCACCATTTTAGTTAGCAGGTTATCGAATATTTCCCCTTTCATCTGGCTTCGGTTGAACCGATAGCAATATTGGTCGATATATGCTTGCAGGTTATCGACTGAATGGTGGATACCTCTAAGCCATGCCTTGAACATCATAATTGTTCTGTGCAATTCTGGGAAATTCTTACCTTTCTTCCCACTCTCGATTTGAATTAAGTAAGGATATTTTTCTTTCAAGGGGATGTAGCCCCTCCAGTTATCGGTTTTGATGGTAGCCTCAGGTGATATATGATCTTGGAAGAAGGGCTTCAATTGCTTGGATCCAGCATTGTCAATCACTCTGGCATACATCCTGCTCACTCCTTTCCCTTTCTTCTCAATAGCCAGTACAACCTGCTTTTTTCGGTTATTTTGTCGTCCTACAACGCCTTCTTCCTGTTGCCCTACAACGGTCTCATCGACTTCTACTTTACCTATTAGCGGGTATTTCCCACTGCTAACCATTGCCTTCATTACCTTTTGTTGAAACAGCCAACAGGTTTTTTGCCGTAGTCCCAGTTTTCTGCTTAGCTCTGTTGATGCAATCCCTTGTTTATTGGTACTCATATAGTATACGATATAAAAAGCCTCACATTCAACTAATAAATGCAACTTTTAGATTTGAGATTTTATCACTATTACAAAACAGGAAAGAAGGGCAATTTTCTCTTTCACTGCTTTGCTGGTAAGGGTTAATTTGCCCCCTCACATCGTGAAAAATAAAGTTGCAAATGGCACATCTTACTACAGAACAAAGGTACGCGATATCGTGTATGTTACAACAAGGAAAAAGTCAAAGTGAAATAGCTGCTAGCATAGCAAAAGATAAATCTGTTATTAGCAGAGAAATTGTGCGTAATAAAGATCAGAGGAGTGGTGTTTATAGGCATGATTTGGCGCATCGAAAGTATGCTCAACGTCAAAAAAAGAAACCCAAGAAAAAGCGATTCACCTTGCGAATTCAGTCCCATGTTGAGACCCTGCTAAAGGAAGACTATAGCCCCGAGCAAATTGTAGGCATCAGTATAAAAGAAGGGCTAGACTGTGTCTCTCACGAGCGCATTTATCAGCATGTATGGAAAGACAAAAAACACCAGGGCGAGTTACATACTCATCTCCGAAGAAAGGGCAGAAAGTATCGCAAAAGAGGGGCTACTAAAGATAGCAGGGGAATTATAAAAGACAGAGTAAGTATAGACCGCAGACCTTCGGTGGTAGAAGAAAGGTCAAGATTTGGAGATCTTGAAGTAGATTTGGTCATTGGAAAAAATCAGAAAGGAGCGATTGTAACTATCAACGACAGGGCGAGTGGCATGTTGAAAATGAAGAAAGTAGAAACCAAACAAGCCAGCGAAGTGGCTGATGCCATCAATGAATTATTGGAAGAATGGAGTCCGTTTCTTCAAACCATCACTTCTGATAATGGAAAGGAATTTGCTTGGCATCAACAGGTAGCTAAAACGCTAAGCATTGACTATTATTTTGCCCATCCCTACCACGCGTGGGAAAGAGGGTCTAATGAAAATTTAAACGGGCTGATCAGACAATATATCCCTAAGAAATCAGACTTCTCTATGCTCGATGAGCAACAAATCAAAGACATTGAAACCAGGATAAACAATCGACCTAGAAAAAGGCATAAATATGAAACCCCTATATTTGTAATGAATCAATTATTGGTTAACCAGAAAGTTGCATTAATGACTTGAATTCAGCAGCTTTTAACATTGGGAATTTTACTTTGTGGAAAAGTGTGCCACTTGTGGGGGTAGCTTGGTACCTACATTTTGTGCATTGCCGGGTATGGAATAATTTCCCTCTGCAATACTTGTTGTTTTGACACTTTTCACATTTAAATCCATCTGGCCATTTCATTTCGGCTAGGAAGTTTTGACAACTGTCGTTATCAGGAAATTTCTTCTGAAACTCAAAAAGAGTTAGGCTTTCATACTTTTTCTCCATAATCTGATTTTTATTCTAACTTTAATAATCCTACTAAGGTACTGTAAATCAATCGTTTAATCAAAAAAATGAAACTGTTTTAATAGACTAATCTTTTATTTATTAAATGCCTACTTCAATTGAACTATTTATTAATCGGGTTCAGGTTGCTAAATAAAATGGTTGACCATCAACCATGCCCGTACAATTTTATTCGTATTTATTAAATGCCTACTTCAATTTTTCTATTATACCATTTTGATCACAAAATATTACATATAAATTGTTTCTGTTTTGCTTGTATGTCGTTAAAAAATATAAGCATGGCTATGGCTATGCTTATGTTTTTTGCCTACTCCAAACAAAAAAATAATTCAATTGAAGTAGGCATTTAATACATAAAAGATTAGTCTATTAAAACAGTTTCATTTTTTTGATTAAACGATTGATTTACAGTAACTTAGTAGGATTATTAAAGTTAGAATAAAAATCAGATTATGGAGAAAAAGTATGAAAGCCTAACTCTTTTTGAGTTTCAGAAGAAATTTCCTGATAACGACAGTTGTCAAAACTTCCTGGCCGAAATGAAATGGCCCAATGGATTTAAATGTGAAAGGTGCCAAAACAACAAGTATTGCAGAGGGAAATTATTCCATACCCGTCAATGCACAAAATGTAGGTACCAAGCTACCCCCACAAGTGGCACTCTTTTCCACAAAGTAAAATTCCCAATGTTAAAAGCTTTTTATATCGTATACTATATGAGTACAAATAAACAAGGGATTGCATCAACAGAGCTAAGCAGAAAACTGGGACTACGGCAAAAAACCTGTTGGCTGTTTCAACAAAAGGTAATGAAGACCATGGGTAGCAGTGGGAAATACCCGCTAATGGGTAAAGTAGAAGTCGATGAGACGGTTGTAGGGCAACAGGAAGAAGGCATTGTAGGACGCCAACATAACCGAAAAAAGCAGGTTGTACTGGCTATTGAGAAGAAAGGGAAAGGAGTGAGCAGGATGTATGCCAGAGTGATTGACAATGCTGGATCCAAGCAATTGAAGCCCTTCTTCCAAGATCATATATCACCTGAGGCTACCATCAAAACCGATAACTGGAGGGGCTACATCCCCTTGAAAGAAAAATATCCTTACTTAATTCAAATCGAGAGTGGGAAGAAAGGTAAGAATTTCCCGGAATTGCACAGAACAATTATGATGTTCAAGGCATGGCTTAGAGGTATCCACCATTCAGTCGATAACCTGCAAGCATATATCGACCAATATTGCTAATCGGTTCAACCGAAGCCAGATGAAAGGGGAAATATTCGATAACCTGCTAACTAAAATGGTGGACCATCAACCATGCCCGTACAAGTGCATTCGTATTTATTAAATGCCTACTTCAATAATTCAATTTATTTATGTCACATAAATAATGTAATTGATATTACATATCCCTCCATGTTCTACAGAACTAAATCCTTGCGAACAAGTATTATTAGAAATCATCATTATTTAGTCGTTCCTTAAAAACTCATTTTCAATGGAGTTTGTATTCTACTTTGATGGAAAGTGGTTAAGGGCATCTCTAAAAACTAAAACAGCTGTATTAGTATGTTTTTTGAGCTAAAAGAGTTAGACTTGGAAATGAAACAGTTTAAACGTCACAGAGATTACGGTTTTTTTGATCAAGACATTCGTTTGTCCAAACTGAGCCAGTTGGGAGATCCCCTGCAACGATTAAACGGTGGAATTGATTTTGAAATTTTCCGTTCTTTACTGGAAAAGCACCTGATCAAAGAGTCACAAGGAAAGGGAGGACGTCCCCCATATGATTATGTGTTAATGTTCAAAATATTGATTCTTCAGCGATATTATAACCTCTCTGATGATCAAGCAGAATATCAAATCAATGACAGGATGAGTTTTATGAGATTTCTCAACCTCACCATTGCAGATGACATACCAGATAGCAACACGATATGGTTGTTTAGTGAACGTCTGACCGACTTGAATTTAGTAAAATCCCTTTTCGAGCTATTTCAGAGTCAATTGGAAAAATTAGGGCTTATGGTCAATGAAGGCAAAATAATAGATGCCTCTTTTGTAGAAGCCACACGCCAACGCAACAGCAGGGAGAAAAACCAACAAATAAAAGAGGGTAAGGGAGAAAGTCTATGGACAGATGAACCCAATAAAAAGCGTCAAAAGGACATTGATGCACGTTGGACAAAGAAAAATAATCAGAATTATTATGGGTATAAAAATCACGCCAAGGTTGATGCAGGTAGCAAATTGATAGAACGCTATGAAATTACCGATGCAGCGGTACATGATTCACAGGCTCTTGATGCCCTGTTGGACAAAAAACAAGACAAAGAACAGGAATTGTATGCCGACAGTGCTTATGCAGACCAGCAAGAAATACTCGAAAAACATCAAGTTAAAGATCAAATACATGAGAAGGGCTACAAAAACAAGCCGTTGACCGATACACAAAAGGAAAGTAATACAAGAAAATCAAAAGTACGCGTAAGAGTGGAGCATGTTTTTGGTTTCATGGAAAACAGTATGGGAAGCATGTACTACAAAAAAGTAGGGAAATCAAGAGCCGATACGGTCATTGGTCTGATGAATCTAACTTATAATATGTTCAGAAAAATTCAATTGACCGCTTCATTATGAGGGAACATGCGTTCGATAGGCAATGGATAAATTCATAAGTAACTGATAATCAGGTGAATAAAAAATGAACTAAAAAAGAACAAAATAAACCATCATAAAAAAAACAGGTCATAAAAATAAATCGGGAGAATATCCAGTTTTTAGAGATGCCCTTAATTCAACTAGACGCCTCAGCTTTACTACCCATTTTGTATAGAGCCAAAGAGCATTTACTCTTAGTTTTTTCATCAACTTCTTGTAGTTAAACCCACAGGCTGCCATGATGAAGTTTATTTTATCTCCTGTTTTCCCTTTTAGGTAATTGCTAGCTACTCGATGATCTTGCTTGAAGTGTCCGATGATTGGCTCTATGGCTGCTCTACGTCTACAGTGCGTTCGTTTTCTCTGTTTTTGATAGGTATTGTCTCTTTTTAATGGGTTGGATGGTCGAATGATGGAGGTGTTTTCAACTTTGTTAGTCCCTTTGTACCCCCTATCTACTGTGGCGGTTTTCGGGTAGTTACCAGTCAGTAGTTGTGTTTGCTTCAATACAGCATCTAGCGTATGTCCATCATACATATTCTCTTCAAAAGTCATCGCTCCTACGATGATACCCGTATTTTGTGTCAATACTACTGATGCCTTACAGCCCTATTCATATTTCTTATGTGCCTTCCCTTTTGCGATGCAATACACATCAGGTTCATGTAACCTGTAAATTTTATGCTTACTGAACTTCTCTTGTGTAAGTACTCGTTTGAACCGTGCTCATGTTACTTCTTTTTGCTGATATGGTAATTTCCTGTCTAATTCTCTGACTAACCGACCAGCAATGGTTTTGAGTTTTCGCTTCGCTGCATTTGCTTGCTTTCTTCTTTTAGGGTGAGTCCCATGGTAGGTGTCTCTGACAAGGTTTTTGGTTGTCCTAACGTAGCTGCGTCGTAGTTTAATCCCTTCTTTCTTGGCTATAGAAATACAGCTGTCAACAATCATTTTATGAAGTTTTGCAGCTGTGGGATAGGTGATGCTCTTTTCCTGGACAGTAGTATCTACACTTACATGGTTGTCCTTAGCATCCTTGCCGTGCAGCTCAATTGAATGTTGCAATATCTTCTCTACCCCTTCTTCTTCAATCCTCTTCCTGAAATGTACCAAATCTGTCGCCGCACAAGGTTGCCCCCATTGCAAAGAATCAAAGCCTCCAAAATATTGAAAATATGGATTCATTTCCCAGCGTTGCTCCACCAATACCTCATCTGATAAATTGTAAATAGATTTTAATATCAACAAGGAGACCATCAAACGAATAGAAGGAGCTGGACGACCTACATTTGAATAAAGCGAACCAAATTCTTCTTCAAAATATGACCATGCTATCTGGTGGCTCAACAAATAAAGTGCTTGCCTGAAATTGAGTTGTTCAGTTAAGGTAGGTGATAAAAAATTAAGTTGATTTCTATTCGACTTTTTTGACTGCATTTGACAAGGTTTTGATTGATATTATAACTATTCCTTGTCATTTTATATGGCAATAATCATGCTAAAAACCTCCCTGAAAGAAGATAATCATAATTAATTTTGATTCTTTAGGGCTGACTATTTAAAAAATTTAAATGACGTTTTTTATAATTTAATTTGTATTAACTGTGTGTCCGAAAAAAATCACTCTCACGTCATATGTCTTTGGAGCAGTTTCTCCTCAATATCGACTAGGGTTATACCTTGATCTACTAATAAAACCAACCAGTGATAAAGTAAGTCGGAGGACTCTTCAATCAACAAATCTTTTTTACCATCCATGGCTTCTAGGATCATTTCGATTGCTTCTTCACCTACCTTTTGAGTCATTTTTTTTGTGCCTTTTTGAAATAAAGAAGCAGTATAGGACTCGTCCGATGGATGCTGTTTTTTTTCCAGAATGATTCCCTGAAGTTCATGTAAAAATCCTTGTGGCTCTCTATGTCCGAAACATGTATACGTGCCTTTGTGACAGGCGTTTCCTTCTGGTATCACTTTTATCAAAAAAGTGTCATGGTCGCAATCTTCTTGGATGCTTACCACCGTAAGAAAATTACCCGAGATTTCCCCTTTTGTCCATAGGCGATTTTTGGATCGACTATAAAAAGTGACTTTCCCTTCTTTTTTTGTTTTTGCTAATGATTCAGGATTCATATAACCCAGCATAAGGACTTGTCCTGTTAGATCATGCTGGATAATTGCGGGAATTAATTCAGACTTCTGGCTTTTAATTTTTAATTTTTTATGCATCATTCTAAATCCTGACTTCTAAATTCTGACTTCTTAAAAATGTCTTTAAATCTGGTATAGGAATTTCTCCGAAGTGAAAAACACTTGCGGCCAAAGCTCCTGTTACATCTGTCTTTTCAAAAACTCTCAAAAAATGCTCTTTTGATCCAGCACCTCCAGAGGCTATAACTGGTATATTCAAAGCATCTGTAAGTCGTCTAGTCAACTTCAAGGCGAATCCATTTTTTGTGCCATCGTGTTGCATCGAGGTCAATAATATTTCTCCTGCGCCGAGTTTTTCAACAAGTTTTGCCCATGCCACTACATTTTTCTCTGTTGTTTCTCTGCCTCCTTTGACGAAAACTTTCCAATCTTCATTGACCCTTCCTGCATCAATGGCCACTACTAAAAACTGACTTCCAAATTCACCAGAAATCTCTTTCACTAGGTCCGGATTTTTTACCGCAGCTGAATTGATGCTTATTTTATCCGCACCTGCTTTCAGAAGAACTTTGGCGTCTGACACTGAACTAATGCCCCCACCCACGGTGAAAGGGATGTTTATTTCTTGTGAAATATTGGACACAAGTTCCGCAAACGTCTTGCGTCCTTCTACAGTAGCAGTGATGTCAAGCAAAACAAGTTCGTCTGCTCCCTCTTTCACATATCTTTTTGCTAATTTTATTGGATCTCCAGCGTTTCTGATATGAGCAAAATTGATCCCTTTGACAGTTTGTCCATCTTTAATGTCCAGACACGGTATGATTCGTTTTTTAAGCACTTTAATTTTGAGTTAATTTTAAGAGTATTTCATTTTTTTGGACGCGTGTCCAAAGAAGCAACAATAATCGAATACTGAATTCATAAAATCTAAAAAATCCACATTCGTCAATTCCCTAATCGAATAATACTTCTTTCAAATCTTCTAGTCGAATAAATTCTTCATAAATAGCCTTGCCTACAATCGTTCCTTCTAATCCTAAATCTCTTAATCGCATCAAATCATCAATGGAACGTACTCCTCCACTTGCAATGAGCTTCAGTGTGGGATTTTTCTCTAAAATTTTTTCATATAAAGCAAAGGATGGTCCTTCTAACATTCCGTCTTTAGCTATGTCAGTGGAGATCACGTATTTAATTTCTTTTTTGACATATTCAGCTATGAATGCGTGTATGGATTCACTGGTGCTTTCTTGCCAACCAGAAACTGTTATTTTTCCATCCAGTGCATCGGCTCCTAGAATTATTTTTTCCGATCCGTATCCTAAAATCCACGATTCGAAGAGTGATGGGTCCTTGATAGCTACACTACCTCCTGTTACCTGACTTGCCCCACTCTCAAGCGCAACTCTTAAATCTTCATTGGCTTTAATACCTCCACCAAAATCAATTATCAAATTGGTTTTGGTAGCAATTTTTTCCAAAACTTTCCAGTTAACAATATGCTTTTCTTTTGCCCCTTCTAGGTCTACCAAATGCAAATATTTTAATCCTGCTCCTTCAAAAGATTTTGCTACTTCCAAAGAGTCCTCGTTATAGATTTTTTTTGTGTCGTAATCTCCTTTTGAAAGTCGAACACACTTTCCTTCTATGATATCTATTGCTGGTATAATTCTCATATTGACACAAAGTTTTCAAGGAGCTTTTGCCCTGGGCTTGCTGATTTTTCCGGATGAAATTGCACCCCATAAAAGTTGCCTTTATGCAATCCTGATGAGAATGGGAGTATATAGTCAGTGGAGGCAACGGTGTGTTTACCTACCTCAGCGAAATAACTATGTATAAAGTACATATCGTCTACAGTTGAAATTTCTTTAAACAAGATTCCGCTATGGGAAATAAAATTATTCCAACCCATATGTGGCACTATTTTTTTGCCAGGAAATTTTTTTACCTTCTCATCAAAAATGCCAAGACATGAGGTATTATTTTCCTCTGAAAATCCACACATTAATTGCATTCCTAGACAAATCCCAAGAAAAGGTTGATTTAGTGTTTTTAATACTTTGTCCAGTGCCCTGTCTTTCAGATACCTCATGGCAGAACTCGCTTCTCCCACACCTGGAAATATCACTTTATCCGCAGATCTTAATTCATCATGATTATCTGTCAAAATGGATGCAACTCCCAATCGATTTAATGCATTGATTACTGATCGAATATTGCCAGCGTTATATTTTACTACTGCGATCACCATGGTGAATTTATCAATACTATAAAACTCCTTTTGTTGAAGGAAACGCGCCACTTTCGTCTGTTCTAACTGCCATTTTCAATGCCCTTGCAAATGCCTTGAAAATAGATTCAATTTTGTGATGATCGTTACCTCCTTCTGCTTTGATATTCAGGTTGCATCTCGCTGTATCAGAAAACGATTTGAAGAAATGCGAGACCATTTCGCTGGGCATCTCGCCAAGGTGAACCGCCTTGAAATCTGCATCCCATTCTAGCCAAGGTCTTCCACCAAAATCGATGGCAACCTGAGCTAGGCAATCATCCATGGGAAGCAAAAACCCATACCGTTCGATTTTTTTTCGATCTTTTAACGCATCATTGAAAGCAGTACCGAGAGCTAGTGCAGTATCTTCTATGGTATGGTGCGCATCAATGTGTAAGTCTCCTTTCACTTGAACATGAAGACCGATTGCACCGTGTCTGGCGATTTGATCCAGCATGTGATCAAAGAAGGCAACTCCCGTTGAAATTACGCTGTTCGAAGCATTATCTAGATTGACTTCTACTAGTACTTGTGTTTCTGAGGTTGCCCGAAGGGATTTACCTATCCTTCCTTTTGTCTGGGGTACTTCGCCCTTCAGTGTAGCGATCAACAGCTTATTTTCCTCAGGGGTGCCAATTGTCAGTCTAAGTGTATTTGAGATTTGACTGGATCGATCACGAACCACGATCCCTTTTTCCAAGAGGGTTTTATATGCCTTCTTTGAATCTTCAAACTCTACTAATAAAAAATTGGCATTTGACGGCAAGATATTTTTGACTGAGGGGATGGAGGATAACTCGGAATTTAATTTTTCTCTTTCTAAAAGAATTATTTCCACCTGTTTCTTGATCTCTCCCGGTCGCTTAAGTACGTCTAAGGCTTTTTTCTTTGTGATTGAGTTGACATTGTACGGGGGTTTGATTTTGTTAAGAACGCCAATCACTTCTGAATCACCAATGCCAATTCCCAGACGAATACCCGCCAATCCCATTGCCTTACTAAAAGTCTGTAGAATAAAAAGATTAGCTATGTCCTGATCCACTAAGCTATTGTCTGCAAAATCAATATACGCTTCATCAACAACAACCAATCCATCAAAAATCTTGGTTATATCAATAATGGTCTCATTTTTGATCTTGTTACCTGTGGGATTATTAGGAGAGCAGATGAATATGACTTTGAGGCTTGGATCTGAAAATTCAAAGGTCAACTTTTCGAAATCTATTTGAAAATCCCTAGTTAGGTTTTGAGTTTTGATCTCTACATCATTGACATGGGCACTTACTTCGTACATGCCGAATGTTGGGGGAAATATCAGAATTTTATCTTCTTGTGGTTCGCAAAAAGCCCTGATTAAAAGGTCAATAATTTCATTGCTTCCATTCCCGAAAATCAAATTTGAAGGAGGGACATTTCTGAATTTACCAAATTCATTTTTCAATTCAGTAAGGGATGCTTCAGGGTATCTATTGAGACCAAAACCAAATGGATTTTCATTGGCATCTAACGATACGGTTGCCAAACCCTCGAATTCATCTCTAGCACTTTTGTAGGGTTTCATAGCCTGGACATTCGGTCGAGTTATTTTTGTTATATCAAACATTTTCAATTTCATTTAATCGAATAGTAACTGCATGCTTATGCGCTTGCAGTTGTTCCGCTTCAGCCATTTTTTCAATAGTAGGACCTAGGTTTTGAATTCCCTCTTTAGACAATTTCTGAAAAGTGATTTGTTTAGTAAAACTGTCTAAAGACACCCCGCTGTAGTTTCTTGCATATCCATTAGTAGGTAGTGTGTGATTGGTCCCACTTGCATAGTCACCAGCACTTTCGCAACTCCAATGACCAAGGAAAACACTGCCAGCATTTATGACATTTTTCGCTAATTTTTCATTGTTTCTCGTTGCAATAATGAGATGCTCAGGAGCATATTCATTACTAAAATCGATTGCTTCATCTAGGTTTTTTGCTAAGATGGACTGACTATTTTCTAATGCTTTTTTTGCAATCTCTTTTCTTGGCAAGACCTCTACTTGTTTTATTAGTTCTTCTTCAACATACTGTATAAACGTTTCTGAATCACTAACCAGAACAACTTGGCTATCGGGTCCATGTTCAGCTTGACTCAACAAATCAGCCGCTACAAATTCGGGGTATGCTGAATCATCAGCAAGCACCAACACTTCACTTGGTCCAGCTGGCATATCAATGGCTATTCCTGTTTTTTGGACTAGTTGTTTAGCAACTGTAACATATTGGTTCCCAGGTCCAAATATTTTGTCCACTTTGGGTATGGAATTTGTGCCATAAGTCATGGCGGCTATCGCTTGAGCACCTCCAGCTAAATACACAGTATTAATTCCAAGCAATTGACAAGTCCAGGCAATCACCCCGTTGATAGCTCCATCTTTAGCTGGAGGGGTGCAAATTACGATATTTTTGCATTCTGCAAGTTTAGCAGGTATGACCAGCATAAGCAATGTAGAAAAAAGAGGGGCAGAACCGCCAGGAATATATAGTCCGACCTTTTGGATAGGAACTTTCTTTCTCCAACAACTTACCCCTGGCATAGTCTCTACCTTTTGCTGTTCTTCTTTTTGAGCCAAATGAAAAGTTTCAATATTGATTTTGGCTTGTTTTATTGCTTCTGTCAGTGCGGGACATAGCTCAAATTTTTTATCTGAAAGGTCAAACTGGACGCTGTCAAGATTGACCTGATCAAATTTGGCTGTGAACTCAATCAATGCGTCATCTCCATCTTCTTTGACCTTGTTCATAACTTGAGAAATGCTTACTTCAAGTTTTTCAAAGTCTAAAGTTGGTCGCTTACAGATGTCAGACCATTTAAGTGGTTCGGGATATTTAATGAATTTCATAGTTTTGGCATCATTGTGAACCTACAGAATAATGGTGAAGTAATCTTTGCAGGGAGATTACTTTAGTTTCCCCTCCTTTGGTATGACAATTTTCAATAGCGTAACTTAAATTTTAGTGGCGTTAAATTAAGTTTTCCCAAAATAAAATAGCACATTATAGCGACCGTTTTCTGAACTTGGACCAATAGCAGGCATTGGTAGTGGTTTAAATCTGTTGATTCTTTCTATAAATGCCTGATTTATGATAATGCTTTTTGATATACATTCCAATCACATCGTTGTGGATTTGTTCATTTTTGGAAAAACAAATGGTCTTTCTGTTGAGTCTTTTTATATGAGTTCTAACATTGAGATTCTTACGCTCAATTTTCCAAGTTTGGTCTTTTTCCTACTAGTGTGCATACTGCTTGGAAGAAGCCTGCTGTACGCACCCCCATCATCGGTATAATATTGACTAATTGGAGTGTCTTTGAGCAAGTCAAGAAGTTTTTCAAAACGCTTATCAGTGCATCTTCCATTGACCCAAGCTAACATAATTCCCGAGTTTTATCCATCACATACCAAGTCCATCGTTGGTTATCTTTGTTACCCATATAAGACCAAAACTCATCTGCCTCTGCCGTGTAATGAAAACTTATTTCCAAAGCATTAAGATTTTTGGTTTCTTCTTGATCGAGCAAATACGGGTTCACTTGTGCCGTTTTTTTTAATGAGCGATCGCTGTATTCTTGTTGATACCCAGTATACTAGCGGTATCTCTAACCCCGGAACTATTTAAAGTCAGTATCTATTTGTCCTTTAACGCCCGGCTCTCTAGCCTTGTACGTATAATTGAGTTGAAAACTTTTTTTACAAGATTTACAACGCCAGTGCTGGGTTCCATTTTCACTATGACCATTCTTTTGAAGATATGAACAATTGCGACGAGGACAGAGGATATTAGTAGTGTGTCTCATCTGGCTAGTATAACTATTTCAACTGTTTTAATCCACTACCGATTCTTGAGCCGATCTGTAATTGCACTAATTAAATCCATAGACCTGTATAAAAAAGTATGATAAGGGTTCTTTTTTGACCTCGGCAGGTCCATGTGTCTGGTATGTACATACTTAAAAGTCAAATGGAAATTACTTTTTTGAAGTAGGCATTTAATAAATACGAATGCACTTGTACGGGCATGGTTGATGGTCCACCATTTTAGTTAGTCGTTCCTTAAAAACTCATTTTCAATGGAGTTTGTATTCTACTTTGATGGCAAGTGGTTACTTCAACTAGACGCCTCAGCTTTACTACCCATTTTGTATAGAGCCAAAGAGCATTTACTCTTAGTTTTTTCATCAACTTCTTGTAGTTAAACCCACAGGCTACCATGATGAAGTTTATTTTATCTCCTGCTTTCCCTTTTAGGTAATTGCTAGCTGCTCGATGATCTTGCTTCAAGTGTCCGATGATTGGCTCTATGGCTGCTCTACGTCTACAGTGCGTTCGTTTTCTCTGTTTTTGATAGGTATTGTCTCTTTTTAATGGTTTGGATGGTCGAATGATGGAGGTGTTTTCAACTGTGTTAGTCCCTTTCTAACCCCTAGCTACTGTGGCGGGTTTCGGGTAGTTACCAGTCAGTAGTTGTGTTTGCTTCAATACAGCATCTAGCGTATGTCCATCATAAATATGCTCTTCAAAACTCATCGCACCTACGATGATACCCGTGTTTTGTGTCAATACTTCTGATGCCTTACAGCCATATTCATATTTCTTATGTGCCTTTCCTGTTGCGATGCAATACACATCAGGTTCATGTAAACTGTAAATTTTATTCTTACTGCACTTCTCTTGTGTAAGTACTCGTTTGAACAGTGCCAGTGTTACTTCTTTTTGCTGATGTGGTAATTTCCTGTCTAATGCTCTGACTAACCGACCAGCAATGGTTTTGAGTTTTCGCTTCGCTACCTCTGCTTGCTTTCTTCTTTTAGGGTGAGTCCCATTGTAGGTGTCTCTGACAAGGTTTTTGGTTGTCCTAACGTAGTTGCGTCGTAGTTTAATCCCTTCTTTCTTGGCTATAGAAATACAGCTGTCAACAATCTTTTTATGAAGTTTTGCATCTGTGGGATAGGTGATGCTCTTTTCCTGGACAGTAGTATCTACACTTACATGCTTGTCCTTAGCATCCTTGCCGTGTAGCTCAATTGAATGTTTCAATATCTTCTCTACCCCTTCTTCTTCAATCCTCTTCCTGAAATGTACCAAATCTGTCGCCGCACAAGGTTGCCCCCATTGCAAAGAATCAAAGCCTCCAAAATATTGAAAATATGGATTCATTTCCCACCGTTGCTCCACCAATACCTCATCTGATAAATTGTAAATAGATTTTAATATCAACAAGGAGACCATCAAACGAATAGAATGAGCTGGACGACCTACATGTGAATAAAGCGAACCAAACGCTTCTTCAAAATATGACCATGCTATCTGTTGGCTCAACAAATAAAGCTCTTGCCTGGAATTGAGTTGTTCAGGTGAGGTAGGTGATAAAAAATCAAGTTGATTTCTATTCGACTTTTTTGACTGCATTTGACAAGGTTTTGATTGATATTATAACTATTCCTTGTCATTTTATATAGCAATAATCATGCTAAAAACCTCCCTGAAAGGAGATAAGCATAATTAATTTTTTGAAATAGGCATATAATAAATAAAAGATTAGTCTATTAAAACAGTTTCATTTTCTTAATTAGTCAACCCTAAAGAATCAAAATTAATTATGCTTATCTCCTTTCAGGGAGGGTTTTAGCACGATTATTGCTGTATAAAATGACAAGGAATAGTTATAATATCAATCAAAACCTTGTCAAATGCAGTCAAAAAAGTCGAATAGAAATCAACTTGATTTTTTATCACCTACCTTAACTGAACAACTCAATTCCAGGCAAGAGCTTTATTTGTTGAGCCAACAGATAGCATGGTCATATTTTGAAGAAGCATTTGGTTCGCTTTATTCAACTGTAGGTCGTCCAGCTCATTCTATTCGTTTGATGGTCTCCTTGTTGATATTAAAATCTATTGAAGTAGGCATTTAATAAATAAAAGATTAGTCTATTAAAACAGTTTCATTTTCTTGATTAAACGATTGATTTACAGTAACTTAGTAGGATTATTAAAGTTAGAATAAAAATCAGATTATGGAGAAAAAGTATGAAAGCCTAACTCTTTTTGAGTTTCAGAAGAAATTTCCTGATAACGACAGTTGTCAAAACTTCCTGGCCGAAATGAAATGGCCCAATGGATTTAAATGTGAAAGGTGCCAAAACAACAAGTATTGCAGAGGGAAATTATTCCATACCCGGCAATGCACAAAATGTAGGTACCAAGCTACCCCCACAAGTGGCACTCTTTTCCACAAAGTAAAATTCCCAATGTTAAAAGCTTTTTATATCGTATACTATATGAGTACAAATAAACAAGGGATTGCATCAACAGAGCTAAGCAGAAAACTGGGGCTACGGCAAAAAACCTGTTGGCTGTTTCAACAAAAGGTAATGAAGGCAATGGTTAGCAGTGGGAAATACCCGCTAGTGGGTAAAGTAGAAGTCGATGAGACCGTTGTAGGGCAACAGGAAGAAGGCGTTGTAGGACGACAAAATAACCGAAAAAAGCAGGTTGTACTGGCTATTGAGAAGAAAGGGAAAGGAGTGAGCAGGATGTATGCCAGAGAGATTGACAATGCTGGATCCAAGCAATTGAAGCCCTTCTTCCAAGATCATATATCACCTGAGGCTACCATCAAAACCGATAACTGGAGGGGCTACATCCCCTTGAAAGAAAAATATCCTTACTTAATTCAAATCGAGAGTGGGAAGAAAGGTAAGAATTTCCCGGAATTGCACAGAACAATTATGATGTTCAAGGCATGGCTTAGAGGTATCCACCATTCAGTCGATAACCTGCAAGCATATATCGACCAATATTGCTATCGGTTCAACCGAAGCCAGATGAAAGGGGAAATATTCGATAACCTGCTAACTAAAATGGTGGTCCATCAACCATGCCCGTACAAGTGCATTCGTATTTATTAAATGCCTACTTCAAAAAATCTCTTTACAATTTATCAGATGAGGTATTGGTGGAACAACGGTGGGAAATGAATCCATATTTTCAATATTTTGGAGGCTTTGATTCTTTGCAATGAGGGCAACCATGTGCGACAACAGATTTGGTTCATTTCAGCAAGAGGATTGGAGAAGAAGGGGTAGAGAAGATATTGCAACCTTCAATTGAGCTACACGGCAAGGATGCTAAGGACAAGCATGTAAGTGTAGATACTACTGTCCAGGAAAAGAGCATCACCTATCCCACAGATGCAAAACTTCATAAAAAGATTGTTGACAGCTGTATTTCTATAGCCAAGAAAGAAGGGATTAAACTACGACGTAGCTACGTTAGGACAACCAAAAACCTTGTCAGAGATACCTACAATGGGACTCACCCTAAAAGAAGGAAGAAAGCAAATGCAGCGAAGCGAAAACTCAAAACCATTGCTGGTCGGTTAGTCAGAGAATTAGATAGGAAATTACCTCATCAGCAAAAAGAAGTAACATGAGCACTGTTCAAACGAATACTTACACAAGAGAAGTTCAGTAAGCATAAAAATTACAGTTTACATGAACCTGAAGTGTATTGCATCGCAAAAGGAAAGGCACATAAAACATATGAATATGGCTGTAAGGCATCCGTAGTATTGACACAAAACACGGGTATCATCGTAGGTGCGATGAGTTTTGAAGAGCATATTTATGATGGACATACGCTAGATGCTGTATTGAAGCAAACACAACTACTGACTGGTAACTACCCGAAAACCGCCACAGTAGCTAGGGGTTAGAAAGGGACTAACACAGTTGAGAACACCTCAATCATCCGACGATCCAACTCATTACAAAGAGACAATACCTATCAAAAACAGAGAAAACGAACGCACTGTAGACGTAGAGTAGCCATAGAGCCAATCATCGGACACTTGAAGCAAGATCATCGAGCAGCTAGCAATTACCTAACAGGGAAAACAGGAGATAAAATAAACTTCATCATGGCAGCCTGTGGGTTTGACTACAAGATGTTGATGAAAAAACTAAGAGTAAATGCTCTTTGGCTCTATACAAAATGGGTAGTAAATCTGAGGCGTCTAGTTGAAGTAATCACTTGCCATCAAAGTAGAATACAAACTCCATTGAAAATGGGTTTTTAAGGAACGACTAATTAAATAATTGATTTACAGTAACTTAGTAGGACTATTAAAGGTAGAGTAACAATCACAGTATGGAGAAAAAGTATGAAAGCCTAACTCTTTTTGAGTTTCAGAAGAAATTTCCTGATAACGACAGTTGTCAAAACTTCCTGGTCGAAATGAAATGGTCAGATGGATTTAAATGTGAAAGGTGCCAAAACAACAAGTATTGCAGAGGGAAATTATTCCATATCCGTCAATGCACAAAATGTAGATACCAAGCAGCTACCCCCACAAGTGGCACTCTTTTCCACAAAGTAAAATTCCCAATGTTAAAAGCTTTTTATATCTTATACTATATGAGTACAAATAAACAAGGGATTGCATCAACAAAACCAATACTAATTTAATTATAAAATTAGTCTAATTTGTATAACTCCTTAAGCGTTTCAAGACTCTTTGGCACTTCAATGCTTGATTTCATTCTCATGATGAAAATATATAAATAATAATTAGAATAATATTATTAGTAAAATGGTATAAGCAGAAAACTGGGGCTATAGCCCCAGTTTTCTGCTTAGCTCTGTTGATGCAATCCCTTGTTTATTTGTACTCATATAGTATACGATATAAAAAGCTTTTAACATTGGGAATTTTACTTTGTGGAAAAGAGTGCCACTTGTGGGGGTAGCTTGGTACCTACATTTTGTGCATTGACGGGTATGGAATAATTTCCCTCTGCAATACTTGGTGTTTTGACACTTTTCACATTTAAATCCATCTGGCCATTTCATTTCGGCCAGGAAGTTTTGACAACTGTCGTTATCAGGAAATTTCTTCTGAAACTCAAAAAGAGTTAGGCTTTCATACTTTTTCTCCATAATCTGATTTTTATTCTAACTTTAATAATCCTACTAAATTACTGTAAATCAATCGTTTAATCAAAAAAATGAAACTGTTTTAATAGACTAATCTTTTATTTATTAAATGCCTACTTCAATAAATCCATCTGGCCATTTCATTTCGGCTAGGAAGTTTTGACAACTGTCGTTATCAGGAAATTTCTCCTGAAACTCAAAAAGAGTTAGGCTTTCATACTTTTTCTCCATAATCATACTTTTTCTCCATAATCTGATTTTTACTCTAACTTTAATAATTTACTAAAATACTGTAAATCAATCGTTTAATCAATAAAATGAAACTGTTTTAATAGACTAATCTTTTATGTATTAAATACCTACTTCAATAATTTTTATTCTTTAGGGTTGACTAGTTAGCAGGTTATCGAATATTTCCCCTTTCATCTGCCTGCGGTTGAACCGATAGCAATATTGGTCGATATATGCCTGCAGGTTATCGACTGAATGGTGGATACCTCTAAGCCATGCCTTGAACATCATAATTGTTCTGTGCAATTCTGGGAAATTCTTACCTTTCTTCCCACTCTCTATTTGGATTAACTAAGGATATTTGATATTTGTAACTACTCAGGTGGTCTATAACGTATAACTCATTGATTACAAACTGGTTAGAAAATTCGATTATTTCTTAACAAAATCTTAACATTTATCTATTTCGCTGATTATCAGTCTTTTACTTAAAAAGTAATTAGTCAACCCTAAAGAATCAAAATTAATTATGCTTATCTTCTTTCAGGGAGGTTTTTAGCATGATTATTGCTATATAAAATGACAAGGAATAGTTATAATATCAATCAAAACCTTGTCAAATGCAGTCAACAAAGTCGCATAGAAATCAACTTAATTTTTTATCACCTACCTTAACTGAACAACTCAATTCCAGGCAAGAGCTTTATTTGTTGAGCCAACAGATAGAATGGTCATATTTTGAAGAAGCGTTTGGTTCGCTTTATTCAAAGCTGAATTCAAGTCATTAATGCAACTTTCTGGTTAACCAATAATTGATTCATTACAAATATAGGGGTTTCATATTTATGCCTTTTTCTAGGTCGATTGTTTATCTTGGTTTCAATGTCTTTGATTTGTTGCTCATCGAGCATAGAGAAGTCTGATTTCTTAGGGATATATTGTCTGATCAGCCCGTTTAAATTTTCATTAGACCCTCTTTCCCACGAGTGGTAGGGATGGGCAAAATAATAGTCAATGCTTAGCGTTTTAGCTACCTGTTGATGCCAAGCAAATTCCTTTCCATTATCAGAAGTGATGGTTTGAAGAAACGGACTCCATTCTTCCAATAATTCATTGATGGCATCAGCCACTTCGCTGGCTTGTTTGGTTTCTACTTTCTTCATTTTCAACATGCCACTCGCCCTGTCGTTGATAGTTACAATCGCTCCTTTCTGTTTTTTTCCAATGACCAAATCTACTTCAAGATCTCCAAATCTTGACCTTTCTTCTACCACCGAAGGTCTGCGGTCTATACTTACTCTGTCTTTTATAATTCCCCTGCTATCTTTAGTAGCCCCTCTTTTGCGATACTTTCTGCCCTTTCTTCGGAGATGAGTATGTAACTCGCCCTGGTGTTTTTTGTCTTTCCATACATGCTGATAAATGCGCTCGTGAGAGACACAGTCTAGCCCTTCTTTTATACTGATGCCTACAATTTGCTCGGGGCTATAGTCTTCCTTTAGCAGGGTCTCGACATGGGACTGAATTCGCAAGGTGAATCGCTTTTTCTTGGATTTCTTTTTTTGACGTTGAGCATACTTTCGATGCGCCAAATCATGACTATAAACACCACTCCTCTGATCTTTATTACGCACAATTTCTCTGCTAATAACAGATTTATCTTTTGCTATGCTAGCAGCTATTTCTCTTTGACTTTTTCCTTGTTGTAACATACACGATATCGCGTACCTTTGTTCTGTAGTAAGATGTGCCATTTGCAACTTTATTTTTGACGATGTGAGGGGGCAAATTAACCCTTACCAGCAAAGCAGTGAAAGAGAAAATTGCCCTTCTTTCCTGTTTTGTAATAGTGATAAAATCTCAAATCTAAAAGTTGCATTTATTAGTTGAATGTGAGAAATGTAGATCGTCCAGCTCATTCTATTCGTTTGATGGTCTCCTTGTTGATATTAAAATCTATTGAAGTAGGCATTTAATAAATACGAATGCACTTGTACGGGCATGGTTGATGGACCACCATTTTAGTTAGCAGGTTATCGAATATTTCCCCTTTCATCTGGCTTCGGTTGAACCGATAGCAATATTGGTCGATATATGCTTGCAGGTTATCGACTGAATGGTGGATACCTCTAAGCCATGCCTTGAACATCATAATTGTTCTGTGCAATTCCGGGAAATTCTTACCTTTCTTCCCACTCTCGATTTGAATTAAGTAAGGATATTTTTCTTTCAAGGGGATGTAGCCCCTCCAGTTATCGGTTTTGATGGTAGCCTCAGGTGATATATGATCTTGGAAGAAGGGCTTCAATTGCTTGGATCCAGCATTGTCAATCTCTCTGGCATACATCCTGCTCACTCCTTTCCCTTTCTTCTCAATAGCCAGTACAACCTGCTTTTTTCGGTTATTTTGTCGTCCTACAACGCCTTCTTCCTGTTGCCCTACAACGGTCTCATCGACTTCTACTTTACCCACTAGCGGGTATTTCCCACTGCTAACCATTGCCTTCATTACCTTTTGTTGAAACAGCCAACAGGTTTTTTGCCGTAGCCCCAGTTTTCTGCTTAGCTCTGTTGATGCAATCCCTTGTTTATTTGTACTCATATAGTATACGATATAAAAAGCTTTTAACATTGGGAATTTTACTTTGTGGAAAAGAGTGCCACTTGTGGGGGTAGCTTGGTACCTACATTTTGTGCATTGCCGGGTATGGAATAATTTCCCTCTGCAATACTTGTTGTTTTGACACCTTTCACATTTAAATCCATCTGGCCATTTCATTTCGGCCAGGAAGTTTTGACAACTGTCGTTATCAGGAAATTTCTTCTGAAACTCAAAAAGAGTTAGGCTTTCATACTTTTTCTCCATAATCTGATTTTTATTCTAACTTTAATAATCCTACTAAGTTACTGTAAATCAATCGTTTAATTAAGAAAATGAAACTGTTTTAATAGACTAATCTTTTATTTATTAAATGCCTACTTCAAAAAATCTATTTACAATTTATCAGATGAGGTATTGGTGGAACAACGCTGGGAAATGAATCCATATTTTCAATATTTTGGAGGCTTTGATTCTTTGCAATGGGGGCAACCTTGTGCGACAACAGATTTGGTACATTTCAGCAAGAGGATTGGAGAAGAAGGGGTAGAGAAGATATTGAAACATTCAATTGAGCTACACGGCAAGGATGCTAAGGACAAGCATGTAAGTGTAGATACTACTGTCCAGGAAAAGAGCATCACCTATCCCACAGATGCAAAACTTCATAAAAAAATTGTTGACAGCTGTATTTCTATAGCCAACCAAGAAGGGATTAAACTACGACGCAGTTACGTTAGGACAACCAAAAACCTTGTCAGAGACACCTACCATGGGACTCACCCTAAAAGAAGAAAGAAAGCAAATGCAACGAAGCGAAAACTCAAAACCATTGCTGGTCGGTTAGTCAGAGAATTAGACAGGAAATTACCTCATCAGCAAAAAGAAGTAACACTAGCACTGTTCAAACGAGTACTTACACAAGAGAAGTGCAGTAAGAATAAAATTTACAGTTTACCTTAAATCCGCAGGTGTAAAACGGAAAAGAGCTGGAATAGGCTTAAAATAGTTTGTAATAAGCTTTTCTGGCTAGATTTTTTTCACTTATTTGAGTGCGTAACCAATCAAGTAAGCGGGAATGAAAGTAACAATATCTGATAAAAAAATCACCCCTTTTGGCGGGTTTAATTTTTGCTACAAGTTTCTTAAGGATATCGGTATTCCCAAGCTAATGGATGATCATTTGGGTAGCCTGGTCAACTATAGAGGGTTCAATTACTCGGAGATTTTGATGAATCATTTGGCTATTTTCCTTCATGGTGGTGATTGTACTGAGGACATTCAAGAACACTTGGGAGATCATCTGAAGAAAGTTCGGGGGTTATCGGTGTGTAGTGCCGATACCATTTTGGGAGGCATAAAAGAACTGGCCACCCCTACAGAGGAAATGACCCGTTCGGGAGGGATAACCCATCAGTTCAATATCAACCTGGGCTTAAACCAATTATTACTGAAAGCCTTGAGCAAAACCAATCAGCTTGACACCAAACAGGAGTATACATTAGATTATGATAATCAGGTAATCGCCACCGAGAAATATGATGCACGGAGAACCTATAAAAAGTGTGAAGGTTACCAGCCAGGTGTGGTCAGTATCGGAAAAAACATTGTTTACATTGAAGGTCGTAATGGCAACAGCCCAGCCAAATACCAACAAGAAGAAACCCTGACCAGAGCATTTTCTTTACTGGATCAGCAGGGCATCTGCATCAAGCACTTTCGGGCAGCTTCGGCTTCCTACCAACAAAAGGTAATTAGTCTTGTGGAGGGAACAAGTCAGCACTTTTACATCCGAGCTGTGCGTTGCGCTACTATGGAACAGCAAATTAGCCAAATTCGGACAGATGCCTGGAAGAAAGTCCGTCTTGGAGTACAAGAAATGGAAGTGACACAACTAGCGGATTACCGTCCCTTTGATGGGCAAAAGCCCTACCGTTTGGTAGTAAGTCGGATTAAACGCCGAGATGGGCAGAGTGGATTATTCACTGGGGATGCCTTCACTTATCGAGCTATCCTCACCAATGATCTCAAATGGGACAACCAGCAAATTGTCTCTTTTTATAACCAAAGAGGAAATGCTGAGCGACCCTTCGATGCAATGAACAATGATTTTGGCTGGTCTAAGCTTCCCTGTTCATTCCTTAATGAAAATACCGCCTGTATGATCATCACTGCGCTGTATGCCAATATATACCAGGTTATGTTGGCTACGTTTGCCAGCAAACTATCCTGGATTAAGGAAAACTTCCGATTGAAGAAATTTATCTTCCGATTTATTACCGTGGCTGCCAAATGGATCAAGACGGGAAGGTAGCATGTGCTTAAACTATATACACACAAAGACTATAGCCGACTGCTCACCTAACTGTTTTGATTAAATCATCCAACATTCTTTCGTGATACCTCTTTTCTCAGGAAAGGTCTGTCTGAAAGTCCTCAAAATTACCAGTGAAGACCTACGGAAACCCTTAGTTCTGGTCAAAATGCCGACTAACCAGCCCCATATACCTAGTCGATTAGGTAGGAACTGACATTATTATCCTTTAGCAACTCTTTTTATCTGAAAATCTAGTTGACTGCGGATTTTAGGGTTTACATGAACCTGATGTGTATTGCATCGCAAAAGGAAAGGCACATAAAAAATATGAATAGGGCTGTAAGGCATCAGTAGTATTGACACAAAATACGGGTATCATCGTAGGTGCGATGACTTTTGAAGAGAATATTTATGATGGACATACGCTAGATGCTGTATTGAAGCAAACACAACTACTGACTGGTAACTACCCGAAAACCGCCACAGTAGCTAGGGGGGGTACAAAGGGACTAACACAGTTGAAAACACCTCCATCATTCGACCATCCAAACCATTAAAAAGAGACAATACCTATCAAAAACAGAGAAAACGAACGCACTGTAGACGTAGAGTAGCCATAGAGCCAATCATCGGACACTTGAAGCAAGATCATCGAGCAGCTAGCAATTACCTAAAAGGGAAAACAGGAGATAAAATAAACTTCATCATGGCAGCCTGTGGGTTTAACTACAAGAAGTTGATGAAAAAACTAAGAGTAAATGCTCTTTGGCTCTATACAAAATGGGTAGTAAATCTGAGGTGTCTAGTTGAATTAACCACTTGCCATCAAAGTAGAATACAAACTCCATTGAAAATGAGTTTGTAAGGAACGACTAATTAAGAATACAACTTTATATAAACATTTTTTAGTTTGTAACTACCTGATAACAAGTAATTTAGACCACCTGAGTAGTTACGATATTTGGGATATTTTTCTTTCAGGGGGATGTAGCCCCTCCACTTATCGGTTTTGATGGTAGCCTGAGTTGATATATGATCCTGGAAGAAGGGCTTCAATTGCTTGGAGCTAGCACTGTCAATCACCCTAGCATACATCCTGCTCACTCCTTTCCCTTTCTTCTCAATATAGCCAGTACAACCTGCTTTTTTCGGTTATTTTGGTGTCCTACAACGCCTTCTTCTTGTTGCCCTACAACCGTCTCATCGACTACTACTTTACCCATTAGTGGGTATTTCCCACTGCTACCCATGGCCTTCATTATCTTTTGCTGAAACAGCCAATAGGTTTTTTGCCGTAGTCCCAGTTTTCTGCTTAGCTCTGTTGATGCAATCCCTTGTTTATTTGTACTCATGTAGTATAGGATATAAAAAAATTTTAACATTGGGAATTTTACTTTGTGGAAAAGAGTGCCACTTGTGGGGGTAGCTTGGTACTTACATTTTGTGCATTGACGGGTATGGAATAATTTCCCTCTGCAATACTTGTTGTTTCGGCACCTTTCACATTTAAATCCATCTGGCCATTTCATTTCGGCTAGGAAGTTTTGACAACTGTCGTTATCAGGAAATTTCTTCTGAAACTCAAAAAGGGTTAGGCTTTCATACTTTTTCTCCATAATCTGATTTTTACTCTGCCTTTAATAATTTACTAAATTACTGTAAATCAATCATTTAATCAAAAAAATGAAAATGTTTTAACAAACTAATCTTTTATTTATTAAATGCCTACTTCAATTATTTTTTTAATAATGCACCCAGTAGATAAGTCTTTTTTATGATGAATATGAATGATATCAGGATTCCAAGATTCAAGGAATGGTTTTAACTGTCTAAAGTCACTGTGAACTTGAATGCATTCAAATTCCTTCCGCAATAAGTTATATAACTTCGATTCTGGGTCAACTACCGCTATTACATTATGACCTCTTCTTTTGAGGTTCTTGCAACAGGTTACAAAATATAATTCCAAACCCCCTAAATCGTGAGAGGTGCAAGTCTCAACTATTCGCACGCTGAATTACATTTTGTCGGAAAGAAAACATTTTCCTTAAAAGTCAGCATTAGATTGAATGTGTTACTGATAAATATGCCATTTATGTATAACTTTTTTAAGTACAAGTAGTACAAGATGCGTACACCTATGTCGTTATATGTAAAAATGAAAACCATGACTGACCAGTTAGAATTGAATACACAGAGGATATACCCTGACGAGAAAAAAATAAAAGTCTTTGATAAAGAATTTATGCCTCACATTGATTCGATGTACAATTTTGCCTATCGACTTACTTTTGATGAAGATGATGCCAAGGATCTTGTTCAGGATACATACTTAAAAGCTTTTAGATTCATACATTCTTTTCAGGAAGGAACTAATGCAAAAGCTTGGCTTTATAGAATTCTTAAGAATAGTTTTATTAACGGCTATAGGAAAAAGAGCAAACAGCCGACGAGGGTTGATTACCAAGAAGTGGAGCAATTCTATAGTTCAGAAGATACGCTCAAAGAAGTAACGGTCGACCTTCGGTTAGAAGCAACAAAAGATATGATTGGAGATGAGATCAGTAATGCACTCAACGCTCTTGCTATTGATTTTAGAACAGTAATTATTCTTTGTGACCTAGAGGGCTTTACGTACGAGGAAATGGCTAAAATTTTAGATATACCTATTGGTACGGTAAGATCTCGTCTTCATAGAGCCAGAAACCTTTTGAGAGAAAAACTAGGATCATATGCTCACTCAATGGGGTACAATTAATTGAATTGAACTTTTTTATGTCAATTTGTATTTACACCATATGTCCGAGTGTCCAGACTGTAGTTGTAGCGATTTTGATAAATGCCTGAATATCCTAAATCTTATACTTGATAAAGAAGTAATGCCGGGTCAAGAAACTTTTTTCTATTCACATATTGCTAAGTGTATTGTCTGTTTCAACCATTATAATGTAGAAAAGCAAATCAGAGAACTTCTGAGAACGAAACTTCAAAAAAAGCCTGTACCGTCCAAACTAGCCCTTGATATTAGAAATAAAATTGTGAGCAGACTTTAAATTCGCAGGATGAAGGGTAAGGTTATCATATTTTCGGCTCCATCAGGAGCAGGGAAGACCACCATCGTTCGCCATTTGGTCAAGACATTGTCCAATCTGGAATTTTCAATTTCCGCTACCACCAGAGAACCTCGGAGAAACGAAAAAAATGGAGAAGATTATTATTTTCTTTCTAGGAACGACTTTCTACGGAGAGTAGAGTCTAATGAAATTTTAGAATGGGAGGAAGTTTATTCAGGCGTACTCTATGGTACCTTGGCTAGTGAAATAGAAAGAATTTGGTCGCAAGGCAATCATATAGTCTTTGATGTTGATGTTAAGGGAGGAGTCAAGATTAAGGAGAAGTTTGGTAGGAATGGACTATGTATTTTCGTAAAAGTGGAAGATGTGGATGTCTTGAAAAGAAGATTGAAAAAGAGGAATAGTGAGTCTGAAAAATCTTTGAATGAGAGGGTGGAGAAAGCAATCTTTGAAATGAAAGCAGAAGGGAATTTTGACAGAATAATAATCAATCATGATTTGAAGCAAGCATTGAAGCAAGCCGAAAAAATAGTAACAGAGTTTCTGGAGTAATGGGAGTGGGACTTTTTTTTGGATCATTTAATCCCATCCACGTTGGGCATATGATTATAGCAAATCTTGTTAAAGAAATAACCTTTGTCAAAGAAGTATGGTTTGTGGTGAGTCCTCAAAATCCATTAAAAAAAAATAAGAATCTGTTGCATGAATTCGACAGGTTAGACATGGTTCGATCTGCTATTAGTGATGACTACGGTTTTAGGGTATCGGATGTGGAATTCAGTATGCCAAGACCAAACTATACGATAGACACACTTGCCTATCTGAGCGAAAAAAATTCCAATAAGGAATTTAAACTTATCATTGGAGAGGATAATCTTTATTCATTCAAGAAATGGAAAAATCATAAAGAAATACTGAATCAATATGGATTAATAGTCTATCCAAGACCTAATACAAAAAAATCTGAATTGGTGAATTATGAAAATGTTGAACTTATTGAGGCTCCAAAAATGGATATTTCCGCGACGTTTATTAGAAAACTGATCAAAGAGAATAAATCAATAAAGTACCTTGTTCCAGATATTGTAGCTACTAAGATTAAGTATAAAGGATTTTTCCAGTAACCTGTCATTTACAACCATGGTCAGTACGGAATTCTGCTAATTGATCCTCATACGATTTATCTCATTGGATCAGTTTCAGGATCCACGAAGGAAGTAACAAGACCGTTGCAAAAGGTAGCGATGAGTTTGTTGGTTTTTGAATTGTGAGATTGTTGATTTCTCTTTTTTAGTTTTCGATATAAATGTGTAACACATCGCCTCCATCAGATTCTGGGTATGCATTTTTTCTATCCCGCTATAGCGTGCAACCGCTTCTCCAAACCTCCTGCGAATACTCCCAAAGGTACGTTCTACTGTACCTAGTTCGACCTATTATTTTGTTGAATCTCTTCTCCCAATGGTTGAGGGGAAGATTCCTCCTAGCTTTTTTAACATATGATTTTTCAGGTTTCTCTTTGCCAAAAGGTCGGCATGTTTCCTTGACTGATAACCTTTAGCTGCTTTCACTGGAGTGTTTGCAAGCAGGTCAGCACGTTGTAGCACCTCTTCTAAGTTGCTGATCTCGTTCACATTAGTAGCAGTGGTCACTACTCCTAGTACCAAGCCTTCTTCAGTTGTGACATGATGTTTTTTGTAGCCCTAGCTTAGTTTTCCCGCTTTTCTACTCCATGCGCCATCGGAATCAACACTGGAGGGGACGAATTTCTCCACCTCTTTCGATTCTCGCTCCTTGGCTACTTCATGGGTTGGTTTTTCCCTTTCCTCTCTGTCTGCTCTGTCTTCTGCGACCCGATAAGTAGACTTCCCTTTAGGCTTAAGCGGAGTGTCTATGATGCTCGCATCAACTAATGCTCCTTGCTTTATGATGATAGCACGTTTCTCCAACTGTGAATTGATGTGTTTAAACATCACCTCATATGCTCCTCTTTTGGTCATTAATGACCTGAATCTACTAATCGTACTATGGTCAGATGCTACTTCGTCTATGCCATAGCCCACAAAAATAACTAAAGGATAGGATACCATTAATTCTGTCCTCTACTTCATAATCACTTAACCCATACCACGTCTGAAGCAGACATACTTTAAACAGTAGTAGTCCATCATAAACAGGTTTTCCCGTCCCTCTTTTTCCTTTTGTATACTGTTGACACCCGTTGTGCTAATTAAATGATTGCGACTTTTAAGTTATTGATGGGTCTATTGAAATCAAATTTATTGATGAATTGATGAATTGATGAATTGATGAATTGTTAGTGCAGTGATTTTAGCCAATATCCTAGGCTTAAAGCCTTGAAAAGTTTTGGCATAATTTCTTCTAATCATAAATTTCTCACAAAGTTGAGAGAAAAGTGTCTCCACTCTTTTTCCTATTTTCCTAAACACCCAGGGTTGCTTTTTATAATTTTTATAATTTTTCCTCATTGGTGTTTCCAAGCGGATATTGGCAGCATGAAGCAGGTCTGATTGCAATGACGAGGACAAGTAACCTTTATCACCAATCAACCCACAATCAGCTAGTTGTGTGTTGATTTCCTGTAAAAAAGTGGCATCATGAACGCTTGCCTTTGTCAGTTCGATGAAGTGAAATATTCCATTAGCCGAACAGCTACCTTGTAATTTATATCCATAGAAATAAGTCTTTTGAGAAGCGTAGTATCCTTTACCTGGAGCATTTTCAAATGTCTGATGACAACTTTTGGATCACTTTTCCCTAGAGAGTTTTCATACTTCCAACGATATCGAATCGACAATGAAGTACACTTCAATCTCCAGAAATCGAGTGGCTAATGCCTAGCGGATACTTTCCATTATGGGAAACAATGGTCTCTTTCGTCTAGTATACCGTGTTCGGTCTATTGGCTTGGGAAAATCATTACTTTAATCGGATTTAATCTTATTAAAGAGCCAATTTTCACTATCCAACGACATACATTCAGCTGTCAATGCAAGGCTAAGTACCTGTAAATCAGTAAATAATGATGATATCCTTGGTTTTGGAATATTTCCAGTTTCATCAAAGCAGTTGAGCTTAAGTGATTTGATTGTTTGAACAATCTTGTCAAAGTTACTTTTAATATTGTACACAGGTCAGTTCAATAAATTGGTTTATTAGCACTCTAATTTACTGATAATCAGGCTTGTGTACACTTGTTATTACCTCTAATTAATTAGCACAACGGGGTATTGACCTATTACTGTATTAATGCTAGACCAGTCCAAAATGGCATTCATGTGACTGAAAAAGGTCTTTTTTATCTTCCTGTTTCGAACATCACAAATGTTATCGGCTAAGGTGGGGACATGTTGTTTATGCATGGCACTAGAACAGAAAAATTCCAAAAATAAATCTGCTTGATGGTAATGATAATAACCAATCTTCTTCTGCAACGGTCTTTGTATCTGGCATTGACGGAAGTGGTCAAAAAATGGACTATGCCTATACCCAACTGGGGAATAATGCTCAATCAGGTTACGGCTAGATTGGAAGACAGGGTTATAACCTGATCCCTAAAACCCTTGATCGCATGCAAACACTTTATTGGATACTGTCTATATGAACAAAAGATTTGTTCTTACAGCCTTTTTGAAATCTGACCAATCCATTCGCCAAAGCGAATAACGTATGATCTTTTCCTATGCCTACATTATCACCAGGGTGATGTTTTGTTCCTCTTTGACGAACAATTATATTCCCCGCAATCGCTTTTTGACCACCATAGATTTTTACCCCGAGTCTTTTACTTGCTGACTCTCTCCCGTTTTTAGAACTACCTACACCTTTCTTGTGTGCCATGAATATTTATCCTTTAATATCTTCTACTAGAATTTTTGAGAATTGTTGCCTGTGACCATTCTTCACCTTATATCCCTTTCTTCTTTTCTTCTTAAAGACAATTATCTTGTCATCTTTCACATGCTCAAGTATCTTCCCAGAAACTTTTGCTCCTTTGACAGTTGGAACCCCAATTTTTACTTTGCCTTCATCATCTACCAACAGTACTTTATCGAAATCCACCTTAGCTCCTTCTTTACCTTCTTGTAATGGAGCGTAGAGGAATTTGTTTTTCTCTGCCTTAAATTGCTTTCCCGAAATGTCTACTATAGCGTACATCATTTATCTTTTTTTATAAAAAGGAACACAAAGATACTCCTTCATAGTTGAGCATTCAACTATGCGATAGCAATAATTTTCGGAGGGGGGATTTTTTTTGCACTTTTTTTGACCCCCATTACTGTCCTCACTTGTGCAAGTCATGATTCCGTATTTCTTCATAAATCATTTATAAATAGCTATTTATGTATAAAATTGGCAATTCACAAACACAAACCTGACCCCACTAATAACCATTTGGAATTTAGCATCCTTTTGAACACATTTGTGGGTAGGTCGTCAGGAAAAAATAAACCGCTTTGTAAGGGCTGTACCCTTGGGTTTGACAAAAAAATAAATTTTCACAAAAAAGTATAAATGGTGGGATTTTGTTGTTTATACGGTATGAATAAAACTTAGCAATGAGCGAAACTCAAGCACAAGAGCCAATATTGAAGGAAAATAAGGGTCGCTTTGTATTATTTCCTATACAGCACGATGATATCTGGAAATTTTACAAAAAGGCTGAAGCAAGTTTCTGGACAGCCGAAGAAATTGATCTGAGTCAAGATATTAAAGACTGGGCTCAAACGATGAACGATGACGAAAAGCATTTCATTAAACATGTACTTGCATTTTTTGCGGCCAGTGATGGTATAGTAAATGAAAATCTTGCTGAGAACTTCGTTGCCGAAGTTCAGTATACAGAAGCTAAATTTTTCTACGGCTTTCAAATAGCAATGGAAAACATCCATTCAGAAACCTATTCTCTATTGATCGATACATACGTAAAGGATTCAAAAGAAAAAGACTACCTGTTCAATGCCATTGACACAATGGATTGTGTGAAGCAAAAAGCAGACTGGGCATTGAGATGGATTGCTGAGGGTTCTTTTGCAGAAAGATTAATCGCCTTTGCCGCTGTTGAAGGCATCTTCTTTTCCGGAAGTTTCTGTTCTATTTTCTGGCTAAAGAAAAGGAGCTTAATGCCTGGGTTAAGTTTTTCAAATGAACTAATCTCAAGAGATGAAGGTCTACACTGCGATTTCGCATGTCTGCTGTATAATAGTCACATTCAAAATAAATTATCAGTTTATACAATTCAGGGCATTATAGTTGATGCTGTTTCGATAGAAAAAGAATTTGTAACTGATGCCCTCCCGGTTAAACTCATTGGGATGAATGCCGATTTGATGTGTCAGTATATAGAGTTTGTTGCAGATAGGCTTCTAAATGAGCTGGAGTGTCCCAAAATATTTAACGCTACCAACCCGTTTGATTTCATGGAGATGATCTCTCTTCAAGGCAAGACGAATTTCTTTGAAAAAAGAGTAGGTGAATATCAAAAAGCTGGAGTAATGAAAGACGGGGATGGAGAAGGAAAAACATCCCAATTTTCACTAGATGAAGATTTTTAAAATAATTGCCAATTCCTAAAATCACACATAGTCTATAGTTAGTTGTAAAAAGAGATATGATAGTTGTAAAAAGAGATGGAAGACGAGAATCAGTAAAATTTGATAAAATCACAGCAAGAATTGAGAAGTTATGCTACGAACTCAATCTTGATTTCGTAAAACCCATAGAGATTGCAAAGAAAGTAATTGATGGTCTGTATGATGGCGTATCTACAATAGAGCTTGATAATCTAGCTGCTGAGATTGTCGCTACAATGACCACCCGCCATCCGGATTTCGCAAAACTGGCAGCCCGCATTGCCATTTCTAACCTTCATAAGGTAACAGAGACCTCTTTCTCTACCACTATGAAGCGTATGTACGAATACGTCAATCCTAAGACGGAGGAAAACGCAGCACGCCTGTCTAAAGAAGTATATGGGATCATTCGCGCCAACGCTAAAAAACTAGATGACACTATTGATTACAGCAGGGATTATAACTACGATTTCTTTGGTTACAAAACACTGGAGCGTTCTTATCTTATGAAACTGGACGGCAAGGTCGTTGAACGACCTCAGCATATGTTGATGAGAGTAGCCGTGGGCATTCATGGAGAAGATATAGTAGCCGCCATTGAGACATATAACCTGATGTCAGAGAAGTGGTTCACACATGCAACTCCAACACTTTTTAATGCTGGAACGTCAAAACCACAGCTCTCTTCTTGCTTTTTATTATCCATGCAGGAGGATAGTATTGATGGAATTTATGATACGTTAAAGCAATGTGCTAAAATCTCACAGGCTGCTGGTGGTATTGGATTAAGCATTCATAATGTCAGGGCAACAGGCTCCTATATTAAAGGAACCGGCGGTACCTCCAACGGAATCGTGCCCATGCTTCGAAATTTTGACATGACTGCAAGGTATGTGGATCAGGGAGGGGGAAAAAGAAAGGGGAGTTTTGCAATCTACCTTGAACCATGGCATGCCGATATCTTTGAATTCCTTGAGTTAAGAAAAAACCACGGAAAAGAAGAGTTAAGAGCTCGGGACCTCTTCTACGCACTTTGGATACCGGATATTTTCATGAAACGTACTGAAGAAAATGGATATTGGTCGCTTTTTGATCCACATGAATGCAAAGAGCTTTATGAAAAATATGGAGAAGAGTTTGAATTGCTTTATGAAAAATATGAAAAAGAAGGGAAGGCGAGAAGAACATTAAAAGCGCAAGATCTCTGGTATGAAATTGTCGAAGCACAAATCGAGACGGGTACCCCTTATATGTTGTACAAGGATGCCGCTAACAAAAAGTCAAATCAGAAAAATCTCGGCACTATTCGATCCAGCAACTTATGTGCTGAAATCATAGAGTATACTTCTAAAGATGAAGTTGCCGTATGTAATCTTGCTTCAATTGCTCTTTCAAAATTCGTTCTGGATGGCACGTTTGACCACCAAAAATTATACGAAATCACCAAGGTGGTGACTCGTAACCTGAACAAAGTAATCGACATTAACTACTACCCTGTCAGGGAAGCTGAAAAATCCAATAGGAGGCACCGACCTATTGGAATTGGTGTCCAAGGGTTGGCAGATGCATTTCTGTTGTTAAAGATGGCTTTTGAGTCTGATGAAGCAAAAAAATTAAATAAAGAAATTTTCGAGACCATCTATTTCGCTTCTATGGAAACTTCCATGGAGTTAGCTACGAAGTACGGGACTTATGAATCCTACACAGGCTCACCTGTTTCAAAAGGAATTTTCCAGTTTGATATGTGGGGTGTAGAACCAGATTCTGGAAGGTGGAACTGGCTTGAATTAAAACAAAAAGTAAAAAAGAATGGAGTAAGAAACTCCTTGCTTTTAGCTCCAATGCCGACAGCTTCTACCTCTCAGATACTGGGTAATAACGAATGTTTTGAGCCTTACACTTCTAATTTATATGTAAGGAGAGTACTATCAGGTGAATTTATTGTGGCTAATAAGCATTTAATGAATGAATTAATCTCTTTGGGTTTGTGGGACGACCGAATGATGAATTGCATCAAAGCTGAAAATGGATCAATACAAAATATTCCGAAAATCCCCCAGGATATCAAGGAGCGGTATAAAACAGTTTGGGAAATTTCGCAAAAAGCAATCATAGATATGTCTGCGGACAGAGGAGCTTATATCTGTCAAAGTCAAAGTTTAAATATCCACTTGCAGGATGCCAATTTTAGTAAAATGACTTCTATGCACTTCCATGCATGGAAAAAAGGACTCAAAACGGGCATGTACTATTTTAGGACTAAGGCGGCAACTGACGCAATCAAATTCACTGTGGAGAAAGAACAACTGGAACAACCAAAGGAAAACAAGTCGTCTCACTCCGAGATCAAACGGTGACAATACCCACTAGATGATCCCGAAGGATGTGGAGTATGTAGTTCATGGAGCAGTGGTCAATGTTAATTCTCAAAAAAATCCAACTCGTAGCTACTAAAAAAGCATTGATTTGAGGAGACTTAGCACTCCGAAGATAGTGCTGTGTCGCTTATGAGCAAATATCAAAAACATAAGACCGTTGTAATGGAGGGGTGTTTATTATCAGCACTATTATAGCCTTTCTAGCCATCGGAATGAATTATACCAAATTGATGATAAAATATGACATAAATAAATTGAATTATTTTTTTGTTTGGATTAGGCGAACAATGCAAGCATAGCCCTAGCTACGGTGCTATTTTTTAACGACAGACAGGAAAAAAAGAAACAATTTAGATGACCTGTTTTGTGGTCTAATCGGTCTTGTTTGCCTGATTCTAAACCATAAGATGGAGGACTTTCCCTCACCCTGAACTCCCTCCATCTTCCAGTGTGTATGCTACTATTCCTTCACAATTTTTCTGGTGACGCTACCTTTATCTGTAGTTATTTGTAACAAATAGATGCCCTGTTTCAGCGATGGAATAGCCACGGAATCATCCGCTGTGCCTGCCTTCAGCTTTCCTCTTTTCAAAACCTTTCCGTCTATGCCTGACAAGGTGTAGCGGGCATTTCCTTCCACGCCACTGATGTGTAGCACTGCGCCTGCTGGGTTAGGATATACAGCAATGCCTGTAAGTAGTCAGCCCTAAAGAATCAAAATTAATTATGCTTATCTCCTTTCAGGGAGGTTTTTAGCACGATTATTGCTATATAAAATGACAAGGAATAGTTATAATATCAATCAAACCCTTGTCAAATGCAGTCAAAAAAGTCGAATAGAAATCAACTTAATTTTTTATCACCTACCTTAACTGAACAACTCAATTCCAGGCAAGAGCTTTATTTGTTGAGCCAACAGATAGAATGGTCGTATTTTGAAGAAGCGTTTGGTTCGCTTTATTCAAATGTAGGTCGTCCGGCTCATTCTATTCTTTTGATGGTCTCCTTGTTGATATTAAAATCTATTTGAAGTAGGCATTTAATAAATAAAAGATTAGTCTATTAAAACAGTTTCATTTTCTTGATTAAACGATTGATTTACAGTAACTTAGTAGGATTATTAAAGTTAGAATAAAAATCAGATTATGGAGAAAAAGTATGAAAGCCTAACTCTTTTTGAGTTTCAGAAGAAATTTCCTGATAACGACAGTTGTCAAAACTTCCTGGCCGAAATGAAATGGCCAGATGGATTTAAATGTGAAAAGTGTCAAAACAACAAGTATTGCAGAGGGAAATTATTCCATACCCGGCAATGCACAAAATGTAGGTACCAAGCTACCCCCACAAGTGGCACTCTTTTCCACAAAGTAAAATTCCCAATGTTAAAAGCTTTTTATATCGTATACTATATGAGTACAAATAAACAAGGGATTGCATCAACAGAGCTAAGCAGAAAACTGGGGCTACGGCAAAAAACCTGTTGGCTGTTTCAACAAAAGGTAATGAAGGCAATAGTTAGCAGTGGGAAATACCCGCTAGTGGGTAAAGTAGAAGTCGATGAGACCGTTGTAGGGCAACAGGAAGAAGGCGTTGTAGGACGACAAAATAACCGAAAAAAACAGGTTGTACTGGCTATTGAGAAGAAAGGGAAAGGAGTGAGCAGGATGTATGCCAGAGAGATTGACAATGCTGGATCCAAGCAATTGAAGCCCTTCTTCCAAGATCATATATCACCTGAGGCTACCATCAAAACCGATAACTGGAGGGGCTACATCCCCTTGAAAGAAAAATATCCTTACTTAATTCAAATCGAGAGTGGGAAGAAAGGTAAGAATTTCCCGGAATTGCACAGAACAATTATGATGTTCAAGGCATGGCTTAGAGGTATCCACCATTCAGTCGATAACCTGCAAGCATATATCGACCAATATTGCTATCGGTTCAACCGAAGCCAGATGAAAGGGGAAATATTCGATAACCTGCTAACTAAAATGGTGGTCCATCAACCATGCCCGTACAAGTGCATTCGTATTTATTAAATGCCTACTTCAAAAATCTATTTACAATTTATCAGATGAGGTATTGGTGGAACAACGCTGGGAAATGAATCCATATTTTCAATAGTTTGGAGGCTTTGATTCTTTGCAATGGGGGCAACCTTGTGCGGCAACAGATTTGGTACATTTCAACAAGAGGATTGGAGAAGAAGGGGTAGAGAAGCTATTGAAACATTCAATTGAGCTACACGGCAAGGATGCTAAGGACAAGCATGTAAGTGTAGATACTACTGTCCAGGAAAAGAGCATCACCTATCCCACAGATGAAAAACTTCATAAAAAGATTGTTGACAGCTGTATTTCTATAGCCAAGAAAGAAGGGATTAAACTACGACGCAGTTACGTTAGGACAACCAAAAACCTTGTCAGAGACACCTACAATGGGACTCACCCTAAAAGAAGAAAGAAAGCAAATGCAGCGAAGCGAAAACTCAAAACCATTGCTGGTCGGTTAGTCAGAGAATTAGACAGGAAATTACCTCATCAGCAAAAAGAAGTAACACTGGCACTGTTCAAACGAGTACTTACACAAGAGAAGTGCAGTAAGAATAAAATTTACAGTTTACATGAACCTGATGTGTATTGCATCGCAAAAGGGAAGGCCCATAAGAAATATGAATATGGCTGTAGGGCATCTCTAAAAACTAAAACAGCTGTATTAGTATGTTTTTTTGAGCTAAAAGAGTTAGACCTGGAAATGAAACAATTTAAACGTCACAGAGATTACGGTTTTTTTGATCAAGACATTCGTTTGTCCAAACTGAGCCAGTTGGGAGATCCCCTGCAACGATTAAACCGTGGAATTGATTTTGAAATTTTCCGTTCTTTACTGGAAAAGCACCTGATCAAAGAGTCACAAGGAAATGGAGGACGTCCTCCATATGATTATGTGTTAATGTTCAAGATATTGATTCTTCAGCGGTATTATAACCTCTCTGATGATCAAGTAGCATATCAAATCAATGACAGGATGAGTTTTATGAGATTTCTCAACCTCACCATTGCAGATGACATACCAGATAGCAACACGATATGGTTGTTTAGTGAACGTCTGACCGACTTGCATTTAGTAAAATCTCTTTTCGAGCTAGTTCAGGGTCAATTGGAAGAGTTAGGGCTTATGGTCAATGAAGGAAAAATAATAGATGCCTCTTTTGTAGAAGCCCCCCGCCAACGCAACAGCAGGGAGAAAAACCAACAAATAAAAGAGGGTAAGGGAGAAAGTCTATGGACAGATGAACCCAATAAAAAGCGTCACAAGGACATTGATGCACGTTGGACAAAGAAAAGTAATCAGAATTATTATGGGTATAAAAATCACGCCAAGGTTGATGCAGGCAGCAAATTGATAGAACGCTATGAAATTACCGATGCATCGGTACATGATTCACAGGCTCTTGATGCCCTGTTGGACAAAAAACAAGACAAAGAGCAGGCACTGTATGCCGACAGTGCTTATGCAGACCAGCAAGAAATACTCGAAAAACATCGAGTTAAAGATCAAATACATGAGAAGGGCTACAAAAACAAGCCGTTGACCGATACACAAAAGGAAAGTAATAGAAGAAAATCAAAAGTACGCGTAAGAGTGGAGCATGTTTTTGGTTTCATGGAAAACAGTATGGGAAGCATGTATTACAGAAAAGTAGGGAAATCAAGAGCCGACACGGTCATTGGTCTGATGAATCTGACTTATAATATGTTCAGAAAAATTCAATTGACCGCTTCATTATGAGGGAACGTGCGTTCGATAGACAATGAATAAATTCATAAGTAACTGATAATCAGGTGAATATAAAATGAACTAAAAAAAAATAAGCCATCATAAAAAAAAACAGGTCAGAAAAATAAATCGGGAGAATATCCAGTTTTTAGAGATGCCCTGTAAGGCATCAGTAGTATTGACACAAAATACGGGTATCATCGTAGGTGCGATGACTTTTGAAGAGAATATTTATGATGGACATACGCTAGATGCTGTATTGAAGCAAACACAACTACTGACTGGTAACTACCCGAAAACCGCCACAGTAGATAGGGGGTACAAAGGGACTAACACAGTTGAGAACACCTCCATCATTCGACCATCCAAACCATTAAAAAGAGACAATACCTATCAAAAACAGAGAAAACGAACGCACTGTAGACGTAGAGCAGCCATAGAGCCAATCATCGGACACTTCAAGCAAGATCATCGAGTAGCTAGCAATTACCTAAAAGGGAAAACAGGAGATAAAATAAACTTCATCATGGCAGCCTGTGGGTTTAACTACAAGAAATTGATGAAAAAACTAAGAGTAAATGCTCTTTGGCTCTATACAAAATGGGTAGTAAAGCTGAGGCGTCTAGTTGAATTAACCTCTTTCCATCAAAGTAGAATACAAACTCTATGGAAAATGAGTTTTTAAGGAACGACTAAGTAAATGCTTTTCAAGCCCTAGGGGTTTCACCACATCCGTCACCGTGATGGTAAGCGTCTGCATAGCGGTCATTTCAGGGGTCTGCCCGTCTGTGGCAGTGACGATGACTTCATATTCATTTGAACCCGCCGCACTTCTTGGTGTTTCAAAGTCTGGTGCCAAGTCGAACGTCTGTACGCCTGCCGAAGTGATGGACAATTCAAACTCATCCGCTCCTCCTGTCAGCGTGAAAGTAACTGTTTGTCCCACGTCTGCATCGGTGGTGGTAACTGCTGTCGTACCTTCCGCTACATCCACAGTCGTTCCACTAGTGAAAATAGGGGCGTGGTCGTTTACTCGTCCGCCATCCGTAATGGTCCAGTTATCTGAATTCTTCATATTTTCCCTAGCGGTGTGTGCTACACCTGAGCTATATTGAGAACCTCCCCCACCGAACGCGACTCCCATTTGAAGGGTTTGCGCATCCCAGCCCACCAACAGCGCATCGTAGTTTGCAGGTGAAAGGGACGCTTCTTCGAACATATCTCGCATAGACCACACCGCCTCTACATTCCACCCGCCTATGTTCTGGTTGAAGGCAGTGGCTCCAGAGAACATACCAAACATAATCGCCACCTGTTCTGTATTCCACCTGCCTATGTCCTGATTAAAGGAAGTGGCATCCCTGAACATACCAAACATAATCGCCACCTGTTCTGTATTCCACCTGCCTATGTCCTGATTAAAGGAAGTGGCTTCAGAGAACATACCCAACATATTCGTCACCTTTGCGGTATTCCAGTTTCCTATGTCTTGGTTAAAGGAAGTGGCTCCAGAGAACATACCAAACATATCGGTCACCTGTGCTGTATTCCAGTTTCCTATGTCTTGGTTAAAGGAAGAGGCACCAGCGAACATTCCCGACATATCGGTCACCTTTACTGTATTCCAGTTTCCTATGTCTTGGTTAAAGGAAGTGGCAAAACCGAACATAAAAGACATATCGGTCACCTTTACTGTATTCCAGTTTCCTATGTCTTGGTTAAAGGAAGAGGCATCAGCGAACATACCAAACATATTCGTCACCTGTGCTGTATTCCAGTTTCCTATGTCTTGGTTAAAGGAAGTGGCACCAACGAACATTCCCGACATATTCGTCACCGATACGGTATTCCACCCGCTGATGTCGCCGTTAAATGCAGTGGCACCCTCGAACATAGAAGCCGTAGTCGTCACAAGACTCAAGTCTGGCGTGTCAGTAGCTGTCATGATCAGGTTAGTTGCTCCATAAAAAGCACTATCCATTGCCATATTCCAAGTAGAGGTACCCCACTGCTCTATGGAGGTATATTTTGTTGCGTCTGTTTCGAAAGTGATAGAGACATCATTTAGGTTTCTAAACCTGATGGTGTGTACTCCTGCTGTGTTGAAGGTATGGGACTGGTTCCCAGTAACGTCTGTATCTGCACTTTCGAACGTTTGGTCATTGTCCCAGTCAATGTCATAATTTGTATCCTGCGTGTAGAAGGTATAAGGACTTGTCGGCGGAGTTAGTACTAGGGTTGGTTGTTATTTTCAGCACAAAGTGGTCTGTTGCATCGTTTTGTGCATAAGCGAGAGCCGAGAGCAATAAGAAAGTGATTGAGGAGATTAAGGGTTTAAGCTCCCAGAATATCTGACAATTTGTCGGGGGGTGGGGTGGGGTAGAGGCACGACTTTTAACTGCGCCTAAATCCGTCCTTTTGTCAGTGTGAAGTTTCGTTTTCATAGGGAATTTACTTATTTTAATAGGATTAATAATTAAATTGAGGGGCAAGTTTAAGTAGCGAATGAGACTTTTGCAAGTAAAATATTAATTTTTTACGGGTATCTTTAAATTAATTGTCTTCTCCTTTACCTGCGGTATCATCTCGAATTGACCACAAAAAAAAATCCAGCTATACCAATTTAATTTATAATTTATTACATAAATAAATTGAATTATTTTTTGTTTGGATTAGGCAAAAAATATAAGCATAGTCATAACTACGGTTCTATTTTTTAACGAAATGCGAGCAAAAAAGAAACGATTTATATGTGATATTTTGTAGTCAATTTGGTATAAATCTCTGCTTTGAAATGCAGAAACGGGTAGCGTGCTTGTTTTTACTGTCATAACAACACGTTAGCATAGTTTTAAGCATGATTAAGTTGTCATGACCCTAAGCTAGTTATCTAGGACAGCCACTTAAACATTTATTAGAGATTCCCTTCGCCTCATCTTCCCTGCTGGAATACCAAACATCATTTTGAATCTTCTACAGAAATAAGCAGTGTCCTTATAGCCTACATCTTTGCCAATGTCACGAATACTCTTTTTGGAAGTCCGTAATAAATTTATAGCCGCCTCCATTCGCTGACATTCAATATAATCTTGTGGATTTGTACCTGTCAACATCTTAAAATACTGACCAACATAGTCTTCTGATACGTTTGCAACATTTGCCAGAATTTTATTAGACAAATCTTCGGACAGACTTTCCTTAATGTAAATGAAAATATCCATTAGGCGCGGATCTCGAAAGCAGGAGCTATTTGTCGCTAGTTTTTCCACGAAAAGTCCTTTACTTAAAATGAATCGAATCAATTCAATAGTCATACTTTCTGTCAAAATCTTAACAATCCTGTCTTTACCAGGCATATTACTCATATTTTCATCATTGATTTGCTGAATCAATTTTGCTAATTTGTAATTACCTTCCATCTTGAACGGTGGGATACCAAGAGAAGAAAAGAAACTAACTGAATCAAATGCTTTGGCATCAAATGCGACGTAACTATAGTGCTCATCAGTTGTCGCATTCTGAGTAAATGACTTTAAATACTGGTCTTTACTAGACAAAAAATCCTCCTTGGAAAGATGTGTCGGCTTGCCGTAGCCACCATAGGTCATGGAAATTGACTTGCCCCCAGGCACAAAAATCACATCTCCTCCTCCAGCTACTTCCTTCTCTTTCCCATATTTGATTTCCCCAGCAGTAACCAACACAAGAAAATTTTCGACCTCATAATTGTTTTCGATCGTGACTGGTCGAAGGATACTAATATTCTTAGCCTTAACAAAGCAAATTTCCAGTGACTCTATGATTTCATTGTAATCCTCCATTTATGAGCAACAAAGCAATCGAACGAATTTACTGCTATTCTGCCATAAAACCTAGTGGGGGGAGATGAATATATTTCAAGTATATGTGATTATTTCAATAATCCTCTTGAAATAACAATTCGTTGAATTTCTGAAGTGCCTTCATAAATCTGTGTGATTTTAGCATCTCTCATGAGACGCTCCACATGAAATTCTTTCACATATCCATATCCTCCATGAATCTGAACCGCTTCTACGGTATGTTTCATAGCGACTTCCGAGGCAAAAAGTTTCGCCATTGCGCTCTCTTGAGAAAAGTCTTCTCCAGCATCCTTCTTTTGGGCTGCTCGTAAACACAGTAACCTAGCTGCTTCTATTTGAGTAGCCATATCAGCTAATTTGAATTGAATTGCTTGATGTTTGGAAATTTCTACTCCAAAGGCTTTTCTTCCCCTAGAGTAGGTTAAGGAAAGTTCCAGCGCACCTGATGCAATTCCTAACGCTTGTGAGGCTATTCCAATTCTACCTCCATTAAGTGTATTCATTGCAAAAGTGAAACCAAAACCTTCATCACCTATCCTGTTTTCCTTTGGGACTTTGACATCCTGAAACATCAGGGAGTGTGTGTCACTTCCTCTAATCCCTAATTTATCCTCCTTCTTTCCCACAATAAAGCCTTCCATTCCTTTTTCCACTATCAAGGCATTTATTCCTTTATGCTTTTTCTCAGAATCCGTTTGAGCCATTACAATATAAGTAGAAGCAGAATTCCCATTAGTAATCCAATTTTTTGTCCCATTCAATAGATAATGATCTTCCTTATCTTCAGCCGTTGTTCGTTGCGAAGTTGCATCTGATCCAGCTTCAGGCTCGGATAAACAGAATGCTCCAATTTTTTGACCTGATGCCAAAGGCTGAAGGTACTTTTCCTTTTGTTCCTCACTGCCGTATTCCTCCAGTCCCCAGCAAACCAAAGAATTATTCACAGACATACAGACAGAGGTTGACGCATCAATTTTCGAAATCTCTTCCATAGCCAAAACGTAAGAAACGGTATCCATTCCACTACCCCCATACTTCGAGTCTACCATCATACCCATAAAACCCAACTCACCGAGCATCTTTACCTGTTCTGCAGGGAATTCCTGCTTGTTATCTCGATAAATTACACTTGGTAATAATTCCTTTTGGGCGAAATTCCGTGCAGCATCTCTAACTGCCAGTTGTTCTTCAGTAAAGTTGAAATTCATGATGCGATCAATATAAAATCGAAACACAAAAATATATGTAACTAGTCGTTCCTTAAAAATTCATTTTCCATAGAGTTTGTATTCTACTTTGATGGAAAGAGGTTAATTCAAAATAGACGCCTGAGATTTACTACCCATTTTGTATAGAGCCAAAGAGCATTTACTCTTAGTTTTTTCATCAACTTCTTGTAGTTAAACCCACAGGCTACCATGATGAAGTTTATTTTATCTCCTGTTTTCCCTTGTAGGTAATTGATAGCTACTCGATGATCTTGCTTCAAGTGTCCGATGATTGGCTCTATGGCTACTCTACGTCTACAGTGCGTTCGTTTTCTCTGTTTTTGATAGGTATTGTCTCTTTTTAATGGTTTGGATGGTCGGATGATTGAGGTGTTTTCAACTGTGTTAGTCCCTTTCTAACCCCTAGCTACTGTGGCGGTTTTCGGGTAGTTACCAGTCAGTAGTTGTGTTTGCTTCAATACAGCATCTAGCGTATGTCCATCATAAATATTCTCTTCAAAAGTCATCGCTCCTACGATGATACCCGTATTTTGTGTCAATACTACTGATGCCTTACAGCCATATTCATATGTTTTATGTGCCTTTCCTTTTGCGATGCAATACACTTCAGGTTCATGTAAACTGTAAATTTTATGCTTACTGAACTTCTCTTGTGTAAGTACTCGTTTGAACAGTGCCAGTGTTACTTTTTTTTGCTGATGTGGTAATTTCCTGTCTAATTCTCTGACTAACCGACCAGCAATGGTTTTGAGTTTTCGCTTCGCTGCATTTGCTTTCTTTCTTCTTTTAGGGTGAGTCCCATTGTAGGTATCTCTGACACGGTTTTTGGTTGTCCTAACGTAACTGCGTCGTAGTTTAATCCCTTCTTGGTTGGCTATAGAAATACAGCTGTCAACAATTTTTTTATGAAGTTTTGCATCTGTGGGATAGGTGATGCTCTTTTCCTGGACAGTAGTATCTACACTTACATGCTTGTCCTTAGCATCCTTTCCGTGTAGCTCAATTGAATGTTTCAATAGCTTCTCTACCCCTTCTTCTCCAATCCTCTTCCTGAAATGAACCAAATCTGTTGCCGCACAGGGTTGCCCCCATTGCAAAGAATCAAAGCCTCCAAAATATTGAAAATATGGATTCATTTCCCAGCGTTGTTCCACCAATACCTCATCTGATAAATTGTAAATAGATTTTAATATCAACAAGGAGACCATCAAACGAATAGAATGAGCTGGACGACCTACATTTGAATAAAGCGAACCAAATTCTTCTTCAAAATATGACCATTCTATCTGGTGGCTCAACAAATAAAGCGCTTGCCTGGAATTGAGTTGTTCAGTTAAGGTAGGTGATAAAAAATTATTGAAGTAGGCATTTAATAAATAAAAGATTAGTCTATTAAAACAGTTTCATTTTCTTGATTAAACGATTGATTTACAGTAACTTAGTAAAATTAGTAAAGGTAGAGTAAAAATCAGATTATGGAGAAAAAGTATGAAAGCCTAACCCTTTTTGAGTTTCAGAAGAAATTTCCTGATAACGACAGTTGTCAAAACTTCCTGGCCGAAATGAAATGGCCAGATGGATTTAAATGTGAAAAGTGTCAAAACAACAAGTATTGCAGAGGGAAATTATTCCATACCCGGCAATGCACAAAATGTAGGTACCAAGCTACCCCAACAAGTGGCACGCTTTTCCACAAAGTAAAATTCCCAATGTTAAAAGCTTTTTATATCCTAATACTACATGAGTACAAATAAACAAGGGATTGCATCAACAGAGCTAAGCAGAAAACTGGGACTACGGCAAAAAACCTGTTGGCTGTTTCAACAAAAGGTAATGAAGGCAATGGGTAGCAGTGGGAAATACCCGCTAATGGGTAAAGTAGAAGTTGATGAGACCGTTGTAGGGCAACAGGAAGAAGGCGTTGTAGGACGACAAAATAACCGAAAAAAGCAGGTTGTACTGGCTATTGAGAAGAAAGGGAAAGGAGTGAGCAGGAGGTATGCTAGGGTGATTGACAATGCTGGCTCCAAGCAATTGAAGCCCTTCTTCCATGATCATATATCAACTCAGGCTGCCATCAAAACCGATAACTGGAAGGGCTACATCCCCTTGAAAGAAAAATATCCTTACTTAATTCAAATCGAGAGTGGGAAGAAAGGTAAGAATTTCCCGGAATTGCACAGAACAATTATGATGTTCAAGGCATGGCTTAGAGGTATCCACCATTCAGTCGATAACCTGCAAGCATATATCGACCAATATTGCTATCGGTTCAACCGAAGCCAGATGAAAGGAGAAATATTCGATAACCTGCTAACTAAAATGGTGGACCATCAACCATGCCCGTACAAGTGCATTCGTATTTATTAAATGCCTACTTCAAAAAAATTAAGTTGATTTCTATTCGACTTTTTTGACTGCATTTGACAAGGTTTTGATTGATATTATAACTATTCCTTGTCATTTTATATAGCAATAATCATGCTAAAAACCTCCCTGAAAGAAGATAAGCATAATTAATTTTGATTCTTTAGGGTTGACTAAATACCAGTACTTTAATGATTTAAAAACACGAACTAATTCACTAAACTAGTCAGCCCTTAAAAACCGACCTAACAAGTAAAAATCTGTTTCAAGCGACCGTTCAGCGAACGTGAATCAACCTTGAACCAAATAGATTAAAGGTTTTTTACCAAAAAACGGACAAAACACACTTTTTAAGCCATAAATAGCAGACGTGACAAAAAACCAGCCACTTTCTCAAATTCCAGGAAAAAGTAGCCATGAACACATTGATTTCATCGCCAACTTGTCCTTTAAGCCTGTTTCTGGATAACCTAAAATCGGATTTTAAATGCCCAATAATGGGTTCTATGGTAGCCCGTCGCTTACACAATTTGCGTTTCTTATCTCTTTGATAACGATTGTCTTTTTTCAGGGCTTTGCTGGGCAGGATGATGGCCGTATTGCCTACTTGTTTAACCCCACAATAGCCTCTGTCGCAGACCGCTTGTTTGATGGGTTTTGTTCTGTTGCTATTGGCTTGTTTTATCGCATCAGGTAGGGTTTTTGCATCATGCTGGTTTTTCTTATGACTGACAACGCCAACCACGATGTTGCTGTCTTTGGCCGAGACGATGGATACTTTATTGCCGTATTCATAGCGTTTGTGGTCTTTGCCTTTAGAAATCACATAAGCATGAGGTTCGTGTAGGGAATAAATTTTGTTTTTATCTTTGGGTTGTTGTGCCAACACCCGCTGATAAAACAAGAAATCTGCTTGGTAGGTTTCAAACAGGCAGTGTTGGGGTAGTTTTCTTTGTAGTTCTCGGATTAAAATATGAGCAATGGTTCGCAATCGTTTCAATGCCATTTTGGCGGATGCACGCTTTTTAACATGGCGGAAGTGGCGAATGCGTAAGCGACAGTTTTTAACTTCTTTTACAAAGGTTCTGCGCTGTTTGATGCCATGCTGTTTCGCCAGCTTGTTGAGACGGTTGATAATTTTGATGGCTAGTTTAGAATCAGTGGGATAGGTGATGTTTTTTTCTTCTGTACAGGGGTGTCAATCAAAACAGTGTTTTCATTGGCTTTTTTGCCGTGCAACATCACACTCATCTTAAAAATGAGTTCAAAACCTGCGACACCGATTCTGTTTCTAAAATGCACCAGTTCGGTTGCATTGCAAGGCATGGCTGGGGTGTAGGTTGGATAATCGCAGAAGTATTGATAATACGGATTACGTTTGAACTGTAAGACCACGTTCTCATCGGACAGGTTTTCCAGTTGTTTAAGCATCAAGTAGCCCAACCATTAAGCGTATTGGTTTTGAGGGCCTGCCGTTATCCGTGGCAGTAGTGTTTGCTAAAAGCATCCTCAAAGACCTTCCAGTCGATGACATTCGCTAATTGGATTAAAGGGTCTCGCTGGTCTAGTTGAGAGAACAGCTCGGTGTGAAACAGATTTTGTTGCCCTGTGTTTGGGGTGGATGGAGTCAGCATAATTTTTTAACCTAAACGACCAGAAAACAACGGTTATTCTAACATAAAGTGGTTGATTTGGTTAAGGGGATTATGTGTTTTATTGATATAAATCAATGTCTTTAGGTGTTTTTAAGGGCTGACTAAACTATTAATACTCTACTTGATAGTGCTGATAACAATCTTCTAGTGCAACGGTCTTTTATCCTTATCATTGCAATTAGACTTGTTTCATGTTGCCAATATCCGCTTGGAAACTCCAATGAGGACAAATCAGAAAAAGCAACCCTAGGTGTTTAGGTAAACAAACAAAAAGAGTGGAGACACTTTTCTCTCAACTTTATGACCAATTTATGACTAGAAGAAATTATGCCAAAACTTTTCAAGGATTTAAGACTAGGATATTGACCAAAATCACTGCATTAACAAGTATTCAATTCATCAATAAATTTGATTTCAATAGACCCATCAATAATTTAAAAGTCGCAATCATTTAATTAACACAACGGGTTAATCAATTAGTATCCCATGAAGTTTCGAACCACAAATAGATGAGCAAGCCCACTATCGTCTTGGAGGACAACCATCTAGTAGTTGTTGAAAAGCCAAGCGGTCTATTAGTCCAGGAAGACGAAACCAGAGACCCGACCCTTACTGATTGGACTACTGAATACATCAGAAAGAAGTATAAGAAACTAGGTAATGTTTTTTGTCACCCGTGTCATCGGTTAGACAGACCTGTGAGCGGGCTGGTCATCTTTGCCAAAACCTCAAAAGCACTTGAACGGATGAATAGACTTTTTAGAGAACATGAAGTGAAAAAATCGTACTTGGCGGTTGTGAAAGGTACTCCATCAAATCATGAAAATACATTGATCCACTGGTTAGATAAAGACGAGAAGCGAAACATTGCTAAGGCTTTTGGAAAACAAAAAGGAAACTCCAAAAGAGCCGAATTGAGTTACAGGCTACTCGCTTCACTGGATAAACTTTCTTTATTACAAGTAATGCCAAAAACGGGCAGACCTCATCAGATCAGAGTGCAGATGAAAGCAATGGGTCACCCCATAAAAGGAGATTTAAAGTATGGATATACAAGCCCTAATCAAGACAAAAGCATAGATTTGCATGCGTTTAGGCTGAACTTCATTCACCCAGTGAAAAAAGAGTCAGTTACTGTTATTTCAAAACCTAATTGGTCAAATTTTAAGGCATTCATTGATGAATTGGATTAAAAAACTTCAAGAAAAATGGGAATTAAAAAACCTGTGGCAAGTTGTTATCGTCTTAATTGTTTTTTCCTGTACTGGATTCACAGTTCTATTTATAAAAGGTCCAATTCTTGACCTAATTAGCGGAGGAGCTGAAAAGGAATGGTGGATGACTGTAATTTATACCTTATTGATCCTGCCTATTTATAATATCGTGTTGCTTTGCTACGGTTTTTTTTTCGGGCAGTTTGCATTTTTCTGGAAGTATGAGCAAAAGATGCTTCAGCGATTTGGATTCAAAAAGAATGCTCAAAAAGAGTGAAGGACATTTCTAATAACCAGAATTTTTTTGTGAGTGCAAGAAAGTCCTGCACGGAAAACCGTAGTGTATATAGCATACATGAGGATTTGAGTACGGGACTGACACCGCAATCGCGGAAAAAGGCAGTTAAGTAGAGATGCCCTGAAGCAATAGAAAGACTGAATACGCTTGGGGAAAAGCATATACCTTTCTTCTTTTCAAATTGAAATTAAAGGAAATTACAAAGTACCGCCAACCAAAGGGAGAGAAGCTCTCATCAAAAACCGCAAGTTCTCAAAATACCCTATGTCATTGGATCAATTTAAAGCATCATTTGAACAAGTCATTCAACAGATCAACATTGGAAATTCATTTCTAATAACCGATTTGATATTAGAATAACGTAGCGAAAGTATAAAAGTCGTAGCATGTTAGAACTTTCTGAACGTTTGTCTACTAAAGATGCCTGTCTGGAATACTTGGCAAAACTTAAATGGTCTTCGGACGTGGTTTTTGATGGGTTTGACAACGAAAAGTCCTGTGGTGCGAATCGAAAGCAGACCCGTCAATGTACAAAAGGCAAACACCAAGCCCCACCAACTAGCGAAACACGCTGAATTCAAGTCATTAATGCAACTTTCTGGTTAACCAATAATTGATTCATTACAAATATAGGGGTTTCATATTTATGCCTTTTTCTAGGTCGATTGTTTATCTTGGTTTCAATGTCTTTGATTTGTTGCTCATCGAGCATAGAGAAGTCTGATTTCTTAGGGATATATTGTCTGATCAGCCCGTTTAAATTTTCATTAGACCCTCTTTCCCACGAGTGGTAGGGATGGGCAAAATAATAGTCAATGCTTAGCGTTTTAGCTACCTGTTGATGCCAAGCAAATTCCTTTCCATTATCAGAAGTGATGGTTTGAAGAAACGGACTCCATTCTTCCAATAATTCATTGATGGCATCAGCCACTTCGCTGGCTTGTTTGGTTTCTACTTTCTTCATTTTCAACATGCCACTCGCCCTGTCGTTGATAGTTACAATCGCTCCTTTCTGATTTTTTCCAATGACCAAATCTACTTCAAGATCTCCAAATCTTGACCTTTCTTCTACCACCGAAGGTCTGCGGTCTATACTTACTCTGTCTTTTATAATTCCCCTGCTATCTTTAGTAGCCCCTCTTTTGCGATACTTTCTGCCCTTTCTGCGGAGATGAGTATGTAACTCGCCCTGGTGTTTTTTGTCTTTCCATACATGCTGATAAATGCGCTCGTGAGAGACACAGTCTAGCCCTTCTTTTATACTGATGCCTACAATTTGCTCGGGGCTATAGTCTTCCTTTAGCAGGGTCTCAACATGGGACTGAATTCGCAAGGTGAATCGCTTTTTCTTGGGTTTCTTTTTTTGACGTTGAGCATACTTTCGATGCGCCAAATCATGCCTATAAACACCACTCCTCTGATCTTTATTACGCACAATTTCTCTGCTAATAACAGATTTATCTTTTGCTATGCTAGCAGCTATTTCACTTTGACTTTTTCCTTGTTGTAACATACACGATATCGCGTACCTTTGTTCTGTAGTAAGATGTGCCATTTGCAACTTTATTTTTGACGATGTGAGGGGGCAAATTAACCCTTACCAGCAAAGCAGTGAAAGAGAAAATTGCCCTTCTTTCCTGTTTTGTAATAGTGATAAAATCTCAAATCTAAAAGTTGCATTTATTAGTTGAATGTGAGCACTGTTTCATAAAGTGAAAGTCCACAAAACAAGTGATACAAATTAGATTATAATACTAGTCTAATTATTAATTAGTCGTTCCTTACAAACTCATTTTCCATAGAGTTTGTATTCTACTTTGATGGAAAGAGGTTAATTCAACTAGACGCCTCAGGTTTACTACCCATTTTGTATAGCGCCAAAGAGCATTTACTCTTAGTTTTTTCATCAACTTCTTGTAGTTAAACCCACAGGCTGCCATGATGAAGTTTATTTTATCTCCTGTTTTCCCTGTTAGGTAATTGCTAGCTACTCGATGATCTTGCTTCAAGTGTCCGATGATTGGCTCTATGGCTGCTCTACGTCTACAGTGCGTTCGTTTTCTCTGTTTTTGATAGGTATTGTCTCTTTTTAATGGTTTGGATGGTCGAATGATGGAGGTGTTTTCCACTGTGTTAGTCCCTTTGTACCCCCTATCTACTGTGGCGGTTTTCGGGTAGTTACCAGTCAGTAGTTGTGTTTGCTTCAATACAGCATCTAGCGTATGTCCATCATAAATATTCTCTTCAAAAGTCATCGCACCTACGATGATACCCGTGTTTTGTGTCAATACTACGGATGCCTTACAGCCATATTCATATTTTTTATGTGCCTTTCCTTTTGCGATGCAATACACATCAGGTTCATGTAAACTGTAAATTTTATGTTTACTGAACTTCTCTTGTGTAAGTACTCGTTTGAACAGTGCCAGTGTTACTTCTTTTTGCTGATGTGGTAATTTCCTGTCTAATTCTCTGACTAACCGACCAGCAATGGTTTTGAGTTTTCGCTTCGCTGCATTTGCTTTCTTCCTTCTTTTAGGGTGAGTCCCATTGTAGGTGTCTCTGACAAGGTTTTTGGTTGTCCTAACGTAACTGCGTCGTAGTTTAATCCCTTCTTGGTTGGCTATAGAAATACAGCTGTCAACAATCTTTTTATGAAGTTTTGCATCTGTGGGATAGGTGATGCTCTTTTCCTGGACAGTAGTATCTACACTTACATGCTTGTCCTTAGCATCCTTGCCGTGTAGCTCAATTGAATGTTTCAATAGCTTCTCTACCCCTTCTTCTCCAATCCTCTTCCTGAAATGTACCAAATCTGTTGCCACACAGGGTTGCCCCCATTGCAAAGAATCAAAGCCTCCAAAATATTGAAAATATGGATTCATTTCCCAGCGTTGTTCCACCAATACCTCATCTGATAAATTGTAAATAGATTTTAATATCAACAAGGAGACCATCAAACGAATAGAATGAGCTGGACGACCTACATTTGAATAAAGCGAACCAAATGCTTCTTCAAAATATGACCATTCTATCTGTTGGCTCAACAAATAAAGCACTTGCCTGGAATTGAGTTGTTCAGTTAAGGTAGGTGATAAAAAATTAAGTTGATTTCTATTCGACTTTTTTGACTGCATTTGACAAGGTTTTGATTCAAATTATAACTATTCCTTGTCATTTTATATAGCAATAATCATGCTAAAAACCTCCCTGAAAGAAGATAAGCATAATTAATTTTGATTCTTTAGGGTTGACTATTTAGCATTGGATTGGTTGGTGTCTCCACCCATAAAAGTTTGGTATTGTCTGCCATAGCAGATTCCACATTCGACAGGTCTCTCATGTCTACAAATGTGAATTTGATGCCAAACTCCTCGTAGAGTTGCGTAAACAATCGGAAACTTCCACCATACAGGTCACCTGTACTGACTACCTCATCACCTGGACGTAATGTCTTGATCACAGTGTCTGTAGCACTCATTCCTGAAGAGAAACACCTTCCGAACGTACCATTTTCCAGAAAAGCCAAGTTTTTTTCCAGCACACTCCTAGTGGGATTCTGTGTCCTAGCGTATTCAAATCCTTTATGAACCCCAGTACCATCCTGCACATAGGTGGAAGTTTGGAAAATAGGTGTCATAATTGCTCCTGTTGAAGGATCAGGGTCAATGCCTGAATGGAGGGCTTTAGTTCCGAATTTCATGTTTCTGAATGCTTTATTTAGTTTGATAACTTGTGAAAGTAAACATTAAGTTCCAATAGCCAGCATCAGGTATTCAAATTATGGAGATTTCTGAAAATTTTTATCCCTGCCTTACTATGTCGAGTTTCGACAGGTCAGTTGTAGATGTGTCCTGCAATAGTTTGCCCCGCTCTGCACAATGTAAAGAAATGTCAAGCTACATATCAAGACCGTTGCAAAAGGTAGCACTGAGTCCGTTGGTTTTTGAATTGTGAGACTTTTGCTCTCTCTTTTTGGTGTTTTGCTTTCCAATAGGTCTGAACAGACTTATTTCTTGCTGGTCTTCCTCATTTTTTTGTTGTGTTTTACTGCATTGGACATAATTATCCCAAGACTTGGATATAAATGGTAATATATCGCCTCCAACAGATTTTTGGTATGCATTGTCTACCCCGCTACAGCGCATTCGACTGCCCCTCCAAACCACCTGCGAATACTTCCAAATGTGCGCTCTACTTTATAGCTGGCAGACACTGAATGACCAACTGCTGACATATCTTTTCAAAAACGAGGAAAAGTTGATGTTTTCTTCGGTAGATTTAGAGTGAACTAGCTCAAACTACTTTTTAGGTATTCTCTGTTCATTCTTGCTATGTTATCTAGGGAAATTCCTTTCGGACATTCTGCCTCGCATGCCCCTGTATTGGTACAATTACCAAACCCTTCCTCATCCATTTGATTAACCATATTTTGGACACGCTCACTTGCTTCAACTTTCCCTTGAGGTAAAAGTGAAAACTGGGAGACTTTTGCCGATACAAAAAGCATAGCAGAGGCATTTTTGCAAGAAGCAACACATGCACCACATCCGATGCAGGTTGCCGCATCAAAAGCTTTATCAGCATGGTGTTTATCTATTGGAATAGCATTAGCATCTTGTGTATTTCCAGAGGTATTCACACTCACGAAACCTCCCGCCGACATAATGCGATCAAAGGCACCCCTGTCTACCATTAAATCTTTAATGACAGGGAAAGCCCTAGCCCTCCATGGTTCAATATAAATAGTGTCACCATCCTCGAATTTTCTCATATGTAGTTGGCAGGTCGTGATCTGCTCTCCTGGTCCATGGGCTTCTCCGTTGATAAACAACGAGCACATTCCACAAATCCCTTCTCTACAATCATGATCAAAAGCTACAGGTTCATTTCCGTTTTCAATAAGTTGTTCATTGAGGATGTCCATCATCTCTAAAAATGAACTGTTTTCGGAAATATCAGCGACCTTGTACGTTGCTATCTTTCCTTTGTCGTTACTGCTTTTTTGCCTCCAGACTTTTAGTGTAAGGTTCATAATTTTTAGTATTTAGTCAATAGAAATGAATAACTGGTTACTACTATCTGCATTAAATCTTTTTAATTGAAAGAATGGAACATTCATTTATCTCAATCGTCAATTTTTTTGCTCCCTGAGCATTAGAAATGAGTTGTTTATTCAAGGATAAATTAATTTAAGTTTTAAGTTCACACAGAGGGTCTCTTGACACGCTAAAAATTTGTCAAACGACTAGCCCTTTGTTATGAGTTCAAACTTCCTGATTCTTCATCATTTATGCCTGCTGTTTATAGCAATTATTTGTAAGAACGTGTTTTCAGTTCTATGTTTTCGTATGTTAATTCTTCTTTGTGCATGACTGCTTCAGACGGCTCGCCTTTATGCTCCCATGCGGACACATAGGTAAAATCTATATCATTTCTCACAGCTTCTCCCTCTTCAGTCTGATATTCCTCTCTGAAATGCCCTCCACACGACTCATTTCTCTCTAGCGCATCCCGAGCAAATAATTCTCCAAGTTCCATAAAGTCAGCTACTCTTCCTGCTTTTTCTAGCTCTTGGTTAATTCCACTTGCATGACCAGGTACAGTCACTTCCTTCCAGAATTGCTCCCTTATTTCTTGGATTTTCTTAATTGCATCCTTAAGCCCTTTTTCGTTTCTGGCCATACCCACTTGGTCCCACATTATTTTCCCTAATCTCCTATGGAAATAGTCAACTGAATGTGATCCTTTATTGCTGATGAAAAAATCAATTTTATCCTTAACAGTTTGTTCTGCTTCTTCAAACTCGGAAGTGTCCGTTGAAATTGGTCCGGTCCGTATATCATCAGCCAGATAATTTCCAATGGTGTAGGGGAGAACGAAATAACCATCAGCTAAACCTTGCATAAGAGCAGAGGCTCCTAACCTGTTTGCACCATGATCAGAAAAATTTGCTTCACCGATTGCATAGCAACCAGGGATAGTGGTCATCAAATTGTAATCGACCCAAACACCTCCCATGGTATAATGGACTGCTGGATAAATTTTCATTGGTGTCTTGTATGGGTTGTCTGCAGTGATCATTTCATACATCTGGAAGAGATTACCATATTTAGACGCTATCATCTTCTCACCTAATTTTCTGATTGCTTCTTCAGAGGCGTTGTGATGTCCGTGAATTCTAGCTTCTTCCTGACCATATCTCATAATAGCGGAATCAAAATCGAGGAAAACAGCTTCTCCTGTCTCATTAGTCCCTACACCAAACCCAGCATCAGATCTTTCTTTAGCAGCTCTGGAGGCCACATCCCTAGGTACCAAATTTCCAAAAGAAGGATATCGTCTTTCCAAATAATAGTCCCTGTCTTTTTCCGAAATATCTGTAGGTTTTAATTGACCTGCCCTCACTGCTTCAGCATCTTCCTTTTTCGAAGGGACCCAAATTCTACCGTCATTTCTTAATGACTCTGACATTAAAGTCAATTTGGACTGCTGATCACCATGTTGTGGGATACAGGTAGGGTGAATTTGAGTGAAGCAGGGATTTGCGAAAAATGCGCCTTTCTTGTGGATTTTCCATCCAGCGGATACGTTCGATCCCATTGCATTGGTTGATAGAAAAAACACATTCCCATAACCCCCAGATGCAATAACTACTGCATGTGCAGAGTGCCTTTCTATTTCACCTGTCACCAAATTTCTGGCAATGATACCCCTAGCCTTACCATCAACAATCACCAACTCCATCATTTCATGACGGTTGTACATTTTGATTTTACCTTTTGCTATTTGGCGAGACATGGCAGAATAGCATCCCAGAAGCAGTTGCTGACCCGTTTGTCCTTTTGCATAAAATGTTCTGGATACCTGTACACCTCCAAACGATCGATTATCTAGGAGACCGCCATAATCTCTTGCAAAGGGGACACCCTGAGCCACACACTGATCGATGATGTTTGTAGATACCTCCGATAGTCTGTAAACGTTAGCTTCCCTAGACCTGTAATCACCTCCTTTTACCGTATCATAAAACAGGCGATAGGTAGAATCTCCATCACCTTGGTAATTTTTAGCTGCATTAATGCCACCTTGAGCTGCTATTGAGTGGGCTCTTCTGGGGGAATCCTGATAGCAAAAGGCCTTGACATTATACCCTAACTCTGCCAACGTAGCAGTTGCAGAGCCCCCTGCCAGCCCCGTACCCACCACAATGACATCTATCAATCGCTTATTGGCAGGGTTAACCAGTTTGATATTGTTTTTATGATCGGTCCATTTATCCTTGATAGAACCTTCAGGTATTTTGGAATCTAATTTTGGCATACCTACTATTTATAACGAATTGAGGTGATGGAAAAGTGCAATAAAAATGAATCCCGCAGGTATTACTAGTGCATAAATTTTACCGAGGTTCAAAATAAGGGGGCTGTATTTACCATGCCTGACACCTATAGACTGAAAAGCCGATTGAAAGCCGTGACGAAGATGTAAAGCTAGAAATACAAAAGACAATACATACACTCCCACCCGTATGGGATTTTCAAACATATGAACAACCTCTCCATAGTACCTGTTAGGATCTTCAGGACGGAGTTGTATGTATTTGTAATTGATTTCAGGAATCCAAAAATCATAAAAATGAAAACCCAAGAAAAACAGGATAAAAAGACCACTCCAGATCATGTTTCGTGAGACCCAAGTAGCATTGGCAGATCGTTTATTCATGGCGTAGTTGATTTCCCTTGACCGTCGATTCTTGATTTCAAGGACAAACCCCATTGCGAAGTGAAAGATCACTCCAAGCAGTAGTACGGGTTGAAATACGAACTGCACTAGGGGATTTGTACCCATCAGATGAGACAACGTATTGAAAGTTCCTTCACTGAATGTTGACGTTACATTAATAACGAAATGTTGAAGAAGAAAGAAGATCAGAAAGAGAGCTGAAAGTGCCATGGTAAATTTTTTACCTATGGAACTGGAAAAAAATTGCTTAGTCCAACTCATGCATGTGTTTTAGGTTATTCGATAAAAACCGAAGGTAATTTGGGATTGTTAGTTGACCAATCCTAATTTTTTGCCCGAATTTAACTCAGTTTTTAGTTTAGCTACTAAAAATGCTTATGTCAAAGACAAAAAAATGTTAGCAATACGACATTTTTAGAAAAATTTGGATGTTGTTTGGGAATTGATGGGGGGATAACTTCGGGGTTGCAAGTTAAACTTTTACTGAAGTGAAGACTCTTGGATTCGCATAATAAACGCACCACTTGAATGTAATAACAGGGGTGTATTTTGCTTGCAACGAAGATACCGAAGTACTGAACAACACAGACAACCCGCTTGAGCTAGGTGAATTTGGGAAGGTACAAACTAAAGGACTGGATTTTATATCTAATTCAGCATCTGAAGAAGTTTCGGAGGATGACAGAAAAGCTACCCGTGATTTTTTGACCCATTTTCTAAATACAGAAACGTCCGTATATCTCAATGAAGACTATGAACTCACCAATTTGCAGAGTTCTTTTGTTCTGGCTCTTGAAATGAATTTTGATCGAGAAGAGAATTTTGAAACATTGGCTTCTCTAATTTTTCAATTAGAGAATAAAGCCAATAGTCTTTTACCGGAAGAAAGAGAGGGGCTTTGTGTTAATGGCACTCGTGACGGCACAATCTCAAATTACTTATTGGCATAGTCATTTGGCGGAATGGGAGAACGAAATACTTCTTCCAAATGGAAGGGTTTCTTGCGTTTCTTCTTGGAGGAATGTAGGTTGAAAGGCTGTTGGTGGCGCACTGGCGGGTGCTGGTACATGTGGATATCTCAGATTTTTAGGTCATGTTGGATGGAAAGGATGGGCAGGATGTATTGGAGGAGGCACTATTGCAGGAGCGATTTCCGAGGCATGGGATCAATGTACAGCAAGCATGGTGCAGTCTAGGTTCATCCAAGACGAACATCCTGAATTGAGCGACCCTGCTGAATTACTTTTGAGACGATGAAACCGTCTTAACTCGTTGTGCTAATTAAATGATTGCGACTTTTAAGTTATTGATGGGTCTATTGCAATCAAATTTATTGATGAATTGATGAATTGAGTCATTGTTAGTGGAGTGATTTTAGCCAATATCCTAGTCTTAAAATCTTGAAAAGTTTTGGCATAATTTCTTCTAATCTTAAATTAAGACCGTTGCAAAAGGCAACACTGAGTCTGTTGGTTTTTGAATTGTGAGATTTTTGCTCTCTCTCTCTTTGTTTTTTGTTCTCCAATAGGTGTTCTCCAATAGGTCTGAACAGACCTATTTCTTGCTGTTCTTCCTCATTTTTTGTTGTCTTTTAAGGTTCTCCTGAGTTTCCTATGGGTTAAAAGCCAAACAATGCTCAAAAATGTGGTACAAGAGTATTTTTTATGGAGATTTTCAAATGAAAGATACCGCATTGTTTACGCAGCTTTTGGGGCTTAGCGACCCATGGCGAATCACGGCTATTACGCCGGATCTGACTGACAAATCAATGACCATCCAGATAGATTGGCCAAAGGGAACGAAAGGCGCGTGTAGTATCTGCAATGCCCTTTGTGCGGTTTACGACCATCGTGAGCAACGCACATGGCGACACCTTGATACGATGCAGTTCAAGACGCGCCTGGTCGCTCAGGTTCCGCGTATTCATTGTAAAGAGCATGGAATCAAAAGCCTGCAAGTACCGTGGGCAGATACGCAGGCACGTTTTACGCATTTATTTGAGCGTTTCGCTATTGATGTGCTGTCGGCTTGTAGCAACAAGACACAGACCGCAAAACTACTTGGTCTGTCGTGGGATGAGGCGCATCATATTCAATCCCGAGCGATGAAAAGGGGGATGGACAGACGCTCTGTTGAGGAAGTGAAACACCTTGGCATTGATGAAAAAAGTTTCCGCAAGGGGCAATCCTATGCCAGCCTGCTGTATGATTTGAATGCGTCCAGAGTGCTTGAGGTCGTGGCAGATAGAACGACGGAATCGGCAACCGTATTGCGGTCCACGCTTCCCGAGCAAAGACGCAATGAAGTAGCGACGGTTGCCGTGGATATGTGGGTTCCCTTTATGACGGCAGTTGAGGCGACTTTACCGAACGCCGCCATTGTTCACGACAAGTTTCATATCGTCAGTTACCTTACAACACTGGTTGACGAAGTCAGTTGCTAATGAAAATAAACCATTAAGAGTCGCTGGTATCAATGATCTGGTCGGGTCTCGCTATACTTGGTTACGCAATCCCAACAACTGGAGTGAAAAAGATGAAGCCACTTTTTATGGCCTTCAATCAAAGGGGTTGAAGGTTGCCCGAGCTTGGGCAATCAAAGAGACGCTGCTTGACCTGTGGACTTACCGCGATGATAAACCAGCCCGAGCGTTCTTTAAGAAAGGGTACTGGTGGGCGACACATTCACGTCTAAAGCCGGTCATATCCGTCGCCAAGATGCTAAAAAATCATCTCGACAACATAATGACTTACTTGAAACATCGCATCACCAATGCGACCGCAGAAGGATTTAATTCAAAGATTCAGTCCATAAAATCGGCTGCCAGAGGATTTAGAAACTTCGAAAACTATCGCGTTTCAATTCTGTTTCATTGTGGAAAACTTAATCTATACCCATAGGGTTGCCAGAAGAACCCAATTTTAAGAAAATAAAATGTTTAATAACAAGGACTTAAATATTCACAACAAGCTAAAAACTCCATTTTCCGACAAGCCCTTGATGCCGAAGCTGTGTGTATAACAAGCCTCCCTCCGCCTTGTCTTTAAGCAAATAGCGATAAACGCTCTCATGGTGGAGGTTAATGATATGGTTAGCTTTGAGCCAACCACAGATTTGTTCAGGACTCCAGTCTAACGCCAAGCAGTTTTTAATCAATTGCTTCAACACTTGATTCATCTTGACCGATTTATTCTTAAGCGCGTGTCTTTGCTGGGCAAGTTTGTTGGCTTGTTGATACTGGTAGCCTCGTTTGCCAGTATTGCGTTTTAATTCTCTGCTGACGGTAGAATGGGGCATACTCAACTCGGCGACAATATCTCTCATTGATTGTCCTTTTTTACGGGTCATATAGATATAATGCCTTTGTTCAAGAGTGAGTTATTTGTGCATAATTCACCTGTTTCTTAAAGCAAAACCAGTCATTATAACAATCTGGCTAATCCTTGAATCTAAACTCAAGAACTCAGTGCATTATTTGCTTTTGGCTTAACCTAAAAACCAAGCAAAATACACCACTGCTATTATATTCAAGTGGTGCGTTTATTATGCGAATCCAAGTCTCTTATTTTTGCAATAAAAATCTAAAATGACAAACAACGAATCAAAACCCAACCCAATTGAAGCAGGAATAGAAAACGGCTTAATCAAATTTGATGATGAAGGGAAATATATTACCTATATTCATCAAAATAAGCGGCGTAATTACACCAAGCCAGAGGAAAAAGTACAGGCAGAATCATTTCTGAAACTGGTTTTTGTCTATGGCTACGCGCCACAACATATAGCGCAATTTGTATCAGTGAAAATTGGCTCCGATACCAGAGAAGCGGATATTATCGTTTATAACGATGATGAACATTCCTCTGCACATATTGTTGTTGAATGTAAAAAAGAAGAATCTTCCGAATTGGAGTTTAATCAGGCTATCAAACAAGCGTTTAGTTACGTGGCCACGGGCACAGTGCGGGCAAAATATTTTTGGGTTACTGTAAGTTCAATTAGTAAGTGCAAAGATTAGGATAAATATGTGGAGCTATTTCCACATATTTAAAGGTCTAAAAACTTTGCCATATGAGCCAAACATATTATCAACTCAAAGCCCATCAAAGACATCAACTTGAAGCCTACTTAAAATCGGGTAAAAGTAAAAGTTTCATTGCTGAAGCCCTTGATGTGTCGGTTTCCACCATTTACAGAGAATGCAAGCGCAACAGTTCCCCTACAGGGATCTATCATGGATCTAAAGCACATTTGTCTTCCACAAAGCGTAAGCAACGTTATTGCAATCCTCGGTCTTTTGACACCCACAAAAGAAAGCTCATCAAAGAATACCTTCTGCAAGAACAGTGGTCACCTAAGCAGCTTGTAGGGTATTGTAAAATCAAGCAGATTCCCATGGTTTCACATGAACGTATCTATCAATATATCAGGGACGATAAAGCTGCTGGTGGACAGTATTACAAACATTTACGCCATCAACTCAAACATAGAAAAAGACCTGTAGGTAAGCCTATAACTATTAAAAACAGGGTATCAATCAATCAAAGACCTGAATGCATCAACAATAAAGAACGCTTTGGGGATTGGGAAGTGGATACCATTATAGGCAGACAACAAAAGGGAGCCATGCTGACCATCGTGGAAAGAACTACAGGAATGCTCATTATAAAAAAGCTACCTAAGGGAAAGCAAGCCAGAGGACTAAGTAAGGAACTTATCAATAGGATGATGCCCTATAAAAAACATATCCTTTCGTTCACTTCTGATAATGGAACAGCATTTGCCGACCATCAAGACATAGCTAAAAACCTAGCTACTAAATTCTACTTTGCCCATCCGTATTGCTTCTGGCAAAGAGGACTCAATGAATACACCAACAAACTCATAAGACAGTATATACCCAAAAAAACAGCTTTTGATACACTAACTGACAAACAGATTACACAAATTCAACACAAAATTAACCGACGACCAAGAGAAAAACTTAACTTTAAAACTCCTAAAGAAATCTTTTAGCTAAATACCGCTTAGTTTTTGCACTTGATTGTTGAACCTACAAGGTCGTCTTATTGAACATTTTGTGTCTGGAACAACAGCACGAACTGCAGTAGCAATTGTGGGAGTCAACAAGTCGACATCAGCGTATTTTTATCACCGATTGCGCGAGATTATTTCCCATGAACTGGAGCAGGAAAGGGATGCGGTTTTTGACGGAGAGATTGAAGGGGATGAAAGCTACTTTGGTGGTCGGCGCAAAGGCAAGCGCGGACGCGGTGTCGCACCCCGTGTTTGGTTTGTTAAAGCGAGGAGGAAAGGTCTATACGAAGATCATTGCTGATGCTTCTTCAACGACCTTAATCCTGATTATTGAGCGTAAGGTAATCCCTGACAGTATCGTTTATTCTGACTACTGGAAAGGTTATAACACCAATTTAATTATAAAATGTGACATAAATAAATTGCATTATTTTTTGTTTGGATTAGGCAAATAATATAACCATAGCTATGGTTATATTTCTTAACGAAACTTGAGCAAAAAAGAAACACTTGCTGAATTCAAGTCATTAATTCAACTTTCTGGTTACACAATAATTGATTCATTACCAATGTAGGGGTTTCATATTTATGCCTTTGTCTAGGTCGATTGTTTATCTTGGTTTCAATGTCTTTGATTTGTTGCTCATTGAGCATAGAGAAGTCTGATTGCTTAGGGATATATTGTCTAATCAGTCCGTTTAAAATTTCATTAGACCCTCTTTCCCACGAGTGGTAGGGATGGGCAAAATAATAGTCAATGCTTAGCGTTTTAGCTACCTGTTGATGCCAAGCAAATTTCTTTCCATTATCAGAAGTGATGGTGTGAAGAAACGGACTCCATTCTTCCAATAATTCATTGATGGCATCTGAAACTTTGCTGGCTTGTTTGGTTTTACTTTCTGCATTTTCAACATGCCACTCGCCCTGTCGTTGATAGTTACAATCGCTTCTTTCTAATTTTTTCCAATGATCAAATCTGCTTCAAGATCTCCAAATCTGATTCTTTTGATTCATATTTATTTAAATGCCTACTTCAGTAAGCGATTTTAATCAGGGAAGCCTGATCGACGTGCAACGCTACATTCCAGAAAACTGGACCTTCGATAAGGTCAGGATGAGAAAAGCTGGGTTGCCCCCTATAACCTAACCGGACTAAGCTTCAAATTGACGGTGCGATGATTAGCAAACAGATAGCAGTAGCCATTGATTTTCAATGGGTGGTTGCTGATGGGTACTATGGGCGTGACCTGTCATTTGGCTGTCCTATTGACGAACAAGGGAAAAATACCTACTGGAGGTACCCTGCAATAGAAAGATTTACCTGAAAAAAACCTACGTTAAAAATCCCCAAAAAAAAGGGGAGACGAGGCAGAAACCCCATCCATAAAAAGGCTGACCAGCCATCAATTTCTCTGAAAGATTACTGCGATTCAACTAACCTCAAAGGACTTTAAAAAGAATCGGGTAAGGGAGACTATGAAAGGCAATCTCATTGCTCACTCGCATACCCGTACCGTGTGGGTATGGGACAAGGAAAATGACCAAACGGTAACAGTACGCCTGCTTATCGGAAAGGATAAAAACAAGACCTCCTTTGCTTTTTCCAATGCTTTTCAAGACACTGAAAAACAGCTACCTAAGGTACAAGCCTGGCACTATTTTATTGAACGTTCCTTTCAGGAGACCAAAAATGTAGTAGACATGAAATACTATCAAGAGAGGAAATATCAAGCATGGGTTCACTATATGGTCATGATCCTGCTTTTGCTAGTTCTTTTGATGAACCACAGACTGGAACTCGAGAAACTTGTCCACCAATTCTTTACATACAGGGAGATTAAACTTTGTTTTCAGTTCTATTTGCCACATAAAATGGATACAAATCAGGAATTCCTTGATCGGTTATTTGATAACTTGGAAGCAAAAAAACTCGATTATGAATCGTATGAACACTCTGGTGCCTAATGGGTTAAAGTAGAATTATCTAGTGAAGCAATTAGAAACGGCTTATAATGTTAGTTATAACAAGGGAAAACAGGTATCATGGGCGTTTTTGAATCACGGAAAAAAATTTAGAGAAGTTTTGAAGTATTTTTGTGCTGATTTAACGGCAAGTCAAATTGCTCATCTCACTCATCTTAACATCAATACCATTAATAAGATTTTACACCTTTTAAGACAAAGGATGTTTGAATTACCTCAACTCCAGTCTTCCTCACTGGTAAGACAACTTGAAGTGGATGAAAGTTATTTTGGTGTACGGTGTGTGCGTGGCAAACGGGGTCGGGGAGCTAGCGAAAAAGTGATCGTTTGCGGTCTATTAAAAAGAGGAGATAAAATCCCATACTCAACTAATAAAAAAGTGCGACAAGACAACGCTATATGCGATGATAAAAGAGAGAACCAGCCATGACAGTATTATCAATTCCGATGGTTGAGGGTATACTGGGTTAGTAGATTTTGGTTACAAAAAGCATTACAGCGTGCATCATGGTACGAATGGATTTGCCAGAGGAAGCTCCCATATTAACGGGATAGAATCCTTTTGGGGATATGCTAAGACAAGACGTTCAAAGGCATGAATTAAGAATAGGTTTGCATTACATTTTAAAGAATGTGAATTTAGGTTCAATAATAGGAGGCAGAATTTGTACAAAATCCTGCTCCAAATATGCAGAAAAAAACCAATTAACTAATTAAGACCCTATTACAAAATGAGTGACTTGACCCTTTTTGGAAAAGAGGAGGATTTTTGGGTTGAGAGAAATTTATTAACCCATTAAGTTAAAACTGATGAAGAACCTGTTCTTGATTTGTGGCGGTCAATCTCCTGAGCATGAAATATCATTAAGGTCTGCTAAGAACATTTTAGCAGTTCTTGATAGAAGTAGGTTCAATGTACGGGTGATTGGAATATCGAAATCTGGTAAATGGATCGTACTTGAAGAAGAAAATTTGGGAGAGATTATTGAGGAAGATGGAATTGAAATTCATATTAAGCCTGGAAATAAAGATTGCTTTATTACATCGCAATGCACTTTAGGAGCAGTAGATATTGTTTTTCCAGTATTGCATGGACCTAATGGCGAAGATGGAACAATCCAGGGACTTTTTCAGTTGCTCGACATTCCCTATGTTGGTTCTGGAGTTTTGGGATCAGCTATTTCAATGGATAAGGATATTTCGAAGAAGTTACTAAAAGAAAAAGAAATCAAAGTTTCCGATTGGGTATTGATTAGGAAAGGGGAACATATTCCGCCGTTTGATGAAGTTTGTCGCAAGCTTGGTGGAGTTGTTTTTGTAAAGCCTGCCAATATGGGTTCCTCAATTGGAGTGAGTAAAGTGATGAATGCAAAGGAGTGGGACAACGCTGTTTTCGAAGCTCTATCCTTTGACAGCAAAATTTTAGTAGAGGAGCAAATTATAGGTCGTGAGCTAGAGTGTTCGGTCATGGGGAATGAACATCCTGTAGCAAGTGGGGTGGGGGAAGTAAGGACACGGGGTGTTTATTCCTATGAAGAAAAATATTCCGATAGTTCTTCTACCGAGATCATTATTCCCGCTCCAGTTTCGGAAGGTGAACTATCGAGAATTAAGGAAGTTGCTGTCCAAACATACCAATGCCTAGAGTGTAGCGGATTGTCCAGAGTGGATGTGTTCCTTACGGACAAAAGCGATGTCTACGTAAACGAAGTAAATACCATGCCAGGGTTTACTAGCATCAGTATGTACCCGAAACTATGGGGACAGGCAGGTATTTCTTATCCACAACTCATGGAAAAACTCGTAGACCTAGCTATCATGGGTCATCCTTGAATTAATATGACACTATCCAGTAATCTGTGTAAATGAGACTTAGGAACAGGGTATCAGACGTTGACTCTTTCTTCAAGTGTAGCCATAAATTGACTGACTAGGATTGACCAGTTTCGTGCGGGCATCGTCCATTTTTTGGACTCTATATTGATAAATGTGGGTGAAGGTACAAAGATTTAATTTTGATTATACATTCTTCGGAAGAATTATTCACATTGGTCTCTAGGATTAAATGAGTCATGGAGTATAAAGCATATTACTCTTGACGGCTAAGTTCTAATTATTACAACAAATCGAGTAATTTTATCGTATGCTAACGAGTCAAGAAATAAAGGGATTATTTTCGCAACTTCCAGAACACATTCAATCAGGATTGTTAGAAGGACTTCTTCAAGAACAGGAGTTGCAAGGCAAGGTTTTGATTGGCGCAGAAACAGCGGTATCCGAGAAGAGCAAGAAGAAACCTTGTCCACACTGTCGCAGTGAACAGGTTTATAAAAGAGGTTGACAGAAGGGGGTTCCAATGTACTCTTGTAAAACTTGCAAGACCTGGTGTAGTGAAACCACAGGAACGCCATTATATGACATAAAACTTAAACACAAGTGGCAATCATATTTAAGATGTATGGAGTAGCCTATAAAGCAAATTGCTAAAGCAATCAATATAAGTATTCAACCCAGTTTTGATTAGCGTCACAAGATTCTGAGTTCACTAGATCAATTTACACCAAAAGAGCTATCATCAGAAATTGAATGTGATGAATTGGAATTAGCATTAATTCTACTTTAACCCATTAGGGGCGAATTCAACCCATAAGTGCAACACTCGGGCTTATATTATGATCTATTCCCAGTGCGTGGGAAAAGACCTCCCAAGGGGTTTTATATCCCAAGCATTTTCTAGGTCGGTTATTCCCTAAAATCCGCAGTCAACTAGATTTGCAGATACAAAGCGTTGCTAAAGGAGGCTCTTGTCAAAAGCAAGTGAGTAAGTTCAATTAGTAAGTGCAAAGATGTAGGATAAATATGTGGAGCTAGTTTCACATATTTAAAGGTCTAAAAACTTTGCCATATGAGCCAAACATATTATCAACTCAAAGCCCATCAAAGACATCAAATTGAAGTCTACTTAACATCGGGTAAACGTAAAAGTTTCATTGCAGAAGCCCTTGATGTATCGGTTTCCACCATTTACAGAGAATACAAGCGCAACAGTTCCCCTAAAGGGATCTATCATGCATCCTAGCACATTTGTCTTCCACAAAGCGTAAGCAACGTTATTGCAAGCCTCGGTCTTTTGACACCCACACAAGAAAGCTCATCAAAGCGTACCTTCTGCAAGAACAGTGGTCACCTAAGCAGCTTGTAGGGTATTGTAAAATCAAGCAGATTCCCATGGTTTCACATGAACGTATCTATCAATATATCAGGGATGATAAAGTCGCTGGAGGTCATTATTACAAACATTTACGCCATCAACTCAAACATAGAAAAAGACCTGTAGGTAAGCCTATAACTATTAAAAACAGGGTATCAATCGATCAAAGACCTGAATGCATCAATAATAAAGAACGCTTTGGGGATTGGGAAGTGGATACCATTATAGGCAGACAGCAAAAGGGAGCCATTCTGACCATCGTGGAAAGAACTACAGGAATGCTCATTATCAAAAAGCTACCTAAGAGAAAACAAGCCAAAGGACTAAGTAAGGAACTTATCAATAGGCTGATGCCCTATAAAAAACATATCCTTTCGATCACTTCTGATAATGGAACAGAATTTGCCGACCATCAAAACATAGCTAAAAACCTAGCTACTCAATTCTACTTTGCCCATCGGTATTGCTCCTGACAAAGAGGGCTCAATGAATACACCAACAAACTCATAAGACAGTATATACCCAAAAAAACAGCTTTTAATACACTAAATGACAAACAGATTACCCAAATTCAACACAAAATTAACCGACGACCAAGAGAAAAATTTAACTTTAAAACTCCTAAAGAAATCTTTTAATCTAAATACCGCTTAATTTTGCACTTGATGGTTGAACCTACGGTTGCCCTCCAGACAAAAAAAGTAAGGTGTAAGACGTGAAGAAAAAATTTTACTGCTATTTTTGTCCAGTTTCTAAATCAAGAACAAAGCGGTATGTCAGACTCAAAGGAAAAATTAAAAGCACTCCAGATTACAATAGATAAACTGGAGAAAACGTACGGCAAGGGGACTATCATGAAGTTGAACGATAAGAAAGTGCTGGATGTCCCCGTGATCTCCACGGGTTCATTGAGTCTCGATATGGCACTTGGAGTGGGCGGTATTCCACGTGGTAGAATTATTGAAGTTTATGGTCCTGAATCATCGGGGAAAACCACACTCTCTATGCATTGCATTGCAGAAGCTCAGAGGCAAGGTGGTCTGGCAGCTTTTATAGATGCAGAACATGCCTTCGACAAAACGTACGCAGAGCAACTGGGTATTGACACGGAAAATTTGCTGATCTCTCAACCTGATAATGGTGAGCAGGCCCTTGAGATTACAGAGCATCTAATTCGATCGGGAGCTATTGACATCATTGTAATAGACTCGGTAGCTGCATTAGTTCCCAGAGGAGAGCTGGAGGGGGAGATGGGAGAAAGTAAGATGGGTCTCCAAGCACGATTGATGTCACAAGCTTTGAGGAAATTGACAGGAACCATAAGTAAAACAGGTTGCTCCTGTATTTTCATTAATCAATTAAGAGAAAAAATCGGAGTGATCTTTGGGAATCCAGAGACGACAACTGGTGGAAATGCCCTCAAATTTTACGCATCTATCCGACTTGATATTAGGAGGATTGGTCAGATCAAGGAATCTGCGGACAATGTAATGGGTAACAGGACTAGGGTGAAAATAGTGAAAAATAAAGTGGCTCCTCCATTCAAGGTAGTTGAGTTTGATATTATGTATGGTAAGGGAATTAGTAAGAGTGGTGAAATCGTCGACATTGGAGTTGAACTGGATGTGGTTCAGAAATCAGGATCTTGGTTTTCATATAATGGGAATAAACTTGGTCAAGGGAGGGATGCTGTAAAGCAACTTATAGAGGATAACCCTGAATTTATGGAAGAATTGGCGAAAGCTATTAAGGCTAAATTGAATGGCGAAAATGGACCTGTTCAGGAATCTATAAAAGGACATAAGTAGCTTTATCAATAGCTTTAGGGCATCTCTATTAACTGCCTTTTTCCGCGATTTCGATGTCAGTCCCATACTCAAATCCTCATCTATGTTATATACACTGCAGTTTTTCGTGCGGGACTTCCTCGCACTCACAAAAAATGTCCAGTTAATAGAGATGCCCTTTAGTTAGCTAAAAATGTGTCTTTTTATTAAGCTCGTCATGCCGACTGGTATCTTGGGCTGGCATGTGAAAAAGAGGATGTTTTTGGAATTTGGTGAGAATCAAGACAAGGAATGATTCGTGATCCCTTCAGGATTAACCAGTTATTGAGTTCTTATGGCGACGACGGGATCCAATCGTGCTGCCACGCGCGCAGGTATAATTCCTGAAACTACACCTATAATCCCTGCGACTCCAAAGCCCAGCATAGTATTTCCTAAAGTCAGCACTAAGTCAAGATTTCCTAAGCTTACTAGGGAAAGTAGGTATACCATTCCTATACCTATTCCACCCCCGATAAGGCTTAAAAAGATCGCCTCAAAAAGGAATTGGAATAGAATAAAGTAATTTTTAGCACCTAATGATTTTTGAATTCCAATTATGTTGGTACGTTCCCGTACGGAAACAAACATGATATTGGCTATTCCAAAGCCCCCTACGAGAATAGAGAACCCTCCAATAGCCCATCCAGCGATACCTATTACATCGAAAGTTGAGCCTATAATATTCATGATGGCATCCTGTCGGTTCACAGAAAAGTTGTCTTTCTGCTTTGGTCTCAGTCCCCTTTTTGTTCTTAGCAATCCAGTTATTTCCGCTTGTAACTCCACAAGTCCAATATCATCGGGTCTTCCCTTTACACTCACCAATGTTTCAACACCCCGATTTCTTCCAGAATAGAACATTTTTTTAAAGGCATGGTATGGAACATAGACATCCTCGTCATGACCAGAATCACCAAAAACAGATTCGCCTTCTTCCACTAAAGTTCCTATTACGGTGAATTTTAATCCTTGAATTTTGACCGTTTTCCCTATAGCATTTCCTCTTGGAAACAGTTTCTTTGCGACCAGATACCCTACAAGTGCCAAATTCTTGCCATCACGCGCTTCTTGTTCGGTATAGTACCTTCCGAATTCAATGTCTGAGGACATGTCATATACATCCTGATGAGAATAGGCTATGCCACACAAGGTTGCATCATTAAAGCTACTGCTCTCATGCGTAATGGTCTCACCATCTGTGTCCGCGAAAATCGTAATGCCCAGATCGTTTTTTAGGTTTTTTTCAGGAATTCATATTCTTCATAATTCGTATACGGTCTTTTTAAATATTCCCACCACGGTTGATTTGACCCAAAATCATATGGGAATCTTCTGATATCAAGGTTGCAGGCATCCAGAAAACTCAAGCTTTCTTTAAGATTCCTTTCCAAGGAATCAACCAAAGTGAATACAGCAATAATGGCGAATACTCCTATTGTAACTCCTAGGAGGGAAAGAGTCGTTCGAAGTAAATTCGCGAGAAGTGCGTTCCAAGCGAAACGAACACTCTCTGGTACCAACTTAAGTATAATCACACTATACAGGGATTTGTAAGTTCAATTAGTAAGTGCAAAGATTAGGATCAATATGTGGAGCTAGTTCCACATATTTAAAGGTCTAAAAACTTTGCCATATGAGCCAAACATATTATCAACTCAAAGACCACCAAAGATATCAAATTGAAGCTCTTGAATTCACATAATAAGTGCAACACTCCTAAGTCAGTCAAAGGGTACACTCGTACTCTTTTAACTGACGAGAAAAAAGGAGTAAAACATGACGAGATATGCCCATTTGACTGAACACAAAAGATACCACATTTACCTCATGAATCAGCAGCATTGTGCACTGACAGGAATCGCTAAAGCCATGGGCAGAAGTAGGTCAACCATCAGCCGTGAAATTAAACGCAATACCGGGGGCAACGGCTATCGCTACAAACAAGCCCACCGCTTTGCCCAAACGAGGCATAAGCCAAAGCCCAAGCACATCAAACTCAATGACGAGTTAAAGCTTCATATTCAACAAAAGCTCGCGCTGTATTGGAGTCCTGAACAAATTAGTGGTCGTTTGAAAATGGAGGAAAATATCAGTATTGGCACCGAATCCATCTATCGTCGATTTTTTTTTTGAAAGACAAAGTAGCTGGTGGGTCGTTATATCGATACTTGCGCCATCAGGGTAAGAAATATCGCAAGCGTTATGGCAAGAACGATTACCGCGGACGCATCCCCAATCGGGTTGATATTGCTGATAGACCCAGTATAGTGGACAATCGTTCGCGTATAGGCGATTGGGAGGCTGATTGTGTTATCGGTAAGGGTCGTCAAGGGGTGTTTGCCACCCTTGCTGAGCGCAAAAGTAGGCTTTATCTCGCACTTCGGACTAATAACAAAACCGCAAAAGAAACCAACGCGGCTATACTCAGGTTGTTAAAGCATATGAAACAACATGTAATGACACTAACCTTTGATAACGGCAGGGAATTTTGTTGGCATAGTGAGCTTGCCAAACAACTCGAGTGTGAAACTTATTTTGCTAAACCGTATCACTCTTGGGAGCGTGGCTTGAATGCCAAATAATCATCTGGCACAATGGCTTGCTCATACTTTTTGCTCCGTCAATTTTTTCCAAAGAAAATGCCTTTGCATAAAGTCACCGAAAAAGAGCTGTTCAAAGCGACCGATTTAATGAACAACCGACCTAGAAAATGTTTGGGGTATAAAACCCCTTGGGAGGTCTTTCTCCTCGCAATGGGAATAGATCATTTGAAGTAGGCATTTAATAAATAAAAGATTAGTTTGTTAAAACAGTTTCATTTTCTTAATTAAATGATTGATTTACAGTAACTTAGTAAAGTTATTAAAGTTAGAGTAAAAATCAAATTATGGAGAAAAAGTATGAAAGCCTAACCCTTTTTGAGTTTCAGGAAAAATTTCCTGATAACGACAGTTGTCAAAACTTCTTGGCCGAAATGAAATGGCCAGATGGATTTAAATGTGAAAGGTGCCAAAACAACAAGTAGTGCAGAGGGAACTTATTCCATACCCGTCAATGCACAAAATGTAAGTACCAAGCTACCACCCCCACAAGTGGCACACTTTTCCACAAAGTAAAATTCCCAATTGTAAAAGATTTTTACATCATGCACTATATGAGTACAAATAAACAAGGGATTGCATCAACAGAGCTAAGCAGAAAACTGGGGCTACGGCAAAAAACCTGTTGGCTGTTTGAGCAAAAGGTAATGAAGGCAATGGTTAGCAGTGGGAAATACCCGCTAATGGGTACAGTAGAAGTTGATGAGACGGTTGTAGGGCAATAGGAAGGAGGTGTTGTAGGACACCAAAATAACCAAAAAAAGCAGGATGTATTGGCTATTGAGAAGAAAGGGAAAGGAGTGAGCAGGATGTATGCTAGGGTGATTGACAATGCTGGCTCCAAGCAATTGAAGCCCTGCTTCCAAGATCATATATCAACTCAGGCTACCATCACAACCGATAAGTGGAGGGGCTACATCCCCTTGAAAGAAAAATACCCTTATTTAATTCAAATCGAGAGTGGGAAGAAAGGTAAGAATTTCCCAGAATTGCACAGAACAATTATGATGTTCAAGGCATGGCTTAGAGGTATCCAGCATTCAGTCGATAACCTTCAAGCATATATCGACCAATATTGCTATCGGTTCAACCGCAGTCAAATGAAAGGGGAAATATTTGATAACCTGCTAACTAAAATGGTGGACCATCAGCCATGCCCGTACAAGTGCATTCGTATTTATTAAATGCCTACTTCAATAGATCATAATATAAACCCGAGTGTTGCACTTATGGGTTGAATTCGCCGTTTATTTGAACAAATATTTGAATTTAGACATTATTTTTCAATTAACCGACAAGCCCTTATGGATTGAATTATTCAATTGAAGTAGGCATTTAATAAATACGAATGCACTTGTACGGGCATGGTTGGTGGTCCACCATTTTAGTTAGCAGGTTATCGAATATTTCCCCTTTCATCTGGCTTCGGTTGAACCGATAGCAATATTGGTCGATATATGCTTGAAGGTTATCGACTGAATGCTGGATACCTCTAAGCCATGCCTTGAACATCATAATTGTTCTGTGCAATTCTGGGAAATTCTTACCTTTCTTCCCACTCTCTATTTGGATTAACTAAGGGTATTTTCCTTTCAGGGGGATGTAGCCCATCCACTTATCGGTTGTGATGGTAGCCTGAGTTGATATAAGATTCTGGAAGAAGGGCTTCAATTGCTTGGAGCCAGCATTGTCAATCACACTAGCATACATCCTGCTCACTCCTTTCACTTTCTTCTCAATAGCCAGTACATCCTGCTTTTTTTGATTATTTTGGCGTCCTACAACGCCTTCTTCTTGTTGCCCTACAACGGTCTCATCGACTGCTACTTGACCCATTAGTGGGTATTTCCCACTGCTAACCATGGCCTTCATTACCTTTTGCTGAAACAGCCAACAGGTTTTTTCCGTAGCCCCAGTTTTCTGCTTAGCTCTGTTGATGCAATCTCTTGCTTATTTGTACTCATGTAGTATAGGATATAAAAAGATTTTAACATTGGGAATTTTACTTTGTGGAAAAGTGTGCCACTTGTGGGGGTAGCTTGGTACCTACATTTTGTGCATTGCCGGGTATGGAATAATTTCCCTCTGCAATACATGTTGTTTTGGCACCTTTCACATTTAAATCCATCTGACCATTTCATTTCGACCAGGAAGTTTTGACAACTGTCGTTATCAGGAAATTTCTTCTGAAACTCAAAAAGAGTTAGGCTTTCATACTTTTTCTTCATAATTTGATTTTTACTCTACCTTTAATAATCCTACTAAGTTACTATAAATCAATCGTTTAATCAAGAAAATGAAACTGTTTTAATAGACTAATCTTTTATTTATTAAATGCCTACTTCAATTATTCAAATACGTCGCTTTCGATTAACCTGTTTTCGTCTGTGCCTAAAATCATTAACTCTACTTCTTTTTTTGCCTGCTCTAATTCTGCTTTTGCTTGCTGTTGTAATTGTTTGGCTTGATTACGGATTGCCGTAATATGATTGGCAATTTCGGTTTGTTTGGCGAGTGGCTGGAGAGGAATTTTTAGATGTTTTATGTCTTTAGGGTGTATATGTGATGTTTGTCCTGTTTTTTCTCTATTTAATAAAATCTTATAAGGCTCCGTGTTTAACAAAGAAAATAAATACATTGAATTGCAAATAGAGTTATCAGACCGAATACAAATTAACTCGCCTGCAAAAGATGTGTTTTCTGTTGGCACATCATCTAAGAATTTTAGAAAACGTCCTACATAACTGGGTTGATGAGCGGCTGATAATATAAAAATATCATTCCGTTTGGCTTGCTGACCGTGCTTGTTTTTCACAAAATCAAGTTTTCCAAGAGAAATTAAAATTCCTTCATAACTTTTCACTTTAATGATAGAAAAATCCGTTGTAACATCAGAATATTCGTTACTTGCAGGCGTGTTTCCATTAGTAACCAAATGAGTAACCTCTTTGATAGTTCTGCATTCAAAGCAACTACTTTGTAGTGAATCCTGTAATTCTCTGTAACGATTTTGAAAGTAATCGGGATCAAACTGTCCGCCCGATACCTCGCTCAACTGGCGGGTAAAGATGCGACTTTGCAGAGTATTTTCTGCCTGCTCTGGCAGTTCAATACCCAATTCACCTAACAGGTAAGCATCAATGCTACCTAGTAATTTCTGTGCTTGTGCCTCCCAGCGTTTTTTGCTGGCATAGGCGACATCCATTTTAGCGACAATCTCGCTTTGGATTGCTTTAGGTGGTATAGGTATTTTTATATTGGCTAATTGAAGTAGGCATTTAATAAATACGACTTGTGGGGGTAGCTTGGTATTTACATTTTGTGCATTGACGGGTATGGAATAATTTCCCTCTGCAATACTTGTTGTTTTGGCACCTTTCACATTTAAATCCATCTGGTCAGTTCATTTCGGCTAGGAAGTTTTGACACCTGTCATTATCAGGAAACTTCTTCTGAAACTAAAAAAGGGTTAGGGGTTCATACTTTTTCTCCATACTGCGATTTTTACTCTAACTTTAATAGTCCTACTAAGTTCCTGTAAATCAATCGTTTAATCAATAAAATGAAACTGTTTTAACAAACTAATCTTTTATTTATTAAATGCCTATTTCAATTGGCTAATTCTTCTTGAGTGATAGCCGGATAATTTCCCCCACTACTTCTTTGTTCCATTTGCCATAAAGAATGGTTTTGTCGTAACCAATAAAACAAGTAATATCTATCTATGGGGAATTCCAGTATATCAACTGTTTTTAATTCGCGTATAACAGAAAACCTTGTTGAGGCAATAAAAACATCATCTTTGTTTAAGAAAGAAACTGCCCCTCGATTTGGTCTTGTTGTCGATACCAAAATATCGCCACTACGAACAACCATTTTTTCCCTGCTGGGAGCATTCACAACCTCTAACTCGCTAATCTCTTTAATTTCTCCTGTAAGCAAGTCAATTGCACCAATCTCAATATAGGGGAATGTTTCCTTAAACAACTCCTTTTGATTCCATGATTCATTTGAAAACTGAACAATATTGCCAAGCGTGGCAAATTTGACCTTGACGATGTTTCGCACGACATTTCTAAAAAATGGCTTATAAAAATGCGGATCAAGCCGCCCCTCCAGCTCGCTTAGTTGCACCAGAAAAATCTTGTTTTTATCTACATCAGGTGAAAGTTGAAAGCTCATATCTTTTTCGTTGCTATACTTTCAATAAATTTTGCTAATTTTTGCCCGATAAAATCCAATTCATTATTATTGGTTTGTTTGCCCGTCGCGTCATAGCCTATATCTTCGGCTGTTGCCATGAATATAGGATAATCGTCTAGCGTTTGCTGTTTTTGTGCTAAGTACTGCTCATTCAAGGTTTCTTTGAGTGCTTCTATTTTCTCTTTGTATTCGGCACTGACTTCTTTTTTCCATTCTTTGTAACTTGCAGATTGGGTCAGGGCTTTGCCTTCCAAACCTGCCGAATTATCCAAGTCTCTCAAGTCTTTGATATGTTGCCTTTTCTCATCGTCTATTTGTTGGCATTGCTTCAGATAATGACTGTCATCTTTAATGCCGTCTTGCAATTCGGTTTTCTTATTACGAATGCGTTGCGTCGTTTTTTCCGTGTGTTTTTTCAGAAACATCACCGAGCTTTTCACTCCGGCACCGGTCGCCTGAAATGCGGTTTGCGGCATGGAGACCACTGCTACTATGCGGTATTTTTCTTCTATGCCATTACGCACATATTGCAAACTGGAATTGGTTAATACGCCGTCCGAGATAACGATTGCCAGATAGTCGCCCTCGGTTAAAAATTTATGACACTGCTCAATAAATAAAACCTCAGTGCTTTGGTTGTCTCGCGTAGTTGTTTTACCTTCTATGTCCAGCCAATGCACCTCTTTGAGGGCATAGCCATACTGGCGCATGTAGGCTTGTTCTGTTTGCTTGATGCTGGAGCCAAACGGCGGATTGGTAATGATGAAGTCAAAACGTTTGTAGGCAAAGCCTTTGTTTTTGGTGCGTGAGAAAATACCCGCTTGGGCGATGTTGCCGTTTTCGTCATTAATATCGTCAATGGGCAGCAATCCATCGGCGGCAATGACATTAGTATGTCCGTCATCGTGAATAATCATATTCATTTTGGCGGTTCTGGCGATTTGCTCATTTATTTCTATGCCGTATAGATTTTTTTCGGCGAAATCATGCCAATGGCGGTGGTGGGATGCTCCTTCTGGGTTGCCATCTTGCGGGGCTTCATCGGGGTAGTAATCACCTGCTTGTGTTCTGACTTTATCAAGTGCGTGGAGCAAAAAACCGCCACTGCCGCATGAGGTATCCAACACCAGAGAATCATTTTTTATCGGCAGGGTATCAACAATAAACTTAACAATCGGGCGAGGGGTGAAGTATTGCCCAAAGTCACCGCGAAAAAATGAACCCATAAAGGCTTCAAAAGCCCTGCCTTTGCTATCAAGGTCGGTATCGCCTAAATGGATGCTTTCAAGGTAACTTACCACGCTACGCAATTTTTCGCGGTTCAAGCGTATGTCATCCTTAAAGACTTCGGGGTCTTTTTTGCGCCCTTCGTTGTATAAGTTGTGGATGCGTTGTTGTAATGTCTGGTTGGTTTTTGCTTCTGTGCTTTCGCTAAATATCTGAAAATCATAGGGCACTCCTTTGTTTCGAAGTTTACGCTCATCCCATATTTTGCAAAAAATCAGTTTATCCAGTTCATCAAAGACCTCCGAAGGGTTAAGCTCACCACCACCCCAAAGGGCGTTATGTGCCTGTTTAAATCGCCTAGTCAATTCGTCTTCGGTGACGACATTAAGCTCAAACAGTTTTTTGTCTGTTGCTTTCACCGCCACCTTTTGCATACTTGAATTTGGCTAACTTATTAACGCCATATTGCGGAATATCAGAGACAGAAAGGTGTTTTTTAGGTTCTTTTTCGGGGATCTGAAAATAGACATTTTTTATTTTGGAGGTACGTAGGTTCAACAATCAAGTGCAACAAGTAAGCGGTATTTAGCTAAAAGATTTCTTTAGGAGTTTTAAAGTTAAGTTTTTCTCTTGGTCGTCGATTAATTTTGTATTGAATTTGTGTAATCTGTTTGTCAGTTAGTGTATCAAAAGCTGTTTTTTTGGGTATATACTGTCTTATGAGTTTGTTGGTGTATTCATTGAGTCCTCTTTGCCAAGAGCAATACGGATGGGCAAAGTAGAATTGAGTAGCTAGGTTTTTAGCTATGTTTTGATGGTCGGCGAATTCTGTTCCATTATCAGAAGTGATCGAAAGAATATATTTTTTGTAGGGCATCAGCCTATTGATAAGTTCCTTACTTAGTCCTTTGGCTTGCTTTCCCTTAGGTAGCTTTTTGATAATGAGCATTCCTGTAGTTCTTTCCACGATGGTCAGCATGGCTCCCTTTTGTTGTCTGCCTATAATGGTATCCACTTCCCAGTCCCCAAAGCGTTCTTTATTGTTGATGCATTCAGGTCTTTGATCGATTGATACCCTGTTTTTACTAGTTACAGTCTTACCTACAGGTCTTTTTCTATGTTTGAGTTGATGGCGTAAATGTTTGTAATACTGTCCACCAGTAGCTTTATCGTCCCTGATATATTGATAGATACGTTCATGTGAAACCATGGGAATCTGCTTGATCTTACCATACCCTACAAGCTACTTAGGTGACCACTGTTCTTGCAAAAGGTATTCTGTGATGAGCTTTCTTTTGTGGGTGTCAAAAGACCGAGGCTTGCAATAACGTTGCTTACGCTTTGTGGAAGACAAATGAGCTTTAGATCCATGATAGATCCCTTTAGGGGAACTGTTGCGCTTGCATTCTCTGTAAATGGTGGAAACCGACACAGCAAGGGCTTCTGCAATGAAACTTTTACTCTTACCCGATTTTAAGTAGGCTTCAATTTGATGTCTTTGATGGGCTTTGAGTTGATAATATGTTTGGCTCATATGGCAACGTTTTTAGACCTTTAAATATGGGGAAATAGCTCCACATATTTATCCTACATCTTTGCACTTACTAATTGAACTTACAATATCGTACACAAATCCAATGCCAACCTGAAACTCAAACAGTGGAAGAACAGTTACCACTAAAGCAAATTTCTTTTCCAGACTTTTTTCATTCGCTAGTCCAATTTCCAAAGAAGTAAATTGAAGTAGGCATTTAATAACCTAAAATCCGCAGTCAACTATATTTTCAGATAAAAAGAGTTGCTAAAGGATAATAATGTCAGTTCCTATCTAATCGACCAAGTATATGGGGCTGGTTAGTCGGCATTTTGACCAGAACTAAGGGTTGCAGTAGGTCTTCACTGGTAAAATTGAGGGTTTTCAGACAGACCTTTCCTGAGAAAAAAGGTATTATGAAAGGATTTTGGATGGTTTAATCAAACAGTTAGGCAGTTAGGTGAGCAGTCGGCTGTAGTCTTTGTGTGTATATAGTGTAAGCACATGCTGCCTTCCCGTCTTGATCCATTTGGCAACCACGGTAATAAATCGGAAGATAAATTTCTTCAATCGGAAGTTTTCCTTAATCCAGGATAGTTTGCTGGCAAACGTAGCCAACATAACCTGGTATGTATTGGCATACAGCGCAGTGATGATCATAAAGGCGGTATTTTCATTAAGGAATGAACAGGGAAGCTTAGACCAGCCAAAATCATTGTTCATTGCATCGAAGGTGCGCTCAGCATTTCCTCTTTGGTTATAAAAAGAAACAAGTTGCTGGTTGTCCCATTTGACATCATTGGTGAGGATAGCTCGGTAAGCGAAGTCATCCCCAGTGAATAATCCGGTCTGACCATCTCGGCGTTTAATCCGACTGACTACCAAACGGTAGGGCTTTTGCCCATCAAAGGGACGGTAATCCGTTAGCTGTGTCACTTCCATTTCTTGTACTCCAAGACGGACTTTCTGCCAGGCATCTGCCCGAATCTGGCTAATTTGCTGTTCCATAGTAGCGCAACGCACAGCTCGGATGTAAAAGTGCTGACTTGTTCCCTCCACAAGACTAATTACCTTTTGTTGGTAGGAAGCCGAAGCTGCCCGAAAGTGCTTGATGCAGATGCCCTGCTGATCCAGTAAAGAAAATGCCCTGGTCAGGGTTTCTTCTTGTTGGTATTTGGCTGGGCTGTTGCCATTACGACCTTCGATGTAAACAATGTTTTTGCCGATACTGACCACACCTAACTGGTAACCTTCACACTTTTTATAGGTTCTCCGTGCATCATATTTCTCGGTGGCGATTACCTGATTATCATAATCTAAGGTATGCTCCTGTTTGGTGTCAAGCTGATTGGTTTTGCTCAAGGCTTTCAGTAATCATTGGTTTAAGCCCAGGTTGATATTGAACTGATGGGGTATCCCTCCCGAACTGGTCATTTCTTCTGTAGGGGTGGCCAGTTCTTTTATGCCTCCCAAAATGGTATCGGCACTACACACCGAGAACCCCCGAACTTTCTTCAGATGATCTCCCAAGTGTTCTTCAATCTCCTCAGTACAATCTCCACCATGAAGGAAATAGCCAAATGATTCATCAAAATCTCCGAGTAACCGAAACCGACATATTTGACTCGGCTACCCAAATGATCATCCATTAGCTTGGGAATACCGATATCCTTAAGAAACTTGTAGCAAAAATTAAACCCGCCAAAAGGGGTGATTTTTTTATCAGATATCGTTACTTTCATTCCCGCTTACTGGATTGGTTACGCACTCAAATAAGTGAAAAAAAATCGAGCCAGAAAATCTTATTACAAACTATTTTAAGCCTATTCCAGCTCTTTGTCGTTGTACACCTGCGGAGTTAAGGTATTTCATTTTCTCTGTGGCAAGCTAGCTAGGTATACTTTTGTGGAATGAGAAAAGTTCTTGTAACAGGCGGGCTTGGTTTTATTGGATCACACACCGTTGTTGAGTTATTAAATCTAAATTATGAGGTACTCATTGCAGATAACCTGTCTAATTCCAGAATAGAGGTTTTAGATGGTATAAAGAATATTTCAGGAAAAGCACCTGATTTTGTAGCACTTGATCTCACCCAAAAGACACAAACAGCTCAGCTATTCCAAAATCATTCTATTGGTTCTATCATTCATTTTGCCGCTAAAAAAGCAGTGGGAGAATCCGTAGAAAAGCCACTTTTGTATTATGAGAATAATTTGCTATCACTGATAAACCTTTTAGAACTTTCAAAAGAATTTCATGTAGGGAAATTTATCTTCTCCTCTTCTTGTACTGTTTACGGAGAACCTGAAGACCTACCTGTGACAGAAGTTTCTCCAATAAAGAAAGCAGCGTCTCCTTACGGCAACACGAAGCAAATAGGAGAAGAAATTATACTCGATTTTGTCAAAACTTGTGATCAACCCAAGGTCATCTCTCTTAGGTATTTTAATCCAATTGGAGCTCATGACAGTTCGTTAATTGGCGAATTCCCCCATGGAGTACCTTCTAATATAGTACCATATATAACCCAAACTGCCATTGGAGTGAGAGATAAACTTTCCGTTTTTGGTGGAGATTACAGTACACACGATGGGACATGTATGAGAGATTATGTTCATGTAGTAGACCTTGCCAAAGCGCACATTAAAGCCTTGGATTATTGTGATAAAATGCAGGACTCACATGATTCTTTTAACGTAGGGACAGGACATGGGTCTACTGTATTGGAGGTGATCGATTCATTTGAAAGAGTATCAAATCAAAAATTGAACTATCAAATTGTAGGCAGAAGACTAGGAGATATAGAAAAAATCTATGCAGCCATTTCCAAAGCAAACGATGTACTTAATTGGAAACCAGAACGAGATTTGGATAATATGATGAAGACGGCGTGGATGTGGCAAAAAACACTTCATGCAAAAAGTTTTTCAAGTTCATCAAAATGATGTTCAATTTCAAATCTGTCTTAGCTTTCCCGTTTTCAGCTAGCATCTTTCTGACTTCTGGATTCATTATCACCTTGATTTGATTAGCTAAATCATTTGCATTTTCAGGATCAAACATTAACCCAGTTTCAATAGTGGTCTAAATCTGTTGATTCTTTCTATAAGTACCTGATTTATAACAATACCTTTCGATATACATTCCGATCACATTGTCGTGAGTTTATTCATTTTTAGAAAAACAAATGATCTTTCTGTTGAGTCTTTTTATATGAGTTCTAAACTTGAGATTCTTGCACTCGACTTTCCAGGTTTGGTCTTTTTCTACAGCGTGCGACTGCTCCTCCAAAGCACCTGCGAATACTCCCAAATGTACGCTCTACTTTTATAGCTGGTTCGACCTATTATACCAATTTGATCGTAAAATATGACATAACTAAATTGAATTATTCTTTGTTTGAATTAGGCAAAAAATATAAGCATAGCCATCGCTACGGTGCTATTTCTTAACCACTTTCCTTGTCACGCGACCGTGTTTTGTTTGTATCTTTAGCAGATAAATTCCTTTAGCTAAAAACGGAAATACCACAGCGTTATCTCCCTTGGTTAAGGTTCCTTTAGTAAGAAATTCTCCTGAACTTCCGAACAAGCGGTACACGCCCTCGCTGGCAACGGTAATTGTCACGCTATCTCCATCTTTTAGTGGATTAGGGGAGACGGAAACGCCTATGTTTTTCACGCCAGCCGTTCCTGTGGTGACCTCCTCAGCTTGCACGGAGACTGTAAACGCTTGTTCAGCAGTTTGACCCGCTCTATCGGTGGCAGTGACGGTGATGGTTGCTGTGCCTGCGGCTACGGGAGTTACGGTAACTACACTATCCATCACTGTAACCGTTGCGATGGCGGTATTACTAGATACTACAGAAAATGTCAACCTGTCGTTTGGGTCGCTAAAGTTAGTCGCCACATTTACAGTTTGAGGACTCCCATTTTCCACGAGGTCAGTAATGTTGTCCATCGTGCCTGTGGCTGTTGGGGCAGGGTTGGTAACGGAGACTGAGAAAGTTTGTTCAGCAGTTTGACCCGCTATGTCGGTGGCAGTGACGGTGATGGTGGTCGTGCCTACGGCCACGGGTGTTACGGTAACTACGCTATCCATCACTGTAACGGTTGCGATGGCGGTATTATCGGACATTGCTGTAAAGGTCAACGTGTCTAAGTCGCTAAAGTTACTAGCCACATTAACAGCTTGAGTGTTACCATTTTCCACGAGGTCAGTCATGTTGTCCATCGTGCCTACGGTCGTTGGGGCAGGGTTGGTAACGGAGACTGAGAACGTCTGTTCAGCAGTTTGACTCGCTCTATCGGTGGCAGTGACGGTGATGGTTGCTGTACCTACGGCTAATGGCGTAACGGTAACTTCACTATCATTAGCAACCCCAACGGTTGCGATGTCAGTATCATTAGACATTGCGGAAAAGGTCAAATCGTCTGTGTCGCTAAATTTATCTGCTACATCTACAGTTTGAGGACTGCCATTTGCCACGAGGTTAGTAATATCGGCAATCGTACCTACGGCTGTTGGGACGGCGACGTTAATAGTAACTCCATCGGGCAGCGTTATTGCGTTTCGTGATACATCGGCAAACAGGCTTGCGGGAAGCGAAGCTGGCAGTGGGTTTTCCGATAAATCAAGGGTTGTTAAACTAGTTAAGCCCGCGAAAACCCCAGTAGGCAAGGTGGATAGTTGGTTGTTATCCAACCTGAGCGTCTCTAAGGCGGATAGCCCAGAGAAAATATCAACGGGTAGGGTTGTAACCTCATTGTTGGATAAACTGAGAGACGTTAGCCCTGTTAAGCCAGCGAAATCACCACTCTTTAGGTTGCTACCTATTAGAGAGTTACCCCCAACAAAAGATAATTCGGTAACTCCTGCCAACTCTGCTGTCGTAATGTCTGCACAATTGGTTTTGCCACTCACTTTGGAGATGATAAGATTCTTAACTACTTCGGTGCGTGAACAAAGGTCTGTTTCGGCTGGGATAACGCTGACCATAAACGTCTGTTCAGCAGTTTGATCCGCTATGTCGGTGGCAGTTACGGTGATTGTTGTTGTGCCTCTGGTTTTTGGCGTGACGGTAACTTCACTATCATTAGCAACCCCAACGCTTGCGATGTTAGGATTACTAGACGTTGCGGAAAAGGTCAAAGCATCTGTGTCGCTAAATTTATCCGCCACATCTATAGTTTGCGTGTTACCATTTTCTACGAGGTTAGTAATATTATCAATCGTGCCTACGGTTGTTGGAATTTCATCAATTGTAGTTCCCGTGGGAAGTGTTATTGCATTTCGTGGTAAATCAGCAAACAGGCTTGCAGGGAGTGAAGTAGGCAACGGGTTGTTCGATAAATTGAGAGTTGCTAAACTGGTTAAGCCCGAGAAAATACCAGTTGGCAAGGAGGATAATTGGTTATTATCTAACCTTAGTTCCGTTAAGACAGATAGCCCAGAGAAAATATCAGCGGGTAGAGTCGTTAATTGGTGAGTATTTAATCGGAGATCTGTTAGTCCTGTTAATCCAGCAAAATCACCACTCTTTAAGTCATTTCTTACCCTTCCCCCGCTAGGAGTAGAATAGTCAAAAAAGAGCCCCGTAATTCCTGCCAAATCTGTCGGAGTAATGTCTTGGCAACGGGTTTTTCCATTCACACTTGCGACTATTTCATCTCTAACTCCTTGGCTACGCGAACAAAGGTCTGTTGGGTCAGCATTTTGAGCATTTACTGGTAGAGAAAAAGCCAGACTTAAAATAAGGAGAAGGAGGGTATTTTGGTAATTACCAAGCCGTGCTAAAGGATGACATAATGTCGGGGGGGGGGGGGGGGGGGGGGGTAGGATTATTATATGACTTTTTGTCAGTCATAAGTGTTGTTCTGGGTGGGTGTGTAATGGTTTTCATTGGTCTTTTAAGGTTAAATAATGGTGCAAAGGTATGCAATTATTTCCAATTAATCGCTCCATTTTTCGAAAGACTGGTTTTACGGTCTCATTTTATCTGGAATCCACTCGAAATCTTCCGATTTAAATGAATCGATCATAAGGTTGCTTAACTCCTTCGGAGGTATTGTCGTCCGTCTTTTTATTAAATCCAGCCAGGCTCCATCTACATCTATCCTAGCGGAAAGTGAGCCGTCATTTGTGTACATGTTATGTCTAAATGACCATTTTGATCCATCTTTTCTAAGTTTTGAAATGGTGAATCCTACTTCAAACTCCTCACTCATTCCTATTTCCTTGAAAAAACGAGTGTCTTCCCGAAATAGAACGGGACCAATATTCATTTTAATCAGTTTGTGAAGAGGCATACTTATGTCCTCAAAATACATAAGGCGTGCCTGAGCACAATAGTCATTGTAGGCAGTATGCCGCATATGACCATTAGGATCTAAATCAGCCCAACGAACCCTGAATTTATATTTTGCTTCACGCATCTTTCTTTATTTCTTCCTTCACTTTTTGTTTCTCCTCTTCTTGTTCTTTCTCAGATGCTACTAACACTTCTGGTGCTTCTTTCGCCAGCTGTGCATACCAATTCACCACTTTTTTAATATCAGATATGTACACCCTGTCTTCATCATAGTCTGGCACAATGAATTTAAGGAACGATGTAAGCTCTTCTGCATTACTGTGTTTATCCAAATCGGTATCTCCATTAAACGCTTTGTGAATTTTTCTCATCACTTCCTTCAAAGGAACGGCACCGTCTGCATCTGTTACATAAATAGATATTTCAGATAGTGCTGACACTTTGCTGTGCGTACTGGCTACCAACTTCTTCTTGTGTTCGTCAAGAGACTCAAGAATGACACCTGTCCGAGTAGGAGACACTATCTTGAAAAGATCTCCTTGACCTGAGACCGAAGCGATATCCTTAAATTCCATTTGCTAAAGTTTGGCGCAAAAGTATCCTATTGATTGATAGCCTCGTTGACAGAAGAGATAAATTCTAAAATTTCTGATTTACCTCGCCTTTCTGCTGCGGAGGTTATAAATGAAGGAGGGAGTTCATCCCAGTTTTGCTTCAGTGTTTTACGATACTCGGAAATATTGGAGTCAATTTGAGTTGTACCCAATTTATCTGCTTTCGTAAATACTATGCAAAAAGGGATGCTCTCTTCTCCCAGCCAATTGATGAACTCCAGGTCAATTTTTTGGGAGTGATGCCGTACATCTACCAACACAAAAACATTAACGAGGGTTTGTCTATTTCTCAAATATCGGTCTATCATTTTTTTCCACGTCGCTTTACTTTTTTTACTCGCCCGCGCCCAGCCATACCCTGGCAGGTCCACTAAATACCAAGAATTATTAATAATGAAATGATTAATCAATTGTGTTTTACCGGGAGTAGATGATGTTTTCGCAAGTTTCTTACGATTAGTTAAGAGATTAATCAAACTGGATTTACCCACATTTGACCGTCCGATAAACGCATATTCTGGGAGTGCAGACGCTGGACAATCAGATTCTTGCGTGCTACTCTTTACAAATTCGGCGGTTTTTATTAGCATGGTCGAGTAAGATAAATGTAATTATAAAACACGTTATTAAAAGCATTTAAGTAATGCCTAAAATCCGCAGTCCACTAGATTTGCAGATACAAAGAGTTGCTAAAGGATAATAATGTCAGTTCCTATCTAATCGACCAAGTATATGGGGCTGGTTAGTCGGTATTTTGACCAGAACTAAAGGGTGCAGTAGGTCTTCACTGGTAAAATTGAGGGTTTTCAGACAGACCTTTCCTGAGAAAAGAGGTATTACGAAAGAATGTTGGATGTTTTAATCAAACAGTTAGGCAGTTAGGTGAGCAGTCGGCTGTAGTCTTTGTGTGTATATAGTTTAAGCACATGCTGCCTTCCCGTCTTGATCCATTTGGTAGCCACGGTAATAAATCGGAAGATAAATTTCTTCAATCGGAAGTTTTCCTTAATCCAGGATAGTTTTCTGGAAAAAGTAGCCAACATAACCTGGTATATATTGGCATACAGCGCAGTGATGATCATAAAGGCGGTATTTTCATTAAGGAATGAGCAGGGAAGCTTAGACCAGCCAAAATCATTGTTCATTGTATCGAAGGTGCGCTCAGCATTTCCTCTTTGGTTATAAAAAGAGACAATTTGCTGGTTGTCCCATTTGACATCATTGGTGAGGATAGCTCGATAAGTGAAGGCATCCCCAGTGAATAATCCAGTCTGACCATCTCGGCGTTTAATCCGACTTACTACCAACCGGTAGGGCTTTTTCCCGTCAAAGGGACGGTAATCCGTTAGCTGTGTCACTTCCATTTCTTGTACTCCAAGACGGACTTTCTGCCAGGCATCTGCCCGAATCTGGCTAATTTGCTGTTCCATAGTAGCGCAACGCACAGCTCGGATGTAAAAGTGCTGACTCGTTCCCTCCACAAGACTAATTACCTTTTGTTGGTAGGAAGCCGAAGCTGCCCGAAAGTGCTTGATACAGATGCCCTGCTGATCCAGTAAAGAAAATGCCCTGGTCAGGGTTTCTTCTTGTTGGTATTTGGCTTGGCTGTTGCCATTACGACCTTCGATGTAAACAATGTTGTTTCCGATACTGGCCACACCTAGCTGGTAACCTTCACTCTTTTTATAGGTTCTCCGTGCATCATATTTCTCGGTGGCGATTACCTGATTATCATAAGCTAAGGTATACTCCTGTTTGGTGTTAAGCTGATTGGTTTTGCTCAAGGCTTTCAGTAATCATTGGTTTAAGCCCAGGTTGATGTTGAACTGATGGGTTATCCCTCCCGAACTGGTCATTTCCTCTGTAGGGGTGACCAGTTCTTTTATGCCTCGCAAAATGGTATCGGCACTACACACCGAGAACCCCCGAACTTTCTTCAGATGGTCTCCCAAGTGTTCTTCAATGTCCTCAGTACAATCTCCACCATGAAGGAAAATAGCCAAATGATTCATCAAAATCTCCGAGTAATCGAACCCTCTATAGTTGACCCGGCTACCCAAATGATCATCCATTAGCTTGGGAATACCGATATCCTTAAGAAACTTGTAGCAAAAATTAAACCCGCCAAAAGGGGTGACTTTTTTATCAGATATGGTTACTTTCATTCCCGCTTAATTGATTGGTTACGCACTCAAATAAGTGAAAAAAATCGAGCCAGAAAAGCTTATTACAAACTATTTTAAGCCTATTCCAGCTCTTTTTCGTTGTACACCTGCGGATTTAAGGGACTAATCTTTTATTTATTAAATGCCTATTTCAATTCATCTGTTTAAAAAATTATCAGAAGCCATAGCTAAAACAAGGCGAAAAGAAGTCTTGAAAAATCCTCTCTTAAAGAAACAGAAATACACTGTTTTAAAAAATGAAGCTAACAGAAGCGAGAAACAACAAATAGCGTTTAAAACTATTGATCAATCTAATTTAAACACTGCAAAAGCATGGCATATACGAGAGAATTTTAAAACCCTGTTTTCTATTGAAAATAAAACCGATACAGAGAAATTATTTGACCAATGGATGACCAACTCTAAGGCAGTTAAAATCAGCTATGTACCTTAAATCCGCAGGTGTAAAACGAAAAAGAGCCAGCATAGGCTTAAAATAGTTTGTAATAAGCTTTTCTGGCTCGATTTTTTTTCACTTATTTGAGTGCGTAACCAATCAATTAAGCGGGAATGAAAGTAACAATATTTGATAAAAAAATCACCCCTTTTGGCGGGTTTAATTTTTGCTACAAGTTTCTTAAGGATAGCGGTATTCCCAAGCTAATGGATGATCATTTGGGTAGCCGAGCCAACTATAGAGGGTTCGATTACTCGGAGATTTTGATGAATCATTTGGCTATTTTCCTTCATGGTGGAGATTGTACTGAGGACATTCAAGGGCATCTCTAAAAACTAAAACAGCTGTGTTAGTATGTTTTTTGAGCTAAAAGAGTTAGACTTGGAAATGAAACAATTTAAACGTCACAGAGATTACGGTTTTTTTGATCAAGACATTCGTTTGTCCAAACTGAGCCAGTTGGGAGATCCCCTGCAACGATTAAACGGTGGAATTGATTTTGAAATTTTCCGTTCTTTACTGGAAAAGCACCTGATCAAAGAGTCACAAGGAAAGGGAGGACGTCCCCCATATGATTATGTGTTAATGTTCAAGATATTGATTCTTCAGCGATATTATAACCTCTCTGATGATCAAGCAGAATATCAAATCAATGACAGGATGAGTTTTATGAGATTTCTCAACCTCACCATTGCAGATGACATACCAGATAGCAACACGATATGGTTGTTTAGTGAACGTCTGACCGACTTGAATTTAGTAAAATCTCTTTTCGAGCTATTTCAGAGTCAATTGGAAAAGTTAGGGCTTATGGTCAATGAAGGCAAAATAATAGATGCCTCTTTTGTAGAAGCCCCACGCCAACGCAACAGCAGGGAGAAAAACCAACAAATAAAAGAGGGTAAGGGAGAAGGTCTATGGACAGATGAACCCAATAAAAAGCGTCAAAAGGACATTGATGCACGTTGGACAAAGAAAAATAATCAGAATTATTATGGGTATAAAAATCACGCCAAGGTTGATGCAGGTAGCAAATTGATAGAACGCTATGAAATTACCGATGCAGCGGTACATGATTCACAGGCTCTTGATGCCCTGTTGGACAAAAAACAAGACAAAGAACAGGAATTGTATGCCGACAGTGCTTATGCAGACCAGCAAGAAATACTCGAAAAACATCAGGTTAAAGATCAAATACATGAGAAGGGCTACAAAAACAAGCCGTTGACCGATACACAAAAGGAAAGTAATACAAGAAAATCAAAAGTACGCGTAAGAGTGGAGCATGTTTTTGGTTTCATGGAGAACAGTATGGGAAGCATGTATTACAGAAAAGTAGGGAAATCAAGAGCCGATACGGTCATTGGTCTGATGAATCTGACTTATAATATGTGCAGAAAAATTCAATTGACCGCTTCATTATGAGGGAACGTGCGTTCGATAGGCAATGAATAAATTCATAAGTAACTGATAATCAGGTGAATAAAAAATGAACTAAAAAAGAACAATTGAAGTAGGCATTTAATAAATACGAATGCACTTGTACGGGCATGGTTGATGGTCCACCATTTTAGTTAGCAGGTTATCGAATATTTCCCCTTTCATCTGGCTTCGGTTGAACCGATAGCAATATTGGTCGATATATGCTTGAAGGTTATCGACTGAATGGTGGATACCTCTAAGCCATGCCTTGAACATCATAATTGTTCTGTGCAATTCCGGGAAATTCTTACCTTTCTTCCCACTCTCTATTTGAATTAAGTAAGGATATTTTTCTTTCAAGGGGATGTAGCCCCTCCACCTATCGGTTGTGATGGTAGCCTCAGGTGATATATGATTCTGGAAGAAGGGCTTCAATTGCTTGGAGCCAGCATTGTCAATCTCTCTGGCATACATCCTGCTCACTCCTTTCCCTTTCTTCTCAATAGCCAGTACAACCTGCTTTTTTCGGTTATTTTGTCGTCCTACAACGCCTTCTTCCTGTTGCCCTACAACGGTCTCATCGACTTCTACTTTACCCACTAGCGGGTATTTCCCACTGCTAACCATGGCCTTCATTACCTTTTGTTGAAACAGCCAACAGGTTTTTTGCCGTAGTCCCAGTTTTCTGCTTAGCTCTGTTGATGCAATCCCTTGTTTATTGGTACTCATATAGTATACGATATAAAAAGCTCTTAACATTGGGAATTTTACTTTGTGGAAAAGAGTGCCACTTGTGGGGGTAGCTTGGTACCTACATTTTGTGCATTGCCGGGTATGGAATAATTTCCCTCTGCAATACGTGTTGTTTTGACACTTTTCACATTTAAATCCATCTGGCCATTTCATTTCGGCCAGGAAGTTTTGACAACTGTCGTTATCAGGAAATTTCTTCTGAAACTCAAAAAGAGTTAGGCTTTCATACTTTTTCTCCATAATCTGATTTTTATTCTAACTTTAATAATCCTACTAAGGTACTGTAAATCAATCGTTTAATAAAAAAATGATTGAAGTAGGCATTTAATAAATACGAATGCACTTGTACGGGCATGGTTGATGGTCCACCATTTTTTAGTTAGCAGGTTATCGAATATTTCCCCTTGCATTTGACTACGGTTGAACCGATAGCAATATTGGTCGATATATGCTTGAAGGTTATCGACTGAATGGTGGCTACCTCTAAGCCATGCCTTGAACATCATAATTGTTCTGTGCAATTCCGGGAAATTCTTACCTTTCTTCCCACTCTCGATTTGAATTAAGTAAGGATATTTTTCTTTCAGGGGGATGTAGCCCCTCCAGTTATCGGTTTTGATGGTAGCCTCAGGTGATATATGATCTTGGAAGAAGGGCTTCAATTGCTTGGATCCAGCATTGTCAATCTCTCTGGCATACATCCTGCTCACTCCTTTCCCTTTCTTCTCAATAGCCAGTACAACCTGCTTTTTTCGGTTATTTTGTCGTCCTACAACGCCTTCTTCCTGTTGCCCTACAACGGTCTCATCGACTTCTACTTTACCTATTAGCGGGTATTTCCCACTGCTAACCATGGCCTTCATTACCTTTTGTTGAAACAGCCAACAGGTTTTTTGCCGTAGCCCCAGTTTTCTGCTTAGCTCTGTTGATGCAATCCCTTGTTTATTTGTACTCATATAGTATACGATATAAAAAGCTTTTAACATTGGGAATTTTACTTTGTGGAAAAGTGTGCCACTTGTGGGGGTAGCTTGGTACCTACATTTTGTGCATTGACGGGTATGGAATAATTTCCCTCTGCAATACTTGTTGTTTTGACACTTTTCACATTTAAATCCATCTGGCCATTTCATTTCGGCTAGGAAGTTTTGACAACTGTCGTTATCAGGAAATTTCTTCTGAAACTCAAAAAGGGTTAGGCTTTCATACTTTTTCTCCATAATCTGATTTTTATTCTAACTTTAATAATCCTACTAAGTTACTGTAAATCAATCGTTTAATCAAGAAAATGAAACTGTTTTAATAGACTAATCTTTTATTTATTAAATGCCTACTTCAATAGATTTTAATATCAACAAGGAGACCATCAAACGAATAGAATGAGCTGGACGACCTACAGTTGAATAAAGCGAACCAAATGCTTCTTCAAAATATGACCATTCTATCTGGTGGCTCAACAAATAAAGCTCTTGCCTGGAATTGAGTTGTTCAGTTAAGGTAGGTGATAAAAAATTAAGGGCATCTCTAAAAACTAAAACAGCTGTATTAGTATGTTTTTTGAGCTAAAACAGTTAGACCTGGAAATGAAACAATTTAAACGTCACAGAGATTACGGTTTTTTTGATCAAGACATTCGTTTGTCCAAACTGAGCCAGTTGGGAGATCCCCTGCAACGATTAAACCGTGGAATTGATTTTGAAATTTTCCGTTCTTTACTGGAACAGCACCTGATCAAAGAGTCACAAGGAAAGGGAGGACGTCCCCCATATGATTATGTGTTAATGTTCAAAACATTGATTCTTCAGCGATATTATAACCTCTCTGATGATCAAGCAGCATATCAAATCAATGACAGGATGAGTTTTATGAGATTTCTCAACCTCACCATTGCCGATGACATACCAGATAGCAACACGATATGGTTGTTTAGTGAACCTCTGACCGACTTGCATTTAGTAAAATCCCTTTTCGAGCTATTTCAGCGTCAATTGGAAGAGTTAGGGCTTATGGTCAATGAAGGAAAAATAATAGATGCCTCTTTTGTAGAAGCCCCCCGCCAACGCAACAGCAGGGAGAAAAACCAACAAATAAAAGAGGGTAAGGGAGAAAGTCTATGGACAGATGAACCCAATAAAAAGCGTCAAAAGGACATTGATGCACGTTGGACAAAGAAAAGTAATCAGAATTATTATGGGTATAAAAATCACGCCAAGGTTGATGCAGGCAACAAATTGATAGAACGCTATGAAATTACCGATGCATCGGTACATGATTCACAGGCTCTTGATGCCCTGTTGGACAAAAAACAAGATAAAGAACAGGAATTGTATGCCGAGAGTGCTTATGCAGACCAGCAAGAAATACTCGAAAAACATCAGGTTAAAGATCAAATACATGAGAAGGGCTACAAAAACAAGCCGTTGACCGATACACAAAAGGAAAGTAATACAAGAAAATCAAAAGTACGCGTAAGAGTGGAGCATGTTTTTGGTTTCATGGAAAACAGTATGGGAAGCATGTATTACAGAAAAGTAGGGAAATCAAGAGCCGACACGGTCATTGGTCTGATGAATCTGACTTATAATATGTGCAGAAAAATTCAATTGACCGCTTCATTATGAGGGAACGTGCGTTCGATAGACAATGAATAAATTCATAAGTGACTGATAATCAGTTGAATATAAAATGAACTAAAAAAACAAATAAGCCATCATAAAAAAAACAGGTCATAAAAATAAATCGGGAGAATATCCAGTTTTTAGAGATGCCCTTTGGAAAACTGAATCTAACTCCACTAAAAATTTAGTTATGCTATCCAAATAGAGAGTGGGAAGAAAGGTAAGAATTTCCCAGAACTGCACAGAACAATTATGATGTTCAAGGCATGGCTTAGAGGTATCCACCATTCAGTCGATAACCTTCAAGCATATATCGACCAATATTGCTATCGGTTCAACCCAAGTCAAATGAAAGGAGAAATATTCGATAACCTGCTAACTAAAATGGTTGACCACCAACCATGCCCCTACAATTTCATTCGTATTTATTAAATGCCTACTTCAAACAATCTATATGTGATATTTTGTGGTCAAATCGGTATCATCCGTAGCTAAGACAGGTAGTATATTTATATGCCTACTTCAATGGATTTATTGCGGAGGAATGTAAGTGACATTTTAACAACTGTGACCCAATATCCCAATTATTTTCAACTAAAACAATGGGTGAGGAGGACCTGCATTAGCATTTAGTTGGGGTAGTCCAAATTAAAAGCATGAAACGCGTAACCTTTTAATGAACCAAATGTCTCTAAACACGTGTAATCAAGGGTCGTATCAATCACTTAAGATTGTTTACATTAGCCGACAAAATGACACCTGATGAGCAGCATCATAACTACTTCAGAAGTATCTAAAAAATATGTTATGGGGAGTGAGGTTATCATGGCCTTAAAATCTATTTCTATTAATATAGATAAGGGGGCATATGTTGCTTTTATGGGTCCTTCTGGCTCAGGAAAATCAACGCTAATGAATATCATTGGATGCTTGGATACTCCAACCGATGGCACTTATGTTTTGAATAACAACGATGTTAGCGATCTCACAGAAAATGAGCTTGCAGAGATCAGAAATAAGGAAATAGGATTCGTTTTCCAAACATTCAATCTCTTGCCAAGAGCGTCCGCCCTAGAAAATGTTGCGCTTCCATTGGTTTATGCAGGTTTGAGTAGATCGGACCGAGAGGAAAAAGCAATGACTGTACTTGCAGGAGTAGGGCTTGATGACAGGACCTACCACAAACCCAATGAGCTTTCTGGCGGTCAAAGGCAAAGAGTGACCATTGCACGGGCACTAGTAAATGATCCAAGTATCATTCTTGCTGATGAGCCGACAGGAAATCTTGACTCGAAAACTTCTTGTGGGATCATGGAGCTTTTTCAAGAGCTTCATGATAAAGGCAATACTATCATCATGGTTACGCATGAGAAAGATATTGCCGAATACGCTCATCGCATCATCAGGCTGAAGGATGGTATGATTGAATCCGACCAGATAAATAAGAGCATACGAAAATCAGAAGTAGCGACATGAGTACCAAACTTTACACAAAAACAGGGGATAAAGGAAAAACCTCTCTTTTAGGAGGAAAGAAAGTTGCCAAAGATGACTTAAGGATTGAGACCTATGGGAATGTAGATGAGCTCAACTCTTTTATTGGATACCTTAAGGACCAGAAACAAGTTGAAAATAAGCTAAAAAAACAACTATATTGGATCCAAGAAAATTTATTCACTATTGGAAGCATCTTGGCTACAGAACCCGGATTTTCAGGATTTGAATTGTCGAAAATATCAGAGGAAAAGGTAACAGAATTAGAAACTTGGATCGACAAATTTGAAAGAGAGGTGCCTCCTCTAAAAAATTTCATTCTTCCAGGAGGACATCCAATTGTCTCACTAAGCCATGTTTGCAGAACAGTGTGCAGACGAACGGAACGGTCTATTATTACGTTAGCAAATAACAATCAAATTGATGCGGTGATCATCAAATTTGTGAATAGGCTGTCTGATTATTTGTTCATCTTTGCAAGGGCGGTGGGGCAACAGCTCAATGCACCTGAGATTCTCTGGACACCAGATAGGGATGAGCAAGGTGATAAACATTAACTACACGTTTTAACTACAGGCATGACAAAGATGTTGGATATTAAAATCACTAGGACTGAAGACTCTAAATTACCACACATTGATTTTGATAACCTGCCTTTTGGCAAGATATGGTCTGATCATATGTTTATGTCGGACTTTGAAGAAGGGAAATGGATAAACAATCGGATTGTCCCTTTCAGAGATTTGAGAATAAGTCCAGCAAATGCCTCTCTGCATTATGCTCAAAGCATATTTGAAGGGTTGAAAGCTCACAAGAATCAAAAGGAAGAAATCCTGATCTTTCGCCCAGATGCAAATGCCAAAAGAATGGCGAAGAGTGCTGATAGAATGTGTATGCCACCTGTACCTGAAGAACTCTTCCTTGGGGCTATAGGCGAGTTAGTAAAACTTGATAAAAACTGGGTGCCAGACAGGTCAGGGACATCTCTTTATATACGTCCTTTGCAATTTTCCACAGATCCATTTATTGGTATAAGACCTTCTGACACTTACTCTTTTATCATTATTACGGGACCAGTTAGTGCCTACTATTCTGAACCTGTACGGGTAAAAATAGAGCAACATTTCACCCGTGCAACACGAGGGGGGGTTGGTGCCGCAAAAACTGCTGGTAACTATGCATCTTCCATTTATCCTGCCGAGCAAGCGCAGGCACAAGGATATCATCAATTGATATGGACTGATGGGCAGACTCACGAGTTTATTGAAGAAACGGGAACCATGAATATTATGTTCGTCATCAATGATACGCTGATAACACCTCCAACCAGCGATTCAATTCTCCCAGGAATTACGAGAGAAAGTGCCCTTACTCTTGCCAAGAACTGGGGTCTTCACGTAGAGGAAAGACCAATCAAAGTGACTGAGGTGATTGAATCGCTTGGCAATGGAACATTGACGGAAGCCTTCGGTATAGGAACGGCAACTACAATTTCTCACATTCGGACCATCGGATACGAGGGACGTGACTATGAACTCCCTGAGATTGAATCACGAAAAATTTCCAATCGACTGTTAGAAAACATAACTAAAATCAGGCTGGGAGAAGTGGAAGATAAATATGGATGGACAAGAAAGATTGGATAATACCTATCTTCATCTGTTTAGTAATACCAAATTACTCACAAAATCCTACATATACATCGTTTCTTTTTTGCTCGCATTTCGTTAAGAAATAGCACCGTAACTAGGGCTATGCTTCTATTTTTTGCCTAATTCAAGCAAAACTCAAATACGTAGGTTCAACAATCAAGTGCAAAAACTAAGCGGTATTTAGATAAAAGATTTCTTTAGGAGTTTTAAAGTTAGGTTTTTCTCTTGGTCGTCGGTTAATTTTGTATTGAATTTGTGTAATCTGTTTGTCAGTTAGTGTATCAAAAGCTGTTTTTTTGGGTATATACTGTCTTATGAGTTTGTTAGTGTATTCATTGAGTCCTCTTTGCCAGGAGCAATACCGATGGGCAAAGTAGAATTTAGTAGCTAGGTTTTTAGCTATGTTTTGATGGTCGGCGAATGCTGTTCCATTATCAGAAGTGATCGAAAGGATATGTTTTTTATAGGGCATCAGCCTATTGATAAGTTCCTTACTTAGTCCTTTGGCTTGCTTTCCCTTAGGTAGCTTTTTGATAATGAGCATTCCTGTAGTTCTTTCCACGATGGTCAGAATGGCTCCCTTTTGTTGTCTGCCTATAATGGTATCCACTTCCCAGTCCCCAAAGCGTTCTTTATTGTTGATGCATTCAGGTCTTTGATCGATTGATACCCTGTTTTTACTAGTTACAGGCTTACCTACAGGTCTTTTTCTATGGTTGAGTTGATGGCGTAAATGTTTGTAATACTGGCCTCCAGTAGCTTTATCCTCCCTGATATATTGATAGCTACGTTCATGTGAAACCATGGGAATCTGCTTGATCTTACAATACCCTACAATCTGCTTAGGTGACCACTGTTCTTGCAGAAGGTATTCTTTGATGAGCTTGCTTTTGTGGGTGTCAAAAGACCGAGACTTGCAATAACGTTGCTTACGCTTTGTGGAAGACAAATGTGCTTTAGATCCATGATAGATCCCTGTAGGGGAACTGTTGCGCTTGCATGCTCTGTAAATGGTGGAAACCGACACAGCAAGGGCTTCTGCAATGAAACTTTTACGTTTACCCGATTTTAAGTAGGCTTCAAGTTGATGTCTTTGATGGGCTTTGAGTTGATAATATGTTTGGCTCATATGGCAACGTTTTTAGACCTTTAACTATGGGGAAATAGCTCCACATATTTATCCTACATCTTTGCACTTACTAATTGAACTTACATAGTCAGCCCTAAAGAATCAACATTAATTATGCTTATCTCCTTTCAGGGAGGGTTTTAGCACGATTATTGCTGTATAAAATGACAAGGAATAGTTATAATATCAATCAAAACCTTGTCAAATGCAGTCAAAAAAGTCGAATAGAAATCAACTTAATTTTTTATCACCTACCTTAACTGAACAACTCAATTCCAGGCAAGAGCTTTATTTGTTGAGCCACCAGATAGCATGGTCATATTTTGAAGAAGCGTTTGGTTCGCTTTATTCAAATGTAGGTCGTCCGGCTCATTCTATTCGTTTGATGGTCTCCTTGTTGATATTAAAATCTCTTTACAATTTATCAGATGAGGTATTGGTGGAGCACCGGTGGGAAATGAATCCATATTTTCAATATTTTGGAGGCTTTGATTCTTTGCAATGGGGGCAACCTTGTGCGGCAACAGATTTGGTACATTTCAGGAAGAGGATTGGAGAAGAAGGGGTAGAGAAGATATTGAAACAATCAATTGAGCTACACGGCAAGGATGCTAAGGACAAGCATGTAAGTGTAGATACTACTGTCCAGGAAAAGAGTATCACCTATCCCACAGATGCAAAACTTCATAAAAAGATTGTTGACAGCTGTATTTCTATAGCCAAGAAAGAAGGGATTAACCTACGACGCAGCTACGTTAGGACAACCAAAAACCTTGTCAGAGACACCTACAATGGGACTCACCCTAAAAGAAGGAAGAAAGCAAATGCAGCGAAGCGCAAACTCAAAACCATTGCTGGTCGGTTAGTCAGAGAATTAGACAGGAAATTACCACATCAGCAAAAAGAAGTAACACTGGCACTGTTCAAACGAGTACTTACACAAGAGAAGTGCAGTAAAAATAAAATTTACAGTTTACATGAACCTGATGTGTATTGCATCGCAAAAGGGAAGGCACATAAGAAATATGAATAGGGCTGTAAGGCATCAGTAGTATTGACACAAAATACGGGTATCATCGTAGGAGCGATGACTTTTGAAGAGAATATTTATGATGGACATACGCTAGATGCTGTATTGAAGCAAACACAACTACTGACTGGTAACTACCCGAAAACCGCCACAGTAGATAGGGGGTACAAAGGGACTAACACAGTTGAGAACACCTCCATCATTCGACCATCCAACTCATTAAAAAGAGACAATACCTATGAAAAACAGAGAAAACGAACGCACTGTAGACGTAGAGCAGCCATAGAGCCAATCATCGGACACTTCAAGCAAGATCATCGAGTAGCTAGCAATTACCTAAAAGGGAAAACAGGAGATAAAATAAACTTCATCATGGCAGCCTGTGGGTTTAACTACAAGAAATTGATGAAAAAACTAAGAGTAAATGCTCTTTGGCTCTATACAAAATGGGTAGTAAACCTGAGGCGTCTAGTTGAATTAACCTCTTTCCATCAAAGTAGAATACAAACTCTATTGAAAATGAGTTTTTAAGGAACGACTACATATTGATAAGTTCCTTACTTAGTCCTTTGGCTTGCTTTCCCTTAGGTAGCTTTTTTATAATGAGCATTCCTGTAGTTCTTTCCACGATGGTCAGAATGGCTCCCTTTTGTTGTCTGCCTATAATGGTATCCACTTCCCAGTCCCCAAAGCGTTCTTTATTGTTGATGCATTCAGGTCTTTGATCGATTGATACCCTGTTTTTAATAGGTACAGGCTTACCTACAGACCTTTTTCTATGGTTGAGTTGATGGCGTAAATGTTTGTAATACTGGCCTCCAGCAGCTTTATCGTCCCTGATATATTGATAGATACGTTCATGTGAAACCATGGGAATCTGCTTGATTTTACAATACCCTACAAGCTGCTTAGGTGACCACTGTTCTTGCAGAAGGTATTCTTTGATGAGCTTTCTTTTGTGGGTGTCAAAAGACCGAGACTTGCAATAACGTTGCTTACGCTTTGTGGAAGACAAGTGTGCTTTAGATCCATGATAGATCCCTGTAGGGGAACTGTTGCGCTTGCATTCTCTGTAAATGGTGGAAACCGACACAGCAAGGGCTTCTGCAATGAAACTTTTACTTTTACCCGATTTTAAGTAGGCTTCAAGTTGATGTCTTTGATGGGCTTTGAGTTGATAATATGTTTGGCTCATATGGCAAAGTGTTTAGACCTTTAAATATGGGGAAATAGCTCCACATATTTATCCTACATCTTTGCACTTACTAAGTGAACTTACAATAAGCCATCTTTTCTTCATCACTTACCGGAAATCAAAAAAGAGTTTTTGAAGTAGGCATTTAATAAATAAAAGATTAGTCTATTAAAACAGTTTCATTTTCTTGATTAAACAATTGATTTACAGTAACTTAGTAAAGTTATTAAAGATAGAGTAAAAATCAGATTATGGAGAAAAAGTATGAAAGCCTAACCCTTTTTGAGTTTCAGGAGAAATTTCCTGATAATGACAGTTGTCAAAACTTCCTAGCCGAAATGAAATGGACAGATGGATTTAAATGTGAAAGGTGCCAAAACAACACGTATTGCAGAGGGAAATTATTCCATACCCGTCAATGCACAAAATGTAGGTACCAAGCTACCCCCACAAGTGGCACTCTTTTCCACAAAGTAAAATTCCCAATGTTAAAAGATTTTTATATCATATACTATATGAGTACAAATAAACAAGGGATTGCATCAACAGAACTAAGCAGAAAACTGGGGCTACGGCAAAAAACCTGTTGGCTGTTTCAGCAAAAGGTAATGAAGAGATCATGGTTAGCAGTGGGAAATACCCGCTAATGGGTAAAGTAGAAGTTGATGAGACTGGTTGTAGGGCAACAGGAAGAAGGCGTTATAGGACGCCAAAATAATCAAAAAAAGCAGGTTGTACTGGCTATTGAGAAGAAAGGGAAAGGAGTGAGCAGGATGTATGCTAGAGTGATTGACAATGCTGGCTCCAAGCAATTGAAGCCCTTCTTCCAGAATCATATATCACCTCAGGCTACCATCACAACCGATAGGTGGAGGGGCTACATCCCCCTGAAAGAAAAATACCCTTAGTTAGTCGTTCCTTAAAAACTCATTTTCAATGGAGATTGTATTCTACTTTGATGGAAAGAGATTACTTCAAATAGACGCCTCTGATTTACTACCCATTTTGTATAGAGCCAAAGAGCATTTACTCTTAGTTTTTTCATCAACTTCTTGTAGTTAAACCCACAGGCAGACATGATGAAGTTTATTTTATCTCCTGTTTTCCCTTTTAGGTAATTGCTAGCTACTCGATGATCTTGCTTCAAGTGTCCGATGATTGGCTCTATGGCTGCTCTACGTCTACAGTGCTTTCGTTTTCTCTGTTTTTCATAGGTATTGTCTCTTTTTAATGGTTTGGATGGTCGAATGATGGAGGTGTTCTCAACTTTGTTAGTCCCTTTGTACCCCCTAGCTACTGTGGCGGTTTTCGGGTAGTTACCTGTCAGTAGTTGTGTTTGCTTCAATACAGCATCTAGTGTATGTCCATCATAAATATTCTCTTCAAAAGTCATCGCTCCTACGATGATACCCGTGTTTTGTGTCAATACTACTGATGCCTTACAGCCATATTCATATTTCTTATGTGCCTTCCCTTTTGCGATGCAATACACATCAGGTTCATGTAAACTGTAAATTTTATTCTTACTGCACTTCTCTTGTGTAAGTACTCGTTTGAACAGTGCCAGTGTTACTTCTTTTTGCTGATGTGGTAATTTCCTGTCTAATTCTCTGACTAACCGACCAGCAATGGTTTTGAGTTTTCGCTTCGCTGCATTTGCTTGCTTTCTTCTTTTAGGGTGAGTCCCATGGTAGGTGTCTCTGACAAGGTTTTTGGTTGTCCTAACGTAACTGCGTCGTAGTTTAATCCCTTCTTGGTTGGCTATAGAAATACAGCTGTCAACAATTTTTTTATGAAGTTTGGCATCTGTGGGATAGGTGATGCTCTTTTCCTGGACAGTAGTATCTACACTTACATGCTTGTCCTTAGCATCCTTGCCGTGTAGCTCAATTGAATGTTTCAATAGCTTCTCTACCCCTTCTTCTCCAATCCTCTTGCTGAAATGAACCAAATCTGTTGCCACACAAGGTTGCCCCCATTGCAAAGAATCAAAGCCTCCAAACTATTGAAAATATGGATTCATTTCCCACCGTTGTTCCACCAATACCTCATCTGATAAATTGTAAAGAGATTTTAATATCAACAAGGAGACCATCAAACGAATAGAATGAGCTGGACGACCTACATGTGAATAAAGCGAACCAAATGCTTCTTCAAAATATGACCATTCTATCTGGTGGCTCAACAAATAAAGCACTTGCCTGGAATTGAGTTGTTCAGTTAAGGTAGGTGATAAAAAATTATTGAAGTAGGCATTTAATAAATACGAATGCACTTGTACGGGCATGGTTGATGGACCACCATTTTAGTTAGCAGGTTATCGAATATTTCCCCTTTCATCTGGCTTCGGTTGAACCGATAGCAATATTGGTCGATATATGCTTGAAGGTTATCGACTGAATGGTGGATACCTCTAAGCCATGCCTTGAACATCATAATTGTTCTGTGCAATTCCGGGAAATTCTTACCTTTCTTCCCACTCTCGATTTGAATTAAGTAAGGATATTTTTCTTTCAAGGGGATGTAGCCCCTCCAGTTATCGGTTTTGATGGTAGCCTCAGGTGATATATGATCTTGGAAGAAGGGCTTCAATTGCTTGGATCCAGCATTGTCAATCTCTCTGGCATACATCCTGCTCACTCCTTTCCCTTTCTTCTCAATAGCCAGTACAACCTGCTTTTTTCGGTTATTTTGTCGTCCTACAACGCCTTCTTCCTGTTGCCCTACAACGGTCTCATCGACTTCTACTTTACCCACTAGCGGGTATTTCCCACTGCTAAGCATTGCCTTCATTACCTTTTGTTGAAACAGCCAACAGGTTTTTTGCCGTAGCCCCAGTTTTCTGCTTAGCTCTGTTGATGCAATCCCTTGTTTATTTGTACTCATATAGTATACGATATAAAAAGCTTTTAACATTGGGAATTTTACTTTGTGGAAAAGAGTGCCACTTGTGGGGGTAGCTTGGTACCTACATTTTGTGCATTGCCGGGTATGGAATAATTTCCCTCTGCAATACTTGTTGTTTTGACACTTTTCACATTTAAATCCATCTGGCCATTTCATTTCGGCTAGGAAGTTTTGACAACTGTCGTTATCAGGAAATTTCTTCTGAAACTCAAAAAGAGTTAGGCTTTCATACTTTTTCTCCATAATCTGATTTTTATTCTAACTTTAATAATCCTACTAAGTTACTGTAAATCAATCGTTTAATCAAGAAAATGAAACTGTTTTAATAGACTAATCTTTTATTTATTAAATGCCTACTTCAAAAAAATTAAGTTGATTTCTATGCGACTTTGTTGACTGCATTTGACAAGGTTTTGATTGATATTATAACTATTCCTTGTCATTTTATATAGCAATAATCATGCTAAAAACCTCCCTGAAAGAAGATAAGCATAATTAATGTTGATTCTTTAGGGTTGACTAGTTAATCCAAATAGAGAGTGGGAAGAAAGGTAAGAATTTCCCGGAATTGCACAGAACAATTATGATGTTCAAGGCATGGCTTAGAGGTAGCCACCATTCAGTCGATAACCTTCAAGCATATATCGACCAATATTGCTATCGGTTCAACCGTAGTCAAATGCAAGGGGAAATATTCGATAACCTGCTAACTAAAATGGTGGACCATCATCCATGCCCTTACAATTTTATTCGTATTTAGTCACCCCTAAAGAATCAACATTAATTATGCTTATCTCCTTTCAGGGAGGGTTTTAGCACGATTATTGCTGTATAAAATGACAAGGAATAGTTATAATATCAATCAAAACCTTGTCAAATGCAGTCAAAAAAGTCGAATAGAAATCAACTTAATTTTTTATCACCTACCTTAACTGAACAACTCAATTCCAGGCAAGAGCTTTATTTTTTGAGCCACCAGATAGAATGGTCATATTTTGAAGAAGCATTTGGTTCGCTTTATTCAACTGTAGGTCGTCCAGCTCATTCTATTCGTTTGATGGTCTCCTTGTTGATATTAAAATCTATTTACAATTTATCAGATGAGGTATTGGTGGAACAACGGTGGGAAATGAATCCATATTTTCAATAGTTTGGAGGCTTTGATTCTTTGCAATGGGGGCAACCCTGTGCGGCAACAGATTTGGTACATTTCAGGAAGAGGATTGGAGAAGAAGGGGTAGAGAAGATATTGAAACATTCAATTGAGCTACACGGCAAGGATGCTAAGGACAAGCATGTAAGTGTAGATACTACTGTCCAGGAAAAGAGCATCACCTATCCCATCAGATGCAAAACTTCATAAAAAAATTGTTGACAGCTGTATTTCTATAGCCAACCAAGAAGGGATTAAACTACGACGCAGTTACGTTAGGACAACCAAAAACCTTGTCAGAGACACCTACAATGGGACTCACCCTAAAAGAAGGAAGAAAGCAAATGCAGCGAAGCGAAAACTAAAAACCATTGCTGGTCGGTTAGTCAGAGAATTAGACAGGAAATTACCACATCAGCAAAAAGAAGTAACATTAGCATTGTTCAAACGAGTACTTACACAAGAGAAGTGCAGTAAACATAAAATTTACAGTTTACATGAACCTGATGTGTATTGCATCGCAAAAGGAAAGGCACATAAAAAATATGAATATGGCTGTAAGGCATCCGTAGTATTGACACAAAACACGGGTATCATCGTAGGTGCGATGACTTTTGAAGAGAATATTTATGATGGACATACACTAGATGCTGTATTGAAGCAAACACAACTACTGACTGGTAACTACCCGAAAACCGCCACAGTAGATAGGGGGTACAAAGGGACTAACACAGTTGAAAACACCTCCATCATTCGACCATCCAAACCATTAAAAAGAGAGAAAACCTATCAAAAACAGAGAAAACGAACGCACTGTAGACGTAGAGTAGCCATAGAGCCAATCATCGGACACTTCAAGCAAGATCATCGAGTAGCTAGCAATTACCTAAAAGGGAAAACAGGAGATAAAATAAACTTCATCATGGCAGCCTGTGGGTTTAACTACAAGAAGTTGATGAAAAAACTAAGAGTAAATGCTCTTTGGCTCTATACAAAATGGGTAGTAAAGCTGAGGCGTCTAGTTGAATTAACCTCTTTCCATCAAAGTAGAATACAAACTCTATGGAAAATGAGTTTTTAAGGAACGACTAGTTATTATATGCCTACTTCAAAAGAGTGTTTCCCAAAACAAAGTATGGGTCTGGAGATATGATGGTGTGAATTGCTTTTCAACATCGTTTTTAATTTACTTTGCTATAGTGAAACTCAACCTGTCACGGCAAGCATTTTGGGACGTAGACATGGAAGGCATCCATGGAAAGGAGCATCAATATGCTTCTTGGATCATTAAGCGGGTCGCACAATATGGTACTGTAGATGACATGGTCTCAGTAGATTTGTTCTACGGTCGAGATAAGATCACGGGTGTGCTTAATGAGATGTCAGAAAAAGAAAAAGAAAAATCAAGACTCATGGCAACATTTATTTTGTAGTGGACCACTTGCACTTAAATACAATCAGTGAAAAGATGTCAACTGTATTGGATGAATTGATGGGATCACCATGGGTTAATCAGTATGTCTTGGTGGGGGGAACCGCTTTATCTCTCCAGCTGGGTCATCGTAAAAGTATCGACCTTGATCTGTTCACAACCAAGAATTATGACCCTGTTCGGATCAAAAAAAACATCCATAAATCGTATCCCGTTGCTACCATTATTTATGAAACCTCAAATAGCATAGGGTTTAATATCCATGACATAAAGGTCGAATTCGTAGAATGGAAGGAGGGATTCGAACTGGAGTATCATCAGTATGACCAGTGGCGATTGCTGAAAAAAGAGATTTTAGCATCCATGAAACTCAATGCAATCCTGAACCGTACAGAAAAAAAGGATTACGCAGACCTCTCTTTTTTGTTGAAAGATCGACCGCTGAAAGAACTTTTGCATAATTATAAATTATGCTACCCTTACCAACAGGTAAGACCTGTTTTAGAAAAGCTATCTGGAAATAGTGAGTTAATTGATCAGACCAACCCTGTTTTTTTGTCAAACATAAATTGGTCAGACATTGAATTATCTCTCAAAAAGGAAGTGGGACTGTACTATAAACTATTGAAAGAAGAAACCCTGACTGGTAGGAAAGATAATCCCATGGAGCAAGCCAAAAAGTATAAAAAAGACCGGGACAAGGGATTATCAATGTGAATTATGCTTGACTTTAAACTTAGCTATAGGGACGAAGGAATATTAATAGAGGAATGTCGTGCCCAATCCACTGTTTTTGCTTTGATTTTGTGATTTATACCGTTCGATCTCGATGGACAGGGATTTGATGTATTGATTGTCCATAAACTTCCTGAATGGCTTAAAAGACTCTTCTTTTCCACTTTTTTCAAGGGCTTCGAAGTATTCTTGTTTGTCTTCCTTATAAACACACGATAAGGGTAATTTGAAACGACGTTGAAATTGGTTCATTAACAGCCGAGATGTTCTACCATTTCCATCATAATGAGGATGAATGCCTACCAAGTTAAAATGAGCAGTATAAGATAAATCTACTTGCTCTCGTAGTGATAGGGTTAATCTTAATTTCTCGTTGAGCTGAGTACATAAACCATCTAGCAAGACAGGCACTTTATCGTGTGCAGGAAAGTATCTTGTCCCTACAAATACTGCACCTTTTCTTAATTCTCCTTTCGTTGAATCTACGGTTCCAAGTGCTGTATTGTATTCCTGACCAGTACTTTTCATCACAGTAGCATTAAGTTGGCAAATACTCCCAATGGTAATGCTCTTGTTTTCTTTACCCAATTGAATAGCCATTTTTAAGGCTTCATGATGATCCTTCACCATCAATGCATGTTCAAGTAGCTTGCCTTTAGGGGTGATACCTTCATCAAGAAGTAGGCTTGCTTCTGCAACTGAAAGAGTAGAACCTTCAATTTGAGTGCTATGAGCCGTAATGGCAAATTCCTTGAATTTATCATAATTAGTCGTTCCTTAAAAACTCATTTTCCATAGAGTTTGTATTCTACTTTGATGGAAAGAGGTTAATTCAACTAGACGCCTCAGCTTTACTACCCATTTTGTATAGAGCCAAAGAGCATTTACTCTTAGTTTTTTCATCAATTTCTTGTAGTTAAACCCACAGGCTGCCATGATGCAGTTTATTTTATCTCCTGCTTTCCCTTTTAGGTAATTGCTAGCTACTCGATGATCTTGCTTCAAGTGTCCGATGATTGGCTCTATGGCTGCTCTACGTCTACAGTGCGTTCGTTTTCTCTGTTTTTGATAGGTATTGTCTCTTTTTAATGGTTTGGATGGTCGAATGATGGAGGTGTTCTCAACTGTGTTAGTCCCTTTGTACCCCCTATCTACTGTGGCGGTTTTCGGGTAGTTACCAGTCAGTAGTTGTGTTTGCTTCAATACAGCATCTAGCGTATGTCCATCATAAATATGCTCTTCAAAACTCATCGCACCTACGATGATACCCGTATTTTGTGTCAATACTACTGATGCCTTACAGCCATATTCATATTTCTTATGGGTCTTCCCTTTTGCGATGCAATACACATCAGGTTCATGTAAACTGTAAATTTTATTCTTACTGCACTTCTCTTGTGTAAGTACTCGTTTGAACAGTGCCAGTGTTACTTCTTTTTGCTGATGTGGTAATTTCCTGTCTAATTCTCTGACTAACCGACCAGCAATGGTTTTGAGTTTTCGCTTCGCTGCATTTGCTTTCTTCCTTCTTTTAGGGTGAGTCCCATGGAACAAGGAAGGAGGATAAATCGAATTCGGGTGAGTCCCATGGTAGGTGTCTCTGACAAGGGTTTTGGTTGTCCTAACGTAGCTGCGTCGTAGTTTAATCCCTTCTTTCTTGGCTATAGAAATACAGCTGTCAACAATCTTTTTATGAAGTTTTGCATCTGTGGGATAGGTGATGCTCTTTTCCTCGACAGTAGTATCTACACTTACATGCTTGTCCTTAGCATCCTTGCCGTGTAGCTCAATTGAATGTTTCAATATCTTCTCTACCCCTTCTTCTCCAATCCTCTTGCTGAAATGTACCAAATCTGTTGTCGCACATGGTTGCCCCCATTGCAAAGAATCAAAGCCTCCAACATATTGAAAATATGGATTCATTTCCCACCGTTGTTCCACCAATACCTCATCTGATAAATTGTAAATAGATTTTAATATCAACAAGGAGACCATCAAACGAATAGAATGAGCTGGACGACCTACAGTTGAATAAAGGGCATCTCTAAAAACTGGATATTCTCCCGATTTATTTTTATGACCTGTTTTTTTAAGATGACCTATTTTGTTCTTTTTTAGTTCATTTTTTATTCACCTGATTATCAGTTACTTATGAATTTATTCATTGCCTATCGAACGCACGTTCCCTCATAATGAAGCGGTCAATTGAATTTTTCTGCACATATTATAAGTCAGATTCATCAGACCAATGACCGTATCGGCTCTTGATTTCCCTACTTTTCTGTAATACATGCTTCCCATACTGTTCTCCATGAAACCAAAAACATGCTCCACTCTTACGCGTACTTTTGATTTTCTTGTATTACTTTCCTTTTGTGTATCGGTCAACGGCTTGTTTTTGTAGCCCTTCTCATGTATTTGATCTTTAATTTGATGTTTTTCGAGTATTTCTTGCTGGTCTGCATAAGCACTGTCGGCATACAATTCCTGTTCTTTGTCTTGTTTTTTGTCCAACAGGGCATCAAGAGCCTGTGAATCATGTACCGCTGCATCGGTAATTTCATAGCGTTCTATCAATTTGCTACCTGCATCAACCTTGGCGTGATTTTTATACCCATAATAATTCTGATTATTTTTCTTTGTCCAACGTGCATCAATGTCCTTTTGACGCTTTTTATTGGGTTCATCTGTCCATAGACCTTCTCCCTTACCCTCTTTTATTTGTTGGTTTTTCTCCCTGCTGTTGCGTTGGCGTGGGGCTTCTACAAAAGAGGCATCTATTATTTTGCCTTCATTGACCATAAGCCCTAACTTTTCCAATTGACTCTGAAATAGCTCGAAAAGAGATTTTACTAAATTCAAGTCGGTCAGACGTTCACTAAACAACCATATCGTGTTGCTATCTGGTATGTCATCTGCAATGGTGAGGTTGAGAAATCTCATAAAACTCATCCTGTCATTGATTTGATATTCTGCTTGATCATCAGAGAGGTTATAATATCGCTGAAGAATCAATATCTTGAACATTAACACATAATCATATGGGGGACGTCCTCCCTTTCCTTGTGACTCTTTGATCAGGTGCTTTTCCAGTAAAGAACGGAAAATTTCAAAATCAATTCCACCGTTTAATCGTTGCAGGGGATCTCCCAACTGGCTCAGTTTGGACAAACGAATGTCTTGATCAAAAAAACCGTAATCTCTGTGACGTTTAAATTGTTTCATTTCCAAGTCTAACTCTTTTAGCTCAAAAAACATACTAACACAGCTGTTTTAGTTTTTAGAGATGCCCTAAAGCGAACCAAACGCTTCTTCAAAATATGACCATTCTATCTGTTGGCTCAACAAATAAAGCTCTTGCCTGGAATTGAGTTGTTCAGTTAAGGTAGGTGATAAAAAATTAAGTTGATTTCTATTCGACTTTTTTGACTGCATTTGACAAGGTTTTGATTCAAATTATAACTATTCCTTGTCATTTTATACAGCAATAATCGTGCTAAAACCCTCCCTGAAAGGAGATAAGCATAATTAATGTTGATTCTTTAGGGCTGACTAATTAATGATCTGGTGAAGCTCCAAGCTTTTGTATTCATCAATATATGATTCTACTGTTTTCATCGGCTTGGGAGACTACTTCTTGACCACAGGAAACTGATTTTTTAGAAGTCTTGATTTGGAGTGGCTCCGCTCGCCAATTTACGAAATTCTTTTGTCACTGACACAAACTTTCCGTAAAATAGTAACTTACGGAATGTGACATTTGGTGTTAGTGGTAAGGATTTGAAAAATGAAGAATGTTAGATTGAATGATGGAACGTAAAGCTACATATGCTGGAAAAGCTGAAGAAAAAGATGCTTTGGACATATTGTATTGGGCCACACAAAAGTCGCCGTTTGAAAGATTGGAAGAATCTTGGAGATTGCATTGTCTCAATCACAATGTGCCTTTTGATGTATCAATAAATAAAAAATATCACAAAGCTAAAAAACGTAATGTCTGACATATTTAATAAGGATTTTCTTGAATACATCCAATTATTAAACAACCATGAAGTAGAATACATTCTCCTTGGCGGAATGGCTGTGAACCTTCATGGATATAGAAGAGCCTCTGGAGACATGGACATCTTTGTAAATCCAACAAAAGAAAATCATAAGAAACTTTTCGAAGTACATCGGGAATTTGGAATGTTCATGGGTGAGATGGAATCGCTCAGCAATTTTTTAGACACTAAAAAATACGATGTGTATACATTCGGTGTTTCTCCTATTCAAATTGATTGAAGTAGGCATTTAATAAATAAAAGATTAGTCTATTAAAACAGTTTCATTTTCTTGATTAAACGATTGATTTACAGTACCTTAGTAGGATTATTAAAGTTAGAATAAAAATCAGATTATGGAGAAAAAGTATGAAAGCCTAACTCTTTTTGAGTTTCAGAAGAAATTTCCTGATAACGACAGTTGTCAAAACTTCCTGGCCGAAATGAAATGGCCAGATGGATTTAAATGTGAAAAGTGTCAAAACAACAAGTATTGCAGAGGGAAATTATTCCATACCCGGCAATACACAAAATGTAGGTACCAAGCTACCCCCACAAGTGGCACTCTTTTCCACAAAGTAAAATTCCCAATGTTAAAAGCTTTTTATATCGTATACTATATGAGTACAAATAAACAAGGGATTGCATCAACAGAGCTAAGCAGAAAACTGGGGCTACGGCAAAAAACCTGTTGGCTGTTTCAACAAAAGGTAATGAAGGCAATGGTTAGCAGTGGGAAATACCCGCTAGTGGGTAAAGTAGAAGTCGATGAGACCGTTGTAGGGCAACAGGAAGAAGGCGTTGTAGGACGACAAAATAACCGAAAAAAGCAGGTTGTACTGGCTATTGAGAAGAAAGGGAAAGGAGTGAGCAGGATGTATGCCAGAGAGATTGACAATGCTGGATCCAAGCAATTGAAGCCCTTCTTCCAAGATCATATATCACCTGAGGCTACCATCAAAACCGATAACTGGAGGGGCTACATCCCCTTGAAAGAAAAATATCCTTACTTAATTCAAATCGAGAGTGGGAAGAAAGGTAAGAATTTCCCGGAATTGCACAGAACAATTATGATGTTCAAGGCATGGCTTAGAGGTATCCACCATTCAGTCGATAACCTGCAAGCATATATCGACCAATATTGCTATCGGTTCAACCGAAGCCAGATGAAAGGGGAAATATTCGATAACCTGCTAACTAAAATGGTGGTCCATCAACCATGCCCGTACAAGTGCATTCGTATTTATTAAATGCCTACTTCAACAAATTGATTTAATGACTGCTTGCAAAGGAATTAAGTTTCCTGAAGCATATAGCAGTGCTGTTAAATACAAAATCGAGGACGGAGTTGCTGTTAAAGTGATCCATTACAATCAACTGATTCAAGCTAAAACGGCTACAAACAGAACTAAGGATAAAATGGTTCTTGTTAGAAGTAAGTGGGTAGATTCACATTGATTTTATGCAAATCTAACTTGCCAGCTAGCAAATAAGCCATGGTCTTAAAATATTTTTTTCCATAACCTCTGGCTTTTCTTTTTGCAGCTTGAATGATCGAATTTAAGCCTTCTAAAATACCGTTATTGATGCTACTTAATTTCCATTGCACAACGCCTTGCCAATGATTTTTAATGGTTTTGCTTGTTTCAACCATGGGGGGTAAATTGCATTGACTGACCCAGTTGTACCATTTGCTTAATAGTTGCTCAAAATCTGCTACGGTTTTCCCTTGATAGATTTGTTGGAAAGTTTCGCGCATTCTCATTGCTTCAAAGGATTTAAGGTTAAGATCTGCCAACTCTAATTCTGCTTTTTTCTGCTGTTGTTTCTCGCTAAGGGTTTGTTCGTTTTTGAGGAATAAATACCGCGTACCTTTCAGCATTGGATTCTCTTTCGCCTCCGCTCTTCTCACCTTATCAACCCCTTCATTGATACTTTTTATAATGTGGAACTTGTCAAAGGTAATTTGGGCATTCGGCAGGTTTTCTTTAATCCCTTTACTAAACGCCGGCGACATATCACAACTCACTGATTTAACTTGTTTTTTGTTGCCCTTTTGTTGTTCTAAAACCTCGACAAAGTCAACAACCGTTTGATTGCTTTTGCCATCACTGATATGCGCCACTGCTTTTTTGTATAAATCAACAAATAGCGTAATATAATCATGTCCCTTGTCCGTGGCAGTTTCATCCATACCGAGGGTATCCTATACCGCTTAAATCCTCACTGAGCCTAGCTTTGTCAACATAGATATCCAGCAACTTCCAAACCTTATAGTCCGATAACCTGAACCCGATTCATAAATAGTTCAATTAAAGAGTGATAAACAGGAATTAGGAATAGATAAAACCAGTGTATGTGTTTATATTTAAGTATCTGAAATTCAAATATATACACATAAAATACATCGTCTTATCTGACAATAAAATTACTGAAATTTTCTATTGTGTTGATGAATGCTGTCTGGAATTAGAAAAATCTATCCAAAAGCACCTTGTAGGCAACAACCCTAATAGAAAGCCCAAGAAGAGCTGTAGCGAAGTAATCACTATCATGATTATGTTCCGCTCTCAAGGGTTCAGAAATATGAAACACTTTTATATGCATTATGTCCAAAAACATATGAAACATTTATTCGGTAAAACAGTATCCTATAATAGGTTTTTGGAATGGATGCAAGGTGCAACCTTACCTATGTCACTAGTTCTAAAAACTTGTTGTATGGGTGATGGTACCGGTCTTGCTTTTATTGGTTCAACTCCAATTCGGGTAGGTAAAAACAAGAGGATAAAAAGGAATAAGGTTTTTGAAGGATTGGTCCAAGTAGGCAAGTCTACAATGGGTTATTGCTTTGGGGTTAAGCTACATATAGTCATTAATGACAAAGAGGAACTTCTCAATTTTGTGATCACCTCTGGCAATATTGATGATTGAGAACCTTTAAAAATCCCATCTTTCATCAAAACCCTAAAGGGAAAGTTGTATGCAGACAAAGGGTATATCTCTCAAAAACTCTAACACAAGTGCTTCTTATGGATGGCCTTCATTGGATCACTAGTATTCGAAATAATATGAAGAATACGCTGATGGAACTCAAAAACAAAATCGTGCTCAGAAAAAGGTCGGTTATAGAAACAGTAAATGATGAACTAAAAAACATTTGTCAAATAGAACGTGTCCAGACACAGGTCATTCACCAACTTTATTGCCAACCTAAGCTCTGGTCTAATTGCCTATTCTTGCTTCCCGAAAAAACCTGCATTTAAATATGATCCTGTAAATACTAGCCAATTAGACATTTTCTAAATCGGGTTCAGGTTAATAGTTGCTCAAAATCTGTCCTAGTTTTGGCTTGATAGATTTGTTGGAAAGTTTCGCGCATTCTCATTGCCTCAAAGGATTTAAGGTTAAGATCTGCCAGCTCTAATTCTGCTTTTTTCTGCTGTTGTTTCTAAAGGTGCTAAAACCATTTAATTGACCTGCCCACGGCGACAGAATCAGCCGTACTTTGCCATCGTCTCGCTTAATTCGAGGAATCCGAACATGCAGATGGCATTCATGCTCAAAGAAATTCATATGACGATATTTTTCATCTTTGTGTCATAGGCACTATAGGCTTTAGTGTCATCGCTACCATCAACAAAGCGCGTGCCACGTTTGAAGTCAATATAGCTGTTGAGTTGTTTGTCGTTAAATTCAACATCCTTGACAAACCATGGGGAATACATGCCGAGTGCTTGAGTAAATAAGTCGTGCATTTTTGAATCTTTTTGAATAATGAAATTGAACCCGTATTTTAACGCATCACCCACCCAAGAATCAAAAGAACCGATAAAATGGATATTGAAGAATTGAGTAAAATAAAAAAGGAAACCAAAAAAAAGGATAAAGGACAGTCGAAAGGAATGTCGATGTAAGCAGAACTAAGGGATATTTACCAGTTGACTTTGGGGGGGAGCAAAAAAAAGGGGAAATCCCCTTTTTATAAAAATTTCAACGTCGCTATTAATATTCCCATCAGAGAAAATCCAATAGTGATCGTCCAACGTATGAAAGTACTTGTTTTATCAATTTTGCTTTCGACGGCATTGAATTTGGTTTCAAAATCGTCTAGCTTCTTTTCAAATTGTGTAGCTCTCAATTCCATAAGTGATATAAGTGCATTTGCAGTGTCTTCGCCCGCTTCTGCCTCTAATTTACGAAATTCTTTTTGAAGTTGTTTAAAATCCATGATGGTAAAGTTATTAAGTTAAAAATATTGCAGTAGGCATTTAATAAATACGAATGCACTTGTACGGGCATGGTTGATGGTCCACCATTTTAGTTAGCAGGTTATCGAATATTTCTCCTTTCATCTGACTGCGGTTGAACCGATAGCAATATTGGTCGATATATGCTTGAAGGTTATCGACTGAATGGTGGATACCTCTAAGCCATGCCTTGAACATCATAATTATTCTGTGCAATTCCGGGAAATTCTTACCTTTCTTCCCACTCTTGATTTGGATTAAATAGTCGTTCCTTAAAAACTCATTTTCAATGGAGATTGTATTCTACTTTGATGGAAAGAGGTTACTTCAACTAGACGCCTCAGCTTTACTACCCATTTTGTATAGAGCCAAAGAGCATTTACTCTTAGTTTTTTCATCAACTTCTTGTAGTTAAACCCACAGGCAGACATGATGAAGTTTATTTTATCTCCTGTTTTTCCTTTTAGGTAATTGCTAGCTACTCGATGATCTTGCTTCAAGTGTCCGATGATTGGCTCTATGGCTGCTCTACGTCTACAGTGCGTTCGTTTTCTCTGTTTTTCATAGGTATTGTCTCTTTTTAATGAGTTGGATCGTCGGATGATTGAGGTGTTCTCAACTTTGTTAGTCCCTTTCTAACCCCTAGCTACTGTGGCGGGTTTCGGGTAGTTACCAGGCAGTAGTTGTGTTTGCTTCAATACAGCATCTAGCGTATGTCCATCATAAATATGCTCTTCAAAACTCATCGCACCTACGATGATACCCGTGTTTTGTGTCAATACTACGGATGCCTTACAGCCATATTCATATTTTTTATGTGCCTTTCCTGTTGCGATGCAATACACATCAGGTTCATGTAAACTGTAAATTTTATTCTTACTGCACTTCTCTTGTGTAAGTACTCGTTTGAACAGTGCCAGTGTTACTTCTTTTTGCTGATGTGGTAATTTCCTGTCTAATTCTCTGACTAACCGACCAGCAATGGTTTTGAGTTTTCGCTTCGCTGCATTTGCTTTCTTCCTTCTTTTAGGGTGAGTCCCATTGTAGGTGTCTCTGACAAGGTTTTTGGTTGTCCTAACGTAGCTGCGTCGTAGTTTAATCCCTTGAAGTAGGCATTTAATAAATACGAATGCACTTGTACGGGCATGGTTGATGGACCACCATTTTAGTTAGCAGGTTATCGAATATTTCCCCTTTCATCTGGCTTCGGTTGAACCGATAGCAATATTGGTCGATATATGCTTGAAGGTTATCGACTGAATGGTGGATACCTCTAAGCCATGCCTTGAACATCATAATTGTTCTGTGCAATTCCGGGAAATTCTTACCTTTCTTCCCACTCTCGATTTGAATTAAGTAAGGATATTTTTCTTTCAAGGGGATGTAGCCCCTCCAGTTATCGGTTTTGATGGTAGCCTCAGGTGATATATGATCTTGGAAGAAGGGCTTCAATTGCTTGGAGCCAGCATTGTCAATCTCTCTGGCATACATCCTGCTCACTCCTTTCCCTTTCTTCTCAATAGCCAGTACAACCTGCTTTTTTCGGTTATTTTGTCGTCCTACAACGCCTTCTTCCTGTTGCCCTACAACGGTCTCATCGACTTCTACTTTACCCACTAGCGGGTATTTCCCACTGCTAACCATGGCCTTCATTACCTTTTGTTGAAACAGCCAACAGGTTTTTTGCCGTAGCCCCAGTTTTCTGCTTAGCTCTGTTGATGCAATCCCTTGTTTATTTGTACTCATATAGTATACGATATAAAAAGCTTTTAACATTGGGAATTTTACTTTGTGGAAAAGAGTGCCACTTGTGGGGGTAGCTTGGTACCTACATTTTGTGCATTGCCGGGTATGGAATAATTTCCCTCTGCAATACTTGTTGTTTTGGCACCTTTCACATTTAAATCCATTGGACCATTTCATTTCGGCCAGGAAGTTTTGACAACTATCGTTATCAGGAAATTTCTTCTGAAACTCAAAAAGAGTTAGGCTTTCATACTTTTTCTCCATAATCTGATTTTTATTCTAACTTTAATAATCCTACTAAGTTACTGTAAATCAATCGTTTAATCAAGAAAATGAAACTGTTTTAATAGACTAATCTTTTATTTATTAAATGCCTACTTCAATAGATTTTAATATCAACAAGGAGACCATCAAACGAATAGAATGAGCTGGACGACCTACATTTGAATAAAGCGAACCAAACGCTTCTTCAAAATATGACCATGCTATCTGGTGGCTCAACAAATAAAGCGCTTGCCTGGAATTGAGTTGTTTAGTTAAGGTAGGTGATAAAAAATTAAGTTGATTTCTATGCGACTTTTTTGACTGCATTTGACAAGGTTTTGATTCATATTATAACTATGCCTTGTCATTTTATATAGCAATAATCATGCTAAAAACCTCCCTGAAAGGAGATAAGCATAATTAGTCGTTCCTTAAAAACTCATTTTCCATAGAGTTTGTATTCTACTTTGATGGAAAGTGGTTAATTCAACTAGACGCCTCAGCTTTACTACCCATTTTGTATAGTGCCAAAGAGCATTTACTCTTAGTTTTTTCATCAACACCTTGTAGTTAAACCCACAGGTTGCCATGATGAAGTTTATTTTATCTCCTGTTTTCCATTTTAGGTAATTGCTAGCTGCTCGATGATCTTGCTTCAAGTGTCCGATGATTGGCTCTATGGCTGCGCTACGTCTACAGTGCGTTCGTTTTCTCTGTTTTTCATAGGTATTGTCTCTTTTTAATGGTTTGGATGGTCGAATGATGGAGGTGTTTTCCACTGTGTTAGTCCCTTTGTACCCCCTATCTACTGTGGCGGTTTTCGGGTAGTTACCAGTCAGTAGTTGTGTTTGCTTCAATACAGCATCTAGCGTATGTCCATCATACATATTCTCTTCAAAAGTCATCGCACCTACGATGATACCCGTATTTTGTGTCAATACTACTGATGCCTTACAGCCATATTCATATTTCTTATGTGCCTTCCCTTTTGCGATGCAATACACATCAGGTTCATGTAAACTGTAAATTTTATTCTTACTGAACTTCTCTTGTGTAAGTACTCGTTTGAACAGTGCCAGTGTTACTTCTTTTTGCTGATGTGGTAATTTCCTGTCTAATTCTCTGACTAACCGACCAGCAATGGTTTTGAGTTTTCGCTTCGCTGCATTTGCTTGCTTTCTTCTTTTAGGGTGAGTCCCATTGTAGGTGTCTCTGACAAGGTTTTTGGTTGTCCTAACGTAACTGCGTCGTAGTTTAATCCCTTCTTTCTTGGCTATAGAAATACAGCTGTCAACAATCTTTTTATGAAGTTTTGCATCTGTGGGATAGGTGATGCGCTTTTCCTGGACAGTAGTATCTACACTTACATGCTTGTCCTTAGCATCCTTGCCGTGTAGCTCAATTGAATGTTTCAATAGCTTCTCTACCCCTTCTTCTCCAATCCTCTTGCTGAAATGAACCAAATCTGTTGCCGCACAGGGTTGCCCCCATTGCAAAGAATCAAAGCCTCCAAAATATTGAAAATATGGATTCATTTCCCACCGTTGTTCCACCAATACCTCATCTGATAAATTGTAAATAGATTTTAATATCAACAAGGAGACCATCAAACGAATAGAATGAGCTGGACGACCTACAGTTGAATAAAGCGAACCAAACGCTTCTTCAAAATATGACCATTCTCTCTGGTGGCTCAACAAATAAAGCTCTTGCCTGGAATTGAGTTGTTCAGTTAAGGTAGGTGATAAAAAATTAAGTTGATTTCTATTCGACTTTTTTGACTGCATTTGACAAGGTTTTGATTGATATTATAACTATTCCTTGTCATTTTATACAGCAATAATCGTGCTAAAACCCTCCCTGAAAGGAGATAAGCATAATTAATTTTGATTCTTTAGGGTTGACTAAATAAGGGTATTTTTCTTTCAAGGGGATGTAGCCCCTCCACCTATCGGTTGTGATGGCAGCCTCAGGTGATATATGATCTTGGAAGAAGGACTTCAATTGCTTGGAGCCAGCATTGTCAATCACTCTGGCATACATCCTGCTCACTCCTTTCCCTTTCTTCTCAATAGCCAGTACAACCTGCTTTTTTCGGTTATTTTGTCGTCCTACAACGCCTTCTTCCTGTTGCCCTAACCGTCTCATCGACTGCTACTTTACCCATTAGCGGGTATTTCCCACTGCTAACCATGGTCTTCATTACCTTTTGCTCAAACAGCCAACAGGTTTTTTGCCGTAGCCCCAGTTTTCTGCTTAGCTCTGTTGATGCAATCCCTTGTTTATTTGTACTCATGTAGTATAGGATATAAAAATCTTTTAATATTGGGAATTTTACTTTGTGGAAAAGTGTGCCACTTGTGGGGGTAGCTTGGTACCTACATTTTGTGCATTGACGGGTATGGAATAATTTCCCTCTGCAATACGTGTTGTTTTGGCACTTTTCACATTTAAATCCATCTGGTCATTTCATTTCGGCTAGGAAGTTTTGACAACTGTCATTATCAGGAAATTTCTTCTGAAACTCAAAAAGAGTTAGGCTTTCATACTTTTTCTCCATAATTTGATTTTTACTCTACCTTTAATAACTTTACTAAGTTACTGTAAATCAATCGTTTAATAAAAAATGAAACCGTTTTAATAGACTAATCTTTTATTTATTAAATGCCTACTTCAATAAAAATAATTTAAATATCCACCGACCAGCGGTAGCGGTTTGATCATGGTTTCTGTCCAATCTTTGGATTACGGGTAAGCAAAATCGAGCGAACGCAGGAAGCGAGGCTTTATGGCGCGGATTTGCTTACCAGGACAAAGGTCGAACTTTACTTAAATTATGCTTGACTTCAAACTTAGCTATAGGGTTACTGGTTGGCTTGGGGGGAGGGGAAGAAAAAAAGGGGAAATCCCCTTTTTATAAAAAATTCAACGTCGCTATCAAAATGCCCATCAGAGAAAATCCAATAGTGATCGTCCAACGTATGAAAGTACTTGTTTTATCAATTTTGCTTTCGACGGCATTGAATTTGTTTTTAAATTCGTCTAGCTTCCTTTCAAATTGTGTAGCTCCTAATTCCATAAGTAATATAAGCGCATTTGCGGTGTCTTCACCTGCTTTTGCCTCCGATTTACGAAATTCTTTTTGAAGTTGTTTAAAATCCATGATTATAAAGGGCATCTCTAAAAACTGGATATTCTCCCGATTTATTTTTATGACCTGTTTTTTTTATGATGGCTTATTTTGTTTTTTTTAGTTCATTTTTTATTCACCTGATTATCAGTTACTTATGAATTTATCCATTGCCTATCGAACGCACGTTCCCTCATAATGAAGCGGTCAATTGAATTTTTCTGCACATATTATAAGTCAGATTCATCAGACCAATGACCGTATCGGCTCTTGATTTCCCTACTTTTTTGTAGTACATGCTTCCCATACTGTTTTCCATGAAACCAAAAACATGCTCCACTCTTACGCGTACTTTTGATTTTCTTGTATTACTTTCCTTTTGTGTATCGGTCAACGGCTTGTTTTTGTAGCCCTTCTCATGTATTTGATCTTTAACCTGATGTTTTTCGAGTATTTCTTGCTGGTCTGCATAAGCACTGTCGGCATACAGTGCCTGCTCTTTGTCTTGTTTTTTGTCCAACAGGGCATCAAGTGCCTGTGAATCATGTACCGAGGCATCGGTAATTTCATAGCGTGCTATCAATTTGCTACCTGCATCCACCTTGGCGTGATTTTTATACCCATAATAATGCTGATTACTTTTCTTTGTCCAACGTGCATCAATGTCCTTTTGACGCTTTTTATTGGGTGCATCTCTCCATAGACTTTCTCCCTTACCCTCTTTTATTTGTTGGTTTTTCTCCCTGCTGTTGCGTTGGCGGGGGGCTTCTACAAAAGAGGCATCTATTATTTTTCCTTCATTGACCATAAGCCCTAACTTTTCCAATTGACTCTGAAATAGCTCGAAAAGGGATTTTACTAAATTCAAGTCGGTCAGGCGTTCACTAAACAACCATATCGTGTTGCTATCTGGTATGTCATCTGCAATGGTGAGGTTGAGAAATCTCATAAAACTCATCCTGTCATTGATTTGATATTCTGTTTGATCATCAGAGAGGTTATAATACCGCTGAAGAATCAATATCTTGAACATTAACACATAATCATATGGGGGACGTCCTCCCTTTCCTTGTGACTCTTTGATCAGGTGCTTTTCCAGTAAAGAACGGAAAATTTCAAAATCAATTCCACCGTTTAATCGTTGCAGGGGATCTCCCAACTGGCTCAGTTTGGACAAACGAATGTCTTGATCAAAAAAACCGTAATCGCTGTGACGTTTAAATTGTTTCATTTCCAAGTCTAACTCTTTTAGCTCAAAAAACATACTAATGCAACTGTTTTAGTTTTTAGAGATGCCCTAGAACCTATCATACCAGCCAACATCGGGGATAACATCCAGATGTGCCTTAATGCTGGCGCATACGATCTGACTCAAGACCTTGTCGATGTCTCTCCTGCTGACGGAGTCTTTGTGGGAGAAGGTGTCACAGGTACTGACCTGCACCCTGCCATTGCAGGGACAGGAAATAAAGAAATTTCCTTTGTGCTTACTTCCTCAATTAAGTGCCTAGTCAACGGATCAAGATTTATCACCATCCTTGACATAAAAGAAAATGACACAGAACTAAGTCTTTCAACAGACAGGATCACAGCCTGCATCCTTGATGGAGCCATCGACCTGAACGGCTTGGCAAGCGTGGACGGAGGAACCTGGTCATCCACAGCTCCTGCTGAAGCTCTTAACGTAGGAATTATAAATCCCGTGACAGCGGGAACTGGCGAGCTTACTGCCACATACGCCGTAGAACTAAATGGGTGTGTGGTTACCGCTTCGCTTATCGTAAATATTACCCCTTCTCCTAACCCTCCAACGCTACAAGGTCCAGCAACAAGCTGTTCAGGAATTCAAATTCAACTCTCAGCGTCAGGTGGTCAAGCCTCCTCTTCTTATCATTGGTATGCGGGGGAACAAAATACCTCATTTCACACAGGAAACACAATACAAGTCCTGCCTCAAGAAACAACCACCTATAGGGTGGAAATGGAAAATGCCTTCGGGTGCTTATCCGAAAAAAGTGAACTGACGATCCCAGTGCAGGACATCCAACTCGACTTCACAGCTACGCCAAAGGAAGTTATGGTAGGCGAAAGAATAGCATTTTCTGCCGACATAACAGCTGTTGAGTATCGGTGGAATTTCGGAGATCAGCTAACGTCAACAGAGCAAAACCCCTCCCATATCTATTTTGAACAAGGAGTCTTTGATGTGACCTTATCGGTGGTCACCGAACAGGGGTGTGCGGATTCCCTGTCCAAAGACGCATTTATTGTCGTGAAAACTCCTACTCCTGAAATTGCAACAGGAATCAAAAATGAACTCCCTACAGGCACCGCTAACATTTATCCTACACCTTTTAATGACAGCTTCACCCTATCTGTTACATCAAACATCCGACAACAGGCAGTAGTTTACTTATTTAGCATACAGGGTACTAAGGTACTGGAAAAACCTGTACGCCTACATGAAGGAGAAAACAACATTTTATTCCAACATATAAACTTAACTGATGGTATATACGTGCTGAGACTCTTGGATGAAAATAATAGCTTTCATGATACACCAGTAATTAAAAAGGACTACTAATGTTGAATATGGACATGAAGCGCATGTGCTACACATGGGTGATGGCTATCTTTTTCTTGTCTGCTTGTGACAACAGGGAAGAGCAGGTAGATAGCTTTAATGATGCCCCCTATTTCGCTCTAGAAACTGACACCGTCTCTGCCATTTCAGATTCGTTAAAGCTGTCGCAAAACCAGTACCCCATCACGCCCACAATTATTGATGCTAACGATAATATTATCAGAATAGCGTTTGCAGGAAATACCCAGGGAAGATTTCAAGTTGATGGAGAAAGGGTAGCAGGCGGTGCTATCGAGGTTAAGTCCATTCCAACAAGCATAACATATCATCCAACCCTATCAGGTGCTCATATCTTCACCATAACAGCAATAGATGCGTTCGGGTTGAGTGCTGACCTAAAAGTCCAGTTAACGGCGTTTGTAAACATTCCTCCAACTCTTGTAGTAGACATTGTGAAACCAAATGGAAGTGGTCCTTTTGAAAGAATTCTTGATGCCTCGGGAAGTTTTGACCCTGACCAACGTTTTGGAGGTAGCATCGTGGAATATGAGTATTCTTTCTTGAATAAGGTGGTCTCCGGATAAACATAACACCCAAACAGTCATCTTTCCAGCAAATGGCTCCTACAGCATCAGTGTGCGGGTAAAAGATAATGATCTCGAATGGAGCAACTCCGCCACTATAGTGCTAAAAATCAATTGACAGCTGAGTCCTCTTCGTACAGCATGATGTAAATTATGCTGGACTTTAGACTTAGCTATAGGGACAATAGGGAGAGTAAAACGTTAAAAATGTAAAATTTGTTTTTAACGGCGTTTTTAATTTACTTCGCTATACTATATGACATATTTTAAAACGGCGTTGAATATGAATAAGTCCAAACTTGAGAAACAAGGTGAGAGATTTGAAGAGTTGATGAACGAGGCTCTGGCTGAGGAAAAAATCCGTCATTTGTCAAAGGAGAAAACCCTTCTTTTAAAGACTAAAATACCGTATTTATATACAAATACATAAAAAGAAATCGAGTTCGCTTCACTCACAGTTTTTTTTGCGTTCACGCAGAAAGTTTACGGAGCATTTTCAACAATGAAGTTCAGGCTACTTCATTGTTTAAAATGCTGAAAAAAACTTATTTTTTTCTGTTTATGTCTTCCCTAATTTTGGAAATTAATTGATAGGCAATCCATATAAATGAAACTGCTCCCACTGAAATAGCTACCCAATCTCTCACATCTGACAAGTGGATTACGTACGATAGAATTGCAACTAGAATTGTGTCGCTAAATGTATTTTTAATCATTACTTTTCGCTTGTAAATCATCTAGCAAATGACTTGAAAAATCTTGCTCAAAATCATCATCGGATTGATTCCAGACTTTTGAATAGTTTTTAGTCTTGCCATTGTAGACCATATCCGAGTTGATTAAAATGCGTATGCTATTCTTTTTTTGTCCCGTTTGATGTAACCCAACTCTTCCAATTTTTTAAAAGAAGCACTAATGTGTTGCTTTCTATTTCCAAGCTCTTCGGCATAATCTGCCACACCCATGAGAAATTGAACATTGGGTGAAATCATCATCTCCCTGACTCCCATGTAAGAGAGGATCAGCATTAGCAAACGAACATCTAGCTTGTTCAGATTTTTATTTGTGGCTATTTCTTTCATAGCTCCAGAGAAGGCAACGAAGAATCCTCCATTGTTGAAATACTCCCCTGTTTCTTGCTGTATAAAAATGGCTTTATCTATCTGATATTTGCCTTCATTTGTAGTAGTTGTTTCCTTCATTTTTTTTGAGTTTTTTTACATAGGACAACGATAGAGACGTTTGTAACTACTTGATAATAAAACAGTTACAAGACCTAAAGTAACTATATTTGTTGCAAAAGTAATCATACTTGTTACAAAACAAACCAATATGGTTACTTTTCAGGCACTTAAAGCGTAAGCCATCTTTTCTTCATCACTTATCGGAAATCAAAAAAGAGTTTTTCCCAAAACAAAGTCAAAGTATGGGTCTGGAGATATGATGGTGTGAATTGCTTTTCAACATCGTTTTTAATTTACTTTGCTATAGTGAAACTTAACCTGTCACGGCAAGCATTTTGGGACGTAGACATGGAAGGCATCCATGGAAAGGAGCATCAATATGCTTCTTGGATCATTAAGCGGATCGCACAATATGGTACTGTAGATGACATGGTCTCAGTAGATTTGTTCTACGGTCGAGATAAGATCACGGGTGTACTTAATGAGATGTCAGAAAAAGAAAAAGCAAAATCAAGACTCATGGCAACATTTATTTTGTAGTGGACCACTTGCACTTAAATACAATCAGTGAAAAGATGTCAACTGTATTGGATGAATTGATGGGATCACCATGGGTTAATCAGTATGTCTTGGTGGGGGGAACCGCTTTATCTCTCCAGCTGGGTCATCGTAAAAGTATCGACCTTGATCTGTTCACAACCAAGAATTATGACCCTGTTCGGATCAAAAAAAACATCCATAAATCGTATCCCGTTGCTACCATTATTTATGAAACCTCAAATAGCATAGGGTTTAATATCCATGACATAAAGGTCGAATTCGTAGAATGGAAGGAGGGATTCGAACTGGAGTATCATCAGTATGACCAGTGGCGATTGCTAAAAAAAGAGATTTTAGCATCCATGAAACTCAATGCAATCCTGAACCGTACAGAAAAAAAGGATTACGCAGACCTCTCTTTTTTGTTGAAAGATCGACCGCTGAAAGAACTTTTGCATAATTATAAATTATGCTACCCTTACCAACAGGTAAGACCTGTTTTAGAAAAGCTATCTGGAAATAGTGAGTTAATTGATCAGACCAACCCTGTTTTTTTGTCAAACATAAATTGGTCAGACATTGAATTATCTCTCAAAAAGGAAGTGGGACTGTACTATAAACTATTGAAAGAAGAAACCCTGACTGGTAGGAAAGATAATCCCATGGAGCAAGCCAAAAAGTATAAAAAAGACCGAGACAAGGGATTATCAATGTGAATTATGCTTGACTTCAAACTTAGCTATAGGGCTACTGGTTGGCTTGGGGGGGAGCAAAAAAAAGAGGAAATCCCCTTTTTATAAAAATTTCAACGTCGCTATTAATATTCCCATCAGAGAAAATCCAATAGTGATCGTCCAACGTATGAAAGTACTTGTTTTATCAATTTTGCTTTCGACGGCATTGAATTTGGTTTCAACGACATTGAATTTGTTTTCAACGTCGTTTTTAAATTCGTCTAGCTTCCTTTCAAATTGTGTGGCTCTTAATTCCATAAGTGATATAAGTGCATTTGCAGTGTCTTCGCCCGCTTCTGCCTCTAATTTACGAAATTCTTTTTGAAGTTGTTTAAAATCCATGATTTTTGATAATTTTAGTTAAAAATAATTTGGGCGTGATCCCCGGTCAGCCGTAGGCGGTTTGAACTGGTTTAGACAAATCTTTGGACGGCGGGAAGGTAAATAGCATAGTGGCTTTATGGTGTGGATTTGACGTACCAAGGCAAAGACCGAACTTTGTTCAAAGTATTTTGACACTATTCGCATCTCCTTTCTCTTTGTGCTACATGCTACATCCCTGCTTTTCCCTCCAAAAGCTAATATTCATCATCTTCATCTGGTATCTCTGGTCACATAGCATCTGCTTCATCCAGAATTGAATTGTGTTGTTGGGACTCTATCTCTTTCGCTCATTAGATCCACCCATCTCTCAGACAAGGAATGGGCCATCAGCGTTGGGACTCTATCTCTTTCGCTCATTAGATCCACCATTAATTTCATGGTCATGGCAATTACTGGAGAGTAGATAGGTGATTTACCAGGAGTATTGACAAACTTGAGAAAGGGGTAATATAGGGAAGAGCAAAAAAAGGGAGAAATCCCCTTTTTATAAAAATTTCAACGTCGCTATTAATATTCCCATCAGAGAAAATCCAATAGTGATCGTCCAACGTATGAAAGTACTTGTTTTATCAATTTTGTTTTCAACGACATTGAATTTGTTTTCAACGTCGTTTTTAAATTCGTCTAGCTTCCTTTCAAATTGTGTGGCTCTTAATTCCATAAGTGATATAAGTGCATTTGCAGTGTCTTCGCCCGCTTCTGCCTCTAATTTACGAAATTCTTTTTGAAGTTGTTTAAAATCCATGATGGTAAAGTTATTAAGTTAAAAATATTGAAGTAGGCATTTAATAAATACGAATGCACTTGTACGGGCATGGTTGATGGGTCACCATTTTAGTTAGCAGGTTATCGAATATTTCCCCTTTCATCTGACTGCGGTTGAACCGATAGCAATATTGGTCGATATATGCTTGAAGGTTATCGACTGAATGGTGGATACCTCTAAGCCATGCCTTGAACATCATAATTGTTCTGTGCAATTCTGGGAAATTCTTACCTTTCTTCCCACTCTCGATTTGAATTAAGTAAGGATATTTTTCTTTCAAGGGGATGTAGCCCCTCCAGTTATCGGTTGGGCAGCCTCAGGTGATATATGATCTTGGAAGAAGGGCTTCAATTGCTTGGATCCAGCATTGTCAATCTCTCTGGCATACATCCTGCTCACTCCTTTCCCTTTCTTCTCAATAAGCCAGTACAACCTGCTTTTTTCGGTTATGTTGGCGTCCTACAATGCCTTCTTCCTGTTGCCCTACAACGGTCTCATCGACTTCTACTTTACCCATTAGCGGGTATTTCCCACTGCTAACCATGGTCTTCATTACCTTTTGTTGAAACAGCCAACAGGTTTTTTGCCGTAGTCCCAGTTTTCTGCTTAGCTCTGTGGATGCAATCCCTTGTTTATTTGTACTCATGTAGTATAGGATATAAAAAGCTTTTAACATTGGGAATTTTACTTTGTGGAAAAGTGTGCCACTTGTGGGGGTAGCTTGGTATCTACATTTTGTGCATTGACGGGTATGGAATAATTTCCCTCCGCAATACTTGCTGTTTTGGCACCTTTCACATTTAAATCCATCTGGCCATTTCATTTCGGCTAGGAAGTTTTGACAACTGTCGTTATCAGGAAATTTCTTCTGAAACTCAAAAAGAGTTAGGCTTTCATACTTTTTCTCCATAATCTGATTTTTACTCTATCTTTAATAGTCCTACTAAGTTACTGTAAATCAATCGTTTAATCAAGAAAATGAAACTGTTTTAATAGACTAATCTTTTATTTATTAAATGCCTACTTCAATTACTTAAATTATGCTTGACTTAAAACTTAGCTATAGGGACAATAGGGAGAGTAAAACGTTAACGTGGTGACACAGTCCGATTGGGCATTTTTAAAAGAAAAATTTCATTTTTTTAAGATTCTTGAAGTAACTTAGGTCTTTTCAGCGTGCATAATTCGTCTGTCAACATGGCAGAAAATCGTGTTTTAATACAATTTAATGAGCTTGTGAGTGGCGTATACGAAAGAAACCCGTCCGTATGTTCATACAAGCGACATTACGATGTTCTGTAACTAGCTTTATGTTAAATACGTACGTAATTCCTCCGAAAAATGCAAGATTCAAACAAAAGATATTCATGCCTTTGATGTGTCAGAGGTCAAAATCACATCAACTAACTTTTGAAGCCCCGTAACTAGGGCTATGCTTCTATTTTTTGCCTAATTCAAGCAAAACTCAAATATTACTTGGGCATAGTTCATCGAAAACAACAGAAATATACACCCACATTGTGGTCAATGGCATGAATAAAATTATTGAAGTAGGCATTTAATAAATACGAATAAAATTGTACGGGCATGGTTGATGGTCAACCATTTTAGTTAGCAGGTTATCGAATATTTCCCCTTTCATCTGACTTCGGTTGAACCGATAGCAATATTGGTCGATATATGCTTGAAGGTTATCGACTGAATGGTGGATACCTCTAAGCCATGCCTTGAACATCATAATTGTTCTGTGCAATTCCGGGAAATTCTTACCTTTCTTCCCACGCTCGATTTGGATTAAATAAGGGTATTTTTCTTTCAGGGGGATGTAGCCCCTCCAGTTATCGGTTGTGATGGTAGCCTGAGTTGATATATGATCTTGGAAGAAGGGCTTCAATTGCTTGGATCCAGCATTGTCAATCTCTCTGGCATACATCCTGCTCACTCCTTTCCCTTTCTTCTCAATAGCCAGTACAACCTGCTTTTTTCGGTTATTTTGTCGTCCTACAACGCCTTCTTCCTGTTGCCCTACAACGGTCTCATCGACTGCTACTTTACCCATTAGCGGGTATTTCCCACTGCTAACCATGGCCTTCATTACCTTTTGTTGAAACAGCCAACAGGTTTTTTGCCATAGCCCCAGTTTTCTGCTTAGCTTTGTTGATGCAATCCCTTGTTTATTTGTACTCATATAGTACACGATATAAAAAGCTTTTAACATTGGGAATTTTACTTTGTGGAAAAGTGTGCCACTTGTTGGGGTAGCTTGGTACCTACATTTTGTGCATTGCCAGGTATGGAATAATTTCCCTCTGCAATACGTGTTGTTTTGACACTTTTCACATTTAAATCCATCTGGCCATTTCATTTCGGCCAAGAAGTTTTGACAACTGTCGTTATCAGGAAATTTCTTCTGAAACTCAAAAAGGGTTAGGCTTTCATACTTTTTCTCCATAATTTGATTGTTACTCTACCTTTACTAATTTTACTAAGTTACTGTAAATCAATCGTTTAATCAAGAAAATGAAACTGTTTTAATAGACTAATCTTTTATTTATTAAATGCCTACTTCAATAAAATTAAAAAGCCATTACATTTGATGATGACATAAGGCATGTAAACGCTATATAGCTAATGCGTTTACAAAATTATTATGGACAATGACGGTAGCGGTTCAACAGGAAAAGCTAGCCACTTTTTGGTCGAAACTAACAAAGCAACCTCCTAACCGAACCCCTCACACGAAAATGCCTGTATTGGGAGAAGAAATCGACCTGAACACTCCTGAAAACAAGGTAGGGCATTAAAGTAAATATTTACAAAATGTTTTAAAAACAATTTTTTGGACTAGCATTAACCTTAGTGTTTTTTGCTTGTCAGGATGAACAACACCTTGATGTACAAGAAGTAGTAAATCTGGATGCAACAAGCACGGACAATCTTTTGGTATTTAATTCGCAAGAAGATTATGCTAAAATATTTGATGATGAGACATTAATTTCGAATAAAACGAATATAGAAGTACCCGATAATATTTTTCTGCTAAATATTCCTCCGTATTCTCCAGAACTGAATCCTTGCGAACCAGTTTGGCAATACATTAAAAGCCCATATAAAAATAGACGTTTTGAAACTATGGAAAGTTTAAAAACATGGCTACATAAAACAGTAAATAAAATGAGCGAGAATACTATTAAATCAATTGAAATAAGCATTTAATACCTAAAATCCGCAGTCAACTAGATTTTCAGATACAAAGAGTTGCTAAAGGATAATAATGTCAGTTCCTATCTAATCGATCAGGTATATGGGGCTGGTTAGTCGGCATTTTGACCAGAACTAAAGGGTGCAGTAGGTCTTCACTGGTAATTTTGAGGACTTTCAGGCAGACCTTTCCTGAGAAAAGAGGTATCACGAAAGAATGTTGGATGTTTTAATCAAAACAGTTAGGCAGTTAGGTGAGCAGTCGGCTATAGTCTTTGTGTGTATATAGTTTAAGCACATGCTGCCTTCCCGTCTTGATCCATTTGGTAGCCACGGAGATAAATCGGAAGATAAATTTCTTCAATCGGAAGTTTTCCTTAATCCAGGATAGTTTTCTGGAAAAAGTAGCCAACATAACCTGGTATATATTGGCATATAGCGCAGTGATGATCATAAAGGCGGTATTTTCATTAAGGAATGAGCAGGGAAGCTTAGACCAGCCAAAATCATTGTTCATTGTATCGAAGGTGCGCTCAGCATTTCCTCTTTGGTTATAAAAAGAGACAATTTGCTGGTTGTCCCATTTGACATCATTGGTGAGGATAGCTCGGTAAGTGAAGGCATCCCCAGTGAATAATCCAGTCTGCCCATCTCGGCGTTTAATCCGACTTACTACCAATCGGTAGGGCTTTTGCCCATCAAAGGGACGGTAATCCGCTAGTTGTGTCACTTCCATTTCTTGTACTCCAAGACGGACTTTCTGCCAAGCATCTGTCCGAATCTGGCTAATTTGCTGTTCCATAGTAGCGCAACGCACAGCTCGGATGTAAAAGTGCTGACTTGTTCCCTCCACAAGACTAATTACCTTTTGTTGATAGGAAGCCGAATCTGCCCGAAAGCGCTTGATGCAGATGCCCTGCTGATCCAGTAAAGAAAATGCCCTGGTCAGGGTTTCTTCTTGTTGGTATTTGGCGGGGCTGTTGCCATTACGACCTTCGATGTAAACAATGTTTTTGCCGATACTGGCCACACCTGGCTGGTAACCTTCACACTTTTTATAGGTTCTCCGTGCATCATATTTCTCGGTGGCCATTACCTGATTATCATAAGCTAATGTATGCTCCTGTTTGGTGTTAAGCTGATTGGTTTTGCTCAAGGCTTTCAGTAATCATTGGTTTAAGCCCAGGTTGATATTGAACTGATGGGGTATCCCTCCCGAACTGGTCATTTCTTCTGTAGGGGTGACCAGTTCTTTTATGACTCGCAAAATGGTATCGGCACTACACACCGATAACCCCCGAACTTTCTTCAGATGTTCTCCCAAGTGTTCTTGAATGTCCTCAGTACAATCTCCACCATGAAGGAAAATAGCCAAATGATTCATCAAAATCTCCGAGTAATCGAACCCTCTATAGTTGACCCGGCTACCCAAATGATCATCCATTAGCTTGGGAATACCGCTATCCTTAAGAAACTTGTAGCAAAAAATAAACCCACCAAAAGGGGTGACTTGTTTATCAGATATCGTTACTTTTATTTCCGCTTACTTGATTGGTTACACACTCAAATAAGTGAAAAAAATCGAGCCGGAAAAGCCTATTACAAACTATTTTAAGCCTATTCTGGCTCTTTTCCGTTTTACTCCTGCGGATTTAAGGGACTAATGTCAATCATACCACACCCCGTCCTTAAATTTACACTATGATAACCTTTGATACGATCCAAGTTTACCATGTGTTTAAAATTCCAGCTTATAAGAGCATTAATGTGGTTAACAATTGCAATATGCAATGTATCATTTATATGTTTATCACTAATGACGTTTGCTTTTCTGTATTGCTCAGCCAAATTTTTAGTAGCGGTATTAGTATTTAGTTTATTGAAGTAGGCATTTAATAAATAAAAGATTAGTCTATTAAAATGGGTTCACTTTCTTTATTAAATGATTGATTTACAGTAACTTAGTAAAGTTATTAAAGATAGAGTAAAAATCAGATTATGGAGAAAAAGTATGAAAGCCTAACCCTTTTTGAGTTTCAGGAGAAATTTCCTGATAACGACAGTTGTCAAAACTTCCTAGCCGAAATGAAATGTCCAGATGGATTTAAATGTGAAAGGTGCCGAAACAACAAGTATTACAGAGGGAAATTATTCCATACCCGTCAATGCACAAAATGTAGGTACCAAGCTACCCCCACAAGTGGCACTCTTTTCCACAAAGTAAAATTCCCAATGTTAAAATCTTTTATATCGTATACTGTATGAGTACAAATAAACAAGGGATTGCATCAACAGAGCTAAGCAGAAAACTGGGGCTACGGCAAAAAACCTGTTGGCTGTTTCAACAAAAGGTAATGAAGGCAATGGTTAGCAGTGGGAAATACCCGCTAGTGGGTAAAGTAGAAGTCGATGAGACCGTTGTAGGGCAACAGGAAGAAGGCGTTGTAGGACGACAAAGTAATCGAAAAAAGCAGGTTGTACTGGCTATTGAGAAGAAAGGGAAAGGAGTGAGCAGGATGTATGCTAGGGTGATTGACAATGCTGGCTCCAAGCAATTGAAGCCCTTCTTCCAAGATCATATATCAACTCAGGCTACCATCAAAACCGATAAGTGGAGGGGCTACATTCCCTTGAAAGAAAAATATCCTTATTTAATTCAAATCGAGAGTGGAGAGAAAGGTAAGAATTTCCCGGAATTGCACAGAACAATTATGATGTTCAAGGCATGGCTTAGAGGTAGCCACCATTCAGTCGATAACCTTCAAGCATATATCGACCAATAGTGCTATCGGTTCAACCGAAGTCAGATGAAAGAGGAAATATTCGATAACCTGCTAACTAAAATGGTGGACCATCAACCTTGCCCGTACAAGTGCATTCGTATTTATTAAATGCCTACTTCAATAAATCAATCACCGGAAATCACCATTACTTAAATGCTTTTAATGACGTGTTTTTATAATTAAATTGTGTATAACACAGCAATTATATTCTTTTATAGAGTTTATCAGCTAGTTCTCATCATGAGAATGAACATTATAGATAATAATTTTCAGAGGCTATCAGATTTTAAGGCACTTATAAATGCAACGATCTTATAGCAATCATTTGTACGAATTACAACATCAAACGTTTTCAATCTGGGTTTTTAAAATGTTCAGCCCTTCTGTAAAAGTCACGGGTTCGTAACCCAGCACGTCACGTGATTTATCCAGCTTGAATCCAGTCTTGACCGGGCGTCTTGCAGGTTGCGTAAATACGGAGCCATCTACTTCTTCAATAAGTGAACTGTTCAGCTTAAAAAAGAGTGCTGTTTTTATTGCCATTTCATAAGGTGTAAGCATGTCTTTACCCGAAATATGAAAAATCCCAGTTGCTTTTTTTTCTGCAATTAAGGCACACCCCCGAGCAAGATCCTCAGCCAATGTAGGCGTGCGCCACTGATCATTTACCACCTTAATAGGTCTGTCTTTTTCTAGGTTTTGCTTTACCCACAAAATAATATTGGACCGGCTCATGTCTTGTGCTACGCCGTAAACCAGCACAGTACGTACTACTGCCCATTTTATATCGCTGGCTTCCAAGATTTTCTCTGCTGATAGCTTACTTTCTGCATAATAACTTAATGGATTGGGCAAATCTTCTTCTTTGTACGGACCATTCTTTCCATCGAAAACAAAATCTGTAGAAAGGTGAATGAGAAAACTGCTATTTGTGGCACAGGCGTTAACCAGATTTTCTACCGCAGTCACGTTCAGCTTCCAACACGCTTCCTTTTCTGTTTCACATTGATCTACATTGGTCATCGCTGCAGTATTGATAATCACATCTGGCACTGTTCTACCTATAATAGCATTCACTTGGTTTTCAGAAGTGATATCCATGGGGGCGTAGTGATAATTGCCAGAACTGTTTCTATTCTTGCCTTTACCCGTGGCAATTACTTCAACTGCGGGATCATTTTGGTAGTGTTCTACTAACTTCTGACCTAGTAATCCATTGGTCCCTGTAATTAGAATTTTCATTTATCGTTGGGGCTGTGATCTAGCTGTTGAACTACCCTATAGGAGTGTTTCATGAGAAATCAGATGTGATTTATATATAGTCTTTCGGTGCAACACACAATAACACATGATGTATAGTCATTGTTAGCCCTCTTATTTTTCCATTATTTCTTGTACTTCGGAAGTACTCCATTCGGGATTGTGGTCAATAAAATCTTTAAACATGGTTACACGACCCGCACCTGCTAAAATCATAATCTTTTTATCTGTTTCCTCAACGTTTTTCTGAACGATTGAGTACATATATAGGTTCCGCCTGTACCATTCTGATACCAAACACGAGCCGACAAAGTTATCCGGTTCTCCTCCTTGATTAGCGAGACTTACATACCAGTTAATGTCTTGCGTCCGATATTTATGATCGTTGAAGCCGTATATTATTTCGGATAATGATTTTTTGGAACTGAACAGCTCACTTTCAGATCGTTCTGATTTTTCATTTTCAACCTTCTATTCCTTCACAATTTTTCTGGTGATGCTACCTTTACCTGTAGTTATTTGTAACAAATAGATGCCCTGTTTCAGCGATGGAAGAGCCACGGAATGATTCGCTGTGCTTGCCTCCAGTTTTCCTCTTTTCAAGACTTTTCCGTCTATGCCTGACAAGGTATAGCGAGCATGCCCTTCCACACCGCTGATGTGCAACACTGCGCCTGCCGGGTTAGGATATACTTCAATGCCTGTGAACGCTTCAAGCCCTAGGGGGGGGTTGGTACCTACCTTTTCATCCACATCCGTCACTGTGATGGTGAGGGCTTGCATAGCAGTCATTGCGGGTGTGCCGTTGTCTGTAGCCGTGATCGTTACCTCGTACACATTATCCGTTCCCATATCCGTAGGCACTTCATAATCTGGTGCCATGTTGAACGTCAATTCGCCTGCCGAAGTGATGGAAAACATATCCTCATCCGCTTCTCCCGTCAGAAAGAAACTTACCGTCTGTCCCGCATCTGCATCCGTGGCAATAACAGTGGTAACCGCCGTTGTACCTTCCGCTACATCCATAGTCACTTCGCTTGTGAAAACAGGAGCGTGTTCATTCTCCACATTCGTCACCGTGATGGTGAACCGCTGCATAGCAGTCATTGGAGAGGTCTGCCCGTCTGTAGCGGTGACGGTTACCGTATATACATTCGACCCCGACACACTACCTGGATTCTCATAGTCTGGTGCAGTATTAAACGTCAATTCACCTGCCGAAGTGATGGAAAATTTAGACTCATCCGCTCCCGACAGGGTAGAGAGAAACGTCACCGTCTGTCCCGCATCTGCATCGGTGGCGGTAACGATGGTCACTACAGTCGTACCTTCCGCTACATCCACCATAGTCGTTCCTTCTGCGAAAACAGGGGCGTTATCATTTACATCCGTCACGGTGATGGTGAGGGTTTGCATAGCCATCTTTGCAGGTGTGCCGTTGTCTGTAGCCGTGATTGTTACTTCGTACATATTATCCGTTCCCATATCCGTAGGCACTTCATAATCTGGTGCGGTATTGAACGTCAATTCGTCTGCGGGAGTGATGGAAAATAGACCCACATCCGCTCCGCCCGACAGCGTGAACGTCACGGTCTCCCCCACATCTGCATCCATGGCAATAACGGTGGTAACCGCCGTTGTACCTTCCGCTACATCCATAGTCATTTCGCTTGTGAAAACAGGAGCATGTTCATTCTCCACATCCGTCACGGTGATGGTGAGGGCTTGCACAGCAGTCATTGCAGGGGTCTGCCCGTCTGTGGCGGTGACAGCTACCCTATACACATTTGATCCCGACGCACTTCCCGGATTCTCATAGTCTGGTGCCAAGTTGAACGTCAATTCGCCTGCTTGAGTGATGGAAAACAGCCCCGCATCCGCTCCCGACAGGGCAGAGAGAAACGTCACGGTATGTCCCGTATCTGCATCCGTGGCGATAACGGTGGTCACTGCCGTCGTACCTTCCGCTACATCCACCATAGTCGTTCCTTCTGCGAAAACAGGAGCGTTATCATTTACATCCGTCACTGTGATGGTGAGGACCTGTGTAGCAGTCATTGGGGGTGTGCCGTCGTCTGTGGCGGTGATCGTTACTTCGTACGTATTATCCGTTCCCATATCCGTAGGCATTTCAAAATCTGGTGCGGTATTGAATGTCAATTCGCCTGAGGAAGAAAGGGAGAACAGAGTCGCATCATCTCCCGACAGGGTGAGCGTGACCGTCTGTCCTGAGTCTGCATCCGTGGCAACGACGGTAGTTACTGGCGTAGTGACGTTTTCTGCATAAACTACGGTAGCGGTAGCTCCGCTGGTGAAAACAGGGGGATGGACGTTAGGCTGTACTCGTCCGCCATCAGTAATGTCCCAGTTATGACCAGTTGCACTGATCAGATTTGCCCTAGCGGTGTGTGCTACATCTGAGCTATATCTAGAATCTCCCCCACCGAACCTGACTCTCGTTTGAAGGTCTTGCGCATCCCAGCCCACCAACAGCGCATCGTAGTTTGTAGGTGAAAGTGTGACATTTCCTGGTGTAAAGAAATTACCCGTGAACATCTCGCTGGCATCCGTCAATGCACCAACATTCCACCCGCCTATGTTTTGGTCAAAGGAAATGGCACCAGTGAACATCCGAAACATACCCGTCACGGCTGAGGTATTCCAATTGCCTATGTTCTGGTTGAAGGCAGAGGCTCCAGAGAACATCTGAAGCATAGCGGTCACCGATGCTGTATTCCAATTGCCTATGTTCTGGTTGAAGACAGTGGCTCTATTGAACATATCATACATAGTCGTCACGGCTGAAGTATTCCACCCGCCTATGTCGCCGTTAAAGGCAGTGGCTCCCCTGAACATACCATACATCCTCGTCACGGCTACTGTATTCCAGTTTCCTAAGTCCTGATTAAAGAAAGTGGCATTAGCGAACATAAAATTCATATCCGTCACGGATGAGGTATTCCAGTTTCCTATGTCTTGGTTAAAGGTAGAAGCGTCCCCGAACATATTCCACATACTTGTCACCGCTTCTACATTCCACTCGCTTATATCTTTGTTAAAGGAAGTGGCGTTAAAGAACATACTATTCATATCCGTCACCTTCGCTGTATTCCAGTTTCCTATGTTGCCGTCAAAGGAAGAGGCTCCAGAGAACATACTTCGCATATTCGTCACCGCACGCATGTCAGGCGCACCTGCGTTTGGGTTCATGGTCAGGTTACTTGCACCCCGAAAAGCATTACTCATATTTGCATTCCAAGTAGCAGTACCCCACTGTTCTACGGAGGTATATTTTTCCTTGCCTGCCTGAGAATTGATATAAATATCATGCAGGTTTCTAAATCTGATGGTGTGTACTCCTGCTGTGTTGAAGGTATGGGGAGCATCTCCTGTTGTGACCTGCTCAAAACCGTCGTCTTCTCCCCAGTCCACCATATAATCCATATCTTGGCTATAAAAATTAAAGGTCTTGTCGGCGGGGTTAGTGCCAAGATTGGTTGTTACTTTCAGCACAAAATGGGCTACTGGGTTGTCAACTTCATTCGCCACATCCGTCACGGTGATGGTGAGGGCTTGCGTAGCAGTCATTGCGGGCGTGCCGTTGTCTGTAGCCGTGATTGTTACGTCGTACACATTATTCATGCCCACATCCATAGGCATTTCAAAGTCTGGTGCAGTATTGAACGTCAATTCGCCTGCGGGAGTGATGGAAAACTGACCAGCATCCGCTCCCGTCAGCGTGAAAGCAATCGTCTGTCCCGTATCTGCATCGGTGGTCACGACGGTAGTTACTGCGGTTTGATTTTCTGCTACAGCTACGGTGCCTCCTCCATTTGAAGTAATGACCGGTGCTACGTTCATCACTGATGGCGGAGGAGTCAGTGCAAACCGATAGACTTGTCCATTGGACGGCCTGGTTGCAATGGAGTTGTTGCCACCTGAAGAGCGCATGGGGGAAGTCCCGCTACCAGCAAGTGAAAAGAAATCAGTCGCTACTCCTTTGATGCCAATGGAAGCATCGAACGACCCTAATACACCTGGACCATACACCAGTTCAATCACATTAGAGGTTTCGTGCAGGCTAACCTGAAAGGAAATTTGTCCGCTAGAATTAAGCCTTCTGAAATTGAGCCACTCAAACGTATACACCCGATTAGGACTACTGCCTGTGACTTTATAGGAAGCCTGTGCTACGGTCCTGCTTCCGTCAAGATCGTCCCAAAACGGCATGATCGCATGGGTAAGTGACGTGCCGGAAATGTTATTGGTATAGAGCCAGTCGGTGTGTGCAGGGTCAAACGTGAGAAAGCCGTTGGAAGAGGCTTTCAGGGTGCTGTAGGTAGTACCATAAAAGGTGAAATCGAATCCAACAGGGAGGCTTGCACTAAGTGCATCGTCTCTTTTAATGTTAGTGACAGCAATAGCATCTGTCAATGGCGTGAACGTGCGCTGGCTGGAAGTAAATAAATATTCAAACTCCACATCCGTCACCGTGATGGTGAGGGTTTGCGTAGCTGTCATTGGTGAGAGGGGGTGTCCGTCTGTAGCCATGATCATCACTTCGTACATATTATCCGATCCCATATCTGTCGGGTTCTCATAGTCTGGTGCGGTATTGAACGTCAGTACGCCTGCGGGAGTGATGGAAAATTTAGACTCATCCGCTCCGCCCGTCAGCGTGAACGTAATCGTTTGTCCCGTATCTGCATCGGTGGCACCGACGGTGGTCACTACGGTGTTATTTTCTGTTACAGTAGCGGTGGTAGCTCCTCCGAAAACAGGGGGATGGACGTTAGGCTGTACTCGTCCGCCATCAGTAATGCTCCAGTTATCTCCACCATTTGCTGTAGTAGCCTTCATATTTGCCCTAGCGGTGTGTGCTGCATCTGAGCTATATTTAGAAGCTCCTCCATGGAAAGTTACCCTAGGTGTAAGGTTTTGCGCATCCCAGCCCACCAACAGCGCATCGTAGTTTGTAGGTGAAAGTGTTACTCCATCGAACATACTTTCCATAGTCGTCACTGCTTCTACATTCCACCTGCCTATGTCTTGGTCAAAGGAAGTGGCTCCACTGAACATACGAAACATACCCATCACCTTTTCTACATTCCACCTGCCTATGTTCTGGTCAAAGGAAGTGGCTCCTTCGAACATATAAGACATACTCGTCACAGATGCTGTATTCCAGTTTCCTATGTCACCTTCAAAGGAAGTGGCAGCACCGAACATCCCATGCATACTCGTCACAGATGCTGTATTCCAGTTTCCTATGTCGCCGTTGAAGGAAGTGGCATCAACGAACATTGCAAGCATATTCGTCACCGATGCTACATTCCACCCGCTTATGTCGCCGTTAAAGGAAGTGGCTCCTAAGAACATCCACTTCATATTCGTCACCGCACTCATGTCAGGTGTATCTGCGCTTGGGTTCATGGTCAGGTTGCTTGCTCCATAAAAAGCATTACTCATGTCTGCATTCCAGACAGAGGTACCCCACTGCTCTATGGAGGTATATTTTAGTGTGTCTGCCTGATTATCGATAAAGACATCATTCAGGTTGTCAAATCTGATGGTGTGTGTTCCTGCTGTGGGGAAGGTATGGGACTGGTCTCCAGAAACTCCTGTAGCTTCAAACGTTCCGTCATTGTCCCAGTCTATGTCATAATTTGTGTCCTGCGTGTAGAAGGTAAAGGACTTGTCGTTAGCGTTAGTCCCCTCGGTGGTTGTTACTTTCAGTACAAAGTCGTCGGATGGGGTGCCACCTTCATTCGCCACATCCGTCACGGTGATGGTGAGGGTTTGCATAGCAGTCATCTCTGGTGTGCCGTCATCTGTAGCGGTGATCGTCACTTCGTACACATTATCCGCTCCCACATCTGTAGGCATTTCAAAATCTGGTGCGGTATTGAACGTCAATTCGCCTGCCGCAGTGAGGGTAAACAGGGTCGCATCCGCTCCCGTCAGCGTGAACGTCACCGTCACCGTTTGTCCCGTATCTGCATCGGTGGCGGTAACGGTGGTCACTTCGGTTTGATTTTCTGCTACAGCTACTGTGGCTACGGAGCCTCCTCCATTTGAAGTAATGACCGGTGCTACGTTCGTCACTGATGGCGGAGGAGACAGTGCAAACTGATAGATTTGCCCATTGGACGGTCTGGTTGAAATGTCGTCCGTGCCATCTGAAGAACGCATGGGAGAATCCCCACTACCAGCAAGTGAAAAGAAATCGTCCACTGCTCCTTTGATACCAATGGAAGCACTGGACGACCCTAATACGCCAGGACCATACACCAGTTCAATCACATTAGAGGTTTCGTGCAGACTAACCTGAAAGGAAACTTGTCCGCTAGAATTAAGCCTTCTGAAATTGAGCCACTCAAACGTATACACCCGATTAGGACTACTGCCTGTGACTTTATAGGAAGCCTGTGCTACGGTCCTGCTTCCGTCAAGATCGTCCCAAAACGGCATGATAGCATGGGTAAGTGACGTGCCAGCAATCTCATTGATAAAACGGGAACTGGTGTGTGCAGGGTTAAACGTGAGAAAGCCGTTGGAAGAGGCTTTCAGGGTGCTGTAGGTAGTACCATAAAAGGTGAAATCGAATCCAACAGGGAGGCTTCCACTGAGTGCATCGTCTCTTTTAATGTTAGTGACAGCAGTAGCATCTGTCAATGGCGTGAAAGTGCCCTGGCGGGAACTAAAGAAATATTCAACCTCCGTCACCTCCGTCACGGTGATGGTGAAGGTTTGCGTAGTAGCCATTACGGGTGTGCCGTCATCTGTAGCCGTGATGGTTACTTCGTACACATTATTCGTTCCCATATCTGTCGGGTTCTCATAGTCTGGTGCGGTATTGAACGTCAGTACGCCTGCGGGAGTGATGGAAAATTTAGACTCATCCGCTCCGCCCGTCAGCGTGAACGTAATCGTTTGTCCCGTATCTGCATCGGTGGCACCGACGGTGGTCACTGCGGTGTTATTTTCTGTTACAGTAGCGGTGGTAGCTCCTCCGAAAACAGGGGGATGGACGTTAGGCTGTACTCGTCCGCCATCAGTAATGATCCAGTTATCTCCACCATTTGCTGTAGTAGCCTTCATATTTGCTCTAGCGGTGTGTGCTGCATCTGAGCTATATCTAGAATCTCCCCCACCGAACCTGACTCCCGTTTGAAGGTCTTGCGCATCCCAGCCCACCAACAGCGCATCGTAGTTTGTAGGTGAAAGGGTAACACCAGCGAACATATCAGTCATACTTGAATACTGACCTCTCGCCGCCATTACCGCTTCTACATTCCACCCGCCTATGTTCTGGTCAAAGGAAATGGCGCCAGTGAACATCCGAAACATACCCGTCACGGCTGAGGTATTCCAATTGCCTATGTTCTGGTTGAAGGCAGAGGCTCCAGAGAACATAGCAGACATATCCGTCACTTTTGCTGTATTCCAATTGCCTATGTTCTGGTTGAAGGCAGAGGCTCCAGAGAACATAGCAGACATATCCGTCACTTTTGCTGTATTCCAAATGCCTATGTTCTGGTTGAAGGCAGAGGCTCCAGAGAACATAGCAGACATACTCGTCACGGCTGAGGCATTCCAATTGCCTATGTTCTGGTCAAAAGAAGTGGCTCCTGAGAACATCCAAGACATACTGGTCACAGATTCGGTATTCCACCCGCCTATGTCGCCATTAAAGGAAATGGCTCCTTCGAACATCTCCCCCATATTCGTCACAGCACTCACGTCAGGCACACCTGCGTTTGGATTCATGGTCAGGTTACTTGCTCCCTGAAAAGCACTACCCATATCTGCATTCCAGACAGCGGTACCCCACTGCTCTATGGAGGTATATTTTCCTGCATCTGCCTTTAGATCACCCGTATGGGGATGAGTATTGATATAGATATCATTCAGGTTTCTAAATCTGATGGTGTGTACTCCTGCTGTGGAGAAGGTATGGGACTGGTATCCAGAAACTCCTGTGTCTTCAAACGTTTGGTCATTGTCCCAGTCTATGTCATAATTTGTGTCCTCCGTGTAGAAGGTAAAGGACCTGTCGTTAGCATTGGTACCCGCGGTGGTTGTTATTTTCAGTACAAAGTGGTCTGATGGGTTGTCAACTTCATTCTCCACATCCGTCACGGTGATGGTGAGGGTTTGCGTAGCAGTCATTGGGGATGGCTGTCCGTCTGTAGCCGTGATCATTACGTCGTACACATTATTCATGCCCACATCCGTAGGCATTTCAAAGTCTGGTGCGGTATTGAACGTCAATTCACCTGTTTGAGAGATGGAAAACAGATTCTCATCCGCTCCGCCCGTCAACGTGAAAGTAACCGTTTGTCCCGTATCGGCATCCATGGCAACAACGGTAGTAGCTACCGTCGTACCTTCCGCTACATCCACCGTAGTCGTTCCTCTTGCGAAAACGGGGGCATGTTCATTCACATCCGTGACGGTGATGGTGATCGTTGCTGTGCCACTTAGGGGAATGCTTCCTCCTTCTGTGACTGTCACCATAAGCGAATAGGATGCGGTGGTTTCATAATCCAACGTACCAGCGACTGTAATCGCTCCAGTTGTTGAGTTGATAGCAAATACATCTCCCGTATTACCGCCTGTGATGGCATAGGCTAATACAACAGGGGGTCGAACGAAGTCTGGGTCTCTTGCTACCACTGTGCCGACTGTTGTTCCGTTTGTACTATTTTCTGCTACGCTAAATGTATCATCGCTGGCAGAGGGTGCTTCGTTTACATCGTCTACAGAAATGGTGAATCGTTTTACAAAATTATAGGTCCCGTCGCTTACTTTTATCTGTATCGAATAGCTCCGTTTCATTTCGTAGTCAGCGGGAGCAATAAGCCTCAAGCTTGTTCCTAAAATAGTGAAACTCCCATTGTCAACAGCTCGAGTGCTTGCCACCAATGTGTAGACATACGTACCTCCCGTATCGGTATTTGATAGTGTTCCCACAACGGCATCGGCACCCAAGTTTTCTGCAATACTGGTGGAAGAAAGGAAAATGTTTGTGGGTGCCTGATTCCTAGTTCTTAGACCTCCATCGGTAATAGTCCAGCCATGACCAGTTGAACTGACAGTTGAACTGATCATGTTTGCCCTAGCAGTTTGTGCTCCAGTGCTTCTATACAAAGAATGCCCTCCGTTGAAAGTAACCCAATTTCGAAGGTTTTGTCTATTCCAGCCCACCAAAAGTGCATCGTAGTTTGCAATTGAAAGGGTAACACTTGAGAACATACCTCGCATGTGCCTCACCGCTTCTACATTCCACTCGCCTAGGTCCTGATCAAAGGAAGTGGCTCCATTGAACATACCGCCCATAGTCGTCACGGCTGAAGTATTCCAAGTGCCTATGTCCTGATTAAAGGCAGTGGCTTCATAGAACATAGCTTGCATAGTCGTCACCGATGCTGTATTCCACCCGCCTATGTCCTGATTAAAGGCAGTGGCTCTCAGGAACACATTTTCCATATTCGTCACCTTTACTGTATTCCACCCGCTTATGTCGCCGTTAAAGGTAGAAGCACGCCTGAACATACTTCCCATACTCGTCACCTGTCCTGTATTCCAGTTTCCTATGTCTTGGTTAAAAAAAATAGCTCCATTGAACATATAAGACATACTTGTCACCGCTTCTACACTCCACCCGTCTATGTCTTGATTAAAGGAAGTGGCTCCATTGAACATATTAGACATATTCGTCACCTTTACTGTATTCCACCCGCTTATGTCGCCGTTAAAGGAAGAGGCTTCATAGAACATAAAACTCATATTCGTCACCTGTGCTGTGTTCCACCTGCTTATGTCACCGTTGAAGGAAGTGGCTCCATTGAACATATAGACCATATCCGTCACTTCCGATAAATCGGGTGCATCGGTAGCAGTCACCGTGAGGTTATTCGCCCCCCAAAACGCTCCCGCCATGGAAGTCCATGCTGTGTTTCCCCACTGCGTAACCTCTCGTATTTTGCTTTTGTCGCCTCTGTTAGCGAAGTAAATCCTCGGGAAAACTCCACCGATGCTGACGGTATAATCACCTGCGCTGGCATAGGTATGGGTAGCATCGCCTGTCTTTCCGCTTTCGCTGCTGCCATCGCCCCAGTGAACCGTGTAATTATAGCCTCTACCTTCTGTTGGTATGGTGATGGATTCGTTTGCTCTGGTCGTGCGCCAGGTGGTGATAAAGTTAGCTACTGATCCTACCTCATTGAGGGTGATGGTCACCGCTCGCTGGTTATTTGTTCCAAACGCACCTGTGGATGCCATGGTGATGGTATAGGATGATTTTCCAACAGTAGCAACTGTTGCATTTCTGGTAAGGACATTTCCTGTCAGTGTGAAGAAATGAGCATCAGTTCCTGAAAGCGTATACACGGGTCTTTGACGAGTGAGGAAAGCATTCTGAGCGGTGATAGTTGCCACAGCATCACCTGCCATAATCATACTGCTAATTGTCAACTCCCCGTCTCCGATATACCAAAATCCGAGATTTTGGTTAAAGGCAGTGGCAGCACTGAACATATTTCTCATGCTCGTCACCTTTCTTACATCCCACCCACCTATGTCATGATTAAAGGAAGTGGCTCCATTGAACATACTTCCCATACTCGTCACCTGTGCTGTATTCCACCCGCTTATGTCTTGGTTAAAGGCAACGGCTCCACTGAACATACTTCCCATACTCGTCACCTGTGCGGTATTCCACTCACTGATGTCCTGATCAAAGGAACTGGCTCCATTGAACATCTGAGACATATCCGTCACCTGTGCGGTATTCCACCCGCCTATGTCCTGATTGAATGGAGTGACGACATTGGACGCAACAAAAGTGGCTCTACCAAACATAGAACGCATATTCGTCACCTGTGCGGTATTCCACCCGCCTATGTTCCGGTCAAAGGCAGTGGCTCCCCTGAACATCCACTGCATAGTCATCACCTGTGCTGTATTCCACCCACCTACGTCGCCGTTAAAGGCAGTGGCACCAGCGAACATCAACTCCATATTCGTCACCTGTGCGGTATTCCAGTTTCCTATGTCGCCGTTAAAGGAAGTGGCTCCATAGAACATATAACCCATACTCGTCACGGCTACTGTATTCCAGTTTCCTATGTCGCCGTTAAAGGAAGTGGCACGCCAGAACGTACCACGCATATTCGTCACCGCTTCTACATTCCACCCGCCTATGTCGCTGTTAAAGGAAGAGGCATCCCTGAACATACTCTCCATATCCGTCACCGCACGCATGTTAGGCGTACCTGCGCTTGAATTCATGATCAGGTTATTTGCTCCATAAAAAGCATAACTCATATTTGCATTCCAGACAGAAGTACCCCACTGTTCTATGGAGGTGTATTTGAGCCTATCTGCCTGATAGTTGATATAGATATCATGCAGGTTTTTAAACCTGATGGTGTGTACTCCTGCTGTGCTAAAGGTATGGGGAGCATCTCCTGTTGTGACCTGCTCAAAACCGCTGCCTTCTCCCCAGTCCACCACATAATCCATGTCCTGGCTATAAAAAGTAAAGGACTTGTCGCTAGCGTTAGTACCAGGATTGGTTGTTATTTTCAGTACAAAGTGGTCTGATGGGTTGTCAACTTCATTCGCTACGTCCGTCACGGTGATGGTGAAGACCTGCGTATCAGTCATTGCGGGCATGCCGTTGTCTGTAGCCGTGATGGTTACTTCGTACGTATTATCCATCCCCGTATCTACTGGGTTTTCAAAGTCTGGTGAGGTATTAAACGTCAATACGCCTGCGGGAGAGATGGAAAACAGACCCGCATCCGCTCCCGACAGTGAAAAACTTACCGTCTGTCCCGTATCTGCATCGGTGGCACCGACGGTAGTTACTGGCGTAGTGGCGTTTTCCGCATAGGCTACTGTAGCGACAGCTCCGCCTGCGAAAACAGGAGCGTGTTCATTCACATCCGTCACGGTGATGGTGAGGGCTTGCATGGTTATCTGTGCGGGTGTACCGTCGTCTGTAGCCGTGATCGTTACCTCGTACTCATTATTCGCTCCCACATCTGTAGGCATTTCATGGTCTGGTGTGGTATTGAACGTCAATACGCCTGTGGGAGAGAGGGAAAACAGACCCGCATCCGCTCCCGACAGCGCTAAAGTAATCGTCTGTCCCGTATCTGCATCGGTGGCACCGACGGTAGTTACTGGCGTAGTGGCGTTTTCTGCATAAGTTACCGTGGCGGTAGCTCCGCCTGCGAAAACCGGGGCAGTATTTTCAATCTCCACATCCGTCACGGTGATGGTGAATTGTTTTGCAACCGCTACCCCATCCACTTTTAGCCTCACGGCATAGGTAGCTTGTGTTTCATAGTCAGCGGAAGCGGTAAGTCTCAGGCTTGTTCCTGAAATAGAGAAACTCCCATTGTCGGTATCCCCAGTGCCTGCCACCAAGGTGTAGGTATAGCTAGTCGCTCCCCCATTTGTGGATAGCGTACCTACCACGGCATTGGCTCCTGCATTTTCTGCAATGCTGGTGGAAGAAAGAAATAGGGCTGTGGGTACAGCACCAGCCTGTACTCGTCCGCCATCCGTGATGATCCAGTTATCTGAATTCTTCATGTTTTCCCTGGCGGTGTGTGCTGCATGTGAGCTATATTTAGAACCTCCTCCATGGAAAGTGAGTCCACTTTGAAGGTTTTGTCTGTTCCAACCCACCAAAAGTGCATCGTAGTTTGTAGGTGAAAGTCTAATACCAGAGAAAGAGAACATATAAGCTATCTTCGTCACCGCTTCTACATTCCACCCGCCTATGTCTTGGTTAAAGGAAGTGACTCCATCGAACATATGCCGCATATTCGTCACCTGTGCTGTATTCCACCTGCCTATGTCTTGGTTAAAGGAACGAGCATTATTGAACATACCCCACATAGTCGTCACAGATGCTGTATTCCAGTTGCCTATGTCTTGGTCAAAGGAAGTGGCTTCCCAGAACATAGCATACATACTCGTCACAGATGCAGTATTCCAGTTGCCTATGTCTTGGTTAAAGGAAGTGGCTCCCTCGAACACACTTACCATATTCGTCACCAATGCGGTATTCCAGTCTCCTATGTCTTGGTCAAAAGCAGTGGCTCTAACGAACATTGCCGGCATATTTGTCACCGATGCGGTATTCCACCCGCCTATGTCCTGATTAAAGGAAGTGGCTTCATAGAACATACCATCCATATTCGTCACCGATGCGGTATTCCACCCGCCTATGTCCTGATTAAAGGAAGTAGCCCCCCTGAACATAACATACATATTCGTCACCGCACTCATGTCTGGTGTACCTGCGTTGGAATTCATGGTCAGGTTACTTGCTCCCCGAAAAGCACTACTCATATCTGTACCCCAGACAGCGGTACCCCACTGCTCTATGGAGGTATATTTTAATGTGTCTCTCTGATTATTGATATAAATATCATTCAGGTTGCTAAACCTGATGGTGTGTTCTCCTGCTGTGGGGAAGGTATGGGACTGGGTTCCAGAAACTCCTGTATTTTCAAACACTCCGTTATTGTCCCAGTCTATGTCATAATTTGTGTCCTGCGTGTAGAAGGTAAAGGACCTGTCGGCGGGGTTCGTACCCGCGGTGGTTGTTATTTTTAGGACAAAGTGGTCGTCTGCCGGATCTGCTACTACTTCATTCTCATCCGTCACCGTGATGGTGAGGGCTTGCGTATCAGTCATTGCGGGCATGCCGTCATCTGTGGCGGTGACGGTGACCGAGTATGTATTTGATCCCGACGCACTGCCTGGGGTCTCATAGTCTGGTGCGGTATTGAACGTCAATTCGCCTGAGGAAGAAAGGGAAAACAGAGCCACATCATCTCCCGACAGGGCTAAAGTAACCGTCTGTCCCGTATCTGCATCCATGGCAACAACGGTGGTTACTGCGGTTTGATTTTCTGCTACAGCTACTGTGACCACGGAGCCTCCTCCATTTGAAGTAATGACAGGTGCTGCGTTCGTCATTGATGACGGAGGAGTCAGTGCAAACTGATAGACTTGCCCATTGGCTGGTCTGGTTGAAATGTCGTCAGTGCCATCTGCAGAACGCATGGGGGAAGTCCCGCTACCAGCAAGTGAAAAGAAATCGGTCGCTGCTCCTTTGATGCCAATGGAAGCATTGGACCCCGAACCTAATACGCCCGGACCATACACCAGTTCAATCATATTAGAGGTTTCGTGCAGACTAACCTGAAAGGAAACTTGCCCAGAGGTACCAAACCTTCCGAAATTGAGCCACTCAAACGTATATACCCGATTAGGACTACTTCCTGTGACTTTATAGGAAGCCTGTGCTCCAGTGGAGCCTCCGTTAAGATCGTCCCAAAACGGCATGATTGCATGGGTAAGTGACGTGCCGGAAATGTTATTGGTATAGAGGGAATTGGTGTGTGCAGGGTCAAACGTGAGAAAGCCGTTGGAAGAGGCTTTCAGGGTGCTGTAGGTGGTACCATAAAAGGTGAAATCGAATCCAACAGGGAGGCTTGCACTGAGTGCATCGTCTCTTTTAATGCTAGTGACAGCAGTAGCACCTGTCAATGGCGTGAACGTACGCTGGCTGGCAGTAAAGAAATATTCAACCGCCGTCGCCTCCGTCACGGTGATGGTGAGGGTTTGCGTAGCGGTCAGCGGTGGGGTTTGTCCGTCTGTAGCGGTGATCATCACTTCGTACATATTATCCGATCCCACATCCGTAGGCATGTCAAAATCTGGTGCGGTATTGAATGTCAGTACGCCTGCGGAAGTGATGGAAAATTTAGACTCATCCGCTCCTCCCGTCAGCGTGAACGTAATCGTTTGTCCCGTATCTGCATCGGTGGCACCGACGGTGGTCACTGGCGTAGTGGCGTTTTCTGCATAAACTACGGTAGCGGTAGTTCCTTCTGCGAAAACGGGGGCGTGGTCGTTAGACTGTCCTACTCGTCCGCCATCAGTAATGATCCAGTTATGACCAGTTGCACTGATCATATTTGCTCTGGCGGTGTGAGCTTCATCTGAGCTATATTCCGAATCCCCACCACCGAAAGTGACTCCCGTTTGAAGGTTTTGTCTGTTCCAACGCACCAATAGGGAATCGTAGTTTGTAGGTGAAAGTGTGACATCTGAGAACATACTTTCCATGGTCGTCACCCTTTCTACATTCCACCCGCCTATGTCCTGGTCAAAGGAAGTGGCTTGATAGAACATAACAGACATATTCGTCACAGATGCTGTATTCCACCCGCCTATGTCTTGGTTAAAGGCTGTGGCATTCTGGAACATACTTTCCATATCCGTCACCTGTGCTGTATTCCACCCGCTGATGTCCTGATTAAAGGAAGTAACTACTTGGTACCCACCAAACATAAGAAACATATCCGTCACCTGTGCTGTATTCCAGTTCCCTATGTCCTGATTAAAGACCGTGGCGTTAAAGAACATACCTCGCATAGTCGTCACCGAGGCGGTATTCCAGTTTCCTATGTCTTGATTAAAGGCTGTGGCATTCTGGAACATAGCAGTCATATCCGTCACCCGTGCTGTATTCCACCTGCTTAAGTCCTGATTAAAGGGAGTGACGACCCCGCTTCCCCCACCAAACATAAGAAACATATTGGTCACCTGTGCGGTATTCCAGCGACCTATGTCCTGATTAAAGGCCGTGGCGTTAGTGAACATACCTCGCATAGTCGTCACCGAGGCGGTATTCCAGTTTCCTATGTCTTGATTAAAGGCAGTGGCTCCATTGAACATACCTCGCATATTCGTCACCTTTGCTGTATTCCACCTGCTTATGTCTTGGCTAAAGGAAGTGGCATCAGCGAACATATAAGACATATCCGTCACCTTTGCTGTATTCCACCCGCTGATGTCCTGATTAAAGGAAGTGACTACTTGGTACCCACCAAACATATAAGCCATATCCGTCACCTGTGCGGTATTCCACCTGCTTATGTCTTGGCTAAAGACAGTGGCGTTAAAGAACATACTTCGCATATTCGTCACCTTTGCTGTATTCCAGTTTCCTATGTCTTTGTTAAAGGCTGTGGCTCTAGAGAACATCCACTTCATATTCGTCACCTGTGTGGTATTCCAGTTTCCTATGTCTTGGTTAAAGGCAGTGGCTTCATTGAACATACTTTGCATATTCGTCACCTTTGCTGTATTCCAGTTTCCTATGTCTTGGTTAAAGGCAGTGGCTTCATTGAACATACTTTGCATATTCGTCACCTTTGCTGTATTCCAGTTTCCTATGTCCTGGTTAAAGGCAGTGGCTCCAGAGAACATCCACCTCATATCCGTCACCTTTGCTGTATTCCACCCGCCTATGTCCTGATTAAAGGAAGTGGCACCAGCGAACATAGCACTCATACTCGTCACCGCACTCATGTCAGGAGTACCTGCGCTTGGATTCATGGTCAGGTTACTTGCTCCCCAAAAAGCATTACTCATACTTGCATTCCAGACAGCGGTACCCCACTGTTCTATGGAGGTATATTTTAATGTGTCTCTCTGATTACTGATGTAGATATCATTCAGGTTTCTAAACCTGATGGTGTGTACTCCTGCTGTAGGGAAGGTATGGGACTGGTTTCTATAAACGTCTGTAGCTTCAAACGTTCCGTCATTGTCCCAGTCTATGTCATAATTCGTGTCCTGCGTGTAGAAGGTAAAGGACCTGTCGTTAGCGTTGTTAATACCAGGGTTAGTTGTTACTTTCAGCACAAAGTGGGCGGGATCGCCTTCATCCACATCCGTCACGGTGATGGTGAGGGCTTGCATGGCAGTCATTTCGGGTGTGCCGTCGTCTGTAGCGGTGATCGTCACTTCGTACACATTATTCGTTCCCACATCTGTCGGGTTGTCAAAATCTGGTGCGGTATTGAACGTCAATTCGCCTGCGGGAGTGATGGAAAACAGACCCGCATCTTCTCCTCCCGTCAGCGTGAAAGCAATCGTCTGTCCCGTATCCGCATCGGTGGCACCGACGGTGGTCACTGCCGTCGTGCCTTCCGCTACATCCACCATAGTCGTTCCTCTTGCGAAAACAGGGGGATGGACGTTAGGCTGTACTCGTCCGCCATCCGTAATGGTCCAGTTATGACCAGTTGCACTGATCATATTTGCCCTGGCGGTGTGTGCTACATCTGAGCTATATTTCGAATCCCCGCCACCGAAAGTGACTCCCATTCGAAGGTTTTGCGCATTCCAGCCCACCAACAGCGCATCGTAGTTTGTAGGTGAAAGTGTAACATTCCCTGGTGAAAAGAAAGTACCAGAGAACATAAAGGACATCGAGCGCACCGTTTCTACATTCCACCCGCCTATGTTCTGATCAAAGGAAGTGGCACCAGAGAACATATTGTGCATATTCCACACCGATGCGGTATTCCACCTGCCTATGTCGCCGTTGAAGGAAGAGGCACCAGTGAACATCTGAGACATAATCGTCACGGCTGAAGTATTCCAGTTGCCTATGTTCTGATTAAAAGAAGTGGCATCATTGAACATCCTAGACATATCCGTCACCTGTGCTGTATTCCACCTGCCTATGTCGCCGTTGAAGGAAGTGTTTCCAAAGAACCCGTGGAACATCCCGGACATATCCGTCACCTGTGCTGTATTCCATCCGCCTATGTTCTGGTTAAAGGCTGTGGCATTCTGGAACATATCTTTCATATTCGTCACCTGTGATGTATTCCACCCGCCTATGTCTTGGTTAAAGGAAGAGGCTCCACCGAACATCTCTTGCATATTCGTCACCTGTGCTGTATTCCAGTTTCCTATGTCCTTATTAAAGGAAGAGGCTCCATCGAACATATAAGCCATATTCGTCACCTGTGCTGTATTCCACCCGCTTATGTTGCCGTTAAAGAAAGTGGCTTGATAGAACATATAAGCCATATTCGTCACAGCACTCATATTAGGCGTACCTGCGCTTGGGTTCATGATCAGGATACTCGCTCCCCGAAAAGCACTATCCATAGCTACATTCCAGACAGCGGTACCCCACTGTTCTATAGAGGTATATTTTCTTGCATCTGCCTGATGATTGATATGAATGTCATTCAGGTTTCTAAACCTGATGGTGTGTACTCCTGCTGTAGCGAAGGTATGGGACTGGTCTCCAGCAACTCCTGTATCTGCACTTTCAAACGTTCCGTTATTGTCCCAGTCAATGTCATAATTTGTATCCTCCGTGTAGAACGTAAAGTCCTTGTCGTTGGCGTTGTTAATATTAGGGTTAGTTGTTACTTTCAGCACAAAGTGGTCGGCCGGGGTGCCACCTTCATTCGTCACATCCGTCACGGTGATGGTGAGGGTTTGCATGGTCATCCTTGCGGGTGTGCCGTCGTCTGTAACGGTGATCGTTACTTCGTACACATTATTCGTTCCCACATCCATAGGCACTTCATAGTCTGGTGCGGTATTGAACCTCAATACACCTGCGGGAGTGAGAGAAAACAGACCTGCATCCGCTCCGCCCGACAGCGTGAACGTAACCGTCTGTCCTGAGTCTGCATCGGTGGCAGCGACGGTAGTTACTGGCGTAGGGGTGTTTTCTGCATAAGTTACTGTGGCGGTAGTTCCTTCTGCAAAAACAGGGAGATGGACGTTAGGCTGTGCTGCTCGTCCGCCATCCGTAATGGTCCAGTTATCTCCACCATTTGCTGTAGTAGCCGTCATATTTTCCCTAGCGGTGTGTGCTGCATCTGAGCTATATTTCGAATCACCGCCACCGAAAGTGACTCCCGTTTGAAGGATTTGCGCATCCCAGCCCACCAACAGCGCATCGTAGTTTGTAGGTGAAAGTGTAACATTTCCCGGTGTAAAGAAATTACCTGTGAACATATCTTCGGCATCCGTCAATGCACCAACATTCCACCCGCCTATGTTCTGGTCAAAGGAAGTGGCTCCAGTGAACATCTGAGACATAATCGTCACCTTTGCTGTATTCCAGCTACCTATGTTCTGATTGAAGGCAGCGGCTCCAGAGAACATAGCAGACATACTCGTCACGGCTGAAGTATTCCAGTTGCCTATGTTATGGTTGAAGACAGTGGCTCCAGAGAACATACCATGCATATTCGTCACCGCTGATGTATTCCACCCGCCTATGTTCTGGTTGAAGGCAGCGGTTCCAAAGAAACCACCGAACATAAAACTCATATCTATCACGGCTGAAGTATTCCAGTTGCCTATATCCTGATTGAAGACAGTGGTTCCAAAGATAGCACCGAACATCAAACTCATACCTGTCACGGCTGAAGTATTCCAGCGACTTATATCCTGGTTAAAAGCAGTGGCACTCAGGAACATAGAAGCCATATTCGTCACAGATGCGGTATTCCAGTTTCCTATGTCTTGGTTAAAGGAAGTGGCAAAAGCGAACGCCTCAGACATATCCGTCACCTGTACGGTATTCCACCCGCTTATGTCTCGGTTAAAGACAACGGCACCAGAGAACATACCTGCCATACTCGTTACCGATGCGGTATTCCACCCGCTGATGTCGCCGTTGAAGGCAGTGGCACCAGCGAACATCCCCGACATATCCGTCACCATACCCATGTCAGGCGTACCTGCGCCTAGCTTCATGGTGAGCCTAGTTGCTCCCTTAAAAGCACTGTCCATTGTCGCATTCCAAGTAGAGGTACCCCACTGTTCTATGGAGGTATATTTTGCTGTGTCTGCCTGATTACTGATGTAGATATCATTCAGGTTTCTAAATCTGATGGTGTATACTCCTGCTGTGTTGAAGGTATGGAGAACATCTCCTGTGCCGACCTGCTCAAAACTGCTACCTTCTCCCCAGTCCACCATATAATTCATGTCTTGGCTATAAAAATTAAAGGACTTGTCGCTAGCATCAGTACCAGCGGTGGTTGTTATTTTCAGCACAAAATCGTCTGTTGGTGAATTCTGCGCCTGCGCAGTAGTGGCGGGCATAAGCGCAAGGAAGGAGGCAACGATCAGGGCAACGATGGACCTCACGCTAGCAAAATGGGAGAGACGGGGGAGGGAGGGGATTTCATTAACTGCAAAAAATTCGCCATTTTGGCAGGATAAAGTAGAATTTTCATAAGATTTTTTCATAACATCTGCTATTTTATGACATTGAACTTTAAGTGGACAAGTTTAGACAACGGTTGGGACTTTTGCAAGTATTAATTTTCTACGTGCCTCTTTAATTAAGACCCATTTGATTAAAAAATGGGATGGGACATGAGTAAACTGCATTATTTTTTGTTTGAATAAGGAAAAAATAGCACCGTAGCTATGGCTATATTTTATAATCAAACGGGTATAAAAGTGTATGCTACAACGACCAATATGGCTGATGAGCAAGGGGGCTATTTCATCGCCTTGACAATTGAAATTACTAGGCTTCCCTAGTCATTTTACCTAATAAAACAACGGTCCGATGATCTGTTCCATAATTGGTTACATAGCTTTGCTGATCATGAATTGCTTATCGGTTGAAGGGCTTACGAAAAGCTATGATGAAAAACAGCTATTTAATGAAATTACCTTCGGGTTAGACCAGGGACAGAAAGTGGCTTTGGTGGGCATAAATGGCTGTGGAAAGTCTACCCTGCTGAAGGTGATTGCTGGACTAGAGACCCCAGATCGAGGAAAAATTTCCTTTCGAAAAGGGCTTAAAATATCTATTCTAAGACAGCATCCTGATTTCAATAAAAATGAAACCATATTAGAAACTGTCTTTTCAGGTGACAAAGAGGAATTGAATACCATCAGAGAGTATGAGATGGCTCTCTTGAAGGCGGAAACAGACCCCCTCAATGCTCCAGATTTGTTGCCATTTCTTGAGAAGATGGCTTCACAAAATGCATGGGAGTATGAACATCAGATCAAAACCCTTCTTGGCAAACTTGGACTTCACGAGATCGAACAGCACATGGGAGAGCTTTCAGGGGGGCAAAAAAAGAGAGTTGCCATTGCGCAGGCGTTGGTGACCAACCCCGATTTTTTGATTCTTGACGAGCCGACTAATCATCTGGATATTGAATTGATTGAATGGTTGGAAAATTACTTGGTCAATCAGCACCTGACACTTTTGATGGTAACTCATGACCGCTATTTTTTGGATAAAATAACGAATGAAGTTCTTGAAATTGAGCATGGTAATTTGTTTCAATATAAAGGAAATTACAGTCATTTTTTATCGAAGAAAGCAGAACGTCAGGACATGGAAGCTACTAGTGTAAGCAAGGCAAAAAACTTGCTAAAAACGGAATTGGAGTGGATGCGACGGCAACCAAAGGCCAGAGGGACAAAAGCAAAATACAGGATTGATGCTTTTTATGACCTGCAAGATAAAGCTAACAGTAACGTACAGTCCCGAAAAGCAGAAGTGAATCTAAAAGGCAAAAGACAGGGGAAAAAGATTTTGGAAGCACACCATGTTTTTAAATCTTATGGCAAAAAACCATTGATTAAAGATTTTAACTACGTTTTTAAGAGAAAGGAAAGAGTGGGTATCATAGGTCCTAATGGGACAGGGAAATCTACTTTTCTGAACCTTTTATCCCAGTCCATCATACCAGATTCTGGAGAATTAGCGGTTGGTCAGACTACAAAATTCGGTTATTACACGCAAGACGAAACCATTTTTGATCCAAGTAAAAAAGTGCTTGACATCATTAAAGAAACAGCTGAGTACATCAGGCTGGAAGATGGTTCTGAACTATCTGCTTCGCAACTACTCAATCAATTTCTTTTTCCACCCAAAGTACAGCATAATTTTGTCGGCAAACTAAGTGGTGGAGAGAAGCGAAGACTTCAACTACTAAAAGTGCTTATGGCCAACCCCAACTTCTTGATCCTAGATGAGCCCACCAATGACTTGGACATTATAACACTGAACGTGTTTGAAGATTACCTGCAAAAATTTTCTGGGTGCCTAATCATCGTCTCACACGATAGATATTTTATGGATCGATTGGTGGACCATTTGTTTGTTTTTAAGGGAAATGGGGTGATCAAAGATTTTCCAGGCAATTACTCTGACTATAAACAGGTGGAAGAACCAGCTATCGCCGTTCTTCCAGACAAGAGTCAGCAAAAAGCAAAAGATGAAACTCCATATAAAGATTTAAATAAGACAAAAAGGTTAAACTTCAGTGAGCAACATGAACTTAAGAATCTGGATCAGGAAATTCCTAAGTTAGAAGCTAAGAAAGCCGAACTACGTACGTTGCTTAATGATGAAACGGCGTATGAAAGACTACAAACTGTTAGCCAACACATCAAAGCAATAGAAACCGAGCTGGAAGAAAAGGAGATGAGATGGCTGGAATTAAGTAAAGATTAGCATTTTGATCATTACGAATCCTTATACCAATTAGATTATAAAATGAGGCATAAATAAAATTGAATGATCTTTCGTTTGAAGTAGGCAATTGGTATAAGCATGGCGACCATAGCTACGGTTCTATTTTTTGACGACATACAAGCGGAAAAGAAACAATTTGTTATGCCATTAGTTGGTGGTCAAATTGATATCAATACTTCTGTCATGACGTATCAGCACGAAAAAACATACGTCACAGATGTTCTGGAAATGACAAAAGAAAAGTGAAAATCATTCTTTTCCCTTCAATAACTGTTTAAATTTCTCCGCTACCCGATCAATTTTTGGCTTTGAAACATTTACAATATACGGCTGATACGGATTTTTCTTCTCATAATCCTGATGATAGCCCTCTGCATCGTAAAACTCAGTATAGGAAACTAATTCTGTAGCAATAGACCTGCCTAGAGAAGGTTGGAGTTCGTTGAACTTGGCTTCCGCCAATTTCTTTTGTCCATTAGTATGGTAAAAAATGGCTGACCTGTACTGCGACCCGACATCTGGTTCTTGCCTGTTTACCTGGGTAGGGTCGTGTGCTGTGAAGAAGATGTCCAGTAGCGTATTATAATCAATGACACTAGGATCATAAAATACCTGTACCGCTTCTGCATGATTTGTTCTGCCAGAGCTAACAAGTTTGTAGTTTGCCGTAGATTTTTCCCCGCCAGCGTAACCCGAAACAGCCGAAACAACGCCTTTGATTTGTTCAAATGAAGCTTCCACACACCAAAAACATCCGCCCGCAAAAGTGGCTGTATCTAGTTGCTGTGCGTCAGCATAGGCGAGTGGATTGTTTTCTGTCTTGTTTCCCTGAGACTGACAGCTAAAAAGGAACATTCCTGCTACAATTAGGATCAATTTCATTTCATTCGCAAATTATAACCCACAAAGTAATACGAAATTTTACTCATATCTATTGATGACTTTTGATAAAGTGTAATCAGGACTACACCGTAGGTTCCACATTCAAGCGCAACAACTAAGCGGTATTTAGATAAAAGATTTCTTTAGGAGTTTTGAAGTTAAGCTTTTCTCTTGGTCGTCGGTTAATTTTGTACTGAATTTGTGTAATCTGTTCGTCATTTAGTGTATCAAAAGCTGTTTTTTTGGGTATATACTGTCTTATGAGTTTGTTAGTGTATTCATTGAGTCCTCTTTGCCAGGAGCAATACCGATGGGCAAAGTAGCATTGAGTAGCTATGTTTTTAGCTATGTTTTGATGGTCGGAAAATTCTGTTCCATTATCAGAAGTGATCGAAAGGATATGTTTTTTATAGGGCATCAGCCTATTGATAAGTTCCTTACTTAGTCCTTTGGCTTGCTTTCCCTTAGGTAGCTTTTTGATAATGAGCATTCCTGTAGTTCTTTCCACGATGGTCAGCATGGCTCCCTTTTGTTGTCTGCCTATAATGGTATCCACTTCCCAGTCCCCAAAGCGTTCTTTATTGTTGATGCATTCAGGTCTTTGATCGATTGATACCCTGTTTTTAATAGGTACAGGCTTACCTACAGGTCTTTTTCTATGTTTGAGTTGATGGCGTAAAGGTTTGTAATACTGTCCACCAGCAGCTTTATCGTCCCTGATATATGGATAGATACGTTCATGTGAAACCATGGGAATCTGCTTGATTTTACAATACCCTACAATCTGCTTAGGTGACCACTGTTCTTGCAGAAGGTATTCTTTGATGAGCTGTCTTTTGTGGGTGTCAAAAGACCGAGACTTGCAATAACGTTGCTTACGCTTTGTGGAAGACAAATGTGCTTTAGAAGCCTGCTAGATCCCTTTAGGGGAACTGTTGCGCTTGCATTCTCTGTAAATGGTGGAAACCGACACAGCAAGGGCTTCTGCAATGAAACTTTTACTTTTACCCGATTTTAAGTAGGCTTCAATTTGATATCTTTGATGGTCTTTGAGTTGATAATATGTTTGGCTCATATGGCAAAGTTTTTAGACCTTTAAATATGTGGAACTAGCCCCACTTATTTATCCTAAGCTTTGAACTTACTAAGTGAACTTACATAGGTCTTCCGTCTCATAAGATTTGTCATCACCCGAAACGTTGAATCTGATGGAGTCCAAATCCACTTGGTCCAGTTCTTTCTTCTTCGCAAAGTTAATCGCCAATCTATAAGATATAGTTGCGATCCATGTAGATAACTTAGAGTCGAAATGAAAAGTGTCCAACTTTTCTGCACCTTCACAAAAACATCCTGACATAATTCTTCCCTGTCCATATCATCAGATACTACCTTAGCAATCATGTGTGTCACCAGCCTTTCATGTTTTCCTATGAGGATACGGAATGCGCCATCGTCGCCTGACAATACTGAAGTTACAAGTTGCTTGTCATTCAGTGCATCCATTAGTCAACAAGACGAATTGAAATGTTGCAATAGAGTGGCGTTTATCAATGAATAACATTGGTTGCATGGATAATTTTAAGCAAAAAAAACACCCCAGACAATGTAAGATCATTTCAACTTTCTTTTAATACAAAATTAACTACAAAATATCACATATAAATTGTTTCTTTTTTGCCCGAATTTCGTTAAAAAATATAAGCATAGTTATGACTATTCTTATGTTTTTTGCCTAATCCGAACAAAAAATAATTTAATGAAGTAGGCATTTAATAAATAAAAGATTAGTCTATTAAAACAGTTTCATTTTCTTGATTAAATAATTGATTTACAGTAACTTAGTAAAATTATTAAAGTTAGAGTAAAAATCACAGTATGGAGAAAAAGTATGAAAGCCTAACCCTTTTTTAGTTTCAGAAGAAATTTCCTGATAACGACAGTTGTCAAAACTTCCTAGCCGAAATGAAATGGCCAGATGGATTTAAATGTGAAAAGTGCCAAAACAACACGTATTGCAGAGGGAAATTATTCCATACCCGTCAATGCACAAAATGTAGATACCAAGCTACCCCCACAAGTGGCACACTTTTCCACAAAGTAAAATTCCCAATGTTAAAAGCTTTTTATATCCTATACTATATGAGTACAAATACACAAGGGATTGCATCAACAGAACTAAGCAGAAAACTGGGGCTACGACAAAAAACCTGTTGGCTGTTTCAACAAAAGGTAATGAAGGCAATGGGTAGCAGTGGGAAATACCCGCTAATGGGTAAAGTAGAAGTCGATGAGACGGTTGTAGGGCAACAGGAAGAAGGCGTTGTAGGACGACAAAATAATCGAAAAAAGCAGGATGTACTGGCTATTGAGAAGAAAGGGAAAGGAGTGAGCAGGATGTATGCCAGAGTGATTGACAATGCTGGCTCCAAGCAATTGAAGCCCTTCTTCCAGAATCATATATCACCTCAGGCTACCATCAAAACCGATAAGTGGAGGGGCTACATCCCCCTGAAAGAAAAATACCCTTAGTTAATCCAAATAGAGAGTGGGAAGAAAGGTAAGAATTGCACAGAACAATTATGATGTTCAAGGCATGGCTTAGAGGTATCCACCATTCAGTCGATAACCTTCAAGCATATATTGACCAATATTGCTATCGGTTCAACCGTAGTCAAATGAAAGGGGAAATATTCGATAACCTGCTAACTAAAATGGTGGACCATCAACCATGCCCTTACAATTTTATTCGTATTTATTAAATGCCTATTTCAAATAATTTAATTTATTTATGTAATATTTTATGATCAAATTTATATAAGGGCTGACATAAATTAGCGTTTAGCCTTATACTTCAGCAAGTCTATATTTACACCCTTCAAAACAATTAAAATTTTGTGGAGTAAGTTCAAGTTTTCCATTTACTAATTCAAAACTATGCTTGAAAACACCTGCAGGATTTTCAAAACCAGCAGAGAATCCACTACAATCATATATTAAGGGCATCTCTAAAAACTGGATATTCTCCCGATTTATTTTTATGACCTGTTTTTTTAAGATGACCTATTTTGTTCTTTTTTAGTTCATTTTTTATTCACCTGATTATCAGTTACTTATGAATTTATTCATTGCCTATCGAACGCACGTTCCCTCATAATGAAGCGGTCAATTGAATTTTTCTGCACATATTATAAGTCAGATTCATCAGACCAATGACCGTATCGGCTCTTGATTTCCCTACTTTTCTGTAATACATGCTTCCCATACTGTTCTCCATGAAACCAAAAACATGCTCCACTCTTACGCGTACTTTTGATTTTCTTGTATTACTTTCCTTTTGTGTATCGGTCAACGGCTTGTTTTTGTAGCCCTTCTCATGTATTTGATCTTTAACCTGATGTTTTTCGAGTATTTCTTGCTGGTCTGCATAAGCACTGTCGGCATACAATTCCTGTTCTTTGTCTTGTTTTTTGTCCAACAGGGCATCAAGAGCCTGTGAATCATGTACCGCTGCATCGGTAATTTCATAGCGTTCTATCAATTTGCTACCTGCATCCACCTTGGCGTGATTTTTATACCCATAATAATGCTGATTATTTTTCTTTGTCCAACGTGCATCAATGTCCTTTTGACGCTTTTTATTGGGTTCATCTGTCCATAGACCTTCTCCCTTACCCTCTTTTATTTGTTGGTTTTTCTCCCTGCTGTTGCGTTGGCGTGGGGCTTCTACAAAAGAGGCATCTATTATTTTGCCTTCATTGACCATAAGCCCTAACTTTTCCAATTGACTCTGAAATAGCTCGAAAAGAGATTTTACTAAATTCAAGTCGGTCAGACGTTCACTAAACAACCATATCGTGTTGCTATCTGGTATGTCATCTGCAATGGTGAGGTTGAGAAATCTCATAAAACTCATCCTGTCATTGATTTGATATTCTGCTTGATCATCAGAGAGGTTATAATATCGCTGAAGAATCAATATCTTGAACATTAACACATAATCATATGGGGGACGTCCTCCCTTTCCTTTTGACTCTTTGATCAGGTGCTTTTCCAGTAAAGAACGGAAAATTTCAAAATCAATTCCACCGTTTAATCGTTGCAGGGGATCTCCCAACTGGCTCAGTTTGGACAAACGAATGTCTTGATCAAAAAAACCGTAATCTCTGTGACGTTTAAATTGTTTCATTTCCAAGTCTAACTCTTTTAGCTCAAAAAACATACTAACACAGCTGTTTTAGTTTTTAGAGATGCCCTTAAAACAATTTGGTTAGTTGTTACCGTGGCTTTTCCTGTGCTACAATCTGAAAATTGTGATGAGCTAAAAGTACCATCAGTTTTGATATTAAGTAAATATCCATTTTCAACTTGACTCCATCCCTTTCCAGTTGGAGGGTGAGAAAAGGACTCAACTAATTGCCAAATACCGTAAACTGAACTTTCTTGTTCTTTTTGCCCTCCTGCAATTGCATTTTGTTGTTCGTCCTCCCTACATCCTGTAAAAAGGAGAGATATTACCAAAATTAAGACTGTTGCTCTCATCATGCTTGTATTTTATAGGCTGAATTCAAGTCATTAATGCAACTTTCTGGTTAACCAATAATTGATTCATTACAAATATAGGGATTTCATATTTATGCCTTTTTCTAGGTCGATTGTTTATCCTGGTTTCAACGTCTTTGATTTGTTGCTCATTGAGCATAGAGAAGTCTGATTTCTTAGGGATATATTGTCTGATCAGCCCGTTTAAATTTTCATTAGACCCTCTTTCCCACGAGTGGTAGGGATGGGCAAAATAATAGTCAATGCTTAGCGTTTTAGCTACCTGTTGATGCCAAGCAAATTCCTTTCCATTATCAGAAGTGATGGTGTGAAGAAACGGACTCCATTCTTCCAATAATGCATTGATGGCATCAGCAACTTCGCTGGCTTGTTTGGTTTCTACTTTCTTCATTTTCAACATGCCACTCGCCCTGTCGTTGATAGTTACAATCGCTCCTTTCTGATTTTTTCCAATGACCAAATCTACTTCAAGATCTCCAAATCTTGACCTTTCTTCTACCACCGAAGGTCTGCGGTCTATACTTACTCTGTCTTTTATAATTCCCCTGCTATCTTTAGTAGCCCCTCTTTTGCGATACTTTCTGCCCTTTCTTCGGAGATGAGTATGTAACTCGCCCTGGTGTTTTTTGTCTTTCCATACATGCTGATAAATGCGCTCGTGAGAGACACAGTCTAGCCCTTCTTTTATACTGATGCCTACAATTTGCTCGGGGCTATAATCTTCCTTTAGCAGGGTCTCGACATGGGACTGAATTCGCAAGGTGAATCGCTTTTTCTTGGGTTTCTTTTTTTGACGTTGAGCATACTTTCGATGCGCCAAATCATGCCTATAAACACCACTTCTCTGATCTTTATTACGCACAATTTCTCTGCTAATAACGGATTTATCTTTTGCTATGCTAGCAGCTATTTCTCTTTGACTTTTTCCTTGTTGTAACATACACGATATCGCGTACCTGTGTTCTGTAGTAAGATGTGCCATTTGCAACTTTATTTTTGACGATGTGAGGGGGCAAATTAACCCTTACCAGCAAAGCAATGAAAGAGGGAATTGCCCTTCTTTCCTGTTTTGTAATAGTGATAAAATCTCAAATCTAAAAGTTGCATTTATTAGTTGAATGTGAGTAGTATTGAAATAGGCATTTAATAAATACGAATAAAAATGTAAGGGCATGGTTGATGGTCCACCATTTTAGTTAGCAGGTTATCGAATATTTCTCCTTTCATCTGGCTTCGGTTGAACCGATAGCAATATTGGTCGATATATGCCTGCAGGTTATCGACTGAATGGTGGATACCTCTAAGCCATGCCTTGAACATCATAATTATTCTGTGCAATTCTGTGCAATTCTTACCTTTCTTCCCACGCTCGATTTGGATTAACTAAGGGTATTTTTCTTTCAGGGGGATGTAGCCCCTCCACTTATCGGTTGTGATGGTAGCCTGGTGATATATGATCATGGAAGAAGGGCTTCAATTGCTTGGAGCTAGCATTGTCAATCACCCTAGCATACATCCTGCTCACTCCTTTCCCTTTCTTCTCAATAGCGAGTACAACCTGCTTTTTTTGATTATTTTGGTGTCCTACAATGCCTTCTTCCTGTTGCCCTACAACGGTCTCATCGACTTCTACTTTACCCAAGCGGGTATTTCCCACTGCTACCCATGGCCTTCATTACCTTTTGTTGAAACAGCCAACAGGTTTTTTGCCGTAGTCCCAGTTTTCTGCTTAGCTCTGTTGATGCAATCCCTTGTGTATTTGTACTCATACAGTATAGGATTTAAAAAGATTTTAAAATCGGGAATTTTACTTTGTGGAAAAGCGTGTCGCTTGTGGGGGGTAGCTTGGTATCTACATTTTGTGCATTGCCGGGTATGGAATAATTTCCCTCTGCAATATGTGTTGTTTTGGCACCTTTCACATTTAAATCCATCTGACCATTTCATTTCGGCCAGGAAGTTTTGACAACTGTCGTTATCAGGAAATTTCTCCTGAAACTCAAAAAGAGTTAGGCTTTCCTACTTTGTCTCCATAATCTGATTTTCACTCTAACTTTAATAGTCCTACTAAGTTACTGTAAATCAATTGTTTAATTAAGAAAATGAAACTGTTTTAATAGACTAATCTTTTATTTATTAAATGCCTACTTCAATTATTGTAATACCAAATTGATCACAAAATATCACATATAAATTGTTTCTTTTTTGCTTGTATTTCGTTAAAAAACATAACCATAGCTATGACTATGGTTATGTTTTTTGCCTAATCCAAACAAAAAATAATTCAATTTATTTATGTCATATTTTATAATAAAATTGGTATAAGACACCCTCCTTAAACTGGAACATTACGTAAATCTAGTTTTTTTTCAAGTGCATACCTAATTTCAGACTTGGTACGGTTAATCCTAGCGGATATACAAATAATTAGACTAGTAATATAAGCTAATCGGTATCAAACACGTTACTTGCTACTGTCTTTTCTTATTTAGTCAGCCCTTAAAAACATCTAAACAGGTTGATTTATATCAATAAAACAAACAAAACCATTAACCAAATCAACCGCTTTATGTTAGAATAACCGTTGTTTTCTGGTCGTTTTAGTTAAAAAATTATGCTGACTCCATCTACCCCAAACACAGGGCAACAAAATCTGTTTCACACCGAGCTGTTCTCTCAATTAGACCCACGAGACCCGCTCATCAAATTAGCCAACGCCATCGACTGGAAGGTCTTCGAGGACGAATTTAGCAAACACTATTGCCACGATAACGGCAGACCATCAAAACCAATACGCTTAATGGTCGGGTTACTGATGCTCAAACAACTGGAAAACCTGTCCGATGAGAATGTGGTCTTACAGTTCAAGCGTAATCCGTATTATCAATACTTCTGCGGTTATCCAACCTACACCCCAAACGTGCCTTGCAGTACAACCGAACTGGTGCATTTTAGAAACAGAATCGGTGTCGCAGGTTTTGAACTCATTTTTAAGATGAGTGTGATGTTGCACGGCAAAAAAGCCAATGAAAACACTGTTTTGATTGACACCACCGTACAGGAAAAAAACATCACCTATCCCACTGATTCTAAACTAGCTATCAAAATTATCAACCGTCTCAACAAATTGGCGAAAAAACATGGCATCAAACAGCGCAGAACCTTTGTAAAAGAAGTTACAAACTGCCGCTTACGCATTCGCCACTTCCGCCATGTTAAAAAGCGTGCATCCGCTAAAAAGGCATTGAAACGATTGCGAACCATTGCTCATATTTTAATCCGAGAATTACAAAGGAAGCTACCCCAACACGGACTGAAACCTATCAACCAGACTTCTTGTTTTATCAGCGGCCTTCTATAAGCAGGCGTGGGGCACAACAACCCAAAGACAAAAACAAAATTTATTCCCTGCACGAACCCCATGCTTATGCGATGGGCAAAGGCAAAGACCATAAACGCTATGAATACGGCAACAAAGTATCCATCGTCTCGGCCAAAGATAGTAACATCATTGTCGGCGTTGTCAGCCATAAGAAAAACCAGGATGATGCAAAAACCCTACCCGATGCGATAAAACAAGCCAATAGCAACAGAACAAAACCCATCAAACAAGCGGTCTGCGACAGAGGCTATTGTGGGGTTAAACAAGTAAGCGATACGTCCATCATCCTGCCGAGCAAAGCCCTGAAAAAAGACAATCGTTATCAAAGAGACAAGAAACGCAAATTGTGTAAGTGGCGGGCCGCCATAGAACCCATTATTGGGCATTTGAAATCCGATTTTAGGTTATCCAGAAATATGCTTAAAGGACAAATTGGCGATGAAATCAATGTACTCATGGCAGCTTGTGCCTGGAATTTGAGAAAGTGGCTGGTTTTTGTCACGTCTGCTATTTAGTCGTTCCTTACAAACTCATTTTCAATAGAGTTAGTATTCTACTTTGATGGAAAGAGGTTACTTCAAATAGACACCTCAGATTTACTACCCATTTTGTATAGAGCCAAAGAGCATTTACTCTTAGTTTTTTCATCAACTTCTTGTAGTTAAACCCACAGGCTGCCATGATGAAGTTTATTTTATCTCCTGTTTTCCCTTTTAGGTAATTGCTAGCTGCTCGATGATCTTGCTTCAAGTGTCCGATGATTGGCTCTATGGCTACTCTACGTCTACAGTGCGTTCGTTTTCTCTGTTTTTGATAGGTATTGTCTCTTTTTAATGGGTTGGATGGTCGAATGATGGAGGTGTTCTCAACTTTGTTAGTCCCTTTGTACCCCCTAGCTACTGTGGCGGTTTTCGGGTAGTTACCAGTCAGTAGTTGTGTTTACTTCAATACAGCATCTAGCGTATGTCCATCATAAATATTCTCTTCAAAAGTCATCGCACCTACGATGATACCCGTATTTTGTGTCAATACTACTGATGCCTTACAGCCATATTCATATTTCTTATGGGCCTTCCCTTTTGCGATGCAATACACATCAGGTTCATGTAAACTGTAAATTTTATTCTTACTGCACTTCTCTTGTGTAAGTACTCGTTTGAACAGTGCCAGTGTTACTTCTTTTTGCTGATGTGGTAATTTCCTGTCTAATGCTCTGACTAACCGACCAGCAATGGTTTTGAGTTTGCGCTTCGCTACATTTGCTTTCTTCCTTCTTTTAGGGTGAGTCCCATTGTAGGTGTCTCTGACAAGGTTTTTGGTTGTCCTAACGTAGCTGCGTCGTAGGTTAATCCCTTCTTTCTTGGCTATAGAAATACAGCTGTCAACAATCTTTTTATGAAGTTTTGCATCTGTGGGATAGGTGATGCTCTTTTCCTGGACAGTAGTATCTACACTTACATGCTTGTCCTTAGCATCCTTGCCGTGTAGCTCAATTGAATGTTTCAATATCTTCTCTACCCCTTCTTCTCCAATCCTCTTCCTGAAATGTACCAAATCTGTTGCCGCACAGGGTTGCCCCCATTGCAAAGAATCAAAGCCTCCAAAATATTGAAAATATGGATTCATTTCCCACCGTTGCTCCACCAATACCTCATCTGATAAATTGTAAATAGATTTTAATATCAACAAGGAGACCATCAAACGAATAGAATGAGCTGGACGACCTACATTTGAATAAAGCGAACCAAACGCTTCTTCAAAATATGACCATTCTATCTGTTGGCTCAACAAATAAAGCTCTTGCCTGGAATTGAGTTGTTCAGTTAAGGTAGGTGATAAAAAATTATTGAAGTAGGCATTTAATAAATACGAATGCACTTGTACGGGCATGGTTGGTGGTCCACCATTTTAGTTAGCGGGTTATCGAATATTTCTCCTTTCATCTGACTTCGGTTGAACCGATAGCACTATTGGTTGATCTATGCCTGAAGGTTATCGACTGAATGGTGGATGCCTCTAAGCCATGCCTTGAACATTATAATTGTTCTGTGCAATTCCGGGAAATTCTTACCTTTCTTCCCACTCTCTATTTGGATTAACTAAGGGTATTTTCCTTTCAGGGGGATGTAGCCTTCTCCGCTTATCGGTTTTGATGGTAGCCTGAGTTGATATATGATCCTAGAAGAAGGGCTTCAATTGCTTGGATCCAGCATTGTCAATCACTCTAGCATACATCCTGCTCACTCCTTTCCCTTTCTTCTCAATAAGCCAGTACAACCTACTTTTTTCAGTTATTTTGTCGTCCTACAACGCCTTCTTCCTGTTGCCCTATAACGGTCTCATCGACTGCTACTTTACCCATTAGCGGGTATTTCCCACTGCTTAACCATGGTCTTCATTACCTTTTGCTGAAACAGCCAACAGGTTTTTTTCCGTAGTCCCAGTTTTCTGCTTAGTTCTGTTGATGCAATCCCTTGTGTATTTGTACTCATATAGTACTATGATGTAAAAGGCTTTTAAAAATTGGGAATTTTACTTTGTGGAAAAGTGTGCCACTTGTAGGGGTAGCTTGGTATTTACATTTTGTGCATTGACGGGTATGGAATAAATTCCCTCTGCAATACTTGTTGTTTTGGCACCTTTCACATTTAAATCCATCTGACCATTTCATTTTGGCTAGGAAGTTTTGACAACTGTCATTATCAGGAAATTTCTCCTGAAACTCAAAAAGAGTTGGGCTTTCATACTTTTTCTCCATAATCTGATTTTTACTCTACCTTTAATAGTCCTACTAAATTACTGTAAATCAATCATTTAATTAAGAAAATGAAACTGTTTTAATAGACTAATCTTTTATTTATTAAATGCCTACTTCAAAAAAATTAAGTTGATTTCTATTCGACTTTTTTGACTGCATTTGACAAGGTTTTGATTCATATTATAACTATTCCTTGTCATTTTATATAGCAATAATCATGCTAAAAACCTCCCTGAAAGAAGATAAGCATAATTAATTTTTATTCTTTAGGGTTGACTATTTATGGCTTAAAAAAGCGCGTTTTTGTCCATTTTTTGGTAAAAAGCACTTGATCCATTTGATTCAAGGTTGATTCACGTTCGCTGAGCGGTCGCTTGAAACAGATTTTTACTTGTTAGGTCGGTTTTTAAGGGCTGACTATTTAGTGAACATATGACTTATCACCAAATCTTTAGACTTGGGAGTGTATTTATAAAAGCCTTCACCTGTTTTTGTTCCGAGATATCCAGCAGTCACCATGTTTACCAATAGCGGACACGGGGCATACTTTGGATTACCTAACCCATCGTACAGTACATTCATAATAGATAGACATATATCTAATCCAATAAAATCAGCAAGCTGAAGTGGTCCCATGGGATGGACCATTCCCAGCTTCATTACAGCATCAATTTCTTCTACTCCCGCTACGCCTTCATGGAGTGTGATGACTGCCTCATTGATCATTGGCATCAGGATTCTGTTGGCTACAAAGCCAGGATAATCATTTACCTCTATTGGAATTTTTTTCAGATTCTTGCTTATTTCCATGACTGTGCTGGTTGTTTTATCAGAGGTTGCATAACCTCTGATAACTTCTATCAACCTCATCATTGGAACAGGATTCATGAAATGCATGCCTATTACTTTATCAGGTCGTTTTGTAGTAGCTGCAATCTGCGTGATAGAGATGGAAGATGTATTTGTAGAAAGAATGGCTCCTTTTGGGGCATATGTATCCATAGTCTCAAAAATCTTCTTTTTGACATCACTACTTTCAGTAGCCGCCTCCACGACCAAGTCAGCATTTTTGACCCCCTCCCCAGTAGAGGTGAATGTTTTTATTCTTGCCAAGGATGCTTCTCTGTCAGATTCCGAAATTAACTCCTTCTGAATTTGTCTGTCAAGATTTTTACCTATTGTGACAAGTGCCTTTTCAAGTGCTTGCTCCGAAATATCTATCAATGAAACATTGAAATCATTTTGGGCAAATGCATGAGCGATACCATTTCCCATAGTTCCGCTTCCAATCACTGAGATGTTTTTCATTTTTCCATTAGGCATTTCTGTTCACACAATTCAAATCTTCGAAAGCAATGTTTAATCGCTCCACAAAAGATTTTTCCGCATCTCTCACCCAAACTCTTGGGTCATAGAACTTTTTGTTTGGCTTATCCTCTCCTTCAGGATTTCCAATCTGCCCTTGCAGATAATCTTCTTTTTTCTGGTAGTAATTTTTTACCCCCTCCCAGTAGGCCCACTGTAAATCAGTGTCGATATTCATTTTGATTGCTCCGTATGAGATTGCTTCTCTTATTTCTTCTCTTGAGGAGCCTGATCCACCATGGAAAACAAAGTTCACAGGATTGCTTGATGTATTGTGTTTTTCTTGAATATGATCTTGAGAGTTTTTCAGAATGACTGGGGTCAGTTTCACATTTCCCGGCTTATAAACACCATGTACGTTTCCAAATGCCGCAGCTATTGTGAAATTATCGCTTACTACTTTCAATTTTTCGTATGCAAAAGCTACTTCTTCAGGCTGTGTGTATAGCATAGCATTATCTACATCGGAATTATCTACACCATCTTCTTCTCCACCTGTCACACCTAATTCAATTTCTAAAGTCATTCCCATTTTTGACATTCTTTTGAAGTATTCAACACATGTGTCTATGTTGTCTTCAATAGGCTCTTCTGAAAGGTCAAGCATATGAGAGGAGTACAGAGGGGTTCCTGTTTTTTCGTAATGTTTTTTGTTGGCATCAAGTAATCCGTCAATCCATGGCAAAAGTTTTCGAGCGGCGTGATCGGTATGAAGAATGACAGGGACCTCATACGCTTCTGCCATTTGACGCACATGATGTGCGCCAGAAATTCCTCCCGCAACAGCAGCTTGTTGTTCGTCATTAGAAAGCCCTTTTCCAGCAAAAAAAGTGGCTCCTCCATTTGAATACTGGATCATAACAGGGGAATTCAACGTTTTAGCAGTTTCTATTACAGCATTTACAGTGCTAGAACTGGTCACGTTGACTGCTGGTAAGGCAAAATCGTTTTCGTTAGCGTAGTTTAGGAGGTCTGTTACCTCTTGTCCGGCTAGAACTCCTGGTCTGAATTTCATCGATCTTAAAAATTATATGGATTTACAAGTAAATTATGTTACAAATATAGGACCAATGAAAAGACAGCAACGTCTGAAATTAGTCTCGTAATGCAACGTGATGGATAGTGACACTTCCCGTCGATGGATCAGAATCGATGAGTTGAGGTTTTCTTTTTCCTTCGAGTGCCACAATACCCAACAGCACGGTTAGGTATAGAAGTTTGATTATGACCTTCCACTTCATAGAAAGGTAGGACCCTCAAACTTTAGAAAAGGTTTAAATGAGAAGTTGTATTTTTTTCCACAGAAGATTGAACAGAGGAAAAAGGCGCAGTGCCTTTCCATTTCGAATTATTTACACTACGCCATTTTAATCAAGAACTCAATCTCTCTCTTTCTTGACCATAAAATAGTAAAGCAAAAAACCAAGCGAAACACACACCGCCTCCACTCCATAAGGCAAAAGAGAATCCTCATCGTGAGGAAGTTGTCAACAATAATTAGTCCAAGACCTGCGAATAAAATAATTAGACCCCACTTAAGTATACTCTGACGGGTAGTCATAGACTTAAACATATTAGCAGTTTCCTCATTCACCATATTCTTTTCTATCAGTTTTTTCTTTAAAGAGTAGTTAATAAGTACTGTTACAAACAGAATGATTGATCCAAAAACAGACACTATTGCTACAATAGGTGTTACTTCTTCCATGATATTTTTTAATTTAGTTAAACGTTTATTTGAAAGATTCGACAACTAAGTATATTCGAAAGGTTGCAATTTTTTTAAGGAAAAATAAAATGAAGTATGCAACATTTCAATTCAAGACCGTTGCAACAGGTAGCGATGAGTTTGTTGGTTTTCGAATTGTGAGATTTTTGATCTATCTTCTTGATGTTTTGATCCCCAATAGGTCTGAACATATCTATTTCTTGTTGTTCTTTCTCACTTTTTGTTGCTTTTTACTGACTTTGGACATAAGTATCCCAGAACTTCGATATAAATTCAGACCGTTGCAATAGAGGGGCATTTAATTATCATTACCATTAAGCAGATTTATTTATATAATTGTTAGGATCTTAACTAGTTAGGGTCAAAAAATATAACCATAGCTATGATTATACTTACAATTATTGCTTAATCCAAACAAAAAAATAATTCAATTTATTTAGTCAACCCTAAAGAATCAAAATTAATTATGCTTATCTCCTTTCAGGGAGGGTTTTAGCACGATTTTTGCTGTATAAAATGACAAGGAATAGTTATAATATCAATCAAAATCTTGTCAAATGCAGTCAAAAAAGTCGAATAGAAATCAACTTGATTTTTTATCACCTACCTCAACTGAACAACTCAATTCCAGGCAAGAGCTTTATTTGTTGAGCCACCAGATAGCATGGTCATATTTTGAAGAAGCGTTTGGTTCGCTTTATTCAAATGTAGGTCGTCCGGCTCATTCTATTCGTTTGATGGTCTCCTTGTTGATATTAAAATCTATTTACAATTTATCAGATGAGGTATTGGTGGAGCAACGGTGGGAAATGAATCCATATTTTCAATAGTTTGGAGGCTTTGATTCTTTGCAATGAGGGCAACCCTGTGCGGCAACAGATTTGGTACATTTCAGCAAGAGGATTGGAGCAGAAGGGGTAGAGAAGATATTGAAACATTCAATTGAGCTACACGGCAAGGATGCTAAGGACAAGCATGTAAGTGTAGATACTACTGTCCAGGAAAAGAGCATCACCTATCCCACAGATGCAAAACTTCATAAAAAGATTGTTGACAGCTGTATTTCTATAGCCAACCAGGAAGGGATTACACTACGACGCAACTACGTTAGGACAACCAAAAACCTTGTCAGAGACACCTACAATGGGACTCACCCTAAAAGAAGAAAGCAAGCAAATGCAGCGAAGCGAAAACTCAAAACCATTGCTGGTCGGTTAGTCAGAGAATTAGACAGGAAATTACCTCATCAGCAAAAAGAAGTAACACTGGCACTGTTCAAACGAGTACTTACACAAGAGAAGTGCAGTAAGAATAAAATTTACAGTTTACATGAACCTGATGTGTATTGCATCGCAAAAGGGAAGGCACATAAAAAATATGAATATGGCTGTAAGGCATCCGTAGTATTGACACAAAACACGGGTATCATCGTAGGAGCGATGACTTTTGAAGAGAATATTTATGATGGACATACACTAGATGCTGTATTGAAGCAAACACAACTACGGACTGGTAACTACCCGAAAACCGCCACAGTAGATAGGGGGTACAAAGGGACTAACACAGTTGAAAACACCTCCATCATTCGACCATCCAAACCATTAAAAAGAGACAATACCTATGAAAAACAGAGAAAACGAACGCACTGTAGACGTAGAGCAACCATAGAGCCAATCATCGGACACTTCAAGCAAGATCATCGAGCAGCTAGCAATTACCTAAAAGGGAAAACAGGAGATAAAATAAACTTCATCATGGCAGCCTGTGGGTTTAACTACAAGAAGTTGATGAAAAAACTAAGAGTAAATGCTCTTTGGCTCTATACAAAATGGGTAGTAAACCTGAGGCGTCTAGTTGAAGTAACCTCTTTCCATCAAAGTAGAATACAAACTCTATGGAAAATGAGTTTTTAAGGAACGACTATTTATGTAATATTTTATAATCAAATTGATATAAAGCATTTATTAGTCTTGAATCTCCACATCCGATTTCTTCGGATGAACTTTCAATGGATCGATTAGCCAGTATGAGCGATGATCTTAGAAATGATGTAGAGAAGTTGAAAGAAAGAAATTAATTTGATAGAATCCTTTCTAATTTTACCTCCGCATGCGGTTATCAATCTGTCATATCCTCTTCTTCATATTTTCTTGCTCTCCTCCAAGGGTTCCAATCATAGTTCATGAAATCAGTGACAGTTTTTACAGCCAGACACTTGCTCAAATCAACAGAAAATTGAGTGATAATCCAAGTGACCTACATCTAATCGAGCAAAAACTTTATTACTGCGACCAGCTTAATTGGCCAGCCACATGTATCAGTGCTCTCGATGAATACAAAAAGCAAAAAGGGATGATGCCTCAATTGCTTAATAAGTACATTGTGTACTATACAAGACATGGAAGATACCAGCTTTTGTATGAGGTCATAGATAAATGGAGTAGGGAGTTTGATTTAGAAAATCAATCCATGAAGCCAAGAATTACTGCCCTAGCAAAACTTTCGAAAATCGATCAAGCTGGAATTTTGTTGAGAAATTATATGATTAATAAGCGTTCCTTTGATGATATTCTATTTGCTTCCGAGCAATTTCTCGAATTGAAGGATACACTATTTGCCACTTATTATTTAGGTAAATTAAGAGAATTAGACACTAATCACCCTCTGGTTCACGATCATTATGCATATATGCTTTTGGAATTAGGATATGAGGAAAAAGCGATAGATATTCTTGAAGAATATTCATTAGTGTATCAAGATGATTTTGATTTCCAGTCACGTTTATCACTAATTTACTTTAACAAGGGAGACTTTACTTCCTCTAGAGATAGACTGAAGAATTTTCTTGATCAGGATACAGTGATTTACAGAATAGTAGACATCTTTTTAGAAGAAAAGAAGTGGGATTCTGCGCACTATTATGTTGATAAAATTATTGCGCGAGATTCTCTTGATACCAAAGCTTGGTGGAAAAAAGCTAGGATGTACGAAGATCAAGGGTGGCTTTCGCATTCTCTTAACTATTTTGACCATCTCATTTCTTTAAATCCAAATGACTCACTTGCTTTCCACAGAGTAGCACTGGTCCGACGAAAAATTGCATATTTACAACGTTTAAGATTTGAAGAAAATAAGATTCCTTTGCGTGTCATTGAACCACAGAAAATTAACTGAATAATGAGTGAGCAAATCACCATTACACTTCCAGATGGGTCTAAAAGAAATGTTGATAAAGGAGGTACAGCGTTAGATGTTGCTACAAGCATAAATGAAGGGCTTGCAAGAAATGTTTTGGCCGCCAAAGTAAACGGAGAACTATGGGATGCATTTCGCCCAATCAATGATGATTCGACGTTACAATTACTGACATGGAATGATGCTGAAGGCAAATCGACATTGTGGCATTCTTCGGCTCACTTAATGGCAGAAGCCTTAGAAGTATTGTATCCTAGGGTGAAACTGGGCATTGGACCATCCATTGAAAATGGTTTTTATTACGATGTTGATTTTGGAGACCATGAATTTGATGCTGAACATCTCGAAATTCTGGAAAATAAGATGATGGAGCTTGCCCGTGGGAAAAATAAATATAGAAGACAAGATATTTCTAAGGCGGATGCCATTGACTATTTCACTAAAAAAAATGATGAATATAAGCTTGAATTAATTGAAAATCTTGAAGATGGTCGGATAACATTTTATACACAAGGTAATTTCACAGATTTATGCAAGGGTCCGCATATCCCCAATACAAAATTCATAAAAGCAGCGAAAATTCTAAATGTCGCAGGAGCTTATTGGAGAGGAGATGAAAACAGAAAGCAGTTGACCCGACTGTACGGAATTACATTCCCAAAACAAAAAGAACTTAAAGAACACCTTGAAATACTTGAGCAAGCAAAACTCAGAGATCACAGAAAGCTAGGAAAGGAGCTGGATCTTTTTATGTTTTCTGAAAAAGTAGGAAAAGGACTCCCTTTATGGTTGCCTAAAGGAGCTGTATTAAGGGAAAGGCTAGAAAACTTTATGAGGAAGGCACAGGTAAGAGCAGGGTATGAACAAGTGGTATCTCCACATATTGGGGGAAAAGACTTGTATGTGACATCAGGTCACTATGAAAAATATGGACAAAATTCCTTTCAACCAATACAGACTCCTGCTGAAGGAGAGGAATTTCTTTTAAAACCGATGAATTGCCCTCATCACTGTGAAATCTACAACTACAAACCCAGATCATATAAAGATTTACCACTCAGGTATGCAGAATTTGGTACCGTATATAGGTATGAGCAAAGTGGAGAACTTCATGGACTAACAAGAGTAAGAGGCTTCACGCAAGATGACGCACACATATTTTGCCAACCAGATCAAGTAAAAGAGGAATTTGCCAAAGTAATTGATTTGGTTCTTTACGTATTAAAAGCACTAGGGTTTGGAGACTTTACCGCCCAAGTTTCCTTGAGAGACCCTAACCATCTGGACAAATATATAGGTGGTGATGACGAGTGGGATCAGGCAGAAAAGGAGATTCAGGAAGTTGCTGATGAAAAAGGACTGGATACGACGGTTGAATATGGAGAAGCAGCTTTCTATGGACCAAAATTGGATTTTATGGTGAAGGATGCGCTGGGAAGAAAATGGCAACTTGGCACAATTCAGGTCGACTACAATCTCCCTCAAAGGTTCGAACTGGACTACATAGGAAGCGATAATAAAAAACATAGACCAGTTATGATCCATAGAGCTCCTTTTGGCTCTATGGAAAGGTTTATTGCGATTCTGATTGAAAATTCTGCAGGGAATTTTCCATTGTGGTTAGCACCAGATCAAATAGCAGTACTCCCTATTTCTGAGAAGTATCATAATTACGCTCAAAATCTTTACCTCCAGATGCAGGAAGAAGACATTAGAGGATTTTTAGATGAGAGGGATGAAAAGATCGGGAAAAAAATAAGAGACGCTGAGGTAATGAAGGTTCCGTTTATGCTGATAGTTGGTGAAAAAGAAGCTGACAATAACAGGGTATCCGTTCGTCAACATGGGAAAGGAGACCTTGGAAGTATGAAAAAAGACGAATTTATTCAGCTTTTCCATGATAAAGTGTGCGAACTAATCAATTGAGATTTGCAAAAGCATAAATAATCACGATATTTGCGCTCCATTTTTTTAATGTGTAACTAAAACAAAGGAATACAATCGCTAAACTTAGAAGGAGAAATCTTGGTAGGGTCAGGATTGAGGAACCATACAAGATAAATGATAAAATCACTGCCAGCATGGTGAGGGTTGTGGGAAACAATGTAAAAGTTGATTTATACCCTGTGAGTCGGGCTATAAAAATGGCTGAAGAACAAAACTTGGATTTGGTAGAGATATCACCGAAGGCAGATCCTCCAGTTTGTAAGATCGTAGACTATTCAAAGTTTAAATACGAACAAAAAAAGAAACAGAAAGAAATAAAGGCAAAGACCCAGAAGACCGTAATTAAGGAGATAAGGTTTGGTCCAAACACAGATGATCATGATTTTAATTTCAAATTAAATCATGCCATCAAATTTTTGAATGACGGAGCGAAAGTAAAAGCGTATGTCCATTTCTATGGACGTACTATTGTTTTTAAAGACAGAGGGGAAATTTTGCTATTGAAGTTTGCACAAGCTTTAGAAGAACACGCTAAGGTAGAAGCACTTCCTAAAATGGAAGGGAAAAGAATGTTTCTTTTCCTCGCCCCGAAAGCACAGAAAAAATAGAGTTAAAATAAATTAAAATGCCAAAACAGAAAACAAATTCCGGAGCTAAAAAGCGATTTAAACTTACAGGATCTGGAAAAATTAAACGAAAGAAAGCATTTAAGAACCACATTTTGACTAAGAAGGAGACGAAGCAAAAGAGGAATCTTCGGTACATGAGTGTGGTTAGCAAAGCAGATGAGACTAACGTCAAAAATTTGCTTAAGCTTAGTTAATGGTTCGATGTTAAACCCAGTTCTTGGTTATAAGATCAGCCCGTGGCTGGCACCAATCGCTAAAAAATGTAAAAATGAGATCAGTAAATCATGTAGCTTCAAGAACTCGTCGCAAAAAAATGATGAAAAATGCGAAGGGTTACTTTGGACGAAGAAAAAACGTTTGGACAGTGTCCAAAAATGCCATCGAAAAAGGGTGGCAGTATGCTTACCGTGACAGGAAAGCTAAGAAAAGGGAATTCAGAGCCCTTTGGATTCAACGGATCAATGCCGGAGCGAGAGAGCATGGTCTTTCATACTCTCAGTTTATGGGAAAACTTTCTGCAACAGGCATTGAAATTAACAGAAAAGCACTAGCTGATTTGGCCATGAATGAGCCGAAAACTTTCAAAGCAATTGTTGACCGAGTGAATAAAAAATCCTGAAAAAATAAAAAGCCTCAATTGAGCAATTAGAGGCTTTTATTTCCAAGTCAAAGTCAAGTACACAATATTACCCGACTCATTACGCTGTCACGAATCCTCTTAAATATCCAGTCTCAAAAAATCTGCTTATCAGAAAGCCTGCCGAGGGATTATTTTGGTCATCGTGTTCTATTTTATACCCATTTGATTATAAAATATTACATAACTAAATTGAATTATTTTCTGTTCGGATTAGGCAAAAGATATAAGCATAATCATAATTACGGTTCTATTGTTTAACGAAATGCGAGCAAAAAAGAAACGATTTGCCTATCACCTACTCAAAGGACTGAAAGGAGATGTAGATTTGAAGCTTGATGATGAAATGGTGATAGAACAAATCACCATCGGTCGTTTACCAGAAAATAAAAAACAGGTCATAAATATTTTTTCATGATCAACCAAACTATACACTTTTTCACCATCCAAAAAAAGCTAGGCAGTGGCGGCATGTCCACCGTGTACCTTGCTGAAAATAGCATTGGGGAAAAAGTAGCCATCAAAGTTTTACACAAAAAATACTTCCATGACGAGCAGATACGAAAGCGGTTTGTGCAGGAAGCCAAAGTGATGACAAGCCTAGCGCAGGAAAATATCTGCTCGGTGATTTCACTGGAAGACAACCACGAGTTTTCCGCTATTGTCATGGAACACCTAGATGGCATGGACTTAAAAAGTTATGTAGATAGGCACGGCGCAGTGCCAGAGAAAAAAGTCATGAACTGGCTCAAGCAAATAGCCCATGCGCTGGACTATGCCCACAGCAAAGGGTATGTACATCGTGACATCAAGCCTTCCAACTTCTTTTTGACCAAGAAGGGACAAATTAAACTCATGGACTTTGGTATTGCCAAAGCGCAAGATACCATGATAAGCACCCATACCGATAGCAAAATGGGGAGTGTGGTCTACACGAGTCCAGAGCAGATTCAAAGCCCCAAATATGTCGATTATAAAACAGATATGTACTCACTAGGAGTAACCCTGCACCATCTTGTTAAGTGGAAAAGTCCCGTATGACACTACCACGCAAAGTGAGTACGATGTACAAACCAAGGTCATACAAGAGCAATTGCCACGATTACTTGTATCTGATCAGGCGAATACTATCATTCAAAAGGCTACAGCAAAAAACAAGGAAAACAGACCGAATTCAGTAGCTGGTTTGTTGAATGTAGGAGTGACCGTAAGTGACGAAACCATAATTGGAGACCATGAATCTGAAGATGATGAAACGATTGTAGATTCTTCAAACACTAAAATTCCGATTATTTATGACGATGCGCATCCTTTTTCAGAGGGATTGGCAGTGGTTATAAAAGATGGGAAATACGGTTTTATAGACACGTCTGGAAATACGAAAATGCCGCTTATTTATGACTATGTGTATCCTTTTTCAGAGGGGTTGGCACGTGTTGAAAAAGATGGGAAATACGGCTTTATAGACACGTCTGGAAACACGAAAATACCGTTTATTTATGACAATTCACATCCTTTTTCAGAGGGGTTGATAAAGGTTGAAAAAGATGGAAAATGGGGCTTTATAGACACGTCTGGAAACACTAAAATACCGTTTATTTATGACAATGCACATCCTTTTTCAGAGGGGTTGGCACGTGTTGAAAAAGATGGAAAATACGGCTTTATAGGCACGTCTGGAAACACTAAAATACCGCTTATTTATGACTATGCGCATCCTTTTTCAGAGGGATTGGCACGTGTTACAAAAGATGGAAAATGGGGCTTTATAGACACGTCTGGAAACACTAAAATACCGCTTATTTATGACGAGGTGAAAGAGTTTTCAGAGGGGTTGGCACGTGTTGAAAAAGATGGAAAATACGGCTTTATAGACACGTCTGGAAACACGAAAATACCGATTATTTATGACGAGGTGAAAGAGTTTTCAGAGGGGTTGACAAGGGTTAAAAAAGATGGAAAATACGGCTTTATAGACATGTCTGGAAAGACTAAAATACCGATTATTTATGACGAGATGGAAGATTTTTCAGAGGGGTTGGCACTGGTTTACAAAGATGGAAAATACAGCTTTATAGACACGTCTGGAAACACTGAAATTCCGATTATTTATGACTATGCGCATCCTTTTTCAGAGGGATTGGCAAAGGTTGAAAAAGATGGAAAATACGGCTTTATAGACACGTCTGGAAACACTGAAATACCGCTTATTTATGACTATGCGGAAGATTTTTCAGAGGGGTTGGCAAAGGTCTACAAAGATGAAAAAGGGGGCTTTATAGACACGTCTGGAAACATTAAAATACCGCTTATTTATGACGAGGCGGAAGATTTTTCAGAGGGGTTGATAAAGGTTAAAAAAGATGGGAAACGGGGCTTTATAGACACGTCCGGAAACACTGAAATACCGCTTATTTATGACAATGCGCATCCTTTTTCAGATGGATTGGCACTGGTTGAAAAAGATGGAAAATACGGCTTTATAGACACGTCTGGAAACACGAAAATACCGCTTATTTATGACGGTGCGCATCCTTTTTCAGAGGGATTGGCACTGGTTTACAAAGATGGAAAATACGGCTTTATAGACACGTCTGGAAACACGAAAATACCGCTTATTTATGACGGTGCGCATCCTTTTTCAGAGGGATTGGCACTGGTTTACAAAGATGGAAAATACGGCTTTATAGACACGTCTGGAAACACGAAAATACCGCTTATTTATGACGGTGCGGCTAGTTTTTCAGAGGGATTGGCACTGGTGGTTTACAAAGATGGAAAATACGGTTTTATAGATACGTCTGGAAACACGAAAATTCCGCTTATTTATGACGATGCGTGGAGTTTTTCGGAGGGATTGGCACGTGTTGAAAAAGATGGAAAATGGGGCTTTATAGACACGTCTGGAAACACGAAAATTCCGATTATTTATGACGAGGCGGAAGATTTTTCAGAGGGGTTGGCAAAGGTCTACAAAGATGAAAAAGGGGGCTTTATAGACACGTCTGGAAACATTAAAATTCCGCTTATTTATGACTATGTGTATCCTTTTTCAGAGGGGTTTGCAGTGGTTTACAAAGATGAAAAATTGAGCGCTATAGACACGTCTGGAAACACGAAAATTCCGCTTATTTATGACGATGCGTGGAGTTTTTCGGAGGGATTGGCACGTGTTGAAAAAGATGGCAAATGGGGCTTTATAGACACGTCTGGGAACATTAAAATTCCGCATATTTATGACTATGCGTTTAATTTTTCAGAGGAGTTGGCAAGTGTTAAAAAAGATGGACAATGGGGCTTTATAGACACGTCTGGAAAGACTAAAATTCCGCTTATTTATGACGAGGCACTTGGTTTTTCAGATGGATTGGCAAGGGTTAAAAAAGATCGAAAAATTGGCTTTATAGACACGTCTGGAAACACTAAAATTCCGCTTATTTATGACTATGCGGAAGATTTTTCAGAGGGGTTGGCACTGGGTTACAAAGATGGCAAATGGGGCTTTATAGACACGTCTGGAAACACTAAAATACCGCTTATTTATAACTGGGCGAATAGTTTTTCAGAGGGGTTGGCACGTGTTGAAAAAGATGGAAAATGGGGCTTTATAGACACGTCTGGAAACACGAAAATTCCGCTTATTTATGACGAGGTGGATCCTTTTTCAGAGGGGTTGGCACGTATTGAAAAAGATGGCAAATGGGGTTTTATAGACACGTCTGGAAACACGAAAGTTCCAATTATTTATGACGAGGTGGATCCTTTTTCAGAGAGGTTGATACGTGTTGAAAAAGATGGAAAATACGGCTTTATAGACACGTCTGGAAACACGAAAATTCCGATTATTTATGACGAGGTGGAAGATTTTTCAGAGGGACTGGCAAGGGTTAAAAAAGATGGAAAATGGGGCTTTATAGACACGTCTGGAAACACTGAAATTCCGATTATTTATGACGAGGCGTTTAATTTTTCAGAGGGGTTGGCACTGGTTGAAAAAGATGAAAAATGGGGCTTTATAGACACGTCTGGAAACACTAAAATTCCGACTATTTATGACGAGGTGGATCCTTTTTCAGAGGGGTTGGCACGTGTTAAAAAAGATGGGAAATACGGCTTTATAGACACGTCTGGAGACACTGAAATTCCGATTATTTATGACGATGCGTGGAGTTTTTCAGAGGGGTTGGCAAATGTTAAAAAAGATGGAAAATTTGGCTTTATAGACACGTCTGGAAACACTAAAATTCCGATTATTTATGACTATGTGTATAGCTTTTCAGAGGGATTGGCAAGTGTTGAAAAAGATGGAAAATGGGGCTTTATAGACACGTCTGGAAAGACTAAAATTCCGATTATTTATGACGATGCGGCTAGTTTTTCAGAGGGACTGGCAAGTGTTGAAAAAGATGGAAAATTTGGCTTTATAGACACGTCTGGAAACACTAAAATTCCGCTTATTTATGACAATGCGAATAGTTTTTCAGAGGGGTTGGCACGTGTTGAAAAAGATGGAAAATACGGCTTTATAGACACGTCTGGAAACACGAAAATTCCGATTATTTATGACGCTGTGGAAGATTTTTCAGAGGAGTTGGCACTGGTTGAAAAAGATGAAAAATACGGCTTTATAGACACGTCTGGAAACACTAAAATTCCGATTATTTATGACGCTGTGGAAGATTTTTCAGAGGGGTTGGCACTGGTTGAAAAAGATGAAAAATACGGTTTTATAGACACGTCTGGAAACACTAAAATCTCGCTTATTTATGACGATGCGGATAGTTTTTCAGAGGGGTTGGTACGGGTTGAAAAAGATGGGAAATGGTATGTTATCGACAAAAATGGAAATTACGTTAGGGATGAGAGATAATCCGATATTAGATTCAGCCTGCTGAGGTCACAATAAATCCCTAAAAATCCACTGGCAGAAGCCACACGATAGAACTATTAATACCAATTTGATCACAAAATATCACATATAAATTGTTTGAAGTAGGCATTTAATAAATAAAAGATTAGTCTATTAAAACAGTTTCATTTTCTTGATTAAACGATTGATTTACAGTAACTTAGTAGGATTATTAAAATTAGAATAAAAATCAGATTATGGAGAAAAAGTATGAAAGCCTAACTCTTTTTGAGTTTCAGAAGAAATTTCCTGATAACGACAGTTGTCAAAACTTCCTGGCCGAAATGAAATGGCCAGATGGATTTAAATGTGAAAAGTGTCAAAACAACAAGTATTGCAGAGGGAAATTATTCCATACCCGGCAATGCACAAAATGTAGGTACCAAGCTACCCCCACAAGTGGCACTCTTTTCCACAAAGTAAAATTCCCAATGTTAAAAGCTTTTTATATCGTATACTATATGAGTACCAATAAACAAGGGATTGCATCAACAGAGCTAAGCAGAAAACTGGGGCTACGGCAAAAAACCTGTTGGCTGTTTCAACAAAAGGTAATGAAGGCAATGGTTAGCAGTGGGAAATACCCGCTAGTGGGTAAAGTAGAAGTCGATGAGACCGTTGTAGGGCAACAGGAAGAAGGCGTTGTAGGACGCCAAAATAACCGAAAAAAACAGGTTGTACTGGCTATTGAGAAGAAAGGGAAAGGAGTGAGCAGGATGTATGCCAGAGAGATTGACAATGCTGGATCCAAGCAATTGAAGCCCTTCTTCCAAGATCATATATCACCTGAGGCTACCATCAAAACCGATAACTGGAGGGGCTACATCCCCTTGAAAGAAAAATATCCTTACTTAATTCAAATAGAGAGTGGGAAGAAAGGTAAGAATTTCCCGGAATTGCACAGAACAATTATGATGTTCAAGGCATGGCTTAGAGGTATCCACCATTCAGTCGATAACCTTCAAGCATATATCGACCAATATTGCTATCGGTTCAACCGAAGCCAGATGAAAGGGGAAATATTCGATAACCTGCTAACTAAAATGGTGGTCCATCAACCATGCCCGTACAAGTGCATTCGTATTTATTAAATGCCTACTTCAATAAATTGTTTCTTTTTTGCTTGTATTTCGTTAAAAAACATAACCATAACTATGGCTATGCTTATGTTTTTTGCCTAATCCAAACAAAAAATAATTCAATTTATTTATGTCATATTTTATCATCAAATTGGTATAAGAAGCATAGCCGTTGGGCTTAATGAAAAGAGCATTCCGTTTATATGTGATAACATGGTGACCAAAATGGTATCATAAAATGAAATAGATGAAAAAAGTGATAGTAGCAGGAAGCCGTAACTTCACTCAATATGCACTTTTAGAAGAAGCATTTGGATCAGATACTGGTTGATGATGAATTTGAAATTGTTTCTGCTAAAGCTAAAGGTGCCGATACGCTTGGCGAAGAGTACGCCAAAAATAAAAAATTACCAATAGCAGAGTTCCCTCCTGATTGGAAAAGGTATAGAAAAGTTGCAGGTCCGATCCGAAACGGTGAAATGGCAGAATATGCTGATATGGCGATTGTCTTTTGGAATGGCAATACTCATCAAAGTGGCTCTAAAAATATGATTGATCAGTCAGTGAAAAAAGGCCTCCCGACTTTTGTTGTAAGGTACGATGAAAAGCCATATAAAATTTTGAAGTTTAATCAAAATGATGTAGAATTTACATAGTTGATAACTACTCAAACTGACATAACCTTCCAAAAAAAGAGCAAGAGGATATAAGGATACCGATAATTGTTTTAACCTTGCGCACGCATAAATAAACTATAGAGCCAATATAACATGGGAAAATTTAACGATACGTCAATAAAAGACATAATTGAAGAACTGAATCAAAGTTATTTTCTACCTGATATTCAAAGGGAATATGTTTGGTTGAGAAAGGCAGATGAGAAGAAAATAGAACAACTTTTTGATTCACTTTTAAGAGGTTACCCTATTGGCTCATTTCTATTTTGGAAACTGAAAAAAAACGACATTGAAACAAATAAAGACGCAAAAGAAGATTCTGAAAAATTAAATTTTCAATTGTATGAGTTTATAGAAAACTATGATGAAAGATACCCTCATAATCCTGAAGCAAATCTCGAGGAAATAAAGCCTGACGATTTGTCAATAGTGCTTGACGGTCAACAAAGATTAACTTCGCTTTACATAGGGTTGAAAGGAACAAGAACACTTAGGAAAAAATGGGCGCGTCGGCATAGTCCTGATCCATTTGAAAAGAAACAGCTTTTCATAAATTTAAGATACCAACCTAAAGCAGAAAGTCCAGATGATAATTATGAATTCGCTTTTAAAGAAAAAGGAAAAATTCCTAAAACTGACGACAAAAATTATTGGTTCAAAGTTGGCGACATTTTAACATTAGAAAGTGTTGTGGAGTATGCAGAAGACAATCCGATTTCTGTCCCTGAATCGAAAATTTTAGAAAAACTGAAGAATGCTTTTTGCACAAACAATTTGATTTCATATTTTGAAGAAAAGGAAAAAAATCTTGACAAAGTATTGAAGATTTTCATTCGAGTTAATAGTGGTGGCACTAAACTATCGTATTCTGACTTATTAATGTCGCTTTTAACTGCTACCTTCTCGATTGACATTCGAGATTTAATGAACCAATTTGTTGATTCATTAAGAGATCAAGGGTTTGGAACAATGACTCGTGATCACGTATTAAAAACCTGTTTAATTCTAACCGAAAGCAATCATACTTTTCAGCTTAAAAATTTTAGCAAAAAAAACATTAACGAAATTGAGAAAGAATGGGAAGAAATAACGAAAGCAATATCTGAGGCTTGTGACCTATTAAAAGAGTTTGGTTACTCAAATAGCTTATCTTCTGGTTATATTTTATCGACTGTAGCTTACTACATTTTCAAAAAGAAACCTCTTAATCCAGAAGACAAAAATGAAATACTCAAATTTGTACGTAACGCACAAATCGATGGTTATTTCTCAGATAAAACAGATGGAAGATTAGAGGTTGTAGTTAAGATCATCAGAAGTGCGGATCATTTTGAATCTGTAAACAGTAAACTTGCTCTTAGCAAAATTCACCCTCTCAACATCTCAAGTGATAACATTGACAGAATGGTGGATCGGGAATATGGTCATGCTGCTATACTGCCAATTTTACAAATTTTATATCCAAATCTAGATTACAAAAATTCAACTTTTCATATCGACCATATATATCCAAAATCTAAATTCAAAAAAAAGAGTACAGAATTAGCGGAAGAGTATTCAAAGAAAGCTAATTACTTATATAATCTTCAACTGTTGGAAGGAAGGGAAAATAAAGAGAAACAAGCAAAAGACCCCGAAGAATGGTTAAAGGAACATTATTCAAGCGAAGAAGAAATCAAAGCTTATAAAGAAAGAAATTACATAAAAGAATCTCATAGTTTGTCTTGGAAAGAGATTAAAGAATTTGACGAATATCGATCAGAAAAAATGAAGGCTAAACTAAAAGAAATACTGCTCACTGCAAAAGAAATGCCAGTAGCTAATGAGTAAGATGGCACTTGAATTCACATAATACAGTGCAACGCTCCTACGTCTGCCAAAGAGTACACGCGTGTTCTTTTAACTGGCGAGAAAAAAGGAGTAAAATATGAAGAGCTATACCCGTTTGCCTGAACACGGAAGATGCCACATTTACCTCATGAATAAGTAACATTATACACGGGCAGAAGTCGCTTTGTGCAGAAGTAAGTACCACCATCAGCCGTAAAATTAAACGCAAAGGGGGCAACGGCTATTGCTACAAACAAGCCCACTGCTTTTCCATTTGTAGGTTACGTATAAGTATAAAAATCTCACTGATAGATTAAATGGAAAAATCGGATAAAATCGGAATAACCCTTAACCCTTTTGAAGCATTCGTGGAAGAAAGAATATCTTTGAAAGTAATATGACTGAAAAATTTGTCCAATCTGCCGAAGTCTTCATGAAATATATTAATGAGAAGACCAAGAAAAAATATATGAAATACCCATTTATTGAAACCTTTTATATAAAAAGTGAACGCTTTGAGGGTATTAGATTTTATTCTGATAAAGATGATTCTTCCATACAGATTAATAACTCTATGAAAACTCCTGGATTGATTCATTCAATTTCAGTTTGGAATAAATCAGTAAAAGATGATCAGCCAGATTATGAAATTTCATCTCCTCAAATTCCATTAACGTCTCTTTTAGCTGATATTGCCGAAATTGTCTCAAGTCCAAAAGCATTACAAAATGCAATGAGTTTACAATGAGTTGCTTCACCACCAGAAATGGAAAAAATACAAAAACATTAGAAGGTAAGGTACTTTATCATGAAACTTTAATGGAAGATATATCTGACCTTGTTGGAGCAATTGCTCAAGGTAAATTTCCTTCTTTGTTTATTACTGACCGTACCTGAACTGGTAAAACTCACACCATAACTAAATGATGCAGGTTTATCTCAGGATATTGATTATTTTATAATTACTGGAGTAATATCAGTAATTGAGTTATATAAGAAGGCTTTATCAATTCAAAGATAAAAATTTGGTATTTAATGATGCAGATGCTGTATTTGGTGCTGAAGATGGCAGAAGTATGTTGAAAGCTGTTTTAGATCTAAAGCCAGAAAGACGAATCTCTTATTTCAAACAAAATAAAACTTTATATGATCCTCATCAATTTTTAGATAATCCAGAAGGAGAACAGATTGAAATTGATGCCGGTAAAATCCCGCAACAATTTATATTTACGGGAAGAGTAATTTTCGTTTCAAAATTACCAAAAGATAAAGTCGATCCGGATGGAATAATTCGTAAACGATCTTTTTTAATTGATGTTAATCCAGATGACCACACGCTTGTGGAAGTTAGGAAGAAACTTTTTAAAGAGTCTTAACTAGTTAAGATCTTTTATTTATGTCATATTTTATCATCAAATTGGTATTATATAGGCATACTCTTGGACTGATCGTATAAATGCTGTTTGATCAGTTGGTTAAAATCAAGCTGAAAAGAGAATTTCAATAATTAATTCGATTGTTATCAAAATACTTGTTTTAGCAAGTGTTAATTTTGGGGAAACCTTCTCCCATGCCTATCTACCATACACTCGGTTCTATTCCACATAAAAGACATACAATCTTTAAAAATCCTAAAGGAGGGATTTATTATGAGCAATTATTTGGGACCATGGGTTTTGATGGTATGTCATCCCTGCTTTATCAAATCCACCGCCCCACAATGATTGCAGAGATCAGTAAACCCATGGATGTACGTCCTGAAATTGCTGTAGAGAAAAATATTACTGCTAGGCTACTCCAGGGACTCAACATAAAATCAATAGATGATTTTTTGGACAGCAGGGAACCGATGTTGGTAAATAGTGATATAGCAATCTCATTGGCGGCTCCTAAAAAATCCATGACAGAATATTTTTACAAAAATGCCGATGCTGACGAGCTGATATTTATTCATAAAGGTTCAGGTATATTAAGGACATTCCTTGGAAACATTCCTTTTGAATATGGAGATTATCTTGTCATTCCTCGGGGAATGATTTATCAAATAACATTTGATGCGGAAGACAACAGGCTATTAATTTCAGAATCACATCATCCAATCTACACTCCAAAACGATACAGAAATTGGTTTGGTCAGTTGCTGGAACATTCTCCTTTCTGTGAGAGGGATTATAAGTTACCTCAAGACCTTGAGACCCATGATAAAAAGGGAGAATACATTATGAAGATTAAGAAACAGGGAATGCTCCATAATGTAGTTTACAATACACATCCATTTGATGTCGTAGGTTGGGATGGCTATAATTTTCCATACGGGTTTTCTATTCATGATTTTGAACCAATCACAGGAAGAGTACATCAGCCACCACCCGTACATCAGACATTTGAAACATCCGCTTTTGTAGTGTGTTCTTTCTGTCCAAGACTTTACGACTATCATCCTAAATCTATTCCAGCACCATACAATCATTCAAATATTGACTCTGACGAAATGCTCTATTACGTAGACGGTGATTTTATGAGTAGAAATAATATTGAACAAGGGTGTATTACCTTACACCCTTCGGGCATCCCACATGGTCCTGCACCAAGAGCATATGAAAGAAGCATTGGGCAGAAAGAAACTGAAGAGTTGGCTGTGATGATAGATACCTTCAAACCATTAATGATCACTAAAAATGCGATGAAGATTGATGATGGAAAATACTATAAATCATGGATTGAATAATGACAATAAACACAATGGGACAAACTATACCGAAGATTTTTGGAGAAGCTGCTGACTTTATGCCCATCAATGGCACTGATTATCTTGAACTTTATGTGAGTAATTCAAAGCAAGCCGCTCATTACTATAAAACAGCTTTTGGGTTTCAATCTCTGGCGTATAGCGGACTGGCTACAGGATCAAATGATACTGAATCTTACGTTGTGGTTCAAGGTAAAATCAGATTGGTCCTGACTTCACCTCTTTATGGAGGGACAGAAATAGGTAAACATATAGACAAACATGGTGATGGCATAAAAGTGATAGCTCTATGGGTAGACGATGCAACCTATGCGTACGAAACGGCTGTAGAAAGGGGGGCAAAATCATTTATGAAACCTACAACTACCAAGGATGAAAACGGACACGTTGTACAATCTGGGATATATACCTATGGTGAAACCGCACATCTTTTTATTGAAAGAAATGCTTACACAGGAGTATTTCTTCCAAGCTATCAAACATGGCAGTCAACTTATAACCCTCAGCCTTTAGGGCTTAAATATGTAGACCATATGGTAGGAAATGTAGAATTAGGAAAAATGAACGAATGGGTTGACTTCTATAAAAATGTAATGGGATTTGCACAGATCGTTTCTTTCGATGATACAGATATTTCCACAGCCTATACGGCGTTGATGAGTAAAGTAATGAGCAATGGAAATGGACGGATAAAGTTCCCGATCAATGAGCCAGCCGCTGGAAAAAGGAAATCGCAAGTAGAAGAATATCTTGATTTTTATGGATCCGCTGGCGTTCAACACGTTGCCGTTGCCACTGAAAATATCGTAAACACTGTAACTCAACTGAGAAATAGAGGAGTTGAATTTCTTTATGTTCCTGATAACTATTATGATAATGTGCTGGATAGAGTAGGGAAAATCGATGAAGATATGCAACCGTTGAAAGACCTGAACATTCTTGTTGATAGGGATGACGAGGGATACTTGCTTCAGATATTCACCAAACCTGTTGAACCCAGACCCACGATGTTTTTTGAAATCATTCAAAGAAAAGGTGCCCAGTCTTTTGGAAAGGGGAATTTCCAAGCTCTTTTTGAAGCAATTGAAAAAGAGCAAGAATTAAGAGGTACACTTTAACCATTAATCCATTGTAAGTAGATGATTGAAAAGAAATTAAATACGTGGATTAGCGTACCTGAAGGATCGGATTTTACTATTTATAACCTTCCCTATGGTATTTATTCTGTGAACGGAGGAGAGAAGAGAGTCGGCATTGCAATAGGAGAGCAGATTTTAGACTTGAATTTTCTTCAGACGAATGGGTTTTTCAACACGTTAGATTTACCAGACGGTATTTTTATGCGAGGAGTGTTGAACGATTTTATGAGCTTGGGGAAACCCGTATGGACGGCGATGCGCAACAGGTTGCATGAGCTTCTGGAAGAATCGAACGAAGAAGTTAAATCTCAAGCGAATAATGCATTGGTTGATCAAAAGGATGCACTCATGCATATGCCAGTTCATGTAGGTGACTACACCGATTTCTATAGTAGCAAGGAACATGCAACCAATGTTGGGATCATGTTTCGGGGAAAAGAAAATGCACTAATGCCTAACTGGAAGCATATCCCTGTTGGATACCATGGTCGTTCATCATCAATCATAATCTCAGGCGAGCCATTTCATCGTCCAAAAGGTCAAACGATCCCGAAAGATGCAGACAACCCAATATTTGGAGCCACTAACCTCCTTGATATAGAGTTGGAAACAGCTTTTATTACGGGCGGATCCAATAAACTTGGCGAAGCTATTTCAACCAAAAATGCGGAAGATTATATATTTGGAATGGTGCTATTGAACGATTGGTCGGCTAGAGATATTCAAAAATGGGAATATGTACCACTGGGTCCTTTTCTGGGAAAAAGTTTTGCCTCCTCTATATCTCCTTGGATTGTTACGATGGATGCTCTGGATTATTTCAGGGTTGACGGACCAAAACAGGAGTTTGAAGTACTACCGTATTTGAAGTATGAGGGTAAGAAAAGCTTTGACATTCAGCTCGAAGTTTACCTAAAACCTAAAAGAGGTGAAGAAAATAAAATCTGTACCAGCAATCACAAGTATCTGTACTGGAACATGGCACAACAATTAGCTCATCAGACGGTGAACGGATGTAACATTAATTCTGGAGACCTATACGGAAGTGGAACTATAAGTGGTACAACATCAGGAAATTATGGGTCTTTGCTTGAATTGACCTGGGGAGGAAAAAATCCTATAAAATTGAAGGATGGAAGTGAAAGAAAATTTCTGAAAGACCATGATATTGTTACGCTGAGAGGCTTCTGCAAAAGGGATGAGATTCGTATCGGATTTGGGGAGGTAACTACTGAAATATTGCCATCTAGGTGATCAAGCTGTGGACTTAGCTAAGACAAAGCGATTTGGAGTTTTTCTTGATGTGACTATTAAGGTGATCAAGCAAGATTTGATCAAACGCTTCAGAGAAAGTAGCATTGATCTTACACCAGAGCAATGGACACTGTTGTCAGAGCTAGTAGATAAAAATGAGATATATCAACGCGAACTTGCAGACAGTACGTTTAAAGATGCGCCCACCGTATCACGAATTATTGAATTATTAAGCAAGAGGGGATACATTCTAAGGAAGGCTGATAGAGCGGATCGACGAAAATTCCTGATTTCTTTGACTGCCAGTGGAAAAGAGATTTATGAGCGTTCTGCTCCGATTGTATATCAAGCAAGAACGGAAGGGTGGAAAGGGTTGAATGATCAGGATTATGACGACCTTAATCGGATATTGAGACTAATTTCTTCGAATATTAGTAAAGAGGACTCAAAGGAGTAATTATACCAATTTGACCACAAAATACCACATACAAATCGTTTCTTTTCCGCTTGTATTTTGTTACAAAATAGAACCGTAGTTATGGCTATGCTTATATTTTTTATCGGATTCAAACAAAAAATAATTGAAGTAGGCATTTAATAAATACGAATAAAATAGTAAGGCATGGTTGATGGTCAACCATTTTAGTTAACAGGTTATCAAATATTTCCCTCTGCAATACTTGTTGTTTCGGCACCTTTCACATTTAAACCCATCTGACCATTTCATTTCGGCTAGGAAGTTTTGACAACTGTCGTTATCAGGAAATTTCTCCTGAAACTAAAAAGGATTAGGCTTTCATACTTTTTCCCATAATCTGATTTTTACTCTAACTTTAATAGTCCTACTAAGTAGCTGTAAATCAATTATTTAATCAACATAATGAAAGTGTTTTAATAGACTAATCTTTTATTTATTAAATGCCTATTTCAATTCAAATAAATAAGCAAACAGATGAATAAAGGCTTTAGCATTCATGAATACAATTAAATAAGTAATAAGAGCTAAGTTCTAATTATAACAGCATTTTGTAAGTGCTTTAGAATCAGTTAGTTTCTAAGAGTTATAATCTATAATTTCTATCTTTATGATTGAGAGCTAATGGATAACCTCTATGAAATAACATAATTGCCGTATTAAACAGAACTTAGCCGTAATAAGCAAGCAGATAAACAAATTCGGAGATTTAATTCGGTCTAAAAGAGAAGAACAAGAAATGCTACTCAGACACTTACCTGCCGAGTTAGATATGGATACCGCGATGCTTAGTAAAATAGAAAGAGGAGAAAAAACAGCTAAACGTGAACATATAGAACCATTAGCAAAACTTTTCAAACTCGACTATAACGAACTGTTTTCACTTTGGTTAGCCGACCAAGTATTTCAGTTAGTAAAAAATGAAGAACAGGCATTGCAAGCCTTACAAATTGCGAAAAAAGAATTAAAAAAAAATTAAAATAGACCGTAACAGAATGGCACACTCTAAAGAACCCAAGCAAGAACCCCTTGAGAAACAGCTTTGGGAAGCCGCAGACAAACTGCGAAAAAACATTGACGCAGCAGAATACAAGCATATTCTATTAGGGTTAATGTTCCTCAAATACATTTCTGATTCTTTTGAAGAATTATATACCAAACTAGAAAAAAAGGAATATGCAGACCCAGAAGACAAAGAAGAGTACAAAGCAGAAAACGTATTCTTTGTGCCACCTTCGGCCAGATGGTCTTACTTGCAAGGTAGAGCCAAATTACCCGAAATAGGCAAAGATATAGACGCTGCTATGGATGCTATTGAAAGAGATAACGCTTCTTTACAAGGCGTACTACCAAAAGTATTTGCCAAAGAAAATTTAGACCCTATCAGTTTAGGCGAATTGGTAGATTTGATAGCTAAGGTAGCTTTGGGCGATACCAAAAAAAGAAGTACCGATGTATTAGGTCATGTCTTTGAATATTTCTTAGGCGAATTTGCATTAGCAGAAGGAAAAAAAGGCGGGCAGTTCTACACACCAAGAAGCGTAGTAGAATTATTGGTAGAAATGTTAGAACCCTACAAAGGCAGAGTGTTCGACCCTTGCTGTGGCTCCGGAGGTATGTTTGTTCAGTCTGAAAAATTTATCAAAGAACGTCAAGGAAAGATAAACGATATATCCATTTACGGACAAGAAAGCAACCAAACTACTTGGCGACTAGCTAAAATGAACTTAGCCATTAGAGGCATTGACAGTTCACTAGTAGAATGGAACAACGAAGGCTCGTTTTTACGCAATCGCCACCCCGATTTGAAAGCCGATTTTGTTATCGCCAACCCGCCTTTTAACGACAGCGACTGGAGTGGCAACTTACTACAAAATGATCCGCGCTGGAAATACGGCACACCGCCTGCCGGTAATGCAAACTTTGCTTGGGTGCAACACTTTATGCATCACCTTCGCCACTCTTGCTCATTTCCATAAAGTTTAATGAGCTGGCCAAAACATCTGCACCATCCACACTACTACCTGTTGCAAATATGTTTTTCCAATAGTCATAATTATTCTTGCCAGAAAATATTGTACTCGCCATTGCACGATCCTTCCATAATGGTAGGTGACTTAGATTCTTAACAAAATTTTCAACATTGACCCAAATTTGATCATCAAATAGTGTTTGAAATACTACATTTTCATCAACCATTTTTCCAGTAGTTGAAAAATAGGTAGTGATAACCCTTTTTAGATATTGCAACCAATTGTGAAGTATCTCTTCTTTACTAATTCTGTATGCTATTAAATGATCGTCTGTTATATCCGTATCTTTTTTGTCAATAATCTTCCGTTCAATTCTTGCTATTCCGACTTCAGGTAAGAATTTGTCAATGTAGATATTTTTAGATAATATGTTTAGAACTCTGACGATTTGACTTATTTCCAACTCTCTTGGATTCAATCCTTCATCTGATTTTAAATCTATTGGTGTTGTTAAAAAACATTTGGCACTAACAAAAGAAGACAAAATAGTTCTGTCGAAAGTACTGTGGGAAATAGGAAACCCTTTAGCTTTTCCCTCAAAATCAATATAGTCTTTTAATTTGTTATCTTCCGCGTAGGTTATCGAGTGTTTTATGGAGTCAATAATAAATTTTTTAATATTGGCACCATCACCTTTGAAATATTCAATAAGTTGCTGTTCTGAAAAAGAGTAATCATCATCTTTTAGATGATGCTCCTTCTGATATTTCTTAACTCTTTCTGAGTAAAGCGTATTATTCAACTGTCGCATTATTGATTTATCAAATACAATCTGTCGCAGGGTACTCCCAGCATTTGTGTTTGTTTCTATTAACCTATCAATATTAGGTTCTAAAAACACTCGGATTACCAATTTTTTGGTACCTAACAGAATTTGAGCAACAGCCTTATGTTGACCATCAAATATTTTTAGCTTGCTGTCATCTATTCGAGCAAGACTGAGATGTAACTGTGGATTTTTCTTGTCGAATTCTTTGATTAGCTTCCCGATAGTGTTATTTATCCCTCGGGGGTTAATAATTTCATCATGGAATAGATATTCAATCGGAACTTCGATAAAGCAAGTCTTTTCTTTCGAAAGATTGTCAATAAGTATAGGTGTTTGATGTACTAGATTGTCACCAGTATCGTCAAATGAATATTTGAGTTTAGTGTCGTCTTGTTCATATCTAAATTCATACTTTGAACCATTGTAATTATGTAATACGTCCTTGAGTGATGCTGATTTGTTTTCTTTTTTAAATGTTAAGCCTTTAATTTTCTTAAGTTTTTGTAGTACTTTCGCAATCCTTAAATTTGTATCCTGTTTAGATTTGTTGCAACTTTCATGCGTGATTGCAAAATTGGTATCAGCATCGGCTCCTTCGTTTGCTAAAGGGACAATATGATCAATATTTGTCGGGTTTAAACGTGTGTCAATTTCATCTTCACAAATGAAGCATTTATGAGTTTGAATACGTAACAGTGTTTCGGTGAGTTTTAAATAGTCATCTGTCGACAGGGATGATAAATATTTTGATGCCATTGCAAGTTTCCTCTTATTTAAGATTTTCTGTTTTGATGTTCTTTTATTGTAATCAATCTCAGCAATTTAAATCCTGAAAACCCATTACTCCTTACTACCGAAGCTGATGAGCGGAGAAGTGAGGGTAAAAGAATAAAAATAAATACATTGGGGTTTTTAATTATCACCAACCCAAAACTAATTACTATGAGTCTAAAAAAAGAATAAAAATAAATATATTGGTGTTTTCAATTATCACCAACCAAAAACTGATTACTATGAGTCTAAAATACGCATTATTAGAAAACCTGCTAACAGCAAGAACAGACGACTACACAGCACAGCCACAAGATGTAGAAAGTCATGATATTGACAGTATTACAGAGCGCATGCTACAAAAAGGGAGTACCATTACTAAAACGGATACCCTTGCGGTGCTTAATTCTTTTTTTGAAACCATACAAGAGGTTACCAAAGAAGGAGAGGGTGTGAACACAGACTTAATAAATACCAACTTTTCTATACAAGGAGTATTTGAAGGAGCTACAGATAGCTTTGACCCTAAAAGGCATACAGTAAGGTTGAATATAAATGCTGGCAAAGTTTTAAGAAAAGAATTATCTGATATTACTTTAGAAAAAACTGCAGCTAATGAAGTACTCCCCCACATCCTGGAAGTAAAAGATAGCATAACAGCTAGTGTAAATGAAAATATTACTTCTGCGGGAGTTATTGAAATAGTAGGTAGCCTACTAAAAATAGAGGGTAGCAATCCTATCAATGGCATATCTTTTATCTCTCAAGACGGTACAGCTCGCAGAGCAGTAACTATAGTAGATAATAAGCCAGCAAGACTTATATTAATAGCACCTGCTCTTAAAGCAGGAGACTATACCCTACAAGTTACCACTCAATACAACGGTGGAGGCTCAGGACTTAAAAACCCTAGAACAGGTACCTTTAATAAACCCCTAACCGTAATATAATACCAATCAGACAGCATAACATCAAGATATCTGATAGCCTACTATCAGGGTGTCTGATAGCGTGCTATCAAGGTGTCTGATGGCGTGCTATCGAGGTGTTTGATAGCGTGCTATCGAGGTGTTTGATAGTCTGAACAAACCGAAACAGGACTTTAAATATGGGAGTAGGTCTAATTAAATAAATAAAATGAATATGAAAACAAAACTTATAGTAGTTATTACTCTTTTTCTTACATCTTGTGGCGTATCAATACCAAGAGAAACTGTTGATTTATCTAAAGTTATAGGACAAGATATTGTTGCCTTACATAACTCACACATAAACTTAGTTGATCTATTTTATCAAAAAATAGAAGATGATATTAATAAATTTATTGATGATATATACGCCCCCTATATAATACATTATGTTTTAAAAGATGAGTTAGTAGCATATCAAAAAGGAGAAGAATCATTATATGGAACAATAGAAAAAGCAGGAAGAAGTGGAAATAAAAAAGAAACAACGGAAGCTTTAAATACCATGGTAGAGTTTCAAGAAGAAGCCTATAGTATGATAGACTCAAAAAGGAATGAATTACTATATCCTATTTTAAAAGAAAAAAGAAGATTAATAAATCAAACTAATAAATCTTATGAAAATGTAATATATGCTAATTCAACTATTACAGGTTATTTAGAGTCAATAAGAAAAGTAAAAGAAAGTCAAAATGAAGCTTTATCTATTCTAGGTATTAAAGATGAATACGTTATTGATACTTTTGTTAAAATTTCTAAGGAAACTACAGAACTATTAAAGAAAGCAAAAGATATTGATATAAAGAGTGATGATGCTTATGAGCAAATAGAAAATATAACCAAACAAGTAAAAAGCATAATCAATAAAAAATAATATTATGAACAGATTTAAAGATAAATTTAAAAAGGCTGATGAAAGTTTTAATAAAAAATATTCAAAAGAGCTTGAGTTATTAAAAGGATTTTCAGAAGAAGAAAAAGAAAGTGTAACGCCTGATACACAGTCTCATGAAGATTTGATTAAAGTTGTAGAAGAAGCAAGCAAAAACAACTTAGAACAAGCCAAACTAATTGAAAACATTAAACTATTAGGAGATACAGCAATTAAAATAGCTAAAAAACTTCCTAAGTTTAAAGATTTACTTTAACAATGAATATACAAAAACTAATTCTTGGATAGAAGAAATTAAAACAACCCCTGATAATTAAGATAAAAGATGAAACAACAGGTATTAATGTAAGTGAACAAACTAACGGAGAATAACATAGAAAATTGCGCAGTAGAGGAATTCAAAAACCTTGGGTATTCGTACATCTATGGTCCTGATATTGCACCTGATACGGATGCACAAGAAAGAACATCTTTTGACCAAGTAATTCTTACCGAAAGACTTCAAAAAGCAATACACCGTATAAATCCTACCATTCCTAACAATGCCAAAGAAGATGCACTAAAACAAGTATTGCGTATTGGTACACCTGATTTATTAACGGATAACGAAACATTTCATAAAATGCTCACAGAGGGCATAAATGTTACCTATCAAAAAGACGGTAGCCAAAGAGGAGACATTGTAAATTGATTGATTTTGATAATGTAAAAAACAACGAATTTAATGTTATCAATCAGTTTACAGTTATTGAAAATAACAACAATAAAAGACCTGATGTTATTTTGTTTATCAATGGCTTACCCTTAGTAGTCATTGAGCTAAAAAATGCAGTAGGTGAAAACGCAACTATACGGTCGGCTTACAAGCAAATACAAACCTATAAAGCTACTATTCCTTCATTATTTACCTACAACAGCATATTAGTAATTTCAGACGGTACAGAAGCTAAAGCCGGTTCATTATCGGCAGGGCTTACCCGTTTTATGTCTTGGAAAACAGCAGACGGAGAAAGTGAAGCATCACGCCTTATTCCTCAAATGGAAACCCTTATCAATGGAATGCTGAATAAAGAAACGGTTTTAGACCTTATTCGTCATTTTATTGTATTTGAAAAATCTAAGAAAGAAGATTTAAAAACAGGCATTACTACCATTGAAACGGTAAAAAAAATAGCAGCATATCATCAATATTATGCGGTAAACAAAGCAGTTAAAAGTACACAAATAGCAAGTGTAGAAGATGGAGACAGAAAAGGTGGTGTAGTTTGGCACACACAAGGTTCTGGTAAGTCTTTATCTATGGTTTTCTATTCGGGAAAAATAGTATTAACCCTAAATAATCCTACCATATTGGTTATAACGGATAGAAATGATTTAGATGACCAATTATTTGACACGTTTGCCTCTTCCACTCAATTATTAAGACAAACACCAGTACAAGCAGAAAATCGTCAGCATTTAAAAGATTTATTAAAAGTTGCTTCGGGAGGAGTTGTTTTTGCAACCATACAAAAATTCCAACCAGAAGAAGGGAATGTATTTGAAACCTTATCCGAACGTAAAAATATAGTTGTTGTAGCAGATGAAGCTCATAGAACACAATATGGCTTTAAAGCAAAAACGATAGATGAAAAAGATGCAGATGGTAATATCATAGGTAATAAAGTAGTCTATGGCTTTGCAAAGTATATGCGTGATGCTTTACCCAATGCCACATATTTAGGTTTTACAGGCACACCCATAGAAAATACAGATGTAAATACCTCCGCAGTTTTTGGTAATTATGTAGATATTTATGATATAGCCCAAGCGGTTGACGATGGTGCTACAGTCAGCATATTTTATGAAAGCAGATTAGCCAAAATTGCCTTAACAGAAGAAGGTAAAAAACTGGTTGAGGATTTAGATGAGGAATTAGGCGAAATTGAATTAACCGAAACGCAAAAAGCCAAAGCGAAATGGACAAAATTAGAAGCCTTAGTAGGTAGTGAAAAAAGAGTAAAACGTATTGCTCAAGATATAGTCACTCATTTTGAAGCTCGTCAAGAAGTTTTTGAAGGGAAAGCAATGGTAGTTTCTATGTCAAGAAGAATTGCTGCCGAACTATACAAAGCCATTACCACTTTAAGACCTGATTGGCATAATGATGATTTAGACAAAGGAGCTGTAAAAGTGATTATGACAGCATCCTCTTTTGATGGTCCGGAAATGGCAAAACACCATACTACCAAGCAACAACGTAGAGCATTAGCAGACCGAATGAAAGACCCAAAAGACGAATTAAAATTAGTAATAGTCCGTGATATGTGGCTTACAGGTTTTGATGCTCCTTCTATGCACACCCTTTACATTGACAAGCCAATGAAAGGGCATAACTCGATGCAGGCTATTGCGAGAGTAAATAGAGTTTACAAAGACAAACCAGGCGGTTTAGTCGTTGATTATTTGGGGATAGCATCTGACCTTAAAAAAGCATTAGTATTTTATTCAGATAGTGGTGGTAAAGGAGACCCAACAATTGCACAAGAACAAGCGGTACAACTGGTGTTAGAAAAATTAGAAGTTGTATCTCAAATGTTTTTAGAAAAACCACAGCAAGGTTACTCAGACGACTTTAAATCATTGGTAGAAGATCCATCTGTTCCCTATTTAAGCAGAGGTAAAGATAAAGGCTTATTGTATGAGGAATACTTTACAGCAGATACCAAAACGAAACTTAAAATAATTTTAGCAGCAGAAGAACATATTTTGAGCATTGATGATGGTAAGAAGCGTTTTATAAACGAAGTAACCGCATTATCAAAAGCATTTGCAATTGCAATACCTCACGACCAAGCATTAGATGCTAAGGATGAAATAGGATTTTTTCAAGCAGTCAAATCAAGGTTACAAAAGTTTGATACGACAGGTTCTGGTAAATCAGATGACGAAATAGAATCAGCTATCAGACAAGTAATAGATGAAGCATTAGTTTCAGACGGTGTAATAGATGTATTTGCTGCCGCAGGAATAAAGAAACCCGACATATCAATCTTATCAGATGATTTCCTTATGGAAATTAAAGATATGGAACATAAGAATTTAGCATTAGAAACATTAAAAAAATTGCTAAATGACGAAATAAAGTCAAGAGCAAAAACAAATCTAATACAGAGTAAATCCTTAATGGAAATGCTTGAAAATTCTATTAAAAAGTATCAAAATAAAATTATTACAGCAGCAGAAGTAATAGAAGAACTTATCGAATTAGCCAATAGCATAAAGAATAAAGACAAAGAGGATAAAGATACTGGCTTAACTAATGAGGAATTAGCATTTTACTATGCAATTGCTGAAAATGAAAGCGCAAAAGAAGTCTTGGGTAATGATGTTTTAAGAGAATTAGCAGTCTATTTATCAGAGGTTGTAAAAAATAATGCTACAATAGATTGGACTATCAAAGAAAGTGTTCGTGCTAAATTGAAAGTAATGGTAAAAAGAGCACTAAGAAAGTTTGGCTATCCAGCTGACCTTCAAAAATTAGCAACCGAAACCGTATTGAAACAAGCTGAATTATTAGCAAATCATTGGACAAAATAGATTTTGGGAACTCTTACTATAAATATCATCCCATTCAGCCATCCGTTCAAAAACTGGAAATAGGCTTTTATAAGCAAGAGAAACAAGGCTATTATGCTCTTTGGAAAGGAGAATACTCTCAATCTTTTTGGGATGATTTTAATGACGATGTAAGGTTCCCTAAAAGCCGTAGCGTTTAAAAATAGAGTTACACGTTAAAATTAGGAAAATGAAAAAGAGTCAATACCGAGCCTCAGATCATCAAGATACTGAACGAACAAGAACCATCAAGATACTGAGCGAACAAGAACAGGGAAAGAGTGTGTCGGATAGTTGTAGGGCACATGGAATAAGCCAACCAACTTTGCTACAACTGGAAGAGTAATACCATTTTAATTATAAAACACATCATTAAAAGTATTTAAGTAATGCTGATTGCCAGTAATTGATTTGATGGTATTTTCGCTCATTTTATTTACTGTTTTATGTAGCCATGTTTTTAAACTTTCCATAGTTTCAAAGCGTTTATTTTTATACTGGCTTTTAATGTACTGCCAAACTTGTTCGCAAGGATTCAGTTCTGGAGAATATGGGGGGATATTTAACAGAAAAATATTATCGGGTACTTTCATATTTTTTGTTGGATGAAACCCAGCATTATCAATAATGACTAGCTTATATTCTTTGGGTTTATACTTGGAGAAGTGTCTTAACTATGATTCAAAGATTGTGGTAGTTACTCCATTAATTTCCCAAACAAACCTATCTCCATTTATAGGAGAATAGCTTCCATACAGGTAGGTTGTTTGAAACGGCTCTTGTTAAAAGCAAATGGGTAGATTCACATTAATTTTATGCAGAAAAACTTGCCAGTAAGCAAATAAGCAATAGTCTTAAAATGTTTTTTTGCCATAACCTCTGGCTTTTCTTTTTGCTACCTGAATGAGCGAATTTAAGCCTTCTAAAATACCGTTATTGATGCTGCTTAATTTCCATTGCACAATGCCTTGCCAATGGTTTTTAGTGGTTTTTCTCGTTTCAACCATGGCGGGTAAATTGCATTGACTGACCCAGTTGTACCATTTACTTAATAGGTGCTCAAAATCTATCATGGTTTTGGCTTGATAGATTTGTTGGAAAGTTTCGCGCATTCTCATTGCATCAAAGGATTTATACTAATTTGATTATAAAATGTGACATAAATAAATTGAACTATTTTGTGTTTGAATTAAGCAAAAAATGTAAGCATAGCCATAGCTACGCTTCTATTTTTTAACGACATACAAGCAGACAAGAAACAATTTATATATGATATTTTGTGGTCAATTTGGTATTAAGTCCTTTCGCCTCCCTTTTCTCTATTGCTTACTTTGTTTTAAAAATCTACCTTCGAGGATATGAAAAAAATTCTGCTTTTTATCGTTGCTCTTTCTTGTTTAGAAATTCAAGCTCAAGACCAGTTATACAAAGTCACACTCCTAAGAGCCAAACCAGGAAGCCTTCTCGAACTCATTGACATGATTAAATCCGATATTTCAAACCATGAGGAGTATCTCAATTCTAAACCATATCTACTACGACACAGCCAAGGGGATCATTGGGACCTGATGCTGATTTATCCTATCCAAAGATTGGAAGAATATTTTTCCAAAAACACCATGAACAAGAGGGCTAAATCAGAAACTATCGAAAAAACATATGCCAGCGATTTTTTCAACTTGGTATCTTCACAAGAAGAAGCAATAGTAGCAGGTCCAAGGTCGGATAAATTTCAAAATGCCATGGAAAACTTTAATTTATTCCATATAGAGATTTTCACTGCTCTGGCGGGAAAACAAGCGGAACTAATCAAACAACGGCAAAATGAAAACCTATTTTATGTCCTCACCCAACACAGACCTAACTTTATTTTCAGACGGGTATTCGGTCCTTCATGGGATATTTTCACAATGGGTTGGTACAAGGACATGCATGATTTTGCGGGTCCAGCAATAGACATTGAAATAGAAGACAAAGCTGCCAAAGATGCTGGATTTGAAGGAGTGAACTTTATTGGGAGCTACTTGCGTTCTTTACTTTTAGAGCATCATGATACATTTGCTAAAAAAGTAAGGCAATAAGAAAAGTCAGCATGACGGTCTGGGTTAAAGCTTTGCACGTCATGATGTCAAAGAATTCCACAAAATAAAAAATCAGTATGAAAGTCGAACTTAGCTATAAAAGTGATGAGAGGTTTACAACCATAAATGAAACGGGGAACAAGGTGGAAATTGACATGCTTCCCTCCGATCAAAAACAAAATCAGTCCCCGACCCAGTTGCTATTGTCTGGGCTTGTAGCCTGTGCAGCCATAGATATTGTATCTATGGTAAAAAAGAAAAGGAGAACGTTTGTAGATATTAGAGGAATAGCCACAGGAGAACGAAGAGAAGAGTATCCCAGAGGGTTTACAAAAATCCACTTGAAATATGTTATCATTTCTCCTGATTTGACAAATGAAGAGGCTGAGCGTATTGTAGATTTAGCCACTACAAAATATTGCTCTGTTGCGGCTTCGGTTAGTGCCGAACAAACTCATTCCTGTGAAGTAGTCAGGTCTTGAATAACAAACGGTTAAGTAATCAAAATTTTATACTCTTTCCGCGTCCACTTGCAGTATGGACAGCGGGCTACCGAGTCGTGACTGGAAGTGAAAATACCCACAACCCAATCCCATGCAGACTTTAGAGGCGTGGCTGGAACTATAACTTTCTACTTTTGGTGGGGCTAGAAAAAGAATGAATTCATCTTCTGATAAGTCTACAAATTTTTTCATGTTTATAGGTCTACTTTGTACCCGAAGTATTAGCTTCATAAGGAATGACTAACTATCATTGCTGGATGAAAAGAAAATGGATTCTGGTTAGTATAATTACACTTGCCGTTTCGGCCTGTGTAAAGGATGATGAAAATGATCCTTCTGTAGAAGTCAACTTGGATAAAGCACTCATTTTGAAAATTGCCAATCAGTATAGAAGTCAGGACACAATAATGTGTGGCAACTCGCTGAAGGTAGCAGCACCTGCTTTAATATGGAATGATCAGTTAGCCAAGACAGCTTTGAATCACAGTAACGATATGCAACAGAATAACTATTACAGTCACACCGGGCTAAACGGCTCGAAATTCTCTGAAAGAGCCAAGGTGGCTGGATATACAGGTGTCCCTCTTGGCGAGAATATTGGTAAAGGTAGTCCTGCTAAAAATCCTGAAGAGGAATTTATGAAGGCTTGGATGGAAAGTAAATGGCATTGCATTAACATAATGAATGCAAAAGCTACAGAGATAGGAATTGCAAGGTCTGATAAGGAATCTGATGGTGGATCATTGTGGACGATGGTTTTAGGACGACAGCGGAAATAAAAAACGTTGGGCGAGAGAACATCAGAAAAATAAGATTTGTAAATTTCTCCTGTCGTACGTTAAGTCCGGGTAGCAGGGGAGTTGAGATGCGCTAGGAATTCATTACAGTAATGCGCTAAGTAGCGGTGAAAGAGTTCGACACTAAGAGTCTATCGTGCTGGCGTTGTCCCCATAGATTTGTACGGAACTGGAAAATGAGCAAAGGAGAATCTTTGATGGATGAAGTGTTCTGGGAGAAAGAGACCGAGATTTGCTCCTAGGCAAGAGGAAGTAATACGAAAACTATAGGGCATCTCTGTTAATTTAGATTTTTTTTCGTGAGTGCAAGGAAGTCTCGCACGGAGAACCGCAATACATATATCATACATGAGGAGTTGAGTACGGGACCGACACCGCAATCGTGGAAAAAGGCGATTAATAGAGCGGTGTCCTAAAGCATAGCCATCGCTACGGTGCTATTTCTTAACCACTTTCCTTGTCATACGACCGTATGTTGTTTGTATCTTTAACAGGTAAATCCCTTTAGCTAAAGACGGAAATGCCACCGCGTTATCTCCTTTTGTTAGCGTTCCCTTGGTAAGCAAGTTACCTGAGATTCCGAACAAGCGGTACACGCCCTCGTCGGAAACGGTAATTGTTATCCTATCTCCATCTTTTATTGGATTAGGAAAGACGGAAACGTCTATTTTCTTCACGTTAGCAGTTCCTGTGGTAACCTCCTCAGCCTGCACGGAGACTGTAAACATCTGTTCAGCAGTTTGACCCGCTCTATCGGTGGCAGTGACGGTGATGGTTGCTGTTCCTACGGCTACGGGTGTCACGGTAACTACACTATCCATCACTGTAACCGTTGCGATGGCGGTATTACTAGATACTACAGAAAATGTCAACCTGTCGTTTGGGTCGCTAAAGTTAGTCGCCACATTTACAGTTTGAGGACTCCCATTTTCCACGAGGTCAGTCATGTTGTCCATCGTGCCTGTGGCTGTTGGGGCAGGGTTGGTAACGGAGACTGAGAACGTTTGTTCAGCAGTTTGACCCGCTATGTCGGTGGCAGTGACGGTGATGGTGGTCGTGCCTACGGCTACTGGAGTTACGGTAACTATGCTATCCATCACTGTAACCGTTGCGATGGCGGTATTATCGGACGTTGCAGTAAACGTCAACGTGTCGTTTGGGTCGTTAAAGCTAGTCGCCACATTTACAGTTTGAGGACTCCCATTTTCCACGAGGTCAGTCATGTTGTCCATCGTGCCTACGGTCGTTGGGGCAGGGTTGGTAACGGAGACTGAGAAAGTTTGTTCAACGGTTTGACCCGCTATATCGGTGGCAGTGACGGTGATGGTTGCTGTGCCAGCGGCTAATGGCGTAACCGTAACTTCACTATCGTTAGCAACCCCAACGGTTGCGATGTTAATATCATTAGAGATTGCGGAAAAGGTCAAATCGTCTGTGTCGCTAAATTTATCCGCCACATCTACAGTTTGAGTGTTACCATTTGCCACGAGGTTAGTAATATTATCAATCGTACCTACGGTTGTTGGGACGACGGCGTTAATAGTGACTCCATCGGGCAGGGTTATTGTTATTGTTGCTGGCACATCGGCAAACAGGCGTTCAGGGAGCGAAGCAGGCAGTGGGTTTTCCGATAAATCAAGGGTTGTTAAACTAGTTAAGCCCGCGAAAACCCCAGTAGGCAAGGAGGATAGTTGGTTGTTATCTAACCTGAGTGTCGTTAAGTCGGATAGCCCAGAGAAAATATCAGCGGGTAGGGTGGTAAGCTCGTTTGAGTGTAAATTGAGTGTTATTAGTCCTGTTAAGCCAGCAAAATCACCACTCTTTAGGTTGCTACCTATTAGAGAGTTACCCCCAACAAAAGATAATTCGGTAACTCCTGCCAACTCTGCTGTAGTAATATCTGCACAATTGGTTTTGCCACTCATTTTGGAGATGATAAGATTCTTAACTATTTCGGTGCGTGAACAAAGGTCTGTTTCGGCTGGGATAACGCTGACCATAAAAGTTTGTGTAACGGATTGCCCTGCTGTATCGGTGGCAGTGACGGTGATTGTTGTTGTGCCAGCAACTAATGGCGTAACCGTAACTTCACTATCGTTAGCAACCCCAACGGTTGCGATGCTAATATCATTAGACATTGCGAAAAAGGTCAAAGCGTCTGTATCACTGAATTTATTCGCCACATCCACCGTGCGAGTTGCACCATTTTCTACGAGGTCAATATTATCAATCGTGCCTACGGTTGTTGGAATCTCGTTAATCGTGGTTCCCGTGGGAAGTGTTATTGCGTTTCTTGGCACATCGGAAAACAGGCTTGCAGGAAGCGAAGCAGGCAGTGAGTTGCCCGATAAATTGAGGGTTGTTAAACTGGTTAAGCCCGCGAAAATACCAGATGGCAAGGTGGATAATTGATTGTTCTGTAACCTTAGTTCCGTTAAGGCTGATAGCCCAGAGAATATATCAGCGGATAGAGTTGTTAGTTGATTACCGCCTAAAAAGATTCTTGTTAGTCCTGTTAATCCAGCAAAATCGCCACTCTTTAGGCTACTACCTCTTAGAGAACTAAAGGAACTAAACCCAATAAAATTTAAGCTGGTAACTCCTGCCAACTCTGCTGTAGTAATGTCTGCACAATTGGTTTTGCCACTCACTTCGGAGATGATAACATTCTTAACTACTTCGGTACGCGAACAAAGGTCTGTTGGGTCAGCCTCTTGGGCATTTACTAGCAGAGAAAAAGCCAGACTTAAAACAAGGGGTAGTAGGGTATTTTGGTAATTATAAAGACTGGTTGGAACCTGCCATAATGTCGGGGGGGGGGGGGGGGGGGGGGGGTAGGATTATTATATGACTTTTTGTCAGTCATAAGTGTTGTTTTGGGTGGTTGGGTAATGGTTTTCATTGGTCTTTTAAGGTTAAATAGTGGTGCGAAGGTATGAGATTATTTCCAATTAATACCCAATTGACCACAAAATATCACATTATAACTTGTTTCTTTTTTGCTTGTATTTCGTTGAAAAAATAGCACCGAAAGGCTATAGTTATGCTTATGTTTTTTGCCTAATCCAAACAAAAAAAATAATTCAATTTATTTATGTAATATTTTATAATTAATTTGGGATAAGGAACGGCTACTATAAATTCAACCAATAGGAAAGCTTCACGATCAACGCCCGGTTTCTGGTTGATAAGTTTCCTTCCCCCGTTCTGTAGTTATCGGTATACACTATAAATAAATCTGATACAGGTTTAAATCTCCACTGAAATCGGGAATTGTGTCCCAGGTTTTCATCCTGCGTATTGTATTGAACGAATGAAGTGAAAAACACTTTGTTGGTCAACGTGAGATCTATCCTGGGACCCAACAAAAAAAGAGCCGCACCATTATATGGATAAGGTAGATTTACTTCATTGAATTCAAAGTCCAGACCAATTTGAACAACTGGTTGGTATCTATAAATGAAATTTCCTCCCAGTCTTGATCTTGTGCCATTAAAGTAGCTACCAGTATTTCCAAAAATACTGTAGGCGAAACTTTTTCGATTATTAGAATTATACTCGATGCTAAAAGTCAACCAATCTTGTTGGTCATTTTCTGGTAGCTCTAGCCCGCCTGTTCCTGATGGATCAAAAGGAAGGGTTAAGCGCACCGTTTGCCATCTAAAGCCTACTTCTATGCGTGAAGAACTCAGGAATTGAGTTTCGTATCTTCCCGAAAAATTATTCTCAAGCTTTCTGCCATTTTGATCAAATAGAAAGCTACCCCCAATTGATGGACCATGTCTTTGTATTTTACCATCACTGAAATAGTTGAAATTAACTCTTGAACCTAAAGCTGTTGCTCCTTTTCGGGGGACAAAACCCACTTCAGCATTATATCCCTCCCCAACAGTTCGGGTAAAAGCTCGCCAGTTGACCTTTGTTGTCTGATACCTTAGAAAAGCACCGTGAGAAAAGTTATCAGTCTTTCGATCAGGATCAGATGAACGATGATAATAGAAGTTTCCTTGCCATTTGTTACTTACAGTCGCTAGGTTATAATCCAAGCCATAAACATAATTGTATTCGCTTAACGTAATTAGCGTATCCTCTGGTGAAATAGGATTTCCAACTATGTTTTGGAGTCGATTTTCTCCTGCTAACGCCGTCGAATCGTATGCTACGAAACTATTTCCTAAATTGGTTCGACCAACAAATACACCACTAATTCGTGATCTTTTAAAAATTTGCCTTTCTACTACGGCGACTGAATAATTTTGAGCTGGAGAAATTTCATCAGGCGTTTTATCTTCATCTGTGATCATATCCAACAACCCTATTCTCCATTTGCTTCCAATTTTTCCACTTAATCGGGTGCCACCGATAATGGGAACGTTTCGTTGCGTACTTCCTGATCCCTGAATACCTATCCTCCTGGAGAAAAAAGGTCTTGTAGGACCGAATCCATTTTGAGCAAACAGGTCTTGATTTTCCAGAAAAAACTGCCTGCGTTCAGGAAAAGAAATCTCAAATCTTTGAAGGTTAGTTACTTGTTGATCAACTTCGACTTGTGAAAAATCTGGATTGAAGGTAAGGTCTAAATTCAATGAATTGGTCAGTCCGATTTTTGCGTCAAAGCCAGTATCTGTATTAGTTTCGGGAGGTTGATTGTCTTCAAAATCTTTTCCAACACCTGTACTTGCGTATGGAATTATTGCCACGTTAGTACCCGCTCTTGGAGGAGGCACATCCCATTTCATTTTTCCAGAATAGACCATGTCGCTGGCTCTAAATTGCTGAGGGACCCCAATCCAGCTGGATCTTTCATTACGTTTTTGATTGTTCCTGATAAACTGGATGTTCCATTCAGAAACACTATTGTACCGAATACTTTTGTATGGTATCGCCATTTCTACATACCATACATTCTTTCCTTTAGAAACTTCACTAAACCATTTATTATCCCAATCGTCTTGTACTTCCCCGCCCAAGACTACCAACCCTTCTCTTTGAACATTATCAGGCGTAACTTGGAATGTAAAGCCATTGGACTTGTCATTATAAGGATCAATATAAAAACTGATGTTGTCATTGATTATCCACATAAAATCCCTTTTCAAGGTGTTTGTGATTGGTTTACCTAGCAGGTAATCATAGCATATAGTGGCTACGTATATGAATTGATCATTGTATGTGATCATAAATTGGGTTGAGTCTTGCGCAGGCTGGTTATCAGTAGGAAATAGTTGATAAAAACCACCCCCCTTTGGAAGGGTTTTCCAAACAGGTTCATCTAAAACACCATCAATCTTGATGGCATCTTCTGTTTTTTCTATAGCATATTCTGCTCCGATCGGCAAGTTTTGAGAGAAGGTAATCGAAGTATGTAAAAGGATGAGAGGGAAAAGGATGTTACTCTTCGTTTTCATTTATAGGGGTTAAATGCTGATCCGCAATAGACCTTAAGTAAGAACGATTTGTGTTAATTGAGAAATCTCTATATACATAAGCGGAAAGCTTAGATATTACTCGTGGTTTATATCCTAACCTAATCGCCAACTTTTCACAAAAGTCCACCTCGCTTTTATGGATTTTTCCATCTGCCTTCATGAGCCTTATTACGTTTAACAGGTATTCCAACTTTTCATCCGAAGGTAAATCCTTAAGCCTTGGAATGGAATTAGGGTCATTAATAATTCGGGAAGCTTTTTCCTGATCTAAACCAAGACCTTCAGCTATGTACAGAATGAGGTGATACTCTTCCTCGGCAACGACTTTATCTGCCCTTGACAGATGTACCAAGATACTAATTTGATCTTCTATTGATAACATGACGGAAAATTATGCTAAAAAGCAAAAAGGGTCACAATACCAGAAACCATACGATTGAATTAAGCAAAAAGTTTCAATTATTTTTCGTACGGCTATTGGTTTTTAAAGCCAATTGTTTTCCTTCGCCACGGAATGAGGACTACAAGAACATATTGGTGGAGGATTAGCAACTGGCAATGCTAAAGGGTCACCAATATTTCTGAATAATATTGAAACCCGCCTTTGGTGGGTTTTTTGTTTTACAACTATGAAGAAAATAAAGATACATACCTACCAAAGGAGGTTATTAGCTGATACAATTACTCCTGTCAGTATATACCTTAAGCTACGAGATAGATTTGCAAACTCGTTCCTTTTGGAAAGTTCAGACTATCATGGTTCAGAGAATAGTTTTTCATATATCTGTTGTTCACCTTTAGCCACTTTTAACGTGGAGGAGAATGAAGTGTTGACAAAAATGCCAGATGGTTCTACTGAAAAAAATCCGATTGGTGATCTAAAAAAGCAAATAGCGGATTTCAGCTCTTCTTTTGAAACTCCCGAGGGTAGTGAAAGGCATATTAAATCAGGACTATTTGGGTATTTCAATTATGACTGTGTTCAACACTTTGAGGGCATTGAAGGGGAGAGTTCTAGTGAGATACCGCTAGCACATTACACGCTCTTTCGGTTTATTGTTGCATTGGATCATTTCAAAAATGAATGTCATCTTATTGAATCATACATCGATGACAGGGAGGAAGATTTATTCGAAGAAGTATTTTCATTGATTCAACAAAGAAACTTACCTGGTTATCCATTTCAATTAAAAGGAGAAATTAGTTCTTCCGATTCAGATGAACATTTCTTAAAAATGGTCGATAAAGGAATTCATCACTGTCATATCGGAGATGTGTTTCAGGTTGTCCTTTCAAGAAGCTTTAAAGTCTCGTTTCAAGGAGATGATTTCCAAGCATACAGGACCCTTCGTTCTGTCAACCCTTCTCCTTACCTATTTTATTTTGACTATGGAAGCTATCGAATATTTGGGTCGTCTCCTGAAGCTCAAGTGGTATTACAGGATCGCAAAGCTACTATTTATCCGATTGCAGGTACTTTTCGAAGGACAGGTGATGATCAGGCGGATACCGCACTAGCCAGTCAGTTGATGACGGATCCAAAGGAGGATTCTGAACATGTCATGTTAGTGGATTTAGCTAGGAACGATTTAAGCCATAGTTGTGAAAATGTGAGAGTAGAAACATACAAGGAAATTCAGTACTATTCCCACGTAATCCATCTAGTTTCTAAAGTATCAGGTGACATAAAACAGGATACTTCTTTCATGGACATAGTGGCCGAAACTTTCCCGGCGGGCACTTTATCTGGAGCACCTAAGATCAGGGCGATGGAAATAATAAGAGAGAACGAAAAAGCCCCGCGAGGGTTTTATGGTGGAGCTGTTGGTTTTATGGACTTTAGAGGAAACTTTAATCACGCAATTATGATTCGTAGTTTTTTGAGTAAGAACAACACATTGAAATTCCAAGCGGGAGCAGGTATAGTAGCACAGTCAAAACGCGAAAATGAACTCCAGGAAGTGTATAACAAGATCGAAGCATTGAAATATGCAATCAAGGAGGCTGAACAAATATGAAGAAGGTGCTGGTTATAGATAATTACGATTCCTTTACATACAACTTGGTTCATATTCTTCGTAAACTTGGACACTCAGAAGATATGAAAATTGTCAGAAATGATCAATTCCAACTGGAAGAGGTGGAGGAATATGAGTCTGTTTTACTTTCTCCTGGATCAGGTCTTCCCAAAGATGCAGGACTCATGCCTGAAGTGGTCAAAACCTTCTCCTCATCTAAAAATATCCTGGGAGTTTGTTTAGGACATCAAGGAATTGGAGAAGCCTTTGGAGGTAAACTGTTCAATCTTCCACAGGTTTATCACGGGATGGTTACGCCAATTGAAATAATAGTAGAAGATAAAATATTCTCAGGGATACCCCAAACGTTCAATGCATGTAGATACCATTCATGGGTAGTAGAAAAAGATAGTATCGGAGACGAACTTGAAGTAACAAGCGTGGCTGAAAACGGGAATGTTATGTCCATCCAGCATAAAAAATATAATGTGAGAGGAGTACAGTTTCACCCAGAATCTATCATGACAGAGCATGGAGAAAAACTCATTGAAAACTGGCTACAACTATGAAAGATGTATTAAACAGATTGATTCAAAACCAGACCCTCTCCAAGGAAGAGTCAAAAGATATTTTGAAAGGACTGGCAACTGGTCAGTTCAATAATAGCCAAACCGCCTCTTTTTTAACTACTTATTTAATGCGGGCGATCCGTGTTGAGGAACTGGAAGGGTTCAGAGATGCAATGTTGGAACTATGCAATCCTGTCGATTTAAATGGCTATAACGCCATTGATCTATGTGGAACAGGGGGGGATAGCAAGAATACGTTTAATATTTCGACAATCTCATCTTTCGTCGTGGCAGGGGCAGGAGTGAATGTAGCTAAGCATGGAAATTACGGAGTTTCTTCTGTGAGTGGATCGTCAAACGTCTTGGAATACTTGGGGTGCCAGTTTTCTGGTGATTCTGAGCACATGAAGAAGTCAATGGATGAATCGGGAATATGTTTTATGCACGCACCTCTGTTTCATCCAGCTATGAAGAACGTGGCTCCCATCAGAAAGGAATTAGGAATTAAAACATTCTTTAACATGCTAGGTCCCATGGTGAACCCAGCATTCCCACCTAACCAATTGGTAGGAGTGTTTAGCCTAGAATTGGCTAGGCTGTATGGATACTTGTATCAAAATACAGGTAAGCAATTTTCAATTGTTCATTCTTTGGATGGATATGATGAAATTTCTTTGACTGGCAATTTCAAGCTGATATCAAGCAAAGAAGAATCGGTTATTTCTCCAGCATCGTTGGGATTTCAAGAGCTAACCCAAGCGTCTTTAAACGGAGGAGACACTGTTGAGGAAGCAGCCAAAATTTTTGATGAGATTCTAAATAATGAAGGTACTTATGCCCAAAATTCGGCAATTTTTGCGAATGCAGGATTAGCTATAGCCACTGTAAAAAATATTGCTTTTAACGAGGGGATTTTTATAGCTAAAGAATCTTTACAATCAGGAAGTGCTCTTGAATCATTTAAGAAATTTTTAAGACTAAATCACTAATGGATATTTTGTCAGCAATAGTATCAAACAAGAAACAAGAAGTAGCTGTACAAAAAGAGTTGTACCCTGTGAAGCTTCTTGAGAAAAGTGTGTACTACGAAGGTCAGCCAGTGTCGCTTGTTAAGTACCTAAAACGCTCTGATAAATCAGGAATTATTGCTGAAATAAAGCGAAAATCTCCATCCAAAGAGACCATTAATGCTCATGTTTCCGTAGAACGTACTTCTATAGGTTATATGCAGGCTGGTGCCTCTGGGCTTTCAGTTCTGACAGATAAAGAATACTTCGGCGGGACAAACGAGGACTTAAAAATGGCACGTTCATTCAATTTCTGCCCGATCCTCAGAAAAGATTTTATGATTGACGAGTACCAAGTGATTGAAGCCAAATCAATTGGTGCCGATGTGATCCTTTTAATAGCAACAGTACTGGATAAAGCTAAGATTGAATCCTTGGGAAGTCTTGCCCAGAGTTTGGGGATGGAGGTGCTTCTGGAAGTACATAGCAAAGAGGAGCTGAAAAACTCGCTTTGTAATTCGGTCAATTTGATTGGAGTAAATAACAGAAATCTAAAAACACTTGAAACGGATGTTCAAGTATCAAAAGATTTAGCAGATCAAATACCGAATGACTTTGCTAGGGTTTCTGAAAGCGGGATTTCTGACCCTGATACGGTCAAAGATTTAAAAACTTATGGGTTTGAAGGATTTCTAATTGGAGAAACCTTTATGACACATGGTAGACCTGAAAAGGCGGCAAAAGAATTTATAAAACAATTAAAATGAGAAAATTGAAACTGAAAGTCTGTGGTATGCGCACACCAGAAAATATTTCTGGATTAGTGAAGCTAAACCCAGATTTTATTGGTTTCATTTTTTACAAAAAATCCAAGCGATTCATCAATGGACTTGATAGCGAATTGATTAAAAAAATTCCTCGACATATAAAAAAAGTAGGTGTTTTTGTTAATGAAGATGTAGAAGTTATTACGACAAATGCGGCTACTTACCAGCTTGATTTCATTCAACTTCATGGAGATGAAGATGTGGAATTTTTAAAAAAATTAAAGAAAAAAGATCTCAATATTATAAAAGTATTTCGAGTGACAGAACGACTTCCTGAAAATCTGATGGAATATCATGAGGTGGCTAGTTATTTTCTATTTGACACCGACACAAAGAACTATGGAGGTTCGGGAGAACATTTTGATTGGTCAATTTTAGCGCACTATGATTTAACCACGCCCTATTTACTCAGTGGAGGTATTTCAACAGATGATATAGAAACGATAAGCAATCTCGATTTGCATGGGCTTTATGGGATTGACGTGAACAGCAGGTTCGAATCAGCACCCGGATTCAAGAACCTAGATATGTTAGGAGAATTAGTTGAAAAACTATGAGTTACCAAGTAGACGAAAAAGGCTATTACGGACAATTCGGGGGTGCTTACATTCCAGAAATGCTATATCCAAACGTAGAGGAGCTTCGCAAAAATTATCTTTGGATCATTGAAAGTCACGAATTTGAACGAGAGTTTGATCACCTATTAAAAACGTATGTTGGACGCCCCACACCGCTATATTTTGCAAGTAGGCTTTCCCATGAATATGGAACAAAAATTTATTTGAAAAGAGAGGACCTATGTCACACGGGAGCACATAAAGTCAATAACACCATCGGTCAGATTTTACTTGCCAGAAGACTTGGGAAAATCAAGATTATTGCTGAAACAGGAGCAGGACAACATGGAGTGGCAGTAGCGACGGTATGTGCGTTGATGGGAATGGAGTGCATCGTATATATGGGTGAAGTTGACATGGCTCGTCAAAAGCCCAACGTGGAACGAATGAAGATTTTGGGAGCTGAAGTTCGTTCAGTTATTTCTGGGAGTAAGACATTGAAAGATGCTACGAATGAAGCGATGCGTCATTGGATCAGTCATCCGCTGGATACGCATTATATCATTGGATCGGTTGTGGGACCACACCCGTATCCAGATATGGTGGCAAGATTTCAATCCGTTATAAGTAAAGAAATTAAAAACCAATTGCAAGAGATAGAGGGCAAGAATCATCCAGATATTGTTATCGCATGTGTAGGAGGTGGTAGTAATGCTACTGGAGCTTTTTATCATTTTCTCGAAGATGATAAAGTAAAACTGATTGTCGCTGAAGCAGCTGGGTTGGGCATTCATTCTGGTAAATCGGCTGCAACGACTGCCCTAGGAAAACCGGGAGTACTGCATGGAAGCAAGACGCTACTGATGCAAACAGACGATGGACAAGTGATTGAACCTCACAGCATTTCAGCAGGTTTGGACTACCCTGGGATAGGTCCTATTCATGCCCACTTATTTGATGTAGGTCGCACCGAATTTCATGGCATTACTGATGAAGAGGCCATGTTAGCGGGAGTAGAGCTGAGTAAGTTGGAAGGCATTATCCCTGCTATTGAATCGGCTCACGCATTGGCTGTTTTAAAGAAACTGAACTTGGAACATAAAGAGTTAGTGGTAATCAATGTATCAGGACGAGGAGATAAGGACCTAGAGACTTACATAAAGTGGGGTAAATATTAAATTGAAATGAAAAAAAGCTCACCGATTAATAATGAATAGGATAGAAGAGACCTTCCGAGTCAAAAAAGGCATTCTAAATATCTACTTCACTGCTGGGTTCCCTGCACTAGGAGATACAATACGGATTGCAAAAGCACTGGAAGACTCAGGAGCAGATATGCTGGAAATAGGCATCCCATTTTCAGACCCAGTAGCCGATGGTTCTACTATTCAAGAGAGTTCGAAAAAGGCGTTGGAAAACGGAATGAACCTGTCCCTTCTTTTTGAGCAGTTGAGTGAGTTGAGAAATGAAGTAAAAGTGCCCGTTTTATTGATGGGTTATATGAATCCAATCCTTCAATTTGGAATTGAACAATTCTGCGACGAGTGTTTGAAAGTCGGCATTGATGGCGCGATAATTCCAGACTTACCCATGCAAGAATATTTGGACTTATATCAGTCGCATTTTAAGTCAAGGGGTATTCACAATATTTTCCTGATTGGTCCCCATACCTCTGAGGAACGTATTCGATGGATTGATGAGAAATCAAGTGGGTTCATTTATATGGTGTCTTCCTCAAGTATTACAGGAGCAAAATCCACTGTTCAGGAAGGTCAGGTCGAATACTACCAAAGGATTCAAAAGTTAAAATTAAAAAATCCAAGGCTTATAGGATTTGGAATTTCCAATTATGAAACATTTCAAACGGCATATACTTATTCAGAAGGTGCCATTGTTGGAAGTGCATTCATCAATCAATTGACCAAAGACCACTCCAAAGAAGCAATAAAGAAATTCATTCATTCAATTAGAGGAAAATGATCATCCAATTAGAGAAAACTGCGGACAATAGTGTCACAAGTGCGGTAGAGAAAGAACTCAAGAAGTTAAAGTATAAAACTACACATGTCAAAACACAGTATGGAGATTACTTGATAGGAACTGGGAAAAAGACGGTTGATATCCGAAAAATTGGTCATCTAAATGGCATTCGTGACATTCATGTTGTGTCTGACGATTACCAACTGGTATCCAGAAAGTGGAAGGTCAATCGTACGAAAATAGATTTGGGAGATGGGGTTGAAATTGGCACTGGATCGTTGTCCTTAATGGCCGGACCTTGTAGTATTGAGGGCGAAGAAAACATAACGCACACCATTAATTTCCTCAAAGAAAATGACATGAAAATCATGAGAGGAGGCGTTTTTAAGCCAAGAAGTTCCCCGTACTCTTTTAGAGGGCTGGGAATTGAAGGACTAAAGCTATGGTCTCAATTAGCTAAGGACAATGGAATTAAAATAGTGACTGAGGTCATGCAAGTCTCTCAAATAGCAGAAATGTATGATTATGTAGATATATATCAAGTAGGTGCCCGAAACACTCAAAACTTTAACCTATTGGATGAATTAGGAACAGTAGATAAGCCAGTAATGATAAAAAGAGGAGTTTCTGGAACGATAGATGAGTTGCTGTATAGTGCAGAATACATTTTTTCAGGTGGAAATGAACGTCTGTTGCTGTGTGAACGAGGAATTAGAACATACGAAAGAGCTTCTAGGAATACATTTGATATCAATGCCATTCCGATACTAAGAGAAAAAACACATTTGCCAGTAATTGCAGATCCATCTCACGGCATTGGCATCCGGGATCATGTGGAGCCAGTAGCTCTGGCCGCAGCCGTAGCAGGTGCTGACGGAATTATTTTTGAGCTTCATGATAAGCCAGAAGAAGCCTATTCCGATGGACAGCAGACTTTAGATTTCAATGAAAGCAAGCAATTAATACGCAAATTGCGACAACTCAAGGCAATTATAAATAGCTAGGGATTAAAAGCTAAAAATTGTAGCCAGATAATGAAACAGATTTAAGACCGTCGCAAACGACAGCACTGGAAGTCTCTAAGAAACTGTGTAGGTGAGATTTGAGATAAAAACTCAGACCAAGACCGTTGCAATAGAAGCTTGTTTGTTATCTGCACTATCAAGCTGATTTATTAATAGTTTAGTGAATTAGTCGTTCCTTAAAAACTCATTTTCAATGGAGTTTGTATTCTACTTTGATGGAAAGAGGTTAATTAGTCAACCCTAAAGAATCAACATTAATTATGCTTATCTTCTTTCAGGGAGGTTTTTAGCATGATTATTGCTATATAAAATGACAAGGAATAGTTATAATATCAATCAAAACCTTGTCAAATGCAGTCAAAACAGTCGAATAGAAATCAACTTAATTTTTTATCACCTACCTTAACTGAACAACTCAATTCCAGGCAAGCGCTTTATTTGTTGAGCCAACAGATAGAATGGTCGTATTTTGAAGAAGCGTTTGGTTCGCTTTATTCAAATGTAGGTCGTCCGGCTCATTCTATTCGTTTGATGGTCTCCTTGTTGATATTAAAATCTATTTACAATTTATCAGATGAGGTATTGGTGGAACAACGGTGGGAAATGAATCCATATTTTCAATATGTTGGAGGCTTTGATTCTTTGCAATGGGGGCAACCTTGTGTGGCAACAGATTTGGTACATTTCAACAAGAGGATTGGAGAAGAAGGGGTAGAGAAGATATTGAAACATTCAATTGAGCTACACGGCAAGGAGGCTAAGGACAAGCATGTAAGTGTAGATACTACTGTCCTTGAAAAGAGTATCACCTATCCCACAGATGCAAAATTTCATAAAAAGATTGTTGACAGCTGTATTTCTATAGCCAACCAAGAAGGGATTAAACTACGACGCAACTACGTTAGGACAACCAAAAACCTTGTCAAAGACACCTACAATGGGACTCACCCTAAAAGAAGAAAGAAAGCAAATGTAGCGAAGAGAAAACTCAAAACCATTGCTGGTCGGTTAGTCAGAGAATTAGATAGGAAATTACCACATCAGCAAAAAGAAGTAACACTGGCACTGTTCAAACGAGTACTTACACAAGAGAAGTGCAGTAAGCATAAAATTTACAGTTTACATGAACCTGATGTGTATTGCATCGCAAAAGGGAAGGCACATAAAAAATATGAATAGGGCTGTAAGGCATCAGTAGTATTGACACAAAATACGGGTATCATCGTAGGTGCGATGACTTTTGAAGAGAATATTTATGATGGACATACGCTAGATGCTGTATTGAAGCAAACACAACTACTGACTGGTAACTACACCCGAAAACCGCCACAGTAGATAGGGGGTACAAAGGGACTAACACAGTTGAAAACACCTCCATCATTCGACCATCCAAACCATTAAAAAGAGACAATACCTATCAAAAACAGAGAAAACGAACGCACTGTAGACGTAGAGCAGCCATAGAGCCAATCATCGGACACTTCAAGCAAGATCATCGAGCAGCTAGCAATTACATAAAAGGGAAAACAGGAGATAAAATAAACTTCATCATGGCAACCTCTGGGTTTAACTACAAGAAGTTGATGAAAAAACTAAGAGTAAATGCTCTTTGGCTCTATACAAAATGGGTAGTAAATCTGAGGTGTCTATTTGAAGTAACCTCTTTCCATCAAAGTAGAATACTAACTCTATTGAAAATGAGTTTGTAAGGAACGACTAATTATGCTTATCTTCTTTCAGGGAGGTTTTTAGCATGATTATTGCTATATAAAATGACAAGGAATAGTTATAATATCAATCAAAACCTTGTCAAATGCAGTCAAAAAAGTCGAATAGAAATCAACTTAATTTTTTATCACCTACCTTAACTGAACAACTCAATTCCAGGCAAGCACTTTATTTGTTGAGCCAACAGCTAGAATGGTCATATTTTGAAGAAGCGTTTGGTTCGCTTTATTCAAATGTAGGTCGTCCAGCTCATTCTATTCGTTTGATGGTCTCCTTGTTGATATTAAAATCTCTTTACAATTTATCAGATGAGGTATTGGTGGAACAACGGTGGGAAATGAATCCATATTTTCAATATGTTGGAGGCTTTGATTCTTTGCAATGGGGGCAACCTTGTGCGGCAACAGATTTGGTACATTTCAGCAAGAGGATTGGAGAAGAAGGGGTAGAGAAGATATTGAAACATTCAATTGAGCTACACGGCAAGGAGGCTAAGGACAAGCATGTAAGTGTAGATACTACTGTCCAGGAAAAGAGCATCACCTATCCCACAGATGCAAAACTTCATAAAAAGATTGTTGACAGCTGTATTTCTATAGCCAAGAAAGAAGGGATTAAACTACGACGCAGCTACGTTAGGACAACCAAAAACCTTGTCAGAGACACCTACAATGGGACTCACCCTAAAAGAAGGAAGAAAGCAAATGCAGCGCGAAGCGAAAACTAAAAACCATTGCTGGTCGGTTAGTCAGAGAATTAGACAGGAAATTACCACATCAGCAAAAAGAAGTAACATTAGCATTGTTCAAACGAGTACTTACACAAGAGAAGTGCAGTAAGAATAAAATTTACAGTTTACATGAACCTGATGTGTATTGCATCGCAAAAGGGAAGGCCCATAAGAAATATGAATATGGCTGTAAGGCATCAGAAGTATTGACACAAAATACGGGTATCATCGTAGGTGCGATGACTTTTGAAGAGAATATTTATGATGGACATACGCTAGATGCTGTATTGAAGCAAACACAACTACTGACTGGTAACTACCCGAAAACCACCACAGTAGCTAGGGGGTACAAAGGGACTAACACAGTTGAAAACACCTCCATCATTCGACCATCCAACTCATTAAAAAGAGACCATACCTATCAAAAACAGAGAAAACGAACACACTGTAGACGTAGAGTAGCCATAGAGCCAATCATCGGACACTTCAAGCAAGATCATCGAGCAGCTAGCAATTACCTAAAAGGGAAAACAGGAGATAAAATAAACTGCATCATGGTAGCCTGTGGGTTTAACTACAAGAAGTTGATGAAAAAACTAAGAGTAAATGCTCTTTGGCTCTATACAAAATGGGTAGTAAAGCTGAGGTGTCTAGTTGAATTAACCTCTTTCCATCAAAGTAGAATACAATCTCCATTGAAAATGAGTGTTTAAGGAACGACTAATTAGTCTTGTGGAGGGACCGAGTCAGCACTTTTACATCCGAGCTGTGCGTTGCGCTACTATGGAACAGCAAATTAGCCAGATTCGGGCAGATGCCTGGAAGAAAGTCCGTCTTGGAGTACAAGAAATGGAAGTGACACAACTAGCGGATTACCGTCCCTTTGAGGGGAAAAAGCCCTACCGATTGGTAGTAAGTCGGATTAAACGCCGAGATGGGCAGACCGGATTATTCACTGGGGATGCCTTCACGTATCGAGCTATCCTCACCAATGATGTCAAATGGGACAACCAGCAACTTGTTTCTTTTTATAACCAAAGAGGAAATGCTGAACGAACCTTCGATACAATGAACAATGATTTTGGCTGGTCTAAGCTTCCCTGTTCATTCCTTAATGAAAATACCGCCTTTATGATCATCACTGCGCTATATGCCAATATATACCAGGTTATGTTGGCTACGTTTGCCAGAAAATTATCTTGGATTAAGGAAAACTTCCGATTGAAGAAATTTATCTTCCGATTTATTACCGTGGCTGCCAAATGGATCAAAACTGGAAGGCAGCATGTCCTTAAACTATATACACACAAAGACTACAGCCGACTGCTCACCTAACTGCCTAACTGTTTGATTAAAACATCCAAAATCCTTTCATAATACCGCTTTTCTCAGGAAAGGTCTGTCTGAAAACCCTCAAATTTACCAGTGAAGACCTACTGCACCCCTTAGTTCTGGTCAAAATGCCGACTAACCAGCCCCATATACCTAGTCGATTAGATAGGAACTGACATTAGTATCCTTTAGCAACTCTTTGTATCTGAAAATCTAGTTGACTGCGGATTTTAGGAGTTTAGTGAATTAGTTTGAGTTTTACATCATTAATACCAATTTGATTATCAACTATTACATAAATAAATTGTTTGAAGTAGGCATTTAATAAATAAAAGATTAGTCTATTAAAACAGTTTCATTTTCTTGATTAAACGATTGATTTACAGTAACTTAGTAAAATTATTAAAGGTAGAGTAAAAATCAAATTATGGAGAAAAAGTATGAAAGCCTAACCCTTTTTGAGTTTCAGAAGAAATTTCCTGATAACGACAGTTGTCAAAACTTCTTGGTCGAAATGAAATGGCCCAATGGATTTAAATGTGAAAGGTGCCAAAACAGCAAGTATTGCGGAGGGAAATTATTCCATACCCGGCAATGCACAAAATGTAAATACCAAGCTACCCCCACAAGTGGCACGCTTTTCCACAAAGTAAAATTCCCAATGTTAAAAGCTTTTTATATCCTATACTACATGAGTACAAATAAACAAGGGATTGCATCAACAGAGCTAAGCAGAAAACTGGGGCTACGGCAAAAAACCTGTTGGCTGTTTCAACAAAAGGTAATGAAGGCAATGGGTAGCAGTGGGAAATACCCGCTAATGGGTAAAGTAGAAGTCGATGAGACCGTTGTAGGGCAACAGGAAGAAGGCGTTGTAGGACGACAAAATAACCGAAAAAAGCAGGTTGTACTGGCTATTGAGAAGAAAGGGAAAGGAGTGAGCAGGATGTATGCCAGAGTGATTGACAATGCTGGCTCCAAGCAATTGAAGCCCTTCTTCCATGATCATATATCAACTCAAGCTACCATCACAACCGATAGGTGGAGGGGCTACATCCCCTTGAAAGAAAAATACCCTTATTTAATTCAAATCGAGAGTGGGAAGAAAGGTAAGAATTTCCCGGAATTGCACAGAACAATTATGATGTTCAAGGCATGGCTTAGAGGTATCCACCATTCAGTCGATAACCTGCAAGCATATATCGACCAATATTGCTATCGCTTCAACCGAAGTCAAATGAAAGGGGAAATATTCGATAACCTGCTAACTAAAATGGTGGACCATCAACCATGCCCGTACAAGTGCATTCGTATTTATTAAATGCCTACTTCAATAAATTGTTTTTTTTGCTTGTATTTCGTTAAAAAATAGAACCGTAAGTATGGCTATGCGTATATTTTTTGCTTAATCCAGACGAAAAATAATGCAGTTTATTTATGTCATATTTTATAATCAAATTGGTATGACCTGCCTGAAAACATCCCAGTGAAAGTAGCTAAAGGCTATCAGTCAAGAAAAAATACCGACCTCTTGGCAAAGAGAAATCTGAAGAATCATATGCTAAAAAAGCTAGGAAGAATCTCCCCCTCAACCATTGGGAAAAGAAATTCAACAAAATAATAGGTCGAACTAGGTATAAAGTTGAACGCACATTTGGGAGTATTCGTAGGTGATTTGGTGGAGCGGTCGCACGCTATAGCGGGATAGAAAAAATGCATACCCAGAATCTATTGGAGGCAATAAGTTACAATCTATATCGAAGTCCTAGGATAACTTATGTCCAATTCAGTAAAAGACAACAAAAAGTGAGGAAGAACAGCAAGAAATAGGACTGTTCAGACCTATGGGAGATCCAAACATCAAAGGGAGAGGTCAAAAAATTCATAATTCAAAAACCAACAGACTTACTGCTACCTTTTGCAACGGTCTCTAACTGTGTCCTCAGTTTCGCGCTTAAATTGGTAGTAATACACAGATAAACTAAGATTAATTTCCACACAGACCTACCTGATACTCAGACCTTCATCGGTCAGATATCCAACAGTTTCTCGCTTTGTAGCAGGTCTTAAAGTTTTTTTTCGATCAGGTGCTTTAATGCATTGTTCTCCCAAGACAGCTCGGCATACTTACGCTTAAAGGAATTTAATTCTGATTCGAGTTCCTGCAACTTTTTGAGTTGGTCCACACTCATGCCTGAGTATTTACTCTGCCAGTTGTAGAAAGTTGGTTGACTTATTCCATGCGCCCTACAAATATCTGACACACTCTTTCCCTGATCTTGTTCGCTCAGCACCTTGATGAGCTGAGACTCGGTAAATCGACTCTTTTTCATTTCCCTAATTTTAACGTGTAACTCTAATTTTTAACGCTACGGATTTTAGGGAACCTTACATACCAATGGCTACTAACATCAAGCTATAAAACCACTGAACCCCCAGGACTGAAACGAATATCATCCAGATTAATCATAAAAGTTAATTTGTTGGGTTTGTTCAGTGAATTTCATGCCTGATTGGAGATATACGTTCACCGTGAAAATTGCGGAGCTTGGAATGGAGTCAAAATTGATCAGTTCAAATTGAAATCCGTCATGCCATTCTTGCCGGATGTCAAACAGTTCGTCCAAAGAGATTAATTCGTTGTCATACCCGTACGTTCCAAAAAGTGAACTGACTTCTATTTGTTCATTTGTATCTACATTAGTTACAAATACCTCTGCGTACGCTATTGGATCAACGAAGGTGTATTCATCATCAGGACATGAGCATGACCATGCCATTGCTTTCGAAAAGCCAAAGCCTGTCTGGCTACAGGACACCTCCTTAGGTTCAAAGTTAACGGAAAGTGTTATCCCAAAAGCATTTCTATATACAGAGTCTGTTACTTCTTCCGATGCGTTGAACCCCGAGGTGTTCCACGGAGTTACTGTAATGGACTCGTAAATAACTTCATAGGTAACAGAATCATCACAAGTACAACGATAAACACACGATGTTACAAATTGAATAGCAAAAATTGATATAAGAACGGTAACACTTTTTGTGTTCATATGAAGTTATTTTTAGGATCATGAGAACTTAAGCGGTTCTTTCTTAACATTTCAAGAACACCTTGTAAAGGTTTTTCTTGCAATTATCTTAGATATACATTCAAATTCTTTAAGGTGCAAGGTAAACATATTTTTATTCACTCCTTTAAACTTTACCAGCCTTGTTTTGGCATAGTCCCAACCGCGTTTTCCGAGTACTCGCTGAACATAAAAATAATAAAAATTTGATTATAAAATATAACATTGAAGTAGGCATTTAATAAATACGAATGAAATTGTAAGGGGATGGTTGATGGTCCACCATTTTAGTTAGCAGGTTATCGAATATTTCCCCTTTCATCTGACTGCGGTTGAACCGATAGCACTATTGGTCGATATATGCCTGAAGGTTATCGACTGAATGGTGGATACCTCTAAGCCATGCCTTGAACATCATAATTGTTCTGTGCAATTCTGGGAAATTCTTACCTTTCTTCCCACTCTCTATTTGGATTAAATGAGGGTATTTTTCTTGGCTATACTAAAAATTTAGTGATACTTCTGAGGCTTACCCTATTTATTATGACAGATTTTGCTAATTTTTTAAGAGAGCTATTAGGTATTGCAGATTAGTTTATGATTTCAGAAATAAAGAAGAAAGAATATCCTAAAAAGACCATAGACATACATCTAACATATTCACCAAAAGTGTATAAAGTATCAGGAAAAGAATACAGGCTATATGACCAATCACCAGCGCGTAAATGGCAACATTTAAGTTGGTTTGATTATACGTGTTTTATTGTGTGTAGTCTCCCTAGATACGTAGATGATAACGGTAAAGTGAAGGTTATAACAATTATATTATAATACTAGTCTAATTATTATTTATATATTTGCTTCATGGGTATGAAATCGACTATAGAAGTATCGGAGCGTCTTGAAACGCTTAAGGAGTTACAAGCTCAACAACGCAATATCAAGTCAGAGAAGCGTATTTTATGTTTAATTTTATTGAAGACCAATAAATTCAAGATACACCAATTGCTAGTAGCTTATTTGGGTATCTGTAGACAAACGTTAGTTCTTTGGATAGCGGGGTATCGTAAATCAGGAATAGAAGGCATCTTGCTAAGATCCACAAGAGCTAAAAAGTCTAAAATTATTACCCCTGAGATTCACTAAGGATTATCAGAGAAGTTAAAAGATGCCAAGTACTCTTTACGTGGCTATTGGAATGAACAACAATGGGGTTTATCTCTCTATGGAGTTGAAGTAAAATATCATTGGCTTAGCGCGTACATGATAAAATACGTTAAAACAAAGCTGAAAAGCCCAAGGAAATCTCATTACAAAAAGGATGAGGAAGCCGTAAAGGCTTTTTTAAAAACTTCCTACTACATTAAACGACATTAAATCAAGCCTAAACAAAGGTAAGTTTGAAGATGTGAATTTATATTTTCAGGATGAGAGTAGATTCGGATTAATGACGCATTTAGGCAAATGCTTAACGGTAAAAGGAGTTAAACCAGTAGTTTCTTACCAACACAAGTTTCAAACAACCTACCTATATGGAAGCTATTCTCCGATAAATGGAGATAGTTTTGTTTGGGAAATTAATGGAGTAACTACCACAATCTTTGAATCCTATTTAAGGCACTTCTCTGAGTATAACCCTAAAGAATATAAGCTAGTCATTATTGATAATGCTGGGTTTCATTCAACAAAAAACATAAAAGTACCCGATAATATTTGTCTGCTAAGTATTCCTCCATATTCTCCAGCACTGAATTCTTGCGAACAAGCTTGGCAGTACATTAAAAGCCGATATAAAAATAAACGTTTTGAAACTATGGAAAGTTTAAAAAAAATGGCTGCGTAAAACAGTAAATAAAATGAGCGAAAATACCATCAAATCAATTACCGGAAAGCATCATTACTTAAATACCTTTAATGACGTGTTTTATAATTAAATTGGTATAGCCCCAAATGATAGAGGAGCTGAGTAATCAGCCCCTCTATCATTTAGCTCAGTGGAAGTAGGAATAGGGAAAACATTTATGCAAAAACATAAGTACACTTAAATATTCAATTTTGACAACTATTTCGAATGTTAAAACTACTGCGGAAACTATTAATATATCTCTAATCACCATTCGGTGCTGAATATACAAGCGAAGTAAAAAATAGGCTGTTGTTGCTAAAATGATACTTGTAATAAACTCCGTCTGCCATATATGATTATATTCTATTTCGCAAAAACTATAAAAAAGTATTGAAGTAGGCATTTAATAAATAAAAGATTAGTCTATTAAAACAGTTTCATTTTCTTGATTAAACGATTGATTTACAGTAACTTAGTAGGATTATTAAAGTTAGAATAAAAATCAGATTATGGAGAAAAAAAAAGTATGAAAGCCTAACTCTTTTTGAGTTTCAGAGAGAAATTTCCTGATAACGACAGTTGTCAAAACTTCCTGGCCGAAATGAAATGGCCAGATGGATTTAAATGTGAAAAGTGTCAAAACAACAAGCATTGCAGAGGGAAATTATTCCATACCAGGCAATGCACAAAATGTAGGTACCAAGCTACCCCCACAAGTGGCACTCTTTTCCACAAAGTAAAATTCCCAATGTTAAATGCTTTTTATATCCTATACTATATGAGTACCAATAAACAAGGGATTGCATCAACAGAGCTAAGCAGAAAACTGGGGCTACGGCAAAAAACCTGTTGGCTGTTTCAACAAAAGGTAATGAAGGCAATAGTTAGCAGTGGGAAATACCCGCTAGTGGGTAAAGTAGAAGTCGATGAGACCGTTGTAGGGCAACAGGAAGAAGGCGTTGTAGGACGACAAAATAACCGAAAAAAACAGGTTGTACTGGCTATTGAGAAGAAAGGGAAAGGAGTGAGCAGGATGTATGCCAGAGAGATTGACAATGCTGGATCCAAGCAATTGAAGCCCTTCTTCCAAGATCATATATCACCTGAGGCTACCATCAAAACCGATAACTGGAGGGGCTACATCCCCTTGAAAGAAAAATATCCTTACTTAATTCAAATCGAGAGTGGGAAGAAAGGTAAGAATTTCCCGGAATTGCACAGAACAATTATGATGTTCAAGGCATGGCTTAGAGGTATCCACCATTCAGTCGATAACCTGCAAGCATATATCGACCAATATTGCTATCGGTTCAACCGAAGCCAGATGAAAGGGGAAATATTCGATAACCTGCTAACTAAAATGGTGGTCCATCAACCATGCCCGTACAAGTGCATTCGTATTTATTAAATGCCTACTTCAATAAATTATTTTTAAATAATAATCCAATTACAGAAATCAAAAATAGTTTTACAATTCTCTGTAGAGAGTAGAAATACACCAATAACGTTTAGAGATAAGCCTGTACATGGTGAAATTAATAACTCGCCTTTAGTAGACCATTCGCTAACACTCACGATAGAATGGCTAAAACAAAAAACAAATAGGGAACAGGCAATATACAGCCCTATAATCTCCATCAATAAAATTAAGACTCGTTTAATCAATAGTGATATGGATTAATTAGTTTGCTTCCAACTTTCCTTACTGGCAAATTCTTATACTTAGAAAGTTCTGAAAGCAGAATATCCATGGTTTTTGTATATTCCACACTTTTGACGTTCTGTTGCGATTTATTAGCGATAGCTACAATTTCTTTGTAGAAAGAATCATCAAATAATATTTCCCCATTTCCTTCGAGATAACGATTAACTACCTAGTTTAGCTTTCCCGAAATATTACATACGTCTCTTTTGCAATAGAAAGGTCTAAAGAACTCCGGAAATGATGTCCCATGTGATAATAAGCTTTCGTATATATGCTTCCGCTATATGTTTTGTTTAGGTTATCTCTCACTTTATAAAGTCCACCACTCAATAAATTTTCTTTGCGCGATTGGCGTTCTGTTTGCAATTCATCTGCTCTATAAGCATAGGCGGATCTAAATCCGCATGGTTGGTCAGCTTTCGTACATGCCATCATCATTGTATTGCAGAGAGGACCATTTCCTCGTTGACAAAGATGTGTATAAGAACATCTACTAGGTGGGTATAGGAAAATTGATTGACGAGAATTTCTTTTATCTAGATCAGATGACTTTCGTATGGATCAAACAATCTGTATTCTCCACTCGATTTTAATTCAAAAAACTGTTCTCTAAATCGGCATAATGACATATCGCTATATGAATTGCTCCACATAATATCATTTTCACTTGTCTTTAGTTCAGATTTCAAAATTGTAACATCACACCCTTCACAATTCTTTTCTTGAATGAACAAAATGTCTTCTAGAATTACTCCGTTAACTTGCATTAAATCTTTCATCTTTGGTAAATCCGTTTTCAAATACATTTTAGAATTTGATATATAATAGGTAGCGAATCCTTCAATTGCATTATTCTTGGAAAATGACAGGATTGACATTACTTTTATTTCTGGAGGATCGTCCAAAAGGACGTTTAAATTTTCCTTATCAAGTCTAAACTGATGAAATTTCAAACATTTCTGTATCATGGTTAAATTCATTAAACATGGATAACGAAATTTCATCAGTCTCAATGTTCGCTTCATTTTCTAAAAATACATCAAGCAACACCTCTTGATTGACTGATAAGTTTAACTCATTTAAAGCTGGTTTTTCTGCGTCTGATTCACACGTGGTTAATGAAAAGCATGCCGTTATAAATAGAACAATCGATAAAAGTCTACAATCTTTCATAGTTACAATATTTTGTTTAGGCTAGTTTAGCTCCTTAATTTGTCGAGCTTTTCCTTTTTTTGACACGTAATATGCCATTTTTATGACATATTAAGTACTATACTGACATATTTACCGAACTTGGTTGAACTATACGCTCTTGGTGCTACCTGTAAGGTTCCCTAAAAGCCGTAGCGTTTAAAAGTAGAGTTAAACGTTAAAATTAGGAAAATGAAAAAGAGTCGCTTTACCGAGCCTCAGCTCATCAAGATACTGAGCGAACAAGATCAGGGACAGAGTGTGTCGGATATTTGTAGGACACATGGCATAAGCCAACCAACTTTCTACAACTGGAAGAATACATACTCAGGAATGAGTGTGAAGCAACTCAAAAAGCTGAAGGAACTAGAAGTCTGTCGGACTTAAAAACCCAACAGAAATTAATAACTTTGGGCATGCTATCATTTATCGGTGTGGCTAGAGAACAAGTTTCTTTTATGCCATATGACCTTACCGAGTGGCTACCCAAAGATCCCTTGGCAAGATTTGTAGTGGACATAGTAAGTACAATGAATTTACGTCAGGTTTATTCAAGCAAAGGAAGCACTCCTTACGACTCTAAATTACTGCTCTCTCTTATTTTTTAAGGCTATTCGACAGGCGTTTTTAGTTCCCGAAAAATAGAAACAGCGACCTACGATTCTGTTGCTTTTCGCTTCATTTAAGGAAATCATCACCCCGACCATGATACAATTTCTAGTTTTCGTAACAGGTTTCTTCCCGAACTCAAAGGTTGGGTTAAGGAAATTCTGTTGATAGGTAATGAGCTTGGACTCATCAACTTGGGCAATATCGTCATTGACGGCACCAAAGTAAAAGCCAACGCATCCAAACATAAAGCGATGAGCTACAAAAGAATGAAGCAATTGGAGAAGCAATTAGCATGCGAGATTGAACAATTAATGGTTCTCGGTCAGGAGCAAGATGCAAAGGATGATAACTCCGCCATTGATATACCTGATGCAATAAAAAGGAGAAAAGACCGCCTCACTAAAATCAATACAGCCAAAAAAGTTATTGAACAACGTCGCAAAGCAGCCTACCAAGAGGAGCAAGCGGAATTTGACAAAAAGAAAGAAGCACGTAAGCACTATGAAAGGGAAACTGGTAAAAAGCCACTAGGCAAAGTAGCAAAAGAACCCTCCGCAGTACCAAAAGATAAAGATAAAGATCAATACAATTTCACTGATCCTGCATCTCGGATAATGAAGACAAGTAAGGGCTTTTGATCAATGTTATAATGCACAAATAGCGATCAATGATGATATGTTGATTGTCAACAATTATGCCAATGCCCACCACAACGATACGCAAGAATTCTTACCTACTATTGAATCTGTCCCCGACGAATTAACACCTCAAGTCATCTCTTCGGTTGCCGATACAGGCTATTATTCTCAGCAAAACATCGAGAATTGTCCCAAGCCCATCACTCCAATCATTGCAAAATCAAAGGAAAAACACAACAGTTATATTGAACAACTTTTACACCCAACAAAAGCTAAGCAAAAAGAGATTTATCGAAAGAGGCAACATACAGTGGAACCTGTTTTTGGAATAATAAAAGAGGTAGTAGGCTTTAGGAGGCTGAATTCAAGTCATTAATGCAACTTTCTGGTTAACCAATAATTGATTCATTACAAATATAGGGGTTTCATATTTATGCCTTTTTCTAGGTCGATTGTTTATCTTGGTTTCAATGTCTTTGATTTGTTGCTCATCGAGCATAGAGAAGTCTGATTTCTTAGGGATATATTGTCTGATCAGCCCGTTTAAATTTTCATTAGACCCTCTTTCCCACGCGTGGTAGGGATGGGCAAAATAATAGTCAATGCTTAGCGTTTTAGCTACCTGTTGATGCCAAGCAAATTCCTTTCCATTATCAGAAGTGATGGTTTGAAGAAACGGACTCCATTCTTCCAATAATGCATTGATGGCATCAGCCACTTCGCTGGCTTGTTTGGTTTCTACTTTCTTCATTTTCAACATGCCACTCGCCCTGTCGTTGATAGTTACCATCGCTCCTTTCTGATTTTTTCCAATGACCAAATCTACTTCAAGATCTCCAAATCTTGACCTTTCTTCTACCACCGAAGGTCTGCGGTCTATACTTACTCTGTCTTTTATAATTCCCCTGCTATCTTTAGTAGCCCCTCTTTTGCGATACTTTCTGCCCTTTCTTCGGAGATGAGTATGTAACTCGCCCTGGTGTTTTTTGTCTTTCCATACATGCTGATAAATGCGCTCGTGAGAGACACAGTCTAGCCCTTCTTTTATACTGATGCCTACAATTTGCTCGGGGCTATAATCTTCCTTTAGCAGGGTCTCGACATGGGACTGAATTCGCAAGGTGAATCGCTTTTTCTTGGGTTTCTTTTTTTGACGTTGAGCATACTTTCGATGCGCCAAATCATGCCTATAAACACCACTCCTCTGATCTTTATTACGCACAATTTCTCTGCTAATAACAGATTTATCTTTTGCTATGCTAGCAGCTATTTCACTTTGACTTTTTCCTTGTTGTAACATACACGATATCGCGTACCTGTGTTCTGTAGTAAGATGTGCCATTTGCAACTTTATTTTTCACGATGTGAGGGGGCAAATTAACCCTTACCAGCAAAGCAGTGAAAGAGAAAATTGCCCTTCTTTCCTGTTTTGTAATAGTGATAAAATCTCAAATCTAAAAGTTGCATTTATTAGTTGAATGTGAGGAGGTTTTCATTAAGAGGAAAAGAAAACATAGACAATGAATGGGGCTTGGTGTGTCTTTCTTACAATGTGAAAAGAATGTTTAATCTAAAAACTGCTTAAAAAGAGGGGTTTCAGACCGATTTAGTACCAAAACAGAAAAAGGCACAAGACATAAAATTATTTTGCAAAATGAATGAGTTAAAGCCAAGTTTTGGTTCTGAATAATTAATCTTTTTACGCTCCTACGTTATTGAAAGTTCGACAGACTCCTAGGGAGTAAAGCAGTTCATATTGCTCCAAAAAAGGTGTCAGATGCTGTTTTAACAACTGAAAGCTGGGAAAAAATCTACAATTTTTTTTTGATTTTAACGCCTATTCCAAGGGATGCCCATTAACGTAAGGACAAGAGAGATGCCAAAGAATATGGACTGGAATTTAAATTTCACTTGAACATCGTCAGATTTTTTACTGATGCTACTTCCTATTTCTGCTACTCCAACAGCGAAAAACATCAATAGAAGATGTTCTACTGCCCAGAATCGTTCTGCTGGATCGCTCATGTTAAACGAGAACTGGGTCGTTATAGGGCTTAGGAAAAAGTATAAAATGATGCCAGTAACGAGCTGTACACGCATTAGCATCGAGACTAAAATGGCTACTATCTTATCGAAACCAGAATACCTTCCGCCTGAAAAAAGTCCAGTCAAAGACTTACCGACACTGATGACAACAGCTAACAGAACTAACCATCTCAAACCAGAATGGAAATGAAGGAAGAGGGCATACATAAATTCATTTCTCGCCAAATATTCGTAAGTTCACTTAGTAAGTGCAAAGATGTAGGATAAATATGTGGAGCTATTTCCACATATTTAAAGGTCTAAAAACTTTGCCATATGAGCCAAACATATTATCAACTCAAAGACGATCAAAGATATCAAATTGAAGCCTACTTAAAATCGGGTAAACGTAAAAGTTTCATTGCAGAAACCCTTGATGTGTCGGGTTCTACCATTTACAGAGAATGCAAGCGCAACAGTTCCCCTACAGGGATCTATCATGGATCTAAAGCACATTTGTCTTCCACAAAGCATAAGCAACGTTATTGCAAGCCTCGGTCTTTTGACACCCACAAAAGAAAGCTCATCAAAGAATACCTTCTGCAAGAACAGTGGTCACCTAAACAGATTGTAGGGTATGGTAAGATCAAGCAGATTCCCATGGTTTCACATGAACGTATCTGGTTCTTTTGATTCTTGAGTGGGTAATGCGTTAAAATACGGGTTCAATTTCATTATTCAAAAAGGTTCAAAAATGCAAGACTTATTTACTCAAGCACTTGGCATCTATTCCCCGTGGTTTGTCAAGGATGTTGAATTTAACGACAAACAACTCAACAGCTATATTGACTTCAAACGCGGCACTCAATTTGTTGATGGTAGCGATGATACCAAAGCCTATGGTGCCTATGACACAAAGATGAAAAAATATCGTCATATGAATTTCTTTGAGCATGAATGCCATCTGCATGTTAGGGTTCCTCTCATTAAGCGAGACGATGGCAAAGTACGGCTGGTTCTACCGCCGTTGGCAGGTCAGTTAAATGGTGTTAGCGCCTTGTTTGAGGCTTTTATTATCAAGTTTTGTAAGCACATACCGGTACACAATGTTTGCCAGCTGATGCACGTATCAGACTATAAGGTTTGGAAGTTGCTGGATATCTATGTTGACAAAGCTAGGCTCAGTGAGGATTTAAGCGGTATAGATACCCTCGGTATGGATGAAACTGCCACGGACAAGGGACATGATTATATTACGCTATTTGTTGATTGATACAAAAAAGCAGTGGCGCATATCAGTGATGGCAAAAGCGATCGAACGCTTGTTGACTTTGTCGAGGTTTTAGAACAACAAAAGGGCAACAAAGAACAAGTTAAATCAGTGAGTTGCGATATGTCGCCGGCGTTTATTAAAGGGATTAAAGAAAACCTGCCGAATGCCCAAATTACCTTTGACAAGTTCCACATTATAAAGATTATCAATGAAGGGGTTGATAAGGTGAGAAGAGCGGAGGCGAAAGAGCATCCAATGCTGAAAGGTACGCGGTATTTATTCCTCAAAAACGAACAAAACCTTAGCGAGAAACAACAACAGAAAAGAGCAGAATTAGAGATGGCAGATCTTAACCTTAAATCCTTTGAGGCAATGAGAATGCGCGAAACTTTCCAACAAATCTATCAAGCCTAAACTAGGACAGATTTTGAGCAACTATTAAGCAAATGGGACAACTGGGTCAGTCAATGCAATTTACCCCCCATGGTTGAAACAAGCAAAACCATTAAAAACCATTGGCAAGGCGTTGTGCAATGGAAATTAAGCAGCATCAATAACGGTATTTTAGAAGGCTTAAATTCGAGCATTCAAGCCGCAAAAAGAAAAGTCAGAGGTTATGGAAAAAAACATTTTAAGACCATGGCTTATTTGCTGACTGGCAAGTTAGATTTGCATAAAATTAATGTGAATCTACCCACTTGCTTCTAACAAGAGCCACCTAAAAATAGTTTTTAAAACTAAATTAGCTGTATGGTAATGGGTTACTTTTTTAGAACGTAGGTTCAACACTCAAGAGCAAAAAGTAAGCGGTATTTAGATAAAAGATTTCTTTAGGAGTTTTAAAGTTAAGTTTTTCTCTTGGTCGTCGGTTAATTTTGTACTGAATTTGTGTAATCTGTTTGTCAGTTAGTGTATCAAAAGCTGTTTTTTTGGGTATATACTGTCTTATGAGTTTGATAGAGTCTTTCTTGATACTCAACTTGTGTAGTTGTTCCAACAGATAGACAACCTTTTCTTTTAACAGTTTAATCTGTTGGGCTTGAGACGATATGATTTCTTTGTCAGTCAAAGGGAAAATGTAATACTTTGTTTTCAATATTTAGAATACTTGAGTAGTTACCTTATTTGCTTAGCATCCATAATTTTTACATTTTTGACCAAGATACAAAATTTACATCGCAGTTAAAAAATTGAGCCAATATTTAAAACAAAATATATGATTTGGGTAATAACAATTGGAATAATAATATATATTCTATTTAGTCAGCCCTTAAAAACGTCTAACTACGTTGATTTATATCAATAAAACAAACAAAACCATTAACCAAATCAACCGATTTATGTTAGAATAATCGTTGTTTTCTGGTCGTTTTAGTTAAAAAATTATGCTGACTCCATCCACCCCAAACACAGGGCAACAAAATCTGTTTCACACCGAGCGGTTCTCTCAATTAGACTAGCGAGACCCTTTAATCCAATTAGCGAATGTCATCGACTGGAAGGTCTTCGAGGATGCATTTAGCAAACACTACTGCCACGATAACGGCAGACTCTCAAAACCAATACGCTTAATGGTTGGGCTACTGATGCTCAAACAACTGAAAAACCTGTCCGATGAGAATGTGGTCTTACAGTTCAAGCGTAATCCGTATTACCAATACTTCTGCGGTTATCCAACCCACACCCCAGCCATGCCTTGCAATGCAACCGAACTGGTGCATTTTAGGAACAGAATCGGTGTCGCAGGTTTTGAACTCATTTTTAAGATGAGTGTAATGTTGCACGGCAAAAAAGCCAATGAAAACACTGTTTTGATTGACACCACCGTACAGAAGAAAAAAACAGGAAAAAAACATCACCTATCCCACTGATTCCAAACTAGCCATCAAAATTATCAACCGTCTCAACAAACTGGCGAAACAGCATGGCATCAAACAACGCAGAACCTTTGTAAAAGAAGTTAAAAACTGCCACTTACGCATTCGCCACTTCCGCCATGTTAAAAAGCGCGTATCCGCTAAAAAGGCATTGAAACGATTGCGAACCATTGCTCATATTTTAATCCGAGAACTACAAAGAAAACTACCCCAACACGGTCTGCTTGAAACCTACCAACCAGACTTCTTGTTCTATCAGCGGTCTACTATAAGCAGGCATGGGGCACAACAACCCAAAGACAAGAACAAAATTTATTCCCTGCACGAACCTCATGCTTATGTGATTTCTAAAGGCAAAGACCACAAACGCTATGAATACGGCAACAAAATATCCATCGTCTCGGGCAAAGACAGTAACATCATTGTCGGCGTTGTCAGTCATAAGAAAAACCAGCATGATGAAAAAACCCTACCCGATGCGATAAAACAAGCCAATAGCAACAGAACAAAGCCCATCAAGCAAGCGGTCTGCGACAAAGGCTATCGGGGGGTTAAACAAGTAGGCGACACGACAATTATCTTGCCCAGCAAAGCCCTGAAAAAAGACAATCGTTATCAAAGAGATAAAAAGCGCAAATTGTGTAAGCGACGGGCTGCCATAGAACCCATTATTGGGCATTTGAAATCCGATTTTAGGTTATCCAGAAACAGGCTTAAAGGACAAATTGGCGATGAAATCAATGTACTCATGGCTGCTTGTGCCTGGAATTTGAGAAAGTGGCTGGTTTTTTGTCACGTCTGCTATTTATGGCTTAAAAAAGCGCGTTTTTGTCCGTTTTTTGGCAAAAAACCCTTGATCCATTTGATTCAAGGTTGATTCAGGTTCGCTGAGCGGTCGCTTGAAACAGATATTTACTTGTTAGGTCGGTTTTTAAGGGCTGACTAATTAAATAATTGCGACTTTTAAGTTATTGATGGGTCTATTGAAATCCAATATATTGATGAATTGAATCATTGTTAGTGCAGTGATTTTGGCCAATATCCTAGTCTTAAACCCTTGAAAAGTTTTGGCATAAATTCTTCTAATCATAAATTTCTCACAAAGTTGAGAGAAAAGTGTCTCCACTCTTTTTCTTGTTTTTATAAACACCTGGGGTTGCTTTTTATAATTTTTATAATTTTTCCTCATTGGTGTTTCCAAGCGGATATTGGTAGCATGAAACAGGTCTGATTGCAATGACGAGGACAAGTATCCTTTATCACTAATCAATACACAATCAGCTAGTTGTGAATTTATTTCCTGTAAGAAAGTGGCATCATGAACGCTTGCATTTGTCAGTTAGATGGAGTGAAATAGTCCATTAGTCGAACCGCTACCTTGTAATTTACACCAATTAGATTATAACATTAGTCTAATTGATATACCTCCTTAAGCATTTCAAGACTCTCTGATACTTTGAGCGTTGACTTCATGCCCATGAAGCAAGTATGTAATAATAAATAGTCGTTCCTTAAAAACTCATTTTCCATAGAGTTTGTATTCTACTTTGATGGAAAGAGGTTAATTCAACTAGACGCCTCAGATTTACTACCCATTTTGTATAGAGCCAAAGAGCATTTACTCTTAGTTTTTTCATCAATTTCTTGTAGTTAAACCCACAGGCTGCCATGATGAAGTTTATTTTATCTCCTGTTTTCCCTTTTAGGTAATTGCTAGCTACTCGATGATCTTGCTTGAAGTGTCCGATGATTGGCTCTATGGCTGCTCTACGTCTACAGTGCGTTCGTTTTCTCTGTTTTTCATAGGTATTGTCTCTTTTTAATGGGTTGGATGGTCGAATGATGGAGGTGTTTTCAACTGTGTTAGTCCCTTTCTAACCCCTAGCTACTGTGGCGGGTTTCGGGTAGTTACCAGGCAGTAGTTGTGTTTGCTTCAATACAGCATCTAGCGTATGTCCATCATAAATATTCTCTTCAAAAGTCATCGCACCTACGATGATACCCGTGTTTTGTGTCAATACTACGGATGCCTTACAGCCATATTCATATTTCTTATGTGCCTTCCCTTTTGCGATGCAATACACATCAGGTTCATGTAAACTGTAAATTTTATTCTTACTGCACTTCTCTTGTGTAAGTACTCGTTTGAACAGTGCCAGTGTTACTTCTTTTTGCTGATGTGGTAATTTCCTGTCTAATTCTCTGACTAACCGACCAGCAATGGTTTTGAGTTTTCGCTTCGCTGCATTTGCTTTCTTCCTTCTTTTAGGGTGAGTCCCATGTACTTCAATGTCTTCATTATGCAGGATCAGTGAAATTGTATTGACTTTAGGGTCTTAACGCGTTAAGACCCTAAAATCAAAGGGAGAGAGCAAAAATCTCAAAATTAAAAAACCAACAAACTCAGTGCTACCTTTTGCAACAGTCTCAAAATGTTTTTCTCAAAAAACACTTCTTCACATATAGGACACTTTGTCGACTTTTGAGGCAAGATTCGCTTTGATTATAAACTCCTGATTTTTGCATATGAATTGGTCCCAGCTACTTTCCACAAAACGTCCTGATGAAACGATTTCCCAAGCAATTAATGAAACGAGAAGTCGTTTTGAACAGGATTATGACCGAATCATCTTTTCACATCCCTTCAGAAAACTACAGGACAAGACTCAGGTTTTCCCACTCCCTGAAGATGATTTTGTTCACACCCGTTTGACTCACAGCCTGGAGGTGTCAAGCGTGGGAAGATCTTTAGGAAAAAATGCTGGTGATTATTTACTAAATAAATATCCTGAACTAGTTGAAAAAGGATATGAAGTAGGAGATTTTGGAGGCATAGTAGGCGTAGCATGTCTTGCCCATGATTTAGGTAACCCCCCTTTTGGACACTCTGGCGAGGATAGTATTTCTTCTTTTTTCCTTACCAATACAAACGGACTTTCATTTAAAAACAAAGTATCAGATAAGGAATGGAGTGACTTAACCAATTTCGAGGGAAATGCTCAGGGGTTTCGAATACTCAATAGCGATATCCAAGGAGGATTAAAGCTTACTTTCGCTACGTTGGGAGCCTTCACCAAATACCCACTATCCTCCTCAGGGGAAAGAGAAAAAGGCAGGAAAAGTCAAACGAAATTTGGGTATTATCAATGTGATACCAAACGTTTCGAACAGATGATGAATGAAATGGGGATGATCAAATTGGGAACAGAAAAATGGTGCCGACATCCACTGGCTTTTCTGGTAGAGGCTGCTGATGACATTTGCTATCACATCATTGATTTGGAGGATGGTTGCAGACTTGAGTTGGTTGCTTTTGAGCAAGTCAGAGATGTTCTGGCAGAGATAATTGGAGATTCTTTTTCAGAAGAGAAACTGGGAAAGATGTCATCCTTAAATGAGAAATTAGGCACACTTCGGGCATTGACCATTGGAAAATTGATACAGGAATGCTCCAATGTTTTTGCTGAAAATGAAGAAAAAATACTAGATGGATCCTTTGATACAGGTTTGATCAGTCAGGTCCCATCTGCTAAGTCACTTAACAAGATCGCCAACCTTTCCAGTGAAAAAATCTATCAGTCAAAACAAGTTTTAGAAAAAGAAGTTGGTGGACATGAGGTCATTGATCGGTTAATGGACGCTTTTATAACTGCCACTTATGCATCGAAATTCAGTACTCCAAAGCCAAAACATAAATCAATTCTAAAACTACTGCCCGAAGTATACCTCCTTCAATTGAGAAAAGAACTTTCTGTCTATGATACCTTTCTGATCGTCATTGATTTTGTTAGTGGTCTGACAGATACTCATGCCGTAAGACTGTACAAGATTATTAAAGGGTATTACCTAGCCTACTTAAAGCCTTGAAAATCTTGCGTCTACAGCTTATCTGGTTACCTTTGCGCTCTATTCCAAATGTGGTCAAAACTTGCGCATATAATCCTAAGATTTAGGATAACCCTGATAGTCATTCTGACAGTTATCACGGTGTTCATGGGATATCAGTCTAAAAACCTCAAATGGTCATATGATCTGGCAAACATCGTCCCTGACAAAGATGCGGACCTAGTCTATTTCAAAAAATTTAAAGAAACTTTTGGAGAAGATGGAAACATATTAGTGCTGGGTCTTCTGGATAGTTCAGTATACGAAGTAAACAACTTCAAGAAGTTTAGTGATCTAACATGCTCCTTGGGAGAAAAAGAAGGAATAAAAAATGTATTGGGTCTTCCCAACCTCAGAATGCTTGAAAAAAATTCAAGTAAGGGAACTTTCGAACTTAGGTCCGTATTCGAATCAATTCCACAGAATCAAGAAGACCTAGATAGTCTTCTGACTTTTGCCAATAGCCTCAAATTTTATAGTGGTCAGTTGATCAATGAAGAGAACGGTGCAACGCTTATTCTCATAACTATCAATAAAGATGTTCTTAATTCGAAAAATAGGGATCAGCTGGTTTATTCCATTGTAGATGAAGGAGAAAAGTTTGAACAGGAAACAGGTATTGACATTCATTTTGCTGGATTACCATATTCTAGGACTATCACGACAAACAAGGTAAAATCTGAACTTAATATGTTCCTTGCACTGTCTGTTGTTGTAACAGGGATCATCCTATTTGCTTTCTTCAGGTCATTCAAAGCAGTCTTTTTCCCTATTGTCATCATCGGTGTTGTCATTATATGGGTGCTTGGAACACTCGCATTACTTGAGTATAAAGTCACACTGCTTACAGGACTGATCCCTCCAATTATTGTGGTAATAGGTATTCCTAATAGTGTCTATATGCTTAACAAATATCATCGTGAGTATCAAGACCATGGAGATCAAATGAAAGCTTTAAGTCGGATTATTCGAAACATCGGGGTCGTCACTTTTATCACAAATTGTACTACAGCAATTGGCTTTTTTGTACTGGTCACAACTCAAATCAATATCCTGATTGAGTTTGGAATTGTTGCAGGGATTAATATCCTAGCAACTTTCGTTGTTAGCATTATCTTAATACCAGCGGTCTTCTCATTGTATAAACCCCCTTCTCAAAAACATCTGAAGCACTTGAAGTTCAAGATTCTGGATAGTGTACTTAAATGGCTGGATTTCTCTGTTCATAAATTAAGACTGGTTATATTTCTTGTGACGACAGCAATAGTCGTCATCTCAGCAATTGGATTAACAAAGGTAAAAGCTGTTTCTTTTTTAGTTGATGACGTCCCTGAAAAAAGTCCTCTGAAAAACGCCATGCATTTTTTTGAAAATAATTTCAGCGGAATAATGCCATTGGAATTAATTATTGATACAGGTTCTAAAAAAGGTGTCCAAAGTTTAAGAAATCTTCGGAAGATAGACGAGATGGAAAGGTTTCTTAGCAACATTGACTACATTTCCCAGCCAGTATCTGTGGTAAGTTTTGCTAAGGCAGCACGACAAGCATTTTACAATCAAAGTGAATCATTTTACTCTCTCCCTAATAACAGGGACCTAGGTTTCATCATGAAATATTTGGATAGAGAAGGAGAAAATCAGGATGTCGCACGATCTTTTGTGGATTCCACAGGGCAGATTATTAGAGTCTCATTAAAGATAGCAGATGTCGGTTCTAATAAACTTGACTCACTTGTTTCAACAGTCATCGCTCCAAAAATTGATTCCATTTTCGTTGATTCAAAAATGGACGTGAATTTAACTGGGACAACGTTGATGTTTATTAAAGGCAACAATTTTTTGGTCAAAAACCTCCTCACTTCTATGGTCATTGCCTTCTTCATTATAGCAGTAATCATGGCAATTCTTTTCAGAAACTTTAAAATGATCGTTATCTCCCTGATACCAAACATGATTCCGTTACTTATTACTGCTGGGATTATGGGTTATTTCGGAATTCCGCTTAAACCAAGTACAGCACTCATTTTCAGTATTGCTTTTGGCATATCCATTGACGACTCTATTCATTTTCTCGCTAAATACAGACAGGAACTTTTCGCAAACAGATTTGATGTGTCGAAAGCAATAAGCAAAAGTATTAGGGAAACAGGTTCAAGTATGATATATACTTCGATCATTCTCTTTTTCGGGTTTATCATATTTGTTCTTTCCGAATTTGGAGGAACAATTGCATTGGGAAAACTGACCTCTATTACTCTTTTGTTTGCTATGTTAACCAACGTGATACTACTGCCTGCACTGCTATTGCAATTTGATAGTGGAAAACGTGATAAGAAGGTGCATCCTCTCATTGAAAGTATTCCTGAACTTGCCGAAGGAATTGATGACGAAGTGAAAAAAACGAAAAAGTAGCCATCCTATGAAGTACCCCGAATATAAAAAAATCAGCTACCCCCACATCGCAAAAGACATTCAATCTTTTTGGGAAAAAGAAAAAATATTCGACAGGTCTATCTCTTCTCGGGAGGGAAAAGAAACTTTCACTTTTTATGAAGGACCTCCTTCGGCAAATGGTACTCCTGGCATTCATCATGTAATGGCTAGGACAGTAAAAGACATCTTTTGCCGCTACAAAACACTACAAGGATATCAGGTTAAAAGAAAAGGAGGTTGGGATACACACGGTCTGCCTGTCGAACTTCAAGTCGAAAAAGAACTTGGGATCACTAAAGAAGATATTGGAAAGCAGATTTCCATCGAAGACTACAATTTGAAATGCCAAGAAGCGGTAATGAAATTTAAGGATCAATGGGATGCTCTTACCAAGCAAATGGGCTATTGGATAGACCTAGACAATCCGTACATTACTTTCGAAAAAGACTATATTGAATCCGTTTGGAATTTACTCAAGAGGTTATTTGAAAAAAACCTAATCTACAAGGGGTATACAGTTCAACCTTATTCGCCTGCCGCTGGCACAGGACTTAGTTCACATGAGTTAAATCAACCTGGGACATACAAAAAGCTAAAGGATACTTCTATAGTTGCCCAATTTAAAGTAAAGAAAAATGAAAAATCTTCTTTTCTTTTTGATAATAATAAAGAAGATGTTCGCCTAATCGCATGGACAACTACACCGTGGACACTACCAGCAAATTGTGCGTTGGCGGTGGGTGAAAAAAATCATTACATAAAAGTAAAAACATACAATCAATACACAGGAAACCCTATTTCTGTCATTCTAGCAAAGAATCTAGCAGGAACGTTTTTTTCGGAAAAAGCAGAACCCCTTCCTCTTTCTGAGTACAAAAAGGGAGATAGGCTCATTCCTTTTGAAGTGAGTGGAGAGTGGACAGGGAAAGACCTGCTTGAAGTCAGATACGAACAACTGATGCCCTATGTGACAAATGCCGAATTGAGGGGAAAGGCATTTAGAGTAATTGCCGGCGACTTTGTTTCGACTGAAGAAGGTACTGGTATTGTACATACTGCATCCGTTTTTGGAGCAGATGACTTTAGAGTTGCGCAAGCAGCAGGTATTCCGTCTGTCACAGTAAAAGATGAGAATGGTCAGGACTCACCTTTGGTTGACACGCAGGGTAAGTTCGTCAAAGAGGTCACTGATTTTGCTGGACGATATGTAAGGGAAGAATATTACGATGATGAAACACGGAAAATTCCGGATTTTAAACCAACGGATGTTCTAATAGCGATAAAACTCAAAGAAGAAAACAAGGCTTTCAAGGTAGAAAAATATGAGCACTCCTATCCTCATTGCTGGAGGACCGACAAACCAGTGCTTTACTACCCGCTTGATTCCTGGTTCATTAAAACAACAGCACTAAAAGACCGCCTTGTAGCTCTTAATGCAACTATTAATTGGAAGCCTGCTTCAACAGGGACAGGTCGGTTCGGCAACTGGCTGGAAAACTTGGTTGATTGGAATCTGAGCAGATCAAGATACTGGGGGACACCCCTTCCTATCTGGATCTCCAAGGACAAGAAGGAAATCAAGTGCATTGGGAGTGTGGAGGAACTTAAATCAGAAGTTTCAATAGCTGTGGATGCAGGCTTTATGAAAAATCAATTGCCAGAAAACTTTGACTTGCACCGTCCTTATGTCGATGATATTTATTTAGTGAGTGAAACCCACCAGAAAATGACAAGAGATCCCAATTTAATGGATGTCTGGTTTGATTCTGGAGCCATGCCATACGCTCAATGGCATTATCCATTTGAAAATGAGGAGATTTTCAAGACTAACTATCCAGCTGACTTTATTGCAGAAGGTATAGATCAAACAAGAGGATGGTTCTTTACGCTACATGTGATTGCAACACTTCTCCATGATAGTGTAGCCTATAAAAATGTAATCGCCAATGGACTTGTCTTGGACAAGAATGGGAATAAAATGTCCAAACGCCTAGGAAATGCTATCAATCCATTTGATACGTTAGAGAAGTATGGGGCAGACCCGACCCGATGGTACATGATCTCCAATGCCAATCCCTGGGATAACCTCAAATTTGACATGGATGGAATCGTTGAATCTCAAAGAAAGTTTTTCGGAACGCTTACCAATACCTACTCCTTTTTTGCTCTTTATGCAAATCTAGATGCATTTCAATTGGATGAGATGAATGTAACACCAGTAGAACAGCGACCAGGGGTTGATCGCTGGATTCTTTCTGAATTACAAATCCTAATCAAGGAAGTCACTTCATTTTATGAAGACTATGAGCCTACCAAAGTCGCAAGGGCTATCCAGGACTTTGTCAATGATCAGCTCTCAAATTGGTATGTGAGATTGTCTCGCAAAAGGTTTTGGAAGAGTGAAATGAATGTAGACAAACGGTCGGCTTATGAAACGTTGCATGAATGCCTGATGGTCACAGTTCAGCTGATGAGTCCTATTGCTCCTTTTTACTCCGACTGGTTGTACAAAAATCTTTCAGATGGTATCAGGGGGCAAGCGAAAGCCAACAATACGCCTTTAAAAGAAGATTCAGTCCATCTTTCCATATTCACAAAAGTAGCAGAGGATAAAGTTGATGAAAAACTGAGCAAGAGCATGCATCTGGCCCAGAGCGTATCTTCTTTGATCCATTCCCTAAGAAAGAAAGAAAAGATTAAAGTAAGACAACCTCTGCATAAAATTCTGATCCCCGTACTTAAGCCAGGGACGAAAGAATTAATAGAGGCGGTAGAAGAATTAATATTGACAGAAATTAATGTTAAGGAAATAGAATATATTGATAATGCATCTGGGATTTTGGTAAAAAAAATAAGACCAAATTTCAGAAAACTAGGACAAGAGTATGGGTCCAAAATGAAAGAAATCTCGGGAATCATCAATGCGTTTAGTAAAGAGAATATTTCACAAATAGAACGGGAAGGTCAATTGGAAATCGAAGTGAGTGAATCTAAGATATTCTTAACACTCGAAGATGTGGAAATCGTTTCTGAAGACATACCTGGCTGGCTGGTAGCATCAGAAGGGGGTCTTACTGTGGCTCTGGACATCACGCTAACGGACGACTTGCGAAAAGAGGGTTTAAGCAGGGATGTGGTAAACAGAATTCAAAACTTAAGAAAAGATAGAGGTCTTGAAGTCCAAGATAGAATAACAATTGAATATTCTACAAAAGATACAATGATGCAAGTAGCAATGGATCAATTCAATAACTACATAAAAATTGAAACTCAGGCTTCTTCCATGCAGTTTTCGGATACATCAGCCCATTCTAAAGCTTTTGATATTGACGGGATGGAAATTCAGGTACAAATAGAAGTAGCCCGATAAGACATCTTGTCCCCTTCCAACGTTGTAAATAGAAAAAATAATAATCCAGTCTGTCACAATTATCTATGAAGAACCCAGCACTAAAATATTTCCTGATCAGCCTAGCTGTTATTGTAATTGACCAGATAGTCAAAATGCTCGTGCACTATAACATGACCATGGGTTCAAACGGACAGATTCTGATTTTTGGCACATGGTTTAAGCTATACTACCTAACCAATCCAGGAATGGCCTTCGGAATGAAACTGGATTTTGCTTACGGAAAGTTGATTTTAACACTTTTCAGGATAGGAGCCATGTTTGCCATCGGGCATTACCTCTATTCCCTGATAAAAAAAGAAGCTTCTACAGGACTACTTGTAAGTATTTCATTGCTATGGGGCGGAGCGATCGGAAATCTTATTGATAGTATTTTCTATGGAGTTTTTCTAAATAATACTCCGTTTGATGCCCCCACACCGTGGTTTCATGGTCAGGTTGTTGATATGTTTTACATTGACATTTGGGCAGGACACTTACCAAATTGGATTCCCCTCTTGGGAGGAAATTACATGGCATTATGGCCAGTTTTCAATGTTGCAGACGCTTCCATTTTTGTGGCTATATGTTTTATTCTCATCTTCCAGAAAAAATACTTTAAGAAGGAAGAAAAAAAGTGAAGGAGTAGCATTGGAAACTCAGGTAGCATAAAATTTTAGAGCTGTCCTAAATAACTCGGAGGGTCTTAACTAATTAAGACAAAGAAAAACAAGCATTATCACCGTTCCCGAATTACGGAAAAGCAACTTATACCAAATTGATTATAAAATATGACATAAATAAATTGAATTATTTTTTGTTTGGATTAGGCAAAAAATATAGCCATAGCTATGGTTATATTTTTTAACAAAATGCGATCAAAAAAGAAACAATTTATATGTGACATTTTGTGATCAATTTGGTATTAGGGAAGTTTTAAAGCATTTTTGTGCTGATTTGACAGGGACTCAAATTGCTCATCTCACTCTTCTTAACATCAATACCATTAACAAGATTGTACACCTTTTAAGACAAAGAATGTTTGAATTATCTCAACTCCAGTCTTCCTCACTAGTAGGACAACTTGAAGATGATGAATCTTGCGTTGGCGCACGGCAAACGTTAAAAAAAATAGCACCGTAGCTATGGCTATGCTTATATTTTTCGCCTAATCCAAACAAAAAATAATTCAATTTATTTATGTCATATTTTATAATCAATTTGGTATAAGATCCTAAAAAGATATACGTCTTTACCCCTATCCTCACTTACACAGTCGCTTAGAGACTGTCAGTTAAAGTTATAAACTCAAATATGAAGACCTTGCGTCCACTCGTCATCTCTGGCTACCTTATCACCTCTTCTGGAAAAACAACAAGGCTTTCACTACCATCCTTACCTACTGATGCAATCCCAAATAAGTAATTATCAATCACTATGCCTTCAAGTGTATATTGGGTTACATCTTTTCCAACCAGTCTGTAGCTATCCCAAGTTGGTGAAGTGGTATCCCTAAAGTAGATTTTATAGGCTACTAAATTATCGCTCTCAATAGCATCCCAAGCTAACGTCGTGGATGGCTTCACAGCTCCTCCTATCTTTACATTCTCTGGTTGTGGTGGAGCTGAGGCTAAAGCAGCCAGCGAGATGGCATTAACAGAAGTCAGCTTTTTAACATAATCGAAATTTACCCCCTCAATCACATCTCCATACTTAATGCCATTTTCTACTCTCAGGTCCTGATGTTGCCTGTTATAATTTTCATGGGCCTCCATAATACGGACACCTGCAAAACCTTGATCACAAAAAGGACGGTGATGACCCCCTCTTCCAAACCTATCCAGTCGGTAAATCATGATAGGGTTCATTTCTGGCATATACGTTTTCGTCATGGTGTAGACATACCTAGCCAATTGCCTTGAAATACCATCTACTTCACCACCATAAAATCTTCTCAATCGAACGTTTATAGCGGAGTCTGTGGGATTAGTGGGTTCGGAAAAAATTCGGAAGCTCCTGTTATCAATCACCCCATCAACACCTTCTATATTGCCAATCATGTCATTGTTCAATACTCCTATAATATCCCATCTTTCTTCGATTGCTTTGGCAGCCAGATGTTTGCCTCCGTAAAGACCCTGCTCCTCTCCCGAGAGACCAACCAGTAAAATGGTATTGTCAAAATCGTATTTGGACAACACTCTGGCGACTTCGATAACACCTGCCATTCCTGAAGCATTATCATTCGCACCTGGCGAATCATCTGTATAGTTTAGTACATCGGAAACACGGCTATCAATATCAGCGGACATGACCACATATCTGTTCGGGTATTTGGTACCCCTTTTAATAGCCAACACATTTACTACCTCGGTATCTCTAGTAATCCGTGTTTTTGAGCTCCCCTTCTCAAGGGTTCTCTGAAAAGAGACTTCTAGGCATCCATTGCATTCTTGGGATATCTTATCAAATTCAGATTTGATCCACCTTCTCGCAGCACCTATGCCTCTCGTGTCGGATTTGGTTTCTGACATCGTATGCCTAGTCCCAAAAGATACCAGTTTAGCAACATCTTTCTCTATCCTTTCAGAGCTAACAGCGTCTATGATTTGGTAGGAATACTGGGCACGACAAAAACTGAAACTCAGTACGAAAAAAAGGCATATAATTATCTTCATGACCAGAAAATTAAGCATTTCTTTAAACAAAAAAAGCCATCCGAAAAACATACGGATGGCTTGAAATGATGCGTATTTCTTACTATTATTACCTAGGGAGTCAGCACTAGGGTTCCCAAATCGAGGGTATTACCTGCAACATCCTCTATTTCAACGGTAAATGTTACCTGACCATCAGCAGGAACCCAGTCAAATGTCCAGTCCAGTAAATTACCTTTGAAAGTACTCGTTACTTTAACTGCATCCTTATCTGTGCCTGTGTTTTCGTCTATTTTCTTATCCTTATCATCATCGACACCCAAAAAATCCTGAGTTATCTTGATTTCCCCGATATCCTCGCTAAATAAGTAATTGAAGCGATAGCCAATCCTGTCACCAGCAGGTGTTCTTACAAAATCCGAAGCATTACCAATTACTGTCGGTGGAATATTGTCAACAATAAAAACACCATTCAGTGTCTCATCCTTCATGACGAACCCTCTACTCAGGGCAGATGCGCCAGATACAAGAAATGATATGGTGTCCCTTGTAGCCATACCAGGTTTATAAGTAAACCAATAAACCGAATCCTTACCCTTTTTATCAAGAGCTCTCTGAACCTGTCCCACCACATCATCCGTATTCCCCTGAGCAGAAATTCTCGTAATTATCGGCAGTACAGTAAGAGAATCCTTCAAATCATTGGTGATATCCAAAGTTACGGTATCAGTCCTGCCTGTATTTGAAAAACTCCTGTTGACAGACGAAGACTTAATTTTAACAACCTCATCTGGAACAGTCAAAACATCAGTAGCGGCTTTAAAAAGCTGATTTGATAATCCACTTTCATAGACTACGCCATTAACAGTCACCAATGAAGTAAGTGTAAACTTGGCACCCTTAGTATAATCAGCCAAGGTGGTTCCCAGTGCAGTATAAATTGCCCTAAAATCAAAACTTTCGGACAAACCGAAACGACCACTTTTATTTGTAGTAAATGAAGTCGATGTTACAATAGTTCCAGTATTCGTACTGCCGTCTTTTGCAACTAACGAATAGGCTTCTACTGAACTTCCGTCAGCACCATCCAAAAATTCTACTTCAAAGGACAGAGATGATGTATCATTACTAAGACGCAGACTCCCCTTTGGAGCTGAAACCCAACTCGCAATGGCTGCTTCGTCACCACTTACAAAGCTATCAATCCCTCCTGCAGTATCACATCCCGACAGATAAATAACCATCAGGCATACAACACATATTTTTTTATAATTTTTCATAATAATCTTCATGTTAAGGTTTGTCCCAGTCAACTCGCTGAAATAATATTTTAGGATCCTGTTCCGGAGCCTCTGAATTAAACAAATACTCGTTGAAACTATAGTCCCATCTTCTCGGTATTCCATCTTTACCGGAAACTGCCTCAAGTGCAGGGATTCCTGTTCTTCTCCAGTCACTGAATACTTCAGGCTGAACAAACAAGCCGATATACTTCTGAGTAATGATGTGATCTAAAGTGATGTTACCTTCTCCCGGATTTACAGATGCCTGAAGAAGATAAAACCCAGCATCTGCTGTTGTAAGACCAATCTCTTTAAACGAACTTCGAATTCCATTCAGATAGGCAGTATGTGCAACTGCGTTCATTCCTGGCAATCGAAATGCTACTTCAGCTATTATGAACTGAATTTCACGGTAAGAAATCAAATCCTGCTTGAAGGCATCTACTAAATACGGATGACCAGATGTTGTAAAAACATTATCAAGCACTCCCAATCTGACCGTATCATTCAAAGAAGTCATCAGTTTTCTCATTGTCGGATGAAACTCTATATCCCCTGTACGTCCGTCATTGAATCTGTACCATTGTCCGCCGTCGGGCGTAGCTCCATACGTGTAAGACATATCGTCAGCACTACTTGTAAAAGATTTTTGTGCCGCTGCGAGTGCCTGTTCATACTCTCCCAAATGAAGATGATACCGTGCAAGTATCGCATTGGCGGCTTTTTCCCAGCTGGCCAGCTTTCCTCCGTAAATCAGGTCCTCACCTCCCGGAACAATATCACCTGATACGTCTCCAAAAAGGACTACTGCTTCATCAATCAATGTTTTAACCGCAGGATAAATCACTGTAGCCTGATCATCAAATACCGGATTGAAATTTTCACTACCCAGATTTGCTTCGGTGTATGGAATATCACCCCATACATCTGTCATTATCATGATTGTATATGCTTCAAGAATCTTGGCAATTCCTAAATAGTGATTGTACCCGTTAGCTACTGCTTCAGCGTTGATTGTTTTTAGCTCAACCAAAACATTCTCATACAAATCTGACCATGAATCGTCAAATCTGTTGGGTGTTATTGTGTACTTATTAAAAGCTGACCACTGTCTGGCTACACCTTCAACCTGCTGAGTAAACATACAGTTCCACCTGGAAAAAGATCCTCCGTAAGTATCAACCAGTGAAATCTGTACCTGAGGCAAAATACCCGCTATAGGAACTGAACCTGGTTTATTTGGATCTTGATTCAAATCTCCTCCGATAAAGTCTTCACAGGAGAATGCAGTAAAGACCAGTGTAAAAAAGAATATATTCTTATACTTCATAAATTTCATATTTTCTTAATTTAGAAATTAACAGATAATTTGAACATGACCGTCCTTGTATTTGGCTGGTTGAAATAGTCAAATCCCTGACCATTCCCATTACCGGTTAAACTTGTTTCCGGATCAACTCCGTCATACTCCCAGTCAGACAACAGATTTCTTCCGATAAAACCAACTGAGGCATTTTTAACGAAATTGTTCGCAAAGAGTGAACTCGGCAAAGCGTAATTCACAGATACCTCACGTAATCTGATCCAGCCTCCATCCTGTACAAACTGCTCTCCGACTGCACCAAAACCACCAAGCGATGAATTCCAGTAGTTCTGATCTCTTACAATAGCAATATTGTTTGGAGAATAAGTTGGTTTCTTATCAGAGTCAACACCTGTAGCAATTACTCCCGGACGCACAAATGGAGTTTCCTCACGGGTATCCGCAGTTAATTGAGATCTTCCAAAAAATGAAAGTGCCCATGCAGTTCCGTTCCAGAGGTCTCCGCCTTTTCTCCAGTCTAAAAGGAAGCCGACAGAAATACCTTTGTACGTGAAATTGTTATTCCATCCAAGAATAAAATCAGGATTAGGATTTCCAATAGATCTCTGTGTGCCATCAACCTCCTCGTAGCCATATTCTGATGAAGCCGGATCGTTATTAATAACAACCGCCCCGCCGGGAATATTCAAATCTGTGTCATTCTTACCTCCTGCCTGCTTAGCTCCCTCCCTCAAGTAAGCTCCACCAAAGATTGCTCCGTAGACATTACCTTCCACAAGGTAAGTTCCTGCACTGTTAAATCCTGCTAAAAATAATCTTTCGATTCCAGGTGCCAGTTTATCTACAATACTTTCACTTTTACTCCAGTTAACCAGCGTATTCCAGCTAAAATCACCCGAAGAAACAGGGGTGGCATTAACAGTAACTTCCAGACCTGTAGTAGTCATCTGACCGGCGTTCAACCAAACGTCCTGATATCCTGTAGATCTGGCGAGTGAAGCTGGTAGAATAGCATCCTCCGTTTTCCTGACGAAATACGTAACATCTGCTCCGGCTTTTCCATCCAGAAATCTCAAATCAGCCCCTAATTCAACAGTAGTTGATAATTCAGGTGTTAAAGCGGAATTACCAAGTCTTTCATCCAGTTCAAATGAAGTTATATTCTGAATAGGCCAACTCAGGTTGTCTCCCCAACCGTCACCAACACCGCCTGCAGCAGTTTCGTACGCAGTTGAAGTACTGTAAGCATTGGGTGGAGGAGCTCCTACCTGAGCCCATGAAGCTCTCAATTTACCAAATGAAAGTATGTTACCAGAGGGCAACAATTCAGTAAATGCAAATGCTGTTGAAACAGATGGGTAAAAGAATCCAGTAGCTCCTGCATCAAAAACACCCGGAATTACTAACCTTGAATCATAATCTTGACGTGCTGTCACGGTTACAAAAGCAATATTTTTCCAGCTGGTTTCAGCCTGACCAAAGAATCCGATTGTTCTGTATCTCGTATCATCCTCAGAGGCACTAATGGAAGTAGCGTTACTCACATCAAGGAACCCCTGAAAAACCAAAGCATCACCTTGGGTAAATGAATTATGACGATTGAAACTAAACATGTTCATTCCTGCCAGATAGGTCAGGGTCAAATCATCATTTAGCCGTCCTGATCCACTTAGGTTCAGATAAAAGTCAGTTTGTCGGATCGTATATTCATCCAGCAGAATCGCTCCTGCTGGCTTCGTTCTGGAATTTATTTCAAAATTCTGCTTTCTGAAATCGTTCGTAACATCAGTTCCAATATTCATTCCTATGTTTACCCAATCACTCACTTTATAGTTTGCCAGAAAACTTCCAAATACTCTGTGGACCTCTTCATCTCTGAGTGCATTATTAATAATCCAGTAAGGATTATCATAACCACCGCCACCCCGATAATTTCTTTGGTTACCATTCGAAAAAATGTAAGACGAAGACTGGTCTTTAGCATCAAACCCAAATCCATTTGAATTATCAAAAGAAGCAGGAGTTCTGTACATACCTAAAAGTAGTCCTGAAGTATTTGACCCCTGCTGAATTCTTTGATGATCAGATCGAGCATAGTTTACTGTTGCCGAAAATGAAAGAGCTTCGGTAGCCTTCAAAGTAGTTGCTACACTTGCAGTCTTTCTTAAGTATTCTTCATTTGGAGTAATTCCTTCCTGATCATGATTTGAAGCTGAAAACCTGAATGTTGCAACTTCATTTCCTCCCGAAATACTTAGTGAGTTGGTTACTGAAACTCCAGTTTGAAAAAAATCGCCAACATTATCATAGGACTTAGCAGGCGATCCGTCAGTTACACCAGAAGGAACCAGAAATCCGTTTTTATCATAAAGATAGTTACCATTCGCATCAAACGGATCTTTGTATCCTTTCTCATTGGGTTTTTTCTTTTCGTTTATCATCGGATCATAGTGAGAATGATACAACTCCCGGTCACTAGAGTAAACTAAATCAGATATTTTCGGTCCCCATGAGCCAGACGCACCCGTAGCTGGGTCACGATACTGACCACCAGTACCCTGTGCATAAATGTTCTGAAGGTTTGGAGTAGTACTGATTTTGTCAAATGCTAATTGTGAAGTGAAATTAATATTCAATCCGCTTCCGCTTTTCCCTTTTTTGGTAGTAATAACAATTACACCAGTAGAACCAGCTGTACCATAAAGTGCTGTCGCTGCAGCTCCTTTTAGCACACTCATTGATTCAATATCTGCTACGTTTAGGTCTGCCAGTCTATTAGTTTGTGACGTACCCGCAGTGTTAACTTCACTAGTGAGTGTTCCGTTATTTGTCCGTACACCATCGATTACAATAATCGCCTGATTGTCACCTACCATTGAAGTCTGACCCCGTATCAGAATACGAGATGATCCGCCAGCTGTACCAGAAGATCTTGTTATCTGAACACCAGCTGCTTTCCCTGACAGGGCATCTGCAACACTTGTCGCGCCAGAGTTCACCAACGCGTCGCTTCCAACCTGCTGTACAGCATAACCGAGGGCTCTCTCATTCCGTTCTACACCCAGTGCCGTCACTACGACTTCAGACAACTGTGTCACATCCTGAATCAGGGTAACGTCAATAACTGTTCTTGCGCCAACTGCTATTTCCTGTTCTGCAAAACCAACAAATGAGAAAACAAGCGTTGTTCCATCCTCTACGGAGAGGCTGAAACTACCGTCAAGATTTGTTGTAGTACCCGTCGTGGTTCCTTTCACCACAACGTTCACTCCTGGTAAGCCTTCACCTGAATCATCAGTGACGCTACCAGTAACTGTCCTTTGGGCCATTGCGACAAATGCAAAGGCACAAACAAATGTACTCAGTAGTAAGATTTTTTTCATACTCTACTTTTTTTGGTTAAACTTAGGCGAGTCCTGAAAGTTGATTTTTATTACTTTCTCCAAAAGACAGGAACTCTTTTTTACCTTTTAGAGAAAAAATACAAATCGAAGGTATACTTAACTTTGATGAGTTTTCAGCACTCTTGGCATAAAATTATTTTATTCATGGATATTTGTACACAAAAAGACATAACTGAAAAATTAGATTTCCAAAGCTTAATAGAAGCACTGCACGCCGGGTTTAAGAAGGACTACACCATTCCTCCCCGCATACATCTCAATTACGATAACCCACAAGACGGTAATCAAAACACCATGCTCCTTATGCCAGCTATTAGCACTGGTGAAGTTGCAGGAGTAAAAGTCGTCAATGTAGCACCCGCTAACAGCCATCGAGACCTACCGAGCATACAGGGGATTTATTACCTGTTAAATGCCGTAACAGGCGAACCCAAAGCCATCTTTGATGCAAAGAGCTTAACAAACTGGCGTACGGCTGCTACTTCAGCACTAGCGGCAACCTACCTATCTAGGGAAAATGCAGAAACCCTGTTAATGATTGGAACAGGCTCATTAGCTCCTTTTATCATTGATGCTTACCGAGCTATCAGACCCATTGAGAAGCTAATGATCTACGGAAGAGATCAAAGAAAAGCAAAAGTGCTTGCTGACACCAAAGCGGGGCAGTTTAAAAAAATCATAGTAGTTGAAAATCTAGCGGAGGCTGTACCGCACGCCGATATAGTTAGTGTGGCAACATTAAGTACATCCCCTTTAGTCTATGGTGACTGGTTGAAACCTGGGCAACATGTCGACCTCATAGGATCTTACAGACCTGACACGCGAGAAGCAGATGATGAAGTATTGAAAAAGGCAAACATCTACGTTGACAGCCTAGAGATGGCACCTAAAGAATCAGGAGACTTAGCTATACCCATCAAATCAAAAGTAATTTCACTTGAGGATATCAAAGGAGATTTATTCCAGCTTTGTAAAAATGAAACCAGAGGTCGATCCTCAAATGAGGAAATCACCGTCTTCAAGTCCGTTGGACATGCACTTGAGGACTTAGTAACGGCGCAACTTATTTTAAACCAAGACTAATACCATGAAGTTTACTGCTTCTTCTTACGAAGTGCCAACAGACTGGCTCTCTATCAAAACCATTGACATGCACACGGGGGGTGAGCCACTCAGAGTGATCCTAGATGGATTTCCCGAAGTGAAAGGGCAACATGTCCTAGATTACAGAAATTACATCAAGACCAACTACGATCATCTACGGACCGCTTTGATGTTTGAGCCAAGAGGGCATGCTGACATGTATGGAGTAGTGGTCACACCAAGTAATGTTGCAGATTTTGGAGTGGTGTTCATTCACAACGAGGGGTACAGTACCATGTGTGGACATGCCACGATAGCCATAGCCAAACTGGCAATAGAAGCTGGGTGGGTGTCTGTGGTAGAACCTGAAACCAAACTTTTAATAGAGGCTCCCTGTGGCGTTTTAACGGCTTACGTTACGGTAGAAACTAGAAAAGCAGTCAATGTACGTTTTCTTAATGTTCCATCATTTGTTGTGGCACTTGACGAAAAAGTCAACGTGTCAGGACTGGGCAGTGTTGGGTACGATCTTGCTTATGGCGGAGCTTATTATGCGGTTGTCGATGCTGAGAAATTGGGCATTTCCTGTACGCTGGGAAACTACCAGCTTCTTATCGAAAAGGGCATGGATATCAAACAGGCGGTTATAAAGCAGACCAAGATTACCCATCCACTGGAGCAGGATTTAAGCTTTCTCTATGGGGTCATCTTCATTGAAGGGTCAACAAAAGAAGGAGTTCACAGTCGAAATGTTTGCATCTTCGCTGAAGGAGAAGTCGACAGGTCTCCAACTGGCTCAGGAGTATCTGCAAGAGTGGCTATCCACCATAAAAGAGGAGAGTTGGCAGTTGGTGAAACAATTAAAATTGAAAGCATCTTAGAAACCACGTTTAAATGCAGAGTGGATGAGATGGTCTGCTACGAAGGAATGGATGCCGTTGTACCTGAAGTGCAGGGGACTGCCTATATCACAGGGAAAAGTGAGTTTGTCATTGACCCAGAAGATCCCCTGAAAAAAGGATTCGTGCTTAGATGATGTGAACTCTTTAAAGGCATCGCTACTTAACTTCCTTTTTCCGCGATTTCGGTGTCATACCAATTTGATTATAAAATATTACATAAATAAATTGAATTATTTTTTGTTTGAATTAGGCAAAAAATAAAGGACACCACTAGTAACTGGAATTTTTTCGTGAGTGCAAGGAAGTCTCGCACGGAAAACCGCAGTGTATATAGCATACATGAGGAGTTGAGTACGGTGCTAGTTTTTGACCACTTTCCTTGTCATAAGACCGTGTGTTGTTTGTATCTTTAGCAGGTACATCCCTTTAGCTAAAGACGGAAGTACCACAGTGTTATCTCCTTTTGTTAACGTCCCTTTAGTAAGAAATTCCCCTGAGATTCCGAACAAGCGGTACACTCCCTCGCTGGCAACGGTAATTTTCACTCTATCTCCATCTTTTATTGGATTAGGGGAGACGGAAACGTCTATTTCCTCCACGCCAGCAGTTCCTGTGGTAACCTCATCAGCCTGCACGGAGACTGAGAAAGTTTGTTCAGCAGTTTGACCCGCTACATCAGTGGCAGTGACGGTGATGGTTGCTTTCCCTACGGCTACTGGAGTAATGGTAACTATGCTATCCATCACTGTAACCGTTGCGATGGCGGTATCATCGGACGTTGCAGAAAACGTCAACGTGTCTAAGTCGCTAAAGTTACTAGCCACATTCACATCGCGAGGACTACCATTTTCCATGAGGTCAGTAATGTTGTCCATCGTGCCTGTGGCTGTTGGGGCAGGATTGGTAACGGTGACTGAAAACGTCTGTTCAACAGTTTGACCCGCTATGTCGGTGGCAATGACGGTGATGGTTGCTGTTCCTCTGGCTTTTGGCGTAATGGTAACTACACTACCCATCACTGTAACCGTTGCGATGGCGGTATTATCGGACGCTACAGTAAAGGTCAACGCATCTGTGTCGCTAAAGTGAGTAGCCACCTCTACAGTTTGAGGAGTACCATTTTCCACGAGGTCAGTAATATCGGCAATCGTGCCTGTGGCTGTTGGGGCAGGATTGGTAACGGTGACTCGGAAAGTCTGTTCAACGGTTTGACCCGCTGTATCGGTGGCAGTGACGGTGATGGTGGTCGTGCCTACGGCTACTGGAGTTTACGGTAACTACACTACCCCTCACGGTAACGGTGGCAATGGCATTATCACCAGACGTTGCAGTAAAGGTCAACGCATCTGTGTCGCTAAAGTGAGTAGCCACCTCTACATTTCGAGGACTACCATTTTCCACGAGGTCAGTAATGTCGTCCATCGTGCCTACGGTTGTTGGAGTTGCATTGACAGTTACCGTAAACGTTTGTTCAGCAGTTTGACCCGCTCTATCAGTGGCAGTGACGGTGATGGTTGTAGACCCTCCTACGGCTAATGGTGTAACGGTAACTTCACTATCATTAGCAACCCCAACGGTTGCGATGTCAGTATCCCCGGAGATTGCGGTAAACGTTAAAATATCGCCTGTGTCGCTAAATTTGTCCACCACATCCACAACACGAGGACTACCCATTGCCACGAAGTCAGTAATGTCGGCAAGCGCGCCTACAGTTGTTGGAATGTAATCAACCGTGGTTCCTTCGGGAAGGGTTATTGCGTTTCGTGGCACATCGGCAAACAGGCTTCCAGGGAGCGAAGCAGGCAGTGGGTTGTTAGATAAATCAAGGGTTGTCAAACTGGTTAAGCCCGAAAAAATCCCAGATGGCAAAGTGGATAATTGGTTGTTATCTAATTCCAGTATCGTTAAAGCAGATAGCCCAGAGAATATATCAGCGGGTAGGGTGGTAATCTCGTTGGAGGGTAAACGGAGACTTGTTAGTCCTGTTAAGCCAGCAAAATCGCCACTCTTTAGGTTACTACCTCTGAGAGAACTGACGAGACTAATCCCAACAAAAGCTAATTCAGTAACTCCTGCCAACTCTGCTGTAGTAATGTCTGCACAATTGGTTTTGCCACTCACCTTACCAACGATTATATTCTTAACTACTGCGGTGCGTGAGCAAAGGTCTGTTGGGTTAGTCTCTTGAGCATTCACTGGCAGAGAAAAAGCCAAACTCAAAATAAGAAGAAGTAGGGTATTTTGGTAATTACAAAGTCGTGCTAAAGGATGACATAATGTCGGGGGGGGGGGGGGGGGGGGGGGGGGGTAGGACTATTATATGACTTTTTGTCAGTTATAGGTGGGTGGGTACTGGTTTTCATTGGTCTTTCAAGGTTAAATAATGGCACGAAGGTATAAACTTATTACCAACTAATCGCTGTTGTCCGATTAAAAGCTACGGTTTGTTTAATACGTGAGTTGATCAAGGATTACGTCTTGGATCAACTCTACTATCTTTTTCACATCGCTAACGGCATAATCACCGATTGACGGAGCTTCATCTTCATCCAGTCCATCTATACATAGACGGATCGTTTTCATTCTTAATTTCTTAGCGGGGATCAAATCGCGTTCCTTATCCCCTATCATCCAACTCAATGACGGATCGATATCGAATTTGGCTATTGCCTTTTCAAATAATAATGAACCAGGCTTTCTACTCAAAGATTCTGAGTAATCAGGATGGTCGGGAGCATAATAAAACTTATCAATCAGGTTGCCAGTTTGTTGCTGAAAGTAATCATGTAATTTATGAACGCTTTTATGTCCATAAAGACCTTTGGCAATCCCCGCTTGATTTGTAATGACGATCAGTATAAACCCGTCTCTTTTAAGTTTTATCAAGACCTCTATGATACCGTCCACAATTCTAAAATCTTTCAAGTGGAAGATATAATTGCCTATTTCTTCATTCAATACTCCATCTCGATCCAGAAATATAGCTTTCTTCATTTGAGGCTGTTATAATTGTAATTATTTTCGAGGATTGCAAGTTAACAATCAGCAGGGATTGATGTATGAATAAAAATATAGTTGTAATACCGACGTATAATGAGCAAGAGAATGTTGAAAATATTCTCAAGGAGGTACTGAAGTTAAATCCGCCGTTTGATATTCTCATAGTAGATGATAACTCTCCTGACGGTACTGCTGACATTGTCAAAGTAGCAATGGAGAAGCATAAGGATAGGATATTTCTGCTTGAAAGAGAAGCAAAACTCGGTTTAGGCACGGCTTATATTGTTGGATTTCATTGGGCACTTGAAAAGGGCTATCAGTACATCTGCGAAATGGATGCGGATTTTTCACATAATCCTCATGATCTCGTACAGCTACAACAAGCGTGTGTTGAAGGCAATGATCTAGCTATTGGTTCTAGGTATGTCAAAGGGATAAATGTGGTAAACTGGCCCATTGGACGTGTATTAATGTCTTATTTAGCCAGTATCTATGTCAGACTCATTACAGGCATGCCATTTAGGGATGCAACAGCTGGTTTCAAGTGCTACTCACGTCGAGTACTGGAGACCATTAACCTGGACAAGATGTATTTCGTTGGGTATGCATTTCAGATAGAAATGAAATTTAATGCGTGGAAAGCTGGATTTAAGGTAGTAGAAGTCCCTATCATTTTTACAGATCGAGCTAAAGGGACATCTAAAATGTCCAAAGGGATTGTTAAAGAAGCTATATTTGGTGTTCTTGAGATGAAAATAAAAAGTCTGTTTAGAAAGTATGACCCTGTTACCTGACAAAAAGTGGCAGCATCAGTCGAAACGTATTGCTTTTACAGGCTGAACTCGCGAAATAATTGACACTGGGATAAGAAGGGTTAACCCAATCAATGCTAAAATCATAAGATTAAGCCAAAAAAGTGTCATGACATCAAATTCGATGGGGACATGATGCATGTAGTAGTTGGTTGCATCCAGAGGGATGATTTTAAAATAATATTGGATCAGTCCAAGCATAATTCCGATCCCATTACCCCACAAAAGACCTTTTGAAACTAATTGAAGTCCATTTAGAATAAATATCCTGCTTATAAGTCTGTTTGATGAGCCTAATGATTTCAATACTCCAATCATCTGTGTTCTTTCCATGATAAGGATCAACATAATCGAAATGATGCTGGTGCCAGTAACGAACAAAATAATGGTGAGCAAGATCACGACATTCCTGTTTAAGTGGTTTAACCAGTCGAAAATTTGGACAAACCTATCACTCACTTTGTCCACATAAATGTCTACATCCACCGCATTAAAAAGATCTTGCTCTGCCTTCTCAAGCTGGTCTGTATCTGAAATAAACACTTCGAGTCCACCAGAGACAGAATCTGGCCAGTTATTAATTCTCCTTATCAGGTTTAGGTCTCCCAATATGATTTTTTCATCAAACTCTTCCAAGCCTGTTTCGTATACTCCGACAATTTGCAATCGCCGAAACCTAGGCGGACTTTGAACAAAATAAATCAGTACTTCATCTCCTGACTGGAGTTTCAGATAGTTTGCAATCTTGCGACTTACAACCACCTCCGTGGAGTAGCTATCGGAAGTGAAATCAGGAAACCTTCCTTCAACCAAATGTTTAGAAAACCCTAACGTGTCAAATGATGCGTCTACTCCTTTTACAATCACTCCTTGGACCTCCTCGTCTGTCTTTAAAAGACCTGCCTTAAAAGCAAAGGATTGTACCCTGCTTGTCAGAGGATAAGAATTAATTACATCCAAAAGCGCATCATCTATGGTGATGGATGATTCCTCAAATGAGGTAGAAAGTGTGTACTTGTTAACAATCAAATGACCACTGAAGCTGAATATCTTTCCCTTTATTTCTTCTTTAAATCCATATAAAACCATAAAAGAAAGGATCAGTACGGCTAATCCAAGTGCGATCATAGTGATAGCTACCCTGTTGATCACGGTGGAAAACGAACCCGGTGATTCTTTAGAAATTCTATTGGATATGAAGAAAGGAAAATTCATTTTTTTGAATGGATTTTTTACACTTCTAAACTAGGTGTATAAATTAATATAAGTGGTATTACGAATGTATCGCATTCAATGATCTTTTGAAATGACCTTACTTCGTTCGTAATGACGAAAGCGACTTAATAGCAATTTGACCCAAAACATCACATATAACTCGTTTCTTTTTCACTTGTCTTGCGTTAAGAAATAGCACCGTAGCTGTGGCTATGCTCATATTGTTTCCTCATTCAAATTAAAAAATAATTCAATTTATTTATGCCCCATTTTACGATCTAATAAATATAATTAGGGAATTTTAGCTAATTCACACAACAACGTTATGCTACGAATATTTCATTGCAATATTAAGTGTTTTACTTTGGTGTCTGGTACAGTACCCTCAACCGATCAGCTTATGGAAATATGATATGTATAAAAAATTGCTGGTTCCTTTTTTTTACCTTGGGTTCAAGCTGTGTCGCTAAAAGCCAAGATGAAAAAACAAATGCTGTTCTTCCTGGTGCCTATCAGATAGCAGAATATTTCCCAAACCTCCAAAATAAGAAGGTGGCCGTCACTGTCAATCATAGCTCATTAATAGGACAAACACACCTCACAGATACATTATTCGACCTAGGTATTGATATTTTGAAAGTTTTCACTCCCGAACACGGCTTTACGGGTACTATCAGCGATGGAGTCGAAATCGACTATGAAGGGGGAAAGAAAAATTATGAACTGATCTCTTTGTATGGGAAAAATAAAAAACCTACTCGTGAACAACTGGATAATATTGATATTATGGTATTAGATATTCAGGATGTGGGAGTGCGATTTTATACATACATCAGTACCATGCATTACGTCATGGAAGCTTGTGCTGAAAAAAACATCCCGATGATCATCATGGATCGACCTAATCCAAATGCTGGCTACGTAGACGGACCTATTCTGGATACAGCTTTTCGTTCCTTTGTCGGGTTACACCCCATTCCCGTGGTACACGGACTCACCATGGGAGAGCTGGCCCAAATGATTAATGGGGAACGCTGGCTAAAAAATGGAATTCAATGCGAGGTCAATGTAGTGAAAATTAAAAACTGGAATCATCAGACGACTTATGCTCTTCCAGTAAAACCTTCTCCTAATCTGCCTAATGACTTGAGTATCGCTTTGTATCCAAGTTTATGTCTATTTGAAGGTACCATCATGTCTGTCGGAAGAGGAACAGATGATGCATTTCAACACATTGGTCATCCAGAATATCCCGACACCATTTATGCTTTCACACCTGTTTCTCGAGAAGGTGCCAAATGGCCACTGTATGAAAATAAAAAATGCTACGGCATCTCGTGGATAGGGAGCCAACCTGATTACAGATTCTCTTTGCGACCTCTGATCAGCGTCTATAAAAAAATGAAAAAAAGTATTTTTTTTAATAAGTATTTTACACGGCTTATCGGGAATGATCTACTCCAAAAGCAAATCCAGTCTGGGATGACAGAGGAAGAAATAAGAAAAACATGGAAAGCAGAGCTCGAAAGATATCAATCAACACGGCTGAAATACTTACTTTATGAATGACACCATCGGCATCTACAATGGAAAAAAGAAACAAAGTCATTTACTGGGTTGCAACAGGACTTTTAAGCCTCATGATGATCATGTCAGCGGGCATGTATCTTTTTAACACAGAACAAGTATCAGGAGTAGGTAGTGGTTTAATTTTGTTGATTCTTTCAGTAAGTACCTGATTTATAATAATACTTTTCGATACACATTCCAATCACATTGTCGTGAATTTGTTCATTTTTGAAAAACAAATGGTCTTTCTGTTGAGCCTTTTTATATGAGTTCTAAAATTGAGATGCTTACGCTCAATTTTCCAAGTTTGGTCTTTTCCTATAGTGTGCATACTGCTTGGCAGAAGCCTGCCGTACGCACACTAATCATCGGTATACTATTGCCTAATTGGAGTGTCTTTGAGCAAGTCAAGAAGTTTTTCAAAACGCTTATCAGTGCATCTTCCGTTGACTCAAGCTAACATAATTCCCGAGTTTTATCCATCGCATACCAAGTCCAACGTTGGTTATCTTTACTCCCCACATAAGACCAAAATTCATCCGCCTCTGCCGTGTAATGAAAACTTATTTCCAAAGAATTAAGATTTTTGACTTCTTCTTTATCGAGCAAATACGGGTCCACTTGTGCCGTTTTTTTTAAGCGAGCAATCACTGTATAAGACCGTTGCAATAGAAGATTATTTATAGATCTTAACTAGTTAACCTGAACCCGATTAATAAATAGTTCAATTAAAGAGTGATAAACAGGAATTAGGAATAGATAAAACCAGTGTATGTGTTTATATTTAAGTATCCAAAATTCAAATATATACACATAAAACACATCGTCTTATCTGACAATAAAGTTACTGAAATTTTCTATTTTGTTGATGAATGCTTTCTGGAATTAGAAAAATCTATCCAAAAGCATCTTGTAGGCAACAAACCTAATAGAAAGCCCAAGATGAGCTGTAGCGAAGTAATCACTAGCATGATTAGGTTCCACTCTCAAAGGTTCAGAAATATGAAACACTTTTATATGCATTATGTCCAAAAACATACGAACCATTTATTCGGTGAAACAGTATCCTATAATAGGTTTTTGGAATTGATGCAAGGTGCATCCTTACCTAGGTCTCTATTTCTAAAAAACTTGTTGTATGGGTGATGGTACCGGTATTGCTTTTATTGATTCAACTCCAATTCGGGTATGTAAAAAGAAGAGGATAAAAAGGAATAAGGTTTTTGAAGGATTGGACAAAGTAGGCAAGTCTACAATGGGTTATTGCTTTGGGCTTAAGCTACCTATAGTCATTAATGACAAAGGGGAACTTCTCAATTTTGTGATCTCCCCTGGCAATATTGATGATCGAGAACCTTTAAAAAATCCATCTTTCATCAAAGCCCTAAAGGGAAAGTTGTATGCAGACAAAGGGTATATCTCTCAAAAACTAACACAAGTGCTTTTTATGGATGGCCTTCATTGGATCATTAGTATTCGAAATAATATGAAGAATACGCTGATGGAACTCAAAGACAAAATCATGCTCAGAAAAAGGTCGGTTATAGAAACAGTAAATGATGAACTAAAAAAATATTTGTCAAATAGACCATCCCAGACACAGGTCATTCACCAACTTTACTGCCAACCTAATCTCTGGTCTAATTGCCTATTCTTTCTTCCCGAAAAAACCTGCAATCAAATATGATCCTGCAAATACTAGCCAATTAGACATTTTCTAAATCGGGTTCAGGTTCATAGGGGAAAAGTCTCAATTATTGAGGCTTTTTCTATCGGACAACATTGGAAAAATATAGTGTCGGAAGCTACTGTTATTTTTTTAGTATTGCTGAAGTCAGTAGGTACCTTCCTAGGTAAAAAATCAATATTATCAATAGTTTCAAATTAATTATTAATACGTTATGGCAACATTTTACTACAATATTGGACTGAAAAAAGACGTACGTACACAATGGTTGGAACACCTGCAACAGGAAGCTTACGTAAAAGATGTAAAGCAAATAATTTCAAAAAATAGACGAGATATTCAAAAATCGATTAGAACTGGTTCAGCAGAACAAGTTCGAGCTATAAAGAATGTTGGCGGACAATTAGAAGATCTAAACTTCCCTTTTCGCGGTATTGGCCACCGTCTTCAAGGTATTGACCGTGGTATTACAGAGTTAAGAGGCGAAATAAATAGCATGGCATCGATGATGGATTGGAAACTATCCCAATTAATTGAAGAACAAAGAATTACAAATGACTTACTTGGATGTATCGCCCAATTATTGAGAATCCCTGACAGTCAAAAACAAAGAGTTTACCATATAGAACAGGGCATAAAATATTTAAAAAATGCTTTTATGGAAAATAACGTTAACAGTCCATTTTACATTGATGCATGGGAAGATTTAAAAAAAGCAGAAAATATTGAGAGAAAAGATTTTATAACACTTAATAGAATTGGTCAAGTCCATTTATATTCAAATAGATATTTAGACTTTAAAAAAGCTGAAGAATATTTTTTGAACTCTGCAAGAGAATCTTTTGCAGAAGCCAATGTGCATGGAACTACTGTTTCAAACAACTTGTCACCATATGGTTATGAAACGGATATTCATTCAAGTAATTCATTTATGGTTGCAACTGCTGAATCATATTTATATGCAGGAAGAGCTTGTTATCTTCAGAGAAAACTAGACAAAGCTACCGAGTATGCTCAAAAAGCATATAAACTTGTCCCTGAATTTTTAGAAGCTGGCTTTGAACAAGCAAAATATCTTGCAACAAATAATAAAGAGGTTGAATCTGTAGGTATTTTAGAGAAAATAATTTCAAATGATAGATACTTCTCTGTAAAAACAGTCAACGATAGAGATTTAATCAACAAGAAAAAAACAGTTGAATTTCTTGAAAAATTGCGAGTAGAATCATCTGTAGAATCTAAAAACAGGTTAGATGAGTTATATGCTAAAGCTGGTGAAGATTCAAAAGCGCGTAAAGTTCTTCTCGAAATTAAACAGCATCTTTCAAAGAATAATTATTTATCAAATATGAAAGCTCTTGATATGCTAAACTCGACTTATCGATTGTCTTATGAAAGATACAAGCAAGATTTTTCTGCTTATGGCAGTATTTTAAGAATGACAGTAACCCCCCAAATCGAACTATCTAAATTTTTACAAAAAGAGGATAATAGTTCTAGAGAATTAAAGCAGGTAAAGAACAGACTAAAACAATTTCTAATTTTATACAACCCCTTTATTTTGGGGCTACTAGGTGTAATTTTAGGAGTATTTGGTGTAACTTTAGGGGTATTTGTAGAGTATGCTCCGAGTTACATAATTCTTGGAACAATTGGCGGGTTAATGGGCTACTTCATTGCTATTTCGACAAATCTTAAAATTAAACACAGGGATTATAATATGGATGAGGATGAATATATGGAGTAATTGGCGGGTTAATGGGCTATATTTAAGTGCTGATTTGACAAACCTAAAAATTGAACACGGACAAAGCAGGGCACGGCTACCAACACCGTATACAAAATGTTACTGTTACCCAACAAAACCAAGAACAGGCGAGAGTAACTTATTCAGATTGTAATTTTTTTGTATTTTTTCCTGAGTTGTTTCTTACGGAGTTCTTAGCAAATTTATCTGTATTATCGAAAGAATCTGTAAGTTTGGCATAAGTAAACAGATATTTTTTTTGCAATAGACCCATTACTTAGATTCTCAACACCATGGAAGAAATTCAGATTTATTTGGACACGGCAAAAGAGATGATGGAGGATGCGGTTGACCATGCACAAGTTGAATTTGCAAAAATCAGAGCAGGAAAAGCAATGCCAGGAATGCTGGATGGAGTAGAAATTGAGTACTACGGGAATACGACTCCACTACATCAAGTTGCTGGAGTAACAACTCCTGATGCAAGGACGCTGAGTATAAAACCATGGGAAAAAGCTATGATTCCCGAAATAGAAAAAGCAATTATCAATAGTGGGTTGGGTCTAAACCCGCAAAGTGATGGAGAGCAAGTAAGAATCAATATTCCTCCCTTGACTGAAGAAAGGAGATTGCAACTTATGAAACAGGTGAAATCCGAAGCTGAAAATGGTAAAATAAGCATAAGAAATGCCAGAAAAGACACGAATGATTCTCTTAAAAAATTAGATAGTGTCTCTGAGGATTTGATCAAAGATGCAGAGAATGATGTCCAAAAATTAACTTCTCAATATTCTGCTAAGATCGATACTTTAGTCGACCTTAAAGAACAAGATATTATGACCATTTAATCAGCACACAAATTCTGTGTACGAAACATTCCGTCTTACAACTCTTTAGTGTTCTTGGCATAACTATTTTTTTAGTGGAGTTAGATTAAGTTTTCCAAATAAAACAGCACATTAATCCTAAATCTGTCAAAATTTAGAACCCCTCTTGCCTTTGCCAAAATAGATTGAATTCTACCGTTTAAATGCTCGTGTGTACCACTATCTGTTTGTGTTTTAAAGGGCAATTTACAATTCCTTGTTTATGATGTTCAAAGGTTGCTATAACATTATATTTATATATCTGATTTTAACTTCCTTAGGGTTGGTCATCCATTGGTCAAATAATTCCTCTATATCGGTTTTATTTTCAGGCGAATTCAACCCATAAGTGCAACACTCGGGTTTATTAATTATGATCTATTCCCATTGCGAGGAGAAAGACCTCCCAAGGGGTTTTATACCCCAAGCATTTTCTAGGTCGGTTATTCATTAAATCGGTGGCTTTGAATAGCTCTTTTTCTGTGACTTTACGCAATGGCATTTTCTTTGGAAAAAATTGCCTGAGCAAGCCATTGTGTCAGATGATTATTTGGCATTCAAGTCGCGCTCCCATGAGTGATACGGTTTAGCAAAGTAAGTTTCACACTCGAGTCGTTTGGCAAGCGCACTATGCCAACTGAATTCCCTGCCGTTATCAAAGGTTAGCCTCACCACTCCTTGTTTAATTAGTCAACCCTAAAGAATCAAAATTAATTATGCTTATCTTCTTTCAGGGAGGTTTTCAGCATGATTATTGCTATATAAAATGACAAGGAATAGTTATAATATCAATCAAAACCTTGTCAAATGCAGTCAAAAAAGTCGAATAGAAATCAACTTAATTTTATTGAAGTAGGCATTTAATAAATAAAAGATTAGTCTATTAAAACAGTTTCATTTTATTGATTAAACGATTGAGTAATTTAATAGGATTATTAAAGTTAGAGTAAAAATCAGATTATGAAGAAAAAGTATGAAAGCCTAACCCTTTTTGAGTTTCAGAAGAATTTTCCTGATAACGACAGTTGTCAAAACTTCCTAGCCGAAATGAAATGGTCCAATGGATTTAAATGTGAAAAGTGCCAAAACAACACGTATTGCAGAGGGAAATTATTCCATACCCGACAATGCACAAAATGTGAATACCAAGCTACCCCCACAAGTGGCACTCTTTTCCACAAAGTAAAATTCTCAATGTTAAAAGCTTTTTTTGAAGTAGGCATTTAATAAATAAAAGATTAGTCTATTAAAACAGTTTCATTTTTTTGATTAAACGATTGATTTACAGTAACTTAGTAAAATTATTAAAGGTAGAGTAAAAATCAAATTATGGAGAAAAAGTATGAAAGCCTAACTCTTTTTGAGTTTCAGGAGAAATTTCCTGATAACGACAGTTGTCAAAACTTCCTAGTCGAAATGAAATGACCAGATGGATTTAAATGTGAAAGGTGCCAAAACAACAAGTATTGCAGAGGGAAATTATTCCATAAAAACCTGTTGGCTGTTTCAACAAAAGGTAATGAAGGCAATGGGTAGCAGTGGGAAATACCCGCTAATGGGTAAAGTAGAAGTTGATGAGACGGTTGTAGGGCAACAAGAAGAAGGCGTTGTAGGACACCAAAATAATCAAAAAAAGCAGGATGTACTGGCTATTGAGAAGAAAGGGAAAGGAGTGAGCAGGATGTATGCCAGAGTGATTGACAATGCTGGCTCCAAGCAATTGAAGCCCTTCTTCCATGATCATATATCAACTCAGGCTACCATCACAACCGATAAGTGGAGGGGCTACATCCCCTTGAAAGAAAAATACCCTTATTTAATTCAAATCGAGAATGGGAAGAAAGGTAAGAATTTCCCAGAATTGCACAGAACAATTATGATGTTCAAGGCATGGCTTAGAGGTATCCACCATTCAGTCGATAACCTTCAAGCATATATCGACCAATATTGCTATCGGTTCAACCGGAGTCAAATGAAAGGGGAAATATTCGATAACCTGCTAACTAAAATGGTGGACCATCAACCATGCCCGTACAATTTTATTCGTATTTATTAAATGCTTACTTCAATAATTTTTATTCTTTAGGGTTGACTAACTAAAATGGTGGACCATCAACCATGCCCGTACCATTTTATTCGTATTTATTAAATGCCTACTTCAATACTTTTTTTCAATATTTAGAATACCTGAGTAGTTACGATTAAGTTTTCCAAATAAAACAGCACATTAATCCTAAATCTGTCAAAATTTAGAACCCCTCTTGCCTTTGCCAAAATAGATTGAATTCTACCGTTTAAATGCTCGTGTGTACCACTATCTGTTTGTGTTTTAAAGGGCAATTTACAATTCCTTGTTTATGATGTTCAAAGGTTGCTATAACATTATATTTATATATCTGATTTTAACTTCCTTAGGGTTGGTCATCCATTGGTCAAATAATTCCTCTATATCGGTTTTATTTTCAGGCGAATTCAACCCATAAGTGCAACACTCGGGTTTATTAATTATGATCTATTGAAGTAGGCATTTAATAAATACGAATGCACTTGTACGGGCATGGCTGATGGTCCACCATTTTAGTTAGCAGGTTATCAAATATTTCCCCTTTCATTTGACTGCGGTTGAACCGATAGCAATATTGGTCGATATATGCTTGAAAGTTATCGACTGAATGGTGGATACCTCTAAGCCATGCCTTGAACATCATAATTGTTCTGTGCAATTCTGGGAAATTCTTACCTTTCTTCCCACTCTCGATTTGAATTAAATAAGGGTATTTTTCTTTCAAGGGGATGTAGCCCCCCCACTTATCGGTTGTGATGGTAGCCTGAGGTGATATATGATTCTGGAAGAAGGGCTTCAATTGCTTGGAGCCAGCATTGTCAATCACCCTAGCATACATCCTGCTCACTCCTTTCCCTTTCTTCTCAATAGCCAATACATCCTGCTTTTTTTGGTTATTTTGGTGTCCTACAACACCTCCTTCCTATTGCCCTACAACCGTCTCATCAACTTCTACTGTACCCATTAGCGGGTATTGCCCACTGCTAACCATTGCCTTCATTACCTTTTGCTCAAACAGCCAACAGGTTTTTTTTGCCGTAGCCCCAGTTTTCTGCTTAGCTCTGTGGATGCAATCCCTTGTTTATTTGTACTCGTATAGTGCATGATGTAAAAATCTTTTACAATTGGGAATTTTACTTTGTGGAAAAGTGTGCCACTTGTGGGGGTGGTAGCTTGGTACTTACATTTTGTGCATTGACGGGTATGGAATAAGTTCCCTCTGCACTACTTGTTGTTTTGGCACCTTTCACATTTAAATCCATCTGGCCATTTCATTTCGGCCAAGAAGTTTTGACAACTGTCGTTATCAGGAAATTTTTCCTGAAACTCAAAAAGGGTTAGACTTTCATACTTTTTCTCCATAATCTGATTTTTACTCTATTTTTAATAATTTTACTAAGTTACTGTAAATCAATCATTTAATTAAGAAAATGAAACTGTTTTAACAAACTAATCTTTTATTTATTAAATGCCTACTTCAAATGATCTATTCCCATTGCGAGGAGAAAGACCTCCCAAGGGGTTTTATACCCCAAGCATTTTCTAGGTCGGTTATTCATTAAATCGGTGGCTTTGAATAGCTCTTTTTCTGTGACTTTACGCAAGGGCATTTTCTTTGGAAAAAATTGCCTGAGCAAGCCATTGTGTCAGATGATTATTTGGCATTCAAGTCGCGCTCCCATGAGTGATACGGTTTAGCAAAGTAAGTTTCACACTCGAGTCGTTTGGCAAGCGCACTATGCCAACTGAATTCCCTGCCGTTATCAAAGGTTAGCCTCACCACTCCTTGTTTAATTAGTCAACCCTAAAGCATCAAAATTAATTATGATTATCTCCTTTCAGGGAGGTTTTTAGCATGATTATTGCTATATAAAATGACAAGGAATAGTTATAATATCAATCAAAACCTTGTCAAATGCAGTCAAAAAAGTCGAATAGAAATCAACTTAATTTTATTGAAGTAGGCATTTAATAAATAAAAGATTAGTCTATTAAAACAGTTTCATTTTCTTAATTAAATGATTGATTTACAGTAACTTAGTAAAATTATTAAAATTACTGTAAAAATCAGATTATGGAGAAAAAGTATGAAAGCCTAACCCTTTTTGAGTTTCAGAAGAAATTTCCTGATAACGACAGTTGTCAAAACTTCCTGGCCGAAATGAAATGACCAGATGGATTTAAATGTGAAAGGTGCCAAAACAACACGTATTGCAGAGGGAAATTATTCCATAAAAACCTGTTGGCTGTTTCAACAAAAGGTAATGAAGGCCATGGTTAGCAGTGGGAAATACCCGCTAATGGGTAAAGTAGAAGTCGATGAGACCGTTGTAGGGCAACAGGAAGAAGGCGTTGTAGGACGCAAAAATAACCGAAAAAAGCAGGATGTACTGGCTATTGAGAAGAAAGGGAAAGGAGTGAGCAGGATGTATGCCAAAGTGATTGACAATGCTGGCTCCAAGCAATTGAAGCCCTTCTTCCATGATCATATATCACCTCAGGCTACCATCACAACCGATAGGTGAAGGAGCTACATCCCCTTGAAAGAAAAATACCCTTATTTAATTCAAATCGAGAGTGGGAAGGAAGGTAAGAATTTCCCGGAATTGCACAGAACACTTATGATGTTCAAGGCATGGCTTAGAGGTATCCACCATTCAGTCGATAACCTTCAAGCATATATCGACCAATATTGCTATCGGTTCAACCGCAGTCAAATGAAAGGGGAAATATTCGATAACCTGCTAACTAAAATGGTGGACCATCAACCATGCCCGTACGAGTGCATTCGTATTTATTAAATGCCTACTTCAATAAATCTGTTCAACCCTATGGAAAGTCAAAAAAAGAGAAATCAACAATCAAATTAATAATTAAACTGATAGAAATTCAGGTCAGATGCAGAAGTGGTGTAGACCTGAAGTTCTTTTTTTGATGAAGAATACACGACCCCTGCTTCATGAGAGGAATTTAATGGGTCGCCTGTGATCAAATTGCCAGATTTGTCATAAATGTAAAGCCGTTTATTGGCTGTGTCAGTAAAAATGATCAGGCTTTTCCCTCCTCCAAATTGATAATACTGAATCAATATTTGACTTTGAGACGCGTAATCCTTTGAGAATAACAGGTTTCCTGTTGCATCTAAAACTTCATGTATACTTCCTTCTTTCCTTATGATGATGAAAGATGTTTCCCCACGATCAGGAACCAGTTTGAATACCGTCTCCGAGGAGGTTTTGATTAGTTGGTTCCTACTGATAACTCGTCCTTCTAAATTTATCTCAATCAATTCTCCCTGAGTAGATATTACACTTAATGAAGAGCGTCCGAGAGAATTAGAGGAGCTTAGAAAGTAATTGTTATCCAGTGTATTTTTTGTGTCAAATGGGAATCCATTTTGTTTAATACCCTTACGGCTTACGATGTTAATGACACCATTTTCCTGAATAGAAATCATAACCTCTTTTCTGCCTAATCTGGCATGTCGCAAAGGTTTGATTGCAGCTCTGGTGTAGGGAAGAGGATTCCATCCCTCTAGGGCATTTACGTCTTTGCCCGTTAAAAATATTTTTCCATCTTCATCTGTAATTCCCATTCGATAATTTTTACTCTTACTGTAATCAATCAAATTGAAGAAATCGATTTTCGCCACATTAGGAAGTGCTTTTGGAAATCCAGGGATATACGCTCCTGTTCGATCTATTATGTGAACCTTGCTACTCGAAGCAAATGCGTATTGAATTTTTCCGTTCTTATAATAATCGATTCCGAACAGCTCACTTACAATGGGTTCGCCTAAGTCCTTGGTCCATTGAGATGAAAATGATCGGTCGAGAAAATGAATAGCATTGCTACTATCCTGAACAATAATGTCAAGGTAATTATGAGCATGCGTCTGGACTAGGTGTGGCTTTGAAATGAGCGGACTTACAAATGTGATCTTATTATCAGCATTGGTCCTGACCACATTTTTAGAAAAGCTTGTTGGCTGGGAAAACATGAAACTGGTATAGTAGGAATCATTAAGGTAGGAGAATTGGAAAGTAGCCAAATCTACCCTTTTAAAAGAGTTTTCGTCTGCCTTCAAAGAAGCAGTCCAATTTGGTTTGACCAGTGCAAGCAACTTTGACCAAAGTCTAGGAATATTTACGAACAGACTGACATTAGCTGCTTCATTTGACCGACTCAGAAAATCATTCATTTGAAGGGACTTCCCCCAAGTTTCCTCAGATTGAGTTAGGCTCACCAAGTTTTTTAACTCTTGCAGGCTATTGGAGAAAACAAGATAATTTCGATGACTTATGTAAAAACATTTTTCAAAACTTCCCGCAAGTTCTCCCAGTAGCATCATCGGAAAATCTTGGATAGGAAAGAATCGAATTTCACTTTCACTGTAGGCTTCAGTGTATACCGAATCTCCCCTCGCATAGGAGATTCGTTCCGCCAGTTGTTCAAAGTATTGCAGGGACTTATTTATGTCTTTGGTCTTTAGAATGAGTAACCGTCTGTCATCACCTAATCTGTTTGATTCAATATGTGCCAGACCTATTTCATCATCTACCAAGTCAAAAACTTCCTCTGGGCTGAAATCCAGCTTTTGTTCCAATGAATCACTTACTAGGTCAATAGCCGAAGATTTTGATAAAAATTCAACCCGCTTGTTCTTCCATTCTGTGAAATCAGATGAAGTGATATGATACAGAAAAGCAGTGTTGAATGGAATTACTTCAGCCATCTCAAACTTTCGCGGGACCTCCGTATGGGTTGATAGCCAATTTTCTGATTTTGAAAAACCAGATAAATGGACAAAACTGGAATCCATGGAGAGTTTATATGAACCAGAGGTCAAAGGGATATCCACCCCTCTGTTGGTAAATACTTCTAGCAAATTTGCAAATTGATTAAAATTGATGTGGATATTACCTGTGGTGCTTGGTGCATGGACCTCTTTGAAAGAAGAAATAGTTGAATTGTCAATCGTTCGAATTGCATCTTCCACAAGGTGTGGAGTGAAACTTGCCAGAAAGAAATTTTTATAAAATATGTATGTCAATAACTGATTCCTTTTCCCTATTTCGCTGATTTTGAAGCCATTGTAGTTCCTTGTTTTAAATCTATACCCAGCAGTTTTCAGCCGTCCGATTGCCACACTTACAAATGTGTTTTGGGAAAGGGTTCGGATATCAACCACAAATAGGAAATCGAGCGATGAACTTGCTACCCTATGCATCGAAATTAATGTCGGAACTTTTTTGAAAACTGCCGAAAATCCACCATCCCCATTGATTGAGTCAAGAAAGGATATTCCTTTATCTATAGAATTAAAACCTCTTGTACCTTGAAAATTTTTCCATATAGGATAGTTTTTGATGTTGTCAAAATCTTTTAATAATTCTAGGTCAATGACAGCAGCGGCATCGGATGGCACAAAACTCCATGTCGTAAGCCTAGAATGTTTCACCCATTTGTCATACGTGAAATACCCGACCCCGATAAGAAGGAGAGCGGAGAGAATGGTCAGAAATTTTTTCAAGCGGTATTCGTTGATACAATCACTATCAAAATTAACTCAGGATCATTGGCTAATCTTATTTCTGACTCATATAATCTAATGCAAGAGCAGTTATGGCTTTCATGCCCAGAATTATGCCTGCGTCAGCAACATAAAAATTAGGCGTATGATGAGGTGCTACCTGCTACGGATCCGAGCCGATTGGACATTCTCCTATGAAAAAGTAGACACCAAGCACTTTTTTTTGGAAGAAAGAGAAATCTTCTGCCCCCAGTAATTGCAGGGATAATATTTACGCTACCAACCCCAGTTACACGCTGAAGCGTAGGCAACATTTGGTTGTAAAGATCATTATATGTGATTGGGTATCCTTCACCAATTTCCAATGCTACTTCCGCATTATTTGCTTCTGCTATTCCCGGAACAATTGCTCTGAGCCTTTTGTGGACTAGTGTCTTCATATCAGCATCTAATGTGCGTATCGTTCCGAGCATGTATAAGCTCTCGGGAATGATGTTGCTCCTCACACCGCCATGAATACTCCCCCCACAGTCACTACTGCTACGGCATTCGTAAGTTTCATATTGCGACTGACAAATGGGTTGAATAGGATTATTGAAATAGGCATTTAATAAATAAAAGATTAGTCTATTAAAACAGTTTCATTTTCTTGATTAGTCAGCCCTTAAAAACATCTAAACAGTTTGATTTATATCAATAAAACAAACAAAACCATTAACCAAATCAACCGCTTTATGTTAGAATAACCGTTGTTTTCTGGTCGTTTTAGTTAAAAAAATTATGCTGACTCCATCTACCCCAAACACAGGGCAACAAAATCTGTTTCACACCGAGCTGTTCTCTCAATTAGACCCACGAGACCCTTTAATCCAATTAGCCAACGTCATCGACTGGAAGGTCTTCGAGGATGCATTTAGCAAACACTATTGCCACGATAACGGCAGACCCTCAAAACCAATACGCTTAATGGTCGGGTTGCTGATGCTCAAACAACTGGAAAACCTGTCCGATGAGAATGTGGTCTTACAGTTCAAGCGTAATCCGTATTATCAATACTTCTGCGGCTATCCAACTTACACCCCAGCCATGCCTTGCAGTGCAACCGAACTGGTGCATTTTAGAAACAGAATTGGTGTCGCAGGTTTTGAACTCATTTTTAAGATGAGTGTGATGTTGCACGGCAAAAAAGCCAATGAAAACACTGTTTTGATTGACACCCCTGTACAGAAGAAAAAAACAGGAAAAAAACATCACCTATCCCACTGATTCTAAACTAGCCATCAAAATTATCAACCGCCTCAACAAACTGGCGAAACAGCATGGCATCAAACAGCGCAGAACCTTCGTAAAAGAAGTTAAAAACTGCCGCTTACGCATTCGCCACTTCCGCCATGTTAAAAAGCGTACATCCGCTAAAAAGGCATTGAAACGATTGCGAACCATTGCTCATATTTTAATCCGAGAATTACAAAGGAAGCTACCCCAGCACTGCCTGTTTGAAACCTGCCAAGCAGATTTCTTGTTTTATCAGTGGCCTTCTATAAGCAGGCGTGGGGCACAACGATTCAAAGACAAAAACAATGAGACCTTTGCACGAGCCGGGATTTTGTTTGATAGCAAGGAAAAAGCGCACGGAATGAGGGAGTTTATATTTATAAATGAGTGATTGAGGGTGCTTTTGACACCGCTATCGGATAAAAGAAGTATCGTGCAAAGGTCTCACAAATTTTATTCCCTGCACGAACCTCATGCTTATGTGATTTCTAAAGGCAAAGACCACAAACGCTATGAATACGGCAACAAAATATCCATCGTCTCGGCCAAAGACAGTAACATCATTGTCGGCGTTGTCAGTCATAAGAAAAACCAGCATGATGCAAAAACCCTACCTGATGCGATAAAACAAGCCAATAGCAACAGAACAGAACCCATCAAACAAGCGGTCTGCGACAGGGGCTATTGTGGGGTTAAACAAGTAGGCGATACGGCCATCATCCTGCCGAGCAAAGCCCTGAAAAAAGACAATCGTTATCAAAGAGATAAAAAACGCAAATTGTGTAGGCGACGGGCTGCCATAGAACCCATTATTGGGCATTTGAAATCCGATTTTAGGTTATCCAGAAACAGGCTTAAAGGACAAATTGGCGATGAAATCAATGCTTTAATGGCTGCTTGCGCCTGGAATTTGAGAAAGTGGCTGGTTTTTTGTCACGTCTGCTATTTATGGCTTAAAAAAGCGCGTTTTTGTTCGTTTTTTGGTAAAAAACCTTTAACCTATTTGATTCAAGGTTGATTCACGTTCGCTGAACGGCCGCTTGAAACAGATTTTTACTTGCTAGGTTGGTTTTTAAGGGCTGACTATTTAGTCGTTCCTTAAAAACTCATTTTCAATGGAGTTTGTATACTACTTTGATGGAAAGAGGTTACTTCAACTAGACGCCTCAGCTTTACTACCCATTTTGTATAGAGCCAAAGAGCATTTACTCTTAGTTTTTTCATCAACTTCTTGTAGTTAAACCCACAGGCTGCCATGATGAAGTTTATTTTATCTCCTGTTTTCCCTTTTAGGTAATTGCTAGCTACTCGATGATCTTGCTTCAAGTGTCCGATGATTGACTCTATGGCTGCGCTACGTCTACAGTGCGTTCGTTTCTCTGTTTTTGATAGGTATTGTCTCTTTTTAATGAGTTGGATGGTCGGATGATTGAGGTGTTCTCAACTTTGTTAGTCCCTTTCTAACCCCTAGCTACTGTGGCGGTTTTCGGGTAGTTACCAGTCAGTAGTTGTGTTTGCTTCAATACAGTATTTAGCGTATGTCCATCATAAATATGCTCTTCAAAAGTCATCGCACCTACGATGATACCCGTGTTTTGTGTCAATACTACTGATGTCTTACAGCCATATTCATATTTTTTATGTGCCTTCCCTTTTGCGATGCAATACACATCAGGTTCATGTAAACTGTAAATTTTATTCTTACTGAACTTCTCTTGTGTAAGTACTCGTTTGAACAGTGCCAGTGTTACTTCTTTTTGCTGATGTGGTAATTTCCTGTCTAATTCTCTGACTAACCGACCAGCAATGGTTTTTAGTTTTCGCTTCGCTGCATTTGCTTTCTTTCTTCTTTTAGGGTGAGTCCCATTGTAGGTGTCTCTGACAAGGTTTTTGGTTGTCCTAACGTAACTGCGTCGTAGTTTAATCCCTTCTTGGTTGGCTATAGAAATACAGCTGTCAACAATCTTTTTATGAAGTTTTGCATCTGTGGGATAGGTGATGCTCTTTTCCTGGACAGTAGTATCTACACTTACATGCTTGTCCTTAGCATCCTTTCCGTGTAGCTCAATTGAATGTTTCAATAGCTTCTCTACCCCTTCTGCTCCAATCCTCTTGCTGAAATGAACCAAATCTGTTGCCGCACATGGTTGCCCCCATTGCAAAGAATCAAAGCCTCCAAAATATTGAAAATATGGATTCATTTCCCACCGTTGTTCCACCAATACTTCATCTGATAAATTGTAAATAGATTTTAATATCAACAAGGAGACCATCAAACGAATAGAATGAGCCGGACGACCTACAGTTGAATAAAGCGAACCAAATGCTTCTTCAAAATATGACCATGCTATCTGGTGGCTCAACAAATAAAGCTCTTGCCTGGAATTGAGTTGTTCAGTTAAGGTAGGTGATAAAAAATCAAGTTGATTTCTATGCGACTTTTTTGACTACATTTGACAAGGTTTTGATTCATATTATAACTATGCCTTGTCATTTTATATAGCAATAATCATGCTAAAAACCTCCCTGAAAGGAAATAATCATAATTAATTTTGATTCTTTAGGGTTGACTACTTCATTGTTTAAAATGCTGAAAAAAACTTATTTTTTTCTGTTTATGTCTTCCCTAATTTTGGAAATTAATTGATAGGCAATCCATATAAATGAAACTGCTCCCACTGAAATAGCTACCCAATCTCTCACATCTGACAAGTGGATTACGTACGATAGAATTGCAACTAGAATTGTGTCGCTAAATGTATTTTTAATCATTACTTTTCGCTTGTAAATCATCTAGCAAAAGACTTGAAAAATCTTGCTCAAAATCATCATCGGATTGATTCCACACTTTTGAATAGTTTTTATTCTTGCCATTGTAGACCATATCCGGATTGATTAAAATGTGTATGCTATTCTTTTTTTTGTCCCGTTTGATGTAACCCAACTCTTCCATTTTTTTAAAAGAAGCACTAATGTGTTGCTTGCTATTTCCAAGTTCTTCGGCATAATCTGCCACACCCATGAGAAATTGAACATTGGGTGAAATCATCATCTCCCTGACTCCCATGTAGGAGAGGATCAGCATTAGCAAACGAACATCTAGCTTGTTCAGGTTTTTATTTGTAGCTATCTCTTTCATAGCTCCAGAGAAGGCAACGAAGAATCCTCCATTGTTGAAATACCCCCCTGTTTCTTGCTGTATAAAAATGGCTTTATCTATCTGATATTTGCCTTCATTTGTAGTAGTTGTTTCCTTCATTTTTTTTGAGTTTTTTTACATAGGACAACGATAGAGACGTTTGTAACTACTTGATAATCAAACAATTACAAGACCTAAAGTAACCATATTTTTTACAAAAAAAATCATACTTTTTTACAAAAGTAACCAATATGGTTACCTTTCAGGCACTTAAAGCGTAAGCCGTCTTTTCTTCATCACTTACCGGAAATCAAAAAAGAGTTTTTGAAGTAGGCATTTAATAAATAGTCACCCCTAAAGAATCAAAATTAATTATGCTTATCTCCTTTCAGGGAGGGTTTTAGCACGATTATTGCTGTATAAAATGACAAGGAATAGTTATAATATCAATCAAAACCTTGTCAAATGCAGTCAAAAAAGTCGAATAGAAATCAACTTAATTTTTTTGAAGTAGGCATTTAATAAATACGAATGCACTTGTACGGGCATGGTTGATGGTCCACCATTTTAGTTAGCAGGTTATCGAATATTTCCCCTTTCATCTGGCTTCGGTTGAACCGATAGCAATATTGGTCGATATATGCTTGAAGGTTATCGACTGAATGGTGGATACCTCTAAGCCATGCCTTGAACATCATAATTGTTCTGTGCAATTCCGGGAAATTCTTACCTTTCTTCTCACTCTCTATTTGGATTAAATAAGGGTATTTTTCTTTCAAGGGGATGTAGCCCCTCCACCTATCGGTTGTGATGGTAGCCTGAGGTGATATATGATCTTGGAAGAAGGGCTTCAATTGCTTGGAGCCAGGATTGTCAATCACTCTGGCATACATCCTGCTCACTCCTTTCCCTTTCTTCTCAATAGCCAGTACAACCTGCTTTTTTCGGTTATTTTGTCGTCCTACAACGCCTTCTTCCTGTTGCCCTACAACGGTCTCATCAACTTCTACTTTACCCATTAGCGGGTATTTCCCACTGCTACCCATGGCCTTCATTACCTTTTGTTGAAACAGCCAACAGGTTTTTTGCCGTAGCCCCAGTTTTCTGCTTAGCTCTGTTGATGCAATCCCTTGTTTATTTGTACTCATGTAGTATAGGATATAAAAAGCTTTTAACATTGGGAATTTTACTTTGTGGAAAAGCGTGCCACTTGTGGGGGTAGCTTGGTATCTACATTTTGTGCATTGCCGGGTATGGAATAATTTCCCTCTGCAATACTTGTTGTTTCGGCACCTTTCACATTTAAATCCATCTGGCCATTTCATTTCGGCCAGGAAGTTTTGACAACTGTCGTTATCAGGAAATTTCTTCTGAAACTCAAAAAGAGTTAGGCTTTCATACTTTTTCTCCATAATCTGATTTTTATTCTAACTTTAATAATCCTACTAAGTTACTGTAAATCAATCGTTTAATCAAGAAAATGAAACTGTTTTAATAGACTAATCTTTTATGTATTAAATGCCTACTTCAATAATTTTTTATCACCTACCTTAACTGAACAACTCAATTCCAGGCAAGAGCTTTATTTGTTGAGCCACCAGATAGAATGGTCATATTTTGAAGAAGCATTTGGTGCGCTTTATTCAACTGTAGGTCGTCCAGCTCATTCTATTCGTTTGATGGTCTCCTTGTTGATATTAAAATCTATTTACAATTTATCAGATGAGGTATTGGTGGAACAACGGTGGGAAATGAATCCATATTTTCAATATGTTGGAGGCTTTGATTCTTTGCAATGGGGGCAACCATGTGCGGCAACAGATTTGGTACATTTCAGCAAGAGGATTGGAGAAGAAGGGGTAGAGAAGCTATTGAAACATTCAATTGAGCTACACGGCAAGGATGCTAAGGACAAGCATGTAAGTGTAGATACTACTGTCCAGGAAAAGAGCATCACCTATCCCACAGATGCAAAACTTCATAAAAAGATTGTTGACAGCTGTATTTCTATAGCCAAGCAAGAAGGGATTAACCTACGACGCAGCTACGTTAGGACAACCAAAAACCTTGTCAGAGACACCTACAATGGGACTCACCCTAAAAGAAGGAAGAAAGCAAATGTAGCGAAGCGCAAACTCAAAACCATTGCTGGTCGGTTAGTCAGAGAATTAGACAGGAAATTACCTCATCAGCAAAAAGAAGTAACACTGGCACTGTTCAAACGAGTACTTACACAAGAGAAGTGCAGTAAGAATAAAATTTACAGTTTACATGAACCTGATGTGTATTGCATCGCAAAAGGGAAGGCACATAAAAAATATGAATATGGCTGTAAGGCATCCGTAGTATTGACACAAAACACGGGTATCATCGTAGGTGCGATGACTTTTGAAGAGAATATGTATGATGGACATACGCTAGATGCTGTATTGAAGCAAACACAACTACTGACTGGTAACTACCCGAAAACCGCCACAGTAGATAGGGGGTACAAAGGGACTAACACAGTTGAAAACACCTCCATCATTCGACCATCCAAACCATTAAAAAGAGACAATACCTATGAAAAACAGAGAAAACGAAAGCACTGTAGACGTAGAGCAGCCATAGAGCCAATCATCGGACACTTGAAGCAAGATCATCGAGTAGCTAGCAATTACCTAAAAGGGAAAACAGGAGATAAAATAAACTTCATCATGGCAGCCTGTGGGTTTAACTACAAGAAGTTGATGAAAAAACTAAGAGTAAATGCTCTTTGGCTCTATACAAAATGGGTAGTAAAGCTGAGGCGTCTAGTTGAAGTAACCTCTTTCCATCAAAGTAGTATACAAACTCCATTGAAAATGAGTTTTTAAGGAACGACTAAATAAAAGATTAGTCTATTAAAACAGTTTCATTTTCTTAATTAGTCAACCCTAAAGAATCAAAATTAATTATGATTATCTTCTTTCAGGGAGGGTTTTAGCACGATTATTGCTGTATAAAATGACAAGGAATAGTTATAATATCAATCAAAACCTTGTCAAATGCAGTCAAAAAAGTCGAATAGAAATCAACTTAATTTTTTATCACCTACCTTAACTGAGCAACTCAATTCCAGGCAAGAGCTTTATTGGTTGAGCCAACAGATAGAATGGTCATATTTTGAAGAAGCATTTGGTTCGCTTTATTCAACTGTAGGTCGTCCAGCTCATTCTATTCGTTTGATGGTCTCCTTGTTGATATTAAAATCTATTTACAATTTATCAGATGAGGTATTGGTGGAACAACGCTGGGAAATGAATCCATATTTTCAATATTTTGGAGGCTTTGATTCTTTGCAATGGGGGCAACCATGTGTGGCAACAGATTTGGTACATTTCAGGAAGAGGATTGGAGAAGAAGGGGTAGAGAAGCTATTGAAACATTCAATTGAGCTACACGGCAAGGATGCTAAGGACAAGCATGTAAGTGTAGATACTACTGTCCAGGAAAAGCGCATCACCTATCCCACAGATGCAAAACTTCATAAAAAAATTGTTGACAGCTGTATTTCTATAGCCAACCAAGAAGGGATTAAACTACGACGCAGTTACGTTAGGACAACCAAAACCCTTGTCAGAGACACCTACAATGGGACTCACCCTAAAAGAAGAAAGAAAGCAAATGCAGCGAAGCGAAAACTCAAAACCATTGCTGGTCGGTTAGTCAGAGAATTAGACAGGAAATTACCACATCAGCAAAAAGAAGTAACATTAGCATTGTTCAAACGAGTACTTACACAAGAGAAGTTCAGTAAACATAAAATTTACAGTTTACATGAACCTGATGTGTATTGCATCGCAAAAGGGAAGGCACATAAAAAATATGAATAGGGCTGTAAGGCATCCGTAGTATTGACACAAAACACGGGTATCATCGTAGGAGCGATGACTTTTGAAGAGAATATTTATGATGGACATACACTAGATGCTGTATTGAAGCAAACACAACTACTGACTGGTAACTACCCGAAAACCGCCACAGTAGATAGGGGGTACAAAGGGACTAACACAGTTGAGAACACCTCCATCATTCGACCATCCAAACCATTAAAAAGAGACAATACCTATCAAAAACAGAGAAAACGAAAGCACTGTAGACGTAGAGCAGCCATAGAGCCAATCATCGGACACTTCAAGCAAGATCATCGAGTAGCTAGCAATTACCTAAAAGGGAAAACAGGAGATAAAATAAACTTCATCATGGCAGCCTGTGGGTTTAACTACAAGAAGTTGATGAAAAAACTAAGAGTAAATGCTCTTTGGCGCTATACAAAATGGGTAGTAAACCTGAGGCGTCTAGTTGAAGTAACCACTTTCCATCAAAGTAGAATACAAACTCTATGGAAAATGAGTTTTTAAGGAACGACTAAATAGTCAACCCTAAAGAATCAAAATTAATTATGCTTATCTCCTTTCAGGGAGGGTTTTAGCACGATTATTGCTGTATAAAATGACAAGGAATAGTTATAATATCAATCAAAACCTTGTCAAATGCAGTCAAAAAAGTCGAATAGAAATCAACTTGATTTTTTATCACCTACCTTAACTGAACAACTCAATTCCAGGCAAGAGCTTTATTTGTTGAGCCAACAGATAGAATGGTCATATTTTGAAGAAGCATTTGGTGCGCTTTATTCAAATGTAGGTCGTCCAGCTCATTCTATTCGTTTGATGGTCTCCTTGTTGATATTAAAATCTATTTACAATTTATCAGATGAGGTATTGGTGGAACAACGGTGGGAAATGAATCCATATTTTCAATATTTTGGAGGCTTTGATTCTTTGCAATGGGGGCAACCATGTGCGGCAACAGATTTGGTTCATTTCAGGAAGAGGATTGGAGCAGAAGGGGTAGAGAAGCTATTGAAACATTCAATTGAGCTACACGGCAAGGATGCTAAGGACAAGCATGTAAGTGTAGATACTACTGTCCAGGAAAAGAGCATCACCTATCCCACAGATGCAAAACTTCATAAAATGATTGTTGACAGCTGTATTTCTATAGCCAAGAAAGAAGGGATTAAACTACGACGCAGTTACGTTAGGACAACCAAAAACCTTGCCAGAGACACCTACAATGGGACTCACCCTAAAAGAAGAAAGAAAGCAAATGTAGCGAAGCGCAAACTCAAAACCATTGCTGGTCGGTTAGTCAGAGAATTAGACAGGAAATTACCACATCAGCAAAAAGAAGTAACATTAGCATTGTTCAAACGAGTACTTACACAAGAGAAGTTCAGTAAACATAAAATTTACAGTTTACATGAACCTGATGTGTATTGCATCGCAAAAGGGAAGGCACATAAAAAATATGAATATGGCTGTAAGGCATCAGTAGTATTGACACAAAACACGGGTATCATCGTAGGTGCGATGACTTTTGAAGAGAATATTTATGATGGACATACACTAGATGCTGTATTGAAGCAAACACAACTACTGACTGGTAACTACCCGAAAACCGCCACAGTAGATAGGGGGTACAAAGGGACTAACACAGTTGAAAACACCTCCATCATTCGACCATCCAAACCATTAAAAAGAGACAATACCTATGAAAAACAGAGAAAACGAAAGCACTGTAGACGTAGAGCAGCTATAGAGCCAATCATCGGACACTTCAAGCAAGATCATCGAGCAGCTAGCAATTACCTAAAAGGGAAAACAGGAGATAAAATAAACTTCATCATGGCAGCCTGTGGGTTTAACTACAAGAAGTTGATGAAAAAACTAAGAGTAAATGCTCTTTGGCTCTATACAAAATGGGTAGTAAAGCTGAGGCGTCTAGTTGAAGTAACCTCTTTCCATCAAAGTAGAATACAATCTCCATTGAAAATGAGTTTTTAAGGAACGACTAATTAAATGATTGATTTACAGGAACTTAGTAGGACTATTAAAGGTAGAGTAAAAATCAAATTATGGAGAAAAAGTATGAAAGCCTAACCCTTTTTGAGTTTCAGGAGAAATTTCCTGATAATGACAGTTGTCAAAACTTCCTAGCCGAAATGAAATGGACAGATGGATTTAAATGTGAAAGGTGCCAAAACAACAAGTATTGCAGAGGGAAATTATTCCATACCCGTCAATGCACAAAATGTAAGTACCAAGCTACCCCCACAAGTGGCACACTTTTCCACAAAGTAAAATTCCCAATGTTAAAATCTTTTTATATCATATACTATATGAGTACAAATAAACAAGGGATTGCATCAACACGTAGGTTCAACCATCAAGTGCAAAAACTAAGCGGTATTTAGATAAAAGGTTTCTTTAGGAGTTTTAAAGTTAAGTTTTTCTCTTGGTCGTCGGTTAATTTTGTATTGAATTTGGGTAATCTGTTGGTCATTTAGTGTATCAAAAGCTGTTTTTTTGGGTATATACTGTCTTATGAGTTTGTTGGTGTATTCATTGAGTCCTCTTTGCCAAGAGCAATACGGATGGGCAAAGTAGAATTTAGTAGCTAGGTTTTTAGCTATGTTTTGATGGTCGGCGAATTCTGTTCCATTATCAGAAGTGATCGAAAGGATATGTTTTTTATAGGGCATCAGCCTATTGATAAGTTCCTTACTTAGTCCCTTGGCTTGCTTTCCCTTAGGTAGCTTTTTGATAATGAGCATTCCTGTAGTTCTTTCCACGATGGTCAGCATGGCTCCCTTTTGCTGTCTGCCTATAATGGTATCCACTTCCCAGTCCCCAAAGCGTTCTTTATTGTTGATGCATTCAGGTCTTTGATCGATTGATACCCTGTTTTTAATAGTTAGTCAGCCCTAAAGAATAAAAATTAATTATGCTTATCTTCTTTCAGGGAGGTTTTTAGCACGATTATTGCTGTATAAAATGACAAGGAATAGTTAGTCCCCCCTAAAGAATCAACATTAATTATGCTTATTTCCTTTCAGGGAGGTTTTTAGCACGATTTTTGCTGTATAAAATGACAAGGAATAGTTATAATATCAATCAAAACCTTGTCAAATGCAGTCAAAAAAGTCGAATAGAAATCAACTTAATTTTTTATCACCTACCTTAACTGAACAACTCAATTCCAGGCAAGCGCTTTATTTGTTGAGCCAACAGATAGAATGGTCATATTTTGAAGAAGCGTTTGGTTCGCTTTATTCAACTGTAGGTCGTCCAGCTCATTCTATTCGTTTGATGGTCTCCTTGTTGATATTAAAATCTATTTACAATTTATCAGATGAGGTATTGGTGGAGCAACGGTGGGAAATGAATCCATATTTTCAATATTTTGGAGGCTTTGATTCTTTGCAATGGGGGCAACCCTGTGCGGCAACAGATTTGGTACATTTCAGGAAGAGGATTGGAGAAGAAGGGGTAGAGAAGATATTGAAACATTCAATTGAGCTACACGGCAAGGATGCTAAGGACAAGCATGTAAGTGTAGATACTACTGTCCAGGAAAAGCGCATCACCTATCCCACAGATGCAAAACTTCATAAAAAAATTGTTGACAGCTGTATTTCTATAGCCAAGAAAGAAGGGATTAAACTACGACGCAGCTACGTTAGGACAACCAAAAACCTTGTCAGAGACACCTACAATGGGACTCACCCTAAAAGAAGAAAGAAAGCAAATGCAGCGAAGCGCAAACTCAAAACCATTGCTGGTCGGTTAGTCAGAGAATTAGACAGGAAATTACCACATCAGCAAAAAGAAGTAACCTTAGCACTGTTCAAACGAGTACTTACACAAGAGAAGTGCAGTAAGCATAAAATTTACAGTTTACATGAACCTGATGTGTATTGCATCGCAAAAGGGAAGGCACATAAAAAATATGAATATGGCTGTAAGGCATCAGTAGTATTGACACAAAACACGGGTATCATCGTAGGTGCGATGACTTTTGAAGAGAATATTTATGATGGACATACACTAGATGCTGTATTGAAGCAAACACAACTACTGACTGGTAACTACCCGAAAACCGCCACAGTAGATAGGGGGTACAAAGGGACTAACACAGTTGAGAACACCTCCATCATTCGACCATCCAAACCATTAAAAAGAGACAATACCTATGAAAAACAGAGAAAACGAACGCACTGTAGACGTAGAGCAGCCATAGAGCCAATCATCGGACACTTCAAGCAAGATCATCGAGTAGCTAGCAATTACCTAAAAGGGAAAACAGGAGATAAAATAAACTTCATCATGGCAGCCTGTGGGTTTAACTACAAGAAGTTGATGAAAAAACTAAGAGTAAATGCTCTTTGGCTCTACACAAAATGGGTAGTAAATCTGAGGTGTCTATTTGAAGTAACCTCTTTCCATCAAAGTAGAATACAAACTCTATTGAAAATGAGTTTTTAAGGAACGACTAGTTATAATATCAATCAAAACCTTGTCAAATGCAGTCAAAAAAGTCGAATAGAAATCAACTTAATTTTTTATCACCTACCTTAACTGAACAACTCAATTCCAGGCAAGCGCTTTATTTGTTGAGCCAACAGATAGCATGGTCATATTTTGAAGAAGCGTTTGGTTCGCTTTATTCAAATGTAGGTCGTCCAGCTCATTCTATTCGTTTGATGGTCTCCTTGTTGATATTAAAATCTCTTTACAATTTATCAGATGAGGTATTGGTGGAACAACGGTGGGAAATGAATCCATATTTTCAATATTTTGGAGGCTTTGATTCTTTGCAATGGGGGCAACCATGTGCGGCAACAGATTTGGTACATTTCAACAAGAGGATTGGAGAAGAAGGGGTAGAGAAGCTATTGAAACATTCAATTGAGCTACACGGCAAGGAGGCTAAGGACAAGCATGTAAGTGTAGATACTACTGTCCTTGAAAAGAGCATCACCTATCCCACAGATGCAAAACTTCATAAAAAGATTGTTGACAGCTGTATTTCTATAGCCAAGCAAGAAGGGATTAACCTACGACGTAGCTACGTTAGGACAACCAAAAACCTTGTCAGAGACACCTACAATGGGACTCACCCTAAAAGAAGAAAGCAAGCAAATGCAGCGAAGCGAAAACTCAAAACCATTGCTGGTCGGTTAGTCAGAGCATTAGACAGGAAATTACCTCATCAGCAAAAAGAAGTAACACTGGCACTGTTCAAACGAGTACTTACACAAGAGAAGTGCAGTAAGAATAAAATTTACAGTTTACATGAACCTGAAGTGTATTGCATCGCAAAAGGGAAGGCACATAAGAAATATGAATATGGCTGTAAGGCATCAGTAGTATTGACACAAAATACGGGTATCATCGTAGGTGCGATGACTTTTGAAGAGAATATTTATGATGGACATACGCTAGATGCTGTATTGAAGCAAACACAACTACTGACTGGTAACTACCCGAAAACCGCCACAGTAGATAGGGGGTACAAAGGGACTAACACAGTTGAAAACACCTCCATCATTCGACCATCCAAACCATTAAAAAGAGACAATACCTATGAAAAACAGAGAAAACGAACGCACTGTAGACGTAGAGCAGCCATAGAGCCAATCATCGGACACTTCAAGCAAGATCATCGAGCAGCTAGCAATTACCTAAAAGGGAAAACAGGAGATAAAATAAACTTCATCATGGCAGCCTGTGGGTTTAACTACAAGAAGTTGATGAAAAAACTAAGAGTAAATGCTCTTTGGCTCTATACAAAATGGGTAGTAAACCTGAGGCGTCTAGTTGAAGTAACCTCTTTCCATCAAAGTAGAATACAATCTCCATTGAAAATGAGTTTGTAAGGAACGACTAGTTACAGGCTTACCTACAGGTCTTTTCCTATGTTTGAGTTGATGGCGTAAATGTTTGTAATAATGACCTCCAGCAGCTTTATCGTCCCTGATATATTGATAGTTACGTTCATGTGAAACCATGGGAATCTGCTTGATTTTACCATACCCTACAAGCTGCTTAGGTGACCACTGTTCTTGCAGAAGGTATTCTTTGATGAGCTTTCTTTTGTGGGTGTCAAAAGACCGAGGATTGCAATAACGTTGCTTACGCTTTGTGGAAGACAAATGTGCTTTAGATCCATGATAGACCCCTGTAGGGGAACTGTTGCGCTTGCATTCTCTGTAAATGGTGGAAACCGACACAGCAAGGGCTTCTGCAATGAAACTTTTACTTTTACCCGATTTTAATTAGTCGTTCCTTAAAAACTCATTTTCAATGGAGATTGTATTCTACTTTGATGGAAAGAGGTTACTTCAACTAGACGCCTCAGCTTTACTACCCATTTTGTATAGAGCCAAAGAGCATTTACTCTTAGTTTTTTCATCAACTTCTTGTAGTTAAACCCACAGGCTGACATGATGAAGTTTATTTTATCTCCTGTTTTCCCTGTTAGGTAATTGCTAGCTACTCGATGATCTTGCTTCAAGTGTCCGATGATTGGCTCTATGGCTGCTCTACGTCTACAGTGCGTTCGTTTTCTCTGTTTTTGATAGGTATTGTCTCTTTTTAATGGTTTGGATGGTCGAATGATGGAGGTGTTCTCAACTGTGTTAGTCCCTTTCTAACCCCTATCTACTGTGGCGGTTTTCGGGTAGTTACCAGTCAGTAGTTGTGTTTGCTTCAATACAGCATCTAGCGTATGTCCATCATAAATATTCTCTTCAAAAGTCATCGCACCTACGATGATACCCGTGTTTTGTGTCAATACTACGGATGCCTTACAGCCATATTCATATTTTTTATGTGCCTTCCCTTTTGCGATGCAATACACATCAGGTTCATGTAAACTGTAAATTTTATTCTTACTGCACTTCTCTTGTGTAAGTACTCGTTTGAACAGTGCCAGTGTTACTTCTTTTTGCTGATGAGGTAATTTCCTGTCTAATTCTCTGACTAACCGACCAGCAATGGTTTTGAGTTTGCGCTTCGCTGCATTTGCTTTCTTCCTTCTTTTAGGGTGAGTCCCATTGTAGGTGTCTCTGACAAGGTTTTTGGTTGTCCTAACGTAGCTGCGTCGTAGGTTAATCCCTTCTTGCTTGGCTATAGAAATACAGCTGTCAACAATCTTTTTATGAAGTTTTGCATCTGTGGGATAGGTGATGCGCTTTTCCTGGACAGTAGTATCTACACTTACATGCTTGTCCTTAGCATCCTTGCCGTGTAGCTCAATTGAATGTTTCAATAGCTTCTCTACCCCTTCTTCTCCAATCCTCTTGCTGAAATGAACCAAATCTGTTGCCGCACATGGTTGCCCCCATTGCAAAGAATCAAAGCCTCCAAAATATTGAAAATATGGATTCATTTCCCACCGTTGTTCCACCAATACCTCATCTGATAAATTGTAAAGAGATTTTAATATCAACAAGGAGACCATCAAACGAATAGAATGAGCTGGACGACCTACAGTTGAATAAAGCGAACCAAATGCTTCTTCAAAATATGACCATTCTATCTGGTGGCTCAACAAATAAAGCTCTTGCCTGGAATTGAGTTGTTCAGTTAAGGTAGGTGATAAAAAATTAAGTTGATTTCTATTCGACTTTTTTGACTGCATTTGACAAGGTTTTGATTGATATTATAACTATTCCTTGTCATTTTATACAGCAATAATCGTGCTAAAACCCTCCCTGAAAGGAGATAAGCATAATTAATGTTGATTCTTTAGGGGTGACTAATTACCTTTTGTTGGCAGGAAGCCGAAGCTACCCGAAAGTGCTTGATGCAGATGCCCTGCTGATCTAGTAAAGAAAATGCCCTAGGAGCCTGTCGGACTTATCAATTTAAACCTCTGAGAATTTCATATTCAGGAATACTTGCTTTTCGCCTCTGAATACTGAACTCTGGAAGGCTTAAAAGTGGTTTTTTACTGCTTTTTAACATCTATTTTTTTAAGTTCGACAGACTCCTAGTCAGGGTTTCTTCTTGTTGGTATTTGGCTGGGCTGTTGCCATTACGACCTTCGATGTAAACAATGTTTTTTCCGATACTGACCACACCTGGCTGGTAACCTTCACTCTTTTTATAGGTTCTCCGTGCATCATATTTCTCGGTGGCCATTACCTGATTATCATAATCTAATGTATGCTCCTGTTTGGTGTTAAGCTGATTGGTTTTGCTCAAGGCTTTCAGTAATCATTGGTTTAAGCCCAGGTTGATATTGAACTGATGGGTTATCCCTCCCGAACTGGTCATTTCCTCTGTAGGGGTGGTCAGTTCTTTTATGCCTCGCAAAATGGTATCGGCACTACACACCGATAACCCCCGAACTTTCTTCAGATGTTCTCCCAAGTGTTCTTGAATGTCCTCAGTACAATCTCCACCATGAAGGAAAATAGCCAAATGATTCATCAAAATCTCCGAGTAATCGAACCCTCTATAGTTGACCCGGCTACCCAAATGATCATCCATTAGCTTGGGAATACCGATAGCCTTAAGAAACTTGTAGCAAAAATTAAACCCGCCAAAAGGGGTGATCTTTTTATCAGATATCGTTACTTTCATTCCCGCTTAATTGATTGGTTACGCACTCAAATAAGTGAAAAAAAATCGAGCCAGAAAAGCTTATTACAAACTATTTTAAGCCTATCCTGACTCTTTTTCGTTTTACACCTGCGGATTTTAGGAACTAGTTAAGACCCTAAATAAATTAGACTGTAGTACCTACTGTTAAGGCGAGAAGGAGTATGATTAGCAGTTTTTTGTTGAAAAAAATAGACTCGGTAATTACAGAGACTGAATTCAAGTCATTAATGCAACTTTCTGGTTAACCAATAATTGATTCATTACAAATATAGGGATTTCATATTTATGTCTTTTTCTAGGTCGATTGTTTATCCTGGTTTCAACGTCTTTGATTTGTTGCTCATTGAGCATAGAGAAGTCTGATTTCTTAGGGATATATTGTCTGATCAGCCCGTTTAAATTTTCATTAGACCCTCTTTCCCACGAGTGGTAGGGATGGGCAAAATAATAGTCAATGCTTAGCGTTTTAGCTACCTGTTGATGCCAAGCAAATTCCTTTCCATTATCAGAAGTGATGGGGTGAAGAAACGGACTCCATTCTTCCAATAATGCATTGATGGCATCAGCAACTTCGCTGGCTTGTTTGGTTTTTACTTTCTTCATTTTCAACATGCCACTCGCCCTGTCGTTGATAGTTACCATCGCTCCTTTCTGATTTTTTCCAATGACAAAATCTACTTCAAGATCTCCAAATCTTGACCTTTCTTCTACCACCGTAGGTCTGTGGTCTATACTTACTCTGTCTTTTATAATTCCCCTGCTATCTTTAGTAGCCCCTCTTTTGCGATACTTTCTGCCCTTTCTTCGGAGATGAGTATGTAACTCGCCCTGGTGTTTTTTGTCTTCCATACATGCTGATAAATGCGCTCGTGAGAGACACAGTCTAGCCCTTCTTTTATACTGATGCCTACAATTTGCTCGGGGCTATAATCTTCCTTTAGCAGGGTCTCGACATGGGACTGAATTCGCAAGGTGAATCGCTTTTTCTTGGGTTTCCTTTTTTGACGTTGAGCATACTTTCGATGCGCCAAATCATGCCTATAAACACCACTCCTCTGATCTTTATTACGCACAATTTCTCTGCTTAATAACAGATTTATCTTTTGCTATGCTAGCAGCTATTTCACTTTGACTTTTTCCTTGTTGTAACATACACGATATTGCATACCTTTGTTCTGTAGTAAGATGTGCCATTTGCAACTTTATTTTTGACGATGTGAGGGGCAAATTAACCCTTACCAGCAAAGCAATGAAAGAGAAAATTGCCCTTCTTTCCTGTTTTGTAATAGTGATAAAATCTCAAATCTAAAAGTTGCATTTATTAGTTGAATGTGAGTCCCAAATTGTTTCTTTTTTGCTTGTCTGTCGTTAAGAAATAGCACCGTAGCTAGGGCTATGCTTATATTTTTTGCCTAATCCAAAGAAAACATCATTCAATTTAGCTAGGTCATATTTTATAGTCAAATTGGTATAACTCCCATCTCCAGTATGTTTGGGCAGGTATGGTCCACGATCAAGCGGGAAAATAGGACGCTGTATTCTTCTCCGCCACTACGATGGACACCAAGGGTTCATCCATTGGATTTTGATTCCATTTCCAATACGTCTTGCCATATTGAGATGGGGAAAGGGCTAAGACAAAACGAATCCACATCATGGTATCAAACCATAATGTTTTGAAAAAATCATTTTCTAAAAATCTTCTGGGTGATGTTTTAACAGATTTTTTTATCAATACAAGTTTTCCCTCTTTTTTTAATTTACTACAGAAATAAGCACTTTCCATTAACTCTACTTCAGGAAATCCTCCTATCTTCACTGCCGTTTCTCTTTTACAAAAGACAGCCTGATCGCCGTAGTACATCTTGCCAAACCTGTACCTGATTCGATTAATCCATTGAACTGTCCATAGTTTCCAGTCTGTCCTATCGAAGGAGAATTCAAAAGCATCGCCCACAATCTTATGGTGATCAATTCTTTGCAGAATGTATTGATCAAATTCTTTTGGCAACATAGTGTCTGCATCCAGAAAGATAAGGACCCGTCCTTTTGCCTGTGATATTCCGAAGTTCAGACTTTCATATTTTTTTAGAACAAATTCAGGTTTTGAATACATCATGACTTCCAAGTGTTTTATGGATGTAAGCGTGTTATCCTCACTCCCCGCATCAATGACTAAAATCTCAATTGCATCTATATGCACTGCCCCTGAGTAAATTTGATTGATAGTCGGCAAAAGATATTTTTCCTCATTTAATGTCGGGATGATGATAGAAATCGTGATTCCAGCCATACTAATTTTAAATACTTGCCCAATCCATAAGCCCCCGGTTCTCCTGTCTGGTTGTACAAACCTAGTGTGATACATATTTTACCCGATCTTCGACCCCCCGACCACAGTTAAAGACCGTTGCAACTGTCTATTTAATCGCAATAAAAATGCATTCAGACGGAACAGTTGAATGCAGGGTTGACAGTGCCAATAATAGCATCGTTGTACCAATTTGATCACAAACTGGCGCATATAAATCGCTTCTTTTTCGCTTGTATTTCGTTAAAACATAGCACCGTAGCTATGGCTATGCTTATGTTTTCCGCCCAATTTACTCAAAAAATAATTCAATTTATTTATGTCCCATGTTATAACCAAATTGGTATGACACTCTTTTTCATCGGTTTATGAGACTAGGCTGACATGCCACTCATGGATTTTTTCGTCATTTTTTGATTTGACCACTTTTAGTTTCAGGGACAAATGGGTACTAAACCACCGTAGCCTGATTATCAGTTCATCGCGATTTTTCCAAAATGCTTGTGCAGGACTCTCCCAGTGACAATTAAAACATCAGGATCTTTTGATTGTAAAAAGAATCTTGACGAGGCACAATCGGCTTAATTTTTGCTTAGATGAATATAGTTAAACATTGCGCCCAGTTTAGATCACAGAATGAAATTAAAAATCCTCCTCCCTGTATTTGTATCTATATTTTTCCCCCAAGTAGTAAAGTCACAAACAATTACTATCAAGGATGAAGCTACCAACAAGCCCATCTCGGATATTTTCGTTTATCATGAGAACAAGACAAGTATTTCATATACGGGAGAAGACGGTATCGCTGATATCTCAAAATTTCCAAAAGGACTAATATTTGTACAACATCCTTCTTATTATGAAAAATCTATTGCCTATGTGGGCTCTAATATTGATCTTTCTCTAGTTGAGAAAATCGTCACTTTCAACGAAGTGATCATATCGGCTAATAAATGGGAACAGGAAGAGAAAAGTGTATCTCAGCAGATCATAGCTGTAAATAAAAAGTCAATTGAGTTTCAGAATCCCCCAACCACTGCAGACATATTATCAGAGACTGGGCAGGTATATGTTCAAAAAAGTCAATTAGGGGGTGGAAGCCCTAAACTCAGAGGGTTTGCAGCTAACTCGGTTTTACTTGTAGTAGATGGTGTTCGGATGAATAATGCCATTTTCAGAAGCGGGAACCTACAAAATGTGATAAGTATTGATGCTAACGCCTTAGAACGCACGGAAGTCATGTTTGGACCTAGCTCGGTTATCTATGGAAGTGATGCATTAGGAGGTGTTCTGAATTTTCACACCATTGACCCGAAATGGGCAGCAGATGATCTCCCAAGGGTTGAGGGCAACTTTTTGGCAAAAAAATCTTCAGCGACCAACGAGCGGGCTGTGCATGTAGATGTATCAGCATCAAAAAAGAAATTTTCATTTTTCCATTCTTCTTCTTTTACCGTTTTTGATGACTTAAAAGCGGGATCCAAAAGAAGCCATGGATATGAAGGTGAATTTGAAAGAACATTTTATGCTCAAAGAATTGACGGTCAGGATCAACTCGTCCGAAATGATGACGTGAATATTCAAAGATTTTCAGGTTACAGGCTTTTCAATACAATTAGCAAAATCAAATTACGACAGGGCGACAAGTGGGACGCAGGTTATGGGTACTATTTTAGTACAACTTCCAATATTCCGAGATACGATAACCTGACTGAAACTATAGGAACAACAGATTCACTAAAAGCTGCCCAATGGTACTACGGTCCTCAAAAATGGCAAATGCATAACTTAAGACTCAACTACTATGCACCTAATCGTATCTTTGATCAGGCTAGGGTTACTTTTGCTTATCAAATTTTTGAAGAAAGCAGGAATGATCGAGATTTCGGAGATGACAGGTTGAGGACTAGGACTGAAAAAGTGGATATGTTTTCAGCTTCAGTTGATCTGGATAAAGAGATTAACACATCCAACCTGTATTATGGTTTTGACTTTTTCCATAACGATGTCGTTTCCGAAGGTTTCAGACGGGATGTAAAGACCAGCGAAATAACCCCCACAAGTAGCAGGTATCCAAGTGGAGGAAGTCATTATACCTCTGTAGCATTGTATGGGAGTTTAGTGCATAATATTTCTGACAAATTGATACTCAACTCTGGACTTAGACTCAATCTCGTCAATCTATCCGCATCTACCAGTGACTCTACTGCCTTAGCGAACCAAGCATCAACCATTTCTCTGCATAATTCATCCATTAACGGAGCAACGGGGCTTGCTTGGAGTCCAACTGACGATTACAAATTGAGCTACAATCTATCTACAGGCTTTAGATCTCCTAATATTGATGACGTAGGAAAGTTGTTTGAAGTCGGCAGAAGCATTGTTGTCCCTAATGCTAACTTAAAACCAGAATATTCCGTGAGCAATGAAGTTGCTGTAGAAAAAAAAACTGACCGTACCCTAATCAGACTCGTTGGTTTTTACAGTAACCTGTTTGATGCGATCGTAGACAGACCGTTTACCATACATGACGCTGTCCAATTAAATGGGTTAGCTGTATTTGCCAAGGTCAATGCAACAAAAGCAGCAATCTATGGTGGCAGTTTGGTTTTTAAAACTGAACTCTCAGAGTCATTTGCTATTGAAAAGACCGTAACATGGGTTGATGGGAAAGAACTGGTCAATAACCAGCCCTTAAGACATACAACTCCTGTTTTTGGGAAAGTAACGTTGGTATATAAACAAAGGAAATACAGGTCTGAATTCTACATTAATTACAATGGGAACAGGGGACGAAAAAATATACCTTCCTCCGAGATTGACAGGAAACCATATTTATATGCTGCAACTGGTTCCCCTGGATGGTATACACTCAATGTGAGAGCCAGCTATCAATTGAGTGAATATGTTAGAGTTAATTTCGGAATAGAAAATATTTTAGACAAACACTACAGACCTTATTCTTCGGGAATCAGTGCCCTTGGAAGAAATTTCGTTATTGCAGTAAAAGCCAACCTTTAGGGCATCTCTATTAACTACTTTTTTCCGCGATTTCGGTGTCCGTCCCGTACTAAAATCCTCACGTATAAAGACCGTTGCAGTAGAAGATTGTTTGTTATCAGCACTATCAAGCTGATTTATATCAATTAGATTATAATACTAGTCTAATTAGTCAACCCTAAAGAATCAACATTAATTATGCTTATCTCCTTTCAGGGAGGGTTTTAGCACGATTTTTGCTGTATAAAATGACAAGGAATAGTTATAATATCAATCAAAACCTTGTCAAATGCAGTCAAAAAAGTCGAATAGAAATCAACTTAATTTTTTATCACCTACCTTAACTGAACAACTCAATTCCAGGCAAGAGCTTTATTTGTTGAGCCACCAGATAGAATGGTCATATTTTGAAGAAGCATTTGGTTCGCTTTATTCAACTGTAGGTCGTCCAGCTCATTCTATTCGTTTGATGGTCTCCTTGTTGATATTAAAATCTCTTTACAATTTATCAGATGAGGTATTGGTGGAACAACGGTGGGAAATGAATCCATATTTTCAATATGTTGGAGGCTTTGATGCTTTGCAATGGGGGCAACCCTGTGCGGCAACAGATTTGGTTCATTTCAGGAAGAGGATTGGAGAAGAAGGAGTAGAGAAGATATTGAAACATTCAATTGAGCTACACGGCAAGGATGCTAAGGACAAGCATGTAAGTGTAGATACTACTGTCCAGGAAAAGCGCATCACCTATCCCACAGATGCAAAACTTCATAAAAAAATTGTTGACAGCTGTATTTCTATAGCCAACCAAGAAGGGATTAAACTACGACGCAGTTACGTTAGGACAACCAAAACCCTTGTCAGAGACACCTACAATGGGACTCACCCTAAAAGAAGAAAGAAAGCAAATGCAGCGAAGCGAAAACTCAAAACCATTGCTGGTCGGTTAGTCAGAGAATTAGACAGGAAATTACCACATCAGCAAAAAGAAGTAACATTAGCATTGTTCAAACGAGTACTTACACAAGAGAAGTTCAGTAAACATAAAATTTACAGTTTACATGAACCTGATGTGTATTGCATCGCAAAAGGGAAGGCACATAAAAAATATGAATAGGGCTGTAAGGCATCCGTAGTATTGACACAAAACACGGGTATCATCGTAGGAGCGATGACTTTTGAAGAGAATATTTATGATGGACATACACTAGATGCTGTATTGAAGCAAACACAACTACTGACTGGTAACTACCCGAAAACCGCCACAGTAGATAGGGGGTACAAAGGGACTAACACAGTTGAAAACACCTCCATCATTCGACCATCCAAACCATTAAAAAGAGACAATACCTATGAAAAACAGAGAAAACGAAAGCACTGTAGACGTAGAGCAACCATAGAGCCAATCATCGGACACTTCAAGCAAGATCATCGAGTAGCTAGCAATTACCTAAAAGGGAAAACAGGAGATAAAATAAACTTCATCATGGCAGCCTGTGGGTTTAACTACAAGAAGTTGATGAAAAAACTAAGAGTAAATGCTCTTTGGCTCTATACAAAATGGGTAGTAAACCTGAGGCGTCTAGTTGAAGTAACCTCTTTCCATCAAAGTAGAATACAAACTCTATGGAAAATGAGTTTTTAAGGAACGACTACTTAGTCAGCCCTAAAGAATAAAAATTAATTATGCTTATCTCCTTTCAGGGAGGGTTTTAGCACGATTATTGCTGTATAAAATGACAAGGAATAGTTATAATATCAATCAAAACCTTGTCAAATGCAGTCAAAAAAGTCGAATAGAAATCAACTTAATTTTTTATCACCTACCTTAACTGAACAACTCAATTCCAGGCAAGAGCTTTATTTGTTGAGCCAACAGATAGAATGGTCATATTTTGAAGAAGCATTTGGTTCGCTTTATTCAACTGTAGGTCGTCCAGCTCATTCTATTCGTTTGATGGTCTCCTTGTTGATATTAAAATCTATTTACAATTTATCAGATGAGGTATTGGTGGAACAACGCTGGGAAATGAATCCATATTTTCAATATTTTGGAGGCTTTGATTCTTTGCAATGGGGGCAACCTTGTGCGGCAACAGATTTGGTTCATTTCAGCAAGAGGATTGGAGAAGAAGGGGTAGAGAAGATATTGAAACATTCAATTGAGCTACACGGCAAGGATGCTAAGGACAAGCATGTAAGTGTAGATACTACTGTCCAGGAAAAGCGCATCACCTATCCCACAGATGCAAAACTTCATAAAAAATTGTTGACAGCTGTATTTCTATAGCCAACCAAGAAGGGATTAAACTACGACGCAGTTACGTTAGGACAACCAAAAACCTTGTCAGAGACACCTACAATGGGACTCACCCTAAAAGAAGAAAGAAAGCAAATGCAGCGAAGCGCAAACTCAAAACCATTGCTGGTCGGTTAGTCAGAGAATTAGACAGGAAATTACCACATCAGCAAAAAGAAGTAACATTAGCATTGTTCAAACGAGTACTTACACAAGAGAAGTGCAGTAAGAATAAAATTTACAGTTTACATGAACCTGATGTGTATTGCATCGCAAAAGGGAAGGCCCATAAGAAATATGAATATGGCTGTAAGGCATCAGTAGTATTGACACAAAATACGGGTATCATCGTAGGTGCGATGACTTTTGAAGAGAATATTTATGATGGACATACACTAGATGCTGTATTGAAGCAAACACAACTACTGACTGGTAACTACCCGAAAACCGCCACAGTAGATAGGGGGTACAAAGGGACTAACACAGTTGAAAACACCTCCATCATTCGACCATCCAAACCATTAAAAAGAGACAATACCTATCAAAAACAGAGAAAACGAAAGCACTGTAGACGTAGAGCAGCCATAGAGCCAATCATCGGACACTTGAAGCAAGATCATCGAGTAGCTAGCAATTACCTAAAAGGGAAAACAGGAGATAAAATAAACTTCATCATGGCAGCCTGTGGGTTTAACTACAAGAAGTTGATGAAAAAACTAAGAGTAAATGCTCTTTGGCTCTATACAAAATGGGTAGTAAACCTGAGGCGTCTAGTTGAATTAACCACTTGCCATCAAAGTAGAATACAAACTCCATTGAAAATGAGTTTTTAAGGAACGACTAGTTACTTTGCCATTTTTCAGCCAGATTTAATAGTTCCATTTCTGCCAACTCTTTTGTGTCTGCATGGTAAACTTCCTTAATATCTCTCATAAACTTCTTCTGATCCTTACTGGCTACATAGTCGTTCCTTAAACACTCATTTTCCATAGAGTTTGTATTCTATTTTGATGGAAAGAGGTTAATTTAAATAGACGCCTCAGATTTACTACCCATTTTGTATAGAGTGTACCCCTTAAAACAAATGATCAATCTATAAAAAAGGCAAAAAATGCAAAAGAGACGGTATACGGACTAAAAATGCATATAATAGGTAATATCTAGTAAGGGAAAAGAACAGATACAACTAATCAATTATGATGGAAAAGGTTATAATTAGTGTTAATACTTAGGGGCAATCTTGCTGAAATGCCTCTAAACGTGATTGATTTTGATAGTTTGGTGATGTATTGCCTCTAGTTTTTGGGTTTAGGTGTACTTCCAGGTGTACTTTTCTTGTAAAATTTTAGGTGTACTTAGAAGCATGATATTATTCATCTAAATTTTATTTATAGTCTTGCTATTTTTCAAGGCTACATAACACTGACTGCCCTCTTTCAAACTTTGCATATTAACACTCATTTGAGCTAAAAAAAATTCAACACATTTCTTATATCCTATCACTTTTATGATATACAGTATTTTTGAATGTGAGAATCTTTAAAACTAATAGTTTTAGAGATTTCTTCAAAATGTAGTTCTATTTGGTTTTGCTCTCTTGTTAATTTGCTATTAAACATTAGTCCAAAATTATGTAGTATTTGAAATACCAACAATTTCTGCAATTTCATGGATTGTATGTAGAGCCTGTTCAGCTTCGTATGCTTCAATTCTAAATTTTCGCTCTAAATTTCTAATGCCATCTTCTGAAAGTTTAATCTACTCTAACACCTCGTTTATAGGTATATGACCGAAATTATTTATCAACCCTTTAAGATCTTCCTTAAATCTGCAGGTGTACAACGAAAAAGAGCTGGAATAGGCTTAAAATAGTTTGTAATAAGCTTTTCTGGCTCGATTTTTTTCACTTATTTGAGTGCGTAACCAATCAATTAAGCGGGAATGAAAGTAACCATATCTGATAAAAAAATCACCCCTTTTGGCGGGTTTAATTTTTGCTACAAGTTTCTTAAGGATAGCGGTATTCCCAAGCTAATGGATGATCATTTGGGTAGCCGAGTCAACTATAGAGGGTTCGATTACTCGGAGATTTTGATGAATCATTTGGCTATTTTCCTTCATGGTGGAGCTTGTACTGAGGACATTGAAGAACACTTGGGAGATCATCTGAAGAAAGTCCGGGGGTTCTCGGTGTGTAGTGCCGATACCATTTTGCGAGGCATAAAAGAACTGACCACCCCTACAGAGGAAATGACCAGTTCGGGCGGGATTAACCCATCAGTTCAATATCAACCTGAGCTTAAACCAATTATTACTGAAAGCCTTGAGCAAAACCAATCAGCTTAACACCAAACAGGAGCATACATTAGATTATGATAATCAGGTAATCGCCACCGAGAAATATGATGCACGGAGAACCTATAAAAAGTGTGAAGGTTACCAGCCAGATGTGGCCAGTATCGGAAAAAACATCGTTTACATCGAAGGTCGTAATGGCAACAGCCAAGCCAAATACCAACAAGAAGAAACCCTGACCAGAGCATTTTCTTTACTAGATCAGCAGGGCATCTGCATCAAGCGCTTTCGGGCAGATTCGGCTTCCTACCAACAAAAGGTAATTAGTCTTGTGGAGGGAACAAGTCAGCACTTTTACATCCGAATTGTACGTTGCGCTACTATGGAACAGCAAATTAGCCAGATTCGGGCAGATGCCAGGCAGAAAGTCCGTCTTGGAGTACAAGAAATGGAAGTGACACAGCTAACGGATTACCGTCCCTTTGACGGGAAAAAGTCCTACCGGTTGGTAGTAAGTCGGATTAAACGCCGAGATGGTCAGACCGGATTATTCACTGGGAATGCCTTCACTTACCGAGCTATCCTCACCAATGATCTCAAATGGGACAACCAGCAAATTGTCTCTTTTTATAACCAAAGAGGAAATGCTGAGCGAACCTTCGATACAATGAACAATGATTTTGGCTGGTCTAAGCTTCCCTGCTCATTCCTTAATGAAAATACCGCCTTTATGATCATCACTGCGCTGTATGCCAATATATACCAGGTTATGTTGGCTACGTTTGCCGGAAATTTATCCTGGATTAAGGAAAACTTCCGATTGAAGAAATTTATCTTCCGATTTATCTCCGTGGCTGCCAAATGGATCAAGACGGGAAGGTAGCATGTGCTTAAACTATATACACACAAAGACTACAGCCGACTGCTCACCTAACTGCCTAACTGTTTGATTAAACCATCCAACATTCTTTCGTAATACCTCTTTTCTCAGGAAAGGTCTGTCTGAAAACCCTCAATTTTACCAGTGAAGACCTACTGCACCCTTTAGTTCTGGTCAAAATGCCGACTAACAGCCCCATATACCTGGTCGATTAGATAGGAACTGACATTATTATCCTTTAGCAACTCTTTTTATCTTCAAATCTAGTTGACTGCGGATTTTAGGTATATACTGTCTTATGAGTTTGTTGGTGTATTCATTGAGTCCTCTTTGCCAAGAGCAATACGGATGGGCAAAGTAGCATTGAGTAGCTAGGTTTTTAGCTATGTTTTGATGGTCGGCGAATTCTGTTCCATTATCAGAAGTGATCGAAAGAATACGTTTTTTGTAGGGCATCAGCCTATTGATAAGTTCCTTACTTAGTCCTTTGGCTTGCTTTCCCTTAGGTAGCTTTTTTATAATGAGCATTCCTGTAGTTCTTTCCACGATGGTTAGAATGGCTCCCTTTTGCTGTCTGCCTATAATGGTATCCACTTCCCAATCCCCAAAGCGTTCTTTATTGTTGATGCATTCAGGTCTTTGATCAATTGATATCCTGTTTTTAATAGTTCTTACAGTCTTACCTACAGGTCTTTTTCTATGGTTGAGTTGATGGCGTAAATGTTTGTAATAATGACCTCCAGCAGCTTTATCGTCCCTGATATATTGATAGTTACGTTCATGTGAAACCATGGGAATCTGCTTGATTTTACCATACCCTACAAGCTGCTTAGGTGACCACTGTTCTTGCAGAAGGTATTCTTTGATGAGCTTTCTTTTGTGGGTGTCAAAAGACCGAGACTTGCAATAACGTTGCTTACGCTTTGTGGAAGACAAATGTGCTTTAGATCCATGATAGATCCCTGTAGGGGAACTGTTGCGCTTGCATTCTCTGTAAATGGTGGAAACCGACACAGCAAGGGCTTCTGCAATGAAACTTTTACTTTTACCCGATTTTAAGTAGGCTTCAAGTTGATGTCTTTGATGGGCTTTGAGTTGATAATATGTTTGGCTCATATGGCAAAGTGTTTAGACCTTTAAATATGGGGAAATAGCTCCACATATTTATCCTACATCTTTGCACTTACTAAGTGAACTTACAATACCCGACTTGGAGTTGAATCAATAAAAGCAATACCGGTACCATCACCCATACAACAAGTTTTTAGAAATAGAGACCTAGGTAAGGTTGCACCTTGCATCAATTCCAAAAACCTATTATTAGGATACTGTTTCACCGAATAAATGGTTCATATGTTTTTGGACATAATGAATATAAAAGTGTTTCATATTTCTGAACCCTCCAGAGTGGAACATAATCATGATAGTGATTACTTCGCTACAGTTCATCTTGGGCTTTCTATTAGGTTTGTTGCCTACAAGGTGCTTTTGGATAGTTTTTTCGAATTCCAGACAGCATTCATCAACAAAACAGAAAAAATCAGTAATTTTATTGTCAGATAAGACCATGTGTTTTATGTGTATATATTTGAATTTGAGATACTTAAATATAAACACATACACTGGTTTTATCTATTCCTAATTCCTGTTTATCTCTCTTTAATTGAACTATTTATTAATCGGGTTCAGGTTAGTAATAAAAAAACTCTCAAAATTGTTTTTATTCATCTAAAAAAGCATTAAAATTGAGGCTTTCAATGCTGAACCACAACAATTCACAACACATGAACTCAACCAATAAACTATTCAGTTTTCTGTTGACTACCAGTTTTCTCTTTAGCTGTGGTGGTGGTTCTGGAACAGAAAGTGGGAAAACAGTAGCAGAATTAGTGGAAGAAAAAACCATACATGACATTGATCGATTATTAAGAGAGCTACCTCCTCCATCTCTCGTCCCTTTCACACTTAAATCTATACATGCCGAATTTAGTGAAAATCTCATAAATGATTTAGGAAAGATTGAAGGCTATAAAGGAGATAACGATAAAATGTCGTTAAATATGGGCGTGTATGCATCAGACATTAGCTATTTAGCTGCATATGGACGTGAAGAAGACTGCATAAACTACCTGACAGCTTCACACAAACTAGCAAAAGATCTAGGGGATTCTTCCATCTACGACAATGCTCAACTTGAAGTGTTCAAAGAACACATTAAGGATCAGAACGAGAAAGAGATTTCTAATCTGTTAAGTAAGCTTTTCCTCAGCACAAGCGTGCAGATGGAAGAAAATCATCACTTAACCATGGCTGGACTGGCACTCACAGGAAGTTTTGTGGAGGGATTGTACCAGGCTGTAACCGTCATTGAAACTTTTCCTGACACACTAAAAAAGGAGAAACTGTTAGAACCCTTGGTAAAAATTGTGTTGGGTGAAGAAAAGGCTCTTCTGGATATCATCACTATACTGGAAGATCTCCCGTTTGATGATACCATTGCTGATATGATAACAGAACTATCCATCCTAGACAGGTTATACAAAGGGGACCTTAAGGAGGTTGAAGAGAAAATGAAGAATGATAAAGATTTTGTGTTGACTAAAGATGCGATGAGAGATATCAACTGGGAGGTAAAAAGAATTAGAAAATTAATTGTAGAATAAAAATTTGGGCTTAACAGTTAAGACCCTTAATCATTATCAATTACTATCGAGAGTCCGTCGTAGGCTAGGTTAACGTTTTCAGGTAGCTCTTTGGCTACTTCTGAGTGTAGTCCGAGTTGATGACCAATGTGGGTCAGAAAGGCTTTTTCTGGCTTCAGTTCCTCTATGAGTTTTAAGGCTTGATCAAGGGTAAAGTGACTTATGTGTTCCCTTTTTTGTAATGCATTAAATACTAGGACCTTCGTTCCTTCGATTTTCTCTTTTTCTTCTTCAGCAATGAAATTTGCATCTGTTATATAGGTAAAATCATCAATTCGATAACCGAAAACGGGGAGTTTGTGATGCATTACCTCAATAGGAATGATCACTTTACCATTTATCTCAAAAGGTTGGTTCTCAATAGGGTTCAGATTTACTTGGGGAATTCCAGGATACTTTTTTTCAGAAAAAATATAGGCGAATTCCTTTTTGATCTGATCAAGTGCCAAGATTTGTCCATATACGGGCATTTCTTTTTTCTGATGAAAGTTGAAACTCCTTATGTCGTCCATACCTGCTGTATGATCCTTGTGAGCATGCGTGAAAAGAATGGCATCAAGTTCTGTGATACGCGCGCTCAAAATTTGTTGTCGAAAATCGGGTCCTGTGTCTACAATTAACTTGAAATTATCACATTCAAAGTAGATGGACGATCTTAAACGCTTGTCCCTGTGGTCTATTGACGTACAAACCTCACAGGCACAAGCTATGACTGGAACGCCCTGAGAGGTGCCAGAGCCAAGAAAAATGACATTCACAATTGAAGTTGATTTTGGGAAACCGCCGAATATAGTTTTTTATTGTTTTCGCTGAGCCTATTTGTGTCAATTTGAATAGACCGTAGAATTTCAATAAGGCTATTTATTTTCCCTTCCAGAGTGAAAAATTTATTTATTATAGCAATTTTACTTTCATCGAGGATACAGTAACCTGATTGAAAATTTCCTTTTTCATATCTAAGAATGTAGTCGGTCTCCGACATGATATCTTCAAGCTTGTTTAGAAAATGTTTCGTGTATTTAATTGACATCTTCTACATATTTTTTCATCATGTTGACGAGACTGTCATAGTTAAGTGGCTTGGAAAGAAAATCATTAATTCCTGCATTTTTAAAATCCTGCATCCTGTAGTTATTGTCACTCCCTGCGATGGCAATGGTTGGAATGCTTTTTCTTTTTTACCAACAATTTCGTAGTTCAACTGTGCCAATATCTTTTTAATAAGATTTTGCATGATACCACTGCCTTCGGCGACAATAATTTTTACCCATCCGTAATTAACATATTTTGACTGATTTTTTTTAATCTAGTCATTAACCTTCAGCAGTTTTTCAATGATAGTAGCTGGATTAGATAGTTTTTCTACTCCAAGAGTTCCTACATTACTTTTCTAAAAGTAAAAAATATCCATTGCAATTAATTCGTAACCTTTTTTTCTAAAGATTTTTGTATACCTTCAGTCGGAGTTTCTGCTTCAATTTCCAGTAAAAAACTTTCATAAAGCATAACTAAATTTTTAGTGGAGTTAGATTAAGTTTTCCAAAATAAAACAGCACATTAATCCTGAATCTGTCAAAATTTAGAAACTCTCTTTTTTTGCCAAAACAGATTGAATTCTACCGTTTAAATGCTCGTGTTTACCACTAGCTGTTTGTGTTTTAAAGGCTATTTACACTACCTTGTTTATGACGTTCAAAGGTTGCTATAACATTATTTACATAGCTGATTTTAACTTCCTTAGAGTTGCTCATCCATTGGTCAAATAAGTCCTCTATATCGGTTTTATTTTCAAAGAAGACAGGGTTTTAAAATTCTGTAACTACTCAGGTGGTCTAAATTACTTGTTATCAGGTAGTTACAAACTAAAAAAAATTTTATATAAAGTTGTATTCTTAATTACTGTTTAAGTAACAGACTGATAATCAGCGAAGTAGATACAATGTTAAGATTTTGTTAAGAAATAATCGAATTTTCTAACCAGTTCGTAATCAATGAGTTATACGTTATAGACCACCTGAGTAGTTACAAAATTCTCTCGTATATGCCATGCTTTTGCAGTGTTTAAATTAGATTGATCAATAGCTTTAAACGCTATTTGTTGTTTCTCGCTTCTGTTAGCTTCATTTTTTAAAACAGTGTATTTGTGTTTCTTTAAGAGAGGATTTTTCAAGACCTCTTTTCGCCTTGTTTTAGCTATGGCTTCTGATAATTTTTTAAACAGATGAAATTTATCATGAACTATTAATGCCTGCCAAGCAATATCTTTTATAGTCTTCATAAAAGGCTTCCACATATCCATAGTTACTCTCTTTAATTGTGGTTGTTCCTCCTGAGAATTTAACGAAAAAAATAGTGCTTTAACATCTTTCTCTGCTCTTCCCTCTCCCATAATCTTTATCGCTATCTATAAGATAGATGCATATTGATGTCCTTTTCTATAGGCTTTTTCATCTATACTTACATGTTCAAAATCATTTATTTCCTCTCTTTCATCTAACTCGTTTTCTACTGCTTTTTCCATTATACTACTAACAATATAAGGAGTGGTTTGAAATAAAGTAGCAACTGTGTTCTGAACTTTAACCAATAGTAAGGACGCTATTATTTTCTGTGAAAACAAACGAGTATATCCTTTGCCCTTGGAAGCAAATGAAACAGCTATAACCTTCACTTTACCGTTATCATCTACGTATCTAGGGAGACTGCACACAACAAAACACTTATAATCAAACCAACTTAAATGTTGCCATTTACGCTCCGGTGATTGGTCATATAGCCTGTATTCTTTTCCTGATACTTTATACACTTTTGGTAAATATTTTTAGATGTATTTCTATGGTCTCTTTAGGATATTCTTTCTTCTTTATTTCTGAAATCATAAAATAATCGGTAATACCTAATAGCTCTCTTAAAGAATTAGCAAAATCTGTCATAATAAATAGGGTAAGTCTCAGAAGTATCACTAAAATTTTAGTATAGCCCATTGGAAAAGCAAAGGAGGTCTTGTTTTTATCCTTTCCGATAAGCAGGCGTACTGTTACCATTTGGTCATTTTCCTTGTCCCATACCCACACGGTACGGGTATGCAAGTGAGCAATGAGATTGCCTTGCATAGTCTCCCTTACACGATTCTTTTTAAAGTTTTTTGAGGTTAGTGAATCGCAGTAATCTTTCAGAGAGATTGATGGCTGGTCAGCCTTTTTATGGATGGGGTTTCTGCCTTGTCTCCCCTTTTTTGGGATTGTTAACGTAGGTGTTTTTCAGGTAAATCTTTCTGTTGCAGGGTACTTCCGGTAGGTGTTTTTCCCCTTGTTCGTCAATAGGACAGCCAAATGACAGGTCACGCCCATAGTACCCATCAGCAACCACCCATTGAAAATCAATGGTGCCACTAGCTGTTTGCTAATCATCGCACCGTCAATTTGAAGCTTAGTCCGGTAGGTTATAGGGGGCAACCCAGCTTTTCTCATCCTGACCTTATCGAAGGTCCAGTTTTCTGGAATGTAGCGTTGCATGTCGATCAGGCTTCCCTGATTAAAATCGCTTAAATAACCCGCAACCCGCTAGGCTAACCTGACAGTTATCCAACTTTCCCTTAGTTGCCACAGTATTGGCGGGCTACCGCTACACTATTGTTCCCTTTTTTGGGCTGACCTACTACCAACAATCACTCCTTTCCTTTTAGTGACCGATGGGCGGACAGGGTCACTTCATTGATTAGCATTTCCCCCCACCCGTGGCTGTTGGTAACAAAATGTTGGAGTTGGTGATAATCAGCCCCAGACACCGTTTGGCTAATCTCATGTAAGATCCTGTCGATTGGCTTGAACAAGTCCTTTGGCAAAACATAAAGCAATCGGAAAATTGTTACTGGTTTTGGAATTCAAATATCCCTGATATCCCAATAGAAAACGCTCAAACTTCTCAGTTGAAGCTGTGAGTGTTTTTTCATGATTTGCTCTTGGTTTGTTATGTAATGAACCTCGTTATCATAACCTATATATACTGAATATCAGTCGTTTAGAACGCTTTTTATCACAATATTTTATTGTGGTAAAGTAGAACTAATCTAAACAAAAAATAATTCAATTTTATTTAGTCGTTCCTTACAAACTCATTTTCAATGGAGATTGTATTCTACTTTGATGGAAAGAGGTTACTTCAACTAGACGCCTCAGCTTTACTACCCATTTTGTATAGAGCCAAAGAGCATTTACTCTTAGTTTTTTCATCAACTTCTTGTAGTTAAACCCACAGGTTGCCATGATGAAGTTTATTTTATCTCCTGTTTTCCCTTTTAGGTAATTGCTAGCTGCTCGATGATCTTGCTTGAAGTGTCCGATGATTGGCTCTATGGCTGCTCTACGTCTACAGTGCGTTCGTTTTCTCTGTTTTTGATAGGTATTGTCTCTTTTTAATGGTTTGGATGGTCGAATGATGGAGGTGTTCTCAACTTTGTTAGTCCCTTTGTACCCCCTATCTACTGTGGCGGTTTTCGGGTAGTTACCAGTCAGTAGTTGTGTTTGCTTCAATACAGCATCTAGCGTATGTCCATCATACATATTCTCTTCAAAAGTCATCGCTCCTACGATGATACCCGTATTTTGTGTCAATACTACTGATGCCTTACAGCCATATTCATATGTTTTATGTGCCTTTCCTTTTGCGATGCAATACACATCAGGTTCATGTAAACTGTAAATTTTATTCTTACTGCACTTCTCTTGTGTAAGTACTCGTTTGAACAGTGCCAGTGTTACTTCTTTTTGCTGATGAGGTAATTTCCTGTCTAATTCTCTGACTAACCGACCAGCAATGGTTTTGAGTTTTCGCTTCGCTGCATTTGCTTTCTTCCTTCTTTTAGGGTGAGTCCCATTGTAGGTGTCTCTGACAAGGTTTTTGGTTGTCCTAACGTAGCTGCGTCGTAGTTTAATCCCTTCTTTCTTGGCTATAGAAATACAGCTGTCAACAATTTTTTTATGAAGTTTTGCATCTGTGGGATAGGTGATGCTCTTTGCCTGGACAGCAGTATCTACACTTACATGCTTGTCCTTAGCATCCTTGCCGTGTAGCTCAATTGAATGTTTCAATAGCTTCTCTACCCCTTCTTCTCCAATCCTCTTGCTGAAATGTACCAAATCTGTTGCCACACAGGGTTGCCCCCATTGCAAAGAATCAAAGCCTCCAAACTATTGAAAATATGGATTCATTTCCCAGCGTTGTTCCACCAATACCTCATCTGATAAATTGTAAATAGATTTTAATATCAACAAGGAGACCATCAAACGAATAGAATGAGCTGGACGACCTACATTTGAATAAAGCGAACCAAACGCTTCTTCAAAATATGACCATTCTATCTGTTGGCTCAACAAATAAAGTGCTTGCCTGGAATTGAGTTGTTCAGTTAAGGTAGGTGATAAAAAATTAAGTTGATTTCTATTCGACTTTTTTGACTGCATTTGACAAGGTTTTGATTGATATTATAACTATTCCTTGTCGTTTTATATAGCAATAATCATGCTAAAAACTTCCCTGAAAGAAGATAAGCATAATTAATTTTGATTCTTTAGGAGTGACTATTTATGTAATATTTTGTGGTCAAATTGGTATAAATTGAATTATTTTTCGTTTGAATTAAGCATAAAAAATCAGACATAAAGTCCTCGTCAGATGGCAGGGATTTTCATTTAGGACATCTCTATTAACTAGATTTTTTTTGTGAGTGCAAGGCAAGTCCGCACGGAAAACTGCAGAGCATACAGCATACATGAGGATTTGGGTACGAGGCTGAACACCACAATCGCGGAAAAAGGCAGTTAATAGCAGTGTCCTTTACATAATTGGTCATTCTTACCTCCAACGTGGTTAATTTCGTATAATGTCCAGACCAAAATTTGACGATATCTTCATGGAACTTGCAGTGAACCTCGCTAGGCGATCCCACTGTATCAAGCGACACGTAGGGGTCGTATTAACCAGAGATACTCGTATCATATCCATCGGATACAACGGACCTCCTGCAGGAACCTATAACTGTGATTCTGAATGGCCAGATAAAGGATGCCCAAGGGACTCAAAAGGTGGATGTTCTCTGGCTATTCACGCCGAACAGAATGCCATTCTCTATGCTATAAAGAACAAAACATCCGTTGAAAGTGCCACTTTGTATGTAACACTTTCTCCTTGCCTAGCATGTTCCAGAATTATCTACACCATGGGTATTAAAAAAGTGATATATTTAAAATCTTATGCAGAATATAAGGGAATAACGAATGATGAAGGTGTAGATTTCTTGAGGAAATTTGGAGTTGATGTAAAAAAATACGACGGCACACTGAAAAATGTGAGTGAGTGTAATTCATAGCGTATTAAAACTTTAGTCCACATCAAACATCTGGTTGTGTCTATGCTAACTTATGAGTAATCTTACGTCATACAAAAATAGTAGTGAAAATAGATGAACCTCAAAGAAAAAAACATGCTTAAAAAAATAGAAGATTAATACTTGCAAAAGTCCCAATTCCTACCTAAACTTGTCCACTTAAAACTCAATATAGTAGTAATCATTATGAAAATTTGTATGAAAAAAACACTTTCTCTTGCCAAAGTTGCGAATTTTAACACAGTTAAAAGTTGTCTCCTCCGCCTCTGCCATTTTGGCAGTGTTAGCTCCTTCCTTGCCCTGATCGCTGTCGTCTTCCTTGCGCTTATGCCCGCCACTGCGCAGGCGCAGACTGCTACAACAGACCACTTTGTACTAAAAATAACAACCACCGCTGGTACTAACGCTAGTGACACGTCCTTTACTTTCTACTCGCAGGATACAAATTATGACATTGACTGGGACAATGACCAAAATTTTGATGCGCTAGCAGTTTCTGGAGACCAATCCCACACCTTCGTCACAGCAGGAGAACACACCATCAGATTTAGAAACCTGAATGATGTCCATATCAATAGTCCTAACTACCTCGTCACTGAAAGAAAGGCAGACAGGGAAAAATACACCTCCATAGAACAGTGGGGTACCTCTACTTGGAATGAAGATATGAGTGATGCTTTTGCTGGAGCAAGTAACCTGACCATGACAGCTACTGATACTCCAGGCATGGGTGTTGTGACGCAGATGAAAAATATGTTCAGGGACGCTACTTCCTTCAACGGTGATATAGGCGGGTGGAATACCGCATCGGTGACCGATATGTCTGGTATGTTCTCTGGTGCCACTGCCTTTAACCAGAACATAGGCGGGTGGAATACCGCATCGGTGACCGATCTATCTGGTATGTTCCATACAGCTATTGCCTTTAACCAAGACATAGGAAACTGGAATACCGCATCGGTGACCGATATGTCTCACCTGTTTGATGCTTTTGTTCCTTTCTATAGCTTCATTCCCACTTCCTTCAATGGCGACATAAGTGGGTGGAATACCGCATCGGTGACGAAAATGAATAATATGTTCGTTCATGCCACTTCCTTTGACCAAGATATAGGCGGGTGGAATGTGGAAGCGGTGACGAGTATGAATCGTATGTTCACTAACGCCACTGCCTTTAACCAGAACATAGGCGGGTGGAATACCGCACAGGTGACAGATATCGCTTACATGTTCAATGGAGCCACTTCCTTTAACCAGAGCATAGGCGGATGGAATACCGCATCTGTGACGATTATGGAGTCTATGTTCAGGGAAGCCACTTCCTTTAACCAAGACATAGGTGGGTGGAATACCTCATCTGTTACAGGTATGTCGTGGATGTTTAAAGGAGCCACTTCCTTTAACCAAGACATAGGAAACTGGAATACCGCATCTGTGACGAATATGATATCTATGTTCTCAGGAGCCACTTCCTTTGACCAGAACATAGGCGGGTGGAATGTGGGAGCGATAGTACGTAACTTAGGTATGCCTCGTATGTTCTCAGGTGTTAAACTTTCACTCGCAAACTACGAAGCCCTGTTGACAGGCTGGGAGGCGCAAAAGCTTCCAAGGGAGATCGCTTTCGACGGGGGAGATTCTCAATATAGATCAGATGCAGCACACATCGCCAGGGAAAATATGATCAAGTCATATCTCTGGCACATTAGTGATGGCGGACGAGTACTACAGAAGATTAACGTTCATCCCCCTGTTTTCGTAGAAGGAGCTACCAGTGGGGTATCTTATGAAGAAAACGCCACTATGGTAGTAACTAGAGTCGCTGCCACCGATGCAGATGCAGGACAGACGATTACTTTCACGCTGTCGGGCGGAGCGGATGCGAGTCTGTTTACCATCACTCCCGCAGGTGTGTTGACGTTCAACAGGGTACCAGACTTTGAAACGCCCGCGGATATGGGATCGGATAATATGTACGAAGTAATGATCACGGCTACAGACAACGGCATACCCGAAATGACTGCTATGCAAGTCCTCACCATTACAGTGACGGATGTGGTGAATGAAGTTGAGAACCCAACAGACCACTTTCTGCTGAAAATAACAACCACCGCGGGTACTAACGCTAACGACAAGTCTTTTACGTTCTATACGCAGGATACACATTATGACATTGACTGGGACAATGACCGAACGTTTGAAGACACAGGAGTTTCTGGAAACCAGTCCCATACCTTCAACACAGCAGGAGAACACACCATCAGGTTTAAACACCTGAACGATATACATATCAATAATCAGACAGACTCATTAAAATATACCTCCATAGAACAGTGGGGTACCGCTACTTGGAATGCGGATATGGAAGATGCTTTTTGGGGAGCAAGGAACCTAACCATGAATTCAACCGCCGGCACTCCAAGAATGAGTGCTGTGACGAATATGGCTTATATGTTCTTGGGAGCCACTTCCTTTAACGACGACATCAGCGGGTGGAATACCACATCGGTGACCAATATGAATGGGATGTTCTCTAGAGCCACTGCCTTTAACCAAGACATCGGCGGGTGGAATACCGCATCGGTGACGAGTATGCTAGGTATGTTCGTTGGAGCCACTGCCTTTGACTCGAACATAGGCGAGTGGAATACAGCACAGGTGACAGATATGTCATATATGTTTGCCGGGGCCAACAATGTCGTCACTCCCTTTAATCAGGACATAAGCGGGTGGAATACAGCACGAGTAACAAATATGCAAAATATGTTTCAGAATGCCGTTTCATTTGATCAAGACATAGGAAACTGGAATACCTCCTCGGTGACGACTATGCTAAATATGTTCGCTTACGCCACTTCCTTCAACGGCGACATAAGCGGGTGGAATACAGCACAGGTGACCGTTATGTGGAATATGTTCTACGAAGCCACTGCCTTTAACCAAGACATAGGAAACTGGAATACAGCCTCGGTGAGGGATATGGATTCTATGTTCCATAACGCCACTGCCTTTGACCAGAACGTGGGCGGGTGGAATATGGAAGCGGCGAGGTTTATGCGAGGTATGTTCTCTGGTGTTACACTTTCAGTGGCAAACTATGACTCGCTGTTGATAGGCTGGGATCCGCAAGGACTTGCACCTATTCGTATGTTCGACGGGGGATATTCTAAATATAGTTCAGATGTAGCACACGTCGCTAGAGAACATATGATCAATCCGAGAACTGGTCATGGCTGGACCATTACTGATGGCGGTCGAGTAAACGACCACGCCCCAGTTTTCGAAAATGGAGCTACGGCTAGCGTTTCTTATGCAGAACACGGCACAACGGCAGTCACTACCGTCGTTGCCACCGATGAAGATGCGGGACAGACGGTAAGTTTCACGCTGACGGGCGGAACGGATGAGCTTGAATTTTCCATTACTCCCGCAGGCGTATTGACGTTCAAGACCGCACCAAATTTTGAAATACCTACGGATGCAGATGTGGACAACAGGTATGAAGTCATCGTCACCGCCACAGACGGTCAATCCTCCCCACTGACCGCTATGCAAGCCCTCACCATTACAGTGACGGAAGTAGTCTTGGGACTTGAAACGTTTACAGGCATTGCAGTGTATCCCAACCCAGCAGGCGCAATACTGCACATCAGTGGCGTGGTAGGAAATGCCCGCTACACCTTGTCAGGCATAGACGGAAAAGTCTTGAAAAGAGGAAAGCTGAAGGCAGGCACAGCGGATCATTCCGTGGCTATTCCTTCGCTGAACAAGGGCATCTATTTGTTACAACTAACCACAGGAAAAGGTAGCGTCACCAAAAAAATTGTGAAGGAATAAAAGGATTCTTTTGATTCTTGGGTGGATGATGCGTTAAAATACGGGTTCAATTTTATCATTCAAAAGGATCAAAAAATGCAAAACTTATTTACTCAAGCACTCGGCATCTATTCCCCATGGTTTGTCAAGGATGTTGAATTTAACAACAAACAACTCAACAGCTATATTGACTTCAAACGTGGAACGCGCTTTGTTGATGGTAGCGATGACACTACAGCCTATAGTACTCTATGAGACAAAGATGAAAAAATATCGTCATATGAATTTCTTTGAGCATGAATGCCATCTGTATGTTCGGGTTCCAAAGCATTAAGCAAGACGATGGCAAAGTACGGCTGATTCTGCCACCGTGGGCAGGTTAGTTAAATGGTGTTAGTACCTGGTTTGAGGCTTTTTTTATCAAGTTTTGTAAGCACATGCAGGTACACAATGTTTGCCAGCTGATGAACGTATCAGATTATAAGGTTTGGAAATTACTGGATATCTATGTTGACAAAGTCAGGCTCAGTGAGGATTTAAGTGGTATAGATGTCTTTGGTATGAATGAAACTGCCACGGACAAGAAAGACATGATTATATTACGCTATTTGTTGATTTATACAAAAAAGTAATGGCGCATATCAGTGATGGCAAAGGCAATCAAACGGTTGTTGACTTTGTCGCTGTTTTTAGAACAACAAAAGGGGAAAAAAGAACAAGTTAAATCTGTGAGTTGCGATGTGTCGCCGGCGTTTATTAAAGGGATTAGAGAAAACCTGCCGAATGCCAAAATTACCTTTGACAAGTTCCACATTATAAAGATTATCAATGAAGGGGTTGATAAGGTGAGGAGAGCGGAGGAGAAAGAAAATCCAATTCTTAAAGGTACGCGGTATTTATTCCTCAAAAACGAACAACCCCTCAACCAGAAACAACAGCAGAAAAAAGCAGAATTAGAGCTGGCAGATCTTAACCTTATTGAAGTAGGCATTTAATAAATACGACTTGTGGGGGTAGCTTAGTATTTACATTTTGTGCATTGACGGGTATGGAATAATTTCCCTCTGCAATACTTGTTGTTTTGGCACCTTTCACATTTAAATCCATCTGGTCAGTTCATTTCGGCTAGGAAGTTTTAACACCTGTCATTATCAGGAAATTTCTTCTGAAACTAAAAAAGGGTTAGGGGTTCATACTTTTTCTCCATACTGCGATTTTTACTCTAACTTTAATAGTCCTACTAAGTTACTGTAAATCAATTGTTTAATCAATAAAATGAAACTGTTTTAACAAACTAATCTTTTATTCTCACATTCAACTAATAAATGCAACTTTTAGATTTGAGTTTTTATCACTATTACAAAACAGGAAAGAAGGGCAATTTTCTCTTTCACTGCTTTGCTGGTAAGGGTTAATTTGCCCCCTCACATCGTGAAAAATAAAGTTGCAAATGGCACATCTTACTACAGAACAAAGGTATGCGATATCGTGTATGTTACAACAAGGAAAAAGTCAAAGTGAAATAGCTGCTAGCATAGCAAAAGATAAATCCGTTATTAGCAGAGAAATTGTGCGTAATAAAGATCAGAGGAGTGGTGTTTATAGTCATGATTTGGCGCATCGAAAGTATGCTCAACGTCAAAAAAGGAAACCCAAGAACAAGCGATTCACCTTGCGAATTCAGTCCCATGTCGAGACCCTGCTAAAGGAAGATTATAGCCCCGAGCAAATTGTAGGCATCAGTATAAAAGAAGGGCTAGACTGTGTCTCTCACGAGCGCATTTATCAGCATGTATGGAAAGACAAAAAACACCAGGGCGAGTTACATACTCATCTCCGCAGAAAGGGCAGAAAGTATCGCAAAAGAGGGGCTACTAAAGATAGCAGGGGAATTATAAAAGACAGAGTAAGTATAGACCGCAGACCTTCGGTGGTAGAAGAAAGGTCAAGATTTGGAGATCTTGAAGTAGATTTTGTCATTGGAAAAAATCAGAAAGGAGCGATGGTAACTATCAACGACAGGGCGAGTGGCATGTTGAAAATGAAGAAAGTAAAAACCAAACAAGCCAGCGAAGTTTCAGATACCATCAATGAATTATTGGAAGAATGGAGTCCGTTTCTTCACACCATCACTTCTGATAATGGAAAGGAATTTGCTTGGCATCAACAGGTAGCTAAAACGCTAAGCATTGACTATTATTTTGCCCATCCCTACCACTCGTGGGAAAGAGGGTCTAATGAAAATTTAAACGGGCTGATCAGACAATATATCCCTAAGAAATCAGACTTCTCTATGCTCAATGAGCAACAAATCAAAGACGTTGAAACCAGGATAAACAATCGACCTAGAAAAAGACATAAATATGAAATCCCTATATTTGTAATGAATCAATTATTGGTTAACCAGAAAGTTGCATTAATGACTTGAATGTAGCCTTACTGCACTTCTCTTGTGTAAGTACTCGTTTGAACAGTGCTAAGGTTACTTCTTTTTGCTGATGAGGTAATTTCCTGTCTAATTCTCTGACTAACCGACCAGCAATGGTTTTGAGTTTTCGCTTCGTTGCATTTGCTTTCTTCCTTCTTTTAGGGTGAGTCCCATGGTAGGTGTCTCTGACAAGGTGTTTGGTTGTCCTAACGTAGCTACATCGTAGTTTAATCCCTTCTTTCTTGGCTATAGAAATACAGCTGTCAACAATCTTTTTATGAAGTTTTGCATCTGTGGGATAGGTGATGCGCTTTTCCTGGACAGTAGTATCTACACTTACATGCTTGTCCTTAGCATCCTTGCCGTGTAGCTCAATTGAATGTTTCAATATCTTCTCTACCCCTTCTTCTCCAATCCTCTTGCTGAAATGTACCAAATCTGTTGCCGCACATGGTTGCCCCCATTGCAAAGAATCAAAGCCTCCAACATATTGAAAATATGGATTCATTTCCCACCGTTGTTCCACCAATACCTCATCTGATAAATTGTAAATAGATTTTAATATCAACAAGGAGACCATCAAACGAATAGAATGAGCTGGACGACCTACATTTGAATAAAGCGAACCAAACGCTTCTTCAAAATATGACCATTCTATCTGTTGGCTCAACAAATAAAGCTCTTGCCTGGAATTGAGTTGTTCAGTTAAGGTAGGTGATAAAAAATTAAATTGATTTCTATTCGACTTTTTTGACTGCATTTGACAAGGTTTTGATTGATATTATAACTATTCCTTGTCATTTTATATAGCAATAATCATACTAAAAACCTCCCTGAAAGAAGATAATCATAATTAATTTTTATTCTTTAGGGTTGACTAACTAAGAGTATTTTTCTTTCAAGGGGATGTAGCCCCTCCACCTATCGGTTGTGATGGTAGCCTGAGGTGATATATGATCTTGGAAGAAGGGCTTCAATTGCTTGGAGCCAGGATTGTCAATCACTCTGGCATACATCCTGCTCACTCCTTTCCCTTTCTTCTCAATAGCCAGTACAACCTGCTTTTTTCGGTTATTTTGGCGTCCTACAACGCCTTCTTCCTGTTGCCCTACAACGGTCTCATCAACTTCTACTTTACCCATTAGCGGGTATTTCCCACTGCTACCCATGGCCTTCATTACCTTTTGTTGAAACAGCCAACAGGTTTTTTGCTGTAGCCCCAGTTTTCTGCTTAGCTCTGTTGATGCAATCCCTTGTGTATTTGTACTCATGTAGTATAGGGTATAAAAAGCTTTTAACATTGGGAATTTTACTTTGTGGAAAAGCGTGCCACTTGTGGGGGTAGCTTGGTACCTACATTTTGTGCATTGACGGGTATGGAATAAGTTCCCTCTGCAATACTTGTTGTTTTGGCACCTTTCACATTTAATCCCATCTGGCCATTTCATTTCGGTTAGGAAGTTTTGACAACTGTCGTTATCAGGAAATTTCTTCTGAAACTCAAAAAGGATTAGGCTTTCATACTTTTTCTCCATAATCTGATTTTTATTCTAACTTTAATAGTCCTACTAAATTACTGTAAATCAATCGTTTAATTAAGAAAATGCAACTGTTTTAATAGACTAATCTTTTATTTATTAAATGCCTACTTCAATTGAACTATTTATTAATCGGGTTCAGGTTGCTAGTTATTGAAAGTCCGACAGACTCCTAGGATGATTATGTCCAATTCTCTAAAAGACAACAAAAAATGAGGAAAAACAGCAAGAAATAGGGCGGTTCAGACCTATGGGAGAGCAAAAATCTCACGATTCAAGAACTAACAGACTCGGTGTTGCCTTTTGCAACGGTCTTTTACAGTCCCAGCCCATAATATGCTTTTTCGCCACTTGGATAGATTCCTTCAATCAGGATTCCAGCACCTCTGGGTCTGCTCATAAAAGTAGCCAAATCATCGAGGTCTCTGATGGAACGCTTGTCAATTCTGGTAATGATAAAACCCTCTTTCAATCCAGCTTCTTTCCATTTACCATTGTCCAAGTCCGATAGTTGGGTACCACCTTCAATTTCGAGTTTTCCTGCCATTGCTTTAGACACTTCAATGAATGTGGCACCCTCACTTTCAAAATCATTTCTGAGTTCCACAACCTTTGTGGTGCCAGAAGCATTTCTTAGGACAGCACTTGTTTCTCTTTGCTCACCATCTCGAATGTATTTCACAATTACTTTGTCTCCTGGTCTGTTTATGGCGACTTGTTCCTGAAGTTGGGCGACACTGCTCACATCAACTCCATCTATCGCAATAATCACGTCACCTTCCTCTAATCCCGCAATTCGAGCCGCACTATTTTCACCTACATGGGCTACTACATAGATGCCCTTCACCACATCTAGGTCTTCTGCCTCTGCCAGTTGTGCATTTACATCTCTTATTTGAATCCCTAATAATGCTCGCTGAACTGTCCCATACTCTATCAAATCACTGACAACTTTTTTTACCAGTGCAGAAGGGACCGCAAATGAATATCCGGCAAATGCTCCCGATGGAGAAGCTATTGCAGTATTAATTCCTACTAATTCTCCAGTTAGATTGACAAGTGCTCCCCCGCTGTTTCCAGGATTCACCGCCGCATCAGTTTGGATAAACGACTCAATGCGATCGCGGGTTCTAAGAATATTGATATTTCTACCTTTCGCACTAATGATCCCAGCGGTAACAGTAGATCGGAATTCAAATGGATTTCCAATGGCTAATACCCACTCTCCTATCTCGATACTTTCTGAACTCCCATAGCTTATAGGCTGTAGTTTTTTTTCTTTTATTCGTATGACTGCTAAATCTGTTGATCCGTCTACACCTACAATTTCTGCTGGGTAGCTACGGTTATCATTCAATACTACTTCTATTTTAGAAGCATTGTCCACCACGTGATTATTGGTTACAATATAACCATCATGTGATATCACTACTCCCGATCCAGCACCTCTGGACTGCCTTTCCGTATCTCGTTCGTAACGTTCTTCGCCAAAGTATTCTCTAAAAAAATCATTAAAAGAGTTTTGATGCCCTGATCCTCCTGAGTAGGTGGTTCTAACATGAACTACTGATGGAGTTGCCTTTTTTGCTGCAAAAACAAAATTGAGACCTTCAGGAACAACAAAGCCCGAAGAGTCAAAAACATAATTCGTGAGGGCGAGAGGACTTCTATCTGAAGTCTGGCGGATAACTGTCGGTTCTGGTGCTAAAATGCTGTGTCCCGTGAGTGCAATGATCCCTCCAAAACAGGATGAAAAAACCATTGCCGTAATAAAACTTCTTCTATTCATATTATTTCAGGCATTAAAAGTTTGAACTTTATTAATCGTAAAAAAAGAATCTTTGTTCCAGTTTTTAAAAGCAGGACATGCTAAACCTAACGAACTTTAACAAAAAAAGCTGCTCATCAGGATTATGAACAGCTCTTACTGTTAACTCAAAAAAAATTACTTAATCGCTATTTGCTTTCTTGTTACCTTATTATCATCCTTAGGAAGTTTAACAGATAAAATACCACCTGTATACGTTGCATCCACTTTATTACGATTCACCATGTCAGGTAAATAAAAAGACCTGCTGAATGATCCGTAGTAGCTTTCTACACTGTGGAAATTTTTTTCTTCCTTCTCATTTTCAAATTTCCTTTCTCCACTGATCGTTACGCTATTTTCATTCAGGTCTATGCTTATTTCTTCTTTTTTAACACCCGGAATGTGGAGTTGAAGTTCGAATTCTTTGTCTGATTCTGAGACATCTACTTTGGGAGTAAAGGAATAAACAGAGCCTCCATGGAAATCATCATTAAAAAATTTGTCTACAAAGTGTTTAAAGTTTTCAGATCTGTAATCACGTGTATTGTACTTAATAAGTCCCATTTTTTATTGCTTTTAAAGTTTAAAATAAAATTCAAAAGACATTGATCGAAATTCATACCAATCGATTTTTATTTCAAATAAACAGACATTATGTCATTTTTAATGAAAAAAAGAAAAATAATAGTGACATTATGTCCTGATATTAAGAAATAATCGACACTTGTAACTGTTTAGCTTTTTAATTCGTCAATTTTGAGAGTCGCTAAACACGTGTTTACATTTGCACTCCTTTTTCGGAAAATATTCCTCCTTAGCTCAGCTGGTTAGAGCATCTGACTGTTAATCAGAGGGTCCTTGGTTCGAGTCCAAGAGGAGGAGCTTGAAAATCGGCCACTTACGATGAGAAATTGTGAGTGGCTTTTTTTCATGTGGTAAAAGCAGACAAAATTTATCAAACTGAAATTATATGCTCGAAACTACTGACCTCAAAAAAATATTTCCGTATATTGCTGTCCATTATGTGTTATGAAAGTTAGTGTCGTAGTAGCTGTTTATAAAGATGTTGAAGTACTCTCGTTGATTGTAAATGCTTTAAAACAACAGACTTATAAGAATTTAGAATTGGTTGTTGCGGAAGATGGAGAGAGCAATGGAATGAGGCAGTACGTCTCTTCTGTGAAGGATTTTGAAATCCTTCATACTACTCAAAAAGACATGGGAATAAGAAAATCAAAGTCTCAAAACAATGGGATTTTAGCCAGTACAGGCGAGTACTTAATATTCATTGATGGTGACTGCATTCCATTTTCAACTTTTGTTGAAGGGCATGTCAAGCTATCTTCTAAAAGTGTGGTGTTAGTAGGTCGTAGAGTTAATCTGGGAAAGAGATTTAGTGGCAAGCTTAGGACTCAGGAAATTACAAGTACTGAGATTGAAAAAAACTTCATCTTCAATTATTTTAAAATGTCCACGGATGAAAATGCATCACACCTTGAGCAAGGACTCCGTTGCAGACCGAATGGCCTTTTGTATCAGTTAATAACCAAAAAGCGACGAACTGGGATTTTGGGTTGTAACTTTTCATTGTATCGTGAAAAAATGATAGAACTAAATGGATTTGACGAAAGTTATCACAACACATCATTAGGAGACGATGTTGACTTATCGTGGAGGTTCAAATCGGCAGGTCTTTTGGAAAAATCATGCAAGAATGTAGCTAATCTTTTTCACCTAGACCATGGGAGAGATCATCATGCAGAAAATACTGAAACAGAAATGGCTTTAATGAATTCAAAAATCGAGAAACATGAATGTATTACTAAGCATGGATTAACCCTTCATTAAAAAGGTTTTTTAACGGAAAGTTTCAGATGTAAATTGTAGGAATTATCGGTCAAATTTCTATTCTCTCTGACGTAATGTCCAATCTCAAAGCCCAATTGAAACTTTGACCAGTTTCTATAATGACTGAACGTCAATGACAATTCAATATCTCTTTCTTCGGGAGTAGCGGATCGATTCTGCTGAGGGATTCCAGCTTCCAGCGCAAAAAAGGCATCATCTTGAAGAGTGGACCTTACCAGTGTATAACTAGTCACTGATTTTTTCTTAAATACATCTATTCGAAACATTTGACTTGTAGAGCCTGGTCCAATTGATGCACCAATAGTCTCTCCTAATTGAGTGTATCCTTGTTGGACTAAAAAGTGCTCATATATAGTTGGTGCTACTCTATTTTGAGCTAGTCTTGATTTGCTTAAGACATTGAATTCAGTTAAGAATCTAAGGTCACCTTTTTGAATAGGGAAAAGTTTAGAGAATCCAAAAGAATAGACCAACGAGTGATCTGGATGTAGTACTAGAAAATTTTTAAGATGACCTCCCCAATCATACCGTCCAAGCTCAGTAAACAATTCAAAGCCTTCTAAAGGGAATCTCCATCTAAGATAGGCCATTGCAATTTGATCATGGGAATCATTATCTCCTTGAAGCCTTCTTTCTGGATCAATGATCATAGCAACATAATCCTTGACCCCCATGTCTCCTAAGTCCCATATTCTTTGAAGAGAGCGTGCAAATCCTAATTCAAGTCCGTCTGTAAACCATGGTTCCCATGCCAAATTCAACGAAGTGAGTAGTCTATAATCATCACTTGAATCATCGTTAAAGTAGTCAGACTCTGACAGTATCCCCCAAATAAGATTGAAGGTAAACGTTCCATATTTTGTTGATATTTTCTCATCAGATCCGAAGGCAAAATGTGGAATACCAGCAGCATTATTACTCATGAGAGCAGGATTCAAATAGGTGGGACCCCACCAAAGCGATTCATTTGAAACCCGAAAGTAGAGGTTATTCTTAAAGGTGTATTGAATTTTACTGTTTCCAAGATTAAAATGATAGAAGGATTGGTCACCAAATCTTTGAGGCAAGTCGATATAATGACTCCATGGATAAGCAAACTCACTTCTAGCTTGCGTATAGTTTAGGGGAACAGAATCATAGTCCAAATTTTGAGTCCAGAAAATAATAGGCAAAAGAGTGAACTCCCACCTCTCATTTTTTAAGCTAAGACCAGTTTCAATGGAAGTGGTCAACCCCTTGCCAGACCAAACTGCGCCATTATTATAGCTCTTGTTATAGGCGGTATTAAAGTAACTATCCCATTTGAAGGGATGGAGGTATAAGTTTTTACCTAAAGGTTTTGATTGGGGAGAACTTCCTATAAAATCCATTGAATCTTTAGGATGCCAATTTAGATCTCGAAAAAATGTTTCCTGATTGGACTGTTTTAGGTTTCTATACCTCACAGCATAATCACTGATATCATTTGCCGTGGAAACAACCTGTCCGAGAGTGATAAGGGAAGAAACAAAAAACAGTAGACAGATGGGTAACTTCATGACCGCAAAGAAAATATAATCAAGTCAATCAACTTACTTTTGTGTTTATTTTATTTCTATGATTAAAATCTCAATCGTCATTATCACCCTAAATGAGGAAGATAGAATTGGCAACTGTATTGATTCTGTAAAGGAAATCGCTGATGAAATACTTGTTATTGATTCTTTTAGCTCAGACCAAACCCAGCAAATAGTTGCAGAAAAAAAAGGAAGATTTATTCAAAACAAATTTGAGGGATACATTCAGCAAAAGAATTTTGGGGTAGGAACAGCTACCTATGATTACATTCTTTCCCTTGATGCGGATGAAGTCCTAGATAAAAGAGCACAACAGGAAATACTAAGAGTCAAGGAGAACTGGAATTACAGTTCCTACACGCTGAACAGGTTGACCAATTATTGTGGCAAGTGGATCAAACATTGCGGGTGGTACCCAGATAAACAAATCAGGCTTTTTGATAGAAGAAGAGCTACATGGGGAGAACTTAATCCACACGCTAGAATTGAGTTGGATGAAGAGGCAACGAACATAAGGATTGGAGGAAACATTCTGCACTATTCTTTTCCTTCTATTTCGTCCCATGCGACAGCTGCAAATAATTATTCAGAAATTGCTGCAATGGAGGCTGTAAAAAATGGCAAGGAAATTTATTTTATAATTCACGTTATACTAAATCCCTCATTCACATTTATCAAAAAGTTTTTTTTCCAACTAGGGTTCTTAGACGGGTTTTATGGATTTGTCATATGTATTTTATCTGCACATTCAAATTTTTTGAAATACACTAAAATCTGGCAATTAAAGCATGAAAATTCTAATTTCCAGAACGGATAGCATTGGGGACGTGATTCTAACCTTACCACTTTGTGGTTGGATCAAAAGAAATATACCACATTCAGAAGTTCATTTTCTCTGTCAAAAACTCACCATTGATATTGTAAGGAGAGCAAGATATGTAAATCAGGTACATATCTGGAATGGGGTCTTGCCTAGGGTAGACGTTATTATCCATGTGTTTCCCAAAAAGGAGATAGCTATAGTGGCCAAAAAACAGAAGATAGACATCAGGATAGGCACTAGTCACCGTTTATTTCATTGGACAACATGCAATCAACTAATAAATTTTTCAAGAAAAAAAAGTGATCTTCATGAAGCTCAATTAAATTTTAGACTTTTACGCGGATTAGGCATTGATCATCTACCTAGCCTTGACGAACTGGTTACTCTAGTGGCATGGAAAAATGGAAAGGTCCAAGCGAATTTTCTTTCTCGTGGTAAATTCAATGTGGTTTTTCATATCAAATCCAGAAGAAGTGCTAAAGAGTGGAAAGCTACTAATTACATGGAGCTCGCTCTGAAGCTTCCGACTGGTAGGTTCAATATCATTTTAACAGGCACAGCATTGGAAGGTAAAATGATCAAAAGAGAAATTCCACAAATTTTCGAGTTATCAAATACCCAGGATAGCACTGGAAAGTTATCTTTAAGTGCATTGATGGACCTAATTGAATCCGCGGATGGACTATTGGCTTGTAGCACAGGTCCTCTTCACATAGCAAGTATTTGTGGTACACATTCACTTGGGCTTTATCCTAAAAAACGACCCATGCACGCAGGTAGATGGGGACCAATTGGGAGTAATAGCGATTTCATTGAAGAGAGTGAGGAGTTGAGGGGTAAATATTTGGAAATTGCGCCAAATGTGGTCTTAGACAAGATCAACTCTTGGCTTGACTAATTAGTCTGCTCTTGTTTCCTGAATATTTTTTTAGGTAGAAGATTCTCTTCGCTCTTCTCAGCTGGAGGTAGAGATTCATCAAGGTTAATTTGATCCTTTCTGAAAAGGAAATGATGAACAGCGTTTTTTTATAGAACACTGTATCGCTTTTGGTTTTGTACCAAACATCATAGCCTTCTTTTCTAATCCAGTTCTTAATCTCTCCAATAAATGGGTTTGTATAGAACTTGCCATGAGTTTCTATAGAAATAACCTTAGGGCGACTGATCATTGTTTTTAAAGCGTACCATTCACAACCTTCAGTATCTATACTTAACAAGTCTATGGATCCAGAATCCACCTCAGAAAAGAGCTTGCACTCAATTTCAAGCTTCTTTGCATCTTCCTTTTCATACTGATCGTTGATTAAGGCAGGGGATGATGGAAGTCCATCAGCAAAAGTTGAAGATTCAGCCTCAAATAATGTTAAAATACCATTGTATTCATGGATCGCAAATGGATACAGTTTAATATTTGTTTTATTCTTAAAAAATTCTTTTATTTTCTGAACAAGTCGTGGATTCGGCTCTACTAAACTGATGTCCTTAACTTGATCATCATTGATAAAATCAATAATGTTGGAAGTTTCTGGAAGAAAAACTCCTATCTCGCAAGCGTGGTTAACCTCAATTTTTTTCCCGCAAATTGCATTGTATATCCTTTTCGAAGACTCGTAATTCATACAGTTAATTTATAAATGGTATTATTCTTGGGCTTTCTAATTTTTTCATATCCAAAATCTTCAAAAGGTATTCCAGTTGTTATCTCGACTAGTATCATTTTTGGCCAAAGTGACTTTGGTGCATCGTTAAAAAACGGATTCAAAATCATGGGCTCTGCCCCTTCTACGTCGATTTTAAAAAAATCAATTCTATCCAAATTTTCAATTTTTTTAACAAACTCCAACATTGGTTCACAATCCACTTCTACAAAATAAACATCATTGGCCTGGACAATGCTTGCTCCTCCTAGGTTTCCGCCAGGCTCTAAGCCTAGACGAAAAGTATCCTTTACATCCGAGAGCCCTTGTTCGTAGATTTTAATATTCTCAAATCCTTCATTTTGATCCATATTGAAATTGAATCTCTTTAGCATTACTGGATTGGGTTCTAATGCTACGACCTTTCCTTTGAGACCAACCTTCCTCGAGGCAATAAAGCTGTAATAGCCAGTGTTCGCTCCAACATCAAGGAATTTTCCATCCTCAGGTAATAGCTCATCGATTAGCCCAAATTCTTCCCATTCAAAAAACCATGGCATGAAAAGAACAAGTCGATCCCCTGTATTATCTAGGGGGGTACAACCTGACTTTAAAGTCCTTAAGAGGAGTTGCATCTACTATTCGCAATTTATTTTGAAGTGTAAATTTTCTTAGTAGTAATGCCACTTTAAACCAAAATTTGTTGTCAGAAAGATCGATAGAAAGTCCATGTAAAAGCCTCTGGTATCCTTTAAAATAATACTTTCCAAAAGGCTCATCTGTCCACTTATTAAATGATGACATCATTGTTTAGATGGGCTTAAGTGAGACAAGGTTATCTCTGTAATAAAGCAATGGATTTGCCACTGATTCCCCAACTGCTTTGCTTGTAGCGAAATGAATGATTGGTTGTATTGGATGACTCTGGAAAAGTTCTTTCGTATCCGCTTGATTAGTAAAATCGACCTTCTTGAATCTGGGCGTTTTACCTGTTATCTCACTTATCCCATTCAGGGTATCTATGCTGGAATTAGAAAGATTATCTGCAATTAGAACGTCATATCCCCTATGCCATAATTCTACAGAAGTATGCGACCCTATAAAATCCAATCCTCCAGTTACAAGCACTTGATTCATTTCTTGACAATCTGTATTTAAAAAGCCCTAGAAAAGTCAAATCTCAAAAACAGATTTAATACATCACCTCTCTTGGTATAATTCCAGTTATTCCTTACATTCATCGTTACCTTGGCACCAAGTGAGTTTTTCCCGTGAGTCCAATTTGCATCGAAACCAAGGGAGGTTTCTACGTCTCTTGCAAGATTAGGGTCTGAAGGTGCATTTTGAAAAAAGAAATCGTCATTAAAGCTAATTCTCTGAAGTTTAACTCCATATTTTGAGTTATCCCTCAAAACATCAACTATGATAGATTGGCTATTCGATCCTGGACCTACAGGAGCTCCTATAAGTTGTCCATGATTTGTGTATCCCCCCCCCCCAATATTGTGGACATACAGAACAGGACTAGCTCGAATCAACTTCGTGTCTGATCGACTCAGGGTAGTAAACTCAGTTGAAAATCGGATATCTCCTAAAGAAGATTGCATCATTTTAGCAAATCCAAACGAATAAAAACGACTGTGATCTGGCTGGGATATTAACAGGTTTTTGAGGTCTCCTCCAAAATCATTTCTCGCATATTCCAAAAATGTCTCAAAACCCACTTCGGGAAATCTCCATCTAACATAAAGAGAAGCAAGCTGATCATATTCATCATTTGCTCCTGTAGAGTCAGCTTTTACAGAAAATTGCCTAAGAAAAAGGAGATAATCTTTGAGTCTACTTTTCCTGTTCCAGCTTCTGTATAGTATTCGACCAAATCCAACGACTAATCCTTCAATAAATGAAGGGTGGTATTCAAAGGTGGTCCCGCTAAAAAATTTGGCATCAACCCCATTATTATCATAGTAGTCAGATTCCTGAAGTCTACCCCAATAGAGACCAAATCCAAAATGTCCGATTTTAGACCCTAATAGCTGGTCCGACCCAATGCTCACATGTGGCATTCCTGGAGCCGTATTTGTCATCAATATAGAATTGTGGTACACAGGTCCCCACCACATGTTTTCATTAGAAAACTTTACATATAAGCGGTTCTTAAAAGTGTATTTTAATCGACTTTGCCCCAGATAAAGTTTAGTAAACGGGTCATGTCCAAATCGTTGAGGAAAATCGATGCCTGAGTACCATGGATAAAGAAATACATTTGACGAATTGAACTTGGCAGAAGGGATATTAAATGGTTCATTTTGAGAGTACGTAAATTCAGGGACAAGCGTCAGCTCAATTGTTTTTGATTTGAAACTTAACCCGCCTGAAATCCATGAAGAAATACCTTTTCCTGCCCAAACAGATCCATCATTAAAACTTTTCGCATATTTACTATTAAAATGTGTGCTTGTTTTGATGGGGTGCAAGAAAAATTCTTTATGCTTTCTACTTGACAATCCAATTCTTGTTGAACCTGTTTCCTCTATCCAATACATACTTCGAAACAAAGATTTATCCGTTGAGTCGTTTAAGGACATCATCCGAACCACCTGATCTACTGGATCATTGGCTGTAACCAACGTTTGTGAGCTGGCAATTCCAGTGTAGAAAAAGATCAGAATATAAAAGATATAATACTTCATTAACGTCTGAAAATATCTTTCAATCTAAAAAAAATCAACGCTCTATCAATAGCAACAATAGCAGGTCGCAAAATGCCAGCAATCTTATTTCTTTTTACCAAAAAACTCTCAAAAGGAATTTTTTCCCCACTTGCTAACTCTCTGTTTTCGACATGTCGACGTTTCTGTAATATCAATAAACTATCAAAAAAGTGCATTGAAAAAACAGATTCAGTAAAATGATTTGGTCGAAAAACAACTTGTTTTGAGTGATTTGCATTTAACTGATCTATCCATTTTTTGCTTAATTCGATAAATGTTCCTCGCCTACGAAACCCTCCACCGAATTTTCTCCAATATGATGTATGTAAATCTTCAAAAAGATATATACCGTCCTCCTTTACATGATCGAACATTTCTTCATACGTGATGATCAGTTGTCTCATAGAATGACCCCCATCATCAATTAATATGTCCACTTTTGGAATCTTTTTTTTTGAGGTCTCTTAAGAAATTCCTATCGGATTGCGACCCAATGTAAATTTCTGCATGAATATCGGTAAGTGTCTTACAACGCTCATTTATATCAACTCCTATAATTCTGGCTTTATCTCCAAAAAATTTTCTCCATATCTCAAGACTTCCGCCATAATTGATGCCAATTTCCAAAACGACCACATCCGTATTTCTGTATTTCTCAAAGAATGTTTGGTACACATCTAGATAGGTGGACCATTTCGAAACAGCGTATCCGTCATGTTCCTCAAAAATTTCAATGAGTGTTTTCATACTGTCAATCCAATAGACACGCGAAGGTACCGCATGATTTGGTGAAGTGGTCAATAATCATTCCATTTGCAGGCATTTGAATCCTCTATGAAAAGTATTTCGGTAGTTATTCCAAACTATAATGGTCGCCAATTACTAGAAAAGAATCTCCCTTCGGTCTACTCTGCCCTTAGGTCTTCACATATTTCTGACTATGAAATAATTGTCTCTGACGATTGTTCGAAAGATGATTCTTGTGAATATCTACGAACCAGCTACCCTGATATCAGGGTAATCAAAGGAGGAAAAAATCTGGGGTTTGGTGGAAATATAAACAGGGGAATCTTCAAATCTTCTAAAGACCTCATCCTACTGCTTAATAGTGATGTTACCTTGATGAAAGAGTATTTTATTCCATGCCTATCATATTTCAACAATCCTCAAACTTTTGGAGTCATGGGTTCCATACGGTCACCAGATGGGAACTTACAGGATGCAGCTAAATATCCAGAAATAGTAGGTCTGAAAATCAAGGGGACGATTAATTATAAACCAGTTTCTAATTCATCTAAACAAATTCCAACTTTTTTTCTCTCTGGGGCAAATGCACTTATTGATCGTGAGAAAATCTTACAACTTGATGGGTTTGATGAAATATACAACCCCTATTATGGAGAAGATCTTGACTTAGGTCTACGAGCGTGGAAGAACGGATATTATTGTTACTTTGAAAGCAAAGCTATATGTATTCATCCAGTCTCAGAGACCATTCGTCAAGAGCAAAAAAAGAAAGTAGACATTGTATGCAGAAGAAACAATTTTTTTGTCCATTATATCCATTTGGACACATTTCATTTATCTCTTTGGATAATAAGTAGCGTTATTCAATTGGTTCCAAGGGTATTACTGTTTGATTTTCGCTACCTCAAGTCATTTGAGCTATTCTTATTGAGAATCAAAGAGGCGACAACTTCTAGGATAAAGCTCGAAAAAGTAGCTCAACTGAAACTCGGTGAAGTCAAGAAAAGAATTTTATCCATGATCCGACATGAAGAAATAATAAAATTTTAAGCATGAAATTTCCTGTTTCCGTCCAAATAAATATTGCTCCTGTAGACCTATTACTTTTGCCAAGCATTCTACCACATCAACTTAGAATCTTTTCAGGGTTATGTGAAGAAGTACTTCTAACAGCTAGAGACGAAAATGTCAAAGAAATCAAGATGGAGAAGCTCGAGGTGGGATGAAAACTTAAAAGAAGTCCTCGACTTCATAAAAAGGCTCCAAAAGACTTCCCCAATTGTCGCCTTTCAGAAATTGATTATTCGGAACGAAAAATTAAAGAGGTTAGTCATTTTTTTATGCCCTCAAAAAGGGGGATAATCCCATTAAAAGACTTTCGAGGACTCGTAATTCATACAGTTAATTTATAAATGGTATTATTCTTGGTCTTTCTAATTTTTTTATATCCAAAATCTTCAAAAGGTATTCCAGTTGTTGTCTCGACTAGTATCATTTTTGGCCAAAGTGGCTTTGGTGCATCGTTAAAAAACGGATTCAAAATCATGGGCTCTGCCCCTTCTACGTCGATTTTCAAAAAATCAATTCTATCCAAATTTTCAATTTTTTTAACAAACTCCAACATTGGTTCACAATCCACTTCTACAAAATAAACATCATTGGCCTGGACAATGCTTGCTCCTCCTAGGTTTCCGCCAGGCTCTAAGCCTAGACGAAAAGTATCCTTTACATCCGAGAGCCCTTGTTCGTAGATTTTAATATTCTCAAATCCTTCATTTTGATCCATATTGAAATTGAATCTCTTTAGCATTACTGGATTGGGTTCTAATGCTACGACCTTTCCTTTGGGACCAACCTTCCTCGAGGCAATAAAGCTATAGTAGCCAGTGTTCGCTCCAACATCAAGGAAAATTCCATCCTCAGGTAATAGCTCATTGATTAGTCCAAATTCTTCCCATTCAAAAAACCATGGCATGAAAAGAACAAGTCGATCCCCTGTATTATCTAGGGGGTACAGTCTCGCATTGATATTTCGAAGGGGAGTTGCATCAACTGTATTTAATTTGTTTTGAAGAGCTAATTTTCGAAGAACCAGAGCTATCTTGAAGGAAATGAAATTATTGAAGTAGGCATTTAATAAATACGAATGCACTTGTACGGGCATGGTTGATGGTCCACCATTTTAGTTAGCAGGTTATCGAATATTTCCCCTTTCATCTGGCTTCGGTTGAACCGATAGCAATATTGGTCGATATATGCTTGAAGGTTATCGACTGAATGGTGGATACCTCTAAGCCATGCCTTGAACATCATAATTGTTCTGTGCAATTCCGGGAAATTCTTACCTTTCTTCCCACTCTCTATTTGAATTAAGTAAGGATATTTTTCTTTCAAGGGGATGTAGCCCCTCCAGTTATCGGTTTTGATGGTAGCCTCAGGTGATATATGATCTTGGAAGAAGGGCTTCAATTGCTTGGATCCAGCATTGTCAATCTCTCTGGCATACATCCTGCTCACTCCTTTCCCTTTCTTCTCAATAGCCAGTACAACCTGTTTTTTTCGGTTATTTTGGCGTCCTACAACGCCTTCTTCCTGTTGCCCTACAACGGTCTCATCGACTTCTACTTTACCCACTAGCGGGTATTTCCCACTGCTAACCATTGCCTTCATTACCTTTTGTTGAAACAGCCAACAGGTTTTTTGCCGTAGCCCCAGTTTTCTGCTTAGCTCTGTTGATGCAATCCCTTGTTTATTGGTACTCATATAGTATACGATATAAAAAGCTTTTAACATTGGGAATTTTACTTTGTGGAAAAGAGTGCCACTTGTGGGGGTAGCTTGGTACCTACATTTTGTGCATTGCCGGGTATGGAATAATTTCCCTCTGCAATACTTGTTGTTTTGACACTTTTCACATTTAAATCCATCTGGCCATTTCATTTCGGCCAGGAAGTTTTGACAACTGTCGTTATCAGGAAATTTCTTCTGAAACTCAAAAAGAGTTAGGCTTTCATACTTTTTCTCCATAATCTGATTTTTATTCTAATTTTAATAATCCTACTAAGTTACTGTAAATCAATCGTTTAATCAAGAAAATGAAACTGTTTTAATAGACTAATCTTTTATTTATTAAATGCCTACTTCAATGAAATTATTTGAAAGGGCTTTCGATATCCTGTACAGAATCTTTCTATATCCCGTGAACTCATAAGTTCCAAAAGGCTCATCCCGGTATTCATATTTATATTCCATAGTTTAGAGTTAAAAAAAAGATAACTTTGCAGGCAGGTATTACACTAAGCACATAAATTGTTGTATAGTAACTACTTCTTAGCCCGAAAAGGAAATATCCTGTGGCGAAAATAAATATCAAAGACCAAAAAGATGAGTCTTATTATGGAAATGACAGACCTGAAGTCATGGAACTACTGCCTAGTAATGCAAAAACCATGTTGGATGTTGGACATTGGATGTGCAGAAGGCAGTTTCGTAGCATCCATAAAAAAAAGAAACAAAGCAGAAGTCTGGGGAATTGAATACAGTGAAGAAGTAGCTAGAAAAGAAAAAGTAGATACATTGATGGTAGGCGATGCAATGGACCTTGTGAAAGATTTACCGGATAATTATTTTCAATTAATCACGTGTAATGATGTACTTGAACATTTGGTTGATCCATATTCTACAATTGAAGTATTGAGAAGTAAATTAACCTCAAATGGGCAAATATTTGCCAGTATCCCACAAATCAGATATTACAAAACAATAATTAAGATTTTTTTAAAAAAAAGATTTCAAATATGTGGATTCTGGGGTAATGGATAGCACTCATCTTAGATTTTTCACCAAAAAATCCATTAAAAGAATGTTTGAAGAGGCGGGATATGAAGTGGTAAAAATGAAGGGATTAAATAAATCGAAATCCATTCGCCCTTATTTCGTTACCATTTTTTCACTAGGCTTCATTTCTGATTCCAAATACATTCAATACGGCATACTAGCACGACCAAAATCATAGATATGCAACATCCTACCACATTGCAGATCAACACTGCTCCTGTAGACTATCGTTTTTTACCTCAAATTCTGAAACATCAGTTAAAAATCTTTGGTAATTCATGTGAAGAAATTCTTCTGACTATAGAAACTCAACAGTCAAAAAAAACTAGATGGAGGAGTAATCAATGGGATGAAAATCTTCAAAAGATTTATGAACTGGTAGAGGAATTACAGCTTATATATCCTCATCTAAAGCCCAACCCAGTAGACTATTCATATCAAACAAGAAAAAAAGTCAGTCGATATTTTTTGTCTAGTCCAAATAAACTCGTCCCTTTCAAAGATTTCCGAGGAGGTCCTTATTATAGTTATTACTACGGTATTTACTCTTCATCCAAAAAATATGTGCTACATATGGATTCCGACATACTGTATCATGGGGATGGAGATAGTTGGTTAAGTGAAGCCCTGTCGATTATAAAAACTGACAGGAGTGCGCTTTTGGTTGCCCCTCTCATTGGTCCACCAGTACTGGAGGGGAAAAACATGCCAATTGTTCACAAAAAAAGGTACAATCCGATTTCGAATTATGATAAAGTAAAAAATGGATATGTCTACAAGGATATGTCCACTAGAGTCTTTTTAGTGGCAAAGGCAAGGTTAAAAAATTTTTGTCCCATAACGTATCCAAATTTTGATCAAATAATGAAATCATGGATACGCAAAACTTCGCCATACGACACTCCAGAAAAGTCTATCTCTGATGCCATGCAAAAAGAAGGAATTTACAGGATTGATTTTTTAGGAGAAGGTAAAGGACTGTGGAGTATTCACTCTGACTTTTCTCACGATCAAGACTTCTTAAAAAAGCTTGATCATATTATAAATAAAATAGAAGAGGGATTCTTCACCGAATCTCAAAGAGGATGGCATGATTTCTCACACGACTTCTACGATGCTCTTACAGAATCCTTCTACAAGGAGAAAGTCAATACTTAAATCTAATATCTATAATACGCTGGCTTGAATGGTCCTTCCACTTCCACACCGATGTATTCGGCTTGACTCTGAGTAAGTGTATCCAGTTCAACACCGATTTTTTCCAAATGAAGTCTTGCTACTTTTTCGTCGAGGTGTTTTGGAAGCATATAAACTTCGTTCGCATACTTATTGCTATGTTGCCAAAGTTCCAATTGGGCAAGCGTTTGGTTAGTGAAAGAATTTGACATAACAAATGATGGGTGTCCAGTGGCACAACCCAGATTTACTAATCTTCCTTCCGCTAGGATGATAATGTCATGTCCATCCACATTATAAAGGTCTACTTGGGGCTTGATTTCTACATGAGAATTTCCATACTGCTCAAGTAGCCAAGCCATATCTATTTCATTGTCAAAGTGACCGATGTTACAAACAATGGTCTTATCCTTCATCGTTTTGAAATGCTCTCCCCTTACTATGTCCTTATTTCCTGTAGTAGTCACTATGATATCGGCTCTTGGCACAGCATCCTTCATCCTTTTAACTTCAAAACCATCCATAGCAGCTTGCAACGCACAAATTGGATCTATTTCAGTAACAATTACACGAACCCCTGCCCCTCTCAATGACGCTACAGAACCTTTACCTACATCACCATATCCTGCAACCACAGCAACTTTTCCTGCCAGCATAATATCAGTGGCTCTTCGTATCGCATCGACAAGTGACTCTTTACAACCATACTTATTATCAAATTTTGATTTGGTCACAGAGTCATTCACATTGATCGCAGGTAGCGGAAGTGTCCCATTCTTTACTCGTTCATATAACCTATGAACACCAGTAGTTGTTTCTTCCGAAAGTCCCCTGATCTCATTCACCAACTTAGGATGGTGATCCAAAACCATATTTGTTAAATCTCCCCCATCATCAAGGATCATGTTCAATGGCTTCCCTCCTTCGAATGCAAACAGTGTTTGCGTAATGCACCAATCAAATTCTTCTTCGTTCATCCCTTTCCATGCATACACGGGTGTGCCTGCTTTAGCTATCGCTGCAGCTGCATGATCTTGAGTTGAAAAAATGTTACATGATGACCAACTCACTTCGGCTCCAAGTGCCTTTAATGTTTCAATCAAAACTGCTGTCTGGATCGTCATGTGGAGGCAACCCGCAATGCGAGCACCTGCCAAAGGCTTGCTTGCACCATGTTCTTCTCGTAGTGCCATCAAGCCAGGCATTTCAGCTTCAGCCAGTTCAATTTCCTTTCGACCCCAGTCCGCTAGGGCAATGTCTTTTACTTTAAATACTTCTTCTGTCTCAATCATTGTATGAAATGGTTCTCAAATTCTTTCGATTTTTTTCGGGGCGCAAAGATATAGTCGTGGCAGGGATTTTTAAATATGTTATCTGAATTCATCATTTGAAGTTCAAATCCTTCTGTCTGTTCGTAGATGATGTAATTCAAGTCTATCACGAACTTATACAGTTCCTTATTTTCTTCTTTTCCGCTAAAAATTTCACAAAAAATTATGGGCTGATTTACTTCTATGGTATTCTTCAACCCTTTCAATACTAAAAACTCATATCCCTCCGTGTCAATTTTTAGAAATGAAATGTCACTTATTCCTTCATCTGAAATGAAATCATCTCCATTTTTTGTGCAAACTGTAGTCGAATACTCGGCACTGCTCCTCGCCAGCATCGAACTACTAGCATCATCCCAACCTGATGAGTGTAACTGGGTTATTTCCGATTTAAGTCCTAAGCCGAAAGGCAAAACTGAAACATTAGCAAACTTGTTCAAACGGATCAATTCATTCACATAAAATACACAAGCTGAATGAGGTTCAAACCCATAATACGTTACCTTGGGAAGTAGTTCTTGAATATCCAACAGTGTCTGACCAACGTTTACACCTACATCTAGAATTACTTTTGGATTCATTTTCGATACCGCAGTCAATGTTTTTTTACGCCATGGCTCGTATGTCACGAAAAGAAAGCGACCCATACCGTGAAAAAGAGGAATTTTATACTTTTTCCCCGCACGGTAAATAGTTGCTTCTTTCAGCCCTAGTTTAGAAAGACCTACAAGAATTTCCCTTCTCAATTTTAGTAAACTTCTCACTTCAACTTAAAAATTCGATTTCCTTGACTGCGTAATAGTACGTATTTCCATTCTTATTCACAATCAATCTTCCTAACTTATCAATTCCAAGAATTGTCCCTGCAAATTCGCCACTCTTGTCTTTATAATTTTTAGATTCTCCTCTTAAATAGAGTTTCTCATGGTACAGCTTTCGCAAGATGGTCTGTTGACCATTTTTTAGCTTCAAAACATATACTTCAATATCAGCCAATAAGCTTTCTATAAAGTCCTCTTTGTCAAATTCTTTATTTGTTTCCCGAAAGAGTGAGGTGGCTCTGAAATCACTGAAATCATCTTGGTTAAGGTTGAAGCCAATCCCTACAATAGTTTTTTCAATCTTACCTTCCTGAATTGTGTTTTCGATCAAAATACCACAAATCTTGCGATCCTCTACCAATACGTCATTTGGCCATTTTAATTTCAACTTAGAGTGGTCAATAAACCTACCAGCGCACCTAATAACGCCAAGACTTACCACCAAATTAAGTAAATAGTATTCAGATGGAGTCAGGTAATGAGGATGTAGCAACACCGACATCAAAATATTTTTTCCTGGTTCATCCAGCCAAATATTTCCCCTTTGCCCCTTCCCCAGTAGTTGATGATCTGTATAAACTACAGTACCTTCGCTCGTTTTTCCTTCCTTAGTCAATATCATGAGTTCATCATTTGTCGAATGACATTCTGTCAGAAAAACAGTTTTTTTCCCCAGAAACAGTGGTTTGGCAAAGATTTTATGGGATAGAATGGATGTAAATTTGAGGCAAAATTAATCTTTAAAAAGAAGCGAATGAAACAATTTCAGAATGATGTTAGCTCTGAAGTCATGAGTAGTTGGGTAGTTGATGGGATGCTTGAAAAAAAGGGTGCAGATATTGCGGTGTTGGACTTAAGAGATATTAAACATGCAATAGCTGATTATTTCATCATTTGCAGTGGAAACTCAGATGCACAGATGGATGCCTTATCTGATTCTGTTGAAGAGCAGGTTCACAAAAAGTCTAAACAAAATCCATGGAAAAGGGAGGGGAAGGAAAATAAAGAATGGATTTTGCTGGATTATGTAGATGTAGTAGCTCACATTCTTAGCAAAGAAAAGCGTAAATTCTATGGACTCGAGGAGCTCTGGGGTGATGCGAAAGCCAGTAAAATCAGTGATAACTAATTCAAAAATAAAAGCGTTCAAAACTTCATATTAGGGGAACAGGAAGAAATGTCGGAAAATAAACGAGATAGAAAAATCACTCCAAAGCCAAGAAGGTCAAGTTACCAGGGATGGCTAGTTGGTGGGCTCTTGGCCTTGGTCATAGGAGTAACTCTTTTTTCAAAAGACAGTGGTATGGTCACTACCACTTTTAGGTCTTTCGAAAAAATGTTACTCGCAAGTGACGTTCAGGCAGTCGCTCTCATTAAGAATCAGGATTTCATAGAGATTACACTTAAACCAGAAGCTCTTTCAAATACAAAGTACAAAATCGAATTAGATCAAAACAAGAGTTTTTTGAGTTCTCAAAGTGATCCTCACTATAAGGTAGAAATTGTCAGTGTTGACAAGTTTGTTAAAGATTTTGAAGATATTATGGATCAAATTCCAGCAGAGCAACGCTTTGATTACAAAATCGAAGAACGGTCGGACTACACCTCTTTTCTTTTTAATTGGGGGTTTCTCATACTTCTCATTTTTGGGTTTTGGTTTTTGATGCGACGAATGACTGGCGGTGGCGGTGCTGGAGGGCAGCTCTTCAACATTGGAAAATCCAAAGCTGCGTTATTTGATGCTGAAAATGATGTCAAAATCACATTCGCCGATGCTGCTGGTTTAGAAGAGGCAAAAGAAGAAATTCTGGAAATTGTTGATTTCCTGAAAAGCCCTGAAAAATTCACAAAGCTGGGAGGAAAAATTCCCAAAGGAGCACTTCTGGTAGGTCCTCCAGGAACAGGTAAAACCCTCTTAGCAAAAGCTGTGGCGGGCGAAGCGGCAGTTCCATTTTTTACGCTCTCAGGATCAGATTTCGTAGAGATGTTTGTGGGGGTAGGGGCTGCCAGGGTCAGAGATTTATTCAAGCAAGCTAAGGAAAAAGCACCATGCATCATTTTTATTGATGAAATAGATGCAATTGGTCGGTCAAGAGGAAGGGGTCAAATGCCTGGATCCAATGATGAGAGAGAAAACACGTTAAATTCTCTCCTAGTGGAGATGGACGGCTTCTCCACGGATGTAGGAGTAATCATTTTGGCCGCTACCAACAGACCAGATGTTCTGGATTCAGCGTTACTAAGACCAGGCAGATTTGATCGTCAAATCAGTATTGACAAACCTGACATAGTAGGCAGGGAAGCCATTTTTAAGGTCCACTTAAAGCCCCTCAAACTTGATGAATCGGCAGACCCAAAGAAATTGTCCGCTCAAACTCCTGGCTTTGCAGGAGCGGAAATAGCAAATGTTTGCAATGAAGCAGCCCTGATTGCGGCAAGAAAAGATAAGAAGAAAGTTGACATGTATGACTTTCAGGATGCAATCGACAGGGTCATAGGTGGACTGGAAAAAAAGAATAAATTGATCTCTCCAGAGGAGAAAAAAATAGTTGCCTATCACGAAGCAGGACACGCAGTTGCTGGATGGTTTCTTGAACATGCTGATCCTTTGGTGAAGGTAAGTATTGTTCCAAGAGGAGTCGCAGCATTGGGTTACGCTCAGTATTTACCTAAGGAGCAGTTCCTATATCAAACCGAGCAGTTAATGGATGAGATGTGCATGGCACTTGGGGGACGAGCGGCAGAAGAATTGATATTTGGAAAAATATCGACAGGGGCGTTAAGTGACCTAGAACGAATTACCAAAATGGCATACAGTATGGTATCAGTTTATGGAATGAATGATAAGATCGGAAACGTTTCTTTTTATGACTCCAAGCAATCGGATTACAACTTCACCAAACCGTACTCAGAGGCAACCTCTGAAATCATAGACCAGGAAGTAAAAAACCTGATAGAGAAAGCATACAAACGAACAAAAAATCTTCTAAGTAAAAAGCAAAAAGAACTTGAAGTATTGGCACAGGAGCTATTAAAGAGAGAAATTATTTTCCAGGCAGACCTTGAGGAACTGATAGGTAAAAGACCATTCAAAAATCAAACAGCCTATGAAATCTTTACCACTTCAAATGAATCAACCGCTAAATCAGAGAACAAACCAAAGGAGGAAGTAGAGAAGGTAAAGAATGACGTAAAAAAAGAAGTTGAACAAGAAGAGGAAGTAAGCGACGGGAAAAGCAACTAAAAGCAATGGCTAAAACGCCAACTGATCCGCTCTCATTCCTTCTATCTAACGGTGAAAAAATATACTTCGCCAGTGACTTTCATTTGGGAGCTCCTAGCAAGGAGCTTAGTCTTGAAAGAGAGTTGAAAATTGTAAGGTGGCTTGAGGAAATTTCAACAAACGCCAAAGCCATTTTTTTGGTCGGTGATATTTTTGACTTTTGGGTTGAATACAAACACACTATACCAAAGGGGTTTATTCGATTTCAGAGTAAGCTCTTAGAGCTTAGGAATAAAAATGTGCCGATATACTTCTTCACTGGTAACCATGACATGTGGATGTTTGAGTATTTCCCAAGCGAGTTGAACATTCCTGTTTTCAGAAATCCTGTTTCTCTCTATGTGAATGAAAAAAAAATCTATCTCGGTCATGGAGATGGTCTAGGACCGGGGGACAATTTTTATAAATTCCTGAAGAAAATTTTTTCAAGCAAATCATTTCAATGGGTGTTTCGCTGGCTCCATCCCAACCTAGGAATGAGTCTTGCATTGCTATGGTCAGGAAGCAGTCGAATCACTAATGATAAAAAGAAAGATGAATTCAAAGGAGAAAATGAATGGCTACTTCAGTACAGCAAAGAGGTAGAACAAAAAGATCATCACGATCTATACATCTTCGGACATAGACATCTTCCCCTAAAACTCAAAGTTTCCAGTAAATCTACTTATTTTAATTTAGGGGAATGGGTCCATCATTTCACCTATCTTGAGCTAGATGAAAAAACAGCACACCTTAAAGTTTTTGATCTCTAGCATTTTATGCCCATTCCTTGCCTCAGGTCAGGAATGGATACAGTTTGAACAGAAAGAATTTAATCACGTCATATCGTCCGTATCCATTGATACAGAAGACAATACTTATATTGGATTTGAAAACGGAAGTTTGCAAAAGTTTTCAAACAAGGGTGTAGAGCTTCTAGTTTTTTCCCTTCCCAATCAATCAGCTATCACACTGGTAGAAGCTCAGAATAATCGCAAAATATTTCTCTTCTATAAGGATATTCAACAAATCACTATTCTGGATAGATTTTCTGCAACTCCCAAACATTACCTGCTTAGAGATTTTGACATCTATTTCGCAAGTTCTGCCTGCCCTACACCAGATGGATCTTCTATTTGGGTTGTGGAAAATAATCCTCAAAGGTTAAGAAAAATTGACTTACTCCAGAAAACAGTCATACATGAGGTTCAGCACACGTTAGGAGATTCCATAAACTTCATGAGGACCTACCAAAATCTTTTGCTTGTTGCTAATGAAAATGGCATGCATATCCTAGATCAGTTCGGAAACTTGACCCTTTCAGTTAAATTGGGAAACACCAAGTATTTACAAATTTGGGAAAGTCAAATTATTGCCACTTCCAACAATGGATTTATAACAATTGACCCGTATCAGGAAAAAATTATGGAGTTTTCAGAAACCGTTTTCAGAAATAAAAAGACCATACTTAAACTGAATAATGAGTATGTAGTTATTGGTCCTAGATCACTGATTTTTTATACACTCACCCAGCACAAAAAGAACTAAACTATGCATACATGTAAAATTTCAGCTTACTTGAAGCTACTACTTCGACCAGAAGGGGTATTTTAAGGTATGCTATTCCATTGGCATAATCAAATTTATAATGGTGCTACTAAGGCTCAACTATTTAGTCAGCCCTAAAGAATAAAAATTAATTATGATTATCTCCTTTCAGGGAGATTTTTAGCATGATTATTGCTATATAAAATGACAAGGAATAGTTATAATATCAATCAAACCCTTGTCAAATGCAGTCAAAAAAGTCGAATAGAAATCAACTTAATTTTTTATCACCTACCTTAACTGAACAACTCAATTCCAGGCAAGAGCTTTATTTGTTGAGCCAACAGATAGCATGGTCATATTTTGAAGAAGCGTTTGGTTCGCTTTATTCAAATGTAGGTCGTCCAGCTCATTCTATTCGTTTGATGGTCTCCTTGTTGATATTAAAATCTATTTACAATTTATCAGATGAGGTATTGGTGGAGCAACGGTGGGAAATGAATCCATATTTTCAATAGTTTGGAGGCTTTGATTCTTTGCAATGGGGGCAACCTTGTGTGGCAACAGATTTGGTACATTTCAGGAAGAGGATTGGAGAAGAAGGGGTAGAGAAGCTATTGAAACATTCAATTGAGCTACACGGCAAGGATGCTAAGGACAAGCATGTAAGTGTAGATACTACTGTCCAGGAAAAGAGCATCACCTATCCCACAGATGCAAAACTTCATAAAAAAATTGTTGACAGCTGTATTTCTATAGCCAACCAAGAAGGGATTAAACTACGACGTAGCTACGTTAGGACAACCAAAAACCTTGTCAGAGACACCTACAATGGGACTCACCCTAAAAGAAGGAAGAAAGCAAATGCAGCGAAGCGAAAACTCAAAACCATTGCTGGTCGGTTAGTCAGAGAATTAGACAGGAAATTACCTCATCAGCAAAAAGAAGTAACACTGGCACTGTTCAAACGAGTACTTACACAAGAGAAGTTCAGTAAACATAAAATTTACAGTTTACATGAACCTGATGTGTATTGCATCGCAAAAGGGAAGGCACATAAGAAATATGAATATGGCTGTAAGGCATCAGTAGTATTGACACAAAACACGGGTATCATCGTAGGTGCGATGACTTTTGAAGAGAATATTTATGATGGACATACGCTAGATGCTGTATTGAAGCAAACACAACTACTGACTGGTAACTACCCGAAAACCGCCACAGTAGCTAGGGGTTAGAAAGGGACTAACAAAGTTGAAAACACCTCCATCATTCGACCATCCAAACCATTAAAAAGAGACAATACCTATCAAAAACAGAGAAAACGAACGCACTGTAGACGTAGAGTAGCCATAGAGCCAATCATCGGACACTTGAAGCAAGATCATCGAGTAGCTAGCAATTACCTAAAAGGGAAAACAGGAGATAAAATAAACTTCATCATGTCTGCCTGTGGGTTTAACTACAAGAAGTTGATGAAAAAACTAAGAGTAAATGCTCTTTGGCTCTATACAAAATGGGTAGTAAATCTGAGGCGTCTAGTTGAATTAACCACTTGCCATCAAAGTAGAATACAATCTCCATTGAAAATGAGTTTGTAAGGAACGACTAAGTAGTTCTTTTCGGTAGCTTCCGTTAAAGCGTTCCACAAGCGTATGCTGGGTGAGTTTCCCTAGCTGAATAAAACACAGTTTAATTTTATGTTTTCGAGTCCAAACTTCAAAAACAGCAGAAGTGAACTCCGGTCCATTGTCTACACGTATCACTTCAGGAGTTCCTCGCCATTCAATGAGTCTGTCCAGTTCCCTTGTAATACGCCTAAGCATTTAATGAGGTATCAATGGTACTCATCAGTGCTTCTCTATTGTGATCATCTATCACGTTGAAGGTGCTGAACCGAACTGTCTTCCATTACTCAAGCTATCATGCATGAAATCCGCACTCCAAGTGATGTTGCTTTGGATGGGTAAAATGTGAGGTGTCTTGACTCGTGCTGGCAGTCTTCTTTTACGCTTTCTACGCATATTCAAACCCATCATCACATACACTCGGTATACGCGTTTATGGTTCCATCTATACCCTTCAAGACGCAGTAAATGGTACTTCTTTCGGAAGCCATAAGCAGTGATACTTTTCTGCCCATTGCTCCAAATGCCTCATAATAACTGTGTCCTCAGCTTTACGCTTAAATCGGTAGTAATACACAGATAAACTCAGATTAATTGCCACACAGACCTGCCTGATACTCAGGTCTTCATCGGCCAGATATCCAACAATCTCTCGCTTTTCAGCAGACCTTAAAGTTTTTGAAGTAGGCATTTAATAAATACGAATGCACTTGTACGGGCATGGTTGATGGTCCACCATTTTAGTTAGCAGGTTATCGAATATTTCCCCTTTCATCTGGCTTCGGTTGAACCGATAGCAATATTGGTCGATATATGCTTGCAGGTTATCGACTGAATGGTGGATACCTCTAAGCCATGCCTTGAACATCATAATTATTCTGTGTAATTCTGGGAAATTCTTACCTTTCTTCTCAATAGCCAGTACAACCTGCTTTTTTTGATTATTTTGGCATCCTACAACGCCTTCTTCCTGTTGCCCTACAACCAGTCTCATCAACTTCTACTTTACCCATTAGCGGGTATTTCCCACTGCTACCCATGATCTCTTCATTACCTTTTGTTGAAACAGTCAACAGGTTTTTTGCCGTAGTCCCAGTTTTCTGCTTAGCTCTGTTGATGCAACCCCTTGTTTATTTGTACTCATGTAGTATAGGATATAAAAAGCTTTTAACATTGGGAATTTTACTTTGTGGAAAAGAGTGCCACTTGTAGGGGTAGCTTGGTATTTACATTTTGTGCATTGCCGGGTATGGAATAAGTTCCCTCTGCAATACTTGTTGTTTTGGCACCTTTCACATTTAAATCCATCTGACCATTTCATTTTGGCTAGGAAGTTTTGACAACTGTCATTATCAGGAAATTTCTCCTGAAACTCAAAAAGGGTTAAGCTTTCATACTTTTTCTCCATAATCTGATTTTTACTCTATCTTTAATAGTACCACTAAGTTACTGTAAATCAATCGTTTAATCAAGAAAATGAAACTGTTTTAACAAATTAATCTTTTATTTACTAAATGCCTATTTCAATAAAGTTTTTTTTCGATCAGGTGCTTTAATGCATTGTGCTCCAAAGACAGAGTAGCATACCTACACTTAAATGAACTTAATTCCGATTCGAGTTCCTTCAACTTTTTGAGTTGGTTCACACTCATTCCTGAGTATGTACTCTTCCAGTTGTAGAAAGTTGGTTGGCTTATTCCATGTACCCTACAAATATCCGACACACTCTTTCCCTAATCTTGTTCGCTCAGCATCTTGATGATCTGTGGCTCGGTAAATCGACTCTTTTTCATTTCCCTAAATTTAACGTGTAACTCTAATTCTAAATGCTACGGTTTTTAGGGAACCTTACAATTTGGTTACAGTTTAGCCTGAACGTATTATTTGAACCTAGAATAGTCCAGATAGGACGAGGACAACTAGTGAAATCCAAAACTTGGAGATAAGAAAAAGGATAACTCTTGAATTCACATAATAAGTGCAACACTCCTAACCTGAACCCGATTTAGAAAATGGCTAATTGGCTAGTATTTAAGGAAAACTTCCGATTGAAGAAATTCATTTTCCGATTTATTACCGTGGTTGCCAAATGGATCAAGACTGGAAGGAAGCATGTGCTTAAACTATATACACACAAAGACTACAGCCGACTGCTCACCTAACTGCCTAACTGTTTGATTAAAACATCCAAAATCCTTTCGTAATACTTCTTTTCTCAGGAAAGGTCTGCCTAAAAAACCTCGATTTTACCAGTGAAGACCTACTGCACCCCTTAGTTCTGGTCAAAATACCGACTAACCAGCCCCATATAGCTGGTCGATTAGATAGGAACTGACATTATTATCCTTTAACAACTCTTTTTATCTTCAAATCTAGTTGACTACGGATTTTAGGTATGTAATATTTTATAATCTGATTGGTACAACACACAGTATTATTTATCGGATAGTACGCATTTACAGCATTGTTTGATGACCCTCCAATAAATAGTCAGGACAGATTTAATACTTTAGAATCAGGCTTCTATCAATTCTCCTTCTTTTTCAGCAAGAAATTTCTCCGCGTCTAATGCTCCCATACAGCCACTTCCTGCAGCAGTTACCGCTTGCCTGTAGATTTTGTCTTGCACATCTCCAGTAGCAAAAACACCTGGGATATTAGTTGTGGATGTTCTAGATGCAACTTTAATATAGCCAGTCTCATCCATATCCAGCCAATCTTTGAAAATATCAGTATTTGGTTTGTGACCAATTGCGACAAAAAAGCCCTGAACTCCAATTTCTCTTTTTTCACCTGTCACAGTATTAACCACCCGTACACCGCTCACTTCCTCATCACCAAGCACTTCATCCGTTTCGGTATTCCAGAGAATTTCTATATTCGGTGCATTCAACACGCGTTGTTGCATGATCTTAGAGGCTCTCATTTCATCTCTCCTTATCAGCATGTACACTTTGTTTACAATTTTAGACAGGTGGCTCGCTTCCTCTGCAGCTACATCTCCTGCTCCTACCAGGACAACATCTTGTTCTTTAAAAAAGAACCCATCGCACACCGCACATGCCGAGACACCTTTTCCATTCAATCGCTCTTCACTTGCCAGCCCCAGCCATTTTGCAGAAGCTCCCGTTGAAATAATAACAGCTTCAGCCTCTACTTCCGTCTTCTCATCGACAGTCACTCTATGAGGCCATCCAGAAAAATCTACTGATGTAATCATGCCGCTTCTGATTTCTGTTCCAAAACGTTCTGCCTGTTTTTGAAAATCCATCATCATTTGAGGTCCCACTACACCCTCAGGGTATCCAGGATAGTTTTCGACATCATTGGTAATAGTCAGTTGTCCGCCAGGTTGTCCGCCCTGATAAAGCACAGGCTTCAAGCCTGCTCTCGCGGCATAAACCGCAGCTGTGTACCCAGCCGGTCCTGAACCTATGATTAAAACTTTTACTCTTTCTATTGGCATTTTCTTTATCTATCTATCTCTCTTTCTTCAAACAAAAATCGATGTGCAGTACGAGTAGCCATTTAATACCAAATCGACTACAAAATATCACATATAAATCGTTTCTTTTTTGCTAGAATTTCATTAAAAAATAAAACCGTAGCTATGGCTATGCTTATAATCTTTTGCCTAATTAAAACAAAAAACAATTCAATTTAGTTATGTAATATTTTATAACCAAATTAGTATGAGAGATTTTGTACCCCAACAAGGTCACTTATTTTTCCGAATTTTCTTACACCTTACTCTGCTGCTTTCTCCTCCAGTGTTTCTCTCTTTTGAGGTCGAGGTAAAAGAACTTTTCTGGATAGTTTAAACTTGCCTGTCCGTTTGTCAATATCAATCAACTTCACTTTGACTTCTTCTCCCTCTTCCATAACATCGGCCACATTTTCTACTCTTTCCCACTTAATTTCAGAAATATGTAGTAGTCCGTCTTTACCTGGCAAAAATTCAATAAAGGCTCCAAAAGGCATGATACTCTTCACCTTACCTTCATACACTTCGCCCACTTCTGGTTGAGTTACAATAGCTTTTATTCTCTTCATGGCCTCATCCAATGCGCCTGCATCATTTGCAAATACACTCACTTTTCCCCCTTGCTCATCTTCTTCGAGATTCACGGTAGCACCAGATTCCTTCTGAATTTCCTGAATGATTTTTCCGCCTGGTCCTATCACAGTACCAATCAACTCTCTGTCGATTCTCAGTTGCACCATTCTGGGGGTGTGTGGCTTTAACTCGGCTCTGGGCTGAGAAATAGTTTTTGACATCTCTCCAAGAATATGCAATCTTCCCCTTTTTGCTTGCTCCAATGCTTCCGCTAATACGCCATAAGAAAGACCATCCACTTTGATGTCCATCTGGCACGCAGTAATACCATCTGTAGTTCCTGTCACTTTGAAGTCCATGTCTCCCAAGTGATCCTCATCACCTAGGATATCTGATAAAATCGCATATTTTCCAGAATCAGCATCAGAAATCATACCCATGGCTATTCCAGAAACAGGTTTTTTCAATTTCACCCCTGCATCCATCAACGCCATTGTACCTGCGCAAACAGTCGCCATAGACGAAGATCCATTTGATTCTAATATGTCAGATACAATTCTAATGGTATAAGGGTTTCCCTCATCTTCTGTTGGGATCATGGGCTTAAGTGCTCTCATAGCTAGATTACCATGTCCTACCTCTCTTCTTCCTGGTCCCCTGTTAGGTCTTACTTCTCCCGTAGAAAATCCAGGAAAATTGTAGTGCAAAATACATTTGTTATAACCAGAAATCATCGCCCCATCAACCATTTGCTCATCAAGCTTAGTGCCTAATGTCACGGACGTGATTGACTGAGTTTCTCCTCTTGTAAAAACTGCCGATCCATGGGCTGAAGGCAAATAATCAGTTTCTGTACAAATGGACCTAATCTCATCGAGCTTACGTCCGTCAAGCCTAACTTCGGAATCTAAAACAGAATTTCGTACAGCTTCTTTTTCTATGTCATGGAAATATTTTCCAAGCAGGAAGTCATTTATCTCTTCTAACTCTACTTCCGAGAACTGGGAAATGTATTCTTCATAAACAGCTTTGAACGCTTCTTTTCTCTCCGCTTTATCTGGATTACCCGCACCAGCTACTTTATAGAGTTTGTCGTAAACCTGCGATTTCATGGAGGCTTTAAACTCGTCATCTGTTGGTTCGTGATCAAATGCTCTTTTTTCAGTAGCTTTTACTTCTACTGCTAATTCCACCTGAGCCTTGCATTGGACTTTAATATCTTCGTGAGCAACCTGAATTGCTTCCAGCATTTCTGACTCAGACACCTCTTTAGACTCTCCTTCCACCATCATGATATTTACATCAGTGCCAGCGACAATCAAATCTAAAACTGCTCTTTCTATCTCCCTGGGAGTGGGGTTGATTTTGTACTCTCCGTCTACTTTCACCACTCTTACTTCCGACATTGGTCCGTGAAATGGAATATCCGAAACTGCAATAGCAGAAGAAGCTGCTAAAGCTGCCAGCGCATCTGGCATTACATCTTTGTCGGCGGATATCAGCTGAATAACTACCTGCGTGTCCGCATGGTAATCTTCGGGGAAAAGTGGACGAAGTGCGCGATCTACCAATCGGCAGATCAAAACTTCATAATCCGAAAGTCTTCCTTCTCTTTTTAAAAAGCCACCCGGAATTTTCCCCGCAGCCGCAAATTTTTCCTGATAGTCTACAGAGAGTGGAAGAAAATCCACTCCTTCTTTAGCATCTTGAGCGGAGACCACAGCTGCCAGTAGCATAGCGTCTCCCATTCGTACCACGACGGATCCATCGGCTTGCTTTGCAAGTTTTCCTGTTTCAATGGACACTTCTCTTCCGTCAGTTAGTCTGAAGTTTTTTGTTATGTGTCTAATCATAATTATTGTATAGCAAGGGGTCCGTTTAGCCCTTGGGATTGATAAATAGAAAAGAGGAATCGGACTTTGATCCCCTCTTTGTTTCTCAGTGCTACTTCCTGATATTCAGCTTAGCAATAATACTACGATATCTCTCAATATCGTTTGTATGAAGGTAATCAAGGAGTCTTCTTCTTTTACCCACCAGCTTCAAAAGACCGAGTCGCGATGAGTGATCTTTCTTTTGAATTTTAAGATGGTTTGTCAAGTGGCTTATTCTGTACGTAAAAAGTGCTATTTGCGCTTCAGGAGAGCCAGTATCCGTATCCGATTTTCCATGCTTTTCAAAAAATTCTTTCTTTTTTTCTTTCGTTAGATACATTCTAAATTCTTCTGCTTCTTTTCATTGAGACGCAAGTTTAGAGTTTTTTCTTCTTCTTAGCAAATCTGGTCATGAACTTTTCTGTCCAGATAGTATAAAAGTCAGCATCAAACAACCTAGCATCAATTCGAGCCTGGCGCAAAAAGAACAATCCAAATGGAAGCAAAACGAGATCTGATAGCCAAACCGCAAGGTAAGGGTTCATCGCACCTTCCTTTGCAGATTTCTCACCAATACTTGTAAAAACGTAATAAATGATAAAAAACTGTATCGCAATGATAATAGGAACTCCAAGACCTCCTTTTTTAATAATGGCCCCCAATGGGGCTCCAATCATAAACATAAGAATGCAGGCCATGGCTTGAGCATATTTTTTGTATTTTTCTATGGTATACAGGTTTTTATCCTTTCGGGCATTATACACGCGCGTTTGAGCAGATTGAGCATTTACTTTGACGCTCCGAGCTTGACTGAGTGCAGTGGCAAAAACACTTTCCTTTTTCATTGTTGAGTTCTCAAGTTGTGCTTCAAGAAAATCCCAACCCAAAGTATCTAGGATAAACTCAAGTCTCGTCTCAAGTATTTCCTCTGCTAATGGACTTTCTAGAAAGCCTTTTCCCAAGGAATTTGGGTTCCTTAAAATTTCTTTCAATTCTACTACTGCCCTACTCTTAGCTGATGTTTTAATAGTATCCTGACCATCAAAAAATTGTAACTCTTGTAACTCTTTGATTGGGACCTCTTTTTGATCCCATATAGTTTTTGGTTCGAATGATTTTTTATTTGCTTTAGGCTCTTGTTTTTGACCAGACAAGCCACCTGAGGACAGGAAAGCCACCTGAGGGTTTTGCAGAACTTTTATTGTCGAGTCATCTTCTATTCTCCTCTTGTTCAGCGTACCTTCTTCCCCCCCAATATGATATTGAAAGTACCTGCTTGTATTTTCGATCAACCCGATTTTTGCCTTATTAATCACAGTTCCAAATGAGTCAATATCAGCCGTCAACTCGCTTATATTTTTCATTTGTCTATTATTCTGAAATAAATCTTCCTTTCTTCGTTTTAAATCAAAAGATGCCAAGCTGAATACGAGGTCCATTCGATAGTACCCAGTCCGGTACAACTGGTCTATGCTACTTTTACTTTTCTTTCGTTCGGAGTAATAGTTTCCATTATATAGTTCCAACTTCAGATACCGATCATCCAAAATGGTATACATAAGACTGGAGTCGGAAAGAATCACTGTTTTGTTCCCTTTACCTGCTGAATGATCATAAATCATCACATCCAAAAGGGTTTTTCCATCTGGCAGTTTCTCTTTGGCTTTGATACTGTAATTGGGAATACCATTATAAAATATCCCTGCCTTTATATCCAAGGCAGGTTTAGTATGTTTAATATCATACAGCAGGCTGTATGCTTTTAAGTTGGCAGCAGGAATGGCATAATTATTAAAAAAGAAAGCTCCTATTGACAAAACAAAAACCAGCAAAAAAATCGGTCTTAGTGTCCTAAGTAGTGAAATTCCAGATCCTTTTATCGCAGTGAGTTCAAAGTTCTCCCCAAGATTCCCAAAGGTCATCAATGATGCAATAAGTACGCCTAACGGAAGAGCTACCTGAAGCATATTCAATGAGAAATAAAACAGGAGTTCAGCAAAAACTGTAATCCCTAAATTTTTACCTACGAAATCATCAAAATACTTTAAAAGGTATTGAATAAGCAGGATGAAATTAGCTACTGCCGTAGTAAGTAAAAAAGGTCCGATAAAGGACTTGATCATTAGGATATCCAGCTTACGCATAACTGGAAGCAAAATTAGGAAGCATTATGCCCACATTGGCAATAAAAATGCCAAATCAACCTCCAACAATTTCCTTAAGATCGTGTATCAGACGCTCCCATAATTCATGAGCCTCTTCCTGATCCATATCAGAATAATCGTTAATGCGTACATAGACAGATTGCGTCAACTCATTTATCTCCAAAATAAACTCAAAGTAGTTTGGATCATCATCACTTTCATCTACTACATCAAACCTTACATGATGATTTGCCCGATTGAATGTACGCCGTACCACCGTTTCATCGCCATCCCATATAAAAGTATATGCTTTACTTGAATTATTAACGTTTACATCATCAGCAAACCACTGTGACAGACCTGATGCTGTACTAAAAAATGGAAAGAGCATCTTCCTAGATGCATTAAATTCGAACTCTCCAACATATTGAACCTTCGCCATATCCAAAAATTTTTGATAAGGTATAAAAAAATCATTTCTACCATAGGAAAAATCAAAAGAAATCTTTCTTAAGTTTGCCATCCTTTTTTCGGAGAGGCAAACAGAAATGGCGTGGTAGCTCAGTTGGTTAGAGCGTCGGATTCATAACCCGGAGGTCGGGAGTTCAAATCTCCCCCACGCTACTCATTTTCGTTTACGCATTACTCATGTCGTTTTCATGACGAAATTTATATAGATGAGGTCTTCGAATAGCTGAAATTTCATATGCCCAAAATACACACATCATTTGCTGATCCTCAACTAGAGCTTTCCCTCACCCCGAAACCCCCTACATCTTCCAACGTATATCCTTCTATTCCTTCACAATTTTTGGTTCTTTTGATTCTTGGGTGGGTGATGCGTTAAAATACGGGTTCAATTTTTTTTATCATTCAAAAGGATCAAACAATGCAAGACTTATTTACTCAAGCACTCGGCATCTATTCCACATGGTTGGTCAAGGATGTTGAATTTAACGACAAACAACTCAACATCTGTATTGACTTCAAACGTGGAACGCGCTTTGTTGATGGTAGCTTTTGATACCAAAGCCTATGGTGCCTATGACACCAAGATGAAAAAATATCGTCGTATGAATTTCTTTGAGCATGAATGCCATCTGCATGTTCGGACTCCTCGCATTAAGCGAGACGATGGCAAAGTGCGACTGATTCTGCCACCGTGGGCAGGTCAGTTAAATGGTTTTAGCACCTTGTTTGAGGCTTTTGTTATCAAGTTTTGTAAGCACATGCCGGTACACAATGTTTGCCAGCTGATGAACGTATCAGACTATAAGGTTTGGAAGTTGTTGGATAGCTATGTTGACAAAGCTAGGCTCAGTGAGGATTTAAGTGGTATAGATGCCTCTGGCATGGATGAAACTGCCACGACCAAGGGACATGATTATATTACGCTATTTGTTGATTTATACAAAAAAGCAGTGGCGCACATCAGTGATGGCAAAAGCAATCAAACGGTTGTTGACTTTGTCACTGTTTTAGAACAACAAAAGGGCAACCGTAGGTTCAACCATCAAGTGCAAAATTAAGCGGTATTTAGATTAAAAGATTTCTTTAGGAGTTTTAAAGTTAAATTTTTCTCTTGGTCGTCGGTTAATTTTGTGTTGAATTTGGGTAATCTGTTTGTCATTTAGTGTATTAAAAGCTGTTTTTTTGGGTATATACTGTCTTATGAGTTTGTTGGTGTATTCATTGAGCCCTCTTTGTCAGGAGCAATACCGATGGGCAAAGTAGAATTGAGTAGCTAGGTTTTTAGCTATGTTTTGATGGTCGGCAAATTCTGTTCCATTATCAGAAGTGATCGAAAGGATATGTTTTTTATAGGGCATCAGCCTATTGATAAGTTCCTTACTTAGTCCTTTGGCTTGTTTTCCCTTAGGTAGCTTTTTGATAATGGGCATTCCTGTAGTTCTTTCCACGATGGTCAGAATGGCTCCCTTTTGCTGTCTGCCTATAATGGTATCCACTTCCCAATCCCCAAAGCGTTCTTTATTGTTGATGCATTCAGGTCTTTGATCGATTGATACCCTGTTTTTAATAGTTATAGGCTTACCTACAGGTCTTTTTCTATGTTTGAGTTGATGGCGTAAATGTTTGTAATAATGACCTCCAGCGACTTTATCATCCCTGATATATTGATAGATACGTTCATGTGAAACCATGGGAATCTGCTTGATTTTACAATACCCTACAAGCTGCTTAGGTGACCGTAGGTTCAACACTCAAGTGCAAAAACTAAGCGGTATTTAGATAAAAGATTTCTTTAGGAGTTTTAAAGTTAAGTTTTTCTCTTGGTCGTCGGTTAATTTTGTGTTGAATTTGTGTAATCTGTTCGTCATTTAGTGTATCAAAAGCTGTTTTTTTGGGTATATACTGTCTTATGAGTTTGTTGGTGTATTCATTGAGTCCTCTTTGCCAGGAGCAATACCGATGGGCAAAGTAGAATTTAGTAGCTAGGTTTTTAGCTATGTTTTGATGGTCGGCAAATGCTGTTCCATTATCAGAAGAGATCGAAAGGATATGTTTTTTATAGGGCATCAGCCTATTGATAAGTTCCTTACTTAGTCCCTTGGCTTGTTTTCCCTTAGGTAGCTTTTTGATAATGAGCATTCCTGTAGTTCTTTCCACGATGGTCAGAATGGCTCCCTTTTGCTGTCTGCCTATAATGGTATCCACTTCCCAGTCCCCAAAGCGTTCTTTATTGTTGATGCATTCAGGTCTTTGAGCGATTGATACCCTGTTTTTAATAGGTACAGGCTTACCTACAGGTCTTTTTCTATGTTTGAGTTGATGGCGTAAATGTTTGTAATAATGACCTCCAGCGGCTTTATCATCCCTGATATATTGATAGATACGTTCATGTGAAACCATGGGAATCTGCTTGATTTTACAATACCCTACAATCTGCTTAGGTGACCACTGTTCTTGCAGAAGGTATTCTTTGATGAGCTTTCTTTTGTGGGTGTCAAAAGAGCGAGGCTTGCAATAACGTTGCTTACGTTTTGTGGAAGACAAATGTGCTTTAGATCCATGATAGTTCCCTTTAGGGGAACTGGTGCGCTTGCATGCTCTGTAAATGGTGGAACCCGACACATCAAGGGCTTCTGCAATGAAACTTTTACTCTTACCCGATTTTAAGTATGCTTCCATTTGATGTCTTTGATGGTCTTTGAGTTGATAATATGTTTGGCTCATATGGCAACGTTTTTAGACCTTTAAATGTGTGGAGATATCTCCACATATTTATCCTACATCTTTGCACTTACTAATTGAACTTACTTGGTTTTACCCTGCTTTTTGAAGCGTTTATAATGCTTCTAATAGCAAATGGAATGCCTGTAAACAAAGTCGCCAAAATAGTACAGAGCTATCCAAACAGGCTTTGGACTATTTTTAAACATTGGATTTCTATTGCCCGTAAAAGAGACATTATTGAAGATGTAGACAAGATTGGTTTTGATGAAACGTCGGTAAGAAAAGGACACAAATACATAACTACCATGGTCGATTTAAAACAAAAAAGAATCTTGTTGGCCGAAGAAGGAAAAGGGGTTGATTGCATAAAAAAAAGTGTAGGGCATTTAACCCAGAAGCAAGTGGATTCTGGTTCGATAAAACAAGTGTGCATAGATATGTCCCCGTCTTTTATCTCTGGTTGTGACAACTATCTGCCAGATGCCGATGTTACCTTTGATAAGTTCCACGTAATGAAAGAAGTAAACAAAGCAATGGACGAATTACGAAAGTGGGAAATGATAGGTTAAAAAGACATAAATATACGTTTGTAAAAAACAAGGGTCTTAATTAGTTAAGACTCTTATTTTTCAGGAGTTAAATAGGCATTTATCGGACAACAGTGGTTAGTTGGCAATAATTTCATACCTTTGGCATAATCATTTAAAAATAAATACGTATGAAAATTACTATTCTACCTCTCAAAACGTCATTATTAACTGACAAAACGTCAGTTAATAATCCTACCCCCCCCCCCCCCCCCCCCCCCCCCCCGACATTATGTCATGCTTTAGCACGGCTTTATAATTACAAAAACACCCTATTTCTTATTATTATAAGTCTGGCTTTTGCTCTACCAGTAAATGCTCAAGAGACTGACCCAACAGACCTCTGTTCACGCACCGAAGTAGTTAAGAATGAAATAGTCTCAAGAGTGAGTGGAAAAAGTCGTTGTGAAGATATTACTAATGAAGATTTGTCCGGAATTATTAGAATAAGCCTTATATCTCAGGAAGTGGGTAGTCTAAATAGTGGTGATTTTGCTGGCTTAGCAGGGCTAACAAGAATCTTTTTAGGCGGTAATCAACTAACAACTCTACCCGCTGATATATTCTCTGGGCTATCTGCCTTAGGGATACTAGATTTAAAGAACAACCAACTCACCACCTTGCCATCTGGTATTTTCTCGGGCTTAACTGCCTTGACAGACCTCGATTTATCGAATAACCCACTGACATCGCTCCCTGCAAGCCTGTTTGCTGATTTACCAGCAACAGCAACAATAACTCTTCCCACAGGAACTACGATTAACGAAATTCCAACAACCGTAGGCACGATTGCCGACATTACTGACCTCGTAGAAAATGGTAGTCCTCGTGTTGTAGATGTGGCTAGTAACTTTAGCGACACAGACGCTTTGACCTTTTCCGCAGAATCCAACAATATTGCAATCGCGACTGTTAGCGGTAGCACAACAATAACCATTACGCCAGTAGCCGCAGGCAGTGCAACCATCACCGTCACTGCCACCGATACAGCAGGGCAATCCGTTACACAAACTTTTATGGTCAGCGTAATCCCAGCCGAAACAGACCTTTGTTCACGCACCGAAATAGTTAAGAATGTTATCATCTCCAAAGTGAGTGGCAAAACCAATTGTGCAGACATTACTACAGCAGAGTTGGCAGGAGTTACCGAATTATCTTTTGTTGGGGGTAGCTCTCTAATAGGTAGCAACCTAAAGAGTGGCGATTTTGCTGGCTTAACAGGGCTAACGTCTCTCAATTTATCCAACAACGAGATTACCACCCTACCCGCTGATATTTTCTCTGGGCTATCCGCCTTAACGAGACTGGAATTAAATAACAACCAATTATCCACCTTGCCTACTGGGGTTTTCGCGGGCTTAACTAGTTTAACAACCCTTGAGTTATCGGAAAACCCACTGCCCGCTTCGCTTCCCGCAAGCCTGTTTGCCGATGTGCCATCAACAGCAACAATAACCCTTCCCGATGGAGTCACTATTAACGCCGCCGTCCCAACAACCGTAGGTACGATTTCTAATATTACTAACCTCGTGGCAAATGGCAGTCCTCAAACTGTAGATGTGGCGGATAAATTTAGCGACACAGACGCTTTGACCTTTTCCGCAATGTCTAATGATATTAACATCGCAACCGTTGGGGTTGCTAACGATAGTGAAGTTACGGTTACGCCATTAGCTGCTGGCACCACGACCATCACCGTAACTGCCACCGATATAGCGGGTCAAACTGCTGAACAGACGTTCTCAATCTCCGTTACCAACCCTGCCCCAACAATCGTAAGCACGATTGCCGATATTACTGACCTCGTGGAAAATGGTAGTCCTCAAGCGGTTAATGTGACGGGTAACTTTAGCGACCCAAACGACACGTTGACGTTTACTGCAACGTCCGATAATACCGCCATCGCAACGGTTACAGTGATGGGTAGTGTAGTTACCGTAACACCCGTAGTCGCAGGCACAGCAACCATCACCGTAACTGCCACCGACATAGCGGGTCAAACTGCTGAACAAACGTTCTCAGTCTCCATTACCAACCCTGCCCCAACAGCCACAGGCACGATGGACAACATTACTGATCTCATGGAAAATGGTACTCCTCGAAATGTAGATGTGGCGATTAACTTTAACGACTTAGACACGTTGACGTTTACTGCAACGTCTGGTGATACCGCCATCGCAACGGTTACAGTGATGGGTAGTGTAGTTACCGTAACTCCAGTAGCCGTAGGCACAGCAACCATCACCGTCACTGCCACCGACATAACGGGTCAAACTGCTGAACAAACGTTCTCAGTTTCCGTGCAGGCTGATGATGTTACCACAGAAACTGCTGGCGTGAAGAACATAGGCATTTCCGTCTCCCCTAATCCAGTAAAAGATGGAGATAGAATGAGAATTACCGTTGCCAGCGAGGGAACGTACCGCTTGTTCGGAATCTCAGGTAACGTGCTTACGAAGGGAACGTTAACAAAAGGAGATAACGCTGTGGCATTTCCATCTTTAGCTAAAGGGATTTACCTGTTAAAGATACAAACAACACACGGTCGTATGACAAGGAAAGTGGTTAAAAACTAGGGATTGAAGGACAGCAATTTTTGGTTATTGTAGTGACCGCTGTTGCTAATGTGAACGAAATTAGCAACTTAGAAGAAGTGTCGCAACGTGCTGACCTGCCCGAAAACATCTCAGTGAAAGCAGCTAAACAGACTATCCGTCAAAGAAAAATTCCGACCTATTGGCAGAGAGAAATTTCCCCTTCAGCCATTGGGAAAAGAAATTCAACTGGCGACGATGGGTTACAATTTATATTGAAGTTCTAGTATAATTATATCCAATTCAGTAAAAGACAACAAAAAGTGAAGAAGAACAGTAAGAAATAGGGCTACTCAGACCTATGGAAGATCCAAAATCTCACCATTCAAAAACTAACAGACTCGGTGCTACCGTTTGCAACGATCTTTACTGAATTGAACTGTGTAAGTTCAATTAGTAAGTGCAAAGATGTAGGATAAATATGTGGAGCTATTTCCACATATTTAAAGGTCTAAAAACTTTGCCATATGAGCCAAACATATTATCAACTCAAAGCCCATCAAAGACATCAAATTGAAGCCTACTTAAAATCGGGTAAACGTAAAAGTTTCATTGCAGAAGCCCTTGCTGTGTCGGTTTCCACCATTTACAGAGAATGCAAGCGCAACAGTTCCCCTAAAGGGATCTATCATGGATCTAAAGCACATTTGTCTTCCACAAAGCGTAAGCAACGTTATTGCAAGTCTCGGTCTTTTGACACCCACAAAAGAAAGCTCATCAAAGAATACCTTCTGCAAGAACAGTGGTCACCTAAGCAGCTTGTAGGGTATTGTAAAATCAAGCAGATTCCCATGGTTTCACATGAACGTATCTATCAATATATCAGGGACGATAAAGCTGCTGGAGGCCAGTATTACAAACATTTACGCCAGCAACTCAAACATAGAAAAAGACCTGTAGGTAAGACTGTAACTATTAAAAACAGGGTATCAATCGATCAAAGACCTGAATGCATCAACAATAAAGAACGCTTTGGGGACTGGGAAGTGGATACCATTATAGGCAGACAACAAAAGGGAGCCATGCTGACCATCGTGGAAAGAACTACAGGAATGCTCATTATAAAAAAGCTACCTAAGGGAAAACAAGCCAAAGGACTAAGTAAGGAACTTATCAATAGGTTGATGCCCTATAAAAAACATATCCTTTCGATCACTTCTGATAATGGAACAGAATTTTCCGACCATCAAGACATAGCTAAAAACCTAGCTACTCAATGCTACTTTGCCCATCGGTATTGCTCCTGGCAAAGAGGACTCAATGAATACACTAACAAACTCATAAGACAGTATATACCCAAAAAAACAGCTTTTGATACTCTAAATGATGAACAGATTACACAAATTCAACACAAAATTAACCGACGACCAAGAGAAAAACTTAACTTTAAAACTCCTAAAGAAATCTTTTATCTAAATACCGCTTAGTTGTTGCACTTGATGGTTGAACCTACGTGATTTGGCTCATCGAAAGTATGCTCAACGTCAAAAAAGGAAACCCAAGAAAAAGCGATTCTCCTTGCAAATTCAGTTCCATGTCGAGACCTTGCTAAAGAAAGATTATAGCCCCGAGCAAATTGTAGGCATCAGTATAAAAGAAGGGATAGACTGTGTCCCTCACGAGCGCATTTATCAGCATGTATGGAAAGACAAAAAACACCAGGGCGAGTTACCTACTCATCTCTGAAGAAAGGGAAAAAAGTATCGCAAAAGAGAGGCTACTAAAGATAGCAGGGGAATTATAAAAGACAGGGTAAGTATAGACCACAGACCTACGGTGGTAGAAAAAAGGTCAAGATTTGGAGATTTTGAAGCAGATTTGATCATTGGAAACAATCAGGAAGGAGCGATGGTAACTATCAACGACAGGGCGAGTGGCATGTTGAAAAGGAAGAAAGTAGCAACCAAACAAGCCAGCGAAGGTTCAGATACCAGCAATGAATTATTGGAAGAATGGAGTCCGTTTCTTCACACCATCACTTCTGATAATGGAAAGGAATTTGCTTGGCATCAACAGGTAGCTAAAACGCTAAGCATTGACTATTATTTTGCCCATCCCTACCACTCGTGGGAAAGAGGGTCTAATGAAAATTTAAACGGGCTGATTAGCCAATATATCCCTAAGAAATCAGACTTCTCTATGCTCAAGGAGCAACAAATCAAAGACGTTGAAACCAGGATAAACAATCGACCTAGAAAAAGACATAAATATGAAATCCCTATATTTGTAATGAATCAATTATTGGTTAACCAGAAAGTTGCATTAATGACTTGAATTCAGCCCTTGTTTATAACCCCTCAAAGGACTCTTTCTCGTACTGCCAGTGATAACACTTTTATGTGTTATCTAGGACAGCCCCTAATTTAAGAGTCTTAACCAGTTAAAATTCTTGATTTTTTTGTGATCTTATGGGTACTAAATCACAGATTCATCATTCAGAGGGCGGTCTGGTCTTCCAGCGTTCGTGTACCCAAACCCATTGCTCAGGATGTTCTTTAATAAAGGTCTCTAAAGCATCAGACATTAGTTGCGTATTGGTCTGAATATCCTCATCCTCATTTTCCGTATTTACGATCTCTATTTTAGGTCGTATGGTAAGTACTTGTTTGCCATTTTGGATAGACATAGCCATTGGAACGACCGCTGAGCCTGTTTTTTGAGCCAGCAAAGCTGCTCCAATTGGAGTGGCTGCTTTTTCCCCATAAAAATCTACAAATACATTTTTTACCTTATCAGTGTCTTGGTCAATGAGCATGATTACCACCTTACCCTGTTTGAGTGCCCTAATCAGTTTCAACGTATTCTTTCCTCGATGAGTAAAGTCAATTCCTCTGCTTGTTCTATTGTCAACCAGTAATCGATCAAGTGCTTTATTTTTCAGCTTGGCACCTACACCTACTGTTGGGTAATGTAACCCACAATACGTACCCACTAATTCAAAAGCACCTCTATGACAAGTAAGGGCCAAAACTCCCTTCCCCTTTTTGTATGCTTCTTCAAAATGCTTCTCTCCCTCTATTTGAATTACCTTTCGATAGTGTCCTTGTGTCCTGACAGTCAATCCTTTTGCCAAGTCTGCGTAGTTTACCCCCAAGTAGATGAACACCTCACGGGCAAAGGTTCGGCATTCCTTTTCCGTCTTATCAGGATATCCAATCTTCACATTAGCAATAGTTTTGTCACGCTCTTTTTTTAAAAGGTAAAACGCCACTTTTGACAAAGTGGAGAAGATAGCGTGAAGCCATCTCGCTGGCAACCAAGAACTGATCCAGATCAGGAACTTGACCAAGGAAACAAGTAACGTGTATTTTACTTTCCTACACGAATCATACATTGGCGCAAATGTATGCTAATACCAATTTGATTATAAAATATTACCTAATTTTACTTTAACCCATTAGGCACCAGAGTGTTCATACGATTCATAATCGAGTTTTTTTGCTTCCAAGTTATCGAATAACCGATCAAGGAATCCCTGATTTGTATTCATTTTATGTGGCAAATAGAACTGAAAACAAAGTTTAACGTCCCTGTATGTAAAGAATTGGTGGACAAGTTTCTCGAGTTCCAGTCTGTGGTTCATCAAAAGAACTAGCAAAAGCAGGATCATGGCCATATAGTGAACCCATGCTTGATATTTCCTCTCTTGGTAGTATTTCATGCCTACTACATTTTTGGTCTCCTGAAAGGAACGTTCAATAAAATAGCACTAAGCTTGTACCTTAGGTAGCTGTTTTTCAGTGTCTTCAAAAGCATTGGAAAAGCATAACTAAGTTTTTAGTGGAGTTAGATTAAGTTTTCCAAAATAAAACAGCACATTAATCCTGAATCTGTCAAAATTTAGAAACCCTCCTTTTTTTGCCAAAACAGATTGAATTCTACTGTAAGTTCACTTAGTAAGTGCAAAGATTAGGATAAATATGTGGAGCTATTTCCACATATTTAAAGGTCTAAACACTTTGCCATATGAGCCAAACATATTATCAACTCAAAGACCATCAAAGACATCAAATTGAAGCCTACTTAAAATCGGGTAAGAGTAAAAGTTTCATTGCAGAAGCCCTTGCTGTGTCGGTTTCCACCATTTACAGAGAATGCAAGCGCAACAGTTCCCCTACAGGGATCTATCATGGATATAAAGCACATTTGTCTTCCACAAAGCGTAAGCAACGTTAGTGCAAGTCTCGGTCTTTTGACACCCACAAAAGAAAGCTCATCAAAGAATACCTTCTGCAAGAACAGTGGTCACCTAAGTAGCTTGTAGGGTATTGTAAAATCAAGCAGATTCCCATGGTTTCACATGAACGTATCTATCAATATATTAGGGACGATAAAGTTGCTGGAGGCCAGTATTACAAACATTTACGCCATCAACTCAAACATAGAAAAAGACCTGTAGGTAAGCCTGTAACTAGTAAAAACAGGGTATCAATCGATCAAAGACCTGAATGCATCAACAATAAAGAACGCTTTGGGGACTGGGAAGTGGATACCATTATAGGCAGACAACAAAAGGGAGCCATTCTGACCATCGTGGAAAGAACTACAGGAATGCTCATTATCAAAAAGCTACCTAAGGGAAAGCAAGCCAAAGGACTAAGTAAGGAACTTATCAATAGGATGATGCCCTATAAAAAACATATCCTTTCGATCACTTCTGATAATGGAACAGAATTTGCCGACCATCAAGACATAGCTAAAAACCTAGCTACTAAATTCTACTTTGCCCATCGGTATTGCTCCTGGCAAAGAGGACTCAATGAATACACTAACAAACTCATAAGACAGTATATACCCAAAAAAACAGCTTTTGATACACTAAATGACGAACAGATTACACAAATTCAACACAAAATTAACCGACGACCAAGAGAAAAACTTAACTTTAAAACTCCTAAAGAAATCTTTTAGCTAAATACCGCTTAGTTTTTGCACTTGATGGTTGAACCTACACCACTCCCTTTTCTCGCCCACGGAACCATTTGTGTTTTTATCTTTCCGTCGGATTGTTTAACCTTAGGAACTTTTGCGTGTAAATAGCATTTATGTTGAAAACAATCAAGATGTTGCCAAGTTCTCTCAACAGTATCATGGGCGGTGTATTCTTTGCCATCATCCATCTTAAATTTGTACCCTCTACGGAACGCTAAATAAATCTCTAAACGAGAGGACCTTTTGTCAAGAATAATATTTTTTATACTCCATGGCTCATGTAACCCTAAGGCTAATGTGAATAATTCTTCTGAATTTTTCATAATCAAAGGCAATCTTTTTATCCTTACCCATACAATTCAACATAGAGCCACTTTAAACAGTAATAATCCATCATAGGCAGGTTTACCTGTCCCTCTTTTTCCTTTTGTGTAGTATTGATCTAGCACTGTATTAAGGCTAACCCAGTCTAAAATAGCATTTACCTGACTGAAAAAAGTCTTTTTTATCCCCCTGCCTGAACATCACAAATGCTATCGGCTAGGGTGGGGATATGTTGTTTATTTTATTCAGCTTGATGGTAATGATAATAAACGCCCCTCTATTGCAACGGTCTGAATTTATAGGCTATTTTGAAGAAAGGACCAACGTCTGATACCCTGATCCTTGATCTCATTTAAACCCTTTATTGGATACTTCCCCTTAGATTTAGCCGTCTTCTTATTCTTTAGCTTTCTTCCTTTTTTCCTCTTGGTCCGCTTTTTTTTCTTCTTTAGCAACCTCTGGTATGGGTTCTTCGGCTTTTACCTCTTCAACTGCTTCATTACTTGTTGTTCCTGCTTCAGCTTCCTCCTTTGTTCTTTCTTCTGTGGTCTCCTCTGCCACCTTCTGATTTACTGTTGTACTCTCAGTTGCTGGTTTATCGGTACTTGTATTTTTGCCGCCTCTTCTGGATCTTCTCGTTTTTGATTTAGCTACTCCTTCCTCTTTTAACATTAATTCATTGAAATCTACCAACTCCATAATGCACATCTCTGCATTATCCCCAAGTCGGGAACCCGTTTTAAGGATTCTGGTATATCCACCTGGTCTATTTGCAATTTTTTCAGATACGTTACTGAAAAGCTCACTTACAGATTTCTTGTCCTGAAGGTATGAAAACACAACCCTTCTGGAATGTGTATCATCTGTTTTAGATTTTGTGAGAATGGGTTCAATGTATTGTCTCAAAGCTTTCGCTTTCGCAACTGTAGTATTGATTCTCTTATAAATAATAAGGGAAGACGCCATATTCGAAAGCATTGCACTCCTATGAGCTGTTTTTCTGCCTAAATGGTTGAATTTTTTTCCGTGTCTCATGATTCCTCCCCGAGCCTATACTTACTCAAGTCCATGCCAAAAGCAAGTTCTTTCTCAACAATTAATTGCTCCAATTCAGCCAATGATTTCTTTCCAAAATTTCTAAATTTCATCATATCGGATATTTCTAACGACACCAAATCGCCAAGGGTTTTTACATTCGCCGCTTTTAGGCAATTATACGCCCTAACTGAAAGATCAAGATCACCCAAACTAGTTTTCAACATTTTTCTCATATGAAGGAGTTCTTCATCAACGTACTCTGGCTCTCCTACCTCTTGTGTTTCTAGGATCATATTTTGATCTGAAAACAGCATAAAGTGTTGAATCAAAATCTTAGCTGCTTCTCTAAGAGCATTTTCTGGATGGATGGAACCGTCGGTTTCAATATCCAAGGTCAACTGCTCATAGTCTGTTTTTTGTTCAACTCTGGTGTTTTCTACACTATACTTCACATTTTTTATTGGAGTATAGATGGAATCAATTGCTACGAATCCAAAATTTTGTTCTGAAGGCTTATTATCATCTGCACTTACATAACCTCTTCCTTTTTCAATCGTCAACTCCATCTCGAATTGAGCAGATTCATCAAGGTTACAGATAACATGGTCAGGGTTCAAAATTTCAAATGAGGTAGTTGCTTGAGCAATATCCCCTGCGGTAAGTACTTTTTTACTTGAGACGCTTACTGTCAGGTTGGTGTCTGCTACTTCTCCAATTATTTTGAATCTTACCATTTTAAGGTTCAAAATAATTTCACTCACATCTTCAACAACTCCTGCTATGGTGGAGAACTCATGCAAAATACTAGGTATTTTAACCCCAGTGATAGCATATCCCTCTAAAGAGGAAAGAAGAATTCTTCTAAGGGCGTTACCGATGGACACTCCGTACCCCTTCTCAAGTGGTTTGAATGTGAATAGACCATGGAAAGCATCTGCTTTTTCCATTACCACTTTTTCTGGCATTTGAAATGCTAGGATAGACATATATATTATATTTTTTTAGTTTTAGTTTTACTTAGAATATAATTCAACAATCAGTTGTTCCTTGATATTTTCGGGAATCTCTTCCCTGCTAGGAGAATTCAAATATTTACCAGTCATTTGAGTGGCATCCCACTCAAGCCAAGAGTAACTAGATGCATTCGAAGAAATACTATTTGTAATTGCTTCTAATGATTTAGACTTTTCTCTAACACCGATAATATCACTATTCTTCAACGAGTAAGAAGGAATATTTACAATCCCTCCATTGACAGTAATGTGTTTGTGGGAAATCAACTGCCTCGCAGCTCTTCTTGTTGGCGAAATTCCTAATCTAAATACGGTATTATCTAGCCTTGCTTCAAGTAATTGAAGAAGTACTTCACCCGTAATGCCTCCTTTTCTGGAGGCCTTGTCAAAGGTATTTGAGAATTGACGTTCCAACACACCGTAAGTATATTTTGCCTTTTGCTTTTCAGCCAGCTGGATTGCATATTCTGATTGTTTTTTTCTTCTCCCTCGCCCATGCTGACCTGGGGGATAGTTTTTCTTTTGAAGTGCTTTGCTTGCACCAAAAATTGGCTCTCCAAATCTTCTCGAAATCTTAGTTTTAGGCCCAGTATATCTTGCCATTATCTATTCTTCATTGTCTATTCTTCATTATCTATCTTAAACTCTTCTTCTTTTAGGAGGTCTGCACCCGTTATGTGGTAATGGGGTTACGTCTTTAATCATGGTTACTTCTATTCCTACATTTTGGATGGTTCTAATGGCTGACTCTCTTCCTGAACCTGGTCCTTTTACAAAAACATTTACTTGTCGAAGACCAAGATCATAGGCCTTCTGAGCACATTCCTGCGCTGCAACCTGGGCTGCATAAGGCGTATTTTTCTTAGAACCTCTGAACCCCATTTTTCCAGCTGATGCCCAACTAATAACCTGACCACTGTTATTGGTCATTGAGATAATTATATTGTTGAAGGATGCCCGAATATGTGCCTGACCAGTTGCTTCAACATTGACAACTCTCTTTTTCGCCTTATCTTTTCTTTTCTGCGCCATCTATATTATTACTTAACAGCTTTTTTCTTATTAGCCATCGTTTTTCTCTTCCCCTTTCTGGTTCTTGCATTGTTCTTGGTGTGTTGACCTCTTGCAGGCAGTCCTCTTCTATGTCTCAGTCCTCTGTAGCATCCAATATCGAGTAGTCTCTTGATACTTAGTTGAACTTCGCCCTTTAATACTCCCTCAACTTTGTAATTCTCTCGAATAATAGTTCGGATTTTCCCCCCCTCATCGTCACTCCAATCCCGAACTTTCTTATTCCTGTCTACTCCCGCTTCTGTAAGTATTTTCTGAGCGGAGGTCCTACCAACACCGAAAATGTAGGTAAGTGCTACTTCTCCTCTTTTGTTATCGGGGATATCAACTCCTGCGATTCTGGCCATAATTATCCTTGTCTCTGTTTAAACTTTGGATTCTTCTTATTAATCACATAGAGCTTCCCTTTACGCCTAATTACTTTGCAATCAGTGCTTCGTTTTTTTATGGATGCTTTTACTTTCATTTTTTTCTTTTAATTGATCAGCCTGAGACTGTTTATTTATAGCGATAGACTATTCTTCCTTTTGTCAAGTCATACGGAGACATTTCCAGCTTCACCTTATCTCCAGGCAATATCTTGATATAATGCATTCTCATTTTACCAGAAATGTGTGCAATCACCTCATGCCCATTTTCTAATTCCACCCGAAACATTGCATTAGACAAAGCCTCCGCAATTGTTCCATCTTGTTCTATAGATGCTTGCTTTGCCATATTATGCCGCCTGAGTCCTGCCTTTTACTCTGCCTGATTTCATCATACCTTCATAGTGCCTCATGAGCAGGTAGCTCTCAATCTGCTGAAGTGTATCTAAAATAACTCCTACCATAATAAGGAGCGATGTACCTCCATAGAACTGTGCAAAGCCTTGATTCACTCCAGCAATCATCGCAAAAGCTGGAAGGATAGCAATTATGGCTAAGAATAATGATCCAGGAAGTGTTATCCTTGATAAAATATTGTCCAAGAATTCGGAAGTCTGCTTTCCTGGTTTGATCCCAGGGATAAAGCCTCCATTCCTTTTCATGTCATCTGCAATTTGCGTCGGATTAATTGTGATCGCCGTATAAAAGAAGGTAAATACGATGATCATAATGGCAAACGTCAAGTTGTATTGCCAAGAGGTAAAATCTGAAAAAGTAGTGCCTATGTAGTTAGCAAAGTCACTTTGGTCTCTCCATAGACCCGCAAGCATGGCTGGCAGAAACATGATGGATTGAGCAAAGATAATAGGCATAACCCCTGATGCATTGACTTTAAGCGGGATGTATTGTCTCTGACCTCCGTATACCTTATTTCCAACAACTTGCTTCGCATATTGAACTGGCACTCTTCTCACAGCTTGTACGAGTGCTACAGTCACCAACACCACGAAGAATAGGGCAACAAATTCAAGGATTAGAATTAATGCTTCGCTCAATCCTCTGGTGATAGCCTCGGAAGCGATACTACCAGGAAATTTTGAAATGATTCCAATCATAATCAGCATTGAAATTCCATTCCCAATCCCTTTGTCCGTGATCTTCTCGCCTAACCACATGCAAAATATAGTCCCTGCAGTCAGAATAATAACAGATGAAAATTTAAAGAAGAAACTGTCATTGATGATTGCTGCTGGGTCTATTGCAGCGGAAACGTAACTGAACCCTTGTGCCAAACATATAGCAATAGTCAAAACTCTCGTCAATTGGTTTATCTTCTTTCTCCCGCTATCTCCTTCTTTCTGAAGTTTTTGGAAATAAGGAACTGCTACAGTCATTAGTTGAAGTACAATGGATGCCGATATATAAGGCATAATTCCTAATGCAAAAACAGAAGCATTGCTAAATGCTCCTCCCAATAGTGTATCTATCAAGCCAAAAATCCCAGATGCTCCGGTCAACTTTGATGCATCTACCCCAGGAAGAACTACAAAAGAACCCATTCTGAATATAACCAAAAACCCTAGTGTATTGAGAATCCTATATCTCAATTCCTCTATAGCAAAAATGTTCCGTATGGTGTCTATGAACTTTTTCATTCCTGCATTGTAATTGATCCTCCAGCGTTTTCAATTGCCTCTTGTGCAGTTTTTGAAAATTTATGTGCTGTAACAGTCAATTGTGCTTTTAATTCTCCTCTACCCAAAATTTTGATGGAGTCTTTTTTCCCCGCTAAACCATTGTCCTTTAAAACCTCTGGAGTAATTGCATTTATTTTTTTTGATTCACTTAATTTCTGAAGATCATCCAAGTTGATTGCTTTGAAGAATATTTTATTTGGATTTTTGAATCCAAATTTTGGTATTCTTCTATAAAGGGGCATTTGCCCGCCTTCAAATCCAGGCTTCCGGGAATAACCTGACCTAGACTGAGCACCTTTATGTCCTCGAGTAGAAGTTCCTCCTCTGCCAGATCCTTGTCCTCTGCCAACTCGTTTTCTAGTTTTTGTTGAGCCTTCTACAGGCTTAAGTGACTCTAATCTCATTTTAAAGCTCTTTTACTTCTATCAAGTGATTGACCGTCTTGATCATTCCGCTGATCGAAGGAGTTAATTCTTTTTCTACAGATCGATTAATTTTCCCCAGACCTAAGGCCTCAATGGTTCTTTTTTGATTCGCAGGTCTTCTGATCACACTTTTCTTTTGTATGATTAAAATTTTTCCCATTTTCTTATCCATTGAAAACTTTATCTAACGAGACTCCTCTTTGCTGAGCTACTGCATAAGGGTCTCTCATCTTATTCAAAGCGTCAAAAGTTGCCTTCACCACATTGTGTGGGTTTGAAGATCCTTTTGATTTTGCCAATACATCGTGTACTCCCGCACTCTCCAATACGGCTCTCATTGCACCTCCAGCTATTACTCCTGTACCTGTAGCTGCTGGTTTCAGCAATACCAAACCTCCCCCAAATTTACCAATCGCCTCATGGGGAACAGTTCCTTTGAATATAGGAACTCTTACTAGGTTTTTCTTTGCATCATCAATACCTTTTGTAATGGCATCTGTCACTTCATTCGCTTTTCCAAGACCGTACCCGACTACTCCATTGCCATCACCTACTACCACGATAGCTGAAAAGCTGAATCTTCTACCTCCTTTTACAACTTTTGCTACTCTCTTGATAGCAACCACTCGTTCGTGGAGATCAATCTCGCTTGCTTTTACTGACTTTATATTGCTTTGTGACATAATTTCGTTTAGAATTTCAATCCTCCCTCTCTTGCTCCTTCTGCTAGGGCTTTTACTCTGCCATGATATGAATATCCCCCTCTATCAAAAATTACTGATTCAACTCCAGCACTCTTGGCATTTTCTGCCAGTTTTTTCCCGACTTCCTTAGAAATTTCAACATTCAAACTCCCCTTTCCCATCTCCTTGGTGGAAGCGGAAGCCAAAGTAACTCCTTTCACATCGTCAATCACTTGAGCGTAAATGCCTTTATTACTTTTGAATATCGATACTCTGGGCATTTCTGCAGTACCAGAAATTTTTCTCCGAATACTCAGTCTAAGTCTTTTTCTTCTTGCTGTTTTCGTGATAGCCATATTTTATTATTTACTAGCAGTTTTTCCTGCTTTTCTCCTAACTTGCTCGCCAATGAACCGAATACCTTTTCCTTTGTAAGGCTCTACTTTTCTGAAAGATTTGATCTTGGCAGAAACCTGCCCTACGAGTTGTTTATCAATCCCTTCAATGGTAACCTTAGGATTTTTTCCTTTCTTGGTTTCAGCACTTACTTTTATTTCTTCGGGCACAGCGAAATAAATACTATGTGAATAGCCAAGGTTTAGTTCAAGAACGTTTCCCTGAACCACGGCTTTATATCCCACTCCCACAAGCTCCATCTCTTTTTTGTATCCATGGCTTACACCCTCTACCATATTGTTCACCAGTGATCTGTAAAGACCGTGTAGCGATTTATGCCTTTTTTGTTCCGTTGGACGTTCAACCGTTAGCACTCCATCTTCCACCTTGCAGGTAATATCCGAATCTACTGCCAGAGAAAGTTCTCCCTTTGGACCCTTTACAGTAACCAAGTTTTTGTCAACATTAACACTAACTCCTTCGGGTATGCTAATTGGTGCTTTTCCTATCCTTGACATGCTAGATCAGTTAATATACGTAACATAAAACTTCGCCACCAACGTGCTCTTTCCGAGCTTCTTTGTCAGAAATTACTCCTTTCGAAGTAGAAAGAATCGCAATTCCTAATCCATTCAAAACTCGTGGGAGATACTCAGCTTCCGCATATTTTCTCAGACCTGGAGTACTTATTCTCTCTAGGCTTGTGATGGCAGGTTGCTTCGTTTGAGAATTGTATTTCAAAGCGATTTTGATTTTCCCCTGTTTATTATCTTCCTCGAATTTATAATTTCTTATGTACCCTTTATCATGAAGTACTTTAGTCATTTCCTTCTTTAAATTGGAAGCTGGAATCTCCACTACTCTATGATTCGCATGTATAGCATTACGAATTCGGGTCAAATAATCTGCTATCGGGTCTGTTACCATTTCTTAAACACACTTTTCCCCCTCGAAAAAGGGGGTGCAAAGGTAATAATTTATAATTTGAAAGCCTATAGTTGAACGCTTAATTATTAAAGCCGGTAATTTAAATTACCAGCTCGCTTTAGTTACACCTGGAATCTTCCCTTCTGATGCCATCTCCCGGAATGTAACTCTGGAAATACCAAATTTCCTCATGTATCCCTTAGGTCTACCTGTAAGTTTACACCTATTGTGTAATCTCACTTTTGAGGAATTTTTAGGGAGCTTGTCCAAGCCCTGCCAGTCACCAGCTGCTTTCAACGCAACTCTCTTCTTAGCATATCTAGCTACAAGCTTTTCTCTTTTTCTTTCTCTTGCTTTTATCGACTCTCTTGCCATAGTTAGTTCTTTAATTCTTCTTTGAAGTAAACGGCATTCCAAATGCTCTCAACAGTGCTAGACTTTCTTCATCAGTTTGAGCAGTCGTAACGAATGTGATATCCATCCCTGAAATATTCTTTACTTTATCAATACTAATTTCAGGAAAGATAATTTGCTCCTGTACTCCTAAAGTATAATTTCCTCTTCCGTCAAACCCTTTCTCTTTTACTCCTTTAAAGTCTCTAACCCTAGGAAGTGCCACTGTCATCAGTCTATCCAGAAATTCATACATCTTTTCACCTCTTAAGGTTACCCTAGCTCCTATCGGCATTCCTTCACGAAGTTTGAAGTTCGAAACTGACTTCTTCGCAATGGTCGGAACCGCTTTCTGTCCTGTGATCATTGTCAACTCTTCAACTCCATTATCCACAAGTTTCTTATCTGAAACTGCAATGCCAATTCCTTTGTTGACTGAAATTTTCGTCAGTTTTGGCACTTCCATGACGGATTTGTACTGAAACTTGTCTTTTAATTTAGGAACAATCTCTTTTGTGTATTTATCTTTTAACCTTGAACTTGCCATGATTTTTTAGTTTAAAATCTCAGAAATACATGTGTCATCATACTTGTTGCCTTTGTACACTTCTAAGATTTTTATTTTCAAAAAATAAGAGTAATCCCAAAAGGATTGTTCAACAGATTGTTCATCATACGTTCCTCCCTCCGCCATATAATAGTCTGAAGGAAAGTCTTTGTACTTTTCTTGCAGAAAACTGGGTAAATCTAAATCCTGATACCCATTCATATCACGTAAATGAACTAAGCTTAATAAAGCAAGCATTACTATATGTAGCCGAATGTGACTCTGCATTTAGTTTGTCTTAATAAATTCTCCTGTTTTTTTTGAATACCTCTGTAGCTTTTCGTCGGCATTCCTTTTCCTTCCAATCCTAGTAGCGTCTCCACTTGAAGGGTCTACTACCATTAAATTGCTCAAATGAATAGACGCTTCCGTTTGTTGAACACCTCCCTCTGGATTTGTGGCTGAAGGCTTAATATGTTTAGTTACCAGATTGACTCCTTCAACAATCGCTCTGTACTTAACTCGATTTACTTCTAAAATCTTACCGGATTTTCCCTTATTGTTTCCAGCAATGATCTTAACTGTATCTCCTTTTCTTACGTGAAATTTTACCTTCCCCATCTTTTTAAAGTACTTCAGGTGCCAACGACACAATTTTCATAAACTGCTTTTCTCTAAGCTCTCTGGCCACAGGACCAAAAATCCTTGTTCCTCTTAGCTCGTCATTTGCGGTAAGCAATACCGCTGCATTGTCTTCGAAGCGAATATAAGAACCATCTTTTCTTCTTATTTCTTTTTTTGTCCTCACTACTACCGCTCTTGAAACAGTTCCTTTTTTTAAGCTACTGGAAGAAAGTGCCTTTTTAACGGTCACTATAACTTTATCGCCTATAGAGGCATATCGCTTTTTAGTTCCTCCCAGCACTCGGATAACAAGTACTTCTTTAGCACCACTGTTATCCGCAACCGACATTCTTGACTCCTGTTGTACCATTTATTTAGCTCTTTCAATAATTTCTACCAGTCTCCACCTTTTGTTTTTGCTCACTGGACGAGTTTCCATCACTTTAACTGTATCGCCAACATTGCAATCGTTCTTCTCATCGTGAGCGGTGAGTTTGGTTGTTTTTCTTACAAATTTTCCATAAATCGGGTGCTTCACCTTTCTGTCAACAGCAATCGTGATGCTTTTTTGCATTTTGCTACTAACTACTTGACCTATTCTTTCTTTTCTTAACTTTCTTTCCATTACTGAATATTATTTGCTTGTTTCAGCAACCTGATTAAGGTCTTTCGCTCTTAGTTCTGTGCTAATCCTTGCTACTAGCTTTCTGCTTTCGCGAACCTTCATAGGATTTTCGATAGGAGTGATGCTATGAGCAAACTTTAGCTTACTATAATTCTCTTTTTCAACAGCGAGCTTATTTTTAAGCTCGTCAAGGGTCAATCCTCTTAGTTCTGAATTTTTCATTACTCTGCTTTATAATCTCTTGCTACCACAAACTTCAATTTGATCGGCAATTTTTGTGTAGCCAACCTTAACGCTTCCTGAGCCATATCTATATTAACACCCGATGCTTCGAACAAAATGGTTCCAGGCTTTACGATAGCTACCCAATACTCAGGAGCTCCTTTTCCCTTACCCATTCTTACTTCTGCAGGTTTCTTCGTCACTGGCTTATCAGGAAAAATACGAATCCACACCTGACCTTCTCTTTTCATTGCCCTTGTCATAGCAATTCTTGCCGCTTCAATTTGACGACTGGTGATCCATCCTGGCTCCAATGATTTAATACCAAAAGTTCCGAATGCCAGGCGATGACCTCTTTGGGCCAATCCTTTAACTCTTCCCTTTTGTCTTTTCCTAAACTTTGTCCGTTTCGGTTGCAACATTATTCAAATTCTTTACTTTCTTCTTCTGTTATCTCTTCGCCTTCTGTTAGGACCTCCCCCACTTGGTGAATTGGCGTTACCCGCCCGACCTACATTAGGAGAAAGATCTCTCTTACCGAAAACTTCTCCTTTAAAAATCCACACTTTGATACCTATTTTACCATAGATTGTATTCGCTTCGGATACAGCGTAATCGATGTCAGCCCTAAGTGTGTGTAATGGGATTCTCCCTTCTTTGTATTGCTCACTCCTCGCCATCTCAGCTCCACCAAGTCTTCCTGAGCATTTTACTTTTACCCCTTGAGCCCCTACTCTCATCGAAGATGCGATTGCTTGTTTCATTGCTCTTCTGAAAGATATTCTTGCCTGAAGTTGCTGTGCTATTGATTCCCCTACGAGCTTAGCATCAAGCTCAGGTCTTTTGATTTCGAATATATTAATTTGAAGGTCTTTTCCCGTCAGATTCTTCAATTCCTCTTTAATCTTATCCACTTCAGCCCCGCCTTTTCCTATCACGACACCTGGACGTGCTGTGTGGACAGTCAACGTAATTCTTTTAAGTGTTCTTTCAATAACGATTTTAGAAATTCCTCCTTTGGGAATACGGGCTTTAATATATTTTCTGATCTTGTTATCCTCTACAATTTTATCAGCGTAGGATTTGCTATCAAACCAAGCTGAATCCCAGCCTTTTACAATTCCAAGTCTTAACCCAATTGGGTTAACTTTCTGTCCCATTATTTGTTATTTTCTTCGTTATTTATTTCTGCCTTTATCTCCATGTTATCGACTACAACAGTCACATGGTTTGATCTTTTTCTGATTCTATGAGCACGCCCTTGTGGAGCAGGTCTCAACCTCTTTAGCATTCTGGCACTATCTACAAAAATTTCTTTTACATAGAGGTCTGCATCTTCAATGCTAATCTCTTCGTTTTTCATTTGCCAATCCGCCAGTGCTGTAAGTAGTAGCTTCTCAATTGTCTGCGAAGCATGATGATCATCGAATCGCAAAATATTTAATGCGACATTCGCTCTTTGACCTCTTACCATATCGGCTACCAGTCTCATTTTACGAGGAGAAGTCGGTACATTTCTCAGGGAAGCTTTTACCGCACCTAATCTTCCCTTGTTTTCCTCACAAAACTTTTTTTCGACCTCCTTCCGAAGTCTGATCTTTACTGATTTTTTGTATTTTTTTTCAACTTCCATTGAGACCATTATCTTCTACCTTTATCTCTTTTAGCAATATGACCTCTAAAGTTTCTTGTAGGAGAAAACTCCCCCAACTTATGCCCAACCATATTTTCAGTCACAAAAACAGGGATGAATTTATTCCCATTGTGAACGGCAAAAGTGTGCCCTACAAAATCAGGAGAAATCATAGACCGTCTCGACCATGTCTTGATTACTGATTTCTTTCCAGACTCATTCATTGTCTCAACCTTATTCTCAAGTCTGAAGTCTATGTAAGGACCTTTCTTTAGTGATCTTGCCATTATTTCCTGCGTTTTATAATCAATTTGTCAGAGTACTTATTTGGCTTTCTCGTCTTTAATCCTTTCGTGTATTGACCATTTCTTGATCTGGGGTGACCTCCCGAGGCTCTTCCTTCTCCTCCTCCCATTGGGTGATCAACTGGGTTCATGGCCACACCCCTCACTCTTGGTCGTCTTCCCAGCCATCTATTTCTTCCTGCTTTTCCTAATCTCACATTCATGTGATCAGAATTAGAAACAGTGCCGACGGTTGCCAGACAAGTTGTGAGTACCATTCTCATTTCACCAGATGAAAGCTTTACTGTCGCATACTTTCCTTCTCTCGCTACGAGCTGAACATACGTTCCAGCACTTCTTGCCATGGCACCTCCTTTTCCAGGCTTCAATTCAATATTATGAAGAATGGTACCCAAAGGAATTTCTGAGAGAAACAATGCATTCCCAACTTCGGGTGCTCTGCCTTTTCCTGAGTTTATTACTGTGCCAACTTCAAGTCCAGCAGGAGCAATAATGTATCTTTTCTCGCCATCTGCATAGTGTAGCAACGCGATTCTCGCAGATCTATTCGGATCATATTCAATTGATTTAACAGTGGCCGGAATTCCATGCTTATTTCTCTTAAAATCAATTTCTCTTAATTGTTTTTTATGACCTCCTCCCACATTACGGACAGTCATTCTTCCCTGATTATTTCTTCCTCCCTTACTCTTTACAGAGCTTAGTAAGCTCTTTTCAGGAGTGTCAGTCGTGACATCATCAAAAACAGGAGCGGTCCTGAATCTTTGTCCTGGGGTCGTTGGTCTTAATTTTCTTACAGCCATTTTCTACTACTTATATCCCACTATAAAAATCTATAACATCACCTTCCGCTACTTGAACAACTGCCTTCTTATAGGCAGAAGATTTTCCTTCAACAACCTTCGACTTGGAATATTTTCGTCTGGTGCTACCATGATGAATCATCGTGTTGACAGATTCAACCGTAACCCCGTACGTTTTTTGAACTTCTTTCTTGATCTGAACTTTGTTAGCTGATCTATCAACCACAAATCCATATTTACCCTGCTCATTCATGGCAGATATTTTTTCAGTCACTAACGGTTTTATTAAAACTCCCATTTAATTCAATCTTGCTTTAAGTTGATCAAGTGTACCCTCACAAAGTATTAAGCACTCCGAATTAATCAAATCATATGTATTGACTTCATCAACTGTAGTTACGTGTGCCTTCTTTAAATTTCTTGAGGAAAGAAAAATGTTTTTATTCTGCTCACTTAAAAGTAATAGGGATTTCTTTCCATTCACAGAGAGACTGCTTAGAATATTGATAAATTCTTTTGTCTTGGGTGCATCAAAAGAAAAATCTTCAAGAATGTGAATTGCTTTTTCTTTTGCTCTGGAAGACAAAACCGACTTCCTGGCTAACTTTTTAATCTTCTTATTGAGTTTGAAACTATAGTCTCTAGGTCTAGGTCCAAAAATGGTACCCCCCCCTCTGAAAATAGGAGATTTAATACTACCTGCTCTTGCGGTACCTGTTCCTTTTTGCTTTTTAATTTTTTTGGTAGACCCCGCGATCTCTCCTCTTTCTTTTGTTTTGGACGTTCCTTGCCTTTGGCTTGCCAAGTAGTTTTTTACATCAAGGTACACTGCATGTTCATTTGGCTCAATACCAAATACATTTTTGTCCAAGCTTGCTTCCCTGCCTGTTTCTTCCCCTTTGATATTTAATATTGCCACCTTCATGATTACTTCTCAAGTATTACGTATGAGTTCTTGGCTCCTGGCATGGATCCTGATACCACAACTAAGTTTTTTTCTGGGTAAATTCTCATCACTCTTAGGTTCATCAACTTCACCCGATCACCTCCTGTTCTTCCCGCCATTTTTAATCCTTTGAAAACTCGTGACGGAGACGAGGCTGCACCAATTGATCCTGGAGCTCTTAACCTGTTATGTTGACCATGAGTTGCCTGACCGACTCCTCCGAACCCATGCCTTTTTACCACGCCTTGAAATCCTTTTCCTTTCGTAGTTCCAATCGCGTCAACATAGTCGTTGACTTCAAACACATCTTCTATTTTGATTTCATTTCCCAATTTCACTTTATCATTAAACTCTTCTCTGAAATCCCTAAACTCAACCACAAAAGATTTTGGAGTGGTTTTCGCCTTCGAGAAATGCCCCTGAAGCGATTTTGTGGTATTTTTTTCCTTCCTTTCTCCATATCCAAGCTGAACTGCCTTGTACCCATCAGTATCCACGTTTTTCACCTGAGTAACGACACATGGACCCGCTTCTATCAGGGTGCAAGCAACGCTCTTTCCGTCTTCATTGAAGATGGTTGTCATTCCTACTTTTTTTCCTATTATACCAGACATTTTTTAAACTCTACAATTATAGAATAAGTGACCTCTGAGTCATACTTTTTTTGAAAAGGACTGCAAAGATAGCAAATCCTCAGGGTGAACAAAAAAATTGTTCATTTATTTTCACAGTGCCTGCAAAGAATATTATCTGCAACCGCTGATATTCTTAAGGGGGTTCTAAAAATTAATTTTTTCAACATTCTCAAACAGCGAAAATCTTCTTTTATCTTTTAACTTAGGAGTCTGTCGGACTTAAAAGCCAAACAAAAATTAATTGAATTAGGCATTTAATAAATAAAAGATTAGTCTATTAAAACAGTTTCATTTTCTTGATTAAACGATTGATTTACAGTAACTTAGTAGGATTATTAAAGTTAGAATAAAAATCAGATTATGGAGAAAAAGTATGAAAGCCTAACTCTTTTTGAGTTTCAGAAGAAATTTCCTGATAACGACAGTTGTCAAAACTTCCTAGCCGAAATGAAATGGCCAGATGGATTTAAATGTGAAAAGTGTCAAAACAACAAGTATTGCAGAGGGAAATTATTCCATACCCGGCAATGCACAAAATGTAGGTACCAAGCTACCCCAACAAGTGGCACGCTTTTCCACAAAGTAAAATTCCCAATGTTAAAAGCTTTTTATATCGTATACTATATGAGTACCAATAAACAAGGGATTGCATCAACAGAGCTAAGCAGAAAACTGGGGCTACGGCAAAAAACCTGTTGGCTGTTTCAACAAAAGGTAATGAAGGCAATGGTTAGCAGTGGGAAATACCCGCTAGTGGGTAAAGTAGAAGTCGATGAGACCGTTGTAGGGCAACAGGAAGAAGGCGTTGTAGGACGACAAAATAACCGAAAAAAACAGGTTGTACTGGCTATTGAGAAGAAAGGGAAAGGAGTGAGCAGGATGTATGCCAGAGAGATTGACAATGCTGGATCCAAGCAATTGAAGCCCTTCTTCCAAGATCATATATCACCTGAGGCTACCATCAAAACCGATAACTGGAGGGGCTACATCCCCTTGAAAGAAAAATATCCTTACTTAATTCAAATCGAGAGTGGGAAGAAAGGTAAGAATTTCCCGGAATTGCACAGAACAATTATGATGTTCAAGGCATGGCTTAGAGGTATCCACCATTCAGTCGATAACCTTCAAGCATATATCGACCAATATTGCTATCGGTTCAACCGAAGCCAGATGAAAGGGGAAATATTCGATAACCTGCTAACTAAAATGGTGGACCATGAACCATGCCCGTACAAGTGCATTCGTATTTATTAAATGCCTACTTCAAAAAATTAATAACTTTGGGCATGCTATCATTTATCGGTGTGGCTAGAGAACAAGTTTCTTTTATGCCATATGACCTTAACGAGTGGCTACCCGAAAATCACTTGGCAAGATTTGTAGTTAAGATAGTAAATAAAATGGATTTACGTCAGGTTTATTCAAGCTATTCTGGCAAAGGAAGCACTCCTTACGATCCTAAATTACTGCTCTCCCTTATTTTTTAAGGCTATTCGACAGGCGTTTTTAGTTCCCGAAAAATAGAAACAGGGACCTCCGATGCTGTTGCTTTTCGCTTCATTACAGGAAATCATCACCCCGACCATGACACAATTTCTAGTTTTCGTAAAAGGTTTCTTCCCCAACTCAAAGGTTGGTTTAAGGAAATCCTTTTGATAGGGAATGAGCTTGGGCTCATCAACTTGGGAAATATCTTCATTGACGGCACAAAAGTACAAGCCAACGCATCCAAACATAAAGCGATGGGCTACAAAAGGATGAAGCAATTGGAGGAAAAATTAGCATGCGAGATTGAACAATTAATGGTTCTTGGTCAGGAGCAAGATGCAAAGGATGATAACTCCACCATTGATATACCTGATGAAATAAAAAGGAGAAAAGACCGCCTCGTTAAAATCAATACAGCCAAAACAGTTATTGAACAACGTCGCAAAGAAGCCTACCAAGAAGAGCAATCGGAATTTGACAAAAAGCAGGAAGCACGTAAGCACTATGAAAGGGAAACGGGTAAAAAGCCATCAGGCAAAGCACCAAAAGAACCCTCCGCAGTACCAAAAGATAAAGATGAATACAATTTCACTGATCCTGCATCTCGGATAATGAAGACAAGTAATGGCTTTGATCAATGTTATAATGCACAAATAGCGGTCAATGACGATATGTTGATTGTCAGCAATTATGCCAATGCCCACCACAACGATACGCAAGAATTCTTACCTACTATTGAAGACCTCAAATCACCGCTGCGGTTGCCGATACAGGCTATTATTCTCAACAGAACATCGATAATTGTCCCAAGAACATCACACCAGTCATTGCAAAATCAAAGGAAACACACGCCAGCGATATTGAACAAATTCTAACCCCAACAAAAGATAAGCAAAAAGAGATTTATCGAAAGAGGAAACATACAGTGGAACGTAACTACTCAGGTAGTATAAATATTGAAAAAAGGTAACTACTCAGGTTGTAATTTAACAATTTGATTTAGATGATAAATAATATTTATTGAAGTAGGCATTTAATAAATACGAATGCACTTGTGCGGGCATGGTTGATGGTCCACCATTTTAGTTAGCAGGTTATCGAATATTTCCCCTTTCATCTGGCTTCGGTTGAACCGATAGCAATATTGGTCGATATATGCTTGAAGGTTATCGACTGAATGGTGGATACCTCTAAGCCATGCCTTGAACATCATAATTGTTCTGTGCAATTCCGGGAAATTCTTACCTTTCTTCTCACTCTCTATTTGGATTAAATAAGGGTATTTTTCTTTCAAGGGGATGTAGCCCCTCCACCTATCGGTTGTGATGGTAGCCTGAGGTGATATATGATCTTGGAAGAAGGGCTTCAATTGCTTGGAGCCAGGATTGTCAATCTCTCTGGCATACATCCTGCTCACTCCTTTCCCTTTCTTCTCAATAGCCAGTACAACCTGCTTTTTTCGGTTATTTTGGCGTCCTACAACGCCTTCTTCCTGTTGCCCTACAACGGTCTCATCAACTTCTACTTTACCCATTAGCGGGTATTTCCCACTGCTACCCATGGCCTTCATTACCTTTTGTTGAAACAGCCAACAGGTTTTTTGCCGTAGCCCCAGTTTTCTGCTTAGCTCTGTTGATGCAATTCCTTGTTTATTTGTACTCATGTAGTATAGGATATAAAAAGCTTTTAACATTGGGAATTTTACTTTGTGGAAAAGCGTGCCACTTGTGGGGGTAGCTTGGTATCTACATTTTGTGCATTGACGGGTATGGAATAATTTCCCTCTGCAATACTTGTTGTTTCGGCACCTTTCACATTTAAATCCATCTGGCCATTTCATTTCGGCTAGGAAGTTTTGACAACTGTCGTTATCAGGAAATTTCTTCTGAAACTCAAAAAGGGTTAGGCTTTCATACTTTTTCTCCATAATCTGATTTTTACTCTAACTTTAATAGTCCTACTAAGTTACTGTAAATCAATCGTTTAATCAAGAAAATGAAACTGTTTTAATAGACTAATCTTTTATTTATTAAATGCCTAATTCAAAAAAGCTTTTAACATTGGGAATTTTACTTTGTGGAAAAGTGTGCCACTTGTGGGGGTAGCTTGGTATCTACATTTTGTGCATTGACGGGTATGGAATAATTTCCCTCTGCAATACTTGTTGTTTTGGCACCTTTCACATTTAAATCCATCTGGTCAGTTCATTTCGGCTAGGAAGTTTTGACACCTGTCATTATCAGGAAATTTCTTCTGAAACTCAAAAAGGGTTAGGTGTTCATACTTTTTCTCCATAATCTGATTTTTACTCTAACTTTAATAGTCCTACTAAGTTACTGTAAATCAATCGTTTAATCAAGAAAATGAAACTGTTTTAATAGACTAATCTTTTATTTATTAAATGCCTACTTCAATATTGTAAACTATACTGGTATAGTAGGAGGTACTATGGTGGATACTGCAAATGTGATAAATAGTCAGCCCTTAAAAACATCTAAACAGTTTGATTTATATCAATAAAACACACAAAACCATTAACAAAATCAACCGCTTTATGTTAGAATAACCGTTGTTTTCTGGTCGTTTTAGTTAAAAAATTATGCTGACTCCATCTACCCCAAACACAGGGCAACAAAATCTGTTTCACACCGAATTGTTCTCTCAATTAGACCAGCGAGACCCTTTAATCCAATTAGCCAACGTCATCGACTGGAAGGTCTTCGAGGATGCATTGAGCAAACACTATTGCCACGATAACGGCAGACCCTCAAAACCAATACGCTTAATGGTCGGGTTGCTGATGCTCAAACAACTGGAAAACCTGTCCGATGAGAATGTGGTCTTACAGTTCAAGCGTAATCCGTATTATCAATACTTCTGCGGTTATCCACCCTACACCCCAAACGTGCCTTGCAATGCAACCGAACTGGTGCATTTTAGAAACAGAATCGGTGTCGCCGGTTTTGAACTCATTTTTAAGATGAGTGTGATGTTGCACGGCAAAAAAGCCAATGAAAATACTGTTTTGATTGACACCCCTGTATAGAAGAAAAAAACAGGAAAAAAACATCACCTATCCGACTGATTCTAAACTAGCCATCAAAGCTATCAACCGTCTCAACAAGCTGGCGAAAAAACATGGCATCAAACAACGCAGAACCTTCGTAAAAGAAGTTAAAAACTGCCGCTTACGCATTCGCCACTTCCGCCATGTTAAAAAGCGCGCATCCGCTAAAAAGGCATTGAAACGATTGCGAACCATTGCTCATATTTTAATCCGAGAACTACAAAGAAAACTACCCCAACACGGACTGCTTGAAACCTATCAACCAGACTTCTTGCTCTATCAACGGGTGTTGGCACAACAACCCAAAGACAAAAACAAAATTTATTCCCTGCACGAGCCCCATGCTTATGCGATGGGCAAAGGCAAGACCACAAACGCTATGAATACGGCAACAAAGTATCCATCGTCTCGGCCAAAGACAGTAACATCATTGTCGGCGTTGTCAGCCATAAGAAAAACCAGCATGATGCAAAAACCCTACCCGATGCGATAAAACAAGCCAATAGCAACAGAACAAAACCCATCAAACAAGCGGTCTGCGACAGAGGCTATTGTGGGGTTAAACAAGTGGGCGATACGGACATTATCCTGCCCAGCAAAGCCCTGAAAAAAGACAATCGTTATCAAAGAGACAAGAAACGCAAATTGTGTAAGCGACGGGTTGCCATAGAACCCATTATTGGGCATTTGAAATCCGATTTTAGGTTATCCAGAAATAGGCTTAAAGGACAAGTTGGCGATGAAATCAATGTACTCATGGCTGCTTGTGCCTGGAATTTGAGAAAGTGGCTGATTTTTTGTCACGTCTGCTATTTATGGCTTAAAAAAGCGCGTTTTTGTTCGTTTTTTGGTAAAAACCCTTGATACATTTGATTCAAGGTTGATTCACGTTCGCTGAGCGACCGCTTGAAACAGATTTTTACTTGTTAGGTCGGTTTTTAAGGGCTGACTAAATACAGTTTCCATCATTGAATCAGGAACCATTATTCGTCGAGATGGTGGGTGGAAATTATTAAGCGGACAATCGGCTGTTTTGCCTTGATCTAGGGGATTTAAAAAATATTATTGAAGTAGGCATTTAATAAATACGAATAAAATTGTAAGGGCATGGTTGATGGTCAACCATTTTAGTTAGCAGGTTATCGAATATTTCCCCTTTCATTTGACTTCGGTTGAACCGATGGCAATATTGGTCGATATATGCTTGAAGGTTATCGACTGAATGGTGGATACCTCTAAGCCATGCCTTGAACATCATAATTGTTCTGTGCAATTCTGGGAAATTCTTACCTTTCTTCCCACTCTCGATTTGAATTAAATAAGGGTATTTTTCTTTCAAGGGGATGTAGCCCCTCCACCTATCGGTTGTGATGGTAGCTTGAGGTGATATATGATCTTGGAAGAAGGGCTTCAATTGCTTGGAGCCAGCATTGTCAATCACCCTGGCATACATCCTGCTCACTCCTTTCCCTTTCTTCTCAATAGCCAGTACAACCTGCTTTTTTCGGTTATTTTGTCGTCCTACAACGCCTTCTTCCTGTTGCCCTACAACCGTCTCATCAACTTCTACTTTACCCATTAGCGGGTATTTCCCACTGCTAGCCATTGCCTTCATTACCTTTTGTTGAAACAGCCAACAGGTTTTTTGCCGTAGCCCCAGTTTTCTGCTTAGCTCTGTTGATGCAATTCCTTGTTTATTTGTACTCATGTAGTATAGGATATAAAAAGCTTTTAACATTGGGAATTTTACTTTGTGGAAAAGCGTGCCACTTGTGGGGGTAGCTTGGTATCTACATTTTGTGCATTGACGGGTATGGAATAATTTCCCTCCGCAATACTTGCTGTTTTGGCACCTTTCACATTTAAATCCATCTGGCCATTTCATTTCGGCTAGGAAGTTTTGACAACTGTCGTTATCAGGAAATTTCTTCTGAAACTCAAAAAGGGTTAGGCTTTCATACTTTTTCTCCATAATCTGATTTTTACTCTACCTTTAATAACTTTACTAAGTTACTGTAAATCAATCATTTAATTAAGAAAATTAAACTGTTTTAATAGACTAATCTTTTATTTATTAAATGCCTACTTCAATTAATCCAAATCTACTTTCATCCTGAAAGTATAAATTCACATCTTCAAACTTACCTTTATTTAGACTTGATTTAATGTCGTTTAATGTAGTAGGAAGTTTTTAAAAAAGCCTTTACGGCTTCCTCATGTAAGTTCACTTAGTAAGTGCAAAGATTAGGATAAATATGTGGAGCTATTTCCACATATTTAAAGGTCTAAACACTTTGCCATATGAGCCAAACATATTATCAACTCAAAGCCCATCAAAGACATCAAATTGAAGCCTATTTAAAATCGGGTAAACGTAAAAGTTTCATTGCAGAAGCCCTTGATGTGCCGGTTTCCACCATTTACAGAGAATGCAAGCGCAACAGTTCCCCTAAAGGGATCTATCATGTAGCTAAAGCACATTTGTCTTCCGCAAAGCGTAAGCAACGTTATTGCAAGCCTCGGTCTTTTGACACCCACAAAAGACAGCTCATCAAAGAATACCTTCTGCAAGAACAGTGGTCACCTAAGCAGCTTGTAGGGTATTGTAAAATCAAGCAGATTCCCATGGTTTCACATGAACGTATCTATCAATATATCAGGGACGATAAAGCTACTGGTGGACAGTATTACAAACATTTACGCCAGCAACTCAAACATAGAAAAAGACCTGTAGGTAAGACTGTAACTATTAAAAACAGGATATCAATCGATCAAAGACCTGAATGCATCAACAATAAAGAACGCTTTGGGGACTGGGAAGTGGATACCATTATAGGCAGACAGCAAAAGGGAACCATGCTGACCATCGTGGAAAGAACTACAGGAATGCTCATGATCAAAAAGCTACCTAAGGGAAAACAAGCCAAAGGGCTCAGTAAGGAACTTATCAATAGGCTGATGCCCTATAAAAAAAATCCTTTCGATCTCTTCTGATAATGGAACAGAATTCACCGACCATCAAAACATAGCTAAAACCTAGATACTAAATGCTACTTTGCCCATCGGTATTGCTTCTGGCAAAGAGGACTCAATGAATACACTAACAAACTCATAAGACAGTATATACCCAAAAAAAAACAGCTTTTGATACACTAAATGACGAACAGATTACACAAATTCAACACAAAATTAACCGACGACCAAGAGAAAAACTTAACTTTAAAACTCCTAAAGAAATCTTTTATCTAAATACCGCTTAGTTTTTGCACTTGATGGTTGAACCTACATCATCCTTTTTGTAATGAGATTTCCTTGGGCTTTTTCGTTTTGTTTTGAAGTATTTTATCATATAAGCGCTAAGCCAATGGTATTTTACTTCAACTCCATATTTGAGATAAAACCCATTGTTGGGCATCCCGATAGCCACGTAAAGAGTGCTTGGCATCTTTTAACTTTTCTGATAATCCTTGGTGAATCTCAGGGGTAATAAGTTTAGACTTTTTAGCTCTTGTGGAACTTAGCAAGATGCCTGCTATTCCTAATTTATGATACCTGGATAGCCAAAGAACTAACGTCTGTCTACAGATACCTAAATGATCTGCTATCAATTGTTGTGTCTTGAATTTATTGGTCTTCAATAAAATTAGACATAAAATACGCTTCTCTGACTTGATATTGCATTGTTTAGCTTGTAACTCCTTAAGCGTTTCAAGACGCTCCGATACTTCTATAGTTGATATCATACCCATGAAGCAAATATACAAATAATAATTAGTCGTTCCTTAAAAACTCATTTTCCATAGAGTTTGTATTCTACTTTGATGGAAAGAGGTTAATTCAACTAGACGCCTCAGGTTTACTACCCATTTTGTATAGAGCCAAAGAGCATTTACTCTTAGTTTTTTCATCAACTTCTTGTAGCTAAACCCACAGGCTGCCATGATGAAGTTTATTTTATCTCCTGTTTTCCCTTTTAGGTAATTGCTAGCTGCTCGATGATCTTGCTTCAAGTGTCCGATGATTGGCTCTATGGCTGCTCTACGTCTACAGTGCTTTCGTTTTCTCTGTTTTTCATAGGTATGGTCTCTTTTTAATGGTTTGGATGGTCGAATGATGGAGGTGTTCTCAACTTTGTTAGTCCCTTTGTACCCCCTATCTACTGTGGCGGTTTTCGGGTAGTTACCAGTCAGTAGTTGTGTTTGCTTCAATACAGCATCTAGTGTATGTCCATCATAAATATGCTCTTCAAAAGTCATCGCACCTACGATGATACCCGTATTTTGTGTCAATACTACGGATGCCTTACAGTCATATTCATATTTCTTATGGGCCTTCCCTTTTGCGATGCAATACACATCAGGTTCATGTAAACTGTAAATTTTATTCTTACTGCACTTCTCTTGTGTAAGTACTCGTTTGAACAATGCTAATGTTACTTCTTTTTGCTGATGAGGTAATTTCCTGTCTAATTCTCTGACTAACCGACCAGCAATGGTTTTGAGTTTTCGCTTCGCTACATTTGCTTTCTTCCTTCTTTTAGGGTGAGTCCCATGGTAGGTGTCTCTGACAAGGTTTTTGGTTGTCCTAACGTAGTTGCGTCGTAGTTTAATCCCTTCTTTCTTGGCTATAGAAATACAGCTGTCAACAATCATTTTATGAAGTTTTGCATCTGTGGGATAGGTGATGCTCTTTTCCTGGACAGTAGTATCTACACTTACATGCTTGTCCTTAGCATCCTTGCCGTGTAGCTCAATTGAATGTTTCAATAGCTTCTCTACCCCTTCTGCTCCAATCCTCTTCCTGAAATGAACCAAATCTGTTGCCGCACATGGTTGCCCCCATTGCAAAGAATCAAAGCCTCCAAAATATTGAAAATATGGATTCATTTCCCACCGTTGTTCCACCAATACCTCATCTGATAAATTGTAAATAGATTTTAATATCAACAAGGAGACCATCAAACGAATAGAATGAGCTGGACGACCTACATGTGAATAAAGCGAACCAAATGCTTCTTCAAAATATGACCATGCTATCTGTTGGCTCAACAAATAAAGCTCTTGCCTGGAATTGAGTTGTTCAGTTAAGGTAGGTGATAAAAAATTAAGTTGATTTCTATTCGACTTTTTTGACTGCATTTGACAAGGTTTTGATTGATATTATAACTATTCCTTGTCATTTTATACAGCAATAATCGTGCTAAAACTCTCCCTGAAAGAAGATAAGCATAATTAATGTTGATTCTTTAGGGTTGACTAATTAGACTAATATTATAGTCTAATTATTATTACTCATTGAATGGCGAGGAGCTCCTCAGATGATACGTGTAGACAATGGACCAGAGTTTACTTCTGCTGTTTTTGAAGTAGGAAAACCCGCCAAGAATACGCTTGTGAAACGCTTTAATGGGGTCTACCGAAAAGAGCTACTTAATGCCCATTTATGCACCGATTTGGAGCAGGTAAGAGACCAGACGCAACAATGGATCTGGGCTTACAACAACATAAGACCACATGAATCCTTGGGTAATAAACCTCCAGTAACGTTACTCAAACAAAGAGGAGTAACGTGCCAAGTCTGAATGTAGATATGCATTTGAAAGAAAAAACTATATGTACCAATGCTTCGGTTTAGGGGGGGCTTACAATTGCATAAAGTCACCGAAAAAGAGATGTTCAAAGCCACCGAATTAATGAATAACCGACCTAGAAAATGCTTGGGGTATAAAACCCCTCGGGAGGTCTTTTCCCTCGGATTGGGAAATAGATCATTTGAAGTAGGCATTTAATACATACGAATAAAATTGTAAGGGCATGGTTGATGGTCCACCATTTTAAGTTAGCAGGTTATCGAATATTTCCCCTTTCATCTGGCTTCGGTTGAACCGATAGCAATATTGGTCGATATATGCTTGAAGGTTATCGACTGAATGGTGGATACCTCTAAGCCATGCCTTGAACATCATAATTATTCTGTGCAATTCTGGGAAATTCTTACCTTTCTTCCCACTCTTGATTTGAATTAAGTAAGGATATTTTTCTTTCAAGGGGATGTAGCCCCTCCAGTTATCGGTTTTAATGGTAGCCTCAGGTGATATATGATCTTGGAAGAAGGGCTTCAATTGCTTGGAGCCAGCATTGTCAATCACTCTGGCATACATCCTGCTCACTCCTTTCCCTTTCTTCTCAATAGCCAGTACAACCTGCTTTTTTTGGTTATTTTGGCATCCTACAACGCCTTCTTCCTGTTGCCCTACAACGGTCTCATCGACTTCTACTTTACCCACTAGCGGGTATTTCCCACTGCTAACCATTGCCTTCATTACCTTTTGTTGAAACAGCCAACAGGTTTTTTGCCGTAGTCCCAGTTTTCTGCTTAGCTCTGTTGATGCAATCCCTTGTTTATTTGTACTCATGTAGTATAGGATATAAAAATCTTTTAACATTGGGAATTTCACTTTGTGGAAAAGAGTGCCACTTGTGGGGGTAGCTTGGTACTTACATTTTGTGCATGGACGGGTATGGAATAATTTCCCTCTGCAATACGTGTTGTTTTGGCACCTTTCACATTTAAATCCATCTGGTCATTTCATTTCGGCTAGGAAGTTTTGACAACTGTCGTTATCAGGAAATTTCTTCTGAAACTCAAAAAGAGTTAGGCTTTCATACTTTTTCTCCATAATTTGATTTTTACTCTACCTTTAATAATTTTACTAAGTTACTGTAAATCAATCGTTTAATAAAGAAAATGAAACTGTTTTAATAGATTAATCTTTTATTTATTAAATGCCTATTTCAATAGATCATAATATAAACCCGAGTGTTGCACTCATGGGTGGAATTCGCCTCCTAAAGCATGTTTCATCACTTCTCCAATGTCTGCTGGAGAGTCTACCACATGAAGACCGCATTCACTCATAATTTTCATTTTGGCTTCAGCTGTATCGTCTTTTCCACCAATAATAGCTCCTGCATGTCCCATTCTTCTTCCTGGCGGAGCTGTTTGACCGGCTATGAAACCCACAACTGGCTTTTTGTTGCCATTCTCCCGAATCCATTTTGCCGCATCCGCCTCATACTGACCGCCTATTTCACCGATCATCACAATTCCATCTGTTTCGGAATCTTCCATTAGTAATTGTACTGCTTCTTTTGTCGAGGTTCCAATGATCGGATCTCCTCCAATGCCAATGGCAGTTGAGATTCCCCTTCCTGCTTTCACTACTTGATCAGCAGCCTCATAAGTAAGCGTTCCTGATTTAGATACGATCCCAACTTTACCTTTTTTGAAGACAAAGCTTGGCATAATACCAACTTTAGTTTCTTCTGGAGTGATGATACCAGGGCAATTGGGACCAATCAATTTCGCACCTCTTGATTTAGCATATGGTTTGGCTGTCATCATGTCCTTCACAGGAATGCCCTCGGTAATTGTTACAATGACTTTGATCCCAGCATCAGCAGCTTCCATAATGGCGTCAGTGGCAAATGCAGGGGGCACAAAAATGATAGAAACATTAGCTCCTGTGGCTTCAACCGCACCTTTTACCGTATTAAAAACTGGTTTGTCAAGATGTTTTTTTCCACCTTTTCCAGGCGTCACGCCTCCTGCTACGTCCGAGCCATACTCGATCATTTGACCAGCGTGGAACGTGCCTTCGGAACCAGTGAACCCCTGAATGATAATTTTAGAATCTTTATTGACAAGAACGCTCATTTGTTATTTCTTCTAGCAAAGATATTTCAATTCGCTGGACTGACAAGACACTAACCTAAATGAGGTAAGAAATAATATCAATGAAACTTATAAAATGGAGCATAAATAAGTCGTAATACTATTCCAACAAAAAATAATTCAATTCATTTATGACATATTTTATAATCAAATTGGTACAATCTGTTGATTTGGGTCTGGCTATGATGTTTTCAACAAGTACTCATCGATAAATTCTCGTACACAACCCTTACCGCCTTTTTTTGAAAGAAGAATGTCTGATACCTTTTTTATTGCATCAACAGCATCGGCAGGACATGCAGTGAGACCTGCTACTTTCATTACTTCTAGATCATTTACATCGTCACCCATAAAAGCGACTTCCGTTGCGTTACATCCCAATTGATCCATCCATTGCTGTAAGATATTTTCTTTTGGTTCTCGACCCACATAACAGAGTTTTATCCCGAGTATATCTGCCCGAGTTTCTACCACTGACGTTACTGGGCTGTGGCTGATAATGCCCACTTCAATGCCTGCTTTCATGGCTAATTTGATACCTATTCCATCTCGCGCATGAAATTTCTTGAACTGCGTACCATCTTCCAAGATATACATACCAGCATCCGTCATCGTGCCATCCACATCCAGAGCGAGCAATTTAATATTTTTGAGATCAGACATTAGATGAGGGTTTTCCCTATAGCCTGTGCAATGGGCTGCAGTGTTCGATAGAGGACTCTAAATTCGTCAAAACTCAACTGCTGGTCGGCATCAGATTGGGCTGTGGTTGGGGTGGGGTGTGTTTCGATCAGTAATCCTTCTACGCCCATTGCCAGACAGGCTCTGGTCAGGTCTGGTATCCCGTAACGGTATCCCATGGCATGACTCGTATCTAATACGACTGGCAGGTTCGTATGCTCTTTTAGAAAGGCGACACCGCATAGATCAAGGGTGAACCTCGTTTTGGTCTCAAATGTCCTGATGCCCCGTTCACAGAGCATGACTTGATCATTGCCTCTTGACAGGACAAATTCTGCTGCCTGAACAAACTCCTGAAGTGTACTCCCAAAACTCCTTTTGATGAGAACAGGTTTATTTGTCTCTCCACATCTTTTTAGAATACTGTGATCATACATGGCTTTTGCACCAATTTGAATGATGTCAGCATAGTCAATCACCAAGTCAATATGGGAAGAGTCCTTTACCTCAGTGATAATATTAAATCCGTATTTTTCCCTCACTTTAGCCAGCAGGTGTAGTCCTTTTTCGCCCAATCCCTGGAAAGTGTACGGGGACGTTCTTGGCTTGAAGCATCCGCCCCGAAGTGTTTTAATATTGAACTCTGTTAGTAATTCAGAAACCTGCTCCAGTTGTTCCCATGATTCCACACTGCACGGTCCAGCAATCATCATCGTGGAGTCGGAGGCTCCACCTAGTGTGATGTCACCCAGTGTAACCGTCCTTTTTTCCTGTCCGTATTCTTTCCCCGCTAACTGTATATCTGAGGAGGTAACAAAAAACCGTTCCGTTGCTACTTCTAACGCTTCAGGCAATTGTTTTAAACGTGAAGGCGTAATCAGTACTAGAGAAGATGGCTTTTTTAGTAAAATGAAAGAGTGCTTTTTAGCCAGTTGCTCTGCTGTAGACTGGTCTACATTCGACTTTAGGTGTATGATCATGATTCGCTTCGAATTAGATTTATGAAGGATAAAGCCCCAGAGAGCTTATTTTTTTCGTTTACTACTGGCAAATAGGAAATCAAGAAATTTTTAGTGCGAATGAGATTCAACAGATCAGAAATGGTAGCTTCTTCGGGTATGGAAACTGGGTTTGTGTTTATGATATCCTCGAGGGAGATTTTATTTAAGTCATCTAGGTGTTTCAGCAAGCCCTTTCTTATGTCTGCATTACTTGTTATGCCCGCAAGCTCACCGCTTTCACCTGTAACAAGGGCAAACCCCATATTGCCTTCATCTATTTTTTTAATGGCATCTCTTACGTCAAAACCTCCGCTCCTGATAACGGGAGCATCTGCTTCATCAATCATAAAATCTTTTACCTGAAAATCCGAATGAATGACCGAAGATCTGAGGTGAAGAAGTGCTTCGCCAAGCGAGTCATGATTCACTAAGAAAGAGCCCGAAACTACGGCGTGTACCCCCAGCAGACGAAGGATGAAACCTGTCTCATCATTCACCCCCCCATCAACATGGATGCCTTTGCCAGGAAACCGATTTCTGAATTTTCGTATTCTTTTGAAATTGTCTTTTCTGAATGTTCCCCCGCTTTGTCCAGGGGTGGTGGTCATCATTAAAATGAAATTACATTGATCTTCATATTCCAAGAAAACATCAACAGGGGTATCCGAGGTCACCGATAAACCATAGGTGACTCCTTCCAAGCTAGGGAAGTGGACTTTTGACCTGAAATGCTCGTATTGATACGTGACCAAATCTGGTTTTGTCTCTGCAATCAGGTCAAAATAGTGCTCTGGATGACCTGTGATAATATGAAGGTCGACAGGTGTTCTACTGATTTGTCTGATCTTTTTGATGTCCTCAAACACGATTGGGTCGTCATTGCAATCAATATGGAAGTAGTCAATATGACATCTGTCCAACTCTTCTACCAGTTGATCCATCGGTCGCCCTTTACTTGAATACAGTGACGCAGAAATCTTCATGCACTTACACCTTGGCTTTAATTGCTTAGGAGCGGGCAAAGGTAAGCTCGAAAGACAGAGTGGGCGCATAAAATGCAACCATTTTCTTCCAGTGGAGAAATAACATACGAGTGAAGACTGTTGCAAACGGTAGCACTGAGTCCGTTGGTTCTATGAAATGTGAGATTTTTTCTCTCCAATAGATCTGAACAGATATATTTTGTTGCTGTTCTTCCTCACTTTTTGTTGTCTTTTATCTGAATTGGACATAATTATCCTAGGAGTCTGTCGGACTTTCAATAACTAGGAGCGTAAAGAGATTAATTATTCAGAACCAAAACTTGGCTTTAACCCATTCGTTTTGCGAAATGATTTTATGTTTTGTGCCTTTTTCTGTTTTGGCAGTAAATTGGTCTGAGACTCCTCTTTGTGAGCGGTTTTTAGATTATTGAAGTAGGCATTTAATAAATACGGATGAAACTGTACGGGCATGGTTGATGGTCAACCATTTTAGTTAGCAGGTTATCGAATATTTCCCCTTTCATTTGACTTCGGTTGAACCGATAGCAATATTGGTCGATATATGCTTGCAGGTTATCGACTGAATGGTGGATACCTCTAAGCCATGCCTTGAACATCATAATTGTTCTGTGCAATTCCGGGAAATTCTTACCTTTCTTCCCACTCTCGATTTGGATTAAATAAGGGTATTTTTCTTTCAAGGGGATGTAGCCCCTCCAGTTATCGGTTTTGATGGTAGCCTCAGGTGATATATGATCTTGGAAGAAGGGCTTCAATTGCTTGGATCCAGCATTGTCAATCTCTCTGGCATACATCCTGCTCACTCCTTTCCCTTTCTTCTCAATAGCCAGTACAACCTGCTTTTTTCGATTATTTTGGCGTCCTACAACGCCTTCTTCCTGTTGCCCTGCAACGGTCTCATCGCCTTCTACTTTACCCATTAGCGGGTATTTCCCACTGCTACCCATTGCCTTCATTACATTTTGCTGAAACAGCCAACAGGTTTTTTGCCGTAGCCCCGGTTTTCTGCTTAGTTCTGTTGATGTAATCCCTTGTGCTATTTGTACTCATATAGTATAGGATATAAAAAGATTTTAAGATTGGGAATTTTACTTTGTGGAAAAGTGTGCCACTTGTGGGGGTAGCTTGGTACCTACATTTTGTGCATTGACGGGTATGGAATAATTTCCCTCTGCAATACTTGGTGTTTTGGCACCTTTCACATTTAAATCCATCTGGTCATTTCATTTTGGTCAAGAAGTTTTGACAACTGTCATTATCAGGAAATTTCTTCTGAAACTCAAAAAGGGTTAGGCTTTCATACTTTTTCTCCATAATCTGATTTTTACAGTAATTTTAATAATTTTACTAAGTTACTGTAAATCAATCGTTTAATCAAGAAAATGAAACTGTTTTAATAGACTAATCTTTTATTTATTAAATGCCTACTTCAAAAGATTAATTAGTCAACCCTAAAGAATAAAAATTTTGAAGTAGGCATTTAATAAATACGAATGCACTTGTACGGGCATGGTTGATGGACCACCATTTTAGTTAGCAGGTGATCGAATATTTCCCCTTTCATCTGGCTTCGGTTGAACCGATAGCAATATTGGTCGATATATGCTTGAAGGTTATCGACTGAATGGTGGATACCTCTAAGCCATGCCTTGAACATCATAATTGTTCTGTGCAATTCCGGGAAATTCTTACCTTTCTTCCCACTCTCGATTTGAATTAAGTAAGGATATTTTTCTTTCAAGGGGATGTAGCCCCTCCAGTTATCGGTTGTGATGGTAGCCTCAGGTGATATATGATCTTGGAAGAAGGGCTTCAATTGCTTGGATCCAGCATTGTCAATCTCTCTGGCATACATCCTGCTCACTCCTTTCCCTTTCTTCTCAATAGCCAGTACAACCTGCTTTTTTCGGTTATTTTATCGTCCTACAACGCCTTCTTCCTGTTGCCCTACAACGGTCTCATCGACTTCTACTTTACCCACTAGCGGGTATTTCCCACTGCTAACCATGGCCTTCATTACCTTTTGTTGAAACAGCCAACAGGTTTTTTGCCGTAGCCCCAGTTTTCTGCTTAGCTCTGTTGATGCAATCCCTTGTTTATTTGTACTCATATAGTATACGATATAAAAAGCTTTTAACATTGGGAATTTTACTTTGTGGAAAAGAGTGCCACTTGTGGGGGTAGCTTGGTACCTACATTTTGTGCATTGCCTGGTATGGAATAATTTCCCTCTGCAATACTTGTTGTTTTGACACTTTTCACATTTAAATCCATCTGGCCATTTCATTTCGGCTAGGAAGTTTTGACAACTGTCGTTATCAGGAAATTTCTTCTGAAACTCAAAAAGAGTTAGGCTTTCATACTTTTTCTCCATAATCTGATTTTTATTCTAACTTTAATAATCCTACTAAGTTACTGTAAATCAATTGTTTAATAAAGAAAATGAAACTGTTTTAATAGACTAATCTTTTATTTATTAAATGCCTATTTCAATAATTTTTTATCACCTACCTTAACTGAACAACTCAATTCCAGGCAAGAGCTTTATTTGTTGAGCCACCAGATAGCATGGTCATATTTTGAAGAAGAATTTGGTTCGCTTTATTCAAATGTAGGTCGTCCAGCTCATTCTATTCGTTTGATGGTCTCCTGGTTGACATTAAAATCTATTTACAATTTATCAGATGAGGTATTGGTGGAACAACGCTGGGAAATGAATCCATATTTTCAATATTTTGGAGGCTTTGATTCTTTGCAATGGGGGCAACCATGTGCGGCAACAGATTTGGTACATTTCAGCAAGAGGATTGGAGAAGAAGGGGTAGAGAAGCTATTGAAACATTCAATTGATCTGCACGGAAAGGAGGCTAAGGACAAGCATGTAAGTGTAGATACTACTGTCCAGGAAAAGAGCATCACCTATCCCACAGATGCACAACTTCATAAAAAAATTGTTGACAGCTGTATTTCTATAGCCAACCAAGAAGGGATTAAACTACGACGCAGCTACGTTAGGACAACCAAAAACCTTGTCAGAGACACCTACAATGGGACTCACCCTAAAAGAAGGAAGAAAGCAAATGCAGCGAAGAGAAAACTCAAAACCATTGCTGGTCGGTTAGTCAGAGAATTAGACAGGAAATTACCTCATCAGCAAAAAGAAGTAACATTAGCATTGTTCAAACGAGTACTTACACAAGAGAAGTGCAGTAAACATAAAATTTACAGTTTACATGAACCTGATGTGTATTGCATCGCAAAAGGGAAGGCACATAAAAAATATGAATATGGCTGTAAGGCATCAGTAGTATTGACACAAAACACGGGTATCATCGTAGGTGCGATGACTTTTGAAGAGAATATTTATGATGGACATACACTAGATGCTGTATTGAAGCAAACACAACTACTGACTGGTAACTACCCGAAAACCGCCACAGTAGATAGGGGGTACAAAGGGACTAACACAGTTGAAAACACCTCCATCATTCGACCATCCAAACCATTAAAAAGAGACAATACCTATGAAAAACAGAGAAAACGAACGCACTGTAGACGTAGAGCAGCCATAGAGCCAATCATCGGACACTTGAAGCAAGATCATCGAGTAGCTAGCAATTACCTAAAAGGGAAAACAGGAGATAAAATAAACTTCATCATGGCAGCCTGTGGGTTTAACTACAAGAAGTTGATGAAAAAACTAAGAGTAAACGCTCTTTGGCTCTATACAAAATGGGTAGTAAATCTGAGGCGTCTATTTGAAGTAACCACTTGCCATCAAAGTAGAATACAAACTCCATTGAAAATGAGTTTTTAAGGAACGACTAATTATTAAATGCCTACTTCAATAGAAAATTTCAGTAATTTTATTGTCAGATAAGACGATGTGTTTTATGTGTATATATTTGAATTTCAGATACTTAAATATAAACACATACACTGGTTTTATCTATTCCTAATTCCTGTTTATCTCTCTTTAATTGAACTATTTATTAATCGGGTTCAGGTAATTACTTAACCAAGTAATACAAATTATATTATAAATTATGTCTAATTGGTATAACTCCTTAAGTATTTCAAGGTTCTCTAGCACTTCGATAGTTGATTTTATTCTCATGATGAAAAATATATAAATAATAATTAAACTATTTTTATAGTTAAAATGGTATAAGGTCCATATCTTCTATTGCAACGGTCTTGTGTTGTGAGTTTTTTACCACGTATGACATTCCAATTTTATCTTATTTAATGATAACAATGCGGGATTGGTTATACCTAAATAAAAAGAGCTTTGATTAAATCATCAAAGCTCTTTTATAAATGATATTATAGAACTACTTCTTATCCCACCATACCCTGTTGCTTAATTCAGCACCGCCTTGGTTGGCAACAGCCTCATTCACATGAGTAGCATTAGTTGTAGCTTCAATACTTCCGTACGTCAATCTACGAGGAATAACTCCACCATTTTTATCATTCAATGCAACTGGAATATCTGGAAAACCAGTTCTTCTCCAATTAGTCCATGCCTCGATTGACTGTCCATAAAGTGCGATCCACTTCTGTGTAGCAATCTGTGCAAGACCTGTCGCAGGAACATAAGGAATATTAGCTGATGCTAAAAAAGTAGTAACAGAAGATCCAGTGATTCCATTTTGCTCCATTGATACAGTTATAGCCTTATCATAAGCTGTAGAAGCATTATCTGCAATCCAACCTCTAGCTGCAGCTTCTGCTCTAATAAATTCAACTTCAGCATAAGTCATCATAAAAGCTGGAGCATCTGAGGAAGCATATAGCACTCCTATAGGTGATGTTCCTGCATTTGTTAAACCTACGTCAGCCAAGCCATTGATCCCATTAGGGATACCTTGATAAACCCCAACATCATTTAGTTCTGCATATACCGCCAACCTTGGATCTTGTGGAGCCGCATTGGTTCCTGCTCCAATCAATCTACTAGCTACAGATTCACTGATTCTGAAATCATTTTCTCTTCCAGTTACTCTATTGTATAGAGGATTTTGATTTCCAGCTGTAGTAGTATATCTAAGAGCGGCATTTTCATCTTGACTAGAAATTAATGGTTTACCCAACATCTCCACAACTCCATTCTCAGCAACTGTAGGACTAACATTAGACAAATGTATAAAAGCTCTAAGTCTTAAAGAATTAGCAAACTTTTCCCATTTAGCCATATCACCGCCATAAATCAAATCCTCGGTGCTGAAGCCATCAGTTCTCGCCTTGTCCATCAATGAAACTGCTTCATCCAGTTTAGCAATTATTCCATTATAGACTACCTCCTGCGAATCAAATTCTGGAGCCAAAATGCCATCAGATCCTTGAAGAGCCTGAGTATATGGTATGTCACCCCAAACGTCAGTAAGACTCATAAACCCATATTGAGTTAAAATCATAGCTACTGCACGCTGATTCACATTACCATCTTCAGTAGATCTTTCCAAGATATGTTTGAAATCTCTCATTGAATTATCATAGATGTTATTCCAATAAACATTTATGTCATTCAATCTTGGACTATATTGATCTTGATCTGGATAAGCACCAGAAGCATGATGTTGAACCCACAGTCCCAAATAATTGATACCCATTTGATAGGAAGTCTGATACGACAGATCAACTTGCGCTCCTGCCAAAACAAAACTTGCTGGTACTTCATTTGGAGCATTGGGATTTTCAGCCAACTCCTCAAAGCCATTATCACATGCAGCTACTGTAACTAGAATTGCTAAAAACAGTGCTATAATTTTTATATATTTTATATTTTTCATCATTATATTCTTTATCAACTATGATTAGAAACTTATCGATAGACTTCCTCCAAAACTTCTAACAGAAGGAATTCCGTTCACTTCAAAACCAACTCCACCTGCACCATAAGCACTAACTTCTGGATCGATGCTGTCCACATTCGAGTGAAGAATAGCTAGATTTCTACCAGTCATAGAAACATTGATAGCTGTGAAAGGAGTTTTTCCTACTAAAGTAGAAGGGAATTGATATGACAATCTCACTTCTCTCAACTTAACGTAAGAAGCATCAAACACACCTTCCTCTTGTGCAGAAAAAGTTCCATGCCAGTAGTCTTCAGCATCAACTTGAGTTGTATTAGGACTAAACTTTCCATCACCATTGTCTACTACGCCTTCAGCAACATAAGTTCCATCTCTACCGTCCAAAGTTTTACTCAACACTCCAGAATATCCACCGAAAAATTCGGTAAGAGCAAAGATATCACCACCGTTTTTCCAATCGACCAATGCACTTAAACTAACTCCTTTATAAGATAATTCAGAACTAAATCCCATTGTAAAATCTGGTGTAACATTTCCTAACACCTTATTTCCATCAGCGGCTCTAAAGGGCTGACCATCGGCATTTATAAGTCTTTGACCTGCGTCGTTTCTCGCCCAAGCGGTTCCATAAATTTCACCATATGGTCTACCAGCTCGTGCCTCTGTCTGAGCTCTGTGAGTCTCCAAAATTAGTGATTTAACATCTGGATGCAGTTCAACTACTTCATTTTTGTTTTTAGAAAAATTAACTAAAAAATCCCAATTAAGTCCACCTGCCGTTTTTACAGGAGTACCGCCTAAAGTCACCTCAATACCACTGTTTCTCACCTCTCCAGCATTAATAAACTGGCTATTGAAACCACTAGATGATGGTAAGGTCAATGGCAGTAATTGATTACTAGTTTCACCTGCATAATAAGTTACATCGGCGTTAACCCTACCCTCTAAGAATCTTAAATCCATACCAACTTCCCATGAAGTCGTTTCTTCTGGTTTCAAGTCTGCATTAGCCAATTGGTCACCTAGAGTAAATGATGGTACTCCTTTAAATGGGAATGTAATATCAGCTTGATTATTAGCAATTCTCTTAGCTACGAAGAAAGATTCAGTATTATATGGATCCGTATCATTACCAACCTGTGCAACACCACCTCTTACTTTAGCAAAACTTATAAATGGCAAGTCAAATGCATCAGTCAACACAAAAGATGTACTGATAGATGGATAAAAATATGAATTATTTCCAGTTGGAAGCACTGAAGACCAATCTTTACGTCCTGTAAAATCCACAAACAGCATATTTCTATAGGCCAATTGTCCCGCGAAATAAATACCGTTAATTTGCTTTTCGCTTGTGTAGTTAGAAACCTCTGGAGTTCCAAGTTTGTTTGATAAATTATAAATATCAGGAACAAGAAGCCCTTGCACTCTTGTAAATTCATTAGCTACAGATTTATTATACCTGTTCGCTCCAAAAATCAATGTTCCGGCAAAATTCTCTCCGAAATTTTTTGAGGCTGACAAAATGAAATCTACATTATGAGTATTAACTGTATAGCTATCAGTGATGAATCCACCTTTCACAAGAGAAGGAGGGTTTTCCAATCCTGCCTTATAGACTTGCTTACGACTATCCTCATAAAAATCAGTTCCTACTCTCACAGATGCATTTAACCAATCCGTAACATCATATTGCATTTTCACATTACCAATAACCCTATCTCTACGATCTGTATTTTCATTTTCATAATAAATAGCATAAGGATTATTATACCAAGCAGGTATTGGAGAAACTGGCTTATTATAAGATTGAGAGTTATTAGGGTCAGATTGATTCAATTTCAAAGTACCATCAGGATTCTTGTAATTTTTAAACTGACTGTAATCAATCTGTCTACCGCTCCAATTGAATAGCGTCTGAATTGCATTTTGACCGTCATATCCAGTATTTGGTCTATTCTTACCTTCTACAATTGAATAATTAACGGAAACATCAACCTTAAATTTATCACTCAGCTTCATTCCAGAATTAAGACCAAAATTTGTCTTTTCAAACCCCGTATTAGGCACAATTCCTTTCTGATCTACATTAGATACAGAAAATCGGAAATTTGCGATATCATTACTCCCTTGAATAGAAATGCTATTTGAAAAACTATATCCTGTTTCGAAAAAATCCTTTACGTTATCTGGTCTAGAAACCCATGGCACATCGTTATTAAAAATATCACGTTTCGTAGTACCTTGATCTAACCTGTCTCCCCAACTTTCATCAACATCAAGGTAGTCAGGGTAATTAACTAACCCATAGCCACCTTGTCCATACTTATTTTGGAAATCTGGCAATCTTAATGCGGTCTGAGATGAGTAAGAGGTGTTATAACTAACTCCCAATCCTTTTTGACCTTGACCAGATTTAGTAGTAATTATTATTGCTCCATTTTGAGCTCTTGACCCATAAAGTGCAACGGCAGTAGGACCTTTCAGTACAGAAATACTTTCAATACTGTTAGGATCCAAATCCTGAGCAGCGTTACCATAATCAGCAGCACCTCGTTCAGTATCTCCTTTTCTTGTACCATTAGATGGCTCATTTGTAGCACTTCTAGCACTTGAAGAAAATTGAGTGTTGTCAATTGGAATTCCATCAACAACGAACAATGGCTGATTACTACCCGTCAATGAACTATTTCCTCTAATTACAATTCTAGATGAAGCTCCAGGAGCCCCAGAAGAGCTGTTGACTGTCACACCAGCAATTCTACCTGCAAGACCGTTAATAATATTAGTCTCTTTTGATTGAGCAAGCTTTTTTCCTTCCAGTTCCTGAACCGAGTAACCAAGCGCCTTCCTTTCTCTTTGGACCCCTAGGGCAGTTACAACCACTTCAGCAAGTTGTTGCGTATCAGTTACCATGTCCAAGTCAATCACGCTTCCAGTTCCGATTATGATTTCTTGAGTGGTCATACCCACAAAAGAATACACCAACGTACCACCTTCAGAAGGAACCGATAACTTATAGTTACCGTCCAAATCTGTAATAGTTCCTGTAGTCGTACCTTTTAGTACAACTGTCACTCCTGGCAAAGTAGAATTGTCCTCAGCGGACGATACCTTACCCGAAATAGTCCTGTCCTGTGCATTTGCTTGAATCATCAAGCCAGACACGAACAAGAAAATAAGTACTAGTTTTTTCATAATAAAATATGGTTTAGTTAAAAACAATAAAAAATCTTTGGGCATGCGCTCGCACACAAAAAAATTGATTTGAAATATTTATTTCAATCTGCATCATTCCTTAAGCAAAAATTGCTACCATTTTAGTAGAGGCACTCATAACAGCAACGTTAATACTTTGCCAAGTATTAATGAAACTTTCTTGCGATTATTTTGAATAAACTACCACTCCGAGGCACTAACTAGCCACTTAGCGATGATAAAATATTTTTTAATTGCAATCGAATTATCCAATTTTTTGGATCTCTCAGCAAAGAGGTTGTATCCAAATGCTTTCACAGAGCATAAGAAGGGGTTTTATAGCCAACATTCTATGAATCCCTTAAATCCGCAGGTGTAAAACGGAAAAGATCTGGAATAGGCTTAAATTAGTTTGTAATAAGATTTTCTGGCTAGATTTTTTTTCACTTATTTGAGTGTGTAACCAATCCAGTAAGCGGGAATGAAAGTAACCATATCTGATAAAAAAGTCACCCCTTTTGGCGGGTTTAATTTTTGCTACAAGTTTCTTAAGGCTATCGGTATTCCCAAGCTAATGGATGATCATTTGGGTAGCCGGGTCAACTATAGAGGGTTCGATTACTCGGAGATTTTGATGAATCATTTGGCTATTTTCCTTCATGGTGGAGATTGTACTGAGGACATTCAAGAACACTTGGGAGCACATCTGAAGAAAGTTCGGGGGTTATCGGTGTGTAGTGCCGATACCATTTTGCGAGTCATAAAAGAACTGGCCACCCCTACAGAAGAAATGACCAGTTCGGGAGGGATACCCCATCAGTTCAATATCAACCTGGGCTTAAACCAATTATTACTGAAAGTCTTGAGCAAAACCAATCAGCTTAACACCAAACAGGAGCATACATTAGCTTATGATAATCAGGTAATCGCCACCGAGAAATATGATGCACGGAGAACCTATAAAAAGAGTGAAGGTTTCCAGCCAGGTGTGGTCAGTAGTTGATGTCATACCCATGAAGCAAATATATAAATAATAATTAGTCGTTCCTTAAAAACTCATTTTCCATAGAGTTTGTATTCTACTTTGATGGAAAGTGGTTAATTTAACTAGACGCCTCAGCTTTACTACCCATTTTGTATAGAGCCAAAGAGCATTTACTCTTAGTTTTTTCATCAACTTCTTGTAGTTAAACCCAGAGGTTGCCATGATGAAGTTTATTTTATCTCCTGTTTTCCCTTTTAGGTAATTGCTAGCTGCTCGATGATCTTGCTTCAAGTGTCCGATGATTGGCTCTATGGCTGCTCTACGTCTACAGTGCTTTCGTTTTCTCTGTTTTTCATAGGTATTGTCTCTTTTTAATGGTTTGGATGGTCGAATGATGGAGGTGTTCTCAACTGTGTTAGTCCCTTTGTACCCCCTATCTACTGTGGCGGTTTTCGGGTAGTTACCAATCCGTATTTGTGTTTGCTTCAATACAGCATCTAGTGTATGTCCATCATAAATATTCTCTTCAAAAGTCATCGCACCTACGATGATACCCGTGTTTTGTGTCAATACTACTGATGCCTTACAGCCATATTCATATTTCTTATGGGCCTTCCCTTTTGCGATGCAATACACATCAGGTTCATGTAAACTGTAAATTTTATTCTTACTGCACTTCTCTTGTGTAAGTACTCGTTTGAACAGTGCCAGTGTTACTTCTTTTTGCTGATGAGGTAATTTCCTGTCTAATTCTCTGACTAACCGACCAGCAATGGTTTTGAGTTTGCGCTTCGCTGCATTTGCTTTCTTCCTTCTTTTAGGGTGAGTCCCATGGTAGGTGTCTCTGACAAGGTTTTTGGTTGTCCTAACGTAGTTGCGTCGTAGTTTAATCCCTTCTTGGTTGGCTATAGAAATACAGCTGTCAACAATCTTTTTATGAAGTTTTGCATCTGTGGGATAGGTGATGCTCTTTTCCTGGACAGTAGTATCTACACTTACATGCTTGTCCTTAGCATCCTTGCCGTGTAGCTCAATTGAATGTTTCAATAGCTTCTCTACCCCTTCTGCTCCAATCCTCTTCCTGAAATGTACCAAATCTGTTGCCGCACATGGTTGCCCCCATTGCAAAGAATCAAAGCCTCCAACATATTGAAAATATGGATTCATTTCCCACCGTTGCTCCACCAATACCTCATCTGATAAATTGTAAATAGATTTTTTGAAGTAGGCATTTAATAAATAAAAGATTAGCCTATTAAAACAGTTTCATTTTCTTGATTAAACGATTGATTTACAGTAACTTAGTAGGATTATTAAAGTTAGAATAAAAATCAGATTATGGAGAAAAAGTATGAAAGCCTAACTCTTTTTGAGTTTCAGAAGAAATTTCCTGATAACGACAGTTGTCAAAACTTCCTAGCCGAAATGAAATGGCCAGATGGATTTAAATGTGAAAAGTGTCAAAACAACAAGTATTGCAGAGGGAAATTATTCCATACCAGGCAATGCACAAAATGTAGGTACCAAGCTACCCCAACAAGTGGCACACTTTTCCACAAAGTAAAATTCCCAATGTTAAAAGCTTTTTATATCGTATACTATATGAGTACCAATAAACAAGGGATTGCATCAACAGAGCTAAGCAGAAAACTGGGGCTACGGCAAAAAACCTGTTGGCTGTTTCAACAAAAGGTAATGAAGGCAATGGTTAGCAGTGGGAAATACCCGCTAGTGGGTAAAGTAGAAGTCGATGAGACCGTTGTAGGGCAACAGGAAGAAGGCGTTGTAGGACGACAAAATAACCGAAAAAAACAGGTTGTACTGGCTATTGAGAAGAAAGGGAAAGGAGTGAGCAGGATGTATGCCAGAGAGATTGACAATGCTGGATCCAAGCAATTGAAGCCCTTCTTCCAAGATCATATATCACCTGAGGCTACCATCAAAACCGATAACTGGAGGGGCTATATCCCCTTGAAAGAAAAATATCCTTACTTAATTCAAATCGAGAGTGGGAAGAAAGGTAAGAATTTCCCGGAATTGCACAGAACAATTATGATGTTCAAGGCATGGCTTAGAGGTATCCACCATTCAGTCGATAACCTTCAAGCATATATCGACCAATATTGCTATCGGTTCAACCGAAGCCAGATGAAAGGGGAAATATTCGATAACCTGCTAACTAAAATAGTGGACCATCAACCATGCCCGTACAAGTGCATTCGTATTTATTAAATGCCTACTTCAATAGATTTTAATATCAACAAGGAGACCATCAAACGAATAGAATGAGCCGGACGACCTACATTTGAATAAAGCGAACCAAACGCTTCTTCAAAATACGACCATTCTATCTGTTGGCTCAACAAATAAAGTGCTTGCCTGGAATTGAGTTGTTCAGTTAAGGTAGGTGATAAAAAATTATTGAAGTAGGCATTTAATAAATACGAATGCACTTGTACGGGCATGGTTGATGGACCACCATTTTAGTTAGCAGGTTATCGAATATTTCCCCTTTCATCTGGCTTCGGTTGAACCGATAGCAATATTGGTCGATATATGCTTGCAGGTTATCGACTGAATGGTGGATACCTCTAAGCCATGCCTTGAACATCATAATTGTTCTGTGCAATTCCGGGAAATTCTTACCTTTCTTCCCACTCTCGATTTGAATTAAGTAAGGATATTTTTCTTTCAAGGGGATGTAGCCCCTCCAGTTATCGGTTTTGATGGTAGCCTCAGGTGATATATGATCTTGGAAGAAGGGCTTCAATTGCTTGGATCCAGCATTGTCAATCTCTCTGGCATACATCCTGCTCACTCCTTTCCCTTTCTTCTCAATAGCCAGTACAACCTGCTTTTTTCGGTTATTTTGGCGTCCTACAACGCCTTCTTCCTGTTGCCCTACAACGGTCTCATCGACTTCTACTTTACCCACTAGCGGGTATTTCCCACTGCTAACCATTGCCTTCATTACCTTTTGTTGAAACAGCCAACAGGTTTTTTGCCGTAGCCCCAGTTTTCTGCTTAGCTCTGTTGATGCAATCCCTTGTTTATTGGTACTCATACTAGTATACGATATAAAAAGCTTTTAACATTGGGAATTTTACTTTGTGGAAAAGAGTGCCACTTGTGGGGGTAGCTTGGTACCTACATTTTGTGCATTGCCGGGTATGGAATAATTTCCCTCTGCAATACTTGTTGTTTTGGCACCTTTCACATTTAAATCCATTGGGCCATTTCATTTCGGCCAGGAAGTTTTGACAACTGTCATTATCAGGAAATTTCTCCTGAGACTCAAAAAGAGTTAGGCTTTCATACTTTTTCTCCATAATCTGATTTTTATTCTAACTTTAATAATCCTACTAAGTTACTGTAAATCAATCGTTTAATCAAGAAAATGAAACTGTTTTAATAGACTAATCTTTTATTTATTAAATGCCTACTTCAAAAAAATTAAGTTGATTTCTATTCGACTTTTTTGACTGCATTTGACAAGGTTTTGATTGATATTATAACTATTCCTTGTCATTTCATACAGCAATAATCATGCTAAAAACCTCCCTGAAAGGAGATAAGCATAATTAATGTTGATTCTTTAGGGTTGACTATTTATTAAATGCCTATTTCAATAATTTTATTGTGCTTTTCCTTCGTGCAGGAATCACCTGTCACCGCCATAGACTATAGATACACTCTTTGTTTCCGTAGAGCGTCTGAGGGGCAGGCATCAGAGTAGAAAATCTAGTGTAATCGGAGGGACTAGTGACAGGGGAGGAGTACAGCACCATGTAATACCAATTAGCCCACAAAATTCGCCGGTTCTGAAGAATCCACGTACATTTGCGAGATGTATGGTATAGAGTTGGAAGAGGGATCAGTGACTAAAATTCTAGACTTGATAACTTTCTGATAGAGATTATCGTTTTACGTTGCTTGTCATTGTTTTTATTTACATCCTTATACGTTGTCTTTGTAGACAGACACGGAGTAGACAGACACGGAATTTTAGCCCGTTAATACCAAAAAAGTCAGAGAAAATGAAGTTATATGATCTAATGGCAGTGCTGTTAACGTTAACAGCTTGTAGCACTTCCTCTAACTCAGGCACTGAAGTTCAAGGAAGTCAGGTGCCTCAAAATGCTATCCTACAGGAATATGAATCGCTAGGAGGGCTCCAAAAAGCCATGGTTAAAGATGGTGATCAGCTACTGGCGGAGGGCGATTTTTTAGATGGAAAACATCATGGAAGCTGGACAAGCTATGATAACAAGGGAAGAGTTACAAAGATTACCACCTACCTGAATGGTGTTCGACAGGGAACGGAGCTCGTTTTTGATAACCAAGGGTATGTAAACACAAAGGGATACTATTACAATGACCTATTGGAAGGAGAATTTCTGATATACAACGGGAGGAATATTGTGGAGAAGAAAGACTACTCAGGAGGCGTTTTAAGCGGGTCAAAACGAAGATATTACACCAATGGAAATCTAATGGAAGAATCAACGTATTCAAACGGACAAATTGACGGAAAGGCTAAGTGGTATGATCAGGATGGAAACCTTACCATTGAATACACTTATGAAAATGGACAGTTAATCGAAGATTAACTATGAGCTCCTGAAACTGACCACGTTCCGTTTTCCATAGAGAGTTTTGTTTGAAAAGGGTAGTCCCCCCTTTGACAAAGGTGATGCAGTAAAACTGCAAGAATGAAAGGCGTGGCATGTTACAGTATGCGTAAGGGGGGCAAGAAATACAGATTATCAATTTTTGGGAAACCCCCGAATTTGTATTAATTATTTTAATGATGTACAACACGAACTAATTCACTAAATTGTTAATAAAATTGCTTGATTATACTGATAGCAAACAATCTGCTATTGCAACGGTCTTCGTTTGTGTTTTTATCTTTCCATTCGTTGGTTTTACTCTAAGAACTTTTGCGTGTAAAGAGCATTTATGTTAGGCATAACTAAATTTTTAGTGGGGTTAGATTAAGTTTTCCAAAATAAAACAGCACATTAATCCTAAATCTGTCAAAATTTAGAAATCCTCTTGCCTTTGCCAAAATAGATTGAATTCTACCGTTTAAATGCTCGTGTTTACCACTATCTGTTTGTGTTTTAAAGGCTATTTACACTACCTTGTTTATGACGTTCAAAGGTTGCTATAACATTATTTAGTCGTTCCTTAAAAACTCATTTTCCATAGAGTTTGTATTCTACTTTGATGGAAAGAGGTTAATTCAACTAGACGCCTCAGCTTTACTACCCATTTTGTATAGAGCCAAAGAGCATTTACTCTTAGTTTTTTCATCAATTTCTTGTAGTTAAACCCACAGGCAGACATGATGAAGTTTATTTTATCTCCTGTTTTCCCTTTTAGGTAATTGCTAGCTACTCGATGATCTTGCTTCAAGTGTCCGATGATTGGCTCTATGGCTGCTCTACGTCTACAGTGCGTTCGTTTTCTCTGTTTTTCATAGGTATTGTCTCTTTTTAATGGTTTGGATGGTCGAATGATGGAGGTGTTCTCAACTTTGTTAGTCCCTTTCTAACCCCTATCTACTGTGGCGGTTTTCGGGTAGTTACCAGTCAGTAGTTGTGTTTGCTTCAATACAGCATCTAGCGTATGTCCATCATAAATATTCTCTTCAAAACTCATCGCACCTACGATGATACCCGTATTTTGTGTCAATACTACGGATGCCTTACAGCCATATTCATATTTCTTATGGGCCTTCCCTTTTGCGATGCAATACACATCAGGTTCATGTAAACTGTAAATTTTATTCTTACTGCACTTCTCTTGTGTAAGTACTCGTTTGAACAGTGCCAGTGTTACTTCTTTTTGCTGATGTGGTAATTTCCTGTCTAATTCTCTGACTAACCGACCAGCAATGGTTTTGAGTTTGCGCTTCGCTGCATTTGCTTTCTTCCTTCTTTTAGGGTGAGTCCCATGGTAGGTGTCTCTGACAAGGTTTTTGGTTGTCCTAACGTAGCTGCGTCGTAGGTTAATCCCTTCTTGCTTGGCTATAGAAATACAGCTGTCAACAATCATTTTATGAAGTTTTGCATCTGTGGGATAGGTGATGCGCTTTTCCTGGACAGTAGTATCTACACTTACATGCTTGTCCTTAGCATCCTTGCCGTGTAGCTCAATTGAATGTTTCAATAGCTTCTCTACCCCTTCTTCTCCAATCCTCTTCCTGAAATGAACCAAATCTGTTGCCGCACATGGTTGCCCCCATTGCAAAGAATCAAAGCCTCCAAAATATTGAAAATATGGATTCATTTCCCACCGTTGTTCCACCAATACCTCATCTGATAAAGGGCATCTCTAAAAACTGGATATTCTCCCGATTTATTTTTATGACCTATTTTTTTTAAGATGACCTATTTTGCTCTTTTTTAGTTCATTTTATATTCACCTGATTATCAGTTACTTATGAATTTATTCATTGCCTATCGAACGCACGTTCCCTCATAATGAAGCGGTCAATTGAATTTTTCTGAACATATTATAAGTCAGATTCATCAGACCAATGACCGTATCGGCTCTTGATTTCCCTACTTTTTTGTAGTACATGCTTCCCATACTGTTTTCCATGAAACCAAAAACATGCTCCACTCTTACGCGTACTTTTGATTTTCTTGTATTACTTTCCTTTTGTGTATCGGTCAACGGCTTGTTTTTGTAGCCCTTCTCATGTATTTGATCTTTAATTTGATGTTTTTCGAGTATTTCTTGCTGGTCTGCATAAGCACTCTCGGCATACAATTCCTGTTCTTTGTCTTGTTTTTTGTCCAACAGGGCATCAAGAGCCTGTGAATCATGTACCGCTGCATCGGTAATTTCATAGCGTTCTATCAATTTGCTACCTGCATCAACCTTGGCGTGATTTTTATACCCATAATAATTCTGATTATTTTTCTTTGTCCAACGTGCATCAATGTCCTTTTGACGCTTTTTATTGGGTTCATCTGTCCATAGACTTTCTCCCTTACCCTCTTTTATTTGTTGGTTGTTCTCCCTGCTGTTGCGTTGGCGGGGGGCTTCTACAAAAGAGGCATCTATTATTTTGCCTTCATTGACCATAAGCCCTAATTTTTCCAATTGACTCTGAAATAGCTCGAAAAGGGATTTTACTAAATTCAAGTCGGTCAGACGTTCACTAAACAACCATATCGTGTTGCTATCTGGTATGTCATCTGCAATGGAGAGGTTGAGAAATCTCATAAAACTCATCCTGTCATTGATTTGATATTCTGCTTGATCATCAGAGAGGTTATAATATCGCTGAAGAATCAATATCTTGAACATTAACACATAATCATATGGGGGACGTCCTCCCTTTCCTTGTGACTCTTTGATCAGGTGCTTTTCCAGTAAAGAACGGAAAATTTCAAAATCAATTCCACCGTTTAATCGTTGCAGGGGATCTCCCAACTGGCTCAGTTTGGACAAACGAATGTCTTGATCAAAAAAACCGTAATCTCTGTGACGTTTAAACTGTTTCATTTCCAAGTCTAACTCTTTTAGCTCAAAAAACATACTAATACAGCTGTTTTAGTTTTTAGAGATGCCCTAAATTGTAAATAGATTTTAATATCAACAAGGAGACCATCAAACGAATAGAATGAGCTGGACGACCTACATTTGAATAAAGCGAACCAAACGCTTCTTCAAAATATGACCATGCTATCTGGTGGCTCAACAAATAAAGCGCTTGCCTGGAATTGAGTTGTTCAGTTAAGGTAGGTGATAAAAAATTAAGTTGATTTCTATTCGACTTTTTTGACTGCATTTGACAAGGTTTTGATTGATATTATAACTATTCCTTGTCATTTTATACAGCAATAATCGTGCTAAAAACCTCCCTGAAAGAAGATAAGCATAATTAATTTTTTGAAGTAGGCATTTAATAAATAAAAGATTAGTCTATTAAAACAGTTTCATTTTCTTGATTAAACGATTGATTTACAGTAACTTAGTAGGATTATTAAAGTTAGAATAAAAATCAGATTATGGAGAAAAAGTATGAAAGCCTAACTCTTTTTGAGTTTCAGAAGAAATTTCCTGATAACGACAGTTGTCAAAACTTCCTAGCCGAAATGAAATGGCCAGATGGATTTAAATGTGAAAAGTGTCAAAACAACAAGTATTGCAGAGGGAAATTATTCCATACCCGGCAATGCACAAAATGTAGGTACCAAGCTACCCCAACAAGTGGCACGCTTTTCCACAAAGTAAAATTCCCAATGTTAAAAGCTTTTTATATCCTAATACTACATGAGTACAAATAAACAAGGGATTGCATCAACAGAGCTAAGCAGAAAACTGGGACTACGGCAAAAAACCTGTTGGCTGTTTCAACAAAAGGTAATGAAGGCAATGGGTAGCAGTGGGAAATACCCGCTAATGGGTAAAGTAGAAGTTGATGAGACCGTTGTAGGGCAACAGGAAGAAGGCGTTGTAGGACGACAAAATAACCGAAAAAAGCAGGTTGTACTGGCTATTGAGAAGAAAGGGAAAGGAGTGAGCAGGAGGTATGCTAGGGTGATTGACAATGCTGGCTCCAAGCAATTGAAGCCCTTCTTCCATGATCATATATCAACTCAGGCTGCCATCAAAACCGATAACTGGAAGGGCTACATCCCCTTGAAAGAAAAATATCCTTACTTAATTCAAATCGAGAGTGGGAAGAAAGGTAAGAATTTCCCGGAATTGCACAGAACAATTATGATGTTCAAGGCATGGCTTAGAGGTATCCACCATTCAGTCGATAACCTGCAAGCATATATCGACCAATATTGCTATCGGTTCAACCGAAGCCAGATGAAAGGAGAAATATTCGATAACCTGCTAACTAAAATGGTGGTCCATCAACCATGCCCGTACAAGTGCATTCGTATTTATTAAATGTCTACTTCAATTAATTTTTATTCTTTAGGGCTGACTATTTACATAGCTAATTTTAACTTCCTTAGAGTTGTCATCCATTGGTCAAATAAGCCCGCTATATCGGTTTTTTTTTCAATAGAAAACAGAATTTTAAAATTCCCTCTTATATGCCATGCTTTTGCAGTGTTTAAAGTAGCTTGATCAATAGCTTTAAACGCTATTTGTTGTTTCTCGGTTCTGTTAGCTTCATTTTTTTGAAATAGGCATTTAATAAATACGAATAAAATTGTAAGGGCATGGTTCATGGTCCACCATTTTAGTTAGCAGGTTATCGAATATTTCCCCTTTCATCTGGCTTCGGTTGAACCGATAGCAATATTGGTCGATATATGCCTGAAGGTTATCGACTGAATGGTGGATACCTCTAAGCCATGCCTTGAACATCATAATTATTCTGTGCAATTCTTACCTTTCTTCCCATTCTCGATTTGGATTAACTAAGGGTATTTTCCTTTCAAAGGGATGTAGCCCCTCCACTTATCGGCTTTGATGGTAGCCTGAGTTGATATATGATCTTGGAAGAAGGGCTTCAATTGCTTGGAGCCAGCATTGTCAATCACTTTGGCATACATCCTGCTCACTCCTTTCCCTTTCTTCTCAATAGCCAGTACAACCTGCTTTTTTTGATTATTTTGATGTCCTACAACGCCTTCTTCCTGTTGCCCTACAACGGTCTCATCGACTGCCATTTTGTGCATTGACGGGTATGGAATAAGTTCCCTCTGCAATACTGGTTGTTTTGGCACCTTTCACACTTAAATCCATCTGGCCATTTCATTTCGGCTAGGAAGTTTTGACAACTGTCGTTATCAGGAAATTTCTTCTGAAACTCAAAAAGGGTTAGGCTTTCATACTTTTTCTCCATAATCTGATTTTTACTCTAATTTTAATAATTTTACTAAGTTACTGTAAATCAATCATTTAATTAAGAAAATTAAACTGTTTTAATAGACTAATCTTTTATTTATTAAATGCCTATTTCAATAGATCCTAATATAAACCCGAGTGCTGCACTTATGGGTTGAATTCGCCATCCTTTCAATCAGATTATTAAAGATGTTTATCTTCCGTTTGGAACGGTTTAAGCGACAACGGCTATACTAAAATTTTAGTGACACTTCTGAGACTTACCCTATTTATTATGACAGATTTTGCGGATTTCTTAAGAGAGCTATTAGGTATTGCGGATTATTTTCCGATTTCAGAAATAAAGAAGAAAGGACTCTTGTTAAAAGCAAGTGAGTAGATTCCACATTAATTTTATGCAAATCTAACTTGCCAGTCAACAAATAAGCCATGGTCTTAAAATGTTTTTTGCCATAACCTCTGGCTTTTCTTTTTGTGGCTTGAATGATCGAATTTAAGCCTTCTAAAATACCGTTATTGATGCTGCTTAATTTCCATTGCAGAACGCCTTGCCAATGGTTTTTAATGGTTTTGCTTGTTTCAACCATGGCGGGTAAATTGCATTGACTGACCCAGTTGTCCCATTTGCTTAATAGTTGTTCAAAATCTATCACGGTTTTGGCTTGATAGATTTGTTGGAAAGTTTCGCGCATTCTCATTGCCTCAAAGGATTTAAGGCTAAGATCTGTCAGCTCTAATTTTGCTTGTTTCTGTTGTTGTTTCTGGCTGAGGTTTTGTTCGTTTTTGAGGAATAAATACCGCGTACCTTTCAGAATTGGATTTTCTTTACACCTCCGCTCTTCTCACCTTATCAACCCCTTCATTGATAATTTTTATGATGTGGAACTTGTCAAACGTAATTTGGGCATTCGGCAGGTTTGCTTTAATCCCTTTAATAAACGCCGGCGACATATCGCAACTCACAGATTTAACTTGTTCTTTGTTGCCCTTTTGTTGTTCTAAAACCGCGACAAAGTCAACAACCGTTTGATTGCTTTTGCCATCACTGATATGCGCCACTGCTTTTTTGTATAAATCAACAAATAGCGTAATATAATCATGTTCCTTGGCCGTGGCAGTTTCATCCATGCCAAAGGCATCTATACCACTTAAATCCTCACTGAGCCTAGCTTTGTCAACATAGCTATCCAACAACTTCCAAACCTTATAGTCTGATACGTTCATCAGCTGGCAAACATTGTGTACCGGCATGTGCTTACAAAACTTGATAACAAAAGCCTCAAACAAGGTGCTAAAACCATTTAACTGACCTGCCCACGGCGACAGAATCAGCCGTACTTTGCCATCGTCTCGCTTAATGCGAGGAACCCGAACATGCAGATGGCATTCATGCTCAAAGAAATTCATATGACGAGATTTTTTCATCTTGGTGTCATAGGCACTATAGACCTTTGTGTCATCGCTACCATCAACAAAGCGCGTGCCACGTTTGAAGTCAATATAGCTGTTGAGTTGTTTGTCGTTAAATTCAACATTCTTGACAAACCATGGGGAATAGATGCCGAGTGCTTGAGTAAATAAGTCTTGCATTTTTGATCCCTTTGAATGATAAAATTGAACCCGTATTTTAACGCATCACCCATTCAAGAATCAAAAGAACCGGTATCTTTCATTTGAATATCTCCATAAAAAAGTACTCTTGTACCACATTCTTGGGCATCGTTTGGCTTTTACCCATAGGAAACTCAGGAAAACCCAAAGAGTACCTGATTTATAATAATGCTTTTCGATATACATTCCAATCACATTGTCGTGATTAAGTGAGCAATCACTGTATTTGTATTTAATCCACTACCCAAAAATCTAAGTGGGAAAATTCGATTGGAATCAAATTCCTCAAACAAGGGATTAAATGCGCAAATAAAAGAATTGAAGTAGGCATTTAATAAATAGTCACCCCTAAAGAATCAAAATTAATTATGATTATCTTCTTTCAGGGAGGTTTTTAGCATGATTTTTGCTGTATAGAATGACAAGGAATAGTTATAATTTGAATCAACCCCTTGTCAAATGCAGTCAAAAAAGTCGAATAGCAATCAACTTAATTTTTTATCACCTACCTTAACTGAACAACTCAATTCCAGGCAAGAGCTTTATTTGTTGAGCCAACAGATAGCATGGTCATATTTTGAAGAAGAATTTGGTTCGCTTTATTGAAGTAGGCATTTAATAAATACGAATGCACTTGTACGGGCATGGTTGATGGACCACCATTTTAGTTAGCAGGTTATCGAATATTTCCCCTTTCATCTGGCTTCGGTTGAACCGATAGCAATATTGGTCGATATATGCTTGAAGGTTATCGACTGAATGGTGGATACCTCTAAGCCATGCCTTGAACATCATAATTGTTCTGTGCAATTCTGGGAAATTCTTACCTTTCTTCCCACTCTCGATTTGAATTAAGTAAGGATATTTTTCTTTCAAGGGGATGTAGCCCCTCCAGTTATCGGTTTTGATGGTAGCCTCAGGTGATATATGATCTTGGAAGAAGGGCTTCAATTGCTTGGATCCAGCATTGTCAATCTCTCTGGCATACATCCTGCTCACTCCTTTCCCTTTCTTCTCAATAGCCAGTACAACCTGCTTTTTTCGGTTATTTTGTCGTCCTACAACGCCTTCTTCCTGTTGCCCTACAACGGTCTCATCGACTTCTACTTTACCCACTAGCGGGTATTTCCCACTGCTAACCATTGCCTTCATTACCTTTTGTTGAAACAGCCAACAGGTTTTTTGCCGTAGCCCCAGTTTTCTGCTTAGCTCTGTTGATGCAATCCCTTGTTTATTTGTACTCATATAGTATACGATATAAAAAGCTTTTAACATTGGGAATTTTACTTTGTGGAAAAGAGTGCCACTTGTGGGGGTAGCTTGGTACCTACATTTTGTGCATTGCTTGGTATGGAATAATTTCCCTCTGCAATACGTGTTGTTTTGACACTTTTCACATTTAAATCCATCTGGCCATTTCATTTCGGCTAGGAAGTTTTGACAACTGTCGTTATCAGGAAATTTCTTCTGAAACTCAAAAAGAGTTAGGCTTTCATACTTTTTCTCCATAATCTGATTTTTATTCTAACTTTAATAATCCTACTAAGTTACTGTAAATCAATCGTTTAATCAAGAAAATGAAACTGTTTTAATAGACTAATCTTTTATTTATTAAATGCCTACTTCAATAAAAGAATTCAGTGAACAAGGTTCTTTAATAGCAGAAAAAAAGCTACAGAACAAATTACCACACGGAACGTGGACAATCTATGACTCCAAGAGCAGACCCTCGATGGTCGAAAACTATGAAAAAGGGAAACTCCATGGAATAACAACACAGTTTGAAAATGGGGAGAAGATTTCCGAGACAGCGTTTAGGTTTGGGAAAAAAAATGGACCTTACAAAGAATACTACTCCAATGGAGGACCGATGGTCATTGCCAACTATGAATTAAATAGACTCCATGGTCCTTATACCAAATATCGTAAAAACGGTCAGGTAGAATACCAAGGGATGTATGTACGTAACAAACGAAACAGTACCTGGAAATACTTTGATAAAAAGGGGAATCTTACGGAAGAGATAACCTATAAGCTCGGAGAAATCGTGCCAAAAACATAGCCCAGATTTGAGGTATGATGCGCTTTAGGATATTCAAATCTTTCGTTAAGGATTAAAATAGAACACAAGGTCCCATGCCCCCATGCCCCGTACCAATTTGATTATAAAATATTACATAAATAAATTGAATTATTTTTTGTTTGAATTAGGCAAAAAATAAAGGACACCACTAGTAACTAGAATTTTTTCGTGAGTGCAAGGGAGTCTCGCACGGAAAACCGCAGTGTATATAGCATACACGAGGATTTGAGTACGGTGCTAGTTTTTAACCACTTTCCTTGTCATACGACCGTGTTTTGTTTGTATCTTTAGCAGGTACATCCCTTTAGCTAAAGACGGAAGTGCCACAGTGTTATCCCCTTTTGTTAACGTCCCTTTAGTAAGCACGTTACCTGAAATTCCGAACAAGCGGTACACGCCCTCGCTGGCAACGGTAATTGTTACTCGATCTCCATCTTTTATTGGATTAGGGGAGACGGAAACGTCTATTTCCTCCACGCCAGCAGTTCCTGTGGTAACCTCCTCAGCCTGCACGGAGACTGAGAACGTTTGTTCAGCAGTTTGACCCGCTATGTCGGTGGCAGTGACGGTGATGGTTGCTGTGCCTACGGCTACTGGAGTTACGGTAACTATGCTATCCATCACTGTAACCGTTGCGATGGCGGTATCATCGGACGTTGCAGTAAACGTCAACGTGTCTAAGTCGCTAAAGTTACTAGCCACATTCACATCGCGAGGACTACCATTTTCCATGAGGTCAGTAATATCGTCCATTGTGCCTGTGGCTGTTGGGGCAGGATTGGTAACGGAGACTGAGAACGTCTGTTCAACAGTTTGACCCGCTATGTCGGTGGCAATGACGGTGATGGTTGCTGTTCCTCTGGCTTTTGGCGTAATGGTCACTACACTACCCATCACGGTAACGGTTGCGATGGCGGTATTATCGGACGCTACTGTAAAGGTCAACGCATCTGTGTCGCTAAAGTGAGTAGCCACCTCTACAGTTTGAGGAGTACCATTTTCCATGAGGTCAGTAATGTTGTCAATCGTGCCTGTGGCTGTTGGGGCAGGGTTGGTAACGGAGACTGAGAAAGTTTGTTCAACGGTTTGACCCGCTGTATCGGTGGCAGTGACGGTGATGGTTGTAGTGCCAGTAGCTAATGGCGTAATCGTAACTTCACTATCGTTAGCAACCCCAACGGTTGCGATGCTAATATCATTAGACATTGCGGAAAAGGTCAAATCGTCTGTGTCGCTAAATTTATCCGCCACATCTACAGTTTGCGTGTTACCATTTGCCACAAGGTTAGTAATATTAGAAATCGTACCTACGGCTGTTGGAATTGCATTCAGCGTGCCTCCATCGGGAAGGGTTATAGTTGCTGTTGCTGGCACATCGACAAACAGGCTTGCAGGGAGCGAAGCGGGCAGTGGGTTGTTCGATAAATCAAGGGTTGTTAAACTAGTTAAGCCCGCGAAAACCCCAGTAGGCAAGGTGGATAGTTGGTTGTTATCTAACCTGAGTGTCGTTAAGTCGGATAGCCCAGAGAAAATATCAACGGGTAGGGTGGTAAGCTCGTTGTTGGATAAATTGAGAGACGTTAGTCCTGTTAAGCCAGCAAAATCACCACTCTTTAGGTTGCTACCTATTAGAGAGCTACCCCCAACAAAAGATAATTGGGTAACTCCCGCCAATTCTGCTGTGGTAATGTCTGCACAATTGGTTTTGCCACTCACTTTGGAGATGATCACATTCTTAACTATTTCGGTGCGTGAACAGAGGTCTGTTTCGGCTGGGATAACGCTGACCATAAACGTCTGTTCAGCAGTTTGACCCGCTATGTCGGTGGCAATTACAGTGATTGTTGTTGTGCCAGTGACTAATGGCGTAACCGTAATTTCACTATCATTAGTAACCCCAACGTTTGCGATGTTAGGATTACTAGACGCTACGGAAAAGGTTAAAGCGTCTGTGTCGCTAAATTTATCTGCCACATCTACAGTTTGAGGACTACCATTTTCTACAAGGTCAGTAATGTTGGCAATCATACCTACGGTTGTTGGGACGGCGACGTTAATCGTGGTTCCTGTTGGAAGGGTTATTGCATTTCGTGGTACATCGGCAAACAGGCTTGCAGGGAGCGAAGCAGGTAATGGGTTGTTTGATAAATTAAGGTTTGTCAAGGCAGTTAAGCCCGAGAAAATCCCAGTTGGCAAGGTGGATAATTGGTTGTTATTTAATTCCAGTATCGTTAAGGCGGATAGCCCAGAGAATATATCAGCGGGTAGGGTGGTAATCTCGTTGAAGTATAAATGGAGATCTGTTAGTCCTGTTAAGCCAGCAAAATCGCCATTCTTTAGGCTACTACCTCTGAGAGAACTAAAGGGACTATGTAAGTTCAATTAGTAAGTGCAAAGATTTAGGATAAATATGTGGAGCTATTTCCCCATATTTAAAGGTCTAAAAACGTTGCCATATGAGCCAAACATATTATCAACTCAAAGACCATCAAAGACATCAAATTGAAGCCTACTTAAAATCGGGTAAATGTAAAAGTTTCATTGCAGAAGCCCTTGATGTGTCGGGTTCCACCATTTACAGAGAATGCAAGCGCAACAGTTCCCCTACAGGGATCTATCATGGATCTAAAGCACATTTGTCTTCCACAAAGCGTAAGCAACGTTATTGCAAGCCTCGCTCTTTTGACACCCACAAAAGAAAGCTCATCAAAGCGTACCTTCTGCAAGAACGGTGGTCACCTAAGCAGCTTGTAGGGTATTGTAAGATCAAGCAGATTCCCATGGTTTCACATGAACGTAGCTATCAATATATCAGGGACGATAAAGCTACTGGAGGTCATTATTACAAACATTTACGCCATCAACTCAAACATAGGAAAAGGTCTGTAGGTAAGACTGTAACTATTAAAAACAGGGTATCAATCGATCAAAGACCTGAATGCATCAACAATAAAGAACGCTTTGGGGACTGGGAAGTGGATACCATTATAGGCAGACAGCAAAAGGGAGCCATTCTGACCATCGAGGAAAGAACCACAGGAATGCTCATGATCAAAAAGCTACCTAAGGGAAAGCAAGCCAAGGGACTAAGTAAGGAACTTATCAATAGGCTGATGCCCTATAAAAAACATATTCTTTCGATCACTTCTGATAATGGAACAGAATTCGCCGACCATCAAAACATAGCTAAAAACCTAGCTACTCAATGCTACTTTGCCCATCCGTATTGCTCTTGGCAAAGAGGACTCAATGAATACACTAACAAACTCATAAGACAGTATATACCCAAAAAAACAGCTTTTGATACACTAACTGACGAACAGATTACACAAATTCAACACAAAATTAACCGACGACCAAGAGAAAAACTTAACTTTAAAACTCCTAAAGAAATCTTTTAGCTAAATACCGCTTAGTTTTTGCACTTGATGGTTGAACCTACGCTAGACCCATCAAAAAATAATGTGTTAATTCCTGTCAACTCTGCTGTAGTAATGTCTGCACAATTGGTTTTGCCACTCACCTTGTCGACGATTACATTCTTAACTACTGCGGTGCGTGAACAAAGGTCTGTTGGGGTAGCAACTTGAGCATTTACTGGCAGAGAAAAAGCCAGACTTAAAATAAGGAGAAATAGGGTGTTTTTATAATTATAGAGATTGGCTAATCCCTGCCATAATGTCGGGGGGGGGGGGGGGGGGGGGGGGGGGGTAGGATTATTATATGACTTTTTGTCAGTTATAAGTGTTGCTTTGGGTGGTTGGATAGTGGGGTTCATTGGTCTTTTAAGGCTAAATAATGGTGCAAGGGTATGAGATTATTTCCAATTAATACCAAATGGATCACGAAATATCACATATAAATCGTTTCTTTTCTGCTTATATGTCGTTAAAAAATATAAGCAAGGCAGGTCAATAGAGGTACCCTTTATTGATTCCTTTCGGTCAATTCCTGTTCGTACTCCTTGACTTGTTGTGCAATCTTCTCTTTAGCTCCAACAATCACCAATGTCATATCTTCTGGTCGAATATATTTTTTCGCTACTTCACTTACTTGTTCAGGAGTTACAGCATAGATATTCTTCACTTTATCCGTTAAGAACGATTCCTGCAAATCATAGGTATTTAGATATGAAAGTTGAGTTATGATTCCTTCTGGAGTTGTGTTTTGCAACACATAAATGCCAGCCGCATAATTTTTGATCCCATCCAACTCTTCTTTTGATGGCACCTCATCTTGCAGTCGATAAATTTCCTTGGTTATCTCTCGGAGAGATGGTCCAGTTACATCAGTTGTAACATCTGCTTGCTCATACCAGATAGCTGATTTAAACCGATCCGTTATGGTACTAAACGGTGAATAGGTATACCCTTTATCTGCTTGTAATGCGTGAGCCAAATGATCCTCCCAGCAAAGAATTGGTAATATCCAATGCAACGTAATCAGGATGCGAAGGATCTGGCACTGGCAATCCAACGATTAACATTGATTGCAAAGCATCTGGACGATCCATCACGTCAATGGCTGTAACAGTTGTAGGCTCAGCAATCGGATAGTCAGCATCTTCTCCTTCTTCCCATTCCTTAAACACACTTTCTATAGCTTCTCTGGTTTGCTTAGCGTCAAATTTCCCCGCTACGTATACGGTAGTTCTTTTGGCTCCAAAATTTCCAGCATAGAAGTCTTTCACATGTTCCAAGGTATAAGTGTTGAGCATTCCTACGGTAGGATATATCCTACCGTAGGAATGCTCTGGATAGATTGTAGTACAAAATTTCTCATATGCCTGAAGACGGGGTTGCGTCTTACTAAGACTTAGTTGCCTTTTTCTATCGTTTATTAACCTGCCTAGTTCCTCTGCGGGAAAGGAAGGATTGGTTAGTACCTCGCCTATCAGCTTAATTGCATTGGGTACATATTCATACAAAACTGTAGCTGAAAGCACCGCAGTATGCTGACCTACACCGATCGTATAAATCTCCCCCCATACTGGCCATGGCATCTTCGATCTCATTTCCATCTTTCGAGATACTACCCTCCTGCATCAAATCACCAGTCAGGTTACTCAACCAAACCTTATTTGCTCCTTCATTTATGTTTCCTGTTTTTACAACCACCTGAATGGTAGCCTTAGGAATAGAACCCCACGGTATCAGCATCCCTGAAAGTCCATTTTCCAATGAAAACGTCTCCTTTTCAGGAAGTAAAAATCCTTTTGGCTCACCGCCTTCAGGTGGCTATTCTTTTTCCTGCGAAATCCCAACAACCTGAATCATCAGTACAAATATGTATGTAAGTATTTTTTTCATAGTGTAGCATTCTCAATTTGTTGGTCCTCAACAGCCAAAGGCTTTAGTGTTAAGATCGTTCTATTCGTAGACCTTAAATAATTGTTAATCGTATTATTGACAGCTTCAATCGTCACTTGTTTGAATTCATCTTCTATTTGATTAATCCGACTCGGATCATCGTCAAACAAAGTAAAACTGCATAGTAAATCCGCTCTCCCAAAGCCAAAAAATCCGCCCAGATCATCATATAAATCCGATCGAATCTTTACAACTGCGTTGTCCAGCATTTCTTGTGTTACTCCAGATGATTGTAAATCCAACATCACCTCGTCAATGGATTGGATGATCGTATCTGCTTTTACATCATCACCTTAAATAAAATTATTGAAGTAGGCATTTAATACATAAAAGATTAGTCTATTAAAACAGTTTCATTTTCTTGATTAAACGATTGATTTACAGTAACTTAGTAGGATTATTAAAGTTAGAATAAAAATCAGATTATGGAGAAAAAGTATGAAAGCCTAACTCTTTTTGAGTTTCAGAAGAAATTTCCTGATAACGACAGTTGTCAAAACTTCCTAGCCGAAATGAAATGGCCCAATGGATTTAAATGTGAAAGGTGCCAAAACAGCAAGTATTGCGGAGGGAAATTATTCCATACCCGTCAATGCACAAAATGTAGATACCAAGCTACCCCCACAAGTGGCACACTTTTCCACAAAGTAAAATTCCCAATGTTAAAAGCTTTTTATATCCTATACTACATGAGTACAAATAAACAAGGGATTGCATCAACAGAGCTAAGCAGAAAACTGGGGCTACGGCAAAAAACCTGTTGGCTGTTTCAACAAAAGGTAATGAAGGCCATGGTTAGCAGTGGGAAATACCCGCTACTGGGTAAAGTAGAAGTCGATGAGACCGTTGTAGGGCAACAGGAAGAAGGCGTTGTAGGACGACAAAATAACCGAAAAAAGCAGGTTGTACTGGCTATTGAGAAGAAAGGGAAAGGAGTGAGCAGGATGTATGCCAGAGTGATTGACAATGCTGGATCCAAGCAATTGAAGCCCTTCTTCCAAGATCATATATCACCTGAGGCTACCATCACAACCGATAACTGGAGGGGCTACATCCCCTTGAAAGAAAAATATCCTTACTTAATTCAAATCGAGAGTGGGAAGAAGGGTAAGAATTTCCCGGAATTGCACAGAACAATTATGATGTTCAAGGCATGGCTTAGAGGTATCCACCATTCAGTCGATAACCTTCAAGCATATATCGACCAATATTGCTATCGGTTCAACCGAAGCCAGATGAAAGGGGAAATATTCGATAACCTGCTAACTAAAATGGTGGTCCATCAACCATGCCCGTACAAGTGCATTCGTATTTATTAAATGCCTACTTCAATAAAATTAAACATCCAAAGCATGGCTCCCTTATAATTAAACACCTTTCCAAGGTAATTAATACCCCCATCGACATCAGCGGTATATCCTCTATCTTTCACAAGTTTTTTTTGTATAAAAGACTATTATCCCCCTGAACCAAAATTTGGTCAAGTAAGCCCATGGCATAGTAATCAGTCGAATTTCTCTCTGGCATTTTATATGCTACTGCAATCGCAGGCTTATTGGCTAGTTTATCTTCTTTTTCAAACCTTTTTTCTTCCGTCTGAACAGACTCAGAAATATCTGGTGCAGTAGGAATCTCTGTGAAATATTGTTCTATCCATTGTTTAGCATCTGCGATCTCGAAATCACCTACAACAGAAATTGCAACATTATTTGGAGAATAATAGGTATCAAAGAAGCCTTGTACGTCTTCTAAAGTTGCCGCATCCAAATCTTCCCAGTCACCATAAAAATTGTGAGCATTGTACCAGTTTTCGTTTGCATATTGAGGCATATCCAACCATGGAAACCCTCCATATGGTTGATTCAAAACAGTAACTTTTACTTCATTTTTTACAACGTCCTGCTGGTTGGTCAGATTGTCTTGAGTAATAGTCAATCCTCGCATCCGATCTGCTTCAGCCCAAAGCATGGTTTCAAGTTTATGCGAAGGAACAACTTCAAAATAGTTCGTGAAATCGAACCGAGTAGAACCATTTAGTACACCGCCACTTTGTTGAACCAACTGAATGAATTCCAGCTTTCCAAGGTTGTTTGAGCCTTCGAACATCATATGTTCAAATAAATGAGCAACCCCTGTTCTATCTCTTGGTTCAATTCTAAATCCGATATCATAGTATACGGCTACCACAACAGTTGGAGACGTTTTATCCTGAGATAGGATCACCTTCAGACCGTTGTCCAGTTTATAATATTCGACAGGAACCTGAAAAGAACCCAGCTCTTGGAACTCCTCTCTTGGAGAGGTGCAACCGATCATGAGTGCCGGCACAAGTACTGGCAAAAATAAAAGTTTCAAACAGTGCAGTAAGTTTTAAATTTCGTCTGATTTCATTTGATGTTCACTCCAAGTTAAGAATCTTTCAAAGATATATCTGGTAAGGTGTGAGGATTGGCAAATGATTCTTCCCAACGGGGGTGTCATTTCTCATAATTGTTTGCTTGCTCCCGCATCATTCGTTTCAGTACTTCACCTCTCTCCCTCTCCCGTTCTCCCTTATCTTTACAGTAGACAAAAGCTGACCATCTACATCGTGTTAAATTTATCGATACGTGCAATTTTTTGTATACGAAAACAGCAGTGAAAGTAGATGAACCGCAAAAAAAAGAAAGAAAAAGGCTTAAAAAAAACAGAAAACTAAACGTTCAGAAATCCCGTTAGATACTTAGATTCGCTCACTAACAATTTGATCAAAAATCAACCTCTATGAAAATTGTACTTTCTTCTGCTCAATTGGCGGATTTGGATGCGACTAAAAGCTACCTCTCTCCCCTCCTATGCCATTTTGGAAACGTTAGGTCCCTCGTGGCCCTTGCCTCTGTCGCCTTCCTTGCGGTTATGCCTGCCACTGCACAGGTGCAAACTTCTGCAACAGACCACCACTTTGTGCTGAAAATAACAACCACCGCTGGTACTAACGCTAGTGACAAGTCCTTTACCTTCTACACTCAGGATACAAATTATGACATTGACTGGGACAATGACCAAAATTTTGATGCGCTAGCAGTTTCTGGAGACCAATCCCATACCTTTCCCACAGCAGGAGAACACATCATCAGATTTAGAAATCTGAATGATGTCTATATCAATGACCGAGCAGACAAGGCAAAATATACCTCCATAGAACAGTGGGGTACCTCTGCTTGGAATGCAAATATGAGAAGTGCTTTTCGGGGAGCAATTAACTTGACCATGAATTCAAACGCAGGTACTCCCGACATGAGTGCTGTGACGAATATGCGAGGTATGTTCAGTGGTGCTACTTCCTTTAACGGCGACATAGGCGGGTGGAATACAGCACAGGTGACAGTTATGTGGGATATGTTCAATGGTGCCACTTCCTTCAATAGCGACATAAGCAGGTGGAATACAGCAAAGGTGGATGATATGGATTTTATGTTCGCTGGTGCCACTTCCTTCAAGCAAGACATAGGCGGGTGGAATACCGCAGAGGTGAGTTATATGAAACGTATGTTCGCTGGTGCCACTTCCTTCAATCAGGACATAGGCGGGTGGAATACCGCAGAGGTGAGTTATATGAAACGTATGTTCGCTGGTGCCATTGCTTTTAACCAAGACATCAGTGGTTGGGATGTAAGAAAGGTGAGGAATATGGACGATATGTTCGCTGGTGCCACTGCCTTTATCCAAAATCTCGGACCTTGGTATATCCGAGACGGGGAATTGACGATGAGCAGTACCATTATGGCAGGTGATACAGTGGCAACCATCACCGCTCAGAATGCTGTCCTCGACGCTCACACCCCCACGCATACGCTTTCAGGCACTGATGCTAATTTCTTTACACTGACAGGAAAGGTACTTACCATAAATGCAACACCTGCTACTGGAAAACCATCCTATACCATCACCATAGCATCCACAGGTGCGTTTGGAACAAATAACCAGCGAGAGGTGACCATCACCCTCAATGAGGAAGGATCAGTAGCTAACTTTATCACCACTTGGCGCACGACCACAGCAAACGAATCCATCACCATTCCAACAACAGGTACTGGCTATAATTACACGGTTCACTGGGGCGATGGCACTAGCGAGAGCGGAAAGACAGGCGATGCTACCCATACGTATGCCCGCGTAGGTGACCATACAGTTAGCATCGGTGGTGACTTCCCGAGGATTTACTTCGACAACGGAGGCGACACAGCCAAAGTCCGGGAGGTTACGCAGTGGGGGAACATAGCATGGACTTCCATGGAAAATGCGTTTTCTGGGGCGAATAACCTCACGGGTACTGCTACCGATGCACCCGATTTATCGAGAGTGACGAGTATGCAAAGTATGTTCAAAGGAGCCACTTCCTTTAACGACGACATAAGCGGGTGGAATACAGCAAAGGTGAGCTATATGAGCTATATGTTCCAGAATGCCACTTCCTTCAATCAGGACATAGGAAACTGGAATACAGAAAAGGTGACGACTATGAGACATATGTTCGCTGGAGCCATTTCTTTCGACCAGAACATTGGCAACTGGAATATAGAACAGATGACGGATGCGCTTGGTATGCTCTCTATGTTCTCTGGTGTTACTCTTTCAATTGCAAACTATGATTCGCTTTTGGTGGGTTGGAACAGACAAAACCTTAGACCTTCGCGTTATTTCGACGGGGGAGGTTCTCAATATAGCTCAGATGCAGCACACGTCGCCAGGGAAAATATGATCAGTTCAGATAACTGGACCATTATTGATGGCGGACGAGTTAACCTCCATGCCCCTGTTTTCACAGGAGGAGCTGTCGCTACAGTAGCTTATGCAGAAAACATCACTACGGCAGTAACCAGAGTCGTTGCCACCGATACAGATGCGGGACAGACGGTCAGATTTACGCTGTCGGGAGCGGATGCGGGTCAGTTTTCCATCACTCCCGCAGGCGTATTGATGTTCAATGCCACACCAGACTATGAGAACCCGGCAGATATGGGAGGGAATAATGTGTACGAAGTAACGATCACGGCTAGAGACAACGGCATGCCCGAAAAGATGGCTATGCAAGACCTCACCATTACAGTAGCGGATGTGAACGAACACACCCCAGCAGACGACTTTGTGCTGAAAATAACAACCGCCGCTGGTACTAACACTAGCGACAAGTCCTTTACGTTCTACACGCAGGATACAAATTATGACATTGACTGGGACAATGACCAAAATTTTGATACGCTAGCAGTTTCTGGAGACCAGTCCCACACCTTCGCCACAGCAGGACCACACACCATCAGATTTAGAAATCTGAATGATATCTATATCAATGATCAGGCAGACAAGGAAAAATATACCTCCATAGAGCAGTGGGGTACCTCTGTCTGGAATGTAGCTATGGATAGTGCTTTTCGGGGAGCAATTAACCTGACCTTGAACTCAAGCGCAGGTACTCCTAACATGAGTGCGGTGACGAATATGAAGTGGATGTTCTCTGGTGCCACTTCCTTCAACGGTGACATCAGCGGGTGGAATACCACAGCGGTGACGGATATGCACAATATGTTCCAAAGTGCCACTTCCTTCAACCAGAACATAGGAAACTGGAATGTAGAAGCGGTGACGGATATGCACAATATGTTCCAAAGTGCCCCTGCCTTTAGCCAAGACATAGGCGGGTGGAATACAGCACAGGTGGATGATATGCACAATATGTTCCAAAGTGCCACTTCCTTCAACCAGGACATAGGCAAGTGGAATACAGCACAGGTGACGAATATCGGTGGTATGTTCAATGGTGCCATGGCTTTTAACCAGAACATCAGTGGTTGGGATGTAAGAAAGGTGGGGAATATGGACGATATGTTCAATGGTGCCACTTCCTTTATCCAAAACCTCGGACCTTGGTATATCCGAGACGGGGAATTGACGATGAACAGTACGCTTATGGCAGATGATGTAGTGGCAACCATCACCGCTCAGAATGCTGTCCTCGACGCTCACAACCCCACGTATACGCTTTCAGGAACTGATGCTCATTTCTTTACACTGACAGGAAAGGTACTGACCATAAATGCACCACCTACTACCGGAAAATCATCCTATACCATCACCATAGCATCCACAGGTGCGTTTGGAACAAATAACCAGCGAGCGGTGACCATCTCCGTCAATGAGGTAGCAACTAACTTTATCACCACCTGGCGCACGACCACAGCAAACGAATCCATCACCATTCCAACAAGAGGTGGTGGCTACAATTACACGGTTCACTGGGGCGATGGCAGTAGCGAGAGCGGACAGACAGGCGATGCTACCCATACGTATACCAGTGCAGGTGATTATACCGTCAGCATCGTTGGTGTCTTCCCGAGGATTTACTTCAATAACGAAGGCGACAAAACAAAAATCCGGGAGGTTACGCAGTGGGGAAACATAGCATGGACTTCCATGGAGAAAGCGTTTTACGGGGCGAATAACCTCACGGTGACTGCTACCGATGTACCCGATTTATCAGGAGTGACGGATATGAGCAATATGTTCAGGGGAGCCACTTCCTTTAACGTCGACATAAGCGGGTGGAATACAGTAGCGGTGACGAATATGTCTTATATGTTCAATGGAGCCACTTCCTTTAACGGCGACATAGGCAGGTGGAATGTAGAAGCGGTGACGAATATGTCTTATATGTTCAATGGAGCCACTTCCTTTAACGGCGACATAGGCGGGTGGAATGTAGAAGCGGTGACGAATATGAGCGATATGTTCAATGGAGCCACTTCTTTTGACCAGAACATTGGCAGGTGGAATACTGCACAGGTGATGTATATGGAACGTATGTTCGCTGGAGCCATTTCTTTTGACCAGAACATTGGCAACTGGAATATAGAACAGATGACGGATGCGTTTGGTATGCGCTCTATGTTCTCTGGTGTTACTCTTTCAATTGCAAACTACGATTCGCTTTTGGTGGGGTGGAACAGACAAAACCTTAGACCTTGGCGTCGTTTCGACGGGGGAGGTTCTCAATATAGCTCAGAGGTAGCACACACCGCTAGGGAAAACATGAAGAATTCAGATAATTGGAGAATTACTGATGGCGGACGAGTTAACGCCCATGCCCCTGTTTTCACCAGTTTCGCGACTGTAGAGGTAGCGGAAGGTGCGACGGCAGTAACTACCGTTACCGCCACCGATGCAGATGCGGGACAAACAGTTACTTTCCTCACCGCCCTGTCGGGAGCGGATGCGGGTCTATTTTCCATCACTCCAACAGACGAATTGAGGTTCAAGACCGCACCAGACTTTGAAATGCCTACGGATATGGGAACGGATAATGTGTACGAAGTAACGATCACGGCTACAGATAACGGCACACCCGAAAAGATGGCTATGCAAGCCCTCACCATCACAGTGACGGATGATATGAGTGAAAATAACACTCCTGTTTTCACAGGCGGAGTTGTCGTTACAGTATCTTATGCAGAAAACGACACTACGGTAGTGACTACCGTCGATGCCACGGATGCAGATGTGGGACAGACGATTACTTTGTCGCTGTCGGGAGCGGATGTGAGTCTGTTTTCCATCACTCCCGCAGGCGAATTGACGTTCAAGACCGCGCCAGACTTTGAAGTGCCTACGGATACGGGATCGGATAATATATACGAAGTAACGATCACGGCTACAGATAACGGCACACCCGAAAAGATGGCTATGCAAGCCCTCACCATCACAGTGACGGATGATATGAGTGAAAATAACACTCCTGTTTTCACAGGCGGAGTTGTCGTTACAGTATCTTATGCAGAAAACGACACTACGGTAGTGACTACCGTCGATGCCACGGATGCAGATGTGGGACAGACGATTACTTTGTCGCTGTCGGGAGCGGATGTGAGTCTGTTTTCCATCACTCCCGCAGGCGAATTGACGTTCAAGACCGCGCCAGACTTTGAAGTTCCTATGGATATGGGAGGGAATAACATGTACGAAGTAACGATCACGGCTACAGATGACGGCACGCCCGCAATGACCGCTACGCAAGCCCTCACCATTACAGTGACGGATGATATGAGTGAAACTAACGTCCATACCCCTGTTTTCGCAGGAGGAGCTACCGCTACAGTATCGTATGCCGAAAACGCCACTACGGTAGTGACTACCGTCGATGCCACGGATGCAGATGTGGGACAGACGATTACTTTGTCGCTGTCGGGAGCGGATGTGAGTCTGTTTTCCATCACCTCGGCAGGTGCCTTGAGCTTCGATACGCCACCGGACTATGAACACCCAGTAAATATAGGAAGAAACAACATATATGAAGTCATCGTCACTGCCTCGGACGACGGAGCAACCGCAAGGTCTGCCATGCAGACGCTTACCATCACCGTGACGGATGTGAATGATAACGCCCCAGTTTTCACCAGTAGCGCGACGAAGGCTGTAGCGGAAGGTACGACGGCAGTAATTACGGTTACCGCCATGGATGGAGATGCGGGACAGACGGTAATTTTCACGCTGTCGGGCGGAGCGGATGTGGGTCTGTTTTCCATCACTCCCGCAGGCGCATTGACGTTCACCATGGCGCCAGATTATGAAGTACCTATGGATCTAGGAACGGACAATATATATGAAGTCATCGTCACTGCTTCGGACGGTCAGCCCTCTCCAATGACTGCTATGCAGACGCTTACCATCACGGTGACGGATGCGAATGAACACGCCCCAGTTTTCGAGGGCGGAGTTGCCGTTACAATATCTTATGCAGAAAACGCCACTACGGTAGTTACTACCGTCGATGTCACCGATGGAGATACGGAGCAGATGATTACTTTAGTGCTGTCGGGAGATGATGCAAGTCAGTTTACCCTCACTACGGTAGGCGAATTGACGTTCAATACCGCACCAGACTTTGAAGTTCCTATGAATATGGGAGGGAATAACATGTACGAAGTAACGATCACGGCTACAGATGACGGCACACCCGCAATGACCGCTACGCAAGCCCTCACCATCACGGTGACGGATGAGAATGACAATAACCTCCATGCCCCTGTTTTCGCAGGAGAAGATGTCGCTACAGTATTATATGCCGAAAACGCCACTACGGTAGTGACTACCGTCGATGCCACAGATGCAGATGTGGGACAGACGATTACTTTGTCGCTGTCGGGAGCGGATGTGAGTCTGTTTTCCATCACCTCGGCAGGCGTATTGACGTTCACCACGGCACCAGACTATGAAGTGCCTACGGATACGGGATCGGATAATATATACGAAGTAACGATCACGGCTACAGATAACGGCACACCCGAAAAGATGGCTACGCAAACCCTCACCATCACGGTGACGGACGTGAATGAACACACTCCTGTTTTCGCAGGAGGAGCCACCGCTACAGTATCTTATGCAGAAAACGCCACTACGGTAGTTACTACAGTCGTTGTCACGGATGCCGATGCAGGACAGACTATTACTTTCACACTGTCGGGAGATGACGAGGGTCAGTTTTCTATCACTCCCACAGGCGAATTGACGTTCAATACCGCACCAGACTTTGAAACCCCAGCAGATACGGATACGGATAATATGTACGAAGTAACGGTCACGGCTACAGACGACGGCACGCCTGTAATGACTGCTACGCAAACCCTCACTATCACCGTGACGGATGAGAATGAACACGCCCCAGTTTTCGAGGGCGGAGCTGCCGTTACAATATCTTATGCAGAAAACGCCACTACGGTAGTTACTACCGTCGATGTCACCGATGGAGATACGGAGCAGATGATTACTTTAGTGCTGTCGGGAGATGATGCAAGTCAGTTTACCCTCACTACGGTAGGCGAATTGACGTTCAATACCGCACCAGATTTTGAAATGCCTAAGGATACGGGAACAGATAACGTGTATGAAGTAACGATCACGGCTACAGACAACGGCACACCCGAAAAGATGGCTATGCAAGCCCTCACCATCACAGTGACGGATGTGGCGAATGAAGCTGGCAACCCAGCAACCCACTTTGTGCTGAAAATAACAACTACCGCTACCAACGAATCCTTTACGTTCTACACGGAGGATACAAATTATGACATAGACTGGGACAATGACCAAATTTTTGATACGACAGGAGTTTCTGGAAGCCAGCCCCATACTTTTACTTCAGCAGGAGTGAAAACCATCAGATTTAGAAACCTGAATGACATACATATCAACAGCCAAGCAGATGCAGTAAAATATACCTCCATAGAACAATGGGGTACCTCCGCTTGGAATCCAGATATGAGTAATGCTTTTCAGGGAGCAAGGAACCTGACTATGAATTCAACCGCAGGTGCACCTGACATGAGTGCTACGACGAATATGCAGTATATGTTCGATGAAGCCGCTTCCTTTAATCAGGACATAGGCGGGTGGAATATCGTAGCCGTGACAAATATGTATTATATGTTCCAGAATGCCACTGCCTTTAACCAGGATATAGGAAGGTGGAATACAGCAAGGGTGACCAACATGTCTGGGATGTTCGCCGGTGCCACTTCCTTTGATCAGAACATAGGTAGCTGGAATACCACGTCTGTGACGAATATGTCCGCTATGTTTACTGGTGCCACTTCCTTTGACCAGAACATAGGTAGCTGGAATACCGTAGCGGTGACGAATATGTTTTATATGTTCGAGGGTGCCACTTCCTTTGACCAGAACATAGGCGGGTGGAATATCGAAGCTGTGGCAGATATGAGTTCTATGTTCTCAAATGTTACACTTTCAATTACAAACTACGATGCCCTGTTGACAGGCTGGGATGCGAAAAACCTTACACCTGGGGTAACTTTCGACGGGGGAGATTCTAAATATAGCTCAGATGTAGCACACGTTGCTAGGGCAAATATGGGTGACGCTATAACAAATGGTGGAGATAACTGGACTATTACTGATGGCGGACGAGCACAGACCAACGCCCATGCCCCTGTTTTCGCAGAAGGAACTACCACTACAGTAGCCTATGCAGAAAACGCCACTACGATAGTAACTACAGTCATTGCCACCGCTGCAGACCCAGGACAGACGGTAAGTTTCACGCTGACGGGTGGAGCGGATGCAAGCCTGTTTTCCATCACTCCAGCAGGCGTATTGACGTTCGATAAGACACCAGACTTTGAAAGACCCACAGATACGGGATTGGATAATATGTACGAAGTAACGATCACGGCGACAGACGAAAGCACACCCGCACGGATGACCATGCAAGCCCTTAACATCACGGTGACGGATGTGAATGAACCCTTGGGACTTGAAGCGTTTACAACAGAGATTGCTGTATATCCTAACCCAGCAGGCGAAGTGTTGCACATCAGCGGTGTGGAAGGAAATGCCCGCTACACCTTGTCAGGTATGGAGGGGAAAGTCTTAAAAAGAGGAAAACTGAAGACAGGCACAGCGGATCATTCCGTGCCTATTCCATGGCTGAAACAGGGCATCTATTTGTTACAACTAACCACGGGTAAAGGTAGCGTCACCAGAAAAATTGTGAAGGAATAGAAGAAGCATACATGGTGGAAGAAGGAAGGGTTTCAGACTTGTGGGAAAGACCAACCCTTGATGTTATAGCTGGGGATCAGCAATTTTAGGTGTGTATTTTCGATATACTTTGTCTTAAAAGGGGGAATGGAGTTGTCCTTTGTTTTTTAGCCAAAAGATATAGGCATAGCCATAGCTACGGTGCTATTTCTTAACGAAATACAAGCAGAAAAGCAATAATTATACAAATTTAATTATAAAACAAGTCATTAAAAGTATTTAGTCAACCCTAAAGAATCAACATTAATTATGCTTATCTCCTTTCAGGGAGGGTTTTAGCACGATTATTGCTGTATAAAATGACAAGGAATAGTTATAATATGAATCAAAACCTTGTCAAATGTAGTCAAAAAAGTCGCATAGAAATCAACTTGATTTTTTATCACCTACCTTAACTGAACAACTCAATTCCAGGCAAGCACTTTATTTGTTGAGCCAACAGATAGAATGGTCGTATTTTGAAGAAGCGTTTGGTTCGCTTTATTCAAATGTAGGTCGTCCGGCTCATTCTATTCGTTTGATGGTCTCCTTGTTGATATTAAAATCTATTTACAATTTATCAGATGAGGTATTGGTGGAGCAACGGTGGGAAATGAATCCATATTTTCAATATGTTGGAGGCTTTGATTCTTTGCAATGGGGGCAACCATGTGCGGCAACAGATTTGGTACATTTCAGGAAGAGGATTGGAGCAGAAGGGGTAGAGAAGCTATTGAAACATTCAATTGAGCTACACGGCAAGGATGCTAAGGACAAGCATGTAAGTGTAGATACTACTGTCCAGGAAAAGAGCATCACCTATCCCACAGATGCAAAACTTCATAAAAAAATTGTTGACAGCTGTATTTCTATAGCCAACCAAGAAGGGATTAAACTACGACGTAGCTACGTTAGGACAGCCAAAACCCTTGTCAGAGACACCTACAATGGGACTCACCCTAAAAGAAGAAAGCAAGCAAATGCAGCGAAGCGAAAACTCAAAACCATTGCTGGTCGGTTAGTCAGAGAATTAGACAGGAAATTACCACATCAGCAAAAAGAAGTAACATTAGCATTGTTCAAACGAGTACTTACACAAGAGAAGTGCAGTAAACATAAAATTTACAGTTTACATGAACCTGATGTGTATTGCATCGCAAAAGGGAAGGCACATAAGAAATATGAATAGGGCTGTAAGGCATCCGTAGTATTGACACAAAACACGGGTATCATCGTAGGTGCGATGACTTTTGAAGAGAATATTTATGATGGACATACACTAGATGCTGTATTGAAGCAAACACAACTACTGACTGGTAACTACCCGAAAACCGCCACAGTAGATAGGGGGTACAAAGGGACTAACACAGTTGAAAACACCTCCATCATTCGACCATCCAAACCATTAAAAAGAGACAATACCTATCAAAAACAGAGAAAACGAACGCACTGTAGACGTAGAGCAGCCATAGAGCCAATCATCGGACACTTGAAGCAAGATCATCGAGCAGCTATCAATTACCTAAAAGGGAAAACAGGAGATAAAATAAACTTCATCATGGCAGCCTGTGGGTTTAACTACAAGATGTTGATGAAAAAACTAAGAGTAAATGCTCTTTGGCTCTATACAAAATGGGTAGTAAACCTGAGGCGTCTAGTTGAATTAACCACTTTCCATCAAAGTAGAATACAATCTCCATTGAAAATGAGTTTTTAAGGAACGACTATTTAAGCACTGATTATTTCCAGTAATTGATTTGATGGTATTTTCGCTCATTTTATTTACTGTTTTATGCAACCATGTTTTTAAACTTTCCATAGTTTCAAAACGTTTATTTTTATTGAAGTAGGCATTTAATAAATAAAAGACTAGTGTGTTAACACAGTTTCATTTTTTTGATTAACGATTGATTTACAGTAACTTAGTAGGGCTACTTGAATTCACATAATAAGTGCAACACTCCGAAGTCAGCCAAAGGGTACACTCGTACTCTTTTAACTGCACAGAAAAAAGGAGTAAAACATGACGAGATATACCCATTTGACTGAACACGAAAGATACCACATTTACCTCATGAATAAGCAAAATTGTACCCTAACAGGAATCGCTAAAACCATGGGCAGAAGTAGGTCAACCATCAGCCGTGAAATTAAACGCAATACCGGGGGTAACGGCTATCGCTACAAACAAGCCCACCGCTTTGCCCAAACGAGGCATAAGCAAAAGCACAAACACATCAAACTCAATGACGAGTTAAAGCTTCATATTCAACAAAAGCTTGCGCTGTATTGGAGTCCTGAACAAATTAGCGGTCGTTTAAAAGTCGAGGAAAACATCAGCATTAGCACCGAATCCATCTATCGTCTAATTTTGAAAGACAAAGTAGCCGAGGGGTCGTTGTGTAAATAGTCAGCCCTTAAAAACCGACCTAACAAGTAAAAATCTGTTTCAAGCGACCGCTCAGCGAACCTGAATCAAATGGATCAATGTGAGTTCAATTAGTAAGTGCAAAGATTAGGATAAATATGTGGAGCTATTTCCACATATTTAAAGGTCTAAACACTTTGCCATATGAGCCAAACATATTATCAACTCAAAGACCATCAAAGACATCAAATTGAAGCCTACTTAAAATCGGGTAAAAGTAAAAGTTTCATTGCAGAAGCCCTTGATGTGTCGGTTTCCACCATTTACAGAGAATGCAAGCGCAACAGTTCCCCTAAAGGGAGACTATCATGCAGCTAAAGCACATTTGTCTTCCACAAAGCGTAAGCAACGTTATTGCAATCCTCGGTCTTTTGACACCCACAAAAGACAGCTCATCAAAGAATACCTTCTGCAAGAACAGTGGTCACCTAAGCAGCTTGTAGGGTATTGTAAAATCAAGCAGATTCCCATGGTTTCACATGAACGTAGCTATCAATATATCAGGGACGATAAAGCTGCTGGTGGACAGTATTACAAACATTTACGCCATCAACTCAAACATAGAAAAAGACCTGTAGGTAAGCCTGTAACTAGTAAAAACAGGGTATCAATCGATCAAAGACCTGAATGCATCAACAATAAAGAACGCTTTGGGGACTGGGAAGTGGATACCATTATAGGCAGACAACAAAAGGGAGCCATGCTGACCATCGTGGAAAGAACTACAGGAATGCTCATTATAAAAAAGCTACCTAAGGGAAAACAAGCCAAAGGACTAAGTAGTCAGCCCTAAAGAATCAAAATTAATTATGCTTATCTTCTTTCAGGGAGGTTTTTAGCATGATTATTGCTATATAAAATGACAAGGAATAGTTATAATTTGAATCAAAACCTTGTCAAATGCAGTCAAAAAAGTCGAATAGAAATCAACTTAATTTTTTATCACCTACCTTAACTGAACAACTCAATTCCAGGCAAGAGCTTTATTTGTTGAGCCACCAGATAGAATGGTCGTATTTTGAAGAAGCGTTTGGTTCGCTTTATTCAAATGTAGGTCGTCCAGCTCGTTCTATTCGTTTGATGGTCTCCTTGTTGATATTAAAATCTATTTACAATTTATCAGATGAGGTATTGGTGGAACAACGGTGGGAAATGAATCCATATTTTCAATAGTTTGGAGGCTTTGATTCTTTGCAATGGGGGCAACCTTGTGCGGCAACAGATTTGGTGCATTTCAGGAAGAGGATTGGAGAAGAGAAGGGGTAGAGAAGCTATTGAAACATTCAATTGAGCTACACGGCAAGGATGATAAGGACAAGTATGTAAGTGTAGATACTACTGTCCAGGAAAAGAGCATCACCTATCCCACAGATGCAAAACTTCATAAAAAGATTGTTGACAGCTGTATTTCTATAGCCAAGAAAGAAGGGATTAAACTACGACGCAGTTACGTTAGGACAACCAAAAACCTTGTCAGAGATACCTACAATGGGACTCACCCTAAAAGAAGAAAGAAAGCAAATGCAGCGAAGCGAAAACTCAAAACCATTGCTGGTCGGTTAGTCAGAGAATTAGACAGGAAATTACCTCATCAGCAAAAAGAAGTAACACTGGCACTGTTCAAACGAGTACTTACACAAGAGAAGTGCAGTAAACATAAAATTTACAGTTTACATGAACCTGAAGTGTATTGCATCGCAAAAGGGAAGGCACATAAGAAATATGAATATGGCTGTAAGGCATCAGTAGTATTGACACAAAATACGGGTATCATCGTAGGTGCGATGACTTTTGAAGAGAATATTTATGATGGACATACACTAGATGCTGTATTGAAGCAAACACAACTACTGACTGGTAACTACCCGAAAACCGCCACAGTAGATAGGGGGTACAAAGGGACTAACACAGTTGAAAACACCTCCATCATTCGACCATCCAAACCATTAAAAAGAGACAATACCTATGAAAAACAGAGAAAACGAACGCACTGTAGACGTAGAGCAGCCATAGAGCCAATCATCGGACACTTGAAGCAAGATCATCGAGCAGCTAGCAATTACCTAACAGGGAAAACAGGAGATAAAATAAACTTCATCATGGCAGCCTGTGGGTTTAACTACAAGAAGTTGATGAAAAAACTAAGAGTAAATGCTCTTTGGCTCTATACAAAATGGGTAGTAAACCTGAGGCGTCTAGTTGAATTAACCACTGTCCATCAAAGTAGAATACAAACTCTATGGAAAATGAGTTTTTAAGGAACGACTAATTATTCTGTGCAATTCTGTGCAATTCTTACCTTTCTTCCCACTCTCGATTTGGATTAACTAAGGGTATTTTCCTTTCAAAGGGATGTAGCCCCTCCACTTATCGGGTTTGATGGTAGCCTGAGTTGATATATGATCATGGAAGCAGGGCTTCAATTGCTTGGAGCCAGCATTGTCAATCACCTTGGCATAAATCCTGCTCACTCCTTTCCCTTTCTTCTCAATAGCCAGTACAACCTGCTTTTTTCGATTATTTTGATATCCTACAACGTCTTCTTCCTGTTGCCCTACAACGGTCTCATCGACTGCCATTTTGTGCATTGACGGGTATGGAATAAGTTCCCTCTGCAATACTTGTTGTTTTGGCACCTTTCACACTTAAATCCATCTGGCCATTTCATTTCGGCTAGGAAGTTTTGACAACTGTCGTTATCAGGAAATTTCTTCTGAAACTCAAAAAGGGTTAGGCTTTCATACTTTTCTCCATACTGTGATTTTTACTCTCACTTTAATAGTCCCATTAAGTTACTGTAAATCAATTGTTTAATCAAGAAAATGAAACTGTTTTAATAGACTAATCTTTTATTTATTAAATGCCTACTTCAATGTATTTAATCCACTACCCAAAAATCTAAGAAGGATTAAAAATCTCAAACTTCAAGAAGCAACGGACTCTGTGCTGACTTTTGCACCGATATTAGCTAGTTTTACGTGGAGGAGAGCTACTGTTATTGATACCTTTTCTTTCCAGAAGATGGCTCACGATAAATTTCTAGAGAGTCCCTTCTTTGTTCCCTGATTCCTTGTCGTCCACAGTGTGTTCGTTATGGTCAACTTTTTTCATGACAAGACAATGAATAAATTGACCTTGCGTTACTGACGTAATGCTTTGCTGTTTTTATTCTCCATGAGAGTTTTAATTCTATTTCTACTCCCAGTTTTTTCTTTCTCACAAACCCAAATCATCACCTACTATGATAAAGGGGGGAAAAAGGAGGAATACTTTGTGTTAGGAAACGATAGTAGCCGGATAGACGGTCAGTATAGCATGTACGATCTAACCGGAAAAGTGATCCTAACAGGTAACTATAATAATGGAACAAAGCAGGGACTTTTTCAAAATCTCTACCCAGATGGATCTCTTCAAAGAGAAACTTTTTATAAAAATGGTCTCAGGCAAGGGTTGACTAAAGTTTTTTCAGATAAAGGGAAATTGATGCAAGAAGCTACTTTTAAAGATGACACACTCGTTGGTATCATCAAACTATACGATGAGGCGGGGAGCCTAAAAGGGGAAACTCAATTTGACAAAGGAAAACCCGATGGATTGGTAGTGACTTATTTCCCAGGAGGGAAAATAAAAGATAAAACGGTGTATCAACACGGGAAACCAAACGGTCTTACCGAACAGTACTATGAATCTGGGAACCTTGCATTGGAAGCAAATTACGTAAACGGACTTTTAGATGGTTTGTATAAAACCTACTATCCTTCGGGCAAACTCGAAATGGAAGTACTCAACAGACGTGGATCCAAATCTGGGTACGTAAAAACATACTATGAGCATTCACAACTTAAAACTACTGGTACCTATTTGGATGGTGGTTTGCAAGGCGACTACCTTGTTTATTTCCCCAATGGCAGTACAAAAGGAAAATACAAGTACACTAAGGGATATAGGGTTGGGAAAAGTTTGGACTACCATGAAAATGGGAAAATTCGATTGGAATCAAATTCCTCAAACAAGGGATTAACTGCGCAAATAAAAGAATTCAGTGAACAAGGTTCTTTAATAGCAGAAAAAAAGCTACAGAACAAATTACCACACGGAACGTGGACAATCTATGACTCCAAGAGCAGACCCTCGATGGTCAAAAACTATGAAAAAGGGAAACTCCATGGAATAACAACACAGTTTGAAAATGGGGAGAAGATTTCCGAGACAGCGTTTAGGTTTGGGGAAAAAAATGGACCTTACAAAGAATACTACTCCAATGGAGGACCGACGGTCATTGCCAACTATGAATTAAATAGACTCCATGGTCCTTATACCAAATATCGTAAAACCGGTCAGGTAGAATACCAAGGGATGTATGTACGTAACAAACGAAACAGTACTTGGAAATACTTTGATAAAAAGGGGAATCTTACGGAAGAGATAACCTATAAGCTCGGAGAAATCGTGCCAAAAACATAGCCCAGATTTGAGGTATGATGCGCTTTAGGATATTCAAATCTTTCGTTAAAGATTAAATAGAACACAAGGTCCCATGCCCCCATGTCCCGTACCAATTTGATTATAAAATATTACATAACTAAATTGAATTATTTTTTGTTTGGATTAGGCAAAAAATATAGGCATAGCCATCGCTACGGTGCTAGTTTTTAACCACTTTCCTTGTCATAATACGACCGTGTTTTGTTTGTATCTTTAACAGATAAATTCCTTTAGCTAAAGACGGAAATGCCACCGCGTTATCTCCCTTGGTTAAGGTCCCTTTAGTAAGAAATTCCCCTGAGATTCCCAACAAGCGGTACACTCCCTCGCTGGCAACGGTAATTGTCACGCTATCTCCATCTTTTAGTGGATTAGGGGAGACGGAAACGCCTATGTTTTTCACACCAGCAGTTCCTGTGGTAACCTCCTCAACCTGCACGGAGACTGTAAACGTCTGTTTAGCCGTTTGCCCTGCTATATCGGTGGCAGTGACGGTGATGGTTGATGTGCCTACGGCTACTGGAGTTACGGTAACTACACTATCCATCACTGTAACCGTTGCGATGGCGGTATTACTAGATACTACAGAAAACGTCAACGTGTCGTTTGGGTCGCTAAAATTACTAGCCACACCTATATTTCGAGGACTACCATTTTCCACGAGGTCAGTAATATCGGCAATCGTGCTTACGATTGTTGGGGCAGGGTTGGTAACGGTGACTGAGAACGTCTGTTCAGCAGTTTGACCCGCTATATCGGTGGCAGTGACAGTGATGGTTGCTGTCCCTGTGGCTACGGGTGTAATGGTCACTACACTATCCATCACTGTAACCGTTGCGATCGCGGTATTACCGGACATTGCTGTAAACGTCAACGTGTCGTTTGGGTCGCTAAAATTACTGGCCACATCTACATTTCGAGGACTCCCATTTTCCACGAGGTCAGTAATGTCGGCAATCGTGCCTACGGTTGTTGGAGTTGCATTGACAGTTACCGTAAACGTCTGTTCAGCAGTTTGACCCGCTATATCGGTGGCAGTGACGGTGATGGTTGTAGTGCCAGTAGCTAATGGCGTAACCGTAACTTCACTATCATTAGCAAGTCCAACGGTTGCGATGTTAATATCATTAGACATTGCGGAAAAGGTCAAAGCGTCTGTGTCGCTAAATTTATCCGCCACATCCACAGTTTGAGTGTTACCATTTTCTACGAGGTTAGTAATATCGGCAATCGTACCTACGGCTGTTGGAATTGCATTCAGCGTGACTCCATCGGGCAGGGTTATTGTTGCTGGCACATCAGCAAACAGGCGTGCAGGGAGCGAAGCAGGTAGCGGGTTGTTCGATAACTCAAGGGTTGTTAAACTAGTTAAGCCCGAGAAAACCCCAGTAGGCAAGGTGGATAGTTGGTTGTTATCCAACCTGAGCGTCTCTAAGTCGGATAGCCCAGAGAAAATATCAACGGGTAGGGTGGTAATCTCGTTGTTGGATAAATTGAGAGATGTTAGCCCTGTTAAGCCAGCGAAATCGCCACTCTTTAGGTTGCTACCTATTAGAGAGTTACTACCAACAAAAGATAATTCGGTAACTCCTGCCAACTCTGCTGTCGTAATGTCTGCACAATTGGTTTTTCCATTCACTTTGGAGATGATAAGATTCTTAACTACGGCGGTGCGTGAACAGAGGTCTGTTTCGGCTGGGATAACGCTGACCATAAACGTCTGTTCAGCAGTTTGATCCGCTATGTCGGTGGCAGTTACGGTGATTGTTGTTGTGCCTCTGGTTTTTGGCGTGACGGTAACTTCACTATCATTAGCAACCCCAACGCTTGCGATGTTAGGATTACTAGACATTGCGGAAAAGGTTAAAGCGTCTGTGTCGCTGAATTTATCCGCCACATCCACAACACGAGGACTACCCATTGCTACAAGGTCAGTAATATTATCAATCGTACTTACGGTTGTTGGAATTTCGTTAATCGTGGTTCCCGTGGGAAGTGTTATTGCGTTTCTTGGCACATCGGAAAACAGGCTTGCGGGAAGCGAAGCAGGTAATGGGTTGTTTGATAAATCAAGGTCTGTCAAGGCAGTTAAGCCCGAGAAAACATCAGTGGGTAGGGCGGTAATCTCGTTGGAGCTTAAATTGAGTTCTGTTAGTCCTGTTAAGCCCGCAAAATCGCCACTCTTTAGACTACTACTTCTTAGAGAACTAAAGAAACTAGTCCCAACAAAAATTAACCGAGTAATTCCTGCCAACTCTGCTGTAGTAATGTCTTCACAATTGGTTTTGCCACTAACTTCGGAGATGATAACATTCTTAACTACTGCGGTGCGTGAACAAAGGTCTGTTGGGTCAGTCTCTTGAGCATTAACTGGTAGAGAAAAAGCCAGACTTATAATAATAAGGAATAGGGTGTTTTTGTAATTATAAAGCCGTGCTAAAGGATGACATAATGTCGGGGGGGGGGGGGGGGGGGGGGGGTAGGATTACTATATGACCTTTTGTCAGTTATAGGTGTTGTTTTGGGTGGATGGGTAGCGGTTTTCATTGGTCTTTTAAGGTTAAATAATGGTGCGAAGGTATGAGATTATTTCCAATTAATACCAAATGGATCACAAAATATCACATATAACTTGTTTCTTTTTTGCTTGTATGTTTTTTGCCTAATCCAAACAAAAAAATAATTCAATTTATTTATGTATTATTTCATAATCAAATTGGTATTATTCGTTTATTTATCCCTTTTACAACACGTAAATTTTGATCTTCTGTAATTAGGAAATCTGACTCTCCATCAATGGGTAGTGAAAGTAAAAAAATCAGTCCTTAGCATTTTTTCCAATAGAACTCTAGCTGACTATTTCACTGAATTCTAAAGCCTCCAATTCCTGCATCAACTTCTTGGCTTTTAGGCTTATAATGTTGATCGTCATATTTCCCATATTTTACGAGAACCTTTCCCAGCAAAGAACATTCAAAAGTCCACTTTGGTTTAATCCACTACTTTTGCGAAAAGTATGACTGTAATACCATACAAAGATAAATCTGTGGCAAAGAAGCAACAGATCGCAGACATGTTTGATAGCATCAGTGGGAAATATGATTTTCTCAATCATTTCCTCAGTCTTGGTGTCGACAAACGATGGAGGAAAGAGGCTATAAAACTCTTAAAAGATCACCATCCAAAGAAAATTCTTGACCTAGCTACAGGCACTGGCGATTTTGCTATTGAATCCCTCAAGCTGAACCCTGATAAAGTAATTGGAGTGGATATTTCCGAAGGGATGTTAAAGGTGGGACGGGAAAAAGTGAAGAAAAAAGGCGTTGATCATATTATCAGTATGGAGTCAGGTGATTCCGAAAATCTTAGGTTCGACAATAATAACTTTGACGCAGTGATCGTTGCTTTTGGAGTGAGGAATTTCGAAAACTTGGAAAAAGGGTTGAGTGAGATGAACAGGGTGCTAAGAATAGGAGGTAGGGCGATTATCCTTGAATTTTCAAAACCAACCACTTTTCCTTTCAAGCACTTGTACAGTTTTTATTTTCGTTGGATTTTACCTAAAATAGGAAGGATAATCTCCAAAGACAATGTCGCTTATACTTATTTGCCTGAATCTGTCAATGAATTCCCGTATGGTCAGAATTTTCTTGACATGTTGGAAAAAACAGGATTTAAAAGCACAAAATGCAAGCCACTTACACTTGGCATAAGTTCGATCTACATCGCAGAAAAATAGTCACACTCCTGCTATTGAGCATGGGGCTATCTTCCTGGGGTCAAAACAATCCTGCTGATCATCTTATCAACTACGATGATCAATGGATTCACTTCGGGTTTCTTATTGGCGTTCATTCTTCAAAATATGTGATAAAGTATTCTGAAGAATTTACTTCGCCGGCACTTGATACAGTTCATTCGATTGTTCCAGGAAATTTAGGAGGATTTAAAGTCGGATTTATATCCAACATGAAAATAAGTGAGTACCTAGATTTTAGAAGTTCGATTACTGTTGGGTTCTATGAAAATGACCTGACCTATAGATTCACTAATAATACGGATCAACGCGAACTAAAAGATGCGGCAATGGTGGAATTCCCATTGTTATTGAAGTATAAATCTGTGCGTAGAGGAAATTTTGCCGCATATCTGCTAGGAGGTGTTAGTCCTGCATTTGAAGCCACCAGTAAATCCAGCAGGGAAGATGTAGTCGAAAGGCTGGAATTGAAAAGCTGGAATGTTGCTTTCGAAATAGGAGGTGGGTTTGACATGTACTCTCCATTCTTCAAGTTCTCCCCAGAAATAAGATATTCCTATGGATTAAGGAATATGTTGCTTGATGAAAAAAATCAATTCAAGGTCGGATTGGATAGGTTGTCTACGCAACATCTTACAGTTTTCATCACCTTTGAAGGAAGTCCAGTCACAAAGAAAAAGAGGAGGAGAAAAATAAAAGTGGCTGGAGTTAAAAAAGCTAAACACAAAAGGCATCAGGCACAAAGGAAATTTAAAAGAAACTAAATGGCTGAAAAACCAATTGCACTGATAACGGGTGCCACCAGCGGAATAGGAGAAGCAACTGCAAGAGTTCTGGGAAAAAATTACAGATTAATTCTCTGTGGTAGAAGAAAAGACAGGTTGGTCCGCCTTTCAAACGAACTCAATGCTCACTGTCGGCTTCTGTCATTTGATGTAAGAGAAAAGGACAAGGTATTTGAGGCTATCAGGTCACTGCCCCCCTGACTGGAAAGAGGTCAAAGTTCTTGTTAACAATGCTGGAAATGCACATGGACTGGACCTGATCCATGAAGGAAGCCCTGAAGACTGGGATGCCATGTTGGATATCAACGTAAAAGGTCTTTTATATGTAAGCAAAGCCATTACTCCTAGGATGGTTGAAAGAAAGAACGGACATATTGTCAATATCAGTTCAATTGCTGATCTTGAGGTTTTACACCAAGGGAAATGTTTACTGTGCCTCCAAACATGCTGTAGATGCCCTTACGAAAGGGATGCGACTGGATCTTAACCCCTATGGGATAAAAGTTACTTCCATTGATCCTGGGTTGGTAGAAACTGAGTTTAGTCTCGTTCGATTTAAAGGAGATGAGTCCAAAGCAGGTAAGGTGTACGAAAATTACACGCCACTTGCTCCTCTGGATATCGCAGAAACCATTGAATTTGTATTAACCCGTCCAAGCCATGTCCTGATTAGAGACCTTCTCATATTACCAACGGATCAAGCCAGCTCCACTGTGGTGAATAAAAAATCCCCATAAAATTTTTAATAAAAACTTGATACGTACATATTTGCCGTTATGCAAAAAGTACTGGTCATAGGAGCGGGAAGATCATCTACCTCTCTTTTCAATTATTTACTTGATCATTCCGAAAAGGAAAACTGGTACCTGACCTTAGCAGAAAGGAATGTCACACTGGCACAGGAAAAGATCGGAAAGCACACAAGAGCAAAAGCCATTGGCTTTGACGTTTCTGATCATGCACATCTGACCTCTGTAATTGAGGAAAATGATCTCGTTATTTCTATGCTTCCAGCCTCTCTTCACCTAGAAGTAGCAAAACAATGTGCGGAAACAGGAAGACATCTTTTAACTGCTTCATATCTTAGTCCTGAAATAAAAAGTCTTAATGATCAATTTAAGGCGAAAGGCAAGTTACTAATCATGGAAATGGGACTCGATCCTGGTATAGATCATATGTCTGCTATGAAGGTACTGGACAGACTAAAAGAGGCAGGGCATCAATTGACAGCTTTCGAGACATTTACAGGAGGACTGCTGGCTCAAGATGTCGAAAAAGACAATCCATGGCACTATAAATTTACTTGGAATCCTAGTAATGTAGTCGTAGCGGGACAAAGCATTGTTAAATTCATTCAGGAGAAAAGGTACAAATACATCCCTTACAATAAACTTTTCAGGAGAACAGAAGTAATTCATATTCCAGGATATGGATACTTTGAAGGGTATGCCAATCGTGATTCGTTGAAGTATCTTGATCTTTACAATCTGACAGGAATCAATACCTTGTATCGGGGAACTTTAAGAAGACTTGGATTTTGTAAAGCGTGGGACGTATTTGTACAAATCGGAGCGACAGCTGATTCTTTTGAAATGGAAAATGTGAGTCAAATGACTCATCGACAGTTCATTAATTCTTTTCTTTCATACAATCCAAATGACTCTATTGAATTAAAACTGGCTCACTACATGAGTTTGGATGTAGCGTCGGAGGTTATGTATAAAATGAAATGGCTTGGAATTTTTTCTGATGAATTGATAGGATTAGAAAAAGGCACACCTGCGCAGATTTTAGAACATATTCTTGAAAAAAAGTGGACACTTGATCCTTCTGAAAAGGACATGATTGTTATGTGGCATAAATTCAATTTCACTGAAGACGGAAAATCAAAACAAATCGAATCACATATGGTGACTGTTGGGGATGACCACTCAAATACTGCTATCTCAAAAACGGTAGGACTTCCGTTGGCTATTGCCACTAAATTGATCCTTCAAGGAAAGATCAATTTAGTTGGAGTTCACATTCCTACTAAAAAGGAAATCTATCAACCAGTATTAGCAGAACTGGGGAAAATGGGATTTGAATTCTCTGAGAGAGAGGTAGACCCTATTTAATTACGTGTGCCTGCACAATCGAATCAATTTCTGCCATGATTTCATCAATTTCAGATAAATCATTCTGTAAATGTTCTTCGATGATCCTATTCAGATGTTGAGTAATTTTTATTTCCTCTGCTTTCTGATCTCCGCGTGCATATTGAATGGAGTTCTGCAAATGCTCCATTGCGTACTGCAAAGTTTTACCGGCTTCCTCTTGTTTTCCTTCCCTGATAAAACCTTCAGCTACTCTCAGGGAAGCGAAAGCCAGAGCATTCATCGCATCCGCAAATGCCTCATACATAAGATCGTCATTAATGTCTTCCGCCTTGATATGGTCCTCTACTACTTCCAAATCATGAATAGCAACTTCAATGGCTTTCAAACTCACCGAATCTCCATCCTTTTCAAGTAGTTTCATTAAAGAAATAGCATCTTCTAAAAATGCAATAGCTGTCAGTCGCTTATGATCGTGGAGGTATCTATCTGCTGAATGGATCAACAAATCTGGTTCAACCGCCAATTCAGTGGTCTGAGGGTGTTTTTTTTTGCTTTCCCTGTCAATTTTTATATAGACCACGATTATCGTTACCAGTACAATAAGAAAAAGTAAATAGTAAATATTTTTTATCTTCATAATTTTTTCTGCCCCCTAAAAGGGACCCTAGGTTAAAGGTTATCCATTTTTTTTTCAAAAACCTCATCTATTAATAAATCATTCATTTCAGATGCTTCTACTGCCAGACGATCACATCTTTCATTTTCGGCATGTCCTGCATGTCCTTTTATCCACTGAAAACTAACATCGTGAGGTGAGGCGACTTTCAAATACCTTTCCCACAAATCCTGATTTTTCTTCCCCTTAAAGCCTTTTTTCACCCAATTCTTCAGCCAGCCTTTTAGCACTGCATCAACAACATATTTACTGTCGGATACGATTTTCACCTCCCAGTTGGGTTTCTTAATAGCCTCCAAGCCAATTATCACGGCTAAAAGCTCCATCCTGTTATTGGTCGTCATACGATAACCTCGGGACAGCTCTTTCTCTTTGTCCCCATATCTAAGTATGCTCCCATAACCTCCAGGACCAGGATTACCTTTAGCTGCCCCATCCGTGAAAATTGTAATCATACCAACAAGTGATTTTTGAAGATTTTAATAGATATAGATAGAAGAACTATCCCAAAGACCTTGCGAAGAATATTAAAACCCGCCTTTCCTATTTTCTTTTCCAGCCATCCACATGTTTTCAACACGATATACACAAAAACCAAGTTAACAACTATGCCAACAAGAATATTGGCAGTATTGTACTCCACCTTTAAAGAAAGCAAAGTAGTCATAGTACCAGCTCCAGCGATTAATGGAAAGGCAAGAGGTACAATGGACGCGCTAGCAGACTCTTCTGGATCCGATTTGAAAAACTGCATTCCCAATACCATTTCCATCCCCAGAATAAACATAATAATAGCTCCTGCAACAGCAAAAGATGAAATATCCATTTCAAAAAGCTCAAGAATACCCTCCCCAACAAATAAAAAAACAACCATGATCACGCCCGATACCAAGGTAGCTTTCTCAGATTGAACATGCTCAAATTTTTTCCTCAAATCGATAATAATAGGTATGCTTCCAATAATATCAATTACTGAGAAAAGGATGAGTGAAACAGAGATGACTTCTTTGAAATTGAACATTCTGATACAAGAAGTAGGGTTTTAGTCTTTCTTAGCGCGAAGTTAACCCTAATAATAACCATTTTAGAATAAATTTTATTCACTTTGCGGAAACAGAAACGAAAACTGAATAGGTCTATTTCAGTAACCATACTTCAAATCGAAGGTAAATACTCTCGGGGCTAAACTATGAGGCATCTATCAGCATTTTTATGTGTGTTTCTAACCTCTTTTTTGGCACTTGCACAGTCAAGTTGGAACTGGCCTGAAGATCAAACATTGAAAGATCAAGTACTGACTCATGAAGCCTATTATAAAGTTTTGATGGCAGAAGGCAAGTTAGGTCAGGCTATGAAGTCGCTAAACTGGCTTTATACTAACCATCCTGAATTGAATCCATCTGTCTATATCAACGGAGCGAAGAACCTCAATAATATCATCAAATCCGGTGTTGATGAAGACAGGAAAGAAAGACTTCAAGATTCCATATTATGGATGTACGATATGCGGATCAAACATTTTGAAAATGATGCAGCAACCCTCGATAGAAAGGTCTTCGAAGCTTTCAAAATGTACTATAAAACTCCAATGAAATATGGGTTATTAGCTGAGTTATTTGATAAAGCCTACGAGCTAAACGGTCCCAAAATATCTTATTTCAATTTAAATCCATATATGATGTTGGCAACCAATTACTACAAGACGAATCCAACGGAAATGCCAGCTGAGCAAGTACTTGATATTCACATTCAGATTTCAGACATCATTGATCAACAAAAAAAGAATGGCGGAAGCGTGGAACGATTAAATAAGGAACAAGGAAAGGTAGATGGTTTTCTTGGCTCCATTAGCGATATACTGAGCTGTCAATTTATTGAGGACAATCTAGTGCCTAAATTTCGTGAAATCCCTTCAGACATCAGTACTGCTAAAAAAATCTTCAAATATTCGGTAAAAGCAAAATGCACGGATAAAACATATTTTCTTGAAGCAAGTGAAACAGTGTTTAAGTCACAACCTTCCTTTGAATTAGCCAGAACCATGGGTAACAAGTACCTTGGAAGTAAAGAATATGCAAAGGCGATGGAATATCACGCAGAGGCATTGGAGCTAGCCGAAACCAATGAGGAAAAAGCTGAAGCGTTACTTGGGCAGGCGATTGCTTCAAGTAAAAAGGGGGACAAATCACAAGCGAGAGGCTTTGCATATGAATCTTTAAGCCTAAAGCCCAATGATCCAGACGCATACAATTTAATAGGCAATATGTACTTCACCAGCTTCAATGAATGTCAGGGCGGAGAAAGTAAAGTGTTAGACAGAAGCGTATTTTTAGCTGCATATAAAATGTATGAAAGAGCAGAAAACAAAGCACAGATGCAGGCATCCAAAGAACAATTTCCATCCATCGAAGATATCTTTAACGAAAATTACGAAGAAGGTCAAACCATTACAGCAGGGTGTTGGATCAGTGAAATAGTAATTATAATGAGAAGATGAGAAAAGGACTATTGAAGTAGGCATTTAATAAATAAAAGATTAGTCTATGTAAAACAGTTTCATTTTCTTGATTAAACGATTGATTTACAGTAATTTAGTAAAAATATTAGAGTTAGAATAAAAATCAGATTATGGAAAAAAAGTATGAAAGCCTAACTCTTTTTGAGTTTCAGAAGAAATTTCCTGATAACGACAGTTGTCAAAACTTCCTAGCCGAAATGAAATGGCCCAATGGATTTAAATGTGAAAGGTGCCGAAACAACAAGTATTGCAGAGGGAAATTATTCCATACCTGTCAATGCACAAAATGTAGGTACCAAGCTACCCCCACAAGTGGCACACTTTTCCACAAAGTAAAATTCCCAATGTTAAAAGCTTTTTATATCCTATACTATATGAGTACAAATAAACAAGGGATTGCATCAACAGAGCTAAGCAGAAAACTGGGACTACGGCAAAAAACCTGTTGGCTGTTTCAACAAAAGGTAATGAAGGCCATGGTTAGCAGTGGGAAATACCCGCTAATGGGTAAAGTAGAAGTCGATGAGACCGTTGTAGGGCAACAGGAAGAAGGCGTTGTAGGACGACAAAATAACCGAAAAAAGCAGGTTGTACTGGCTATTGAGAAGAAAGGGAAAGGAGTGAGCAGGATGTATGCCAGAGTGATTGACAATGCTGGATCCAAGCAATTGAAGCCCTTCTTCCAAGATCATATATCACCTGAGGCTACCATCAAAACCGATAAGTGGAGGGGCCACATCCCCTTGAAAGAAAAATATCCTTACTTAATTCAAATCGAGAGTGGGAAGAAAGGTAAGAATTTCCCGGAATTGCACAGAACAATTATGATGTTCAAGGCATGGCTTAGAGGTATCCACCATTCAGTCGATAACCTGCAAGCATATATCGACCAATATTGCTATCGGTTCAACCGAAGCCAGATGAAAGGGGAAATATTCGATCACCTGCTAACTAAAATGGTGGACCATCAACCATGCCCGTACAAGTGCATTCGTATTTATTAAATGCCTACTTCAAAAGGACTATTCCTCTTTTTACTATTCTGCTAGTAGCATCCACAGCAGAGAAACAACTGTTTATGCTCTTCCAAAAAGGACATATTTTCTAGAAAAAAACGAACCATGGAGCCAACAGGGTTGAATTAAAAAAGGATACCAACTAGTTAAGGCTCTAGGAGTCTGTCGGACTTTCAATAATTAGTCAGCCCTTAAAAACCGACCTAACAAGTAAAAATCTGTTTCAAGCGACCGCTCAGCGAACGTGAATCAACCTTGAATCAAATAGATTAAAGGTTTTTTACCAAAAAACGGACAAAACACACTTTTTAAGCCATAAATAGCAGACGTGACAAAAAACCAGCCACTTTCTCAAATTCCAGGAAAAAGTAGCCATGAACACATTGATTTCATCGCCAACTTGTCCTTTAAGCCTGTTTCTGGATAACCTAAAATCGGATTTTAAATGCCCAATAATGGGTTCTATGGTAGCCCGTCGCTTACACAATTTGCGTTTCTTATCTCTTTGATAACGATTGTCTTTTTTCAGGGCTTTGCTGGGCAGGATAATGTCCGTATCGCCCACTTGTTTAACCCCACAATAGCCTCTGTCGCAGACCGCTTGTTTGATGGGTTTTGTTCTGTTGCTATTGGCTTGTTTTATCGCATCAGGTAGGGTTTTTGCATCATGCTGGTTTTTCTTATGACTGACAACGCCAACAATGATGTTGCTGTCTTTGGCCGAGACGATGGATACTTTGTTGCCGTATTCATAGCGTTTGTGGTCTTTGCCTTTGCCCATCGCATAAGCCCAATCGCATAAGCATGGGTTCGTGCAGGGAATAAATTTTGTTTTTGTCTTTGGGTTGTTGTGCTAACACCCGTTGATAAAACAAGAAGTCTGGTCGGTAGGTTTCAAACAGTCCGTGTTGGGGTAGTTTTCTTTGTAGTTCTCGGATTAAAATATGAGCAATAGTTCGCAATCGTTTCAATGCCATTTTGGCGGATGTACGCTTTTTAACTTCTTTTACAAAGGTTCTGCGTTGTTTGATGCCATGTTTTTTCGCCAATTTGTTGAGACGGTTGATAATTTTGATGGCTAGTTTAGAATCAGTCGGATAGATGATGTTTTTTTCCTGTTTTTCCCTTCTGTACAGGGGTGTCAATCAAAACAGTGTTTTCATTGGCTTTTTGCCGTGCAACATCACACTCATCTTAAAAATGAGTTCAAAACCGGCGACACCGATTCTGTTTCTAAAATGCACCAGTTCGGTTGCATTGCAAGGCACGTTTGGGGTGTAAGGTTGGATAACCGCAGAAGTATTGATAATACGGATTACGCTTGAACTGTAAGACCACATTCTCATCGGACAGGTTTTCCAGTTGTTTGAGCATCAGTAACCCGACCATTAAGCGTATTGGTTTTGAGGGTCTGCCGTTATCGTGGCAATAGTGTTTGCTAAACTCATCCTCGAAGACCTTCCAGTCGATGACGTTGGCTAATTGGATTAAAGGGTCTCGTGGGTCTAATTGAGAGAACAATTCGGTGTGAAACAGATTTTGTTGCCCTGTGTTTGGGGTAGATGGAGTCAACATAATTTTTTAACTAAAACGACCAGAAAACAACGGTTATTCTAACATAAAGCGGTTGATTTGGTTAATGGTTTTGTTTGTTTTATTGATATAAATCAAACTGTTTAGATGTTTTTAAGGGCTGACTAAGTACCTGATTTATAACAATATCGTTTGATATACATTCCAATCACATTGTCGTGAGTTTATTCATTTTTAGAAAAACAAATGGTCTTTCTGTTGAGTCTTTTTATATGAGTTCTAAACTTGAGATTCTTGCGCTCGACTTTCCAAGTTTGGTCTTTTCCTACAGCGTGCGACTGCTCCTCCAAAGCACCTACGAATACTCCCAAACGTACGCTTTACTTTTATAGCTGGTTCGACCTATTATACCAATTTGATTATAAAATATTACATAACTAAATTGAATTATTTTTTGTTTGAATGAGACAAAAAATATAAGCATAGCCATCGCTACGGTGCTAGTTTTTAACCACTTTCCTTGTCATGCGACCGTGTGTTGTTTGTATCTTTAACAGATAAATTCCTTTAGCTAAAAATGGAAATGCCACAGCGTTATCTCCCTTGGTTAAGGTCCCTTTAGTAAGAAATTCCCCTGAGATTCCGAACAAGCGGTACACGCCCTCGTCGGAAACGGTAATTGTTATCCTATCTCCATCTTTTAGTGGATTGGGGGAGACGGAAACGCTTATTTTCTTCACGTCAGCAGTTCCTGTGGTAACCTCCTCAGCTTGCACGGAGACTGTAAACGCTTGTTCAGCAGTTTGACCCGCTATATCGGTGGCAGTGACGGTGATGGTTGCTGTGCCTGCAGCTACGGGAGTTACGGTAACTATGCTATCCATCACTGTAACCGTTGCGATGGCGGTATTACTAGATACTACAGAAAACGTCAACCTGTCGTTTGGGTCGCTAAAGTTAGTCGCCACATTTACAGTTTGAGGACTCCCATTTTCCACGAGGTCAGTCATGTTGTCCATCGTGCCTGTGGCTGTTGGGGCAGGGTTGGTAACGGAGACTGAGAACGTCTGTTCAGCAGTTTGACCCGCTATATCGGTGGCAGTGACGGTGATGTTTGCTGTGCCTACGGCTACGGGTGTTACGGTAACTACGCTATCCATCACTGCAACGGTTGCGATGGCGGTATTATCGGACGTTGCAGTAAAGGTCAACGTGTCTAAGTCGCTAAAGTTACTAGCCACATTAACAGTTTGAGTGTTACCATTTGCTACTAGGTCAGTCATGTTGTCCATCGTGCCTACGGTCGTTGGGGCAGGGTTGGTAACGGAGACTGAAAACGTCTGTTCAGCAGTTTGACCCGCTATATCGGTGGCAGTGACGGTGATGGTTGCTGTGCCAGTGGCTACTGGCGTGACGGTAACTTCACTATCGTTAGCAACCCCAACGGTTGCGATGTTAATATCATTAGACATTGCGGAAAAGGTCAAATCGTCTGTGTCGCTAAATTTATCCGCCACATCTACAGTTTGAGTGTTACCATTTGCCACGAGGTTAGTAATATTAGAAATCGTACCTACGGTTGTTGGGACGGCGGCGTTAATAGTGACTCCATCGGGCAAGGTTATAGTTGCTGTTGCTGGCACATCGGCAAACAGGCTTGCAGGGAGCGAAGCAGGCAGAGGATTTTCCGATAAATCAAGGGTTGCTAAACTCGTTAAGCCCGAGAAAATACCAGTAGGCAAGGTGGATAATTGATTGTTATCTAACCTGAGTGTCTCTAAGGCGGATAGCCCAGAGAAAATATCAGCGGGTAGAGTGGTAAGCTCGTTTGAGTGTAAATTGAGTGTTATTAGCCCTGTTAATCCAGCAAAATCGTCACTCTTTAGGTTGCTACCTGTTAGAGAGCTACCCCCAACAAAAGATAATTCGTTAACTCCCGCCAACTCTGCTGTCGTAATGTCTGCACAATTGATTTTGCCATTCACTTTGGAGATGATCACATTCTTAACTATTTCGGTGCGTGAACAAAGGTCTGTTTCGGCTGGGATAACGCTGACCATAAAAGTTTGTGTAACGGATTGCCCTGCTGTATCGGTGGCAGTTACGGTGATGGTTGCTGTGCCTACGGCTACTGGCGTAACCGTAATTTCACTATCATTAGCAACTCCAACGCTTGCGATGTTAGGATTACTAGACGTTGCGGAAAAGGTCAAAGCGTCTGTGTCGCTAATTTTATCCGCCACATTCACAACACGAGGACTACCCATTGCTACGAGGTCAGTAATATTATCAATCGTGCCTACGGTTATTGGCACTGCAACGTTAATCGTGGTTCCCGTGGGAAGTGTTATTGTTGCTGTTGATGGCACATCTGCAAACAGGCTTGCAGGGAGTGAAGCAGGCAGTGGGTTGCTCGATAAATCAAGGGTTGTCAAACTCGTTAAGCCCGCGAAAATACCAGATGGTAAGGTGGATAATTGATTGTCATCTAACCTTAGCTTCGTTAAGGCGGATAGCCCAGAGAAAATATCAGCGGGTAGAGTCGTTAATTGGTGAGTATCTAATCTGAGTCGTGTTAGCCCGGTTAAGCCAGCAAAATCGCCACTCTTTAAGTCATTCCTTACCCTCCCTCCTGAGAGAGAAACATAGTTAAAATTGAGCCTAGTAATTCCTGCCAAATCTGTCGGAATAATGTCTTGGCAACGGGTTTTACCATTCACACTTGCGACTATTTCATCTCTAACCCCTTGGCTACGCGAACAAAGGTCTGTTGGGTTAGCCTCTTGAGCATTTACTGGTAGAGCAAAAGCCAGACTTAGAATAAGAGGAAGTAGGGTATTTTGGTAATTACCAAGCCGTGCTAAAGGATGACATAATGTCGGGGGGGGGGGGGGGGGGGGGGGTAGGATTATTATATGCCTTTTTGTCAGTCAAAGGTGTTGCTTTGAGTGGGTGTGTAATCGGTTTCATAAGTGATTATTTCTCAAGTTAATGCGCCAAAGGTATGAGATTATCGCCAACTAATCGCTCCATTTTGCTTCAGTTTTTTGTTCTGAACAATAAGTAATACCAACTTGACCACAAAATGGCACATATAAATTGTTTGAAGTAGGCATTTAATAAATAAAAGATTAGTCTATTAAAATAGTTTCATTTTCTTGATTAAACGATTGATTTACAGTAACTTAGTAGGACTATTAAAGTTAGAATAAAAATCAGATTATGGAGAAAAAGTATGAAAGCCCAACTCTTTTTGAGTTTCAGAAGAAATTTCCTGATAACGACAGTTGTCAAAACTTCCTAGCCGAAATGAAATGGCCAGATGGATTTAAATGTGAAAAGTGTCAAAACAACAAGTATTGCAGAGGGAAATTATTCCATACCCGGCAATGCACAAAATGTAGGTACCAAGCTACCCCCACAAGTGGCACTCTTTTCCACAAAGTAAAATTCCCAATGTTAAAAGCTTTTTATATCGTATACTATATGAGTACAAATAAACAAGGGATTGCATCAACAGAGCTAAGCAGAAAACTGGGGCTACGGCAAAAAACCTGTTGGCTGTTTCAACAAAAGGTAATGAAGGCACTGGGTAGCAGTGGGAAATACCCGCTAGTGGGTAAAGTAGAAGTCGATGAGACCGTTGTAGGGCAACAGGAAGAAGGCGTTGTAGGACGACAAAATAACCGAAAAAAACAGGTTGTACTGGCTATTGAGAAGAAAGGGAAAGGAGTGAGCAGGATGTATGCCAGAGAGATTGACAATGCTGGATCCAAGCAATTGAAGCCCTTCTTCCAGGATCATATATCACCTGAGGCTACCATCAAAACCGATAACTGGAGGGGCTACATCCCCTTGAAAGAAAAATATCCTTACTTAATTCAAATCGAGAGTGGGAAGAAAGGTAAGAATTTCCCGGAATTGCACAGAACAATTATGATGTTCAAGGCATGGCTTAGAGGTATCCACCATTCAGTCGATAACCTGCAAGCATATATCGACCAATTGAAGTAGGCATTTAATAAATACGAATGCACTTGTACGGGCATGGTTGATGGTCCACCATTTTAGTTAGCAGGTTATCGAATATTTCCCCTTTCATTTGACTGCGGTTGAACCGATAGCAATATTGGTCGATATATGCTTGAAGGTTATCGACTGAATGGTGGATACCTCTAAGCCATGCCTTGAACATCATAATTGTTCTGTGCAATTCTGGGAAATTCTTACCTTTCTTCCCACTCTCAATTTGAATTAAATAAGGATATTTTTCTTTCAGGAGGATGTAGCCCCTCCACTTATCGGTTGTGATGATAGCCTGAGTTGATATATGATTCTGGAAGAAGGGCTTCAATTGCTTGGAGCCAGCATTGTCAATCACTCTGGCATACATCCTGCTCACTCCTTTCCCTTTCTTCTCAATAGGCCAGTACAACCTGCTTTTTTCGGTTATTTAGGCATCCTACAACGCCTTCTTCTTGTTGCCCTACAACGGTCTCATCGACTTCTACTTTACCTATTAGCGGGTATTTCCCACTGCTACCCAGTGCCTTCATTACCTTTTGTTGAAACAGCTAACGGGTTTGCCGTAGCCCCAGTTTTCTGCTTAGCTCTGTTGATGCAATCCCTTGTTTATTTGTACTCATGTAGTATTAGGATATAAAAAGCTTTTAACAGTGGGAATTTTACTTTGTGGAAAAGTGTGCCACTTGTGGGGGTAGCTTGGTATCTACATTTTGTGCATTGACGGGTATGGAATAATTTCCCTCCGCAATACTTGCTGTTTTGGCACCTTTCACATTTAAATCCATCTGGTCATTTCATTTCGGCCAGGAAGTTTTGACAACTGTCGTTATCAGGAAATTTCTCCTGAAACTCAAAAAGAGTTAGGCTTTCATACTTTTTCTCCATAATCTGATTTTTACTCTACCTTTAATAATTTTACTAAGTAACTGTAAATCAATCGTTTAATTAATAAAATGAAACTGTTTTAATAGACTAATCTTTTATTTATTAAATGCCTACTTCAATCGACCAATATTGCTATCGGTTCAACCGAAGCCAGATGAAAGGGGAAATATTCGATAACCTGCTAACTAAAATGGTGACCCATCAACCATGCCCGTACAAGTGCATTCGTATTTATTAAATGCCTACTTCAATGCCTTTAAAACACAAACAGATAGAGGTAAACACAAGAATTTAAAAGGTAGAATTCAATCTGTTTTGGCAAAGGCAAGAGGGGTTCTAAATTTTGACAGATTTAGGATTAATGTGCTGTTTTATTTTGGAAAACTTAATCTAACTCCACTAAAAATTTTTTTATGCCATATTTTCTAATCAAATTGGTATTGTTCGTATGTATTCCATGTTTGCTTCCACAACACTTTGAGACCGCTACAAAAGGTAGTGCTGACTTTGTTGGTTTTTGAATTGTTAGATTTTTCTTTCTCACTTTGATTTTTTGCTCTTCCATGGGGTCTGAACAGCCCTATTTCTTGCTGTTCTTCCTCACTTTTTGTTGCTTTTTACAGAATTGGACATAATTATACCAAGACTTCGATATATGTTGTAACACATCGCCTCCATCAGATTTTGGGTATGCATTTTTTTCTATCCCGTTATAGCGTGCGACCGCTTCTCCAAACCACCTGCGAATCCTCCCAAATGTGCGTTCTACGTTATAGCTGATTCGACCTATTAGTTTGTTGAATTTCTTCTCCCAATGGTGGAGGGAAAGGTTCCCCCTAGCTTTTTTTAGTACATGATTCTTCAGATTTCTCTTTGCCAAGAGGTCAGCATTTTTCCTTGACTGATAGCCTTTATCTGCTTTCACTGTGATGTTTTCAGGTAGGTCAGCACGTTGTAGCACTTCTTCTAAGTTGCTGATCTCGTCTATGTTAGCAACAGTGGTCACTACTCCTAGTACCAATCCTTCTTCATCTGTGACCTAGTGTTTCTTGTAGCCATAACTTAGTGTTCCTGCTTTTCTACTCTATGCGCCATCGGCATCAACACCGGAGGGAATGTGTTTCTCCACCTCTTTCGATTCACGGTTCTTGGCTATTTCATGGATTGGTTTTTTCTCCTCCTCTCTGTCTGTGGCAACCCGATAAATAGGCTTCCCCTTTGGCTTAAGCAGGGTGTCTGTGATGCTCGCATCAACTAATGCTCCTTGCTTTATGATGATAGCTCGTGCCTCCAACTGTGAATTGATGTGTTTAAACATCACCTCATATGCCCCATTGTTGGTCATTAATGACCTGAATCTACTCATCGTACTATGCAGGTGCTACTTCATCTATGCATAGCCCACAGAAATAACTAAAGGATAGGCGATCATTAATCCCGTCCCCTACTGCGTAATCACTTAACCCATACCACGTCTGAAGTAGCCATACTGTAAACAGTAGTAGTCCATCATAGACAGGTTTTCCTGTCCCCCTTTTTCCTTTTGTGTAGTATTGATCTAGTACTGCATTAATGCTAGACTAGCCTAGAATAGCATTCATCTGACTGAAAAAGGTCTTTTTTATCTTCCTGCTTCGAACATCACAAATGCTATCGGCTAGGGTGAGGACATGTTGTTTATTCATGGTACTAAGACAGAAAAATTATACAAATAAATCTGCTTGATAGTGCTGATAATAAACACCCCTCTATTGCAACGGTCTTACTTTTTATGCGTTCTAGGACTTCCTCATGTTTAATTCTTTGTCGTAGAACTGATATCATGTAGTAGCATGATGTGTTTATTCATTTATACATATGTTGCTAACTTTGTCGCCGTTTAGGCTGTTTATGAGGCTGATTTATTCCTTCTTTTTTCTTTTAATCTCAGTTTGTGTTCCTGCTCAGGATTTCTCTGAAGGGTACGACAAGACACCCAAGTACAGCAATGAGTTTTTGACTATAGGCGTGAGTGCGAGGTTCTTTGGAATGGGGTTTACAGCAGTTTCCTTTGTAGATGATGTTACATCGGCATATTGGAATCCTTCTGGACTTAATGATGTAGACGCAGATCATCAATTAGCCCTTATGCATTCTTCATATTTTGGAGACTTGGCAAATTATGATTACGCAGGTTTTGCTACTTCTGTAGATGATGAAAGTAAAATTGCATTATCAGTTATTCGTTTTTCCGTGGATGATATTCCAGACACCAGATTTTTGATTGACGTGAATGGAGCAATTAATTATGATAACATCCAGTTTTTCTCTTCTGCAGATTATGGATTCTTACTTTCTTATGCCAGAAAACTGCCTCTGTGGGGAGGGATAAAAACAGGGAGTAACTTAAAAGTGATCTATAGAACTGTAGGCAACTTTTCTCAAGCCTGGGGATTCGGATTTGATATTGGCACCCAAAAGGAAATTGGTAAATGGAAGCTGGGAGTGGTTGCAAAAGATGTTTTTGGAACATTTAATGCATGGTCTCATAATGCGGATGAGTTTGAAGACACCTATGCTTTAACAGACAATGAGGTTCCCGTAAAGTCAATAGAGGTGACTCTTCCTAGCATTATTTTAGGTGCTTCTAGGTCGGTATCTGTTACTGACAGGTTTGGACTACTCACCTCTATGGATTTAGATGTGACATTTGATGGGAAAAGGAATACACTGGTAAAAACAAATTTTCTTTCTGTCGATCCGAAATTTGGATTGGAATTTGATTACCGAAAAGCTGGATTTTTAAGATTAGGGATAAATCAATTTCAGCAGATCAGGGATTTCGATGGTACTACTTCTTGGGCTTTCCAACCCAATTTGGGCTTAGGTCTAAAGGTGAATGAATTTTCAATTGATTACGCACTCACTGATATAGGAGATTTAGCACCCGGTTTGTTTTCGCATGTTTTTTCAGTAAAAGTTGATTTCAATGTGGAGGCTCAGTAGATATATTGTTGCTGTTCCCTTGATTTTTTCAGGTCTTGTTTATGGTCAATTTGGAAACGAATGGATAGACTTTGCTCAATCTTATTACAAGATTAAAATTGTAAAAGATAATTTTTATAGAATCACTCAATCAGAACTTCAGGTAGCTGGATTCCCTATTTCAAGCGTGCCTGCCAGCAGGGTACAGCTGTTTAGGAGAGGGGAAGAAATCGCCATTCATGTCAATGCTAATGGGGATGGGACTCTTAATTATTTGGAATTCTATGGTCAGGGAATAGATGGCACTGGAGATACTCCATTATACGATCCTGATGATCAGCCTCATACGTTCTACAATTTATTTTCGGATACTGCTACTTACTTCCTTACGTATAAGTTGGGGAGTGAAAATGGAAAAAGGATGACCTTTTCGTCGGATAAAGACGCTTCAGGATTAACTGCTGAATCATATCACCTAGCAGATACGATTCAAATCTTTTCTGGTAGCTATGCTCTTGGGATTCGATTTGGTCCCAGCTCAGAGCTCACGTTGAGCAAATACGATAGAGGTGAGGGATGGACTGGCAGTTTTCGAAGGCGGAAAGGTGAATTTACAAATCATAACTTTGTGTTGAATAATTTCACTTCCAGTCAAGATCCAGTTTGTGATTTTGTTTTAATTGGAGGGAACAGTTTGTCTCATAATGCAGGCATCAATGTTGGTCCAAGCTCCTCAAGTTTATCCACATTGGGTAGTGTAAAATTTGATGGCTGGGGGAGCGTGTTTGATTCATTACTTATCCCATCTTCAACTATTGGTGCGGGAGGAGAGTTAACGATCCAGGTGCTAAGGGAAGGGTTTCCTTCCTTACGTGAGTACTTTTCAGTTGCATACATGCGGGTTGAATATCCACAAAGTATGTCAATGAATGCAGGTGAGAATAAAATGTTTTCACTAACGGACCCTTCTGCACCAAAGGCCTACCTCCAGATCACAACTACCAATGCTTCAGGTACTTCTATTTTTGATATTAACGATCCTGTTAATCCCATTCGTATTGCAACTACTACTTTTTCGGATCGGGTGGAGGCGGTTATTCCAAATTTCGTAGAAGATCATAAAGTATTAGCAACAACCAATCCTTCAAGTGTAGCTCTAATTAAAAGTGTTTCTCTTACCGAACCGTATTTATCGAGTAAGAACTTCTTGATTATTACACATGAGAATCTCAGAGCTTCAGGAGATCCCATTAATGAGTATAAACATTATCGTGAATCTGTGGCAGGAGGAAATTTTGAAGTGGCAATCATGGAGGTGAATAAACTGTATGACCTGTTTAATTATGGCGACCCTTCCCCTCTGGGAATTAGGAATTATATTCAATATGCAGCTTCGATCGGAAATCCTGAGTACATCTTTCTTATCGGAAAAGGATTTACTCCGGAACATAATTATTATAGGGGAAGTCAATCGCAGGTGAATGTTCCCACTTTTGGATTACCAGGGAGTGATCTTATGTACACGTTGGGAATTAATACAGATCCAGATCTGCCAGGAATCCCCATCGGGCGGTTGAATGCTTTTACTCCTGCAGATGTGAAGGCGTACCTAGACAAGATCGTGGAAATGGAGGCACTTCCGTTTGATAATTTATGGAGAAAAGATTTTCTCCAGTTAAGTGGGGGGAGGACTCAACATGAACTAAGTTCATTTATTGCTTATATCCAAAGTTTTACCACTATTTTGGAAAAAGATTTCATTGGAGGGAGGGCTTTCAATACAGGAAAGGAGACAAATGAGGTAGTTGAGTTTATAGATATAGCCGACCGTATAAATCAAGGAGTAGGATACATGACATTCTTTGGTCATTCCAGCAGGGACAATGCTGATATCGAGGTGGGACGTGTTTCAAATCCTGAGTTTGGGTATCAAAATAAGGGAAGATATCCGATTGTGTTGGTAAATGGGTGTATGGCAGGAGAAATTTTTGGAAAAGATGGAGAATTGTCTTTTGGAGAAGACTGGATGATTACTCCAGACCGTGGTGCAGTGGGATTTATTGCTCATGCCGCTTCTGCGGCTCCCTATACTCTGAAACAATGGAGTGATCTATTTTATGAAATTGGGTTTGCCAATGATATTTTTATAGGAGAGTCTGTAGGGAATGTACTTACCGAAGTTTCAGCAAGGTATTTGGCAGCACATGGGAATGAAAATACAAGCCTTGCACAAGTACAGCAAATGTTGTACGAGGGTGATCCAGCGTATAGGATTTTTGGAGCGGACCATCCTGATTATGCTATCGATAATGCTAGTGTTTTTGCTCAAGCGCTAGAAGGGATGGAGATATTTGCTTATCAAGGTTCTTTCAAAATCAATATTGTGGTTAAAAATTTTGGAAGATCTGTATTAGACTCTTTAACTGTACAAGTTGACAGAAGGCTTTCGGATGGGACGATGCTCCCTTACACCTTTCTCTTTCAAAGACCACTTCGTCAAGATACACTTGAGCTTTTCATCACCAATGATTCTACTCTGGATAACAGTGGTCAAAATATCTTTCACATTCAATTAGACCCTATAAATACAATTACAGAACTAAATGAAACAAACAATTCAGCAACTTTGGAGCTATCCATTTTTAGCGGAAACACGCCACATTTACTTCCTTTAGATAATGGGACAACCAGCAGTGATCAGGTTGAATTAGTATGGCAATCAAGCAATTTACTGGAAGATGAGAGATCTTTTGATCTCGAAATTGACTCTGAAGCCACTTTTGACAGTCCAAATAAAAGATCATTTACAATCATAAGTGAGCTTCTTGCCAAGTTTAGTTTTGACTTTTCCCAATTTGGTTTGGCTGATAGTTCCACTATTTACTGGAGAACGCGATTCACAGACCCAGAACCTGATGAGGCTGCAGGATGGGTCACTACTTCATTTACGCTGGTAGATGATATTGCCGATGGATGGGGTCAATACGAAGCAGATCAAATAAATAATGCCTCTATAAAAGGAGTGGAGTTTAGTCAATCCTCAGGTAGCTGGGAATTTATACACACAACCACTCCGATTGATATTTCTACTTTTGGGGCTGGAAATTCAACGTTATCTTATGAAGACATAGAAGCTATTATTGGGGGAGTTGACTTTATGGTTACCTCAGCTCCCAGATATTTCCGTGGCTCTCTTTGTCGGTCCAATACTTTGAATGCCATCGCCTTTGATAAAGAAAGTGGTGATCCTTACCGTCCTATTCAAGTGAGCTCAATAGATGAGTTTAACACGGAAGTATGTGGAAGACTGCCCCAAAGAATCTATAGCTTTAATGAAGGGGATATCTTAACACGCGGTAGACTTCAAGTGTTAATTGATAACATGAAAGATGGGGATGCGATCGTATTATTCAACATCGGGGATGTAACGTATTCCCATTGGGATGCTTCTGTTGAGCATACACTTAACGCCCTTGGAATCAGTTCTTCTGCAATCAATGGACTAACTGATGGTCAACCAGTTATTTTCTTTGGAAGAAAAGGAGATGCCCCAGGAACAGCGATGCAAGTAATCAACAACGGCTCTGCGACACCCATTACACAGCAGCGTATAGAATTGAAAAATGATGTGATGGGTAGCTTTACGAGCGGGACGATCCGAACCAATAGAATTGGTCCTGCTCGGGATTGGTTGAGATATTCATTCAATATTTCGGAGGAGGTAAATGACAACTATATTTTGAGTGTCTATGGGGTTGACCAACACGGGACTACTAGTTCACTTCCAATTTTTGAAAGAAGCAGTGCTGAAGCAATTGACATAAGCTCTGTTGATGAAACGATTTATCCTGAATTAGAATTGCAATTTACCTTTGATGATGCAACGAATCTCACCCCTCCTCAGTTAAATGTTTGGGAAATGAATTACGCTTTGCCCCCAGAAGGAATTCTTCTTGCAACGGACAAATCTGTTTCCTCGTTCCAAGAAGGAGAAGAAATTGTCAGAGAGGTTTCCTTCTATAATTATTCTCTGGTAGATTTTTCGGACTCTCTGGACGTACAAGTCACTTTAATCAATCAAACTTCTGGTAGTACACAAACAAATAGCATGAAAATTCCTCCCCCTCTTGCAGGGGATTCTATGGAATTTTCAGTGCGATTTTCGTCATTTGGCTTTAAGGGGCTGAATAGTCTGATACTCAATGTAATGCCAAATGAAAATGAAATGTATGACTTTAATAATCGGCTGACTTTAGCAAATTTTATTGCAGTTCAAGCGGATGAGACAAATCCAGTTTTGGATGTCACATTTGATGGAAATCACATTTTGGATGGCGATATTGTTTCCCCCACTCCAAATATTTCGATCAGAATGAGAGATGATAATCCGTTTGTATTCAAAAAGGATACCACGGGGATAAATATATCTTTGAAGCCCCCAGGGGAAGGGAATCTTTTTCAAAGAGTAAATTTTTCCAATCCATCCCTAAGTTTTACTTCAGCTGGCGAGTCGGAAGACGTTGAGATTAACTACCAGCCCGGACCTTTAGATGATGGAATTTACGGATTGAGAGTACAGGTTGAGGATGGATCGGGCAATGAGGCTGGAGCTGAGCCTTTTGAGATCACTTTTGAAGTAATTAACGAATCGAGCGTTACTCATTTTTATCCTTACCCTAATCCTTTTTCTACAAGTTGCCGTTTTGTGTTCACTTTGACAGGAAGCGAGATCCCTGATCAAATAAAAATTCAAATTCTTACTGTATCAGGAAGAGTAGTGAGGGAAATCACACAAGATGAAATAGGATTCATCCAAGTAGGAAATAACATTACAGACTATGCGTGGGACGGGCGGGATGAATTTGGGGACCGATTAGCAAATGGTGTGTACTTCTATCGGGTGTTTGTCAATTCAAATGGTCACAAAGTGGTTCAAAGAACTACCAGTGCTGACCGTGCATTCAAAAATGGTTTTGGGAAACTCTATATTCTTAGATAAATGAGACATCACTCTCAGCATTTTTTTCATTCCTTACTTGCTTTTTACTTTTTCTTGGAATAATCCAGAGTCCTCACTTCAAACCATGGAGATACCATACTTTGGCTAAATGCTGTTCACAGTAATTTTCTGCATACCTTCTTCCAGGTGTGGACTTATGGAGGAGACGGAATTACATACGGACTCATTGCAATAGTCCCGCTTCTCTTTAGCAGAAAATGCGGATATGTCTTTCTCATCATTGGATTGCTTCAAGGTCTGGCATCATTTGTGGCGAAGCGGGTTTTGTTTACTGGACTCCACAGCACTTTGAAGGTCAGAATGTTCTTGATCTTATTGAGGGGGTAAAGATTCATGATTACAATTCTTTCCCGTCAGGACATACGACGATCTTTGCTGTTGCTACGTTTTTAAATATCTTTCAAAACCTAACGTAGAAACGCCTAATTAGTCATTCCTGAATCTGCCACATTTTAATGGGACAATGAGCGATACCAATTTGATGACAAAATAGCGCAAATAAATTGAATTATTTTTTGTTTGAATTAGGCAAAAAATACAAGCATAGCCATAACTACGATTCTTTTTTTGACAAAATACAAACACAAAAGAAACGATTTATATATAGTATTGTGAGATCACATTGGTATTAAGCCCTGTAATCCTAGTTTAATTATAAAATTAATCTAATTTGTATAACTCCTTAAGCATTTTAAGACTCTCTGGCACGTCGATAGTTGATTTCATTCTCAATGATGCAAATATATAAATAATAATTAGACTAATTATATAATAATAATTATATAAGAATACATTTATTGTACTATGAACATGAAGGAATGTTCTTTTGACAAAGCGTTTAAATCAGGTGGCGGTGGGGGGCTTGAGTAATGCGGGTAAATTGGTTAACAAAGGAGATAAAGAACTAAGAATCAGCGCAGATATGATCCGCCGTTGGAAAAGGACATTGCCATCTCCAGATGACTTAACACCTGAATAGTAGGTCAGTTATGCCTCTTTCAGTGCTTTGAGGTCTATCGACCTCAAATTCGATAAAATTTGACTCGGCTCTTTACCTAGCAGTTCCCATTTATTTTCGGAGTGAATTTTGTCCAAACAGCACTCTTTTTGCTAAGAGTTATAAAAAAAGTTATCTTTGATCTTGTAGGTCAGTCTTTTACCAACATATAATCCACCGAGACTGTGATCAGTCGCTGGCTGATTGGACTGTTGTAGAGGTGGTTCTGTGTTAAAATGTACTTGAATGTGATAGGATCATGATAATCATATTGTTTTGATGCTCACATTCAACTAATAAATGCAACTTTTAGATTTGAGATTTTATCACTATTACAAAACAGGAAAGAAGGGCAATTCCCTCTTTCATTGCTTTGCTGGTAAGGGTTAATTTGCCCCCTCACATCGTCAAAAATAAAGTTGCAAATGGCACATCTTACTACAGAACAAAGGTACGCGATATCGTGTATGTTACAACAAGGAAAAAGTCAAAGAGAAATAGCTGCTAGCATAGCAAAAGATAAATCCGTTATTAGCAGAGAAATTGTGCGTAATAAAGATCAGAGGAGTGGTGTTTATAGTCATGATTTGGCGCATCGAAAGTATGCTCAACGTCAAAAAAGGAAACCCAAGAAAAAGCGATTCACCTTGCGAATTCAGTCCCATGTTGAGACCCTGCTAAAGGAAGATTATAGCCCCGAGCAAATTGTAGGCATCAGTATAAAAGAAGGGCTAGACTGTGTCTCTCACGAGCGCATTTATCAGCATGTATGGAAAGACAAAAAACACCAGGGCGAGTTACATACTCATCTCCGAAGAAAGGGCAGAAAGTATCGCAAAAGAGGGGCTACTAAAGATAGCAGGGGAATTATAAAAGACAGGGTAAGTATAGACCGCAGACCTTCGGTGGTAGAAAAAAAGTCGAGATTTGGAGATCTTGAAGCAGATTTGATCATTGGAAACAATCAGAAAGGAGCGATTGTAACTATCAACGACAGGGCGAGTGGCATGTTGAAAATGAAGAAAGTAGAAACCAAACAAGCCAGCGAAGTGGCTGATGCCATCAATGCATTATTGGAAGAATGGAGTCCGTTTCTTCACACCATCACTTCTGATAATGGAAAGAAATTTGCTTGGCATCAACAGGTAGCTAAAACGCTAAGCATTGACTATTATTTTGCCCATCCCTACCACTCGTGGGAAAGAGGGGCTAATGAAAATTTAAACGGGCTGATCAGACAATATATCCCTAAGAAATCAGACTTCTCTATGCTCAATGAGCAACAAATCAAAGACGTTGAAACCAAGATAAACAATCGACCTAGAAAAAGACATAAATATGAAATCCCTATATTTGTAATGAATCAATTATTGGTTAACCAGAAAGTTGCATTAATGACTTGAATTCAGCTTGTGTTCTTTTTAACACTACTAACGATACAGGAAAGTTACAGCCAAGTAATTGTTACAGCCAAGTAATTGTTAACTATTTCAATGATTTTATGTCTTGTGCCTTTTTCTGTTTTGGTAGTAAATCGGTCTGAGACTCCTCTTTTTAAGCGGTTTTTAGATTAACCCTTCTTTTCAAATTGTAAGATAGACACACCAATCCCCATTCATTGTCTATGTTTTCTTTTACTCTTAATGAAAACCTCCTAAAGCCCAACACCTCCTTTATTATCCCAAAAACAGGTTTCACTATATGTTTCCTCTTTCGATAAATCCCTTTTTGCTGATCTTTTGTTGGGTGTAAAAGTTGTTCAATATAACTGTTGTGTTTTTCCTTTGATTTTGCAATTATTGGAGTGATGGTCTTGGGACAATTATCGATATTTTGTTGAGAACAATAACCTGTATCGGCAACCGAAGAGGTGATTTGAGGTCTTAATTCGTCGGGGACAGATGCAATAGTAGGTAAGAATTCTTGCTTATCGTTGGGATGGGCATTGACATACTTATCAACAAGCAACCTATCATCATTGACCGCTATTTGTGCATTATAACATTGATCAAACCCTTTGCTTGTCTTCATTATCCGAGATTCAGGATCAGTGAAATTGTATTGATCTTTATCTTTTGGTACTGCGGAGGGTTCTTTTGGTACTTTGCCTAGTGGCTTTTTACCCGTTTCCTTTTCATAGTGCTTACGTGCTTCCTGCTTTTTGTCAAATTCCAATTGCTCTTCTTGATAGGCTTCTTTGCGACGTTGTTCACTAACTGTTTTGGCTGTATTGATTTTAGTGAGGCGGTCTTTTCTCCTTTTTATGTAACTACTCAGGTGGTCTATCATGTATAACTCATTGATTATAAAGTGATTAGAAAATTCGATTATTTCTTAACAAAACCTTAACATTATCCATTTCACTGATTATCAGTCTTCTACTTAAAAAGTAACTAAGAATACAAATTTATATAAACAATTTTTTTAGTTTGTAACTACCTGATAACAGGTAAATTAAACCTCCTGAGTAGTTACCTTTTTATTTCATCAGGTATATCAATGGTGGAGTTATCATCCTTTGCATCTTACTCCTGACCAAGGGTCATCAATGGTTCGATTTCGCATGCTAATTGCTTCTCCAATTGCTTCATCCTTTTGTAGCTCAAAAGGCTTTTATGCTTGGAGGCATTGGCTTGTATTTTTGTGCCGTCAATGAAGATATTTCCCAAGTTGATGAGCCCAAGCTCATTACCTATCAAAAGGATTTCCTTAAACCAACCTTTGAGTTGGGGAAGAACCCTTTTCCGAAAACCAGAAATTGTGTCGTGGTCGGGGTGGTGATTTCCTGAAATGAAGCGAAAAGTAACAGCATCGTAGGTCCCTGTTTCTATTTTTCGGGAACTAAAAACGCCTGTCGAATAGCCATAAAAAATAAGGGAGAGCAGTAATTTAGGGTCGTAAGGGATGCTTCCTTTGCCAGAATAGCTTGAATAAACCTGACATAAATCCATTTTACTTACTATCTCAACTACAAATCTTGCCAAGTGATCTTCGGGTAGCCACTCGGTAAGGTCGTAGGGCATAAAAGAAACTTGTTCTCTAGCCGTACCGATAAAGGATAGCATGCCTCAAGTTATTAATTTTTGTTGGGTTTTTAAGTCCGACAGACCCTAGGTAAAAGCATACCATGCTTACCAAACACCCTGATCAGAATGAAAAGCTAGATTTGCCATTAAACTGGTCTGCCAAGTATGGTCATCCTCTAGGTGCCATCACAGTATAAGACCCTTGCAAAAGGCGACACCGAGTCCATTGGTTCTTGGAGTGTGAGATTTTTGATCTCTCGTTTTGATTTTTTGCTCTCCAATAGGTCTGAACAGACCTATTTCTTGCTGTTCTTCCTCATTTTTTGTTGTCTTTTACAGAATTGGACATAATTATCCCAAGACTTCGATACAAATTATAACTCATCGCCTCCATCAGATTTTGGGTATGTCTAGTTAAAAAATGATTTTCAGATCGATGCTCTCCTCAGTCTGTCATTGATTGCCCGCCCTAGTCCGGTGTCTGGAACATACTCGGCGAGAATTATCTCTACCTCAGGAGTATCCATCTGTCGTAATGCCTTAAAAATATTCCTAGCGGCCTCTCCAAGGTCACCCAAAGGGGATAATACAAATTGATTTTCATTCGCTACATCGTACTTCTGCGAGAAGGAAATGATTCCAATTTTTTTATCACCGGCATTCTTTAAATTTTGACCTATATCTCCAAGGATTAATTTCTTTCCTGGCGAGTAGTGGGATTTTAACATCCCAGGAGCCACTGGATTCGAGCTATTATGTGTCTCTATTCGCACCCTACCAACCAGTGCTTCTATTTCCTCTATCTCCTCTCCGCCAAGTCTATAAATAATTACTTCTCCTTCTTCAAAGCCCACAATGGTCGATTCCAATCCTATTTGACATCTTCCTCCGTCCAAAATGTAATGGAGTTGTTCTCCCAATTGCTCTTCTACATGTTTTGCTTCGATTGGAGAAACGTATCCAAAAGGATTTGCACTCGGTGCGGCAAGGGGAAAATCAAGTTGCTCAAGTAATTCTATTGCCAGTGGATGGTTGGGAATTCTAACGGCTATTCTATCAAGACCTGACGTAAGTAAATCAGGCACAACTTCCAATTTATCTAATAAGAGCGTGAGAGGTCCTGGCCAAAATTGATGCGCCAGTTTCAATGCGTTTTCAGGAATCCGTTTTACGAATTTTTCAATTTTATTTATTGAATTTGTATGCGCAATCAATGGATCAAATCTCGGTCTCCTCTTCACTTCATAAATCCTAAGGACAGCATCTTCATTAAGTGCATTCCCAGCTAACCCATACACCGTCTCCGTTGGTATTGCGACTAAGTCATTCGACTTCAACATGGAGACTGCCCGTTCTATATTTTCCCCTATCTGAGCCATTTTATGGAAAGAGACGCAAATGTGAACATCTTATCTGGAAAACACTAAAGTTTCCATATTATAAAAGCTGAATTCAAGTCATTAATGCAACTTTCTGGTTAACCAATAATTGATTCATTACAAATATAGGGGTTTCATATTTATGCCTTTTTCTAGGTCGATTGTTTATCTTGGTTTCAATGTCTTTGATTTGTTGCTCATCGAGCATAGAGAAGTCTGATTTCTTAGGGATATATTGTCTGATCAGCCCGTTTAAATTTTCATTAGACCCTCTTTCCCACGAGTGGTAGGGATGGGCAAAATAATAGTCAATGCTTAGCGTTTTAGCTACCTGTTGATGCCAAGCAAATTCCTTTCCATTATCAGAAGTGATGGTTTGAAGAAACGGACTCCATTCTTCCAATAATTCATTGATGGCATCAGCCACTTCGCTGGCTTGTTTGGTTTCTACTTTCTTCATTTTCAACATGCCACTCGCCCTGTCGTTGATAGTTACAATCGCTCCTTTCTGATTTTTTCCAATGACCAAATCTACTTCAAGATCTCCAAATCTTGACCTTTCTTCTACCACCGAAGGTCTGCGGTCTATACTTACTCTGTCTTTTATAATTCCCCTGCTATCTTTAGTAGCCCCTCTTTTGCGATACTTTCTGCCCTTTCTGCGGAGATGAGTATGTAACTCGCCCTGGTGTTTTTTGTCTTTCCATACATGCTGATAAATGCGCTCGTGAGAGACACAGTCTAGCCCTTCTTTTATACTGATGCCTACAATTTGCTCGGGGCTATAGTCTTCCTTTAGCAGGGTCTCAACATGGGACTGAATTCGCAAGGTGAATCGCTTTTTCTTGGGTTTCTTTTTTTGACGTTGAGCATACTTTCGATGCGCCAAATCATGCCTATAAACACCACTCCTCTGATCTTTATTACGCACAATTTCTCTGCTAATAACAGATTTATCTTTTGCTATGCTAGCAGCTATTTCACTTTGACTTTTTCCTTGTTGTAACATACACGATATCGCGTACCTGTGTTCTGTAGTAAGATGTGCCATTTGCAACTTTATTTTTCACGATGTGAGGGGGCAAATTAACCCTTACCAGCAAAGCAGTGAAAGAGAAAATTGCCCTTCTTTCCTGTTTTGTAATAGTGATAAAATCTCAAATCTAAAAGTTGCATTTATTAGTTGAATGTGAGAAACATGCTGGTACGGTTCGGGAAAAAGAAACTGAAATGAACATAAGGAAAATAAACATGGGTCATGACAATTTATACCAATTTTATTATAAAATATTACATATAAATTGTTTCTTTTTTGCTTGTATGTCGTTAAAAAATAGCACTGTAAATATGGCTATTCTTATATTTTTTGCCTAGTCCAAACAAAAAATAATTCAAGTTAGTTATGACATATTTTATAATTTAATTGATATGAAGCATATTTAAAACTATGCTAAAGTATTGTTATGACAGTAAGAAACAAGTACGTTATCCGTTCCCGCATTTCAGAGAAGAAATGTAGAGAAATAATTCGTTACCCTACAATTTTAATTGGCTGGAAGGGCTATAATGAGATGAAGACCGTTGCAAAACGTAGCACTGAGTCTGTTAATTTTTGAATTGTAATTATCTCATCAGGACTCATTCTTGGCTTTCTCTTGGCATTGTTAGGCTATAGGTTATTGTTTTTTCAAGTTCGATGGAGCATTCGTCAACTAGATAGACCTTATCGATGATTTTGTTGTCGGATAGTGCCATCGGATACCTGTATTTATCTGAATTTCAGATACTTAAATCAACACATCTAATGCTGTTATCTAGTTTGTATTACCGTATCACATAAAATTATTCATCGGGTTCAGATTTCTATTATTTGAAGGACGCTGTTATGTGGTTATAAGATAAGTTTTAAAAGAAAATAAATTCCAAGAGCAAGTAATATCAATCCTGGTAGCTTGTGTACAACCAAACGATTATCTGCAACTTTTTTGAATCTGTTGCCCAAGGCATTGACTGTGAGCAGTAAACAAAAAGTTCCAAATGACAAGCCAGTCAAATATATCCAAAAACCAAATTCATTTACATCTATGAGCTGGTCATTTTCAAGATATGTAGTTATAGCCAGCCAGAAAGGAATGGTCATAGGATTTAAAATTCCAAGCATCATTCCTCTCAAAAAGCCATGACGACCTTTTTCACTATTTACAATGATTGACTGAGAGGTTGAGGTAGAAAAGATGTTCCAGAGACCCATAGCAATTAATGTAACCGACGTGATAATTCGAAAGTAATCCGATATAATTTCGCCACTATTCAAATAAATATGAAATTGTACAGTTATGCCCGCATAAATGAACTCAACACAAGAAGCTGAAAAAGCAAAAAAGACAGCAGCCCTTCTTCTGTTTTGCATTGCTAGCTGCATGACGGAGACATTAATAGTACCTGGAGGGATAGACCCTACATAGCTTACTACAAATGCAACAATCAGTGTTTGTAAGTTCATGAATGACTCAAGAGTTGGTTGTGTTTACGGTGTTGCATCCATTTTTTGTAGCCTCTTTTGAAGCTCCAGTACTCAACACCCCGCTTATGATTTTGAATGCTAATATCTGCCAAAACACTTAAATGCCAACAGATGTCCTTGTACGCTCTTATTAGCGAATAACCTGGTTGATAAATATGTCCAGGTTCGGCACCAGCTCCGTTTAGTTCTAAAATTTTGAAATTTTTTAGGCTTTTAATATCTTCTATTGATTTACATTTTAAATCAAAACGTCCAAAATAGAAATCGGGGATTTGACTAGCCAGTAGGTTTATTGCCTTACTTAATGTTGCGTCAATTTCATGTTGATTGCTCAAGAACTTTGTCCCCTTACAATGATTTCCTATTGGTTCGATTAAGAGTCTTTCGTTTTTACCTAGAATGCTGTCTCCCTCTTTCTTTAAAAGGGCACAGGAAAAATCTGCGGTGAGAACTGCTCTTGGGCTATTGCTTAACAACTCCATGACAGAAGATTTTCCATCCCCTGTTACTTCCAAAAATTCTTTTCTGACAATAGAAGTAACATATCCTTCTTTGCTGGGAAGTCTAACAAAAAAAACACCCAACTCAATCGGATAATCAACGAATTCCTGTAATAGGAAATCAACTGGACATGAATCAGTATAAGCTATGAGGTCATTTTCGGTATCTATCTTTCGAACCCAAGCTCCTCTTTCACCAATATCTGGTTTTGCTATTAATGGATAACCAATTTTCCTTCCTTCAATTGTGGATCGTTTTTCCTCTCCTTTTTTTATCAGTTTGGTGATGGGGATATACTTGTCGGGAAGTAGTGGGAAAATATCTGATTTTTTTTCTCCCAACATACCTCCAAATTCAATAGAAGGATTTGAAGCCGTAAAGAAAAAGAAAGATTTTGCTTTAAGTATCAACCAGCCATAATAAAAAAAAACAGGTAAATAAATCACTGAAAAAGACCAATACTCCCAATTTCTAAGTTTAAAAAAGAACTTCCTGATTCCTGAAATTTCAGGCATTGGACCCTGTCTGGTACCGCATGGTAGAACTTGCTACTCCAAAACCTTCAGGTAGCTTGATATAATTTAGTGTTTGATTGATCGCCACTTTCATAAGTGCCATGTGATGGATGGCGTGTTCAATGTTGTAAGCGAGCTCACGGTGAAAGCTACTTGTCATTTTTTGAATTACTTGATCTTCAAACGAGTAGTTCGCTTCAACAAAGACAGGAAAATCTTCTTTTTGTGCGGATAAGAACTTCTGGATTGATTCAATGACGCTTATCGCCAACTTCGGATCGGTCTCAATAAACTTATCGTGCTTTCTATTATCATAATTTATCAGTCCCCCGTTTTTAGCATCAAAAAGACATAGAAAAAATTCCAAGGTGTGACGTATATGTTGACCAAATGTAGAATGACTTAATTCTGGGAGCGGTCTGTAGAAATCCTCTTCCTTACAGCGAACGATGATTTGACATACTTGATCAAGAAGTTCTTTGGCAGATGCCTGAAGCATAATTAACGGTTGAGTGCACAAAAGTAGAAACTCTTATTGGAATAATGATTTTCAGCTAGAACAGATGTGCAGTCTGCGACGATTCTCCCCACAAGATACCAATTGCTTCCCAAATCAAATTTTGTTCAAATCCCTTACTGGTCAAGTAAGCTAACGTTTTTTGTTGTCTTTTAGAGGTCTCTGTTGCCTCTAATGAAATCCATTTTTTCTGTGCTAGAGAGAGTATCCTCTCAAAATAATCTTCTTCACTTATTTTGCTTAAGGCACTGTCAACCGCTTTGGGGTCCAGTTGATGCGTATAGATTTCAGCTTTTATTTTTTGTTTCCCCCACGAATTGAATTCGAACTTATCATGACAAAATGCATTTGCAAATCGCTGTTCATCTACAAATCCTTCCTCCACAAGAAGTGCTAACATGTCATTGGCATGATCCTCTGAAATCCCCCACTTCCTGAGTTTATCAAGTACCTCTTTTGGAGACCTTTCTTGATATGCACAAAATTGCTCTGCTTTATGCTTTGCTTTCCTAGGCTCAATTTTTCGCGACACTACTTGAGATACCCTTTTCGTTTCAGTACTGTCTCTATGAAGCTTATCTCATTTTTATTATTAAAAATTTTGAAGGGTAAATGCACTAGCTGTGCTTTGCTGGCGAATAAAACGAAATCATCTTTTCTTTTGACAACTCTCTTTATTTGTCCCCATTTCATGGGCATACCCTGTTTTGCGCTCAGTTTGATTAAAATCTGCTGTGAAGAAATCTCGTATGAGAGCTTTTCAAACATGAATTTTCCTCGTTCCAGTTGGGTAATGCCTGCAAACTGTATTAACCAAAACAACATGTAAAGAGCTAGTGCAATACTCGCTCCAATGAGCCACCAATTGTTTGGGATCCATAAGTATCCCGCACATATTGTAAAATAAATAAGAAAAATCCACCACTGTTGTTTCAACACAGCTTTGAAAGCTATTCCTATATATTTTTTAGTAGGCAACTGATATTTTTTTGTTCTTACGATCATTCACTTAACTTCTTTCCGCAAACATGGGGTGATTCTAACCTATTAAAAAGCTTTTAGACTCATATCAAGACTCTTGTAGGAGTGAGTCAGTGCACCCACGGAAATGTAGTCAACTCCAGTTTCAGCTATTTCAGTTATATTATTTTCAGTAATGCCCCCAGATGCCTCAGTTTCAAATCGTCCATCAATCATGTTGATCGCTCGTTTAATATCAGATGGACGCATGTTATCTAACATTACCCGATAGACCTGACCCGTTTCGATTACTTCTTCCAGTTCTTCGAAACTTCTTACTTCAATCTCGATCTTCAGTTTGAGTTTATTCTCTGCTAAATAAGCGATCATTCGGTTGACTGCATTTTTAACTCCTCCTGCAAAATCTATGTGATTGTCCTTAAGCATAACCATATCATAAAGACCGAAACGATGATTAACCCCGCCTCCTATAGTAACCGCCCATTTTTCTGGTAGCCTAAACAGAGGGGTGGTCTTCCTGGTATCAAGTAGCTTTGCATTGGTCCCTTTGATCAGCCCCGTCATATAATGAGTGTAGGTAGCTACAGCACTCATTCGCTGAAGGCAATTTAACACCAGTCTTTCTGATGATAAGATAGACCTCGCGTTACCAGCAACGGTAAACCCTGTTTCACCATTTTCCACTAGATCACCATCTGCTTTCTCAAAGGAGATTTCTAATGAATCATCAACATATTGAAAAATTTTGTTCGTCAACTCTAATCCCGCTATCATACCATCATCCTTGATAAGTAGCTGGGCTTTGCTTTTTGTCCCTTCAGGAATTGAACCTCGTGAGGTATGGTCTCCTCCCCCTATATCTTCTGCCAAGGCATTTTTGATAAGATTCCTGATGTTTTTATCAGTCAAATATGGCGGATTCATTGGGATGGGGGACAGCGCAGTTGCGAAGTAATACCAAATTGGTCACAACCTGTCACATAGAAATCGTTTCTTTTTTGCTCGCATTTCGTTAAAACTAGCACCGTAGCTATGGCTATGCTTTAGGACATCGCTATTAACTGCCTTTTTCCGCGATTGCGGTGTCAGTCCCGTACTCAAATTCTCGTGTATGCTATATACACTGCGGTTTTCCGTTCGAGGCTTCCTTGCACTCACGAAAAAAACCCAGTTACTAGCGGTGTCCTTTATTTTTTTGCGTAATTCAAACAAAAAATAATTCAATTTATTTATGTAATATTTTACAATCAAGTTGGTATAAGCTACTCTGTGCTGAAATTCAAAGTGTCAATTAAGTACTTGCCGCCGATCTTTTTTATAAACATGACGACCCTGTATGTTCCCTTGTCATACGAGTAACGTCCAATATTGTATTTTAAGCCTTCTGGTGAAGACCCCTGATGGATATAAGTAAAATTCTTCGAAGGGTACTTTGCAAAGAATTTTCTTAAAATAACCTCAGCTTGACGTTTACTATAGTTGGACTTTTTACCATTAATTTTCATTTCAATGGTACTATTACAAAACTTGATGAGTTCTTTCGAACTGCCCGTTTTCAATGCTATCCCAATATCTTTTATAGTGGCATCTTCTCGTTGCCCCCAAAATAAAATCAAACTCAGTACTAGGTATTTCATCACTTGGTTTAAGTGTAGTTCCGAAGTTAAACTAAAACCATGCCAAATTTACGTATCCAAAGCTCAAGATCAAAATTGCCACACCTATATTTGTGATAATGAACAAAAAAGTACTATTAATGATCCTTGACGGGTGGGGAATTGCCAGAGACAAATCAGTGTCTGCAATTGATAAGGCGCGTACTCCATTCATAGACAATTTGTTCAAAACCTATCCGAATAGTACACTAGAGGCTTCAGGGCTGGAGGTAGGATTACCCGAGGGACAGATGGGAAATTCTGAAGTTGGTCACATAAATATCGGTGCTGGAAGGGTAGTTTATCAAGATCTTGTGAAGATCAGCAATGCGGTAAAGGATGGATCTATTGCTAGCAACGAAGTGCTGAGGAAGGCAATAGATCATTCAAAACAACATCATAAAAAGATTCATTTAATTGGCCTTGTGTCGGATGGAGGAGTTCACTCACATATTGATCACTTAAAGGGGGTATTGGATGTATTAGCAAACCAAGAGTGTAAAGAGGTGTTTGTGCATGCTTTTACCGATGGCAGAGATACCGACCCAAAAGGGGGAGTGGGTTATATCAGAGATTTGCAGGATTATATGAGTCGATCTACTGGAAGCCTTGCCACTATTACGGGTAGATACTATGCAATGGATCGTGACAGACGATGGGAGCGGGTGAAACTGGCCTATGATGCTATGGTGAATGGCATTGGAAAAAGTGCGAATGACCCTGTAGGAGCTATTCAAGAATCCTATGATGAAGGTAGCACCGATGAGTTTATCAAGCCGATCATTTGTAGTGATGCCAAAATGGAGGAGGGAGATGTAGTCTTATGCTTCAACTTTAGGACGGACAGGGGCAGGCAAATTACACAGGCGCTCACGCAAGAAGATTTTCCTGGCTACGGAATGAATAAAATGAATTTGCATTACGTGACTATGACCAACTATTGTGATTCATTTGATCGGGTCCATGTCATGTACGAAAAGGATCATTTGACTATGACCTTAGGTAAAATGCTTGAAAGAGAGGCCAAGACGCAAATAAGAATTGCTGAAACAGAAAAGTATCCCCATGTTACTTTTTTCTTTTCGGGAGGTCGAGAAGAACCGTTTGATGGAGAAAGAAGAATGCTGTGTCCGTCTCCCAAAGTAGCAACTTATGATCTGCAACCCGAGATGAGTGCTGGGGATATCAGAGATAAGATTATACCTGAACTAGAAAGCCAGTCAGCAGATTTTATCTGCCTGAATTTTGCAAATCCTGATATGGTGGGACATACCGGGGTTTTTGAAGCTGCTGTTGTTGCGTGCGAGACAGTGGACGCATGTGCAGAAGCCATTATAACGGCTGCGCTGGAGAATGATTACTTGTCTATCGTCGTCGCCGATCATGGCAACTCTGATATAATGGTGAATCCTGATGGCACGCCAAACACAGCTCATACAACGAATCTGGTACCCCTCATTGTGGTCGATAGAGGATTCAGAAGTAACTTGAAAAGTGGAAAGCTGGGTGACTTGGCACCAACTATTTTGAAAATAATGGGCATTGAAGTCCCGAAAGAAATGACGGGAAATAGTTTAATTTGAATATGAAAAGGCACCTCAAATTAAAGTCGTCATGTATGTCACTTTTTGTGGTATTGACCTCATGCCAAAGCCTGAAGCCAGAAGAGATTACTGTCGCTTCTTACCCTGAAATTGATGTGCTATTCAAAAGACAGACGGACAACTTCTTTAATCAGCAACTTGAAAAAGAAGTGTGGCTGGATGGAAACACTGAAAAGCAGAATTTACACATGGATACCTCCTTGTGGAAAAAAGAACTCTCATTTTTAAATGAAATAAACCCTAATCAACCAGCGTATGCAGGCGTATTTAGTGAGACAAAGGAAAACAACGCAGTCAGGCTTCAACTCAACTCTGGAGAAAAAGGGGCGTTGTCGAAATTTTTCTACCAAAAGTCAGGCAATCATATTGACAGTATCATGGCAACTATTTACGAGGATAAGGACATTTACGTGTATCATAAAGACATTTACCTCAAGTTCTCCAAAGGACTGCTGACGAACTTCACCATCAATGGATATCAGAAGATAATGTTGAAGGATACCATCCGTTTTACTGTCAAAGGGAAAGTGCTATGATGTCAATACCTAATCATATCCATTTGATTATAAAATAATACATAAATAAATTGAATTATTTTTTGTCTGGATCTAATAAGCAAAAAATAAAGGGTACCGCTAGTAACCGGTTTTCAATCAATTTGGTATTAACTAAAGATGCCCGTAGACAATTAATTACTTGAATGTGAGCTTGAAAATATTTGCACAAGTCTCAACCGTTACCTAAACTTGCTCACTCAAAGTTCAATTCAATAGCATAAAATATCACCAGTTATGAAAAATTGTATCAAAAATCTACCTTATCCCGCCAAAGTGGCGGATTTCTGCACAATTAATTCTAGCCCCCCCCCCCCCCCCCCTGCCATTTTGGCAGTATTAGCTCTCTCCTTACCTTGGCTTCTGCCGTCTTCCTTGCGCTTATGCCCGCCACTGCGCAGGCGAAGAATGTAGCAACAGGTCACGTTGTACCAAAGATAACAACTAACCCAGGCACTAACGCTACCGACAAGTCCTTTACGTTCCACCCGCGGGATTACGATTATGACATAGAGGCAAACAAGGCAAATGCTACGCCGTTCATTTTTGATGCGACACTAGCTAATTCAATTAGGACTCCAAGAATAATTACCCCAGTTAATAATGCTCGTGGTGTTACCAAGCCCATTCTATTTGATTGGTCATCCATACCAGATGCAGACCACTATCGAATCAGTGGAAGCACGAACCTTGGCCCTTCACAGATCAGCGTGCGTGACGATGAAAGTTGGCTGACAACAAGTTTGGGGGACAGCACCCCAGGTGCCAGTTACAGTACCAACACCGGAAGTAGCCCTCGTACGGCTGCCATTGCAGTAGCGGGAGGCGGTCTGGCACGGACGGTAACAGTGGCACGAGACGGTTCAAGCGCATGTAGTAATGCTACATTAACTTCCAATAGTGGAAGTTTCAATGATGGGAGTGGGAGTAGTAATTATGGAGATAATTTGAGGTGCTCATGGTTGATAGATGTACGTTCGGGCAGTATCATCACACTAAATTTTTCAAATTTTGATACGGAATCAACTTACGATGTTGTTAGCGTGTATGACGGTAGTTCTTCATCTTCTACACTTTTAGGTTCCTTCAGTGGCAGTTCCGTGCCTTCAAGTGTTGTTTCATCAAGTGATCGAATGTACGTTACATTTACTACCGATGGGAATGGAACAGCATCAGGTTGGAGTGCTACGTATACTTCATCATCTGCCCCGTCGTCTTCCTCGTTTATCTTCCTGCCGTATATAAGGATTAGTCCGTCGAGGCAGGATGTTTCAGCTTCAAGTATTAGGACCGCATTCACTGTAAGGACAAACATTGGTCCCCTTTTACATTCATCCATCCATAAGGAGTACAGTGCAGAGTGGCTGGAAGCAAGATTGGATGGCAGTGTCCTGAGAGTAGATTACAAGCCCAACCCCAGAAGTAGCCCTCGTAGAGCTACTATTACGCTATCTTACGGCTTCTCTGTAAACGAGACGGTAACAGTGGAGCAAGCCGGCAGCCCTCCAAGAATAATTACCCCAGTTAATAATGCTCGTGGTGTTACTAGACCCATTCTATTTGATTGGTCATCCATATCAAATGCAAACAACTATCGAATCAATGTAGCTACATCACGTACTGGTTTTGATCCGGGGGGGAATCCAATGTTCCCTAATCCTGTACTTAATACTACAACCGGTACAACCTCACGGTACACGTGGAGCGGTGCTACTCCAGGTACTACTTACTATTGGGCAGTTCGCGTGGGTGTCCCCGGACACACAGCAACGACAGAAATTCATAAATTTACAGTTGCTAGCAATCTCACGTTATCGCTTAGTCCGTCGAGGCGGGATGTTTCATCTTCAGCGAGTAGCACCACATTCAGTGTAAGCACGAACCTTAGCAGTTCACAGATCAGTGTGCGTGACAATGCAAGTTGGCTGACAACAAGATTGAGTGGCAGTACCCTGAGGGCAAATTACCGTTCCAACACTGGAAGTAGCCCGCGTACGGCTACCATTACGGTATCGGGAGGCAGTTTGGTACGGACGGTAACAGTGGTGCAAGCTGGCAATCTCACGTTATCGCTTAGTCCGTCGAGGCGGGATGTTTCATCTTCAGCGAGTAGCACCACATTCAGTGTAAGCACGAATCTTAGTAGTTCACAGATCAGTGTGAGTGACAATGCAAGTTGGCTGACAACAAGTTTAAGTGGTAGTACCCTGAGAGCAAATTACCGTTCCAACACTGGAAGTAGCCCGCGTACGGCTACCATTACGGTACGGGGAGGCAGTGGGTTATATGATTACGTTTCACGGACGGTAACAGTGGTGCAAGCTGGTTCAGCCGCATGTGGTAATGCTACATTAACTTCCAGTAGTGGAAGTTTCAATGATGGGAGCGGGAGCAGTAATTATGTAGATAATTTGAGTTGTTCATGGTTGATAGATGTACGTTCGGGAAGGATCATCACACTAAACTTTTCAAGTTTTGATACGGAACAGGGTTTCGATTATGTTAAAGTGTATGATGGTAGTTCTTCATCTTCTCGACTTTTAGGTTCCTTCAGTGGCAGTTCCGTGCCTTCAAGTGTTGTTTCATCAAGTGATCGAATGTACGTTAAATTTACTACTGATGGGAGTGCAACAAGACAGGGTTGGAGTGCTAACTATACTTCATCTACCCCGTCTTTATCGCTTAGTCCGTCGGGGCAGGGTGTTTCAGCTTCAGCGAGTAGCACCACGTTTCGTGTAAGCACGAACCTTAGCCGTTCACAGATCAGTGTGCGTGACAATGCAAATTGGCTGACAACAAGTTTGAGTGGTAGTACCCTGAGCGCAAGTTACAGTTCCAACACCGGAAGTGGCAGTCGTACGGCTACCATTACGGTATCGGGAGGCGGCTTGACACGGACGGTAACAGTGGTGCAGTTCGGCAATCCCGTTTTATCGCTTAGTCCGTCGAGGCGGGATGTTTCAGCTTCAGCGAGTAGCACCACATTCAGTGTAAGCACGAACCTTAGTAGCTCACAGATCAGTGTGCGTGACAATGCAAGTTGGCTGACAACAAGTTTAAGTGGTAGTACCCTGCGAGCAAATTACAGTTTCAACACCAGAAGTAGCCCTCGTACGGCTACCATTACGGTATCGGGAGGTGGCTTGACACGGACGGTAACAGTGGTGCAAGCTGGAAAAATTAATCCTCCAACAATAATTGCCCCGGTTAATTATGCTTATAATGTTGCTAGACCCATCAGATTTGATTGGTCATCCATATCAAATGCAAACAACTATCGAATCAATGTAGCTACATCACGTACTGGTTTTGATCCGGGGGGGAATCCAATGTTCCCTAATCCTGTACTTAATACTACAACCGGTACAACCTCACGGTACACGTGGAGCGGTGCTACTCCAGGTACTACTTACTATTGGGCAGTTCGCGTGAGTGTCCCTGGACAAACAGCCACGACAACAATTCATGAATTTAGAGTTGCTAGCAATCCCGCGTTATCGCTTAGTCCGTCAAGGCGGGATGTTTCATCTTCAGCGAGTAGCACCACATTCAGTGTAAGCACGAACCTTAGCCGTTCACAGATCAGTGTGCGTGACAATGCAAGTTGGCTGACAACAAGTTTGAGTGGCAGTACCCTGAGAGCAAATTACAGTTCCAACACCGGAAGTAGTCCTCGTACGGCTACCATTACGGTATCGGGAGGCAGTTTGGCACGGACGGTAACAGTGGTGCAAGCTGGCAATCCCACGTTATCGCTCAGTCCGTCGAGGCGGGATGTTTCATCTTCAGGGGGTAGCACCACATTCAGTGTAAGCACGAACCTTAGCAGTTCACAGATCAGTGTGCGTGACAATGCAAGTTGGCTGAGCACAAGTTTGAGTGGCAGTACCTTGAGAGCAAATTACAGGTCCAACACCGGAAGTAGCAGTCGTACGGCTACCATTACGGTATCGGGAGGCAGTTTGGTACGGACGGTAACAGTGGTGCAAGCTGGCAATCTCACGTTATCGCTTAGTCCGTCGAGGCGGGATGTTTCAGCTTCAGCGAGTAGCACCACGTTTCGTGTAAGCACGAACCTTAGCAGTTCACAGATCAGTGTGCGTGACAATGCAAATTGGCTGACAACAAGTTTGAGTGGTAGTACCCTGAGAGCAAATTACAGGTCCAACACCGGAAGTAGCCCTCGTACGGCTACCATTACGGTATCGGGAGGCAGTTTGGCACGGACGGTAACAGTGGCGCAAGCTGGCAATCTCACGTTATCGCTTAGTCCGTCGAGGCGGGATGTTTCATCTTCAGGGGGTAGCACCACATTCAGTGTAAGCACGAACCTTGGCAGTTCACAGATCAGTGTGCGTGACAATGCAAGTTGGCTGACAACAAGTTTAAGTGGCAGTACCTTGAGGGCAAATTACAGTTCCAACACCGGAAGTAGCAGTCGTACGGCTACCATTACGGTATCGGGAGGCAGTTTGACACGGACGGTAACAGTGGTGCAAGCTGGCAATCTCACGTTATCGCTTAGTCCGTCGAGGCGGGATGTTTCAGCTTCAGCGAGTAGCACCACGTTTCGTGTAAGCACGAACCTTAGCAGTTCACAGATCAGTGTGCGTGACAATGCAAATTGGCTGACAACAAGTTTGAGTGGTAGTACCCTGAGAGCAAATTACAGGTCCAACACCGGAAGTAGCCCTCGTACGGCTACCATTACGGTATCGGGAGGCAGTTTGGCACGGACGGTAACAGTGGCGCAAGCTGGCAATCTCACGTTATCGCTTAGTCCGTCGAGGCGGGATGTTTCATCTTCAGGGGGTAGCACCACATTCAGTGTAAGCACGAACCTTGGCAGTTCACAGATCAGTGTGCGTGACAATGCAAGTTGGCTGACAACAAGTTTAAGTGGCAGTACCTTGAGGGCAAATTACAGTTCCAACACTGGAAGTAGCAGTCGTACGGCTACCATTACGGTATCGGGAGGCAGTTTGATACGGACGGTAACAGTGGTGCAAGCTGGCAATCCCACGTTATCGCTTAGTCCGTCGAGGCGGGATGTTTCATCTTCAGCGAGTAGCACCACATTCAGTGTAAGCACGAACCTTGGCAGTTCACAGATCAGTGTGCGTGACAATGCAAGTTGGCTGACAACAAGTTTGAGTGGTAGTACCCTGAGAGCAAATTACAGTTCCAACACTGGAAGTAGCAGTCGTACGGCTACCATTACGGTATCGGGAGGCAGTTTGACACGGACGGTAACAGTGGTGCAAGCTGGCAATCCCGCGTTATCGCTTAGTCCGTCGAGGCGGGCGGTTTCATCGTCAGGGGGTAGCACCACATTCAGTGTAAGCACGAACCTTGGCAGTTCACAGATCAGTGTGCGTGACAATGCAAGTTGGCTGACAACAAGTTTAAGTGGCAGTACCCTGAGAGCAAATTACAGTTCCAACACTGGAAGTAGTCCTCGTACGGCTACCATTACGGTATCGGGAGGCAGTTTGACACGGACGGTAACAGTGGTGCAAGCTGGTTCAGCCGCATGTGGTAATGCTACATTAACTTCCAGTAGCGGAAGTTTCAATGATGGGAGCGGGAGTAGTACTTATGGAAATAATTTGAGGTGCTCATGGTTGATAGATGTAAGTTCGGGAAGGATCATCACACTAAATTTTTCAAGTTTTGCTACGGAACAGGGTTACGATTTTGTTAGCGTGTATAATGGTAGTTCTTCATCTTCTCCACTTTTAGGTTCCTTCAGTGGCAGTTCCGTGCCTTCAAGTGTTGTTTCATCAAGTGATCGAATGTACGTTACATTTACTACTGATGGGAGTGCAACAAGACAGGGTTGGAGTGCTACGTATACTTCATCTACTTCATCTTCCCCGTCTTTATCGCTTAGTCCGTCGAGGCGGGATGTTTCATCTTCAGCGAGTAGCACCACATTCAGTGTAAGCACGAACCTTGGCCGTTCACAGATCAGTGTGCGTGACAATGCAAGTTGGCTGACAACAAGTTTAAGTGGCAGTACCTTGAGAGCAAATTACAGTTCCAACACTGGAAGTAGCAGTCGTACGGCTACCATTACGGTATCGGGAGGCAGTTTGGTACGGACGGTAACAGTGGTGCAAGCTGGCAATCTCACGTTATCGCTTAGTCCGTCGAGGCGGGATGTTTCAGCTTCAGCGAGTAGCACCACGTTTCGTGTAAGCACGAACCTTAGCAGTTCACAGATCAGTGTGCGTGACAATGCAAATTGGCTGACAACAAGTTTGAGTGGTAGTACCCTGAGAGCAAATTACAGGTCCAACACCGGAAGTAGCCCTCGTACGGCTACCATTACGGTATCGGGAGGCAGTTTGGCACGGACGGTAACAGTGGCGCAAGCTGGCAATCTCACGTTATCGCTTAGTCCGTCGAGGCGGGATGTTTCATCGTCAGGGGGTAGCACCACATTCAGTGTAAGCACGAACCTTGGCAGTTCACAGATCAGTGTGCGTGACAATGCAAGTTGGCTGACAACAAGTTTAAGTGGCAGTACCTTGAGGGCAAATTACAGTTCCAACACCGGAAGTAGCAGTCGTACGGCTACCATTACGGTATCGGGAGGCAGTTTGATACGGACGGTAACAGTGGTGCAAGCTGGCAATCCCACGTTATCGCTTAGTCCGTCGAGGCGGGATGTTTCATCTTCAGCGAGTAGCACCACATTCAGTGTAAGCACGAACCTTAGCAGTTCACAGATCAGTGTGCATGACAATGCAAGTTGGCTGACAACAAGTTTGAGTGGTAGTACCCTGAGAGCAAATTACAGTTCCAACACTGGAAGTAGCAGTCGTACGGCTACCATTACGGTATCGGGAGGCAGTTTGACACGGACGGTAACAGTGGTGCAAGCTGGCAATCCCGCGTTATCGCTTAGTCCGTCGAGGCGGGCGGTTTCATCGTCAGGGGGTAGCACCACATTCAGTGTAAGCACGAACCTTGGCAGTTCACAGATCAGTGTGCGTGACAATGCAAGTTGGCTGACAACAAGTTTAAGTGGCAGTACCCTGAGAGCAAATTACAGTTCCAACACTGGAAGTAGTCCTCGTACGGCTACCATTACGGTATCGGGAGGCAGTTTGACACGGACGGTAACAGTGGTGCAAGCTGGTTCAGCCGCATGTGGTAATGCTACATTAACTTCCAGTAGCGGAAGTTTCAATGATGGGAGCGGGAGTAGTACTTATGGAAATAATTTGAGGTGCTCATGGTTGATAGATGTAAGTTCGGGAAGGATCATCACACTAAATTTTTCAAGTTTTGCTACGGAACAGGGTTACGATTTTGTTAGCGTGTATAATGGTAGTTCTTCATCTTCTCCACTTTTAGGTTCCTTCAGTGGCAGTTCCGTGCCTTCAAGTGTTGTTTCATCAAGTGATCGAATGTACGTTACATTTACTACTGATGGGAGTGCAACAAGACAGGGTTGGAGTGCTACGTATACTTCATCTACTTCATCTTCCCCGTCTTTATCGCTTAGTCCGTCGAGGCGGGATGTTTCATCTTCAGCGAGTAGCACCACATTCAGTGTAAGCACGAACCTTGGCCGTTCACAGATCAGTGTGCGTGACAATGCAAGTTGGCTGACAACAAGTTTAAGTGGCAGTACCTTGAGAGCAAATTACAGTTCCAACACTGGAAGTAGTCCTCGTACGGCTACCATTACGGTATCGGGAGGCAGTTTGGTACGGACGGTAACAGTGGTGCAAGCTGGCAATCTCACGTTATCGCTTAGTCCGTCGAGGCGGGATGTTTCAGCTTCAGCGAGTAGCACCACGTTTCGTGTAAGCACGAACCTTAGCAGTTCACAGATCAGTGTGCGTGACAATGCAAATTGGCTGACAACAAGTTTGAGTGGTAGTACCCTGAGAGCAAATTACAGGTCCAACACCGGAAGTAGCCCTCGTACGGCTACCATTACGGTATCGGGAGGCAGTTTGGCACGGACGGTAACAGTGGCGCAAGCTGGCAATCTCACGTTATCGCTTAGTCCGTCGAGGCGGGATGTTTCATCTTCAGGGGGTAGCACCACATTCAGTGTAAGCACGAACCTTGGCAGTTCACAGATCAGTGTGCGTGACAATGCAAGTTGGCTGACAACAAGTTTAAGTGGCAGTACCTTGAGGGCAAATTACAGTTCCAACACCGGAAGTAGCAGTCGTACGGCTACCATTACGGTATCGGGAGGCAGTTTGATACGGACGGTAACAGTGGTGCAAGCTGGCAATCCCACGTTATCGCTTAGTCCGTCGAGGCGGGATGTTTCATCTTCAGCGAGTAGCACCACATTCAGTGTAAGCACGAACCTTAGCCGTTCACAGATCAGTGTGCGTGACAATGCAAGTTGGCTGAGTACAAGTTTGAGTGGCAGTACCCTGAGAGCAAATTACAGTTCCAACACTGGAAGTAGCAGTCGTACGGCTACCATTACGGTATCGGGAGGCAGTTTGACACGGACGGTAACAGTGGTGCAAGCTGGCAATCCCGCGTTATCGCTTAGTCCGTCGAGGCGGGCGGTTTCATCGTCAGGGGGTAGCACCACATTCAGTGTAAGCACGAACCTTGGCAGTTCACAGATCAGTGTGCGTGACAATGCAAGTTGGCTGACAACAAGTTTAAGTGGCAGTACCCTGAGAGCAAATTACAGTTCCAACACTGGAAGTAGTCCTCGTACGGCTACCATTACGGTATCGGGAGGCAGTTTGACACGGACGGTAACAGTGGTGCAAGCTGGTTCAGCCGCATGTGGTAATGCTACATTAACTTCCAGTAGCGGAAGTTTCAATGATGGGAGCGGGAGTAGTACTTATGGAAATAATTTGAGGTGCTCATGGTTGATAGATGTAAGTTCGGGAAGGATCATCACACTAAATTTTTCAAGTTTTGCTACGGAACAGGGTTACGATTTTGTTAGCGTGTATAATGGTAGTTCTTCATCTTCTCCACTTTTAGGTTCCTTCAGTGGCAGTTCCGTGCCTTCAAGTGTTGTTTCATCAAGTGATCGAATGTACGTTACATTTACTACTGATGGGAGTGCAACAAGACAGGGTTGGAGTGCTACGTATACTTCATCTACTTCATCTTCCCCGTCTTTATCGCTTAGTCCGTCGAGGCGGGATGTTTCATCTTCAGCGAGTAGCACCACATTCAGTGTAAGCACGAACCTTGGCCGTTCACAGATCAGTGTGCGTGACAATGCAAGTTGGCTGACAACAAGTTTAAGTGGCAGTACCTTGAGAGCAAATTACAGTTCCAACACTGGAAGTAGTCCTCGTACGGCTACCATTACGGTATCGGGAGGCAGTTTGGTACGGACGGTAACAGTGGTGCAAGCTGGCAATCTCACGTTATCGCTTAGTCCGTCGAGGCGGGATGTTTCAGCTTCAGCGAGTAGCACCACATTCAGTGTAAGCACGAACCTTAGCCGTTCACAGATCAGTGTGCGTGACAATGCAAGTTGGCTGAGTACAAGTTTGAGTGGCAGTACCCTGAGAGCAAATTACAGTTCCAACACTGGAAGTAGTCCTCGTACGGCTACCATTACGGTATCGGGAGGCAGTTTGACACGGACGGTAACAGTGGTGCAAGCTGGTTCAGCCGCATGTGGTAATGCTACATTAACTTCCAGTAGCGGAAGTTTCAATGATGGGAGCGGGAGTAGTACTTATGGAAATAATTTGAGGTGCTCATGGTTGATAGATGTAAGTTCGGGAAGGATCATCACACTAAATTTTTCAAGTTTTGCTACGGAACAGGGTTACGATTTTGTTAGCGTGTATAATGGTAGTTCTTCATCTTCTCCACTTTTAGGTTCCTTCAGTGGCAGTTCCGTGCCTTCAAGTGTTGTTTCATCAAGTGATCGAATGTACGTTACATTTACTACTGATGGGAGTGCAACAAGACAGGGTTGGAGTGCTACGTATACTTCATCTACTTCATCTTCCCCGTCTTTATCGCTTAGTCCGTCGAGGCGGGATGTTTCATCTTCAGCGAGTAGCACCACATTCAGTGTAAGCACGAACCTTAGCAGTTCACAGATCAGTGTGCGTGACAATGCAAGTTGGCTGAGTACAAATTTAAGTGGCAGTACCTTGAGGGCAAATTACAGTTCCAACACCGGAAGTAACAGTCGTACGGCTACCATTACGGTATCGGGAGGCAGTTTGACACGGACGGTAACAGTGGTGCAAGCTGGCAATCCAACAAATCCAACAGACCACTTTGTGCTAAAAATAACAACCATCGCGGGTACTCATGCTAACGACAAGTCCTTTACGTTCTACACGCAGGACACGAGTTATGACATAGACTGGGACAATGACCAAACTTTTGAAAGTGCAGATATAGGAGTTTCTGGAAACCAGTCCCATACCTTCCCCACAGCAGGAGAACACACCATCAGGTTTAGAACCCTGAATGATATCTCTATCAATGCTCAGGCAGACACATTAAAATATACCTCCATAAAACAGTGGGGTACCTCTGTCTGGGATGCAGATATGAGTAATGCTTTTCAGGGAGCAGATAACCTGACCATGAATTCAAGCGCAGGTACACCAGACATGAGTGCGGTGACGAATATGCTTGCTATGTTCGCTGGAGCCAGTTCCTTTAACGGCGATATCAGCGGGTGGAATACAGCATCTGTGACGAATATGTCTTGGATGTTCTTTAATGCCACTTCCTTTAACCAAGACATCGGCGGGTGGAATACAGCACAGGTGACGGATATGCGAAGTATGTTCTGGGAAACCACTTCCTTTAACCAAGACATAAGCAGGTGGAATACCTCAGCCGTGACGGATATGGCTTTTATGTTTGGTGGGTTCAATATCGGCATTCCCTTTAATCAGAACATAGGAAACTGGAATACCGCACAGGTGACGGATATGCATGCTATGTTCCAGCTTGCCACTGTCTTTAATCAGGACATAGGAAACTGGAATGTAGAAGCGGTGACGGATATGGATTATATGTTCTCTGGAGCCACTTACTTTAATCAGGATATAGACGAGTGGAATGTAGAAGCGGTGACGAGTATGGCTTATATGTTCGCTAATGTTACACTTTCAATTGCAAACTATGATTCGCTTTTGGTGGGCTGGAACAGACAAAACCTTCAAACGGGAGTCCCTTTCCACGGGGGGGATTCTAAATATAGCTCGGATGTAGCAGACACCGCTAAGGACAATATGATCAGTTCAAATGGCTGGACCATTACTGATGGCGGACGAGTACTGCCTAACACCCATGCTCCTGTTTTCGCAGGAGGAGCTATCGCTACCGTTTCTTATGCAGAAAACGCCACGACGGCAGTAACTACCGTCGTCGCCACCGATGAAGATGCAGGACAGACGATGACTTTAGCTTTGTCGGGAGCGGATGCGGGTCTTTTTTCCATCGCTCCCGCAGGTGTATTGACGTTCAACATGGCACCAGACTATGAAGTGCCTACGGATACGGGAATGGATAATATGTACGAAGTAGCGATCACGGCTACAGACAACGGCACACCCGAAATGACTGCTATGCAAGCCCTCACCATCACAGTGACGGATGAGGATGAGACTGTAACTACAGGACTCGAAGAGCTTTCAGGCATTGAAGTATATCCTAACCCAGCAGGCGCAGTGTTACACATTAGTGGTGTGGAAGGAAGTTCCCGCTATACCTTGTCAGGCATGGATGGAAAAGTTTTGAAAAGAGGAAAACTGAAGGCAGGCACAGCGGATCATTCCGTGGCTATTCCATCGCTGAAACAGGGCATCTACTTGTTACAACTAACCACAGGAAAAGGTAGCGTCACCAGAAAAATTATGAAGGAATAGGAGAAGGAATACATATTGAAAGATGGAGGGGTTTCAGGGTGAGGGAAACCCCTCCATCTTATGGTTTAGAATCAGATAAACAAGACCGATCAGACCACAAAGTATGTCATCTAAATTGTTTCTTTTTTGCGTGTCTTTCGTTAAAAAAATAGCCCCGTAGCTAGGACTATGCTTATGTTTTTTAACGAAATGCGAGCAAAAAATAATTCAATTTATTTATATCCTATTTTATCATCAATTTGGTATCATTAGCATACTCAATGCGGTGGTAGCGGCCTCATCGCCTTTGTTGCCGAATTTTCCACCAGCACGCTCCAGTGCCTGCTTTAAATTATTTGTTGTAAGCACTCCGAAGACGACTGGTTTATTAAATTTCAATCCCACAGTTGTAATGCCATTCGCTACCGCATCACAAATGAAATCAAAGTGTTTGGTTTCTCCCTGAATGACACATCCTAGGCAGATTATTGCGTCTATTTCTTGTTTTTCCGCCATCCACTGCGCTCCTAGGCTCAATTCAAAACTACCTGGGACACTCATCTTGTCAATGTTTTTTTTGGAAATACCAGCATTCACCAAGGTTTGGTGCGCGCCTGCAAAAAGGGATTCGGTTACCTGCTCATTCCATTCGGAGACAACGATCCCAATCTTTAGCTTTCCTACTTTTTCAAGCTGTCCAATGCGTGTGTAGCTTAGGTTTTTTTCCGATGATGCCATTAAAGAAAAGAGGGATACATTTTTTTAATAAAAAATGCCATCCCAAAACTAAACGCAAGCATTGGAATGACGTGTATAATTTCTATTTCTTACTAACGTTTTTTCGCCAGTTCGTCCAATCTTGCTTTTTGCTTTTTGGCATCATTAATCAAATCAGCTGTTGGATATTTCTCAATAATAGATTGATAGGCATTAATAGCACCACTGAGATTTCCCCCATTCTCACGGACAATAGCCAGTTTCTTCAGGTAAACTGGAGTAAAATACTTGTTGGGTCTGTAATCAACAGCAAGCTCATAGTATTCTTCTGCATTGTCAAAATCATCTTGTTCCAAATAGGCATCTCCAATGAGGGAATATGCTCTCGCTTGTACCAAATAATCTGAACTGCTAAATTCTTTTAGATATTTTATTGCGTTATCAAAATCTCCTAACCTCAAATAAGAAGCTCCTGCATAAAAATCAGATAGGTTCGCTGCTTTCGTGCCAGGAAACTCATCAATTATTTCCAAGAACCCATAGCTATTTCCATCGCCATTGAGTGCAAGCCCCAAGCTGTCTGCTTCAAAATAGAACTGGGCTTGAAACAATTCTTCCTGAGCACTATTATTTTGATCGGTGATGTAATAATCATACCCAGCGATTCCGATGACAATCGCTGCCAAAATACCGACAATAGAAAAAACTAATGTCCTGTTTCTTTTGCTATCGAAAAATTCGTTGGCTTTATCAACAATCGCATTTGGATTTTCTAGAATCTCAATGCCCTCATCTTTCTTTTTCCCTTTTGCCATTTTTTTAGACATCTTTAATATATCAACTAATCCTCCATTTCCACCCTGCCACTGCCAAATTTGAGGTCGCAAAGGTATTATTTTTTATAAAGAGTACGAGAAGTATTCTCAATCAAGAGTCGATGTATGGATAATCGTTTTCAACGTAGTTATCGGTATACACTTCTGATGGATCAGACCATGGGGAATCCTCAGCAAATTTTACAGACCCCATTATCCGCTCTTTGATTGTTTTATTCACTTCTTTCAGTTGATCCTCAGTAGCCCATTTGTTCTTAAGGATTGTCTTTTTTACCTGTTCTATTGGGTCCTGTAGCTTGTATTCTTCCAATTCTTCTTTGGTCCTATACTTTGCAGGATCCGACATGGAATGTCCTTTGTATCGATAGGTTCTAAATTCTAAAAAAGTAGGACCTCCGCCCTTTCTGGCTCTGCCAGCCGCTTCTTTTACTGCATTGTGTACTTCCTCCACCTTCATCGCATCTACGGATTTAGCGGGCATATCATAGGCACTAGCTAGGGTGTAAAGTTCAGTCACATTGGATGTTCGCTGTACTGAAGTTCCCATGGCATACCCATTGTTTTCTACCACAAAAATGGTTGGCATTTTCAACATCATGGTCATATTCAATGCTTCATGAAAAGCTCCTTGTCTAACTGCGCCATCACCCATAAAACAGATGCAAAGGTTTTTTGTTCCTTTGTATTGTTCGGCAAAACCAATTCCTGCACCAATTGGAATTTGACCTCCAACTATTCCATGACCTCCCATAAAGTTGACTTCTTTATCAAACATGTGCATAGAGCCTCCTTTTCCTTTGGAGAGACCCGAGGCTTTACCGAAAAGTTCTGCCATGACGTTATCAGGATTGGTGCCCAAGGCAAGTGGGTGGGCATGATCCCTATACGCAGTGATGTATTTATCCTCTTTTTCAAGCGCAGAGACTGTACCAGCAGCGCAAGCTTCCTGTCCGATGTAAAGGTGACAAAATCCTCTTATTTTTTGCTGTCCATATAGTTGACCCGCTTTCTCTTCAAATCTTCTCATTAAAAGCATAGAGTCGTACCACCCCATGTATTGTTCTTTTGAAAAAGTTGATTTTTTTGCTGTTGCTCCGGTTGTCATGCTACAAACGTTTTGGTTAAACTTGCTTCAGGGACAGCGAAATTACATAGAGTCTATGAACCAATTGTATAAAGTTACTTTTCTGATCAATAATTTTTGGTTATCGTGCTCCATCCGACCTTATTAACTATGGAATTATGATCCTGCAAAGTCTGCAACTCACCCATTTTAAAAACCATCAAACTTCTTCATTTGCTTTTGGTGAGCGTATCAATTGCATCGTTGGAAAGAATGGCGCAGGAAAGACCAACCTATTGGATGCCATTTACTATTTGTCCTTTACAAAAAGTGCCATTGGTTCTCAGGACCGACTGGCGATCAGCCACAAAATGCCTGCTTTTACCATTTTTGGCACATACCATCAGTGCTCATTGGCTCTTCAATATGAAAAAGGAAAATCAAAGATTCTTAAAATTAATGGGCAGGAACCTGAGAAACTGAGTGATGTCATTGGAAAGGTTCCTCTTGTCATCGTTTTACCTAGTGATACTTCCATGATCAAAGAAGGAAGTGAAGAACGAAGAAAATTTTTTGATGGGGCGATTAGCCAATTTGATACGATCTATCTGGACGCACTATTGAACTACAGTAGATTACTAAAACAGCGTAACTCGCTGTTAAAACAAAATGGAGATAGACCGATCAATTACAAGTTAGTTGAAGCCTATGACGATCAATTAATCCCTATTGCAAAACGAATCTCTAAGGAACGGAAAAAAATTGCCATGGCATTTCTCCCGTACATGACAAAAAACTATAGAGCCTTGCACGAAGGAGGTGAAACTCCTAGGCTTGATTTTAAATCACACGTAGATGGAGGATTCGAACGTGCTTTCCGCAATAATTTTTCAAAAGACCAAATTATCCAGTACACAGCACTGGGGAGTCATAAAGATGATTTTGATTTTTTGCTAGACGGTGAACTGATCAAAAAATTTGGCTCTCAGGGACAACAAAAGACATTCATTATCGCATTGAAACTAGCTTTGTATGATTTTTTGGTAGAAAAAACCAAAGACAAACCTTTACTTTTGCTGGACGATATTTTTGACAAACTGGATGATTCCAGAATAAAATTACTTGTTCAATTGCTTCTGGATAAAAAACGATTTGGGCAGATTTTCATTACAGATGCGAGAAAAGACCGCAGTAAAGAATTGTTCAAGCCTGTAGAGTTTACAAATTTTATAGAAATTACATGATGAGCGAAGATTCTATTAAGAACTTCCGTACGGCTTTTAATCAATTCCTAAAGGAGGAACATTTAGAACATACGTTTAAGCAGAAACACCTCATTGCCAATTGGGAAAATATAATGGGTAAAACCATTGCTTCGCGGACTATCAAAATCTTTTTTAAAGATAGAATTATGTTTGTCAAACTGACTTCAGCCCCTTTGAAGCAGGAGATGCAAAATTCGAAAACAGAATTTTTAAAATTAGTTAGTCAGGAAATGGGTAAGGGCGAAGTAGAGGAAGTGAGGTTCTTGTAATGAGCAAAAAAAGTGAGGAGGCACGTTTTCCCCTCCAGTGTTGATACTGATGGAGCACGGATTAGAAAAGCAGGGAAACTAAGATATGGGTAAAAAAAACACCACATCACAGTTGAAGAGGGATTGGTAGTAGGAGTGGTGACCACTGTTGCTCATGTGAACGAGATTAGCAAGTTAGAAGAGGCACTACTTGTTTTGTACCCCATGTTATAATCTAAATTGGTATAGGAGTTATTTAACTCTGGAAGAGACCAACTCAATTTTGGGTCGGTTTTTTTGTGCGTGTTTAAGTGTGAGGTCCTCTTGAGCTATGCTTACTCTGTACTTATATCCTTTTAATATTCGATTCAAATCACTAAATACAGCCGCTCCCGTTGGAAATGCTCCTGCCCCTTTTCCAACAAATAGATGCCTGTCAGAAATCTTAGTTTGAACACTGATCGCATTGTATTCATTGTCAACATTGAATAACTCATCTGTTAAATCCACTTTGATGGGCTTTATGCCACAGATATATTTTTCCTCTTTCTTCTCAATGCATGCTACAGGCTTAATCTTTTGACTTGCCTGTCTGGCAACTTCAATATCTTTTTTACTGACATTTTCAAGGTTTTCCAAGTGGAAATTTTCCAAAGAGATCACTTCTCCAAATGCATGGTAGGATAAAATCACAAGTTTATATGATGCGTCCATCCCGCTGATGTCAAGAGTGGGGTCAGTTTCGGCAAATCCTTTTTTCTGTGCCTCTTCAAGTGCTTGATCAAAAGACCAGCTTTTTTGTTGCATCTGGGTCAGAATATAATTAGAGGATCCATTCAAAATGCCCCTGATTTGCGTGATCCCATAATCACGTAAGGAATCATCAACGGTGCAGATTATTGGAATACCACCACCTACAGTAGCCTCATAAAGAAAGGTAGCCTCGTATGTTTGATGCCAATTATGCACTTCTTCTAATGATTCCGCGATCATTTTTTTATTAGCACTGATCACTGATTTTCCTTTTCTCAAAGCAGTGTGAACAATATTTTTTGCAGCCTTTGCATCATCTGTTAACTCGATTATAATATCTATTGCAGGGTCGTCCAGTATTTCAGAAGCGTCATCAGTGAAATATAGATCGTGACTAATACGCTCAAGGTCTAACCTCTTGATGCAGACTTTTGATAGTTGAACTGGTAAGTGAGGGTGTCGTTGTAAGTTGTGATAAAATCCTTTGCCTACAGTGCCAAATCCAAAAAGACCAATTTTTTTTATTTGATTCATTTTAATTCTTTTTCTAAAATATTTGCTATTTGCTCTACTTCTATCAAGAATCCATCATGTCCGTAAACTGATTTGATGGCTACGAAAGAAGCTCCTCTTACATATTTAGCTATCAATTCTTGCTCCCTGATTGGAAATAGCATATCTGTTTCAATCCCGATAGCTATACACCGAGAATCAATTCGGTTCAAGGCCAACTGTAAACTGCCGTATCTTATGCCAATGTTGTGACTATCCATTGCTTTTGAGAGGTAGTGATAACTGATGGGTGAGAAACGTTTTCTGAGTTTTTCACCCTGATATCTTTGATATGAACTCGCAGAAAAATGATTTGATCGTCCATCATGATCCCATTGAGTTGTCTCATAAGTGCAGTAATGTCGATATGATAACATAGCAATAGCTCTCGCAATTTCAATGCCCTTGTTATCATCCGAATGTTCAAGAGCCATTCGTTGAGTTTCATTGAATGCAATGCCCCAAGGTGAATGAATGGCATTCGTTGCGATAGGAACAATTGTTTCAAACAAGCTAGGTTCTTGAACGGCCCATTCGAGTAGTTGCTGTCCTCCCATGGATCCTCCTATCCCTATTTTAATGCTGTTTAACCCTAGATGCTTGAGTAGTCTTTGATGTGCTTGAACAATATCTCGTATCGTTAGCTGAGGGAAGTTGAAATTTTTTGGTTCAGTGCTTCCATAGCATGAGCCTAGCATGTTAGCACATATGATAAAATGCTCTTCAGGGTTGATAAAAAAATCTTCTCCAACCAATCCGTTCCACCAGTCAGTTGCTTCACTATTCGCAGTCAGTGCATGGAATACCCAAACAACATTTGATTTATTGTCATTGAGCTCACCATAGGTAGTGTAATGACTCCTAAGATTTGGAAGGATTTCTCCACTTTCTAGGATCAAAGGTTCCTCCATCCTATAACTTGCTGAATCAAATTTTTGTTGAACTATTTCCATATACTTTCCTCGAACTCAGCTTCAAGATTTTTAATGTATTCCTTCCCGAAGGGAATCATGGTATCTTTTTAATAACCCGTATCAATAGTTAAAGTGCAAGGGTATTAATAAATGAAGTCCCACTTCATTCAATCAGATGATCACAAACCCCGAATGGATCAAATTTGAATTAACAACAACAGTAGCAATATCTGATGTGTTTGGAAGTGATCAATGTAGACATAGAGTCCCCTTTTCGAGCTTTTGAATTCAACATCATGTCAGGGGAAAAAATCTTTCTCTTTTCATTTTTATCAATTTATATTTCAGGAATTAGCACCTTTCTACTAGTAAGCAGAGGGTTGCTAGCACATCATAGAGCCTGTCTCTCAGCACTTCTTTATAAATCGACCTTCATCGATTCAGGAGCGCAAGTATAGAGGAGTAAGTTTTAATTTCCCAAATTTTTTGGGCAAAAGTTTTGAATTTTAATGAGCTTGAATTCACCATGAGTCGGAAGGGAAACCGCTAGGATAACGCTGTTGCTGAAAACTTCTTCAACATATTGAAATCGACAATGATCAGACGCTCAGACTTTCACAGCATCCTTCAATCCAGAATGGAGCTACTCGAATTCATTGAAAATTTGTATAACAGAAAAAGAAAATATTCATATCTGGGGTATAAAATCCTAGAACAATTTGAAACTATTAATTATTCAAAATGTACTTAACTATCTGTCCAGTTTTTTGTTGCTATTCCATAGGGTCTTAAGTACTTAAGACCCTGTTTTATTAACAAGGGAAATAAAGACCTACAAAACTCTAGCTTGTTTCGTCAAAAAAACATCCAGCTTTAAACCTTCAGACCCGCCAAAAAAAGCCAGAGCATCAGCCCAGCAAAGAAGAGCTTGAGATAAAGTAAAAATTGAATTTAAAAAGCCTCAAACTCACGGAAGATTAAGTTTTGAGGCAATAGGCGTATAATTCCCATTTTTTTATTCGATTTCCATTTGGAATGTTAGTATAGTTTGCTAAGTTTGGGGGGGTTGTCTGGTCAAGCCATCAGTGTACGTATGTCGTAGGTTTTCGTACAGAGAGAGGGGTGGGTGAGTCCGTTGAGAACCCGTTTCAGGGAGGAGAGGAGTCAAATGGGATTCCCATTAGGAGATTCGTCTGAAAGAAGGGGCGAACGAAAAAGATACTTTGGAATCAATTGCTTTTGTGAACAACATCTTAATTAAGATAATGCTGGTTATGAAAACAGAGTTGAAACGTATTCTTTTCTGTTTTCTAATATTCAATTCCTGTACAAAGCCTGACCCACAAAAGACTCCTTATGATCACATTGAGGATGAAAGAGTGAAAGAAATAATATCAAAGGCTATAGCATATGCAGGAGGCTGGGATGCGTGGTCAACACTGCACTCTATTCGATACACCAAGCGGAGTGTACTTTTCAACGATAGTACTCTGGAGTCAGACATTACCCAAAATCATGCATACACGATGACTCCTGAGTTTGGAGCTCGTATTTCATGGACTGAAAATTCCAATAATCACGAACTGCATCACACGAAATACGGGACAAAAAGACTGCTGGATGGAAATAAGATAGAGGCAAACCAAAAAAAACTCACCGAATCTGTCTTGAGTTCCCTATATGTTTTAGGGATGCCATTCAAACTTTTGGACGAAGGTGCAATGCTTACTTATCAAGGAATTATCTTATTTAAGGATTCAGTGGAAGCGTATGTGATCAATTCAACTTACGATCCTGATAAGAATAAAAATCATTCCACCAAAGATGTATGGTGGTTTTATTTTGAAAAGAAGACAGGATATTTTTTAGGAAGTAAAGTATTTCATTCGCCTACTTACGCACTCATACAAAATCTTTCTTTTACAAAACATCTCAAGGTGAAATTGCCAGTACGCAGAAAAAGCTACAGGGTAGACAGCTTAGGAACTATTGATTTTCTACGTGCAGAATTTTGGTACTCAAATTTTAAAATAGATTAAACCTCACATTCAACTAATAAATGCAACTTTTAGATTTGAGATTTTATCACTATTACAAAACAGGAAAGAAGGGCAATTTTCTCTTTCACTGCTTTGCTGGTAAGGGTTAATTTGCCCCCTCACATCGTCAAAAATAAAGTTGCAAATGGCACATCTTACTACAGAACACAGGTACGCGATATCGTGTATGTTACAACAAGGAAAAAGTCAAAGTGAAATAGCTGCTAGCATAGCAAAAGATAAATCTGTTATTAGCAGAGAAATTGTGCGTAATAAAGATCAGAGGAGTGGTGTTTATAGGCATGATTTGGCGCATCGAAAGTATGCTCAACGTCAAAAAAAGAAACCCAAGAAAAAGCGATTCACCTTGCGAATTCAGTCCCATGTCGAGACCCTGCTAAAGGAAGATTATAGCCCCGAGCAAATTGTAGGCATCAGTATAAAAGAAGGGCTAGACTGTGTCTCTCACGAGCGCATTTATCAGCATGTATGGAAAGACAAAAAACACCAGGGCGAGTTACATACTCATCTCCGAAGAAAGGGCAGAAAGTATCGCAAAAGAGGGGCTACTAAAGATAGCAGGGGAATTATAAAAGACAGAGTAAGTATAGACCGCAGACCTTCGGTGGTAGAAGAAAGGTCAAGATTTGGAGATCTTGAAGTAGATTTGGTCATTGGAAAAAATCAGAAAGGAGCGATTGTAACTATCAACGACAGGGCGAGTGGCATGTTGAAAATGAAGAAAGTAGAAACCAAACAAGCCAGCGAAGTGGCTGATGCCATCAATGAATTATTGGAAGAATGGAGTCCGTTTCTTCAAACCATCACTTCTGATAATGGAAAGGAATTTGCTTGGCATCAACAGGTAGCTAAAACGCTAAGCATTGACTATTATTTTGCCCATCCCTACCACGCGTGGGAAAGAGGGGCTAATGAAAATTTAAACGGGCTGATCAGACAATATATCCCTAAGAAATCAGACTTCTCTATGCTCGATGAGCAACAAATCAAAGACATTGAAACCAAGATAAACAATCGACCTAGAAAAAGGCATAAATATGAAACCCCTATATTTGTAATGAATCAATTATTGGTTAACCAGAAAGTTGCATTAATGACTTGAATTCAGCAACTATTGAAGTAGGCATTTAATAAATAGGCTCTTGTTAAAAGCAAGTGGGTTTATTCGCATAAATTTTATGCAAAAAAACTTTCCATTCAGCAAATAAGCCATGGTCTTAAAATGTTTTTTGCCATAACCTCTGGCTTTTCTTTTTGCGACCTGAATGATCGAATTTAAGCCTTCTAAAATACCGTTATTGATACTGCTTAATTTCCATTGGACAATGCCTTGCCAGTGGTTTTTAATGGTTTTGCTCGTTTCAACCCTGGCGGGTAATTTGCATTGACTGACCCAGTTGTACCATTTGCTTAATAATTGCTCAAAATCTGCTACGGTTTTGGCTTGATAGATTTGTTGGAAAGTTTTTCGCATTCTCATTGCCTCAAAGGATTTAAGGTTAATATCTGCCAGCTCCAATTCTGCTTTTTTCTGTTGTTGTTTCTTGCTGAGGGGTTGTTCGTTTTTGAGGAATAAATACCGCGTACCTTTAAGAATTGGATTCTCTTTCGCCTCCGCTCTTCTCACCTTATCAACCCCTTCATTGATAATCTTTATAATGTGGAACTTGTCAAAGGTAATTTGGGCATTCGGCAGGTTTTCTCTAATCCCTTTAATAAACGCCGGCGACATATCGCAACTCACCGATTTAACTGCCATCACTGATATGCGCCACTGCTTTTTTGTATAAATCAACAAATAGCGTTATATAATCATGTCCCTTGACCGTGGCAGTTTCATTCATACCGAGGGTATCTATACCGCTCAAATCCTCACTGAGCCTGGCTTTGTCAACATAGATATCCCGCAATTTCCAAACCTTATAATCTGATACGTTCATCAGCCGGCAACCATTGTGTACCGGCATGTGCTTACAAAACTTGATAATAAGCATCTCAAAACAAGGAGCTAACACCATTTAACTGACCTGCCCACGGTGGCAAAATCAGCCGTACTTTGCCATCGTCTCGCTTAATGCGAGAAGTCCGAACATGCAGATGGCATTCATGCTCAAAGAAATTCATATGACGATATTTTTTCATCTTGGTGTCATAGGCACCATAGGCTTTGGTGTCATCGCTACCATCAACAAAGCGCGTGCCCCGTTTGAAGTCAATATAGCTGTTGAGTTGTTTGTCGTTAAATTCAACATCCTTGACTAACCACGGGGCATAGATGCCAAGTGCTTGAGTAAATAAGTCGTACATTTTTGAACCTTTTTGAACAATGAAATTGATCCTGTATTTTGACGCATTACCCACTCAATAATCAAAAGAACCAAATATTTTAACTAGTTGTCGTAATCAAAATTTTAATGGCACTTCTTAGGTTTTATGTAAGCCATCAGGTCAATCTTCCCTCAAATCAACTACCAAAATCTGTGTCGTGAATCAGATCAGGAATGCCAACAGATAGGTGGTATGGAAGGACAAGAAGGTTTTCTCTTTCCATATAAAGTTCATTTTGTAGCACTTCTTCTAAGTTGCTAATTTCGTTCACATTAGCAACAGCGGTCACTACAATAACCAAAAATTGCTGTCCTTCAATCCCTAGTTTTTAACCACTTTCCTTGTCATACGACCGTGTGTTGTTTGTATCTTTAACAGATAAATTCCTTTAGCCAAAAACGGAAATGCCACAGCGTTATCTCCCTTGGTTACGGTCCCTTTAGTAAGAAATTCCCCTGAGATTCCCAACAAGCGGTACACCCCATCACCAGCAACAGTAATTGTTATCCTATCTCCATCTTTTATTGGATTGGGGGAGACGGAAACGTCTATGTTTTTCACACCAGCCGTTCCTGTGGTAACCTCCTCAGCCTGCACGGTAACTGTAAACGCTTGTTCAGCAGTTTGACCCGCTATATCGGTGGCAGTTACGGTGATGGTTGTTGTGCCAGCAGCTAATGGCGTAATCGTAACTTCACTATCCATTACTGCAACCGTTGCGATGGCGGTATTATCGGACGTTGCAGTAAAGGTCAACGTGTCTAAGTCGCTAAATTTACTAGCCACATCTACATTTCGAGGACTCCCATTTTCCACGAGGTCAGTAATGTCGGCAATCGTGCCTACGGTTGTTGGGGCAGGGTTGGTAACGGAGACGGTGAACGTTTGTTCAGCAGTTTGACCCGCTATGTCGGTGGCAGTTACGATGATGGTTGCTGTGCCTACGGCTACGGGTGTTACGGTAACTACACTATCCATCACTGTAACCGTTGCGATGGCGGTATTATCGGACATTGCTGTAAACGTCAACGTGTCGTTTGGGTCGCTAAAATTACTGGCCACATCTACATTTCGAGGACTACCATTTGCTACTAGGTCAGTCATGTTGTCCATCGTGCCTACGGTTATTGGAGTTGCATTGACAGTGACTGAGAACGTCTGTTCAGAAGTTTGACCCGCTATGTCGGTGGCAGTGACGGTGATTGTTGTTGTGCCAGCAGCTACTGGCGTAATCGTAACTTCACTATCGTTAGCAACCCCAACGGTTGCGATGCTAATATCATTAGACCTTGCGGAAAAGGTCAAAGCGTCTGTGTCGCTAAATTTATCCGCCACATCCACAACACGAGGACTACCATTTGCCACGAGGTTAGTAATATTAGAAATCGTACCTACGGCTGTTGGGACGGCGGCGTTAATAGTGACTCCATCGGGCAGGGTTATTGTTGATGGCACATCGGCAAACAGGCTTGCGGGAAGCGAAGCAGGCAGTGGGTTTTCCGATAAATCAAGGGTTGTCAAACTGGTTAAGCCCGCGAAAACCCCAGTAGGCAAGGTGGATAGTTGATTGTTATCCAACCTGAGCGTCTCTAAGTCGGATAGCCCAGAGAAAATATCAGCGGGTAGGGTTGTAATCTCGTTGTTGGATAAATTGAGAGACGTTAGCCCTGTTAAGCCAGCGAAATCACCACTCTTTAGGTTGCTACCTATTAGAGAGCTACCCCCAACAAAAGATAATTCGGTAACTCCCGCCAACTCTACTGTAGTAATGTCTGCACAATTGGTTTTGCCACTCACTTTGGAGATGATAAGATTCTTAACTACTTCGGTGCGTGAACAAAGGTCTGTTTCGGCTGGGATAACGCTTACCATAAACGTCTGTTCAGCAGTTTGATCCGCTATGTCGGTGGCAGTTACGGTGATGGTTGTTGTGCCTCTGGTTTTTGGCGTGACGGTAACTTCACTATCATTAGCAACCCCAACGCTTGCGATGTTAGGATTACTAGACATTGCGGAAAAGGTTAAAGCGTCTGTGTCGCTAAATTTATCCGCCACATCTACAGTTTGAGTGTTACCATTTGCCACGAGGTTAGTAATATTATCAATCGTGCCTACGGTTATTGGCACTGCGGCGTTAATCGTAGTTCCCGTAGGAAGGGTTATTGCGTTTCTTGGCACATCGGAAAACAGGCTAGCAGGAAGCGAAGCAGGCAGTGGGTTGTTTGATAAACGAAGGTCTGTTAAGGCAGTTAAACCCGAGAAAATACCAGTTGGCAAGATGGAGAGGTTATTGTGTTGTAACCTTAATGTCGTTAAGGCTGATAGCCCAGAGAATATATCAGCGGGTAGAGTGGTTAGTTGGTTACTGTCTAAATAGAGTTTTATTAGTCCTATTAAGCCAGCAAAATCATCACTATTTAGGCTAGCTATTCCCTCATTTGTAAGGAGTAATGAACCAATTCCTGCCAAATCTGCTGTAGTAATGTCTGCACAATTGGTTTTGCCACTAACTTCGGAGATGATAACATTCTTAACTACGGCGGTGCGTGAACAGAGGTCTGTTGGGTTAGCCTCTTGAGCATTTACTGGCAGAGAGAAAGCCAGACTTAAAATAAGGAGAAATAGGGTGTTTTTGTAATTATAAAGCCGTGCTAAAGGATGACATAATGTCGGGGGGGGGGGGGGGGGGGGGGGTAGGACTATTATATGACCTTTTGTCAGTCATAGGTGTTACTTTGGGTGGTTGGGTAATGGGGTTCATTGATCTTTTAAGGTTAAATAGTGGTGCAAAGGTATCAAGTTATTTCCAATTAATACCAAATTGACCACAAAATATCACATATAACTTGTTTCTTTTTTGCTTGTATTTCGTTAAAAAAATAGCACCGAAAGGCTATAGTTATGCTTATGTTTTTTGCCTAATTCAAACAAAAAATAATTCAATTTATTTATATCATATTTTATCATCAAATTGGTATTACTCATGAGATTATAAACTTAGTGAGTCCCATCTCATCGCTTGCTTCCACCGTTGAGGCTGAACTGGATGAATTTGTAAAAACTGGAAGTGATATCGCTAAAATAAAAAATGATCAAATCGAGGACTTCTATCTGTCAGTTAAGACGATTCATAATCGAAGTGAAAGTTTAATAAAGTTTGTTTCAAATTTTAGAAATATGACTAGGATTAAACTGCCTAATCTTGAGGAACCCAACGTCTCCAACATACTTGGGCATGTAATCATGTTGCTCAAACCAGATTTCGAAAAACACAACATCACTACCAACCTATCAGTAACGCCACATCTGTGTGTTTTGATTGATAAGGAGCAAATTGAGCAAGTAGTAATCAACGTTGTTAAAAATGCGATTCAGGCACTTTCGAATGATGAGAAAGCAGACAAATCCTTAACAATTACAGCTATGGAAGGGAGCTCAGGAGTTGCATTTATAAGTATTGTAGATAATGGAGTAGGGATTGAAGAAGAAGCCCTCAAGAAAATTTTCATTCCTTTCTTTACCACCAAGAAAAGTGAATCTGGAATAGGGTTAAGCCTTTCCAAATAAATCATGCGAAATCACGGTGGAAGTATTTCAGCTAAATCCAAAATCGGCGAGGGAGCAGAGTTTTTACTTAATTTTGCTTCTTAATAAACTATGTTTCGTTAAAGGTAGTAATTCATTTTCCGATTTTCAGGAGGACGTAAATACCAAGAGTGCCATTAAGCAACAATTATCGGTAATCATCGGTGAGGCTGTAGTGAAATATTCTCAACACGAAACGACGTTGCGTAACGCTGATCAAATGCGAGGATTTTGAATAGATTCATGCACACGTATGATGCTATTGACAGTTCCATTATGTGATGATAATGCATAAATGTCTCCCGCAATTTTATCTGGAAGTAAAAGAGAAATTGACATTGTGAAATTTATTTTTATTGTCCAAGGAGAAGGTCGTGGACACATGACCCAATCTATTTCTTTATTTAAAATTCTTATTGAAAATGGACATCAGGTTTGCCAAGTAATTGTTGGGAAAAGTGGAAGAAGGGAACTTCCACAATTTTTCCTTGATCAAATAGATGCTCCTATACTTCAATTAGAAAGTCCAAATTTTGTCACGGACAGAAACAATAAATCGGTTAATATATTCAAAACGGTCATTTTCAACTTAGTCAAAATACGTACCTATATCAGTAATGTCAATCGCATTCAAAAGATTGTAGAAACTGAACAACCTGATACCATAATTAATTTTTATGATTTTCTTGGGGGACTCTATTTTTTCCTTAAGAAATCCAACGTAAGGCATATTGCCATTGCTCATCAATTTTTACTCGGACACGCCGAATGTAACTTTCCCAAGGGCAGGTTACTGGATAAATTATCGTTAAGATTTGGAAATAAATTAGCTGGTTTCAGGGCGAAGAAAATACTAGGTCTTTCTTTTCAGAAATTTCATGATCATCCTCCCCCAAAAATAGTTGTAGTCCCTCCGCTCTTAAGAAAAGAAATAAAAGAAAGTCAAATATCTCAGGGGGATCACTTTCTGGTTTACATGGTAAACGATGGATATTCGACAGAAGTCAACGAGTTTCATCAAAAAAATCCTGAAATCCCAATTCATTGTTTTTGGGATAAGAAGGGTATGCCACAAGAATATAAAAAAAATAACAACCTTACATTCCATCAGCTAGATGACAAGAAATTTATTGAACTAATGAGCAATTGTCGTGGCTATTTGACGACCGCTGGCTTTGAATCTGTATGCGAAGCAATGTATATGGGCAAGCCAGTGCTTATGGTACCAGTTAAGGGTCACTATGAACAGGCGTGTAATGCTGAAGATGCGAAACAAGCTGGTGCTGGCATATCCAGTTTAACGTTTGACTTGGGAATTTTGCTGGAATACTTACCATTCCATCAAAATGTTCAGAATACGTTTAACAAATGGTGTAATGAAACCGAAAAAATCTTGTTGAAAAACTTAACAACAAATGCTGATTAATACCAATTTGGTTATAAAATATTACACAAATAAATTGAATTATCTTTTGTTCGAATTAGGCAAAAAATATAAGCATAGCTATAGTTACGGTTCTATTTTTTAACGAAATACAAGCAAAAAAGAAACAAGTTATATGCGACATTTTGTGGTCAATTGGGTATTAGTTGTCAAGGGGACTTCTAAACATTATATCCATTAAGACCGTTGCAATAGAAGATTGTTTATTACCATTACTATCAAACTGATTTATTTGTGGAATTTTTCTATCTTAACACCATGCAGAAACACCATGTCCTTACCCTAGCCGATAGCATTTGTGATGTTCGAAGTAGGAAGATAAAAAAGACTTTTTTTCAGTCAGATGAATGCTCTTTTTAGACTGGTCTAGCATTAATGAAGTAATAGATCAATACTGCACAAAAGGAAAAAGAGAGACAGGTAAACCTGCCTATGATGGACTACTATTGTTTAAAGTTTGTCTGCTTCAGAGGTGGTACGGGTTAAGCGATTACGAAGTAGAGGACAGGATTCATGATAGCCTATCATTGAGTTGATTCTGTGGGCTATGCATAGACGAAGTAGCACCTGACCATAGCACGATTAGTAGGTTCAGGTCATTAATAACCTGAACCTGATTTAGAAAATGTCTAATTGGCTAGTATTTACAGGATCATATTTAATTGCAGGTTTTTTCGGGAAGAAAGAATAGGCAATTAGACCAGAGATTAGGTTGGCAATAAAGTTGGTGAATGACCTGTGTCTGGAATGTTCTATTTGACAAATATTTTTTAGTTCATCATTTACTGTTTCTATAACCGACCTTTTTCTGAGCATGATTTTGTCTTTGAGTTCCATCAGCGTATTCTTCATATTATTACGAATACTAGTGATCCAATGAAGGTCATCCATAAAAAGCACTTGTGTTAGTTATTGAGAGATATACCCTTTGTCTGCATACAACTTTCCCTTTAAGGCTTTGATGAAAGATGGATTTTTTAAAGGTTCTCGATCATCAATATTGCCAGGGGAGATCACAAAATTGAGAAGTTCCCCTTTGTCATTAATGACTTTATGTAGCTTAATCCCAAAGAAATAACCCATTGTAGACTTGCCTACTTTGGTCAATCCTTCAAAAACCTTATTCCTTTTTATCCTCTTGTTTTTACATACCCGAATTGGAGTTGAATCAATAAAAGCAATACCAGTACCATCACCCATACAACAAGTTTTTAGCAATAGAGCCATAGGTAAGGTTGCACCTTGGATCAATTCCAAAAACCTATTATAGGATACTGTTTCACCGAATAAATGTTTCATATGTTTTTGGACATAATGAATAATAAAAGTGTTTCATACTGCTGAACCCTCCAGAGTGGAACATAATCTTGCTAGTGATTACTTCGCTACAGCTCATCTTGGGCTTTCTATTAGGTTTGTTGCCTACAAGGTGCTTTTGGATAGATTTTTCTAATTCCAGACAGGATTCATCAACAAAATAGAAAATTTCAGTAATGTTATGGTCAGATAAGACGATGTATTTTATGTGTATATATTTGAATTTCAGATACTTAAATATAAACACATACACTGGTTTTATCTATTCCTAATTCCTGTTTATCACTCTTTAATTGAACTATTTATTAATCGGGTTCAGGTTGATAATGTGACTTTTTTTAAATAGCACGTAGGAAACAACTAGTTGCCTCGTAGCTTTCAATGGCTACTTTTCTCTAGGTTGTCACATTTCTAAATCTTTGAAGTTTCTCTTCCTTTCTAAAGCCGAACATCGGACTATCAAAAATATCCCTCTTTTTTTCGATCCTCCATAGCCGTTTCCGAACGTTTATCATCAGCCCTGTTGCCACGCTCTGTATGTCTTGCAACAGCTACTTCCTCAACAATTTTCTCCACTGTATCTGCATCCGATTCAACCCCTCCTGTAATTGTAATATCGCCTAGAGTTCTGAATCGAAGGGTTTTACTGATAATTTCTTCTTTTTCGTCTATTTGAATGAAGTCTGACACGGGTAGCCATGTATCGTTTCTCCAAATTACATCTCTTTGATGAGCAAAATACAAGGATGGAATTTCAATGTTTTCGGCTAGAATGTACTGCCATACATCCATTTCTGTCCAATTGCTCAATGGAAACACTCTGAAGTGTTCACCGCAACTGTGTTTGCCATTGAATATATTCCAAAGCTCTGGTCGTTGATTTTTGGGATCCCATTGACCAAATTCATCACGATGGGAGAAAAATCTTTCTTTAGCTCGTGCTTTTTCTTCATCTCTTCTGGCTCCTCCCAAACAAGCATCGAATTGATTCTCTTCAATTGTATCCAGAAGTGTGATTGTCTGAATGGCATTTCTGCTTGCGTTTTTCCCTTTCTCTTCTTGCGCACTACCCTCATCAATGGATTTTTGAACTGACCCTACTATCAGTTTAGCTCCCAATTCTCTGATCAGGTCATCTCGGAATTCAATGGTTTCAGGGAAATTATGACCCGTATCAATATGTACTAATGGGAACGGGATCTTAGCAGGGTAAAATGCTTTTCGAGCGAGATGAGTCACTACGATCGAATCCTTTCCACCCGAAAACAGAATGGATGGGTTTTGAAACTGCGCAAATACCTCTCTCAGAATATAAATCGATTCCGCTTCAAGCTCTTTTAAATGAGTAAGATTGTACTTGATCATAACCTGAGTCTAGGTTCTATTTTCTCAATTAATATATGTAAACAATCATTCAATGCATTATCTACAGTATTCATTCTTATGTCCGGATTATCTGGAATTTCGAAAGGCGAATCTATACCCGTAAAATGTTTGATCTTGCCAGAACGTGCTTTTTTATATAGTCCCTTTACATCTCGTTCTTCACACACATTCAAAGGACAATCAACATGAATCTCTATGAAATTTTCTTCGCCAACAAGGTCTTTCACTGACTCTCGATCGCTCTTAAATGGCGAAATAAAAGCCGTTAGCACTATCGCACCAGCATCTAAAAAAAGCCTTGATACTTCTGCAATTCTTCGAATATTTTCCTTACGGGATGTATCAGAAAAGTCCAAATCTTTGTTCAATCCTGTTCTGATATTATCTCCATCAAGAATGTAAGTGTTGAACCCATAATTAAAAAAATGGATCTCTAGACCACTAGCGAGGGTAGATTTTCCTGATCCCGACAACCCTGTGAACCAAATTAACATTGGTTTATGCCCGTTCTTTCTTATTCTGTCTTCGAGCGAAAGGGAATGATGATGAGGTATAATATTTTCCTTATAATCTTCCATCCACAATTTTTTTGTCTAGTATGCTTTTAACATCGAAAATAACAGGCACTTTTTCCCTGAGTTTATTCCAGTCAAGTGATAAAAATGCCTCGTGTGAGACGGCAAGAATCAATGCATCATATGAGTCGATTCCATCATTTATCAGATCGATTCCATATTTTTCTTTCACTTCATGAATGTCTGCGTATGGATCATATATATCAACGAATAGATTGTAAGTCAAAAGCTCATGGTAAATATCAACAACTCTTGTATTTCTGATATCAGGGCAATTTTCCTTGAAAGTAAATCCAAGGATCAGCACTCTGGATTGGGCATTAAGCTTCTCCGCCCTGCCAAGAAGTTTGATGACTCTTTGAGCCACATATTGCCCCATTGAGTCATTGATTTTTCTGCCAGAAAGAATCACTTGTGGATGATGCCCCACAGATTCAGCTTTTTGCGTCAAATAGTATGAGTCTACTCCAATACAATGCCCTCCGACCAAACCAGGTTGAAAGTTCAGGAAATTCCATTTGGTCCCCGCAGCTTCCAATACCTCAGCGGTATCAATACTCAATTTGTCAAAGATCAAAGCCAGTTCGTTAACAAAAGCAATGTTTATATCTCGTTGTGCGTTTTCTATCACTTTGGCAGCCTCCGCAACTTTTATGGAGGAAGCCATATGCGTCCCTGCATCAATAAATGACCTGTAGTACGTATCTATTTTTTCAGCAACTTCTGGAGTGCTTCCACTGACCACTTTTAAAATAGAATTAATTCGATGTGCTTTGTCCCCTGGGTTGATCCGTTCAGGGGAATAGCCACAGAAGAAGTCTTGATTGAATATTAGCTTACTTCTTTCTTCCAAAATAGGTACACATACCTCCTCCGTGCAACCTGGATAAACGGTAGATTCATAAACGACTATATCTCCTTTTTTCAGAATAGAACCCAGCGCTTTCGTAGCACTTTTGATTGGATTTAAATCGGGATTTCTATTTTCATCGATTGGAGTGGGTACGGTGACTATATAGAGATTACACTCTTTCAGATTGTTTAAATCAGAAGTGAAAGACAATAACCGTGACAATTTTAGTTCATCATCGGTCACTTCTAAGGTTTTGTCAACCTTCCTTTCCAATTCATCAATTCGAACCGAGTTGATATCAAAGCCCGTTGTTGGGTACTTCTTTCCGCTTGCTACCGCTAAGGGGAGTCCCACATAACCTAACCCTATGATTCCTACCTTGTATTCCACTGAAATTCAAATCAGGGCGCAAAAGTAGAGCTAAAAATTAGCCCAGCACCTTCTTTTTGAAATATTCCAAGGTAGGGTTCAACCCTTCAGCTCTGGTATATTTCGGTTCCCAATTCAGTACTTTTTTTGCTAAAGATATATCAGGTTTCCGTTGTTTGGGGTCGTCCTTTGGTAAATCTCGGTAAATGATTTTAGACCGACTGCCCGTAAGTTTAATGATTTCTTCTCCGAATTCTTTAATCGTGATTTCCTGAGGATTGCCAATGTTTACTGGATATGGGTAATCACTCAATAGCAACAGGTATATTCCCTCCACCAAATCTTCAACATACGTGAAAGACCTAGTCTGAGAGCCATCCCCAAATGCTGTTAAATCCTCCCCCCTTAGGGCCTGCGAAATAAAAGCTGGTAAGACCCGACCATCATCTAGTCTCATTTTTGGTCCAAAAGTGTTAAATATTCTCACCATTCTTGTTTCCAATCCATGGAAAGTGTGGTAGGCCATTGTTATAGCTTCTTGGAACCTCTTTGCTTCATCGTAAACTCCGCGTGGACCCACAGGATTCACATTCCCCCAATAATCCTCGGTTTGAGGATGCACTAACGGATCTCCATAAACCTCTGAAGTAGAAGCAATTAACATTCTTGCTCCTTTTGCTTTGGCTAATCCCAAGCAATTCAAAGTCCCCAACGACCCTACTTTCATCGTTTGAATTGGCATTTTCAGGTAATCGATAGGACTAGCTGGGGAAGCGAAATGCAAAATATACTTTACATCACCTGATACATGTATATACTTGGAAATGTCATGATGATGGAATTCAAAATCTGGGGTTCCCATCAAGTGTTCAACATTAGAAATGTCCCCTGTAAGGAGGTTGTCCATAGCTACAACGTGGTATCCTTCATTGAGGAATCTATCGCACAAATGAGATCCCAGAAAACCTGCACCTCCAGTAATTAGAACTTTTTTCTTCATTTCTCTATAATTGGTTGGCTCAATTTATTCTCCCCAAGAGAGGTATTTATTAGAAGTTAATTTTTGACTTGTTGAATGTTGGTAAACGTTTATCCTTTTCAGATAAAATAATTGCTTCTTGTGGTACCCCCCAGCTGATATTCAAATCTCTATCATTATAAATAATTCCACTATCATGTTCTGGAGAATACACTTCGTCTACTTGATACATTAACTTTGCATAATCCGAAAGAACCAAAAATCCATGAGCCATGCCTTTAGGGATATAAAAATGTCTTTTGTTACGCGCCGATAATCTTACAACAGAAAAGTCCCTGAAAGTGGGCGACTTTTTTCTCAAATCCACAGCAACATCCAAAACCTCTCCCTCAATGCATGATACAAACTTGGCTTGCGCTTTTGGGTCCTTTTGGAAATGCAATCCCCTGAGTACTCCTTTGGAAGACCATGATTGATTTATTTGCGTTACATGAAATTCAAATCCTGTAGTTTTTTTGAACCTATCTGCATTAAATCCTTCATAAAAAAAACCGCGTTCGTCTTCGAAAACATCCGGCTCTAAAATCCAACAGTCTTGGAGGTTCGTCTTCTCGGCATTCATTTCTTTAAAATATGTTTAAGATATATACCATATCCACTTTTCTCTAAAGGTCTTGCTAACTCTTCCAATTGTTGTGACGATATGAAGTCCATTTTATACGCAATTTCCTCAATACAGCCTACCTTTAACCCCTGTCTTTCCTCAAGAACTTGAACAAAATTTCCTGCTTGCATTAAAGAAGAAAAAGTACCTGTATCCAGCCAAGCAGTTCCTCGATCAAATAGTTGGACATTCAATTCCCCCGCCTTCAAATAATGATTATTAACACTTGTTATTTCTAATTCTCCTCGAGGGCTTGGCTTTACATTTCTTGCTACCTTTACTACTGAATTGTCATAAAAGTACAGTCCTGGAACAGCATAATTTGATTTAGGGTTGATGGGCTTCTCTTCAATGGAAATGGCTTTCTGGTCCTCATTAAATTCAACTACTCCATATCGCTCAGGATCACTTACGTGGTACGCAAAAACAATGCCTCCGTCAGGATTGTTGCACGCTTGAATTTTTTTTGAAAACCCCGAGGAATAAAAAATATTATCTCCTAAAATGAGCGAAACGCTATCAAGTCCAATAAAATCAGACCCTATAACAAATGCTTCAGCTAGTCCTCTTGGCTCTTCTTGAACAGCGTATGAGAATCTGCACCCAAGTTTGCTACCATCTTGGAGTAAGCGCTGAAAAAGTGGCACATCTCTAGGCGTACTAATTATTAGCACTTCATTGATACCAGCTAGCATTAATGTTGAAAGAGGATAATAAATCATCGGTTTGTCATATACAGGCAATAGTTGCTTACTAATTGCATGAGTTAATGGGTGTAAGCGAGTTCCTGACCCCCCTGCTAGAATAATTCCTTTCATAAAAACTGATTTTTGGCTTTTGACCTCTGGCTGTTTGACTTTTTTAGATGAAACGTAAGGTCATGTGTATTGGAACATTTCCTGCTTAAAAAGTGCTTTTTGCTAGTTGCTTTCATAATGCTTATGATAGTATTTCTTGTACTCGCCTGAAGTTACATCTTCAAGCCATTTTTCGTTCTTCAAGTACCAATCAACTGTTTTCTCCAAGCCCTCTTTAAATTGTAATGAAGGCTTCCAACCAAGTTCCTGAGATAATTTGCTGGCATCTATTGCATATCGTAAGTCATGTCCTGCTCTATCTTTCACGAATGTGATTAGTTTCCTTGAGGTCCCTTGGGTATTGCCCAGCTTCTCATCCATTATGTCACAAAGTAAATGCGCTAGGTCAATGTTTTTCCATTCATTAAATCCACCAATATTGTAGGTATCACCAGTTTCCCCTTTTTCAAAAATAACCTGAATAGCACGGGCATGATCTTCTACAAATAGCCAATCCCTAATATTTTCCCCCTTTCCATAAACTGGGAGAGGTTTTTCGGTTCTGATATTGTTGATCAGCAGTGGAATGAGTTTCTCAGGAAAATGACAGGGACCGTAGTTATTAGAACAATTTGAGATAACATAAGGTAAGCTATACGTATTTCCGTACGCCCTGACAAAATGATCAGCCGCCGCTTTCGATGCAGAATATGGGGATTTAGGGTCGTAAGAAGTTTCTTCGGTGAAGAGTCCAGATTGACCTAATGATCCGTAAACTTCATCTGTAGAAATGTGGTAAAATCTTTTCCCATTAAGATTTTTCCAAGATTTTTTTGTGGCCTCCAGCAAATTTACAGTACCTATTACGTTAGTTTGAACGAATGCTGTCGGACTACTAATTGATCGGTCTACATGTGACTCCGCAGCTAAATGAATGATGCCATCAAAACCATATTCTTCAAAGAGATCATGAAGAAGGTGCTTATCACAAATATCCCCTTTTATAAATTTGTAATTTTTTTCATTCACAATGTCCACTAAATTTTCAAGATTTCCAGCATAAGTGAGTACATCAAGATTGACAACTTCATAACCTCCATTCTTAACAAATCTTCTTACGACATGAGATCCAACAAATCCTGCCCCTCCTGTAATTAAAATTTTAGTCATAAATATTCCTTATACCAATTTACAAAGTTCTTTACACCCACTTTCACAGTTGTATCGGGTTGATAACCTACAGCTTTTTTTAATGCACTTGTATCAGCAAAAGTGGCTGGAACATCTCCAGTCTGAATTGGCAAGTAATTTATTTTGGCTTTTTCCCCTAATTCATTTTCGATTGCAGATATAAGGTCCATGAGTTCAACAGGTTTGCCATTGCCTATATTAAATACATTGAAAGGAGCAAAACTTGTTGCTGGGTCGGGATCATCTGAATTCCAGTTTTTATCCCCCTCGGGAATATGATCCATTAATCTATAAATGCCTTCTACAGCATCAGACACATAAGTGAAATCTCTTTTCATTTTTCCATAATTGAATACATCAATGGGTTCATTGTTTAAAATTGCTTTAGTGAAAAGAAATAGTGCCATATCAGGTCTGCCCCATGGACCGTATACCGTAAAAAATCTTAATCCAGTAGCAGGTAGCCCAAAACTTGATGCATAAGTATGTGCCATCAATTCATTTGATTTCTTCGTAGCTGCGTAAAGGGAAATGGGATGATCAACCGTTTGATTTACACTAAAAGGCATGGTTGTATTTGCGCCATAAACTGAACTGGACGATGCATAAATCAAATGACCAACATTGTGATGTCTACACTCTTCTAAAATATTCAAAAACACTGTGATATTGGAACTTAAATAGGCGTGTGGATGGGTTATTGAATACCTCACTCCTGCCTGAGCAGCTAAATTTACCACTCTTGAAATGGTATGTTTCGTAAAAACTTTTTTGAGTTTGTCTCCATCAGTCAAATCTTGCTTATAAAAAGTATAATTAGAAAATTGGCTTAGCATCTCATTCCTGCTTTCTTTCAGCGAAACTTCATAATAATCATTAATGGAATCAATGCCGATGACCTCAAAACCCTCTTCCAAGAGCCTTTTAGAAAGATGGAATCCAATAAAACCAGCTGATCCTGTAACCAAAATAGAATTTATTGCTCCCAAGATTTGAACTTTTATGCAATGCTAAAGGTTCGTGCAGGTATTTGCAAGGTGAGTATCATATTGAATTTAGTTTTGCATCGTGCAAAAAGTTTTTCAATTAATCCGAAAAGACTTGATTATTGATTGGAGACAACAGAATCCTATCTCTGGAATTCTGCTGTATTTAACCTCCACTATTTTCGTCTCTTATATGGCTTTTAGAGGTTTTGTTGGTCTTGAAGTATGGAATGCGCTTTTTTGGATTATACTGCTATTTACCTCTATTAGTGCCATTGCTAAAAGTTTTATCCAAGAGGAAAGAAGAGTCCTTTACTATTTTTTCATCGCTACACCCCTCGAAATAGTCACTGCTAAGCTGATTTACTCATTTTGCTACCTTTTGGTTATCGCTTCACTGGCTCTCCTAGTATATGTTGCCTTATTTGGAAATCCGATTAACAATTGGTTGTTATTTCTACTAAATTTGACTGTGGGTTGCTTGGGATTATCTTCAGCTTTCACTATGGTTTCTGCTATAGCCTTCAAAGCAAATAATAGATCTATTTTGATGGCTATTCTTGGATTCCCAGTCATCATTCCCGTTTTGAATCTGGCGATAAGCAATTCCTACCAAATCTTGGATGGTAACATTTGGATGCAGATTCAGGGGAACATGATCTCGTTGATCTCAATTGATGTGATTATCATTGCACTCACGTTTGTATTGTTTCCTTTTACTTGGAAATCTTGATGGGATATTTATTAAAAACTGATTGGTGGAAATGGCTGTGTATTGGGATGCTCTGCTACACAGTAATAGGAGGGTTATTATTGCCAGTACCCCGACTTCCAATTCTAAACGAAACAATCCGAGTACTACATTTTCATGTGCCTATGTGGTTCGGGATGATATTTGTCTTTCTGGGTTCCGTAATATACGCCGTTAAATACCTGAAAACTGGAGATAATAAGTTTGATATTTATAGTAGTCAATTGGCAAATATGGGGCTAGCATTTGGGATTCTGGGGATTCTGACAGGGATGATCTGGGCTAAATATGCCTGGGGGGAACTATGGAGCAATGATCCAAAGCAAAACGCATCTGCTGTATCTCTTTTAATTTATTTGGCATATTTCGCTTTAAGAAGGTCTATCCAAGATGAACAACAACGCAATCGCATAGCGGGTGTATATAATATTTTTGCTTTTTTTCTAATGATCCCATTGCTATTCATCCTACCCAGAATGACGGATAGTCTTCATCCGGGAAATGGCGGAAATCCTGGCTTTAATGTATACGATTTAGACAGTAGCCTTAGAAAAGTATTTTATATAGCAATTCTAGGGTGGACATTACTTGGCTATTGGATTGCTGTCGTTTCGATAAGGATGTCCGTGGTTCAGCAAAAACTTGAGGACAGCAGTTAAGCCAAGGTAGTTTAATCAAAAAAAGACATGAGCAAGATTTTTTCTTTATGGACCAAATTTCTTTTTTCTCTGGTCACCTGGTGTTGTTCAAATACGTTGAGTGCTCAAGTAGAAATGGCTGACAATTTCAGAGGTGAGGGTAAAATTTACGTGGTTATTGCTATAATTCTCACAATACTTGGTGGATTTTTTTATGTACTGATCAAACTGGATCGGAAATCCAAACGTTTAGAAAAAGAGGCAGGAGACGAATGAAAACAAAGTATATAACAGTGATGATCGTAATTTCGATAGCCATTGCTATCGTGATGGCGATGGCTGGCGATGCAAGCACGTATGTCTCATTCTCAGAGGCAAAGGAATTGTCAAATAAAGGTTTTAAGAAAAGCATACACGTTGTTGGATCACTTCTCAGGTCTGGAAACAAGGAGATCACAGGTATTGAGGAAAGCCCAGATAAGCTCTCCTTCAAGTTTAAGATGGTCGATGAAAATGGTCTGGTACAACAAGTGTTTCATGCCAATCCCATTCCTTCGGATTTTACAAAATCTGAACAGATAGTTATCATAGGTTACTACAATGAGGTTAATTTTATTGCGGACAAAATACTTCTCAAATGTCCTTCAAAATACCAAGAAGAGCCGAACTTCAGTGCAGGTCTGTAAAGATTGACCAATAAAACATGATTCATTACTTTGAAGGACAATTAGGTCACACACTTGTAATTCTCACATTTGTAAGTAGTTTGTTGGCTTCATGGGCTTTTTTCAAGGGGAGAAATCAGGATCAGAGCTGGTCCTCGTTTGGGAACAAGATTTTCTACATCCACTCATTCGCAGTAATTGGTGTTGTTGCTGTGTTATTTTACCTAATCAATAATCATTATTTCGAATACCATTACGTCTATAGCCACACGTCAAGGGTATTGCCAATCTACTACCAAATTTCAAGTTTCTGGGAAGGACAAGAGGGTTCTTTTCTGCTCTGGATGTTCTGGAACGCTATTCTAGGCATTATATTGATGAATACGAATAATTTCTGGAAAGCCCCTGCCATGCTCATCATGTCCTTGACACAAGCATTTCTTGCTTCAATGATCTTGGGAGTTGTCGTCTTTGATGCCAAAATAGGGAGTTCTCCATTTATGCTTTTGAGGGATGTTCTGGATGCCCCAATCTTTAAAACCAATCCAAATTTTATCCCAGAGGATGGAAATGGGTTAAATCCATTGTTACAGAATTATTGGATGGTCATACATCCTCCCACTCTTTTTCTTGGGTTTGCTACTACAGTAATCCCTTTTTCCTACTGCATTGGCGGGTTGATCATCGGGAAAAACAAAGAATGGATCGGACCTGCTCTGCCCTGGGCCCAGTTCTCAGCACTTATTCTTGGAGTAGGAATTTTGATGGGTGCTTACTGGGCATACGAAACATTAAATTTTGGTGGCTACTGGAATTGGGACCCTGTTGAAAATGCTATTTATGTTCCATGGCTCGTTTTAATTGCCGCTATTCATGTTATGATCGCATATAAAAAAAGTGGTTCTGCGCTTAAGTTATCGTCAATACTTGTTGTAGCCACATTCCTTTTGGTACTGTATGCTACTTTCCTAACTAGAAGTGGAATTTTGGGTAATTCCTCTGTCCACTCATTCACAGATTTAGGACTTTCAGGGCAACTTCTAATCTATCTGCTGGTATTTCTTTTCCTGTCCAGCTATCTAATAGTAAAAAGGTGGAAAGAAATCTCGGGCGAAAAGCAAGAAGTTTCAACCTATTCACGTGAATTTTGGATTTTTATGGGTGCTTCCGTGCTATGTTTTATGGCATTTCAGGTTATCATATACACTTCAATGCCAGTGTATAATCAGGTGGCCTCAAGTTTGGGATTTGAGTTGAGCATGGCTCCTCCTTCCGATATTTATGACGCTTATTCTTTACCTCAGCTAATTTTTTCAGTTTTTTTAGCCATTTTCTCAGGAACAGGTCAGTTTTTCTGGTGGAAAAAAATGGACAGGACAAAACTGAAAGCTGAACTTACTTTTCCTTTTTTGATTTCATTAGGTCTGTCAGCGATTATAATAGTATTGGGAAAAATCACTGAGCCTGCGTATCTGATCTTACTGATAGCTGCTATCTATTCGGTAGTTGCCAACACAAAAATTTTAGTGTCGATCGTCAGGTCAAACATCAAACTTGCTGGAGGCTCTATCGCTCACATTGGAATAGCTTTCATGCTCATCGGCATTTTATTTTCTTCGGGTTATTCTAATATTCTTTCCACCAATTACACCTCTATGGTCTGGAGCAGTGAATTCCCTGATGACGTTAATCAAAATAATCTGCTCCTCTTTGTCAATGAACCAAGGCAAATGAACGAGTACTCGATAATGTATAAAGGTATTCGTAAACTGACAAGAGAAGCAGGAATGGTGGATCAACATGATCTTCTTTTTCTGCAAGATCCCCTCAAAGTCGTAAGAAAAATAACAGATGCGTATGATACACTTACTTTAATCCACCCTGAGAATAGCTACTTCGAAATGGAGTACTACAAAGAATCACAGAAAAAATTTACCCTGTTCCCAAGAGTTCAAATTAATGAGTCCATGGGTATGACAGTCTATTCTCCAGCCATTCATAGAACTTTTGATGCCGATATGTACACACACGTAAGGACTTTTCCGAAACCAACATCAGAGGATGAGTGGAGCGAGCTGAAGGAAGTTAAAGTCCCTATTGGGGAACATTTTTATGTAAATGATTATGTGGCTACCCTAGAAAAATTGGAGTCAATCCGAACTATCAATGGAGAGAAAATTGGCGAGAATGATGTAGCAGTGAAAGCGGTCATTACTATTCAAGGAGAATACAGGGATTATGTTTCCGAACCCATTTTCATCATCAAGGATGGAGAGCTTGTCGGCAGGGTAGATGATCAAGTGCATGATCTTGCATTTAGAATTTCTATTCAAAACATTATCCCCCAGGAAAATGCAGTGGTGCTGGCATATCAGACCACTCAAAAAGATTGGATTATCATGGAGGCAGTTAAAAAACCATGGATTAACGTGCTATGGATGGGTACTTTCCTACTGATGTTTGGATTCATCATAGCGATCAGAAGACGATACGTAGAGTTTATGAAAATGCGAGATAAGGAGACCGAAGATTAAGATTCAGCTATTTTTACTTTATGAGCAAGGTGGCTATCATAGGTTTTGGTAATGTAGGTTATCACCTCGCCGTAAGAATATCAAAAAAACATGAGGTAACTATTTTTGGAAGAACTCCCAGTGAGGATATCATAAAAGACATAAATCGTCTTGATACTTCAGACTTTGAATTCATCATTGTTGCTGTGTCTGATAGTTCAATTAAAGGGGTAGCAGAATCCCTTAATACGTCTGAATCGATCATGTTACATACGTCGGGGTCCAGACCTATATCAGATGTGTCCTTTCACCCCAGACACGGTGTAATGTACCCACTACAAACCTTTTCTAAAGATAAACAAATTGATTTTGATGCTTTTCCCATTTTTATTGAGGGTAGTGATACGCTGGATAAAGAAATTTTCTCATTTGTAAGAAGTTTCAGTAATGATGTACGGGAGATGAGTTCTGCCAACAGAATAAAACTTCACCTAGCAGCGGTCTTCGCAAACAACTTCACAAACCACATGTATCACATATGTGATAAGATTCTGGAGTCCTTGGGACTGTCCTTTGCAGAAGTTCATCATCTTGCCCATGAGACATTAAAAAAAGCGGTTGACCTCACTCCGTTAAAATCCCAAACAGGTCCCTCTGTCCGCAACGATATTGATACAATAGACGCTCATTTGAAAATTCTTGAAGATGATCGGTGGAGAAAGATTTATAAACTCATCTCAGAGGATATTCATAAATCCAAATCATGAACATCAAACTAAGAGATATATCTGGATTTCTTATTGCCAGCAGAATCCCCAACCTTTTGATCATCGCTTATACCCAGTTTGCCACTGCCAAATTTCTTATGGGTATTCCTGGTAACGATTTATACAACCTACAGTTTTTAGGACTTCTCCTAAGCACTGCTATGATTGGAGCAGGAGGATATATTATTAATGATTATTTCGATCAAAAGATAGACATGATTAATAGACCAGATCGAGTCGTAGTTGGTCCTGATCTAAGAAGAAGAGGTGCCCTTTTTTCTCATGTTATTTTATCTTGTGGAGGCATTGCTCTGGGGGTTTTCACCGATCCTTTCATCGGGCTGATACACTTATTTTCCACAGGAGTACTCTGGGCTTATAGTGGGATTGTAAAAAGAATCCTCCTATTAAGTACTTTAACCATTTCTTTTCTCCCCATTTTAACCATGCTATTGGTCATGGTCTTTTTCAGGGAAGTACGTTTACTGCCTTTAGTATATGCCCTTTTTGGTGGGGTCACTGTTTTTGCAAGAGAGACGTTAAAAGACATTATCAGTTCGAAAGGAAAACAGACTTTTGGTATTCCGTCCGTCTCAACCATGTGGGAAGTTAGGAGGGTCAAACGAGGTATCTATGTAGTATGCTTAGTAGGCATTTCTCTTCTCATTCTGTATTTGCTATCCATCAAGAATTGGACGATGAGAATATTTTTTTTGGGATTGGTCCCATTCATGTTATGGTTTCTTTATCGATTAATTATCGCCGATAGAGCAAAAGATTTCAAGCATTTGAAACTCGTTGCTGACCTCATCATTGTGAGCGGTTTGGTAAGTATGTGTCTCGTTTAGTGATGCCCTAGTGGTATCTGCATGGCACAATAGGGGACAGCCTTTTCAATGTTATTGACTAACCTGCCCTCTCTCTATCAGTCCTCCTGCTCCACTAACCAGATAATACCAATTTGACCCATAAGGGGGAAAAAAACATCCTTTTCTTAAAAAAACAGAAAAATAAATTTGCAGGAATCCCTGAAAGACGTGAACTTTGCGCTTTCTTGATGCTAATTTAAGTGCTAATAAAAAATCATATTGATATGAAAATTTTTACGGAAGCTACGTCTTCCTCTGCCAAGAGTACAGATTTGTACGCAATTAATTCCATTCTCCCCTTCCTGACAAATGGTCAGAAATTTTGGGGGGGGCTTAAACACTTAATCTCTCTGCTTACCTTCTTGTCACTCTCGGTTCTTGCTTACGCACAAGACAATACAACAGACCACTTTGTGCTGAAAGTAACAACTACCGCTGGTACTAACGCTAACGACAAGTCATTTACGTTCTATAGTCAAGACACCAATTATATGGTAAACTGGGGAGAAGGTAGCGGTTTTGAGAGCGTAACAACAGGAGATGCTCCCCATACCTTCGCCACAGCAGGAGAACACACCATCAGATTTAAAAACCTGAGTGATGTCCATATCAATAATCAGGCAGACACAGCAAAATATACCTCCATAGAACAGTGGGGTACCTCTGTCTGGAATGTGGCAATGGATGGTGCTTTTTATGGAGCAACTAACCTGACCATGAACCCAAATGCAGGTACGCCTGACATGAGTCTTGTGACGAATATGCAAAATATGTTCACTTTTGCCACTTCCTTTAACGGCGACATAGGAAACTGGAATACAGCACAGGTGACGAATATGCGAGAGATGTTCAATGGAGCCACTGCCTTTAATCAGAACATAGGCGGGTGGAATGTAGAAGCGGTGACGACTATGGCAGATATGTTCAGGGATGCTACGCTTTCACCTACAAACTACGATTCACTTTTGGTGGGTTGGAACAGACAAAACCTTCAAACGGGAGTCACTTTCCACGGAGGAAATTCTAAATATAGCTCAGATGTAGCACACACTGCTAGGGACAATATGAAGAGTTCAGATAGTTGGGGAATTACTGATGGCGAACGAGTACAGTCTGGTGTTGCACCCACAGACATATTTCTTTCATCCACCAGCATTGCAGAAAATACTGGAGTTAATACCGTGGTGGGTACGCTATCCACAAACGGGGGAGCGAGTAGCTACACTTATGCATTAGTAACAGGCGAAGGAGATACTGACAATGCTAGTTTTAGGATTTCAGGCACTGCACTACAGCTTATCGCTTCCGCCGATTATGAAACAAAAGCTAGCTATGCCGTGAGGCTAAAAGTGGATGGGGTAATGCCAGAGGTTGCAAAACAATTCACCATCATGGTGACGGATGAGAATGAGGATCCAGCCCACTTTGTGCTGAAAGTAACAACTACCGCTGGTACCAATGCCAATGACAAGTCCTTTACCTTCTACACGGAGGATACAAATTATGACATAGACTGGAACAATGACGGAGTGTTTGAAGCTACAGACGTTTCTGAAAATCAGTCCCATACCTTCGCCACAGCAGGAACACACACCATCAGATTTAGAAACCTGAATGATGTCTATATCAATAATCAGACAGATACATTAAAATATACCTCCATAGAGCAGTGGGGTACCGCTGTATGGAATGCAACTATGGATAGTGCTTTTCGGGGAGCAATTAACCTGACCATGAACTCAAGTGCAGGTACTCCAGACATGAATGCTGTGACGAATATGGCTTATATGTTCAGGGGTGCTACTTCCTTTAACGGCAACATAAGCGGGTGGAATACAGCATCGGTGACAAATATGAACAGTATGTTCGTTGATGCCCGTTCCTTTAACGGCGACATAAGTGGGTGGAATACCGCATCGGTGACGAATATGCAGGCTATGTTTGGTAGAGCCACTGCCTTTAACCAAGACATAGGAAACTGGAATACCGCAACGGTGACGAATATGCGTGCCATGTTCTTTGGAGCCACTTCTTTTAACCAAGACATAAGCGGGTGGAATACAGCGCAGGTGACGAACATGGCTTATATGTTCTATCGAGTCTCTTACTTTAACCAAGACATAGGAAACTGGAATACAGCACAGGTGACGGATATGCGAAATATGTTCTATCGAGTCTCTTACTTTAACCAAGACATAGGAAACTGGAATACCGCACAGGTGACCGATATGCGAAATATGTTCGAAGGAGCCACTGCCTTTAACCAAGACATAGGAAACTGGAATACCGCACAGGTGACGAATATGTCTGGAATGTTCGCTGGGCGTAAGGTTCCTTGGCCTGGTCCTGACGTAGGCACCTCCTTTAACCAAGACATAGGCGGGTGGAATACCGCACAGGTGACGAATATGCAGAGTATGTTCTATCAAGTCACCTCCTTTGACCAGAACATAGGAAACTGGAACACAGCACAGGTGACGAATATGCAGAGTATGTTTGGTGGAGCCACTGCCTTTAACGGTGATATCAGTAGGTGGAATACGGCACAGGTGACGACGATGCGAGGTATGTTCGAAGGAGCCACTTCTTTTAACCAAAACATAGGCGGGTGGAATACAGCAAAGGTGACGAATATGGAAAATATGTTCTACCGAGTCTCTTTCTTTAACCAAGACATAGGAAACTGGAACACAGCACAGGTGACGAATATGGGCGATATGTTCTATCTAGCCTATACCTTTAATCAGGACATCAGCACATGGAATACAGCATCGGTGACGTATATGGGTCATATGTTCAGGGCGGCCACTGCCTTTAATCAGGACATCAGCGGGTGGAATACAGCACAGGTGGCGAGTATGAAGAGTATGTTCCATCGCGCCACTGCATTTGATCAGGACATAGGCGGGTGGAATACAGCATCGGTGACGAATATGCAGTCTATGTTCCATCTTGCCATTTCCTTTGTTCAGGACATAAGTGGGTGGGATGTCAGGAAGGTGGAAAATATGTATTCTATGTTCTATAAAGTCACTTCCTTTAACGGCGACATCAGCGGGTGGAATACAGCAAAGGTGAGGAATATGGCCCAGATGTTCTCTGGTGCCACTTCCTTTAACCAAGACCTAGGAAACTGGAATACAGCACAGGTGACGGATATGCATTCTATGTTCTCTGGTGCCACTGCATTTAACCAAGACATAGGCGGGTGGAAGACAGCACAGGTGACGAATATGCGTGCCATGTTCTTTGGAGCCACTTCTTTTAACCAAGACATAAGTGGCTGGAATGTCCGAAAGGCGAAGAATGTGCAAGATTTGAGATTGTCGCCAAAGAAGAATATGGCCCAGATGTTCTCTGGTGCCACTGCCTTTAGCCAAAACCTTGGATCTTGGTACATCCCAGATGGGAAATTGACGATTATCAGTACGATTATGGCAGGTGGTACAGTGGCAACCATCACCGCTCAGAATGCTTTCCTAGACGATCACAACCCCGTGTATACGCTTTCAGGAACTGATGCTGATTTATTTACGCTGACAGGAAATGTCCTCACCAGAAGTGCAACAGCTACTACTGCTGGAAAATCATCCTATACCATCACCATAGCAGCCACAGGTGAGAATACGTTTGGAACAAATAACCAGCGAGAAGTGACCATCACCCTCAATGAGGCAGGATCAGTAGATAACTTTATCACCACTTGGCGCACGACCACAGCAAGCGAACCCATTACCATTCCAACAACAGGTAGAGGCTATAATTACGTAGTTCACTGGGGCGATGGCAGTAGCGAAAGTGGAAAGACAGGCGATGCTACCCATACGTATACCAGCGCAGGTGACTATACCGTCAGCATCGGTGGTGTCTTCCCGAGGATTTACTTCAATGACGAAGGCGACACAGCCAAAGTCCGCGATGTCACGCAGTGGGGAAACATAGCATGGACTTCCATGTCGGGAGCGTTTCGGGGAGCGAATAATCTCACGGTTACTGCTACCGATGCACCCGATTTATCGGGAGTGACGAGTATGCGAGATATGTTCCATGGAGCCACTTCCTTTGACCAGAACATAGGCGGGTGGAATGTAGAAGTGGTGGCGACTATGGACAGTATGTTCTCAGGTGTTACACTTTCACTTGCAAACTACGATGCCCTGTTGACAGACTGGGATGCGCAAAACCTTCAAACGGGAGTCACTTTCGACGGGGGAGCGTCTAAATATAGCTCAGATGTAGCACACACCGCTAGGGAAAATATGATCAGTTCAGATGGCTGGACTGTTACTGATGGCGGACGAGTTAACGCCCATGCCCCTGTTTTCACAAGCGGAGTTACCGCTACCGTTTCTTATGCAGAAAATGCCACTACGGCAGTGACTACCGTCGTTGCCACGGATGCAGATGTGGGACAGGCGGCCAGATTTACGCTGTCGGGCGGAGCGGATGAGAGTCAGTTTTCCATCACTCCTAAAGGCATATTGACGTTCAATGTCGCACCAGACTATGAGAATCCAGCAGATACAGGAGGGGACAATGAATATGAAGTCATCGTCACCGCCACAGACGGACCTCCCTCTCCAATGACTGCCATGCAAACCCTCACCATCACGGTGACGGATGAGAATGATAATGCCCCTGTTTTCACCAGTAGCGCGACGAAGGCTATAGCGGAAGGTACAACGGCAGTAACCACCGTCGTTGCCACGGATGCAGATGCGGGACAGATAGTTACTTTCACCCTGTCGGGAGGAGCGGATGTGGCTCTGTTTTCCATCACCTCGACAGGCGAATTGACATTCAACACCACGCCAGACTATGAGAATCCAGCAGATATGGGAGGGAATAATATGTACGAAGTAACGATCACGGCTACAGACAACGGCGCACCCGCAATGACTGCCATGCAAGCTCTCACCATCACGGTGACGGATGTGGATGGTGTACCCACAGGGCTTGAAGCGTTCACGGGCGTTGCGGTGTATCCCAACCCAGCAGGCGCAGTGCTACACATCAGTGGCGTGGAAGGAAATGCCCTCTATACCTTGTCAGGCATAGAGGGGAAAATCTTAAAAAGAGGACAACTGAAGACAAGCACAACGGATCATTCCGTGGCTATTCCATTGCTGAAAAAGGGCATCTATTTGTTACAACTAACTACAGATAAGGGTAGCATCACCAGGAAAATTGTGAAAGAATAGTCGCATGCATGCTGGAAGATGAAGGAGTTTCAGGGCGAGGGAACCCCCCATGTTATGGTTGAAAATCAGCAAAAAAGCGACGATTTATATGTGATAGTTTGTGGTCAATTTGGTACTACGTAGTTCTTTAACTATTTAGCATACCTTTGCTCGCTTAATGAGGTTGAATTGGTAGCGTTTTATGGGCCCATAGCTCAGCTGGTTAGAGCACCTGACTCATAAAATTTGTGACACTATAGGGAAACGTATAGTTGCAAACTGGGTGAATTCAAGGAAACCTTCATCTGTTGCTTGGTGGCAGATATGGCAACCCTGAGCCAAGTTCGGTGAATGGATTAAAAGTAACCGAAAAGGTGCAGAGACTAGAGAGTGAGGAATCCGACTAATAACCTCTCATAAGTACCCGGCACCCTAACTGGTAATGCAGAGGGTGATGAGATAGTCCAGCCCCATGAAGGAAACTTTTGGATGGTAGAATCAGGTGGTCCCAGGTTCAAGCCCTGGTGGGCCCACATAAAAATGGCAGTTACATTCTTGTGACTGCCTTTTTTGTGCTTGATTTTTTTTCGCTTCTACTGGGACCCCTGTAGGTAGAGATTGAGTTTCCCACAGGGAAACAGAATTGAAACTCGATAGTTTTCGAAGTTCTTAAACCCTCTGGTAGCCGATTTTATGGACTGAATCTTTGAATTAAATCCTTCTGCGGTCGCATTGGTGATGCGATGTTTCTGGTAAGGCATTATGTTGTCGAGATGGGTTAAGACCGTTGCAATAGAAGATTGTTTGTTATCATTACTATCAAATAGGTATAAAACTCGGTCCAAAGACAGGAGTATTCGCAAATTAGTTGACAATTGCAGTTGAGTAGGCATTAGGGCTAAAATGAGCTTAGAGAGATTTTTTCTGCCCCAACTATCTCCCATGTACTTTCAAGTTGTGCGTATACAATAAGGCTGGATTTCTTTATATCCAGACTGGATGGAACTGCCAGCTTGAACTGATTTGTTCTTCCATCAAATTGTCTAGTTGCATAAGACCTTACCACATTATCATGAAAAAGTCGTCTTCCTCTGTTTTCACCTCTTGTTACATGTTGAGAAAGTCCTCGCTCGACAATGGCTAAATTTAGTTTTACCCGTTGAGAGTTGGTTGAAGAAACTTTAATTACTAGTTCATTGCCAAGAGATGCTATCTCATTAATTTCAATAGCGTAAGATTTCTCTTTATTTTTCAGTTTACTAAAAAGGGCATTCCATTTTGACCTATTAGAACCAACAAATTCATATTGCCCATTTACCACCATTTGCGGAGTATAAACTTGGTTAGAGTAGAGTTTTCGCGCGTATGATCTTTGACGTTGAGTGAATCTTTGATCCGCATATGGGTCTTTCCAGCCAATGTAATCCCAGTAATCCACATGAAAGGATAAGGCTAATACGTCAACGGTTGCATTGTCTTCATCCACAATTTCAGATAATAATCTATCCGCTGGCGGGCAACTTGAGCATCCTTCTGAAGTGAATAATTCGACAAGCACGAACGGGCTATTGTCCTGAGCCAGCGTCAAATCAGCAAGTAAAATTGTACTAATGATTGTAAGGACTATCTTTGTCATAGAACATGAATCGGTAGTACGTACAATTAAGTTGCAGTAAATTTAAATACTGATAGGAAAAGTTGTTACAATGACAAATTATACCAATTTGATCACAAAATATCACATATAAATCGTTTCTTTTTCGCTTGTATTTCGTTAAAAACATAAGCATAACTATGGCTATGCTTATGTTTTTTTGCCTAATCCAAACAAAAAACCATTCAATTTATTTATGTCATATTTTATCATCAAATTGGTATTAGTACTCAAGGACACTGCACTCAGCATGAATAATAACTTCTTTTTTGTCAGATGCTTCTACCCTTCCTACCACCTGCGCATCCACATTAAAGGAGTTAGAAATTTCAATTATCCCGTCAACAGATTTCTCACTTACATACAGCTCCACTCTATGACCCATATTAAAGACCTTGTACATTTCTCTCCAGTCTGATTGACTTTCCTCTTGTATCATTTTAAACAATGGAGGAACGGGCAACAGGTTATCCTTTATGATTCTTAGATTATCTACGAAATGAAGAACTTTAGTCTGTGCTCCTCCACTGCAATGCACCATTCCATGAATGTCTGGTCGCATTTCTCCAAGAATTGACTTGACAATGGGAGCATAAGTTCTTGTAGGCGACAGCATTAGTTTCCCAGCATTGACGGGAGTGCCTTCAACAGCATCTGTCAATAGTTTTGAGCCTGAATAAATTAGATCGCCTGACACCTCTGCATCGTATGTTTCAGGGTATTTGTGTGCATATTTTTTAGAAAAAACATCATGTCTCGCTGAGGTAAGACCATTACTACCCATCCCCCCGTTATAATCTCGCTCATAGGTAGATTGACCATACGAAGCTAGTCCTATTATTAAGTCCCCCGGATTGATTTTTTCATTGCTAATTACTTCATGACGTTTCATCCTGGAGGTAACTGTACTGTCTACTATTATCGTACGTACCAAATCACCTACGTCCGCTGTTTCTCCTCCTGTTGAATGAATGTTTATGCCATTATCTCGTAGCATTTGCAGTACTTCTTCTGTCCCGTTGATGATCTCGGAGATCACCTCTCCGGGAATCAGGTTTTTATTCCTACCTATGGTAGAGGATAGGAGAATGTTATCAGTACAACCTACACACAATAGGTCGTCTATATTCATGATAATGGCATCTTGGGCTATTCCTTTCCAAACATTCAAATCACCAGTTTCCTTCCAATAGAGGTAGGCTAGCGAAGATTTTGTGCCCGCTCCATCGGCATGCATGATCGTGCAATATTCAGGATCACCGCCTATGTCTCCTACTATCTTACAAAATGCCTTGGGGAATAAGCCTTTATCAACATCTTTAATCGCAACGTGAACGTCCTCCTTATCTGAAGCAACGCCTCGAAGGGCGTAGCGGTCAATCATGCTTTTTTCTTGCAAAGGAAAGACTTTTCGTAAAGGCATCTCTATTAACTAGAATTTTTCTGTGAGTGCAAGGAAATCCCGCACGGAAAACCGAAGTGTATATAGCATACACGAGGATTTGAGTACGGGATTGACACCGCAATCGCGGAAAAAGGCAGTTAATAGGGATGTCCTTAATTTCCGTCATCGGCATCCTTGAAGAAACGGTCATACTCATCTTCTTCTTCGCCAAGAGGCAAATCATCGTCTCGACTTCTTGGATTGTACTTGAGGACTTTAAATTCAGTGCGTCTGTTTTGCTGATGCTCGGCTTCCGTTTCAGCACCCCTGATTAAGAGTTGAGATTCTCCATAACCTTTAGCTACAACTCGTGCAGAACTAATTCCTGTGTTAACAATGTACCGAACCGCAGATTGAGCCCTCCTCCTTGAGAGATCAAGATTGTACGTGTCATCCGCCCTGTTATCCGTATGTGACCCCAGCTCAATATAAATTTCCTGATTGTCATTCATTAGTTGTACTAGGCTATCCAGCACTAACGCTGCATCAGACCTGATGTCTGCCTTGTCAAGATCATAATAAATATTATTTAGTACGATCACCTTTGCAATCACAATGCGATCCATCTTGATCTTGGTTTCAAAGTTTATATTGGTAATTTCTTCAGTCAGAGTGGACTGATCTACAGTTTTCCCTATTGTGCTAAAATCTTTTCTTGTTGTGAAATAATCTGTTTTTTCCCCGATCAGGTCATAATGCTCTTCTGAATAAACCCTGAAATTAAATGTGCCGTCTGCTCCTGTAAAAGCCTCATCAATTACATCCCCATTATCGGCTGTTAGGGAAACCTTCGTATTGGGGAGGATGATTTCCTGACCAGAATCATCCGTTGTTACCGTTGTTCCAGTCAAAAAGTAATTGACAACCTTTAAGTTGGGATCATCATTCGCAAACGTATAAATATCATCGTCCCCCATGCCTCCTCTTCTGTTTGAAGAAAAGAATCCCTTGGAAAGAGTAAACTCATGGTATCCAAAATCATCCGAATGAGAGTTCATCGGGCTACCCAAATTTTCAATCGTGATATGCCCGGATTCTCTTACTGCTCGAAACAAATCCAAATGTCCAAAGCCAGGATGTCCTGTTGAGGAAAAATAAAGGCTTCCATCTGTACTCACAAATGGAAACATCTCATTGCCGAGCGTATTGATGTCGGGACCCAAGTTTCTCACATCTACCCATCTGCCTCGCTGGTTTATTTTAGCTGTATACAAGTCGTTGCCACCGTAACCTCCTGGTCTGTCCGACGCGAAGTAAAGTGTTTTTCCATCAGGGCTTAACGACGGAGTGGAATCCCACGAATCTACATCATTGATTGACAGCGGAATAGGAGATGACCATTTCCCATTTCTAAATCGGGAAAAGAAAAGATGCACGTCTGAATATCCAGTAGCTTTTCCATTATTTCCTTTCGCAAAAATTATTGACCCGCCACCAGGTACAATAGCAATAGAGCCCTCATTGGTGTCAAAGTGATTGATGACGGGGTCCAATGGATACAGCGTGGCAATGTCTATATTCGTTCCTTTGGTAGCCACTCGGTAAATATCCGTAAAGTGGGTCCCCGTCGTTTTGTAGACTTTGCCTCCATCTCGATTAGATGTGAAATAAAGGTGGTTATTACTGTAAACAGGAGAATATTCAGCACTAGCAGTATTGATCTTTGCCAGATTTTTTACTTTGTAATGGCTGTTTCGTTTGTGTAAGTCATCAATCTTATCAAGGTTATGCAATTCCTTTTCAGCCATTTTTTTCAAGTGCTTATCCTTGGCTGTCGGCAAGTATTCATCCAGTACTGCTCTGGCTTCCTCATATTTCTGCTCAGCTCTCAGTCCATGAGCCAAATGTACACTTGCGGACTCATTCTGAATCCCTTGCTTTATTGCTTCCTTATAAAATGGGATGGACTCAATCAATCGATTTGATTTCCTGAAGGCATCCGCTACGGTCATATTTTCAACGGCAGAATTTTTTTTCGGATTGTTTCCGAGTCTAGCAATTACTGTCCCGAATTTTTCCTTTTCAAGGCTTTTTTCAAGTGAGCAACTGAATGAAATAAGAACAAAACTGAATACCAGACACCTTTTCATAACTGAATTAACGAAATTTTAACCGCTACGATCTTTCGAAATTAGTTTAAATGACAAGCAAGGTAGTGAGAAAAAGTCCTAATTAAAATACCTCCCAAGCCAGGTTTTTCCACTCTCCACCAGCCATTTTAATTTGAAATCACAAAGATTTTGGACCGTGTTATTGAATACGCGTGTGCCGGGCAGAATACGGCGTTCCTGAACTTTTTTCTTTAATTCCTTGAATAGCAAAAGTTCAACTTCATCTTCGATGAGAAAAGCTACTTTGTTATTGTTCATGAAGGAGACGCCAAGCGTTCCTCCTAATTTCCTTATAAAATCGACAGAGGCATCAATACTGCACCCGCTAGCCTGACTAATACTTTCATCTTCCGTAAGAATCAGGAATTGATCGTACTCTACTTTGAAAGAGGCTTTTAACTCTCTCCCATGGGAAGTCCAATTAGCCAGAAATCCAGACATCTCTTCTTCAACAAGTTTCACCTCCTTTTGAGACAATTTCCTTGCTGCCTGATAAATCCAGAGCTTGGAAGTTTCTGGCATGTTTTCGAAAGGAATCAACATATCAAATTAAACCTTCATATTCAGCAATCAGTTCAGCCAAATCTTTAACTTTCACTTTCTCTTCTTTTTCCTTGCTCTTGACTCCATCAGACATCATGGTCATACAAAAAGGGCAGGCTACAGCTATGGTATCTGCCTTGGTAGCGAGTGCTTCTTCTGTGCGTTCCTCATTGATTGCTTTACTTCCAGGTTCGGCATCTTTGAACATTTGACCTCCACCAGCCCCACAACAAAGACCTTTCGTTTTGCATCTTTTCATTTCAACTAACTCAGCATCAAGAGCTTCCAAAACAATCCGTGGTGCAGCATAGACATTATTGGCTCGTCCCAAGAAACACGAATCGTGGTATGTGATTTTTCTTCCCCTGAATTCCCCTCCGCCTGCCAGGGTTACTCTCCCCTTATCAATCAGGTCTTGCAAAAATTGTGAATGGTGGACTACATCATAGTTTCCTCCCAATGCTGGATATTCATTTTTAAGCGTATTGAAGCAATGAGGACAAGCGGTCACAATTTTTCTGATTTCATAACCATTCAACACGCCAATATTCGCCATGGCCTGCATTTGAAAAAGAAATTCATTACCTGCCCTTCTGGCAGGATCTCCTGTGCAGGTTTCTTCCAGACCGAGAACCGCAAAATTGATTCCCGCTTTGTTCAGGATTTTAACAAATGCTTTCGTCACATTTTTATACCTGTCATCGTAGGACCCGGCACATCCTACCCAAAAGAGTACTTCAGGCTTTTCCCCTTTTGCCACCAGATCAGCAACTGTTGGTATTGGTATTCCACTCATTCTTCTTGTTTTAGGTCTCCCGCCCAGTTGAACCTGTCTTGTGCGCCAAACTTCCATGGAGCAAAATTGGTTTCCACATTTTGAAACATCGCATTCCAGGAAGCAGGTGCTCCAGATTCTTCCATTGCCACGTATCTTCTGAGTTGAAGAATAATATCAAGTGGATTAATGTTCACTGGACACGCTTCTACGCATGCGTTGCAGTTGGTACATGCGTTGATCTCTTCTTTAGAAATATAATCTCCCAGCAATGATTTGCCATCAGCTAATCCCGTCTTCCCTGCCTCTTCCAGGCGGTCTCTGGTATCCATCATGATCTTTCGAGGGGAAAGTTTTTTTCCAGTCAAATTAGCGGGGCATTCTGACGTACACCTGCCACATTCTGTGCAGGCATAGGCATCCATTAGATGTTTCCAGTTGAGGTCGTTTACATCTTTAGCTCCAAAACGCATGCCTTCAGGTGGGGGGGTTGTTTCTCCTTCCATGGGCATCCCCAGCATAATCTTCACCTCATTGGTGATCTCCGCCATATTCATCATCTGGCCCTGGGGAGTTGTTCTTCCATAGTAAGTAGTTGGAAAGGCGAGGAAAATATGAAGGTGTTTAGAATACGTTACATAAAGAGCAAAGGCAAAGATTCCGACAATGTGAAACCACCAAGCCCCCCTTTCTACCAGCATCAACGTTTGAGTATCAAGCGTACTTAAACAAGGAAACATGAATGAGCTAACAGCGAATGTGCCTGTCAGGGTGTAATGGTCTACTCCTCTACTTTGAAGAAGCTGATCTGCAGCGTTCATCCCCAAGATTGCCACCATCAATAATGTCTCAATAACTAAAATGAGGTTTGCATCCAGCGTTGGCCAGCCCTGCATTTCTACTTTACGAAATCGGTCGATCCTCAAAATATTTCTCCTGATCAGGAAGAAGAGGCAGGAAGCAAGTACCCCGAGAGCCAAGAGTTCAAAGAAACTGATGAGGAAGGTATAAAAACTGCCTAGCCAGGGGACAAAGATTCTGTGTGTCCCCAAAATTCCATCCATGACAATTTCCAGTACTTCGAGATTAATGAGTACAAACCCTACATAAATAAGAAGGTGCAAGCAAGCGGGGATGGGTCTTTTGAACATTTTCTTTTGACCAAAAGCGATGAGCAACATATTCTTGAAACGTTGACGCTTGCTACCCGAAAGGTCCACTGGTTTGCCTAGTTTGATGTTTTGCGCTATTTGTTTGATCCGTTTGCAAATAAAAAAACCAAAGAAGCCCGCAATGGCTAAAAAAAGGAGTTGAGGGAGGTATTGCATGAATTTAAAATTCCTTCTATCTCTAGTTAGTTAAATTAGTTAAATGTTTCGCCTTTTCATAGAATACGCTACTTTTGCCAACTCATTTTTTGGTGCTGTAGCTCAGTTGGTAGAGCATCGGACTGAAAATCCGTGAGTCGGTGGTTCGAATCCACTCAGCACCACGCTAAAGTTAAAGCTATTTCAATATTTTGGCATAGCTTTTTTATTTCCCCGAAAATAAATAAAAAACAGAAGTTAGTATGCACGCATACTATTAATACCAACTTGACTACATAAATAAACTGCATCGTTTTTTGTTTGGATTAGGCAAGAAACACAAGCATAACTATAGCCCTTCGGTGCTATTTCTTAACGACATACAAGCAGAAAAGAAACAATTTATATGTGCCATTTTGTGGTCAAAATGGTATCACTTATTGTTCAGAACAAAAAACTGAAGCAAAATGGAGCGATTAGTTGGCGATAATCTCATACCTTTGGCGCATTAACTTGAGAAATAATCACTTATGAAACCGATTACACACCCACCCAAAGCAACACCTTTTACTGACAAAAAGGCATATAATAGTCCTACTCCCCCCCCCCCCCCCCCCCCCCGACATTATGGCAGGTTCCAACCAGTCTTTATAATTACAAAACCCTACTTCTTCTTATTTTAAGTCTGGCTTTTTCTCTGCCAGTTAATGCTCAAGAGACTGACTCAACAGACCTTTGTTCGCGTAGCCAAGGAGTTAGAGATGAAATAGTCGCAAGCGTGAATGGAAAAACCCGTTGTCAAGACATTACTTCGACAGATTTGGCAGGAATTACGAGACTCAATTTTATCTATGCTTCTACATCAGGAGGAAGGGTAAGGAATGACTTAAAGAGTGGCGATTTTGCCGGCTTAACCGGGCTAACACTACTCAAATTAAATACTAACCAACTAACCACTCTACCCGCTGATATTTTCTCTGGGCTATCAGCTTTAGAAATACTCAAATTAGATAACAACCAATTATCCACCTTACCGACTGGGGTTTTCTCGGGCTTAACTGCCTTAACAGACCTTCGTTTATCAAACAACCCACTGCCTGCTTCGCTTCCCGCAAGCCTCTTTGCCGATGTGCCACGAAACGCAATAACACTTCCTACGGGAACTACGATTAATGAAATTCCAACAACCGTAGGCACGATTGCCGATATTACTGACCTCGTAGAAAATGGTAGTCCTCGTGTTGTAGATGTGGCTAATAACTTTAACGACACAGACGCTTTGACCTTTTCCGCAGAATCCAACAATATTGCAATCGCGACTGTTAGCGGTAGCACAACAATAACCATTACGCCAGTAGCCGCAGGCAGTGCAACCATCACCGTCACTGCCACCGATACAGCAGGGCAATCCGCTGAACAAACCTTTATGGTCAGCGTTATCCCAGCCGAAACAGACCTTTGTTCACGCACCGAAGTAGTTAAGAATGTGATCATCTCCAAAGTGAGTGGCAAAACCAATTGTGCAGACATTACGACAGCAGAGTTGGCGGGAGTTACCGAATTATCTTTTGTTGGTAGTAACTCCCTAGTAGGTAGCAACCTAAAGAGTGGTGATTTCGCTGGCTTAACAGGGCTAACGTCTCTCAATTTATCCAACAATGAGATGACAACCCTACCCGTTGATATTTTCTCTGGGCTATCCGATTTAACGACACTCAGGTTAGATAACAACCAACTATCCACCTTGCCTACTGGGGTTTTCGCGGGCTTAACCAGTTTGACAACCCTTGATTTATCGGAAAACCCACTGCCTGCTTCGCTCCCTGCAAGCCTGTTTGCCGATGTGCCAGCAACAATAACCCTGCCCGATGGAGTCACGCTGAATGCAATTCCAACAGCCGTAGGTACGATTGATAATATTACTAACCTCGTGCTAAATGGTAGTCCTCGCAATGTAGATGTGGCTACTAACTTTAGCGACTTAGACACGTTGACGTTTTCTGCCGTATCCAGTCGTACCGCCATCGCAACCGTTGGACTTGCTAACGATAGTGAAGTTACGGTTACGCCATTAGCTGCTGGCACTACAACAATCACCGTCACTGCCACCGACATAGCGGGTCAAACTGCTGAACAGACGTTTACGGTAACTGTCAATGCAACTCCAACAACCGTAGGCACGATTGCCGATGTTACTGACCTAGTGGAAAATGGGAGTCCTCGCGATGTGAATGTGGCGACTAACTTTAGCGACCCAAACGACACGTTGACGTTTACAGCAATATCCGGTAATACCGCCATCGCAACGGTTACAGTGATGGATAGCATAGTTACCGTAACTCCAGTAGCCGCAGGCATAGCAACCATCACCGTCACTGCCACCGACATAGCGAGTCAAACTGCTGAACAGACGTTCTCAATCTCCGTTACCAATCCTGCCCCAGCAGCCATAGGTATGATTGACAACATTACTGACCTCATGGAAAATGGTAGTCCTCAAACTGTTAATGTGGCTACTAACTTTAGCGACTTAGACACGTTGACGTTTACTGCAACGTCCGATAATACCGACATCGCAACGGTTACAGTGATGGATAGTGTAGTTACCGTAACTCCAGTAGCCGTAGGCACAGCAACCATCACCGTAACTGCTACCGATATAGCAGGTCAAACTGCTGAACAGACGTTTACAGTCTCCGTGCAGGCTGATGATGTTACCACAGAAACTGCTGGTGTGAAGAAAATAGACGCTTCCGTCTCCCCTAATCCACTAAAAGATGGAGATCGAGTAACAATTACCGTTGCTGGTGATGGGGTGTACCGCTTGTTCGGAAGCTCAGGGGAATTTCTTACTAAAGGGACCTTAACCAAGGGAGATAACGCTGTGGCATTTCCGTTTTTAGCTAAAGGAATTTATCTGTTAAAGATACAAACAACACACGGTCGCGTGACGAGGAAAGTGGTTAAAAACTAAGACCGTAGCGATGGCTATGCTTTAGGACACCGCTAGTAATACCAAATTGATCAAAAAATATCACATATAAATTCAATTTATTTATGTGTCATGTTATAGTCAAGTCGGTATAAGACCCTTTATTTTTCCCAACTATCTCGGAGTGTAATTGTTCGGTTAAAAACTAGGTTTTCAGGAGTGGAATCTTCATCTACCCGGAAATAGCCGATTCTTTCAAATTGTACCTGATCTCCAACCTTAGCATTCGCTAAAGAGGGTTCAAGGACAGCGTTTTTGTTAATAGTCAGGGAATCCGGGGTTAAATGATTTTTAAAATCATCCTTGACAACATTCATGTTTTCCGTAGTAAACAGGCGGTCATATAATCGAATTTCAGCTTTTACCACATGGGGAGCGGATACCCAACCAAGTGTCCCTTTTACTTTTTTCCCACCGGTGTCTTGACCGCTCTTTGTCTGTAGATCGTATTCTGCATAAACCTCCTCGATCTCCCCATTGTCTCCTTTTTTGAATCCCGTACACTTAATGATGTAGGCAAACTTTAACCTGACTTCCCGATCAGGACCCAATCGGTACCATTTTTTTGGGCTTGGTGGATATTCCATGAAGTCTGCCCGATCTACAAAAATTTCCCGAGTGAAAGGCATCTCCCGTGTTCCAGCCGATTCATCTTCAGGATTATTTACAGCCTGACACATTTCTACTCTATCCTCAGGCCAGTTCGTAATAATCAACTTCAGAGGATTCATGATCCCGAAAGCTCGATTAGTTTTTGCATTTAAATCTTCCCTGACAGCATGCTCCAGCATGGCAACATCATTCATCCCATCTCTTTTGGAAACTCCTGCCTTTGCTACAAAAGTTTTGAGCGATTGAGGTGTAAATCCCCTTCTTCGGAGTCCAGAAATAGTGGGCATCCGTGGATCATCCCAACCAGAAACAGCTCCTCCTTCTACAAGTTCACGTAATTTCCTTTTACTGACCACAGTGTAGCTTGGGTTAAGTCTGGCAAACTCTGTCTGCTCGGACGGGTATATTTCCAGCTTCTGGATCAACCAATTATAAAGCGGTTTATGCACTTCAAATTCCAGCGTACACAAAGAATGTGTGACGTTTTCGAGACTATCCGATTGACCATGTGCAAAATCATACGTCGGATAGATGCACCAAGCCTGACCAGTGCGATGGTGCGCTACGTGCTTAATTCGGTAAAGAATAGGATCGCGCATGTGCATGTTTGGAGAACTTAAGTCGATTTTAGCTCTTAGGGTCCGTTCACCATCTTTAAATTCGCCAGCTCTCATCCGTTGAAAAAGATCAAGGCTTTCATCTATGGACCGAGTACGGTAAGAGCTGGGGGTTCCTGGTTCCATAGGTGTTCCCTTTAGCTTGTTGAACTCGTCCGCAGGAAGGTCATCTACGTATGCCGATCCCTTTTTGATAAGTTTAATAGCCATATCATACAGTTGATCAAAGTAATCTGATGCATAATACTCTCTATCCTCCCAGTCGAATCCCAGCCACCTGATGTCATTTTTTATGGAATCCACGTACTCTGTCTCTTCCTTCTCTGGGTTGGTATCATCAAATCTTAGATTACAAGTCCCTCCATACTTTTCAGCTAATCCAAAATTTAGGCAGATGGATTTTGCATGACCAATATGTAGATACCCATTGGGTTCAGGAGGAAATCGCATATGAACGGAGCGATGCTTGCCAGACTTGAAATCCAGCTCAATCATTTGTTCAATAAAATTCAATGACCCTTTTTTTGATGTCTCCATAACCTAAAAATGAAGACGCAAAACTAGCAATCGCTTTATCGTTTAGCATAACTGATTTGATAATCTTCTCCATCACTACTAATTGAACTTACAATATCACAGCCATCAAAAAAGAACCACTGTTGGAACTCAAGTTCCCTTGATGGGGGCAAGTCATATTCTGACGGGTTACCTCGTTGCCATTCTTTAAGCAACGTGGCATGATCTGTGTGATTGGCATACATAAAGGATTCAGGGGAGGGGACCACCACAGTCACCACACGATTGGAGGACAGAGCTACCGAGTATTCCAATGACTAAAAAGTGCGTCCAAGTTATTTTCTATCGCATTGTTGTGTCTGTTTTTAATGTTAGTTTTCCATACGTTCCATGTGCTTTGCTCTCGCAAAGCGTCCTCTATGTACTTGATTGTATAGCCACTGATTCATCCAGAGGAGCGATATATGGCATAACGGTCATTATATTGAAGTTCTAACAATACGTAAAGACTAATTCATTAGCAAAGGTATTTAGTTTTAAAACTTGCAGATTCTTTTTTAAAATTGGCATAGGCTATTTTGAATCTTTTTTCATAAAACAATGTTCCCTCATGAGGTTGTTCTGCACAGGTTTCAATCTTTACTGGTTGAATAATTAACTTCCTAGTGATCAGAAAGCGTAAAAAAGCCTCCGGAAATAGACCTAGCCAAGTTTTTTTCTGAGATGTATACTGCCAGCAAACGAGTGAGGCTTTAATGGCTTGCAGTAAGCTCAATTTTTGATAAATCATCTTCCCATTCGTTTTAAGTGGTTTCATTACACGATACAGGGGACCTCGGCATTTGTACCCATTATATAGGGAGTACTGAAAAGTGCTGTTTAGTAAACTGAGTTTTGAGGCTAAAGCCAGAGCAATCAGATGAGAAGCATCGTGATCTTGATGACCCCCTTCCCAACTCAGGCACAGTACACGATTTAGTTTTATCTTGGAGAAGATTATTTGTAATTCTTCGTAGGCTTTTTCTAAATTTAGAAATAATTTTCCATCTTCTATATTTAAATGTTCTCCTATGAAAAGAATGTTAGTTTTTTTTACTTCGAGAGATTGTAATACCTTGAGAGACTCTTTATTTCTATGTTTTGCAGTGACTTTGCTGGCTGGCACCTCACCATTGGTAAGGTAGACACAGTATACTTCGTTATTTTGTTGAATTTGTTGTTTTATTAGTTCGGTAACAGGGTATTCATCATCTTGGTGAGCGAATATAAATAAAGTGTTTTCCATATTTTCTAGTTAATTAATTCACTTAATATGCATCAAAATCAATTAAGTTGAATCTAACTCTTTCTGCAACAAGTTTTCTTGATGTATTTGTTAAGTCTTTAAATATTAAGTTTAAAGGAGAGGGTCTGAGTCGTTGAGGTATTGGTAAATACAAAGATTTTTTCCAATTGATATTTGAATCTAAGCCAATCCAAAGTTTAGTAGGATTTAAAGATCTAATCTTAGGTAATTTTGGATTTATGCTTTTTGCCAGTATTGCATGAATACCAAATTTTTCTGTATTGGCATAGATTGTATTTCCTTTTGCGTTTGTTTGATAAGACCGTATCGGATTATTTAATCTCCATCGTAGTGTACTTTCGTTCCATGTACGTGAAAAGTCTACTATTTTTTGAGTCTGGTTAATCTTGGGATTCCCAAAACCTAAGGTAGCTTTTAATGGTGCCACAAGTTGAAAGTTTAACTTTGCTAGAAAGCCGGGAGTTGAATTTTGATTAGCAACGCCTATAATAAAGGTATAGCCTTCTTTAGTTGCTAACTGGTAGGTTTTTTGAGCTAGTTGGGTAAACAGACCTTTCCCCCTATGAGAGGGGTGTGTTGCTGTGTTTAACGATAATAAGCCTTGCTCTGTCTTACCAAATATATTTGCGGATATTGGTAAACAGACATAGTGACCTGCAAGTGTATTTTTATAAAACGCATTAAATCCCAAGGCATTTCCTTCTGGGTTTTCAGTATATAACCATTGCAAGTAATCTTTATTTAGATAGTTGCTGCCCGGAAAAGATAGTTGTAGTAATTTTTGATATTTGTTAATATGATCTGTATCGACTTCAACTCTTTTCAAATTATACATAACTATTATGTTGTACTGTAAGCCCCCCTTAAACCGGAGCATTAGTAAATATAGTTTTTTCTTTCAAATGCATGTCTACATTCAGACTTGGTACGGTTAATCCTCTTTGTTTTCGGAACTCTACTGGAAGTTTATTACCCAAGGATTCATGTGGTCTTATGTTGTTGTAAGCCCAGATCCATTGCTACGTCTGGTCTCTTACCTGCTCCAAATCGGTGAATAAATGGACATTAAGTAGTTCTTTTCGGTAGCTTCCATTAAAGCGTTCCACAAGCGTATTCTGGGTGGGTTTCCCTAGCTGAATAAAACACAGTTTAATCTTATGTTTTCGAGTCCAAACTTCAAAAACAGCAGAAAAAAACTCCTGTCCATTGTCTACACGTATCACCTCAGGAGTTCCTCGCCATTCAATGAGTCTGTCCAGTTCCCTTGTAATACGCCTAGCACTTAATGAAGTATCAATGGTAATCATCAGCACTTCTCTATTGTGATCATCTATCACGTTGAAGGTGCTGAACGGTCTTCCATTATTCAGGCTATCATGCATGAAATCCGCACGCCAAGTGATGTTGCTTTGGATGGGTATAATGTGAGGAGTCTTGACTCGTGCTGACAGTCTTCTTTTACGCTTTCTACTCATATTCAAACCCATCATCACATACACTCGGTATACGCGTTTATGGTTCCATCTATACCCTTCAAGACGCAGTAAATGGTACATGTAACTCTAATTTTAAACGCTACGGCTTTTAGGGAACCTTACAACCCTTACGTGATTACTCATTATATTTGACATAGAGCCACAATTTTAATATTTACATTGAATGACCCATGACTCAGTTTTTCGTCGAACACCAAAAATTTCTCTACAAACCCTGCTAAAAGGACTGCTAGGAAAAGACAGGATTTCCCTTGGCAGAGCCATCACTTTGCTCGAAAGCAAACATTTAGAGGATAAAAAAAGAGCATCCGAACTACTGGATTTAATTCTTCCCCATACAGGCAAGAGCCTTAGAATAGGTGTTTCTGGTGTTCCAGGCGTAGGTAAAAGCACTTTCATTGAGGCTTTTGGTAAACTTCTTACATCCAAAGGACTGAAAGTTGCTGTCTTATCAATAGATCCGAGTAGTAGTATAACGAAAGGAAGCATACTGGGGGATAAAACACGAATGACAGAGCTTTCCAACGATCCAAATGCTTTTATACGACCCTCAGCCGCTGGTGATAGCTTAGGTGGTGTTGCATCAAATACGCGAGAGTCCATTCTATTATGTGAAGCTACTGGTTTCGACATAATTGTTATTGAGACAGTGGGAGTCGGGCAAAGCGAAACTATGGCTAAAAATATGGTAGATTATTTCCTGCTACTTATGCTTGCAGGCAGTGGGGATGAATTACAAGGAATAAAAAGAGGAATAATGGAAATGGCAGATCATATCCTGATCAATAAGGCAGAGGGAGAAAATATGAAGACAGCCAAGAAAGCTAGGGAAAGTTATAAGAGCGCAATGCATTTATTTCCTCCAAATGATGCGGAATGGACCGTGCCTCTAGGTTTGTGTTCGGCAATAGAAAAAACTGGAATTGTGGAAGCCTGGGAACTCATTGAGACATTTCACAGGCAAACAAAAGCAACAGGATGGTTGGGAAAAAACAGGAAAGCTCAAGACATCACATGGTTTAAAGAGCGAATAAACAGCAAGCTCAAGGATGATTTTTATTCTAATATCGAGGTTCTTCAATCAATCAAGGAAAAAGAAGAAATGATATCTTCTAGGAAAATATCTGTCAGAAAGGCGGTTGCTGATCTGTTTAGTTCAAAAAACTCATAATTTAAAGTGATCATTTTAGATTAAAAATCCTTGCTTCATTTTATCTTTTCCCATTTCTATGAAAAGAACGACTCCGTGCGAAAATGCATGATTCAAGACCGTTTCAAAAGGTAGCACCGAGTCCGTTGACTCTTTACTTGTGATACCCTTGCTGTCTCTTTTTGATGCTTTGCTCTCCAATTTAATGCTAGACCAGTCTAAAGGGGCATTCACGTGACTGAAAAAAGCCTTTTTATCTTCCCTGCTTCGAACAGCACAAATGCTATCGGCTAGGGCTAGGGTGTGTTGTTTCCTCATGGCAAGAAAGTTAGAAAAAATTCCACAAATAAATCTGCTTGACAACATTGATAATAAGCAATCCTCTATTTGCAATGGTCCTATGTTCCTACTAGAATGTATTTGACCTCAACATTGTGCTTACAGGAATAACGGGTAAAGCATGAAAATATTGCTAGGACACCTATTCTTTTCCTAGTGGCGGAGGTCCTTCTGGTACAATTCCCTTGTACACATAGTCTCCTTTTCTTTCTTTGGGGCATCTCTAAAAACTGGATATTCTCCCGATTTATTTTTATGACCTGTTTTTTTAAGATGATCTATTTTGTTCTTTTTTAGTTCATTTTTTATTCACCTGATTATCAGTTACTTATGAATTTATTCATTGCCTATCGAACGCACGTTCCCTCATAATGAAGCGGTCAATTGAATTTTTCTGCACATATTATAAGTCAGATTCATCAGACCAATGACCGTATCGGCTCTTGATTTCCCTACTTTTCTGTAATACATGCTTCCCATACTGTTCTCCATGAAACCAAAAACATGCTCCACTCTTACGCGTACTTTTGATTTTCTTGTATTACTTTCCTTTTGTGTATCGGTCAACGGCTTGTTTTTGTAGCCCTTCTCATGTATTTGATCTTTAACCTGATGTTTTTCGAGTATTTCTTGCTGGTCTGCATAAGCACTGTCGGCATACAATTCCTGTGCTTTGTCTTGTTTTTTGTCCAACAGGGCATCAAGAGCCTGTGAATCATGTACCGCTGCATCGGTAATTTCATAGCGTTCTATCAATTTGCTACCTGCATCAACCTTGGCGTGATTTTTATACCCATAATAATTCTGATTATTTTTCTTTGTCCAACGTGCATCAATGTCCTTTTGACGCTTTTTATTGGGTTCATCTGTCCATAGACCTTCTCCCTTACCCTCTTTTATTTGTTGGTTTTTCTCCCTGCTGTTGCGTTGGCGTGGGGCTTCTACAAAAGAGGCATCTATTATTTTGCCTTCATTGACCATAAGCCCTAACTTTTCCAATTGACTCTGAAATAGCTCGAAAAGAGATTTTACTAAATTCAAGTCGGTCAGACGTTCACTAAACAACCATATCGTGTTGCTATCTGGTATGTCATCTGCAATGGTGAGGTTGAGAAATCTCATAAAACTCATCCTGTCATTGATTTGATATTCTGCTTGATCATCAGAGAGGTTATAATATCGCTGAAGAATCAATATCTTGAACATTAACACATAATCATATGGGGGACGTCCTCCCTTTCCTTGTGACTCTTTGATCAGGTGCTTTTCCAGTAAAGAACGGAAAATTTCAAAATCAATTCCACCGTTTAATCGTTGCAGGGGATCTCCCAACTGGCTCAGTTTGGACAAACGAATGTCTTGATCAAAAAAACCGTAATCTCTGTGACGTTTAAATTGTTTCATTTCCAAGTCTAACTGTTTTAGCTCAAAAAACATACTAACACAGCTGTTTTAGTTTTTAGAGATGCCCTTTGAACTCTGCCTTTACTTCATCACGCAGTTTTTTATCTTCAAATAAGTCAACCATGGTCATCGCCAAGGCCTTGGAAGCATATACCATACCCTTATGACCAATCGACATTCCACTACAAGCGACTACAGCCCAGCTATGCCAAGGAGTCCCTTTAGGAGCCACTGTAGTAGCCAATCGTATGGTTGGTACTACCCAACTTACATCGCCTACATCTGTAGAACCCCCTGACGGATGTTCCAGAGTTTCTTCTAATGGACGAATGAGCATGTCTAGTCCTACTTCGGGCTTACCCGTTGTTTTTTGAATGCTTTTGGCAAAGTCTTCCTCGTCATTAGTATAACCAATCATACCTAGGTATTCTAGGTTTTTTTGAAGCCTGACTCCTCCAGACCGATTAACCAGTATCTCATGAAGTCCAGAGACCAAGCTGATTTTATAATCAACATTGGCCATAATAGATGCTCCTTCCGCCATGCGCTCTACTTGCCTCCATACCACTTCCATTCCTTCTCTCTTGGTATCTCGTACCCTAGTCCAAATTCTGGCATAGTCTGGGACAACGTTCACTACTTTCCCCCCATCCTGAATATGATAATGAATTCTTACAGTCGGCTTGACATGTTCTCTGTAGTAATTAATCCCTGTAGTATACAATTCCAGTGCATCCGATGCACTTCGACCATTCCAAGGATCACTTGAAGCGTGGGCGGCCTGTCCCGTGAATTCTACAATGAAATCCACCAGTGCTAAAGAACTCTGAACATCAGCTTTCGTCTCCGCACTGGGATGCCAATCCATCATGACATCCACATCATTGAATAATCCAGCTCTTATCATCCACAGTTTCCCAAAAAAACTTTTCTTCTGCAGGAGTCCCATAGAATCTTACTGTACCTTCTAATTCACCATTTTCTATTAATTCCCTGATGGCTATGGCTGCACCCAAAGAGGCCACCCCAAAGAGGTTGTGACCACACCCATGACCTGCATTCAGGGGGTCTTTATATGGTACTGGCTTTTGAGATAATCCTGGCAAGGCATCAAATTCACCCATAATCGCAATGACTGGCGATCCTGATCCATATTCAGCAACAAACGCAGTAGGTATTTCAGCAACACCTGTCTGTACTTTAAAGTCGTTAGATCTGGCGTAGGCGATAAGAGCTTCTGCGGACTGCTCTTCCTGAAAAGCGATCTCTTCAAAAGACCATATCTTATCGCTCAGTTCTATCAGTTCATCATGCTTTCCTCCCAGTGTACTAATGATTTTTTGCTTCTTACCTAGAAAAGCAGGCTTTTTTTGAGCGATCGTCGAAGTACTTAGAAGAAACAAGATCCCTACAATAATTATTAAATTTGCTACATTCAAGTCATTAATGCAACTTTTTGGTTAACCAATAATTGATTCATTACAAATATAGGGATTTCATATTTATGTCTTTTTCTAGGTCGATTGTTTATCTTGGTTTCAACGTCTTTGATTTGTTGCTCATTGAGCATAGAGAAGTCTGATTTCTTAGGGATATATTGCCTGATCAGCCCGTTTAAATTTTCATTAGACCCTCTTTCCCACGCGTGGTAGGGATGGGCAAAATAATAGTCAATGCTTAGCGTTTTAGCTACCTGTTGATGCCAAGCAAATTCCTTTCCATTATCAGAAGTGATGGTGTGAAGAAACGGACTCCATTCTTCCAATAATTCATTGATGGCATCAGCCACTTCGCTGGCTTGTTTGGTTTCTACTTTCTTCATTTTCAACATGCCACTCGCCCTGTCGTTGATAGTTACAATCGCTCCTTTCTGATTTTTTCCAATGACCAAATCTACTTCAAGATCTCCAAATCTTGACCTTTCTTCTACCACCGAAGGTCTGCGGTCTATACTTAACTCTGTCTTTTATAATTCCCCTGCTATCTTTAGTAGCCCCTCTTTTGCGATACTTCCTGCCCTTTCTGCGGAGATGAGTATGTAACTCGCCCTGGTGTTTTTTGTCTTTCCATACATGCTGATAAATGCGCTCGTGAGAGACACAGTCTAGCCCTTCTTTTATACTGATGCCTACAATTTGCTCGGGGCTATAATCTTCCTTTAGCAGGGTCTCGACATGGGACTGAATTCGCAAGGTGAATCGCTTGTTCTTGGGTTTCCTTTTTTGACGTTGAGCATACTTTCGATGCGCCAAATCATGCCTATAAACACCACTCCTCTGATCTTTATTACGCACAATTTCTCTGCTAATAACGGATTTATCTTTTGCTATGCTAGCAGCTATTTCACTTTGACTTTTTCCTTGTTGTAACATACACGGTATCGCATACCTTTGTTCTGTAGTAAGATGTGCCATTTGCAACTTTATTTTTCACGATGTGAGGGGGCAAATTAACCCTTACCAGCAAAGCAGTGAAAGAGAAAATTGCCCTTCTTTCCTGTTTTGTAATAGTGATAAAATCTCAAATCTAAAAGTTGCATTTATTAGTTGAATGTGAGTTGGTTTTCATAGTCCAGTTTGGTTAATATACGAGCAAGGTAGCAATCTAAACAAAATATTGCTCCCATTGCTTAAAAACGTAGTAAAAAACTTTTAGAACACTAAAAAATATTGAAGTAGGCATTTAATAAATACGAATGCACTTGTACGGGCATGGTTGATGGGTCACCATTTTAGTTAGCAGGTTATCGAATATTTCCCCTTTCATCTGGCTTCGGTTGAACCGATAGCAATATTGGTCGATATATGCTTGAAGGTTATCGACTGAATGGTGGATACCTCTAAGCCATGCCTTGAACATCATAATTGTTCTGTGCAATTCCGGGAAATTCTTACCTTTCTTCCCACTCTCGATTTGAATTAAGTAAGGATATTTTTCTTTCAAGGGGATGTAGCCCCTCCACTTATCGGTTTTGATGGCAGCCTCAGGTGATATATGATTTTGGAAGAAGGGCTTCAATTGCTTGGAGCCAGCATTGTCAATCTCTCTGGCATACATCCTGCTCACTCCTTTCCCTTTCTTCTCAATAGCCAGTACAACCTGCTTTTTTCGGTTATTTTGGCGTCCTACAACGCCTTCTTCCTGTTGCCCTACAACGGTCTTATCGACTTCTACTTTACCCATTAGCGGGTATTTCCCACTGCTAACCATGGTCTTCATTACCTTTTGTTGAAACAGCCAACAGGTTTTTTTCCGTAGTCCCAGTTTTCTGCTTAGCTCTGTTGATGCAATCCCTTGTTTATTTGTACTCATGTAGTATACGATATAAAAAACTTTTAACATTGGGAATTTTACTTTGTGGAAAAGAGTGCCACTTGTGGGGGTAGCTTGGTATCTACATTTTGTGCATTGACGGGTATGGAATAATTTCCCTCTGCAATACTGGTTGTTTTGGCACCTTTCACATTTAAGGGCATCTCTAAAAACTGGATATTCTCCCGATTTATTTTTATGACCTGTTTTTTTAAGATGATCTATTTTGTTCTTTTTTAGTTCATTTTTTATTCACCTGATTATCAGTTACTTATGAATTTATTCATTGCCTATCGAACGCACGTTCCCTCATAATGAAGCGGTCAATTGAATTTTTCTGCACATATTATAAGTCAGATTCATCAGACCAATGACCGTATCGGCTCTTGATTTCCCTACTTTTCTGTAATACATGCTTCCCATACTGTTCTCCATGAAACCAAAAACATGCTCCACTCTTACGCGTACTTTTGATTTTCTTGTATTACTTTCCTTTTGTGTATCGGTCAACGGCTTGTTTTTGTAGCCCTTCTCATGTATTTGATCTTTAATTTGATGTTTTTCGAGTATTTCTTGCTGGTCTGCATAAGCACTGTCGGCATACAATTCCTGTTCTTTGTCTTGTTTTTTGTCCAACAGGGCATCAAGAGCCTGTGAATCATGTACCGCTGCATCGGTAATTTCATAGCGTTCTATCAATTTGCTACCTGCATCAACCTTGGCGTGATTTTTATACCCATAATAACTCTGATTATTTTTCTTTGTCCAACGTGCATCAATGTCCTTTTGACGCTTTTTATTGGGTTCATCTGTCCATAGACCTTCTCCCTTACCCTCTTTTATTTGTTGGTTGTTCTCCCTGCTGTTGCGTTGGCGTGGGGCTTCTACAAAAGAGGCATCTATTATTTTGCCTTCATTGACCATAAGCCCTAACTTTTCCAATTGACTCTGAAATAGCTCGAAAAGAGATTTTACTAAATTCAAGTCGGTCAGACGTTCACTAAACAACCATATCGTGTTGCTATCTGGTATGTCATCTGCAATGGAGAGGTTGAGAAATCTCATAAAACTCATCCTGTCATTGATTTGATATTCTGCTTGATCATCAGAGAGGTTATAATATCGCTGAAGAATCAATATCTTGAACATTAACACATAATCATATGGGGGACGTCCTCCCTTTCCTTGTGACTCTTTGATCAGGTGCTTTTCCAGTAAAGAACGGAAAATTTCAAAATCAATTCCACCGTTTAATCGTTGCAGGGGATCTCCCAACTGGCTCAGTTTGGACAAACGAATGTCTTGATCAAAAAAACCGTAATCTCTGTGACGTTTAAATTGTTTCATTTCCAGGTCTAACTCTTTTAGCTCAAAAAACATACTAACACAGCTGTTTTAGTTTTTAGAGATGCCCTTAAATCCATCTGGCCATTTCATTTCGGCTAGGAAGTTTTGACAACTGTCGTTATCAGGAAATTTCTTCTGAAACTCAAAAAGAGTTAGGCTTTCCTACTTTTTCTCCATAATCTGATTTTTATTCTAACTTTAATAATCCTACTAAGTTACTGTAAATCAATTGTTTAATCAAAAAAATGAAACTGTTTTAATAGACTAATCTTTTATTTATTAAATGCCTACTTCAAAAAATTTATTTAACGGGTCATCTTTCAAAGACCAATACACAGCTACCTTCATTAAGTAAAAATAACAATGTGCTTATCGTTTTTCTTGGGGCAAATCACTATATATCTCCAAAGTGGTATAATCACGAAAATGTTCCTACTTGGAATTACATTGCTACACAAGTCAAAGGAAGTGTTGAATTAATTACAGAAAGAGAGGAACTCATCAACTTTCTTAGTATTCAAATTGATAAGTACGAAGATAAGGTCAAAAGCGACTTCAAGTCAAGTCATTTATCAAATAGTTTTTTTAGAAAAAGAATTGAAAGGAATTGTGGAAGTTAAATTTTCCATAAATAATATTGACATAGCCTATAAATTATCTCAAAACAGAAATAAAATTGACTATTTGAATGTTATTGCCGAACTCCAAAAGCTAAACACCTCTTCATCAAACTTGCTTGCTTCAGAAATGCAATTGGAACATATTGAGAGAAAGATAAATTGAAAGGGATAAAGGTTCGTTTTCAATGTTTTTTTTTGAGAGTAAAGGAGGTAGTGTAACCTAAAACTCTATCTGGTTGTTTTATTGATTACCCATAGTTTTTAAGTCAAGGGGTAGTCTTTCCCCAAAATTAATGGCTAATTGTTGGACAGTCAAACTCCAGTTGTGTAGCGGAGATGTCCACTTTTTTAGGCATAACTAATTTTTTGGTGGAGTTATACCAATTAGATTATAATACTAGTCTAATTATTATTTATATATTTGCTTCATGGGTATGAAATCAACTATAGAAGTATCGGAGCGTCTTGAAACGCTTAAGGAGTTACAAGCTAAACAACGCAATATCAAGTCAGAGAAGCGTATTTTAATGTCTAATTTTATTGAAGACCAATAAATTCAAGACACAAGCATTGCTAGCAGATTATTTGGGTATCTGTAGACAAACGTTAGTTCTTTGGATAGCTGGGTATCGTAAATTAGGAATAGAAGGCATCTTGCTAAATGCAACAAGAGCTAAAAAGTCTAAACTGATTACCCCTGAAATTCACCAAGGATTATCAGAGCAGTTAAAAGATGCCAAGCTCTCTTTACGTGGCTATTGGGATGAACAACAATCGGTTTTATCTCACTATGGAGTTGAAGTAAAATATCATTGGCTTAGCGCGTACATGATGAAATGCTTTAAAACAAAGCTGAAAAGCCCAAGGAAATCTCATTACAAAAAGGATGAGGAAGCCACGAAGGCTTTTTTAAAAACTTCCTACTACATTAAACGACATTAAATCAAATCTAAACAAAGGTAAGTTTGAAGATGTGAATTTATATTTTCAGAATGACAGTAGATTTGGATTAATGACGCATTTAGGCAAATGCTTAACGGTAAAAGGAGTTAAACCAGTAGTTTCTTACCAACATAAGTTTCAAACAACCTACCTATATGGAAACTATTCTCCTATAAATGGAGATAGTTTTGTTTGGGAAATTGATGGAGTAACTACCACAATCTTTGAATCATATTTAAGGCACTTCTCTGAGTGTAACCCTAAAGAATATAAGATAGTCATTATTGATAATGCTGGTTTTCATTCAACAAAAAATATGAAAGTACCCGATAATATTTTTCTGTTAAATATCCCCCCATATTCTCCAGAACTGAATCCTTGTGAACAAGTTTGGCAATACATTAAAAGCCGATATAAAAATAAACGTTTTGAAACTATGGAAAGTTTAAAAACATGGTTGCATAAAACAGTAAATAAAATGAGCGAAAGTACCATCAAATCAATTACCGGAAATTACCATTACTTAAATGCTTTTAATGACTTGTTTTATAATTAAAATTGAATAATTTCTAATTTGCATTTTGTCGTTGATTATGACAATATGAAGTACATAGTCCTATTATCGTGTTTAGTTTTAACTTTAGTAACCTTCGGGTGGCTTCCACAACTTACGGCAATACTCCATGCCTAGATTGCATACAGTCTTTACTGGTGCTTTAATAGTTCCAAATTGGGCAAATAATTGCCATCATGCTTGTCCCATTATCAATATTTGATAAGCATACAAATCATAAGACCGTTGCAATAGAAGATTGTTTGTTATCAGCACTATCAAGTTGATGCATTAATAGTTTAGTGAATTAGTTCGAGACTCACTTACACAGTTGCCTAGAGACTACCTTTTAAGGTGCTTACGAAATGTTGATATAATTGGAACTTAGCCAAACAGTCTTATTTCTTAACTTCCATCGCTATTCATTTCCCTTGCTCTTTTTCTCAATGTCAATCTTCATGCCCAAGTTATTCAGTTGCTTGCTGAATTCATTAATGTCTTCTTCCATCAGTTTCTCAAATGCTGTTTTTGTAATTACTAATCTTTTATTAAGGACTTTATAAACTTCACCCTGTTGATTCGTAGGTTTAAAATCTATCCCACTTGCATTAATGTCGCTGGCAAGCGCACTCAAGCGACCATATAATTTCATCGGAGATCTGAATGCATCTTCACGTGCGCCGGTCAAATGGATATCATACAGCGACCCTGCAATTTCCTGGGATACGTTAGCAAGTCTTTGAGCTTCTTTGATGTCTGATTTTTTTTCTAATGTAGAAATAAGTTCTACTAACTCTGAACGAATCACCTCCACTTTATTGATCATTGTTACAGCCAAATTCATAGCATCTCTAAGTTTTAGGGAAAGAGCTACCTGCTCTTGGATATCATCAATGCTCCCTGAAGTGTTAGGGTCTTTTAGCACCTTCAATTCTCTTGCATATTCTTCTTCATCCACTTTAATAACGGCGGTGTACGTTCCAGGCACTACTTTGGGTCCGAACTGTCCTCTCCACAGATCCAAGTCCCATGTCACTAATGGGCGCCATCCTTCTCCATTCAATTGAACCCATGGTCTCCCTGGAGGCTGAGTACGCAATTGAGGTTTATAGGTGGGCTCGTACCTAAGATCCCACATGACTCTGTTTACTCCTGCTTTATTGGTGCCTTCCAAGGTTCGGATGACTTCTTCATTTTCATTGAATATTGTCACTGTCACTTTTTCGAAACCTGTACTTGGTAAATAGTAATTGACAGGAGCACCATAACTTGGGTTACTTCCTGAACTGAAACCTGCTCCATCAGTTTTGATGCTTTCTCTGTTACTAAACCTATAGGATGATCTTATATCGAACACCTGTATTTGATCTGATGTCGTCTGGTCAAACTGTTGAATTGATGACAGATCATCCAAGATGTAGTACCCTCTGCCATATGTTCCAACTACTAAATCATTAAATCTTTCTTGTACCGTCAACCAGTAAACAGGTGCAGGAGGGAGGTTATTTTTCAATGGCATCCAGTTTTGACCATCGTCATGTGAAATAAAAATGCCGTTATCTAACCCCAGGTAAAGCATTCCTTCTTTTTTTGGGTCTTCTACAATGACGTGAGCAAAACTGTGGACGCTCTGAGGGACATTTGTGGAAATAAACTTCCAACGCTCACCATAGTTTTCAGTTTTATATACATAAGTGCCAAAATCACCCATTTGATGCAAATCCACAGTGATGTAAGCAGTTCCTAGTTGATGTTTTGATGGAAAAATATTGGCTACTGTTCCCCACTGCGGAAGATTGGGGATATTAGAGGTGAGATTTTTCCAATTTTTTCCTCCGTCTCTCGTTAGTTGCACTTGTCCGTCATTGCTACCTGTCCAAATAACTCCCGCTTCAATGGGGGACTCTTCAATGGAAAACAAAGTGGCTCCATCAAACGTCATCAAATTGTCGATGGCTACTCCTCCCGAACTTTGCTGATGGTCCTTTAAATTCAAAGTGAGATCGGGGCTTATTACTTGCCAGCTTTGACCATCATCATCTGATTGATGCACGAATTGACTTCCTACATATACCCGATGTTTGGTATGAGGAGAAAAACTTAGTGGAAAATTCCAATGCCAGCGATACTTCAAATCTGCTGGCTTCCACCCATATCCTGCTTCAGGCCATACCCTGACTTCACGTGAATAACTGGTTTTTAGATCATGTCGCTCGAGTCCTCCATCATAACACCCTGACCAGATGATGGTGTTATCGTTTGGATCAGGTTTAGCGAATCCACTTTCACATCCACCAACCCCGTGCCATAGCCCGACAGGAATATATCCTTGCAAACTGTTGCTTGGACCGCGATAAGACCAGCCGTCTTGCCTATTGCCATACACGTAATATGGTACCTGATCATCTGTAGAGACGTGATACATCTGGGCAATGGGAAGAACTACCCGCTGAAAAGATTTTCCTCTATTCAAACTAATACTTGCACAACCATCATGGGCTACCATTATGCGATCAGGATTTACAGGATCAATCCACATATCATGGTTATCTCCACCGCCTTTTGGCGGATTTTTCACTAGGGTTTTACCTCCATCTATGGACTTGCTAAATCTTACGCTTAAAAAATATACTTCATCGGGATTGTCTGGAGCAACAGCGATCCTCGTATAGTAGGGTGCCCGCTCATTCATGGTGTGATTGCGACTCATGAGTGTCCATGACGCTCCTTTATCACTGGACCTCCATAGTTCGGGACTGTTAATTTCAAATAAAGCGTAGACGACATTTGGATTATTATGAGATAGAGCTACCGCCGTTTTCCCGACAGGTCGTTTTTCTCCTCCAGGTAATCCATTTTCCGTCAAAGGATGCCAAGAATCCCCGCCGTCTACAGATTTATAAATGCCTCCACCAAATCCTCCACTTCTGAGTCCCCATGTGTTGATGTGGATTGACCACATTGCTGCATATAGTGTATTTGGATCTTTTGGATCGATAGTGATATCGGTAGCTCCAGTTCCTTCATCTACAAAAAGTACCCGTTCCCAACTTTCACCTCCATTTTTAGTTCGATAAACGCCACGATCCTGTTGAGGACCGTAGGTGTGACCCAAAGCAGCAGCGTAAACAATGCTAGGATTGGTTGGGTGAACAACAACTCTTCCTATTCTTCCAGTTTTTTCCAATCCTTTCCTTTCCCATGTTTTACCCGCATCATTTGATTTGTAAATACCATCGCCCATGGCGTGAGCTGGTCGAATGACGAATGTCTCTCCTGTTCCCATCCAAACTTGAGTTGGATCTACAGGCGCAAGAGCAACAGATCCAACAGATGACACATTGAGTGAATCTGTAATAGGGCTCCAGCTAACTCCGCCATCCTCTGTTTTCCAAAGTCCTCCCGAGGCAGCACCAATGTAGCTGACCATAGGGTTCCCTAGTTCACCTGCGATGGCAATGGCTCGGTTGCCCTCTGGACCAATAAAGCGAAAATTTAGACCCCCGAATAGTTGTGGGTCAATAGATTGTGCGGAAATGGGAATAATGAAGAATACGAGCAGACAGGTGACCAGAAAAATCCTTTTCATAATTACAGGTTAAGTTGTGTTGCGCCAAGTTAAACTGAATGACGTAGAGAACTAATTATTCTTTTACTCCCTGTCTGATTTTTTTCTAATACCAAGTTGATGATAAAATAGCACATCAATAAACTGCATTATTTTCTGTCTGAATGAGGAAAAAAATATGAGCACAGCCATAGCTACGGTGTTATTTTTTCGCAAAAACAAGCAAAAAGCAAACAATTTAGATGACATACTTTGTGGTCAAATTGGTATTAGTTTGTCTGATTCTAAACCATAAGATGGAGAGCTTTCCATCTTCCTGAAACCCCTCCATCTTCCAGCATGTACCCTTCTATTCCTTCACAATTTTTCTGGTGACGCTACCTTTACCTGTGGTTAGTTGTAACAAATAGATGCCCTTTTTCAACGATGGAAGAGCCACGGAATGATCCGCTGTGCTTGCCTCCAGTTGTCCTCTTTTCAAAACTTTTCCGTCTATGCCTGACAAGGTATAGCGAGCATTTCCTTCCCCGCCACTAATGTGCAACACTGCGCCCGTTGGGTTAGGGTATACTTCAATGCCTGTGAACGCTTCGACGAGTCCTGTAGGCACATCATCCACATCCGTCACCGTGATGGTAAGGGCTTGCATAGCCATCTTTTCGGGCATGCCGTTGTCTGTAGCCGTGATCGTTACTTCGTACACATTATCCGTTCCCACATCTGTAGGCACTTCATAGTCTGGTGCGGTAGTGAACGTCAATTCGCCTGTTGAAGAGACGAAAAATTCAAACTCATCCGTTCCTCCCGACAGGGTGAAAGTGACTGTCTGTCCCGCATCTTCATCCGTGGCAACGACGGTAGTTACTGTCGTAGTGTCGTTTTCTGCATAAGAAACTGTAGCGGTAGCTCCGCTTGTGAAAACAGGAGCGTGTTCATTCACATCCGTTACTGTGATGGTGAGCGTTGCCGTGTCACTTAGTCGGGAGGTTCTTCCTCCGTCTGTGACTGTCACCACGAGCGAATAGGATGCGGTGGTTTCATAATCCAGCGCACCAGCAACGGTAATCGCTCCAGTTCTTGGGTTGATAGCAAAAACATCCCCTGTATTACCGCCTGTGATGGCATAGGTTAATGTATTATTGGGCGAGGTTTCGTCTGGGTCTGTTGCTACCATGGTGCCGACCGCTGTTCCATTTGTGCTATTTTCTCCTACTACAAATGTAGTATCGCTGGCAGTCGGTGCTTCGTTTACATCCGTCACCGTGATGGTGAATGATTTTGAAAAATCATGGGTCCCGTCGTTTACATTTATCCGTATTGAGTAACTAGCTTGTGTTTCATGATCAGCGGAAGCGGTAAGCCTCAAACTTGTTTCTACAATATTAAAACTCCCATTGTCATCATCTCCACCACCTGTTACCAAGGTGTAGGCATACGTGCCTCCTGTATCGGTATTTGATAGCATCCCCACGACGGCATCGGCACTCTCATTTTCTGCAATACGGGTGGAAGAAAGTAAAATGTTTGTGGGTGCTTGGTTCATCGTTCTCAGACCTCCATCGGTAATACTCCAGCCATGACCAGTTGCACTGATCATGTTTGCCCTAGCAGTTTGTGCTTCAGTGCTTATATACAAAGAATTCCCTCCGTGGAAAGTTACCCCAGATGTAAGATTTTGTCTGTTCCAACCCACCAAAAGCGAATCGTAGTTTGCAATTGAAAGCGTAGCTCCAAGGAACATACTTTCCATAGTCGTCACCGCTTCTACATTCCACCCGCCTATGTCTTGGTTAAAGGAAGGGGCTTGATAGAACATAACAGACATATCCGTCACCTGTGCGGTATTCCAGTTTCCTATGTCTTGATTAAAGGCAGTGGCTCCATTGAACATAGAACGCATATTCATCACAGATGCGGTATTCCACCTGCTTATGTCACGGTTAAATGCAGAGGCATTCTGAAACATAGCACGCATATCCGTCACCTGTGCGGTATTCCAGTTTCCTATGTCCTGATTAAAGGGAATGACGACCCCGTCTGCCCCACCAAACATAAAAAACATATCCGTCACCTGTGCGGTATTCCAGTTTCCTATGTCTTGATTAAAGGCAGTGGCTCCATTGAACATAGAACGCATATTCATCACAGATACGGTATTCCACCTGCTTATGTCACCGTTAAATGCAGAGGCTCCTTGGAACATACTTCGCATATGCGTCACCGATACGGTATTCCAGTTTCCTACGTCTTGGTTAAAGGAAGTGGCTCTACTGAACATCCACTTCATAGTCATCACCTTTGCGGTATTCCAGTTTCCTATGTCTTGATTAAAGGAAGCGGCATTCTGGAACATACCTTCCATATCCGTCACCTTTGCTGTATTCCACCTGCTTATCTCGCCATTAAAGGAAGTGGCATTCCAGAACATAGCTCGCATATCCGTCACCGCTTCTACATTCCACCTGCTTATGTCCTGATTAAAGGAAGTGGTTCTATTGAACATACTTCGCATATTCGACACTTGTGCGGTATTCCACCCGCCTATTTCTTGGTTAAAGGAAGAGGATCCAGCGAACATAAAACGCATAGTCATCACAGATGCGGTATTCCAGTTTCCTATGTTCTGGTTAAAGGAAGTGGCTCCATTGAACATAGAACGCATATTCATCACAGATGCGGTATTCCACCTGCTTATGTCACCGTTAAATACAGAGGCTCCTTGGAACATACGTTCCATATTCGTCACCGCACTCATCTCAGGCGTACCTGCGCTTGAATTCATGGTCAGGTTAATTGCTCCCCGAAAAGCCCTATCCATCTCCGCATTCCAGACAGCGGTACCCCACTGTTCTATGGAGGTATATTTTAATGTGTCTGCCTAAAAATTGATATAGACATCATTCAGGTTTCTAAACCTGATGGTGTGTTCTCCTGCTGAAGTAAAGGTGTGGGGCTGGTTTCCAGAAACTCCTAGAGCCTCAAACATGCCGTCATCGCCCCAATCTATGTCGTAATTTGTGTCCTCCGTATAGAACGTAAAAGACTTGTCGCTAGCGTTAGTACCAGCGGTGGTTGTTACTTTCAGCACAAAGTGGTCTGCTGGGGAGCCACCTTCATTCGCCACATCCGTCACTGTAATGGTGAGGACCTGCGTAGCAACCATTGCGGGCATGCCGTTGTCTGTAACGGTGACGATGACTTCGTACATATTATCCGATCCCATATCTACTGGGTTCTCAAAGTCTGGTACGGTATTGAACGTCAATTCGCCTCCTGCGGGAGTGATGGAAAATAGACCTTCATCCGCTCCGCCCGACAGCGTGAAAGTTACGGTTTGTCCTGCATTTGCATCGGTAGCGGTAACGGTGGTCACTGCGGTTTGATTTTCTGCTACAGCTACTGTGGCTACGGAGCCTCCTCCATTTGAAGTAATGACCGGTACTACGTTCGTCACTGGTGGCGGAGGAGTCAGTGCAAACTGATAGACTCGTCCATTGGATGGCCTAGTTGAAATGCTGTCAGCGCCACCTGAAGAACGCAGGGGGGAAACCCCGCTATCAGCAAGTGAAAAGAAATCATTCGCTGCTCCTTTGATGCCAATGGAAGCATCGATCGGCAACCCTAATACGCCCGGACCATACACCAATTCAATCATATTAGAGGTTTCGTGCAGGCGAACCTGCAAGGAAACTTGTCCAGAGGAAAAAACTCTTCCGAAATTGAGCCACTCAAACGTATACATCCGATTAGGACTACTGCCTGTGACTTTATAGGAAGCCTGAGCTCCGGTGACATCTCCGTCGAGATCGTCCCAAAACGGCATGATCGCATGGGTAAGTAAAGTGCCGGAAATGTTATTTAGAAAGAGGGAATTGGTGTGTGCATGGTTAAACGTGAGAAAGCCGTTGGAAGAGGCTTTGAGGGTGCTGTAGGTTGTACCATAGAAGGCGAAATCGAATCCAACAGGGAGGCTTCCACTGAGCTTATCGTCGTCTTCAATGCTAGTGACAGCAGTAGCATCTGTCAATGGCGTGAAAGTACGCTGGCTGGCACTAAAGAAATATTCAACCGCCGTCGCCTCCGTCACCGTGATGGTGAGGGCTTGCGTAGCAGTCATTGGAGGGGACTGACCGTCTGTAGCGGTGATCGTTACTTCGTACACATTATTCGCTCCCATATCCGCAGGCATTTCAAAATCTGGTGCGACATTGAACGTCAATTCGCCTGCGGGAGTGAGGGTAAACTGACCCGCATCATCTCCCGTCAGTGAAAAAGTTACGGTTTGTCCCGTATCTGCATCCGTGGCAACGACTGTTGTTACTGCCGTAGTGGCGTTTTCGGCATAAGTTACTGTAGCGGTAGCTCCGCCTTCGAAAACAGGAGCATGGACGTTAGTGTTACTTTCACTCTCATCCGTCACCGTGATGGTGAGGGCTTGCGTAGCAGTCATTGGAAGAGTCTGCCCGTCGGCAACCGTGACGGTTACCGTATATACATTTGATCCCGTTGCACTTCCTGGATTCTCATAGTCTGGTGGTGTATTGAACGTCAATACGCCTCCTGCGGAAGTGAGGGTAAACTGACCGGCATCCGCTCCCGACAGCGTGAAACGTACCGTCTGTCCCGAATATGCATCGGTGGCACTAACGGTTGTCACTGCCGTAGTGGCGTTTTCTGCATAATTTACTGTAGCGGTAGCTCCTCCTGCGAAAACAGGCGCGTGTTCATTCGCCACATCCGCCACCGTGATGGTGAATTGTTTTGCAAAATTAGTTGTTCCGTCGTTTACATTTATCCGTACCGAGTAGGTAGCTACTGATCTGCGCCCGACGCGTCTAACTAGTGCTTCATAGTCGGCGGAAGCGGTAAGCCTCAGGCTTGTTCCTGAAACATCAAAAAGCCCATTGTTATTATCTCCTTGACCGCCCACCAATGAGTAGGTATACATACCTCCCGTATCGGTATTTGATAGCATCCCCACGAGCGCATTGGCACCCGCATTCTCTGTAATGCCGGCGGAAGAAAGTAAAATGTTTGTGGGTGCCTGATTCATCGTACTCAAACCTCCATCGGTAATAGTCCAGCTATCTGAACTGATCATGTTTGCCTTGGCAGTTTGTGCTTCAGCCCTTATATACAAAGAATTTCCTCCGTGGAAAATAACCTGAGATTTGAGGTTTTGTGCATCCCAGCCCACCAACAGCGAATCGTAGTTTGCAATTGAAAGGGAAACTGAATGGAACATCTCTTTCATAGTCGTCACCTTTGCTACATTCCACCCGCCTATGTCCTGATCAAAGGCAGTGGCTTCATAGAACATAGCTTGCATAGTCGTCACCTTTGCTGTATTCCACCCGCCTATGTTCTGGTTAAAGGAAGTGGCTCTAACGAACATACCTACCATAGTCGTCACCTTTGCTGTATTCCAGTTTCCTATGTCTTGGTTAAAGGAAGAGGCTTCCCAGAACATAGCAAACGTCTGCGTCACCGATGCGGTATTCCACCTGCTTATGTCTCCGTTAAAGGAAGAGGCTCCACTGAACATATAGCGCATATCCGTCACCTTTGCTGTATTCCAATTTCCTATGTCTTGGTTAAAGGAAGAGGCTTCCCTGAACATAAAAGACATATCCGTCACCTTTGCTGTATTCCACCCGCCTATGTTTTGGTTAAAGGAAGAGGCTTCCCTGAACATAGAAGCCATATCCGTCACCTTTGCTGTATTCCACCCGCCTATGTTCTGGTCAAAGGCAGTGGTTCCATAGAACATACCTCCCATATCCGTCACCTTTGCTGTATTCCACCCGCCTATGTTTTGGTTAAAGGAAGAGGCTCCACCGAATATCAAACGCATAGTCGTCACCTTTGCGGTATTCCAGTTTCCTATGTCTTGGTCAAAGGAAGAGGCTCCATTAAACATAGCACGCATATTCATCACGGATACGGTATTCCAGCCCCTTATGTCGCCGTTAAAGGAAGAGGCTTGATTGAACATATTTCGCATAGTCGTCACCGCACTCATGTTTGGAGTATCAGTAGCTGTCATGGTCAGGTTACTTGCTCCACGAAAAGCACCACTCATATCTGCATCCCAGACAGCCGTACCCCACTGTTTTATGGAGGTATATTTTCCCCTGTCTGCCTTTCTTTGAGTGACGGGGTAGAGAGAATGATTGATATAAATATCATTCAGGTTTCTAAACCTGATGGTGTGTACTCCTGCTGTGTTGAAGGTATGGGGAGCATCTCCTGTTGTGACCTGCTCGAAACCGCTACCTTCTCCCCAGTCCACCATATAATCCATGTCTTGGCTATAAAAAGTAAAGGACTTGTCGGTGGCGTTAGTACCCGCGGTGGTTGTTATTTTCAGCACAAAGTGGTCTGTTGTAGCAGTCTGCGCAGTGGCGGGCATAACCGAAAGAAAGACGGCACAGACCAAGGAAACGAGGGACTTAACGCCAACAAAATGGCAGGTTCGGAGGAGGTAATTTTTAACTGCGTTAACATTCGCGATGTTGTCAAGAGAAAGTAAAGTTTTCATAATAAAAGTTTTGAAGTAGGCATTTAATAAATACGAATGCACTTGTACGGGCATGGTTGATGGACCACCATTTTAGTTAGCAGGTTATCGAATATTTCCCCTTTCATCTGGCTTCGGTTGAACCGATAGCAATATTGGTCGATATATGCTTGAAGGTTATCGACTGAATGGTGGATACCTCTAAGCCATGCCTTGAACATCATAATTGTTCTGTGCAATTCTGGGAAATTCTTACCTTTCTTCCCACTCTCGATTTGAATTAAGTAAGGATATTTTTCTTTCAAGGGGATGTAGCCCCTCCAGTTATCGGTTTTGATGGTAGCCTCAGGTGATATATGATCTTGGAAGAAGGGCTTCAATTGCTTGGATCCAGCATTGTCAATCTCTCTGGCATACATCCTGCTCACTCCTTTCCCTTTCTTCTCAATAGCCAGTACAACCTGCTTTTTTCGGTTATTTTGTCGTCCTACAACGCCTTCTTCCTGTTGCCCTACAACGGTCTCATCGACTTCTACTTTACCCACTAGCGGGTATTTCCCACTGCTAACCATTGCCTTCATTACCTTTTGTTGAAACAGCCAACAGGTTTTTTGCCGTAGCCCCAGTTTTCTGCTTAGCTCTGTTGATGCAATCCCTTGTTTATTGGTACTCATATAGTATACGATATAAAAAGCTTTTAACATTGGGAATTTTACTTTGTGGAAAAGAGTGCCACTTGTGGGGGTAGCTTGGTACCTACATTTTGTGCATTGCCGGGTATGGAATAATTTCCCTCTGCAATACTTGTTGTTTTGACACTTTTCACATTTAAATCCATCTGGCCATTTCATTTCGGCCAGGAAGTTTTGACAACTGTCGTTATCAGGAAATTTCTTCTGAAACTCAAAAAGAGTTAGGCTTTCATACTTTTTCTCCATAATCTGATTTTTATTCTAACTTTAATAATCCTACTAAGTTACTGTAAATCAATCGTTTAATCAAGAAAATGAAACTGTTTTAATAGACTAATCTTTTATTTATTAAATGCCTACTTCAATAAAAGTTTTCATAATAAGGGGGTTATTTTATTTTATGGCATTGAGCTTTAAGTGGACAAGTGTAGGTAACAGTTGGGACTTTTGCAAGCACAGATATTAATTTTCTACGAGGACCTTTATATAATTGTCTTCCCCTTGATTTGTGGTATCATTTCAGTATTGATCACAAATAAAATCCAGTTACTGGCGGTGTCCTATATTTTTTACCTAACGCAAAAAAATAATTCAATTTATTTTATGTAATATTTTGTGGTCAAATTGGTATCAGGGATATGTTGAGGTTCATTTTCAAAAATCCCCATGCGCTAGCACATTTTAAATCTTTAAATGAAAGGATAGCTATTCATTTCACAGAGATATTTGCTCTTGGTCCCAACTCAATTACCTCCAGATTTTTGATTTTACCTTCTAACAAATCAAAACGCAACAAGGTTTTTATCTTATGAAATCCATGCTTGCCAGCAGCACCAGGATTCATAAACAGTAGGTTGTTTACCTTATCGGACATAACTTTCAAAATATGAGAATGACCGCATACGAGCAGAGTAGGCTTGTATTTTTTAATTAAGGAAAGTACCCGCCTGTTGTACTTGGGTGGCTTGTCTGCGATATGAGTAATTAATACACGGACTCCCTCTCGTTCGAAAATTTCCGCTTCCTGGCATGCTACTCTCAATTTTCCTCCATCAATATTTCCATAAATGGCAATGGCAGGTTTAAAATCTTGTAGTAGCTTCAGCACATTTTCAGTGCCGATATCTCCTGCGTGCCATATCTCGTCTACCTCTTTGAAATAATGAAATACTTTTTCGTCAAGATAGCCATGTGTGTCGGAGATAAGTCCGATTTTCATGTTCAGCTATTTTAGTATCAATTGAAAAATGTCTGGTCTGGCGTAATGACCTGCCACATCAAAATCCATTTCCCCTTTCACTACTAGGTCTATATCCAATTCTGCAAACAGTATTCCAGATTTATCCCAAAGCGGACCTGCTACTGTTTTTCCAAACGGATCGACAACAACTCCGCCACCCGCACATAGGATTTCACTAGGGCTATCCACTTGATTCAATAACTTCTCAAGGTAGTCTTCTTTTCTGACAAACTGGTTGCCCCCAATCACAAAACACCTGCTTTCGCAAGCGATATGCTTCATAGTTGATTGCCAGCTATCCCTCTGATCTGCTGTGAGAGCAATGTAGATGTCCACGCTGCCGGTACAGGTGGGTTCTTGGCACAGGCATGTAATTTCCCCAGCATATTTCAAGCCACCAATTTTTTCAAATGGCGTTTGGTAGGTCTTTAAATCACTTCTATCGCCTTCTCCTCATATCATACCAATGTAACCACAAAATAGCACATATAAATCATCTCTTTTCCGCCTGTATGTCGTAAAAAAATAGCACGGTAGCTCTGGCTATGTTTATCTTACTTTCCTGATGCAAACAGGAAATAATTCAATTTATTCCACAGTTTATAATCTAATTATAATCTAATTATAATCTAATTATAATCTAATTGGCATTAATGTTATACTGGTACGAAAAGTAGTATACCTCCGCACTTTTGCTCTTTGAAATATGGGATCGACAGGAAGTGCAAATTATAAACTTGCATGTCGGGTGTTGAATGAGTACACGTGATCAATTCATTCAACATAGTAATTGGCGAGTCTAACTACGCTTTGGTAGCATAATCCCGACTAATTAGTCGGGATTATAAGGGTTGAGCCAGATAGGTTCCCCCTGCCACATCCTACCAAGCCTCTGCCCTTTAAGCAGGAACATAGGGTGACGAAAATTAAGGAATAGTCCCGACGGGCGTTGCGTCGGCGGGATGAAGTAAAGCAACTGGCAGGATAAGTAGGCAGTCATTCGCCAGCTTACCTGCAAGATGAAAAGAATGACTAAGCATGTAGATGGTCTATCGTTTCCTTAGCTGGACGAGGGTTCGAATCCCTCCGACTCCACAAGATTTTTTTGTATAATTCCAACACAAAATGATTCAATTTTTTTTGTGTCGTATTTTATGGTCAAATAGATATTAAAGAACAAATAGATACGCCGACTTTAAATAGTTCTGGCACTAGAGATACTGCTAGCGTACTGGGTATCAACAAGAATGCAGTGATCGCTCACTTAATCACGACAATGTGATTGGAACGTATATCGAAAAGTATTGTTATAAATCAGGCACTTACAGAAAGACTCAACCGATTTAAGCCACTAACCTCCATCACTTGTCTGACCAGTTTGTCACAGCCATGTTTTAGTACATCTGTAGTAGGTAACTGATGGTCGATTTCATATTGTAGAACGGTGTTTTCAATTTCTTCATCGGTCATGTTTTCATGATTGAGTGTGATAGCAATTACCTTGGCTTTGGTGAATACTTCTATGAGTTCAATCTCACTTGCTAAAGTCGGCATGGGTATACTTGGGTAGGTGAAGTGTCCTTTTCTTTTGGGAGGATGCTGAACAATGATTGCCTTTGGTAAGGCACCCCTTACGATGGCATGTGAAGACGTATAGGAAGGATGACTGATGGCTCCTTGTCCCTCTACAATAATGACATCTGGGTTTTCTTGGTCAATGGAGCTGAGTACGGCATGTTCGACTTCTCCAGTAGCAAAACCAGAACTTAAAACATCTACTGCTATTCCATATTTTGACCCTTGTAGCAGTCCTGTTTGACCTGTAGTTACAAAGACCGTATTTAAGCCTTCTTCTCTTAGAGCCTCTACCAGTTTGAGTGCAGTAGTTCTTTTTCCTACTGCACAGTCAGTACCTAATACAGCTATCACGGGAGTTTTTACTTCGTGAATACGTCCTGTAAAGGAATGAAGGTCGTTTCTGTCAGGAGGTTTCCTTACGTCAAATATGTTTACACCATACTCACTTGCCTTGGATACAAACTCTTGATCATCGGTAAAAAATTGTGGCAAGCCATTAACTATGTCCATCCCTTTTCTCATAGCTGAGAAGATGATATTCCGTTGCTTCTGATCCAAAAAAGATTCTGTTGGTGCAATACCATAAATGAAATATCTTGGCATGGTATTTAAATGATTCATGGCATGATCCAGATCACGATAAATCGGGATGCCATTTTTAACTCCATCGAGGTATTCTCCGGTATCCTGACCTGTCTTGGAGCTGTCAATAATACCTACAATGTTGTATTTTCCAGAAGATCGAATTAGACCATTAGTTACCTTTCCGTCTGTTTTCCCAAATTCATTTTCGCTATATACTAATGCCTCCATTCTCATATTCTTATTAGGTCTTATCCTAAGTTAAGTGGTTTTTTTCTGCATATTTGGAGCAAGATTTTGTACAAATTCTGCCCTCTATTATTGAACCTAAATTCACATTCTTTAAGGTGTAATTCAACCCTATTCTTGTCCATGCCTCTGAACTTTGAACGTCTTGTTTTAGCATAGCCCCAAAAGGATTCTATCCCGTTAATATGGGAGCTTCCTCTGGCAAATTCATTCTTGCCATGATGTACGCTGTACTGCTTTTTGTAACCAAAATCTACTACGCCAGTATACCCTCTCCAACCATCGGAATTGATAATACTGTCAGTGCTGGTTCTCTCTTTTATAATCGCATGAAGCGTTGTCCTGTCGCACTTTTTTATTATTTGAGTATGAACTTGATCACCTCTTTTTAACAGACCAAAATGATCGTTTTTCCGCTAGCACCACGACCCCGTTTGCCACGCACACGCCACCAAAGCTAAGATTCATCCACTTCAATTTGTCCTACCAGTGGGTCAGCGTGGAGTTGAGATAATTCAAACATTCTTTGTCTTAAAAGGTGTAAAATTCTGTTAATGGTATTGATGTCAAAATGAGTTGCTGTCAAATCAGCACAAAAATACTTCAAAACTTCTCTAAATTTTTTTCTGTAATTCGGAAACTCTCATAATATCTGTTTCCCCTTGTCATAACTAACATTCTAAGCAATTTATAATTGCTTAACGTAGGTTCATCAAGTGCAAAAACTAAGCGGTATTTAGATAAAAGATTTCTTTAGGAGTTTTAAAGTTAAGTTTTTCTCTTGGTCGTCGGTTAATTTTGTGTTGGATTTGTGTAATCTGTTTGTCATTTAGTGTATCAAAAGCTGTTTTTTTGGGTATATACTGTCTTATGAGTTTGTTGGTGTATTCATTGAGTCCTCTTTGCCAAGAGCAATACCGATGGGCAAAGTAGCATTGAGTAGCTAGGTTTTTAGCTATGTTTTGAGGGTCGGCGAATTCTGTTCCATTATCAGAAGAGATCGAAAGGATATGTTTTTTATAGGGCATCATCCTATTGATAAGTTCCTTACTTAGTCCTTTGGCTTGCTTTCCCTTAGGTAGCTTTTTGATAATGAGCATTCCTGTAGTTCTTTCCACGATGGTCAGCATGGCTCCCTTTTGCTGTCTGCCTATAATGGTATCCACTTCCCAGTCCCCAAAGCGTTCTTTATTGTTGATGCATTCAGGTCTTTGATCGATTGATACCCTATTTTTACTAGTTACAGGTTTACCTACAGACCTTTTTCTATGTTTGAGTTGATGGCGTAAATGTTTGTAATAATGGCCTCCAGTAGCTTTATCGTCCCTGATATATTGATAGATACGTTCATGTGAAACCATGGGAATCTGCTTGATTTTACAATACCCTACAAGCTACTTAGGTGACCACTGTTCTTGCAGAAGGTATTCTTTGATGAGCTTTCTTTTGTGGGGGTCAAAAGACCGAGGCTTGCAATAATGTTGCTTACGCTTTGTGGAAGACAAATGAGCTTTAGATCCATGATAGATCCTTGTAGGGGAACTGTTGCGCTTGCATTCTCTGTAAATGGTGGAAACCGACACAGCAAGGGCTTCTGCAATGAAACTTTTACTTTTACCCGATTTTAAGTAGGCTTCAAGTTGATGTCTTTGATGGGCTTTGAGTTGATAATATGTTTGGCTCATATGGCAAAGTGTTTAGACCTTTAAATATGGGGAAATAGCTCCACATATTTATCCTACATCTTTGCACTTACTAATTGAACTTACATGATCCTAGTTAAGACTCTGACCAATATTTGATATAGAGCCTTATAAGTTGTTATATAACATTATTTGACTACTTTGCAGTGGGTCGGTAAGCCTAATAGAATAAGGAAGTCCAAAAGAGTTGCTTACACCCAAGTGTTTGTGGATTTAATGGACGATGATAATCAGTTGACAAGAAACCCACATTTCGACAGAGCTGATGATTGAGTAAAAGGGTATACATTCGCTCAGATTCAGCAGGCAGTAAAGCAGTCCAGACAGTTTAGATCAAGCGCGTGATTACCTAAGGGATAATTACCACAACAATACGGTAGATGAACTTGATCGTCTGTTCAACTTTTACCTTCAATTTCGACCTCAATAATATGAGACAATCCGTTCTTTTAGTTACAATTGTATCATCTATCCTGCTGGGGGGATGTCCGCTGGATAATAGACCTGGTCCTTGGTACTCAGACAAAAGAGTGATAAAAAACAGCTCGTCTTATAAAGTTCAGCTTAGGCAATTTTTTGGGTCACATACAATGGATTGGAGACTCAATTGTATTTTCTGTCAATTGCCAAAATTATTTAGATGGTGCATCATGCGTCGACTCAAATACTGGTGCTGTTGTTTACTCCACTAGTTACAGTCATAATTTTGCACTCGAAGATTCAGCTCATATCATTTTTGGAGGTGAAAAGATACTACGAGATACACGGGCTTGGGAAAATCTAGACAATTGTCTGGAAAGAAGCGTTCTTACCCTAGGAGTAGGACTATGTGGTTATTCTATGGAAACAGAAGATGCCAGACTCGGAGCATTAAGAACAACAACGTATCCGTATGAAATCACAAATGAAGACTATGCCAATGCCGTGCTGATCGGTGAATAGCGTATAATGCTCCCTGCAACAGATAAAATCTCCTGCTTTCTTTGTAGAAGATGAGGGAGCGTACGCATTGTGTACGCTATAAAACAGTAGTGAAAATAGAGGGACCACAAGGGGAAAGTATTCTTTTTTTGAAAAGATAAAAACATAAGATTTTAGCGTCCTCTTATACCAATTTGATTATAAAATATGACATAAATACATTGAATTATTTGTAACTACTCAAGTGGTCTATAACGTATAACTCATTGATTACAAACTGGTTAGAAAATTCGATTATTTCTTAACAAAATCTTAACATTGTATCTAGTTCGCTGATTATCAGTCTTTTACTTAAAAAGTAATTAAGAATACAACTTTATATAAACATTTTTTAGTTTGTAACTACCTGATAACAAGTAATTTAGACCACCTGAGTAGTTACAATTATTTTTTGTTTGGATTAGGCAAAAAATAAAAGACCCCACTAGTAATACCAAATTGACTACAAAATATTACATATAAATCGTTTCTTTTCTGCTTGTCTGTCGTTAAAAAATAGAACCGTAGTTATGACCATGCTTATATTTTTTGCCTAATCCAAACAAAAAATACTTCAATTTATTTATGTCCTATTTTGTGATCAAATTAGTATAGCTGGATTTTTTTCGTGAGTGCAAGGAAGTCACGCACGGAAAACCGCAATGTATACAGCATATATGAGGAGTTGAGTATGGGACTGGCACCGCAATCGCGGAAAAAAGCAGTTAATAGCGGTGTCCTAAAGCATAGCCCTAGCTACGGTGCTAGTTTTTAGCAACAGACACGCAAAAAAGAAATAATTTAGATGACCTACTTTGTGGTCTGATCGGTCTTGTTTGTCTGATCCTAAACCAATAAGATGGAGAGCTTTCCCTCACCCTAGACTCCCCTCCATCTTCCAGCGTAATCCTTCTATTCCTTCACAATTTTTCTGGTGACGCTACCTTTACCTGTGGTGAGTTGTAACAAATAGATGCCTTTGTTTAGCGATGGAATAGCCACGGAATGATCCGCTTTGCCTGCCTTCAGTTTTCCTCTTTTTAAAACTTTCCCGTCTATGCCTGACAAGCTATAGCGGGCATTTCCTGCCACACCACTGATGTGTAGCACTGCGCCTGCCGGGTTAGGATATACTTCAATGCCTATAAACGTTTCAACCCATGTAGGTGCATCATCCACATCCGTTACCGTGATGGTAAGCGTCTGCATAGCCATTTTTTCGGGTGTGCCGTTGTCTGTAGCCGTGATCGTTACTTCGTACATATTATCCATCTCCGTATCTGTAGGCGTTTCATAGTCTGGTGCGGTCTTGAACGTCAATGCGCCTGCGGGAGTGAGGGAGAATTTGGACGCATCCGCTCCTCCCGACAGGGTGAAAGTAACCTCATCCCCATCTGCGTCCGTGGCGGTGACGGTGGTAACTTCCGTCATTCCTTCCGCTACATTTACGTCCGCTCCGCTGGTGAAAACAGGCGCGTTTTCATTCGTCTCATCCGTTACGGTGATGGTAAGCGTCTGTATAATAGCGGTCAAGGGAGGTGTTTGCCCGTCTGTTGCCGTTACTTCTACTACATAGTCATTGTCCATGTCTACATCGGTCGGCACTTCATAGTCTGGGGCATTGGTGAAGGTTAACGCTCCTGTCGGAGTGAGGGAGAATTCGGATTCATCCTCTCCGCCTGACAGGGTGAAAGTAACCTCATCTCCATCTGCGTCCGTGGCGGTAATGGTGGTAACTTCCGTCATTCCTTCCGCTACACTCACAACCGTGCCACTCGTGAACACGGCGGGGTCATTCTCATTCGTTACGGTGATGGTAAATGTTTTGTCAACTTCATTTGTGCCGTCGCTTACATTTATCCGTACTTCGTAGGAATCTTTCGTCTCATAATCGGCGGAAGCGACAAGCTGTAGTGCAGTGCCTGAAATCATAAAACTAGTATGGTCGGTATCCCCTGCGTCTGCTACCAAGGTATAGGTGTAGCTATTAGCTCCCCCATTTGTGGATAGCATACCCACCGCGACATTAGCTCCAGCATTTTCTGCAATGTTGGTGGAAGAAAGAAATATGTTTGTGGGTGCATCACCAGCCTGTACTCGTCCGCCATCACCTAGGAACCAGTTATCTCCACCATTTGCTGTAGTAGCCTTCATATTTCCCCTAGCGGTGTGTGCTGCATCTGAGCTATATTTAGAATTTCCTCCGTGGAAACGGATGCTCGTTTGAAGGTTTTGCGCATCCCAGCCCACCAACAGCGCATCGTAATTTGTAGGTGAAAGTGTACTATTTTCTGGTACAAAGGAATTACCTCTGAACATATAAGACATATTCGTCACCGCTTCTACATTCCACCCACCTATGTTCTGGTTGAAGGAGGTGGCACCAGTGAACATACTTCCCATATTGGTCACCGATGCAGTATTCCACCCGCCTATGTTCTGGTTAAAGGAAGAGACTCGCCTGAACATATATCTCATATTTGTCACGCTTGCTGTATTCCAATTTCCTATGTCTTGGTTAAAAGATTTTGCACGCTCGAACATGCCTTCCATATTGGTCACCGCTACAGTATTCCAGTTTCCTATGTCCTGGTTAAAGACAGTGGCTCCCCAGAACATAAATTTCATATTTGTCACGGCTGAAGTATTCCAGTTTCCTATGTTCTGGTTGAAGGAGGTGGCTCGGTCGAACATCCTTTCCATATCGGTCACCGCTTCTACATTCCACCCGCCTATGTCCTGATTGAAGGAGGTGATTCCAAAGAAACCACTGAACATCCACTTCATAGTTGTCACGGATGAGGTATTCCAGTTGCCTATATCCTGATTGAAGATAGCGGTTCCACCGAAGGCACCGAACATATAAGACATATTCGTCACCGATGAGGTATTCCAGTTTCCTATGTCTTGGTTAAAAACAGGGGAAATATTACTAAAAAACATACCCTGCATATTTGTCACGTTTCCTGTATTCCAACTTCCTATGTCTTGGTTAAAAGCGTGAGTACCATGATCAAAAAACATATAAGCCATACTTGTCACGTTTCCTGTATTCCAGTTTCCTATGTCCTGATTAAAGGAGGAGGCTCGAGAGAACATTCTAGACATATCCGTCACTTGTGCGGTATTCCACCCGCCTATGTCTTGGTTAAAGGAAGTGCCTACGTCAGGACCAGGCCAAGGAACCTTACGCCCAGCGAACATTCCAGACATATTCGTCACCTGTGCGGTATTCCACCCGCCTATGTCACCGTTGAAAGCATAGGCTCCTTCGAACATAAAAGCCATATTCGTCACAAGACTCATATCAGGCGTGCCTGCGCTTGAATTCATGGTCAGGTTACTTGCTCCCCGAAAAGCACTGTCCATAGCAACATTCCAAACAGAGGTACCCCATTGTTCTATGGAGGTATACTTTTCTTTTCCTGATTGATTATTGATATAGACATCGTTCAGGTTTTTAAACCTGATGGTGTGTACACCTGCTGTGGGGAAGGGATGGAGCTGGTTTCCAGAAACGTTCATAGCGTCAAACATTCGGTCATTGTCCCAGTCAATGTCATAACCTGTATCCTCCGTGTAGAAGGTAAAGGATTCGTTGGCAGATGTAGTTGTTATGTTCAGCACAAAGTGGTCTGCTTCATCGTTTTGTGCATAAGCGAACGCCGAGAGGAATAGGCAAGTAACTAGGGAGATTAAGGATTTAAGCCCAAATACCTGACAAATTGTCTGGGGGGGGGGGGGGGCTAGAACTAATAGCGTCTAAATCTGTCTTTTTGACAGTATTAAGTTTCGTTTTCATAGGACATTTATCATTTTAGAGGATTAAATAAGGAGGCAAATTTAAGTAGCTAGCAATACTTTTGCAAGTATGAATTTTCTGCGGGCATCTGGACATCTTTAATTAATTGCCTTTTTCCTTGATTTTCGGTGTCCTTCCGTATTGACCACAACAAAATCCAGTGACTGGCGGTGCGCTATATTTTTTGCCTGATCTAAACAAAAAAATAATTGAATTTATATGTGATATTTTACAGCCAATTTGATAAAATTGAGTTGAAAACTCTTTAACTCTAGATCTTTTGACAAGATTCATGGTCGGCTACCGGTAGCTAGAACTACGCCTGATTTTCCATGAAAAAGTTATGTTTTCTTAACATGACGACCTCGTCTACCAACTTAGTGGTTGTTTTTCGGGAAGAGAAATTCACAAAATGATCTCTTTATCAAAGGATGAGAAAAACACCGAATTATACCAAATTGATCACAAAATATCACTTATAAATCGTTTCTTTTTTGCTCGCATGTCGTGAAAAAATAGCACCGTAGCTAGGGCTATATTTTATAATCTAACTTGGTATTATATATGATATTTTGTGGAAAAATTGGGGGTTTTCCAAAAAAAGCATCTTTTTATTGTTTGATGATTTTTTTGAATCATGCTAAGATCACATGAGTCCTAAGCCCAGTTCGTATCATTGCTTTACCTTGGCAAATACTTATGTTTCTCAAGGGTAGCATCATTAAAAATGAGCAAAAAAGTCGCATTTTATACACTCGGGTGTAAGCTCAACTATTCTGAGACTTCCTCTATTTCTCGAATGTTCGAAGAACGTGGCTATAGAAAAGTTGACTTCACAGACGAACCAGATATTTTTATTATAAATACCTGCTCTGTAACAGAAAATGCGGATAAAAAATGTCGAAAGATTGTTGGAGAAGCCAAGAGAATTTCCCCCAAAAGCTTTGTGACTATCGTTGGGTGCTATGCGCAATTGAAACCAGAAGAAATATCAGGAATTCCCGGAGTGAACGCTGTACTTGGAGCCGCTGAAAAATTCAGATTATTTGACTACCTAGGGGATTTCACGAAAGGAGGCGTTTTCACATCTGACGTTGGACAGGCAACCACATATATTTCTGCTTATTCCATCGCTGACAGAACCAGAACTTTCCTGAAAATTCAGGATGGATGCAATTATGGTTGTGCTTTTTGTACGATACCCCTGGCTCGTGGAAAAAGCAGAAGTGATGGAATTCATGATGTCATTAAACAACTAGAAAAAATCAGGAAAACGGAAGTAAAGGAGGTCGTACTGACGGGTGTCAACATTGGAGATTTTGGAATCCAGAAAGGAAGAAGAAAGGAAAAATTTATTGATTTGATCAAGGCACTGGATAAGGTTGAAGGGATCGAACGCTTTAGAATTTCATCTATTGAGCCGAATCTTCTGTCGAATGCAATCATCGAGTTTGTCAGTCAATCAAAAAAAATTGTTCCTCATTTTCATATTCCTCTACAGTCGGGAAGCGACCATATCTTAAAGAAAATGGACCGTCGCTATCTTAGTGCTTTATATAAAAGCAGGGTAGAGAAAATAAAAGGACTGATGCCTCAATGTTGTATTGGAGTTGATGTTATAGTTGGATTTCCAGGAGAAACTGATGAGGAATTTCTCAAGACGTACAATTTTCTGAACGAACTGGATATTTCGTATTTACACGTGTTCCCCTATTCGGAAAGATCAAATACAATAGCTATGGAAATGAAAGAAGTTGTCCCCCTCAAAGAGAGAAATGAAAGGTCCAAAATGCTCAGAGTTCTTTCTGAAAAGAAAAAAAGATTTTTTTATGAAAGTCACCTAGGGGAGACATACCAAGTCTTATTTGAAGGAGATATCGCAAACGGAACAATGCATGGGTTTACTGAAAATTACATTCGTGTATCAGCAAAGTATGATCCCCTTCTTATCAACGAATTGAAAATGGTGAGACTTAAATCTATCAATGATATTGGGCTGGTTGACGTTGATGAGCCAGAGTCAATGGAACTTGGTTAGTAACATAACGCTGATAAACGATCTTATCATTTGATGACTTACATAAGCCTGCTTAACTTAGCGGTTTACACCCGAGTGTTTAATTTCTTGATCCATGAAAATAATCTGTATAGGACGTAACTATGTTGAACATATAGAGGAGCTAGGAAACGAGCGACCGACAGATCCAGTCATTTTCATGAAACCAGACACTGCTCTTCTGAAGAATAATGATCCTTTTCACTACCCAGACTTTTCACGAGACATCCATCATGAAGTGGAGGTGCTAGTCAAAATCAAGAAAGAAGGAAAATCAATATCTTCTGAATTTGCACCAAATTATTATGATGAAATTGGTCTTGGCATTGATTTTACAGCCAGAGACTGGCAAATAAAAGTAAAGGAAAAGGGAGATCCTTGGGAAATCGCCAAGGCCTTTAATGGTGCGGCTCCCATCTCAAAATTTATCTCCAGAGATGGATTCAATATAAAAAACCTGAATTTTAGGCTAATGAAAAATAATTCAGAAGTTCAAGTGGGAAATACGGCTTTCATGCTTTGGAATGTTGATGAAATAATTGCCTACGTTTCTAAATTTATTTTCCTCAAACCTGGAGACATCATCTTCACAGGTACTCCAAAAGGTGTAGGTTCTGTTGAAATAGGAGATAAATTGGCAGGCTATTTGGAAGATGAAAAAATGTTCGATTTTGAAGTGAGATAGTGAGGTCATTTTCTTTTACTTACATGCTTTTGGTTGGTTTTTTTGCTCAAGGTCAACATGCTGGCACAGGAAATTATTATCTATTTCCAATCAACCCAGGCGAGCGAAATTATCTGGCAGGTACTGTGGGCGAAATCCGTTCATCTCACTTTCATACCGGTATTGATGTAAAGACGGGAGGAGAAATAGGGGTGCCTGTTTATGCAGTGGCGGATGGCTATATTTCGAGAATAAAAATATCCATTGAAGGATATGGTCACTCTTTGTATATGGCTCATTTGAACGGTACTTTCTCAGTGTATGCGCACCTTGATGAATATGTTCAAGATATTGAGGACTATGTCAGAAATAGGCAATATGAAAAAGAGTCATACGAGATAGAACTTTTCCCAAGTAAGGATGCCTTCTACTTTAAGAAAGGAGAATTAATTGGATTTTCCGGGAATACTGGATTTTCGAGTGGTCCGCATCTCCATTTTGAAATACGAGATAAGGACCAACGCCCGCTTGATTTACTGCAATTTGGGTTCACAGAAGTGGAAGACCGTATGCCTCCCGTTGTTCAAAAAATCGCTTTTATCACATTGGACGAAGCGGCAAGGGTGAATGAATTATTTGGACGTTACGAGTTTAATTTAATCGAGGTAAATAATTCTTTCCAAACCAGTATGCCTATTCAATTAGAAGGAAAAATAGGCATAGAAATCTATTCTTACGATCCCATGGATGACGTTCCAAATAGGAATGGGATTATAAACACCATCATGTTGATTGATGGAGATACTGTTTTCCATGAAAATAAAGACACGCTGACCTTTTCAAGGCAACGAAACGTTCTGGAGCATTACAACTACGAAGCATTTAAAAACGGAAGCAGAAAATTTAATAAGCTCTACCGAGATGATGGAAATGAGCATAACATTTACAAAACGACAAACAAAGGAGTTTATTTCAGCACCCAAAAGAATATTACCATCTTTACTGGAGACAGCTACAAAAACGTATCCACATCAGAAATAAAAATCAATGATAACAAGGTTGTATATCCACCTGAAACCCTATTCCCCTCCTATGAAATAGTAGGAAACATTATTCATTTCAAATCTGAAGATGGAGTTGGAGTTAGACTGGATAAATGGAAATCAATCAACCCATATTATTCAGATGGGAAAACCAATTATTACACGTGGAATATTTCTAATGGAATCCCTTCCAGCATTTTCATTGATGGGGAAGCTATTGAAACAGGTCTTGCAGTTTCTGTTCCATCAAATCAGCAAATATCATATCATCAGCAAGAGTTTGAGACCCTGTTTAGCCGTCGTTCATTATTTGACACCCTTCATCTCTCCTTTAAAATGGAACAAGATTCCATACGAAACGTTGAAGTGTTTAGCTTTAAAAATCATGCCGATCCCATCCGATCCGCTATTGAAATCAAACTTAATCCCACAGAATCCTATGACCCAAAAAAATCCCATGTTTACGCTGTAGCTGGAAAGGAGTTCAATTTCATGGGTGGAAATTGGATTGCCGATCAAATCATGTTCAAAACAAGAGAGTTAGTTTCATACACCATCCTCACAGACAGCATTCCTCCAAAAATTTCACCGCAAAAAGATCAAAACGATCAGCCTAGATTAAAAATTGAAGATGAACTGTCGGGGATACAATCTTTCAGAGCAGAACTAAATGGGGAATTCATTTTGATGCGATATGAAGCCAAGGACGATTTGATCTGGCCACTCCCAAAAAAATCAAACATCCCGTTAACGGGTGAGTTTAGACTTGAAGTGACGGATAATGCTGGTAATAAAACCACTTACGTTGAGGCACTATGATAACACTAAAGCTAGGAGATGCTCGTCCAGACTTTGAGAACACTGACCAAGGTGAACTTTTATACCGAATTGACCGCAACGTATCACCTTTTATAATCAAATTGGTATTAAACAATCATTTTTTCAATTGGACATACCAAGATTCCCTCGGCACCCTTTTCTTTCAGTTGGTCAATCACTTCCCAAAAATCATCTTCGCTTATAACGCTATGAATACTACTCCAGCCTTTCTCTACCAGAGGAATAACCGTTGGACTCCTCATGCCAGGGAGCAGGGCAATGATGTCATCAATACATTCTTCAGCAACATTTAATAGAATATACTTGTTTTGTTTGGCGGATTTGGTAGCTTCTATTCGAAAAATGAGCTTATCTAAAAGGATTTGCTTTCCTGACGAAAGGTTATTATTGGCAATTAGTACTGCCTGACTCTTTAAAATCACTTCTACTTCTTTAAGTCCGTTGGCAAGTAGCGTACTCCCTGTGCTGACAACATCAAAAATGCCATCTGCTAATCCTATTCCTGGAGCAATCTCGACACTCCCACTGATTTCTTCAATGGAGGCATTTATGTTTTTCTCTTCAAGAAATTTTTTTAAGATTACAGGATAGCTCGTAGCGATTTTTTTGCCCTCGAACCACTCCGTTCCTGGATAGCTTTCTTCCCTTTTTATAGCTAGGGAAAGACGACAGGTAGAAAAATCCAGCTTATTGATCACTTCGGTTTCTTGACCTTTTTCCAGCACTTCATTTTCTCCGAGAATCCCAATATCGGCAACACCTTCAGCGACATATTGAGGAATGTCATCATCTCGTAAGTAAAAAACCTCAAGAGGAAAATTTGAGGATGAGGACATTAGCTTACCTCCATTGTTGATTTTTATTCCGCATTCCTTAAGAAGATCCATGCTCTTCTCGTGGAGTCTTCCACTTTTTTGGACTGCTATTTTTAGTACGTCTTTCATTGGGTTAATCAATATTTTGACTCGCCGTATCTTGCTGTTTCAAACTCAGTTTTCTCATCAATACTCTGTTACAATAGAAATAAAAAATGCCCGACGGTAATCCGACGGGCATTTCAGTTACTTTCAACTACCGCATCACCTTCTTACCTCTTCTCCCGAGAAGTATAATGATGCAATACAACTGTTCCATCTCTGCTACGAATGTAGCTTATACTATCATTTTGATCAAAAAATGTCATATATAAATCGTTTCTTTTTGCGCGTATGTCGTTAAAAAATAGCACCGTAGCTATAGCTGTGCTTATATGTTTTCCTAATCTCAACAAAAAATAATTCAATTTGGTTACGTGACATTTTATAATCAAAATGGTATAAATTGAAATTAAAAAATTACAAAAATTAAGAATTTAAACTCCAAATCTTTTACTGACCTCATCCCAGTGAATTACATTAAAAAAGGCGGTAACGTAATCTGGGCGTCTGTTTTGATACGTTAAATAGTAAGCATGTTCCCATACATCCAGACCCAGAATAGGAGTACCCCCACATCCAACACCTGGCATCAATGGGTTCTCCTGATTTGCCGAAGAGCAAATCTCTAAAGGACCGCCATCTTTCTTGCATAGCCAAGCCCAACCGCTACCAAAACGAGTTGTAGCCACATTGCTGAATGCCTCTTTAAAGGAATCGAACGATCCAAAAGTAGCATTGATTGCATCTGCCAAAGCACCAGATGGCTCGCCTCCACCATTGGGGTTCATAACTGTCCAAAACAAAGAATGATTCCAGTGACCACCGCCATGGTTCCTTACCCCTCCATTGTCAGCATGATTTTTCATTAAATCCTCTAAGGATTTTCCCTCCATGGCAGTGCCTTCAATAGCTCCATTTAGCTTGGAGACATATGTTGCGTGATGTTTCCCATGATGAATTTCCATGGTTTGAGTATCAATGTGTGGGTTGAGCGCATCGTGTGCGTATGGTAAATCTGGTAATTCGAAAGTCATAAGTATTTCTAATTTGTTAGGTTGTAAAAATGATCGTGCGAAAGTAACAAAAAGAGAGACGCTTTAGTTGCCACGAATCCTTTGAAAGAAATTTTTAACTAAAATTTCACACTCCGTAAGCATAACCTCCGTTTTTACCTTGGTCTTTTGATGAATAATTTTTTTATCGAAGTTAGTAAACCCTCGGTCCGTATCCCTCGCTCCAACAACTAATTGACCTAGCTGGGTCCAGAATAAGGCACCTGCACACATACTACAGGGTTCAAGTGTTACATACAACGTGCATTCATTGAGATACTTTGATCCAAGATGGTTTTGAGCTGCTGTTAAAGCAAGCATTTCGGCATGTGCCGTGGCATCCTTCAGTCTTTCCACACGATTATGATCTCTTGCAATAATTTTCTTGTCGCAAACGATGACCGCTCCGATGGGAATCTCTCCTTCTTCAAAAGCAACTTTTGCCTCCGACAGTGCTTGCTTCATAAAATGCTCATCACTATGGACACTTAGCTCCATCGTTTAATTTTTACACGCTCCATGATTTCTTTTGCCTCAGTTTCTCATTGATTGTTAATGTCTTGACTCACTCCAAAAATTGCAAAGGTAATACTTGACCTTTAAGGGCATTGACAGTTGCCCTATAATACCAATTTGATTATAAAATATGATATAAATAAATTGAATTATTTTTTGTTTGAACTAGGAAAAAAACATAAGCATAACCATAGCTATGCTTATGTTTTTTCACGAAATGCAAGCAAAAAAGAAACACTTTATATGTGATATTTTTTGATCAATTTGGTATCATAGCCTCAAAATCAAGAAGTCTCAGTGGATAGTTGATCGTGAGATGCTATGGTTATCCGGTTTGTATTTTCATGCGACTAACTCAAGCAAGTCAATCAATCGAAATCAATCATAGTCATACCTTTGCAACTTCTTTTTAATCGAGCAAATAAATAACAGATGCTTAGAACGCATACGTGCGGTGAACTCAGAATGGATCACGTTGGAAGCATCGTTACGTTAACGGGCTGGGTACAGACGCAACGCAACAAAGGCGGAATGGTGTACATCGACCTAAGGGACAGGTATGGGATTACACAGTTAATTTTTGAAGCTGGCGTTTCAGAAGATGTTCTGATGAAAACCGCTAAAGCGGTCGGTAGAGAGTTTGTGTTGAAAGCTACTGGCAAAGTAGTTGAGCGATATTCAAAAAACGACAAAATTGCTACTGGCGAAATTGAGATAAGAGTGCATGGTCTTGAGATTTTAAATGAATCGAAAACACCGCCTTTCACCATCGAAGAAGAGACGGACGGAGGGGAAAATCTCAGGATGCAGTACAGATACCTCGATCTCAGAAGAGAAGCGGTCAAAAGAAAACTTGAATTGAGGCATCAAATAATGCGCGAAGTGAGGCAATATCTTGATGAAAAACAATTTATTGAAGTGGAGACACCTTACTTGATCAAATCCACCCCGGAGGGGGCACGAGATTTTGTGGTACCGTCTAGGATGAATAATGGAGAATTTTATGCCTTGCCCCAATCACCCCAAACCTTCAAGCAATTGTTGATGGTGGGAGGCATGGATCGTTATTTCCAGATCGTGAAATGTTTTAGAGATGAAGATTTAAGGGCAGACAGACAGCCTGAGTTCACTCAAATTGATTGTGAAATGGCTTTCGTAGAACAAGAAGATGTGCTACGAACTTTTGAAGGAATGACCAAATTCCTGTACCAGAAAATCAAAGGAGTGGAATTGTCGGAATTTCAAAGAATCACCTACGATGATGCCATGCTCAAGTATGGGTCGGACAAACCAGACCTAAGGTTCGGGATGGAATTTTGTGAGCTGAATGAACTAACCCAAGGAAGGGGGTTTAGTGTATTTGACAATGCAGCATTGGTCGTCGGCATAAAGGCAGAAGGATGTGCAGCATATACCAGAAAGCAATTAGACGAACTTACCGATTATGTGAAGACACCGCAAGTAGGAGCAAAAGGACTGGTATATGTAAAATACAATGAAAACGGATCTTTCAAGTCTTCTGTTGATAAGTTTTTTGACCCAGAGACCTTAAAAAGGTGGGCAGAAAAGTTTGGAGCGAAACCAAAAGACCTCCTATTGATTCTGGCAGGAGGCAAGGACCAAACCAGGAAGGCGTTGAATGAATTGCGCCTAGAAATGGGAGAGCGACTGGGGCTTAGAGACAAGGAAAAAGTCTCAGCCACTTGGGTAGTGGATTTCCCGTTGCTAGCGTGGGATGAAGAAGCCAACAGAAACCGCGCAGTGCATCACCCATTCACTGCGCCCAAAAGTGAAGACATAGACAAACTAGCGTCGAACCCTGGCGACGTAAAAGCTAACGCCTATGATATGGTTATCAATGGAGTGGAGGTAGGTGGAGGGTCTATCAGAATTTCTGACAGGAAACTCCAAGAGAAGATGTTCAACGTATTGGGGCTGTCAAAGAAAGAAGCAGAAGAACAGTTTGGATTTTTGATACAGGCATTTGAATATGGCGCACCTCCACATGGAGGCATCGCCTTTGGCTTTGACAGGATGTGTGCTATTATGGCTGGTGAGCAAAGCATACGCGATTTTATCGCTTTCCCAAAAAACAATGCGGGCCGTGATGTTATGATCAATTCTCCTGCACACATTAGTGATGAACAACTAAAAGAACTAGGCATTCAACTCATACCAAATTGATTATAAAATATGACATAAGTAAATTGATTTTTTTGTTCGGATTAGGCAATAAATACAAGCATAGCCATAGTTATGCTTATATTTTTTAACGAAATACGAACAAAAAAGAAACCATTTATATGTGATATTTTGTGATCAATTTTGTATTAAACACGCATGTTTGTTTGACCTCCAACCCCCATGCACACACAGATACAAAAAAATAAAAGAACTTTATGTTTGCTTTTTATTCCGATATTGCAGTACATTTGAGGGGTGCTCGCTTTTGTCCTTCATGAAGATTGCGGACGGTTAGGCGTTTACGTTCTTACATTTTCGTTAAAAAAATAAAGGTCTTATACCTTTGATTATAAAATACTACATAAATAAATTGAATTATTTTTTGTTTGAGTTAGGCAAAAAACATAAGCATAGCCATAGCTGTGATAGCTATGGTTATATTTTTTTAAGCGAAATGCGAGCAAAAAAGAAACCATTTATATGTGATATTTTGTGGATCAATTTGGTATTAACTGTTAGGACTCACATAACATTAAAACACAGCGTATGATTTATTATAAACAAATAACCCTCCTGCTTGTCGCTATGATCATAGGGCGTTTCTATGCAGTTGGGCAGTGTACGACAGCAGGTGGAGCTTGGGAAGATCTAACTACTTGGAATGCTGGTTGTGGGGGAGTACCTGGACCTACAAGTACAGTTACCGTTAGTAATACTAGGGCAGGTAGAGGAGCGGGTCTTCTTTTTGGAGCTTTGAGGACTATTGAGGTAGGCAGTATTACCCTACAGAGGAGTGTCGGTAGTAGTAGAAGTGGTAAAATGCTAATTAACTTTGGCGTAGATACGCTATTCCTTCGGGGAAGCCTAATCATAGAGGACGGCGGAATATTGGAGTTTTCTGCCCTTGGAAATGTTCTCGTTGTGGAAGTAGTTGATACGCTGGGGAATGCTATCCATGCTAGTCCAGGGGTACCAACGCCAGGGCTGTTGTTGCGGGATGGCGCAATAATAACTCAAATTGGAAAGCCCACCGGTATAGATGAGACTCTTATTGATCCGTCAAAGAGTACCCTCACCTACTTGCCCGTCACCCGTCTCCCGATACGGACTCGGGGCGTTAGTGTCCAAACGAGTGGTGATACCACCTTGTTGACGGGTACCCCCATGACGATATATATTCGTGATTTGCCTTCGACTGCGCCTGGTGCGGGGCTTTTTCCCGTGTTTAATGTGGCAAGTACTTCGCCTACTCACCCTTCTCAGGAGTATAGGTACAAGCCAAATGCTTTTCCAATAACTGATCGGATAGCAACCTATCCAACATTAGACGACACAAGACCTTGGGATGCAAGGACGGGCATCTACACACAGCTCGCATCAGACAGGCTTTACATAGGTCGCGTAACTGGTGTCCTGCCTTTGGAGTTAATATCTTTTACTGCTTTCATGCAGGGGTCTGAAGTGGTGGTGAGTTGGGAAACGTTAACGGAACTGAACAACGATTATTTTTCAGTGGCGCATAGTGTCAATGGCATTGACTGGGCAGACTTGGGTGAAGTGCGAGGGGCAGGGACCACCAGTGTACCCCAGCATTATTCCTTTCTGCATCGCGTGCCCTCCTTCGGCATCAACTACTACAAGCTGGTACAAACTGATTACGACGGGACCATGAAAGAAACGGGAATTACCAACGTACTAAACGCAGGTCAGCATGATTTAGTCGTTTATCCCAACCCATCCAGCGGAACCACTATCATTGATACCCCAGGGGAGGGAAGGATAACGGTCATCGACCTTACAGGCAAGACACTGGTCGACATGCCATGCAGTACGTCCAACGTGGCAGTTGACCTGCCCAAGGGCTTGCATCTGGTAGAGTTTACGTTGAATGGTCATACGTTACAAAAACGAGTACTCGTTAGGTGAGGGGTTATACCCGTAGATTATAAAATCTGGCGTAATACAAAGGCGTAATACAAATTTATCCCGTGCGTTTTACAATCGTAAGTGTAAGCCTAGGTTGTGCGATGAAAAAGAACAACAATTAACGTCAAGGATTTTTGTTAGGTGATAATACCAAATTGGCTACAACATATCACCTATAAATCATTTCTTTTTTGCTCGCCTTTCGTTAAAAAATAGAACCGTAGCTATGGCTATGCTTCTATTTTTTTGCCTAATTCATCAATTTACTTATGTCATATTTGATCATCAAATGGATATAACATGTCACATATCTAACATGTCACATATCTAACATGTCACGTATCTAACATGTCACATATATCAAGGACTTTATATCTGCTTGTTACTCCGACATTGCAGTACGTTGAAACATTCTCTCTCTTGTCCTTTACAGGGATTTCGGACGGGTGAGCGTTTGCGTTCTTGCACTTTCGTTCAAAAAAACAAGCAATAGTTAAAACACAGCGTATGATTTTTTATAAACAAATAACCCTCCTGCTTGTAGCTATGATCATAGGACGTTTCCATGTAGTCGGGCAGTGTACGACATCAAGTGGAAATTGGGAACTTCCAACTACTTGGACGAATTGTGGGGGAAGCATACCTAGTGCTACAAGTACAGTTATCATTGCTGCTACTCCTTCTGGGAGTAGCGCTCCTGCTATAGTAAGTGGCACACTCGGTAACCAAAGTGTGGGGACTATTGAGGTAGGCAGTATTACCGTACAGAACGGTGGTACATTACGACTTCACCGAAGTGTAGATACGCTATTCCTTCAGGGAAGGCTAATCATAGAGGACGGCGGAGAATTGCAACATGGTGGAGGAGGTCCTGTTCTTATTGTGGAAGTAGTTGATGCGCAGGGGGTTGCTATCCATGCTAGCACCCCAGGGGTACCAATGCCAGGACTGTTTTTGCAGACTGGCGCCACAATAACTCAAGCTAGCAACCCCACCGACATAGATGAGACTCCTCTTGCACGGACCAACGTCACCTACTTTCGTGGCGGGACACTAGGAACTCCCTACAGTATGCAAACGAGTGGTGATAGCACCGTGGTGATAGATCCGAGTGTCCCCCCTGGCAGTATACATATTCGTGATTTACCTTCGACTGCGCCTGGTGCGGGATTTTTCCCCATGTTTGATGTGGTCAGTACTCCGCGTACTCACCAGTCCCAGCAGTATAGGCGACACCGATCTTCTGGTTTTCCTATAGTAATCGGTCCATTAATATTAGACCCTAGAAGACCTTGGGATGCAAAGACGGGCATCTACACACAGCTCGCATCAGACAGGCTTTACATAGGTCGCGTAACTGGTGTCCTGCCTTTGGAGTTAATATCTTTTACTGCTTCCATGCAGGGGTCTGAAGTGGTGGTGAGTTGGGAAACGTTAACGGAACTGAACAACGATTATTTTTCAGTGGCGCATAGTGTCAATGGCATTGACTGGGCAGACTTGGGTGAAGTGCGGGGGGCAGGGACCACCAGTGTACCCCAGCATTATTCCTTTCTGCATCGCGTGCCCTCCTTCGGCATCAACTACTACAAGCTGGTACAAACTGATTACGACGGGACCATGAAAGAAACGGGAATTACCAACGTGTTAAACGCAGGTCAGCATGATTTGGTCGTTTATCCCAACCCATCCAGCGGAACCACTATCATTGATACCCCAGGGGAGGGAAGAATAACGGTCATCGACCTTACAGGCAAGACACTGGTCGACATGCCATGCAGTACGTCCAACGTGGCAGTTGACCTGCCCAAGGGCTTGCATGTGGTAGAGTTTACGTTGAATGGTCATACGTTACAAAAACGAGTACTCGTTAGGTGAGGGGTTATATTCGTTAGATTATAAAATCTGGCGTAATACAAATTGGTATTATGTGTAGGATTTTTTAGGCTAGCACTGTGTGCTACCCTTTGCATCAGTCTTATTTCGAGTTGATGTGTTCTCTCCGAGGGTAGGAAGTGATGCATCATTTCCTGTTTAAATTTACTCCATGATTATTGAGTTGCTTTTTGTTTGGATTAGGCAAAAAATATAAGCACAGCCATAGCTACAGTACTATTTTTTAACGAAATGCGAGCAAAAAAGAAACGATTTATAGGTGATATGTTGTGGTCAAAATAGTATTATACCAATTTGGTATTAGTGGTCAATAAGGTCCAATGATGAGAGAAATTAGAAGTTTGCTAGGCAAAGAGGTAGACAACAGTCCGCTTGTTTTTTTTAGGATGTGCTTTGGGTTTCTTGCCGCAGCAGAGTCCTTCGGAGCAATTTTCACTGGGTGGGTGAATGCGACCTTCATGGAGCCAACGTTCACGTTTACATTTATAGGATTTGAGTGGATGCAGGCATTACCTGGCGATGGCATGATTTATTATTTCATAGTTATGGGAGTGGCAGCTCTCATGATAATGTCCGGGTTTTATTATCGCCTCTCCTCTTTCATTTTCTTCATTATGTGGTCAGCGGTGTATTTGATGCAGAAATCGCATTACAATAACCATTATTACCTGTTAATGCTGATGAGTGGCGTAATGATTTTTATGCCTGCCCACAAAAATTATTCCCTTGATGCAAAACTGGGAAAAACAGTACCGTCCACCACCTCCCCTCAAGCATGCCACTGGTTCTTTATTATCCAGGTAATGATTGTTTACGTGTTCGCCAGCCTCAACAAGATGCACATGGACTGGCTCATGGCACGCCCGATTGCACTTTGGTTTCAGATGAAATCACACTATTGGTTGATAGGACCACTGCTGACTGAAAAATGGGTTCAATACACCATCGCATGGGGCGGTATTCTTTATGACGGAACGATTGTATTCCTGCTTTTATATAGCCGTACTAGAAAGATGGCATTCATCCTTTCACTCTTTTTTAACCTTTGCAATTCAGTGATTTTTCAAATCGGGATTTTTCCATACCTGATGATTGCATTGACAGTTTTCTTTTTCCCTCCCGGCACGATCAGGCACTTGTTTTTTAAAAAGAAAGAGAGCATAATACCTGCTAAGGGTACATTGTCTATCGCGTGGACATGGCTGTTTACGGGGTATTTCATCATCCAGCTCCTTCTCCCGCTAAGACCTCTTTTATTCAAAGGAGATGCCCACTTTACGGAGGAAGGTCATCGTTTGTCCTGGCGCATGATGCTTCGGGCAAAATCATCCAGTTTGAAAATAGACGTGGTGGATAAGGAAACAGGCGAAAGATCCAGCGTCACATTAAGTGATTATGTCACCCCTGACCAGCGTGACGCTATGTCTGGACACCCTGATATGATCTGGCAGTTTGCACAACGGATCAAAAAAGAATTTTCTGAAAAAGGAAAACAAGTCGCCGTTTATGCAGATGCTAGGGTTTCATTAAATGGGCATCCAGAAAAGAAATTAACAGATTCAACCGTAGATTTAGCAGGTGTCTCATGGGAAAGATGGAAGCACTCAGACTGGATTTTAACACCAAATTGACTACAAAATATCACATATAACTTGTGTTTTTTTGCTTGTATGTCGTGAAAAGATATGACCATAATAGCTCTGGCTATGGTTATATTTTTTGCCTAATTCAAAACAAAAAAATAATTCAATGTATGTATACAACACGTTATAACCACATCGGCATTATTTCTTAGTGACCAGCCATACTCCCAAGAACACAAAGATCGATGCGATAAGATGTTTAACTAGGAAAAGTTCATTAAAAAACAAAATAGCGGTCATAGTAGCAAAAATTGGTTGCAGGTAAATGAATGCTCCTACAACAGAAGCATCTACTTTTATAAGTGTCCAGGCATTCAGAAAATAAACAATTACTGTAACCCCGATAATGGCAAAAATCATACTGCCCCACACCTTTGGTGGGAGATCTCCAAAAGCTACCATGCTGGCTTCTTCATAGCCTACGGGCAGTACAAGTATGGTGCCTAGTGTAAATATCCAAGTAACCACGGTCATTGGCTTGTACTTACTCATTAATGGCTTTACAATAACCAAGTAGCAAGCGTAACTTGCTCCATTGAGAAGGATGAATAAATCTCCCCTCCAGTCTCCAGAAGAAGACATTGTGCCAGGCCGATACATAATAATGACAGCCCCAATCAGTCCGATTAGAATTCCTGTTATTCTCTGGCGGGTGAATCTTGCTCCAATTAGGAATGAAGACCAAATCAGAACAAGAATCGGAGTGAGTGTCATAATAATAGAGCCATTTACAGCTGAAGTAAGACTAATGCCCTTGTAAAACATAAGCTGATTGACCGCAACCCCCGTGAGCGCACATAGTAGCAGTCGCCAGCCGTCTTTTCTCCAGTGTACTTTTTCTTTTACGAACAGATTCAATATCCAGAAAATAGCAGTAGAAATTGCAACTCGGTACAAGATAAACCCAAAGGCTCCTATGTGGTTCGGAACTACAATCTTCAGGACGCTGTAATGAATTCCGTAGAGAAGACTCACCAGCGTCAGGGAGCCATAGATTTTAACGTTTAAGCAGTTCACGGAGGCAAATGTAGAGGCATAACTATGATTTCTACTGGACACCTCTGTTTAACTAGAATTTTTTCGTGAGTACGGGAATGACACCGAAAATTGCGGAAAAGACAATTACATAGAGAGGCGCTATTGCCTCCGTAGCATCTCTTTGCTCAATTGTTTATTTTCTGCTTGTATGTTGTTAAGACATAGCACCGTAGCTATGGCTGTGCTTCTATTTTTTCCCTAATCCAAACAAAAAAATAATTCAATTTATTTATGTATCATTTTATAATCAAATTGGTATAATACGGTCTGTTATTTTTGAAAGGTAACGCTCGGGTGGCAGGTCTTCCCAGACGTATTGTCCATTTTGGATGATCATGTGATCGTCTTACGAAAGTCGTAATTTTGATGCCATGTTCCAGAGTACCTCACCTTTAGCTGAACGGATGCGCCCATCTAACTTAACGGATCTGGTTGGTCAGGAGCACCTAGCAGGAGCGAGCGGAGTTTTAAAGAAATCCATAGCGTCTGGGCAAGTGCCGTCTATGATACTCTGGGGTCCACCAGGTACAGGAAAAACTACTATCGCCAATGTCATTGCCAATCAGGTGAAAATGCCATTTCATACGTTGAGTGCGATAAGTGCTGGTGTAAAAGAAGTTCGAGAAGTCATTCAGAAAGCGGGTAATGGCAGAAAGGCTATCCTGTTTATAGATGAGATTCATCGTTTTAATAAGGGACAACAAGATGCGCTGTTAGGAGCTGTTGAAAAAGGAACGATAACACTGATCGGAGCGACAACTGAAAACCCAAGTTTTGAGGTGAACGCTGCCCTCCTGTCCCGTACACAAGTCTATGCACTTAATGCCTTGACGAAGGAAGATTTGATGACCATCGTGTCAAAGGCATTGGAGCAAGATCATGCGTTAAAAAAAGAAAAAATCTGTTTAAAAGAAACAGAAGCACTTTTCAACCTTTCAGGAGGAGATGCCAGAAAACTTCTGAACTTACTGGAACTTGTGATTCAACGTGATGAAGAGAAGGAAAAAACAATTACCAATGAAAAAGTACTCCTGTCTGCTCAAAGGAAAACCGTCCTGTACGACAAAAAGGGAGAGATGCACTACGACATCATTTCTGCCTTTATCAAATCAATCAGAGGAAGTGATCCCAATGCGGCAGTCTATTATCTCGCTCGAATGATCGAAGGGGGAGAGGATGTAAAGTTCATCGCGAGAAGATTGGTTATCCTCGCTTCCGAAGATATAGGAAATGCAAATCCTACTGCACTGGTTTTAGCGACCAATGCCTTTCAGGCAGTTGACTTAATTGGGTACCCAGAAGCTAGGATCATTTTATCCCAGTGTGTTACCTATTTAGCATCCTCACCAAAAAGTAATGCGTCTTATACCGCTATCAACCATGCCCAGTCTTTAGTCCGTACAACAGGAGACCTGTCCATTCCAATGCAAATTAGAAATGCTCCGACCCACCTCATGAAGGAGCAGGGTTTTGGCAAAGGATACAACTATGCTCATGACCATGAGCGAAACTTTGTACCTATGGAATTTCTGCCAGAAGAAATTAAAAACACCAAATTCTACGAGCCGGGGAAAAATCCCAGAGAGGAGGAGCTTCGAAAATTCCTTAGCGCAAGATGGAAGGGGAAATACGACTATTAGAACTTCCTACGCTACCCTAATTTTTTATTGCCAATAATAGCTATCGCAGACTCTCTTGAGACTGTTTCCAATGCAAGGTCGTCTTATCTATATATCAGGGTCATAGGCTGACGTAGCTCCTGTAATACTAATTTGATTATAAAATATGACATAAATAAATTGAATTATTTTTTGTTTGAATTAGGCAAAAAACATAAGCATAGCCATAGCTATGCTTATGTTTTTAACGAAACTCGAGCAAAAAAGAAACGATTTATATCTGATATTTTGTGATCAATTTGGTATAAAACCCATTGTTGTGCATCCCAATAGCCACGTAAAGAGTGCTTGGCATCTTTTAACTTCTTTGATAATCCCTGGTGAATCTCAGGGGTAATAATTTTAGACTTTTTAGCTCTTGTGGAACTTAGCAAGATGCCTGCTATTCCTAATTTACGATACCTAGCTATCCAAAGAACTAACGTCTGTCTACAGATAACCCAAATAATCTGCTATCAATTGTTGTGTCTTGAATTTATTGGTCTTCAATAAAATTAAACATAAAATACGCTTCTCTGACTTGATATTGCGTTGTTTAGCTTACAAATCCTTAAGCGTTTCAAAACGCTCTGATATTTCTATGGTTGACTTCATACCTATGAAGCAAATATATAAATAATAATTAGACTAGTATTATTATCTAATTGGTATTAGAAGAGGTGCTACCAAAGTGCTGACCTGCCTGAAAACATCCCAGTGAAAGCAGCTAAAGGCTATCAGTCAAGGAAAAATGCCGACCTTTTGGCAAAGAGAAATCTGAAGAATCATATGTTAAAAAAAGCTAGGAGGCATCTCCCCCTCCACCATATGGGAGAAGAAATTCAACAAAATAATAGGTCGAACTAGGTTAGGTATAAAGTAGAGCGTACATTTGGGAGTATTCGCAGGAGGTTTGGTGGAGCGATTGCACGCTATAGCGGGATAGAAAAAATGCATACCCAGAATCTGATGGAGACGATGGGTTACCGTTTATATCAAAGTCTTGGGATAATCATGCCCAATGCAGTAAAAGACAACAAAAAGTGAGGAAGAACAGCAAGAAATAGGGCTGTTCAGACCTATTGAAGAGCAAAAAATCAACGTGAGAGACCACAAATCTCACAATTCAAAAACCAACAAACTCATCGCTACCTTTTGCAACGGTCTTGGACTTAAACACACGCTTGATAAATCTGATTGTCTGATCGGGATAAAATACGTCACAGCTATATTTGCACGCTATGTCTTTGGGGATAACTTCTACAGATTTTCATTTCAAAAACCAAACAGGTAAGTATACAGGCAAAGTTCGTGAGGTTTACGAATTTGATGACAAACTGGTTATTGTTGCTTCAGATCGTATTTCAGCTTTTGACGTTGTATTACCCCGACCCATCCCATATAAAGGGCAGGTGTTGAATCAATTGGCATCCAAGTTTTTGCTAATGACCAGAGATATTGTTCCTAATTGGGTTGAATCTACTCCTCATCCTAATGTTACGTACGGTAAACGATGCAAGCCCTTTAAGGTAGAAATGGTGATTCGGGGATATCTGGCGGGTCATGCTTGGCGGGAGTATAGAGAGGGTAAACGAAGGATTTGTGGAGTTGAAATGCCGAACAACTTGAGAGAGAATGATAAATTTCCATCTCCGCAAATTACTCCTACAACGAAAGCGGAGAAAGGACATGATGCAGATATATCTAAAAAAGGCATATTGGAACAAGGAATTGTTTCTGCTAAAGATTATCAAAAACTCGAAGACTATACATTTAAATTATTTAGGAGGGGAACAGAAGTCGCTTTGAAACAAGGGTTACTACTTGTAGATACCAAATATGAATTTGGAAAACATAATGATGAAATCTATTTGATAGACGAGGTGCATACTCCCGACTCTTCTAGGTATTTTTATGCTGATACCTACCGTGAACTGCAAGACAGAAAGAAACCTCAAAGACAACTTTCTAAAGAATTTGTGAGACAATGGCTGATTGCCAAAGGGTTTCAGGGGAAAGAAGGGCAGCATCTCCCAGAAATTCCTGACGAAAGAATTCAAATGATTTCAGATAGGTATATAGAGCTATATGAAACCATATCTGGCGAAAAATTGGTTAAGGATGATTACAGCGATAAATTGCCCCAGATAAAAAATAGTATTGCTAAAATAGTAGATTGATTATGAGCTTTAACGCAGAAAAATACGAGAATTACTCCATGGTGAAAATAGGGAATGAGAAAGTAGACTCCAGCATTTCCCCAGAATTAAAATCTGAATTCGTGACCATGCATCAGGACGGAGTTAAAAATGTAATCATTGATATGAGCGATGTGAAATATATTGATTCAAGTGGATTAAGTGCATTTTTAGTGGGAAATAGATCTTTTACAGAAAAAGGCGTGTTCGTTTTATACAATGTGACAGATCATGTGATGAAACTGATTTCAATAAGTCAACTTGATAAAGTAATGACAGTCTTTCCAACAAAAGAGGAAGCAGTGGATTTTGTATTTATGACTGAAATAGAAAAGGGGTCGGGTTCTGGAGAATAGGGGTTGAGCTTTGAACTGAAAATTTTATACCAAATTGACCACGAAATGGAGCATTTGCTCATAGAAGACATCATACTTCTCCGTTACTAAACGTTGAAAATCAATACTTGCCGATTGAAAAAATCGCCCAAGTTGGAACATTGATTTTGAGCCTCTTTTCCGCAGGGTATCAAAAATTCGATCTCATTTTAGAAGAGGAACGATCTGTTTTTTTCAGGTGCTGAGTTAATTGTTGAGGGACCTAGATTTGAAGCAAAATATGAATGATAACAAAAAACAGGTTGTTTTCCTTGTTTTGGCTGGTATATTCCTCACCAATGCTATTCTGGCAGAAATGATCGGTGTAAAGATATTTTCAGCGGAATCTACTTTGGGCCTAAACCCTGCAAACATTAATATACTTGGTTATCCGCTCGATTTTAATTTAACTGCAGGAGTTGTCATTTGGCCAGTAGTGTTTATTACAACAGATATTATTAACGAATATTTTGGAAAAAAGGGAGTTCAGAAAATCAGCTTTCTCGCCGTCGGCTGTATAACGTATGCTTTTTTCATGATCTTTATTGTCACTAAACTTGACCCTGCTAGTTTTTGGCTGGATATAAATAATAGGGATGTTGATGGAAATTACTTTAACATGAATTTTGCTTTCAACAAAATTTACACACAGGGGTTAGGTATTATCGTAGGTTCTTTAATTGCCTTTTTGACAGGTCAGCTACTTGATGTCTATGTGTTTCATAAACTGCGAAACATTACGGGAGAGAAAAAAATATGGCTTAGAGCCACAGGTTCCACACTCGTTTCACAGTTAATTGACAGCTTTGTTGTGTTAACTATTGCCTTTTATATCCTATCTCCAGTTGAAAATCGATGGACTTTTTCCCAAGTGGTATCTGTAGGGGTCATCAATTATACATACAAATTTGTGATTGCGATCATGCTAACACCTGCAATTTATATAGGTCACAATCTTATTGATCGTTATTTAGGAAAAGACGTGTCTGACAGAATGAAAGCGGAGGCTTCTCTTGCTAAATAAGATTCGGAGACTCGTCGGAATCATTACTAAAGATGCCCTTCACCAATAGAATACAAATTCGATTACGAAATAAGTTATAAATGCATGGGATTATTTTTTGTTCGGATTAGGCAAAAAAACATAAGCATAGCCATGACTACAGTTATATTTATTAACGAAGTTCCAGTGGAAAAGAAACAATTTATATGTGATATTTCGTGGTCAATTTGGTATTAGGAATTATCCTATGCCTGATTCAAAAACCAACAAACTCTGTGCTACCTTTTGCAACGATCTTATTACTGTATTATCTTCTTCGATGTGTACACATTGAAATGGGGACTACATATAGCAGGAAAATTGCTGTGAATGTCTCATTACTTTCGTTACCTTTGCGTCAAATTAATTTTCACTTAATGAAAAAATCATGAAAAAAACGTTTTTAGCATTGTTTGTGTTGTCTGCATTTCTTATAAGCTGTGAAGAGGACGGCACAGGTACGGAAAAACCTGTTGGTACGCTTACCCTAGGTATTACAGGACTTGAAGACTTGGGAAATAAATTTGTTTATGAAGGCTGGATACTAGTAGATGAAAAGCCTGTATCTACGGGTACATTTAAGGTGAAGGAGGGAAAATTACCTAACCCTGAATTTGAAATAGATAGTGATGTCCTCAAAGAGGCTACAACATTTGTCTTGTCCATTGAGCCGTCAGACGATATCGACCCAGCTCCTTCGACCAGTAAGTTGTTGATTGGTAATTTTACGGCAAATGTAGCTACGCTTGCTCCTGCGACACTACTAGCAGATACGGCACTACTAAAAGACCCGTCTAAGCTAGTCGCCGAGTTAGCCAGTTTGGGAGGTAAATTCTTTTTGAGATCACCCACTGATGAAGCTCCAGGATCGATCAATAATGACAATGATGAAAATGGTATTTGGTTTGGAACCCCAGGTATGCCTCCAACGTCTGGACTCACTTTACCAATGTTGGCACCAGGCTGGGTCTATGAAGGCTGGGTGGTTGTACCTGCATCAACTGGTCCTATACCCCTTTCCACGGGAACTTTTACAGAATTTAATAAGCCAGATAGCGGTAATCCATTTGGCGGAACAGCGAATAATGCTGGACCTCCAGTGCCTGGAGAAGATTTTTTGCTTAACGCTCCGGCTGGAGTAACATTCCCCTTAGATGTGAGAGGGAAATTAATCGTTATTTCCATTGAGCCTAAGCCTGATAACTCAGCGGCTCCATTCCTGTTAAAGCCATTAGTTAAGAAGTTGCCAGGTAAAGATGATACAGGTAGAGACAGTACCCTCGTGAGGTCGCCGTATAATTTTGATATAAATCCTGATCCCCTTCCTGGTGGAAAAGTAGTGAGGAGTGGAAACTAGTAGTTGATATGTAGGTATAATGGGGGTTAAAAAAAACTGTCGAGAACAGCATGTAGTTTTTACTTGATCAGCCCTGCCTATACCTAGCATCCCGATTGACAGAAAAGTTACTAAAAAGGGGCGTATGCCCCTTTTTTCATTTTAAGCAGTTCTAAATCCATATCCATACGTCAAATTAATATGCTGGGCATCCACTTGATGGTCGTTGCGGAGCAGACGGGAGGAAAAGCATGTATTGTTGAAGAAAAGGGCAACAGAGGAAGCATAAAGTACATCTCTATTAACTACCTTTTTCCGAGATTGTGGTGTCAGTCCCGTACTCAAATCCTCATGTATGCTATATACACTTCGGTTTTCCGTGCAGGAACTTCCTTGCACTCAAAAAAATGCTAGTTAGTCGTTCCTTACAAACTCATTTTCAATGGAGTTTGTATTCTACTTTGATGGCAAGTGGTTACTTCAACTAGACGCCTCAGCTTTACTACCCATTTTGTATAGAGCCAAAGAGCATTTACTCTTAGTTTTTTCATCAACTTCTTGTAGTTAAACCCACAGGCTGCCATGATGAAGTTTATTTTATCTCCTGTTTTCCCTTTTAGGTAATTGATAGCTGCTCGATGATCTTGCTTCAAGTGTCCGATGATTGGCTCTATGGCTACTCTACGTCTACAGTGCGTTCGTGTTCTCTGTTTTTGATAGGTATTGTCTCTTTTTAATGAGTTGGATCGTCGGATGATTGAGGTGTTCTCAACTGTGTTAGTCCCTTTGTACCCCCTATCTACTGTGGCGGTTTTCGGGTAGTTACCAGTCAGTAGTTGTGTTTGCTTCAATACAGCATCTAGCGTATGTCCATCATAAATATGCTCTTCAAAAGTCATCGCTCCTACGATGATACCCGTGTTTTGTGTCAATACTTCTGATGCCTTACAGCCATATTCATATTTTTTATGGGCCTTCTCTTTTGCGATGCAATACACATCAGGTTCATGTAAACTGTAAATTTTATTCTTACTGCACTTCTCTTGTGTAAGTACTCGTTTGAACAGTGCCAGTGTTACTTCTTTTTGCTGATGTGGTAATTTCCTGTCTAATTCTCTGACTAACCGACCAGCAATGGTTTTGAGTTTTCGCTTCGCTGCATTTGCTTTCTTCCTTCTTTTAGGGTGAGTCCCATGGTAGGTGTCTCTGACAAGGTTTTTGGTTGTCCTAACGTAGCTGCGTCGTAGTTTAATCCCTTCTTTCTTGGCTATAGAAATACAGCTGTCAACAATCTTTTTATGAAGTTTTGCATCTGTGGGACAGGTGATGCTCTTTTCCTGGACAGTAGTATCTACACTTACATGCTTGTCCTTAGCCTCCTTTCCGTGCAGATCAATTGAATGTTTCAATAGTTTCTCTACCCCTTCTTCTCCAATCCTCTTGCTGAAATGTACCAAATCTGTTGCCGCACAAGGTTGCCCCCATTGCAAAGAATCAAAGCCTCCAAACTATTGAAAATATGGATTCATTTCCCAGCGTTGCTCCACCAATACCTCATCTGATAAATTGTAAATAGATTTTAATGTCAACCAGGAGACCATCAAACGAATAGAATGAGCTGGACGACCTACAGTTGAATAAAGCGAACCAAATTCTTCTTCAAAATATGACCATGCTATCTGGTGGCTCAACAAATAAAGCTCTTGCTTGGAATTGAGTTGTTCAGTTAAGGTAGGTGATAAAAAATTATTGAAATAGGCATTTAATAAATAAAAGATTAGTCTATTAAAACAGTTTCATTTTCTTTATTAAACAATTGATTTACAGTAACTTAGTAGGATTATTAAAGTTAGAATAAAAATCAGATTATGGAGAAAAAGTATGAAAGCCTAACTCTTTTTGAGTTTCAGAAGAAATTTCCTGATAACGACAGTTGTCAAAACTTCCTGGCCGAAATGAAATGGCCCAATAGATTTAAATGTGAAAGGTGCCAAAACAACACGTATTGTAGCGGGAAATTATTCCATACCCGGCAATGCACAAAATGTAGATACCAAGCTACCCCCCACAAGTGGCACGCTTTTCCACAAAGTAAAATTCCCAATTGTAAAAGATTTTTATATCCTATACTACATGAGTACAAATAAACAAGGGATTGCATCAACAGAGCTAAGCAGAAAACTGGGACTACGGCAAAAAATCTGTTGGCTGTTTCAGCAAAAGGTAATGAAGGCAATGGTTAGCAGTGGGAAATACCCGCTAATGGGTAAAGTAGCAGTCGATGAGACCGTTGTAGGGCAACAGGAAGAAGGCGTTGTAGGACGCCAAAATAACCGAAAAAAGCAGATTGTACTGGCTATTGAGAAGAAAGGGAAAGGAGTGAGCAGGATGTATGCCAGAGAGATTGACAATGCTGGATCCAAGCAATTGAAGCCCTTCTTCCAAGATCATATATCACCTGAGGCTACCATCAAAACCGATAACTGGAGGGGCTACATCCCCTTGAAAGAAAAATATCCTTACTTAATTCAAATCGAGAGTGGGAAGAAAGGTAAGAATTTCCCGGAATTGCACAGAACAATTATGATGTTCAAGGCATGGCTTAGAGGTATCCACCATTCAGTCGATAACCTGCAAGCATATATCGACCAATATTGCTATCGGTTCAACCGAAGCCAGATGAAAGGGGAAATATTCGATAACCTGCTAACTAAAATGGTGGTCCATCAACCATGCCCGTACAAGTGCATTCGTATTTATTAAATGCCTACTTCAATAAAACCATATTTCCAATCACTGGTGTGGACTGAGTGTACTGCCAAACCTACGTCGTTGGCTTGACCATAAACGTAGAAGAAAATGTTGTCATAATATGGTGCACTTTGACTACGGGTGAAGTTAAAAACCCTGAACCGCTTTAAAAGACATCATATCGTTCCTATGCCACTCTCCAATTCTCAAATAATCACCGTCTCCAATACGAAGCATATTCGTGTCACGATCTGTACTGCTTGTGGAGTTCCCAATCCTTAAAAAGCCTTTATCTATGTGTAGCTTTGGTGTTCCGTTGCTGGTGTACTGACTAGATGTACCGATAGCAACGGAACCAGTGCGATACATCCAACTCGTCCTTGATCGGCTGGAAAATTGTGCTTGAGCTAAACTAAAAGCTCCTGAAGCTAAAAGGATTGCAAGACTATTTCTTAACATGATATTGTAGGTTATGCGAAACGCTGATACCAAGTTAAGAACTAATTACGAATCCTTCCCTTATCAAGGAGCAAGTTAGTTTCGTAGCAAAATCTCCATTTTCATTAAATTCCGCTAACACATAATTTATCCATACTTAAATTTATTTTTTTGAGTTTTCAGAAACCCAGTGGACTCCTTTTTTACTGACTAAATACATAAAACGACCTAAAAGAATAGCACAAAATGAAGTGACTATCACTATAACAGAATAATATATGTTAGTACTTTTCATTTTGTAAATGTAATAGTCTAAAATATCAGTATACCGCCATATTCGTTTACGTGTAAATACTCCACTATAACCTGCATCAAAATTCTTATACTTTTGGTACTTTTGGGTCCCTTTTTCATAAGGTTTTCCAGTAAAAGGATTAATATCTTCCTCTGGTTCAGAGATAGGAACTACAGGTTTACTTAATCTGTCATCCCCATAAGGCAATCCTGTAAAAGGGTTAATTTCTGAATCCTCGCTTGAATCTGAATATGAGCCATAGTAATCTGAATATGTAGATGAGCCATAGTCCTTTTCCCAAGTGAAAAAAATAGAAGGTCTGTCCCCCAGCCTACTCTCAGGAACTAAACTTTCAATTTGATCTTTGACTTCATAACTAGGCTTGTTCTTTAAATACAAGGCTTTAAACCCTTTATGAGCAAAAAACGGGTATGATATTAAGCCCATAATAATGCTGTATAAAAATATTTTACCAGCTAATTTTATCTCTTTAGCAATTATAGTTTTTCTTTTTTGTCTAGTTATTTCATCTACAACACTTTTGGGTTTCGATGCTCTTCTTTTTACTCTTAAATCAACATTCAATGTTTTGTCTTGAGGTAGATTTTTTTCGTCATTTTTCTTTGGTAAAGCTGGTGGTGTCGACTTAAATAATATTTCTAGCTCTTTTACATTTTTTGCTTCAACCCAATCACTTAGACCTTCTCTCCATATCGAAGTTGTTGGCGAGACTTTAAGTTCTTCGAGTGAAAAAGGTCCTCTCTGTTCATTATTTTGAGCAATGTAATATTCCTTCATTTTAAGTTCTATTTAATTGGGCATAACACCCAAATGTACGAAATGTTTGATTTTTAAATCAGCTTGAGAATCCTTTATTCAGGGGTTGAATGCTAAAAAAGAAAGGAACTTATCCCAGATAACTAGTTTAAATACCTCTCTAGCAGTCAGAATAAACGATACTGTATTAGGGAATTACTTTACGCTCATTTGTTGACACCAAGCACTTATTCTGCTATTTCTTTCACCCTCCTAGGTCAACCCTCTGCTTGTCTTGCGTCAAGAAAAAATCTGAGTCTTACGGCTCAGGGTTTTGTGGCAGTGGTTCAACAAAATTTCAATCTTAAGCCAGTAATTCTACAATTTTATCCAAATTATTTCCTTTGACTTGAGCTTGTTCATACCAGTTTTTTCTTGACTCAAACAGCTCTTCGATGGTATGCCGTTGTAAAAGAGGTCTTGATGAATCGTTACTTAATCGTTCTTGAATCTCATCCAGCGATGTATTGACATAAATCGTGATCCCAGTTTCATTCATCAATTTCATGTTATCAAAAAAGCAAGGCGTGCCACCTCCAGTAGACAATACAAAATTGCGCATAGATTTGATTACTTGTTTCAACTCCCTGCTTTCCAGTTCTCTGAAGTATTTTTCCCCTTCTTCTTCAAAAAGTGTAGGTATGGCGTACCCAGAAGATGCTACAATCTCTTCGTCAAGATCAATGAATTGAAGGTTGGATTTCTTTGCTAGTTCTTTACCGAAGGTGGACTTTCCAGATCCAGGCAGACCAACTAAAAATATTTTTGATGACATCACCTCCTGATACGCTTCACCACCTCGTCAGAAAGAGGTGTATCATTGTAATGCCATTTTCCGAGTACGGTACCGTCTTTTATTAGCCAGATGCCAGGGTTGGATCTTACGATGGTTTTGAGGACAGTAGCGTCTGCATAGAAATAAGGTACTGCCAGCTGATGCTTATGACGGAATTGTTCAAAAATCTCATATCCAGATGAAGTCAGAATCCACGACTCATAATTTGGGTTTTGATACGTGAGATTTCTCAGTCGATCGATTTTTTTGAGAGATGCCTTTTCCGCGTCATAAATGATGATGACCAATTTGCTACCCGTTAATAGTTCATCTGTAAAATCCCCATCATCATTCCATACGCTTAGGTCCGTGATCTTTGGTTCAGCCCAAGGGTTTAGAGGTCTAGCCGACAGGAATGTATATCCAGGTTCGGTAGGATAATCTTCAAACTGATACTGTTTCCCATCTTTTTCGACGGTATACTCCGTTCGTAAAGGCTCTGTAGCTTTCATCAGACTGGGGATATGATTCCCCGTTTTGTACGCTCTAAAATCAATGAAGGGAAGGTGATTAATAGTGTATATGGACACGCCTATCATTGCTATAGCAACTCCTGCTACCTTGATTTCCCTGAATAGAGGAGAGAAAAATGGTTTGAACGTTTCTTTCTTGATGAATATGATGACAATTAATACAAGGAGAACAATATCCTTGTAAAAAGATTGCCATGAAGTCAATTTGATGGCATCCCCAAAACAACCACAATCTGTGACTTTGTTAAAATAAGCTGAATAGAAGGTAAGGAAAGTAAAGAAGACAATCATAGCCAACAGAACCCACGCTGTTATTTTTATTCGATAGCCAATAATGAGTGCCACGCCTAACACTACCTCGAGGACGCTGAGGAGTACACTTAAAAAGAGAGCTATAGGGACAAACCACTCGAAGAAAGGGGCGATATCATAAGCAAATACTTCAAAATACTCTTCCAGCTTGATGGCAGTGCCTACCAGATCATTCACCTTAATCAGACCTGAGAAAATGAAGAGTCCACCGACTGCGTATCTGGCAAGTTCTTTTATAAAATTCATAGCTTAAAATTCAAAATTAAATTGGAAAATACGGGACATTTTTATTCACTAGATTTTTTGTGCGTGCAAGGAAGTCTCGCACGAAAAATCGGAGCGTATACAGCATACACGGGAATTCGAGTACGGGACTGACACCGCAATCGCGGAAAAAGACAATTAATAGAGATGCCCTATAGCTCTCCATACGATTTACTGATCTCCTAATTTTATGAGGCAGAAAACGGAATAATTAATCATATCCTGATAATTAGCACCGATGTCTTCTGAACTAATGGTTTTACCAGCATTATCTTCAATACGTTTCACTCTCATGAGTTTCATCAGAATGATGTCTGTAATAGAACTTACCCTCATCTCTCTCCATGCCTCGCCGTAATCATGATTTTTAGCTTTTAACAATTCCAAGGTTTCGTCAGCAACCTGATCGTATTTGGGTTCCAATTCTGGAAATGGAATTTCCACCGCTTCAGTTCCATTTAATTGCATTTGAATCAAAGCGATGATGCAATAATTAATGACCCCCCGGAAGTCATTGCTGATGTCCTCACCAACTTTCTGCTCTCCTTTTTCTTGAATTGACCTTATTCTTTGAGCTTTTATAAAAATTTGATCCGTAATGGAAGGAAGGCGTAACATTCTCCAAGCAGTGCCGTAATCCTTTGTTTTTTTACTAAAAATATCCTTGCACTCAGAAATGACGACCTGATATTGTTGCTCCGTTTCCTGTCTCATGTAATTTTACCTGCGAAGTAAAGCTAATCCATTGAATTTAAAACACACTATCAATATTGAAGGAGGCATCGTGGACCTTTCATCGCCTAAAGTGATGGGAATTATCAACGTGACCCCTGATTCTTTTTTTGAAGGAAGCAGAAAAACAGAAGATCACAAGCTACTGCGTACGGCTCACAAAATGCTGAAGGAGGGAGCCGATTTTTTAGATATCGGAGGCTACTCTTCAAGACCAGGTGCGGAAGATATTTCAGAAGAAGAGGAACTTAGGAGGGTCGTGAAGTCAATAGAATTTGTAAAAGAAGAATTTCCAAAATCAGTAATTTCTGTCGACACTTTTCGGTCGAACGTTGCGAAGGAAAGCGTATACGCAGGGGCATCCATTGTAAATGACATTTCTTCAGGTCATTTAGATGAGTTGATGCTTGGGGTGGTAGCAGAGCTGAAAGTACCATACATCGCTATGCATATGAGGGGGACCCCTCAAACTATGCAAGGATTGATCGAATATGATGACCTCATGGGTGAGTTGATAACCTATTTTTCTGATGTCCTCCATAAGTGCAACAGTCTTGGAATAAAAGATGTCATTGTAGATCCTGGATTTGGGTTTGCCAAGACCATAGAGCAAAATTTTCATTTGCTAAATCATCTTGAATATTTCAGATGGCTGGAAAAACCGATTTTGGCAGGGTTGTCAAGAAAATCCATGATTTACCGATCTCTTAATGTGACCGCTGATGCAGCCCTAAATGGCACAACGGCGTTAAATACGTTAGCTTTGTTTAAGGGTGCGAGTATCTTGCGTGTACATGATATAAGAGAGGCGATAGAAGCGGTAAAACTGGTAAGTAAACTATTTTGATATTAGGGTTTCAAATAGGATTTTTAGATATCTCATGGAAGGACGCACTGGATATTCTTCTGGTGACCATTTTGCTTTCTCAGGTCTATAAATTGATGAGAGGAAGTGTAGCCATTAAGGTATTTATTGGCTTTCTCTTTTTATACCTTATTTACTTAGTGGTCAATGCATTACAAATGGAATTGCTGAGTACAATTCTTGGTCAGTTCATGGGTGTAGGAGTATTGGCAGCAATCATTCTTTTTCAACAAGAAATTAGAAAATTTCTTTTGCTGATGGGTAGAGCCAATATTTTCGAAGAAGGGAAGTGGAATTTTCGTTTCTGGACTCAGAATGGCAGAGTACAAAGGGCAAACATCACCCCCATTGCTGAAGCAGTTAAATCCCTAGCAGAATCGCATACCGGAGCGTTAATCGTCATGTCGGGAATTTCTCCCCTAAAATTTTATGCTGAATCGGGAGATGCCATGGATGCATTACTCTCCAAGAGGCTTCTTATCGCAATTTTTAATAAATACAGTCCGCTACATGATGGAGCTGTGATCATTCACAAGAATCGAATTGTAGCGGCAAGATGTATTTTGCCTGTGACCGAACGTGACGACATCCCCGCCCAGTATGGACTAAGGCATAGAGCAGGTTTGGGAATGTCAGAAAATACCGAAACTTTCATCATCGTCGTCTCGGAAGAGACGGGACAGGTATCTTCCATGCAAAATGGAGATATTTCGCACAATATTCCCTCCCATGAACTTCGCAAGCAAATAAACAAGTATTTGCACGAACCTGCTGAATCAAAGAAGGAGAAGGAAGAAGAAGTTGGTGAAGAAACCGTTTAGAACTCTTTCGGTTATCTCCTAAATACGACTTTTATCCTAAGAAGAGTTCTTAAAATTGATTTCATCATCTTCTCAAAAAAAAATTCTTTCCTTTACGAATTTTCTACCGTCCATTTTCAATTATTCTGTCCATTTTCAATTAAAAATAATACCTTTGGCGAAATAATTTAAAATAAATACGAATGAAACCCATTACCCACCCACCCAAAGCAACACGTATAACTGACAAAAGGTCATATAGTAATCGTACCCCCCCCCCCCCCCCCCCCCTGCCATAATGGCGCATTAGCTCTATGCAACGCAACGCTGTCAACTGCAACGCCATTCAAAACGATGGCACGAACACGCAACGAAACAGCCCGACCAAAGCGTTGTGGTATTTTGCCCGCACCCCTGAAGCACTTCCTCGTCGCCACCTTCTTTGCCTTGTTCTTTGTCGCTCAGCATGCTAATGCACAGGAGGAATGTGGTACTATCACTGGAAAAGTAGGAATATGTGCCGAATCAAGTGATATAGCAGTAGTCTCTGGCACAAGAGTAACCGTGTCTTGGTATGCTCAGGCTGACACTGATGGATATAGCGCAACAAGGATCAGGAATCAGTGGTATGAAAAGACTACAGGACCTGCTGTAGTTATTGAAAATTTTACACAGGACATCGATGCTCATGGTCAGAATGGACGTACACATGCACGGTTTGAGTTTATTGTACCTTTTGTTTCAGAGCAGACGGACATTCGTTTCAAATTCTACGCTCGCATAGATGTAAAGAATTTTAAGGATCACACAACGGAGGTAGATTCAAGAAAGTTCAAAATACCGGCCAATAGCGCACCACAGATCACATCATTGGGTGGTTCTGATGAAGCTACACTACATCTCCCCATAGGAACACAACATGCAGTCACAGTAACTGCAACAGATCCGGATAATCATTCCTTAACCTATTCAATCCTTGAAGAATTTAACCATGAAGCTATCTGGATAGAGGGAAGTACAGGAAGACTGCTTTTTAGGAATGGACAGGCGACCACAGCTGGGAGATACAAAGTAAGGGTAAAAGTAACCGACGGCGATGCTGAAGACACTCAACTCATTCACCTTGTTATAGTAGACGACACTGGCGTAACCTTGTCTGAAAACACCCAAGAAGTAGCAACAATAACGCCCACAACCGCACCACCAGCAGGTGCTAATTTGGTCTATTCTGTTCTTTCAGACCACGATGCGGCTGTTTTCGAGATAACACCGCAAGGTGTTTTAAGGTTTAGGGACGCTCCTGACTATGAAAATCCACGAAACGCGCAAGGGGATATTGATCAAAACGAAGACCAAGGGTATTGGGTAGTGGTAAAAATATCGGATGGTGCTAGCTTCACAGATACCCAGCTCATTAGAGTAACAATTACCGATGTAAGTCCCCGTATTACAGGTGGCGATGAAATTACAGTATATCTCCCCACAGGAGCCACCCATGTCACCACAATAACTGCAACAGATGGAGGAACCTATTCAATTCCTGAAGAAGAAGACTTTGGGTCTTTTAGTATAGACGAAAACACAAGAGTTCTATCTTTTAAGGAGACTCATATTCCATCCAGCACTAGGCTATTCATTGTAAAGGTACAGGTAACCGACGGTAGTGCTGTAGACACTCAACTCATTAACGTTGTTATTGTACCCGACACTGACGTAATGTCGCCTGAAAACACCCAAGAAGTAGCAACAATAATGCCCACCACCAGCCCACCAGCAGGTGCTAATTTGGTCTATTCTGTTTCAAATTCTGTTTCAAACAACGATGTGGCTGTTTTAGATTCTGTTTCAAACAACGATGCGGCTGCTTTCGAGATAACACCGCAAGGAGCTTTAAGGTTTAAGGATGGGTACATTCCTGACTATGAAAACCCACGAGATTCACTCGGGAACATTGACCAAAACGCAGACCAGGAATATCGGGTCGTAGTCACCGTATCGGATGGTGGTAGCTTCACAGACAATCAGCTCATTAAAGTAACAATTACTGATGTAAACGAGTCGCCTACCGACATTGAGCTTTCTTCAACAGAAGTCGCTCGTAATGCGATGGCAAACAGGCGGGTTGGACTATTGTCTGTTATTGATATGGATGCCGATGGCATATACACATATACATTTGTTCCCGGAGCTGGTAGCGCAGACAACGGACTGTTCACAATTGATGGCACCAATTTGATCATAGTTTCAACACCCGCCGCAGGCAAATCAAGCTACAACATCAGAATCAATGTGAGCAATGGAATACATGATTATTCCAAAACATTTACCATTTCCGTTAGCGATGATGCATCACTAATGGACGATTTCTTTACCGCTTGGCGTGTAACCGCAGGTCAGGAAATTACCATTCCAACAACTGGTAGTGGTTATAGTTACACCGTTGATTGGGGTGCTGGCGGAATGGATACAGCTACCTATACTGGCAATGCCACGCATACTTATACTGACGCGGGTGATTATACCGTGCGTATTAAGGGTGATTTCCCACGCATTTATTTTAATGCGTATGATGGAAATGCTAATTCCAACAGTATCATCGCCATCAACCAATGGGGAACGGGGCAATGGACTTCAATGGAGAGAGCTTTTAGTGGAGCGACCAACCTTATTGGAGAAGCAACCGACAGCCCTGATTTGTCTCAGGTAACGAATATGTGGGGAATGTTTAGGCATGCTAGAAGATTTAATCAAGACATTGGTGATTGGGATGTCAGCAATGTTGAGAGTATGGGAACGACGTTTGAATATGCTTACGCCTTTAACCAAGACATTGGCGATTGGAATGTGAGCAATGTTACCAATATGACATATATGTTTGCCAATGCAACTGCCTTTAACCAAGACATAAACGGTTGGGATGTGAGCAGTGTAACGAATATGAGTAATATGTTTAATAATACACCTGCTTTTAGCCAAAATCTTGGGCGTTGGTATATCACGGGGGATTTGTCCATTCTCCCCACCCTTGGAGCAGGAGGCGAAGTAACCACTTTCACGGCTCAGAATACTGTTCTAAGTGGTCAAAACCCGACCTATACGCTTGCCACTGGAGGTGATGCTGGTTCCTTTGCCCTAACTGACGGGGTTCTTAGCATAAACGACGCACCGACTGTGGCAAATACTTCATATAACATTCGCATAGAGGCTACGGGATCATTTGGAGAAGACAATCACCGAGATTTAACCCTTATTGTTAATCATAATAGCCCAGAGATTACTTCCCACAATGGTGTTTCTTCCTATGCAATAACGCTAGCAGAGCACACTCAGGCAGTAACCACCATCATCGCTACGGATGCAGATATGAACACGTTGAGCTATGCGCTTTCAAATGACGATGTTGCGCTCTTTGAGATAACTGATTCAGGTGCATTAAGGTTCAAAGATGCCTATATTCCAAATTATGACAACCCAAGAGATTCACTTGGGAATATTGACTCAAATGTAGATCAAGAATATAGTGTATCGGTCACCGTATCGGACGGAACGTCAAGCGATACACAGGAAATTATAGTAACAATCATTCGTTTAGTTGCCCCGATCATCAGTATCAGTACCGATATGCTGATTGCCACCGTGGGTACCGCTATCGAGACGATCACCCTTGATGCAACAGCAGGTGGCATGGTTGCCAGTTACAGTATTAATCCTGTACTTCCCAGTGGGCTGTTATTTGACACTGCCACCGGCACCATCTCGGGTACGCCAATAGTTACTGCGGATTTAACCACTTACACCATCACCGCGACTAACGTTGCTGGCTCGGCTACGGTTATGGTAGACATTACCGTTAATGCGCCATCTTCACCGACAGCCATAGGCATGATTGACAACATTACTGACCTCACGGTAAATGGTAGTCCTCGCGATGTAGATGTGGCTAGTAAATTTAGCGCACTAGGCACGTTGACCTTTACTGCAACGTCCGATAATACCGCCACTGCCACCGTTACAGTTGCTGGTAGCGTAGTGAGCATTACGCCCGTGGCCGCAGGCACGACCACCATCACCGTCACTGCTACCAATACAGCGGGTCAAACTGCTGAACAGACGTTCACAGTCACCGTGCAGGTTGATGATGTTCCCAACCCTGCCCCAACAGCCATAGGCATGATTGACAACATTACTGACCTCATGGTAAATGGTAGTCCTCGCGATGTAGATGTGGCTAGTAAAATTAGCGCACTAGGCACGTTGACGTTTACAGCAACATCCAGCAGTACCGCCACTGCCACCGTTACAGTTGCTGGTAGCGTAGTGACCATTATGCCCGTAGCCGTAGGCACAGCAACCATCACCGTCACTGCCACCGATATAGCAGGGCAAACTGCTGAACAGACGTTCACAGTCACCGTGCAGACTGATGATGTTACCAACCCTGCCCCAACAGCCATAGGCATGATTGACAACATTACTGACCTCATGGTAAATGGTAGTCCTCGCGATGTAGATGTGGCTAGTAAATTTAGCGCACTAGGCACGTTGACCTTTACTGCAACGTCCGATAATACCGCCACTGCCACCGTTACAGTTGCGGGTAGCGTAGTGACCATTATGCCCGTGGCCACAGGCACGACCACCATCACCGTCACTGCTACCAATGCAGCGGTTCAAACTGCTGAACAGACGTTCACAGTCACCGTGCAGGCTGATGATGTTCCCAACCCTTCCCCAACGACCATAGGCATGATTGACAACATTACTGACCTCATGGTAAATGGTAGTTCTCGCGATGTAGACGTGGCTAGTAAATTTAGCGCACTAGGCACGTTGACCTTTACTGCAACGTCCGATAATACCGCCACTGCCACCGTTACAGTTGCGGGTAGCGTAGTGACCGTTATGCCCGTAGCCGCAGGCACGACCACCATCACCGTCACTGCCACCAATACAGCGGTTCAAACTGCTGAACAGATGTTCACAGTCACCGTGCAGGCTGATGATGTTACCACAGGAACTGCTGGCGTGAAGAACATAGACGTTTCCGTCTCTCCTAATCCAATAAAAGATGGAGATAGAGTAACAATTACCGTTGCCAGCGAGGGCGTGTACCGCTTGTTGGGAATCTCAGGGGAATTTCTTACTAAAGGGACGTTAACCAAGGGTGATAACGCTGTGATATTTCCGTCTTTAGCTAAAGGAATTTACCTGTTAACGATACAAACAAAACACGGTCGCGTGACGAGGAAAGTGGTTAAAAACTAGGATCGTAGCGATTATGCTGATAGCTTTTGTCTAATGCAAACAGAGCTAGTTCAATTTGTTTGTGTCGTATTTTATGGTCAAACTGGTATAATTCAGTAAAAGACAACAAAAAGTGAGGAAGAACAGCAACAAAATATATCTGTTCAGACCTATTGGAGAGTAAAAAATCTCACGATTCAAGAAGCAACGGACTCAGTGCTACCGTCTGCAACGGTATTTAGTTATCTAGGACAGCCCCAAGTTTAAGATTTCAGCATTAATTTTCGAGACACACATTTGATTTGGTCCTTTTCAGCAAACCAGTTGATTAGTCCTGATGCAGGTGATTGATTTAGGCACAATCATCGAATCCAAACAATAGAGTTCAGCTTTCAATACCATACAAAAGCAAAAAGGATTCAAAATTGAACCTCAGCTAGTGCTACGAAAGAAGTGTACAAAATGCTAGTCTTTGTTCAAACTGTGTTCAATGTAAAATAAAAAAGTCTGTAAGTCATTGACTTACAGACTAATTCAGTAGTCCGTAGGGGAATCGAACCCCTGTTACCAGGATGAAAACCTGGCGTCCTAACCCCTAGACGAACGGACCAGAAATTTCGAAAGTGCAAATGTAGATTTTTAGCTCGCTTTTACAAAAAAGTGAGATGGAAAATGAATTGGTAACCCCAAAAAGTAATTATACCTTTGCCTTCCTTAAGGTTTAAAATTATGGGTCAACTATGTCTACGAAAATCGGTATCAATGGATTTGGACGGATAGGAAGGCTGAGCTTTCGTTCACTCCTAGAAAAAAGTAATGTTGAAGTGTCAGCTATCAATGATTTGACTGACACTCATACGCTTGCACATTTGTTAAAATATGACTCTAATCACGGGAAATTTTCTGGAACAGTTGAAGCTGGTGATAAACACATTATTGTAAATGGACGGGCTATACCTGTATACGCTGAAAGAGATCCTGAAAACCTGCCTTGGAGAGCATTAGGAGTAGAGTTGGTCCTTGAGTCCACGGGGTTTTTTGTGGACGAAACTGGAGCAGGGAAACACCTTAAAGCTGGTGTCAAAAAAGTAGTTATATCTGCTCCTGCAAAAGGAAATATTCCTACCATTGTACTAGGGGTGAATGATGAAATTCTAACTGGAGATGAAGTCATTGTGTCAAATGCATCCTGTACCACCAATTGTCTTGCTCCGATGGCAAAAGTCTTGGATGATAATTTTGGAATCGAAAAAGGATACATTACAACCGTTCATGCCTACACTTCCGATCAAAAACTTCAGGACGCTCCTCACAAAGATTTAAGGAGGGCACGAGCAGGAGCAGTTTCGATTATCCCTACCTCAACTGGCGCAGCTAAAGCTGTCGGGTTGGTGTTGCCACACTTAAACAAAAAACTTGATGGAATTGCGATGCGAGTGCCTGTTCCTACTGGTTCATTGACGGACCTCACTTGTGTGGTCAAAAAAGATGTGACCGCAGATGAAATAAATGTAGCAATGAAAGCTGCTGCTGATGGGTCAATGAAAGGAATTATGGAATACACAGAAGATCCCCTTGTTTCTATTGATATAGTAGGGAATCCTCATTCAAGTATTTTCGATTCCAAACTCACTTCCTGCCATGGAAACCTAGTAAAAGTCGTTGGGTGGTATGATAACGAAGCTGGTTATTCCAACAGAGTTGCCGATTTAATATCTAAAATTATAGGGTAGTTAAAAAGGGTTACTTCTTAACCGAAGGCTGTCACTAGGGTGGTGTTTTTTTTTCTTTAAGCCTTAAATATAGGTTTCATAAAAGACCGTTCATAGCTAATGATGCATTTGGTGTTTTTAGCGTAATCATACGCTTTCAGGCAAGCATCATCTTTCATGCTATCTGTTCGGTATTTCTCGTACGTAGCCAATGATGAAAATGAAAATAATGCCAACGCAATATTATTAGAACCTTCATGTGGAAGAAAATAGCCGTTATGAGTGCCTCCGAATTTATTTACCAACGGAATCCACATTCTTGCGTAAACTCCAAATTCCTCCAACTTATCGGGATTTATAACATATCTGACGTAACAGGTGACCATATCTTCTTAATCAGACAATATTGGTATACACAGCTTGTACATCATCATCATCTTCAATTTTATCAATCATCTTTTCAATTTCTTCCAGTTGTTCATCCGTAAATTCAACTGGATGAATTGGAATTCTTTTCAAAGAGGCTTTTTTCACATCTACATTGAGCTCCTCCAACGCGTTAGATAGTGCGCCAAACTGAGCATAATCTGCGTAAGCATAGATCATTCCTTCGTTCTCTTCTATTTCCTCCAGTCCTCCATCAATAAGGGAAAATTCTAATTCTTCTACGTCCATTTCGTCTGTTTTCTCAAATTCAAAAACCGCCTTCCTTGCAAACATATATTCCAGCGATCCTGATGGAGCAAACCCACCCCCCGCTTTATTAAAATAAGCTTTCACATTGGCAACTGTCCTAGTAGTATTATCCGTTGCACATTCGACAAATACCAGAACACCATGAGGTCCTTTTCCTTCATATGTTGTTTCGCTTATTTCATCAAAATCTTTTCCTTCAGCACGTTTTATCGCATTTTCGATATTGTCTTTAGGCATGTTCTCAGCTTTGGCATTTTGAATGACCGCCCGGAGTTTTGCATTCATTTCGGGATCGGTACCGCCATCCCTAGCAACTACAGTAATTGTTTTAGCAAGTTTTGGGAATAATTTGCTCATCCTGTCCCAACGCTTTTCTTTTGTCGCTCTTCTATATTCAAATGCTCGTCCCATTTCTAATTAGTTGAGTTCCTCGCAAAGGAAAATGAACGAAATCTCAAAATCAAGAACTCTATTTTTTCCACAATACATTTAAGATAACACCCGAAAGTACCAATGCCATGCCACCGTATGTAATCAAATTATAATTTTCCCCAAAAAGAAAATAACCAAACAAAAGAGAGTAGATAATGCCCACATACGTTAGAATTGAAATGCTACTTAACTCCTCTTTCTGATACGCTTTTGTCATAAAAAACTGAGCAATCTGGGTAAATAAGCCCACTAGAATAAGTAGTGGCCAATCCCATCCTGTAGGTGAAACCCAAATAAATGAAGACCATATTGCTGAGATGGGCAACATGATCAGGGGGAAATAGAAAATGATTACCAGCGGATGTTCATCAGTTTTTAATTTCCTTATGAGGTTGTAAGCCAGTCCCATAAAAAGAGACGCGCCAATCCCCATTAATAAATGGACCCCTGAAATACGTGCATCGAATCCTTGAACGACTAAAATCCCAGCGAAACTCATAGCAAAAAACAACCATCGAATACTTCTAACCTTTTCTCCTACTAAGAATATTCCAATCACAGTTGTGAAGATTGGAGCTAGGTATTTCAAAGTAGAAGCTGTGGCAAGCGGTATCTGTTGCAACAAGCTAAAATAAATAATCAATGCAACAGCTCCAGATATACCTCTTCCGATAAGTATAGGTTTATTATTTCCCCAAACGCTAACGTTTTGCTTTTTTAGAAAAAAAACACTTATACCTAAGGATATTACTGATCGAAAGAGAATGATTTCTATGACAGGTATATGGGGTATGAGTTTGATACAGACTTCCATCAGGGTGAAAGTAAAGGCAGCTAACAGCATGTAGCGAACCCCTTGGCTTAATGTCATTTAACTGTCAACCACTCCATCTTTTATTTCCAATATCCTGTCCGCCATTCGTGCCAAGTTCATGTTATGGGTCACAATGACAAAAGTTTGACCCATTTCATTTCTCAGCTTGAAAAATAGCTGATGGAGTTCTTCTGCACCTCTGGAATCAAGATTCCCACTGGGTTCGTCCGCAAAAACAATGGATGGGTTATTGATCAGTGCTCTGGCAACTGAAACACGTTGTTGCTCACCACCAGACAATTCAGAAGGTTTATGATGCTCTCTTCCTTTCAGGCTCAGAGCTACTAATAAATTTTCCGCTTTTTTCTTCGCACGAAGGTCTCCTTTTATAAAAGCAGGAATGCATATATTTTCAAGAGCAGTAAATTCGGGAAGAAGATTATGAAACTGGAAAATGAATCCAATTTCATCATTTCTAAAAGCAGCCAGTTGGTTCGGATTAAGTCCTGATACATCAGTTTCTTTAATGTTAACTGTACCTTCGTCTGCACTGTCAAGAGTGCCAAGTATATGAAGCAGTGTACTTTTCCCTGCACCAGATGCTCCAACAATGGATACTACTTCTCCAGCATCAATTGAAAGGTCAATTCCCTTGAGTACGTTGAGCTTGTTATATGTCTTCTTGATTTGATTAGTTGCAAGTATCATCGGCACAAAGATGATATAATCAAAACAAACACTGCTTGGTTAAACAAAATCGATAAGTTAACTTCGCAAGAAAAAACCGCGCCCCCCCATGAATATTCACGAGTACCAAGCAAAAGAAATTCTTAAATCTTACGGGGTTATGATACAAGAAGGAATTGTGGTTGATACCCCTGGTAAAGCTGTTGAAGCGGCTAAAGAATTGAATAGAGAGACAGGAACGAATTGGTACGTTCTTAAAGCTCAAATTCACGCTGGTGGACGAGGGAAAGGTGAAATCAAGGAAACAGGCTCACATGGCGTGGTCTTAGCAAAAAGTCTAGGTGAAATAGAACCAAAGTCACAAGCTATTTTAGGTGGCACACTTGTCACCCATCAAACAGGTGCTGAAGGTAAAAAGGTGAATAAAATATTAGTCGCACAAGATGTATACTATTCAGGAGAGTCAGATCCTAAAGAATATTACTTATCCATCTTGCTGGATAGAGCATCAGGTCAAAACGTAATCATGGCTTCTACCGAAGGAGGAGTGGATATAGAAACGGTAGCTGAAGAAGCTCCTAGCAAAATCATAAAAGAATGGATTGATCCTGCCGTAGGTCTCCAAGGGTTTCAGGCAAGAAAAGTTGCTTTTTCCCTTGGTCTGAAAGGAGATGCCTTCAAAGAAATGATTAAGTTTATCTTTTCACTTTATGGAGCATATGAGGGGACCGACGCATCACAATTTGAAATCAATCCTGTACTTAAGACCTCTGATAATAAAATTCTAGCAGTGGATGCCAAAGTGAACATAGATGATAATGCACTTTACCGTCACAAGGACATTTCAGAACTTAGAGACCTCTCTGAAGAAAATCCATTGGAAGTGGAGGCTGGAAAATCTGGGTTAAACTATGTGAAACTGGATGGCAATGTAGGATGTATGGTCAATGGTGCAGGCTTGGCCATGGCTACCATGGATATCATCAAACTTTCTGGTGGAGAGCCCGCCAACTTTCTTGATGTGGGTGGAGGAGCAAACGCACAGACTGTTGAGGCAGGATTCAGAATTATCTTAAAAGATTCAAACGTAAAAGCTATCCTTATTAACATTTTCGGAGGAATCGTAAGATGTGACAGAGTGGCTAATGGAGTGGTTGAAGCATATAAAAATATCGGAAGAATTGAGGTTCCTATCATTGTGAGACTTCAGGGTACAAATGCCGAAGAAGGAGCTAAGATTATAGAAGAATCCGAACTTAAAGTGACATCTGCCATTGTTCTAAAAGATGCCGCAGATAAAGTGAAAGAAGTGTTGGCATAAGGCTTGAAGTTGTTCATTTGAGTTTTTTCTAAGAAATAATTAGGGATATTCAAGGTTTCCTTGTACTTATAGCAAACGCCTTATTTATTATGAGATATGTCAGATTCTTCCTTTCAGTATTAACCGTTGTTGTCTTGTTAGTACTTCTGAGTTGAAAACAATTCCGTCTACATATAACTCCAGAGTCATTCTCCGATTAGATAATGTAAGCCCGCTACAAACGTCCGTGCAGAGTCTGTTGGTTCTTGAATTGTGAAATTTTTGATCTCTTTTTGAAGGGTAGCCGAATAATTAATGAACTGAGCTTTACAGTCTTTGTACAACTCAAAAATACGATGTGTAAGCATCGCATGTAAAAATGCTTTTCCAACCAAGATGATGCCATTCTAACGCTTCAGCACGTGATCCTCGATTACCCTAGGAAAATGCTGATACTCCAACTCATGAATCTTTTTCGCTAAATCATCTGATGAATCTTTATCTGAAATCTCACATATCGCCTGAAAAAGAATTTCGCCTTCGTCGTATTTTTCATTGACCAAATGTATAGTTATGCCAGACTCTGTTTCTCCAGATTTAATAACCGCTTCATGGACATAATGCCCATACATACCCTTTCCCCCATATTTTGGCAACAGTGCTGGGTGAATATTGATTATTTTCCCTAGAAACGCTTCAATCAGGTATTTTGGTATTAACCAGAGAAAGCCCGCTAAAATGATGTAGTCTATTCCAGATAAATGATTCAAAAAAGACGGCTTCTGAAAATCTTGTTTGGAAAAGATTGATGACGGAATCCCGAGCTTTTCTGCACGCTTTAAAACAGAAGCATTTTTTTTGTTCGAAAGAATCTTAGAAATTTGGATTTGACTGTGCTTGGTAAAATACTTTGCAATATTTTCTGCATTTGTGCCACTTCCTGAAGCGAATATGGCAAGGTTTATTTTTGAATCATTCACAATGCAAGACTAAAGATCAAGAGCCAAAAAACTGACATGGCTAAAATGCGTCTTCAAAAACCTCTAGTGCGTTATTGGCATCAACACATACAATATCGAATCGAATGTCTCTTTTCCAATTAATTCCACAGATATATTCCTCTGCTGCCTCCCTGATTCGTTCTTGTTGCTCCTTGCTGACAAAAGTTTCTGCTTCACCAAAAGTCGTCCGACTCCTAGTTTTAACCTCCACAAAAACCAGCAGAAGTTCATTTTTTAAAGCGATGAAATCAATTTCAGATCTTTTGTATCTATAGTTCGTTTCTAGGATTTCGTAACCCATTCGCTCATAATATTTTCTTGAGAACTCTTCACCTCTTTTACCTCTAGTTTTGCGGTCCATTATGTATAAAACGTCAGAATTATATCCTTTAAAGGTCTTAACTAGTTAAGCGGTTTTTTTTCTGCATATGCGGAGCACGATGTTGTACAAACTCTGCCCCCTATTATTGAACCTAAATTCACATTCTTTAAGATGTAATTCAACCCTATTCTTGTTCGTGCCTCTGAACTTTGAGCGTCTTGTTTTAGCATAGCCACAAAAGGATTCTATCCCGTTAATATGGGAGCTTCCTCTGGCAAATTCATTCGTATCATGATGTACGCTGTAATGCTTTTTGTAACCAAAATCTACTAGCCCATTATACCCTCTCCAACCATCGGAATTGCTAATACTGTCCCAGACTGGTTCTCTCTTTTATAATCGCATGAAGCGTTGTTCTGTTGCACTTTTTTATTAATTTGAGTATGGACTTTACCTCCTCTTTTTAATAGACCAAAAACGATTGTTTTACCGCTAGCACCCCGACCCCGTTTGCCACGCACTCGCCGTGTACCAAAATAACTTTCATCCACTTCAAGTTGTCCTACCAGTGGGGAAGACTGGAGTTTAGATAATTCAAACATTCTTTGTCTTTAAAAGGTGTAAAATCTTGTTAATGGTATTGATGTTAAGAAGAGAGAGATGAGCAAGTTGAGTCGCTGTCAAATCAGGACAAGAATACTTCAAAACTTCTCTAAAAATTTTTTGTAATTCGGGAACGCTCATTGAAACACATTACTGATATCCTCTATCCTCATTGCAATTGTTCGTCTATTCAAAAGAATGGTGATAGCGGAAATGGAACCCAGCACTGGCGTTGTAAATCTTGTAAAAAGAGTTTCCAACTCAATTATACGTACGAAGCTATAGAGCCGGGCGTTAAAGAACAAATAAGATACGCTGATTTTAAATAGTTCTGGCGTTAGAGATACCGCATGAAGTAGTGGGTATAGACAAGAATACAGTGATTGCTCACTTAGAAAAAACGGCACAAGTGAACCCGTATTTGCTCGATAAAGAAGAAGCCAAAAATCTTAATTCTTTGGAAATAAGTTTTCGTTACACGGCAGAGGTGGATGAGTTTTGGTCTTATATGGGTAGCAAAGATACCCAATGTTGGACTTAGTATGCGATGGATAAAAGCTCGGAAATTATTTTAACGTGGGTCAATGGAAGACGCACTGATAAGCGTTGTGAAAAACTTCTTGACTTACTCAAGAAACTCCAATGGGTCAATATTATACCGATGATTGGGGGAGCATACAGCAGGCTTCTGCCAAGTCTGGACACTCTAGGAAAAGACCAAACTTGGAAAATTGAGCGTAAGAACCTCAATTTTAGAACTCATATAAAAAGACTCAACAGAAAGACCATTTGTTTTTCCAAAAATGAACAAATTCACGACAATGTGATTGGAATGCATATCGAAAAGTATTATTATAAATCATGCACTCACAGAAAGAATCAACAGATTTAAACCACTACCCAATCTCCTATTGCAACGACCATTTTGTTACAAATAATCACAGGTCAAGCGTCACTAGGAAAACTGAGTTGTCCTGAATAATGGCTATACATCACGTAGCAAGGTGTATAAAAATAATGGAATAACCCGACGATACAGTGAGGATTTCAAACTCAAAATTTTAGCTGAACTTAGTGCTGGTAAATACAACAAAACTGAACTAGGGAAATGCTACGGAATCCATCGTACTAAGACCATTGCAAAAGGCAACACTGAGTTTGTTGGTTTTTGAATTGTGAGATTTTTTGATCTCTCTTCTTGTTTTTTTGCTCTCCAATAGGTCTGAACAGCCCTATCTTTTGCTGTTTTTCCTCACTTTTTGCTGTCTTTTACTGAATTGGACATAATTATCCCAAGACTTCGATATCAATATGTAACATATCGCCTCCATCAGATTTTGGATATGCATTTTTTGAAGTAGGCATTTAATAAATACGGATGAAATTGTAAGGGCATGGTTGATGGTCCACCATTTTAGTTAGCAGGTTATCGAATATTTCCCCTTTCATCTGGCTTCGGTTGAACCGATAGCAATATTGGTCGATATATGCCTGCAGGTTATCGACTGAATGGTGGATACCTCTAAGCCATGCCTTGAACATCACCATTGTTCTGTGCAATTCTTACCTTTCTTCCCACTCTCAATTTGGATTAACTAAGGATATTTTTCTTTCAGGAGGATGTAGCCCCTCCACTTATCGGTTTTGATGGTAGCCTGAGTTGATATATGATCATGGAAGAAGGACTTCAATTGCTTGGATCCAGCATTGTCAATCACCTTGGCATACATCCTGCTCACTCCTTTCCCTTTCTTCTCAATAGCCAGTACAACCTGCTTTTTTCGGTTATTTTGTCATCCTACAACGCCTTCTTCCTGTTGCCCTACAACGGTCTCATCGACTGCTACTTTACCCATTAGTGGGTATTTCCCACTGCTAACCATTGCCTTCATGTAAGTTCAATTAGTAAGTGCAAAGATGTAGGATAAATATGTGGAGCTAGTTCCACATATTTAAAGGTCTAAAAACGTTGCCATATGAGCCAAACATATTATCAACTCAAAGCCCATCAAAGATATCAAATTGAAGCCTACTTAAAATCGGGTAAACGTAAAAGTTTCATTGCAGAAGCCCTTGCTGTGTCGGTTTCCACCATTTACAGAGAATGCAAGCGCAACAGTTCCCCTAAAGGGATCTATCAGGCTTCTAAAGCACATTTGTCTTCCACAAAGCGTAAGCAACGTTATTGCAAGTCTCGGTCTTTTGACCCCCACAAAAGAAAGCTCATCAAAGAATACCTTTTGCAAGAACAGTGGTCACCTAAGCAGCTTGTAGGGTATTGTAAAATCAAGCAGATTCCCATGGTTTCACATGAACGTATCTATCAATATATCAGGGACGATAAAGCTACTGGAGGTCATTATTACAAACATTTACGCCATCAACTCAAACATAGAAAAAGACCTGTAGGTAAGCCTATAACTATTAAAAACAGGGTATCAATCGCTCAAAGACCTGAATGGATCAACAATAAAGAACGCTTTGGGGACTGGGAAGAGGATACCATTATAGGCAGACAGCAAAAGGGAGCCATTCTGACCATCGTGGAAAGAACTACAGGAATGCTCATTATCAAAAAACTACCTAAGGGCAAACAAGCCAAAGGACTAAGTAAGGAACTTATCAATAGGCTGATGCTCTATAAAAAACATATCCTTTCGATCACTTCTGATAATGGAACAGAATGTGCCGACCATCAAAACATAGCTAAAAACCTAGCTACTAAATTCTACTTTGCCCATCGGTATTGCTCCTGGCAAAGAGGACTCAATGAATACACTAACAAACTCATAAGACAGTATATACCCAAAAAAACAGCTTTTGATACACTAAATGACGAACAGATTACACAAATTCAACACAAAATTGACCGGCGACCAAGAGAAAAACTTAACTTTAAAACTCCTAAAGAAAGCTTTTATCTAAATACCGCTTAGTTTCTGCACTTGATTGTTGAACCTACGTATACACTTTTGGTGAATATTTTAGATGTATTTCTATGGTCTTTTTAGGATATTCTTTCTTCTTTATTTTTGAAATCATAAACTAATCCGCAATACCTAATATCTCTCTTAAAAAATTAGCAAAAGCTATCATAATAAATAGGGTAAGTCTCAGAAGTATCACTAAAATTTTAGTATAACCTTCTTATTTAACTTCTTTTTATAGAAATCATGTAGAAAAATATCGCCATGCTAGGAAGTAAGATTGCAATGGGTCCCTTTGTCAAAATACCGAGACCAATCGCCATATATGCTAGGTACAAAAATGTTCTTCGTTTATACTGTTCATAATAGAAATAACTGATCAGGCTTGCAGAGATAAAGAAGATAAGGTATGGATCGGGAACTGCCAAGTGAAATTGTACGACAAACCCCAATGAACAAAGAAGAGTAAATGCTGAATAAACAGTAGCTTTTTCATTCAAAAAAGATCTAGCAAATAAGAAAGTTAGTGGAACTGTGAGTACACCGAAAATGGAGGAAAAAAACGAGCTCCGAAAGCATCGTTACCAAGCATGGTGTAACCCAGTCTCATAAAGAAGTAATGGAAAGATGGCTTATCCATTCTTAATTGACCATTAAAAGTAGGAACTATCCAGTCACCTCTGTCGGTCATTTCCCGAGCACATTGGATATTTTTTTCCTCATCAAGCATATAAATGGAATAACCACGAATGTTCGCTGAGATGATGACGTATGAAATGACCCCCAGCAGAAGGAGTTTTTTATTTATCGACATTTAAAAAAAGAGAACCTCTTCAACTTTCATTTTAATAGCAAATGGTGCTTTTTTTTCTTCGTAGGAAACTACAGCTGATGGGTATCATCAGGAGGTACCCCCCTCCTCAAATGTTCAATTGGCTATCCTCTGGAATTTTCCGACATGTGTTTCCGCCAAAAATTTGAGCTTTTCGTGACTTCTTCTAGTGTCATTGTGCTTGATGTTTTGGTATGACTTTTATTTCAAAAAGTTTGGACCAAAGTTTACCAGTTACAAATAATCGGTCATTTTCTTTATCGTATGCAATGCCATTTAAGACATCTACGCCTTGGGCTTCGCTGGCATCAAGAAGACCGCTCATGTCAATTTTTTGAACAACAGCTCCTGAATTTGGATCTATTGCAACGATGAAATCTTCTACATAAACGTTGGCGTAGATCAGTCCGTCGATCACCTCTAGCTCGTTTACCGCATTGACTTTCCCCACGTGATCATAAACTTCTATTTCGTCAATTATTGAAAAATTTCTTGGGTCCCGAACAACCATCTTTTCGCTTTGATTCGTCATGAGGAGGTTCCCATTTAACTCACAAAGTCCCCAGCCTTCACCTTCATAATTGAAGGAATTAATCCGTTCAAATTGACGATTGTAAACAAAGCAAGTACCAGAAGTATATGTCAATTGATAAAATTGATCATTGATTAAGGCTAGTCCCTCACCGAAAAAGTTGTCTGCCAAATTCACCTGTTCCAAGGTTTTCCCCGATTCCAAGTCTTTCTTTTTCAAGGTAGAATGACCATTTCGACCTGTACTCTCATACAAAAAACCATCTGAGATCAATAGCCCTTGTGTGTAATCTTCTTTAGAATGAGGATAGGTATTGATAACCTCATAGGCGTATTCCAAAGGAGCTGTATCTGCTAGAAAAATGAGTTTCATATAATGAGTTTCAGCCTTGTCACCGATAAATACAGTGGTTTTAATTCGTCTGCTACCTACTTTTTTAGCATCTATTTCCAAGTCGAATTGACTATCATAAAATAAAAAATTTTCACCATTGTACTCAATTAAAACAGAATCAACAGGCGTATCCTTGGCTTGAATGTCAAATGGAATTTTATCTCCTAATGTGAGTTTTTGATTTTGAGTAGGACTAATAATTTTAGTTTCTTTTTTTATCCTTGGAGTTGAAAGTTTCTCCGTGTTCTTATCTGCGCTACATGAGATAAGGAAAATACAAAGAACAGTCACTACACTCGAATTGGACATTTTCCAAAATTAAGCACGTTTCTAAAGAAAGGGCTGAAAGAACTCGCTTTATTCTTTGCTTTCAGCCTCTGTTATCTTCATAAGTGTTGGGACTGATAACCCTTGATACAAGACGGAAGAGACGACTACAATATAGGTCATGGTGACTATGATTTCTTTTCCATGAAAATTCGTCAGAGAGAGTGATAGTGCGACAGGTAACCCACCCCTAAGGGCTCCCCATGTCAGTACTGAAATAGTATTTTTCTCAAAGGAATCTTTGATAGACATCATTTTTATTGGGATAAAGACACTTATCCATCTTCCGAAAAGCACAATACAAACTGCGAAGAAACCTGCTGCTATGAAGTCCAACCTTAGATCAAGGACAAGCATTTCAAGACCTATTAATACAAATAACATGGCACTAAATGTTTCTTCCAGCAGGCGCCAGAATTTGAAAACATAATCTCCCGCCGCGCTCGCTACATGTACGCTTCGACCTTCATTGCCTATTACCAGACCCATGACTACAGCTGCTTGCTTCGAAGAAACATGGATAAACTCCGCGAGTTGAGACCCTGTCATCACAATAGCAAGTGTGATCAAAACTTCTACTTCAACGGCATCATTGTCAACGTATTTGAGCAGTCTGTACCCGATATATCCCAAAAATAGTCCTACGAAAATCCCTCCGCCTATATCTGCTACAACAATGTAGGTGGTTTCAAAGAACGTTAGCGTATGATCATCTCCTGCGTGAGCTATATCTAAAATTGTGAGCGCAAGCACAACAGCAAATCCATCGTTAAAGAGCGATTCCCCAGCAATTTTAATTTCAAAATCTTCTTTCAGATGAAAGCGTTGTATCGTCTTTGTAACTGCTATTGGGTCGGTAGGAGAGATCAGTGCACCAAATACCAAGCAGTACAAGTAATGCAATCCAATATTCATAAATGAGAGCATGAAATAAACGGAAGTGCCTATAACGAAAGTGGATATTAGAACACCTGCTATTGCCAATACCAAAACTGGTCGTCTCTGACTGCTTAATTTTTTAAAATCTATATTGAGTGCTCCAGAGAAGAGCATAAATGTTAGGACAATCTGGTAGAGGACCTCTTCAAATTCATACTCCTTGACATGCTCTGCCAAATGCAACTCAGGAAAAACACTTCCTACCACTAACACCAAGAAAGAAAGTCCCAATGCTAGTATCATCAACCCGATAGATGATGGTAACTTCAGGTAAAAAGTGTTTATGAAAATAAACGCTCCTGACAGGAAAATGAATAGGGCAATTATGTCTAAAATACTCACTTTATTAGTGTTTCAGGCAGATTCATCCGCAAATTATCTTAAAACCACACAGTATGCACTTTTTATTAAGACAAAATGAGTGTGATATCTTAAAGCACGCTGAATTCAAGTCATTAATGCAACTTTCTGGTTAACCAATAATTGATTCATTACAAATATAGGGATTTCATATTTATGTCTTTTTCTAGGTCGATTGTTTATCTTGGTTTCAATGTCTTTGATTTGTTGCTCATCGAGCATAGAGAAGTCTGATTTCTTAGGGATATATTGTCTGATCAGCCCGTTTAAATTTTCATTAGACCCTCTTTCCCACGCGTGGTAGGGATGGGCAAAATAATAGTCAATGCTTAGCGTTTTAGCTACCTGTTGATGCCAAGCAAATTCCTTTCCATTATCAGAAGTGATGGTTTGAAGAAACGGACTCCATTCTTCCAATAATGCATTGATGGCATCAGCAACTTCGCTGGCTTGTTTGGTTTCTACTTTCTTCATTTTCAACATGCCACTCGCCCTGTCGTTGATAGTTACAATCGCTCCTTTCTGATTTTTTCCAATGACCAAATCTACTTCAAGATCTCCAAATCTTGACCTTTCTTCTACCACCGAAGGTCTGCGGTCTATACTTACTCTGTCTTTTATAATTCCCCTGCTATCTTTAGTAGCCCCTCTTTTGCGATACTTTCTGCCCTTTCTGCGGAGATGAGTATGTAACTCGCCCTGGTGTTTTTTGTCTTTCCATACATGCTGATAAATTCGCTCGTGAGAGACACAGTCTATCCCTTCTTTTATACTGATGCCTACAATTTGCTCGGGGCTATAATCTTCCTTTAGCAGGGTCTCAACATGGGACTGAATTCGCAAGGTGAATCGCTTTTTCTTGGGTTTCTTTTTTTGACGTTGAGCATACTTTCGATGCGCCAAATCATGCCTATAAACACCACTCCTCTGATCTTTATTACGCACAATTTCTCTGCTAATAACAGATTTATCTTTTGCTATGCTAGCAGCTATTTCACTTTGACTTTTTCCTTGTTGTAACATACACGATATCGCGTACCTTTGTTCTGTAGTAAGATGTGCCATTTGCAACTTTATTTTTCACGATGTGAGGGGGCAAATTAACCCTTACCAGCAAAGCAGTGAAAGAGAAAATTGCCCTTCTTTCCTGTTTTGTAATAGTGATAAAATCTCAAATCTAAAAGTTGCATTTATTAGTTGAATGTGAGCAATGAAGCGTCATATAGTAATCGGAATTGTGATGATAGGGTTTTCAACTCAAAAATTATATCCCCAAGAAACACATTCTTTAACTTCCAAAAGAGAAAAATTCATCAAAACTGGAATTGGGATTGGGGTCTGTGAGGGACGAAGGGAAACTGGAATAGGAATATTGTATTCTTTTGGACTTCAAAAAAGCCTAGGGGAAAAGAAAAAAATTAGAATTAACCCTAATTTGATGATCGGCGGATTTTCACCTTTCTTAGGTTTTGATATAGATCCTCAATTTTTCAGAATAACATCATTAGGATTGAATTTGCACTATGACTTATTATCCTATAAATCTTTATCTATTGTCACATCTCCAGGTATTTTTATCAATTATTCAAGAGGCATTATCCGTTCTCGTTACTTTGCTAGCATATACTATGGAGGGGCATTGTCATGCGGTATCCGGGTGGCACCTGCAGATAAGAAATTAGCTTACGAAATCAGACCTGTGAATATTCAAGTTGGAAATATAAAAAATTGTTTTACTCTAGGAAGTAATTGCTTCGTTCTAGGGTATTTTATGCTTGGAATTGATATAAAATTGAACAAATAACCATTGCCAACAACCTGGATTGACCTGCCACTGTTATTGGAGAGCTATCTAAGCTTGGATGGTTGATTGAACCCTTTTTTAAACTGCTCAAAGAGAACCTATAAGCTAAAGACCTTCTTGGGAACCAGTGAAAATACCTGTAAATCACCAGTGTACATCGCCTTGATCACCTATTTGTTACTGGAAATTAGTAGAAGACATATTAGTAAAATCAAGCACAGCTTTGGATACTTCGTGACCCCGATCAGGGTATGCCTGACCCAGTACAACAGGCTTGCACATATAGTCAATGAAATGAAGATCACTGTACAAAAGTCCAATAAAATCAGAGAGTCACCACCCGACAATCAAGTCAAACTGATACTGAAATGACTTGTTTATTTACTGTTTTTAGCACAAAAACAGCATGTTCCTGACCGTTTAAGGGCATCTCTAAAAACTGGATATTCTCCCGATTTATTTTTATGACCTATTTTTTTTAAGATGACCTATTTTGCTCTTTTTTAGTTCATTTTATATTCACCTGATTATCAGTTACTTATGAATTTATTCATTGCCTATCGAACGCACGTTCCCTCATAATGAAGCGGTCAATTGAATTTTTCTGAACATATTATAAGTCAGATTCATCAGACCAATGACCGTATCGGCTCTTGATTTCCCTACTTTTTTGTAGTACATGCTTCCCATACTGTTTTCCATGAAACCAAAAACATGCTCCACTCTTACGCGTACTTTTGATTTTCTTGTATTACTTTCCTTTTGTGTATCGGTCAACGGCTTGTTTTTGTAGCCCTTCTCATGTATTTGATCTTTAATTTGATGTTTTTCGAGTATTTCTTGCTGGTCTGCATAAGCACTCTCGGCATACAATTCCTGTTCTTTGTCTTGTTTTTTGTCCAACAGGGCATCAAGAGCCTGTGAATCATGTACCGCTGCATCGGTAATTTCATAGCGTTCTATCAATTTGCTACCTGCATCAACCTTGGCGTGATTTTTATACCCATAATAATTCTGATTATTTTTCTTTGTCCAACGTGCATCAATGTCCTTTTGACGCTTTTTATTGGGTTCATCTGTCCATAGACTTTCTCCCTTACCCTCTTTTATTTGTTGGTTGTTCTCCCTGCTGTTGCGTTGGCGGGGGGCTTCTACAAAAGAGGCATCTATTATTTTGCCTTCATTGACCATAAGCCCTAATTTTTCCAATTGACTCTGAAATAGCTCGAAAAGGGATTTTACTAAATTCAAGTCGGTCAGACGTTCACTAAACAACCATATCGTGTTGCTATCTGGTATGTCATCTGCAATGGAGAGGTTGAGAAATCTCATAAAACTCATCCTGTCATTGATTTGATATTCTGCTTGATCATCAGAGAGGTTATAATATCGCTGAAGAATCAATATCTTGAACATTAACACATAATCATATGGGGGACGTCCTCCCTTTCCTTGTGACTCTTTGATCAGGTGCTTTTCCAGTAAAGAACGGAAAATTTCAAAATCAATTCCACCGTTTAATCGTTGCAGGGGATCTCCCAACTGGCTCAGTTTGGACAAACGAATGTCTTGATCAAAAAAACCGTAATCTCTGTGACGTTTAAACTGTTTCATTTCCAAGTCTAACTCTTTTAGCTCAAAAAACATACTAATACAGCTGTTTTAGTTTTTAGAGATGCCCTTAAATAGTTGGACTGCTTTTGTGTCCTAAGCATTGGGGGATCATCACCCCTTCTCAAAAAAGATGGGGCTAAATATCACTAGTACTAGTGATGCTTATTTTCACTATTCATAGTGATTGCAAATTCTCGAAATCATCAACAACTTTGCATTGTTTAGAATGGTTCTAAATAGTAAAAAATTATATTTCAACACACTATACCAAAATGAAACAAATTAATTCAATTCCAAATCTAATAATAGGGATTTCTGTAATCACCTTGTCAGGTTGCGTAGATGATAATGATCCACCAGCGATGCTTACCAATGTACCGACGACATACGCTTTTGAAAGAGATGGGTCGTCAACGGTTTCCTTCAGTGGACAAAGCAACAGAATAGCCATGGCGGAGGAAATTATAAAAGGGTTGAAAAATACTCAGCTTACAGAAAAACAACTTGTTGCGATGTTTGACCATGAGGAAGGAAGTGCAGATTTTTCGGATATCACCCTCAACGCATCTACTAAAAGTGTACGTAGCAAGACTGCTGCTTCTGTAGATTTATTTTCTTCAAATGCCACAGATGCCTCAGCAATCAAAGCAGAATTTGATAGCTGGATTGCTAAGCAGGCAGACGAAATTTTTCCCAAATGGGGGTCTGATGCAGTAGCTGGAACTCCAGGAGCCATCCAAGAAGCAGCTGGAGGAGCTACACGATATGTTGATGCGAATGGCTTAGAATTGAATCAGGTATTTGCCAAGTCACTTATTGGTGCGTTGATGACAGACCAGATTCTTAATAATTATCTGGGAACTGCTGTTTTGGATGCAGGGGACAACAGAGTTGAAAATACAGCAGGTACTGTAGCGGAAAATAAGAACTACACAACAATGGAGCATAAGTGGGATGAGGCATACGGCTATGTATTTGGAGCTTCTTCAAATGTAGCAACTGCAAATACAACCATTGGAAAGGATGACAGCTTTCTAAACAAATATATCGGCAAGGTAGAAGGCGACAGTGATTTTGCTGGAATTGCTGATGATATATACGATGCCTTCAAGTTGGGACGAGCAGCGATTGTTGCAGGAGATTATACGGAAAGAGATAAGCAGGTCGCCATTCTAAGAGAGAAAATCTCTGCGGTCATTGGTGTACGTGCGGTTTATTACCTACAACAAGGTAAAGCAGGACTGGAAGTAGCAACCCCTGATATGGCCTCCGTATTTCATGATTTGTCAGAAGGGTACGGATTTGTCTACAGTTTGCAGTTTACGAGGAATTCTAGTGCAGATACACCGTATTTTACAAGGACTGAAGTAAAGGGTCTTTTGGAGGACTTAATGCGTGACGGTGTTGATGGATTGTGGAACGTGACCCCTAAAACATTGGATGTGATCTCAAATAAAATAGCTGAAAAATTTTACTTTACAGTAGAAGAAGCGGGAAGCTAAAAAAAGAAAGAATAAACAGAATGAAGAGGTCGGGGAACCCTCCTCTTTTTCGACTTTAAATAAAGACCAGATGATATGCAAAAGAATTTTGTATTCACTAGTTGTCGCTTTATTGCTTGGGATGGTAAGTTGCGGAAAAGATGACAATCTAGGTCGCAATGGAGATGAGTTTGACAGACAAGCAATGCTTATTAATTGGGCAGACAATATCATCATTCCTTCTTATAAAGAATATGTGGTATCATTAGGTATTTTGGATGAAAGGGCAAATACATTTAAAAATTCGCCCGCTGTTTCAACTCTTGAAACGCTTCGAACGGCTTGGCTAAATGCTTATGTAGACTGGCAGAAGGTCGCCATGTTTGAAATAGGAAAGGCAGAGGAGATTACTCTTAGAAACTTCACCAATGTATTTCCGGTCAACGTTGTAGATATGAAGAAGACCATTTCCTCGGGTACTTTTAGCCTCCCCTCGGTCAACAGGCAGGACGAACAAGGATTTCCGGCACTGGACTATCTCATCAATGGATTGGGAGAAACGGATCAAGAGATAGTAGACATTTTTCTCCAAGAAACCGCGCAGAGTAATCATGGAGAATACTTGGTGGCTTTGACTGATCGACTGAAGTTGCTTGGAGGGACAGTACTTTCAGACTGGAGGAATGGATATCGAGACACATTCATCACAAATGATGGTTCGGAAGCATTGAGCTCCGTGAATAAGTTGGTAAATGATCTTTTGTTCTACTACGAGAAACACTTACGAGCGGGAAAAATAGGAATTCCAGCAGGCGTTTTTTCATCCACTCCATTAAGCGATAGAGTAGAGGCACTTTATAGCCAAGGGAACTCTAAAGCCCTTTTCAGCACAGCATTGAATGCGCTCGAAGACTTTTTCAATGGAAAACATGTTGGAAGTAGCGGCGAAGGAGAAAGCCTTAAATCTTACCTCAATTTTTTGAATACGGTACGTGGAGGGGAGAACTTGGCTAACTTGATCAACAGTCAATTTACCTCTATCAAACTAGTGGCATCTGACCTAGGTGATGATTTTGAAGCGCAGGTAATTTCAGATAACACCAAGATGCTTGCAACTTATGACGAACTGCAAAAGAATGTGGTTTTTATGAAAGTGGATATGTTTCAGTCCTTAAATATTAGAGTTGATTTTGTAGATGCCGATGGAGATTGATTTTTTGAATTGATGAAATGCTGAATTTATCTGAATGAACATAAAGGCTTATACCGAACAGGAATCTGAGGCTGCACCACTTGCAGTTTTTCGTATTTTCTTTGGTATCATGATGTTTGTGAGCATCGTAAGGTTTTGGACCAAAGGGTGGATTGAAAAATTATATATTGAGCCATCCTTCCATTTTTCTTATTATGGATTTGAGTGGATAAAGCCACTTGGAGCATCTACCTATCTGTTATTTATTGTCTGCGGTATTTCTTCTGTGATGGTTGCCATTGGCTATAAATACAGGTTAGCTATCACTACTTTTTTTTTCAGCTTCACATACATCGAGCTGATGGATAAAACCACGTATCTAAATCACTACTACTTTGTCAGTCTTTTAAGTTTTCTGTTGATTTTTCTGCCAGCGGGAGCCTATTTTTCTGCCGATGCTAAAAAAGGGATTTCATTTCAGAAGATTCCCAAGTGGAATATTGATACGATAAAACTTTTACTTACAGTCGTCTATTTCTATGCTGGATTAGCTAAACTAAATTCCGACTGGCTTGCAGAAGCAATGCCACTTAAGATTTGGTTACCATCAAAGTATGACTTACCCGTGCTGGGCAATTTCTTGCATAAAGAATGGGTGATCTATGCTTTCAGCTGGGGGGGAGCAATCTATGACTTGAGTATTCCTTTCTTGCTCTGGTGGAAACGGACTCGGCTTTTTGCCTTTGTGTTGGTTGTGATTTTTCATGCGCTTACAAGCGTTCTTTTTCCAATAGGAATGTTCCCATACATCATGATTGTGAGCGCACTGATTTTCTTTGAGCCGAAATGGCATCATCAGCTATTAAATGGGATAGCTTCCCTTTTCCGTTTCACTCAAGCTCAGTTCGACACACATCTTTCATTGGTAGAACAAAACCTCTTCAAAAAAAGATTGAGAGCAGGACTTTTTATTATTTTCTTTGCAGTCCAGTTAGTAATCCCCCTTAGATACGTACTATATCCTGGAGAATTGTTTTGGACGGAGGAGGGATTTCGTTTTTCTTGGAGGGTGATGCTGATGGAAAAAGCTGGCTATGCAAATTTTAAGATAGTGAATCCAGAAACAGGTCAAAAATTCTATGTAGACAATTCTGACTTCCTAACCCCATTTCAGGAAAAACAAATGTCTTATCAGCCAGATTTCATTTTAGAATATGCTCACCATCTTGCCGATCATTTTAAAGCTAAAGGTCACGGAGAGGTAGAAGTACACGTGGATAGCTATGTAGCTCTGAATGGAAGAAAAAGCCAACCATACATTGACCCAAGTGTGGATTTAACTAAACAATCGAACTCTTTTAGCCCCAAAACTTGGATTTTACCATTCAATGATGAGATCAAAGGGTTATAGTTTGTTCGTTATTTTGCTTTTAGCTGGAAGCACAGCTTGGGCTCATTTTAGCCTTTCAGGTACTATTATAGATGCCACAACCAGTAAGCCAATAGCCAATGCTGAGGTATACAATCGCACCAAAAATCTTTTGACTACTACCAATTCAAAAGGATATTTTGAAATGAGGAACTTAGAAGCGGGAGAGTACGAAATTGTGATAGTTTCCTTTGAATACGAAACCCTTGAGCGAACAATAGCAGTTGAGAACAATATGACCATCACTATACCCATGAAAGAGTTCTCACAAGAGCTTTCCGAAGTGGTAGTCAGCCAAAAGCGAGAAGAGCTTTTCGCACTGAATCGCTTAAGATTGGTAGAAGGAACATCAATTTATGCTGGAAAGAAAAACGAAGTGGTTCTGATTGATCAATTAGTTGGAAATTTAGCTGCCAACAATCCGAGACAAGTCTATTCTCAAATTGTGGGACTGAACATTTACGAAAGCATTGATGCTGGGTTACAACTCAACGTTGGAGGCAGAGGCTTGGACCCGAACCGTACGGCGAATTTTAATACAAGACAAAATGGATATGACATCAGTGCTGATGTGTTGGGTTATCCTGAAAGCTATTACACCCCACCTGCCGATGCGCTAAGCGAAATACAAATAATGAGAGGTGCTGCTTCCTTACAATACGGAACGCAGTTCGGGGGTCTGATCAACTTCAAAATGAAGCCTCCTGCAAGTAAACCAATTGAGCTGGTGACTCGTCAATCCGTTGGATCGTTTGGATTATTCAACTCCTTCAATAGCTTGAGTGGAACAAAAAACAAATTCAGCTATTACACTTATTACAACTACAAAAGAGGGGATGGGTTTCGACCAAACTCAGAATTCAATTCCAATACCTTCTTTGGAAGTATTGGAATTGAATTTGGTGAGAAATCAAAACTCATAGTTGAGACCACTTACCTTAATTATTTGGCTCAGCAACCAGGAGGGTTGACAGATACTCAATTTGACTTGGACCCAAAGTTTAACAATAGAACCAGAAATTGGTTTGAAGTAGATTGGCGACTGTATGCGCTAAAGTTTAACCACAAGTTTTCATCTCAATCAGATATGAGTGTGACGGTCTTTGGGTTGGATGCGCAACGAAATGCCCTAGGCTTTAGGGGGAATCCTGGCTCTTTGAACACCAACCCAATTACAGATGTGGACGAACAAGAGACAGACGGTTCTTATGTTCATACCAGAGATTTGATAACTGGGAAATTCCAAAACTGGGGTGTCGAAGCAAAATTTCTCTCTAGGTACCGACTCAGTGATAAGGATGCAGTCTTTTTACTTGGAGCTAAACTGTATCGATCAAATAATACCAGTCAACAGGGACCAGGTACCAACGATATAGATGCTGACTTTAATTTTTCTCCCGCATTTTCAAATTATCCCAACCAGTCAAACTTTCGATTTCCAAACAGCAATTTTGCCTTCTTTGGAGAACATATTTTCTTTTTGAGCGACAGGTTTTCTATTACCCCTGGCTTTCGATCTGAACATATAACTACTAAGAGTGAAGGCTTTTACACGCAGATAAACTTTGACAATGCTGGAAATCCAATTTTTAATGAGACCCTGATGGACAATCGAAAACTTGATCGAAACTTTTTGCTGTTAGGAGTTGGAGCAAGCTATGAGCCAACTGAGAACCTTGAAATTTATGCCAATATCTCAGAGAATTATAGGTCAGTTACGTTTAATGACATTCGAGTCGTCAAGCCTTCATTTATTGTTGATCCCGATATTTCGGACGAAAAAGGCTACACATTTGATGTGGGATTAAGAGGGAAATGGGATGATTTTATATCGTACGACATTGGGGGCTTTAGCTTGTTATATAATGATCGAATCGGAATTGTCTTTGACGATAGAGCAAATCGTGTGAGAAAAAATATTGGCAAAACGCTGATCTATGGATTAGAGGTCTTTACAGATGTAAATCTCGTCAAGGCGTTGAAGATTGGAAGTGACCAGCATAAATTGAACTGGTTTTTCAATTCCGCAGTCACAAGTTCAGAGTATATTGAATCTGAAGAGAACAATGTGACTGGAAAAGAAGTTGAATTCATCCCGAATTTGAACCTGAAAACGGGACTGCGCCTCGGCTACAAGAACTTTCTTGGAAGTCTACAATTCACTTACATCTCGGCGCAATTTACGGATGTGGAAAATTCCAGAGCAGTACACGGTACCGATAACCAAAATGGACTAATTGGAACCATTCCTACCTACAGCATACTGGATCTGTCCTTTTCTTACACTATAAAAAAGTTTAGAATTGAAACTGGTTCTAACAATCTTTTGAACGAAAAGTATTTTACACGTAGAGCTACAGGATATCCTGGACCAGGCATTATACCTTCGGAGCCTCGGTCCTTTTACCTAACCATCCAGGCTAAACTCTAAACGATGTGAGGTGTTTGAGGAATGGGTTGTCTCGTTTTGAAACGAACAAAAACCACCCTCCCACAGGAAATGATAATACACAGTCGTTCCTTACATTCTATTTAATATCAAATTGATTATAAAATATAACATAAATAAACTGCATTGTTGTTTGCTTGAATGAGGCAAAAAATAAAGAATACCGCTAGTAACGAACACCGCAATCGCGGAAAAAGGCAGTTAATAGCGATGTCCTTAAACAAACCGTAGCTTTTTATCGGACAACAGTGATTAATTGGAAATAACTTAATACCTTCGCACCATTATTTAACCTTAAAAGACCAATGAAAACCATTACACACCCACCCAAAACAACATATTTGACTGACAAAAGGTCATATAATAGTCCTACCCCCCCCCCCCCCCCCCCCCCCGACATTATGTCATCCTTTAGCCAATCTTTGTAATTACAAAAACACTCTCCCTCTCCTTATTTTAAGTCTGGCTTTTTCTCTGCCAGCAAATGCTCAAGAGGCTAACCCAACAGACCTTTGTTCACGCACCGTAGCAGTTAAGAATGTTATCGTCTCCGAAGTGAGTGGCAAAACCAATTGTGCAGACATTACTACAGCAGAGTTGGCAGGAATTACCGGTTTAACTTTTAGTGGGGCTAGTATTGGCGGCAGTTCTCTAAGAGGTAGTAACCTAAAGAGTGGCGATTTTGCTGGCTTAACAGGACTAACAACACTCAATTTAGATTTCAACGAGATTACCACTCTACCCGCTGATATTTTCTCTGGGCTATCTGCCTTAACGCTACTAAGGTTAGATGACAATCAATTATCCTCCTTACCTACTGGTATTTTCGCGGGCTTAACCAGTTTAACAACCCTTGATTTATCGGGCAACCCACTGCCTACTTCGCTCCCTGGAAGCCTGTTTGCCGATGTGCCACGAAACGCCATAACCCTTCCCGCAGGAACCACGGTTGATTACATTCCAACAACTGTAGGCGCGCTTGCCGACATTACTGACTTCGTGGCAATGGGTAGTCCTCGTGTTGTGGATGTGGCGAATAAATTTAGCGACACAGGCGATATTTTAACGTTTACCGCAATCTCCTGGGATACTGACATCGCAACCGTTGGAGTTGCTAATGATAGTGAAGTTACCGTTACGCCATTAGCCGTAGGAGGGACTACAACCATCACCGTCACTGCCACTGATAGAGCGGGTCAAACTGCTGAACAAACCTTTACGGTAACTGTCAATGCAACTCCAACAACCGTAGGCACGATTGACGACATTACTGACCTCGTGGAAAATGGTACTCCGCGCAATGCAGATGTGGCGACCAACTTTAGCGACACGGATGCGTTGGCCTTTACTGTAGCGTCTGGTGATAATGCCATTGCCACCGTTACCGTGATGGGTAGCGTAGTTACCATTACACCCGTAGCCGTAGGAACAGCAACCATCACCGTCACTGCCACCGACACAGCGGGTCAAACCGTTGAACAAACTTTCTCAGTCTCCGTTACCAACCCTGCCCCAACAGCCACAGGCACGATTGCCGATATTACTGACCTCGTGGAAAATGGGAGTCCTCAAACTGTTAATGTGGCGACTAACTTTAGCGACTTAGACACGTTGACCTTTACTGCAACGTCCGATAATACCGCCATCGCAACGGTTGCAGTGATGGGTAGTGTAGTTACCATTACACCCGTAGCCGTAGGAACAACAACCATCACCGTCACTGCCACCGATACAGCGGGTCAAACTGTTGAACAGACGTTCTCAGTCACCGTCACTAACCCTGCCCCAACAGCCACAGGTACGATGGACAACATTACTGATCTCGTAGAAAATGGTACTCCTCGAAATGTAGAGGTGGCGACTAACTTTAGCGACCCGAACGACACGTTGACCTTTACTGCAACGTCCGATAATACCCTCATCGCAACGGTTACAGTGATGGGTAGCGTAGTGACCATTACGCCCGTAGCCACAGGGACAGCAACCATCACCGTAACTGCCACTGATATAGCGAGTCAAACTGTTGAACAAACTTTCTCAGTCTCCGTGCAGACTGATGAGGTTACCACAGGAACTGCTGGCGTGGAGGAAATAGACGTTTCCGTCTCCCCTAATCCACTAAAAGATGGAGATAGGGTAACAATTACCGTTGCCAGCGATGGAGTGTACCGCTTGTTCGGAATCTCAGGGGAATTTCTTACTAAAGGGACCTTAACCAAGGGAGATAACACTGTGGCATTTCCGTTTTTAGCTAAAGGGATGTACCTGCTAAAGATACAAACAACACACGGTCGCGTGACGAGGAAAGTGGTCAAAAACTAGCACCGTAGCTATGGCGATGCTTTAGGACACCGCTAGTAACGAACACCGCAATCGCGGAAAAAGGCAGTTAATAGCGATGTCCTTAAACAAGCAGGAACTTTTTATCGGACAGTAGCGATTAATTGGAAATAATTTCATACCTTTGTCACCATCATTTAAAAATAAATGCCAATGAAAACTACTATTTTACCCCTAAAAATAACATTTATGGCTGACAAAAGGTCATATAATAGTCCTACCCCCCCCCCCGACATTATGTCATCCTTTAGCACGGCTTTATAATTACCAAAACACCCTATTTCTCCTTATTTTAAGTCTGGCTTTTGCTCTGCCAGTAAATGCTCAAGAGGCTAACCCAACAGACCTCTGTTCACGCACCGCAGTAGTTAAAAATGTGATCATCTCCGAAGTTAGTGGCAAAACCAATTGTGCAGATATTACTACAGCAGATTTGGCGGGAGTTACCAGTTTACATTTTCATGGAGCTAGTCTCGTCAGTTCTCTCAGAGGTAGTAACCTAAAGAGTGGCGATTTTGCTGGCTTAACAGGACTAACAGAACTCACTTTAACATTCAACGAGATTACCGCCCTACCCGCTGATATTTTCTCTGGGCTATCTGCCTTAACGACACTAAGGTTAAATAACAATCAATTATCCACCTTGCCATCTGGGATTTTCTCGGGCTTAACCAGTTTGACAACCCTTAATTTATCTAACAACCCACTGCCCGCTTCGCTCCCTAGAAGCCTGTTTGCCGATGTGCCACGAAACGCAATAACCCTTCCCGCAGGAACCACGGTTGATTACATTCCAACAGCTGTAGGCTCGCTTGCCGACATTACTGACTTCGTGGCAATGGGTAGTCCTCGTGTTGTGGATGTGGTGGACAAATTTAGCGACACAGGCGATATTTTAACGTTTACCGCAATCTCCGGGGATACTGACATCGCAACCGTTGGGGTTGCTAATGATAGTGAAGTTACCGTTACGCCATTAGCCGTAGGAGGGACTACAACCATCACCGTCACTGCCACTGATAGAGCGGGTCAAACTGCTGAACAGACGTTTACGGTAACTGTCAATGCAACTCCAACAAGCGTAGGCACGATGGACGATGTTACTGACCTCGTGGAAAATGGGAGTCCGCGCAATGTAGATGTGGCTACTCACTTTAGCGACCCAAACGACACGTTGACGTTTACAGCAATATCCGATAATACCGCCATCGCAACGGTTACCGTGATGGGTAGCGTAGTGACCATTACACCCGTAGCCGTAGGAACAGCAACCATCACCGTCACTGCCACCGACACAGCGGGTCAAACTGCTGAACAGACTTTCCGAGTCACCGTTACCAATCCTGCCCCAACAGCCACAGGCACGATTGCCGATATTACTGACCTCGTGGAAAATGGTAGGCCTCAAACTGTAGAGGTGGCTACTCACTTTAGCGACACAGATGCGTTGACCTTTACAGTAGCGTCCGATAATACCGCCATCGCAACCGTTACCGTGATGGGTAGTGTAGTTACCATTACGCCAAAAGCCAGAGGAACAGCAACCATCACCGTCACTGCCACCGACACAGCGGGGCAAACTGCTGAACAAACGTTCTCAGTCACCGTCACTAACCCTGCCCCAACAGCCACAGGCACGATTGACAACATTACTGATCTCGTGGAAAATGGGAGTCCTCGCGATGTGAATATGGCTAGTAACTTTAGCGACTTAGACACGTTGACGTTTACTGCAACGTCCGATAATACCCTCATCGCAACGGTTACAGCGATGGGTAGCGTAGTTACCATTACACCCGTAGCCGTAGGGAAAGCAACCATCACCGTCACTGCCACCGACACAGCGGGGCAAACTGCTGAACAAGCGTTTACAGTCTCCGTGCAGGCTGATGAGGTTACCACAGGAACTGCTGGCGTGGAGGAAATAGACGTTTCCGTCTCCCCTAACCCAATAAAAGATGGAGATAGAGTGAAAATTACCGTTGCCAGCGAGGGAGTGTACCGCTTGTTCGGAATCTCAGGGGAATTTCTTACTAAAGGGACGTTAACAAAAGGAGATAACGCGGTGGTATTTCCGTCTTTAGCGAAAGGAATGTACCTGCTAAAGATACAAACAAAACACGGTCGTATGACAAGGAAAGTGGTTAAAAACTAGCACCGTAGCGATGGCTATGCTTTAGGACACCGCTAGTAACGAACATCGAAATCGCGGAAAAAGGCAGTTAATAGCGATGTCCTTAAACAAGCAGGAACTTTTTATCGGACAGTAGCGATTAATTGGAAATAATTTCATACCTTCGCACCATTGTTTAACCTTAAAAGACCAATGAAACCCACTGTCCAACCACCCAAAATAATATTTATGACTGACAAAAAATCACATAATAATCCTACCCCCCCCCCCCCCCCCCGACATTATGGCAGGGGTTAACCAGTCTTTATAATTACAAAACCCTATTTCTCCTTATTTGGAGCTTAGCTTTTTCTCTGCCAGTGAATGCTCAAGATGCTGACCCAACAGACCTCTGTTCACGCACCGCAGTAGTTAAGAATCTTATCATCTCCGAAGTGAGTGGCAAAACCAATTGTGCAGATATTACTACAGCAGAGTTGGCGGGAGTTACTGGTTTAAGTTTTGTTGGGGGTGGTAGCACTTCTCTGATAGGTATTAACCTAAAGAGTGGCGATTTTGCCGGCTTAACAGGACTAACCCTTCTCAATTTAGATTTCCACGAGATTACCACCCTACCCGCTGATATATTCTCTGGGCTATCTGCCTTAACGAGACTAAGGTTAAATAACAATCAATTATCCACCTTGCCATCTGGGATTTTCGCGGGCTTAACCAGTTTGACAACCCTTAATTTATCTAACAACCCACTGCCCACTTCGCTCCCTGGAAGCCTGTTTGCCGATGTGCCACGAAACGCAATAACCCTTCCCGCAGGAACCACGGTTGATTACATTCCAACAACTGTAGGCGCGCTTGCCGACATTACTGACTTCGTGGCAATGGGTAGTCCTCGTGTTGTGGATGTGGCGAATAAATTTAGCGACACAGGCGATACGTTGACCTATACCGTAGAATCTAATAATACTGCCACTGCCACCGTTGCGGTTAGCGGTAGCACAGTAACCATTACCCCCGTAGCCATAGGAACAGCAACAATAACTGTAACTGCCGCCGATACAGCAGGGCAAACAGCTATACAGACTTTTGTGGTAAGCGTTAATGCTCAAGAGGCTGACCCAACAGACCTTTGTTCACGTAGCCAAGGAGTTAGAGATGAAATAGTCGCAAGCGTGAGCGGTAAAACCAATTGTGCAGATATTACTACATCAGATTTGGCAGGAATTACGACACTCCAATTTGCCTATTTTTCTTTATCAGGAGGAAGGGTAAGGGATAACTTAAAGAGTGGTGATTTTGCTGGATTAACCGGGCTAGAAGATATAACTTTAAAGGAACACCAATTAACGACTCTACCCGCTGATATTTTCTCTGGGCTATCTGCCTTAACGACACTCAGGTTAGATAACAATCAATTATCTACTTTGCCATCTGGTATTTTCGCGGGCTTAACCAGTTTGACAACTCTCAATTTATCGGGCAACTCACTGCCTGCTTCGCTTCCCGCAAGCCTGTTTGCCGATGTCCCACGAAATGCAATAACCCTTCCCGCAGGAACCACGGTTGATTACATTCCAACAACTGTAGGCTCGTTTGCCGACATTACTGACTTCGTGGCAATGGGTAATCCTCGTGTTGTGGATGTGGCGAATAAATTTAGCGACACAGGCGATATTTTAACGTTTACCGCAATCTCCGGGGATACTGACATCGCAACCGTTGGGGTTGCTAATGATAGTGAAGTTACGGTTACACCATTAGCCGTAGGAGGGACTACAACCATCACCGTCACTGCCACTGATAGAGCGGGTCAAACTGCTGAACAAACGTTTACGGTAACTGTCAATGCAACTCCAACAACCGTAGGCACGATGGACAACATTACTGACCTCGTGGAAAATGGTACTCCTCAAACTGTAGAGGTGGCTACTCACTTTAGCGACACAGATGCGTTGACCTTTACTGCAACGTCTGGTGATAATGCCATTGCCACCGTTACCGTGAGGGGTAGTGTAGTTACCATTACACCCGTAGCCGTAGGAACAACAACCATCACCGTCACTGCCACCGATACAGCGGGTCAAACCGTTGAACAGACGTTCTCCGTTACCGTCATCAACCCAGTCCCAACAGCCACAGATGCGATTGACAACATTACTGATCTCGTGGAAAATGGGAGTCCTCAAACTGTAGAGGTGGCTACTCACTTTAGCGACACAGATGCGTTGACCTTTACAGTAGCGTCCGATAATACCGCCATCGCAACCGTTACCGTGATGGGTAGTGTAGTGACCATTACGCCAAAAGCCAGAGGAACAGCAACCATCACCGTCATTGCCACCGACATAGCGAGTCAAACTGTTGAACAGACATTCTCAGTCTCCGTTACCAACCCTGTCCCAACAGCCATAGGTATGATTGACAACATTACTGACCTCATGGTAAGTGGTAGTCCTCGCGATGTGAATATGGCTAGTAACTTTAGCGACTTAGACACGTTGACGTTTACTGCAACGTCCGATGATACCGCCATCGCAACGGTTACAGTGATGGATAGCATAGTTACCGTAACTCCAGTAGCCGTAGGGAAAGCAACCATCACCGTCACTGCCACTGATATAGCGAGTCAAACTGTTGAACAAACTTTCTCAGTCTCCGTGCAGGCTGATGAGGTTACCACAGGAACTGCTGGCGTGGAGGAAATAGACGTTTCCGTCTCCCCTAATCCAATAAAAGATGGAGATAGAGTGAAAATTACCGTTGCCAGCGAGGGGGTGTACCGCTTGTTCGGAATCTCAGGGGAATTTCTTACTAAAGGGACGTTAACCAAGGGTGATAACGCTGTGACATTTCCGTTTTTAGCTAAAGGAATTTATCTGTTAAAGATACAAACAACACACGGTCTTACGACAAGGAAAGTGGTTAAAAACTAGGACCATAGTGATGGCGATGCTTATATTTTCGCCTAATCCAAACAAAAAATAATTCAATTTAGTTATGTCACATTTTATAATCAAATTGGTATAGCCAAGATCGTTGCAAAATTCAAGAACCAACGGATTCAGTGCTGACAAGTTTGCATCGATCTTGATTTATTTCACCTACGAAGATGACCATAAGCCCTTCGGCGCAGTACAAAGATACACTGGACCAAAGATATCTCACAGGACAACTTTTACGACGGGGGGGAATGAAAGATAGAGACCCTCGTCTCACACGCGGAGTTTACCTGGTCATTCAAACAAGTAGAATCATAAATCTTTCAGCAATTTATCTGACGGAGAATTTTTCCACCTATTCTCAATTTCGACCAAAGTATTTTCAATTGATCTAAACACTCGGCTTTTCCGGGAGTCAAAATCCCCCATTCCCTCCGCTTCATATATTTCCAGTATAGTGTGAATATACATTTTATGAATATCAAAACTAGGCTGGTAAAGGATATCATCCGATTCCAGTCGGTTAATTAAATGAGTTTTCTCAAGTTCGATACATATATCAATAACATATTTCCTGGGAATATTCACAGATCTTGCCAGTTCGGATTGTAACATGGGACCTTCATTGTTTTCAAATTTTTTTACCACTCGATAGAGAAGTAAGAGCATCAGTTTCTTTTTATGACTCAAACTGATTTTCAGCTTATCAGAATTCATCTCCCATTCATTTACATATTGGACAGCATAGGCAAACTCTGCTCCAAACAGGACAATCAGCCAGCTCAGCTGTAGCCAAATAAGAAATAAAGGAAGAATAACAAGGCTTCCATAGATTGCATTATACCTAGAGAAGGCAAATTGTAAGTTGATAAACCCCCATTGAGTTATTTGGTAAAGCGTTCCTGCCAAAATACCCGCTATTAATGCGGGAAATAATTTGACTCTGGTATTTGGGAAAATGAGGTAAATCAAAGATAAAAGAAGCCAGATTAGGGTATAAGGGAGAAGTTTAAGCAAAAAGAAAATCCCTGATTTCAAATGAGTGAAAATCTCAAATTCTGCAACAAAATTCTGTAGCTGGCTAGTCACAAAAACGGTGGCACTACTTGCTACTATCAGCAAAACTGGACCAAGAAGAATGACTGCTACATAATCCGAGATCTTGCGCTCCCACCGTCTGCTTTTCTTGATACCCCACATATCATTAAATGCTCCTTCGATGTTCATCAGCAATCTTATCACCGTATAAATCAGAAATAATAGAGATATTCCAGTAATAACCCCGCTATTAGCCCCGCTAAGCATGTTTTTAGCAAGTGGCAATATAAATTTCAAAATTTCTTCCTGACCAGACAGAAGCGATGAAAGTTGCTCCTCTACCAGTCGCTCAATTCCAAAACCTTTTCCAATGGCGAAAAGCATTGCTACCACTGGAACAAGGGACAGCATAGAAAAATAAGTAAGAGCTGATGCTTTTTCAGTACACTTATCAACTATGAATTCCTTGATCGCTATGATCCAAATCCTGACGAACCCATAACTCCATCTTTTCCCTTTTGGAAGCGATTTTAATTTAATACGCCAGAGGTCTACCTCTATGAATTTCCAAAGCGCACGTAATCTTTTAATCATACAGCTGACAAGGTAAAAATAAAAAGGGTTTATTCCTCCTTTTCACCCAGTAACATAAATATCAAGACCGTTGCAAACGTCAGCACTAAGTCCGTTGGTCCTTGAATGAGGTAGTCTCTAAGAAACTGTGTAAGTGAGTGTTGGGGTAAAAATTCAGTCCTTTTCAAATATTTTGAGGGGCTGACCCAGATAACTAAGCAATATTCCTTTTAAGCCATTGTTTTAACTGAGTTAATTGATCTTTTGGACTAGCTGTTATTGAAACGCCACTCACATTCCTTCCAGTATAGAGAAAATTGCCTCTCGGGACACACCATTAAAACGACGCATACGTGGCTTCGCTTGACTCCAAATACTTCTATACCGTTAATATGGTTTGAGGCTGTTCTAGATAACCCATAAAGAGTGTTATTATGGGAAAAGACCGTTGCAAACGGTAGCAATGAGTTTGTTGGTTTTTGAATGGTTAGATTTTTGCCTTCTCACTTCGATTTTTTGATCTCCAATAGATCTGAACAGACCTATTTCTTACTATTTTTCTTCACTTTTTGTTGCTTTTTACTGAATTGGACATAATGATCCCAGTACTTCGATATAAATGTGCAACTCATCGCCTCCATCAGATTTTTGGTATGCACTTTTTCTGTCCCGCTATAGCGTGCGACCGCTCCACCAAACCACCTACGAATACTCCCAAATGTACGCTCTACTTTATAGCTAGTTTGACCTATTAGTTTGTTGAATTTCTTCTCCCAATGGCTGAGAGGGAAATGTATCTTAGCTTTTTTTAGCATATGATTCTTCGGATTTTTCTTTTGCCAAAAGGTCGGCATTTTTCTTTGACGGACAGCCTTTAGCTACTTTGGCTAGGATGTTTTCGGGCAGGTCAGCACGTTGTAGCACCTCTTCTAAGTTGCTCATTTCGTTCATATTAGCAACAGCGGCCACTACAATAACCAAAAATTGCTATCCTTCAATCCCTAGTTTTTAACCACTTTCCTCGTCACGCGACCGTGTGTTGTTTGTATCTTTAACAGATAAATTCCTTTAGCTAAAAACGGAAATACCACAGCGTTATCTCCCTTGGTTAAGGTCCCTTTAGTAAGAAATTCCCCTGAGATTCCCAACAAGCGGTACACCCCATCGCTGGCAACGGTAATTTTCACGCTATCTCCATCTTTGATTGGATTAGGGGAGACAGAAATGCCTATGTTTTTCACGCCAGCAGTTCCTGTGGTGACATCATCAGCCTGCACGGTAACTGTAAACGCTTGTTCAGCAGTTTGACCCGCTATGTCGGTGGCAGTGACGGTGATGCTTGCTGTGCCTACGGCTACGGGAGTAATGGTAACTACACTACCCCTCACTGCAACCGTTGCGATGGCGGTATTATCGGACGTTGCAGTAAAGGTCAACGTGTCTAAGTCGCTAAATTTAGTAGCTACATCGACATCGCGAGGACTACCACTTACCATGAGGTCAGTAATGTTGTCCATCGTACCTGTGGCTGTTGGGGCAGGGTTAGTGACGGTGACTGAGAACGTCTGTTCAACAGTTTGATCCGCTATGTCGGTGGCAATGACGGTGATGGTTGCTGTGCCTACGGCTACGGGTGTAATGGTAACTACACTACCCCTCACGGTAACGGTGGCAATGGCATTATCACCAGACGTTGCAGTAAAGGTCAACGCATCTGTGTCGCTAAAGTGAGCAGCCACCTCTACAGTTTGAGGAGTACCATTTGCTACTAGGTCAGTAATGTCGGCAATCGTGCCTACGGTCGTTGGGGCAGGGTTGGTAACGGAGACTGAGAACGTCTGTTCAGCAGTTTGACCCGCTATATCGGTGGCAGTGACGGTGATGGTTGCTGTTCCAGCGGCTAATGGCGTAACCGTAACTTCACTATCGTTAGCAACCCCAACGGTTGCGATGTTAATATCATGAGAGATTGCGGAAAAGGTCAAATCGTCTGTGTCGCTAAAGTTACTAGCCACATTAACAGCTTGAGGACTACCATTTGCTACTAGGTCAGTAATGTCGGCAATCGTGCCTACGGTCGTTGGGGCAGGGTTGGTAACGGAGATTGAGAACGTCTGTTCAGCAGTTTGACCCGCTATATCGGTGGCAGTGACGGTGATGGTTGCTGTGCCAGCGACTAATGGCGTAACCGTAACTTCACTATTGTTAGCAACCCCAACGGTTGCGATGTTAATATCATGAGAGATTGCGGAAAAGGTCAAATCGTCTGTGTCGCTAAATTTATCCGCCACATCAACAGTTTGAGTGTTACCATTTGCCACGAGGTCAGTAATATTATCAATCATACCTATGGCTGTTGGGACGGTGGCGTTAACAGTAACTCCAGCGGGCAGGGTTTTAGTTGCTGTTAATGGCAAATCGTCAAAAATACCAGTGGGTAGCGATGTCAGTGGGTTGTTAGATAAATTAAGGGTTGTCAAACTGGTTAAGCCCGAGAAAACTCCAGTTGGAAAAGTGGATAATTGGTTGTTCTGTAATCTCAGGGTTTCTAATGCGGATAGCCCAGAGAAAATATCAGCGGGTAGAGTGGTAAGCTCGTTTGAGTGTAAATTGAGTGTTATTAGTCCTGTTAAGCCAGCAAAATCACCACTCTTTAAGTCATCCCTTACCCTTCCTACTATTGAAATGAGGCTAAAAGATAGTTGAGTAATACCTGTCAAATCTTCATTAGTAATGTCTTGACAACGAGTTTTTCCAATCACGGTTGCAACTATTTCACCTCTAACTCCTTGGCTACGTAAACAAAGGTCTGTTGGATCAGTCTCTTGAGCATTTACTGGCAGAGAAAAAGCCAAGCTCAAAACAAGGAGAAGTATGGTATTTTTATAATTACAAAGCCGTGCTAAAGCATGACATGATGTCGGGGGGGGGGGGGGGGGGGGGGGGGGGGTAGGATTATTATATGCCTTTTTGTCAGTTACAAGTGTTGTTTTGGGTGGGTGTGTAATGATTTTCATTGATCTTTTAAGGTTAAATAATGGTGCGAAGGTATCAAGTTATTTCCAATTAATCACTGTTGTCCGATAAAAAGCTACGGTTTGTTTAATACCAAATTGATCACAAGATGTCACATATAAATCGTTTATGTTCTAGCTTGTATGTCGTTGAAAAATAGCACCGAAAGGCTATAGCTATGCTTATGTTTTTTGCCTAATCCAAACAAAAAAAATAATTCAATTTCTTTATGTCATATTTTATAATCAAATGGGTATAAGGGCATTTTTTTGTGAAACGAAAAAGTAGGTTCCTAAACATCAAAAGTTGAGGAGATGAATGGTTTAAGGACATTTCTCTTAACTGCCTTTTTCCGCGATTTCGGTGTCAATCCCGTACTTAAGTTTTCATGTATGCTACATACATTGCGGTTTTCCGTGCGAGACTTTCTTTCACTCACAAAAAATTCTAGCTACTAGCGGTGTCCTTTTCAAAAATCTGATTGTCATTTTTAAACGTCTTAAATTCCAATGCATTTGAGGACGGGTCTTTAAAGAACATCGTAGCTTGTTCGCCAACCTAACCTTCAAATCTTACATAAGGTTCAATCACAAATTGTGTGTCCCTAGCTTTTAGCCTCTCCGCCAGTTCGTTCCAACTCAGAACTACACCAAAATGTGGAACAGGAATATCCTGTCCGTCCACAGAATTATAAACTGATTCATTCTCTCTGTCAGCCAGATGAATTACAAGTTGATGTCCATAAAAATTGAAATCAACCCAATTATCCGAAGACCTGCCCTCTATAAAATCCGAGAATATCACGATAGAAAGACCTGGTTTCATCCATATCTTTCACTGGAACTGCCAGAGGGAATGGTCTCAAGTCACTCATTGACCTAAGAAAGGGTATTTATAATCTCTTGGAGGAACGAAGGTCTCTTTGATGATCCTAGCACTTACCCACCTCGACAGGTTCATGATTGCGCCTGCTTTATCATTCGTCCCCGACCCTCTTGCTCCGCCAAATGGCTGCTGACCTACTACTGCTCCAGTTGGTTTGTCATTAATGTAAAAATTACCTGCGGAATTCCTCAGCCTTCTAGTGGCTAGGTCTACAGCATATCTATCCTTGGAAAAGATAGCTCCTGTTAGTGCATAGGGAGAAGTTTCATCCACTAAGGTCAGTATTTCTTTAAATTGCTCCGGAGCATACACATGAATGGTAAGAACAGGACCGAAAATTTCCTCGCACATAGTTCTGTATTCAGGGTCTTTTGCTTCAAAAATCGTTGGTTCTATAAACCACCCTTTCGAGCCATCGTAGTTGCCTCCTGCAATTAGTTCCACATCAGCATCTTGTTTTGCCTGATCAATGTAGCTGGTAATTTTTTTGAAAGACCTCTCGTCTATCACCGCATTCACAAAATTCCCGAAGTCCTCTGGTGATCCCATCTTGATTTCTTTCAGATCGGCAAGCATGTACTTTTTAACATCTTCCCACAGGTTTGAAGGAATGTAGGCTCTGGATGCCGCACTGCATTTTTGCCCCTGATATTCGAATGCACCTCTCACCAGTCCTGTGGCTACTTCTTTCGCATCAGCTGACTTGTGAGCAACCACAAAATCTTTACCTCCTGTTTCTCCCACTATTCGGGGATAACTTCTATATTTTTCTATGTTCTGACCTATGGTTTTCCACAAATGTTTAAATACTACAGTACTTCCAGTGAAATGGAGTCCTGCGAAATCCTGATGATTGAATACTACATCTCCAGCAACAGGACCATCAACATAAATTAAATTAATGACTCCGTCTGGCAGTCCAGCTTCTCTGAAAACTTCCATGATTACTTGAGCAGAATAAACCTGAGTGTAACTAGGCTTCCAGACAATTGTATTTCCCATCATAGCCGGAGCGGCAGGAAGATTTCCTGCTATGGCTGTGAAATTGAAAGGTGTGATCGCGAAAACAAAGCCCTCAAGAGGTCTGTATTCCATTCTATTCCATAGACCATCGGTTGATGCGGGCTGTTGCATGTAAACTTCTTGCATAAAAGAAGCATTGAAACGAAGGAAATCTATCAACTCACATGCGGCATCAATTTCAGCTTGATGAGCATTCTTTCCTTGTCCCAGCATCGTAGCTGCATTAATCTTGGATCGATACGGTCCTGCTATTAAATCAGCTGCTTTCAGAAAAATAGTCGCCCTGTTTTCCCAGCTTATACCTTCCCATGCCTCCTTGGCAGAAAGGGCGACATCAATTGCTTTTTTTACGTGTGACGCATCTCCCTCCGAGAAATGCCCTAAGACATGCTGATGGTCTTGGGGGCTGGTCATCTTGATCTTGGTATCAGTATGAATTTTTTCAGCTCCAATAAACATTGGAACTTCAATTTGTTGACGATAGAGTTCTCTGTACTTCTTCTGAAGAGCTTCGCGCTCAGGAGTGCCTGGAGCGTAAGACAGGATCGGTTCGTTTGTAGGGTCTGGAACAAGAAAATTTCCTTTAGGCATGTCTTTACTTTTTGAGTTTTAAGAGATTGCAAATCTAATCAACACTCATAAAGATATTCACGCTCCAATACCAATTTAGACCAGAATATGTCACATATAAATCGTTTCTTCTTTGCTTGTATTTCGTTAAAAAATAGCACCGTAACATGGCTATGCTTATATCTGTTGCCTAATTCGAACACAGAATAATTCAATTTAGGTCTTAACTGGCTAAGACCTAAATTGAATTATGTGATATTTTGTGGTCAATTTGATATTACTCTGTAAAAAGTGTTGACAAATTTTTTCCTAGTTACAAATTGGATGCCGATTGAATTTTTCATAGATTTCTGCAAGTGCCTCCTGCGCATTCTTGTCATAATCCCATAGGGTGGATCCAAGTCTAAAAAACATATTTATCTCCTTCAACGATGATAACTTCTAGTTTCTATTTTATCTCTAGCCAAGGTCCTATTGGCATTTAATGCTTCGTACACTTCCAGATCATTTTGAAGTTGTAAGTCTCTTTCCAAAAAATTAAATATTTGACTAGCCATATCATAACCTTCTTCTTTGATGCTATAAAAAACTCATTGATCATATTCTTTGTGAAGAAACCATTCCAGCATTTTTCAAATAAGTGATATGACGAGAGGTTTTTGTCTGTGTGAAGTCAAGGATGATTTCAAAGTTCGTAATACACAGCTCTTCTTTTTTATAGAACAGATGAATAATCCTAGTCCTAGAATCGTCAGAGAAGGATTTAAATATCTGCGTACCATACGAGAGAGCAAAATTCTTAAGTCTCATTATTTTATCCTTACTACTTTTACCCAAGTTAAACTTTTCACATCAAAGTGTACTTATACATTTAAATGCAAATACAAGACGTGAGATTTCCTTTTACATTTATCCTTCTCATTTCAATAATTGGTTTTGCTCATGCTCAGAATCGAAACCGAAATATTATACAATTTACTGGTGTCGTATTCGGACAAGATAGTGCTACAGTCGTTCCTGGAGTTCACATTTACGTGCCAAAATTCGGAAGAGGGACTACTACAAACTTATACGGGTTTTTCTCACTACCTGTGATGGAAGGAGACAGTGTGGTTTTTAGTGCAGTTAGTTACAAAAGGTCTTTCTATATCATACCAAAACACAATGCTGAATCAAGTATGAAATTGATTGTTACTTTGGAGGAAGACATTCAGTTCTTGGAAGAAGTTGAGATAAGACCATATCCGACGGAATCTATGTTTAAGGAAGCTTTGATTACTATGGAATTGCCCTATCAGAAGGAGTATGCTAATATCTATCAATGGATGAATAGTGAGATCATGAAGAAAGGTTATTATGACCTGCCTGCTTCTCCAAATGCAAACCATCAGTATTTTGTGCAACAGCGATTTCAATCTTATATCAATCGATATTCGCCACCTCAAAACCCACTCCTAAATCCATTTGCATGGAGTCAGTTTATCAAATCTCTAAAGAAAAAATAATTCTAGCTTTCAGACTGTAGCTGAGAAGCTACTTCCTGAACTTTATTCCAGACTCTGAATGTATTCTTATAGCATATCTTCTCAATATCCTGCTCTGAATATCCTCTTTTCAGTAATTCAAAGATTAAGTCTGGATAAGTGGACACATCTTTAAGACCTTTCGGAAGGCTATCACCAAGACCGTCGTAATCAGAACCAAATGCCACGTAATCTACGCCAGCAATGTTCACGACATGGTCAATGTGGTCGGCAACTGTCTTAATATCTTCAAATACATCATTGTCAATAGCGTATTGGTTCTTATATGCTATGTATGCCGAATCTTCTGTGGTGAGACCATTTCCAACTCTCCAGTTGATGAGGTCTTCATCCATTTTCTGGAATTTATCTCGCGATGCTCTGGAAAGGAAGGTTGATCCGAAATTAATATGAATGACACCATCATTTTCGGCCAATGCTTTTACTAGGTTATCGGGCATATTTCTTTCAAAATCTGGAGTAAATTTTCTGCAGGACGAATGAGAAGCAATGATTGGGGCTTTTGTAACGGCTAATGCGTCAAAAGCAGCACTGTCCGTTACATGTGATATGTCAACCATGATTCCCCATTTATTCATTTCTCTTACGATATCTTCGCCAAAAGGGCTTAATCCATTCCATGTATATGTAGTGTCATAGGAAGAATCGCAGATTTGGTTATCTTTGGAATGTGTCAGGGTAATATACCTTATGCCTCGATCATAGAAATATTTCACGTTATTGATATCATCTTCGATTGGAGCACCATTTTCCATACCCATTGGCAAAGAAATCAGCCCTTTTTCAAAGTTCATACTGATCTCTTCAGGTGAATTAGCCATTGCAAACATGTCAGGAAATGTCACAGGTAGCCTTGAGACCATATCAATCAAAGAATCTGCAAATTCTTTCGCTCCCCCGATCTCCTGATAGTTGGCAGGGATATAAATAGACATAAAAGGAGCGTCCAGCCCCCCTTTCTTGGATTTAGGGTAGTCAAAATTTCCTTTTGTCTCAACAGAAACATCTTCAACAGTTTTGGTTAGCATAAACCCCTTTACATTCATTCTGTATGGTAAGTCTACATGACCATCTACAATAATATATGTATGAGCTAATTCATTTGCATAGCCCATAAGCTGATCATCTGTCATCTCAGATAAGGGTTGTTTATCACTTTTCTCACTGGTTGAACAAACAGATACTATGGCTATCAAAACAATTCCTGAAAAAATATTTGCTAAGAAAGTCCTCGATTTCATGATTTACAGGTTCTTTGACAGGATGCAAATGTATCCATTCACCCTTAAAACCCTAAACTGCTAGCAGAATTATATTTTTTATACTTTACATGAGTTTGGGAGCAAAGAAGAAAAGGATTTGATTTAACTTTGTGAAGTTGTTTTTTACATAAAATATGATATTCTTTGTCCACGAGTTTGACTCGCATTTAAATAAAACTGAAAGATTATGACTAATTCTATTTCCCCTGAATTTTTATCAAGCTGGAGCATGTACGGCGGATACGGTGCAATGGCTGTTTCTGGAATCGGCGTTCTGATACTTCTTGGTCATTACCTGAAATTGTTGACCACTGGGGATGCTAAAACCAAGTACAATTACATTAATCTGCATGAGATTAACAGGCTTTGGAAGGGTATTCTTCTACTCCTAATAGGAGGCACACTCTACTTACATTCCTCTGTACTGAACCTTTCGAATTGGCTTTGGTTCTTTGTTGCATTATTTATGAGTTCGATGTTTGCCGTAATTTTCGGTGTAATTATTCAAAACATTTTGAAATTTTACTATCCCTTCTATGTCGAAAAAAGATTAAAAAAGCTAAGATATGCCCCGAGAGTATCACCTGACGGCAGAAAAATGAGATTATTGAGTGAAGAAGAAGAGGATGTGTATTTGGATGAAGGTATGCAAGCCGAGGAAGATACATTTTCTGTGGATTATGATGTGTGGATAGACGAAGAGTCTGGAGTTACGAAAATTGAAAAGTATAACGGACGCCTTCACGCACTTCAATGCTCTAATTGTAATTATCAGACATTGAAAGTTAACAGAGAAGAAATCATTCAGCCAGCTACTGTTACCGAAGAAGGCGAGTTAATGAAGTACTTTGTTTGTGGATATTGCGGATATAAAGAGAGGAAATCTTTCAGGCTAGCCAAGAAAAAAGAAGATGCGACGACCTAGCATTGAATGTGTTAAAGGGTAAACGGAGTTGGGGCTCTTGTTCGAGGTGGACGAAATTTTTGTAGCTTGATGCAGTATTTGTGGTTCTGAGAAGAGTCGAAGCGATTCATTCCCGCCTTCTTTCCAGAGTCCTTCACACGTATCCTCACCAAACTTAGTAGCCAACAATTTACCCAAATGGTACCTCCCTGATTGGGTTTGATGTGCAACCCGATGAACACATTTCAAATTGTCGTCTAGGTTGTACCTGAGAGTCCGTGCTTAGTAGAATTGGCTGTTTGGATCGCTTGATTTGCAGAATCAAACTTATTTTACAGTCACTACGGGACCGAAAATTTCTTCCTAGTTAGTTCTTGCAGTTCTCGTCCAGTCCTTCTGTTACCACTGGTTCAAAATAATAACCTTCCCCTTGTAGCCGATTTCCTCCTATTAAAATGAATCCTCCCTCCTTTTTGGTCCAATCCACAGATCAAGACCGTTGCAATAGAAGATTGTTTATTATCAGTACTATAACATAGATTTATTTGTAGGATGTTTTACTTTGAACCAATTTGAAAATTATGAGGTGAGATTACATTTTAACACATTTGGAGAGGGTGATCCCTTGATCATTATGCATGGAGTCTTTGGCTCATCTGACAATTGGCGGACATTGGGAAAAGTTTTTGCTCAGCATTTCAAGGTCTATCTTGTTGACCTGCGCAACCATGGTAATTCACCTCACAGTGACAAGTTTGATTATGATGTAATGGTTGCCGATGTAATCGAACTGATGTCTGATGAACACATAGAAAAAACACATGTACTTGGGCATTCTATGGGTGGAAAGGTAGCCATGCATCTCGCTACGAAGCATGCTTTCAAAGTTGAAAAACTAATTGTAATAGACATAGCTCCAAAATATTATTCTCCTCACCATAAGCAGATATTTGAAGGATTCCACTCAGTAAAATTAGCTACTCTTTCATCCCGAAAAGATGCTGACGACCAATTGTCAAAAGTGATTGCCGATCGAGACGTAAGGCAATTTATTCTAAAAAATTTAACCCGAACCCCAGACGGTCATTTTGAATGGAAATTGAATATAAATGCTGTTGAAAAAGCGTCCAAAAAGCTAGGCGAAGGACTAGAGCAAAGTGTCTCTTATAATGGACCAACTTTATTTATTGCTGGAAGTAAATCCCGTTATATTCAACCCGAAGACCATCAGTTAATTCAACTCTTGTTTCCCAATTCAATACTTAACACGATAGAAGGAGTGGGTCATTGGGTTCATGCTGAAGAGCCTCAAGAGCTAGGCAAAATGGTTTTAAAATTTCTATCCTGATGCAGGGTAGTCTTTATCTTGTGCCTACCTACCTGTCAGACAGTAATGAAAGGTCATTCCTTTCACCGTTGGTGATAGAAATTGTAAAGAGTTCCACTTTCTTTCTGGCAGAAAATATTCGAACAGCCAGAAGGTTCATTAATAGCCTGAAAGCAGAGATTGATATTACGAAACTGCACTTTGAAGTATTAGATAAAAGAACAAATTGGGATCAAATGTATGAGTTTTTTGAACCGGTCAGAAATGGGGAAAATATAGCGTTAATGTCTGAAGCAGGATTGCCATGTCTGGCTGATCCTGGACATCTTGCAGTAGGTTTTGCCCATCAAACCCATGTCAAAGTAGTCCCTCTTCCTGGAACTTCCTCCATCCAATTAGCCCTTGTTGCGTCAGGATTTAATGGTCAGCAGTTTACTTTTCATGGCTACATTCCGATAGATCAGAATCAAAGAATTCAAAAGATAAAAGAATTGGAAAAAAATGCCTGCAAAGGATATACCCAGTTATTTATGGAAACCCCATACAGGAATCACCAACTTCTTGATGATATCTTAAAGCACTGTCGCCCTGACACCTACTTGTGTATTGCTTCTAATATTTCTGGAGACAATGAACTTATTTTGACTCAAGCGATAATACAGTGGAAAACCACAGTCATTCACATCCATAAAATACCTGCCATCTTTTGTTTTGGTCAATTTATTTAGCCGATTGAACTGAATCTTTTAAATTTGCGCCCCTTAGAATAAACTGTTGAATATGTCATATCTATTTACCTCGGAGTCTGTTTCTGAAGGACATCCTGATAAAGTCGCTGACCAAATATCTGATGCCCTCGTTGATCATTTTCTTGCTTTTGATCCTGAAAGCAAGGTAGCCTGTGAAACCATGGTTACTACAGGTCTTGTTGCGCTTGCTGGAGAAGTAAAGACGAGTGCCTATATAGATGTCCAAAAGATCGCAAGAGATGTGATCAATCGGATTGGATACACTAAAGGGGAGTATATGTTTGATGGGAATTCATGTGGCGTTATTTCTGCAATTCACGAACAATCTCCAGATATCAATCAAGGCGTGGAAAGAGATTCTGAAGACGAACAAGGTGCTGGTGATCAGGGGATGATGTTTGGTTATGCCACCAAAGAAACAGATGATTATATGCCATTGGCACTTGATCTCTCGCATAGGATTTTAATGGAGCTTTCTGACATTAGAAAAGAAGGGAAAGAAATGACCTATCTGAGACCTGATGCAAAGTCTCAGGTGACCATAGAGTACGATGACAATAATATCCCAGTAAGAATTGATGCCATTGTTGTCTCTACTCAGCACCATGATTTTGATAGCGAGGAAAGCATGCTCAATACAATCAAAGAAGATGTCGTTAATGTGTTGATCCCAAAGGTAAAAGCGAAATTGAAACTTAAAAATCAGTCACTTTTCAATGATCACATCAAATACCATGTAAATCCTACAGGGAAATTTGTAATTGGCGGTCCCCATGGCGATGCTGGGCTTACAGGAAGGAAAATAATAGTAGATACTTATGGTGGAAAAGGAGCGCATGGGGGAGGAGCATTCTCTGGAAAAGACCCGTCCAAAGTAGATAGATCAGCAGCGTATGCCACACGTCATATTGCTAAAAATCTGGTTGCGGCAGGAGTGGCAGATGAGATTTTAGTCCAAGTATCCTATGCCATAGGTGTAGCAGAACCTATGGGCATTTACATCAATACACATGGCACCTCTCATATAGACCTAAGCGACGGCGAAACGGCCAAAAAGGTGGAAGCACTATTTGATATGAGACCAGCTGCTATTATCAGAAGGCTGAAGTTAAAAGAACCAATATATTCAGCATCTGCCGCCTATGGTCATATGGGGAGAACCCCTGAAGTGAAGCAAATGACATTTATCGGGAATGGAGGAGAAGAAATCAAAAAAGTAGTAGAGACCTTTACTTGGGAAAAACTTGATTATGTGGATCAGGTGAAAGAGGCTTTCGGACTTTGATATGAAGCAATTATTTCCATTCGCACTCCTTCTTCTTATTAGCGAAGGGTCAACCTTTCAATGTAGCATTTTTTTGTTCAGGATCATGACAACTTAATCATGCTTGAATTCACATAATAAGACCGTTGCAATAGAAGGTTATTTATGGGTCTGAACTGGCGAATTCAACCCATAAGTGCAACACTCGAGGTTATATTATGAATCTATTCCCAGTGCAAGGGGAAAGGCCTCCATAAGGGTTTTATACCCCAAGCATTTTCTAGGTCGCTTATTCATTAAGCCGGTGGCTTTGAACAGCTCTTTTTCGGTGACTTTATGCAAAGGCATTTTCTTGGGAAAAAATTGCCTGAGCAAGCCATTGTGGTTTTCACTCAAGCCACGCTCCCAAGGGTGATACGGTTTAGCGAAGTAAGTTTCACACTCGAGTTGTTTGGCAAGCTCACTATGCCAACAAAATTCCCTGCCGTTATCAAAGGTTAGCGTCATCACATATAGTTTCATATTCTCTAAACAACCTGAGTATAGCCGCATTGGTTTCTCTTGCGGTTTTGATCTTAATCCGAAGCGCAAGATAGAGCCTACTTTTACGTTCAGCAAGGGTGGCAAACACCCCTTGATGACCCTTGCCGATAACACAATCAGCCTCCCAATCGCCTATACGCGAGCGACTGTCCACTATACTGGGTCTATCAGAAATATCCGATTGGGGATGCGCCCGCGGTAATCGTTTGCCATAACGCTTTCGATATTTCTTTCCCTGATGGCGCAAGTATTGATACAACGACCCGTCTGTTGCTTTGTCTTTTAAAATCAGACGATAGATGGATTCGGCACTAATGCTGATGTTTTCCTCCATTCTCAAACGACCGCTAATTTGTTCAGGGCTACAATACAGGTTAAGTTTTTGTTGAATATGAAGCTTTAACTCGTCATTGAGTTTGATGTGCTTGTGCTTGTACTCATGCCTCGTTTGGGCAAAGCGGTGGGCTTGTTTGTAGCGATAGCCTACCCCCTGCGTTTAATTTCACGGCTGATAGTTGACCTACTTCTACCCATGGGGTTAGCGATTTCTGCCAGTATATAATTTTGCTGATTCATGAGGTAAATGTGATATCTTTCGTGTTCAGTCAAATGGGTATATCTCGTCATGTTTTACTCCTTTTTTTCCGTTCAGTTAAAAGAGTATGAATATACCCTTTGACTGACTTAGGAGCGTTGCACTTAGTTATGTAAACTCGCCGTTTTTTCGTCTTCCTCTCTATCTTCGGCGACCCGATAACTCGGCTTTCCCTTAGGCTTAAGCGGGGGTGTCTATGGTGACAGTATGTCCCTCCAACTGTGAATTGAGGTGTTCAAAGAACACCTCAATAAAATCTATCCCCAGAATATCTGCATAGAATGGTCGACTTATTATCGGTCGATGTCACTGAAAAATGGCTTGAAAAGCATCGCTTAATTTTGAAAATGATTTCACCTCAATTTTAAACTGAGCTGTGTCTTTGGGTTTCAAATTATGCTTTGAGACGTAAATTTTGTGGAATCCTAATTTCTCTGCTTCATTTATTCGAGTCTCAATACGACTAATTGGTCTGACCTCCCCTCCTAGACCAACCTCAGCCGAAAAGCAGATACCGTCGGGAACGGGGGCATCATCGAACGAAGAAAATATAGCGGAGCATATCGCGAAATCCAGTGCCGTGTCTTGGATTTTCAATCCTCCTGCAATATTCATAAATACATCTTGGCTACTGAGTCTCATTCCGATTCTTTTTTCCATCACCGCAAGTAGCATGGTAAGCCTCTTGTAATCATACCCTGTCGTACTCCGTTGAGGAGTCCCGTAGTTTGAAGGGCTTACTAAAGCCTGAGTTTCCAGTATAAGAGGTCGACTGCCTTCCATCGTCACTCCCAACGCAACACCACTTATACCTGATTCTCTGGGTGAAATGAGTACTTCAGATGGGTTTACTACCTCTCTTAGCCCATTTGTGTTCATTTCAAACATCCCCAGCTCAGACGTAGATCCGAATCGATTCTTGATAGTTCTTAGAATCCGGTAAGAAAGGTGACGGTCTCCCTCAAATTGCAGGACAGTATCTACCATATGTTCCAAAACCTTGGGTCCTGCTATCGCTCCATCCTTATTTACATGTCCAATAAGGAAGACAGGCACCTTTTTTTGTTTCGCAAATTTCATTAATTGACTGGTACATTCTTTTACTTGGGAGATAGATCCTACAGAAGCTTCCAACCTATCGGAGTGAAGCGTTTGAATGGAATCAATAATCAGTATATCAGGGTGTAAACTTTCGGACTGTCTCAAAACCTCAGGCAGGCTGGTTTCCGCATACAAAAAGCAATTTTCGGAAGCAGTGCCAATTCTATCTGCACGCATTCTAATCTGCCCAGTACTTTCTTCTCCTGAAACGTATAAAATTTTCCTATTGAGCTTCACTGCCATTTGGAGCATAAGGGTTGATTTCCCAATACCTGGTTCTCCTCCAACCAAAACCAAAGAACCTTCTACAAGTCCACCACCAAGTACTCTGTCCAGCTCCGAACTCCCTGTCGGTCTCCTCACGCTGGTTTCATTAGTCCCTGCTTCTTGTAGTTTGATTGGCTTGGATTTTTCTGAAATGAATTCCGGAGGACTACTGGAAATTTTAGACATTACTTCTTCCACATACGAATTCCACTCGCCACATGACGGACATTTACCTACCCACTTTGCAGACGCTGTTCCACAATTTTGACAGAAGAAAACAGTTTTTGATTTTGCCATATTTTAAACATGCAAGTGTAGCGAAGATATAAACTGTCTCATTTAACTTTGTCAGAATGCAAAGAGACACCAAAGTATTTGATCTGATTGAAGCAGAAAAACGTCGGCAAATTGATGGAATTGAGTTGATTGCCTCAGAGAATATTGTTTCACCACAAGTATTGGAAGCGGCAGGAAGTGTGCTTACCAATAAATATGCAGAGGGGCTACCTTACAAAAGATACTATGGAGGATGTGAAGTCGTAGATCAGATTGAAGACATTGCCAGAGAAAGAGCAAAGGAGCTGTTTGGAGCGACTTGGGCAAATGTTCAGCCCCACTCTGGAGCGCAGGCAAACGCCGCAGTGATGTTAGCTCTACTGAATGCTGGTGATAAAATATTAGGATTTGATCTGTTTCATGGCGGACATTTAACACATGGTTCTTCTGTTAATTTTTCGGGAAAACTTTACAAGCCAAATTTTTATGGCGTTGACAAAGAAAGCGGACTAATTGACTATGACCAACTGGAAAAAACTGCCAAGGAAAAGAATCCGAAAATGATCATTTGTGGTGCCTCCGCTTATAGTCGTGACTGGGATTATGAACGATTTAGAGCCATCGCAGATGAAGTGAATGCCATTCTTCTTGCGGATGTTTCTCACCCGTCGGGATTGATTGCAAAAGGACTTCTAAACGATCCGCTTGAATACTGTCATGTAGTCACTACCACCACTCACAAAACTCTTAGAGGTCCAAGAGGTGGGTTGATCTTGGTACGAGACGACATAGAAAATCCATGGGGGATCACCACTTCTAAAGGGGTGGTGAGAAAGTTAAGCTCGTTACTTGATTCGGGTGTTTTCCCTGGAACACAAGGCGGTCCGCTCGAGCACATTATTGCTGCTAAGGCAATTGCGTTCGGGGAAGCCTTGACCGATGGATACATGAATTATATCATACGCGTAAAGAGAAATGCAACCGTTATGGCAGACACCTTTGTAAATAAAGGATATGATGTTATTTCGAAGGGAACGGATAATCACCTCATGTTGATTGATCTGAGATCAAAAAGCCTGACAGGAAAAGCGGCAGAAAATGCCTTGATTAAAGCAGACATCACTGTTAATAAAAACATGGTTCCTTTTGATGACAAAAGTCCGTTTGTAACCTCCGGCATGAGAATCGGGACACCCGCTGTGACAACTCGGGGTTTGGAAGACAGTGACATGGTGAAAATTGTGGACATCATAGATGATGTTCTTTCCAATATAGATAATGAAAAGAAGATTGCGGATTCAAAAACGGAAGTAAACGAGTGGATGAAAGGATTTCCGCTTTTTGAATAATTGATGCCTCTGGATCAAATTGGTGATGCAAAAGAGATGTCCTTTTTGGATCATCTCGAACAATTAAGATGGCACATCATTCGATCATTAATTGCCATTGTTGTTTTTAGCATAGTTGCCTTTGCTTCTAAGGGGTTGGTATTTCATACCATCCTGTTGGGACCATCTAGGGTCAGTTTTTGGACATATCAAAAATTATGTGAACTTTCATCTCTTCTCCATTCATCAGCACTTTGCATCGATGAACTTCCTTTTATTATTCAAAGTAGACAAATGACTGGGCAGTTTGCGATGCACTTATCATCTTCATTCGTTATAGGTCTGATCCTAGCATTTCCATATACATTTTGGGAAATTTGGAGATTCATAAAGCCGGGGCTTTATGCAAAAGAAAGAAAGGCATCCAGAGGAGCTACTTCGTCCGTGAGTTTTTTGTTCCTTTCAGGAATTCTTTTTGGGTACTTCATCCTAACTCCAATCTCAATTAATTTCCTAGCCAATTATCAAATTGATGATTCAATTTTAAACGAATTTGATATTGTTTCATACGTATCTACCGTAACTACGTTAGTTCTTGCCTGTGGGCTTTTATTTCAAATGCCTGTCGTGGTTTTCTTTTTGACAAAAGCAGGATTAATCTCTCCCTCACTTATGATAAAATATCAAAAGCATGCTATCGTAGTTATTCTTATCCTCGGTGCTATGCTCACCCCTCCAGATCCTTTTAGTCAGATACTGATAGCTGTCCCCTTATTGGGATTGTACCAGATAAGTATCTTTATTTGTAGAAGAGGGGAAAGCCATAACCCTTTGTAAAATGGGTCATTGCTAAATGGTTCGATGATCAAGTGAAAAGATTAAAAGACCTCAGGATTTAGAATTAATAGATATGACAGTAGCGATTGGTGGCGACCATGCTGGGTTTCACTACAAGGAAAGGTTAATTGAACATCTCAAGGTTACTAGGCATTCCATCCGGGATTTTGGACCTTCATCAGACAGCTCTGTAGATTATCCAGATCATGTTCATCCACTTGCCCATTCTATCGCCTCTAACGAAAATGAACTGGGCATTCTACTCTGCGGTAGTGGCAATGGAGTAGCCATGACGGCCAATAAGCATGAAGGCATTCGTGCCGCACTTTGTTGGAATCTCGAAATTTCAGCGTTGACCCGACAGCATAACGATGCAAATATTATATGTATTCCTGCCAGATTTTTAGCCTATGAATATGCAGAAAGCATTGTAGACACTTTCTTAAGCACACCTTTCGAAGGAGGGAGGCATCAACGTAGAGTAGATGCAATCAATTGCTGACCTTCTTAAATCTACCCAAAGGATCTTTTTTGTACTTCACTCCCAGCAATGGAAACCTATGAAACAACCTAGGGGTAACCCCTATTTTGTCAATAATTAAATCTGGATTTGTTTTTTCTATCCATTGATAAATATGACTGGAAGATTCATAGAAATCCAAGCCACTAAAAGCATCAACACAAATCGATTGATCAAAACAGGGAGACCCTGATTCACTGTTCAAATAATAACCAAGATCTTCTCCTAAAACCAAGATCTTCTCTCCATTGCTAGGTTTTTCTTTTGCCACCAATGATAATGATGAATTTTGGTATACATAAAGATTGAACCCCAACAGTCCAAAAATGACTACCCCAGGCATGATAAACTCAAAAATCCTATTCCTCAATAGCACAAAGTAATGATTTAAAAAATAGGCTACCAAAGGCGCGGTAAATATCAGCTCAATCCCTGCTTTGTTGTTCGTGAGGAAAAAACACGCAATGGCTCCCAGAGACATTAGCCATATTACCTGTCGTACTCGTTGTTGAAAATTTGTAAGCCTTTCGGATGAAAAAGTGCTAAAAATAGCCAGTAACAAAACGAGGATGAGCGATGAAGAGATAAACAAAATCTCCTGAAAGGAAAGCATCTGGTTCGCGTCCAGCAACAATCCTTTTACAAAAAAGAATTCTATGAAATAGTAGAGATCGCCATGCCAGTAAAAGTAGACAGCACACATGGACATTACTAGGACAAAGCCAAATAAGTACAAAAGCAACCTCCTGATAACGGCAGATGAAAATATGAGAAGCGAAACTAGAAAGACAAACAAAAAGACAAAGGCGGGAAGATAGATCATGGTGGCAACTCCCACATACAGCCCTGAATTAAGAAAAAGCTCATCTGTCGCTTGGTTGTCAATCCTTCTTAACACATTACTTAGCGTCATCAACACAAACGTCATACTCATCAATTGAGGAGATAACGCCATAAAGTCAGGAATGCTTACTATGATAATCACATAAAAAAACGCAGGCAAATAGCTATTTTCATCAAAAGCCCTGCTTTTTAATAACATGTCATTAAAAATTCTTGCCTGTATGATAATGACAATTGAGCTTAATGCATGATGAACAAATGGACTTCTTCCAACAATATGGTCTATGCATTTATAAACCATAGCTGCAAGTGGTCCCGTGTAATCATACGTCTCCCGATACATCAAAAAGCCCTTTCCAAGCCACTCTCCCAGCAAAATCCATTTAAGCTCCAGAAGGGACTGCCCATCAATAAAATGACCCTGAACGCAACGCGCACCGATAAGGATAAAAAATATAAAAACCAATCGGTAGGGATCATTGATTCGAAAAAAACGTAGCAATTTCTTAGGCTTTTAGTGCTTGTTTAGATTAAAATCGAAATTACGTCAAATGCCTCAAATACGTAGGTTCAACCATCAAGTGCAAAAACTAAGCGGTATTTAGATAAAAGATTTCTTTAGGAGTTTTAAAGTTAAGTTTTTCTCTTGGTCGTCGGTTAATTTCGTGTTGAATTTGGGTAATCTGTTTGTCATTTAGTGTATCAAAAGCTGTTTTTTTGGGTATATACTGTCTTATGAGTTTGTTAGTGTATTCATTGAGTCCTCTTTTCCAGGAGCAATACGGATGGGCAAAGTAGAATTTAGTAGCTAGGTTTTTAGCTATGTTTTGATGGTCGGCGAATTCTGTTCCATTATCAGAAGAGATCGAAAGGATATCTTTTTTATAGGGCATCAGCCTATTGATAAGTTCCTTACTTAGTCCTTTGGCTTGCTTTCCCTTAGGTAGCTTTTTGATAATGAGCATTCCTGTAGTTCTTTCCACGATGGTCAGAATGGCTCCCTTTTGCTGTCTGCCTATAATGGTATCCACTTCCCAATCCCCAAAGCGTTCTTTATTGTTGATGCATTCAGGTCTTTGAGCGATTGATACCCTGTTTTTAATAGTTACAGGCTTACCTACAGACCTTTTTCTATGTTTGAGTTGATGGCGTAAATGTTTGTAATAATGGCCTCCAGCAGCTTTATCGTCCCTGATATATTGATAGCTACGTTCATGTGAAACCATGGGAATCTGCTTGATTTTACAATACCCTACAAGCTGCTTAGGTGACCACTGTTCTTGCAGAAGGTATTCTTTGATGAGCTTTCTTTTGTGGGTGTCAAAAGACCGAGGATTGCAATAACGTTGCTTACGCTTTGTGGAAGACAAATGTGCTTTAGATCCATGATAGATCCCTGTAGGGGAACTGTTGCGCTTGCATTCTCTGTAAATGGTGGAAACCGACACAGCAAGGGCTTCTGCAATGAAACTTTTACTTTTACCCGATGTTAAGTAGGCTTCAATTTGATGTCTTTGATGGGCTTTGAGTTGATAATATGTTTGGCTCATATGGCAAAGTGTTTAGACCTTTAAATATGTGGAAATAGCTCCACATATTTATCCTACATCTTTGCACTTACTAATTGAACTTACAATACCATTTATCAATATCTTGGGATATTTGCATGATGAAAAGCAAAAGGCAAATAAAATACGGCAGGCAACTACAAAAGGACATAGCAGAAATATTTCAGCAAGACCCGATCTATTTTTTTGGTGATCCTCTTGTCACTATTACACACATTTCAGTATCGCCTGACTTAGGGTTAGCGCAGATTTCCTTAAGCGTGTTTCCAGTGGCATCATCAAAAAAAGTTTTTGAGCGATTAAATGAAAAAAAAGGTGAGGTCAGGCTAAGACTTGGCAAGAAAATCGGATCGCAGGTGAGAATTATTCCCGAATTGGTATTTTTTCATGATGATACAGAGGAAAAAGCTTCAAAAATTGACCGCTTGATTGCTGATCTAGACATTCCACCAGAAACTGAAGTATGAATCTATCGTTCTTCATTGCCCGCCGCTACTTTTTATCTGGTAAAAAGAAAAATTTTATCAATATCATATCCATCATATCTATGATTGTGGTGGCATTTGGCACCATGAGTCTCATCATTGCTCTTTCTGTGTTCAACGGTCTTGAAAGTCTTCTAAGATCTTTATACGGAAATTTTGACCCAGATATTGTGGTGACTGCTACAGAGGGAAAATCATTCGAAATGTCAGCAAGCTGGAAAGAGCAACTAGACAAAACAGAAGGAGTCCTCGCCGTTACAGAGGTAATAGAAGACAATGTGTTGGTTAAGTACAAGGATGCTCAACGGGTCGTGAGAATGAAAGGAGTCAGTCAATCTTTTGAAGAGTACAGTGGCATCCGAAAAGCAGTGGTATCGGGTCAATTCTCCCTAGTAAGGGACAGCATTGCGTATGCACTGGTTGGGAGAGGTGTTCAATATGATTTGTCCCTGAATCTTAAAAATGAATTTTACACACTCCAAGTTTATTACCCTAGGAACATTGCCCCTGGTGTCATCAATCCAGAAAAACTCTATACCCTAAAAAGTATCCCGCCAGGTGGAGTGTTTGCTATTGAAAAATTTCATGATGAAAACTTCATTTTTGTCCCTATTCAATTTGCACAAAGCCTCCTGAACTATGGCAACAAAAGAAGTTCGCTCGAAATTAAGGTTCAAGAGGCTGGCTCAATCGATGAGGTCAAAAAAATGCTACAAGAGACTCTTGGAGAAGGCTACATTGTCGAATCTGGAGAGGAGCTTCACAGAGACTTATATAAAATACTGAAAATTGAAAAACTCTTTGTTTTCATTGTCTTCACTGTCATTATCGCCATCGCCTCGATAAATATCTTCTTCTCACTCACCATGCTTGTCATAGATAAGAAAAAAGACATCTCTGTCCTGGTAGCTCAGGGAGCATCCACTCAACTTATCAGGCGCATATTTCTGTATGAAGGATACATCGTTGCTTTTTCTGGAGCTTTCCTAGGTCTCATGTTAGGTCTTGCCATAAGTTTTTTACAACAAGAGTTTGGTCTGATAGGGATGGGCATGGAAACTGCCATCATGCAAAGTTATCCAGTGAAAATTCAATGGATAGATGTAATGCTTACCGTATTTGTCATTATGCTCATTACCATTCTTGCCTCCATTCAGCCATCAAATAGGGCTGGCAAATCGTTCTCAGCAAATACTTTACAATAAGCCAATTAGATTTCAGTGAAAGTATCACCAAAGCAACCGTTTGAAATAGTTTACTCGCTCTTTAAACATGAGTATTTAGGCTACCTGTTTGAATCTTTTGTTATCCAGCTAAACGAAAAGGGAGATTTCATGTATTCCTATCAAAATATTTCTTCCAAAAATGCACAGGAGTTTGGGTCAAAGTTGGACGAAAATGATTACAAGCTTATTAAATTGATGGACGAAATTCAACAAGAACAGGTGACCAATTACTTTCAGAAAAAGAAATTAAAGGTGGACATGTTCTTTCTTAAAACCTACCATAAAGTCAATGGGGATCAGGTACTTCAACGCGAAATAAACAATTACATAGAGCGAAGAAAAGCACAAATCCTACCTCTGATTCGGGGGAAAAACTTGTACGAAATGGGAAAAGATGGTGAGCCTGTATGGAAAAAAATCAGAGTATCAGAAGAAAAGGCATCAATACTTTTTCATTTCAGGAAAAACGAAGACAACACACATTATTTTCCTACCATAAAACTGGAAAGAGAAAAAGTAGAATTCAGGCAAAACGGAAGCTATCTTCTGTGCAAAGAGCCTGCCTGGATGATTGCAAACAACACTCTTTTCACCTTTGAGAAACCTATTAGCGGAGGTAAGATCAACCCATTTCTAAGTAAGAAGTTTATCCTCATCAGGAAAGATATTGAAGAGACGTATTACAAAAAATTTGTAACATCTCTTATTGCAGAATTCGACGTTTGTGCCAAAGGATTTGAAATAAAGACGGAAAAGCCCGACCTCAAACCCAAACTGACCCTGAGTGAAATTCAAAGCACCAAGGTGGCTACTTTATTTGACACTAAAAAGGAAATCAATACCGGCTCGGATAAAGTATTAATGGAGCTTTCTTTCAACTACGGCTCTTACAATTTTAAGTCCGATAGGCTTAGCAAAGTGAGTGTCTCACTTGAAAAAGAAAATGACGAATACATTTTTCATAGAATAAGCAGGAATAGAGCACACGAAAAGGAGATCATTCAACTTTTGGATAAAAGCGGTCTCACCATTAAAAATTCAAGAGTCACACTACCCAAAATCAAAGCTTTTGATTGGATAAACAACAACAAGAAGCTACTTGAAAATTTCGAGTTTAACCAAACTCAAAATGGGAAAAAATACTTTTTAGGGGAGTCTTCTTTAGCACTAGAAGTACATGAGGGCATCGACTGGTTTGATCTGCAGGCAACAATCAAGTTTGGGGAATTTGAAATTCCATTCCCAGTGGTAAGGCAACACATCCTAAAGGGAAAAGCAGAAATAAAACTTCCCAACGGAGAGTTTGGGGTTATTCCAGAATCCTGGATCACCCGCTACAAGGACCTGTTTGCTTTTACACGCGAGCAAAATGAAAACATCACATTAAACAAAATTCACATCTCCCTTGTACGGGAGTTAAAAGACGGTGATTTGGCAAAAGTCAATATGACCCACAGGCTGGAAAGACTGTTTGATTTCAAAGAGGTTGACGAATTCCCTGTACCTGATACGTTTACTGGAGAACTCAGACCTTACCAATTGGCGGGATACAACTGGTTACGTTTTTTGGGAGAACACGATTTCGGAGGGTGCCTAGCAGACGATATGGGTCTTGGAAAAACCATTCAGGCACTGGCACTCCTTCAGCATGAAAAAAACTTAAGTCACGCATCAACAAGCCTGTTGGTGATGCCCACCTCTCTTTTATACAACTGGGAGATGGAAGTCAAAAAATTTACTCCTAAACTTACGATTCTCAACTATACGGGCATAAACAGAAATAAATGTAGCAAGCAGTTTGCCAATTACGATTTGGTGATCACCAGTTATGGCATCACAAGGATTGACGTTAATATTTTAGGAGAATTCTGCTTCAATTACATCATCCTAGATGAATCGCAGGCCATCAAAAATCCCGACTCCCTCATTTCTAAAAAAGTAAGAGGGTTGAAGTCCAGAAGAAAATTACTGCTGACAGGAACGCCCATAGAAAACAGCACACTTGACCTATGGTCACAAATGAGCTTCATCAACCCAGGCTTGTTGGGGAATGAATCCTACTTCAGGAAGGAATATCTGGTCCCTATTGAAAAAAAGCAAGACCCCATTAAAACAAAAAAGCTAAATGCCCTAGTAAAGCCCTTCATTCTCAGGAGAGACAAATCTCAGGTAGCTAAAGATTTGCCTGAGAAAATAATCAACATAAGGTATTGCTCTATGTCTGATGATCAAAGAAAAGTTTACGAAGAAGAAAAGAATGCCTTCCGTAGCAGAATACTGGATGTAATTGAAACGGACGGTCTTGCAAAATCACACATTATACTTCTACAGGGATTGACGCGTTTACGACAAATTGCAAACCATCCTAAAATGATCAATCCTGATTATAAGGGCGGATCTGGTAAACTGGAAGATATCTCCTACATGGTCGAAAATTCTATCTCAAAAGGACATAAAATTTTGTTTTTTAGTCAGTTTGTAAAGCACCTGAAAATTGTTTCAGGTTACCTAGAGCAACAAAAAATAAAATTCTCCTATTTGGATGGATCAACGAAAAATCGGCAACAGCAAGTTGAACTTTTCCAGAATTCTGATGACATCCCTGTGTTCCTTATCTCGTTAAAAGCTGGAGGAACAGGGTTGAATCTTACAAAAGCCGATTATGTTTTCCTTTTGGACCCGTGGTGGAATCCTGCGGTAGAAGCTCAGGCAATAGACAGGGCTCATCGAATTGGTCAAAAGCAAACGGTTTTTGCTTACAAGTATATTACAAAAGACACCGTAGAAGAAAAAATATTAAAACTCCAAGAACACAAACAAAAACTGGCATCTAACGTAATAACAATAGAAGAAAGTTTTGTAAAAAACTTATCTGAAGTCGATATTCAACAGCTATTCGATTAATTTTTTGTAGTTAATACCAAATTGATTATAAAATGGGGCATAAATAACTTGAATTGTTTTTTGTTCGAATTGGGGAAACAGTATAAGCATAGCCATAGCTACGGCTCTATTTTTTAACGACATACAAACGGAAAAGAAACGATTTTATACGTTTCATTTTGTGATCTGATTGGTATAAATGAGGGTTGATTCAAAATCCTGTTGTGTGAATGAGTGCAATCGAACTGGTAAAGAGAATTTAGATGAGACATCAAACTGCAAGTCTGGCTGTGTTTACTCTATGTTTAAGCATAGGGTTATGCTCTTCTGCATCGGGTCAGAAAGAATTTGGCTTTTCAATGCCATCAGGCATGAAGAAAGTGGAGATTGCATTTGAAGAATACAGCAATTTAATCGTCATCCCTGTCACACTAAATAAGTCCCTTACCCTAAAGTTCATTCTGGATACGGGCGTAGAAACGGCTATTCTAACAAAAAAAATTTTTGCAGACATCATGAATGCTCACTACATCCAGGAGTTTGCAATCGCCGGACCAGGCGTTATAGATTCCGTGGAAGTATTAGTGGCCAATAGAATGACTTTTTACCTGCCAGGAGGACTTATTGGTCAAAACATGAACCTCATGGTGTTGAAAGAGGATTACCTGAAGCTGTCGGAAAATATGGGAGAAGAAATTTACGGAATTATTGGATATGATATTTTCAGCAGATTCGTTGTAGAAATAAACTATGATACAAAAAGGATCGTTCTGCACGATCCCAAAGTATTTAAGCCTAAAAAGAGAGCTACGGTTGTTCCTATTGAAATAAGGAATACCAAGCCATTTCTTAAAACTTCCATTTCTCAGGAAGGCAAAACCAACTTGCTGGATATCATGATTGATACAGGCTCCAGCCATGTTGCGCTCATTGATTTCGGAAAAATTCCGTCTTCCCATCTTCCAAAAGATAGAATTGTCACAAAGCTCGGCAGGGGTATAGCTGGAGAAATACCAGGTTATCTGAGCAGGCTGGACCATCTGTCCATTGCAGAGTTTATCTTCGATGAGGTTTTGTTTGCAACACCCTTTGATGGAGTTTATAACAAAGCCATCAAGAGAGGATCTAAATATGGGACCATAGGCGGAGAATTACTGAAGAGATTTAATCTCATATTCGACTATCATAATGGAAAGATATATATGAAAAAATCCAAGCGGTACCACGACTCTTTTGAATATGATATGAGCGGATTGACCATCAATGTAAAAGGAGAAAAATTGGATTCACTGGAAATTGTAGATATCAAAAAAGACAGTCCAGCATACCGGGCAGATATGCGAAAAGGAGACATTCTTCTTGGTATTAACCATAGAAGTTCAAAAAATTATAAGCTTTCTGAAGTCTATGGCATCCTGCGAAAAAGACCAGGAATGAAAGTGAAATGTGAAATTTTAAGGGATGGTGAAAAATTAAAAAAAACCTTTTATCTGAAGCGTATGATCTAACTTTGCGACTTGATGAGTCCTGATATTTTTCCGAAAAACAAGTTCTTTACTCTCTTCTTAATTGTATCCATACTCTTTCTTCTTACTTGCAGGCTCAATTATTTGCCCTTAAAATATGAAGAACCCAGAAGAGCACTCATAGCTACAGAAATGCTCATCAGTAGCAGTTTATGGTCTCCCACAGTAAATGGTGCGTTTTATTACAACAAACCTCCATTATTCAACTGGATACTTGCGGGATTTTTCAAAACTTTTGGATTTCATAACTGGGTAGAAAGACTGCCTACGTTATTGGCCATCATCGGGATATCCCTAGTAAATTTTTTCTTCTTCAGAAAAAGAATAGGGCAACAGATCGCATCGGTATCATCCATTTTTTTTGTGCTTTCTGGTCACATGCTTTTTTATTTCTCGTTCCAAGGAGAAATAGACATGACCTATTCGTTTGTGGTCTACCTACAGGCGATTTGCATCATCCATGGGTTTGAAAAGAAGAGATGGAACGAGTTATTTATTTGCAGTTATTTGCTCATGACCATTGGATTTATGATGAAAGGACTCCCTTCCATTGTATTCCAAGGGCTTACCCTAATTGGTATTTTCGCATCGAATAAAGCGTTTAAAAAACTCTTTCAAATCCCACATATAACAGGTATTATTCTTTCTTCTTCCTTGCTCTTTGGATACTTCTACATGTATTCCTTTGACAACAACCCAGAGCTTTTACTGGCAAAACTGACGGTGGAATCCACAAGTAGAACGACCGCTGCTAGCTCTGTTGCCGACTACATCTTCCAGCTGGGCAAATTTCCCCTCTTGATTTTTATTATCATGCTTCCTGGAAGTACATTTCTGTTGCTTGGGAGAAAGTATCAATGGAAGCAGATGTTGGAAAATAAATGGATCAAATATTGCCTCATCTTCGTGGCATTCAACATTCCTCTCTATTGGGTTTCTCCTGGAACCAGAGATAGGTATATTTATATGTTCCTGCCGTTTTTATACAATATACTTTTCTTCCTAGCCTTTAAGTCGATCAACCAGTATGGAAGGCAGATTCGACTTGGGCTTTTTATCCTCTCATGGGTGCTGGTCGCGGGGTTAATGGTTATTCCTTTTTTTATTGAAAGCATCCCTTTTCACTGGACAATGATTGCTGTTTTTTTAATGCTTACAATATGTTTTTTGCTACACAAAAGGCTCCTTCACAATTTGTTGGGCATCATGTTGATCATGATGGCACTTAGGTTGTATTACGACCAAGTTGTATTTCCGATAAGGGCTTTAAGTGAACACAATATAGCCGCCACCGAGCATGCTGGCAAAGTATGTCGCCTTACTCAGGGAAAAGATCTAGTATTTTTTGGTGATTCTCAGAAAACCGAAGTAAAACTCCCCTTCAGGAAGCCCGTGACTATCAAGGAAATTGAACGACTCCCCCACCAGTTTTCATATTATTATTCATCCGCAGTGGGGAAAATCATTAAATGGACGGATCATGTCCCAGAAAATCAATCCTACATCACTTCCCAGAAAAATGCTATACACTTGCCAGTCTGCTACACATTCCAAATGGAAGGGAGAACATTTGTACTGGTCGACTGAAAACACTACAACGTTTATTCTTTCCCCGCAAACCCCCGTCCTACACTACAGCTAAACTTACATTTCATACTATATCTAAGACCAATTAGATTATAAAATGTCGTAACTAAATTTGATTATTTTTTGTTTGAATTAGGTAAACAATAACACCGTAGCCATAGCTACGGTGTTATTGTTTGACGAAATGCGAGCAAAAAAGAAACGATATTATATGTAATATTTTGTGGTCCAATAGCCAGTTAGATTTAGAAGATGAGATGATTACTTTTGGAAATAAACCAAATCTTTTTCTTGAATTAAGTTAAATACTTCAATTATATCTTGATTTTTCATACGAACGCAACCGTGTGATGCTGGACTTCCAATTAAGCCTTCTTCGGCAGTTCCGTGTATGTAAATAAATCTTTGATAGGAATCAACGCCCCTTCCAAGATTGATGCTTAAATCAAGCCCTTTAAGCCGAAGAATACGAGTTGTTACAAAATCTTGTTTCAAATCAGTTTTATCTGTATAAATATGAGCAATTTGGTGTGTTTTTTTTCGAGCTTTGAAAATAGTTCCTATTTTCGCTCCAGTTCCTATTTTTTCAGCAATAAAGTGCTTCCCAACAGGTGTTTTATTGCTACCAGCTTGACTGCCTACTCCGTACTGGGAGGTGGACACGGGATAAGAAGCAATGATTTGACTAGAATCAGAAGAGTAAATACTTAAATCTTGTTTGGAAATATCAACAACAATAAAATATTGACTTTGTGCTAGGGTAGCTGAAAAAAGAAAAACTAGGGCAGGGAATGAAATCTTCACGCTTAGGCGTTCACTATTTATTGTTCTTTTGAAAGAGACTGTATCATATATTGAGCATCTTTTACTAATTCGCAATTAGGGTTGGGGCGTGTTGTTTATGCACGGTGCTAAAATAGAAAAACTCCAAAAATAAATCCGCTTGATAGTACTGATAATAAACAACCTTCTAGTGCAACGGTCTTAGCGTGTTTATTCATTAGAATAGACAGCACCAAAAAAGAATCGAATAAAATATGAGAACTTTTAAGTGACATTGCGATTACATTTGCCTTCTTGGGGCTATAGCTCAGTTGGCTAGAGCACTACACTGGCAGTGTAGAGGTCGCGGGTTCGAGACCGGCTAGCTCCACTTTATTTAATTACCCTTCGGAAATGTTTAACGTTTTTCTTATAGTAGTCACTCATTAGATCGGACTCAATAACTCCTCTGCTGGAAGAGGCATGAAGAAATTTTACTTGGTCATTTCCTACAAATGTGATCATACCAGAATGCCACCATTTGGATCGCTTTTCCTTGAACTTAAAGAACACTATATCTCCTGGTCTAATGCCTCCCCATCCTCTTTTTTTACCAATTTTCGATTGCTCTCTAGCCGTTCTAGGCAATTTTAAATCTATCGTTTTATACAAATTTTGAATAAGTCCTGAACAATCAATTCCTCCCTTCGTATTTCCACCCCACTTGTAGGGAGTACCTATGTATGACTGGGCAGCCGAAATGACTGTTTCAATTTTCTCTTTTTTACGTTGCTTCTTTTTCTGTGCTACAGTAGGATTGCACAAAAAGCCTGTGAGACACAGGAATATTAGGCTTGATATGGAGAGATGGTGTCCTTTCATGTATTTACTTGGTTAAAACACAAAGCAAATCGAGGTTTTGATCGTCCTTTTCTCTTTCTAGGTAATCTTCGTAGCGAATCGATTTTACCAACTCATTATCGGATGTCTTCAATCTATTCCGGTTTAGGCGATTCATAACATCATACGGAATCCTTAATAAGGGGGCAGGCAATCTGTGTTGTAGATTGAGAAAATCAAAGCGCATGATCCTGTTGACGAATGCTTTATTCTGATGATAATATTCCATTACTTTTTCATTCCCCGCTATCCCCTTCATTTCTACGTTGGAAAAATATTGTGAGCATAATTTTTCCAATTGATCCGTAGTATATTCTCTTTCATGCCATGGATTTCTGGACAGGGTCATTTTAGTGTTTGGAGTAGTAATCAACGCTTGACCCTCCTTCTTTAGTACCCGATATATTTCCTTGATAAAATCTCCGTCTTTTTTCACATGCTCAATCACCTGGAATGTGACGATTGTATCAAACGACTCGTTCTCAAAGGGAAATGGCGGAAACACGCCATTAACAAAGTTATTTTCTGGGTATCTTTCCGAAAGCGTATCAATTACACCTTTTATTTTATCTATTCCTACATATGAATCTGCTAGAGGAGCGAGCAACTCAACGCCTCTGCCTTCTCCGCATCCCAGTTCCAATAGACTTCCTTTGACATACGGTTTAGCAAGATGGTAGGCTTGCAAAAGTCGCTGATGAACAGGATTATCAGATAAAATTTTATCTGACGCAACCTCAGTAGTGTAGACACCCATTTAATTATCTATACGTGAATAGGTTGCAAAGGAATCCATTATTTAACTAATTTGGATGCTAATGAGAGACAGAAAAATATTTAGCTTACTAATGTTGCTCTTTGCAATACTCTCTGCCCAAGGGATTGACTTCACGAGGGTCAATATGGCATGGCAATATGATCCGCTTGCAGAAATAGAATTACAGCACAGGGTAATACAACAAGGAGACGTTTTAACCGTTTTTCTCCAGTTTCAAGCTGACGCTGTTTCCAAGTGGTCTTTCGACTTTCTCATTCAAGAGAACTATGAATCAGAAGATCACGCACCATTTGAATCATTTGCTGTAGACACGCTCTTTCTCGAACAGGGAAAAATCATCCTCAAGTTAAGATTCATCAAAACCGATAAAAGTCTGCTGGTGTTAGAAATCTCTGGAGAAGAAGTCTTCTACTATTATGATATACAATTAAAAAATGGAATGCTCCCGTTTCCTTCCATTTACCTAGAAAATGAAGATGAAATCCCCATTTTTGAAAAATATCTTAACACCTCTGACTTTAGATGGGGACAAGGGACTCATTTTTATGCACAAGCCTATAAGGAAACATTTCCCCCAGCAACCCCCCCCATGGCTGAAATGAAGCCTCTTGCTCCATCTGTACTACCAGATTCTTCGTTCTATTTTTCAAATCCGGTCAAGTTCACTAATGATTTTTTCTACGTTGTAAGCAAAGATTCAACCTCATCGGAAGGAGTAACAATATTAAAAGCATCTCCATATTTTCCTGAATTCAAACGACTTGATGAGTTGGTTGCAGGCATACATTATATCTTGAATGAGCGCGAAAAGAAAGGACTAAAAAATTCAAAAAATTTAAAGCAATCATTTGATTCTTTTTGGCTTGAGACGTATTCAACCAAATTCCGTGCTCGTAACGCTATCCGTAATTACTTCAACTGGATTGAACAAGCGAATGAGATGTTCACGAACTTCAAACAAGGATGGAAAACCGATAGAGGCATGCTTTTTATTGTGTACGGAGTACCTGATGAAGTTTACCGGTCTAAAAATAATGAGGAATGGTTCTACGACAGTGGACCTACCTTTGAGTTCACAATTATCTCTACATTTTTTGCATCTCGAACGTATGCACTCAGGAGAAGTGTGGATTTTGAGGAAGAATGGGTTGAACACATAGCGGCGATTCGTAAAGGGTCAAATGAATAAAAAGTCAAATCTGATTTACGGAATCAGAGCAGTCTCAGAGGCTATCAAGTCAGGGCAACATCTGGAGAGGCTTTTTATGCAGAAAAATCTAAAAGGAGAACTGATCAAAGCATTGATGTTGCAAATCCATCAATCCAAGATTCCTCTATCAAAAGTACCCATTGAAAGAATCAACAAATTTACGCAAAAAAACCATCAAGGAGTTGTCGCATTGATCTCTCCCATTTTATATCACAACTTAGAACATCTGGTGCTGGAACTATTTGAAAAAGGAGAGATTCCCTTATTACTTGTGCTAGACGAGATCACAGATGTAAGAAACTTCGGAGCGATAGCCCGAACAGCCGAATGTCTCGGAGTTCACGGGATCATCATTCCACTTAGGGGAGGAGCTCAGGTCAATGAAGATGGAGTGAAAACATCGGCTGGCGCCTTAAATCACCTCCCTGTATGCCGAGAGAGTAGGCTTCCAGACGCAATTAGATATCTCAAAGAATCAGGAATTAAAGTCATAGCATGTGTTGAGCAGGGAACCCGAGCAATCAGTAAAGTTGATTTCACTGTGCCTGTTGCAATTGTGATGGGATCCGAAGAACATGGGATTTCTAAAGAAATTTTAGAGATGGCAGATGACGCGTCTAAAGTACCAATGACAGGAAAGATCGAATCGCTCAATGTATCCGTCGCTACTGGAATGATTTTGTATGAAGTTCAACAACAGCGAGCAGGTTAACACAAAGTCATACCAATGTGATTATAAAATGGAGTATAAATTAAAGTGAAGTTATTTGTCATAACTAAATTTTTAGTGGTGTTGTCTTACAAGTAAATCTGCTTGCTAATACTGCTAATAAACACTCCGTTATGGCAACGGTCTTACACCCTGATGATGGGTTGAATCGTGTTGTACTTCCCTCTATTAGGACTTCCACAAGCTCATTAAGAAACTTTAAAATCTTGCACATGTGTATAAACCCTGATAGGTATCTTTGTCGCTCATTTTTCATTTGTCATGTCCACCCGAAAAATTCAATCCGCTCTAATTTCTGTTTATCATAAAGATAATCTTGAACCTATTGTCAAAAAGCTAAATGAACTTAGGGTACAGATTTACTCCACAGGAGGAACGAAAAACTTCATAAATGAGCTCGGAATTGACGTTGTAGCGGTAGAGTCCGTAACTGATTATCCTTCTTTTCTCGGTGGACGGGTGAAAACGCTACATCCTAAAGTATTTGGAGGAATCTTACATCGAAGAGATAATAATTCAGATTTGGCAGAAGTCAGGCAGTACGAAATGCCTCCCATTGATTTGGTAATCGTTGACCTGTATCCTTTTGAAGAGACGGTAGCATCAGGAGCTTCTGTGGAGGATATTATTGAAAAAATTGACATTGGAGGCATCGCCCTAATCAGGGGAGCTGCAAAAAATTTTAATGACGTTGTAGTTGTTAGCTCTAGAAATTATTATGGTGATTTACTTACGATACTTGAAGAAAAGAACGGAAAGACAACGTTAACTGATCGAACGCTTTTTGCAACCCGTGCTTTTGAAACATCCAGTCATTACGATGCAACTATTTTCAACTACATGAATAACGAAAAGCTGGTCGATGCCTTTAAGATGAGTTCATCTCCTGGAAAGACTTTGAGATATGGAGAAAATCCACATCAAAAGGGATTTTTCTTTGGCGACCTGTCGGCTTATTTTGATCAGATTCATGGAAAAGAAATCTCCTACAACAACCTAGTAGACATTGAAGCGGGAATGCAATTGATTGCAGAGTTTGAGGACACCATTTTTGCCATTTTAAAGCATAACAATGCATGTGGTATTGCAACAGGAAATTCTGTAGTTGAAGCATATCAACGCGCATTTGTAGCGGACACCGTTTCTGCATTTGGAGGAGTACTGGTAACGAACAGGGAAGTTGATCAAGTAGCGGCAGAAGAAATCGACAGCCTCTTTTTCGAAATCTTAATTGCTCCCTCTTTTTCGGAAGCGAGTCTCGAAATACTAAAACGGAAAAAAAATCGAATGCTGCTGGTCCAGAAAAAACCATGGCACGGAATTACTCAATATAAAAGTCTTTTAGGTGGAACGATTGTTCAGGATTACGATTTTCAATCTGAACGTGCTACAGACCTTGACGTAAAGACAGAAAAATCACCATCAGATAAAGAAGTATTGGACCTGATTTTTGCCTCCAGAATCTGTAAGCAGTCCAAATCTAATACCATTATTTTGGCAAAAGACGGGCAACTTCTTGCAAGCGGAGCAGGTCAACCCTCACGTGTGGATGCCTTGCAACAAGCGATTGAAAAAGCGAATAAGTTCGACTTTGATCTAAACAGAGCGGTTATGGCTTCTGATGCTTTTTTCCCTTTTCCAGATTGCGTGGAAATAGCACACAAGGCTGGAATTACCGCAGTAATTCAGCCTGGAGGATCAGTAAAAGACCACCTGTCCATTGACTATTGTAATGCAAACGGATTGGCTATGGTGTTTACCAGCGTCAGGCATTTTAAGCACTGAATTCTTTGGACTGTCCTAGAAATTAATGTAAGTGTAAGTGTCCTCTCATACCAATTTGACCATAAAATACGACATAAACAAATTGAACTAGTGCTGTTTAAATTAGGCAAAAGCTATCAGCATAATCGCTACGGTCCTAGTTTTTAACCACTTTCCTCGTCACACGACCGTGTGTTGTTTGTATCTGTAACAGGTATATCCCTTTAGCTAAAAACGGAAATGTCACAGCGTTATCCCCCTTTGTTAACGTCCCTTTAGTAAGAAATTCCCCTGAGATTCCGAACAAGCGGTACACCCCATCACTGGCAACGGTAATTTTCACTCTATCTCCAGTTTTTATTGGATTAGGGGAAACGGAAACGTCTATTTCCTCCACGTCAGCAGTTCCTATGACTGTTGGTGAAGGTAGCGCATTAACGGTAATGTCTACCATAACCGTAGCCGAGCCAGTAACGTTAGTCGCGGTGATGGTGTAAGTGGTTAAATCCGCAACAACTATTGGCGTACCCGAGATGGTGCCGGTGGCAGTGTCAAGTGAAAGCCCACTGGGAAGTACAGGATTAATGCTATAACTGGCAACCATGCCACCTGCTGTTGCATCAATGGTTATCGTCTCAATGGTGGTACCCACGGTGGCAATCAGCATATCGGTGCTGAGCGTGATGCTCGGGGTGGCTAGTGCATTGACGGTGACCACGAAAGTTTGGGTCGCCGTTTGACCAGTTGCATCGCTGGCAGTAACGGTAATCGTTGTAATTCCTTCGGTTAATGGCGTAATGGTAATGCTATCAGTGCCCGTCAATGTAACGGTGGCAATGTCAATATTGCTGGATTGTGCGGTCAAGGTCAACGACTCGCCTAGGTAGTGAAATTTACTAGCCACATCTACATTGCTAGAGCTACCCATTGCCACAAGGTCAGTAATATCATCAATCGTACCCATAGTTGTTAGTAAAGGAATGATTGTTACGGTAATGGTTTGTGTATCGCTCAATATTCCGTCCGATACGGTGACCAATACAGAATATTCTTGATCTCCGCCTAAGACAACATTCCCTTGATCATCTACCTGTCTTGGGTTTTCATAATCTGGAATATAGGCGTCTTTGAAGCTTAATTCCCCTGCGTCAGTTATCTCGAACAATACGGCATCGTCATTTGAAAGCATATAGCTCAAAGTAGCATTCACGTCCATATCCGTAGCGGTGATGGTGGTTACTACTTTTGTTTTTTCGATGAGCGTTATTTCATAGATAGCATCATCAATCACTGGACTATGATAATTAGGTACAAGGGTTAAATCTCGGTGATTGTTTGTTCCAAATGGTGTCGTTCCCCTAGGTGACGCAGATGATGATACGAGAATATTATAAGAAGCTCCTGTAGTCGGTGCTACATTTATGGTCAGGGCACCTGCGCCAGTTAAGGTAAACAAACCAGCATCAGTGCCAGAAAGCGTATAGACCTGATCTTGACCGTTTAGAAAATTATTCTGAGCCGAAAAAGTGGTTACTTCTCCTCCTGCTTCAAGGTCGGGGAGAATGAAAAAATCACCAGTAATATACCAAGCACCTAGATTTTGACTAAAGACATCGGCGTCAAGAAACATCCCCTCCATATCAGTTGCACTACTGACATCCCAATCACCAATGGGTTGGTTAAAGGCATTGGCACTGGTAAACATAAACCTCATATCAATTACACTACTGACATCCCAACCGCCAATGGGTTGGTTAAAGGATCTGGCAAGCCAAAACATAAAGCTCGTATTAGTCACACTACTCACATCCCAACGGCTGATGTCTTGGTTAAAGGCAAAGGCACCAGCAAACATCTCTTCCATATCCGTTACACTACTCACATCCCAATCACCGATGTCTTGGTTAAAGTGTAGGGCAGGAGAAAACATAGATTCCATATTAGTTACACTGCTGACATCCCAATCACCGATGTCTTGGTTAAAGGCAGTTTGATTAGCAAACATCTCTCCCATAGTAGTTACACTACTCACATCCCAATCACCAATGACTTGGTCAAAGGCTCTGGCATCAGAAAACATAGAATGCATACTGGTTACCCGAGATAAATCAGGCGTATCGCTGGCTTGTCCAGCAAGCCGAGTCGCTCCTCTAAAAGCTCGTTCCATTGAAGTCCATTGCCCTGTTCCCCATTGATTGATAGCGATTAGACTATTCGCATTTATATTTTTCGAAGTTGGATTTCTTCTTGGAACGAAAGTGTCAAAATAAATCTGTGGGAAACTGCCACTGATACGGACGGTATAACTACCCGCTGTAGTATATTGGTGGGTGGCATCTCCAGTCTGGTTAGTGCTGTTGTTGCTAGCATCGCCCCAACTTACGGTGTAATCATAGCCGTCTCCAGTTGTTGGAATGGTGATAGTCTGATTTGCGGTTACGCTCCAAGTGGTAACGAAGTCGTCTGTTAGTAATGTTGCACTACTAACGGTAATGGTGAATTGTTTGGAATAATCATCGGTGCCATCATTCACATTAATTCTTATGGTGTAGCTTAATTTACCTGTGACGGGTGTGTCCTTTATTCTTAAACTGGTGCCGTCAATTGTGAACGCATCATTGTCGTCATCACCATTTCCATCAACCAATGTATATGTGTGTTTATCATCCGTATCTATATCAGTAGCGGACAATAAACCAACCCGCCGGTTAGCCGTTGCATCACGAGCCACATCTGTTACAGACAATGCTATGTCAGTAGGTGCGGTATTCGCCCCGCTTTGTGCATTAGTCGGCTGAGCGACAAACAACAGGGCAAAGAAGGTGGCGACAAGGAAATGCTTCAGTGGTGGTGGAAAAATACCACAACGCTTTGACATGGCTGGTCGGGCTGTTTCATTGCGTGTTCGTGCCATCGTTTTGAATGGCGTTGCAGTTGACAGCGTTGCGCTACATAGAGCTAATGCGCCATTATGGCAGGAGGGGGGGGGGGGGTAAGATTACTATATGACCTTTTGTCAGTCATAAGTACGATTTTGGGTGGGTGGGTAATGGTTTTCATTCGTATTTATTTTTAAATGATTTCGCCAAAGGTATGAAATTATTTTTTAATTGAAAATGGACAGAATAATTGAAAATGGACGGTAGAAAATTCGTAATTGACTAAATAATTGAATTATTTTTTTGCTTAGATCAGGAAAAAAATATAAACGTAGCCATAGCTACGGTGCTATTTTTCAACGACATACAAGCGGAAAAGAAACGATTTAATTATGTAATATTTTGTAGGCTAATTGGTATTACACAGTCGCTCGGAGACTACCTTTATATTTGAAAGTTTTTCCAGTAGCATGCCGAAAGACCAATTAACTCGGTTAAAACAATGAGTTAAACGGAATATGGGTTAGTTATCTGGGTTAGTCCTTTTTTTAATTCTAAGACGGTAATCTCGGGTAAGATTCCTACCCTTCCTGGGTAGCCAATAAACCCATATCCTCTATTCACATACAAGTACTGATTTTCCTCTTGATACAAATCTGCCCATTGTTTATAGCGATACTGAATAGGACTCCATCGGAAATTTCCTATTTCCACTCCAAATTGAAACCCGTGTGTATGACCAGAAAGGGTCAAATCAATATCAGAATATTTCGATCTGATCTGGGCATCCCAATGGCTTGGATCATGGGACAGCAAAATCTTAAAGGGATAATCTTCAATCCCCTGAACGGTATTCTCCATATTTCCATACTTGGAAAATCTGCCTGCCCCCCAATTCTCACAGCCTAAAATTGCAAGCTCTGCTCCCTCTACCTTTAAAATCCTATTCTCGTTAAGTAGCAAATCCCAATTCATGTATTTATGCATGTCATGAAGGTTTTCAATATCTTTTTGTTTTGCTACTGGTGAAGACCAGCTTGTATAGTCTCCATAGTCATGATTACCCATAATAGAATAAACACCAAGGGGGGCTTTCACTTTCTTAAATATTTCTAAATAGTCTTTTGCCTCGGCACTTGTATTATTCACTAAATCTCCAGTAAAAAAAACAATATCTGCTTTTTCCGAATTAAGCATATCAACACCTCCCGCAACAGCTGTCTTATTAAAAAAACTTCCCGTATGAATATCGGATATCTGTATGATTTTTAATCCGTCAAAAGTTTTAGGGAGGTTTGGTGACTGGACTATTCGTCGTCGTATTCGATAGTCATGAGCACCTGATATCACCCCAAAACTCATCGTAGCTATCGGCACCGTTCCTGCAACGAGGGCGACCTTTGACAGAAAAACGGACCTTGAAGGTGAATATTTATCTTCTATAAAAGGGAAAAGATTTACGACCCATGTAATCCCTCTTCTGATATCATCGGCTAATAAAAAAAGTGAAGCAAAAATCTTCCCCATCAATAAAACGAAAAAGAAGGTAGTTATATACAACCTTAGATTCTTAAAGATTTTAGGATCAATCTTTGTGTACAATAGAACTCCTGTAATTGCTAACGTACTAATTATCCAGTAGGAAATCATCACGGTTCTTCTAACCCACAATGATGCCCCGTCAAGCATAGGTCTAATCACCATGCAGATGTAAAAATCTAGGGCAAAACAGACGGATATTAAAATAATGAGAAAATAGACCCGATTCATAAAAAAGGCTCTCTCAAAAATGAGAGAGCCATTATTTTAACTTAAACCTAACTTCCGGTTAACTCTGGCAAAAAACAGATACATAACTGGCACAATAACTAACGTAAGAAAGGTAGCAAAGGTTAACCCAAAAATGATGGTCCAAGACATTGGACCCCAAAAGATGACATTATCACCTCCCAAGTAGAAGTTAGCATTGTAACTCCCAAAAAAACGAACGAAATCAATGTTGACTCCAATAGCCAGTGGAATCAGTCCAAGTATAGTGGTAACAGCCGTCAAAAGGACAGGTCTCAGTCTTGTCTTTCCTGCAGAAATAATAGCTTCGATGACTTCATCGAAAGGTAGTATATCATTGCCTGATTCTACCCTCTTTCTTTTTCTACTCAACTCAATAAAGTCAATAAGTACGATGGCGTTGTTCACTACAATACCTGCCAGTGATATGATTCCGATCATTGTCATGATCACCACGAAATCCATCTGAAAAATAACAAGACCAAGAAACACCCCGATCGTACTCAAAAACACAGACATCATAATAATAAATGGAGTCGTTACTTTGTTAAATTGAGATACAATGATCAAGAAAATCATAAACACCGCAATCATCAATGCTTTACTCAAAAAAGCCATCTCTTGGGCCTGCTGTTCTTGCTCTCCTCCAAACTTGAAATTATACCCTGCGGACATTTTATAGTCGGCAAGCAAAGTTTTTATTTCATTATTTATGGCTGTTGCATTCGCTCCGCTTTCTACATTCGAACTAAGTGTAACGATCCTGTCAAGGTTCTTCCTCCTGATAGCACCATAAGTAGAGCTAAGCTCCGCCTGAGCAACGGATGAAATAGGTACTTGGTGAATTTTTCCGCTTGATTGATTTCTAAAGGTGATGCTTCTATTCATTAAAGCATCAAGATCATACCTGTAACTATCTTTCAGGCGTAGCCGAATTTCATAATCATCCTCACCTTCTTTGAAAGTAGAAATTTCTTTTCCAAAAAGAGCTGTTCTTGTCTCACTTGCAATTTGTCCTGTACTTAGTCCAAATCTTCTGGCTTTTTCACGATCAATATCAACTATCAACTCGGGCTTCCCCGTCTCAATATCAAGTTTCAGTTTTTCAATGCCCTCAATACCAGACCGATTAATCAATTTCTTCATATCTCCTGCTACCTTGATCAGCTCTGGTAATTCCTCACCAACAATTTCAATACTGATAGGTTTTCCAGCGGGAGGACCGGCAGCATCTTTGTCCACGGTAATCGCTACACCAGGAAATCCCTTCATTTCATTTCTCACCTCTTCCATGACCTCAGTTGTGGAAATGCCGTCCCTGTCCTTAAATTCAACAAAATTCACCGTGATTCGTGCTTTATTGGGTGTTTCCGACTGACCAAAAGCTGAAGGATCGTTAGGGTCTGATGTGCTTTCCCCTACATTCGAGGTAATAGACTCTACTATATTCGGATAGGATTCCATCAATTGGATCACTTGCCCTTCGATTTTTTCAGCAAATTCATTGGTTCTTTCAACATCTGTTCCCAAGGGGAATTCTATGAACACATTCACATATTTAGGTTCGTTCACAGGAAAGTACTGAACATTAGGTGGGAATACCACCATAAGACCGATTGACAAAAAAAGCAGGATCACTGTACCCCAGAAAAAGAGGTGAGGCTTCCAATCTCCCAAAGCAAACTGTAGCATCTTACTGTAGAGGTCTTCCAGCCATGGCAAAAAGGAACGCTGAAAACGGTCAGATAATGGACTCAAGATGTACACATTCAACAAGATCAATAACCCAAATATCACGGCTAAGTTTCCTAATGCCGTTAGCCCCCCCAACAACAAAAGCCCTCCTAGTACGACCGATATCATGACCATACGCAGAACTTTCTTGTTATCCACTTTTTTGAAGCTTCTCACTTTCATAAAAGATGAGATCAGTACTGGATTGATAACTAAAGCTACGAACAGTGACGACCCAAGTGTTACCATCAAGGTAATAGGAAGAAATTTCATAAACTCTCCCATTAGTCCTGGCCAAAAAGCAAGAGGCAAAAATGCTACAAGCGTCGTTGCTGTAGACGCTATAATAGGCAATGCCACCTCACCTACTCCGCGCTTCGTAGCATTGAAAGGACTTAGCCCTTCTTCCATTAAACGATATACATTTTCCACTACCACAATCCCATTATCGACTAACATACCCAGTGCCATAATCAGAGAAAAGAGTACCATCATATTGATAGTCACACCAAACATCCCCAAAATCATAAACGCCATGAACATCGATAGCGGAATTGCGATTCCCACAAAAAGTGCATTCCGAGTACCTAGAAAAAACAAGAGTACCAATACAACCAATATAACTCCAGAGATAATATTGTTTTCCAAACTACTTACACTGTTTCGGGTTTGCTGTGATTGATCATTTGTAATGGTGACTCTAAGAGTTTTGGGAAATACAGTCTCCTTGGCATCGTCAAGAATAGCATTGATCTTATCCGTAGCGACAAGCAGATTTTCTCCACTTCTTTTCACTACATCCAGCATGACTACGGGATCGCTATCGAGTCTTGCAAAATTTTGTTTCTCCTTGTATCCGAATTCAACGTCTGCTACATCTTTCAAATAGACGATATTTCCATTTTCACTTTTTACCACCACATCAAGCATATCAGAAGGTTTGTCAAATTCTCCTACCACACGTATAGATCTCCGTACACCACCTTCTTTGATATTGCCACCTGACATGGTCATGTTTTCGAAACTGATCGCGTCTTCTATGTCTTGAAAACTCAGTTCACGAGCTTCCATCTGGTAGGGGTCAGCATTGATCCTAACTTCTTTTTCGTCAATTCCCCTGATCTCTACCTTGGAGATTTCCGAAATTTTTTCTATTTCATCTTCCAAGAATGTTGCATATTCATTAAGTTCCTCTATACTGAAATTTCCCGAAAGGTTAATATTCAAGATGGGAAATTCAGAAAAGTTCATTTCGAATACATTAGGATCCGTTTCTAAATCGGAAGGGAGCTCTGGCTTAGCTCTATCTACTGCATCCTTTACCTTGGTAAGTGCATCTTCGATGATTACATCAGGTGTAAACTCTATAATAATAGTAGAATAATCTTGCACAGAAGTAGATTTGATATTATCTGCATCCGTAATCGCATTGAGTTCTTTTTCAATCGGTCTGGTGATCAGGTTTTCAATATCAATAGGCGAATTTCCTGGATAGGGAGTTCCGACATACACAATCGGTTGTTTAATCTCTGGGAAGCTTTCTTTAGGAAGACCTAAATAAGTCGAAATTCCTGCAACCACCACCAACAAGGTCAATACAAAAACTGTCGTTCGGTTCTTTAATGACAGCGTTGTCAGACCAAACTGCTTATCTATTCTCTCGTTTTCATTTTTATCCATCATGCTAAAATGGTTAGGCTGTTTAAAGACGTGCAGTTACAAGTTTTACTAATGCTCCATCGGTAACATCTCTGTAACCACTGGAAATGATTTCTTCTCCTTCTTCCAGTCCTGAAAGAATCTCAGTCTTGTCATTGTAAGACTTTCCCACTGTTACCCGCACTTTCTTAGCTAGGGACTCATCATTCTCATTAATCAACGTGTATACAAATTGACTTTCATCATCCGTAAGAATCACATTAGTAGGCACTGTAATAGCACTATCTATTTGGTAATCAACCAATGAAAGAATGGTAACCTGATTGGGACTGTATTCAAAATCTAATATTCGTGGGAGATGTACTTCCATGTTAAACGTTCGGTTCTGGTTGTTGATAACTTTTCCCAATGCCACTATTTTGGATGTGAACTCTTTATTTTGAGAAGGAAATTTAATGTTGACAGTGTCTCCTTTCTTAAATTTTCCAAGAAATGCTTCTGAAACATCTGCCGTGATGTACATATTTTCGTCACCAACAATTTGTGCAACAGGAACGCCAGGCTGAACTACCTCTCCAACCTTTGTGTAAACTGCATCAACAGATCCTGAAAAGGGTGCTCTAACATACGCTTGAGCTAATTGGGCATTTAACGTCACCAATCTTCTTTCCAATGCTTCCTTATTTGCTTGCGCTTGCAGATATTGAATTTCGGTGCCAATATTCTGTTCCCAAAGTTTTGCCTGCCGGTCAAAGACAGCCCTAGCCAGATCAAAATTTGTTTGAATCTCAGATATTTGGTTAGAAATAATATCAGTATCTAACTGGATCAATAGTTCTCCTTTTTTAACGTACCGACCTTCTGGTGCCAGTACTTTTTCGACACGTCCCATTGTTTCAGAACTAATCGTAACATTATTTCTTGATGCAACCGAGCCACGAGACTCTATTTTATGAATAAATAAGCCCTTGGTTAGTTTTGTAGACGACACCAATGTTTGCGTTCCTTTTTCTGGAGCTGAGGAGGGATCAAGTGCCACTATTTCCGCTTCGAGTGCTGATATTTTACTGTTCAATTCAATAGATTCAGCTCTAAGTTTTTCAAGTTCGGTTTTCTTTGCTTCTAAGTGTTCTGAACCGCCACATGCGAATAATAGGAATACAATGATTGTGGTAAGTGTATGATTGATCTTTCTCATGACCTTATTTGTTATATAGAATGCCTAGTGCTTTTTTAAGTTCGATCTGTGCTGTAGCAACCTCATACAGGGCATTTAAGTAGTTAGTTTGAGCTTCTTTAAGAGATGTATTTGCTTCTATGACTTCTAGGTTAGAGCCCACTCCTTCTTGGTATTTGATCTTTGTGACAGCATACACCTCATCTGTAAGACTCACATTCTCGCTTTGAGATTCAACATTTCTGACTGCGTTGCTTACTTTTATTTCAGACGCTATGATTTCTCTGTTTACATTGTTTTCCAACTGGCTGATGCGCTTTTCCATCTGCCTCACTTGAACTTTATTTCTCTGAATATTGCTTCGCTTGGAAAAACCATCAAATATGGGGATAGACAGGTTAAGCTCTAGATTACTATACTTGAACCAAGTCTGGTTATCAAAATCAGTGAGATTCCCAAATGCGGTTGTCCCTGCTGTCCATCCAAATGTGAAATCTGCATAAAGATTTGGAACATATTGTGATTTAAAATTTTTTACGTTAAGGTTCAGCAAACTTTTGTTCGTTTGAAGTATTTCGTGTTCAGGTCTATTTCGAACAGCCCTTTCTCTATCAGCTTCAATGGTAGTGAGGTTTAAACTAGATAAATCACCTGAGAGTATTATTTGGGTATCGATGGGCATTCCCATTTGAAACTTTAGTACGTTCATTGAAATGATCAATAACTCGGTATTGTTTTTAAGATCTGTCAACAGGTTGTTGTGCTGAATTTTAATTCTGGAAACATCAATCTTCTCAGCAAATCCATTCTGATACATGACCGATGTTTCATTTAGCAATGTATCAACCGTTGCAAAGTTTCTTCCAAGAAATTCTAGGTTTTCCTTCGTCACCAAGACTAGGTAATATGCTTTCGAGACATTCTCTACTATTTCAACTCTGGTTTGTTTTTCTTGTCTTTGGCTTAGGAGTTTTACGGTTCTTGCTGCTTTTAGTCCTACAAAATAAGATCCATCAAAAATTAACTGACGAACAGTAAGATTCGCCTTCCCTGAATATTTTGTCCCAAATACTGCTGGAAAAGTTTGCGGGTCAGGAGTGGTTGTTCCATCAGGCAGTAGGCTTTCATGGATAAGAACGCCATAAACTGCTGGTGAAATAAAATCCTGAATAAAACTTGTCTGAATGTCAATATTTTTGGCTAGTCCAATGCTCCCATTAATCTGGGGTAACCCCCTTGCTAAAATTTCATTGATTTGTGTAACTGCAATATCATTCTCAAGTTTCGAAATTTCGAGATTTTCATTGTTTTGAAGTGCATAATCAATACAATCCTCTAGGGAAAATTCCGTTTCATCCTGAGCTCCCAAAATTAACGGAATCATAGCAACTACTAGTGTTAAAAGTATTCCTCTCATAGTTTAGAGTGTGTGATGTGGTGTTTCTGCTTGTAAAGGTGTGTTCTAAAAATTGATTTTTTTGATAATCCTTAAAAGGAAAATGTGAATTCAAGTTCCATTTCTTTTAGGGACTGTCCTAGATAACCCTTGAATTCACACACAAAGTGCTATTATGAGGACAATGAGAAAGAGTCGTTTTAAGTCGCTATGCGCAAGGCCGTCTCGTGCACATTTTGATTTACTTTTGAAAGAAAGTGAGAGGTGTTTTAATAACAGCAACCCAATATCCCAATTATTGCGACTAAAATAATGGGAGAGAGAGTACTTACACTAGTTATCTAGGACACGCCATAAGTTGCACTAACTTAGGCTACCAACCCCTTCAATGCTTTCCATAACTCTCCTTTTTCGTCCTTTGAATTCATCAGTATATTCAGTGGTTTTGAATAAAGAGTGATGGTTTCATCGTTCTCTTGGGGCTGGTAGTAGTTGGCAGATGCATCAGTGAAGATGATTGCTTTGCGATACATCACGTTTTCTCCCATCTTCAAGATTTTAAAATTTTTCTGATCCAGCCTGCAAGCGACAATTATCTTGTTTAATAGTTCAAGTTCTTGAGCATTATCAGAATTATGTACAAAAACTATCGGGACTGTTTCGACTTTCTTGATGGTAGAATTTATGGGTGTTTCTAACCCCCGACTCCTGACTTCTGCCTCCTGATCTTTATCTTTCAGCACCTGAATACGCTCTTTATCACTTACATAAATCTCTTCATCAATTAACAAATACAAGTACTCTTTTTCCATCATTCTGTTTCAAAAATTGACTTCAACTCTTTTGCTTCAGAGGGTTTCATACGTTTCCCTAAAACCAATCTAAGTTGCCTTCTCCTCAAAGCTCCGTCATAGAGTTCTTTCTCGAAATCTGTTTCTGGAATTAGTTCAGGAACATCTATTGGTTTTCCTGACTGGTCTACAGCAACAAAGGTGAAAAAAGCCTGATTTGTATGAAGTTTTTTATCAGCAGGAATATCTTCGGCTGTTACTTCAATATACACCTCCATAGAGGAGTTGAAAGCGCGCGTGACAAAAGCTTTTAGGGTGACTGTGTTTCCCTTTCTGATCGGTCCAGAAAAAGATATGTTATCAACAGAAGCGGTTACAACAATTCGGTTGGAATGTTTTTGGGCAGCAATGGCAGATATAATATCCATCCAATGCATAAGCCTTCCACCCATCAGGTTATCTAATCCATTGGTGTCGTTAGGTAAAACCAACTCTATCATAGTCACATAGGAGTCGTTGCATTTTTTAGCCCTCTTCATTCTTGTTCTTACTTAACCAAACTTTTTATTAATTCTTGTCTTTCTTTTTCCCCTATGACGCTTGACAGCGTTGTCAGAGACGCTATTCCAAGCACACTCTTTTCAGTTATTATTACCGATTATCAGTCCAGCCACGCTCGCCGAGCAAAGGTACAAAGCTGAAGTTGTTGAAAATCTTTTTCCTGATTTTCTTCTCTTTTATCTTTTCTATTAACACCATGGATTGCACTTTGTTGTCCCCAACGGGAATGACCAGCCTGCCTCCTACTTTCAACTGACTGATCAATTCTTCAGGAACAGCAGGAGCCCCTGCGGTGACGATGATCCCGTCGTAAGGAGCAAAGCTGGGAATTCCCTTAGATCCATCTCCGTAATACATATGAGGTTGATAGCCAAGAGCGGGCAAGAACCTGATCACTTTCTGGTATAATGGTCTTTGATATTCTATTGTATAAATATCGGCTCCCAGCTCTGCCAATACGACTGTCTGATATCCAGAGCCTGTTCCGATCTCCAAAACTTTATCATGGAGTTTTACCTGGAGTAGTTCCGTCTGGAAAGCAACTGTAAATGGTTGACTGATGGTTTGTCCAGCAGCAATGGGGAACGCTTTATCTTCATAGGCATGCACATCAAAAATTTCCTCAAAGAAAAAATGCCGTGGAATTTTACCAATAGTTTCAATAACCTTGTGATCTTTAATCCCTTTATTTACAATCTCTTTTACAAGTTGTTTGCGGAGACCCCTATGTTTGTACGTATCTTCCAATTGATTTATATTCGATTTCAAAAATAAACAGGTGTTTACTGGAATCGTCGAAACTGTGGGGAAAGTAACAGAATTAAAAAGATCAGGATCAAATCTGGATTTAAAAATTGAGTCTTCAATTTCTTCAGAGTTGAAAGTAGACCAAAGTGTTTCCCACAATGGAGTTTGTCTGACTGTAACGGAAGTTCAAGTGGCTACTCATTGGGTGACAGCCATTGGTGAGACGCTTAAAAAGTCTAATTTGAAAAAATTGACTGTGGATGGTCAAATAAACTTGGAGCGTTGTATGAAGGCAGATGGAAGGTTTGATGGGCACATGGTGCAGGGACATGTAGATACTGTGGCTTTTGTTCGTTCAATCGTAGAGGAGAAGGGTAGTTGGGTTTTCCAGTTTGAGCTTGAGGAGGAAGGGTTAACTGTTGAAAAAGGAAGTGTGTGCGTAAACGGAATCAGCTTGACATGTTTCGATGTTATAAAACATAAATTTTCTGTAGCGATAATTCCGTATACATTTGAACATACTAATTTCAATCAGCTAAAACCAAAAGATGTAGCAAACATTGAATTTGACATCATAGGAAAATACATTCACCAAATTCTAAAGAAAAGACAATGACGTTTAACTGCATGATAGTCGATGATGATGAAATGTCACGCTTAGTTGTGAAACAATTCATTGACAAAACATTTTTTTTAACGCTCGCATACGACATAGACAATACCAAGGGAGCTTCTGAGATTCTTTTGGGAGAAAGTGCCAATGAGGTTGACATTATTTTTCTTGCTATTGATATGTTTGGTATAAAAGATTTGGTAAAATCATTGAGCAGGGTGGACAGTATTGTAATGATCACTTCCAAGAAAGACTATGCTATTGAGGCTTTTGGAGGTGAGGTTGCAGACTATTTGGTTAAACCTGTTAAATATGAACGATTTATAAAAGCAGTAAGTAAGGTGAAAGAGCGTTTAGAAAAAGGGAAATTATTTGCAGAATCTGAGGATCACATTTACGTAAAAAGTGATGGAAAACTATTTCGCTTGAGTTATGACAAAATCCTTTTTGTGGAAGCTCTTGCAGATTATGTGATTTTTAATACCCCCACGTCAAAGCATATTGTGCATCATACTATGAAAGGGATAGAAAAATCCCTGCCAGAAAGTATATTTAGCAGGGTGCATAGAAGTTATATTATCAATAGAAACATGATTCATAAAATTGAAGACTTACAGGTTTTTATTGGAGAGAAGACATTGTCCATAGGGGCATCTTACAAGGATTCCCTGATGGAGAAATTCAATCTTCTCTGATTCGAAACTTGGATGTTTTCGTGATCTGAAATACCAGAAGGGCGACTAACCATCCAATTATTCCGCCGACAATAATGTCTCCTGGATAGTGTACTCCCAAATACACTCTGCTGTAGCTGACTAGTAAAGCCCAAGTCAGGAGAAGTTGTGTATACTTGCTTTTGAATATAAAGTGGAAGAAAAAGGCAAGCCCAAACGTATTTGCAGCATGGGAAGAAGCAAACCCATATTTTCCTCCACAACTTTTGATAATTTCAACAAGATTTTCCAATTCTGGTTCGTGACAAGGTCGGAAACGTTCAAAAAAAGGTTTCATAAAAGATGACGTGACTTGATCGCATACTGTGATGATAAAAACCACTCCTATTATGGGTATCCAAAACTGCCATCTAGTTTTTCTGATAAGTTGATAAACTAGGAACCCATAAAGTGGAATCCATACGTACCTAGCTGACAGCCAGATCATGGGTTGGTCTAATAGAGGGCTTCCAGTCCCGTTAAGGGCTAAGAACAAGCTTCTGTCAATATCTTTCAGCCAATCAAGCATCGATCCAGTCAATTCCTTTTTTGAGGTGAGATAATGTGTTAAGATACTTCTGATCCTGTGATCTATGATCATATTCCCACTGTGCCGTGGGGGGCATACTCACCAAGATTGATTCCGTTCGCCCATCTGTGTCCAACCCAAATTTTGTGCCTTTATCATACAAAAGATTAAACTCCACATATCTTCCCCGCCTCATCAATTGCCAGCTTTTATCTTCTTCTGACCAGTTCATATCCCGTAATTCTTCCACTGCTTCTGTGTAGGTTTGAATGAAAGAGTTCCCCAGTTCCTGCACAAAATTCCACCTGTCTAATTTTGAAAAACCATCTGACTCATTCAATCGGTCAAAGAAAATTCCCCCAATGCCTCGGGTCTCTTTTCTATGATGTATATAAAAGTACTCATCAGCCTGGTCCTTGAATTTTGGGTAGTATTTCGTCGAATACCTGTCACAAACCTTCTTTAAGGTAAAATGGAATTGCTTGGCTTTTTCTTCTATGATCATGTGAGGTGTTAAATCTAACCCGCCTCCAAACCACCATGTATCATTACTCATTTCAAAGTACCTGATATTCATATGAATAATAGGGACCCATGGATTTTTTGAGTGGAGTATGATTGAGACACCTGTAGCAAAAAAATCTGTTTGTCCCAGTTTTAGCGCATTTAATATTTTGACAGGAGTTGGTCCGTACACAGCGGAAAAATTCACACCTCCTTTTTCAATTAAATCTCCATTTTTGATTGCTTGCGTTCTACCGCCTCCACCTTCTTTACGACTCCACATGTCTTCTTCAAAAGAGGATTTTCCATCCAGTTTTTCAAGTTGTTTACAAATTGATTCCTGCAGTATTTGAAAGCAACCTGAAATATTCTCTTTTGTTACATTACTCATTAGAAGGAGTGACCGATTCCTATATTAATTTCTGAATTGAATCCGAAATTACTGAAGATATGATCACCAATGAAATGTTTTCCCTTCGGCTGTGCAGGGTCAAATAATTTGAGCCCTAAATCCAATCGGAGTATGAAAAATGACAGATCGAATCTCAATCCAACACCCGTGCCGACGGCCATTTCATCCATGAAGTCCCCGAATCTAAACTTGCCATCATCTCCTTCTGGATCATCGGACGGATTTACGGAAGATCCTCTGATCAACCATACATTTCCTGCATCGACAAAAACAACACCCTTAAGAAACCCAACAAGCTTTTGCCTGAATTCAAAGCTGGATTCAATTAGCAAGTCACCAGGTTGTTCTCGTGTAAAGTCAACTCTATTAGAACCTTGTGTAATGCCGAATGCTCCTGGACCGAGTCTTCTGGGCTTCCATGCCCGAACGCTACTACTACCTCCAGCGAAGAAGTATTTTTCGTAAAAAAGTGAGTTGTTATTTCCGTATGCGTACGCAATCCCAATATTTAACCTATAAGCCATATTTAGTTTTCTAGTGATCTTTTCAATTTTCCTTAGATCTATGTTCGTTTTTACGAATTGATATGTTTCAATGCTGTCTCCAAAAGCATTTTCTCCAAAAATGTTGTTAAGATTTCCTCCAGCTTCTATAAAGAACTGGACAAATCCTCCGTCTTTTCCTATATTGTATTCTCCGAGGTTCAGGTCAAGCTGGAAAGAAGTACTGCTGACAAAGGCTGAACGAAAGGAGTTTGCGTAGGTATTTCCTTCATCTTCCAGACGTTGTAGAAAGTTTTGGAACCTTGGATCATTATCAGATTTGATGAAGCTAGCTTGTAGAGGAGTAAGTACATACTTTAATTGATCTCTTATTTGCCATGAATAAGAAAAAGATGTTTTGATAGTTCTTCGGACATATTCATTGAATCGATCTTCCAGTCCTAATCCAACTGAAAGTAATGTTTGCGGATTGAATCTTCCTATCTTTTTTTTGTAATACCTGCCCAGTGGAAATAAAAATTGGGGGAAACTAAATGACAGGTTGCTCCCATATTGCCTACTTGAATAACCCGACTGCTGCTCTCCTGAAATTCCCTGAATATCTTCTACTTTGGCATTTACATCTATACTAATGACCTCAAGTGCTCTGAACGTATTCCTGTTTTTTAGACTTAAGTTAAAAAATGGACTGGGATTTTTACTATTCGTATTATTTTGAACAAACCCAAATTCACTTGAAGTTTGATATTTGTTAAGAGAAGAAGCGAAGATATTGGCTACGAATCTCCTGCCTGTTGTATCGTAATTAATATTGACAAATTTGAAGTTGTCTAAGTAAGCAAGTTGCCTTTGTGTCTCGATAGTCTGATCGCGACTGTACTTGCCATCTTGTTCAAGAGGGATTCTCCACTGCAATATTTTTTTTGAATACTTATTTTTCTCAAAATTAAAAGTGATGTCTTTGTATGTTTCGGGAGTCCTTTGGTACGTTGGGGAGTCACTGGCATCAAAGAAAAATACAATGGAGTCGAGATAAAATATTTTATGATTATTTTGATCGGGCGGGGTTCGAATAATTTCTCGGACGAGCAAAGTATCACTGCCAAGTTTTGTGGAATCTATTTCGAATGACACATATTGCTTTGAAAATTCAAAATAGCCATTATTCACAGCTAGGTTGTAAATATGCTCCCTCTCTTTCATAAGTATTTCCTGATCATAAAATCCTTTCTTGAGTTGTGCGCTTGGAATCTCTTCCCAGATCAATTGCTGAAGAACCGTATCGGGAATGATGTATTCGATAGAGTCAATTACATGACGAACTCCAAGGTCAATCTTATAGCTTAGTAGTAGCGTACGCTTTTTCTTATTAATTGTTGAGGTATCTATTTTAATCTTTGAGTTGAAAAAGCCCTTAGAATTGAGATACTGTTTGATCTTTTCTTGAGAGACTATTGATTTATTATGATCGTATACAGCTAGCCTTTCCCCCCATCTCATTAGTAGGTTGCCTTCTCTGATTTTTCGATCTTTCTTGTCAAGTTTTTTGACTATCCGATTTCTCAAGTTTTGCTTTCGGTTATCGTTTTCGGCTTGTAGTATTTTAGCTTCAAACTTTGATTCCAAAGAATCCTTTTTCACTTTTATTCGATTGATATCGTAGCCTTTTAAGAAGAAAGCACCGTTTTCCCCAAACTGGTATGTATGTGCCAAATGTGTAAATGGAATAACGATGAAACCAAGGGGTGTGCTTTTGAATATACCGAATGGTCTAGAGTTAGGAATTCGTTCGATAAGCGCATTGGTGTCATCCTTTATGGATCTGGATACTCCCTCAATTTCATATTTTGTGAGTAATTGTTCGTTTTCTCTAAGAAATTTTGAGCCTAAGCAAGAGGTAAGAAAAATGCTTGCTAATATTGATACTTGGCTTATTGTAAAAAAACCCTTCAAATTAATGCTCTCAAAAAACGAACTGAAGTTTATAAAATCGCTCAAAGTTAAGAAGTACAGGGTCTTCGAAAAACGCTTTTTAGTGGAAGGTTCCAAAAACGTGCTGGAATTACTTTCTTCTAACTTTAAAGTGGATATGGTGCTGTGTTCAAAAGAGTTTTTTGAAGCAAAATATGATGTATTAAGTCGAATGAGAACAGAAGTGCTGAATCAGAAAACGCTACAATCTGTAGGGAGCTTTACGACGAATACTTCATGCATCGCTCTTGCACAGATTCAAGAATTGGCGTTTGATGATATTGATTTTAAACAACAAATTTTTGTGCTTGATGGCGTGAATGATCCAGGAAATCTTGGTACGATTATTCGTACATTAAACTGGTTTGGATTTTCTCAGGTCATATGCTCTCAACATTCAGCAGAACTTTACAATCCAAAGGTAATCTCAAGTACTATGGGTTCTTTTACAAATGTCAAAGTTTGGTACCATGATCTGGAAGACTTTTTTAACAGTTGCCCATTACCTACCTATGGAGCTGATATGAATGGTCAAAATGTATATGAGGCACTATTGGAAAAGCCTTCCGTTGTGGTAATGGGGAACGAGTCTCATGGGATATCTGAGTTGGTAAAGCAAAGACTGAGTCTGACAATTTCTGTTCCAAAGTATGGCAAGGCAGAATCTTTAAATATAGGTGTGGCCACAGGAATCATCGCTGGCTATCTTCGCATGTCTTGAAATTTTTTCAGAAGAGCTTTAGTAGAATCATCATGATTCTTGATTTTATCCTGTATTTCGGTTAAAACTGGTTTAGCTAGTTGCTTCCCAAGTTCTACTCCCCATTGATCGAAACTAAAGATGTTCCATATTACACCTTGAGTGAAAATTTTATGTTCATAGAATGCAATGAGCATCCCCATATTAAAGGGGCTTAATTCTTGGATCAAGATAGAGGTTGATGATCTATTTCCCTCAAAAATTTTGAATGGGAGTAGATCAAAATTTTTCTCACATGGTCTGTCCTTTAGTTCTTTCATCACTTCTGATTCTGTCTTTCCTCCAAGTAAAGCTTCTGGTTGAGCGAAGAAATTTGCCATCAATTTGTCATGGTGATCTTTGTAGGTATTGGCAGGATTGGCAATTGCTATGAAATCACAAGGAACAATTTTAGTTCCCTGATGTATGAGTTGATAGAAAGCATGTTGTCCATTGGTGCCTGTCTCTCCCCATACGACTGGTCCAGTTTGGTAACTCACTTTTTCCCCATTCCTGTCCATGGATTTTCCATTGCTTTCCATATCTACTTGTTGGAGGTACGGTGGCAGGAATCTTAGCCTGTGATCGTAAGGGAGAATGGCTATCGTATCATAGTTCATGAAATTGGTATGCCATATTCCTATCAAAGCAGCTATGACAGGGATATTTTTTTTGAAAGGAGAGCTTCTGAAGTGATTATCCATTTTTTCTGCACCCAGCAACAGTTGTCTGAAATTATCGTATCCAACTGAACAGGCAATACTCAAGCCAATACTGGACCAAAGCGAATATCTTCCTCCAACCCAATCCCAAAACCGGAACATATTAGATGAATCCATTCCGAAGGCATGCACTGCTTTTTCATTTGTACTTACGGCTACAAAATGTTTTGATATTACGTCACAAGTACCGCCATTTTTCAAAAACCAGCCTTTGGCACTCCTAGCATTAGTCATGGTTTCTTGAGTAGTGAAAGTTTTAGAAGCAACGATGAAAAGCGTGGTTTCAGGATTCAATCCTTCAAGCTCGTCGCTCAGTTGCTGGGCATCAATGTTTGAAATGAAATGAGGTTTAATGGATTTCCAATAGGGTTTTAGTGCATAAGAGACCATTTTAGGACCAAGATCTGAACCTCCAATTCCAATATTTACAATGTCCGTCATCTTTTTCCCAGTATAGCCCTTCCACTTTCCTGTGTTAATTGAATTAGCGAATGCTTCCACTTTCCTCAATTCTTTTTTTGCAAGGGTTGAATATTCTGAATATTCAGAAAGCCTTCTTAATTCCGTATGTAAAACAGCGCGATTTTCTGTGCGATTTATTTTTTCACCATTAAATAGTGAGCGAATGGCTTGATCTGATCCACATTCTTTGGCTAAATCAATGAGAGAGGACAGTACCTCGTCACTAATATTATTTTTAGAAAAGTCAAAATAAAACCCAGAGAGATCAAAAGCATATTTTTTACATCTATCAGTATCTTTTTTGAATAAATCAGAGATAGTATAGGTGGCTTGATCTGCTAAGCAAAGCAGAGATTTCCATGACTTGGTAGTTGTAGGATTGACTTTAGGAAACATACGTTTCTAACTGTGGACACTAACTAGGGAGAAGGAGCCATTCCTTCTCTTACGAAGAGATAGTAGGTGTAGGCTACAAAACCAATGAGATAGACAACCCCTTCTGCTCGGTCCAGCTTGTACTTTGCTAATGTAGACATGAATATGAACAGCATAAAAGTTCCAAGCATTACGACATACAGATCGACATTTAATGATGGGGTGAATGTTAGTGGTGAATGCACAAGAGAGGAGACACCAAGCACCAACAGAAGATTGAAAATATTTGATCCTACAATATTGCCTACGGCTAAATCAGATTTTTTTTGCAATGCCGCAACAGCAGATGTTGCTAACTCGGGTAATGAAGTTCCTGCGGCAAGTATTGTTAATCCTATCAATTTGTTACTGACTTCAAAGTGCTTTGCGATTGAAATGGCGTTATCAACAATCATATGTCCTCCAAAAACCAGTCCTACAACTCCCAGTGCAATCATGATAGTAATTTTAAGATTGCCACACACTTTAATATCCTCTGTGTCATTTTCAACGTTTCTCTTCAGGTTCATGAAGATGTAACCCAAGAAGAGTACAAACATGCTCAATAGAATTATTGAATCACTCGCGTCAAGTTCGCTCGTCTCTTTGCCGAAAAGTAATGCGTCATTCACTAGAATGAAAAACACAACAGTGGCGAGAAGAGAGTATGGCACCTCTTTCCATAGCGCATTTCTTTCTACCTTTAACGGGTAAATTATGCTGGCTATTCCAAGTATTAGAAAGATGTTAAATATGTTGGAACCTATAATATTTCCGAAAACTATCTCATTATCTTCGTCACCTGCAATAAGATTCACAACCAGTTCTGGTGCAGATGTACCCATCGCCACGACAGTAAGTCCGATAGCTATGTCTGATATGTTGAATCTTTTGGCGAGTGAGGACGCACCACTTACTAGGTAATCTGCTCCTTTGATGAGAAGCACAAAGCCGACAATCACGAGTAAAAAATTAAGTGCTACGCTCAACACTGTTTAGTGGTCATTAATTACGCAAATTAGTACTTATTATTTATCTTAAATGTAAAAACTAATAATTAGTTCATAAATCAAAGTCTATCAGCAAGTTATCAGTTTTTCTTTTCAAGGTTTTAAGCTCCAAATAATAGTTGTGAGGCTCAAGGTTTGTTGTGACAGAAAAATAGAACTTGATTTTTGGTTCTGTACCTGACGGTCTGATACTTACTTTGGTGTCATCCATCGTCAAATATTGGAGCACATTTGATTTAGGGTATTGTAATCTTTCTAACGTTTGATCTTGAAGGTTTCTTAATACCCCTTCCTGATAATCCAGAACGCTTTTGACATCAGATCCTGCAAGTGTTTGGGGGGGGTTGGCTCTGAATTGACGCATCATTTCTGTTATTTCCTCGGCACCTTGCATACCTGCTTTGGTGATGGATTTTAAAGATTCATGATACAGTCCAAAAGAAACATTGATTTCTATCAGCAATTTGAAAAGAGATTTCCCTTGATCGGATGCCCATGCAGTCATTTCCGCAATGATCGCACAACTTGCAACAGCATCTTTATCCCTCACCTTATCCCCAATCATGTATCCATAGCTTTCTTCTCCTCCTCCGATAAAGACCTCTTTCTTCTCTAGCCTTCCGACCAATTCTGCAATGTATTTGAAGCCAGTAAGCGTATCATAGCACTTGACGCTAAAACTATTTGCTATTTTTCTTATCAACTCAGAAGTCACAATTGTCTTGGCGACAAATTCATTACCTGTTAATCCTTTCTCATCCCACTTGGTCAGGAGGTAATACAATAAAAGTGAACCTGTTTGATTTCCATTGAGTAGTTGAAATTCACCTTTGGTGTTTTTCACCGCAATTCCCACTCTATCTGCATCGGGATCGGTAGCCATAACTAAATCTGCATTTATTTCCACTGCCTTTTTAAGTGCAATAGACATAGCTTCTTTTTCTTCAGGGTTGGGATAAATGACAGTTTTGAAATTGCCATCGGGTTCGCTTTGCTCTTCTACGATGTGGACATTATCAAAACCTAACTCTCTCAAGACCCGGGGTATAAGGGTAACTCCCGCTCCATGAATAGGAGAGAATACAATTTTTAAATCCTTTTGATTTTTTATTGATTGATTGGAAACGGTTAACCCTTTGACCATTTTAAGATACGCTCTGTCAATTTCTTCTCCGATGGGTTCGATCAGTTCAGGTCGTGGTGTAAAATCAACATCGCTGATATTTATTATCTTATCAACTTCCTCCATGACATTTTTGTCATGAGGACTGATCAATTGCGCTCCATCTGACCAATAGGCTTTGTAGCCATTATATTCTTTAGGGTTGTGCGAAGCAGTAAGTACCACACCTCCTGAACATCCCAAATGACGAATAGTAAAGGATAGTTCTGGAGTTGGTCGTAAATCTTCAAACAAGTACACTTTTATGCCATTTGAAGAAAATACATGTGCCGTAATTCTTGCCAAATCCTTGCTGTTATTCCGACTATCGTGAGCAATGGCTACGGATATATCAGGAATATGACTTTTTTTCAGGTAGTTGGCAAAGCCCTGAGTAGCCATTCCGACTGTGTACCTATTTACTCTATTGGATCCAACACCCATCTTGCCTCGCAGACCGCCCGTTCCGAATTCAAGATTTTTATAAAAAGCATCGTTGAGCTTATCTGCCTCAAGATTTCTAATTTCATTTCTGGATTCTTCGTCCAAGCATTTTGAATTCAACCATTCCTCTGCTTCCTTTTTTGCGTCCATTATGTTGGTACTGTAGTTAAGCGAACCCTAGCGAACTCTTCACACGGAGTAGCACGTCAGAAGCAAACTCATCTGCTTTTTTTTCACCTTCCTGCAACCTGCTTTCCAGTTCTTCAAGATTGTCCATGTAATGACTGTAAATCTCTCTTTCCTTTTTGAACTTTTCATTGATCAATTCAAGCAACGTCTGTTTCGCATGACCATAGCCATAATTCCCTCCTTCGTAATTTTTTCGCATTTGAGCAGTTTGTTCTGGACTAGCTAGAAGTTTATATATAGCAAAAATATTACATGTATCAGGATTTTTAGGCTCCTCTAATGGGGTGCTGTCAGTCACAATTTGCATGACGTTCTTCCTTAGTTGCTTTTCTGGCAAGAACACATCTATGCTATTTCCATAGCTTTTGCTCATCTTTTGTCCATCTGTCCCTGGCACGGTCATTACTTTATCGTCTATTAAAGGTTCTGGAACTACAAAAACATTTCCAAACTGATGATTGAAAGATTTAGCAATCTCTCTTGTGATCTCAAGGTGCTGTTTTTGATCCCTGCCTACAGGTACATATTCAGCATCGTAAAGCAAAATGTCTGCCGCCATAAGAACTGGGTAATCAAAAAGACCGGCGTTAACGTCTGAAAGATTATCTGACTTTTCTTTAAAAGAGTGAGAATTAGCAAGCATTGGATAAGGGGTGAAACAATTCAGATACCAAGTTAACTCACAAACTTTTGGAACCCGAGATTGCCTGTAAAATACATGTTTAGAAGGGTCGAATCCACATGCCAGCCATGCTGAAGCTACAGCATTTGTGTTTTCAACTCTCAACGCTACATCTTTGACTGTTGTAAGAGAATGAAGATCAGCTATGAAAAAGAACGATTCATTTTTTGTATTTTTAGACAATTCAATTGCTGGGATAATTGCCCCCAATAAGTTTCCCAGATGAGGCTTTCCAGTGCTTTGTATTCCAGTTAAAATTCGAGCCATTTTTGAAGTATTTACGCAAACGTACTATAAATTTGAGCCGTGCTTTTTAATTAGAATCTTGCAAATATTTTTTTCAATGAAATCATTATTTTTAATACTCTCCGTTCTTATGTTGTTCAACACGAATGCTCAAGGAAAACTGGAATTCTTTAAGGAATCGCATGACTTTGGGGAAATTGAAGAGGAGGGGGGGCATGCAGAATACATCTTCAACTTTGTAAATACTGGAGATCAATCTATTCAAATTACTGATGTGAAGGCATCTTGTGGTTGTACGACTCCAGGATGGACCAAAGAAGAAACAGCCCCTAGAGACAGTGGTTTTGTTAGAGTGCGTTTTAATCCGCGGAACAGACCTGGAAGATTCACAAAATCTTTAAGGATATCGTCTACTCAAACATCTGAAAACAGAGTACTCTACATATCTGGATTTGTTAAACCAAAATCGAAATCTATCTTGGAAGAACTACCCGTGAATACAGGAGATTTAAGGATAAAGTACCGATCTCTGAATATGGGGAAAATGACCACCGAAAAGGTAGTTGATAAAGAATTTGATGTCTACAATACTGGGAATGACTCTTTGCAACTTCAATATCAATTGATGCAAGTTCCAGATCACATCAAACTCACTTTGAAGCCAACCATTTTAAGCTCTAAAGAAAAAGGAGTTTTAAAGGTGTCTTTTGATCCCCAAATCAAGAATGATTTAGGCTTTCTGAGCGATAATGTTACGATACAGACCGATACTGTTTCAGGTGTAAAAAATCTGTTTTCTGTAATTTCTACAATTGAGGAGTTTTTCCCAGAAATGACTGCAAAGGAACTGGATGAGGCACCTAAGCTCTTAATTTCTGAACGAGTGTTTGATTTTGGTAAAGTAAAAGAGGGGACCATAGTAGAGACCGCTTTTACACTTAACAATGGAGGGAAGAAGAAATTAAATTTCAGAAAGATTAAATCAAACTGTGATTGTGTAACCTATGAAGTTACATCTCAAAGCTTGAAGAAAGGACAATCTCAGGACTTAAGAATAATGTTTGATACTTCAGCGAGAAGAGGAACCCAGTATAAAACAGTTACCATCTTTTCAAATGATCCATCTGATCCTGCTCAGATGGTGACGATTAAAGGAAGTGTACAAAAAAACTGAATCAAATCGCTGAAAGATTAATTCTGCCAAGCATCATTGTCTTGGTTTATGTCGGCTAGTCGTCCAGTTTCATCTATCTTGATGGATTGGATATTGTCCAATGGTGTCTCTATTTCAAATGAATAAGTTGGGTGAGTCCATGACCAGTCTGGAAGCACAACTCTATCCAAATGTGAGTCATTTTTCTTCTCGCCCCTCATAATAGATAACGGGGTGTAGTAGATTTTCTTTGTTCCGTCTTTAAAGGTGACGTAAATATCCATCGGCATTGGAATAACACCTACTCTACTTAATTGTACGGTAGTCTTATTGTTAGAATTTGAAACTGACGAGACGCTATAATCAATGTGGTGAATCGAGTTTACCCAATAATCATAATACCAGTCTAACTCAAGCCCTGTGCTTTTTTCTATTACTCGTACGAAATCATTTAGGTCAGGATGTTTAAACTTCCATTGATTAAAATATTTCACCAAGCCTTCGTCTCTAGCCTGTTCACCGATAATGTAGCCAAGTTGGGCAATGCTTACAGCACCTTTGGAATAAGCGGACCTACCATAAGCAAAATTAGTTTCGAATTGATCTGAATGAGTACTCATAGGTTCCTCTTTTCCACTTTTTGCAAGGGCGAAATAATCTTGATAATTGCTGTCTTTTGTCCAATCTATGTCTCTTTCAAAAAGGTGCGCCACAGTTAAATTTGTGGCATACGAAGTGTAACCTTCATCCATCCATGCAAAATAGCTTTCGTTCGTGGCTAGTATACCCTGATACCAACTATGAAGAGCTTCATGAACTGTTACACCTACCAGACTTGAAAGGCTCCTGTGTCCAGTTATTAGGGTGGCCATTGGGTACTCCATTCCCCCATCTCCGCCTTGGATAATTGAATAATGAGGGAATGGATATTCACCAAAATGTTCTTCAATAAACTGAAAAGCTTTTATCGTTAGTCTGGGTAGTTGTTCCCATTCCTTAGTTTCCTTGGTTTCCTGATAAAAGAAATGGAGGACAGGTCCTCTGGGAACCTCACTGATTACATGCTTGTAATCTGGGTCAGCAGCCCATACAAAATCGTGTACATTTTCAGCCTTAAACTGCCATGTAATTTTTTTGCCCTTTCGTTTGACATTTGTGCCTGCATCTTCATATCCGTATCCAATATCATTCGGATTTTGAAGTATGCCCGTTGCGGCCACTATGTAATCTTTATCAATGGTTAAATTAACTTCAAAGTCACCCCATGGAGCATAAAATTCTCTTCCTACATAAGGATGAGCGTGCCAGCCCCGATCATCATATTCCGCCAATTTGGGAAACCACTGTGCCATGGAGTAGTCAATTCCTTCGGAATTGTTACGCCCACTTCTTCGTATCTGAACTGGTACTTGGCTTTGAAAATTCATGTTTAATACGGTTGAAGATGCTGGAAAAAGAGGGTTATTTAGTTCTACTTCCAATACGGTACCCTCAACTAAATATGTAACATTAACACCGTCTTGTTTGAGACTATTAATTTTGTGGTACCCGATCTCGGCATCATTCAATTTGAATATTCTGTCTCTCACTCTTCCATCAGGGTCCTCAATTGCCCTGCTTCTGACATCCATCATACTTTCTGGCTGGAAAGCATTGAAATAGAGATGATAAAATACCTTGAAGAGCGTATCAGCACTATTGTTGAAATATTTCAAAGTCTGGGTACCTTGGAATTGATGCTTTTCAGTGTCAAAATCAATATCCATCTTGTATTCGACTCTCTGCTGCCAATAACATTGAGCGTACGAAGTCTGGGTGAAGATGAAGAATAAAAGAAGGCAAAATCCTTTCTTGACAAATTTATATTTCATAATTGACAAATGATTTAGAAGGCTGAATTCAAGTCATTAATGCAACTTTCTGGTTAACCAATAATTGATTCATTACAAATATAGGGGTTTCATATTTATGCCTTTTTCTAGGTCGATTGTTTATCTTGGTTTCAATGTCTTTGATTTGTTGCTCATCGAGCATAGAGAAGTCTGATTTCTTAGGGATATATTGTCTGATCAGCCCGTTTACATTTTCATTAGACCCTCTTTCCCACGAGTGGTAGGGATGGGCAAAATAATAGTCAATGCTTAGCGTTTTAGCTACCTGTTGATGCCAAGCAAATTCCTTTCCATTATCAGAAGTGATGGTTTGAAGAAACGGACTCCATTCTTCCAATAATTCATTGATGGCATCAGCCACTTCGCTGGCTTGTTTGGTTTCTACTTTCTTCATTTTCAACATGCCACTCGCCCTGTCGTTGATAGTTACAATCGCTCCTTTCTGATTTTTTCCAATGACCAAATCTACTTCAAGATCTCCAAATCTTGACCTTTCTTCTACCACCGAAGGTCTGCGGTCTATACTTACTCTGTCTTTTATAATTCCCCTGCTATCTTTAGTAGCCCCTCTTTTGCGATACTTTCTGCCCTTTCTTCGGAGATGGGTATGTAACTCGCCCTGGTGTTTTTTGTCTTTCCATACATGCTGATAAATGCGCTCGTGAGAGACACAGTCTAGCCCTTCTTTTATACTGATGCCTACAATTTGCTCGGGGCTATAGTCTTCCTTTAGCAGGGTCTCGACATGGGACTGAATTCGCAAGGTGAATCGCTTTTTCTTGGGTTTCCTTTTTTGACGTTGAGCATACTTTCGATGCGCCAAATCATGCCTATAAACACCACTCCTCTGATCTTTATTACGCACAATTTCTCTGCTAATAACAGATTTATCTTTTGCTATGCTAGCAGCTATTTCACTTTGACTTTTTCCTTGTTGTAACATACACGATATCGCGTACCTGTGTTCTGTAGTAAGATGTGCCATTTGCAACTTTATTTTTCACGATGTGAGGGGGCAAATTAACCCTTACCAGCAAAGCAGTGAAAGAGAAAATTGCCCTTCTTTCCTGTTTTGTAATAGTGATAAAATCTCAAATCTAAAAGTTGCATTTATTAGTTGAATGTGAGAAGTGATATATCTACTCTGCAAAAATAAACGTATACTTGGCTTAGCCTTGAACCTAAAGCAAATGGAGAGATTAATACTAATTGATTTTGTTATGCTAAATAGTCTTGGCATTTGGCTCTGCACTATTTTTTACGCTAGCTGTAATTTGGAAGTTTCTGCAAGCGATTTACCAGATTTATCCATGGACTAAACATCCACATTTGCATATTTAGCATTCTTCTCGATGAATTCTCTTCGAGGGGCTACCTCGTCTCCCATTAACATTGAAAACAGACGATCGGCTTCAGCCGCCGACTCGATAGTCACTTTCTTTAAACTTCTGTACTCAGGAGCCATGGTTGTAGTCCAAAGTTGCTCAGGATTCATCTCACCTAACCCTTTATATCTCTGTAAGCCTACAGAATCTTCTTTCCCTTCTGGCACCATTTCTTTTACTATTCTTACCCGATCGTCTTCGGACCATGCGTACCTTTCAACTTTCCCTTTTTTAATCAGGTAAAGAGGGGGCAGTGCTATGTATAAATGTCCCTTTTCTATCAAGTCACGCATATACCTGAAAAAAAAGGTCAGAATTAGTGTTCGGATATGACTACCATCAATATCTGCATCTGTCATAATTATGACTTTATGATAGCGCAATTTTTCCATGTTCAACGCTTTTTCATCTTCTTCTGTTCCAAAAGATACACCAAGTGCTGTGATCATATTCTTGATCTCATCGTTGTCGTATATCTTATATTCTTGTGCTTTTTCAACATTTAATATCTTACCTCGTAATGGAAGAATGGCTTGAAATCGCCTGTCCCGCCCTTGCTTTGCAGAACCACCAGCGGAATCCCCCTCCACAAGATATAGTTCACAGACTGCAGGATCTTTGTCCGAGCAATCTGCTAGTTTGCCAGGTAACCCAGTTCCAGAGAGTACGTTTTTTCTCTGTACCATTTCTCTGGCTTTTCTGGCAGCATGTCTTGCTTGAGCTGCCAGTACTACTTTTGATACAATCTGTTTGGCTTCTTTTGGATGTTCTTCCAAATATTCATGCAACATCTCACTGACACATGTATCTACTGCTCCCATAACATCCGAATTTCCAAGTTTGGTCTTCGTTTGACCTTCAAATTGAGGTTCTGCTACTTTTACAGAGATTACGGCTGTAAGACCCTCTCTAAAATCATCTCCACTGATCTCTACCTTGACTTTATCCAGTAACCCCGATTTATCTGCGTAGTTCTTGAGTGTTCTCGTCAATGCCCTTCTGAAACCAGAAATGTGAGTACCCCCCTCATGAGTGTTAATGTTGTTAACATATGATACTACATTTTCCGTAAATGAAGTATTGTAGCTCATTGCGATCTGGACAGGTACTTCACCTTTATCTCCATCAATATAAATGGGTTCGGGGATCAGTGTCTCTCTTGTACTATCCAAATAGCCGACAAATTCAGAAAGACCACCTTCAGAATAAAATTCCTCTCTAATTGAATTTCCATCTTCATCCGTGTCTCTGTGGTCCAGAAGAATAATTTTTATCTCAGCATTTAAAAAAGATAGCTCTCTTAATCTTGAGGCTATAGTTTCTGTATTATACCTGATTATGGAAAAAATTTCATTATCTGGTTTGAACTGAATTATGGTGCCTCTTTTGTCTGTTTTACCAATTTCCTGTACGGCATCTTTGGGAATTCCTCGGCTATATTCTTGTTTGTATATTCTACCATTTCTATGGACAGTTGCCGTAAGTAAGAAAGAGAGTGCATTTACACAGGAAACCCCCACCCCATGTAGTCCTCCTGAGACTTTATACGTATCCTTATCAAACTTTCCTCCTGCATGCAATACAGTCATTACTACTTCCAGCGCACTTCTTTTTTCTTTTTCATGCATATCAGTTGGAATACCTCTTCCATTGTCAGTTACTCTGATAGATTCATCTTCGTTTATTTCAACTGTTATTTCATCACAATGCCCAGCAAGTGCCTCATCAATGGAATTATCCACAACTTCCCAAACCAGATGATGAAGACCCTTTACTCCAAGGTCTCCAATATACATTGCAGGTCTTTTTCGTACGGCTTCAAGACCTTCAAGGACCTGAATATTGCTCGCAGAATAATCCGTTTTTTTGTGCTGTTTATTTTCTTCCATCAAATTATTACGAGATACCGAAAGGGTAAACATCAGCATAATTCAGATGTGCTTTCCCTTCCTTCATTCGCGAGTTTAAAATGCAATGAGTTGTTGACTCGCGAAGGTACACAAATTAGCTTTTTTAGACAATTTTTTGATTCAGAATCATGATTTTACGGAAGCGTAGGTTCAACAATCAAGTGCAAAACCTAAGCGGTATTTAGCTAAAAGATTTCTTTAGGAGTTTTAAAGTTAAGTTTTTCTCTTGGTCGTCGGTTAATTTTGTGTTGAATTTGGGTGATCTGTTTGTCATTTAGTGTATCAAAAGCTGTTTTTTTGGGTATATACTGTCTTATGAGTTTGTTAGTGTATTCATTGAGTCCTCTTTGCTAGGAGCAATACCAATGGGCAAAGTAGAATTGAGTAGCTAGGTTTTTAGCTATGTTTTGATGGTCGGCAAATTCTGTTCCATTATCAGAAGTGATCGAAAGGATATGTTTTTTTTATAGGGCATCAGCCTATTGATAAGTTCCTTACTTAGTCAGCCCTTAAAAACCGACCTAGCAAGTAAAAATATATTTCAAGCGACCGCTCAGCGAACGTGAATCAACCTTGAATCAAATGGACCAAGGGCTTTTTACCAAAAATATGGACAAAACGCGCTTTTTTAAGCCATAAATAGCAGACGTGACAAAAAACCAGCCACTTTCTCAAATTCCAGGCACAAGCAACCATGAGTACATTGATTTCATCGCCAATTTGTCCTTTAAGCCTGTTTCTGGATAACCTAAAATCAGATTTCAAATGCCCAATAATGGGTTCTATGGCAGCCCGTCGCTTACACAATTTGCGTTTCTTGTCTCTTTGATAACGATTGTCTTTTTTCAGGGCTTTGCTGGGCAGGATGATGTCCGTATCGCCCACTTGTTTAACCCCACAATAGCCTCTGTCGCAGACCGCTTGTTTGATGGGTTTTGTTCTGTTGCTATTGGCTTGTTTTATCGCATCGGGTAGGGTTTTTGCATCATGCTGGTTTTTCTTATGGCTGACAACGCCGACAATGATGTTACTGTCTTTGGCCGAGACGATGGATACTTTGTTGCCGTATTCATAGCGTTTGTGGTCTTTGGGTTGTTGTGCCCCTATCTGTTGATAAGAAGCCGCTGATAAAATAAGAAGTCTGGTTGGTAGGTTTCAAGCAGTCCGTGTTGGGGTAGTTTTCTTTGTAGTTCTCGGATTAAAATATGAGCAATAGTTCGCAATCGTTTCAATGCCTTTTTGGCGAATGCGTAAGTGGCAGTTTTTAACTTCATTTTACAAAGGCTCTGCCCTGTTTGATGCCATGCTGTTTCGCCAGCTTGTTGAGACGGTTGATAATTTTGATGGCTAGTTTAGAATCAGTGGAATAGGTAATGTTTTTTTCTGTTTTTTCTTCTGTACAGGAGTGTCAATCAAAACAATGTTTTCATTGGCCTTTTTGCCGTGCAACATCACGCTCATCTTAAAAATGAGCTCAAAACCTGTTACACCGATTCTGTTCCTAAAATGTACCAGTTCGGTTGCATTGCAAGGCACGTTTGGGGTGTAGGTTGGATAACCGCAGAAGTATTGATAATACGGATTACGCTTGAACTGTAAGACCACATTCTCATCGGACAGGTTTTCCAGTTGTTTGAGCATCCGTCGCCCAACCACTAAACGTATTGGTTTTGAAAGCCTGCCGTTATCGTGGCAGTAGTGTTTGCTAAAAGCATCCTCAAAGACTTTCCAGTCGATGACGTTGGCTAATTGGATTAAAGGGTCTCGCTGGTCTAATTGAGAGAACAATTCGGTGTGAAACAGATTTTGTTGCCCTGTGTTTGGGGTAGATGGAGTCAGCATAATTTTTTAACTAAAACGACCAGAGAATAATGGTTATTCTAACATAAATCGGTTGATTTGGTTAATGGTTTTGTTTGTTTTATTGATATAAATCAATGTGGTTAGATGTTTTTAAGGGCTGACTATGTACTCTTCCAGTTGTAGAAAGTTGGTTGGCTTATTCCATGTGTCCTACAAATATCCGACACACTCTTGCCCTCTTCTTGTTCGTTCAGCATCTTGATGAGCTGAAGCTCGGTAAATCGACTCTTTTTCATTTCCCCAAATTTAACGTGTAACTCTAGTTTTAAACGCTACGGCTTTTAGGGAACCCTACACCCTAGGTTAAGGAAAACTTCCGATTGAAGAAATTTATTTTCCGATTTATTACCGTGCCTGCCAAATCAATCAAAACTTGTTGCTCAGATCTGAACTTAATTGATCTAATAGGTACTCTTTTACCTTATAAGAGGTAAAACTCATAAATCGGACACGGAAATATTTGCAATGACTTTTACTCTATAAGTATCATAGCTTTTACCTTTGAATTTTCCGTTTTTTATTTCTTTATGCTGATAGATCGACTGATATATACCATCGGTATAAGGTGTAAAATTAAATTCCCCATTTGCATCAGTTTTCCTAACAACCATCCATCCATCTGGACTTAAGATAGTTATTTCTTTGTCAGCTGCGGGTAGTTTGTCAATGTAGAATACCCCATAAATTTTTTCCTTCTTCCTCCAATTTGCCTGATGACTTTCGTATTGGTTGTAGCCGTTTTTTGGCGGGTAAATCAATATATCATACTTCATCAAAGGGGCGAGTTTCAATTTTTTATCCTGTCTTCTTTTGTAATGAGTAGATTCAAAAACTGAACGTAGGTAGATAGAATCTTTGAGCATACCCAAACCATGCTTGGTTACATCTCTTACAGGAGATTATTCATTATAGGCTACCAGTTGATATATTCCTACCTCCTTGGGCAAGAAAACTCCAGATAAAGATTCTTCCGATTCTTCTAGGGTTATAGTGGTAGCCGTAGATTGTCCAGGGGCTTTTACTAAAGCAACAAAGTCAGCAAACATTTCTCCACCATACCATTTTAAGCCTTTTTCTATTAATTGATGTCTGATTTCTCCAAAATATAAATGTACCCTAGCTTCTTCACCTACCTTGCCTGATACGGAATTCTCAAGCCAAATACCATGTGAAAGAACAGAAGTGACAGAAAGTAGCAATAAAGCAGTTATGAATTTTGTGTTATTTTTCATTTCAATATATTTCATTTTTTTGAATTTCTTGTATACCAAATAATAGTTCCCGTTACGGGTAATGAGCAGCCAATCATTACCACTATAAAATAAGCGATCATACTAGGCCAACCGAAGATTTCTCCTGTATGTATTGGAAAAACAAGACTCTGAAATTGCTTATGAAAAGGCATTTTGTTGAAATATTGAATACCAACCACTTTGTTTTTATTCAGATCATACAAAAGTTGATCTGGAATTTGTATACCTAATGTATTGTTGTCAGAGTATCTTCTAATTGTTAATACGGAACTTTTACCGCGAGGCATACGCACTAGCATAGCGCCTTGATAAGAAAAGTTCTTTTCGGCTTCTCGTAATAATGAATTCCACGGAATAGTCATGTACCTATTTTCTTTTTCTCCTTTCGAAGTATGTTTTTCTGGTTTCATTTCAGAAAGTTTCACTGAATTAATTTCTTTTTTTTGAATTTCTTTCCCCATCAAAATAAGGATTCCATTTCTATACCATGGAAAAGAAAAATACAATCCGCTGAGGGCTATTAACAATAGAATAAAGGAACTATAAAACCCCAAAACATTGTGCAGGTCATAATTGAAGCGAAAAAAATTCGATTTCCATTTGATGGTAAATGCCTTTGTTATACTATTCTTTTTTGGCCACCACATCACTATTCCTGTAATCAGTATTACAGAAAATATAATAACAGCAATGCCCACTATGGTTTTTCCAATACCTCCTGTGATAAGCAACCATCTGTGTAACTTTAGAATAAATCTGTTGAAGTAGGCATTTAATAAATACGAATAAAATTGTACGGGCATGGTTGATGGTCCACCATTTTAGTTAGTCAGCCCTAAAGAATCAACATTAATTATGCTTATCTCCTTTCAGGGAGGTTTTTAGCACGATTATTGCTATATAAAATGACAAGGCGTAGTTATAATATCAATCAAAACCTTGTCAAATGCAGTCAAAAAAGTCGAATAGAAATCAACTTGATTTTTTATCACCTACCTTAACTGAACAACTCAATTCCAGGCAAGCACTTTATTTGTTGAGCCAACAGATAGAATGGTCGTATTTTGAAGAAGCGTTTGGTTCGCTTTATTCAAATGTAGGTCGTCCGGCTCATTCTATTCGTTTGATGGTCTCCTTGTTGATATTAAAATCTATTTACAATTTATCAGATGAGGTATTGGTGGAACAACGCTGGGAAATGAATCCATATTTTCAATATGTTGGAGGCTTTGATTCTTTGCAATGGGGGCAACCATGTGCGGCAACAGATTTGGTACATTTCAGGAAGAGGATTGGAGAAGAAGAGGTAGAGAAGATATTGAAACATTCAATTGAGCTACACGGCAAGGATGCTAAGGACAACCATGTAAGTGTAGATACTACTGTCCAGAAAAAGCGCATCACCTATCCCACAGATGCAAAACTTCATAAAAAGATTGTTGACAGCTGTATTTCTATAGCCAACCAAGAAGGGATTAAACTACGACGCAGTTACGTTAGGACAACCAAAAACCTTGTCAGAGACACCTACCATGGGACTCACCCTAAAAGAAGAAAGAAAGCAAATGCAGCGAAGCGAAAACTCAAAACCATTGCTGGTCGGTTAGTCAGAGAATTAGACAGGAAATTACCTCATCAGCAAAAAGAAGTAACACTGGCACTGTTCAAACGAGTACTTACACAAGAGAAGTGCAGTAAGAATAAAATTTACAGTTTACATGAACCTGATGTGTATTGCATCGCAAAAGGGAAGGCACATAAGAAATATGAATATGGCTGTAAGGCATCAGTAGTATTGACACAAAACACGGGTATCATCGTAGGTGCGATGACTTTTGAAGAGAATATTTATGATGGACATACACTAGATGCTGTATTGAAGCAAACACAACTACTGACTGGTAACTACCCGAAAACCGCCACAGTAGATAGGGGGTACAAAGGGACTAACACAGTTGAGAACACCTCCATCATTCGACCATCCAAACCATTAAAAAGAGACAATACCTATCAAAAACAGAGAAAACGAAAGCACTGTAGACGTAGAGCAGCCATAGAGCCAATCATCGGACACTTGAAGCAAGATCATCGAGCAGCTAGCAATTACCTAAAAGAGAAAACAGGAGATAAAATAAACTTCATCATGGCAGCCTGTGGGTTTAACTACAAGAAGTTGATGAAAAAACTAAGAGTAAATGCTCTTTGGCTCTATACAAAATGGGTAGTAAACCTGAGGCGTCTAGTTAAATTAACCACTTTCCATCAAAGTAGAATACAAACTCCATTGAAAATGAGTTTTTAAGGAACGACTAGGTATTGTCTCTTTTTAATGGTTTGGATGGTCGAATGATGGAGGTGTTTTCAACTGTGTTAGTCCCTTTGTACCCCCTATCTACTGTGGCGGTTTTCGGGTAGTTACCAGTCAGTAGTTGTGTTTGCTTCAATACAGCATCTAGCGTATGTCCATCATAAATATTCTCTTCAGAACTCATCGCACCTACGATGATACCCGTATTTTGTGTCAATACTACTGATGCCCTACAGCCAAATTCATATTTTTTATGTGCCTTCCCTTTTGCGATGTAATACACATCAGGTTCATGTAAACTGTAAATTTTATTCTTACTGCACTTCTCTTGTGTAAGTACTCGTTTGAACAGTGCTCATGTTACTTCTTTTTGCTGATGAGGTAATTTGTAAGTTCAATTAGTAAGTGCAAAGATGTAGGATAAATATGTGGAGCTATTTCCCCATATTTAAAGGTCTAAAAACTTTGCCATATGAGCCAAACATATTATCAACTCAAAGCCCATCAAAGACATCAATTTGAAGCCTACTTAATATCGGGTAAACGTAAAAATTTCATTGCTGAAGCCCTTGCTGTGTCGGTTTCCACCATTTACAGAGAAGGCAAGCGCAACAGTTCCCCTACAGGGATCTATCATGGATCTAAAGCACATTTGTCTTCCACAAAGCGTAAGCAACGTTATTGCAAGCCTCGGTCTTTTGACACCCACAAAAGAAAGCTCATCAAAGAATACCTTCTGCAAGAACAGTGGTCACCTAAGCAGCTTGTAGGGTATGGTAAAATCAAGCAGATTCCCATGGTTTCACATGAACGTAACTATCAATATATCAGGGACGATAAAGCTGCTGGAGGTCATTATTACAAACATTTACGCCATCAACTCAACCATAGAAAAAGACCTGTAGGTAAGACTGTAACTATTAAAAACAGGGTATCAATCGATCAAAGACCTGAATGCATCAACAATAAAGAACGCTTTGGGGATTGGGAAGTGGATACCATTATAGGCAGACAGCAAAAGGGAGCCATGCTGACCATCGTGGAAAGAACTACAGGAATGCTCATTATCAAAAAGCTACCTAAGGGAAAGCAAGCCAAAGGACTAAGTAAGGAACTTATCAATAGGATGATGCCCTATAAAAAAGATATCCTGTCGATCACTTCTGATAATGGAACAGAATTCGCCGACCATCAAAACATAGCTAAAAACCTAGATACTAAATTCTACTTTGCCCATCCGTATTGCTCCTGGCAAAGAGGACTCAATGAATACACTAACAAACTCGTAAGACAGTATATACCCAAAAAAACAGCTTTTGATACTCTAACTGACGAACAGATTACACAAATTCAACACAAAATTAACCGACGACCAAGAGAAAAACTTAACTTTAAAACTCCTAAAGAAATCTTTTAGCTAAATACCGCTTAGTTTTTGCACTTGATGGTTGAACCTACGATTTCCTGTCTAATTCTCTGACTAACCGACCAGCAATGGTTTTGAGTTTTCGCTTCGCTACATTTGCTTTCTTTCTTCTTTTAGGGTGAGTCCCATGTCAAGATAGGACGGGCGTTCAAGAGCATCGGTGAGTCCCATGGTAGGTGTCTCTGACAAGGTTTTTGGTTGTCCTAACGTAGTTGCGTCGTAGGTTAATCCCTTCTTTCTTGGCTATAGAAATACAGCTGTCAACAATCTTTTTATGAAGTTTTGCATCTGTGGGATAGGTGATGCGCTTTTCCTGGACAGTAGTATCTACACTTACATGCTTGTCCTTAGCATCCTTGCCGTGTAGCTCAATTGAATGTTTCAATATCTTCTCTACCCCTTCTTCTCCAATCCTCTTCCTGAAATGTACCAAATCTGTTGCCGCACAGGGTTGCCCCCATTGCAAAGAATCAAAGCCTCCAAAATATTGAAAATATGGATTCATTTCCCACCGTTGTTCCACCAATACCTCATCTGATAAATTGTAAATAGATTTTAATATCAACAAGGAGACCATCAAACGAATAGAATGAGCCGGACGACCTACAGTTGAATAAAGCGAACCAAATGCTTCTTCAAAATATGACCATTCTATCTGGTGGCTCAACAAATAAAGCGCTTGTCTGGAATTGAGTTGTTCAGTTAAGGTAGGTGATAAAAAATTAAGTTGATTTCTATTCGACTTTTTTGACTGCATTTGACAAGGGTTTGATTCATATTATAACTATTCCTTGTCATTTTATATAGCAATAATCGTGCTAAAAACCTCCCTGAAAAGAAGATAAGCATAATTAATTTTTATTCTTTAGGGTTGACTAATTAGGACTATATGTTGAATTGAATGGGTAAAGATAACATGTAAGTTCAATTAGTAAGTGCAAAGATTAGGATAAATATGTGGAGCTAGTTTCACATATTTAAAGGTCTAAACACTTTGCCATATGAGCCAAACATATTATCAACTCAAAGACCATCAAAGACATCAAATTGAAGCCTACTTAAAATCGGGTAAAAGTAAAAGTTTCATTGCTGAAGCCCTTGATGTGTCAGTTTCCACCATTTACAGAGAATGCAAGTGTAACAGTTCCCCTACAGGGATCTATCATGGATCTAAAGCACATTTGTCTTCCACAAAGCGTAAGCAACGTTATTGCAATCCTCGGTCTTTTGACACCCACAAAAGAAAGCTCATCAAAGAATACCTTCTGCAAGAACAGTGGTCACCTAAGCAGCTTGTAGGGTATTGTAAAATCAAGCAGATTCCCATGGTTTCACATGAACGTATCTATCAATATATCAGGGACGATAAAGTTGCTGGAGGTCATTATTACAAACATTTACGCCATCAACTCAAACATAGAAAAAGACCTGTAGGTAAGCCTATAACTATTAAAAACAGGGTATCAATCAATCAAAGACCTGAATGCATCAACAATAAAGAACGCTTTGGGGATTGGGAAGTGGATACCATTATAGGCAGACAACAAAAGGGAGCCATGCTGACCATCGTGGAAAGAACTACAGGAATGCTCATTATAAAAAAGCTACCTAAGGGAAAGCAAGCCAGAGGACTAAGTAAGGAACTTATCAATAGGATGATGCCCTATAAAAAACATATCCTTTCGTTCACTTCTGATAATGGAACAGCATTTGCCGACCATCAAGACATAGCTAAAAACCTAGCTACTAAATTCTACTTTGCCCATCCGTATTGCTTCTGGCAAAGAGGACTCAATGAATACACCAACAAACTCATAAGACAGTATATACCCAAAAAAACAGCTTTTGATACACTAAATGACAAACAGCTTACACAAATTCAACACAAAATTAACCGACGACCAAGAGAAAAACTTAACTTTAAAACTCCTAAAGAAATCTTTTAGCTAAATACCGCTTAGTTTTTGCACTTGATGGTTGAACCTACGATTTCCTGTCTAATTCTCTGACTAACCGACCAGCAATGGTTTTGAGTTTTCGCTTCGCTACATTTGCTTGCTTTCTTCTTTTAGGGTGAGTCCCATGGTAGGTGTCTCTGACAAGGTTTTTGGTTGTCCTAACGTAGTTGCGTCGTAGGTTAATCCCTTCTTTCTTGGCTATAGAAATACAGCTGTCAACAATCTTTTTATGAAGTTTTGCATCTGTGGGATAGGTGATGCTCTTTTCCTGGACAGTAGTATCTACACTTACATGCTTGTCCTTAGCATCCTTGCCGTGTAGCTCAATTGAATGTTTCAATATCTTCTCTACCCCTTCTTCTCCAATCCTCTTCCTGAAATGTACCAAATCTGTTGCCGCACAGGGTTGCCCCCATTGCAAAGAATCAAAGCCTCCAAAATATTGAAAATATGGATTCATTTCCCACCGTTGTTCCACCAATACCTCATCTGATAAATTGTAAATAGATTTTAATATCAACAAGGAGACCATCAAACGAATAGAATGAGCTGGACGACCTACATGTGAATAAAGCGAACCAAACGCTTCTTCAAAATATGACCATGCTATCTGGTGGCTCAACAAATAAAGCGCTTGCCTGGAATTGAGTTGTTCAGTTAAGGTAGGTGATAAAAAATTAAGTTGATTGCTATGCGACTTTTTTGACTGCATTTGACAAGGTTTTGATTGATATTATAACTATGCCTTGTCATTTTATATAGCAATAATCATGCTAAAAACCTTCCTGAAAGGAGATAAGCATAATTAATTTTTTGAAGTAGGCATTTAATAAATACGAATGCACTTGTACGGGCATGGTTGATGGACCACCATTTTAGTTAGCAGGTTATCGAATATTTCCCCTTTCATCTGGCTTCGGTTGAACCGATAGCAATATTGGTCGATATATGCTTGAAGGTTATCGACTGAATGGTGGATACCTCTAAGCCATGCCTTGAACATCATAATTGTTCTGTGCAATTCTGGGAAATTCTTACCTTTCTTCCCACTCTCGATTTGAATTAAGTAAGGATATTTTTCTTTCAAGGGGATGTAGCCCCTCCAGTTATCGGTTTTGATGGTAGCCTCAGGTGATATATGATCTTGGAAGAAGGGCTTCAATTGCTTGGATCCAGCATTGTCAATCTCTCTGGCATACATCCTGCTCACTCCTTTCCCTTTCTTCTCAATAGCCAGTACAACCTGTTTTTTTCGGTTATTTTGTCGTCCTACAACGCCTTCTTCCTGTTGCCCTACAACGGTCTCATCGACTTCTACTTTACCCACTAGCGGGTATTTCCCACTGCTAACCATTGCCTTCATTACCTTTTGTTGAAACAGCCAACAGGTTTTTTGCCGTAGCCCCAGTTTTCTGCTTAGCTCTGTTGATGCAATCCCTTGTTTATTGGTACTCATATAGTATACGATATAAAAAGCTTTTAACATTGGGAATTTTACTTTGTGGAAAAGAGTGCCACTTGTGGGGGTAGCTTGGTACCTACATTTTGTGCATTGCCGGGTATGGAATAATTTCCCTCTGCAATACGTGTTGTTTTGACACTTTTCACATTTAAATCCATCTGGCCATTTCATTTCGGCTAGGAAGTTTTGACAACTGTCGTTATCAGGAAATTTCTTCTGAAACTCAAAAAGAGTTAGGCTTTCATACTTTTTCTCCATAATCTGATTTTTATTCTAATTTTAATAATCCTACTAAGTTACTGTAAATCAATCGTTTAATCAAGAAAATGAAACTGTTTTAATAGACTAATCTTTTATTTATTAAATGCCTACTTCAATTAATTTTTATTCTTTAGGGTTGACTAGTTATTCTTGGGTAAGTGCTTTTAATATAGATAGGTATCTCGATGAGTTTTGTTATCGCTTAAACCGTTCCAGACGGAAGATAAACATCTTTAATAATCTGATTGAAAGGATGGTAAAATCAGACAAAATTTATCAACCCGAAATTATATGCTCATAACTACTGACCTCAATTAACGTTTAACTCTATTTTTAAACGCTACGGCTTTTAGGGAACCTTACATTTAGTATTAAATGCAATAAAAATCTGTTTACACAAAAATTTTGGACACTATCTGGAAAACTAGTCAGGTCTGTCATGGAGGAATTTATTGTTTCCTAAAATTTGATTGTCTTCTGTCAAATTGAGTTTTGAAATATTCTTCTCCGAGGAATGAGGCACATTTTGTAGAGAAATATTCTTGCGTTCATATGCTGGTATATCCAATCGTTCTTTGAATTCTTCCGTTGACATTTCATATTTTTTTCCTTCAAACTGGACCTCTCTTTCTGCTCGTTGAGCCGCCCACTGCTGTTTCTTTGTAGCCGAAGTATCATCAATTATTACACTATCTTCATCAATTTCTTTTTCTTCGCAGTTGCTCTCAAAGTCACATTGAAACGCTTTTTCTGATTCTTGTTGATCCTCTTCTTCCACTTCTCTCTTTATTTCTCTTTTTAACCAGCCAACCTCATAATTTATGTCTTCTTCCTCTTTATCTCCTTCCATATCAAACACAACATCCTCTTTTGGTTTGTCTCTTCCTTCATCCCACAGGCTAAGCTGTTTGTTAGAATCTGGGTCAAAAAGTTTTTTATCTTCACTTTTATTTGCATACTCTCCTCCTTCATTCATCGCGCCAAAGCCCGTTGCAATCATAGTAACCTTTATGTGTTCGCCCAATGAAACATCCACACCGAGACCATGTATTACCTCTGCATCAGATCCTGCATATTCCCTTATATACTCAAAGATATCGGATAGCTCGCCCATTTGAATCTCGGCTTCTTCTCCTGAGGTAATAGAGAGCAAGATTTTTTTTGCTCCAAAAATCTGCTGCTGATTTAAAAGACGGGAGTTCAATGCTTCTTCCACAGCTCTTCTGGCTCTGTTTTCGCCAAACGTCTTCGATGACCCCATTACAGCCGGTCCTGCATTCTTCATGACCGTTTTTACATCTTCAAAATCAACATTTACGTCGCCAGGTAACGTAATAATTTCGGCAATACTTTTAGCAGCAGTTGCCAGTACATCATCTGCTTTTGCAAACGCATCACGTATTGAACGATTTCCATAAATCTCACGAAGTTTATCATTCATGATTACCAATACCGTATCGCAGGATTTTTTTAGTTCCTGAATCCCTTCGTTTGCTTGGTTCGTTTTGTTTTTTCCTTCAAAAGCGAATGGAGCTGTCACAATTCCAACCGTAAGTATATCCAGTTCCTTGGCTACCTGCGCAATAACAGGCGCAGCTCCTGTACCAGTTCCACCGCCCATTCCTGCAGTGATGAAAAGCATTTTCGTATCCTGAGATAGAATATCTCGAATTTCCTCTTTGTTTTCCAGTGCTGCGCGTCTCCCCTTGTCTGGGTCTGCACCAGCTCCTAGTCCACTTGTGAGATTGATTCCCACCTGAAGTTTACTTGGTACCGGGCTACTGTCCAGTGCCTGTCTGTCTGTATTACACACCACAAACTCAACACCTTTGATGCCCAAACTGTGCATGTGATTGACGGCATTGCTACCACCTCCTCCAACACCTACTACCTTAATAATAGACTTGTGATGTGAAGGCAAATCGAATTGATACATATTTTCTGCCATAATTTTTAATTATCAGTTGTTCAAGCCAGTAATGCCGATCACTATTAACGGAACTATCTTAGTTTATCATCAAAATCATCAATTAATAAACTTTTGGTTTTTTCCAAAATATTGCTGAAAAATTTATTTCCTTGTTTCATTTTTTTTCTTCCTACGACACTAGATTTTTCCTGTTCGTACCCCTCTTCTCTTATATCCAATGCCTTAAAGCCTGAGAGTACAAGCCCCACTGACGTAGCATACATTGGACTTTTCGCTGCATCTACTGTACTCCTGCCAAGATGTTCGTTTGGATACCCGATACGAGTATCGAGCCCAGTTATATATTCGAACAACTGACTAGCACTGGTCAATTGAGAGCCTCCACCTGTCAAAACGATACCTGCGGCTAATTTTTTATTATAGCCAGAGGTGATGATTTCCGTGTGAATCAGCTCAATAATTTCCTGCAGTCTGGCTTCTATGACCTCCGCCAGATTCTTTATTGAAATTTCTTTGGAAGGGCGATTTCGTAATCCTGGGATCGACACGATGTCATTTGGACTTGCTTCTTCAGCAATTGCTTTTCCAAACTTCGTTTTCAAGAGCTCCGCCTGATGTTCCATCACCATACAGCCTGTCTTGATATCTGAAGTAATAATGTTGCCACCGAAAGGAATCACCGCTGTATGACGAATGATATGACCATAAAATATGGCCATATCTGTGGTGCCTCCTCCTATGTCTACTAGGCAAACCCCTGCTTCTTTTTCTTCTTCGTTTAAAACAGCAAGGCTTGAAGCCAAAGGCTCAAGAATCGGATTTTCGTTCTCAAGTCCTGCTTTTTTTACACATTTATCTATGTTATAAATTGCATTGATCTGCGCTGTTATAATATGGAAGTCTGATTCTAATTTGACTCCTGCCATTCCGACAGGATCCATAATATCTTCTTCGTAATCCACGATATAATCCTGTGGCATCACATGAATAATTCGATTCCCTGGAGGGAGTACAATGTTATGCATATCATTGGTCAGTCTGCTCAGATCTTCGATGGTGATCTCTTCCTCTGGATCTGTGGTGATGGACCCGTGGTGAACTGCACTTTTGATATGTTGCCCTGCAATTCCGACATTCACTACGTGAATATCAATACCAGATTGCTCACTGGCTTCAGTAACAGCTTTTTTAATGGCTCGTACCGTCTTGTTTATATTGGTTACAATCCCCCGAATCACACCATCCGACACTGATTTTCCCATTCCCATGATTTCGAGTTTTCCATATTCATTCTTCTTACCGACAATGACACAGATTTTTGTAGTTCCAATGTCTAGTCCAACGATGATTTTTTCTTCCATAATTCTTGTATCAATTTGTTACTATTCGCAAATAATTTGGTCTTCAAATTTTAGATTGACCCTGTTGTATTCATTCCAGCCTTTTATAGGCAAAATCTCTTTATAGAAAATCATTAGCTTATTAAATTTTACATCTAATTCCTTGGGATATCCAAACTCGATTGTTTGCTTGGTAACCTGTGGGAATAACTTTATTTCTCCATCTTTTTGAATAATCACATGAGCAATCTGGGCTTTCCAAAACGCTTCACGTTCAATAAATTTCAGAAGTTGAAAAACGTCAACCCCAAAGTTCGTTTCATGGAGGTTTGTCTTCCATGAAAAAGGGAAAGCTGTTTCTACCAACGGCACCCGTGCTGTATGCCTAGCATTTATTGGTAAAATATTCCCTTCTGTATCAATATATTTGTCATTTTTTCCATCTATAAATACCCTTGCAATGGGTTTACTTTGCACTACTCTCACCTCAAGATGCCCCTTTAGATTTCTGAAGACTTGGGCATCTTTCACAAACGGATTTGCTTTGACCCGTTCTTCTAGGGTCTTTGGATTCACATAGGAGAACTCAGATCCAATGATAAAATCCGTGTTACCTAGTGTCATAAGGTCCATCACCTCGAGTTTATCTGTGAAGAAATTGCCGTCTTCCTGTTCAATGGAAATATCAACACTTTTGACTTTCCTGTCATGATTCTTAGCTCCTGAAAAAGTGATCAGGATCAAAATAATCAACCCGCTAAATGAATAGATCAATATGTTCTTTTTCTCATTACTCATCTGCTTCCTCCTTCCCTGGCGATTCCAATTTTCCTTTCATAAATTCCGCAATCTTCGGAACTTCCCTGTCTATGTCTCCCGCCCCAATCGTAAGTACAACATCAAGGTTATAATTAGTTAATTCTTTGATTAGGCTCTCCTTGGATACCATCACTTTGTTTTTGTTTTCCATCAATTCGAAAATAGATTTGGATGAAACTCCTTTAATGGGGTTTTCCCGTGCAGGATAGATATCAAGTAAAATCACCTCGTCTGCTTTATCAAGAACTCTTGCAAATCCTTTTTTGAAATCATCGGTTCTGGAATACAAATGTGGCTGAAAAATAACAGTTACTTTCCTATCCTTGGACAGAGATCTAACCGATTTCAAAAAAGCTTCAATCTCTTCAGGATGGTGTGCATAATCATCAATCAAAAGCATATTTTGGCTTCTATAGACATATTCAAACCGTCTCTTCACGCCAGCATATGTTTTCATTCGCTTACGAATTTCTATTCCTTCCATCCCCATTTCCAGTGCTACTGTGATTGCGGCAAGTGCATTTTCAACATTGTGATAGCCAGGAACTGCTAGTCGAATATCAGAGATTTTTTCCATCCCATAACGATAGGTAAATACGAATGCCCCATTGACAATTCTCAATGCATCAGCAACGGCATCTCCATGTCTTATAGCATAAGATATGTATTTATTTTCAGGGCTTATCTTAGCCCCTGCCTTTGAACTCATGAGAACTTTACCGTCTTTAGGGGTCTTATTCACAAATTCTTCATAGGTATTCAGCATATTGGTTTCATCACCATAAATGTCCAAATGATCAGGGTCAAGAGAAGTAATCACCGTGAAGTTTGGATACAGCTGCGTGAAGGATTTATCATATTCATCCGCTTCTACAACGATGGGTGCTGTCTTTTCACCAATGATCAAGTTGGTGCCTGTATTGGACATGATACCCCCCACAAAAGCGGTACAGCCTTGTCTGGTCCCGCTAAGCAGGTGTGCAATCATAGATGAAGTGGTGGTTTTACCGTGTGTACCAGCTACTGCTATTGTAAAGCTGTGTTCTGTGATCAGACCAAGTACTTCAGATCTTTTCAGTACTTCAAAATTTCTCTCTTTGAAAAAGACAAGTTCGGTCTGATCGTCAGGGATTGCTGGTGTATACACAATAAGGGTTCCTTTTTCTTGAAGAAAATCATCACTGATCAAGCTCAATGCGTCTGCATAGTCAACAACAATTTCCTCCTCTTCCAATGTTTTTGTCAGGTCAGATACTGTTTTATCGTACCCTGCAACTTTGATGTTCGAACTCTTAAACCATCGGGCAAGCGCACTCATCCCAATACCTCCGATACCGATAAAGTAGACTCTTTCTATGTCTGTGAGTTTCATACGACTAGTTTAATTACTTCGTTGGCAATATCAATAGTGGCATTTTTATGCGCCATAGATTTCATTTTAGTAGCAAGTTTTTCTTTTTCATCATCATCCTTTATCAAAGAAATAGTCTCTTCAATTAAATGGGTTCTGGCATCTTCATCTTTTACCATTCTTGCTGCGTTGTTCTCAACAAGTGCTTTAGCATTGATGGTCTGATGTTCTTCAGCTACATTAGGGGAAGGGACCATCACTGTCGGCTTGCTGGTCAGCATGAGTTCCGCTATAGATAGTGCCCCTGCTCTTGAGATTACTACGTCGGCTATGGCATAAGCGAAATCCATCTGACGGATAAAATCTCTGATGACCACTCCCTTTTTTGGACCACTTATTCTTTCGAGCATTTCTTCATAGTAAAAACTCCCAACTTGCCAGATCACCTGAATATCATTGGCTTCTAACTTTTCTAAGCCAGCTAATAGGCTCTCGTTAATGGTTCGGGCACCAAGGCTTCCGCCAATTACCATTAATGTTTTTTTATCCTTATCCAGTTCAAAGTGCTTCCAAGCTTCGTTGATACGATTTGGGTTTAGCAGAATGGTCTTTCTGACTGGATTTCCTGTCACAACAATTTTATCTGCGGGAAAATACTTCTCCATTCCTTCATGAGCCACACAAATTTTCTTAGCACTTTTAGAAAGCCACTTGTTTGTAAGACCTGCGTAGGAATTTTGCTCCTGAATCAAGGTTGGGATGTTTTTTCTCCCAGCGACATACAGCAGTGGACCACTAGCATAACCTCCTACTCCAACTACCACATCTGGATTAAATTTTTTTATCAAGCGTGCAGATTCTAATAAGCTTGAGCACAGCCTGAATGGAAACATCAAATTGTCAGCTGTTACTTTTCTTTGAATTCCGCTGATCCTCAACCCGACAATTCTGAAGCCTGCTTCAGGAACTTTCTGCATTTCCATCTTTCCTTTCGCTCCTACAAACACTATATCCACGTGCTGAAGAATTTCTTTTAACGCCTGTGCTATAGCAATGGCAGGGAAGATGTGTCCTCCTGTTCCACCTCCACTAATCATAATCCGATATGTTTGTTTTGTTTCGATTATGCTACTTTTTTATATTCATTTTCTAATGATCCTCCGAAGGCATCTATTTCACTTCTGCTTACACTTAATATTATCCCTAGGGTAATTCCAGCAAAAAGCTGTGACGTGCCTCCCATACTTATAAAGGGGAGTGTCAATCCTGTTACGGGTCCTAAGCCTACGGTCACTCCCATATTTACAACAGCTTGAACCACGAGAGCAAAGCTTAATCCTGCAGATAAAAGCCCCTCGTACGCACGTTTGTTATCTTCCACCGATTTCATTCCTCTATATAAAAGTGCCAGATAAAGGAAGATAACACCTGCGCCTCCTAGCAATCCATATTCTTCTATGATGATAGCATAAATGAAATCCGAATAAGGGTATGGTAAAAAATTCCGTTGATCACTTTGACCTGGACCTTTTCCAAAAAGACCTCCCGATGCTATTGCTACATATGCTTGTTTAGCTTGAAATGGAGTGCTGTCATGTACAAAGTGTTCGATCCTGCTACTAGCAGTCCTCCCTCTTTGTCCGATCATAACAGCAATTGAGCCAAAGGCTGTACCAATGAATAGTAGTATCATCAGGTATTTAATCGGCACTCTGCCTATAAAGAGTATCAGCGTACATGTAAGAAAAAGCAGAATTGCAGATGAGATGTTGGTCAATGCGATCAATCCGCAGATCAGCCCCGTCCAAAATAACATTGGGATAATAGCATGTTGAAAATTTGCAATGGCACGCTGCCTTTTGGACAACATACTGGCTAGTGTGACAATTAATGCAAGCTTAGCTAAATCAGAAGGTTGAAATGCCTGATTGATAATCGGAATGGTCAACCAGCGGGAGGCTTCATTGATATTGGTACCAAACAACCAGGTAAACAGGAGGAGCGGGACACTTAGCCAAAGTACTAATCTTGAAATTTTTGAGTAGTACCTATAGTCGATTTTATGTGCAATCCAAATTGAAAACAAGCTTAATCCCACTAGAGTAGAGTGTTTTATTAAGTAGTATTCGGTGTTACCTCCCATCATTTTGTAAGCCAAGCTTCCAGTAGCACTATAAACCACCAGAATGCTAAAAAGAGAGAACAAAAAAGCTATAAACCAAATGACTGGATCTCCTTTTAGGTTCCTACATATCCAATTTTTTATTGCATTCACAACGTACCTTCCTTTATTAATTTACTCAACCCCTTGACTGCTTTCTTGAATTTATTTCCTCGATCTTCATAATTATCAAAAAGATCAAAGCTGGAACATGCTGGAGAAAGTAGTACCACATCGCCCTTCTTGGTCCACTCATGGGCTATCCTGACTGCTTCTTTTATATTGTCTGTTTCTTCCATCAAATCAAGATGATCCTTGAAGTAACCCTGCAACCGATTGTTATCTTTTCCAAGGCAAATCAATCCTTTCACTTTTTCCTTTACCAAGCCCTTGATTTGATTGTAATCATTCCCTTTATCTATGCCACCTGCTATCCAAATAATATTATCTTTAATTCCATCCAAGGCATAGTACACAGAATCGACATTGGTTGCTTTAGAGTCATTGATATAGCCTGCTCCCTCTATTTCTGTAACATATTCCAACCTGTGTGGTGCATTCTTAAACGATTTTAATCCTTTTAATATTTTATCGATTGGGACACCCAAATGAAGCGCACTCAATACAGCAGACATACTATTTATCATATTGTGTTTGCCAATGAGGGAAATTTCAGATATTGGAATCTTGTGGTGCTGATTGTTGCTCTTGAACTCATAATTAAATATCAAGCGATCGTTTTCCAGAAATGCTCCCAAGTTATCATTCTTTGAAGCTGATACTGAAAACATACATGTTTCTACTCTTCGCTTCCTCAGCTCTTCGGTAACGGGTTCTGAGTCCACACAATAAATAAATGTCTCTTCAGGGGTTAGGTTTTCAACGATCTTAAATTTCGAAGTGACATACTTATCAAATTCATTGTTGTATCTGTCCAAATGATCAGGAGTGATATTTAACAATACTGCTACGTCAGGTCGGAAGTTTACAATGCCATCTAGTTGGAAGCTACTGACTTCCACCACATAATAGTGGTATCCACTCTCTGCTACCAAGCCTGCTAAACTGGTTCCAACATTTCCTCCCAAAGCTACTTTGAAGCCTGCTGTTTTCAGCAGGTGATATGTGAGCAACGTCGTGGTTGTCTTTCCGTTGGTCCCAGTAATGGCAACTACCTTTGCTTTCTCAATGAACCTATAGGCGAATTCTATTTCGGATACAACGGGTATTCTTTGATCAATAATTTTCTGAATAAGCGGTATTGTGTCGTGTATGCCTGGACTTTTGATGACAAATGCTGCCTTTAGAATTGTTCTTTCAGAGTGTCCTCCTTCCTCAAAGTCAATGCTATGACTTTCTAAAATCCTTCTTCTATCCAGTGATATAGTACCTGCGTCTGATAGAAAAACCTCATAGCCTCTCTGAGTGGCCAGCACAGCAGCACCCACGCCACTTTCTCCTCCTCCCAATATGACTATGAATTTTTTCATTTTAATCCTCCTTGCCTGTTATTTTTTTATTATCTGATCTTATGCACATGAAGCAAGTGGAAATCGGTCCATAGCCCTCGACCAGCTGCGCCACATTTTGAAATTTTTCATTGAAACTGGATAGTTCTTTAATTATCATTTATCTGATTTTAAGTGTGGCTAAGGTAAAAATGGCCAATAGGATTCCAATCGTCCAAAAACGAGAAACGATTTTAGCCTCATGTAAGCCTTTCTTTTGATAGTGATGATGAATCGGGGACATCAAAAAGACGCGCTTTCCTTCTCCAAATTTCTTTTTGGTATACCTGAAATAAGTAACTTGGATAATTACTGATACTATTTCTACCAGAAACACACCGCACACAGCTGGGATCAGCAATTCTTTTCTGATTACTAAGGCCAGTACAGCTATGATTCCCCCGAGCGACAGGCTTCCTGTATCTCCCATAAACACTTGGGCTGGGTAAGAATTGTACCATAGGAAACCTACGCAGGCTCCAACGAATGCGGCACAAAATATTACCAACTCCCCAGCATTTGGAATGAACATGATGTTCAGGTAATTGGAGAAAATGGCATTCCCAGAAAGGTATGCAAATATTGCAAGAGTTAATCCAATAATCGCCGAACTACCTGCGGCTAATCCATCTAACCCGTCGGTGATGTTGGCTCCATTTGAAACGGCCGTCACAATGAAAATGACGATAAGTATATAAAGAAGCCATGTGTAATCTTCTAAAGATTTTGGAAGTAACCAATCGTATTGAAATTCATTATTAGCTACAAAAGGAATGGTAGAGGCTATCGAGTCGTATTCGGTATAGGCTTCTCCTGAAAGGTCAAGCATTGAAACGTCAGGGTGGAATACAAGAACTAGACCCACAAAAATTCCAAGTCCTACCTGACCTATAACCTTAAACTGCCCTCTTAGTCCGTTTTTATTCTTTTTCTTTATTTTTAGATAGTCGTCCGCAAAACCAATTGCTCCCATCCAAATTGCGGAAATAAGTAAGAGGATCACATAGATATTCTGCAGTTCAGCGAGCAGTAGTGTTGGAATCACAATTGCTGATATGATAATAATTCCACCCATGGTAGGAGTTCCCTGTTTTTCCATCTGACCTTCTAATCCAAGATCCCGAACAGATTCACCCAGCTGATACTTTCTAAGCATCTTGATCAATTTCTTACCAAAAGCGATCGTGATCAGTAAAGACAAAAGTGTCGCCATACCTGCTCTGAAAGAGATATACTGAAATAGTCCGGCACCTGGAACATCTATTTCATTCAAATACTCAAACAAGTAATACAACATTCTTCGTCTAGCTATTTAATATTTCACTTAAAACTTCTCTGTCACCGAAATGATGTCTTTCCCCATTTATCTCCTGATAGTCCTCATGCCCTTTGCCTGCCACCAAGATGATGTCTTTATCTCTGATGATATTACACCCTGTTCTGATTGCTTCTTTTCTGTCTTCAATGATCATCAGGTTTCGCGCAAATGATTTTGGTATCCCCGACTTCATATCATTGATAATTTGCTTAGGGTCCTCACTTCTTGGATTGTCTGAAGTGAGTATTACTTTATCACTCAAGGAGGCAGCTACCCGAGCCATCTCGGGGCGTTTACTCGTATCTCGATCTCCCCCGCATCCTACAACGGTTACTAAAAGTTCATTTTTGGTTCTTAATTCATTTATAGTTTTCAGCACATTTTCAAGTGCCTTTGGCGTATGCGCATAGTCTACGATGGCCAGAATATTCGATGTGTTTTCAATTTTTTCAAATCTCCCAGAGGCTTCTTTCAATGTAGAAAGTTCACTTAATACCGCTTCTTTATCTTCACCTAGAAGTATGGCTACAGAATATGCTGTAAGCAGGTTATAGGCATTAAATTCCCCGATAAGTTTGAACCATACATCTATCCCGCCTAAATTAAGCTCTAGTCCCTGCAACGTATCATGGATGATCTTTGCCCTGAAATCTGCCATCGCTTTGATGCCCATTTTGAACTTATCCGCACGTGTATTTTGCAACATGACATTCGCACGTTTATCATCCGCATTCACCAATGCAAAAGACGCTGGGGAAAGCTCATCAAAAAGGATTTTCTTAGCAACTATGTACCCATCAAATGTTTTATGGTAATCTAGGTGATCATGGGAAATATTAGTGAAAACACCCCCCGTAAAATGAACCCCCGACACCCTGTCTTGAACAAGAGCATGCGAACTAACTTCCATAAAACAGTGTGTACAGTTCTGATGCACCATTCGAGCTAAAAGCTTATTTAGCTGTACTGCATCTGGAGTTGTACAGCTGGTGTTTAACCTCTTATGGTTAATTTTATTTTCAACTGTAGAAAGTAAGCCCACTTTATAGCCCCTGTTAAGGAACAGCTCGTAAAGAAGTGTGACACAGGTAGTTTTCCCGTTTGTTCCTGTAATGCCAACCAGCTTAATTTTTTCTGTCGGTCTTTTATAAAAATTAGAAGCCAGTATGCCTAGTGCCTTGGTAGCATTGTTTGTTTCTACATAAGTAACCTGATCATCGATGTCTTCAGGAATATCCTCACAGACGATGACTTTTGCTCCTTTATTAATAGCGTCATTTATGAATTGATGTCCATCAATATGTAGTCCTTTTATCGCAACGAATAAGCACTCTTTTGAGATGTCCCGAGAGTCAAAAACAACTTCAGAAATCTGAACTTCCCTGTCGCCCGTGAGCGATTGAAGCGAAACACCAAACAATATGTCTTTTAGTATTTGCATCAGCTCATTTGCAGTTTGATCGTTGTACCTTTTATTATTCTCCCACCTGGGGTGAGTGATTGAGTTTCTACTCTACCCCGGCCATTTGTCGTCACCTCTAGCCCCAGGTTTTCCAATACATAGATTGCATCCCGCAATGTCATCCCCCGCACATCAGGAATGTACTCGTATTGAACTGGATTTGCTTCCCAGTAAACTGCTTGGTTTATCACATCCGTTTTCACCCATTCTGATGCACCCCTCGAATGATTTGAAATTCCCAATTCATTGCAAATCATTTGCAATTCATCTTGTTTCCCCGCTTTGATGTAAGGAAAACTTCCAGTTACCACTGTTTTCTCGTCAATTTCATGTAAGTCCAATTCGAGTGAATAAATTTTATCTGCTATTTCTTTGAATACAGGGGCTGACACATCGCTACCATATATTTGATAGCCTTTTGGATTGTCGATCACTACGATACAACTATAGCGGGGAGATTCGGCTGGAAAGTATCCAGCAAATGAGGTATAATATTCTTTTACGTATCGACCATTTTTTGCTTTTTTTGCCGTTCCAGTCTTTCCTGCAATCTTATAATGGCTGTGGCTAATGTTGGTAGCAGTTCCTCTTTCCACGACTCCTTCCATCATTATTTTGAGGCTTTTCAAGGTCTTGGACGAACAAATCTTCCCATTGATCACTTCCGTTTTATATCTCTCAATCGTTTTGTCAGCTTTCATAATCCCCTTCACAATCATCGGTTTCACCATTTTCCCGTTGTTGGCAACCGCATTGTAAAGGGTCAGCATCTGAAGGGGGGTTATTTTCAGTTCATATCCATACGACATCCAAGGCAGGCTTACGCCACTCCAGGTTGTGTCAGAAGTATCTTTAATGTATGGTTTTCCTTCACCAGCCATCTGAAAGTTGAGTGGCTGGTCTAGGTGCATTTTTTTTAAATAATTGATGTATTTCTTGGGTTTTTTGCTAAAGTGATGGGTCACCAGTTTCGCTATCCCAACGTTTGAAGATTTCTCGAATACTTCTTGTACTGTCAATTTTCCAAACCCTCCTGGTTTATGATCCCTCATGGTCTTGTCAAAAAACTCAAATTCGCCATTTGCTGTATCTACAGAGTCTGAGAGCCTGATGTCTGTTTCTTCCAGCAAAGCAATCATACTTGCCAGTTTAAAAGTGGAGCCAGGCTCTCTGGAGCCTTGGTTTCCCACGGCATAATTGTAGCGCTCATAATAGTCTCCTTGGCTGTTTCTACTTAGGTTTGAAATCGCTTTGATCTCACCTGTTGTCACTTCCATAACAATAGCCACGCCGTAATCTGCGTTGTGTTTTTGCAACTCATTTAACAAGGCAGATTCCGTCACGTCCTGCAAATCCACATTGATCGTGGTTTGAACGTCATATCCATCAATCGGTCTCTTTTCAGAACCATCATAGATAGGCTTCCATCCTCCACCAGCCATTTTTTGGAAAAGTGCCCGACCATTTACTCCTGCCAATTGCCGATTGAAGCTGTATTCAAGACCGACGACTCCTTGATCGTTTGCATTTACATTGCCAATGGTACGATACCCCAAATGAGAGAAAGGAAGAAATCGTTTTTCCACCTTTTCAAAAATCACACCTCCTTTAAGCCTTCCTTCCCGAAAGATCGGCCATCGTTCCATTAATTTTTTCTCTTGATACCCTATTTCCTTTCGGTTGAGGGTCAGGTATCTTCTACCCTGCTTTCTTGCTTCAGTGACCTTACGCTTGTACTGCATAGCATTCAGGTCTTTATAGTACCTGGATAATAGATAGCTGAGGGAATCAATGTTTTTTTTAAAAAGTCCATCTTCAGGTAAATAAGGGTCAAAAGCAAGCCTGTAAAATGGAAGTGAGGTAGCTAGCAGGCTACCATCGTCTGCATAAATATTTCCCCGGGTCGCTTTGACGTTCATTACCTTCATGCCAATGGTTTCGCCAAGTCCGATCCACTCTTCCCCTTCAATGTACTGAATCTTGACAATGCGAAATATTATCGCCCCAGTTACTAGGAAAGTAAGGGCAAACGCAATTCTCACTCTAAATACTATCGCTCTTTTAATACTCACTTGTCTTAATCAATACAGGTGATTTTGTACTCTCTTTTAAACCGAGCGTAGCGGCTCGTTTTGCTACCTCCGATTGCTTACTTTCATACATGAATTCTGCTTTCAGGGTTGTATAATCGGCTCTTAAATCTTCTACTTGCTCCTCGAGTTTGGCAATAGCTCTTACTTTCTTGTCAGTATAATGCCGATTGCCGATATAAAGCACACATAGAAATGCCAAGAAGAGTATTTGGGGCAGAAAACGTACGTGGATCACCTCATCGATGGAACTGTCCATCCTGAGAAAACGGTGAACCAAACCGAAGAACCCTCCTTTTTCTTCTTTCCTAGGTAATTTATAGGTGTTTTCTGCCATACTATTTAAGTAATCAGGGTTAGTAGTACGCAATAAGCAGTTTGACTAACTACTTATTGCTTGCTACTATCTACTCATTCATCTCTTTCTGCCAATTCTCAGCTTTGCACTTCGTGCTCTACTGTTTTCTTCTATTTCTGCCATGGTCGGGACGATTGGTTTTCTCGTCACAGGATCAAAAATCCTGATCGGGTTGCCATAGAAGTCTTTCTCGTCCGTCCCTTTAAAATTTCCTTTTTTAATAAAGTTTTTCACCAACCTGTCCTCCAATGAGTGGTAGCTCAGCACCACCAATCTTCCGTCCGTCTTCAGCACTTCTCCAGCCTGAGTCAAAAAATCTTTCAATACGTCCATTTCCTCATTCACCTCTATTCGTATTGCCTGAAAAACTCGTGCTAGGTATTTTAACTCTTTCCCTCTGGGCGCATTCTTTAATGCAACGTCTTTTAATTCCTCGCTGGTGATGATCTCTCTATCTATTCGATAAGCCATAATGGCACTCGCCAGCGTTCGCGCGTTTTTCACTTCACCGTAGGCACTCAAAATGTGGATCAAATCCTTCTCCTCATATTCATTCACTACGTTTTTCGCACTTTTTTCAGCTCTCTGGTCCATTCTCATATCCAGCCTTCCTCCCGCCTTTGCTGTAAACCCTCGCCTAGGTTCATCGAATTGATGAGAGGAAACACCTAGGTCTGCCAGAATACCGTCTACGTCCTTGATCCCATGAAGACGCAGATACTTTTTCAGGTATTTGAAATTTGACTCAATAAATGTGAAAGAACCTTTGCCTGACAGCCTAGGCACGCCCAGTCCGACAAGCTGTTGTGCATTTTGCTCAACATCCCTGTCCTGATCAAATGCAATGAGGTGTCCTGTTGTTAGCTGGCTGAGAATGCCCCGACTGTGTCCCCCTCCTCCGAATGTCACATCTACGTACGTGCCATTAGATTTTATCTGGAGACCGTTGAGGCTTTCCATGAGCAATACAGGATTGTGATATTCACTCATTGCCTACTCATCCAAAAACTTCTGAGCTAGCTCCGAGTATTCGGTCATATCCTCAATCAGGTGATTGCTGAATACTTCAGAATTCCACATTTCAATATAGTTGCCCATCCCGATGAGAATTGCTTCTTTCTCTATTTGTGCGTGAGCGAGCATCGTTTTGGGTATCAGCAACCTGTTTGCACTATCCAACTCTACCTGAGCGATACTCCTGAAAAAATTCCTTTTCAACTTGCGCTGTTCAGGGTGGAATTCACTAAGCGATGAAATCTTGTGGTGGATTTTTTTATACTCCACCACTGGGTAGAGGATCAGGTTCGACTCAAATCCCTTCCGAATAACCAGTTCGTTAGTGGAGACCTCAGGTAGGTTGGCTTTAATCTTTGCAGGCAAAACCAACCTTCCCTTGGTATCCAACTTACACTCATACTCGCTTGTAAAAAACGCCATATTGAGCTTTGAAAAATATAAATCACCAAGGCAAATGTAATCAATTTTTTATAACTCCAACCATTTTATCCCACTTTTCAACACAACAATGAAAAAATAAACAAAAACATATCTAAATCAATGATTTCGAAAAGAATTCGTAAGAATCATAAAGTTAGGAAATTATGAGAAATGAAATGTTTAGTGTGAAATTGAAGTTTTTTTAAATTATTCATTTACATTCAAGATAATGGTGGGAAGTTGTGGGGAAATGTTCGTTTGTACTGTGTACGTCACTATTTTAAACGTTGCGTTTCCCAAAAGCATCAAGACCTTTTTCAGTCAGATAAATGCTATTTTAGGCTGGTATAACATTAATACAAAGACCAAGACCGTTGTGAACGGTAGCACTAGGTCTGTTGGCTCTTGAATTGCTAGATTTTTGCTTTCTCACTTTGGTTTACAGAATTGGACATAAATTATCCCAGAACTTCGATATAAATTGTAACACATCGCCTCTATCAGATTCTGGGTATGCATTTTTTTATCCCGCTATAGCGCGTGACCGCTCCACCAAACCACCTGCGAATACTCCCAAATGTACGCTCGACTTTATACCTAGTTCGACCTATTATTTTGTTGAATTTCTTTTCTCAATGGTTGAGGGGGAGATTCCTCCTAGCTTTTTTTAGCATATGATTCTTCAGATTTCTCTTTGCCGAGAGGTCGGCATTTTTCCTTGACTGATAGCCTTTACTTGTTTTGACGGGGATGCTTTCAGGCAGGTCAGCACGTTGTAATACCTCTTCTAACTTGCTGATCTCGTTCACATTAGCAGCAGGGGTCACTACTCCCAGTACCAATCCTTCTTCATCTGTGACCTAGTGTTTTTTGTAGCCATAGCTTAGTTTTCCTGCTTTTCTACTCCATGCTCCATCGGCATTGGAGGGAACGTGTTTCTCCACTGCTTTCGATGCTCGCTCCTTGGCTAGTTCATGGGATGGTTTTTTGCCTTCCTCTCTGTCTTCGACGACCCGATAAGTAGGCTTCCCCTTTGGCTTAAGCGGGGTGTTTATGATACGCGCATCAACTAATGCTCCTTGCTTTATGATGATAGCATGTTCCTCCAACTGTGAATTGATGAGTTTAAACATCACTTCATAAACTCCTCTTTTATATATTATTAATTATAATATTAGTCTAATTAATATAACTCCTTAAGCATTTCAAGACCCTCCGATACTTTAATACTCGATTTCATTCTCAATGATGCAAATATATAAATAATAATTAGACTAATCTTATAATCTAATTGGTATTAATCATTAATGACCTGAATCTACTCATCGTGCTATGGTCAAGAGCTACTTCATCTATGCATAGTCCACAGGAATAACTAAATGATAGTACAATCTGAAAACAAAATGTGCATTTTGTTTTCAGATTGTACTTGTCAAACACCTTCAGGGCTTCACAAAAGGCACAGGTTTTACCCTCAAAAAAACTTGAAACTGGCACTAATAAAAACATGGCTACTTCGACAGGCTGATTTCTTCCCTAAGTGAAATTAATCGATCTGGATAATCGGTGATAATTCCATCTACTCCTGCATTGAGCATTTTTATCATATCCTCCCTTTCATTGACAGGATATGCATACACTTCATATCCGCGAGCATGCATCCGAAATACCCTACGTGGTGAAAGTGTTGTCCAGTCTGGATTCAACGCACTCAACCGACTGTCTGCCTTAGCTCGTCCCAAATGAACTCTAGTTTCGATGTAAAATGCAAGCAATGGAGCCGAATCTTCGCCAATTATCAACGCTTTTGTCTGAATATGAGGATCTAATTTATGAACTTGTTCCAAGTATTTATTTTCACTGGATTGAAGAATGATCCAATCAGCCCCATTCTTCTCTTGGTGAATAGCATTTACCAGTTTCTCTGCAAAATCATGATAGTGGGGATGATCCAAGTGTTTTATTTCAATTAACACTTTGCAACGTCCGTCCACTAAATCCAATACTTCTTTAAGAACTGGTATCCTTTGGTCAGCAAATTTTGAATCGAACCATGAGCCGATATCAAACTGTTTTAATTCTTCTAATGTATAGTCGTGTACAAATCTTGTAATTGGATTTCCCAACGTATCTCTGGCTATTCTGTCCAGCCGTTGATCATGGAATACCACAATTTTTTCATCCGCTGTATTTCTAACATCAAGTTCTATTTGATCAACACCAAACTCCAATGCTTTTTCGAAAGCCACCATGGTATTTTCGGGAGCTAAACTGGAAGCTCCTTTATGAGCAATTACCTGAAATTCCTTGCCCTTGAGGTTTTTGATCGACGTACTGGCAAAGACATTTCGATATATCCAGGGTTCGAAAAGCGAAAGCGATGTAAATAAGAGGAAGAATGGAGTCGAATAAAGCAAAAATTTCTTGGTCATTGGGGATTATTAAAGCCCAAAAGTTACTAACAAAGAATCAAATTATTTGATTTTAATGGATTAATCCGTAAAACTTGAGGAAATGTAGGTTCAACAATCAAGTGCAAAAACTAAGCGGTATTTAGCTAAAAGATTTCTTTAGGAGTTTTAAAGTTAAGTTTTTCTCTTGGTCGTCGGTTAATTTTGTGTTGGATTTGTGTAATCTGTTCGTCATTTAGTGTATCAAAAGCTGTTTTTTTGGGTATATACTGTCTTATGAGTTTGTTAGTGTATTCATTGAGTCCTCTTTGCCAGGAGCAATACCGATGGGCAAAGTAGAATTTAGTATCTAGGTTTTTAGCTATGTTTTGATGGTCGGCGAATTCTGTTCCATTATCAGAAGTGATCGACAGGATATGTTTTTTATAGGGCATCAGCCTATTGACAAGTTCCTCACTTAGTCCTTTGGCTTGTTTTCCCTTAGGTAGCTTTTTTATAATGAGCATTCCTGTAGTTCTTTCCACGATGGTCAGAATGGCTCCCTTTTGTTGTCTGCCTATAATGGTATCCACTTCCCAGTCCCCAAAGCGTTCTTTATTGTTGATGCATTCAGGTCTTTGATCGATTGATACCCTGTTTTTACTAGTTAGTCGTTCCTTAAAAACTCATTTTCAATGGAGCTCACATTCTACTTTGATGGAAAGAGGTTAATTCAACTAGACGCCTCCGCTTTACTACCCATTTTGTATAGAGCCAAAGAGCATTTACTCTTAGTTTTTTCATCAACACCTTGTAGTTAAGCCCACAGGCTGCCATGATGAAGTTTATTTTATCTCCTGTTTTCCCTTTTAGGTAATTGCTAACTGCTCGATGATCTTGCTTGAAGTGTCCGATGATTGGCTCTATGGCTGCTCTACGTCTACAGTGCTTTCGTTTTCTCTGTTTTTCATAGGTATGGTCTCTTTTTAATGGTTTGGATGGTCGAATGATGGAGGTGTTTTCAACTGTGTTAGTCCCTTTGTACCCCCTAGCTACTGTGGTGGTTTTCGGGTAGTTACCAGTCAGTAGTTGTGTTTGCTTCAATACAGCATCTAGCGTATGTCCATCATACATATTCTCTTCAAAAGTCATCGCACCTACGATGATACCCGTATTTTGTGTCAATACTACTGATGCCTTACAGCCATATTCATATTTCTTATGTGCCTTTCCTTTTGCGATGCAATACACATCAGGTTCATGTAAACTGTAAATTTTATGCTTACTGCACTTCTCTTGTGTAAGTACTCGTTTGAACAGTGCCAGTGTTACTTCTTTTTGCTGATGAGGTAATTTCCTGTCTAATTCTCTGACTAACCGACCAGCAATGGTTTTGAGTTTTCGCTTCGCGGCATTTGCTTTCTTTCTTCTTTTAGGGTGAGTCCCATTGTAGGTGTCTCTGACAAGGGTTTTGGTTGTCCTAACGTAGCTGCGTCGTAGTTTAATCCCTTCTTTCTTGGCTATAGAAATACAGCTGTCAACAATCTTTTTATGAAGTTTTGCATCTGTGGGATAGGTGATGCTCTTTTCCTCGACAGTAGTATCTACACTTACATGCTTGTCCTTAGCATCCTTGCCGTGTAGCTCAATTGAATGTTTCAATAGCTTCTCTACCCCTTCTTCTCCAATCCTCTTCCTGAAATGTACCAAATCTGTTGCCACACATGGTTGCCCCCATTGCAAAGAATCAAAGCCTCCAAAATATTGAAAATATGGATTCATTTCCCACCGTTGTTCCACCAATACCTCATCTGATAAATTGTAAATAGATCTTTTGAAGTAGGCATTTAATAAATACGAATGCACTTGTACGGGCATGGTTGATGGTCCACCATTTTAGTTAGCAGGTTATCGAATATTTCCCCTTTCATCTGGCTTCGGTTGAACCGATAGCAATATTGGTCGATATATGCTTGAAGGTTATCGACTGAATGGTGGATACCTCTAAGCCATGCCTTGAACATCATAATTGTTCTGTGCAATTCCGGGAAATTCTTACCTTTCTTCCCACTCTCGATTTGAATTAAGTAAGGATATTTTTCTTTCAAGGGGATGTAGCCCCTCCAGTTATCGGTTTTGATGGTAGCCTCAGGTGATATATGATCTTGGAAGAAGGGCTTCAATTGCTTGGATCCAGCATTGTCAATCTCTCTGGCATACATCCTGCTCACTCCTTTCCCTTTCTTCTCAATAGCCAGTACAACCTGCTTTTTTCGGTTATTTTGTCGTCCTACAACGCCTTCTTCCTGTTGCCCTACAACGGTCTCATCGACTTCTACTTTACCCACTAGCGGGTATTTCCCACTGCTAACCATGGCCTTCATTACCTTTTGTTGAAACAGCCAACAGGTTTTTTGCCGTAGCCCCAGTTTTCTGCTTAGCTCTGTTGATGCAATCCCTTGTTTATTTGTACTCATATAGTATACGATATAAAAAGCTTTTAACATTGGGAATTTTACTTTGTGGAAAAGAGTGCCACTTGTGGGGGTAGCTTGGTACCTACATTTTGTGCATTGCCGGGTATGGAATAATTTCCCTCTGCAATACTTGTTGTTTTGGCACCTTTCACATTTAAATCCATTGGGCCATTTCATTTCGGCCAGGAAGTTTTGACAACTGTCGTTATCAGGAAATTTCTTCTGAAACTCAAAAAGAGTTAGGCTTTCATACTTTTTCTCCATAATCTGATTGTTATTCTAACTTTAATAATCCTACTAAGTTACTGTAAATCAATCGTTTAATCAAGAAAATGAAACTGTTTTAATAGACTAATCTTTTATTTATTAAATGCCTACTTCAATAGATTTTAATATCAACAAGGAGACCATCAAACGAATAGAATGAGCCGGACGACCTACATTTGAATAAAGCGAACCAAACGCTTCTTCAAAATACGACCATTCTATCTGTTGGCTCAACAAATAAAGCTCTTGCCTGGAATTGAGTTGTTCAGTTAAGGTAGGTGATAAAAAATTAAGTTGATTTCTATGCGACTTTGTTGACTGCATTTGACAAGGTTTTGATTGATATTATAACTATTCCTTGTCATTTTATATAGCAATAATCATGCTAAAAACCTCCCTGAAAGAAGATAAGCATAATTAATGTTGATTCTTTAGGGTTGACTAGTTACAGGCTTACCTACAGGTCTTTTTCTATGTTTGAGTTGATGGCGTAAATGTTTGTAATAATGGCCTCCAGTAGCTTTATCGTCCCTGATATATTGATAGATACGTTCATGTGAAACCATGGGAATCTGCTTGATCTTACAATACCCTACAAGCTGCTTAGGTGACCACTGTTCTTGCAAAAGGTATTCTTTGATGAGCTTTCTTTTGTGGGTGTCAAAAGACCGAGGCTTGCAATAACGTTGCTTACGCTTTGTGGAAGTCAAATGTGCTTTAGATCCATGATAGATCCCTTTAGGGGAACTGTTGCGCTTGCATGCTCTGTAAATGGTGGAACCCGACACATCAAAGGCTTCAGCAATGAAACTTTTACTCTTACCCGATTTTAAGTAGGCTTCAATTTGATGTCTTTGAGTTGATAATATGTTTGGCTCATATGGCAAAGTTTTTAGACCTTTAAATATGTGGAAATAGCTCCACATATTTATCCTAATCTTTACACTTACTAATTGAACTTACAGTAGAATTCAATCTGTTTTGGCAAAGGCAAGAGGGGTTCTAATTTTTGACAGATTTAGGATTAATGTGCTGTCTTATTTTGGAAAACTTAATCTAACTCCACTAAAAATTTAGTTATGTCTGTTAAAGGGTCTTAACTCACTAAGACCCTAAAAATATATCGGAGGTTTTATCCCAATCCTCACTTACACAGTTGCTTAGAGACTACCTATTGAATAGTCATATATTATTTGTCTTCTTTAAATTTTTCAAATCTGTCTTTTTCTTCTATCCGAGGGAAAACGTTGTTTTCTGTAAATACGTCTGCTGTCATCTTCTCTGGATCAATTACAATTTTCACAACTTCTTTGTCTTTGATAAAGACCTTAGTCACCTCCTTTTCATTTATCCTCCATATTTCAGCAGGAATCTGTTCCATCTCGGTCGTTCCATCCGCATACGTCCATTCGATCAGGACAGGAGTAACCAGACCTCCTTTGTTCTTTAAAGTAACTTCATAGAAGTTCTTGCCTTCTGCCCTTTGCTTGATCTTGTTTTGATTGAGAGACTCCCTGTATTCGCCTAATGGACGATCCCTCTCTTGGAATACGAAAGGCTGGGGAGCATTTCCAAAATTTTTCTCACGTTTGTCTTTTCCACTGATCGCTTGTCCTCCTCCTTTGATATTCCTCGTCTCCAGACCATTTTCTTCCGTCTGCATTTGAAACCACCTTACCTTGTCCAAGGACACGTCAACATAATCGGTTCCGTAAAACCAACCTCTCCAGAACCAGTCTAAGTCAACAGCAGAAGCGTCTTCCATTGTTCTGAACAGGTCTGCTGGCGTTGGATGTTTAAATGCCCATCGCTCTGAATACGTTTTGAATGCTTTGTCAAATAATTCAGGTCCCATGACAGTCGTTCTTAATACATTAAGAGCGGTAGCGGGTTTTGCGTATGCATTGTTCCCAAACTGTCTGATTTGTTCTGAGTTCGTCATTATAGGTCTTACTAAGCCTCTTTCTCCACTCATATAAGGAATAATATTAGCCGCAGGACCTCTTCTTGAAGGATATTCAGGATCAAGTTCTTTTTCAGTCAGGTATTGCACAAAGGTGTTCAGTCCCTCATCCATCCAGGTCCATTGACGTTCATCAGAATTGATGATCATGGGGAAAAAGTTATGACCAACTTCATGAATTATGACAGAAATCATTCCGTACTTCAGCCGGTCCGTGTAAGACCCATCGGGATTTGGTCGTCCATAATTGAAACAAATCATTGGATATTCCATTCCAATGGATGCTGTGTGGACAGAAATGGCCTTTGGATAAGGGTATTCCGTGGTGTACTTGGAATACGTTTTCAACGTCTGTGCTACCGCTACAGTAGACCATTCTTCCCAAAGAGGATTCCCTTCCTTCGGATAATAGGACATGGCAAGGGGTTCATTCCCTTCACTCAATTTCACTGCCATGGCATCCCAGATAAACTTCCTAGAAGCACAGAAAGCAAAATCTCTTACATTTTCAGCATTAAATTTCCACGTTTTAGTGTTGGTAGCTTTGGTTTTTTCATTTTCCTCAACTTCTTTCTGGGTTACAATGATGACTGGTTTATCATAGCTCTTCTTGGCTTTATCAAATCTTTTTATCTGTGCATTAGTAAGTACCTCCTTCGGATTTTGGAGTGTCCCAGTAGCTCCAACAATGAAGTCAGAGGGGACTGTCAATTCAAATTCATAATCTCCAAAAGTGAGTGCAAACTCACCCCGCCCCAAGAACTGCTTATTTTGCCATCCTTCATTGTCAATGTATACTGCCATTCTCGGAAAGAACTGGGCTATGGTATACAAATAGTTATCTTCATCTTCAAAATATTCAAGCCCAGACCGACCTCCATCTGTCATTCTGTTGTTAACATGATACATCCAGTCAATGCTAAAGGTCATGTTAGCCCCAGATTTGAGGAGTTGATCCAAATCTATTCTCATCATCGTTTTATTGATGGTGTAGCTCATGTTTTTCCCGTTACTCTTAACGAATTTTATTTTAAAACCACCATCGTAATCAGGATCCCCTGTTAGCTGAAATACTGCAACTGAGCTCAAGGTATCGCTCATCGTAGTTGATCGTATGAGCGATGTATTGGAATCACGCTCTCTCACATTCTGATCAAGTTGCACCCATAAATATTCCAGATCGTCTGGAGAATTATTGTAATAGGTTATGGTCTCACTTCCCGTAAGTGTCTGATTATTGTCATCTAAAACAATCTTCATTTTATAATCAGCCTTTTGCTGCCAGTATTCTTTACCTGGGGCTCCAGAAGCAGTCCTGTATATATTAGGTGTCGGGAGTTCAACTCCTAATTGCTCGAACTTGCGTTCCCACTCGCTGTCCCCCTGCCCTTGTTCATCCTGAGCGAAGACAGCAACACTGATTGCAAAAGCAATAATTAGTAGAAAGTTATTTTTCATGTTGAAATTTGGTTTAATAATTAAAAATTATTGAGGTCAGTAGATAATCTCATATCTTAAGCGATCGCTAAGGTATAGAAAAATAGAATTATTTAAAGGGAAAAACCTCATAGAGTTCAGTGAACGCTTCAAAACAGACGAAGATTGTAAGGAATATTTGGCAAATAGTAAATGGAATACAGGCTTCACTTGCGTAAAATGCAATCATTCAGCAAGGCAAATTTGAAAGAATTTTGCACGCACCTGTAATAAGTGTAGTCATAGAGAAACCGCATCAGCAAATACGTTATTACACAAGGTAAAATTTGGTTTACGCAAATCTTTTTTATCTGTTTTGAAGTGTCAACGACCACTAAAAGTTTATCTGCACGTTATACTGGAGTTCGCTTTAGTGTTACAGAAAAGACTGCTCGTTTGTTCATGCACAAGGTTAGAGAAGCGATGAAGTCCAGTAAGAATTATCCGATGAAAGGTGTTGTTCACGTAGATGAATTTGTAGTTGGTGGCATGGAAAAAGGCAAGGTTGGAAGAAGTTACGACAGTGTTAAAAAAAGGTGGTTACAGCCTTAGAACTCACCAATAAAGGAAAAATAAAAAGGATGTACGCCTTAAAAATTGATAATTTTTCATCGAAAGAATTAGAGAAGATAGTTGAAAAGCATATTGAGGATAAGGCAACAATAACTACAGATGTATGGAAGGGTTATCGCCCTATTTTTGAGCACTATAATATCACACAGATAGAAAGTAAGAACGGAAGGAATTTTATAGCCTTGCACACAATGATTCATCAGATTAAATCTTGGATTAGGACTACTTATTCTTGGGTAAGTGATTTTATATATAGATAGGTATCTTGATGAGTTTTGTTATCGCTTAAACCGTTCCAGAAGAGTAAGATAAACATCTTTAATAATTTGATTGAAAGAATGGTAAAAGCAGACAAAATTTATCAAACTGAAATTATATGCTCGTAACTACTGACCTCAAATCGCCGTTAAAGGAAGAGGCTCCCCAGAACATAAAACTCATATCCATCACAGCACTCATGTCAGGCGTACCTGTACTTGAATTCATGGTTAGGTTAATTGCTCCCCGAAAAGCACCTTCCATTTCCGCATTCCAGACAAAGGTACCCCACTGTTCAATGGAGGTATATTTTGCTGAATCTGCTTGGTCATTGATATTAATATCATGCAGGTTTCTAAATCTGATGGTATGCTCTCCTGCGGAGGAAAAGAGATGGGAAACATTTCCTGTTGTTACGTTCTCAAAACCGCTACCTTTTCCCCAGTCTACCATATAATGGGTGTCTTGACTATAGAAAATAAATGTTCTTTCTCCAGTATTAGCACCAGTATTAGTTGTTACTTTTAGTACAAAATGTGTTGTCTCGTCTTGTGCGTAAGCAAGAGCCGAGAGTAATAAGAAGGTAACTAAGGAGACTAAGGGTTTAAGCTCCCAAAATACTCGATAAATTATCAGGTGGAGGGGAAGGATGGAATTAATTGCGTCTAAATCCGTCCTTTTGGACGTATGAAGTCTATTTTTCATGAGAGATTTACTATTGTATTTATTTTAGTTAAGGTGTCAAGGAAGTTCGAGGTTAAAGTCTCTCAGGGCATCGTGCAAATTTATCTTTCTGTTTTTTCCAAAAATGCACATTCCCTAGTGGTCAAATAGACATGAGAAATGTGAGTTTTTTCTTGTTTAGGCTATCAAAGATGATTGCCCATCATTTGAAAATCTGGTATAATACTAATTAGATTATTTGAAGTAGTCATTTAATAAAAAAAAGATTAGTCTATTAAAGCAGTTTCATGTTTTTGATTAAACAATTGATTTACAGTAACTTAGACCAAAAAATGCTATCCTTCAATCCCTAGTTTTTAACCACTTTCCTCGTCACGCGACCGTGTGTTGTTTGTATCTTTAATAGATAAATTCCTTTAGCTAAAAACGGAAATGCCACAGTGTTATCTCCCTTGGTTAAGGTCCCTTTAGTAAGAAATTCCCCTGAGATTCCGAACAAGCGGTACACCCCATCGTCAGCAACGGTAATTGTTACTCGATCTCCATCTTTTATTGGATTAGGGGAGACGGAAACGCCTATGTTTTTCACGCCAGCAGTTCCTGTGGTAACCTCCTCAGCCTGCACGGAGACTGAGAACGTTTGTTTAGCAGTTTGACCCGCTATGTCGGTGGCAGTTACGGTGATGGTTGCTGTGCCTACGGCTACTGGAGTTACGGTAACTACATTATCCATCACTGTAACCGTTGCGATGGCGGTATCATCGGACGTTGCAGAAAACGTCAACGTGTCTAAGTCGCTAAATTTGTCCGCCACATTAACATCGCGAGGACTATCATTTTCCATGAGGTCAGTAATGTTGTCCATCGTACCTGTGGCTGTTGGGGCAGGGTTGGTAACGGAGATTGAGAACGTCTGTTCAGCAGTTTGACCCGCTATATCGGTGGCAGTTACGGTGATTGTTGTGGTGCCAGCGGCTACTGGAGTTACGGTAACTACACTATCCATCACTGTAACCGTTGCGATGGCGGTATCATCGGACGTTGCAGAAAACGTCAACGTGTCGTTTGGGTCACTAAAGTTACCCGTCACATTAACCGCTTGAGGAGTACCATTTGCTACTAGGTCAGTGATGTCGGCAATCGTGCCTACGGTCGTTGGGACAGGATTGGTAACGGAGACTGAGAAAGTTTGTTCAACGGTTTGACCCGCTATATCGGTGGCAGTGACGGTGATTGTTGTTGTGCCAGCGGCTACTGGCGTAACCGTAACCTCACTATCGTTAGCAACCCCAACGGTTGCGATGTTAATATCATTAGACCTTGCGGAAAAGGTCAAATCGTCTGTGTCGCTAAATTTATCCGCCACATCTACAGTTTGAGTGTTACCATTTGCCACGAGGTCAGTAATATTAGCAATCGTGCCTTGGGACCTTGGGGCTGGGTTGATAACGGAGACTGTGAACGTCTGGGTCGCCGTTTGACCCGCGCTATCGGTAGCAGTTACGGTGATGGTGGCTGATACTACGCGGTCGGTCCGGTCCACCGCTAGGGGTGTAACGGTAACACCGCTACCTATCAAGGTGATAGTAGCGGTAGCGATGTTGGTATCATCGGACGATGCAGTAAACGTCAACGTATCGTTTGTGTCGCTAAATTTATCCGCCACATCTACAGTGCGAGGACTACCATTTGCCACGAGGTCAGTAATATCGGAAATCGTGCCTACGGTTGTTGGGACGGCGGCGTTAATAGTAACTCCATCGGGCAGGGTTTTAGTTACCGTTGATGGCAGGTCGTCAAAAATACCAGTGGGTAGCGATGTCAGTGGGTTGCCCGATAAATTGAGGGTTGTTAAACTGGTTAAGCCAGCGAAAATACCAGATGGCAAGGTGGATAATTGATTGTCATCTAACCTGAGTGTTTCTAAAGCTGATAGCCCAGAGAAAATATTAGCGGGTAGGGTGGTAATCTCGTTGAAATCTAAATTGAGTGACGTTAGTCCTGTTAAGCCAGCGAAATCGCCACTCTTTAGGTTAGTATTTCTGAGAGAACTATGCGTACTACTCCCAAAAAAAAATAATACGGTAACTCCTGCCAACTCTACTGTAGTAATGTCTGCACAATTGGTTTTGCCACTCACCTGATCGACGATAGCAGTCTTAACTACTTCGGTGCGTGAACAAAGGTCTGTTGGGTCAGCATCTTGAGCATTTGCTGGCAGAGAAAAAGCCAGACTTAAAATAAGGAGAGGGAGAGTGTTTTTGTAATTACAAAGATTTGCTAATCCCTGCCATAATGTCGGGGGGGGGGGGGGGGGGGGGGGGGGTAGGATTATTATATGACCTTTTGTCAGTCATAAGTGTTGTTTTGGGTGGTTGGGTAGTGGTTTTCATTGGTCTTTTAAGGTTAAATAATGGTGCAAAGGTATGCAATTATTTCCAATTAATCACTGTTGTCCGATAAAAAGCTACGGTTTGTTTAAGAGCGTGTTTTTTTGCGAAATGAAAAAGTAGGTTCCTAAACATCAAAAGTTGAGGAGATGAATGGTATAGCTTCCTGCGTCTCTTTCATATTTCCAGTATTAAAGCTCCATCCTCTTTCAGAGAATGAATTTTAATACCTAGGGTTTCTGCTTGTTTTCTGATTCTTTTTGAGTAGAAATGGGAATTTTTATTTCCAATAACCAACTCTTTGAAGCTAAAATGCTTGATGAGCCATGCTATGCTCTTGACTGATTCATTTTCGATCATTAAAATATCAGTTGTTATCATCTCCTTGAATTGCAGATGAAAAGTGGTTGAGTCAATGATGGTGATGCTCTTTGATCCGATGATTCCGTGAGTAAAAGCATCAAATGTTTGAAAATGATCCGATTCATTGAATGTTTGAAAGGCATTGGAAATAGGATTCAAACGAGATGCCCGCCTGTTTGGGTTTATTTGTGATGATAAAAGTTCCAATTCTTTATCCAGAAGGGTATCCATATATAGCATAGCGTGATGACCTTTAATATGATCGATCAACGTTTTCCCTTTCCCTTCATAAAAAATTAACTGATGTCGCACAGATTGATTCAAAGTTGATTTGAATATCCAACCAGCTAGTGTCATGAGAAATAAAGCACTTATTGTCAGCGTCTTGAAAGATCGATGATGAAGTGCCCAGATCAAGGTAAGAATGACCCCATAAATGAGAATTAATGCCTGTTGATCTATATAAATCCATTGAATTGCGCTGGCAGGGAGGCGTTCTACCGATGCAATAGATTCATTTATTAGCCAGATGACTTTTGCAAGTAAAAAACCGATGTGCTGTCCCAGCAACTCCGCCCATGGACTAACTAGCAACATAACTAACCCGGCAACTAATATGATCACTGTAGCGGGGATGACTACAAGATTAGATATCAGGAAATACGTAGGGAATTGATGAAAATAATAGGCTGAAAGCGGGAAAGTAGCCAACTGAGCTGCCATTGAAACGCAGGTAATAGCCCAGATTTTATCTAAAATCCAGTTGTCGAATGAACACATTCGGTAAATCCTTGGCTGAAGGTAAACGATACCAAAAACTGCAACGAAGGAAAGCTGAAAGCCTACCGAATAGATAAGGTATGGATCAAATAGCAGTAAAATGAAAGCTGAAAACCCTAGTGTGTTGTAAATGTTTCCCTCTATAGACCGCATTTGACTTACAGTCACTATTGAAAACATGGTAGCCGCTCTTAATACGGAAGGAGATAATCCTGCGATGGTAGCGTATAACCAAATGATAATGATGGAGGAGATGCCAAAAATCTTTCTCCCCGCAGCGGTTGATTTGAGGTGTCCAAAAAGGAACTGAAGGAACATATACACAATACCGACATGTAATCCTGAAACTGCCAGTACGTGCATAGCTCCAGCCGATGCGTATGATCTCCTGATGTCATTGTCTAGGTGGTCTTTGATTCCTATTAAAAGAGCTTTTGCAATGCCATTTTCTCTTGGAGAAACTATGTTTTTGTCAATAATAGAGGCTGCCCTTGATCGTAGCTTATAGGCGAATCCTAAAACAGGATTGGGTGGACTACTACCTAAAATTTTTATATGGTTACTTTTTATAAACGCATGACTGTATATATTTTTTTGGGCTAAATATTTTTTGTAGTCAAATTCAAATGGATTGTCAGGACCAGGGACTTCATAAAAACTTCCACTTACCAAGACGCTGTCTCCATAGGTTAAACTCAAGTTACTTGAAGAGTCTTTCTTAAGATAGAGGTGAATTTTACCAGCGACCCGCTCTAAAGAACCATCAACCAGTGCTTCTTTCAATTCAAGGTCAAATTTTATATACTTAGACCTTTCATTAGCATCACTTACGATCACCCCTGAAAACCCGTTCGTTTTTGCAATGTTTGAGTAGTGATCGTCCGAGTGATTTGAATATTTCTGGTACCCTCTCCCGCCACCAATTAGAAAGAGCATTGTCAAGGCGAGCAGACCATTTATGTGTCTCAGATGAAAATGTCCAACCCTGTAAGAGAGAACTAAACTTAATAGGTAGAGAGATAACAATCCTGCCAAGATTGCAGGATAATAATTCCATAGATATGGAGCATAGTCAGAAGATATAATCCCCAGAATAAGGGCCGTAGACAGCCGAACAAATGGATAACGATTCCAGAAGTACATTATCTGCATGTGTTAGCTTTCTGAAGCACGATTCGTGCGGTAACCCACTTGTTCATCAACCGAGGATAAAGTTCTGTATAAAAGGGATAAAAGTCAACCCCGCTGCCGGGTATTTCCGGACTTGATGATTTTGATAAGTACTGACCACAGATAAGAGGAGCAAGGACGCTTCTATGCAAAGAAAATTGAAAGTAGCGGATCAAAAAACCTGACTTGCTAGCTACGTTACCCGCCACATTAAGTAGTGGATGATACCACACTCCTCAAATTGCTCTCCTTTTTTTTGGAAGCCATGCTTTTCATAAAGTGAAACGGCCTCTAACTGTGAGTGTATGTATAAATACGTACCTGTTTTGGTATGTGTTGCTATATCATCTAAAGTAGCTTTAAGCAAAGCACTTCCCAGTCCTCCACCTCTAAGGTTTCTTTTTACGACGAATCGCTCCAGTTTAATCCCTTTTGCTGTCCATCGCCAGCGAGCCGCACCAATGGGTTGGTCATTTTTATCTAAAGCTACAAAATGACGAGATTTTTTTTCAAATTCATCAAATTCTTCTGGAATGGGTACTTGCTGTTCAACTACGAAAACTTCCTCCCGAATGTCAAAGGCTTTTTTCTTTAATGTTTTGCTATCGGCTTTTATCACCCTGTAGTCCATATTTTTTGTATGCTTTGATAATTGATTTTACTAATTTATGACGGACTACGTCCCTGTCATCAAGTTCCACAAATCCAATCCCTTTCACATCTTTTAGCACTTCGAGTGCCTCTACCACCCCTGACGTTCGCTTCTTGGGCAGGTCGATTTGAGATATGTCTCCAGTAATGATCGCTTTAGAGTCGGGACCCATTCGTGTTAAAAACATTTTGATTTGCATAGACGTGGTATTCTGAGCCTCATCGAGGAGTACATATGCATGATTCAGTGTACGACCTCTCATGTAAGCAAGGGACGCTATTTCAATCATCCCGTTTTCCTGATAATATTTCAGTTTTTCACTCGGTATCATATCACCTAATGCGTCGTAAATTGGACGTAGATAGGGATCGATTTTTTCTTTTAAATCACCAGGAAGAAATCCTAGATTTTCTCCTGCTTCTACTGCTGGTCTTGTGATGATGATTTTTTTTATCTCCTTATTTTTCAATGCTTTTACCGCTAGCGCAACTGAAACGTACGTCTTCCCAGTCCCTGCTGGTCCAATGGCAAAAATCAGATCGTTTTTTTCAACGGCATCTACTAATTTTTTTTGATTGACCGTCTTGGGAGAAATTCGTACCCCTCTTGTTCCATGTACGAGTACTTGGAGTTTCCTGATATCATCTACTGCATTTTCTTCATTGGCAACGAAATTTTTCACATTTTCATCGGTTACTTTTCCGTATTCGTGATAGTGTGTAAGAAGTGAATTCAGTATTTCATTTATTTTGAGAATTTGGGGTGCTGTGCCTTTTATCCTAATCTCATTTCCCCTACTCACGATCTTGTTTTCTGGAAATGCAACAGACAGTGCTTTAATATTTTGATTTTCTATTCCTAAAAAATCAACCAAGGATATATTTTCAAGTGTAATTATTTTTTCCAGCAATAGAGACTTAAGATTAAAGCTACATGATTAAAATATATAGTTTTGCACGTCAAATTTATATTTTATTTCCTCAAGTGACTGTCATCACTTTTATGTCTGATTTTGGAATGGATGATCACTATGTGGCAGCCGTAAAAGGGAAGCTCATCTCTAAAAATCCAAGTCAGCAAATTATTGATATAACACATACCATCAAACCGTACGATATATCTCATGGAGCTACGGTGTTGAAATCCGTATTCAGAGATTTTCCCAAAGGGACCATCCACCTAGTTTCCGTAGACGCAATACGGGACCACCCAAAAGGGATAGCCATCGAGCTGGAAGAACATTTTTTTGTAGGGTTCAATAATGGGTTGTTTAGTATGGTTTCTGAAAAAAAACCTGCCATGATAGCGGAAATTGATTTGATGGGTAGCACTTTTCCTGCGAGAGATGTTTTGACGAATACCGTTTTGGAATTAGCAAATGGGAAGTCGCTTGCTAAATTAGGTAGCTCCCTAGATCAGATGGTAACACTTATTGCAAGGCAATTAAAAGTGACAAAACGAGAGATTGTGGGAAATGTAGTCAATGTGGATCGTTACGGAAATTTGATCACTAACATTGCAAAATCTGAATTTGACAAAATTCTTGAGGTCAATGGAGCGGGAGCGAGGTACGTTATTCGCTTTGGTCAAGAAAGTTTCGATCAGACACATACGCATTTTACAGAGGTGGCTTCTGGGAATTGTTATGTTTTTTTTAATTCGATTGGGTATTTACAAATCGGGATCAACCACGGCAGTGCTTCGCAATTGCTGGGACTTGGCATAGATATTCCTGTTCATATAGAATTTTACAGCCGATAGACAACTGTGTTAAAACGAATTGTTCGGATGTAGCTTGATCTAGGAGTCTGTCGGACTTTCAATAACTAGGAGCGTAAAAAAGTCAAATATTCAGAACGTAAAATTAGTTTTTGATCATCCATTTTTGGAAAACGTTTTCCATACTGAACTTTTTTCTGTTTTGGTACTTTTTTGGGCTAAAATGACTTCTTTTTAGGCGATTTTCAGGTTAAACATCCTTTTCAAATTGTAGGATAGACACACCAATCCCCATTCATTGTCTATATTTTCTTTTCCTCTTAATGAAACCCTCCTAAAGCCCAACACCTCTTTTATTATCCCAAAAACAGGTGCCACTGTATGTTGCCTCTTTCGATAAATCTCTTTTTTCTTATCTCTTGTTGAGTGTAAAAGTTGTTCAATATAACTGTTGTGTTTTTCCTTTGATTTTGAAATTATTGGTGTGATACTCTTGGGACAATTATCGATGTTGTGCTGAGAATAATAGCCTGTATCGGCAACTGAAGAGGTGATTTTAGGTGTTAATTCGGCGGGCACAGATGCAAGAGTAGGTAAGAATTCTTGCGTATCGTTGTGGTGGGCATTGGCATAATTGCTGACAATCAACATATCGTCATTGACCGCTATTTGTGCATGGTAACATTGATCAAACCCTTTGCTTGTCTTCATTATCCGAGATGCAGGATCAGTGAAATTGTATTGATCTTTATCTTTTGGTACTGCGGAGGGTTCTTTTGGTGCTGTGCCTGGTGACTTTTTACCCGTTTCCCTTTCATAGTTCTTACGTGCTTCTTGCTTTTTATCAAATTCCGCTTGTTCTTCTTGGTAGGCTTCTTTGCGACGTTGTTCAATAACTTTTTTGGCTGTATTGATTTTGACCAAGCGGTCTTTTCTCCTTTTTATTTCATCAGGTATATCAATGGCAGAGTTATCATCCTTTGCATCTTGCTCCTGACCAAGAGCCATTAATTGTTCAATCTCGCACGCTAATGTTTCCTCCAATTGCTACATCCTTTTGTAGCTCATCGCTTTATGTTTGGATGCGTTGGCTTGTACTTTGGTGCCGTCAATGAAAGATATTTCCCAAGTTGATGAGCCCAAGCTCATTGTAAGTTCAATTAGTAAGTGCAAAGATTAGGATAAATATGTGGAGCTATTTCCCCATATTTAAAGGTCTAAACACTTTGCCATATGAGCCAAACATATTATCAACTCAAAGCCCATCAAAGACATCAAATTGAAGCCTACTTAAAATCGGGTAAAAGTAAAAGTTTCATTGCAGAAGCCCTTGATGTGTCGGTTTCCGACATTTACAGAGAATGCAAGCGCAACAGATCCCCTAGGATCTATCATGGATCTAAAGCACATTTGTCTTCCACAAAGCGTAAGCAACGTTATTGCAAGTCTCGCTCTTTTGACACCCACAAAAGAAAGCTCATCAAAGAATACCTTCTGCAAGAACAGTGGTCACCTAAGCAGCTTGTAGGGTATTGTAAAATCAAGCAGATTCCCATGGTTTCACATGAACGTATCTATCAATATATCAGGGACGATAAAGCTGCTGGAGGTCATTATTACAAACATTTACGCCATCAACTCAAACATAGGAAAAGACCTGTAGGTAAGCCTGTAACTAGTAAAAACAGGGTATCAATCGATCAAAGACCTGAATGCATCAACAATAAAGAACGCTTTGGGAACTGGGAAGTGGATACCATTATAGGCAGACAGCAAAAGGAAGCCATTCTGACCATCGTGGAAAGAACTACAGGAATGCTCATTATCAAAAAGCTACCTAAGGGAAAGCAAGCCAAAGAACTAAGTAAGGAACTTATCAATAGGCAGATGCCCTATAAAAAACATATCCTTTCGATCACTTCTGATAATGGAACAGCATTTGCCGACCATCAAAACATAGCTAAAAACCTAGCTACTAAATTCTACTTTGCCCATCGGTATTGCTCTTGGCAAAGAGGACTCAATGAATACACCAACAAACTCATAAGACAGTATATACCCAAAAAAACAGCTTTTGATACACTAAATGACAAACAGATTACACAAATTCAACACAAAATTAACCGACGACCAAGAGAAAAACTTAACTTTAAAACTCCTAAAGAAATCTTTTATCTAAATACCGCTTAGTTTTTGCACTTGATGGTTGAACCTACGTTTTCAGAATTGAAGTAGGTATTTACAGGGCAGCAGTGCTTAGTTGGTAATCGTTTCATACCTTTGACGCTATTGTTTAACTAAAAAAAGATCAAATGAAAATTATGATTCTACTTCCCAAATCAATATTTGTTACCGACAAAAAGTCGCATAACTCTACCTCCCCTCCTCCTACATTATGGCAGGGTTTAGCGCGGATTGGTAACTGCCAAACCACCCTACTGCTCCTTGTTTTGAGCTTGGCTTTTTCTATGCCAGTGAGTGCTCAACAGGCTAGTGCCAATTTCTGTTCACGTACTCAGCAAGTGCAAGAGGCTATCCTTGACCAGATACCGGGCGTAACCGATTGTACCAACGTAACTGATGCACATTTAGCCAGTATTACGTCTTTAAATTTGAATGCGAAATCTATTTCCAGCCTGCAAAATGGTGACTTTGACGGTCTTTCTGCATTGACAGATCTGTCTTTGGGGAGCAACCAACTCACCACGCTAGACGCAGACATCTTTGACGGTCTTTCTGCATTGACAATGCTGAATTTGGGGGGCAACCAACTCACCACGCTAGACGCAGACATCTTTGACGGTCTTTCTGCATTGACAACGCTGTCTTTGTGGAGCAACCAACTCACTACGCTACCCGCAGGCATCTTTGACGGGCTTTCTGCATTGGAATATCTGTATTTGAATAGCAACCAACTCACCACGCTAGACGCAGACATCTTTGACGGTCTTTCTGCATTGACAACGCTGGAGTTGTGGAACAACCAACTCACCACGCTAGACGCAGACATCTTTGACGGTCTTTCTGTATTGACAACGCTGGGTTTGAGTAACAACGACCTCACCACGCTAGACGCAGACATCTTTGACGGTCTTTCTGCATTGATAACTCTGCGTTTGAGTAGCAACCAACTCACCACGCTAGACGCAGACATCTTTGACGGTCTTTCTGCATTGACAACGCTGTCTTTGAATAACAACCAACTCACCACGCTAGACGCAGACATCTTTGACGGTCTTTCTGCATTGGAATATCTGTATTTGTTGAACAACCAACTCACCACGCTAGACGCAGACATCTTTGACGGTCTTTCTGCATTGACAACGCTGGATTTGAGTAGCAACCAACTCACCACGCTAGACGCAGACATCTTTGACGGTCTTTCTGCATTGACAACGCTGAATTTGGGTGGCAACCAATTCACCACGCTACCCGCAGACATCTTTGACGGTCTTTCTGCATTGACAACGCTGGATTTGAGTAGCAACCAACTCACCACGCTACCCGCAGACATCTTTGACGGTCTTTCTGCATTGACAAGTCTAGGTTTGGAACACAACCAACTCACTACGCTACCCGCAGGCATCTTTGACGGTCTTTCTGCATTGACAACGCTGAATTTGGGTGGCAACCAATTCACCACGCTACCCGCAGACATCTTTGACGGTCTTTCTGCATTGACAGGGCTGGGTTTGTGGGAAAACCAACTCACCACGCTAGACGCAGGCATCTTTGACGGTCTTTCTGCATTGACAGAGCTCTATTTGAGTAACAACCAACTCACCACGCTACCCGCAGGCATCTTTGACGGGCTTTCTGCATTGACAACGCTGGATTTGGATAGCAACCCTTTGCCTGCTTCGCTCCCTGGACGCCTGTTTGCCGATGTGCCACGAAGCGCAATAAGACTTCCCGCAGGAACCACGGTTGATTACATTCCAACAACCGTAGGTACGATTGCAGATATTACTGATTTCGTGGCAATGAGTAGTCCTCGTGTTGTGGATGTAGCAGATAAGTTTAGCGACGCAGGCGATGTTTTAACGTTTACCGCAATCTCCGGGGATACTGACATCGCCACCGTTGGGGTTGCTAATGATAGTGAAGTTACCATTACGCCCTTAGCCGTAGGAGGGACTACAACCATCACCGTCACTGCCACTGATATGGCGGGTCAAACTGCTGAACAAGCGTTTACGGTAACTGTGCTCCCTGTTATCACAGGAACTAATGAGGTGGAGAAAATAAACGTTTCCGTCTTTCCTAATCCAATAAAAGATAGAGTGAAAATTACCGTTGATGGCGGTGGAGCGTACCGCTTGCTGGAAACATCAGGTAAAACACTTACTAGCGGCACGCTAACCAAGGGAGACAACAATGTGGCTCTTCCGTCTTTAATTGAAGGTATTTACCTGCTGAAAATACAAACAAAACTAGGCAGTACCACTAGGAAAGTGGTTAAAAAGTAGCACCGTTAGAGCCGTAGCTATTGGCTATGCTCATACTTTTCGCCTAATGCAAACAGAGCTAGGTCAAGATCTCCAAATCTTGACCTTTTTTCTACCATCGAAGGTCTGTGGCCTGTACTTACTCTATCTTTTATAATTCCCCTGCTATCTTTAGCAGACCCTTCTGATAGCCCCCTATCAGGGTGTCTGATAGCATCCTATCAAGGTGTCTGATAGCCCCCTATCAGGGTGTCTGATAGCCTCCTATCAAGGTGTCTGATGGCGTGCAGAGTTGTATGGTGCTATTGGAAGTATGCAAACTCTCTAGGGAAAAGCGATCCAAAAGTTGTCGACAGACATTTGAAAATGCTTCCGATAAAGGATACTGCGCTTCACAAAAGACTTATTTCTACGGATATAAATTACAAGGTAGCTGTTCGGCTAATGGAATATTTCACTCTATCGAACTGACAAAGGCAAGCGTTCATGATACCACTTTCTTACGGGAAATAAGTGCACAACTCTCTGATTGTGTGTTGATTGGAGATAAAGGATACTTGTCCTCGTCATTGCAATCAGACCTGCTTCATGTTGCCAATATCCGCTTGGAAACACCCATGAGGAAAAATTATAAAAATTATAAAAAGCAACCCCGGGTGTTTAGAAAAACAAGAAAAAGAGTAGAGACACTTTCCTCTCAACTTTGTGATCAATTTATGATTAGAAGAAATTATGCCAAAACTTTTCAAGGCTTTAAGACTAGGATATTGGTCAAAATCACTGCACTAACAATGATTCAATTCATCAATAAATTTGATTTCAATAGACCCATCAATAACTTAAAAGTCGCAATTACTTAATTAGCACAACGGGTTATAGCCATATTTAAAGCAATTGAAGTAGGCATTTAATAAATACGAATGCACTTGTACGGGCATGGTTGATGGACCACCATTTTAGTTAGCAGGTTATCGAATATTTCCCCTTTCATCTGGCTTCGGTTGAACCGATAGCAATATTGGTCGATATATGCTTGAAGGTTATCGACTGAATGGTGGATACCTCTAAGCCATGCCTGGAACATCATAATTGTTCTGTGCAATTCTGGGAAATTCTTACCTTTCTTCCCACTCTCGATTTGAATTAAGTAAGGATATTTTTCTTTCAAGGGGATGTAGCCCCTCCAGTTATCGGTTTTGATGGTAGCCTCAGGTGATATATGATCTTGGAAGAAGGGCTTCAATTGCTTGGATCCAGCATTGTCAATCTCTCTGGCATACATCCTGCTCACTCCTTTCCCTTTCTTCTCAATAGCCAGTACAACCTGCTTTTTTCGGTTATTTTGTCGTCCTACAACGCCTTCTTCCTGTTGCCCTACAACGGTCTCATCGACTTCTACTTTACCCACTAGCGGGTATTTCCCACTGCTAACCATGGCCTTCATTACCTTTTGTTGAAACAGCCAACAGGTTTTTTGCCGTAGCCCCAGTTTTCTGCTTAGCTCTGTTGATGCAATCCCTTGTTTATTTGTACTCATATAGTATACGATATAAAAAGCTTTTAACATTGGGAATTTTACTTTGTGGAAAAGAGTGCCACTTGTGGGGGTAGCTTGGTACCTACATTTTGTGCATGGACGGGTATGGAATAATTTCCCTCTGCAATACTTGTTGTTTTGACACTTTTCACATTTAAATCCATCTGGCCATTTCATTTCGGCCAGGAAGTTTTGACAACTGTCGTTATCAGGAAATTGCTTCTGATACTCAAAAAGAGTTAGGCTTTCATACTTTTTCTCCATAATCTGATTTTTATTCTAACTTTAATAATCCTGCTAAGTTACTGTAAATCAATTGTTTAATCAAGAAAATGAAACTGTTTTAATAGACTAATCTTTTATTTATTAAATGCCTACTTCAATAAAGCAAAATACATGAAGTGTCCAGATAATAATTAATAAGGACAAAAACTTACCTTTGTATTCCGATAAAGATACATCTCTTGGAAAAACCTGATATCAGGATCATCATCCCCGCTTTTAATGAGCAAAATGCTGTCGGTCTTGTTATTGATGAAATACCAAAAGACTGGGTTTCCGAGATCATTGTAGTGGACAATGGGTCAACTGATGATACATTTAGCCAAGCGGAATCGAAAGGTGCTACAGCACTTAAAGAACCGATCAGGGGATATGGAAATGCATGCTTAAGCGGTATGAAGCACATTGCCAATTCCCGAACGAAACCTGATATTATTGTTTTTTTAGACGGAGATCATTCAGATTACCCAGACCAATTGAAAGACTTGGTGCAGCCAATCATAGATGGAGAGACAGATATGGTAATTGGGTCAAGAGCATTAGGAATAAAAGAGAAGGGTTCTATGACACCTCAACAGATTTTTGGTAACTGGCTGGCTACCACGCTTATCAAATTATTTTATGGAGTCAAATACACGGACCTTGGACCTTTCAGAGCTATCCGATATAACAGTCTGCTAGCGATTAGTATGCAGGATCGTACGTATGGCTGGACAGTAGAGATGCAATTGAAAGTAGCTAAATTAAATTTCCGCACGCTGGATGTTCCTGTTAATTACCGCCAAAGAATCGGTGTTTCCAAAGTGAGTGGGACCATAAAAGGAACCATCGGCGCAGGTTACAAAATCATTTATACAATTTTTAAACACCTATAAAGTGGAGTGGTTAATAATTACATTATATGGTCTGACCTTGCTAATAATTTGTCTATTTAGCCTAGGTCAATTCAATCTGGCATGGCACTATTTAAAGGCCAAAAGAAAGGACAGGGAAGGAATCGAAAAAGTCGAAGAACTCGTTGATTTTCCATTTGTAACAATTCAGCTTCCTGTCTTTAATGAAAAATATGTAGTGGAAAGATTAATTGACTCGGTATCAAAAATCGATTATCCTATGGATAAGCTAGAAATTCAGGTTTTGGATGATTCTACTGATGAAACAGTTGAGATGGCTGGTGCCAAAGTGGAGAGATACAAAAAGCAAGGGATACACATCGAACACGTGCGAAGACCAGAGAGAAAGGGATTTAAGGCGGGTGCTCTCCAATATGGTATGGAGAGAGCTAGGGGAGAGTTTATCGCCATCTTCGATGCAGATTTTGTTCCGAAATCAGATTTTTTGATCAAAACGTTACCCAGATTCTCCAGTGGCACGATTGGGATGGTGCAAACCAAGTGGGCACATTTAAACATTAACTATGGTACGCTAACAAAAATTCAGGCATTTTGGTTAGATGCACACTTTACTGTGGAACAAAAAGGAAGGGAGCAGGCTGGAAGTTTTATCAACTTCAATGGCACAGCGGGGATTTGGCGAAAAAGCTGTATCGTAGATGCTGGTGGGTGGCAGTATGATACGCTTACAGAAGACCTAGACCTTAGCTATAGAGCACAGCTAAAGGGTTGGAAATTTGTCTATAGGGAAGAAATCGAATCTCCTGCTGAATTGCCAATAGTCATTCCAGCAGTAAAATCACAACAGTATCGGTGGAATAAAGGAGCGGCTGAAACAGCCAGAAAAGTACTGGGCAAAGTATTCGCCTCGGATATTCCTTTAATTCATAAATTGCGAGCAACGTTTCACCTACTCAATAGTTCCGTTTTTCTATTGTTACTGGTAGCAGCAGTGCTATCCATACCCATGCTCTACATCAAAGAATACAATCCCGAACTGGCTCTTATTTTTGATTTCGGAAGTATTTTCCTTGTGGGCTTCCTTGCTATGGGATTTTTTTACTGGGTAGCTACAAAAGCTACTCACCCAGAGTATACACTTATATATTTTGTTTTGAACTTTCCCTTGTTTCTAGCTTTCTCCATGGGAATGGCACTTCATAACTCCATCGCTGTTACCGAAGGATATTTGGGGATAAAAACTCCTTTTGTAAGAACTCCAAAATTTAATGTGACCTCGAAGGTCGATTCCTGGAAAGACAATAGCAAGTATCTAAAAAAGGTACCTGCCACAGAGACATTCATGGAAGGCTTATTCGCCATATATTTCGTATACGGGATTGTCTCAGGCTTTCAACTAGAAGATTATGGACTGATGCTTTTTCACCTGATGATGGCTATAGGTTTCACCTATGTATTCCTTCTTTCTGTGAAGCCAGTAAAGCATGCGTGAGAAATACCCCATATGCTTTTATGGGTCTGTCATCGTATTCTCTTTTGCTATCTTATCGGTAGGGACATTCATTGAACGTTACCAGTCACTCATTTTATTTCTTGCTTTTAGTCTTTCTTTCCTAGCATACGCATTCGTTTGCCAAGAAAGAAAATCTTTCCACTTCCTTTTGATACTTGGCGTTTCCCTCCGACTTATCCTATTCATTTCAATGCCCTCTCTTTCCGATGATGTGTACCGATTTATTTGGGATGGGACGCTATTAAAAAATGAGATTCATCCTTTCGAGCATCTACCTGGGTTTTACTTGGATAAAGAACTCAATGGAATAAATAAAGAACTTTTCAATCACCTTAATTCCAAGGAGCATTTCACAATATATCCTCCAGTTAATCAATTAATATTTTGGATATCCTCAGTTGTTGGCAATAGCAACTGGTTGCTGGCTACTAATGTGATCCGAGTTATGCTTCTTCTTGCAGATTTAGGAGCATTTTGGTTTCTGAGTAAATTATTAGACAGGTATAAGATGCCTCGGTACCTCGCCTTTTTATACTTCCTCAATCCCCTTGTCATCTTGGAGTTTGTTGGTAATCTTCATTTCGAAGGAATTGTGATTGGTTTTCTATTAGGAGGGATGTATTGGTTTGAAAAATCAAAGAAATTACTTTCTGCAATTTCTTTTGGACTGGCCATTGGGACTAAACTCCTCCCCTATATTTATTTGCCTTACTTGTTCATCGCAGGTCTCAAAGAGAAAAAGTGGACCATTTCAGTACTGGCAGGGATCGTTTCTGCAGCGACGTTTTTACCCCTTTTAAACGAGCATTTTATTAATGGTATGCAAAACAGCGTCAATCTGTATTTCCGAAAATTTGAATTTAACGCGAGTGTCTATTTCCTGATTAGAGAAATCGGATTTTGGATAACTGGGTTCAATCAGATTGCCAAAATAGGTCCTGCACTGTCTATCTTATCCCTCCTCGCTATTCTCTTTGTTTCTCTATTGGGGGCATCGAAAAAATGGACACTTCCAAAAACAATGCTTTTCATTCTAACCTCTTACCTGCTTTTTTCCACCACCGTTCACCCGTGGTACATCTTACCCTTAATTATATTAGGTATACTGTCAGGATATTATTTTCCTGTTGTCTGGTCATTCATGATTTTTTTGACCTACTTAGGCTATTCTGAAACAAGGTTTCAGCTTCCCTCCTATGTAGTTGTCATCGAATATGCGACAGTACTTGTAGCATTTCTTATAGAAAGGAAAAAAATCATCTCAAATCCCACATAATACCGATTTGATTATAAGGGTCTTAACTAGTTCTACTTTAACCCATTAGGCACAAGAGTGTTCATACGATTCATAATCGAGTTTTTTTATTTCCAAGTTATCGAATAACCGATCAAGGAATCCCTGATTTGTATCCATTTTATGTGGCAAATAGAACTGAAAACAAAGTTTCATGTCCCTATATGTAAAGAATTGGTGGACAAGTTTCTCGAGTTCCAGTCTGTAGTTGATCAAAAGAACTAGCAAAAGCAGGATCATGACCATATAGTGAACCCGTGCTTGATATTTCCTCTCTTGATAATATTTCATGCCTACTACATTTTTGGTCTCCTGAAAGGAACGTTCAATAAAATAGCACTAAGCTTGTACCTTAGGTAGCTGTTTTTCAGTGTCTTCAAAAGCATTGGAAAAGCAAAGGAGGTCTTGTTTTTTATCCTTTCCGATAAGCAGACGTACTGTTACCATTTGGTCATTTTCCTTGTCCCATACCCACACGGTACGGGTATGCAAGTGAGCAATGAGATTGCCTTTCATAGTCTCCCTTACACGATTCTTTTTAAAGTTTTTTGAGGTTAGTGAATCGCAGTAATCTTTCAGAGAGATTGATGGCTGGTCAGCCTTTTTATGGATGGGGTTTCTGCCTTGTCTCCCCTTTTTTTGGGATTGTTAACGTAGGTTTTTTTCAGGTAAATCTTTCTGTTGCAGGGTACTTCCAGTAGGTGTTTTCCCCCTTGTTCGTCAATAGATTGGCGGGCTACCGCTACACTATTGTTCCCTTTTTTGGGCTGACCTACTTCATCGATTATCAACAATCTCTCCTTTCCTTTTAGTGACCGCTGGGTGGACAGGACCATTTCATTGATTAGCATTTCCCCCCACCAGTGGCTGTTGGTAACAAAATGTTGGAGTTGGTGATAATCAGCCCTAGGCACCGTTTGGCTAATCTCATCAAGATCCTGTCGGTTGGCTTGAACAAGTCCTTTGGCAAAACATAAAGCAATCGGAAAATTGTTGCTGGTTTTGGAATTCAAATATCCCTGATATCCCAATAGAAAACGCTCAAACTTCTCAGTTGAAGATTTGAGTGTTTTTTCCTAATTTGCTCTTGGTTTGTTATGTAATGAACCTCGTTATTATACTCTATATATACTGAATATCAGTCGGTTAGAACATTTTTTATCACAATATTTTAATGTGGTAAAGTAGAAATAGTTAAGACTCTTGACCATAGTACGATTAGTAGATTTGGGTCACTAATGACCAAAAATGGAGCATATGAGGTGATGTTTAAACTCATCAATGCACAGTTGGAAGAACATGCTATCATCATAAAGCAAGGAGTTTTAGTTGATGCGAGTATCATAGACACTCCGCTGAAGCCTAAAGGGAAGCCTACTTATTGAGTCGCAGAAGACAGAGAGGGAGACAAAAAACCAACCCATGAAGTAGCCAAGGAGCGAGCATCGAAAGAGGTGGAGAAACAAGTTCCCACCAGTGTTGATACCGATGGCGCATGGAGTAGAAAAGTGGGAAAACTAAGCTATGGCTACAAAAAACACCATGTCACAGATGAAGAAGGATTGGTACTAGGAGTAGTAACCACTGCTGCTAATGTGAACGAGATCAGTAAGTTAGAAGAGGTGCTACAACGTGCTGACCTGTCTGAAAACATCCCAGTGAAAGTAGTTAAAGGCTATCAGTCAAGGAAAAATTCCGACCTCTTGGCAAAAAGCAACCTGAAGAATCATATGTTAAAAAAAGCTAGGAGGAATCTCCCCCTCAAGCATTGGGAGAAGAAATTCAACAAAATAATAGGTCGAACTAGGTACAAAGTAGAACGTACATTTGGGAGTATTCGCAGATGGTTTGGTGGAGCAGTCGCGCACTATAGCGGGATAGAAAAGATGCATACCCAGAATCTGATGGAGGCGATAGGTTACCGTTTATATTGAAGTCTTGGGATACTTATGTCCAATTCAGTAAAAGACAACAAAAAGTGAGGAAGAACAACAAGAAATAGGACTGTTCAGACCTATTGGAGAGCAAAAAATCAACGTGAGAGATCAAAAATCTCACAATTCAAAAACCAACAGACTCAGTGCTACCTTTTGCAACGGTCTTATACCAAATTGATCACAAAATGTCACATATAAATCGTTTCTTTTTTGCTCGCATTTCGTTAAAAAATATAACCATAATTATGGCTATGCTTATGTTTTTTTGCCTAATCCAAACAAAAAAATAATTCAATTTATTTATGTCCCATTTTATAATCAAATTGGTATTAATATATGATGAACAACAAAAAACAATTATTGAAGTAGGCATTTAATACATAAAAGATTAGTCTATTAAAACAGTTTCATTTTCTTGATTAAACGATTGATTTACAGTAACTTAGTAGGATTATTAAAGTTAGAATAAAAATCAGATTATGGAGAAAAAGTATGAAAGCCTAACTCTTTTTGAGTTTCAGAAGAAATTTCCTGATAACGATAGTTGTCAAAACTTCCTGGCCGAAATGAAATGGTCCAATGGATTTAAATGTGAAAGGTGCCAAAACAACAAGTATTGCAGAGGGAAATTATTCCATACCAGGCAATGCACAAAATGTAGGTACCAAGCTACCCCCACAAGTGGCACTCTTTTCCACAAAGTAAAATTCCCAATGTTAAAAGCTTTTTATATCGTATACTATATGAGTACCAATAAACAAGGGATTGCATCAACAGAGCTAAGCAGAAAACTGGGGCTACGGCAAAAAACCTGTTGGCTGTTTCAACAAAAGGTAATGAAGGCAATGGTTAGCAGTGGGAAATACCCGCTAGTGGGTAAAGTAGAAGTCGATGAGACCGTTGTAGGGCAACAGGAAGAAGGCGTTGTAGGACGACAAAATAACCGAAAAAAGCAGGTTGTACTGGCTATTGAGAAGAAAGGGAAAGGAGTGAGCAGGATGTATGCCAGAGAGATTGACAATGCTGGATCCAAGCAATTGAAGCCCTTCTTCCAAGATCATATATCACCTGAGGCTACCATCAAAACCGATAACTGGAGGGGCTACATCCCCTTGAAAGAAAAATATCCTTACTTAATTCAAATCGAGAGTGGGAAGAAAGGTAAGAATTTCCCGGAATTGCACAGAACAATTATGATGTTCAAGGCATGGCTTAGAGGTATCCACCATTCAGTCGATAACCTGCAAGCATATATCGACCAATATTGCTATCGGTTCAACCGAAGCCAGATGAAAGGGGAAATATTCGATAACCTGCTAACTAAAATGGTGGTCCATCAACCATGCCCGTACAAGTGCATTCGTATTTATTAAATGCCTACTTCAAAACAATTATTTGAACTTATTAAAAATGAAATTCAGAATTTCAAAGAATTAGAATTTAATTCTAACATAGTCCCTAGTTCAATACCTATTCTTTGGTTCGGTAGTTTGGAAAAATACTTCCTTTCTGACAAAAAAATAATTACCGTAGGTTCAACAATCAAGTGCAACAAGTAAGCGGTATTTAGATAAAAGATTTCTTTAGGAGTTTTAAAGTTAAGTTTTTCTCTTGGTCGTCGGTTAATTTTGTATTGAATTTGTGTAAGCTGTTTGTCATTTAGTGTATCAAAAGCTGTTTTTTTGGGTATATACTGTCTTATGAGTTTGTTAGTGTATTCATTAAGTCCTCTTTGCCAAGAGCAATACGGATGGGAAAAGTAGAATTGAGTGGCTAGGTTTTTAGCTATGTTTTGATGGTCGGCGAATTCGGTTCCATTATCAGAAGTGATCGACAGGATATCTTTTTTATAGGGCATCAGCCTATTGCGAAGTTCCTTACTTAGTCCCTTGGCTTGCTTTCCCTTAGGTAGCTTTTTGATAATGAGCATTCCTGTAGTTCTTTCCACGATGGTCAGAATGGCTCCCTTTTGCTGTCTGCCTATAATGGTATCCACTTCCCAGTCCCCAAAGCGTTCTTTATTGTTGATGCATTCAGGTCTTTGATCAATTGATACCCTGTTTTTAATAGTTAGTCAACCCTAAAGAATCAAAATTAATTATGCTTATCTCCTTTCAGGGAGGTTTTTAGCACGATTGTTGCTATATAAAATGACAAGGAATAGTTATAATATCAATCAAAACCTTGTCAAATGCAGTCAAAAAAGTCGAATAGAAATCAACTTAATTTTTTATCACCTACCTTAACTGAACAACTCAATTCCAGGCAAGCACTTTATTTGTTGAGCCACCAGATAGAATGGTCATATTTTGAAGAAGCATTTGGTTCGCTTTATTCAAATGTAGGTCGTCCAGCTCATTCTATTCGCTTGATGGTCTCCTTGTTGATATTAAAATCTCTTTACAATTTATCAAATGAGGTATTGGTGGAGCAACGGTGGGAAATGAATCCATTGAAGTAGGCATTTAATAAATAGTCAACCCTAAAGAATCAACATTAATTATGCTTATCTCCTTTCATGGAGGGTTTTAGCACGATTATTGCTGTATAAAATGACAAGGAATAGTTATAATATCAATCAAAACCTTGTCAAATGCAGTCAAAAAAGTCGAATAGAAATCAACTTAATTTTTTATCACCTACCTTAACTGAACAACTCAATTCCAAGCAAGAGCTTTATTTGTTGAGCCACCAGATAGAATGGTCATATTTTGAAGAAGCGTTTGGTTTGCTTTATTCACATGTAGGTCGTCCAGCTCATTCTATTCGTTTGATGGTCTCCTTGTTGATATTAAAATCTCTTTACAATTTATCAGATGAGGTATTGGTGGAACAACGGTGGGAAATGAATCCATATTTTCAATATGTTGGAGGCTTTGATTCTTTGCAATGGGGGCAACCATGTGCGGCAACAGATTTGGTACATTTCAGCAAGAGGATTGGAGAAGAAGGGGTAGAGAAGCTATTGAAACATTCAATTGAGCTACACGGCAAGGATGCTAAGGACAAGCATGTAAGTAGTAGATACTACTGTCCAGGAAAAGAGCATCACCTATCCCACAGATGCAACACTTCATAAAAAGATTGTTGACAGCTGTATTTCTATAGCCAAGAAAGAAGGGATTAAACTACGACGCAGCTACGTTAGGACAACCAAAAACCTTGTCAGAGACACCTACAATGGGACTCACCCTAAAAGAAGGAAGAAAGCAAATGCAGCGAAGCGAAAACTCAAAACCATTGCTGGTCGGTTAGTCAGAGAATTAGACAGGAAATTACCTCATCAGCAAAAAGAAGTAACACTGGCACTATTCAAACGAGTACTTAGTCAACCCTAAAGAATCAAAATTAATTATGCTTATCTTCTTTCAGGGAGGTTTTTAGCATGATTATTGCTATATAAAATGACAAGGAATAGTTATAATATCAATCAAAACCTTGTCAAATGCAGTCAAAAAAGTCGAATAGAAATCAACTTGATTTTTTATCACCTACCTTAACTGAACAACTCAATTCCAGGCAAGCGCTTTATTTGTTGAGCCAACAGATAGAATGGTCGTATTTTGAAGAAGCGTTTGGTTCGCTTTATTCAAATGTAGGTCGTCCGGCTCATTCTATTCGTTTGATGGTCTCCTTGTTGATATTAAAATCTATTTACAATTTATCAGATGAGGTATTGGTGGAACAACGGTGGGAAATGAATCCATATTTTCAATATGTTGGAGGCTTTGATTCTTTGCAATGGGGGCAACCTTGTGCGGCAACAGATTTGGTACATTTCAGCAAGAGGATTGGAGAAGAAGGGGTAGAGAAGATATTGAAACATTCAATTGAGCTACACGGCAAGGATGCTAAGGACAAGCATGTAAGTGTAGATACTACTGTCCAGGAAAAGAGCATCACCTATCCCACAGATGCAACACTTCATAAAAAGATTGTTGACAGCTGTATTTCTATAGCCAAGAAAGAAGGGATTAAACTACGACGCAGCTACGTTAGGACAACCAAAAACCTTGTCAGAGACACCTACAATGGGACTCACCCTAAAAGAAGGAAGAAAGCAAATGCAGCGAAGCGAAAACTCAAAACCATTGCTGGTCGGTTAGTCAGAGAATTAGACAGGAAATTACCTCATCAGCAAAAAGAAGTAACACTGGCACTGTTCAAACGAGTACTTACACAAGAGAAGTGCAGTAAGAATAAAATTTACAGTTTACATGAACCTGATGTGTATTGCATCGCAAAAGGGAAGGCACATAAAAAATATGAATATGGCTGTAAGGCATCAGTAGTATGGACACAAAATACGGGTATCATCGTAGGTGCGATGACTTTTGAAGAGAATATTTATGATGGACATACGCTAGATGCTGTATTGAAGCAAACACAACTACTGACTGGTAACTACCCGAAAACCGCCACAGTAGATAGGGGGTACAAAGGGACTAACACAGTTGAGAACACCTCCATCATTCGACCATCCAAACCATTAAAAAGAGACAATACCTATCAAAAACAGAGAAAACGAACGCACTGTAGACGTAGAGCAACCATAGAGCCAATCATCGGACACTTGAAGCAAGATCATCGAGTAGCTAGCAATTACCTAAAAGGGAAAACAGGAGATAAAATAAACTTCATCATGTCTGCCTGTGGGTTTAACTACAAGAAGTTGATGAAAAAACTAAGAGTAAATGCTCTGTGGCTCTATACAAAATGGGCAGTAAAGCTGAGGCGTCTAGTTGAATTAACCTCTTTCCATCAAAGTAGAATACAAACTCCATTGAAAATGAGTTTTTAAGGAACGACTAATTAATAATATATGATGAACAACAAAAAACAATTATTGGAACTTATTAAAAATGAAATTCAGAATTCCAAAAAATTAGAATTTAATTCTAACATAGTCCCTAGTTCAATACCTATTCTTTGGTTCGGTAATTTGGAAAAATACCTCCTTTCTGACAAAAAAATAATTACTGTTTCGTTAAATCCATCCGACAAAGAATTCAAGGGGAAAGATAAGGACCATTTCAGCACTTCCCATCGCTTTAAATCTTATGACGGGACAGCAGAAAGCATTTATCTAGCATTGAATGAATACTTTGATGTTAATCCTTATAACGAGTGGTTTAAAGCAAGTTTTAGTTCGGTTTTAAAAGAGTTTGATGCTTCGCACTATAGCGGTTCAGCCAATACAGCTCTGCACACAGATATTGGAAGCCCTTTTGCTACCAATCCAACATGGTCTGGTCTTTCAGATGGTGTACGTGAAGATCTTGAAGAAAAAGGTTCGACTGCTTGGCATGAATTAGTAAAGATTTTAAAACCAAATGTTATTCTTTTTTCTGCTTCACCTAGTTTTGAAAAAAAAATACTTTTTTAACCAAAGTACTCGTTGGCAGAAACATGATGCAGGGTCTAAAAGACCTCTTTTGAAAAGTGAATTTGAAATTTCGCCAGAAATTACATCTACAGTGCTATTTCAAGTTCAAGGAAGAAAACCTTTCTTACAAACCAAAAAAGAACAGAAATTAGAATTCCATAAATTCATTTAAAATGCCCATTTTAAAAGTATAATTGCCACATAACGGAAGCCAGAAGAAATTTAGAATTGGAACTGGTTATAGACGAGTTGGGAACGATATCATCCGTGAATGGAATAACGATGAAAAACATTATCGAAAATTCATTAGTCATCTAGGTAGCTACCTAGATGACATTAAAGATTCAGAACCAAAACAGGGGGATTTATACTTTTGGGGTGAATGGGAAGGCAATTCTCTTTTTAAACCTTTGAATAATACTGATATTAAAATTTTACCCAACGGTATTCATGAATGTTTTCATTCCACAGTTATCAGAGGTGGGAAAAATACCGATCCTTACATCTACGGAGAACAATTCAAGTGGTGCGTTTGCAAGCAGAAAGGGAGGCGTCTCAACCTAGACCTAGGTTCAATCATTTTTTTTGGCACAAATTCTAAAAATCTCGAAGGGTACTACATAGACACCATTTTTGTAATAGAAAATCATGACACATCTGAAGATGTGGTAGCAAATTCGGGTATAGGATATACGCAAGTTTACAGAGAAGAAACACTCGAACAACTTAACGAATATTTAGGTATTCCGCATGAAGCTACTAAGAACCGAATTTATAAAGGGAAACAGTGGGGTATGGATAATAAATATTTCAGCTATGTACCATGCAAATTGAAGCCGGGCGAAAACGGTTTCGAAAGATTTTATTTGGATCACAGTGATCCAATTTTTGATAGCTGGTCAAAAAACCCTACTGGAGTATTCTACTTAAAAACATGCAATCTTTCTGCTAATGAACTATGGGAAGAAATTAGTGCTATGGTTTCCAATCAGGGTTTCAAACTGGGAGTAGAATTTGAAGAACCAAAGAAATCTTCAATTTTAGACATGATTGGTATAAAGCATCAACAAGATTTGATGAAATATTAAATAATTATGTTGATTTAATGAATGAATTAAAAGGGTAACTACTCAGGTGGTCTAAATTACTTGTTATCAGGTAGTTACAAACTAAAAAAAATTTTATATAAAGTTGTATTCTTAATTACTTTTTAAGTAACAGACTGATAATCAGCGAAGTAGATACAATATTAAGATTTTGTTAAGAAATAATCGAATTTTCTAACCAGTTCGTAATCAATGAGTTATACGTTATAGACCACCTGAGTAGTTACTTAAAAGGTAAAAATTCCCGATTTAAATAAATATGAAACTACCTACAAAAAAACCTAAATTGCACTAAGACGAGCTTTTATTACGAGCTTTTATTCAAATCGTTAGCGGTAAATAAAGAAAAAATTGACTTTTCGACCAAAAACAAGCAATTTTCACCGAAAAAAACGAATTTTCATTATAGATTACTTGATAGTTTAAAAAATCGAAACACTACAAAGTTTGAAAGAAAAAGGGTCTTAACTAGTTAAGCAATTATTAATTGCTTAGAAGGTTAGTTACGACAAGGAAAAATAGGTATTATCATCGTTTCCGAATTACGAAAAAAAAATTAGAGAAATTTCGAAGTATCTCTTGTGCTGATTTGACAGCAACTTAAATGGCTCATCTTAACATCAGTACCATTAACAAGATTTTACACCTTTTAAGACAAAGGATGTTTGAATGATCTCAACTCCAGTCTTCCCCACTGGTAGGACAAATTGAGGTGGATGAAAGTTATTTTGATGCACGGCGAGTGCGTGGCAAACGGGGTCGGGGAGCTAGCAGAAAAACGATCGTTTTTGGTCTATTAAAAAGAGATGAATTTCATTGGTTAATTCTCTGGTAAAATACTCTCTACCCTTCTAGGGTCACAATAGCCCGTCTACATAGACCTTTTATGGGGGGGTTGTATTTGCTGACTTTCACTTCTACGGAGTTGATTTGGGAAAATCTGTCTTTAAGTGCTTTGATCATCTTACCAGCGAGGTGTTCAAGCAGTTGAGCGTCAATACCCATAACTTGCCGAACAATCTCGTATACCCTCTCATAGTTTACCGTACCTTCGAGTCTGTCATCCAAGGTAGCTTCGGAAAAATCCACATCCAGTGTAACGTCTACGCTATACTTATTACCAATGATTCGTTCCTCTTCGTAGTAGCCATGACGAGCATAGAACTCCATTCCTTCCAGCGAAATTTTACCCATATGTATTGAATGACAGCGTTATTTGAATGCGTGAATTTTATTTCTTCTGGTCGAGTCCATCAAAGAATGACACGGTTCGAGCTATTCTTGGTCCTGATTTTTCTTTTTCTAACGGTTCAGCTTTTTCTTGTGGGGTAATTTGTTTTTTTGTGATTTCTACAGCGGGCTTGGTGGGTTTCTTTTTAGCTTCTCTCGCTTCAGACTGAACTTTCGATATTTCTTTACCTCGGAGTTTGATTTTTTCTGATTCTTCTTTTCCAACGCCCTTCATCTGTCCCATCTTAGGAGTTTCGGGCATCTTCAAGTCCGTGTTTTCAGATTTTATTCTTTCCCCACTCTCCCTAGCTAATTCCTTTACCCGCTTCACATAGTCGTCAAATCTAAACTCCTTTTGCTCCTTAGTTGTACGCTCAACTTTCTCCATCAGATCAACAGATAAGTTCTTTAGCTCAGCAATAGCATTCTGTCTATGGTTTTCTATGTCACGATGGTTTTGCTCTATGTTTTTAACAGCTTCCTGTAGTTCTTCGATAATTTGTCGAGCTTCGACTTCCGCTTTTTCCATCATTGCCCTAGCTTTAGATTTTGCATCCCCCATCAGAGCCTCTGCCCTAATCTGAGTTTCTTTCATATGCAGTGTTGCGGCTTTGTTTGACTGATCAATCAGGCTTGCGCCTGTATCTTCTGCAGTTTTTAGTGTTTTAAATAGGGAGCTTTCTACCTCTCTTAACTTGCCCACTTCTTTTTCCGTAAGTTGAAGTTTGATCGTCAACTCCTTATTCTCATGTAAAACACGTGTCCATTCGTTCGAGAGTGAGAGTAAGAAGGCGGTTACCTCATCTTTATCATACCCTCTTATTTTTTTCTCGAATTCTTTTTGACGTATTTCCAGCGGTGTGATCTTCATCCTTCCGATTTTATTTCCCAAACAGATATTGTGCGATCGTCGCTACAAGATACTAACAAGTCCTGATATTTCATCCAAAGCATCTCATTAATGCTATTTCCATGTCCTGCGTGTCTATGTTTATCTAACACTTTTAGAAGTTTAAAATTATATGCATTCCACACCTTGATCGACTTGTCCATACTACAGGTTGCAAATCGCTCTCCATCTTCACTGAAAACAAGATGATTTACTGTGTACAAATGGGCAGCAATGGACTCCCTCAACTGGTAATCCTCGGAAGTATCCCATACTTTCAAATGAGCATCTCTACCTCCTGAAATTAAATACTTTCCAGACGGGTGATATTTTGCTGTGAAAACTGAATTTTTATGCCCCCTAAGGTCGATGATATGCTCTAAAGAGCCGGCTTTCAGAATTTTTATTGTTTTGTCACTGGAGCCAACCGCTAACTCACCTTTCAAAAAGTCAATACTTCTTATTCGTTTGGATGTCAATTTTTTCCGTTTCAATATCTGAAGATATGTGGATAATTGAACGATTTCTCCAGACTCAAGGGCAGCCCAAAGCATATTTTCAAAAAATTTCAAATCAAAAATTTGATGACCCCCCAATGGAATAGAGGCTATTTCTTTTTTTTGAGCTAAATTAATCTTATGAATACCTGCATTATTATCTCCGATAAAAAGGCACCCAGATTCTGCATCCAACGCCATTGAATAAATCGACCCTTCTACTTTGGCAATAACTTCTCCTTCACCCAGAGACTGTAAATCCCAAAGTACTACCATACCATCAGATCCAGCAGAAAAAAAACGATGGTCATCCAGTGCTTCAAGGCTGTAAAGGCTATCGTTGTGACCCAGAAATGTATGAAGCTTTTTTACTCGAATGTTGCCCATTTCAACTTCAAAATTATTACAATTGCTTCATGCCTTTGTTATTGAACAAAAAGATTGATGAGTATTCTGCGTATACGGTATGGAACATCCAAGAGACTTTTTTGGAATTGCCTTATTTATCACCTGAGTCATTCCCTGTTGACTTAAATCCGGTGAGACAGGCAGAGTGGATTGTTGGAAGAATTCTGGTAAAGAGTTTATGCAACTCATTTGGAATATCTTATAAAGGAATTAGCAAGCACGATGAGGGGAAGCCCTATTTGAATGACAACTGTGCACACATTTCGATATCGCACTCCTTCCCAATAGCAGCGGCCATGATCCACCTGAAAAAACCTTGTGGAATTGATATGGAACGCCCTCGTGAAAAACACCAATACGTACAAGATAAATTTCTTCACACATCAGAACAGAAGTATCGTGATAATTTGAATAAACTATGTACTATTTGGGGGGCTAAAGAAGTTGTGTATAAAATATTTGGACGAAAATTTGTAAGTCTTAAAGATGAAATAAAAATTGAGTTTAAATCAGACAATTTAATACTAGGAAAAATCTTAAAACCTGGTTACGGAGATACGCATGAAATACATTACGAATGGGTCAAAGATTATCTCTTGGCGTTTGGTGTATAGGACATCTTTATTAACTAGAATTTTTTAGTGAGTACGGGACTGATATCGCAGAAAAAGGCAGTTAATAGAGATGCCCTAGAGTTTAAGACCGTTTCAATAAAGGAGTATTTATTATCAGTACCATCAAGCAAAATTATTTGTGGATTTTTTTATTTTAGCACCATGCATAAACAGCACATCCTAACCTTAGCTGATAGCATTTGTGATGTTCGAAGCAGGAAGATAAATATGGGCCTTATACAAATTAGATTATAAAGTTAGTCTAATTATTATTTATATATTCTCATCATGAGAATAAAATCGAATATTGAAGTATCGGAGGGTCTTGAAACGCTTAAGGAGTTATATTAATTAGACTAATATTTTAATTAAAATGGTATTAACTAGTTAAGCGGTTTTTTTCTGCATATTTGGAGCAAGATTTGGTACAAATTTCGCTCTCTATTATTGAACCTAAATTCACATTCTTTAAGATGTAATTCAAATACTATACCTTTGAACTTTGAGAGTCTTGTCTTAGCATAGCCCCAAAAGGACTCTATCCCGTTAATATGAGAGCTTCCTCTGGCAAATTCTTCCTTGCCATGATGTACTCTGTACTGCTTTTTGTAACCAAAATCTACTAACCCATTATACCCTCTCCAACCATCGGAACTGATCATACTGTCCGTGCTGGTTCTCTCTTTTATAATCGAATGTAGCGTTGTTCTGTCGCACTTTTTTATTATTTGAGTATGGACTTTTCTTTATCTCCTCTTTTTAAATAGTCAGCCCTAAAGAATCAAAATTAATTATGCTTATCTCCTTTCAGGGAGAGTTTTAGCACGATTATTGCTGTATAAAATGACAAGGAATAGTTATAATATCAATCAAAACCTTGTCAAATGCAGTCAAAAAAGTCGAATAGAAATCAACTTGATTTTTTATCACCTACCTTAACTGAACAACTCAATTCCAGGCAAGAGCTTTATTTGTTGAGCCACCAGATAGCATGGTCATATTTTGAAGAAGCATTTGGTTCGCTTTATTCAAATGTAGGTCGTCCAGCTCATTCTATTCGTTTGATGGTCTCCTTGTTGATATTAAAATCTATTTACAATTTATCAGATGAGGTATTGGTGGAACAACGGTGGGAAATGAATCCATATTTTCAATATTTTGGAGGCTTTGATTCTTTGCAATGGGGGCAACCATGTGCGGCAACAGATTTGGTTCATTTCAGGAAGAGGATTGGAGCAGAAGGGGTAGAGAAGATATTGAAACATTCAATTGAGCTACACGGCAAGGATGCTAAGGACAAGCATGTAAGTGTAGATACTACTGTCCAGGAAAAGAGCATCACCTATCCCACAGATGCAAAACTTCATAAAAAAATTGTTGACAGCTGTATTTCTATAGCCAACCAAGAAGGGATTAAACTACGACGCAGCTACGTTAGGACAACCAAAAACCTTGTCAGAGACACCTACAATGGGACTCACCCTAAAAGAAGAAAGCAAGCAAATGCAGCGAAGCGCAAACTCAAAACCATTGCTGGTCGGTTAGTCAGAGAATTAGACAGGAAATTACCTCATCAGCAAAAAGAAGTAACACTGGCACTGTTCAAACGAGTACTTACACAAGAGAAGTGCAGTAAGAATAAAATTTACAGTTTACATGAACCTGAAGTGTATTGCATCGCAAAAGGAAAGGCACATAAGAAATATGAATATGGCTGTAAGGCATCCGTAGTATTGACACAAAACACGGGTATCATCGTAGGTGCGATGACTTTTGAAGAGCATATTTATGATGGACATACACTAGATGCTGTATTGAAGCAAACACAACTACTGACTGGTAACTACCCGAAACCCGCCACAGTAGATAGGGGGTACAAAGGGACTAACACAGTTGAGAACACCTCCATCATTCGACCATCCAAACCATTAAAAAGAGACAATACCTATCAAAAACAGAGAAAACGAACGCACTGTAGACGTAGAGCAGCCATAGAGCCAATCATCGGACACTTCAAGCAAGATCATCGAGTAGCTAGCAATTACCTAAAAGGGAAAACAGGAGATAAAATAAACTTCATCATGGCAGCCTGTGGGTTTAACTACAAGAAATTGATGAAAAAACTAAGAGTAAATGCTCTTTGGCTCTATACAAAATGGGTAGTAAAGCTGAGGCGTCTAGTTGAATTAACCTCTTTCCATCAAAGTAGAATACAAACTCTATGGAAAATGAGTTTTTAAGGAACGACTAAATAGACCACAAACGATCGTTTTTCCGTTAGCACCCCGACCTCATTTGCCACGCGCACACCGTGTACCAAAATAACTTTCATCCACTTCAATTTGTCCCACCAGTGGGAAAGACTGGAGTTTAGATAATTCCAACATCCTTTGTCTTAAAAGGTGTAAAATCCTGTTAATGGTATTGATGGTAAGAGGAGTAAGAGGAGTAAGAGGAGTAAGAGGAGTAAGAGGAGTAAGAGGAGTAAGAGGAGTCGCTGTCAAACCAGCACAAAAATACTCCAAAACTTCTCTAATTTTTTTTCGTAATTCGGGAACGCTCATAATACCTGTTTCCCCTTGTTATAACTAACATTCTAAGCAATTTATAATTGCTTAACTAGCTAAGATCTGTAAGTAATTTTATAGGTGCTACTGGCGTGAGGTTTAATTACTTACTTCGAAATTTTGAGATTCAATACTGATTTTTTCCGAATCAGAAAATTCGAAATCAAATGTTAATTTTTGGGTTATCAGGCTATCGGGTTTCTCTCTAAGTTGGAACACAATACTCGCACCAGCATCTCCAAAAATATCTAAGTTGTTTTTCTGCCTTTCTATAAATTCTGAAATTGATGATTCTCCATCAGAGTATGTGTACCTTGTTGCTTTGAACAACCGTAGGTTCAACCATCAAGTGCAAAAACTAAGCGGTATTTAGATAAAAGATTTCTTTAGGAGTTTTAAAGTTAAGTTTTTCTCTTGGTCGTCGGTTAATTTTGTGTTGAATTTGTGTAATCTGTTCGTCATTTAGTGTATCAAAAGCTGTTTTTTTTGGGTATATACTGTCTTATGAGTTTGTTAGTGTATTCATTGAGTCCTCTTTGCCAAGAGCAATACGGATGGGCAAAGTAGAATTGAGTAGCTAGGTTTTTAGCTATGTTTTGATGGTCGGCGAATTCTGTTCCATTATCAGAAGTGATCGAAAGGATATGTTTTTTATAGGGCATCAGCCTATTGATAAGTTCCTTACTTAGTCCTTTGGCTTGCTTTCCCTTAGGTAGCTTTTTTATAATGAGCATTCCTGTAGTTCTTTCCACGATGGTCAGAATGGCTCCCTTTTGTTGTCTGCCTATAATGGTATCCACTTCCCAGTCCCCAAAGCGTTCTTTATTGTTGATGCATTCAGGTCTTTGAGCGATTGATACCCTGTTTTTAATAGGTACAGGCTTACCTACAGGTCTTTTTCTATGTTTGAGTTGATGGCGTAAATGTTTGTAATACTGGCCTCCAGCAGCTTTATCGTCCCTGATATATTGATAGATACGTTCATGTGAAACCATGGGAATCTGCTTGATTTTACAATACCCTACAAGCTGCTTAGGTGACCACTGTTCTTGCAGAAGGTATTCTTTGATGAGCTTTCTTTTGTGGGTGTCAAAAGACCGAGACTTGCAATAACGTTGCTTACGCTTTGTGGAAGACAAATGTGCTTTAGATCCATGATAGATCCCTGTAGGGGAACTGTTGCGCTTGCATGCTCTGTAAATGGTGGAAACCGACACAGCAAGGGCTTCTGCAATGAAACTTTTACTCTTACCCGATTTTAAGTAGGCTTCAAGTTGATGTCTTTGATGGGCTTTGAGTTGATAATATGTTTGGCTCATATGGCAAAGTGTTTAGACCTTTAAATATGTGGAAATAGCTCCACATATTTATCCTACATCTTTGCACTTACTAAGTGAACTTACAAAAAGGTATTTTTTTAAAGTTGTGTGTATAATACCAATTAGATTAGATTAGTTTACACTGCCAAATTCGTGGCTTAGGACTGTTTAAATCTGTCTTGAGAATAGTAGGAAGTCCAATTCTTGCTTAGTTCAAATTCCTTCTTCCAACCCGTTATTTTTTTGGGTGATTGATAGAATGTTAGCTACAAAACCCCTTCTTATGCCCTGTGAAAGCATTGGGATACATTTTACTTTATTGAATTAGGCACATAATAAATATAATTATTTGAGGGCTAATATTTTCATAAATGACTAATTCGCAGTATATTTGATATGTAACAAAGCACATTTAAATATGGAGAAAAGATACAAGAGCCTAAGTTTATTCGAGTTTCAAAAAAGGGTTCCCGATGATCAAAGTGGTATGGACCATTTGGCTAAGCTCAAGTGGGTAGATGGTTTTGTCTGTGAAAGGTGTAATACAATTTTAATTATAAAATTAGTCTGATTATTATTATTTATATATTTTCATCATTGAGGATGAAATCAACTATCGAAGTTCCAGAGAGTCTTGAAACGCTTAAGGAGTTATACCAATTATACCAATTTTATAATTAAATTAGTAGTAAGACGTAAGTGGATTATTTTAAAAAATCATTCTTCATTCATTGAAGCAAAACTAATATAGAAAGAAGAAGCGACACTCTGTGTAATTTTGCCTGCCTGTGAAAAAAGTATTTTTAGCAATAGTTAGTTCATTTTTAGTTTTTGCTTGTAGCGATATTGATAGTTGCAATAATGATTCAAATCAAACTTTTATGGTTTTGAGATTCTTTGATATTAAAACAAAAGAGAGCAAAAAAGTGGGTTTCAGGGTTTCGGCAAATCATAACGAAGCGTTATTTGGGCTAAGCAATGATTCATTGGCAATAGGACTCCCATTAGACCTCCTAGATACTGCTACTGCTTTTTTCTTTGACTCTGATACGAATGACTACTCATTGCAAGTAAGGTTTGATAAGGAGTTTTCTCTTTTTGATCCCGCATGTGATCCGTCATGGACATTCGTTGGTCTGGATACGCTTAGTTCCACCTTTGACTCCACAGCCGTAACAGGACGTGTTACAAACAGACAACTCGCTACAAACATTGAAGTTTATTTCTAGCATATCTCTTCTCCTAGCGGTAATTTCATCGTATGCTCAAACAGACAGTGTGGCGGAGAAAAAAAAGAATTTCAGACCTTATGATGTCAAGGTCGGGGTAAATGTTATAAGAGGATGGAAGACATATTTTGGATCAGGGAAAGATTCTCAAGAGTTTGAAGTGGCTCTTGCACTACACCGATCCAATCTTGTTTTCAATTATGGAATTGAAGAAAACAAAAGAGGAGGTTCTTTTCATTATCAAAATGACGGAAATTATTTCCGTGCTGGCATAGATCGAAATTTTGTAAAAAATCAAGGAAGTGGGAATGTACTCTCGTTGGGATTGAGGTACGCACGAGCGAATTTTGAAGATGCCCTGACCTTTACGACTGACAATGGATTGGGTAAGCAAAACATTACACTGTCTAATCCTGATTTACAGTCCCGATGGATAGAATTGGTTTTCAATGTGAGAGGAAAAATTGTCGCTAATCTTTATGCAGGTTTTACCCTTCGATGGCAGGTGGCTAAAAAGGTTGATGGAGAGGGAGAATTAAGAACATTCGATATTCCTGGCTTTGGAAACACGAAGAGGAAAAACTCTACTGCTTTTGACTATTACCTCGTGTGGAGAATCCCCCTTGGGAAAACAGTAAATTAGTGCTTTCACAACAGGTTCTTGAAACATCTTTTCAAATAATCACCAGATTCTGATAAATAGCATTTACATTTAAGCCCGTAACAATATATCCTATGACAACCTCAGCATTGCAACTAGAAATGGAAGAATTAGAATCTCAATTGACTGGAGATATGTTTAAAGACATGGAACTGAAAGACAAAATCCATAACCTAAAAATGAAGGTTAGAGGAACCCGACCCATGAGTTCTGAGGTAGAGTGTGTGGGTTGTGGGAGTTGACTAACCTCAAACTTTCTAGTAACGGGCGATATAAATGAATCGCACATTAAAACTTATCTGGCATCTTCCAAATGACCAGTTTGCTCATGTTTAAATAGTCACCCCTAAAGCATCAAAATTAATTATGCTTATCTCCTTTCAGGGAGGTTTTTAGCATGATTATTGCTATATAAAATGACAAGGCATAGTTATAATATCAATCAAAATCTTGTCAAATGCAGTCAAAAAAGTCGAATAGAAATCAACTTGATTTTTTATCACCTACCTTAACTGAACAACTCAATTCCAGGCAAGCGCTTTATTTGTTGAGCCACCAGATAGCATGGTCATATTTTGAAGAAGCGTTTGGTTCGCTTTATTCAAATGTAGGTCGTCCAGCTCATTCTATTCGTTTGATGGTCTCCTTGTTGATATTAAAATCTATTGAAGTAGGCATTTAATAAATAAAAGATTAGTCTATTAAAACAGTTTTATTTTCTTGATTAAACGATTGATTTACAGTAACTTAGTAGGATTATTAAAGTTAGAATAAAAATCAGATTATGGAGAAAAAGTATGAAAGCCTAACTCTTTTTGAGTTTCAGAAGAAATTTCCTGATAACGACAGTTGTCAAAACTTCCTGGCCGAAATGAAATGGCCCAATGGATTTAAATGTGAAAGGTGCCAAAACAACAAGTATTGCAGAGGGAAATTATTCCATACCCGGCAATGCACAAAATGTAGGTACCAAGCTACCCCCACAAGTGGCACTCTTTTCCACAAAGTAAAATTCCCAATGTTAAAAGCTTTTTATATCGTATACTATATGAGTACAAATAAACAAGGGATTGCATCAACAGAGCTAAGCAGAAAACTGGGGCTACGGCAAAAAACCTGTTGGCTGTTTCAACAAAAGGTAATGAAGGCAATAGTTAGCAGTGGGAAATACCCGCTAGTGGGTAAAGTAGAAGTCGATGAGACCGTTGTAGGGCAACAGGAAGAAGGCGTTGTAGGACGACAAAATAACCGAAAAAAACAGGTTGTACTGGCTATTGAGAAGAAAGGGAAAGGAGTGAGCAGGATGTATGCCAGAGAGATTGACAATGCTGGATCCAAGCAATTGAAGCCCTTCTTCCAAGATCATATATCACCTGAGGCTACCATCAAAACCGATAACTGGAGGGGCTACATCCCCTTGAAAGAAAAATATCCTTACTTAATTCAAATCGAGAGTGGGAAGAAAGGTAAGAATTTCCCGGAATTGCACAGAACAATTATGATGTTCAAGGCATGGCTTAGAGGTATCCACCATTCAGTCGATAACCTGCAAGCATATATCGACAATATTGCTATCGGTTCAACCGAAGCCAGATGAAAGGGGAAATATTCGATAACCTGCTAACTAAAATGGTGGTCCATCAACCATGCCCGTACAAGTGCATTCGTATTTATTAAATGCCTACTTCAAAAATCTATTTACAATTTATCAGATGAGGTATTGGTGGAACAACGGTGAGAAATGAATCCATATTTTCAATATTTTGGAGGCTTTGATTCTTTGCAATGGGGGCAACCCTGTGCGGCAACAGATTTGGTTCATTTCAGGAAGAGGATTGGAGAAGAAGGGGTAGAGAAGATATTGAAACATTCAATTGAGCTACACGGCAAGGATGCTAAGGACAAGCATGTAAGTGTAGATACTACTGTCCAGGAAAAGCGCATCACCTATCCCACAGATGAAAAACTTCATAAAATGATTGTTGACAGCTGTATTTCTATAGCCAAGAAAGAAGGGATTAAACTACGACGCAGTTACGTTAGGACAACCAAAAACCTTGTCAGAGACACCTACAATGGGACTCACCCTAAAAGAAGAAAGAAAGCAAATGCAGCGAAGCGAAAACTCAAAACCATTGCTGGTCGGTTAGTCAGAGAATTAGACAGGAAATTACCTCATCAGCAAAAAGAAGTAACACTGGCACTGTTCAAACGAGTACTTACACAAGAGAAGTGCAGTAAGAATAAAATTTACAGTTTACATGAACCTGATGTGTATTGCATCGCAAAAGGGAAGGCCCATAAGAAATATGAATATGGCTGTAGGGCATCCGTAGTATTGACACAAAACACGGGTATCATCGTAGGTGCGATGACTTTTGAAGAGAATATTTATGATGGACATACACTAGATGCTGTATTGAAGCAAACACAACTACTGACTGGTAACTACCCGAAAACCGCCACAGTAGATAGGGGGTACAAAGGGACTAACAAAGTTGAAAACACCTCCATCATTCGACCATCCAAACCATTAAAAAGAGACAATACCTATCAAAAACAGAGAAAACGAAAGCACTGTAGACGTAGAGCAGCCATAGAGCCAATCATCGGACACTTGAAGCAAGATCATCGAGCAGCTAGCAATTACCTAAAAGAGAAAACAGGAGATAAAATAAACTTCATCATGGCAGCCTGTGGGTTTAACTACAAGAAGTTGATGAAAAAACTAAGAGTAAATGCTCTTTGGCTTTATACCAAATGGGTAGTAAATCTGGGGCGTCTAGTTGAATTAACCACTTGCCATCAAAGTAGAATACAAACTCCATTGAAAATGAGTTTTTAAGGAACGACTAAATAGTTTAGAGCCAAAAACAATAAAGGAACGTGAGTGGTGCTTCAGTCGCAGTCCCCAGTATCTCAATTATTGCAATTAAGACAATGGGTTGGAGCGTATTCAAACTAGTTATCTAGGACAATTCCTTAGCTACGGCACTATTGTTTGGCGAAACACAAGTGGAAAAGAAACGATTGATCTGTGATCAAATGGGTACTATTTCTTGCTTGCTTTTACCGTCCTTCTTCCCACACTATAGTAGTCAAACCCTAATTCCTCCATCTGAGCCAGATCATATAGGTTTCGACCGTCGAAGATGACCTTGTTGTGTAAAGCAGAGGTCATACGGTCAAATCCAGGGGTTCTGAATACAGGCCATTCGGTCATTATCATCAATGCATCGGCATCTTTAAGTGCATCGTATTCATCCTTTGCACAATAAATATCACTACCAAGCAATCTTCTTACATTTTCCATTGCTTCCGGGTCATAGGCTTTGACTATAGCACCAAGCTTTAGTAAGGTCTGAATGTTTTCCAGTGCGGGAGCTTCCCTAATGTCATCAGTATAAGGCTTAAAAGCGAGTCCCCACACCGCAATCGTTTTTCCCCTCAAATCTCCATTGAAATATGCTTTCAAAGGGTCAATCATTTTTTGTTTTTGCTTTTCATTAACAGACATGACAGTATCCAAAATTCTAAAATCATAATCAGCATCATTAGATGATTTTGCCAATGCCTGCACATCTTTTGGGAAGCAACTACCTCCATACCCAATACCAGCGAAAAGAAAACGATTGCCGATTCTGCTATCTGCACCTATTCCCTTTCTTACTTTGTCAACGTCAGCTCCTAACAATTCACAGAGAGTTGCGATTTCATTCATAAACGTGATTTTTGTCGCTAGGAATGAATTGGCAGCATATTTTGTCAATTCGGCGGATCGAACATCCATGAAAATGACTGGATTTCCCTGTCTAACAAATGGAGCGTACAATTTTTCCATCAGTTTTTTTGATCGCTCCGACTCGGCTCCAATCACTACTCTGTCGGGCTTCATGAAATCTTCGACGGCCACTCCTTCTCTTAGGAATTCAGGATTTGATACAACTTCAAAATCAACTTTTGCTCCTTCTGATACTTTTTCTGTAACCTTTTCAGCGGTACCTACAGGAACGGTACTTTTATCGACTATTACTGCATAGTCCTCAAGTAATGGACCTAAATCCTTTGCTACTTTTAGTACGTATTGTAAATCTGCTGATCCATCTTCATCTGGAGGTGTAGGAAGAGCAAGAAATATTATTTGTGCCTCCTTTATCCCTTCGGTAAGATCAGTTGTAAACCTTAACCTTTCTTGTCTAATATTTCGCTCAAAAAGGACTTCCAGCCCTGGTTCGTAAATAGTGACTTGTTTATTTCTAAGTGTCTCGACCTTTTTTTTATCAATGTCCACACAAATCACATGATTGCCTGTTTCTGCTAAACATGTTCCAGTCACCAGCCCGACATATCCTGTTCCTACTACAGCTATTTTCATTACCTTATCTAATGCATTTCGGAACGCAAAGGTATGATATTGAACTTTTTAAAGCTAGGTGTACTTATGTTTTGACAAACAAGATTTATAATTTTGAGTTTCAACACTCACGCTCTCTTAAAATGTCAGTTGATACATTAACCCCCAATCCTGCGATTGTGCCTGAGAATCAGGAGATGATAGCTCAGATGATTAAAAATTTTAGTGAAAAGGAAATAGAGCCTTTCAAGATGAAGTGGGATGAGGAACAACATTTTCCCATTGATCTTTTTCACAAAATGGGGGAATTAGGATTGATGGGTATTCTGGTTCCCGAAGAATATGGAGGTGCCGGATTTGGCTACTATGAATATGTAACTGCAATTGTTGAATTGGCCAAGGTAGACGGCTCGTTAGGACTTTCTCTTGCTGCTCACAATTCTCTATGCACAGGTCATATCCTTCAACATGCCCATGAATCTCAGAAATCGAAGTACTTACCAAAATTAGCGTCAGGACAGTGGATCGGAGCTTGGGGGCTTACCGAGCCGAATACTGGCTCAGATGCTGGTAATATGAAAACCACAGCAAAAAAAGAAGGTAATGAATGGGTGTTGAATGGAGCAAAAAATTTTATTACTCATGGAAATTCAGGGCACGTGGCTGTAGTAATAGCTCGAACTGGAGAGTCTGGTCAATCCAAAAATGCAAGCGCATTTATTGTGGAGCGAGGAACAAACGGATTTAACAAAGGACGGAAGGAAGATAAATTAGGAATGCGGGCTTCCGAGACATCAGAAATGATTTTTGAAGACTGTAGACTCCCTGAAGAGCAGTTGATTGGCGAAGTTGGAGAGGGTTTTGTGCAGGCTCTTCAGGTGCTTGACGGGGGACGAATTTCCATTGCCGCACTCAGTTGTGGTATTGCTGAAGGTGCCTTAAATGCCGCCTTGAATTATTCGAAAGAAAGAGAACAGTTTGGGAAACCAATTTCTCATTTTCAAGGAGTATCTTTCAAACTGGCAGACATGGCTGTAAAAGTTGATGCTGCGAAACTTTTAACCTATCGGGCTGCAGAGTTAAAAAACCAAGGTGAGAACGTTACTAAAGAATCTGCTATGGCCAAACTTTATGCATCTGACGTATCTGTAGAAATTGCGAATGAAGGGGTTCAGATTTTTGGTGGGTATGGCTATACCAAGGATTATCCTGCAGAGAAATATTACAGAGATGCCAAGCTTTGTACAATTGGGGAGGGGACTTCTGAGATCCAGAAAATAGTAATTTCCAGAATCTTATTGTCAGATTAATTGGAACTGCCAATACAAACTTTTACATTTGTGGACCTTAAAAAGAAAAGATGCTAATAATAAACGTTAAAGAAAACGAATCTATTGATAGGGCTCTGAAAAGATTCAAGAAGAAGTTTGATAAAACAGGTGTACTGCGGGAGCTTAGGTCGAGAACTCATTTCACAAAGTCTTCCGTAGAAAGAAGAATGGAGATACTAAAAGCCGAATATATTCAGGGGCTAAGAGACGCTGAAAATAAATGAACTATCTCTTGTCTTTTTCATCCAAAATTTATATAAATTGGTACTCATCTGGAAACTCCGGGGTGATCCCACTTTATGATCAGCATCTTTCTTAAATACCTTTCGTATGAAAAAAGATACAGTCAGCATACGATTGATGCGTACCGAAGGGATTTAAGGCAATTTTCCAGCTTCTTAGAGTCTGAATTCACAATTCTTGAATTACATGATGCTGAACATACTCATCTAAGAGCATGGGTTGTTTCATTGATGGACTTGGGATTATCTCCAAAATCCGTAAATAGAAAGATTGCTACACTTAAGTCGATTTACAAATTCCTTTTGACCAGAGAATATGTAACTGTCAATCCGGCTTCCAAGCTCCGTCCTTTAAAAACCAGTAGGAGCTTGCCCTCTTTTTTAAAGGAAGATGAGATGTCTTTGCTTCTTGACCAAGTGGATTTTGGCAGTGATTTTAAGGGAAGGAGAGATCAACTCCTACTGGAACTTTTTTATGCATCAGGCATACGACTTTCTGAGTTAACGGGTCTTAAGGAATCAGGTGTCAGTCTCCATGATAGAACCTTGAAGGTTTTAGGAAAAAGGAATAAAGAGCGAATCATCCCGATATCAAATTCGTTAATATTTTTGATAAAAAGCTACTTAAGCGTGAAAGAAGAGAAGGGGATGAACAATGATTTTTTGATTTTGACTGATTCTGGCAAAAGAGCTTACCCAATGTTTATTCAAAGGAAGGTTAGAAGTTATTTAGAAGCAGTTACAACACTGAGTAAGAAAAGTCCTCATGTTCTGAGACATTCTTTTGCAACACACTTATTAAACAAAGGTGCGGACTTGAATGCGGTTAAAGATCTTTTAGGTCATACAAGTTTGGCTGCAACCCAAGTATACACACATAATTCGATAGAGAAGCTCAAGGTAGCCTTTGACCAGGCCCATCCTAAGGCATAATGTTCAACCTTAAAACAGAGACAAGATGAAGTTACAAATGCATTCAATTCACTTCGACGCAGATCATAAACTGCTTGATTTTATTCAAAAGAAGATAGATAAGTTGGAAACTTATTACGATAGGGTAATTGATGGAGAAGTCTTCTTAAGAGTGGAGAACGATGATAATCGTGAGAATAAAATAGTTGAAATAAAATTAAATTCTCCAGGCAATCAATTTTTTGTTAAGGAACATGCTAGGTCTTTTGAAACAGGAATAGATGAGGCGGTAGAAGGATTAAGGAGGCAATTAAAGAAGCATAAGGAAAAACTCTGTACCCATTAAAAGTAGTCCCTAAGCAAACTGTGTAAGTGAGGTTTTTTGGGAAAACTGAAACTGTAAGTTAAACTCTGTCTAAGTGAAATGTTCAACAATCTATGAAACACGTCATTAAAAGCAGGCGAATTCGATCCATAAGTGCAACACTCGGGATTATATTATGATCTATTCCCAGTGCGTGGGAACAGACCTCCCAAGGTTTTTTTACCTCCAAGCATTTTCTAGGTCGGTTATTCATTAAATCGGTGGCTTTGAGCAACTCTTTTTCGGTGACTTTATGCAATGGCATTTTCTTTGGGAAAAATTGTCTGAGCAAGCCATTGTGGTTTTCATTCAACCCCCGTTCCCATGAATGATACGGCTTGGCAAAGTAAGTTTCACACTCGAGTCGTTTGACAGGCTCACTATGCCGACTGAATTCCCTGCCGTTATCAAAGGTTAGCGTCGCCACACCTTGTTTAATATGTTCTAACAACCTGAGTATCGTCGCATTGGTTTCTTTTGCGATTTTGTTCTTAATGCGAAGCAAGACCGTTGCAAAAGGTAGCGATGAGTTTGTTGATTTTTGAATTGTGAGATTTTTGCCCTCTCTTCTTAATTTTTTGCTCTCCAATAGGTCTGAACAGACCTATTTCTTGCTGTTCTTCCTCATTTTTTGTTGTCTTTTAGAGAATTGGACATATATTATCCTAGGACTTCAATATAAATTGTAACACATCGCCTCCATCAGATTCTGGGGATGCATTTTTTCTATCCCGCTATAGCGTGCAACCGCTCCTCTAAACCACCTGCGAATACTCCCAAATGTACGCTCTACTTTATACCTAGTTCGACCTATTATTTTGTTGAAATTCTTCTCCCGATGGTTGAGGGGGAGATGCCTCCTAGCTTTTTTTAACATATGATTCTTCAGATTTCTCTTTGCCAAGAGGTGGGCATTTTTCCTTGACGGATAGCCTTTATCTGCTTTCACTGGGATGTTTTCAGGTAGGTCAGTGCTTTCTGTAACACCGCTTCCAAATTGCTGATCTCGTTCACATTAGTAGCAGTGGTCATTACTCCTAGTACCAAGCCTTCTTCATCTGTGACATGATGTTTTTTGTACCCATACTTTAGTTTGCCTGCTTTTCTAGTCCATGCGCCATCGGTATCAACACTGGAGGAAACCTGTTGCTCCACTGCTTTCAATGCTCGCTCCTCGGCTAGTTCAAGGGTTGGATTTTCCTCCTCCTTTCTGTCTTCGACGACCCGATAAGTAGGCTTCCCCTTTGGTTTAAGCGGGGTGTCTATGATGCTCGCATCAACTAAAGCTCCTTGCTTTATGATGATAGCACGTTCCTCCAACTGTGAATTGATGTGTTTAAACATCACCTTATATGCTCCATCTTAGGTCATTAATGACCTGAATCTACTCATCGTGCTATGGTCAGATGCTACTTCATCTATGCATAGCCCACAGAAATAACTAAATGGTAGGCTATCATTAATCCTGTCCTCTACTTCATAATCACTTAATCCCTAAAATCCGCAGTCCACTAGATTTTCAGATACAAAGAGTTGTTAAAGGATAATAATGTCAGTTCCTATCTAATCGACTAGGTATATGGGGCTGGTTAGTCGGCATTTTGACCAGAACTAAGGGGTGCAGTAGGTCTTCACTGGTAATTTTGAGGTTTTTTAGGCAGACCTTTCCTGAGAAAAGAGGTATCACGAAAGAATGTTGGATGTTTTAATCAAACAGTTAGGCAGTTAGGTGAGCAGTCGACTGTAGTCTTTGTGTGTATATAGTTTAAGCACATGTTGCCTTCCCGTCTTGATCCTTTTGGCAGCCACGGTGATAAATCGGAAGATAAATTTCTTCAATCGGAAGTTTTTCTTAATCCAGGATAATTTTCTGGCAAACGTAGCCAACATAACCTGGTATATATTGGCATACAGCGCAGTGATGATCATAAAGGCGGTATTTTCATTAAGGAATGAGCAGGGAAGCTTAGACCAGCCAAAATCATTGTTCATTGTATCGAAGGTTCGCTCAGCATTTCCTCTTTGGTTATAAAAAGAGACAATTTGCTGGTTGTCCCATTTGACATCATTGGTGAGGATAGCTCGGTAAGTGAAGGCATCCCCAGTGAATAATCCGGTCTGACCATCTCGGCGTTTAATCCGACTTACTACCAACCGGTAGGGCTTTTTCCCATCAAAGGGACGGTAATCCGCTAGTTGTGTCACTTCCATTTCTTGTACTCCAAGACGGACTTTCTGCCAGGCATCTGTCCGAATCTGGCTAATTTGCTGTTCCATAGTAGCGCAACGTACAGCTCGGATGTAAAAGTGCTGACTTGTTCCCTCCACAAGACTAATTACCTTTTGTTGGTAGGAAGCCGAATCTGCCCGAAAGCACTTGATGCAGATGCCCTGCTAATCTAGTAAAGAAAATGCCCTAGTCAGGGTTTCTTCTTGTTGGTATTTGGCTGGGCTGCTACCATTACGACCTTCGATGTAAACAATGTTTTCCGATACTGGTCACATCTGGCTGGTAACCTTCACTCTTTTTATAGGTTCTCCGTGCATCATATTGCTCGGTGGCGATTACCTGATTATCATAAGCTAAGGTATGCTCCTGTTTGGTGTTAAGCTGATTGGTTTTGCTCAAGGCTTTCAGTAATAATTGGTTTAAGCCCAGGTTGATATTGAACTGATGGGGTATCCCTCCCGAACTGGTCATTTCCTCTGTAGGGGTGACCAGTTCTTTTATGCCTCCCAAAATGGTATCTGCACTACACACCGAGAACCCCCGAACTTTCTTCAGATGTTCTCCCAAGTGTTCTTCAATGTCCTCAGTACAATCTCCACCATGAAGAAAAATAGCCAAATGATTCATCAAAATCTCCGAGTAATCGAACCCTCTATAGTTGACCCGGCTACCCAAATGATCATCCATTAGCTTTGGAATACCGATATCCTTAAGAAACTTGTAGCAAAAATTAAACCCGCCAAAAGGGGTGACTTTTTTATCAGATATGGTTACTTTCATTCCCGCTTGATTGGTTACGCACTCAAATAAGTGAAAAAAATCGAGCCAGAAAAGATTATTACAAACTATTTTAAGCCTATTCCAGCTCTTTTTCGTTGTACACCTGCGGATTTAAGGTAACCCATACCACGTCTAAAGCAGACAAACTTTAAACAGTAGCAGTCCATCATAGGTAGGGTTTCCTGTTCCTCTTTTTCCCTTTTGTGTAGTATTGATCTAGCACTGTATCAATGCTAGACCAGTCTAAAACAGCATTCATCTGACTGAAAAAAGTCTTTTTTATCTTCCTGCTTCGAACATCACAAATGCTATCGGCTAGGGTGAGGACATGTTGTTTATTCATGGTGCCATGATAGAAAAAATCTACAAATAAATCCGCTTAATAGTAATGATAATAAATAATCTTCTATTGCAACGGTCTTACTCGGTATACGCATTTGTGGTTCCATCTATACCCTTCAAGACACAGTAAATCGTACATTTTTCGGAAGCCATAAGCGGAACACTTTTCTGCCAATTGCTCCAAATGCCTCATAATAACTGTGTCCTCAACTTTGCGCTTAAATCGGTAGTAATACACAGATAAACTCAGATTAATTGTCACACAGACCTGTCTGATACTCAGGCCTTCATCGGTCAGATATCCACAGTCTCTCGCTTTTCAGCAAGCATTAAAGTTTTTTTCGATCAGATGTTTTAATGCATTGTTCTCCAAAGACAGATCGGCATACCTACGCTTAAATGAACTTAATGCTGATTCTAGTTCCTTCAACTTTTTGAGTTGGTTCACACTCATCTCTGAGTATGTACTCTTCCATGGCTTATGCCATGTGTCCTACAAATATCCGACACACTCTTTCCCTGATCTTGTTCGCTCAGTATCTTGATGATCTGAGGCTCGGTAACGCGACTCTTTTTCATTTTCCTAATTTTAACGTTTAACTTTAGTTTTAAACGCTACGACTTTTAGGGAGTCTTACATATCGTCTCAATCAAGCAGTACAACAAACCCGATTGGAAAATATAGCGATACACCAAAGAAACTAACGGCTTGTTGCTGAGGTGATTGATATTAAGGAAGGCGGCGAAACCGTGGAAAGCATTGCCCGCTCGGAGTTAGGTTTAATCAAGCAAGGCGAAACCTTTTATCAGATTATCGAGAACGATTAACGACATTTAGCAACAATATTGCCATGACCTTGGTGTTTAAAATGTTGGCAAGCAACTAAAACCGTCCCTATTGCACAGTTCTAATGATGCAACCATTTTTAATCCAATTAAAGTAAATAAAGATGTCATTTCAAACACCTATTACAATTGCTAGTGCAATTCATAATATCAAACAGAATAGATACCTGTTACCTGCTATCCAAAGAGAATTTGTGTGGAGGCATGAAAAGATAGAATGGTTATTTGATTCAATCATGAGAAATTACCCAATTAGTTCTTTTTTATTTTGGAGAGTTGAAGGAGACATAAAAGATAATTATAAATTTTATCGATTCTTAAACGAATACAGAGAGCGATATAAAACACATAATGAAGAATTTCCTACCACAGGACGCAACGAGTTTACGGCTGTATTAGATGGACAACAAAGGCTAACAGCACTATATATTGGTTTGTGTGGTAGTTATGCGTACAGAACACCACGCCGAAAAGAAGAAAATACAGAAAGGACTTACCCTACACGAAAACTATACTTAAACATCGAAAAGGCACTGGAAAACGAGGAAGATGGGCACATATATGAATTTATATTCCTAACAGATGCTGAAAGCAAAGATAAAGAGAAATGGTTTTTAGTTTCTGAAATATTTAAATTGTCTAATCTTGTAGCTTTTAACGAGTATTGCGATAATGATAAATTTAAAGAAAATAAGTTCGCTAAGGATTCTATTGCAACTCTTAGCGGTGTTATTCATGTCAACCCAACAATAAATTACTTTTTAGAGACAGAACAAGACCTTGAAAAAGCCCTTAATATATTTATCCGCATCAACAGTGGCGGAGAACCTCTAAGTTTTTCTGACTTAATAATGTCCATGGCAGTTGCCAATTGGAGTGAAAGGGATGCGCGAAAGGAAATACATAGTCTGGTCGATAACATTCAGGAGAAAGGCTTTAAAACTTCAAAAGACTTTGTATTGAAATCTTTCCTATATCTGCATAGTCAGGATATTAAATTGCGAGTTACTAATTTTTCAAAAACAAATGCAAAGGATTTTGAATATAGATGGGATAAAATCCGGGATACGTAGGTTCAACCATCAAGTGAAAAAACTAAGCGGTATTTAGATAAAAGGTTTCTTTAGGAGTTTTAAAGTTAAGTTTTTCTCTTGGTCGTCGGTTAATTTTGTGTTGGATTTGAGTAATCTGTTTGTCAGTTAGTGTATCAAAAGCTGTTTTTTTGGGTATATACTGTCTTATGAGTTTGTTGGTGTATTCATTGAGTCCTCTTTGCCAGGAGCAATACCGATGGGCAAAGTAGCATTGAGTAGCTAGGTTTTTAGCTATGTTTTGATGGTCGGCGAATTCTGTTCCATTATCAGAAGTGATCGAAAGGATATGTTTTTTTGAAGTAGGCATTTAATAAATACGAATGCACTTGTACGGGCATGGTTGATGGTCCACCATTTTAGTTAGCAGGTTATCGAATATTTCTCCTTTCATCTGGCTTCGGTTGAACCGATAGCACTATTGGTCGATATATGCTTGAAGGTTATCGACTGAATGCTGGATACCTCTAAGCCATGCCTTGAACATCATAATTGTTCCGGGAAATTCTTACCTTTCTTCCCACTCTCTATTTGGATTAACTAAGAGTATTTTTCTTTCAAGGGGATGTAGCCCCTCCACTTATCGGTTGTGATGGTAGCTTGAGTTGATATATGATCATGGAAGAAGGGCTTCAATTGCTTGGATCCAGCATTGTCAATCTCTCTGGCATACATCCTGCTCACTCCTTTCCCTTTCTTCTCAATAGCCAGTACAACCTGTTTTTTTCGGTTATTTTGTCGTCCTACAACGCCTTCTTCCTGTTGCCCTACAACGGTCTCATCGACTTCTACTTTACCCATTAGCGGGTATTTCCCACTGCTAACCATTGCCTTCATTACCTTTTGTTGAAACAGCCAACAGGTTTTTTTCCGTAGTCCCAGTTTTCTGCTTAGCTCTGTTGATGCAATCCCTTGTTTATTTGTACTCATGTAGTATAGGATATAAAAATCTTTTAAACATTGGGAATTTTACTTTGTGGAAAAGTGTGCCACTTGTGGGGGTAGCTTGGTATCTACATTTTGTGCATTGGCGGGTATGGAATAATTTCCCTCCGCAATACTTGCTGTTTTGGCACCTTTCACATTTAAATCCATTGGGCCATTTCATTTCGGCCAGGAAGTTTTGACAACTGTCGTTATCAGGAAATTTCTCCTGAAACGCAAAAAGGGTTAGGCTTCATACTTTTTCTCCATAATCTGATTTTTATTCTAACTTTAATAGTCCTACTAAGTTACTGTAAATCAATCGTTTAATAAAGAAAATGAAACTGTTTTAATAGACTAATCTTTTATTTATTAAATGCCTATTTCAAATGTTTTTTATAGGGCATCATCCTATTGATGAGTTCCTTACTTAGTCCTTTGGCTTGCTTTCCCTTAGGTAGCTTTTTGATAATGAGCATTCCTGTAGTTCTTTCCACGATGGTCAGAATGGCTCCCTTTTGCTGTCTGCCTATAATGGTATCCACTTCCCAGTCCCCAAAGCGTTCTTTATTGTTGATGCATTCAGGTCTTTGATCGATTGATACCCTGTTTTTAATAGTTACAGTCTTACCTACAGGTCTTTTTCTATGTTTGAGTTAGATGGCGTAAATGTTTGTAATACTGTCCACCAGCAGCTTTATCGTCCCTGATATATTGATAGCTACGTTCATGTGAAACCATGGGCATCTGCTTGATTTTACAATGCCCTACAATTTGCTTAGGTGACCACTGTTCTTGCAGAAGGTATTCTTTGATGAGCTTTCTTTTGTGGGTGTCAAAAGACCGAGGATTGCAATAACGTTGCTTACGCTTTGTGGAAGACAAATGTGCTTTAGCTACTATGATAGATCCCTTTAGGGGAACTGTTGCGCTTGCATTCTCTGTAAATGGTGGAACCCGATACATCAAGGGCTTCTGCAATGAAACTTTTACTTTTACCCGATTTTAAGTAGGCTTCAATTTGATAACTTTGATGGGCTTTGAGTTGATAATATGTTTGGCTCATATGGCAAAGTTTTTAGACCTTTAAATATGTGGAAATAGCTCCACATATTTATCCTACATCTTTGCACTTACTAAGTGAACTTACATGCTTTCCCTTAGGTAGCTTTTTTATAATGAGCATTCCTGTAGTTCTTTCCACGATGGTCAGAATGGCTCCCTTTTGTTGTCTGCCTATAATGGTATCCACTTCCCAGTCCCCAAAGCGTTCTTTATTGTTGATGCATTCAGGTCTTTGATCGATTGATACCCTGTTTCTAATAGGTACAGGCTTACCTACAGACCTTTTTCTATGTTTGAGTTGATGGCGTAAATGTTTGTAATACTGACCTCCAGCAGCTTTATCGTCCCTGATATATTGATAGATACGTTCATGTGAAACCATGGGAATCTGCTTGATTTTACAATACCCTACAAGCTGCTTAGGTGACCACTGTTCTTGCAGAAGGTATTCTTTGATGAGCTTTCTTTTGTGGGTGTCAAAAGACCGAGGATTGCAATAACGTTGCTTACGCTTTGTGGAAGACAAATGTGCTTTAGATCCATGATAGATCCCTGTAGGGGAACTGTTGCGCTTGCATTCTCTGTAAATGGTGGAAACCGACACAGCAAGGGCTTCTGCAATGAAACTTTTACTTTTACCCGATTTTAAGTAGGCTTCAAGTTGATGTCTTTGATGGGCTTTGAGTTGATAATATGTTTGGCTCATATGGCAAAGTTTTTAGACCTTTAAATATGTGGAAATAGCTCCACATATTTATCCTACATCTTTGCACTTACTAAGTGAACTTACAATTGAGCTACACGGCAAGGATGCTAAGGACAAGCATGTAAGTGTAGATACTACTGTCCAGGAAAAGAGCATCACCTATCCCACAGATGCAAAACTTCATAAAAAGATTGTTGACAGCTGTATTTCTATAGCCAACCAAGAAGGGATTAAACTACGACGCAGTTACGTTAGGACAACCAAAAACCTTGTCAGAGACACCTACAATGGGACTCACCCTAAAAGAAGAAAGAAAGCAAATGCAGCGAAGCGAAAACTCAAAACCATTGCTGGTCGGTTAGTCAGAGAATTAGACAGGAAATTACCACATCAGCAAAAAGAAGTAACATTAGCATTGTTCAAACGAGTACTTACACAAGAGAAGTTCAGTAAACATAAAATTTACAGTTTACATGAACCTGATGTGTATTGCATCGCAAAAGGGAAGGCACATAAAACATATGAATATGGCTGTAAGGCATCAGCAGTATTGACACAAAACACGGGTATCATCGTAGGAGCGATGACTTTTGAAGAGAATATTTATGATGGACATACGCTAGATGCTGTATTGAAGCAAACACAACTACTGACTGGTAACTACCCGAAAACCGCCACAGTAGATAGGGGGTACAAAGGGACTAACACAGTTGAAAACACCTCCATCATTCGACCATCCAAACCATTAAAAAGAGACAATACCTATGAAAAACAGAGAAAACGAAAGCACTGTAGACGTAGAGCAGCCATAGAGCCAATCATCGGACACTTGAAGCAAGATCATCGAGTAGCTAGCAATTACCTAAAAGGGAAAACAGGAGATAAAATAAACTTCATCATGGTAGCCTGTGGGTTTAACTACAAGAAGTTGATGAAAAAACTAAGAGTAAATGCTCTTTGGCTCTATACAAAATGGGTAGTAAATCTGGGGCGTCTAGTTGAATTAACCACTTTCCATCAAAGTAGAATACAAACTCCATTGAAAATGAGTTTTTAAGGAACGACTAGTTATATCAATTACTTACTTTTTATTTTATGAAATCAAAACAGAAATGAAATTAAAAGAGTTGAAATAGGCATTTAATAAATAAAAGATTAGTCTATTAAAACACTTTCATTATTTTGATTAAATGATTGATTTACAGCAATTTAGTAGGACTATTAAAGTTAGAGTAAAAATCAGATTATGGAGAAAAAGTATGAAAGCCTAATCCTTTTTAGTTTCAGGAGAAATTTCCTGATAACGACAGTTGTCAAAACTTCTTGGCCGAAATGAAATGGTCAGATGGGTTTAAATGTGAAAGGTGCCGAAACAACAAGTATTTCAGAGGGAAATATTCGATAACCTGTTAACTAAAATGGTGGACCATCAACCATGCCCGTACAAGTGCATTCGTATTTATTAAATGCCTACTTCAATAAAAGAGATTTGAAGTAGGCATTTAATAAATAAAAGATTAGTCTATTAAAACAGTTTTATTTTCTTGATTAAACGATTGATTTACAGTAACTTAGTAGGACTATTAAAGTTAGAATAAAAATCAGATTATGGAGAAAAAGTATGAAAGCCTAACTCTTTTTGAGTTTCAGAAGAAATTTCCTGATAACGACAGTTGTCAAAACTTCCTGGCCGAAATGAAATGGCCCAATGGATTTAAATGTGAAAAGTGTCAAAACAACAAGTATTGCAGAGGGAAATTATTCCATACCCGGCAATGCACAAAATGTAGGTACCAAGCTACCCCCACAAGTGGCACTCTTTTCCACAAAGTAAAATTCCCAATGTTAAAAGCTTTTTATATCGTATACTATATGAGTACCAATAAACAAGGGATTGCATCAACAGAGCTAAGCAGAAAACTGGGGCTACGGCAAAAAAACCTGTTGGCTGTTTCAACAAAAGGTAATGAAGGCAATGGTTAGCAGTGGGAAATACCCGCTAGTGGGTAAAGTAGAAGTCGATGAGACCGTTGTAGGGCAACAGGAAGAAGGCGTTGTAGGACGACAAAATAACCGAAAAAAACAGGTTGTACTGGCTATTGAGAAGAAAGGGAAAGGAGTGAGCAGGATGTATGCCAGAGAGATTGACAATGCTGGATCCAAGCAATTGAAGCCCTTCTTCCAAGATCATATATCACCTGAGGCTACCATCAAAACCGATAACTGGAGGGGCTACATCCCCTTGAAAGAAAAATATCCTTACTTAATTCAAATCGAGAGTGGGAAGAAAGGTAAGAATTTCCCGGAATTGCACAGAACAATTATGATGTTCAAGGCATGGCTTAGAGGTATCCACCATTCAGTCGATAACCTGCAAGCATATATCGACCAATATTGCTATCGGTTCAACCGAAGCCAGATGAAAGGGGAAATATTCGATAACCTGCTAACTAAAATGGTGGTCCATCAACCATGCCCGTACAAGTGCATTCGTATTTATTAAATGCCTACTTCAAAAAGAGATAATAAAATTTATTCTTTTAAGTGTAGGAACCTTGATTCTAATAACACTTGTTTATTCCCTAATTCCAAGGGTTATCAATCCATCTCCTGAGTTTCAGACTGAATGATCCTACGGTACTCCGATAGATAAAGAAGTGGAAAATATTTTAACGCCAAAAACAGAACCCAAAAGAACAAGATCTATAAATAGTCACCCCTAAAGAATCAACATTAATTATGCTTATCTCCTTTCAGGGAGGTTTTTAGCATGATTATTGCTATATAAAATGACAAGGCGTAGTTATAATATCAATCAAAACCTTGTCAAATGCAGTCAAAAAAGTCGAATAGAAATCAACTTAATTTTTTATCACCTACCTTAACTGAACAACTCAATTCCAGGCAAGAGCTTTATTTGTTGAGCCACCAGATAGAATGGTCATATTTTGAAGAAGCATTTGGTTCGCTTTATTCAACTGTAGGTCGTCCAGCTCATTCTATTCGTTTAATGGTCTCCTTGTTGATATTAAAATCTCTTTACAATTTATCAGATGAGGTATTGGTGGAACAACGCTGGGAAATGAATCCATATTTTCAATATGTTGGAGGCTTTGATTCTTTGCAATGGGGGCAACCATGTGCGGCAACAGATTTGGTACATTTCAGGAAGAGGATTGGAGAAGAAGAGGTAGAGAAGATATTGAAACATTCAATTGAGCTACACGGCAAGGATGCTAAGGACAACCATGTAAGTGTAGATACTACTGTCCAGAAAAAGCGCATCACCTATCCCACAGATGCAAAACTTCATAAAAAGATTGTTGACAGCTGTATTTCTATAGCCAAGAAAGAAGGGATTAACCTACGACGCAGCTACGTTAGGACAACCAAAAACCTTGTCAGAGACACCTACAATGGGACTCACCCTAAAAGAAGAAAGAAAGCAAATGCAGCGAAGCGAAAACTCAAAACCATTGCTGGTCGGTTAGTCAGAGAATTAGACAGGAAATTACCTCATCAGCAAAAAGAAGTAACACTGGCACTGTTCAAACGAGTACTTACACAAGAGAAGTGCAGTAAGAATAAAATTTACAGTTTACATGAACCTGAAGTGTATTGCATCGCAAAAGGGAAGACCCATAAGAAATATGAATATGGCTGTAAGGCATCCGTAGTATTGACACAAAATACGGGTATCATCGTAGGTGCGATGACTTTTGAAGAGCATATTTATGATGGACATACGCTAGATGCTGTATTGAAGCAAACACAACTACTGACTGGTAACTACCCGAAAACCGCCACAGTAGATAGGGGGTACAAAGGGACTAACACAGTTGAAAACACCTCCATCATTCGACCATCCAAACCATTAAAAAGAGACAATACTTATCAAAAACAGAGAAAACGAACGCACTGTAGACGTAGAGCAGCCATAGAGCCAATCATCGGACACTTCAAGCAAGATCATCGAGTAGCTAGCAATTACCTAAAAGGGAAAACAGGAGATAAAATAAACTTCATCATGGCAGCCTGTGGGTTTAACTACAAGAAGTTGATGAAAAAACTAAGAGTAAATGCTCTTTGGCTCTATACAAAATGGGTAGTAAAGCTGAGGCGTCTAGTTGAAGTAACCTCTTTCCATCAAAGTAGAATACAAACTCCATTGAAAATGAGTTTGTAAGGAACGACTAAATAATTGCGACTTTTAAGTTATTGATGGGTCTATTGAAATCAAATTTATTGATGAATTGTTGAATTGTTGAATTGTTGAATTGTTGAATTGTTGAATTGTTGAATTGTTAATGCAGTGATTTTGGTCAATATCCTAGTCTTAAACCCTTGAAAGTTTTGGCATAAATTCTTCTAATCATAAATTTCTCACAAAGTTGAGAGAAAAGTGTCTCCACTCTTTTTCTTGTTTTTCTAAACACCCGAGATTGCTTTTTATAAATTTTCCTCATTGGTGTTGCCAAGCGGATATTGGTAGCATGAAGCAGGTCTGATTGCAATGACGAGGACAAGTATCCTTTATCTACAATCAACACACAATCAGCTAGTTGTGCATTTATTTCCCGTAAAAAAGTGGTATCATGAACGCTTGCCTTTGTCTGTTCGATAGAGTGAAATATTCCATTAGCCGAACAGATACCTTGCAATTTATATCCATAGAAATAAGTGTTCTGAGAAGCGTAGCATCCTTTATCTGGAACATTCTCAAATGTCTGCTGACAAATTTTAGATCGCTTTTCCCTAGAGAGTTTGCATGCTTCTAACGGCATCGAATCGACCATGAAATACGCTTCAAACTCCAGGAAGCGAGTGGCTAATGTCTGGCGGATAATTCCCATTACGGGAAACAATGGTCTCTTTCGTCTAGTATACCTTGTTCGATCTGTTAGCTTGGGAAAATCACTGCTGTAATCGGATTTAATCTTATTAAAGAGCCAATTTTCATTATCCAAGGACATACATTCAGCGGTCAACGCAAGGCTAAGTACCTGTAAATCAGTAAATAATGATGGCATCCCTGGTTTTGGAATATTTCCAGTTTCATCAAAGCAGTTGACCTTAAGTGATTTGATTGTTTGAACAATCTTGTCAAAGTTACTTTTAATGGTGTGCATAGGTCAGTTCAATAAATTGGTTTATTAGTACTCTAATTTACTGATAATCAGGATTATGGATACTTTTTATTACCACTATTATTATCCTTAATTAATTAGCACAACGGGTTATAGGATATAAAAACCTTTTAACATTGGGAATTTTACTTTGTGGAAAAGAGTGCCACATGTGGGGGTAGCTTGGTACCTACATGTTGTGCATTGACGGGTATAGAATAATTGAAGTAGGCATTTAATAAATACGAATAAAATTGTAAGGGCATCTCACATTCAACTAATAAATGCAACTTTTAGATTTGAGATTTTATCACTATTACAAAACAGGAAAGAAGGGCAACTCCCTGTTTCACCGCTTTGCTAGTAAGGGTTAATTTGCCCCCTCACATCGTGAAAAATAAAGTTGCAAATGGCACATCTTACTACAGAACAAAGGTACGCGATATCGTGTATGTTACAACAAGGAAAAAGTCAAAGTGAAATAGCTGCTAGATAGCAAAAGATAAATCTGTTATTAGCAGAGAAATTGTGCGTAATAAAGATCAGAGGAGTGGTGTTTATAGTCAGGATTTGGCGCATCGAAAGTATGCTCAACGTCAAAAAAAGAAACCCAAGAAAAAGCGATTCACCTTGCAAATTCAGTCCCATGTTGAGACCCTGCTAAAGGAAGATTATAGCCCCGAGTAAATTGTAGGCATCAGTATAAAAGAAGGGCTAGACTGTGTCTCTCACGAGCGCATTTATCAGCATGTATGGAAAGACAAAAAACACCAGGGCGAGTTACATACTCATCTCCGAAGAAAGGGCAGAAAGTATCGCAAAAGAGGGGCTACTAAAGATAGCAGGGGAATTATAAAAGACAGAGTAAGTATAGACCGCAGACCTTCGGTGGTAGAAGAAAGGTCAAGATTTGGAGATCTTGAAGTAGATTTTGTCATTGGAAAAAATCGGAAAGGAGCGATGGTAACTAGCAACGACAGGGCGAGTGGCATGTTGAAAATGAAGAAAGTAGAAACCAAACAAGCCAGCGAAGTGGCTGATGCCATCAATGAATTATTGGAAGAATGGAGTCCGTTTCTTCACACCATCACTTCTGATAATGGAAAGGAATTTGCTTGGCATCAACAGGTAGCTAAAACGCTAAGCATTGACTATTATTTTGCCCATCCCTACCACTCGTGGGAAAGAGGGTCTAATGAAAATTTAAACGGGCTGATCAGACAATAGATCCCTAAGAAATCAGACTTCTCTATGCTCAATGAGCAACAAATCAAAGACGTTGAAACCAGGATAAACAATCGACCTAGAAAAAGACATAAATATGAAATCCCTATATTTGTAATGAATCAATTATTCGTTAACCAGAAAGTTGCATTAATGACTTGAATTCAGTCTGGTTTAACTCCTTTTACCGTTAAACATTTGCCTAAATGCGTCATTAATCCAAAGCTACTCTCATCCTGAACATATAAATTCACATCTTCAAACTTACCTTTGTTTAGACTTGATTTAATGTCGTTGAAGTAGGCATTTAATAAATAAAAGATTAGTCTATTAAAACAGTTTCATTTTCTTGATTAAACGATTGATTTACAGTAACTTAGTAGGATTATTAAAGTTAGAATAAAAATCAGATTATGGAGAAAAAGTATGAAAGCCTAACTCTTTTTGAGTTTCAGAAGAAATTTCCTGATAACGACAGTTGTCAAAACTTCCTGGCCGAAATGAAATGGCCAGATGGATTTAAATGTGAAAAGTGTCAAAACAACAAGTATTGCAGAGGGAAATTATTCCATACCCGGCAATGCACAAAATGTAGGTACCAAGCTACCCCCACAAGTGGCACTCTTTTCCACAAAGTAAAATTCCCAATGTTAAAAGCTTTTTATATCGTATACTATATGAGTACCAATAAACAAGGGATTGCATCAACAGAGCTAAGCAGAAAACTGGGGCTACGGCAAAAAACCTGTTGGCTGTTTCAACAAAAGGTAATGAAGGCAATGGTTAGCAGTGGGAAATACCCGCTAGTGGGTAAAGTAGAAGTCGATGAGACCGTTGTAGGGCAACAGGAAGAAGGCGTTGTAGGACGCCAAAATAACCGAAAAAAACAGGTTGTACTGGCTATTGAGAAGAAAGGGAAAGGAGTGAGCAGGATGTATGCCAGAGAGATTGACAATGCTGGATCCAAGCAATTGAAGCCCTTCTTCCAAGATCATATATCACCTGAGGCTACCATCAAAACCGATAACTGGAGGGGCTACATCCCCTTGAAAGAAAAATATCCTTACTTAATTCAAATCGAGAGTGGGAAGAAAGGTAAGAATTTCCCGGAATTGCACAGAACAATTATGATGTTCAAGGCATGGCTTAGAGGTATCCACCATTCAGTCGATAACCTGCAAGCATATATCGACCAATATTGCTATCGGTTCAACCGAAGCCAGATGAAAGGGGAAATATTCGATAACCTGCTAACTAAAATGGTGGTCCATCAACCATGCCCGTACAAGTGCATTCGTATTTATTAAATGCCTACTTCAATAATGTCGTTTAATGTAGCAGGGAGTTTTTAAAAAAGCCTTTACGGCTTCCTCATCCTTTTTGTAATGAGATTTCCTTGGGCTTTTCAGTTTTGTTTTAAAATACTTTATCATGTACGCGCTAAGCCAATCGTATTTTACTGCAACTCCATAGTGAGATAAAACCCATTGTTGGGCATCCCAATAGCTACGTAAAGCGTGCTTGGCATCTTTTAACTTCTCTGATAATCCTTCGTGAACCTCAGGGGTAATAAGTTTAGACTTTTTTAACTCTTGTGGAACTTAGCAACCTGAACCCGATTTAGAAAATGTCTAATTGGCTAGTATTTACAGGATCATATTTAATTGCAGGTGTTTTCGGGAAGAAAGAATAGGCAATTAGACCAGAGATTAGGTTGGCAATAAAGTTGGCGAATGACCTGTGTCTGGAATGTTCTATTTGACAAATGTTTTTTAGTTCATCATTTACTGTTTCTATAACCGACCTTTTTCTGAGCACGATTTTGTCTTTGAGTTCCATCAGCGTATTCTTCATATTATTGCGAATACTAGTGATCAAATGAAGACCATCCATAAAAAGCACTTGTGTTAGTTTTTGAGAGATATACCCTTTGTCTGCATACAACTTTCCCTTTAGAGCTTTGATGAAAAATGAGTTTTTTAAAGGTTCTCGATCATCAATATCGCCAGGGGTGATCACAAAATTGAGAAGTTCCCCTTTGTCATTAATGACTATATGTAGCTTAAAACCAAAGAAATAACCCATTGTAGACTTGCCTACTTTGTCCAATCCTTCAAAAACCTTATTCCTTTTTATCCTCTTGTTTTTACATACCCGAATTGGAGTTGAATCAATAAAAGCAATACCGGTACCATCACCCATACAACAAGTTTTTAGCAATAGAGACCTAGGTAAGGTTGTACCTTGCATCAATTCCAAAAACCTATTATAGGATACTGTTTCACCGAATAAATGGTTCATATGTTTTTGGACATAATGAATATAAAAGCGTTTCATATTGCTGAACCCTCCAGAGTGGAACATAATCATGATAGTGATTACTTCGCTACAGCTCATCTTGGGCTTTCTATTAGGTTTGTTGCCTACAAGATGCTTTTGGATAGATTTTTCGAAGTCCAGACAGCATTCATCAACAAAATAGAAAAATTCAGTAATTTTATTGTCAGATAAGACCATGTGTTTTATGTGTATATATCTGAATTTCAGATACTTAAATATAAACACATACACTGGTTTTATCTATTCCTAATGCCTGTTTATCTCTCTTTAATTGAACTATTTATTAATCGGGTTCAGGTTTTTACTGAAAAAGATCAAAAAAACCTGGGACCCCAATAATATTTTCAATCTTGGAAAAATAGTACATCCCGCCCCTATGGACACATCTCTCCGCTACGAAACTGGAGTGAAAACAAAAGAATATAAGACTGTCCTTGATTTTTCAAAAAATCTGGGAATGTTAAGAGCCACAGAACTTTGTAATGGATCAGGGGACTGCCGAAAGTCGAAGTTGAGTAGGGGGGTACTATGTGTCCCAGCTACATGGCTACTCGGGATGAGAAAGATACCACAAGAGCCAGAGCCAATATTCTCCGTGAATTTCTCTCTAGGTCTGAAAAGTCTAATCCATTTCAGCATGAGGAGATAGATCTCTGCCTCTCTTGCAAGGGATGTAAAAGTGAATGTCCCTCTAACGTTGATATGGCAAAGCTTAAGACCGAATGGCAGCATCAAACGTACCAGATGCATGGAGTTCCTTGGCGAATAAAAATGATCGCCAACTACTCAAGAAGTATTGCCTTTTTTGAACGTTTCCCATGGCTATACCATTTGACCCGTAATTTTGTAAAGCCAGTTTGGAGATGTGCAAAAGCACGCTCTATTCCAAGCATGACCAATAGGTCACTTAGATTTTGGTATAAAAAGAGATTTCACTCATTACAACAAACTCCAAAAAAGAAGATTTATTTCTTTTTCGATGAATTTACGAATTATACCAAGTTAGATTATAAAATATAGCCCTAGCTACGGTGCCATTTCTTCACGACATGCGAGCGCAAAAGAAACGATTTATAAGTGACATATTACGATCAATTTGATAGTACATGCGACAGGTTATGATCAAAATCATGTAACTCATTTCTCATGCCCATTTGGACCCACAAGCCAATAGAACATTTTTTTCTTTAAAAAAAGAAAAATAATATTTGCAAAAGTCTCACTCACTACTTAGACTTGCCCCTCAATTTAATTATTAATCCCATTTAAAATAATAAATTCCTTATGAAAGTAGAACTTAACATTGCCAAAAAGACAGATTTAGGCGCAGTTAATTCCCGATTACTGACAAATTATCATGCACTTGGGAGCTTAAAATCCTTAATCTCCTTAGTTACTTTCTTGTTGCTCTCGGCTCTCGCTTATGCACAAAACGATGTAGCAGCCCACTTTATGCTGAAAATAACAACCACCGCTGGTACTAACGCTAGCGACAAGTCCTTTACGTTCTATAGTCAAGACACCGATTATATGGTGGACTGGGGAGAAGGTGGCGGTTTTGAGCAGGTCACAACAGGAAGTGCTTCCCATACCTTCGCCACAGCCGGAGTACACACCATCAGATTTAGAAACCTGACTGATGTCTATATCAATAATCAGGCAGGCAAGGAAAAATACACCTCCATAGAACAGTGGGGTATTTCTGTCTGGGCTATAGACATGAGTTATGCTTTTGCGGGAGCAACTAATCTGGTCATGAACTCAACCGCAGGTACGCCTGACATGAGTGCGGTGACGGATATGAGCAGTATGTTCCAGGATGCCACTTCCTTCGACGGCGATATAGGCGGGTGGAATACAGCATCTGTGACGACTATGGAAAGTATGTTCTGGGACGCCACTTCCTTTAACCAGAACATAGGAAACTGGAATACCGCATCTGTGACGAATATGCAAATTATATTCTTGGGAGCCACTTCCTTTGACCAAGACATAGGCGGGTGGAATGTAGAAGCGGTGACGAATATGGGAGATATGTTCTTTGATGCCACTTCCTTTAACCAAGATATAGGAAACTGGAATACCGCATCTGTGACGAATGTGCGAAATATGTTCTTTGATGCCACTTCCTTCAACGGCGACATCAGCGGGTGGAATGTAGAAGCAGTGACGAATATGGATTATATGTTCGCCTATGCCACTTCCTTTGACCAGAACATAGGCGGGTGGAATACAGCAACGGTGACCGATATGCAAAGTATGTTCGTGGGAGCCACTGCCTTTAACCAAGACATAGGCGGGTGGAATGTAGAAGCGGTGACGAATATGGAAGATATGTTCTGGGGAGCCTCTTCCTTTAACCAAAATATAGGCGGGTGGAATGTAGAAGCGGTGACGAATATGGAAGATATGTTTGCTGGGTCCAACAATGTCGTCACTCCCTTTAATCAGGACATAAGCGGGTGGAATACCGCATCTGTGACGAGTATGCAAGGTATGTTCAGGGGAGCCACTTCCTTTAACCAAAATATAGGCGGGTGGAATACAGCACAGGTGACAGATATGTCATATATGTTTGCTGGGTTCAACAATGTCGTCACTCCCTTTAATCAGGACATAAGCAGGTGGAATACAGCACGAGTGACAAATATGCGAAGTATGTTCAGGGGAGCCTCTTCCTTTAATCAAGACATAGGCGGGTGGAATATCGCAAAGGTGACGGATATGAGAAATATGTTCAGGGGAGCCTCTTCCTTTAACCAAGACATCAGCGGATGGAATACAGTACTGGTGACGAGAATGTCGAATATGTTCTTGGGAGCCACTGCCTTTAACCAAGACATAGGCAGGTGGAATGTAGAAGCAGTGACGAATATGGAAGATATGTTCTCAAGTGTTACACTTTCAATTGCAAACTATGATTCATTGTTGGTGGGTTGGAACAGACAAAACCTTCAAAGTGGTGTACTTTTTAATGCAGGAACTTCTAAATATAACTCAGATGTAGCACACACCGCTAGGGAAAATATGATCAGTTCAGATAACTGGACCATTACTGATGGCGGACGAGTACAGGCTGGTGATGTACCCACAGGGCTTGAAGCGGCGTTCACAGGCATTTCGGTATATCCTAACCCAGCAGGCGCAGTGCTACACATCAGTGGCGTGGCAGAAAATGCCCGCTACACCTTGTCAGGCATAGACGGAAAAGTCTTGAAAAGAGGAAAGCTGAAGGCAGGAAAAGGGAATCATTCCGTGGCTATTCCATCGCTGAACAAGGGGATCTACTTGTTACAACTAACCACAGGTAAAGGTAGCATCACCAGAAAAATTGTGAAGGAATAGGAGATACACACTGGAAGATGGAAGGGTTTCAGGGTGAGGGAAAGCTCTCCATCTTATGGTTTAGGATCAGACAAACAAGACCGATCAGACCACAAAGTAGGTCATCTAAATTGTTTCTTTTTTGCTTGTCTGTCGTTAAGAAAATAGCCCCGTAGCTAGGGCTATGCTTATATTTTTTGCCTAATCCAGACAAAAAAATAATTCAATTTATTTATGTCATATTTTATAATCAAATTGGTATTATCATTCGAATATGGAGAAGATGTCAGAGGTTGGAAACACTTTGTTTGCACAAAGACAATTTATCTTATTGATTGGATATTTTCCGTATCCATTCGTGTGTATCAACGTACTTTCATACTATGAAAATTAAGCTCCTTCTTTCCACCATTCTCACATTGATGATTGGTTTAGCTTTTGCTCAAAAGAGCTACGTCTATAAGACAAGAGCTGGAGCCATTAAAGGCTATGATCCAGTTGCCTACTTTACCGAAAGTAAACCTGTTAAAGGCTCTGAAAATTATTTCTATGAATGGAAAGGGGCAAAATGGTTTTTTTCAAATGAAAAAAATTTGAACATATTTAAAAATGATCCAGAAGCCCACGCCCCCCAGTTTGGAGGATATTGTGCTTATGCTGTCTCACAAGGGTATACAGCTAAGATCGCACCTGAAGCGTGGAAAATAGTAGATGGTAAACTGTACCTTAATTACAGCTCTGGCATCAAACAGAAATGGGAAGCTAGCCAAGAAAAATTCATCAATCTAGCCAAGGCTAATTGGCCTAGCGTAGTGGAGTAGGACTCCTCCGAGTCGTAAAGGTTACGCTGCGTGTAGCTTGTATTTTTTTCGTAATGTCGGATTGAATACGCACATTACCACAGAAAAAAATATTGTATGTAAGGATTCATCTTCCATGCTTTAGCCAATGTTTCATCGCCTAAATTGTACAGTCATTTTATACTAATTTGATTATAAAATATTTCATAAATGAATTGAATTATTTTTTGTTTGGATCAGGCGAAAAATATAAGCATAGCCACAGCTACGGTTCTATTTTTTAACGACATACAAGCAGAAAAGAAACGATGCATATGTGATATTTTGTGATCAATTTGGTATTAGCATCAAACTATCAACCATTGAGCGTAGTAGAATATGCTGATGGCACCAAAGAAATCCTGGAAGAGGTCCTAGATTAGATCATTGAGATGGGACCCTGACAGCATTGTTATGATTTTTATTGTCCATCAACATAATCCTTCAGATAGCTGTAGTTATCAGTCAGTTTCCCATTTTTTGTAATGGTAGCATTACTAATAATGGACTGTTCATCTGCTCCGAACAGATGAGGGAGTACCTTTTCGATTAATTCACATCCAAAACTTTCTGAGGCATCACGAGGTAACTCACATGGCAAGTTGTCGACTGCCATTACGGTGATGTTAGCTTCATCTGACAAGGCTCGTTCTACCATATCATCACTTGGATTGTAATCGTAAATAGGATCATCTATGGTACTCGGTTTTTTGGTAGATGGGATAGAGCCTTCAATATCACATGTTATATCAGCGATGACCCGAATATCAAAATCATCTTCCAGGATGTCTTCTCTTGTAAATAACACGGGAGCATGTGGAGCCCAAAAGGCACAAGCAATGAGCAAGTCGGTTACTTTAGAAAATTTGATGAAATCTCCTTCAAACCTTTCGGGATACTTATAAAACTCTGTTCGATGAAATTCTTTCCCCTCTGAATGAAGAGTATAATCTCTGGTGTTCAGTTGAGTGAAGACTGGTTCATGGAAACGCTCGTGAACGAAATCATAAGGTGTAACTTTTCTGATCCTAACTTCATTTAAAATTTCGATTGCCCCTTTGGCAACTCTTCCCCCTCCCGTAATAGCAATTTTGATTGATGGGAGCTGTATTGTTTTTAATTCTGTTTTTAGGTCATCTAAATCAAGACATTCATGTGCTCTTCTTATTTTGTATAGGCTGTAGCGTCTACCGTAAGTCCAGAGTCCATTATAGGCACCTACAATACCTGCCCATCTCCCAAAGGCAATAATTCTCTCTCCACTTTCACTTGTCAACGTTTCCCAGTCGATCAGTTGGATGTTTTTATCTAGGATTGACCGAAGCAAGTCTCTATTGTAGTCTTGTTTTTTAATTGTATGCGAAAAGAAAAAATGAACCTTGTTAGAAACCAGCTTTTCAATGGGGACTTCCTTTACCCCCAAGATAATATCACAATCTTCTATGGAATCAACTATTTTAATACCTTGATCTGCATAGTCTTGATCTGAAAAACATCTGATGTCGCTCGATTGGACAACTAGGTCTATGTTGAAATTTTCTGAAATTTTCTTTGCTTGCTCTGGCGTGACAGGAGTTCGTCTGTCAATAGGTATTTTCCCTTCTTTAATTATGCCTGCTTTTCGCATTTCTTTGATTGACTCTATTCTGTTGCGAAAATAGTTAAAGCTGGATAGCCTTACTTAGTTAGCATAAACAGACCATTAAAAACAAGATCAAAATTAGTGCTTGGGTTGTTCGTTTGTTTTTTCATCAAGATCATCACGATTCTTTAGTTTTTTATCCTCAACATTTTTATTGAGGAATTTGTTTAGCTCATCAATTGGCATATTTGATTTGATTTCACCAAACGTGTCAACGCTGAACTCAAAACCATCCAAATCTTTATGCACTTTAGCCTTTTCTTTGTTACTCATCGGATTCCGTTTTTGCACTTAACACATCCAGTGAGTAATTGATTCGCTCGGCTGAGTTTTTTGGACCCATGATCTCTATCATAGCCATCAGGTCTGGTCCCGATCCTTGTCCTGTTAACGTCAATCGTAGCGTTTGCATGAATTGCCTAGGGTTGTATCCCAAAGATTCCATGGTCTCCCAGAATAATTTTTTTGCTGTCTGGGCAGATATAGAAGTTAGGAGACTTAACTGATTTGAGAAATGTTGCATGGCTACCAGGGCTTCTTCAGTCCATTTTTTTCTTTTGACTACCTCATCATATGAAGTTGGATGCTGGAACAGGACGAGACCAGCAACAAGAAAATCTTGAGGATATGTCACTCGTTCTTTTAATAAATCAATGATTTTTTCCGCTTGTTGTTGAGTACATGCGATGCTGTATTTGTCAGATAAATCTGTGACCAGCTGATCTCTGAAAATGCTACTCGAAGCTGACTTAATATATTGTTGGTTGAACCACTTGACCTTATCAAAATCAAATTTTGTTCCTGCTTTATTTATTCGTTCAGGTGTAAAAGACTGGATTAATTCGCCCATAGAAAAAATTTCTTGTTCTGTGCCAGGACTCCAACCTAGAAAAGCTAAAAAATTGACCAAAGCTTCAGGCAAAAATCCAGCCTCCTTAAATCCGAGTGCTTGCTCATTAGATTCTTTGTTTTCCCAGTTAAGAGGAAAGATGGGAAAGCCCGCTTTGTCAGCGACACGTTTACTCAGCTTGCCATTTCCATCTGGCTTTAATATCAAAGGCAGGTGAGCAAATTTTGGCATAGAATCTTCCCATCCCAGGTATTGGTAAAGCAGCACGTGAAGCGGAGCGGAGGGGAGCCATTCTTCGCCTCGTATCACATGTGTGATTTTCATTAGATGATCATCCACCACATTAGCAAGGTGATACGTAGGCATGCCATCGGACTTCATAAGAACTTTATCGTCTATGTCTTCAGAGTTCACTTTTACCCAGCCCCGAACCAGGTCATTTAGCCTTATTTCTTCTTCACGGGGAACTTTCATTCGAACTGCATACGAGTCCCCTGACTCAAGTCTTTGATTGACTTCATCTTCGGAGAGCGTCAATGAGTTTTGCATGGTTGTCCTTGTCACCGTATTGTATTGAGGCTTGATTACCCTCGTTGCAGTAAGACGTTTTCGCATAGCTTCAAGGTCTTCGGATGTATCAAAAGCATAGTATGCCTTTCCTTCTGAAATGAGCTGATCTACATATTTTTTGTATAAATCTTTTCTGTCTGACTGTCTGTATGGAGCAAAGTCACCGCCAATAACGGGGCTTTCGTCCAAGCGTATCCCGCACCAGTCCAGTGCATTCAGAATGTGCTCTTCTGCTCCTTCAACAAACCTAGTTTGGTCTGTATCCTCTATCCTGAGAATAAACTTCCCATTATGTTTCCTAGCAAATAAGTAATTAAAAAGAGCCGTTCGAACTCCTCCAATATGCAGTCCACCAGTAGGACTGGGGGCAAACCGTACACGCACATTTTCCATCTAAAAATCGATTGGAGCGCAAAAGTACTGATTGGATGGGGAAGAACCAGAATTATGGTTAATCTTTGAATCCCGCAATGCAAGAGATCTCAACATTCACACCTTTGGGTAGACCACTTACTTCTACGGTTTCTCTGGCTGGAGGGTCTTCTGTAAAATATTTCCCATATACTCCATTGATCTGAGCGAAATTCCCCATGTCTCGTACGAAAATAGAGCACTTTAGTACCTCTTTATAAGACAATCCTGCTTCTTCTAGGACAAATCCCAGATTTTTCATGACTTGTTCGGTTTCAGATTCTATTGAATCATCTACTATTTTTTCAGTGGATACGTCAATAGGAATTTGACCTGAAATGTAGAGTGTATTACCAAATTTTACAGCTTGTGAATAGGACCCAATAGGGGCGGGAGCTTTGTTTGAATTAATTATTTTTTTCATTTTGGAAAGTTATTCAACAGTCACCGATTTTGCCAAATTTCGTGGCTGATCAACATTGGCACCTCTCATGACAGCAATATGGTAGCTAAGCAACTGAAGAGGAATAACAGAGAGCAGTGGCATCAGTGCTTCGTCGGCAGATGGCACTTCTATTGTGAAGTCTGCCATATCGGGTATTAATTCGTCTCCTTCTGTTACAACGGCAATCACTACTCCTTTTCTTGCTTTGACCTCTTGGATGTTGGATACTATTTTTTTATATGAACTATCTCGTGTGGCAATGACCACTACAGGCATGTCTTCGTCTATAAGGGCTATTGGACCGTGCTTCATTTCAGCGGCAGGATAGCCTTCCGCATGAATATAGGAAATCTCCTTTAGTTTAAGTGCTCCTTCCAAAGCAACGGGGAAGTTGTATCCACGACCTAGGTATAAGAAATTTCTGGCATCCTTGAACAGGTCAGAAATTGCTTCTACTTTATCATTAAAGCCAAGTGCTTTTTGAACCTTTTTAGGAATACTTTCAAGCTCAACAAGTAACTCTCGATATCTTCTTGCGGTGATTGTACCCTTCATATGTGCAACCCTGAGAGCAATCATAGTCAAGACAGAAAGTTGTGCTGTAAAGGCTTTTGTTGAAGCTACTCCAATTTCAGGACCTGCGTGCAGGTATGCTCCTTCATGAGATACTCTGGATATAGACGAACCTACCGTGTTTACAACTCCGAAAACAATAGCTCCTCTTTGTTTTGCCAGCTCAATGGCTTCCAATGTATCGGCGGTTTCCCCTGATTGAGATATGGCAATAACGATATCTCCTTCTTTAATGACAGGGTTTCTATATCTAAATTCTGAGGCGTACTCTACCTCGACAGGGATTCTACATAAATCCTCAAAAATATACTCTGCCACAAGTCCTGCATGCCACGAAGTACCACATGCAACAAAGATTATTTTTTCAGCATTTTTTAGGGCATTTTCATAGTCCCTAATGCCCCCCAGTACCAGTTCTCCAGCCCTAGCATTCAACCTACCCCTCATGCAGTCAGCAATAGATTTCGGTTGTTCAAATATTTCTTTTAACATGAAGTGTTCATATCCTCCTTTTTCTATTGCCTCAAGCTCCATATCCAGAGTTTGGACGTAAGGGGTCTGGGGTACGTCACCTGTATTAATGACACGATAGTTTCCATCTTCTATGATGGCAATTTCTTCATCATTAAGATAGATTACTTCATTTGTGTATTCTATAATTGGAGAAGCATCTGAAGCTATGAAGAATTCACCTTCCCCTAAACCCAAAACCAATGGACTGCCTTTTCTTGCAACAATGAGTTTTTTAGGGTTTTCCGATGAAATAATAGCGATGGCATATGCACCGACAACTTTAGTAAGAGCAATTCTGACAGCTTCTTCTAAAAAGAGATTTTTGCTCTTTTTTATATATTCTATGAAAGAAATAAAAACTTCGGTATCTGTCTGGCTTTTAAACTTGTATCCCTTTTGTGTTAAATCTTCTTTAAGTACTCCATAATTTTCAATAATACCGTTGTGAATAATCGCAAGGGTTCCATCATGGGACAGATGTGGATGGGCGTTAATATCACTAGGTTCTCCATGTGTGGCCCATCTTGTATGACCTATTCCGATACAACTCTTTAATTCTTTGGTTGCAACAGAAGCCTCCAGTTCAATGACCTTACCCTGCTTTTTCTCTACTTTAAGCTGGTTGTTTTCAATAGTAGCTATTCCCGAACTATCATATCCTCTGTATTCCAGTCGCTTTAAGCCTCTGATCAAAATTTGATGAGCCGTTTTATTCCCCAAATAGCCGACTATTCCACACATAAAGAAATATTAAAAGTAGTTTGAGTACCTCTTAGTTTATTTCAGTATAGAACACCCTCAAATTAATTCCAGAATTATTGAAAAATAGTTGCTGTAGTGTAATACCCACAGGGCTTATCAAAACAAGGTCGGTGACAGGAATGGTATCCAATTGAAAGGGTTCTATATAGATCAGTTTTTTGCTTTTCTGGTAATTGGTATATAGTGATTGGAAAAACAATGTGGGACTTGTTGAATACTTTTCAATGGCACTGTCAAATACTCCTAGGGTCGGCTCACTTTGTAGAGAAAGGTATCCTGCGTCTGTCATCACAATATGAGAAAAAGAATTTTGATGTATTGCTGGACCAAATATTCCTCCGTCAGATTTTCTAAAATAAAGTCTAAATCCTTCTAAGGTATCCCGAAGCGAGTTGACTTGTGCGTCTAGTGTTATTGTTGCGGCATTGATCAAAATTTTGGGGTTCTCTTCAAAGAAAGTTGCTAAACTTTCAATATTAAAGGTAGTCGTCAGCCCCGCAATAGGGTCTGCAACTGTTTTTCCATCGGGTAGATCGAATTTCTCGTGTTCAGTAATTCCATCGAAACTAGAAGAACTTTTATCTCTTTCTACATGAGAGTACCCAGCAACACCAATCAAAAACTCTGCGGTGTATGTCGTGTCTGGAATATTTCCAGTCATATTCACTACCAATTTTGATGTGCCAGAGGCAAGGTCAATTAAGATCAACCCATCATTCGTGGCACCACTGGCTATTGCCAAATCGCTGAAAAAATGCGTATTGACTGAATCGGGTTCATTTAAAACAGCAAATATTTCTTGTCCATAAAAATCTTCAAGACGCACGCTAAAAACAGAATCTGTGGAAAGATCCACAGCTTGAATAAGACTCCCCAACCGCTTTGTTTTTGTTTCCTCTTTGGAAGCTAAATAGATAAGACTGCTATTCAATGTGTCTTCGATTTCAAACACCTCAATGTCAATGTTCACAGACCCTGAAATGGGTAGCGTGCTACTGGTTTTCAGGATTAGGTTTATGGATTCATAATTTAATGTGTCATTAGGTAGCGTTCCTCCCATAAACCTAAACTGAAAGTATCCTTCGGATACTACTTTTCCAGTCGCAGGATCACTGTAAGAGCCTACTACAATCCTATCTGCATCAGTTCTTAGGCTATCTATGTACAAGTTGCTTGAGGGTAAATTGAAATTCTCTACTCTAACGTTCACATTCGTTTCCAAGTCGAATTTGATACCAACATCCTCTGCCGTGTCACAACTAAAAAAAACCAAGATCAATGCAATCAATCTTGGCTTCATTAACGTCTTCAATCTTTTAATACTACCCAACAAGTTCATTATAAAGATTGTAGTATGATTCTTCAAAGTTCTCGTCCTTTTCAATGGTTTTCGTGCATTTTTCTTCTGAAATATCCGCAATGAGTTTTTTAAAACTAGCCGTTGAGTCCTCAACCCCATTTATTACCGCATCGGCATACTCAACCCCAACTTTGATAAACCCTTCATAGTCTGCAGTTTTTAATGGATCCAGCATTTGATCATCAATGTCAATCATTTTGACCTTTTCAAATAAGTCATCACCGAACTTATGAGTGAATTTATTATCGTGGATAGTAAAAACTGTCTTGGCATCCTTATAAATGGGATCGTTTTTATACGTAGTCTTGGCATACAGAGGGATTAAACTGGTCATCCAATCGTTGCAATGGATGATATCAGGAGACCAGCCTAATTTCTTGACCGTTTCCAGAACGCCTTTGCAGAAGAATATCGCTCTTTCATCATTATCCTCAAAGAAGTTATCCTCTTTATCGAAAAAGACAGATTTTCTATAGAAATAATCTTCATTGTCGATAAAATAGACTTGGAGCTTGGCACTTGGAATAGAGGCCACCTTGATTGCTAATGATTTTTCCTCAGCTCCGACGGAAATATTGATTCCAGAGAGCCTTACAACCTCATGGAGCTTATTTTTTCGTTCATTTATAAGACCGAATCTGGGAACTAAAATTCTGATCTCCATGCCTCTCTCCTGCATCGCTTGTGGCAATTTTCTTACGAATTCACCCACTTCTGTAGTTCTTAGAAAGGGCTTAATCTCACTAGCCACGTAAAGGATTCTAATATTTGACATAAAAATTATTCTGATAGAGAATATAAAAAACGAGTACAAAAGTACAATAATTTTGCTTCATTATCAACTTACTTAAACTAAGTTGAGGAACAAATGAGATTCTTGCTATGAGGGCAATAACTGATCCAAATACGCTGGTTGACTTTTCTTCTGAAGTAAAAAAAGAAGGGTTGAGTATAGGTCTGGTGCCTACGATGGGCGCACTGCACGATGGACACCTATCCCTAATCAAAAGAAGTATTAAAGAAAATGATAAAACTGTTGTCAGCATTTTTATCAATCCGTTACAATTTGATAAAGAAGCTGATTTAAAATCTTATCCGAAGAGGATAGAAGAGGACAAATCAAAACTTGATCCTCTTGACATAGCTGTGGTTTTTGAACCTTTAGTCAAAGATTTTTATGCAAAAGAACCCAGCGTCCATGTTTATTTCGGAGAGATGGAGAAAACGTTAGAAGGACAGTTCAGACCAGGACATTTTGGAGGAGTTGGTGTCGTTGTTAGTAAATTGTTTCACTTGGCTCAGCCGGATAGAGCCTATTTTGGGTTGAAGGATTTACAGCAATTTTTATTGATAAGAAAAATGGTTGAAGACTTGAGCTTTCAAGTGGAAATAGTAGGTGTAGAAACCTATAGAGACAAGTCAGGACTGGCAATGTCCTCACGTAATCAAAGGCTTAGTAATGAGGGAAAAGAGATCGCTACCTCAATTTTTAAGGGACTAGCAATTGGACGGGAGATGATACTACAAGGCAAAAATCTCCAGTTGATCAAACAAAATATCATGTCCTTTTTTAATTCAATATCAGGATTAGAAGTGGAGTATGTAGCGTTTGTAGATGGTTCAAATCTAAAAACCCTAGCTAGTTATAAGGACGTAAATGAACTGGCCATTTGCTTTGCAGGTCATGTAGAAGGTGTTAGATTGATTGATAATCTATATTTGCGTCTGAAAGAGAGGGCATGACAATCGAGGTATTAAAATCCAAGATTCACAGGGTAAAAATTACTGAAGCTGAACTTCATTATGTAGGATCTATTACGATAGATGAGGACCTGATGGATGTTGCGGATCTGGTAGAAAATGAAAAAGTTCAGATCGTCAATATACACAATGGGGAACGTCTTGAGACCTATGTGATCAAAGGCGCGAGAGGGTCAGGTCAGATATGTCTAAATGGACCAGCAGCAAGAAAGGCTCAAGTAGGAGACATTATTATTATTATTTCATATTGCTACATAGACAAAAGGGAAGTGGAGTCTCATCATCCTGTTGTGATATTTCCAGATGAGAAGAATCACCTGGTTTCTTAATTCCCCATGTCAAAAAGGTTGATTGCTTTTTTAAAAACATTTTTGGGTATTGGTATAGCAGGATTGTTGCTGTTTTTTGTTTTCAAAAACGTCAACTGGATAGACTTTTGGAACAAGGCAAGGACCGTCAATTACTCATGGGTTTTTGTATCTATGGCATTATCGTCCGTTGCTTATGTGGCCAGAGCATACCGGTGGAACATATTGCTACAGCCACTAGGCTATCATTTGAAGACCTCAAGAACAACAGTAGCAGTTTTGATCGGATATTTGGCGAATTTGGCACTGCCCAGGCTGGGAGAAATTACTAGGTGTGGGGTGTTGAACAGAAACGATGGAGTGCCTGTTTCTGTAGCACTAGGCACAGTAGTAACAGACAGGTTAATGGATATTTTGGTGCTGTTCATTTTGATTGGATTGAGCCTTTTCATAGAATCGGAAAGACTGGTGCAGTTTTTAATGGAGGCGTATAGTGACCTGAATATTCCAGTCTGGAGTTTGATGCTGATGTTGACTCTCGTAATGCTCGGTGTGCTGGGGCTGATTATGTTCATGCGGCATCAGGATAGATTGAAAGGGAAACCCGCGGAGTTAATCAAAGGCTTTGTCATGGGATTTATTTCGTTGAAAGACATAAAAAATCCAATGGGATTTATTGCTTCTACGATGCTACTCTGGGTTATTTACTATGTAATGTCTTATGTCATTATTTTCGCACTCCCTGAAACATCTCACCTTGATTTTGGAGCTGGGTTAATGCTATTAGTAACAGGAGGTATTGCTCTTTCCTTACCCGTTCAAAGTGGGTTTGGTACATATCACGGCATGGTTGCTGGAATGCTATTATTATATGCTATTGATAAGGATACAGGAATTTTTCTCGCCACCTTGTTACATACCTCTCAGGTTGTCGCACTAGTCTTGTTTGGAACTATTGCCACCATAATTTCGTTCTCGATTAGAAGAAAAACAGGTGATTCAAACCAGAAATAAAATACTTGACAAGAAAGAGGCATTACTGGTCGTGAATCAGTGGAAAAACAACGGAGAAGAAGTGGTGTTTACCAATGGATGTTTTGATATCCTTCACTTGGGTCACGTGGATTACCTAGAAAAAGCGAGAAACCTCGGAGATAAACTGATCTTGGGACTAAACTCTGATGTCTCCGTTAGAAGATTAAAGGGAAAAGGACGACCAGTAAACATTGAACATGCAAGAGCCCGCCTGTTGGCTTCCTTGGAATTTGTAGACGCTGTCGTTTACTTTCGCGAAGATACTCCGTTGGAGCTAATAGCTTATTTGACACCTGACATGTTAGTGAAAGGAAAAGATTATGAAATTAGCAACATCGTGGGTGCGGATATTGTAATCGAAAATGGAGGAAAAATTGAAACTATTGAGTTAACCGATGGCTTTTCAACTACCAGTCTAATTAAAAAAATAAAAAATTAATACTATGTTATTTATAATAATCATCACGTTTATGATTCTCAGTTGGGTCGTAAGTTCTAGATTCAAGAGGAAGTTGAAGAAATACTCAAAAGTGAGGTTAGGATCGGGGCTCTCTGGCAGAGAAATAGCGGAGCTCATGCTTAAGGACAATGGAATTTATGATGTTCGTGTGGTTTCTGTAGATGGTCAGTTGGCAGATCATTATAATCCAGCAAACAAAACGGTTAATCTCAGTCATGATGTGTATAATGGAAGGTCTGCTTCCAGCGCAGCAGTTGCTTCTCATGAGTGCGGTCATGCTGTGCAGCATGCAACTGCGTATGGGTTTCTTGAATTTAGATCCGCGATGGTACCCATACAGAATATAAGTGCCAAAATTATCAATGTCATTTTTATGATGATGTTTTTCGGCGCATTTCTGCTACCGCAGGTTATTCCGTTTGCTACTGCTATACTGATCATTATTGCCTGCTATGGTATATTCACTCTTTTCGCATTTGTGACGCTACCAGTAGAATACGATGCTAGCAAACGGGCATTAGCTTGGATTTCAGATAGAAATGTCGTGGGTCCAGATGAACACGCAATGGCTAAAGATGCGCTGAATGCGGCCGCATCTACTTACTTGGTAGTAGCGTTAGGCGCACTGGCGACCCTTCTCTATTACGTTATGATTTTCCTCGGGAGTAGGGAGTAGGATTAGTTGGTGAATTACACAAATTTGATCACAAAATATTATACCAATTTGATGATAATTGATCACGAAATACCACACAAATAAACTGAATTATTTTTTTGTTTGAGTTAGGCAAAAAACATACAAGCAGAAAAGAAACGATTATATGTGATATTCTGTGATCAAGTTGGTATAACAACCAGATTTTTCTTCGTGAGTACAAGGCACTCCCACACGAAAAACCACAGGAGATAAGGGAAAAACAGACCTGAAAAAATAGCAAAATAAACTTGCAAAAATCCCGCTAATTACCTAGACTTGTACTTTCGTGGTCCGATAAAATAGCAAGTACTATGAATTTTATGCCTCTCACTAACAAAAAAACAAATGCCATAGTAGCGAAATGGTATATCTCTGCCCCACCCGCCCGCCCCCTCACAGGGTGTAAAGCTCGTAGAGACCTTAAAACCCTAATCTCCCTAGTCGCCCTCTTGGTACTCCCTGCTCTCGCTTACGCACAAATCAATCCAACAGACCACTTTGTACTACAAATAACAACCACCGCCGGTACTAACTCCGCCGACAAGTCCTTTACCTTCTACACCCAGGATACAAATTATGACATTGACTGGAACAATGACGGAACGTTTGAAGCTACAGGAGTTTCTGGAGACCAGTCCCATACCTTCACCACAGCAGGAGAACACACGATCAGATTTAGAAACCTGAATGATGTCCATATCAATCGTCAGACAGACAAGGCAAAATATACCTCCATAGAACAGTGGGGTACTTCTGTCTGGAATGCAAATATGAGGAATGCTTTTTCTGGAGCAAGTGACCTGACCATGAATTCAAGCGCAGGTACTCCAGACATGAGTGCGGTGACGGATATGTCTAGTATGTTCTCTGGAGCCACTTCCTTTAACGGCGACATAGGCGGGTGGAATACCGCATCGGTGGGAGATATGGATTATATGTTCTTTGGAGCCACTGCCTTTAATGGCGAGATAAGCAGGTGGAATACAGCAAAGGTGACGGATATGGAAGGTATGTTCTGGGCAGCCACTTCCTTTGACCAGGACATAGGAAACTGGAATACAGCACAGGTGACGAATATGTCGGGTATGTTCTCTAATGCCACTTCCTTTAACCAAGACATAGGAAACTGGAATACAGCACAGGTGACGGATATGAGAAGTATGTTCGCTGAAGCCACTTCCTTTGACCAGAACATAGGCAGGTGGAATGTAGAAGCGGTGCTGTATATGTCTACTATGTTCTATAGTGCCACTTCCTTTAACCAAGACATAGGAAACTGGAATACAGCACAGGTGACGGATATGTCTGCTATGTTCTTTAACGCCACTGCCTTTAACCAAGACATAGGAAACTGGAATACAGCACAGGTGACGGATATGAGAAGTATGTTCGGTGGAGCCACTTCCTTTGACCAGAACATAGGCAGGTGGAATGTAGAAGCGGTGACGGATATGCAATATATGTTCTCTGGTGTTACTGTTGTTGCACTTTCAATTGCAAACTACGATGCGCTGTTGACAGGCTGGGATGCGCAAAACCTTCAAACGGGAGTCCGTTTCCATGGAGGAAATTCTAAATATAGCTCAGATGTAGCACACACCGCCAGGGCAAATATGAAGGCTACTACAGCAAATGGTGGAGATAACTGGACCATTACGGATGGCGGACGAGTACAGCCTAACGTCCATGCTCCAGTTTTCACCAGCGGAGCTACCGCTACCGTTTCTTATGCAGAAAACGCCACGACGGCAGTAACTACAGTTACCGCCATGGATGGAGACTCAAGACAGACAGTCACGTTCACCCTGTCGGGCGGAGCGGATCTCGCTAAGTTTTCCATCACTTCCGAAGGCGTATTGACGTTCAATACCGCACCAGACTATGAAATGCCTACAGATATGGGACGGGATAATGTATATGAAGTAACGATCACGGCTACAGATGATGGCACACCCGAAATGACTGCTACGCAAGTCCTCACCATCACGGTGACGGATGTGGATGAAGGTGGTGGAGGTGGCATTCCAACGGACCACTTTGTACTAAAGATAACAACCAATCCTAGCACTGACGCTAGCGATGCCACTTTTACTTTTTATAGCCAAGACATGGATTATGAGGTGGACTGGGGAGAAGGTAGCGGTTTTGAGCAGGTCACAACAGGAAATGCTTCCCACACCTTCGCCACAGCAGGAGACCACACCATCAGATGTAGAAACCTGAATAACATCTATGTCAATAATCAGACAGATACATTAAAATATACCTCCATAGAGCAGTGGGGAACGGCTGTCTGGGATGCAGACATGAGTCGAGCGTTTCGGGGAGCAAGTAACCTGACCATGAACCCAAACGCAGGTACGCCTGACATGGGTGCTGTGACGAATATGACAGGTATGTTCGCTTTTGCTACGTCCTTTAACGGCGACATAGGAAGCTGGAATACCGAACAGGTAACGAATATGTTTGCTATGTTCGGTTTTTCCACGTCCTTTAACCAAGACATCGGAGGGTGGAATACAGCAAAGGTGACGAATATGCGAAGTATGTTCCAGTTTGCCACTTCCTTTAACCAGAACATAGGAAACTGGAATACCGCATCTGTGACGAATATGGGAAGTATGTTACGGCATGCCTCTTCCTTTAACCAAGACATAGGAAACTGGAATACCGCACAGGTAACCGATATGTCTTATATGTTCGAAGGAGCCACTTCCTTTAACCAAGACATCGGCGGGTGGAATACCGCACAGGTGACCGATATGAGAAGTATGTTCGAAAGAGCCACTTCCTTTGACCAGAACATAGGTGGGTGGAATGTAGAAGTGATACGCAATATGTACCTTATGTTCTCTGGTGTTACCCTTTCACCTACAAACTACGATGCGCTATTGGTGGGTTGGAACAGACAACACCTTCAAAGTGGAGTCACTTTCCATGGAGGAGGTTCTAAATATAGCTCAGATGCAGCTCACACCGCCAGGGCAAATATGACGGCTACTACAGCAAATGGTGGAGATAACTGGACCATTACGGATGGCGGACGAGTACAGGCTGGCGATGCACCCACAGACATATTTCTCTCTTCCACCAGCATTGCAGAAAATGCCGTAGCTAATGCCGTGGTAGGTACGCTATCCACAAATGGGGGTGCTAGTAGCTACACCTATGCCTTGGCAACAGGCACAGGAGCTACTGACAATGCCAGTTTTAATATTTCAGGCACTGCACTACAGCTTATCGCTTCCGCTGACTATGAAACAAAAGCTACCTATGCCGTCAGGCTAGCAGTGGACGGAGTAACGCCAGCGGTGGCAAAACAATTCACCATCACGGTGACGGATGTGGAGATTGAAAATACTGCCCCTGTTTTCGCAGGTGGAGCTACCGTTGCAGTATTTTATCCAGAAAACGGCACCACGCCAGTAGCAACCGTCGTCGCCACCGATGCCGATGCAGGACAAACAGTTACTTTAGTGCTGTCGGGAGATGATGCGGGTCAGTTTTCCTTCACTCCCGCAGGCGAATTGACGTTCACTACCGCACCAGACTATGAGAATCCAGTAGATACGGGAACGGATAATGTGTACGAAGTCATCGTCACGGCTACAGACAACGGCACACCCGAAATGAGTGCTACACAAGCCCTCACCATCACGGTAACGGATGTGAATAATGAAATTACCACCACGGAAACGGTAATTGATAATATACGGCGAATACCTTACTCAAGCCCAGGTGACAGTATAAGTAATTACCGCATTGTGGCGATTCCGTTTTCTGATCGTACGGTAACTAATACGTTTGAGGAATTGCTTCCTGTTGATCCAACAAAATGGAGACTGGTCTCTTATGACAATCCGTCTCATTCTTATAATGATGTCACCGATGCGCTAGCTCCAGGTAACGGTTATTTCTTTATTTCCTCAGAGGCGGTTACACTCAAGGTCGGTGGTCAAGGCATTCGTCTGACCGATGGGGCTATTGGGAGACCCATGGTTGCCGGGTTTAATCTGATTGGTAACCCCTTCACCAGCACGCTTAATTGGGATGAGGTAGTGACCTATAATATCCGGCAAGGCAACATTCCCAAAGGCACAGCCACCAACCTGGTAACCTTTGATGGCACGTTTCAAGTGGATGCAAGGAGTACGCTTTCCGCTTATGAGGGCGCGTTCTTTCAGACCGACGGTGCGCTACCAAATTTTGTCATCCCCTTGTCCTCCGCCAGTATAAGCGGGAGGATCAATCAAGCTACTGAAAGTAAGCCTAAAAAGATAAACATTGACACGGATCAGTGGGAGTTGAACCTCTATTTGGACTCGGATGAGCTGGGTTACGACATTGGAGCCATTGGCTTCCATGCGGCAGCAACCGACGGGCGGGACAGGTATGATTTTCCTCACATACCACAGTTTGAAAAATATGTAAAAATCGACTTCGGCGAAGACAAGTCACGGGATATTAGGCCAGCAGCATCCTTCAAATCATGGGATTTTACCATTCCCAGTAACCTGGCAGACAAGTACTTTAGGCTGGGTTGGGATCGCCCTGTTTCCGACAAGTACACCGTCATGCTTTACGATAGTCAGGCAGGCAGTTTGTACGATTTAAAAGATAAAGCAGAAATAAATATTGCGAATGCTCCCGGAGCCGAGCACAGCTTGCTTTTTGGCACCCCGAAGGACATCTATCAATGGCTGGGATCAAAACGCACCATATTGGTCAGTTTCTATCCCAATCCAGCCAGTGATGTACTGAACATCGAGATGGTCAGCCCCAAGGAGAGCGATACACGTATTTCGTTGGTTAGCCTTTCTGGTCGTACGGTGTATCGTTCCACCCGACACCTCTCAATAGGCATTAATAAGATTGAACTAGCGGTGAATGAAGGTGCTACTCCTAATGGCATCTATCTTTTACAGCTGGAAGGAGAAGGATTTAATATAACCTCTAAATTTGTTAAGCGATGATGAAATCAACAGTAGTAAGTGTATTAGCACTTAGTGTTTTGGGGGTGAATGCCCAACAGTTTTCAGTCAGGACGGCTCCGATTGCGCTGAATCTTGCACCCGATGCGCCCACGGTTACCTGGATCAGTCCTAAGGACGCTAATGTAGCAAGCAAAGAAAAGTCCATCATGTTAAAAATAAGGGTCGAAAGCACTTCAAAAATTACGTCGATTGTACTTCAGATCAATGATCAGGAAGTTCCCATGTCACGAGGCATCAGTTTGGGAGGAAGAACAACTGCTCAAACACAGGACATTGAACAAGCAGTTGACCTGATACCGGGCATGAACAGGATTGTAATAAAGTTAACAAATGAAGAGGGAGGCGTGGCGGAAGTCAGCCGAAACATTGCCTACAATTTTCATATCTCGGGCAGACAAGACAGGGCACTGATCTTTGCGGTGAATGAGTATTCGGAATGGAACGATCTTTCCAACCCGATTTTTGATGCCAAGGCCATCGAAGAAGAACTTGACATGCACTATGGCTTTGAGACGGAGTTGGTACTCAATCCTACCAAGATCAACATCCTGGAGAAGATCAGGGAATATGCAGGTAAATCCTACGGGAAGAAAGACCAATTATTGATCTTTTTTGCAGGACACGGCAAATTTGATGAAGTCACCCGAATGGGCTACCTCGCAGCTACAGATTCTAAAGTCCATGATTTAGTGGCTGAAAGCTATGTTTCTCATTCTGCCTACAGGGACTTCATTAACAACATTCCATGTGAACATACGCTGGTTATGATAGATGCGTGTTTTGGCGGAACTTTTGACCAGGTGTTAGCCCGCGCCAGCAGTAGAGGAGGCGATGCGACTTTCTTTGAATTGACAAGATCAGAATTTATTGAACGCAAGTTGAAATTTACCACAAGAAAGTATTTGACCTCCGGCGGTAAGGTATACGTTCCCGATGGTCGACCGGGCGCTCATTCTCCCTTTGCACGGAAAGTGTTGGAAGCGTTAAGGAACTATGGAGGTAGCGACAAAGTACTTACATACACGGAGTTTTTGACTTACTTTGAGGCACTCAACCCGCAGCCACGTAGTGGAGAATTTGGTGCAAACGAGCCAGGTAGTGATTTTATTTTCGTCGCCAAGTAAGGGGTTTGTCATTTTATACCCATTTTGTAGTCAATTTGGTATAGCTAAATTGAATTATTTTTCGGTTGGATTAGGCAAACAATATGAGCGTAGTCAACTTGGTATAGTTTCGCATGACCAAAATTAAATACGGACCTAGCGTATCTTTTGGAATCTGTTTTGTGTAAAAAGTTTCTCAAACAGAGACAGGAGTTAAAAAATGTCTACCTTTGGGCTAATTGTAAGGTGTGTCTTAACTAAACTTCACTTAACCATGAATATGCCAGAATATATAGAAGGACTAATTAACTGGGTCAATGAGTCTCTACCCAGTGTTATTGGGGCCGTTGTAATTTTCATTATTGGTTGGTTGCTTGCACTCCTCATAAAGAAAATTGTTCATGGATTGATGAAAAGGACGGAATGGGACGAACATCTGCTTGGCAATACCATTATTGATACCAATAAGTTCATAGCCAACTTCGTCTACTACATTCTCATGGTTGTGGTACTCCTGATCGTTTTGAAGATTCTTGGTGTCAGCTATGTGCTTGACCCGATTAAGAATATGTACTATGAATTCCTGCATTTCATACCAAACATAATTGTAGGTCTGATCACTATTTTCATTGGATACATATTAGCAAAGTTTGTTTCCAACCTTGTTAAAATGGCGGGTAGCTTCTTTGACAGGCTTGCCAATAAAATAGGGTTTAAGGAGACAGATAAACTGGTTTACCTTATTCAGCAGGTAGTTTTTATCCTTATTTTGATACCCTTCATTATCCAGGGACTTAATGCATTAGAACTTGAAGCCATTACCAATCCCGCAAACAATGTTTTGCATCAGATGCTGGACGCCGTTCCGAGCATTATTGGTGCGGTACTAATTATTTCAGTATTTGTAATAGGCGGTCGGTTTATTACCTCCTTCGTTAAGGATCTTCTGTCCAATCTTGGTCTTGATAAACTTGTCGAAAGACTTCAGCTGAATGGTGTACTTGGAAAGCAAAAACTATCTGCTATCGTCGCTAACATTATTTTTTATTTCATGATCTTTTTTGGTGTTATTTCAGGGGTAGAAATGCTGGGACTTGACAGACTTACTGAAGTTCTTCACACCATTCTCAACCTTTCAGGAAATGTTCTTTTTGGTCTTATAATACTCGTAATGGGAAATTTTCTAGGATCAGTGGTTTACAAATCAATGAATGCGTCAAACGAGAATTCATTTGTGGCAGGAATTGCCAGAGTGGGTATTATTGGTCTTTTCCTTGCGATTGCCTTGCGAACGATGGGCATTGCAAATAGTATTGTTGAACTCGCTTTCGGTCTTACTCTGGGGGCAATAGCCGTGGCAGTAGCCTTATCTTATGGTCTTGGAGGCAGAGAGGTGGCAGGGAAACATATGGAACGAATTCTGAAAAGATTTCAGGAAAAGAAATAAAAGAAATGTAACTATTCAGGTAGTTTAGTTTACTTGTCAAGATCGTTGCAAAAGGTAGCGTTGAGTCCGTTGGTTTTTGAATTGTGAGGCTTTTGATCTCTCTTTTTGGTTTTTTGCTCTCCACAATAGGTTTGAGCAGACCTATTTCCTTTTGTATAGTATTGACCTATTAGTGTATTAATACCAAATTGATCACAAAATATCACATATAAAATGTCTCTTTTTTGCTCGAATTTCGTTAAAAAACGTAACCGTAGCTATGGCTATGGTTACGTTTTTTGCCTAATCCAAACAAAAAATAATTCAATTTATTTATGTCATATTTTATGATCAAATTGGTATAATGCTAGACCTGTCTAAAAGAGCATTCATCTGACTGTGAAAAAGATCTTTTTTATCTTTCTTGTTTCGAAATAGCACACATGCTATCGGCTAAGGTGGGTGGGAGCGTGTTGTTTGTGCATGGGGCTAAACAAATTCTACAAATAAAATTGAATTTTTCTGGGGCATAGTCACCTAAAGCGAGGATACCAGAAGGAGTAATACCAAATTGATTATAAAATGTGACATTTTGTGATCAATTTGGTATAAAAAACCCGTGCGACATGAAATGGTCATTGGGACAGCGGTAGTTTTGGGCAGGAAAAGTCAGACGTAATAGCCACTACCTTTGTTCTTTTTAAACAAAAGTCGAAAGCTAGCTCCAGTCACTCCCGACAGTCCTCCAGAGATTCCTCCGACCAATCCGGTCAACAGCACCAGCAGGACAGCATCTTCAATTGGAGGAAACAGCTGGACAATGGTGTTAGAAAAAACAGATGCATTTGCCTCGTCCAGTACCCAGGTCTGACCCAACCACACAAGCCCTGCACCGAGGAATCCAGCAACAAAAGCACTTAAGAGGGTAGAAGGCAACAGGCAACAAATGAGAAAAGCTGCACCCATACCCGTCCACCAGACAGTGTAGGGAGAGAGGAAATATGTGATCGTTCCTATAAGGATAATTCTGATAATTAGCGTCATTCCAGTGTTACTTGGGGCTTAGTTGAATGGTATAAAAAATCCCTTCGGTATTGCTGTCTATTATGGGGTTGAACAACATTTTTTCATATTTCATGCCACCCCACCCCTCAATCATGTGACCATAGGTCGGGTTGCCAGGATTACCGGATTGGCTACCTGGATAAATTCCCCAAGCATTCACTTCACCATCGCCCAACTCTACTACCATACGCCACGAAGGACCGTGCGTCTCAGATGCGGCATTGACAATGGAACGGTACCCTCCGATCTTGACTTCTTTTGTACTGAATGGATGGAGTCTCAACAGGTGTCGGATCGTTGTGTTTTTAAATTTATACCAAGTCAGTTCGTTTCCTTCTTTTGATGAATAATCCTCAAGGAATTCGGTGGTCTCCTTGAAGGTCACCCGGAACAAATCGCCCGTACGCTCTTTTGTCGGAGTGGCTTGGTTATCAATCATCTGGAAATCAGGATAGTTTTTTAAGATATAGGTGGTATTGTACCAACTGGGTCTGTAAAGATTGACATCCGCACTGTCTATCTCATCCCACAGTTTAGCTCTCAATTTATCCCACCATGTTTTATAAATGGAAGGAGCCGTCATATCTGGTTCGTTGAAATAATTCCAGTTTCGCAGGGTAGTGTAATGGCTTAGTTCTAGGTCTGTAAAGGATGCCATATCTAAACTATCCAGCATCATAGGCAAGGTTTCAAATGCGTTGTAGTTGAAATTGTCATGCTGGAGTTTCATCATATCTTCCACTTCAATGTCTTCCATGATCTTTAGTTGATCATTGAGCCTTCGTCCCCTGTAGTATTCATAGTTGAAGTCATATTGATAGTACGGATAGGTGGTATCGGCAGCATGCTGATTAGCGGAACTGACAAAATTTTGTGGTGGATTCAGCACATGTAGGTTATGTTCTTGCGGGATGAATCCCTTCCATTCATGCTCACCATTACTTCCGTCCAGAAGGAATTTTCCTTGCTCTTTCCATTTTACAGGAAACTTTCCATTGACCCATAGAGCAATGTCTCCATTAACGGCAGCAAAAGAGTAATTCTGTGAGGGTCCAGAGAAATAACTGAATGCCTGAACAAACTCTTGATAATTTTTGGCTTTATTGATCAATTCAATGGTCTTCATCTCTTTTGAAGCATCATGTGCGATCCATCGCATGGCTAGGTTCGTGATTTTACTCCTTTTCCCTTGGAAATTTCTATCGTACACCACTGGACCAAGATGAGTGTAAATAATTGTGTCGTAGTAGCTTTCAGACCCTTTGATCTTAAATTCTTCGATGACTTTTCTTGTAGGTACCCAATTCCCATTGTACAGGTATTCCTCTCTGCTTTCATCCTTAAATTGTATCCGATACCAGTCTACCAAATCTCTTTTGGCATTGGTATTTCCCCAGGCAATGGAATCATTGAAGCCAATGATAATACCAGGAGTGCCAGGCAGTGTGCTTCCCATACAATTAATGCCAGGTGCATTCAGGTGGACCAGATACCAGATGCTGGGAGCACTGAGGTTCAAATCAGGCTCATTTGCCAGAATGACGTTGCCATTTGCAGTTTTATTCCCATTTACCACAAAACTGTTGCTTCCATTGCCTAGGTCGGGTTGCTGAATGATTGGATCGGAAAATTCTAATGGAAATGTGACATCAGGGCTGTTTGCCTGGATGGGTTCAAAATCGAAAGTGGTCCCTGACGGGATGACAGGGTCTGTGTCAGGATGTCTTTCTGGGTATAATATGTCGAATACCTCTCTTCCCCAACGTTTTAATGCGTTGGTATGTTCTAGGTCACGTTCTCCCCTAGAAAGCTGGTCATGCATATTGGCGATCAAAAGAAAGCATTTGTAGGGAGTCCATCGCTCTGGTGTGTAATCCAAAAGCTTGTATTCAATAGGGAGATCTTTGTAGCTTAACGAATTGATATAGGCATTAATTCCCGCTGTATATGCTTCAAGATTTTTGTAAACTTTGGGTTCTTCTTTTTTGAGTATTTCTTCAGAATTACGTGCTCCATAGCCCAGACCTATTCTTCTCTGAGACCTATCATACCTGAGCATACGATCGCCTATTATCTCAGAAATTCTGCCGTCAGCAGCGAGCAATTGGAATTCCATTTGCCAAAGACGATGATATGCGGTAATATAGCCTTGTGTGTAGGTGAGGTCTGCGTCATTTTGAGCAAAAATGTGAGGGATCAGGGAATCATCGAAGTAGACATCAACTTTTTCTGTTAGGAAGTCAGAAGGAATTTTCAGGGGAGCCTTGATGGATTTGTTTTCAGCATTCTGCCAGAAACCATGGAATGGACTTATAAATTTCCCCAAGGGAGGGATTTGATTGATCTTTGTATTTAAAGCAATTCCGAGCGCAACAGTTAAGCTACAGAAAAAAATGAAACGAAATATTTTCATAGCTGATGAAATAGGTAAAACTCCCCGCAGGCGGAAAGTACCAAATATACCAGTCAATTCCTAATTTTATTTTACAATGACGAGTAAAAAAGTCTATTTAGTTTTTTTTAAGCCTATTCTGGACAAGCTAGTTGCTTCTTTAGTACTATTTGTGTGTTTTCCTCTCATCTTGCTGACATCATTAGTTTTAGCTATAACGAACCAAGGAGGGGTCTTTTTTCGACAGGTTAGGATTGGAAAGGCGGAGAAAAAATTTTCGATGATAAAATTCAAAACGGTGATGGGCAAAGGAAACGGAATGAGACCAGATGCCAACACACGACTTGCCCTAACAGGTGCTTTGATCAGGAAACTTTCTATTGATGAACTTCCGCAATTGATCAATGTCCTGAAGGGAGAAATGAGTTTGGTAGGTCCAAGACCTCTCCTTGTTGACTATCTGCCTTTTTATAATGAAACAGAGAAGGCAAGGCACTCGGTACAACCCGGGATTACTGGTTGGGCACAGGTGCATGGAAGGAATAGTGCCAGTTGGCAGGATAGAATGGTTTATGATATCTACTATATCAATAACATATCCTTTTGGCTGGATTTAAAAATCTTGATCATGACTGTTTTACAACTTTTTAAGTTTGGTCAGGCTGATTTTAATACTATGGATAGGGAAACTTTTATTGAATATGCTAGGAAGAGATGACTGATCAAAAAATATATTTGTCTCCTCCAAATGTTGGATCTGAAGAAAAAAAAGAACTTAATAAAGTAATTGATGACGGGTGGATAGCTCCTGTAGGACCTCATCTTGATTCTTTTGAGAAGGAACTGGAGAAGCGTTTTAATAGAAAACGAGTTTTGGCTGTCAACTCAGGTACCTCTGCACTTCACCTTGCTTTGATCCTTGCAGAGGTTGGAGCTGGAGATGAGGTGATCGTCGGAACCTTTACCTTTGCTGCGTGTGCGAACGTGATTTTGTACGAACGCGCTAGTCCCGTCTTTATGGATAGTGAGTCAGAACGCTGGAACCTGAATCCTGATCTTTTGCATGAATATCTTTCAAAGAACAAAAAACCCAAAGCCATTATTGTCACTCATTTGTACGGGATTCCCCCAAGGATTGATCGGATCAAAGAACTATGTGATGAATACGAAATTATATTAATTGAGGACGCTGCTGAAGCATTGGGTTCTACCTACAAGCATACGCCCTTGGGTTCTTTCGGTTCTTTTGGAATTCTCTCATTCAATGGGAACAAGATCATAACGACAGGTGGGGGAGGAGCCCTGATAACAACAAATAGGTATTATGATCGAGGGTTGTATTTAGCTACTCAAGCTAACAAAGGAAAATATGATTACGCACATACGGAGGTAGGATACAATTACCGATTGAGTAATGTGCTGGCGAGTGTAGGGCTTATGCAGCTAGGAAAGCTTGAGGCGTTTGTTCAAAGTAAACGTCAAATTTTTGATTTTTATGAAACTCATCTTCGCCATGACCTTTTTGAATTCCCTGCTGAAAAGGAGGATAGTTTTTGCAATAGGTGGCTGACTACTCCCCTGATTCGGGAACAACACATGAAAAGTATAACTCCGATTGATATAATTAAGTTTTTAGACAGTAAAAATGTAGAGTCAAGGCGGTTATGGAAGCCTCTTCATTTACATAAGGCCTATTCTCAGGCTCCTTTTTATGGCTCTACAGTTGCGAAAAATATTCATGCTAGGGGTCTATGCCTTCCTTCTGGAACAAGTTTGACTAGCGAAGATTTATACTTCATAGTTGATCAAATCAATTCTTTTATCGAAAATCAATAGGAGGGGTTTCTTATGACAGGTTCTTTCCGCCTACGGAATAATTCTGGTGGAATGAAAAACTCAAATTTAAAACTTAGTAAAAGAAAGCTGTCCTTTTTACTAGGATCTCCACGTCTCGATCCATGCTGAATCTGATCATAGAATTTTGGATTGATTACTCCAATCTCATCTTTTCTGTCACTTAATAGCTCAGCGGTAGAATTAGGAAATTCAGTGGCATAGGTAGTTGATACATCATCCAAGTAATCTGTGAAAGTAAGATGATAGGAGATGTCTACGTTGATGTTTGAAAATTCACTCACCTTGAATTTCATTCCAACTCCTAGTGGGACGGTAAATGTCCATTTCCTATACGCCGTCCCTTCCGTCTGGGCTTCCCTAAGTAGAAATGCTTCCCCTCCAAGGTTAGCGATTGGATTATAAAACATATATCCGATTCCTGCAAAAATATATGGGTCTGCCTCCCATCTTTTGTCATAATTACCCTGATACTCTTTTAAATAATAAATCCCGTGAAGCTGGACCTGAAAATTTCTTGCGTTGAAAGATAAGTTTCTTTGCTTTTGAAAAGAGCTGTCAGGCGCATTATGGTCATTCCCTTTGAGTGTGAAATAGCCAGCTTCAACTCTTGCACTGACGTGGCTGAGAAGTCGCGCTTCGATTCCTGCATTTAACTGGGACAGCCTGTCGTTAATTGTATTGTCGGAATTGAGTTCGCCAAAATAAGTGGATGTGCCTGTTCCTAACGAAAAAGAAAAGTACCTGTCTTGGAATTGCCAAGAAAGAAAATTCTGACCACTAGAGACGTAGCAGGCGAATAAAATTGAAATATAAGCAAGTTGCCTCATCAGACTCAAAATAAGTGCAGAAATGATTCCCGAACACTATCTGTAACAGAAAACCATCTCTACAAGCATCCCACTGATGGCTTGCTTCTTGGAGCAAAGAAGAAACTTTCTGCAAGAGTGAAAGTATTTAGGGCATCTCTATTGACTGTCTTTTTCCGCGATTGCGGTGTCAGTCCCGTACTCAAATCCTCATGTATGCTATATACACTGCGGTTTTCCGTGCAGGACTCCCTCGCCACTCACAAAAAAAATCTAGTTAATAGAGATGCCCTTTAGTAAAGCAAATGAGACAAGAATGGAGAGTATAGCTACTTGATTGTGTATAACAATACTAGAAAAGGGTCTTAACTAGTTACTTATGACAAGAAAAAACAGGTATTATGAGCGTTCCCGAATTACGGAAAAAAATTTAGAGAAGTTTTGAAGTATCCTTGTGCTGATTTGGTAGCAACTCAAATGGCTCATCTTAACATCAATACCATTAACAAGATTGTACACCTTTTAAGACAAAGAATGTTTGAATTATCTCAACTCCACGCTGACCCACTGCTAGGACAAATTGAAGTGGATGAATCTTACTTTGGTACACGGCAAACGTGGTCGTGGAGCTAGCGGAAAAACGATCGTTTTTGGTCTATTAAAAAGAGGGGATAAAAGTCCATACTCAACTAATAAAAAAGTGCGAAAGACCAACGCTACATGCGATTATACAAGAGAAAACCAGTCAGGACAGTATTATAAATTCCGATGGTTGGAAAGGGTATACTGGGTTAGTAGATTTTGGTTACAAAAAGCATTACAGAGTACATCATGATACGGATGAACTTGCCAGAGGAAGCTCCCATATTAACGGGATAGAATCCTTTTGGGGCTATGCTAAAACAAGACTTTCAAAGTTCAGAGGCATAAACAAGAATAGGGTTGAATTACATCTTAAAGAATGTGAATGTAGGTTCAATAATAGAGGACAAAATTTGTACAAAATCTTGCTCCAAATATGCAGAAAAAACCCGCTTAACTAGTTAAGACCCAAAAAGAATAGTTGAGATTCCTCTGAATCTGTAAATTCAACTCTGTCTAAGTAATTTTTTAACAAAAAACTTAGATATATACTGACACAGGAAGATATTAACCACTTACAAAGTAAGGCACTTACGCAATTCAAATCAGGTAAATCGCTATTTGGCAAGGATGGAGCTTGTGCTCCGATGCTCAAACAATTTTTAGAAGCAGCCCTTGAATCAGAGATGGAGGCGCATCTAGATTCAGGAGAACGCTTCCATGGAAATAAGCGTAACGGGAAAGGTAAAAAAACGATTAAAAGTTCAACCGGAACGTTTCAGATAGAGACCCCGCAAGATCGTCAGAGCAACTTCGAGTCCCAGATAGTTAAGAAACGTGAGACCATCCTTGCAGACAATCTTGAGGATAAAATAATAGACCTTCATGGTTTAGGGATGAACTTCCGCGACATTAGTGTCCACATCAAAAGAGATGTATGACACAGACAGCTCTCATACGGTATTGAGTCAACTAACTGATCGCATCATTCCAGAAATCAACGCTTGGCAGAACAGGTCGTTAGCACCTGTTTATTGTATTGTTTGGCTAAAAGCTATGCACTACAAAGTTCGTTCAGAGGGGAAGGTCGAGTACAAAGCATTATACAATATCTTGGGTATCAATGCTACCGGCAGAAAAAGAGGTTTTAGGAATGTATATCTCAGAAAGAGAAGGTGCGAACTTCTGGCTTCAGGTACTCTGTGATCTGCATAATCGTGGATTACAAGACATCCTTATTGCCTGTACAGATAATCTTAAGGGCTTTAATAAAGCCATACAAAGCATTTACACCAAAGCACCTAGGTGTAGCATTGATCTTTCCCATTTTATATCACAACTTATACAAATTAGCTTATAATACTAGTCTAATTATTATTTGTATATTTGCTTCATGAGTATGAAATCAACTATAAAAGTATCAGAGAGTCTTGAAACGCTTAAAGGAGCTACAAGCTAAACAACGCAATATCAAGTCAGAGAAGCGTATTTCATGTCTAATTTTATTGAAGACCAATAAATTCAAGACACAACAATTGATAGCAACTTATTTGGGTATCTGTAGACAAACGTTAGTTCTTTGGATAGCCGGGTATCGTAAATTAGGAATAGAAGACATCTTGCTAAGTGCAACAAAGGAGTTAAACCGGTAGTTTTTTACCAAGACAAGTTTCAAACAACCTACCTGTATGGAAGCTATTCTCCTATAAATGGAGATAGTTTTGTTTGGGAAATTAATGGAGTAAATATCACAATCTTTGAATCATATTTAAGGCACTTCTCTGAGTATAAACCTAAAGAATATAAGCTAGTCATTATTGATAATGCTGGGTTTCATTCAACAAAAAATATGAAACTATGGAAAGTTTAAAAACATGGCTACATAAAACAGTAAATAAAATGAGCGAAAGTACTATCAAATCAATTACCGACAATCAGCATTACTTAAATATTTTTAATGACGTGTTTTATATTTAAATTTATATTACCAGTGAAGATCAGCAGAAGTTTATGAGAGATCTTAAGGAAGTTTACCGTGCTGACACAAGAGAGTTGGCAGAAATGGAGCTATTAATTCTGGCTGAAAAATGGCAAAGTAAGTAGCCAATAGTGATCCTAGTCATGGGAAAATAATTGGGACAACCTGACCTCTTATTTTCAATACTCAGCCTCGATAAGGAAGCTGATATATACCACTAATGCAGTGGAAGTTTATCATCGAAAGATCAGGAAAGTGACCAAGACAAAGGGAGCTTTTGCCTCAGACATGGCTTTACAAAAACTGATGTATTTAGCGACCAAGAACATAGAAAAGAAGTGGACATCACCACTGCACAACTGGAGTTTGACTGTCCAACAATTAGCCATTAAATCTGGGGAAGGATTACCCCTTGACTTAAAAACTATGAGTAAGCAATAAAACAACCAGACAGAGTTTAGTTTACACTACCGAAAAAAACCGCTTAACTAGTTAAGACCCTTATTTTATAATCAAATTGATATTACACATTTTTTTTGAAACTATCTGGTTACGCAATCCCGACAACTGGACCCATAAAGATAAAGACATTTTTTACGCGCTTCAATCAAAGGGATTGAAAATCGCCCGAGCTTGGGTAATCAAAGAGACACTGCTTGAACTGTGGACTTACTGCGATGATGAACCAGCCCGAGCGTTCTTTAAGAAATGGTACTGGTGGGCGGCACATTCACGTCTAAAGCCGGTCATTAAAGTCACCAAGATGCTAAAAACCATCTCGACAACATAATGACTTACTTGAAACATCGCATCACCAATGCGACCGCAGAAGGAGTTAATTCAAAAATTCAGTCCATAAAATCGGCTACCAGAGGATTTAGAAACTTTGAAAACTAGCGAGTTTCAATTCTGTTCCACTGTGGAAAACTCAATCTCCACCCACAGGGTTCCCAGTAGAACCGGAAAATGCTTGAGGTATAAAACCCCTTGGGAAGTCTTTCCCACGCACTGGGAATAGAGCATAATAGTAACCCCGAGTGTTGCACTTATGGGTTGAATTCGCCGAAATTTCAATATGAAATCGCTTAATGGTATTGGTGTCAACCTATTTCAGGACGTATCCCGTCCAGAAAATGGCTAAAAGTATCTCCTCTTAATCCCAATCGTATTGTTTCAAGTGGGATGACTTCATTGGGAGCGATGTTGCCAAGATTCACATTTGACCCGCATAATTTGATGAACCAAACTTGTTGTCCTTTTTGAGGTGCTTCCCATAGAATTTTCTCAGCTGGGATTTTGGTAAGGATTTCCTCTACTAACCCCTGTCTGACTTCTCCGGAATCTCGAAACAAGCCGACGTTTCCACTTTCTCTGGCCTCCCCTATCACTTTCCATGCGCCAGCATCAAGTTCTGTCTGCATTTGCTCAATCCATTTGTATGGTGGAATGATCTTAGCTGCATCTTTTGATCCCACTTCACTCAAAACTGTTACTTGTCTGGATAGTGTATCAATGTATTCGCATTTTTTGTCGTGATTCATTTCGATTGAACCATCAGAAACTTCTGCGTATTCCAAGCCATATTTATCCAGTATTTTCCTGTAATCGTCAAATTGATCTCGTATGACAAATGCCTCAAAAAGGGTCCCCCCTAAATAGCAGGGTATTCCCGCTTCTTTATAGAGGTCAAGTTTTTCTTTCAGCTTTGGAGCTACATAGGAAGTGCCCCATCCCAGCTTTACTATATCAATATATTCCCGACTAACCTCAATAAGATCCGAGACTTCTCTTAAACTCAGACCTTTATCCATGACCATAGTAAACCCTTCGCACCTTGGCTTAGATGTTCTTTCAGGGAGGTTGTTGAGTTGATAATTCATTAGTTTTTTGTGCTTGGTTTTTTACCAAGCCACAAAAGTCACAAATTATTTTTTATCTCCCCTGAATTGATCAATAATTCTGTAAAGAGCTTTCTGAGTTGGTAACTTCGGGAAAAAATCAAACAAGACTTTGTGTCCATCATAGTCCAGCATTAGAGCTGTTTCAAGTCTATTGATGGCACTTTTATAATTTCCAGAACCTATCATGTAAACAACACCTCTGTAATACATTTCGGCGTTTGATGGACATTCATTCAATCCAGTTTCTAAGGTACTGATCGCTTGATTATAATCTCCTTGCTCATAATACACCATTGACCAGTCCAGCCAAACCTCTGGGTTTTCAGCGTCCATTTCGCTGGCTTCCATGTATGCACCTAAAGCTGAAGCCAAGTTTCCAGTTTTGTATTCTGCATCTGCGACCGCTTTCCAATACAATCCATTTTCAGGATCTAGTTTCAAAGATTTATTTAAAAAATGAATGGCCTCATACCACTTGTCCTGAAGTGCCAGACATACTCCTACTCCATACCAGGCTTCATCATACATTTGGTCAAGTTTTGTCACCTTTTGATAGTACTTAACTGCCAATTCATATTGTTCCATCTTTTCATAAGCCACTCCTATATGACAATATGTTTCGGGAGATGCTCCCTCCAGATCAAGTGTTTTTAAGTAGGTTGCAAGGGCCTGATCAAACTTGCCTGCATTCATGAGTGCATTTCCCATATTAAACCATGCACTACTAAACTCATCATTGATGGCAGTAGCAAATTCGTAAGAATCTACGGCATCATTGTATCTGTCCAACTTGTTTTGGACAATCCCCATGTTGTACCATGCGTACTCAGAATATGGATCCCGATCAATGAATTTTTGATAATACGACAGACTGGTTTCAAGTTCTCCAGAAACATCAAGACAATATGCCAGTTCGTATAGTGCATTTTCATTTAATATATTGAGGTCAATTGCCTTTTTATATTGCCCTACAGCTTCAGCATATTTTCCAAGTCCTTGGTAAGCCATTCCTATACTAAAATAAATTTCATCTTTGTCCTCCACATTCAAAACAGCACTTTCGTAGCACTCAATTGCTTTCTCAAATTCTTGTAAAAGACAATGAACAGAGCCTTTTTGAATAAGTAATTCTGGATCATTCGGTTGAACATTGAGTGTGTATTCCAGTAAACTGATCGCTTCACTAGGTTGGTTTAACTTGACGAATACATCAGCTTTTTCCATGGTTAAATCCGCAGAGAAAGGGAATTGTTCCAAAGCTACATTTGAAGCTTTAAATGCTTGGTTATATTTTTCATGGCTTAAGTAGTATGAAATAATTTGAATAAAAGCCTCCTCGTCGAAGTAATGGCTCTCGTTGCTTTTAAGGAATGCTTCGTATTTTCTAATCAGCTCCCTCTCTTCCTTTCGTTTATGATCTTCTCGCATGTATCTATCTATTGGTCATAAAAATGAATGAATGAATTTACCGTTTTAAGTAGATAAAACACGTTAGCTGATGAAAAAAGTTTCCTGAAAATTTCAAAACAGCGAGTTGTTCTTTAGTGTTAGGGATACACATAGTTTCTTAATCTCTTTTTGCGCCAACCCTTCCTTTATGTATCTAATTTGTGAAGTATGATGCAAGTCTGATCCAAGGAAGTCAATCATATTTCTTTTTAAGAGACGTTTTGCTATTTCTTTAGCATCGGGACCGTAATACCCAATAAATGAACTAATAGTAACCTGAAATAAGATGTTCATTTCTTTTAAATGCAGTAACCATTCCAAGCTACCTTCAAGAAATTTATATCGCTCTGGGTGAGCAAGAATTGGGTGATAACCTCGAGACTTCAATTCCACTAAGCAAGACTCAAAAATCAAAGGTTTATTGATAAAGGAGGATTCAACCAAAACGTATTTATCTCCAAATGATAGAATTTCTTTATCCGATTTTAAAAGTTCCAAGAAGACTTCATCTACGAAATATTCCGCTGCTACCTCTACTTCAAAATTGATTGATTTTGCTTTCAATTCGTTCTGAACAAGGATGAATTTCTCTCTAATTATTCCTGGCGTGTTGGGATAGTTAGGATGAATGTGAGGTGTAGTTACTGCTTTGTTATAACCTAAATCTTTTAACTCCAAAATCATATCAACTGCTGAAGTAACTGACTTAGCTCCATCATCAATTCCTGGAATGAGATGCGAATGAATATCAACTATGGGATTATTAATGGAGTTACTTTTCAGCCAGCCAATCATTAGAATAAACTTTTAATCGTTGCTCGTAGCTTTCCTTTTTTCTCAAAATCTTCATAGTAGCCATAGTTATAGCCATAGCTGTAACCATAACCAGATGTAGATGAAACGGCATTTAGAATCGCTGTCATATTTGAAAACTGACTAGAATCTTTCAAGTCATTGATCACTTTAGTGTAACTCCGTTTTGAGTAATCAGCTCTCATTACGTAAATCTGAATATCAGACTTAACCATCACAAGACAAGCATCCGTCACCAGTCCAACAGGAGGAGTGTCAAGAATAATTACATCAAAATCTTTTTTCAATTTTGACAATAGTTCACCAAATTCTCTTTGCAAGAGTAATTCTGAAGGGTTTGGTGGAGTTGGTCCCGCTGCTATAAAATTAAGATTTTCAATCTCAGTTTCCTGAAGACTTTCCTCTAACGTGCTCTTGCCAGAAATCAAAGTACTTACACCATCTTGAGAAGAGGCACTGCCAAAAGTGATGTGTATTTTAGGTTTTCTCATATCTATGTCAATGATGCACACTTTTTGATTGGTCATCGCTATGATGGCACCCAAGTTTGCCGATACAAATGTTTTTCCCTCGCTGGGTACTGTCGAAGTTACACTAATGATCTTTGGACCACTGGTAGTACTTATAAAATCCATATTGGTTCTAATCGTTCTCAGGGCTTCACTCAATGAGGATTTTGAATCTTTTCTAACAACCAAAGTGGTCTTATTCAATTTTTTTCCATCATCCATAGGTATGGCACCCAGAACTGGAATAGTAACCAGTTTTTCCAATTCTCTAATTCCAGCAATCTTATTGTGAGTTAAATACCTTAGAAGCAAAAAGACAATACCTGCTACTAGCCCAATAACTACGGAAGCTACTATGATAAGTAGTTTTTTTGGTTTGATCGGTACGTTTGGCAAAGAAGCAGGAGATAAGACTACGTTATCTGAGACTGTCCCAGCTCTGGTGATCTCCAGTTCAATCTTGGACTGTTGAAGGGAAAGCATAAATTCCTCTTCCAGGGAATAAACACGCCTAGTCTTGCCATACTCGGTCCTCATCGACGGCAGTTGCGATAATTTCTCCTCCAGAGTAGCGCGCTGGCTTTCAATCAAGGATAACCTATCATCCAAGCTTTTTCCATATGCTTCCAAAAAAGAAATAAGGGTCCACTTAGCCTTATTCATTTTTAGATCTATCTGCTGAATAATGTATGATGTCTCGTTATATGAGCTTAGTTTGAGTTCACGTTCTTGAGAGATTTCGATATATTCATCCAAGGACTCTTCCAAAGTTTTCGGAAATTCTTCAAATGACATAGAATTTACCAAAATGGCTTGATTTTCATCGATCTGATTTTTCAGGCTTTGAAGGTCACCAACTTTTTTCTTGAGGGCAATTTTTTGGGAACCAAGCAAAGCAAGTTGTTCAATGGTTTTATTGAGGTCTTCGTTCAGGTTAATTGTTCTGTTCTTGACCGTGAATTTCTCAAAATAATTCTCATGCTCTTGCAGTTTGCTTTCCGTTTTTTCAATCTGGCGATCCAAAAACTTTATCTTCTGCTCTAACGCCTGAATCTTGACCTCCTTAGTGTAAGCCAAGTACAACACGTCAATTAAATTGACCAATTCACGAGCTTTATGTCGATTATGATCAACAAGTGATATCTTAATCGTTTTCGCAGTGATATTCTCTGGAATCACTTCTACATTTTGCTCTAGGTATTCGATTAGTGCATCATGGCTATTAATTGTGAAAAAGAAGTCCTCCTTTAAGTCATCTGAGAAAAATTCTGTTTTCTCTATGAGAAGATTGAAATCAGGAGTTGTTATTTCCTGACCAAATTTATAAAGCTCTTTTTCCTCCATTCCATTCTTTGAATAGACAAGGTAGAACTGCTGAGCATTTTCAATCTCTAGGTCAAAGGGATAGTCATAATAATTCTCATTAATAATCTTATGAGAAACAACAAAAGGAGCATTATCATATCGTTCATCCGTAAGGTATCTTCCGTACAGGTGATATGAGACATCTAGGGTTGCAGATTTTACCACTCTTAAGAAGAATAGTCGAGATTTTATCAACTCTATTTCTCCCGAAATTTCATTTAACTCTTGCGTATTCAACGCCTCAGCCAGACCCAAAGCATTTGCTTCACTTTGAAACTCCAGCTTTATTACAGATTCAGACTTGTAAAGAGGCTTGGTATACCTGACATACAGGTACGCTAACGAAACAATAAGAATAAGAAATCCTATGACCCAAAACTTACCTCGCCTTAGGACGTATAAAAACCGTTCTAAATCAAATGATTCAAAAAAATATTTATCAGATTCTACGCTGTTTTTTGCTTGAAAATCAGTCACACTTCTTAACGGGTCTGAACTACAACTATTAACGTAAGAGCACTGTAAATAAGGCTTAATACCGGCGAAACGTCCTTTAATGTTTCTAACCAAGGTCGTCTCCAAGGTTCTACATAAATAACATCGCTTGGTTCCACATTCATATTTGTTTTCCGCATGCCACTGATTGTACTTAGGTTGATTTGATAAACTAGCTCGCCCCTTATGAGTTTTATGTTCTGAGCTTTAGCTCCAAGTTCCAATCCTTCCACGCCTGCCAAAACCTCAATCAAATTGGTATTTTCATTCGGAAGGGGGATTACTTTTCCTCCAGGAGCTCCTAGAACAAATACTCTTCTGTTGTTGACCCTTAACTTCACAAATGGCTTTTTGTATACTTCGTCAAATTTTTCAGCAACTTTCAATTCTGCCTCAAACAGCGTCATGCCTGCAATTTTAAAACTTCCTACGAGTGGAAAGGTCACGGTGCCATCCGACTGAATAACGTATTGAAACGGGTCTCGTCGTTGTTGTCCTTGAGTGTTTCCTTGCTGAATTAACTCAAAGTTTGAATCTATTAATATCTCTCCTTTATTCGTAAAGACATCAAGCAAGAGTACATCGTTAGATTTCAGGATATAATTTGACTCAATTTCAGTTGTTGCCTCAGCCAAATCTGACTTGGTGAAATTTTTGTCCAGTTTAAAAAGAATATCCTGTTGGTATGCTTTACAACTGCATAAACTAATGATCAGTACTAGTGATGTAGAGCGGGTCACAATATGATTTTAAAATCGTAAAAGTAGACTAAAAACTAAGGGGGTTGCTTATTTATCGACTATTTGCGCAACAGTTTTTACATATTCTTCAATCACGAATCTTTCGTCAAATTTTTTTTCAGCTAATTTCCTTGAATTTTCCCCTAGCAGGCGTTTCTCGTTTTTAGAAAGCGTCATATATAAGCTCATTTTACTTGCAAGACTCTTTGCATTTTTTACATCGAAAAGAAATCCATTAAATCCGTCTATGACTACCTCTTTACAGCCAGGAACGTTAGAAGCTAATAGAGCTTTCCCCATTGCAGCTCCCTCCAGAAGCGTTCGGGAGAGACCCTCTCTGTACGACGGCAGTACTACCACTTCATGATTTTTGATCAGGTCTTTCACCCTGTTTGAGTGTTGCACATATTTGATTTTTCCGTACTCAACTATCCGGGTCAGTTCAGATTTCAGAATACTTCTAGCATGATTTTCATCAAGATCGCCCGCAAGAGTAAATTCTGCATCAGCATTTTGATTCCGCAGTATTTTGGTGGCTTCAGCGTATTCTCTGACTCCCTTTTCCTGAATGATTCGGGCGATCATAAGAAATTTTGTAGGCGTTGAAATAGTATGCTTTGAACTTGTGAATGTATTTAAATTGATACCGGATCCAGGCAAAACTCCAATGGTAGTTTGACTCAACTTTATAAAAGATAAAAACATATTCCTGTCATCAACATTTTGAAAAAAAATGAAGGAACTACGTCGAAAAGCGAACCTGTACAGGAGCATTACGAATTTTACCAGTGGTCCTTCAACTAAGAATGCAGTTCCGAGACCACTAACATTACAGATAGTGGGTACCTTGGCAATTTTTCCTGCAACAGAGCCGTAAATATTAGATTTGATCGTGAAACAAAGTGCAACATCTGGCTTTTCGGTTTTAAAAATTCGTCTTATCTCATGTAAATATTTGAAATCTTTTATCAGGTTTTTGCCTGTTTGGTCCAGCAATATCTCAAAATGTTTAACCCCCCATTTTTCAATCTTCTCAGTATATTCATCCCTTGGGGCAAGGGAGAGTACTTCATCTCCTCGATCAAGAAAATGTTTAACAAGTCCTTCTCTAAAATTATAGACGTTCCAGCAAGTATTTGTAACAAAAGCGATTTTCACCTAAAAAAGTATTTGACATATAAACCGTCGTAAGCTGTTAATTTCGCAAGGATATATGATTGAACCCGTTAAAAAGAACAAAAAAGGAGTTTTAGTTGTCTTAGTCGAAAAATCAGAAAGTGATGAGCGGGTAAAGGAAATGATTGATGAACTCGATTTTTTGACTCGGACACTTCAGATTGATATACTTGAACATTTTTCCCAAAAACTAGCATGTCCTGATCCAAGAACTTTCGTTGGAAAAGGTAAACTGGAGGATATAAAACTATTTTGCAAGACCGAAAAAGCAGATGTCGTTGTATTTGATGATGACCTGTCTCCCTCACAGCTTAGAAATCTGGAGAAAGAGCTAAAAATAAAAATCTACGATAGAAGTCTGCTTATTTTGGATATTTTCTTAAAAAGAGCCAAGACTGCCCAAGCAAAGACCCAAGTGGAACTGGCAAGATACCAGTATCTTCTGCCAAGGCTCACCCGAATGTGGACACACTTGGAACGCCAGAGAGGAGGTACTGGCACGAGAGGAGGAGCAGGAGAAAAAGAGATAGAGACAGATCGACGGATCATTCGTGATCAGATCAGTGTGCTAAAGAAAAAACTCGTAAAAATTGAAAAACAGTCTGATACCAGAAGAAAATCTAGGCAAGGCATCGTACGCGTTGCCTTAGTAGGGTATACAAATGCAGGAAAGTCCTCCATCATGAGAATCTTGAGTAAGGAGAAGGTCTATGCGAAAGATGAACTTTTCGCCACTGTAGATACAACCGTAAGAAAAGTAGTACTAGGGAGTTTGCCCTTTTTACTTTCAGATACCGTAGGATTCATAAGGAAGTTGCCTCATGGTCTCATTGAATCATTTAAATCGACCCTAGCGGAAGTGAGAGAAGCTGATGTTTTATTGCATGTGGTAGACGCATCCAACACTTCGCATGAAGATCACATTGCAGTTGTGGAAGAAACGTTAAACGAAATTGATGCCTCTGGTATCACCACCATAAGAGTATTCAATAAAATTGATCGCATTCAGAGTGATGTGCCATCTAATGGAACTAAATTCCTTGCGATTTCAGCCAAAGATGGTACTGGAGTTGAGGAATTAAGAAAGTTAATTATGGAGGAAGTAAAGAAGGTTCACCTAAAAATTTATCCCAACTATCTGCACCAAGAGAGTTTACTAGCTTTCTAAGCATAGCAGGAATAATTCTTATTTATGACCTTCACACCTAGCAACAAAATACACTAACATTTCCCGTCCGAATGATATTAAATAGGCGGACGTATTTTTAGGATACTTTTATGCGACATATTTGATGCTACTATAGTTAAAATATTTTACAACTTTATTTGGCATATTATCATTACAAGACCGTTGCAAACGGTAGCGATGAGTTTGTTGGTTTTGTAAGTATCCCCTAAACCGAAGCATTAGTAAATGTAGTTTTTTCTTTCAAATGCATGTCTAAATTCAGACTAGGTACGGTTACTCCTCTTTATTTGAGGAATTCTACTGGAGGTTTATTACCCAAGGATTCATGTGTTCTTACGTTGTTGTACCCCCATCCATTGCTGGGTCTGGTCTCTTCCCTGCTCCAAATCGGTGAATAAATGGGCATTAAGTAGTTCTTTTCGGTAGATCCCATTAAAGCGTTCCACCAGTGTATTCTGGGTGAGTTTCCCTAGCTGAATAAAACACAGTTTAATTTCATGTGTTTGAGTCCAAACTTCAAAAACAGCAGAAGTGAACTCCGGTCCATTGTCTACACGTATCACTTCAGGAGTTCCTCGCCATTCAATGAGTCTGTCCAGTTCCCTTGTAATACGCCTAGCACTTAATGAGGTATCAATGGTAATCATCAGCACTTCTCTATTGTGATCATCTATCACGTTGAAGGTTCTGAACGGTCTTCCATTACTCAGGCTATCATGCATGAAATCCGCACGCCAAGTGATGTTGCTTTGGATGGGTATAATGTGAGGTGTCTTGACGCGTGCTGGCGGTCTTCTTTTACGCTTTCTACGCCTATTTCAAACCCATCATCACATACACTCGGCATACGCGTTTATGCTTCCATCTATAACCGTCAAGACGCAGTAAATGATACATCTTTCGGAAGCCATAAGCAGGATACTTTTCTGCCCATTGCTCCAAATGCCTCATAATAACTGTGTCCTCAGCTTTACGCTTAAAGCGGTAGTAATACACAGATAAACTCAGATTAATTGCCACACAGACCTGCCTGATACTCAGGCCTTCATCGGTCAGATATCCAACAGTTTCTCGCTTTTCAGCAGGTTTTAGAGCTTTTTTTCGATCAGGTACTTAATGCATTGTGCTCCAAAGACAGATCAGCATACCTACGCTTAAATGAACTTAATTCCGACTTGAGTTCCTTCAACTTTTTGAGTTGGTTCACACTCATTCCTGAGTATGCACTCTTCCAGTTGTAGAAAGCTGGTTGGCTTATTCCATGTACCCTAAAAATATCCGACACACTCTTTCCCTGTTCTTGTTCGCTCAGCATCTTGATGAGCTGAGGCTCGGTAAATCGACTCTTTTTCATTTCCCTAAAATTAACGTGTAACTTTAATGCTAAACGTTACGATTTTTAGGGAACCTTACAGTTTCACTAAACTATCTAATAAATCTGTTTGATAGTAATGATAACAAACAATCTTCTATTGCAACGGTCTTGCTATTTGAGACTGTTGGGAAAAGACCAAAGCATTTCTATCTAAATAGAGCACCTCTACTAGATTTTTTCGTGAGTGCAAGGAAGTCCCGTACGGAAAACCGCAGTGTATATGACATACATGAGGATTTGAGTACGGGAACGACACCGAAAATCGAGAAAAAGGACAATTAATAGCAATGTCCCATAGCAAACAATCTAGGACTGACATAACAAACCCTACAAATCATTCCTACCGAGATGTAGTGCTTAGCCTCTTTCCAAAATGGTTTTCTCTATGATATCACAGCATTCATGAAGTTGTTCTTCATTCATGATCAATGGGGGAGCAAACCGTATGATATTCCCGTGTGTAGGCTTTGCAAGCAGACCATTTTCTTTCAGCTCGATACAAATATCCCAAGCGGTAGAGCTGTCTTCAGTATCATTAATAACAATTGCATTTAATAGACCTTTTCCTCGTACCATGCGTATGAGGTTAGTCTTTTCGATTAGTCGATTTATTCTGTCACGAAATATGTTCCCTAACTGTTCAGCGTTTTCTGCAAGTTTTTCATCTCTGATTACTTCAAGAGCCGCCATAGCAACTTTTGCTCCTACTGGGTTACCACCGAAAGTTGATCCATGTTGCCCAGGCTTGATCACTTCCATTATTTCGTTATTGGCTAAAACTGCGGAAACGGGATATACTCCTCCAGAAATTGCTTTACCGAGAATCAGAATATCGGGCTTGACATTTTCATAATCTACTGCTAGTAGCTTTCCAGTTCTTGCAATTCCTGTTTGAACTTCGTCGGCGATGAACAAAACGTTGTTCTTCTCACACAGTTCATATGCCCCTGACAGGAATCCTTCTTCTGGAACCATTACCCCAGCTTCACCTTGAATAGGTTCTACCATAAAGCCAGCTACATTGCTGTCTTCTAAGGCTACTTCCAAGGCATTCAGACTGCTATAGGGAATCCGTTCAAACCCAGTCGTATAGGGACCGAAACTTCCATTGTCTGGGTCATTGGAAAAAGAGATAATTGTTGTAGTTCTTCCGTGGAAATTGTTGTCGCAAACAATAATTTTTGCCTGATTTTCAACAATTCTTTTCTTCTCATATGCCCATTTCCTGCATAGCTTGATAGCTGTTTCAACAGCTTCTGCTCCTGTATTCATGGGCAGTACTTTATCAAAGTCAAAGTATTCTGTGATGAACTTTTCATATCGTCCAAGTACATCATTGTAGAATGCTCGTGATGTAAGTGTCAGAACTTCTGCTTGGTCTTTGAGTGCTTGGACAATTTTTGGATGACAATGCCCTTGGTTAACTGCCGAATACGCAGAGAGAAAATCAAAGTATTTTTTTCCTTCTGCATCCCAGACGTAAACACCCTGCCCTCTTGCTAAGACTACAGGAATAGGGTGGTAATTATGAGCCCCAAACTCATTTTCCATCTCCATTAAATCTTGGCTCGAAAACGTATTTGTTGTGAGCATAACTTCATATTTTGTTTTGAGTGACAAAGGTAATTATTTCGAAATGGCATGAAAAGAAAATGAGTGAGAATGGAGAACTCAGAAGCATCAGACATAGAGTAAGAGCACGTCAAAAAGTCCATTCATAGGAAATTATGAGTGACGATTTTGTTATTTTAGGGACATCTTTATTAGTAACTAGAATTTTTTTGTGAGTGCAAGGAAGTCCCGTACAGAAAACCGAAGTGTATATAGCATACATGAGGATTTGAGTACGGGACTGACACCGAAATCGCGGAAAAAAGCAGTTAATAGCGGTGTCCTTAAAGCATTCATCTCCTCAACTTTTGATGTTTAGGAACCTACTTTTCCATTTCACAAAAAAACACGCCCTTATACCAATTTGATGATAAAATATGACATAAATAAATTGAATTATGTTTTGTTTGAATTAGGCAAAAAATATAAGCACAGCCATAACTACGGTGCTAGTTTTTAACGAAATACAAGCAAAAAAGAAACAAGTTATATGTGAATTTTGTGATCCATTTGATAGTAGTTGGCAATAATTTTATACCTTTGTAACATTATTTAACCTTAAAAGACCAATGAAAACCATTACCCAACCACCCAAAACAACACTTATGACTGACAAAAAGGCATATAATAATCCTACCCCCCCCCCCCCCCCCCCCCCGACATTATGTCATCCTTTAGCACGGCTTGGTAATTACCAAAATACCCTACTTCTCCTTATTTTAAGTCTGGCTTTTTCTCTGCCAGCAAATGCTCAAGATGCTAACCCAACAGACCTTTGTTCACGCACCGCAGTAGTTAAGAATGTAATCGTCGACAAGGTGAGTGGCAAAACCAATTGTGCAGACATTACTACAGCAGAGTTGACAGGAATTAACACATTATTTTTTGATGGGTCTAGTCCCTTTAGTTCTCTCAGAGGTAGTAGCCTAAAGAATGGTGATTTTGCTGGCTTAACAGGACTAACAGATCTCCATTTATACTTCAACGAGATTACCACCCTACCCGCTGATATCTTCTCTGGGCTATCCGCCTTAACGATACTGGAATTAAATAACAACCAATTATCCACCTTGCCAACTGGTATTTTCTCGGGCTTAACTGCCTTGACAGAACTTGATTTATCAAACAACCCGTTGCCTGCTTCGCTTCCTGCAAGCCTGTTTGCCGATGTGCCACGAAACGCAATAACCCTTCCTACGGGAACTACGATTAATGACATTCCAACAACCGTTGGCACGATTGATAATATTACTAACCTCGTGGCAAATGGTAACACTCAAACTGTAGATGTGGCGGATAAATTTAGCGACACAGACGATTTGACCTTTTCCGTAGCGTCTAGTAATCCTAACATCGCAACCGTTGGGGTTAGCGATAGTGAAGTAACCATTACGCCATTAGCTTTAGGAACAACAACAATTACCGTAACTGCCACCGACATAGCGGGTCAAACTGCTGAACAACCCTTTATGGTCAGCGTTATCCCAGCCGAAACAGACCTTTGTTCACGCACCGAAGTAGTTAAGAATGTGATCATCTCCAAAGTGAGTGGCAAAATCAATTGTGCAGACATTACTACAGCAGAGTTGGCGGGAGTTACCGAATTATCTTTTGTTGGGGGTAACTCTCTAATAGGTAGCAACCTAAAGAGTGGTGATTTTGCTGGCTTAACAGGACTAATAACACTCAATTTACACTCAAACGAGCTTACCACTCTACCCGCTGATATTTTCTCTGGGCTATCGGCCTTAACGATACTAAGGTTAAATAACAATCAACTATCCACCTTGCCTACTGTGGTTTTCGCAGGCTTAACCAGTTTGACAACCCTTGATTTATCGGAAAACCCACTGCCTGCTTCGCTCCCTGCAAGCCTGTTTGCCGATGTGCCATCAACAATAACCCTGCCCGATGGAGTCACGCTGAATGCAATTCCAACAACCGTAGGTACGATTGATAATATTACTAACCTCGTGGCAAATGGTAACACGCAAACTGTAGATGTGGCGGATAAATTTAGCGACACAGACGATTTGACCTTTTCCGCAATGTCTAATGATATTAGCATCGCAACCGTTGGACTTGCTAACGATAGTGAAGTTACGGTTACGCCAGTAGCCACTGGCACAACAACCATCACCGTCACTGCCACCGATATAGCGGGTCAAACTGCTGAACAGACGTTCTCAGTCTCCGTTACCAACCCTGCCCCAACAATCGTAAGCACGATTGCCGATATTACTGACCTCGTGGAAAATGGTAGTCCTCGAAATATAGGTGTGGCTAGTAATTTTAGCGACCCAAACGACACGTTGACCTTTACTGCAACGTCCGATAATACCGCCATCGCAACGGTTACAGTGATGGATAGCATAGTTACCGTAACTCCAGTAGCCGTAGGCACGACCACCATCACCGTCACTGCCACCGACGTAGCGAGTCAAACTGCTGAACAAACGTTCTCAGTCTCCGTTACCAACCCTGCCCCAACAGCCACAGGCACGATTGCCGACATTACTGACCTCGTGGAAAATGAGAGTCCTCGCGATGTGAATGTGGCGACTAACTTTAGCGACCCAAACGACACGTTGACGTTTTCTGCAACGTCCGATGATACCGCCATCGCAACCGTTACAGTGATGGATAGTGTAGTTACCGTAACTCCAGTAGCCGCAGGCACAGCAACCATCACCGTCACTGCCACCGACGTAGCGGATCAAACTGCTGAACAAACGTTCTCAGTCTCCGTGCAGGCTGAGGAGGTTACCACAGGAACTGCTGGTGTGAAAAACATAGGCGTTTCCGTCTCCCCTAATCCAATAAAAGATGGAGATAGCGTGACAATTACCGTTGCCAGCGAGGGCGTGTACCGCTTGTTCGGAAGCTCAGGGGAATTTCTTACTAAAGGGACCTTAACCAAGGGAGATAACGCTGTGGAATTTCCGTTTTTAGCTAAAGGAATTTATCTGTTAAAGATACAAACAACACACGGTCTTATGACAAGGAAAGTGGTTAAGAAGTAGGGGATAGGATTAGTGATAGCCTGTCATCAATACCAGTTTGATTATAAAATATCACATAAATAAATGGAATTATTTTGTGTTTGGATTAGGCAAAAAACATAAGCATAGCCATAGTTATGCTTATGTTTTTTAACGACATGCGAGCAAAAAAGAAACAATTTATATGTGAATTTTGTGATCAATTTGGTATTAATAGCGGTGCCCTAAAGCATAGCCATAGCTACGGTGCTAGTTTTAACGAAACACAAGCGAAAAAGAAACGATTTATAGGTGATATGTTGGGTTAAATTGGCACGGCAGACTCACTAAAAAAAATTGACGCTGGGGCTCCTGTGAAATATGATTTTGCACTTTTCGGACTTTAGGATAGAGGAGAAATTTTAACTCCAGTTTGCTGGGTCGGTACGCCACTCCTTTAGTGTTTTCAGGATATCATTCTCGAACATGCTTTCATTCTGGGCATGATCCAACAAATGGTCATAATCACTTAACACCACAACATCAATATTTTTTGATTTGACATTTTCGTCTGCTATCTGAAATCCATACGTAAAAATAGCAATCATGCCAACGACTTCAGCTCCAGCTTCTCTCAGTGCCTCTGCTGCTGCCAGCGAACTTCCTCCTGTAGAGATCAAGTCTTCCACCAGTACTACTTTTTGACCTTTTTTCAATTTTCCTTCGATCATATTTTGCAATCCGTGACCTTTTGATTTTGACCTGACATACAGAAATGGAAGTCCCAATTCGTCCGCTACCAAAGCTCCTTGTGGAATTCCCGCTGTCGCCACTCCTGCAATTACCTCTGTACCATTAAATGAATTGGAAATTGCTAACCCCAAAGCGGTCTTAATTTTTGACCTCACTGTAGGGTAAGACAGACTCAACCGGTTATCGCAATAGATAGGGGACTTCCATCCTGAAGCCCAAGTAAAAGGCTTGGCAGGACTCAATTTTATGGCTCCAATTTCGAGTAGATTTGATGCTACTTTTGTTGCCAGTTGTGAATTGTATACTCGAATGCTCATGAAGTGCAAAGAAAGAAATATTTGACTGTAAAGTATATGCTCATAAAGTACATGCGACTTTGCTATGAAAGTACTTGTTTATTTTCTTGTGACCTTAATCGTGTTTAGCAATACGCCTGATGAAGATTTTTATCAATGACATTCCTGTCTACATTCTTTCTGAAAAACAAGTCAATCACAACAGGGTTTATGGGTTAGTAGTAAGAGGGTTTGAAACAATCGTCCCCGAGGTGTTAGCAGACGATGTGTTGATTATGAATGCCTCATTTGATCAAGTGGATGAGCTATTAAAGTTGATGACTGACAAGAAGCTAAGGAAGGTTCATTCTGTTTTCATATCCTCTGGAAAAAAGAAAAAGCTGACAAAATATCTCCGCGGGAAATTCAAAGTGGTCAAAGCGGCTGGAGGAGTGGTAGAAAAGAACGGAAAATTCTTGCTTATCTACCGGAAGAAAAAATGGGACCTTCCGAAAGGGAAGCTGGATAAAGGGGAGACACTTATGGAATGTGCCATCAGAGAGGTCTGGGAGGAGACAGGCGTAAAGGTCAAAATCGACAAGAAAATTGACGCAGTGTGGCATACTTATGCCAACAATAAGAAATACATTTTGAAGGAAACGTATTGGTACTCCATGAGTTGTGTGAGTGATGAGAAAATGACCCCCCAAGTAGCGGAAGGGATCAGGAAAGCAGAGTGGATGGATATGGAAAATGTCAGGAAATCACTTCATGATTCCTATCGCTCCATTAGGTATGTTATGCAGGAATATACCAAAACACTGAAGGAGGCTAGTTGATTTTTGGTGAAATCATACTTTGTAAGGAAGAAAGGGGGAAACATCCCCTCCGTAACGATGCACTTCCCTAATGATGCTGGAGCTAATGTGGGCAAACTCTGGAGAGGTAATTAGAAATACGGTTTCCAGTTCCTCATTCAAATGTCTGTTGATTTGAGAGATGCTGTTTTCGTATTCGAAATCGGTGGTGTTTCGCAGTCCTCTGATTAGAAATCTAGCATCATATTTTTTTGCAAGTTGCGCTGTAAGTTCATCATAAACCTCTATTGCAACATTATCATTCCTAGTGAAAGAGGACCCGATCTTTTTAACCATTCCATCCAACTCAAAGTATCTATTGTTTTTTTGGTCATTATGACCAATAGCCACCACTACTTTATCAAATAAATCTAGGCTTCTAATCACAATATCCCGATGACCTTTGGTGAAGGGATCAAAAGAGCCGGGGAAGATTGCGGTCTTCATTAGTCGCAAAGAGAGGCACTCATCACGTCAAAATATTGATGATCCTCTATTTCGTCAAATTTGTGTCCGAATTTCAGGAATGAAGGTTTTGAGCCAAAGGATACATTTCGAACAAATTTTTTGAGTACGTCAATATCTTCCGAATGCTGCTTGATAAATCCCCAGATCAATAACGAGTTTGTCTTGGGGTCCATCCTCATTTCTTTAAAAACGAGCATGATATACTTCAGATAATCATCTTTTTTACGAGCTGCGTACTGATTGTAAAAATGAAGTTTTCCGTTTTTTGCAACGAGAATATGGAGTATCCCCCGGTCAAAGAAACAATACATCCCTTTCTCTTGCGTATGATCATCGTTTTTTAATACACCCTCTATCAGCGCACTCCCTTGGTGGATAATATGAATCTGCTTGTTCTTATAGACCGACGAAATCCAATTGCAGAGCTTGCTCTCAGCAACAAAGATATTTACCATATCCTCACTTATGTGCTTATAATAATTTACATCTTCAAATGCAACTTGGATCTCACTATTGGTAGACAAATAGTCAGCGGCAGAATCAGCCACGAACATATTGGACGGAGCCAAGGAGAATTTATGGGTTTTCAAACAAAGTTTGACCCTTTTCCAAAATCCCGCAACCAAATACTCATGATCATCAAGGATGCCTTTAATTAATCTGAGCCTTCCGTTGATAGTTTTTACCCCCGCTAGACGATAATCTTCCAGACTCATGACCTGATTATCTCGGGTGTCTGTAACGGCGACCTGAAGGTCCAAATTACCCACCTGTAGCGTTAGCGAATACTCTTCTAATTCATCAATATCGAATCTTTCATTTTTTATTCGCTTTACTAACTTATAGGTCGGTATGTCAGTGGAGGGCTTCAATTTTTTATTCCCAGTTACCCGCGGTTGTTACACTTGTTCGTGACCCAAATCGCAATGGTTTCCTAGTATTATATTCACTTTCTTCATCCCTGTCAGAATCTACAGGTCTTGGATTTATAACTTCGATTACGTTCACCTCAACTCCTCCTTTCACAATCCTATCTGCCCACAACGTGAATGTAGTCTGTGGATTTACACCCGGAACAATATTTAAAGTTTGCAGGTCAAATTTCGGCCATTTTTCTGCTGTAAACACCGAATCCCTGACTGAAACTGTACCAAGGGTATCGATAGTAACCAGGATACTATCAACGCCATAAGATAACTGGAATATTTTTTCAGTTCGTTGAGTGAGGTAGAAATTGCCACTATCAATGAAAGCGGTCAACTTATTCCAGTCACTTGTGTACTGACCATTTACAGCCAAATATGCTGTTTCAGCCTCTCGAATCATCTTGAGTTGCTCAATAATACCTGCTTCCACAGAAGCAATTCTTTCTTTTTCGCTGATTGAAAAACGGATACTGAAAACCAAGTACGTAGCAAGACCGACTGCCAACACAAAGAATACAAGCGATAAAATCCTAGTTTTTTCCATCTCTTTAAGTTAGGGTTTCGCAATTATAAATATTTAAATGATGTTTTTGAAAGCACACGGCAACTATTAGCGCTTAAAGCTAATTAAATCTCCGAGATTAAAGACTTTTTCTGGTGATTTCACTTCTCTAAATATATTATGTAAAACTTCTGTGTTCATTTCCTGTATATCGTTAAAGGGCATAAATTTTATTTCAGATAGAATTTGGCTGTCGGTCCTTAGCTCAGGGTCATATCCAAGTTTAATCTCTCCCGATTTTCTCCTTACTTTGAAGAACAATTCGATGGCATGGTATTTTTCGTCAATGAACTCATTTACAAAGAGAAACTCTAAAACCTCTACGCATAGACCAGCCTCTTCCCAAAATTCCTTTTCTAGGGTTTTTTCTACGGAGAGACCAAAGTCCACACCCCCTCCCGGAGGAGCCCACAAGTATCCTTCCGAACCTATTGATTGATGCTTTATTAGCAGGATTTTTTTATCTTCCTCAAGTAAGCCACACACTCTTACACGTACTTTACCAGAAAAAATTGATAAATCAGGCTCACTAGTCTCTAACATTTCAATAATTGGTTTGTTACCTTTGGCAAATCAAGATTAAAAGAAAATGAAATATTCAGCATCATTAGTATTAATTGGGATTGTTTTTCTTGGACACGCTCAGGAGGAGCAAGACGAACCCCTGACTGGTCCCAAGATCGCTTTTTCAGAAAGCTCCTTCGATTTTGGAGATATTGTATCGGGAGATCGGGTAGAACATGTTTTTGAATTTGAAAATACTGGAAATGAACCTCTCATCCTTTCGGATGTTCGTACAACGTGTGGGTGTACTGCTCCTGAATGGGAAAGGGAACCTGTTATGCCTGGTGATAAGTCCTTATTAAAGGTGTTGTTTAACAGTACAGGTAAAATGGGGATACAGAACAAAGTGATCACCGTGATGTCAAATGCGGTGAATAATCCTGCAAGAGTAAAGATTGTTAGTAATGTGCTGAAGGAGAGGTCAAATTAATAATTCCTTTCTCCGAAAATCAAACTCCCAATTCTGACCATGTTACTTCCTTCTTGGATAGCAGTTTCGTAATCGTTGCTCATTCCCATTGAAAGAAAGGAAAAGTTTATGTTTCCTTGGGTGATATTTTTTTTTGTCCAGTCGTATACCGTTTTTAATGCTCTGAACTCTTCCGACACCTGTATCGTATTTTTTGTATTGGTTGCCATTCCCATCAGTCCAGCGATTCTTATATTTTTCAGCGGGACCAATTCATTTCCAGTAAGCAGGGGTTCAATTTCATCTTTACCAAATCCAAACTTGGTGTTTTCTGATGCAATGTGAACCTGTAATAGGCAGTCAATTATTCTTTCACATTTTACAGCCTGCTTATTGATTTCATTTAACAATCTTAAGGAATCTACACCATGAATGAGGTGAACAAACGGAGCAATGTGTCTGACCTTATTTCTTTGTAGATGTCCTATCATATGCCATTTGATGTCTTTTGGTAATTCAGTTGCTTTTTCCGACAGTTCCTGTACTTTATTTTCTCCAAAGTGTCTGTGACCAGTGTGATACGCATCTAGGATGTCTGCGCTGGGCTTTGTCTTGCTTACAGCAATCAAGGTACAGTGAGAGGGAAGCCCTTTCGAGATTAATGCTAATTTATCTTGGGTCATGAGAATTTAAGCGGTTCTTTCCTGAACATTCCTAGCAACACCTTGTAAAGGTTTCGCTAGCGAATATTAAATCTGAATTCCGAGTCTTTTGAGGTGCAAAATAAACATATTAAAACAGTTGCAAAAGGCAACACTGAGTTTGTTGGTTTTTGAATTGTGAGATTGTTGATCTATCTCCTTGATTTTTTACTCTCCAATAGGTCTGAACAGACCTATTTCTTGCTATTCTTCCTCACTTTTTGTTGTCTTTTACAGAATTGGACATAATTATCCTAGGACTTCGATATAAATCGTAACTCATCGCCTCCATCAGATTCTGGGTATACATCTTTTCTATCCCGCTATAACGTGCGACCCCTCCTCCAAACCACCTACGAATACTCCCAAATGTACGCTCGACTTTATAGCTAGTTCAACCTATTATTTTGTTGAGGAGTACTTTAACCTTATAAAGAATTTCTAATCGCTTATAAGGTTAGTTATGACAAGGAAAAACAGGTAGCATAATCTTTCCCAGATTACGGAAAAACTTTAGAGAAGTTTTGAAGTATTCTTGTGCTGATTTGACAGCAACTCAAAAATAGAGGGCAGAGTTTGTACAAAAGACGGACGTTTGCAACGGTCTTACACCAATTTGATTATAAAATGTGACATAAATAAATTGAATTATTTTTTTGTTTGGATTAGGCAAAAAACATAAGCATAGCCATAGCTATGCTTATGTTTTTGACGAAATGCGAGCAAAAAAGAAACGATTTATATGTGACATTTTGTGATCAATTTGGTCTTAATTCGTCTAGATAGCTCAAGCAGAATATGGAGGGCTTTCCCACGCCCTGAAACCCCTCCATCTTCCACTATGTGTGTTTCTATTCCTTCACAATTTTTCTGGTGATGCTACCTTTACCTGTGGTTAATTGTAACAAATAGATGCCCTTTTTCAGCGATGGAAGAGCCACGGAATGATCCGCTGTGCCTGCCTCCAGCTTTCCTCTTTTCACAATTTTCCCCTCCATACCTGACAAGGTATAGCGAACATTTCCTTCCACGCCACTGATGTGCAGCACTGCGCCTGCCGGGTTAGGATATACCGAAATGTCTGTGAACGCTTCGAGTCCTGTAACCCCTTCATCCTCCTCATTCGTCACCGTGATGGTAAGTGTCTGCATAGCGGTCATTGGAGGGGTCTCCCCGTCTGTAGCCGTGATCGTTACTTCGTACTCATTATTCGTTCCCATATCCGTAGGCATTTCATAGTCTGGTGCCATGTTGAACGTCAACACACCTGCTGAAGTAATGGAAAATTTAGACTCATCCGATCCGCCCGACAGCGAAAAAGTAACTGTTTGTCCCGCATCTGCATCGGTGGCGATAACGGTGGTAACTGCCGTAGTGTCGTTTTCTGCATAAGATACTGTAGCGACAGTCCCTTCTGCGAAAACAGGGACGTTATCATTCATATCCGTCACTGTGATGGTGAGGGCTTGCGTAGCAGTCAGTACGGGTGTGCCGTTGTCTGTAGCCGTGATCGTTACTTCGTACACATTATCCGCCCCCGTATCCGTAGGCATTTCAAAATCTGGTGCCATCTTGAATGTCAATACACCTGCGGGAATGATGGAAAACAGACCCGCATCATCTCCCGACAGCGTTAAAGCAATCGTCTGTCCCGCATCTCCATCGGTGGCATCGGCTCTAGCTACTTCCGCAGTGGCGTTTTCTGCATAAGATACTGCAACGGTAGCTCCTCCTGCGAAAACTGGGGCATCATTCACATCCGTCACCGTGATGGTGAATTGTTTTGCAACCGCTGGCATTACCCCATCCACTTTTACCCGTACTGAGTAGCTAGTTTTTGTTTCATAATCAGCGGAAGCGATAAGCTGTAGTGCAGTGCCTGAAATCCTGAAACTACTGTTGTCAGTATCCCCAGTGCCTGTTGCCAAGGCATAGGTATAGCTAGCAGCCCCCCCATTTGTGGATAGCATGCCTACCACGGCATGAGCTCCAGCATTTTCTGCAATGCTGGTGGATGAAAGGAATATGGTTGTGGGATCATCACCAACCTGTACTCGTCCGCCATCAGTGATAGTCCAGTCATGACCAGTTGCACTGATCATATTTGTCCTAGCGTCGTGGGCTGCCTCGGAATGATATTTAGAATCTCCCCCGTGGAAAGTGACTCCCGTTTGAAGGGTTTGTCTGTTCCAACCCACCAACAGCGAATCGTAGTTTGCAATTGAAAGTGTAACACCTGAGAACATATCATGCATATCCTCCACCGCTTCTACATTCCATCCGCCTATGTCTTGGTTAAAGGCAGTGGCTCCATTGAACATCTCAAGCATATCGGTCACAGATGCGGTATTCCACCCGCCTATCTCTTGGTTAAAGGCAGGGGCATCTTGGAACATCTGAGCCATATTACCCACCAATGCGGTATTCCAGTTTCCTATGTCTTGGTTAAAGGTAGTGGCAAGAAAGAACATCTCATTCATATCGGTCACCTGTGCGGTATTCCATCTGCCTATGTCTTGGTTAAAGGTAGTGGCAAGAAAGAACATCCCATTCATATCGGTCACCTGCGCGGTATTCCATCTGCCTATGTCTTGGTTGAAGGAACTGTCATGCTGGAACATATAAGACATATTCGTCACCGCTGAAGTATTCCACCCGCCTATGTTCTGGTTAAAGGAACTGGCACCAGAGAACATATAAGACATATTCGTCACAGATGTGGTATTCCATCTGCTTATGTCGCCGTTGAAGGAAGTGACGACATCGAACGGAACAAAACTGATTGCAGCAAACATACCTTGCATATCGGTCACTATTGCTGTATCCCAGTTTCCTATGTCTTGGTTAAAGGCAGTGGCTCTAGTGAACATCTCAGACATATTCGTCACAGATGCGGTATTCCACCCGCCTATATTCTGGTTAAAATCAGTGGCTTCAAAGAACATAGCTTGCATATTCGTCACAGATGCGGTATTCCACCCGCCTATGTCGCCGTTAAAGGAAGTGGCTCCATTAAACATATGAGCCATATTCGTCACATTATTCATGTTTGGAGTATCAGTAGCTGTCATGATCAGGTTACTTGCTCCCCGAAAAGCATTACTCATATCTGTGTCCCAGACAGCCGTTCCCCACTGTTCGATGGAGGTATATTTTTCCCTGTCTGCCTTACTACTGGAGGGAATATGGTTGATATAAATATCAGTCAGGTTTCTAAATCTGATGGTGTATTCTCCTGCTGTGGCGAAGGTATGGGGAGCATTTCCTGTTGTGACCTGCTCAAAACCACTACCGCTACCTTCTCCCCAGTCCACCATATAATCCATGTCTTGGCTATAAAAATTAAAGGTGGCATCCATAGCGTTAGTGCCAGCGGTAGTTGTTACTTTCAGCAGAAAGTCGTCTGCCGTAGTTGCTACTACTTCATTCTCATCCGTCACCGTGATGGTAAGCGTCTGCGTAGCAGTCATTGGAGGGGACTGACCGTCTGTAGCGGTGATCGTTACTTCGTACACATTATTCGCTCCCACATCCGTAGGCATTTCAAAATCTGGTGCGACATTGAACGTCAATTCGCCTGCGGGAGTGAGGGTAAACTGACCCGCATCATCTCCCGTCAGTGAAAAAGTTACGGTTTGTCCCGTATCTGCATCCGTGGCAACGACTGTTGTTACTATCGTAGTGGCGTTTTCGGCATAAGTTACTGTAGCGGTAGCTCCGCCTTCGAAAACAGGGACATGGACGTTAGTGTTACTTTCACTCTCATCCGTCACCGTGATGGTGAGGACCTGTGTAGCAGTCATTGGGGGTGTGCCGTCGTCTGTAGCCGTGATCGTTACTTCATACACGTTATCCGCCCCCGCATCTGTAGGCATTTCATAGTCTGGTGCGGTATTGAACGTCAATACGCCTGCGGGAGCTGCGGGAGTGATGGAAAATTTAGACGCATCCGCTCCAGACAGCGTGAACGTGACCGTCTGTCCTGAGTCTGCATCCATGGCAACGACGGTGGTTACTGCGGTTTGATTTTCTGCTACAGATACTGTGGCTGTGGCACCTCCTCCATTTGAGGTAATGACCGGTGCTACGTTCGTCTCTGATGGCGGAGGAGTCAGTGAAAACTGATAGACTTGTCCATTGGACGGTCTGGTTGAAATGTCGTCAGTGCCATCTGAAGAACGCATGGGGGAAGTCCCGCTACCAGCAAGTGAAAAGAAATCAGTCGCTACTCTTTTGATGCCAATGGAAGCATCGGACGACCCTAATACACCCGGACCATACACCAATTCAATCACATTAGAGGTTTCGTGCAGGCTAACCTGAAAGGAAACTTGCCCAGAGGCACTATAGCTTCCGAAATTGAGCCACTCAAACGTATACACCCGGTTAGGACTACTGCCTGTGACTTTATAGGAAGCCTGTGCTCCGCTTCCGTCGAGATCGTCCCAAAACGGCATGATCGCATGGGTAAGTTCAGTGCCGGCAATCTCATTGGTAGAGAGGTAGTCGGTGTGTGCAGGGTTAAACGTGAGAAAGCCGTTGGAAGAGGCTTTGAGGGTGCTGTAGGTAGTACCATAGAAGGTGAAATCGAATCCAACAGGGAGGCTTACACTGAGCTCATCGTCGCCTGCAACGCTAGTGACAGCAGTAGCACCTGTCAATGGCGTGAACGTGCGCTGGCTGGCACTAAAGAAATATTCAACCGCCTCCGTCACAGTGATGGTGAGGGCTTGCGTAGCTGTCATTACGGGTGTGCCGTCGCCTGTAGCCGTGATCGTTACTTCGTACGTATTATCCATTCCCACATCCGTAGGCGTTGCAAAATCTGGTGCCATGTTGAACGTCAATACGCCTGCGGGAGTGATGGAAAATAGACCCACATCCGCTCCACCCGTCAGCGTGAAAGTAACCGTCTGTCCATCTACCGTAGCAACGACGGTGGTTACCGCAGTTTGATTTTCTGCTACAGCTATTGTGGCGATAGCTCCGCTGGAGAAAGTAGGGGCATCATTCTCAACATTCGTCACCGTGATGGTGAATTTTTTTTCATAATTAGTTGTTCCGTCGCTTACATTTATCCGTACCGAATAGTTAGCTCGTCGTGTACCGAACACCGGGTGGATGATAACTACTTCTTCATAGTCAGCGGAAGCGGTAAGCCTCAGGCTTGTTCCTGAAATATCAAAAAGCTCATTGTTAGTATCTCCCTGACCGTCCACCAATGTGTAGGTATACATGCCTCCCGTATCGGTATTTGATAGCATCCCCACGACCGCATTGGCACCCGCATTTTCTGCAATACGAGTGGAAGAAAGGAAAATGTTGGTAGGTGCCTGATTCATCGTTCCCAGACCTCTATCAGTAATAGTCCAATCATGACCAGTTGAACTGATCATGTTTGCTCTGGCAGTTTGTGCTGCACCACTCATATACAAAGAATTCCCTCCGTGGAAAACCACCCTAGATGTAAGATTTTGTGCATCCCAGCCCACCAAAAGTGCATCGTAGTTGGCAGTTGAAAGTGTAACACCTGAGAACATATTTCTCATAGCCGTCACCGCTTCTACATTCCACCCGCCTATGTCTTGATTAAAGGAAGTAGCATTCTGGAACATAAAAGACATATCCATCACAGATGCGGTATTCCACCTTCCTATGTCTTGGTTAAAGGAAGTAGCATTCTGGAACATACTTCCCATGTTCGTCACAGATGCTGTATTCCAGTTTCCTATGTTCTGGTTAAAAGAAGAAGATCTAGCGAACATAAAAAGCATAGTCGTCACAGTTGCGGTATTCCAGTTTCCTATGTTCTGGTCAAAAGAAGTGGCTCCATTGAACATAGAACGCATATTCATCACAGATGCGGTATTCCACCTGCTTATGTCGCCGTCAAAGGAAGTGGCAGAGAAGAACATATTTCGCATATTCGTCACCGCACTCATGTCAGGCGTACCTGCGGTTGGCTTCATGGTCAGGTTACTTGCTCCCTCAAAAGCATCACTCATATCTGCGTCCCAGACAGCCGTACCCCACTGCTCTATGGAGGTGTATTTTTCCTTGCCTGCCTGATTATTGATATAGACATCATTCAGGTTTCTAAATCTGATGGTGTGTACTCCTGCTGTAGCGAAGGTATGGGGCTGGTCCCCAGAAACTCCTGTAGCTTCAAAAGCTCCGTCATTGTCCCAGTCTATGTCATAATTTGTGTCCTGCGTATAGAACGTAAAATCCGTGTCGGTAGCGCTAGTACCCGCGGTGGTTGTTATTTTCAGCACAAAGTCGTCTGATGGTGAATTCTGCGCCTGCGCAGTGGCGGGCATAACCGAAAGAAAGACGGCACAGACCAAGGCAACGAGGGACCTAACGCCAACAAAATGGCAGGTTCTTGGAGAGATGAGACTTTTAACTGTTTTAAAATTCGCCCTTTTGGCTAGTATCATTTGCATAAAAGTTTACTTTTTATTTGGTTAAAAAACGCAAGTTTAAGTAACCGGCGGGACTCTCGCAAGTTTATTTTTCTGTTTTTTTAAAAGAATGCGCGTCGTAGGTTCAACCATCAAGTGCAAAAACTAAGCGGTATTTAGATAAAAGATTTCTTTAGGAGTTTTAAAGTTAAGTTTTTCTCTTGGTCGTCGGTTAATTTTGTGTTGAATTTGTGTGATCTGTTCGTCATTTAGTGTATCAAAAGTTGTTTTTTTGGGTATATACTGTCTTATGAGTTTGTTAGTGTATTCATTGAGTCCTCTTTGCCAAGAGCAATACGGATGGGCAAAGTAGAATTTAGTAGCTAGGTTTTTAGCTATGTTTTGATGGTCGGCAAATTCTGTTCCATTATCAGAAGAGATCGAAAGGATATGTTTTTTATAGGGCATCATCCTATTGATAAGTTCCTTACTTAGTCCTTTGGCTTGCTTTCCCTTAGGTAGCTTTTTTATAATGAGCATTCCTGTAGTTCTTTCCACGATGGTTAGAATGGCTCCCTTTTGCTGTCTGCCTATAATGGTATCCACTTCCCAATCCCCAAAGCGTTCTTTATTGTTGATGCATTCAGGTCTTTGATCGATTGATACCCTGTTTTTAATAGTTACAGTCTTGCCTACAGGTCTTTTTCTATGTTTGAGTTGATGGCGTAAATGTTTGTAATACTGTCCACCAGCAGCTTTATCGTCCCTGATATATTGATAGATACGTTCATGTGAAACCATGGGAATCTGCTTGATTTTACAATACCCTACAATCTGCTTAGGTGACCACTGTTCTTGCAAAAGGTATTCTTTGATGAGCTGTCTTTTGTGGGTGTCAAAAGAGCGAGACTTGCAATAACGTTGCTTACGCTTTGTGGAAGACAAATGTGCTTTAGATCCATGATAGATCCCTGTAGGGGAACTGTTGCGCTTGCATTCTCTGTAAATGGTGGAAACCGACACAGCAAGGGCTTCTGCAATGAAACTTTTACTTTTACCCGATTTTAAGTAGGCTTCAATTTGATGTCTTTGATGGGCTTTGAGTTGATAATATGTTTGGCTCATATGGCAAAGTGTTTAGACCCTTAAATATGTGGAAATAGCTCCACATATTTATCCTAATCTTTGCACTTACTAATTGAACTTACACGTTCCCTAGTGGGTCATCGATGTTCCCTGCTGTTTTTTTATGACGTAAGGTTACTCCTAATTTGACAGGACAAGTGAAGGGTTAATTTTGAGTCATCCTCATGTAAATAAAGGGTCTTAAACGAGTTAAGACCCAACACAAATAACCCCAGTAAGTTTACTGGGGGTTATTTTTGGGTGGAAGACCGGACTCGAACCGGCGACCTCCTGAACCACAATCAGGCGTTCTAACCAACTGAACTACAACCACCATATCATCGTCTAGCCTGCGCTTTAACGCGTTCAAAACCCGCTTCGTACAAAATTGACTACAAAATATCACATATAAATCGTTTCTTTTTTGCTCGTATTTCGTTAAAGGATAGAACCGTAGTTATGACTATGCTTATATTTTCACCCAATCCGAACAAAAAATAATTCAACTTAGTTATGCAATATTGGTGTCATTTATACTGTTACGTTGGTAAAAGGGACGCAAATTTAATGGCAGTAGTTGAATCTGCAAGGGATTAATTTCTATCAAATAAAAGTTTCTGTCCCAAAACGGAATCATTTAATTTCCCTGCCTTATAAGCTAAATGTCCGGAAACGAATGTGTGAGTAATGCTGGATTTGAAGGTGTGACCCTCAAAAGGGGACCACTTGCATTTTGCCAAAATGCCATCTCGGCTAATCAACCATGGCTTGTTTAGATCAACCAAAACCAGATCAGCAAAATAGCCTTCTCTTATATATCCTCGATCTTTTATCTCAAAACACTGGGCGGGAGCATGAGCCATTTTTTCAACAATTCGTTCCAGTGAAATTTTTCCCCTGTGGTAGCAATCCAGCATGGCTACCAGCGCATGCTGGACTAGGGGTCCGCCAGAAGGTGCCTTGGTATATGGATTCTGTTTTTCTTCTACCGTATGGGGTGCATGATCAGTGGCAATGACATCAATTTGATCTGTGAGTAATGCTTTCCAAATCTGATCTCTGTCTTTTGCTGTTTTTATAGCAGGGTTCCATTTGATGAAACTCCCCTTTTTATCATAATCTTTAGCTGTAAACCAAAGGTGGTGTATGCATGCTTCCGATGTAATCTTTTTCTTGTGGAGCGGTATGTCATTTGAGAAAAGAGTGGTTTCCTTTCCGGTGGAAATATGCAGGATATGCAATCGTGTATTATTTTTTTTTGCCAACGCCACTGCGCTGGAAGAGGATAAATAGCAAGCGTCTTCATTTCGGATGATCGGATGAAACTGAAAGGGGATATTGTCCCCATATCGTTGTTCATATTGTTGCAGGTTTTTTTGGATTGTTTCTTCATCCTCACAATGCGTTGCGACAAGGATTGGAGCATTTGTAAAAATATGCTCAAGCGTTTTCTGATTATCAACCAACATATTTCCTGTAGATGAGCCCATAAAGATTTTAATACCGCACACGGAGCCTGAGTCAGTCTTTAATACTTCTTCTAGGTTGTCATTGGTGGCTCCTATATAAAACGAATAATTTGCCAATGACTTTCTTTTCCCTATCTGGTACTTCTCTTCTAATAAATTTTGAGTAGTGGTTTGCGGATTGACGTTAGGCATTTCCATAAAAGAAGTCACGCCTCCAGCTACCGCTGCTCTTGATTCGGAATAGATGCTCCCCTTGTGAGTCAGTCCGGGTTCCCGAAAATGTACCTGATCGTCTATTACCCCAGGAAGTAAGTAGAGCCCCCCTGCATTTATCACGACATGATTTTCTTTCGGGGTTATTCCTGAATCAATTCGTTCAATCCTGTCATTGTTAATTAAGACATCCAGCTCGAATATTTTTCCTTCATTAACAATGCTAGCCTCTTTTATCAGGTACATCTTATACCAAATTGATCACAAAATGTCACATATAAATCGTTTCTTTTTTGCTCGCATTTTGTTAAAAAAACATAAGCACAGCTATGGCTATGCTTATGTTTTTCGCCTAATTCAAACAAAAAACAATTCAATTTATTTATGTCACATTTTATAATCAAATTGGTATTAGATTACCTTTAGGTTGCTGGCAAAACTTCTCTCGGTTTCACTGATCTAGTTTTATCCTTTCTTCTCTGTTGGCAACTTCCCAGCTCGTGTAAAATATTAGTCGGGCAATTTTGGTCATTTTATCGAAATTGATTTTTTCTATTGTGTCCGTTGGTTTGTGATAATCGGGATGTGTTCCGTTGAAGTAAAAAATGATTGGGATGTTATTTTTTGCAAAATTGTAATGATCAGATCTGTAATAGAACCTGTTGGGGTCATTCTCATCATTGTATGTGTAATCCAATTCCAGGTTGGTATATGTCTTATTCGCATTTTCTGATAAGTCATGTAAATCTTTAGATAGCCTGTCTGATCCAATCAAATAGATATAATCAGGATTATCAGCATGTTTTTCATCCACTCTTCCAATCATATCAATATTTAAGTTGGCTACGGTATTTTCCAGCGGAAAAATAGGATCAAAATCGGTGTAGTGCCGCGATCCCAGCAATCCCTTTTCTTCACCAGTCACGGTCATGAATAAAATACTTCTTTTAGGTCCATTATTCTTGTTGATTGCCACAGTAAAAGCCTCTGCTAATTCTAAAATTGTCACCGTCCCTGATCCATCATCATCTGCTCCATTGTTGATCTCACCATTTGTAATGCCGATATGATCGTAGTGGGCTGTAATCACCACTACTTCATCTGGTTTTTCTGCTCCTTTTAAGAAGCCCAATACATTTTCGGTTTGAATGGGTTTGTCCAAATAATCAGCATTGAAAATCAGCTGAACTGTATCTCCTGCTTTTACGTGTTCAAAATTCTTGTCAAACATCCATGACACAATTTTGTTATCTACAATTATCATTTTATCGCTTTCATTGTCCCTGTCATCAAGCCTCAGACTGGGTCGTTTTAGGGATGGACCAAACCTGTCCATAGCCGAACGGAATGCTGTATCAGAGGATAATGCTATGATAAAGCCTTTTGCGCCAGCTTCTTTTGCTTTATTTATCCTATCCTGTAACCCGCCAAGGGTATCTACTTTGTATATTACGTATGCATTTTTGTAGCGTTTAATCATGGAATCTTCTTCATCAGCAACAATTATGTTTATGTACTCCTCACCTGAGGTTTCAGCACTTGAATAATAGATGAAGTCTTCGACTCCCTTTTTCTGTTCTTCTCCTCTTCTGAAATAGACCGATCCTATTGAAGATTCGGTCAAGTCAAAAGATTGAAAATATGAACCTTCAACAGGTGCCTCCAAGCCAAGTTTCTTAAAATAATCAGCAATGTACTTAGCCGCCATTTTTTGACCTTTTTTCCCTGTTTCTCTTCCTTCATATTCGTCAGAAGCAAGAATTGACAAGTGTGTCTTCAAATCTCCAGCTTTGATGGTCTTGGCATATTTGATCGCCTGTCTATCTTGTGCCATTGCCCCAATTGCCACCAACATCCCCGTCAAGCAGATAAATTTCTTCATTATTGTCCCAGTATTTGTTTGTGGCGATAAAGTTAAATATTTTTTTCGTTGAGTCAAGTAATTATTTTACACCAATGGTCAGGATAAAACACTTTTACTCCAACGCTGTGTGTTGTAAATTTGCGCTCTTAATTCCATTAACCCACTTCCCTGATGAAGATAAATCTTAACGATCGTGTCTCTTTTGAAAGCAGGCATAACAGTCCTACTCATGACCAGATTTCAGCAATGACCAAGTTGATAGGTGTTGACTCACTTGATCAACTGATAGATGAGGCAATTCCTCCAGCAATAAGGAAAAAGGATGTGCTTAACTTACCACCAGCTCTCAATGAATTTGAATATTTACACAAAATCAAAAAGATCGCTTCAAAAAATAAGATGTACACATCTTTTATTGGGCAAGGGTATTACAACTGTGTAGTTCCTGCTGTTATCCAAAGAAACATATTAGAAAACCCAGGATGGTACACGGCTTACACGCCATATCAGGCAGAAATTGCCCAAGGCAGGTTAGAGGCTTTGATCAATTTTCAGACAATGATCATCGATCTAACAGGAATGGAATTGGCCAATGCCTCACTTCTGGATGAAGCCACTGCCGTTGCAGAGGCCATGGGTATGTTATTTGGGTCTAGGAGGGGGAGCAAAAAATCAGCTACTAAATTTTTGGTAGACAAAGAGGTTTTCCCTCAAACTCTGGATGTGCTTAAAACCCGAGCTTTGCCATTTGGCATTGAACTTGAGGTTGTAGATTTATTTAACTCGGATGTTACTTCGGGTGATGTATTCGGAATATTTTTCCAATACCCTAACAATTCGGGAGAGATCAAGGACTGGTCAGCAATTGTAGCTTCCGCCAAAGAGAATCGAGTTTTCACAGCTTGTGCGACTGATCTTCTGGCATTGACACTCGTGACTGCTCCAGGTGATTGGGGGACAGATGTAGTGGTTGGCACCTCTCAAAGGTTTGGGGTACCCATGGGCTATGGAGGTCCGCATGCTGCTTTTTTCGCTACTAGGGAAGAGTTTAAAAGAGCAATTCCAGGAAGGATTATTGGAGCATCCAAAGATGTGCATGGGGATAATGCGTATAGGATGGCACTACAAACAAGGGAGCAACATATTAAACGAGAACGTGCTACCTCTAACATATGTACTGCTCAGGTCTTACTCGCGGTGATGGCATCTATGTACGCAGTGTATCATGGAGCTGACGGGCTTAAAAAGATTGCTTCACGAACGCATGGTCTAGCAAAAGAAACTGCAAGCTCACTTGCAGCGTTGGGGTTCAAGAATCAAAATGGCATCTTTTTTGACACCTTAAGAATTGCCGTAACCCATCCAGTGGAACTACTTAAATCGCTAAGTGAGGGACAGGGGATTAATTTCAGATATTTTGAAGATAGCGTGGGAATATCATTTGATGAGTCCCACACTGTGGTGGACGCAAACGAAGTAGTTAAACTTTTTGCTAGGCTAAGTGGTGCGCAAGCAAGTAATATAGCGGAGAACCATGAGGTTGATTTCCCGATCAACTTGCAAAGAACTACGGGGTATCTGACGCATGATGTATTTACTCAATTTCATTCCGAGCATGAATTGCTGAGGTACATGAAAAGACTTGAAACTAAAGACTTATCACTGGTTCACGCTATGATCTCTCTTGGCTCATGTACTATGAAACTTAATGCAACCACAGAAATGATCCCAGTAACATGGTCTGAATTTGGGAATATACATCCTTTTGTGCCAGAAAATCAGGTCGAAGGCTATCGTATTTTAATACATGAGTTGCACAATTGGCTTGTTGAAATTACAGGATTTCATTCCGTTTCATTTCAACCAAATTCAGGTGCGCAGGGAGAGTATGCGGGCTTAATGGTCATCAAATCGTATTTGGAAGGAATCGGTCAGCCAAACAGGAATGTAGCACTTATCCCGTCTTCTGCTCATGGGACCAATCCTGCGAGCGCTGTTATGTCCGGGATGAAGGCAGTCATCATAACGTGTGATGACAATGGAAATATTGATGTGCAGGATTTGAAGGAAAAAGCGGGGACCCATAAAGATGACCTTGCAGCTTTGATGGTGACCTACCCATCTACACACGGTGTTTTTGAAGAAGCCATCATCGAGATATGCGAAATTGTTCATCAGCATGGGGGGCAAGTGTATATGGATGGTGCCAACATGAATGCCCAGGTAGGGCTGACTTCTCCGGGAATTATTGGTGCTGATGTTTGTCATCTTAATCTACACAAGACTTTTTGTATTCCACATGGTGGCGGCGGACCAGGCATGGGACCTATTGGGGTTGCGGAACACTTGACTCCATACCTTCCAGGACATGTTATCCAGTCAAATAATAATTCGGCAGTATCAGCAGCTCCTTTTTCAAGCGCAAGTATTCTTCCTATTTCTCATGCATACATCGCTATGATGGGTGCATCGGGATTAACTAATGCAACAAAACTGGCGATTTTAAATGCTAATTATATTGCTGCCAGACTAGAGAACCACTACCCTATTCTTTACACGAATGAGAAAGGCAGAAATGCTCACGAGCTAATTATCGATTGTCGCGAATTCAAAAAGTCGGGTCTTGAAGTCGAAGACATCGCTAAACGTCTGATTGATTACGGCTTTCATGCGCCAACAGTTTCATTTCCTGTACCCGGTACGATGATGATCGAGCCAACTGAAAGCGAAGTGAAAGAAGAGCTTGATCGCTTTTGTGAAGCCATGATTGCTATTCGAAAAGAAATTCAACAAGTTGTAGATGGCATAGCGGAGACATCAAATAATCCATTAAAAAATGCTCCGCACTCTTATAAAATACTGGTTACAGACAAGTGGGATTATCCTTATTCGAGAGAAACCGCGGCATTCCCGGTAGCATCTGTCCGGGAAAATAAATTCTGGCCATCTGTCGGCAGGGTGGATAATGCGTATGGAGACAGAAACCTAGTATGTAGTTGCTTGCCTATAGAAACTTATGAGGAAGAGAAAGCGGAAGTCAGCTAGGATGTGTCTTTTTTGGGGGGGCTCAGCTCTTTTTTTGAGTATGCCCGAGTTAAAAAGAGGTCCTAGTAATAGCATTTTGATCACAAAATGCCAAAAAACAGCACCGTAGCTATGGCTACATTTTTTGCCTAATCCAAACAACAAATAATTCAATTTAGTTATGTCACATTTTATAATCAAATTGGTATTATTTCGGATAATGCTTTTTTGGAACTGAAAAGCTCATTTTCAGATCGTTCTAATTTTTCATTTTCAACCTTCTATTCCTTCACAATTTTTCTGGTGATGCTACCTTTTCCTGTGGTTAGTTGTAACAAATAGATGCCCTTGTTCAGCGATGGAATAGCCACGGAATGATCCCCTTTGCCTGCCCTCAGTTTTCCTCTTTTCAAGACTTTTCCGTCTATGGCTGACAAGGTGTAGCGGACATTTCCTTCCACGCCACTGATGTGCAACACTGCGCCTGCTGGGTTAGGATATACAGCAATGCCTGTAAATACTTCAAGTCCTAGGGGTTCAATCACCACGTCCGTCACCGTGATGGTAAGCGTCTGCATGGCGGTCATTGCAGGGGTCTGCCCGTCTGTGGCAGTGACGATGACTTCATATTCATTTGAACCCGCCGCACTTCTTGGTGTTTCAAAGTCTGGTGCCAAGTCGAACGTCAGTACGCCTGCCGAAGTGATGGACAATTTAAGCTCATCCGCTCCTCCCGTCAGCGTGAAAGTAACTGTTTGTCCCTCGTCTGCATCGGTGGCGGTAACGGTGGTAACTGCTGTCGTACCTTCCTCTACATCCACAGTCGTTCCACTGGTGAAAACAGGGGCGTGGTCGTTTACTCGTCCGCCATCAGTAATGATCCAGCCATCTGAACTAATCATATTTCCCCTAGCGGTATGTGCTTCATCTGAATCATATTTAGAAGCTCCCCCACCGAAAGTGACTCCCGTTTGAAGGGTCTGTCTGTTCCAACCCACCAAAAGCGAATCGTAGTTTGTAGGTGAAAGAGTAGCTCCAAAGAACATATTTTCCATACTCTCCACCGCTCCTACATCCCAATCTCCTATGTCTTGGTTAAAGGAAGTGGCAAAAGCGAACATACCGTTCATAACCTCCACCGATGCTGTATTCCAGGTTCCTATGTCCTGATTAAAGGCAGTGGATCCATTGAACATAGAACGCATACTCCTCACCTGTGCTGTATTCCACCGACCTATGTCCTGATTGAAGGAAACGGCTCCTTCGAACATACTTTCCATAGTCTTCACCGCTACAGTATTCCACCCGCTTATGTCGACGTTGAAGGAAGTGGCTCCCCTGAACATACCAAGCATATTGATCACCGATGCTGTATTCCAGTTTCCTATGCCCTGATTAAAGGCAGTGGCTCCAGAGAACATACCTCCCATAGACTCTACCGCTTCTACATTCCACCCGCCTATACCTTGGTCAAAATCTTGGTCAAAGGAAGTGGCTCTAGCGAACATACCAAACATACTCGTCACCGATGCTGTATTCCAGTTTCCTATGTCTTGGTTAAAGGAAGTGGCATTCTGGAACATAGCAGTCATATTCGTCACCGATGCTGTATTCCACCCGCCTATGTTCTGGTTAAAGGAAGTGGCAACACCGAACATACCAAACATATTCGTCACCTGTGCTGTATTCCAGTTTCCTATGTCTTGGTTAAAGGAAGTGGCATTCTGGAACATACTAAACATACTCGTCACCTGTGCTGTATTCCAGTTTCCTATGTCTTGGTTAAAGGAAGTGGCTTGATGGAACATACTTTCCATATCGTCTACCTGTCCGGTATTCCACCCGCTTATGTCGCCGTTGAAGGAAGTGGCACCATTGAACATAAAACTCATATTCGTTACAGCATTCATGTCGGGCGTACCTGCGCCTGAATTCGTGATCAGGTTACTTGCTCCACTAAAAGCATTATTCATATCTGCATTCCAAGTAGCGGTACCCCACTGTTCTATGGAGGTATATTTTTCCCTGCCTGCCTGATAATTGATATAGACATCATTCAGGTTTCTAAATCTGATGGTGTGTACTCCTGCTGTGGGGAAGGTATGAGACTGGTTTCCAGAAACTCCTGTATCTGCACTTTCAAAAGTTTGGTCATTGTCCCAGTCTATGTCATAATTTATGTCCTCCGTGTAGAACGTAAAGTCCATGTCGTTAGCGTTAGTACTAGGGTTAGTTGTTATTTTCAGTACAAAGTGATCATCTGCCGGATTGCCAGCTTCATTCACCACATCCGTCACTGTAATGGTGAGGGTTTGCATAGTCATCTTTTCGGGTGTACCGTTGTCTGTGGCCGTGATCGTTACTTCATACATATTATCCGTGTCCACATCCGTAGGCATTTCATAGTCTGGCGACCTATTGAATCTCAATAGCCCTGCCGTAGTGATGGAAAACAAACCCGCATCCTCTCCCGTCAAAGCTAAAGTAACCGTCTGTCCCACATCTGCATCAGTGACAACGACCGTAGTTACTGCCGTAGTGGCGTTTTCTGCATAAGTTACTGTAGCGGTAGCTCCTTCTTCGAAAACAGGAGCGTGATCGTTTACTCGTCCGCCATCAGTAATGATCCAGTCATCAGAACTGATCATATTTTCCCTAGCGTTGTGTGCTACATCTGAACTATACAGCGAATTGCCTCCATGGAAAGAGACTCCATTTTGAAGGGTTTGTCTGTCCCAACCCACTAATAGCGAATCGTAATTTGCAACTGAAAGTGTAACACCTAAGAACATAAAAGCCATACCCTCCACCGATGCGGTATTCCACCCGCCCAAGTTTTGATTAAAGACAGTGGCTCCAGAGAACATCCCATCCATCTCATCCACCGATGCGGTATTCCACCCGCTGATGTCGTCGTCGAAGGAAGTGGCTCCTGCAAACATAAAAGCCATACCCTCCACCGATGCGGTATTCCACCCACTAATGCCACCATTGAAGGAAGTGGCTTCAGAGAACATATCAGACATATCCTCCACCGATGCGGTATTCCACCCGCCCAAGTTTTGATTAAAGGCGGTGGCACCAGAGAACATTTCAGACATCTCCGTCACCGATGCTGTATTCCAGCCGTCTATGTCGCCGTTGAAGGAAGAGGCACCAGAGAACATACCACTCATCTCCGTCACCGCTTCTACATTCCACCCGCTGATGTCGCCGTTAAAGGAAGTGGCTCCTGCAAACATAGAAGACATACCCTCCACCGATGCGGTATTCCACCCGCTGATGTCGCCGTTGAAGGAAGTGGCTTCAGCGAACATATCAGACATATCCTCCACCGATGCGGTATTCCACCCGCCCAAGTTTTGATTAAAGGCAGTGGCACCAGAGAACATACCACTCATCTCCGTCACCGCTTCTACATTCCACCCGCTGATGTCGCCGTTAAAGGAAGTGGTGTTTTGGAACACCCCATTCATATCCGTCACAGTACCCATCTCAGGCGTACCTGCGTTTGAATTCATGATCAGGTTACTTGCTCCAAAAAAAGCATAACTCATATCTTCATCCCAGACGGAGGTACCCCACTGCTCTATGGAGGTATATTTTTCCTTGTCTGCTTGGTCATTGATATAGATATTATTCAGGTTTCTAAATCTTATGGTGTGTACTCCTGCTGTGGCGAAGGGATGGAGAGTATTTTCTGTTGTAACCTGCTCAAAACCATTGCCACCTCCCCAGTCCACCATATAATCGGTGTCTTGGCTATAAAAAGTAAAGGACTTGTCGCTAGCGTTAGTACCCGCGGTGGTTGTTATTTTCAGCACAAAGTCGTCTGATGGTGAATTCTGCGCCTGCGCAGTGGCGGGCATAACCGCAAGGAAGGCGACAGAGGCTAGGGCAACGAGGGACCTAACGCCAACAAAATGAGCGAGGCGAAGGAGGCAACTTTTAACTACGTCCAAATTCGCAATTTTGTCAGGAGAAGGTAAAGTTTTCATACACGTTTTCATAATTAAGGGAGTTATTTTATTGAAGTAGGCATTTAATAAATAAAAGATTAGTCTATTAAAACAGTTTCATTTTCTTGATTAAACGATTGATTTACAGTAACTTAGTAGGATTATTAAAGTTAGAATAAAAATCAGATTATGGAGAAAAAGTATAAAAGCCTAACCCTTTTTGAGTTTCAGAAGAAATTTCCTGATAACGACAGTTGTCAAAACTTCCTGGCCGAAATGAAATGGCCAGATGGATTTAAATGTGAAAAGTGTCAAAACAACAAGTATTGCAGAGGGAAATTATTCCATACCCGGCAATGCACAAAATGTAGGTACCAAGCTACCCCCACAAGTGGCACTCTTTTCCACAAAGTAAAATTCCCAATGTTAAAAGCTTTTTATATCGTATACTATATGAGTACAAATAAACAAGGGATTGCATCAACAGAGCTAAGCAGAAAACTGGGACTACGGCAAAAAACCTGTTGGCTGTTTCAACAAAAGGTAATGAAGGCAATGGGTAGCAGTGGGAAATACCCGCTAATGGGTAAAGTAGAAGTCGATGAGACCGTTGTAGGGCAACAGGAAGAAGGCGTTGTAGGACGCCAAAATAACCGAAAAAAACAGGTTGTACTGGCTATTGAGAAGAAAGGGAAAGGAGTGAGCAGGATGTATGCCAGAGAGATTGACAATGCTGGCTCCAAGCAATTGAAGCCCTTCTTCCAGAATCATATATCACCTGAGGCTACCATCAAAACCGATAAGTGGAGGGGCTACATCCCCTTGAAAGAAAAATATCCTTACTTAATTCAAATCGAGAGTGGGAAGAAAGGTAAGAATTTCCCAGAATTGCACAGAACAATTATGATGTTCAAGGCATGGCTTAGAGGTATCCACCATTCAGTCGATAACCTTCAAGCATATATCGACCAATATTGCTATCGGTTCAACCGAAGCCAGATGAAAGGGGAAATATTCGATAACCTGCTAACTAAAATGGTGGCCCATCAACCATGCCCGTACAAGTGCATTCGTATTTATTAAATGCCTACTTCAATTATTTTATTTTATGGCATTGAGCCTTAAGTGGACAAGTTTAGATAACGGTTGGGACTTTTGCAAGCACAGACATTAATTTTCTACGAGGACCTCTATATAGTTGTCTTTCCCCTTGATTTGTGGTATCATTTCAGTATTGATCACAAATAAAATCCAGTTACTGGCGGTGTCCTATATTTTTTACCTAACGCAAACAAAAAATAATTCAATTTATTTTATGTAATATTTTGTGGTCAAATTGGTATCAGGGATATGTTGAGGTTCATTTTCAAAAATCCCCATGCGCTAGCACATTTTAAATCTTTAAATGAAAGGATAGCTATTCATTTCACAGAGATATTTGCTCTTGGTCCCAACTCAATTACCTCCAGATTTTTGATTTTACCTTCTAACAAATCAAAACGCAACAAGGTTTTTATCTTATGAAATCCATGCTTGCCAGCAGCACCAGGATTCATAAACAGTAGGTTGTTTACCTTATCGGACATAACTTTCAAAATATGGGAATGACCGCATACGAGCAGAGTAGGCTTGTATTTTTTAATTAAGGAAAGTACCCGCCTGTTGTACTTGGGTGGCTTGTCTGCGATATGAGTAATTAATACACGGACTCCCTCTCGTTCGACAATTTCCGCTTCCTGGCATGTTACTCTCAATTTTCCTCCATCAATATTTCCATAAATGGCAATGGCAGGTTTAAAATCTTGTAGTAGCTTCAGCACATTTTCAGTGCCGATATCTCCTGCGTGCCATATCTCGTCTACCTCTTTGAAATAATGAAATACTTTTTCGTCAAGATAGCCATGTGTGTCGGAGATAAGTCCGATTTTCATGTTCAGCTATTTTAGTATCAATTGAAAAATGTCTGGTCTGGCGTAATGACCTGCCACATCAAAATCCATTTCCCCTTTCACTACTAGGTCTATATCCAATTCTGCAAACAGTATTCCAGATTTATCCCAAAGCGGACCTGCTACTGTTTTTCCAAACGGATCGACAACAACTCCGCCACCCGCACATAGGATTTCACTAGGGCTATCCACTTGATTCAATAACTTCTCAAGGTAGTCTTCTTTTCTGACAAACTGGTTGCCCCCAATCACAAAACACCTGCTTTCGCAAGCGATATGCTTCATAGTTGATTGCCAGCTATCCCTCTGATCTGCTGTGAGAGCAATGTAGATGTCCACGCTGCCGGTACAGGTGGGTTCTTGGCACAGGCATGTAATTTCCCCAGCATATTTCAAGCCACCAATTTTTTCAAATGGCGTTTGGTAGGTCTTTAAATCACTTCTATCGCCTTCTCCTCATATCATTGAAATAGACATTTAATAAATAAAAGATTAGTCCCTAAAATCCGCAGTCCACTAGATTTTCAGATACCAAGAGTTGCTAAAGGATAATAATGTCAGTTCCTATCTAATCGACTAGGTAGTCAGCCCTTAAAAACCGACCTAACAAGTAAAAATATATTTCAAGCGGCAGCTCATCGAACGTGAGTCAACCTTGAACCAAATGGACCAAGGGCTTTTTACCAAAAATATGGACAAAACGTGCTTTTTTAAGCCATAAATAGCAGACGTGACAAAAAACCAGCCACTTTCTCAAATTCCAGGCACAAGCAGCCATTAAAGCATTGATTTCATCGCCAACTTGTCCTTTAAGCCTGTTTCTGGATAACCTAAAATCGGATTTCAAATGCCCAATAATGGGTTCTATGGCAGCCCGTCGCTTACACAATTTGCGTTTCTTGTCTCTTTGATAACGATTGTCTTTTTTCAGGGCTTTGCTGGGCAGGATAATGGCAGTATCGCCCACTTGTTTAACCCCACAATAGCCTCTGTCGCAGACCGCTTGTTTGATGGGTTTTGTTCTGTTGCTATTGGCTTGTTTTATCGCATCGGGTAGTGTTTTTGCATCATGCTGGTTTTTCTTATGGCTGACAACGCCGACAATGATGTTACTGTCTTTGCCCGAGACGATGGATACTTTGTTGCCGTATTCATAGCGTTTGTGGTCTTGCCTTTGCCAATCGCATAAGCATGGGGCTCGTGCAGGGAATAAATTTTGTTTTTGTCTTTGGGTTGTTGTGCCCCACGCCTGCTTATAAAAGGCCGCTGATAGAGCAAGAAGTCTGGTCGGTAGGTTTCAAGCAGTCCGTGTTGGGGTAGTTTTCTTTGTAGTTCTCGGATTAAAATATGAGCAATGGTTCGCAATCGTTTCAATGCCTTTTTAGCGGATGTACGCTTTTCAACATGGCGGAAGTGGCGAATGCGTAAGCGGCAGTTTTTAACTTCTTTTACGAAGGTTCTGCGTTGTTTGATGCCCTGTTTTTTCGCCAATTTGTTGAGACGGTTGATAACTTTGATGGCTAGTTTAGAATCAGTCGGATAGGTGATGTTTTTTTCCTGTTTTTAACTTCTTTAACAGGGGTGTCAATCAAAACAGTGTTTTCATTGGCTTTTTTGCCGTGCAACATCACACTCATCTTAAAAATGAGTTCAAAACCTGCGACACCGATTCTGTTTCTAAAATGCACCAGTTCGGTTGCACTGCAAGGCACGTTTGGGGTGTAGGTTGGATAACCGCAGAAGTATTGATAATACGGATTACGCTTGAACTGTAAGACCACATTCTCATCGGACAGGTTTTCCAGTTGTTTGAGCATCAGTAACCCGACCATTAAGCGTATTGGTTTTGAGGGTCTGCCGTTATCGTGGCAATAGTGTTTGCTAAATGCATCCTCGAAGACCTTCCAGTCGATGACGTTGGCTAATTGGATTAAAGGGTCTCGTGGGTCTAATTGAGAGAACAATTCGGTGTGAAACAGATTTTGTTGCCCTGTGTTTGGGGTAGATGGAGTCAGCATAATTTTTTAACTAAAACGACCAGAAAACAACGGTTATTCTAACATAAAGCGGTTGATTTGGTTAATGGTTTTGTTTGTTTTATTGATATAAATCAATTGAAGTAGGCATTTAATAAATAAAAGATTAGTCTATTAAAACAGTTTAATTTTCTTGATTAAACGATTGATTTACAGTAACTTAGTAGGACTATTAAAGTTAGAATAAAAATCAGATTATGGAGAAAAAGTATGAAAGCCTAACCCTTTTTGAGTTTCAGAAGAAATTTCCTGATAACGACAGTTGTCAAAACTTCCTGGCCGAAATGAAATGGCCCAATGGATTTAAATGTGAAAGGTGCCAAAACAGCAAGTATTGCGGAGGGAAATTATTCCATACCCGTCCATGCACAAAATGTAGGTACCAAGCTACCCCCACAAGTGGCACACTTTTCCACAAAGTAAAATTCCCACTGTTAAAAGCTTTTTATATTCTATACTACATGAGTATAAATAAACAAGGGATTGCATCAACAGAGCTAAGCAGAAAACTGGGGCTACGGCAAAAAACCTGTTGGCTGTTTCAACAAAAGGTAATGAAGGCCATGGTTAGCAGTGGGAAATACCCGCTAATGGGTAAAGTAGAAGTTGATGAGACCGTTGTAGGACAACAGGAAGCAGGCGTTGTAGGACGACAAAATAACCGAAAAAAGCAGGTTGTACTGGCTATTGAGAAGAAAGGGAAAGGAGTGAGCAGGATGTATGCCAGAGAGATTGACAATGCTGGATCCAAGCAATTGAAGCCTTTCTTCCATGATCATATATCAACTCAGGCTACCATCACAACCGATAGGTGGAGGGGCTACATCCCCTTGAAAGAAAAATACCCTTATTTAATTCAAATCGAGAGTGGGAAGAAAGGTAAGAATTTCCCGGAATTGCACAGAACAATTATGATGTTCAAGGCATGGCTTAGAGGTATCCACCATTCAGTCGATAACCTGCAAGCATATATCGACCAATATTGCTATCGGTTCAACCGAAGCCAGATGAAAGGGGAAATATTCGATAACCTGCTAACTAAAATGGTGGTCCATCAACCATGCCCGTACAAGTGCATTCGTATTTATTAAATGCCTACTTCAAATGTTCCTTTTTAGCTGTCAGTCTCAGGGAAACAAGACAGAACACAACCCATTCGCCTATGCTGACGCACAGCAACTCGATACAGCCACTTTTGCGGGCGGATGTTTTTGGTGTGTGGAAGCTTCATTTGAACAAATCAAAGGCGTTGTTTCGGCTGTTTCGGGTTACGCTGGCGGGGAAAAATCTACGGCACACTACAAACTTGTTAGCTCTGGCAGAACAAATCATGCAGAAGCGGTACAGGTATTTTATGATCCTAGTGTCATTGATTATAATACGCTACTGGACATCTTCTTCACAGCACACGACCCCACCCAAGTAAACAGGCAAGAACCAGATATCGGGTCGCAGTACAGGTCAGCCATTTTTTATCATACTAATGATTGCTGAATTCAAGTCATTAATGCAACTTTCTGGTTAACCAATAATTGATTCATTACAAATATAGGGATTTCATATTTATGTCTTTTTCTAGGTCGATTGTTTATCTTGGTTTCAACGTCTTTGATTTGTTGCTCATCGAGCATAGAGAAGTCTGATTTCTTAGGGATATATTGTCTGATCAGCCCGTTTAAATTTTCATTAGACCCTCTTTCCCACGAGTGGTAGGGATGGGCAAAATAATAGTCAATGCTTAGCGTTTTAGCTACCTGTTGATGCCAAGCAAATTCCTTTCCATTATCAGAAGTGATGGTGTGAAGAAACGGACTCCATTCTTCCAATAATGCATTGATGGCATCAGCAACTTCGCTGGCTTGTTTGGTTTCTACTTTCTTCATTTTCAACATGCCACTCGCCCTCTCGTTGATAGTTACCATCGCTCCTTTCTGATTTTTTCCAATGACCAAATCTACTTCAAGATCTCCAAATCTTGACCTTTCTTCTACCACCGAAGGTCTGCGGTCTATACTTACTCTGTCTTTTATAATTCCCCTGCTATCTTTAGTAGCCCCTCTTTTGCGATACTTTCTGCCCTTTCTTCGGAGATGAGTATGTAACTCGCCCTGGTGTTTTTTGTCTTTCCATACATGCTGATAAATGCGCTCGTGAGAGACACAGTCTATCCCTTCTTTTATACTGATGCCTACAATTTGCTCGGGGCTATAATCTTCCTTTAGCAGGGTCTCGACATGGGACTGAATTTGCAAGGTGAATCGCTTTTTCTTGGGTTTCTTTTTTTGACGTTGAGCATACTTTCGATGCGCCAAATCATGCCTATAAACACCACTCCTCTGATCTTTATTACGCACAATTTCTCTGCTAATAACGGATTTATCTTTTGCTATGCTAGCAGCTATTTCTCTTTGACTTTTTCCTTGTTGTAACATACACGATATCGCGTACCTTTGTTCTGTAGTAAGATGTGCCATTTGCAACTTTATTTTTGACGATGTGAGGGGGCAAATTAACCCTTACTAGCAAAGCAATGAAAGAGGGAATTGCCCTTCTTTCCTGTTTTGTAATAGTGATAAAATCTCAAATCTAAAAGTTGCATTTATTAGTTGAATGTGAGGAAAAGAAATTGGCGGAAGCCAAGTTCAACGAACTCCAACCTTCTCTAGGCAGGTCTATTGCTACAGAATTAGTTCCCTATACTGAGTTTTACGATGCAGAGGGCTATCATCAGGATTATGAGAAGAAAAATCCGTATCAGCCGTATATTGTAAATGTTTCAAAGCCAAAAATTGATCGGGTAGCGGAGAATTTTAAACAGTTATTGAAGGAAGAAGAATGATTTTCACTTTACCTTTTGTCATTTCCTAAATTAAGGCTGGCTTACCCTGTCAAGAGCAAGCACAAAGATAACGTATCGGTAGCGATGCGCGCTATGTTAGAACCAGTCGCCGAAGCGGTGGACTCGGTCGCTTATGACGTTCTCAGGGTGTCAATAAGAGCATCAAGTGTAAAAGTTACTTTGCTAAACCTTACCGCTCATGAGAGCGCGGACAAAACGAAAATGCAAATGGTTTGTTACGACAATACTTCCCTAAATCAATGAAGTCGACAGATGTTCGCTTAAATGAGGTTAAAATAGCCGTTCATAAATTGAACACCAGACCGAGAAAATGTTTGAGATTTAAAACACCTGATAAGGTGTTTTTTGAGCATACTGACATAGATGCTAGTTTGTTGGCGGTGGCGCGTTTATGAGTCGAATCCACCAATTTATTTGTGTTGCCAGATTTGGATAAGAAGTAAGTTTTTTAAATCATCTTATTTTTTTACATTTGCGTTGCCTCCTTAAGAGAAGAAAAAGTAATGGCTAAGAAAGGAAATCGAATACAAGTAATTCTTGAGTGCACAGAGCACAAAGACAGTGGGTTGGCGGGCACGAGTCGATATATCACTACAAAGAATAGGAAAAGCACTCCAGATCGTATTGAGTTGAAGAAATACAATCCTATCATGAGGAAACATACAGTTCACAAAGAAATTAAGTAACTATGGCAAAGAAGGTAGTAGCAACGCTGAAACAACTGGGGGGAGCTAAATATGCGAGAGTGATAAAAGCAGTAAAAAATGAAAGTGGATCATATTCATTCAGGGAAGAAATGGTCCTTGAAGGAGAGGTAAAAGAAGCTCTGACCAAGTAAAATTTGCAAAAGAAATTGAAAGCTGTTTGCCATTGGTGGACAACTTCTTTTATCTTCACATGATAATCACTTTAATCAGATGGGATTCAAAGGTCTTTTCTCTGGCGAGAAAAAAGGGTTGCTTGATAAAGGGCTGGAAAAGGCAAACATAAATTTTTTTGTCCGGCTTAACAAAGCCGTAGCTGGAAAGTCGACCGTCGATACCAAAGTTTTAGATGAATTAGAGGAAGTTCTAATTTCGTCCGATGTAGGTGTGGAAACTACCGTTAAAATTATAGCACGGCTTGAAGAAAGAGTAGCAAAAGATCAATACCTGAACACCGCCGAGCTTAATAAAATCCTTCGAGAAGAAATAACAGGATTGCTTTCGGAGAATAATACCGTAGACCTAGAAGGCTTCGATCTTCCGAATGTAGATGGTCCCTATGTTATTTTGGTGGTTGGTGTAAATGGAGTTGGCAAGACCACTACCATCGGAAAACTGGCAGCACAATTCAAGGGCATAGGACAGAGTGTAATCTTGGGCGCAGCCGATACATTTCGTGCGGCAGCAGTTGATCAATTAATTAGGTGGGGCGAGCGTGTGGGCGTACCTGTAGTTTCCAAGGGAATGAATACAGACCCTGCAGCTGTCGCTTTTGAGACCGCAAAAAGAGGGGAGGAAGAAGGCGCAGATGTTGTCATCATAGATACAGCAGGAAGATTACATACTAAAGTTAACCTGATGCAGGAGCTTTCAAAAATAAAAAATGTAATTCAAAAGTTTATCCCCGAAGCTCCGCACGACGTAATGTTAATCCTAGATGGAAGTACTGGACAAAACGCATTCATTCAAGCACAAGAATTTACGAAAGCTACAGATGTGTCATCATTAGCTATTACAAAACTGGATGGGACGGCAAAAGGAGGTGTAGTGATCGGAATATCTGATCAATTTAAGATACCAGTAAAATACATTGGAGTAGGAGAGAAAGTAGGTGATCTACAGGTGTTCAATAAAATAGAGTTTGTAGATTCTTTCTTCAAGGGTTAATTCCCCCTCACCAGGGGGGAGGTTTTTTTATTCTTATACCAATTAGTTTATAATACTAGTCTAATTATTATTTGTATATTTGCTTCATGGGTATGGAATCAACTATAGAAGTATCGGAGAGTCTTGAAACGATTAAGGAGTTACAAGCTAAACAACGCAATATCAAGGCAGAGAAGCGTATTTTAATGTCTAATTTTATTGAAGACCAATAAATTCAAGACACACCGATTGATAGCAGCTTATTTAGGTATCTGTAGACAGACGTTAGTTCTTTGGATAACTAGGTATCGTAAATTAGGAATAGAAGGCATCTTGCTAAATGCAACAAGAGCTAAAAAGTCTAAAATTATTACCCCTGAAACTCACCAAGGATTATCAGAGAAGTTAAAAGATGCCAAGCACTCTTTACGTGGCTATTGGGATGCCCAACAATGGGTTTTATCTCACTATGGAGTTGAAGTAAAATATCATTGGCTTAGCGCGTACATGATAAAACACTTTAAAACAAAACTGAAAAGCCCAAGGAAATCTCATTACAAAAAGGATGATCAAGCCGTAAAGTCTTTTTTAAAAAACTTCCTGCTACGTTAAACGACATTAAATTCAATCTAAACACAGGTAGGTTTGAAGATGTGAATTTATATGTTCAGGATGAGAGTAGCTTTGGATTAATGACGCATTTAGGCAAATGCTTAACGGTAAAAGGAGTTAAACCAGTAGTTTCTTACCAACACAAGTTTCAAACAACCTACCTGTATGGAAGCTATTCCCCTATAAATGGAGATAATTTTGTTTGGGAAATTAATGGAGTAAATACCACAATCTTTGAATCATAGTTAGTCAACCTTAAAGAATCAACATTAATTATGCTTATCTTCTTTCAGGGAGGGTTTTAGCACGATTATTGCTATATAAAATGACAAGGCGTAGTTATAATATCAATCAAAACCTTGTCAAATGCAGTCAAAAAAGTCGAATAGAAATCAACTTGATTTTTTATCACCTACCTTAACTGAACAACTCAATTCCAGGCAAGCACTTTATTTGTTGAGCCAACAGATAGAATGGTCGTATTTTGAAGAAGCGTTTGGTTCGCTTTATTCAAATGTAGGTCGTCCGGCTCATTCTATTCGTTTGATGGTCTCCTTGTTGATATTAAAATCTATTTACAATTTATCAGATGAGGTATTGGTGGAACAACGCTGGGAAATGAATCCATATTTTCAATATGTTGGAGGCTTTGATTCTTTGCAATGGGGGCAACCATGTGCGGCAACAGATTTGGTACATTTCAGGAAGAGGATTGGAGAAGAAGAGGTAGAGAAGATATTGAAACATTCAATTGAGCTACACGGCAAGGATGCTAAGGACAACCATGTAAGTGTAGATACTACTGTCCAGAAAAAGCGCATCACCTATCCCACAGATGCAAAACTTCATAAAAAGATTGTTGACAGCTGTATTTCTATAGCCAACCAAGAAGGGATTAAACTACGACGCAGTTACGTTAGGACAACCAAAAACCTTGTCAGAGACACCTACCATGGGACTCACCCTAAAAGAAGAAAGAAAGCAAATGCAGCGAAGCGAAAACTCAAAACCATTGCTGGTCGGTTAGTCAGAGAATTAGACAGGAAATTACCTCATCAGCAAAAAGAAGTAACACTGGCACTGTTCAAACGAGTACTTACACAAGAGAAGTGCAGTAAGAATAAAATTTACAGTTTACATGAACCTGATGTGTATTGCATCGCAAAAGGGAAGGCACATAAGAAATATGAATATGGCTGTAAGGCATCAGTAGTATTGACACAAAACACGGGTATCATCGTAGGTGCGATGACTTTTGAAGAGAATATTTATGATGGACATACACTAGATGCTGTATTGAAGCAAACACAACTACTGACTGGTAACTACCCGAAAACCGCCACAGTAGATAGGGGGTACAAAGGGACTAACACAGTTGAGAACACCTCCATCATTCGACCATCCAAACCATTAAAAAGAGACAATACCTATCAAAAACAGAGAAAACGAAAGCACTGTAGACGTAGAGCAGCCATAGAGCCAATCATCGGACACTTGAAGCAAGATCATCGAGCAGCTAGCAATTACCTAAAAGGGAAAACAGGAGATAAAATAAACTTCATCATGGCAGCCTGTGGGGTTAACTACAAGAAGTTGATGAAACAACTAAGAGTAAATGCTCTTTGGCTCTATACAAAATGGGTAGTAAAGCTGAGGCGTCTAGTTGAATTAACCTCTTTCCATCAAAGTAGAATACAAACTCCATTGAAAATGAGTTTTTAAGGAACGACTATTTATACATTTGCTTCATGGGCAGGAAGTCAACGATTGAAGTATCAGAGAGTCTTGAAACGCTTAAGGCGTTACAAGCTAAACAGCGCAATATCAAGTCAGAGAAGCGTATTTTATGTCTGATTTTATTGAAAACCAATAAATTTAAGACACAACAATTGCTAGCAGCTTATTTAGGTATCTGTAGACAGACGTTAGTTCTTTGGATAGCTGGATATCGTAAATCAGGAATAGCAGGCATCTTGCTAAGTTCCACAAGAGCTAAAAAGTCTAAGATTATTACCCCTGAGATTCACCAAGGATTATCAGAAAAGTTAAAAGATGCCAAGCACTCTTTACGTGGCTATTGGGATGCCCAACAATGGGTTTTATCTCACTATGGCGTTGAAGTAAAATACCATTGGCTTAGAACGTATATGATAAAACACTTTAAAACAAAACTAAAAAGCTCAAGGAAATCTCATCACAAAAAGGATGAAGAAGCCGTAAAGGCTTTTTCAAAAACTTCCTACTACCTTAAACGACATTAAATCAAGTCTGAACAAAGGTAAGTTTGAAGATGTGAATTTATATTTTCAGGATGAGAGTAGCTTTGGATTAGTGACGCATTTAGGCAAATGCTTAACGGGGAAAGGGGGTTAAAAAAACATGGAAGTACCCGATAATATTTTTCTATTAACTATCCCTCCGCATTCTCCAGAACTGAATCCTTGCGAACAAGTTTGGCAGTACATTAAAAACCGATATAAAGATAAACGTGTTGAATCTATGGAAAGTTTAATACCAATTTGATCACAAAATATCACATCTAAATCATTTCTTTTTTGCTCGCATTTCGTTAAAAAGCTAGCACCGTAGCTTTTGAGTAGCTTGCTCGCTTCCCTTCACGCTACTTCTTGCTATAATTAGGTGCCTCTCTGGTGATATGAATATCGTGCGGATGACTTTCAGCAACACCTGCGCTGGAAATTTTAACAAACTTAGCTTTCTGTAGGTCTTCAATAGACGCAGCACCACAATAACCCATTCCAGCTTTCAATCCGCCCGTCATTTGATAAAGAACTTCCTGAACGGATCCTTTAAAAGGCACCCTGCCCACTATTCCTTCAGGTACCAATTTCTTAATATCATCCTCCACATCTTGGAAGTACCGATCTTTTGATCCTTCTTCCATAGCCTCAACAGAACCCATTCCACGGTAGGATTTGAACTTTCTTCCCTCGTACAGAATGACTTCTCCTGGAGCTTCTTCAGTACCCGCTAATAATGAACCAATCATAACGGTATTTGCCCCGCCCGCAATAGCCTTCACTACATCCCCCGAAAAACGAATCCCACCATCGGCTATGATCGGAATTGTACCTTTAACCACTTTTGCGGACTCATAAACCGCACTCAGCTGAGGGACTCCAACGCCAGCGATCACTCGTGTAGTGCAAATACTTCCTGGTCCCACCCCGACTTTAATGGCATCGGCACCCGCTTTAGCTAAAGCCTCGGTAGCCTCTGCTGTTGCAACGTTTCCGACAATCAATTCCAAATCAGGAAAATCCCGCTTCACTTGCTTCGCAGTATCAATCACCCCTTTTGAATGACCATGAGCGGTATCAATACTAATCAAATCAACACCCGCTTTTTGAAGAGCTTCAATTCGATCTTTGATATCCTGAGTTACTCCTACTGCAGCTCCAACTCTTAATCGTCCATATTCATCTTTGCAGGCATTAGGTCGATCCTTATTTTTTAAGATGTCTTTATAAGTGATCAGTCCTATCAGCTTACCTTCCTTATTGATAATTGGGAGTTTCTCAATTTTGTGTTTTTGAAGAATCTCTTCTGCCTCTCCTAGTCCTACTTCGGCGGTAGCTGTAATCAGGTTTTCCTTTGTCATGATTTCTTTTACGGGTCGCTTCATCCCCTTTTCAAATCGAAGATCACGATTGGTCACTATTCCAACCAGTTTCTTGTTTTTATCTACGACGGGAATTCCTCCAATCTTATTTTCATTTATAATCGCCTCTGCATCTCCAACTTTGCTATCTATATCTAATATGATTGGATCTAGGATCATACCGCTTTGCGACCTCTTTACTTTTCTCACCTGAACAGCCTGCCTGTCAACAGTCATATTCTTGTGGATAACTCCGATACCTCCCTCAAGGGCCATAGCAATAGCAAGTTTTGCCTCTGTGACCGTATCCATTGCCGCTGAGACCAACGGAATGTTCAATCGAATATTTCGGGTGATTTGCACAGACGTGTCTGTATCTCCGGGAAGTATTTCTGAATAAGCAGGAAGGAGAAGCACATCATCGTATGTGAGTGCTTCAAAGAGTAATTTCTCGTTTGTTGTCATGGCAAATAATGAGGAACTGTGACCACTACTTGCCATGCAAAATTATGATGATTGACTAGATAAAGTACTATCTCACGGAATTATTTTTTCCCCTATGGATAAGTTGGACTGCTTTTGTTGATCAATTACTGAAAACGTCAGCATTAGAATTTACTGCTGTGATCACAGGCATTGCGAGCGTATGGTTCAGCAAGCAAGAAAAAAATATTGGTCTATCCAGTTGGAATGATCAGTGTTATCCTTTACATGTTCATTACCTATCAATACAAACTGTATGCAGATACAGGGATCAATGCCTACTACCTGATTATGAGTATCTATGGTTGGTACCACTGGAAGCAATACCAAGATTGGAGCCAACCAAATTCCAATAACTAAAAGCACTAAAAGAGGAAATGTTCTAAATATTTGGTTCTTGTGATTATTGAGTGGGTAATGCGTTAAAATACAGGATCAATTTCATTGTTCAAAAATGCAAGACTTATTTACTCAAGCACTCGGCATCTATTCCCCATGGTTTGTCAAGGATGTTGAATTTAACGACAAACAACTCAACATCTATATTGACTTCAAACGTGGCACGCGCTTTGTTGATGGTAGCGATGACACCAAAGCCTATAGCGCCTATGACACCAAGATGAAAAAATATTGTCATATGAATTTCTTTGAGCATGAATGCCATCTGCATGTTAGGGTTCCTCGTATTAAGCGGGACGATGGCAAAGTACGGCTGATTCTGTCGCCGTGGGCAGGTCAGTTAAATGGTGTTAGCACCTTGAGATTTTTATTATCAAGTTTTGTAAGCACATGCCGGTACGGTTGCCAGCTGATGAACGTATCAGATTATAAGGGTTGGAAGTTTTGGATATCTATGTTGACAAAGCTAGGCGCAGTGAGGATTTAAGCGGTATAGATACCTTTGGTATGGATGAAACTGCCACGACCAAGGGACATGATTATATTACGCTATTTGTTGATTTATACAAAAAAGCAGTGGCGCATATCAGTGATGGCAAAGGCAGTCAAACGGTTGTTGACTTTGTCGCTGTTTTAGAACAACAAAAGGGCAACAAAGAACAAGTTAAATCAGTGAGTTGCGATATGTCACCGGCGTTTATTAAAGGGATTAAAGAAAACCTGCCGAATGCCCAAATTACGTTTGACAAATTCCACATTATAAAAATTATCAATGAAGGGGTTGATCAGGTGAGAAGAGCCGAGGCGAAAGAGAATCCAATTCTTAAAGGTACACGATATTTATTCCTCAAAAACGAACAAAACCTCAGCGAGAAACAACAACAGAAAAAAGCAGAATTAGAGCTGGCAGATATTAACCTTAAATCCTTTGAGGCAATGAGAATGCGCGAAACTTTCCAACAAATCTATCAAGCCAAAACCATGATAGATTTTGAGCAATTATTAAGCAAATGGTACAACTGGGTCAGTCAATGCAATTTACCCGCCATGGTTGAAACAAGCAAAACCATTAAAAACCATTGGCAAGGCATTGTGCAATGGAAATTAAGCAGCATCAATAACGGTATTTTAGAAGGCTTAAATTTGATCATTCAAGCCACAAAAAGAAAAGCCAGAGGTTATGGCAAAAAACATTGTAAGACCATTGTAAGACCATTGCTTATTTGCTGGCTGACAAGTTTTTTTGCATAAAATTAATGTGAATCTACCCACTTGCTTCTAACAAGAGCCTTGGGAGGTCTTTTCTCAGACACTGGGCAGGGAGCATCATATAAACCCGAGTGTTGCACTTATGGGTTGAATTCGCTCCATTTTGTGGTCAAATTGGTATTATTGGTATGTATTAAATGCCTTTTCAATGATTCTTTTAGACAGTTAGGTAAGCATTCCTCCATCTATTTGTATGACTTGACCAGTGATGTAAGAGGACATTTCCGATCCCAAGAAGACACATGCGTTTGCTACATCTTCAGGAGTTCCGCCTCTTTTTAAAGGGATTACGTCTCTCCAGCTTTGTACTACTTTTTCGTCAAGTGTATCTGTCATTTCAGTTTCAATAAATCCTGGAGCAATCACATTGCATCTGATATTTCTTGATCCCAATTCCAAGGCTACTGATTTGGTAAAACCAATAATGCCCGCTTTGGAGGCTGCATAATTTGCCTGACCAGCATTTCCTTTGACCCCTACTACTGATGACATATTGATGATTGACCCACTTTTTTGTTTCATGAAGGTTCTGGTGGCGGCTTTGACTGTATTAAAACAGGATTTGAGATTCACTTTCATTAGTTCATCCCAATGCTCTTCGCTCATTCTCATTAGTAGATTATCTCGTGTGATACCAGCATTATTTATTAAGATGTCCAATGATCCAAAATCTGATACTACACGATTGATCAGTTCTTCAGCAGCAACAAAACCTGATGCATCAGAACGATAGCCCTCTGCTTTAATTCCTTTTGAAGACAACGCTACTTTCAGGGTCTGACCTTTTTCAACGCTTGACAAGTAAGTGAAGGCAACATTTGCTCCCTGTTCAGCAAATTGTTGCGCTATCGCTCTTCCGATTCCTTTTGATGCTCCTGTTATTAAAGCTATTTTTCCTTCGAGTAATTTCATCTGGTTAGGGGTTTTAGAAGTTTTTTAGTCCGCCAAAGATAAATCAGCCAGCGAACTAATGACTATTGGGCATCTCTATTAACTAGATTTTTTTATGAGTAACAAGGGAGTCCTGCACGGAAAACCGCAGTGTATATGGCATACATGAGGATTTGAGTACGGGACTAACACCGCAATCTCGGGAAAAGACTGTCAATAGAGATGTCCTATTATAATTTGATGTGCAGGAAACGACTTCAGTTCTTAAATTTGCGCTTCATTTAAACTGAACATTATGGTATCAAAATATGATCTGATTGTAATTGGTAGTGGTCCTGGCGGATATGTAGCTGCCATCCGAGCTTCACAACTGGGGATGAAAGTTGGAGTAGTGGAGCGTTTTGATCTCGGAGGTATTTGTCTTAACTGGGGATGCATTCCCACCAAAGCTTTATTAAAAAGTGCGCAGGTTTTCGATTACATTAATCATGCTAGTGATTATGGAGTCGAGGTGAAAGGTGCTAAAGCTGATTTCAGTGGAATGGTAAAGAGAAGTAGAGATGTAGCTGATGGGATGAGCAAAGGGGTTCAATTCTTATTTAAGAAGAATAAAATTGATCATATCGCAGGATATGGTACACTAAAGAAGGGCAAGAAAGTAGAAGTAAAGGATGAGAAAGGTGAAATGATCACCTATGATGTCAATCACATCATATTAGCAACTGGTGGGAGAGCCAGAGAGCTTCCTTCTTTGCCAATAGACGGGAAGAAAATCATAGGATACCGTGAAGCTATGGTGCTACCTAAACAGCCAAAGAAAATGGTAGTGGTTGGCTCAGGAGCCATTGGAGTTGAATTTGCCTATTTCTATAATTCTTTGGGTACAGAAGTAACCATTGTCGAATTCTTAGATAGGGTGGTTCCAGTTGAGGATGAGGAAGTGAGCAAGCAGTTGGAGCGAACTTTTAAGAAGTCTGGAATGAAGATTATGACCAGTTCGGAAGTGACTAAAGTGGACACAAAAGGAACAGGATGTAAAGTGGAAGTAAAGACAAAAAAGGGAGAAGAAATACTGAATTGTGATATTGTTCTTTCTGCTGTCGGTGTGGCAAGCAATATTGAGAACCTAGGATTAGAAGATGTAGGAGTTCAAACGGAGAAAGGGAAAGTAAAGGTTGATGATTTTTATAAAACCAATGTTGATGGTGTTTATGCCATTGGGGACCTTGTGAAAGGGCAGGCTCTTGCTCATGTAGCATCGGCCGAAGGGATTATATGTGTAGAGAAAATCAAAGGCATGCATGTAGACCCTCTTGATTACAATAATATTCCAGGTTGCACCTATTGTTCTCCAGAAATTGCTTCTGTAGGGTATACGGAGAAGGCGGCAAAAGAAGCAGGTTATGAGGTCAAAGTCGGTAAGTTTCCATTTTCTGCTTCAGGCAAGGCCCAAGCGACGGGAGCTGCAGAGGGTTTTGTAAAAGTGATCTTCGATGCAAACTATGGCGAATGGCTGGGTGTTCATATGATTGGGAATAATGTGACCGAGATGATAGCTGAAGCTGTGGTTGCCAGAAAATTGGAGACAACAGGTCATGAAATCATAAAATCAGCACACCCACATCCAACGATGAGCGAGGCTGTTATGGAGGCTGTAGCAACAGCTTACGATGAAGTGATCCACTTATAAGGGACAGCATCTAAAAAGTGTGTAAATGAGAGATCAAGAGTTAGGGATTAGACGCTATAATCATGTCTTCAAGTATAGCCATAAACTGGTTGAGCTAATTCCACAATTTTATTTTTGGAGTACTTTCTGATGTTCCCATTCAGGGTTTCTATCAGATTGGAGGTATAGATAATCTTTCTGAGACACTATCCAGTAATCTGTGCAAATGAGATTTAGGGACAGGGTATCAGACATTGACCTTTTCTTCAGATGTAGCCATAAATTGATTGATTAGGATTGGTCAGTTTCGTACGGGCATCGTCCAGTTTTTGGTTGCTTCCATCAGTGCTAGATACACTGATTTTTTGACGGTCTCATCTGTTGGGGAGGAATAGCTTGTTTTTCGTGCATTTTCTGATTTTGAAGTAGGCATTTAATAAATACGAATGCACTTGTACGGGCATGGTTGATGGTCCACCATTTTAGTTAGTCAGCCCTTAAAAACCAACATAGCAAGTAAAAATCTGTTTCAAGCGACCGCTCAGCGAACGTGAGTCAACCTTGAATCAAATGGATCAAGGGCTTTTTACCAAAAATATGGACAAAACGCGCTTTTTTAAGCCATAAATAGCAGACGTGACAAAAAACCAGCCACTTTCTCAAATTCCAGGCACAAGCAGCCATGAGTACATTGATTTCATCGCCAATTTGTCCTTTAAGCCTATTTCTGGATAACCTAAAATCGGATTTCAAATGCCCAATAATGGGTTCTATGGTAGCCCATCGCTTACACGGTTTGCGTTTCTTGTCTCTTTGATAACGATTGTCTTTTTTCAGGGCTTTGCTGGGCAGGATGATGGCCGTATCGCCTACTTGTTTAACCCCACGATAACCTCTGTCGCAGACCGCTTGTTTGATGGGTTTTGTTCTATTGCTATTGGCTTGTTTTATCGCATCGGGTAGGTTTTTTGCATCATGCTGGTTTTTCTTATGACTGACAACGCCAACATGATATGGGAGGACCAGAAGATTTTCTTATTCAAGAGCAATGATTTCAACCCTACGGTTTAACTGTCTTCCTTCTTCTTCATCATCATTGCTGGCTAACGGATGAGTTGAGCCATATCCTTTTGACATTAGACTAGTAGCGGGAATACCCTGTTGAATCAGCCAGTCTGCTACCGACTGGGCTCTTTTTAATGAAAGTTGAGAATTAAAATTATCACTCCCCACACTGTCAGTATGACCTGAGACTTCTATTTTAAGTGAACTGTTTGTTTCTAACAAGGTCCTAGTGCTATTCAATTTATCAGTACTTTGATCTGTCAGGTAGCTTTCCCCAATATCAAAGTAAATGAACTGTAGTACAGTAGACTTTCCCGCTGTGATTTGCACAGGTACAGGTTCCTCCTCTTCTTCCACCTCTTTCTCTCCCAAATAAAAATCTTTAACGTAAGTCATCTTTGATGTATCAAGCATCTGAATTTTCAAATCTTCCTCATGCAACAGCTCGCCATCTCTTTTGATCTGCACTCGAAGCATGTCTTCAGACATGATTTTAGTTGCATATCTCCCGCTATCTGATACCTCGGAAAAGAAGTTCATATCCATGAATTCTTCAGATATGAAGAAAATCTCGGCATCAGTAACTGGGAGGTCAGTTTCAACATCTATTATCTGACCTTCAATATTGACAGTACTCTTGTCTATAAAGAATAAAATATCAAAATCACCTAATGTATTGAGTCGATTAGAATTGAAATACCCGCTTTCTTGGTTAGGACTCATCTTAAAGTAGATTTCATCTTCGGGCGAATTCAATGGGAATCCCATGTTTTCAGGCTTTGACCAAGATTTAGTGTCTGAATCAAAAACTGATTTGAAAATATCATACCCTCCCATTGACATAGAGCCATCTGAAGAAAAATACAAGGTCTGTTCATCTGGACTTAAATATGGACTTCTTTCATTGAACTTACCATTGATTGCTGGTGAAAATGGTTCAGGAGTATCCCATTTTCCTGTTTTTTCATTTTTAAATGATTGAAATAAATCAAGGTTAGGCATCTTTTTCGTTCCGCCATTCGATTCAAAAATGATTCTCTCCTTATTCTCACTGATAAAGAAGTGGGGATGCGCATGGGTAGAGGTGATTTTACGGTCATATTTCACTGGACTAGACCATCCCTTTTTATCTTCTGTTAACTCACTGTAAAACAAATCTCCTCCATGTTCTGGCTTAAAGAGGAGAAGTTTTCCGTCTTCGGTAGTCACCTCAATATTGGCATTATCTCTATCAAAAATCCCCAACTCAGGAATTATGCTCGGTGCTGTCCATTGCTTACTACCTTCGTGAGTGGTACGATAAACCTGATACTTACTGGTATCTTCTGCATTCCTATTTGAAATGAATAGTAACTCGTCGGTCTTTGGGAAAAAAACAGGACTCAACTCTGCATATTCAGAATTCACTCCCTTTTCTAAGGGGTATATCTCATACGAATCGGGGTTAGCCATATAATATTCAGCATTTGCTACCCACTCCCTCCACCTCCTAGCTTCTCTTTTTATTTCATCGCTAAGATATTCTTCGGTATCCAAGAATTTGTCAAAGGCGGCGTGTGCCTCTCTCATTCTATGCCTTGTCATCAATATTCGCCCCTTCCAATAATGATAAAATTTGTCCTTCTTAGCCACTGTTTCCTCATACTCAAAAAATTCCTTTGTAGGCTGACTATGATGTGTAGTGAGAAGCGAACATATCTCTGCCTTATGGAGAAAATCAGGCATTGGCACTTCTAAATTATGTATGAGAATCTCATAAAGTTCAAATGCACTCTCGAAATCCTCATCATAGAAGGCCTCCTCTGCCATTATGTGAACTTTGTTCAGGTCCTGACCAACGGAATCGAGGGAAAGAAAACAGGCGATGATAAACAATATAAAACTAACTCTAGGCATCATTTCATTTTAAAACCATAACGTCAACACTTACTTTATTCGTTTCCTCACCTCCCACGCTATCAGCGTGTCCAGCAATTTTTACTCTAAGCGAAGGATTCGTTTCTAATAAGGACACCTTCATATAACTAGATTTTTTGCAAGTGCAAGGAAGTCCCGCACGGAAAACCGCAACGTATACAGCACACATGCGACTTTGAGTACGGGATTGACAGCGCAATCGCGAAACAAGACAGTCAGTGGAGACTCCCATAAGCCCCTAATGACATTCAATTCGATAGTGCTTTGATCAACAGTACTCAAAATTCCGTTTACACTGAATTCCAGCGGGTTTTTTAACTTATTTATAGTCAAACTCGCTCCAAAGGTAATTAATAATCAATTAATATCAAATTGACCACAATATGTCAGGCGAACTCACATAATAAGTGCAACACTCCGTAAGTCAGTCAAAGGGTACACTCGTACTCTTTTAACTGAACGGAAAAAAGGAGTAAAACATGACGAGATATACCCATTTGACTGAACACGAAAGATACCACATTTACCTCATGAATCAGCAGCATTGTACACTGACAGAAATCGCTAAAACCATGGGCAGAAGTAGGTCAACCATCAGCCGTGAAATTAAACGCAATACCGGGGGCAACGGCTATCGCTACAAACAAGCCCACCGCTTTGCCCAAACGAGGCATCAGCAAAAGCCCAAGCACATCAAACTCAATGACGAGTTAAAGCTTCATATTCAACAAAAGATCGCGCTGTATTGGAGTCCTGAACAAATTAGCGGTCGTTTGAGAATGGAGGAAAACATCAGTATTAGCACCGAATCCATCTATCGTCTCATTTTGAAAGACAAAGTAGCTGGTGGGTCGTTATATCGATACTTGCGCCATCAGGGTAAGAAATATCGCAAGCGTTATGGACAGAACGATTACCGCGGACGCATCCCCAATCGGGTTGATATTGCTGATAGACCCCGTATAGTGGACAATCGTTCGCGTATAGGCGATTGGGAGGCTGATTGTGTTATCGGTAAGGGTCGTCAAGGGGCGTTTGCCACCCTTGCTGAACGCAAAAGTAGGCTTTATCTCGCACTTCGGACTAATAACAAAACCGCAAAAGAAACCAACGCGGCTATACTCAGGTTGTTAAAGCATATGAAACAACATGTAATGACACTAACCTTTGATAACGGCAGAGAATTTTGTTGGCATAGTGAGCTTGCCAAACAACTCGAGTGTGAAACTTATTTTGCTAAACCGTATCACTCTTGGGAGCGTGGCTTGAATGAAAACCACAATGGCTTGCTCAGGCAGTTTTTTCCAAAGAAAATGCCTTTGCATAAAGTCACCGAAAAAGAGCTGTTCAAAGCGACCGATTTAATGAATAACCGACCTAGAAAATGTTTGGGGTATAAAACCCCTTGGGAGGTCTTTTCCCACGCAATGGGAATAGATCATTTGAAGTAGGCATTTAATAAATACGAATGCACTTGTACGGGCATGGTTGATGGACCACCATTTTAGTTAGCAGGTTATCGAATATTTCCCCTTTCATCTGGCTTCGGTTGAACCGATAGCAATATTGGTCGATATATGCTTGCAGGTTATCGACTGAATGGTGGATACCTCTAAGCCATGCCTTGAACATCATAATTGTTCTGTGCAATTCCGGGAAATTCTTACCTTTCTTCCCACTCTCGATTTGAATTAAGTAAGGATATTTTTCTTTCAAGGGGATGTAGCCCCTCCAGTTATCGGTTTTGATGGTAGCCTCAGGTGATATATGATCTTGGAAGAAGGGCTTCAATTGCTTGGATCCAGCATTGTCAATCTCTCTGGCATACATCCTGCTCACTCCTTTCCCTTTCTTCTCAATAGCCAGTACAACCTGCTTTTTTCGGTTATTTTGTCGTCCTACAACGCCTTCTTCCTGTTGCCCTACAACGGTCTCATCGACTTCTACTTTACCCACTAGCGGGTATTTCCCACTGCTAACCATTGCCTTCATTACCTTTTGTTGAAACAGCCAACAGGTTTTTTGCCGTAGCCCCAGTTTTCTGCTTAGCTCTGTTGATGCAATCCCTTGTTTATTGGTACTCATATAGTATACGATATAAAAAGCTTTTAACATTGGGAATTTTACTTTGTGGAAAAGAGTGCCACTTGTGGGGGTAGCTTGGTACCTACATTTTGTGCATTGCCGGGTATGGAATAATTTCCCTCTGCAATACTTGTTGTTTTGGCACCTTTCACATTTAAATCCATTGGGCCATTTCATTTCGGCCAGGAAGTTTTGACAACTGTCGTTATCAGGAAATTTCTTCTGAAACTAAAAAAGAGTTAGGCTTTCATACTTTTTCTCCATAATCTGATTTTTATTCTAACTTTAATAATCCTACTAAGTTACTGTAAATCAATCGTTTAATCAAGAAAATGAAACTGTTTTAATAGACTAATCTTTTATTTATTAAATGCCTACTTCAATAGATCATAATATAAACCCGAGTGTTGCACTTATGGGTTGAATTCGCCGTATTTTCGCTTGGAAAAATCAAGGTTTTGAGGCAGTGAATTAAAGATGGGCTGATAACAGACAGTGTTCACACCTTCAACAAGGCATGGTCCAAATGGCTACAAAAAGGAATAAAAATTTATGAGTGATAGTTTATTGATGATTTTCGTAAAAAACCTGATCCCTGGAATGGTGAAAACCAGATTGGCAGAAGGTATCGGAATTAATAAAGCTCTAGACGTATACATGGAACTGGTAAAACATACCAACAGCATTGCCAATAAGGTCGATACTGACAAAGGGGTATATTATTCTGACTATATTGAAGTTGAAGATGTTTGGGATACAGAAGAGTACGATCTGAATGTTCAAAAAGGCAATAACCTAGGAGAGAGAATGTCAAATGCGTTTGATGAAGCATTTGATTCTTATAAGCGAGTAGTCATTATCGGGAGCGACTGCTACGACCTTGGCACTACAATCATACAAGACGCATTTAACCTGTTAGAAGAAAATGATGTAGTCGTAGGACCCGCCAAAGATGGCGGATATTATTTACTGGGCATGAGTGAATATTTTCCGAAATTATTCCAGAATAAAGAGTACAGCACTGAGTCAGTTTTATATGAATTGCTAGAAGAAGCTAAAGACCCAGCACTCTCTGTACATAACCTCCCTATACTTAGTGACATTGATACGTTAGCGGACCTCAAGGAAACAGATATGCAATGGGAAAACACTAGTGGGGAAGGAGATTTTGAAGGTTTTGAGGGAAATGGCGATTAATCCCAATTAAACCACAAAATATCACAGGCGAATTCAAGACATATAAATTGTTTCTTTTCCGCTGAAATATCGTTAAAAATAGAACCGTAGCTATGGCTATGCTTATATTTTTTGCCTAATTCAAACAGAAGATAATGCAATAATCAAATGGGTACAATAAACAGCATAAACAAACAATTCGAATTGCCAGAATTAGTCCGTTAGATTACAAAGCTCCTGTAAAACAGAGCGTTCACTTCTCAGAACAGTGATTCTATGCCACCTTTGGCAGATGCTTAGGAATTCGGTGAGTTTTGTGATTGTTTTTCGGTAATTCGAACGTTTACTTACTTGCTTGCTTGACGAAAGGAGGTCTATCGCCTTTTGAAATGGGGTTCAACGTATAAATGAAAGTTGTTTTTCTTAAAAATACAATCATGTTAGAAAGAATAATCAAAGGGTCACAAATTTTTCTTGTTGTGCTTGTTTGCATAACTGCTTGCAATATTGTTGAGCCATTGCCTGCTCACAGCGATAAGACAGGCGATAATGAAGTTGACTTGGGGTCGGGTGAGGCACCTACCGATGTCGAAGGTTTTGCACTGATGTTGCATGGCGGTTCATCCAAAACCTGGAAAGCGAAGGAGTTCACAATTCAGGGCATGAGTACTTTTCTTAACTGTCGCCTAGATGATACTATTATACTTTTTTCAAATGGCATGTACAGGTACGATGGCGGGGACGATTTATGTGGGGGGGAGGACAATCAAAGAGAAAAAACAGGAGATTGGACTTTTGATTTTGACCGTAAGACCCTGACAATAGAGCGTGGCACCGAGAATGCATCTGCCACTATTTTGACATTGGAGGACGGTCTTGTTACATGGACTGGGGTTTACGAGAGTCCCATGTTCGGCACGTTTCACATTAAGGGGAGCTATGTGAGCAGGTAGCCTCTATTTTATTTTATACTACTATGAAAAAGACAAGATTAATCTGCGCATTAGTGAGTTTATCTAGCTTGCAGGTCATTGCTCAAAATGATTTTTTTGATCGGGCAGATGCATTTTTTCAGCATTATGTATCGCAAGGGAGTGTCAATTATTATGAGGTTAAACAGGATCAAAAAAAACTAAATGAACTGATCGATTTCATTGAGTCAAATGCAGTATTGACTGTTAACAACGATCAGGACAAAGCTTTGCTTATAAATGCTTACAATCTTTTCGTTATACAAGGAATCGTTGACAGATATCCAGTTTCTTCCCCACAAGAAATTGCCTCCTTTTTCGATACGAAAAGAATTAAGATTCAGGGGAAAACCCTGAGTTTAAATGAGCTGGAAAAAGACATTCTAATTAAACAAACAAAAGACTTGAGGTTACATTTTGTATTGGTGTGTGGAGCTAAGGGGTGTCCTAAGATAATAAATGTAGCGTACAGACCAGATCAGTTGGACCAGCAAATGGACCGGCAAACGAGAATAACTCTGAACGATGATGAGTTCACCAAAATAAATAACAAGAATAAAACGGCTGTTTTGTCAGAGATTTTTGAGTGGTACAGAAAAGATTTTCTGGGGAATCAGGGAAGCATCATTTCTTTCATCAATCGATATAGAGAGAGGCGAATAGGTCCAGCGTATGAAGTAAGCTATTATTCTTATGATTGGACTCTGAACGATGTTGAAAAAGAAAATGGATCCCAAGGTTCGTCTACATCAAATTTACTACAATTCACACCTTCCCAATTGTTTAGAAAAGGACAGTATGAAATCAATGTTTTCAGTAATCTTTATTCCCAGATTTCCACCCGAGATCGTCAGGGAAATGAGGCTCATTTTGGGAATAGAAGTAGCATTTTAACGAATACCATTCAATGGACCTACGGGGTATCAACTCATGCCAGAACAAACGTAGGGCTCGACGTTATCTTAAGTGGAGGAGCAACTGGCTTTGCTAACGGGAGTAATCACTTTCAGCTTTTCAGCGGAAACAAAAACGCAAGTGATTTTGCTGTAACTGGGATCGGACCAAGAATTAAAGTTCAACCTTTCAAAAAATGTTCCTTCTATTCCATCCAGTCGAGTTTAATAATCCCAGTAGCAAAGAATCCAGAACAAGGAAGTCAGGGAGTTTTTCTTGCACTAAACAGGTATTTATGGAGGAATCAATTTTTTTATGACTTCAAACTCTCAAGCACACTACGGCTATTTTATGAAGTTGACATCAATTATTTTATCAGAAAGAATAAAGAAGAGGTATTCTTCCAGCCGAACTTTGTGGACCTGCCTTTCACTGTGTTTTTGACGTACTTTCCCAGTAACAAGTTCAGTATGTTTGTCATGGGTCAATCTTCCTATAGGTATGGACGAACTTCCTTAAGGAAAATTGATCCTAATGGTAAGTTTGGTTTGTTGCAATGGTACTTACAAGTTGGTGGAGGGGCAAAATATCAGCTCAATTCGAACATTGGATTTGAATTAAGTTATGGCAATTTTATTGCAGGCAGAGGATTTGAAGGATTTGAGGTAGGCGCAGGTAAAGTCGCGAACCTAGGTATTAGATTTATTAGGTAGGCTTTCTTCCCACAGGTGTCTGTCTTCTTTTAATTCAATTTTTTTTAATGCAATTTTTCCAGACTTCTGATTAAGATTCTGCGTCTGTCGAAATTGATTAGATTCTTTTCTCTAAGTTCATTCATCACCGTAGTAACCGTTTGACGAGATGTTCCCGTAAGACTAGCGATATCTTTATGGGCTAAATGATTTTTGATCATCGTTTCGAATCCAACTTTTTGACCTTTTTCTTCAGCGGTCTCTTTCAAAAAATCTACAATCCGAGTCCTAGAATCTTTAAAGACCAAAGATTCTATCTTTCTTTCCATTTTCCTCAATCTAAAACCAACAACTTTCAGAAGTTTCAAATTCAATTCCTTATGGTCTTTCATTAAATCCTGTAAATCATTGACCGTCATGGCATATACTTTGGTATCTGGACCCATAGCTTGAGCAAAATCTTCACGTTTACTTTCCCCAACAAGGGCCAATTCTCCAAATATCTCTCCTCTTGTAAGTATGGCTTTAACAATTTTTCTCCCATTGTCAAGATATGTTCCAATCTTCACTCTGCCATTGGACACCATGTACACATTTTCGGGTGACTGATCCTGAGAATAGATAAAATCACCTTTCTCATATACGCTAGGCAGGTAACGGTCTTTCATGTAAAGATTCTTTTTCGGACACCATGCTTTGAACAAGTCTGTGTCTCCGAAATACGAGATATTTGATGTATTATTCATTTTGTAAAAGAAGCTAAAAATTATAAAATAAACAAGTTTCACCCCAAAGTTGTAAAGGTTTGTGATTAATAGCAAGTTTGTCCGAAAATTTTTTCATGATCTATCTATACATCAAATCTCTGCACATCATTTTCGTCGTTACATGGTTTGCAGGCTTGTTCTATGTCGTAAGGCTTTTCATTTATCATACAGAGGCCCTGAACAAAGAAGAACCAGCAAAATCTCTGTTGAGTAGTCAACTGGGAGTTATGGCAAAGAAACTGTTGTTTATCATCACTTGGCCTTCAGCCATTCTCACTTTAATTTTTGGCACAACACTGTTAATAATTCAACCTAGTTGGCTCCAACAGTCATTTATGCACGTAAAGCTCAGTTTTGTTTTAATGCTATATTTCTATCAATTGGCGTGTCACAAGATATTCGTTCAACTACAACAAGGAATAGCAAAATATTCATCAACCCAGCTAAGAATATTTAATGAAGCTCCTACCATTATACTTGTTGCTGTTGTTTTCCTAATTGTATTAAAAAATCAAATAAGTTGGATTTGGAACACGCTGGGACTCATTAGCTTTGCTGTGGTATTAATGATCACTATCAAACGTTACAAAAGCATTAGAAAAGCAAAGTAAACATGCAAAAACTCATCTTTGTGTTCGTTCTTATTTCTGCCTGTGGTCAAAAAGAAAACTCAGCTCTTCTTCCTATTTATGGCAATACAATTTATGAGGGGGATGATACTACCTATCATACCATAGCAGATTTCAGACTGATAGATCAGGACAGTAATTGGGTAACCAATGAAACGTTTGAGGATCAGGTGTATGTATCAGATTTTTTCTTTACTTCCTGCCCGACCATCTGTCCCAAAATGAAACAACAAGTGCTAAGAGTTTATGAAAAAGTACAGAACAATGATGAAGTAGCAATTTTATCACATACAATAGACCCCGCACATGATACAGTTGCGGTACTCAAAGACTTTGCTGACAAACTCGGAGTTCAATCTGATAAGTGGAAATTTGTAACGGGTAATTCAGATTATATTTACGATTTAGGAGAGACCAGTTACATGGTCATGGTAGATGAAGATTCAGAGGCTACTGGTGGATTCATTCATAGTGGTGCTTTGCTACTGGTTGATAAAGAAAAAAGAATAAGAGGTGTCTATGACGGAACAATAGAAGAGCAAGTAGACATTTTAATGGATGACATAGATAAGCTTTTAAAAGAATATGATCAAATTAACTAAGGTATCCATGTTGCTTGCTACCTGTTTTTTAACTTCATGTGGAAGTTCAAATAAAGAGGAGGGGAAAAGGAAATTGGATTCCAGAGATGAAATCCGCCTTAAACAATACCAAGTACAGGGCGCAAAGGTTTACGCTACATATTGTTCCAACTGTCATCAGCAGGATGGGAAGGGACTGGCATCGCTTTATCCTCCTTTAGCCGGATCAGATTATTTACTGGAAAACCTTCCCCGAGCGGCATGTATCATCAAAAATGGTCAATCCAATGCGATTGAAGTCAATGGCGTAAAATACAATCAGATGATGCCAGCAAACCCTATTTCCAACTTGGAAGTAGCCGAAGTATTGACATTTATTGGAAATGCTTGGGGGAATACAGCCGGACTCATTGGGGTAAAATACGTGGATAAGTGGATGGATGATTGCAAAGAGGACTACTGATGTTCTTCTAACAGTTTCTGCCCACTACCGAGACAGGTCAGCATGTCAGCCTCTACCCGAATGATGGATTCTTTCTGCTCATTTAGGTACTTCAATACTTCCTCATCTGTACCCTTAAAGTCAAGATCGAAATTTCGCATCCAATCCATCATACTCTCATTTGCAGTAGCCAGTTTATCTGAAGCTAGTAACAATGCTACAGCTTTTAAACTGTCAGCATTCTGAATAGAATCAGCCCATAGCATTAGGCTTTTCCTTGTCCTTCTAAGCTCTCCCATTTGTGGCATCACTGCGTCATGAATATCCAAAATCTCATTTTTAAGTGCTTTTAAATCAACTTCGCTCCGTTTTGATGGTTGACATGCCAGAAATAAGATGAGCATTGAGGTAGTGACGTATTTCATTAGTCAATTTTTACTTTAGCATTTTTAAGTACATACATGAGTTGATCATAATCCGTATCGTTCAGTTCCAGCCTGCCAGTAACCGTTACTGGTTTAGCAGTATACTTCACCGCTTCGTTCAAATAAGCCTCTGCCACAGTCTCTGGACCGCTACCTCCACAGAAAAAACATGAAGCAACTGGCAAGGAAGATAAAATAATGTGCTTAGGCTCAAACATTCCCTCAAAAGGAACAATGAACCCTTTCAGGGAAACAGTTTTACCATTCATTTTTTTGACTCCCTCTCCAAATTTCGGAACATAAATCTCCCCATATTCATCCTGGGACTTGTCATATTTCACATCTGCCAGTGCTTTCCAGTTTTTACCTGAATCAGAAAATTGAGAAAGCGCAACAAAAGAAAAAAAGAAAGACAATAAGAACACTGTTTTTTTTATCATAACGTTAGTTTCAACTCATATTACGTTATCCTTTTGCAAGTGTTTCGGAAATATCAGATCGATAGGCTAAAGCTGCTGGAATAATGGACGCAAAAATACCTACAATCACACTTCCTCCCATTACATAATATTCATTGGTCACAAAAAACAAACCATTTGTCTGGAACTGTCCGAAAAAAGCCATTAACGTTGCGAATCCAAGATGTGCCAACCCCAGACCAAACGCACTTCCAAAAACAGTTAATATCATTCCCTCAATTAAAATCAAGGTAAATAGCTTTAACCTAGGTGCTCCCATTGACCTCATTATAGCTAATTCATACTTTCTTTCTTTCAGGGAGTTAATTAGCGCAATGAAAACACTGACAGCACTCAAAGTAATGATTACCAAGCCTAAAATATTAATGACTTCCACGCCCACTCCTATTAAGTTAAATAATCTTGAGGTCTCATACGTAGGAGAGGCCGCTTGGAGATTACTCGTATTATTTACAATTCTTGGTAGTTGGACCGCTGCCATCGGAGATCGGTATTTCACCAAGATAGAAGTAATATCTTCATTTTCCAGTTGTGCTTTTGTCACCCTGATACCCAGCCGATCGAGTAAAACAAGGTCGTGTTGATGAGTGTTCTCATTATGTTCTTTTTCCTCATCATGCCCATGCACTTCCCAAACACTTTGAACAGACACCAGTATCAGGTTATCGATTACGCTACCCGAAGGATTAAAAACTCCCACTACTTTGAACGGACGCTCTGCATGGTCTCCCCCACCGTCGATTAAGCCATGCGTACTCTCCAATTCATCACCTGGGTCAATACCCAGATTCCTGCTCACATTTGCACCAATAGTGGCGGTCATTTTTTGATCGAACCACTTTCCTTTTCTCAAAGTTGTCTCGTAGAGTTCAGCATAATTTTGAGTGGTTCCTACAATTCTATATCCCTCGTAGCTGTCACCCAGTGAAAGGGGGATAGCCGATGCAATCAACCTGTGTTTAGTAAGATTATCCGCATCTTGGAGTGAAATGTTGCCCGTGGGAAAATCAATATGAAAAATACTGGCGAAGATGATTTGTAGCGGACTCCCTTTAGCCCCAACTACTAAATCAATTCCTTCTGCGTGCTTACTGATTTCGTTTTTCAAAAAAGCGCTGGTAAGAAGAATTGTGATGATAACACAGACTCCAAATCCAAATAGTAAAGTACTTAAAAGTGTACTAAGTGGTTTGGCCAGCACATTTTTTAAGCCGAGCAAAAAAATATTCATAGCTCAAGTTTGTTTTTAAATACATTCTGCATACGATGATCATGTGTGGCGACAATAAGAGTAGACCCACTCAATGCTGCCTGACTCACCAATAAGTCAATCACTTTATTACAATTTTCATCGTCAAGGCTTGCAGTGGGTTCATCGGCTAAAAGTAGCTTAGGTTTGTTTAAAACAGCTCTGGCTATGGACACACGTTGAGACTGTCCCTGACTGATCTGATGAATTTTACGATCTCTTAATCCCAAAATTTCCAGTTTATCCATAATTTCCTCAATGCCTTTTATATCCGTTTTCTTCCTCCCTAAACGCTGTGCCAGCACCAAGTTTTCCTTCACCGTAAGCGAGCTGATCAAATGTGGTTTTTGAAAAACAATGCCAATACTATTTCCTCTGAACTCATCCAAGTCAGCCTGCTTCATCCTAGACAGATTATCTTGTTCAATCCATATTTCACCTTTTTGAGACCTTATCAAGGTCCCCACTAGGTGCAGAAGTGTCGTTTTCCCACATCCAGAATTGCCTGAGATCACAGCATGTTTTCCGCGATCAACTTTCCAGTCAGGGTAAACAATTCGGTTGCTCCCATCAAAGGAGTGGGACAGTGATTTAATTGATAGTAGCAAATTACAAGTTCCTTTCTAATACGTCTAGTCTGATGAACATGATATCGTTGATGAGATATGAACGACTCAATGACCTCACTTAGTGCCTGTCTCTTAGCAAATGGATATTTTGTACACTGCTCTCTCCAATAATACCAAATTGACCGAAAAATGGCGCATATAAATCGTTTCTTTTTTGCTCGCATTTCGTTAAAAACATAAGCATAGCTATGGCTATGCTTATGTTTTTTTCCTAATTCAAACAAAAAATAATTCAATTTATTTATGTCATATTTTATAATCAAATTGGTATTAGCACCATGCACAAACAATATGTTCTCACCCTAGCCGATAGCATTTGTGATGTTCGAAGCAGAAAGATAAAAAAGATCTTTTTCAGTCACATGAATGCCCTTTGAGGCTGGTCTAGCATTCACAATTCAAAAAACCACGGACTCGGTGCTACCTTTTGCAACGGTCTTGAGTGTTTTTTTGAGAAAGTAAAAAAATGATTTTTAGACCCCCCGTCTACCAATTTGATCAAAACTTCAAACTCAATCCTAATAAGAAGTTTCTCCCTGCCTGTGGATAATAATTGTTCTGTTGATATAGTTGATCATTGGCATAATAATAGCCCCAAGTATATCCCTTTGAGGAATATTTTTCATCCAGAACATTATTTACAAGCAGTGTAATCCCTATGTTTTTGATGTCTTCAATACTAAAATTATACGCCATTCGCAGGTCATTGGTCAAGTATGAATCAATAGCCCGGCTGTCATTAGATGTATTATCTAGGAACTGCTTTCCTACATATTTAGTTAGCCATTGGAAAACAAGACCCTTCGCAGGAGTGAAACTTAACTCACTTCCTCCAATCACATTTGGTGAAAATAAAATATCAGAATCCGTATGCTCAATCGCTCCAAAGCTAGCTGATACGATTTCCGAGAATTGATCAATCTTATTTTGACTCAATGTTAAATTGGCTGACCAAAGTAGGTCCTCTGTAAACTGATACGATCCTACCAATTCTATCCCCATTCTAACGCTTTTAGGTACATTGATACGAATAGGTGCACCAACGTCATTAACAGCACCTGTTAATACCAATTGATTTTCATAGTGCATCCAATAGTAATTCCCTTCATAGGAAAACCGTGATGGTCTTGAACGAATTCCTGCTTCAATATTTTGGAGCGTTTCATGCTTGGGGACCTCTCCAGCATTGGCATCAATAAAGTCAGATCGTACGGGTTCACGGTTACTTACAGCGTAGGATGCATAGAGATCAGTAGCACTATTGAGGGAGTAGGTTAACCCCAATTTAGGATTGAAGAAGGCGAAATCGGCGTTCACATCGTAAGCGTCGAGATCATTATCGGTACCAGAAGTTTTGTAATCCACGGTCCGTATTTGTACATCTCCAAACAAATTCAATTGCTTGTTCAACTGGTAATTGACCTTAAGAAAGGAATTGAAGTCTGTCTTGGTAGCAACGCCGTCATAATGATGGTCTCTAATATTCCCATCCCCAGAAAATTGGGTCCAAATAACCTCTCCGAAATGATCCCCTTCGTATTTGTTGTATGCTCCCCCGAAAGAGACATCCCACTTGGTAGCGTTGTAATTCAATGAATAGGTTGACCCATAAAAATGGTTGTCCAGCCATCTTCTTACGATGATATCTGATGATGCGATCACATCCGTTCCTGTTATAAGGTCAGGTAGTCCAAAATTCGCTAAAGCATCATCCTCATGGAATTGTTCAAAGAAACCACGACCTCTTGTGTAGTGTAATGCTCCAGCAAGATTCAGGTTGCCCTTTGTAGTATGTCCCAAGTGCAGTTGATAATGATCTTGCCGATAGTCGTCGATTTCGTTATCATACAGGTAGTAATTAAAACGTCTATCAGAATTTCTTAAGTTGTTAATTTGCTCTGGAGTCTTATACTCTCCACTAAAATCAATGACATTTTGAATGTCTCCAGTATTTCTGGTAAGACGAGCTTCTGGGGTCCCGTACCATGCTTGATGAGTAATTTCCTGCCCCCCAAAGATTACTGCTTTTATCATGGTCTTTTCACCAAACCTTCCTCCTGACAAGTAATAAGATTTTAAATCAGCTCCTGACCTGTCAATGAACCCATCGGAAGAAATTTTAGAGAGACGGGCTTCAAAATTGTAGTTGCTATTTATGAGTCCAGTATTGTAGATCACATTTGACTTCCAAGTGTTATAACTTCCCACCGTGTGGTTAGTCTGGAAAAATGGCTCAACAGACGCGTTGCTGGTTTGGAGGTTTACGCTGGCTCCAAAGGCAGCGGCACCGTTAGTGGAGGTCCCCACGCCTCGTTGAATTTGAATGACATTGAGAGAGGAGGAGAAATCAGGCATATTTACCCAAAACACCCCATGAGATTCAGGATCATTCAAAGGAATACCATTTATGGTAACATTGATACGAGTGGCATCACTTCCTCGAATTCTAAAGCCCGTATAGCCAATCCCTGCGCCTGCATCGGATGTAGTGACCATGGAAGGGGTAAAGTTTAAAAGAATGGGCAGGTCTTGTCCCAAGTTTCGTTTAGCCAAATCCTCTTTTGAGACAGAGGAATAAGTTGCTGGTGTTTTTTCATTGGCACGTGTAGCATAAACAACTACATCATCCAACTTTATAGCACGTAGTGAATCTTGTGAGAACGCCATTGCAGAAAACAGCCATGCAATGGCAACAAAAAAAATCTTCATGTGGTTATTAGTTAAAAATTAAAAAATTAAACCATGAGGAGAGGAGACTTCCCACAACGACTATCATACTTCGGTCAATATGACCATCTTTTCCTACGCCAGCATTACCTGGATCAGGTTCTTGGGTATGATCTCAGCCGTTTAATTAGGCACCCCTACTCGTTCGATAAGGGCAAATGTAACTCTTTATCAAAAAAAGTACTATCAAGCAAATTTATTTGTAGTATTTTTTTTTAGCTTCATGCACAAACAACACGCCCCAAGCTTAGCCGATAGCATTTGTGATCTTCGAAGCAGGAAGATAAAAAAAGACTTTTTCAGTCACATGAATGCCCTTTTATACCAAATTGATCACAAAATATAACATAAATAAACTGCATTGTTGTTTGCTTGAATGAGGCAAAAAATATAAGCATAGCTCTCAGCTACGGTGCTATTTTTTAACGACATACAAGCAGAACGGAAACAATTTATATGTGACATCTTGTGATCAATTTGGTATTAAACAAGCAGTAGCTTTTAATTGAACAACAGTGATTAATTGGCAATAACTTAATACCTTTGCCACCATCATTTAAAAATAATCACTTATGAAAACCATTACCCAACCACCTATAACTGACAAAAAGGCATATAATAATCCTACCCCCCCCCCCCCCCCCCCCCCCCGACATTATGGCAGGTTCCAACCAGTCTTTATAATTACAAAACCCTATTTATTCTTATTTTAAGTCTGGCATTTGCTCTGCCAGCAAATGCTCAAGATGCTAACCCAACAGACCTCTGTTCACGCACTGCAGTAGTTAAGAATGTTATCATCTCCGAAGTGAGTGGCAAAACCAATTGTGCAGACATTACTACAGCAGAGTTGGCGGGAGTTACCGAATTATCTTTTGTTGGAGGTGGTTTGACAGGTAGTTCTCTCAGAAGTAGTAACCTGAAGAGTGGCGATTTCGCTGGCTTAACAGGACTAACAAAACTCTATTTAGATTTCAACGAGATTACTACCCTACCCGCTGATATTTTCTCTGGACTATCCGCATTAGAAACACTCAAATTAGATAACAATCAATTATCCACCTTACCGACTGGTATTTTCTCGGGCTTAACCAGTTTGACAACCCTTAATTTATCTAACAACCCACTGCCCGCTTCGCTCCCTGGAAGCCTGTTTGCCGATGTGCCACGAAACGCAATAACCCTTCCCGCAGGAACCACGGTTGATTACATTCCAACAACTGTAGGCGCGCTTGCCGACATTACTGACTTCGTGGCAATGGGTAGTCCTCGTGTTGTGGATGTGGTGGACAAATTTAGCGATGCAGGCGATATTTTAACGTTTACCGCAATCTCCGGGGATACTGACATCGCCACCGTTGGGGTTGCTAATGATAGTGAAGTTACCGTTACGCCATTAGCCGTAGGAGGGACTGCAACCATCACCGTCACTGCCACTGATAGAGCGGGTCAAACTGCTGAACAAACGTTTACGGTAACTGTCAATGCAACTCCAACAACCGTAGGCACGATGGACAACATTACTGACCTCGTGGAAAATGATAGTCCTCGCAATGTAGATGTGGCGACTAATTTTAGTGACTTAGACACGTTGACCTTTACTGCAACGTCCGATAATACCGCGATCGCAACGGTTGCAGTGATGGGTAGTGTAGTTACCATTACACCCGTAGCCGTAGGAACAGCAACCATCACCGTCACTGCCACCGATACAGCGGGTCAAACCGTTGAACAAACTTTCTCAGTCGCCGTTACCAATCCTGCCCCAACAGCCACAGGCACGATGGACGATATTACTGACCTCATGGAAAATGGTAGTCCTCGCGATGTGAATGTGGCTAGTAACTTTAGCGACTTAGACACGTTGACCTTTACTGCAACGTCCGATAATACCGCGATCGCAACGGTTGCAGTGATGGGTAGTGTAGTGACCATTACACCCGTAGCCGTAGGAACAGCAACCATCACCGTCACTGCCACCGATACAGCGACCCAAACGGCGACCCAAACTTTCTCAGTCGCCGTTACCAATCCTGCCCCAACAGCCACAGGCACGATGGACAACATTACTGATCTCGTAGAAAATGGTACTCCTCGCGATGTGAATGTGGCTAGTAACTTTAGCGACACAGATGCGTTGACGTTTTCTGCAACGTCCGATGATACCGCCATCGCAACGGTTACAGTGATGGATAGCATAGTTACCATTACTCCAGTAGCCGTAGGGAAAGCAACCATCACCGTCACTGCCACCGACATAGCGGGTCAAACTGCTGAACAAACGTTCTCAGTCTCCGTGCAGGCTGATGATGTCACCACAGGAACTGCTGACGTGAAGAAAATAGATGTTTCCGTCTCTCCTAATCCAATACAAGCTGGAGATAGAGTGAAAATTACCGTTGCCAGCGATGGGGTGTACCGCTTGTTCGGAATCTCAGGTGAATTTCTTACTAAAGGAACGTTAACAAAAGGAGATAACGCTGTGGCATTTCCGTTTTTAGCTAAAGGAATGTACCTGCTAAAGATACAAACAACACACGGTCGTATGACAAGGAAAGTGGTTAAAAAATAGGGATTGAAGGATCATAATTTTTGGTTATTGCAGTGACCACCGTTGCTAACGTGAACGAAATTCGCAACTTGGAAGAGGTGCTACAACGTGTTGACCTGCCTGAAAACATCCCAATGAAAGTAGCTAAAGGCTGTCCGTCAAAGAAAAATGCCGACCTATTTGGAAAGCAAAAAGAGAGGGCAAAAATCTAACCATTCAAAAACCAACAGACTCAGTGCTACCGTTTGCAACGGTCTCAAGCCGTATCAATCATGGGAGCGCGACTTGAATGAAAACCACAATGGCTTGCTCAGGCAATTTTTTCCAAAGAAAATGCCTTTGCATAAAGTCACCGAAAAAGAGCTGTTCAAAGCCACCGATTTAATGAATAACCGACCTAGAAAATGCTTGGGGTATAAAACCCCTCGGGAGGTCTTTTCCCACGCAATGGGAATAGATCATAATATAAACCCGAGTGTTGCACTTATGGGTTGAATTCGCCACCTTTCCAATTGGATTATACTTCTCCATTCGATCTTGTTCACTCATAATAAAAGGCAAGAGAAAAGCATTGGTAATGATAAGAAGAACTTCATAATTTTGGATTTCATGAGAGAAGCGAAAGACGTCAAATCTGGTTTTGTTAATATCATTGGTCGACCCAATGTCGGAAAATCTACTTTGTTCAATGTTATGGTGGAAAAAAAACTGGCTATTACAAGTAGTAAAGCTCAAACTACCCGTCATCGGATTTTTGGTATTCTAACGAAGTCCCAATATCAAATTATTTTTTCAGATACTCCTGGTGTCATTGACCCAGCATACAAGCTACAGGAAAAAATGATGAACTGTGTAAGAAACGCTCTAAAGGATGCGGATGTTGTTCTCCTAATGGTAGCTCTGGAGGATAAAAATGATTACCCTGAACTAATTGCAATGGTCATCAAAACGGGTATTCCTGTCATTTTCATTATCAACAAGGCAGATTTAGGAAAAGGATCACGAACGCTAGACAAAACCAATTACTGGAAAACGCTTTACCCTGATTTGGAAATTTCGAGTATCTCCGCTAAAGATCAAAAAAATACCGATGAACTTCTTGATCGAATTATAGAATTGCTCCCTAATCATCCTCACTATTTTCCCGAAGATGAAATGACAGATAAATCCGAAAGGTTTATCTGCTCAGAAATCATTCGAGAAAAGATATTTCTCAATTATCAGCAGGAAATTCCATACAGTTCTGAAGTCGTGGTGATTACTTTTAAGGAGGAAGAAAAAATCATTAGAATCGAAGCTGAGATATATGTAGAGCGTGATAGTCAAAAAGGGATCATTATTGGAAAGAAAGCTGAATCGATAAAAAAGGTAGGAATGGAAGCGAGGAAAGACATGGAAGCTTTTTTTGGGAAAAGGATTCACCTTCAAACTTTCGTCAAAGTGGAAAAAGATTGGAGAAAGGACAACAGGAAATTAAAGCGATTCGGTTATTGAAAAATCAATAACGAATGGCAGAGAAAAGTACTCTTTTTTGCGAAGAGCAAGGCTTTAAAAGATTTTAAACTGGCTTCTCAAATTCTGCATGAAGTTTTCCTTTCACATAAAGAAGGCAAGGGAACAAAATTTTGGTCAGGATTCTTTACGGTGTCAAAATGATCAGTAAAAACACTTTGAAAAAGTATTTAAACAATTGTGAAATTTTATTGAGAATTTTGAGCGTCGCTCAGAAAACATTAAAGAAAAATTCTTAATTTATTTTCGTAATTCCTAATTGACATAATGGCCAATATTCTTGCTATCGTCGGCCGACCAAATGTCGGAAAATCCACACTTTTCAATCGTCTGATAGAAAAGAAACAAGCCATTATGGATAATGAATCGGGAGTAACCCGAGACAGGCATTATGGTTACGGTCAGTGGAATGGAAAAAATTTTACCGTAATAGATACGGGAGGTTATGTTGAAGGATCTGATGATATTTTTGAAGGAGCTGTTAGAGTCCAAGTCAAAGAAGCGTTAGAAGAGGCTTCTGCCATCCTCTTTATGGTTGATTGTAATACTGGTCTTCACGGGTTGGATCAAGACTTTGCCAATGTGGTGAGAGAAATCAAAAAATCAATTTTCATCGTTGCAAACAAAGCGGACAATCACGAAAAAATGCTAGCTGCAAATGAATTCTATTCATTGGGGTTAAATGCTGACATTTTCCCAATAGCATCAGCCAGTGGTTCGGGAACTGGCGAGTTACTAGATGCTGTGGCAGAACAGCTTCACCGTGATAAAAAAGATGAAGGGGAGGTTCCTAGAATCGCAATTCTGGGTAGACCAAATGTGGGAAAATCTTCTTTCGTGAATGCCTTGTTAGGTAAAGAACGAAGTATTGTAACTGACATAGCGGGCACAACAAGAGATGCTATCAATGCTAGGTATCAGCAGTTTGGAAAAGATTTTATCCTTACTGATACAGCAGGTATTAGGAGAAAAGCTAAGGTTAAAGAGAATATCGAATTTTACTCCGTTTTAAGGGCCATTCAAGCCTTACAGGATTCTGACACTTGTATTGTTATGGTAGATGCCGAAAAAGGAATCGAAGCACAGGACATGAATATCATCGGTCTTGCTCATAAGTATAAAAAAGGTGTTGTACTGATGGTCAACAAATGGGATTTGGTCACTAAAAATACCAAAACAGCAATTGAGTACGAGAAGACCTGCAAGGAAAAACTGGGACATATGAGCTATGTTCCTATTATTTTCTCGTCAGTATTGAATAAGCAAAGGATCATGCAAACACTTGAGTTGGCATTAACTGTCTATGATAACCGAACTAGAAAGATTACCACCTCCAAACTAAATGAAATATTAGGCGAAGATATTAAGAGCTATCCTCCTCCTTCCGTCAGAGGTCATTATATCAAAATAAAATACATCACTCAACTGCCAACGCATACACCGACTTTTGCTTTTTTTTGCAATTTTCCGCAATACATCAAAGAAGCTTACCAGCGATATCTCACCAATAGAATTCGTGATCACTTTGATTTTAGAGGAGTTCCTGTAAAGGTAGTATTCAGGAAAAAATGACCTCCGAAGAAGTTTTCAAACAATTTGTTCCTGAGGTGGCTGTGGCTTATTGTAACAAACTATATGAAAAACTGGGTTTTGAATTTAAAATCAAAAAAGCACGACAAACCAAACTTGGAGATTATCGATTTGATCCTAAAACTGAAAAACATATAATCAGTGTAAACAACGACCTAAACCCCTATACCTTTCTGATTACGTACCTGCATGAGGTTGCACATTTTATCACTTTTGAAAAATTTGGGAACAAAGTCCTTCCACATGGTAAAGAATGGAAACAATGTTTTAAGGAAGTAGCCAACCCTTTGCTTACCGAAGATGTTTTTGATGTTCTTGTATTGCGGGCACTTATCGGATATTTTAAAAACCCTACCGCTTCCAGCTGTTCGGATCCTGTTTTATATCAAATACTCAGAAAATTTAATGCCACTTCAGAAAAAGTTCTCCTGAAGGAGCTTCGGTATGGTGACATATTTATCTTCAACAAAAGGATGTTCAAAAAACTCGATAAGAGAAGGACTAGGATCATATGTCAAGAAGTTGTTGCGCATAGAGAATACCTGATTTCAGAACTGGCAGAGGTACTTAGAAAAGAATAACATTCTTATAATGATTAATCCCAATTTGACCACAAAATGTGACCTATAAATTGTTTCTTTTCCGCTTGTATGCCACTAAAAAATAGAAACGTAGCTGTGGCTATGTTTATATTTTTTGTTTAATCCAAAACAAAAAATAATTCGATCTATTTTTGCCTCATGTTATGATCTAATTGGTATAGCGGATTCTTTGTGCTACCTTGAGATTCCAAGTCAGTCACTTTTGTATAGATTTGCCGAATAATAGAGTATGTCCAACACAATAGCTGTCTACAACTTTAAAGGAGGAGTTGGAAAAACTACCACTACCTCAAATTTAGCTTTTAGTTGGTCAAGAGCATTCAAAGTGTTAGTGATTGATTGTGATCCACAAGTCAATCTGACACTGGCACTCACGAACGAAGGATCACATCCATCCAACCTATTCTCTTTGTCTAAAAAACTTCTACATAATGAGCAACCAGAGGTAAATCCTGTAGTCATATCTCCCTACCTACACCTAATTCCTGGAGATTATCAGATGGCTGAATTGGAATCTAATAGCCAGTTCATTGCTTTTGGGCACATCATTTTCTACAAGTTGTTATCAATATTACGAGACAGCTATGATTTTATACTGTTAGACTGTCCTACTCATTTCGGGATCACCGTTAAATCATTTCTCGTCAATACAAACAGCATTCTCATTCCATCCATTGCAGATTCATTTTCCGTTGCAGGTTTCAGAAAGCTCTTAAGTTACCTCGGTGAGGTAGAGAAAGATCATCCACTCCACATCCTTGGAATTTTCTTTAATCAATACAAAAAAAACACATTGTATCATCAAAAAGTAGCGCAAAGAGCAGAACAGGAATTAGGTGGTTTAATCTTAAAACAAAGGATAAGAGAATCTATTCGTATAGGTGAAGCTCACGAACAAAATCAATCTATTTATAGTATTCCGGTAGAAAATGCAGTAGCTGAGGATTTCTTAAACCTAAGTGAAGAGGTAATTGAAAAATTCAATACTTTTGAACTGGGGGAGGTGTTAAGGGAACTAAATATAGAAGAGATAAGCAACTAAGAAGCCAATCGTCGCTGAGTCAGCCCGCTGACCAAGCTCGTAAAGTTTAATAGAAGATTAATAAACCCAAGAGCAATGAAAATGTTCTTTTTTTGAGAGGTAAAATTGAGTGCCAACAACTTGAGTTAAGTTTTCTTTTTCATCTTCAGCCCTTTCTATTTGATCGAAGATCGCCTGTTGAAAATCATCAAACTTCTCATAATATTGAGTATTGATCACTTGTTTCCTCAAATATTTCCAAAGCCTTCCTATCAAGTTTAGGTTTGGGCTGTACGGTGGCACAAAGTGCCATGCTATTTTAATCTTTATGAGTTTCCAAAAAAATCCGTTAATAGCTGGCATTTATAGTATCTGACATTAGCTGAGAATACGTGTATTTTGGTCAGGTCAGCGTCTTTTTTAAGAATCATTTTGACCAGTTCAATGGTTGATTGAGCATTGATTGTATCCTTCTTCCTAAGGATCACTTCCTAGTTGTAAGGGTCATATGCACCATTTAAGTTAATCCTGCGTCTGCCTGTATTGGTTTTGATACCTTTCAAAACACCTCTTTTAAACCACACTTTTCTTTTGATGCGTGGGTATTGTGTTGAGGATGAAACCCATCCTCAAAGAAAATGATCTCTGTTTATCCTAACCCAGACACTATTCCTTCATATTCTCTGTTTGGCTTCGTCCAGTTTGGAGGGGAACAACGTGAGTTGCTTATAAGAGTAGCCCATCCTTTTTAACAGCTTCCTTACTGAACTCAATTCATAATTTGACCCGAAACTTTCTTGCAACCTCGCGCTTACCTGAACCGAAGAACTAACGCTGTTACTATCAATCCAATCTTTCAACTGTTTTTTTTAATCTCATCCAGATAACCCTTAAACCCTTTGTGTTCATGCTGGACATAGGAGATGACATTCTTACTTTGCTCAAATTCCTGCTTCCAAACCGCTATTTTTTTTTGGGTGATTGATAGAATGTTAGCTATAAATCCCCTGCTTATGCTCTGTGAAAGCATTTGGATACATTTTACTTTATCTGCTACTTTCCTCGATTTTGTACCCTTGTGAGTATTCGATAAATCCAACAAAACAACCTCGTCTAAAGGAAATCACATTTTTATTCCATTGGATCTCCTCAAATCTAAAGAAAAGTAACAAAATGATTTCCTCTGTGTATAATAGGTCGAACCAAATATAAAGTAGAACTGGGAGTATTCGTAGGAGGTTTGGTGGAGCGGTCGCCACGCTATAGCGGGATAGAAAAAATGCCTACCCAGAGTCTGATGGAGGCGATGAGTTACAGTTTATGTTGAAGTCCTAGGATGAATGTGTCCCATTCTGTAAAAAGCAACAAATAGTGAGGAAGAACAACAAGAAATAGGTCTGTTCAGACCTATTGGAGAGCAACAAATCAAAGTGAGAGATCAAAAAATCTCACAATTCAAAAACCAACAGACTCAGTGCTACCTTTCGAAAAGGACTTACTTTATGATTTCGTAATAAAATAAGTCCAGAACTATTTAGGATAATTGAAGTAGGCATTTAATAAATACGAATAAAATTGTAAGGGCATGGTTGATGGTCAACCATTTTAGTTAGCAACTTATCGAATATTTCCCCTTTCATTTGACTTCGGTTGAACCTATAGCACTATTGGTCGATATATACCTGAAGGTTATCGACTGAATGGTGGATACCTCTAAGCCATGCCTTGAACATCATCATTGTTCTGGGAAATTCTTACCTTTCTTCCCACGCTCTATTTGGATTAAATAAGAGTATTTTTCTTTCAAGGGGATGTAGCCCTCTCCACTTATCGGTTGTGATGGTAGCCTGAGTTGATATATGATCATGGAAGAAGGGCTTCAATTGCTTGGAGCCAGCATTGTCAATCACCCTAGCATACATCCTGCTCACTCCTTTCCCTTTCTTCTCAATAGCCAGTACAACCTGCTTTTTTCGGTTATTTTGGCGTCCTACAACGCCTTCTTCCTGTTGCCCTACAACGGTCTCATCAACTTCTACTTTACCCATTAGCGGGTATTTCCCACTGCTACCCATTGCCTTCATTACCTTTTGCTGAAACAGCCAACAGGTTTTTTGCCGTAGTCCCAGTTTTCTGCTTAGCTCTGTTGATGCAATCCTTTGTTTATTTGTACTCATATAGGCTTAATTCGAGGAACCCTAACATGCAGATGGCATTCATGCTCAAAGAAATTCATATGACGATATTTTTTCATCTTGGTGTCATAGGTGCTATAGGCTTTGGTGTCATCGCTACCATCAACAAAGCGCGTGCCACGTTTGAAGTCAATATAGCTGTTGAGTTGTTTGTCGTTAAATTCAACATCTTTGACAAACCATGGGGAATAGATGCCGAGTGCTTGGGTAAATAAGTCTTGCATTTTTTGATCCTTTTGCAGGATAAAATTGAACCCGTATTTTAACGCATCACCCACCCAAGAATCAAAAGAACCAGATTTTTCTGCATAAAAAGCCTCTCCAGATGTTGCCCTGACTTGATAGCCTCTGAGACTGCTCTGATTCCGTAAATCAGATTTGACTTTTTATTCATTTGACCCTTTACGAATCGCCGCTATGTGTTCAACCCATTCTTCCTCACAATCCACACTTCTCCTGAGTGCATACGTTCGAGATGCAAAAAATGTAGAGATAATTGTGAACTCAAAGGTAGGTCCACTGTCGTAGAACCATTCCTCATTATTTTTAGACCGGTAAACTTCATCAGGTACTCCGTACACAATAAAAAGCATACCTCTATCGGTTTTCCATCCTTGTTTGAAGTCCGTGAACATCTCATTCGCTTGTTCAATCCAGTTGAAGTAATTACGGATAGCGTTACGAGCACGGAATTTGGTTGAATACGTCTCAAGCCAAAAAGAATCAAATGATTGCTTTAAATTTTTTGAATTTTTTAGTCCTTTCTTTTCGCGCTCATTCAAGATATAATGTATGCCTGCAACCAACTCATCAAGTCGTTTGAATTCAGGAAAATATGGAGATGCTTTTAATATTGTTACTCCTTCCGATGAGGTTGAATCTTTGCTTACAACGTAGAAAAAATCATTAGTGAACTTGACCGGATTTGAAAAATAGAACGAAGAATCTGGTAGCACAGATGGAGCAAGAGGCTTCATTTCAGCCATGGGGGGGGTTGCTGGGGGAAATGTTTCCTTATAGGCTTGCGCATAAAAATGAGTCCCTTGTCTCCACCTAAAGTCAGAGGTGTTAAGATATTTCTCAAAAATGGGGATTTCATCTTCATTTTCTAGGTAAATGGAAGGAAACGGGAGCATTCCATTTTTTAATTGTATATCATAATAGTAGAAGACTTCTTCTCCAGAGATTTCTAACACCAGCAGACTTTTATCGGTTTTGATGAATCTTAACTTGAGGATGATTTTTCCCTGTTCGAGAAATAGCGTGTCTACAGCAAATGATTCAAATGGTGCGTGACCTTCTGATTCATAGTTCTCTTGAATGAGAAAGTCGAAAGACCACTTGGAAACAGCGTCAGCTTGAAACTGGAGAAAAACGGTTAAAACGTCTCCTTGTTGTATTACCCTGTGCTGTAATTCTATTTCTGCAAGCGGATCATATTGCCATGCCATATTGACCCTCGTGAAGTCAATCCCTTGGGCAGAGAGTATTGCAAAGAGCAACATTAGTGAGCTAAATATTTTTCTGTCTCTCATTAGCATCCAAATTAGTTAAATAATTGATTCCTTTGCAACCTATTCACGTATAGATAATTAATGGGTGTCTACACTACTGAGATTGCATCAGATAAAATTTTATCTGACAATCCTGTTCATCAGCGGCTTTTGAAAGCCTACCATCTTGCTAAACCGTATGTCAAAGGAAGCCTATTGGAACTGGGATGCGGAGAAGGCAGAGGCGTTGAGTTGCTCGCTCCTCTAGCAGATTCATATGTAGGAATAGATAAAATAAAAAGTGTAATTGATACGCTTTCGGAAAGATACCCAGAAAATAACTTTGCTAATGGCGTGTTTCCGCCACTCCCCTTTGAGAACGAGTCGTTTGATACAATCGTCACATTCCAGGTGATTGAGCATGTGAAAAAAGACGGAGATTTTATCAAGGAAATATATCGGGTACTAAAGAAGGAGGGTCAAGCGTTGATTACTACTCCAAACACTAAAATGACCCTGTCCAGAAATCCATGGCATGAAAGAGAATATACTACGGATCAATTGGAAAAATTATGCTCACAATATTTTTCCAACGTAGAAATGAAGGGGATAGCGGGGAATGAAAAAGTAATGGAATATTATCATCAGAATAAAGCATTCGTCAACAGGATCATGCGCTTTGATTTTCTCAATCTACAACACAGATTGCCTGCCCCCTTATTAAGGATTCCGTATGATGTTATGAATCGCCTAAACCGGAATAGATTGAAGACATCCGATAATGAGTTGGTAAAATCGATTCGCTACGAAGATTACCTAGAAAGAGAAAAGGACGATCAAAACCTCGATTTGCTTTGTGTTTTAACCAAGTAAATACATGAAAGGACACCATCTTTCCATATCAAGCCTAATATTCCTGTGTCTCACAGGCTTTTTGTGCAATCCTACTGTAGCACAGAAAAAGAAGCAACGTAAAAAAGAGAAAATTGAAACAGTCATTTCGGCTGCCCAGTCATACATAGGTACTCCTTACAAGTGGGGTGGAAATACGAAGGGAGGAATTGATTGTTCAGGACTTATTCACAATTCGTATAAAACGATAGATTTAAAATTGCCTAGAACGGCTAGAGAGCAATCGAAAATTGGTAAAAAAAGAGGATGGGGAGGCATTAGACCAGGAGATATAGTGTTCTTTAAGTTCAAGGAAAAGCGATCCAAATGGGGGCATTCTGGTATGATCACATTTGTAGGAAATGACCAAGTAAAATTTCTTCATGCCTCTTCCAGCAGAGGAGTTATTGAGTCCGATCTAATGAGTGACTACTATAAGAAAAACGTTAAACATTTCCGAAGGGTAATTAAATAAAGTGGAGCTAGCCGGTCTTGAACCCGCGACCACTACACTGCCAGTGTAGTGCTCTAGCCAACTGAGCTATAGCCCCAAGGAGGCAAATGTAATCGCAATGTCACTTAAAAGTTCTCATATTTTATTCGATTCTTTTTTGGTGCTGTTGTAAGCCTCCCCTAAACCGAAGCATTGGTAAATATAGTTTTTTCTTTCAAATGCATATCTACATTCAGACTTGGTACGGTTAATCCTCTTTGTTTGAGGAATTCTACTGGAGGTTTATTACCCAAGGATTCATATGGTCTTACGTTGTTGTAAGCCCAGATCCATTGCTACGTCTGGTCTCTTACCTGCTCCAAACCGGTGAATAAATGGGCATTAAGTAACTCCTTTCGGGAGCTTCCTGTTAAAGCGTTCCACAAGCGTATTCTGGGTGGGTTTTCTTGGTTGAATACAACACAGTTTAATCTTATGTTTTCGAGTCCAAACTTCAAAAACAGCAGAAGTGAACTCCTGTCCATTGTCTACACGTATCACCTCAGGAGCTCCTCGCCATTCCATGAGTCTGTCCAGTTCCCTTGTAATACGCCCGGCACTTAATGAGGTATCAATGGTAATCATCAGTGCTTCTCTATTGTGATCATCTATCACGTTGAAGGTTCTGAATGGTCTTCCATTAATCAGACTATCATTCATGAAATCCGCACTCCAAATGATGTTTCTTTGACTGAGTAAAATGTGAGGAGTCTTGACACGTACTGGCAGTCTTCTTTTACGCTTTCTACGCCTATTCAAACCCATCATCACATACACTCGGTATACGCGTTTAGGGTTCCATCTATACCCTTCAAGACGCAGTAAATGGTACATCTTTCGGAAGCCATAAGGCAGGATACTTTTCTGCCCATTGCTCCAAATGCTTCATAATAACTGTGTCCTCAGCTTTACGCTTAAATCGGTAGTAATACACAGATAAACTCAGATTAATTGCCACACAGACCTGCCTGATACTCAGGTCTTCATCGGCCAGATATCCAACAGTTTCTCGCTTTTCAGCAGACCTTAAAGTTTTTTTTCGATCAGGTGCTTTAATGCATTGTTCTCCAAAGACAGCTCAGCATACCTACGCTTAAATGAACTTAATTCTGTTTCGAGTTCCTTCAACTTTTTTGAGTTGGTTCACACTCATGCCTGACTATGTACTCTTCCAGTTGTAGAAAGTTGGTTGGCTTATTCCATGTATCCTACAAATATCCGACACACTCTTTCCCTGTTCTTGTTCGCTCAGCATCTTGATCATCTGAGGCTCGGTAAATCGACTCTTTTTCATTTCCCTAAATTTAAACGTGTAACTCTATTTTTAAACGCTAAGGTTTTTAGGGAGTCTTACAATCAGCTTTGCGCTTAAATCGGTAGTAATACACAGATAAACTCAGGTCTTCATCGGCCAGATACCCAACAGTTTCTCGCTTTTCAGCAGACCTTAAAGTTTTTTTCGATCAGGTGCTTTAATTGCATTGTACGCCAAAGACAGATCAGCATACCTACGCTTAAATGAACTTAATTCTGTTTCGAGTTCCTTCAACTTTTTGAGTTGGTTCACACTCATGCCTGAATATGTACTCTTCCAGTTGTAGAAAGTTGGTTGGTTTATTCCATGTGTCCTACAAATATCCGACCCACTCTTTCCCTGTTCTTGTTCGCTCAACATTTTGATGATCCGGACTCGGTAACTCGACTCTTTTTCATCTCCCTAAAATTAACGTTTAACCCTAAACGCTACGGTTTTTAGAGAACCTTACACATCAGCTTGATAGTAATGATAACAAACAATCTTCTATTGCAACGGTCTTTATTTAGCTTTGTCGCAAGCGGAGGCTTTTGCATAACTCAAAATGCTGGCAGAGTAGCGATTAAAAACCGTTCCTATTGCAACAAAAATATCGGTTTTAACAGTATAATGATCGGTTTTTAACGAAAAGGCTGGAAATTTTGGTTGCTAATCTGATTTATGCAAAGGTCTGGAACAGTATTTTGTAATGAAGGTCGACTCAATCCGAATCAAGCTAGATGAAATAGACAGAAGCATTCTGGATATTTTACAGTCTAACGCTAAGATCACCAATGCGCAGTTGTCAAAGGACATAGGACTTTCACCAGCACCTACTCTGGAGCGAGTAAAAAAGCTGGAAACTTCTGGAATTATTAAAAGCTATCATGCCACGCTAAATACGGAACAGGTAGGATTGAGCGTGAATACTTTTGTGGAAGTCACATTGAAAGGTCACAATAAAAAACACATAGATCATTTCGTGAATGAGATCAATAAAATCCCAGAAGTGATAGAGTGCCATCACATTACGGGTTCAGGAGATTTTATTCTTAAGATTATAGCCAGCGATATACCATCCTATCAAAAGTTGATGTTGGAACAGGTATCTGATATTGCTGTTGTTGATGGCTTGCAATCTATGGTGATCCTTTCTACATTCAAGGATAGTAAAGTGATGCCTGTACCAGAAAATGAGTAGTAAGATTCTATCGAAAGAAAAAGTTGATCAAATCATAAAACGAATTGCCTATCAAATCCATGAAAATAATATGGATGAAGAGGTAATACTCGTAGGTGTAGACTTGGGTGGGAGAAACCTTGCAGACCTTATAAGCAATTCTCTGAGAACTATCTCAACGAAATCACCCCAGTGTTTTACTATTTCAATTGATAAAGAGAATCCATTAAACAAGGATATTACAATGAATGGCTCTTTCGGTGATTTAGTTGATAAGTCGGTCATCCTTTGTGATGACGTTCTTAATAGCGGAAAAACACTTGCTTACAGCTTAAGTAAAATATTGACTGTAAATGTCAAGAAGGTAGAAACCGCAATACTTGTCATGAGAAGTCATAGTAAGTTTCCCATTTATGCTAACTACAAAGGATATGAACTATCTACTACAATTAATGAACACATCACAGTAAATCTTAACGAGGGAGTTTTTCTTTCTTAAGAAACCCTAGCCGTTAGGACTGGGTTTTAAAAGCGAGCTAATTAATTAAAATGTAACTACTCAGGTGGTCTAAATTACTTGTTATAAGGTAGTTACAAACTAAAAAAAATGTTTATATAAACTTGTATTCTTTAGTTACTTTTTAAGTAATACCAATTATATTATAAGATTAGTCTAATTATTATTTATATATTTGCATCATGAGAATGAAATCGAATATTGAAGTATCGGAGGGTCTTGAAACGCTTAAGGAGTTATATTAATTAGACTAATATTATAATTCAAACGATATAAAAACTGATAATCGGTGAGATATAGATAAATGTTTAAGGTTTTGTTAAGAAATAATCGAATTTTCTAATCAGTTTATAATCAATGAGTTATACATTATATACCAACTGACTAGTTACAACTCCCTTAATATTTTCTTTGTTTTCTCGTTTCGCATTAGTCTATTATTTCTATACATCGCTACGTAGCGTTTTATTCCTCCACAATTTCAAAATTAAGAATTCTAACTTCAAGATTTTCTCCGCGCTCTTTTCTTAATGCTCTGTGACCGTGCCAGTCGGGTTCGTCAAATTCAATTGTTTTTGCTAAAAATGCCCTGATCACTCCATCGTAAGGATAATGATCAAAATACGTCTCTTCAAAGGAATCAACGGGAATCCCAGTTTTGTCAAAAAGAATGAAAAGGGCGTGGACTTTTTTTACGGCATACGGTAATTTGTTTCTAAATGATACGCTAACAATATTGATTGTATTTCCGAACTCTCTGTGCCAATTAGGGTCGGGATACTGGTATTTCCAATCTCTTACCTCAATTCCTTCCTTAATATCGATTTCATTTTTCGCGGTTTTTGGAGCAGTGGTACCTTTAGCAACATTAAGAGGGATAATGGAAGTACTCTCTTTATTTAAAAGTACTTTTAAATATGATATAGGTATAGCGAAATTCAAATTTTGTCCAGATGTCAAAGTCCCTACAGCGACTCCAATCACTTGTCCTGAATTATTAATTACTGGACCGCCACTACTTCCTGGTGATATTGGAGCTGTAATTTGTATTAATTCCTTGTTCTCTAAAGTCCTTAGACCACTTACTATTCCTTCTGAAATTGTTCCTGACAATCCTTTTGGATTTCCAATCGCATATATTTTTTCGCCAATTTCTGGTTTGTGCAATAGAGATAATGACATTGATCTAGCTGTTAATGTGGGAATTGATAAAATAGCTAAATCATTTTTTTTGTCGACCACAAAATATCCCTGAACTTTGTGCTTTTTTGAACTGCCATTTTCTAAAACGTACCCGAATTTTGCACCTTCTATAACGTGTAAATTCGTTACGATTTTCCCACTTTCAACTACAAAACCTGAACCCAGAGAAATTGGTTGTTTGAAATGATCTTCCATAACTAACGAAACTGTTGAGGGCAAACAGTTCTTGACAATATCTTTAGCGTTTTGGGAATACAGTAGAGCAGGTAGTAGAAGTAAGAGCAAAAAAGTTTTTTTCATGCTTGATTTATGTTATTGAAGTAGGCGTATAAACATACAGCCTATCTGATTAGCTACGACTAAATAACGTAGCAAAGTAATGGGACAAAAGTATAAAAGTCTTAGCGTTTCCAAATTTTTCTGAACGTTTGCCTACTGAAGATGCCTGTCTGGGATATCTGGCAACACGTAAATGACCTTCGGGTCTTGTTTGTGATCGGTGTGTGGAAACGAAAAGTCCTGCGACGAGAGTCGCAAGTCTACCCGTCACCGTACAAAATGAAAATATCAAGCCTCACCGACCAGCGGGACACAGTTTCATAAAATGAAATTCCCGATTTTTTGTTCCTAAAGAAACTTCCGCACTGGAAAGGATCAGAAATGCTGGAGGTCTTTTTTCATAAATTTAATTGGGGAATCAATACATCGGAGAGTACGAGTGCTTTTAACTGTTTTCTACAGTTTTTACAAAAAGCAACCCATGAACCGTAACTGGCAACTCAAAGTGAACTCGGAGGGATTCGAACCCCCAGTCTCCTGGGCCGTAACCAGGTGCATTATCCAGTTGTGCTACGAGTCCTGAATGGGACGCGAAGGTAATAATTTGATCGCAAAATTTTCGTTAGCGTCACATGATTCTATATTTGCCGAAATTTTCCAACTTATGAAGTACTTGTGTGGGTCGTGGCTGATTATTTTATGTCTCATACCCCAAGCTCAGGATAAAGGTTTTTCAAGACCAGATATACCAGGAGAATTAATGGTAGACCTTGGATTAAATATTTGGGACAAGATGCCACAAGGCACTAGCAGGGAATTGTGGTCATCTAAATCAATTGGGATTTACTATAGCAAACGTAAGGGACTCGGGTCTAAGCTTTCTATCTACTATGGATTAGGGTTTGGCTCAGAAAAAATTGGTTTAGGAGATTCCGCACTGTTTAGTATGGACTCAGCAACTGTAGGAGGATTTCCATTTACAACAACTAATCTGAAGAAGAATAAACTAGCTATTACTTATTTAGATGTTCCTCTTGAAATGAGATTCCATCCTATTGGCACACAGGATGGCGAAGGCTTTTTTGTAGGAGTAGGTGGAATTTTAGGATTGAAATTGAATGCGCATACAAAATGGAAGTACGATGAAAGTGGAAAGACCAAGAAGCAGAAAATTTCGGGAACGTTTGATCTTAGGTCTTTTCGATATGGATATCAGATACGATTAGGGTTTAAAGACATTCATCTCTTCTACAAACAGTATTTATCAGATGTATTTAGCAATTCTGTTGGAACCGCTAATCCCACTATGACCACATTTGGGGTTAATCTGACTGGTTTTTAGCCAAAGAAATAAATCGATATAAACCCAAAGCAAAACCCTAAAATAGACCCAGACCAGACCTCTTTGGGCTGGTGATAACCAAGATACAATCTCGATACGTTGGTCAATCCTGCTAGGATAATTGAAATGTATATGACGTTTTGTAACATGATTCCCTTGGTTATAGCTAGGGAGATCAGGATGCTTGTTGCGCACCATATAGCAGTAGAGTGAATGCTGATTTTAAACCATTGGGTGATTAAAAAAAGCAGACCGATTAAAACGGTCACAGATACAATCATAGAGGAAAAAGGCTTCCCGATCTGAAGTTTGCTTACGAAAAGAAAAGAAGTCATAGTGTACGATACAGTAATCAACAAAAAAGGTAAAGGTCTCTCATGTCTATTGGTGAGTTCCAGATTGGATACTCTGGAAAATAGCTTCAATGAAAAAATGCTGACAGCTGGGATCATGCAGGTTGCCAAAAAAAGGACCAGTACGAAGTTCCAGACCAAATGAGATTGAACAGGAAACAATTCTGGCACTTTTAAAAGCAGAATTACACTTAGGTAAGTGGTCATAAGCAAGGGATGACAAATTACCGAAATGAGTTTCATGAAACCCTTCACAGTTCCTTCCTCAATCTGGCCACAGAAATATTTAATTGCTCACGATATTTGGTGATTGTTCTTCTTGCAATAGTATATCCATAATCTTTAAGACCCTTTTCCAGCTTTACGTCCGAAAGGGGCTTTGTCTTATCTTCAGCGTCTATTATTTCTCTGAGTTTATTTTTTACCTCACGACTGCTTACATCCTCGCCTGATTCGGTAGAAATTCCCTCTGAAAAAAAATACTTGAGAGGAAATACTCCAAAGTCTGTTTGAACAGATTTACTGCTCGCCACCCGAGAAATAGTTGAGATATCCATTTTGATTTTATCCGAAATATCCTTCAGGATCATGGGTTTCAGTGTACTTTCATCACCTTCTAGGAAATAATCATACTGAAAATCGATAATAGCCTGCATTGTATTGAGTAGCGTCTGTTGCCGTTGACGAATTGCGTCAATAAACCATTTGGCAGAATCCAGTTTTTGTTTTATGAATGTAACCGTTTCTGTGAGTTTTTTGTCCTTTTTATCACTCTTATCATATGCGTGTAGCATATCGGAATAAGATCGACTCACTTTTAATAGAGGGGCATTCCGTGAGTTTAAAGACAGCTCTAGTTTGTCCCCATTATTTACCAAAATAAAATCGGGAATAATATATTGGGTTTTTACTATTCCATCTCCCGTACCTCCTGGTTTTGGATTCAGCTTTGTAATCAGGTAAATAGATGCTCTTAACAATGCTTCGTCATCGACTTCCAGCTTTCGAGCTATTTTTTCGTAATGTTTCTTGGAGAACTCATGGAAACAAGTATCAATGATTTGCTTTGCAATTTGTCCTTCTTGGTTTCCTTCGGCTGTTCTTTCAAGCTGGAGTGAAAGGCACTCCTGAAGGTTCCTTGCCCCGATTCCTGCGGGATCAAAATTTTGAATTTTGAATAAAATATTTTCCAACTCCTCTTCATCTGTCTCCATTCCTTGGGAAAAAGCAAGGTCATTCACTATGGCTTCCAGATTCCTTCTTATGTAACCATCAGAATCAATACTTCCTATTAATTGTGTACCGAGGATTCGTTCCCTTTCATCTAGTTTCAAATAGCCTAATTGAGAAATGAGTTGCTCATGTAGCGTTTTGCCCATTGACAAGGGAGATTCTTTGTCTTCTTCGTCTGGACTTCTTCCATCTCCTTGCATTTTATATCCTGCATAATCATCTTGAAGATATTCTTCAATATTATCTCTTTCATCAGCTTCCAACTCGTCTTCCAACTCATCATTTTGATCATCAGCGTCCTTTTCTTCTTTTCCTTCTTCTAGTGCTGGGTTTACCTCCAGCTCCTCCTCTATTCGTGTATCCAGTTCTGCTGTAGGCACCTGCAATAGTTTGATAAACTGAATTTGCTGGGGAGACAGTTTTTGTTGTAAGGATTGGGTTAGTGAAAGTTTTTGCATGTACTTAATCTAGGGACTCAAAATTATCACATTCGTTAGTTTTACGACCCAAATATTTTAAGACTAGCAAGTGGACAAGATTAGGAGAACAAAAATCAAGAACATTTTAGCACAGGGGAGTAAAGAGGAGGAGCTATGCGTAAAAGGATGGGTGAGAACGAAGCGTGCTAGCAAAAATGTAGCATTTGTAGCACTGAATGACGGCTCAACAATAAAGAACCTTCAGATAGTGCTTGACACTAAAAAATTCGATGAGAATTTTCTTCGGAAAATAACCACGGGAGCAAGCATTTCGGTATTTGGAAGGTTAGTTGCATCAAAAGGTGCCGGACAATCTCATGAACTAACAGGTGAGACGGTAGACATTTTAGGTGAGGCTGACCCAGAAACTTACCCCTTACAGCCCAAGAAACATTCAATGGATTTTTTGAGGGAGATAGCCCATTTGAGGCCCAGAACCAACACTTTTGGTGCTGTATTTAGAATTCGACACGCAATGGCATTTGCGCTGCATACCTTTTTTCATGAAAAGGGCTTTCTGTACTTGCACACCCCAATCTTGACTACTTCTGATGCAGAGGGAGCGGGCGAAACGTTCAAAGTCACAACACTTGATCTACATAATGTTCCAAAAAATGCCCAAGGAGCGATTGATTATAGACAAGATTTTTTTGAAAAAGAGACCAACCTGACTGTTTCGGGACAGTTGGAAGGAGAGTTAGCCGCATTGGCAGTAGCTGAAATTTATACATTTGGTCCAACGTTTAGAGCGGAGAATAGTCATACAACTCGTCATTTAGCTGAATTCTGGATGATAGAGCCTGAAATGGCTTTTTACGACCTTGTTGACTCCATGGATCTGGCGGAAGAAATGTTAAAATACCTGGTGGAGTACGCACTGGAGAATTGTAAGGAAGATATTGATTTTTTTAACAAAAGAGAACTGGAGGAAGAGAAAGCAAAACCTAAAAATGAAAGAAATGAACTATCTCTTGTGGAGAAACTCCAGTTGGTAGTTAACAATAAGTTTGAGAGAGTATCTTATACAGATGCGATTGAAATTTTGAGAAGCTCCAAGCCAAGCCAAAAGAAGAAATTTAAGTACCTAATTGAAGGGTGGGGAGCTGACTTGCAGTCGGAAGATGAGCGTTTTCTTGTTGACAAACATTTTAAAAAACCAGTGATCCTTTTTGATTATCCCAAGGAAATAAAGGCATTTTATATGCGTCAAAATGACGATAATAAGACGGTTGGGGCTATGGATGTCTTGTTTCCTAGGATAGGAGAAATAGTAGGAGGATCTCAAAGAGAGGAAAGAAAAGAGAAACTGGAGCAACGAATGGAAGAAATGAATATCCCACAAGAAGAACTTAGCTGGTATTTGGATACCCGTAAGTATGGTACGGTACCCCATAGTGGTTTCGGGTTGGGGTTTGAGCGAATGGTACAATTTATGACTGGTATGAACAACATCAGAGACGTAATACCCTTTCCTCGCACACCCGGAAATTGCGAATTCTGAACATCCAATATGGAAAGGGAGTTGTATATTCGGTAAAGACAATTCTCTTTGTACAGGGGGATAAATTCGTCGCTGATAAGATAAGACGGATGTGGTTGAAAAATTCCAGAATGTCTTTAAGTAGGGTTGGGAAAAAAACACTGATTTTGAGACAAGCACTCATCATTTTTGGGTCCTATTCCCTCCCCTTCAGCAGTAGTCTGGGCAGGAATCGAACCGCTACGGCGGACCATCCGCATCAAAAGCTCAGGAAACCTACTCCCTATTCGTAGTGGTGACCTCACCAGGACTCGAACCTGGATCTAGAGTTTAGGAAACTCCTATTCTATCCCTTGAACTATGAGGTCATTATCTTCTTGGCAACTGAATTCCTTTGCGAACTACAGTAGCAAGATTATTTCAAGAATGCAAATTTAGAAAAACTTGATAGACCTCCTGATGTAAATAGTCGTTCCTTACATTCGATTTAAATCGTTGATGCGGGACAGAAGTCACATTATTACACTTTTTTATGTGCTGAATTGCAAGGATTTTCGTATCTGTAGATGTAACCCTTGAAATACATGATAGGAAAAATCGACCGAACTTCAATTTTTTCAGCAATACACAGAACTTAGCCATATAAACACAAAGGTCAGTACAAAACTGAAAAGTTAGCGAGTAGAAATTCGCTACTATCCATGCACGAGGTTGCCGTGTACAAGCTGAAAAACGAGGCTCACACTTTATCACAGGTGAATTCAACCCATAAGTGCAAAACACTCGGGTTTATATTATGATCTATTCCCAGTGCGAGGGAAAAGACCTCCCAAGGGGTTTTATACTCCAAGCATTTTCTAGGTCGGTTATTCCCTAAAATCCGCAGTCCACTAGATTTTCAGATACAAAGAGTTGCTAAAGGATACTAATGTCAGTTCCTATCTAATCGACCAAGTATATGGGACTGGTTAGTTGGTATTTTGACCAGAACTAAAGGGTGCAGTAGGTCTTCACTGGTAAAATGGAGGGTTTTCAGACAGACCTTTCCTGAGAAAAGAGGTATTACGAAAGAATGTTGGATGTTTTAATCAAACAGTTAGGCAGTTCAGGTGAGCAGTCGGCTGTAGTCTTTGTGTGTATATAGTCGTTCCTTAAAAACTCATTTTCCATAGAGTTTGTATTCTAGGGCATCTCTAAAAACTAAAACAGCTGTATTAGTATGTTTTTTTGAGCTACAAGAGTTAGACTTGGAAATGAAACAATTTAAACGTCACAGCGATTACGGTTTTTTTGATCAAGACATTCGTTTGTCCCAACTGAGCCAGTTGGGAGATCCCCTGCAACGATTAAACCGTGGAATTGATTTTGAAATTTTCCGTTCTTTACTGGAAAAGCACCTGATCAAAGAGTCAAAAGGAAAGGGAGGACGTCCCCCATATGATTATGTGTTAATGTTCAAAATATTGATTCTTCAGCGATATTATAACCTCTCTGATGATCAAGCAGAATATCAAATCAATGACAGGATGAGTTTTATGAGATTTCTCAACCTCTCCATTGCAGATGACATACCAGATAGCAACACGATATGGTTGTTTAGTGAACGTCTGACCGACTTGAATTTAGTAAAATCCCTTTTCGAGCTATTTCAGAGTCAATTGGAAAAATTAGGGCTTATGGTCAATGAAGGCAAAATAATAGATGCCTCTTTTGTAGAAGCCCCACGCCAACGCAACAGCAGAGAGAAAAACCAACAAATAAAAGAGGGTAAGGGAGAAAGTCTATGGACAGATGAACCCAATAAAAAGCGTCAAAAGGACATTGATGCACGTTGGACAAAGAAAAATAATCAGCATTATTATGGGTATAAAAATCACGTCAAGGTTGATGCAGGTAGCAAATTGATAGAACGCTATGAAATTACCGATGCAGCGGTACATGATTCACAGGCTCTTGATGCCCTGTTGGACAAAAAACAAGACAAAGAACAGGAATTGTATGCCGACAGTGCATATGCAGACCAGGAAGAAATACTCGAGAAACATCAAGTTAAAGATCAAATACATGAGAAGGGCTACAAAAACAAGCCGTTGACCGATACACAAAAGGAAAGTAATAGAAGAAAATCAAAAGTACGCGTAAGAGTGGAGCATGTTTTTGGTTTCATGGAAAACAGTATGGGAAGCATGTACTACAAAAAAGTAGGGAAATCAAGAGCCGATACGGTCATTGGTCTGATGAATCTGACTTATAATATGTGCAGAAAAATTCAATTGACCGCTTCATTATGAGGGAACGTGCGTTCGATAGACAATGAATAAATTCATAAGTGACTGATAATCAGGTGAATAAAAAATGAACTAAAAAAGAACAAAATAAGCCATCATAAAAAAAACAGGTCAGAAAAATAAATCGGGAGAATATCCAGTTTTTAGAGATGCCCTCTACTTTGATGGAAAGAGGTTAATTCAACTAGACGCCTCAGCTTTACTACCCATTTTGTATAGAGCCAAAGAGCATTTACTCTTAGTTTTTTCATCAATTTCTTGTAGTTAAACCCACAGGCAGACATGATGAAGTTTATTTTATCTCCTGTTTTCCCTTTTAGGTAATTGCTAGCTACTCGATGATCTTGCTTCAAGTGTCCGATGATTGGCTCTATGGCTGCTCTACGTCTACAGTGCTTTCGTTTTCTCTGTTTTTCATAGGTATTGTCTCTTTTTAATGGGTTGGATGGTCGAATGATGGAGGTGTTTTCAACTTTGTTAGTCCCTTTGTACCCCCTATCTACTGTGGCGGTTTTCGGGTAGTTACCAGTCAGTAGTTGTGTTTGCTTCAATACAGCATCTAGTAGTATGTCCATCATAAATATTCTCTTCAAAAGTCATCGCTCCTACGATGATACCCGTATTTTGTGTCAATACTTCTGATGCCTTACAGCCATATTCATATTTCTTATGTGCCTTCCCTTTTGCGATGCAATACACTTCAGGTTCATGTAAACTGTAAATTTTATGCTTACTGCACTTCTCTTGTGTAAGTACTCGTTTGAACAGTGCTAATGTTACTTCTTTTTGCTGATGAGGTAATTTCCTGTCTAATTCTCTGACTAACCGACCAGCAATGGTTTTGAGTTTTCGCTTCGCTGCATTTGCTTTCTTTCTTCTTTTAGGGTGAGTCCCATTGTAGGTGTCTCTGACAAGGGTTTTGGTTGTCCTAACGTAACTGCGTCGTAGTTTAATCCCTTCTTTCTTGGCTATAGAAATACAGCTGTCAACAATTTTTTTATGAAGTTTTGCATCTGTGGGATAGGTGATGCGCTTTTCCTGGACAGTAGTATCTACACTTACATGCTTGTCCTTAGCATCCTTGCCGTGTAGCTCAATTGAATGTTTCAATAGCTTCTCTACCCCTTCTTCTCCAATCCTCTTCCTGAAATGTACCAAATCTGTTGCCGCACAGGGTTGCCCCCATTGCAAAGAATCAAAGCCTCCAAACTATTGAAAATATGGATTCATTTCCCACCGTTGTTCCACCAATACCTCATCTGATAAATTGTAAATAGATTTTAATATCAACAAGGAGACCATCAAACGAATAGAATGAGCCGGACGACCTACATTTGAATAAAGCGAACCAAACGCTTCTTCAAAATATGACCATGCTATCTGTTGGCTCAACAAATAAAGCGCTTGCCTGGAATTGAGTTGTTCAGTTAAGGTAGGTGATAAAAAATTAAGTTGATTTCTATTCGACTTTTTTGACTGCATTTGACAAGGTTTTGATTGATATTATAACTATTCCTTGTCATTTTATACAGCAATAATCGTGCTAAAACCCTCCCTGAAAGGAGATAAGCATAATTAATGTTGATTCTTTAGGGCTGACTATATAGTTTAAGCACATGCTACCTTCCCGTCTTGATCCATTTGGTAGCCACGGAGATAAATCGGAAGATAAATTTCTTCAATCGGAAGTTTTCCTTAATCCAGGATAATTTTCTGGCAAAAGTAGCCAACATAACCTGGTATATATTGGCATATAGCGCAGTGATGATCATAAAGGCGGTATTTTCATTAAGGAATGAACAGGGAAGCTTAGACCAGCCAAAATCATTGTTCATTGTATCGAAGGTTCGCTCAGCATTTCCTCTTTGGTTATAAAAAGAAACAATTTGCTGGTTGTCCCATTTGAGATCATTGGTGAGGATAGCTCGATAAGAGAAGGCATCCCCAGTGAATAATCCGGTCTGACCATCTCGGCGTTTAATCCGACTTACTACCAATCGGTAGGACTTTTGCCCATCAAAGGGACGGTAATCCGTTAGCTGTGTCACTTCCATTTCTTGTACTCCAAGACGGACTTTCTGCCAGGCATCTGCCCGAATCTGGCTAATTTGCTATTCCATAGTAGCGCAACGTACAGCTCGGATGTAAAAGTGCTGACTCGTTCCCTCCACAAGACTAATTACCTTTTGTTGATAGGAAGCCGAATCTGCCCGAAAGCGCTTGATGCGGATGCCCTGCTGATCTAGTAAAGAAAATGCCCTAGTACAGAGTTTCTTCTTGTTGGTATTTGGCTGGGCTGTTGCCATTACGACCTTCGATGTAAACAATGTTTTTTCCGATACTGGCCACACCTGGCTGGTAACCTTCACACTTTTTATAGGTGCTCCGTGCATCATATTTCTCGGTGGCGATTACCTGATTATCATAAGCTAATGTATGCTCCTGTTTGGTGTTAAGCTGATTGGTTTTGCTCAAGGCTTTCAGTAATCATTGGTTTAAGCCTAGGGGTTTAAGCCCAGGTTGATATTGAACTGATGGGGTATCCCTCCCGAACTGGTCATTTCCTCTGTAGGGGTGGTCAGTTCTTTTATGACTCGCAAAATGGTATCGGCACTACACACCGATAACCCCCGAACTTTCTTCAGATGTTCTTCCAAGTGTTCTTGAATGTCCTCAGTACAATCTCCACCATGAAGGAAAATAGCCAAATGATTCATCAAAATCTCCGAGTAATCGAACCCTCTATAGTTGACCCGGCTACCCAAATGATCATCCATTAGCTTGGGAATACCGCTATCCTTAAGAAACTTGTAGCAAAAATTAAACCCACCAAAAGGGGTGACTTTTTTATCAGATATGGTTACTTTCATTCCCGCTTACTGGATTGGTTACACACTCAAATAAGTGAAAAAAAATCGAGCCAGAAAATCTTATTACAAACTATTTTAAGCCTATTCCAGCTCTTTTCCGTTTTACACCTGCGGAGTTAAGGTATTCATTAAATCGGAGGCTTTGAACAGCTCTTTTTCTGTGACTTTATGCAAAGGCATTTTCTTTGGAAAGAATTGCCTTAACAAGCCATTGTGGTTTTCATTCAACCCCCGTTCCCATGAGTGATACGGCTTGGCAAAGTAAGTTTCACACTCGAGTCGTTTGGCAAGCTCACTGTGCCAATTGAATCCCCTGCCGTTATCAAAGATTATCGTCGCCACACCTTGCTTGAATTCACATAATAAGTGCAACACTCCTAAGTCAGCCAAAGGGTATACTCATACTCTTTTAACGGTTCTTTTGATTCTTGGGTGGATGATGCATTAAAATACGGGTTCAATTTGAGCATTCAAAAGGATCAAAAAATGCAAGACTTATTTACTCAAGCACTCGGCATCTATTCCCCATGGTTTGTCAAGGATGGTGAATTTAACGACAAACAACTCAACATCTATATTGACTTCATTGAAATAGGCATTTAATAAATACGAATAAAATTGTAAGGGCATGGTTGATGGTCCACCATTTTAGTTAGCAGGTTATCGAATATTTCCCCTTTCATTTGACTACGGTTGAACCGATAGCAATATTGGTCAATATATGCTTGAAGGTTATCGACTGAATGGTGGATACCTCTAAGCCATGCCTTGAACATCATAATTGTTCTGTGCAATTCTTACCTTTCTTCCCACTCTCTATTTGGATTAACTAAGGGTATTTTTCTTTCAGGGGGATGTAGCCCCTCCACTTATCGGTTTTGATGGTAGCCTGAGGTGATATATGATTCTGGAAGAAGGGCTTCAATTGCTTGGAGCCAGCATTGTCAATCACTCTGGCATACATCCTGCTCACTCCTTTCCCTTTCTTCTCAATAGCCAGTACATCCTGCTTTTTTCGATTATTTTGTCGTCCTACAACGCCTTCTTCCTGTTGCCCTACAACCGTCTCATCGACTTCTACTTTACCCATTAGCGGGTATTTCCCACTGCTACCCATTGCCTTCATTACCTTTTGTTGAAACAGCCAACAGGTTTTTTGTCGTAGCCCCAGTTTTCTGCTTAGTTCTGTTGATGCAATCCCTTGTGTATTTGTACTCATATAGTATAGGATATAAAAAGCTTTTAACATTGGGAATTTTACTTTGTGGAAAAGTGTGCCACTTGTGGGGGTAGCTTGGTATCTACATTTTGTGCATTGACGGGTATGGAATAATTTCCCTCTGCAATACGTGTTGTTTTGGCACTTTTCACATTTAAATCCATCTGGCCATTTCATTTCGGCTAGGAAGTTTTGACAACTGTCGTTATCAGGAAATTTCTTCTGAAACTAAAAAAGGGTTAGGCTTTCATACTTTTTCTCCATACTGTGATTTTTACTCTAACTTTAATAATTTTACTAAGTTACTGTAAATCAATTATTTAATCAAGAAAATGAAACTGTTTTAATAGACTAATCTTTTATTTATTAAATGCCTACTTCATTAATCCATTATTCGCAAAGCCCTGATCAAGACCTTTTTGAAAAAGGTAGCACTGAGTCTGTTGGTTTTTTAATTGTGATATTTTGACCTCTCACTTTGATGTTTTGATCTCCAACAGGTCTGAACAGACCTGTTTGTTGCCGTTCTTCCTTACTTGTTGTTGCTACTTTACTGAATTGGACCTATCTACAACGGTCTTCTTTAATTGAGGGCTATAAAATATTTAACCCCTGTTCTTTAATTTTTAATAATTCGTCTTTCATCGTGACAACGGTACGCTGAATCTCCGCATCATTTGCCTTCGAACCAATGGTGTTGATTTCTCTTCCCATTTCTTGCGAAATAAACCCCAGTTTCTTTCCTGCCTGTCCCTCCTTTTGAAGAGTTTCGGTAAAGTAATCAAGGTGTTGTTTTAATCTGACCTTTTCTTCAGTAATATCTAATCTTTCAAGATAATAGGTGAGCTCTTGCTCAAATCTATTCTCGTCGATCTGTACTTTTTCTTTTATCTCCTCTAGATTTTTTTGTAGCCTAGATCTAATGTGCTGTTCACGATTTTTATCCATCGCTTCAATTGATATAAGACCAGTTGATATGCTTAGCGTATACTCATTCAATTTCTCCTCCAATGCAACACCTTCATCATTTCTGTATTGTATGCAGTGATCAGTAGCAATACGTACGCTTTCGAAAACTTCTGCCCACGGTATTTGATCAGCATCCAATTCCTGCTGTTTGATGATGCCCGGTGCTTGAAGTGCCAGTTCAAATATGCCGTTTCCCTCCTTCCCTACATCCGTAGCAAGTGCCTGGAAATTGTCAAAATAAATTTTGAATAATTTGCTGTCTACCTGCACACTAGGTACTCCATTGTCTGAAAGAGAAAGATCAACGGAAAGCGTAACTTTTCCTCTTTTAAGTTTATCTGAGACAAGATTTCTGATCTCTATCTCCTTGGCTGAAAACTCTTTGCTATACCTCGCAGTTAAATCAAAAAACTTGCTATTTAGCGATTTTATTTCTGTTTTAATCAAGAAATTTTGAACGGTTTGCTCATCACGTCCATAGCCTGTCATAGATTGTTGCATGCTCCAAATTTGATAAGATTAAAAGTCTAATCCTAAAGTGAAATAGAATTTGTATTTACCTATTTCTCCATCTATGTAAGGAAGAGCGGCATCTAGCTTCATGTAGTATCCGAATAAAACCGTACGTAAGCCGAATCCTACACCCCCAAGCCAAGGATTTTTGAATTTCACAATTTCCGCTGAGAATGCTGTTCTACTATCAAATTTCTGGGTGATAGACCTGCCATTTTTAAATGGGGGAATTCCTGTCCAAACAGATCCTATGTCAATAAAACTGATTAGCTGAAAATTTCTAAGGAAATTCGACTTGATTGGACCGTTTGAGAAATATTGGAAAACAGGGACTCTAAGCTCCGAGTTGATTATCAGTGCATCTGTTCCAAAGGCCTCATTGTAATCAAGCCCTCTCAGGTTTGTGGCGAATTCATTGAAGAGAAGGTCTGAATTGTCTCTTTCATTTGTGAATAGCAGAGGATCGCCAGAGCCTTGCAAATCACTTTGAGCAAAAAGCCAGTTATTCATCCCTCCAAGCATATACACCTTGGCTGCTGGTCCCATCTGCTTCCCATACACTACACGATTGGTCCATGTGATCTCTCTGTGAATTTTTTGGTAACGCCTAAAGTCGAATCTTAAGTTGCTGAAGCTGAGGTGGGCATCTGTAGTATGAAAATATGAGGTATATTCAACGAATGCCCTTGTCCCCTGGTACAAGTTGAATTCTTTTTCAAGCGTATTATCAAATACCAATGCAGTACTTCCTCCTGCGTAATTGTGCTTGCTATTGGGAGCGAACCCTTCGGGTGTTTCTCCCTTCACTACTCTAAAATTGAGATTGCTAAATGATGTAGATGTCCAAAAAGGAGATATTTCAACTCTGAACGTATTCGTAATTGGCACAGAAGCTGTCAATTTGACACTATTGAGCTTGTATTTCTGTCGGACGGATTCTTCAGCTACCTGCTCTTCTATCACATAAGTTTTTCTGTCACTTCTAAATTTAAAATCCATCCAGTATTTTAAATAATGGAGCTCTGTGAAGATATCTCCTTGCTGAAGATTGGTTTTTAGAAGTGCCCCTCCCTTGATCTTGTAATTTTCAAGCACATCATTAAGTTCTACCTCTGTAAAGGCCATGAAATTCCTATAGGGGTCCCATAAAAATGAAGTAATAACATTATTAAATGTAAATCTAGGGACATATGGGATAGGACCGATTCGTTCGTTCTCGCGCTCAAAATTCCTGTATTTGAGAAAAAAAGATTCTGGTTGATAGTATTCTTCATTATCTTTCTCAAACACATAGTTGTCCGTATCTAGATTTATCCATTCCGTATTTTCCTGATGCAATGGATCTTGTTCTTTTTCCTCATCAAATACGAAATCTCCTGTATCAAATACATCTCTTTCTTTCTTAGGAGTTCCTTTTTCTTCGTTTTGTTGATTCTGCCTGACCACTCTGGAAACAATCATCATCGCATTTTCTCTTCTTTTTCTGGGCGTTTCAGGGGTAAATGAACTAGAGTTAAGATTCAAGGAACTGCTTAAATGTACTTTCTCCCTACCCTTATTGAGCATGAGATAGCTAATTATGTCTGGATCAAAATGAAGATCATAATTTTCGATACTCCTGTCAAAGGAGGTGATCTGGATAAATGTAGAGTCCCGTACGTTGTACTTGAATAAGTTCGAAATACCACGCTGATCACTTAAGTAATAAATTTCCTGCTCACTCTTTGCATAGGGTTTTGTGTCCTCACTGTAAGTGTTGGTAAGACGATAGAAGTTGCTGGTAGTCGTATCCAGATCGTAGACAAAGAGGTTGAAATTTCTGTCTAATGTCTCAATAGGAACATTGCTCACGGAAACGGAGTCATTTGTCCTGTTAGAACTAAATACGATTGCCGCTGTGCCTGGAATAAACACAGGGTATAGGTCATCATACACATCTCTTGTAATTCTTCTTAACGCATTTCTTCTCATGCTGATGAGGAATAAATCGTTTTGTCCGTCGATATCGCCAGATATAACTGCAAGCCTTCCGTTATCATTAAATGAAAAACTTTCAATCTGACGAAATCTGTTTAATGGCTTTTGTGACTTTTCTCCTGTTTCCAAATTGTATGTATTTAGGTAGAGAAATCCTCTTTTGAAGAGGACTACCCCAAGTGTGAAGTTATCCTGCCAGTCCAACAAGGGCAACGTTGTATCTACATCCTGACCGTTAATTCTATAACCCCCTTTGGTGATTTTTCTTTCGTGTCTGGTTTCAACTTCCCTCACGAAAACCTGATATTTACCATTTTTCAGGGTTGCGTAAGCCACCATGTCAGCGTCATTGTTAAATTTTACAGATGACGTGATCAATTCCTTATGTCGACTAATTTTTTCAAGGACATCTTCTTCAGATGGGGACTGATAGCCGTTAGCTACCTCTTCGGACTGAAGCAGGTAGAAATTCTGCCAGCCATTCAGAAAATTCTTGAAGGAAATGCCAAGTGTATTTGCAATGCTGTTTTCCTCCTTTTTAATAATACGGGTCAGGTTAAGGATGTTAGAGATGTTACTTTCACCATATTTTACTGCGATGTAGTTCCATATACTTTGACCAACTATAGCTGCTACTTCATTGTCTATTCGCTTTATTTCTCTGATTTTTTTTCTGACTATGTAGTTTCGGAGATAATCATCCATTTCCCTCGTCCATCCATATGCTAGGTACCTAGAAACTCCAGCAATGAACCATTCAGGAAGTGTAAGCAAGTAACTGTTCTGAAATCTCTCAGAAAGGCTACCACCATACATCATATCCTGTATGAGCGTGCTGGTTAGTTTAAAGAGAAGGTCTTGCTTGAATTGATACGCTTTCCCTGGGTAGGCTACTTCTACTTGGAGTTTGACAAAATCGGTTCTTCCCCCTATAGTATATACCGCTCCGTCTATCCCAATGTTACTTTGCTGTAAATCGTGGATTGAATTGTAAATTAAAATTTTAGTCTTGTGGTACGGGGCATAACCTAGCTGGTCGGTAAGGGTTACAAATTCCTCTTCCAAAAAATCTATCGCTTCCAAGGCGTACTCTTTGCCTCCCAGATAATAGTAGATATCAAAATTATTGGTGCTATAAAAAGACCAGTTAAATTCTTTGTACTGGATTCGATTCTGACCAAACGGAGTTGTGTAATGTTGACTAAAAGCGACATTACAAATACAAATAAGAAGTAATGTGATTGTCTCAACAAACCCTCTGCACATTTTCTTTTTCTTCAATCTTTGATTCACCTTCTAAAAAATCTGCAAACTGGATGGCAGAATAAGGCATTACAAACACGCCCTTCGAGCCAAACCCTTTGCCCAAGTGTCGCCTTAAACTTATGATCCATTCTTTTTGTGGATGGAAAGATAAGTTACCGTGATCATACGTCGATCCCTCCGTATAATATCCATCTTTTGGTATCATGAAATTTCCGCCATTAATGATATGATTGCTTTTGATACTCCCATATCTATCAAATCGCCTCTGGCAGGCTTGAAGGGAATATCCTTCCAATATGGGTTATTAACGTTTGGACCTTCACAAAAGATCATCTTTTTAGCTTCAATTTTTTTGTAAAAAACGCGCTCACTCGTAAGTTTCATCTGCTGATAATCAACTATTTCTGACAGGTACACTCTCTTACTTAGCAGGTAGTCCTGAAATTTGAAGATAAGTGATTTTCAATTGACATACCCTGACTTTTTAATAATAATTCCGACAAACTCATCCTGAATGCCAAGGTATCAAATATTTAGTTTCAATTTTGCCTTCTCAATCATTTCTATACTCTACAGTTTGAAATGACCGATAAATTAAAACTGTGGATAAATTTTTTTGTTGAAAAAGTTGCCCAGATCAGAATAGCAGTTTTCTAATCCAGAAAATACCTCGTCTGCGAGCCAAGTTTTCACCATATTACGCTCTGTGATGGGACTGTAAAGTACAGTTGCTTTGAGCGAAGCGGTATCATGGGTTTCATAATTGAACACTAGGATATTTGTACGCTCTACTCAAGGACTCACAAGCCAACCGAAAGCCAGCTGATACCCTGACTAACAATGGTACAGTCAACCTTTCTTTGATCTACTTTAACTTTACCGACTAAAAGGCACTTCAAAACTAAATCACATGCATATCAAATCCTTTGTTTTCAATCCGTTCTATGAGAACACATATGTTGTTTCATCTCAGGAAGGAAATGCTTTCATTTTTGACCCAGGTTGCTATGAGGAATACGAAATCGAGGAACTATCCGAGTATATTGATTCTGAACGGCTGAAGATAAAGGCGATCATCAATACACACTGTCACATTGATCATGTTTTAGGGAACGAAGCATTAAAAACAAAGTATGAAGCCCCATTAATGATTCCTGAAAATGAAGTAGAAATTTTTAATGCAGTCCCTGCATACGCTCCACAGTGGGGAATTACAGGATACAAACATTCTGATGTAGACGACTTATTGAAAGATATGCATACCCTAAGTCTGGACGAAGTAAACTTTGAGGTACTAGAAGTCTCTGGTCACTCCCCTGGTCATTTGATGTTTTATGAAAAAAATGAGAAAAAAGTGATTGGAGGTGATGTGCTTTTTAGAGAAAGTATTGGGAGAACAGACCTCCCGGGAGGAAATCATGATGATCTCTTAAAAAATATTCAGAGTAAAGTTTACACATTACCAGAGAAAGTTATTGTATATTCAGGTCATGGATCAGAGACCAGCATTGGGCATGAAAAGAGATTTAATCCTTTTGTGAAGGCATGAGCATAAATTATGTTCTGATCTTTCCCGCCGAACGTAAGAGCAAATAATACAGATGAAAAAACATATTCCAAACATCCTTACAAGCTTGAATTTGGTGATTGGTTCAGCTGGGATTTTTTATGTTTTGACAATTGGAAGTGACTATGCATTCTATTTTGTGGTGATAGCATCTGTCTTTGATTTTTTTGATGGATTTGTCGCACGATTATTGGAGGTGAAATCAGATTTTGGTAAGGAATTGGATTCGCTGGCAGATTTGGTCTCTTTTGGTCTCTTGCCTGCCTTCTTTATGATGAGATGGATAGGAGAGTTCTCTGAATTTTCTTGGGTAGCTATCCTGATAGCCGTGTTTTCGGCACTTAGATTAGCAAAGTTCAACCTAGATGATTCTCAACCAGATAACTTCGAAGGGCTACCCACTCCAGCGAATGCGTTGATGCTTACATCCATGATTTTTCTTAACTTCGAATTGAGCGAATTCACACTTTTGGGAATATGTGTGATGTCAAGTTTCTTATTGGTTTCCAAGTTGAGGCTAATAGTGCTCAAATTCAAAACTTTTGGATGGGTCGGGAATGAAGCCAAATGGAGCTTAATTATGGCATCTGTTGCCTTAATTATTGTCTTCAAATGGAGATTTTTGCCATTTCTTGTCCCCATGTATCTAGTGGGGTCCATTTTTTCGAATTTGGTATCAAATAAAGGCTGAGATTTGGATAATTTTTGTTGGGGTAAAAGCGTTGCATATATCGTGAGAAAGTTGGTCTACATATTTACAATTCTTTTTACATACATCGGATTTGCACAATCATCCGTGTTATCTACTGGAAAATGGTATAAAGTAGGTGTGACAGAATCAGGAATCTTTAAATTGGATAGATCAGATTTCTTGGATATGGGAATAAATGTTGATGCTGTTGATCCTAGCTCTGTCAAAATATATGGGAATGCAGTGAAGGGCATTTTGCCTCAGGCAAATAGTGTGAGCAGACCGAGTGATCTAGTAGAAAATGCAATCCTAGTTCAAGGAGAAAATGACGGTTCTTTTGACGCTCAGGACCACATCCTTTTTTATGCAGTGGGACCTGATGAAAATACTTGGACAGAGACGGGATTAAGGTATGAAAAAAATATCTACTCGGATACAGCCTACTACTTTATAAATGTAAGTGGAGATACTGGGAAAAGAATTTCGGATAAAGCTAACCTAGAAGGAACAGGAGTTGAAATCACATCGTACAGCGATTTTATCGTTCGGGAGGAAGATATTAATAACATATTGAATTCAGGCAGAGGATGGTATGGAGAACTCTATTCTTCTGGAGAAATACAGACGTTCAACCATGCAGTTGAAAATTTGACCTCTGACCTCCAACTCATACTAAATGGAATAGGGCAGTCATCTTCAGATAATATATTTTCTGTCACGTCAAATGGAAATGAAATTGGAGTCCTGACTATTGATAGTATACCGAGTGGATCTGGAACAACGTATTCCATCAAAGCAAACCAAGCGATAGATACTTTCTCTATTGATCAGACTGCTGATTTAGATTTACAGCTAGCCTACGAGGCTAACTCTGCAACAGGAAGAGGCTTTTTGAATTATTATCTCTTGTTGTTTAAAAGAAGTTTAAGATTTCAAAATGCCGAAATGGACTTCAGAACAATGGAGCATGTTGGATCGTTAATTAAGTTTCGGATTGAAAATGCAAGTGGCATAACAATTTGGGATGTGACTGACCCCACAAATGTTTCAGAACAACTGTATGATACATCAGGGAACTCAATCAACTTCCAAAGCCAATCTTCTCAGGTAGAAGAATTTGTTGCTTTTTCAGGATCTGATTTTCCTGCTCCTTTCTTGTTTGAACAAGTGTCAAATCAAAACATAAGAAGCGATACACAACTGGATGGTATCATTGTTTCGCACCCTGATTTTTATGATGAAGCAGAGAGATTGGCATTATTTCATTCACAGCATGGTGGTCTGAGAGTGGAAGTGGTAAGCCCTGTGCAGATATATAATGAATTTTCTTCGGGGAGGCAGGATGTTACGGCAATTAGAGACTATGTAAGACATGTTTATAACACTGGAGGTACTCTCAAATATTTACTTCTTTTTGGCGATTCCTCATTTGATTACAAATACAGGCGGAGCCAGAATACCAATTTTGTTCCGACCTATGAATCCAGAGAGAGTTTTCATCCCATTTTTAGCTATTCTTCTGATGATTTTTACGGCTTCTTAGAGGATGGCGAGGGAGATTGGATGGAATCTGTCAATGGTGATCACACATTAGAAATTGGAATCGGAAGACTTCCCGCTAAGACGAAAATTGAAGCTGAAACATTAGTTGATAAAATCATTTATTACTCGACAAGTCCACGCACGCTCGGAAAATGGAGAAATGAAATAGCCTACCTAGCTGATGATGGAGATGCTAATATTCATGCATGTCATGCGGAAAAGCTCTCAAAGCTAATTGATACTACTCATGCTCAGTACAACATAGATAAATTGCTGTTAGATGCCTTTGATCAAGAGGCTGGAGCGTCAGCTGAGTTCTCTCCAAGTGCGACAAAAGCACTCAAATCCAAAGTGAAGAACGGGGCTTTTGCAATCGATTTTATCGGACACGGAAATGAAAGCCTTTGGACAGAAGAAGAGGTCTTAACCAAATCTTTAATTAGAAGGTTCACGAACATTGACAAAATGCCCATTTTTGTTACTGCAACATGTGAATTTGGGAGACATGATGATCCAGGGCTGGTCTCAGGAGCAGAGGAACTTCTCTTAAATGATAATGGAGGAGCCATTGCCCTTCTTACAACGAGCAGGCCAGTGTTTGCAAGTACGAACTTTGAATTAAATCTGGCGTTCCATAAGAATATTTTTAAGAAGAAAAATGGGGAATTTCAGCGATTGGGAGATATTATTCGTGCCACGAAAAACGAAGGGTTACACGGACCGGTCAATAGGAATTTCACGTTACTCGGAGATCCTATGCTGATGCCAGCATACCCTAAACTTGATATCCAGATCAACGAATTACTCGTTGATCTGGACACACTCAGTGCTTTAGAAGAAGTAACTTTTACTGGATCTGTCCAATCCAACGGTGCAGTTAGCTCTGGTTTTAATGGCAGGATGGCGGTTTCAGTTTTTGATATAGAGCAGAGCTTAAAGACAAAGGGTCACGTAAAGACAAAGGGTCAGGAAAGCACTCCTTTTGTTTACACATTGAGAAATAATGCCCTTTTTCAAGGAGAATCCAGTGTGACCAATGGAATTTTTTCATTCACATTCGTTGTGCCTAAAAATATTTCTTACCAATTTAAAAATGGGAAGATAAGTTTATATGCGTGGGATGAAGAAAGAAACATTGATGCCAGTGGAGCTTCTTCTCAATTTATTTTGGGAGGAACATTAAAAGAACCTGCTGTTGATACCGAACCCCCCGATGTGCAGTTATACCTGAATGATGAAACTTTTGTAACTGGCACAACAGTGGGGAGTTCCTCCCTATTAATTGCCAATATCGAAGATGAGAATGGAATATCTCTTGCTAGGAATGGATTGTCTCAAGGGATCACTCTTCATCTAAATGGAGAGAGAACCATTTTAAATGATTTCTATTCTGCAAATCTGGACACTTATCAACGCGGAACGGTGATGTATCCTATGCAGGACCTAGAACCTGGAAGCTATGTAGCGATTCTAAATGTATATGATACCTACAACAATCTTACCAAACGAGAGATACATTTCTTGGTGTCAGATGAGTCTTTCATATCTGTTTTTAATCCTAAAGTGTACCCAAATCCTGTCTCTGGAGAGGCAACTTTTTCATTTGAACATGATCATGAGGAAGAAGATCTGGAAATGTTATTGCTAGTATATAATACACATGGAGAAGTGATGAGTAAAACCAACTTTGAGTTTGAAAATAGTGACAGGTTAGTTGAATTACAATGGCAAGCAAGAACCAATTCCGGTCAGCTGTTGAATCGCGGCATCTATTTTTATCGCCTGATTGTTAAAAGCAGACGTGATGGAGCCGTAAAAGAAATCTCTAATAAACTCGTTATCGTTAATTAAAAATTTGAAAAGAATACTTTTGAAAAAGTATTATACCAATTTGATTATAAAATATTACATAAATAAATTGAATCATTTTTTGTTTGAATTAGGCAAAAAATATAAGCAAAGCCATAGCTACGGTACTATTTTTTCACGAATTGCGAGCAAAAAAGAAACGATTTATATGTAATATTTTGTGATCAATTGGGTATTATCTCATCTTTTTGTACTATAAATAGTAACTTTGGCATCTTTTTTAAAAAATTCGAATGAATCATTTCCTGACAAAATCCAGTATAATTCCTCTAACGCTATTTGCAATTCAGTCTTTTGGTCAATCACCCTTTATTACTGGTCAAGATAGTTTGAGAAATCCTATCACCGTAGCAGTTCCATTTCTTGGTTTTGCTCCAGATAGTCGCGCTTCGGCAATGGGCGATGTGGGTGTTGCCACAAGTGCAGATGCGAATAGTGTACACTGGAACAATGCCAAGCTTGCATTTACCAACACAGATATGGGGTTTGCCTTTTCATATTCACCATGGTTAGGGAATATTGTAGATGATATGTCCTTAAACTACCTGACCTTCTATAAAAAAATTGATCAGACCCAGACATTTGGTGCATCAATGCGCTATTTTGATCTTGGGGAGATCGCACTTTTTGATGAATTTGCAAATTCCACTGGGATAGAAAATCCCAGTGAGTTAGCATTGGATGGTACATACTCGAGAAAACTATCAGAAAATATGGGGCTAGGTGTGACGTTTCGATTCATATGGTCAAACCTGACAGGAAATATTACGGGGGCACCTGATGCCAAGGCTGGAACAAGTGTGGCCGTTGATTTAGGTTGGTATTATACCAAGCCTATCCTTCTTTCGGGAAAAGATGCAGAACTCTCTTTTGGAGCTCACCTCTCTAATATCGGGAAAAAGATCACGTATAGCTCTGAGAGCAACGAAAACTTCATTCCTGGAAACATTAGACTCGGTTCTGCTTTTAAGACCAACCTTGACCCTTACAATACAATTACGTTTGCCTTTGATCTTAATAAATTACTTGTCCCCACTCCTCCCATTTTTAGGACCGATGATAATGGACAAATAGTGGTACGTGCAAATGGTGATCCTGTTATAGAACGGGGAAAAGACCCAAGAAGATCTACGCTGTCAGGAACATTTGGCTCTTTTGGAGATGCCCCAAGGGGCTTTTCTGAGGAATTGGAAGAGTTAACTTATTCTGCAGGAGTTGAGTATTGGTATCTGGATATTTTTGCAACACGTGTTGGATATTTCTCAGAACATAAAAACAAAGGCGACAGAAAATATTTTACTGCTGGCGCAGGATTCAGGTACCAAATTTTTGGATTTGACTTCTCCTATTTAATTCCTCGTAGACAAAATAATCCATTAGCCAATACACTTAGAATTTCATTGCTTTTTAGCCTCAATAAGAGAGTGGACAATTCGGTGAACTAGTGAATACCGGCTAAGTTCTTCTATTTAATTAACACAGCAACTATGTTCTCTTGTAGAGTTCATCAGCTAGCTCTCACGTAGGTTCAACAATCAAGAGCAAAAACTAAGCGGTATTTAGATAAAAGATTTGAAGTAGGCATTTAATAAATACGAATGCACTTGTACGGGCATGGATGATGGTCCACCATTTTAGTTAGCAGGTTATCGAATATTTCCCCTTTCATCTGGCTTCGGTTGAACCGATAGCAATATTGGTCGATATATGCTTGCAGGTTATCGACTGAATGGTGGATACCTCTAAGCCATGCCTTGAACATCATAATTATTCTGTGTAATTCTGGGAAATTCTTACCTTTCTTCTCAATAGCGAGTACAACCTGCTTTTTTTGATTATTTTGTCGTCCTACAACGCCTTCTTCCTGTTGCCCTACAACGGTCTCATCGGCTTCTACTTTACCCATTAGCGGGTATTTCCCACTGCTACCCATTGCCTTCATTACCTTTTGTTGAAACAGTCAACAGGTTTTTTGCCGTAGCCCCAGTTTTCTGCTTAGTTCTGTTGATGCAATCCCTTGTGTATTTGTACTCATATAGTATAGGATATAAAAAGCTTTTAACATTGGGAATTTTACTTTGTGGAAAAGAGTGCCACTTGTGGGGGTAGCTTGGTACCTACATTTTGTGCATTGACGGGTATGGAATAAGTTCCCTCTGCAATACTTGTTGTTTCGGCACCTTTCACATTTAAATCCATCTGGCCATTTCATTTCGGCTAGGAAGTTTTGACAACTGTCGTTATCAGGAAAATTCTTCTGAAACTCAAAAAGGGTTAGGCTTTCATACTTTTTCTCCATAATTAGATTTCTACTCTAACTGTAATAGTCCTACTAAATTACTGTGAATCAATCGTTTAATCAAGAAAATGAAACTGTTTTAATAGACTAATCTTTTATTTATTAAATGCCTACTTCAAACAAGTTATATGTGATCCATTTGATGGTAGTTGGAAATAATTTGATACCTTTGCACCATTACTTAACCTTAAAAGATCAATGAAAGCCATTACACACCCACCTAAAACAACATATTTGACTGACAAAAGGTCATATAATAATCCTACCCCCCCCCCCCCCCCCCCCCCCGACATTATGGCAGGTTCCAACCAGTCTTTATAATTACAAAAACACCCTACTTTTTCTTATAAGTCTAGCTTTTTCTCTGCCAGCAAATGCTCAAGATGCTAACCCAACAGACCTTTGTTCACGTAGCCAAGGAGTTAGAGATGAAATAGTCCTAGCCGTGATTGGCCGAACCCGTTGCGAAGACATTACTCCGACAGATTTGGCAGGAATTACGGGGTTCAGTTTTTCCTATTTTACTAGTTTCGGGGGAAACGTAAGAGATGACTTAAAGAGTGGCGATTTTGCTGGCTTAACTGGGCTAACAAAAATCGGCTTAGGTTCTCACCAATTAACGACTCTACCCGCTGATATTTTCTCTGGGCTATCAGTTTTAAAGGAATTATATTTAGATAATAATCAATTATCCACCTTGCCTACTGGTATTTTCTCGGGCTTAACTGCCTTAACAGACCTTCGTTTATCAAACAACCCACTGCCTACTTCGCTTCCCGCAAGCCTGTTTTCAGATGTCCCACGAAACGCAATAACCCTGCCCACAGGAACCACGATTAACGCCGCAGTGCCAACAACCGTAGGCACGATTGATAATATTACTGACCTCGTAGCAAATGGCAGTCCTCAAACTGTTGATGTGGCAGATAAATTCAGCGACACAGACGCTTTGACCTTTTCCGCAAGGTCTAATGATATTAACATCGCAACCGTTGGACTTGCTAACGATAGTGAAATTACGGTTACGCCATTAGCCGCAGGAACTACAACAATCACTGTAACTGCCACCGATACAGCAGGGCAATCCGCTGAACAAACCTTTATGGTCAGCGTTATCCCAGCCGAAACAGACCTTTGTTCACGCACCGCCGTAGTTAAGAATCTTATCATCTCCGAAGTGAGTGGCAAAACCAATTGTGCAGACATTACTACAGCAGAGTTGGCGGGAGTTACCCAATTATCTTTTGTTGGGGGTAGCTCTCTAATAGGTAGCAACCTAAAGAGTGGTGATTTCGCTGGATTAACAGGGCTAACGTCTCTCAGTTTATCCAACAATGAGGTTACAACCCTACCCGTTGATATTTTCTCTGGGCTATCCGCCTTAGAGACGCTCAGGTTGGATAACAACCAACTATCCACCTTGCCTACTGGGGTTTTCGCGGGCTTAACTAGTTTAACAACCCTTGATTTATCGGAAAACCCACTGCCCGCTTCGCTTCCCGCAAGCCTGTTTGCCGATGTATCACGAAACGCAATAACGCTTCCCGATGGAGTTACTATTAACGTCGCCGTCCCAACAGCCGTAGGTACGATTGCCGATATTACTAACCTCGTGGCAAATGGCAGTCCTCAAACTGTAGATGTAGCAGATAAATTTAGCGACACCGACGATTTGACCTTTTCCGCAATCTCTAATGATACTGACATCGCAACCGTTGGGGTTGCTAATGATAGTGAAGTTACGGTTACGCCATTAGCCGTAGGTACAGCAACCATCACCGTCACTGCCACCGATAGAGCGAGTCAAACTGCTGAACAGACGTTCTCAGTCTCCGTTACCAACCCTGCCCCAACGACCGTAGGCACGATGGACAACATGACTGACCTCGTGGCAAATGGTAACACTCAAGCTGTTAATGTGGCTAGTAACTTTAGCGACTTAGACACGTTGACCTTTACTGCAACGTCCGATAATACCGCCATCGCAACCGTTGCAGTGATGGATAGCGTAGTTACCGTAACACCCGTAGCCGTAGGCACAGCAAGCATCACCGTCACTGCCACCGACATAGCGGATCAAACGGCTAAACAAACGTTCTCAGTCTCCGTTACCAACCCTGCCCCAACAGCCACAGGCACGATGGACAACATTACTGACCTCGTGGAAAATGGGAGTCCTCAAACTGTAAATGTGGCGACTAACTTTAGCGACCCAAACGACAGGTTGACATTTTCTGTAGTATCTAGTAATACCGCCATCGCAACGGTTACAGTGATGGATAGTGTAGTTACCGTAACTCCAGTAGCCGTAGGAACAGCAACCATCACCGTCACTGCCACCGATATAGCGAGTCAAACTGCTGAACAAGCGTTTACAGTTACCGTGCAAGCTGATGAGGTTGCCACAGGAACTGCTAACGTGAAGAACATAGACGTTTCCGTCTCTCCTAATCCACTAAAAGATGGAGATCGAGTAACAATTACCGTTGCTGACGATGGGGTGTACCGCTTGTTCGGAATCTCAGGGGAATTTCTTACTAAAGGGACTTTAACCAAGGGAGATAACGCTGTGGCATTTCCGTTTTTAGCTAAAGGAATTTACCTGCTCAAGATACAAACAACACACGGTCTTATGACAAGGAAAGTGGTTAAAAACTAGCACCGTAGCGATGGCTATGCTTATATTTTTTGCCTCATTCAAACAAAAGATAATTCAATTTAGTTATGTAATATTTTATAATCAAATTGGTATAATCGGTCGAACCAGCTATAAAGTAGAGCGTACATTTGGGAGTATTCGCAGGTGCTTTGGAGGAGCAGTCGCACGCTGTAGGAAAAGACCAAACTTGGAAAGTCGAGCGCAAGAACCTCAAGTTTAGAACTCATATAAAAAGACTCAACAGAAAGATCATTTGTTTTTCTAAAAATGACTAAACTCACGACAATGTGATCGGAATGTATATCGAAAGATATTGTTATAAATCAGGTACTTAGTCAGCCCTTAAAAACATCTAAACAGTTTGATTTATATCAATAAAACAAACAAAACCATTAACCAAATCAACCGCTTTATGTTAGAATAACCGTTGTTTTCTGGTCGTCTAGGTTAAAAAAATTATGCTGACTCCATCTACCCCAAACATAGGGCAACAAAATCTGTTTCACACCGAGCTGTTCTCTCAATTAGACCAGCGAGACCCTTTAATTAAATTAGCCAATGTCATCGACTGGAAGGTCTTCGAGGATGCATTTAGCAAACACTATTGCCACGATAACGGCAGACCCTCAAAACCAATACGCTTAATGGTCGGGTTGCTGATACTCAAACAACTGGAAGACCTGTCCGATGAGAATGTGGTCTTACAGTTCAAGCGTAATCCGTATTATCAATACTTCTGCGGTTATCCAACCTACACCCCAGCCATGCCTTGCAATGCAACCGAACTGGTGCATTTTAGAAACAGAATCGGTGTCGCAGGTTTTGAACTCATTTTTAAGATGAGTGTGATGTTGCACGGCAAAAAAGCCAATGAAAACACTGTTTTGATTGACACCACCGTACAGGAAAAAAACATCACCTATCCGACTGATTCTAAACTAGCCATCAAAATTATCAACCGCCTCAACAAATTGGCGAAAAAACATGGCATCAAACAACGCAGAACCTTTGTAAAAGAAGTTAAAAACTGTCGCTTACGCATTCGCCACTTCCGCCATGTTAAAAAGCGCGCATCCGCTAAAAAGGCATTGAAACGATTGCGAACCATTGCCCATATTCTAATCCGAGAACTACAAAGAAAACCACCCCAACACGGACTGCTTGACACCTACCAACCAGATTTATTGTTTTATCAGCGGGTGTTGGCACAACAACCCAAAGACAAAAACAAAATTTATTCCCTGCACGAACCCCATGCTTATGCGATGGGCAAAGGCAAAGACAAAGACCACAAACGCTATGAATACGGCAACAAAGTATCCATCGTCTCGGCCAAAGACAGCAACATCATTGTCGGCGTTGTCAGTCATAAGAAAAACCAGCATGATGCCAAAACCCTACCTGATGCGATAAAACAAGCCAATAGCAACAGAACAAAACCCATCAAGCAAGCGGTCTGCGACAGAGGCTATTGTGGGGTTAAACAAGTGGGCGATACGGCCATTATCTTGCCGAGCAAAGCCCTGAAAAAAGACAATCGTTATCAAAGAGATAAAAAACGCAAACTGTGTAGGCGACGGGCTGCCATAGAACCCATTATTGGGCATTTGAAATCCGATTTTAGGTTATCCAGAAACAGGCTTAAAGGACAAGTTGGCGATGAAATCAATGTACTCATGGCTGCTTGTGCCTGGAATTTGAGAAAGTGGCTGGTTTTTTGTCACGTCTGTTATTTATGGCTTAAAAAAGCGCGTTTTTGTTCGTTTTTTGGTAAAAAGCCCTTGATCCATTTGATTCAAGGTTGATTCACGTTCGCTGAACGGCAGCTTGAAACAGATTTTTACTTGTTAGGTCGGTTTTTAAGGGCTGACTATATACCCAGAAAAATAGCTTTTGATACACTAAATGACAAACAGATTACCCAAATTCAACACAAAATTAACCGACGACCAAGAGCAAAACTTAACTTTAAAACTCCTAAAGAAATCTTTTAGCTAAATACCGCTTAGTTTTTGCACTTGATTGTTGAACCTACGTTACATGGCAGAGATTAAATGTGCTGCCAGATACTTCTATACCGCCAGCCGATGATTCATGACTCTCCCTATTAATCCGATTTCTCTCTCATAAAACCTAGATTTCTATTCAGTCCATTTGTTGGCTTGGTGTGGGTCAAGGAAGCTTATTTTCATTTCTTAGTAAGATTAATGGCTAAACAATCTTCTATTGCAATGATCTTAATACGTAGCCTTTGTATCTTAGCAATCCAAAAACTAAGCATGTCAAAAACAGCCGTAACGTCAAAAAAAGAAGTAAAAGCTGATGTCAATTGGAGAGGGATTGCACGAAAAATGCTCATTTCACGAGCCATGGACGACCTCGAAGAAAAGATCTTGGTTCCTGAGAAAAAAGTACTATACCAATTTTCCGCACGGGGTCATGAGCTAGGGCAGTTAATAATAGCTCACTTATTGGATAAACCTAAAGATTCTGCAAGTGCCTACTATCGTTCCAGACCTTTGATGATAGGATTGGGTGTATCTGTGGAAGATGCTCTTTCTGCTCCATTGACTAGGTCAGGAGGGTATAGCGATGGGCGTGATATTGGTGTAGTTTGCAATATGCCTGACTCAAAAAGAGGGTGTGTAGTATTACCTACGGCTGGAGATGTAGGTTCTCAATACACGCCTGCAATTGGTTGGGCTCAAAGCATAACATACTATATCAATACATTAAAAAACAAAAAATACAACGGTTCAATAGTAGCTATCTTAGGTGGAGATGGGTCCGTTGCAACAAATGGCTTCTGGTCTGCCCTGACAATTGCCACCACACAAAAGTTACCTGTACTTTTTTACGTGGAAGACAATGGTTATGGCATCTCCGTAACAAGTGAATACCAAACGCCGGGGGCTAACATTGCTGATAATTTAGCATCTTTCAAAAATTTAGAAATTTGGCAAGGACGTGGCACAGATCCCGAAGAAGCATACCAACTTTTAAAAGCGGGAACAGATCATGTGCGATCAGGCAAAGGACCCGCAATGGTAAGATTAGAAGTGCCAAGACTCAATGGGCACTCCTATCAGGATAATCAAACATATAAGCCTGAAAAACTTGTGAAAACAGAAGTCAAAAATGATCCATTAACTGCCATGAAAAAATATCTTCTTGAAAATGGAGTGGAAGAAAAATCTTGGGAACTAATGGAACAAGAAGCCAAAGCCAAGGTAGATAAAGCCGCAAAAGTAGCATTGAGCAGACCTGCACCAGATACTGGTACTACTCAAAAATTTGTTTATTCAGAAGATGAAGTACAGAGCATTGGTGGGCTAAGGACAGCAAAACACAGCTTTCCAAAAAGCAATGAGGAAGCTGACTCATACAAAAAAAGAATCAATATTGGAGAAGCAATTAATAGAGCCCTTGACTATGAGTTGTCAACCAATCCAAAATTGGTAGTATTTGGCGAAGATGTAGGGAGGAAAGGAGGGGTACACGCTGTGACCATGGGTCTCCAATCCAAGTATGGTCAGGATCGCGTATTCGATACCAGCCTTTCTGAAGAAGGGATCATTGGCAGAGCTGTTGGTATGGCTTATGCTGGACTGATGCCCGTAGCAGAAATTCAATTCAGAAAGTATGCTGATCCTGCAATGGAACAGCTAAATAATTGTGGTACAACTAGGTGGAGAACTGCTAACAGGTTTGCGTCGCCTATTGTAGTTCGAATGCCTGGAGGATTTGCCAAAGTGGGTGACCCATGGCATTCGGTAACAAATGAGGTAATGTTTGCCCACGCCATAGGCTGGCAGGTAGCATTTCCTGCAAATGCTCAAGATGCTGTTGGATTGATTAGGTTTGCCATGAGAAGTGATAATCCAACCATGTTCTTCGAACATAGAAACCTTAACGATAATCGATATGCACGTCGGTCATACCCTGGTGATGAATTCATAGTACCTTTTGGTAAAGCTAATTTATTAAGAGCAGGTACCGATATTACCATCGTAACTTGGGGAGCAATGTGCGAACGATGTGAAATTGCAACTCAACAGTCCAGAGTTTCAGCAGAGATTCTTGATTTAAGGACTATTATGCCTTGGGATAAAGAGGCAGTGCTGAATTCTATCAAGAAAACAAATAGATGTCTGATTGTCCATGAAGATGCCCTGACTGCAGGATTTGGAGCTGAAATTGCAGCAATATTGGTGTCCGAAGGATTCAATTATTTAGATGCTCCAGTGGAACGATTGGCGATACCAGATATTCCTCTCCCTCACAATATTGAATTGATGGAGTCAGTAGTGCCAAGTGTGGAGAAGATCGCCGATAGAATGAGGGAGATAGTTGAATTTTAAATGTTCAATACACTATGAAATCAACCCTTTCAAATCACTTTTTTTGACCTTTCAAAACACTAAATATGTCATGAAAAATCTAGCCACAGGGACTCTCATTTTACTAACTCTTTCATATTGTAGTCAGCCAACACAAAAAAAGGAGACGGAAGCCAATGTAGCATTTTCTAAAATGCTTGAAGACTACTACCAAGATGGGTTAAAGCTATTTCCCATAAATGCCACATTCCAGGGAGATAACAGATATAACCATCTGCTTCGAAATGAGATTACCCAAAGCTTTATCAGGGAATTACAACAGTATTTTGAAAGTTATTTGGCACAGTTGGATGAGTTCGACAGACCTAGTTTATTAGCGGAAGAGCAAATAAGCTACGATGTTCTTAAGTGGGAATGTGAAATCAATCTTTCTGAATTAAAGTATCCTGCTAACCTGCTGCCGATAGATCAGTTTTGGACATCACAATTGATGATTGGGCAACTAGCTTCTGGTGCAAGTGCACAGCCATTTAACACTAGGCAAGACTATGATAACTGGTTGGCTCGACTAGATATTTTCGTACACTGGTGCGACTCTGCTATTGTGAACATGCGAAAGGGAATAGACCAAGAAATAATATTACCTAAATCTCTTTCGGAAAAAGTGATTCCACAGCTGGCTACTTGGAAAGATGGACCTGCACAAACACACCATTTCTACACTCCTGCTAACAATATCCCCGAGTCAGTTTCGGAAGAAGACAGGCAAGCTATTCAGGAGCAATACTCAGAAATGGTATCAGAGAAAATTCTCCCTGCAGTCAATAGGCTTCATGATTTCTTTCAAAATGAATACTTACCAAGAGGCAGGGCTTCGTCAGGAATCGGCGATTTAAAAAGTGGAGACGAATGGTATCAATCGCGCATCCAATTATATACAACTACAGATATGACTGCAGATGAGATATTTGAGTTGGGAAAATCTGAAGTTGCGAGAATCAGAGGTGAGATGGAAAAAGTGATGCAGGAAGTTAGATTTGAAGGAGGGCTTAATGAATTCTTTGATCATGTTAGGACAAGACAGGATTTAATGCCTTTTAAAGATCCAAAAGAGGTGATTGATAATTTCAATGCCATCCATGAGAAGATAAAGCCCAACCCTAGAAAAGCTATTTGATTTAAAACCTAAAACTGCATTTGAAGTAAGAAGAACGGAAGCATTTAGAGAAGCATCTGCGAGTGCAGAATACAACCCTGGCTCTCTGGATGGAACACGACCTGGCATTTTCTACGTACCCATTCCAGAGGTAAATAAATACAATATGTTTTCAGATGAGGACTTATTCTTACATGAAGCCATCCCTGGGCATCATTATCAAATTTCACTTGCACAGGAGGATGAAGCACTTCCTTCCTTCAGAAGAACCCTTTGGTATAGTAGCTATGGAGAGGGGTGGGCACTTTACAGTGAATCTCTTGGCAGAGAATTAGGACTCTATGAAGATCCTTATCAATACTTCGGAATGTTGAGTGCTGAGATGCATCGGGCAATTCGCCTAGTAGTAGATGTTGGCATTCATTCTAAGGGATGGACTCGAGAAGAAGCCATTCAATATTCTCTGGAAAATGAAGCTGAATCTGAAGCAGGCATTATTTCTGAAATAGAACGATACATGGCTGGACCAGGGCAAGCACTATCTTATAAAATAGGTCAGTTAAAGATCATGGAGCTAAGAGATAAAGCAGAAAACGCTTTTGGGGATCAATTTAATATCCGTCAATTTCATAACAAGGTATTAGAATCTGGGTGCATTCCGCTTAAAGTCTTGGAAGCAAAAATTGACAGGTGGATTGACGCTAACAACTCTTAACAACTTTGGGCATCTAATTACACAATGAAAAAGCTTTACTATCTCGCTACCTGCACTACTTGCAAAAGAATCATGGATGAATTAGGACATCTTATAGCTGATTTTCAAAGACAAGACATCAAGACAGAATCAATGACGTTGGACCAAATCGAAGAGATGAAGAGTTTAAGTGGCTCCTATGAATCGTTGTTTTCTAGAAAGGCTATGAAATTTAGATCAATGGGTTTAGGAGAAAAAAACTTCTCAGAAAGTGATTATCGTCAGTTTATTTATGATGAGTACACTTTTTTAAAAAGACCTGTTTTCATCATTGGGGATCAAATTTTTATTGGAAACAGTAAAAGTACTATTGAAAAGCTGAAAACCGCACTTACATAAACCAGTACAGTCACTTGCTAAGTGCTTTATATAAAGGGTTTGGACTTGTAGCAAAACACTGGGCAGATTCCGTTGTATCCCAGACTCAAACAGTTCCATTTTACCTTTTTTCAGCACTAGGGTTATTCTGATTCTCTTTCATAGAATCAGAAAATATTTGTTGTCGTCCTAGGAAAAGAAGCTTACAGTAAGCCTCCCCTAAACCGAAGCATTGGTAGATATAGTTTTTTCTTTCAAATGCATGTCTAAATCCAAAGTTGGTACGGTTACTCCTCTTTGTTTTAGGAATTGTTCATATCTTCAAAAGAATGGTCATAGTGACAATGGAACCCAGCATTGGGCGTTGTAAATCTTGTAAAAAAAGTTTTCAACTCAATTATACGTACAAAGCTAGAGAGCCGGGCGTTAAAGAACAAATAGATACGCTGATTTTAACTAGCGTAGGTTCAATAATCAAGTGCAAAAAGCAAGTTGTAACTGGCTATTGAGAAGAAAGGGAAAGGAGTGAGCAGGATGTATGCCAGAGTGATTGACAATGCTGGCTCCAAGCAATTGAAGCCCTTCTTCCAGAATCATATATCAACTCAGGCTATCATCACAACCGATAGGTGGAGGGGCTACATCCCCCTGAAAGAAAAATACCCTTATTTAATCCAAATCGAGAATGGGAAGAAAGATAAGAATTGCACAGAACAATTATGATGTTCAAGGCATGGCTTAGAGGTATCCACCATTCAGTCGATAACCTTCAAGCATATATCGACCAATATTGCTATCGGTTCAACCGAAGCCAGATGAAAGGGGAAATATTCGATAACCTGCTAACTAAAATGGTGGACCATCAACCATGCCCGTACAAGTGCATTCGTATTTATTAAATGCCTACTTCAATAAAAAGATTTTCATTTTCTTGATTAAACAATTGATTTACAGTAACTTAGTAGAATTATTAAAGGTAGAGTAAAAATCAGATTATGAAGAAAAAGTATGAAAGCCTAACCCTTTTTGAGTTTCAGAAGAAATTTCCTGATAACGACAGTTGTCAAAACTTCCTAGGAGCCTGTCGGACTTATCAATTTAACCCTCTGAGAATTTCATATTCAGGAATACTTGCTTTTCGCCTCTGAATACTGAACTCTGGAAGGCTTAAAAGTGGTTTTTTACTGCTTTTTAACATCTATTTCTTTAAGTTCGACAGACTCCTAGCCGAAATGAAATGGTCAGATGGATTTAAATGTGAAAAGTGCCAAAACAACACGTATTGCAGAGGGAAATTATTCCATACCCGTCAATGCACAAAATGTAAATACCCAGCTACCCTCACAAGTCGTATTTATTAAATGCCTACTTCAAAGATTTTTTTAAAAATATGCTTAGAAATTTTCTGGAGGAATACCTTGACGACAAGGAGTTTGTTCAGGAGACCATACACGTTTTTGCAAACGTAGCTGATGGTGTAGCGCATGAAGAGTAACGAACTATTGACAAGTTATCTGTGTGGCTTGCTTTAGAATATTAAACCGATCTACTATTTCTTGATGTGTAAATTTATCTTCTGCTAGCGGGAGAAACTCTTCCAGTATTCGCGTTTGTATTTTCCCTGTTTCCAAAGCTTCCGAATATGGGATATCGGAAAAAGTAACCATACTGTAGAGAGGAATCCAGTCACTGGGATATTCTTCCTGAAGTTGTACTTCGAGTTTTTTTCTTTTAAGAAAATCAGAATTTCCTACATGATCTCTCATCTCGATAAAGTTGTATAAAGCCAGTTTTGAAAGCGCATCTGCATCTTTCTTTCTGCTTTTTGAAAATTCAGGAAGAATTTTATCCCACTGAAATTCCATCTCTTTGGCAAGTTCTATGAAAATACGTACATCTTCAAATCCGGAATTCATGCCCTGTCCATAAAACGGAACGACGGCATGAGCAGCGTCTCCCATTAGCATAGTCCTATGCGTATACCATGGCTCACAAGCAACTGTAACCAGAGAAGAAGTCGGATTCTTTAGATACTGATTGCCAATATCAGGAATTAGGTCTGACGCATCTTTAAAATGTTGATGGAAGAAATCGGTTATTTCTACCTCGGAATTCAATGATTGGAAAGATATATCTCCTTCGAATGGAAAAAATAATGTGCAAGTAAATGTCTTGTCATGGTTGGGCAAGGCGATCAACATGAAATTTCCCCTTGGCCAGATATGAAGGTAATTGGGATCCAATCCAAAATCATTGTGAATCGGTTGAATAGTCAATTCTTTATAGCCATGTTCAATAAATTGTTGTGAATAACTAAACCTGTCTATTGACTGGAATTTTCTTCTTACTGAGGAAAAGACACCGTCTGATCCAATAATTAAATCTGCCTTTTTGGTACTCCCATTTGAAAAATGAATTGAATTTTCTTCGAAATCTATGTCCTCACATTTATGATCAAAGTAAAAGTTCACTCCCTCGTCTTCAGCAGATTGAATCAGCGTTTCGTTTAGCTTAGCTCTGGATACAGAATTAATATGTTCTCCTTCTCTTCCATAAGGCTGGAAAGTTAAGATACCTTTGTCATCGTGCATCATTCTCCCTTTCATTGGGATAAGAGAAGGTCGTATCCTGCCAAACACACCAGCAAGTTTAAGAGGCGTGATCCCACGATGACTCAATGCCAGATTGATAGATCTACCTTCGACTATTTCTGCTCCTCTTGGATCGCTTTTTTTCTCAAAAACAGACACTTGAAAATTATTTTTCCTTAGAAAAACTGCAAGAAGTGATCCAACAAGTCCTGCGCCAACTACAATGATCTTATCGTTCATCTTGGATTGCCACTTCTAGGATTTGTACAAAATCATAAACATTCTGGAAAGAATTATATAGTGGGACGGGAGCCACCCGAATCACATTGGGTTCTCTCCAATCCAGTATCACACCTTTCGATACAATTCTTTCAAAAACACTTTTTCCTAGTTTGGTCAGGTAAAGAGATAACTGGCAACCTCTTTCTTTTTTATTCGATGGGGTGATCATTTTTATATGTTCTTTTAATACACTTGATGCATTGATCAAATCTTCTCCAAATCCCGAGAGCTTAATGCTTTTGTCCCGAAGTAAATACATATTCGTTTGGTCAAAGATTTCAAGAGAAGCCAAATGAGCGGCATGAGAAATGATATTGGTATTACTCAACTGCCACCCGTCTACGGAAGGAATGGGATTGATTTGATTGTCCATTTTGAAACGACCCTCTGCCTTATGTCCCCACCAACCTGATAGTCTTGGCACTTCTCTGTTTTCCCCATGTTTTGAGTGAATAAAGAGACCCCCTACCCCACCAGGACCCGAGTTTAAATATTTATAAGAACACCAAACTCCAAAATCGACTTCATCATTATGCAGATTCAACGGGATATTTCCAACAGTATGAGCAAGGTCAAATCCAGCGTACGCTCCAACTTTGTGCGCAGATCTTGTTATGTTCTGTATGTCAAAAAATTGTCCTGTGTAGTATTGAACTCCAGGAAACATAACAAGAGCCAGTTCTCCTCCTAGTTCCTCAATTTTATCAATGATTTCTGCTGTAGACAAGTAGTCGGACCCCTCTTTTGGTTCTAGCTCAACAAGGGTTTCTTTTGGATTCAAGCCTTTTAAAGCTATTTGCGAATAAACAGAGTAGAAGTCTGAAGGAAACGCACCTCGTTCAATAAGGATTTTTGTCCGCTTATTTTTAGGCTGATAAAAAGAACATAACGCTAAGTGAAGATTCGTAGTAAGGTTATTCATTGCTACAACCTCATCTTCCTGCCCTCCAACCAACGCTGCGAGTGATTTTTTTGAGTTTAAATGGTAACTAATCCAAGGCTTACGTCCAGTAAAATGCCCTTCTACTCCCTTTTGCTTCCAGTTGTTGATTTCTTCGTAAATATATTTGTCTACATTTTTAGGTTGCAGTCCGAGTGAGTTACCACATAAGTAGATACAATCCTTTTCCCCTTTTTGGGGAAAACAGAAATGATCTTTGAAATGAGCCAATTGATCAGATTGGTCTAATTCTTTAGCTTTTTCTTTCAATGTTATTTACGGCTAATCTATAAAGCGAGAATCTGTTTCCATGATAGCTCCACAATGACTGCATGTTCTTTTTTCTTCCGAAATATAAAACTCTTTAAATCTTGGCTGAAAATCCTTTTCAACATTGACCAAATGAAAATAGACCTCGTGAAGTTTTGTGTTGCAATTATCACAAAACCATAGTAGTCCATCTTGGTGTTCTGACTCTCTTTTCCTTTCTATAACTAACCCTACCGAATTTTCAGGTCTGGATGGTGAATGGGGGATTTTAGCAGGGTGTAAATACATTTCCCCCTCTTTGATAAGAATTTCAACAGCTTTCCCATCTTCTTGGATTTTTAGTACAATATCTCCTTCTAGCTGATAAAAAAGCTCTTCTGTCTCATTGTAATGGTAATCTTTTCTTGCATTCGGACCGACTACAATCATTACGATGTAGTCTCCCGCATCAGCATAGAGGTTTTTATTCCCAACCGGTGGCTTGAGAATATTCCTGTTTTCTTCAATCCACTTTTGAAGATGGAAAGGTCTTTTTACTCCCATTTTTCATCTGTTTTAATTAACACACTTTTTTTGCTTAAAAATTGACCCTTGAATTCACATAATAAGTGCAACACTGCTTAAGTCAGCCAAAGGGTACACTCATACTCTTTTAACTGAACGGGAAAAAGGAGTAAAACATGAAGAGATATACCCATTTGATTGAACACGAAAGATACCACATTGAGTGCATGACTAAGCCACGGCAAGACTCGGAACAACAATGGCAACATGGTTTAGTTTACCTATCATGTAATTTGGGTAAGTGATTTATGATTATTAAAACGCCCAAAATAGGCATCAATTTCATCGCGTAGCTCAATCCCCGCATACTCGAAACAATCTAACAAGTCATTATACGCGCCTTTGCCACCGAGAAAATCCCAAAACTCTTCGGCGACTTTTAATTCATTATTCAAATCAAGCATGCCAGCCATTGTCCAACGACCATATGGTTTTGGTGCATAAGGATTGTATGGTATGGCAATCAGGGTATGAATTTTTGCTGCTGGATTTTGAAATAAAGCAGTTGCGACCCATTCTAAAAGTGTCCGCTTATATTCCTTAAACCCACCTTTGTTTGGTTTGGCAGTTTTTATATCAATGAGGTATATCTCTCCGCCATTGCTTTCAAGATAGACACCCACTCTGGTTGGTTTAACCGTTCTAATCTCTCCTGTTTGACAGACTTGTCTAATGCTTTCTATTTCCGCCGTTTTATTAGGGGTTTTAGTTGCGGTCGTCAAGTCATCCATTATTTTTTGGATTTCAGCTTGAGCATCAACACTTATTTGTGTACCCGATTTCGCTTGCGAACTCACAGACTTAAATCTGCTGGCGGCTAGTGATATTGCAACCGGTTCAAAAATAGCTGTACCAAAATTAGTATTCAGAGAATGTATGAAAGAATAAAGTGCCAGCCGGTCTTTGCCGAGTAATCGAGTATGAAAAGGCATCACCGCTGGCTCTGGGTTGTAAGCGTTAAATTTATCTTGCAAACGACTTTTAATGGTCTGCTTAATCGCTTCTAATTGCTCTTGAGACAATGCCATTGCTGTTTTTCTTGCAAATGAAAAATAGTTTCAGAATACGCCGACCGACCTTTCTCAACACGATTCAAAACCGGTCGGTTATAGCGATTAACAATTTTCATATTTGCCCGCTCAGCAATGTGTGGATACCGTCCATACTTATCATTGGCGACCAAGAATATATCAAAATCCGCTTGCAAATCCGCTTTGCAATTACTTAAAACATCGGCTACGCCTTGCACATAGGTTTTTTGCGCTTGCACGCCCTGCCCTTTGCAGAGCGGGCCTATTTCCAGCTCATCGTTTCTTGCAAAATCAAATAATTGAAGTAGGCATTTAATAAATACGAATAAAATTGTAAGGGCATGGTCCATGATCAACCATTTTAGTTAGCAGGTTATCGAATATTTCCCCTTTCATTTGACTTCGGTTGAACCTATAGCAATATTGGTCGATATATGCCTGAAGGTTATCGACTGAATGGTGGATACCTCTAAGCCATGCCTTGAACATCATAATTATTCTGTGCAATTCCGGTAAATTCTTACCTTTCTTTCCACTCTCGATTTGAATTAAATAAGGGTATTTTCCTTTCAGGGGGATGTAGCCCCTCCACTTATCGGTTGTGATGGTAGCCTGAGTTGATATATGATCATGGAAGAAGGGCTTCAATTGCTTGGAGCCAGCATTGTCAATCACTCTGGCATACATCCTGCTCACTCCTTTCCCTTTCTTCTCAATAGCCAGTACAACCTGCTTTTTTCGATTATTTTGGCGTCCTACAACGCCTTCTTCCTATTGCCCTACAACGGTCTCATCGACTGCTACTTTACCCATTAGCGGGTATTTCCCACGGCTAACCATGACCTTCATTACCTTTTGTTGAAACAGCCAACAGGTTTTTCTCCGTAGCCCCAGTTTTCTGCTTAGCTCTGTTGATGCAATCCCTTGTTTATTTGTACTCATGTAGTATAGGATATAAAAAGATTTTAACATTGGGAATTTTACTTTGTGGAAAAGTGTGCCACTTGTGGGAGTAGCTTGGTACTTATTATTTTGTGCATTGACGGGTATGGAATAATTTCCCTCCGCAATACGTGTTGTTTTGGTACCTTTCACATTTAAATCCATTGGGTCATTTCATTTCGGTCAGGAAGTTTTGACAACTGTCGTTATCAGGAAATTTCTTCTGAAACTCAAAAAGAGTTAGGCTTTCATACTTTTTCTCCATAATCTGATTTTTACTCTACCTTTAATAGTCCTGATAAGTTACTGTAAATCAATCATTTAATAAAGAAAGTGAAACCATTTTAATAGACTAATCTTTTATGTATTAAATGCCTACTTCAATCAAATAAATCATAAGCATAGGCATGTTGCTCGTGGTAGTCGATCAATCCAACATAAGGCGGGCTTGAAAAAATTCCAGCTATTTTTTGATTTTTAACCAAACACGATAATTGATGTGCTTTTTCTTCTAGCATACCAATCTCATTTATTTTCCAGCTATCTCCGATTAAACATGTTTGATAGGTGTCTGACCTCAGCACATTAAACCGCTCTATTCTTTTCATTGTGTCTTGTGCGTATCTTTGCCACCAACCTAATATGGAGAACAGTGGCTTGCATACTTTGCCGTGTTTTTTACAGTAATAAATTGTGCTAACCGGCTTTTTTAGCGTCCCTAAATCAGCATGTGTGGTCGCCCGACATGAGCGAATTGTGCGACTTAATATCAAACACAGCAATTTTTTTGTGGCTGGATTTTTGATGCGGTTCACCTCATTAAAAACAAAGTCTATCTCATCTCTAACCACCCCTAAAAACCAGTGATCAATAAATGAGCCGGTTGTATTTTGCTCTAATTCAATTTTATATTTATCAATAAGGTGATTATAGACACCGAGAAACTCATCAACCTTTTGCCTGCCGTATTGTTTTTCGTTAGTTTGCGCTTGCCTAACTTCATGTTTGAATTCTGGCGATGGGAAAAACTCTTTATTAAATGTTTTCAGCTCATCCAATAATTTTTTTTCAAAATCGATACTATTTTTTCCCTTTTGGAAGTCTTTCAGCCTGTTGGTGATACGCAGGGTTGTTTCCCTGACATCATCAACCTGATAACGACCAATTTTTACATTGCTGATAAAGGCGTTAAACACTGAAATATCAATACCTAAAGCATTTAACCGTAATTCACTTGCCTGCACCAGCATCGTGCCACTGCCACAAAAAGGGTCTAAAATAATATCTCCTTTTTTGAAAAATGCTTTCTCCTTGAAGTCATCAGTATGGCAATCTAAAAAATATTCAACCAGCTGAGGAATAAATTTGCCCTTATAGGGGTGTAGCCGATGGACATGTTTTGTTGTTTCCGATTCTTTATATTGAGAAAATGACAAATCCCAGTTTAAGTCATTTCCTAGTTGTCGTTTCCATCTGTCTGCTTTTGTTTCATGGTGTTCTTTATAATACGCCTCCAAATCAACTATATTCACGGTAACGTCTCCATTATCACCTTTTTTCGGTATCCTGCCATATTGGATTAAATAAGATATATTTGATGTAGTCACATTCTTTCCTAAATATTCAGTCGCCCAAATACTGGCTTCCCTTATCGTCATTAAATTTTGCACTTCTTAAATTCCTTTGATCATCACAATTCGAACTATAGGGCAAGCAGGCACAAAGAAATCGCTCTGAAAACACCAATTTTAACATTCCAAACACGATAACCGACCGACAAGGTATGAATTCCATAGAAAAATCGAGTGCTTATCCAATCCGAGACTTTTGTATAGCTCAAATTAGCCGTCCTAATGCTCTTGATTTTTCGTTAACCCGATCGTTGTCTTACTTGAATTCACATAATAAGTGCAACACTGCTTAAGTCAGCCAAAGGGTACACTCATACTCTTTTAACTGAACGGGAAAAAGGAGTAAAACATGAAGAGATATACCCATTTGATTGAACACGAAAGATACCACACTTACCTCATGAAGGGGCAAAGGCTGTCGCTACAAACAAGCCCACTACTTTGCCCAAACGGGACATGAGCAAAAGCACAAGCACATCAAACTCAATGACGAGTTAAGGCGTTATTTTCAACAAAAGCTTGAACTATACTGGAGTCTCTAACAAATTAGCGGTCGGAAAGAAAATGGAGGAAAACATCAGTATTAGCACCGAATCCATCTATCGTCTGATTTTGAAAGACAAAGTAGCAGGGGGGTCGTTATATCAATACTTGCACCATTAGGGTAAGAAACATCGAAAGCGTTAGGTTGAATTCGCCACTATTTTACTTTATCAGATTCAAGATTAAAGAGATCATTGAGAACTCCTACTAGATTCTCAGATTCTCCTCTTTTACATGCGGCCTTTAACTGAAGCACTGGCAACTTGATTACTTTCTGGATCATGTTTTTTGTAACAACCTCAAGAAAATCCATTTCTTCGTCAGTTACTTTGCCAAAGTGTCTTGCCAGTTCTTCTTTTCGAATCTGTTCTAGTGCTTTCTTGAGCCTTTGAATAGTAGGGGAAACTTCCATCTCTACTTCCCACTGATGGAATCCAGCTATTGCATCCTCAACTATATTTCGTACGTCAGGAATTGACTTTTCTCTGATTTTTCTTGCCTTCTCAGTTTTCTCCGACAGTTGATCAACATTATAAAGTGCAATTCCAGGCACACTTCCAAGCTCTGCCGAGATACTTCTTGGAACTGATAAATCAATTAGAAATTTATGATATACATCATCATGGGTCAGGTGTGCGGGTGTAATGATCTCATCATTAGAAGATACCGCTGAAATAATGACATCATTATCTTTAATTACAGTTTTAAGATCAGAAAAAGATGCTACTGAAATATTGGAGGAAAAGGCAAGCTTCTCAGCCCTAGATTTTGTTCTGTTTACAAGACAAATGGTCGCTTCTAATTCTTTTAGATTTTCCAGTACATTTTGACCAATTTCACCCAAGCCTATCAAGGCTACCCTTGGCGAAGAGATACTCTCAATAAATCCTTTTATTAACTCAACCGCAACGGAAGCTACCGAAGCATTACCATCCTGGAGTCTTGTTTCTTGTACGACTCTTTTATGTGCAAAAAATATTGTATGCATTAACCTATGCAAAAACGGTCCAGCCATTTCCAAGTCAGCACTTTCTTGATAGGCACGCTTTACTTGGTTGGAAATTTGGATGTCTCCCAGCACTCGAGAATCTAAGCCAAGAGACACTTCAAATAGATGTAAAATTGAGTCTTTGTCGTCGTAAGTCTTAAAATATTCCGCTATTAAGTCCTGCCTTATTACCTTATGAGCGGTCAATAACGAAATGATTTCAGAGTCAAGGCTCTCAGGAAAGGAATAGTAGACCTCAGTTCGATTGCAAGTTGAAATAACCAGTGCTTCATTTAAACTAAAAGTCTCCTTAAGTCGAAATAAAAACGCCCTCCCTTCGTCCCCGCCTAACGCTATTGCTTCTCTAACTTCAAGAGGAGCATTACAATAAGAAATACCTACAGCTTTGAAATCTTCCATCACGAATCAACATTGAGTGCAAAAGTAACAGCCGTATTACTATATTGGCTGTTGGAAAACGTCCCTTTATCTATTTAGAACCATTATAAATAGTGATTAAATATATTCTCAAAACCATTTCCCAAGGACTAGCTTTTTCCAAGACGGAAGCAAAAGGCACGCTGGTTCTTATTTTGTTGATCATCTTTGTATGGAGTTTATCTGGAATCGCAATAAGTTGGCTTAAGGGGAACAATGAAATATCCTCGCATGATTCTGAAGAGCTAAAAAAATGGGTTACAAAAATACAAACTTCCTACGCCAAAAAAGCGAGACAAGAACCTAATACTTTTGATGAGCCGACCTTTTCACAAAAAGAAACTTTCAAAAAGGAGAGGATCGTGTATAAGGAAAAAAGAATTGAAGGAAAAAAGAAAGTTGTTCTTGAGGATATTAATACAGTTTCGGCCGAGGCGTTAAGGAGAGTCAGAGGTATTGGGAAAGTCTATTCTGAAAGAATAATAAAATATCGAAACTTGCTGGGAGGCTTTAGTCAAATGGATCAATTGAATGAAGTTTATGGCTTGAGCTCTGATATTGTAGAAAAAATGCGACATCATTTTTCTGTTCAATCAAAAGTTCAACTCCTGTCTATTAATTCTGACTCAGTTAAGGTGCTGGTCAAGCACCCCTATATTTCTTATGATCTTGCGTGGGTCGTCATTAACTACAGGAAACAAAATGGAGATATAGATGATGTAAATGATTTGTCTGAAATCAAAGCAATAGATGATTCATTAATTCAGAAGTTGAGACCGTATTTAGAATAAAATGGAGAAAATCCTGCAATCTTACCTAAGGCGACTAAGTAACCTTTCTGGAAATAATCGTTCCCTGCTTCTGCTACGGCTAATTTCGGAGCAATTTATTGATCTCCATGACTTTGATTTTGCTGAAGGTTATCCAAGTTTTCAGATCATCAAAGACCTGATGGGACAGAAAAAACAAATACTCCTGTGTAGCGATGTGGACAGTAGGAGTAAATCCACCAATGAAGTAAGCAAAAGACTAAAAAAAATTCAGAGAATTGAAAAATTCATTTTTGAAGAACGGGGTGCCAAAGACCTATATGTTGGCTGGCCATTTATCAAAGGGAAGTTTTCTGATGATACCCCTATAAGATGTCCTTTGCTTTTTTTCCCTGTTTCCCTAGAAAATCAGGCACATTCATGGGTTCTATCTAGGAGAGAGAACGTTAACATCACATTGAATAAAACATTCCTCCTAGCGTATTCTTATTACAACAATATTAAGTTAGATGAAGAGCTGATTGAAACGGTAATTGATGCTTACGAAAAGGATGACCGTGTTTTTCGTACTCAACTCTACGAACTATTAAAAAACAGCAAAGTTGAAATTCATTTCAATCAGGAAAATTTTTCAGATGAATTGAAGCTCTTCCGAGACTATAGGCGTCCTCAATTTGAAGCCACCGAAAAGACAGGAGTCTTAAAGATGTATCCAGAAGCAGTTCTGGGCATATTCCCACAAGCTGGATCATACCTTGTCCCTGATTATCTAAAACTTATCGAACAGGAAGAGTCAAAGTCATTAGAGGAATTCTTTGTTAAGAGAGTGCAACCTGATATTAATCAGATGGGATTATTCAATAGGGTGAAGGAGGAAGACACCTTTACTCCCTTTCCACTTGACGGGTATCAGGAAAAAGCAATTAAAGAAGTAAAGAAAGGAAATTCCATTGTGGTTCAGGGACCCCCAGGCACCGGGAAATCCCAACTTATATGCAATCTTGTTTGTGATTTTATCGCCCGAGGTAAAAATGTACTGCTCGTTTGTCAAAAAAAAGCAGCTTTGGATGTGGTATATGACCGATTAAAAGAAAAGGAAGTACATGATTTTGTGGCTTTGGTTCATGACTTTAAAAATGACCGTAAGTCTATTTTTGAAAAAATAGATCAACAGATAGAATCTGTAAGCCTGTATGAGAAGAAAAATAATAGTTTGGATTCTATTCTCCTAGAAAGAAATTTTTTGCACGCCAGCCGAAGAATAGATCAATTGTGTGAAGAGTTGGAAGAATTTCGTGATGCATTATTTGATGAGAAAGAGTGTGGGAAATCGGTGAAAGAGCTGTATCTAACGTCTAATCTAGATAAACCAAACTTTCCCGTAAACCAGGAATACAAGGCATTTCATTTTGACCTGCTTCCAGAAACGATCAGACGATTCAAAAACTATTTGATCTATTTCGATAAATTTGAAAAGAGGGCACACTTTTGGACAAGAGGACCCTCTTTTTCCGACTTCAAAACCAGTGACCTCATTCGACTTGGAGAGATCATAAAGGAAGTTCCTGCGTTTAGCAAGCGACTAGCCGATGAGTCTAGGAAATTTGCTAGGAGAGAAATTGATTCCGAATCAATCGAATACTTTTCAGGGAAAACCTTGGAATTGGAGAAGTTGCAGGAAGGCGTAAAAGAACAAGTCGTTTTCAAGATATATAAACAGCTCTTTAATGACAAGCCAACTAAGGAACTGAATTGGCTGACCCAAGTGGAGCGGAACATTATGCCTTGTTTTAAAGGACATGGAATGGAATCTTCTATAAGATCTTCAAAATTAGGACGTTTCCAAGAGGTGCTTCGAATCGGGATTAAAGCACGCAGTAGACCTTGGAGCTGGGTAAAATGGCAATTCTCTAAAGAGAAAACATTTCTAAAACGGGTGTTAGTATCAAATCAACTCAAAAGCAACCGAAAGGGGTTTGCTACTCTTATGGACAGAATGGACAACCGCTTGAATTATGAACACATTGCCTCTTCAATTACAGAAAATCCATGGCTTCATAATTTTCCAACAAGCTTCAGGAAAATAGAGATTCAGGACTGGTTTTACTGGCAGAAACTAGGATTGCATATGTACTATGTCGCTGAAAATATCAGGTCACTTCATGAGTTTATCTCGATTTCAAATGCAGATCAGAAATCCTATATAAGGGGATTAAAAAGCTTGCAAAAACTATCCGAAGAGTTCTCTAAACAAGTTGGTCTTTGGAGCAGATACATAAGCCTCCGTCAAGTAAAAATCATTATTTCAAAAAAAGAGGACACCGCAAGATTGGAAAAAACCCTCAGAAAGGATTTTGACGCTATTTGCGAATACCACAGGCTCAAAAAAGATCTTTCAGTTGAAGAAACCAGCGTACTTGATAAAATCACAGAAAGTGATCCTTCCAGCTTAGATGAAGGGCTAGAACTTTTTAGGAATAGCTTGGCTTTGGCTTGGATTGATCATCTGGAAGGGAAATATCCAGATTTAAGAGCTGTTTCATCTGGAAAACTGGACAGACAAGTGGCTGAACTGCGGGAATCCGTTGAAACGAAGAGAAGTTTGAGCGCAGAAATATTACTTCTGAAAGTACGAGAAAAAACGTATGACGACTTATCATATAATAGGTTGAAAAATCGTGTGACCTATCGTGAGCTACAGCATCAGGTAACGAAAAAGAGAAGGGTATGGCCTATCAGGAAAGTCATTGGGGAGTTTACCGAAGAACTTTTTACGTTACTTCCCTGCTGGATGTGTTCTCCAGAGAGTGCCTCAGCTATCTTTCCAATGCAGGAACATTTTGATTTGGTCATTTTTGATGAAGCATCACAATGCTTTGCAGAACGAGGTATTCCCGCCATGTATCGGGGGAAACAATTGCTTGTTGCAGGCGATAGTCAACAACTTCAACCAACTGATCTGTACAGAGTCAGATGGGAAGAAGATGATGACAGAATCCCAGAGTTGACCATTGATTCTCTCCTAGATCTCACTAGGCATTATTTACCTGAAATAAGTTTGGCTGGACATTATAGAAGTAAATCTCTTGAACTTATAGATTTCTCGAATGAGCATTTCTACAAGGGTAAATTGAGATTACTTCCTGATTATGAATATGTAAATAAAAATGAACCCGCTATTAAATACATTGAAGTAAATGGAACATGGGAGGATGGAATCAATGTAGTTGAAGCCAAGAGAGTGGTTGACTTAGTCATAAGCCAAATCAAAGCCGATCAGAAAACAAGCATTGGGGTAGTTACTTTCAATTATAAGCAACAAAGACTGATATTAGATTTACTGGAGGAGCAGGCAGAAAACTCAAAAGTGCTTATTCCAGAATCTTTGTTCGTGAAAAACATAGAGAATGTGCAGGGAGATGAACGAGACCTTGTTATTTTCAGTATTGGGTACTCTCCTGATAAAAAGGGGAAAGTAAAGTTGCAATTCGGAAGTTTGAATGTGGAAGGAGGAGAGAACCGATTAAATGTAGCAGTTACCCGAGCTAGGGAAAATGTGTACGTGGTGTCCAGTATACACCCCTCACAAATGCAAACGGATGACACAAAGAACGAAGGTCCCAAACTGCTCAAAAAATATTTAGAATATGCATGGAATGTAAGCATGGGGAAATGGATGCCCCACATTCCTGTTTATGAATCGCATCATGTAGATTGGTTTTTGAGAAACAAACTTCAAGATGCTTCTTTTCATGAGTTTGAAGACTTTCAGATTGCGAAGGAACTACCTTTTGCTGACCTTTCTGTGAAGAAGAACAAGGAATATAAAGGTCTGATTCTCACCGATGATGAGCGGTATTATCAAGCCCTCTCCCCGAAGCAAATCTATGCGTTTCAGCATTTTCATTTAGTCCTGAAAAACTGGCCTCATAAAAGGTTTCATAGTCGGGAAATTTGGGTAGATGAAGAATCCGCTAGGAAAAAAATGAAAAGTTTTTTATTTTCGACCAGTTAATTTTTTGTTGCAAACTCAACTCTACCGCCGATGGATAGAATAAATGGGAGTGTGTCCATTCGCATAAACTGCTGAAGTTTCAGGTTATAAGAGCCTTTCGCTGGAAAAGAATGATTTTTAATCAGCGGGAAAGAATGATCAAATAAATCTCCTAAGCCACTGCCATACGGCTGTCCAGTTTTGGGATCGAATATATCTACTTCTTTAAGCTCTTGGATGATTATGCTATCGAGAGAATCTGTTAAAGAATACTGGAAATAAATATTGTAAAAAGGATATGATGATGCATTTCTGAATGTTGCTATGAGGTTATACTCTTTTTGAGGATCCGCAATATGAAACGTGAATTTCTTTACCGAATCCACATGCCAAAATCCTTCCTCAATGGTTTCATAATCTTCATATACTCTTGAGGAGTCACATGAGAAAACGATAAAACTTAGTAAGAGGACGGTGTGTCGCATAGGCTATTTTTTTTCAGATACAGACCTTTTGTGCTGATTTTTATTTTTTCGCTTTTTACTCTTTTTATTATCCTTATTGCTGAACTTCCTGTCCATGATCTCCAAATCATTGTTAATAGAGGAAGAATTTGTGCTACCTGTGGCTGTTTTCTGCTCCAGTAATGTGGAAGGTTTTTTGCCCTGTTTGTTTAATTCCAGTATCTCTTTCACTCTTTCTACATGTAAGGGATGCCAGTTATTGTCATTATCGTACCCAAACCACATGATTTTTCGGAAAATGTCCGTCTTTTGCAACCTAGCGGTGCCTTTTGCTGTGAGAAGATGTGTTTCGATCTCTGGAATGTCAGCCAATGCTTCCATGTAGGTATCCAGTTCATAATTTAAACAGCATTTCAGCCTTCCACATTGTCCTGAAAGCTTTTCTGAGTTAAGAGATAAATTCTGGTAGCGGGCAGCGTGGGAGGATACCGCTTTGAAATCTGTAAGCCAAGTAGAGCAACACAACTCTCTTCCACATATACCCATACCTCCAATTCTTCCTGCTTCTTCACGGAGACTAATTTGCCTCATTTCTACACGTATTTTGAACTCAGTACCCATGAGTTTTATCAGTTCACGGAAGTCCACACGACCATCGGCTGAATAGTAGAATGTTGCTTTAGTCCCATCCGCCTGAAACTCTACATCCGTTATCTTCATTTCCATTTTCCGCTCCTGAATGATTTCTTTTGTACGATATAAGACAGGGGACTCTCGATTTCTTGCTTCTTTCCACCTTTCCATATCTCTTCCTGTAGCCTTTCGATAAATTCCCCTCACCTCTTCATTATTTTCAATTCCCTTTTTTGACATTTGAAGCCGTACCAACTCGCCTTGGAGTGAAACATAGCCAATATGATGCCCATTTGGGACATCTACTACTATGGAATCCCCTGTTACAAAGTCTAGTTTTTTGTCGTTTCTAAAAAATCCTTTCCGTCCATTTTTAAATCGGACTTCTGCCACGTCAAATCTATGCGAGGAAGGCATGTCCAGATTTGAAAGCCAGTCAAACACATTCAGCTTGTTACATCCTCCTGAATTGCAATGCCCATTATTTCTGCACCCTGTTGATCCATGTGTCCCACAATTGCTACAAGTCATTGTCCTACTGTCCTAAGCTTTTTAAGTCAAATCCGATATCTGTTCTGAATCTTTTTCCTTCCCAATTTACTGCTTCTCCACAGCTATAGCATTTGCTGAGTGCTTCTGCGAGATTTTTACCCAACCCTGTTAGTGCAAAAACTCTTCCTCCATTGGTTCTAAGTTGACCTTCCTTTATGGTCGTCCCAGCGTGAAAGGGTAATACGGCTCGAACATCCCCGATCTCGATTTCGTATCCTTTTTCGTAACACCCAGGATAACCCCTGCTTACAAACACAACTGTAGCTGACGTGAATCTTTCATATTCTATTTCTGTATCAATAAGCTTCTTGTCGGCCGTTGCTATTAGCAATTCCAGAAAGTCTGTTTTGATCCGGGGCAGTACTACTTGGGTTTCTGGATCTCCCATTCTGGCATTGTATTCTATGACATGGGGATCTCCGCCAACGTTAATCAATCCAAAGAAGAGAAATCCACAGTAAGGTATTTTTTCTTTGTTGAGTCCTTCAATGGTAGGTTTTATAATTTCTCTATTTACTCTCTCCTTGAAGACTCTGTCTGCAAAAACAACTGGTGAAACAGCTCCCATACCTCCAGTATTAGGACCTTCATCATTCTCCTTAATTCTTTTATAATCCTTGGCTTCTGGAAGAAGCCTGTAATCCTTACCGTCAGTTAATACGAAGAATGATACTTCAATGCCTTTTAGAAATTGCTCAATAAGCACTTTCTCACCTGCCGGACCAAATTTTTTATCAATTAACAAGTCTCGAAGTGTTTGTTTGGCATCGGATAGTTTTTCAGTAATAATGACTCCTTTTCCTCCTGCCAGCCCGTCTGCTTTCAATACGAATGGAGGATTCATGCGTTCAAGAAACCCATCGCCTTCTTCGATATTTTCGGCACTTATGATTTTGGCTTTAGCAGTAGGGATACCATGACGTTTCATAAATTCTTTTGCAAATTCCTTGCTCCCCTCCAGCATAGCTCCCTTACTGTTTGGTCCCACTATCTTGAGTTTTTTTAACCCTTCTTCCTCCAAGAGAAAGTCAACAATTCCATTTACTAGGGGTTCTTCAGGTCCCACGACCAATAGCTGAATATCATGTTCCTTAATTGCTTCAGATACCGCAGAAAAATCCTCAAGCTTTAAATCTAGGTTAGTTGCAACTTTGGATGTCCCTCCATTCCCCGGAGCAACAAATACCTCCTCGCATGTAGGACTTTGTTTTATCTTCCATGCCAAGGTGTGTTCTCTTCCTCCAGATCCAAGTATCAAAATATTCATTGGGCGTGCAGGTTATTTGACGAGATTAAATTGAAATGAAGGGGAAAAACTAATTAATGAGCATACTCCGACATAAACTTTATTCGCATAAGCCTTACTTCGTCCTCTGAATAATCTCCTCCTAAGTCATCCATTGCATCTATCATACTATCCGTTTCCGCATTCAAAAAATAATCGTAGACATCATCCTGCCGATCATCGTCCATTAATTGATTGATGCAATAATCAATATTGAGTTTAGTGCCTGAATAGCATATATTTTCTATCTCATGAATAACCTGTTCGTAGGTCATTCCTCTAGCATCTGCTATTTCTTCTAAATCCATCATCTGATCGATGTGTTGGATGATATAAATCTTGTTCTTTGATTTAACACCCGAAGATTTGACCAGCACGTCCGACACAGTAATAATATCGTTTTCTTCTACATACTCTTCTATCAGCTGCAAGAAAGGTTCCCCAAATTTTTTTGCCTTGCTTTCTCCAACTCCTATTACCTGTTTCAGATCATCCATTGTTGTGGGATACAGAGTAGCCATCTCTTCCATTGAAGGGTCACTAAAGATGACATAAGGAGGAATATTTTCTCCGTGGGCAACCTCTTTTCTAAGCGTCTTAAGCATGTCAAAGAGTGTTTTGTCAAATGCCGAAACATTTACGGGTGCCCTTTCTACTTCCTCCGCTTCTCCTTCAGAAGCATATTCGTGATCTTTTGATAGCGGATAAGGGTGGGGATCCGCCAAAAATTTGTCTCCATTTTCTGAAACTTTATATATCATAGGATTCTCTATGTCTTTCTTCAAAAAACCATGCAAAAGAGTTTGTCGGATAATTGACCTCCAGAAATTTTCGTCACTACTCTGTTCCAGCCCCTTTCCAAAGACATCCAACGTGTCATGCCCATAACTTTCTATATGTTGCATGCTTTTGCCTGTAAGCAGGCAGACAATATGGTTAATATCAAACCTCTCTCTGGTCTGTTTTACCGCACTGATTACCATAAGAATCATTTCCTGAGCCTCAAATTGTTCTTTGGGGTGAACACAATTGTCACATTGATTGCAGTTGTCTACTAGGTATTCTTCACCAAAATAATGTAGCAATTGTTTCCTTCTGCATACTGTGGATTCTGCGTATGAAGCCATTTCTTCCAGCAAAAATTTTGCATTCTCGCGCTCAGTTACCGCCTTATCCTTATTGAATTTTTCCATCCTAAGAATGTCATTATAGGAATAGAACATCAAGCAATGACTATCAATGCCGTCCCTACCTGATCGTCCTGTTTCCTGATAATATCCTTCGATAGATTTAGGAACATCGTAATGAATAACAAATCGCACATCGGGTTTATCTATACCCATTCCAAAAGCAATTGTAGCAACAATGACATCTACATCTTCATTCAGAAAATCATCCTGATTCTGTATCCTCATTTTGGACTCCATTCCTGCGTGATAAGGAGCGGATATAATTCCATTGATTTTTAAAAAATCTGCTATCTCCTCAACCTTTTTTCTGCTCAAACAATAAATGATCCCAGATTCTCCTTTATGATCCTTCAAAAATCTGATTAGATGTTTTTTTGCCTGTTGCTTGGGTCTCACCTCATAGTACAGATTTGTCCTGTTAAAGGAAGATTTAAACAGTTTCGCCCTGCCCATCGATAGGTTCTTTTGAATATCAAGTTGAACCTTGGGTGTAGCAGTGGCAGTCAGGGCAATCAGAGGGACATCCCCAAACTGGGAAATGATAGATTTAATTTTCCTGTATTCAGGTCTGAAATCATGACCCCATTCTGAGATACAGTGAGCTTCATCAACTGCGACAAAAGAAATTTTAGCTTTTTTGAGAAATTCTACATTCTCTTCTTTTGTCAAAGATTCCGGGGCTACATACAGCAGTTTTACTACACCAGCTATGGTGTCTTTTTTTACCTTGTTGCTTTCAGACCTTGAAAGAGTAGAATTTAAAAAACGTGCATGAATGCCAACGGCATTCATCTGATCTACTTGGTTTTTCATCAATGCGATAAGCGGAGAGATCACAATGGAAGTCCCCTCTTGTACAATTGCGGGTAGCTGGTAGCACAAGGACTTTCCTGCTCCCGTGGGCAGGACCACAAATGTATTGTTTCCGCCCAGTATATGACTGATGATATCCTCTTGGATTCCGCGAAAAACATCGTAACCGAATACGCGCTTCAGAACGCCTTTAAGACCTACCTCTAAAGTTTCTTTCATAATTGGGATGATGTGCCAGAAAGTTAATCAAAAACTACTATTCAACCAAATCCCACAATGACCGTAGTCATGTTAAATTCAACACCTGTACAATTTGATATATTTGCCGAATATATGCTATTCAAGCGAATTTCATAAAATTTTATGAGCAATAATGTACATGTTGTCATTATGGCGGGTGGAAGTGGCACTCGTTTTTGGCCTTACAGTCGGGATGAAAAGCCTAAACAATTTCTAGATGTAATTGGAACAGGCAGGTCCTTGCTTCAGATGACTTTTGATCGATTTAAGGAGTTTACATCGGTAGACAATATTTGGATAGTCACCAATGCAAAATATAAAAATTTTGTACATGATCAATTGCCGATTCTCCAAGATCAACACATTCTATTAGAACCTGGGAAGAGAAATACAGCTCCGTGTATTGCGTATGCTTCGTATAAGATTCTCAGGCAAGACCCTAATGCCGTGATGATTGTAACCCCATCGGATCATGCCATTTTTAAAGAAAAAGAATTTGAGCGGGTAATTCATACTGCAATCAGTGATGCGTCTGCTAATAATCACTTGGTGACCATTGGGATAAGACCAAATAAGCCAGAGATCGGTTATGGCTATATTCAGTACTTGAGTGAACCAGAAGTGGATGTGAAAAAAGTGAAAACATTTACAGAAAAACCACAGCAGGACCTTGCACAGAGTTTTTTGGATAGCGGAGATTTTTTGTGGAATTCTGGAATTTTTATTTGGTCAATAGATTCAATTGTCAATGCCTTTGAAAAACACGATGAAGACATAGCCTCTCTTTTCGCCTCAGGACTTCAAGACTACTTCTCAAGAAATGAGGAAAAGTTTATTAAGGAGGCGTATAGTCAATGCAAAAATATTTCCATTGACTATGCAGTAATGGAGAAAGCTGATAATGTGTACGTGATACCTGGAGATTTTGGTTGGTCAGATCTTGGCTCTTGGAATGCTTTACATCAAATAAGAGATAAAGATGAAAATCAAAATGTGGTCGAAGGATCTGTTATTACGCTTGACAGCAAGGATAATTTTATACGGGGCGAGAAAAACAAATTGATTGTTACCCAAGGAATAGAAGGCTATGTGGTTGCAGATTTTGATGATGTGCTACTTATCTGCAAGAAGGAGGATTCGAGTGTATTCAAGAATGTTATTGCTGACGTTCGAGCAAATAAAGGAGAAAAGTATATTTGATACCAATGAGACTGTAAGCCTCCCCTAAACCGAAGCATTGGTAAATGTAGTTTTTGGGACTGTCCTAGATAACAGATAAAATCGAGACTGTAAAATTACACTCTCGATTTTGTCACCAATACTCTATCTATATCCTCGTCAAAATGTTGCACTCTGCCTAACTCCAGCACAGCATCTAGTTAAAATGTTGCATTTAACACCATTGAAATAGGCGTATAATAAATATGATTATTTGGGGCACTATTTGTTTGTTAAGTTATTTATTATCAGTACATTATGACTATAATAACACGGTTAAAATAGATACTGAATATGGAGAAAAAAGGTTCAAAGCCTTAGCTTAGTTGAATTCCAACAAAGATTCCCTGATGATCAAAGTTGCATGGAATATTTAGTAGCCACAAAGTGGTCAGACGGCTTTATTTGTGAGCAATTCAGCCATCAAAAATATTGCAATGGAAAGCTCAAACAGACCAGAGAGTGTACCTCATGTGGCTATCAGGCTACCCCAACAAGCGGTACGCTTCCACAAGGTGGCTATACTAAAATTTCCACTACTGAAGGTCTTCTATATTATTTATTTCATGAGTACCAAGTAAGAAAGGGATTTTTTCTACCGAGTTGAGCCGTAAATTGAACTTGCGACAGAAAACCTGCTGGTTATTTCGGAAAAAAGTCACTCAGGCTATGAAAAGCGGCAAACAATACTCCTTGGAAGGAATTATACAAATTATATTAGTAACTACTCAGGTGGTCTATAACGTATAACTCATTGATTACAAACTGGTTAGAAAATTCGATTATTTCTTAACAAAATCTTAACATTTATCTATTTCGCTGATTATCAGTCTTTTACTTAAAAAGTAATTAAGAATACAACTTTATATAAACATTTTTTAGTTTGTAACTACCTGATAACAAGTAATTTAGACCACCTGAGTAGTTACTTATATTATAATACTAGTCTGATTATTATTTATATATTTGCTTCATGGGTATGACATCAACTATAAAAGTATCAGAGAGTCTTGAAACGCTTAAGGAGTTACAAGCTAAACAACGCAATATCAAGTCAGAGAAGCGTATTTTATGTCTAATTTTATTGAAGACCAATAAATTCAAGACACAACAATTGCTAGTAGCTTATTTGGATATCTGTAGACAGACGTTTGTTCTTTGGATAGCTAGGTATCGTAAATTAGGAATAGAAGGCATCTTGCTAAGTTCCACAAGAGGTAAAAAGTCTAAAATTATTACCCCTGAGATTCACCAAGGATTATCAGAGAAGTTAAAAGATGCCAAGCACTCTTTACGTGGCTATTGGGATGCCCAACAATGGGTGTTATCTCACTATGGAGTTGAAGTAAAATATCATTGGCTTAGCGCGTACATGATAAAATACTTTAAAACAAAGCTGAAAAGCCAAAGGAAATCTCATTACAAAAAGGATGAGGAAGCCGTAAAGACTTTTTTAAAAACTTCCTGCGACATTAAATCAAATCTAAACAAAGGTAAGTTTGAAGATGTGAATTTATATGTTCAGGATGAAAGTAGCTTTGGATTAATGACGCATTTAGGCAAATGCTTAACGGTAAAAGGAGTTAAACCAGTAGTTTCTTACCAACACAAGTTTCAAACAACTTATCCTGTATGGAAGCTATTCCCCTATAAATGGAGATAATTTTGTTTGGGACATTAATGGAGTAAATACCACAATCTTTGAATCATAGTTAAGGGACTTCTCCAAGTATAAACCCAAAGAATATAAGCTTGTAATTATTGATAATGCTGGTTTTCATTCAACAAAAAACATAGAAGTACCCGATAATATTTTTCTGCTAAATATTCCTCCCTATCCTCTGGAACTGAATCCTTGCGAGCAAGTTTGGCAATACATTAAAAGCCGATATAAAAATAAACGTTTTGAAACTATGGAAAGTTAAAAAAAATGGCTACATAAAACAGTAAATAAAATGAGCGGACATACCATCAAATCAATTACTGGTAATCATCATTACTTAAATACGTTTAATGACGTTTTTTAGGATTAAATTGATATAAAGGGACGTGAGCATGATAAAAAGCAACTGATAATAGTTGTTGCTATAGAGAAAAAGGGGACAGAGGTTAGCAGGATGTACGCCAGAGTGGTTAATAAAGCAAGTAAAAAGACCTTCAACCCCTTTTTCCAAGGCCACATAGCTAAAAAGGACGAGATCCGAACCGATGGCTGGTCAATTTCCAAGTCCTTCAAAAAGGAGTATCCAACCCTAACACAAGATGAAAGAGCGGGAAGAAAGGCGAAAACTTCAACGATATGCACAGGATTACTATTATGTTTACAGGATGGATGAGAGGTATTCATCCTTCAGTTGATCATTTGCAAGATTATCTCGATGAGTACTCCTACAGGTTTAACCGTAGGTATATGGACGGGGCTATATTCGACAATTTACTGCTTAGAGCCGTTACCCATCAGCCTGTGCCTCTCAAATTAATGACCATAGACTAAGTGCCTATTTAAATGACACCATTTACACTAAGTACATATCGTCTAGCCTGCCTTTCTTACCAATTACATATTCATCATCCAACCTACTTAACCTATCATGAGCCTCTTCAAGATGATCACTCAAGTTCAACGTATTAACAGCGTTAAATGCACTATCAGGAAAAAGCGAACTTAAAAACCGATAGACATAGCTGTACATTTTTTGATTCTGTTCGTCCTTTTCTTCCTTGTTCTTCAGCTTATGATTTTTCTTCGTTATTACATTTAGGGTCTAAACTAGTTAGTTATGACAAGGAAAAACAAGTATATTATGTAATGCCATTAAGATAAGCTATATTTCACTGATATTTAGTACATTATCACCAATAAAAGCAACCCCCAGAAGTAGGAACTTTTGAGGGTTTCAAAACAAAAATTTTAAATGAACTCAAGTTAACCATAGCCAATGAAAAATTTATTGCCAGAAGTAGACTTTTTGGCAATCGCCTGAAAAGGGAGAGGTCTCTTCCTTTTCACTTACTGGTGTTTTTCATTCTTCAGAAGACTAATCAAAGCCTGCAAGTTTGTCTGGATGATTTCTTCGACTTCCATGAGTTGCAGTCTGTTACCAAAAGTGCTTGCACACAAGCCAGAGCCAATCTCTGTCCCAAAGTGTTCAAGCGGTTGAACCTCTTCGATAGTCCGCTTGTTTTACGCATCGGCCAAAATTAAAAGATGGAAAGGCTTCAGGGTGCTGGGGGTAGATGGCTCTACACTCCAATTGCCCGACAACCACCCCTCACTTAAGCCCTGGTTCAGCAGACATTTTTTTGGACCTAAAAAGGATGCCGGTCATTGGATGAGTCGTATTTCATATCTCTACGATGTGTTCAATGGGCTGGTCATAGACGCACAAATGGGGAGTTACACCACATCTGAGTCGGTTTTATTCCGCCAACATCTGCCTTTTGTCCAAAAAGGAGACCTGCTCCTTTTCGATCGCTATTATGCTTCCTGTGAATGGATGTTCCTGCTAACTGCCAAGAGCTGCCACTTTGTTTTTCGGATGAAGGATAACTGGTGGAAATGTGTCGATCAATTTGTGAAAACAGGGCTTAAAGAACAAGAGGTATGCCTTCGGTTGCCCAAAAAGTCACATCACTTGTTGAAAAAATACCCGCACCTGAACAAAGACCTCAAAGTCAGGTTGATCCGGAAGGTAGGCGGTGAGGGCAAAGTACAGGTGTACTGCACTTCCCTTATTGATACCCAAATATATACCCACCGGGCCATTACTAACCTCTACAAGCAGCGATGGGGAATAGAAGAAGCTTACAAACTGATCAAGGCAAGGTTGGAGGTAGCCGACTTCTCAGGTAAAACCGCCTGGGCTATCCAACAGGATTTTTATGCTAAATCCATGCTCATATCCCTGTGCAATGCCTTGTGTTTTGATCTCAAACCCAAGAAGACCAAAAAGCCTTCTGCTAAAAGAAAATCTAAAGAAAGAACCCCTGTTATCAATCGTACCTACGCACTACATCATCTCCGTGAAATACTCAAGAAAATCGCTCTTTCAGCCGAAAAACTGAATGGCTGGATCAAACCTTACTTAGTCGTTCCTTAAAAACTCATTTTCAATGGAGATTGTATTCTACTTTGATGGAAAGAGGTTAATTCAACTAGACGCCTCAGCTTTACTACCCATTTTGTATAGAGCCAAAGAGCATTTACTCTTAGTTTTTTCATCAACTTCTTGTAGTTAAACCCACAGGCGGCCATGATGAAGTTTATTTTATCTCCTGTTTTCCCTTTTAGGTAATTGCTAGCTACTCGATGATCTTGCTTCAAGTGTCCGATGATTGGCTCTATGGCTGCTCTACGTCTACAGTGCTTTCGTTTTCTCTGTTTTTCATAGGTATTGTCTCTTTTTAATGGGTTGGATGGTCGAATGATGGAGGTGTTTTCAACTGTGTTAGTCCCTTTGTACCCCCTATCTACTGTGGCGGTTTTCGGGTAGTTACCAGTCAGTAGTTGTGTTTGCTTCAATACAGCATCTAGTGTATGTCCATCATACATATTCTCTTCAAAAGTCATCGCACCTACGATGATACCCGTGTTTTGTGTCAATACTACTGATGCCTTACAGCCATATTCATATTTTTTATGTGCCTTCCCTTTTGCGATGCAATACACATCAGGTTCATGTAAACTGTAAATTTTATGCTTACTGCACTTCTCTTGTGTAAGTACTCGTTTGAACAGTGCTCATGTTACTTCTTTTTGCTGATGTGGTAATTTCCTGTCTAATTCTCTGACTAACCGACCAGCAATGGTTTTGAGTTTTCGCTTCGCTGCATTTGCTTTCTTTCTTCTTTTAGGGTGAGTCCCATTGTAGGTGTCTCTGACAAGGTTTTTGGTTGTCCTAACGTAACTGCGTCGTAGTTTAATCCCTTCTTTCTTGGCTATAGAAATACAGCTGTCAACAATCATTTTATGAAGTTTTGCATCTGTGGGATAGGTGATGCTCTTTTCCTGGACAGTAGTATCTACACTTACATGCTTGTCCTTAGCATCCTTGCCGTGTAACTCAATTGAATGTTTCAATAGCTTCTCTACCCCTTCTTCTCCAATCCTCTTGCTGAAATGTACCAAATCTGTTGCCGCACATGGTTGCCCCCACTGCAAAGAATCAAATCCTCCAACATATTGAAAATATGGATTCATGTCCCACCGTTGTTCCACCAATACCTCATCTGATAAATTGTAAATAGATTTTAATATCAACAAGGAGACCATCAAACGAATAGAATGAGCCGGACGACCTACATTTGAATAAAGTGAACCAAATTCTTCTTCAAAATATGACCATTCTATCTGGTGGCTCAACAAATAAAGCTCTTGCCCAGAATTGAGTTGTTCAGTTAAGGTAGGTGATAAAAAATCAAGTTGATTGCTATTCGACTTTTTTGACTGCATTTGACAAGGTTTTGATTGATATTATAACTATTCCTTGTCATTTTATATAGCAATAATCATGCTAAAAACCTCCCTGAAAGAAGATAAGCATAATTAATTTTGATTCTTTAGGGTTGACTACTTAAAACGGGTGGAAGAGTTTGTAGAATACGCTCGCAAAAATCAGGCTAACCAAAGGAAAATCAAACCTTTAAGCAAATATTCCATGAAGTATAAACACGCTTAATCCCTTATCTTAATGGCATTAATTAATAGATTATAATTTTATCAGTAATTATTCCTCCATTTTTGGTTTTTATGACTAACGTATGCATGCCTTTATTTGTAATTGTTAGCATTATTTCGTCATGTTTTAATTCATTATCAAAATATATCAATTTACCAGCAATAGAATATATTGCAATCTCTTTTACTTTATTCAAAGTAAAAATATTGAAGTTACCGTTCGATGGGTTTGGGAAAACTTGAATCTCATTATGTTTAACCTGTTTTATAGAGGTAATTATAGTAGCAGAAATAAATACTTCATTGCTCGTTGAAGATGTAGTTCCCCAAGTTGATTGGCAAACAATAAAGTACTCGCCTACAGTCGGAAAGTTAGGTGTGTAAGTTGTGCCATCACCTAAATAATTATCATAGTCACTTCCCGAAACACTTGAGTAGTACCAACCTCTTGAATCGGCTACAATACTCTCCGTGACCGATAGCTGTGTACCGTCTGTATCAACAGGAATAGATTGGTCAGAGGTTGGAGCAATGCTGTTGCTTGCAGCGGTAACCAAGACTTCATTACTTGTATAAGAATTTCCTTCAATTACTGAAAAACAAGCTGTGTAATACGTTCCCGATGCTGAGAAATTGGGTGTATGGCTATCGGTCGTTTCTGCCACTTCAAATGATGTCCATGTTCCCGCTTCTGATGTTTTGTATTTCCACTCCCTTGATGTGGCTGTGGGATATTCTGAAACAGTTAAAGATGTTCCGTCTGCGTTTACAGCTGTTACTTGGTCGGTAACAGGTGAAATATTATTCCCTGCTACAGCTACACGTGCTTCATTGCTCGTTGAAGATGTAGTTCCCCAAGTTGATTTGCAAACAATAAAGTACTCGCCTACAGTCGGAAAGTTAGGTGTGTAAGTTGTGCCATCACCTAAATAATTATCATAGTCATTTCCCGAAACACTTGAGTAGTACCAACCTCTTGAATCGGCTACAATACTCTCCGTGACCGATAGCTGTGTACCGTCTGTATCAACAGGAATAGATTGGTCAGAGGTTGGAGCAATGCTGTTGCTTGCAGCGGTAACCAAGACTTCATTACTTGTATAAGAATTTCCTTCAATTACTGAAAAACAAGCTGTGTAATACGTTCCCGATGCTGAGAAATTGGGTGTATGGCTATCGGTCGTTTCTGCCACTTCAAATGATGTCCATGTTCCCCCTTCTGATGTTTTGTATTTCCACTCCCTTGATGTGGCTGTGGGATATTCTGAAACAGTTAAAGATGTTCCGTCTGCGTTTACAGCTGTTACTTGGTCGGTAACAGGTGAAATATTATTCCCTGCTACAGCTACACGTGCTTCATTGCTCGTTGAAGATGTAGTTCCCCAAGTTGATTTGCAAACAATAAAGTACTCGCCTACAGTCGGAAAGTTAGGTGTGTAAGTTGTGCTATCACCTAAATAATTATCATAGTCACTTCCCGAAACACTTGAGTAGTACCAACCTCTTGAATCGGCTACAATACTCTCCGTGACCGATAGCTGTGTACCGTCTGTATCAACAGGAATAGATTGGTCAGAGGTTGGAGCAATGCTGTTGCTTGTAGCGGTAACCAAGACTTCATTACTTGTATAAGAATTTCCTTCAATTACTGAAAAACAAGCTGTGTAATACGTTCCCGATGCTGAGAAATTGGGTGTATGGCTATCGGTCGTTTCTGCCACTTCAAATGATGTCCATGTTCCCCCTTCTGATGTTTTGTATTTCCACTCCCTTGATGTGGCTGTGGGATATTCTGAAACAGTTAAAGATGTTCCGTCTGCGTTTACAGCTGTTACTTGGTCGGTAACAGGTGAAATATTATTCCCTGCTACAGCTACACGTGCTTCATTGCTCGTTGAAGATGTAGTTCCCCAAGTTGATTTGCAAACAATAAAGTACTCGCCTACAGTCGGAAAGTTAGGTGTGTAAGTTGTGCCATCACCTAAATAATTATCATAGTCATTTCCCGAAACACTTGAGTAGTACCAACCTCTTGAATCGGCTACAATACTCTCCGTGACCGATAGCTGTGTACCGTCTGTATCAACAGGAATAGATTGGTCAGAGGTTGGAGCAATGCTGTTGCTTGCAGCGGTAACCAAGACTTCATTACTTGTATAAGAATTTCCTTCAATTACTGAAAAACAAGCTGTGTAATACGTTCCCGATGCTGAGAAATTGGGTGTATGGCTATCGGTCGTTTCTGCCACTTCAAATGATGTCCATGTTCCCCCTTCTGATGTTTTGTATTTCCACTCCCTTGATGTGGCTGTGGGATATTCTGAAACAGTTAAAGATGTTCCGTCTGCGTTTACAGCTGTTACTTGGTCGGTAACAGGTGAAATATTATTCCCTGCTACAGCTACACGTGCTTCATTGCTCGTTGAAGATGTAGTTCCCCAAGTTGATTTGCAAACAATAAAGTACTCGCCTACAGTCGGAAAGTTAGGTGTGTAAGTTGTGCTATCACCTAAATAATTATCATAGTCACTTCCCGAAACACTTGAGTAGTACCAACCTCTTGAATCGGCTACAATACTCTCCGTGACCGATAGCTGTGTACCGTCTGTATCAACAGGAATAGATTGGTCAGAGGTTGGAGCAATGCTGTTGCTTGTAGCGGTAACCAAGACTTCATTACTTGTATAAGAATTTCCTTCAATTACTGAAAAACAAGCTGTGTAATACGTTCCCGATGCTGAGAAATTGGGTGTATGGCTATCGGTCGTTTCTGCCACTTCAAATGATGTCCATGTTCCCGCTTCTGATGTTTTGTATTTCCACTCCCTTGATGTGGCTGTGGGATATTCTGAAACAGTTAAAGATGTTCCGTCTGCGTTAGGGTTTATTAATTGGTCATTAGCAGGTAGAATATTGTTGCCAGCAACATTTACTTGAACTTCATTACTATAAACAAAACCATTTGACCAGATAGATTTACATACGATATAATATACCCCAGCTTCTGATATATTTGGTATATATGTACTGCCTTCTCCTAAATAGTTAAAATACTCTTTACCTGAAACAGTCGATGCATACCACTCTCTATTAGTTGAAGTATAGGTTTCATTTACTGTTAGGATATTTCCATCAGAATTTGGGTTAATATTTTGAGTTACCGTTGGATTAATATTATTATCTGATGCTCGAATTCTTACATCATCAGTTTCATAAGTCTTACCGTCAATTATTGAAAAACAGGCAATATAATATTCTCCACTTACCGAAAAATTAGGTGTATAAATTGTTTCGGTTTCTGGAGTATCAAAAGATTGCCAGCTACCTTCTGAAGTGAGCATGTATTTCCATTCTCGTGAACTTGCTATGGGGTATTCTGTTACTGACAAACCTTTGCCATTGTGGCTAACTACCAAATTCTGTGATGATGTAGATGAAATTTTATTTCCACGTACCGTTATTTTAACAGGGTTACTTTCAAAATATAATGTATCAAGCTTAGATTTACAAATTACGTAATAAACTCCAAGAGATGAGAATTTTGGAGTGTATGTTGGTTCAGTTTTGTATGTATTGTTGTTGAAATTGTTTGCTTCTCCCTTTGAGTAATACCAATATCTTGAATCGGCATCTGGTGATTCTAAAACTATCAGATCAGTGCCATTTGTGTTAATATCAATTGTTTGATCATTAGTAGGTGAAATACTATTTTGAAAATTAACACCTCCGTAGCCGTTAACAATTATTATCACTTCATTACTTGTTACTATTCTGTTATCCCATTTTGATTTGCAAACAATATAATATGTTCCTGATTCCGAAAAATTAGGTTGATATGTAGTTGTGCTTTTGTAAGTGTTTTTATAATCTCCACCTTGTGTATTTGAATAATACCAATAACGAGAATCTGCAACACTGTTTTCAGAAACTGTTAAAATATCAGCATCTTCATTAAGGTTTATGCTTTGGGGTTCATCTGGTGTAATATAATTTACATCAATTACCCTTATTCCAACTTCATTACTTGTATAGTTGATAGAGTTAATATTTGAAAAACAAGCAACGAAATATGTGCCTAATTCAGAAAATGAAAGGGTTAAAAAAGTTGTGTCTTGAATAGGTGAAAATGATTGCCACCCTCCACCTTCTGTGGTTTTATATTTCCATTCCCTTGATGTAGCGTCATTGTTTTCAGTAACTTTTAAAGTATTCCCTGTATTTTCAATTACATAGCTTTGATTATCAGACGGACTAACACTATTTCCAGCAACGTTAATTTTGACAGGGTTGCTTATTAATGTTAAGCCATCATATTTTGACTTACAAACGATATAATAAACACCTGGCTCATTAAAGTTAGGAGTGTAATTAGTTGTACTTGTGTAAGTGTTGGTTTTATACTCTTCTATTGTTTTTGAATAATACCAAGATCTTGAATCAGCTGTTGGAATTTCAGTTACGTTTAATTCTGTCCCATTAATTAATACGTCTATTGTTTGTTCAGCAATAGGGTCTATTTTATTATGTTCTACAACCCAAATTTTCACCATATCACTCATTATGGTTTCAGTTTCAAAAGTTGAAAAACAAGCTACGAAATATTCGCCGATAGTTGAAAAACTAGGTGGGTAATCAGCAGTAGTTATTTGAGGGCTAAAAGATTTCCAAATGCCTGTTTCTGAAGTTTTATACTTCCATTCCCTATTTGTTGATATTGGGTATTCGAGTATGGAAATGCTCTCACCTATTTCATTTGTTTTTAATAGCTGTGTTTTTGATGACTTTAATTTTGAACCCGATACATTGATGATTACTTCATTACTCACAACTAAGGCATTGTCCCATTTTGATTGACATACCACGTAATATGTCCCAGGCTCAGAAAATTGAGGAGTATGATTCTCTGTGCTTTTGTAGGAGTTGGTGTATGGCCCACCAGAAGTTTTAGAATAATGCCAATACCTACTATCGGCCTTCGGACTTTCTGAAACTAAAAGAGTGTTTCCTAATTGGTTAATTTCAATATTTTGTGTTTGAGTTGGGGCTATGCCTATACGAACAATTTTCAAATTAACTATATTACTTGTGTAGACATTCTCTTCAATTGTAGATTCACAAATAATTTCATAATCACCTGATTCATTAAATGTTGTTGAAAGGGTTTTGTTAGTTTGTGATGGAGCGAAGCTTGAAAATGTTGATTCTCCATCTTTTTTATATTTCCATACCCTTGATGCTGCTACTGGTTTCTCTAAAACTGGTATTTCAAATAAAGTCCCCTGATTTATTCCAAAATTTGAAGGAGATATTTTATTAAAAGTTTGAGCTACATCTTTGGTGAAAAATGTTTGCCTGCTATTTATTGTCCAAATATTATTTTCATTACTCCAATTATATTTGACAGCTTCTGTTTTATTATTATTTTCATCATATAATAAAATTTCTTTTGTAGTCGAAGAATAATCAATTGTTATATACTGAATGGTTGCGATTACTTCAATCAGACTATTATTTTCATCATACGAGTTTTCATACGTATATTCGAATGTTTTAGAAAGTTGATTATTTTCATCCGCTGAATAATAGTCCCATGAGGTTTTATTATTTTGTGAATCATAAGATGATATATATTTAACCCATGGTTGCCAATGGTTTGAGGGTATATCCCATTGATGAAAATTGATTAGTGTCTGATTTCCTTTCTCATCATATTCATATTCATTTTTATAGTTATTAACCCAGTCATTGCTTTCTTCATCCCATGTATACGAAATTAATAAAGTAGTTTGATCAGAATCATTATATTCAATATATGACTTTGTTTTTGAAGAACTAGATAGAATCCAATTTTGACTATCAGAATCCCAAATATACGTTACTGATGCAGTTTCCCCCCCATTCACTTCATATTCTCTCTTTTCATAATGCTCCCCCCAGTTTTCAGTTTCTGAGTTCCATTTGTAATAAGTGGCTGAATATGATGTGTTTCCTTCAAAATAAGTACTGACAGATTTTGAAGACCCTATCCATTTTCTTGATTCATTGTTGAATGAATATGATTCATTGCCATTTTGAAAATCTTCTGTATTATACTGGTATAAATTTTTGAATGAACTAGAGGTAGTGTATGAATTATCAGTGTAAGTCGAATCATACTGTTCAGTACTTTGAGCAAATAAGAACGGATTTATAATAACAATTGCAATAGCTGTAAAAAGTATCTTGATGCTTTTGGTTCTGTTTTTCATAGTTGCGTTATTCATGGATCACGTAGGTTCAACCATCAAGTGCAAAAACTAAGCGGTATTTAGATAAGAGATTTCTTTAGGAGTTTTAAAGTTAAGTTTTTCTCTTGGTCGTCGGTTAATTTTGTACTGAATTTGTGTAATCTGTTCGTCATTTAGTGTATCAAAAGCTGTTTTTTTGGGTATATACTGTCTTATGAGTTTGTTAGTGTATTCATTGAGTCCTCTTTGCCAGGAGCAATACGGATGGGCAAAGTAGAATTTAGTAGCTAGGTTTTTAGCTATGTTTTGATGGTCGGCAAATTCTGTTCCATTATCAGAAGTGATCGAAAGGATATGTTTTTTATAGGGCATCAGCCTATTGATAAGTTCCTTACTTAGTCCTTTGGCTTGCTTTCCCTTAGGTAGCTTTTTTATAATGAGCATGCCTGTAGTTCTTTCCACGATGGTCAGCATGGCTCCCTTTTGCTGTCTGCCTATAATGGTATCCACTTCCCAATCCCCAAAGCGTTCTTTATTGTTGATGCATTCAGGTCTTTGAGCGATTGATACCCTGTTTTTACTAGTTACAGGCTTACCTACAGACCTTTTTCTATGTTTGAGTTGATGGCGTAAATGTTTGTAATACTGGTCTCCAGTAGCTTTATCGTCCCTGATATATTGATAGATACGTTCATGTGAAACCATGGGAATCTGCTTGATCTTACAATACCCTACAAGCTGCTTAGGTGACCACTGTTCTTGCAGAAGGTATTCTTTGATGAGCTTTCTTTTGTGGGTGTCAAAAGACCGAGACTTGCAATAACGTTGCTTACGCTTTGTGGAAGACAAATGTGCTTTAGATCCATGATAGATCCCTGTAGGGGAACTGTTGCGCTTGCATGCTCTGTAAATGGTGGAAACCGACACAGCAAGGGCTTCTGCAATGAAACTTTTACTCTTACCCGATTTTAAGTAGGCTTCAAGTTGATGTCTTTGATGGGCTTTGAGTTGATAATATGTTTGGCTCATATGGCAAAGTGTTTAGACCTTTAAATATGGGGAAATAGCTCCACATATTTATCCTACATCTTTGCACTTACTAATTGAACTTACACAAGGAGGATTGGGATCTTTTTTCGTCTATACAAAAAATGAGAGGCTTTAATTCAGGAATTCGTAAATGCCTGCAACTCCTTGTCCGCCACCTACGCAGGCTGTCACCATGCCGTATTTACTTTTTCTCCTCCGCATCTCATTAAATAACGTAATAGACAGTTTTGCTCCTGTACACCCAAGCGGATGTCCCAGCGCGATGGCTCCTCCATTTACATTCAGCTTATCTATATCTAAATCCAGCTCTTTTATTACTCCAAGAGACTGGGCAGCAAATGCTTCATTTAACTCAATTAAGTCAATATCCCCTTGCTTTAATCCCGCCTGTTTTAACGCTTTCGGTACCGCTTCTACTGGACCAATACCCATAATTCTAGGGTCTACTCCAACGGCAGAGTAGCTGACCATTCGTGCAATAGGCTCTAATTTATAGTCCTTCACCAGTTGTTCACTCATCACCATTACAAACGCCGCCCCATCTGAAGTTGGAGATGAATTACCTGCTGTAACCTGTCCTCCCTGTTTGAATGCAGGCTTCAGTTTTTCCAGCCCTTCCATCGTTGTATCTGGACGAACACACTCGTCTGTGTCGACAACAAATTTTCTTTTGGCTCTTTTCCCATCCGTACTCACGTACGTCTCTTCTACTGTGACGGGGACAATTTCATCTTTGAATTTTCCGTCAGCAATGGCTTTTGTCGCCTTATGATGAGATGTGAGGGCAAATTTATTTGATTCTTCGGGAGTAATATCAAAATCTTTTGCTATCTCTTCCGCAGTTAGCCCCATGTTTAAATAATACTGTGGGTTTTCCCTGGCAATGTTCCAGTTTAATGCAACTTTGTATCCCATCATGGGAACCAATGACATTGATTCCGTCCCCCCTGCTATGATACAATCGGCTGTTCCCGAATGAACTCTTGCACAAGCTAGGTGAATGGCTTCAAGCCCTGATCCACAATACCTGTTGATGATCATTCCTGGAACGGGCATGGGAAGAGAAAGCAGTGAAATGTATCTTCCCATCTGAAGTCCCTGTTCAGCTTCGGGAATTGCGTTTCCAACAATAAGATCATCTACCCGTGAAGCGTCGAAATCTTTAATAGACCCTACTAGGTGTTTGATAACATCTGCTGCCAGATCATCAGGGCGGTAGAAACGAAACCCTCCCTTTTTTGCCCTTCCAACTGCCGACCTATATCCTGCTACTATGTATGCATGCATGTTTTTTCAATTATTGATTATCAAGTCACAATTATATTAATTCCTTAGCGGTTTCCCCTTAAACAGAATGCTTTGGATTCTTTCTAACGTTTTCGGCTCACCACAGAGACTTAAGAATGCTTCTCTTTCTAGGTCAAGTAAATACTGCTCTGCTACGAGTGTTGGCTCTGATATATCTCCTCCAGACATAATCCAAGCAAGTTTTTGTCCAATTTTCGCATCATGTGCTGAAATATAACTTCCGTATTGCATCCCAGTAATCCCAGCTTCAAACATTGCCAAAGCCACACTGCCCTGTACCTTGATATCCTTTCTTTCCGTAGGTTGGGTATAGCCAGATTCGGCAAGGTCTTTGGCTTTGCGTTTTGCATCCGTCAACAGACGCTTTCTATTCAGTGTTATTTCATCTGTACCTCTTAAAATATGCATTCCTCTTGCTTCTTCCGCTGAAGTTGCTACTTTGGCGGTAGCTATATTCATAAAATGCTCTTGGAGTGCATTTAGTTCTGGGTCTCCTGGAGTGAAGTCATCGGTCGCCCTCATGGTCATCTCCTTGGTACCCCCTCCTCCTGGGATAAGACCTACCCCAACTTCAACCAACCCAATGTATGACTCTGCATTCGCCTGAATGGCATCACAATGCAGTGAGAGCTCACATCCTCCTCCCAAAACCAGACCTGAAGATGCGGATACTACAGGGATGCTTGAGAGTCGAGCCCTTGTCATCGTGTTTTGGAAAGTACGTACCATCAAGTCAATTTCATCAAATTCCTGATCAACTGCGTACATAAACAACATAGCTAGGTTTGCTCCTGCAGAAAAATTCTGACCTTCATTTCCTATCACCAATCCTCTGAAATTCTTTTCAGCCATTGTAATTGCCGTATTTATGCCCTCTATTACATCGGTATCCATCGCATTCATTTTCGTATGAAATTCAAGGTTCAGAATACCATCACCAATGTCGTAAATGGTTGCTCCTGGCTTATCCCAAACTTTATTGTTTGTTTTGAATGCATCAAGGAATATCAACCCCTCTGTTCCTGGCACTACTTTATAAGATTTTGAAAGAATATCATAGTATTGTTTCTGCCCTTTTTCAAATTTGTAAAACGATGAGTGTCCAGCATCAAGCATTTCCTGAACCCAGCCTGCTGGCTCAAAGCCTGCTTCCTTCATCCTCGTTGTTGTCTCTTTTACTCCCAGTGTATCCCATGATTCAAAAGGACCGACTTCCCATGCAAACCCCGCTGATACTGCCTGGTCTACACGATAGAGGTCATCTGCAATTTCAGGAATTCGATTCGAACAATATTTGAAAAGGTCATAAAATGTCCGCCTGTAAAAATCGCCTGCTTTTCCTTCATCCTCAAGAAGAAGTGGCAAGCGTTCTCGAACATCTTCAATGTTTTTGGTTTTATCCATCACATCGAATTTCGCTGTTGTTTTTTCTCTGTATTCCAGCGTCTGAAGGTTTAATTCCAAAATCCGGGTTTTACCCTCTTGTTTAATTTTTTTGTAAAACCCTTGCCCCGTTTTATCCCCCAACCAGTTTTTATCTAAGAGTTCTGTTACTATTCGAGGAAGCTGGAATACATCCCTAGACTCATCATCCTCAAGCGTTGCACACAAATTATTAGATACGTTGACCATCGTATCCAATCCGACCAAATCTGATGTTCTAAAAGTGGCCGATTTAGCACGACCTATGACAGGTCCTGTTAATTTATCTGTCTCGTTTACCGTCAGTCCAATTTTTTCAATGAGATGCATACCAGACATCATTGCATAAACGCCAATTCGGTTTGCAATGAATGCGGGGGTGTCCTTACACAAGACTGTTTCTTTTCCCAAATATAGGTCTCCATAATGCATGAAGAAATCAATGATCTTGGGATCTGTTTTCTCTGTCGGGATAATTTCCAGCAACCGCAAATAGCGGGGAGGGTTGAAAAAATGTGTTCCACAGAAATGCTTTTGAAAATCCTCGCTTCTTCCTCCCAACATCAAGTGGATAGGAATCCCTGAAGTATTTGAAGTGATGAGTGTTCCTGATACTCGATAATTCTCTACTTTTTCAAAAAGAGATTTTTTAATCTCTAAATTCTCTACGACGACTTCAATGATCCAGTCAGCATCTCTGATTTTTTCCAAATCGTCATCAAAATTTCCCGTTTGGATCAATTTCGCTTTGGACCTGTTGTAAAGAGGTGATGGGTTGGATTTTATTGCCGTCTGCAATGAGGAGTCTACAATCTTGTTTTTTGCATTTCCATTTGCTCGTTCATTTCCTAGTAAATCTTTGGAAACAAGGTCCAGCAAAAGGACTTCTACTCCAATATTGGCAAAATGACATGCAATACGGGAGCCCATAATTCCTGATCCGAGGACAGCTACTTTTTTAATGGTTCTTTTCATCTGGTAATTAAGTGATTATTGAGGATGCCACTGCTGGCACATTCATTAGCTATTTCTTCTGCTACTACCTTAGCAAACGATTTTGGGTCATCTACAAGTTCATTGATCTCTCAAAAGGTCGCAAAAAACGTTAAGTTTTTCTTCGGAAATAAACATTCTTACCTTTTTATTGAATTTCCAAACAACTCTCCTAGAAAGTTCTTTATTTTTACTCCCAAATTTTGGACAAAAAATCCGTACGAATCTTCCATCTGCTGGGTCTTTTTCACGATACACCCATCCTTTTTCTTCCATAGCTTTGAGCATTCTGGTAAGGCTTCTGGATTCCATGCCTAGAAGGGACGAAATTTTGTGGCCGGTGTTCCTTCTTCAGCATGAATAGTCAGCAACACAAAATCAGTTGAGGCAGTAATATCATATTCGGCTCCGTATTGATTGTTTTTATGTTGTTGTCTACTGTTTCTTCTCTTTTTCATTGACGGCTACGGAAGGTTGAAGGTATAGAAAATTTATTATGCATGCATACTATTTCGTCTATCAACTAGTCACCATGCAAGACCGTCGCAAAAGGAAGCACTGAGTCTGTTGGTTTTTGAATTGTGAGATTTTTGCTCTCTCTTTTTTATTTTTTGCTCTCCAATAGATTCGAACAGATATATTTATTGCTGTTCTTCCTCACTTTTTGTTGTCTTTTACAGAATTGGACATAATTATCCTAGGAGTCTGTCGGACTTTCAATAACTAGGAGCGTAAAGAGATTAATTATTCAGAACCAAAACTTGGCTTTAACCCATTCGTTTTGCGAAAGGATTTTATGTTTTGTGCCTTTTTCTGTTTTGGTGGTAAATCGGTCTGAAACTCCTCTTTTTAAGCGGTTTTTAGATTAAACATTCTTTTCAAATTGTAAGAAAGACACTCCAATCCCCATTCATTGTCTATGTTTTCTTTTCCTCTTAATGAAAACCTCCTAAAGCCCAACACCTCCTTTATTATTCCAAAAACAGGTTCCACTGTATGTTGCCTCTTTCGATAAATCTCTTTTTGCTTAGCTTGTGTTGGGTGTACAAGTTGTTCAATATAACTGTTGTGTTTTTCCTTTGATTTTGCAATGATTGGAGTGATGGGCTTGGGACAATTATCAATGTTTTGCTGAGAAAAATAGCCTGTATCGGCAACCGAAGAGGTGATTTGAGGTCTTAATTCGTTGGGGACAGATTCAATAGTAGGTAAGAATTCTTGCTTGTCGTTAGTATTAGTATTTTTCATATTTTGAAGAATCACCTAATTCTGGCGAAGGTATTGGCATTGTTTATTTTAATTCTTGTAATTATTGGTATTAAGCCTAGATATACAGGAATATTTCATTGGTATACTGCATTTAGTTTTTACGCGAGTTGTAGAATCATTGATGGTGGGGATCATGCACATTCAATACTTTCCCTCCTCATTTTACCTCTGACACTTATGGATAATCGTAAATGGTATTGGTCAACTAAAACTTCTGAAGGAAATGGCAATTTCATTTTTAATTCAATTGCTTGGTCATTTGTTATGTTAATCCGAATACAAGTTAGTGTAGTATACTTACATGCAGTTGCTACTAAAGTTGAAGTAAAAGAATGGATTGATGGTACGGCAGTATACTAATTGGTTTACACATCACTACCATGGTGCTACGTCATGGATTAAACCATTTGTAATTTATATAACGTCGAGGTCTTTTTTTGTTACTAGTATTACATGGGGAACAGTCGTGTTGGAATTCTTGCTATTTGCATGTATTCTTTCTACCAAATAGTGATTGGAGAAGGAAAATATTTTTACTCTGCGGTATATTATTTCATTTTGGAATTGGTATAATTCATGGATTGGTATCGTTTTACTGTACTATGTTAGTTGCACTTATACTTTATTTGTCGAATTACTATAGACCATACGTCCGTGCGGCGCGGGCTTTGGGCGTAAGTAATAGCCGCATCATTTTGCGCCATGTCTTACCCAATGCGCTGGTGGCAACCATCACCTTCATGCCTTTCACCTTAGCTGGGTCGGTTACCATATTAACCTCGCTAGATTTTCTCGGCTTTGGACTACCACCCGGCTCACCATCATTAGGCGAATTGCTGGCACAAGGCAAAGCCAATCTACAAGCCCCATGGCTCGGAGTCAGCGGATTTGTGGTGATCGGGTTAATGCTGTCGCTACTTATTTTTATCGGCGAAGGCGTACGCGATGCCTTTGACCCGAAAAAATTATTTCGTTAGTGTTGCGGTTATGTGAATTCAAAGGACAGATAATTTGCTCGTAACAAGGCACTGAACCCGGACAAAATGTTAGTGTATAATACAGGAGAAATTATTTGTCGACCGACTATCTGCTTAAGTCGTTTTCTTTTCTTAATACGAGACCTTTGCATAATTCAAAAAATAATCGGAAGTGAGCCTTTAGTCCCGCCGTCTACAACGGTTTTGCGCGTCTAAAGCCACACTTCCGACAATTATGCAAAAGTCTCAATACAGTGAATCCGGGGGATTTTTTATGACCGACTCCACAATGACACAGCCATCCATGACTTCAGCTAGCCAGGAATTTTCATGGAAGTGGTTCCTTTTTTCAGCACAGGGGCGCGTTTCGCGTTCTGACTTTTGGTTAAAGTATTTCTTACCATCCATCGTTTTATACCCTGTAATCTTTATCGTTTTAGTCATCGTTTTAACCGGATTGGATATCTTGGCTTCATCCCAAGCCAGTAGCGTAGAAGCTGGAGTCCATCTTATTATTGGCGGACTGCTTGGCATTATTACATCTACCCTAGTCAATATCAAACGTTGGCACGATAGAAATAAAAGCGGTTGGTGGACATTGATTATCCTTGTGCCAATTATTGGTCCAATCTGGGCTCTCATTGAATGCGACTTCCTAAAGGGGACAGCGGGTCCAAACCGTTTTGACCCTTCCCATTTCCCAGAAGAACAAAATATCAACGGATAGCGGAAGTGCAAATAATGCAGGAGCAATTACCCGTGTTTTCTGCAACATAAGTGCTGTACGCAGAACCGCAGTGTAAATGGTACATGAGGATTTAAGTCGGCACTGATGCCGCAATCGCGGAAAAAGGCGGTTAACAGAGATGCCCTATAGATTGGTCAAAAGGAACGAAAAGCTCCTTTTAGTGCCTCAATGCACTTTGTGCGGTTACCGTCAGCAACGCACATGGAGACATTGATACAATGCAGTTTAATACGCAGTTAGTTGCACGGAGTCAGCGGATTTATTGTGATCGGGTTAATGCTGTCGCTACTTATTTTTATCGGCGAAGGTCTACGCGATGCCTTTGACCCGAAAAAATTATTTCGCTAGTGTTGCACTTAATTATGTGAATTCAAGTACTCTATCGTTATGCGATTAGGAAAAACAAATGAAACTGATTCACGCAATAATCGATATTCTAAGTTCTGATGAAGGAAAATTAACCGATGCCCTTTTTAAAACAAAGGTGCTTCTTCATAAAATAGAGCATAAAGAGCTGGCTGAATGGGTGAATCATGAACTAAATGGTTATCCAGATAAAGGTACGATACCACCATATAGAACCCTTTCAGCACAAGTTCTAGTTAATGCTTCAAATGGTGGATGGCAAGTTAATTCGCACCCAATTCCATTAGCACACTTAAAAAAGGATTATAGGAATAGTTTAGAAAATGCAGAAATGAAGCAATCTCTTGCGGTGCTTGAAAAGTTTACGGAAAAAGATTCTGGCTCCCTACGGTCACCTATTCCGATGGAAGCAAATGGGTTATTAGAACAAGGTCTAGGGAATGGATATCGTATTTCAAGCGCATGGTGTGAAATCCAGTTTTCCAGGGTAGTGCAGATTTTAACTCAGGTGCGTTCTCGTTTATTGGATTTTATTCTTGAATTAAATGAAAAGTTTGATGGTGAACCAGAAGAAGGAGCAATAAAAAAATTTGGAAAATCCATAGACGCAGAAAATTTATTTAATAATGCTATATTTGGGGTTCCTTTGCTTTCCCTATGGGTAGAGATTAAGTTTTCCACAATGAAACAGAATTGAAACGCGATAGTTTTCGAAGTTTCTAAATCCTCTGGTAGCCGATTTTATGGACTGAATCTTTGAATTAAATCCTTCTGCGGTCGCATTGGTGATGCGATGTTTCAAGTAAGTCATTATGTTGTCGAGATGATTTTTTAGCATCTTGGCGACGGATATGACCGGCTTTAGACGTGAATGTGTCGCCCACCAGTACCATTTCTTAAAGAACGCTCGGGCTGGTTTATCGTAGCTGTAAGTCCACAGGTCAAGTAGCGTCTCTTTGATTGCCCAAGCTCGGGCAACCTTCAACCCCTTTGATTGAAGACCATAAAAAGTGGCTTCATCCTTTTCACTCCAGTTGTCGGGATTGCGTAACTAGGTATAGCGAGACCCGACCAGATCATTGATACCAGCGGCTCTTAATGTTTTATTTTCTTTGCGCCTGACTTCGTCAACCATGTTTGTAAGGTAACTGACGATATGAAACTTGTCGTGAACAATGGCGGCGTTCGGTAAAGTCGTTCCAACTGCCGTCATAAAGGGAACCCACATATCCACGGCAACCGCAACTACTTCATTGCGTCTTTGCTCGGGAAGCGTGGACAGCAATACGGTTGCCGATTCCGTCGTTCTATCTGCCACGACCTCAAGCACTCTGGACGCATTCAAATCATACAGCAGGCTGGCATAGGATTACCCCTTGCGGAAACTTTTTTCATCGATGCCAAGGTGTTTCACTTCCTCAACAGAGCGTCTGTCCACCCCCCTTTTCATCGCTCGGGATTGAATATGATGCGCCTCATCCCACGACAGACCAAGTAGTTTTGCGGCCTGTGTCTTGTTGCTACAAGCCGACAGCACATCAATAGCGAAACGCTCAAATAAATGCGTAAAGCGTGCCTGCGTATCTGCCCACGGTACTTGCAGGCTTTTGATTCCATGCGATTTACAATGAATACGCGGAACCTGAGCGACCAAGCGCGTCTTGAACTGCATCGTATCAAGGTGTCGCCATGTGCGTTGCTCACGATGGTCGTAAACCGCACAAAGGGCATTGCAGGTATTACACGCACCTTTCGTTCCCTTTGCCAATCTATCTGGATGGTCATTGATTTGTCGGTCAGATCCGGCGTAATAGCCGTGATTCGCCATGGGTCGCTAAGCCCCAAAAGCTACGTAAACAATGCGGTATCTTTCATTTGAAAATCTCCATAAAAAATACTCTTGTACCACATTTTTGAGCATTGTTTGGCTTTTGCCCATAGGAAACTCAGGAGAACCGAGTTTCAATTCTGTTCCACTGCGGAGAACTTAATCTCTACCCACAGGTTTCCCGGTAGAACCCAATAAAACAACCAGACAGAGTTTAGTTTACATTACCCTGAACTTCCTAATTACCTCCTCCCCGATGTTTTCTCAACCATTGTTAGCATTTTGTTATTCTTCTTCCCGTAAATATTTTTCAATATAGGGATGTTTTATTTTTAATAATGTACCCTCGTATTTAGTAACAAATGAAATGACTTCTCTTCTCAGTTTTGTTTTTTTGAAAAATTGACTGATGATGTTCATCTTGATTAGAGTGACATAACACACAAAGTGTTTTTAAATTTTTCATCAAATCATTTATCTTACTACCATCAATATGATGTGTGTGAATATGTTTTTGGTCTTAACTCGTTAAGACCAATATTTATATAATCAAATTGGTATGACTTACTTTTAACACAGATGTTTTCTAACCGATTCATTACATAGCTTAATTCGACAATTCTTATATGGAAATACTTAAAAAAGTGAAGGAAGCCTCAGAATTCCTTGTTCGGAAGGGGTTTCAGGACTCCAATGTTGGAATTATTCTAGGTACTGGTTTAGGCTCTTTAGCAGATGAAATTCGCCCAATCGTCAAGATTGATTATGTGCAAATTCCACACTTCCCAATTGCTACGGTGGAATTTCACCAAGGAAAGCTTATTTGCGGGATATTAGAAGGACAAACTGTGATAGCCATGCAAGGGAGATTTCACTACTACGAAGGCTATTCCATGTCAGAAGTTGTGTTCCCTGTGAGGGTCTTACAAGCATTAGGCATTCAGAAATTACTTATTTCCAATGCAGGAGGTTCCATGAATTTAAACTGGAAAAAAGGAGAATTGATGCTTATTGAGGATCATATTAATTTTCAGCCAGACAGTCCCTTGAGAGGCAAAGAGGCTACCGCTTTTGGTCCAGTTTTCACAGACATGAGTGAGCCATACGCTAAAGAAATTAATGAAAAATTGTTGTCAATTGCTGGTAACGAAAAAATCACATTGCACAAAGGAGTTTACGTATCTGTAGTAGGTCCAAATCTAGAAACTAAAGCAGAATACAGATACTTAAGACAAATAGGAGCCGATGTAGTGGGTATGTCCACTGTTCCAGAAGTAATAGCTGCAAACCAAATGAATCTTCCCGTCTCAGCTATCTCTGTTCTTACAGACGATTGTGACCCTGACAACTTAAAACCCATAGATATTGAGGACATAATAGCTACAGCTAAGGAAGCTGAAAAAGACTTGGTGGTGTTGTTAAAAAAGCTGATGAAAGTGATATAGGGCATCTCCATTGGCTAGATTTTTTTGTGAGTGCAAAGAAAGTCCCGCACGGAAAACCGCAGTGCATATAGCATATATGAGAATTTGAGTACGAGGTTGACACCGCAATCGCGGAAAAAGACAGGTTAATATATGCGTCCTATAGCCTACTTAAAAGCAGGAATGCCAGTTATATCAGCTCCTAAAATCAATAGGTGTATATCGTGCGTTCCCTCATAGGTGACGACTGACTCTAAATTCATCATATGACGCATCATTGGATATTCTCCCGTAATCCCCATTCCCCCATGTATTTGCCTAGCTTCTCTGGCGATGTTTAAAGCAATTTCCACACTGTTCCTTTTTGCCATAGAAATCTGAGCTGTAGAGACCTTACCTTCATCTATCATTTTACCAAGTTTCCAATTTAGCAACTGCGCTTTGGTAATCTCGGTCAACATTTCAGCTAATTTTTTTTGAATCAACTGAAAGGCTCCGATTGGTTTATCAAATTGAATTCTTTCCAACGAATACCTTCTCGCAGCATCGTAACAGTCCATTGCGGCACCAACTGCTCCCCAAGCAATCCCATATCGAGCCTTATCCAAACATCCCATCGGAGCTCCCAGTCCACTTTTACCAAGGAGTAAATTCTCCTTTGGGACTTTCACATCACTAAATACTAACTCTCCAGTGCATGAAGCTCGCAAAGACCACTTTCCGTGGGTTTCTGGGGTAGTGAATCCTTCCATTCCTCTTTCTACAAGCAATCCATGAATTTTACCTGCTTCATTTTTGGCCCACACCACAGCTACATCAGCTTCAGGAGCATTTGATATCCACATTTTTGCACCATTTAAAAGATAATGATCTCCTTTATCTACATAATGGGTCTCCATCCCTCCTGGATTTGAGCCGTGGTTCGGTTCTGTCAAGCCAAAGCATCCCAGCCATTCTCCCGATCCTAATTTTGGAAGATATTTTTTCTTCTGTTCCTCAGAGCCGTAGGAAAAAATAGGGTCCATTACCAACGAACCTTGTACAGATGCAGTGGACCTCATTCCAGAATCTCCACGCTCTACTTCCTGCATAATCAACCCATAAGATATATAATCAAGTCCACCCCCACCATACTCGACAGGCACCGTAGCTCCAAATGCTCCTACTTCGCCAAACTTCCTTACTATTTCGGATGGAAAATAATTCTTTTCCGCCCATTCTTCTATGTAAGGCGTAATTTCTCGTTTTACAAAATCCCTGACTGAAGATCTAATCAGTTTATGCTCCTCCGTCAAAAGATCATCTAAAGCATAAAAATCTGGAGACTCGAATTCATCAACAAAATTTCTCTTCTCTGCACTCATCTAGATCGGTGGGTCTTGGGTTAACTCTTAATTTTTTGGAGCAAATTTACAACATTATAATTGCACTAAAATGAAGCAGAACGAAATTGGAAATAACATAAAAGATCAGTTATCAAAGCTTGGAGAAAAATATGAAGCAATGGGACAGGATTTATCAAGCTACCTTGACGGATTGCTCTACTCTGATTATCTGACTTACTGGGATTACATCCATCTAGACACATTGCTTAGTCTACAATCACCGCGTACTGCCTTCCCCGATGAAAAAATATTTATTCTTTATCACCAGATAACGGAGTTATATTTCAAGCTAATCCTTAATGAAGTCAATCAGGCAGTCTTTACCGACCCAAATGAAGATGAAATTTTTATCACACGATTAAAAAGAGTCAATAGATATTTTGATCATTTGATTGACTCATTTGATGTAATGACAGAAGGAATGGACCATGAGCAATTTTTGGCATTTAGAATGGCCCTTCTTCCAGCAAGCGGGTTTCAGTCTGCACAGTACAGATTCATAGAAATTTACTCTACAGATTTCTATTTGCTGGTAAAGAGGGAGAAAAGAGAAGCCATGCAATACGAAACAAATATTCAAAAGATATATGAAAATCTCTATTGGAAATATGGGGCTACGGAATTAGCCACTAATAAGAAAACCCTCACATTGAAACAATTTGAAGCGAAATATGGCAGAAAATTTGTTGACTTGGGAGAAGAAGTTAAACACCATAATTTGAGACAGAAGTACCATAAATATTTTCAGGGAAATCAGACAGTATCTCAAGAACTTAAAAAATTAGACCATAAAGCTAATGTCGAATGGCCGTTACAACATTTGAAATCTGCAACAAGGTATCTCCAGAGGGATTCCGATATCATTAAAGCAACGGGGGGTACGAATTGGCAAAAATATTTGCCCCCAAAAATGCAAAGAATCATTTTCTACCCAGAATTTTGGTCACAAGAAGAACTGGACGAATGGGGTCAGAAGTTTAGAAAAGTTTTTGAACCTCGTCATGCCTAGAGGGTATGGACATATCATCTTGTTTTTCTTCCCAATGGTATTGACTGCACAAAATATGCAGGGCAAAAAATACTTCAATTCAGACAGTCAAAAGATCAAAGAGATTTTCCATTTCAGTCCTGTAGATTCAGCCTTAGAGGGTTCATATGAATCCTTTCATATCAATGGATCTCTTGAAAACTTTGGATGGTACAACAACAACTTACCAGACAGTATATGGAAATATTACTATGAAAATGGAAGAAAAAAAGCAACGGGAAGGTTCCGAAATGGCGAACCTAATGGTAGATGGGAATATTTTTTTGAAAATGGAAATATTAAATCTATAGGAACTTTAAAAGGTCAAATTAAAGAAGGGAAATGGGAATATTTTTTTGAAAATGGCGGAGAAAAGAATTCTGGTAAATACCATGAAAACAGAAAAATTGGAATTTGGAATTATCTTTATGAAGATGGAAGTATTAAAGCACAGGTCGTATATAAGGAGAAAAAAGGACTACTCACAGAATTTTATCCTTTCGGGGGAGTTAAAGCTGAAGGTGAAACAATCAGCGATAGAAGTGAAGGTGAGTGGATATATTATTATGAAACTGGGGAAGTTGAAGCGATAGGCAAATTTGAAAAAGGGTTGAGAATAGGACCATGGGAATATTTTTATAAAAACGGGAAGATACAAGCAACGGGAGATTATAAAAACGGGGGAAAAAGTGGAGGATGGAAATACTATTATGAGAACGGAGCAATCAGGCAATCAGGCAAAATCCAGCGAGGTAAAAAAGAAAGCTATTGGAAGTTATTCTATCCCACTGGAGAGATTCAAGGTGAAGTCACCTTTGATCAAGGTGCGGGAGAATATTCTGAATATTACATAAATGGAGGGAAAAAATCTACCGGACAGTTGGCTGAGGGAGGAAAAGAAGGGAAATGGATTTACTATTCAGAGAATGGTCAAGTTGAAGGAGAAGCGATCTTTCAACATGGCGAAGGTGACTACATGGGCTATTACCCAGATCTCTCTTTAAAAATGAAGGGTCGAATAAAAGATGGCAAACGTGTAGGACAATGGACATTGTACAACCCCGATAGCTCAGTAGCAGGTACTTACACTCCTATTTATGAAAATGAAAAACCAATCTTCAAAACAAGATTATCTGGGGATATTTCATTCAAGGGGAGTGACCAATTTGACAAACCCGAATACAAGTTCAAGAGACGAGAGTCAAGGTATTTCCAGTCAAGAATAAACGAATACAGGGGTGTTATCCTAGGAACAAATCCAGCTTGGCTTGCAGGGAATCAATTACCTATAGCCATAGAATACTATTTTCAGGAGCGTTTGGGATATGAAATTCAACTAACTCTTATTCGTGATCCGTTTTTCATTTCGGATGAAAACATTGGTAATTATACACTTTTCAAAAGAGGTTCACGGTTCGGTTTGAAACAAAAATTATACCGTGAACACGGTAAACTTGGAATGTTTTACTTTGGACACCAAATGGCTTATACCTACATAAATTATCAGGCACATCATCCTGACACACTTCTCTTTCCTTCTGTTAAAAAATTTGGTAATATGATCGAGAGTGGCTTTTCTTATGGGGTTTTCATCGGCAACAGATGGATGAAAGATGTGGGTGATTCTGGGTGGACCATTGATGTCTTTCTGGGCTTGAGAGTAGCTGGCAGGTCTTATAGCAGAAAGTTCGAACCTGACCCAATATTGGATGCCTATTTTGACCCTAGCGTACGATCATTCATTCATTTTCCAGTCATCTTCGGATTAAATTTTGGCTTGGTAGGTCCAGATAATAAAAGTAAAACTCAGTAATGAAGACAACGATAGTAACTGTGTACAACAAATCCATCAGGACACGCTTTTTTGGCATCACATAAAAATTAAAGGAAAAAGACCGTAGACTGATACCTATCGGGATGAAGAGATGGTAATGTAGCGTGGAATCAAATAGTAGATTTGAAAAAATTGCCAGAAATAAACGATTTATATGCGATATTTTGGGTTCTTATTGGTATACGGAGGAAGTTTTAGGACTGTGGCTGGGCAAGAGTGAGAGCAGTTCCTTTTTGGATGACTGTACTTATTTAGTCAGCCCTTAAAAACGTCTAACCACATTGATTTATATCAATAAAAGACATAAAATACTTAAACAAATCAACCACTTTATGTTAGAATAATCGTTGTTTTCTGGTCGTTTTGGTTAAAAAATTATGCTGACTCCTTCAACTCCAAACACAGGGCAACAAAATCTGTTTCACACCGAGCTGTTCTCTCAACTAGACCCACGAGACCCTTTAATCCAATTAGCCAACGTCATCGACTGGAAGGTCTTCGAGGATGCATTTAGCAAACACTATTGCCACGATAACGGCAGACCCTCAAAACCAATACGCTTAATGGTCGGGTTACTGATGCTCAAACAACTGGAAGACCTGTCCGATGAGAATGTGGTCTTACAGTTCAAGCGTAATCCGTATTATCAATACTTCTGCGGTTATCCAACCTACACCCCAGCCATGCCTTGCAACGCAACCGAACTGGTGCATTTTAGAAACAGAATCGGTGTAACAGGTTTTGAACTCATTTTTAAGATGAGTGTGATGTTGCACGGCAAAAAAGCTAATGAAAACACTGTTTTGATTGACACCCCTGTACAGAAGAAAAAAACAGGAAAAAAACATCACCTATCCCACTGATTCTAAACTAGCCATCAAAATTATCAACCGTCTCAACAAATTGGCGAAAAAACATGGCATCAAACAGCGCAGAACCTTCGTAAAAGAAGTTAAAAACTGCCGCTTACGCATTCGCCACTTCCGCCATGTTAAAAAGCGCGCATCCGCTAAAAAGGCATTGAAACGATTGCAAACCATTGCCCATATTCTAATCCGAGAACTACAAAGAAAACTACCCCAACACGGACTGCTTGAAACCTACCAACCAGACTTCTTGCTCTATCAGCGGCCTTTTATAAGCAGGCGTGGGGCACAACAACCCAAAGACAAAAACAAAATTTATTCCCTGCACGAACCCCATGCTTATGCGATTGGCAAAGGCAAGACCACAAACGCTATGAATACGGCAACAAAGTATCCATCGTCTCGGCCAAAGACAGCAACATCATTGTCGGCGTTGTCAGTCATAAGAAAAACCAGCATGATGCAAAAACCCTACCTGATGCGATAAAACAAGCCAATAGCAACAGAACAAAACCCATCAAGCAAGCGGTCTGCGACAGAGGCTATTGTGGGGTTAAACAAGTGGGCGATACAGCCATTATCCTGCCCAGCAAAGCCCTGAAAAAAGACAATCGTTATCAAAGAGATAAAAAACGCAAATTGTGTAAGCGACGACGGGCTGCCATAGAACCCATTATTGGGCATTTGAAATCCGATTTTAGGTTATCCAGAAACAGGCTTAAAGGACAAATTGGCGATGAAATCAATGTACTCATGGCTGCTTGCGCCTGGAATTTGAGAAAGTGGCTGGTGTTTTGTCACGTCTGCTATTTATGGCTTAAAAAGTGTGTTTTGTCCGTTTTTTGGTAAAAAACCTTTAACCCATTTGATTCAAGGTTAATTCAGGTTCGCTGAGCGGTCGCTTGAAACAGATTTTTACTTGTTAGGTCGGTTTTTAAGGGCTGACTATATAGTTTAAGCACATGCTACCTTCCCGTCTTGATCCATTTGGTAGCCACGGTAATAAATCGGAAGATAAATTTCTTCAATCGGAAGTTTTCCTTAATCCAAGATAATTTTCTGGCAAACGTAGCCAACATAACTTGGTATATGTTGGCATATAGCGCAGTGATGATCATAAAGGCGGTATTTTCATTAAGGAATGAACAGGGAAGCTCAGACCAGCCAAAATCATTGTTCATTGTATCGAAGGTTCGTTCACATTTCCTCTTTGGTTATAAAAAGAAACAAGTTGCTGGTTGTCCCATTTGACATCATTGGTGAGGATAGCTCGATAAGTGAAGGCATCCCCAGTGAATAATCCAGTCTGCCCATCTCGGCGTTTAATCCGACTTACTACCAAACGGTAGGGCTTTTGCCCCTCAAAGGGACGGTAATCCGCTAGTTGTGTCACTTCCATTTCTTGTACTCCAAGACGGACTTTCTGCCAGGCATCTGTCCGAATCTGGCTAATTTGCTGTTCCATAGTAGCGCAACGCACAGCCCGGATGTAAAAGTGCTGACTTGTTCTCTCCACAAGACTAATTACCTTTTGTTGGCAGGAAGCCGAAGCTACCCGAAAGCGCTTGATGCAGATGCCCTGCTGATCCAGTAAAGAAAATGCCTTGGTCAGGGTTTCTTCTTGTTGGTATTTGGCGGGGCTGTTGCCATTACGACCTTCGATGTAAACGATGTTTTTGCCGATACTGGCCACACCTGGCTGGTAACCTTCACTCTTTTTATAGGTTCTCCGTGCATCATATTTCTCGGTGGCCATTACCTGATTATCATAATCTAATGTATACTCCTGTTTGGTGTTAAGCTGATTGGTTTTGCGCAAGGCTTTCAGTCATCATTGGTTTAAGCCCAGGTTGATGTTGGGCTGATGGGTTATCCCTCCCGAACTGGTCATTTCCTCTGTAGGGGTGGCCAGTTCTTTTATTCCTCGCAAAATGGTATCGGCACTACACACCGATAACCCCCGAACTTTCTTCAGATGTCCTCCCAAGTGTTCTTCAATGTCCTCAGTACAAGCTCCACCATGAAGGAAAATAGCCAAATGATTCATCAAAATCTCCGAGTAATCGAACCCTCTATAGTTGACCCGGCTACCCAAATGATCATCCATTAGCTTGGGAATACCGCTATCCTTAAGAAACTTGTAGCAAAAATTAAACCCGCCAAAAGGGGTGATTTTTTTATCAGATATGGTTACTTTCATTCCCGCTTACTTGATTGGTTACGCACTCAAATAAGTGAAAAAAATCGAGCCAGAAAAGCTTATTACAAACTATTTTAAGCCTATGCTGGCTCTTTTCCGTTTTACACCTGCGGATTTAAGGAAAGATTAAAGATTAAAGATTAAATGTTTTCAACATACGATAAATTGCAGTCGTTTTTAATGGCTCAAAACACCTAAATTGATCTGGTCAAATAAGATTATTCTAAAAAATGTCAAGTTATTCGAAAGAAATTGAAGTTTTTGTTTCTAAGATAGAGGCAAAAAATACAAACGAACCTGAGTTTTTGCAGGCAGTACATGAGGTAGCTGAAAATATTATACCTTTTATAAAAGAGCACCCAAAATATCGTAGAAGCAATCTTCTGGAAGCGATGTGCGAGCCTGAAAGAGTGTTTATATTTCGAGTCCCTTGGGTCGACGATAAAGGAGAAACCCAAATAAATCGGGGGTGTAGAGTTCAAATGAATTCCGCTTTAGGTCCTTACAAAGGGGGTCTTAGGTTCCACCCTTCAGCAAACCTCAGCATTCTCAAGTTTTTAGCTTTTGAACAGGTTTTTAAAAACAGCCTGACCACATTGCCACTTGGCGGAGGGAAAGGGGGATCTGATTTTGATCCAAAAGACAAAAGTGACAATGAAGTAATGCGTTTTTGTCAAAGTTTTATGACAGAGCTTGCAAAATACATCGGACCATTCACTGACGTACCCGCTGGAGACATTGGTGTTGGAGAACGAGAGGTCGGCTATCTCTTTGGTCAGTACAAAAGAATTACTGGAGAATTTACAGGGGTACTTACTGGCAAAGGATTAACGTTTGGAGGAAGTTTGATCCGTCCCGAAGCTACAGGATATGGATGTGTTTACTTCAGTCAAGAAGTACTCAACTACAGAGGAGATGGACTAAATGGAAAAATCTGTGCGATTTCTGGCTCAGGAAATGTAGCACAGTTTACATCCGAGAAATTATTGAAAAATGGGGCTAAAGTGGTGAGCATGTCCGATTCTGGAGGCACCATGTATGATAAGGATGGTATTGACGAAGAAAAGTTGCAATTCATCATGGAGTTGAAAAATGTGAAACGCGGAAGAGTTAGAGAATATGTGGAGAAATATAAAAATGCTCAGTTTATAGAAGGTAAAACTCCATGGGGGATAAACTGCGATCTAGCTTACCCTTGTGCTACTCAAAATGAACTTGATTTGGATGATGCAAAAATGTTACATTCCAACGGCTGTAAAGGAGTTTTTGAAGGAGCTAACATGCCTTGTACTGCGGATGCAGTCACATTTTTTAAAGAAATTGGTGTGATGTTTAGCCCTGGAAAAGCTTCAAATGCTGGGGGTGTTGCTACTTCGGGATTAGAGATGGCACAAAACTCGCAACGGCTGTCTTGGACCCGTCAAGAAGTAGATGAAAAATTACAAGGAATCATGAAAAGTATCCACGAAAACTGTGTAAAACATGGCAGAGAAAATGACAATTTTGTCGATTACGTGAAAGGAGCAAATATTGCAGGATTTGTGAAAGTCGCAGATGCGATGATGGCACAGGGATGTGTTTAAGTTTTCTGTAATACCAATTTAACCCAGAATGTCACATATAAATTTCTTTCTACAACATTTTATAATCAAATTGGTATAAAGAAAAGGATTTGAAGACGCATAAAAAACTCCCCGTATCCGGGGAGTTTTTTGTGACTTATTCTTAAAAAGAATTCAGAAATATAAGCCAAAGCCTACTTTAACTCCGAATATACTTGTGTCCTCATAAAAATCACCGGAACCAATCGAATAATTCAAGCCCAGCTCGAGCGCAATATTATCTCCCAGCCATATCGGATATCCTACCTCAAAAGCCAAAAGACTCCCCTTAACAGCATCTCCTGCACCGTCAATCTTCACACTTGTAGCAGTGTAACTGGCACCAACAAAGGAAAGTTCCACCCAGATAATACCTTGCAAAGGGACCAAGACCGTTGCATCAGTACTATCAAGCAGATTTATTTGTGGAATTTTTCTGTCTTAGCATCATGCAGAAACAACATGTCCCCACCCTAGCCGATAGCATTTGTGATGTTCGAAACGGGAAGATAAAAAAGACCTTTTTCAGTCAGATGAATGCTCTCTTAGACTGGTCTAGCCTTAATACAGTACCAGATCAATACTAGGAAAAAGGGGGACAGGTAAACCTACCTATGATCGACTACTACTGTTTAAAGTTTGTCTGCTACAGAACGTGGTATGGGTTAAGTGATTATGAAGTAGAGGACAGAATTAATGGTATCCTATCCTTTAGTTATTTCTGTGGGCTAGGCATAGATGAAGGGCATAACTAAATTTTTAGTGGAGTTAGATTAAGTTTTCCAAAATAAAACAGCACATTGATCCTAAATCTGTCAAAATTTAGAAATCCTCTTGCCTTTGCCAAAATAGATTGAATGCTACCGTTAAAATGCTCGTGTTTACCACTAGCTGTTTGTGTTTTGAAGGCAATTTACAATTCCTTGTTTATGACGTTCAAAGGTTGCTATAACATTATTGAAATAGGCATTTAATAAATAAAAGATTAGTCTATTAAAACAGTTTCATTTTCTTGATTAAACGATTGATTTACAGTAACTTAGTAGGACTATTAAAGGTAGAGTAAAAATCAGATTATGGAGAAAAAGTATGAAAGCCTAACTCTTTTTGAGTTTCAGAAGAAATTTCCTGATAACGACAGTTGTCAAAACTTCCTAGCCGAAATGAAATGGTCCAATGGATTTAAATGTGTGGAAGTAGGCATTTAATAAATACGGATGAAACTGTACGGGCATGGTTGATGGTCCACCATTTTAGTTAGCAGGTTATCGAATATTTCTCCTTTCATCTGGCTTCGGTTGAACCGATAGCAATATTGGTCGATATATGCTTGAAGGTTATCGACTGAATGGTGGATACCTCTAAGCCATGCCTTGAACATCATAATTATTCTGTGCAATTCCGGGAAATTCTTACCTTTCTTCCCACTCTCGATTTGAATTAAATAAGGGTATTTTTCTTTCAGGGGGATGTAGCCCCTCCACTTATCGGTTTTGATGGTAGCCTGAGGTGATATATGATCTTGGAAGAAGGGCTTCAATTGCTTGGAGCCAGCATTGTCAATCACCCTGGCATACATCCTGCTCACTCCTTTCCCTTTCTTCTCAATAGCCAGTACATCCTGCTTTTTTCGATTATTTTGTCGTCCTACAACGCCTTCTTCCTGTTGCCCTACAACGGTCTCATTGACTTCTACTTTACCCACTAGCGGGTATTTCCCACTGCTAACCATGGTCTTCATTACCTTTTGTTGAAACAGCCAACAGGTTTTTTGCCGTAGCCCCAGTTTTCTGCTTAGCTCTGTTGATGCAATCCCTTGTGTATTTGTACTCATGTAGTATAGGATATAAAAAGCTTTTAACATTGGAATTTTTACTTTGTGGAAAAGTGTGCCACTTGTGGGGGTAGCTTGGTATCTACATTTTGTGCATTGCCGGGTATGGAATAATTGCCCTCTGCAATACGTGTTGTTTTGGCACCTTTCACATTTAAATCCATCTGGCCATTTCATTTCGGTCAGGAAGTTTTGACAACTGTCGTTATGCAAGTTCAATTAGTAAGTGCAAAGATTAGGATAAATATGTGGAGCTAGTTCCACATATTTACAGGTCTAAAAACTTTGCCATATGAGCCAAACATATTATCAACTCAAAGACCATCAAAGACATCAAATTGAAGCCTACTTAAAATCGGGTAAACGTAAAAATTTCATTGCAGAAGCCCTTGATGTGTCGGGTTCCACCATTTACAGAGAATGCAAGCGCAACAGTTCCCCTACAGGGATCTATCATGGATCTAAAGCACATTTGTCTTCCACAAAGCGTAAGCAACGTTATTGCAATCCTCGGTCTTTTGACACCCACAAAAGAAAGCTCATCAAAGAATACCTTCTGCAAGAACAGTGGTCACCTAAGCAGCTTGTAGGGTATGGTAAAATCAAGCAGATTCCCATGGTTTCACATGAACGTATCTATCAATATATCAGGGACGATAAAGCTGCTGGTGGACAGTATTACAAACATTTACGCCATCAACTCAAACATAGAAAAAGACCTGTAGGTAAGCCTGTAACTAGTAAAAACAGGGTATCAATCGATCAAAGACCTGAATGCATCAACAATAAAGAACGCTTTGGGGACTGGGAAGTGGATACCATTATAGGCAGACAACAAAAGGGAGCCATGCTGACCATCGTGGAAAGAACTACAGGAATGCTCATTATAAAAAAGCTACCTAAGGGAAAGCAAGCCAAAGGACTAAGTAAGGAACTTATCAATAGGATGATGCCCTATAAAAAACATATCCTTTCGATCTCTTCTGATAATGGAACAGAATTCGCCGACCATCAAAACATAGCTAAAAACCTAGCTACTAAATTCTACTTTGCCCATCCGTATTGCTCCTGGCAAAGAGGACTCAATGAATACACTAACAAACTCATAAGACAGTATATACTCAAAAAAACAGCTTTTGATACACTAAATGACGAACAGATTACACAAATTCAACACAAAATTAACCGACGACCAAGAGAAAAACTTAACTTTAAAACTCCTAAAGAAATCTTTTATCTAAATACCGCTTAGTTTTTGCACTTGATGGTTGAACCTACGTTATCAGGAAATTTCTTCTGAAACTCAAAAAGAGTTAGGCTTTCATACTTTTTCTCCATACTGTGATTTTTACTCTAACTTTAATAATTTTACTAAGTTACTGTAAATCAATCGTTTAATAAAGAAAATGAAACTGTTTTAATAGACTAATCTTTTATGTATTAAATGCCTACTTCAGTAAATGTGAAAGGTGCCGAAACACCAAGTATTGCAGAGGGAAATTATTCCATACCCGTCAATGCACAAAATGTAAGTACCAAGCTACCCCCACAAGTGGCACACTTTTCCACAAAGTAAAATTCCCAATGTTAAAAGCTTTTTATATCCTATACTACATGAGTACAAATAAACAAGGGATTGCATCAACAGAACTAAGCAGAAAACTGGGGCTACGGCAAAAAACCTGTTGGCTGTTTCAGCAAAAGGTAATGAAGGCCATGGTTAGCAGTGGGAAATACCCGCTAATGGGTAAAGTAGCAGTTGATGAGACGGTTGTAGGGCAACAAGAAGAAGGCGTTGTAGGATGCCAAAATAATCGAAAAAAGCAGGTTGTGCTGGCTATATTGAGAAGAAAGGGAAAGGAGTGAGCAGGATGTATGCCAGGGTGATTGACAATCCTGGCTCCAAGCAATTGAAGCCCTTCTTCCAAGATCATATATCACCTCAGGCTACCATCAAAACCGATAAGTGGAGGGGCTACATCCCCTTGAAAGAAAAATACTCTTATTTAATTCAAATCGAGAGTGGGAAGAAAGGTAAGAAGTTCCCAGAATTGCACAGAACAATTATGATGTTCAAGGCATGGCTTAGAGGTATCCACCATTCAGTCGATAACCTGCAAGCATATATCGACCAATATTGCTATCGGTTCAACCGGAGTCAAATGAAAGGGGAAATATTCGATAACCTGCTAACTAAAATGGTGGACCATCAACCATGCCCGTACAAGTGCATTCGTATTTATTAAATGCCTACTTCAATAACATTATTTATATAGCTGATTTTAACTTCCTTAGAGTTGGTCATCCATTGGTCAAATAATTCCTCTATATCGGTTTTTTTCAATAGCAAACAGGGTTTTAAAATTCTCTCGTATATGCCATGCTTTTGCAGTGTTTAAATTAGATTGATCAATAGCTTTAAACGCTATTTGTTGTTTCTCGCTTCTGTTAGCTTCATTTTTTAAAACAGTGTATTTGTGTTTCTTTAAGAGAGGATTTTTCAAGACTTCTTTTCGCCTTGTTTTAGCTATGGCTTCTGATAATTTTTTAAACAGATGAAATTTATCATGAACTATTAATGCCTGCGGAGCAATATCTTTTATAGTATTCATAAAAGGCTTCCACATAGCCATAGTTACTCTCTTTAATTGTGGCTGTTCCTCTTGAGAATTTAACGAAAAAAATAGTGCTTTAACATCTTTCTCTGCCCTTCCCTCTCCTAACTCCATTACATAATCTTTATCGCTATCTATTAAGATAGATGCGTATTGATGCCCTTTCTATAGGCTTTTTCAGGTTCTTTTGATTATTGAGTGGGTGATGCGTTAAAATACGGGTTCAATTTTATTATTCAAAAAGGTTCAAAAATGCACGACTTATTTACTCAAGCACTTGGCATCTATTCCCCGTGGTTTGTCAAGGATGTTGAATTTAACGACAAACAACTCAACAGCTATATTGACTTCAAATGCGGCACTCAATTTGTTGATGGTAGCGATGACACCAAAGCCTATAGTGCCTATAACACCAAGATGAAAAAATATCGTCATATGAATTTCTTTGAGTATGAATGCCATCTGCATGTTAGGGTTCCTCGCATTAAGCGAGACGATGGCAAAGTACGGCTGATTCTGCCGCCGTGGGCAGGTCAGTTAAATGGGTTTAGCACCTTGTTTGAGGTGCTTATTATCAAGTTTTGTAAGCACATGCCGGTACACAATGTTTGCCAGCTGATGAACATATCAGATTATAAGGTTTGGAAATTACTGGATATCCATGTTGACAAAGCCATGCTCAGTGAGGATTTAAGCGGTATAGAACCCTTTGGCATGGGTGAAACTGCCACGGACTAAGGGACCTGATTATGTTACGCTATTTGTTGATTTATACAAAAAAACAGTGGCGCATATCACATATCAGTGATGGCAAAAGCAGTCAAACAGTTGTTGACTTTGTCGTGGCTTTAGAACAACAAAAGGGCAACAAAGAACAAGTTAAATCGGTGAGTTGCGATATGTCGTCGCCGGCGTTTATTAAAGGGATTAAAGAAAGCCTGCCGAATGCCCAAATTACGTTTGACAAGTTTCACATTATAAAAATTATCAATGAAGGGCTTGATAAGGTGAGAAGAGCGGAGGCGAAAGAGAATCCAATTCTTAAAGGTACACGGTATTTATTCCTCAAAAACGAACAACCCCTCAGCGAGAAACAACAACAGAAAAAAGCAAAATTAGAGCTGGCAGATCTTAACCTTAAATCCTTTGAGGCAATGAGAATGCGCGAAACTTTCTAACAAATCTATCAAGCCAAAACCGTGGCAGATTTTGAGCAATTATTAAGCAAATGGTACAACTGGGTCAGTCAATGCAAATTACCCGCCATGGTTGAAACGAGCAAAACCATTAAAAACCACTGGCAAGGCATTGTGCAATGGAAATTAAGCAGTATCAATAACGGTATTTTAGAAGGCTTAAATTCGGTCATTCAGGTCGCAAAAAGAAAAGCCAGAGATTATGGAAAAAAACATTGTAAGACCATGGCTTATTTGCTGACTGGCAAGTTAGATTTGCATAAAATTAATGTGAATCTACCCTCTTGCTTTTAATCTACCCTCTTGCTTTTAACAAGAGCTCCTTTTCATCTATACTTACGTGTTCAAAATCATTTATTTCCCCTCTTTCATCTAACCCGTTTTCTACTGCTTTTTCCATTATACTACTAACAATATAAGGAGTCGTTTGAAATAAAGTAGCAACTGTTTTCTGATCTTTAACCAATAGCAAGTACTCAATTATTTTCTGTGAAAACAAACGAGTATATCCTTTGCCTTTGGAAGCAAATGAAACAGCTATAACCTTCACTTTACCGTTATCATCTACGTATCTAGGGAGACTACACACAATAAAACACGTATAATCAAACCAACTTAAATGTTGCCATTTACGCTCCGGTGATTGGTCATATAGCCTGTATTCTTTTCCTGATACTTTATACACTTTTGGTGAATATGTTAGATGTATTTCTATGGTCTTTTTAGGATATGCTTTCTTCTTTATTTCTGAAATCATAAAATAATCGGTAATACCTAATATCTCTCTTAAAAAATTAGCAAAATCTGTCATAATAAATAGGGTAAGCCTCAGAAGCGTCACTAAAATTTTAGTATAGCCATCTGATATGTTCATCAGCTGGCAAACATTGTGTACCGGCATGTGCTTACAAAACTTGATAACAAAAGCCTCAAACAAGGTGCTAAAACCATTTAACTGACCTGCCCACGGCGACAAAATCAGCCGCACTTTGCCATCGTCTCGCTTAATGCGAGGAACCCTAACATGCAGATGGCATTCATGCTCAAAGAAATTCATATGACGATATTTTTTCATCTTTGTGTCATGGGTACCATAGGCTTTGATGTCATCGCTACCATCAACAAAGCGCATGCCACGTTTGAAGTCAATATAGCTGTTGAGTTGTTTGTTGTTAAATTCAACATCCTTGACAAACCATGGGGAATAGATGCCGAGTGCTTGAGTAAATAAGTCTTGCATTTTTTGATCCTTGTGAATGATAAAATTGATCCTGTATTTTAACGCATCACCCATCCAAGAATCAAAAGAATTCCTTTTTTTATCCCGCTATAGCGTGCGACTGCCCCTCCAAACCACCTACGAATACTCCCAATGTACGTTCTACTGTATACCTAGTTCGACCCTATTGGAGATCAAAAAGTCAAAAAGAGAGATCAAAAAACCTCACAATACAAGCATCAACAGACTCAATGCTACCTTGTGCCACCGCCACGGATGCACTAAGAAATGCCTCCACTAGCTGGACATTGAGTTTGATGTGCTTGTTTCTTGTGCTCATGCCTCATTCGGACAAAATAGTGGGCTTGTTTGTAGCGATAGCCTGCCCCCTGTATTGCGTTTAATCTCACGGCTGATGGTTGACTTGCTTCTGCACATGGTTTCAGCGATTTCTTCCTGTGTATAATGTCACTTATTCATGCGGTAAATGTGGTATCTTTCATGTTCCAGTCAAATGGGTATAGCTCTTCATGGGTTACTCCTTTTTTCTCGTCAATTAAAAGAGTATGAGTATACCCTTTGACTGACTACAGGAGTGTTGCACTTATTACGTGAATTCCCGACTTCTCTATCGCGATGGTCTTTTTATAGTTGTAAATCAAGAAATTATTTATAATTTTGGGACGTAGTCTTTCTCAAAGAGCCAAGAGCCAAAAAAGAGTCATTGTCTTTTTGAGCATGTCAGAAAAATAATTTTTTAGAACCCTTTACAAGTAATTTTAGAACAAGTGGCTTGCTTTTGATTCGAAAGAAAATTTAAAAAGTTTTATCGAGAATGGAAAGGCGAAGGAACTGAATGCATTCAAGCAAAATCTTCAGAGATTCAACAAACATGGATTTAATCCTTTGCTCCCTCTAATTGATGAAAGTAACGAAGAACAAATGCAAATCTTTGTTAGTAAAAAAATTGAAGAGAGGCGACAACTTATGTCAGCCTACAATCCAGATATATCACATTTTCGTTCTACAGAAGATGATTTAGATATTGATGCAGACGAAGATGCTATTGTTGCTGATCCATACTTCGCATCGTTACTCAATAGAGACAGGGAAATTCTGGTTGATAATCGAGTCTATAGATATTCAGAAAAGGCATCTTTCATACTCCAGTAGAGAACTATGACAGGATGAGGGGGGTACATAATATGCTTGAACCTTGCATTTATGTTCCCATGCAGGTTACAGGACCAACTATTACAGAAGTGACGGTGTAATAGTTATTATACCTAGAGAGCTTGCTTTAATGTGTGTAGGAGGTTCTGGCGGTGGTTGCTGTAGCGATGGCAGAAGTTTTGATGGCTCAAGAGGCAGTGGAAGTCCTACTCCTACCCGTGATGAAATCCGCGATAATCTCAAAGTTTGTGAATACAGGAAAAACGTTCTTAATACGCTATTCGGGTCATCAGAAATATGTATTGATAAATTTGATGAACGAAAAAGAGTAAAAGTAAAAACTTGGTCTCAAGACTATAAAGTGTTTGCATCGACAGGGGTCAAAATAAAAAGTCAGAAAAGACGCTTAAGAATTTGGTGGGCTGACAGAATTGACGAATTAGAATTAGGCTATTGAAGTAGGCATTTAATAAATAAAAGATTAGTCTATTAAAACAGTTTCATTTTCTTGATTAAACGATTGATTTACAGTAACTTAGTAGGATTATTAAAGTTAGAATAAAAATCAGATTATGGAGAAAAAGTATGAAAGCCTAACTCTTTTTGAGTTTCAGAAGAAATTTCCTGATAACGACAGTTGTCAAAACTTCCTGGCCGAAATGAAATGGCCAGATGGATTTAAATGTGAAAAGTGTCAAAACAACAAGTATTGCAGAGGGAAATTATTCCATACCAGGCAATGCACAAAATGTAGGTACCAAGCTACCCCCACAAGTGGCACTCTTTTCCACAAAGTAAAATTCCCAATGTTAAAAGCTTTTTATATCGTATACTATATGAGTACAAATAAACAAGGGATTGCATCAACAGAGCTAAGCAGAAAACTGGGGCTACGGAAAAAAACCTGTTGGCTGTTTCAACAAAAGGTAATGAAGGCAATGGTTAGCAGTGGGAAATACCCGCTAGTGGGTAAAGTAGAAGTCGATGAGACCGTTGTAGGGCAACAGGAAGAAGGCGTTGTAGGACGACAAAATAACCGAAAAAAGCAGGTTGTACTGGCTATTGAGAAGAAAGGGAAAGGAGTGAGCAGGATGTATGCCAGAGAGATTGACAATGCTGGATCCAAGCAATTGAAGCCCTTCTTCCAAGATCATATATCACCTGAGGCTACCATCAAAACCGATAACTGGAGGGGCTACATCCCCTTGAAAGAAAAATATCCTTACTTAATTCAAATCGAGAGTGGGAAGAAAGGTAAGAATTTCCCGGAATTGCACAGAACAATTATGATGTTCAAGGCATGGCTTAGAGGTATCCACCATTCAGTCGATAACCTGCAAGCATATATCGACCAATATTGCTATCGGTTCAACCGAAGCCAGATGAAAGGGGAAATATTCGATAACCTGCTAACTAAAATGGTGGTCCATCAACCATGCCCGTACAAGTGCATTCGTATTTATTAAATGCCTACTTCAATTAGGCTATTCCATAGTCTCGTTTAAATAGTCAACCCTAAAGAATCAACATTAATTATGCTTATCTTCTTTCAGGGAGGTTTTTAGCATGATTATTGCTGTATAAAATGACAAGGAATAGTTATAATATCAATCAAAACCTTGTCAAATGCAGTCAAAAAAGTCGAATAGAAATCAACTTAATTTTTTATCACCTACCTTAACTGAACAACTCAATTCCAGGCAAGAGCTTTATTTGTTGAGCCAACAGATAGAATGGTCGTATTTTGAAGAAGCGTTTGGTTCGCTTTATTCAAATGTAGGTCGTCCAGCTCATTCTATTCGTTTGATGGTCTCCTTGTTGATATTAAAATCTATTTACAATTTATCAGATGAGGTATTGGTGGAACAACGCTGGGAAATGAATCCATATTTTCAATAGTTTGGAGGCTTTGATTCTTTGCAATGGGGGCAACCATGTGCGGCAACAGATTTGGTACATTTCAGCAAGAGGATTGGAGAAGAAGGGGTAGAGAAGCTATTGAAACATTCAATTGAGCTACACGGCAAGGATGCTAAGGACAAGCATGTAAGTGTAGATACTACTGTCCAGGAAAAGAGCATCACCTATCCCACAGATGAAAAACTTCATAAAAAGATTGTTGACAGCTGTATTTCTATAGCCAAGAAAGAAGGGATTAAACTACGACGCAGCTACGTTAGGACAACCAAAAACCTTGTCAGAGACACCTACAATGGGACTCACCCTAAAAGAAGGAAGAAAGCAAATGCAGCGAAGCGAAAACTCAAAACCATTGCTGGTCGGTTAGTCAGAGAATTAGACAGGAAATTACCTCATCAGCAAAAAGAAGTAACACTGGCACTGTTCAAACGAGTACTTACACAAGAGAAGTGCAGTAAGAATAAAATTTACAGTTTACATGAACCTGAAGTGTATTGCATCGCAACAGGAAAGGCACATAAAAAATATGAATATGGCTGTAAGGCATCAGTAGTATTGACACAAAATACGGGTATCATCGTAGGTGCGATGACTTTTGAAGAGAATATTTATGATGGACATACACTAGATGCTGTATTGAAGCAAACACAACTACTGACTGGTAACTACCCGAAAACCGCCACAGTAGATAGGGGGTACAAAGGGACTAACAAAGTTGAGAACACCTCCATCATTCGACCATCCAAACCATTAAAAAGAGACAATACCTATCAAAAACAGAGAAAACGAACGCACTGTAGACGTAGAGCAGCCATAGAGCCAATCATCGGACACTTAAAGCAAGATCATCGAGCAACTAGCAATTACCTAAAAGGGAAAACAGGAGATAAAATAAACTTCATCATGTCTGCCTGTGGGTTTAACTACAAGAAATTGATGAAAAAACTAAGAGTAAATGCTCTTTGGCTCCATACAAAATGGGTAGTAAAGCTGAGGCGTCTAGTTGAATTAACCTCTTTCCATCAAAGTAGAATACAAACTCTATGGAAAATGAGTTTTTAAGGAACGACTAAATATACTGGTATAGGCACTTGGCCAGGATCTAGCATTGTGGGTCCTGCGGATTTTCACTACGATTTTAATGGCTACACCGTTGATCAGTATGGCAGGTATGTTTCAGGCGAAACACCAGCTAGGAACTTATTTTGACAACTTCCCGCTTCCTGATGATCAAGAATTAATTAAAATATGGATTTACAAACCAATTCAAGACGTTATAAAAAGTTTAGCAGAGGATACCTCCGAAATTCCAACTCATCTGAAGTATGCAGGAAAGGACTTTAATAAAGCCGTTCGAAAAATGGTTGAGAGGGGAGTTGAAGAATTGAAAAAGAAAGGAAAGACCATTACTGACAATCCAAAAGCGGTAATCATTTTCGAGGATCCGGAGTGGAATAATATAAACTTTGTTTACACCAATTGGAGGTCTGTGAAGACTAACGAGAATAAAATTAGAAAAGTATTTGACTGGAGTACAGCACAAATTGGAATAAACACAAATGGGTCAAAAGTCAAGCCTGCCTACGTACCACTTAAAAAACTAACAGATTTTAATATCGTATGTCACGGCATGGGAAGAAGAGGTTCAACTTGGAAAGGGGGAAGAATAGTGTTGACTAACTAATTTTAAGACATCAGAAGGTGGGTTTTTAGAATTCACTTTCCAACTTTCAACGTCAGCGTATGAATAAGCGAGTACTTTCTATATCAGTCATTTTCAATACTTGGTCTTTTGTGGTATTTAGCCAAGAAAATAAGTTTTATGGTCAATTGGAAACTGGATATATGAACGGGATTGGTCGTATTGATTATGGTGGTCAAGCGTCTTTTACGAACCAAGGGGAAGCGTACAGATTCAGGGTCTCATTGGGATACTTCTTTCATGAAACAACATCTGTTGGAATTGGAATCGGATTAGATGGTTACCATAATCCCGCCCACAATACGTTGCCTGTTTATATCGATTTAAAAAAATTTTGGTTGAATAATTCACTTTTTGGCTTCATGATTTTTGGTTATTCATTAAAACTGAGTCCTACATTTGATAATGGATTACTCACAGGATTTGGTTTGGGATATAAATACCAAAGAAAGAAAACCGCCTTTATGCCTTCAATAGGTTTGAATTTTCAACAATTAGATGGAAGAGTGATTCTCATTGATCCTGTTACCTCAAAAATCAATTTTATTGAATCAGAAATCCATTTTAATAGTGTTTCTTTCAACCTAGCCCTTCAATTTTGAAACCAGTTACGATTCTCACAGTATTTCTTTTCGTTGCTTGCTCAAGCAGTAAAATAATTCCTTATACTAGTCTACCCAGAATTGTGGAGGGAGACAGAATTCTTTTGATGCCTATCGCTGGTGTAGAGGAAATTCATGGGTACAGCTTCTACGGATTTATCAAACGAGAATTGTCAGAGACAAATGAAATTTTATTTCTTCCTGAACAAGAGTATTATTTGTTACGGAAAGGTATCCCTAAAGAAAGTTTACATACAAATGAGATGTCGGATTCTTTAAAATCAATCATTTCTTCACAAACTAACTCTAGATATATTATTAAAATAGAAGTGTTGAACTCCCAACAAGGGGATATGCTTGGTTTTTACACACCATTAGAATTGAACCGATATAATGCACATTACCATCAGGATAACGAAATCAACAGTGCTAGCCTAATGTTTACAGTATTTGACACACAACACACCGTCACTACAAATAAATTTCAAGTAGATACTTACATTAGCCCTTTCACTATAAATGGGGAGGACGGTGGTGAATCACGAGTCAATGTAACCACGGGTTTTTTTGCTATCACGAAGGCTTTTAGAAAAGGAACTAAAAAGCTAAAAAAAGGGATAATAAAGAATAATAACAAAATCTAAGAACAGCATGATTCGAGACCGTTGCAATAGAAGATTGTTTGTGGGTCTTAACTAGTTAAGACCCACAGTTCTAATGTTCAGATGAAAGTCAGAATGTATTAATCAGTCAAAACATTTGTAAGAAATGTCGATTTAGTAATGAGCCACAATAAAAGAAAAATGATGCCCCACCTCAAATAAATAGCATAGAAATCAGTCGTGTCTTTATATCGAGTTTCCTTGATCTCTACTTTCTCCAGTTGATCAATTTTATCGAACACCTGAATGAGTGCTTCTTTATCGGATACCCTGTAATATTTCCCGTTGCCTATTTTGGAAATTTCTTTCAACGTAGTTTCATCAAATGTGTTTTCCACGTATCGTGTTCTTCCGAAGAAATCTGTTCCATAAGGGACTCGCCCTTCTTTGCCAATGGCAATTACATAGATGGTAATGTTATAAGCCGATGCCAACTTTGCTGCGGTAAGGGGATCAATGTTTCCTGCAGTATTGTCTCCGTCACTCATAAGTATCATAACTTTAGATTTTGATTCTGACTCTCTAAGTCGATTTGTACTTACCGCAAGTGCGCTACCTATTGCTGTCCCTCTGCTTTCAATCAAATCAAAGGTAATATCATCTATGTAGGTATAAAGCAGGTCATAATCTGTAGTAAGAGGAGATCTTGAGTAGGCATTTCCTGAAAAAACTACTATCCCGATTCTGTCTTGAAATCGGCCACTAACGAAATCCCTTGCCACCTCTTTAGCAGCTTCCAACCTGTTGGGACGAAAATCTTCTATTTGCATAGATTGTGAAATGTCAACTGTCAGCATGATATCAATTCCTTCGCTCCATTGTTCTGTTTGCTCGTTAGTGGTCTGGGGTCTGGCTATTCCAACTATAATCAATAGAAGCATAAGGATGAAGAAAAGCCCTGGGATGAACCTTAATACACTGACAGGATCGTTTTTTAGGTCTGTCTTTGTTAATGCTATGGGAAGTTTCTGCCTAAATTGATGTGCGATTAACCAACGAAGAATAAATAAAAGAGGAATAAGAGGTATGGCATAAAACCAAACAGGATTTTCCCAATCAAAACTTTGGAGCCTAGAAGGTGAAAACCAGTCAAATGAGAACCAACCTACACTACTTTCCATTCCTTATTTCTTCTGCTTTTTTATTATATCTATCCTGGGTGAAATCCTCTATTTGCTGAAAATCCTGATATATCATTTCCGTTAGGCGTTTACCATAGATTAATTGATCAATAGATTTCAGAGGTTTTTCCAGTTCTTTATTAAATTCTCCTGTCAGAATCTCTCTGGTTGTGAGCTTGGTAAATGGAAAATTTTCCAGCTTTTCCTGATACTTTTTCCAAGTAATTAATGCCATTTCAGCAATATCGGCTTCAGGCTTGGCTTTTAACCTTGAAATATAGGTCGTCAGTTTTTCTGAAAAGCTTTCATAGTCTCTTCTCAATTTTCTCAATCTAAAGAAACGCACAATTTTTTTGCCAAAAATGGCAAGGAGTATAAGAGCGACAAAGAGTAATATTCCTAGGATTATATACAGGAGTGGGTAGTTAAATACTGTATGGACCACTTGGTAATCCGTATTGGATATGAGTTGAGTTGTGTCTGAAACGATAGGGGCTAATTCTTTAAAAAAAACAGAATCCAGCGGTGTATCAATGATGACCGTATCTAGTCCATCCAAAATAATTGCAGGGAGCTGAAGGTATTGTACTAGGTCAATTTCGTAAGATTGAATGGTATAAACAGTGCTGTCAAAAGCAAGCTGATCCGCGGATGTTGAAGGGAAATAGGATTTAGATGAATACTCAAATGGCGAAAAATTATGTCCACTATCAGGGAAGATCATTTCTAATTCAATAGGGTAGGATGCCGAAATCCAAAAGTTGATATCTTGTCCTATTAATAAGCTATCCTCGAGAAACCCACCGCTTACTTTTATTTCCTGAGCTGGAGAGTTCAGAGCATAGAAAATGCTAATTACGAGTACCAACAATCTACCTCGCCCTCCTTGCATGGCTTCTGTTTCTGTGTCTAAAAAGTTTGATGAGTTCTGGTACATAATCATCCTCCGTAGCAATTGAAACATAGTTCACATTGTTTTTTTTGCAGAAATTTTCCAGAGACTCTTTGTTCGTTCCGTGTGTTTTACTCACAGCATTTTTAAATGTGTTTGAAGACGTATTTAACCAAATGGTTTTGCCAGACTCTTTTTCATAAAGAGGTACAATTCCTAGGTTAGGTAGTGCCCCTTCTCTTTTATCTGATATATCTATGACTGCCAAATCATGCCTTCTTGCTAAACCTTTCATAGATTGAATAAATCCTTCGTCTATAAAATCAGAAACAACAAATATTACCGTCTTTCTCTTTAACAGGTTAAGCGTGTACTTAATTGCATCATTCAAATTGGTCTTTTTTGATTTAGTCTTTAGAGAAAACAGTCTATTTGTGATTTCGTATGCGTGTGTTAGTGCCTTACCTGGTTTTATGTAGTCTTCTACACGGTCAGAGTAACAAAGGACCCCTACCTTACTTCCTTCTTTCACTGCAGAAATAGAAAGCAGACTGGTAATTTCTTTTGTTAAATCAATTTTCTGCTTATTGTCCTTGCCAATTTCCTGAGATGCGGAGACATCAACAAGGAAGAAAACCGTTTGCTCTTTCTCTTCAACGTACGTTTTGACAAAAGTGCCATGACCCTTTGCTGTAACCCTCCAGTCAACCGTACGAATGTCATCTCCCCACTGATATTGCCTTACATCATCATATTCAAGACCTGCCCCTTTGAAGATAGACCGAAAATCTCCTTGCATCTGGGAGTTGATAGCTTTCCTGATCCTGATATCATACCTCCTTAGTTTCTTAAGAATATCTTTCATACAGTACTTTTGTATCTTAAAAATCCAACTGGCGTTGTTATGACTTCTTGAATGTTAGATTTGTTGTGTGATCTTTGCTTTTTATCATCCATTCAACCTTCAAAATTATAGTTTCAAGTAATTTTAATGCACCGTGAAGAAATTTTTTTTGCCCGTCCTGGTAATAGTTTCCGCTTGTTCCAGTTGTTCTGGATCTGACCCTATTTCGGAAGATATTATACCTCATGACCAAATGACTGTCTTACTAGCAGAAATCCATCTGTTAGAAGCGAAAATTCAAAACTTGAATATACGTTCATATGATTCGGCAAAGGTAGTTTACAATCATTATGAAAAACTTCTTTTTGAAGACTTTAACATTACCCAAGACCAATACAAACGTAGCTTTACCTATTATGTAGATCGCACAGATGAATTCAAAAAAGTATATGATGCAGTAGTAGATACGCTAATGCAGCGTGAGAAATTGGAGGTTAATTGAAGTCTTATCCTAATAATATTGAGATGAATCTTGGCTTCGATCAAGTTAGTGACCTATTGATTGATTTTTGTCAAAGCGAAAAAGGGTGCAAATCAGGTAGCGATTCTGAAACCAACGGACAATGTTGGATTACTTGAATAATGACATATTAAAACCAAGGAAATACTGAAAATCAGGCACTTAGATAAAGAAAAGGCTTCGTTTCAATTTCCTGAGATTGACGGATACTTTATGAAGGTCAATGACTCTGATACGTTTTAAGACCGTTGCAATAGAAGATCAAGATCGTTGCAGGTATGTCCAATGCAGTAAAAGACAGCAAAAAGTAGGTCTGAACAGACCTATTTGCAAGCAAAAAGTAAAAAAGAGAGGTCAAAAATCTAACAATTCAAGAACCAACAGACTCAGTACTACCTATTGCAACGGTCTAGTTTTGTGATCCCTGTGGATTAAAAATATGGCGGAAGGTTGCTAGCAAAAAACTGACAGATACCCAGTTTGCAGTCTTATGACACAAGGGAAAACAGAGTTGACTAAAGAATTTCAAGGTATAAAAAAGAAACAGGGCGGGGGATCTGTTGCAAATACAATTTCAATGAAAACTGAATGCAGGCAATCTGCCAATTTCTTAAGGGTACCTCTATTAACTAGATTTTTTTGTGAGTAGCAAGGAAGTCCCGCACGGAAACCCGCAGTGTATATAGCATACATGAGGATTTGAGTACGGGACTGACACAGCAATCGCGGGAAAAGGAAGTTAATAGAGATGCCCTTAAACTCCCAATCAGGCTTTATAAGACTGATTCAATAATAAATGCAAAAGCAGACAAATTCATTAATACAGAACATCTAGTTTTGGAGGTTAAACCAGAGTTAATGTCAAAGGAAGCGATTAAAAATGAGAGTGATGACAATCAAAAATGTCCAATATGTCAGATTAAGTTTCAACATGATATTGCCTATATCTCCAAATGTGGGAATTGTGGCTTATTACATTCCTCGTTGCAGGCAGGTACAGGACGCGGAAAAGCTGGTTTACAAACTCTTCGTGAAACGAACTTTCATAAAATATTGGATAGAACGCTACCCCGATTAGCGAAAAATACGCGCATCTTAGAGATTGGTTCGGGAGATGGTTGGTTTTTGGATATTTGCAGGCAACGTGGCGTTATGTGTATAGGGGTTGAGCCTTATGTCACGCAAGATTTGCTTGAGCGTCATCCTGATATTTTACAGATAGAATTTCCTTGTCAGCTTGCTGATGTGGGTGACAGAAAATTTGATGCAATTGTTTTTAATGATGTGCTGGAACATTTACATGATCTTGAAGCCGTGTTGACTTGTTGTCGTTCCTTGTTAATTGCTGATGGTATTTTACTAATAAATATCCCATCATCTCGCGGTATTTTTTATTGTTTAGCGCGGTTATTGGCACGTTTTGGAATGCAAGAATCACTCGATAGATTATGGCAACAAGGTTTAGTCTCACCACATATTTGGTATTTTCATCCTGAAAATTTACCGAAGCTAATGGGAGTCAAGCCATTGTTTCAGATGCGCTTGCGAACGGTTTCTTTGACGGGGCTTAAATCTAGGATAGCGTTTCCCCATAGCACAAAAGCCACTCCACTGATAAAATATTTGGCGGTAGTTTTTCTTTCGATATTATCGCCATTATTTCCTGGGGATATTATGTTTCAATGCTATCGCATTGGGCAAGAATTGAACGCCAATAAATCCTAACGGCTAAGTTCTAATTAGTCAGCCCTTAAAAACCGACCTAACAAATAAAAATCTGTTTCAAGCGACCGCTCAGCGAACGTGAATCAACCTTGAACCAAATAGATTAAAGGTTTTTTACCAAAAAACGGACAAAACACACTTTTTAAGCCATAAATAGCAGACGTGACAAAAAACCAGCCACTTTCTCAAATTCCAGGCACAAGCAACCATGAGCACATTGATTTCATCGCCAATTTGTCCTTTAAGCCTATTTCTGGATAACCTAAAATCGGATTTCAAATGCCCAATAATGGGTTCTATGGCAGCCCGTCGTCGCTTACACAATTTGCGTTTCTTGTCTCTTTGATAACGATTGTCTTTTTTCAGGGCTTTGCTGGGCAGGATAATGGCCGTATCGCCCACTTGTTTAACCCCACAATAGCCTCTGTCGCAGACCGCTTGTTTGATGGGTTTTGTTCTGTTGCTATTGGCTTGTTTTATCGCATCGGGTAGGGTTTTTGCATCATGCTGGTTTTTCTTATGGCTGACAACGCCGACAATGATGTTACTGTCTTTGGCCGAGACGATGGATACTTTGTTGCCATATTCATAGCGTTTGTGGTCTTTGCCTTTAGAAATCACATAAGCATGGGGTTCGTGCAGGGAATAAATTTTGTTTTTGTCTTTGGGTTGTTGTGCCAACACCCGTTGATAGAGCAAGAAGTCTGGTCGGTAGGTTTCAAGCAGTCCGTGTTGGGGTAGTTTTCTTTGTAGTTCTCGGATTAGAATATGGGCAATGGTTTCAATGCCTTTTTAGCGGATGCGCGCTTTTTAACATGGCGGAAGTGGCGAATGCGTAAGCGGCAGTTTTTAACTTCTTTTACGAAGGTTCTGCGTTGTTTGATGCCATGTTTTTTCGCCAATTTGTTGAGACGGTTGATAATTTTGATGGCTAGTTTAGAATTAGTCGGATAGGTGATGTTTTTTTCCTGTTTTTCCCTTCTCTACAGGGGTGTCAATCAAAACTGTGTTTTCATTGGCTTTTTTGCCGTGCAACATCACACTCATCTTAAAAATGAGTTCAAAACTTGCGACACCGATTCTTTTTCTAAAATGCACCCGTTCGGTTGCATTGCAAGGACGGGCTGGGGTGTAAGGTTGGGTAGCCGCAGAAGTATTGATAATACGGATTACGCTTGAACTGTAAGACCACATTCTCATCGGACAAGTTTTCCAGTTGTTTGAGCATCAGTAGCCCAACCATTAAGCGTATTGGTTTTGAGGGTCTGCCGTTATCGTGGCAATAGTGTTTGCTAAATTCATCCTCGAAGACCTTCCAGTCGATAACGTTGGCTAATTTGATGAGCGGGTCTCATGGGTCTAATTGAGAGAACAGCTCGGTGTGAAACAGATTTTGTTGCCTGTGTTTGGGGTGGATGGAGTCAGCGTAATTTTTTAACCTAAACGATCAGAAAACAACGGTTATTCTAACATAAAGTGGTTGATTTAGTTAAGGGGGTTATGTGTTTTATTGATATAAATCAATGTCTTTAGGTGTTTTTAAGGGCTGACTAAATACGAATAAAACTGTAAGGGCATGGGTGATGGTCCACCATTTTACTTAGCAGGTTATCGAATATTTCCCCTTTCATCTGACTTCGGTTGAACCGATAGCAATATTGGTCGATATATGCTTGAAGGTTATCGACTGAATGGTGGATACCTCTAAGCCATGCCTTGAACATCATAATTATTCTGTGCAATTCTGGGAAATTCTTACCTTTCTTCCCACTCTCGATTTGAATTAAATAAGGGTATTTTCCTTTCAGGGGGATGTAGCCCCTCCACTTATCGGTTTTGATGGTAGCCTGAGGTGATATATGATCTTGGAAGAAGGGCTTCAATTGCTTGGAGCCAGCATTGTCAATCACCCTAGCATACATCCTGCTCACTCCTTTCCCTTTCTTCTCAATAGCCAGTACAACCTGCTTTTTTCGGTTATTTTGTCGTCCTATAACACCTTCTTCCTGTTGCCCTACAACGGTCTCATCGACTTCTACTTTACCCATTAGCGGGTATTTCCCACTGCTAACCATGGCCTTCATTACCTTTTGTTGAAACAGCCAACAAGTTTTTTTCCGTAGCCCCAGTTTTCTGCTTAGCTCTGTTGATGCAATCCCTTGTGTATTTGTACTCATAATAGTATGTGATCCCCGTTGTGCTAATTAAATCATTGCGACTTTTAAGTTATTGATGGGTCTATTGAAATCAAATTTATTGATGAATTGAATCATTGTTAGTGCAGTGATTTTGGCCAATATCCTAGTCTTAAACCCTTGAAAAGTTTTGGCATAATTTCTTCTAATCATAAATTTCTCACAAAGTTGAGAGAAAAGTGTCTCCACTCTTTTTCTGGTTTTCCTAAACACCCGAGGTTGCTTTTTATAAAATTTATAATTTTTCCTCATTGGTGTTTCCAAGCGGATATTGGTAGCATGAAGCAGGTCTGATTGCAATGACGAGGACAAGTATCCTTTATCTCCAATCAACACACAATCAGCTAGTTGTGTATTTATTTCCCGTAAAAAAGTGGTATCATGAACGCTTGCCTTTGTCAGTTCGATAGAGTGAAATATTCCATTAGCCGAGCAGCTACCTTGTAATTTATATCCATAGAAATAAGTCTTTTGAGAAGCGTAGTATCCTTTATCTGGAGCATTTTCAAATGTCTGTCGACAATTTTTGGATCGCTTTTCCCTAGAGAGTTTGCATACTTCTAACGGCATCGAATCGACAATGAAATACGCTTCAAACTCCAGGAATCGAGTGGCTAATGTCTGGCGGATAATTCCCATTACGGGAAACAATGGTCTCTTTCGTCTAGTATACCTTGTTCGATCTGTTAGCTTGGGAAAATCACTGCTGTAATCGGATTTAATCTTATTAAAGAGCCAATTTTCATTATCCAAGGACATACATTCAGCGGTCAACGCAAGGCTAACTACCTGTAAATCAGTAAATAATGATGGTATCCTTGGTTTTGAAATATTCCCGTTTTCATCAAAGCAGTTGAGCTTAAGTGATTTGATTGTTTGAACAATCTTGTCAAAGTTACTTTTAATGGTGTGCATAGGTCAGTTCAATAAAGTGGTTTATTAATACGTTAATTTACTGATAATCAGGCTTATGGATACTTTTTATTATCACTATTATTACCCCTAATTAATTAGCACAATGGGTTATAGGATATAAAAAGATTTTAACATTGGGAATTTTACTTTGTGGAAAAGTGTGCCACTTGTGGGGGTAGCTTGGTACCTGCATTTTGTGCATTGACGGGTATGGAATAAGTTCCCTCTGCAATACGTGTTGTTTCGGCACCTTTCACATTTAAATCCATTGGGCCATTTCATTTCGGCTAGGAAGTTTTGACAACTGTCATTATCAGGAAATTTCTTCTGAAACTCAAAAAGAGTTAGGCTTTCATACTTTTTCTCCATAATCTGATTTTTACTCTACCTTTAATAGTTCTACTAAGTTACTGTAAATCAATCATTTAATCAAAAAAATTAAACTGTTTTAATAGACTAATCTTTTATTTATTAAATGCCTATTTCAATCTTTTTTATAGGGCATCAGCCTATTGATAAGTTCCTTACTTAGTCCTTTGGCTTGTTTTCCCTTAGGTAGCTTTTTGATAATGAGCATTCCTGTAGTTCTTTCCACGATGGTCAGCATGGCTCCCTTTTGCTGTCTGCCTATAAGGGTATCCACTTCCCAATCCCCAAAGCGTTCTTTAGTGTTGATGCATTCAGGTCTTTGATCGATTGATCCCCTGTTTTTAATAGTTACAGTCTTACCTACAGGTCTTTTTCTATGTTTGAGTTGATGGCGTAAATGTTTGTAATACTGTCCACCAGCAGCTTTATCGTCCCTGATATATTGATAGATACGTTCATGTGAAACCATGGGAATCTGTTTGATTTTACAATATCCTACAAGCTACTTAGGTGACCACTGTTCTTGCAAAAGGTATTCTTTGATGAGCTTTCTTTTGTGGGTGTCAAAAGACCGAGGCTTGCAATAACGTTGCTTACGCTTTGTGGAAGACAAATATGCTTTAGATCCATGATAGATCCCTTTAGGGGAACTGTTGCGCTTGCATTCTCTGTAAATGGTGGAACCCGACACATCAAGGGCTTCTGCAATGAAACTTTTACTTTTACCCGACTTTAAGTAGGCTTCAATTTGATATCTTTGATCGTCTTTGAGTTGATAATATGTTTGGCTCATATGGCAAAGTGTTTAGACCTTTAAATAGTCACCCCTAAAGAATCAACATTAATTATGCTTATCTCCTTTCAGGGAGGGTTTTAGCACGATTATTGCTGTATAAAATGACAAGGAATAGTTATAATATCAATCAAAACCTTGTCAAATGCAGTCAAAAAAGTCGAATAGAAATCAACTTAATTTTTTATCACCTACCTTAACTGAACAACTCAATTCCAGGCAAGAGCTTTATTTGTTGAGCCACCAGATAGAATGGTCATATTTTGAAGAAGAATTTGGTTCGCTTTATTCAACTGTAGGTCGTCCAGCTCATTCTATTCGTTTGATGGTCTCCTTGTTGATATTAAAATCTCTTTACAATTTATCAGATGAGGTATTGGTGGAACAACGCTGGGAAATGAATCCATATTTTCAATATTTTGGAGGCTTTGATGCTTTGCAATGGGGGCAACCTTGTGCGACAACAGATTTGGTTCATTTCAGGAAGAGGATTGGAGAAGAAGGGGTAGAGAAGATATTGAAACATTCAATTGAGCTACACGGCAAGGATGCTAAGGACAAGCATGTAAGTGTAGATACTACTGTCCAGGAAAAGCGCATCACCTATCCCACAGATGCAAAACTTCATAAAAAAATTGTTGACAGCTGTATTTCTATAGCCAAGAAAGAAGGGATTAAACTACGACGCAGTTACGTTAGGACAACCAAAAACCTTGTCAGAGACACCTACAATGGGACTCACCCTAAAAGAAGAAAGAAAGCAAATGCAGCGAAGCGAAAACTCAAAACCATTGCTGGTCGGTTAGTCAGAGAATTAGACAGGAAATTACCACATCAGCAAAAAGAAGTAACATTAGCATTGTTCAAACGAGTACTTACACAAGAGAAGTGCAGTAAGAATAAAATTTACAGTTTACATGAACCTGAAGTGTATTGCATCGCAACAGGAAAGGCACATAAAAAATATGAATATGGCTGTAAGGCATCAGTAGTATTGACACAAAATACGGGTATCATCGTAGGTGCGATGACTTTTGAAGAGAATATTTATGATGGACATACACTAGATGCTGTATTGAAGCAAACACAACTACTGACTGGTAACTACCCGAAAACCGCCACAGTAGATAGGGGGTACAAAGGGACTAACAAAGTTGAGAACACCTCCATCATTCGACCATCCAAACCATTAAAAAGAGACAATACCTATCAAAAACAGAGAAAACGAACGCACTGTAGACGTAGAGCAGCCATAGAGCCAATCATCGGACACTTAAAGCAAGATCATCGAGCAACTAGCAATTACCTAAAAGGGAAAACAGGAGATAAAATAAACTTCATCATGTCTGCCTGTGGGTTTAACTACAAGAAATTGATGAAAAAACTAAGAGTAAATGCTCTTTGGCTCCATACAAAATGGGTAGTAAAGCTGAGGCGTCTAGTTGAATTAACCTCTTTCCATCAAAGTAGAATACAAACTCTATGGAAAATGAGTTTTTAAGGAACGACTAAATATGTGGAACTAGCTCCACATATTTATCCTACATCTTTGCACTTACTAAGTGGACTTGCACCTCTATTAACCAGATTTTTTTGCGAGTGCAAGGAAGTCCCGCACGGAAAACCGCAGTGTATATAGCATACATGAGAATATTAGTACGAGACTGACACCGCAATCGCTGAAAAAGGCAGTTATATATAGATGCCCTAACTAAAGCTCTTTGGAAAGAACTAGTCAAACTGTACAGGAAGACGTGCGATGAGGCAAATAAGAGAAGCTCTTCAACATCTTTAGTCTTCAGAGAGTACGACCACCATATCATCCGTGGTGAGTGTAAATTCTTCGGATTTCTTTGGATTCAGTACCACTCCGTACTGTTTAGTAGCACTTCTCGCTTCGCTCATTATTCGATATCCTATTGCCACCTCATTCTTCCGAGCAGCCGACTCTAGGATAGTATAAAAGTTCATCGGCTCTCCAACCTGCACATATTCACGAGCAGGCTTAATATAGATTTCAGAACCATCAGCATCAAACAGGTCTTCAAACACTCGCATCAGGTATTTATTCTCACTCACCTGACTCATCAATAAACTAACCAACTTGTCGCTTACAATGAAATCGTCAGCACTTGTGATGTCTGCCAACTGCCTGTTCCTGATGTCTAACATCTCGCTTACAATTTTGTATTTGTGGCCAAATTGTTCAGTAAAATTCCTAAGATGAAGGAGTGTAATCAAAGTCTGAGCATCCGCCTCTTGTATTGGAAAATACTGTTGGTAGCACAATAAAATGATGAAATGATAATTTTCCAAGTGCATTTCTTGCAAAGTCTCACGATCCGTGGTGTCCTGTACCTCAAATTCAACAGTGATATTATCAACTTTGTCGCTGAGTTTTTTGATTACCTTCCCTGCATCATCAAACTTTGACACAACTTTCACAGTTGAGTTCGACGGAACATAATTATCAAGTTCCTGCAAAATATACCTAGCCCTGTTATTCCAGCCAACAATTAATATTTTTTCTGGTGTCCCTAGCTCTGATTCGGTATATATGATATTACTTTCATGTAGTTCTAGCTTTAGATCAGAATTGGGTACCAACGTATCGTCATCCTTAGTAATTCCAATAACCTTATCACCTTGTCCAAAAATTGTGTCCATGGGAGGATTGATCTCCACCGTTTTATTAGCATACTGAAGCCCCATGATCGAAGAATCGTCATACGAAAAAAGGATTTCTCTAAAGGATTTTCCCTGTAAAGAAGGTGCATCTTCAAAATAAATTTCATCTCCATCGAAATCCATTAAATCTTGATAGACCACACTCAAGCCTGACTGCCGGCTTGTTTGAACCATTATTCTTGAGATAATCTCGTCAGAAAGGATTAATTCAACTTCTTTACCACCTACCATTTTTGCCACATCAAGGTTTTTCTTATCCTCCATCTCCGCAGTGATATGATATAAGGCACTTCTTCTGTCAGGATTAGTTACGATAGCAACGATTGTCTTAATGATCTGGCTATCCGAGTTTTCATTGTCCTTATCAAGAATAATAATTGACTTTGACTCGTACGGATTCGCTATTTGTAAGTCATGAACGTCAATTGGGTTGCCTGTACGGCAAATCACCACTGTATTTCCAGTATCTCCAACTTTATCCTTAATCTCATCTTCCATGAGTACCTTATCCATATCAGCAAGGATCACGACAACTCCTCTTTTTTGATTTTCATTCGCCTCAACGATCTCGGGAATAATTGTAAAAATTTTTGAGGACCACCCCAAGATGAGAGCATGATCCTTTTCAATAACAAACGATCGCCCTTTTCTTAAAACTTCCAGTTTGGTGAGTATCCCATTTGAAACTAATCCAATTAACGTACTGATGATGGTCAAACCAAGAATGGTTACAATCATCATGAAAACTTGGAAAGACCAATTGTTTTCGTGCCCACCAACCGTTCCTGGGTCAAGCATATGGGTTAAATTCACCCATATGGACTCAAAAAATCCAAAATTACCACCTGCTAATTGATCGTTTGGATGCAGACCCAGAGCCAGCAAAAGCATGGCAAATATTACAACAAAGATCAGCATTATCATCGCAAGACCTTTTATCATATTCATCGTGCCTTGCGAAACGAAGCTGTCAAACCGATATTTAATCCTGTCCGTGAAGGAAACGTTTTTCATCGAAAATTTGATTGTTAGATTACAAGCAGTGTTTTTAACACCTCCTAAGGTAGCGCAATTTAATGTAAAACAGCTCCCGAATAATTCTTTGGCATGCGTCTAACCATTGACATTGATGTTTTGGCAGTATTTTTAATGTTTACGTAAAACAGTGATGATGAAACGAACGTTTTTCTTACTTATCTTCCCACTTCTTGTACTGGTATCTTGTAATCCTACTGCCACAACTTTCTCTTTCATATTCAATCCTAAAAGACCCAATTTGGAAGTTGCTAGGAATATGAAGCATTTATTGGAAAATGAATTTTACAATGTTGAAATAACGCTGATAGAAGGGGTGCATACCGATGCAAATATTGATAGCCTAGTGTCTGGCAAGGTAGACATTGCTCTCGTAGAGAATTATGTTCCTTATGAGGAAGGGTTAAGTTCCGCATTCTCATTGTATTCAGAAGTCCTTCATATATTTTATAGAAAAGAATATGATCCGCAATCTTTTGAAGATTTGATGTACGGAAAAAAAGTCTTTGTTGGACGTCAAGAATCTCCATCTGATCATCTTATGACGGATTTATTCGATTTCTACGGTCTGGATCGGGGAAAAATAAATATCAGCTATAATATATTGGATAGTGATGTAATTGTTTTGTTATCGACGCTACTTCTGAAAGAGGAGCTATTCGGCTTCCGAGATTTCAAACTTTATTCTTTTGACAATATCGAACATTATGAAAGGGGAGGTTCGTCTGTTGAAGGAATTGCATTAAAATACCCAAGAATTGAGCCATTTATTGTCCCAGAAAAAACGTATTGGGGGTTTACGCAAGATCCTATAGTAACAGTCTCAATTGATGTCGTGATGATGATCAGATCAGGAATGGGATCTGTTGCTGTTACGGATTTAACCAAAACAATGCTCCGAAATCGTCAAACATTTGCGCCGATTGACCCGCTTCTCTACAGAGGAATGCAAGAAGATTTTGACCAATCGAGGCTAAATTTCCCTCTTCATGAAGGGGCAAGGGTGTTCTTGGATCGAGACGAACCAAGTTTTCTTGAAAGATATGCAGAACTTGGAGGAGTCGTTTTGTCTATTGCTATAGCCATTGTCAGTGGTCTCATTTCCCTTGCTAGATGGCAAGCACAAAAGAAAAAGGACAAGGTCGATGAGTTTTATGAGGAGCTTTTGATCGTGAAGAACACCATTTCAAAAGTGAGAACAGTAAATGAAGGAGTGGAAAAAATTAAGACCGTACAGGCTTCTCAAAACAGAGCATTTGAAATGCTAATACGTGAGGAGCTGGTAGCTAACGACAGTTTCCGTATCTACATGGAATTATCAAAGGAAACGATCGGCGAATTAAGGGGAAGGGTGCGTGCTATTAAAATGCTGGAGAGTAAAAAGGTATAGTTATTGGGGTTGTCCTAGAAACACATAAAAAAAGACCGTTGCAATAGAAAATTGTTTATAACCTGAACCCGATTTAGAAAATGTCTAATTGGCTAGTATTTACAGGATCATATTTAATTGCAGGTTTTTTCGGGAAGAAAGAATAGACAATTAGACCAGAGATTAGGTTGGCAATAAAGTTGGCGAATGACCTGTGTCTGGAATGTTCTATTTGACAAATATTTTTTAGTTCATCATTTACTGTTTCTATAACCGACCTTTTTCTGAGCATGATTTTGTCTTTGAGTTCCATCAGCGTATTCTTCATATTATTGCGAATACTAGTGATCAAATGAAGGCCCTCCATAAAAAGCACTTGTGTTAGTTTTTGAGAGATATACCCTGTGTCTGCATACAACTATCCCTTTAGGGCTTTGATGAAAGATGAGCTTTTTAAAGGTTCTCGATCATCAATATTGCCAGGGGTGATCACAAAATTGAGAAGTTCCCCTTTGTCATTAATGACTATATGTAGCTTAAACCCAAAGAAATAACCCATTGTAGACTTGCCTACTTTATCCAATCCTGCAAAAACCTTATTCCTTTTTATCCTCTTGTTTTTACATACCCGAATTGGAGTTGAATCAATAAAAGAAATACCGGTACCATCACCCATACAACAAGTTTTTTTAGAAATAGTGACCTAGGTAACTAGGTAAGGTTGCACCTTGCATCAATTCCAAAAACTTATTATAGGATACTGTTTCACCGAATAAATGTTTCATATGTTTTTGGACATAATGAATATAAAAGTGTTTCATATTGCTGAACCCTCCAGAGTGGAACCTAATCATGATAGTGATTACTTCGCTACAGTTCATCTTGGGCTTTCTATTAGGTTTGTTGCCTACAAGGTGCTTTTGGATAGATTTTTCGAATTCCAGACAGCATTCATCAACAAAATAGAAAAATTCAGTAATTTTATTGTCAGATAAGACCATGTGTTTTATGTGTATATATTTGAATTTCAGATACTTAAATATAAACACATACACTGGTTTTATCTATTCCTAATGCCTGTTTATCTCTCTTTAATTGAACTATTTATTAATCGGGTTCAGGTTACTAGTACTTTAATGATTTAAAACACGAAACTAATTCACTGAGCTATTAATAAATCAGCTTGATAGTGCTGATAACAAACAATCTTCTATTGCAACGGTCTTGTTTAGATCAATCCTTTCATTTGAAATTGGCATTAATACGTTTAAATTTTGGAACTTTGGTTAGATACAAAACACAGGATCTTCCGCTCTACAGTCTTCTTTTGGCTGTTGGTAATTCTCCGGAAAATAAAAAATTAAGCCTGAAATGAGTGGAGGTTTAATATCTGAATTGCATAGTTCATGTTTTGTCTGTAAAGAAAAAACTCTGCACAACCTAGCAGGCTATGAGAGGCATGATTTAGTTAAATGTAGTAACTGCAGTTTTGTGTTTATAAGGAAAATACCCACGCAGGAAGTTTTGTCGGGCTACTATTCCGTATACTCATACAATACTGAGCCATTTTTATCTCCTGTTACAATCTCCTCCTACAATAAGCTATTAGATGAATTTGAAAAAAAAAGAAAAACAAATAAAATTTTGGATATTGGATGTGGTGCAGGATTCTTTCTTGAGCAATGCAGAAAAAGAAATTGGGAAGTATATGGAACCGAATACTCTGATTCTGCTGTACAACTTTGCAGACAGAAAAAAATAGAGGCTATGAAAGGGGAACTAAATTCCATGGATTTTAATGGAAAACTGTTTGATGTGATTACTTCATTTGAAGTGATTGAGCACATTAATAACCCCGTTGAAGAAACTAAAAAAATTCTCAGCCTTCTAAGGAAGGGAGGTCTGTTCTATTGCACAACGCCCAACTTCAATTCTATTGAGCGGTTATACCTGAAAGATAAGTACAACATCATCGGTTATCCTGAACATTTGTCTTACTATACATCAAAATCCTTAGAGTTTCTTCTCAAGAAGCAGGGCTTTAAAAAGGACAAAATATTAACAACAGGTATAAGCATTACTCGAATTCGAACAAGTGCAGGAAAGTCAGGTCAACCACTGGTATCTCCCCATTCTGATGATGAAAGGATAAGAAGAGCAATTGCCGGCAATCTTCTCATGAAATTCGTTAAACTACTAACAAACAAAATTCTTACCTTGTTTGGAATTGGAACGACTCTCAAAGTGTATTTTGAAAAAAGATGATGAAGTGGATGAGATAGTGAAATTAGCCGTCAATATTATACCGATGATTGGGGTGCGTACAGCGGACTTCTGCCAAGCTGTATGCTCACCATAGGAAAAGACCCAACTTGGAAAATTGAGCGTAAGAATCTTAAATTCTAGGACTCATGTAAAAAAACTCAACAGAGAGATCATTTGTTTTTCCAAAAATGAACAAATTCACGACAATGTGATGGGAATGTATATCGAAAAGTATTATAAATCAGGCACTTATAGAAAGAACCAGCAAATTTAAACCATTACCCATTACTACTTGATCCACCTCCAAACCCACATTAAAGGCAAATAGCTGTCGCATTAGGGATGAATCTCCGACCAGCAAGGCACTTTAGGTATTTTGAAAAACTCAGCCCATGGATAAGTCCAAAAAATCCAGCATAGATATAATGTCTGTACAGGCGACCGCTGGAAATTTTTCGGTCTTTCGTAAAGAAAGTTGAGATAGCGGTAACTAAATTCGCTCATGGAGTGGCGAATATAAGCTAAGATAACATATCAAGTGCATGGTAAAACAAAAATTGAAAAATCATTTGATGAGCGGCATTGATTTCAGGTATGACATTTGCTTAATTTTGATTCATGATCTATTCTATTTTATTGGTTGCTCAATTATGGATGCATCCTTTTCACGTAAGCGTCTCCGACGTGAAATTCCAAAAGGAGGAAAAGATAATCCAGGTCAGTACTCGAATCTTTTTAGATGACCTAGAAGTCGCCTTAAGATTGTACTCGGGAAATGACAGGTTGGATATTACGGACAAAGACAGCTGGGATTTTGTGAATGAGCAGTTAAGCAGGTATTTATCTGAAAAGCTGAAGATGTACAACGAAAAAGGTCAATTACTGATGACCTATGTGGGAGCGGAAATCGAAGATGATGTCATGTGGACATATACGGAAGTAAAGAGAGTGAAAAAGTTTAAGTCCATCACGATATGGAATGGTATTTTGACGGAGGCATTTGATGATCAGGAGAACATTGTGCATTTCAGAGCTTTCGAAAAAGTAAAAAGCGCACGCCTGTACAAAGGAGAAGAACGAGAGGTTTTTGTTTGGGAATAGCGGATTGAGCCTAGCAATACCATTTTGATCCCAACAGGTTAATATACACTACGGGTTTCCGTGCGTGACTTCCGTACACTCACGAAAAAATGCTGACTAGGTGAGGTTTCTCATCTTCCATCTTGCTACTTTCGTTCACATTAGCAACAGTGGTCATTACTCTCCTAGCACCCATCCTTCTTCATCTGTGACGTAGCGTCTCTTGCACCCATAGCTTAGACTACCTGCTTTCCTACTCCATTGGCATAAACACTGGGGGAACGTATTTCTCCACCTCTTTCGATTCACGCTCCCCTAGCTAGTTCACGGGTTGGGTTTTACCCTTCCTCTCTGTCTTCGATATCCTTCTGGCAATAATTTTATTGCTTTGAAAAGGTCAAAGTAACTGGGATAGGATTGCCATTGTTAACGCTACTGCTATTTACTCCGCTAGAGAGTTTCAGAGTTGTTGCTGAAAGTTCCCGAACTTCGGTGGTGGTTTCATCGTCAGTATCTTCATCAAAGGTAAGGGTCTTGTTCTCCAACATCCAAGTACGTTGTTCATCACTTCCGTCTTCCGTATAAATGGCGGTCCCATCACTCTTAAAAGTGTACTGTGCATCTTTATAGACATCGTTGAGCCACGAAAGAGCTACTGTATGCTCCCCCGCATCAAAACTTTCAAAAAGCCACGTGCCTATAAGGGTGGGCTCAGGATCATCATCTTCACTGCATGACGAGAGTACTACTAGCGTCATTGCTATGACACCAAGGTAAAATACGTTTTTAAAATTCATTATTTTTTTAATTTTTTAAAATATGTATGTCCGCAAAGAGATAGATATAAATGACGTAATCCAAAGAAATTGAATTATTTTTGTCATTAGGCAAAGAAATATAAGCGTAGCCACGGCTACGGTGGAAAAGGGACGATGTAGTAGGACTCCTAAGTAAACTCAAAAGACTACTAAGCTGGGTGCTACCCTGCCCTCTCTGTCTTTGATCGTTCTGGCAATAATTTTATTGCTTTGAAAAGGTCAAAGTAACTGGGATAGGATTGCCATTGTTAACGCTACTGCTATTTACATAGCTAGGGAGTTTCAGAGTTGTTGCTGAAAGTTCCCGAACTTCGGTGGTGTATTCATCTTCAGTACCTTTATCAAAGGTAAGGGTCTTGTTCTCCCAAATAAGTTGTTCATCCTTCGCGTTTTCCGTATAAATGGCGGTCCCATCACTCTTAAAAGTGTACTGTGCATCTTTATAGACATCGTTGAGCCACGAAAGAGCTACTGTATGCTCCCCCGCATCAAAACTTTCAAAAAGCCACGTGCCTATAAGGGTGGGCTCAGGATCATCATCTTCACTGCATGACGAGAACACTACTAACGTCATTGCAATGACACCAAGGTAAAATACGTTTTTAAAATTCATTTTTTTAATTTTTTTAAAATATGTATGTCCGCAAATAGATAAATATAAGTGACGTAATCCAAAGAAATTGAATTATTTCTTTCATTAGGCAAAGAAATATAAGCGTAGCTATAGCGGAAAAGGGACGATGTATAGCTGATACGTTGTAGTCAAAATGGTATAAATTATGGGCTTGTTTAATTCAGTTGATTCGTTAAATGCAATGAGATGAGATATTTAGGTATCGTTAAGATTGCCATCGTCGTTTTAATTTTTGTTGGATGTAAAACAACCAACACGCCTACGTCCACGACGACCCCGTCATCGTCTGATCGTATCGCAGATTTCACCGCAGGCATGAATAAGCAGGAAGGGTACTTCACTTTTTATTATGACGAAAAAGGGGGTCAGATGTTTTTGGAAGTTGAGGAACTGGACGTAGAATTCCTGTACGTAAATTCTCTTGCTGCGGGCATAGGTTCAAACGACATAGGGCTGGATCGTGGACAACTTGGATCTCAACGCGTGGTAAAGTTTCAGAAACATGGGAATAAACTTCTCCTCATTCAACCAAATTATGATTACTTGGCTGTAAGCGAGAATAAAGATGAAGTGAAATCAGTCGCAGAAGCATTTGCCTCCTCAGTGATAGGAGGATTTGAAATTTCTGCTAAAAATTCAACATCCTGTCTTATTGATATTTCAGCGTTTCTATTGCGGGATTCGCATAATGTAAGTAGTCGCTTAAAACGTTCTAAACAAGGTAATTATTCTGTTGATACATCTAGGTCTGCCATTTACCTAGATGCTACTTTCAACTTTCCGAAAAATACAGAGTTCGAATCCATCCTGACGTTCAGGGGAAATCCAGAAGGCGGATGGATACAAACTGTTGCCCCCAGCCCGGATGCAGTCACCGTTCGAACACATCATTCATTCATTGAACTGCCCAACAACAAATATACCCCTAGATCATTTGACCCCAGATCAGGATTTTTCAATATTTCCTATCAGGACTATGCAACATCAATTGAAGAACCCCTTGTGAAACGGTTCATTGTACGTCATCGGTTACGGAAAAAAAATCCGAATGCTGCTGTGAGCGAAGCAGAGGACCCCATCATCTATTACGTAGACAGAGGAGCGCCTGAGCCTGTCCGTTCCGCTCTGATTGAGGGGGCAAGTTGGTGGAATCAGGCATTTGAAGCCGTGGGCTACAAAGATGCGTTTCAGGTAAAAGTAATGCCAGAAGGAGTACATCCATTAGACGTAAGGTATAATGTAATTCAGTGGGTTCACCGCTCCACCAGAGGATGGAGTTATGGCAGTGGAGTAGTGGACCCCCGAACAGGGGAAATGATCAAGGGTCATGTCAGCCTTGGGTCGTTACGGGTAAGACAGGATTTTCTAATTGCCACAGGGTTGCTACAACCTTATGAAGTAGGGAATGAAGCACCTGACGCAATGACCCAAATGGCACTTGCTCGGTTACGTCAGCTAGCAGCGCATGAAGTTGGACACACACTTGGACTAGCTCACAACTTTGCTGCAAGTGTCAATAACAGGGCTTCGGTAATGGACTACCCGCATCCACTTGTCAAACTAGATGAAAGCGGAAATATTGATCTGAGTGAAGCTTATGATGATAAAATTGGCACTTGGGACAAAGTAACTGTCGCTTATGGTTACAGTGACTTTCCTGATGGAGAGAACAGCAAGAAATTGAACAAAATACTGAATGACGCTTTTTCGTATGGATTGAAATACATCACGGATCAGGATGCGAGACCAGCAAGCGGGGCGCATGCTCAAGCACATCTTTGGGACAATGGCACAGAAGCCTGGAAAGAGCTAAACCGAATAATGAAGATCAGGAGAAAAATGCTTGACAAATTTTCAGAAAAAGCCATTCAGGAAGGGATGCCGATGAGTTCTATAGAAGATGTGCTGGTTCCTGTGTATCTATTTCACCGATACCAGATAGCGGCTACTTCCAAACTGGTCGGAGGGCTGGAGTATAGCTATAAACTCAGAGGAGATAAACAAGCTGATCCAGCATTTCTCACAAAAGAAAGGCAACTCGAAGCTCTGGAGTCCTTGTTAAACACGCTTCAGGTTAAACACCTCAGGCTACCGGAAGAACTGCTTGGTAAGATTCCTCCCCGAGCTTTTGGCTATCCAAGGTCTAGGGAAACCTTTCAATCAAAGACAGGTCCAGCTTTTGATTATTTAGCTGCCGTTGAAACCGCTACCAGCCTGCCTCTCAACTTCCTATTTAACCCAGACCGAGCAAACAGGCTAGTCACCTTTAAAGCGCGCCAATCCGACCAGCCTGGCTTTTCCGAAGTTCTTGAGAGAGTAATTACTGCCGTATGGAGATATCCGAGCAACGACCGTCTGGAACGTACCATTCAGCGAATTGTTGAAATGGAAATGCTGGACCAGTTAATGGGATTGGCTACAAACGATCGAGCATATGACGAGGTGAGAGCCAAATGCTACACGGGCATTACAAACATTCAAAACTATGCTACAGGTAGACTCAACCGACAAGTGAATGAAGATGGAGAATACTATAAATATGTAGTCCATCAAATCGATCTATTTCTGAAAAATCCGATTAAATTCAAGCCAAATCCAATCATCAAAGCACCTGATGGTTCGCCAATCGGAAGTTGTGATTTAAAAAAATAATTGTGAACTGTTGCATTACAAGGAAAAGTATGCTCACTTTGGCGGAAGAATGAACGTTGACGTGTCTGCATATTTTAGTTACTATTACTTTTTCCCTGCAAGGAAAACGGAGTGGTTGTAGTATGTAGCATGCTAAAATAAATTGAAAGACCTTCCGAAACGAAGGTCTTTTTTTGTGTATGAAATCAGAAAATCTAACTATCGCAATTCAAGGAATCAGGGGCAGTTTCCATCATGAAGCGACCCGTCACGTATTCGGAAAGAACGTAAGCCTCAAGGAATGCCACACATTCAAGGAGGTGATCAATTGTACTTCCAATGCACAGGCAGACTATGGCGTTATGGCCATCGAAAATTCATTGGCGGGAAGTATCATCCCAAACTACAATTTGCTTCGGCATTCGAAGTTAGAAGTATGTGGAGAGGTAGGCCTACGTATCAGGTTAAATCTGTTAGCATTGGAAGAAAATGTAGCGTCCCTTACAGAGATTCAGTCTCATCCAATGGCTTTAAGACAATGCACTTCATTTCTCGATACCTTGAAGAATAGCAGGATCATTGAGGCATTTGATACCGCGGGGAGCGCAAAAAATATCCTTGACAATAATTTAAAAGGTGTAGGGGCAATTGCTGGGGATCTTGCTGCATCAGAATATAAACTAAACATCATCGTCGCAGGCATTGAGGATCATGAATTGAACTACACTCGTTTTTTAGTACTCAAGAAAAAAGGCGTTGCACCAATCACTATCAAACTCAATAAGATTTCAATCTATTTCGAAACCAAGCATTCTCCAGGCTCCTTGACGCAGCTTCTTTCTGTCATAAGCGGGCTGGAAATTAATCTGTCAAAGTTGCAATCCCATCCCATCCCAAGTAAGAATACACATTATGGATTTTTTGCCACACTTGAAATAAAAGACATTAATCAAATAGGACATTTAAAAATTTTGTTGGACTCCATGACTGTTCGGTACCAGATTTTAGGGGTTTATGAAAAAGGGAAAACCCATGGTTAAAAACTTACTGTCAAAGCGTCTTGCCAATGTTGACGAGTACTATTTTTCTCAAAAGCTGAAAGAGATAGATGTACTGAATGCCAAAGGAAGAAATATTCTCAACCTAGGCATAGGCAACCCGGATTTAAGCCCCCCAGAAGAGGTCAGTAAAATTCTTTCTTCTTCTCTCGGTGTCAATGGGTTTCACAAATATCAGAGTTACAAAGGGTTACCTGAGCTAAGGCAATCATTTAGTGCATGGTACAAAAAATATTTTGATACCCTCCTGAATCCAGATGAAGAAATACTCCCCTTGATTGGGTCGAAGGAGGGAGTCATGCACGCCTGCATGGCATTTCTAAATCCAGGAGAGAAAGCACTGGTCCCAAATCCAGGTTATCCTACGTACGCATCTGCCGTCAAACTGGCTGGGGGAGACACAAAGAACTACGCTCTCAGGGAAGAAAATGATTACCTACCAGATTTTGAAGAATTAGAAAAATCAGACCTGCATAACGTAAAAATGATGTGGGTCAACTATCCGCACATGCCGACAGGGAAAAATGGGTCACTACAGCTTTTTGACAAACTCATAGCTTTTTGCAGAAATCATGAAATTATTCTAATCAATGACAATCCATACGGTTTTATTTTGACTGAAAGCCCAAAAAGTATACTTGAAAAAAGAAGAAAAGGAGATCTCCTCTTAGAGCTGAACAGCCTGAGTAAGTCGCACAATATGCCAGGATGGAGAGTGGGCGTACTAAGTGGACATCCCGAATTGATACAGGCGGTCCTCACCTTCAAAAGCCAGATGGATTCAGGGATGTTCAAACCTATTATGCAAGCTGCTGTTGCGGCATTAGGTCAGGAACCATGTTGGTACGAAGGGCTAAATAAAATTTACCGTAAACGGCAAAAGACAGTGTTCGAAATAGCGGGGTCGCTGGGTTGCAGTGTTGATCACAGGCAGGTAGGCATGTTCGTTTGGGCAAAAATCCCCGAAGAGGCAAAAAGCGGGAGGAATTTTTCAAATGACTTATTAACTAAATATGACTTATTTGTTCCACCAGGTATCATTTTTGGAAGTGAAGGAGATCGGTTCATCAGGTTCTCCCTCTGCAACAACAGCACGGTTTGGAACGAGGGTTTAAGTCGAATTAAAAGAAGTAATCCAGTGTGAATGCCGAAAAATCCAACGCTCAGGAAAATTAGTCACAACAATACAATAGCGCAAATTTTGAATTTTTAACTTATGAAAACATATCCAATTCAACTCTTTCAACAAAAAAGACCCGTGATCGTATCAGGTCCATGCAGTGCTGAATCTGAAGAGCAGGTTTTAGCTACGTGTGAAGCCATTGCAAAAACTAAAAAAGTGGATGTGCTACGGGCAGGCATTTGGAAACCTCGCACTAGACCCAACAGCTTTGAAGGAATTGGCTCCATCGGGCTCCAATGGCTAAAAAAAGCGAAAGCAAAAACCGGGCTTCCAGTTTCTGTCGAGATAGCTAACTTTAATCATGTATTTGAGGTCCTTAAACATGAAATAGATATACTATGGATAGGAGCGCGTACCACTGTCAATCCATTTTCCGTACAGGAAATTGCCGATGCACTGAAGGGAACAGATGCAACGGTCTTTGTGAAAAATCCTATCAATGCGGACATAGAGCTTTGGACTGGGGCTCTTGAAAGATTGAATCAGGCAGGAATCACAAAGCTGGGAATGATCCACAGGGGTTTTTCTCAGCATAGAAAAAGCCTATATCGAAATGAGCCTAAGTGGCAACTCGCTGTGGAAATGAAAAGAAGATTTCCCGAGATACCAGTACTTTGCGACCCAAGTCACATATGCGGAACCCGAGAACTACTTCAGTCTGTTTCACAACAAGCACTTGATATGGATTTTGATGGATTAATGATCGAATCTCACATCAACCCAGATGAAGCTCTAAGCGATAAAAATCAGCAGGTCACTCCTCAACACCTGAACAAGATTCTGGAGAGTCTTGTCGTTCGACAATCAACCATTCCTGATGAACAACTCAATTCACAATTGAACCTGCTACGACAGCAAATTGATATTGTTGATGATGACCTACTAAAACTACTGGGAGACAGAATGAAAGTAGCAGAAGAAATTGGTCTGATAAAAAAAGAGAAAGGAGTCACTATTTTACAAACGAGCAGATGGGAGGAGATCATTGACAAAGCGACTGAGAATGGAGCATTACAAGGTCTTTCACAGAAATTTATGGTGAGGTATTTGAATGCAGTGCACCAAGAGTCCATTGATCATCAAAATGAAGTGATGAATACTGATGATTTGATGTCGAACTAGGGGAAAAAATAACTTAGTACCAAATTGATTATAAAATGGGGCATAGACTAAAGGACATCTCTATTAACTGGATGTTTTTGTGAGTGCAAGGAAGACCCGCACGGAGAATCGCAGTGTATAATAGCATACACGAGGATCTGAGTACTGGACTGACACCGCAATCGCGGAAAAAGGCAGTTAATAGAGATGTCCTAAATTGAATTACTGTTTGTTTGAATTGAGCAAAAGATGTAAGCATAGCCATAGCTACGGTTCTATTTTTTTTGATCTAATTGGTATAATATCGCGACTGGATGAAGGATCAGCTTTCACAGCTTGAAAATCAGCTTCACAATTTACCTCTGGGGAATGAGCCTAAAGACTTGTATGACCCCATACGGTACATCCTTGCCTTAGGTGGAAAACGATTACGACCTATGCTCGTGCTGTTGGGATATGGTCTAAAAAAAGAGAACTATCCCTCCATTTTGAACCCTGCGCTAGCCGTGGAAGTATTTCACAATTTCACGCTAATGCATGATGACATAATGGATCTTGCCCCTCTCAGAAGAGGAAGACCTACCGTACACGAAAAATGGAATAATACAGTAGCAATATTGAGCGGAGACACCATGATGGTCAAGGCCTATGACCTGCTGTCGGAAGTCCCAGCGAAACAGCTACCAACTGCCATGAAGAAGTTTAATAAATGTGCCATGGAGGTATGTGAGGGTCAGCAGCTGGACATGAACTTCGAAGAATTAAATTCGGTAACTGAACAGCAATATATTGAAATGATACGGCTGAAAACAGGTGTTTTGTTGGGCTTTAGCCTCGAACTGGGGGGATTGCTTGCTGAAATGAAGGAAGACGAACAAGCGCAACTGAAATCCATCGGACAACAAATAGGGATAGGGTTTCAGTTGATGGATGACTTACTGGACGTTTATGGTGATAAAGCCAAGTTTGGAAAACAAGTAGGTGGAGATATTGCGTCAAATAAAAAAACATACCTTCTAATCAAAGCGTTGCAACTGGCAAATCCAACACAAAAATCAGAGTTGAACACGTGGTTAGAGAAAAGGAATTTCGATATTCTGGAAAAAGTGGAAGTAGTCAAAAATATTTATGGAGAATTGAGGATTGATCAATTGACTCGTTCCAAAATAGATGGCTATTATGATCAGGCGTTTTCATTACTGGACAGTCTAAATGTGAAAAATAAAGGTAAAACACAGCTTGTCGACTTCTTTGAAAAGCTGATGGACCGTGAGCAGTAGTTCTTTGATAATGCGTTCATCCATTTCTCAATCTGTACTACCAATTTTTTGGTCAAAAAATGATATTCAACAGGAAGTTTCTGACAATTATACCAATTTGATTATACCAATTTGATTATACCAATTTGATTATACCAATTTGATTATACCAATTTGATTATACCAATTTGATTATACCAATTTGATTATAAAATATGACATAAATAAATTGAATTATTTTTTGTTTGGATTAGGCAAAAAACATAGCCATAGCTATGGTTATATTTTTTTAACGAAATACAAGCGAAAAAGAAACGATTTATATGTGATATTTTGTGATCAATTTGGTATTAATCAGCTTCCAAAAAAGAATGGTCCGCTACGCCAACCATCTACTCCTTTTTTTAAGACACCCAAAGGTGCCTGTAGACAACAATGCTTCTGAAAAGGCGATGAGAAATGTGAAAGTAAAATGGAAAATATCGGGTCACTTCAAATCATCTAATAGTGCGCAACAATTTGCTGTCGTTAGATCTGTCATCGATACTGCTATTAAAAATGGTCAAAATGTCTTAGAATTACTCAATACTATTGCTAATGTTCAGTTAACTACTGAGTTACCTTGCTCCAAATATGCAGAAAAAAACCGCTTAACTAGGTAAGACCCTTTTCTTAATGTATGATGCCAGCGGCATCATATCTTGGTCTTGTTTTTCTATGCGCTTCTCACTGTAGAGGCGGTCTATTTGATCAGGAATAATGCCTAGGTGAAAAGGCAGTAAAGAAGCTATCCTTTTGATGAAGAATATCCATTTTCTTCTGATGAAGATTACGTGAACATTTCGACCTGAAATAGCTTTCACTAAGGTTATAATTTCTAGGCACGAAAATCCTTTTGGTCCGTTGACGATAGAGATTTTATTTGATGTATCTTGATTGAGGGAATAAGTGTGTATTAAACGCACCACATCGTCAATATGTATTGGGAAGAACTTGGTAGGGACCCCTACAGGGCAGAGAACAAATGATTTTGTAAGCACATTTTCGATGAGTTTTTCGATGCCCTCTTTTTTCCCTCCACCATATATTTCAGCCAGTCTGAGAATTGTCCAATGATTAAGATTTTGTTGAATATATTCTTCGGACATTAATTTAGTCAACCCATAGGTTCCGCTTTGATAACCTGCCGTGTTTGAACTGATGAAAATGATTTTTTTTGCTTTATCCTTCTTTGCTATATCTACCAGTTTTTTAGTGGCATCTAGATTCACATGGTAGTATGCGTCATTTCCAAATGAGTGAGTGACTGCCGCTGCATGAATGATAATAGTACTACTTTCCACATGGTGAACAAATTGTCTGGGGTTACAGATGTCTCCTTTAACGAGCACTACGTGATCTATGTGAAGAAACTCGGGGTTTCGGGTCAATCCCACCACTTCATACTTTGTGAAATCAATCAGTGAGGCGAATCTCAACATGATTTCTGAAGATATTCCCGTGATAAATACTTTCGTTTTCACTAATATTTATTTTTTGAACCAAAAAGTAAAAAGGTTTTGAATGAATTCGAGCATAGCAGAAAACTTAACAAACGATTTACGCCCTTTGAGTTCCAGAAAATCAACTGGAAATTCACAGTATTCAATTTCCAGATTATTGACATTGATCATTATTTCAGCATCAATGAACCAGCCGTCTGAAGTTAGATTCATTCGTTCGTATGCTTCACGGGTTAAAATTTTGGGCTTGGAATTCACATCTTTGGATTTCACTTTTGGAAAGAGTATTGAAAATACTACGTTGTAAATCGATGAGATAACTCTGCGATAAAATCCGTCCTCACGTTTTTTTCTGTAAGTCTTTACGAGTCCGTAAGTACCTTTTTTTATTGTTTCATAGCACAGGCGGATGCTATCTACTGGAAATTGACCATCGCCATCAATGACGCACATATATTTTCCATCGGCATGTGAGAAGCCTTCCCGCATGTCCCAGCCCATCATGCCTTCTTTAGGTTTACAAACCGTTTTGAACGTTGCATCTTCTTTTGCAATTTGTTCGACGATCTCCTTAGTTCTGTCGTCTGAACCTTCCATGTAATTAGTCGTTCCTTAAAAACTCATTTTCAATGGAGTTTGTATTCTACTTTGATGGAAAGTGGTTAATTCAACTAGACGCCTCAGCTTTACTACCCATTTTGTATAGAGCCAAAGAGCATTTACTCTTAGTTTTTTCATCAACTTCTTGTAGTTAAACCCACAGGCTGCCATGATGAAGTTTATTTTATCTCCTGTTTTCCCTTTTAGGTAATTGCTAGTTGCTCGATGATCTTGCTTCAAGTGTCCGATGATTGGCTCTATGGCTGCTCTACGTCTACAGTGCGTTCGTTTTCTCTGTTTTTGATAGGTATTGTCTCTTTTTAATGAGTTGGATGGTCGAATGATGGAGGTGTTTTCCACTGTGTTAGTCCCTTTGTACCCCCTATCTACTGTGGCGGTTTTCGGGTAGTTACCAGTCAGTAGTTGTGTTTGCTTCAATACAGCATCTAGCGTATGTCCATCATAAATATGCTCTTCAAAACTCATCGCTCCTACGATGATACCCGTATTTTGTGTCAATACTACTGATGCCTTACAGCCATATTCATATTTCTTATGTGTCTTTCCTGTTGCGATGCAATACACATCAGGTTCATGTAAACTGTAAATTTTATGTTTACTGCACTTCTCTTGTGTAAGTACTCGTTTGAACAGTGCCAGTGTTACTTCTTTTTGCTGATGAGGTAATTTCCTGTCTAATTCTCTGACTAACCGACCAGCAATGGTTTTGAGTTTTCGCTTCGCTACATTTGCTTTCTTCCTTCTTTTAGGGTGAGTCCCATTGTAGGTGTCTCTGACAAGGTTTTTGGTTGTCCTAACGTAGCTGCGTCGTAGTTTAATCCCTTCTTTCTTGGCTATAGAAATACAGCTGTCAACAATTTTTTTATGAAGTTTTGCATCTGTGGGATAGGTGATGCTCTTTTCCTGGACAGTAGTATCTACACTTACATGCTTGTCCTTAGCATCCTTGCCGTGTAGCTCAATTGAATGTTTCAATATCTTCTCTACCCCTTCTTCTCCAATCCTCTTCCTGAAATGTACCAAATCTGTTGCCACACATGGTTGCCCCCATTGCAAAGAATCAAAGCCTCCAAACTATTGAAAATATGGATTCATTTTCCACCGTTGTTCCACCAATACCTCATCTGATAAATTGTAAATAGATTTTAATATCAACAAGGAGACCATCAAACGAATAGAATGAGCTGGACGACCTACATTTGAATAAAGCGAACCAAACGCTTCTTCAAAATATGACCATTCTATCTGGTGGCTCAACAAATAAAGCGCTTGCCTGGAATTGAGTTGTTCAGTTAAGGTAGGTGATAAAAAATCAAGTTGATTTCTATTCGACTTTTTTGACTGCATTTGACAAGGTTTTGATTGATATTATAACTATTCCTTGTCATTTTATATAGCAATAATCGTGCTAAAAACCTCCCTGAAAGAAGATAATCATAATTAATTTTGATTCTTTAGGGGTGACTCATTATCAAAAAGCTACCTAAGGGAAAGCAAGCCAAAGGACTAAGTAAGGAACTTATCAATAGGCTGATGCCCTATAAAAAACATATCCTTTCGATCACTTCTGATAATGGAACAGCATTTTCCGACCATCAAAACATAGCTAAAAACCTAGCTACTCAATGCTACTTTGCCCATCGGTATTGCTCTTGGCAAAGAGGACTCAATGAATACACTAACAAACTCATAAGACAGTATATACCCAAAAAAACAGCTTTTGATACACTAACTGACAAACAGATTACCCGAATTCAACACAAAATTAACCGACGACCAAGAGAAAAACTTAACTTTAAAACTCCTAAAGAAATCTTTTATCTAAATACCGCTTACTTGTTGCACTTGATTGTTGAACCTACGTATCGGCTAGGGTGGGGGCATATTGTTTATTCATGGTGCTAAAGTAAATCGATTGAAATAGGTGTATAATATATATGATTATTTGGGGTAACCCGTTGTGCTAATTAGTCAACCCTAAAGAATAAAAATTAATTATGCTTATCTTCTTTCAGGGAGGTTTTTAGCATGATTATTGCTATATAGTCGTTCCTTAAAAACTCATTTTCAATGGAGTTTGTATTCTACTTTGATGGCAAGTGGTTACTTCAAATAGACGCCTCAGATTTACTCCCCATTTTGTATAGAGCCAAAGAGCGTTTACTCTTAGTTTTTTCATCAACTTCTTGTAGTTAAACCCACAGGCTGCCATGATGAAGTTTATTTTATCTCCTGTTTTCCCTTTTAGGTAATTGCTAGCTACTCGATGATCTTGCTTCAAGTGTCCGATGATTGGCTCTATGGCTGCTCTACGTCTACAGTGCGTTCGTTTTCTCTGTTTTTCATAGGTATTGTCTCTTTTTAATGGTTTGGATGGTCGAATGATGGAGGTGTTTTCAACTGTGTTAGTCCCTTTGTACCCCCTATCTACTGTGGCGGTTTTCGGGTAGTTACCAGTCAGTAGTTGTGTTTGCTTCAATACAGCATCTAGTGTATGTCCATCATAAATATTCTCTTCAAAAGTCATCGCACCTACGATGATACCCGTATTTTGTGTCAATACTACTGATGCCTTACAGCCATATTCATATTTCTTATGGGCCTTCCCTTTTGCGATGCAATACACATCAGGTTCATGTAAACTGTAAATTTTATGTTTACTGAACTTCTCTTGTGTAAGTACTCGTTTGAACAGTGCTAATGTTACTTCTTTTTGCTGATGAGGTAATTTCCTGTCTAATTCTCTGACTAACCGACCAGCAATGGTTTTGAGTTTTCGCTTCGCTGCATTTGCTTTCTTTCTTCTTTTAGGGTGAGTCCCATTGTAGGTGTCTCTGACAAGGTTTTTGGTTGTCCTAACGTAACTGCGTCGTAGTTTAATCCCTTCTTTCTTGGCTATAGAAATACAGCTGTCAACAATTTTTTTTATGAAGTTTTGCATCTGTGGGATAGGTGATGCTCTTTTCCTGGACAGTAGTATCTACACTTACATGCTTGTCCTTAGCATCCTTGCCGTGTAGCTCAATTGAATGTTTCAATATCTTCTCTACCCCTTCTTCTCCAATCCTCTTCCTGAAATGAACCAAATCTGTTGCCGCACATGGTTGCCCCCATTGCAAAGAATCAAAGCCTCCAAACTATTGAAAATATGGATTCATTTCCCACCGTTGTTCCACCAATACCTCATCTGATAAATTGTAAATAGATTTTAATATCAACAAGGAGACCATCAAACGAATAGAATGAGCTGGACGACCTACAGTTGAATAAAGCGAACCAAATGCTTCTTCAAAATATGACCATTCTATCTGTTGGCTCAACAAATAAAGCTCTTGCCTGGAATTGAGTTGTTCAGTTAAGGTAGGTGATAAAAAATTAAGTTGATTTCTATTCGACTTTTTTGACTGCATTTGACAAGGTTTTGATTGATATTATAACTATTCCTTGTCATTTTATATAGTCAGCCCTAAAGAATCAACATTAATTATGCTTATCTCCTTTCAGGGAGGGTTTTAGCACGATTATTGCTGTATAAAATGACAAGGAATAGTTATAATATGAATCAAAACCTTGTCAAATGCAGTCAAAAAAGTCGAATAGAAATCAACTTAATTTTTTATCACCTACCTTAACTGAACAACTCAATTCCAGGCAAGTGCTTTATTTGTTGAGCCAACAGATAGAATGGTCATATTTTGAAGAAGCGTTTGGTTCGCTTTATTCAACTGTAGGTCGTCCAGCTCATTCTATTCGTTTGATGGTCTCCTTGTTGATATTAAAATCTATTGAAGTAGGCATTTAATAAATAAAAGATTAGTCTATTAAAACAGTTTCATTTTCTTGATTAAATGATTGATTTACAGTACCTTGGTAGGACTATTAAAGTTAGAGTAAAAATCAGATTATGGAGAAAAAGTATGAAAGCCTAACTCTTTTTGAGTTTCAGAAGAAATTTCCTGATAACGACAGTTGTCAAAACTTCCTAGCCGAAATGAAATGGCCAGATGGATTTATTGAAGTAGGCATTTAATAAATAAAAGATTAGTCTATTAAAACAGTTTCATTTTCTTGATTAAACGATTGATTTACAGTAACTTAGTAAAATTATTAAAATTACTGTAAAAATCAGATTATGGAGAAAAAGTATGAAAGCCTAACTCTTTTTGAGTTTCAGAAGAAATTTCCTGATAACGACAGTTGTCAAAACTTCCTAGCCGAAATGAAATGGCCCAATGGATTTAAATGTGAAAGGTGCCAAAACAACAAGTATTGCAGAGGGAAATTATTCCATACCCGGCAATGCACAAAATGTAGGTACCAAGCTACCCCCACAAGTGGCACTCTTTTCCACAAAGTAAAATTCCCAATGTTAAAAGCTTTTTATATCCTATACTACATGAGTACAAATAAACAAGGGATTGCATCAACAGAGCTAAGCAGAAAACTGGGGCTACGGCAAAAAAACCTGTTGGCTGTTTCAACAAAAGGTAATGAAGGCAATGGTTAGCAGTGGGAAATACCCGCTAGTGGGTAAAGTAGAAGTCGATGAGACCGTTGTAGGGCAACAGGAAGAAGGCGTTGTAGGACGACAAAATAACCGAAAAAAGCAGGTTGTACTGGCTATTGAGAAGAAAGGGAAAGGAGTGAGCAGGATGTATGCCAGAGAGATTGACAATGCTGGATCCAAGCAATTGAAGCCCTTCTTCCAAGATCATATATCACCTGAGGCTACCATCAAAACCGATAACTGGAGGGGCTACATCCCCTTGAAAGAAAAATATCCTTACTTAATTCAAATCGAGAGTGGGAAGAAAGGTAAGAATTTCCCGGAATTGCACAGAACAATTATGATGTTCAAGGCATGGCTTAGAGGTATCCACCATTCAGTCGATAACCTGCAAGCATATATCGACCAATATTGCTATCGGTTCAACCGAAGCCAGATGAAAGGAGAAATATTCGATAACCTGCTAACTAAAATGGTGGTCCATCAACCATGCCCGTACAAGTGCATTCGTATTTATTAAATGCCTACTTCAATGGATTTAAATGTGAAAAGTGTCAAAACAACACGTATTGCAGAGGGAAATTATTCCATACCCGTCAATGCACAAAATGTAGGTACCAAGCTACCCCAACAAGTGGCACGCTTTTCCACAAAGTAAAATTCCCAATGTTAAAAGCTTTTTATATCCTATACTACATGAGTACAAATAAACAAGGGATTGCATCAACAGAGCTAAGCAGAAAACTGGGACTACGGCAAAAAACCTGTTGGCTGTTTCAACAAAAGGTAATGAAGGCCATGGTTAGCAATGGGAAATCCCCGCTAATGGGTAAAGTAGCAGTCGATGAGACCGTTGTAGGGCAACAGGAAGAAGGCGTTGTAGGACGACAAAATAACCGAAAAAAGCAGGTTGTACTGGCTATTGAGAAGAAAGGGAAAGGAGTGAGCAGGAGGTATGCTAGGGTGATTGACAATGCTGGCTCCAAGCAATTGAAGCCCTTCTTCCAAGATCATATATCACCTGAGGCTACCATCAAAACCGATAACTGGAGGGGCTACATCCCCTTGAAAGAAAAATATCCTTACTTAATTCAAATCGAAAGTGGGAAGAAAGGTAAGAATTTCCCGGAATTGCACAGAACAATTATGATGTTCAAGGCATGGCTTAGAGGTATCCACCAGTCGATAACCTTCAAGCATATATCGACCAATATTGCTATCGGTTCAACCGAAGCCAGATGAAAGGGGAAATATTCGATAACCTGCTAACTAAAATGGTGGTCCATCAACCATGCCCGTACAAGTGCATTCGTATTTATTAAATGCCTACTTCAAAAAATCTCTTTACAATTTATCAGATGAGGTATTGGTGGAACAACGGTGGGAAATGAATCCATATTTTCAATATGTTGGAGGCTTTGATTCTTTGCAATGGGGGCAACCATGTGCGGCAACAGATTTGGTACATTTCAGCAAGAGGATTGGAGAAGAAGGGGTAGAGAAGCTATTGAAACATTCAATTGAGCTACACGGCAAGGATGCTAAGGACAAGCATGTAAGTGTAGATACTACTGTCCAGGAAAAGCGCATCACCTATCCCACAGATGCAAAACTTCATAAAAAGATTGTTGACAGCTGTATTTCTATAGCCAACCAAGAAGGGATTAAACTACGACGCAGCTACGTTAGGACAACCAAAAACCTTGTCAGAGACACCTACAATGGGACTCACCCTAAAAGAAGAAAGAAAGCAAATGTAGCGAAGCGCAAACTCAAAACCATTGCTGGTCGGTTAGTCAGAGAATTAGACAGGAAATTACCACATCAGCAAAAAGAAGTAACATTAGCATTGTTCAAACGAGTACTTACACAAGAGAAGTTCAGTAAACATAAAATTTACAGTTTACATGAACCTGATGTGTATTGCATCGCAAAAGGGAAGGCACATAAGAAATATGAATATGGCTGTAAGGCATCCGTAGTATTGACACAAAACACGGGTATCATCGTAGGTGCGATGACTTTTGAAGAGAATATTTATGATGGACATACTACTAGATGCTGTATTGAAGCAAACACAACTACTGACTGGTAACTACCCGAAAACCGCCACAGTAGATAGGGGGTACAAAGGGACTAACACAGTTGAAAACACCTCCATCATTCGACCATCCAACCCATTAAAAAGAGACAATACCTATGAAAAACAGAGAAAACGAAAGCACTGTAGACGTAGAGCAGCCATAGAGCCAATCATCGGACACTTGAAGCAAGATCATCGAGTAGCTAGCAATTACCTAAAAGGGAAAACAGGAGATAAAATAAACTTCATCATGTCTGCCTGTGGGTTTAACTACAAGAAATTGATGAAAAAACTAAGAGTAAATGCTCTTTGGCTCTATACAAAATGGGTAGTAAAGCTGAGGCGTCTAGTTGAATTAACCTCTTTCCATCAAAGTAGAATACAAACTCTATGGAAAATGAGTTTTTAAGGAACGACTAATTAGCAACAAGGACAATCTCAAAACTGTCTCCAAATGACTGTCCCAGTTCTTTCACCTGCTGGGCAAACGCGATAATTTGCTCCTCAGAGCGGTAGCACAAGATAATGATGGATAATTGAGGATGATTGTTCATTGATCAAATAGCGATGCTACTATTGCCTTGCAAGCATAGAGCTTCAATGTAAATTATTTATGCAATACAGCAAGTTTGTTGGAGAAATAGTTGAATGTTATTCAGGTTGTTTGGTTTATCTGCGAACAATAGAATTTCAAATTCACTTCTGGAAGGCTGATTCCAATAAGACCACAAAGTGTCACATAGGTATTAGGAGAAATCTTGCAAGTTTATTTTTTCTTTGGGCTTGAATTCACATAACAGGTGCGACACGCCTAAGTCAGCCCAAGGGTGTACTCATACTCTTTTAACTGAACGAGAAAAAGGAGTAAAACATGACGAGAGATACCCATTTGACTGAACACGAGAGGTACCACATTTACCGCATGAATAAGCAACAGTGTACACTGACAAAAATCGCTGAACCCATGGGCAGAAGCAAGTCACCATCAGCCGTGAAATTAAACGCAATACAGGGGGCAGGCTATCGCTACCAACAAGCCCACCACTTTGCCCAACTGAGGCATAAGGGTTCTACTGGGAACCCTGTGGGTAGAGAATTAAGTTTTCCACAGTGAAATAGAATTGAGCCTCAATAATTTTCGAAGTTTCTAAATCCACTAGTAGCCGATTTTATTGCCTGAATCTTTGAATTAAATCCTTCTGCGGTCGTATTGGTGATGCGATGTTTCAGACGACAATTGATCAGATCAATTGTTTTAATGAAATACCAAACGCAGTTTCAGCTATGTTCGTCTTTGAAGAACTAACCTTGTAGACTTTTTGTAATGCACTCCCGATGGCATTAGAAACATCATTAAAAATATCGACATCTGTCAACTTCTGATCATTTTCGGGAGACATCAGGAAAGCAAAAGTTCTGGCCATACCACAATTGGCGATGAAGTCTGGAAGCAAGGCTACATTGTTATCTACATACTTGGCGATGGGACCATAGAATATTTCAGGGTCATTAAAGGGGACATTTGCTCCGCACGAAATACATTCCAGCCCATTTTCAATCATTCGCTCACTTTGAGAATGAGACACCAACCTGGAAGCCGCCGCGGGTATAAAAATCTCTGCTCCGCAAGACCATACCTTTTCATCACATTCTTCAAACGGCAACATATTTTCAGCAATAAGCTTGTTTCCCTGTCTGTCATAAAATAATTTTTTTATATCATGCAACGTGAACCCTGCCTGATTGATCAATCCGCCAGCTTTGTCAATAATTCCAACGATTTTAACGCTGTATTTAGACAGGTACAAAGCAGCGGTCGATCCCACATTTCCCCAGCCCTGAATAACAGCTTTCTTCTCCTTAATATCTCCCCCCCAAATATCATAGTAATGGCGCACAGCTTCTGCTACGCCATAGCCTGTAATCATATCTGAAACGGTATATTTGGTAGGAGAATCAGGCACATACTCCTGGTCCTCTAGCACCTTTGAGACTCCCTGTCTCAACCTTCCGATCATATGTATTTTTGTTGGTTTGCTTGGATTAAAATGACCATTTACAATTCCTTCTTGTGGATGCCAAAGTCCCAAATCCTCTGTGATTGGAATGACCTCATGAATTTCATCCACATTCATATCTCCACCAGTTCCATAGTAGTTTTTCAACAATGGGTAGACCGCATGATACCATCTCTTTAATACGCCTTCTTTCCTCGGATCAGCGGGGTCAAAATTAATCCCTGATTTAGCCCCTCCAATCTGAGGTCCAGATACCGTGAATTTGATTTCCATTGTTTTAGCAAGAGACTCCACTTCTCTTTTATCAAGCCCAACTCGCATTCTCGTGCCACCCCCTGCAGCTCCGCCTCGTAAGGAATTGATTACAACCCAACCTTTAGCTTCGGTCTCTGGATCAGACCATTCGAAAACAATTTCAGGATCTTTTTCTTCAAATTTTTTAAGAAGATGTTTCATGTGTAATGACCTTGTGACTACTTATTTTGTCCGGATGGCAAATCTAATCATTTAGGAAAATGAAGGGCTCCTGAAGAAGAGTTACGGGATGCTCCAGTAACCGACGCTAGGACATTCACTTCATTTCTTAATTTTAAAACTCCCAACAACCCAAAAATGATAGCTTCTTTGAACTCAATTATTTCATGAGCAGGTATAATAAATTGAATGTTCTTTGAATTTTGATTCAACATTTCAATCAAAAAAGAATTGAATGTCCCACCACCAGTAGCCAACACTTTAGCGTTCACTGGTAACCATTTACAAGCATGGTCTTTGATCTCATTGGCAACGAATTCCGTATAGGTCCTTAATCCAATTTCCGGGTCAATTCGATTAAGAATTTTCCCTTTCAAATAGTGGTTAGGGAGAGACTTAGGGGGGTCTTCATCAAAAAATGAATAGCTGGTCACTAAATCATACCAAGATGTATCAAAAGCATTCGCCCTAGCAATTGTACCTTCATCATCATACACGTGTCCTAAACGACTGGAAAAAAAGTTGAGAACTTGGTTGCAAGGACAGACATCCCACGCCATTCGTTCGTTCTTGACTGAAATATTTGCGATCCCTCCTAAATTCAAACAGCCATCATATTTCCCGAACAACTCAAAATCTCCTACTGGAACTAATGGCGCACCTTCGCCTCCAAGCTGTATATCGGCAGATCTGAAATCCGAGATAGTGGTTAGTTTCGTCAGGTTGGATATCACTTCCCCATTTCCCAGTTGCCAGCTTACTTTCTTACTAGGATCATGGATCAAGGTATGACCATGAACTGCGACCAGATCAACCTCGGTCAAGTCCATCCCTGTAATTTTATCTGCAATCCACTTGCCAAAAAATTCGTCTATTTGATCCTGATTTGCTCTATTTAACCCACCTGCGGAAGTGAGTGCTTGACATATGCCTGTATCATATTCAAATGTGTTGAATTCTAATAATTCAAAAGTCCAAAATTGTTTTTTTGTGAAGGAAACTTTAACCACGTCAAGACCGTCCATAGATGAACCTGCCATCACACCAATGGCTTTATAATCTGATTTGATTTTCTTTGTCATCTTATGTCCGAAAAGATAGAAGTAATGCTAATAGATGCGGGCAATACATCAATAAAAAGTGCTGAGGTCATCAATGGGAATTTCCTAAATAAAAAGATGTGGAAGTCTGTAGTGGAACTTCGAGGGAATTACCAGACCATTCCTAAAATAATATCGTCCGTACGAGGGGATCACAACAGCCTGAAAAAACTATTTCACTCTGACACAGATATTATACTCGACCACAACACCAAAATCCCAATACAAATTGATTACCACACCCTTGAGACCCTTGGGGTCGACCGCATCGCCTTAGCTGTTGGAGCCAATTATTTATTTCCCCAACAACACACGCTAATTGTAGACCTAGGTACCTGCGTCACAATGGATGTGATAGACAAAGAAAGCATTTTCAGGGGGGGAGCCATTTCACCTGGTCTGACCATGCGTATGAAAGCGATGGCACATTTCACCTCCGTGCTACCTGATATTTCTTCTGACTGGAAAGAAATTGTAGAAAGAAATTGTGGAAAAAGTACTAAAGAAAGTTTATTAAACGGTTCCTATAAAGGGCTTATCAATGAAATTAATGGCACAATAGAGACAATAAGTCATGATTTTTCACCTCTTAACGTTATCCTTACGGGTGGAGATGCTCACTTTTTTGATTCCCGCATAAAAGCGCACATCTTTGCTGGCTCAAAAATTGTGGAGATGGGGTTATATCGAATTTGGAAATATCAATGACGAGATTTTTACAAGCAGGTTTTTCCTGTTTTATGTTTATAGGGCATTCAATTTATGCACAGTCTATTTATTCCTTCCAAGGACTCGGGAGTCTCAATCACCAAGGAATGCCGAACAATGTTGGAATGGGAGAGTTGGGAATAGCGACTCCGACTTTATGGCACGTAAATATTCAGAACCCCGCAAACCTTGTTTACAATGCCTTCAGTACTTTCCAAGTTGGAATTCAAGGCGAAAGCAGAAGTTTTAAGGCGGATAATATTTCCGAATCCGATTTTGATGGTGGGTTAAGGTTTTTAGCCTATGCTTTTCCAATAAAACCGGGTAAATGGTCATCATCATTTGGAATTTTGCCTTTTAGCTCTGTCAGCTACAATACGTTCAATGAAAGTCCCCTGGATGATGATCCAACTATCGTACAATTCGTCAATGATAATGGGAATGGAGGACTAACAAATTTCTTTTGGGCGAATGGATTCGCTATTAATAGAAAAATATTTTTGGGAGTCAGAACGAACTATACTTTTGGGGCAATTGACAAGAAATCTCGAATTTCTATTGATGGAGACAATGTCTTTGCAAGCCTTGTTAATTTCACTAACCAAACATCATATTCTGGTATCAACTTCCAATTTGGAGCTACTTACAGATATAATGTATCTGAAAAAGCACTCCTGAACTTTGGGCTTATATATTCAATCGAAAGCACCCTCAAAGGCAAGAATGTTTTAGCACTTGAACGATTGAACAGGGCTGGAACAACCATTGAAACACAAGAGCTAAGCAATACAACAGAACAATTCAACTTGCCACAAATCTTGGGTCTAGGAGTCTCGTATCAAAAGGAAAACAGCTATTTGATTGGAATTGACTTTGAAATACAAGGATGGAAGAATTCTGCGGATGCGCCAAAGGAATTTAGAAATCAGGCAAAAATCTCATTAGGAGGAGAATGGACTCCAGATTATGATAATGTAGACTCCTATTTTAAAAGAGCAACCTATCGTGTGGGATTCAACTATCAGGAAGTACCCTACATCGTAAACAATCAACCGCTTAATGATTTTGGCATTAATTTTGGTGCCTCTTTTCCAGTTAGTAACCTTTCGAGCATAGAATTGGCCTTGAAATATGGTCAGCTTGGTACGAGAAATAATGGATTAATTAAGGAGTCTTACTATAGAATTGTTCTAGGAGCAACCGTGAATGACAGATGGTTTATTAAACGTAAATATGACTAACAGTTGGAGACTTATGATTAAGGCGAATAAAACATTGGTGAGTGTATTGTTAATTCTCTCAGTTTTTTCTGTGGTGACCGCCCAAAACAGGTGGAACTGGGGAGAGCAAATTGATGTTGCGAAAGAAAAAAACGTTATTTATTCAGACGCACTTAAGGCAAAAAACTATAGCAGAGCAATTGAACCGCTCAGTTGGCTACTAACCAACACGCCAAATCTTAATCCGTCCATTTATCAGAATGGAGTGAAGATTTATAAGGCTTTGGCAAAGCAGGAAACCGATCCAACTAAGAAAGATGAGTACATCCAAAAAGGATTGAACCTTTATGATAAGAGGATTGAGTACTTTGGAGAAGAATCCAAAGTCTCAGAGAGAAAAGCGTTTTTTGCTTATAGCTTTTACAATAAAAATAAAGAGAAGTACGAATACCTATACACTCTTTATTCCCATATTTTTGGACTCAATGGGAGCAAAATGAATAGAGGGAACCTAGTTGCTTACATGAACACGGTTTACAAATACCGATTTATCGGTGGAGACTTAAGTGACGAAGAAGTAATTAATATATACTCCAATATTTCTGAAGCACTAGCTATCCAGCGAAGTAAAGCGTCAGATACTAATAAGAAAAAAATCGATCATTCAATAGATCAGGTCGACAAGCTTCTTACCGCTACAAAAGTTGAAATCAGCTGTGAATTTGTCGAAACAAAGCTAGGTCCAAAATTGGATGAAACTAGGGAAGTAAATATGGCAAAGAAGATATTCGGACTGCTTCTCACAGGAAAATGTCTGGATAGTCCGTATGCATTAAAGTCAGCCCAAATTGTTCAAGATAATGAACCTACTTACGGTATTGCCAAATTTATGGCGCAGAAAAACTCTGTAGAAGGAAATGATACTGAAGCGATCAAACTTTTTGGAGAAGCTGCTGATCTAACGGATGACAACACCGAAAAAGCTGAGGTCTATGTAAGTATTGCAAAAATTCAGTCTGGCAATGGGCAGAAACTTGCGGCAAGAAATAGTGCAAGAAGATCTCTTTCATTTGACCCTTCCTGCTCCGATGCATATAAACTTATCGGAGATTTATATATGACCAGTTTTGAGCAATGTGCTGGAGGTGACAGTAAAGTAGGCGATAGGGCTATTTTCATTGCAGCATACGATCAATACAGAAGAGCAGGAAACAGTACTGGCATGGCACATGCGAAAGCTCAATTTCCATCCATAGAAGAGATATTTGATGAAGGGAAAGAAGAAGGACAATCTATTACCATTGGTTGCTGGATAAATACTACTGTATCTCTTGAAAGAAGACCTGCGAATTAAACCGTTGAATATCCTCAAGGTATTAAAAGCGATTATCAGAAGTGCCTCTGATGATCGCTTTTTATTTTTGACCGCATTGGGTCTCAGCATTTGTTCTTGTAGCAACAGAAAAGATTTGGTTGATCAGCAACTATACGAGGGACCACTATCAAGTATGGATAGTATCAATACGCTTGTGAGTGATTCTGCCAAACTTGTTATGCACATGAAATCCCCCCGCCAGAATGATTTTGAAAATGGGGATATCGAGTGGCCCAACGGCTTATTTCTTGAATCATATGGAGAGACTGGGGAATCTAAAACTACTTTTCAAGCCAATTTTGTCTATTTCACTAGGGAGGAAAATATCTACAGAGCTGAAGGTAATGTCATTGTACAAAATCTCACTAATGGCGATGAGCTCAACACAGAAGAACTCTTCTGGAACCCTTCTCAAGAAGAATTCTATACTGAAAAATTTGTCACAATCAAATCTGATGATGAAGTGCATACTGGAGAAGGATTAAAGGCAAACCAAGATTTTACTTCATACAGCATTCTTAAACCAACAGGATCATTTATTTTAGACGAGTCAGAGCCATCTCCTCAGGCGAACCAATAGATCAAACTCATGAAATTAATTGACATCATCCTGTTTGTTTTAGCTTTTTGTTTCCTGATTATCGGTCTGCACCAGGCACTAGTCGTGGGAATAGCTAAATCTTATTGGATTTTTATGTTTAGTCTACTGTTTTTATTTTTATATGGCTATAGAAAGGGCAAGCACATAGCTGACCAATCAAAGGGAAGAAAAAAAACTGATAGAAATTAAAACAATGGATGACTCGTTCCCCTATTTAGTTATACTTCTTTGTTTATTGTTTTCTGCATTCTTTTCAGGAATGGAGATCGCTTTCGTTTCAGCGGACAAACTGCATATAGAGGTGTCTAGGAAAAAGGGACTTCTGGCAGGAAAGTTGCTTTCTGTCTTTTCAAGCAATCAGTCGCAATTTTTAGCAACTATGCTTGTTGGAAATAATATTGCGCTGGTTCTGTACGGAATTTTTATGGCTGGACTGCTGGAACCAATCATCACTCAACTTTTGCCTGAGCCTATAAATACAGAAGTTTCAATCTTGATTGTTCAGTCCTTGATTTCTACAGCATGGGTATTGCTCACTGCGGAATTCCTGCCAAAAAGCATATTTCTGATCAATCCTGATTTCTCCCTTCGGGTATTCGTTTTTCCAATGGCAATGATTTACTTTCTGATGTTTCCCCTTGTTTTTCTTGTCGTCAAGATATCTTCATTATTTATCCTCCTCTTTGGGTATAAGTTATCGGATGAGAAACCAGTGTTTGGTCTAACGGATCTAAATAATTACATCAAAAATAATGTCCTCAATATTCAGAATAAGGAAGAAGCAGAAGTAGATGCCAAGATTTTGAATAATGCAATTGAGTTCAAAAAAGTAAGGGTAAGAGAATGCATGATTCCACGAACAGAAATTGTTGCAGTAGATGTTAACGACAACATCAGGGAATTAAAGGACGCTTTTGTCGAAAGTGGACATTCTAAAATAATTGTTTATAAAGAATCAATTGATGATGTGATTGGATATTGCCACTCACTTGAGCTATTCAAAAAACCTAGTGACATTAAGTCCATCCTTACTCTCATTCTTATTGTGCCAGAAACTGCTTTGGCAAATGAGCTTTTGATTCAATTCATTACGGAAAGAAAAAGTATCGCACTTGTTGTAGATGAATATGGAGGTACTTCAGGTATTGTGAGTATCGAAGATGTCATGGAAGAGATTTTTGGTGAAATCCGTGATGAGCATGATGACGAGTACCTCGCCGAACAAAAACTGGATGAACACAACTACATTTTAAGTGCAAGACATGAAATTGATTATCTCAATGACAAGTATGAATTCAATCTCCCTGAAGGAGAATACGATACATTAGGAGGACTAATTTTTGAACGCCATGAGGATATACCAAACATGAATGATCTCATAGAAATCACACCCTTTATCATCACCATACTTTCCATGGAAGAAACCCACATTGATAAGGTGAAATTAACACTGGTGGATGCCAAATAGCTGGCTTAAATAGTCGTTCCTTTGAATGTTAATTCTGCTAATCATAATTCTTAACACATCTGCAACTATTTCTATGCCAGAGACCGATCACGCTATGATGAATTTCTTTCTTCTGCTTATGCAACGAAATTAAGCCAGAAGTATTACTGGATGTCTTTTCTGCATTCCAATAATTTCCGCTGATACCGACCCCCTGAAACTTGTTACTAGAATCAGCAAATCCTCCTCGAATTAAATCAATTCCACTATCTCCTCCTTTTTGAATAGCTATTCCAGCTCCATGAATTCCCCCGAATGGTCGAAATAATAAGGTCCATTCGCCAATAGTCGGCACATGCCACCCCTCTGGACAAGCGGCAATAGCAGCTCTGAAAGTATATAATCGTCCATATACTTCGCAATATGCCTGCTCTCCTTGATAACAAAATGAGTCAGGTACCTCAAAATTAAGATTCTGAGTCATCCATGTACGCTGTACGGTAACTCCTCCCGCTAAAGCGATATCAAGTGTGAGCGTTTTATACACTTTTCCATCTCTGGGATCAGTAAGACTCCCTCCTCCCTCTTGCGCACTTGATGAAGTGGCTACCAAGAGTAAAGAAAACATAACTAGGCTTTTAAGATTTAATATCATAAGTGGTTAGGTTCGCCATAAAAAGATTAATACTCCCAAAGTCCAGATTCATATTCCATTAAATCATATTCATATTTCTGCTGAATTACAATCACACTCATCGGATCACGTGCCATGTCATCAGCATAAATTTGACGAATATCTAAGTCTTGAGCGTTTGACACTTTGACTATCGGCGCGTTATACAATTGTAATTCGAAAGCATCACTCAAGTTAAGGTGAGCTCCTGCATTTTGATTGTTGTAATAAAGAGCTTTGTCCACATACGGTCCTCTGAACAAATCCACAGCCTCATCATACTTGAAGTGTGCTACCAGCTTCTCAAACCCAGCGGGATTCCATTCAGAACCTGCATCTCTGGGAAGAGCTATACTCAAAGACTTTATGTAGTTATACACTCTGGACCTATTACGGTCAAAAATAAGCTCTTCCCTTATGTAAAGAACCGAAAATAGGTCTTTTGGAATTGGTAACGATCCAGAACCTTCGGAACCACTTCCTGCACCTCCATTATTGTCACCACCAGTATCGTCACCAAAAGAGCCAAAATCTTCTGTATTGAACCCCCCTCCTACGAAGGGATTTTGCGCTTGTTCAACGGAAATATTAGATGCAAATATGATATCAGGCATGAAATTAACACATGAATCTGACCGATAAGGAGTCAATAGTCCTTCATTTACGGCATCAATGAGAAGCCTTGATACCTCTCCGTTAAGGGAGAAAAACGGACGATTTTGCTTTTCCGTCATGTCCATTCTTCTCCACACAGTCTTCCTAAACATAATTTGCGCCTCCTCTGCTTCTTGCTTGATCAGAGGAGCTTTCTCTTGACTGTATCCGACAGATACAATTAAAAAGAATACAATTACATAACCTATTTTCTTCATAACACTGTTTTTGTTTACACCTTATTTGAGTGAAATGTTTATATATCGTTGAAAACGATTAAAATTTTCCACCTGCTTTCTAAAGTTCCGTCGTTGCACTTTCTTTATTTCTATGACCAATTGATCTCCTTTTCTGGCTGATCTGGCAACTGTGCCAAGGTTTACTTTAGCCCCTGCTCTAATAGATCCTCTCCCTAAACCGCCACTCACCAGAGTAATTTCAGCCGAAGCAACTTGAAATTTTGCGTCATTTGGGAGGAATTCCGCAAAGCTGGGATCTGCTTCAGCTCTTAAGTAGAGTCTTGGCGTCTTGGCAGACATTCCACTTTTAAGGTTTACCTCGCCTTGGTCAGTATACGCTTTTATTGTAGGGGCAGGAATTGCACGCACTCCAAATGTCCTTGAACCAACCTTATTTCCATTACTAGATACAGTCAAAACAACTTTTTTGGATTTTGGAACCACCGTCACCTGACCTCTTGCTGATCCTTTAATTGCATCTCCACCCCGTGCTCTAAACGAAGGGTTATACGCATTTCCTAAAGCTGGTACCTGTACATCAAGAGCATTGCCACAATTTAAGTAAAGAGCATTCACCGATTGCGACTGTATCTGAATAACAGGCTTCACAACAAAGTACTCAATGGTACTTGTGAAAGTGGTATCCAATCCTCCTCCTAAAGGTACTTTAATAGCAGCTTCAAATGTCTTCTTCGCATTGCCCTCCTTATCGTAAGATCCAGGTGTAGCGGTAAATTCTACTTTCCCAATGCCGTCTGCTACAGGAATATTTGCGCCGTTATAAGACATTTTGATTTGATCATTCAGACCAGATGCTGATGCCGCAATAAACATTTCTGCCTGATATTTAGTACCCGCAGCAACGTATCTTGACTTAGGCATAACAACTGGCTTTATGTCATCAAAGGTCAAATCCTTAAGACCTACACGCTTTTTAAGGTAATCCATTGCAGCGGTCTCGTATCCCAGAACATTCGCCTGAAATTCACTTACGGTAGCTAATGCAGCATGAGTAGGAGAATCATTAAAATTAAGCTGTGACCACTTCTTTCCTTTTTGATTTGGATCTTTTTTCCAGTACTCATCTTCATTTGCATCTCGTGCCAGCTTATGAAATTTAGCTAATTCCTTTTCCTTAGTTCCGTTCTTCTTGAGTATATCTTTAACGAAATCAGCATAACCATTCAACAACATTTGCATGATCTCACCATTCCCTTCTCCCCCCTCTTCTGGAGGTATCATATAATGACCTACTTTATCGTAATTCGTCTTTCCAAGAATGTGCATTTTATCCTTGGTTCCTTTTGCCCCTTCCTCATACCCTCCTGTGATTTCAATAAATGTCTCCTTACTCGCTGCTAGGGAAGCAAGGACTTCTTGAGTTTTTGCCCTTAATTGTTCAGCCGCTGTGATGACAGCCAAATCTTCTTTTCTATTCCCTTTTTCTTCAACTGACTTGGTCATGCTAGTCAATGTCTGCCCATTTCTTGTCGAGGTTTCGGAATTAGCCTGCTCAAGGCTTTGATTAATAAAGGCGAACTTGTCCAATACCGTGGTACTTACATTTAGAGCCAACAAAGCTGTCAGCACCAAATACATCATACCTATCATCTTCTGCCGTGGGGTTTCTTTTCCTCCTGCCATAATTTAGGTTTTTTTAAGGTTTATTGCTGATTTCCTCATCCTCGCATGGCAGTCAGCATATTACCGTATACTTTATTCAAAGCCGAAATATTCGATGTTAGCTTGTTTAATTCAGTCTGGAAAGCTGAGGCTTCCTTGCCTGCTTCAGCCATATTTTCAAGAGCTCCAGTCACATTTGAGTAGAATTTATTCAGTGCTTTAGTGTGACTTTGTGCATCTTTTAATTCCATTTCATAAACTGCGTTCAACGCACCTAAACTCTTGGTTACACTCAATACCTGAGAGTGATATTCTCTCGTGTCTTTTGTTGCATGCGCCATTCCAGACATTGCTTCCATGACAGAGGCATAGGATTTATTCATCTCAGACAATGATTTTGACGCAGATTTAACATTACCTGCGTATTCACTTGTTGCTACTGCTGCACCACTTAGGTGGGACATCTTTCTTGCAGAATCAGCCATGTTTCGCATGCCGTCTCCCAAGCTTTTGATTAGTTCGGGTCCTACTTTGGCTTCTGAAAGCATTTTATCCATGTGAGCTGATGCTCCAGTAGAAACCGCCGCTATTCTCGGTTTCGAAGCGGGACCATCGTAATCATCGGCTAATTCAGGGTAAACTTTCGACCAATCCGTCTCGGTGTGTTTTGGTTCAAATGCGCTTAGGAAAAAAATAACTGCTTCGGTCAGTAGACCGACAGTCAACATTAGTGCGGCACCCTCCATGTGAAGGATTTTGAAAAGTGCCCCCACAATGACAACAGCTGCTCCTATTCCATACACTTTGGGCATAATAGTGGAGTAGAGTATCTCCTGAAATCCGCCTTTTTTGCTCATCTTAATTGTTATTTTAGGTTAGTAATTTATTCTTGTGTTAATTTAAAATTCGTATCCAGAGGATCTCCCAAGATAAGTCATAGCACATCTAAAACCAATAGATGCCCTTGTTGTATCTTGATGCTCATATGCTCTAGTTCCTGTCTCGAGAAAATATGCAATGTCTTTCCAAGAGCCTCCTCGAATTATCTTATGAGGCACATTAGGATCAAAGTAAGTGGGGTTCAAATCCCATGCTAGTGGCATTGCAGAAGGGTTGTACGCATCTTCACACCACTCAGCAATATTGCCAGCCATATCGTATAAACCATATTCGTTTGCAAAGTAAGTCCCAACAGGAGATGTATAGGCATACCCGTCATCGAAATAATTTCCTCTTCCTGGTTTGAAATTGGCAAGGAGGCATCCCTTCGCATTTCTTATGTAAGGGTTCCCCCATGGATATTTAGCCATATCCCGTCCTCCACGAGAAGCATATTCCCATTCTGCTTCTGATGGTAGTCTGAAGTTAGGCATGACTGGAAGCCCCACGCCAGATCTATAAGCATTCAAATATCCCGTTCTCCATTCACAAAAATACTTTGCGGCACCCCAATCAACACCAACAACAGGATAGTCATCAAATGCTGGATGTGACCAGTAGTAAACAACTAAAGGATCTCCCATATGGTGAGTGTAATCCCGTGTCCAAACTGTAGTATCAGGAATCAGGTCTGCAACAGAATACCCAGAAGGTAAATCAATTTCCGATCCCTCTGTAATATTTTGGGTAAACTGTCTGTATTCGTTATTGGTGATCTCCGTATCATCCATGAAGAATCCACCGATTGTAACCTGTTTGTTGAAATTAATTTGAGTTGCAGCTAAATCTTCATCCGCCTGACCCATATGGAAAGTTCCAGATGGAACAGACACCATGCCAAATGGTCTCGTCATCTCCCATCCTTGTCTTTCTGGAGCTCCTATTAATTCTCCCTTGTCGCCTCGTCCTGCTCCTCCGAAAAGCCCACAACCCGACAGGACGACGGCACAGCAACAAACCATACAATTTGATATGGTAAAAACACTATTTTTATTCATAACACCTTTATTGATCATACAAGTATGCAAATGTAAACAAACTTTAACAAGAAATATTGCACGATATTCAACCTTAAATATATAACCGTAAATGAAATCCATGGCAAAATGCGTTTTTTTTGATAACCGCACGAATTGGCTCTGATTAAAAATTAAACCTTGGGGTTTTCACGGGCTTTCCTCCTCCAAGCATGAGGTTCGGTAAATCATAGCGGATATAAATTTCATGAGATGTCGGTGCCTTGGCTTCTCTATCGTGTATCGTGTAATCAAAAGAGTAACCAAATTTCAGTTGGTCGTTCTGCAAAAATGAATACCCCAATAACAATGTAATTGACTCTAACCTTCTGAAAGACAAGCCTCCCCACGCTTTATCCTGATACACCAGCATCCCGCTTAATTCAAAAGAATATGAATTAAAATCTGTTCTGATCAAAGTTGTTGGCTTCAGCACCCAATCACGTAAAATTCCCAAACTTGTCCCCGCACTAATCAAATAACTTGATGCAATTGAATGATTCAGACCTCCTCCCGCAGAAAGTTGAGTTCCATAATCAAACGTTGGTTTTAACAGATTAATGACCGAAAACCCAATAAAATAATTTCTGTTTGATTTCAGGTACAATCCTGCACTCAGATCTGGTCTCACTTGTGATGCCCTTCCTTGCAGAATTCCCGGCTCAGGTTCAACTGGTCTCAACTGACCAAAGTCTAGGGACTGGGAGAACATAGTGGGCATTAAGCCAACCGATATTTTTCCAAACCTGAAATCTCTGGCAACTGAAAATGAAAATCTTGCCTGTAGATTACTAAGATTGGCGACCTGATCATTAGAAACTGACAAACCAAATCCTGACAGCGGTCCTTCTGACGGAACCACAAAGGAGACTAGCTGACTGGAAGGTGCCCCTCCTGTCCCATCAAACGATGACGAATATCCCGACCACTGACTTCTATGATGTCCAGCTACAAAAGCCTCCCCTTCTATTCCTACCCAAGCAGGGTTATAATAGGACGGATTAAGCATGTAATGGTTAAAGAAAAAATCATTTTGACCAACCGCTGAAAGTCCTGCCAACAGAGTCCAGCATACGAGTCCGCTTCTAATACGAAAATTCATACGTAAGTATAACACTTAACAATTGAATATTCCTTATGAAACATTATTAACTTCCTTAATATAACATTCCAAAGCTCCAGTCATAGAAGGAGCATTGGGCAGTGGAGCCTGAATGTCTAAGATCAATCCTGCAACTTTGACAGCTTTGGAAGTGGTAGTACCAAAAGCTGCTATGCGCGTGTTATTCTGTTTGAATTTCGGAAAGTTATGTAGCAAGGAATCAATACCTGAAGGTGAAAAGAATGCTATCACATCATAAGTCACATCATCCAAATCAGAAAGGTCTACAGCAACGGTTCTATAGATGATTGCCTCTGACCAGTCATATTTGTTCTTTGTCAGAAAATTTGGGATGTCGTCCGTTCGGATGTTTGAGCAGGGGAAAAGGAAATTTTCTTCTTTATGCTTTTGAATGACAGTCAATAAATCTGCTGCGGTTCGTTCGCCCGTAAATATCTTGCGTCTTCTAACCACGATATATTTCTGAAGGTAATTTGCAGTCTGCTCTGAGATACAAAAATATTTCATATCAGACGATATTTCTACTTTACTTTCGGTAGCCAGTCTGAAAAAGTGATCTACTGCATTTCTACTTGTAAAAATAACTGCTGAATGATCTGGGATAGTCACTCTTTGTTTTATGAACTCCTTTATCGCTACAGGGTCAATTTTAATGAATTGACGAAAGTCAATCTTCAAATTGTATTTTTCCGCTAATTTGACATACGGAGAATTAGGATTTTCAGGCTCGGGCTGAGAAACCAATATGCTTTTTACTTCTTTTTTACGCTCTTTATTCAACACTAAAATACCTTCAGCAATATTCATTTTAGAAAAAATTATATAACTATTTAAAGAACCAGACCATCAAAAAAACGAACGGTATTATTTCGGTGGCACAAAGGTAGGAAATTATAAGAAGTTTTTGATAAGACGAATTAGTAACAAATTTTGTAACAAACCATAGTTCAAAGAGTAATAGCACCACCATGAAATAGTATAAGAAATAAATATTAATCCATGACTCACCCGAAGATTTCCATATAAAATCCAAAAGGACTATGACAAATAAAATTAAAGCGAAATAGCCGACGAAGTTAATCAAATCAAAAAGCTGCCAGTCTCTTAATTTTCTCATGCTGAAAAGATTAGCAATAATTTGGATCAAAAATCTCTTTGCAAAGAAGAAAAGCAAAATCCACAAAGTAATCGACACCCATAACTCAAAATATTCCATCAAGCTAACAGGAGTAAGGAAAAAATCTAAATCCAATTGCTCATCGATGTAAATGACTTCAAAGGCAATAGACAAACACACACTGAGTGCCATCATCATATTGGCTCTTCCAAAGAAATCTGTGCTTATGAAGTGATATGAATTTGCTCTCAACGAATATGTTTTGCTGAGAAAGAACTCTAGTCTTGCTGGAAAAGAAGTGGAAAATACTGCAAAAAAGAAAAGAAGCAGTATAATGGTAATTATGTTAAATTCATGAAATAAGTTTCTTGTGTCTCTCGGTTTAGCTACTTCCTCTCTGAGTACTTTGAAATCTTCAAAGAAAATGAGCTCACATCTAAAATTTTCGAAGCCTGAGGATGTGCTAAAAGACACAAACACTGTATCTGATTCAGCAAACTGGAAAAGATTTTTCGGCTCAAAAAAATCACATCCTGTTAGGGAAAAGACGAGTTTCCCATCTACCCACCCAAAGATTTCATTTTCATTACACACCCTGAGCAATCCATCTGGAATACCGTTCAAGAAAAAACCAGCCTCTCGCACCTGATTAATATCTGTTACCAGTTTAATCTCTCCTGAATAATCGGTAGTGATGAGAATATTGGAGTACTCTTTTATCACTACAGTATCCGCTTGTGCAATTACAACGTTTGCAAATGCTATGGATGCTATGGTAGCAAGAATTTTCAATTTAAAATACGGTGATGTAACCAAAATGAGCTTTCATATTAGAGAAATCTAATGATTGATCTTTTGATGCCCCGATTGCTAATGCAAAACTAAACTGACCTGATGAAGTAGATAGTGAAAAACCTAGTCCTGCCCCAAATGGAGAATCAGAAAAATTATCATTTCTATACAAGAGTTGATCGAAGGAAAGATACAAATAACTTTCTTTCTCGAAGAAAGACCGAAATTCTGTCCTGCCTAAGAAATACCTGTCCGCAAAAAAGACTTTTTCATTAAAGCCTCTTAATGTACTCGAGCCTCCAAGCCTATGTCGCTCATTGTTTAGTAACTCTCTATTCTCAATGATTCCTACCCCTATGTACTGATGAACGGATTGTTTCTTTAACATTCTTAGCTGTCCAGCTAATTTCAAGTCAAAGCGGAAAATATTTGTCCGAAGTGAAAGAGTATCATAAAAAGAATCTGGTAAACTCAGGTTCTTGTTGATCTGCTTTTCTCCTGCTCCCGTTTTAAGCATCCATGCATAGTACGAGACCAGCTGAGTGCTTTTTTGAAAGTCATCTTGACCGATCATCAGCTGGTACAGGTCAGAATGGAAATCTGCCAAGCCTGATTGAAATGCTAATTGTTCGTCTGTGGTCAGAAGTGTGCCTTTTTGTCGATTATAGCCGAAGAATATCTCAACTTTTGAAGACAAATAGGTACTCACACCCAACTCAGAAAATTGTGTAAGAAATGTGGAATCTTGTCTTAATAATTCAAATTTGAAAGAAGGGGTCAATTTGGAGTCCAGTAAAAAAGGATGCTTGTAAGAAAGTGAGAGTTCTTGTGAATTTTCTGCGAACCGCTCCCAGTTTAAATACAGTTCTTTACCAGATTTGAACAGATTTTGAATGCCTAAGTTGATGCTCCCAATGATACTGGCTCTCTCCCCTTGTTGCTGCAAGCCTAATACGCCCTGAAAAGTATTGGATTCATTTTCAACTATATCTAGGTATAGTTTAGCTTTTTCTTTTTGGAAGGAGATATCCAGAGGTCTCTTAAAACTCAAGAAAGAAGTTCGTTCAATTTTTTCTGCAATTCGTGAATAGCTTTTTTCAGAAAAAGGATTACTAGGAACATGATCAATCAGATTATAAATAAACGAAGAATTGGTTTTAATCGGATTATAGAAAAAAGAAGAATCATTCGTAATAAAAGGTCCCTTTTCCTCAATCAGTTCTCCAATTAATTTCCCATTTCTAATCTGAGAAGAGTTAATCCTAACGGAAGCAAATGGATAGCCATGATTTGAGAAGTAATTAAGACGATCAGAACAATGCTTCGAGAGATTTTTCCCCTTAGAGCCCGAAATAATAAACCCTGTCTTTTCTCCACAGTGAAGAAACACTTCAATAAGGTCATTATTGGAACTTACCGAGTCCATTCCAGCAAAATAATATCCATTCGATATTGCTTTAAGGGTTATATTATTGACGTAATTGACAACCTCTACAGAATCCTTAAATGCCATCTCTTCATTTAACTCTCCATCAACATAGAGCCTAGCATCTAGTTGAGAATACGCATTTACGGAAAAGAAAAACAGAAAGCAAGAGCCTATTACGCACTGGAGGTTATTGCACCGAATATTAACTGGCACAACGAGTGAATTACCTAGTCTTACATTTAAATTTGTTGAAATCAACTTATGTTCATCAGTCTCTGCAATTTAGTCTTTAGAAGGGTCCAAATATGAGCAAACAGGTAATTTTAGAAATTCACTTCCAGACCGCCTTTCTTTCGTGCTTTTACAAGCTCATTTTTTGATAGAATGGCTGGAATCTATATACATATTCCCTTTTGCCGTCAGGCATGCCACTACTGTGATTTCCATTTTAGTACCAACTTATCAAAGCAGGACGAAATGGTGGCATCCATTTGTCATGAAATAGAGCTCAGAAGTGAATATTTAAATGAGGAAGTTGACACTATCTATTTCGGAGGAGGAACTCCCTCATTGCTGAATAAAGAACAGCTGAAAAAGATTCTTGCTACCATCAGTCGGCATTTCCATATATCAACCGTTGCGGAGTTGACGCTGGAAGCCAATCCAGAAGATATTACATTTAAAAAGCTGGCTTCTTTGATTGATTGTGGAATAAACAGGCTTAGCATTGGCATACAAACTTTTTCCAACGATCGACTTAAATGGATGAACCGTGCGCATACCTCGGAAGATGCGATATCGGCATACCTCCTTTCGAGAGCAGTTGGATTCGCGAACATTTCACTAGACCTCATCTATGCCATACCTAGTGGAGAGTGGATAAGTGATTTAGAAAAAATCACAGGTCTCGAACCCGAGCATATTTCATTTTATGGATTGACAATTGAAGACAAGACTGTATTCGGGAAATGGGAAAAAGATCAAAAACTGGTTGAAGTGAATGAAGAGGATGCAGCCACACAGTACCTAGATGCAATTCAATATCTAGCATCTAATGGATATCATCAATATGAGGTCTCCAATTTTTCAAAACCCGGATTCAAATCCAAGCATAATTCTTCGTATTGGGCTGGGATCAGTTACCTAGGAGTGGGTCCAAGCGCACATTCTTACGATGGTGCCAGCCGACAATTCAATGTAAATAATAATACTAGGTACATTGAGGCATTGAAAAACGGCACCCCACACCATCAAACTGAACAACTCTCTCCAGCGCAACTGATGAATGAAAGTATTTTGACACAGCTTAGAACGGTTAACGGAATTGATACGAGAAAATTTAAAGAATCATTTCAGGTTGATTTAGTTCAACTTCATTGGAAAACTATAAGCGCATTAACCCGTCAAAAACTTGTCTCTGTAAACAATCAGAGACTCGCTCTTACAACGAACGGGTTTCTCATAGCGGATGACATTGCCTTAAAATTATTTTTTTGATCAATAGCCACCAGTTTTTTGATGCGTTCTGGACGCACTCGAAAAAAAGGTCGTTATGCTCCTCTAATTCTTTGCAACGGTCTTGACACGATATACGATTTCACCAAATATCTACCCATATAAGGTTGAACAGAGGAACATACATCATCAAGTTTGAACAGAATAGATGTAAGCCACGGGAGAATCCTAGTAGATTGAAGATCAACGCTCTAGGGAGATAGGATAATTGACTTTATCAATTTCTTTATCAATCAGTTTTTCAATTCGTTTCATTTTGTAGTTGTCTCCTTTGCTGATTAGTGTGATGGCTACTCCACTGGTTTTTGCTCTGGCGGTACGACCAATCCTATGCACATAGTCAGTGGCATCGCTGGGAACATCAAAATTGATCACCAGATTAATATCTTTAATATCTATACCTCGGCTCAACACATCTGTGGCTACAAGGATACGAAGCTTCTTTGCTCTAAACTTCAAAAGAATAGCTTCCCGCTCATCTTGCTCAAGCATGGATGATATACCTCTCGCATCTAGGTTGGCTTTTTTCAGACTGCTTACTATGTTTGATACTTTCTTTTTGGTAGAAGTGAAAACAAGAATGCTCTCAAAATTCTCATACCTGCTTATAAGTTTACTTATGAGTTCTACTTTAAATGGCTCCTCGGTCAGATATGCTTCTTGGCTGATATTTTCAGAAGGCTTGGCTAGCTCTAGGGTTATTCTTTTGGGATTTTTAAGGATACTCTTTGCCAGTTTTTCGATTTTAGGAGCCATGGTAGCACTGAACATAGATTTTTGCTCCAGGTTTGGCAAAAATGTGATGATTTTTTTGATGTCATCATAGAAATTCATGTCCAGCATCCGATCTGCTTCATCTAAAATGAGATGTGATACTTCATCAAATTTTACGTATCCCATATTTAAATGAGAGATGAGTTTTCCAGGAGTAGCCACTACAATATTACTGCCCTGCGTCAGTGCCTTTTTCTGTTGTGAAAAATCCCGACCATCTCCACCTCCGTAAATTGCAATGGAATGAACGGATAAAAAATAGGAAAACCCTTCGACCTGTTGATCAATCTGAATTGCAAGCTCCCGAGTAGGGACCAGAATCAATACTTTTACATTTTCACTGTTATTCTGTGCTAGGTAATGCAGAATAGGAAGAACAAAAGCAGCTGTCTTTCCAGTACCCGTCTGAGCGCAGGCAATAATATCTTGCCCCTCCAAAATAGCTGGGATAGCTTGCTCTTGGATTGGAGTAGCTTCTTTAAAGCCCGTGTGAGAAATAGCTTCTAAAAGCTGACTGTCTAAATTAAAATCATCAAAATTCATGAGGTGCAAAGATGCTAAAAGCTAATATCTATGAAGAATATAATTTTATTCAGGCTTTTTTTAGCGATAGTCTCTATTTAGTTCTTCCTTCATGAGGTTAATATCGTGGGTACAAGTTAGGTTCAAAACAATGAAAAATAAAATGCACAATAATTTTTTTTGGATTCACATCCACCTGAAAGTCTTACATTCCTGACTCTTCCGCGCGACTGCCCCCTCCTTTTTGATTTTTTCATATGAGAATCAATAGGCGTATAAATGCTAAACCAGGTCTAAAAAGAGCATTCATGCAACTGAAAAAGGTCTTTTTTATCTTCCTGCTTCAAACATCACAACGGTTATCAGCTAAGGTGGGGGCATGTTGTTTGTGCATAGTGCCAAAATAGAAAAATTTATACAAATAAATCTGCTTGATAGTACGGATAATAACCAATCTTAATATTGCAACAGTCTTAAGGGCATCTCTAAAAACTAAAACAGCTGTATTAGTATGTTTTTTTGAGCTAAAAGAGTTAGACTTGGAAATGAAACAGTTTAAACGTCACAGAGATTACGGTTTTTTTGATCAAGACATTCGTTTGTCCAAACTGAGCCAGTTGGGAGATCCCCTGCAACGATTAAACCGTGGAATTGATTTTGAAATTTTCCGTTCTTTACTGGAACAGTACCTGATCAAAGAATCAAAAGGAAAGGGAGGACGTCCCCCATATGATTATGTGTTAATGTTCAAGATATTGATTCTTCAGCGATATTATAACCTCTCTGATGATCAAACAGAATATCAAATCAATGACAGGATGAGTTTTATGAGATTTCTCAACCTCACCATTGCAGATGACATACCAGATAGCAACACGATATGGTTGTTTAGTGAACGCCTGACCGACTTGAATTTAGTAAAATCCCTTTTCGATCTATTTCAGGGTCAATTGGAAGAGTTAGGGCTTATGGTCAATGAAGGCAAAATAATAGATGCCTCTTTTGTAGAAGCCCCCCGCCAACGCAACAGCAGGGAGAAAAACCAACAAATAAAAGAGGGTAAGGGAGAAAGTCTATGGACAGATGAACCCAATAAAAAGCGTCAAAAGGACATTGATGCACGTTGGACAAAGAAAAATAATCAGAATTATTATGGGTATAAAAATCACGCCAAGGTGGATGCAGGTAGCAAATTGATAGAACGCTATGAAATTACCGATGCATCGGTACATGATTCACAGGCTCTTGATGCCCTGTTGGACAAAAAACAAGACAAAGAACAGGAATTGTATGCCGACAGTGCTTATGCAGACCAGCAAGAAATACTCGAAAAACATCAGGTTAAAGATCAAATACATGAGAAGGGCTACAAAAACAAGCCGTTGACCGATACACAAAAGGAAAGTAATACAAGAAAATCAAAAGTACGCGTAAGAGTGGAGCATGTTTTTGGTTTCATGGAAAACAGTATGGGAAGCATGTACTACAAAAAAGTAGGGAAATCAAGAGCCGATACGGTCATTGGTCTGATGAATCTGACTTATAATATGTTCAGAAAAATTCAATTGACCGCTTCATTATGAGGGAACGTGCGTTCGATAGGCAATGGATAAATTCATAAGTAACTGATAATCAGGTGAATAAAAAATGAACTAAAAAAGAACAAAATAAACCATCATAAAAAAAACAGGTCATAAAAATAAATCGGGAGAATATCCAGTTTTTAGAGATGCCCTTAAGTGAGGAAGAACGGCAAGAGAATAGGTCTGTTCAGACCTGTTGGAAATCAAACATCTCACAACTCAAGAACCAACGGACTCAGCACTACCGTTTTGCAACGGTCGTATATTATGTCATTGCTTATTATTTTTGCTACCTGCATACATTATGAAAATCTCTAAACAAAAATAACATGAAAGTAACTGTAGTAGGTGCTGGGGCAGTTGGTGCAAGCTGTGCTGAATACATCGCCATTAAAAACTTCGCATCAGAAGTTATTCTTATTGACATCAAAGAAGGTTTTGCAGAAGGCAAGGCGATGGATTTGATGCAAACTGCCTCCCTTAATGGTTTTGATACCAAAATCACTGGCACAACGAATAATTATTCCAAAACAGCTAATAGCACTGTAGCGGTGATTACTTCTGGCATTCCCAGAAAGCCTGGAATGACACGTGAGGAGTTAATTTCTACCAATGCGGGAATTGTAAAATCAGTAGCTGAAAATCTAATTAAAAACTCCCCTGATGTCATTCTAATTGTGGTATCCAATCCTATGGACACTATGACATACCTTGCTCATAAAGCAACGAGATTACCTAAAAATCGAATTATTGGTATGGGGGGTGCGCTTGATTCCGCACGATTCAAATATAGATTAGCGGAAGCGTTAGAATGTCCTACTTCTGATGTAGATGGCATGGTAATAGGTGGACATAGTGATACAGGGATGATCCCTTTGACAAGACTTGCCACTAGAAATAGTGTTCCTGTTTCTGAATTTTTAGGTGAAGATAAGCTGGACTTTGTACTTCAGAAGACCAAAATAGGGGGTGCAACTCTGACTGGGCTATTAGGCACCTCTGCTTGGTATGCTCCTGGAGCAGCAGTTTCCGCCATGGTTCAGGCAATCGCCTGCGATACAAAAAAAATGTTTCCTGCCTCATGTTTTTTAGAAGGAGAATATGGACTGGCTGATATCTGCATTGGCGTTCCTGCTATCATCGGTAAAAACGGTATTGAGCGGGTGGTAACAATTGACCTGAATGGACCAGAAAAAACTAACCTCGAAGATAGTGTTGTTGCGGTTAGAAAAACGAATGGGATACTTTCCGACATGACCCTGAGTTAGAAAACATAGAAATTTGATGTTTGAAAAGAGGCTCTTCATGAGTTCCTTTTTTTGCTGATATGTTCAATTGGTGCGTGAATGATGAGGTCATTTATCCCACCTGTTGTTTGACTTTACCGCTATAAGATGTCTTCGTGATACTTTATCTTAAATTTCGAACATTTAACATTCGCAGGAATCAAGACCGTTGCATGGGAAATAGTGTTTAAGATTTCTGGCTAAATTCTAATTTATATCAGCATTTTATAAATGCTTGAAAATCAGATAGATTCTGAACCCTATTATCTATAGGGCATCTCTAAAAACTAAAACAGCTGTATTAGTATGTTTTTTGAGCTAAAAGAGTTAGACTTGGAAATGAAACAGTTTAAACGTCACAGAGATTACGGTTTTTTTGATCAAGACATTCGTTTGTCCAAACTGAGCCAGTTGGGAGATCCCCTGCAACGATTAAACCGTGGAATTGATTTTGAAATTTTCCGTTCTTTACTGGAAAAGCACCTGATCAAAGAGTCACAAGGAATGGGAGGACGTCCCCCATATGATTATGTGTTAATGTTCAAGATATTGATTCTTCAGCGATATTATAACCTCTCTGATGATCAAGCAGAATATCAAATCAATGACAGGATGAGTTTTATGAGATTTCTCAACCTCTCCATTGCAGATGACATACCAGATAGCAACACGATATGGTTGTTTAGTGAACGTCTGACCGACTTGAATTTAGTAAAATCCCTTTTCGAGCTATTTCAGAGTCAATTGGAAAAATTAGGGCTTATGGTCAATGAAGGCAAAATAATAGATGCCTCTTTTGTAGAAGCCCCACGCCAACGCAACAGCAGGGAGAAAAACCAACAAATAAAAGAGGGTAAGGGAGAAAGTCTATGGACAGATGAACCCAATAAAAAGCGTCAAAAGGACATTGATGCACGTTGGACAAAGAAAAATAATCAGAATTATTATGGGTATAAAAATCACGCCAAGGTTGATGCAGGTAGCAAATTGATAGAACGCTATGAAATTACCGATGCAGCGGTACATGATTCACAGGCTCTTGATGCCCTGTTGGACAAAAAACAAGACAAAGAACAGGAATTGTATGCCGAGAGTGCTTATGCAGACCAGCAAGAAATACTCGAAAAACATCAAATTAAAGATCAAATACATGAGAAGGGCTACAAAAACAAGCCGTTGACCGATACACAAAAGGAAAGTAATACAAGAAAATCAAAAGTACGCGTAAGAGTGGAGCATGTTTTTGGTTTCATGGAAAACAGTATGGGAAGCATGTACTACAAAAAAGTAGGGAAATCAAGAGCCGATACGGTCATTGGTCTGATGAATCTGACTTATAATATGTTCAGAAAAATTCAATTGACCGCTTCATTATGAGGGAACGTGCGTTCGATAGGCAATGAATAAATTCATAAGTAACTGATAATCAGGTGAATAAAAAATGAACTAAAAAAGAGGCTGAATTCAAGTCATTAATGCAACTTTCTGGTTAACCAATAATTGATTCATTACAAATATAGGGGTTTCATATTTATGCCTTTTTCTAGGTCGATTGTTTATCTTGGTTTCAATGTCTTTGATTTGTTGCTCATCGAGCATAGAGAAGTCTGATTTCTTAGGGATATATTGTCTGATCAGCCCGTTTAAATTTTCATTAGACCCTCTTTCCCACGAGTGGTAGGGATGGGCAAAATAATAGTCAATGCTTAGCGTTTTAGCTACCTGTTGATGCCAAGCAAATTCCTTTCCATTATCAGAAGTGATGGTTTGAAGAAACGGACTCCATTCTTCCAATAATTCATTGATGGCATCAGCCACTTCGCTGGCTTGTTTGGTTTCTACTTTCTTCATTTTCAACATGCCACTCGCCCTGTCGTTGATAGTTACAATCGCTCCTTTCTGATTTTTTCCAATGACCAAATCTACTTCAAGATCTCCAAATCTTGACCTTTCTTCTACCACCGAAGGTCTGCGGTCTATACTTACTCTGTCTTTTATAATTCCCCTGCTATCTTTAGTAGCCCCTCTTTTGCGATACTTTCTGCCCTTTCTTCGGAGATGAGTATGTAACTCGCCCTGGTGTTTTTTGTCTTTCCATACATGCTGATAAATGCGCTCGTGAGAGACACAGTCTAGCCCTTCTTTTATACTGATGCCTACAATTTGCTCGGGGCTATAGTCTTCCTTTAGCAGGGTCTCGACATGGGACTGAATTCGCAAGGTGAATCGCTTTTTCTTGGGTTTCTTTTTTTGACGTTGAGCATACTTTCGATGCGCCAAATCATGCCTATAAACACCACTCCTCTGATCTTTATTACGCACAATTTCTCTGCTAATAACAGATTTATCTTTTGCTATGCTAGCAGCTATTTCACTTTGACTTTTTCCTTGTTGTAACATACACGATATCGCGTACCTGTGTTCTGTAGTAAGATGTGCCATTTGCAACTTTATTTTTCACGATGTGAGGGGGCAAATTAACCCTTACCAGCAAAGCAGTGAAAGAGAAAATTGCCCTTCTTTCCTGTTTTGTAATAGTGATAAAATCTCAAATCTAAAAGTTGCATTTATTAGTTGAATGTGAGGAGCAAAATAGGTCATCTTAAAAAAAATAGGTCATAAAAATAAATCGGGAGAATATCCAGTTTTTAGAGATGCCCTAAATTGTTTCATTGAAGTAGGCATTTAATAAATAAAAGATTAGTCTATTAAAACAGTTTCATTTTCTTGATTAAACGATTGATTTACAGTAACTTAGTAAAATTATTAAAGGTAGAGTAAAAATCAGATTATGGAGAAAAAGTATGAAAGCCTAACCCTTTTTGAGTTTCAGAAGAATTTTCCTGATAACGACAGTTGTCAAAACTTCCTAGCCGAACTGAAATGGCCAGATGGATTTAAATGTGAAAGGTGCCAAAACACCAAGTATTGCAGAGGGAAATTATTCCATACCCGTCAATGCACAAAATGTAGATACCAAGCTACCCCCACAAGTGGCACTCTTTTCCACAAAGTAAAATTCCCAATGTTAAAAGCTTTTTATATCCTATACTACATGAGTACAAATAAACAAGGGATTGCATCAACAGAGCTAAGCAGAAAACTGGGGCTACGGCAAAAAACCTGTTGGCTGTTTCAACAAAAGGTAATGAAGACCATGGTTAGCAGTGGGAAATACCCGCTAATGGGTAAAGTAGCAGTCGATGAGACCGTTGTAGGGCAACAGGAAGAAGGCGTTGTAGGACGACAAAATAACCGAAAAAGCAGGATGTACTGACTATTGAGAAGAGAGGGAAAGGAGTGAGCAGGATGTATGCCAGAGAGATTGACAATGCTGGCTCCAAGCAATTGAAACCCTTCTTCCATGATCATATATCAACTCAGGCTACCATCACAACCGATAAGTGGAGGGGCTACATCCCCTTGAAAGAAAAATATCCTTACTTAATTCAAATCGAGAGTGGGAAGAAAGGTAAGAATTTCCCGGAATTGCACAGAACAATTATGATGTTCAAGGCATGGCTTAGAGGTATCCACCATTCAGTCGATAACCTTCAAGCATATATCGACCAATATTGCTATCGGTTCAACCGAAGTCAGATGAAAGGGGAAATATTCGATAACCTGCTAACTAAAATGGTGGACCATCAACCATGCCCGTACAAGTGCATTCGTATTTATTAAATGCCTACTTCAATTGTTTCATTTCCAAGTCTAACTCTTTTAGCTCAAAAAACATACTAACACAGCTGTTTTAGTTTTTAGAGATGCCCTTAAAGGGTCTCGTGGGTCTAATTGAGAGAACAGCTCGGTGTGAAACAGATTTTGTTGCCCTGTGTTTGGGGTAGATGGAGTCAGCATAATTTTTTTAACCTAAACGACCAGAAAATAACGGTTATTCTAACATAAAGTGGTTGATTTGTTTAAGTATTTTATGTCTTTTATTGATATAAATCAATGTGGTTAGACGTTTTTAAGGGCTGACTATCTAGAATCAATGTGCTGTTTTATTTTGGAAAACTTAGCCTGATACCTCTAAAAATTTGGTTATGCCATCTTTTGAGATGGTCGTTTTTTCATTCATCTCGCTTTTTCAATGTTATTTTTCTGTCTTGACCACTCTGTTCGCCTGCCAAAGTCAATTCCGATAAGAATTAAAAAAATTAAAAAAATAACAGTAATGATTAAAAAATTTCTTTTTGACCTAGACATGCTCTAACCTTGAGTTTTAAGTTTGAAAAGTAGCTTTATTCTGTAAAATAGTTAAAAAATACCATGACTGTCGAAGGTAAGATTTTGGAAAAATTTGATACGCAAGAAATCAAAGAATCTTTTAAAAAGAGAGAATTTGTTCTCGAATTTGCTGAACATCCCCAATATCCCGAGTTACTAAAATTTGAACTAATTCAGTCAAATTGCGAGCAATTAGATCCTGTTGAACTAGGTGATGAAGTAAAAGTTAGCTTTAACTTAAAGGGGAGAAAATGGACGGATGCCGAAGGTCAGATCAAATACTTCAACAGCCTACAGGCGTGGAGAATAGAGAAAAAAAGTTCCGAGCAGAAGGAACAACCCTCTCCTAACACAAATTGGATGAACGAAGACTCCTCTCGGAATGAAGACTCCTCCCAGAATGATGATTTGCCCTTCTAACGTTTCTTTTTAAATGTGACTGGGATGTAGGTTCCGTTGGCAATCCAATATGCACCAAGTGCCAATTTTTATCATATCCGTTTACCGGTTTGCCTGATACCTTCGACCCTATCTCCCGTTAGATGGGGACAGCCGTCCCAGTGACATATTTCAACTCGGTATTGGTATAAGACCGTTGCAAAAGAGTACCAACACTCCTGTTCGGATCTTTTGTAGCCCCCCCTCCCCCAGTTGCGGATATCTTTTTAAGAATTTTGGTGAACTTGTGTTCTTGATTTTTTTTGGATCAAGCCAAAAAATGAAGGAAGAAGTATTACTTCTCGACCAGGTGGAATATGAGCGATATCGAGATCTTCTTTTGTTCAAGGCTCAAACCAAAACCCCGCTGCAGATGCAGTGGGATTTTGCTTATTTTATCTTGTTACGAACGAATAGTTGGTTTTTTAATATTGTCTTCACTTTTGCTGCACGAGCTGAGCCTCAGCTATTGGAACAAGGTCAACATTATGATTGAGGTAGCCGTCTGCGTAAAAGTCTCGCGAACCATTGAGTCCAAAGTTGTAAACGGTGGTCTCCATGTATTTTGAATCAAACGTTTCTAGAATCTCCATTTCTCCGTCTATCTTTACAAGTACATCTCCTCGTTTGAGTTCTGATACTTCTAAAGTTGGTGATTCTTGTCGTGTCCCAGCTGGATCAAATGATTTCCAGCCGGCTGTGGTCATAAATGGATGGGTAGGAGTTACAAAGTAATCACCGCCGTTAAAGCTATATACCAGACCCCGATACGGAATCACATACCGCTTCATTACTGGGTTGTCGCCAGTTGATCCTTTCAGCACGTCGTCAAAAGCCACGTCTTCAATATTTTTGGTCGTTCCATTGGCGAGGATCACTTTGGTGCCGGCTACGAAACAGGCGGGACCGCCGATGTTGCCGTTGTTTAAGTTGATGTTGCCGGTGCCGGTGCCGATGCCGGTGCCGGTGCCGGTGCCGGTGCTGGTATCAACTTTACAGGTTCCTAGTGTCGATAGTGCTCCTTCTGATGTTTCCCATAGACAATCCGAGTTATTCTCACAAGCGGATTGAGTTTTAGTAAAACAACTACCTGCGGATGTTGTTACTGCACATGTACATTTGTGATGCGTGTTACTATTTCTCTGACCATTATAAGAATAATATTGCTGATTATCAGCAGGCGGACTACACAAACTGCGATCTATGTTGATAGGACAGCTAGAAATACAGGTACCATTTGGTATTTCACACACTTTACCAGCGCCGCATCCAATATAGCTGGAACAAATATTTAAGACTGGACAAGCCTGAGTATTACAAGCTTTAGATTGGCTACTACTGCCCGAACATTGACTCCTACAGGTTCTGGTTCTGGTTTGTGATCCACTACCACAGGTTTTGCTACATGTACTCCAAGAAGTCCAAGCAGACCAGCCTCCGTTGACTGGACAACCGTAGTTCCCACAGGATGATACTTCGGTCAAGACCGTAACCGGAAGGCCAGTAGTTGGGTTTGTCTGTCCAACTGAATAACGGAAACCACCGAAAGGGTCGTCCTTACGACAATTATCTCCCCCTCCAGCGCGAGGTGGATTTGTACAGGTTCTGGTTTGATTGTTATAACCACGACTATTAGGAACACAATTACAGGCACTCCAAGCAGACCAGCCTCCGTTGACTCGTGCCGTTACTTCCGTCACTGTTACTCCGCTGGGCTTATTGGCTTTAAATTTATCCCACTCGCCAACAGTATTATGAGGGACGAAATAGCTGGTACCACTGTTGTTCGTGACGGTATAATTGGTGCCATGGATTCTTTTGGTAGCTATATCTCTACCAGAGCGATCACCAGTTCTAAAAAGCTTGATACAACGTTCAGGATGTTGTGTGCATTCATCCAACAACACCAACTGAGACAACACTTCTTTCGGGAACAAGAGATAAGCCATCCCCACCACCAGTGCCAGTCCAAGGATACCAGTAATAAGAATTTTGGAGGTAAGGCGGGCGATACGAGCGAGACGTGAAAATCGAGTCATAAGGATAAGCCGTTCCGCCAAAAAACAAAAAGGAGGCGGTTAAAACAGTCTTATTCTATGTGGACTTTGGGGCGGGGGCAAATTTTTTGGCCGATTTTTTGGTTATTTCGCTTGATCGTACGCGATTTTGATCTCATCTAACACTCGATTGGTCTCGGTGGGGCTTAGCTGGAGCAGGATACTAAAAAAAGGACCAATTTTTCTTAAATTTTCATCAAATTGCGCCTTACCATTACTTTCATCAGTTGAAATCGTAAGCTCGGGCGTCATTTCATAGAGGGGGCGAATCAAATTTACCCACGCGGCATGAACTTGTTGATTTTGATCAAGAACATTGGCATAGGCGGTGTCATCAATGCCAAACCGAGCTTTGAACTTTTCTCGAAAGTGACGACCAATTCGGTCTTGAAGCAGCAGGTGAAACGCTTTTCCGATCCCAGTTTCTGGATCAAAAGTGCCGGTTTTAAACAGGAAATGCCCTCTATCAGCCTCTGAATATTGCACTTCGATAATCTCACTATCGCCAGCGATAAGGTTCAGGAGCTGGGGGCTTTCGTAAGAACCGTGTCTTATATAGCTAGCCCACTCAGTTTGGTGCTGGGCGTAGGTTTTAGTAGTGCCGGGGATGATGACGTGGTCGATATTTTCACCGTTGTGTACCTGTTGGATCAGGGGGGCGAGGGCGGCGAGATTTTGTTCGAAAGTGGCGGGGGGAGCGGTTTCGGTGGCGGCCTGTTTGTCTTGAGTGCCGATCTTGGTCTCATCGTGCGGATTTACCACTTCAAATTGCAGCGTGTATTGCATGCCGTATTCATCTAAAACGGCTTCGATGCCGTGAGCGTCAGTGATATTATCGGCGATGGGTTGCTGGTTGCCGTTGGCGTCGGTGAGGATGGCGGAGATGGTGGCTTGGTCTTTGAGTTGGTTGTCATGGTCTACAATCGCTCCAAAAATCTGGGCTGAAATAGTCCCGGTGTCGAGTTCGGTGGGATTTTCTGGGAGAATAGCACCGTCTTTGAAGAGATTAACGTCAAATTCGGGCGTGAGGAAGGTGGTGTCGTTGTGGGTCTTGAAGATGACACCATTGCGGAGAGAGTCTGTTTTGGTGATATCGTAATACGGATTGTTTTCTGTTACTTCGGTGGTCTGGGCGGTGAGTTTGTCTTGAATGTTTGGGTCTGGGTTTTCGATGATGGGTTTTTGTGGTTCTTCGGGTTTGATGGTTTCAGGATCGCAGCTTTGTAGGCTCGCTCCACCAAGTGCTAAGGCAACAGCGGCTTTGGGGTTTTTGATGGTGAAATCAACAGCGTCTTTTCCGAAGTTCATGCCGGTACTGACAGTATTGATTACTTTTCGTCCGACACCTTCAGTGTTTGGTTGTTTCCAGAGCAGAATGTTGTTGAATGTTTTTGAACTGCCGAAGCCGGTTGAAAGGGTTTTCATACCTGAAGGTTTTTTAAAAGGCGTAAGTTAAGTATTACCTCGCGAACATATTGTATTTTTGTCAACTTGTCAAGCGACAACGGAACAAAATGAAGTCTTGATGACTGTACCCAGATCTGCAATCCGACTGTCCAAAACCAACGCCTCACTACAAACATGCGAAAAAAATAAACATAATTTCATATAACAATGAAAGAATTTATAAAAGATCTAAAAAAGATGGAAAGCGTCATAAAATAAAGACACTGTTTCCATTATCGGTACCGAAGCGGTGAACTACTTTACGGAAAACTTCGACAACCAGAGCTTTGATGGCAAGCCGTGGAAAGATGTCAAGCGAAGGGACCCGTCCAGCTCTTGGTATGGCTTCAAATACGGAGCGAAGACCGCCACGCCTTCCAACTACGTCAAACGAAATGGCACAAAAAACCATGTTGAAATGGGAAATTGTTCCTCCTCTGCCTATCGCGAACTAAGCTCTTTTACTGTTTCAACAAAACATTTAACCTTGTCAGGGTCTGTATCTGGATAGACCCCATGACCCAAGTTGGCAATATGAGGATGGTCATCGAATTGATTCAACATCTTTTTTGTTTCAGATTTAATTTCTTGGAAAGATCCATACAATGCGCATGGGTCCAGATTCCCCTGAAGTGCCTTATTAGTCACCACCTTCTGGGCCTCCTTTGCATTTATATTCCAATCCAACCCAATGGTGTCACAGTTTAGTGTGTTAATTTCTTTCAAGGCAAACCAAGATCCCTTTGCAAAAACTGTAATTGGCACTTCATCAATAGAGTTACATATTGTAGAAAGGTATTTAACGGAAAATTCTGAATAGTGTTCTGGTGGGAGAACGCCCGCCCAAGAGTCAAACACTTGAATGATATCTGCTCCTGCTTCAATTTGTGCTTTGAGATAGCCGATTGTAGTATCAGTAATCATATCAAGCAGAGCATGGGCCATGTTTGGATCCGTGTATAATATCCTTCTTGCTTTCGAAAAAGTTTTGCTAGCGCTACCTTCTGTCATGTAAGCGAAAATTGTCCAGGGGGCACCAGAAAACCCGATTAGAGGGACTCTGTCACTTAGCTCTTTTTTGGTGATCTTAATAGCATCGTAAACATAAGAAAGTTCAGCTGGGTCAGCTACTTTCAACCTCTTGAAGTCAGCATGGGACTGAATTGTTTCAGGGAAAAAAGGTCCTTTTTTTTCTGTCATTTTATAACTCAACCCCATCGCTTCTGGAACGACAAGGATATCTGAGAAAATGATAGCTGCGTCTACATTCAACAGATCAACTGGCTGCACAGTAACTTCTGAGGCCAGATCAGGGGTTTCGACCAATTCTTTAAAACCAGACACTTTTGCTCTTACAGCTCGGTATTCGGGCAATATTCTTCCTGCTTGCCTCATAAGCCAGACGGGAGTCCTTTCAGTTTTCTCTCCTTTGGCTACCCGTATCAAAAGATCGTTTTTCAATGACATGACCGCAAATGTAATTGTTCAGAAGAGTGTGAACTAAAATGAAAAATTATTTGTACCTTTAAAAACCTATGGCACACCTATTTGAGAAATTTAGTGACTGGAAAAGGGTAAGCGAAAAGGAGAAAGAACCGCTATTCCAATCTGTTTTAAACTTTGAAATAAATCAAAAAGGCAAAACAGAAGAGGAGATATGGGAAGGCGTTCAGAATGCTTTTACAGTCATGAAAGAAGCCGTTATTTCTGGAATGAATGAAGACATGACTTCACACTCTGGCATGATAGATAACGGGGGCAAGAAGGTCATGGCATTTGAACAGGCAGTGCTATCAGCCGAATTTCAAAAACTTGTTGCAAGAGCACTGGCGGCAAAGGAAGTGAATTCTTGCATGGGCAGAGTAGTGGCTGCCCCTACAGCGGGAGCTAGTGGGATTTTACCTGGGGTTTTGGTTACCCTACAGGAAATCCATAATATCCCAGATAAAAAGATATGTGAAGCATTACTGATAGGAGCGGGAGTTGCTCTGATTTTAGAAAAGAGAGCGTCAATTGCTGGGGCAGTGGGGGGATGTCAGGCAGAGACAGGTGTAGCTGCAGCTATGGCCGCAGCGGGAGTCACCTATTGCCTTAGAGGCAATAATGATCAAATTTTTAATGCAGTAGCTATTACTATTCAGTGTATGCTGGGCTTGGTTTGTGATCCAGTTGCTGGGCTGGTGGAAATTCCTTGTGTGGTCAGAAATGCAAGTGCGGCGGTCATTGCAAATTCTTCTGCTCAAATTGCCTTGGCTGATATAAGTGCGGTTATCCCCGTGGATGAATGCGTAGATGCATTGGGTGAAGTTGGACAAAGCATGGAAGCAAGGTATAAAGAAACTGCATTAGGCGGACTGGCCGCTACCCTCACTGGGAAAGCTATTGCTAAACGTGTTTTGATCCAAGATATTGAAGTGATTGACGATCAAATAGAAGATTGAATAAACCCCCTTATTCCTTCAACATATTTGACTAGGAAGCTAATTACAGTACTCCAAAACAAAGCACTGATCCACATCCACTTGATGATTAAAGATTTTTTGCTCCCAAGTACATTAACGAGTAACCCACCTCCAGGGGGCGTTAAGATTAGGGGAGTAAGAAAACAAACTCCCTTCAATCCAAATTTTCTCCAAATTTTCACAAACTGACGACTTCTTTTAGAGAAAATTCTTTTTTCTTTTTTTCTGAATTTTTTCAGCAGGAATTTTATTTCGGTTCCAAAAAAAGTAAAAAGATAGATGGTAGTCATCATACCGCAAGTTGTGAGTATGATGACAGCAGGAATCGGTAAATCATAAGCAATAACACCTAAAGCGGGACCAAAGACAAATTTTAGTCCACTTAAAAAGTATACAGAGAAGTACTGGAGTGCGACGACCATACTAACGTTTTGCGAATTTACTAATAGCAGTCCTTATCCTTGATATTCAGAAATGTTTTGAGCTATTATCTTTACGCCCCTTTACTAATTATCAGGTATGTTGAATATTGTGTTGTTCGGTCCCCCGGGAGCAGGGAAGGGGACGCAAAGTGAAAAATTGATAACATCAAAATCCTTGATCCATATTTCTACAGGAGATTTATTCAGGAAGAATATCGGAGAAGGTACCGAGCTAGGAGCTTCAGCAAAAAAATATATGGATGACGGAAGTCTGGTGCCAGATGAAATAGTCATTCAAATGGTTGAAGATAAAATTAGAAAACATCTTGATGGCAATGGATTCATTTTTGATGGATTTCCAAGGACAGTCAATCAGGCGAAAGCTCTCGATCAAATGCTGGCATCCCATCGTCTGTTCATTTCGAGAATGGTCGCTCTTGAAGTCCCCGAAGAAGAACTCAAAATAAGAATAAAAGAGCGTGCAAAAACTTCGGGAAGAGTGGATGATCAGGATGATGAGAAGGTTAATAATCGGATTTTGGTTTACAAAAAGAACACCGCACCAGTTGCTGAACACTACAAATCTCAAAATAAATTCAGTGCAGTACACGGGGTAGGACTTATTGATGATATTTATCATCAAATAGATTCCGTTATTTCTGGTTTTTAGAAGCTCGTAAGACCCATGGAGTCTAACTTTATAGATCACATAAAATTTTATGCTAAATCTGGAGATGGAGGGGTTGGGTCCGTCCATTTTCGTAGGGAAAAGTTTGTGCCCAAGGGAGGTCCAGATGGTGGGGATGGAGGTAAGGGCGCAAGTATCGTTCTTAGGGGAAATGCACAGTTGTGGACATTACTCCATCTCAAATACAGAAAACATATCAAGGCAGAAAATGGAGGAAGAGGAGAAGGTGCAAGGAAAACGGGTGCCGATGGCGAGAATATTATATTAGAAGTACCCATAGGAACGATTGCAAGAAAGGCAGATACCAATGAAAAACTGGTTGAAATTTTAGGAGACGGTGAAGAACAAGTATTACTTCAGGGAGGTATGGGAGGACGGGGTAACTTTCACTATAAATCATCAACCAATCAGGCTCCAAGATATGCTAAGCCCAGCATAGAAGGAATCGAATCTTGGATTATACTTGAACTAAAAATCCTTGCTGATGTGGGCTTAGTAGGATTTCCAAATGCAGGAAAATCAACACTTCTCTCCACGGTATCAGCAGCGAAACCCGAAATTGCTGACTACCCTTTTACTACATTGACTCCAAACCTAGGGGTAGTAGAATACAAAGACTACAAATCCTTTGTAATGGCAGATATTCCTGGGATTATCGACGGAGCGACAGAAGGCAAAGGATTGGGGAATAGGTTCCTTCGACACATTGAAAGAAATGCTATCCTGCTACTCCTTATTCCGTCTGACTCACCAAATATAAAAAAGGAGTACGACATATTGTTGGGGGAACTAAAAAAACATAACCCCAAACTACTTGATAAACATCGTTTGCTTGCCATTTCTAAATCCGATTTGCTAGATGACGAATTGATAGAAGAAATAAAAGAAGGTCTGCCAGAAATCCCATCCGTATTTATTTCCAGTATTATCGGAATTGGAATACAGGAGTTAAAAGACAAGATTTGGCAGGCACTTAGCTAATCTGCCATATTGGCACAGCCAAACCAATTGGCAAAGTAATTGACATCTCCAGTTCAGTCTTATTCACACATATTTTGAAGAAATGAGAAAAGAACAAGCAGAAAAGGAAACGAATGATGAAGAGATAGTAAAAGATCAGCAGGAAACTCAAGGCAAAGATGTTGGTAGGACTGACGAAGTGGAAGAAAAGATAGAAAAAGAAGAGCCTTCAATGGAAGAGCAACTAGGTGAGGCAAAAGATAAATATCTGAGACTGTATTCCGAGTTTGAAAACTTCAGGAGGAGAACCTCAAAGGAAAAATTAGAATTGATAAGTACGGCAAACAAGGAATTAATGTCTGACCTCTTGCCTGTGCTAGACGATCTTGAACGAGCTATATCCGCGTCCAAAGAAAATAAGGATGATCATGCCCTTAGCGAAGGAGTTGACTTGATTCAGGCTAAGCTGATTAATTCCTTTGCAAACAAAGGGCTGAAAAAAATGGTCGTGAAGAAGGGAGACAAGTTTGATGACGAAAAACATGAAGCCATCACACAGGTTCCAGCAGAAAAAAAACTAGAGGAAAAAATAGTAGATGTAGTTGAAGCAGGTTATTATCTGGGTGAAGCTGTTGTTCGATTTGCAAAAGTGGTAGTAGGAGCAAAGCAATAAAATGGCTAAGAGAGATTATTACGAAATACTGGGTGTTGATCGTTCCACTGGTACGGATGAGTTAAAAAAAGCATATCGAAAAATTGCCATAAAATACCATCCTGATAAAAACCCTGACGATAAGGAGGCAGAAGAAAAGTTCAAAGAAGCAGCAGAGGCTTATGAAATACTCAGTGATGATGATAAGCGTAGTAAGTATGACCGCTTTGGTCATCAGAAAGTAGGAGGAGGCGGATTTGGTGGGGGAGGAATGAATATGGAAGATATTTTCTCTCAATTCGGAGATATTTTTGGTGGAGGTGGAAGTCCATTCGAAAGTTTCTTTGGTGGAGGCGGAAGAGGTCAGCGAACCAAGAAAGGGACTAACCTTAGAATCAAACTGAAGCTAATGCTTTCAGAAATCGCCAATGGAGTTGAGAAAAAAATTAAGGTAAATCGACTCATCGTTGACCCCAGCACCACTTTTAAGACCTGTCAAAGTTGTAATGGATCCGGGCAGGTAAAAAAAGTTATGAATACCATGCTCGGTCAGATGATGAGTGCGTCTACGTGTCCTGCCTGTGGTGGTGCTGGTCAAACGGTCGATAGCAGGGTTACGGGAGTGGATAGCTCGGGACTGAAAAGAGAAGAAGAAATTATCAGCATAAAGATACCAGCAGGCGTTACAGATGGCATGCAACTTTCGATGTCAGGAAAAGGGAACGAGGTAGCAGGAGGTATAGCAGGGGATTTGTTAATACTTGTTGAAGAGGTGGAAAATGAAATTCTTTCCAGAGATGGAAACAATGTGATATATGACCTTCATATTAGTTTTGTTGAGTCTGCTTTGGGAGCAAGTGTAGAAATACCTACCATTGATGGAAAAGTGAAAATCAAAATAGATCCCGGAACTCAAAGCGGAAAAGTGCTTCGACTCCGGGGGAAAGGAATTAAATCGTTAGAAGGCTATGGTCATGGAGACCAGTTGGTTTATGTGAACGTTTGGACTCCGAAAAAACTTTCTAATGAAGAAAGAGACATTTTAAAAAGATTAAAAGGTTCGCCTAACTTCAAACCAAACCCGTCAAAGTCAGACAAGAGCTTCTTCGAGCGTATGAAAGAATTTTTCGAATAAATTCTTAAAAATGTAACCTCATCTTAGCCTTTTCGTAAAACACTCCATGTTGCGGTTGGTAATGATTGTAGGGTCGGTCTTGTTTGTGAGTACGAGTGCATTTTGTCAGCTTAAGAAATTCTATGTCGTAAAGCGATCTCCGTCCTTTGATACGGTTGATTTTTATTTGAAAGCTACAGCTACGAATTGCTTGATAAAGCAATCTTTGGCTAATCAAGATCCACTTTCTATTTATGGAAATCCGGATGTTGAAAAAATCAATCCGTCATTTAAGCATAAGGTCTACAACAATACATGCTACGCCAGACTAAAATTGGACGAATACAGCTCTTCCAGTTTTGGAGACAGGCTCACCTTTGCCATGTTCAGGACACCCGAAGAAAATGATTTTTGGAGAGTTTGTTTTTCTGAAAACAAGGTGTACAGGATGAATTTGAACTATGGGTTTGGCAATGCTGACGTTGATTTGACAGGGTCCGCTGTCCAAAAATTTGAATTAAATTCTGGAAGTGCTGATATTGTGGTGGGCTATGAAAAAGGGAATCCCAATCTGATTCAGATGGACACTTTTTTTGTGAAAGTTGATTTTGGAACCATTATAGCAAAGCGTATGGATTTGGCTAGGGCCAAGAACGTGATAACTAAAATTGGCTTTGGAAATGTGCTTTTGGAGTTTGAAGCAGGAATAGCGGAGGCCTGCCGGGTAGATGCCTCGGTAGGGGCAGGGAATCTGGAAATCATTTTACCCAAGGAAGGTACTCCAGTTATAGTTTATGTGAGAGATTCCCCCCTTTGTTCCATAAAGTGGACAAAAGATTTCGAAGAAGTTGAGAATAACGTTTTCGTAAATAAATCTTATACTGTAACCTCAGAAAAAACACTCACTTTTGATGTGGATGTAGCACTAGGTCAGGTCCAATTCAAATACATAGATTAACCTATAGTTTCGGCGTGGATAAAACATAGAATTAATACCAAATTGACTAAACACAAAAGGTACCACATTCACCTCATGAATCAGCAACATTGTACACTGACAAACATTGTACACTGACAGAAATCGCTAAACCCATGGGCAGAAGCAAGTACCACCATCAGCCCGTGAAATTAAACGCAATACGGGGGGGGGGCAGGCTATCGCTACAAACAAGCCCACCGCTTTGCCCAAACGAGGCATGAGCACAAACACATCAAACTCAATGACGAGTTAAGGCGTTATATTCAACAAAAACTTAAACTGTATTGGAGCCCTGAACAAATTAGCGGTCGCTTGAAAATTGAGGAAAATATCAGCATTAGCACTGAATCCATCTATCGTCTAATTTTGAAAGACAAAGCAACAGGCGGATCCTTGTATCGATACTTGCGCCATCAGGGAAAGAAATATCGAAAGCGTTATGGCAAGAACGATTATCGCGGTATCATCCCCCAAATCGAGTTGATATTGCTGATAGACCCAGTATAGTGGACAGTCGCTCGCGTATAGGTGATTGGGAGGCTGATTGTGTTATCGGAAAAGGTCATCAAGGGGTGTTTTCCACTCTTGCTGAACGTAAAAGTAGGCTCTATCTTGTGCTTCGGATTAAGAACAAACCCGCAAAAGAAAGCAATGCGACGATACTCAGGTTGTTAGAGAATATGAAACAATGTGTGATGACGCTAACCTTTGATAACGACAGGGGATTCTGTTGGCATAGTGAGCTTGCCAAACGACTTGAGTGTGAAACTTAACGACGCTAAACCGTATCACTCCTGGGAGCGCGACTTGAATGAAAACCACAATGGCTTGCTCAGGCAATTTTTTCCAAAGTCTATTAAAACAGGCTTGCTCAGGCAATTTTTTCCAAAGCAAATGCCCTTGCCATAAAGTCACCGAAAAAGAGCTGTTCAAAGCCACTGATTTAATGAATAACTGACCTAGAAAATGCTTGGGGTATAAAACCCCTTGGGAGGTCTTTCCCCACGCAATGGGAATAGATCATAATAGAAACCCGAGTGTTGCACTTATGGGTTGAATTCGCCTCCCGATGAATAATATTCTAAGCGATTTCTAATTACTTAACTAGTTAAGACGCATAAACTAATCTTCGTTTGCAACGGTCTTACAATTACAGTCAACTATGACCTTACCAGCCCTGACTCCAGAGCATGGACAATCAGTTCAGCAGGAGAGTTGAGATTAAGTTTTTTAAGAATGTTTTTCCTGTGGGAATTGATCGTATGAACACTTACATGAAGCTGTTCGGCGATCTGATTGGTAGTAGACCCTTTGGTAATGAATGTTAAAACTTCATATTCACGTGGAGAAAGACTGGTAGGTTCGCAATTATCTTTTTCCTCCTTGTCTACGACTAAATCCAATACATTATTACAAAAGAATCGATGACCTTTCGCAACAGATTTGATGGCATTCGTAATTTCTTCTTCGCTACAATTTTTTGTTACAATTCCCTTTATTCCAATAGTCAAAAGTTTTTGGACTGATTCCCTGCTTTGGTGGTTGGAGATGGTCAAGAAGTTCGGATTTTCTTTTTTCTTTATTTTTTCGATTTCAGAAATAAGAAATGAATCATCGTTTGAAACATCCATGACTACAAGGTCAGGTTTCTCAAAACGAATAGCTTCAGCAAGTTCTGTAGGACTTTCAATATGTTTTTTCACTTCAAAATCTGGCAACCCATTGACAAGGGTAGTAATTCCTTGTCTTGTAAGAAATTGAAAATTCGCTAATAAGACTGAAGTAGATGGTCTGGACATTATTTAGAATAATTCTAAACAAAAGTAAGCCACTAGCACTAATTTTACAAAATCGTCATAGTAGAAATCTAAAAAAGTGATCAGATTGTTAGATTTGCGTCAGACACTTAATTGACATGGAATACCGAATAGAACATGATACAATGGGCGAGGTAAAAGTCCCAATCGACAAATATTGGGGAGCGCAAACGGAGAGATCCAGAAACAATTTCAAGATAGGCGGAGAAACAAACCACATGCCCAATGAAATTGTAAAAGCCTTTGCTATTTTGAAAAAATCAGCAGCAGAAGCGAACAAGGAATTAGGTGTTCTGGCGGAGGAAAAGTCCAATTTAATTGCCCAAGTTTGTGATGAAATTTCCGAAGGGAAACTTGATGACCAATTCCCATTGGTAGTTTGGCAAACAGGATCAGGAACTCAGTCCAATATGAATTCCAATGAGGTCATTGCCAACAGGGCTCATGTAATCAATGGAGGATCTCTGACAGATGAATCAAAAACCATTCATCCAAATGATGATGTAAACAAAAGTCAAAGTTCTAACGATACATTTCCTACTGCAATGCATATCGCTGGGTACAAGATCGTAGTAGAGCATACCATTCCCAGGATTGAAAAACTAAGAGATACATTAAAGAAAAAGTCTGATTCGTTTCAAGACGTGGTAAAAATCGGAAGAACACATTTTATGGATGCGACTCCATTGAGCTTGGGTCAGGAATTTTCAGGATATGTTTCTCAGCTGGATCATGGATTAAAAGCACTAAGAAATACACTCAATCATTTATCTGAATTGGCGTTGGGAGGAACAGCGGTTGGTACTGGATTAAATACACCAGAAGGATATGCTGATTTAGTTGCAGAAAAAATTGCCAAATATTCGGGCATGCCTATGCAGTCGGCAGAGAATAAGTTTGAAGCACTTGCATCACATGATGCCATCGTAGAATCACATGGTGCCGTGAAACAACTCGCAGTTAGCCTAATGAAAATTGGAAACGATATAAGAATGCTGTGTTCGGGACCAAGAAGTGGCATAGGTGAAATAGTGATTCCAGAAAATGAACCAGGTTCTTCAATCATGCCAGGAAAAGTAAATCCTACACAGTGTGAAGCATTAACGATGGTTTGTGCCCAAGTGGTTGGAAATGACACCGCGATATCCATCGGAGGAATGACAGGACACTTTGAATTAAATGTTTTTAAACCTATGATGATATTCAATCTATTAAACTCTGCTCGTTTAATGGGAGATGCATGTGAATCATTTAATGATAATTGCGCCATTGGAATAGAGCCTAATCATAAAATGATTAAAGAAAAATTGGAAAATTCTTTGATGTTGGTCACGGCTCTTAATACACATATCGGTTATGAAAATGCTGCCAAAATTGCCAAGAAAGCCCACAAAGAAGATACTTCACTACGAAAAGCAGGCATTAATTTGGGACTTGTTACGGATGAACAGTTCTCTGAATGGGTGAAGCCAGAAGATATGATTAGAGCATTGAAAAAATGATTCATAGGTTTTTACAGACTTTGTTGTACCTTAGCGAAATTAAGAAGTAGGCTCAACATCAATTTCAAAGAGAAATGAAAAATATTATATCTTTAGTGGCACTGGTACTGTTCGTGACTTTTACGTCTGAAGTTACTGCTCAATCGGCAAAAAAAGCGGCAAAAAAGGAGGCGAAAGCGGCAAAAAAGGAAGCGAAAAAGGAGGAAAAAAACTCAAAAAAAGGAGGAAAAAAATCAAAGGATTCTGGACAAATGTCAAAAAAGGAGGAAAAGGAATGGAAGAAAAGAATCAAAAAACTTCAACCTGAACAATACAAGCAAGTGCTTGATGAGAATAAATCGCTGACAGGTCAAATATCCAGTTTACGAACAGAATTGGGAGATGTGGATGACCGAATTGCTGAAAAAGATGAGCAGGTTTCAAGCTATCAATCGCAGGTTGCTGATCTCAGAAGTGAATTATCCAAGGCTCAATCTCGAGCCCCGACTCAAGACGTTTCTAATACTAACTCCAGTAGAAATAGCGACGATGACACAGGAGTGGTTTTTAAAGTTCAAATTGGTGCCTTCACCCAGAAAGACTTAAGTAAGTATATGGATAAGGCTAGAAATTTTTCTGAAGAAGAGGAAGGTGGTGTCAGAAAATATACCATTGGTGTCTTTAGAGATTACTGGGAGGCAGATACTTTCAAAAAATATCTGCGAGAGATGGGCGTTAAAGACGCTTGGATCGTGTCTTACAGGGATGGTCAGAGAGTACCCATGAAAGAGGTGTTAGAAGGGGTATCCAAGTCTTAAAATTCCATTGTCATTTGAACCCCATCCCGCCTTCTGCAGGATGGGGTTTTTTGTTCACTATTTTTGCCAGTTCTGATGATTGAGTACAAGACTAGGGAGGAAATAGAGTTGATGCGTGAAAGCGCACAAATTGTATCTAAAACTTTGGGACTAATGGCCTCAAAAATAGAAGAGGGTGTTAACCTGCTGGACTTAGACAAGCTGGCAGATGAATTCATTCGTGATCATGGAGCAGTGCCTGGCTTTTTTGGATTGTACGATTATCCAAAATCAATTATTACCTCCGTGAACGAACAAGTAGTACATGGCATTCCAACAGACAGAATATTAAAAAATGGTGACATTGTAGGGATAGATATTGGGGTTTTAAAAAATGATTTTTATGGAGATCATGCATACACTTTTGCAGTCGAGGAAATTAAAAATAATGTCCAACAACTGTTAAAAGTAACCAAAGAGTGTCTTCAATTGGGTGTCAATCAATTGATAGCTGGAAATAGAATCGGAGATGTAAGTTTTTCCGTGCAGCAACATGCTGAATCACACGGATATGGTGTTGTTAGAGAACTCGTAGGTCATGGTCTCGGGAAAAAAATGCATGAATCACCAGAAGTGCCAAATTTTGGCAAAAGAGGTAGAGGCAACAAAATTAAAGAAGGCTTAGTAGTCGCTATTGAACCCATGATCAATATGGGAACTAGGCGAGTTGTCCAATTAAATGATGGCTGGACAATTGTCACAGCTGATCAAAAGCCTTCCGCACATTTCGAGCACAACGTTGCGGTTCTGAATGGAAAACCAGAAGTACTTTCAACATTTAAGTATATTGAAGAAGAACTATCGAAAAAAAAATCTGTGACGGTTTAACCTCCCCTTATTCTCGCCTTCCAATGGCCAATCAAAAGAAAAGTAAATTTAGCAACCTCATGATGAGGTTTTTGGTATGGCGATTAAAATACATCAGCGACAATAATTTCCTTTTGATTACAGCTGGTTTCATTGGTCTGCTTTCAGGACTAGCTGCGGTCATTCTTAAAAGTACGGTTCATGCCATTATACATTACCTGGAGTTAAACTCGAATCTTTTTGGTCTCAATTATTTGTATTTGGCATATCCAGTGATTGGAATCTTATTAACCACTGTAGTTTCCAGATATATATTCAAGGAGAAGCTGGGTCACGGTATTACTCAAATTCTTTACTCAATATCCAAGCAGTCCAGCATTATCAGAAGAATGCGAATGTATTCCAGAATGATTACCAGTGCTATTACTGTTGGTTTTGGCGGGTCTGTCGGTCTGGAAGCTCCTATTGTAGTGACTGGATCAGCCATCGGATCCAATTTGGGGAGATTATTTCACCTAGGCTACAAGAAAAGAACATTATTACTTGGGTGTGGGGCTGCTGGAGCTATTTCAGCCATTTTTAATTCCCCTGTTACAGGTGTGATATTTGCTATGGAAGTCATTCTGACTGAGGTGAAAATTGGTCGATTCATCCCTCTATTGATGGCTTCTGTGTGTGGACAACTTGTATCCATTGTTTTACTTGGAGATGACATTTTATTTTCCTTCCGCCTGAAAGATCCATTTACCGCTCCTGACACTGGATTCTACCTGCTATTCGGTGTGCTTTGTGGTATGACCTCGCTTTACTTCACCCGAGTGATGTATGTGTCTGAAGGGGTCATTCAAAAACTTAAGAATGATTTTGGCAGAGCATTTATAGGAGGGATTTCAGTGGCTCTTATTATTCTTACTTTTCCCCCTATTTATGGGGAAGGGTACGAAACCATTAAAAATTTATTAGTAGGAAATTCAAATGGACTCTTCAACCGAAGCTTTTTTTATTGGTTAGCTGATCATCAGGTATCCATAATCATATTTTTATTCTTCATCCTTTTGGTTAAGCCGATAGCAACTGCATTGACTATCGGAGCTGGAGGAAGTGGAGGAATATTTGCTCCTTCACTTTTTATGGGAGGGCTATCTGGATATATCTTCAGTTCATTTGTAAATACAATTTTTGGAACTTCTTTAAGCACAAGTAATTTCGCATTGGTTGGAATGTGCGGAGTGATGAGTGGCGTTTTGCATGCCCCCCTGACAGCAATTTTTTTGATTGCGGAAATCACAAGTGGCTATATGTTATTTGTCCCCTTAATGTTGGTTTCAGCCATTTCATATAGTACTATCTCTTATTTTGAAAAACATAGTATTTACACCAAAGGACTCATTGAAACTGGGGATTTGATCCAGTACGACAAAGATCAAATCGTACTCAGCCTCATAGATCTCAAAAAAATTGTCGAAAAAGATTTGCTGACTATCAATCCTACAGCTTCACTAAGTGATTTGGTAAAATTGGTAAAGAAAAGCAAGAGGAACATATTCCCAGTAGTCAATGACCAAAATGAGCTGGAAGGAATAGTTACATTGGATGACATCCGTGAAATGATGTTCGATGAAGAGTCAAGAGAAAGTCTAATTATCCAGACAATTATGAATAAACCGCCTGCAAGTGTATCTCCGAAAGAAAAAATGCAGTCGGTCATGAATAAATTTGAGGTAACACAAGCATGGAACTTGCCTGTAATTGATGATGGGAAGTACATAGGTTTTATTTCAAAATCAAGAATCTTTAACGTATATCGCAAGAAGTTAATCCGTCAAACCGCTGAATGAAAAATGATTTATAAATAATTTCAGTTTTTCCACTTGATTGTACATCCGATTGCTTTCTTTTCAGTGACACTTGGTTTCCCTCCTGTTAAAAGAGCATCTACAGCAACTTCAACATACTTTTCGGATACGTCACTCGCATCTCTGGGGCTATCGTCTATAGCACCGATAAATTCTACTTTGTATTTATTGGCAGTCTCCTTGTTCAGTACATATACATGTGGAGTTTTAGTTGCACCGAATGCCTTAGCCACTTGCTGGCTGTCATCTCTTAAATATGGGAAAGTATAGCTTTTATTAATTGCTCTCTCTTTCATTTTTTCCATACTATCATCTGGTTGCTGTGAAATATCATTTGGATTAATAGCAATCACAGGGAATCCCTTCTCCGCATACTTTTTGTCCAGGTCAATAATTCTTGATTCGTAAGCCTGCGCATATGGACAGGTGTTACATGTAAACACGACAATGAATCCTTTCGCATCAGAATAATCAGCTAATGCAATTTGGTTGCCATCGATGTTTGTAAGATTGAAATCAACTGCGTAATCACCAACGCCATATCCAGAAGTGGGATCAGACGCATTTACGAAGAGTACGGCACCTACTACCAGTACTCCTACTATTAGAATAAAGGTTTTTTTCATGGTTTCGGACATATTTTAATTCAAATATTTTTCAACTGCATTCTGCAATTCTTTTTTAGTAAATTCTTTTTCACGGAAAAAAGTTTTCCCAAGACCAGTCACAAACAGTGTAGCAGGAATTGCCCCGCTCCAATTGTTACTTACCTTTCTCATGTAATCATCAGGGTCTTTTTCATCAAGAAAAAATACATCGGATTTAATATTTCTTTTCTTAACAAAGGTCTTCACTTTATGCAAATCCTGCTTAAAATCCACACTTACCAAGTAAACTTTCACATTATTGTTTTCGGATTCTAGGTTATCGAAATGTGGCATTTCTCTTATGCAAGGACCGCACCATGTGGCCCAAAAATTAAAAATAGTAAGCGGAGCTTCAGTATAAAGTATTTTTTTCTGTAGTTCTGAAAATGGAATAACCCCAACATTTTGTGACCTAGCACTTGACGCTATGAGAAGAAGAAGAACGGATAATGTTTTCATAAGATGTAGCTACGAATTTAGCACAATTGTGTTTATAAATTCCTCACGTATATAATTTTTTGTAACTACTCAGGTGGTCTAAATTACTTGTTATCAGGTAGTTACAAACTAAAAAAAATTTATATAAAGTTGTATTCTTAATTACTTTTTAAGTAACAGACTGATAATCAGCGAAGTAGATACAATGTTAAGATTTTGTTAAGAAATAATCGAATTTTCTAACCAGTTCGTAATCAATGAGTTATACGTTATAGACCACCTGAGTAGTTACAATTTTTTTAAATATTAAGACCGTTGCAATAGAAGATTATTTGATTATCAATACTATCAAGGTGATTTATTTGTAGATTTTTTTTACTTTAGTGCCATGCATAAACAACATGCCCCACTCTTAGCCGATAGCAGTTGTGATGTTCGAAGCGGGAAAATAAAAAAACTTTTTTCAGTCACATGACTGCTCTTTTAGACTGGTCTAGCATTAATGCAGTACTAGGTCAATAGTACACAAAGGGAAAAAGAGGGACAGGTAGACCTGCCGATGATGGACTGTTACGTGTTTAAAGTTTGTCTGCTTCAGACATGGTACGGGCTAAGCGATTACGAAGTAGGGGACGGGATAAATAATAGCCTACCATAACACCATGTCACAGATGAAGAAGGATTGGCACCGGGAGTAGTGACCACTGCTACTAATGTGAACGAGATTAGCCAACGTTGCTGGTCTGCCTGAAAACATCCCTGTGAAAGCAGATAAAGCTATCAGTCAAGGAAAAATGTCCACCTATTGGCAAAGAGAAACCTGAAGAATCATATGCTAAAAAAAAGCCAAGAGAGGCGAATTCAACTCATAATACCAATGAGCTTATAATACTAGTCTAATTATTATTTATACATTTGCTTCATGGGTATGGAATCAACTATAGAAGTATCGGAGTGTCTTGAAACGCTTAAGAAGTTACAAGCTAAACAACGCAATATCAAGTCAGAGAAGCGTATTTTTATGCCTAATTTTATTGAAGACCAATAAATTCAAGACACACCGATTGATAGCAACTTATTTAGGTATCTGTAGACAGACGTTAGTTCTTTGGATAACTAGGTATCGTAAATTAGGAATAGCAGGCATCTTGCCAAGTGCAACAAGAGCTAAAAAGTCTAAAATTATTACCCCTTGAGATTCACCAAGGATTATCAGAGAAGTTAAAAGATGCCAAGCACTCTTTACGTGGCTATTGGGATGCCCAACAATGGGTTTTATCTCACTATGGAGTTGAAGTAAAATACCATTGGCTTAGAGCTTATATGATAAAACACTTTAAAACAAAGCTGAAAAGCCCAAGGCAATCTCATTACAAAAAGGATGATCAAGCCGTAAAGGCTTTTTTAAAAACTGCAAGCCTCCCCTAAACCGAAGCATTAGTAAATGTAGTTTTTTCTTTCAAATGCATATCTACATTCAGGCTTGGTACGGTTAATCCTCTTTGTTTGAGGAACGTTACTGGAGGTTTATTACCCAAGGATTCATCTGGTCTTATGTTGTTGTAACCCCAGATCCATTGCTGGGTCTGGTCTCTTACCTGCTCCAAATCGGTGAATAAATGGGCATTATAGTAGTTCTTTTCGGTAGCTTCCATTAAAGCGTTCCACCAGTGTATTCTAGGTGGGTTTCCCTGACTGAATAAAACACAGTTTAATCTTATGTTTTGAAGTAGGCATTTAATAAATACGGATGAAATTGTAAGGGCATGGTTGATGGTCCACCATTTTTTTTAGTTAGCAGGTTATCGAATATTTCTCCTTTCATCTGGCTTCGGTTGAACCGATAGCACTGTTGGTCGATATATGCCTGAAGGTTATCGACTGAATGGTGGATACCTCTAAGCCATGCCTTGAACATCATCATTGTTCTGTACAATTCTGGGAAATTCTTACCTTTCTTTCCATTCTCGATTTGAATTAACTAAGGGTATTTTTCTTTCAAGTAAGGGTATTTTCCTTTCAAGGGGATGTAGCCCCTCCACTTATCGGTTGTGATGGTAGCCTGAGGTGATATATGATCTTGGAAGAAGGGCTTCAATTGCTTGGAGCCGGCATTGTCAATCACTCTGGCATACATCCTGCTCACTCCTTTCCCTTTCTTCTCAATAAGCCAGTACAACCTGCTTTTTTCGGTTATTTTGGTGTCCTACAACGCCTTCTTCCTGTTGCCCTACAACCGTCTCATCGACTGCTACTTTACCCATGAGCGGGTATTTCCCACTGCTAACCATGGCCTTCATTACCTTTTGCTGAAACAGCCAACAGGTTTTTTGCCGTAGCCCCAGTTTTCTGCTTAGCTCTGTTGATGCAATCCCTTGTTTATTTGCACTCATATAGTATAGGATCTAAAAATCTTTTAAAATTGGGAATTTTTTTTACTTCCTTAAATCCGCAGGTGTAAAACGGAAAAGAGCTGGAATAGGCTTAAACTAGTTTGTAATAAGCTTTTCTGGCTCGATTTTTTTCACTTATTTGAGTGTGTAACCAATCCAGTAAGCGGGAATGAAAGTAACCATATCTGATAAAAAAGTCACCCCTTTTGGCGGGTTTAATTTTTGCTACAAGTTTCTTAAGGATAGCGGTATTCCCAAGCTAATGGATGATCATTTGGGTAGCCGGGTCAACTATAGAGGGTTCGATTACTCGGAGATTTTGATGAATCATTTGGCTATTTTCCTTCATGGTGGAGCTTGTACTGAGGACATTGAAGAACACTTAGGAGGACATCTGAAGAAAGTTCGGGGGTTCTCGGTGTGTAGTGCCGATACCATTTTGGGAGGCATAAAAGAACTGGTCACCCCTACAGAGGCAATGACCAGTTCGGGAGGGATACCCCATCAGTTCAATATCAACCTGAGCTTAAACCAATGATTACTGAAAGCCTTGAGCAAAACCAATCAGCTTAACACCAAACAGGAGCATACATTAGATTATGATAATCAGGTAATCGCCACCGAGAAATATGATGCACGGAGAAGCTATAAAAAGTGTGAAGGTTACCAGCCAGGTGTGGCCAGTATCGGAAAAAACATTGGTTACATCGAAGGTCGTAATGGCAACAGTCCAGCCAAATACCTACAAGAAGAAACCCTGACCAGAGCATTTTCTTTACTGGATCAGCAGGGCATCTGCATCAAGCACTTTCGGGCAGATTCGGCTTCCTATCAACAAAAGGTAATTAGTCTTGTGGAGGGAACGAGTCAGCACTTTTACATCCGAGCTGTGCGTTGCGCTGCTATGGAACAGCAAATTAGCCAGATTCGGCCAGATGCCTGGCAGAAAGTCCGTCTTGGAGTACAAGAAATGGAAGAGACACAACTAGCGGATTATCGTCCCTTTGATGGGCAAAAGTCCTACCGGTTGGTAGTAAGTCGGATTAAACGCCGAGATGGGCAGACCGGATTATTCACCGGGGATGCCTTCACTTATCGAGCTATCCTCACCAATAATGTCAAATGGGACAACCAGCAAATTGTTTCTTTTTATAACCAAAGAGGAAATGCTGAGCGAACCTTCGATACAATGAACAATGATTTTGGCTGGTCTAAGCTTCCCTGCTCATTCCTTAATGAAAATACCGCCTTTATGATCATCACTGCGCTGTATGCCAATATATACCAGGTTATGTTGGCTACGTTTGCCAGCAAACTATCCTGGATTAAGGAAAACTTCCGATTGAAGAAATTTATCTTCCGATTTATTACCGTGGTTGCCAAATGGATCAAGACGGGAAGGTAGCATGTGCTTACACTATATACACACAAAGACTACAGCCGACTGCTCACCTAACTGCCTAACTGTTTGATTAAAACATCCAAAATCCTTTCGTGATACCTCTTTTCTCAGGAAAGGTCTGCCTGAAAAACCTCAAATTTATCATTGAAGACCTACTGCACCCCTTAGTTCTGGTCAAAATGCCAACTAACCAGCCCCATATACCTGGTCGATTAGATAGGAACTGACACTATTATCCTTTAGCAACTCTTTGTATCTGAAAATCTAGTGGACTGCGGATTTTAGGTACTTTGTGGAAAAGCGTGCCACTTGTGGGGGTAGCTTGGTATCTACATTTTGTGCATTGCCGGGTATGGAATAATTTCCCTCCGCAATACTTGCTGTTTTGGCACCTTTCACATTTAAATCCATTGGACCATTTCATTTCGACCAGGAAGTTTTGACAACTGTCGTTATCAGGAAATTTCTTCTGAAACTCAAAAAGGGTTAGACCTTCATACTTTTTCTCCATAATCTGATTTTTACTCTAACTTTAATAGTACTACTAAGTTACTGTAAATCAATCATTTAATAAAAAAAATGAAACTGTTTTAATAGACTAATCTTTTATTTATTAAATGCCTACTTCAATTATTTTAAATGGAATTGAGAATTATTTTATTCTGAGAACCTCTTGGTTGTATTCCTCTTTTGGAAATAATTTTGTTACGATTAGGATTCTTTTGGCAAAGTCACAGGGGAATTAGGAGTGATTGTAGATCAGTTGGACACACGAACTTATGCAAGGGATTTAGCAGTTGTTATTTTAGGCATAACTGCGAAAAAGTCTACAAAATACGGAATATACCATTATTCTAGTGAAGGAGTTTGTTCATCGTGTGATTTTGCTCATGCAATATTTGAAGAATCGAGCGGTATAATAAGGTTAAACGCAATAGCAACTGTAAATTATCCAACATCCGCTGAGAGACCCTCATATAGTGTATTGGACAAGACAAAGATAAAAACTGAACTTGGAATTAATATACGTCATTGGCGAGAATCTCTGAAAGAATCTGTTTTGGAAATTGAAAACTTGAAAGGGCAATGAAAACAAAAATAGTAACTGGTGGTAGCGGATTCATTGGTTCAAATTTCATCCCTTATTATTTTGAATAAAAGACAAAGACTATCAAGTTATAAATATGGACTTTTTAATCTATACCAGAGCTCTTGATAAGAGTCAGAGATTGGTTATATGAGTTAAATCATTTTGAGGGAATTGATATTTCTTAACATGGGGTAGTGCTAGGGGGAACGACAGATTGGAAAACCAGAGAAAGTTTAAAACCGGAATAAAGAAAGCGATTAATTGCTACTTGAAAAAAGACTTCAACTGCAAATTAAATTTTATATTCCAAGTGTGGATTTTGATATTTGTAAACTAGGAAAAATGAATTCATTTTTAATCCAATAATATTAATTATGGTCAAGAAGGAAAACTCCCAAGCGAATGAAATTAATTTGATTAATCTGATTAATACTCTTTGGACAAGGAGAAAGTTAATTGTAAAAATCGTTGTGGTATTTGGTGTGCTAGGTTTAGCAGTTGCTTTCACAAGTCGCGTTGAATATAAAGCTACGTGCAAATTGCTTCCAGAAAGTGAATCTGGATCAATAGGTAATTTGGGTAGCCTTGCCGGTTTGGCTGGGATTAATCTGAATAGTTTACCAATGAAGGAGGAGAGACTTTCGCCCCGACTTTATCCTGAGATAATTAATAGTTTACCCTTTATACTGGAGGTGTTAAACGACAGCATTTTTTTTGAACAAGAAAATATTAGAGCAACACCGTTTTATTATTTCAGAAACATTCAACGTCAGTCTATTTGGGAGATAGTCAAAAAATATACCATAGGGTTGCCTTTTTTGATTGGGGGATCATCTAATGAAACGTCATACAGACAGAAAGAGTCTGAATCCTATCGAATGTCAAAAAATGATTTCATGATGATAGAGTCATTTAGAGAACGTATTAAATTAGATATTAACGATGTAACAGGAATTGTTGAAGTATCGGTTTTGATGCCAGACCCTCTTGCGGCGGCTCAAATTGCTAAGACAATAGAACTAATGCTTACAAAAGCTGTTATTCGACATAAGACAGAGAGGGCTCGTAGAAATCTGGAATTTGTAGAAAGTGCGTATCAGGAGGCACGGAGGAATTTTGAAAATGTACAGTACAAATTGGCTAATTTGAAGGATAGAAATAAATATGTTTCTTCTGCCAGAGCCAAAATTGGATTGGATAGTATAGAACATGAATATGATATTTACTTCAGTGTTTATAAAGACCTTGCCTCTCAGGTTGAGCAGTCTCGGATCCAGTTAAAAAAGGAAACACCTGTCCTTACGGTACTGGAGCCAGTCTTAGTACCATCGTTTAAGCATAAACCTAATAGAAAAATGATTCTTCTATTATTTCTTGTTTTTGGTCTTATGTCTTCTGGTTTTATTATTCTTATTCAACAAATCATTAAGAATTGGAAAGAATCAATTAGGATCAAATTGTGATAGAATTATATGTGCAGTTTTAATATGAAATAAATTAATGAATTCTATCAAGAAGACTGTTTCAGCAATAGGAGGTGTGGTGAACAGATTCAGTAAATCTGGATTAATAAAGAATTTTGCTTATGTTTTTTCGTCAGCTGTACTTATCAAACTTGCTCTTTTTGTCTGCTATTACCTGATGGCAAGATACTTTACAGTCAAAGAGTATGGTATTCTTACAGTTTTGATTTCGAGTATTACCACATTGGCATCTCTTTCTAGTGTTGGGTTGAATCAATCATTATCTCGTTTTGCAACAATTTTTAAATCTAAAAACGAGGAGGACAAACTTATACGTTTGTTTTCAACAGTATTTTTTAATTTGCTGGCTGTAAGTCTGTTTTTTTGTGGGGTATTGATGTTATTCTCGGATCAGTTTTCTGAACTTTTTTTGAAAAGTACAGATTATTCATTTCTTGTAAAGATTACTGCTGTTGGTATTCCTCTTATGCTATTGTATCAGATGAATATTTCTTTTTTCACTGGGTTGCAGGATTTCAAAAAAGTTTTTTGGCTCAATGTTATACCTTACCTAGTGCTTTTTATTATTAGTATTTTCCTGATTTATGGCAATAAACTTAGCCTATTTAGTTCAATCGTCGTTTTCTCATTTTTTCCTACTTCAGTCATTTTTGTTCGATTCATCGGGTCATCAAAAAGCTATTTTAAATGGATCTATGATAAGGTAATCTTTAAAGAAACGCTTACTTTTGGAAAGTGGATGAGTTTACAATCGATTGTTCTGGTTATTCAATCCAGACTGGATACTTACCTTCTTTCTTATTATACTAATCCAGAGCAAGTCTCCTATTATGATATTGCATTTAAGGTTCAGGGATTGATTTTGTTTATGATTGGGTCATTCAATACTGTTATTCTACCAAAAATGACAGAACTAAGTGACAACCAGTCTATTAAAAATGCTGTTAATAAAATGAGTAAGTTGATCCTCTTGATTTCACTTACATTTCTTCCTCTAATAGTGATTGTTCCATACTTCTTGCCATTTGTTTTTGGTGTAAAATATGCCAGTTCTGTAGTCCCTTTGATGATTATGCTTGGTTCATTGATTCCGCATGTTTGGATTTTTCCTTTCAATAATGCGCTGTATGCTACCGGAGTATCAAGACCATTTTTTATCTCAGTTTCTTTACAGTTGATTGCAAATGTCATAGTTTCAATTATTTTATTACCTAAATATGGAGCAATTGGAGCGGCGATTTCGTACGCAGTTATCAACGTTATTGCCCTATTGAATTCTTTATATTTTTATAGAAAACACATGTATGAAAAAAATAGCTTTTTATATCTCTGAAATGAACCTTCGTGGAGTGGGCATGGCTGTTTTCGATTATGCTCATTATAATGAGGAGATACTTAATAATGTATCTCTTATTGTTACGCCAGAAAGCATTTCAATAACACATCCATCAAGGGATAAGTTTAAAAGTAGATTTCCTATTTTTTATTTTAAAACTCAACAACAGTTGGAAGAAATTCTTCAAGATGAAGGGGTTGATATTTTTTATGTGCAAAAATCTGGGGAAAATGACGGATTATTTTCAGTACATGTCAAGACGGTTATTCATGTAGTCTTTCAGCATTTGGATGTTCATGGAGATGTTTATGCTTTTATTTCAAAATGGCTCTCAGATACTATGACCAATGAGGAATTACCTTATGTGCCATATATGGTGCTTCTTCCTGAAGGGGATGGTAATTTAAGGGAGAATTTATCTATTCCTGATAGTGCATATGTTTTTGGGAGGTATGGAGGGTGGGAGACCTTTGATCTAAATTTTGTTAAGTTATGCATTCTCAATATAGCCAAGAGAAGGAAGGACATTTATTTTCTTTTTATGAATACAGATAATTTCATAAATAAAAGCTTACGGATAGCTATTAGAGAAGTTTTTAAGAGTAAGTATGGTAAAAAGGTGAGGGTACTTAATTTACTCCTTACCGTCTATTTAAAGTTATTTTTTATAAAACAACCGGAGAACATCATATTTTTGGATGGAACCTATGACCCTGCAGAAAAAGTGAAATTTATTAATACATGCGATGCCATGCTTCATGCGAGAAAACAAGGAGAAAGTTTCGGTTTGGCTTGTGGAGAATTTTCCACAAAAAACAAGCCAATATTGACCTATTCAAGAAGTTTTGATAACGCACACTTGGAAATTTTAAAATCTAAGGCGATAAAGTATTCTACATACAGCACACTAAAAAAACTGATATTAAATTTTGATAAGAATGACATAATTAGAAAAAATTGGGATGCTTATTCTTATCTCTTTTCTCCTGAAATAGTGATGAACAAATTCAAAAAAGTGTTTATTGATGGTCAGTCCAATTAAGTAATTGTCATCTTAATCAAAAAGTATATTAAATAAAATGAAGAGGTGTTTGCAGTTTGTGTCGTTATATAGTGATGGTATTCAACGTGTTCATTTAAGCAAAGACGTTGTTAAAGTGGTACAATTTGTCAAAAATGCATTTATTCAAACGAAATTTGTATCATTTTATCAGGATAATGAAGTTGTAGCTATATCGGAGCATATTCCTGATGTAAAAATTAGCTTCATAGGAAAGAGTAGAGGTAGAAAAGTTAATTTAATCCGAAGTGTAAAATTTATTGTGAACGAATCTCACAATATTGATGTGTTGCATTTGTTTCATATAAACATGACCACTATAATTTTGGGATTTATATACAAACTATTTCGATCGAAGGGAATACTGTACATTAAATCTGATATGGATAGTAATTCTCATTTCTTTAATGATTCGTTCATGAAGATTGAATTTTTCAAATGGTTTTTGAAAAAAAAAACAGACATAATTTCTTCAGAAACTAATAGCATTACTAACTTATTAAAAGAAAATATTCCACAAATAGTGAATAAGCTGATTTACGTGCCTAGCGGTGCTGACTATTCAGTAGGTGATAAAATCGACGAATATGTAGATGAGCTTATAGACGCAAAAGAAAATTTGTTAATTACAGTTGGAAGGATAGGATCTATTCAAAAAAATAATGAACTCTTACTAGACGCGATTAAATTAACTGATCTCAAAGATTGGAAGGTTGCGTTCATTGGACCCATAGAAAGGAATTTTGAACAAAAAATCAAGAAACTTATTCTCACACATCCTGAGTATGAAAATCGAATAATGCTCTATGGGAATGTGTCAAATAGAGAGAGATTGTTTGATATCTATCGAAGAGCCAAAATATTCTGTTTAACATCAAGGTGGGAAAGTTTTGGGATAGTGCTCATAGAGGCAATGCTCACAGGATCTCATATCATTACAACTAATATTGATTCCGCTAGTGATATTACATGCAATGAAAAGTATGGCAGAATTTTAAAAGACCCTTCTCCTGACCTTTTATCCAAGTATATTAATGAAGCCATGCAAATTGGCGATTCTCAACTTACATATTTAGCTAAACAACAAATATTATTTGCTAAAAAGAATTTCTCTTGGTCCTCCGCTACCCAGTTTCTACGCCAGCGCATAATGGAATTATCTTGAATTATTTGTAACTACTCAGGTGGTCTATCATGTATAACTCATTGATTATAAAGTGATTAGAAAATTCGATTATTTCTTAACAAAATCTTAACATTATCCATTTCACTGATTATCGGTCTTCTACTTAGTCAGCCCTAAAGAATAAAAAATTAATTAGTCAGCCCTTAAAAACATCTAAACAGGTTGATTTATATCAATAAAACACATAAAACCCTTAAACAAATCAACCGTTTTATGTTAGAATAACCGTTGTTTTCTGGTCGTTTTGGTTAAAAAATTATGCTGACTCCATCCACCCCAAACACAGGGCAACAAAATCTGTTTCACACCGAGCTGTTCTCTCAATTAGACCAGCGAGACCCTTTAATCGAAGTTAAAAACTGCCACTTACGCATCCGCTAAAAAGGCATTGAAACGATTGCGAACCATTACCCATATTCTAATTCGAGAACTGCAAAGGAAGCTACCCCAACACTGCCTGTTTGAAACCTGCCAAGCAGATTTCTTGTTTTATCAGCGGTCTACTATAAGCAGGCATGGGGCACAACAACCCAAAGACAAAAAATTTTTATTCCCTGCACGAACCCCATGCTCATGCGATTGGCAAAGGCAAAGACAGTAACATCATTGTTGGCGTTGTCAGTCATAAGAAAAACCAGCATGATGCAAAAAACACTACCCGATGCGATAAAACAAGCCAATAGCAACAGAACGAAACCCATCAAGCAAGCGGTCTGCGACAGAGGCTATCGTGGGGTTAAACAAGTGGGCGATACGGCCATCATCCTGCCCAGCAAAGCCCTGAAAAAAGACAATCGTTATCAAAGAGATAAAAAACGCAAATTGTGTAAGCGACGGGCTGCCATAGATCCCATTATTGGGCATTTGAAATCTGATTTTAGGTTATCCAGAAACATGCTTAAAGGACAAGTTGGCGATGAAATCAATGTACTCATGGCTGCTTGCGCGTGGAATTTGAGAAAGTGGCTGGTTTTTTGTCACGTCTGCTATTTATGGCTTAAAAAAGCGCGTTTTTGTTCGTTTTTTGGTAAAAACCCTTGATACATTTGATTCAAGGTTGATTCACGTTTGCTGAGCGGCCGCTTGAAATATATTTTTACTTGTTGGGTCGGTTTTTAAGGGCTGACTAATTATGATTATCTCCTTTCAGGGAAGTTTTTAGCATGATTATTGCTGTATAAAATGACAAGGAATAGTTATAATATCAATCAAAACCTTGTCAAATGCAGTCAAAAAAGTCGAATAGCAATCAACTTAATTTTTTATCACCTACCTTAACTGAACAACTCAATTCCAGGCAAGAGCTTTATTTGTTGAGCCAACAGATAGAATGGTCATATTTTGAAGAAGCATTTGGTTCGCTTTATTCAAATGTAGGTCGTCCAGCTCATTCTATTCGTTTGATGGTCTCCTTGTTGATATTAAAATCTATTTACAATTTATCAGATGAGGTATTGGTGGAGCAACGCTGGGAAATGAATCCATATTTTCAATATTTTGGAGGCTTTGATTCTTTGCAATGGGGGCAACCATGTGCGGCAACAGATTTGGTGCATTTCAGGAAGAGGATTGGAGAAGAAGGGGTAGAGAAGATATTGAAACATTCAATTGAGCTACACGGCAAGGATGCTAAGGACAAGCATGTAAGTGTAGATACTACTGTCCAGGAAAAGAGCATCACCTATCCCACAGATGCAAAACTTCATAAAAAGATTGTTGACAGCTGTATTTCTATAGCCAAGAAAGAAGGGATTAACCTACGACGCAGCTACGTTAGGACAACCAAAAACCTTGTCAGAGACACCTACCATGGGACTCACCCTAAAAGAAGAAAGAAAGCAAATGCAGCGAAGCGAAAACTCAAAACCATTGCTGGTCGGTTAGTCAGAGAATTAGACAGGAAATTACCTCATCAGCAAAAAGAAGTAACACTGGCACTGTTCAAACGAGTACTTACACAAGAGAAGTGCAGTAAGAATAAAATTTACAGTTTACATGAACCTGATGTGTATTGCATCGCAAAAGGAAAGGCACATAAGAAATATGAATAGGGCTGTAAGGCATCAGTAGTATTGACACAAAATACGGGTATCATCGTAGGAGCGATGACTTTTGAAGAGAATATTTATGATGGACATACGCTAGATGCTGTATTGAAGCAAACACAACTACTGACTGGTAACTACCCGAAAACCGCCACAGTAGATAGGGGGTACAAAGGGACTAACACAGTTGAGAACACCTCCATCATTCGACCATCCAAACCATTAAAAAGAGACAATACCTATGAAAAACAGAGAAAACGAACGCACTGTAGACGTAGAGCAGCCATAGAGCCAATCATCGGACACTTCAAGCAAGATCATCGAGTAGCTAGCAATTACCTAAAAGGGAAAACAGGAGATAAAATAAACTTCATCATGGCAACCTCTGGGTTTAACTACAAGAAGTTGATGAAAAAACTAAGAGTAAATGCTCTTTGGCTCTATACAAAATGGGTAGTAAAGCTGAGGCGTCTAGTTGAATTAACCTCTTTCCATCAAAGTAGAATACAAACTCTATGGAAAATGAGTTTTTAAGGAACGACTAATTAAATGAAGAAAATTATTGAAGTAGGCATTTAATAAATAAAAGATTAGTCTATTAAAACAGTTTCATTTTCTTGATTAAACGATTGATTTACAGTAACTTAGTAGGATTATTAAAGTTAGAGTAAAAATCAGATTATGGAGAAAAAGTATGAAAGCCTAACCCTTTTTGAGTTTCAGAAGAATTTTCCTGATAACGACAGTTGTCAAAACTTCCTAGCCGAACTGAAATGGCCAGATGGATTTAAATGTGAAAGGTGCCAAAACACCAAGTATTGCAGAGGGAAATTATTCCATACCCGTCAATGCACAAAATGTAGATACCAAGCTACCCCCACAAGTGGCACTCTTTTCCACAAAGTAAAATTCCCAATGTTAAAAGCTTTTTATATCCTATACTACATGAGTACAAATAAACAAGGGATTGCATCAACAGAGCTAAGCAGAAAACTGGGGCTACGGCAAAAAACCTGTTGGCTGTTTCAACAAAAGGTAATGAAGACCATGGTTAGCAGTGGGAAATACCCGCTAATGGGTAAAGTAGCAGTCGATGAGACCGTTGTAGGGCAACAGGAAGAAGGCGTTGTAGGACGACAAAATAACCGAAAAAGCAGGATGTACTGACTATTGAGAAGAGAGGGAAAGGAGTGAGCAGGATGTATGCCAGAGAGATTGACAATGCTGGCTCCAAGCAATTGAAACCCTTCTTCCATGATCATATATCAACTCAGGCTACCATCACAACCGATAAGTGGAGGGGCTACATCCCCTTGAAAGAAAAATATCCTTACTTAATTCAAATCGAGAGTGGGAAGAAAGGTAAGAATTTCCCGGAATTGCACAGAACAATTATGATGTTCAAGGCATGGCTTAGAGGTATCCACCATTCAGTCGATAACCTTCAAGCATATATCGACCAATATTGCTATCGGTTCAACCGAAGCCAGATGAAAGGGGAAATATTCGATAACCTGCTAACTAAAGGGCATCTCTAAAAACTGGATATTCTCCCGATTTATTTTTATGACCTGTTTTTTTAAGATGACCTATTTTGTTCTTTTGAAGTAGGCATTTAATAAATAAAAGATTAGTCTATTAAAATAGTTTCATTTTTTTGATTAAATGATTGATTTACAGTAACTTAGTAGGACTATTAAAGTTAGAGTAAAAATCAGATTATGGAGAATAAGTAGGAAAGCCTAACTCTTTTTGAGTTTCAGAAGAAATTTCCTGATAACGACAGTTGTCAAAACTTTCTGACCGAAATGAAATGACCAGATGGATTTAAATGTGAAAAGTGTCAAAACAACAAGTATTGCAGAGGGAAATTATTCCATACCCGTCAATGCACAAAATGTAGGTACCAAGCTACCACCCCCACAAGCGACACTCTTTTCCACAAAGTAAAATTCCCAATGTTAAAATCTTTTTATATCCTATACTATATGAGTACAAATAAACAAGGGATTGCATCAACAGAGCTAAGCAGAAAACTGGGGCTACGGCAAAAAACCTGTTGGCTGTTTCAGCAAAAGGTAATGAAGGCCATGGTTAGCAGTGGGAAATACCCGCTAATGGGTAAAGTAGAAGTCGATGAGATGGTTGTAGGGCAACAGGAAGAAGGGGTTGTAGGACGCAAAAATAACCGAAAAAAGCAGGTTGTACTGGCTATGGCTATTGAGAAGAAAGGGAAAGGAGTGAGCAGGATGTATGCCAGAGTGATTGCCAATGCTGGCTCCAAGCAATTGAAGCCCTTCTTCCATGATCATATATCAACTCAGGCTACCATCACAACCAATAAGTGGAGGGGCTACATCCCCCTGAAAGGAAAATACCCTTAGTTAATCCAAATAGAGAGTGGGAAGAAAGGTAAGAATTTCCCAGAATTGCACAGAACAATGATGATGTTCAAGGCATGGCTTAGAGGTATCCACCATTCAGTCGATAACCTTCAAGCATATATCGACCAATATTGCTATCGGTTCAACCGAAGTCAAATGAAAGGGGAAATATTCGATAAGTTGCTAACTAAAATGGTGGACGATCAACCATGCCCGTACAAGTGCATTCGTATTTATTAAATGCCTACTTCAATTGTTCTTTTTTAGTTCATTTTATATTCACCTGATTATCAGTTACTTATGAATTTATTCATTGCCTATCGAACGCACGTTCCCTCATAATGAAGCGGTCAATTGAATTTTTCTGAACATATTATAAGTCAGATTCATCAGACCAATGACCGTATCGGCTCTTGATTTCCCTACTTTTCTGTAATACATGCTTCCCATACTGTTCTCCATGAAACCAAAAACATGCTCCACTCTTACGCGTACTTTTGATTTTCTTCTATTACTTTCCTTTTGTGTATCGGTCAACGGCTTGTTTTTGTAGCCCTTCTCATGTATTTGATCTTTAACCTGATGTTTTTCGAGTATTTCTTGCTGGTCTGCATAAGCACTGTCGGCATACAATTCCTGTTCTTTGTCTTGTTTTTTGTCCAACAGGGCATCAAGTGCCTGTGAATCATGTACCGCTGCATCGGTAATTTCATAGCGTTCTATCAATTTGCTACCTGCATCAACCTTGGCGTGATTTTTATACCCATAATAATTCTGATTATTTTTCTTTGTCCAACGTGCATCAATGTCCTTTTGACGCTTTTTATTGGGTTCATCTGTCCATAGACCTTCTCCCTTACCCTCTTTTATTTGTTGGTTTTTCTCCCTGCTGTTGCGTTGGCGTGGGGCTTCTACAAAAGAGGCATCTATTATTTTGCCTTCATTGACCATAAGCCCTAACTTTTCCAATTGACTCTGAAATAGCTCGAAAAGAGATTTTACTAAATTCAAGTCGGTCAGACGTTCACTAAACAACCATATCGTGTTGCTATCTGGTATGTCATCTGCAATGGTGAGGTTGAGAAATCTCATAAAACTCATCCTGTCATTGATTTGATATTCTGCTTGATCATCAGAGAGGTTATAATATCGCTGAAGAATCAATATCTTGAACATTAACACATAATCATATGGGGGACGTCCTCCCTTTCCTTGTGACTCTTTGATCAGGTGCTTTTCCAGTAAAGAACGGAAAATTTCAAAATCAATTCCACCGTTTAATCGTTGCAGGGGATCTCCCAACTGGCTCAGTTTGGACAAACGAATGTCTTGATCAAAAAAACCGTAATCTCTGTGACGTTTAAATTGTTTCATTTCCAGGTCTAACTCTTTTAGCTCAAAAAACATACTAACACAGCTGTTTTAGTTTTTAGAGATGCCCTAAAATGGTGGTCCATCAACCATGCCCGTACAAGTGCATTCGTATTTATTAAATGCCTACTTCAAGAAAATTATATTAGTTCTCCCTGGCTTTTCTCATCGGGCGATTGGTGGATATAAAGCCATGTTTGAGTTGGCATTGCGTTTTCATCAAACTGGTCATGATGTAACAATTCTTTATCAATACTGTATGAATCATCGAAACTCTTTAGCTGAGAACATTAGATGGATTAAGAATTATTTTATTGGGGCATATAGATTTTATAAAAACAGTTATTTGAAGTAGGCATTTAATAAATACGAATGAAATTGTACGGGGATGGTTGATGGTCCACCATTTTAGTTAGCAGGTTATCGAATATTTCTCCTTTCATCTGACTGCGGTTGAACCGATAGCAATATTGGTCGATATATGCTTGAAGGTTATCGACTGAATGGTGGATACCTCTAAGCCATGCCTTGAACATCATAATTGTTCTGTGCAATTCTGGGAAATTCTTACCTTTCTTCCCATTCTCGATTTGGATTGACTAAGGATATTTTTCTTTCAGGGGGATGTAGCCCCTCCACTTATCGGTTGTGATGGTAGCCTCAGGTGATATATGATCCTGGAAGAAGGGCTTCAATTGCTTGGAGCCAGCATTGTCAATCACCTTGGCATACATCCTGCTCACTCCTTTCCCTTTCTTCTCAATAGCCAGTACAACCTGCTTTTTTTGGTTATTTTGTCGTCCTACAACGCCTTCTTCCTGTTGCCCTACAACGGTCTCATCGACTTCTACTTTACCCATTAGCGGGTATTTCCCACTGCTACCCATGGCCTTCATTACCTTTTGCTCAAACAGCCAACAGGTTTTTTGCTGTAGCCCCATTTTCTGCTTAGTTCTGTTGATGCAATCCCTTGTGTATTTGTACTCATGTAGTATAGGGTATAAAAAGATTTTAACATTGGGAATTTTACTTTGTGGAAAAGCGTGCCACTTGTGGGGGTAGCTTGGTACCTACATTTTGTGCATTGACGGGTATGGAATAAGTTCCCTCTGCAATACTTGTTGTTTTGGCTCCTTTCACATTTAAATCCATCTGGCCATTGCATTTTGGCTAGGAAGTTTTGACAACTGTCATTATCAGGAAATTTCTTCTGAAACTCAAAAAGGGTTAGGCTTTCATACTTTTTCTCCATGATCTGATTTTTACTCTACCTTGAATAATTTTACTAAGTTACTGTAAATCAATCGTTTAATCAAGAAAATGAAACTGTTTTAATAGACTAATCTTTTATGTATTAAATGCCTACTTCAAAAACTTAATCTAGCTCCACTAAAAATTTAGTTATGCCATAAAAAAAGAACATTTTCATTTCTCTTGGGTATACCTCGTTAAAAAATAGAACCGTAGCTATGGCTATGCTCATATTGTTTGCCTAATTCAAACAAAAAATAGTTCAATTTTAGTTATGTCACATTTTATAATTTTTTTGATATAAAGGCTTAACCAAATGGCATTAAATGAAAATTTAATTTGCCTTTATCTATTTTGGAACTACACTGCTCACACATTTGAAACAGTTCACAATAAGGGTGATTCTGTATTGAGGATGGTTCCGTTGTGAAACCCTTTACTGTGGCAATTGCACTTGTGCAGTTGTCGCTTTTTTAGTTTACTTAACTATGGGTCTTAACGCGCTAAGACTCATAGTTAAATTCTACAGAAGTGCCATTAAAAATTTGATTATGCCTGATATATAATTTTTTTGAGGTCAGTAGATAATTTCATATTTTAGTGGTCACTAAGGTATAGAAAAATGGAATTATTTAAAGGACAAAACCCCATAGAGTTCAGTGAACGCTTCAAAACAGACGAAGATTGTAAGGAATATTTGGCAAATAGTAAATGGAATGCAGGCTTCAATTGCGTAAAATGTGATCATTCAGCGAGTCAAATTCGCAAGAATTTCTCACGCACCTGTAACAGGTGTAGTCATAGAGAAACAGCATCGGAAAATACGTTATTTGAAGTAGGCATTTAATAAATAAAAGATTAGTCTATTAAAACAGTTTCATTTTTTTGATTAAATGATTGATTTACAGTAACTTAATAGGACTATTAAGGTCAGAGTAAAAATCAAATTATGGAGAAAAAGTATGAAAACCTAACCCTTTTTTAGTTTCAGAAGAAATTTCCTGATAACGACAGTTGTCAAAACTTCTTGGTCGAAATGAAATGACCCAATGGATTTAAATGTGAAAAGTGCCAAAACAACACGTATTGCAGAGGGAAAATATTCCATACCCAGCAATGCACAAAATGTAGATACCAAGCTACCCCCACAAGTGGCACACTTTTCCACAAAGTAAAATTCCCAATGTTAAAAGCTTTTTATATCCTATACTATATGAGTACCAATAAACAAGGGATTGCATCAACAGAGCTAAGCAGAAAACTGGGGCTACGGCAAAAAACCTGTTGGCTGTTTCAACAAAAGGTAATGAAGGCCATGGTTAGCAGTGGGAAATACCCGCTAATGGGTAAAGTAGAAGTCGATGAGACGGTTGTAGGGCAACAGGAAGAAGGCGTTGTAGGACGCCAAAATAACCAAAAAAAGCAGGATGTACTGGCTATTGAGAAGAAAGGGAAAGGAGTGAGCAGGATGTATGCCAAGGTGATTGACAATGCTGGCTCCAAGCAATTGAAGCCCTTCTTCCAAGATCATATGTCACCTGAGGCTACCATCACAACCGATAGGTGGAGGGGCTACATCCCCTTGAAAGAAAAATACCCTTATTTAATTCAATTGAAGTAGGCATTTAATAAATACGAATGCACTTGTACGGGCATGGTTCATGGTCCACCATTTTAGTTAGCAGGTTATCGAATATTTCCCCTTTCATCTGGCTTCGGTTGAACCGATAGCAATATTGGTCGATATATGCTTGAAGGTTATCGACTGAATGGTGGATACCTCTAAGCCATGCCTTGAACATCATAATTGTTCTGTGCAATTCCGGGAAATTCTTACCTTTCTTCCCACTCTCTATTTGAATTAAGTAAGGATATTTTTCTTTCAAGGGGATGTAGCCCCTCCAGTTATCGGTTTTGATGGTAGCCTCAGGTGATATATGATCTTGGAAGAAGGGCTTCAATTGCTTGGATCCAGCATTGTCAATCTCTCTGGCATACATCCTGCTCACTCCTTTCCCTTTCTTCTCAATAGCCAGTACAACCTGTTTTTTTCGGTTATTTTGGCGTCCTACAACGCCTTCTTCCTGTTGCCCTACAACGGTCTCATCGACTTCTACTTTACCCACTAGCGGGTATTTCCCACTGCTAACCATTGCCTTCATTACCTTTTGTTGAAACAGCCAACAGGTTTTTTGCCGTAGCCCCAGTTTTCTGCTTAGCTCTGTTGATGCAATCCCTTGTTTATTGGTACTCATATAGTATACGATATAAAAAGCTTTTAACATTGGGAATTTTACTTTGTGGAAAAGAGTGCCACTTGTGGGGGTAGCTTGGTACCTACATTTTGTGCATTGCCGGGTATGGAATAATTTCCCTCTGCAATACTTGTTGTTTTGACACTTTTCACATTTAAATCCATCTGGCCATTTCATTTCGGCCAGGAAGTTTTGACAACTGTCGTTATCAGGAAATTTCTTCTGAAACTCAAAAAGAGTTAGGCTTTCATACTTTTTCTCCATAATCTGATTTTTATTCTAATTTTAATAATCCTACTAAGTTACTGTAAATCAATCGTTTAATCAAGAAAATGAAACTGTTTTAATAGACTAATCTTTTATTTATTAAATGCCTACTTCAATAATTCAAATCGAGAGTGGGAAGAAAGGTAAGAATTTCCCGGAATTGCACAGAATAATTATGATGTTCAAGGCATGGCTTAGAGGTATCCACCATTCAGTCGATAACCTTCAAGCATATATCGACCAATATTGCTATCGGTTCAACCGGAGTCAAATGAAAGGGGAAATATTCGATAACCTGCTAACTAAAATGGTGGACCATCAACCATGCCCTCACAAGTGCATTCGTATTTATTAAATGCCTACTTCAATACGTTATTTCACAAGGTAAAATTTGGTTTACGCAAAGCCTTTTTTATCTGTTTTGAAATGTCAACGACTACTAAAAGTTTATCTGCACGTTATACTGGTGTTCGCTTTGGTGTTACAGAAAAGACTGCTCGTTTGTTTATGCACAAGGTTAGAGAAGCGATGAAGTCCAGTAAGAATTATCCGATGAAAGGTGTTGTTCACGTAGATGAATTTGTAGTTGGCGGAATGGAAAAAGGCAAGGTTGGAAGAAGTTACGACAGTGCTAAAAAAAGGTGGTTACAGCCTTAGAACTCACCAATAAAGGAAAAATAAAAAGGATGTACGCCTTAAAAATTGATAATTTTTCATCGAAAGAATTAGAGAAGATAGTTGAAAATCATATTGACGATAAGGCAACGGTAACTACAGATCTGTGGAAAGGTTATCGTCCTATTTTTAAGGATTATGACATCACACAAATAGAAAGTAACAACAGAAGGAATTTTATAGCCTTGCACTACAATGATTCATCAGATTAAATCTTGGATTAGGACTACTTATTCTTGGGTAAGCGATTTTAATATAGATAGATATCTAGATGAGTTTTGTTATCGCTTAAACCGTTCCAGAAGTAAGGTAAACATCTTTAATAATTTGATTGAAAGAATGGTAAAAGCAGACAAAATTTATCAAACTGAAATTATATGCTCGTAACTACTGACCTCAATATTTTTTATATACTTGTGGTATAATGTGTTCTAATGATATGAAGCAGGTTCTTTTTGTCGTTCCGAGTTTGTTCTTCGCTTGCAAAGCTCAAGAGCAGTCAGGCTTATCTTCGCCACAATTGAGGCGTGTGGAAGAATACTTACCAAACCCAGATGAAGTAGTGTTGTTTTTGAAACTTTTGGAGTCTGAGAAAACGGAAGGTGGCTGGAATGCTAAAGTTCAGGTTCAAAGACAATTAAAATCTGGTTTCGGTTTTAAAAAACGCTTGAATCCAGGAGAGGAGATTATGTTATATTCTCAGGTAGAAATCCAAGGAGAGGAGTTTTATTGCTCTGTGGACTACTACCCAGGCATGAATCATTCTGAAACGTACATCTTAACATCACTTCTTTCCAAATAACAATCATAAAACATATGAAAAAGTGGCTAGTAGTAACAATATCATTAATATCCTTGATCGTTGGCTCTCATTCATTTGGTCAGGCACCCCACATTAAAGATGATCCTGCGAGAAGAGTTGAATTCGAGATCAGGAAACTTCGGAATCCGCTAACAGGAAGAATACCAGAAAATATTCGGACAAAAGAACTGACATTTGCTTCGGAACAACCTTTTAAGGAAAGGAATCGAGAGAATGAAGCAACATCTTGGACTCATAGAGGACCCTTTAATGTAGGTGGCAGAACACGAGCACTGGCCGTAGATGTAAACAATGAGGACATTCTGTTGGCTGGTGGAGTATCAGGTGGAGTATGGCGGTCCACAGATGCTGGATTAAGTTGGAGTAAAACGACTGATATGTCCGATCTTCAAAGTATAACATGTATTGCGCAGGACCCTCGCAAAGGTCTAACGAACACTTGGTACTATGGCACGGGCGAGCTTAGAGGAAACACTGCAAGTGAATTCTCCTCTGCACATTATAGAGGCGATGGTATTTTTCAATCGACTGATGGTGGTCTGTCATGGTCTATTTTGCCGTCTACATCAACTGGTAAACCACAGGTAAATGATCAGTGCTTTGATTACGTACATGAGATTGTAGTTAACCCGACCAATGGAGATGTTTTTGTTGCCACCCAGTGTGGGATTTTTCAATCTCAGGATGGAGGCATGAGTTTCGAATATGTACTATCCGCCGATGGATGGACTGATATTCAGGTTACTTCTACAGGTATATTATATGCATATGTATATGAAGGTGGATCCGCACCACGTGGTGGAATATTCAAATCTGACGGTGGAACTTCGTGGACCAGAGTGTCAGAGGGTTCAGGATTAACAGTTGACGTGCGTGAAAGAAAAAGAATAGGAATTGCACCTTCTAATAAAGACATCGTTTATGTAATTGGAGAAAATTCCTTATGGAAATATGATGACAATGCGGGAGGTGTGGCGATCTGGACCAATCTGTCTGGTAGCATTCCAATGTTTGGAGGTAGTACTGGAGATTTTGATAGTCAAGATGCGTATAACCTATTGGTCGAAGTAAAACCTGATGACGAAAAATTTGTGATCATCGGTGGAACCAATCTTTACAGATCTACAGATGGTTTTACAACTATGGGAAATACTGCATGGATAGGAGGCTATGCTCCTATTCGCGGGGCTGGGTTCAATCTCTATACTGATCATCATCCAGACCAACACGCCTTTCTTTTTCTGTCTGGAACGAAAGCCCTTAGCGGAAATGATGGGGGAGTACACAGAACAAATGACATAACGACCACGGGAGCTAAAAGATCTGAAACTGTAGATTGGGATGCGTTAAATAATGGGTATCTGACAACACAAGTTTATGCACTATCGACTGGACCTGGAGATCAGATTCTGGCTGGTTTTCAGGACAATGGTACGTGGCTCACAACTTCATTGAGTAGCAATGCCATTTGGTCTTCCTCGCTCAGCGGAGACGGAGCATACAATGCATGGAGTCATGATGGCACAACTAGATACCTATCAACCCAGTATGCGAACATATTCCGGAAAACATACTCGGATGCCGATGATAAACAGAGCATTGGTTTTCGTCGAATTGATCCAGTGATTGATGACTACGAAACTCCGTTGTTTATAACTCCCTTTTACCTAGATCCGCTAAATGACGAAATATTATATCTGGGTGGGGATTCCCATCTATTTGTGAATACTCGGGCAAGTTCATCAACTCGGACAGCAGGCTGGAAATCGATTGCTCTGGGATCACATGGAGGAATTGTTTCAGAAATTGGATTAACAGGTGCTAACATGGTATATGTCGGAACTGCTAACGGAGCACTCTACAAAGTGAAAAATCCTGCGGAAGAGTTTCCAGTTGTTTCTACTAATTTGGCTTTAGGGTCGGGCTTTCCACTTAGAGGATATATATCCAGTATTGGAGTGAATCCGTTCAATGAGAATGAATTGATTGTAACTTTTTCCAATTATGAGGTTATTAGCATTTTTCATTCTACCAATGGAGGAACTTCGTGGACAGACATAAGTGGAAACCTTGAAGAAAATATTGACGGTTCAGGGAACGGTCCTTCCGTTAGGATTGCTAGAATTTTAAGAGCTGGACGGAGATATTTAGTTGGGACAAGCACTGGGTTATATTCGACACAAACTATCAATGGATCCCATACTGTCTGGACTCAGGAAGGAAGTAACACTATTGGGAATGTGGTAGTAAGTCATATGGCTGTAAGACATGATGATTGTCTTGTTGTGGTAGGCACACATGGAAATGGACTGTATAGTGCGAGTATTGTGAAGAATACAGATTTGCGGGTAAATAGTATTGATACCCCTTCTTCCATGGTTTTTAAAAGTCCTTCCGATATAACAGTGACTTTGTCGAGTACTGGAAGACTACCTATTACTTCATTTGACATTTCGTTAACAGTTAATGGTAAGCGGGTAGTGACTGATAATATTGATCAAGTCATTAACTCAGGAGAGTCCTATCAGCATACTTTCTCTGCTCAGTATGATTTCACCGCGCTAGGATCATATGAATTAGGGATAGTAGCAACTATTGCAGGAGATGAAAATCCATCCAATAATACAAAGAACGCTACTATAACAAGTTTTGCAAATCCGACGGATATTACACTGTCTATCAGAGCAATCGAAGAGAAGGTTGTTGCTGGGACAACAATTGGGAGATTTAATACTACAGATGAGGATGATATCCAACATGCCTACTCTCTGGTAGCAGGTGAAGGAGATGACGATAATGCAAGTTTCGCAGTCGACTTAGATGATCTAAACTCAGCCGTAAGTTTCGATTTTGAAACTCAGGCTGACTATGTCATACGAGTCCAAACGGAAGATGACGATGGAAATGTATTTGCCAAATCATTTTCAATAAATGTTCTTGGTGTTACCTCGGTGGAAGATTTGGAAGATATTGGAATTACCATGTATCCTAATCCGTTTAAAAATAGAATTAGCCTTGAAATGATCAATGATTACTTAGGCGAAATTGAGATTCTTGTGCTAAGCCCCGATGGAAAAAATGTGATAGTGGAAAAGTCCTATGTCAAAAAAGCAAAAGAAACTAGGTCGCTATTGGACCTGCAAGGTCTGGTGCCAGGGAACTATATTGTTAAATTTAATATGGGAGGCAAGATCATATCTAGCAAGTTGATCAAAGAGTGATCTAGAAGGGTCTTAACTAGTTAGGACCCATGTCCAATGCAATAAAAGACAACAAAAATTGAGGAAGAACAGCAAGAAATAGGACTGTTCAGACCTATTGGAGATCAAAAATCTCACAATTCAAGCACGAACAGACTCAGTGCTACCGTTTGCAACGGTCTTATCAAGTGAAAAATAACGAATTGTCTCTCTAAATTTCTTCTCTGAAATGCGGGGACGGATAACGTACTTGTTTCTTACTGTCACAACCGTACTTTAGCGTAGTTTTAAACATGGTTAAGTTGTCATGACTCTTTATCTTTAATGGAATGCATTTCTGAATGACTAAACTTATTTTACTTTTGATTTACTAAGGAAGTATTTCTGATACCGACCTATTTGTTTGAATGGCAATTTTAGGAACTTTACTGAAAAAAGGAATTACGCTCAGAGAAAGTCTGGAGCAACTTTATTCTTCACCCATTGACCTTCAAAAGCAAGAGCTTAGAAATCTTCTTATTAATACTCAACTTACCAAGTTTGGGCAAACCTATGATTTCACGAGGATACTACAGTTTTTCAAGGGGAATGACAACAATAAATTTTATCAGGCGTTCAAAGAGAATGTACCTATTTTTGATTACAAGGAGTTGTTTGACCAGTGGTGGCATTTGGCCAAAGAAGGGGAAAGGGATATTTGCTGGCCTGGGGCGATTAAGTATTTTGCTTTAAGTTCGGGGACTTCTGAGGCTTCTTCAAAATACATTCCTATTACCAAAGAGATGGTAAAATCTATACGCAAGACCTCCGTGCGACAGATTTTGACATTATCAAAATATGACTTGCCAACCACCTTTTTTGCCAAAGGGATACTTATGCTAGGCGGAAGTACGGACCTGAAAAGAAGTGGACACTATTTCGAAGGGGATTTAACCGGTATCACAGCTGCCCAGATTCCCTTTTGGTTTCAACACTTTTACAAACCTGGCAAAAAGATAGCTAGGAATCAAAACTGGCATGAAAAACTTGATGAGATTGTCTTGAATGCCCCTGGATGGGACATAGGAATTATCGCTGGAGTTCCTGCATGGCTCCAAATCTTGATTGAAAAAATAATTAATCGTTACAAGGTAAAGACAATCCATGAAATTTGGCCCAATCTGAAAATCTTTGTTCATGGAGGTGTTTCTTTTGAGCCCTATAAAAAAGGATTTGAACGCTTGCTTGCAAAACCTTTAATTTACATGGAAACCTACCTTGCTTCGGAGGGATTCATTGCCTTTCAAGCCTCTCCAAATAAGAAGTCCATGCGTTTGGTACTTAACAATGGTATTTTCTATGAATTTGTTCCTTTTAACGGTGAGAATTTTGATGAAGATGGAGTGATCAGGGAAAACCCTGCAACGCTAAAAATTGATGAAATAGAGGAACATACAGCGTACGCTTTGTTGATATCAACAAATGCAGGGGCATGGAGATATTTGATTGGTGACGTTATTAAATTTGACTCATTAGCTGAATCCGAGATTTCGATTATTGGCAGGACTAAGCATTTTATGAGTTTGTGCGGAGAGCATTTGAGCTCAGATAATATGAATAAAGCAATTGAACTCGTCGAACAAGAATTAAATATTGATATAAGAGAATTTACTTTGTTGGGCGAACTTGGTGAATCCCTTTTCGAACACCACTGGTATATTGGCACGGATGATGATGTTGACGAAGGAAAATTAAGGGACTTGATAGATCAAACCATTATGGGGCTTAATGATGATTATAAAGTTGAAAGAAGTGCTGCATTGAAAGAAGTGAAACTGAAAATTTTACCGACTTCTACATTTTACAACTGGATGGAATCTCAGGGGAAGATTGGGAGTCAGAATAAATTTCCGAGGGTTCTGAAAAAAGAAAAAGCGCACTCTTGGAAAGAATTCCTAAATGATCAAAACCTGCCTGTAAGCTAGATGTCTCCAATCTTCAATGACTGGTTATACCAATTTGATGATAAAATATTACATAATAAAATTGAATTATTTTTTGTTTGAAATAGGTAAAAAATATAAACATAGCCATAGCTACGGTGCTGTTTTTTAACGAAATGAAAGCAAAAAAGAAACGATTTATATGTGATATTTTGTATTCAATTTGGTATTATGTGGTCTGATCTTTATTTTCTCTCTAGGACCAGCCTGTTTCCCCTGATCTTGGCGAGCGTTCAAATAAGGATTAAAAAAAGCACGGCTTCTGTCATATAAATTTCAATTAAATGGAAAGGCTACAGGTTATTCTTGCCCCCATATCTTCGTTTTTTATGCTTTCAAATCACGCTTGTTTAAGATAAAGACAATTAAAGAGAGGAATATTGCTAACCAAGCACTTGCGATCAGCCATTCATGCCACAAAATATTATCCTGGATTTCCATAAAGATGTATTTTGGAAAAGGGACATCTACTAGGTTATTGATTGAGTAGACGGGGAAAAATTTTACCAATCCTGCTACATGGTCCTTTGCGAAATCCGCATACTGTAGTATGGCTGTAACTATTGGTTCGATAAATGAAGAGTACAGGAATAGAAAAACAATTACAAATCCTGCTTTTTTAATCATCAAAGCTATTAGGAAGGCCATCGTACTGAATACTACCAATTGATAGCAATATGCTAACAGGTATTCAAGCTCATCGAAAATATATTTGAGGTCTGTCACACTTGAATAAATGAATCCAGTAATGAGACCAGAAATGAACATTACCATGGTGCAAACACCAGCTAGAAAAATAATCAGAGAAAATTTGGACAGTATAAATTCTTTTTTACTGATGCCGTCAATAATATTTTGACGCATTGTATTGTATGTTAAATCGTTATTGACGGAAATAACCACAATAAATGAGATCAGTATTTTCACGAAAGACCCCAGCCATGCAGTATTTTGCCAGATGTCGGGAAAATCATAAATCGGAATAATAGTGGGGTCAATTCCATCGAAATCTGCACCCTGATCTTTTAACCATGCTCACATTCAACTAATAAATGCAACTTTTAGATTTGAGATTTTATCACTATTACAAAACAGGAAAGAAGGGCAATTTTCTCTTTCACTGCTTTGCTGGTAAGGGTTAATTTGCCCCCTCACATCGTCAAAAATAAAGTTGCAAATGGCACATCTTACTACAGAACACAGGTACGCGATATCGTGTATGTTACAACAAGGAAAAAGTCAAAGTGAAATAGCTGCTAGCATAGCAAAAGATAAATCTGTTATTAGCAGAGAAATTGTGCGTAATAAAGATCAGAGGAGTGGTGTTTATAGGCATGATTTGGCGCATCGAAAGTATGCTCAACGTCAAAAAAAGAAACCCAAGAAAAAGCGATTCACCTTGCGAATTCAGTCCCATGTTGAGACCCTGCTAAAGGAAGACTATAGCCCCGAGCAAATTGTAGGCATCAGTATAAAAGAAGGGCTAGACTGTGTCTCTCACGAGCGCATTTATCAGCATGTATGGAAAGACAAAAAACACCAGGGCGAGTTACATACTCATCTCCGAAGAAAGGGCAGAAAGTATCGCAAAAGAGGGGCTACTAAAGATAGCAGGGGAATTATAAAAGACAGAGTAAGTATAGACCGCAGACCTTCGGTGGTAGAAGAAAGGTCAAGATTTGGAGATCTTGAAGTAGATTTGGTCATTGGAAAAAATCAGAAAGGAGCGATTGTAACTATCAACGACAGGGCGAGTGGCATGTTGAAAATGAAGAAAGTAGAAACCAAACAAGCCAGCGAAGTGGCTGATGCCATCAATGAATTATTGGAAGAATGGAGTCCGTTTCTTCAAACCATCACTTCTGATAATGGAAAGGAATTTGCTTGGCATCAACAGGTAGCTAAAACGCTAAGCATTGACTATTATTTTGCCCATCCCTACCACGCGTGGGAAAGAGGGGCTAATGAAAATTTAAACGGGCTGATCAGACAATATATCCCTAAGAAATCAGACTTCTCTATGCTCGATGAGCAACAAATCAAAGACATTGAAACCAAGATAAACAATCGACCTAGAAAAAGGCATAAATATGAAACCCCTATATTTGTAATGAATCAATTGAAGTAGGCATTTAATAAATACGAATGCACTTGTACGGGCATGGTTGATGGTCCACCATTTTAGTTAGCAGGTTATCGAATATTTCCCCTTTCATCTGGCTTCGGTTGAACCGATAGCAATATTGGTCGATATATGCTTGAAGGTTATCGACTGAATGGTGGATACCTCTAAGCCATGCCTTGAACATCATAATTGTTCTGTGCAATTCCGGGAAATTCTTACCTTTCTTCCCACTCTCGATTTGAATTAAGTACGGATATTTTTCTTTCAAGGGGATGTAGCCCCTCCAGTTATCGGTTTTGATGGTAGCCTCAGGTGATATATGATCTTGGAAGAAGGGCTTCAATTGCTTGGATCCAGCATTGTCAATCTCTCTGGCATACATCCTGCTCACTCCTTTCCCTTTCTTCTCAATAGCCAGTACAACCTGTTTTTTTCGGTTATTTTGTCGTCCTACAACGCCTTCTTCCTGTTGCCCTACAACGGTCTCATCGACTTCTACTTTACCCACTAGCGGGTATTTCCCACTGCTAACCATTGCCTTCATTACCTTTTGTTGAAACAGCCAACAGGTTTTTTGCCGTAGCCCCAGTTTTCTGCTTAGCTCTGTTGATGCAATCCCTTGTTTATTGGTACTCATATAGTATACGATATAAAAAGCTTTTAACATTGGGAATTTTACTTTGTGGAAAAGAGTGCCACTTGTGGGGGTAGCTTGGTACCTACATTTTGTGCATTGCCGGGTATGGAATAATTTCCCTCTGCAATACGTGTTGTTTTGACACTTTTCACATTTAAATCCATCTGGCCATTTCATTTCGGCTAGGAAGTTTTGACAACTGTCGTTATCAGGAAATTTCTTCTGAAACTAAAAAAGAGTTAGGCTTTCATACTTTTTCTCCATAATCTGATTTTTATTCTAACTTTAATAATCCTACTAAGTTACTGTAAATCAATCGCTTAATCAAGAAAATGAAACTGTTTTAATAGACTAATCTTTTATTTATTAAATGCCTACTTCAATGAATCAATTATTGGTTAACCAGAAAGTTGCATTAATGACTTGAATTCAGCATGCTAGGAGGAATACGCCTCCATTGGTAATGACCAGCTGAACCAACAAATAAATCCCAAACAGAGCCCAAAAAATTCTATAATTCTTAAGTTTCAGCCATTCCAGTGTAAAAGCTCTAATCATTTTCCTTTAGTATTTTGAAAAACTCTTGCTCTAGGGACTTTACTTGTGGCAGAAGTTTTTTTAGCGAAATACTCTTTTCAAAGCAAAATTTGCCAATATCTTCAGGTGAATTGCCAGCTTTTAAGTGAACAAATAGCGATCCGTTTTCACTGCTCATTTTCTCCACTCCATGAAATGAATTTACCTGTGAAAAAAGATTGTCCATATCGTCTGCTACAATCTCAACGATGTTCGTCTCACCTAATATATCACGTACAGATCCTTCATAAAGTTTGACTCCTTTTTTTAATATGCAGAAATGTGTGCATACTTTTTGAACTTCATCTAGGAGGTGACTGGCCATAATGATAGTTCTCCCCTGAGAAGCAATTTCTGTAATCAACTGACGAACCTCCGCGATTCCTGCTGGATCTAGTCCATTTGCTGGTTCATCCAAGATAAGAACAGAGGGATTGGAAAGGAGTGCCGCTGCAATGGAAAGCCGTTGTTTCATCCCGAGACTGTAAGACCTGAACTTGTCATTCCTTCTCTCGTAGAGATTGACTTGTTTCAAGATGTTATCAATGTTACCAGCACCACACTTTTTGATGTGAGCAACTATTCTTAAGTTTTGAACTGCTGTGAGGTAGCTGTAGAAACAGGGAGTTTCTAAAATTGATCCTATTTGCTGTCGCGCACTTACATTATTTATTCCATCAAACCATTCGAATTGTCCTCCAGATGGAGCTACTACTTCCAAAATCATACCTAGTGTAGTGGTTTTTCCACTTCCATTGGGTCCCAGTATGCCAAAAACCTGACCTGAATCGATGGATAAGTCCAACTGATTGACCGCTGTCAGGTTTCTGAAATGCTTGGTTAGTTTATTAATTCTTAGAATATTACTCATTGAATTGATCTGTTAAAATGCCCAGAATATCTCCACTCTCAAAAGTTTGAATGAGTTTGGGAATTTTTTGAAATTCAATAATACCTCTCAAATAAAAAGCAATTACACTTCCATTAGCCCTTGTTAGTCCCACAAACTCCTTCTTTTTACCCAGAATGGTGAGACTCCTAGGACCAGACATAGCGATATATTCTTCATACCCTTCTTCTAGGTATTCCCTTATCCAATTAGTGTATTGATTCTTGGCTACTGTTGCAGAGTCCAGTGTATAAATAAGTAATTTCTCAACTCCCCCGACCAGTGCATTGTACTCAGAATCTTTGGAAACATTGATCATTCCAAGTGTGCTGGGATATAAACAGAGTTTTACATCTCTTCTTGTTTCCGCAAAAGCTTTGATAATGAATTCTTGTGCGAAAGAGCTAAGTGATAAAAAGAGAATTACGGTAGCTAGTACAATTTTCATTTTTAGGTCAGTTCTTTTATTGAGTCCCTAGCTAAACGCTATTGGTCCAGACTGCCAGTACCCTGCAAGGCTTGCAGTCTGAACAAACGGTTATCTAACTAGTCAGTCCTTACCATTCAGATTTTTTAGATGTTGCATACCCTGAATGCTCATAGAACTCGCAAGTTTGGATATCTTCTTTACATCTATTTCTCCATAGATACTCAGTAAAGCAAATTTACTCTTTCCTCCTGCAACTAGGATCAATTCCTGAATTTTACCTCCATCTTCTTTAATTGAAATTCTCACATTTTCTTCTGCATCTGTGACAGTCATCAATTCCTCATACCCTGCCTTATCTACATCTGAAATGGCATTATTGTAAAGTTTTTTAGATTCTGAAGCCTCCACATCTTCACCCACCACCGCTTTCAATCCTTTTAGTTTGCTAATAGCGTCTAAAAATTCTTTTTCGTCTTCTGTATTTGCTTCTAAGTCAGTGAACAGAGAGAACATCTTACTGCTTACCGATACTTTGGTAAAATCTTTGTTATCAGAGAATTTATCAAAGTACTTAGTCATTACTGCGCCCTGTCCAAAGGCAAATCCCCCGATGCCTAGACCTAATATTGTTACTGCTACCTTTTTCATTTTCATTTTTTTAAATGGTCAATTTTGTTTGATCCCGAATCAACGAGACATTCTATTTGGTTTTGGTTTCTTTTTTGGATTTATAAATCTTCAGACCCCCCTTTAAGCTCATCTTTGGCTTTATTGATCTTAGTAAGCTCCATTGTATAAAACTGCTCTTCATTGAGCTCAGAACCAATCATCATAAGTGTTCGTTTGGTCGCTTCTAATGCTTGTTTTGGATCGTCTATAGCAAATGGATATTTGTCAGACTCCTGCAACAACACCTGTACAGCGATAAGTACGCCCACAGCTACAGTGGCCACTACTGCAAGCCACGTCCTTTTTGAGTTCTTTCTCACTTTTTGATCAAACTTTACCTGTTGCTCCTTTTTTAAAAATTGGAAGTATTCAGACTCTTTAGAAAGAGCAGAATGGGTTTTGAAATGCATCTTGAGTTGCTGTTCCTCATCAAGAGATGTTTCCCCATTCCAATACTTTTCGATCAGTGTTTCAATGGTCAATTCCATAGGCTTCTATTTTTTTGCATGGCGTTCTTTACTTTTTTTCTAGCTCTGTGAATGTTGACTTTGACATCACTTTCCGTCAGTTCCAGTGTCTCTGCTATCTCCTGATAGCTCAATTCCTCCACATCTCTGAGGAGAAAGACCTCTCGTTGCTTTGAAGGTAGCGTCTGCAGTACCTCATTCAGCCATGACATCTGGTCATCATTAACTGCTTTTTGATCGGATGGACTTGAAACGTGCCGATTGACAATCGTCTCATCCAAGTCTGCATACCTATCGTCTCTTCGTAACATTTCAATATATCTATTTCTCACGATACGAAAAGCCCATGCATTAGCTTGTTCAATGGTGGTCAAATCGTTCCGAATGCTCCAAATCTTTGCCAAGCAATCCTGAACGATATCTCTCGCTGTTTCCGGTTCATGTACAATAGATAACGCATATCTATACATGTCGTCAGAGGCAGGGAGGATCAGCGTATGGTATAGTTTGGTAGACATTCGATGTAATGACAGAGATGTTATTGAAAAGTTACAGAACATCTTTTCAAAGATGCAGAATGGATGCTAAACTATCTCTTGCTATTATTTGAAAAATCTGAATCCTGCTGTAAAATCAAGTCTGGAAATACCGAAATTGACACCAGAGAAAGTAGTTCCATTAATATTGATACTGTTTACTCTCGCCAGATTTATTTCAATAGTTAATCCTACACCATATTTTTCATGTAGAGCGTAGTCATATCCAATTCCTAAAGCAATCCCAAATGTTTCACCCTCTTCAAAAAATGGAAAGCCATCTTGTATTCCATCGTCCCGGTAGTGAATGATCCCTCCTGAAAAACTGTAATAAAGAATATGATCTTGATTTACTATAGACTGCCTGCTTAACAGAGAGAGAGCTAGGTAGTTGAATCGAATGTTTTCTTTGATGCTTTTTGGGACAAACGGGCTGTTGCGCATTGGTTCAAAATCTTCATTTGAAGCGGTGGTGATTCTGTTATATTTCACTCCTATTCCAAAGGTTTCGGAGGGGAAAATGTGTACTTCGCTTCCTATATTAAATAAAGATGTTACTTGCTTGACGTAGGAATTAGGCAAGTCGTCATAACCTTCATATTGATAGGTATACCCAGCATTTAGAGCAACCCTGAATATTCCCAGAGCTTTATCTCCACCAAAAAATAGAGGAATGGGAGCGGTCTCCTTATTTTTGTTGCCTTTGACGACTATTGTATCATTTTTTTCAGATTCTTTTGCTCTAAAGTATGACTCTATTTTTTCTGTTGAAATTCTGGAACGAATAGAATTTTCAGGGTTCATGTAGTGAATAAAATTATTGAAGTAGGCATTTAATAAATACGAATGCACTTGTACGGGCATGGTTGATGGACCACCATTTTAGTTAGCAGGTTATCGAATATTTCCCCTTTCATCTGGCTTCGGTTGAACCGATAGCAATATTGGTCGATATATGCTTGAAGGTTATCGACTGAATGGTGGATACCTCTAAGCCATGCCTTGAACATCATAATTGTTCTGTGCAATTCCGGGAAATTCTTACCTTTCTTCCCACTCTCGATTTGAATTAAGTAAGGATATTTTTCTTTCAAGGGGATGTAGCCCCTCCAGTTATCGGTTTTGATGGTAGCCTCAGGTGATATATGATCTTGGAAGAAGGGCTTCAATTGCTTGGATCCAGCATTGTCAATCTCTCTGGCATACATCCTGCTCACTCCTTTCCCTTTCTTCTCAATAGCCAGTACAACCTGCTTTTTTCGGTTATTTTGTCGTCCTACAACGCCTTCTTCCTGTTGCCCTACAACGGTCTCATCGACTTCTACTTTACCCACTAGCGGGTATTTCCCACTGCTAACCATTGCCTTCATTACCTTTTGTTGAAACAGCCAACAGGTTTTTTGCCGTAGCCCCAGTTTTCTGCTTAGCTCTGTTGATGCAATCCCTTGTTTATTGGTACTCATATAGTATACGATATAAAAAGCTTTTAACATTGGGAATTTTACTTTGTGGAAAAGAGTGCCACTTGTGGGGGTAGCTTGGTACCTACATTTTGTGCATTGCCGGGTATGGAATAATTTCCCTCTGCAATACTTGTTGTTTTGGCACCTTTCACATTTAAATCCATTGGGCCATTTCATTTCGGCCAGGAAGTTTTGACAACTGTCGTTATCAGGAAATTTCTTCTGAAACTCAAAAAGGGTTAGGCTTTCATACTTTTTCTCCATAATCTGATTTTTATTCTAACTTTAATAATCCTACTAAGTTACTGTAAATCAATCGTTTAATCAAGAAAATGAAACTGTTTTAATAGACTAATCTTTTATTTATTAAATGCCTACTTCAATAAAATTATCCGATATTCGGGTGATTTTGCAAGAAATAGTGTCTCCCTTTTTCGTGACAATTCTATCTTGTGATTGCGCATTGACATAAATGAGCAAAGCAAGAATAAAAAGCAGGCAATATTTTACAAGGTACTCGTTTGGCATCAACCGATGAAGGTACTAAATTCCATTAAATTCTCAATACAATGAAGAAAATTTATGACAGCAACCCGTTGTGCTAATTAATTAGAGGTAATAAAAAGTGTACATAAGCCTGATTATCAGTAAATTAGCGTATTAGTAATCCATTTTATTGAACTGACCTATGCACAACATTAAAAGTAATCTCGACAAGATTTTTCAAACAATCAAATCAGTTAAGCTCAACTGCTTTGATGAAACTGGGAATATTCCCAAACTAGGGACACCATCATTATTTACTGATTTACAGGTAGTTAACCTTGCGTTGACTGCTGAATGTGTGTCGTTGGATAGTGAAAATTGGCTCTTTAACAAGATTAAATCCGATTACAGTAGTGATTTTCCCAAGCTAATAGAGCGAACACGGTATACTAGACGAAAGAGACCATTGTTTTCCGTAATGGAAAGTACGTAGGTTCAACCATCAAGTGCAAAAACTAAGCGGTATTTAGATAAAAGATTTCTTTAGGAGTTTTAAAGTTAAGTTTTTCTCTTGGTCGTCGGTTAATTTTGTGTTGAATTTGTGTAATCTGTTCGTCATTTAGTGTATCAAAAGCTGTTTTTTTTGGGTATATACTGTCTTATGAGTTTGTTAGTGTATTCATTGAGTCCTCTTTGCCAAGAGCAATACGGATGGGCAAAGTAGAATTGAGTAGCCAGGTTTTTAGCTATGTTTTGATGGTCGGCGAATTCTGTTCCATTATCAGAAGTGATCGAAAGGATATGTTTTTTATAGGGCATCAGCCTATTGATAAGTTCCTTACTTAGTCCTTTGGCTTGCTTTCCCTTAGGTAGCTTTTTTATAATGAGCATTCCTGTAGTTCTTTCCACGATGGTCAGAATGGCTCCCTTTTGTTGTCTGCCTATAATGGTATCCACTTCCCAGTCCCCAAAGCGTTCTTTATTGTTGATGCATTCAGGTCTTTGATCGATTGATACCCTGTTTTTACTAGTTACAGTCTTACCTACAGGTCTTTTTCTATGTTTGAGTTGCTGGCGTAAATGTTTGTAATACTGTCCACCAGCAGCTTTATCGTCCCTGATATATTGATAGCTACGTTCATGTGAAACCATGGGAATCTGCTTGATTTTACAATACCCTACAAGCTGCTTAGGTGACCACTGTTCTTGCAGAAGGTATTCTTTGATGAGCTTTCTTTTGTGGGTGTCAAAAGACCGAGACTTGCAATAACGTTGCTTACGCTTTGTGGAAGACAAATGTGCTTTAGATCCATGATAGATCCCTGTAGGGGAACTGTTGCGCTTGCATGCTCTGTAAATGGTGGAACCCGACACAGCAAGGGCTTCTGCAATGAAACTTTTACGTTTACCCGATTTTAAGTAGGCTTCAAGTTGATGTCTTTGATGGGCTTTGAGTTGATAATATGTTTGGCTCATATGGCAAAGTGTTTAGACCTTTAAATATGGGGAAATAGCTCCACATATTTATCCTACATCTTTGCACTTACTAATTGAACTTACAAGTAGGCATTTAATAAATACGAATGCACTTGTGAGGGCATGGTTGATGGTCCACCATTTTAGTTAGCAGGTTATCGAATATTTTCCCTTTCATCTGCCTTCGGTTGAACCGATAGCAATATTGGTCGATATATGCCTGCAGGTTATCGACTGAATGGTGGATACCTCTAAGCCATGCTTGGAACATCATCATTGTTCTGTGCAATTCTGGGAAATTCTTACCTTTCTTCCCACTCTCGATTTGAATTAAATAAGAGTATTTTTCTTTCAAGGGGATGTAGCCCCTCCACCTATCGGTTGTGATGGTAGCCTGAGGTGATATATGATCTTGGAAGAAGGGCTTCAATTGCTTGGAGCCAGCATTGTCAATCACCCTGGCATACATCCTGCTCACTCCTTTCCCTTTCTTCTCAATAGCCCAGTACAAGCTACTTTTTTCGATTATTTTGGCGTCCTACAACGCTTTCTTCCTGTTGCCCTACAACGGTCTCATCGACTTCTACTTTACCCATTAGCGGGTATTTCCCACTGCTAACCATTGCCTTCATTACCTTTTGCTGAAACAGCCAACAGGTTTTTTGCCGTAGCCCCAGTTTTCTGCTTAGCTCTGTTGATGCAATCCCTTGTTTATTTGTACTCATGTAGTATAGGATATAAAAAGCTTTTAACATTGGGAATTTTACTTTGTGGAAAAGTGGGCCACTTGTGGGGGTAGCTTGGTATCTACATTTTGTGCATTGACGGGTATGGAATAATTTCCCTCTGCAATACGTGTTGTTTTGGCACTTTTCACATTTAATTCCATCTGGCCATTTCATTTCGGCCAAGAAGTTTTGACAACTGTCGTTATCAGGAAATTTCTTCTGAAACTAAAAAAGAGTTAGGCTTTCATACTTTTTCTCCATAATCTGATTTTTACTCTAACTATAATAGTCCTACTAAGTTACTGTAAATCAATCGTTTAATCAATAAAATGAAACTGTTTTAATAGACTAATCTTTTATTTATTAAATGCCTACTTCAAATGTTTTATTTTCTTTACGCCTGACTTCGTCAACCATGTTTGTAAGATAGCTGACGATATGAAACTTGTCGTGAACAATGGCGACGTTCGGTAAAGTCGTTCCAACTGCCGTCATAAAGGGAACCCACATATCCACGGCAACCGCCACTACTTCATTGCGTCTTTGCTCGGGAAGCGTGGACAACAATGCGGTTGCCGATTCCGTCGTTCTATCTGCCACAACCTCAAGCACTCTGGACGAATTCAAATTGTACAGCAGGCTGACATAAGATTGTCCCTTGCGGAAACTTTTTTCATCGATGCCAAGGGGTTTCACTTCCTCAACAGAGCGTCTGTCCATCCCCCTTTTCACCGCTCGGGATTGAATATGATGCACCTCATCCCACGACAGACCAAGTAGTTTTGCGACCTGTGTCTTGTTGCTACAAGCCGACAGCACATCAATAGCGAAACACTCAAATAAATGCGTAAAGCGTGCTTGCGTATCTGCCCACGGTACTTGCAGGCTTTTGATTCCATGCTCTTTACAATGAATACGCGGAACCTGAGCGACCAAGCGCGTCTTGAACTGCATCGTATCAATGTCGCCATGTGCCCTGCTCACGGTGGTCGTAAACCGAACAAAGGGCATTGCAGGTATTACACGCACCTTTCGTTCTCTTTGGTCAATCTATCTGGATGGTCATTGATTTGTCGGTCAGATCCGGCGTAATCGCCGTGATTCGCCATGGGTCGCTAAGCCCCAAAAGCTACGTAAACAATGCGGTATCTTTCATTTGAATATCTCCATAAAAAAATATACTTGTACCACATTTTTTAGCATTGTTTGGCTTTTGCCCATAGGAAACTCAGGAGAACCGAGTTCAATTCTGTTCCACTGCGGAGAATTTAATCTCTACCCACAGGTTTCCCAGTAGAACCTAAAAAATTAGCAAAATCTGTCATAATAAATAGGGTAAGTCTCAGAAGTATCACTAAAATTTTAGTATAGCCAATTAAAGAAGACCGTTGTAGATAGGTCCAATTCAGTAAAATAGCAACAAGAAATAAGGAAGAACAACAAGAAATAGGTCTGATCAAACCTATTGGGGAGCAAAAAAACAAATGAGAGAGCAAAAATCTCACAATTCAAGAACCAACAAACTTATCGCTACATTTTGCAACGATCTTGTACATTGCATGACTGATGCGTGAGCTTACACAAGATATCCTAGTCATAGATATTGAAACTGTTGCGGGGAATGAAGACGTAGAAGCACTTTCACCTAGGCTAAAAAAGCACTGGGAACAAAAGACCGCATCCCTTCGAAATCCAGAAGATAAAGCACTAGGAGACCTCTATTCAGACAGGGCAGCGATTTATGCTGAATTTGGAAAAATCATTGTGATTGGAATGGCGATCTATCATGACGATAAAGGGGACCCTGCATTGCGTGTTAAATCCTTCGCTTCAGATAATGAAAAAGAACTATTGGGGAGATTCAAAAATTTCATTGAAGCGCAGTTTAATCAGGACAACCTGAAACTCTGTGCGCATAACGGGAAAGAATTTGACTTCCCTTACTTGTGTCGACGTATGCTCATCAATGACATCAGGATACCTTTGTCATTAAACATCAGTGGAAAAAAACCATGGGAAATCAACCATATCGATACCATGGAATTGTGGAAGTTCGGTGATTGGAAAAATTTTACCTCGTTGGATTTACTCACTACCATTTTCAATATTCCATCAAGCAAAAAAGACATAGATGGATCGATGGTCACAAAAACGTATTACAGGGAAGAAGATGGGTTAAAGAGAATTGAAGAATATTGCAGGAGAGATGTCGTGGCCACATCACAGTTATATCTTCGATTAAATAACTTGCCATTGATTTCCCAGCATCAGATCGAAACAATAGAATGACCAGTATCTCTGATCAACGTCTTTGTCCCAAAAGGCACTAAATTATAGCAGAATGAATAGAAGAAAGAAAGGAGCGGGAACGCAGGCACACAAGGAGTACGAACCAAATCAAGTCAAAACAAAGCTACACCAGTTATTTTCAGTAAATGACGGTATGACCTATACCTACAGGGACTTGATCAGAAAGTTTGCTCTACAAGACAGAAAATCAAAAGACTTTTTGAAACACCAGCTTTTCAGCATGGAAAGCAAAGAGAAAATTCGTAGGATGAGTGACGGCAAGTATGTCAGCACTGCCAAGTCTGAGCATATACAAGGAAAAGTAGACCATGTAAATCCGAATTTTGCTTACATACTCACGCCAAGAGGCGAAGACGATATATGGGTGAAAACACCTGACTTGAAGTCAGCTATTCATGGCGACTTGGTAAATGTCAGGTTGACACGCGCCTCTGGGAAAGGGTTCCGTCCAGAAGGGAAGGTTACAAACATAGTAAAGAGAGAGCGGGAGGAATTTGCTGGAAAGATAGAAATATCCAGTAACTATTCCTTCGTAGTGCCAGATAGTAGAAATATCCATTTCGACATATTTGTGCATCCAGAAAACACGGGAAGAGCAAAGTCCAATGATAAGGTACTGGTAAAAATTACCAAATGGCACGACGCTTCTCACCGAAGCCCAATGGGTGAGGTCGTGGAGGTTCTCGGACAAGCTGGGGAGCATGAAGCGGAAATTCACGCAATTATGGCAGAGTTTAGCCTCCCTTTTCGGTTTACACAAAAAACAGAAAAAGTAGCCAGTCAAATTTCTGCTCTTATAACAGAAGAAGAAATAAAAAAAAGGAAAGACTTCAGGGATGTCACGACGTTCACCATTGACCCTTGTGATGCCAAAGATTTTGATGATGCATTATCAATCCGAAAACTTGAAAAAGACAAATACGAAATAGGCATTCACATTGCGGACGTTTCTCACTACGTAGCACCAGGTGGAGTATTGGAAAAAGAGGCCATGGACAGGGCCACATCTGTCTACCTTGTAGATAGAACGATACCTATGCTTCCCGAAAGGTTATCAAATGGACTGTGTTCGTTGCGACCCAACGAAGAGAAATTAACTTTTTCCGCCGTATTCGAAATGGACAATTCAGGAAAAGTCTACAGGAAATCGTTGGGGAGAACGATCATCAAATCTGACAGACGATTTACTTATGAAGAAGCACAGGAAAGAATTGAAGGCCTCGAGAGCGATTTCACGAAAGAAATCACACTGCTACATAACATGGCAAAGAAGTTAAGGCAACAACGCTTTCAAAAAGGTGCCATTAATTTTGAAACAGTAGAAGTACAATTCCGATTGGATGAAAAAGGCAACCCGCTCGAAGTAATTCCTAAAGAACGGAAAGATGCACATAAAATGATCGAGGAATTTATGTTGCTTGCCAATAGAGAGGTCGCCACACATATTTTCAGGGGGGAAGAAAAAAGAACAGAGAAAGGAAGCAAGACCTTTGTCTACAGGGTACATGATGATCCTGATCCCGAGAAGTTAAGCTCTTTCGCCACATTCGCTTCTCGTTTTGGGCATAAAATAGATGTCAGCAAAAACATTTCGTCCAGCCTCAACAAACTAATGGAAAACATCGAGGGACAACCAGAACAAAATGTCCTAGAATCTCTGGCCATACGCACAATGGCAAAAGCAAAGTACACAACAGATGCCAACGGACACTTTGGATTAGCTTTTGAACACTACACACATTTCACCTCGCCGATTCGGAGATATCCTGATGTAGTGGTCCATCGGTTATTGCAACACTACATTGATCATGGAAAATCCGTGGATAAAGAAGAGTACGAATCGTTATGCCTGCATAGCAGTGAGCGTGAAAAAAGAGCCACTGATGCAGAGCGTGCATCTATAAAATACAAGCAAGTAGAATTTATGCAAAGTAGGCTCGGTCAGGAATTTGACGGGATCGTTTCCAGTGTGACAGAGTGGGGGATTTTTGTAGAAATAAGTGAAACAAAATGTGAAGGCATGATACGCTTAACAGACCTGGAGGATGACTACTATGATTTTGATGAAAAAAATTATCGTGTGATCGGACGGAGAAACAAAAAGATGATCACGCTCGGGGATAAACTAAAAGTACTGGTCGCTAAAACAGACATTGATCGAAGAACTATTGATTTAGAGATGATTGTCGGCTAAGGTGTACTCCCTTTCTCACCTGATCCAATTGCCAGTAACCTAGTCATCTGAATGGTCTGTTATGCTATAAAATGGGACATCAAAAATCTCAGTGTCATAGTGGGGATTAACAAATTCAGTCCGTTGCAATAGAAGATTGTTTGTAACTACTCAGGTGGTCTATAACGTATAACTCATTGATTACAAACTGGTTAGAAAATTCGATTATTTCTTAACAAAATCTTAACCTTTATCTATTTCGCTGATTATCAGTCTTTTACTTAAAAAGTAATTAGTCAACCCTAAAGAATAAAAATTAATTATGCTTATCTTCTTTCAGGGAGGTTTTTAGCATGATTATTGTTATATAGTCAACCCTAAAGAATCAACATTAATTATGCTTATCTCCTTTCAGGGAGGTTTTTAGCATGATTATTGCTGTATAAAATGACAAGGAATAGTTATAATATCAATCAAAACCTTGTCAAATGCAGTCAAAAAAGTCGAATAGAAATCAACTTGATTTTTTATCACCTACCTTAACTGAACAACTCAATTCCAGGCAAGAGCTTTATTTGTTGAGCCAACAGATAGAATGGTCATATTTTGAAGAAGCATTTGGTTCGCTTTATTCAACTGTAGGTCGTCCAGCTCATTCTATTCGTTTGATGGTCTCCTTGTTGATATTAAAATCTATTTACAATTTATCAGATGAGGTATTGGTGGAACAACGCTGGGAAATGAATCCATATTTTCAATAGTTTGGAGGCTTTGATTCTTTGCAATGGGGGCAACCATGTGCGGCAACAGATTTGGTACATTTCAGCAAGAGGATTGGAGAAGAAGGGGTAGAGAAGATATTGAAACATTCAATTGAGCTACACGGCAAGGATGCTAAGGACAAGCATGTAAGTGTAGATACTACTGTCCAGGAAAAGAGTATCACCTATCCCACAGATGCAAAACTTCATAAAAAAATTGTTGACAGCTGTATTTCTATAGCCAAGAAAGAAGGGATTAAACTACGACGCAGTTACGTTAGGACAACCAAAAACCTTGTCAGAGACACCTACAATGGGACTCACCCTAAAAGAAGAAAGAAAGCAAATGCAGCGAAGCGCAAACTCAAAACCATTGCTGGTCGGTTAGTCAGAGAATTAGACAGGAAATTACCACATCAGCAAAAAGAAGTAACATTAGCATTGTTCAAACGAGTACTTACACAAGAGAAGTGCAGTAAGAATAAAATTTACAGTTTACATGAACCTGAAGTGTATTGCATCGCAAAAGGGAAGGCACATAAGAAATATGAATAGGGCTGTAAGGCATCAGTAGTATTGACACAAAATACGGGTATCATCGTAGGTGCGATGACTTTTGAAGAGAATATTTATGATGGACATACACTAGATGCTGTATTGAAGCAAACACAACTACTGACTGGTAACTACCCGAAAACCGCCACAGTAGATAGGGGGTACAAAGGGACTAACACAGTTGAAAACACCTCCATCATTCGACCATCCAAACCATTAAAAAGAGACAATACCTATGAAAAACAGAGAAAACGAACGCACTGTAGACGTAGAGCAGCCATAGAGCCAATCATCGGACACTTGAAGCAAGATCATCGAGTAGCTAGCAATTACCTAAAAGGGAAAACAGGAGATAAAATAAACTTCATCATGTCTGCCTGTGGGTTTAACTACAAGAAATTGATGAAAAAACTAAGAGTAAATGCTCTTTGGCTCTATACAAAATGGGTAGTAAAGCTGAGGCGTCTAGTTGAATTAACCTCTTTCCATCAAAGTAGAATACAAACTCTATGGAAAATGAGTTTTTAAGGAACGACTATATAAAATGACAAGGAATAGTTATAATATCAATCAAAACCTTGTCAAATGCAGTCAAAAAAGTCGAATAGAAATCAACTTAATTTTTTATCACCTACCTTAACTGAACAACTCAATTCCAGGCAAGCGCTTTATTTGTTGAGCCACCAGATAGAATGGTCATATTTTGAAGAAGCATTTGGTTCGCTTTATTCAAATGTAGGTCGTCCAGCTCATTCTATTCGTTTGATGGTCTCCTTGTTGATATTAAAATCTCTTTACAATTTATCAGATGAGGTATTGGTGGAACAACGCTGGGAAATGAATCCATATTTTCAATATTTTGGAGGTTTTGATTCTTTGCAATGGGGGCAACCTTGTGCGGCAACAGATTTGGTGCATTTCAGCAAGAGGATTGGAGAAGAAGGGGTAGAGAAGCTATTGAAACATTCAATTGAGCTACACGGCAAGGATGCTAAGGACAAGCATGTAAGTGTAGATACTACTGTCCAGGAAAAGAGCATCACCTATCCCACAGATGCAAAACTTCATAAAAAAATGTTGACAGCAGTATTTCTATAGCCAAGAAAGAAGGGATTAAACTACGACGCAGTTACGTTAGGACAACCAAAAACCTTGTCAGAGACACCTACAATGGGACTCACCCTAAAAGAAGAAAGAAAGCAAATGCAGCGAAGCGCAAACTCAAAACCATTGCTGGTCGGTTAGTCAGAGCATTAGACAGGAAATTACCACATCAGCAAAAAGAAGTAACATTAGCATTGTTCAAACGAGTACTTACACAAGAGAAGTGCAGTAAGAATAAAATTTACAGTTTACATGAACCTGATGTGTATTGCATCGCAAAAGGAAAGGCACATAAAAAATATGAATATGGCTGTAAGGCATCCGTAGTATTGACACAAAACACGGGTATCATCGTAGGTGCGATGACTTTTGAAGAGAATATTTAGTCACCCCTAAAGAATCAACATTAATTATGCTTATCTCCTTTCAGGGAGGGTTTTAGCACGATTATTGCTGTATAAAATGACAAGGAATAGTTATAATATCAATCAAAACCTTGTCAAATGCAGTCAAAAAAGTCGAATAGAAATCAACTTGATTTTTTATCACCTACCTTAACTGAACAACTCAATTCCAGGCAAGAGCTTTATTTGTTGAGCCACCAGATAGAATGGTCATATTTTGAAGAAGCATTTGGTTCGCTTTATTCAACTGTAGGTCGTCCAGCTCATTCTATTCGTTTGATGGTCTCCTTGTTGATATTAAAATCTATTTACAATTTATCAGATGAGGTATTGGTGGAGCAACGGTGGGAAATGAATCCATATTTTCAATATTTTTGAGGCTTTGATTCTTTGCAATAGGGGCAACCATGTGCGGCAACAGATTTGGTACATTTCAGCAAGAGGATTGGAGAAGAAGGGGTAGAGAAGCTATTGAAACATTCAATTGAGCTACACGGCAAGGATGCTAAGGACAAGCATGTAAGTGTAGATACTACTGTCCAGGAAAAGCGCATCACCTATCCCACAGATGCAAAACTTCATAAAAAAATTGTTGACAGCTGTATTTCTATAGCCAAGAAAGAAGGGATTAAACTACGACGCAGTTACGTTAGGACAACCAAAAACCTTGTCAGAGACACCTACCATGGGACTCACCCTAAAAGAAGAAAGAAAGCAAATGCAGCGAAGCGAAAACTCAAAACCATTGCTGGTCGGTTAGTCAGAGCATTAGACAGGAAATTACCACATCAGCAAAAAGAAGTAACATTAGCATTGTTCAAACGAGTACCTACACAAGAGAAGTTCAGTAAACATAAAATTTACAGTTTACATGAACCTGATGTGTATTGCATCGCAAAAGGAAAGGCACATAAGAAATATGAATATGGCTGTAAGGCATCCGTAGTATTGACACAAAACACGGGTATCATCGTAGGTGCGATGACTTTTGAAGAGAATATTTATGATGGACATACACTAGATGCTGTATTGAAGCAAACACAACTACTGACTGGTAACTACCCGAAAACCGCCACAGTAGCTAGGGGGTACAAAGGGACTAACACAGTTGAAAACACCTCCATCATTCGACCATCCAACTCATTAAAAAGAGACAATACCTATCAAAAACAGAGAAAACGAAAGCACTGTAGACGTAGAGCAGCCATAGAGCCAATCATCGGACACTTCAAGCAAGATCATCGAGTAGCTAGCAATTACCTAAAAGGGAAAACAGGAGATAAAATAAACTTCATCATGTCTGCCTGTGGGTTTAACTACAAGAAATTGATGAAAAAACTAAGAGTAAATGCTCTTTGGCTCTATACAAAATGGGTAGTAAAGCTGAGGCGTCTAGTTGAATTAACCACTTTCCATCAAAGTAGAATACAAACTCTATTGAAAATGAGTTTGTAAGGAACGACTAATTAGGGTACCTCTATTAACTAGATTTTGGATCTTAACTAGTTAATTGGTTTTTCTGCACACTCGGAGAAAGATTTTGTACAAATTCTACCCCCTATTATTGAATCTAAATTCACATTCTTTAAGATGTAATTCAACCCTATTCTTGTTCATGCCTCTGAACTTTGAACGTCTTGTTTTAGCATAGCTCCAAAAGGATTCTATCCCGTTAATATGGGAAGCTTCCTCTGGCAAACTCATTCGTATCATGATGTACTCTATAATGATTTTTGTAACCAAAATTTACTACGCCAGTATACCTTCTCCAACCATCGGAATTAATAATGCTGTCAGGACTGGTTCTCTCCTTTATAATCGCATGAAGCGTTGTTCCCCCACACTTTTTTATTAGTTGAGTATGGACTTTATCTTCTCTTTTTAAATAGACCAAAAACGATCGTTTTTCCGCTAGCACCCCGATCCCGTTTGCCACGCACTCGCCGTGTACCAAAATAACTTTCATCCACTTCAATTTGTCCTACCAGTGGGTCAGCGTGGAGTTGAGATAATTCAAACATTCTTTGTCTTAAAAGGTGTACAATCTTGTTAGTGGTATTGATGTTAAGAAGAGTGAGATGAGCAAGTTGAGTCGCTGTCAAATCAGCACAAAACACTTCAAAACTTCTCTAAATTTTTTTTCGTAATTCGGGAACGCCCATGGTACCTGTTTTTTCTTGTCATAGCTAACATTCTAAGCAATTTATAATTGCTTAACTAGTTAAGACCCAATATTTTTAATTGATTCGTTCTGTATATAACTGTTTGCCCCATTTTTGGATATTCATTTCAGGCTCATTTAAGTTTTCGAATAGATTGTCGAATTCATCAGTAATCATTTTGACGGCTTTTGAATCAATTGTCTTTATTCGAGTTTCGTGATTGTATTTTGTTCCGCTAGATGTAAAGTTTAAAGATCCTAGGTAAGCAATTTGGTTGTCAATTATGTAGATTTTGCTATGAATGAATGTATGTAAGTTCAATTAGTAAGTGCAAAGATTAGGATAAATATGTGGAGCTATTTCCCCATATTTAAAGGTCTAAACACTTTGCCATATGAGCCAAACATATTATCAACTCAAAGCCCATCAAAGACATCAAATTGAAGCCTACTTAAAATCGGGTAAAAGTAAAAGTTTCATTGCAGAAGCCCTTGCTGTGTCGGTTTCCACCATTTACAGAGAAGGCAAGCGCAACAGTTCCCCTACAGGGATCTATCATGGATCTAAAGCACATTTGTCTTCCACAAAGCGTAAGCAACGTTATTGCAATCCTCGGTCTTTTGACACCCACAAAAGAAAGCTCATCAAAGAATACCTTCTGCAAGAACAGTGGTCACCTAAGCAGATTGTAGGGTATTGTAAAATCAAGCAGATTCCCATGGTTTCACATGAACGTATCTATCAATATATCAGGGACGATAAAGCTGCTGGTGGACAGTATTACAAACATTTACGCCATCAACTCAAACATAGAAAAAGACCTGTAGGTAAGCCTGTAACTATTAAAAACAGGGTATCAATCGATCAAAGACCTGAATGCATCAACAATAAAGAACGCGTTGGGGACTGGGAAGTGGATACCATTATAGGCAGACAACAAAAGGGAGCCATGCTGACCATCGTGGAAAGAACTACAGGAATGCTCATTATCAAAAAGCTACCTAAGGGAAAGCAAGCCAAAGGACTAAGTAAGGAACTTATCAATAGGCTGATGCCCTATAAAAAACATATCCTTTCGTTCACTTCTGATAATGGAACAGAATTCGCCGACCATCAAAACATAGCTAAAAACATAGCTACTAAATTCTACTTTGCCCATCCGTATTGCTCTTGGCAAAGAGGACTCAATGAATACACTAACAAACTCATAAGACAGTATATACCCAAAAAAACAGCTTTTGATACACTAAATGACGAACAGATTACACAAATTCAACACAAAATTAACCGACGACCAAGAGAAAAGCTTAACTTTAAAACTCCTAAAGAAATCTTTTATCTAAATACCGCTTAGTTTTTGCTCTTGATGGTTGAACCTACGCAGGTATCTTTTTTATAAAACTTCAATACTGACCTGTTTTTACATTTTTTAATTAGCTAATGTTGTAGGATACAACGTATACAGGAGGTGAACGAGTTTACCAAAAGCCAATTAGCATTGCGAAATGGTGTTGATAAAGGATCAGTGTGGATTGCCTATCAGGGAATAGTCTATGATGTAACGCAATCCAAACTTTGGAGCGGGGGGAAACATTACGAGCATTGGGCGGGACAGGATTTGACAGATGAGTTGAAAGACGCACCACATGACACAAGAGTATTTGAAAAATTTAAGACGATAGGGAAGCTGATCCAGTGAACATTACAGCGTCAGATTTTAAGAATGTAATAAGTGGTAAGAATGTCAAAATTGTGATGCCTGCCAACTTATACGGCTGTGAACTGGGTGACAATGTATTCATTGGTCCTTTTGTGGAAGTCCAAAAAGGTGTGATAATCGGCAATGAAACAAAAATTCAATCACACTCATTTGTATGTGAATTGGTAGAAATAGGAGAGGCTTGCTTTATTGGGCATGGCGTTATGTTTATTAATGACAGTTTTTCGGATGGTGGACCAGCTAGAGGCGATCAGTCCAAATGGAAGAAAACCAGCATTGGAAACAATGTATCAATTGGGTCGAATGCTACTATTTTACCCGTGAAAATATGTGACAGCGTGGTGATCGGAGCTGGTAGTGTAGTCACAAGAGATATTACGGAGCCAGCGGTATATGCGGGCAATCCTGCCAAAAAAATAAAGAGGTTATGAAAGTGCCGTTCGTCGATTTGAAGGCCCAGTACCTCTCAATAAAAAATGAAATTGATAGTGCAATTCAATCGGTTATTGATCAAAGCGCATTTATCGGAGGAGCTATGGTCAAAGAATTTGAAATCGCTTTTGAATCGTACACTGGGGCAACTCACTGCATAGGATGTGCTAATGGAACGGATGCGATTGAAATTGCTTTAAGAGCTTTAGAGGTTGGACGGGGCGATGAAGTGATCATACCCGCATTGACATGGATCAGTACAGGAGGAGCTGTAAATAATGTTGGAGCAGAGCCTATTTTTATAGATGTAATAGAAAAGGAGAGAACCATTGACCCTGCGCTAATTGAGGATAAGATCACCGACAAAACGAAAGCAATTATTCCTGTCCATTTGTACGGACTGCCCGCTCGGATGAATGAAATCCTTGCCGTTGCAAAGAAGTACCACCTCAAAGTGATTGAAGATTGTGCCCAGGCTCATGGAGCGAAGATCGATGGAAAGAAAGTTGGGAATTTTGGGGATGTAGCTACTTTTAGCTTTTACCCAGGGAAAAATTTGGGAGCCTATGGAGATGCGGGTGCCGTGGTAACCAACGATGAAGCGTTGGAACAGTCATGCAGAATGATGGCTAATCACGGGCAAATGAGCAAACATGACCATCGGGTAATTGGTAGAAATAGTAGACTGGACACTATTCAAGCAGCAATTTTAAATGCAAAAGTACCCTACATCGAACGTTGGACCCAAGCACGTATTAAGCATGCGAGCCAGTATGCTAATGAACTAACGAGTGTGGTGACCCCCATTGTTCCAAAAGAGAATAAACAGGTTTTCCATCTTTATGTTATTCAATCAGAAAGGAGAGAGGAGTTGAAAAAAAATCTTTTAGACAACGATGTAGGGTGTGCTATCCATTACCCAGTCCCATTGCCACACCTTCAATCGTATGCTTATAAAAAGCACGCTGTTGGGGAGTTCCCCATTTCCGAAAAGCTATGTTCTGCAATCCTTTCTTTACCCATGTACGCAGAACTGGATGAAGAGCAGGTAAGCAAAACCTCCGAAATCGTGAATAGTATGAACTGAGCTTTTTCTTCCTTTTCGGATCAGGTTGGTTTTTTTCTGCTACGACAGCTAGGGTCAAAAAAGCACTCAAGCAGTAGCACTAATACCAAGTTAGATTATCAACTATTACATAACTAAATTGAATTATTGTTCGGTTGAATTAGGCAAAAAACATAAGCATAGCCCTGGCTACGGTGCTATTTTTTCACGACATGCGAGCGAAAAAGAAACGATTTATAAGTGACACATTACGGTCAATTTGATAGTATATGCGACAGGTTATGATCAACATGATGTAACTCATTTCTCATGCCTATTTGGACCCACAAGCCAATAGAACATTTTTTTCTTTAAAAAAAAGAAAAATAATATTTGCAAAAGTATCACTCGCTACTTAGACTTGCCCCTCAATTTAATTAGTAATCCCATTTAAAATAATAAATTCCCTATGAAAACGAGACTAGATACTGCCAAAAAGACAGTAGCCCCCCCCCCCCCCCCCCCCCGACAATTTGTCAGGTATTTGGGGACTTAAACCCTTAATCTCCTTAGTTACCTTCTTATTCCTCTCGACTTTTGCTTACGCACAGAACGATGCAACCGACCACTTTGTACTGAAAGTAACAACCACTGCTGGTACGGACGCTAACGACAAAACATTTATTTTCTATAGCCAAGACATGGATTATATGGTGGACTGGGGAGAAGGCAGCGGTTTTGAGGACGTAACCACAGGAGATGTTTCCCATCTCTTTGCACTCCGCAGGAGTGCATACCGTCAGGTTTAAAAACCTGAATGATGTCTATATAGTCAGCCCTAAAGAATCAAAATTAATTATGCTTATCTTCTTTCAGGGAGAGTTTTAGCACGATTATTGCTGTATAAAATGACAAGGAATAGTTATAATATCAATCAAAACCTTGTCAAATGCAGTCAAAACAGTCGAATAGAAATCAACTTGATTTTTTATCACCTATCTTAACTGAACAACTCAATTCCAGGCAAGTGCTTTATTTGTTGAGCCAACAGATAGAATGGTCGTATTTTGAAGAAGCGTTTGGTTCGCTTTATTCAAATGTAGGTCGTCCAGCTCATTCTATTCGTTTGATGGTCTCCTTGTTGATATTAAAATCTATTTACAATTTATCAGATGAGGTATTGGTGGAGCAACGCTGGGAAATGAATCCATATTTTCAATAGTTTGGAGGCTTTGATTCTTTGCAATGGGGGCAACCTTGTGCGGCAACAGATTTGGTTCATTTCAGGAAGAGGATTGGAGAAGAAGGGGTAGAGAAGATATTGAAACATTCAATTGAGCTACACGGAAAGGATGCTAAGGACAAGCATGTAAGTGTAGATACTACTGTCCAGGAAAAGAGCATCACCTATCCCACAGATGCAAAACTTCATAAAAAAATTGTTGACAGCTGTATTTCTATAGCCAACCAAGAAGGGATTAAACTACGACGCAGTTACGTTAGGACAACCAAAAACCTTGTCAGAGACACCTACCATGGGACTCACCCTAAAAGAAGAAAGAAAGCAAATGCAGCGAAGCGAAAACTCAAAACCATTGCTGGTCGGTTAGTCAGAGAATTAGACAGGAAATTACCTCATCAGCAAAAAGAAGTAACACTGGCACTGTTCAAACGAGTACTTACACAAGAGAAGTGCAGTAAGAATAAAATTTACAGTTTACATGAACCTGATGTGTATTGCATCGCAAAAGGAAAGGCACATAAGAAATATGAATATGGCTGTAAGGCATCAGTAGTATTGACACAAAATACGGGTATCATCGTAGGTGCGATGACTTTTGAAGAGCATATTTATGATGGACATACGCTAGATGCTGTATTGAAGCAAACACAACTACTGACTGGTAACTACCCGAAAACCGCCACAGTAGATAGGGGGTACAAAGGGACTAACACAGTTGAAAACACCTCCATCATTCGACCATCCAAACCATTAAAAAGAGACCATACCTATCAAAAACAGAGAAAACGAACGCACTGTAGACGTAGAGCAGCCATAGAGCCAATCATCGGACACTTCAAGCAAGATCATCGAGTAGCTAGCAATTACCTAAAAGGGAAAACAGGAGATAAAATAAACTTCATCATGGCAGCCTGTGGGTTTAACTACAAGAAGTTGATGAAAAAACTAAGAGTAAATGCTCTTTGGCTCTATACAAAATGGGTAGTAAACCTGAGGCGTCTATTTGAATTAACCTCTTTCCATCAAAGTAGAATACAATCTCTATGGAAAATGAGTTTTTAAGGAACGACTATCTATCCCCGCACAGATGAACTGGCAACGGCTGAACGCCTTGAAGACGGCAGGGTTATTTGGCACCGCTCAAGACATAAGCACCCTGGATAATAGTATTTATAGCTTATTGTCGGCAAGGGTGGCGGCATTCATCGCGGCAAGTAATCAGAAGCTGGATACTGCCATATCCGCTGGAAGAACGAAAAAGAAGGCATTGGTAGCGACGGGTTAAATGCTGTAGGTGAGATGATGCATTGTTGAAAAAAAGTGCGCAATTTGTTTTTGGGATTGTAAGTGTTACTTTATCTGGGTGATTACTAAAATTAAAGTAGCGAATGAAGATGTCAATCCTAAAATTTGCTGAGCGTTAAGTGAACCTTTTTCTCTAGTTCTTCTGGGGACAATAATCTCAGATCCTGGCTCAATCTTGGGATAATTTTTAAAAAAAAGGATTTTTTTGGTCCGTTGGGCAAATCCGTTCGCATACACCACATAAGATTTACCTGGTTTGGCATCATTTGAAAATCCACCAGCCTGTGAAATAAATCGCTTAAAACTCATTCTAGGCTCATATCTTATGGTATTTGGGTACAACACATTCCCTCTTACTCTTACTGTTTCCAGTGTTTTTGGAACACTTATGACATCTCCTTCAACTAAAATCAGATCAAATTTTGATCCGGATTTTTCCAGAGATTCATTTAGGTTTATACCAATACTTTCTAATTGTCCTAACTGATCAATCTCACTTTTGACATCTCTTTTCTGGAGATCTTTTAGTCTTCTTGATCTATATTTATCTGCTTCTAAAGCATCATCTACATCTATGGTATCGGCAACTTCACGCTGATAGAATTCTGTTCTTCTCAAAACCGTTGCTCCTTCAGTGTATGCGAATTCTGTCAACCCTCCTGCCCTTTTGATTAAATCTGATATCCTATCTTCTCTCGTTTCTAAGGCATAATACCCAGGATACAATACTTCTCCTTCTATTTTCACCAATTTTTGCTCCTGAAAGAATGAAGATTTTTTGATCAAGACTACGTCAAATGGCATCAATTCAAAAGTGGAAGCAGCTTCCGAGAGGCTTAAATCTTGGTTGACTTCGAATGTGAATATTTCTGAAGATTTACCTATTTCTTTTTGATCAGCACTCACTTGTCTTGCCACTTCAACCCTTGATTTATTAGCGGATTCTTTAAATCCTCCAGAAATATGGATGAGGTCTTCTACTGTCATTTGATTCAAAAATGGATAAGTTCCAGCTCTTCCTATCTCGCCTTCTATTTTTACTGTGAGTTCCCTTCTCAAGTCAAAAATTGAAGATATAAGCACTCTATCTTCTTTTTGTAAAAGCAAATCTTGTGAGCCAGCAACAACTTCATTAACATTAAATGCAATATTTTTCAGAGTTAAATCTTTCTTCTGCCTGAAAATATTCCCTCTCCCCCTGAAAGCATCTTCCCTCAGTCCTTCTGCTTTTTTGATTAACCCTGACAACATCATCCCTTGAGTAAGTTCATAATTGCCAGGTCTCTGTATTGCTCCACTAACAGAAACTCTGTTATCAAAGCGATCAATGATTTCCCCAATGTTAATTGAATCTCCATTTTGCAAAATTTCCTCTGTAAACTGATTTTCGTTAATAGTCACAATAGATTTCATTATCCCATTTTTACGCTCAACAGTAACTGTTTTTTTATACGCATTTCCATCAAATCCTCCAGAAAAATTTAAAAGAGTCTCAAACGTCTCCCCCTGAATCAATTCATATTTGGCTGGATTCTTAACAGCTCCAGTAAGGCTCACTCGGTTGACAAATGGGGCAATTACAATTTGATCTCCATCTTGCAGAATAATATTTTCTTCACTAGAGGGCTTAAAAAGGTAATCATAGACATCAAAAACAGCCATTTCTTCTCCATCCCGAATAAGTCTTATACTTCTTAATGATCCTGTCTCTGTTGGTCCCCCCGCCAAATAAAGTGCATTGAAAACGCTGGAAAAGGAATTTAACGTATAGGTTCCCGGTCTTTCTGCATGCCCGATGACATTTACCTTGATGGTTCTAATATTGCCAACAGTGACTTGAGCGAAAGTATTAGGATATCTTCCCCTTAATCCAGAATAAATATTTGTTAATTTTTCAAAAATTTTGGACCATGCGACTTCAACAGAGGACCCCCCTACTTTAACAGGTCCAATACCCCGAATAATTATTTGCCCATCTGGCGATATTTCCTCTTGATAGGTGATTTCAGAGGCTCCGTATATGTCAATAATCAATTCGTCTCCAGCACCTAGAATATAATTCTTAGGGGTTGGAATATTTAAATTGCTTTGAAAGCTAATTTCTCCATCATTAATTTCGAACATATCAAGCCCAAATATTTCAAATTCATTCTTTTCTTTTTCTATGAAATCCTGTAGAATTAAGTCATGGGTATCAATTAATAGGGGACCTAAAGGATCTGCCCTTAAACGACTATACTTTGATTGAAGGGCATCTTGCGTGTCATCTGCTAAATCTGGATTTAATTTAAAAATCCTTGCTCTGAGTTTAGAAATCTCCGTCTCAGAAACTCCTCTTTGACGCGCTAGCCCCTCTAACTGCACTGGAGACAAACCTGACGATTCAGCTTTTTGAATAAACAATTGAATTTGCTCATCAGAAAGGGCATCCACCCTTAAGTTTTGCAATTCAATGCTACCAATGTCTTGTCCATTTAGCGAGAAAACTGCGAGAAAAACAAGTCCAATACCAAGCCTCAAGAATTTAGACATTTCTATAGCGTTCAATTTAGGTCGGCAAAACTACGAAGTGCGGATTTAATAAATTCTCTTTGTTATAAGAGAGTGGAGTCTTGTGATCCTTTAATGTTACAGATCCCCCAGCTTCAGTAACTATAATGTGAGCGGCAACTGTATCCCATTCCATAGTTGATCCAAATCGAGGATATACATCTGCTTCTCCCGACGCAACTAAAAGAAATTTTAAAGAACTCCCCCTAGAAACAACTTTGGGGGTTTTCAATTGTTTGAGATAGTCCGCTGTTTCTTTGCTCACATGGGACCTAGAAGCTACTACCTTCAGTCCTGGCACGTTGAGGTCATTTTTTGTTGTAGCAAGTTTAGCCTTATTTCCACCTTTTTCTAAAAAAGCACCTTTGCCTTTAACGGCATAATATAACTCGTTTAAGACTGGCGGGAAAACGACACCAAGCACGGGTTCATTCTTCTGAAGTAGTGCAATATTCACTGTGAACTCATCATTTTTTTTGATGAATTCCTTCGTGCCGTCAAGGGGATCTGTCATCCAAAAATAGTTCCATTTAGAACGTTCTTCATATGGTATACTTCGCCCTTCCTCGCTTAATATTGGGATACCTGTCTTCTCCAGAAAAGAGACAATTTTGTTGTGAGCAACCTTATCTGCAACTGTTAGAGGAGAATTGTCAGCTTTTGCTTCGATTGAAAAATCGCCTGTTTCATAAATTTTTAGAATTTCTTTGCCCGCCTCTAAAGTAGCTTCTTTTGCTATAACTAGGAGTTTATCTAGATTCACGTCTTTAAATAATCATTCCCGCTGCCACTGTTTCATTTGTCCCCTCATCCACAAGAATGATGCTTCCTGTTGTCCTATTTCTACGATAGGAGTCAGCTAGTAATGGTCGTGTAGTTCTTAATTGGACTCTACAGATATCATTTACGGTTATACTTTTATCCCCTTCATTTCTATGGAGTGTATTAATGTCGAGTTTATACCGTATTTCCTTAATCATTGCTTTTGCATCACATGTGGTATGACGAATAGCATATTTCGATCTGGACTGAGGTCCTTTTTGATTCAACCAACATAACATTACGTCTATATCTTGCTTAGGTTCTGGTTGATTGTTAGTTCTCACGATCATATCTCCTCTACCTACATCAATATCATCTTCTAGGGTGATACTGACAGACATTGGCGCAAAAGCTTCCTCTACTTTTCCTTCAAACGTGTCAATAGACTTTATCTTTGATGTAAACCCAGAAGGTAATACAACAATTTCATCGCCAGATTTAAATATGCCACCTGCAATCCTGCCTGCATACCCTCTGTAATCATGATGCTCATCTGTTTGCGGTCGAATCACCGTCTGTACTGGAAATCTACAGTCAATATGATTATGATCGCTTCCTATATGAATATTTTCAAGTGCATATAATAATGTAGAACCTTCAAACCATGGCATCTCCGAACTCCTGTTTACTACATTATCACCTTTTAAAGCACTTATAGGAATAAATCTGACATCCTTAACATCAAGCTTGGAAGCAAAATCCTCAAAGTCCTCCTTGATCCTTAAGAATCTCTCCTCGGAATAATCCACCAAGTCCATTTTGTTGATGCAAACAATAAGATGTGGAATTTGAAGGAGCGAAGCAATAATGGAATGCCTGCATGTTTGTTCTGCAACACCCTTTCTGGCATCAATAAGAATGAGAGCGATATTTGCTGTAGATGCTCCAGTCACCATATTTCTGGTATATTGAATATGACCAGGGGTATCAGCGATGATAAATTTTCTTTTGGGCGTAGCGAAGTACCTATATGCTACATCAATCGTAATTCCTTGCTCTCTTTCATCTTTTAGACCATCGGTCAACAAAGCAAGGTCGACACCTTCTTTTCCTTTCCTCTCACTAGTATGTTTCACCTGCGCCAGTTGATCCTCAAAAATTGATTTGGAATCATAAAGTAACCTACCAATCAATGTGCTTTTCCCATCATCAACACTTCCCGCTGTGGTGAAGCGTAAAAGTTCCATATCAAGGTAGGAATTAAATTTTCTGGTTTCGGTTTTAGGTATCCCCATATCTAAATTTATTTAGTGATTTAGTGAATGAACTAGTATTTATCTGCAATAATTCATGCTTCTTGAGAAAAAATGAAGTTGGCTCTTTTTTCCAGAAATCCTAAATCAACAGAAATTAATATCATGGTTTCTAGCTCACATGAAGAGTCAACGACCATTTCGAGAAACCTAATAGGTTCTTTACTGGATGACCCGTCACGACCTTCCGAAATATTTGACGAGATAAACGTAGGTACTCTTCTAATCTGTGACATCAAACCAAAGGTTTCTTCTTTGGACATTTCTCTAATTGGTCGTTCCTTATAAGGTTAATATTTTGGATACAAAAAAGGCTTAAAAAAATGAATTGAAATAAGTATTTAATAAATAAAAGATTAGTCTATTAAAACAGTTTCATTTTCTTGATTAAACGATTGATTTACAGTAACTTAGTAGGATTATTAAAGTTAGAATAAAAATCAGATTATGGAGAAAAAGTAGGAAAGCCTAACTCTTTTTGAGTTTCAGAAGAAATTTCCTGATAACGACAGTTGTCAAAACTTCCTGGCCGAAATGAAATGGCCAGATGGATTTAAATGTGAAAGGTGCCAAAACAACAAGTATTGCAGAGGGGAATTATTCCATACCAGGCAATGCACAAAATGTAGGTACCAAGCTACCCCCACAAGTGGCACGCTTTTCCACAAAGTAAAATTCCCAATGTTAAAAGCTTTTTAGATCATACACTATATGAGTGCAAATAAACAAGGGATTGCATCAACAAAGCTAAGCAGAAAACTGGGGCTACGGCAAAAAAACCTGTTGGCTGCGTCAGAAAAAGGTAATGAAGGCAATGGTTAGCAGTGGGAAATACCCGCTAATAGGTAAAGTAGAAGTCGATGAGACCGTTGTAGGGCAACAGGAAGAAGGCGTTGTAGGACGACAAAATAATCGAAAAAAGCAGGTTGTACTGGCTATTGAGAAGAAAGGGAAAGGAGTGAGCAGGATGTATGCCAGAGAGATTGACAATGCTGGCTCCAAGCAATTGAAGCCCTTCTTCCAAGATCATATATCACCTCAGGCTACCATCAAAACCGATAGGTGGAGGGGCTACATCCCCTTGAAAGAAAAATACTCTTAGTTAATCCAAATCGAGAGTGGGAAGAAAGGTAAGAATTTCCCGGAATTGCACAGAACAATTATGATGTTCAAGGCATGGCTTAGAGGTATCCACCATTCAGTCGATAACCTGCAAGCATATATCGACCAATATTGCTATCGGTTCAACCGCAGTCAAATGAAAGGGGAAATATTCGATAACCTGCTAACTAAAATGGTGGTCCATCAACCATGCCCGTACAAGTGCATTTGTATTTATTAAATGCCTACTTCAATAAATTTTAATAGACCCATCAATAACTTAAAAGTTGCAATCATTTAGTTAGCATGACGGGGGTTTTTATTATTTGAGTATAGACTTTATCCCCTCTTTTTAATAGACTAAAAGTGATCATTTTTCCGCTAGCTCTCCGACCCCGTTTGCCACGCACTCGCCGTGTACCAAAATAACTTTCATCCACTTCAATTTGTCCTACCAGTGGGGCAGAGTGGAGTTGAGCTAATTCAAACACTCTTTGTCTTAAAAGGTGTAAAATCCTGTCAATGGTATTGATGTTAAAATGAGCAACCTGAGTTGCTGTCAAATCAGCACAAAAATACTTCAAAACTTCTCTAATTTTTTTCCGTAATTTGGAGAAGCTCGTAGTACCTATTTTTCCTTGTCATAACTAACCAGTTAAGCAATTTCTAATTGCTTAACTGGTTAAGGTCCAAATCCTAATTTATAAACCTAACTTTTTTACTCTACTTTTGAAGTCCCATTATGGACAGCCTGCACTTTCGGAAAACGAAATTTTATCCATCATAAAATGGATATCTTAAGGAAGTACTCTTCGTATTGTTTCTTTTGTAGGTAGGTTCCACAGTTATGCAAAAAAGTCTTCTTCAGTTAGATCAATCCAGTTGGTGGATAATTGTAATTATTCTCCTTGCGGCCGGATTAACATGGTTTCTGTACAGTATTGCAAAAAAACCTTGGAATAGTCTTCAGGGTCGAATACTATCTTTCGTAAGATTCGCAGCTATTTTTCTGGTCCTATTTCTTCTCCTTGAACCGCTCATCAAACAAGTAATAAGCAGAATCGATAAACCAGTTGTGGCAATTGTGGTGGATACTTCTGAAAGTATCATTGCAAGGTCATTTGATTCAGTAATTTTTAAGAGTAAAATCAACAGTCTGACAGAGCGCTTGGGGGAAGAAGATTTTGAAGTCAAAACTTTTTTTTTCGATGAGACTGGGCAAATGAATTTTAGCTATCAGTTGACAGATCTTTCTCTCCTGCTTAAAAAAGTGGATAATGAGATGGAAGGGAGAAATTGGGCTACTACATTGCTCTTTACTGATGGAATTTTCAATCAAGGCAGCTCTCCACTTTATAGGCAGTACGCTATTCCACAATTCACCATAGGTCTGGGTGATACAATACCGCCAAAGGATATAAGTATTTCAAGAGTGCTTTTTAATCAGATCACGTACAAGGGGAACGAGACCCCCATAAGAGTTGAAATTTCCCAAAAAGGCTTTGATACAGAAGAGATTCTGCTCACCTTGGCAGAGGGTCAGAAAGTACTCCAGCAAAAAGTAGTCAAATTAAATCAATCCATTCAAGAAGTTGAATTCACTACAAAATCTGAGGCGGAGGGGTTAAGGAGACTTTCCCTAAGCATTCCTGTTGAAGAAGGTGAGTATGTAAATGAAAATAATCAATATGAGATATTTATAGAAGTTATCGACAGTAAACAGAAGGTGTTGATGGTGGCAGGCGTTCCCCACCCAGACATCAAAGCAATCAGAGAATCTCTCTCATCAACCGGCAACTATCAAACAGATGTGTACATTCCATCATTAGGTGAGGAAAAGCCAACTGATATTTATGATGTTGTTATTTACCATGGGACCTTTTCAGAATCAATGGATTATCAACCAAAGGAAAGTCCAGGAACTTGGTACATTCTAGGCAATGAGAGTTCATTAAATACCGCAAATGAAAATGTCCCGTTTCTACATATTCAAAGGAGAGGCAGTCAACCCGATCATGTGACCGGTGTGTTCAACCAATCTTTCAGTAAGTTTAAAATACCAGACAACAAAACATTAATGGAGAATTTTCCTCCAATAGATGTGCCGTTTGGAGAGTATAGTTTAGGAGGTTCCAGTGAAGTGCTTCTTTTTCAGCGGGTCGGTAATATAGTTACGAATAAACCTCTTTTTGTTTTCTTCGATGATGGTTCCCAGAAAAGTGCAGTCTTTGTGGGACACAATATTTGGAAGTGGAAGCTACAGGAAGCCGCCGTCAATGGGACTTCTGTTCAATTTCAGCAACTCATTTCCAAAACTGTTCAGTTTCTGAGTGTCAAAAATGACAAAAAACAGTTCCAGTTCAGGAGTAGAGGAAACACGTTCTCTAATGCAGAAATCATACGTTTCGATGCAGAGGTGTACAATGATATTTACGAAAGGGTCTATGGAAATACTATTTCATTGAAAGTCACTTCTCAAGAAGGAAAAATATGGGATTTTGAATTCGTTGACTCAGAATTTAAGTCATTTTTTAAGGTCCCCCCCTTAGAGAGTGGACTCTATTCATACGAAGCATCTGTTATCACCAGCAACAAAAAAATTACAGAAAGAGGACAGTTTCTGGTTGAAAAAACAAATAGAGAATACTCAACCCTAGCAGCGGATCACAACCTGCTGAAAAGCATCGCCCTTAAAACAGGTGGTGAGTACCTTCATTATTCCCAGGTAGACCAAATAATGGATAAAATCAAGGCAAGAGATTTTAAAAACATCGTCAGTAGCTCAGAAAGTGACTTCCCTTTGATTCAAAGCCAATGGATGTTACTTGTCATTCTCTTATTATTTTCAATCGAATGGTTTTTAAGAAAATATTGGGGAGGATACTAAAGCAAACGAATGGTTACATGCGCTCAAAAATAAATGAGAGCTCCCATGTAGAAGACTCTCCTTGAAAAAAAATCTGGAGTAAAGGTTGAGTAGTCAAAATTATAGCTATACGATCTAATATTCTCATGATCTAGAATATTACTGATGCTAAAAATCCAATAATACCAATTTGACTATAAAATGCGACATAAATAAATTGAATTATTTTTTGTTTGAATTAGGCAAAAAAACATAAGCATAGCCATAGCTATGCTTATATTTTTAACGAAATACGAGCAAAAAAGAAACAATTTATATGTGATATTTTGTGATCAATTTGGTATTAGCTTGTCCAATCATGTTTGTTATTAGCTTAAGGCTTTCTTCTTTTGTTAATTCCTGATTGTTCATAATCTTATAGATTTATTGCAAATAACGACACAATTATAAATTAGTTTGTTTTATAAACAATAAAATTCAAAAATCCCCAACACCCACTTGTCGCCTTTTAGTCTAATCTTCTTTTTTATCCGATGTTTCACTAGTTTTCTTTTTTTTCAGTTTAATACTAAGGTCTTCTCCTTTCCCATCCCATTCAACAAGCAACGTATCTCCTTCTTGGATTTCTCCCTTCAGTATTTCTTCCGCTACAGGGTCTTCAAGATGCTTCTGAATAGCCCTAGCCAGTGGTCTGGCTCCATATTGAGGGTCGTACCCTTTTTCTACCATAAATTCTTTTGCCTTTTGTGATAGTGCTACTTTATATCCGAGGTTAGTAATTCTTATAAATAATTTCTGAAGGGTAATGTCAATAATTTTAAATATATCTTCTTTTTCCAAAGCATTAAAGATGACTACATCGTCCAACCTGTTTAAGAATTCGGGACTGAAGGTTTTTTTCAGTGCATTCTGAATAGTCGACTTCATAAGTTCACCCATGCTGTCTTTTTTGCTTTGTGTAGCAAAGCCTATTCCTGCACCGAAATCCTTCAAATCGCGCACACCAATATTGGATGTCATGATAATAAGCGTGTTTCTAAAATCAACTTTTCTCCCCAATCCATCAGTCAATACTCCATCATCCAACACTTGCAGCAAAATATTAAATATGTCAGGATGTGCTTTCTCAATCTCATCTAGGAGCACTACACTATAAGGTTTTCTTCTTACTTTCTCCGTCAGCTGTCCTCCTTCTTCATAACCTATGTATCCTGGCGGTGCTCCTACCAACCTAGAAACAGAAAATTTTTCCATGTATTCGCTCATATCAATTCGAATGAGTGAATCTTCTCTGTCAAAAAGGAATGAGGATAGCACTTTTGCCATCTCCGTTTTACCCACTCCAGTCGGTCCTAGAAAAACAAACGATCCAATTGGTTTTCTAGGATCTTTTAATCCTACTCTTGTCCTTTGTATCGCTTTTGATAACTTCTTTATTGCTTCCTCTTGACCAATAACTTTCCCACTCAGTTCGCCTTCCATTGTTAAAAGCTTTGAGCCCTCATTTTTAGCAATTCGCTTAGCAGGAATCCCAGTCATCATAGCGATTACATCTGCAACATTTTCTTCACCTACCTCATGTCGCTTTGTTTTTGTCTCTTTTTCCCACCTCACTTTTTCACCTTCCAGTTGAGCGATGAGTTTTTTCTCTTTATCTCTAAGCCAGGCAGCTTCTTCATATTTTTGGCTCTTCACCACTTGATTCTTCTCCTTCTTTACTCCCTCAATCTGCCCTTCCAGATCGGTGATAATTGAAGGCACGTTTATATTATTTATATGCACCCTTGCGCCCGCCTCATCCATAACGTCGATTGCCTTATCTGGCAGAAAACGATCACTTATGTACCTGTCAGAAAGTGCCACACATGCGCTGATTGCTTCTGGGGTATAGTTTACGTGGTGATGATTTTCATACTTATCCTTGATATTATCAAGAATCTGTAGTGTCTCTTCCAGCGAGGTTGCATCAACCATGACCATTTGAAACCTCCGTGCCAGAGCTCCATCTTTCTCTATGTACTGCCTGTACTCATCAAGTGTAGTAGCACCGATGCATTGTATTTCTCCTCGGGCCAATGCAGGTTTAAACATATTAGAAGCATCTAAAGATCCTGACGCTCCGCCTGCTCCCACTATGGTATGAAGTTCATCTATGAAAAGTATCACCTCAGGGGATTTTTCAATCTCATTCATCACCGCCTTCATGCGCTCTTCAAATTGCCCCCGATATTTTGTGCCAGCTACCAATGATGCTAGGTCAAGTATTACCACCCGCTTACCAAACAATATTCGTGATACTTTCTTTTGAACAATTCTAAGTGCAAGCCCTTCAGCAATTGCTGTTTTACCAACACCGGGCTCTCCAATTAGTATTGGGTTATTCTTTTTTCTTCTACTAAGAATTTGCGCTACCCGCTCTATTTCCTTTTCCCGACCAATGATTGGGTCTAGTTTGTCTTCTTCTGCAAGTTTTGTCAGATCTCTCCCAAAATTATCGAGTACTGGAGTGCGGGATTTTTCGTTGCCTTTTGGATTTTTTCCAGTGCTGGATGACCGGCTGGAACCCCTTGATCCTCCAACATATAATTGATCTCCTTCATCATCTGGATCATCAGTATCCGCAGAAGAAATCGGATGCTCTGCCTGATACTCAAGTATCTCTTTTACTAAATCATAGTTTACTTCAAATTTCTCAAGAATTTGTGTGGCTAGATTATCCTCATCCCTTAAAATCGATAGCAGTAGGTGTTCTGTCCCGATTAAAGCACTCTTGAAAATTTTTGCCTCCAAGTAAGTAATCTTCAATACTTTTTCTGATTGTCGAGTCAAAGGAATGTTTGCTAAATTCTTGATATTGGTTGTTGAGGTACCCTTAGTTGCCAGTTCAATAGCGGACCTAAGTTCTTTCATGGTGAGACCCAGTTTTTTCATCACGCTCACAGCCACTCCTTCTCCTTCACGGATCATGCCTAATAATAAATGTTCAGTACCTATGTAATCATGACCTAAGCGAAGTGCCTCCTCTCTGCTAAGAGAAATCACCTCTTTGACTCTGTTTGAAAATTTTGCCTCTTTTGACATACTCGTTCGAGTTTCTTTGTTAAAGATAAACGTAATAGTTGGAAATAGGTAGCGGTTAGATGAAAAAACAAGTGCAATTTCAGATTTGTTCATTTAGAACTATGATTTTAGACGAAATCATAACCCAAGACCGTTGCAAAAGGTAGCACTGAGGCTGTTGGTTTGTGAATTGTGAGGTTTTTTGCTCTCTTTTTGATGTTTTTGATCTCCAATAGGTCTGAACAGCCCTGTTTGTCGCCGTTCTTCCTCACTTTTTGTTGTCTTTTACTGAATTGGACATCCTTCCTTATCCTAGGGTCTCGATAGAAATTGTAACACATCGCCTCCATAACACATCGCCTCCATCAGATTTTGGGTATGCATTTTTTCTATCCCGTTATAGCGTGTGACCGCTCCTCCAAACCACCTGCGAATACTCCAAAATGTGCGTTCCACTTTATAGCTGGTTCGACCTATTATTTTCTTGAATTTAGATCCGCGATGGTACCTATACAGAATATAATACCAATTTGGTTATAAAATGTTGTGTGAATACATTGAATGATGTTTTGGTTGAATTAGGCAAAAAATAAAGGACACGGCTAGTTATACCAAATTGACTACAAAATATCACATATAAATCATTTCTTTTCTGCTTGTCTGTCGTTAAAAAATAGAACCATAACTATGGCTACGCTTATATTTTTTGCCTAATCCAAACAAAAAATAATTCAATTTATTTATGTCATATTTTGTGATCAAATTAGTATAACTGGATTTTTTTTTCGTGAGTGCAAGGAAGTCTTGCACGGAAAACCGCAGTGTATATAGCATACACGAGGAGTTGAGTACGGGACTGACACCGAAATCGCGGAAAAAAGCAGTTAATAGCGAGGTCCTAAAGCATAGCCCTAGCTACGGTGCTAGTTTCTTAGCGACAGACAAGCAAACAAAAAATAATTTAGATGACCTACTTTGTGGTCTGATCGGTCTTGTTTGCCTGACCCTAAACCATAAGATGGAGGGCTTTCCCTCACCCTGAAACCTCCCCATCTTTCAATATGTATCCTACTATTCCTTCACAATTTTTCTGGTGATGCTACCTTTACCTGTGGTGAGTTGTAACAAGTAGATGCCTCTGTTCAGCGATGGAATAGCCACGGAATGATCCCCTGTGCCTGCCTTCAGCTTTCCTCTTTTCAAGACTTTTCCGTTCATCCCTGACAAGGTGTAGCGGGCATTTCCTTCCACACCACTGATGTGTAGCACTGCGCCTGCCGGGTTAGGATATACCGCAACGCCTGCGAACGCTTCGAGTCCTGTAGTTACAGTCTCATCCACATCCTCCACTGTAATGGTGAGGGCTTGCATGGCAGTCATTGCAGGTGCACCGTTGTCTGTAGCCGTGATCGTTACTTCGTACACATTATCCGATCCCACATCCGTAGGCATTTCAAAATCTGGTACGGTCTTGAACGTCAATTCGCCTGCGGGAGTGAGGGTAAACTTAGACTCATCCGCTCCGCCCGTCAGCGTGAACGTAACCGTCTGTCCCGCATCTGCATCCGTGGCAACGACGGTAGTTACTGCCGTAGTGTCATTTTCTGCATAAGCTACTGTAGCGACAGCTCCTCCTGCGAAAACTGGGGCATGGACGTTAGGCGGTACTATTACTCGTCCGTCATCCGCAATGGTCCAGCTATGACCAGTTGAACTGATCATATTTCCCCTAGCGGTGTGTGCTACATCCGAGCTATATTGAGAACCTCCCCCGTTGAAAAAGATTCCCGTTTGAAGGTTTTGTCTGTTCCAACCCACCAAAAGTGAATCGTAGTTTGCAATTGAAAGTGTAGCACCTGAAAACATAGCATCCATATTCGTCACCGCTTCGACATTCCACCCGCCTATGTCTTGGTTAAATGCAGTGGCTCCCTCGAACATACCTCCTCCCACTGTGCAGAAGAAATCGTCGTCACAGAAAAAACCTCCCATATTCGTCACCTGTGCGGTATTCCAGTTTCCTATGTCTTGGTTAAAAGCAGTGGCACCATTGAACATACCTTGCATAGTCATCACCTTTGCGGTGTTCCAGTTTCTTATGTCTTGGTTAAAGAAAATGGCTTGATAGAACATAGAATGCATACCAGTTACCGATGCGGTATTCCACCCGCCTATGTCGCCGTTAAAGGAAGTGGCATCCCTGAACATATTAGACATATCCTCCACCGATGCGGTATTCCAGTTTCCTATGTCTTGGTTAAAAGCAGTGGCACCATTGAACATATCAGACATATCGGTCACCTGTTCTGTATTCCACCTTCCTATGTCGCCGTTAAAGGCAGAGGCGCTTTCGAACATATTTTCCATATCCGTCACCTTTGCTGTATTCCAGTTTCCTATGTCTTGGTTAAAGGGAAAGGCACTAGTGAACATAAAACTCATATTCGTCACCTGTGCTGTATTCCAGTTTCCTATGTCTTGGTTAAAGGAAAAGGCACTAATGAACATAAAACTCATATTCGTCACCTGTGCGGTATTCCAGTTTCCTATGTCTTGATTAAAAGAGGACCTCCGGAACATCCCAGCCATATCCGTCACTTGTTCGGTATTCCACCTGCTTATGTCGCCGTTGAAGGAAGCGGTAGATATGGATTCTAAGGCTCCTTGGAACATATAAGCCATATCCGTCACTTGTTCGGTATTCCAGTTACCTATGTCTTGGTTAAAGCGAGTGACTCCTTGGAACATACTTCGCATATCCGTCACCTGTGCTGTATTCCAGTTACCTATGTCTTGGTTAAAGCGAGTGGCTCCTTGGAACATACTTCGCATATTCGTCACAGATGCTGTATTCCAGGTTCCTATGTCGCCGTTAAAGGAAGTGGCTCCAGCAAACATACCTGCCATATTCGTCACAAGACTCATGTCAGGTGTACCTGCGCTTGGATTCATGATCAGGTTACTTGCTCCCCGAAAAGCACTGTCCATTGCCACATTCCAAGTAGCGGTACCCCACTGTTCTATGGAGGTATATTTTTCCTTGCCTGTTCGATCATTGATATAGACATCATTCAGGTTTTTAAAGCTGACGGTACGCGCTCCTGCGGAGGCAAAGAGATGGGAAACATCTCCTGTGGTTACGTTCTCAAAACCGCTACCTTCTCCCCAGTCCACCATATAATCGGTGTCTTGACTATAGAAATTAAATGTTTTGTCGTTAGCGTCCGTACCAGCAGTGGTTGTTACTTTCAGCACAAAGTGGTCTGTTGCATTGTCTTGTGCGTAAGCGAGTACCGAGAGGAATAAGAAGGTAACTAAGGAGATTAAGGGTTTAAGCCTCCAAACACCTGACAAATTGTCGGGGGGGGGGGGGGGGGGGGGGGGGGCTAGAATGTACTCTGTCTTTTTGGCAGTATCTAGTTTCGTTTTCATAGGGAATTTATTATTTTAAATGAGATTACTAATTAAATTGAGGGGGCAAGTTTAGGCAGTGAGCGAGACTTTTGCAAAAATTAGTTGTCTTTTTTTTAAAAAAAGAATGCTTTTTCTGCTTGTGGGTCCAATAGGCATGAGAAATTGAGTTACATGATTTTGATCATAACCTGTCGCATATACTACCAAATTGACCGTAATGTGTCACTTATAAATCGTTTCTTGTTTGCTTGTATGTCGTGAAAAAATAGCACCGTAGCTAGGGCATATTTTATAATCTAACTTGGTATTACCTAGTAGTAGCATTAGGCGCGCTAGCAACCCTTCTCTATTACGTTATGATTTTCCTCGGGAGTAGGGGAGTGGGATTAGCTGGTGAACTACACCAATTTGATCACAAAATAACTAACGCTGATAGCGACTTGCGAACGACATAAACAAGGCATTGTCACTGCGAAACACAACCCGACAAAGGCAACCACGAAAATGTAAAATAATGTAAAATTTCATACATTCGCGGCATCGTTCGGGGGGTGCTGGCTATGAAACTGCTATGAAGCACATGGAAAGCACTTCCTCCCGACACATCGAAAACGAGATAAAATACAAGATGAAACACATGATGAAAGACCACAACAAAGAACCCGTAAAGGGCATTACCAAACTCTCTGCGCCACTATACAGATGGTGGGCCGCCCAGCGGTACCTGCTCCCTGCCTTACTCGCACTTGCCATGGTGACGGCACTGCCACCAGAAAGTGCTTGGGGGCAGAATAAGCCGTGTGGTGGGGGTGCTTTTGATAATGGAAACTTAACAGTCAAAGTTATTTCGGGGAAGGAGAATTGTTCTGGTACGGTACTCTTCACGCGTACGTACTCAGGATGCGAGCTCGGAGAGAAGACTATAACGGTGGAATACGGATCGCTGGTGTGCATAGAAGCATTCTCAAATCAGGTTGACTACTACATACGGAGAAGACCGAGAACTCGTGGAGAAGTCAGCGGAGGCGACAATGACGTCCTCAAGTATGACTATCCTCCCGCGAAATTTCCAGGCAAAGTTCCAGTTCTTCTCGGAGAATCTTACGGGGGTGACGGGATTAAATATGGGGTTGAGGATCTAGTGCATTTAACTTTAAATATTGTGGTTAGCAACACACAGGTACCACAAATAACATCTGCGCTGCCAGCCGTGACGCTGATGAACACGACCCCGCATACTTTCAATGCTAACGCTCACTTCACAGATACTGGCATTGGAGAGACCTCTACAACCGTAAGCCCCGATAAACTGACCTATAAGGCTACGTCTGCCGCTCTTCTGATCGCAGGAGTATCAGTGGATGAAGTTACGGGTGTGGTATCGGTCACCGCCCGTACGGAGGGGAGTACAGACATCATGGTAACAGCCACTGATTTGGCTGGCAATGCCACCACACAGACTTTTACCGTAACGGTAGACTTGCCCCCAGTGCCTGGAACTATTAATGATTTGTTTCTCACCTTTGGAGGGGAGACCGGCACTAGTGATTTTGCCTTTGGCAATGTTGACGCTGACACACAGTATACGGTGAGAATTGCTGATGAGAACATAGCAACGGCAGAAATAGCGGGTACTACTATGGTAACGGTAACCCCGGTAGGAGTAGGCACTACGACCGCTACTGTAAACGCATCGGATGGTGGTAGTCTCAATGTCGATCAAACGTTCGATGTTACCGTTTTGCCCTCTCCGCCAGTGATTGACGGTGGTAGCAGCAAAGCAGTATCAGCAGCAGAGCATCAGGTGAGCGTTACCACTGTTTCCGCTACTGGAAGTGGTGTGGTAAGCTATTCTGTTTCTGGGGGGGCAGATCGGGCTTTTTTTGGTATTGATGCGTCATCAGGCGTTCTTACATTTAACACTCCACCTGATTTTGAAAGCACTCATGCCGCTACGTACACAGTAGAGGTGACAGCCGTAGTAACGGAATCTGGTTTAGAGAATGAATCCGTGCAAACCATTACCGTTACGGTAATCGATGCCCCAGATATTACTTCACCTAGCGAGAACATCGAGCATGAATTAAACCTGCCCGAAAACACAAAAAGAGTAGTGCAAATGGAGGCAACGCATCCAAGCACCGACGGTGAGCTGGTCTGGTCGCTTAGTGAGCACGATTCGTTTCTATTTGAAATATCGCAGGCAGGCGTTTTATCGTTCAAAGATGCGTTTGTTCCTGATTATGAAAACCCGAGAAATACAGAGGGAATACTTGGGGGTGAGGTTACTGCTGAGGGTACGTTTGCCCAAAATCAGGAGTACTCGGTAGTAGTAACGGCAACAAATGATGTTGGTAGTGATACGCAGCTGATTGAAGTAACCACCACGAATGTATTTGGTAGCCCTGCTCCTGTGATTACTGCCTTGTCCCCGTCCTTTACCTTGGTATCAGGCACGGTGCAGGAAGAGCGTGTGGCGTTTGTGCGTCCGACGAGCGATGGCGGAGATGTGGATGCTTACAGTATTTCCCCTGCACTTCCTACTGGCTTAACTTTCAACACTGAAACTGGTCGCATTACAGGCACCCCCACAGCAGTGGGTTCTGCCGAGCACACCATCACGGCCACAAATGGCGAAGGTAGTAGCTCCGCCACCATTACCATCAGTGTGGTTGGCGATACGGAGCCTGCATTTGGCTCGGACAGCGACATTGCTGACCAAGCCTACATAGCAGGAAAGCACCGCGTAAACCTGACTTTGCCTGAGGCGACGGGTGGAAATGCCCCGCTTGTTTACTCCCTAGCTTCAACCCTGCCGGAAGGACTTACGCTCGACCCAGCCGCACGAACCATTACTGGCATACCCGAGCTTGCCATGGGCAGTGCCGTGGCTTCCGTTTACGTATGGACGGTCACCGATACCGATGGAGATGTGGCTACTAAAACGTTTGAAATCTCCGTGTCAGCTAACAGTGTGCCACAGTTTTCATCACCATCACCACCGAAAACGATTACCTTAACCCAAGGTATCTCCTATTCAGGTATGACTGCCATCTCACTAAGTGAGGCGACCGGAGGGAATGGGTCCCCAGTCTACACGCTGACTCCCGAACCACCATCAGGGCTGACTTTCAGCGCAGGCGAGCGGACGATTACCGGCACGCCTGATGTCGCCGGCACCACCACCCACACCTACACAGCCACCGATAGTGGCGACCCTGTAGATGTAGTCGCCGCAGAAGACTCCGACGCAGTTACCCAAGCGATTACTGTAATCGTCGAGCCAAACACCGTCCCGATGTTTGAAGTAGCATCCATTACCTTGGGTTTTGACAAAGGGGTGAGTATCTCTGAGGCTGAAGGTAGTGAACTCCCCCCTGTCAGTGGCGGTAATGGTATGCTGGTGTTCGCATTCGGTAGCGACTTGCCCGACGGGTTGCTCCTATCCAGCAACGGAAAAGTTTTTGGGTTGCCAACGGTAACTGGTACCACTGTACGGACCTACACGGTCACTGATGCGGAGGGTGATTCCGACATGCTTGCCGTTACCATTATAGTTGATGAAGAGGTGAATCCAGGTGCGCCACGTATTAACGGCGGACCTGTCAGGGAAGTGTTCTTGGATGAGGGGATAACCGTGGTGGCAACCGTTCAGGCAGTAGATCCTGATGGTGATGCGCTAACGTATACATTAGGCGGAGCCGACGCAGGGTTATTTTGGTACGATGCATCATCGGGAGTTTTGTCATTTAATAATACTCCGGATTTTGAAACCCCTGAAAGCACCGAAGGCTCAAATGTGCATACTGTGATTCTTACAGCCAGTGATGGTACGTTGAGCGATATGCAAACGATTACAGTTCATATTCGTGATACCAACGAAGCACCGACGGATATTTCGCTATCATCAGAAATGGTCAGTAGCGATGCCACCGCAGGTTCAGTTGTTGGTGAACTGTCAGGTACTGATGAGGATACGGGAAATACGTATGTTTACTCATTAACTGCCGGAGATGGAGACGGAGATAATGTGTTGTTTGAGATTGACAGCACACGCCTGAAAATCAGGGCAACTCCGGCTGCGGGCATCCCCAGCTACAACATCAGAATAAACGTACATGACGGGGCAAATGACTTTTCAAAAGCCTTTACGGTTACTGTTCGTGAGGCCAACGAAGCACCGACGGATATTTCGCTGTCAGCAACCATGGTCAGTAGCGATGCCGTCGCCGGCACAGTTGTTGGTGAACTGTCCACTACTGATGAGGATACGGGAAATACGTATGTGTACGCATTAACTGCCGGAGATGGAGACGTAGACAATGCGCTGTTTGAGGTTGACGGCACACGCCTGAAAATCAGGGCAACCCCAGTTGCGGGCATACCAAGCTACAACATCAGAGTAAACGTAAATGACGGGGCAAATGACTTTTCAAAAGCCTTTACCCTCACCGTCACTTCCGCTCCTCTGTCCGCTAAAGATGCAGTAACAACAGGCATTTCCATTTATCCCAACGCAGCAACAGAGGTAATATACATTAGCAACGTAGTTGGACAGGCAACGTACACCTTATCAGATATTGACGGGAAAATGCTTAAAACGGGAATACTGAAAGCAAGCAAAACAGCGCATTCGCTTGATATTTCACCGCTCAAGACAGGGGTATATCTGCTGGAAATAACTACAGGCAGGACGAGTAGTACTAGGCGTGTTGTTAAGCAGTAGCATTGAATATTTAGTACAGCGCACGGGGGACGGGGCATACGTTGTGCCGGTAAGGTCGTTGCAAAAGGCAATATTGAGTCTGTTAGGGCTACTTTTTGCAACGATCTTTAACTCCTATTGTTGCAACCTTCATTAGCCACGATATGACATGGATAGCACCTCACTCGAGTGCGGTCCCTCACACATGATTAAATCAACAATGCTGAGGTTTGGCACAAACCAATCTCCAAAAAGCTGATAATATGGACTTGTCCTGTAGATATTTCGATCAGAAAAAGCATTTTTAGGTTGAATAGTGTTTCTGAAATCAGAATAAGACACAGGATAGTTCGCTTGAAATAAATCCGTAAAACTCCATTTTATCTTTTTGCCTATGAGCTTACAACACCGTGTCATCAACTGCATATTCAAATCTAAAAGAAACTCGGGACGGGAATCCCATATTCCTTTAAAATCTTCCGCAAAGAAATCAAAAAAAGGGGCATTTCCGTAAGCAGAATAAAGTGCTCCCCAGTGATCTTTTATCCACCGTTGAGAGTAGTCGATCTTTACATCTTTTGTAGGGGTTTTATTTGAATAGCTGAGTGGCACAATCATTGGGAGAACCTTGTTGGATCCTAAAATGTATGTGCGGTTTCGATAAGTTTGTTTAGAAAATGAATCCATTACTTCGAAAAGTACTTCGTCACAATGCTGCACCAAACAAAAATATTCCAAGCACCCGAAATAGTGGGGTTCTATAATTAATTTCTTCATCTGAGAATATTGGTATCTCCCAGACCCTCCCTTACTATCACAGAGTCTCCCTGGCTACAATCAACAACTGTGCTTGGACTCACAAGACCATACCCACCATTGATAACTAAATCAACTTTGTTCTTAAATTCATCAAAAATAAGCTCTGGATCGGTAGCATAATCATGAATATCCTCGTCGTGAACAGAAGTAGTTATGATCGGATTTCCCAAAGCTCTCACAATTTCTCTTGGAATGTTGTTATCTGGAACTCTGATTCCAACCGTTTTTTGCTTTGCATTCAAAATCTTTGGAACCCTGGAAGATGATTTTAGTATGAACGTATAGGGTCCAGGTAACGCTTTTTTCATCAATTTAAAAGTGGGGGTGTCCAAGTGTTTGGTGTACTTGGAAATGTGGCTTAGGTCATAACAAATAAAAGACAGATTCAACGTCTTGGTTTTTATACCCTTCAGTTGCTTTAGTCTCTCAAGTGCTTTTTGATTAAAAATGTCACAGCCTAGACCATATATCGTATCTGTGGGATAAATAATCAATCCATCATTTTTTAGGACCTTTACTGCTTTTTCAATTTTTAGCAACTCAGGATTTTCAGGATACATCCTTAAGAATTTTGCAGACATAGAGAATAGCTAATAAAACATAAAACTAAAATATTTTTGCACACATGCAGAAAAAAAACTTGATCGCCACGCTTCCTGTAATATTCACAGTAATGTTGTCATCGTTTGTTTTTTACGCTTATCAAATTGTTTACACCCCTAACATCCTTATTGAAAGAGAAGACCGACTGTTTACTATCCCAAGAGGAAGTACCTTCAATCAGGTAAGGGCTAGGCTATTTGATGAGGGAATCTTGAATGATGTTGTTTCATTTAGTTTTCTTTCCAAACTAAAAAAATATGATCAAGACGTAAGGGCGGGTATGTATTTGCTCAAAACAGATATGACCAATATGCAAGCCGTCAACTTGCTGAGGTCTGGCGCTGAGATGCCAGTAAAACTCACATTCTCAAATGGCCGACTGCTAAAACAACTTCCTAAAATGCTCACTTCCTCTTTGGAAATAGATTCAGCCGAAATGGCTGAATTACTGCTACATGACACCACTGCTTCTTATTATGGGTTTGATGATCAGACGTTTATCAGCATGTTTATCCCCAATACCTATGAAGTATATTGGACATCTTCCGCAAAATCAATTTTAAATCGAATAAAATCAGAGTATGATAGATTTTGGACAGAAGAGCGTTTGAAAAAAGCAAGAAACTTCAATATGACTAAAGAGGAAGTGGCAACCTTAGCCTCTATTGTACAGGGAGAAACAAATAAAATGGACGAAGCCCCAAAGATTGCAGGAGTTTACATTAACCGTCTCAGGCAAAGAATTCCACTACAGGCAGACCCAACCTTGATTTTTGCTATTGGTGATTTTAGCATTAGAAGAGTGCTAAGCAAAGACAAACATTTTGAGTCTCCGTACAATACTTATACAAATTATGGACTGCCTCCAGGACCTATTAATATGCCAACCATTCCAGCATTAGACGCTGTTCTTAATTTTGAAGATCATAATTATTTGTACTTTTGCGCGAAAGAAGATTTTTCTGGGTATCATGTTTTTGCAAAAACGCTAGCGCAACATAATGAAAATGCGCTCAAGTTTCAAGAATCGCTAAACAAAAAAAGAATTTACAGATAATGTTCCGTCATCAAATACAACTAAGGGTACGATATGCAGACACAGATCAAATGGGTTATGTGTACTACGGCAACTATGCTACGTATTATGAAGTAGCCCGAGTTGAGTCATTTAGAAGCCTGGGGTATGCCTATAAGCAATTAGAAGATGCAGGAATAATGATGCCTGTACTAGAATTGAGAAGCCATTACTTGCAACCAGCAAAGTACGATGACCTTCTGACCGTCGAGGTCTCTATTCCAGAATTCCCAAAAGTAAAGATCAAATATCAGTATGAAATCTTCAATGAGGATGGCACACCCCTAAACACAGGCGAAACTACTCTGATATTCATGAATATGAAAAGTGGAAAACCTGTTCGGATACCCAAAGTAATGAGTAATCTATTGACTACTTTTTTTGAGTAATTTCCAGTTTGCCAGTTTACTCATTTCTGCTACTTTTGCGATCCGAATCGTATGATCATACCCAGAGGCGTGGCAGAGTGGTCGAATGCGACGGTCTTGAAAACCGTTGTACCGCAAGGTACCGGGGGTTCGAATCCCTCCGCCTCTGCCATAAAGTACGTATGAGGAGGTATTTCGTTTTAGGAGGTCACCTTTCGGATCACAGAGTTGTTTCAATATCTCCTACACCCTAAGCAAGTGCCTGCTTCTTGCTAGGAATTATGTTTCTGTATCTTTATGCTCAAGTCCGTGTGCCTTAAAAGAGTGACAAGCGTACAAAGTTCTCCTTGAGATAGGGAGAGACTCATCAATACTCAACGGTGTGTCCCCCCCATATTCTCTGGAAATAGCAACATATTATCGCTGTGACCGTTGCATAAAGTCACTCAAATGAATTCAGCAACCATTCCTTCTGTATTAGAATTTATAGCCTAAGCCTAGGAGTGCAAACCTGTTTTTAATTTCGTAATCTTCACTAGGAGGAAAAGGATAATCTTCTTCTTCTACTACAGATGCTGAATTCGTTAAGTCAAAATTGTAGCGAGCTTCAAAAAATAATCCACTGTCTAAATTATACTCCAAGCCTGCTGTTAAGCCAATATTAAAGTTGGAATACTCTTCAGAAGCGTCATATGCGTCACCATCATATTTCTCTTCCACTCTAAGTACAACACCTACATAAGATCCTCCGTAAAGATAAAAATTATCTGCTATTCTGTGTTTTCCGATCACCGGTATTAGCAATTCACTAAATCTCAGGGTTATTTTTTCTTCATCTTCACCCAAGAGAGCGGGTAGATTGAGGATACCTCCATTATTGAGATACAACAATTCTACTTGTATTTTGCTACTAGGGTCTCCGAGTTCAAATTCAACTGATCCTCCGACATAAAAAGAAGGTTTAATTTTATAGTCTAAATCAATACCTACATCAAGTCCTGCGACACTGGCGGATCCTCCAGCCTTTGCGCCAGATAAGTTAAGCCCTCCCTTGATTGCAAAAACAGGTCCATTGGTACTGGTGCCTTCGTCATCAAAACCCGCACTGTGACTGTCGCCTGTACGCGTGCTTGGGATGGTGGTAATGGATTTGCTGGCACTGACAAAGGGATAGGTAGTCTGCGCCTGCGTAACGACGGGTATTACTAAAAGGAAGAGGGTACAGGCAAAGACATTAATGTGTCTGAGACTGCCAAAGTGGCATGAGGGGGGGGGGGGGGGGGTTAACGCTAATTACACAACTGACTGCCTTTTTGGCAGTAAAAATCACCTTTTTCATAAAAATTGATAGTTTAATGGTTAAAAAAGCGAATCTAATGCCAATTTCATTACCAAGTATGATATAAGTAAACTGAATTAGGGTCTTAACTAGTTAAGCAGTTATAAGTTGCTTAGCATGTTATTCATCGGGACATCATTTAAAATCTGTTTTTAGAAGAACTATACCAACACACTGGTGCTGATAACAAACAATCTTCTATCTGCATTCAAATCAAGTGAAAAATAACGAACTATGTCTCTAAATTTCTTTTCTGAAATGCGGGAACGGATGACGTGCTTGTTTTTTTACTGTCATAACAATACTTTAGCACAGTTTTAAACAGGATTAAGTTGTCATGACCCTAGTTCTTTTATGCTAAGTCAATATGAAAAAAGTAGCAATTATTACAGGAGGTTCATCAGGAATTGGAAAGTCCTTAGTCCTAAAATATGCACAAGAGGGGTATTCTGTAGTATTTACTGGTAGAAATGCTACGAGAATGAAGGGTACTGAAGACGATTTAAAGCAAGGGGATCATGAGTACCTTGCGCTATCGTTGGATTCGTCTTCAGAAGTTGAAAATAATCAATTGATCACCAAAACGATCAATAAGTTTGGAAGAATTGATGTATTGATATGCAATGCAGGTATTTCTATGCGGGCACTTTTTGAAGATCTTGATCTGAAGGTATTTCGACAGTTGATGGACATCAATTTTTACGGGATCATCTATGCAGTGAAATTTGCTTTGCCTCACTTATTAGAATCCAATGGCTCCATCATCGGAATTTCATCTATCAATGGTTGGAGGTCTACTCCTGCAAGGACAGCATATTCTTCTTCTAAATTTGCTATGCAAGGTTTTTTTGAGGCATTGCGAACCGAAATAATGACCAGAAATGTGCATGTCCTAGTAGTATGCCCTGGATTCACCAGTTCCAACATTAGAGATGTGGCTTTGACCGCCGATGGAAGGTCACAGGGAGAATCTCCGAGAGATGAAAAGAAAATGATGTCTTCAGCAGAAGTGGCAGAAAGAACTTTCAAAGCACATCAGAAAAAAAAGAGAGATTTGGTATTGACTTTTGAAGGGAAGATGGCTGTCTTTTTAAACAAAATTATTCCTGCACAATTGGATAAGGTAATCTACAAAATGATGAAAAAAGAAGCTGATTCGCCTCTTAAATAGCCTTAATTCGTCCATTTCTTACAAAGACATCTTCACCTTGCCAATCAATCTTCGTCCAAACGGGAGTGCGCTCTACAATATCCACTTTGTGTCCCTTATTTATTACCTCAATTGGCTCTGCCCCAGCTGATGGACCTGATCGTAAAAGTGTGTTGTCCTCTCTGATAATGCCCTGATTCACTGTAAAGAGATCATTTGAGATCAGAAAAAGACACGCAAACAAAACAGTTTGAAAGATCAATGCAACTAGCGGTTTTTCCTGTTGTTTCTTCTTCCTGAAAATATAAACAGTTAAGAGAATTACAGTTGACATGATTATCAATCGTATTTGATTTTTATACTTTATGATAGTGACTTTGAAAAAATGGAGATCATCGTAAGTGTAGCCCACTAGGTTTTCCTCCTTGCTTAAGGCTTCAATCTTTCCAACCACAGATCTATCCGCAGATTTTTTGTAATATAAATCCAAATAATAGAGTGCGTCAGAATAGTTGCCAAGACCATCCCGGATAAAGGCCATTTTCAAAAGCATGGACGCACTGTATTCACCTCCCGAAAAAAGCTCTTTATAAGCCTGAAAGGCTTCTGTATATTTCTGATTGGCAAACAGAGAATCTCCTTCTAGGAGCATTTTTTCATTGGGAAATGCCAAAAAAATTGATGTCGAAAAAATTAAAAGAAGGATTAATCTCAGGAACATGTAATTATTTAAAAGAAGGTTTTAATTTTGCCCCGCAATTTATAAAATACTCCTTAAATTACACTTCTTTTTGCTACAAAAGTACGATTCGTTAGCTCAGCTGGTAGAGCATCTCCCTTTTAAGGAGAGGGTCCTGGGTTCGAGCCCCAGACGAATCACAAATCTTTCCCGCTTTTCACTGAATGTTGGTTCTTTTGTGTCTTCTATCTCTCCAATCGGACCATCTCACGTAATTTAAGCATCATGTAAGTTCAATTAGTAAGTGCAAAGATGTAGGATAAATATGTGGAGCTATTTCCACATAGTTAAAGGTCTAAACACTTTGCCATATGAGCCAAACATATTATCAACTCAAAGCCCATCAAAGACATCAAATTGAAGCCTACTTAAAATCGGGTAAAAGTAAAAGTTTCATTGCAGAAGCCCTTGCTGTGCCGGTTTCCACCATTTACAGAGAATGCAAGCGCAACAGTTCCCCTACAGGGATCTATCATGGATCTAAAGCACATTTGTCTTCCACAAAGCGTAAGCAACGTTAGTGCAAGCCTCGGTCTTTTGACACCCACAAAAGACAGCTCATCAAAGAATACCTTCTGCAAGAACAGTGGTCACCTAAGCAGCTTGTAGGGTATTGTAAAATCAAGCAGATTCCCATGGTTTCACATGAACGTATCTATCAATATATCAGGGACGATAAAGCTACTGGTGGACAGTATTACAAACAGTTACGCCATCAACTCAAACATAGAAAAAGACCTGTAGGTAAGCCTGTAACTATTAAAAACAGGGTATCAATCGATCAAAGACCTGAATGCATCAATAATAAAGAACGCTTTGGGGACTGGGAAGTGGATACCATTATAGGCAGACAACAAAAGGGAGCCATTCTGACCATCGTGGAAAGAACTACAGGAATGCTCATTATAAAAAAGCTACCTAAGGGAAAGCAAGCCAAGGGACTAAGTAAGGAACTTATCAATAGGCTGATGCCCTATAAAAAACATATCCTGTCGATCACTTCTGATAATGGAACAGAATTCGCCGACCATCAAAACATAGCTAAAACCCTAGATACTAAATTCTACTTTGCCCATCCGTATTGCTCCTGGCAAAGAGGACTCAATGAATACACCAACAAACTCATAAGACAGTATATACCCAAAAAAACAGCTTTTGATACACTAAATGACAAACAGATTACACAAATTCAACACAAAATTAACCGACGACCAAGAGAAAAACTTAACTTTAAAACTCCTAAAGAAATCTTTTATCTAAATACCGCTTAGTTTTTGCACTTGATGGTTGAACCTACGTCACCAGCTTTGAGCAATTAAATTTCTAGAGTCTTAACCAGTCAAGCGATTTTTTTGCATATTCGCGACAAAATTTTGTGCAAATTCTGCCCTCTATTATTGAGCCTAAACTCACAGTCTTTAAGATGTAATTCAGGCATATTCTTGTTCATGTCTCTGAACTTTGAGCGTCTTGTTTTAGCATATCTCCAAAAGGATTCTATCTCGTTAATACGGGAAGCTTCCTCTGGCAAATTCATGCGTACCATGATGCACGCTGTAATGCTTTTTTTAACCAAAATCTACTAGGTCATTATACCCTCTCCAACCATCAGAATTGATAATACTGTCCGGACTGGTTCGAGACCGTAGCAAAAAGGCAGCACTGAGTTGTTGCTTGTTGAATGGTGAGATTTTTTGATCTCTCATTTAGATTTTTGATCTCCAATAGGTCTGAACAGCCTATTTTGTGTTGGTCTTCCTCACTTTTTGTTGCTGTTTACTGAGTTGGAAGCATTAGTACGGGAACCTGTAGCTTGCCATTGCTTTTTTCTAAATATCCCTAACGTGTTGCTGGCGCGTTATACCAACGCGATCACAAAATATTACACAACCAAATTGAGATTATTTTGTGTTTGAATTAGGCAATTAAACATATAAGCATAGCCATAGCTGCGGTTCTATTTCTTAACGAAATGTGAGCAAAAAAGAAATAATTTATATGTGACATATTGTGATCAATTTGGCGCTAATCAGATGAGTAGTCACTGAGGGCGATTAATGCCATCCTCATAGTTCGCTGGGGGGTCCCCGATGGGCTACTACGTGCAGGCTGTGAACGGTGGAAAAGTACCCCCGCGCTTACCCTCCCAAAACTTTTCCGCAACTTAACAGCTCCATGCTAGTAGCAGATACAAATAAAAGGTCTAACTTTGGGTAGTCTGATAACTAGTAAGGCTGTAAATAAATCAAGAAAAATATGAGCGATCAAAAAAAATCAAACCTTAAAACTGCTGGAGTAGCTGTAACTGGTGGTATCGTTGGCGGAGTAGTCTCCAACATGATGAATGCAGGGCTGGCTTGGGGTATGACTGAAAATGGAGAGGAAACCAGCGAGCTGGAAACACTACAATTCGAAACAGAAAATGGCACGGTCACACTCCAAGATGCGGATGCTAATGGTATCTACGATGCGGTAGTGATGGAAAAAACAGCAAATGTAGTTACTGAAGCAACCACTACTGCCCCCGTGTCAGAAAATACTTATGACGAAATGAGTTTTAGCGAGGCGTTCGGATCAGCCAGAGAAGAAGTAGGTGCTGGTGGTGTGTTTGCTTGGAATGGAAACGTTTATGGCACCTATTACAAAGAAGAGTGGGACGGAATGGACAGTGAGGAAAAAGATGACTACTGGGCATCTGTGAACCAGGCCGAACAAGAAAACGAATACCTGGCATCCGTTTACGAAGTAGAATCAATGGAAGGGTCCTCTGGTTTAGGTGGGGAAGCTGAAATCATCACGACAAGCCTTGAAGCAGACGCTTTTGGGGCAGAACCAGTCGAAATAGACCTAAATGAAGACGGCATTAATGAAAGCATTATCGTAGATACAAACGAAGATGGCGTACACGATGCAATTGTTAGCGACACCAACAATGACGGGAAGCCTGACCTAATTTTGGCGGACACAAATAACGACGGCGAGGTAGACAGCTATCTCAGAGATACTGACCATGACGGAAAGGTGGACGACGCTGGAACAATACCAACGGAAGAACCCCATATCGTCTCAAATGAAGGCTTAGAAAGTGATTATGATAACAATGCCGATGTAAGTGATATGGTCTGATTACTTTTGGGCGTGGCTGGTAACGTAACACATATTAAATGTGGTAATCCCGACTGTGGCAAAGTACTACAGGTGGATCTTGCCAGGGTCAATCAGGAAAATCCGCTGGTTAAATGCCCCAAATGCAAAAGCGCAAGCAGGATTAATTTACCTAAAGAAGAAAAAGAGGTCAAAGATCAAGCATGGCTGGTGAAGCATACAGAAAACCAGTTTGCCGAGACCTACATGCTCAAAGTGGGTAAAAACACGATTGGTAGAAAAGCCGATGACTCGAATTATCCCGTTCCAAACATCCAGCTATCGAAAGAAGATGATCCCTATGTAAGCAGGGGCATTCATTGCACAGTGGAGCTTTTTGAGACCAATGGTAGCATAAAATGTATTATTTCTGACCATAACAGCTCCAATGGCACTTTTCTCAATGGAAAAACCTATCGTCTCAAGCCCGGTGACGAAGAATACGTCGAAGACGGGGAAACCATCCAGGTGGGAAGAACCAAATTTGTGTTGAAAACCAATCAAGTGGTAGCTTCTAAAAGTGAAGCACAAACAGTGGTGAAACAAACCAATTACTCCGAAACGATGATCGCATGATTAACCAAACTATACAATCTTTCACCATCCAAAAAAAGCTAGGCGGTGGCGGCATGTCCACCGTGTACCTTGCTGAGAATAGCATTGGAAAGAAAGTAGCCATCAAAGTTTTACACAAGAAGTACTTCCATGACGAGCAAATACAAAAGCGGTTTGTGCAGGAAGCTAAAGTGATGGCAAGCCTGGAACATCAAAACATTTGTTCCGTGATTTCACTGGAAGACAACCACGCGTTTTCCGCCATTATCATGGAGTACCTGGATGGCATGGACCTCAAAAGCTATGTGGAAAAATATGGCGCAGTGCCAGAGAAAAAAGTCATGAACTGGCTCAAGCAAATAGCCCATGCACTGGACTATGCCCACAGCAAAGGGTATGTACATCGTGACATCAAGCCTTCCAATTTCTTTTTGACCAGGAAGGGACACATTAAAATCATGGACTTTGGTATTGCCAAAGCGCAAGATACCATGATCAGCACCCACACCGATAGCAAAATGGGCAGTGTGGTCTACATGAGTCCAGAGCAGATTAAAAGCCCCAAATATGTCGATTATAAAACAGACATCTACTCACTCGGTGTCACCCTGCACCACCTATTAAGTAGCGAGATACCCTATGACATCACCACGCAGAGTGAATTTGTGGTGAGGACAAAAATCACGCAAGAGGAGTTGCCTAAGTTGACAATTTCCGACCAGATGAACACGATCATCCAAAAGGCAACAGCGAAAGAAAAGGAAAACAGACCGAATGCAGTAGCTGGATTACTGCAAATTCAAAGACAAACTTTCAAAGAAGAAACCATGATTGAGGAGTATAGGCCTACCAACGATAATACGGTAATTGAAAACACTAAAGCAAAAGCCAAAGAAAACCAAGACGCAACTCTGGTTGAAAATGATGGAGAAACAGATAGTTTTTCAGAGGGGTTGGCAAGTGTTAAAAAAGATGGAAAATACGGCTTTATAGACACGTCTGGAAACACTAAAATTCCGTTTATTTATGACGAGGCGTATCCTTTTTTAGAGGGGTTGGCACGCGTTAAAAAAGATGGAAAATGGGGCTTTATAGACACGTCTGGAAACACTAAAATCCCGCTTATTTATGACGATGCGTGGAGTTTTTCAGAGGGGTTGGCACTGGTTAAAAAAGATAGAAAATACGGCTTTATAGACACGTCTGGAAACACCAAAATCCCGCTTATTTATGACTGGGCGTATAGTTTTTCAGAGGGGTTGGCACTGGTTGAAAAAGATAGAAAATGGGGCTTTATAGACACGTCTGGAAACACTAAAATCCCGCTTATTTATGACGATGTGTATAGCTTTTCAGCGGGGTTGGCAAGTGTTGAAAAAGATAGAAAATGGGGCTTTATAGACACGTCTGGAAACACTAAAATTCCGCTTATTTATGACTATGTGGCTAGTTTTTCAGAGGGGTTGGCACTGGTTAAAAAAGATAGAAAATGGGGCTTTATAGACACGTCTGGAAACACTAAAATTCCGCTTATTTATCGCCATGTGGCTAGTTTCTCAGAGGAGTTGGCACGTGTTAAAAAAGATGGGAAATACGGCTTTATAGACAAGTCTGGAAACACTAAAATACCGCTTATTTATGACGATGCGTATCCTTTTTCAGAGGGATTGGCACGTGTTAAAAAAGATGGGAAATGGGGCTTTATAGACAAGTCTGGAAACACTAAAATTCCGTTTATTTATGACGATGCGGCTAGTTTTTCAGAGGGGTTGGCAAGTGTTGAAAAAGATAGAAAATGGGGATTTAAAGATGGCAAATGGGGTTTTATAGACAAGTCTGGAAACACTAAAATCCCGTTTATTTATGACTGGGCGGGTAGTTTTTCAGAGGGGTTGGTAGCGGTTGAAAAAGATGGAAAAGTGTATTTTTCTGACAAAAATGGAAATTACGTTAGGGATTTGTACTAATCCGATATCAGGGTGGTTTTTTACCGTTCAACCCCTAACCTCAAACTCAACTATCGCCCCAGCCAGTGCTCAAATACCCTAAGCCTGCTGAGGTCACAATAAATCCCTAAAAATCCACTGGCAAAAGACACACGATAGAACCATTAAGTAGATGGAATCAAAACTCCATCGAATCGGGTAGGTTACAAAATGGCTTTTTTGCCTATCACCTGCTCAAAGGACTGAAAGGAGATGTAGATTTGAATTTTGACGATGAAATGGTGATGGAACAAATCACCATCGGTCGTTTACCAGAAAATAAACAACAGGTCATAAATATTTTTTCATGATCAACCAAACTATACAATCTTTCACCATCCAAAAAAAGCTAGGCGGTGGCGGCATGTCCACCGTGTACCTTGCTGAAAATAGCATTGGAAAGAAAGTAGCCATCAAAGTTTTACACAAGAAGTACTTCCATGACGAGCAGATACAAAAGCGGTTTGTGCAGGAAGCCAAAGTGATGGCAAGCCTGGAGCATCAAAACATTTGTTCCGTGATTTCACTGGAAGACAACCACGAGTTTTCCGCCATTATCATGGAGTACCTGGATGGCATGGACCTCAAAAGCTATGTGGACAAATATGGCGCAGTGCCAGAGAAAAAAGTCATGAACTGGCTCAAGCAAATAGCCCATGCACTGGACTATGCCCACAGCAAAGGGTATGTACATCGTGACATCAAGCCATCCAACTTCTTTTTGACCAAGAAGGGACACATTAAAATCATGGACTTTGGCATTGCCAAAGCACAAGATAGCATGATCAGCACCCATACCGATAGCAAAATGGGCAGTGTGGTCTACATGAGTCCAGAGCAGATTCAAAGCCCCAAATATGTCGATTATAAAACAGACATCTACTCACTGGGGGTCACCCTGCACCACCTATTAAGTAGCAACATACCCTATGACATCACCACGCAGAGTGAATTTGTGGTGATGACAAAAATCACGCAAGAGGAGTTGCCTGACCTGAGAGTTTCTAATCAAATGAATGCCCTTATCCAAAAAGCAACTGCGAAAGACAAGGAAAACAGGCCGAATTCAGTAGCTGGCTTACTGCAAATTCAAAGACAAACTTTCAAAGAAGAAACCATCATTGAGGAGTATAGGTCTACCAACGATGATACGGTGATTGAAAGCCCTAAAGCAAAAGCCAAAGGAAACCAAGACACAACTCTGGTTGAAAATGATGGAGACAATGATGCAAAAAAGGAGAATAGCATAGAAACTGATCAGTTAGATAGACCTACACAGCAGATTGGGCTAAAAAAAAGAGTAAAGGCGGTTCGTGTATTCGCAATAGCATCTTCAATTGTTTTCACTATAGGGCATCTCTAAAAACTGGATATTCTCCCGATTTATTTTTATGACCTGTTTTTTTAAGATGACCTATTTTGTTCTTTTTTAGTTCATTTTTTATTCACCTGATTATCAGTTACTTATGAATTTATCCATTGCCTATCGAACGCATGTTCCCTCATAATGAAGCGGTCAATTGAATTTTTCTGAACATATTATAAGTTAGATTCATCAGACCAATGACCGTATCGGCTCTTGATTTCCCTACTTTTTTGTAGTACATGCTTCCCATACTGTTTTCCATGAAACCAAAAACATGCTCCACTCTTACGCGTACTCTTGATTTTCTTGTATTACTTTCCTTTTGTGTATCGGTCAACGGCTTGTTTTTGTAGCCCTTCTCATGTATTTGATCTTTAACTTGATGTTTTTCGAGTATTTCTTGCTGGTCTGCATAAGCACTGTCGGCATACAATTCCTGTTCTTTGTCTTGTTTTTTGTCCAACAGGGCATCAAGAGCCTGTGAATCATGTACCGCTGCATCGGTAATTTCATAGCGTTCTATCAATTTGCTACCTGCATCAACCTTGGCGTGATTTTTATACCCATAATAATTCTGATTATTTTTCTTTGTCCAACGTGCATCAATGTCCTTTTGACGCTTTTTATTGGGTTCATCTGTCCATAGACTTTCTCCCTTACCCTCTTTTATTTGTTGGTTGTTCTCCCTGCTGTTGCGTTGGCGTGGGGCTTCTACAAAAGAGGCATCTATTATTTTGCCTTCATTGACCATAAGCCCTAATTTTTCCAATTGACTCTGAAATAGCTCGAAAAGGGATTTTACTAAATTCAAGTCGGTCAGACGTTCACTAAACAACCATATCGTGTTGCTATCTGGTATGTCATCTGCAATGGTGAGGTTGAGAAATCTCATAAAACTCATCCTGTCATTGATTTGATATTCTGCTTGATCATCAGAGAGGTTATAATATCGCTGAAGAATCAATATCTTGAACATTAACACATAATCATATGGGGGACGTCCTCCATTTCCTTGTGACTCTTTGATCAGGTGCTTTTCCAGTAAAGAACGGAAAATTTCAAAATCAATTCCACGGTTTAATCGTTGCAGGGGATCTCCCAACTGGCTCAGTTTGGACAAACGAATGTCTTGATCAAAAAAACCGTAATCTCTGTGACGTTTAAATTGTTTCATTTCCAAGTCTAACTCTTTTAGCTCAAAAAACATACTAACACAGCTGTTTTAGTTTTTAGAGATGCCCTATATCAATTGAAGTCTTTCACATACTCTATGATATTGGTGGTATTCGTAGCAACGAAGATATTGTCCGTTTTATCAATGATATCCCTGATATCTTACTTTGGCTATCTGTAGTTTTTTTACTTGTGTTTACGGTACTACTTCTGAGAGTAGCACGTCCCACTATACGAATTGCTTACATTATAATTACTACACCAATACTAGGTTATATTATTATTATTTGGACCAAAGGTATTCACCATTCTCTCAAGGATTCTTTACCTTATATCTTATTTTGGTTACCTGTAGTTTTTTTACTTGTGTTTACGGTACTACTTCTGAAAGCAACAAGATATAAGAAGGCTTTGGAGTTACCTTGGTCAGTAAACAGATGGTGGTTTTTAATTTATCCGGTTTTTTTTACAATAGTAGGAGTCGTAGGAGCCTATGCATTATTTCCCTATGATGTCGGGGGGAGAGAAGTGAGTATGGGGGTCTTCGTAATAGAATCTTCAACTGTTCTTGTGATTTCTGTCTTGGCACTACGTAACGATTAACCACTCTGAAGTGAAAGCAACCCATTTGCTAACTTCGGATGAAAGATTAGCCATTCTTCACATCATAAACCAACGCATCTATGCGGGAAAACTTCAAAAAATTCTTGAGGTCACAGTAAATCCACTGGCAAAAGACACACGATAGAACTATTAAGTAGATGGAATCAAAACTCCATCGAATCGAGTAGGTTACAAAATGGCTTTTTTGCCTATCACCTACTCAAAGGACTGAAAGGAGATGTAGATTTGACTTTTGACGATGAAATGGTGATAGAACAAATCACCATCGGTCGTTTACCAGAAAATAAACAACAGGTCATAAATATTTTTTCATGATCAACCAAACTATACAATTTTTCACCATCCAAAAAAAGCTAGGCGGTGGTGGCATGTCCACCGTGTACCTTGCTGAAAATAGCATTGGAAAGAAAGTAGCCATCAAAGTTTTACACAAAAAGTACTTCCATGACGAGCAGATACACAAGCGGTTTGTGCAGGAAGCTAAAGTGATGGCAAGCCTGGAGCATCAAAACATTTGTTCCGTGATTTCACTGGAAGACAACCACGCGTTTTCTGCCATTATCATGGAGTACCTGGATGGCATGGACCTCAAAAGCTATGTGGACAAATATGGCGCAGTGCCAGAGAAAAAAGTCATGAACTGGCTCAAGCAAGTAGCCCATGCGCTGGACTATGCCCACAGCAAAGGGTATGTACATCGTGACATCAAGCCTTCCAACTTCTTTTTGACCAGGAAGGGACACATTAAAATCATGGACTTTGGCATTGCCAAAGCACAAGATAGCATGATAAGCACCCATACCGATAGCAAAATGGGCAGTGTGGTCTACATGAGTCCAGAGCAGATTAAAAGCCCCAAATATGTCGATTATAAAACAGACATCTACTCACTGGGGGTCACCCTGCACCACCTATTAAGTAGCAACATACCCTATGACATCACCACGCAGAGTGAATTTGTGGTGATGACAAAAATCACGAGGAGGAGTTGCCTGACCTGAGAGTTTCTAATCAAATGAATGCCCTTATCCAAAAGGCAACAGCGAAAGACAAGGAAAACAGACCGAATTCAGTAGCTGGCTTACTGCAAATTCGAAGACAAACTTCAAAAGACGAAACCATCATTGAGGAGTATAGGCCTACTAACGATGAAACGGTGATTGAAAGCACTAAAACAAAAGCCAAAGGAAACCAAGACGCCACTTTAGTTGAAAATGATGGAGAAAGTGATTCGAAAACAGAGAATAGCGTAGAAACGGATCAATTAGCTAGACCTACACAGCAGATTAAACCAAAAAAAAGAGCAAAAAAAGTTCTTGTATTCGCTACTTTTTTTATAATCGCTATACTAGGTTTTATTTTTTATAACAATACAGATAGTTTTTCAGAGGGCTTGGTAGTGGTCTACAAAGATGGAAAATGCGGCTTTACAGACAAGTCTGGAAACACTAAAATCCCGATTATTTATGACTATGCGGATAGTTTTTCAGAGGGGTTGGCACGGGTTAGAAACGATGGAAAATACGGCTTTATAGACAAGTCTGGAAACACTAAAATACCGTTTATTTATGACGATGCGTGGAGTTTTTCAGAGGGGTTGGCACGGGTCGAAAAAGATGGAAAATACGGCTTTATAGACACGTCTGGAAACACTAAAATTCCGCTTATTTATGACAATGCGGATAGTTTTTCAGCGGGGTTGGCACGCGTTAAAAAAGATGGAAAATGCGGCTTTATAGACACGTCTGGAAACACTAAAATTCCGCTTATTTATGACGCTGCGGATAGTTTTTCAGAGGGGTTGGCACGGGTTAAAAAAGATGGAAAATGGGGCTTTATAGACAAGTCTGGAAACACTAAAATACCGCTTATTTATGACTGGGCGGATAGTTTTTCAGAGGGGTTGGCACTGGTTAAAAAAGATGGAAAATACGGCTTTATAGACACGTCTGGAAACACTAAAATCCCGTTTATTTATGACTGGGCGTGGAGTTTTTCAGAGGGCTTGGTAATGGTCTACAAAGATGGAAAAGGGGGCTTTATAGACAAGTCTGGAAACACTAAAATACCGTTTATTTATGACTATGCGGATAGTTTTTCAGAGGGGGTGGCACTGGTTGAAAAAGATGGAAAACGGGGCTTTATAGACAAGTCTGGAAACACTAAAATTCCGTTTATTTATGACTATGCGGATAGTTTTTCAGAGGGGTTGGCACTGGTTAAAAAAGATGGAAAATACGGCTTTATAGACACGTCTGGAAACACTAAAATACCGCTTATTTATGACTATGCGGATAGTTTTTCAGAGGGGTTGGCAAGTGTTGAAAAAGATGGAAAACGGGGCTTTATAGACAAGTCTGGAAACACTAAAATCCCGATTATTTATGACTGGGCGGGTAGTTTTTCAGAGGGGTTGGCACTGGTTAAAAAAGATGGAAAATACGGCTTTATAGACACGTCTGGAAACACTAAAATTCCGCTTATTTATGACGCTACGGATAGTTTTTCAGAGGGGTTGATAAAGGTTAAAAAAGATGGAAAATGGGGCTTTATAGACAAGTCTGGAAACACTAAAATACCGCTTATTTATAACTGGGCGTATAGTTTTTCAGAGGGGGTGGCACGGGTCTACAAAGATGGAAAAGAGTATCGTATTGACAAAAATGGAAATTACGTTAAGTATTAGGAATAATCCGAATAGTGCTGAGAAAGTACTGAAACTGGCATTTTTTAAGGCAAGGTATCAACGAGACCTGCCACCCGCTGCTTTCGGGATTTTTTGAGGAACAAGTGAAAGCTCGCTTATAAATTTTATGATTTCTCTCCAGACACACATCATACAAGGGCAGGGCCAGCGGGCTAATCAGGAAGACAGTTTTTTCCCAAAGGAGGGTGAGCAAAAAAGCGATCTTTATTTGGTGTGCGATGGTGTAGGAGGGGCAGAAAAAGGAGAAGTAGCCAGCCAGTTAGTTGTAAAAACGATGAGCGATTTTTGCAAGGATCGCACGAATAAGCCCATAGATGAGCATTTTATTCAAGAAGCAGTGCAAGCATCGGAAGGTGCCATTCATGCTTTTTTGCAAGAACACTCCGAGGCAAAAGGGATGGGCACCACACTTGCATTGCTTCACGTGGGTACAGACAGGATGACGGCTGCCCACATTGGGGACAGCCGCATCTACCATTTTCGGGAAGGGACCATCATCTGGCAGAGCAAAGACCATAGTTGGGTCAACGAAATGTTGGAAAGAGGACTGCTTTCGGAGGAACAAGCAAGAGATCATCCAAAACAGAACATCATTACCAGGGCGTTGCAAGGTGATCTGGACAAAAAAGTGAACGCAACGGTTCAGGAAATCGTTGATGTACAAAAAGGGGACACTTTCCTCCTTTGTTCAGACGGTATGTTGGAATCATATACTGACGCTATGTTATCTGAAATGGTAGCAGAAAATAGTAGCCTGCCAGAAAAAGCAAGAGCCGTTGACCTCATGTGCAATCAACACTCCAAAGACAACTACACCGCCTGGCTTATCAACGCAACCAGTGCATCAGGTGCTGACATATTTGAAGCTCAACCCGTGCCTACAACAACTAGCTTAACAGCTAAGGTAAAGAAAATCGTCCATGATTTTTTTAAGAAATAGCCTACTCATCGGGCTGTGTCTGGCATGCTGCATGACGGCACTGACACCCGTTTATGCCCAGAAAGTAAGAGCGGTAATAGTGGGTGTTGCCGATTATCAATATGATGCTACCGTATCTGACCTCAACTATTCGGATGACGATGCACAGGATATTTACGACTTTCTATCGGACAAATATCCGGAAAGTAACGCATCAATTGTTCTCCTAAAGGACAAGAACGCCACCAAAGCACGAATACTTAGTGCCTTGAAGGACGTTTTTGACCGTTCATACTCCAATGACATGCTCCTCTTTTTCTTTTCGGGACATGGCAACAAAGGCTATTTTCTCCCCTATGATTTTGATGGAAGTTCGGGGGTTTTGTACCATAAGGAAGTTCGTGAAATGTTTAGCTTGTCCCCCGCTAAACGAAAATTGGTCTTTGCTGATGCCTGCCGTGCTGGCAGCATCAAAATCGAAACCAATCAGGCAAACACCCCGTTTGGACTTGAAGATTATTATCAGCAACTAAAACGTGACAAAGGAGGTATTGCCTTGATGCTTTCCAGCAGATGGAATCAAAACTCCATCGAATCGGGTAGGTTACAAAATGGCTTTTTTGCCTATCACCTACTCAAAGGACTGAAAGGAGATGCAGATTTGAATTTTGACGATGAAATTGTGATAGATGAACTTTATAGCTACGTTCGAGCAAAAGTCATGGCGCAATCCAATAACAAGCAAGTACCCATCATATTCGGTCAGTTTGCTGGCAACATGCCAGTTCTTGAAATAGACTAAGCGTGAAAAAACTAAAGGAACAAATCACCATCGGTCGTTCACCAGAAAATAAACAACAGGTCATAAATATTTTTTCATGATCAACCAGACTATACAATCTTTCACCATCCAAAAAAAGCTAGGCGGTGGCGGCATGTCCACCGTGTACCTTGCTGAAAATAGCATTGGAAAGAAAGTAGCCATCAAAGTTTTACACAAAAAATACTTCCATGATGAGCAGATACGAACGCGGTTTGTGCAGGAAGCCAAAGTGATGACAAGCCTAGCGCAGGAAAATATCTGCTCGGTGATTTCACTGGAAGACAACCACGAGTTTTCCGCTATTGTCATGGAACACCTAGATGGCATGGACTTAAAAAGTTATGTAGATAAGCACGGCGCAGTGCCAGAGGAAAAAGTCATGAACTGGCTAAAACAAATAGCCCATGCACTGGACTATGCCCACAGCAAAGGGTATGTACATCGTGACATCAAGCCATCCAACTTCTTTTTGACCAGGAAGGGACACATTAAAATCATGGACTTTGGCATTGCCAAAGCACAAGATAGCATGATCAGCACCCATACCGATAGCAAAATGGGCAGTGTGGTCTACATGAGTCCAGAGCAGATTAAAAGCCCCAAATACGTCGATTATAAAACAGACATCTACTCACTCGGTGTCACCCTGCACCACCTATTAAGTGGCGAGATACCCTATGACATCATCACGCAGAGTGAATTTGTGGTGATGACCACCATCACACAAGAGGAGTTGCCTAAGTTGACAATTTCCGACCAGATGAACACGATCATCCAAAAGGCTACCGAAAAGGATAAGGAAAACAGACCGAATTCAGTGGCTGGTTTGTTGAATGTAGGAGTGACCGTAAGTGACGAAACCATAATTGGAGACCATGAATCTGAAGATGATGAAACGATTGTAGATTCTGGAAACACTAAAATCTCGCTTATTTATGATGAAGTGGATAATTTTTCAGAGAAGTTGGTAAGGGTTGAAAAAGATGAAAACTGGGGCTTTATGGACACGTCTGGAAACACCAAAATTCCGCTTATTTATGACGCTGTGGCAGATTTTTCAGAGGAGTTGGCAAGTGTTGAAAAAGACGGGAAATGGGGCTTTGTAGACACGTCTGGAAACACTAAAATCCCGCTTATGTATGACGATGCGCATCCTTTTTCAGAGGGATTGGCGAGTGTTGAAAAAGATGGAAAATGGGGCTTTATAGACACGTCTGGCAACACCCAAATTCCGCTTATGTATGACGATGCGTGGTACTTTTCAGCGGGGTTGGCAAGTGTTGAAAAAGATGGGAAATGGGGCTTTATAGACACGTCTGGCAACACTAAAATCCCGCTTATGTATGACCTTATGCATCCTTTTTCAGAGGGGTTGGCAAGGGTCGAAAAAGATGGAAAATACGGCTTTATAGACACGTCTGGAAACACTAAAATCCCACTTATTTATGACGCTGTGACAGATTTTTCAGAAGAGTTGGCAAAGGTTAAAAAAGATGGAAAATGGGGCTTTATAGACACGTCTGGCAACGCTAAAATCCCGCTTATGTATGACGCTGCGACAGATTTTTCAGCGGGGTTGGCAAGTGTTGAAAAAGATGGAAAATACGGCTTTATAGACACGTCTGGAAACACTAAAATCCCGCTTATTTATGACGTTGCGACAGATTTTTCAGAGGAGTTGGCAAAGGTTAAAAAAGATGGAAAATACGGCTTTATAGACACGTCTGGAAACACTAAAATCCCGCTTATTTATGACGCTTCGGATAGTTTTTCAGAGGGGTTGGCAAAGGTTAAAAAAGATGGAAAATGTGGCTTTATAGACACGTCTGGAAGCACTGAAATCCCGCTTATTTATGACGTTGCGGATAGTTTTTCAGAGGGATTGGCAAAGGTTAAAAAAGATGGACAATGGGGCTTTATAGACACGTCTGGAAACACTAAAATCTCGCTCATTTATGACGTTGCGGATAGTTTTTCAGAGGGATTGGCAAGGGTTGAAAAAGATGGACAATGGGGCTTTATAGACACGTCTGGAAACACTAAAATCCCGCTTATTTATGACGTTGCGGATAGTTTTTCAGAGGGGTTGGCAAGTGTTGAAAAAGATGGAAAATACGGCTTTATAGGCACGTCTGGAAACACTAAAATCTCGATTATTTATGACGCTACGGGTAGTTTTTCAGAGGGATTGGCAAGGGTTGAAAAAGATGGACAATGGGGCTTTATAGACACGTCTGGAAACACTAAAATCCCGCTTATTTATGACGATGTGTATAGCTTTTCAGAGGGATTGGCAAGTGTTGAAAAAGATGGACAATGGGGCTTTATAGACAAGTCTGGAAACACTAAAATTCCGCTTATGTATGACAATGCGGATTGGTTTTCAGAAGGGTTGGCATTGGTTGAAAAAGATGGACAATGGGGCTTTATAGACAAGTCTGGAAACACTAAAATCCCGCTTATGTATGACAATGCGTGGCACTTTTTCGACGGGTTGGCAAGTGTTGCAAAAGATGAACAATACGGCTTGATAGACAAGTCTGGAAACACTAAAATCCCACTTATTTATGACGCTGTGGAAGATTTTTCAGAAGGGTTGGCAATAGTTGAAAAAGATGAAAAATATGGCTTTATAGACAGGTCTGGAAACACTAAAATTCCGATTATTTATGACTCTGCGGCAGATTTTTCAGAGGGATTGGCACTGGTTGAAAAAGATGAAAAATGGGGCTTTATAGACACGTCTGGAAACACTAAAATTCCGACTATTTATGACTATGCGTGGTACTTTTCAGAGGGGTTGGCAAAGGTTAAAAAAGATGGAAAATTTGGTTTTATAGACACGTCTGGAAACACTAAAATTTCGATTATTTATGACGTTGCGGATCCTTTTTCAGGGGGATTGGCACTGGTTGAAAAAGACGAAAAATGGGGCTTTATAGACACGTCTGGAAACACTGAAATCCCGATTATTTATGACGTTGCGGATCCTTTTTCAGGGGGATTGGCAAGGGTTGAAAAAGATGAAAAATGGGGCTTTATAGACACATCTGGAAACACTAAAATCCCGATTATTTATGATGCCGCGGATCCTTTTTCAGGAGGATTGGCACTGGTTGAAAAAGACGGAAAATTTGGCTCTATAGACACGTCTGGAAACACTAAAATCCCGATTATTTATGACGATGCACATCCTTTTTCAGAGGGATTGGCAAAGGTTAAAAAAGACGAAAAATGGGGCTTTATAGACACGTCTGGAAACACTAAAATCCCGCTTATTTATGACGATGCGCATTGTTCTTCAGGCGGATTGGCAAAGGTTAAAAAAGATGGAAAATACGGCTTTGTAGACAAGTTTGGAAATACTAAAATCCCGCTTATTTATGACGATGCGGATAGTTTTTCAGGGAGATTGGCAAAGGTTAAAAAAGACGGAAAATGGGGCTTTCTAGATACGTCTGGAAACGCCAAAATCCCGCTTATTTATGACGATGCGCATCCTTTTTCAGGGAGGTTGGCAAGGGTTGAAAAAGATGGAAAAAAGTATGTTATTGACAAAAATGGAAATTACGTTAGGGATTTGGAATAATCCGATATCAGAGTGGTTTTTCAAAGTTCAACCCCTAACCTCAAACTCAACTATCGCCCCAGCAAGTACTCAAATGTCATAAGTCTGCTGAGGTCACAATAAATCCCTAAAAATCCATTGGCAAAAGACACATGATAGAACTAGTAAGAGGCATAGCCGTTGGGCTTAATGAAAAGAGCATTTCGTATATGCATATACCAAATTGATCACAAAATATGACATATAAATTGTTTCTTTTTTGCTCGAATTTCGTTAAAGATATAAGCATAGTCATAACTACGGTTCTATTTTTTAGCGAAATGCGAGCAAAAAAGAAGCGATTTGCCGATCATCTACTCAAAGGACTGAAAGGAGATGCAGATTTAAATTTTGACGATGAAATTGTGATAGATGAACTTTATAGCTACGTTTGAACAAAAGTCATAGCGCAATCCAATAAAAAGCAAGTGTCCATCATATTCGGTCAGTTTGCCGGTAACATGCCAACTCTTGAAATAGACTAAGCGTGGAAAAACTAAAGGAACAAATCACCATCGGTCGTTCACCAGAAAATAAGGTGCAAGTAAAGCATGCGACTGCCAGTGGTAGGCATTGTACCATTGAGCGTATTTCAGAAAACAGTTTCTTGCTCATTGATTGCGATTCTACCAATGGAACGAAGGTAAATGATCGTAGGATAAGGCGAAAGATTATTAGCAAAGAAGATAAAATTGAGCTGGGCAATTTTTTGCTACAAGTAGAAAAGCTATATCCATCACCGAATCTACAAGTTGAGGAAATAAAGGAATTAGATCATACAGAAAAATTTAAGCTCCTTAAAGAGGTATGGGAAAACTATCAACTTTCAAAAAATCACGCCCTCAATCAAGACAACACAAAAAAGACGTGGATCAGGGCTACTTCAGCTTTAGTGCCATTTGTAGGCAACGCCATAGGAATTGCCCTGACCGTGCGTATTACATCTCATGAAAAGTTGCAAGCCTTGCGAAACGAGTTTATGGTCTCCTACCTTTGCCCAAGGTGTAATGGATTTCTCGGAGAACTTCCATACGAATCACTGCAAAAACAAGAGAAGTGCAAATACTGCAAAGTTGAATGGGTCAAGAAAGAGGGATGAAATACACATAACTGAAAAGGTGATTGATGTAAAACACGAACTCATTCATTGTACCAATTTGGTATTAAACTATTAATAATAATCGGAAGCATCGCCAACCTATGCTGATTTGAGTAGGTTTTTCAAATCCACTTTTTCATGAAGTCGGTCAATTAACATTTCAATGGAAATACGCTCCTGATTCATGCTGTCTCGCTCACGTATTGTCACTGTATTGTCTTCCAATGTTTGGTGATCAATTGTAATACAGTATGGAGTTCCGATAGCATCTTGTCGCCTATACCTTCTCCCAATAGCATCTTTTACGTCGTATTGAAATGTGAAGTCGTAACGAATTTTTCGAATAATTTCTTTTGCTTTTTCAGGTAACCCGTCTTTATTTATCAATGGTAAAACGGCGACTTTATTTGGAGCTAGAGCAGGAGGAATTCTGAGGACCGTTCGTATACTCCCATCTTTTAGCTTTTCCTCTTGATAGGCGACAGACATTACTGCCAGAAACATCCTGTCTAATCCAATTGAAGTTTCTACTACATAAGGGACATAGCTTTCATTTGTGTTTTGATCAAAAAACTGAAGTTTTTTTCCGGAATACTTCTCGTGCGCTTTCAAATCAAAATCAGTCCTTGAGTGAATGCCTTCTAATTCTTTGAATCCCATTGGAAAATCAAACTCAATGTCAGAAGCTGCATTTGCGTAGTGTGCAAGGTTATGGTGGTCATGGAAACGGTAGTTTTCTTCTCCAAGTCCCAAAGCTTTGTGCCACCCAATGCGTTTTTCTTTCCAGTACTGGTACCATTCCATTTCGGTTCCAGGCTGCACAAAGAATTGCATTTCCATTTGCTCAAATTCCCGCATCCGGAAAATGAACTGACGAGCAATGATTTCATTCCTAAACGCTTTCCCAATCTGGGCAATTCCGAATGGAGGCTTCATTCGTGATGTTTTTTGGACATTTAGATAATTAACAAAAATCCCCTGTGCGGTCTCAGGTCTCAAATATATCTTTTCCGATTCACCTGCCAGTGACCCTAGCTCAGTCGAAAACATCAGATTAAACTGTCTGACATCTGTCCAGTTTTTTGAACCACCCACTGGATCAGCTATTTCCAACTCCTCTATCAGATTTTTCATATCTTCAAGGTCGCCAGACCCCAGTGCTGAACCCATTCTATCTTCTATCTCCTTTATTCTTTCTTTATAACCTACAACTCTAGGATTAGTAGAGACGAATTGCTCTTCATCAAAAGCGTCACCGAATCTTTTTGAGGCTTTGGTCACTGCCTTGGAAATTTTCTCCTCTACCTTGGCTATATAAGTCTCTATCAGTTCATCCGCTCGATATCTTTTCTTGGAATCCTTATTATCAATCAGTGGATCATTAAATGCATTTACATGTCCTGAAGCCTGCCAAGTAGTTGGGTGCATAAATATGGCGGCATCTATACCTACAATATTTTCGTTCATTCTTACCATTGCCTGCCACCAGTATTCCCTAATGTTTTTCTTTAACTCTGCTCCATTGGGACCATAATCATACGTAGCCCCCAGTCCATCGTAGATATCGCTGGAAGGATAAATAAATCCATATTCTTTGCAATGAGAAACAATGTTTTTCAGGGTTCCTCCATCAAGTGAATTGCTCATAGACTGCAAAGATATATTTAGGATTGCTTTTGACTTTCTAGGTCTTGGAGGTTTTTACTATTTGTCAAATTTCAACTGAACCTGATTCAGGCTTTTAATAGATCCGACTACAGTGATAGTATCCTTGATTCTAAGCCTAGTGTAACCATGGGTTATGATCGTTTGACCTCCGCGAACAACAGACAGGACGATAACATCTGCAGGCAGTCTCAAATCTCGGAGTGTAATTCCGTGCAGGTCGGGATTGAGCAGTTCAATATCTCTTGTGTCCTGACCTTTTTCCATTCCCAAAAGAAGAGAGGTGGCTTGAGGTGACCTGACGAAATGGTCAAGTAAGCTTACAATAGCAGTAGCAGGGTCAACAATTTTTGCCCCAAGTGCCAACAATTTTTTAGAATTGTGCCTTTGATTCAATCTCACAATGATATCCTTGGTCCCAAATTTGTGATAGGCGATTTCGCTTATTTTCAGATTTTCTTCATCAGAAAGCATGGTCACAATAGCTTCGGACTTTTCTGCCTTGATCTTTTTTAACTCTTCAAATGAGAGATTTTTGATGTACACAATTTTAACTCCTTTCGGTTCCTCTACGCTACCAATAGCTTTCTTTGTGACCAACTGAACATCCCAACCATTTTCCTGTAATTGTAGTGCCAAGGCTATCGACTGACTTTCAAAACCAATGATGGTAGCGTCTCTTACTCCATCAAATTCAGGAGTAGGAGCCTTACTACGATCTTCACCCACCTGGTAAATTGCCCACTTAAAAAGTGAGGGACCAATAAATTGATTAATTACAATTAAGGCTATAATAACGGTTGAAAATTGGGGTCCCCAGTCTGGAAACTCATTGGAAATTACAGTGGCTAGACCAAGTGCCACTCCAGCTTGGGTAATGTACGGCATCCATCCTAGATGGTTATATTTCATAGAATCTTTTGCCAGTAGTCCGCCAGTATATCCACCTATGATCATTGTAACTATTCTAATCAAGAATAAAATCATGGCGACACCGATAACTTCCGAGATTACATTTACGGATAGCGTTGCTCCTGTCAAAGTAAAAAAGGAGATATAAACTGGAATGCTGATGTCCTCTAATATCTTTAAAAACTCAGGTCTTGATTTTGAATAATTAGTTACATAAAAACTTGCCAAGATGCACATAAGCAGTGGCTCCAGAAAAAATTTATGATGAAACTGAGCTTCAGTTACGATACTTACTTGGGAAGAGAGAAGGTATGCAGAATAGCCAGTGATCAAGACAAGAGAAGTCTTGACCGACCTCCTGATTCTTAGATTAAGCACATGCTTAAGGAGGAGACCATATACGTAAAACCCTAAAACGAACGAAAAGCCAAGTTCAAGCAGTAAAATCAGAATCTCTGTGAAGTTAAACACCTGACCTGAAATTAAAACTTGGGAGAGTGAGAGACATATGGAGAAAAGAACAATTACCAGAAAATCTTTTACCACAGTCACTCCCATTACTGTTTGAACGAAAGGTCCTTTTGCCCTTAACTCATTGATAACAGCGATAGCAGACGCAGGGGATCGCGCCACGAAAATGACTGCGGTAATCATAGCTACTGATATTTTACCAGCCCTAGGAAGATCAACCATGTATGGTATATAATCGGCTAGGAAGAACACAGCCATAGTACCCAGCACAAATGTTACGATGAGTTGACCGAATGTATTCCATTTAATAGAATTAAAACGACTTCTTAGCTCACGTAAATAGAGTTCAGCTCCAGCTGCAAAGGCTATGAATGCAAGAGCTGTTTCATTGATAAAATTGAGGCTAGACTTTGCACTGAGAGGTATAAGCCCTATGACATAAGGTCCAGCTACAATGCCTGTAAAAATAAGACCAGTTATAAGCGGTAATTTTATACGCTGAAAAGTTTTTGCGATCTGATTTGCAGAAACGGCGACAATAAAAAAGCCTGCGAGCAGTAGAAGCAGTTCCTTATTGATGTTTGTTAATTCCAAAATATTGTCATTCGGCGTACCTTTTGCGCGAGTTTGGATGTTCAACCCAAGAAGGTTGAACCCAAAATTGCAGATTAGGTCATTTTAAAATAAATTTCAGTCTGACAATAATAATAAAGATATGAATCGAATCATTGTTTCTTTCCTCGTGCTACTTTTTGTCTTTAATGTGTCGGCACAAAGTGGGGTTTCTCACAAAGCGTTTGACGAATTGCTTCAAAAGTACGTAGACAATCATGGCTTGGTCGATTATAAAGGATTTTCTAAAGAAAGATCCAAACTCAAATCCTATTTAAGTATGCTGGGAAAATATGCACCAAGAGACAACTGGTCTGAAAATCAAAAACTTGCTTATTGGATTAACGCATACAATGCCTTTACAATTGAATTAATTTTGAGACACTACCCGATTGAAAGCATCAAAGACATTGGAGGCGCAATTAAAATTCCACTTGTCGACACTCCGTGGAAAGTAAAGTTCATAAAGATTGGAGGAGATGAAATGGATTTGCATCACATGGAACATGGGATAATACGGAAAAAATTTAACGAGCCAAGGATTCATTTTGCCTTGGTCTGTGCCGCTATTTCGTGTCCCAAACTTCAGAATACTGTATACTTACCTGGGCAACTTGATGCTCAACTAACAAAGGCAACAAAAGACTTTCTTTCTACTCCTTCAAAAAACCAAATAAAAAGTCCGTCTAGTGCAAGGTTGTCAAAGCTGTTCAGTTGGTATAAAGGGGATTTTACCAAAAAGACATCTCTGGCAGGCTTTATCAGTCAATATTCAGATGTGAAACTCGAAGAAAGGGCTAGGATAGAGTATAAAGACTATGACTGGGCACTGAATGAGCAGAAGTAGTATAAGATGAGGTCATTGCAAAAGGTAGCACTGAGGAGTCTGTTGGTTCTTGAATGGGGATTTTTTTGATCGCTCATGGGGATTTTTGATCGCCAATAGGTCTGAACAGACCCATTTGTTGCTGTTCTTCCTTTTTTAAACGCTTCTATTTTTAGGAGATCTTACAGAACGATTAGGTCTTCACATCTGTCCGTCACCATTTCTTTTTGGTAAATTATTGATATCAATACTAATGGCTTGCAATAGGAACTGCACCCCTAAAATAACAGGCAAGGCTACCAACATAATGGTTCCGGAGTTATTTTCGATGTTTTCTATCAGCCCAACAGTCCACTTATACACACCAAAGCAAGCTCCGAACACAAGTAGCGGTATGGCCAACAACAAATAGATGGATGCCATATTAAAATTATACAGATAGTATTTATAAAATATTCTTTTGACGAATCCTTTTATTATCTTGGGTGGGAAAGTGACCGTGGTGTTTCCAATGCTAAGATTACTAGTTTCGTCGCTGTACTTGGTTGAGACAGGCACATCTTGGACCACGTATTCGTTGATGTTCAGGTTGATGAGCATGTCCGTTTCAAAAAAGTACCTTTCATCAATGTTTTTCAAATTAAGATTGTTGAGTGCCTCAGAAGTAATGGCACAAAAGCCGTTGGTTGGGTCCATGGTGTTCCAATAGCCTGACGCCACTTTTACGGCAAAGGACAGGAAGCTATTCCCAAAAAGTCTACTCTTTGGCATGCTTTTCAGGGCGTGAAAATCATGGAATCTATTGCCTTTTGCGTAGTCTGCCATGTCCTTTGTCAGTGGGCTTATCAGTATTTCTATATCTTCGGGGTTCATCTGACCGTCTCCGTCCAGTTTCACGACAATATCGCTTTTTAATTCAAGAGCTTTTTTATATCCGCTAATTACAGCTCCCCCCACTCCCCGATTCTTGGTATGATAGATCACAAAAATTTTATCATTATCCAGCCTCTCCGCTACCTTTCCCGACTTTTCAGGGCAAGCATCATCCACCACAATCACAAAATCTACAAACGGAGGCATGGCAACGAGTACCCGCTCAAGCTGCCTAGAGACCTTGTAGCAAGGCAACACTACCGCTATTTTTTGGCTTATGCTAGTAAACATTTCCTTTGACTTTCCATAGTTGATAATGTGGCGTATTCAAGGATACAGGCTCAAAATAGGGCGAATTTTGCTGTTGCAGATATAATTTCACAAATGTAGTGTTTGCCATTTCTTGTGACATGGCTGCGCCAAATCCCACCTGTTTATTCCATTGAAAGACGAAGCGTTCATCTCGTTTGCCGTTGTCAATCGCCTGTCTGGGGTAAGTCTTTGTTTCAGGCTGGACACCGTCGTAAGTCAAAATATGTTGGAAATGTTTTGCTCCAGTGGTATGCTTCCCTATTCCGTTTTGCAGGCTTATGGCTATTTCATTATTTTGTATAATCCCGTTCTGCTCTTTCAGATTGCGAAAAGCTAAAAAAAGTGGTAACCCCTTGGTTTTTCCTGTTTTCAAATCTGAGTTGCCCTGTTTAAACCAAAAGGCTGTTTGAGACATTCTGTAATGCAGAAGAAGATAGATGTCCTTGGCTTGTTTCGGGAACAAAAAGAGAATCCACTGCTTTGGTGTCGCGAATTTTTCTGTTTTCGGGAGCAGGCTTCTTTTCTTCGTCAGCCACTGCGCTGCCTGCATAGGGGTCAGGGATAAAACCTTCTCTAAAAAGCTAAAAGTATATGCCTCACTCGGGAACAATTCGTACAACGTCTGCATCCCCTCTATGCCGTGTTCGTGATAGAAGCGTATAAAATTAGCTGCTACTGACAGCTTAGCAGTGGCTAGTGGGTATGACAAATAGAAATATAGTTCTCCGTCGCTAAATTCACCATCCGCAAACGTGCCTCTGTCTAGGTAATAGTGTACTTGGTACCCCAACTCCCAATTAGTCCAAATACTGGACTTTTCAGTCGTATTTTTTTGAAGCGCATTCAACAAGGGTATATTGCGGGATGGAGCGGGTTCCGTCACTTTGTCAGTGATAGCGCGATAATTACTGCCAATACCTAATGCCACTAAAAAAGCCGTTGCAACGTAAGCAATCGAAGGTTTTATTTTGGTCTTAAGGTCAAACAAGAGCTGAGCTGAACACCCTGCACCTAGTGCTAAAACAGGAGCAGAAAATATCATAAAGCGGTTACCTGCAAAAAAAGGAAGTATCGCTATCAGCACAGGAATGGTAAAAAATAGTGCTTTTAACGTGTGCTTCCATACCAAAAGACCTAAGCCGAATAGTGAAATGCCAAAAAGGAACTTGTTGCCCACAGTGCCTTTGATAAACTTCTTTAAACTCACTGGATCCAGTTCTGTGACGGACATATTTTCAGGGGGAAAATAAGCGTCATTTGTCTGATTAAACAGTAGTTTGAAAGACGATAACATCTCGTCACTGAAAAAATAGAGGCTTACCAGAATCAGCGCACTCAATGCGCCGTACTTAAGTACCACTTTTTCGATTTTGTAGAAAAACACAAGTGCCACAGACAAAGGCACTACAGCAGACAAAATGACTACACCGCCTGCCGTCTGCCACCAAAGGAAGTACAAAAATGTATTTACCCCGCCTAATGCCAAATAGGTGTACCGTTTACTGGTTTCAATCTCTGCAAACCGCAAGAATAAATAGCTGTTCAGGAGCGGGAAAAAGACATTCAAACTATCGGTGTCAAACACTCCAATACGCGTTCTGATGACATAAGTCAGAGAGACGACCGAAAAAAGTGAGGCAGTTAGTGCCGTCACGTTATTCAAGTGCAATCCGCGAGCCACCATAAACACCAGCGGGACTAGCAGTAAAGACAAGCAAACAGGCATAAAAATAGCGATTGAAGGAACCTGGATACCAGTCAGCTTATGGACCCCAACTGTAAGCAGGGGCAACATGGGCGGAAGGGCGGGGCGTGCCATTCCGTCTGGAACGCGCCTTTTTTCATCCACACCATCGTAATCTCCATTTTGCAAATCTTTGGCTACTTGCAAAGAATAATAACTATCAAAATTGGCCATTTGATATTCGCCTTTGTATTGAAAGAAGGCTTTCTCTTGTTGCCAAGTTGAGAAATCCTCATAGCGCAGAAAAAAAGCGAACATCATTATTGCAAACACTCCCAGTACAACGAGCAATAGTTGACACTTTTTTCTCCCTCTGGCATCCAACTGCTTCAACATTTTTTTCGTAAATGCCATCTTACTCATGGGAATCGTAAAAAGTGCCTTTTCTTTAGACTTATTTTCTAAACTGCTTTTTGTCATAAATCGTAACTCTGAAAGTACGTAACGAAATTTTATGCAAAAGTCATTAATCAGTCACTAATCCTATACTAAATTTTGTTTTTTTACACTGAATCTGCTCAAAAAAGCGACAGTAAGTAAACTTTTTCTTAGACGATAGGCCTTGCCAAGCCACTCCTTCATGCCTCCAGCTTCCTTTTTTTAGGTTTGTTGCTACCCCAACCCGACTTACTAGGTATTTTTCACAAGTTTATTTGCATTATTTTGCTGTTTCATATCCATTTTTTGGACTAAGTTCTAATTAGTCACCCCTAAAGAATCAACATTAATTATGCTTATCTCCTTTCAGGGAGGGTTTTAGCACGATTATTGCTGTATAAAATGACAAGGAATAGTTATAATATCAGTCAAAACCTTGTCAAATGCAGTCAAAAAAGTCGAATAGAAATCAACTTAATTTTTTATCACCTACCTTAACTGAACAACTCAATTCCAGGCAAGAGCTTTATTTGTTGAGCCACCAGATAGAATGGTCATATTTTGAAGAAGCATTTGGTTCGCTTTATTCAACTGTAGGTCGTCCAGCTCATTCTATTCGTTTGATGGTCTCCTTGTTGATATTAAAATCTATTTACAATTTATCAGATGAGGTATTGGTGGAACAACGCTGGGAAATGAATCCATATTTTCAATATTTTGGAGGCTTTGATTCTTTGCAATGGGGGCAACCCTGTGCGGCAACAGATTTGGTACATTTCAGGAAGAGGATTGGAGAAGAAGGGGTAGAGAAGATATTGAAACATTCAATTGAGCTACACGGCAAGGATGCTAAGGACAAGCATGTAAGTGTAGATACTACTGTCCAGGAAAAGAGCATCACCTATCCCACAGATGCAAAACTTCATAAAAAAATTGTTGACAGCTGTATTTCTATAGCCAACCAAGAAGGGATTAAACTACGACGCAGTTACGTTAGGACAACCAAAAACCTTGTCAGAGACACCTACAATGGGACTCACCCTAAAAGAAGAAAGAAAGCAAATGCAGCGAAGCGCAAACTCAAAACCATTGCTGGTCGGTTAGTCAGAGAATTAGACAGGAAATTACCTCATCAGCAAAAAGAAGTAACATTAGCACTGTTCAAACGAGTACTTACACAAGAGAAGTGCAGTAAACATAAAATTTACAGTTTACATGAACCTGATGTGTATTGCATCGCAAAAGGGAAGGCACATAAAAAATATGAATATGGCTGTAAGGCATCAGAAGTATTGACACAAAACACGGGTATCATCGTAGGTGCGATGACTTTTGAAGAGAATATTTATGATGGACATACACTAGATGCTGTATTGAAGCAAACACAACTACTGACTGGTAACTACCCGAAAACCGCCACAGTAGATAGGGGGTACAAAGGGACTAACACAGTTGAAAACACCTCCATCATTCGACCATCCAAACCATTAAAAAGAGACAATACCTATGAAAAACAGAGAAAACGAACGCACTGTAGACGTAGAGCAGCCATAGAGCCAATCATCGGACACTTGAAGCAAGATCATCGAGTAGCTAGCAATTACCTAAAAGGGAAAACAGGAGATAAAATAAACTGCATCATGGCAGCCTGTGGGTTTAACTACAAGAAGTTGATGAAAAAACTAAGAGTAAATGCTCTTTGGCTCTATACAAAATGGGTAGTAAAGCTGAGGCGTCTAGTTGAATTAACCTCTTTCCATCAAAGTAGAATACAAACTCTATGGAAAATGAGTTTTTAAGGAACGACTATATAGCAATAATCGTGCTAAAAACCTCCCTGAAAGAAGATAAGCATAATTAATGTTGATTCTTTAGGGCTGACTAGTTAATCCAAATAGAGAGTGGGAAGAAAGGTAAGAATTGCACAGAACAATTATGATGTTCAAGGCATGGCTTAGAGGTATCCACCATTCAGTCGATAACCTTCAGGCATAGATCAACCAATAGTGCTATCGGTTCAACCGCAGTCAGATGAAAGGAGAAATATTCGATAACCTGCTAACTAAAATGGTGGACCATCAACCATGCCCTTACAAGTGCATTCGTATTTATTAAATACCTATTTCAAGAAGATTATTTATTATCAGTACTATCAAACTGATTTATTTGTGGAATTTTTCTGTCCCAACACTATGCATGAACAACACGTCCCCAGTCTTAGTCGATAGCATTTGTGATGTTCAGAGAAGGAAGGTAAAAAAGTCCTTTTTCAGTCAGATGAATGCTCTTTTAGACTAGTCTGGTAAATTATACAGTAATAGGTCAGAAGAAGCCTACTTATCGGGTTGCAGAAGACAGAGAGGAAGACAAAAAACCAACCCATAAACTAGCCAAAGAGTGAGAGTCGAAAGAGGTGGAGAAACACGTTCCCACCAGTGTTGATGCCGATGGGGCATGGATTAGAAAAGCAGGAAAACTAAAATATGGCTACAAAAAACACCATGTCACAGATGAAGAAGGATTGGCTCTAGGCGTAGTGACCACTGTTGCTAATGTGAACGAGATCAGCAATTTAGAAGAGATGCTACAACGTGCTGACCTGCCTGAAAACATTCCAGTGAAAGTAGCTAAAAGCTATCAGTCAAGGAAAAATGCCGACCTCTTGGCAAAGAGAAATCTGCAGAATCATATGCTAAAAAAAGCTAGGAAGAATCTCCCCCTCAACCATTGGGAGAAGAAATTCAACAAAATAATAGATCGAACTAGGTATAAAGTCGATTGAAGTAGGCATTTAATAAATAAAAGATTAGTCTATTAAAACAGTTTCATTTTCTTGATTAAACGATTGATTTACAGTAATTTAGTAGGATTATTAAAGTTAGAATAAAAATCAGATTATGGAGAAAAAGTATGAAAGCCTAACTCTTTTTGAGTTTCAGAAGAAATTTCCTGATAACGACAGTTGTCAAAACTTCCTGGCCGAAATGAAATGGCCAGATGGATTTAAATGTGAAAGGTGCCAAAACACCAAGTATTGCAGAGGGAAATTATTCCATACCCGTCAATGCACAAAATGTAGGTACCAAGCTACCCCAACAAGTGGCACTCTTTTCCACAAAGTAAAATTCCCAATGTTAAAAGCTTTTTATATCGTATACTATATGAGTACCAATAAACAAGGGATTGCATCAACAGAGCTAAGCAGAAAACTGGGGCTACGGCAAAAAACCTGTTGGCTGTTTCAACAAAAGGTAATGAAGGCAATGGTTAGCAGTGGGAAATACCCGCTAATAGGTAAAGTAGAAGTCGATGAGACCGTTGTAGGGCAACAGGAAGAAGGCGTTGTAGGACGACAAAATAACCGAAAAAAGCAGGTTGTACTGGCTATTGAGAAGAAAGGGAAAGGAGTGAGCAGGATGTATGCCAGAGAGATTGACAATGCTGGATCCAAGCAATTGAAGCCCTTCTTCCAAGATCATATATCACCTGAGGCTACCATCAAAACCGATAACTGGAGGGGCTACATCCCCTTGAAAGAAAAATATCCTTACTTAATTCAAATCGAGAGTGGGAAGAAAGGTAAGAATTTCCCAGAATTGCACAGAACAATTATGATGTTCAAGGCATGGCTTAGAGGTATCCACCATTCAGTCGATAACCTGCAAGCATATATCGACCAATATTGCTATCGGTTCAACCGAAGCCAGATGAAAGGGGAAATATTCGATAACCTGCTAACTAAAATGGTGGCCCATCAACCATGCCCGTACAAGTGCATTCGTATTTATTAAATGCCTACTTCAAAAAGTCGAACGTACATTTAGGAGTATTCGCAGGCGGTTTGGAGGAGCGGTCACACGCTATAGCGGGACAGAAAAATGCATACCCAAAACCAACAGACTCAGTGCTGTCTTTCGCAACGGTCTTCATGTCCTTCAACGCCCCTGACTTGCAAATCGGCAAGTACTGTCATCCAAAAGGAACTGTCCTCACTCTTGCCCAGCCAAAGACCAAAAACTTTCGTCTTATACCAAGAAGACCACAAAATATCACATATGTTTTACTTCATCTGGGAGGTTATAAAAAGTCGGATGTCTGTACACTTTATCCTTTGCTGGTTCGTAAAGTGGATCAGAATCATCTGGGTCAGACGCTGTAATATGTGCTGATTCCACAACCCAAATGCTCACACCTTCATTTCTTCTGGTATACACATCTCTTGCATTTTGTATTGCCATTTCCTTGTCTGCCGCATGTAAACTACCGACATGTTTGTGATTCAACCCTGCTTTGCTTCGTATAAAAATTTCCCAAAGTGGCCAATTGTTCATAATGTTTTGTTTTACCTGTCAGAATAGCATGCCTCCTTTATTCACACAGTTTTCTTTGATTTTTTTTCTGCGTAAGTGCTTGCTGCTTCACGAACCCAGGCACCCTCTTCCCAAGCCTTGGTTCTGGCATCTATTCTTTGCTTGTTACAAGGTCCATTCCCTTTGATCACGTTGAAAAATTCATCCCAATTGATTGCGCCAAAATCATAATGTCCTCTTTCTTCATTCCACTTGAGATCAGGGTCAGGAATAGAGATCCCCAAAAGGTCGGCCTGTGGTTTAGAAACGTCAACGAACTTCTGTCTTAACTCATCATTAGTAAAACGCTTAATTCCCCATCTCATTGATGTTTCGGTATGTGTGGAATCTTTATCGTTTGGTCCAAACATCATCAGAGAGGGCCACCACCATCTATTCAATGCATCTTGAGCCATTTTTTTCTGGTCCTCAGAACCTTTGCAAAGAGTTAACATGATGTCAAACCCCTGACGCTGATGAAAGGATTCTTCTTTACATACTCGTACCATTGCTCTTGCATAGGGTCCGTAAGAAGCTCTACAAAGTGGGACTTGATTCATAATTGCTGCACCATCTACCAGCCATCCAATAGTCCCCATATCCGCCCAGTTGAGCGTAGGGTAATTAAAAATGCTGGAATATTTGGCTTTGCCAGTATGAAGGTCATTCAAAAGAGACGTTCTATCAACACCAAGTGTTTCACAAGCACTGTACAGATATAGACCGTGACCCGCCTCATCTTGTACCTTAGCTAAAGCTGCAGCCTTCCTTCTCAGAGTTGGAGCCCTAGTTATCCAATTGGCTTCAGGAAGCATGCCCACTATTTCGGAGTGAGCATGTTGAGAAATTTGACGAATCAAAGTTTTACGATAATTCTCTGGCATCCAATCTTTTGGCTCAATTCGGATGTCTTTATCTATTTTTTCATCGAAATGGTCTTTGAGGTGTTGCTCATTCATCCCTTAAAATACTTTGCCCAAAGTTAGTTAACTGATCGATCAATGTGTTTGTTCCTGAAAAAAAATCAAAGGTCAAAACTTAGTTTTACAATTTCTGTCTTTGGTCTTGATTGACAAGTGAGAACTAGTCCTCTTTCCAATTCGTCCGGTTCTAATGCATAGTTAACTTCCATTTCTACCTCTCCCTCAATCACTTTTGTAACACAGGTGCTACACACTCCTCCTTTGCAGGCGTATGGCAAGTCAGCTCCGTTTTGGAATGCAACATCAAGTATGGATTCTTTCGAATCGTATGGGAAGGTCATGCTGTTGCCATCTAATACAATTGTTATTTCACTTTGGGACTTTTTGTGTTCCTTTTCGGTTTGGGTATCTCCTAGTTTGCCAACGGGCGAGGTAAATAGCTCCAAATGGACTTTTTCTTCGGAGACTCCCAGTTTCATGAGCGTATCTCTAACAGCAAGCATCATTGGTTCAGGACCACACGTAAAGAATTCATCCGTTTTACCTGGATCAAAACATGACTCAGAGAATGTCCTGACTTTTTCTTTGTCGATTATCCCGTTAAATAGTTCTGACTCCTGTTGCTCTTGACTCAGAATATGATGAATACTCAATCTCCCCATGAACTTATTTTTTAGTGCTTCGAGGCGTTCGAGGAAAATAATAGTATGTGTTTTTCGGTTCCCATAAAAAATGACAAACTCACTAGCTGGCTCAGTTCTTAATGTTGTTTCGAGGATTGAAATGACAGGTGTGACTCCACTACCCGCCACAAATGCTACATAGGTTTTTCTATGACTCGAGTCAAGATCGGTATAAAAATGACCGCGGGGTGGCATGACTTCCAACTCATCATCTGGCTGAAGTTGCTCATTTGCATAAGTCGAAAATTTTCCTCCTTCAAGTTTTTTGACTACAACAGTAAGTTCATCATCTAGCGGACATGAGCATATGGAATAAGACCTGCGTGTATCCTGCCCCTCAATATCTTTTTTTAATGTTAAATGCTGTCCCTGAATAAATTCAAATTCAGCTTTTAGCCGATCTGGCACATCAAAAGTTATAGCGATTGACTCCTCGGTAGGATTAGCTAGCGATTTTACTTGTAGCGTGTGAAATTTTGCCATTTCGCTTTTTAAAGTTCGGTAAAACTAATCACACAACAAATTTTTCAGCTTATTTTATCATCAGTTTTTTCTTTATCTCCTCTACTTTTTCTTCTACTTTTTTTTCACTGGCATGGCTAAATAAGAAATACTTTTCGCCATCATCCAATCTTAGATACGCCTGGTACTCAATGCCTTTGACGGTATAACCATGATTCACTTGAGAATGCATTTTTCGGGAAGTTTTCACTTTATTGATAAATATTTTGACGATACTCCCAAATTTTCTTGACTTGCCCAGTTGGTGTCCCATCACCCAAATTCCACTGTGAAGTTCTTTAGTAAGCGAATCAATGATGATGACATTAAAAGAAAACCACATCATAGGGATGAGAAATGAAAACGAAATGGCGAGGACAGTAGCTAGATTTTCAGGTAAATTGCCTAAGATTAAAATGGATATAACAATAACGAACAGGGTACCAGCACATCTGAACGCAAATGGGATGCTTCTGCCTTGATTGATTCTAACTCTGCTCATTACACTGTAAGCCTCCCCTAAACCGAAGCATTGGTAAATATAGTTTTTTCTTTCAAATGCATATCTGCACTCAGACTTGGTACGGTTACTCCTCTTTGTTTGAGGAACGTTACTGGAGGGTTATTACCCAAGAATTCATGTGGTCTTACGTTGTTGTAAGCCCAGATCCATTGCTACGTCTGGTCTCTTACCTGCTCCAAATCGGTGAATAAATGGGCATTAAGTAACTCTTTTCGGTAGCTTCCTGTTAAAGCGTTCCACCAGTGTATTCTGGGTGGGTTTCCTTGGCTGAATAAAACACAGTTTAATTTTATGTTTTCGAGTCCAAACTTCAAAAACAGCAGAAGTGAACTCCGGTCCATTGTCTACACGTATCACTTCAGGAGTTCCTCGCCATTCCATGAGTCTGTCCAGTTCCCTTGTAATACGCCTAGCACTTAATGAGGTATCCATGGTAATCATCAGCACTTCTCTATTGTGATCATCTATCACGTTGAAGGTGCTGAACGGTCTTCCATTACTCAGGCTATCATGCATGAAATCCGTACTCCAAGTGATGTTGCTTTGGAGGGGTATAATGTGAGGAGTCTTGACTCGTGCTGGCAGTCTTCTTTTACGCTTTCTACGCATATTCATACCCATCATCACATACACTCGGTATACGCGTTTATGGTTCCATCTATACTCTTCAAGACGTAGTAAATGGTACATGTTTCGGAAGCCATAAGCAAGATACTTTTCTGCCAATTACTCCAAATGCCTCATAATAACTGTGTCCTCAGCTTTACGCTTAAATCGGTAGTAATAACACAGATAAACTCAGATTAATTGCCACACAGACCTGCCTGATACTCAGACCTTCATCGGTCAGATACCCAACAGTTTCTCGCTTTTCAGCAGGTCTTAGAGCTTTTTTTCGATCAGGTGCTTTAATGCATTGTACTCCAAAGACAGATCAGCATACATGGTTCTTTTATTTATTAAATGCCTACTTCAATTGATCTATTGAAGTAGGCATTTAATAAATACGGATGCACTTGTACGGGCATGGTTGATGGTCCACCATTTTAGTTAGCAGGTTATCGAATATTTCCCCTTTCATTTGACTCTGGTTGAACCGATAGCAATATTGGTCGATATATGCTTGCAGGTTATCGACTGAATGGTGGATACCTCTAAGCCATGCCTTGAACATCATAATTGTTCTGTGTAATTCCGGGAAATTCTTACCTTTCTTCCCACTCTCGATTTGAATTAACTAAGAGTATTTTTCTTTCAAGGGGATGTAGCCCCTCCACTTATCGGTTTTGATGGTAGCCTGTTATCGGTTTTGATGGTAGCCTGAGTTGATATATGATCATGGAAGAAAGGCTTCAATTGCTTGGAGCCAGCATTGTCAATCACCCTGGCATACATCCTGTTCACTCCTTTCCCTTTCTTCTCAATAGCCAGTACAACCTGCTTTTTTCGATTATTTTGGCATCCTACAACACCTTCTTCCTGTTGCCCTACAACGGTCTCTCATCGACTGCTACTTTACCCATTAGCGGGTATTTCCCACTGCTACCCATGGCCTTCATTACCTTTTGTTGAAACAGCCAACAGGTTTTTTGCCGTAGCCCCAGTTTTCTGCTTAGCTCTGTTGATGCAATCCCTTGTTTATTTGTACTCATGTAGTATAGGATATAAAAAGCTTTTAACATTGGGAATTTTACTTTGTGGAAAAGTGTGCCACTTGTGGGGGTAGCTTGGTATCTACATTTTGTGCATTGACGGGTATGGAATAATTTCCCTCCGCAATACTTGCTGTTTTGGCACCTTTCACATTTAAATCCATTGGACCATTTCATTTCGGTCAAGAAGTTTTGACAACTGTCGTTATCAGGAAATTTCTTCTGAAACTCAAAAAGGGTTAGGCTTTCATACTTTTTCTCCATAATCTGATTTTTACTCTATCTTTAATAATTTTACTAAGTTACTGTAAATCAATCGTTTAATCAAAAAAATGAAACTGTTTTAATAAACTAATCTTTTATTTATTAAATGCCTATTTCAATTGATCTATTACTGTATTCATGCTAGACCAATCTAAAAGAGCATTCATCTGTCTGAAAAAGGTCTTTTTTACCTTCCTGCTCCGAACAGCACAAATGCTATCGGCTAGGGTGGAGACATGTTGTTTATGCATGGTGCTAAAATAAAAAAACCAAAAATACATCTGCTTGATGGCAATGATAGTAAACAATCTTCTATTGCAACGGTCTTATAGCTCGTATTCTTAGCTAAACCTCAAAAGTACCATCAAAATTTAAGTAGTCGTTCCTTAAAAACTCATTTTCAATGGAGTTTGTATTCTACTTTGATGGCAAGTGGTTACTTCAAATAGACGCCTCAGATTTACTCCCCATTTTGTATAGAGCCAAAGAGCGTTTACTCTTAGTTTTTTCATCAACTTCTTGTAGTTAAACCCACAGGCTGCCATGATGAAGTTTATTTTATCTCCTGTTTTCCCTTTTAGGTAATTGCTAGCTACTCGATGATCTTGCTTCAAGTGTCCGAAGATTGGCTCTATGGCTGCTCTACGTCTACAGTGCTTTCGTTTTCTCTGTTTTTCATAGGTATTGTCTCTTTTTAATGGTTTGGATGGTCGAATGATGGAGGTGTTTTCAACTTTGTTAGTCCCTTTGTACCCCCTAGCTACTGTGGCGGTTTTCGGGTAGTTACCAGTCAGTAGTTGTGTTTGCTTCAATACAGCATCTAGTGTATGTCCATCATAAATATTCTCTTCAAAAGTCATCGCACCTACGATGATACCCGTGTTTTGTGTCAATACTACTGATGCCTTACAGCCATATTCATATTTCTTATGTGCCTTCCCTTTTGCGATGCAATACACATCAGGTTCATGTAAACTGTAAATTTTATGTTTACTGAACTTCTCTTGTGTAAGTACTCGTTTGAACAATGCTAATGTTACTTCTTTTTGCTGATGTGGTAATTTCCTGTCTAATTCTCTGACTAACCGACCAGCAATGGTTTTGAGTTTGCGCTTCGCTGCATTTGCTTTCTTTCTTCTTTTAGGGTGAGTCCCATTGTAGGTGTCTCTGACAAGGTTTTTGGTTGTCCTAACGTAGCTGCGTCGTAGTTTAATCCCTTCTTTCTTGGCTATAGAAATACAGCTGTCAACAATCTTTTTATGAAGTTTTGCATCTGTGGGATAGGTGATGCTCTTTTCCTGGACAGTAGTATCTACACTTACATGCTTGTCCTTAGCATCCTTGCCGTGTAGCTCAATTGAATGTTTCAATATCTTCTCTACCCCTTCTTCTCCAATCCTCTTCCTGAAATGTACCAAATCTGTTGCCGCACATGGTTGCCCCCATTGCAAAGAATCAAAGCCTCCAAAATATTGAAAATATGGATTCATTTCCCAGCGTTGTTCCACCAATACCTCATCTGATAAATTGTAAATAGTCAACCCTAAAGAATCAACATTAATTATGCTTATCTCCTTTCAGGGAGGGTTTTAGCACGATTATTGCTGTATAAAATGACAAGGAATAGTTATAATATCAATCAAAACCTTGTCAAATGCAGTCAAAAAAGTCGAATAGAAATCAACTTAATTTTTTTGAAGTAGGCATTTAATAAATAAAAGATTAGTCTATTAAAACAGTTTCATTTTCTTGATTAAACGATTGATTTACAGTAACTTAGTAGGATTATTAAAATTAGAATAAAAATCAGATTATGGAGAAAAAGTATGAAAGCCTAACTCTTTTTGAGTTTCAGAAGAAATTTCCTGATAACGACAGTTGTCAAAACTTCCTGGCCGAAATGAAATGGCCAGATGGATTTAAATGTGAAAAGTGTCAAAACAACAAGTATTGCAGAGGGAAATTATTCCATACCCGGCAATGCACAAAATGTAGGTACCAAGCTACCCCCACAAGTGGCACTCTTTTCCACAAAGTAAAATTCCCAATGTTAAAAGCTTTTTATATCGTATACTATATGAGTACAAATAAACAAGGGATTGCATCAACAGAGCTAAGCAGAAAACTGGGGCTACGGCAAAAAACCTGTTGGCTGTTTCAACAAAAGGTAATGAAGGCAATGGTTAGCAGTGGGAAATACCCGCTAGTGGGTAAAGTAGAAGTCGATGAGACCGTTGTAGGGCAACAGGAAGAAGGCGTTGTAGGACGCCAAAATAACCGAAAAAAACAGGTTGTACTGGCTATTGAGAAGAAAGGGAAAGGAGTGAGCAGGATGTATGCCAGAGAGATTGACAATGCTGGATCCAAGCAATTGAAGCCCTTCTTCCAAGATCATATATCACCTCAAGCTACCATCAAAACCGATAACTGGAGGGGCTACATCCCCTTGAAAGAAAAATATCCTTACTTAATTCAAATAGAGAGTGGGAAGAAAGGTAAGAATTTCCCGGAATTACACAGAACAATTATGATGTTCAAGGCATGGCTTAGAGGTATCCACCATTCAGTCGATAACCTTCAAGCATATATCGACCAATATTGCTATCGGTTCAACCGAAGCCAGATGAAAGGGGAAATATTCGATAACCTGCTAACTAAAATGGTGGACCATCAACCATGCCCGTACAAGTGCATTCGTATTTATTAAATGCCTACTTCAATAATTTTTTATCACCTACCTTAACTGAACAACTCAATTCCAGGCAAGCGCTTTATTTGTTGAGCCAACAGATAGAATGGTCATATTTTGAAGAAGCATTTGGTTCGTTTTATTCAACTGTAGGTCGTCCAGCTCATTCTATTCGTTTGATCGTCTCCTTGTTGATATTAAAATCTCTTTACAATTTATCAGATGAGGTATTGGTGGAGCAACGCTGGGAAATGAATCCATATTTTCAATATTTTGGAGGCTTTGATTCTTTGCAATGGGGGCAACCCTGTGCGGCAACAGATTTGGTACATTTCAGCAAGAGGATTGGAGAAGAAGGGGTAGAGAAGCTATTGAAAGATTCAATTGAGCTACACGGCAAGGATGCTAAGGACAAGCATGTAAGTGTAGATACTACTGTCTAGGAAAAGCGCATCACCTATCCCACAGATGCAAAACTTCATAAAAAGATTGTTGACAGCTGTATTTCTATAGCCAAGAAAGAAGGGATTAACCTACGACGCAGCTACGTTAGGACAACCAAAAACCTTGTCAGAGACACCTACAATGGGACTCACCCTAAAAGAAGGAAGAAAGCAAATGTAGCGAAGCGCAAACTCAAAACCATTGCTGGTCGGTTAGTCAGAGAATTAGACAGAAAATTACCACATCAGCAAAAAGAAGTAACATTAGCATTGTTCAAACGAGTACTTACACAAGAGAAGTGCAGTAAGAATAAAATTTACAGTTTACATGAACCTGATGTGTATTGCATCGCAAAAGGAAAGGCACATAAGAAATATGAATATGGCTGTAAGGCATCCGTAGTATTGACACAAAATACGGGTATCATCGTAGGTGCGATGACTTTTGAAGAGCATATTTATGATGGACATACGCTAGATGCTGTATTGAAGCAAACACAACTACTGACTGGTAACTACCCGAAAACCGCCACAGTAGATAGGGGGTACAAAGGGACTAACACAGTTGAAAACACCTCCATCATCCGACCATCCAACCCATTAAAAAGAGACAATACCTATGAAAAACAGAGAAAACGAACGCACTGTAGACGTAGAGCAGCCATAGAGCCAATCATCGGACACTTGAAGCAAGAGCATCGAGTAGCTAGCAATTACCTAAAAGGGAAAACAGGAGATAAAATAAACTTCATCATGGCAATCTGTGGGTTTAACTACAAGAAATTGATGAAAAAACTAAGAGTAAATGCTCTTTGGCTCTATACAAAATGGGTAGTAAAGCTGAGGCGTCTAGTTGAATTAACCTCTTTCCATCAAAGTAGAATACAAACTCCATTGAAAATGAGTTTTTAAGGAACGACTAAATAGATTTTTTGAAGTAGGCATTTAATAAATACGAATGCACTTGTACGGGCATGGTTCATGGTCCACCATTTTAGTTAGCAGGTTATCGAATATTTCCCCTTTCATCTGGCTTCGGTTGAACCGATAGCAATATTGGTCGATATATGCTTGAAGGTTATCGACTGAATGGTGGATACCTCTAAGCCATGCCTTGAACATCATAATTGTTCTGTGCAATTCTGGGAAATTCTTACCTTTCTTCCCGCTCTCGATTTGAATTAAGTAAGGATATTTTTCTTTCAGGGGGATGTAGCCCCTCCAGTTATCGGTTTTGATGGTAGCCTCAGGTGATATATGATCTTGGAAGAAGGGCTTCAATTGCTTGGATCCAGCATTGTCAATCTCTCTGGCATACATCCTGCTCACTCCTTTCCCTTTCTTCTCAATAGCCAGTACAACCTGTTTTTTTCGGTTATTTTGTCGTCCTACAACGCCTTCTTCCTGTTGCCCTACAACGGTCTCATCGACTTCTACTTTACCCACTAGCGGGTATTTCCCACTGCTAACCATTGCCTTCATTACCTTTTGTTGAAACAGCCAACAGGTTTTTTGCCGTAGCCCCAGTTTTCTGCTTAGCTCTGTTGATGCAATCCCTTGTTTATTTGTACTCATATAGTATACGATATAAAAAGCTTTTAACATTGGGAATTTTACTTTGTGGAAAAGAGTGCCACTTGTGGGGGTAGCTTGGTATTTACATTTTGTGCATTGACGGGTATGGAATAATTTCCCTCTGTAATACGTGTTGTTTTGGCACCTTTCACATTTAAATCCATCTGGCCATTTCAGTTCGGCTAGGAAGTTTTGACAACTGTTGTTATCAGGAAAATTCTTCTGAAACTCAAAAAGGGTTAGGCTTTCATACTTTTTCTCCATAATCTGATTTTTACTCTACCTTGAATAATTTTACTAAGTTACTGTAAATCAATCGTTTAATCAAGAAAATGAAACTGTTTTAATAGACTAATCTTTTATTTATTAAATGCCTACTTCAAAAGGTCTTTTTTACCTTCCTGCTCCGAACAGCACAAATGCTATCGGCTAGGGTGGAGACATGTTGTTTGTGCATGGTGCTAAAATAAAAAAACCAAAAATACATCTGCTTGATGGTAATGATAGTAAACAATCTTCTATTGCAACGGTCTTATAGCTCGTATTCTTAGCTAAACCTCAAAAGTACCATCAAAATTTAAGTATAGCCAGTTCTTTTACCCAAAATTGTCGTTAGGATTTTACCGTAGTTTCCGATTTTCCTTCACACTTACCTAGTTCGAGACTAAGCTAGGTGATATCCCTAGTGGTCACCGTCAGTTTTTTGCCACTCGGTTCCTCTTCCATATCACCTCATCAAGGCGTGCATTTGACTCCACAATTTTGGCTTTTTTAAGTGTGTCGGCGACTTCCTCCAGCATCTTGTTGCTCACCCAGCCATCGACTGTCCATTCGGTTGCATGAAACCATCTTTCTGCCTCTTGTTTCTCGATTTTATATCGATCATAAATCATTTTGATGGCTCGAGGATTTTTCATAAAATCATGACATGACGACTGGATGATTTTTAATACTTTGGATAAATTCTCCGCTTGATCCTTAATGACCTTATTGGTAGCTGCTATGACAAAACCAGACCACGGAGAGATGAATTCACCGATTTTTTTCATTCGACCTTCCTGTAGGTATGGCTTTGTTGTGAACTTTTCCCAAAACAATATTTCTGTTTCTCGGGCTTTGAGAGAATCAATGGCATTTGGAAGGGTGCTGACCTCCATGAAGAGGGAATCGTTAATGGTTTTGTTACACATTAGGGCATTAACAATGGGCATAAGGTGAGACCCCGATCCCAGCTGGCTGACAGCAATTTTTTTATCAAAAATCTCCAAGTGATCATCTAATGGATTTTCGATTTGCGTGTAGATACCCCACGTCAATGGACTTTTTACATACCCACTGACTATTTTCGATGGACTCCCTTTGATGATGTCTGTGACTATTCCTTCTGTCAGCAGAATGCAAATGTCACATTCACCTTCCCGAAGTGCTTTGGTCATCCCTCCTGTACCGTTGGGATAATCAACCCATTCTACATTAATATGCTGATCTTGAAAATTCCTGTTTTCAATGGCAATATGTACCGGGAGGTTGAAATGTTCGGGTACTCCTCCAATTCGAATCGTAGCTGGTCTCATCATTTATGGCTAAACAGTAGTACCTCCGCAGCTGGAACCTGCGCCCGCAGTACAGCCGTAGCAATGCTGGTTCACAATGATGTCTCGATTTGTAAGTGCCTGCATGTCAAATTCACTGATGTGATCCAGAGATTTTACCTTGAGTTCTAGCATCTGATTAAAATCACAATCATACAAATATCCATCCCAGCCTACACTCAACGTGTTTCTACACATCACACCTTCTGTCGCCACAGGATTGAATGTGCTGACTAGTTCGTCCATGTAGTCCTCGTATTTTTCACTTCTCACGAGGTATTCCAGAAACCTGCTCACGGGTAAATTTGTGATTGCAAAAAGGTTATTAAAAACAATATCATATTCTAGCAGCTTTTTTTTGAACTGGTCTTCCAATGTTGCTTGATCTCCAGGTAGAAAAGCTCCCGCAGGGTTGTAAACAAGGTCAAGTTGTAAATCCGGATTATCTTTCCCATACCCTGTAGCATTCAGCATTTTCAATGCTCTGATGGACTTGTCAAATACCCCGTCTCCTCTTTGTGCATCCGTTCTCTTGGCGGTGAAGTAGGGAAGGCTGGACACAACATTGACTTTGTGTGTTTTAAAGAATTCTGGAAGGTCATGATATTTTGGATTTGCCAAAATGATCGTCAGGTTGCAACGGACAATGACCTCTTTTCCTATCGTCCTCAGTTCTTCCACAAACCACCTGAAGTGAGGATTCATTTCTGGAGCTCCTCCAGTCAGGTCTACGGTTTTGATGGAAGTATTTTTAATTGCGTCTATGCATTGCTGCATCGTTTCACGCGTCATGATTTCTTTTCTATCGGGTCCCGCATCCACATGGCAGTGTGCACATACTTGGTTGCACATTTTGCCTACATTCACCTGAACAATGTCAATATTCGTTGGCTTCAAAGGTGAATGACCCAGCTGAGCAAGTTTGCTGTCGAATGTAGGAATGCCAAGCCTAGCCACATCGTCCAGTACTTCAATCTGCCCTTCTGGGGAGGCCAACGTATGGTTTCTTTGTTTTAACGATTGGATCATCGGATCACATCAATTTATCATTCACCTGATCCATCATTTGAACACCGTGTACTAATGCTGCCCCGCTTTTGATAGCTGCCGTTACGTGAACTGCTTCCATCATCTGTTCTTCAGCCACTCCTTTTTCCAGACAATCAGAAGTATATGCCTCAATACAATATGGGCATTGAACTGCATGCGATACTGCCAGTGCCATGAGTGACTTTTCACGGGCAGTAAGTGCCCCTTCTTTAAATACACTTGCATAGTAATCAAAAAACTTGTCACCAAGTTCTTTTTGCCATTCAGTGATTTTGCTAAATTTTTTTAAATCTTCTCTGCTGTAATAACTGTCTTTCATATCCTTTAAATCTTCTTTGCTTGCTTCGGTGAAAGTACCATTTTATCATGAATCACCCTAAACGTCGTAACCGACATTTATGAAAACATAGCAATTACGAAAACTGGGAACCCCAGAGGTTTTGAAAATAAAAGAAATCCCTAAACCCATCCCTAGAAAAAACGAAGCAAAGGTACACGCGGAAACCGTCAGGATCACCCACGCTGAGACCCTGTCTAGGAGAGGGCAGTGTAACTGGATACCTGAAGGATACAAAATCTGATGGAGACGATGTGTTATATTTTATATCGAAGTTCTGGGATAATGATGTCCAATACTGTAAAAAACAATAAAAAGTGAGGAAGAACAACAAGAAATAGGTCTGTTCAGACCTATTGTAGAGCAAAACATCAAAATGAGAGATCAAAAATCTCACAATTCAAAAATCAACAAACTCAGTACTCCCTTTTGCAATAGGGTTAACCTCTTGATGCTCATATCTCACCGGGAGCATCTGTGCGAACTAACGGGTGGACAGGTTGAAAAAACAAAAAACAACCCAAAAACCGTTCCAAACGTTGGGGATACTATTTCAAAAACAATCTGACTCGCTGATTATCCAGCATGACAATATAAATCCCTTTCTTTAAAGGCGACAGGTCAAACTCTATCCCTGTGTCTGTTTTATTGCTCATGTATTTATCGACAGGTAAGATTTTACCTGTTAAATCTAATAAGCGGACTTTTGTCACCGGCTTACTGTATTCGATCACAAAATGACCCGTGCCGGGGTTCGGATAAAAATTTAACCCCTTTGAAGGCGTAGCTATTGCAGACAGCGCGGTAGCCATACCCGCCTGTGAAATGGTAACGGTACTGTCTGCAGTCACACCCGACCCGTTTGTAACGGTAACTGTTACAGTAGCGGTGCGTTCTGTAGCCTTTGTGTTCATGCTATAAGATACCTCTAAGGTGCTGTCCTGCCTGCCAGAAGCAACGGGAAGTGTAACAAACCCATCGTTGTCCTCCTTCGTAATACGCCAGCTTGTTGTGGCATTACTCATATCTATAGCCAGCGAAAATACCCCAGATGCAGGGGACAAACCATCAACTATGGATGGCGTAGTGCTAAGGTTAAGGTGTACATCCCCTGTGGAAATAGCTACCATACCTGCCTGTGAAACGGTAAAAGTACTGTCTGCAGTCACACCCGACCCGTTTGTAACGGTAACTGTTACAGTAGCAGTGCGTTCTGTAGCCTTTGTGTTCATGCTATAAGATACCTCTAAGGTGCTGTCCTGCCTGCCAGAAGCAACAGGAAATGTAACAAACCCATCGTTGTCCTCCTTCGTAATACGCCAGCTTGTTGTGGCATTACTCATATCTATAGCCAGCGAAAATACCCCAGATGCAGGGGACAAACCATCAACTATGGATGGCGTAGTGCTAAGGTTAAGGTGTACACCCTCTGCGAGAATAGCTGCTGCAGAAGCACAGCCTGTTGCGTTGGACTGCACATAAACGCTTTTGTTTCCCCCTAGCGTATAGCCAGGACTGCCTAACAGAAAAGGACGTACAAAATCACAATCTTCAAGCACAGGGTTATCGAATATTTGAATGGGAGTAGCCCATTCGCGTGAATCTCCCTCGACGGACCTGAGCGCAGGTAAATCAACATTGGTCAGCAAAGGATTATCGGTTATCCGAAGTCGCCAGACAAGAGTATGTAGTGTATTAAAACCAGAAACAGTGGTTAAAATTTCATTGCCTTCAATTCCTAAATATTCAGCAGAATTTAACCGATTAAATTCGGAAACAGACATCAGGTTATCATTATTTGTGATGGATACCTTCTTGGCAGTTATGAGTGAATCAAACTTCGGGATGCTTGTCAACAAGGGGTTGTGCTTTATCTCCACACTGTTCCAAATCGTACTCGTCAAATTAAACCCTGCTACAGAGGTTAAAAACGAATTTCTGCTGATTATTAAATGTCCGTTTATCCTAGACAACGAAGGAAATATACCATTAAGCACGGTTAAAGAAGGGTCGCTCAATGGAAAATCATTTCCTATGTTTAGGCTCCCCTCCACTACCTGTAGGTTAGTCAGTTCAGGAAACGCACGAACGTCTCCTCCAATGGTCAAGTCCCCTGTAACATGCGTAATGGTAGCTATGTTAGCGGGAATTAAAGCATCACTAAAAATCACCAAGTTTCCGCCTGAATAATTACCTCCTCCATTATTCTCAAACAAAGCCATACCTGTTCCGCCAAGCGTATAGCCTGCAGGCAGGGCAGAAGGTGCAAAAGAAGCAAGAGTGCCAAGGTCAGTCAAAGAGGCATTATCGGTCACCGTCAATGGTGTTCCTGTCGCCTCCAAACTCTCCCCTATATGTCGTAAAGATGAAAATGCAGACAATGCTGTTAATGAATAATTATGATGGATAGATAATACTGATGAAACAGACGACAGCATAGTGAAACCAGCTATGCCCGCCAGCGAAGGGTTATCCCGAGCGGTTATTGCTGTTGTATTTGCAAGTGAATTAAATCCTGAAATACTCGCTAAAGAAAGATTAATATTCATGTCTATACTACCAACAGTTTGCAACGAATTAAAACCAGAAATACCTGCCAGTTTAACATTATTATGTACCTTTAGCTGACTTGCAATCGTATCTAACAATGGAAATTCGGGAATACGTATCAGTGCCTCATTGTGATGAATGGATATATTTGCAATACGTTGCAACGAATCAAAACCCGAAATAATTGTTAACCCTGTGTTCAGAGTGAACAGTAGCTCTTCTCCAACTGTCTTTAAGACAGGAAACATGCTGTCAAGCACAGGTAATTTGTCATGATATGAAATAGATATTCCACCTCCGACATAATTAAGCGAAGGGAATGGTGTAACGCTCGTCAAAGCAGAATTTGACTGTATTGAAATATCTCCAGCAACATGCTCCAGCATATCAAAGCCTGAAATGCCTGTTAATAATCGATTACCAGTAAGCCCCCAGAAGACCGGACTACCTATTCTAAAATTTCTGCCAATCCTTTTCAGCATGGAAAATTCAGGAATACTTATCAGAGTATTGTTGTAACTAATAAATAAATCAACTCCGATACTTTGCAACACATCAAAGCCTGAAAGTACTTTTAAATGAGGATTACGAATCATCTTCAGGGTTCCTCCAATCGTTGTTAAGGCAGGAAATATCGCACTGAGCGTAGTTAAAGAAGAACTCAAGGGTTGCAATATCCCACCGATATTAATATTTCCATCCACCATTTCCAAGGCAACAAAATCAGGGAAAGAACTGATGCTCCCGCCAACAGTTAAATTGCCGGTAATATGCGTGATAGAAGTCACATTGTTCGGCACATCTCCATCGGAAAGAATATCTAGGTCGCCATTATGTACCACTGCCTGACTACGTACCTGCAACACCGCCGAACACAGCAGGACGAGTATAATGCACTTTAAACAAATCTTTTGAAATACGGGGGCAAAAACAGACATAATCTTTCAAGTTTACAGTTGATGATATATTGCGAATATAATGGATAAATACTTCAAGTGTCATGACAACTTTAAGCACGTTTAAAACTATGCTAAGGTATTGTTATGACAGTAAAAAACAAGTACGTTATCCGTTCTCGCGTTTCGGTGAGGGAATTTAGAGAAATAATTCGCTATTTTTCACTTGATTTGAACGCAGTACAAGTCAAACAATTAACAGAATTAAGCGGACAAACAAACAAGCGATATTTACTGTCTATTAGCGTAAGAATTTTGAGCGCATCACCTCTTCAATCTGCTCCACTAGCTGGACAGATTGAAGTGGATGAACGTTATTTTGGTGCATTTCAAACGTGGTCGTAGAACTAAAGGTAAAACGACTGTCTTTAGCTTGTTAAAAGGAGGACGATAAGGATTATACTGAAATCGTGTCAGACTTGCTCTGTAGCTACGTTACAGCGCATAATAAGCGGAAAACCCAGCATTGATAGCGTGATTCATTCTGATGGCTGGAAAGGCTATAATGGGATTGTAGCTTTTGGTTATAAAACGCATTGTAGCGTACACCATGGGCAGAAGAAATTGCCAGAGGAAAGCTCTCATATTAATAGCATTGAATCATTTTAGGGCTATGCCAGAGCAAGGCTAGTAAAGGCATGAATAAAAATATTGAAGTAGGTATTTATATAAATACGAATAAAATTATAAGGGCATGGTTGATGGGCAAGGATTTATACCAATTTAATTATAAAACACGCCATTAAAAGCATTTAAGTAATGATGATTTCCAGTAATTGATTTAATAGTATGCTCGCTCATTTTATTTACTGTTTTATGTAGCCATGTTTTTAAACTTTCCATAGTTTCAAAGCGTTTATTTTTATTGAAGTAGGCATTTAATAAATACGAATGCACTTGTACGGGCATGGTTGATGGTCCACCATTTTAGTTAGCAGGTTATCGAATATTTCCCCTTTCATCTGGCTTCGGTTGAACCGATAGCAATATTGGTCGATATATGCTTGAAGGTTATCGACTGAATGGTGGATACCTCTAAGCCATGCCTTGAACATCATAATTGTTCTGTGCAATTCCGGGAAATTCTTACCTTTCTTCCCACTCTCGATTTGAATTAAGTAAGGATATTTTTCTTTCAAGGGGATGTAGCCCCTCCAGTTATCGGTTTTGATGGTAGCCTCAGGTGATATATGATCTTGGAAGAAGGGCTTCAATTGCTTGGAGCCAGCATTGTCAATCACCCTAGCATACCTCCTGCTCACTCCTTTCCCTTTCTTCTCAATAGCCAGTACAACCTGCTTTTTTCGGTTATTTTGTCGTCCTACAACGCCTTCTTCCTGTTGCCCTACAACGGTCTCATCGACTTCTACTTTACCCACTAGCGGGTATTTCCCACTGCTAACCATTGCCTTCATTACCTTTTGTTGAAACAGCCAACAGGTTTTTTGCCGTAGCCCCAGTTTTCTGCTTAGCTCTGTTGATGCAATCCCTTGTTTATTGGTACTCATATAGTATACGATATAAAAAGCTTTTAACATTGGGAATTTTACTTTGTGGAAAAGAGTGCCACTTGTGGGGGTAGCTTGGTACCTACATTTTGTGCATTGCCGGGTATGGAATAATTTCCCTCTGCAATACGTGTTGTTTTGACACTTTTCACATTTAAATCCATCTGGCCATTTCATTTCGGCTAGGAAGTTTTGACAACTGTCGTTATCAGGAAATTTCTTCTGAAACTCAAAAAGAGTTAGGCTTTCATACTTTTTCTCCATAATCTGATTTTTATTCTAACTTTAATAATCCTACTAAGTTACTGTAAATCAATCGTTTAATCAAGAAAATGAAACTGTTTTAATAGACTAATCTTTTATTTATTAAATGCCTACTTCAATATTTTTATATCGGTTTTTAATGTATTGCCAAACTTGTTCGCAAGGATTCAGTTCTGGAGAATATGGAGGGATATGTAATAGAAAAATATTATCGGGTACTTTCATATTTTTTGTTGAATGAAACCCAGCAGTATCAATAATGACTAGCTTATATGCTTTAGGGTTATACTCAGAGAAGTGCCTTAAATATGATTCAAAGATTGTGGTATTTACTCCATTAATTGTCCCAAACAAAGCTGTCTCCATTTATAGGAGAATAGCTTCCATACAGGTAGGTTGTTTGAAACTTGTGTTGGTAAGAAACTACCGGGTTAACTCCTTTTACCGTTAAACATGTGCCTAAATGCGTCATTAATCCAAAGCTACTCTCATCCTGAACATATAAATTCACATCTTTAAACTTAACCTTTCTCACATTCAACTAATAAATGTAACTTTTAGATTTGAGATTTTATCACTATTACAAAACAGGAAAGAAGGGCAATTTTCTCTTTCACTGCTTTGCTAGTAAGGGTTAATTTGCCCCTCACATCGTCAAAAATAAAGTTGCAAATGGCACATCTTACTACAGAACAAAGGTACGCGATATCGTGTATGTTACAACAAGGAAAAAGTCAAAGTGAAATAGCTAGCTAGCATAGCAAAAGATAAATCCGTTATTAGCAGAGAAATTGTGCGTAATAAAGATCAGAGGAGTGGTGTTTATAGGCATGATTTGGCTCATCGAAAGTATGCTCAACGTCAAAAAAGGAAACCCAAGAAAAAGCGATTCACCTTGCAAATTCAGTCCCATGTCGAGACCCTGCTAAAGGAAGATTATAGCCCCGAGCAAATTGTAGACATCAGTATAAAAGAAGGGATAGACTGTGTCTCTCACGAGCGCATTTATCAGCATGTATGGAAAGACAAAAAACACCAGGGCGAGTTACCTACTCATCTCTGAAGAAAGGGCAAAAAGTATCGCAAAAGAGAGGCTACTAAAGATAGCAGGGGAATTATAAAAGACAGGGTAAGTATAGACCACAGACCTACGGTGGTAGAAAAAAGGTCAAGATTTGGAGATTTTGAAGCAGATTTGATCATTGGAAACAATCAGGAAGGAGCGATGGTAACTATCAACGACAGGGCGAGTGGCATGTTGAAAAGGAAGAAAGTAGCAACCAAACAAGCCAGCGAAGTTTCAGATACCAGCAATGAATTATTGGAAGAATGGAGTCCGTTTCTTCACACCATCACTTCTGATAATGGAAAGGAATTTGCTTGGCATCAACAGGTAGCTAAAACGCTAAGCATTGACTATTATTTTGCCCATCCCTACCACTCGTGGGAAAGAGGGTCTAATGAAAATTTAAACGGGCTGATTAGCCAATATATCCCTAAGAAATCAGACTTCTCTATGCTCAATGAGCAACAAATCAAAGACATTGAAACCAAGATAAACAATCGACCTAGAAAAAGACATAAATATGAAATCCCTATATTTGTAATGAATCAATTATTGGTTAACCAGAAAGTTGCATTAATGACTTGAATTCAGCATCTATTTCAGGGTCAATTGGAAAAGTTAGGGCTTATGGTCAATGAAGGCAAAATAATAGATGCCTCTTTTGTAGAAGCCCCACGCCAACGCAACAGCAGGGAGAAAAACCAACAAATAAAAGAGGGTAAGGGAGAAAGTCTATGGACAGATGAACCCAATAAAAAGCGTCAAAAGGACATTGATGCACGTTGGACAAAGAAAAATAATCAGAATTATTATGGGTATAAAAATCACGCCAAGGTTGATGCAGGTAGCAAATTGATAGAACGCTATGAAATTACCGATGCAGCGGTACATGATTCACAGGCTCTTGATGCCCTGTTGGACAAAAAACAAGACAAAGAACAGGAATTGTATGCCGACAGTGCTTATGCAGACCAGCAAGAAATACTCGAAAAACATCAGGTTAAAGATCAAATACATGAGAAGGGCTACAAAAACAAGCCGTTGACCGATACACAAAAGGAAAGTAATACAAGAAAATCAAAAGTACGCGTAAGAGTGGAGCATGTTTTTGGTTTCATGGAAAACAGTATGGGAAGCATGTATTACAGAAAAGTAGGGAAATCAAGAGCCGATACGGTCATTGGTCTGATGAATCTGACTTATAATATGTGCAGAAAAATTCAATTGACCGCTTCATTATGAGGGAACGTGCGTTCGATAGGCCATGAATAAATTCATAAGTAACTGATAATCAGGTGAATAAAAAATGAACTAAAAAAGAACAAAATAGGTCATCTTAAAAAAACAGGTCATAAAAATAAATCGGGAGAATATCCAGTTTTTAGAGATGCCCTTTAGAAATCACATAAGCATGAGGTTCGTGTAGGGAATAAATTTTGTTTTTGTCTTTGGGTTGTTGTGCCCCTATCTATTGATAAGAAGTCGCTGACAGAACAAGAAGTCTGGTTGGTAGGTTTCAAGCAGTCCGTGTTGGGGTAGTTTTCTTTGTAGTTCTCGGATTAAAATATGAGCAACGCTTCGCAATCGTTTCAATGCCATTTTAGCGGATACGCGCTTTTTAACATGGCGGAAGTGGCGAATGCGTAAGTGGCAGTTTTTAACTTCTTTTACAAAGGTTCTGCGTTGTTTGATGCCATGCTGTTTCGCCAGTTTGTTGAGACGGTTGATAATTTTGATGGCTAGTTTAGAATCAGTGGGATAGGTGATGTTTTTTTCCTGTACGGTGGTGTCAATCAAAACAGTGTTTTCATTGGCTTTTTGCCGTGCAACATCACACTCATCTTAAAAATGAGTTCAAAACCTGCGACACCGATTCTGTTTCTAAAATGTACCAGTTCGGTTGCATTGCAAGGCATGGCTGGGGTGTAAGGTTGGATAACCACAGAAGTATTAATAATACGGATTACGCTTGAACTGTAAGACCACATTCTCATCGGACAGGTTTTCCAGTTGTTTGAGCATCAGCAACCCAACCATTAAGCGTATTGGTTTTGAGGGTCTGCCGTTATCGTGGCAGTAGTGTTTGCTCAATGCATCCTCGAAGACCTTCCAGTCGATGACATTCGCTAATTGGATTAAAGGGTCTCGTGGGTCTAATTGAGAGAACATCTCGGTGTGAAACAGATTTTGTTGCCCTGTGTTTGGGGTAGAAGGAGTCAGCATAATTTTTTAACTAAAACGACCAGAAAATAATGGTTATTCTAACATAAAGTGGTTGATTTGGTTAATGGTTTTGTTTGTTTTATTGATATAAATCAACCTGTTTAGACGTTTTTAAGGGCTGACTATATACCCAAAAAAACAGCTTTTGATACACTAAATGACAAACAGATTACCCAAATCCAACACAAAATTAACCGACGACCAAGAGAAAAACTTAACTTTAAAACTCCTAAAGAAATCTTTTAGCTAAATACCGCTTACTTGTTGCACTTGAGTGTTGAACCTACGATAGGATGATGCCCTATAAAAAAACATATCCTGTCGATCACTTCTGATAATGGAACAGAATTCGCCGACCATCAAAACATAGCTAAAAACCTAGCTACTAAATTCTACTTTGCCCATCCGTATTGCTCTTGGCAAAGAGGACTCAATGAATACACTAACAAACTCATAAGACAGTATATACCCAAAAAAATAGCTTTTGATACACTAAAGGACGAACAGATTACACAAATTCAACACGAAATTAACCGACGACCAAGAGAAAAACTTAACTTTAAAACTCCTAAAGAAATCTTTTATCTAAATACCGCTTAGTTTTTGCACTTGATGGTTGAACCTACGTTTTCATGATTTTAGACTAGATTGAAAATACCTTGGGTCAATGTGACGATAAGTGTTTAGCTTTGGCGGTTCTAAAAATTATATTTAACATTCATGAATGACGTAAGGAGTTATAAAAATGTCTGTGATCAAAACATTCTTTTGATGTTTAAGGGGAAGATCACTTTTGATCTTGTCACAGCGATGATCAGCTCTCTTGAAGAGAGATTGGAAAAACTTGAAACAAATAAACGAGTGAAGAAGAAATTCTACAATGTAGCAACGGAATGTATTCAAAACCTTTACTACCATTTGACTGAAATAACTTCCGACTCTGATGAAGAACTCATTAATAGCTACGATGCTCATTCTGGACTAATAATAATTGCTGCCAGAAAACGGTTTTATAATTTGCAGACTGAAAATTATATTCCTACTGAAAAAATAGAGGAAATTCGTAAGAGGCTTGATGTTATTAACTCTGCTGGAGCAGATGAATTAAGAGAGATTTATAAAAAAACCTTAATGGAGAGAGATTTTTCAGATAAAGGAACCGCTGGATTGGGGTTCATAGATATTGCGAGAAAAACAAACGGGCAAGAGTTGAGGTATAGATTTCGGACTGTAACACCCAAGATAAGTTATTTCAATTTTCAGGTAAAATTACCCAGAAGAGAAGAAAATTAATGCCCCAGCTACATAATAGATTAAGCCATGAATATTAACTAGCTTAAGACCCAACATCATATATGGAACAACTACTCATCAACCCAACGAAGATTACTCCGTTAGTGGAGTTTGATCCCGACCAAGGCGTGTTGGAGATACGAGGACGATCAAGTCCCGAAAACTCCATCCTGTTCTATCAGAAAATAATTGATAGTTTAGATAAATACGTCTTGTCAGGAGGTAAAAAACTTACTGCAAACATTGCCCTTGAGTACTTTAATACCAGTTCCTCAAAATGTCTCTTTGATGTTTTTAGGAAATTGAGCGCAATAAAGGATAGCGGGAAGAACGTTGTAATTAATTGGCTCTATGAGGAGGAGGACGATGATATAATGGAAGCCGGTGAGGACTACAGGGACTTGCTAGGGTTGCCTTTCAATTTTATTGAAATTGAAATCTAGCAGACAAATGGAATACAGCGTATTTGCTAAATACAAGTTATCATTGTGCCCCTTAGGTTTGATGGGGTAGTAACAGACCAGTAGGCAAGGAGGATAATTGGTTATGGGTAGAGATGAGGACAAGGCTAAAGCTAAAGATAAAGAACTTTGTTATCAGGAGATAGAGAATCTCAGAAAGTTCCGGTCAACAATTGACAGCTGTGTGGTATGCGAAGAAGGTAAGGAAGGGTTTGCGGAAGAATATGAAAACTTGATTGCTCAAATCACTCTTATCTCCAAAGTTTCCGATAGGTTTCAAAAAAAAATTCGAGAATCGAACCTGAAAATAGCAAAACAAAACGAAGAAATACAATCCACTGTAGATCAGTTGAAGCATGCAAAAATCGGGAAGAAAGCGTCCCTCATTATGCTCTTTCTAACATTTATCTTATTCATGATGGAGGAAAAAGTTATTGAACCACTAATCAACGAAAACGTTGATATCGCATACGTCAACCTTGGAATACTTATTGTATTATTTGCCGTTGTGAAGATACTGGAATCGACACTCCACACATACCTTATGAATAAAGAGAAAAAGAGAATTCTTGATCTTAAAGAGGGTCGAAGTCGGAAATAACGTTCACAACCACATTTACGTATTTGCTGTCTGTACCTTTTATCAAAGCTATTAGGGTTGAACCCTAGGCGTTCCGTTTCAAAAAAAGTGCAAATCCCTCCGTCCTCGGGGCGGAACGTCGGGAATAGTAGACGGCATCATAATACCAAATTGATGATAAAATAGCACATAAATAGTCGTTCCTTAAAAACTCATTTTCGATGGAGATTGTATTCTACTTTGATGGAAAGTGGTTAATTCAACTAGACGCCTCAGCTTTACTACCCATTTTGTATAGAGCCAAAGAGCATTTACTCTTAGTTTTTTCATCAACTTCTTGTAGTTAAACCCACAGGCTGCCATGATGAAGTTTATTTTATCTCCTGTTTTCCCTTTTAGGTAATTGATAGCTACTCGATGATCTTGCTTCAAGTGTCCGATGATTGGCTCTATGGCTGCTCTACGTCTACAGTGCGTTCGTTTTCTCTGTTTTTGATAGGTATTGTCTCTTTTTAATGAGTTGGATGGTCGAATGATGGAGGTGTTCTCAACTGTGTTAGTCCCTTTGTACCCCCTAGCTACTGTGGCGGTTTTCGGGTAGTTACCAGTCAGTAGTTGTGTTTGCTTCAATACAGCATCTAGCGTATGTCCATCATAAATATTCTCTTCAAAACTCATCGCTCCTACGATGATACCCGTATTTTGTGTCAATACTACTGATGCCTTACAGCCATATTCATATTTCTTATGTGCCTTTCCTTTTGCGATGCAATACACTTCAGGTTCATGTAAACTGTAAATTTTATTCTTACTGCACTTCTCTTGTGTAAGTTCTCGTTTGAACAATGCTAATGTTACTTCTTTTTGCTGATGTGGTAATTTCCTGTCTAATTCTCTGACTAACCGACCAGCAATGGTTTTGAGTTTGCGCTTCGCTGCATTTGCTTTCTTTCTTCTTTTAGGGTGAGTCCCATTGTAGGTGTCTCTGACAAGGTTTTTGGTTGTCCTAACGTAGCTACCGTCGTAGTTTAATCCCTTCTTTCTTGGCTATAGAAATACAGCTGTCAACAATCTTTTTATGAAGTTTTGCATCTGTGGGATAGGTGATGCGCTTTTCCTGGACAGTAGTATCTACACTTACATGCTTGTCCTGAGCATCCTTGCCGTGTAGCTCAATTGAATGTTTCAATATCTTCTCTACCCCTTCTTCTCCAATCCTCTTGCTGAAATGTACCAAATCTGTTGCCGCACAGGGTTGCCCCCATTGCAAAGAATCAAAGCCTCCAAAATATTGAAAATATGGATTCATTTCCCACCGTTGTTCCACCACTACCTCATCTGATAAATTGTAAAGAGATTTTAATATCAACAAGGAGACCATCAAACGAATAGAATGAGCTGGACGACCTACAGTTGAATAAAGCGAACCAAATGCTTCTTCAAAATATGACCATTCTATCTGGTGGCTCAACAAATAAAGCTCTTGCCTGGAATTGAGTTGTTCAGTTAAGGTAGGTGATAAAAAATTAAGTTGATTTCTATGCGACTTTTTTGACTGCATTTGACAAGGTTTTGATTCATATTATAACTATTCCTTGTCATTGTATATAGCAATAATCGTGCTAAAAACCTCCCTGAAAGAAGATAAGCATAATTAATTTTTATTCTTTAGGGTTGACTAAATAAATTGAATTATTTTTTGTTTGGATTAGAAAAAAAATACAGGACACCACTAGTAACTAGATTTTTTTCGTGAGTGCAAGGAAGTCTCGCACGAAAAACCGCAATGTATACAGCATATACATGAGGATTTGAGTACGGGACTGACACCGCAATCGCGGAAAAAGGCAGTTATACCAAATTGATGATAAAATAGCACATAAATAAATTGAATTATTTTTTTGTTTGGATTAAGCAAAAAATATAAGCATAGCCCTAGCTACGGGGCTATTTTTTAGCGACATACAAGCGGAAAAGAAACAATTTAGATGACATTTTGTGGTCTAATAGGTCTTGTTTATCTGACCCTAAACCATAAGATGGAGAGCTTTCCCTCACCCTGAAACCCCTCCATCTTCCAACATGGATGTTCTATTCCTTCACAATTTTTCTGGTGATGCTACCATTACCTGTGGTTAGTTGTAACAAATAGATGCCCCTGTTCAGCGATGGAATAGCCACGGAATGATCCCCTTTGCCTGCCTTCAATTTTCCTCTTTTCAAAACCTTTCCGTCTATGCCTGACAAGGTGTAGCGGGCATTTCCTGTCACGCCACTGATGTGTAGCACTGCGCCTGTTGGGTTAGGATATACCGAAATGTCTGTGAGTGCTTTGAGTCCTGTGGGTACATTCCCTCCTTCATCCTCATCTGTCACCGTAATGGTAAGGGCTTGCGTAGCAGTCATTGCGGGCATGCCATTGTCTGTAGCCGTGATCGTTATTTCGTACATATTATCCGTTCCCGTATCCGTAGGCATTTCAAAATCTGGTGCGACATGGAACGTCAATTCGCCTGCTTGAGTGATGGAAAACAAATCCGCATCCGCTCCCGACAGTGAAAAACTTACCGTCTGTCCCGCATCTGCATCGGTGGCAACGACGGTAGTAACTGCCATAGTGGCGGTTTCTGCATAAGCTACTGCAACGGCAACTCCTCCTGCGAAAACAGGGGTGTGTTCATTCACTCCCGTCACGGTGATGGCGAGGGTTTGCGTAGCTGTCATTGCGGGTGTGCCGTTGTCTGTAGCCATGATCGTTACTTCGTACATATTATCCGTTCCCATATCCGTAGGCTTTTCATAGTCCGGTATCGTGTTGAACGTCAATACGCCTGCGGGAGTGATGGAAAAAAGACCCGCATCCGCTCCCGACAAAGCTAAAGTCATCGCTTGTCCTGCGTCTGCATCGGTGGCAACGACGGCAGTTACTGCCGTAGTGTCGTTTTCTGCATAAGCTACTGTAGCGGTAGCTCCTCCTGCGAAAACAGGAGCATCATTCACATCCGTCACAGTGATGGCGAATTGTTTTGCAACCGCTGGCGTCAGCCCGTCCACTGCTATCCTCACGGCATAGGTAATTTTTGTTTCATAATCGGCGGAAGCGATAAGCTGTAGCGCAGTGCCTGAAATCATAAAACTAGTATTGTCAGTAGCCCTTGTGCCTGCTACCAACGCATAGGTGTAGCTACTATCTCCTCCATCTGTGGATAGCGTGCCCACCACGGCATTAACTCCAGCATTTTCTGCAGTGCTGGTGGAAGAAAGAAATATGGCTGTGGCTGCATCAGCAGACTGTATTCGTCCGCCATCAGTGATGGTCCAGCCATCTCCGCCATTTGCTGTAGTAGCCACCATATTTCCCCTGGCGGTATGTGCTGCATCTGAACTATATTTAGAATCTCCTCCGCTGAAAGTGATTCCCGTTTGAAGAGTTTGTCTATTCCAACCCACCAAAAGTGAATCGTAGTTTGCAGGGGAAAGGGTAGCACCAGAGAACATACCAGACATAGTCGTCATCTGTGCTATATTCCACCCGCCTATGTTTTGGTTAAAGGAAGTGGCTCGATCGAACATGCTTCCCATATCCGTCACCTGTGCTGTATTCCACCCGCCTATGTTTTGGTTAAAGGAAGTGGCTCGATCGAACATGCTTCCCATATCCGTCACCTGTGCTGTATTCCACCCGCCTATGTTCTGGTTAAAGGAACGGGCTGCATTGAACATACCACCCATATCCGTCACCGCTGTAGTATTCCAATTTCCTATGTCTTGGTTAAAGGCAGTGGCTCCAAAGAACATACCCTGCATACTCGTCACCTTTGCTGTATTCCACCCGCCTATGTTCCGGTTAAAGGCAGTGGCTCCAAAGAACATACCATACATATTCGTCACAGATGCTGTATTCCACCCACTTAGGTTACCGTTGAAAGAAGTGGCTCCTGAGAACATATTCCCCATAGTCGTCACCGCTTCTACATTCCATCCGCTGATGTCTTGGTTAAAGGCAGTGGCTCCACTGAACATATCATACATATTTGTCACCTTTGCTGTATTCCACCTACCTATGTCGCCGTTGAAGGCAGTGGCTCCATCGAACATATCATACATATTTGTCACCTTTTCTGTATTCCACCCACCTATGTCTTGGTTAAATGAAGTGGCATCCCAGAACATACCTCCCAGATCCGTCACTCCCGATAAATCGGGTACATCGGTAGCGGTCACCGTGAGGTTATTCGCCCCGTAAAACGCTCCCGCCATGGAAGTCCATGCTATGTTTCCCCACTGCGTAACCTCCCGGATTTTTGTTTTGTTTCCGTCGCCTCCGTAGGTGAAGAAGTAAATCCTCGGGAAGACTCCACCGATGCTGACTGTGTATTCACCTGCGCTGGCATACGTATGGGTAGCACTGTCAGTCTTTCCGCTCTCGCTAGTGCCATCGCCCCAGTGAACCGTGTAATTATAACCTCTACCTTCTGTTGGAATGGTGATGGATTCGTTTGCTGTGGTGGTGCGCCAAGTGGTGATAAAGTTAGCTACTGATCCTGCCTCATTGAGGGTGATGGTCACCGCTCGCTGGTTATTTGTTCCAAACTCACCTGTGGTTGCTAGGGTGATGGTATAGGATGATTTTCCGGTAGTAGGTGGTGCCTTTATGGTAAGTACATTTCCGGCAAGTGTAAAGAAATTAGCATCGGTTCCCGAAAGCGTATACACGGGGTTATGAGCGTCTAGGAAAGCATTCTGAGCGGTGATGGTTGTCGCTACATCACCTGCCATAAGCGTACTGCTCATTATCAATTCCCCTGGGATATACCAGTGTCCGAGGTTTTGGTTAAAGGAAGTGGCTCCTGAGAACATATCGTCCATATCCCCCACCCTTCTGACATCCCAGTCACCTATGTCCTGATTAAAGGCAGTGGCTCCTGAGAACATATATTGCATATCCCCCACCCTTCTGACATCCCAGTCACCTATGTCCTGATTAAAGGTAGTGGCTCCATCGAACATATTGTCCATAAACGTCACCTGTGCCGTATTCCACCCGCCTATATCTTGGTCAAAGGCAGTGGCTCCATCGAACATATTGCCCATAAACGTCACCTGTGCTGTGTTCCAGTTTCCTATGTCGCCGTTGAAGGAAGAGGCTCCTTCAAACATCCCCCACATACTCCTCACCTTTGCTGTATTCCAGTTTCCTATGTCTTGGTTAAAGGAAGTGGCTCTATGGAACATACCACTCATATCCGTCACTGATGCTGTATTCCAGTTTCCTATGTCTTGGTCAAAGGAAGCGACATTCCAGAACATAGCATACATATTCCTCACCTTTGCTGTATTCCAGTTTCCTATGTCACCGTTAAAGGCAGTGGCTCCATTGAACATAAAAGACATATTCGTCACCGCACTCATGTCAGGCGTACCTGCGTTTGAATTCATGGTCAGGTTCCTTGCTCCCCGAAAAGCACTATCCATTCTCGCATTCCAAGCAGAGGTACCCCACTGTTCTATGGAGGTATATTTTGCTACGTCTTCCTGATAATTGATAAAGACATCATTGAGGTTTCTAAATCTGATGGTGTGTACTCCTGCCGTGCTGAAGGTATGGGACAGGTTTCCAGCAACTCCTGTGTCTGCACTTTCAAACGTTTGGTCATTGTTCCAGTCTATGTCATAATTTGTGTCCTGCGTGTAGAACGTGAAGTCCATGTCGCTAGCGTTAGTACCAGCGGTGGTTGTTATTTTCAACACAAAGTGGTCTGTTACATCGTCTTGTGCGTAAGCAAGAGCCGAGAGGAATAAGAAGGTAACTAAGGAGATTAAGGGTTTAAGTCCCCAAATACCTGACAATTTGTCAGATATGGAGGAAAGTGTGGAATTAACTGCGTCTGAATCTATCTTTTTGTCAGCATCTAATTTCGTTTGCATAAGCAATTTTTTACTTTGTAAGATAAATAAGGGGGCGAATCTAGGTGGCGAGCGAGACTTTTGAAAAAATTAATTGTCTTTTTTTAAAGAAAAAAATGCTCTCTTTGCTTGTGGGTCCAATAGGCATGAGATAATAAGTTACATCATTTTGATCATAACCTGTCGCATATACTACCAAATTGATCGTAATATGTCGCTTATAAATCGTTTCGTTTTTGCTCGCATTTCGTTGAAAAATAGCACTGTAGCTAGGGCTATATTTTATAATCTAATTGGTATAAATGGTCACCCCGGTGAGAACTGGTCAGGCTGGATTTCTCAACGCATGCCTGCTAATCTAAACGAAGAACTGTATTTTTTCGATGATTTTCCAGTGCGCGGTCTAAAAAATTTACGAAATGGGAAATGTTAAGATTATATGCCATGGGTTCGTGCAGTAGATCGCCAGCTTCATTCAGTATAATATAAAAAGGTTGAGCATTGTTCTGGAAACGGGTTATTTGAAAATCTGCATTTTGTTTTCCTATTGTTTTTTTGATCTTCTGATCATAAGAAGAAGTGTACCAGTCCTTTTTTGGTAATTTCGTTTTGTCATCCACATAAAGAGCTACCATCACGAAATTCTGAGTCAGCCTAGACAGCACTTTAGGATCAGACCAGACGCGTTGCTCCATTTCTCGACAGTTTACACACCCATGTCCTGTAAAATCAATGAAAAGAGGTTTTCCTTGTTCTTTCGCACAATTTATTGCCTGATCGTAATCAAAATATCCTTGTATACCCAAAGGAAGGTGAAGAAAATCTGAATAAAGGGGATAGTCACAGATTTCATTTTTTTGAGCGGGGTCACCAGATGCTCTCGCAATCTTATTGATGTCAAAATCCTGCGTGGTGAGAGGCGGGAGGTATCCTGCCAAGGCATTTAAAGGAGCACCAAACATACCAGGCACCATGTACGTGACGAAGCTAAGACTTAGGATAGCTAGTAGTAGCCCTAGAACAGATGTTTTCGTGGAATCATCGTCACTAGGTAATCTTATTTTTCCCAACAGGTAAAATCCTAGCATTGCAAAAATCACTATCCAGATAGCAAGGTACACTTCACGATCCAGGATGTTCCAGTGGTACACTTGATCGGCAATGCTCAAGAATTTGAATGCAAAAGCCAGTTCTAAAAAGCCCAAAACCACCTTTACCGAATTGAGCCATCCTCCTGATCTTGGAAGAGTAGACATCCAGCCAGGGAAGAGGGAAAAAAGCGTAAATGGAAGGGCAAAAGCTGATGAAAAAGCCAGCATTCCCACTATAGGTTTAAGCACCATCCCTCCAGCAGATTCTACCAGAATACTACCAACCAACGGACCTGTACATGAGAAAGACACCAGCACCAATGTCAGTGCCATAAAAAATACCCCGATCAAGCCTCCTTTATCTCCCATAGCATCCATTTTATGGATGAACTTGTTAGGGAGTACGATGTCAAAAAGCCCCAGAAAAGAAAGTCCGAAAATGAGGAATACGATAAAAAACACAATATTTGGAAACCACCCTGTTGCCAAATCATTTGCTGTTTCTGGACCCATAAAAGGGGCAATAATACTTCCAACGAAAGTGTAAATAAGCATGATTGAAATACCATAGATCAAACTATTTCGAATCCTTCCCTTTTTCTTATGGTCACTTCCTGCAAAAAAGGTAACCGTCATAGGAATCATCGGAAAGACACATGGGGTGAGCAGCGCTGCTAATCCAGTCAGGAATGCTACCACCATGAATGCAAGCAGGGAGTACGGATCAGTGGTCCCCCTTTTATTTAGAAGGTATTTTCCTTCGGGCTTTTTTTTAAATCCAACAGTTTTGTTAGCCTCATTAGTTGTCCCAAGACTAAAATCATCTTCAAAAGGGATACATTTTCCATCAACGTCAGAGCAAACTTGGTAGGTATAGGTTCCTGAAATGTTAAAATCTTCTTTTAGGATTTTTACTTTTTGAATAAAAAGTCCCTCTCCTTTGAAATACGTGTATTCGCCCATCCAGAGTGAATCAAATTTTCTCTTTGGATTAACTGGTTCAGTTTCTCCAATCAACGCATACGAATCATTTTTTTCGAAGAAAAATTCCATAACCATAGGTCCCAAGTCTGGGTCAAAATCAGAAGAATAGAGGTACCAGTTTTCATCAATATGTGCCCTGAATAAAATTTTGCTTTCACTTCCTTCCGCAGGGGCTTCTGGCATTAATGTAAGGCTCCAAGTAATTGGTTTAAAAACTTGGGCATAGCCTCCAATGACTGTTAGGAGAACAAAAAATGATAATATTTTTTTCATTGTTTTGACAAATCAGTGAAGAACTGATAAAAATGAGAAATTGTTTCGATCCCTCTATAATAATTGAAGAGTCCATAGCTTTCATTGGGTGAGTGAATAGCGTCTTCATTCAACCCAAAACCCATTAAGATAGCATCTAGCCCGAGTTCTTTTTGAAATAGCGCAACAATAGGGATGCTTCCACCTTCTCTGGTCGGAATTGGAGTTTTCTCCCATGTTTTTTCCATGGCTTTTGCTGCCGCTTTATAACCAATGGAATGGGTAGGAATTACAGATGGTTCTCCTCCGTGATGTGGGGTAACTTTTATTTTTACAGATTTAGGAGCCATGCTTTTGAAATGACTGGTAAACAACTCCGTTATCTCGTGACTGCTTTGGTGTGGAACTAAACGCATCGAGATTTTTGCATATGCCTTTGAGGGGAGTACCGTTTTGGCACCTTCACCTGTATATCCTCCCCAAATTCCATTAACATCTAATGCGGGTCTAATCCCCGTTCTTTCTATCGTTGAGAACCCTTTCTCTCCTTTTACTTCTTCTATAGCTAAATGGTTTTTGTAATCTTCTGAGTTAAACGGAGTTTGTGCCATCTGCTCCCTGTACTCAGTAGCCAGTTCTTCTACTTTATCGTAAAAGCCAGGAATTGTGATTTTTCCATGCTTATCTTGCAAAGAAGCAATCATTTGGCACAGAATGTTGATTGGGTTTCCTACTGCACCTCCATAGGTACCAGAGTGAAGGTCTCTATTTGGACCAGTTACTTCTACCTCTAAATAACTTAATCCTCTTAATCCCACCGTGATGGATGGTGTATCATTGCTGATGATGCTGGTGTCAGATATCACAATAACATCAGCTTTCAGTTTTTCGAGATTTTCTTTTACAAAAATTTCGAGATTTTCAGATCCAACTTCTTCTTCTCCCTCAATCATAAACTTTATGTTGCAAGGGAGTGAATTCGTTTTGATAAGTGCTTCGTAAGCCTTGATGTGCATGTACATCTGACCCTTATCATCACAAGCCCCTCTTGCATAAATTCTGTCATTCTTTATGACTGGCTCAAAAGGAGGTGAATCCCACAAGTCATAAGGATCAGCGGGTTGTACATCGTAGTGCCCATACACTAAAACAGTGGGTAGGGCGGGGTCAATAATTTTTTCTGCGTAAATGACAGGATAACCACTTGTCTCACAAATCTCTACGTGTGTATCTAACTCATCAAACTTGACTTTCAGGTATTCTGCAGCCTTTCTTACATCAGCAGCAAATTTGGAATCTGCACTGACTGAGGGAATTTTTAGCAATTCTAAAAGTTCTTCAAGAAAACGAGCTTCGTTTTGTTCAATAAAAGTGGGGACACTCATGAGCTTCTGTTTTGAGCAAACTTAACTAGATTAGTCGGTCCTTACGTTCTATTTAACTCATTGATATTGCAAAAAAAGTCGCATTATTATGCCTTTTTCTGTATTTAATTTGTACGAATTTCAGTATCTTCAGGTGTACACCTTACACGGTATGATAGGGAAAAGGTTAGGGTCTTAGCTAGCTAAGACCCTAACCTTTTCTACAAGTAATACCAAATTGACTACAAAATATCACATATAAATCGTTTCTTTTTTGCTCGCATTTCGTTAAAAAATAGAACCGTAGTTATGACTATGCTTATATTTTTTGCCTATGTGAGTGCAAGGACGTTCCGAACGGAAACCCGCAGTGTATAATAGCATACACGAGGATTTGAGCACGGGACTGACACCGCAATCTCGGAAAAAGGCAGTTAACAGGAATGCCCTACAAAGGGATTGTACCTGATGGTTTGCCACCAATATGATCCAACATTTAAGAGTACTTCTTCACGAAGACGGTATGGAAAGGATATACTGACATCCGTTTAACTATGCCCTGGCTATACTCGTAATTTTTATCGGTCACTTCAATATTAATGTTTAATTGATGTACATTTGGGACCTGAATTATGAAAAAGATATTGATACCCTACGACTTTTCAAAAGTCGCACAGTATGCACTCGGCTTTGCGTGTCAGATAGCGGGTAAAGCAGAAAGTAACATTAAGCTACTGAATGTGATTGAACACCCGACTGCTGATTCCTTCAGAACCATGGGTGTACAGAACCTTGACCCGATGGAGCAACTTTATATCAAAAAGATGATCGAAAAGGTTCAGGAGAAACTGGGTTCTGTCATCTCAGAAACAAACTATTCAGAGGATAAAATTTCTCATAAAATCCAGCTGGGAAATCCGTTTCATAATATCATAGATGAAATCGTTGAAGAAAATGTGAATCTGGTGATAATGGGTACAGAAGGAGCCGAAGGATTGAATGAATTCTTTGTTGGTTCCAATGCTGAAAAGGTAGTTCAGAAGGCGTCCTGTCCGGTCATTACAGTACAAAATAAGTGTGATCTGGAATCAATTGAAAAGATTGTATTCGCTTCAGATTTTATTCATACCGATAGTGAATTTGTTGATAACCTGAAAAATCTTCAATCTATGTTTTCAGCACAATTGAATATAGTAAAAATCAATACTCCTGCCGGTTTCACATCTTCCAGACATGACAGAGAGCAGATGGAAGAGTTTGTAGCTAAAAACAATATTGATCATTATACAATTGACATTTATAATTACAAGAATGAAGAAGATGGCATCATTTACTACTCTGAGGATATTAGTGCAGATATGATAGCCCTAGGTACCCATCAAAGAAAAGGAGTGGGTCACTTTCTTTCTGGGAGCATAGCTGAAATGGTAGTAAATCATTCGTCTGTTCCTGTTTGGACTAGTCATATTAATGATTAACATCTGATTTTTTTGCTACTAAACATTTCAGCCTCCGTTATGCGGGAGCTTTTTTGTCATGTTATGGGTCTGATCCAACTAAAGATGATCGAAGTAAAAACGAGTTGTCTTTGGCTTCCCTTACCCTAGTTGAGACAGGAAATATTCCGACACTGTGCCATACCTTGTAAAGGTTTTGCTTGCGATTATTAAATCTGAATTCAGATTCTTTAGGGTGACAAATGAACATATTTTTAGGGTATTACCTAGTTAATATCAATTAGATCATAATACTAGTCTAATTATTATTTATATATTTGCTTCATGGGAATGAAGTCAACTATAAAAGTATCAGAGAGTCTTGAAACGCTTAAGAAGTTACAAGCTAAACAACGCAATATCAAGTCAGAGAAGCGTATTTTATGTTTAATTTTGTTGAAGACCAATAAATTCAAGACACAACAATCGATAGCAGATTATTTAGGTATCTGTAGACAGACGTTAGTTCTTTGGATAGCTAGGTATCGTAAATTAGGAATAGAAGGCATCTTGCTAAGTGCAACAAGAGCTAAAAAGTCTAAAATTATTACCCCTGAGATTCACGAAGGATTATCAGAGAAGTTAAAAGATGCCAAACACTCTTTACGTGGCTATTGGGATGCCCAACAATGGGTTTTATCTCACTATGGAGTTGAAGTAAAATACCATTGGCTTAGGGCTTATATGATAAAGCACTTTAAAACAAAACTGAAAAGCCCAAGGAAATCTCATTACAAAAAGGATGAACAAGCCGTAAAGGCTTTTTTAAAAGGGTCTTAACTAGTCTAAGACCCCTAGAGGTAGTGTAAACTAAACTCTGTCTGGTTGTTTTATTGATTACTCATAATTTTTAAGTCAAGGGGTAATCTTTCTCCAATTTTAATGGCTAATTGTTGGACAGTCAAACTCCAGTTGGGCAGCGGAACTGTCCACTTTTTCCTATGTGCTTGGTCTCTAAATACACCAGTTTTTGTAAAGCCATGTCTGAGGTAAAAGCTCCCTTGGTCTTGGTCACTTTCCTGATCTGTCGGTGATAAGCTTCCACCGCATTAGTGGTATATATCAGCTTCCTGATCGAGGCTGTGTATTGGAAAATAAGAGGTCAGTTTGTCCCAATTATTTTCCCATGACTTGATCACTATTGCTACCTACTTTGCCATTTTTCAGCCAGAGTTACTGGCTCCATTTCAGCCAATCTCTTTTGTGTCAGCACGGTAAACTTCCTTAAGATCTCTCATAAACTCCTGCTGATCCTTACTGGCTACATACTTGAGTGAATTACGGGTTTGATGGACGATACAACTCCGCACCTAGGCTTTGGTGTAAATGCTTTGTATGGCTTCATTAAAGCCCTTAAGATTATCTGTACAGGCAATAAGGATGTCTTTTAATCCACGATTATGCAGATCCCAGAGTCCCTGAAGCCAGAAGTTCGCACCTTCTCTTTCTGAGGTATACCTTCCTAAAACCTCTTTTCTGCCAGTAGCATTGATACCCAAGATATTGTATAATGCTTTGTACACGACCTTCCCCTCTGAACGCACTTTGTAGTGCATAGCTTTTAGCCAAACAATACAATAAACAGGTGCTAAAGGTCTGTTCGGTCAAGCGTTGACTTCTGGAATGATGCGATCAGTTAGTTGACTCAATACCGTATGAGAGCTATCTGTGTCATACATCTCTTTTGATGTGGGGACTAATGTTGCGCAAGCTTATCCCTAAACCATAAAGATCTATTATTTTATCCTCAAGCTTGTCTGCAAGGATTGTCTCACGTTTCTTAACTTTCTGGGGCTCAAAGCTACTCTGACGATCTTGAGGGGTTTCTATCTCAAACGTTCCAGTTGAACTTTTAATCGTTTTTTTTATCTTTTCCGTTACGCTTATTGCCATGGAAGCGTTCTTCTGAATCTAGATGCGCCTCCATCTCTGATTCAAGGGCAGCTTCTAAAAATTGTTTGAGCATCGGAGCAAAAGCTCCATCCTTGCCAAATAGCGATTTACCTGATTTGAATTGCGTAAGTGCCTTACTTTGTAAGTGGTTAATATCTTCCTGTGTCAGTATATATCTACGTTAATTGTTAAAAATTTACTTAGACAGAGTTTAATTTACAGTTTCAGTTAAGATCCTAGATTTAAATGATGTCCCGATGAATAATATTCTAAGCAATTTCTAGTTACTTAACTAGTTAAGGCTTATAAATAATCTTCTATTGCCACGGTCTTTAGCCTTCTATTGCCACGGTTTTAGAATGGTACAAGCAGACAAAATTTATCAAGCTGAAATTGTATGCTCGTAACTACTGACCTCAAGCCTTTTATTATCTGTTTTGAAATGTCAACGACCACTAAAAGTTTATCTGCACGTTATACTGGTGTTCGCTTTGGTGTTACAGAAAAGACGGCTCGTTTATTTATGCACAAGGTTAGAGAAGCGATGAAATCCAGTAAGAATTATCCGATGAAAGGTGTTGTTCACGTAGATGAATTTGCAGTTGGCGGAATAGAAAAAGGTAAGGTTGGAAGAAGTTACGACAGTATTAAAAAAAGGAGGTTACAGCCTTAGAACTCACCAATAAAGGAAACATCAAAAGGATGTGCGCATTAAAAATTGATGACTTTTCATTGAAGGAATTAAAGAAGATATTTGAAAAGCATATTGATGATAAGGCAACAGTAACTACAGATTTATGGAAGGGTTATCATCCTATTTTTAAGGATTATGACATCACACAAATAGAAAGTAACAACGGAAGGAATTTTATAGCCTTGCACACAATGATTCATCAGATCAAACTCTTGGATTAGGACTACTTATTCTTGGGTAAGTGATTTTAATATAGATTAGGTATCTTGATGACTTTTGTTATCGCTTAAACCGTTCCAGACGTAAGATAAACATCTTTAATAATCTGATTGAAAGGATGGTAAAAGCAGACAAAGTTTATCAAACTGAAATTATATGCTCGTAACTACTGACCTCAAAAAATTTTTAGAGATGTCCTAAATTTTTTCCGTAATTCGGGAACGATGATAATACCTGTTTCCCCCTATCATAACTAACATTCTAAGCAGTTTCTAATTGCTTAACTAGTTAAGACCCAAAAACTTAAACATCGAGCCCTCATGATAGCTGTAGAATATTCAAGAAAAAATGGACTGGCTTCTACTGAAAAGATTTGCAATTACATGCATGTACATAGCGATGCTCATTACAAATGTAAAGACCGTCATCAGCTACGTAAATCTGCTGAATCTAAGGTGGTCAGTCTAGTCAAAGTAGCACGTAATATCAAGTCTCGTGTAGGTCTTCGCAAACCACATAAAGAGCTTCGTATAGTTTTTCGGAAATCAAAGCAAACTTAAAAGTAGGGAGAGATCGTCTTTTGATATTTTAAGAGATAAAGACAGTTAAATTCGCCACAGCTCAAAAAAACAGGAGAAATCCCTAAAACTGCCCAAGCAAATGCGAAGGTTCTGATTGACCTTTTGAAGAAAAACCAAAAAATTGATCTGCCAACAGACCTGTCTAACGCTGGCTGATGTAACCCAAATCTGCGCTAGGTTAACAAATTTTAACATATGAAATTTTGAATTTTCCCCTACTCAATTTTATACTTGCGAAAAATTTCAAAGACTAAGACAGTTTATGGCAATTGTAGTTGATAGCCTTACAAAGAATTACAGGCTCCAAAAAGCTGTGAATGATATTTCTTTTAAAGTAGATACGGGAGAGGTTGTTGGTTTCTTGGGACCCAATGGTGCTGGAAAGAGTACCACAATGAAGATGATCTCATGTTTTATGGCTCCCACAAATGGAAATGTGACGGTGGAAGGGGCATCTATTTTATCTGAATCAGGAACAGTAAAAAAGAAGATCGGATACCTCCCTGAAAACAACCCACTGTACTTGGATATGCCTGTTGTAGAGTATCTGAGGTTTAGTGCAGAAATACAAGGAGTTTCGAAAAATGATATTCCTGAACGAATATCTGAAATGATTGATCGCTGTGGGCTGGAAGCTGAAAAGCATAAAAACATAGGAGAACTATCCAAAGGATATCGTCAACGTGTGGGCTTAGCTCAAGCGATGATACATGATCCTGAAGTGTTGATTTTAGACGAGCCTACCACTGGTCTGGACCCTAATCAAATTGTGGAAATTCGAAAATTGATCAAGGAGTTGGGAAAGGAAAAAACGGTAATCCTCAGTTCGCATATTCTCTCTGAAGTAGAAGCTACTTGCGATCGAATTTTGATAATAAATAAAGGACGGATTGTAGCTGATGGATCTTCAGAAACGTTACGTCAACAAGCACAAGGTCAGGAATTACTAACCGTTCATATTGACACGACTAAGGGAGACATTGGAAAAGCATTACTCGAATTAAAGTCAGTGGAAACGGTGAAAGAAGTCGAGGGAAAAACAAATTGGTTTACTGTTCAAAGCAAGCCCGATACTAGTTCCCGAAAAGAAATATTTGACCTGTGCGTTTCGCAAAAATGGTATTTGATGGAACTGACCGGTATTGAAACCCGACTGGAAGATGTATTTAGAAACCTAACTAATTAAGAGATGGGTAAAGTTTGGATAATAACAAAAAGGGAGCTTTCGGCATTTTTTGATTCGTTGATAGCTTACGTAATGATCATTTTATTTTTGGGACTTAGCGGATCATTTACTTGGTTGTTTGATACCAACGTATTTGTGTTAGGTCAGGCCAATCTGGATGTTTTTTATGGTGTGGCATTCTGGTCACTTTTCTTTTTTATACCCGCTATTACCATGCGTATGATTGCAGAAGAAAACAAAACGGGAACTATTGAATTATTGATCACTAAAGCGGTCACTGATGGACAGATTGTGATGGGCAAATTTTTAGCTTGCCTGATCTTGGTCATCATTGCGCTGGTATGTACCGTTCCATACTATATCACCATCAGCCAGCTTGGAAATGTAGATGACGGCTCTGTAATTGGGGGATATTTAGGAATGATACTCCTCGCCAGTAGCTACATTAGTATTGGTTTATTTGCCAGTAGTTTAACTCAAAATCAAATCGTAGCCTTCCTCGTAGCGTTATTTGCAGGAATTTTTTTTCACATGCTGTTTGATGTGATAGGCTCTGGATCGACAGGATTATTCGGAGAAGTATTTAACTATTTGAGTATTAGAACGCACGTGGATTCGATGAGTCGGGGTGTGATAGATAGCCGTGACGTTGTTTACTTTCTGTCCATCATTGCTATAGGACTGGTGGCTACTCGAATTATGTTGTCTAAAAGAAATTGGAAGTAACATGAAGAAGCGAACTATCATTATTCAATTAGCAGTGATTTCGGCAATCGTAGTTGTCGTCAGCCTAATTTCCAATCAGTTGTATTTCCGTCTTGATTTCACGGAAGATAAAAGATATACCCTGAGTGATGCCACTAAAGATATTCTGAACGATTTAGAAGATGTAATAACGGTGACAGCTTATTTCTCTGAAGACCTTCCTCCTCAACTTTTGAGCAATCGGAAGGATTTTGAAGATATGCTCATTGAATATGAGAAGAGTTCGCGCGGGAATGTTGTCTATGAGTTTGTAAATCCAAACGAAGATCAAACCAAAGAACAAGAAGTACAACAAAAGGGGATAGGTCCGATTATGATCAATGTGACAGAAAATGATCGGATAGAGCAGATGCGAGCCTACATGGGAGCCACCTTACAATTAGATGATTCGAGGGAGATTATCCCGTTAGTTCAACCAGGTGTTGCAATGGAATTTGAATTAACAACCTCGATCAAAAAATTGTCAGTAAGTAACAAGCCAAAAGTAGCATTTATTCAGGGGCATGGAGAAACTTTGTTAGACGAGGTATCACAATTGAGGCAACAATTAGCAGTATTGTACGATATTGTACCATTAACAATGACAGATACGGTTGAAATTCAGGCTTCCTATAGAGTATTAATACTGGTTGCTCCCTCTGATACAATCCCGGCATCTCATCTCGCTAAAATTGACAGTTATGTTAATCAAGGAGGTAAACTATTTGTCTGTTACTCAAATGTTCAAGGAGATTTGCAGACAGGAACATTATCTAAGTCAAATGACATCGGGCTGGTTAGCTGGTTAAGAAAAAAAGGAGTACTCCTAGGTGGTGATTTCATCATAGATACACAGTGTGCAAATGTTACAGTCTCTCAGCAGCAAGGGTTTTTCCGAATAAACAGCCAGAAAGAATTTCCTTATTTCCCTAAAATCTCCAGTTTCGGAGATCATCCCGCGACGAAAGGATTGGATGAGGTTACACTCACTTTCGCTACGAGTGTTGTTCCTGTAGCGGTAGATTCTGCTGTTTCCGCTACCTCGCTTGTATCCACTTCTCCAACCTCGGGTGTTATAAGACCACCTGCCTACTTGGACATCCAAAGAAAATGGAATCAATCAGATTTTGGGATGGGAGTTCAATCACTTGGGTTGGCATTAGAAGGACTAGGAAACGGGTTAGGAAAAATAATAGTCATTGGCAATGGAGATTTCTTTTTTAATGGTTCTGGTCAGGGGGCAAGGCAAGTAGCACCCGACCATGTAAACTTAGCGTCAAATGCTATTGATTGGCTAGCTGATGATACTGGGTTGATTGATTTGAGAACCAAAGGCATTACTTCTAGACCTTTAGAGACTATTGAGGACGGAACGAAGGACATCTTAAAATATGGAAATGTGTTTGCTCCAATTTCCCTTTTACTTTTATATGCTTTTGTTAGGAGGCTTAGAAATCAGCGCAGAAAACAAAAATGGTTGCAAGGAAATTTTGAATGAGATCGTAGCGTTATGAAAATGTCACTAAGAAATTTATTGATAGCCCTTGGAGTACTCCTGCTGGCTTTTGTTGCCATCCAGTTTACTAAACGTGATGGGAAAAGTAAAACACTGAAATCGGACTTAGTGTCAATAGATACTGCGACCGTGTCAAGGATTGAAATCACTTCTGCCAAGGGGATGGTAATCCTTGATAAAGAAAATGAAAATTGGATGACCTCCTCTGGAGATAACGAAAAAAAAGCCAAAGAAAGCACAGTCAAGTCGATGCTTGCTACACTGAATACCATCAAACCTGATAGGCTGGTTGCACGAAAAGAAGCTAAATGGAAGAATTATCAGGTTGATTCATCAGGGACAAGAGTAAAAGTCCTAAATGGGGACAAGGTACTTGCTGACATTGTTTTGGGGAGATTTGGCGTGGCAGGACAAAGAAGTTTTCATACATTCGTCCGCTTGTTTGATGAGGAAAATGTGTACGCAGCGAATGACTTTATGAAAATGAGCATTCTGGAAGAAGCAAAAGATTACAGAGACAATACGGTTTTAACCCTTGATGATGACTCGCTTACTTCCATTCAGTTTAATTACCCGGATAGCGCATTCCTATTGGTGAAAAATGAAAAGTGGGTTATTGATGATGATGAAGTAGACAGTGCTTCATTGACTTCATACTTTCAAAGCATACGGAATATGACAAATAAGAATTTTTATGACTCAGACATAGCCATCGAGTCCACTCATGAAGTGGTATTTTCTTTTGCTGATCGACCTGCTATTTCAATAGAAGGTTTTGAAGTAGAAGAAGGAATGGCGATACGTTCTTCTGAAAATCAGAATGAGTTATTCCTTGATCCATCCCTGGCAGAAGAAATTTTTAAAGGGAAAAGTGTTTTTTCGACGACAAAAAACTAAGTGTTGAATGCTTTAGCTTAGCACGCAAAAGAACCAAACTGGTGGTGTTTCCGTTTAGTAGACATGCGGTTGCTGAAATACATTTTTATACCTGTGTTACTTCTTTCTGCTACCAGCGTTGATTCGCCGGTAGAAAGTAGGGTAGAATGGCTCACCTTTGATGAAGCCACTGCGTTGCATAAAAAGAACCCCAAAAAACTGCTCATTGATTTATATACAGACTGGTGCGGGTGGTGCAAAGTGATGGACAGAGAAACCTACAGCAATGTTCAGCTATCCGCTTACATCAACGAGAACTTCTATCCAGTCAAATTTAATGCTGAGCAAAAAGAACCTGTGCAATTTGACAACCATACCTTTAACTTCATCCCTTCAGGCAGAAGGGGAGTTCATGAACTGGCCATGGCATTGACAAATAAGCAACTGAGCTATCCTACCACGGTATTCATGGACGAAGAATTAAGAATCATTCAGTCAGTTGCGGGCTATTTAAAGCCAAAACAAATGGAACCAATTTTGAAATTTATGGGCGAAGACCACTACAAAATCAGGACTTGGAAAGAATATAAAAAAGAGCATAAAAGCTCTCTTTAGAGATGCAACCTTTCCGTCTTTACCTTAATCTCTTGATAAGAGACAAAGAAACTAAACAAACATGAAAAAATCATTGTTAGTCATCGTGCTGGGGGTGCTGGTTGCGGGGACGACTTTTGCTCAAGCAGAAGAAACACGTAGCCTGCCTTCATTTTCTAGGATAACGGTTCATCAGGGGATTGATGTGTTCATCAAAGAGGGAAACACGGAAGAAGCTAGGGTGGTGACCAAAAATGTCGATTTAGATGAAATTCTTACGGAGGTTACAGGAAAAGGACTAAAAGTATACCTTGAAGGAAATACGTATAGTACTGTTGATGTTGAGGTGTATGTGACGTATAGATCAATACATGCTTTAGGAGCTTCCTCAGGTGCTTCTGTTACCGCTGAAGGTGAAATTGAAGTGGACGGAGATGTGGATGTGGATGTAAGCAGTGGTGGTGACGTCGTAGCCAGCATCAGGGCTAATAAATTGTCTATAGAGGCTTCAAGCGGAGGAGATGTGGTGTTGAAGGTGCAGGTGGACGAAATTGTAGCGGATGTTTCCAGTGGGGGAAACACAGCAATCAGTGGCACGACATGCAGTCAGGGTGTCAAAGTAAGTAGCTCTGGCGGGTACTATGGATATGACCTGGAAAGCGAAAGGGTAGATGCGAGTGCAAGTAGCGGTGGATCAATCAAAGTGAATGTATCCAATAAGATTAAGGGGAAAGCCAGTAGTGGTGGTTCTGTTCGGTACAAAGGCACGCCTAAGCATGTGAATGCTCGTTCCAGTAGCGGTGGATCGGTTAAGAAATCATAAAATTTGTTAGTTATCACGTGAGTACGGTTTTAAGTAGCCAGAGTTGGCAGACCTGTTGACAAATCACATGCCATAGTAAATGAGAGATTTTTCGGAAAGAAGCAATAATACCAATGAGATTATAAAATAGCACCTAAATAAACTGATTGTTTTTTTGTTTGAATTAGGCAAAAAATAAAGGACACGGCTAGTTATACCAAATTGACCACAAAATATTACATATAAATCGTTTATTTTCTGCTTGTCTGTCGTTAAAAAATAGAACCGTAACTATGGCTATGCTTATGTTTTTTGCCTAATTCAAACAAAAAATAATTCAATTTATTTATGTCATTTTTTATCATCAAATTGGTATAGCTGGATTTTTTTTCGTGAGTGCAAGGAAGTCACGCACGGAAAACCGCAGTGTATACAGCATATATGAGGAGTTGAATACGGGACTGACACCGCAATCGCGGAAAAAGGCAGTTAATGGCGAGGTCCTAAAGCATAGCCCTAGTTACGGGGCTATGCTTTAGCAACAGACAAGCAAAAAACAAACAATTTAGATGACATATTTTGTGGTCTAATCGGTCTTGTTTGCCTGACCCTAAACCATAAGATGGAGAGCTTTCCCTCACCCTGAAACCCCTCCATCTTTCAATATGTATCCTTCTCCTATTCCTTCACAATTTTTCTGGTGACGCTACCTTTACCTGTGGTTAGTTGTAACAAGTAGATGCCCCTGTTCAGCGATGGAATAGCCACGGAATGATCCGCTGTGCCTGCCTTCAGCTTTCCTCTTTTCAAAACTTTTCCGTCTATGCCTGACAAGCTATAGCGGGCATTTCCTGCCACACCACTGATGTGTAGCACTGCGCCTGCCGGGTTAGGATATACCGCAATCTCTGTGAACGCTTCAAGTCCTGTGGGTACATTCCCTCCTTCATCCACATCCGTCACTGTGATGGTGAGGGCTTGCATAGCAGTCATTGCGGGTGTGCCGTTGTCTGTAGCCGTGATCGTTACTTCGTACATATTATCCGTTCCCGTATCCGTAGGCATTTCAAAATCTGGTACGGTCTTGAACGTCAATTCGCCTTCGGGAGTGAGGGAAAACAGCCCCGCATCCGCTCCGCCCGTCAGCGTGAAAGTAACCGTCTGTCCCGTATCTTCATCGGTGGCGACGACGGTAGTTACTGCCGTCGTGTCATTTTCTGCATAAGCTACTGTAGCGGTAGCTCCGTTTGTGAAAACAGGAGCATGGACGTTAGGCGGTACTATTACTCGTCCGCCATCAGTAATGGTCCAGTTATCTGAACTGATCATATTTTCCCTAGCGGTGTGTGCTACATCTGAGCTATATTGAGAATCTCCCCCGTCGAAAGTGACTCCCGTTTGAAGGTTTTGCGCATCCCAGCCTGTCAACAGGGCATCGTAGTTTGTAAGTGAAAGCGTAACACCTGAGAACATACTTTCCATAGTCGTCACCGCTTCTACATTCCACCCGCCTATGTCCTGATCAAAGGAAGTGGCACTCTGGAACATACTTCGCATATCCGTCACCGCTTCTACATTCCACCCGCCTATGTCCTGATCAAAGGAAGTGGCACTCTGGAACATACTTCGCATATCCGTCACCCTTGCTGTATTCCACCTACTCATGTCGCCGTTGAAGGCAGTGGCTCCATTGAACATATAAGACATACTCGTCACCTGTGCTGTATTCCAGTTTCCTATGTCCTGATTAAAGGTAGTGATGACATTGAGACCACCAAACATACCTGACATATTCTCCACCGCTACTGTATTCCACCTGCTTATGTCTTGATTAAAGGAAGTGGCGTTCCAGAACGTCCAAGACATATCCGTCACCTTTGCTGTATTCCACCCGCCTATGTCTTGGTTAAAGGAAGTGGCATCTCTGAACATAGCACGCATATTCGTCACCGATGCGGTATTCCACCCTCACATTCAACTAATAAATGCAACTTTTAGATTTGAGATTTTATCACTATTACAAAACAGGAAAGAAGGGCAATTTTCTCTTTCACTGCTTTGCTGGTAAGGGTTAATTTGCCCCCTCACATCGTCAAAAATAAAGTTGCAAATGGCACATCTTACTACAGAACAAAGGTACGCGATATCGTGTATGTTACAACAAGGAAAAAGTCAAAGTGAAATAGCTGCTAGCATAGCAAAAGATAAATCTGTTATTAGCAGAGAAATTGTGCGTAATTAAAGATCAGAGGAGTGGTGTTTATAGTCATGATTTGGCGCATCGAAAGTATGCTCAACGTCAAAAAAAGAAACCCAAGAAAAAGCGATTCACCTTGCGAATTCAGTCCCATGTCGAGACCCTGCTAAAGGAAGACTATAGCCCCGAGCAAATTGTAGGCATCAGTATAAAAGAAGGGCTAGACTGTGTCTCTCACGAGCGCATTTATCAGCATGTATGGAAAGACAAAAAACACCAGGGCGAGTTACATACTCATCTCCGAAGAAAGGGCAGAAAGTATCGCAAAAGAGGGGCTACTAAAGATAGCAGGGGAATTATAAAAGACAGAGTAAGTATAGACCGCAGACCTTCGGTGGTAGAAGAAAGGTCAAGATTTGGAGATCTTGAAGTAGATTTGGTCATTGGAAAAAATCAGAAAGGAGCGATTGTAACTATCAACGACAGGGCGAGTGGCATGTTGAAAATGAAGAAAGTAGAAACCAAACAAGCCAGCGAAGTGGCTGATGCCATCAATGAATTATTGGAAGAATGGAGTCCGTTTCTTCAAACCATCACTTCTGATAATGGAAAGGAATTTGCTTGGCATCAACAGGTAGCTAAAACGCTAAGCATTGACTATTATTTTGCCCATCCCTACCACTCGTGGGAAAGAGGGGCTAATGAAAATTTAAACGGGCTGATCAGACAATATATCCCTAAGAAATCAGACTTCTCTATGCTCGATGAGCAACAAATCAAAGACATTGAAACCAAGATAAACAATCGACCTAGAAAAAGGCATAAATATGAAACCCCTATATTTGTAATGAATCAATTATTGGTTAACCAGAAAGTTGCATTAATGACTTGAATTCAGCACCCGTTTATGTCGCCGTTGAAGGAAGATACATTCTGAAACATACTTTCCATAGTTGTCACCTTTGCTGTATTCCACCCGCTGATGTCCTGATTAAAGGAAGTGGCAAAACCGAACATAGCAAACATATTCGTCACCTTTGCTGTATTCCAGTTGCCTATGTCGCCGTTAAAGGCAGTGGCAAAAGCGAACATACCCGACATATTCGTCACCTGTTCGGTATTCCACCCGCCTACGTCACCGTTGAAAGCATAGGCTCCTTCGAACATAAAAGCCATATTCGTCACAAGATTCATGTTAGGCGTGCCTGCGTTTGTGTTCATGGTTAGCCTAGTTGCTCCCCGAAAAGCACTGTCCATTGCCACATTCCAGGCAGTGGTACCCCATTGTTCTATGGAGGTATATTTTGCTGTGTCTGCCTGATTATTTATATAGTCGTTCCTTAAAAACTCATTTTCAATGGAGATTGTATTCTACTTTGATGGAAAGAGGTTAATTCAACTAGACGCCTCAGCTTTACTACCCATTTTGTATAGAGCCAAAGAGCATTTACTCTTAGTTTTTTCATCAACTTCTTGTAGTTAAACCCACAGGCTGCCATGATGAAGTTTATTTTATCTCCTGTTTTCCCTTTTAGGTAATTGCTAGCTGCTCGATGATCTTGCTTCAAGTGTCCGATGATTGGCTCTATGGCTGCTCTACGTCTACAGTGCTTTCGTTTTCTCTGTTTTTCATAGGTATTGTCTCTTTTTAATGGGTTGGATGGTCGAATGATGGAGGTGTTCTCAACTGTGTTAGTCCCTTTGTACCCCCTATCTACTGTGGCGGTTTTCGGGTAGTTACCAGTCAGTAGTTGTGTTTGCTTCAATACAGCATCTAGTGTATGTCCATCATAAATATTCTCTTCAAAACTCATCGCTCCTACGATGATACCCGTATTTTGTGTCAATACTACTGATGCCTTACAGCCATATTCATATTTCTTATGGGCCTTCCCTTTTGCGATGCAATACACATCAGGTTCATGTAAACTGTAAATTTTATTCTTACTGCACTTCTCTTGTGTAAGTACTCGTTTGAACAGTGCTAATGTTACTTCTTTTTGCTGATGTGGTAATTTCCTGTCTAATTCTCTGACTAACCGACCAGCAATGGTTTTGAGTTTGCGCTTCGCTGCATTTGCTTTCTTTCTTCTTTTAGGGTGAGTCACATGGTAGGTGTCTCTGACAAGGTTTTTGGTTGTCCTAACGTAACTGCGTCGTAGTTTAATTCCTTCTTGGTTGGCTATAGAAATACAGCTGTCAACAATTTTTTTATGAAGTTTTGCATCTGTGGGATAGGTGATGCGCTTTTCCTGGACAGTAGTATCTACACTTACATGCTTGTCCTTAGCATCCTTGCCGTGTAGCTCAATTGAATGTTTCAATAGCTTCTCTACCCCTTCTTCTCCAATCCTCTTGTTGAAATGAACCAAATCTGTTGCCGCACATGGTTGCCCCCATTGCAAAGAATCAAAGCCTCCAAAATATTGAAAATATGGATTCATTTCCCAGCGTTGTTCCACCAATACCTCATCTGATAAATTGTAAATAGATTTTAATATCAACAAGGAGACCATCAAACGAATAGAATGAGCTGGACGACCTACAGTTGAATAAAGCGAACCAAATGCTTCTTCAAAATATGACCATGCTATCTGGTGGCTCAACAAATAAAGCTCTTGCCTGGAATTGAGTTGTTCAGTTAAGGTAGGTGATAAAAAATTAAGTTGATTTCTATTCGACTTTTTTGACTGCATTTGACAAGGTTTTGATTCAAATTATAACTATTCCTTGTCATTTTATACAGCAATAATCGTGCTAAAACCCTCCCTGAAAGGAGATAAGCATAATTAATTTTTATTCTTTAGGGGGGACTATATAATAATGACTTCCTGTGTTTGATACACACAAAGGAAGCCATTTAGCTAGACCAATTAGACTAATATCATAATCTAATTGGTATAAGACATACACTCGAAAAAAAACTATATGTACCAATGCTTCGGTTTAAGGAAAGCATACAGCCGCTGGCTATTTCGTAAGAATAGCAAATTTTTCTTTCAGTCTAAGAAAAGGAGTTTCAAAATAATTATAACTTATTTTGCTTATTACCATGGTAATGGCTAAAGCCATTGAAGTGTCAATTATTAATACTTGCCATAATTCTGTATTTATGGACATTTTTTTTGTTACAGTTGTTGTTATCAGTATTCCTATAAAATGAAGACAATATAATCCATAGGTAATAATTCCTAGCTTTGAAACTCTTTTGAAAGATGACATTTTAAATACTGAATTTATAGAGAAGCATTGTTCCAATATTATGAGCAAAATTACAAGTGCAATGAATGGCTTTTGAAATAGGCGCAAAGAAGTAGAGTATAAGTACTCATCTCTAAATAAGAAAATCAGAATAAATGTTAGGTAAATGAAAAAAATCGCAAGTTTATTTAAGTTAATTATCCATTTTTTGAATTTGGTATTTTCTATTATTAGCCAAGCTCCAAAAGCTCCTATAGCCATATCTCCTATACAAGAAAGGGTATGAAATTCATGAAAGAGATATGAATCATTAAAAAACATAAAGGCTAAACTGCTCATAATAATAAGAGAAAATGCAATCCAATATTTTTTGACAGGTAAAATATAAAGGATTATCGGCCATATTAGATAAAATTGTTCCTCTATTGCAACGCTCCATAGCACACCCAATACAGAAGCATCTGGAAGACCTCTATTGATAAAATCAAAGTTATTTGTAAAAGTGAGGTAATGCAGAATTGAAGCAGTTTCGTTCGGAGTTTGCCCAAAAACTGTTTTTAAAACTGGAAAAACAAAAAATCCAAAACCCACACAGAAATAAAACAATGGCCAAATTCTTAAAATTCTTCTAAGCCAGAATTTTTTTATGTCAATTTGTCCATTTAGTTTTTTTTCTTCAATTAAAAGGTATGTAATTAAAAACCCGCTTAAAACGAAAAAGAAGTTGACTCCTAGGTTACCATTTCCAAATAAATCTTTTTTTACGAAATTATATATACTTGAGTCTTTAATATATGCGTATTCTGTATGAAAACTATGAAATAAAAAAACAGAGAGAAAGCATAAAAATCTTAGCCCATCAAGGTTTTCAAAATATATTCGTTTTTTAGTTTTCATAATGTGTATTTGTTTACTGCCAACGTTCCATGTGCGGTGTCGTAGGGCACTATACATATTGAGCATACACTCCCAAAAACAAATTATACACTCCCAAAAACAAATTGCGCACTTTTCCAAAAACAAATTGCACACTTTTTTTTAAAAATACAGCGTTTAACCCGTCGCTACCAATGCCTTCTTTTTCGTTCTCCCAGCGGATATGGCAGTATCCAGCTTTTGGTTACTTGCCGCGATGAATGCCGCCACCCTTGCCGACAATAAGCTATAAATACTATTATCCAGGGTGCTTATGTCTTGAGCGGTGCCAAATAACCCAGCCGTCTTCAAGGCGTTCAGCCGTTGCCAGTTCATCTGTGCCGGGATAGATAAGCTAAACTTTTGACCATCGAAAACAAACCCCTTTTCGATCTCTTTTCGTGTGTCATCATCCGCTTTATCAACCTTCATCGACACCAGAAAATCGTTATCCACACGCAGTTCAAACCCCCTCACGCTGTGATAATATAGCCTTTCTCCCTCTTGCGTAGGTTCAGGAATTTCTTGATCCGCAGCTGAAAGTAGGTAGCCGGTAGGCACTTCATACCCCTCTTCATAGCTATGATAGTAGAGTGCGAGTCCTTTTTCGTTTATTTTTACTATACGTTTCATGTCTTTTAAATTACTTCCCAATGGATACTAATAAAAGCAGGTACAGCAGTATCCGTGCCAGTTGATTTTATTTTTAGCATTACTCTGAAATACGCTCGTGTTCCCGTAGTAGCATCTGTGGGGTCATACACTAATAATGTTACCTTGCTTATGAGTGCCATAAATGATGCCTCGAGAGAAGGGTATGATGAGGAGAGGACAAACTTATGAGGAACGTCATTCCCCTCAGGAGTATAATATATTTGAAAGTGCCTTGTAATTTCACCCGCATTTCCAAACACATGAGGTACACGGATAACTCCTTTTGCTTTAACATAATTCAGCGTCCTATCATTCACTAATTTCACCGCTTTGCTAGTAGCAAGGTAGTTATCGTCATTAAGATCTACGCGAGGAGACTTCCCAGTTATACCGGTTAAATCAGATATAGCATGCTCGTGCACAGTTGCAGCCTTTCCGTTCACCTTATCACCCAATAATTTCACCGCCAGGCTAGTAGCAAGCCAGTTACTGTTATCAAGGTCGATATCATCAGACTTCCCTCTTACATCCGATAATCCAGCGACACTATGCGTGTGATTAGTTTCAGCCTTTCCGTTCACCTTATCATTCACCTTTTTCACCGCCTTGCTAGTAGCAAGGTAGTTATCGTCATTAAGACCTACGCTAGCAGACTTCCCACTTGCATCTGATAAGTCAGATATAGCATGCTCGTGATCAGTTTGAGCCTTTCCAGACAACAGAAGGTTCATTTCGTCCTCGGTATAATATCGTGAATCATGCGAATGAAATTGAGCTGCAAATCCCCCCTCGGGTTTGTCCTTCACATTATCCCAGTCCACTAGTTTTTTTCCGTTACGAGTACCCTCAAAAAAGGCATCCAGTTGGCTTTTCGTATACCTCAGGTTGATAGAAACCAGCAGGCTCTCAAGTCCGTTTTGAGTCAGACTCAACGACGTGGCAATTTCATTCAGCGTGTCCAGCGCACCATCCGCACCATCCACCAAAGCACGCACCGCGTCTCTAATTTTTAGATCCACTTCCTCACTTAAATCGGCTAGAATAGACAAGCGTGTCAACGCTTTAATGGCTTGAAACACGAGATATGGCGACATATATTTATCCTGTACCACTCCCGCCTCCGCCGCACTTACTTCTGCAAGAGTTCCTCCCCCCCCCAGCGTCTGGTTAACATGAGTAAACGCATCTATTAACTCGCCAAACTGATCGCCAGAGGGCTTTTCTCCGTCTGAAAAATATTCTTTTAAGTCTTCTTTTGATGTTGCCATGAGTTCATTAGTTATTCGTTATTGGTTATAAAATACAAGTTCATAATTACGACCACTAGGGATTTTCTGGGATAAAGGGTTCTTCTGGTTCACGATAAAATACAAGTCTATAATTACGACCACTAGGTATGGTCTTGTTCAAGAATATTTTGACGTTCTCTTCATGCGTCATTCCAGCAACTGGTATACGCACCAAAAAGGTGCCAGGTCTGGTGCTATCTATCACTTCAATGCCGTAGGGGAGGTTCGTTATATTTCTGACGTGTTGTTCTATCACCATCACTTGCGATGACAGGTTAAGTTTGTTTTTCGTTTCTTTTCTAACCATTTTGAAGCTGTTCAAAACCCATGCAAATGGCGTTAAAATAGCAGTGAAAAAGGCGACTTTTTCTACACTCCTCCAGTGCGGAGGCAGCAGTTGTTTACTCAATACGGTAAGGTCAAGAAAGTACATAGCTGATGGTTGAGTCGTCAGTTAAATTTATGTATCCCGCCGCGCTCTCGACACTTCGTGTAAACGCACTGTCATTCAATGTTACAGCGGAGATATGAAAATCTTTCACCCCCGCTATATCCATCACGCTATCGACGATGCCTGACAGGTACAGTGTGCTTCCAAAGTCAAAATTTCTCAAATACTTCTTTATCGCTAACAAGACAGGGATGGTCACACCATCTGCCAATAATTTTCCTTCGCTATTAAACAGCAACGGGTCCAGAATAGCCGCTGCCTGTATACTCAGCGTGTCGGCGTTGCCACTTTGAATGTCCAGCTTGGTCCCTGCAATTTTTACCCTGCTCAGGTACGTCTTAAAAGACGCCAGTTCCTCATTCGTTAATTCTTCCAGGTTGCCAGCGCTTTCCTTTGCCACCTTGAAAAACAGCGTTGCATTCGTACTTTCCTTTAGCGACACGCGTTTGATAATCTTTTTCGCCGCATTCACCGTTGGATACACCAGCCTGTTATTCTTTAGCGTCAAGCTGTCACCGTGTTGATAGTCGTAGCAGGTTTTGAGGTACCAGTCCGCAGACCCCGTCTCGGTAGCCTCGATGAGGGCGTTAATTTCTGCTTTGTGGCTTTCAAACATCTTTTCGATAGTTAATGCGGTGAACGCAACGATTTTCTTCACGTATGCCCAAAAGCTGACCGCACTGGTATTACCCTGCAATGCACGCAGTTCCTCATGTTTCAACGCTTCCACGTCTATGCTATCTTCTATTTCATTCAGTGTTCGTGCCATTATGATGTTATTATAAAGTCCGTTTCAACGCTCCAGTATCCAATGCCTTCGCCCCTGGCACCTTTCGCCGTAGCCAGCGCATATTCAGACAGATGCTCCTGCATTCTCCTGTTAATTTTAGCATTACGTACCTGTAGCTTATCCCCCTTATGCAGCGTATCGGTGATGCCGTTGAGTATATCGGCGTTGTCATCCACCAGCATAAACAATCCTTGGACATCGCCATATTCCTGCAACGCAATATCTGCCAGGCTTTGATCTTTTTTTATTTCAATAGTTCGCATCTATGGTTATTTTGCCGTCGTTGCCAAATACAATGTTCTTTACTTCCATGCCGTCACGTTCCATCTCGGAGGCTATGCTGCTTTCTAATGCTTCCCCATCTACTTCGTTATCCAGGTAATCTATGATGCCTACCCCCACGTGGGGAAAGAATTTGTTCCAGCCCTTATGCATCAGCAGGATGTCCTGCTGATGCGTGCGTGTCGATTCGCCTGCTTTCACAAACGTCTGATCATCCTTGGTATCAAATAATATATCTCTCATATCACATGATCGTTGCCACTGCCGGTGCGGTGGTAGCTCCTGTCTGCGCCGTGGGCGATCCCGCCGTTGACACCGGTATTCCCGCCGCTACGGTAATTGTTTCCGTTTTCACGTACGCATCAATCATCGAGGACAGTCTCTCCGCAAAGTCAACATCACTCACTTCCTCACGGCTACGCATGTCGGAGAGTAATTTTTTTATTTGTTTATTTAATGTTGCTTTATCCAGTGCCATAACGCTATTTAAACAGTGCTTTAATAGTATCTTTTATCGTCTCAGCTTTCATAACCGTTGGAGGTAGCGGGGTGCCACTAGGCCCTACCCCGGTACTCACCGTCAATCCGGTGACCATGTCCACCAGGTCATTCATCAATGTCTTCAAATCGGCATTTTTATTTTTTACCGTTACCTTCCCATCAGAAAATTCGACGTTGATGCCCGTGCTGTCGATGGTGATCCTTTCCTCTTCAATCACCACTTGCACCTTTGCTACCTCATCCATCCTCACCAGGTACAGGCTGTTTTCATCATCCCCCATCGTACCCACCAACACGTTGGTGCCTTCCTTTGGGATTAAGATAAATCCCTTGGCATTTTCCTCTGTAGCGGAGTATAGCACCTCTTCCACCTCCAGGTCGTTATGGGTGAGTTTCACCTTGCAAAAGGTCTCGCCAGCCTCCATCACCACGCCTTGCACAACGGAAGGGAAGGATGCCTTCTCTTTCTGTAGGTTGTCCTGAATGGTCGCCACAAACCGTTCCTCTGTCGTCATTTCAATAGCTTTCCTAAGGTAATTTTTCGTTTTCCAACACCGTCAAAAGACGTGGTCACCGCTTCCACGTAATACCTGCCCTCCCTTTCTGGATAGTAGTTATCCTTGATGTCGGCACCATAGCCGTAGGTGCAGTAGGGCGTCAGCCACCCGGTGATATCGCCTTCATAGCCCGTAAACCGATGCTTTTTAAGCTCTTCTTCGCCAATAGCTTTCAGGGCTTTTTTATCGCTTATGTTGTAGCGGTGTTCGGTAAACTTGTCGCCCCCGGCCTCACCTGCGAAGACCCTGACTTTTTCGTTTTTTCTGTTGATGCCCACCATTTCTACCTGCACTTTTTTGTCTTCCTTTTTTCTGTATTTCAAATTTGATGTTTCCACCTCTTCAGAAAAATCAAACTGCACACTCCCCTCATTATAGACGTATTGTAGATGCAGGTGTAGCGTCTTGCCTTTCACAAAAATGTGGAGTTTCGTCTCCTCTTTCACCTTCTTCAATACCTCAAATGCCGTAGCGTTTTGAATGGTGAACTTATCGAATGTTATATCCGATACTCCTGTGCCTACCTCCACAGCGAACCCCCCGATTTGATCAGCTACCTCTTTAACCAGGGTAGCTACTGCCACCTTCTTATACTGCTTGTTTTTTACCTCTTTCCGGAATAAAAACATGCTGTCCTCGCACCCTATACTAATGGTATTATCACTGCCAATGGTGCGCACATATCCGTCAAACTCTTTCTTCAACTCCCCATCGTAACCTAACCTGATGGATACCTCGTCTCCCCGTGAAATCTTGCTTTCGATCTCGAGAGCTTTGGAATATGCCATGCCCGGCAACGTTATGGTAGCGGTATCCGATAGCTGGTTTGCGCTTTTCCTCACCTCACAAGACAGCAGGTGTGCTACCTTGTATTTTCCTATCTTTATGTCATATCCCATCAAAAACATCAGTTCGCTATTAACAAGTTATCAAAGAGTTGATCCGACCACGCATTAAGGGTATAGGGCTGGAAGCGTAACCCTTGCATGAAGGGGAGATCGTAGGTATTAATGACGATACGTGTCACCCCGAAAAGACCAAGCAGCAGGTTCTTTGCCTCGAGGGCTCCGTTATATTCGCAATATTTTCTCAGCTGTTTTACCTCCTCCTCAGGATAGTCATCTCCCGAAAAATTTACGAACACCCCCTTCACGGTGATTTTGAAATCATCACTCCCCCAGCGTTCTTTTATGCTTCCCCCTTTCTCCGGCCTGTTGGGATATCGCCGCGTGATCTTGTGTCCTCCACTGATAGAGATCATCGGTTCGGTAGGTATCTCCCAAGGCTCATTGTTGGGGATTCTCAAACTCAGCGGCATCAGTATATCTGTGCCTATTACCGTTTTTTTGTTTTTCTTAAACAGCTCTTTTATGCTATCTAACGGGTCAATTTTCAGTTGATTTTTTAAACTGCCGAGGGTAAGGAAGGGCGGAGCCACATAGCCAAACAGGTCGAAATATAGCTTCTTGATATCAAATTCTTCTCCTATATAGCTCATGTCGCCGCTGATCTAATGGTACCGCCCAATCTTCTGGTCAACCCCTCCAGCAACGCATCTACCTGCTCTTCCGCCTGCACTTTTCCCTCCGTAATAACCTGATCGCCCATCTCCAGCACCTTGCCTATCTGGATATTAAAAATCTGCTGACGCTTGCCTCCCGTCACGATGGCCTCCGTTGTGGTGGCAGTGTTGGCGTTTGTCTTCGCTGGATCTGAGGTTGGAGTTAGCTGTGGGTTGGGGGTTGGGGTTGGTTTTTTTCCTGCTTTCAGGAGGGTAGAGGTCGCAGCAACGGAAAACTCCTTGAGTGTATCTATCCTCTTGTTGAGTTTATCAATCTCCACCTGATTACTATTGGAAATTTCTTCATATCTGTACTGTTCTTTCGGTGGTACCTGTTTTGTTGTAAGTTTACCATCTTCTCCATAATGATATTCCGTTGTAGGACTGTTTGCCACCTGCATCGTAACAACCTTTGCCGTAGATTCCAGTTCATGCAGTTTTTCGTAGGCTGCCACCAGCAAATTAGCGGCCGCCTGTGCCTTCGCTCTACGCTCAATGCCCGCTATAATGTTGTTCTGTAGCGTGTCAATGTCCGAGAGTGCCTCCTTTTCGTCCTTATACTGTCCCAGGATGTCGGGATATAGCGATTTCAGCTTTTCATACGCCGCCGTTTTCACTTCTGTGGCAGTGGTGTGATCTTTAAAAATGGCAATCAGCGTTTCCGCCTCGGTCCGCTCTTCCACCATGGCGGCCTTTGCCTGTTTAGCAACATCTAGCTGTGCCTGCTGTGCTGCCGACACCTTGCTGACAGAAGAGGCATAGACCGCTATCGCCACGCCCAGTGCGATCACTGCTGCCGTAATGGCTATGACGGGATTGCCTAGCAACGACTTGTTGAAGAGGCGTTGCTTGATGGTGGCCATCACGGTGGCTCTTGTCAGTCCTTTTTGGCGTATGGTAGCCAACGCACTTGACGCCGCCCACCGTGCTTTTGCCTTCGTCACAAGCCCCGTCCATAGCTTTGCTACCTTCATCACCCCTATGTAGGTGATCACTCCTGCAACCAGCGTTTTAATCCAGCCACTATTTTTTATCACCCAGCCACCCATCTTCATCAGCTGGGCAGTAGCACTACCCAGCCACTTCACTGCATCACGCAGAGATGGACGTAACCAGTCATACAGAGTCAACGCCAACTCACTCACTGCACTTTTTAGTTTTGTCCAGTCTCCCACCAGGTTATCCAGTTTGGTGTTCGCCATCTCTTTTGCTGCCCCCGCACTGTTGCGTAGTTCCTCGGTATAGTTTCGTATTTTGTCTGCCCCCGAATCCACCAACACGGCGATGTTTTTGAATGCCTCTTGACCAAACAGGGTAGAAAGGTGTGCGGCTTTCTGCTGTTGCGTCATCCCCGCGAAGGCACCTTCCAGTTGCTCCACCGCACCAGCTATGCCCACAAACTGCCCGCCTTTGAAAAAGTCCACGCCTATCTTCTTGCTAATTTTTTCTACTTCTCCGCCTCCTTTTGCCAGCCGTGCGAACGCCGACCCCAGCGACTGTGTCGCCAGCGACCCTTTGATTCCCGCATTTCCTAATAGCCCCACCGCCGCACTGCTCTCCTCTAGCGAGATGCCCAGCGTTTTGGCGGTAGGTGCGAAAAACTTCATCGCCTCGCCCATCTCCCGGATGTCTGTGTTGGCGGTGCTGGTGGTTTTTGCCATGATGTCCACCACCCGTTCGGTCTCTGTCGCCTTCATCCCGAAGCCACTCAATACATTGCTGCTGATGTCCGCTGCTTCGCCCAGGGCGACTGAACCCGCTGCTGCCAGGTTCAGCGTAGCAGGCAATGCTGCGGTGATCTCCTCGGTGTTGAAGCCAGCCTGGGCCAAGAAGCTCATCCCCTCCGCCGCCTCTTTGGCACTGAAGGAGGTCGTAGCCCCCAGACTCCGTGCCGTTTTATGCAACCCCTCGAAGGTGGTGCCGGTAGCCCCCGTCAGGGCTTTCACGTTGCTCATCTCTTTGCCGAATGATGCACCCGTCGTGATGGCAGAACGAAAAGACGCACCTACGCCACCCACAATAGCGGCTGCCCCCGCCAAGGGACCAACAGTAGAAAGCACAGAGCTGCCTATCTTCCTAAACCGCTCAGCCACGGACAAAGGAGGCAGGTTTTCCAGCTTCTTCAGTTGCCGTTCGGTCTTGCGGATGTCCCCGTTAAACTTGCGGATATCCCGGGTGTTAAAAGAGGCACCTTTTTGCTTGTTTAGCTTTTCCAGCTTAACACGCAGGCTGTCAATGCTAGGCGTGGCGTTCTTGCTCCCCTTCGACAGGCTACGCATCGCCTGTTGTGCTGCCGATTCGGTTTTCAGCAACGTAGTGTTTATCTTTGTCAGGTTCGCTGTAGCGGAGTCTTTTAGTACGATATTATATATTATACCTGCCATGCGTTACCTTGTGTCTTTTGCTCTTTTGATGTTGTGGCTTGTTTTCCTTTTTGATGGAGAGGTTACCTTAGTTAACTCTTATATTTTTTTGATACTTTCCCTCGTACTTACTTTTCGTTTCATCCGGTGGTCGTGGCGCGTGCTGGTTTTTGTCTTTCGTTAGTCTGCTTTTGCTTCCTGCTTCCTTATGGCACTCAGGTGAGCGTAGGTCTGTGCCCACTCCCTGTCGCCCAGCGTTTCAGGGTCTAAGTGCAGATGATAACGCATCAGCGTATTCACAAACCCGATATAATCCGCCTCCAGTCCGCCCGAAGAGGTAGCTAGAGCTTGGTCAAGTTGCTTTTTTTTAGCTCAAACAACGCTGCGAGTTGCGGCCGGATGCTTAAAAAAAGGTTTAAATCCTTTTTTATCTCTTCATCTCCCTCAATCCAGCACTTCTCTAACAGCACCTCGTCCGACTTCAACGGGTCGCTCCCCTCAAAGCTCATGGATATGCTTAAAATCTGTCGCGTGGGCATTTTAAGGTAACAGTACCTGCCCTCCACCTCTATTTCATAGACCTTCCCGTACTCACGCTTCATACTCTCGATCTTTTCCTTTGTTGCCTTGCTCATATTTGCTATTTTTTTTGTTTAAAATTCTGAACGTCAAACGTTTCCTGATGCCTTCTACCGGGTTAAATTTGGTGCTTTAACCGCAAAAACATAATAGGAATGGTAATCGCTGCCATGGACCCGTCTCCTTGCTTCATCTCTTTCATGGACTCCATAAACCTTACGTGAAGCAACTGGTCCGTTACGATGGGACCCACATCTTTCGGCAAGTAAGATGCCGTCACCACATCCAGGGTCAAGTCCAGGATGCTCTTGGTGCTGGAGCTTTTGATAAACGCTTCCAGCTCGCTTTGTAGCAAGGTAAGCTCTCCCTCATAGCTGATGTTTTTGTCTTGAATCGACCACGGCTGATTCCCTTTTCCATAGAGGAATTCGCGTTCGATCTTTTCCCCGTACTTCAATCCTTGAATCCCGTACAAAATCCGCCCACCGGCAACAGCTGTAAACTCTGTCCAGCCGTACTCATTGTTATTTATTGCTCTTGGCATAGTTGTTATCTTTTAATTATTTCTTGTCAGCTTTGGAAAATCCTAGCAGGATATCTATAAAGTTTGCATAGCCTACCGGACGCACCCTGAGGGTAATTTTCAATTTCCCCGTCGTCACCACGTCTTGGGTGTGATCGATGATCGCCTGAACACTACTCGCTTCTGCGTTGCTCAGCATCTGCAGGCTGATGGCATTTTCCACCTTGCCCTGGAGGTTTTTCACCACCGCGGGGGGTAATTTCCCGCTGGCATCGGTCGCTATCTCGTCGCCAATTTCATTCACATACACCTGATAGGCGATCACCAGTGCCTTGTCTATGACAAAGCCCCTGGAGAAATAGGCGTAATCGTCAGTTATGGCCGTGGCGGTCGGGTCATCGCTAAAGAAGTAGCCTGCCTTCCCTGCGAACGTGCGAAAGAAGATATACCCTTTGTCATGAATGGCGTTCCATGAATTTTCCAGTGATTCCGTCGTTTTACCATGGGTGAAGTAGGCGGCGGTGATGGGTAACGGGCCGTTTTTGACGCGTGATATTTTGCGCTGTACTGGCAGTTTTGCCATGTATCCGATAGCAAAGCCGATCTCGGAATTTTTGCTGCTCGCCGTGGTAGAAGCTAACAGCACCCCGCCACGGTTGAAAGCAGACGCGCGCATATCTGGCAGTCCGCTTACTGTGCCGTTAAACTCTCTCCCGTCCACCAAAAAGCGAAAAGGCTTGAACTTCGCAGCATATTCATCTGCCAGCACCTGACCCTTCACCAGTGCTTTGGTTACATCCACGGAGATGGCATCGTTGCCCGAAGAGGTAGAAGCTGCCTCCTTGGCGATGCCCAGCTTCCTGATCTTCCCCTTTGCTGCATCCAGCAAAGCAGGGGCATACACGCCCGTTTTGTCCATCATATTTTCCATCGTCGCCGAAGAGGCAACGATCATTATCCAGAGTTCACTGCCCGTGCCTGCCGCATCGTAAAAGCCTTTGATGTGACGGTAGGCAAACGCATTACTTCCGGTCTTCACAATGCCCAGAGCGGTTCTTTTGATTCTTGAATGGGTGATGCGTTAAAATACGGGTTCAATTTGAGCATTCAAAAGGATCAAAAAATGCAAGACTTATTTGCTCAAGCACTCGGCATCTATTCCCCATGGTTTGTCAAGGATGTTGAATTTAACGACAAACAACTCAACAGCTATATTGACTTCAAACGTGGAACGCGCTTGGTTGATGGTAGCGATGACACCAAAGCCTATAGTGCCTATGACACCAAGATGAAAAAATATCGTCATATGAATTTCTTTGAGCATAAATGCCATCTGCATGTTCGGGTTCCACGCATTAAGCGAGACGATGGCAAAGTGCGGCTGATTCTGCCGCCGTGGGCAGGTCAGTTAAATGGTTTTAGCACCTTGTTTGAGGCTTTTGTTATCAAGTTTTGTAAGCACATGCCGGTACACCATGGTTGCCAGCTGATGAACATATCAGATTATAAGGTTTTGTAAGTTCAATTAGTAAGTGCAAAGATTAGGATAAATATGTGGAGCTATTTCCCCATATTTAAAGGTCTAAAAACGTTGCCATATGAGCCAAACATATTATCAACTCAAAGCCCATCAAAGACATCAAATTGAAGCCTACTTAAAATCGGGTAAACGTAAAAGTTTCATTGCAGAAGCCCTTGATGTGTCGGTTTCCACCATTTACAGAGAATGCAAGCGCAACAGTTCCCCTACAGGGATCTATCATGGATCTAAAGCACATTTGTCTTCCACAAAGCGTAAGCAACGTTATTGCAAGTCTCGGTCTTTTGACACCCACAAAAGACAGCTCATCAAAGAATACCTTTTGCAAGAACAGTGGTCACCTAAGCAGATTGTAGGGTATTGTAAAATCAAGCAGATTCCCATGGTTTCACATGAACGTAGCTATCAATATATCAGGGACGATAAAGCTGCTGGTGGACAGTATTACAAACATTTACGCCATCAACTCAAACATAGAAAAAGACCTGTAGGTAAGACTGTAACTATTAAAAACAGGGTATCAATCGATCAAAGACCTGAATGCATCAACAATAAAGAACGCTTTGGGGATTGGGAAGTGGATACCATTATAGGCAGACAACAAAAGGGAGCCATGCTGACCTTCGTGGAAAGAACTACAGGAATGCTCATTATCAAAAAGCTACCTAAGGGAAAGCAAGCCAAAGGACTAAGTAAGGAACTTATCAATAGGATGATGCCCTATAAAAAACATATCCTTTCGATCTCTTCTGATAATGGAACAGAATTCGCCGACCATCAAAACATAGCTAAAAACCTAGCTACTCAATTCTACTTTGCCCAGCCGTATTGCTCCTGGCAAAGAGGACTCAATGAATGCACTAACAAACTCATAAGACAGTATATACCCAAAAAAATAGCTTTTGATACACTAACTGACAAACAGATTACACAAATTCAACACAAAATTAACCGACGACCAAGAGAAAAACTTAACTTTAAAACTCCTAAAGAAATCTTTTATCTAAATACCGCTTAGTTTTTGCACTTGATGGTTGAACCTACGCTTAATGAGGTATCAATGGTAATCATCACAGCTTCTCCATTGTGATCATCTATCACGTTGAAGGTGCTGAACCGAACTGTCTTCCATTACTCAGGCTATCATGCATGAAATCCGCACGCCAAGTGATGTTGCTTTGAATGAGTAAAATGTGAGGTGTCTTGACACGTGCTGGCAGTCTTCTTTTACGCTTTCTACGCCTATTCAGCCCCATCATCACATACACTCGACATACGCGTTATGGTTCCATCCATCACCTTCAAGACGCAGTAAATGGTACATGTTTCGGAAGCCATAAGCAGGATACTTTTCTGCCCATTGCTCCAAATACCTACTACTTAACTGGGTCCTCAGCTTTGTGCTTAAATCGGTAGTAAATACACAGATAATCTCAGATTAATTGCCACACAGACCTGCCTGATACTCAAACCTTCATCGGCCAGATACCCAACAGTTTCTCGCTTTTCAGTAGGTCTTAAAACTTTTTTCGATCAGGTGCTTTAATGCATTGTACTCCAAAGCCAGATCAGCATACATACGCTTAGATGAACTTAATTCTGTTTCGAGTTCCTTCAACTTTTTGAGTTGCTTCACACTCATTCCTGAGTATGTACTCTTCCAGTTGTAGAAAGTTGGTTGGCTTATTCCATGTGTCCTACAAATCTCCGACCCACTCTTTCCCTGTTCTTGTTCGCTCAGCATCTTGATGATCTGAGGCTCGGTAAATCGACTCTTTTTCATTTCCCTAAAATTAACGTGTAACTCTAGTTTTAAGCACTAAAAATGTTCAATCAGACGACCTTGTTTATAACTGCTTAAACGACTCTTTCTCATACTTCCCATAATAACACCCTTTATGTGTTATCTAGGACAACTCAAAATATTTTTTGAGGAAGGGGTTGGTTTCTGCTTCTTTCATCAGCCTATCCCTGTCAATAGGCACTACACCAGGTGATTCACATACAATTCCTCCTCCCAGATTGGAAAATTCGGCCAGAAAAGAAAGAGGTAACCCCACAGTCAATGAAAGACCCGCAATGCTAATGACGGTATCTCCTGCACCGGATACATCTGAAATACTTCTTAAGTGAGCCTGGTGTTGTCCTTGTTCATCTTGCGATTGATAGAAAATACCATTTTCAGATAGAGTCACCAGTTCATTATCTGCTTTCAGCTCTAGGTTTAAACTACGAACTGCTTCTTCAAGTTCATTTGGTTTTTTTACATCAAAATCTATCCCCAGTCCCTCTTTCAGTTCTTTAAGATTAGGTTTAAAAAGTGTCGCATTTTTATAACTCAGGAAATTTCTTTTTTTAGGGTCTACTACCGTCGGAATCTTTCTTTCATTTGCTAATTTGATGGTGTCAGAAATCACGGTGGAATCTAAAGTTCCCTTGTCGTAATCTTCAAAAATGACCAAATCACACTCTTCAACTAGGTTTCGTATGTGATGCAATAAAGATTTCCTGTCAAGATCTATTAAAGCATGTGTATCCTCCGAGTCTACTCTCAAAAGGTGTTGAGAACCAGATAAAATCCTGTGTTTGATGGTAGTTACCCGATTCTGACTTTTGATGACTCCTTTTGATGACATTTTTTCATATTCAAGTAATTGCTTAAAAGTTGCTCCACTTTCATCATCTCCAACGATTGAGCATAATATAGGCGTTGCTCCTAACGCTTGAATATTCATTGCCACATTTGCTGCCCCTCCTAATCTTCTTTCTCGCTTGCTTACACTCAATACGGGGACAGGAGCTTCGGGCGAAATTCGTTTCACACTTCCATAGACATATGAATCAATCATAACATCTCCCAAAACAAGGACTGTTTTGTTTTGGAAGGCTTCAAATATTTCAGGTATGGATTTAACGTTCATCAGGATAGTTTAGATAGGGATTCTTTAACTCTTGCGATTGCTATTTTCAAATCTGCTTCGGAAGTAGCATAGGAGAGCCTTAAACATTCCAAATCCCCAAATGCTTCTCCAGCCACTAATGAAACACGTGCATCTTCCAGAAGGTAGATACACAAATCCCTGATAGTAGCGATTTTCGTTTCTCCTACCGATTTTCCAATGTATGCACTTACGTTTGGGAAGAAATAAAAAGCACCTTCTGGCATATTTACATCAAACCCTGGAATATCTGTAAGCAAATCATATACCAAGGACCTGCGTAATTTATATGCTTCTGCCATAGCATGCGTAGCATCCAGAGGACTGGTCAGTGCTACATAGGCAGCTCTTTGAGAAATAGAGCTGTTGCCAGATGTATATTGTCCTTGCACCTTATTAGTTGCTTTTGCTATCCACTGGGGTGCTCCAATATAACCAACTCTCCATCCTGTCATCGCAAAGCCCTTGGAAACTCCATTTACTGTAACAGTTCGGTCTCGCATTCCTTCTAAAGTACCAATACTTATATGTTTCCCTGTAAAATTTATATGTTCATATATTTCATCGGAGATGATTGAAATCGCGGGATGTTCCTTTAGGACAGCGGCAATTGCTTCCAATTCATCGTTCCTGAAAACAGACCCTGTCGGATTACAAGGAGAGGAAAAAATAACAGCCTGGGTCTTGGACGTTAGAGCTTCCGCCAATTGATCCGCTGTTGCCTTGAAATCATTTTCGAAAGATCCTTTTATAAAAACAGGTTTTCCTTCGGCAAGCAATATCATAGCGGAATAACTAACCCAATATGGAGTAAAAACAATTACTTCGTCTCCCGGGTCCAAAATTGCCATGAACACATTGGCTATAGATTGTTTTGCCCCATTGGAAACAACTATCTGATCTGGAGCGTACTCTAGGGCATTCTCATTCTTAAATTTACTTGAAATGGCTTCTCGCAAATCCAGATAACCATTTACAGGCGGATACGCGAAGTATTTTTCTTCTCTAATCGCCTCAATAGCTCCTTCTTGGATGTGTTTAGGTGTCTTAAAATCAGGTTCACCAAGACTCAGGCTTATTACTTCAATCCCTTGTTGTTTCATTTCCCTTGCTTTAGCAGCCATAGCCAGTGTCGCGGATTCAGGAAGACTTGAGATTCTTTTAGAAAGATACATTTAATTTTAGCTCTATCTTGAATAGAGAGGGTAATCAAATTATAAGTTTACCACAAATAAAGTAAAATCATATCTTTTTTTTAAAAAGGATCAAGCAAAAAAAAGGCAGTCACAAGAATGCAACTGCCATTTTTATGTGGGTCCACCAAGGCTTGAACCTGGGACCACCTGATTCTACCATCCAAAAGTTTCCTTCACGGGGCTGGACTATCTCATCACCCTCTGCATTACCAGTTAGGGTGCCGGGTACTTATGAGAGGTTATTAGTCGGATTCCTCACTCTCTAGTCTCTGCACCTTTTCGGTTACTTTTAATCCATTCACCGAACTTGGCTCAGGGTTGCCATATCTGCCACCAAGCAACAGATGAAGGTTTCCTTGAATTCACCCAGTTTGCAACTATACGTTTCCCTATAGTGTCACAAATTTTATGAGTCAGGTGCTCTAACCAGCTGAGCTATGGACCCATAAAACGCTACCAATTCAACCTCATTGAGCAAGCAAAGGTATGCTAAATAGTTAAAGAACTACGTAGTACCAAATTGACCACAAACTATCACATATAAATCGTCGCTTTTTTGCTCGCACTTCGTGAAAAAATAGCACCGTAACTGCCACTGTGCTTATACTTTTTCCTGACCCGAACAAAAAACAACGCAATCTGTTTATACCCTATGTTATCATCAAACGGATATTAGTTGATGTGAGCGACATAGACTCCCCCACTTATACCAGTTTGGTAATAAATCTTGGAATAAACCAGATTGAATTATTTTTTGCTTGAATTAGGCAAAAAACATAAGCATAGCCACAACTACGGTGCTATTTTTTCACGAAGTGCGAGCAAAAAAGAAACAATTTATATGTGATATTTTGTAGTCAATTTGGTATTAAGCCTGAGGGGAAGCCTGCTTGTCGGGTCCGTCGAAGACCGAGAGGAAGGCAAAAAACCAGCCCAGTAGCCAGCCCACTCGGGGAGCGTGAATCGAAAGAGGTGGAGAAAAATGGTTCCCTTCCCGTGTAGATGCCGATGGGGCTATGGAGTAGAAAAGCAGGAAAATTAAATATAAAGTAGTACGCACACTTGGGCGTATTAACAAGCGGTATGATGGAACTGCCACACGCGATAAATCAAAAAGAAGGCGAAAAAATCTCACCATTCAGAGATCAAAACATCTCGCAGTTCAAAAACCAGCGAACTCGGTGTTGCCGTTTGCAACGATCTTGACAAGATACCCTCTAGTTAAAAAAAATCGAGCAGACTCAAGCCACGGATAATCACCCGCACCAAGAATCCGCTCGTTCCTTACAAAAAATAAACTTAAAAGAAAAATAAAACACAATAAAAACACAATAAAAACAAAAACACAATAAAAAAACTGAATAGGTTCAAGTCTCGGACAACTACTCTGCGCCAAGAACCTACTCTCTCTTATGAACCACGCACGATCTGCCAACCGTACGAGGTGCAAGTATATACTATATAGTTAACTGTACAAAATAAAATAATTATTTTGTACAGGGTACCTTTAATAACCCATACCACCAAATTGATCACAAGCTGTCACCTATAAACTGTTTCTTTTTTTCTCGCATTTCGTTAAAAAATATAAGCATAGCCACCGCTATGCTTATATTTTTTTGCCTGACTCGAACAAAAAAATAAATTTAGTTATGTAATATTTTATAATCAAATTTGTATAGCTACGTATGTTTGTACAATGCTAGCAAGTAATTACCAATAATGAAAGTCCATGATTGCAGAGACTGCAAGAAATTTTATAATCAAATGGGTATTACTCACAACATTGATAACCTACTAAAAGCAAGTGGGTACAAAATTTCCTAGCTTGAAAAGCAAATGGGAATGAATCGAGTTTCTTTTTATAATAAAAGAAAGGAAAACAAGTTCAGCACAGGACCATAGCTATGGCCAGGTCTATATTTTTCACCTAATTTTAATAGGCATTAATCATTGATTTTTTTGTTGAATTATACCTATTCCGACTAAAAGGCGTGAAATTATACCTTGTAGGTATAATTTTATCAGTATTTTATCAGTATTAGTTTACAAAGTCTCCTCTTAGTTGCCTGAACCTTTTCCTGGCTTCAGCAGCGTGGATACTTCCAGGATAGTTACTCAGAAACTCTCGGTACTGGGATTTTGCGGCTTCTACGTCCTTCAGGTGAAAGTCATAAATTTCTGCTTTTTTAAACGCCGCATCATCTGCCAGAATATCATAAGCATGTGCAGACAAGATGTTGTCTAGGTAGTCAATAGCGGCTTGTGTTTTTCCTGATTCCAGCTCCAGCTTTGAAAGAAGCCAATAAATTTCATCCAAAATAACATGATGTTCATGTTGCCGTGCCATGGTGCGTAGCCGCTCTGTTGCTTCAGGTTTTTTGTTTTGAAAAATAAGCAACTCTACGTCTGCAAATTCCTGCATTACCTGATCGGTCGTATCAAGGGCTGTATTGTCGGTAATAAGCATTCCCAATGAAATGGCATCATTTGAAATCTCTCTTGTCGTATTTTTTTTCAAAATATCGAGGTGGCTTTTTGCTAATGAAAAATTGCCAGTGAAATAATTAAGTCTCGCATTTCTCAACTTGGCGGCATATCCGAGCGCATGGCTTTTATGCGCCTTTTCCACCTGAGAGTATAAAAGTGTGGCTTCCCAAGGTACGCCTTGCAGTAAATAGATGTCTCCTAAGTCTAGTTTAGCTCTGGAAACGAGTAGCCTGCTTGCCCTTTTTTGGGCAACTAGCTGGGTTAAGTAAAATCCTGCGGAGTCAATCTCATTAAGGTAAAAAGCATGAAGTAACGCCTTGCTTCTCAATGCTTCCAGTGCCGTCTGGTCCGGGGAAAGCTCTCGAAAAAGTTTATAATACTCGTTTGACAAGGATCGTATCTCTTCTTTATCAATCGGGAATGTATTTTTAATGTTTTTCTCCTTCGATTCGATCCAGAATTTTCTTGCGTAAGCGTAGTTTCTGGAGTCTTTATATTCTTGTGCTACATATCCAAAAATATCGGTAGCTTCATCCCATGCTTTGTTGTTTAAAGCAATTCTTCCAATCTCCATTGCCCGATCTCCTGGTTTATCATTTCTCTTGTCCATTGCCCTTGCCTGAAGAAAGGCTCCGTAGAAATTTTTTCTCTGCAGTTCAACCCAGATCAGCAGTTCACCGTATACCTGCTGATCAGGTGTTTTTTGCATCTTCTGGATTAATGTTCCTTCGAGCTCGTCCAAATCTTCTTTCTCTTGCAAAATGCTTTGCAACAGGTTTTTTACGTAATGTACCTGACTATTATTCTGGATAGCATAATTCAGATATTCCTCAATCATCTCTGATGTGTTTCCCTGAAGCCTGTAAATGGATGCCATCTCCAGTGCATGTGCAGCGTGATCCCCTTTCAATTTTCTGACTTCTTCAAATAGTAATAAAGATAGATCATAAAGCTGTTCATTTACCAAATGTTGCGCCATCATGCTCAGCTGAAATGGATTGCCTGAACAAGTTTTCATCACTTCCTTAAAATATTTATTTTCTTTAACCAACGTCTGTTGTTGCCTATATAACCCCAATAAATTGGCATGAAACTGAAGGTTAGAGGGAAAATTTTTTATGGAACGGGTCAAAAACTTCTCCGCATTCTTATAATCAGCTACAGACGTTAGAATGGATAAATAGTTAGACGAAATCAAAGGTATATTAGATGTATTGCTGGATAACTCTTCATACATAATTCTTGATTTTTCTATCTCTCCTTGCTGGAAATATTCATTGGCTAGCAAAATTTTATCCTGATCTTGGCTCAAGACCACAATAGGGACTAATAAAATTATCGTTAAACAAATTTTCATATTCACGTTATTCACTTGTATACATTCCTATAATATTAATATAAAATTTAATTAAAAAACTATTTCTATTATTAGGGCTGTGGATACGTGGATAAAAAAGCAAATGATAATTTGTATTTTACGATTGTTTTTAAGTGTACTATATCTAAGCTAAATTAACATGAATATCCACATTTAAGTCGTTGATATGCAGTAAGAAGTGTTTTTTTAGTGGAAAACCTAACTATTCGATTGTGGGTATATTTTTTATGTATGTAGGACGACAACTTGGGGATAAAGTGATACTAGAGGGGAGTTATCTTATCGGGCAGGGAGTGAATGGATAGGTTTATTAAGTAATAAAGAATTATTCACATTTATTCATAAGGTATTCACATGTTATTCAACGAGTAAACCCACTGTTTTAATGAATTACCGACCTAGAAAATGCTTGGTGTATAACTACTTGGGAGGTATTTCTTAGCATGCTGGAAATGGAGTATGATGTTGAACTTTAGTGTTGCGATTATGGGGTGGATTAGCTTTTTACGAAAAAAAATATTTCGACAATTAGTATAATCGAAAAAATAATGTTTGATAAGTAAGGCATACTTGTTATTTAAATCTCTTGTTTTACTCCAAATATTTTTTTAAAATCAGTTCTTTTTTATCGGGGATTAATTCAATTTCTTTTTCCAAAGTGTTTATTTTAGCTTCTATTTTTTCTATTTCTTCAACTATTTTTTGTTGTTCTGAGATTGGCGGAAAGCCAAAACTTAAATTATAGGCAGTATTTCTATTTAATCCTGGAACGCCAGTCCCTAAGCTTAATTTTTCTAAATGTAATGTTTTAAGTACAAAGTATATAAATTTCAAATCATTATTTTCTATAATACTTACATAAAAAGTTGTATCTATTGGAAAATTATTTTTATCTATCCAGTTTATTTTCCCAACTGAACCTTTACGTCCAACAATTATTGTTGGACCTTCAATTAAGTATTTATTATGCCAACCAACAATACCATTTGATCCCACAACTGGAAATTCGCCTTTTATTCTATTACTTTCTGTTAAAGATTTTCCATATTCTAAAGTTAAAACATTACTCAAATTTTGTTTTTTAGATATTTCTGATTTTATAATAATCTCATCAATTTCACTTTTAAACCCGTCAACTTTATTTACTAATTTCTGCTCTTCCTTTTCCAAAACCTCAATTTCTGCGACTATTTTTTCTTGGATGTCTTTTGGTGGGAGGGGGATTTTAAAATCTTTTAACATGGGTATATTTATGTGTTGAACACCTAAATTTGAGGTTAAATTGATTAAACTATGAGCATAAATATTTAATAAATTTGCTAAATAATAAGGATTAACATCGTCCTTACAGATGATTGCATTTATTTGTTGATTAGTAGTTAGCTCTATTTCATTAACAGCTACTTTTCCAATTGTGGCAGTGCAACTTACTAAAACACTTTTCTTAGGGATTAATCGAACTTTTCTATTTATTAAGGCATTTTTTGACACAAATTTAGATGTACTCTTTATAGATAAGCTAATATTTGAAAAATCAGGGATAGTTAGCCAAGACATATCATTAGAATTCCAGAAAGAATAATCGTTTTTAGAAGGAGTACTGCCATTAATTATTTCTTTTGATAATTCTCTTAACTTAATCGAAGTCCACTTACTCTCAATTTTAACTTTTTTTTTAACCGAAAGGGAAATGTTTTTTTCAAAATCTACCCTATCAAATGTAAGCATATCAACTAAATTTTGATAGCTAATATTATTTTGTAAATTCTCTGGAATACTTAAATCAAAACAATTTTCAGAAAATGCTTTATAAATATAAGTACTTGCTTTTTCGGGGTTATCGAAAGCATTGGCATCATATAATTGTGTACAGTCATCTATGGTTTTCCCTCTTTGTGTTGGGTGTATTCCTTCGCTTCCTCTACGATTGCTAAATTCGTAACCTAAAAAATTCTTTTCTTCCTTTTTGCTACCAGTTTTTACTAATACTATTTTTTGAGGAAGTGCAATGATAAAATACAACAACTTTTCTTGCTCTAAAGCCAAAATTAAATTAAATTTTTCCTTGTCATTTTTAGCCTTAATTTTCTTTTGATATTCCTGATATATTTCGTGCTGAATAATAGCTTCATTTGGCTTTTTTTCTAAGAGTGTTTTGTAATCTTCATAGGTAATACTTTCTTTCCAAACATGAGTAACATATTTTGAAATAGGATTTTCTATTCCGTTAATGGTGTCATCTTTTGTATTGGTATATATTTTACTCACAGAAGATTGAATATTTCCCCAATCAGCGTTATTTCTGCGTTTTAGAAACAAGATTACGGTGTTTGTTCCTGTTGCCATAAAAGTATTTGACCTCATTTCAGTAATGGCTATAATATCAAAATATTTTAAAATGATCTCTCTTGTTTGTGTGTAAATTCCTGTATTACTTAAAATGCTACTTGGCAAAATGATTCCTGCAACTCCCCCTTCTTCTAAAAGTTGTTTTGTTCGTTCTACAAAAAGACATTCTATTTCAGAGCTTTGATCGGTTAATCTGTCGTATAAATCAAAAGCAGTTTTTGACTTTTCTTCATCCATTAATCCTTTAAAAGCCGAAACAGAATAGGGAGGATTTGAAATTACAATATCAAATTGTTTATTATCTTGCGGATATGTCTTGTCTGTTTCTTTTAACAAGTCTTTAAACTCTGTTGATGTTGCAAAATCACTTAAACCATCTCCGTGCATTATCTTTGCTAATCCGTCTCCGTGCAGGTAACAACTTACCTTAGTGGTTTTTATTAAACGGTAATCCTTTTCAATGCCATAAACATATTTTTCTGCCCAATCAAATTGGTCTTCTTTCCACTTTTTTATGGCTTTTTTGGTGGCAGGATTGAATTTATTTTCATCTAAACCATCAATATATTTTTGCACCTCTTCCATAGATTCGGTGATAAAATGACCGCTACCTGCTGCATAATCAATTATATTTGGTAATAAATCTTTTTGATTTCCTTTTTCTATTTTTTTATTTGTTATTTCTTGAATAGGTAAACTTCTTATTATAAAACGAGCTATCGGCACAGGTGTAAAAAACTGCCCTGATTCTTGTTTTAATCCAGTAGTTAACAATAATTCAAAGAAATCACTTAAAAATTGCTGACGATAATTATATCTTATTTTATACATCTGAAGCAGTTCAACTACCTCTTTTACAACCTTTGCATTTTCTTTAAAAGAAGCATTATCATAAACCTCTTTTATAGCAAATTCATTGTTCTTTTCAAGTCGTATTTTAGTTAAAATTTTCTTGAATTTATCTTTATACTTATCGTCAACTTGTTGGAATTGTTTATCAAATTCACTATCGCTTAGGTCTGTAACTTCCTTTTCTAAAAGTTCTAACATTCCCCTGTTATAAAGGTCTGTAAGTCTTTTTTGAAATGAAGTATGATCATCTTTTCCTTCTATCCATTGAAAATGGAGTTGCTCGTCATCATTTCTGTCCTCATCTATAATTTTACAAAGGAATAAAGTAAATATTTTATTAAACGCATTTGGCTTGTCAGAAACAACATTGTGCCTTAAAATTTCCAAAAAATGATTAAATATAAAACTACTATCCTTCTGTTTTAAAACTATTAAATCTTTTTTTGTTAGTGCTTTGCTCTGAAATTCATAAGCTGTTGCCCAACTATCAAATATCCCATTTGATTTAGGCAGTTTGTTCCATCTCTCAAAAAAGTCTTTTACATTAGCTGTTTGCCTGCAATCTTCTTCAATTTTTACAATTTCATTTCTGTATATTATTTCTTCTTTTTCAAGTTTTGAAGTATAAAGCATCAATACTTCAGCATTTTTATCTTGTTGAAAATATGTGAAAAGCTGACCTCCGTTTTTTTCTAAATTTTTAAATTCTTTGTCAAATTCAGTTCCCCATGTTTTGCATTCTATCATTAGATATGCAGAATTATCCTCTTGAGTAACTAAAATGTCTAAACGACCACTTGTTCCGTGTCCAGTTTTCCAAGTTTTTTCTAGTGTAATTTTTTGAGGCTGATATCCTTTTTCAAGTAGCCTATCTACACACTCTAAAACAACCCAATTTTCTGCTTGAGAAAAGTTTTGTGTTGTTTGGCTTTCTGCTTTTATTTCCCTCCCAAAAAGAAATTTTTCCTTTTCAAAATCTACCTCAATAAGATAATCATTGCACGTAGAATATTTTTTTTGATATATTCCAGAGGCATTTTCTTTGGGTGTAAACCCTAATTTCTGTACGAGAGACCTTTGCATAAATAAGATTAGACTATCCAAATTCCGTGACTTGTCGTTGAAAACGTATCATTAGCCTATCAGAAGTAACGTGCTTTGTTTCAATTAGGACAAGCTAAATTCTTTCTCTTCCAGTGTTTTGAATTATGCAAAGGTCTTTATGAATTTATCAAAATCTGTCATTTTATAGTTTTCTTTTAAATACTTTTCAAAAAATAGTATTTTTCATTTTATTTTTACCTCATTTATCATAACTCCCCATTAAACACTTTCCGCAAGGTATTCTTTTTTAACTTATCCTAAACAGGTTACTTCTCGCTGCTAGAGGGTCCCCAATTTTTTAGTTTCGCTGGTGACGGCATCTAACTTTTTAACTATGTATTCTTGTTCTTTTTGTAGAAAAAAAGGAATCAAAGTATTTTTAATTTGTATTTTAGAAATGTTTGTTGATGCCCGACGAACATCTGGTTTTACTAATAAAAATTTCCTTTCTAAAGAATTTGTAACATTTGAATTCAAAAGGAAATGTTGATGTCTTCGATGATCCAGTTTTCCCTTACCGCTATTGGATCAGGAAATAAATAGATGTCTTCAGGCTCTTTATTTTGAAGAAGATTTCCGTAAGACCATTTGCCATCATTATTGGAATCAATTAATATTCTCACGGAGTAGGTACCTGGCTTAACTTGGAATAAAGGTGTTCGTGTATTTTTTTCCTGATAGGCAACTTTTTCTCCAGATAAGAGTTGAGTTATAAAGGATGTATGCTTGGAGGAAAGGTTGAGTTTTAAGACACCAAAGGGTTTTTTAATGAATTCTTTGTGCTTGATGCTTTTGACTGTAGACGAATCCTCTTCCACTGATATAAATGCTCCTTTTAAAGCAAAAAAATCGATGGTCAAAGGAGGTTCTTTCTTTGTTTTGTTTTGAATCGAATCGCTTTTAAGAGTATCGGTTGGAATCACTTTTTTATACTCAATAAAAAGGGAGTCTTTTACTATATGGGTTGTTAACTCTAGTACTGTTTTGTTTTGATTCCATTTTGCTGTCACGCTATCAGGCATGAACGAGAAAGTGGAATCTGCTTTGTAAACCAATTTGCTTGTATCTATTTGCGTAATGGGCTTGTTGAATTTCAGGATATAGGTGGGCTTGTCTTGGAGGGTTTCGTATGGATAAGTGATAGAATAGGAGAATTTTGATGGTGGTCTGTTGGGTTCGTTAAAGCTAATTTTAAGTGTATCCGTGACGTTATTCTCCAAACTATCCGATGCCTCTACTATCACTGATATGCTATCTGCGAAAGCAAACTGTTGAGGGTTATAGAGCCTGATGATGTCTTTTTTTTCTCCTATGATGTTACTAAAAAATGTGTCAGGACGAAGAGAATAGCTGTCAATTCGTTTATTGAACCTGATTTCGTGATAAGAGCCTAAAGATCTGTGATTGATCAGTTTAAGCGGTTTGACATCTTGTAAAAGAGTAGGTATTGTAAAAAATAGAGCCGAATCGTAGAGTTTTAATGTATCGGATATGAAGCCATGATCTTCTGTTTCAGAATCCAAAATTAGATTTTTGTTGCCGTCATTAAATGAAAGTATTTTGTAAGGTCCAGCTTTAACATAAGAAATTTCAAATCTTCCTGAATCGTTAGTGGTTGTAAAGTAGGTGGGACTTTGGGAAAAATAATCCAGCGAGTCGTTTAATGGATATAGTCCAACGATGAAATTGTTTAATGATTTTTGGCTAAGAATATTTTGAACTACTCCACTGACCTTCATTGAGTCAATAAATTCTCCTGTACTGAAGGCTACTACCAGATTGATCACAGGATTATTTTCGGTTGCATCGGTAACTCCATTAAGAAAATTTAAGCTGTAGGTGGTGCTGTCATTAAAAAAATCTTCAAACTTTAGGGTCAACTGATTGTGTTTTACAACATGCTTATACCTGATGTCTACCTGCGGAGTTATGATCAGATTTTCCAAGAGCTTGTCTGCATTGATATTTTCTGAAAATTCCATTGTGATGGTCTTTTCGCTGAATTGAGTAAAGCCACTTGGTGGGATAGAGAAAATAAGTACAGGAGGAATGGTGTCTTTGGGTCCTCCTGTTGGGCTTATGGGATTCGCACATTGGGAGAATATGAGGTTTCCAATGATTATCGAGATCATTATGATGCCAAGTTGCTTCAAGGATTATTTTTTAAGGATGTAGATAAGGCTTGAATAGTTTTCCGATTTTTGGGCTAGTTTATTGGATTTCAGTCCGCTTAGCATTCCATTTATGAAGCTGTTTTTTCCTGATTTATACGCTTCACTGAGTAAGGATACATAGTAGGCATCGAATGTCATTGGAATTGTATTAATTATTTTTAAATTAGTTTCCCTTGCCAGTTTAGAAAAAGACTTGGGAGTGAAATGATACAAATGTCTCGGTACGTCATATGCCGCCCAAAACTCTTTGTACCATGTGGCATCATAAGCGTTTGCATTCGGAACAGCCACAATGAGGAGACCTTCCTTTTTTATCTTTTTTCTCAGTTTTTTTAATGTCTCTTTCAGTTCGGAAATATGTTCTATTACGTGCCAAGACGTTATGACATCAAATTTTTCTTCTTTATGAATTTCAGATAAATCCTGATGTATTGATTTACCGGTCTTTTGAAGAGCGATTTTTCTGGCTCTTTCATTGGGTTCTACTCCTGAAACTTGCCATTCTTTTTTTTTGCATTTTTTTATAAAATCGCCAGTCCCGCATCCATAATCTAAAACTGTGCCGATGGGAGATAATTTTTCAATTAATTTTCTTTTTTTATTTAACGTGTAGTGCCTAACTATTTTATAGAGAAAATTAATGATAGAAGTTCCCTTGTCAGTATGGGAGATGTACTCTTCACTCTCATAGTATTTATGGAGTTCTTTTTCACTTGGTCTTGGATTGGTGAATAGGAGTTCGCATTTAGCGCACTTCACTAGAGCAAAATGTTCTTTTGAAACGGAATGGTCTTTACAAATAAGATAGTTATCGAATTTGGAATGGCTACAAGAGGGACAACTTTCTAGTTTTTCGTACATCAGCGTCCTAGGTAAACCATGAGTACAGATACATCGGATGGAGATACTCCGCTTATGCGCGAAGCCTGTCCCAGCGTTTCGGGTTTAATTTTTAAAAGTTTTTCTTTTGCTTCTGCCGATAAAGAAGGAAGTTGATTGTAATCAAATGAGGGCTGAATTTTCAAGTTTTCAAGCGTATTCATCTTTTCAGCGTTGCTTCTTTCTCTTTCTATATATGTTTCGTATTTAATTTGAATTTCGGCCTGTTCTAGGATTTCAGTAGCATACGATTTGATCATTTTTTCTATTTCACCTGAGAAGAGGCTAAAATGATTCACATTTATTTCTGGTCTTTTTAGCATGGTGCTCAATGAAGATTTGTCCTTGACAGGAGCGGAAGAAATAGTAGCCAAATGTGTGTTAGCTTCGTTGGGCTTAAGCTGGATTTTTTTAAGATTATTGATCAGCTCCTCTGTTTGTTTCTTTTTTTCAAGTGTTTGATTCAGACGATTTTCATTTGCTAGACCTAGTTTATGGCTAATTTCAGTTAACCTTAAATCCGCGTTATCTTGTCGTAATAGTTGCCTGAATTCTGCCCTTGAAGTGAACATCCTATAAGGCTCATCGGTTCCTTTATTGATGAGATCATCAATTAATACTCCAATATAGGCTTCACTTCGTTTTAGAATAAAGGGTTCTTTTTGACTGATTTTAAGATGAGCATTGATGCCTGCCATTAATCCTTGGCATCCTGCCTCTTCATAGCCTGTTGTTCCATTGATTTGTCCAGCGAAGTATAGATTTTCTATCAACCTAGTTTCGAGTGTGAGTGCCAGCTGTGTTGGTGGGAAAAAATCGTATTCAATAGCGTAGCCAGGTCTAAACATTTTGACATCTTCAAATCCAGGCATTTTTGTGAGGGCTTTGTACTGTATATTTTCTGGAAGGGAGGTTGAAAAGCCATTTACGTATATTTCAACGGTATTCCATCCTTCGGGCTCTACGAAGATTTGATGCCTGTCTTTTTCTGCGAATCGATTGATTTTGTCTTCTATAGATGGACAATATCGTGGACCAAGACCCTGAATCCTTCCAGCAAACATTGGTGACTGTTCAAATCCCGTTTGTAAAATGCTATGAACCTCACTGTTTGTATACGTAATGTGGCAACTTTTTTGTGTGGTCAATGGTTTTGTTTCTTGTAAGTACGAGAATTTTCCAGGTATTTCATCTCCTTCCTGCTCTTCCATCCTATTGAAATGTAGCGACCTGCCATCTACTCTGGGAGGCGTTCCAGTTTTCATTCGTCCTGCCTCAAAGCCTAATTTAACTAGTTGCTCGGTTATTCCTGTGGCGGATTTTTCTCCCGATCTTCCGCCTCCAAATTGTTTTTCGCCGATATGAATTAAGCCATTCAGGAATGTTCCATTGGTGAGAACCACTGCTTTTGATCTTATTTCCAGCCCAATGCTGGTTTTTACTCCTACAAGGCTTCCATCTTTGATCAGTAATTGGGACACCATTTCTTGCCAGAAATCCAGATTTTTGATTCCTTCTAGCGTTAGCCTCCACTCTTCGGCGAATTTCATTCTGTCAGATTGAGCGCGAGGACTCCACATGGCGGGACCTTTTGACCTATTCAACATACGAAACTGGATCATAGATTTATCGGTAACGATTCCTGAATAACCACCCAACGCATCTATTTCACGGATAATTTGTCCTTTGGCAATTCCTCCCATGGCGGGATTGCAAGACATGTGAGCAATGGTGTTCATGTTCATTGTTACCAGAAGGACTTTAGAACCCATATTAGCAGCAACAGCGGCCGCCTCACATCCAGCATGCCCAGCACCCACAACTATTATATCGTATTTTGGAAGCATATTTTTTTCAGGTGTTCCACGTGGAACTATTCACAAAAATCAACACCTGTCAGAAATGTTTCACGTGGAACATTTGCCTTTTTGCAAAGATAAACAGGTGTCTTCTTTTTCTCTCATCTTCTTTTGTTCTGTGGCGGTCTTATCCCTAAATCCAAAAAGGTGTAGCAGGCCGTGTGCCATTACCCTAGAAAGCTCTTTCTCAAAGGAAATAGTGAGTAACCGAGCATTTTCCGCTACACGGTCAATGCTTATAAAGACATCTCCTTCAATCTCATGTTCCGATCCCGAGTTGTCAAATGTGATAACGTCTGTGTAGTAATCATGGGTTAAATGAACTTTGTTGATTTCTAATAAGTAATCATCCGAACAAAAAATGTAATTAAGGGTTAATAGTTTCTTGTCATAGCTTGAGATGATGAGTTTCAGCCAGTGTGAGTAGAAACCAGGCGTTTTTAGCTTGAAAGGAATTTTTTCAGAAAAGAAATGGACAGGCATGTACTAAAAATAAAAACTAAGCTCCGCGGTAGACCCATTGTCTTTGAATAACACTTCGTCTGATAAATTTTTCATCAGAAAAATCCCCCGCCCGCCCAGTTTACCTAAATTTTCAGGAAGTGTGGGGTCCGCCAAGTTTTCAAAATCGAAGCCATGACCTTCATCTTGAATCGTAAATTTTATTTGAGAGTTGTCCAAGGACAGGTGTAAAAAAACGCTCTTTTTCTTATCAGAACTGTTTCCATGAAGAATTGCATTGGTTACTGATTCAGTAACGGCAATCATAATGTTGCCATAAATGTTATCGTCTAGCTTATACTTTTCCTTCACGTTGTCTATAAAACTTTCTACCATCCTGATATTCTCAGGAAGGGAAGGTATTTGTATCTGAATGCTATCAATCATTATCTTCATTGGAACTTATCCGCCTAAAGTAATCGCTTACTTCCTTTTTATAAAATGGATTTAACCCTAGGGGGATAGTTTTTAATAGTTCTATTTCTTTTTGCTTCGTTTTCAGGTATTCCTCAAATTGAGGAGGTATTTCTCTTGAAAAAACTGAGGGAGATTCTGCTTCTCTTTCTTCCTCTGTTTTCTGTTCTCTTTGTGCTTTTTCAGCTTCCAGCATCTTTGTCATAATGCTTTGTTGCCTATTTATGAGTTGCTGAGTTATTTTTTTGTTTACAAGGTCTGTTTCATTCTGTTCCATTTGGTCAATGGCCCGCTGGAGGTTGTCTCCTCCATTTCCCCCTCCAGGCTTACCATCTTCTGCTTGTTTAACTTGTTCCAGTTGCATTCTAATCAGTTCTTGCTCTGCCGCCAATTTTGCAAGTTCTTCTGAAAGCTCCCGCCCCTGTTTTCCTGACCCGTTCAATTTGTTTATTCTTTCTCCGAGCTGTTGTTGCATTTTTTGTAAATCAGGCATTCCTTTTTGTTGTTTTTGACCTTGACTTGGATTACCCATGGCTTCTGACATGGTCATCTGCATTTGTTGCATTGTATCATCAAGTAGCAATGCTAGGTTGTTGATGGAAGTCATCGCAAATTGCTGGCTTGAAAGAGCTTTCCCCTTGTTTCTGCCCTTTAAATAATCCAATGCTCCATCTATGTTCTCGTCGATGCTACTTACTTCTCTTGTAATGAATGAGGAAATTTGTACCACTCTTTTGGCTAATGCCAGCAGGCTGTCTTTAATCACTTTGGCATCATCTTTCAATTTTAGCTGAGCTTGAGAGAGTTCTAAAAAGCGGGGGTTCGTCTGATTCACACTACGGAATTCGATCATTAACTTTTCTTGATTGAAAGATAGCTTAACCAAGTTGTCCAAAATATCTCGGAGTTGGTCAAGATTAGCCTGCATGATTTCCATTTGCATCACTGACTGCATGTTTGAAAGTTGCTGACTAAGCTGTTTCATTTTTTGACTTGCATTCTCTTGTTTTTTCTGAATCTGCTGTCTGTTTTTATGTCGTTGATTTTCCCGATTCCCGTTTTGCTCATTTTGAGCATCTTGCTTTTTTTCGCTTCCTTGATCTGAGGGCTTCTGGATTTCTAGTTGCTCCTGGATTTCCCGCAATTCCTTAGCTATTTGTCTTTCCTCTAATTCAAAATCCTGAAGTGCTTCGGGTCTTTTCAGGTTTTGATTTAACTCCTCGACTTCATCCATTTTTTCTCTAAACTCTTCGAATTCTTCTTGAATATCCTTTTGCTTCGCTTGGATATTTTGTTGATCAGTTAAGTCTTTTTGTCTTTGACTCAACGTGTCAAGTTTTTGAAGGTTTTGCTCTAGTGCACTTTCCATTTTAAGTCGCTTAAAAAGCTCAAGTGCTCTGTCCAGTTCTCTTTCTAAATTTTTCTCATTCTTTTGAAGGTTTTGTATTTGCTGTCTAACCTGCTCTGATGAGGCATTCTTGTTCCTGAGTAGTTCTTTGAGTTGCTCGTAAAGTTCTTTGGTCTCCTCGTCCAGTAGCTGATCCAACAGGGTTTGAAGTTTTTCGTTTCGTTGCTTTATCTGTTCGCTTCTTTTACTGAATTGTTCATTAGCTTTCTGTAGTTCCTTATGTTGTTTTTGTAGTTCTTGAATTTGTTCTTTTAGCTTATCTCGATCTCCAACTATGTCATTTAATTGTTTTCTTTCCTGCCAATCAAACTTTTGTTCCGCTTTTAGTTTTTGCTCTATCTCTTCCAGCCTTTCGTTGATATTTTCAATTTCTACTTTAGACTTACCTACCTGATTTTCAACTACTTCTGATTTTTTATCAATAATTTTTTCTATTTCTTTTTGATCAGGGATTTCCATGATAAACGTCCTGCTTCTGCTTGTCTTTGCACCATTGATCCCATCATTATCACTAACACTTACAAAAAACTCAAGTCTTTCGCCAGGCTGTAGAGACAAAGAATCTACATTCCAATTGGCGTAGAAACTTTGTTTTTTTACATTGGGAGATAATTCAAGCGGGATATTTTTTAAGCTACCTCCCTCTTTTTTATAATTTAACCTAAGGTCTGAAAACCCATGATCGTCAATAATATTCCCTGCGATGGTGACATACCTGTATCCGATTGAGTCAGGGAAGTATTCAACATTTATGGTCGGTTTTTCGTCCTTGATGACTGCGATGCTATAGCTTATTTCAGAAGAATTTTTTCCAAATTGATTGTAGAGTTCTATTTGATACGCTAATGATTCAAAAATTCTTTGGTCCACCTGAAATGCGTTTTCAAGAACTCTGGAGTATTCCGCCTTTTTCCCATTTAAGGTAAACCGTACGCTGTCGGTGGACAGGGCAGAAATTTCCCACTTTACAGAACTTCCTTCAAGTACGGTAAGGGAGCCACTGTTATTGATCAACTTCCTTTCTCCACCTGTATACTCGGGATTTTTCACTTGGATATTCATGGCAATTAGGTCAGGTCTTTCATTAACAATGATCTCTAGTGACGAAGAATAGAACCCAGCTCCCTCTAGTTGAAAGCGGATGGATTTCTGGATTTTTGGAAATACATATTGAAATGAAGCTTTACTGGTTTTTTCCAATCGTAATTTTTGACCAGCTGTGCTAATTAGATTTACCTTTTCAGGTAAAGAAGAACCTACTATCTCTACAAGTAATGTAAAATCTTCACCTTTAAAAGATTTCAGTTCATCATTTATAACCTGAAATGAAAATGGGGCATCAGGTGTAAATTCTTGGCTAAAATTTACAATTCGATTTGTGCTGTCTCTTATTATAGCAGGATTAATAAAAGATACTAGGACAAGACACATCAGAATTGATCCAAGAATAACCCCATACTTTTTTCCTAAGGAGAAATCTACCGCATGGATGAAAGAGATATTTCTAAAATCCAGCACCTTTTTGTCTATAGCAGCGGTGAGTAGAAGGTTGTCTGAACCCGAGAGCTTTGCAAGCTGTAAAGTATTAAGGAGTTTATCTTCTATTTCAGGAAATGACTTGGATATTTCATTTGCTGCCTCTTCGTCGCTCAATCCTTTCTGCAGTTTGAACAAACGCCCTACTGGGACACCCACGAGCCAAATAAATAAGCTCGTAATAATCAATAGGGATAAAAAGAAAACGATGAAACGAGCGGTAGTACCCATCCACAATTGATATTCAAGGCTATTGATGAGTAAAAAAAGAGAAGTCCCTACAATTAAAAAGAGCAAACTCCCTACAAGAAACTGCTTCATGTAGAATCTTTTTTTGAATGCTTTTAATCTTGGCTTTATATCTTCTATGCCACTCATTGTTCAATTGCTAACGACATTGATCGGTCAAAGGTGCGGGTTACCACCCAATTTCTTCTTTGAAATATTGAATTATTTGAATTTTTAACAATTTCTCTTGCTCTGTTAAATCGAGCCTTGGAAGCTTTTTCACTACTTTCCAATGTGGCCACCCCTCTTCGTCCAATCCTTCCAGTTCATAGTATCCTGCGAAGGAAAGGACCTTACAAGTAGCAATATGCATCAAGTCTTGTTTCTCCTCTTTTGAAAAAGGCTTATTTCCTTTTCCCAGCTCCTGTACACCTATTAAAAACAGTACGGCGTTTAGGTCTGCGGGTCTTTTCCCCGTCACCTCCTTTAGTTTATATAGCAGATTTATCCAGTCTTTTTGTAGGGATAAATCTTTTTTGAAAATCATATTGAAATGTTACCTTTATGCTCGAATGATTTCTGATCTAATTTCTCTAATATACCCTGAAACGTGTCTCAATTGTAATCAATCCTTACTTTCGGGAGAGCTTTTTATTTGTATCTCATGTAAAATGGACCTTCCTAAGACAAACGATCATTTGAATGACGAGAATGATCTTTTTAAGAAGTTCGCTTTTGAACCTTTGATAAAATCTGCATCTTCTTTTCTTTATCTTCATAAAGGCGGGATAGCACAAAAACTGCTTTACAGCCTTAAGTATCATGGTAAACAGGACGTTGGTTATGTTTTGGGAGAGGATTACGGAGTTGAACTTTCCAAGCAGTTGAATCCTGATATTATTGTCCCCGTCCCTATTCATAAGTCTAAGAAGCGAAGACGGGGGTATAATCAAAGTACTTACATTGCAAATGGGATTTCAAAAGCCCTAGGAAATGTTGAGGTGAAGGAAGATTTGATTTCAAGAACCAAGCGTACAGAAACGCAAACAAAAAAATCTAGGATACAACGCTGGGAAAATGCAAATAACATTTACTCTGAAGTGGCGGATGACTTATCTGGCAAGTCTGTTTTAGTGGTTGATGACGTAATAACGACAGGAGCTACCATAGGAATGCTTTGTGATCAGGTGAAAAAGGCAAATGCCAAGTCGCTACATATTGTAGCTATTGCAAGAGGACAATAAAAAGGCTGTCAAATCACTCGGAAACTACTACACTCCACTTAAATAAACTAGAGTTATTGACAGCCCTAAAAAATTCTGCGCGCATCACGTTTATCAAAAATTCGACCTCGCCCATACAAGAGTACGACAAAAAGACCGCCGAACTACTCCGAAGCAACATGCTCCTAGCAAAAATAACGTAGAGTTACTGACAAGCACCTTAAAAAATTCTGCGCGCATCACGTCTATTAATAATTTGATCCTGCCCTAATCATAGCACACCTGAAGCCAAGAGTAGCGGTAGCGGAATCTTCGAAAAGGAATCTTCTGGTCCCTGGGGACATCCAGTAAGCGACATCTGCCCAAGAGCCTCCCTTGTATACTCTGATCCTTTTAACAGGAGGGTTGTCCGCATTGAAAGATTTTTGCAGACCTGATACTTTGACCCAGTTTTCTTCAGAATAAGTAGCTTCATTTCCGATGAATGAATAGTTACCGTCATAGCCTGATTCTGAATCCAAGACTGCATCTCTCCGCGCTGGATTCAGATCATCCATATCCTGAAAAGAAAGCGGACGATACACATCCTGAACCCATTCGTTTACATTTCCAGCCATATTATAAAGCCCAAAATCATTTGGAGGATAGTCGTATACATACGTAGTGATCATTGCCCCGTCATTCAGTTTTCCAGCAATACCTGCATAGTCACCGTTTCCTCTTTTGAAGTTAGCGAGGAAGTAACCTTGACTCCTTCCGTAGGGATTTCTCAATGCATGCCCATCCCACGGATAAAGCCTTCTATGTGTTTGATTTTCATCCAGATACTGTGTTCCAATGAGTGCCTGGGCAGCATATTCCCACTCGGCTTCTGTAGGAAGGCGGTATCCTGGCAAAGTCACACCAGAGGCTAACTCCAAGGGTGAACCTGCTGATTCAGACAAACTTCCACCTTCTGCTGCATCTCCACCATCTCCATCTCCTTCAAAGGGATCATCACTGCCTGAAGCAACGGGATCCAGTAAGCCTGCATCTTCCGCCAGCTTTAAGTTAACCACCGTGGTTCTCCACTTACAATAGTTTACCGCTTGCCTCCAGTTAACCCCTACAACGGGAAAATATCGGAATCCAGGATACCTGTAGTAGTTATTTACGTATGGATCGTTAAATGCCAAATCTTCTCCCCAGACTGCTGTATCTGGGAGATTATTTTTCCAGTAGTATTCGTCTGAATCCTGTTTGATATAGAATTCATATTCCAGCCAATGAATGTTTGCAACTTCCGTCTCGTCCATATAAAATGAAGCGACTGTTACCGCTCTTTCAAGGTTGTCCCTTGTAAAGACGACATCCTCTTCGAAGGAACCCATTACCGATCTTCCTCCTTCGATAAAGACCAAATTAGGACCATCGGGCTGACCAGAATAATCATTTACCTGAAACCCTCCATCTACATTGAATTCATATCCAGTGGCACTACTGTGGTTGCCTGGATTTGAGGATGTTGGAACTCCACCTCCTCCCACTAGGTTACACGAGCCAATGAATGCAACGGTCACGGACAGATACCCCAACCCCTTAATTGCTCTCACAAATTTTTTCATAACACTGTTCAAATTTTTTCTTGAAACGTTTCGACGCGCTAATTAAACATAAATTTTTCAAAAATCTATCTAATCCGAATAGATTTTAGACTAACACATCTAAATAAAGCGCGAATCTCTGTTTTATTGTATGAATGTGTTCTTTGTTATGCTTTTTTTGGTGAAACGTGCATTTCATTGATCACAGCGGTGGCGGCATCTATGTTTCCGATACCAGATATGGAGATTAGCAATTTGTTTTTTACTTCCTTCATTTGAGATTCTTTGGGAAATGACTTGATATACGAAAGTACCTGACCGAACGTTTCGGATTGAAAATATCTGGGAGGTCTTTTATCCGAGATATAGCATTTCATTTTATCATTTTTAATGGAGATTTTCTCAAATCCTATTTCTATAGCTTTCCACCTCAATCTTACTGTCTCTATCAAATTATTAACCCCGTGGGGGGTCGGACCGAAACGATCTCTCAGCATTTCAGTATATTGAATCAACTCCTCTTCATTTTTTAGGTTGTCAAGTTTTGTATACAGGCTGAGTCTTTCAGAAATATTGCTTACATAAGAATCGGGAATAAGGACCTCAAAATCTGTCTCAATGGAGCAGTCTTGGATCGCCACTTCTAAGGTCTCTTTGTTTTTCAATAAGGCATTTTCAAAAAGCCCCCTATATTCTCCTTCTTTTAACTCCTGTACGGCTTCATCCAAAATTTTGTGATACATGTCAAATCCAATATCATTGATAAAGCCACTTTGTTCCGCACCCAGTAAATTTCCAGCACCCCTGATGTCCAAATCTCTCATGGCTACTTTGAACCCGTCTCCCAGATCGGAAAACTCTTCAAGTGTGGCGAGTCGTTTTCTGGCATCGCTTGTAAGTGTGGAGGTAGGGGGAGTGAGGAGAAAGCAATACGCTTTGGTATTAGACCTACCTACTCTGCCTCTCATTTGATGAAGGTCAGAGAGTCCGAACATATGGGCATTATTGATGATAATGGTATTCGCATTTGGAATGTCCAGACCAGATTCTATAATATTTGTCGACACAAGAACATCGTATTCTCCCTCAATAAATTTTAACATCACCCGTTCCAGTTGGGATCCTTCCATTTGACCATGAGCGATTCCTATTTTTGAGTCTGGTACCAGTTTGAGAATAAGGTTTCCTGTTTGCTCTATGTCACTCACCCTGTTATGTACGATAAATGTCTGACCGCCTCTTCTAATTTCGTGACTAACAGAATCACGAATGAGTTCTTCATTGAATTGATGTAATTCTGTAGTGACAGGTCGACGGTTTGGAGGAGGGGTGGAAATGATTGATAAATCCCGAGCACCCATTAATGAAAAGTGCAATGTCCTAGGAATAGGTGTGGCTGTCAAGGTTAGGGTATCGATATTTACCCTCATGTCTTTTAGTCTTTCTTTTACTTTGACCCCAAACTTTTGCTCCTCATCTATTATCATCAGCCCCAAGTCTTTGAACTCGATATCTTTGTTTATAATCCGGTGAGTACCGATGAGTATATCGACGTTCCCATCTTTGACTCTCTTTTTTATTTCTGTGGTCTGTTTGGTTGATTTGAAACGGCTGATGTATTCCACAGAAACAGGTAAACTTTCCAGTCTTGAGACAAAGGTTCGATGATGTTGCATGGCAAGAATAGTGGTGGGGACTAAGACGGCCACTTGCTTACCAGAACTGACCGCTTTGAAAGCAGCCCGAATGGCGATTTCAGTTTTACCAAAGCCCACATCTCCACAAACTAGGCGGTCCATGGGGTTTTGCTGTTCCATATCTGACTTTACATCAGAAGCTGCTAGGGATTGGTCCGGGGTATCTTGGTAAATAAATGAGGATTCGAGTTCAGCCTGAAGGTAATCATCAGGAGGAAATGAGAATCCTTTTGCCACTTTTCTTTTTGCGTAAAGAGCAATCAAATCCTTGGCAACATCCTTGACTTTCCTTTTTACTTTTTTTTTCTTGTTTGCCCAATCCGATGAGCCAAGTTTGTTAACGGCGATGGACTCTCCTTCTTTTCCTGAGTATTTTGATATTTTGTGGAGTGAATGTAAGCTCGTATAAAGCAGATCGTCATCACGATAGATTAATCGAAGTGCTTCTTGTTTATTACCGCCGACATCTACGGTATCCAGCCCAGCAAACCGACCGATGCCGTAATCTACGTGAACAACAAAATCTCCAGGATGCAATGCTCTTAGCTCTTTTAGAGTCAGAGCCTTGGATTTAGTAAAACTTTCTTTACCCTTGGATTGATGAAAACGGTCAAAAATTTGATGATCCGTATAACAGGAGATTTCTTCGTGGTCATCAATAAATCCTTCCCTCAAAGATGCGGTAACTCCTTCGAATTCAATTTCCGGATCAATTTCCTCAAAGATGGTAGACAACCTTTCGATCTGTCTGAAAGATTCTGCGACAATATATTTTGTATAATTTTTGTGCTGTAATTCCCGAAAATTGTCTGCCAATATCGAGAAGTTTTTGTGAAAGGATGGTTGAGGTCTGATATGAAAAGAAAGCTCTTCCTTGGGACGGAGATAAAACCTTTGACCGAATTCAATTTTGGTGAAATTTTCGAGTTGGTCAATGAAGGACTTTTGTGTTTCAAATAGTTGCTCAGGAGAGGTGATAAGCGGGGAATTTCCCGTAGTTTCCCTGATGGTCTCAAATGACTCCTGAACCTTCTGAAACAATTTGTCAATGATATCAAGCGACTGCTGATAATCTTTTAGCCAAATAAATACATCATTCTGAATAAATTCTAAAAATGACTGCCTTTCTTCTGTTATGAGCTTAGTCTGCACATTAGGGATCAGCGAGACATGATCAAGCTCTTTTAGTGACAGTTGAGTTTCGGGATCAAACGCTTTAATTGTTTCTATTTCGTCCCCAAAGAGCTCAAGCCGGTAAGGCTTTTCATGTGCATAGGAAAAAACATCTATGATTCCACCCCGAACAGAAAACTGTCCGGGCTCATAAACGAAATCACTTTTTTCAAAATCATAAGTTAATAACAGGTCAGAAACGAACTCAATATCTAATGATTCTCCAACTTTTGCCGTGAAGGTGTTAGCACTAAGGGACCTTTTATTGATTACTTTTTCTGACAGAGCTTCGGGGTAAGTAATGAGTATGATGTTTTCTTTGTCACTTATGCTATTCAGTACTTCGGCTCTCTGGAGAACATTTGCATTTTCTATTTCTTCATATTGATAAGGTTTTTTATATGAAGACGGAAAGACAATGAAATCTTCATTTAAAAAATTTGACAAGTCATTTTGAAAGTGCGTTGCTTCTTCCTTGTCGTGGAGTATGTAAAGGTGTTTCCCCCCTTTGATTAGAAAAACAGCAGCTGTCAGGACGGCATCAAAACTACCAGCAAGTCCTTTTAATCTAAGCTGTTGTTTTTTTTCTAAAGCCACAATTACAGCTTTGATTTGAGGACTGTCTCTATAATGATCCAGAAGTTTTTTTGACACGCGTTATTAATTTAGGAGGGTAAAAGTAACTGGATTTGCAGGCATCAGTGTTGCAAGAAAAAAACCTGAGGCAGGAATCAATTTTTTCAGCGCACCAAGCGTGCGTCATCCACTAAATGAATTATTGAAGTAGGCATTTAATAAATACGAATGCACTTGTACGGGCATGGTTGATGGACCACCATTTTAGTTAGCAGGTTATCGAATATTTCCCCTTTCATCTGGCTTCGGTTGAACCGATAGCAATATTGGTCGATATATGCTTGCAGGTTATCGACTGAATGGTGGATACCTCTAAGCCATGCCTTGAACATCATAATTGTTCTGTGCAATTCCGGGAAATTCTTACCTTTCTTCCCACTCTCGATTTGAATTAAGTAAGGATATTTTTCTTTCAAGGGGATGTAGCCCCTCCAGTTATCGGTTTTGATGGTAGCCTCAGGTGATATATGATCTTGGAAGAAGGGCTTCAATTGCTTGGAGCCAGCATTGTCAATCTCTCTGGCATACATCCTGCTCACTCCTTTCCCTTTCTTCTCAATAGCCAGTACAACCTGCTTTTTTCGATTATTTTGGTGTCCTACAACGCCTTCTTCCTGTTGCCCTACAACGGTCTCATCGACTGCTACTTTACCCATTAGTGGGTATTTCCCTCTGCTAACCATGGCCTTCATTACCTTTTGCTGAAACAGCCAACAGGTTTTTTTCCGTAGCCCCAGTTTTCTGCTTAGCTCTGTTGATGCAATCCCTTGTTTATTTGTACTCATATAGTATAGGATATAAAAAGCTTTTAAGATTGGGAATTTTACTTTGTGGAAAAGAGTGCCACTTGTGGGGGTAGCTTGGTATTTACATTTTGTGCATTGACGGGTATGGAATAATTTCCCTCTGCAATACGTGTTGTTTTGGCACCTTTCACATTTAAATCCATCTGACCATTTCATTTCGACCAAGAAGTTTTGACAACTGTCGTTATCAGGAAATTTCTTCTGAAACTCAAAAAGAGTTAGGCTTTCCTACTTTTTCTCCATAATCTGATTTTTATTCTAACTTTAATAATCCTACTAAGTTACTGTAAATCAATCATTTAATTAAGAAAATGAAACTGTTTCAATAGACTAATCTTTTCTTTATTAAATGCCTACTTCAATTAATTTAAATAAAACCCTACACTAAGACCAGATGTAAACAAATGTTTGTATCCATTTTCTATCAGATGGTTAATTGATTTATGATTTCCTTCAAAAGGATTGTGAATTTCAAATACAATAACTTCAGGTTTATAGATGTCATTAAAATTTATTGATGATACTATTTCATCATCCATTCCCTCTATGTCTATATTAACAAAATTAAAGTCATCTAATTTTAATAATTCGTTTATTTGTATACAATCAATTTTTTCTTCTCTGAAGTTAATTCCCTCTCTTTTTTTCACTTCCTCTGCAAATTCCTTAGATAATGTGTCTATTAGAGAGTAAGATAAATCAAATAAGTAAAAAGGCAGTTTTTTGACTTTTTCAAAATTTGATACTACTGCCTTTCCAAGAACTTCTACTTTAGACTTTCTATATTTCAAAAACATATCGAGTTTAAACTTTTCTGTATCAACAATCACTCCACTCCAATTATTTAAATGTAATATGTGTGAATTTGATAGCATTATTGGATGATAAGCTCCAATATCTAAATACTTTTTTGCAGTTTTTTTGTTTTCAAAAAAATTATAAACTACTAAATCTTCACCAAATTGTGAAAATGATTTCTTAAAATAGAATCTATATTTTAGGTCAATTAATTTTCTTCTATGTGTAGTTTTTAGAAATGGTTTAAGTATAATTCGATATAGAAATATTATTAATTCCATGATTTGATCTCAGTTTATTAGTTAATAAAAATTGTATCCCGAGGTAGTTTTTTTCTAACTAAACTCATTTAATTTTTGATTATTATTTCATGGTATGAAAGACGTTGAGCACGTCATCATCCTCTTCAAGTTTTTCAAGCAATTTATTTACATCATTCTGTTGATCTTCATTTAGTTCTTTTGTTGACTGTGAAATTCTGTCAAATCCTGAAGAAAGGATTTCAATTTTATTTTCCTCAAAATTCTTTTGAAGATCTCCAAAATCTGCAACCCCAGCATAAACCATCATTCCGTCTTCGTCTTCAAAAACTTCTTTCGCACCAAAATCGATGAGCTCAAGTTCAAGTTCTTCAGCGTTTAAGCCTTCCTTGTTAAGTCGGAAATTACAAGTGTGGTCGAACATAAATTCTACTGAACCTTGAGTACCCAGTTGGCCATTGAATTTTGTAAAGAAGCTTCTAATGTTTGCTACAGTTCTGTTATTATTGTCAGTAATGTAGCAAAATGGATGGGAGAAAAAAATAGAGGATCAATACAGAAAGATATGAATGCTGATTTGGTGCTATATGATAAAAACCCTCTTTCAGATTTAAACAATTTAAAAACTATAAAAAGTATCTATTTCAATAAAAATTGGTTTGATGAAAAAAGCATAAACAAAAATCTAAAAAATTTAGAACGATGAAATCAAAATCGACTAAAAATAAGCTTACAACAGCCAACACTCGTTTTATGTTTCCCCAGCTTGGTCAATAAACTTATCGGTACCCTTCCTTCCATTATGTGGATCGCTGTTTTCTGGGAGAAGACCCTGTTAGAAATCCATCACCTTATTTACCAGATTTGTATTTGTAGAGATACATGCCAAAAACAATGATGGAAGATGCCCACATGGTCGGCTTTTCGTTGTACGAGCTTAAGCAACTCTCTGTTATCATCTCTTTTCCATTCAGGTTCCGCAGAGTCAATGAATGTGTCGACATCTTCGTCACTGGGTTTGGCTTTAAGTTCAGCCATTGGGTTGAAAATTAGCTAGTCTAAAGGTACTCCAAACTTTTCGCCCATCTCTTTCAGGTCGTTAATTACTGGTTTTGGCAAAGGGATTCCTTCCTTTGATCTTTTTGCACTTATTTCTCTTTCAGGATCACCAGGGATCAATACTTTTCCGTTTCCTTTAGTTGTATCAGACGCTCTGAATCGTTCGATCCAATTATCCATATGATCTTTAAATTCATTTACTTCTCTGAATGCGTCAATACGCATAGCTCCAAAGAAATGTCCAAGTCCTTTTCCAACAGGATTAGGATGCGGATCAATGAATGCAACGAACGGAGGAACCCATGGTCCATAATTAGCACCAGATAAAATGGCGGAAAGAATGTCCACTACTGCACCCAAGGCATATCCTTTATGCGATCCCTGCTCACGTGTACTCCCTAAAGGCCTCATAGAACCTCCTTTGATCAGCCCTTCAGCATCCATTGAAATATTTCCCTCTCTGTCTTGAAGCCATCCTGCAGGGGCATCTTTCCCTTGTCGTTGAAGTACCTCCAATTTCCCATTGGCAGCTGTAGAGGTTGCCATGTCCAGTACAAAGGGTGGCTGATTTTTTGTTGGGATTGCAATGGATATGGGATTTGTTCCAAGTAGTCGTTCTTTGGAAAATGTAGGGGATACCAAAGGGCTAGCATTGGTAAGGGAAATGCCTATGCAATCATGATGTAATGCCATCATAGCGTGGTATCCTGCTATACCATAATGATTTGAATTTTTAACAGCTACCCAGCCCGAACCTACATTTTTTGCTTTTTCAACGGCAATATTCATCGCATGAGGTCCAACTACCAATCCCAGTCCCAGATCGCCGTCAACCACTGCGGTAGAAGGCGTTTCACGTGTAACCTTAATATTTGGAATTGCATTCAACCTGTTTTTTTCATGCAGGCGCAGGTAACCAGAAAGTCTTGCTACCCCGTGGGAGTCAACACCTCTAAGGTCTGCACTGACTAATACTTCAGCAGCTTGTTTGGCTTGAGATGCAGGACATCCTATTTTTTGCAACAACCCTGACGTAAATCGAGATAAATCTTCTTTAGAATAAAGAGTGGCTTCTGACATAAAGCAGTATTAAAATTGATTATCTTTCATGGAGTTTCGTACTGAATCAATCTGGTGCATTAATACACCTTCTTTCAGGGCATACGCTGAAACTCGAATGTTTTCCAAGTGTAATAGTTGAATGAGGTGATCTACCATAATGCACGCGACTACAATCATATCTACGCGGATTTCGACCATCCCAGGAATTTTTAACCGTTCTGTCCTCGTCTTATAAAGTAGGGTTTGGAAAATTTCAGAAAATGCGTCCAACGTAATCGGGTATTCAGTAGCTGATTCTTCCCTTGGAATATTACTCTCTGCACAGCAAATATCACTAAGTGTGTCAAATGTGCCGGAGCATCCTACAAGAGTTGCAGGTCTGTGTACTTCGCACATTTCTTTCAATTCTTTTAATTCACAATCAAAATAATTCCAGAGTTGGTTAATCTCATCCCGAGAGATTGGATCATTTTTGTGAAATTTTTCAACAAGTCTTTGACCACCCATCTCAAAACTTTTAAGCCAATGTGTTTTTTTATTGTCCGCGATAATAAATTCTATGCTACCACCGCCAATATCCATGACTAGGTTTTTTTTGCTTCCTAAATCCAATGCTTTTTTCACACCTAAAAGAATAAGTTCCGCCTCCCTAGTGCCAGAGATGATTTCTACTTCTATTCCTGTCTGTATTTTGATCTCTTCAACCAACAATTTCCCGTTCTTAGCATTTCGAACAGCACTTGTTGCCGTCGCAAATACTTTTGAAATCCCAGTTTCATGAATGACCTTATTGAATTCATTCATTGATTTGATTGCGCGATCCCATGCTTCCGCTGTTATTTCATCTCTATTAATTCCTTTTTCACCAATTTTAACTGTAGAGCGTTCTCCTCGTATGATTGTATGCTCATCTCCATTCACCTCAGCTAACAATAAGTGAAAGGTATTGGTCCCCATATCTATAATCGCAATCTTCATAAGGCACACGCAATTTAATGATTTGATTGAGCTTTCAAATATCTCGAATATTAAGCGATAGAATGTATTTTATCTTTGACCTCTTTTTTAGAAATCTATGAGTTCAGAAAAACCAAAAACAGCGACTACTATTCAAACAATTGCTCAGAAAATTGCGCGATTGGAAACTATGAACGAAGAAGCCTTGAAAGGTGGAGGAGAAGCTAGAATTGCCAAGCAGCATGAAAAAAGAAAGCTTACTGCTAGGGAGCGAATCGACTTATTGTTAGATGAAGGCTCTTTTCAGGAGATAGGAAAATTTGTGACGCATCGTGCGACAGATTTTGGGATGGATGAGCAGAAAATATTGGGGGATGGGGTGGTTACAGGGTATGGAACCATTGATGGAAGGTTGGTCTATGTATTTAGCCAGGATTTCACTGTCTTTGGAGGATCACTTTCGGAGACTTTTGCTGAAAAAATTGTAAAGATCATGGATTTGGCTATGAAAAATGGAGCTTCAGTCATAGGGTTAAATGATTCTGGGGGAGCAAGAATTCAGGAAGGAGTAGTTTCTTTAGGTGGCTATGCAGAGATTTTTTATCGAAATACCTTGGCTTCTGGGGTAGTGCCACAGATATCTGCGATTCTGGGTCCTTGTGCTGGGGGAGCAGTGTATTCTCCAGCTATTACTGATTTCATCTTTATGGTAGAAAATTCTAGCTACATGTTCGTGACAGGACCGAATGTGGTGAAGACAGTAACTCAGGAAGAAGTAACAAGCGAAGAACTAGGAGGTACTCAAACCCATGCGTCAAAAAGCGGTGTGACGCATTTTTCATGTATTAATGAAGCGGAATGTATCAGGAAGATTAAGCAGTTGATGAGCTATATCCCTTCTAATTGTGAGGAGGATCCACCCAGACTGGAATATGAGATTGGAGAGGAAACCAAGGATGTTTTGGATACGATCCTTCCCGACAACCCAAATCATCCATATGACATGCATGATGTCATTGAAGGTATTATTGATTCAGAAAGTTTTCTGGAAGTTCATAAAGATTTTGCAGATAACATTATTTGCGGATTTGCAAGATTAGCGGGTAGAAGTATAGGAATTGTAGCGAATCAGCCTATGAGTATGGCAGGCGTTTTGGACATTCACTCTAGCACAAAGGCAGGTCGATTTGTGAGATTCTGTGATAGTTTTAATATCTCGCTTTTGGTACTCGTGGATGTACCGGGATTTTTACCTGGTACAGATCAGGAATGGAATGCTATCATTACGAATGGAGCAAAATTACTTTATGCCTTTAGCGAAGCAACAGTCCCCAGAGTCTCAGTGATTACTAGAAAAGCGTATGGCGGAGCCTATGATGTGATGAATTCAAAACACATAGGGGCTGACATGAATTATGCTTGGCCTACGGCAGAAATAGCTGTGATGGGGGCGCAAGGAGCCTCAGAAATTATATTTAGACAAGAAATACAGTCTGCATCTGATCCCACTCAAAAATTACAGGAAAAAATCAATGAGTACACAGAGAAATTTGCTAATCCCTACATTGCTGCAGCAAGAGGGTTTGTGGATGAGGTAATTATGCCAAGAAATACCCGAAAAAAACTAATTCATGCTTTTTCTATGCTAGAACATAAGGTCGATAAGCCACCAAGGAAGAAACATGGAAATATTCCGCTTTAGTTAATGGCGAATTCAACCCATAAGTGCACCACTCGGGTTATATTATGCTTCCCTCTCTAGTGTTTGGGAAAAGACCTCCCAAGGGATTTTATAGCCCAAGTATTTTCTAGGGCGATTATCCATTAAATCGGTGGTTTTGAACAGCTCTTTTTCGGTGACTTGGTGCAAAGGCACTTGCTTTGGAAAAAATTTCATGAGCAAGCTATTGTGCCAGATGATTATTTGGCATTCAAGCCGCGCTCCCAAGAGTGATACGGTTTAGCTTCGTTAAGTTTCACACTCGAGTTGTTTGGCAAGCTCACTATGCCAACAAAATTCCCTGCCGTTATCAAAGGTTAGTGTCATTACATGTTGTTTCATATGCGCTAACAACCTGAGTATAGCCGCGTTGGTTTCTTTTGCGGTTTTGTTCTTAGTCTGAAGTGCGAGATAGAGCCTACTTTTACGTTCAGCAAGGGTGGCAAACACCCCTTGACGACCCTTACCGATAACACAATCAGTCTCCCAATCACCTATACGCGAGCGACTGTCCACTATACTGGGTCTATCAGCGATATCATCCCGATTGAGGATGCGTCCGCGGTAATCGTTTGCCATAACGCTTGCGATATTTCTTACCCTTATGGCGCAAGTATCGATATAACGACCCATCAGCTGCTTTGTCTTTCAAAATTAGACGATAGATGGATTCGGTGCTAATACTGATGTTTTCCTCAACTTTCAAACGACCGCTAATTTGTTCAGGGCTCCAATACAGCGCAAGCTTTTGTTGAATATGAAGATTTAAGGGCATCTCTAAAAACTGGATATTCTCCCGATTTATTTTTATGACCTATTTTTTTTAAGATGACCTATTTTGCTCTTTTTTAGTTCATTTTATATTCACCTGATTATCAGTTACTTATGAATTTATTCATTGCCTATCGAACGCACGTTCCCTCATAATGAAGCGGTCAATTGAATTTTTCTGAACATATTATAAGTCAGATTCATCAGACCAATGACCGTATCGGCTCTTGATTTCCCTACTTTTTTGTAGTACATGCTTCCCATACTGTTTTCCATGAAACCAAAAACATGCTCCACTCTTACGCGTACTTTTGATTTTCTTGTATTACTTTCCTTTTGTGTATCGGTCAACGGCTTGTTTTTGTAGCCCTTCTCATGTATTTGATCTTTAACCTGATGTTTTTCGAGTATTTCTTGCTGGTCTGCATAAGCACTGTCGGCATACAATTCCTGTTCTTTGTCTTGTTTTTTGTCCAACAGGGTATCAAGAGCCTGTGAATCATGTACCGCTGCATCGGTAATTTCATAGCGTTCTATCAATTTGCTACCTGCATCAACCTTGGCGTGATTTTTATACCCATAATAATTCTGATTATTTTTCTTTGTCCAACGTGCATCAATGTCCTTTTGACGCTTTTTATTGGGTTCATCTGTCCATAGACCTTCTCCCTTACCCTCTTTTATTTGTTGGTTTTTCTCCCTGCTGTTGCGTTGGCGTGGGGCTTCTACAAAAGAGGCATCTATTATTTTGCCTTCATTGACCATAAGCCCTAATTTGTCCAATTGACTCTGAAATAGCTCGAAAAGGGATTTTACTAAATTCAAGTCGGTCAGACGTTCACTAAACAACCATATCGTGTTGCTATCTGGTATGTCATCTGCAATGGTGAGGTTGAGAAATCTCATAAAACTCATCCTGTCATTGATTTGATATTCTGCTTGATCATCAGAGAGGTTATAATATCGCTGAAGAATCAATATCTTGAACATTAACACATAATCATATGGGGGACGTCCTCCCTTTCCTTGTGACTCTTTGATCAGGTGCTTTTCCAGTAAAGAACGGAAAATTTCAAAATCAATTCCACCGTTTAATCGTTGCAGGGGATCTCCCAACTGGCTCAGTTTGGACAAACGAATGTCTTGATCAAAAAAACCGTAATCTCTGTGACGTTTAAACTGTTTCATTTCCAGGTCTAACTCTTTTAGCTCAAAAAACATACTAATACAGCTGTTTTAGTTTTTAGAGATGCCCTTAACTGTAACTGGTTCTTCTGGGAACCCTGTGGGTAGAGATTGAGTTTTCCGCAGTGGAACAGAATTGAAACGCGATAGTTTTCGAAGCTTCTAAATCCTCTGGTAGCCGATTTTATGGACTGAATCTTTGAATTAAATCCTTCTGCGGTCGCATTGGTGATGCGATGTTTCAAGTAAGTCATTATGGTTGTCGAGATGGTTTTTTAGCATCTTGGCGACTGATATGACCGGCTTTAGACGTGAATGTGTCGCCCACCAGTACCATTTCTTAAAGAACGCTCGGGCTAATTTATCATCGCAGTAAGTCCACAGTTCAAGCAGTGTCTCTTTGATTGCCCAAGCTCGGGCGACCTTCAACCCTTTTGATTGAAGTGCGTAAAAAGTGTTTTTATTTTTCTGAGTCCAGTTGTCTGGATTGCGTAACTATGTATAGCGAGACCCAACCAAATCATCGATTCCAACGTGTTTCACTTCCTCAACAGAGCGTCTGTCCACCCCCCTTTCACCGCTCGGGATTGAATATGATGCGCCTCACCCCACGACAAGCCAAGTAGTTTTGTGGCTTGTTGCTACAAGCCGACAGCACATCAATAGCGAATCAAATAAATGCGTAAAGCGTGCCTGCGTATCTGCCCACGGCACTTTCAGGCTTTTGATTCCATGCTCCTTACAATGAATACGCGGAACCTGAGCAACTAACCGCGTTCTTGAACTGCATCGTATCAAGATGTCTCCATGTGCGCTACGCACGGTGGTCGTAAACTGAACAAAGGGCATGCAGGCACACGAGCCTTTCCTTAAAAGCTGAGTAAACAATGCGGTATCTTTCATTTGAATATCTCCATAAAAAAATACTCTTGTCCCACATTTTTGAGCATTGTTTGGCTTTTACCCATAGGAAACTCAGAAGAACCAAAAAATAGTGCTTTAACGTCTTTCTCTCCTCTTCCCTCTCCTAACTCCATTACACAATCTTTATCGCTATCTATCAAGATAGATGCGTATTGATGCCCTTTTCTGTAGGCTTTTTCATCTATACTTATTTTGTTAAAATCATTGAAGTAGGCATTTAATAAATAGTCGTTCCTTAAAAACTCATTTTCAATAGAGTTTGTATTCTACTTTGATGGAAAGAGGTTAATTCAACTAGACGCCTCAGGTTTACTACCCATTTTGTATAGAGCCAAAGAGCATTTACTCTTAGTTTTTTCATCAACTTCTTGTAGTTAAACCCACAGGCAGACATGATGAAGTTTATTTTATTGAAATAGGCATTTAATAAATAGTCGTTCCTTAAAAACTCATTTTCAATGGAGTTTGTATTCTACTTTGATGGAAAGAGGTTAATTCAAATAGACGCCTCAGGTTTACTACCCATTTTGTATAGAGCCAAAGAGCATTTACTCTTAGTTTTTTCATCAACTTCTTGTAGTTAAACCCACAGGCTGCCATGATGAAGTTTATTTTATCTCCTGTTTTCCCTTTTAGGTAATTGCTAGCTACTCGATGATCTTGCTTGAAGTGTCCGATGATTGGCTCTATGGCTACTCTACGTCTACAGTGCTTTCGTTTTCTCTGTTTTTCATAGGTATTGTCTCTTTTTAATGAGTTGGATGGTCGAATGATGGAGGTGTTCTCAACTTTGTTAGTCCCTTTGTACCCCCTATCTACTGTGGCGGTTTTCGGGTAGTTACCAGTCAGTAGTTGTGTTTGCTTCAATACAGCATCTAGCGTATGTCCATCATACATATTCTCTTCAAAAGTCATCGCACCTACGATGATACCCGTGTTTTGTGTCAATACTACTGATGCCTTACAGCCATATTCATATTTCTTATGTGCCTTCCCTTTTGCGATGCAATACACATCAGGTTCATGTAAACTGTAAATTTTATTCTTACTGCACTTCTCTTGTGTAAGTACTCGTTTGAACAATGCTAATGTTACTTCTTTTTGCTGATGAGGTAATTTCCTGTCTAATTCTCTGACTAACCGACCAGCAATGGTTTTGAGTTTTCGCTTCGCTGCATTTGCTTTCTTTCTTCTTTTAGGGTGAGTCCCATTGTAGGTGTCTCTGACAAGGTTTTTGGTTGTCCTAACGTAGCTACCGTCGTAGTTTAATCCCTTCTTTCTTGGCTATAGAAATACTGCTGTCAACAATCTTTTTATGAAGTTTTGCATCTGTGGGATAGGTGATGCGCTTTTCCTGGACAGTAGTATCTACACTTACATGCTTGTCCATAGCATCCTTGCCGTGTAGCTCAATTGAATGTTTCAATAGCTTCTCTATCCCTTCTTCTCCAATCCTCTTGCTGAAATGTACCAAATCTGTTGCCGCACATGGTTGCCCCCATTGCAAAGAATCAAAGCCTCCAAACTATTGAAAATATGGATTCATTTCCCAGCGTTGTTCCACCAATACCTCATCTGATAAATTGTAAATAGATTTTTTGAAGTAGGCATTTAATAAATACGAATGCACTTGTACGGGCATGGTTGATGGACCACCATTTTAGTTAGCAGGTTATCGAATATTTCCCCTTTCATCTGGCTTCGGTTGAACCGATAGCAATATTGGTCGATATATGCTTGCAGGTTATCGACTGAATGGTGGATACCTCTAAGCCATGCCTTGAACATCATAATTGTTCTGTGCAATTCCGGGAAATTCTTACCTTTCTTCCCACTCTCGATTTGAATTAAGTAAGGATATTTTTCTTTCAAGGGGATGTAGCCCCTCCAGTTATCGGTTTTGATGGTAGCTTGAGTTGATATGTGATCTTGGAAGAAGGGCTTCAATTGCTTGGAGCCAGCATTGTCAATCTCTCTGGCATACATCCTGCTCACTCCTTTCCCTTTCTTCTCAATAGCCAGTACAACCTGCTTTTTTCGGTTATTTTGTCGTCCTACAACGCCTTCTTCCTGTTGCCCTACAACGGTCTCATCGACTTCTACTTTACCTATTAGCGGGGATTTCCCACTGCTAACCATTGCCTTCATTACCTTTTGTTGAAACAGCCAACAGGTTTTTTGCCGTAGCCCCAGTTTTCTGCTTAGCTCTGTTGATGCAATCCCTTGTTTATTGGTACTCATATAGTATACGATATAAAAAGCTTTTGAAGTAGGCATTTAATAAATACGAATGCACTTGTACGGGCATGGTTGATGGACCACCATTTTAGTTAGCAGGTTATCGAATATTTCCCCTTTCATCTGGCTTCGGTTGAACCGATAGCAATATTGGTCGATATATGCTTGAAGGTTATCGACTGAATGGTGGATACCTCTAAGCCATGCCTTGAACATCATAATTGTTCTGTGCAATTCCGGGAAATTCTTACCTTTCTTCCCACTCTCGATTTGAATTAAGTAAGGATATTTTTCTTTCAAGGGGATGTAGCCCCTCCAGTTATCGGTTTTGATGGTAGCCTCAGGTGATATATGATCTTGGAAGAAGGGCTTCAATTGCTTGGATCCAGCATTGTCAATCTCTCTGGCATACATCCTGCTCACTCCTTTCCCTTTCTTCTCAATAGCCAGTACAACCTGCTTTTTTCGGTTATTTTGTCGTCCTACAACGCCTTCTTCCTGTTGCCCTACAACGGTCTCATCGACTTCTACTTTACCCACTAGCGGGTATTTCCCACTGCTAACCATTGCCTTCATTACCTTTTGTTGAAACAGCCAACAGGTTTTTTGCCGTAGCCCCAGTTTTCTGCTTAGCTCTGTTGATGCAATCCCTTGTTTATTTGTACTCATATAGTATACGATATAAAAAGCTTTTAACATTGGGAATTTTACTTTGTGGAAAAGAGTGCCACTTGTGGGGGTAGCTTGGTACCTACATTTTGTGCATTGCCGGGTATGGAATAATTTCCCTCTGCAATACTTGTTGTTTTGACACTTTTCACATTTAAATCCATCTGGCCATTTCATTTCGGCCAGGAAGTTTTGACAACTGTCGTTATCAGGAAATTTCTTCTGAAACTCAAAAAGAGTTAGGCTTTCATACTTTTTCTCCATAATCTGATTTTTATTCTAACTTTAATAATCCTACTAAGTTACTGTAAATCAATCGTTTAATCAAGAAAATGAAACTGTTTTAATAGACTAATCTTTTATTTATTAAATGCCTACTTCAAAAAAGCTTTTAACATTGGGAATTTTACTTTGTGGAAAAGAGTGCCACTTGTTGGGGTAGCTTGGTACCTACATTTTGTGCATTGCCGGGTATGGAATAATTTCCCTCTGCAATACTTGTTGTTTTGGCACCTTTCACATTTAAATCCATTGGGCCATTTCATTTCGGCCAGGAAGTTTTGACAACTGTCGTTATCAGGAAATTTCTTCTGAAACTCAAAAAGAGTTAGGCTTTCATACTTTTTCTCCATAATCTGATTTTTATTCTAACTTTAATAATCCTACTAAGTTACTGTAAATCAATCGTTTAATCAAGAAAATGAAACTGTTTTAATAGACTAATCTTTTATTTATTAAATGCCTACTTCAAAAAAATTAAGTTGATTTCTATTCGACTTTTTTGACTGCATTTGACAAGATTTTGATTGATATTATAACTATGCCTTGTCATTTTATATAGCAATAATCATGCTAAAAACCTCCCTGAAAGAAGATAAGCATAATTAATTTTGATTCTTTAGGGTTGACTAAATAAAAGATTAGTCTATTAAAACAGTTTCATTTTCTTGATTAAACGATTGATTTACAGTAACTTAGTAGGATTATTAAAGTTAGAATAAAAATCAGATTATGGAGAAAAAGTATGAAAGCCTAACCCTTTTTGAGTTTCAGAAGAAATTTCCTGATAACGATAGTTGTCAAAACTTCCTGACCGAAATGAAATGGCCAGATGGATTTAAATGTGAAAGGTGCCAAAACAACCAGTATTGCAGAGGGAAATTATTCCATACCCGTCAATGCACAACATGTAGGTACCAAGCTACCCCCACAAGCGGCACACTTTTCCACAAAATAAAATTCCCAATTTTAAAAGATTTTTAGGCTCTTGTTAAAAGCAAGTGGGTAGGTTCACATTGATTTTATGCAAATCTCACTTGCCAGTCAGCAAATAAGCCATGGTCTTAAAATGTTTTTTGCCATAACCTCTGGCTTTTCTTTTTGCGGCTTGAATGATCGAATTTAAGCCTTCTAAAATACCGTTATTGATGCTACTTAATTTCCATTGCACGATGCCTTGCCAATGGTTTTTAATGGTTTTGCTCGTTTCAACCATGGCGGGTAAATTGCATTGACTGCCCCAGTTGTACCATTTGCTTAATAGGTGCTCAAAATCTATCCTAGTTTTGGCTTGATAGATTTGTTGGAAAGTTTCGCGCATTCTCATTGCATCAAAGGATTTAAGGTTAAGATCTGCCAGCTCTAATTCTGCTTTTTTCTGGTGTTGTTTCTGGCTGAGGGGTTGTTCGTTTTTGAGGAATAAATACCGCGTACCTTTAAGAGGGAGTTTTGCGTAATTGTCGGAAGCACGGCTTCAGCCGTGCAAAACCGTTGTAGATGGTGGGACTTATGTACAGGACGTACGGTATACCGATTTTGCAGGAGCAAAAATTGGTAAAGTCCCACTTCCGATCATTTTTTGATTTATGCAAAGGTCTCTAAGAATTGGATTCTCTTTCACCTCCGCCCTTCTCACCTTATCAACCCCTTCATTGATAATCTTTATAATGTGGAACTTGTCAAACGTAATTTGGGCATTCGGCAGGTTTTCTCTAATCCCTTTAATAAACGCCGGTGACATAGCGCAACTCACAGATTCAACTTGTTCTTTGTTGAACTTTTGTTGTTCTAAAACCGCGACAAAATCAACAACAGGTTGACTGCTTTTGTCATCACTGATATGCGCCACTGCTTTTTTGTATAAATGAACAAATAGCGTTATATAATCATGTCCCTTGGTCGTGGCAGGTTCATCCATACCAAAGGCATCTATACCGCTTAAATCCTCACTGAGCTTGGCTTTGTCAACATAGATATCCAACAACTTCCAACCCTTATGGTCTGATACGTTCATCAGCTGGCAAACATTGTGTATCGGCATGTGCTTACAAAACTTGATAACAAAAGCCTCAAACAAGGTGCTAACACCATTTAACTGACCTGCCCACGGGGCAGAATCAGCCGTACTTTGCCATCGTCTCGCTTAATGCTTTGGAACCCGAACATGCAGATGGCATTCATGCTCAAAGAAATTCATATGACGATATTTTTTCATCTTTGTGTCATAGGCACCATAGGCTTTGGTGTCATCGCTACCATCAACAAATTGAGTGCCACGTTTGAAGTCAATATAGATGTTGAGTTGTTTGTTGTTAAGTTCACCATCCTTGACAAACCACGGGGAATAGATGCCAAGTGCTTGAGTAAATAAGTCGTGCATTGTTGAACCTTTTTGAATAATGAAATTGATCCTGTATTTTAACGCATTACCCACTCAATAATCACAAGAACCAATTTACAGGTCCCTGAACTCCCTAATTACCTCCTCCCCGATGTTTTCTTAACCATTGTTAGCATTTCATTATTCTCCTTCCCGTAAATATTTTTCAATATAGGGATGTTTGATTTTTAATAATGTACCCTTGTATTTAGTAACAAATGAAGTGGCTTCTCTTCTCAGTCTTGTTTGATGATGTTCGTCTTGATTAGAGTGACATAACACACAAAGTGCTTTTAAATTTTTCGTCGAATCATCTACTTTATTACCATCAATATGATGTGTGTGAATATATTTTTTATCAAAATTATTTACTAAATCATCTCCTCCAAAGTTACACTCTTCACAAGTATAATTTTGTTTAAGTCTATAGTTTCGTGAACTACCCCGCCATGTAAAACGATAGCCATTAATATCTGTTTTAATTTCGTCACGAATTTCATCATGATTTAAATCAAGTAGATCGTGAAATTGTTCTGTATCAGATATTAACTCTCCTGTTCTTTTTCTTAATATAGTTTTGCAATTATTACATAGTGAAAGTAAAGAATCTTTGACCTCTTCTTTTGTCGCTCTATCTAAAAGAGTAACAGTTGGTGAATTTGACCAAAAATAATGATTTAAGAAACGACCATTTTGTCTTTGATCTAAAATAGTTTTACATTCTAAAAGATGAAATCGGGGTAGCCCATATTTTTGAATGTCAGGTATTTTAATATACATAAACCCGCGTTGAAAATTGTCCTTAATTTTTAAGTAAACCCCATCATCTCGCCATTTAATATTCCCTTCATTTTCTTGTTCAGTAAAATCAATTCTTTCAATAATTACGTTACTCTTATATTCAACTAAACGAGGAACATTCAGAGTGTCTAAATAATCATGTGCTTTTTCAAATTTTATTAAAGCCATCTTTACCCTTCTATTTCTTTTAAAACTCTCTCTATTAATTTATCGCTTGTGGTAATTATTCTAAATTCAACTCTTCTTGATTTCTTGTTATTAATTGGAAGTTTACTTATTATAGTTAGTTCTCCATTATTATCTACAGTCCTGCCAAAAGACAATCCATTTGCTGTAAGTAAAAATTCAATCAAATTAATCTTTTCAGATGTAATGCTTTTGAAATATCTCATATTTCTTAAATACTTAACTACTTCCGCAGACCTTTTTTGAGACAGTAATAAGTTTGCAATGTATGGGTCTTTATCAAAATCGGGTGCTGGAACTGTATCTGTATGTCCTTCAATCCTAATTTCAGCTATTTTATCTTTGTATTTATCTTGTAGTATAATTTCAAAATATCTTGGTAGGAAATCATCTAAGATTATAGAAAAAAATGGTCTTATACTCGTTTTTCCTGATTGAAATAAAACGTCAGGGTTTGTAAACTTTATTGATAAATCTTTGTCCAATTTAACTTTCCATTCTTGAAAATCAGCTTTAAAAACACTATCCAATTCATTATATAATTCTTCTTTGGTTGCTTTAAATTCTTCAAATATTATATCTCGTTCTTTTTGTTTTTTCTGGACTTCCAACATATACGAAATAGAAATGAATAAGAAAATCATCATCAACCCTGTCATTATATCAGAAAATGAAGCCCAATGGTTGTCTGAATTTTCTTTCATTATCTATTTGATATTTGTGTAATGTTTTATTAATCTTTGAATAAGTTCGTCTAGACTTGTTAAAGTTTGATTTAATTGCTCTGTAAATTCTTCCGAAATACTGTTAAGGCTCTCTCTTAATTCAGTTGATGAATTAGCAATTATTGAAACGCCTTCTTCCATTTGAACTTTAGTATTACTCCAAAATTCTCCATTTATGTCTTTTATTTTTTCTATTTCTTTTAAACGAGTTATCAAAATATTAACAGATTGTTTAAAATCATGTTCTTTACCTATCCAGTCATTTAATTTATTAGTTGTTTTATCAAAACTTTCTGTGTTCTGTTTAACTGTATCAATTGTGCCTTCAAGTTTTGTAATAACTTCCTGAAATTTGGTGTCGTCAATTAGAACTTTTTGTAATTCTTGAATCAATCTGGATAATTGACTGTTGTCTTCCGTTAGTTTAGCTGTATTTTCGGTGATTTCCTTTATGGAAACAGATGCAATTTTAAAATCTTCAGAAACAGTTTTAAATTGTTCTGTCAATGATAAAATCATTTCTTTATTTTCTTGTTGCCAAGTGTTTAGACTTTGAACACTATTGTTTAATTCTTTAAAGTTTTCTTGAACTAACTTTTCTATTAACTCGCTCATTTGTTCGTTGAATGCTTCCGTGGCACTTTTCATTACGTCAACAAGGGCTTCCGTATTATTTTTGGCAAGCAAGTCAGAGAATTCGTCAAATTTTTTAGAAATAAGCAGATTGTTTTCGTTCATTGAGTCTACAATCAACTTTACATTCTTTTTAGTCTCCTCGCTAGTGTCTCTTTGTTCGACTCGTAGTTTCTGTATTTGAGTTAACAAACTGGTTTCACCATCACCGCCTAGTGCTTGTAGAACTTGTAGCATCGTTTCATTTTGTAGCTGAAGACTTCCGTTGAACTTGGCAAATTCGTTTTTAAGCTTTACTAGTTGCGTAGATACACTATCATCATTTTCGCCAATCAATGATGTGTTCAGTGTTTGAAAGTTGCTATTGCTATCCTTTCTTGATTGTGTCAAATTTTTATTGATTACTTTCAATGTTCCGAGTTCATCTATTGGCTGTTTAGATGATGACTGTTTAGATGACTTTCGTTCTGCTGACCTTAATGCTACTTGCGAAACTTTACCAAAGATGAAGGATAGAATTATACCCCAAATTGAAGTGGTAAATGCTGTTTTTAACCCTTCGAGTAGAGCTAGGATTCCTTCGTTGATGTTGCTAACATCAAAAGTTCTAAGCCCAAAATATATTCCTACGAATGTTCCTAGGATACCAAAGGTTGTAAATACGTTGGGTATAGAGTCATAAACATCTGGAACAATTCGATTTATGCCCTTTGTAAGCACCCTAATGATGTAGTAGATTGAAAATAATGTCCAACCTATCTAAAAGCCCGTAGATGACAATCATGTATGTTTCCATATGTCCTACTTTAGTCGTTCCTTACACCCTATTTAAATCGTTGGTCCCGAGCAAAAAATCACATTAGTATGTTTTTATGTATTCAATTGCACGGATTTTGTACCCTTAGGTGTAAACTTCGCAATGTATGATAGGAAAGAGATTAAATCAAAACCAGGCAGGTTTAGTTACACTTCATGGTAATACCGTAGGTTCAACAATCAAGTGCAAAAACTAAGCGGTATTTAGATAAAAGATTTCTTCAGGAGTTTCAAAGTTAAGTTTTTCTCTTGGTCGTCGGTCAATTTTGTGTTGAATTTGTGTAATCTGTTTGTCATTTAGTGTATCAAAAGCTGTTTTTTTGGGTATATACTGTCTTATGAGTTTGTTGGTGTATTCATTGAGTCCTCTTTGCCAAGAACAATACCGATGGGCAAAGTAGAATTGAGTAGCTAGGTTCTTAGCTATGTTTTGATGGTCGGCAAATTCTGTTCCATTATCAGAAGTGATCGAAAGGATATGTTTTTTATAGGGCATCAGCCTATTGATAAGTTCCTTACTTAGTCCTTTGGCTTGCTTTCCCTTAGGTAGCTTTTTTATAATGAGCATTCCTGTAGTTCTTTCCACGATGGTTAGAATGGCTCCCTTTTGCTGTCTGCCTATAATGGTATCCACTTCCCAGTCCCCAAAGCGTTCTTTGTTGTTGATGCATTCAGGTCTTTGATCGATTGATACCCTGTTTTTAATAGTTACAGTCTTACCTACAGACCTTTTTCTATGTTTGAGTTGATGGCGTAAATGTTTGTAATAATGACCTCCAGCAGCTTTATCGTCCCTGATAATTGATAGCGTTCATGTGAAACCATGGGAATCTGCTTGATCTTACAATACCCTACAAGCTGCTTAGGTGACCACTGTTCTTGGAGAAGGTACGCTTTGATGAGCTTTCTTTTGTGGGTGTCAAAAGACCGAGACTTGCACTAACGTTTCTTACGCTTTGTGGAAGACAAATGTGCTTTAGATCCATGATAGATCCCTGTAGGGGAACTGTTGCGCTTGCATTCTCTGTAAATGGTGGAAACCGACACATCAAGGGCTTCTGCAATGAAACTTTTACGTTTACCCGATTTTAAGCAGGCTTCAATTTGATGTCTTTGATGGTCTTTGAATTGATAATATGTTTGGCTCATATGACAAAGTTTTTAGACCTGTAAATATGTGGAGCTAGCTCCACATATTTATCCTAATCTTTGCACTTACTAATTGAACTTACAATAAACATCTGGAACAATTCGATTTATGCCCTTTGTAAGCACCCTAATGATGTAGTAGATTGAAAATAATGTCCAACCTATCTAAAAGCCCGTAGATGACAATCATGATATGTTTCCATATGTCCTATTTAGTCGTTCCTTACACCCTATTTAAATCGTTGGTCCCGAGCAAAAAATCACATTAGTAGGTTTTTATGTATTCAATTGCACGGATTTTTGTACCCTTAGGTGTAAACTTCGCAATGTATGATAGGAAAGAGATTAAATCAAAACCAGGCAGGTTTAGTTACACTTCATGGTAATACCGATTAGACCGAAGAATATCACATATAAAGAAATAGTCAATTTTATTGGGTTTCTTTAATGACTAACATTGCACTTTATCATGAAGTTTATATGCAGATAAGGCACGACTGGACCATCGAAGATATTGAAAAGATTTATAACAAGCCACTGCTCGAACTGGTTTTTGAGGCGGCAACTGAGCACAGGAAATTTCATGCTCCTAATGAAATTCAGGTCAGCAGTCTGATTTCTATTAAAACAGGCGGGTGTCCAGAAGATTGTGCGTATTGCCCACAAGCTGCTAGGTATCATACAGACATCAAGGTCCACAAACTGATGGAAGTGGAAGAAGTGAAAGCGCAGGCAGAAGTTGCAAAAGCAAACGGAGCTTCCAGAATGTGTCTTGGGGCAGCTTGGCGTGAAGTTCGCAACAACAAAGATTTTGATAAGGTACTAGAGATGGTTAAGACAGTGAACGGGCTTGACATGGAAGTCTGTTGCACACTTGGCATGGTGTCAGAAGTGCAGGTCAAAAAACTGGCAGATGCAGGACTTTATGCCTACAATCATAACATCGATTCTTCAGAGACGTTCTATGAAGACATTATCACAACAAGGGAATATGATGATCGGTTGAGGACTATCGAAAATGTAAGAAAAGCCAATATTACAGTATGCTCAGGTGGAATTATTGGAATGGGTGAGTCTGTAGCCGATCGGATTGGAATGTTGAAAACACTCGCCAATATGGATGTACATCCTGAATCCGTACCGATCAATGCGCTGGTTCCTGTTGAGGGTACTCCGCTTGCAGAGCAGCCGTGCGTACCTGCTCATGAGTTGATTCGTATGGTTGCAACAGCAAGGCTCGTTATGCCTAGGTCCGTCGTTCGGCTCTCCGCTGGGCGGGAAGGAATGTCGCTCACAGCGCAAGCCATGTGTTTTATGGCTGGCTCCAATTCAATTTTTTCTGGAGACAAATTGCTGACTACTCCGAATCCAGATTTTAACGATGACAAGGAAATGTTTGATCTGCTAGGGTTGGTGTCACGCAAAGCATTCAAATACGAAAAAGAAGAAATCGTGGAATGAACAGGTATCAGCAGGAGTTGAAAGAAAGAACAAAAGATCATCTGCTAAGAACACTCCCTAGTCCGTCTACAGGTGTTGACTTTCATTCAAATGACTACCTGGGTCTTTCCATAGCTCCCGACCTTCTTCAGGAAGTCCAACAAGAGTACGAATCACTCCCATCTAAAAGAACGGGATCAACAGGGTCAAGATTACTAAGTGGAAACACTGTCTATGCTGAATCACTGGAGAATAGCATTGCGGACTTTCATAACGTTCAATCTGCATTGCTTTTTAGTTCAGGATATAGCGCAAACGTCGGATTACTTTCTGCGCTGGGAAAAAGGAACGTTACGTACATCCCTGATGCATTCATCCATGCAAGCATGATCGATGGGATTTGTCTGAGTCACGCTAGGAGTCGGAGGTTCAGGCACAATGACGTTGAAGATCTAAGACGACAGCTTACGAAGACAGAGGGCGAAAAAATTGTGCTTGTTGAATCTGTCTATTCCATGGATGGTGATATTGCACCTCTTAACGCCATTATAGATGTGTGCAATGAAAATGGAGCTAAACTTATAGTAGATGAAGCCCACGCAGTCGGAGTGATTGGAGAGTCTGGCGAAGGTTATTGTTCCATGCTTGGAATTCAAAACGATGTACTATCAACTATCGTTACTTTTGGAAAGGCCATGGGAACACATGGGGCTGCTGTGTTAGGTGAAAAATGGCTTACGGACTATCTTATGAACTTTGCGCGCTCGTTTATTTATTCCACCGCACCTTCCGATCACCAATTGACTTCTATAAAATGTGCATATCATCTCACTAGTAAATCTCAACACCTCAGAACTCAACTTAACAACAACATTAACTATTTCAGGTTCCGACAAGCAGGTGCATCCGCTCTCAAATGGCTAACGTCAGCTACCGCCATTCAATCATTGATCATTCCTGGAAATGAACGGGTCATCAATACCGCTAATTATCTTAGCAATGAAGGGATCACCATTCTTCCAGTCAGAAGCCCAAGCGTTCCGCAGGGACAGGAAAGATTGAGAATTTCTCTGCACGCATACAATACCCGTAATGAAATCGACCATTTTTTCGAAGCAATAAGCAAATGGCGTCACGAAGAGTAATTGTTGCAGGAATCGGAACAAATACAGGAAAAACCGTTGCTTCGGCAATACTTTGCGAAGCACTTAACGCCGACTATTGGAAGCCTGTTCAGGCTGGGGACCTGCCACATTCAGATGGAATCAAGGTACAACGTCTGGTCTCTAATCCGGACACTGTTATTCATCCTGAAGCCTACCGTCTCCACACTCCCATGTCGCCTCATACAGCAGCCGAATTAGACGGCATTCGAATAGATCCCTGGAGATTGGTGGCTCCGTACACTCAAAATAACCTGATTATTGAACTCGCCGGTGGATTGATGGTCCCCCTTACCAACGACTATTTGAATATTGACCTCATCCAAGCACTTAATTCTCAGGTTGTACTCATTGCAAGCTACTACCTGGGGAGTATCAATCATACACTGTTATCATGGGAGCTGTTGATCTCAAGAAATATTCACGTTATCGGATTCATCTTCAACGGCGAAAAAAATCCATCAACATTTGATGTGATTATGCATAGAACACAGACAAAATGTTTGCTTGAGATTTCAAAGGAGGTAGAAATAAACAAAGAAATTGTCAAAAAATATGCCCGAAGAATTCATCTTTAACCAGTCTCAACTGGACTTTGACAAGCAAAACATCTGGCATCCATACACTTCCTTGGTAAATCCGCTCCCAGTGTATCCTGTAGTTTCTGCACACGGTGTCCGACTAAAACTTGATAGTGGTCAGGAATTAATAGACGGGATGTCAAGCTGGTGGACAGCCATTCATGGATACAATGTACCAGAACTTAATGAGGTCGCCAAACAGCAGTTGAGCAGGATGTCTCATGTCATGTTTGGTGGAATTACACACCAGCCAGCCATTCAATTAGCGAAAAAATTGGTTGAAATAACTCCCCAAGACCTCGAAAAAGTTTTCTTCTCAGATAGTGGATCTGTGTCAGTCGAAGTTGCTATGAAGATGGCACTCCAATGCCAACATTCAAGAGGAGAAACAAAAAAAACTAAGTTCATGACCTTCAAAAGGGGGTATCATGGCGACACGGCAGGAGCCATGTCCGTTGGTGATCCAGAAAATGGGCTACATCGCCTGTTCGCAGATTTCCTGCCAAAACATTTTTTTGTTGCATCGCCTAAAACTGCTTTCGATGGCACCCCAGAAGTAGATGAAATAGAACAGCTTGAATTCTTTTTTCAGAAACATGCTGAAGTTTCCGCCGCTTTCATCTTGGAGCCGATTGTTCAGGGTGCAGGAGGGATGCGAATTTATTCTCCCAAATATCTGGTTAGAGTAAAAGAACTATGCGAGGAATATGACCTCCTGCTTATCGCCGACGAAATTGCGACTGGTTTTGGCCGCACTGGAAAGCTTTTTGCCTGCGAACACGCCAACATTTCACCCGATATCATGTGTGTAGGTAAAGCACTTACTGGTGGCTACCTTTCATTGGCGGCTACCCTTTGCACTACCAATGTTGCAGAAACGATTTGCAATGGACAGACTGGCGTATTCATGCACGGACCGACATTCATGGGCAATCCACTAGCCTGCGCAATTGCTATCAAAAGTATCGAGCTACTACTTTTATCTGATTGGCAGAAAAAAGTGAAGCAAATAGAGATGCAACTGACAACAGAGCTTGGAAGATCAAAAAAATTATCATCAGTAAAGGATGTCCGAGTAATTGGAGCAATTGGAGTGATCGAAACAAAAGAACAAGTTGATGTTGCCCAGGCACAAAGATTTTTTGTAGAAAAAGGTGTCTGGATTCGTCCTTTTAGGAACCTGATTTACATTATGCCTCCATACGTCATTACTGAAACAGCTTTATCCCGCATCACAAAAGCAATGGTGGATTATTGCCAATGGAATCTCCATTCAGGTTAGTTTTGAGGAACGATTTAAAAAATCATGGATTTAAAATTTTTGATCAATCAAATAGTCTCACAACCTGTGTTGCATGCAAAGTGGCTTAATTCACTTTCTATGATGGAGAACTGTGGAGCCAAAAAAATCTCTGCAAGCGAGCATTCCCAAAATGTTGACCTGATTGTATTAAAACATGCTGCAGAGGAGGCCAGACATGCCTATTATCTAAAGAGTCAAATTGGAAAGACAAATCACCATGGATGCCAAACATACAGGACTGATGAGCTGTTAGCACCGATTGAGAGTTTTCAATACCTACATAAGCTCGATATTATGATTAGCAGGTATCTGAAAGACCATTGCGACTACACTGGGCATCAACTAAAATATGCTTCATATCTCCTCGTCACCTATGCTATTGAAGTTAGAGCTGATGAACTTTACCCTATTTACGAGGAAGTATTGAAAACGAAAAAAAGTACGATTAGTGTGAGAATGATCATAGCAGAAGAGAAAGGGCATCTGGAAGAAATGCTTCAACAGATGGATAGTTTTTTCAAAAACTGGACAACTCATGGGGAATTCGCCCTTCTATCTGAAAAGAAATTATTCGAAAATTGGAAAACATCTCTTACCCGAGAAATAGAAGAATATTATTCTAATCTATCAGAAATGGCGCAATGAAATTAACTCGTCTGTCATTTTGTGTTTTTTTAATTGGATGCTCAAGCAAGCACATCATTGAGCCTGTGATTGAAGAGGTAGAGACTCCAACAAATTCTATTCTACAAGCCATTAGCATGGTTGATAGCGAGACTATTTGGATCGGTGGGCATGATGCCTCATTCATCCGATCCATTGACGGGGGGCGGAATTGGAAATTATTTCATCATCCAACCATAGATACTTTGCAGTTTCGTGACATTCATGGTTTTGATAGAACAAAAGCGGTGCTTATGAGTGCAGGTCTAGGTCCTTTATCAAGGATATTCACATTTAAAAATGATTCTATTTGGGAGAAAAACTTCGTAATGGAAGATTCACTCGGCTTCCTAAACAGTATTGATTTCTGGGATGATCAAACAGGCATTGCTTACGGAGATGCCATTGATGAATATCCTTACATTCTACTTACAGGCGATGGTGGAAAAACATGGAAAAGAGCTCCAACCGATAACCTCCCTAAGGCAGGTAAAGGTGAAGGAGGGTGTGCAGCAAGTGGCACCTGCGTTACTACAGGTACAGGAGGTCTGGCTTGGATTTCAACAGGGGGCAATGATAACTGTAGAGTTCTGATCACTAGGGACTATGGAAAATCGTGGGAAAGTGTCTCTTCTCCTCTTGTAAAAGGAGAAGTTGCTGGCAATACTTCCATTTCTTTCATCGGAGAAAAAGGACTATTAGTGGGTGGCGATTTAATGCAACCAAATGAGTACACCAACAATACTGCTCTATCCGAAGATGGAGGTGTTTCCTGGACCTTAACACATACTCCTGAAACAAAAGGAGCATTTTATGGGGGAGCAGTAACTGAATATCAAGATCAGCTTTTTGCATTCGCTTGTGGTCCTAACGGCTTGGATTACACTTCTGATATGGGAAAAACTTGGGTGACTTTAGACACCCTAAACTACTGGGCTGTTTCGGCACATGAGAATGTCGGTTTTGTTGCAGGAAAAGAGGGTAAAGTTTTGAAAATATCTTTATGAGAATGAGAAGACCCAGAAGAAATCGCTCATCTGAGGCAATCCGAGATTTGGTTCAAGAAAGCAGAATTTCTTCCAATGATCTTATTTTTCCTTTGTTTTTATTGGAAGGGTACAACAAGAAGTCCGAAGTCGAATCTATGCCTGGCATCTTCCGGTTATCAGAAGACCTGCTACTCAACGAGATTGAAGAATGCCTCGAACTGGGAATTAAAGGATTTGACATTTTTCCTGTGATTGACGAACGACACAAGGATCCATCGGCTACCAAAAGTTATGATCCTGATTTTTTCTACTTGCAAGCACTTCGAAAAATCAAACAGACCTTCCCCGACGCTTTTATCATTACAGATGTGGCTATGGACCCATATAGTAGCGATGGTCACGACGGTATCATTGAAGATGGTAAAATACTGAACGATGAGACATTGGACATTTTAGGAAAGATGAGTCTCGCACAGGCCGAAACAGGAATTGACATGATCGGACCTTCAGATATGATGGATTTTAGAGTAGGTTATCTAAGAAATGTACTGGACGAAAATGGATTTCAACAAACAGGAATCATGTCTTACACCGCCAAATACGCCAGCGCATTTTATGGTCCTTTTAGAGATGCCCTAGGTTCAGCTCCAAAATTCGGTGATAAGAAGACGTATCAAATGAATCCCGCAAATAGTGAGGAAGCCCTACTGGAAGCGCAATTGGATTTTCAGGAAGGAGCTGACGTTCTAATGGTAAAACCTGCTCTTGCTTATTTGGATATTATAAAAAAAATGAAAGACAATTTTCAGATTCCCGTAGCCGCATACAACGTCTCAGGGGAATACAGTATGATCAAAGCGGCTGGAGAAAAAGGATGGTTAAACCCAGAACTCACTATGATGGAAAGTTTACTCTCTATCAAAAGGGCAGGGGCGGATATGATCCTTACTTATTTTGCGAAAGAAGTGGTTCAGCGTCTTCGCCAGATGACGTAAGAGAAGATTTATTCTCCAAGACCGTTGCAATAGAGGGGGTGTTTATTAGCAGTATTATCAAGCAAATTTATTTGTAGATTTTTTACATATAACTCTTCAAGACCGTTGCAAAAGGTAGTGTAAACTGGCATAACTAAGTTTTTAGTGGAGTTAGATTAAGTTATTCCAAAATAAAACCAACCGCACAAATAGCTCTTTTGGTTTTTTCCGACACATAAGCCAACGAAAAATAACCAAAAGAGCTATTTTTCAGCCAATGCTCACCGAGAATAAGAAAAACTGAAAATGACAATAGAAAATTATATCGACAATATAAATCAGAGATATAAGCTCGGAAATGCTACCGAGCATACTTTTAGAGGTGACTTGCAACAACTCATTGAAGGTTTAGTCCCAGAAGTAAGAGCAACTAACGAACCGAAAAGACAATCTTGCGGAGCACCTGACTACATATTGACTAAAAAAGATATTCCTGTTGGCTTTATTGAAGCAAAAGACATTGGCGACAAAGACCTTGAAGGAAAAAAGAAATCAGTAAACAAAGAACAATTTGACCGATACAAAGCATCATTAGACAATCTGATTTTCACCGATTACATAGATTTTCATGTATACAATGACGGAGAATTTATCACCAAAATTGCGATTGCAAAAATAACAGAAAAAGGAATTAGTGCACTCCCTCAAAATTTTACAAGATTTAAAAACCTTATCAAAGACTTCTGTACGCACATTGGACAAAACATAAAAAGTTCAAAAAAATTAGCAGAAATGATGGCAGGAAAAGCCCGTCTTCTTTCTGATGTTATTGAAAAGGCGTTGACCAGTGACGAAACGCACAATGAAGACAGTACTTTAAAGGAGCAAATGACAGCCTTTAAAAGTATTTTGATTCACGACATTACTCCTAAAGGATTTGCAGATGTTTATGCTCAAACTATTGCTTATGGAATGTTTGCTGCTCGTTTGCACGATCCAACGTTAGATACTTTTAGCAGACAAGAAGCAGCGGAATTAATACCCAAATCAAATCCGTTTTTAAGAAAATTGTTTGGCTACATAGCCGGTCCCGATATTGACGACCGAATTAAATGGATTGTAGATAATTTGGCGGAAATATTTTTAGCCTGTAACGTTGAAGAAATTCTAAAAAACTACGGAAAGACTACAAAAATGGAAGACCCTATCATCCATTTTTATGAAACATTCTTGGCGGAATATGATCCTAAATTGAGAAAAGCAAGAGGTGTTTGGTACACTCCTGCTCCAGTTGTAAAATTCATTGTTCGTGCGGTTGACGATATTTTAAAAACAGAATTTGAATTACCACAAGGGTTGGCGGATACTTCTAAAACAAAAATTCCTGTAAATACACAAATTCCTGACAAGCATTCTGCAACTGGCTACAAGCAAATGGAACAAGAAGTACACAAAGTACAAATTCTTGACCCGGCCACAGGAACAGGAACTTTTTTAGCGGAAGTAATAAAACACATAAACAAGAAATTTAAAGGTCAAGAAGGAATTTGGAGCAGTTATGTAGAAAATAATTTACTCCCGCGCTTAAACGGTTTTGAGTTACTAATGGCAAGTTATGCTATGGCACACTTGCAATTGGAGTTGTTGCTAAGAGAAACAGGATTTAAAGCGACAAAAGGTCAACGGACACGAGTTTACCTGACCAATAGTTTAGAGGAACACCACCCAGATACAGGAACTTTATTTGCCAATTGGCTGAGTAGTGAAGCTAATGAAGCCAACCATATAAAACGTGATACTCCTGTTATGTGCATTATTGGAAATCCACCTTACAGTGGTGAAAGTGCTAACAAAGGTGATTGGATTATGAGCTTGATGCAAGACTACAAAAAAGAACCCGGAGGAAAAGAAAAACTAAAAGAACGAAACCCAAAATGGATAAATGATGATTATGTAAAGTTTTTACGTTATGGTCAACATTTTATTGAGAAAAACGGAAGTGGTGTTTTAGCTTTCATAAACCCTCACGGATTTTTAGATAACCCGACATTTAGAGGTATGCGTTGGAATTTACTTAAAACTTATGATAAAATTTACACCATTGACTTACACGGTAACAGTAAGAAAAAGGAAACGTCTCCAGATGGCTCTCCCGATGTAAATGTATTTGATATTATGCAGGGCGTATCTATTAATGTGTTTGTGAAAACAGGGAAGAAAAAACCAAATGAACTTGGTAAAATATTTCATTACGATCTATATGGAAAGCGAGAGGTGAAATATGATTTTCTTTCTCAAAATTCTTTGAAGACAGTTCCTTATGTGAAACTGCCAAGTAAAGCTCCAAATTATTTTATGGTGCAAAAGGATTTTGAGGCTAAAGCGGTTTATGATAAAGGGGTTTCAGTAAATGATCTGTTCATAATTAACGGAGTTGGTTTAACTACTGCACACGATGATTTTGTGATTAAGGATGACAAAAATGATTTGTTAGATTTTTATAAAAAATTTCAATCCTCGCCAAGAGATACAGAATTTTTACATAAAGAATTTAATGTAAGAAAAAAGAAAGGATGGAATATACTTGATGGATATGACAACATAAAAAATGAAGCAGATTTAGAGAAATACATTAAGCCAATTTCTTACAGACCATTTGATAACCGCCATATTTTCTATGAAGATAAATTAGTATGGCGTACAGTAAGAAAAGTAATGCAACACTTCCTTAAAGGGGAAAATGTGGGGTTAGCTGCCATTAGAATTAACAAAGAAAAAAATTACAGTAGTCTATTTATAACTGATAATTTGGCAGACGCAAGATTAAGTGATAGATTTCTAACATCAATATTCCCTCTTTACCTCTATCCTGAAAATAACCAACAACAAACCATTGAAGCAACCACAGAAAGAAAACCAAATCTAAACCGAGATATTGTAAAAGAAATTGCTTCTAAATTAGATTTAACATTCACAAATGAGAAAGAACAAACAGAAAATACTTTTGCCCCCATTGATATTTTAGATTTTATTTATGCGGTTTTGCATTCTGTAAGTTCAATTAGTAAGTGCAAAGATGTAGGATAAATATGTGGAGCTATTTCCACATATTTAAAGGTCTAAAAACGTTGCCATATGAGCCAAACATATTATCAACTCAAAGCCCATCAAAGACATCAAATTGAAGTCTACTTAACATCGGGTAAACGTAAAAGTTTCATTGCAGAAGCCCTTGATGTATCGGTTTCCACCATTTACAGAGAATACAAGCGCAACAGTTCCCCTAAAGGGATCTATCATGCATCCTAGCACATTTGTCTTCCACAAAGCGTAAGCAACGTTATTGCAAGCCTCGGTCTTTTGACACCCACACAAGAAAGCTCATCAAAGCGTACCTTCTGCAAGAACAGTGGTCACCTAAGTAGCTTGTAGGGTATTGTAAAATCAAGCAGATTCCCATGGTTTCACATGAACGTATCTATCAATATATCAGGGATGATAAAGTTGCTGGAGACCAGTATTACAAACATTTACGCCATCAACTCAAACATAGAAAAAGGTCTGTAGGTAAGCCTGTAACTATTAAAAACAGGGTATCAATCGATCAAAGACCTGAATGCATCAACAATAAAGAACGCTTTGGGGATTGGGAAGTGGATACCATTATAGGCAGACAACAAAAGGGAGCCATTCTAACCATCGTGGAAAGAACTACAGGAATGCTCATTATAAAAAAGCTACCTAAGGGAAAGCAAGCCAAAGGACTAAGTAAGGAACTTATCAATAGGCTGATGCCCTATAAAAAACATATCCTTTCGATCTCTTCTGATAATGGAACAGCATTTGCCGACCATCAAGACATAGCTAAAAACCTAGCTACTAAATTCTACTTTGCCCATCGGTATTGCTCCTGACAAAGAGGGCTCAATGAATACACCAACAAACTCATAAGACAGTATATACCCAAAAAAACAGCTTTTAATACACTAAATGACAAACAGATTACACAAATTCAGTACAAAATTAACCGACGACCAAGAGAAAAACTTAACTTTAAAACTCCTAAAGAAATCTTTTAGCTAAATACCGCTTACTTGTTGCGCTTGAGTGTTGAACCTACGATTGTCTTGTTGAAATATTCTTGTTCCTTTCTACATCCTTTTCTAAGTAAAAAATCTTACATTTGCGCTCCATTTTTGGAAATTTTAAATGGACGTGATCCATAGATTACAATAGAATTATGCCAGTAAAAATCAGATTAGCGCGTCGGGGACGCAAAAAAATGGCCATGTACGATGTAGTCGTGGCGGACTCAAGAGCACCACGAGATGGTCGCTTTATTGAAAAGATTGGTACGTACAATCCAAATACTGATCCAGCATCCATCAATCTTGATGCAGATAAAGCATTTGATTGGGTGATGAAAGGAGCACAGTCTACCGATACCGTTAGAGCTATGCTTTCCTATAGGGGGGTGATGTATAGGAAGCACTTACAAATTGGTGTTGAGAAAGGTGCCATTTCACAGGAAGATGCTGACGAGAAATTGGCTGTTTGGATTAAGAATAAAGAATCTAAAATCCAAGGCAAGATTGATAAGCTTACCAACGACAAAGTAGCTAAGATCAAAGCCAAGTTGGAAGTTGAATCTAAAGTGAAAGAAGCAAGATATGAAGCTCTAAAGAAAAAAGCACAGGAAGCTGAAGTAGCTTTGCTTGAAGATATCAAAGAAGCTGGAATAGAAGGCGACGAGAGTTTAGCGGACGATGTAGCTGGGGTGGAAGAAATGCAACAAGCCGAAGCTAAAGAGGTAAAAACCAAAAAAACTCCTAGTGTGAAAGAAAAGACCAAAGCGGAAATTTCTCCTGAAAAAAAAGAGTCGAAAACAGAAAGAATTCCAGCGAAGGGAGAAAAGAAAAAGGAAAAACCTAAATCGGAAACTTCGAAAAATAAGCTCTGAAGAAGAGAAAAAAGAAGGTTAGTCCTCTATGAAGGAGTATGATTGCTACCAGCTTGGTAAAGTGATCAAGCCCCATGGATTAAAAGGGGATGTCAGCGTTTATTTGGATGTTGATTTTCCTGACAGTTATAAAGATTTGGAATCAGTTTTTCTGAAAAAAGAAGGAAGGCTAGTTCCTTTTTTTATTGCTAATATGCTAATCAATGGTCCGAAAGCAGTAGTTAGATTTGAAGATGTAAATTCCGTAGAGGTTGCTGAACGCCTGATGAAATTGGAATTGTTCTTACCGTTAACATATCTTCCATCACTCCCTGAAGGGAAATTCTATTTTCATGACCTAGTTGGCTGTAGCGTTTTAGAAGATGAAAAAATCCTCGGGAAAGTAACTGGAATATATGATTTGGGACACAATAACCTCTTGGCAATCATTTCAAAAGGGAAAGAAATTCTTATTCCACTTACAGATGCAATCCTTCTAGAAGTAGATACGACATCCAAAGTAATCGAGGTATCTCTACCCAAAGGTCTTCTTGACCTTTACGATGAACCAGCATAATCGAGAGTATTATACCAGTTATACCTCAAAATATCACATATAAATCATTTCTTTTTTGCTCGCATGTCGTCAAAAATAGCACCGTAACTCTGGCTATGCATATTTTTCCCACTAATGCAAACAAAAAATGATTCAATTTATTGAAGTAGGCATTTAATAAATACGAATGCACTTGTACGGGCATGGTTGATGGTCCACCATTTTAGTTAGCAGGTTATCGAATATTTCTCCTTTCATCTGGCTTCGGTTGAACCGATAGCAATATTGGTCGATATATGCTTGCAGGTTATCGACTGAATGGTGGATACCTCTAAGCCATGCCTTGAACATCATAATTGTTCTGTGCAATTCTGGGAACTTCTTACCTTTCTTCCCACTCTCTATTTGAATTAAATAAGAGTATTGAAATAGGCATTTAATAAATAAAAGATTAGTCTATTAAAACAGTTTCATTTTCTTGATTAAACGATTGATTTACAGTAACTTAGTAGGATTATTAAAGTTAGAATAAAAATCAGATTATGGAGAAAAAGTATGAAAGCCTAACTCTTTTTGAGTTTCAGAAGAAATTTCCTGATAACGACAGTTGTCAAAACTTCCTAGCCGAAATGAAATGGCCAGATGGATTTAAATGTGAAAAGTGTCAAAACACCAAGTATTGCAGAGGGAAATTATTCCATACCCGGCAATGCACAAAATGTAGGTACCAAGCTACCCCCACAAGTGGCACTCTTTTCCACAAAGTAAAATTCCCAATGTTAAAAGCTTTTTATATCCTATACTACATGAGTACAAATAAACAAGGGATTGCATCAACAGAGCTAAGCAGAAAACTGGGGCTACGGCAAAAAACCTGTTGGCTGTTTCAACAAAAGGTAATGAAGGCAATGGTTAGCAGTGGGAAATACCCGCTAGTGGGTAAAGTAGAAGTCGATGAGACCGTTGTAGGGCAACAGGAAGAAGGCGTTGTAGGACGACAAAATAACCGAAAAAAACAGGTTGTACTGGCTATTGAGAAGAAAGGGAAAGGAGTGAGCAGGATGTATGCCAGAGAGATTGACAATGCTGGATCCAAGCAATTGAAGCCCTTCTTCCAAGATCATATATCACCTGAGGCTACCATCAAAACCGATAACTGGAGGGGCTACATCCCCTTGAAAGAAAAATATCCTTACTTAATTCAAATCGAGAGTGGGAAGAAAGGTAAGAATTTCCCGGAATTGCACAGAACAATTATGATGTTCAAGGCATGGCTTAGAGGTATCCACCATTCAGTCGATAACCTTCAAGCATATATCGACCAATATTGCTATCGGTTCAACCGAAGCCAGATGAAAGGGGAAATATTCGATAACCTGCTAACTAAAATGGTGGTCCATCAACCATGCCCGTACAAGTGCATTCGTATTTATTAAATGCCTACTTCAATAAGAGTATTTTTCTTTCAAGGGGATGTAGCCCCTCCACCTATCGGTTTTGATGGTAGCTTGAGGTGATATATGATCATGGAAGAAGGGCTTCAATTGCTTGGAGCCAGCATTGTCAATCACTCTGGCATACATCCTGCTCACTCCTTTCCCTTTCTTCTCAATAGCCTAGTACAACCTGCTTTTTTCGGTTATTTTGTCGTCCTACAACGCCTTCTTCCTGTTGCCCTACAACGGTCTCATCGACTTCTACTTTACCCATTAGCGGGTATTTCCCACTGCTACCCATGGCCTTCATTACCTTTTGTTGAAACAGCCAACAGGTTTTTTGCCGTAGCCCCAGTTTTCTGCTTAGCTCTGTTGATGCAATTCCTTGTTTATTTGTACTCATGTAGTATAGGATATAAAAAGCTTTTAACATTGGGAATTTTACTTTGTGGAAAAGCGTGCCACTTGTGGGGGTAGCTTGGTATCTACATTTTGTGCATTGACGGGTATGGAATAATTTCCCTCCGCAATACTTGCTGTTTTGGCACCTTTCACATTTAAATCCATTGGGCCATTTCATTTCGGTCAGGAAGTTTTGACAACTGTCGTTATCAGGAAATTTCTTCTGAAACTCAAAAAGGGTTAGGCTTTCATACTTTTTCTCCATAATCTGATTTTTACTCTACCTTTAATAATTTTACTAAGTTACTGTAAATCAATCGTTTAATCAAGAAAATTAAACTGTTTTAATAGACTAATCTTTTATTTATTAAATGCCTACTTCAATCAATTTATTTATGCCTCATGTTATAATCTAACATTGGCATAATAATTTTCAGAAGCAATTCGTAAATTTTTAATTTGATTGCCGAACTTAACTTACCCATAAAAAATGAAAATCAATAATGAGGTTAGATATTATCACATGCCTGCCTGAACTTTTTGATGGTCCCGTCAATCAAAGCATTGTGAAACGATCGATTGAAAAAGGATTAGTTGAACTCTTTATTCATAACCTCAGAGACTATTCTACAAACAAACACAAAAATGTAGATGATTATGCCTTTGGAGGCGGAGCAGGAATGGTGTTGACAATCGAACCAGTTGACACTTGCATTTCCAGATTAAAAGAAAAGTTAAATTATGATGAAGTGATCTATTTTACTCCTGATGGAGAATCCTTGAATCAATCGATAGCAAACCAACTTTCACTACAAAAAAAACCTAATACTTCTCTGTGGTCATTACAAGGGAGTGGATCATCGGGTACGGGATCATCTTGTCACTAGGGAAATCAGCATAGGTGACTATGTTTTGTCTGGAGGTGAATTAGCCACCATGGTTTTAGCAGACTCAATAATTCGTGTAATTCCTGGAGTACTTAACGACGAATCTTCCGCCTTGTCTGATTCTTTTCAGGACAACCTCCTTGCTCCTCCCGTTTATACTCGACCTGAAGATTACAAAGGATGGAAGGTACCTAAAATCCTGACCTCTGGGCATGAAGCCAAGGTAGAAGAATGGCGACACGAGCAGGCATTAAAACGAACAAAGGAACGGAGATCCGACCTCTTTTGATTAGGGGATCTGTAAGTTCAATTAGTAAGTGCAAAGATGTAGGATAAATATGTGGAGCTATTTCCCCATATTTAGGGCATCTCTAAAAACTGGATATTCTCCCGATTTATTTTTATGACCTGTTTTTTTAAGATGACCTATTTTGTTCTTTTTTAGTTCATTTTTTATTCACCTGATTATCAGTTACTTATGAATTTATTCATTGCCTATCGAACGCACGTTCCCTCATAATGAAGCGGTCAATTGAATTTTTCTGCACATATTATAAGTCAGATTCATCAGACCAATGACCGTATCGGCTCTTGATTTCCCTACTTTTTTGTAGTACATGCTTCCCATACTGTTTTCCATGAAACCAAAAACATGCTCCACTCTTACGCGTACTTTTGATTTTCTTCTATTACTTGCCTTTTGTGTATCGGTCAACGGCTTGTTTGTGTAGCCCTTCTCATGTATTTGATCTTTAACCTGATGTTTTTCGAGTATTTCTTGCTGGTCTGCATAAGCACTGTCGGCATACAGTGCCTGCTCTTTGTCTTGTTTTTTGTCCAACAGGGTATCAAGAGCCTGTGAATCATGTACCGATGCATCGGTAATTTCATAGCGTGCTATCAATTTGCTACCTGCATCAACCTTGGCGTGATTTTTATACCCATAATAATGCTGATTATTTTTCTTTGTCCAACGTGCATCAATGTCCTTTTGACGCTTTTTATTGGGTTCATCTGTCCATAGACCTTCTCCCTTACCCTCTTTTATTTGTTGGTTTTTCTCCCTGCTGTTGCGTTGGCGTGGGGCTTCTACAAAAGAGGCATCTATTATTTTGCCTTCATTGACCATAAGCCCTAACTTTTCCAATTGACGCTGAAATAGCTCGAAAAGAGATTTTACTAAATTCAAGTCGGTCAGACGTTCACTAAACAACCATATCGTGTTGCTATCTGGTATGTCATCTGCAATGGTGAGGTTGAGAAATCTCATAAAACTCATCCTGTCATTGATTTGATATTCTGCTTGATCATCAGAGAGGTTATAATATCGCTGAAGAATCAATATTTTGAACATTAACACATAATCATATGGGGGACGTCCTCCATTTCCTTGTGACTCTTTGATCAGGTGCTGTTCCAGTAAAGAACGGAAAATTTCAAAATCAATTCCACGGTTTAATCGTTGCAGGGGATCTCCCAACTGGCTCAGTTTGGACAAACGAATGTCTTGATCAAAAAAACCGTAATCTCTGTGACGTTTAAACTGTTTCATTTCCAAGTCTAACTCTTTTAGCTCAAAAAACATACTAACACAGCTGTTTTAGTTTTTAGAGATGCCCTTTAAAGGTCTAAAAACTTTGCCATATGAGCCAAACCTATTATCAACTCAAAGCCCATCAAAGACATCAACTTGAAGCCTACTTAAAATCGGGTAAACGTAAAAGTTTCATTGCAGAAGCCCTTGATGTGTCGGTTTCCACCATTTACAGAGAATGCAAGCGCAACAGTTCCCCTACAGGGATCTATCATGGATCTAAAGCACATTTGTCTTCCACAAAGCGTAAGCAACGTTATTGCAAGTCTCGGTCTTTTGACACCCACAAAAGAAAGCTCATCAAAGAATACCTTCTGCAAGAACAGTGGTCACCTAAGCAGATTGTAGGGTATTGTAAAATCAAGCAGATTCCCATGGTTTCACATGAACGTATCTATCAATATATCAGGGACGATAAAGCTGCTGGAGGTCATTATTACAAACATTTACGCCATCAACTCAAACATAGAAAAAGACCTGTAGGTAAGCCTATAACTATTAAAAACAGGGTATCAATCGATCAAAGACCTGAATGCATCAACAATAAAGAACGCTTTGGGGACTGGGAAGTGGATACCATTATAGGCAGACAGCAAAAGGGAGCCATGCTGACCATCGTGGAAAGAACTACAGGAATGCTCATTATCAAAAAGCTACCTAAGGGAAAGCAAGCCAAAGGACTAAGTAAGGAACTTATCAATAGGCTGATGCCCTATAAAAAACATATCCTTTCGATCACTTCTGATAATGGAACAGAATTCGCCGACCATCAAAACATAGCTAAAAACCTAGCTACTCAATGCTACTTTGCCCATCCGTATTGCTCCTGGCAAAGAGGACTCAATGAATACAGAAACAAACTCATAAGACAGTATATACCCAAAAAAACAGCTTTTGATACACTAAATGACGAACAGATTACACAAATTCAACACAAAATTAACCGACGACCAAGAGAAAAACTTAACTTTAAAACTCCTAAAGAAATCTTTTATTGAAGTAGGCATTTAATAAATAAAAGATTAGTCTATTAAAACAGTTTCATTTTCTTAATTAAATGATTGATTTACAGTAACTTAGTAGGATTATTAAAGGTAGAGTAAAAATCAAATTATGGAGAAAAAGTATGAAGGTCTAACCCTTTTTGAGTTTCAGGAGAAATTTCCTGATAACGACAGTTGTCAAAACTTCCTGACCGAGATGAAATGACCAGATGGATTTAAATGTGAAAGGTGCCGAAACACCAAGTATTGCAAAGGGAAATTATTCCATACCCGTCCATGCACAAAATGTAGGTACCAAGCTACCCCCACAAGTGGCACACTTTTCCACAAAGTAAAATTCCCAATGTTAACAGCTTTTTATATCCTATACTACATGAGTACAAATAAACAAGGGATTGCATCAACAGAACTAAGCAGAAAACTGGGGCTACGGCAAAAAACCTGTTGACTGTTTGAGCAAAAGGTAATGAAGGCCATGGTTAGCAGTGGGAAATACCCGCTAATGGGTAAAGTAGAAGTTGATGAGACCGTTGTAGGGCAACAAGAAGAAGGCGTTGTAGGACGACACAATAACCGAAAAAAGCAGGTTGTACTGGCTATTGAGAAGAAAGGGAAAGGAGTGAGCAGGATGTATGCCAGAGTGATTGACAATACTGGCTCCAAGCAATTGAAGCCTTTCTTCCAAGATCATATATCAACTCAGGCTACCATCACAACCGATAAGTGGAGGGGCTACATCCCCTTGAAAGAAAAATATTCTTAGTTAATTCAAATCGAGAGTGGAAAGAAAGGTAAGAATTTCCCGGAATTTCACAGAACAATTATGATGTTCAAGGCATCGCTTAGAGGTACCCACCATTCAGTCGATAACCTTCAAGCATATACCGACCAATATTGCTATCGGTTCAACCGCAGTCAAATGAAAGGGGAAATATTCGATCACCTGCTAACTAGTCAGCCCTAAAGAATCAAAATTAATTATGCTTATCTTCTTTCAGGGAGGTTTTTAGCATGATTATTGCTATATAGTCGTTCCTTAAAAACTCATTTTCAATGGAGATTGTATTCTACTTTGATGGAAAGAGGTTAATTCAACTAGACGCCTCAGGTTTACTACCCATTTTGTATAGAGCCAAAGAGCATTTACTCTTAGTTTTTTCATCAACTTCTTGTAGTTAAACCCACAGGCAGACATGATGAAGTTTATTTTATCTCCTGTTTTCCCTTTTAGGTAATTGCTAGCTGCTCGATGATCTTGCTTGAAGTGTCCGATGATTGGCTCTATGGCTGCTCTACGTCTACAGTGCGTTCGTTTTCTCTGTTTTTGATAGGTATGGTCTCTTTTTAATGGTTTGGATGGTCGAATGATGGAGGTGTTTTCAACTGTGTTAGTCCCTTTGTACCCCCTATCTACTGTGGCGGTTTTCGGGTAGTTACCAGTCAGTAGTTGTGTTTGCTTCAATACAGCATCTAGCGTATGTCCATCATACATATTATCTTCAAAAGTCATCGCACCTACGATGATACCCGTATTTTGTGTCAATACTACTGATGCCTTACCGCCCTATTCATATTTTTTATGTGCCTTTCCTTTTGCGATGCAATACACATCAGGTTCATGTAAACTGTAAATTTTATGCTTACTGCACTTCTCTTGTGTAAGTACTCGTTTGAACAGTGCCAGTGTTACTTCTTTTTGCTGATGAGGTAATTTCCTGTCTAATTCTCTGACTAACCGACCAGCAATGGTTTTGAGTTTTCGCTTCGCTGCATTTGCTTTCTTTCTTCTTTTAGGGTGAGTCCCATTGTAGGTGTCTCTGACAAGGTTTTTGGTTGTCCTAACGTAGCTGCGTCGTAGTTTAATCCCTTCTTTCTTGGCTATAGAAATACAGCTGTCAACAATCTTTTTATGAAGTTTTGCATCTGTGGGATAGGTGATACTCTTTTCCTGGACAGTAGTATCTACACTTACATGCTTGTCCTTAGCATCCTTGCCGTGTAGCTCAATTGAATGTTTCAATATCTTCTCTACCCCTTCTTCTCCAATCCTCTTGCTGAAATGTACCAAATCTGTTGCCACACATGGTTGCCCCCATTGCAAAGAATCAAAGCCTCCAAAATATTGAAAATATGGATTCATTTCCCACCGTTGTTCCACCAATACCTCATCTGATAAATTGTAAATAGATTTTAATCTCAACAAGGAGACCATCAAACGAATAGAATGAGCCGGACGACCTACATTTGAATAAAGCGAACCAAACGCTTCTTCAAAATACGACCATTCTATCTGTTGGCTCAACAAATAAAGCTCTTGCCTGGAATGGAGTTGTTCAGTTAAGGTAGGTGATAAAAAATTAAGTTGATTTCTATTCGACTTTTTTGACTGCATTTGACAAGGTTTTGATTGATATTATAACTATTCCTTGTCATTTTATACAGCAATAATCATGCTAAAAACCTCCCTGAAAGAAGATAAGCATAATTAATTTTTATTCTTTAGGGTTGACTACTTAAAATCGGGTAAGAGTAAAAGTTTCATTGCAGAAGCCCTTGATGTGTCGGGTTCCACCATTTACAGAGAAGACAAGCGCAACAGTTCCCCTAAAGGGATCTATCATGGATCTAAAGCACATTTGTCTTCCACAAAGCGTAAGAAACGTTAGTGCAAGCCCCGCTCTTTTGACACTCACAAAAGAAAGCTCATCAAAGAATACCTTCTGCAAGAACAGTGGTCACCTAAGCAGCTTGTAGGGTATTGTAAAATCAAGCAGATTCCCATGGTTTCACATGAACGTATCTATCAATATATCAGGGACGATAAAGCTACTGGAGACCAGTATTACAAACATTTACGCCATCAACTCAAACATAGAAAAAGACCTGTAGGTAAGACTGTAACTATTAAAAACAGGGTATCAATCGATCAAAGACCTGAATGCATCAACAATAAAGAACGCTGTGGGGATTGGGAAGTGGATACCATTATAGGCAGACAACAAAAGGGAGCTATTCTAACCATCGTGGAAAGAACTACAGGAATGCTCATTATCAAAAAACTACCTAAGGGAAAGCAAGCCAAAGGACTAAGTAAGGAACTTATCAATAGGCTGATGCCCTACAAAAAACATATTCTTTCGATCACTTCTGATAATGGAACAGAATTCGCCGACCATCAAAACATAGCTAAAAACCTAGCTACTAAATTCTACTTTGCCCATCGGTATTGCTCTTGGCAAAGAGGACTCAATGAATACACCAACAAACTCATAAGACAGTATATACCCAAAAAAACAGCTTTTGATACACTAACTGACAAACAGATTACACAAATTCAATACAAAATTAACCGACGACCAAGAGAACAATTTAACTTTAAAACTCCTAAAGAAATCTTTTATCTAAATACCTACGTTCCCCAACTTACAGAGAAAAATATAAAGAATTTCTAAAAATAGATTTCCCAAAAGTGTCTTTTCCAAAAGACAAAAACATATTTTTGGAATTGGTAAAATTAGGTGGGGAAATAAGACAACTACATTTGTTGGAATCTCCAAAAGTGGAGGAATACATCACAAGCTACCCAAAAGATGGGGATAACATTATCACAACAAGGATTGGAAAAAAAGATTGGGAATTAATTGATAAGGAAAAGCAATTAGGCAGAATATGGATAAATGAAGAACAGTATTTTGACAACATACCGCTAACAGCCTGGGAATTTTACATTGGTGGTTACCAGCCTGCTCAAAAATGGCTAAAAGACCGTAAAGAAAGAACCTTAAATTTTGATGATATTTTGCATTATCAAAAAATCATAGTCGCCCTTTCCGCAACAGATAGACTGATGAAAGAAATTGATAAAATTGAAATTGAATAATGTCAACGCTAGAGTTATACACATTTGCAATTCGCGCAACCCTAAGCACTACCCAAAAATTGCAAAAGAGCATGCCTTTGCCAACGCATGAAAATAAAGAACGAAAAACACAATAATGTGTATAGAGCATAGCACCTTGCGGGACGCTACGATACCATATACGGAACGTTAGGGGTTATTAAAAAACCAACCGCACAAACAGCACATTTGGTTTTTTGCCGACACGAAAGTCAACGCTGAAAAAATAAAAAGAGCTGCCTTTCAGCCAACGCTTGACACAATAGAGAATTGAAATGCTTGAAATAAGAAAAGGAACAGTAGCAAAAAATTACGAAAACACTTTTTTCAGAGAGTTCGCTGAAAATTTGAGTAATCTTTTTGACAAATACTCACTGGATGGGCTGTTGATAGCAAATTCGGAATGTGAATTAGAAAAGTGTTTGTAAATTGATGCATTGCTTATTACTACAAATGCTGTTTGTCTCATTGACTTCAAGAACTTTGGTGGTAAAATCACTTTACCCAAAAATGCTGAATCAGAATTTAACTTTGGTAGATGGACAAATGAAAAAGGTGATACTATCAGAGGGGGAAGTTCAATAAATCCATTGAAGTAGGCATTTAATAAATAAAAGATTAGTCTATTAAAACAGTTTCATTTTCTTGATTAAACGATTGATTTACAGTAACTTAGTAGGATTATTAAAGTTAGAATAAAAATCAGATTATGGAGAAAAAGTATGAAAGCCTAACTCTTTTTGAGTTTCAGAAGAAATTTCCTGATAACGACAGTTGTCAAAACTTCCTAGCCGAAATGAAATGGCCAGATGGATTTAAATGTGAAAAGTGTCAAAACAACAAGTATTGCAGAGGGAAATTATTCCATACCCGGCAATGCACAAAATGTAAATACCAAGCTACCCCCACAAGTGGCACACTTTTCCACAAAGTAAAAGTCCCAATGTTAAAAGATTTTAGCTCTTGTTAAAAGCAAGTGGGTAGGTTCCCGTTGATTTTATGCAAATCTAACTTGCCAGCGAGCAAATAAGCCATGATATTAAAATGGGTCTTAAAATGTTTTTTGCCATAACCTCTGGCTTTTCTTTTTGCGGCCTGAATGATCGAATTTAAGCCTTCTAAAATACCGTTATTGATGCTGCTTAATTTCCATTGCACAACGCCTTGCCAGTGGTTTTTAATGGTTTTGCTTATTTCAACCATGGCGGGTAAGTTGCATTGACTGACCCAGTCGTACCATTTGCTTAATAGTTGCTCAAAATCTGCTACGGTTTTGGCTTGATAGATTTGTTGGAAAGTTTCGCGCATTCTCATTGCTTCAAAGGATTTAAGGTTAATATCTGCCAGCTCTAATTCTGCTTTTTTCTGTTGTTGTTTCTCGCTGAGGTTTTGTTCGTTTTTGAGGAATAAATACCGTGTACCTTTAAGAATTGGATTCTCTTTCGCCTCCGCTCTTCTCACCTTATCAACCCCTTCATTGATAATTTTTATAATGTGGAACTTGTCAAACGTAATTTGGGCATTCGGCAGATTTTCTCTAATCCCCTTAATAAACGCAGGTGACATATCGTAACTCACCGATTCAACTTGTTCTTTGTTGCCCTTTTGTTGTTCTAAAACCGCGACAAAGTCAACAACCGTTTGACTGCTTTTGCCATCACTGATATGCGCCACTGCTTTTTTGTATAAATCAACAAATAGCGTAATATAATCATGTCCCTTGGTCGTGGCAGTTTCATCCATACCAAAGGGTTCTATACCACTTAAATCCTCACTGAGCCTAGCTTTGTCAATAAAGACATCCAACAACTTCCAAACCTTATAATCTGATATGTTCATCAGCTGGCAAACATTGTGTACCGGCATGTGCTTACAAAACTTGATAATAAGCACCTCAAACAAGGTGCTAAACCCATTTAACTGACCTGCCCACGGCGGCAAAATCAGCCGTACTTTGCCATCGTCTCGCTTAATTCGAGGAACCCGAGCATGCAGATGGCATTCAGGTTCAAAAAATTCATATGACGATATTTTTTCATCTCGGTGTCATAGGTACTATAGGCTTTGGTATCATCGCTACCATCAACAAATTGAGTGCCGCGTTTGAAGTCAATATAGCTGTTGAGTTGTTTGTTGTTAAATTCAACATCCTTGACAAACCACGGGGCATAGATGCCAAGTGCTTGAGTAAATAAATCGTGCATTCTTTGATCCTTTTGAAGGATAAAATTGAACCCGTATTTTAACGTATTACCCACTCATGAATCAAAAGAATCAATTTTACTTTGTGGAAAAGAGTGCCACTTGTGGGGGTAGCTTGGTACTTACATGTTGTGCATTGACGGGTATGGAATAATGTCCCTCTGCAATACTTGTTGTTTCGGCACCTTTCACATTTAAATCCATCTGGTCATTTCAGTTCGGCTAGGAAGTTTTGACAACTGTCGTTATCAGGAAATTTCTTCTGAAACTCAAAAAGGGTTAGGCGTTCATACTTTTTCTCCATACTGTGATTTTTACTCTACCTTTAATAGTCCTACTAAGTTCCTGTAAATCAATCATTTAATTAAGAAAATGAAACTGTTTTAATAGACTAATCTTTTATTTAGTCAACCCTAAAGAATCAAAATTAATTATGCTTATCTTCTTTCAGGGAGGTTTTTAGCACGATTATTGCTATATAAAATGACAAGGAATAGTTATAATATCAATCAAAACCTTGTCAAATGCAGTCAAAAAAGTCGCATAGAAATCAACTTAATTTTTTATCACCTACCTTAACTGAACAACTCAATTCCAGGCAAGAGCTTTATTTGTTGAGCCAACAGCTAGAATGGTCATATTTTGAAGAAGCGTTTGGTTCGCTTTATTCAAATGTAGGTCGTCCAGCTCATTCTATTCGTTTGATGGTCTCCTTGTTGATATTAAAATCTCTTTACAATTTATCAGATGAGGTATTGGTGGAGCAACGGTGGGAAATGAATCCATATTTTCAATATGTTGGAGGCTTTGATTCTTTGCAATGGGGGCAACCATGTGCGGTACCAGATTTGGTACATTTCAGCAAGAGGATTGGAGAAGAAGGAGTAGAGAAGCTATTGAAACATTCAATTGAGCTACACGGCAAGGATGCTAAGGACAAGCATGTAAGTGTAGGGCATCTCTAAAAACTAAAACAGCTGTGTTAGTATGTTTTTTGAGCTAAAAGAGTTAGACTTGGAAACGAAACAATTTAAACGTCACAGAGATTACGGTTTTTTTGATCAAGACATTCGTTTGTCCAAACTGAGCCAGTTGGGAGATCCCCTGCAACGATTAAACCGTGGAATTGATTTTGAAATTTTCCGTTCTTTACTGGAAAAGCACCTGATCAAAGAGTCACAAGGAAAGGGAGGACGTCCCCTATATGATTATGTGTTAATGTTCAAGATATTGATTCTTCAGCACTATTATAACCTCTCTGATGATCAAGCAGCATATCAAATCAATGACAGGATGAGTTTTATGAGATTTCTCAACCTCACCATTGCAGATGACATACCAGATAGCAACACGATATGGTTGTTTAGTGAACGTCTGACCGACTTGAATTTAGTAAAATCCCTTTTCGAGCTATTTCAGCGTCAATTGGAAAAGTTAGGGCTTATGGTCAATGAAGGCAAAATAATAGATGCCTCTTTTGTAGAAGCCCCACGCCAACGCAACAGCAGGGAGAAAAACCAACAAATAAAAGAGGGTAAGGGAGAAGGTCTATGGACAGATGAACCCAATAAAAAGCGTCAAAAGGACATTGATGCACGTTGGACAAAGAAAAATAATCAGAATTATTATGGGTATAAAAATCACGCCAAGGTTGATGCAGGTAGCAAATTGATAGCACGCTATGAAATTACCGATGCAGCGGTACATGATTCACAGGCTCTTGATGCCCTGTTGGACAAAAAACAAGACAAAGAACAGGAATTGTATGCCGACAGTGCTTATGCAGACCAGCAAGAAATACTCGAAAAACATCAGGTTAAAGATCAAATACATGAGAAGGGCTACACAAACAAGCCGTTGACCGATACACAAAAGGAAAGTAATAGAAGAAAATCAAAAGTACGCGTAAGAGTGGAGCATGTTTTTGGTTTCATGGAGAACAGTATGGGAAGCATGTATTACAGAAAAGTAGGGAAATCAAGAGCCGATACGGTCATTGGTCTGATGAATCTGACTTATAATATGTTCAGAAAAATTCAATTGACCGCTTCATTATGAGGGAACGTGCGTTCGATAGGCAATGAATAAATTCATAAGTAACTGATAATCAGGTGAATAAAAAATGAACTAAAAAAAACAAAATAAGCCATCATAAAAAAACAGGTCATAAAAAAATCGGGAGAATATCCAGTTTTTAGAGATGCCCTGTAGATACTACTGTCCAGGAAAAGCGCATCACCTATCCCACAGATGAAAAACTTCATAAAAAATTGTTGACAGCTGTATTTCTATAGCCAAGAAAGAAGGGATTAAACTACGACGCAGCTACGTTAGGACAACCAAAAACCTTGTCAGAGACACCTACAATGGGACTCACCTGAGCTCTCACTGCATTGTGATGCCATTCAAATGGGACTCACCCTAAAAGAAGGAAGAAAGCAAATGCAGCGAAGCGAAAACTCAAAACCATTGCTGGTCGGTTAGTCAGAGAATTAGACAGGAAATTACCTCATCAGCAAAAAGAAGTAACACTGGCACTGTTCAAACGAGTACTTACACAAGAGAAGTGCAGTAAGCATAAAATTTACAGTTTACATGAACCTGATGTGTATTGCATCGCAAAAGGGAAGGCACATAAGAAATATGAATATGGCTGTAAGGCATCCGTAGTATTGACACAAAACACGGGTATCATCGTAGGTGCGATGACTTTTGAAGAGAATATTTATGATGGACATACGCTAGATGCTGTATTGAAGCAAACACAACTACTGACTGGTAACTACCCGAAAACCGCCACAGTAGATAGGGGTTAGAAAGGGACTAACACAGTTGAGAACACCTCCATCATTCGACCATCCAAACCATTAAAAAGAGACAATACCTATCAAAAACAGAGAAAACGAACGCACTGTAGACGTAGAGCAGCCATAGAGCCAATCATCGGACACTTGAAGCAAGATCATCGAGTAGCTATTAATTACCTAAAAGGGAAAACAGGAGATAAAATAAACTTCATCATGGCAGCCTGTGGGTTTAACTACAAGGTGTTGATGAAAAAACTAAGAGTAAATGCTCTTTGGCTCTATACAAAATGGGTAGTAAATCTGAGGCGTCTAGTTGAATTAACCTCTTTCCATCAAAGTAGAATACAAACTCTATGGAAAATGAGTTTTTAAGGAACGACTATTTATTAAATGCCTACTTCAGTCGACCAATATTACTATCGGTTCAACCGCAGTCAGATGAAAGGAGAAATATTCGATAACCTGCTAACTAAAATGGTTGACCATCAACCATGCCCTTACAATTTTATTCGTATTTATTAAATGCCTACTTCAATTCATCTAACCCGTTTTCTACTGCTTTTTCCATTATACTACTAACAATATAAGGAGTCGTTTGAAATAAAGTAGCAACTGTTTTCTGATCTTTAACCAATAGCAAGTACTCAATTATTTTCTGTGAAAACAAACGAGTATATCCTTTGCCTTTGGAAGCAAATGAAACAGCTATAACCTTCACTTTACCGTTATCATCTACGTATCTAGGGAGACTACACACAATAAAACACGTATAATCAAACCAACTTAAATGTTGCCATTTACACTCCGGTGATTGGTCATATAGCCTGTATTCTTTTCTTGATACTTTATACACTTTTGGTGAATATGTTAGATGTATTTCTATGGTCTTTTTAGGATATTCTTTCTTCTTTATTTCTGAAATCATAAAATAATCCGAAATACCTAATAGCTCTCTTAAAAAATTAGCAAAAACTGTCATAATAAACAGGGTAAGCTTCAGAAGCATCACTAAAATTTTAGTATAGCCGTTTATTAATCGTTTAGGACGCTATTGGTTTTACATCATTAAAATACTGGTACGTAGTTCTTTAGGTCTTCTAAAAACAGGGTTAAATGATGTCCCGATGAATAATATTCTAAGCAATTCCTAGTGACTTAATCTAGTTAAGACCCATAAACAATCTTCTATTGCCACGGTCTTGTATTGCCACGGTCTTGGTTCACTTGTGCCGTTTTTTAAGTGAGCAATGACTGTGTTCTCGTTGATACCCAGTACGCCAGCGGTGTCTCTAACACCAGAACTAGTTAAAATCAGCGTGTCTATTTGTTCTTTAAGACTCGGCACTCTAGCTTCGTACGTATATTTGAGTTGAAAACTTTTTTTACGAGATCTACAACGCCAGTGCTGAATCCCATTTTCGCTACGACCATTCTTTTGAAGATATGAACAATTGTACTGAGGACAGAGGATATCGGCAGTGTGTTTCATGTCGCTAATATAACCATTTCAGCTGTTTTAGTCCACTACCCGTTTTCACTGTTGTTTTGCTATGACATAACATTGCTCACACTTACTTGAGTAGCACATAATTAGTCACCCCTAAAGAATCAACATTAATTATGCTTATCTCCTTTCAGGGAGGGTTTTAGCACGATTATTGCTGTATAAAATGACAAGGAATAGTTATAATATCAATCAAAACCTTGTCAAATGCAGTCAAAAAAGTCGAATAGAAATCAACTTAATTTTTTATCACCTACCTTAACTGAACAACTCAATTCCAGGCAAGCGCTTTATTTGTTGAGCCAACAGATAGAATGGTCATATTTTGAAGAAGCGTTTGGTTCGCTTTATTCAAATGTAGGTCGTCCGGCTCATTCTATTCGTTTGATGGTCTCCTTGTTGATATTAAAATCTATTTACAATTTATCAGATGAGGTATTGGTGGAACAACGGTGGGAAATGAATCCATATTTTCAATATTTTGGAGGCTTTGATTCTTTGCAATGGGGGCAACCATGTGCGGCAACAGATTTGGTACATTTCAGGAAGAGGATTGGAGAAGAAGAGGTAGAGAAGATATTGAAACATTCAATTGAGCTACACGGCAAGGATGCTAAGGACAAGCATGTAAGTGTAGATACTACTGTCCAGGAAAAGAGTATCACCTATCCCACAGATGCAAAATTTCATAAAAAGATTGTTGACAGCTGTATTTCTATAGCCAAGAAAGAAGGGATTAAACTACGACGCAGCTACGTTAGGACAACCAAAAACCTTGTCAGAGACACCTACCATGTGACTCACCCTAAAAGAAGAAAGCAAGCAAATGCAGCGAAGCGAAAACTCAAAACCATTGCTGGTCGGTTAGTCAGAGAATTAGACAGGAAATTACCACATCAGCAAAAAGAAGTAACACTGGCACTGTTCAAACGAGTACTTACACAAGAGAAGTGCAGTAAGAATAAAATTTACAGTTTACATGAACCTGATGTGTATTGCATCGCAAAAGGGAAGGCACATAAAAAATATGAATATGGCTGTAAGGCATCAGTAGTATTGACACAAAATACGGGTATCATCGTAGGAGCGATGACTTTTGAAGAGAATATTTATGATGGACATACGCTAGATGCTGTATTGAAGCAAACACAACTACTGACTGGTAACTACCCGAAAACCGCCACAGTAGATAGGGGGTACAAAGGGACTAACACAGTTGAGAACACCTCCATCATTCGACCATCCAACCCATTAAAAAGAGACAATACCTATCAAAAATAGAGAAAACGAACGCACTGTAGACGTAGAGTAGCCATAGAGCCAATCATCGGACACTTGAAGCAAGATCATCGAGTAGCTAGCAATTACCTAAAAGGGAAAACAGGAGATAAAATAAACTTCATCATGTCTGCCTGTGGGTTTAACTACAAGAAGTTGATGAAAAAACTAAGAGTAAATGCTCTTTGGCTCTATACAAAATGGGTAGTAAACCTGAGGCGTCTAGTTGAATTAACCTCTTTCCATCAAAGTAGAATACTAACTCTATTGAAAATGAGTTTTTAAGGAACGACTAATTAATTTCGAATAGCCCCTAATGCCCATATGAGGAACAAATTTCGAGTTCAAAAAAATAAGAGATTGATGACCTACTGATCGCTTTGCTAAGGAATCTGTGAAAATCTGATTTTTACAAGATGGATTGCTTGCTTACATTTGCGATTTTTAAAAGCACCTGTAGCTCAACTGGATAGAGTGCTGGATTTCGGCTCCAGAGGTTGAGGGTTCGACTCCTTCCAGGTGCACTTCAAGTCTCTCTTACAGAGGCTGTTTTCTCTTCATAAAGCTCGATTTTTTCCATACACTTCTTCTCCGTCTATTGCCACTGATGCTATTCCTCTCGCATATCTGGCACCTTCTCCGCAGGGAAATATAGTGTATCTGAATCGCGAGGAATTATTACGGGTGATGATGTTCTATTCCTCCTATTTGGGCTTCATTTGTTAGGAATTCTTTCATTTTTCTTTCAAACTGTTTTTTTTAATCCCTCTTTCAGTCTTGAGGGTACAAATTTTGGAAGAATAAGACTGCTGTAGAACATAGCACTGAGTCTGTTGGTTCTTGAATTGTGAGATTTTGATCTCCAATAGACCTGAACAGACCTATCTCTTGCTGTTCTTCCTCACTTTTTGTTACCTTCTACTGAATTGGACATAATTATCCCAAAACTTCGATATAAATCGTTTGAAGTAGGCATTTAATAAATACGAATGCACTTGTACGGGCATGGTTGATCGTCCACCATTTTAGTTAGCAACTTATCGAATATTTCCCCTTTCATTTGACTTCGGTTGAACCGATAGCAATATTGGTCGATATATGCTTGAAGGTTATCGACTGAATGGTGGATACCTCTAAGCCATGCCTTGAACATCATAATTATTCTGTGCAATTCTTACCTTTCTTCCCACTCTCAATTTGGATTAACTAAGGGTATTTTTCTTTCAAGGGGATGTAGCCCTCCACTTATCGGTTTTGATGGTAACCTGAGTTGATATATGATCTTGGAAGAAGGGCTTCAATTGCTTGGAGCCGGCATTGTCAATCACTCTGGCATACATCCTGCTCACTCCTTTCCCTTTCTTCTCAATATAGCCAGTACAACCTGCTTTTTTTGATTATTTAGGTGTCCTACAACGCCTTCTTCCTGTTGCCCTACAACGGTCTCATCGACTTCTACTTTACCCACTAGCGGGTATTTCCCACTGCTAACCATTGCCTTCATTACCTTTTGCTCAAACAGCCAACAGGTTTTTTTCCGTAGCCCCAGTTTTCTGCTTAGTTCTGTTGATGCAATCCCTTGTTTATTTGTACTCATATAGTATAGGATATCCGTTGTGCTAATTAAATAGTCAACCCTAAAGAATCAAAATTAATTATGCTTATCTTCTTTCAGGGAGGTTTTTAGCATGATTATTGCTATATAAAATGACAAGGCATAGTTATAATATCAATCAAAACCTTGTCAAATGCAGTCAAAACAGTCGAATAGAAATCAACTTAATTTTTTATCACCTACCTTAACTGAACAACTCAATTCCAGGCAAGAGCTTTATTTGTTGAGCCAACAGATAGCATGGTCATATTTTGAAGAAGCATTTGGTTCGCTTTATTCAACTGTAGGTCGTCCAGCTCATTCTATTCGTTTGATGGTCTCCTTGTTGATATTAAATATCTCTTTACAATTTATCAGATGAGGTATTGGTGGAACAACGGTGGGAAATGAATCCATATTTTCAATAGTTTGGAGGCTTTGATTCTTTGCAATGGGGGCAACCTTGTGTGGCAACAGATTTGGTACATTTCAGGAAGAGGATTGGAGAAGAAGGGGTAGAGAAGATATTGAAACATTCAATTGAGCTACACGGCAAGGATGCTAAGGACAAGCATGTAAGTGTAGATACTACTGTCCAGGAAAAGCGCATCACCTATCCCACAGATGCAAAACTTCATAAAAAGATTGTTGACAGCTGTATTTCTATAGCCAAGAAAGAAGGGATTAAACTACGACGCAGTTACGTTAGGACAACCAAAAACCTTGTCAGAGACACCTACAATGGGACTCACCCTAAAAGAAGAAAGAAAGCAAATGCAGCGAAGCGCAAACTCAAAACCATTGCTGGTCGGTTAGTCAGAGAATTAGACAGGAAATTACCACATCAGCAAAAAGAAGTAACATTAGCATTGTTCAAACGAGTACTTACACAAGAGAAGTGCAGTAAGAATAAAATTTACAGTTTACATGAACCTGAAGTGTATTGCATCGCAAAAGGAAAGGCACATAAGAAATATGAATATGGCTGTAAGGCATCCGTAGTATTGACACAAAACACGGGTATCATCGTAGGTGCGATGACTTTTGAAGAGCATATTTATGATGGACATACACTAGATGCTGTATTGAAGCAAACACAACTACTGACTGGTAACTACCCGAAACCCGCCACAGTAGCTAGGGGGTACAAAGGGACTAACACAGTTGAGAACACCTCCATCATTCGACCATCCAAACCATTAAAAAGAGACAATACCTATGAAAAACAGAGAAAACGAAAGCACAGTAGACGTAGAGCAGCCATAGAGCCAATCATCGGACACTTCAAGCAAGATCATCGAGTAGCTAGCAATTACCTAAAAGGGAAAACAGGAGATAAAATAAACTTCATCATGTCTGCCTGTGGGTTTAACTACAAGAAGTTGATGAAAAAACTAAGAGTAAATGCTCTTTGGCTCTATACAAAATGGGTAGTAAACCTGAGGCGTCTAGTTGAATTAACCACTTTCCATCAAAATAGAATACAAACTCCATTGAAAATGAGTTTTTAAGGAACGACTAAATAATTGCGACTTTTAAGTTATTGATGGGTCTATTGAAATCAAATTTATTGATGAATTGATGAATTGAATCATTGTTAGTGCAGTGATTTTGGCCAAAATCCTAGTCTTAAACTCTTGAAAAGTTTTGGCATAATTTCTTCTAATCATAAAATTCTCACAAAGTTGAGAGAAAAGTGTCTCCACTCTTTTTCTTGTTTTTCTAAACACCCGAGATTGCTTTTTATAAATTTTCCTCATTGGTGTTTCCAAGCGGATATTGGTAGCATGAAGCAGGTCTGATTGCAATGACGAGGACAAGTATCCTTTATCTACAATCAACACACAATCAGCTAGTTGTGCATTTATTTCCCGTAAAAAAGTGGTATCATGAACGCTTGCCTTTGTCTGTTCGATAGAGTGAAATATTCCATTAGCCGAACAGATACCTTGCAATTTATATCCATAGAAATAAGTGTTCTGAGAAGCGTAGCATCCTTTATCTGGAACATTCTCAAATGTCTGCTGACAAATTTTAGATCGCTTTTCCCTAGAGAGTTTGCATGCTTCTAACGGCATCGAATCGACCATGAAATACGCTTCAAACTCCAGGAAGCGAGTGGCTAATGTCTGGCGGATAATTCCCATTACGGGAAACAATGGTCTCTTTCGTCTAGTATACCTTGTTCGATCTGTTAGCTTGGGAAAATCACTGCTGTAATCGGATTTAATCTTATTAAAGAGCCAATTTTCATTATCCAAGGACATACATTCAGCGGTCAACGCAAGGCTAAGTACCTGTAAATCAGTAAATAATGATGGCATCCCTGGTTTTGGAATATTTCCAGTTTCATCAAAGCAGTTGACCTTAAGTGATTTGATTGTTTGAACAATCTTGTCAAAGTTACTTTTAATGGTGTGCATAGGTCAGTTCAATAAATTGGTTTATTAGTACTCTAATTTACTGATAATCAGGATTATGGATACTTTTTATTATCACTATTATTATCCTTAATTAATTAGCACAACGGGTTATAGGATATAAAAAGATTTTAACATTTGGAATTTTATTTTGTGGAAAAGCGTGCCACTTGTGGGGGTAGCTTGGTACCTACATTTTGTGCATTGACGGGTATGGAATAATTTCCCTCTGCAATACGTGTTGTTTCGGCACCTTTCACATTTAAATCCATTGAAGTAGGCATTTAATAAATAAAAGATTAGTCTATTAAAACAGTTTCATTTTCTTGATTAAACGATTGATTTACAGTAATTTAGTAGGATTATTAAAGTTAGAATAAAAATCAGATTATGGAGAAAAAGTATGAAAGCCTAACTCTTTTTGAGTATCAGAAGAAATTTCCTGATAACGACAGTTGTCAAAACTTCCTGGCCGAAATGAAATGGCCCAATGGATTTAAATGTGAAAGGTGCCAAAACAACAAGTATTGCAGAGGGAAATTATTCCATACCCGGCAATGCACAAAATGTAGGTACCAAGCTACCCCCACAAGTGGCACTCTTTTCCACAAAGTAAAATTCCCAATGTTAAAAGCTTTTTATATCGTATACTATATGAGTACAAATAAACAAGGGATTGCATCAACAGAGCTAAGCAGAAAACTGGGGCTACGGCAAAAAACCTGTTGGCTGTTTCAACAAAAGGTAATGAAGGCAATGGTTAGCAGTGGGAAATACCCGCTAGTGGGTAAAGTAGAAGTCGATGAGACCGTTGTAGGGCAACAGGAAGAAGGCGTTGTAGGACGACAAAATAACCGAAAAAAGCAGGTTGTACTGGCTATTGAGAAGAAAGGGAAAGGAGTGAGCAGGATGTATGCCAGAGAGATTGACAATGCTGGATCCAAGCAATTGAAGCCCTTCTTCCAAGATCATATATCACCTGAGGCTACCATCAAAACCGATAACTGGAGGGGCTACATCCCCTTGAAAGAAAAATATCCTTACTTAATTCAAATCGAGAGTGGGAAGAAAGGTAAGAATTTCCCGGAATTGCACAGAACAATTATGATGTTCAAGGCATGGCTTAGAGGTATCCACCATTCAGTCGATAACCTTCAAGCATATATCGACCAATATTGCTATCGGTTCAACCGAAGCCAGATGAAAGGGGAAATATTCGATAACCTGCTAACTAAAATGGTGGTCCATCAACCATGCCCGTACAAGTGCATTCGTATTTATTAAATGCCTACTTCAATAAATCCATTGGGTCATTTCATTTCGGCTAGGAAGTTTTGACAACTGTCATTATCAGGAAATTTCTCCTGAAACTCAAAAAGAGTTAGGCTTTCATACTTTTTCTCCATAATTTGATTGTTACTCTAACTTTAATAGCTCTACTAAGTTACTGTAAATCAATCATTTAATTAAGAAAATGAAACTGTTTTACTAGACTAATCTTTTATTTATTAAATGCCTATTTCAAAAAGTCTTTTTTATCTTCCTGTTTCGAACAGCACAAATGCTATCGGCTAGGGTGGGGACATGTTGTTTATTCATGGCACTAAAATCGAAAAATTCTACAAATAAATCTGCTTGATAGTACTGATAATAAGCACCCCTCTATTGCAACAGTCCTAATTCAGTAAAACAACAAAAAGTGAGGAAAAACAACAAAAAATAGATCTGTTCAGACCTATTGGAGAGCAAAAAATCAACGTGAAAGAGCAAAAATCTCACAATTCAAAAATCAACAAACTCAGTGTTTCCTTTTGCAACGGTCTTAAAAAATGCGACCAGATTTTTCATGGTGGCGTTGATTTAATTGTTCACTTTGCAAAATCAAAACGCTCCGTCACCAGTCCAATACTTTCCAAACAGCACAATCTATGTACAAATCCCCAAAAGAAGGAATATGGACAGGAAGGAACGAAGTAGACAGCTGGAATAAACTCTGGCATCAAAAAATAAGATTACTGGACTTATGTGAAGCCCACGAAGTAAACAAAGGGTTTGGCATGCTTGGTTTTGAATCCGATGAAGGAGTAAAAAGAAACCAGGGAAGAGTAGGGGCAAAAAATGGTCCAGATGAGATAAGAAAAGCATTGTGCAATTTGGCAGTCCACGTTGATTTAAACATTTTCGATACTGGTAACGTGTGTGTTGAAGGTGAGAACCTTGAAAGCGGGCAGAAAGAACTCTCAGATTTAACAGGCACGCTATTGAACAACGACTTGTTTCCAATCTTGATGGGAGGAGGGCATGAAATCACTTATGGTCATGTCAAGGGAGTCTATGATTTTGTCGGGACCACCAAGAGAATTGGGGTTATCAATTTTGATCCGCATTTTGATTTAAGGTCTTATGCCGATGGGTCTCATTCTGGTAGTTGGGCGAGGCAGCTTTTTGATGAATATTCTAATTTTAGCTATTTCCCCATCGGGATAAATGAAGCCGTGAACGTTCAACCGATGTTTGAACTAATGCAAAAGGGACACCAATCATTTATCTCCATGGATGAACTTTTGGGAGAACCCAAAGAGGAATTAATTGCCCAGGTCACTTGGTTTATTGATTCAGTGGATTACATCTGTCTCACATTGGATTTGGATGTTTTTACTGCTGGGGTTGCACCAGGTGTGAGTGCCGTCAATCCGTACGGTGCGCTACCACATCATATCAAGCCGTTGATGAAAGAAATAGTAAAGTCCAGCAAAACATTGAGCTTTGATGTTGCAGAAATGAATCCCGAATTTGATGACGGGAGGACTGCCAAACTTGCAGGGCATTTTATTCTTGATGTTGTTTCCCAAATAACTAGATGACCTAATCCAAACAAAAAAATAATTCAATTTATTTATGTCATATTTTATAATCAAATTGGTATAAATGCAGTCTTCCATGTAAAATTAAATATGATCACTTTATATGCTAGCTGAATTCAAGTCATTAATGCAACTTTCTGGTTAACCAATAATTGATTCATTACAAATATAGGGGTTTCATATTTATGCCTTTTTCTAGGTCGATTGTTTATCTTGGTTTCAATGTCTTTGATTTGTTGCTCATCGAGCATAGAGAAGTCTGATTTCTTAGGGATATATTGTCTGATCAGCCCGTTTAAATTTTCATTAGCCCCTCTTTCCCACGCGTGGTAGGGATGGGCAAAATAATAGTCAATGCTTAGCGTTTTAGCTACCTGTTGATGCCAAGCAAATTCCTTTCCATTATCAGAAGTGATGGTTTGAAGAAACGGACTCCATTCTTCCAATAATTCATTGATGGCATCAGCCACTTCGCTGGCTTGTTTGGTTTCTACTTTCTTCATTTTCAACATGCCACTCGCCCTGTCGTTGATAGTTACAATCGCTCCTTTCTGATTTTTTCCAATGACCAAATCTACTTCAAGATCTCCAAATCTTGACCTTTCTTCTACCACCGAAGGTCTGCGGTCTATACTTACTCTGTCTTTTATAATTCCCCTGCTATCTTTAGTAGCCCCTCTTTTGCGATACTTTCTGCCCTTTCTTCGGAGATGAGTATGTAACTCGCCCTGGTGTTTTTTGTCTTTCCATACATGCTGATAAATGCGCTCGTGAGAGACACAGTCTAGCCCTTCTTTTATACTGATGCCTACAATTTGCTCGGGGCTATAGTCTTCCTTTAGCAGAGGGTCTCGACATGGGACTGAATTCGCAAGGTGAATCGCTTTTTCTTGGGTTTCTTTTTTTGACGTTGAGCATACTTTCGATGCGCCAAATCATGCCTATAAACACCACTCCTCTGATCTTTATTACGCACAATTTCTCTGCTAATAACAGATTTATCTTTTGCTATGCTAGCAGCTATTTCACTTTGACTTTTTCCTTGTTGTAACATACACGATATCGCGTACCTGTGTTCTGTAGTAAGATGTGCCATTTGCAACTTTATTTTTGACGATGTGAGGGGGCAAATTAACCCTTACCAGCAAAGCAGTGAAAGAGAAAATTGCCCTTCTTTCCTGTTTTGTAATAGTGATAAAATCTCAAATCTAAAAGTTGCATTTATTAGTTGAATGTGAGCTATATGACCTGTTATCTCTTGAGCGCATTGTTACCCGAATTGTCGGGGAGGGGTCGGGATTAATTAAAAATCTTATTTTTGTCGGATTCTTAAAACCTAACAAAATGGAAAAATGAATGAGTTGGATGATTTCCTTACTTTAATTGATAGCTTCATTGGTAGCTCTTGGTGGTTTCCTTATGCCCTTCTTGGTACAGGGTTATTTTTCACCATTTATTTAAAGTTTCCTCAAATACGATATTTCAAATTTGCTTTCAAAGTAGTAAAAGGGAAGTTTGACAAGAAAGGAGATGAAGGCGATACCAACCACTTTCAGGCACTAACTACGGCACTTTCCGGCACTGTTGGCACGGGTAACATAGCTGGAGTAGCTCTTGCAATTCATATTGGGGGACCAGCAGCTCTGTTTTGGATGCTTATGACTGCAGCGGTTGGCATGTGTACAAAATTTGTGGAGGTTACCCTTTCACATAAGTATAGAGAAAAGACGCCAGATGGTACCATGGCAGGAGGTCCTATGTATTACATGAAAAACAAATTAAACATGGGCTGGCTGGCAGCCATTTTTGCGGGAGCTACTGTACTCTCTTCCTTTGGCACAGGCTCCTTACCTCAAATTAAGAGTATAGCGGACTCTATGAATTCTGTTTTTGGGTTGAATGAAATGCTCGTGGGAGGTGTGTTAGCCATTTTATTAGGGTTGGTAATTATTGGGGGGATCAAACGAATCGCAGCTGTTACGTCAAGGTTGGTACCCACTATGGCAGTGATCTATTTTGTAGGTGCTTTTTCCGTTATTTTATATAATGCAGGGAACATTATTCCTTCTTTTATCTCCATTTTTTCCGATCTGTTTACAGGGGCTGCCGCGACGGGAGGATTTGTAGGTGCCTCCATCGCTTTTGCTTTTAGTAAAGGAGTGGGAAGAGGTCTTTTTTCCAATGAAGCAGGACAAGGTAGTGCACCTATAGCACATGCGGCGGCGAAAGCGCATGAACCCGTATCCGAAGGACTGGTAGCTATCTTGGAACCATTTATTGACACCATTGTCATTTGTACTGTCACTGGGCTTGTCTTGTTATCTTCAGGTGTTTGGAAAGAAAAACACAATAATCAATTTGATTACACGGACATGTCAATAGTCAATCGTGTATTGACTGACCAAACGGAGGAAGGAGTTCAGCAACTCTATAAACACATAAGTGGAGAAGAACCGCTTCCACTTTTTAGCGGAGACCTTGTCGTGGAGAACGGAGTAATTGAAAATCAGGTAGCTGTGATTAATGCACGTTCTCTTGCTGAAGATGTGAGGATTTTGCTAAATGGAGAGCTGGTTTATGGATCGGTAGGCATTAAAAATGGAAAACCAGAAGATAAGGACCTTGTTTTTGAAGGAAAATCCTTAGTGCATAGTGCACCACTTACTGTGGAGGCTTTTACAAGAAGTTTCTTCGGAGACTATGGAAAATATATTGTATCCATCGGCTTACTCCTTTTTGCATTTAGTACGAGCATTAGTTGGTCTTATTATGGAGACAGAGCTATGACCTATTTATTCGGTCCAAAATCTGTTAATTATTACCGCATTGTATACGTTGTTGCATTTTTCATTGCCTCTTTTGCAGATACAACCATTATCTGGACACTTTCCGGAATCACAATAGCAGTAATGACGCTCCCGAACTTATTTGGGATTCTGATGTTGAGGAAGGATATGAAAAATACGGTAAGCGAATATTGGAATACCTTTAAAAAAGAATGGCCAGGGGAGAAAACGCCAGAATAGGGCTTGGAAAAATAGTAGCCCTCTTCACCCTTCTTATCTCAACCAATTTTCATCCCGGTATTATTATACAGGGGTGCCAATAAATTTTTAGGGTAGCATATCATTCAAGTTTCGACTTTGATTCGCTACTCATTGCCAGTAATACCAAATTGACTACAACATATCACATATAAATCATTTCTTTTTTGCTCACATTTCGTTAAAAACTAGCACCGTAGCCATCGCTACGGTGCTAGTTTTTAACCACTTTCCTCGTCACGCGACCGTGTGTTGTTTGTATCTTTAATAGATAAATTCCTTTAGCTAAAAACGGAAATGCCACAGTGTTATCTCCCTTGGTTAAGGTCCCTTTAGTAAGAAATTCCCCTGAGATTCCGAACAAGCGGTACACCCCATCACCAGCAACGGTAATTGTCACGCTAGTTCCATCTTTTATTGGATTAGGGGAGACGGAAACGCCTATGCTTTTCACTCCAGCAGTTCCTGTGGTAACATCATCAGCCTGCACGGAGACTGAGAACGTTTGTTCAGCAGTTTGACCCGCTATGTCGGTGGCAGTTACGGTGATGGTTGCTGTGCCTACGGCTACTGGAGTTACGGTAACTATGCTATCCATCACTGCAACCGTTGCGATGGCGGTATTATCGGACGTTGCAGTAAAGGTCAACGTGTCTAAGTCGCTAAATTTAGTAGCTACATCTACATCGCGCGGACTACCATTTTCCACGAGGTCAGTAATGTCGGCAATCGTGCCTACGGTTGTTGGGGCAGGGTTGGTAACGGAGACTGAGAACGTTTGTTCAGCAGTTTGACCCGCTATGTCGGTGGCAGTTACGGTGATGGTTGCTGTGCCTACGGCTACTGGAGTTACGGTAACTACATTATCCATCACTGTAACCGTTGCGATGGCGGTATCATCGGACGTTGCAGAAAACGTCAACGTGTCTAAGTCGCTAAATTTGTCCGCCACATTAACATCGCGAGGACTATCATTTTCCATGAGGTCAGTAATGTTGTCCATCGTACCTGTGGCTGTTGGGGCAGGGTTGGTAACGGAGATTGAGAACGTCTGTTCAGCAGTTTGACCCGCTATATCGGTGGCAGTTACGGTGATGGTTGTGGTGCCTACGGCTACTGGAGTTACGGTAACTACACTATCCATCACTGTAACCGTTGCGATGGCGGTATCATCGGACGTTGCAGTAAACGTCAACGTGTCGTTTGGGTCGCTAAAGTTACCCGTCACATTAACCGCTTGAGGACTACCATTTTCCATGAGGTCAGTAATATCAGCAATTGTACCTGTGGCTGTTGGGGCAGGGTTGGTAACGGAGACTGTGAACGTCTGTTCAGCAGTTTGACCCGCTATGTCGGTGGCAGTGACGGTGATTGTTGTTGTGCCAGCAGCTACTGGCGTAATCGTAACTTCACTATCGTTAGCAACCCCAACGGTTGCGATGTTAATATCATTAGACCTTGCGGAAAAGGTCAAATCGTCTGTGTCGCTAAAGTTAGTCGCTACATCTACATTGCGAGGACTACCATTTGCCACGAGGTCAGTAATATTAGCAATCGTGTCTTGGGGCATTGGGGCTGGGTTGGTAACGGAGACTGTGAACGTCTGGGTCGCCGTTTGACCCGCGCTATCGGTAGCAGTTACGGTGATGGTGGCTGATACTACGCGGTCGGTCCGGTCCACCGCTAGGGGTGTAACGGTAACACCGCTACCTATCAAGGTGATAGTAGCGGTAGCGATGTTGGTATCATCGGACGATGCAGTAAACGTCAACGTATCGTTTGTGTCGCTAAATTTATCCGCCACATCTACAGTGCGAGGACTACCATTTGCCACGAGGTTAGTAATATCGGAAATCGTACCTACGGTTGTTGGGACGGCGACGTTAATAGTAACTCCATCGGGAAGGGTTATAGTTGCTGTTGATGGCAGGTCGTCAAAAATACCAGTGGGTAGCGATGTCAGTGGGTTGCCCGATAAATTGAGGGTTGTTAAACTGGTTAAGCCAGCGAAAATACCAGATGGCAAGGTGGATAATTGATTGTCATCTAACCTGAGTGTTTCTAAAGCTGATAGCCCAGAGAAAATATTAGCGGGTAGGGTGGTAATCTCGTTGTTGGATAAATTGAGAGACGTTAGCCCTGTTAAGCCAGCGAAATCGCCACTCTTTAGGTTACTACCTCTTAGAGAACTAAAGGAACTAACCCCAACAAAAGATATTCCGGTAACTCCCGCCAAATCTGCTGTAGTAATGTCTGCACAATTGGTTTTGCCACTCACATTACCAACGATAACATTCTTAACTATTGCGGTGCGTGAACAAAGGTCTGTTGGGTCAGCATCTTGAGCATTCACTGGCAGAGAAAAAGCCAGACTTAAAATAAGAAGAAGTAGGGTATTTTTATAATTATAGAGATTGGCTAATCCCTGCCATAATGTCGGGGGGGGGGGGGGGGGGGGGGTAGGATTATTATATGCCTTTTTGTCAGTCATAGGTGTTGTTTTGGGTGGTTGGGTAATGGTTTTCATTGATCTTTTAAGGTTAAATAATGGTGCAAAGGTATAAAATTATTGCCAACTGCTATCAAATGGATCACAAAATGTCATATATAACTTGTTTCTTTTTTGCTTGTATGCCGTTAAAAACAAAAAAATAATTCAATTTATTTATGTCACATTTTGTGATCAAATGGGTATAAGTGGTTTTTCAGAAACAATTGGATCGGATGGAAGTATCGTAGGTTACGGTGGGGTAGCTATCGCAAGCAATGACTGCTCAAGCATGAGTTTGAAAATCAATGATTATAATTCAATCTCTACTTGGGTTGCTAGAATGTCTTCTAATGTTTCTCTCCTTTTAATTAAATAATCTTTTCCATCATGAGCTAAAACTTCAGCGGGTCTGGGTCTGGAGTTGTAATTGGATGCCATCGTTTCGCAGTATGCTCCAGCATTCCTAAACATCAATACATCTCCTTTTCTCACTTCCGGGATAATTCTATCCCAGGCAAAGGAATCTGTTTCACAAATATACCCGACCACGTTATATACTTTCTTTTCACCATGAGGATTTGAAAGATTTTCAATTTCATGGTATGCATTGTAAAACATAGGTCTGATGAAATGGTTAAATCCAGTATTCAGACCAATGAATGTGCATGAAGTGGTTTGTTTAATTAAATTGACTTTGGCAAAAAAATAGCCAGCATTACTTACCATGTATTTGCCTGGTTCAAATTCTAGGGTATAGATTTTGCCTTTTTTTTCGCAGAAGTCATTAAATGACTTGCTGAACTTCTTTCCAAAAGCAACAATATCAGTATGAAGGTCTCCAGGTTTGTAGGCTACCTTGAAGCCACTTCCAAAATCAATGTGGGTCACTGTGTCAAACTTTTCCACAACATTAAACACCAATTCTGCGGCTTTTATGAAAATGTCAGCATCTAAAATATCAGATCCTGTATGAACATGAATACCACACACGTTGATATTCAATTTTTTTACAATTCTTTCAGCATTGGGAATCTGATGAATAGAAATTCCAAATTTTGAATCAATATGTCCGACTGAAATATTTTGATTTCCTCCTGCCATGAGGTGAGGATTTATCCTGATGTAAATTGGGAGATCAGGATGATTCATACCAAAGTACTCCAGCATATGAAGATTATCTACAGTTATTTTCACTCCAAGAGCGATCGCTTCCTCATACTCTTCTGTAGAAATATTATTCGGAGTAAAAAGAATATCGGATGAAGGGAATCCTGCCCTTAAGCCTAGTTTCACTTCTTGTATTGAAACACAGTCCAGCCCTGAACCCATTGATTTGAATAACTTTAGGATGGTAAGATTATTCAATGCTTTGCACGCATAATGTACCTGTAGTTTTTCTATGTTAAATGCTTGGGTAAATTTTGTGTAGTTTTCCATGATCTGAGCAGAATCATAGACGTAAAGGGGAGAGCCAAATTGATCAACGGTCTTTTTAAAATTTGTATTTTCCATCGTTAATTGTTTAAAGTGTTTAAAACAAAAAAGCCGTGGCATGTGCCCCGGCTGAAGTTTCTTGGCTCAAACAGTATTCAGGGGATGCACATTAGGAACACCTTCATCGACGGAATCCTAGTACTCTGTTTACTCTTTGTAATTTTATCTGAAACTTCAATCACGCTACAAAGTTAAGATTTACTTGTAAACGGCAAAATAAAGGCGGTTCAATATCAATTGAGATTATAGGACATTTCTATTAATACCAAATTGATCAAAAAATATCACATATAAATTGTTTCTTTTTCGCTCGCATTTCGTTAAAAAACATAAGCATAACTATGGCTATGCTTATGTTGTTTTGCCTAAAACAAACAAAAAATAATTCAATTTATTTATGTCATATTTTATAATCAAATTGGTATAACTGCCTTTTTCCGCGATTGCGATAGGTCAGTCCCGTACTCAAGTCTTCATGTACGCTATATACACTGCGATTTTCTGTGCGGGACTTCCTCGCACTCACAAAAAAAACTGATTAATAGAGATGCCCCTATAGTCCGATGATTACTGCTTCTGCGGGACGACTTCGAAACTGCCGGAAAAAGAACCTGTAAGTTTTTTGCCTCCAGTTAACGTTAGGTCGAACTGGAGAGTGAGCTTGGGACTAGTTCCCGAAATCGTTATGGTCCCGTCCGTAACGGTGCTTTGTTGTTTTGTGCCTATGTTTCTAAATGTACCAAGGGTAAAAAAGTTTTCCTGAACCGTAGAGGTTACAGGAGCGTATTCAAAGGTTCCTGCATTGAAGCTTTCCATTCCTTTTGAGGCAGCAAAAAATGTAAGCAGAAACGAATTACTTGTACTAAATCTGAATTTTTTCCCATCTGCAGATGCAACTAAGTGGCCATCTGATATTCCAAAGGAATATTGATAATGCGATGGCATAACACTGGTGCCAAAATCTGCAATTACCCCAGTAGAAGGGGAGAATGTTGTTCCATCAAATGTAATTTGATTGTTGGTCGTATCGAGTGTCATTTGATCGATGTCCGCTCCACCTCCTTCGTCTTTTCCACATGAGACAATGATAACAGCTGAAACAATTAATAATAAAGGTAGTATCTTTTTCATAAATCTGCGACAAAGGTAATACCTCTATTTAGCAAAAGCAACTGCTCGTGTTTCTCTAATTACGGTCACTTTAATTTGCCCAGGGTACTGCATGTCTTTTTCTATTTTCTGAGAGATATTAAAGGACAGTTCACTGGCATATTTGTCATCGACATTTTCAGCATCTACTAAGACTCGCAACGCCCTGCCAGCTTGGACAGCATAGCATTTATTCACGCCATCAAAGCCTAGGGCGATGTCTTCTAAATCTCTCAGTCTTTTCAAGTATTGTTCCATTATTTCCCTTCTTGCTCCCGGTCTGCTACCAGAAATGGCATCGCAAGCCTGGACGATAGGAGAGATCAAGGAAGTCATTTCTATCTCATCATGGTGTGCACCAATGGCATTACACACCTCCTTGTTCTCCTTATATTTTTCAGCGAGCTCCATTCCCAATATGGCGTGAGGTTTTTCAGGCTCGTCTGGCCAGACTTTTCCGATATCATGTAGAAGACCAGCACGCTTGGCTAGTTTTGAGTTGAGTCCAAGTTCTGATGATAGTGTGGCGCAAAGGTTGGCAACTTCTCTGGAGTGTTGGAGTAAGTTTTGTCCATACGATGATCTGAACCGCATTCTTCCTATCATTTTTATTAGTTCAGGATGCAGGCCGTGAATGCCTAGGTCTATTACGGCGCGTTCACCCGTTTCAATAATCTCTTCATCGATATCATGGGAGGTTTTGTTTACGACCTCCTCAATTCTGGCAGGGTGTATCCTGCCGTCCTGAACCAACCTGTGAAGTGATAATCTTGCGATTTCTCTTCGTACAGGATCGAATCCTGAAATAATAATGGCTTCTGGCGTATCGTCTACTATGATCTCTACTCCTGTAGTTGCTTCGAGTGTACGAATGTTTCTCCCTTCTCTCCCGATGATTTTCCCCTTTATATCGTCACTTTCAATATTAAAGACAGCTACTGTATTTTCAATAGTATGTTCTGTAGCTGTTCTCTGAATAGCTTCAATGACTATTTTTTTAGCCTCTTTGGTGGCTGACATTTTTGCTTCCTCCACAATTTCCTTGATGTATGCAGAGGCATCTGTTCTGGCTTCATCTGTCAGGACTTCTATTAGTTGCCCTTTTGCCTCATCTACTGAAAAATTAGCAGCTTTTTCCAAGATAGCTACCTGTTGCGTTTTCAGTTTGTCATACTCATCTCTTCTTCGGTGCGCAATCTCCATTTGATTGGTCAAGGTTTCTTTCAATTGATCAAGCTCCTCCTCTTTGCTTTTATTTTGCTCGATTTGCTTGTTCAAATCATTTTCTATTTGCTTTAGCTTCTGTTCGTTTGCTAGGATAATATTTTTTTTGCGATTTGACTCTTCTTCAAATTCACTTTTCATTTTAAGGAGATGCTCCTTAGTCTCAAGGATTTTATCTTTTTTTAAACTTTCTGCTATGACCTCAGCTTCTTTTATAATCAGCCTCCTTTGTTCTTCAGTCTCCCTTGCATTTTTCCCTTGACGCAAGCGTCCTATGAGCAGACCTAAAACCAGTGCAACGACTGATCCCATTGTTACGAAAGCGATTGAATCCATCTGTTAATTATTTGAAGTGATCAAATAACAAGACAGTCACGAACTATTATTAAGGCAGTTTAAAGTGAATCGGTAATGAGTCGGTTGAGCTTGGTGATTTCTGTCAGTGCAAAGCCATCAGATGATTCTGCTGTTTCTTCACGTTTTAATTTTTCAACCAAGCAATCAAAAGCTACCATTGCAGTTAAGTCTTGCGCATCGTCAATGCCGAACTGATTTTGATAGTTTCTTATTTTTTCATTTAATAGCTTCCCTGCTCTCCTAATTCTCTCTTCATCTTCCGCTTTCACTTTCATAGGATACTCTCTGTTCCCGATTCTAATTTTTATGGATAGTTCGGCCATTCGGTACTATTTATTCTGCCAAATGGGCAATACATTTATCTATCTCCTTAATATAGTCATCTATCTCCCTCTTCAGCTGTGCTGAATCTCCCTCCCTGACCATCATGTTATTTACAAGTTTACTTATTTTCATTTGATTTTGAAAGTTACTCACACTAATTGCTTGACTTTCTGCCTTGGCTCTTAGTGAGTCACTTTCGTCCTTCACCCTTGTGAGGTCATCTTTCAGCTTTTTATTTTCACTCAATACCAATTGAATCTTGCGTTCAAGATTTTGAATTCCTCTGTATAGTTCTTCGCTTGGCATTACTTTCGAATGATGGCTCCTAGTACTTTTTCATACACACTTATAAGCCCATTCATACTTTTATCTATCTGTTTATCCGCTAAGGTTTTGAATTTATCTTGAAGATAAAAACTTATTGCATACGCTTTTTTTCCTTTTTCTATTTTTTCGCCCTCATAGACGCTAAACAAGTTTATTCTGTTTAAGATTTTTTTTTCCTGTTTAAAAGCTAGTCGCTGGATTTCGGCATATGAAATACTTTTATCAAGTACCAGTGAGAGATCTCTTTTTACTTCAGGATATTTTGAGATTGATTCGTATGCACTAGCCGATTTGTAAGTTGACAGGATTCTCTCCCAATTTAATTGGGCAATGAACACCTCTTGCCTAATTCCAAAAATATTGAGGAGGTCTCTTTTTACGCTTCCAATCCTCCCAAGTTCCGTTCCTGCTTTCGCCAGACTCATACTATAGTTCCATAGTGAATCTTGGTCAGCTGGCATAACTTCAACTTTTCTTATGCCTGCATAGTTGAGCATAGATTGTACAGTGGTATTGAGATCGTGAAATGTGGCTTTCCTGCTTGCATCCAACCAATTATCATTTGTGTTGTTTCCAGTTTGATAAATGCAAAGCCACTCAGATTCTTTGTAATGACTCCCGATGTTTTCATAAGAGCGACCTACTTCAAAGAATTTTAAGTTTGGACTTTTGCGATTGAGGTTATAGGAAATGGATTCTAGGGCAGTATACATCGGGGAGGTTTTCATGATCGCTAAATCTTCACTTGAAGGGTTTAGCACGTGTATCGGCCGTGCGCCAAGTGGGAATTTTTCGTAGTATTCAGGATTGGTAAGAGAGTTAGTCACAATTTCAGAAAATCCTTTTCCCACCAAGTATCTTGATAAATCTTCTTGAATGCGATACGGCTCATGTTCATTGAATTCCGCTAAATAATCTGTTGAAAATTCCTCATCCAGTGCTATTTCATTGAATCCATATATTCTTAGCACCTCTTCTACAAGATCAGCGGGACGGGTTACATCGCTTCTGTATGCAGGAACAATAGCCTTAAATCCTGAAGTGGTAATGTTTTCCGTCTTGATTTCCAGCCAATTGAGAATGTCAAGAATCTGGTCATTCGGAATCTCTTTTCCAATAAGCCAATGGAAATTGTGAAAAGTAACATCAATTTCTTTTTCCTGTACTTTTTTGGGATAAATATCCACCATTTCGGAAGTTGCTTTTCCTCCCGCTAGTTCTAAAATTAATGAGGAAGCCAATTTTAAAGCAGGAATGGTCATTTCTGGATTCGTACCACGTTCATACCTGAAAGAAGCATCTGTAGAAAGTGCATGCCTTTGGGTCGAAGATCGTATCCCATCGGGAGAGAAACAGGCGACTTCCAGAAAAATGTTTTTTGTTGACTCCTTAACGCCCGATTTAGCTCCTCCAAAAACTCCTGCAATACACAGGGCTTCACTTTTCCCATTGCAAATCATCAAGTCATTCGCATCTAACGCTCTTTCCTGATGATCAAGAGTGGTAATTTTTGTTTTTTCTGGCAACGTTTTTACCAATATTGTACCATCTGTAATTTCATCTGCATCGAACGCATGCATAGGTTGACCCAGCGAATGAAGTACGTAATTGGTGATATCAACGATGTTGTTAATAGGTTCAAGACCTATAGCCCTTAATTTCCATTGTAGCCAATCGGGAGAAGTCTTTACCTGCACTCCTCTTATAGTGAGACCAGAGTACCTAGGACATGCTTCCGTATTTTCAACTTTTACTTGTATTGACTGACCTTCGGTCATCTCGAACTGTTGCGGTTGTGGCAGGGTCAGTTCTTTTTTGAAAAAAGCCTTTAAATCCCTAGCTACACCTAGATGAGAAGCAGCATCTCCTCTGTTAGGTGTTAATCCAATTTCGAAAATATGATCTTGACCTGTTGCAAATAATTGAGTGGCCAGCGTTCCATTTGGCAGGTCTGTTTCCAGAATCATAATTCCGTCGTGTTCCATGCCCAGTCCGATTTCATCTTCAGCACATATCATTCCCTCGGATACTTCACCTCTTATCCTAGCCTTCTTTATTTTAAACGGTGTTCCCTTAGTCGGATGAATGGTGGAATTGACGGTGGCAACCAATACTTTCTGTCCGCTGGATACATTAGGTGCGCCACAGACTATATCAGATGGTCTGTTTAACCCAATATCTACTGTGGTGACTTTTAATTTATCTGCATTAGGATGTCGGTCGCATGAAATGACCTCACCAATTACAATACCTGATAATCCACCAGAAATTTTCTCGACTCGTTCTATGTTCTCTACTTCGAGACCTGTCTGGGTGAGAATCTCGCCAATTTCCTCGGGGGGTTGATCGAAATCAATAAATTCTTTCAACCAATTATATGATATTTTCATTTACCGCTATTTGAGATCGACAAAAATAATCAGCGCAACATGACTACCTTAGATTCGTAGTCTTTTTTCTACCTTACTTATTGCTTATGATGTCTTTAGTTTTTGACATATAGCTCTTGCGGAGAGCTTATACCAAATTGACCACGAAATGTCACATTTTGTTTTTATCTATTTTGGAGCTACATTGCCCGCACATTTGAAGCAATTCACAATAAGGATGACTCCGTATGAGGATGATTCCGTTGTGAAAACATTTACTGTGGCAATTGCACTTGTGCAATTGTCGCTTTTTTACTTTAAGTCTACGGGTCTTAACTAATACTAGTTAAAAACCCCTTTCTTTTTTCTTCTCCATCGTCGGCGGACTGATCTTTCTTATACCTGTTACCTGTTAATCAGCCTTTAAAACTAAAGCCATGACTACTCCTTTCAAGTTAAAACCAATACCAATCAGATTATAAAATATCACATAAAGAAATTGGATTATTTTTTGTTTGAATTAGGCAAAAAATATAAGCATAGCCATAGTTACGGTTCTATTTTTTAACGAAATACGAGCAAAAAAGAAACGATTTATATGTGATATTTTGTAGTCAATTTGGTATTAGATAATATGAATCCGTTTAAAAAGCATCGTGTTTTAAATAACTTCGCAGTGTGGATAGTAGTAGCGTCTCTAGTTGCACCACTGCTTTTTTTATATCAATCTTCTATGCCTTCGGATATGGATTGTTGAATATCTTCATGATACTTTCTGGACTTCTGATAGGTCCTCTGCTATTCATTATTTTTTATAAAGAGAAGGTGGAGGGTGGGTGAAAAAATCGTTTAACTAGTTAAGACCCTATATAAATATTGATGTTGCACTTATGGGTTGAATTCGCCCAATTTACATGTAACATTTTGTGGTCAATTTGGTATAAGTTCGTAGCATGAAGATTTTTGTCCTTTTTTTAAAAGGAATGATTATGGGTGTCGCCAACGTGATCCCTGGAGTCTCTGGAGGAACGGTGGCTTTTATTACAGGTATCTACGAACGATTGATCAATGCCCTCAAGAGTATTGATTTACAGTCTCTGAAACTACTTTTTTCTGGAGATGTTAGAGAATTTTCCAAACGAATTAGCTTAAACTTTCTGGCTACTCTTTTCCTGGGAGTTTTTGTGGGTATTTTAAGTCTTGCAAAACTGTTAGAGCTGGCATTTGAATATTACGAGGTATGTACTCTTGCTTTTTTTTTCGGACTCATACTGGCATCAATCGTTGCCGTAACAAAACAGGTGGATGCCTTCACTGTCGGAACAGCTGTGTCCTTTTTAATTGGCACTGCTATTGCAATTTCCATGGCTTTTCTCCCACCCGCCCAGCCAAATGGTTCATTTATTTATTTGGTATTATGCGGAGTTGCGGCTGTGGCTAGTATGATCTTGCCTGGACTATCTGGGTCATATATCTTATTACTTATGGGAAATTATAGTTTGGTGTTAAGAGCAGTAAGTAGTTTTGACTTTTCCATATTGATACCAATGGTTGCTGGATGCGTGATAGGGTTGATTGCCTTATCTAGACTTTTGTCATATTTTTTTCAAAATTTAAAAAACCAAACAATAGGAGTATTGGCTGGATTTGTGGCAGGTTCTCTTTTGATAATTTGGCCATGGAAAACATCTTTGACAGCATCGTTCGATGGAAAAGAAAAAACTATCGGATATACTTGGAACTTACCAGAAATAGATGCTCAATTGCTTGTTGCGTCTTTTCTTATGTTGCTGGGTTTTACGTTAGTTTTTTGGATGGAAAAGCATGCCAATAAGAGGTGAGTTTTCTCCTTAACGTGTATTTTTAGTTTTCAGAATTAGGTTAGTGCTAATGGACCAGTAATGAAAAGATTTGGATTGGTAGGATTTCCAGTTGGGCATAGTTATTCCAAGGATTTTTTTCAGAAAAAGTTTGAATCCCTAGGGCTTAGTGACCACATCTATGAACTATTTGAATTGGAATATTTACAGGAGTTTCCAGCTTTGTGGCTTAAGCATCCAGACCTGGTAGGAATGAATGTCACTGTTCCTCATAAAGAAAATGTGATTCGTTTTTTAGACCGCCAAGACATTAGTGCCATAAAAGTTGGTGCTACTAATGTTGTTATGAAGCGTCATGGAAAGTTGATCGGATATAATACGGATTACCTTTCTTTTAAAGATTCTTTAAGTAGCTGGATTGGAGATTTTAATGGAGAAGCGTTGATTTTGGGTTCTGGCGGATCATCCAAAGCAATCCAGGTAGCATTGGATGAATTAAAAATAGCCTGCTATCAGGTGTCCAGAGAAAAAATGAAAGGCGACTATACGTACATACAGCTTTCAAGGCAGCATGACATTATCAAAAGGTGCTGCTTAATCATTAACACTACCCCTTTAGGAATGTTTCCAAATAGTGATACTTGCCCCGACATACCCTATCACAAACTATCAAAAGAGCATTTTTTGTTTGATCTAGTTTATAACCCCGAACAAACGACATTTATGAAGAAGGGGTTGGAACAAGGTGCCAACGTGAAAAATGGGTTGGAGATGCTACAACTACAGGCAGAAAGGTCTTGGAATATCTGGAATGAATAGCTAATGGACTTTAAACTTATTTCTGAATATCATCCAACAGGTGATCAACCGCTGGCAATAGAGCAAATAGTTGAAGGCATTGAAAATAAAGAACCTTCTCAGACGCTACTGGGGGTGACTGGGTCTGGCAAAACCTTTACGATGGCAAATGTGATAGAAAGAGTGAGCAAGCCAACGTTGATTCTAAGTCACAATAAAACACTGGCTGCCCAGCTGTACGGTGAATTCAAACGGTTCTTTCCTGAGAATGCAGTTGAGTATTTCATTTCTTATTACGACTATTATCAGCCAGAAGCTTACATCCCTGCCAGTAACATTTACATTGAAAAAGATTTATCTATAAATGATGAAATTGAAAAGCTGAGACTTAGCACCACCGCATCCCTGTTATCGGGAAGAAGAGATGTAATTGTCATTGCTTCGGTCTCATGCATTTACGGTATTGGTAATCCTGAAGAATTTGGGAAAAATGTACTTCGTCTTCAGGAAGGGGATAATATTTCTCGAAATAAATTGCTGTTTGATCTAGTAGAAATCCTTTATAGTCGGACAGAAGGAGAATTCAAGCGAGGCACCTTTAGGGTGAAAGGAGATACCGTAGATGTCTTTGTAGCATATGCTGATTTTGCCTATCAATTTATTTTTTGGGGAGACGAAATAGAAGCAATACAGCGTATTGATCCTGTCACTGGAGAAAAGCAATCTGAAGAAAGGATCGTGACCATATTTCCAGCGAACCTCTTTGTTACAGGGAAAGATCAGTTGCAGGTCGCAATTAAAGAAATTCAGGATGACATGGTAGAGCAGGTTCAATTTTTTGAAGAGGAGCGGAGATTCCTTGAAGCAGGGAGGCTAAAAGAACGAACTGAATTTGATGTGGAAATGATCAGGGAAATAGGGTACTGTTCTGGTGTGGAGAATTATTCACGTTACTTTGATAGGAGAAATCCTGGAAGCCGCCCCTTCTGTTTGATTGATTATTTCCCTGATGATTACTTGATGATCATAGATGAAAGTCATGTCACAGTTCCGCAAGTAAAAGGTATGTGGGGAGGAGATAGAAGTAGAAAAGTAAACCTAGTGGATTATGGTTTTCGACTCCCTTCAGCATTGGACAACAGACCACTTACCTTCAATGAATTTGAAGAAATGCTGAATCAGGTAGTATTTGTAAGTGCTACCCCCAGTGATTACGAGCTGAGAAAATCTGAAGGAGTCATCATAGAGCAGTTAATCCGCCCGACAGGACTTCTGGATCCCGTGATTGATGTACGTTCTAGCTTAAATCAAATTGATGATTTAATGGAAGAAATTCAGCAACGAATTGAAATGGAAGATAGGGTATTGGTGACCACTCTTACCAAGAGAATGGCTGAAGAACTTACCAAATACTTACTCAATGTCAGGGTGAAAGCCAAATACATCCATTCAGAAGTGGATACACTCGATAGAGTTGAAATCTTAAGAGAACTCAGGTTGGGAATATTTGATGTACTTGTTGGTGTCAACCTGCTAAGAGAAGGGCTTGATTTACCAGAAGTTTCACTGGTAGCAATTTTGGACACCGATAAAGAAGGATTTTTAAGAAATCAACGATCTTTGGTTCAGACGATTGGAAGAGCTGCAAGAAACGAAAGAGGGAAAGTGATTATGTACGCGGATAAGGTGACCCAATCAATGAAGGGGGCAATAGATGAAACCAATCGCAGGCGAAGCATCCAAATCCAATACAATGAAAAACATGGGATTGTTCCCGTTTCAGTAAAAAAAGATAAGGCATCAATTTTGAGTCAAACTGGGGTGGCGGATAGAAAAAAAGGAGCAAAAAAATATTATGTAGAAGAAGAGCAATCCGTTGCTGCAGACCCAGTTGTTTCTTACATGTCTATTGAACAGTTGGAGAAACTTTCCAAAGAGACTAAAAGGAAAATGGAAAAAGCTGCCAAAGACCTAGATTTTATGGTCGCTACCCGTTTAAGAGATGAGATGCTAGAGATTGAGAAAATTATTAAGGAAAGAAAATAGTTGCTACTTTGCTTTGGAAAACCACTATCCTGTAGGATACTTGCTTGTTAGAATGAGCATCCCTTTAGATTAGCAATCAGATAACAATCCTCCTCAAAAAATCTTAAATATGTCAAAAATCACAGCGTTTGGAACATACGCTCCTAGGAAAATCGTGGATAATCATTATTTTGAAAAATCAATAGATACGAATGATGAGTGGATTGTCTCCAGGACTGGCATTAAAACAAGGCACTTTTCTGCAGATGACGAATATACGAGCGATATGTGTGTTAAAGCAGTTCATAATTTGATGTCAAACAGCGGAAAGGATGTAAAAGATGTAGATTTCATTATAGTTTGTACTACCTCTCCGGATCAAACCATGCCAAACACGGCGTCGCAGGTAAAATACAAGATGGGAATCGAGAATGCTGGTTGTAATGACATTTATGCGGCATGTGCAGGATTTATTTATGGTCTTCAGGTTGCACATGGCTTTGTCAACACAGGAATTTATAAGAAAGTCCTTGTTTTAGGAGCGGAAGCCCTGACCAAGATCACAGATTTTGAAGACAGAACCAGTTGTATCTTGTTTGGAGATGCAGCCGGGGCTGCATTAATGGAACCAAGTGAAGAGGAACATTTCTTAGCTTTTAACTCAGGAACCGATGGCCAGCATGGTCAAGACCTTTATTTGAGTGCTAAGAAATCAAGTGTCAATGGCGTTGATATTAACCCAAATGGTAAAATCGTTCAAAATGGAAAATCAGTATTTAAGTGGGTGGTTGGAAATATTCCAAACAAAATCCGGGAGCTAGCGACGAAAGCAAACCTCATTCTTGATGAAATAGATTTCATAATTCCTCACAGTGCGAACCTGAGAATCTTAGAAGCCATTTCAAAGAGTCTTAACTATCCAATGGATAGAATTCCAGAAAGCATTAGCGATCACGGAAACACTTCCTGTGCGTCTATTCCTCTAGCAATAAAAAAAGCGATGAAGGAAGGGAAAATAAAATCAGGACAAACTCTTCTAATGATCGGATTTGGAGGAGGGTTGACCTTTGCTGGAACTATTGTGAAATGGTGAACGCAAGATTTGGCACAAAAAATCTCTGAGTTACTAACGGGCATAACTAAATTTTTAGTGGTATTAGATTAAGTTTTCCAAAATACAACAGCACACTAATCCTAAATCTGTCAAAATTTAGAACCCCTCTTGCCTTTGCCAAAATAGATTGAATGCTACCGTTTAAATGCTCGTGTTTACCACTAGCTGTTTGTGTTTTAAAGGCTATGGCTATTTACAATTCCTTGTTTATGACGTTCAAAGGTTGCTATAACATTATTTACATAACTGATTTTAACTTCCTTAGAGTTGGTCATCCATTGGTCAAATAATTCCGCTATATCGGTTTTATTTTCAATAGAAAACAGGGGTTTAAAATTCTCTCTTATATGCCATGCTTTTGCAGTGTTTAAATTAGCTTGATCAATAGCTTTAAACACTATTTGTTGTTTCTCGCTTCTGTTAGCTTCATTTTTTAAAACAGTGTATTTGTGTTTCTTTAAGAGAGGATTTTTCAAGACCTCTTTTCGCCTTGTTTTAGCTATGGCTTCTGATAATGTTTTAAACAGATGAAATTTATCATGAACTATTAATGCCTGCGGAGCAATATCTTTTATAGTATTCATAAAAGGCTTCCACATATCCATAGTTACTCTCTTTAATTGTGGCTGTTCCTCTTGAGAATTTAACGAAAAAAATAGTACTTAGAACATCTTTCTCTGCTCTTCCCTCTCCTAACTCCATTACATAATCTTTATCGCTATCTATTTAATATGGACGCATATTTATGACCCTTTCTATGGGCTTTTTCATTTATACTTACATGTTCAAAATCATTTATTTCTCCTCTTTTCATCTAACTCGTTTTCTCCTGCTTTTTCCATTATACTACTAACAATATAAGGAGTCGTTTGAAATAAAGTAGCAACTGTGTTCTGAACTTTAACCAATAGCAAGGACGCTATTATTTTCTGTGAAAACAAACGAGTAGATCCTTTGCCTTTGGAAGCAAATGAAACAGTTATAACCTTCACTTTACCGTGATCATCTACGTAACTAGGAAGACCCACACACAATAAAACACGTATAATCAAACCAACTTAAATGTTGCCATTTACGTGCTGGTGATTGGTCATATAGCTTGTATTCTTTTCCTGATACTTTATACACTTTTGGTGAATATGTTAGATGTATTTCTATGGTCTTTTTAGGACATTCTTCCTCCTTCTTTTCTTTAGGGTCTTAACTAGTTAAGACCCTTCTTTATTTCTGAAATTATAAGATAAGCGTCGATCCCTAACATTTCTCGTAATTATGCTTGTGGTTTGGTCCTTAGAGAAGGGAATCTTGATTGTGCCATCTCAAACCCCCCAAACAAAATCGTTCCAAAAAACAAATTCCCCATGAACAGATTCTTAAAATATGGAATAGCCGCTATATAGCAACTAATTAATCCAGTCCAATCCTTAGTGTAAGGTAATCCTGTCGAATGATCCAGTTCACCCTTAATAAGCCAGACTCCAAAGTTGGACAATACGAAATGCGCTGTTGCCGCCAATAGACTTCCAGTGAATACCGATTTGATTGATATCTTCTTAATGAAAACTTCTCCAATCAATACCATTACAGCAAAACTTCCATACGTCCAGTACCATTGTTCGTATAACAATCCTGATCGGTCAGTAGAAAACACGGTTTGCATCAATACAAAATCGCTGAGAAACAGGATCAAAAGTGGCAGAGAATACGCTTTACTTCTGCTCATAAAACAAGATCCTCCGAACAGTGCCATCGCACCAATTGGAGAAAAATTTGGCCAAGAAGAAATCTCAGCAGTAGCTGTGACAATACGCCACACGCCCATTAGCATAATGATTGATGCTAGGACGATGAATCGAATATTAATTTGGCTTTTCATGTTAATTTGACTTTTCATAGTTGTTTACTTAAAGGTGCAGCTATTAGGACCTATCCCTACCTTATGTGTAGAAAGTAGGTCCCCAGATGCATTGTAGATCAAAATATTCCCAGAAGAACTCAAGCTAGGAGCTTCACAACCAATGATCGTATCATCAATTGGGTCAATAGCCAATCCGTAAAAACTCTTATCAATAAATACAGATGTTGGCAGTGATGTTGAGGTTATGCTCAAAGCATATACAGCACCTGCATACAGATAATAAAGTTGATCTCCAGCTCTGTTTATAGTTAAGTTGGTCGGTTTATTTGAAACCCCTATCCTATCATAGGATAAGCGTAGTAGTTCAGTTCCTGTCTCATCTAATTTAATGATAGCCCCAGGAGTACTTTCCGCCAGTATTTCATCGGACGTTGTTGGGTCAAATTGTGTATGACCACCTGTCGCAATCCAAAAATTGCCCTCTTTATCTCTCTGAATACTATTTGGGTTATCACTAACTGTGATCGTATTTGTTACTTCATCCGTATTGGTATCAATCACTTTCACCGTGTTGTCCCTGCCAAAACCTCCAGCATTAACTGCATAAAGCAACGTCCCGTTAAGTAACAATCTACTTGTTCCTTGTCCTGTCGAAATGATTTTAGTCACTTCATATTTTACAAGGTCTATTACTTTAACTGTACCCGTCACACCATCTCGACCCCAATCTGAAACATATCCTTTTGAAGGAGATAATCCGACAAAATACCTAGGACTCACGACTCCCTTTTGAATTGTCTCAATGATAGTGAGATCCTCCTGATCAACAACTTCTATTTTAGCAGAGTTTTGGACTACTATGAAGCCTTTGCCATCATGCAGAGTCATTGACTGAGCTTGGTCTCCCAGCGGAATCGCATTGGCTCCCGCAAAAACCTTGTTCAATATGGTTTTAGTATCTCTATCATAAAATGAAATGGATGTGTTTCCCTTTCCAAATCCTCCTTCATTAACCACAAAAAAACCTTCGGAACCAATAAGTATTTTCGGAGGAAGATCATCATTGGTGCATGCAATCAAAAAAAGTGATAAGAAAAAAAGGACACGCATAAATCTGCTTGTAAAGTATTTAATCATCATTTTTATTATTGTTGAATTGAATATTAAGAGTTATTGAATAGTTTCTTCCGTACAATGGATAGCCTCTCCTGTTTTCGTAGTTGGTGTTCAAAATATTATTAACCTCAAAGCGAAGATGTCCAGAAAAGGGAGCAAGGTGGAGATATCTGCTCAAGTACGCACTAAGTATGTGATAGCTCGGCAGGGCAAAGAACTCACTGTTTTCACCATCCGTATATTGCTTGCCGATATAGTTGTGAATAAGCGTCCAATCTAGGTTTTGGTAAGATACTTTCAGATAAATCGTACCGTCGTGTACTGGTGTGTAGAAAAGCTGCTTGTCAATTTCTATGACATTGCCTAAATCAGAGGCTTTTCTATTGGTGGCTTTAGTAAAATTGTAGGTCACATTCCACTCAAGTGGAATGCCTTTAAAAGGTACAAAACCAGAGAATGTTGCCTCCACCCCTCTTGACCATACTTGCTTTACGTTATCAGGAGTCCAAACTGCGGAAGTGATGGGTCTCCAAAGAATCCAATTGCTTACTACAGTACTGTAACCTGTAGCTTTAGTAGCAAATGATTGTGTAGCATTCGCGTATCCCAATGTAAATTCATTACTCCAGGAGGTTTCAGGTAGTAGATTAGGATTTCCTATCCCACCTTCTCCATTCCAATACAAGTCATTCAAGGTAGGAATTCGATAATTTCTTGATGCATTGGCACCTAACTTCAATCTCTGTGAAAGCGCATATTCCCCACCGATAGATGATGAGATAGGGGTAAGATCGCCATCCGTTAATTCCTGCCGGATATTCAATGCGATTAAGAATCGATTTTCTGAAGACCTATATCTTAAAGAACTGAAAAAAGCAGTGTTATTTCGATCTGGGTCACTGATTCCAAAAGCATCAACTTCTGTTTGATCGTAGGTATGAGTGAACCCCGATACAAGAACAAGGAAGGAGGATAAATCGAATTCGGCATCCGCCCGATTTGTCCATGATTTAAAAATACTTGTTGAATTAATGCCTGTTGATGGGTCAACAAAATTTAAAACATGCCTGACATACGCCTGTTTGTACCCCAGACTAAAGTCGGATTTATCAAGATTCCATGATACCAATGATCGAAAGAACTCATCCTTTTGCGTGGATTCTGATCCATCTCCAGCAATTATTGAACCAGGCATTTCTATCTCATTATCCTGATACCATAGTTTCAAACTTAGCACATGATTCCTGTTTACCAGCCAGTCATTTTGCTGGAGTAACCCACGTTGCATGACTGCGGCATGACTTCTTCTTTCATTTGTTTGGGGACGCACGTAGCTATTAGTGTACGGAAAAGTGTTGGCTAATTTTCTTTGAAATACTCTGAAGGAGGTTCCCAATCGTCGGCTACTCCAGTGGAATCGATATTCGTGGTAATGATTCCCAAAGCTTCCTAACTTTTGGGTAGATCCAAGGTCCAATCCCTTGTTCAGACAAGTTTTATTATTAAGTTGAATAGATCCACCAATGGCACCACTGCCATACAAACTAGTAGCACCTCCTTTTTGCAACTTAATGTCCTCAACAAAACCAACAGGGATCAGCGATAAATCCTGCTGACCAGATAAAGGGCTTTGTAAACTGACCCCGTTCCATAAAATGGAAGTATGAGAACCTCCTGTGCCTCTAAAAGAGGGCGTTGAAAGACCGCTCGGACCGTAAGATCTGATTTGACCAGCACCTGTCATCCTCATTAATTCTGAGAAGTTTGAGCCCCTTGCTTGGGTGAGTACAACATGATCAATTGACGTTGCGGTCAAGCCAATCTCTGATGCTTTGAGCCTATCTTCATGGATAAAGACTTCCCTAAGCACAAACGTTTTTAAAGAATCGGTATTTTCTTGACCTGACGCATCCAACGTACTGACAGAGAGAACACATACTAACACCAAAACATGTCTGCTCATTAGGCTTATCTCAATTTGATCACCAATGAGCTTTCGATAACAAGGATGCCCGACTCATAAAGTATGGGAAGAAATATATTCCCTACCTGAAAGTCTTACATTCCTGACTCTTCCACCGAAAGCCACAAAAAAATTCTGCTACTAGGCAGGTCTTCTGACTCGCTTCACCGTTCCAGCCTTCCCAAGCGTCAGTTGACACTCAGTGACATATAGAAAACAGCGTTTAGAAGCTTACAGCTACGGGGATAGTTCCAGAATTTCACTGGATTCCCTTTTAATCCACACCTGAATTGTTTCAGGTATGGAACCCAATCACTCCCGCAAAAGTAATAAGATTAGGGTATTAACCATGGTTAATACCCACGATTTAAATAGAATGTCAAGAACGACTAAATAAGTTGAACCTGCTAAAAATCGGTGTATACAGTATACAAAATTTTAGATGCGGTCTAAAAAATTTCTTTTAACTTCGCTTCTAGATTTTCCCCACGGAGGTTTTTCGCAATAATTTTCCCTCCTGGGTCTATCAAGTAAGTGGCTGGGATGGCATTTACTTGGTACGTTCTGGCTGCGTCGCTGTTCCAGTATTTTAAATCAGAAACATGTTGCCATGGAAGACCATCTTGCTCTATTGCTTTCAACCAAGCTGTCCTAGTCCTATCCAAGGATACTCCTAATATTTCAAAATTTCTGTCAGAATAAGCATTGTACATTCTTACCACATTTGGATTTTCAACCCTACACGGCTTGCACCAAGCAGCCCAAAAATCTATAAGTACATAATTTCCTCTCAATGAACTTAGCCTTACAATTTCTCCATCTCGATCGGGAAGTGCCAGTTCTGGAGCTTCCGCCCCAATTGATAAACTACTCTTACCTTCTACCATAGTCGCAAGATTTTTTACGATAGGATTATTAGGAAGCTCCTGACTTAATTCCATAGACACACTATCAAAAAAACTAAAGTTAGCTTCAGGATCAAGTCTTTGGATACCATACAATGCAGCCAATGAAGGGACCGCATCCCAAATCAGCTCTTTCAACTTATTATTATTATTACGAGTCAAATCCTGATATTCCAGATTCAACGCTCGGAAAGCATCCAAATCCCCTGCTGTCCTTGCCTGAATGGCTTGTTGATTTATTCGTTGCACATCTACCTGAAAAGATTTCATAAGGGTGTCAATATCTCTCATGTATTGTGTATCATGAGACCCTGACACTTCAGAGTAGCCATTAGGTTCATAGCCATTCGCATTTACCTTTATTTGCGTGTCCCTTCCTGTTAAGATCAAAACGACATACTGACGGTCGTTAAAATTCAAACGATAAAAGGATGGTTCAGAAATTTCTGCAAACAATTTAAACGTGCCATTAGAATTGATTTCTACCGTATCGATGGGTTCAGTACCTTTCTCTCCAATAATTTCAAATTTCACAAATCCATCAGGTATTACCTGTTCAACAGTTCCAGAAATTTCAGTTTCGAATTTACCTGTATTTCCACCACAACTGATCACTAGGATTGCAGTCAACCCAGAATAAAAAATCTTTAAAACAGTATTCATCATTATCTCTTTATCATTCTATTAAGGGCATCTCTATTAACTGCCTTTTTCCGCGATTGCGACATCTGTCCCGTACTCAAATCTTCATGTATGCTATATACACTGCGATTTTTCCGTGCGGGACTGCCTTGCAATCACAACAAAATTCTAGTTAATAGAGATGCTCTCAAGCTGTCATATAGTTAATTAGGATTCACTTAAAATGTTAAATTTAGTTTAATCCGATCATTTCCTTTCCTATTTTGAGTGCCTCTTCAAGCCCTTTAATATCTTTTCCACCAGCAGTGGCATAAAAAGGCTGCCCACCCCCTCCCCCATTAATTACACTGGACATTTTCCGCACGATCTTGCATGCATTCATGCCTTCCTTCACTAGGTTATCGGACAACATAACAGTGAGTACTGGTTTTCCATCAATATCTACGGCCATTAGAAGAGCTAGGTTTTCCACTTCCTTCTTTAAATCAAAAGCAACTTGTTTCAAACTATTATTTGAAGGGAAGACACCCAAATATGTAATGAGGTTTTTCCCATTCGTCTGTTCAATAGAGCTAATTAAGTCTTTTTTGATCTGCAACGCCTGATGTCGGTTCACTCGATCTAATTTTCTATGGGAAGCCAAGTTTGCAGAAATCAGCGTTTCAATTGTTTTCTTCAAATCCTTAGGATTCTTTAGAACCTCCTCTATTTCTGACAATAGACCAAGTTTTTTGTTGTAGTAATTTTCTACTTCAACAGACGTAACTGCTTCAATCCGACGAATACCTGTAGCAACAGACGATTCGCTTATGATTTTTAATGATCCAATATTTCCTGTCCTGTCTGCATGGGTGCCTCCACATAATTCAACAGAATAATCAGGATCAAATGTTATCACTCTCACAAAGTCACCATATTTTTCTCCAAAAAGGGACATAGCACCCATTTCTTTGGCTTGATCTATTGGAACATTCAACTGCTCATTCAACTCAATATTTTCTCTTATTTTTTCGTTCACAATTCGCTCAGTTTTATCTAATTCCTCCTTCATAACTTTAGAAAAGTGAGAGAAATCAAAGCGTAAAATCTTATCATTCACTAAGGAACCTTTTTGCTGAACTTGGCTACCAAGTATCTCTTTCAAAGCTGCATGGAGCAAATGTGTGGCAGAATGATTGTTTTCTGTAAGCTTTCTTTTCTTTTGATTAACAAAGGTCGCTACTTCGCCAGCTAAAGTCTTGGGGAATTTCTTAGTGAGGTGAATAATCAGGTCATTCTCTTTTTTTGTATCAATCACATTAATCCTTTCATCTTCGAACTGTAAGTAGCCTGTATCCCCTGTCTGTCCCCCACTCTCAGCATAAAAGGGCGTTTCTTCAAGAACTATTTGATAAAGTGTTTTATCCTTTTGAGAAATTTCCCGGTATCGAGACACTTTAGTTGTTGACGTTAAGCGGTCATAACCTATAAACACTACATCTTCACTGTCATTTAGAATGATCCAATCATCTGTAGATTGCTTGCTGGCATTCTTTGATCGACTTTTTTGGATTTTCATTTCCTTGGAAAAGCCATTTTCGTCCACATTCATACCGTTTTCCCTAGCAATAAGTGCCGTCAGGTCCAGTGGAAATCCATACGTATCATAGAGTGCAAATGCTGTAGTGCCATCAATGGTTTTTGAACTTGAAGATTTAATTGCCTCTAATCGTGTTAATCCATTATCCAGCGTTCTGAGAAAGGATATTTCTTCTCCTACAACAACCCTAGCAACGAAATCCTGTTGCTCTTTAAGTTCTGAAAATATATCTTCAAATTGTTCAACAAGAACGGGAAGCATCTCACTTAAAAAAGGCTCTTTAAAACTCAAAAATGTATACCCATACCTAACCGCTCTTCTCAATATCCTTCTTATCACATAACCAGCCTTATTATTGCCTGGCAACTGTCCATCTGCTATGGCAAATGCAATAGCACGAATATGATCTGAAATCACCCGGATGGCAATATCTATTTTTTCATCTTCACCGTAGGTAACACCTCCCCTTTTAGCTACCCATTGCATCAATGGTTGAAAAACATCTGTATCATAGTTGGACTGCTTATTTTGTATGGCCATGACCAGCCGTTCAAATCCCATCCCAGTATCCACATGTTTATGTGGTAAACTTTCCAAGGAGTCGTTTGACAACCTGTTGAACTGTATGAATACCAAGTTCCATATCTCAAGCACTTGGGGATGATCCATATTGACCAATTCTTTTCCAGGAATTTTTTCAACTTCTTCCTTTGGTCTTAAATCGATATGAAGTTCCGAACATGGTCCGCACGGACCTGTTTCTCCCATTTCCCAAAAATTATCCTTCTTCGATCCATTTAATATTCTGTCTACTGGAAGAAATTGTTTCCAAAAGGCTTCCGATTCCGTATCTTTTTCAAGATTTTCCTTTTTATCACCTTCAAATATTGTAGCGTAAAGCCTGTCTTTGGGGAGGTGGAAATGCTCCGTTAATAATTCCCATGCCCATTCAATTGCTTCTTTTTTGAAATAATCTCCAAAAGACCAATTGCCCAACATTTCAAACATTGTATGATGATAGGTGTCAATTCCTACCTCCTCAAGGTCGTTATGCTTTCCAGAAACCCGCAAACACTTTTGAGTGTTCGTCACTCGTTTGTCAGTCGCATTTTTTGTTCCAAGCAAATAATCTTTGAACTGATTCATCCCTGCATTAGTGAACATCAATGTTGGATCATTATGAACCACAATTGGAGCAGAGGGGACTATTTTATGAGCTTTACTATGGAAAAATTCAAGAAAGATTTTCCGGATTGATTTTGAATCCATTTTTAATGTAGAGATGCTGGAATTTTAACGTAAAACCCTAGAATTATGAAAAAAGTATAAATAGTAATAAATTGCAGGCGCAAATATGGTCACCAGTTTAGTTAAATACGTTCAGCAAAACTACTAATTACCTAATAATCAATGGCTAAAATTAAGTACTACTACGATACTGAATCGTGCAGGTATGAAAGAATTAAGGTTTCTTCGTGGGACGTTATTCTCAATTTAATGGGGTTTCTCGTTGTATCTGCTATTATTGGTGTGGGCATTTTCTTGGTCGCAGACCTCTATTTCGAGTCACCCACAAAAGCATCTTTAAGACAAGAGAATGAGGAGCTCAACCTGTATTATGACCTCATTCAGCAAGATATGACTGAGGTCAATCAAATGTTGGGAGTATTGCAAGAAAGAGACGATGACATTTACAGAGTTGTTTTTGGTGTCGAGCCAATTCCTGGAGAAATCAGGTCGGCGGGTATTGGAGGATCAAACAGGTACAGAGAGCTTCTGGAAAAAGGACTTGGAAGAGAAGAAATGATCATCGAGAATATGCAGCGAATGAATGCTTTGAAAAAGAAGATGTACATCCAGACAAAGTCTTATGATGAGATTGTCGATTTAGCTACTAATAAGGAAGAACGTTTGGCCAGCCTTCCAGCCATTCAGCCAGTTACGAATAAAGGTCTAAGAAGACTTGCATCGGGATTTGGATATCGAATCGATCCAGTGTACAAGATCAAGAAAATGCATTACGGTACTGATTTTTCTATAAAGACAGGGACTCCCGTTTATGCCACTGGGAACGGAGTAGTAGGATTTACTCGTTCAAGTTTCGGCGGATATGGGAAACAAATAGAAATCAATCATGGCTTTGGCTACACAACCAAATATGCTCACTTAAGTGGCTTTGTGGTGAAGCCAGGACAAAAAGTAAAAAGAGGAGAACTTATTGCCTATTCAGGGAGTACTGGGAAGTCTACTGCTCCTCACCTTCACTATGAGGTGATTAAGAATGGAAAAAAAGTAAATCCAGTGAACTTTTTTTACAAGGATCTTTCTGATGAGGAATATGCAGAAGTACTAAGACTTTCATCCATCGAGAATCAGTCAATGGGGTCATACTAAAACAAGGTAGCATCAAATTGACTATTTCGGTGCTGTCTAGCACGCTTGGGGTTTCACTCAAAGGGTGAAGGTAAAGTACCTCTTCTAGAGATGAAGACAGATGTCAAAGGAGAATTCTTAGCAAGTCTAATTCATACTTTTCGACAGGATTATTCGCTTGGACCAAGAAATGATGTGAAACTTTTTTCGATAAAACAATTCAACGATTATCTTTGGAAAATGGCTCTGAAAATCGTGTGAAAATTGATGACCCTGAAAGAGTTTTCTGTCTTGAAAAATAAAAACCTAATCACCAACAGTGCCCTATAAAGAAAAAGAAATTGAGAAGAAATACTACACCATCGGAGAAGTTGCTGGTGAACTTGGTGTAACTACTTCTTTAATTCGTTTTTGGGAAGGGGAATTTGACAGTATTAAACCTAAAAAAAATCGAAAAGGTAATAGACAATTTACCAAGGCTGACCTCCAACATTTGAAACTCATTTATCACCTTGTGAAAGAGAAGGGCTACACCTTGCAGGGAGCAAGGGATTTCATTTCAAATGGTATAGATGCTTCTTCAGGAGAGATAGAAATAATAGACTCTCTTAAAAAAATAAGAATTTTCCTTACCAAACTTCAAAAGGAACTCCCATAGAACGATGTCCGAAGAACTGGTATTTCAGCTTGGACTGGAGCTGATTCCTGGTATTGGAGCAAAAGGAGTCAAACAACTGATTAGCTATTGCGGATCGGCTTCTGCCGTTTTCAACACAACGAAAAGCCGACTAGTTAAAATACCTGGTGTTGGAGAAAAAATAGCTCGTACAATCAAGTCTGCTGACCCATTTAGAGAAGCAAAGTCTATCATTATGTCCTGTGAGAGGGTCGGGGTTGATATTATTCACTCCACTAATCCCAAGTATCCAAAAAGGTTAAAGCAAATTTCTGATTCTCCTAATATTCTCTATACGAAAGGAAGGGGAGAACTCAATCCAAAAAAAATCATTGCCATTGTAGGTACGAGAAGTGCGACGAACTACGGCAAGAAAATTACCGATCAAATAGTCTCTGATTTAGCTTTTTTAGGAGTTGATATTATAAGTGGGTTAGCCTATGGGATTGATATCCATGCACATAAAGTTGCTTTGAGAAATAACTTATCCACTTTTGCCATTCTTGCTGGAGGACTGGACAGAATCTACCCGTCTGCTCATAAAAAATATGTGCAGGAAATCCTAGAAGCAGGTGGAATAGTGTCAGAAAGTATTCCTGGGATCAGACCCGACCCACACCTATTTCCTTCCAGAAATAGGATCATTGCAGGTATGTCAGATGCCACTTTAGTAGTAGAAGCTGCTGAAAAAGGTGGAGCATTGATCACCGCAAATCTTGCAGATGCCTACAACAGACCTGTATTCGCTGTACCAGGAGATGTGGGCAATCGTTATTCTACAGGAACGAATAAGTTAATCGCTTCTCAAAAGGCACTGATTTATACAGGTGTAGAAGATTTAATCTATCATCTAGGATGGGATATCGAACACACAAAAAAGAGAGAACCGCCTGTCAAACTAACAGAAGAAGAAAGAGTATTATACAATCTACTTCAGGAAAATGATGACGCTTTGGAAATAGATTCAATTGCCTTAAAATCACAAACCCCAATCAATCAGGTTGCATCCGTTCTTTTAGCACTAGAGTTCAAGAATTTAGTAAAAAGTTTACCTGGGAAGAAGTATGTGATCAGTAAGATAGCTTAGCAAAACCTGTCATGGATTTTTCCAGTTCTTTTAAATCAAGACCTGTTGTCATCTGGATTGATTGAAAGTAGTCTACTATTCGCTCAGTTGCCATATTTCCTACTAGTTTATCCTCTGCCATAGGGCAACCGCCAAATCCGTTAATTGCACCATCAAGTCTTCTACATCCCGAACGGTAGACCGCTTCGATTTTCTCTTTTGCAGTTTCAGGTGCTGTATGCAGATGGGCTCCAAATTCAATATGAGGAAATCTAGAAATCAATGATTCAAATAGATGAGTAATATTTTTAGGATCAGACACCCCGATTGTATCTGCTAAAGAAATCACAGAAACCTCCATTCTGTCAAGCCTGTCTACAATCTTACCTACATAATTCATCTCATAAGAATCTCCATAAGGGTTTCCAAATCCCATAGATAAATAAACAATCAGCGTTTTTTCATAGTCAACACATAGTTCTTGCATCTTCGCCAAATCACTAAGAGCATCATCAATGGATCGATTGGTATTTCGTTGCTGAAAAGTTTCCGATAAGGACAAAGGATACCCCAAGTAGGAAATCTCATCAAATTCACAGGCCTCTTTTGCACCTCTGATGTTTGCAATAATGGCTAGCAGTTTGGAGTCTGTTCCAGATAAATCAAGACCTTTTACTACCTCCCTCGTATCCTGCATCTGAGGGATAGCTTTTGATGAGACAAAACTCCCAAAATCTATCGTATCAAAGCCTACTTTCAAAAGTTGATTGATGTATTCAATCTTTACTTCGGTAGGAATAAAATTATGTAACCCTTGTATAGCATCTCGCGGGCATTCTATTATTTTCATTTCTATTTTGTCAGTATTTCCTATATCATGTCCAATTCAGTAAAAAGCAACAAAAAGTGAGGAAGAACAGCAAGAAATAGGACTGTTCAGACCTATTGGAGATCAAAAAATCAAGAAGGGAGATCAAAAAACTCACAATTCAAAAATCAATAAACTCAGAGCTACCTTTTGCAACGGTCTTATGCTCTTCAATCCAGGCTTGTATCACACGTCGCACTCGAGAGGCTTCCAGTTCAGCAAGGGTTAAGTTATGTCTGAGACTAAAGCATATCACCTTATAAATTCCCTGTTCTGATTTAGCAGAAAGCAACCCGTTGCGAAGGTTGATTTCAGGTATGGGATACTGCAGTGCAACAAAATCATTTGAGAAGCAAAAAGGTTCTTTATAATTTGGGTTGAGTTTCCCTCCTGCTCGTTTATTACTAGGACATAAATAGCATGTGGAATCGTAGCTGATTTTTGACTTTTCAGTTTCATACTCACTCTGCCCTTTCCACGGTCTATTGGCTCTATGTGGAGAAACTTGGACCCACTGCTCTGTTAAGATATTTAATCGTCGATGTGATGGCTCATTTAGTTTGCTTAACATATCTGGCTACCAAAAAAAAGAATATAGTGCCACCAAAATAACAGCGATCGAAAAAGCCGAAATATTAAATGCCACACCTGTCCTAAATAGCCCCTTTCCCAGCACAATTGAGTTTGGATCAGCTTTCCCTTTGTTTTCAATGTAGCTGGTCAGAATTATGATGAGCATAGTGGATAAGGCGGTTAGTCCCATTTGATTCATCCAGGGTATCGAGGTAAAAAATTTAAAAATAAATGCTATTGGAATTGAGGAAAGTGCGCCAATAATAGCTGCTCTGTTGGTAGTCATTTTCCAAAATAAGCCCAATATGAAGACAGCTAAAATGCCAGGACTCACTATCCCCGTGTACTCTTGAATAAACTGAAATGCTTGATCAATACCTCCCAATAAAGAAGCCATTATACTTGCGATTGCAAGTGCCACCGCTGCCGAAATTCGACCTACGAAAACGAGTTTGGTTTCCGTTGCTCCCTTATTAAAGAGGGGTTTGTAGATGTCCATTGTAAAAATGGTAGAGGTAGAGTTTAGCATGGATGCAAGTGATGAGACTATGGCAGCTGTCAAAGCTGCGAGGGCAATCCCTTTCACTCCATCGGGGAGTAATTGAAGAAGCCAAGGATAGGCTTTATCTGCTTGAGAAAGCGAAGGTAAACCAGATTGTGACGAAGCATTAAGTCGAGCCATAATGTCAGGATCGTTAATGATAACATAGCAGGCGATTCCAGGCAAAACCACAATAAAAGGGATAATCAGCTTAAGAAGGGCTGCCAAAGCAATTCCATTTTGTGCCTCCTTAACTGATTTAGCGGCAAGAGTTCTTTGAATAATATACTGGTTGAAACCCCAATAATAAAGGTTGGCTACCCAAAGACCCCCTACCAAAACCCAAATTCCAGGTAAGTTGAGGTATTGTTCGTTAGCTCGGTCAAGAATCATGTGAAATCTTTCTGGAGTAGCTTGGAGTAATGAATTAAACCCTGCTAAGACCCCAGATCCGTTTGAAATAATATTTAATGCTAGGTATGTCGTGAAAATGCCACCTAGAACCAGAAAAAATACTTGAATTACATCTGTCCATGCCACCGAGGAAAGTCCTCCATATAATGAATAGGTTGCAGCAAAGAGACCTAATCCAAAAATGCCATAGAGAATTGGGACCCCCCAGATGGATTTAAGAGCGAGAGATCCTAGGTAAAGAACAGAGCTAAGATTGACAAATACAAATAGTGCTATCCAAAATATGGCCAGAATTGTCTTAAGCTCTGTGCCAAATCGTTTCTCGATAAACTGCGGAATGGTGTATAATTTCTGAGACAAGAAAATAGGGAGAAAGTATTTGCCTACTATGATCAATGTAATGGCTGCCATCCATTCATATGATGCAATTGCTAATCCAAGAACGAAGCCTGAGCCTGACATTCCAATAAATTGCTCAGCAGAGATATTTGCAGCTATTAAAGAAGCTCCTACTGCCCACCAAGGCAAAGATTTACTGGCTAAAAAGTAGTCTTCCACACTCTTTGACTGACCTTTTTTATTTCTCGAGACATAAAGCCCTACGAACAGTATCAGCACACAGTATAATCCAAATATTAGAAAATCTAAAGTTGAAAAATTCATTGCGTTAAAATTAAATATGATAATGCATTTTAATTCAAAATTCTTTCTGTATTAGCATTATTTTTATACTAATTATATTATAATATTAGTCTAATTATTATTTATATATTTGCATCAAGTGAGAATGAAATCAACTATCGAAGTGCCAGAGAGTCTTGAAATGCTTAAAGAGTTATACAAATTAGACTTATTTTTTAAATAAATTGGTATAAATTCAATTTATTGAAGTAGGCATTTAATAAATACGAATGCACTTGTACGGGCATGGTTGATGGACCACCATTTTAGTTAGCAGGTTATCGAATATTTCCCCTTTCATCTGGCTTCGGTTGAACCGATAGCAATATTGGTCGATATATGCTTGAAGGTTATCGACTGAATGGTGGATACCTCTAAGCCATGCCTTGAACATCATAATTGTTCTGTGCAATTCCGGGAAATTCTTACCTTTCTTCCCACTCTCGATTTGAATTAAGTAAGGATATTTTTCTTTCAAGGGGATGTAGCCCCTCCAGTTATCGGTTTTGATGGTAGCCTCAGGTGATATATGATCTTGGAAGAAGGGCTTCAATTGCTTGGATCCAGCATTGTCAATCTCTCTGGCATACATCCTGCTCACTCCTTTCCCTTTCTTCTCAATAGCCAGTACAACCTGCTTTTTTCGGTTATTTTGTCGTCCTACAACGCCTTCTTCCTGTTGCCCTACAACGGTCTCATCGACTTCTACTTTACCCACTAGCGGGTATTTCCCACTGCTAACCATTGCCTTCATTACCTTTTGTTGAAACAGCCAACAGGTTTTTTGCCGTAGCCCCAGTTTTCTGCTTAGCTCTGTTGATGCAATCCCTTGTTTATTGGTACTCATATAGTATACGATATAAAAAGCTTTTAACATTGGGAATTTTACTTTGTGGAAAAGAGTGCCACTTGTGGGGGTAGCTTGGTACCTACATTTTGTGCATTGCCGGGTATGGAATAATTTCCCTCTGCAATACTTGTTGTTTTGACACTTTTCACATTTAAATCCATTGGGCCATTTCATTTCGGCCAGGAAGTTTTGACAACTGTCGTTATCAGGAAATTTCTTCTGAAACTCAAAAAGGGTTAGGCTTTCATACTTTTTCTCCATAATCTGATTTTTATTCTAACTTTAATAATCCTACTAAGTTACTGTAAATCAATCGTTTAATCAAGAAAATGAAACTGTTTTAATAGACTAATCTTTTATTTATTAAATGCCTACTTCAATCAATTTATTTTTTGTTTAGATTAGGCACAAAATATAACCCTAGCCATAGGATCAGAAACAATTTATATGAGATACCTTGTGGTATAAAAGGGATTCCTAAAAATGAACTCCTTGTGATACAGACAAATTATGAGTATCCTTACGTCATAAAAAGACAGCAATGAAAATGGATTGCCCACAAGGCAGAAAGTATTCTCTGTTTGAAGACATGAAAAAGTCCCTTTGTAGCACCCCTTAAAAGATAAAAATAATGAAAAATGTTAGCATGACGATGGAGTTACAGCGTCAATTCTTCAGGTCATATCACATGATTTTCTTAGTTGGTATTGTGCTATGTACCACTGTTTCTGTAAACGCACAATGCCCATCAAATAACGAAATATTCCGCTCACATGACAGATTGGCAGTACAGGGGATTTCGGATGCGCAAGTTAATTTTGGTTTGATGTACCCCACAAAGGCGAAGGCATCGCGCAGGATAAGCGCGAGGCGGTGCGTAGGTATTGCAAGACGACAGCACAGGGGGTTCTGGACGCGCGATATAGTTTGGGTTTGATGTACTACAAAGGCGAGGGCATCGCGCAGGATAAGCGCGAGGCGGTGCGTTGGTATCGCAAGGTGGCAGAACAGGGGGTTGCAGACGCGCAATATAATTTGGGTTGGATGTACGCCAATGGCGAGGGCATAGCGCAGGATAAGCGCGAGGCGGCGCGTTGGTATCGCAAGGCGGCAGAACAGGGGGTTTCGGACGCGCAACACAATTTGGGTTTGATGTATTCCAAAGGCGAGGGCATAGCACAGGATAAGCGCGAGGCGGTGCGTTGGTTTCGCAAGGCGGCAGAGCAGGGGGATGCGTACGCGCAATATAATTTGGGTTGGATGTATAAAAACGGCGAGGGCATAGTGCAGGATAAGCGCGAGGCAGTGCGTTGGTTTCGCAAGGCGGCAGAACAGGGGGATGCGTACGCGCAATATAATTTGGGTTGGATGTATAAAAACGGCGAGGGCATAGTGCAGGATAAGCGCGAGGCGGTGCGTTGGTTTCGCAAGGCAGCAAAGGGGGATGCAGACGCGCAATTTGCTTTGGGTGAGATGTACTACAAAGGCGAGGGCATAGCGCAGGATAAGCGCAAGGCGGTGCGTTGGTATCGCAAGGCGGCAGCACAGGAGGATACGATCGCGCAATTTCATGTGGGCTTGATGTACTACCAAGGCGAGGGCATAGCGCAGGATAAGCGCGAGGCGGTGTGTTGGTTTCGCAAGGCGGCAGAGCAGGGAAATGCGGATGCGCAATATAATTTGGGTTTGATGTACGACACTGGCGAGGGCATAGCGCAGGATAAGCGCGAGGCGGTGCCTTGGTATCTCAAGGCGGCAGAACAGGGACATACGAGAGCGCAATGTAATTTAGGGTTGATGTACGCCAAAGGCGAGGGCATAGCGCAGGATAAGTGCGAAGCAGTGCGTTGGTATCGCAAGGCGGCAGAGCAGGGGGATGCGCTCGCGCAATATAATTTGGGCTTGAAGTACGACAATGGCGAGGGGATAGCCCAAGATAAGCGCGAAGCAGTGCGTTGGTATCTCAAGGCGGCAGAACAGGGGGATGCGATCGCGCAATTTAGTTTGGGTGCGAAGTACGCCAATGGCGAGGGTGTTATCACCGATGATCGTGAGGCGTATATTTGGTTTTCCATTGCCAAAGCAAATGGAGATGAAGATGCGGCTGGCTTACTGCGTGATATAAATTGGAACGAGTATCTAACGCCTAAAGAAATAGCGTCTGCCCGTCGCGAAGTGGCACGACGGCTGGATACATGTAACTACAGAACCCCATGATGACTAGCTGATCACATGCTGATCATGCCCAAACGTTCAAGCCTTCTGTACAATTACAACTTTCTATGCCTGAGCGTGCAGCAAGCAAAACCTTGCGAAAATCAGTGTGCCGGGAAGAACCCCAACTCCTTTCGAAGGAGTCGCTATTCATATCAACTTAGATGATAAAATGGGGCATAAACACATTGAATTTATTTTTTGTTTAGATTAGGCACAAAATATAACCCTAGCCATAGGAGCAGACACAATTTATAGGAGATACCCTGTGGTATAAAAGGGATTCCTGAAAATGAACTCCTTGTGATACAGATAAATTATGAGTACCCTTACGTCATAAAAAGACAGCAGTGAAAATGGATTGCCCACAAGGCAGAAAGTATTCTCTGTTTGAAGACATGAAAAAGTCCATTTGTGGCACCCCTTAAAAGATAAAATAATGAAAAACGTTAGCATGACAATGGCGTTACCGCGTCAATTCTTCAGGTCATATCACATGCTTTTCTTAGTTGGTATTGCGCTATGTACCACTGTTTCTGTAAACGCACAATGCCCATCAAAGGACGAAGAATTCTGCTCATATTACAGACTGGCAGAACAGGGGGATGCAGACGCGCAATTTGGTTTGGGTGTGATGTGCTACTATGGCGAGGGCATCGCGCAGGATAAGCGCGAGGCGGTGCGTTGGTATCGCAAGGCGGCAGAACAGGGGCTTGCGAGAGCGCAAGGTATATTGGGTGTGATGTACCGCAAAGGCGAGGGCATAGCGCAGGATAAGCGCGAGGCGGTGCGTTGGTATCGCAAGGCGGCAGAACAGGGGAATGCAGACGCGCAAAATAATTTGGGTTTGATGTACGAAAAAGGCGAGGGCATAGTGCAGGATAAGCGCGAGGCGGTGCGTTGGTATCGCAAGGCGGGAGAACAGGGGCTTGCGAAAGCGCAAAATAATTTGGGTTTGATGTACGAAAAAGGCGAGGGCATAGCGCAGGATAAGCGCGAAGCGGTGCGTTGGTATCGCAAGGCGGGAGAACAGGGGCTTGCGAGAGCGCAAAATAATTTGGGTTTGATGTACGAAAAAGGCGAGGGCATAGCGCAGCATAAGCGCGAGGCGGTGTGTTGGTATCGTAAGGCGGCAGCACAGGGGGATGCGAAAGCGCAAAATAATTTGGGTTTGATGTACTACAATGGCGAGGGCGTTATCACCGATGATCACGAGGCGTATATTTGGTTTTCCATTGCCAAAGCAAATGGAGATGAAAGTGCGGCTGGCTTACTGCGCGACATAAATTGGAACGAGTACCTAACGCCTGAAGAAATAGCGTCTGCCCTTCGCGAAGTGGCACGGCGACTGGATGACATGTAAACTACAGAATCCCATGAATAGCTGATCACATGCTGATCATGCCCAAACGTTCAAGCCTTCTGTACAATTACAACTTTCTATGCCTGAGCGTGCAGCAAGCAAAACCTTGCGAAAATCAGTGTGCCGGGAAGAACCCCACATCTTTTCGAAGGAGTCGCTATTTATATCAACTTAGATGATAAAATGGGGCATAAACACATTGAATTTATTTTTTGTTTAGATTTAGGCACAAAATATAACCCTAGCCATAGGAGCAGAAACAATTTATATGAGATACCTTGTGGTATAAAAGGGATTCCTGAAAATGAACCCCTTGTGATACAGATAAATTATGAGTACCCTTACGGCATAAAAAACAGCAATGAAAATGGATTGCCCACAAGGTAGCAAGTATTCTCTGTTTGAAGACATGAAAAAGTCCATTTTCAGCACCCTTAAAAGATAAAAATAATGAAAAACGTTAGCATGACAATGGCGTTACCGCGTCAATTCTTCAGGTCATATCACATGGTTTTCTTAGTTGGTATTGCGCTATGTACCACTGTTTCTGTAAACGCACAATGCCCATCAAATAACGTAGAGTTCTGCTCATATTACAGATTGGCAGAACAGGGACTTGCGAAAGCACAATATAATTTGGGTTGGATGTACTCCAAAGGTGAGGGCATAGCGCAGGATAAGCGCGAGGCGGTGCGTTGGTATCGCAAGGCGGCAGAACAGGGGGATGCGTCAGCGCAATATAATTTGGGTGCGATGTACTACAATGGTGAGGGCGTTATCACCGATAACCGCGAGGCGTATATTTGGGTTTCCATTGCCAAAGCAAATGGATATGAAGGTGCGGCTAGCGCACTGCGTGATATAAATTGGCATTTAAGTGATTCAGAAATAGCGTCTGCCCGTCGCGAAGCGGCACGGCGACTGGATGACATGTAACTTCAGAATAGCTGATCACATACTGATCATGCCCAAACGTTCAACCCTTCTGTACAATTCTTACAAATTTCTATGCCCGAACGTGCAGTAAGCAAAACGTTGCGAAAATCAGTGTACCGGGAAGAAAACCAAATCCTTTCAAAGGAGTCGCTACTTACATTACCAAAACTGTGTGTTGCGTCCTTGTCGAAGCAACAAGGGATCACCTGACCGTCCCAGGTAATGACGCATGAGTTCCACATTTTCCAGCAATGAGCTGCCAGGTCATTTTTAATTGAATACGTTCCATCATTATTTTTCTGGTACCTGGAATATTTATCAATTGTCGGTATCAGCTCATTTCCGTTTTCATAATCATAAATCTGGGCAGTTTTAAACACTATTTTGTCAACATTATATTTTTTTGCCAGTGCTGTTATCTCTGGAATTTGATGCTGGTTCGGTTTTACCACCAGAAATTGCCACACTACCTTTGGGAACGAGGATTTCAGGGTGTCCCTCCATCCCAACACCGCCTCCGTGCCTGCAAGCACTTTTTTCAAGTCTCCTTCTTTCCTGTAAGACTCATAGGTGTCTTGGGAGGATCCATCAATGGAAATGATCAACCTGTTTAATCCTGAGGCTACAGTTTTTTTAGCGTTTTCCTGATCCAGAAAATGCGCATTTGTAGATGTGGTAGTATAGATATTGTGCGTAGCAGCGATCTTTACCATCTCCAGAAATTTCGGATTTAGGTAGGGCTCGCCCTGAAAATAGAATGTGAGGTAGATGAGGCGATCACTTACTTCGTCCATTATTTTCCTGAAAAGAGTGGCATCAAGTGTTCCTCTCGGACGTGTAAAGGACCTCATACCGCTGGGGCATTCTGGACATCTAAGGTTGCATGCCGTGGTTGGCTCAATTGCCATACTTATCGGCAATCCCGACACATGAGCCTCCCCCCTCCTTTTAGACGTCAAATAGCTTCTCCAAATCCGTGATGCATTCGCTATCCTTTTTGGAGTTATTTTTGAAGCAAGTGCCACGGTATCGTGAAGGTCAACTAACACAGGAAGACAAAGAAATGCAACTGGCACGGTCAGAGCAAATAAAAACAGGAGTAACGTTTCGGAAATATTTATTTATGAGGACTGTAGTTTTTTCTTTCATCGTTTTTCTCGGCATTTCATCCCCTGCTCAAGTCAGGCTTTCGGAAAAATCCGAGATAGCAATCATCACAATAGGACCTTACCAAGGGGAAGTGTGGTCCGCATTTGGTCACAGTGGCATCAGGGTTTATGATCCGGAAAATGACATTGACTGGTTTTACAACTATGGCTTGTATGATTTCGAACAAGAAAACTTCTTGCTGAATTTCTGCCTAGGGTTATTAAAATACCGGGTTGAAGCTAGCCACTATGGAGGAGTAGTTTCTTTTTACAAAAGTCAGAACAGGTTCATAAAAGCACAGCATCTCAATCTCACATTAGAAGAAAAACAGCAATTTTTTGATGCCTTACAAAATAATGTGAAGCCCGAAAATGCTGAATATCTCTACAATTATGTGTATGACAACTGTGCTACCAAATTGCGAGACGTCACGGAAGGCTTGTTTCACGGAAGAATTGCATTTGATCTGAGCTACAAGGAGGAGGGAAAGACGATGAGAGATTTAATGGACGATTATCTCGGCGATCAACCGTGGGGAGACCTAGGAATTGATGTAGGGCTGGGGCTACAGATCGACAAGGAAGCAACAGCCTATGAATATATGTTTCTCCCAGATTATATCTTCAATGCCTTCGAGGGGGCAACCATCGATCAGGATAGCATAAAAGCTCCTTTGTTATCAAGGACAGAAGCCGTTTTTCTTCCCCAAGAAGAAGAATCCAAACCTGATATCTTAACGCCTCTCAATATTTTTATTCTCTTATTCTTCCTCGTAGGCTTCATTACCAACCGCAACTTTAAGATCGGCAAGAGGACAAACTGGATAGATGCTGTGCTTTTTTCCTTGACAGGTTTGACAGGCTGGTGGGTCACTTTTCTCTGGTTCGGGACGGAACACCTATCAAAAATTAACCTTAATATCTTGTGGGCAATCCCTCTGCATGCCCCACTTGCATTGTTCATATCAAATAAAAAACTCACTACTTTTATGAAAATATACTTCAGAGTAGTCGCTTGCTGGTACTGCATGCTCCTCATCGCTTGGCCACTTCTTCCACAACCTCTCCATACGTCCCTAATCCCTCTCGTATTAGCCATGATCCTGAGGGCGTTTTATATCAGCTATGACTTAAAAGGTTATACCGGTTGGACCAAAAAATGTAGCAAATAAATCGCTTATTTTTCGCTTGTATGTCGTTAAAACATAGCACCGTAGTTATGTCTATGCTTATGTTTTTCACCTCATTCAAATAAAAAATAATTCAATTTATTTATGTAACATTATATAATCAAATTGCTGTTATACTATTTTCATTATAAATTAGTCTAATTATTATTTATATGCTTGCATCATGAGAATGAAATCAGCTATCGAAAATCCAGAGAGTCTTGAAACGCTTAAGGAGTTATACCAATTTGATCACAAAATATAACATAAATAAACTGCATTGTTGTTTGCTTGAATGAGGCAAAAAATAAAGAATACCGCTAGTAACGAACACCGCAATCGCGGAAAAAGGCAGTTAATAGCGATGTCCTTAAACAAGCAGGAACTTTTTATCGGACAGTAGCGATTAATTGGAAATAATTTCATACCTTTGTCACCATCATTTAAAAATAAATGCCAATGAAAACTACTATTTTACCCCTAAAAATAACATTTATGGCTGACAAAAGGTCATATAATAATCCTACCCCCCCCCCCCCCCCCCCCCCCCCGACATTATGTCATCCTTTAGCACGGCTTTGTAATTACCAAAATACCCTACTTCTTCTTATTTTGAGTTTGGCTTTTTCTCTGCCAATTAATGCTCAAAATTCTGACTCAACAGACCTCTGTTCACGCACCGCAGTAGTTAAAAATGTGATCATCTCCGAAGTTAGTGGCAAAACCAATTGTGCAGATATTACTACAGCAGATTTGGCGGGAGTTACCAGTTTACATTTTCATGGAGCTAGTCTCGTCAGTTCTCTGATAGGTATTAACCTAAAGAGTGGCGATTTTGCTGGCTTAACAGGACTAACAGAACTCACTTTAACATTCAACGAGATTACCGCCCTACCCGCTGATATATTCTCTGGGCTATCTGCCTTAACGACACTAAGGTTAAATAACAATCAATTATCCACCTTGCCATCTGGTATTTTCTCGGGCTTAACCAGTTTGACAACCCTTAATTTATCAAACAACCCACTGCCCGCTTCGCTCCCTAGAAGCCTGTTTGCCGATGTGCCACGAAACGCAATAACCCTTCCCGCAGGAACCACGGTTGATTACATTCCAACAGCTGTAGGCTCGCTTGCCGACATTACTGACTTCGTGGCAATGGGTAGTCCTCGTGTTGTGGATGTGGTGGACAAATTTAGCGACACAGGCGATATTTTAACGTTTACCGCAATCTCCGGGGATACTGACATCGCAACCGTTGGGGTTGCTAATGATAGTGAAGTTACGGTTACACCATTAGCCGTAGGAGGGACTACAACCATCACCGTCACTGCCACTGATAGAGCGGGTCAAACAGTTACACAAACCTTTACGGTAACTGTCAATGCAACTCCAACAACCGTAGGCACGATGGACAACATTACTGACCTCGTGGAAAATGGTACTCCGCGCAATGTAGATGTGGCTACTCACTTTAGCGACACAGATGCGTTGACCTTTACTGCAACGTCTGGTGATAATGCCATTGCCACCGTTACCGTGATGGGTAGTGAAGTTACCATTACACCCGTAGCCGCAGGAACAGCAACCATCACCGTCACTGCCACCGACACAGCGAGTCAAACTGCTGAACAGACTTTCCGAGTCACCGTTACCAATCCTGCCCCAACAGCCACAGGCACGATGGACGATATTACTGACCTCGTAGAAAATGGTACTCCTCAAACTGTAGAGGTGGCTACTCACTTTAGCGACACAGATGCGTTGACCTTTACAGTAGCGTCCGATAATACCGCCATCGCAACCGTTACCGTGATGGGTAGTGTAGTTACCATTACGCCAAAAGCCAGAGGAACAGCAACCATCACCGTCATTGCCACCGACACAGCGGGGCAAACCGTTGAGCAGGCGTTCACAGTCACCGTCGTTACCAACCCTGCCCCAACAGCCACAGGCACGATGGACAACATTACTGATCTCGTGGAAAATGGGAGTCCGCGCAATGTAGATGTGGCGACCAACTTTAGCGACCCAAACGACATATTGACGTTTACAGTAGAATCAAGTAGCGCCACCATCGCAATGGTTACCGTGATGGGTAGCGTAGTGACCATTACACCCGTAGCCGTAGGAACAGCAACCATCACCGTCACTGCCACCGATACAGCGGGGCAAACTGCTGAACAAACGTTCACAGTCACCGTGCAGGCTGATGAGGTTACGACAGGAACTGCTGGCGTGGAGGAAATGGACGTTTCCGTCTCCCCTAATCCACTAAAAGATGGAGATAGGGTAACAATTACCGTTGCCAGCGAGGGGGTGTACCGCTTGTTCGGAATCTCAGGTAACGTGCTTACCAAGGGAACGTTAACAAAAGGAGATAACGCTGTGGCACTTCCATTTTTAACTAAAGGAATGTACCTGTTAAAGATACAAACAACACACGGTCGTATGACAAGGAAAGTGGTTAAAAACTAGCACCGTAGCGATGACTATGGCAATGCTTATATTTTTTGCCTAATTCAAACAAAAAAATAATTCAATTTGATTATATAATCAAATTGGTGTTAAATGTAGGTTGCTGATGGAGCAGATAATGTGATGTTCAAATTGGTAGTTAATTGACAATCCAGTAATGCTAACCCAGAATGAAGGGGAACATTTGGTTTAAACATTACTTCAAAATGAACTACGCAGATCAGGGTACGATTTCATCAAATGAACTAAAAGTCCCTGTAGGTACTTCGGTCATTACTTGTATGTCCGATAGTTCATAATCTCCCCTGTTGCCTGACAGCATAATCTTCCCATATTTTTTATAATCTTCCCAAGGGGTTACGAATCGAGGTTCTTCTTGGTCTATAGTTACGTAATAAGCCCACTGGGTCACAAGTTTCGAGTCTACATCAACCCATACATCATAAACATTTTCAGGCGTAACACCCACGTCTTCAAAGGTCATTCTGATAACGTCTGCTCTTGCTCCTGTTTTGGTAGTGTCTTCACCCACGTAAGTCAAAGTCACCCCAGAATCTTTTAGCTTATATGGCATGACCAGCCAATATGCATCGTTGGTCCAGTACTCGTTTCCTAAATCCAAGTATTTTTTCAGGGAATCTGTATTCGTTAACGCTTCACCTTTTAGCCTCACACTGCCTTCCTGCGAATAGATATTCATCAGAATGGTTAGGTCTTTTGATGCTTCTTCAATTCTGACATCCCCTTTTAGTTTATCCCACACGTGGGTTCTCCGCCCCAAGAAGTTCCAAGCAATGTAGCGGGTATCATCCCAGGCTTCGCGTCCGCCCATCGCATTCATCACCTTATCAGCAAGTAGTGTGGCTAATAGGTCCGAACCCTCTTGGTTAAACCCTTCGGCAGGGGAATTACTGTACTCAATGTACTCCCCTCCCTCCTCGGAGCTGTCAAAAGTGGCATCAGAATTAGACGACGGCTTACAAGAGAATGAAAGGATGATCACCAGAACCTGGAGGAAGAAATTTTTCATAGCCAAGATTTTTCCCCAAATGTAATGAAGGCATGAACAAAAAAGGGCTAAGACCGTTGCAAAAGGAAGCTCTCAGTCTGTTTGCTTTTGAATTGCGAGATTTTTGATCTCTCACTTTGGGTTACAGCATTGGACATAAATTATCCTAGGACTTTGATATAAATGGAGATCGTTGCAGTAGAAAATCGTTTACTATCATTACTATCGAGTGGATTTATTTATGAGCATATCTATTAACTATTAACTAGATTTTTTTGTGAGTGCAAGGAAGTCCCGCACGGAAAACTGCGGTGTATATAGCATACACGAGGATTTGAGTACAAGACTGACACCGCAATCACGGCAAAAGGCAGTGAATAGAGATGCCCTTATGCCTCTAGCATGCTCTGTACTATTACGCCAGAGTGGTAATGCTACTGTGTCCTATGACTTATAAAGGAAATTGAGCCATCTATCGGGAATATTCCCTGATTGAGCTTGTTCGTAATCTTTGTAGTTGCAGGCAATCATTCTGTTACGATTAAAAATTCCCTTGCCCTCTGGGTTGGGGACTTCCATCCACCATTTTTCAGATTTCTTGCTTTTGTAGAATCGAATGGTCTCGGGATCACCACCCAAGTGAACGTCGTATTTCAAATAATCATTAGAAATAAAGTTCTTATCCCTTTTTCTGTGGTAGTACCCTTCAATGAAATACCAAATCATGGTGCTTAAGACAAAAGCCGTTTTTTTATCATCAGAATCATGATCGGAATCATAGTTATACAGTCCTATCGAGCTAAGTTTCTCATTTTGACCTGCATACCAGCACAGCTGGCAGGCCTCCTCTCCAGTCAAACCATACACTTTGGCATCTGTTGCTGCAGGAGCATAAAATTTCTGTAGTGCAGAGAGGTCAAAAGATAGCATATCGGCATCTCTGACTGCAGGTTCTATTTCTTTAATATTTTCTTTCAGAGAACCTAAACGTACTGCTTCAAAAGAGAGGCTGTCCAGGAGTTGCAGGTTCTTTTGGTCTACGAGATAACTCTGGTATGCTAATTGGCGATAGTCAAAAAGGTAATTGGGACTATGTCCAAAAATTTTATTCAGATGCGTTTTATCTGATGACCCTTCTTCTCCCAAATCAATACATTGATCCACATTTAAAAAAGAGATCATCTTGTTACTTTCCTCGTACGCATAAAACTGACCAATATCCAAATCGTGACTTCCTCCAAACAGTAAAGGAATGAGCCCCTTGTCCATTAAACAGGCACACACCTCTTTTAACCTCAAATACGTATCTTCTGGTTTCGGACCATTGCGAAAATTTCCCAAATCAACAATTCCGTAATCTCCAAAGCCCTTTTTCAAGGTATACAGTTGTTTTCGAACCTCATCTGCTGATGCTGGATTTGCCTTTATCCCAGCTCCGCGATACTCACATAATCCAATCAAGGCTATATCCAGTCCTTCATGATCTGGCATTTTATCACGGTTGATATAAATAGAAGATTGGAAAGATGATACGGAATTTTCTACATCCACTTCAGTTGGGTCAAAAAAGAGTTTTAAATCCATGCCTCTAAACTAATTGAGAATTGACAATGGCTGACAGAAAACTTAAGGATATCTCTATTAACCAGAATTGTTGTGTGAGTGCAAGAAAGTCCCGCACGGAAACCCGCAGGGTATATAGCCCACATGAGGATGTGAGTACGGGATTGACACCGCAATCGCGGAAAAAGACAGATTAATAGAGATACCCTAAAGCCTAGCCGTTAAAAAAAACAGAAAAATAAATTTGTAGGAGTCCCGCTGACTACTTAAACCCGTCCACTTGTAACTCAATAAAATAGCATTTTAAAAAATCAACTTGTTTGGAGATGTCAACGACCACTAAAAGTTTATCTGTAAGATATACTGGAGTTCGCTTTGATGTTACGGAAAAGACCGCTCGTTTATTTATTCACAAGGTTTAGAGAAGCGATGAAATCCAGTAAGAATTATCCGATGAAAGGTGTTGTTCACATAGATGAATTTATTGAAGTAGGCATTTAATAAATACGAATAAAATTGTACGGGCATGGTTGATGGTCCACCATTTTAGTTAGCAGGTTATCGAATATTTCCCCTTTCATTTGACTCCGGTTGAACCGATAGCAATATTGGTCGATATATGCTTGAAGGTTATCGACTGAATGGTGGATACCTCTAAGCCATGCCTTGAACATCATAATTGTTCTGTGCAATTCCGGGAAATTCTTACCTTTCTTCCCACTCTCGATTTGAATTAAATAAGGGTATTTTTCTTTCAGGGGGATGTAGCTCCTCCACCTATCAGTTGTGATGGTAGCCTGAGTTGATACATGATCTTGGAAGAAGGGCTTCAATTGCTTGGATCCAGCATTGTCAATCTCTCTGGCATACATCCTGCTCACTCCTTTCCCTTTCTTCTCAATAGCCAGTACAACCTGCTTTTTTGGATTATTTTGGCGTCCTACAACGCCTTCTTCCTGTTGCCCTACAACAGTCTCATCAACTTCTACTTTACCCATTAGCGGGTATTTCCCACTGCTACCCATTGCCTTCATTACCTTTTGTTGAAACAGCCAACAGGTTTTTTGCCGTAGCCCCAGTTTTCTGCTTAGCTCTGTTGATGCAATCCCTTGTTTATTTGTACTCATATAGTATACGATATAAAAAGCTTTTAACATTGGGAATTTTACTTTGTGGAAAAGAGTGCCACTTGTGGGGGTAGCTTGGTATCTACATTTTGTGCATTGCTGGGTATGGAATAATTTCCCTCTGCAATACGTGTTGTTTTGGCACTTTTCACATTTAAATCCATTGGGTCATTTCATTTCGGCTAGGAAGTTTTGACAACTGTCGTTATCAGGAAATTTCTTCTGAAACTCAAAAAGGGTTAGGCTTTCATACTTTTTCTCCATAATTAGATTTCTACTCTAACTGTAATAGTCCTACTAAATTACTGTGAATCAATCGTTTAATCAAGAAAATGAAACTGTTTCAATAGACTAATCTTTTATTTATTAAATGCCTATTTCAAACAAGTTATATGTGGATTTTGTGATCCATTTGATAGTAGTTGGCAATAATTTTATACCTTTGTAGCATTATTTAACCTTAAAAGACCAATGAAAACCATTACCCAACCACCCAAAACAACACTTATGACTGACAAAAAGTCGCATAATAATCCTACCCCCCCCCCCCCCCCCCCCCCCCGACATTATGGCAGGGGTTAACCAGTCTTTATAATTACAAAACCCTACTTCTCCTTATTTTAAGTCTGGCTTTTTCTCTGCCAGTGAATGCTCAAGAGACTAACCCAACAGACCTCTGTTCACGCACCGAAGCAGTTAAGAATTTAATCATCTCCGAAGTGAGTGGCAAAACCAATTGTGCAGACATTACTACAGCAGAGTTGGCAGGAGTTACTAGAATCTTATTTGCAACTGCGAGTTCTAATACTCCGCAACTTTCTGTAGCAGGTAGTAACCTAAAGAGTGGCGATTTTGCCGGCTTAACAGGACTAACAAGGCTCGATTTAGATTTCAACGAGATTACCACCCTACCCGCTGATATTTTCTCTGGGCTATCTGCCTTAACTTCACTAAGGTTAAATAACAATCAATTATCCACCTTGCCTACTGGTATTTTCTCGGGCTTAACTTCCTTAACAGACCTTCGTTTATCAAACAACCCACTGCCTGCTTCACTTCCTGCAAGCCTGTTTGCCGATGTCCCACGAAACGCAATAACACTTCCTACGGGAACTACGATTAACGCCGCAGTGCCAACAACCGTAGGCACGATTGATAATATTACTGACCTTGTAGCAATGGGTAGTCCTCGTGTTGTGGATGTGGCGGATAAATTCAGCGACACAGACGATTTGACCTTTTCCGCAACGTCTAGTAATCCTAACATCGCAAGCGTTGGGGTTGCTAATGATAGTGAAATTACGGTTACGCCATTAGCCGCAGGAACTACAACAATCACTATAACTGCCACCGATACAGCAGGGCAATCCGCTGAACAACCCTTTATGGTAAGCGTTATCCCAGCCGAAACAGACCTTTGTTCACGCACCGCAGTAGTTAAGAATGTGATCATCTCCAAAATGAGTGGCAAAACCAATTGTGCAGACATTACTACAGCAGACTTGGCAGGAGTTACCGAATTATCTTTTGTTGGAGGTAGCTCTCTAATAGGTAGCAACCTAAAGAGTGGCGATTTTGCTGGCTTAACAGGGCTAACGTCTCTCAGTTTATCCAACAACGAGATTACCACCCTACCCGCTGATATTTTCTCTGGGCTATCAGCATTAGAAACACTCAGATTAGATAGGAATCAATTATCCACCTTACCTACTGGACTTTTCGCGGGCTTAACCAGTTTGACAACCCTCAATTTATCGAGCAACCCATTGCCTGCTTCGCTCCCCGCACGCCTGTTTGCCGATGTCCCAGCAACAGCAACTATAACCCTGCCCGATGGAGTCACGCTGAATGCAATTCCAACAGCCGTAGGTACGATTGATAATATTACTAACCTCGTGGCAAATGGTAACACGCAAACTGTAGATGTGGCGGATAAATTTAGCGACACCGACGATTTGACCTTTTCCGCAATGTCTAATGATACTGACATCGCAACCGTTGGGGTTGCTAATGATAGTGAAGTTACGGTTACGCCATTAGCCGTAGGTACAGCAATCATCACCGTCACTGCCACCGATAGAGCGAGTCAAACTGCTGAACAGACGTTCTCAGTCTCCGTTACCAACCCTGCCCCAACGACCGTAGGCACGATGGACAACATGACTGACCTCGTGGCAAATGGTAACACTCAAACTGTTAATGTGGCTAGTAACTTTAGCGACTTAGACACGTTGACCTTTACTGCAACGTCCGATAATACCGCCATCGCAACCGTTACAGTGATGGATAGCGTAGTTACCGTAACACCCGTAGCCGTAGGCACAGCAAGCATCACCGTCACTGCCACCGACATAGCGGGTCAAACTGCTGAACAAACGTTCTCAGTCTCCGTTACCAACCCTGCCCCAACAGCCACAGGCACGATGGACAACATGACTGACCTCATGGTAAATGATAGTCCTCAAACTGTTAATGTGGCGACTAACTTTAGCGACCCAAACGACACGTTGACGTTTTCTGTAGTATCTAGTAATACCGCCATCGCAACGGTTACAGTGATGGATAGTGTAGTTACCGTAACTCCCGTAGCCGCAGGCACAGCAACCATCACCGTCACTGCCACCGACATAGCGGGTCAAACTGCTGAACAGACGTTCTCAGTCTCCGTGCAGGCTGAGGAGGTTACCACAGGAACTGCTGGTGTGAAAAACATAGGCGTTTCCGTCTCCCCTAATCCACTAAAAGATGGAGATAGCGTGACAATTACCGTTGCCAGCGAGGGCGTGTACCGCTTGTTCGGAAGCTCAGGGGAATTTCTTACTAAAGGGACCTTAACCAAGGGAGATAACGCTGTGGTATTTCCGTTTTTAGCTAAAGGAATTTATCTGTTAAAGATACAAACAACACACGGTCTTATGACAAGGAAAGTGGTTAAAAACTAGCACCGTAGCGATGGCTATGCTTATATTTTTTGCCTCATTCAAACAAAAGATAATTCAATTTAGTTATGTAATATTTTATAATCAAATTGGTATAATAGGTCGAACCAGCTATAAAAGTAGAGCGTACATTTGGGAGTATTCGCAGGTGCTTTGGAGGAGCAGTCGCACGCTGTGGCGGGATAGAAAAAGTGCATACCCAAAATCTGATGGAGGCGATGTGTTACCATTTATATCGAAGTCCTAGGATACTTATGTCCAATTCTGTAAAAGACAACAAAAAATGAGGCAGAACAGCAAGAAATAGGACTGTTCAGACCTATTGGAGATCAAAAAATCAGGAAGAGAGATCAAAAATCTCACTTCAAAAATCAACAAACTCATTGCTACGTTTTGCAACGGTCTTTACATACAGCTACATGTAAGTTTAGTTAAAAATAACATGTAGTAAGGTTGTGAAAAAAAATGCTATCCGAGGATCTGTGCGACACTATGGAGATTTTTTGATACTACCTTTGACAGGTTCTTGGGCTGATTAATTTGCACCAAAGGGAGGGAAAGAAAATATACGCAGTCCAAAGCGTTAGGGATAGAAGTGGAAAGCCCACAGCGTAGCGAGGACTTGGAGCGGATAGCCTGACACTTGAGGTCACGTCCAAAACATCAAATTGTTGTCCCCATTCAAATTTTTCTCTCATGCAGAAAAGTCTTAAAAAAATAAAACTCTCTGAAAATCAGAGAGTTTGTTTGGTAGCGGGGACAGGACTCGAACCTGTGACCTTCGGGTTATGAGCCCGACGAGCTACCAACTGCTCCACCCCGCGATACGAAGCGCAAAGGTAGCATTCTCTTTTGGTTTGACAAAATAGAATGCCCATGTTTTAATACGCCTCCAAAGATCCAAGCGCATTTTCCATACACCGTTTTGCTTTCTACAGATAAGTACATAGTCAGCCCTTAAAAACCGACCTAACAAGTAAAAATCTGTTTCAAGCGACCGCTCAGCGAACCTGAATCAACCTTGAATCAAATGGGTTAAAGGTTTTTTACCAAAAAATGGACAAAACACACTTTTTTAAGGCTGAATTCAAGCCATAAATAGCAGACGTGACAAAAACCCAGCCACTTTCTCAAATTCCAGGCACAAGCAACCATGAGTACATTGATTTCATCGCCAATTTGTCCTTTAAGCCTATTTCTGGATAACCTAAAATCGGATTTCAAATGCCCAATAATGGGTTCTATGGTAGCCCGTCGCTTACACAATTTGCGTTTCTTGTCTCTTTGATAACGATTGTCTTTTTTCAGGGCTTTGCTGGGCAGGATGATGTCCGTATCGCCCACTTGTTTAACCCCACAATAGCCTCTGTCGCAGACCGCTTGTTTGATGGGTTTTGTTCTGTTGCTATTGGCCTTGTTTTATTGCATCGGGTAGTGTTATTTGCATCATGCTGGTTTTTCTTATGGCTGACAACGCCGACAATGATGTTACTGTCTTTGGCCGAGACGATGGATACTTTGTTGCCGTATTCATAGCGTTTGTGGTCTTTGCCTTTGCCAATCGCATAAGCATGGGGTTCGTGTAGGGAATAAATTTTGTTTTTGTCTTTGGGTTGTTGTGCCCCTATCTCTTGATAAGAAGCCACTGATAAAACAAGAAATCTGCTTGGCAGGTTTCAAACAGGCAGTGTTGGGGTAGTTTTCTTTGTAGTTCTCGGATTAGAATATGAGCAATAGTTCGCAATCGTTTTAATGCCATTTTAGCGGATGCACGCTTTTTAACATGGCGGAAGTGGCGAATGCGTAAGCGACAGTTTTTAACTTCTTTTACAAAGGTTCTGCGTTGTTTGATGCCATGCTGTTTCGCCAGTTTGTTGAGACGGTTGATAATTTTGATGGCTAGTTTGGAATCCGTGGGATAGGTGATGTTTTTTTCCTGCACGGCAGTGTCAATCAAAACAGTGTTTTCATTGGCTTTTTTGCCGTGCAACATCACGCTCATCTTAAAAATGAGTTCAAAACCTGCGACACCGATTCTGTTTCTAAAATGCACCAGTTCGGTTGCATTGCAAGGCATGGCTGGGGTGTAGGTTGCATAGCCCACAGAAATAACTAAATGATAGGCTATTATTAATCCGGTCATCTACTTCATAATCACTTAACCCATGCCTCGTCTGAAGCAGACATACTTTAAACAGTAGCAGTCCATCATAGGCAGGTTTACCTGTCCCCCTTTTTCCTTTTGTGTAGTATTGATCTAGCACTGTATTAAGGCTAGACCAGTCTAAAAGAGCATTCATCTGACTGAAAAAAGTCTTTTTTATCTTCCCGCTTCGAACATCACAAATGCTATCGGCTGGGGTGAGGACATGTTGTTTCTCCATGGCACTAAAATCCAAAAAATAAATCTGCTTGATAGTAATGATAATAAACACCCCGCTATTTCAACGGTCTTATGTTGTTTATTCATGATACTAAGATAGAAAAATTCTACAAATACACCAGCTTGATAGTGCTGATAACAAACAATCTTCTGTTGCAACGGTCTTAATATGTTTTGTTTCACCTTAAAGGATGTGAATTTAGATTCAATAATCGCAAGCAAAATCTTTACAATGTGTTGCCTGAAATGTTCAGTAAAGAACCGCTTAAGTTGTCATGACCCTAGAAAAATTCTACAAGTAAATCAGCGTGATAGTACTGATAATAAACACTTCTCTATCGCAACGGTCTTGTGGTCTGCGTTTTTACCCCCATCCTCACTACCCCAGTTGCTTAGCGACTACCATTAAATGGGGACATTTACGTGGCGCTCCGCATGATACGATGAACGTACCAAAGGTCCTGATTCCACGTATTTCAATCCTCTCCTAAGACCTTCCTCTCTAAAGTGATCAAATTGATCGGGATGAACAAATTCTGCAACTTCTATATGCCTTTTGGTAGGCTGTAAATACTGTCCCAATGTCAAAATATCCAATCCGTTTTCAACAAGGTCATCAATGGCTTTATAAACCTCCTCATCTGTCTCCCCCAGTCCCAGCATAATTCCCGATTTTGTTCTTTTTCCTGCTTTTTTGGTCAATTTGGTTTGTTCCAGACTTCTCGCATACTGGGCCTGTGGGCGAACCCTTCTGTACAGGCTTTCCACTGTCTCCATATTGTGAGAAACCACTTCTTGCCCACCGTTTATCATTCGGTACAGTGCCTCCCAATTTCCCTTCACATCAGGTATTAATGTTTCTATGGTAGTTTCAGGAGATTCTTTTTTTGTTTCAATCACTGTTTGATACCAGATTTCTGCGCCTCTATCTTTCAGTTCATCTCTATTTACAGAAGTAATCACGGCATGTTTCACGCCCATCACACGTATAGCTTCTGCCACTCTTTTTGGCTCTTCGATATCATATTCGGGCGGGCGACCCGTTGCTACAGCACAAAACGTGCAACTTCTTGTACATACATTTCCTAAAATCATGAAAGTCGCGGTTCCTTCTCCCCAGCATTCTCCCATATTTGGACAATTACCACTTTCACAAATCGTATGAAGTTTATGCTCATCTACCAGCTTTCTAACCCTAGCATAGTTCTCCCCAATAGGCAACTTAACACGCAACCAGTTGGGCTTCTTTTTTTTCTCTGGATTATCAACTACTGGTAAATCAATCATGTTTAAATGAATCGTTAGGGGTTACAAACCTAATCAGGTCCGCAACGTTACTACTTTCTGGTTCCCCAGAATAACGTGAAAAAAACAGAGGTGAAAGTTGATTTGTTCGATTGCGTTGGGACTAAAACAATTTTCCTAGTGTACATTTCGGTCATGATCCCTACTTCTACGCCCGCAACATTACTCCTAAATGTTCCAAATTCAAAAGATGCCGAGCTTTTCAAGCTAAGACCAGCAACAGCCTTTGCTTCTCCTAGACCCTGAAATATTTTTCCGGGACCCACAATTGATTCTGGTGAAGGATGACTGACAGGGTCAAATCTCGTGTATGAGTCGTCTGATTCAAGGATGTAATAAGGACTCTCCAGTCCAATGGTAGGACCAGTAGCAACTCCAATATTTATCTGTACTCCCTGTTGGGGGGCTTTCCGAAACAGCAACTTCTCTCTGCCATATTGAAGTCGAATAGCATACAGGTAGTTTGATTTGCCATAAATAAATGTTTGACCTTGTGTGCCTACATACCTGCCTTCACTTGGATGCTTAACATTAGAAAGTTCCAACCCAAATGTTTCAAACACATCTTCTCCTTTCGTTCGGCTATAGCGAGCCATCAATCCTCCTATCAAACCCCCATTTGTGTTTTTATTAATCCCCCAGATAATTTCCGAATTATATTCATATTCTTCGCCTTCAAAAAGCTGAGCAATTCCTAGCAAGGGCATAAGGCAAACGGTAAGCATGAATATTTTCCTCATTGTCCTTAGGTACTCAGCTCCCATGCACCTTTTTGTCTGCAACTATTGAATTTAGCACGTCAAAATCAATATCCATGTGAGATGCATCGTAAATTGCTTTTCCATCCACTACAAGGATGGCTTGTGGGGATTGATGCACGACCTGATACACTTGAGCAACCTGATTTGAGATCTCCCCGTAGCTTATTAAATCCAAAAAGTAGGGTTCGATAGTTGACCCGCTCCATTTTCTTTCCAGCCGATTCAAAACCATGGTACAGATTGAACATTTGGTGCTATGCTTAAAAAGCAAAACGGGCTTTTCTTTAGAAAGCTCGTTGATTTTTTTTAACTGATCTAAGTCATTTAATTGATTCCAATTCATCTCTAGTTATTCCAAAGGTCCTTTTCTTTTTTATCAAATTTCGGGGTCCTTACCGTTGCCCTAACACCATCTGGCTCTTCCTTGTTACCATTTATTCTAACCCACAAAATATTCCATTTTCTAAACATCTCACGAACTTTTGGATTCGAAAAACGCCTAGCTACCCAATAATTACTGCTTGGATGTAGATCCCCGCTTCCTCTTTTTGAAATCTTCCAATCTCCTTTGTAGTTGGAGGATTCATTGTAATATTTCAATTGTTTCTTAAGTCTGCGGTCAGCCAAAAAACGAAGCTTGTAATCAGAATATCTGGGTCTCACCTTGTGGTCCATGTTCCTAAATGGGGACCCTTGTGAATAACGTGGTGTCACTTTGTGTTTGGCTCCCCAGAACGGGTTGCCTATAGAATATCTGGGTCTCACCTTGTGGTCCATGTTCCTAAATGGGGACCCTTGTGAATAACGTGGTGTCACTTTGTGTTTGGCTCCCCAGAACGGGTTGCCTACAGAATATCTGGGTCTCACCTTGTGGTCCATGTTCCTAAATGGGGACCCTTGTGAATAACGTGGTGTCACTTTGTGTTTGGCTCCCCAGAACGGGTTGCCTACAGAATATCTGGGTCTCACCTTGTGGTCCATGTTCCTAAATGGGGACCCTTGTGAATAACGTGGTGTCACTTTATGTTTTGCTCCCCAGAACGGGTTGCCTACGGAATATCTGAGTTTCACCTTGTGGTCCATGTTCCTAAATGGGGACCCTTGTGAATAACGTGGTGTCACCTTGTGTTTGGCTCCCCGAAATGGATTGCCCGAAGAATAGCGTGGAATTACTTTATACTGTGACCTCCGAAATGAATTGCCTGAAGAAAAACGAGGTGCCACTTTGTAATCCCGCCCTCTAAATGGAGACCCTGAAGAAAAACGAGGAGTCATTCTCTTATTTTTGAACGTAATCCCTCCTTGAGAATACCTAGGCGTAGTTCCTCCAACAACTTTTTGCTGATTCGCTCCTTTACTCGTTTTTATTTTACTTTTTTTTCTAAAAAATAAAAATCCTTTGCGTTTGGTTTTTGCTGTTTTCAATCGAGATTGAGAATCTTCGATCAGTTGAGCTTCTGCTTCAAAACAGACTGATATGATTACAATCGATATAATTAAGAGCCTTTTCATCTTTTCGGTCACCCAAAGGTTTGCATTTTAGGTGATAATCTCAATGAATTCTTCCTCTAAATCTGAATGGTCTCTCCTTGAGAGTTCAAAATTTCGAATTCAGAGAGTGCTAAAGAACTATCCTCTATGAGATTAATCCAGCGAAAGTATTTGACCAGCCATTTAACTCTTTTTGAAAAAATTCCAGCAGTGAAGAATGCAAAAAGATACGGGTGCATTGAAATGGTAATCTTTTTCTCATTCTGAGACTCTACGATATATTTCAAGGTAGTCTCGATTTGATCCGCTATTTGAATAGAAGCGGAGATTTTTCCAGTTCCATTACATGAGGGACATGTTTCACGAGTTGCGATTGACACTTCAGGTCTTACTCTTTGACGAGTAATTTCCATTAGACCAAACTTAGAAAGAGGGAGGATCGTATGCTTAGACCTGTCACCTTTCATCTCTTCCTTCATGGTAGCATAGAGTTGCTTTTTATTCTCAGCTCTCCGCATATCAATAAAATCGATAACGATGATTCCTCCCATATCTCTCAATCGAAGTTGACGTGCCACTTCAGAAGCAGCTTCCAAATTTACCTTAAGTGCCGTGTCTTCCTGATTGTCTTCTTTATTCGATTTGTTACCACTATTTACATCGATAACATGAAGTGCTTCCGTATGTTCAATAATCAGGTAGCCACCATTTCGCATGCTTACGGACTGACCAAATGATGTTTTCAGTTGTTTCTCAACTCTTAATGCTTCAAAAATCTTGACCTTACCTGTGTATTGTCGTACGATCTTCTCTTTATCTGGGGCTATGCCTTTAATAAAGGTTTTTATCTCTTGGAATAAATCTTTATCGTCAACCAGTATGCTATCAAAACTTTCATTCAGGACATCCCTAAGAATTGAGTTGGCACGGTTCATCTCGCCAATTATTTTATCCTTAGGCTTAGCACTTTTTAGTGCCTTCGTCCCATTTTCCCATTTTTCCGTAAGATTTCCGAGATCGGTAGCCAGCTCTTTGACTTCTTTCCCTTGGGCTACAGTACGGATTATTATGCCAAAGCCTTCTGGTTTTATGGAGTTTATTAATCGACTAAGCCTTTTACGTTCAGCAGAATCTGAGATTTTTTTCGAAATACTTACCGCATTAGAAAATGGCACCATAATCAGATATCTCCCTGCCAATGACAACTCACATGAAAGTCGTGGACCTTTTGTAGATATTGGCTCTTTTGCTACCTGAACAAGAATTTTCTGCCCTTTTGTAAGGACATGATTTATCTTGCCAAGCTTGTTTATATCCTGCTCTACTTTAAACCCTCCAAGCTTACCGCTGTTCAGTTTCTTGGATTGAGTGAGCTTTGTAAACTTATTTAAGGATTGAACCTGAGGTCCCAAATCCAAATAATGCAGGAAAGCATCTTTTTCATATCCCAAGTCAACGAAAGCGGCATTCAATCCCTGAACTACTTTCTTTACGGATCCAAGATAAATATCTCCTACATTAAATGAACGTCCACCACCATCTTGGTGGAACTCTACCAGCCTTCTATCTTTAAGTAAAGCAATCCGACATTCTTCGTGAGTTGAGGCAATGATCAATTCATTACTCATAGCAAATGTCCTTATTTCTTTTTATGTCTGTTCTTTCTTAGTCTTTTCTTTCTCTTGTGAGTAGAGATTTTATGTCTCTTTCTTTTCTTACCACACGGCATAATTTTCTGTTTGTTTAAATTTTCTACAATGTTTACAACTCATTCAGATACTCCATGGCCATCATTTTGATAGCTGGAATGGAGTCTTTTGAGTTTATTATTTCTTCCAACAACGGACGTGCCCGTAATTGTTTGTTTGTCTCAATCATAGATACCGCCAAGTAAAGCCTAGCTTCATGATCGGAAACATCCAGTGATACAAGTTTATCAAAATGTTCTCCAGCCTTATCAAACTGACCACTTTGGATTGACAGCAAACCCAAATTCAAAATCGCTTGTCTGTTATTCTCATCTTCTTCCAATATTTCCCTCAAAACAGCGATCCCTGCCATTGGATTTTCACCCGACATCAGTGTCATTGCCAATTTATTTTTCAACACAAGATTCGCTGGCTCTTTAGCCAGCAATGCACTTAAAATTTCCTGCGCTCTTACGGCATATTTTCTAGACTCTTCCAAAGCCTGCGATCTTTCAAAAGCCTTGAAATAAATATCTGCCACTTTCTCAGAAGACTCCTTTAGCACCTCCTCCATCTTTTCTCCCAAACGTACTGCACTATCCAAAGCTCCGTAGTCCAAGTAATAGCTTGCCAAAAGGTACGCGAAGTTAGCTTTTTTATCCACATTTTCTTCTTCCATCATCAATCTTCTTAACTCTGACATCCTTGCCCGAACGTCAAATGGAATTTCGAAACTGTGAGAGTTAGCGTCTGTTACTTCTTGTAGCTGATCATTTTCTACCACTACCCTCGGCAACTGGCATAAAACCACGATAAGCACTATTGCTCCCGAGGATAAAAAGAGTTGCGATTTTTGCACGTATTTCAAATGTCTACCGTGCCTGATTTTTTCAACAAAGAGCTTTTGATTTTTTCAACAAAGAGCTTTGATGGCTTAAATGACGGAGCGTAGTGTTCGTCTATTACAATAGCAGTATTTTTCGAAATATTTCTTGCAATCTTTTTTCCTCGCTTTTTATTTATAAAACTTCCAAACCCTCTCAAATAAATGCCGGCATTTTTACTCTTTGCCATATTCTCTTTTACAACCACAAAGAATGTTTCCAAAGAGAGTTGAACATCTGCTTTATCAATTCCAGTCTTAGCAGCAATTTCATTTATTACATCGGCCTTTGTCATAACTATCTGGTTTTTTGGTAGGCAATTTTTAATTAAGGCTCCAAAGTTAATTTTGTACCACCACATAAAAAAAGAAAAACAACTTTAAATGATCGAAACACAGACATTTTCCGAAAAGTTAATCCATTGGTTTACAGATAGAAAGAGAGATTTGCCCTGGCGAAAGACAAAAGACCCGTACAAGGTCTGGTTATCTGAGATAATACTTCAACAGACTCGTATTGACCAAGGACTACCTTACTATGAAAAATTTGTTGAAACATTTCCTACGGTCCAAGAGTTGGCTCTTTCCCCTGAAGAAGCCGTTCTCAGGTTATGGCAGGGGCTTGGATATTATTCCCGAGCCAGAAACCTGCACGCAACCGCTAAGTTTATTTCACAAGAATTGAATGGATATTTTCCAGAAACGTACAATCAGCTTATCAAGCTAAAAGGTGTTGGTCCGTATACTGCGGCCGCTATCTCTTCTATTTGTTTTAATGAGCCGCGACCGGTCGTAGATGGAAACGTCTTTCGATTTGCCTCTCGTTACTGCGGAATTCATGAGGATATTGTATTAACAAAAACCAGAAAAATTTTTGAAAAAAAACTCTCCGAGCTCATCTCCAAAGAAGACCCAGGAACATTTAATCAAGCGATGATGGAGCATGGATCCACTGTCTGTACCCCGACCGCAAAATGCGATGAATGTGACTTTCTGCCTGAATGTGAGGCGTATCGGGAAAATTTGGTGACCCAGCTTCCCTTGAAGTCTAAGAAATCAAAAGTGCGCAACAGGTTTCTTCATTATTTAGTTATTCATGATGGGGTAAATTTTTTGTTAAAAAAAAGGGGAAATAATGATGTATGGGCTCATCTTTTCGATTTTCCCGTTATTGAAAACGGAGACGGACAAGAATACATTTTACAAAAAATAAAGGAACAATTACGATCGGAATTTGTTGTTGAGCAAATAAGCCATCCTATTGTTCATATTTTAAGCCATCAACGGATTCAGGCAACGTTTTATAAAATCAACATCCAACCATACAGAATGCAGGAGGTAAGCAAGAACCTGCTATCTGAGCAATTTTCAGTTAGGGAAATACTAAATTTGCCCAAGTCTAAACTAATAGTAAAATACCTGAGTCAAATAGGGATAAAACAATAAATAAAAGAATTATGTCTGGAGTAAATAAAGTAATCTTGGTTGGTCGCCTTGGTAAGGACCCCGAAGTGAGGCATCTGGAAAATGGTATGACAGTTGCCAACTTTTCAATGGCAACTTCGGAGACCTACAAAGACAGGGTTACTGGAGAAAAAAGAGAACAAACCGAATGGCATAACGTAGTTTTTTGGAGAGGTCTAGCTGAAGTGGCTGAAAAATATTTAAAAAAAGGAGATATGATTTACACGGAAGGAAAACTTAGAACACGGTCTTGGGAAAAAGACGGCGTAACAAGATATACAACGGACATTGTGAGTGACAGGATGACTATGCTTGGAGGTGGGGATAACCTTGGTGGCAACATGATTACCCAGGAAAACACACTCCAACAGCAACCCGATCTATCATCAAACACTCCTGCCCCAGCAGAGGATGCTTCCGATGACCTTCCTTTTTAAAAAGAAACTAATTCTACTTGGAAACATCTGACGATCCTTCCCCCACGGTTTTATTAAGCATATTAATGGATCTGCCATTTTCTTTTTTTCTCGTTAATGGTTTTGTTCTCCTGATTTTTCTCGTCCTTTCAGGTCTCATCTCGGGATCTGAAGTTGCCTTTTTTTCCCTGTCTCATCATCAGATATTTAAGTGTACAACATCGGACGACAAGAAGGAAAGGAGAATCAGTCGTCTGCTTTCCCGTCCAAAGAGGTTGCTTGCTACTATACTAATTGCGAACAACCTTATAAATATCTTTATTGTCACCATATCAACTTTTGTTGCCTGGAAAGTCTTGGGTTCAGAAGGACGAGGGGGTCTTACAATAGCTATTCTTACCATTTCTATTACCACCCTTATTATCTTCTTTGGAGAGATCATTCCAAAAGTTTATGCTAATCATAATGGATTGGGATTTGCAAAAAGGACATCTGGTTTGCTTACCATCGCAGACAAAGCCTTTCGACCCTTGTCATGGTTTTTAATGACTGTCACGGGGTTGATTGAAAAAAGAATGCATCGAAAAGGTTACAATCTCTCAGTGGAGGAAATTAACCAAGCGTTAGAAATTTCGGTAGAAAAAGAAGCGGTTTCTGAGGAAGAAAAGGGGATTTTGAAAGGGATCGTCAATTTTGGCACCCTATCTGTAAAGCAGGTGATGCGGTCGCGTATAGATATTACAGCCATCGATAGGGAGACGGGGTTTCATGACTTGGTGACTCAAGTAAATAAAGCTAGGTACTCAAGAATTCCCGTTTTTAATGAGACCATTGACAAAATTGAGGGGATCCTATACATAAAAGACCTGCTTCCCTGTCTTGATAAAGAAGACGTATTTGGGTGGACCTCCCTGTTACGAGAGGCATTCTTCGTGCCAGAAAGTAAAAAAATAGATGACCTATTTAAAGATTTTCAGGAAAAACAAGTGCATGTTGCCATCGTAGTGGATGAATATGGAGGGACCTCAGGTCTCATAACAATGGAGGATGTCATTGAAGAAATTGTTGGTGAAATCAATGATGAATTTGACGATGAAAATGAAATCGTCTATCAGAAAGTTGACAATCAAACGTTCATCTTTGAAGGTAAAACCTCTCTCAACGATTTCTGCAAAATTATCGAAGTAGAAGGATCTGTTTTTGATGAGGTCAAGGGTGAAAGTGAGTCGTTAGGAGGTCTTCTTCTTGAGATCAGTTCGACTCTGCTTCATGCGGGCGAAACTATAAAATTTAGAAATTTCCTGTTTACGATAGTAGCTGTAGATATGCGCAGAATAAAACGTGTGAAAGTTCATATCCGTTCAGAAAATCAAAACGTTTCTGAAGTCAAAAGCTTATGAGGTATCTTGCCATTCTTTTACTATTTATTTTCTCCTGTAGCTCAGAGTACCTTCCAAAGCCAAAAGGATACAATAGAATTATCCTGCCTAGGTCAGAATATCTTACCTTGCCTGACAGTTTTCCTTATAGTTTCGAATATTCAAGACATGCAAGACTTCTTAAGGACAGTAGCTGGATTACAGAGCCGTACTGGATCAATCTTTATTACCCTTACATGGAAGCCAACATCCAGATTACTTACAAATCAGTTGATGATTCGATCATTCAGGAATACTTGAGTGATTCTTATCGGTTGACTTCACAGCACAACGTCAAAGCCTACGCAATTGACGAAAGTATCCTCGAATTGCCCAATGGGCTATTCGCCTCTTTTACAGAGTTAGAAGGAGAAGTCCCCACACAAGTTCAGTTTCATGTTTCAGATAGCACCGATCATTTTTTACGAGGAGCACTCTACTTTAAAACAGCGACAAAAAATGATTCGCTGGCTCCTGTAATAGACTATTTGAAAAAAGACATTATCCAACTTTTGACGACTTTGGAGTGGAGGGAGTAATTTCGTTTCATGCAGGGATTCTTCGAACAGCCCATTGAATTTCTACCAGGTGTAGGTCCGCCACGCGCCGAGTTGCTCAATAAAGAGTTGCAAATTTTCAACTTTGGGGACCTCCTCCAACACTACCCATTCCGGTATGAAGACCGAAGTACGTTTTATAAGATTAGTGAACTTCAACCTGACCTTCCTTATATTCAAATCACGGGGGAATTCAAATCCTTTGCCACTATTGAGGGAGGAAGAAAACCCCGGTTAGTTGGACGTTTTTCCGATCATACTGGCACCATTGAAATTGTGTGGTTCAAAGGAATCCAGTGGATCAAGAAAAGTTTGTCTATCGGTGTTAGCTACGTGGTTTTTGGGAAAGCCACCAAATATGGAAGCAAACTCAGCATTGCGCATCCTGAAATTGAAATCCAAACCGAAAAAAACACAAAAGGTGGATATCTTCAACCCATTTATCACACCACAGAAAAACTGAAGAAAAAAGGACTGGAAAGCAAGTTCTTTTCCAAGGTGATGCAGGCACTCCTCGTTGAAACTATCCATCAAATTCACGAAACACTCCCTAGCAATCTCCTTAAACAATTTAACCTCATTGATAAGAAAACCGCCCTTGTATCCATTCATTTTCCCATGAATGCCCAGCAGCTTCTTCAAGCTAAAAATCGCCTCAAATTTGAGGAGTTATTTTTTATTCAGCTTCGATTGATAAAACTTAAAATTGCGAGGACAGAAAAGTATCGAGGAGCACTACTTAACAAAAGTGATCTCCTTAAAAAATATTATGAAAAGCACCTGCCATTTGAATTGACAAATGCACAAAAAAAAGTAATAAAAGAAATCTACGCAGACATTCGTTCTGGTCAACAGATGAACAGGCTGATACAGGGAGATGTAGGAAGTGGGAAGACAATGGTAGCGTTGTTATCTATGCTATTAGCAATTGGAAGTGGTTATCAATGTGCATTTATGGCACCAACGGAAATTTTGGCTGAGCAGCATTTTAAAGGTCTGAAAGAACAAGCCAAACAAATGGGACTTCATATTGCCAGATTAACGGGCTCTACTCCGAAATCAGAAAGAAAACTCGTCTATGAAGGATTGTCGTCTGGTGTTATTGCCATCCTAGTTGGAACTCATGCGCTCTTGGAGGACAAAGTAAAATTCAAAAACCTTGGATTAGCTGTAATTGACGAGCAACATCGCTTTGGGGTAGCACAGCGAGCCAAACTCTGGACAAAAACAAAAGAGCTGTACCCGCATGTATTGGTAATGACGGCCACTCCAATTCCCCGAACACTCGCAATGACAGTCTATGGAGATTTGGATGTTTCCGTCATTGATGAACTTCCTCCTGGAAGAAAGTCCGTAAAGACAAGACACTTTCGGGACAGTAAACGATTAGAAATGTTTGGCTTTGTGGAAAAAGAAATTGAGAAGGGGAGGCAGGCATACATCGTCTATCCGCTTATTGAGGAATCGGCAACATTGGACTACAAGGACTTAATGGATGGATATGAATCCATTACTCGGCACTTCTCAAATTACCACATTTCAGTGTTGCATGGAAGAATGAAGGCTGAAGACAAGGAATGGGAGATGCAGCGATTTGTCAAAGGGGGAACAAAAATCATGGTGGCCACCACTGTGATTGAGGTCGGAGTAAATGTGCCAAATGCATCCATCATGGTCATTGAAAATGCAGAGCGTTTTGGGCTTTCTCAACTGCACCAGTTGAGGGGCAGGGTGGGAAGAGGCGCAGAGCAATCTTATTGCATTTTAATGACTGGTCTAAAGCTAAGTGCAGAAGCGAGAACAAGAATTAAAACAATGGTAAACACAACAGATGGCTTCATTATAGCCGAGGAAGACTTGAAACTTCGCGGACCAGGTGATCTAATGGGGACACGCCAGAGTGGAGCACTGGATCTACTGGTTTCAGATTTAGTTAAAGACGGAGAAATAGTAAAAATTGCCAGAATTTCTGCCCAGGATCTATTAAGAGATGATCCAACGCTCCAAAAGTCAGAAAATAAAATGATCAGAACCCATATTGACTCGTTAAGCAAAAATGCTGTTAATTGGGGACGAATAAGTTGAGTACACTTAAGAGTTTATAACTGGCACCTTGTAACTAGTGCTTTTTTGACCACAAAATATCACATATAAATTGTTTATTTTCTGCTTGTATTTTCTTCTTAATCCAAACAAAAAATAATTCAATCTATTTATGTCATATTTTATAATCAATTTTATATAATTGCTAAAGCCATACTGCTAAAAAATCAATATATGAAATCCCAATATATCAAACTCCTCAAAAAACAGATCGCAAAGATTGATAACGAAACGTTCGATCTGGAAGCATGGAAAAGCAGTACGATTGCGGTACTATCTCGAGTGTTTGGAAAGGAAGATATTCGTTTGAATCAAATAGAAGATCTGAAAATAGACTACAGCAGCTGGACACTTCGAGATTCAGACGCCAATTACAAACCCATTGAAAGTGCTAAATTGAAAGGAAGAGAGATATTAAATACTGCCATCGAGGAAATCGAAATTTTTGATACTCTGGAAAATCGTTCCAAGGACATTATGGGGAAAGAATTTCCCAAGGAGCTTCAAAACCTGAGCGAAAAAGAGCGAAAAAGGCATTTTGAAGGAATGAAGAAAGAGAAGTTAGTAGCCTTGTTGATGAAGCTGACCGCTTGAGATTTGGGGCAGTCTCTAAGCAACTGTGTTGAGGGTGAGATTTTGGGTAAAAACTCAGATATGTTTAAAGTATTTAAATAAACAGGAAGTATCTGAAAAAGTAATGAGAACTTTTGGGTAAGATTTGATCTCAACCCTAAATTCTCATTTATCCGCTTTTTCGGATACTGTCCAATTTCTCTGGTAAGCATTCAGGAATTGCTAGAGTGATTCTTCAACCAATTGTTTCCATTTCAGGTTAAAACTCACCTCCTTAAAATCATCAGGTAATTTGACAGAAAGTGCTCGTTCAATTCTTTTTTTTGAATTTGGATGTGTCATAATTACTTCCAATTCGTCAGGATAGGTTTTTTCTTCAGCTTTCATCCTTGTAAAGAAATGAGCCATCCGGGCGGGTTTTAATTGAGATCGAATTAATACCCTATGAGCAAAATCATCAGCTTCTTTCTCCTGAGTTCTGCCAAATCCTGCTGAAAGAAGCAATCTTGTCACCTCTGATACCATTACAGCATCTCCTCCGGTCAATATCGCCATAATCACATTTATACCCAGTTCTCCGACAAGTTTGTCAATTAAATCACTATTCTCGTGATGTCCTATTTCATGAGCAAGGATCCCTGCAAGTTCCTCTGGTCCGGAAACGAATTTCACCAACCCTGAATAGATAAATATGTGACCATCTAATGTTGCGAAAGCATTGACTCTGCTATTATTAATGAGGTGGAGTTTATATTCATATTTAGGAGAGTCTACAGACCGGATCAGCCTATTCAGTACCGGTTCTATAATTTTTAAGACAACGGAGTCGTGGTAGAAGGTATTGTCATTCTTTAAGTCATCAAATATCAGATCTGAAAGTTCTTTTTCTCTCTCTTTACTAACAGTGATGTCTGTATCAGGGAGATCAACTGGACTCCACGTAAAAGCAATCCAAACCAGACCAAAGACTAAAATAATTATGAAAAATTCTCGCCAGATTTTCATTTTGGAGGAAGGTTGAGATTCTTTTCATTGCTGGTATCTTTTACCTTGAATACAGTCTCGTACGAAAGACGACCAAAAAAAAGAAAGTAGTACATTCTTCCTTTTCGTGCTTTCACGGCTCCGATGATACTGAAAACGAGATAGACCAAGTTTAGAATAATTACCATTGCAATATATCCTTTGAACAGATTTGTAACAGGCCAGTCAAAAAAATAGATTCTTACAGCCCAAAAAATACCGACCGAATTGACAACTGTGGTGGGAAGTTGGCTGATTAGAGATTGAAATGCATGAAAATGAACGAAAAGTCCTTTCGACTTATTAGTAAAAAAATAGACTACAGCTGCAATGAGGTTGATAACAGGAAGGGGTAACCCCATTGCGGCAGAAGCAAACATCATAAGATAGGCCCCCATAGCATCTTCTTTTTCACGGGTGCTTAAATCTTCTGGTTGCGGAATCGGATGATATTCTGTCATGGATTTCCGGAAAATGGTGGATATTTGTCTGTCATGAATGACATATAAATATTGACTCTATAATTCCACCGTATCGTTCCAACATTAAATTCGTGCCAGCTTTTAGGATAGCTACCGGTAAATAATACTACCCACCAGGCCAGGAATTGAAGAATGAGAGTACCGACCATTCGAAAGAAGAGCAAGAATCCATGAGGAAGAATCACATAAATACTGCCAAAAATGGCTCTGAGTAAGAGTGTACCCCTGCTTAGACTTTCAGGATAATCTATTTCCAGCGTAGTATACTCATCAGTACCATTGATGCCAAATGTCGGATAGCCATCGCTTAGGTTATTCATTCTGGCAGCTACTCTCAGATTCCATCGATATAGTTTTTCCTGAAATTCGAAAAAACTCTGGGGATATCTTCCTGTGAACAACACAATCCAAAATGAAATAAATGAAAGAACCATTCCCCACATTGAGACAAATATTAAAAGGAAGATGTGTGGAAATATTATGTAGATACTGCCCAGCATACTTCTTAAAAGAAGTTCTCCTCTGGAATAATTTTTCTGATACTTAATTTCAATTTTCATAACTGACAGGTTAGGTCAAGGCAGTAATTTATAATACTTTTTTGAAATAGGCATTTAATAATTAGTCAGCCCTTAAAAACATCTAAACAGTTTGATTTATATCAATAAAACAAACAAAACCCTTAACCAAATCAACCACTTTATGTTAGAATAACCATTATTTTCTGGTCGTTTTAGTTAAAAAATTATGCTGACTCCATCTACCCCAAACACAGGGCAACAAAATCTGTTTCACACCGAATTGTTCTCTCAATTAGACCCACGAGACCCTTTAATCCAATTAGCCAACGTCATCGACTGGAAGGTCTTCGAGGATGCATTGAGCAAACACTATTGCCACGATAACGGCAGACCCTCAAAACCAATACGCTTAATGGTCGGGTTACTGATGCTCAAACAACTGGAAAACCTGTCCGATGAGAATGTGGTCTTACAGTTCAAGCGTAATCCGTATTATCAATACTTCTGCGGTTATCCAACCTACACCCCTGCCCTGCCTTGCAGTGCAACCGAACTGGTGCATTTTAGAAACAGAATCGGTGTCGCCGGTTTTGAACTCATTTTTAAGATGAGTGTGATGTTGCACGGCAAAAAAGCCAATGAAAACACTGTTTTGATTGACACCCCTGTACAGAAGTTAAAAACAGGAAAAAAACATCACCTATCCGACTGATTCTAAACTAGCCATCAAAATTATCAACCGTCTCAACAAATTGGCGAAAAAACAGGGCATCAAACAACGCAGAACCTTCGTAAAAGAAGTTAAAAACTGCCGCTTACGATTCGCCACTTCCGCCATGTTAAAAAGCGTACATCCGCTAAAAAAGCATTGAAACGATTGCGAACCATTGCTCATATTTTAATCCGAGAACTACAAAGGAAACTACCCCAACACGGACTGCTTGAAACCTACCGACCAGACTTCTTGTTCTATCAACGGGTGTTGGCACAACAACCCAAAGACAAAAATAAAATTTATTCCCTGCACGAACCCCATGCTTATGTGATTTCTAAAGGCAAAGACCACAAACGCTATGAATACGGCAACAAAGTATCCATCGTCTCGGGCAAAGACAGTAACATCATTGTCGGCGTTGTCAGCCATAAGAAAAACCAGCATGATGCAAAAACCCTACCCGATGCGATAAAACAAGCCAATAGCAACAGAACAAAACCCATCAAACAAGCGGTCTGCGACAGAGGCTATTGTGGGGTTAAACAAGTGGGCGATACTGCCATTATCTTGCCCAGCAAAGCCCTGAAAAAAGACAATCGTTATCAAAGAGATAAAAAACGCAAACTGTGTAAGCGACGGGCTGCCATAGAACCCATTATTGGGCATTTGAAATCCGATTTTAGGTTATTGAAGTAGGCATTTAATAAATACGGATGAAACTGTACGGGCATGGTTGATGGTCCACCATTTTAGTTAGCAGGTTATCGAATATTTCCTCTTTCATCTGGCTTCGGTTGAACCGATAGCAATATTGGTCGATATATGCTTGCAGGTTATCGACTGAATGGCGGATACCTCTAAGCCATGCCTTGAACATCATAATTGTTCTGTGCAATTCTGGGAAATTCTTACCTTTCTTCCCACTCTCGATTTGAATTAAGTAAGGATATTTTTCTTTCAGGGGGATGTACCCCCTCCACTTATCGGTTGTGATGGTAGCCTGAGTTGATATATGATCTTGGAAGAAGGGCTTCAATTGCTTGGATCCAGCATTGTCAATCACTCTGGCATACATCCTGCTCACTCCTTTCCCTTTCTTCTCAATAGCCAGTACAACCTGCTTTTTTCGGTTATTTTGTCGTCCTACAACGCCTTCTTCCTGTTGCCCTACAACGGTCTCATCAACATCTACTTTACCTATTAGCGGGTATTTCCCACTGCTAACCATGGTCTTCATTACCTTTTGTTGAAACAGCCAACAGGTTTTTTTCCGTAGCCCCAGTTTTCTGCTTAGCTCTGTTGATGCAATCCCTTGTGTATTTGTACTCATATAGTATGCGATATAAAAAGCTTTTAACATTGGGAATTTTACTTTGTGGAAAAGTGTGCCACTTGTGGGGGTAGCTTGGTACTCACATTTTGTGCATGGACGGGTATGGAATAATTTCCCTCCGCAATACTTGCTGTTTCGGCACCTTTCACATTTAAATCCATCTGACCATTTCATTTCGGCCAGGAAGTTTTGACAACTGTCGTTATCAGGAAATTTCTTCTGAAACTCAAAATAGAGTTAGGCTTTCATACTTTTCTCCATAATTCATACTTTTCTCCATAATCTGATTTTTACTCTAACTATAATAGTCCTACTAAGTTACTGTAAATCAATCGTTTAATCAAGAAAATGAAACTGTTTTAACAAACTAATCTTTTATTTATTAAATGCCTATTTCAGTAAAAAGATTTAACTTTGATTATGCAACCAATCAGAAGAATTATTCACATTGACCTTAGGGCTAAAGAGCTATGGAGCATAAAGAATGTGGGTCTTAACTAATTGAAGGCTCTTGATTATTTATATAAACAAAAATAGCGATGAAACAATTATTTTACAAAGTAATTTATGAGAGAAACATCAATTGGGTACTTAGAAATATTAACAAAATTGTCCACCCAATCCTCCCAAAAAAGATTAGACTCCCACCTTCAGGGATACTTACAATCAAAAATTCTGCTGGACCAAAGCTTAAAATCAGAACCAATCAGACAAATTACCTTACACAGCTTTTGTTTTGGGAAGGAGATAAAAGCTTCGAATACACTAAACTATTTATAAAACTTATAAAAAAGATTGATGTGTTTTATGATATAGGTGCTAACATAGGGTTTTATTCCCTTCTGTCCAATATGAAGAATAAGAAAGCAAGAATTGTTGGATTTGAGCCAGCAAGTGGTCCCCTATCCTATTTTAGAGAGAATGTTCGAATTAATGGATTGAAGTAGGCATTTAATAAATACGAATGCACTTGTACGGGCATGGTTGATGGACCACCATTTTAGTTAGCAGGTTATCGAATATTTCCCCTTTCATCTGGCTTCGGTTGAACCGATAGCAATATTGGTCGATATATGCTTGAAGGTTATCGACTGAATGGTGGATACCTCTAAGCCATGCCTTGAACATCATAATTGTTCTGTGCAATTCTGGGAAATTCTTACCTTTCTTCCCGCTCTCGATTTGAATTAAGTAAGGATATTTTTCTTTCAGGGGGATGTAGCCCCTCCAGTTATCGGTTTTGATGGTAGCCTCAGGTGATATATGATCTTGGAAGAAGGGCTTCAATTGCTTGGATCCAGCATTGTCAATCTCTCTGGCATACATCCTGCTCACTCCTTTCCCTTTCTTCTCAATAGCCAGTACAACCTGTTTTTTTCGGTTATTTTGTCGTCCTACAACGCCTTCTTCCTGTTGCCCTACAACGGTCTCATCGACTTCTACTTTACCCACTAGCGGGTATTTCCCACTGCTAACCATTGCCTTCATTACCTTTTGTTGAAACAGCCAACAGGTTTTTTGCCGTAGCCCCAGTTTTCTGCTTAGCTCTGTTGATGCAATCCCTTGTTTATTTGTACTCATATAGTATACGATATAAAAAGCTTTTAACATTGGGAATTTTACTTTGTGGAAAAGAGTGCCACTTGTGGGGGTAGCTTGGTACCTACATTTTGTGCATTGACGGGTATGGAATAATTTCCCTCTGCAATACGTGTTGTTTTGACACTTTTCACATTTAAATCCATCTGGCCATTTCATTTCGGCTAGGAAGTTTTGACAACTGTCGTTATCAGGAAATTTCTTCTGAAACTCAAAAAGGGTTAGGCTTTCATACTTTTTCTCCATAATCTGATTTTTACTCTACCTTTAATAATTTTACTAAGTTACTGTAAATCAATCGTTTAATCAAGAAAATGAAACTGTTTTAATAGACTAATCTTTTATTTATTAAATGCCTACTTCAATTAATGCTCACATTCAACTAATAAATGCAACTTTTAGATTTGAGATTTTATCACTATTACAAAACAGGAAAGAAGGGCAATTTTCTCTTTCACTGCTTTGCTGGTAAGGGTTAATTTGCCCCCTCACATCGTGAAAAATAAAGTTGCAAATGGCACATCTTACTACAGAACACAGGTACGCGATATCGTGTATGTTACAACAAGGAAAAAGTCAAAGTGAAATAGCTGCTAGCATAGCAAAAGATAAATCTGTTATTAGCAGAGAAATTGTGCGTAATAAAGATCAGAGGAGTGGTGTTTATAGGCATGATTTGGCGCATCGAAAGTATGCTCAACGTCAAAAAAAGAAACCCAAGAAAAAGCGATTCACCTTGCGAATTCAGTCCCATGTCGAGACCCTGCTAAAGGAAGACTATAGCCCCGAGCAAATTGTAGGCATCAGTATAAAAGAAGGGCTAGACTGTGTCTCTCACGAGCGCATTTATCAGCATGTATGGAAAGACAAAAAACACCAGGGCGAGTTACATACTCATCTCCGCAGAAAGGGCAGAAAGTATCGCAAAAGAGGGGCTACTAAAGATAGCAGGGGAATTATAAAAGACAGAGTAAGTATAGACCGCAGACCTTCGGTGGTAGAAGAAAGGTCAAGATTTGGAGATCTTGAAGTAGATTTGGTCATTGGAAAAAATCAGAAAGGAGCGATTGTAACTATCAACGACAGGGCGAGTGGCATGTTGAAAATGAAGAAAGTAGAAACCAAACAAGCCAGCGAAGTGGCTGATGCCATCAATGAATTATTGGAAGAATGGAGTCCGTTTCTTCACACCATCACTTCTGATAATGGAAAGGAATTTGCTTGGCATCAACAGGTAGCTAAAACGCTAAGCATTGACTATTATTTTGCCCATCCCTACCACTCGTGGGAAAGAGGGTCTAATGAAAATTTAAACGGGCTGATCAGACAATATATCCCTAAGAAATCAGACTTCTCTATGCTCGATGAGCAACAAATCAAAGACATTGAAACCAAGATAAACAATCGACCTAGAAAAAGGCATAAATATGAAACCCCTATATTTGTAATGAATCAATTATTGGTTAACCAGAAAGTTGCATTAATGACTTGAATTCAGCATGGATTTAAGAATATTAAAGTGGAATCCTTGGCACTATCCCATAAAGAAGGAGAGATAACCTTCCATGAAGTGAAAAACAAAAAGTATACATATCTGCAACACAACTTAGCGGGAGAGAGTAATGCAGGGAGTAAAACAACAGGTCGTAATTTTGTCCCCAGTTAGGTAAAAACTACTACTTTAGATCAATATGTTCGGACAGTTGGCAAGCAGAACATCGATTTGATAAAAATGGATACTGAAGGAACAGAGTACCTTATTCTGGAAAAATCAGATGAAGTTCTCAGTGACATGAAACCTATAATAATCTGTGAAACCTTGTTTAATAAAATTGAAGCCGAATTGGAAACAATACTAAGTAAGTATGATTACGAATTTTATAATCACACAGAAGATGGTCTAATAAAGGTTGACAGCATTGTAAGAGAAAAAGACAATGGCGTAAGAAATTGTTTTTTTGTTCACCCTAGTAAACTATTTTTAGTGGAGGAGTTCATAAAACATAAGACTTGAATTCACACAATAAGGATTAAAACGTAATACTGGGGGCAACGGCTATCGCTACCAACAAGCCCACCACTTTGCCCAAACGAGGCATGAGCAAAAGCACAAGCACATCAAACTCAATGACGATTTAAGGCGTTATATTCAACAAAAGCTTAAACTGTATTGGAACCCTGAACAAATTAGTGGTCTTTGAGAATGAAGGAAAACATCAGCATTAGCCCTGAATCCATCTATCGTCTAATTTTGCAAGACAAAGTAGCTGGGGGATCGTGTATAAATACTTGCGTCATCAGGGCAAGAAATATCGCAAGCGTTAGGGCAAGAACGACTATCGCGGTATCATTCCCCATCGGGTTGATATTGTTAATAAATCCAGTATAGTGGATGGTCGTTCGCGTATTGGTGATTGGAAGGTCTTTGCCCAAGCACTGGGACTGGAGCATAATGTAAGCCCGAGTGTTGCACTTATGGGTTACATTTGTCGCATACTGGAGGAATTAAACGCTAATTTGCAACTTGCAAAAAAAAGAGCAAGAGGATATAAAAATACTGATAATCTTATTAAGATGGATTATTTTATTTGTGGAAAACTTGAATTTGATTACCCACGGTATTTGACATAGAGCCTTAAAATTGAGCCGAAAGTCATCAAGAACAGTAATCACATCACGTCAATATCGTATTTTTTGTTGTTGATAATACCAGTTGCATGGTTTTTTATCAGTAAGAAGAAGAATATTCAAACATAAATATAAAACACAATGTACAAGAAAATACTGACAAGGAGATATAAACATACTTTAGATTTCTTAAAAGAGGTTTTGCCCGCTCCTGCCGTAATTCTCGATTTGGGCGTTCGCAATCCTTTTAGCGAGATTATGGAGCAAAATGGCTACACCGTATATAACACAAATGGAGAAGACTTAGATGAGTCTCCCGAAATAGTTAACAAACAAAAAGTCGATGCAGTTACTGCATTTGAAATACTTGAGCATCTGTTGTCTCCTTACGTTGTTTTAAAAAAGATAAAAGCAAATAAATTGGTTACAACAATACCATTAGATATATGGTTTGCAAAAGCGTACAGAAGCAATACAGATAAGTGGGACAGACATTATCACGAGTTTGAAGATTGGCAATTTGATTGGTTATTAGAAAAAACAGGTTGGGTTGATAAGAAAAATTTAAAATGGACAAGCCCAACAAGGGAAATAGGCTTCAGACCAATACTCAGAGAATTTACGCCGAGATATTATGCGGTTTATGCCGAACGTAAATAATTAGGCTATGAGAATTGGGATGGTATTAGATGCTGTTTTTCCTCCTGACCCAAGAGTAGAAAACGAGGCTATTGAATTGATAAAAGCAGGGCATATTGTTTTTTTATTCTGTTTGACTTATCATAACGAACCTGCTCAGGAAATTATTAACGGGATACAAGTAAAAAGATATACGTCTAATAAATTAGAGTATAAACTGTCTGCTTTGGCATATACAATTCCATTATATTCCATGATGATGAAAAAGAAGATTCATCATTTTTTGGTGGCAAATAAAATTGAGGCAATACACATCCACGACATAAGAATAGCTGAAGCCGGTTTTTTAGCAAATAAAAAAATACACCTTCCTACGGTTTTAGATTTACATGAAAATAGACCAGAAATAATGAAATTATACCCTCAATTACAGAAATCCCCTGGGAAACAATTGATTTCTCCCAAGAAATGGAAGTCTAAAGAAGAGGAATTTGTTAAAACCGCATCTAAGCTGATTGTAGTAACAGATGAAGCAAAAAACGAATTGTTATCTAGCGTACTTTTAGAGGAAGGTAAAATACAGGTAGTTCAAAATACAATCAGAAAAGCTTTTTATAAAGAAGCCATTATTCAACAAAATATTATAGATAGGTATAAGGAGAAGTTTATACTATTATATCTAGGAGACACAGGATTGAGAAGAGGTTTGCAAACAGCAATAACTTCAGTAAAAACACTTTCAAATAAAATAGAAAATATAAAATTGATTATTGTTGGGAAAAACACAACTGATATAATTTTAAAGCGACAGGTAAGAGAATTAGGAATTGAACAGTACGTAGATTTTGAAGGTTGGAAAGATGTTAAACTTTTTCCATCATATATAACATCAAGCGATGTTTGTATTTCTCCATTGCACAGAAATATACACCATGATACTACGTATGCAAATAAGTTATTTCAATATATGAGTTTTAGCAAGCCACTATTGGTTAGTAATGCAACTGCACAAAAAAACATAGTAGAGAAAATAAATGCAGGTTTGGTGCATAAAGAAAAAGACTCAAAAGATTTTGCTAATAAAACTTTAAAACTATATAATGATAAAACTCTGTGTAAAAAATTAGGCAATAATGGGAAAAAATTTGTAGAAACGGAATTTTCTTGGGAAGAAACTTCCAAAAATTTAATAAAGTTATACGATAATTTAATTAAGTGAAAGGATTAATTGAAGTGAATTCAACCCATAAGAGCCATAAGGACCGCTCTAGGGTTTATATTATGATCTATTCCCAGTGTGTGGGAAAAAACCTCCCAAGGGGTTTTATACCCCAAGCATTTCCTAGGTCGGTTATTCGGTAGCGGTTTAAATTTGTTGATCCTTTTTGTAAGTACCTGATTTATAATAGGGCTTGAATTCACATAATACGTGCAACACTCCTAAGTCAGTTAAAAGAGTACATTCGTACTCTTTTAACTGACGAGAAAAAAGGAGTAAAACATGACGATATACACCCACTTGACTGAACAAGAAATGTAAGATTTCCTAAAAGTCGTAGAGTTTAAAAGCAAAGTTAAACGTTAATTTTAGGGAAATGAAAAAGAGTCGATTTACCGAACCTCAGCTCTTCAAGATGTTGAGCGAACAAGAACAGGGAAAGAGTGTGTCGGATATTTGTAGGACACATGGAATAAGCCGACCAACTTTCTACAACTGGAAGAGTACATACTCAGGAATGAGTGTGAACCAACTCAAAAAGTTGAAGGAACTCGAAACAGAATTAAGTTCATTTAAGCGTATGTATGCTGATCTGGCTTTGGAGAACAATGCATTAAAGCACCTGATCGAAAAAAATCTTTAAGGTCTGTTGCAAAGCGAGAGACTGTTGGGTATCTGACCGATGAAGACCTGAGTATCAGGTAGGTCTGTATTGACACCTCATTAAGTACTAGGCGTATTACGAGGGAGCTGGACAGACTCATTGAATGGCGAGGAGCTCCTGAAGTGATACGTGTAGACAATGGACCAGAGTTATCTTCTGCTGTTTTTGAAGTTTGGACTCGAAAACATAAGATTAAACTAGGACCGTTGCAGTAGAAGATTGTTTATAGGTTTTAACTAGTTAAGTAATTAGAAATTTCTTAGAATAGTATTCATCGGGACATCATTTAAATCTGTTTTTAGAAGACCTAAAAAACTACGTACCAGTACTTTAAACACTTGAAAAACTAGTATAGAAAGAAATGTTAAAATCACCAGTACTACTAATATCTTTTAATCGCCCTAATCTCACACTGCAAGTTTTTAATCAAATAAGGGTATATCAACCTAAGCATTTGTATTTTGCTGTTGATGGGTATAGAGACGATGTCGCTGGAGAAAAAGAGCTATGTGAGCAAGTTGAGAAGCTTGCTCAATCGGTGGATTGGGAATGCAAGGTGTCAACAAGATTTTCAAAGCATAATCAAGGCATGAGATTAGGGGTATTAAATGCCATTAACTGGTTTTTTGATAATGAGGAAAAAGGTATTATTCTTGAAGATGACGTTCTACCAGATGAAACATTTTTTTCATTTTGTAATGAGATGCTGGAAAAATATAGGCATGATTCAAGAATAATGCATGTTTCTGGTTGTAATCTGCAGTTTGGAAAAAAATGGGGAGATGGATCTTATTATTTTTCACATCACGCCAATATCTGGGGGTGGGCGACTTGGAAAAGAGCTTGGAATATGTATGATGGAGAATTAAAAACTTTACCAAAATTTGTTGAAAACAAACATTTCTCAGATATTCTTATTGGTGACATGAATAAATGGCAACTGAATTTTTTGTTGAAAAGATTGTTCAGAAAATTAAATACTTGGGATTATCAATGGACATATTCTGTATTGTCTAATAGTGGATTATCTATAACACCAAATGTGAGTTTGGTGACGAATAGGGGCTATGGCTCAAACGCTACTACTGCATTTTACACGAAAACGCCTTTGGAAAATATTACAAGAGGGTCAATGGCGGATATTATTCATCCGTCATTTGTATTGGCAAATTCAAAGGCGGATAGAAGATTTTTAAAAATCACGATGAATCAGGTTCCCCTAATAGTTAGATTTTTTCGAAAAATTGTTTCAATCGTTTTACGAAAGAGTAAATGATACATTCTTATATTATTGTGTTAAACTATAATTCTGCGAATTATACAATTGAATGTATGAAGTCATTGATTGGGTTGAATTACAGTGAATATTCAATAGTTATAATTGATAATAAATCCACAGATGATTCGGAAAGTAGGATTGTCGATTTTATTGACACTTCAGAACTTCCCTCTACTATTTATAAGATTCCTTTCGATGGAGAAGTGAAAGGTAGGTTACAAGATAAAATCTACTATTTCCAAACAGGAGAAAATAATGGCTTTGCATCTGGGAATAACTATTTTATAAAAAAAGTAATCTCACAGGAAGCTTTCATTTGGCTAGTTAATCCAGATACATTGGTTGAACCCGATGCGTTGACATATTTGACAAGTCAATATGAACTCAATAGAAAGCATAAAATTATTGGGTGTCAAATAAGGGATTATAATGAAAAGGAAAAATTCATATCCTATGGAGCTGCTAGAATAAAATTGCCTTTGGCTACAATTGTTCTGATTCCGTCAGAAAAAGATTTCGATAAGATTGATTATATTTATGGAGCTTCGATGTTTACCCATTCTGCCGTTTTTAGATTTAACGGGTTTTTTCCAGAAGAATATTTTTTGTACTGGGAAGAATCTGATTGGTGCTATGCTGCTAAATTGAAAGGAACGGAATTACAAGTTTGTAAAAAAGCTATTGTTTATGATAAGTCAGGCGGTTCTATCGGGCGTGGTTATTTAGCCTATTACCTATATGGAAAAAATGGGTTACATTTTCTTAAAAAATATAAACCTATCTATATCCCTTCTGCTATTAGTTTTTTGTTCATTCGTATTATTGTGAAATTGCTGAAACTGGAGTATGTACTAGCCAAAGCCTATTTCGATTCAGTTAGATATTTTTTGCAAGGTAAATCAAGTAATTTTTGAGATTCTCTTTAGAAGACATATTTGTATACTTCTTGCTAATACCTGCGCTGTTACTAAAGTTTTTTTTTGGAATGGATTATGCTGTTTATGTTATAGTACCAGCATTTTTTTTCTGTAAGATTTCTCTCATTGATCACAAGAATGGTACGGATTTAAATATTAGTATTTGGGATCTTTTGCCCATCATTATTTATTTTATTGTTGTGTTTCTTTCTTCTATTTTCAGGATTTCCGATTTGAATTATGAAATTGCCATTAGAGATGTTATCGTTATCTCAAGTTCGGTCATATTTTTAAGCATAAAAACTAATTTTAGACATTATCATATTCAGTCTCTATTTGTTGCTTTTGTATTGTTTTACCTTCACTATATCAATTTTTCTATTTCACTACAGACCATTGCTTCGTTTTTGTTTGCTGATGAGTATAATACCAATGAATTTATTTTGGGGTTCTTTTTCGGGCTGTTTGTAATTTATTTTTTGTTGCAAAAAGACTGGTTATTTTTACTTTTAGCCATTGTTTTTTCTTTATTGTCAAGTAAGCGAGTTGTTTACTTAAGTTTGTTCATTGCTTTAGCTAGCCAGTTTCTTGTTTTCCCAGCATATCGAAAGGCGTTTCCTAGAGACACAAACTCAGTTCTATATTGGACGGTACTGTATATTGTACTTGCTAGTGTTGCCGTCTATTTAGAGGAAATCATAACGCTAGCTCTGGAAATTGCTGGATTGAGCAGTGAAACTACTATTTATAGTATTACCAGTGGAAGAAACATTTTAATTACTACATTAACTGAAAAAATAAATGGCCTCAATTTATGGCAGCAACTGTTCGGAAGTGGTCCTGGGCAAGCGGATAAGTATTTGCAAAGTCAATTGCATCCTTATTTTTATAATACAAAAAACCCTGCAAGTCCCCATAATGAATATGTGAAATTACTTTTTGACTATGGTCTGATTGGATTGCTGTCTTTTGGTTACATTTTTTATAAAATGTACATTAAAAATAAAAAAATGATTAATCTGGGAGTATATGCATTGGCTGTGTTTGTAGTCGATAATGCATTAATGGTAATTTATTTTCATTTAATTGTAGGTATGATGAGAAATTTGAAAAGAACATAAAGACTCTGATGAGGTTAGGAATAGACGCTAAATGGTATTTTTCCGGACCGATAAGTGGGCGGACAGTTGTAAACAACATTGTAGACGGTATCGTTAATATATCAAATCACACGATTGTTTTATTTTTCAATCTTTCGGATAAGGAGAATGTAGAGAATAAATTTTTTTCTCTACACATAGAAATAGTTTATTTAGAGAATAAGTTAAGTAATATGTTTTGTAACTTATTTGAACTTCCTCGACGAGCGGATTCTGCCAAAATTGATGCTTTGTTATATCAGAATTTTACACCCGTTTTGAGAATAAAGCATAAGGCATATAGTTATATCCATGATGTATTATTTTTAGATTATCCTCAATATTTCAGTCTTAAAGAAAGACTTTACCTTTCTCTTCTTCGACTCACAATTCCACGGGCTAATCATGTGATTACCATCAGCAATTCTGAGAAAAGTAGACTTATCAAGCACGAATTAGCTGAACCGAATAGAATTTCAGTAGTTTATCATGGTATTGCTGAGAAATTTGTTAGAAGTAATAATGATGACTATCTAAATGGAATAAAAAACAAGTACAATTTACCTGATAGATTTATTTTGATTATTGGAAGGTTAAATATTAGAAAGAATCTTCCCAATTTGCTAAGGGCATTTAATGGAATCACGGATGAAACTGTCCATTTGGTAATTGCCGGAAAGCAAGATCACAAGCAAGACGGGGATCTATTTTCTTTTGTAGAGGAAACAAGAAGATCCCGAATTGTTTTGACTGGGTTTGTTGAAAGTAAAGATATTGTGGGTCTTTATAATATGGCAGAATTATTTTGTTTTCCTTCCTTTGCCGAAGGCTTTGGGTTACCCCCTCTTGAGGCAATGGCATGTGGAGTGCCTTGTGTAATTTCTAACAGGACATGCTTGCCTGAAGTTTTCAAAGATAAGGTAATTTACATTGAACCAAGTAGTCCATTGGACATCTCTTCAAAAATTAACCATCTACTATCAGATAGTGTTCTTAAAGAAAGCATGTCACAGGCCGGACAAGAATATGTAAGTGGTTTTAGTTGGTTGAGGGCAATAAAAGAAATAGAAAAAGTTATGACTAGTTATACAAATTAGTTTATAATACTAGTCTAATTATTATTTATATATTTGCTTCATGGGTATGAAATCAACTATAGAAGTATCGGAGCGTCTTGAAACGCTTAAGGAGTTACAAGCTAACCAACGCAATATCAAGTCAGAGAAGCGTATTTTATGTCTAATTTTATTGAAGACCAATAAATTCAAGACACAAGCATTGCTAGCAGATTATTTGGGTATCTGTAGACAAACGTTAGTTCTTTGGATAGCTGGGTATCGTAAATTAGGAATAGAAGGCATCTTGCTAAGTTCCACAAGAGCTAAAAAGTCTAAAATTATTACCCCTGAAATTCACGAAGGATTATCAGAGAAGTTAAAAGACGCCAAGCACTCTTTACGTGGCTCTTGGGATGCCCAACAATGGGTTTTATCTCACTATGGAGTTGAAGTAAAATATCATTGGCTTAGCGCGTACATGATGAAATACTTTAAAACAAAGCTGAAAAGCCCAAGGCAATCTCATTACAAAAAGGATGGCCAAGTCGTAAAGGCTTTTTTAAAAACTTCCTACTACATTAAACGACATTAAATCAAATCTAAACAAAGGTAAGTTTGAAGATGTGAATTTATATTTTCAGGATGAGAGTAGCTTTGGATTAATGACGCATTTAGGCAAATGCTTAACGGTAAAAGGAGTTAAACCGGTAGTTTCTTACCAACACAAGTTTCAAACAACTTACCTGTATGGAAGCTATTCTCCTAATAAATGGAGATAGTTTTGTCTGGGACATTTATATAGAGTAAATACCACCATCTTTAAATCATATTTAAGGCACTTCTCTGAGTATAAACCTAAAGAATATAAACTAGTAATTATTGATAATGCTGGTTTTCATTCAACAAAAAATATGAAAGTACCTGATAATATTTTTCTGTTAAATATCCCCTCATATTCTCCAGAACTGAATTCTTGCGAACAAGTTTGGCAGTACATTAAAAGCCAATATAAAAATAAACGTTTTGAAACTATGGAAAGTTTAAAAACATGGCTACATAAAACAGTAAATAAAATGAGCGAAAATACCATCAAATCAATTACTGGTAATCATCATTACTTAAATACTTTTAATGACGTTTCTTATAATTTAATTTGTATTATTAGTTTTTTGAAGTAGGCATTTAATAAATACGAATGCACTTGTACGGGCATGGTTGATGGTCCACCATTTTAGTTAGCAGGTTATCGAATATTTCCCCTTTCATCTGGCTTCGGTTGAACCGATAGCAATATTGGTCGATATATGCTTGCAGGTTATCGACTGAATGGTGGATACCTCTAAGCCATGCCTTGAACATCATAATTGTTCTGTGCAATTCCGGGAAATTCTTACCTTTCTTCCCACTCTCGATTTGAATTAAATAAGGGTATTTTTCTTTCAGGGGGATGTAGCTCCTCCACCTATCAGTTGTGATGGTAGCCTGAGTTGATACATGATCTTGGAAGAAGGGCTTCAATTGCTTGGATCCAGCATTGTCAATCTCTCTGGCATACATCCTGCTCACTCCTTTCCCTTTCTTCTCAATAGCCAGTACAACCTGCTTTTTTGGATTATTTTGGCGTCCTACAACGCCTTCTTCCTGTTGCCCTACAACAGTCTCATCAACTTCTACTTTACCCATTAGCGGGTATTTCCCACTGCTACCCATTGCCTTCATTACCTTTTGTTGAAACAGCCAACAGGTTTTTTGCCGTAGCCCCAGTTTTCTGCTTAGCTCTGTTGATGCAATCCCTTGTTTATTTGTACTCATATAGTATACGATATAAAAAGCTTTTAACATTGGGAATTTTACTTTGTGGAAAAGAGTGCCACTTGTGGGGGTAGCTTGGTATCTACATTTTGTGCATTGCTGGGTATGGAATAATTTCCCTCTGCAATACGTGTTGTTTTGGCACTTTTCACATTTAAATCCATTGGGTCATTTCATTTCGGCTAGGAAGTTTTGACAACTGTCGTTATCAGGAAATTTCTTCTGAAACTCAAAAAGGGTTAGGCTTTCATACTTTTTCTCCATAATTAGATTTCTACTCTAACTTTAATAATCCTACTAAGTTACTGTAAATCAATCGTTTAATCAAGAAAATGAAACTGTTTTAATAGACTAATCTTTTATTTATTAAATGCCTACTTCAATTAGTTTTTCTGTTTTTGATCACTTTGGAGGGAGATCCCACTGCTATCGAATAATCGGGAATGTCACTATTTACCAATGAGTTAGCCCCTATTATGCTACCTTCCCCAATCGTTACTCCATCCAATATGGTAACGCCTGCACCGATCCAGCAATTATTTTTTATAATCACTCCCTTTTTGGATTCATTTTGTAGACGTATCAATGTATTGACACTCTCAAAATTATGATTCGCAGAAAATATTTTCAATCCTGGTCCAGCGATTACATCAGCTCCTATGTCAACACCTCCTTGCCCTGCAATAAAACTGTGAGACCCAATCGCTGAATTGTCACCAATGACGATTCCCTTTCCTTTGGAAGATAAAGCACCAGAAGATTTTAAAATTGAGTAATTAGCAATGGTCACACCTCTTCCAATTTGGATGCCCTTTTTTGAAAGGCACTCTAGCTTGCATCCATCTTCTATCATCGTACCACTTTTTACTTGAAGCTTCTTTTTGAACTTTACAGTTACATTATTACCAATGAAAATCCCATTTTTTATTTCTTTTCTTCCCAATGAAAAAATAAGACCACGTACTATCAAAGGAAAATTGCTCAACAAACTATGTATTAATTCCGAGTCATCATATTTCGCGTCTATATTGTAGAGAGGATCCTTTTTTATTGTTCTGATCAAAGTTGTTAAAATTTTTTGCATTGTCAATTAATTGTTTTTGTAAGAAGGGATATCTTGCGATTGTAAGGCTCCCTAAAAGCCGTTAGGTAAGCCTCCCCTAAACCGAAGCATTAGTAAATATAGTTTTTTCTTTCAAAGGCATGTCTAAATTCAGACTTGGTACCGTTAATCCTCTTTTAAAGCGTTCCACCAAGGTATTCTGGGTGGGTTTTCTTGGTTGAATAAAACACAGTTGAAGTAGGCATTTAATAAATAAAAGATTAGTCTATTAAAACAGTTTCATTTTCTTGATTAAGCGATTGATTTACAGTAACTTAGTAGGATTATTAAAATTAGAATAAAAATCAGATTATGGAGAAAAAGTATGAAAGCCTAACTCTTTTTGAGTTTCAGAAGAAATTTCCTGATAACGACAGTTGTCAAAACTTCCTGGCCGAAATGAAATGGCCAGATGGATTTAAATGTGAAAAGTGTCAAAACAACAAGTATTGCAGAGGGAAATTATTCCATACCCGGCAATGCACAAAATGTAGGTACCAAGCTACCCCCACAAGTGGCACTCTTTTCCACAAAGTAAAATTCCCAATGTTAAAAGCTTTTTATATCGTATACTATATGAGTACAAATAAACAAGGGATTGCATCAACAGAGCTAAGCAGAAAACTGGGACTACGGAAAAAAACCTGTTGGCTGTTTCAACAAAAGGTAATGAAGGCAATGGTTAGCAGTGGGAAATACCCGCTAGTGGGTAAAGTAGAAGTCGATGAGACCGTTGTAGGGCAACAGGAAGAAGGCGTTGTAGGACGACAAAATAACCGAAAAAAGCAGGTTGTACTGGCTATTGAGAAGAAAGGGAAAGGAGTGAGCAGGATGTATGCCAGAGAGATTGACAATGCTGGATCCAAGCAATTGAAGCCCTTCTTCCAAGATCATATATCACCTGAGGCTACCATCAAAACCGATAAGTGGAGGGGCTACATCCCCTTGAAAGAAAAATATCCTTACTTAATTCAAATCGAGAGTGGGAAGAAAGGTAAGAATTTCCCGGAATTGCACAGAACAATTATGATGTTCAAGGCATGGCTTAGAGGTATCCACCATTCAGTCGATAACCTGCAAGCATATATCGACCAATATTGCTATCGGTTCAACCGAAGCCAGATGAAAGGGGAAATATTCGATAACCTGCTAACTAAAATGGTGGTCCATCAACCATGCCCGTACAAGTGCATTCGTATTTATTAAATGCCTACTTCAAAAACACAGTTTAATTTTATGTTTTCGAGTCCCAACTTCAAAAATAGCAGAAGTGAACTCCTGTCCATTGTCTACACGTATCACCTCAGGAGTTCCGCGCCATTCAGTGAGTCTGTTCCAGTTCCCTTGTAAATACGCCTCTAGCACTTAATGAGGTATCAATGGTACTCATCAGTGCTTTTCTATTGTGATCATCTATCACGTTGAAGGTGCTGAACTGTCTTCCATTACTCAGGCTATCATGCATGAAATCCGCACTCCAAGTGATGTTGCTTTGGATGGGTAAAATGTGAGGAGTCTTGACTCGTGCTGGCAGTCTTCTTTTACGCTTTCTACGCATATTCAGACCCATCATCACATACACTCGGTATACGCGTTTATGGTTCCATCTATACTCTTCAAGACGAAGTAAATGGTACATTTGTCGAAAGCCATAAGCAGGATACTTTTCTGCCAATTGCTCCAAATGCCTCATAATAACTGTGTCCTCAGCTTTACGCTTAAATCGGTAGTAATACACAGATAAACTCAGGTTAATTGCCACACAGACCTGCCTGATACTCAGGCTTTCATCGGTCAGATATCCAACAGCCTCTCGCTTTTCAGCAGACCGTAGAAGATTTTTTTCGATCAGGTGCTTTAATGCATTGTTCTCCAAAGCCAGCTCAGGATACCTACGCTTAAACGAACTTAATTTTGATTCTAGTTCCTTCAACTTTTTGAGTTGGTACACACTCATTCCTGAGTATGTATTCTTCCAATTGTAGAAAGTTGGTTGGCTTTTATTCCATGTACTCTACAAATATCCGACACACTCTTTCCCTGTTCTTGTTCGCTCAGCATCTTGAAGAGCTGAGGTTCGGTAAATCGACTCTTTTTCATTTCCCTAATTTTAACATGCTCACATTCAACTAATAAATGCAACTTTTAGATTTGAGATTTTATCACTATTACAAAACAGGAAAGAAGGGCAATTTTCTCTTTCACTGCTTTGCTGGTAAGGGTTAATTTGCCCCCTCACATCGTGAAAAATAAAGTTGCAAATGGCACATCTTACTACAGAACACAGGTACGCGATATCGTGTATGTTACAACAAGGAAAAAGTCAAAGTGAAATAGCTGCTAGCATAGCAAAAGATAAATCTGTTATTAGCAGAGAAATTGTGCGTAATAAAGATCAGAGGAGTGGTGTTTATAGGCATGATTTGGCGCATCGAAAGTATGCTCAACGTCAAAAAAAGAAACCCAAGAAAAAGCGATTCACCTTGCGAATTCAGTCCCATGTCGAGACCCTGCTAAAGGAAGATTATAGCCCCGAGCAAATTGTAGGCATCAGTATAAAAGAAGGGCTAGACTGTGTCTCTCACGAGCGCATTTATCAGCATGTATGGAAAGACAAAAAACACCAGGGCGAGTTACATACTCATCTCCGAAGAAAGGGCAGAAAGTATCGCAAAAGAGGGGCTACTAAAGATAGCAGGGGAATTATAAAAGACAGAGTAAGTATAGACCGCAGACCTTCGGTGGTAGAAGAAAGGTCAAGATTTGGAGATCTTGAAGTAGATTTGGTCATTGGAAAAAATCAGAAAGGAGCGATTGTAACTATCAACGACAGGGCGAGTGGCATGTTGAAAATGAAGAAAGTAGAAACCAAACAAGCCAGCGAAGTGGCTGATGCCATCAATGAATTATTGGAAGAATGGAGTCCGTTTCTTCACACCATCACTTCTGATAATGGAAAGGAATTTGCTTGGCATCAACAGGTAGCTAAAACGCTAAGCATTGACTATTATTTTGCCCATCCCTACCACGCGTGGGAAAGAGGGTCTAATGAAAATTTAAACGGGCTGATCAGACAATATATCCCTAAGAAATCAGACTTCTCTATGCTCGATGAGCAACAAATCAAAGACATTGAAACCAAGATAAACAATCGACCTAGAAAAAGGCATAAATATGAAACCCCTATATTTGTAATGAATCAATTATTGGTTAACCAGAAAGTTGCATTAATGACTTGAATTCAGCATGTAACTCTATTTTTAAACGCTACAGCTTTTAGGGAACCTTACAATATTTTATAACCAAATTGGCATAACCCGTAAACTGTCGACTTACAACTTCACAACGTAGGTTCAACAATCACGTGCAACAAGTAAGCGGTATTTAGCTAAAAGATTTCTTTAGGAGTTTTAAAGTTAAGTTTTTCTCTTGGTCGTCGGTTAATTTTGTGTTGAATTTGTGTAATCTGTTTGTCAGTTAGTGTATCAAAAGCTGTTTTTTTGGGTATATACTGTCTTATGAGTTTGTTGGTGTATTCATTGAGTCCTCTTTGCCAGGAGCAATACGGATGGGCAAAGTAGCATTTAGTAGCTAGGTTTTTAGCTATGTCTTGATGGTCGGCGAATTCTGTTCCATTATCAGAAGTGATCGAAAGGATATGTTTTTTATAGGGCATCATCCTATTGATAAGTTCCTTACTTAGTCCTTTGGCTTGCTTTCCCTTAGGTAGCTTTTTGATAATGAGCATTCCTGTAGTTCTTTCCACGATGGTCAGCATGGCTCCCTTTTGTTGTCTGCCTATAATGGTATCCACTTCCCAGTCCCCAAAGCGTTCTTTATTGTTGATGCATTCAGGTCTTTGATCGATTGATACCCTGTTTTTACTAGTTACAGTCTTACCTACAGGTCTTTTTCTATGTTTGAGTTGCTGGCGTAAATGTTTGTAATACTGTCCACCAGCAGCTTTATCGTCCCTGATATATTGATAGATACGTTCATGTGAAACCATGGGAATCTGCTTGATCTTACAATACCCTACAAGCTACTTAGGTGACCACTGTTCTGGCAGAAGGTATTCTTTGATGAGCTGTCTTTTGTGGGTGTCAAAAGACCGAGACTTGCAATAACGTTTCTTACGCTTTGTGGAAGACAAATGTGCTTTAGATCCATGATAGATCCCTGTAGGGGAACTGTTGCGCTTGCATTCTCTGTAAATGGTGGAACCCGACACATCAAGGGCTTCTGCAATGAAACTTTTACGTTTACCCGATTTTAAGTAGGCTTCAATTTGATGTCTTTGATGGGCTTTGAGTTGATAATATGTTTGGCTCATATGGCAAAGTTTTTAGACCTTTAAATATGTGAAACTAGCTCCACATATTTATCCTAATCTTTGCACTTACTAATTGAACTTACACAATACTTGTCATAGCTTACTTATATAATAGGGTGCCGTTCGAATGGAGCATTTCGATCAAATAAATATCTGTAAGTAACCAATGTTCTGACTTTTTTAGCTTCTAGGTTTTTAGAAATATTGAGTATTTTTGGGTTGAATTCACCTTGCCATTGCAACTCTAATTCCCTGTATTTGGTGTTTTTTTTGATTTCTTTCTCTCCCTCTACAATCATGAAATAATCTACTCCTGTCCCTTGGTATTCAGGTATTATTCCAAAGACTATTCCCGTCATTTTTTTACATTTTTTTCTTAGCTTTAGAATCAGAAACTTAATTTTTGCAAGTATGTGAAACTGTCCATTCAGGTGCTTGACGATCTGGTTTATATCTGGAATATTTAGCCACATAGCGACTGGTTTTTCTTTATGGTAGGCAAACCAAACAAGTTTTTCATCAATAATGGGTTTCAAAGCTTTGAAAGTCTTAATAGCCTGTGCTTCTGCCATGGTCTTATTACCCACATGACCCGCCCAGGCACCATTGTAAACTGAGCAAAAATCATGGGCAAACTTTTCCAACTGGCTTTTTTTTAAATGAAGGACTTGATATTCTGGATCATTTTCAAATCTTTTGTGAGCTTCATAAAATTTTTTTCCGAGCTGATGAGAGTCGGTAGAAACTACCATTTCATAGCATATTTGATTATAGAAATTTCTAAATCCATATAGTTCAAAAAGTTCCTTATAATAGGGAGGGTTATAATTTAACCCATAAGGCGGAGGTTGAAACCCTTCTACTAACAAACCCCACCACCTGTCACGTTCACCAAAATTAATAGGACCGTCCATGGCTTCCATTCCTTGCTCGTGCAACCATTTTTTCGAAGTGTTAAACAAGAGATTGGCTGCTTCCTGATCGTCTATGCAGTCAAAGAAACCAATGCCTCCTGCTTTAAACTTGTCTCCTTTATTTCTATATCTCAGGTTAACGAAAGCGGCAACTCGTCCGATTAATTTTCCTGAATCGCCCCTCAAAAGCCAGCGACAAACTTTACCAGTTTTTAGAAATTTATTCTTCGTCTTATCAAAGACAGTTTTAATGTCCTTGTCTAATGGACGTATATAATTTGGGTTGTCCGTGTTAATTATAACATTGACTTTTAAAAAGTCAGATAAACTGGATGACGAATCTTGATAAATATTCACGTATTAATAATTGGTTCTGTAAGACTCCCTTAAACCGAAGCATTAGTAAATATAGTTTTTTCTTTCAAATGCATGTCTAATTTCAGACTTGGTATGTTTAATCCTCTTTTTGTTGGTTCTTCTGATTTTCCTATGGGTTAAAAAGCCAAACAATGGTCAAAAATGTGGTACAAGTGTATTTTTTATGGAGATTTTCAAATGAAAGATACCGCATTGTTTACTCAGCTTTTGAGGCTTAGTGACCCGTGGGAAATCACGGCGATTACGCCGAATCTGACCGACAAATCAATTACCATCTAGATAGTCGTTCCTTAAAAACTCATTTTCAATGGAGTTTGTATTCTACTTTGATGGAAAGAGGTTAATTCAACTAGACGCCTCAGGTTTACTACCCATTTTGTATAGAGCCAAAGAGCATTTACTCTTAGTTTTTTCATCAATTTCTTGTAGTTAAACCCACAGATTGCCATGATGAAGTTTATTTTATCTCCTGTTTTCCCTTTTAGGTAATTGCTAGCTACTCGATGCTCTTGCTTCAAGTGTCCGATGATTGGCTCTATGGCTGCTCTACGTCTACAGTGCGTTCGTTTTCTCTGTTTTTCATAGGTATTGTCTCTTTTTAATGGGTTGGATGGTCGGATGATGGAGGTGTTTTCAACTGTGTTAGTCCCTTTGTACCCCCTATCTACTGTGGCGGTTTTCGGGTAGTTACCAGTCAGTAGTTGTGTTTGCTTCAATACAGCATCTAGCGTATGTCCATCATAAATATGCTCTTCAAAAGTCATCGCACCTACGATGATACCCGTATTTTGTGTCAATACTACGGATGCCTTACAGCCATATTCATATTTCTTATGTGCCTTTCCTTTTGCGATGCAATACACATCAGGTTCATGTAAACTGTAAATTTTATTCTTACTGCACTTCTCTTGTGTAAGTACTCGTTTGAACAATGCTAATGTTACTTCTTTTTGCTGATGTGGTAATTTCCTGTCTAATTCTCTGACTAACCGACCAGCAATGGTTTTGAGTTTGCGCTTCGCTACATTTGCTTTCTTCCTTCTTTTAGGGTGAGTCCCATTGTAGGTGTCTCTGACAAGGTTTTTGGTTGTCCTAACGTAGCTGCGTCGTAGGTTAATCCCTTCTTTCTTGGCTATAGAAATACAGCTGTCAACAATCTTTTTATGAAGTTTTTCATCTGTGGGATAGGTGATGCGCTTTTCCTAGACAGTAGTATCTACACTTACATGCTTGTCCTTAGCATCCTTGCCGTGTAGCTCAATTGAATCTTTCAATAGCTTCTCTACCCCTTCTTCTCCAATCCTCTTGCTGAAATGTACCAAATCTGTTGCCGCACAGGGTTGCCCCCATTGCAAAGAATCAAAGCCTCCAAAATATTGAAAATATGGATTCATTTCCCAGCGGTGCTCCACCAATACCTCATCTGATAAATTGTAAAGAGATTTTAATATCAACAAGGAGACGATCAAACGAATAGAATGAGCTGGACGACCTACAGTTGAATAAAACGAACCAAATGCTTCTTCAAAATATGACCATTCTATCTGTTGGCTCAACAAATAAAGCGCTTGCCTGGAATTGAGTTGTTCAGTTAAGGTAGGTGATAAAAAATTAAGTTGATTTCTATTCGACTTTTTTGACTGCATTTGACAAGGTTTTGATTGATATTATAACTATTCCTTGTCATTTTATACAGCAATAATCGTGCTAAAACCCTCCCTGAAAGGAGATAAGCATAATTAATGTTGATTCTTTAGGGTTGACTAGATAGATTGGCCAAAGGGAACGAAAGGCGCGTGTAGTACCTGTAATGCCCTTTGTTCGGTTTACGACCACCGTGAGCAACGCACATGGAGACGTCTTGATAAGAATGCAATTCAAGACGCGCTTGGTCGCTTAGGTTCCGCGTTCATTGTAAAGAGCATGGAATATAAAAGCCTGAAAGTACCATGGGCAGATACGCAGGCACGCTTTACGCATTTATTTGAGCGTTTCGCTATTGATGTTTTATCGGCTTGTAGCAACAAGACACAGGTGGCGAAACTACTTGGTCTGTCGTGGGATGAGATGCATCATATTCAATCCCGAGCAGTGGCAAGGGATGGACAGACGCTCTGTTGAGGAAGTGAAACACGTTGGCATCGATGATTTGGTCGGGTCTCGCTATACCTAGCTACGCAATTCCCGACAACTGGAGTGAAAAAGATGAATCCACTTTTTATGACCTTCAATCAAAGAGGTTGAAGGTTGCCCGAGCCTAGGCAGCCAGAAATCATCAGGTTTGTTCTGCCCATTTACTCAGGGGACTAAACTATCTAACCGAAAAGTACAACCACCAGTGGAGCAAGGAGTTTAAGACCCTGCTCAATAAAGCTCCCAAAATAAAAAAACGAAATGGTAACCAATGACTACTATCAACCTGAACCCGATTTAGCAAATGTCTAATTGGCTAGTATTTACAGGATCATATTTAAATGCAGGTTTTTTCGGGAAGAAAGAATAGGCAATTAGACCAGAGCTTAGGTTGGCAATACAGTTGGTGAATGACCTGTGTCTGGAATGTTCTATTTTGACAAATGTTTTTTAGTTCATCATTTACTGTTTCTATAACCGACCTTTTTCTGAGCATGATTTTGTCTTTGAGTTCCATCAGCGTATGCTTCATATTATTGCGAATACTAGTGATCAAATGAAGGCCATCCATAAAAAGCACTTGTGTTAGTTTTTGAGAGATATACCCTTTGTCTGCATACAACTTTCCCTTTAGAGCTTTGATGAAAAATGAGTTTTTTAAAGGTTCTCGATCATCAATATCGCCAGGGGTGATCACAAAATCGAGAAGTTCCCCTTTGTCATTAATGACTATATGTAGTCGTTCCTTAAAAACTCATTTTCAATGGAGATTGTATTCTACTTTGATGGCAAGTGCTTACTTCAACTAGACGCCTCAGCTTTACTACCCATTTTGTATAGAGCCAAAGAGCATTTACTCTTAGTTTTTTCATCAACTTCTTGTAGTTAGTCAACCCTAAAGAATCAACATTAATTATGCTTATCTCCTTTCATGGAGGGTTTTAGCACGATTATTGCTGTATAAAATGACAAGGAATAGTTATAATATCAATCAAAACCTTGTCAAATGCAGTCAAAAAAGTCGAATAGAAATCAACTTAATTTTTTATCACCTACCTTAACTGAACAACTCAATTCCAGGCAAGCACTTTATTTGTTGAGCCACCAGATAGAATGGTCATATTTTGAAGAAGCATTTGGTTCGCTTTATTCAACTGTAGGTCGTCCAGCTCATTCTATTCGTTTGATGGTCTCCTTGTTGATATTAAAATCTCTTTACAATTTATCAGATGAGGTATTGGTGGAACAACGGTGGGAAATGAATCCATATTTTCAATATTTTGGAGGCTTTGATTCTTTGCAATGGGGGCAACCCTGTGCGGCAACAGATTTGGTTCATTTCAGGAAGAGGATTGGAGAAGAAGGGGTAGAGAAGATATTGAAACATTCAATTGAGCTACACGGCAAGGATGCTAAGGACAAGCATGTAAGTGTAGATACTACTGTCCAGGAAAAGCGCATCACCTATCCCACAGATGCAAAACTTCATAAAAAAATTGTTGACAGCTGTATTTCTATAGCCAAGAAAGAAGGGATTAACCTACGACGCAGCTACGTTAGGACAACCAAAAACCTTGTCAGAGATACCTACAATGGGACTCACCCTAAAAGAAGAAAGAAAGCAAATGCAGCGAAGCGCAAACTCAAAACCATTGCTGGTCGGTTAGTCAGAGAATTAGACAGGAAATTACCACATCAGCAAAAAGAAGTAACATTAGCATTGTTCAAACGAGTACTTACACAAGAGAAGTTCAGTAAACATAAAATTTACAGTTTACATGAACCTGATGTGTATTGCATCGCAAAAGGGAAGGCACATAAGAAATATGAATATGGCTGTAAGGCATCCGTAGTATTGACACAAAACACGGGTATCATCGTAGGAGCGATGACTTTTGAAGAGAATATTTATGATGGACATACGCTAGATGCTGTATTGAAGCAAACACAACTACTGACTGGTAACTACCCGAAAACCGCCACAGTAGATAGGGGGTACAAAGGGACTAACACAGTTGAAAACACCTCCATCATTCGACCATCCAAACCATTAAAAAGAGACAATACCTATGAAAAACAGAGAAAATGAACGCACTGTAGACGTAGAGTAGCCATAGAGCCAATCATCGGACACTTCAAGCAAGATCATCGAGCAGCTAGAATTACCTAAAAGGGAAAACAGGAGATAAAATAAACTTCATCATGTCTGCCTGTGGGTTTAACTACAAGAAGTTGATGAAAAAACTAAGAGTAAATGCTCTTTGGCTCTATACAAAATGGGTAGTAAACCTGAGGCGTCTAGTTGAATTAACCTCTTTCCATCAAAGTAGAATACAAACTCTATGGAAAATGAGTTTTTAAGGAACGACTAGTTACACCCACAGGCTACCATGATGAAGTTTATTTTATCTCCTGTTTTCCCTTTTAGGTAATTCTAGCTGCTCGATGATCTTGCTTCAAGTGTCCGATGATTGGCTCTATGGCTGCTCTACGTCTACAGTGCTTTCGTTTTCTCTGTTTTTGATAGGTATTGTCTCTTTGTAATGATTTGGATGGTCAGATGATTGAGGTGTTCTCAACTTTGTTAGTCCCTTGGTACCCCCTATCTACTGTGGCGGTTTTCGGGTAGTTACCAGTCAGTAGTTGTGTTTGCTTCAATACAGCATCTAGCGTATGTCCATCATACATATTCTCTTCAAAAGTCATCGCACCTACGATGATACCCGTATTTTGTGTCAATACTACTGATGCCTTACAGCCATATTCATATTTTTTATGTGCCTTCCCTTTTGCGATGCAATACACATCAGGTTCATGTAACCTGTAAATTTTATTCTTACTGCACTTCTCTTGTGTAAGTACTCGTTTGAACAGTGCCAGTGTTACTTCTTTTTGCTGATGAGGTAATTTCCTGTCTAATTCTCTGACTAACCGACCAGCAATGGTTTTGAGTTTTCGCTTCGCTGCATTTGCTTTCTTGCTTCTTTTAGGGTGAGTCCCATTGTAGGTGTCTCTGACAAGGGTTTTGGTTGTCCTAACGTAGCTGCGTCGTAGTTTAATCCCTTGAAGTAGGCATTTAATAAATAAAAGATTAGTCTATTAAAACAGTTTCATTTTTTTATTAAATGATTGATTTACAGTAACTTAGTAAAAATATTAAAGTTAGAGTAAAAATCTACAGTATGGAGAAAAAGTATGAAAGCCTAACTCTTTTTTAGTTTCAGAAGAAATTTCCTGATAACGACAGTTGTCAAAACTTCCTGGCCGAAATGAAATGGCCCAATGGATTTAAATGTGAAAGGTGCCAAAACAGCAAGTATTGCGGAGGGAAATTATTCCATACCCGTCCATGCACAAAATGTAGATACCAAGCTACCCCCACAAGTGGCACACTTTTCCACAAAGTAAAATTCCCAATGTTAAAATCTTTTTATATCCTATTACTACATGAGTACAAATAAACAAGGGATTGCATCCACAGAGCTAAGCAGAAAACTGGGGCTACGGCAAAAAAACCTGTTGGCTGTTTGAGCAAAAGGTAATGAAGGTCATGGTTAGCAGTGGGAAATACCCGCTAATAGGTAAAGTAGAAGCCGATGAGACCGTTGTAGGGCAACAAGAAGAAGGCGTTGTAGGACGCCAAAATAACCAAAAAAAGCAGGTTGTACTGGCTATTGAGAAGAAAGGGAAAGGAGTGAGCAGGATGTATGCCAGAGTGATTGACAATGCTGGCTCCAAGCAATTGAAGCCCTTCTTCCAGAATCATATATCAACTCAGGCTATCATCACAACCGATAAGTGGAGGGGCTACATCCCCCTGAAAGAAAAATACCCTTATTTAATCCAAATCGAGCGTGGGAAGAAAGGTAAGAATTTCCCAGAATTGCACAGAACAATTATGATGTTCAAGGCATGGCTTAGAGGTATCCACCATTCAGTCGATAACCTTCAAGCATATATCGACCAATATTGCTATCGGTTCAACCGGAGTCAAATGAAAGGGGGAATATTCGATAAGTTGCTAACTAAAATGGTGGACCATCAACCATGCCCTTACAAGTCCATTCGTATTTATTAAATGCCTACTTCAATTAGTTGATTCTCATGTCTTTGGCTTCACCTATCAGGCTTATCGCTTTCTGATAGATTTCATTTTGTTCATTGAAGATAGGATAAAATCCCTGATTTTTCCAGACTCCTCTAGCAATGTGAGCTTTGACCAACAATTTGACTAGATCATTAGATTTTTGAAACTGTTCACGGTTAAACTTCAATCCATTGCTTTCTGCGCTGACAATCAAATCCTCCAACATTTTATCTGTTGTGGTAAATGACTTCTTAAATTTATCGTATCCTATGCCTTCCAGTTCAGTTTCATGTTCATCAGCGTATTTAATGGTGAACTCCTGCATTGTATTGGTACTAAACAGTCTATTTAAATAGGTACTACTTTGCGAAGTATCCAATGGGACAAAGTAGTCAGGTGTGATGCCACCCCCTCCACGTACTATCCTGCCTTTTGCAGTTTTGAATAAAAGACTGTCGCTCACTTTTATGCTATCCTGTGAATAGACTTCGCCATTTACATACCGATTGTATGATTCCTTGTAGTACTCTTCTGATTTCCCATTATAGGGCTTCTGAATACTTCTGCCACTTGGAGTATAATACCTTGATATCGTTAACCTTAGTTGAGAACCATCTATCAAATTGATGGGCATCTGGACGAGCCCCTTTCCAAATGACCTTCTACCAACTATTAAACCCCTGTCATGATCTTGAATGGCACCCGCAACTATCTCTGATGCAGAGGCAGATCCTTCATCAATCATCACGAGGATCCTTCCTTTTTTAAAATCTCCTTTTTCACTGGAATAATGTGTTTCGGCATACCTTTTTTCTTTTCCATCTGTGTAGACAATGATTTTTTGCTCCGCTAATATCTCATCTACTATCTGTACGGCTCTTTGGAGATAGCCTCCTGGATTTCCAGTGAGATCAAGTACCAGTTTAGTCATCCCCTGCCCTTTCAGTGAACGCAGTGCTTTTTTAAATTCTAAAAATGTGGAATTGGCAAACCTGCTTACCTTGATGTACCCAACATCTTCATTCACCATATAAGAAACGTCTATAGAATATTGCGGAATTACATCCCTCTCAATGTTGAAATCCATCAGGTCAGCTTCTCCTTTTCGGAAAATGGAAATGACAACTTTGGATCCTCTTTCACCTCTAAGCAGTTCTACAACCTTTCTATTGGTCATTTCTACTCCAGCTACATTTTCCCCATTTACTTTAATAATCTTGTCTCTGGTTCTAACCCCCAATTTTTCAGAGGGTCCGCCACTCAGCGGTGTGACCACGAAAATGGTATCTTTAAAGATGTTAAATTCTATGCCAATTCCCTCATAGTTCCCCTCTAGGTCGGATTTTACGAGTTCAAAATCTTCAGGAGGTATATAAGCCGAGTGAGGATCCAATTCCTTCAGGACACCAGAAATAACTCCTTCAACTAAATCATCAGTATTTACTTGGTCAACGTAGTCGTTTTCGATATGTGTTAATACCTGTCTAAATTTTTGTGCATTTTTCACCAAAGTTGAAGTAGAAGCTGAAGAAGAACTTGCCATGTTGGCTCCAATAAAAACTCCTACACATAGTGCGATGGCAATGTAAAGTGGTGACCTGACTGATTGTCGTGTGTTTTGATGCATATCACGATATCTTTTTCCCAAAAATAAATGTATTGATGTAGAAACGCTTCTTAGATAAAACTGTTGGCAACTCCACAGATAACAGTTACTTTTGAAAAATGGTTTTTGAAAAAACGCTGGCGGAGATTGTGGATGAAAACTATGTCTATGCAAGAGCATTGCATTATTTAGGAATTTCTTTTTTTGAAGAACCGCATAAGGCACTGAGCGAAATATGTAGGAAAAAAGGTCTTGACCGGGAGCAAGTGATCAAGAGTTTCTATCTTTTTGATGGGTGTAATCGCCTGTCATTCAAGGAGCTTGATTCATATCCCATCGAATTACTGCTGGAATATCTAAAACATGCCCATCACTTATTTATTAAAGAAAAACTCCCATTCATTATTCATTTAGCTAAGCATTGCGATGAAAACCTAGAGATCAAAAAGTTGCTTCCTGAATTTGCAGAGGATTTCATTTTGCATATTTATGAAGAAGAAGATACGGTGTTCAGGTATGTTCATGTTTTGAATGATTCTTCAAAAGGAGTCATTTCAAACCCGTTTGCAGAATTAATTCCATTCCGACATCTTTCGCTGAAAGATGAATACGGTCATCATCAGGAAGGTGATGAAATGAAGGCACTAAGGTCTTTAGTCGATTCTGTTGAACTCGGAAACCTTAAACAGCAAGTGCTTGCCAAAGAAGTGAAAGCTTTTGATAGGGAAATGCTCTATCATGCAGAGATTGAAAACAAAATTTTCTTTCCTAAAGCCATCTTACTAGAGCAAAAAGTATTGGCTCAAATAAAGCGAAGTAGCTTACTCAATTAAATGCCAAGAATTTTGGCAATAGACTATGGTGCTAAACGAACTGGTATTGCCGTTACGGACCCTTTAGGTATTATTGCTTCACCCCTAGATTTTGTGCCGACTCGGGAGCTAGAAACTTTCTTGTCCAACTATTTTGAGACGGAAGAAGTAGATAAGGTCGTTGTTGGTATGCCTAAAAAACTCGATGGTCGGGAAACGAATGCTACTTCACTGGTCAGGTCCTTTGTGAATCGTTTTAAGAAGATATTCCCCGCCAAGGAACTAATTTTGCACGATGAACGCTTTACCTCGAAAATAGCACTTCATGCTATGATTGTTGGCGGTGTGAAGAAAAAAGACAGGCAAATAAAAGGGAATATCGATAAAGTGAGTGCCGCCGTTATCCTTCAATCTTACTTAGAAAGCGATTCATGATTTTTCCAATAGCTCTATACGGCGATCCAGTGTTAAAAAAGAAAGCGGAAGAAGTATCACACAAAGATGGATTTGTGAAAGAATTTATAGCTAGTCTTTTTGAAACAATGTACGCTGCCCAGGGGGTTGGATTGGCCTCACCTCAGGTTGGGCATTCCCTGCGGATATTCGTAGTGGATAGTACTTCGATGGAAGAAGATGCACAAAATGGATTGAAGCAGTCTTTCACCAATCCAGAATTATTAGATGAAGAGGGTGAGCCTTGGACATTTGAAGAAGGGTGCTTGAGTATACCAGGGGTTAGGGAAGATGTGATGAGAAAACCTAAAATTCGAATCCGCTATTTTGATGAAAACTGGGAGAGACAGGAAAAAGAATTTGATGGAATGCATGCACGTATTATTCAGCACGAGTACGATCATATTGAAGGCGTACTTTTCACTGATTACATTTCATCATTTAAAAAAAGACTATTGAAAGGAAAACTGACTGACCTAAGTAAGGGTAAAACAGATGCTGAGTACCGAGTGAAAATACCAAGATAATGAGCGACCTAACTATTTCACTCATTCAGACTGATATTCATTGGGAAGAACCTGATGCTAACCTCGCCATGTTTGAAGAAAAAATATGGACTATTAACGAAGCAACAGATGTAATTGTGCTACCAGAAATGTTCACAACTGGATTTTCAATGAATGCCGAAAATCTTGCTGAACCAGCGGGGGGGAAAACATTCAAGTGGTTGCGGCAAATGGCCACTCAGAAAAACGCGGCAGTGACTGGCAGTTATATGGTGAAAGAGAGGGATCAGTATTTTAACAGGCTTTGCTTTGTCTATCCGAATGGATTTTCTGAACACTATGACAAAAAACACCTGTTTACTTTGGCAGGTGAGGGGGACACATATACCTCAGGTAGTGAACGACTCATTGTTGAGTATAAAGGCTGGAGAATTTGTCCCATGATCTGCTATGACCTCAGATTTCCAGTTTGGACCAGATCAAGAAAGTCAGGAGACAATGTTCATGAATATGACCTGCTTATTTATGTCGCTAACTGGCCAGACGCACGTATTGATGCTTGGAATGCCCTGCTGAAAGCGCGTGCGATCGAAAATTCGGCTTTTTGCGCAGGGCTGAATAGAACGGGGACAGATGCCGTTTCTAAAGGCTACCCTGGACATTCAGCCGTTTATTCATTTAAGGGTGAAGAAATAATGTTTTCAGCTACTGATAAACTCATGACTGTCAAACTTTCACACGCTACGCTAATGGAATTCAGAGAACGGTTCCCCTTTCAGAACGATGCAGATGAATTCACGATGAGTTATAAACCTGAACCCGATTAATAAATAGTTCAATTAAAGAGAGATAAACAGGCATTAGGAATAGATAAAACCAGTGTATGTGTTTATATTTAAGTATCTGAAATTCAAATATATACACATAAAATACATCGTCTTATCTGACAATAAAATTACTGAATTTTTCTATTTTGTTGATGAATGCTGTCTGGAATTCGAAAAATCTATCCACAACGTAGGTTCAACAATCAAGTGCAAAAAGTAAGCGGTATTTAGATAAAAGACTTCTTTAGGAGTTTTAAAGTTTAAGTTTTTCTCTTGGTCGTCGGTTAATTTTGTGTTGAATTTGGGTAATCTGTTTGTCAGTTAGTGTATCAAAAGCTGTTTTTTTGGGTATATACTGTCTTATGAGTTTGTTAGTGTATTCATTGAGTCCTCTTTGCCAGGAGAAATACCGATGGGCAAAGTAGCATTGAGTATCTAGGTTTTTAGCTATGTTTTGATGGTCGGCAAATTCTGTTCCATTATCAGAAGTGATCGAAAGGATATGTTTTTTATAGGGCATCAGCCTATTGATAAGTTCCTTACTTAGTCCTTTGGTTTGCTTTCCCTTAGGTAGCTTTTTGATAATGAGCATTCCTGTAGTTCTTTCCACGATGGTCTGCATGGCTCCCTTTTGTTGTCTGCCTATAATGGTATCCACTTCCCAGTCCCCAAAGCGTTCTTTATTGTTGATGCATTCAGGTCTTTGATCGATTGATACCCTGTTTTTAATAGGTACAGGCTTTGTAAGTTCAATTAGTAAGTGCAAAGATTAGGATAAATATACATGGTAACTTCCGTTGGATAAGCGGATGGAGAATTACGTGCTGATTTTCCCTTTACCCATAATTTAATCATCAGTTGCATACTAGATTTGCATTCAAAGAAGTGTAATTGATCAATATGTCTAGCCCGCCTAACCTGAGAGAACTAGTAGCTACCTGCTCACAAGTTCGGCGTGATATTGTAAGAATGGTTCATGCTGTAAATTCAGGACACCCAGGTGGCTCGCTGGGATGCACCGAGTATTTTGTGACCCTTTACAATTATGTAATGGAATACGACAATTCCTTTAAAATGAGAGGGGAACACGAGGACATGTTCTTCCTTTCAAATGGTCATATCTCTCCAGTGTTTTATAGTACACTTGCAAGAGCAGGTTTTTTTGATATCTCTGAACTTTCTACCTTCAGAAAGATGAGTTCCAGATTGCAGGGTCATCCCGCAATAGAAGAAGGTCTTCCAGGGGTTCGAATAGCATCAGGTTCGTTAGGACAGGGTTTGTCTGTTGCCATCGGGGTGGCTTTAGCAAAAAGAATAAACAAGGACAGCAAACATGTTTACGTACTTATGGGTGACGGAGAGCAACAAGAAGGTCAAATCTGGGAAGCGGCTATGTTTGCAGCTCATAATAAGGTTGATAACTTAATAGCTACTATAGATTACAACGGTCAACAAATAGATGGTCCAACCGATACGATAAATTCATTAGGAGATATACGAGCCAAATACGAATCTTTTGGCTGGACAGTTTTATCCTGTGATGGTAACAATCTGGTAGAGCTTATCGAGGCATTAGATAGTGCCAAAGCGAGAAGCGGGAACAAAAAGCCAGTCTTGATTTTAATGAAAACGGAAATGGGTAAAGGAGTAGATTTTATGGAAGGAAGTCATAAATGGCACGGCATAGCTCCAAATGACGAACAGTTAGAAAGTGCACTTGCCCAATTGGAAGAAACACTTGGGGATTATTAATCACTTGACATGACAAAGTTCACTTTCACAGAGAAGAAAGATACGAGGTCTGGTTTTGGAGATGGATTACTGGAACTAGGCAGATTTAACCCTGATGTAATTGGTCTTTGTGCAGATTTGATTGGCTCTCTTAAAATGGGAGCATTTCAAAAGGAATTTCCTGAAAGGTTTTACCAAGTAGGTGTAGCTGAAGCCAATATGATGGGAATAGCTGCTGGCTTGGCCACTACAGGAAAAATACCATTTACAGGAACATTTGCTAATTTTTCTACCAGCAGGGTGTATGATCAATTAAGGCAATCCATCGCTTATTCAGAAAAAAATGTGAAGGTATGTGCTTCACACGCAGGTCTTACTTTAGGAGAAGATGGAGCTACACACCAAGTGCTTGAAGACCTAGGCATGACCAAAATGTTACCTAACTTCACCGTGATTAACCCTTGTGACTATCATCAAACAAAAGTCGCAACCATATCAATAGCAGACCATTATGGTCCTGTGTATTTAAGATTTGGAAGACCAGCATGGCCTATGTTCATGCAAGACCAGCCTTTTGAAATCGGGACGGCATTAACTCTCATTGGAGGAAATGACGTGTCAATTTTTGCTACTGGTCATATGGTTTGGAAAGCTATTGAAGCAGAAGAAATACTTGCTCAACAGGGAATTTCTGCCGAAGTCATCAATATTCATACGATCAAGCCCTTAGATGAGGAGGCTATTCTAAAATCCATTGCAAAAACAGGATGCGCTGTCTCAGCAGAAGAACATCAAATCGCAGGAGGATTAGGTGAAAGTATCTCACAGACTATAGTAAGAAATTACTTAGTACCTCAGGAATTCATAGCTGTTAACGATCAGTTTGGAGAAAGTGGAAATCCCATTGATCTACTGGATAAGTATGGGTTGGGGGTAAGAGATATTGTAGAAAAAGTAAAAAAAGTGATCTACAGAAAGCAATAATACCAGTGTGATGGTGCTTTGTATTGATCAAAATTTAATGCCTCTTTTACTCGGAGTGAGCTACCTACTGCTACCAGTACGCCCAACAAGGTATTGAAATCGTGAAAGCAATCGGGATGACGGAGGCAAGAGGTATTGCGAGTACTTCAGAAATAATCTAGTATGTTTAAAGATGAGCAAATTAAAAGACTAATACTAATTTGATTATAAAATGTGACATAACTAAATTGAGTACCTTTATGGTTTTGTAAACAATGAGAAAGCTACTGTTCATATTATTGATGCTTTTACTCGCTCCTTGTACCCAATCCCAGTCAATATGGAGGCATTATGTTGGGGTTTATTTTACGGGAGACGCACAGATGTACTATACAGGACCATCTCTCCAGATTGGATCGGATGTGTTGGTACATAACAATATAAGAACAAGTTTCTATGCTCATTACTTTGTAAAGGACAAGGGCGACCATAGTTTTCAAACATGGACAGTAGCTGCATTAGGTCAGATCAGTATGGGTAAGGGGCGAAGATTGTACGCAGCCTTTGGACTTGCCTGTCAACGGACCATTGAAGAAGATGATGTGTATTTTGATGTGGTCAATCGTTTTATAGTAGTTCCTGCATATAAAATAGGTTACCATTTCCTTTTTCGAAAAATTGTTATTTCACCTGAAATCAATACCACTGGTCCATATAAGGACAGAAAGACTAGAAGTTTTGAACTTTTTACTTTACCCTCTATAGGTGTGCGTTTGAAACGTATTTAAGTTGGAGTCCATAAATGAAGAGCGTAACCCTTTCACTCACAATTAATAGGAAAAAATTTAAATCAAAATCAGGCAATAAAACCGAACAGACATGCTGCCATGGTGAATGATTGTTAGCTTAACATCAAAAAAATCAGGTACCCTCTGCAATTACTTCCTTTACTTCGGGGACCATTCGCTTCAATAAATTCTCAATTCCTGATTTAAGCGTAATCGTAGAAGAGGGGCAACCGCTACAAGCACCTTGTAACAAGACTTTTACGGTCCCCTGTTCAAAAGAATGAAAAGCAATAGCTCCTCCATCCATTTCTACCGCAGGTCTAATATATTCGTCCAAAATATCTTTAATCTTAGTTTCCATGTCACCTCCAGTCCGTTCTTCATCAAGTGGTTTTTCTGTTTTCTCAGTTAATACTGGCTTACCCTGCTCCAAATAATCTTTTATAAACTGCTGAAGCGCATTTTTAACTTCAAACCACTCTGTTACTTCATCCTTTGTGACCGTCACAAAATTACTCATGTGAAAGACACGTTCAATATATGAAAATTTTTCAAAAAGAACTTTTGCCAAAGGAGCCTCATTGGTCTCTTTAATGGAGGGGAAATCTCTACTAACACCCATGGGAACCAGCATAAAGTTGGCTACAAATTTGAGTGAGTTTGGATTTGGGTTAGATTCCGTATAAATACTTACAACCCGAGGGGCTTCCATCGCTTGCATCAGATATGTCCTTAAGCTTCAAAAAATAGAACTGCAAAGATGCAATGAGAGTTCGGCTAAACCTTTAATGATGTCGATTAATTACAAAGGACAGGGTTCAAACTTTATCCGTTTCGTGATTTTTCTGACTAAACTCTAATCATATCAGCATTTTATAAGTGCCTTAAAATCAGTTAGGTTTTGAAAATCATTAGCTACAATGTTTATTTTCATGATGAGGACTAGCTGATAAACTCTCTAAAAGAACATCATTGCGGTGTTATACCAATTAGATTATAAAATGAGGGATAAAGTAAACTGCATTGTTTTTTGTTTGGATTAGGCAAAAAACATAAGCATAGCTATAGCCTTTCGGTGCTATTTTTTGACGACATACAAGCAAAAAAGAAACAATTTATATGTGATATTTTGTGATCAATTTGGTATTAAACAAACCGTAGCTTTTTATCGGACAACAGTGATTAATTGGAAATAACTTAATACCTTTGCCACCATCATTTAAAAATACTTATGAAAACCATTACCCACTCACCTCTAACTGACAAAAGGTCATATAATAATCTTACCCCCCCCCCCCCCCCCCCCCCCCGACATTATGTCATCCTTTAGCACGGCTTGGTAATTACCAAAATACCCTACTTCTCCTTATTTTAAGTCTGGCTTTTTCTCTGCCAGTAAATGCTCAAGATGCTAACCCAACAGACCTTTGTTCACGCACCGCAGTAGTTCAGACTGTAATCATCTCCAAAGTAAGTGGCAAAACCAATTGTGCAGCCATTACTACAGCAGAGTTGACGGGAGTTACCCTTTTAACTTTTATTGGGACTACTTCTCTAAGAGGTAGTAGTCTAAAGAGTGGTGATTTTGCGGGATTAACAGGACTAATAACACTCAATTTAGATTTCAACGAGATCACCACCCTACCCGCTGATATTTTCTCTGGGCTATCTGCCTTAACGACACTCAGGTTAGATGACAATCAATTATCCACCTTGCCATCTGGAGTTTTCGCGGGCTTAACCAGTTTAACAACCCTCAATTTATCGGGCAACTCACTGCCTGCTTCGCTTCCCGCAAGCCTGTTTACCGATGTCCCACGAAACGCAATAACCCTGCCCACAGGAACTACGATTAACGAAATTCCAACAACCGTAGGTACGATTGATAATATTACTGACCTTGTAGCAATGGGTAGTCCTCGTGTTGTGGATGTGGCGGATAAATTTAGCGACACAGACGCTTTGACCTTTTCCGCAATGTCTAATGATACTAACATCGCAACCGTTGGACTTGCTAATGATAGTGAAATTACGGTTACGCCATTAGTCGCTGGCACAATAACAATCACTGTAATTGCCACCGACATAGCGGGTCAAACTGCTGAACAGACGTTTATGGTCAGCGTTATCCCAGCCGAAACAGACATTTGTTCACGCACCGCAGTAGTTAAGAATCTTATCATCTCCAAAGTGAGTGGAAAAACCAATTGTGCAGACATTACTACAGCAGAGTTGGCGGGAGTTACCGAATTATCTTTTGTTGGGGGTAACTCTCTAATAGGTAGCAACCTAAAGAGTGACGATTTTGCTGGCTTAACAGGACTAATAACACTCAATTTACACTCAAACGAGCTTACCACTCTACCCGCTGATATTTTCTCTGGGCTATCCGCCTTAGAGACGCTCAGGTTGGATAACAACCAACTATCCTCCTTGCCATCTGGGATTTTCGCGGGCTTAACGAGTTTAGCAACCCTTGATTTATCGGAAAATCCTCTGCCTGCTTCGCTCCCTGCAAGCCTGTTTGCCGATGTGCCAGCAACAGCAACTATAACCTTGCCCGATGGAGTCACTATTAACGCCGCCGTCCCAACAACCGTAGGTACGATTTCTAATATTACTAACCTCGTGGCAAATGGTAACCCTCAAACTGTAGATGTGGCGGATAAATTTAGCGACACAGACACTTTGACCTTTTCCGCAATGTCTAATGATATTAGCATCGCAACCGTTGGACTTGCTAACGATAGTGAAGTTACGATTACGCCAGTAGCTGCAGGCACTACAACAATCACCGTCACTGCCACCGATATAGCGGATCAAACGGCTGAACAGACGTTTACGGTAACTGTCAATGCAACTCCAACAACCGTAGGCACGATTGTCGACATTACTGACCTCGTGGCAAATGGGAGTCCTCAAACTGTTAATGTGGCGACTAACTTTAGCGACCCGAACGACACGTTGACGTTTTCTGTAGTATCTAGTAGTACCGCCATCGCAACCGTTACAGTGATGGATAGCATAGTTACCGTAACTCCAGTAGCCACAGGCACAGCAACCATCACCGTCACTGCCACCGATATAGCGGGTCAAACTGCTGAACAGACGTTCTCAGTCACCGTTACCAACCCTGCCCCAACAGCCACAGGCACGATGGACAACATGACTGACCTCATGGTAAATGGTAGTCCTCGAAATGTAGATGTAGCTACTAAATTTAGCGACCCAAACGACACGCTGACGTTTTCTGCAATGTCCGATAATATCGCCATCGCAACGGTTACAGTGATGGATAGCATAGTTACCGTAACTCCAGTAGCCGCAGGCACAGCAACCATCACCGTCACTGCCACCGACATAGCAGGGCAAACGGCTAAACAGACGTTTACAGTCTCCGTGCAGGCTGATGATATTACCACAGGAACTGCTGGTGTGAAGAAAATAGACGCTTCTGTCTCTCCTAATCCACTAAAAGATGGAGATAGCGTGACAATTACCGTTGCCAGCGAGGGCGTGTACCACTTGTTCGGAAGTTCAGGAGAATTTCTTACTAAAGGGACCTTAACCAAGGGAGATAACGCGGTGGTATTTCCGTTTTTAGCTAAAGGGTTGTACTTGTTAAAGATACAAACAAAACACGGTGGTATGACAAGGAAAGTGGTTAAGAAGTAGGGGATAGGATTAGTGATAGCCTGTCATCAATACCAGTTTGATTATAAAATATCACATAAATAAATGGAATTATTTTGTGTTTGGATTAGGCAAAAAATAAAGGATACCGCCAGTAACTAGAATTTTTTTTTGTGAGTGCAAGGAAGTCTCGCACGGAAAACCGAAATGTATATAGTATACATGAGGAGTTGAGTAAGGGACTGACACCGCAATCGCGGAAAAAACAGTTAATAGCGGTGTCCTAATAAGCACAGCCATAGCTACGGCGCTAATTTTTAACGAAATACAAGCAAAAAAAGAAACAAGTGATATGTTGTGATCCATTTGATAGTAGTTGGCAATAATCTCATACCTTTGCACCATTATTTAACCTTAAAAGACCAATGAAAACCATTACACACCCACCCAAAGCAACACCTATGACTGACAAAAAGGCATATAATAATCTTACCCCCCCCCCCCCCCCCCCCCCCCCGACATTATGTCATCCTTTAGCACGGCTTTATAATTACCAAAACACCCTACTTCTTCTTATTTTAAGTCTGGCTTTTTCTCTTCCAGCAAATGCTCAAGAGGCTGACCCAACAGACCTTTGTTCACGCACCGCCGTAGTTAAGACTGTTATCGTCGATCAGGTGAGTGGCAAAACCAATTGTGCAGATATTACTACAGCAGATTTAGCAGGAGTTACCAGATTAGATTTTGTGGGGTTTAGTCACTTTAGTTCTCTCAGAGGTACTAACCTAAAGAGTGGCGATTTTGCTGGCTTAACTGGACTAACAGAATTCTATTTATCCGGCAACGAGATTGCCACCCTACCCGCTGATATTTTCTCTGGGCTATCGGCATTAACGACACTCAGGTTAGAAGACAATCAATTATCCACTTTGCCATCTGGTATTTTCACGGGTTTAACTGCCTTAACAGACCTTAATTTATCGAACAACCCATTACCTGCTTCGCTTCCTGCAAGCCTGTTTGCCGATGTGCCACGAAATGCAATAACCCTGCCCACAGAAACCACAATTAACGCCGCAATTCCAACAACCGTAGGTACGATTGATAATATTACTGACCTTGTAGCAATGGGTAGTCCTCGTGTTGTGGATGTGGCGGATAAATTTAGCGACACAGACGATTTGACCTTTTCCGCAATGTCTAATGATACTAACATCGCAACCGTTGGACTTGCTAATGATAGTGAAATTACGGTTACGCCATTAGTCGCTGGCACAATAACAATCACTGTAATTGCCACCGACATAGCGGGTCAAACTGCTGAACAGACGTTTATGGTCAGCGTTATCCCAGCCGAAACAGACATTTGTTCACGCACCGCAGTAGTTAAGAATCTTATCATCTCCAAAGTGAGTGGAAAAACCAATTGTGCAGACATTACTACAGCAGAGTTGGCAGGAGTTACCGAATTATCTTTTGTTGGGGGTAGCTCTCTAATAGGTAGCAACCTAAAGAGTGGCGATTTCGCTGGCTTAACAGGGCTAACGTCTCTCAATTTATCCAACAACGAGATTACCACCCTACCCGTTGATATTTTCTCTGGGCTATCCGCCTTAACGATACTCAGGTTAGATAACAACCAACTATCCTCCTTGCCAACTGGGCTTTTCGCGGGCTTAACTAGTTTAACAACCCTTGATTTATCGGAAAATCCTCTGCCTGCTTCGCTTCCCGCTAGCCTGTTTGCCGATGTACCAGCAACAATAACCCTTCCCGATGGAGTTACTATTAACGTCGCCGTCCCAACAGCCGTAGGTACGATTGCCGACATTACTGACCTCGTGGCAAATGGTAGTCCTCAAGCTGTTAATGTGGCTAGTAACTTTAACGACTTAGACACGTTGACCTTTACAGCAATGTCCGATAATACCGCCATCGCAACCGTTACAGTGATGGATAGCGTAGTTACCGTAACACCCGTAGCCGTAGGCACAGCAACGATCACCGTAACTGCCACCGACATAGCGGGTCAAACTGCTGAACAGACGTTCTCAGTCTCCGTTACCAACCCTGCCCCAACGACCGTAGGCACGATGGACAATATTACTGACCTCGTGGAAAATGGTAGTCCTCAAGCTGTTAATGTGGCTAGTAACTTTAACGACTTAGACACGTTGACGTTTACAGCAATGTCCGATAATACCGCCATCGCAACCGTTACAGTGATGGATAGCATAGTTACCGTAACTCCAGTAGCCACAGGCACAGCAACCATCACCGTCACTGCCACCGATATAGCGGGTCAAACGGCTGAACAGACTTTCTCAGTCACCGTTACCAACCCTGCCCCAACAGCCACAGGCACGATGGACAACATGACTGACCTCATGGTAAATGGTAGTCCTCGAAATGTAGATGTAGCTACTAAATTTAGCGACTTAGACACGTTGACCTTTACTGCAACGTCCGATGATACCGCCATCGCAACGGTTGCAGTGATGGATAGCATAGTTACCGTAACTCCAGTAGCCGTAGGCACAGCAACCATCACCGTAACTGCCACTGATATAGCGGGTCAAACTGCTGAACAGACGTTTACAGTTACCGTGCAGGCTGATGATGTTACCACAGGAACTGCTGGTGTGAAGAAAATAAGCGTTTCTGTCTCCCCTAATCCAATAAAAGATGGAGATAGCGTGACAATTACCGTTGCCAGCGAGGGCGTGTACCACTTGTTCGGAAGTTCAGGAGAATTTCTTACTAAAGGGACCTTAACAAAAGGAGATAACGCTGTGGCATTTCCGTTTTTAGCTAAAGGAATGTACCTGTTAAAGATACAAACAACACACGGTCTTATGACAAGGAAAGTGGTTAAAAACTAGCACCGTAGCGATGGCTATGCTTTAGGACACCACTAGTAACTGGAATTTTTCCGCGATTACGGTGTCAGTCCCGTACTCAAATCCTCATGTATACTATATACATTGCGGTTTTCCGTGCGAGATTTCCTTGCACTCACGAAAAAATTCCAGTTACTAATGGTGTCCGTCATTTTTTAATGACATACAAACAGAAAAGAGACAATTTATATGTAATATTTTATAATCTAATTGGTATTAAATAGCACTTGGTCGTTTTTTTTCAGACTTTGCCACCAAAGTAGCCACCGTAGTATCTCCAGTCACATTCACAACAGTTCTGAGCATATCCAATGGTCTGTCAACAGGAAAAATAATTGCAATCCAAGCTGGATTAAGACCAACAGATTGCAACACAATGATCATCATCACCAAACCCGCACTGGGAACTGCCGCTGCGCCGATAGAGGCAACTGTTGCAGTTAACACAATGGTCAGCTGTTGAGCAACAGAAAGGTCCACCAAATGCAGTTGTGCCATAAAAATGACAGCAACCGCCTGTAGCAGACTTGTCCCATCCATATTGACTGTGGCACCAATGGGTAAAACAAAACTGGATATATTTTTAGGGACTTTCATATTGTTCTCTACACATTCCATCGTCACTGGCAGGGTAGCTGCACTTGAACTTGTTGAGAAGGCCGTCAGCTGAGCAGGACCGATGTTTTTGAAAACCTGCTTGTAGGTCATACCCTTCACAAAAATCATGAGGATAGCAGGGTAAAAAACGAATATCAGAAACGCCAGACCAAGCGCAAGGGTAAGGGAATAAGAAGCCAGTCCTTTGAATATCTCTAAAACTTCCCTTGGCGAATTTGCCATTTTAGCAATAATTCCAGCAAGGAGGGCAAAAACAAAATAGGGAGCTGCCTTTATGACTATCTCTACCATTTTTAGAAAGATGTCATTTATGCTGGTGATAAAATTTGCAACTGGTTTTGCCTTTTCACCCACTATTGCAATAGCTACCCCAAAAAAGATGGCAAAGAAAATCACCTGCAACATGAGACTATTATTGGAAATTGAAAACACCAGATTCTCAGGGACCATTTCCACCAAAAACTGAAGTGGGGAAGCATCTTTCGTAGATTCAGCATTCATTTGCATCGTCTCCACTTTTCCATCAATCATTTGATCTTCGCCTGAAACTTCCTTTACCACATCAGCATATTGCGGATCATTTAGAAATCTTTTATCGTCTTTTATGGGTACCTGATTTTCTTTCGCCCATAGCTCATAGGAAATTCTATTTTTTATTCTCTGAGAATCATTCAAATGAGTGCCAGGTTTTACAACATTTACCAGTAGCAAGCCAAATCCAACCGCAACAACTGTGGTCAGTAAATAAAAGCCCAATGTCTTTGCTCCCATTTTTCCCAATCTGGAAATATCACTCAACCCAGAAATCCCACTTATAATGGAGAACAGCACCAGCGGAACGGCAATAAATTTTAACAACCTAATGAAAATTGTACCAAAAGGGTCAATCCAGTTGATTGTGAATGCATTCCACCCAAGTGCACTGGAAACAAAGGAGTAGATAACACCAGCTACTAGTCCAATAAGTATCTTAACATGAAGGGGTAATTTTTTCATATGCTCTTTAAGCTAAACTTTCTGGTTTGATTAATCGCGCAATGTATTGGTTTGTGCTATTAAACAGAAATCTGCAATAACGAGAGCAGACATTGCCTCTACAATAGGTACCGCACGAGGTACAACACAGGGGTCATGCCTGCCTTTTCCTTTTACAGTAACCTCATTTCTTTCTTTATCCACAGACTGTTGATCTCGCATGATGGTTGCTACTGGTTTGAAAGCTACCTTGAAATAAATGTCCTCTCCATTTGAAATTCCTCCTTGCGTGCCTCCAGAGTAATTAGTCTTGGCATGTACTTCGCCTTGAACAGCTTCAAACTCATCATTATGTTCCGAGCCTCTCATTAGCACTCCATCAAATCCACTGCCACATTCAAATCCTTTTACCGCATTAATTGAAAGCATAGCCCTTCCCAATTCCGCATGGAGTTTTCCAAACAAGGGCTCTCCTAAACCAACTGGAACTCCTGTTATAACTCCTGTTACTACCCCTCCAATCGTATCTTGATTCTTTCTTACGTCATTTATCAATGAAAACATTTTACTTGCCATGTCCGCATCGGGGCATCTTACATCATTAGATTCTGTTTTGAAAATATCTAATTCTGTATAAGTTTTTTCCAGCTTTAAACTACCTACTTGAGAAACATAAGCCCGACAGGCAATCCTCTTTTGCTTAAGCAGTAATTTAGCAATGGCTCCCGCTGCTACCCATCCTGCTGTGACTCTTGCAGAACTTCTTCCTCCTCCTCGATAATCTCTGATTCCATATTTCTCTTCATAAGTAAAGTCAGCATGAGACGGTCTGAATACATCTTTGATATGACCGTAATCCTTGCTTTTAGCATCCGTATTCCTTACCAATATGGTGATGGGGGCTCCAGTTGAAAATCCTTCAAAAAGTCCCGACAAAACCTCAAACGTGTCTGATTCTTTCCTTTGCGTAGTAATCCGTGACTGCCCAGGTTTCCTACGATTCAATTCATTTTGAATAAATACTTCATCGATTGCAAGACCAGCAGGACACCCTTCGAGTATTACACCGACTCCAACTCCGTGAGATTCTCCAAATGAGGTGATTTTTAAAATGTGACCAAAGCTATTAAACATGAATCAGGAGGCAGTTTTTCGAAATAGAACATACAAAGTGAGACCCATCATAACTACGATAAACACGTTGACAAACCAAGTAACATGGACATCTCTGTTCAGTGAAGACAATTGATTGTCAACTGTCTCCGTTTTATCATAAAAATCTCCTAGATCATTTGACGCTATGAACTGATTTTTTCGGCTCTCTCCCGTAACATTTAGAGCCAGATCGGACTGTAAAGTATCATATTTTTCAGAAGTAGGATTAAAGTAGACCCAAGAAAAATAGTCGCTTAAATCATATTTTCCGGGTTCATTTGGGATACCATAGAAATGGTAACTCTTTGTGCCTTTCACCTTCGAATTACCTCTATTTATGTTTTGTTTTATGTTAGGAGCATAAAAATCAAATTTTTTATCCTGTATGGGTTGTGGGGGTTCTATCGCACTAATATTTCCCTCTCCCGTAACCGTAAATTCATAATTGAAACTTTTACCAGTTTCCATTTCTTCAGCAGAAAGATGCTCAACAAGCTTATAATCACCTACCGAAACACTTTCTTTTAAGGGGTGGGGTGGTAAATCCTTCACTTTGACTGTTTTTGCTTTCGAATAGAATACTGCAAAATCTTCTTGCCTGTTTCTCCCAAAAAAGGAAGGGCTCTTCGCTACTTTATATTTAATCATTTTCAAGCCCACGGAGGGGAAATAAATATCCTCCAAATTCAAAGGGAAAAACGTAGCTTGATAGATTCTGTAACGAGTATAGTTCTTCCCATTTAACTGGATCGACTCTCCATTTATATTGTCAATATTGAACCCTTCTTCCCAACAGGAATTAGGCTTCAATCGCTTCAAAAGTTCAGTGAGCTGAGTACCGAGATCATAAAATCTCATGTCTGCCCGATTTGATGCGGAAACATAAAAAGCCAGCATTGCCGTACAGCCTTCGCCAACATAAATCTCCTGCTTATCAGTGGTCACTGCTAAAAAAGCCTCCGCTTCAATATCAATGAATTCAGACGGTTGCTCTCTTCTCCCAAAAAGATTCTGAAAAGGGTCCGAATTAAAAGCATTATTGTTCCTTCTTTGCTGAACGGGATCGCCTACCACTATTGGTGTTCCTTCTGATTTTATGTCTTTGCCATTGATCGTCATAAAAAAAGGAGCAAGGAGAAAATCACTCTTTTCACTTGCTTGGTAATTTTGTGTGAGACTCTGGGTAGATGTCATCTGACCATTGACGAAACTGGTAGAGGTAGAGGATGAGGTCCCTCTTTTAATAAACCCCTTTATTTCAGGAAAAGCACTGTAATTCTTTAACCTATCATTCTCTACTGTGATAGTAATGGTAAAGTATTGGTTAAGTCCTATACTGGGTTCTCCTACCTTGATAGAAGTATCTTGGGCTGGAGAAGCTATTAACCCAACCGTAATCAATAAAATGAAACTTAAACTCAAAGTTTTCGTTGTCCCCATACCACTCTCTTTTTACTCCATTCGTTTAGTAGTGTAAGCACGCTAAAGCAGAACGGCAAATTTACTGTGAGGATTTGGTCTTTAACAATTATTGGTATGTTTGAATAGTTTAAAACTACCTACATCTGACTGATCAATGAGAGAGGCGAGTAAAAGTTGAATTACTATTTGGCATCTCTATTAACTAGATTTTTTTGTGAGTGCAAAGAAGTCCCGCACGGAAAACCGCAGTGTATATAGTCGTTCCTTAAAAACTCATTTTCAATGGAGTTTGTATTCTACTTTGATGGAAAGTGGTTAATTCAAATAGACACCTCAAATTTACTACCCATTTTGTATAGAGCCAAAAAGCATTTACTCTTAGTTTTTTCATCAACTTCTTGTAGTTAAACCCACAGGCAGACATGATGAAGTTTATTTTATCTCCTGTTTTCCCTTTTAGGTAATTGATAGCTGCTCGATGATCTTGCTTGAAGTGTCCGATGATTGGCTCTATGGCTACTCTACGTCTACAGTGCTTTCGTTTTCTCTGTTTTTGATAGGTATTGTCTCTTTTTAATGGTTTGGATGGTCGAATGATGGAGGTGTTTTCAACTGTGTTAGTCCCTTTCTAACCCCTAGCTACTGTGGCGGTTTTCGGGTAGTTACCAGGCAGTAGTTGTGTTTGCTTCAATACAGCATCTAGCGTAGGTCCATCATAAATATTCTCTTCAAAAGTCATCGCTCCTACGATGATACCCGTATTTTGTGTCAATACTACTGATGCCTTACAGCCATATTCATATTTTTTATGTGCCTTTCCTTTTGCGATGAACTACACATCAGGTTCATGTAAACTGTAAATTTTATTCTTACTGCACTTCTCTTGTGTAAGTACTCGTTTGAACAGTGCCAGTGTTACTTCTTTTTGCTGATGTGGTAATTTCCTGTCTAATTCTCTGACTAACCGACCAGCAATGGTTTTGAGTTTTCGCTTCGCTACATTTGCTTGCTTTCTTCTTTTAGGGTGAGTCCCATGGTAGGTGTCTCTGACAAGGGTTTTGGTTGTCCTAACGTAGTTGCGTCGTAGTTTAATCCCTTCTTTCTTGGCTATAGAAATACAGCTGTCAACAATCTTTTTATGAAGTTTTTCATCTGTGGGATAGGTGATGCTCTTTTCCTGGACAGTAGTATCTACACTTACATGCTTGTCCTTAGCATCCTTGCCGTGTAGCTCAATTGAATGTTTCAATAGCTTCTCTACCCCTTCTTCTCCAATCCTCTTGCTGAAATGTACCAAATCTGTTGCCGCACAAGGTGGCCCCCATTGCAAAGAATCAAAGCCTCCAAACTATTGAAAATATGGATTCATTTCCCACCGTTGCTCCACCAATACCTCATCTGATAAATTGTAAATAGATTTTAATATCAACAAGGAGACCATCAAACGAATAGAATGAGCTGGACGACCTACATTTGAATAAAGCGAACCAAACGCTTCTTCAAAATATGACCATGCTATCTGGTGGCTCAACAAATAAAGCGCTTGCCTGGAATTGAGTTGTTCAGGTAAGGTAGGTGATAAAAAATTCAGTTGATTTCTATGCGACTTTTTTGACTGCATTTGACAAGGTTTTGATTCATATTATAACTATTCCTTGTCATTTTATACAGCAATAATCATGCTAAAAATCTCCCTGAAAGAAGATAAGCATAATTAATTTTGATTCTTTAGGGTTGACTAGTTAAACCCACAGGCAGACATGATGAAGTTTATTTTATCTCCTGTTTTCCCTTTTAGGTAATTGCTAGCTACTCGATGATCTTGCTTCAAGTGTCCGATGATTGGCTCTATGGCTGCTCTACGTCTACAGTGCTTTCGTTTTCTCTGTTTTTGATAGGTATTGTCTCTTTTTAATGGTTTGGATGGTCGAATGATGGAGGTGTTCTCAACTTTGTTAGTCCCTTTGTACCCCCTATCTACTGTGGCGGTTTTCGGGTAGTTACCAGTCAGTAGTTGTGTTTGCTTCAATACAGCATCTAGCGTATGTCCATCATACATATTCTCTTCAAAAGTCATCGCACCTACGATGATACCCGTATTTTGTGTCAATACTTCTGATGCCTTACAGCCCTATTCATATTTTTTATGTGCCTTTCCTTTTGCGATGCAATACACATCAGGTTCATGCAAACTGTAAATTTTATTCTTACTGCACTTCTCTTGTGTAAGTACTCGTTTGAACAGTGCTAATGTCACTTCTTTTTGCTGATGAGGTAATTTCCTGTCTAATTCTCTGACTAACCGACCAGCAATGGTTTTGAGTTTTCGCTTCGCTGCATTTGCTTTCTTTCTTCTTTTAGGGTGAGTCACATGGTAGGTGTCTCTGACAAGGTTTTTGGTTGTCCTAACGTAGCTGCGTCGTAGTTTAATCCCTTCTTTCTTGGCTATAGAAATACAGCTGTCAACAATCTTTTTATGAAGTTTTGCATCTGTGGGATAGGTGATGCTCTTTTCTTGGACAGTAGTATCTACACTTACATGCTTGTCCTTAGCATCCTTGCCGTGTAGCTCAATTGAATGTTTCAATAGCTTCTCTACCCCTTCTTCTCCAATCCTCTTGCTGAAATGTACCAAATCTGTTGCCGCACATGGTTGCCCCCATTGCAAAGAATCAAAGCCTCCAACATATTGAAAATATGGATTCATTTCCCACCGTTGTTCCACCAATACCTCATCTGATAAATTGTAAATAGATTTTTTGAAGTAGGCATTTAATAAATAAAAGATTAGTCTATTAAAACAGTTTCATTTTCTTGATTAAACGATTGATTTACAGTAACTTAGTAGGATTATTAAAGTTAGAATAAAAATCAGATTATGGAGAAAAAGTATGAAAGCCTAACCCTTTTTGAGTTTCAGAAGAAATTTCCTGATAACGACAGTTGTCAAAACTTCCTGGCCGAAATGAAATGGCCCAATGGATTTAAATGTGAAAGGTGCCAAAACAACAAGTATTGCAGAGGGAAATTATTCCATACCCGGCAATGCACAAAATGTAGGTACCAAGCTACCCCCACAAGTGGCACTCTTTTCCACAAAGTAAAATTCCCAATGTTAAAAGCTTTTTATATCGTATACTATATGAGTACCAATAAACAAGGGATTGCATCAACAGAGCTAAGCAGAAAACTGGGGCTACGGCAAAAAACCTGTTGGCTGTTTCAACAAAAGGTAATGAAGGCAATGGTTAGCAGTGGGAAATACCCGCTAGTGGGTAAAGTAGAAGTCGATGAGACCGTTGTAGGGCAACAGGAAGAAGGCGTTGTAGGACGACAAAATAACCGAAAAAAGCAGGTTGTACTGGCTATTGAGAAGAAAGGGAAAGGAGTGAGCAGGATGTATGCCAGAGAGATTGACAATGCTGGATCCAAGCAATTGAAGCCCTTCTTCCAAGATCATATATCACCTGAGGCTACCATCAAAACCGATAACTGGAGGGGCTACATCCCCTTGAAAGAAAAATATCCTTACTTAATTCAAATAGAGAGTGGGAAGAAAGGTAAGAATTTCCCGGAATTGCACAGAACAATTATGATGTTCAAGGCATGGCTTAGAGGTATCCACCATTCAGTCGATAACCTTCAAGCATATATCGACCAATATTGCTATCGGTTCAACCGAAGCCAGATGAAAGGGGAAATATTCGATAACCTGCTAACTAAAATGGTGGTCCATCAACCATGCCCGTACAAGTGCATTCGTATTTATTAAATGCCTACTTCAATAGATTTTAATATCAACAAGGAGACCATCAAACGAATAGAATGAGCCGGACGACCTACATTTGAATAAAGCGAACCAAACGCTTCTTCAAAATATGACCATGCTATCTGTTGGCTCAACAAATAAAGCACTTGCCTGGAATTGAGTTGTTCAGTTAAGGTAGGTGATAAAAAATCAAGTTGATTTCTATGCGACTTTTTTGACTGCATTTGACAAGGTTTTGATTGATATTATAACTATTCCTTGTCATTTTATACAGCAATAATCGTGCTAAAACCCTCCCTGAAAGGAGATAAGCATAATTAATGTTGATTCTTTAGGGTTGACTAATTAAGGATAATAATAGTGGTAATAAAAAGTATCCATAATCCTGATTATCAGTAAATTAGCGTATTGCTAAACCAATTTATTGAACTGACCTATGCACACCATTAAAAGTAACTTTGACAAGATTGTTCAAACAATCAAATCACTTAAGCTCAACTGCTTTGATGAAACTGGAAATATTCCAAAACTAGGGATACCATCATTATTTACTGATTTACAAGTACTTAGCCTTGAGTTGACCGCTGAATGTATGTCCTTGGATAGTGAAAATTGGCTCTCTAATTAAGATTAAATCCGATTACAGCAGTAATTTTCCCAAGCTAACAGATCGAACAAGGTATACTAGACGAAAGAGACCATTGTTTCCCATAATGGAAATTATCCACCAGACATTATCCACTCGCTTCCTGGAGTTTGAAGCGTATTTCATTGTCGATTCGATGCCCTTAGAAGTATGCAAACTCTCTAGGGAAAAGCGATCCAAAAGTTGTCGACAGACATTTAAAAATGCTCCAGATAAAGGATACTTCGCTTCTCAAAAGACTTATTTCTATGGATATAAATTACAAGGTATCTGTTCGGCTAATGGAATATTTCACTCTATCGAACAGACAAAGGCAAGCGTTCATGATACCACTTTTTTACGGGAAATAAATGCACAACTCTCTGATTATGTGTTGATTGTAGATAAAGGATACTTGTCCTCGTCATTGCAATCAGACCTGCTTCATGCTGCCAATATCCGCTTGGAAACACCAATGAGGAAAAATTATAAAAATTATAAAAAGCAACTCTGGGTGTTTAGAAAAACCAGAAAAAGAGTGGAGACACTTTTCTCTCAACTTTGTGAGAATTTTATGATTAGAAGAAATTATGCCAAAACTTTTCAAGGGTTTAAGACTAGGATATTGACCAAAATCACTGCACTAACAATGATTCAATTCATCAATTCATCAATTCATCAATTGAAGTAGGCATTTAATAAATACGAATGCACTTGTACGGGCATGGTTGATGGTCCACCATTTTAGTTAGCAGGTTATCGAATATTTCCCCTTTCATCTGACTTCGGTTGAACCGATAGCAATATTGGTCGATATATGCTTGAAGGTTATCGACTGAATGGTGGATACCTCTAAGCCATGCCTTGAACATCATAATTGTTCTGTGCAATTCCGGGAAATTCTTACCTTTCTTCCCACTCTCGATTTGAATTAAGTAAGGATATTTTTCTTTCAAGGGGATGTAGCCCCTCCACTTATCGGTTGTGATGGTAGCCTGAGTTGATATATGATCATGGAAGAAGGGTTTCAATTGCTTGGAGCCAGCATTGTCAATCTCTCTGGCATACATCCTGCTCACTCCTTTCCCTCTCTTCTCAATAGTCAGTACATCCTGCTTTTTCGGTTATTTTGTCGTCCTACAACGCCTTCTTCCTGTTGCCCTACAACGGTCTCATCGACTGCTACTTTACCCATTAGCGGGTATTTCCCACTGCTAACCATGGTCTTCATTACCTTTTGTTGAAACAGCCAACAGGTTTTTTGCCGTAGCCCCAGTTTTCTGCTTAGCTCTGTTGATGCAATCCCTTGTTTATTTGTACTCATGTAGTATAGGATATAAAAAGCTTTTAACATTGGGAATTTTACTTTGTGGAAAAGAGTGCCACTTGTGGGGGTAGCTTGGTATCTACATTTTGTGCATTGACGGGTATGGAATAATTTCCCTCTGCAATACTTGGTGTTTTGGCACCTTTCACATTTAAATCCATCTGGCCATTTCAGTTCGGCTAGGAAGTTTTGACAACTGTCGTTATCAGGAAAATTCTTCTGAAACTCAAAAAGGGTTAGGCTTTCATACTTTTTCTCCATAATCTGATTTTTACTCTAACTTTAATAATCCTACTAAGTTACTGTAAATCAATTGTTTAATAAAGAAAATGAAACTGTTTTAATAGACTAATCTTTTATTTATTAAATGCCTATTTCAATTCATCAATTCATCAATTCATCAATTCATCAATTCATCAATTCATCAATTCATCAATTCATCAATTCATCAATTCATCAATTCATCAATTCATCAATAATTTTGATTTCAATAGACCCATCAATAACTTAAAAGTCGCAATTATTTAATTAGCACAACGGGTTATAGGATATAAAAATCTTTTAAGATTGGGAATTTTACTTTGTGGAAAAGAGTGCTACTTGTGGGGGTAGCTTGGTACTTACCATTTTGTGCATTGACGGGTATGGAATAAGTTCCCTCTGCAATACTTGTTGTTTCGGCACTTTTCACATTTAAATCCATTGGGTCATTTCATTTCGGCCAGGAAGTTTTGACAACTGTCGTTATCAGGAAATTTCTTCTGAAACTCAAAAAGGGTTAGGCTTTCATACTTTTTCTTCATAATCTGATTTTTACTCTACCTTTAATAACTTTACTAAGTTACTGTAAATCAATCGTTTAATTAATAAAATGAAACTGTTTTAACAAACTAATCTTTTATTTATTAAATGCCTACTTCAATCTCCCTATTTTGGAGAGCTATAATATCACACAGATAGAAAGTACTAACGGAAGGAATTTTATAGCCTTGCACACAGTGATTCATCAGATTAAATCTTTAATTGAACTATTTATTAATCGGGTTCAGGTTGATAGGTATCTTGATGAGTTTTGTTATCGCTTAACCCGTTCCAGACGTAAGACTTGAATTCGCCAATTATAGCACTTTCTGGAAAAATTTTAGTGCCACTCGTACTTGGCTAGGACCATGATTGCATATTTCTGATGTTCCGAAGCAAAAGGCAGTTACCAGCGGTGTCCATAAGTCAAGGAGAAGACAGCACTGCATTTAAATCCGATGTGTGCTTACTGAGAAGCTCAGGAAACTAAAATCCAGTTGGTGAAACAAGGCGCAGAATATCTTATACTTGCCATTAAATGGAACTGACGGAAAAAAACCTGCTAAAAGCACTGAGTGAAGTGCAAGATCCCGATCTTAAAAAAGACTTGGTAACGCTAGGAATGATCCAAAACATCAAAATGGATACAGATGCGGTGGCATTCGATGTTGTCTTGACTACTCCTGCATGTCCGTTAAAAGAGATCATAAAGGCGGATTGCGAAAAAGCGATAGAAAAACACCTCGGACAGATAAAACTGGTCATCAACATGACTTCTCATGTCACTACTCAAAGAGATGAGGGACTCGTCCTCCCTGATGTAAAAAACATTATAGCCATCGCTTCTGGTAAAGGGGGGGTTGGAAAATCTACTATCGCATCAAATTTAGCGGTAGCATTAGCGAAAATAGGAGCGACTGTTGGTTTGATAGATGCGGATATTTTTGGACCATCTATTCCAACGATGTTCAATTGTGAATTCGAACAGCCATCTGTTGTTCAGGAAGACGGAAAAAATAAAATAGTGCCTCTTCAACAATATGGGGTGAAACTTTTATCCATCGGCTTTCTGACCAATAGTGATGACGCAGTTGTTTGGAGAGGTCCTATGGCGAGTACTGCACTAAAGCAATTCATAGGAGATGCTAAGTGGGGAGAATTAGACTATCTGCTCGTTGATCTGCCCCCAGGAACCAGTGATATTCATCTTACCTTAGTTCAAACAGTTCCTGTAACAGGTGCTTTAGTGGTTACAACTCCCCAAAAAGTGGCTCTCGCGGATGCTCAGAAAGGAATTTCTATGTTTAAGCAGAAACAAATCAATGTGCCAATACTTGGGTTGGTAGAAAATATGGCATGGTTTACCCCAGAAGAACTTCCCGACAACAAGTACTTTATCTTTGGGGAAGGAGGAGGGCGAAATCTTGCTGACAAAAATGATGTTGAGCTATTAGGGCAGATTCCAATTGTGCAATCAATAAGAGAAAGTGGGGATCGTGGCTTTCCAGCGGTAATGAAAGGAGGGTATGTATCTGACACTTTCATAGTGCTTGCCAAAAAGTTAGCTCAGCAGGTAGCCATTAGAAATGCATCCGCTGTAGAGACTAAAAAAGTAGAAATGACTGTCTAGCCTATGTCTGAACTGATAACTAAAATAGAGAAAGCACTCGATAGCATCAGACCGTACCTTGAGGCGGACGGTGGTAATGTGAAAGTACTGGAAGTAGACAAAAATCGAAATGTGATTTTAGAACTACTTGGGAATTGTGGATCTTGCCCCATGTCTACCATGACGTTAAAAGCGGGTGTAGAAGAAGCCATTAAAAGGGAAGTACCTGAAGTAAATGGAGTGCTTGCTATCAATGTTACGTCACCAAGCGATCCAAATGCAAAACTGCCGCATAGCTCTTAAGCTAATGCGACTTTTTTTTATAGCCCTGCTCTTTCTGTCTCATCTTCTGGTCAATGCCCAGAAAAGATGCGGTACAGAAGCAAAAGATATTGATCAATTTGAGGAGTGGATCTCTGAGAAAATACTTACTCAAAAAAATCAAGCCAGAACCCATGCTATCACCGCAACAGTTTACGAGATTCCAGTGGTGATTCATGTCATTGAGCGAGCAGACGGAAGCAATTTCGACCTATTGAATGACCGAATAGTACGACAGATAGAAATCTTGAACGAAGATTTTGGACGGACGAATAAAGATACTGTCAGCACTCCGCCTGTTTTCCAACCTGTGGCCGCCAATACCGAAATCCAGTTCGTACTAGCTAAACAAGATCCGAATGGAAATCCGACAAATGGAATTGTACGACTTCGGGGATCAAAAAACAGTTACAGTGTCTTGTCACATAAAGAATTATTGAGATATGAAAGCTACTGGTCTCCCGAACATTACTTGAACATGTATGTTTTGGATACTCAATCGTTTTTAGGTTTCGCCTCTTTCCCCGTTACCAGCCTCGACGGAGTTACAAATAGAACGAGTGACTTCATATTAGATGGTATATTGATTGACTACCAGTATTTCGGTGAAAATTCAACCACCCCGACATTTGAAAGTTTTGGTAGAACTGCCACACATGAGGTTGGGCATTATTTAGGGCTGAGACATATATGGGGTGATGGGGATTGTCGCTTTGATGATTTTGTGGCTGATACTCCTGTGGCTGATAAAAGTAATCTGAGATTGTCCTCTCCATGCACATTTCCAAGTAACGATAACAAAGTTTGCTCCACTGCTGAGATGTTCCAGAATTACATGGATTTTACAGATGATGTGTGTATGAATCTTTTTACGGAAGGTCAAAAAATCAGGATGCGAAGGGTACTGGAAAATTCTCCCAGAAGAACTACACTGGTCTCGTCTCCAGCACTGACAGCTCCTGTCAGGTTTAAGGATAATCTCGCCGTGATGGACATTAACACTCCAAAACACTTCGAATGCAGTAGCTCAATCGTTCCGTCCATTCAAGTGATCAATCTTGGAAACAACCCGGTCACTTCTTATGACATTGTGATGTCCATTGATGGCTCCCAAGCACAGTTAATCAATAAAACAACTTCATTGGATGAATTTGAATCTGAAAATATCACCTTTAGCCCTGAACTAATTGCCACTACTCCCGCCGACATAAAATACACAATATCCAACGTAAATGGTACTACAGACGGAGATATTACCAACAATACCAAGACAATTTCCTTATCTGGAACCTCTTCTGTTCCCCTTCCTTTTTATGAGAACTTTGAATCTTCCGTTCAGCTTTTAGGCAATGTAGGTGCCTCCTTCCCTTGGGAAATTGCCCCTGCTCCAAAAGAAGTTCCAACAAATCATGCACTACAGCTTAAGGCTTTTCAAAGTGCTTCATTCTCTGGAGAAAATGCCATTATAAAGACACCTGTTTTTGATCTTACCGAAGTAACCTCTGGCAACCTCATATTCAGTTATTCACATGCAGTTGTTCCACAATCTTTTTATGATGGACTGGCTATCAAAGTGAGCACAGACTGTGGAGAGGTATTTTCAGATGTCATTTTCAATAGTTACGGTCCCGATCTCTCAAGTGCTCCAGAGACTCCCTCGTCATTTATACCCCAAAATAGCTCTGAATGGAGAACAGATACTATAAGCCTCACTCCATATCGAAATATGGATGGAGTTCAATTTGCTTTTGTTGGTCAGAGCGGTGGAGGAAACAATATTTACCTAGATGATATTTCTATCATTCAAACCATATTAAATGCAAATGACGTGAGCATAAAGGAAGTGGACGCACCACTTTCAACATGCAAAGAAACTGTATCTGTAAGTTTTAGGGTAAAAAATGATGGATTGGAAAACGTAACCTCACTTACATATCAGTATACCATCGGGAGAAATACCGTCAGCCAAGTTGAAAACAACTTCTCTATCCCTTCTGGTGAATCACAAAACTTTAGCTTTGATGTGAACCTTATCGGTGGATTCAATGAGATAGAGATCATTATTACTCAACTCAATGAGTCAACTGATGATGACACTTCAAATAATACGATCTTGTACACAGTGGATAGAGAACTCGCAGCAGATTCCTACCCACTCCTTATCAATTTTGAGACACCAAATTTTTGGAATATTACCTCTCCAGACGCTACTCAAATATGGGGGAAATCTTCTGTTGGATCCAATGGTGTGCTTCTCGCCAATGCCTTCTCCCAGAACACGCTGGGAATTCAGAGTTGGTTTATTAGTCCGCCTCTTAACGTAGGAGAGTTTGACAGTGCAGGACTGTCATTCAAAGTTTCCTATGCAACACGTGGAGGTTCTCATGACAAATTACAAGTGCTAATGTCTGTCAATTGTGGCGAATCTTACCCATTTGAGCTTCTCAATGCTTCTTCGGATTCTTTGGCCGTTACAGAAAGTAATGCCTCTTGGATACCAAGTTCAGATGCTGACTGGAAGGAATTTGAAATTGACCTGAAACCGTCCATTGTATGGCAGGATAACATAAAGATTGCTTTTGTATTCACGAATGGAAATGGGAATAACCTCTACATAGACGATATAAACATCGGACTAAAACCAGGAGTATTGTCAGAAAACAGTTTTGTGATCTATCCTAATCCCGCAAATTCTTACTTCAATATTGCCTTTGCATTGCAGGAAAGAGATGAAGTAGAGATACAGATTATGGACATTTCGGGTAAAGTCATATTCTGTAGGCAGTATGAGAATGTCTTAGATCAGGTATATGATTTTGACCCTCTCGCTCAAAGCGGATTTTATTTTATAAAAATAACAGGAAGTCAGATCAACAAAACAGAAAAACTGTACATTCGCTGATGATTGTATAGGTTTATCTTCGAGATTTCAGCATGTCGTTTAAGAAGCCAACAACGTTTAAAGACTTACTCCTTCATTCAGGCATTATGTTCGGAATTTCTATTCTGATCATGGTTTTTGTTTTTCATATTTATCTACCCATGAGTACAAATCATGGAGAGACAATCTCTGTTCCAGATGTGGTGGGCATGCCCTCAAAAGATCTGGGTAAAATCCTGAAGAGAAGAAGCCTGAGATATGAAGTCAGTGAAGATAGTAATTATTCTCCAAACTTCCCACCACTAGCTGTGCTTAGGCAGGTGCCAAGACCCAATACCAAGGTAAAGGAAAATCGAAAAATATACGTTACCCTCAATGCTAAAAATCCTCCACTTGTGCGTATGCCCGAAGTAGAAAACCTTTCCTTGAAAAGTGCTCAAATGGTGTTAAAATCATACGATTTAAAATTAGGTAAAATCCAGTTTATCCCAGATGTTTTTTTTGGAGTGATCCATGAAGCTAGGATGGACGGACGATCTGTATTGGAGGGAGAGAGGATTGAAAAAGGGTCTATAATTGACCTGATAGCTGGAGATGGGCATGGGAATACTGTTTTTAAATCACCCAATTTGATTGGTTTAGACCAAGAGGAAGCTGAGGTGGTCATCGTTGGTTCAGGGTTAAAGATTGGAAAAATAAGAACAACCATGTCTTCCAAAGCAAGATTCATCGTACAAGATTATGCAGGAGTGAAAATTGCTAAAATGGGAGATGTTTCTCCTGGAAGTGTGCAACAACAAGACCCCAAGGCGCGAAAAATCCTGAAAATCGGCGATCCAGTCGACCTCTGGATATACAGACCAGACTCTATCAATAGGAAGGCGACCATTCTGGATAATTTATGAGATTTCCCCTCTCCATAATTCTCGGTTGCGTTACGCAATCATTATTTGCTCAAATAACTCTTAAATCACTCCCCAATCATAATACCAGTACCCGTCAAACAGAAAAAAAAGGAGTACATCAGGACATAAGCCCAGCCATGCTCCCCTTTTGGGATGACTTTTCTATTAGCCAAAAAACTCCCGACAGCCTGCGGATTTGGGGTGCAGACACCATGCGTCAATGGGAATTTGAACTCAGTTCAGATGTATTCATCAATTCGACCTTGGCTATTAACCCTCCCACATTTAACGTTGCTACTTTCGATGGGTTGAAAGCAAATGGAGACTCTTATTCTAATGATGGGGATGCAGTTGGACTGGCAGATCAGCTGGTTTCGACGGATATTGACTTGAGTAGCAAATCTATAAGTGACAACATCTATTTCTCTTTCTATTGGCAAGCAGGGGGTAATGTAGAGAGACCTGAAGAGGGGGATTCATTGGTTTTACAATTTATGAATATCAATTCGGAGTGGAGAAGTGTTTGGAAAATGGACGGAGGAGAGCAACTAGATGAAACGATTTTTACTCAAGAAGTCATACAAGTAACCAGTGAATACCTGAGTGATAACTTTAGGTTCAAGTTTCAGTCTTATGGTGACCTAGATGGTCCTTTTGACGCATGGCATGTTGACTGGATATATTTAAATGAAGATAGGAAGAACATTGATAACGGCTACTTGGATAGGGCATTCACATCCAGCCTAACCTCTCCTTTTGCTCCTTTCAATGCAGTACCCGTAAGTCAGTTTAATGCCGATAATAGATTTATAAAAAACCAGCAAGTTGGTGTAAGCAACCTAGACGCATTGGATATTTTTCCTATTGATGTGACCTACATATTAAGAAACACTATGGATAACAGTGTTCTCATAGCAGATTCAGACAGAGCTTATCCTTTGTTATTTGCACTAGAAATAGACACCATAAATCTTTTACTTGCGGATTCTGTTCCAACAAATCTCAAGACAGTAGATTTTTCATCGATCACGGCTTTTGATTCCGTGGTATTACAAACGGAAATAGCATTAAAGTCCAGTGATGCCACTTTAGACGGAACGCTTGTGGACTTAAGGATAAATGACACTATTAGACAGAATTATATGCTTCATGATTACTATGCTTTTGATGACGGCACGGCGGAATTCGCCGCAGGGACTAACATCAGGAATGGTCAGGTGGCGGTACAGTTTTGGGTAGAACGACCTGACACATTAACGCATATTGATTTTAATTTTCCCAATATCTCTCCGAATCAAGGAGGTAGCACGATCATTTTAAAAATATTAGATGATCTGACGGAAAACGGCTTATTAAGGTCCCAGCAGGTTACCGTTACAAATAATTCAGCAAGGGATGCTTTCAACAGGTATTTGCTTGACAGACCCGTGGTGGTAAGTGACACATTTTATGTTGCGTATCAGCAATCTGTCAATGATTTCCTTGCCATAGGATTTGATAGAAGTAACCCTGAGGCAGCCCAGCACATTTTCGAGAATATTGATGGAGACTGGATTCAAAATGTAAGTTTGATGGGAGCCTTGATGATTCGTCCTGTCTTTAAAAACGGAGTCGAATTAGTGTCGGGACATAAAACTGAACTCCAATCCGGGTTTTATCCAAATCCGACATCTGGTGTTTTTTCTATCCTAGGGGAATATGAAAAAATCGAATTGCTGAATTTGGGTGGTAGCGTGCTGTTTGCTCAGGAAAGAAGACTTTCTCATGATATTTCAAAATTTGAACGAGGCTTTTTTTTGCTTAAAATCCACAGGAACAACGCTCAAGAAATAAAAAAAATCATTTTGAAATGAGTGACGAGATAACCTGCAAAGAAGTACGAGCCAGACTGTTGCGAGGTGAAAAAATTCACTTCATTGATGTAAGAGAGGAATGGGAACATGAGGAACAGAACATAGGAGCGAAATGTTTTCCCTTGGGGGATCTCCCTTCAAAACTGGAAGAATTAAACGCTATAAAAACTGAGGAAATTATCATTCATTGCAAAACAGGCTCAAGAGGTAACAAGGCAAAAAAATACCTCGCATCACAAGGGTTTTCCAACGTTCGAAATATGCTTGGAGGTATTATGGGATTTCTGGAACTTGAGTAAACTCGATAACCAGTGGTTGTGGGCTAAAGCAGATGATGAAAATTATCAGTGCTATCCATCCAAGAATTTTTCGCCCAGTATTCAATTCCTGATTTTCTGTCACGGGTGGGTGATCTACTCCTAAAAATCTGCCTATCATCACCGAAAACAACAACCAACCCCCGTAGCCTGTCCATCCTGTAAGCATATTTACGAAAAACTGAGCTACAAATAAGCTGGTAGCATATAACAGCCTGTCCTTTTTTTCTTTAAAAACACTATGTGCTGAAGTGTAGACTACAAAAGCATACACAGCAAGTGAGAGCATCCCCTGATAAGATAAGTCTTTCAAGTCATGAATAGTCACCCAGCCCAGCCCCGCATAAAAAAGGAATGCAGTGAAGAGTACTCTTGAAATAACGGCATGTTTTTTTGCCCCTACCAGTCCAAAAAGTACGTGTCCGCCATCCAATTGACCCATAGGCAACAGGTTCAGAGCTGTAAAGAAAAGTGCCAAATATCCTGCCAGTAACCACGGATAGTGCATCTGTTCATTCTCATGGGGCAGCAATTCCTGATTTGCCACATGTTCTTTGAAAAAATCAAACAGAAGATTTCCTCCGAGATGAATCACCATACCTTCGGATGCTTGAATGGCTTCATCTACAGTTTTGAAATTTTCGTATTCAGGATGGACTTTATAAATGTAATCCTCCGAAGGAAGATTCGAAAATCCATAGTACAGCACACCTAGCGCAACGACAAAACCTGCTATTGGTCCTGAGATGCCAACATCAAAGTACTTTAAGCGACTATTGATGTTTTCCCTTATTCGTATAAAAGCTCCCATGGTCCCGATGGATGGATTCAGGCTAAATCCAAACCACATAGGGATGTAGTATGGGAGAGAGACTTTAATTTGGTGATACCTAGCCGTAAAGTAGTGTCCAAATTCATGTACGGTGAGAATGCCAAGGAAAGGAATAGAGAAGGCAAATCCAGCAAAGAAATCTGACCAACTCATGCCTAGGATCAAATATTGGTTTAATGACCATTCCGCGCCAGCCAATGTAGTGGTAAACAGTGTAATTATGAATAAGCCTAGCTGGATCAGCTTCCTTTTTAATTCTTTATTCATTCTTAAAAATTGTATGCAGTTGTTCATCGGCACTTGTGACCTGAAATACATTTAACCCTGCAAGTTTTGCACCTTCAATGTTATCAGAACGGTCGTCTAGGAACAACATCTTTTCGGGAGCTACCCCTATTTCATTTATTACATATTCATAGCAGTTCTGGTTGGGTTTTCTCAATCCGATGTCTTGCGAAAAATAGCATTTACTCACGCAGTCATGTAGACTCGACTTGCCAGTAACGTCATAAATCATTTTATTGAAAGCTTCCTCATGAATCACGTTTGAATTGCTGAGGATGAATGTTTCATATTCGTCGTTCACTTCTTTCAACAAGTTCATTCGATCCCTAGGCAAGTGCTTAAGCATTGAGTTCCATATTTTATCGAATGCTCCTGCTTTCAATGACATACCCAATAGGTCATTAACTCCAGACCTAAATTCACCGGCAGTTATTTGACCCATTTCAAATTCCTGCAATAAAGGTGCTGTAACAATTACTTCCTGTATTGCAGATTCGTGTTTATTCGAAATGTTGGAAAACCCTGAAATAACCCTTGTATAGTCCAGCTCAAGAAGCACCTCTCCAAAATCAAAAATCACACACTCAATACCTTCTAATAGTTTGGACATAATGCTGGTCATTAAGGACGCAAATAGAGTGTGTGGAAATTCTTTTTCAAAGGAATTTCAAACTTGATATTTGCTACCACACCTCCATATTTTATACCCTTATTGGTATAAGACAATTTATAAGTTGCTATATAGCAAGACCGTTGCAATAGGAGATATGTAAGTTCAATTAGTAAGTGCAAAGATGTAGGATAAATATGTGGAGCTATTTCCCCATATTTAAAGGTCTAAACACTTTGCCATATGAGCCAAACATATTATCAACTCAAAGCCCATCAAAGACATCAAATTGAAGCCTACTTAAAATCGGGTAAAAGTAAAAGTTTCATTGCAGAAGCCCTTGCTGTGTCGGTTTCCACCATTTACAGAGAATGCAAGCGCAACAGTTCCCCTACAGGGATCTATCATGGATCTAAAGCACATTTGTCTTCCACAAAGCGTAAGCAACGTTATTGCAAGTCTCGGTCTTTTGACACCCACAAAAGACAGCTCATCAAAGAATACCTTCTGCAAGAACAGTGGTCACCTAAGCAGCTTGTAGGGTATTGTAAAATCAAGCAGATTCCCATGGTTTCACATGAACGTATCTATCCATATATCAGGGACGATAAAGCTGCTGGTGGACAGTATTACAAACATTTACGCCATCAACTCAAACATAGAAAAAGACCTGTAGGTAAGCCTGTACCTATTAAAAACAGGGTATCAATCGATCAAAGACCTGAATGCATCAACAATAAAGAACGCTTTGGGGACTGGGAAGTGGATACCATTATAGGCAGACAACAAAAGGGAGCCATTCTGACCATCGTGGAAAGAACTACAGGAATGCTCATTATCAAAAAGCTACCTAAGGGAAAGCAAGCCAAAGGACTAAGTAAGGAACTTATCAATAGGCTGATGCCCTATAAAAAACATATCCTTTCGATCTCTTCTGATAATGGAACAGAATTCGCCGACCATCAAAACATAGCTAAAACCCTAGATACTCAATTCTACTTTGCCCATCCGTATTGCTCCTGGCAAAGAGGACTCAATGAATACACTAACAAACTCATAAGACAGTATATACCCAAAAAAACAGCTTTTGATACACTAACTGACAAACAGATTACACAAATTCAACACAAAATTAACCGACGACCAAGAGAAAAACTTAACTTTAAAACTCCTAAAGAAATCTTTTATCTAAATACCGCTTAGTTTTTGCACTTGATGGTTGAACCTACGAAGTAACAATATCTGATAAAAAAATCACCCCTTTTGGTGGGTTTAATTTTTGCTACAAGCTTCTTAAGGCTATCGGTATTCCCAAGCTAATCGATGATCATTTGCATAGCCGGTCAAATATGTTCGTTTCGATCATGGTGGAGCTTGTACTTAGGAGATTGAAGAACACTTAGGAGGACATCTGAAGAAAGTTCGGGGGTTCTCGGTGTGTAGTGCCGATACCATTTTGGGAGGCATAAAAGAACTGGTCACCCCTACAGAGGCAATGACCAGTTCGGGAGGGATACCCCATCAGTTCAATATCAACCTGAGCTTAAACCAATGATTACTGAAAGCCTTGAGCAAAACCAATCAGCTTAACACCAAACAGGAGCATACATTAGATTATGATAATCAGGTAATCGCCACCGAGAAATATGATGCACGGAGAAGCTATAAAAAGTGTGAAGGTTACCAGCCAGGTGTGACCAGTATCGGCAAAAACATTGTTTACATCGAAGGACGTAATGGCAACAGCCCCGCCAAATACCAACAAGAAGAAACCCTGACCAGGGCATTTTCTTTACTGGATCAGCATGGCATCTGCATCAAGCACTTTCGGGCAGATTCGGCTTCCTACCAACAAAAGGTAATTAGTCTTGTGGAGGGAACAAGTCAGCACTTTTACATCCGAGCTGTGCGTTGCGCTACTATGGAACAGCAAATTAGCCAAATTCGGACAGATGCCTGGAAGAAAGCCCGTCTTGGAGTACAAGAAATGGAAGTGACACAGCTAGCGGATTACCGTCCCTTTGATGGGCAAAAGCCCTACCGATTGGTAGTAAGTCGGATTAAACGCCGAGATGGTCAGACTGGATTATTCACTGGGGATGCCTTCACTTATCGAGCTATCCTCACCAATGATGTCAAATGGGACAACCAGCAAATTGTCTCTTTTTATAACCAAAGAGGAAATGCTGAGCGAACCTTCGATACAATGAACAATGATTTTGACTGGTCTAAGCTTCCCTGCTCATTCCTTAATGAAAATACCGCCTTTATGATCATCACTGCGCTGTATGCCAATATATACCAGGTTATGTTGGCTACTTTTGCCAGAAAACTATCTTGGATTAAGGAAAACTTCCGATTGAAGAAATTTATCTTCCGATTTATCTCCGTGGCTGCCAAATGGATCAAGACGGGAAGGCAGCATGTGCTTAAACTATATACACACAAAGACTACAGCCGACTGCTCACCTAACTGCCTAACTGTTTGATTAAAACATCCAAAATCCTTTCATAATACCTTTTTTCTCAGGAAAGGTCTGTCTGAAAACCCTCAATTTTACCAGTGAAGACCTACTGCAACCCTTATTTCTGGTCAAAATGCCGACTAACCAGCCCCATATACTTGGTCGATTAGATAGGAACTGACATTATTATCCTTTAGCAACTCTTTTTATCTGCAAAGCTAGTGGACTGCGGATTTTAGGTACTATATGAGTACAAATAAACAAGGGATTGCATCAACAGAGCTAAGCAGAAAACTGGGGCTACGGCAAAAAACCTGTTGGCTGTTTCAGCAAGAGCTAATGAAGGCCATGGTTAGCAGTGGGAAATACCCGCTAATGGGTAAAGTAGAAGTCGATGAGACCGTTGTAGGGCAACAGGAAGAAGGCGTTGTAGGATGCCAAAATAATCGAAAAAAGCAGGTTGTACTGGGCTATTGAGAAGAAAGGGAAAGGAGTGAGCAGGATGTATGCTAGGGTGATTGACAATGCTGGCCCCAAGCAGTTGAAGCCCTTCTTCCATGATCATATATCACCTCAGGCTACCATCACAACCGATAAGTGGAGGGGCTACATCCCCCTGAAAGAAAAATACCCTTATTTAATTCAAATCGAGAGTGGGAAGAAAGGTAAGAATGTCCCAGAAATGCACAGAACAATTATGATGTTCAAGGCATGGCTTAGAGGTATCCACCATTCAGTCGATAACCTGCAGGCATATATCGACCAATATTGCTATAGGTTCAACCGAAGTCAGATGAAAGGGAAAATATTCGATGACCTGCTAACTAAAATGGTTGACCATCAACCATGCCCGTACAATTTTATTCGTATTTATTAAATGCCTACTTCAATCAATTATTGTTTAACCAGAAAGTTGAATTAATGACTTGAATTCAGCCTCTTTGTGTGAGGAACGCTACTGGAGGTTTATTACCCAAGGATTCATGTGATCTTACGTTGTTGTAACCCCAGATTCATTGCTGGGTCTGGTCTCTTACCTGTTCCAAATCGGTGAATAAATGGGCATTAAGTATCTCGTAACTACTTAGGTGTATAATGTATAACTCATTGATTATAAACTGATTAGAAAATTAGATGATTTCTTAACAAAATCTTAACATTTATCTATTTCACTGATTATCAGTCTTTTACTTAAAAAGTAATGGCTATACTAAAATTTTAATGATACTTCTGAATCTTACCCTATTTATTATGACAGGTTTCGCTAATTTTTTAAGAGAGCTATTAGGTATTTCGGATTATTTTATGATTTCAAAAATTAAAGACGAAAGAATATCCTAAAAAGACCATACGTAGGTTCAACACTCAAGAGCAAAAAGTAAGCGGTACTTAGCTAAAAGATTTCTTTAGGAGTTTTAAAGTTAAGTTTTTCTCTTGGTCGTCGGTTAATTTTGTGTTGAATTTGTGTAATCTGTTTGTCAGTTAGTGTATCAAAAGCTGTTTTTTTTGGGTATATACTATCTTATACCATTTTAATTATAATATTAGTCTAATTAATATAACTCCTTAAGCGTTTCAAGACCCTCCGATACTTCAATATTCGATTTCATTCTCATTGATGCAAATATATAAATAATAATTAGAATAATATTATAATATAATTGGTATAATTTAATAGCACAACGAGTTATCTTTCATTCTTTTTATACCGTTATCATAAGCAACATTTTGTTTTAGTTCTTTGGCTCTCTTATAATTCTGTAGGGCATCTTCACATTGCCCTTTATTTTCATAGACTTTTGCAATATTATAGTAAGAACTTGCCTTAATGGTGTTGGTATTTCGACCGTGTGCCAATTCAATAGCCTTGCGGTTGGCCCAGATTGCTTCAGCTTCTTTATTCAACTTCTGAAAGGACAGACCTAAATTACTATAAGCTTGTCCGTTATTTGGATCACGTTCTATAGCCCTCTGATATAATTCTACAGAAGATTCCAAATTGCCGGCATGATAAGCATCTTCTCCCTGTTTATTGATATTAAATGATTCCTGAATATCATCCTGGGTTATTGCAATCTCATCAAAGGATTCTGTACCACCAATGTAACTTACGAGTTGAGTTCCAACATCTTCCGATGTTGAAGCATCGCTGAACTTATTGATGTTAACAAAAACTCCATTTTCATCTATCATAAAAACCGTCCAAAGATTACCAGCCAAATGGCTATGTGGAATCAGATAAGTTTTTATTAGTGTATTTCCAATATAAACAAAAACCCTAGCATAACTCTGACCAGATAGGTCATGATTATCTTTTTTTTCTCTATTAGTGTAATCATGTACCGCATATACATACCTCTTACCTTGTGCCTTTTTTTCTACTGTAACTGTTTCCGGACCATATCCATCTGTATCGTCTACATCAAGATTAGCCATTGTCCCTGTCTTATGACTAAAGAAAATATGATTCCCTGCGTAAGCCAGATGCGAATCAATATCTAACGGATTTGAACTCCAGTTTAGAACAACTCTGAATCCATCGAGTGTGTTCATCGTTGGACTAATAGCATAGACCAATCCTCTACATGGTCCTTTTGTTACCAGCGTAGAGTAACCTTCTTTTTTAACAATGAGAGTTACAGATGCATCGTCGATTCCTCCAAATGGCGACGGTATGCTAATTCTCCCACGACTATCGGTAACTGTATTAACAGAAGTTTCTCCATTTTTCTGAAAAATCACCTGCGCATTTGCTATTACTTCATCTTTAACCACTGCACTTAAAATTTGTATTTCAGTTTGCTGTACAAACAGTGCTGTGGTTTCTTTTTCCGTTTCAGCTTCCTTCTTTTTCTCTGTACAGCCTGTGAAAGAGAAAGTTAAAATAAGGGTTAATAAAATTAAAGTCAGTTTTTTCATGTTTTTCATGTTAGTTTGGTTTCTCTCGAATTGTAGCAATTTGATTATAAAATATCACATAACTACATTGAATTATTTTTTCTTTGGATTAGGCAAAAAATATAATCATACTTCTTAACGACATACAAACAGAAAACAAACAATTTATCAATAGCATCCTAAACGTTTTTGATTGAATTTGTAAGCCTCCCCTAAACCGAAGCATTGGTAAATATAGTTTTTTCTTTCAAATGCATGTCTACATTCAGACTTAGTACGGTTAATCCTCTTTGTTTGAGGAACGCTACTGAGGTTTATTACCCAAGGATTCATGTGGTCTTACGTTGTTGTAACCCCAGATCCATTGCTGGGTCTGGTCTCTTACCTGCTCCAAATCGGTGAATAAATGGGCATTAAGTAACTCCTTTCGGTAGCTTCCATTAAAGCGTTCCACAAGCGTATGCTGGGTGGGTTTCCTTGGCTGAATAAAACACAGTTCAATTTTATGTTTTCGAGCTCAAACTTCAAAAACAGCAGAAGTGAACTCCGGTCCATTGTCTACACGTATCACTTCAGGAGTTCCTCGCCACTCAATGAGTCTGTCCAGTTCCCTTGTAATACGCCTAGGAGTCTGTCGGGTTTTCAATAACTAGAAGTCTGTCGGACTTAAAAACCCAACAGAAATTAATAACTTTGGGCATGCTATCATTTATCGGTGTGGCTAGAGAACAAGTTTCTTTTATGCCATATGACCTTACCGAGTGGCTACCCAAAGATCCCTTGGCAAGATTTGTAGTGGACATAGTAAGTACAATGAATTTACGTCAGGTTTATTCAAGCAAAGGAAGCACTCCTTACGACTCTAAATTACTGCTCTCTCTTATTTTTTAAGGCTATTCGACAGGCGTTTTTAGTTCCCGAAAAATAGAAACAGCGACCTACGATTCTGTTGCTTTTCGCTTCATTTAAGGAAATCATCACCCCGACCATGATACAATTTCTAGTTTTCGTAACAGGTTTCTTCCCGAACTCAAAGGTTGGGTTAAGGAAATTCTGTTGATAGGTAATGAGCTTGGACTCATCAACTTGGGCAATATCGTCATTGACGGCACCAAAGTAAAAGCCAACGCATCCAAACATAAAGCGATGAGCTACAAAAGAATGAAGCAATTGGAGAAGCAATTAGCATGCGAGATTGAACAATTAATGGTTCTCGGTCAGGAGCAAGATGCAAAGGATGATAACTCCGCCATTGATATACCTGATGCAATAAAAAGGAGAAAAGACCGCCTCACTAAAATCAATACAGCCAAAAAAGTTATTGAACAACGTCGCAAAGCAGCCTACCAAGAGGAGCAAGCGGAATTTGACAAAAAGAAAGAAGCACGTAAGCACTATGAAAGGGAAACTGGTAAAAAGCCACTAGGCAAAGTAGCAAAAGAACCCTCCGCAGTACCAAAAGATAAAGATAAAGATCAATACAATTTCACTGATCCTGCATCTCGGATAATGAAGACAAGTAAGGGCTTTTGATCAATGTTATAATGCACAAATAGCGATCAATGATGATATGTTGATTGTCAACAATTATGCCAATGCCCACCACAACGATACGCAAGAATTCTTACCTACTATTGAATCTGTCCCCGACGAATTAACACCTCAAGTCATCTCTTCGGTTGCCGATACAGGCTATTATTCTCAGCAAAACATCGAGAATTGTCCCAAGCCCATCACACCAATAATTTCAAAATCAAAGGAAAAACACAACAGTTATATTGAACAACTTTTACACCCAACAAAAGCTAAGCAAAAAGAGATTTATCGAAAGAGGCAACATACAGTGGAACCTGTTTTTGGGATAATAAAGGAGGTGTTGGGCTTTAGGAGGTTTTCATTAAGAGGAAAAGAAAACATAGACAATGAATGTGGATTGGAGTGTCTTTCTTATAATTTGAAAAGAATGTTTAATCTAAAAGACGCTTAAAAAGAGGAGTCTCAGACCGATTTAGTACCAAAACAGAAAAAGGAAAAAGACATAAAATCCTTTCGCAAAATGAATGGGTTAAAGTCAATTTTTTGGTTCTGAATAATTAATCTCTTTACGCTCCTAGTTATTGAAAGTCCGACAGACTCCTAGCTCCATCGAACATTCCAGACATGTTCGTCACCTGTGCTGTATTCCAGTTTCCTATGTCGCCGTTGAAAGCATAGGATCCAGCGAACATATTTCGCATATTCGTCACCGCACTCATGTCTGGAATACCTGCGTTTGGGTTCATGATCAGGTTATTTGCTCCATAAAAAGCATTACTCATATCTGCATTCCATACAGCGGAACCCCACTGCTCTATGGAGGTATATTTTGTTGCGTCTGCCTTTGGAGTGTTAGGAGAAGAATTGATATAGATATGATTGAGGTTTCTAAATCTGATGGTGTGTGTTCCTGCTGTGGGGAAGGTATGGGACTGGTTTCCAGAGACTCCTGTATCTGCATTTTCAAACGTTTGGTCATTGTTCCAGTCAATGTCATAATTTGTGTCCTGCGTGTAGAAGGTAAAGGACTTGTCGGTAGGGTTAGTGTTGCTACCGAACCTATCAGCGGTGGTTGTTATTTTCAGTACAAAGTCGTCTGATGGGGCGTTTTGTGCATAAGCGAGCGCAGGGAGTGCTAAGCAGGAGACTAAGGAGATGAAGTTTCTAAGCCCTGTTTCTAAGCCCTCTACGTGCTTTACACGCTGTGAGGGGGTGGTAGAGGTATACCTTTTCACTGCTATAGCATTCGTTTTTTTGGCAGTATGAAGTTTAATTTTCATAGAAGTTGATGTTTTATCGAACTACGAGAAGACAAATTTAAGTAGTTAGTGGGACTTTTGCAAGTATTAAATTTCTTTTCTTTTAAGAACAGAATGCGTAGGTTCAACACTCAAGTGCAAAAATTAAGCGGTATTTAGATAAAAGATTTCTTTAGGAGTTTTAAAGTTAAGTTTTTCTCTTGATCGTCGGTTAATTTTGTGTTGAATTTGTGTAAGCTGTTTGTCAGTTAGTGTATCAAAAGCTGTTTTTTTTGGGTATATACTGTCTTATGAGTTTGTTAGTGTATTCATTGAGTCCTCTTTGCTAGGAGCAATACGGATGGGCAAAGTAGCATTGAGTAGCTAGTTTTTAGCTATGTTTTGATGGTCGGCAAATTCTGTCCCATTATCAGAAGAGATCGAAAAGATATGTTTTTTATAGGGCATCATCCTATTGATAAGTTCCTTACTTAGTCCTTTGGCTTGCTTTCCCTTAGGTAGCTTTTTGATAATGAGCATTCCTGTAGTTCTTTCCACGATGGTTAGAATGGCTCCCTTTTGCTGTCTGCCTATAATGGTATCCACTTCCCAGTCCCCAAAGCGTTCTTTATTGTTGATGCATTCAGGTCTTTGAGCGATTGATACCCTGTTTTTACTAGTTACAGTCTTACCTACAGGTCTTTTTCTATGTTTGAGTTGATGGCGTAAATGTTTGTAATACTGTCCACCAGCAGCTTTATCGTCCCTGATATATTGATAGCTACGTTCATGTGAAACCATGGGAATCTGCTTGATCTTACCATACCCTACAATCTGCTTAGGAGACCACTGTTCTTGCAGAAGGTATTCTTTGATGAGCTTTCTTTTGTGGGTGTCAAAAGACCGAGACTTGCAATAACGTTTCTTACGCTTTGTGGAAGACAAATGTGCTTTAGATCCATGATAGATCCCTGTAGGGGAACTGTTGCGCTTGCATTCTCTGTAAATGGTGGAAACCGACACAGCAAGGGCTTCTGCAATGAAACTTTTACTTTTACCCGATTTTAAGTAGGCTTCAATTTGATGTCTTTGATGGTCTTTGAGTTGATAATATGTTTGGCTCATATGGCAAAGTGTTTAGACCTTTAAATATGTGGAAATAGCTCCACATATTTATCCTACATCTTTGCACTTACTAATTGAACTTACAATAAGTAATACCAACTTGACCACAAAATATCACATATAACTTGTTTGAAGTAGGCATTTAATAAATAAAAGATTAGTCTATTAAAACAGTTTCATTTTCTTGATTAAACGATTGATTTACAGTAACTTAGTAGGATTATTAAAATTAGAGTAAAAATCAGATTATGGAGAAAAAGTATGAAAGCCTAACCCTTTTTGAGTTTCAGAAGAAATTTCCTGATAACGACAGTTGTCAAAACTTTCTGGCCGAAATGAAATGACCAGATGGATTTAAATGTGAAAGGTGCCAAAACAACACGTATTGCAGAGGGAAATTATTCCATACCCGTCAATGCACAAAATGTAGATACCAAGCTACCCCCACAAGTGGCACGCTTTTCCACAAAGTAAAATTCCCAATTTTTTTTTAAAAGCTTTTTATATCCTATACTATATGAGTACAAATACACAAGGGATTGTATCAACAGAGCTAAGCAGAAAACTGGGACTACGGCAAAAAACCTGTTGGCTGTTTGAGCAAAAGGTAATGAAGGCCATGGTTAGCAGTGGGAAATACCCGCTAATGGGTAAAGTAGAAGTCGATGAGACCGTTAGTAGGGCAACAGGAAGAAAGCGTTGTAGGACGCCAAAATAACTGAAAAAAGTAGGTTGTGCTGGCTATTGAGAAGAAAGGGAAAGGAGTGAGCAGGATGTATGCCAGAGTGATTGACAATGCTGGCTCCAAGCAATTGAAGCCCTTCTTCCATGATCATATATCAACTCAGGTTGCCATCAAAACCGATAAGTGGAGGGGCTACATCCCCTTGAAAGAAAAATATCCTTAGTTAATCCAAATCGAGAGTGGGAAGAAAGGTAAGAAATTCCCGGAATTGCACAGAGCAATTATGATGTTCAAGGCATGGCTTAGAGGTATCCACCATTCAGTCGATAACCTTCAGGCATATATCGACCAATAGTGCTATCGGTTCAACCGCAGTCAGATGAAAGGGGAAATATTCGATCACCTGCTAACTAAAATGGTGGACCATCAACCATGCCCTTACAATTTCATCTGTATTTATTAAATGCCTACTTCAAAAATATGATATTGTAAATACTAGCCAATTAGCCATTTTCTAAATCGGGTTCAGGTTTGTAACTGGATTTTTTTCGTGAGTGCAAGGAAGTCTCGCACGACGGAACTGACACCGAAATCGCGGAAAAAGGCAGTTAATAGCGGTGTCCTAAAGCATAGCCATAGCTATGCTTATGTTTTTTAACAAAATGCGAGCAAAAAAACAATTTATATGTGATATTTCGTGATCAATTTGACCTAATCGGTCTTTTTTGTCTGATCCTCAACCATAATATGGGGGCTTTCCCTCGCCCTGCAATCCTCTCCATCTTCCAACGTATATCCTCCTATTCCTTCACAATTTTTCTGGTGATGCTACCTCTGCCTGTGGTGAGTTGTAACAAATAGATGCCCTGTTTCAGTGATGGAAGAGCCACAGAATGAGTCTCCGTGCCTGCCTCCAGCTTTCCTCTTTGCAAGACTTTTCCGTCTATGCCTGACAAGGTATAGCGGGCATTTCCTGCCACACCGCTGATGTGCAACAGCGTACCTACCGGGTTAGGATATACCGCAATGCCTGTGAGTGATTCAAGTCCCAAGACTTCCGTTACCGTGATGGTGAGCGTCTGCGTAGCGGTCAGGGGGGAGGGCTGTCCGTCTGTGACCATGACGATGACTTCATACCTGTTGTCCCCATCTGTATCTGCTGGCTGAGCATACTTTGGTGTCATGTTGAACGTCAACACACCTGCCGAAGTAATGGAAAACAGTCCCATATCCGCTCCGCCCGTCAGACTGAAACTTACCGTCTGTCCCGCATCTGCATCCGTGGCGATGACCGTGGTAACTTCCGTTGTACCTTCCGCTATGTCCATAGTCATCTCCTCTGGGAACACCGGGGCGTGTTCATTCTCCACATTCGTTACTGTGATGGTAAGCGTCTGCTGCGTGGTCTGTGCAGGGACCTGCCCGTCTGTAGCGGTGACGGTGACCCTATATACATTTGAGCTTGACGCACTGCCCGGATTCTCATAGTCCGGTACTAGGTTGAACGTCAATTCACCTGACGAAGTGATCGAAAACAGCCCCGCATCCGCTCCCGAAAGCGTAGTGAGAAACGTCACCGTCTGTCCCACATCTGCATCCGTGGCGGTAACGGTGGTAGCCACCATCGTACCTTCCAATACCTCCACCATAGCCGTTCCTCTTGTGAACACTGGCGCATTATCATTCTCATTCGTCACCGTGATGGTAAGCGTCCGCATGGTACTCTCCCGACCGTCGGTGACCGTGACGATGACTTCATACCTGTTGTCCTCATCTGCATCTGTCGGATGTTCATAGTCAGGTACCGTCTTGAACCGCAATTCGCCTGCAGGGGTAATGGTAAACAGACCTGCGTCCACTCCGCCCGTCAGCGTGAACATCAACGTCTCGGTCTCTCCCGCATCAACATCCGTGGCGGTAACCGTGGTAACTATCGACGAATTTTCCAATACATTTACCTCCGAGCCACTAGTGAAAACAGGCGCGTTTTCGCTCACCACATCCGTCACCGTGATGGTAAACGTCCGCACAGCGGTCAGTGCAGGCTCCTGTCCGTCGGTAGCCGTTACCGTTACCGTATATACATTCGTACCCGACACACTCCCCGGATGCTCATAGTCTGGTACCGTATTGAACGTCAATTCGCCTGTCGCAGTGATCGAAAACATATCCGCATCCGATCCCGAAAGCGTTGTGAGGAACGTCACTGGCTGTTGCGCATCTGCATCCGCAGCCGTAATGCTAGCTGCTACCGTCGACCCTTCCGGTACCTCCACCTCCGCTACACGTGTGAACAGTGGGGCGTGTTCATTCACCCCCGTCACCGTGATGTTAAGGGTCTGCGTAGCGGTCTGTGCAGCGTCCTGCCCATCTGTGGCGGTGACGATGACTTTATATATATTGTTCCTCTCCGTATCTGCTGGATTCTCATAGTCCGGTACCCTGTTGAACGTCAATGCGCCTGCGGGAGTGATCGAAAACTTAAGCACATCCGCTCCGCCCGACAAAGCCAAACCTACCGTCTGTTCCGTATCTGCATCCGTGACGCCGACCGTAGTGACTGCCGTAGTACCGTTTTCTGCATAAGCTACCGCAACGGTACCGCCTGCTGTGAAAACAGGCGCGTGTTCATTCGCATCCGTCACCGTGACCGTAAACGTCTGCGTAGCTGTCAACGGAACGGACTGCCCGTCTGTGGCGGTGACCGTGACTTCATATATGTTGTTTCTTCCTCCATCTTCTGGAGTCTCATAGTCTGGTGCCGTGTCGAACGTCAATACGCCTTCCGAAGTGATGGAAAATAGACCCGCATCCGCTTCACTCGTCAGCGTGAACGTCACGTTCTGTCCCGCATTGGCATCCGTGGCCGTAACCGTGGTCACTGCCGTCGTACCTTCCAGCACAGTTACGTTCGCCCTACTGGTGAAAACAGGCGCGTTATCATTCACATTCGTCACCGTGATGGTGAGCGTGGCCGTGCTACTGAGGGAGGGGCTCCCGCCGTCTGAAACGGTCACCTCAAGCGAATAGGGTGAGGGTGAAGGGTCGCTTTCATAATCCAGCGCACCAGCAACGGTAACTGCTCCCGTGGTGGGGCTGATAGCAAATACAGCCTCCGTATTACCGCCTGTGATGGCATAAGTTAATACATTATCGGGCGAGGTTTCGTCTGGGTCCGTTGCCACCACTATGCCGACCGCGGTGCCGTTTGCACTATTTTCTGCTACGCTAAAGGTAGCATCGCTGGCAGTGGGGGCTTCGTTTACCTGGTCTACAGCAATGTCGAAGTGTTTTGCGAAATTATTCGTCCCGTCGTGGACATTTATCCGTATCGAGTAGCTAGCCTGGGTTTCATAGTCAGCGGAAGACTTAAGCCTCAGCGTGGTTCCTAAAATATTAAAACTCCCATTGTCAGTAGCTCCATCGCCTGACTCCAAGGTGTAGACATACGTACCTCCTGCATCGGTATTTGACAGGGTACCCACCTCGGCAAAGGCAACCACATTTTCTGAAATACTATGGGAAGAAAGGAAAATGTTCGTCGGTGCCTGATTCATCGTGCCCAAGCCGCCATCGGTAATAGTCCAGCCAGCTGAACTGATCATGTTGGCCCTGGCAGTTTGCGCTTCATCACTTATATACAAAGAAGTCCCTCCGTCGAACGTAACCCCGGGTGTAAGCTCTTGCCGGTTCCAGCCCACCAAAAGTGAATCGTAGTGCGCCAGGGAAAGGGTAACGCCGGAAAACATACTTTCCATATACCGCACCGCTGCCACATTCCACCCGCCCAGGTCTTGGTCAAAGGAACTGGTTCCCAAGAACATACCATACATATCCGTCACCGAGGCGGTATTCCACCCGCCTATGTCCTGGTCAAAGGCAGTGGCTCCAGCGAACATGTTCCACATACTTGTCACCGTACCTACATTCCACCCGCCTAGCGCACCGTTGAAGGAAGTGGTAAAAGCGAACATGGAAGTCATATCCGTCACCAAAGCGGTATTCCACCCGCTTATGTCTCCGTTAAAGGAGTTGGCTCCATCGAACATGGACGTCATATTCGTCACCGAGGCTACATTCCAACCGTCCAGGTCTTGATTAAAGGCAGAGGCTCTAAAGAACATAGATGTCATATTCGTCACCGAGGATACATCCCAACCGTCTATGGCACGGTTAAAGGAAGCAGCATTCTGAAACATGGAAGTCATATCCGTCACCGTGGAGGTATTCCAACCGGCTATGTTCTGATCAAAGGAAGTGGCTCCAGCGAACATATAAGACATATTCGTCACTGTACCCATGTTGGGTATACCTGCTCTTTCATTCATCGTCAGGTTAATGGCTCCATGAAAAGCATAACTCATATCTGGATTCCAGACAGCGGTACCCCACTGTTCGATGGAGGTATATTTCGCCGCGTCTGCCTGCTTGTTGATATAGACATCGTTCAGGTTTCTAAACCTGATGACGTGGTCTCCTGCTTCGGCGAACGTATGGAACTGGGTTCCAGAAACTTCTGTATCTCCAGCTTCAAACGTTTTGTCATTGTCCCAGTCTATGTCATAACGTGTATCCTCCGTATAGAACGTAAAGAGTTCGTCGACAACTGTAGTGGTGATGGTCAGCACAAAGTGGTCGGTCTGGTTGGTACCGCCACTCTCCACATGCGTCCCCGTGATGATGAGCGTTGCCGTGCCACTTAAACGAGAAGTGCCCCCGCCGTCTGTAACGGTCACCTCCAGCGAATAAGATGCGATGGTGGAATAATCCAACGCACCAACAACGGTAACCGCTCCCGTGGTCGGGTTGATAGCAAAAACACTTCCTGTATCACCGCCTGTGATGGCATAGGTTAATGCATTATTGGGCGAGGTTTGGTCTGGGTCTGTTGCTGTCACGATGCCGACCGGGGTGCCGACCGTACTAATTTCCGATACGCTAAAGGTAGCATCGCGGGCAGTGGGGGCTTCGTTTTCGTCGTCTACAGCAATCGTGAAGTGTTTTGCGAAATCATGGGACCCGTCACTGACATTGATACGTACTGAATAGGTGGCTTTTCTGGATTCATAGTCCGCAGAAACCGTAAGCCTCAGGGCCGTGCCTAACGTAGTGAAACTCCCATTGTCACCATCGCCATCGCCTGGCACCAACGTGTAGACATACGTACCGCCCCTGTCGGTATTTGATAGCATCCCAACCTCCGCATTGGCACCCGCATTTTCTACAATACGGGTGGAGGAAAGAAATATGTTCGTCGGTGCCTGATTCATCGTACCCCGTCCGCCATCGGTAATGCTCCAGCCATCTGAACGGATCATCTCGTCCTTGGCCGTTTGCGCTTCCGTGCTTCTATACAACGAATTCCCTCCGTTGAACGTAACTCCTGGGGTGAGCTGTTGCCCGTTCCAGCCCGCCAAAAGCAAATCGTAATTTGACGAGGAAAGGGTAACGCCCGAGAACATACGTTCCATATACCGCACCGAGGATACATCCCAACCGCCCAGGTCCTGGTCAAAGGAACCGGCATCCTGGAACATATAAGACATATCCGTCACCGAGGCTACTGTCCAGCCGCCTATGGCACCGTTAAAGGAACTGGCACCCCGGAACATATAAGACATATCCGTCACCGAGGCTACCGTCCACCTGCCTATGGCACCGTTAAAGGAACTGGCACCCCGGAACATCCTTCCCATGCTCGTCACCTGTGCCGTATTCCACCCGCCCAGGTCCTGATTAAAGGAAGCCGCATTCTGAAACATCCCATTCATGTCCCGCACCGAGGATACATCCCAGCCGCCCAGGTCCTGATCAAAGAACTCTACGTTCCAGAACATCACACTCATATCCGTCACCGAGGATACATTCCAGCCGACTACCTCGCTGTTAAAGGCAGTCGCTCGTGAGAACATGGCACGCATGTTCGTCACCGAGGCTACATTCCAGTCGCCTACCTCGCCGTTAAAGGAAGAAGCTCCCCTGAACATATACGCCATATCCGTCACCGAAGCGGTATTCCAGCCGACCAGGGTCTGGTCAAAGGAACTGGCTCCAGCAAACATATACGCCATGGTCGTCACCGACGATACATTCCAGCCACCTACCTCGCTGTTAAAGGCAGACGCTCCCCTGAACATATAGGACATATCCGTCACCGAGGCTACATTCCACCCGCTGATGTCGCCGTCAAAGGAACTGGCACCAACGAACATAGAAGTCATATTTGTCACCAAACGCATGTCTGGCTTATCAGTAGCTGTCATCGTCAGATTAATGGCACCACGAAAAGCACTACTCATATCTGCATCCCAGACAGCGGTACCCCACTGTACTATAGAGGTATATTTTTCCTTGTCTGCCTGGTCATTGATATAGACATCATTCAGGTTTTTAAACCTGATGGTGTGTACTCCTGCTGTGGCAAAGGTATGGGACTGGTTTCCAGAAACTCCTGGAGCTTCAAACGTTCCGTCATTGTTCCAGTCTATGTCGTAATTTATGTCCTCCGTGTAGAACGTAAAGTCCATGTCGTTAGCGTTAGTACCAGGATTGGTTGTGATTTTTAGTACAAAGTCGTCTGATGGGGTGAGTTCATCCACATCCGTCACCGTGATGGTCAGCGTCTGTGTAGCGGTCATTGGAGGGGTCTGTCCGTCTGTGGCAGTGACGATGACTTCATAGTCATTGTCCCCTCCCGCATCTGTAGGTATCTCAAAATCTGGTGAAGTATCGAACGTCAATTCGCCTGCGGGAGTGATGGAAAATTTAAACTCATCCGCTCCGCCCGTCAGCGTGTAACTTACCGTCTGTCCCGCATCGGCATCGGCGGCAACGACGGTAGTTACTGACGTAGTGCCGTTTTCTGCATAAGAAACGCTAGCGGTAGTTCCTTCTGTGAAAACAGGCGCATTATCATTCGCATCCGTTACTGTGATGGTAAGCGTCTGCATGGCAGTCAACGGAACGGATTGCCCGTCTGTGGCGGTGATTATTACTTCGTACACATTATCCGCTCCCGTATCTGTAGGCATTTCAAAATCGGGTGCTGTGTTGAATGTCAATTCGCCTGTGGGGGTGATGGAAAACAGACTCTCATCCGCTCCCGTCAGCATGGGGAGAAACGTAATCACCGTTTGTCCCACATTTGCATTCCTAGCCGTAACCATGGTCACTGCCGTCGTTCCTTCCAACACCGTTACGTTCGCTCCGCTGGTGAAAACAGGCGCATTATCATTCGCATCCGTTACTGTGATGGTAAGCGTCTGTGTAGCGGTCATTGGAGGGGTCTGTCCGTCTGTGGCAGTCACGATGACTTCATAGTCATTGTCCCCTCCCGTATCTGTAGGTATCTCAAAATCTGGTGCTGTGTTGAACGTCAATTCGCCTGCTGGAGTGATGGAAAATTTAAACTCATCCGCTCCACCCGTCAGCGTGTAACTTACCGTCTGTCCCGCATCGGCATCGGCGGCAACGACGGTAGTTACTGACGTAGTGCCGTTTTCTGCATAAGAAACGCTAGCGGTAGTTCCTTCTGTGAAAACAGGCGCGTTATCATTCTCATCCGTTACCGTGATGGTCAGCGTCTGTGTAGCGGTCATTGGAGAGGTCTGTCCGTCTGTGGCAGTGACGATGACTTCATAGTCATTGTCCCCTCCTGTATCTGACGGGTTCTCATAGTCTGGTGCCGTCGTGAACGTCAATGCGCCTGTCGAGGTGATGGAAAACAAACCCATATCCGCTCCGCCCGACAGCGTGTAACTTACTGTCTGTCCTCCATCTGCATCCGTGGCGGCAACCGTAATTACTGCCGTCATTCCTTCCGCTACATCCTCCGTCGCGCTACTGGTGAAAACAGGCGCGTTATCATTCTCATCCGTTACTGTGATGGTAAGCGTCTGTGTAGCGGTCATTGGAGGGGTCTGTCCGTCTGTAGCGGTGATCGTCACTTCGTACTCATTATTCCCTCCCGCATCTGTAGGTATCTCAAAATCTGGTGAAGTATCGAACGTCAATTCGCCTGCTGGAGTGATGGAAAATTTAAACTCATCCGCTCCACCCGTCAGCGTGTAACTTACCGTCTGTCCCGCATCGGCATCGGCGGCAACGACGGTAGTTACTGACGTAGTGCCGTTTTCTGCATAAGAAACGCTAGCGGTAGTTCCTTCTGTGAAAACAGGCGCGTTATCATTCTCATCCGTTACCGTGATGGTCAGCGTCTGTGTAGCGGTCATTGGAGAGGTCTGTCCGTCTGTGGCGGTGATTATTACTTCGTACACATTATCCCCTCCCGCATCTGTAGGTATCTCAAAATCTGGTGAAGTATCGAACGTCAATTCGCCTGCGGGAGTGATGGAAAATTTAAACTCATCCGCTCCGCCCGTCAGCGTGAAACTTACCGTCTGTCCCGCATCGGCATCGGCGGCAACGACGGTAGTTACTGACGTAGTGCCGTTTTCTGCATAAGAAACGCTAGCGGTAGTTCCTTCTGTGAAAACAGGCGCATTATCATTCGCATCCGTTACCGTGATGGTCAGCGTCTGTGTAGCGGTCATTGGAGGGGTCTGTCCGTCTGTGGCAGTGACGATGACTTCATAGTCATTGTCCCCTCCCGTATCTGTAGGTATCTCAAAATCTGGTGAAGTATCGAACGTCAATTCGCCTGCTGGAGTGATGGAAAATTTAAACTCATCCGCTCCGCCCGTCAGCGTGTAACTTACCGTCTGTCCCGCATCGGCATCGGCGGCAACGACGGTAGTTACTGACGTAGTGCCGTTTTCTGCATAAGAAACGCTAGCGGTAGTTCCTTCTGTGAAAACAGGCGCATTATCATTCGCATCCGTTACTGTGATGGTAAGCGTCTGCATGGCAGTCAACGGAACGGATTGCCCGTCTGTGGCGGTGATTATTACTTCGTACACATTATCCGCTCCCGTATCTGTAGGCATTTCAAAATCGGGTGCTGTGTTGAATGTCAATTCGCCTGCGGGAGTGATGGAAAATTTAAACTCATCCGCTCCGCCCGACAGCGTGTAACTTACTGTCTGTCCTCCATCTGCATCCGTGGCGGCAACCGTAATTACTGCCGTCATTCCTTCCGCTACATCCTCCGTCGCGCTACTGGTGAAAACAGGCGCGTTATCATTCTCATCCGTTACCGTGATGGTCAGCGTCTGCGTAGCCGTCATTGCGGTGGTGCCGTCGTCTGTGGCAGTCACGATGACTTCGTACATATTATCCCCTCCCACATCTGTAGGCATTTCAAAATCGGATGCGGTATTGAACGTCAATTCGCCTGCTGGAGTGATGGAAAATTTAGACGCATCCGCTCCCGACAGCGTGAACGTGACCGTCTGTTCCGTATCTGCATCCGTGGCGATAACCGTAGCTACTGCCGTAGTGGCGTTTTCTGCATAAGAAACGGTAGTTCCAGTGGTGAAAACAGGGGCGTGTTCATTCACATCTGTTACCGTGATGGTCAGCGTCTGCGTAGCAGTCATTGCGGTGGTGCCGTCGTCCGTGGCAGTCACGATGACTTCGTACATATTATCCGTTCCCACATCTGTGGGTATTTCAAAATCTGGTGCGGTATTGAACGTCAATTCGCCTGCTGACGTGATGGAAAACAGACCCATATCCGCTCCGCCCGACAGCGTGTAACTTACCGTCTGTCCCGCATCGGCATCCGTGGCGGTAATCGTAGGTACTGCCGTAGTGGCGTTTTCTGCATAAGCTACTGTAGCGGTAGGTCCTCCTGCGAAAACCGGGGGGTCATTCACATCCGTCACGGTGATGGTGAGCATTGCCGTGCTACTTCCTCCTCCGTCTGTAACGGTCACCATGAGCGAATGGGATGGGAAGGTTTCATAATCCAATGCGCCAGCAACTGTAATCGCTCCTGTTGTTGGGTTGATAGCAAACACACTCCCTGTGTTACCGCCTGTGATGGCATAGGTTAATGTACCATTGAAGCTGTAACGGTAGTCTGGGTCTGTTGCTGGCACTGTGCCGACTGCTGTTCCATTTGCACTGTTTTCTGCTACTACAAATGTAGTATCGCTGGCAGTCGGTGCTTCGTTTACATCGTCTACAGAAATCCTGAATGTTTTTGCGAAATCATGGGTTCCGTCGTTTACATTTATCCGTACGAAGTAGGCAGCTTTTGTTTCATAGTCCGCGGAAGCGGCAAGCCTCAGGGCTGTTCCTAAAATATTAAAACTCCCATTGTCAAAACCTCCAGCCATCAATGTGTAGGCATACGTGCCTCCTGTATCGGTATTTGATAGCATCCCCACCACCGCATTGGCACCCGCATTTTCTGCAATACGGGTGGACGAAAGAAAAATGTTTGTTGGTGCCTGATTCATCGTTCCCAGCCCTTCATCGGTAATACTCCAGCCATCTGAACTGGTCATATTTGCCCTGGCAGTTTGTGCTTGAATGCTCAAATACAAAGAATTCCCTCCGTGGAAAGTGACTCCCGTTTGAAGGGTTTGTCTGTTCCATCCCACCAAAAGTGAATCATAGTTTGGAATGGAAAGGATAACACCATTGAACATACTTTGCATATTCGTCACCGCTTCTACATTCCACCCGCCTATGTTCTGGTTAAAGGCAGTGGCTCTAGTGAACATAGAATACATAGTCGTCACCTTTGCTACATTCCACCCGCCTATGTTCTGGTTAAAGGCAGTGGCTCTAGTGAACATAGAATACATAGTCGTCACCTTTGCTACATTCCACCCGCCTATGTCCTGGTTAAAGGAAGTGGCTCCACCGAACATACTTTGCATATTCGTCACCTGTGCGGTATTCCAGTTTCCTATGTCCTGATTAAAGGAAGTGGCATCATCGAACATAGCGCGCATATTCGTCACCTTTGCTACATTCCACCCGCCTACGTCCTGGTTAAAGGCAGTGGCACCCCAGAACATAGCATCCATATTCGTCACCTTTACTGTATTCCAGTCTCCTATGTCTTGGTTGAAGGAAGTGGCTCCAAAGAACATATAATCCATATCTGTCACAGATGCGGTATTCCAGTTTCCTATGTCTTGGTTAAAGGAAGTGGCATCATTGAACATACCCCACATCTTTGTCACCTTTTCGGTATTCCAGCTACTTATGTCTTGGTTAAAGGAAGTGGCTCCTAAGAACATAACTCCCATATTCGTCACCTTTTCGGTATTCCAGCTACTTATGTCTTGGTTAAAGGAAGTGGCTTCCCAAAACATACGTGACATACCCCACACCTTTGCGGTATTCCACCCGCCTATGTCTTGGTTGAAGAGAATGGCTCCCTCGAACATATCTTCCATATCCGTCACCTGTGCGGTATTCCACCCGCTTATGTCTTGGTTAAAGGAAGATGCATTCCGGAACATTCTTTCCATCTCCGTCACCGATGCGGTATTCCAGTCTCCTATGTCCTGGTTAAAGGAAGTGGCACCATTGAACATACCTCCCATATAACCCACCTGTGCTGTATTCCACCCGCCTATGTCTTGGTCAAAGGAAGTGGCTTCCCGAAACATATGTGACATACCCCACACCTTTGCGGTATTCCACCCGCCTATGTCTTGGTTGAAGGAAGTGGCTTCCCTAAACATACTCCACATCTTTGTCACCGCCTCTACATTCCACCCGCCTATGTCTTGGTTAAAGGCAGTGGCACCCCAGAACATATAAGACATACTCGTCACCTGTGCGGTATTCCACCTGCTTATGTCGCCGTTGAAGGAAGTGGCTCCAAAGAACATATAAGCCATATTCGTCACCGCACGCATGTCTGGAGTACCTGCGCTTGAGTTCATAATCAGGTTGCTTGCTCCCCGAAAAGCAAAACTCATATCTGCATTCCAGACAGCGGTACCCCACTGCTCTATGGCGGTATATTTCCGCCTGTCTGCCCTTATAGCGAAGGGAGAATGATTGATATAAATATCATTGAGGTTTCTAAACCTGATGGTGTGTACTCCTGCTGTGGTGAAGGTATGGAGAGCATCTCCTGTGCTGACCTGCTCAAAACCGCTACCTTCTCCCCAGTCCACCATATAATCCATGTCCTGGCTATAAAAAGTAAAGGACTTGTCGGTGGGGTTAGTACCCTCGGTGGTTGTTATTTTCAGTACAAAGTCGTCTGATGCAGCAGTCTGCGCCTGCGCAATGGCGGGCATCAGCGCGAGGAAGGTGGTAGCGATCAGGGAAAGGAGGGAGGAGGACCTCACGCTACCAAAATGAGAGAGGCGGAGGAGGCAACTTTTAACTGCGTTAACACTCGCGATGTTGTCAAGGGAAAGTAAAGTTTTCATAAAAATGTGCTACTTTTAGTGAACAGTATTTTAAATGAGTTAAAACCAGGTAGTGGTCAAGACTTTTGCAAATGGTTAATTATTTTTTTCGCTTGTAGCGTAAAGATAATGATTTTAATTTGTTTATAGTAATATCTATTTATGTCATATTTTGTAGTCAAGTGGGTATTATACCAAATTGATTACAAAATATGACATGTAAATTGTTTCTTTTGAAGTAGGCATTTCGTTAAAACTAGCACCGTAGCTATGGCTATATTTTATTATCAAATGGGTATAAGAAGTAACCAGCGGAATTTGACTTTGAGAAAGATGTAATTATGCCTGCACTAGCCGAAATTATCACCGTAGGTGATGAAATTTTATACGGTCAGACCTTAGATACCAACTCCCATTGGATACGTCAAGAGTTAGATAAAGCCGGGATCAAGGCATTGAGAGAGACACGTATTGGTGATCAAAGGCAAGAAATGCGTAAGCTCATTGAAGAAGCGGAATCGAGGTCAGATATTATTCTGGTCACCAGTGGTCTGGGGTCCACACGTGATGATATGCTCACGCCGTGTCTTGTCGAATATTTTGATGCAAAGTGGGTTCGAAAGGAAGAAATACAGGCTGATATAAGTCCGCTATCTTCTCGTTTTGAACAGAAAATAACTGAATTAACTGTCAACCAAGCGGGCTTACCCGAAATCGGCATTCCCGTTAATACTATATCGGGTACTGCGGTCGGGATGTGGTTCGAACGAAACGGGAAGGTGCTCATTTATCTGCCTAGAGTTGCCTACGACATGAAAAAAATGATGTCTGACAGCATCATTCCGAAGCTAAAAAATCTGTTTGTAACAGATGTCATCTGTCATAAAGTGATCAGGACGATTGGTATCTCCGAATCGAAACTTGCTCATGTCATTACAGACTGGGCATCTCAATTGCCTGGCAATATTAAGTTGGCTTATCTACCTTCCATAGGAACCGTAAAACTCCGACTTACGTCATGGGGAGCGCATCGTAGTGATGTGGAAACTGCTGTCGCGCAACAGGCAGAAAAAGTAGTACCACTCATCAGACAATATGTTTATGGTTATGATGAAGATGAAATTGAAGCAGTCATAGGGAGATTATTAACATCCAGCAATAAAAAGCTGGCCATTGCTGAAAGTTGTACTGGAGGCTTTTTGTCTCACAGGGTAACCTCTGTTCCAGGAAGCTCTGAATGGTTCAATGGCTCTTTTGTGTCTTATTCCAATCAGCTAAAAAAGGAGCAATTACAGGTGGATCAGGAAGTCTTGGAAAGGCATGGCGCAGTGAGTGAGCCCGTTGTTTTAGCGTTGGCAGAAAATGTAAGAAAGACCTTTCATGCTGATGTCGCTGTCTCGGTCAGTGGAATCGCCGGTCCAGGCGGAGGGACTGAAGAAAAACCAGTCGGGACAGTTTGGATTGGATATGCAGATAGCACAAAAACTTTAGCCAAGAAATTTCAACTGTCTAAAGATAGAACTATTAATATTCAACACAGCGCAACGGTAGCTTTGGACATGATAAGAATAAATTTAGATAGTAATTAACGAAATTGATACCTTTGGCGGTAAAATAATCAGCCTTATACCAATTTGATCATAAAATAGTACATAAATAAATTGAATTATTTTTTGTTTGGATTAGGCAAAAAATATGAGCATAGCCATAGCTACGGTTCTATTTTTTTAACGACATACAAGCAGAAAAGAAGCAATTTATATGGGATGTTTTGTGGTCAATTTGCTATTAAAACAACATAAAATATGGCAACTATAGAAATGGTAATGCCTAAAATGGGCGAAAGTGTGGTGGAAGGAACTGTCCTCTCGTGGTTGAAGAATGTGGGTGAGCCTATAGAAGAGGACGAGTCCGTTCTTGAAGTAGCTACAGATAAGGTTGATACTGAAATACCAGCCACTCATGCTGGTGTCTTAAAAGAAATTTTAGCACAAGAAGGAGACGTGATAACAGTTGGGACTCCAATTGCTATAATAGAAACAGCTACAGAGGCGAATGATACTGCTCCAGTGCCTGCTATCGAAACGCCTTCAAATCCTAGTGAAAAAGCAGGAAAAATTTTGGAAACGGCCATTTCATCCGCTTCGTCTCCGAACGGGAATGGAGTACCTCGAACTTCAGAGGCAGGCAAGTTTTATTCACCTCTTGTTAGAAGCATTGCAAAAGAGGAGAAGATCCCAGTAGGAGAACTAGATGCCATCAATGGATCTGGTAAAGAAGGTCGGGTCACTAAGAGTGATATTCTGGCTTATGTCAAAACAAGAAAATCAGGTGGCGTAGTTGCGACTCCTACTACCGTAATAACTCCAAATACGACTACAACACATCAGCCGATACTGGTAGCTACAAATGGCGAAGATGAAGTTATTGAGATGGACAGAATGCGGAAAATGATCGCGGAACGAATGGTTGCTTCCAAGCATATTTCCCCGCATGTAACCTCATTTGTAGAAGCCGACGTAACTAAAATGGTCGCATGGAGAAATAAAGTAAAAGACTCTTTCAAAGCAAGAGTAGGCAACAGCCTGACTTTTACCCCTATCCTGATAGAGGCTATTGTTAAAGCAATCAAAGATTTTCCGCTCATCAATGTACAAGTGGATGGCGGGAAAATAGTCAAGAAAGCTGCTATCAATATTGGCATGGCTACTGCATTGCCTTCTGGAAATTTAATTGTACCGGTAATTCATAACGCGGATCAATTAAGCCTGCTAGGACTGGCGAACAAAGTAAATGACTTGGCTAAAAGAGCAAGAGAAAATAAGTTAAAGCCAGATGAGCTTCAAGGTGGGACGTATACTATCTCAAATGTAGGGTCTTTTGGCAATGTAATGGGTACTCCAATTATCATGCAACCTCAAGTTGCAATCATGGCACTGGGAGCTATTCAGAAAAAACCTTCTGTTATTGAAACGCCAGAAGGGGATATGATTGGTATCCGTAGCAAAATGTTCCTTTCCCACAGTTATGACCACAGAGTTGTGGATGGCGCATTAGGAGGCATGTTTGTCAGAAAAGTAGCAGATTATTTAGAGGCTTACGACTTAGCACGTGCTATTTAGATCTTTGTAGGGTGTTCCCACTTTTTGGATTGAAGCTATCATACACATCAATCATCCCCCCCAGAAGCACGCCTAAACTCCATCGTATTCATATCGGACGCTGTCTTCATGGCGATTTATACCCATTTGATTATAAAATATCACATAAATAAATTGAATTATTTTTTTGTTTGGATTAGGCAAAAGATATAAGTACAGCCATAGCTACGGTGCTATTTTTTAACGACATACAAGCAGAAAAGAAGCAATTTATATGTAATATTTTGTGGTCAATTTGGTATTCCACAAAATCTGGAATGCTGTCTTTTATATCTTTTCGATCACGATAGCTGAAGCACCGCCACCACCATTACAAATACCTGCGACACCCATCTTCCCTCCTTTTTTGTGTAATACGGAACAAAGTGTTGTGATAATTCTTGCTCCTGAAGTACCGAGCGGATGACCTAATGCAACTGCTCCTCCGAAGACATTCAGTTTTTCTGGGTCAAGATTCAGCTTTTTCTGGTTAGCAATTGCTACTACAGAAAAGGCTTCGTTTACTTCCCAATAATCCACGTCAGATTGCTCCACTTCTGCATGAGCGAGGGCTTTAGGGATCGCTTTCGAAGGTGCTGTAGTGAACCAAATTGGATCTTGGGCAGCATCTCCAAAACCTCTGATTTTTGCAATTATTTTTAATTCGAGTTCTACAGCTTTTTCTTTACTCACCAAAATCAAAGCCACCGCTCCGTCATTAATGGTGGAGGCATTGGCTGCTGTGACTGTGCCTTCCTTATTGAATACGGGTTTTAATGTCGGAATTTTATCAAAATTGACATTGGAAAATTCCTCATCCGTGTTCATTAAAATGGGAGCTCCTTTTCTTTGAGGGATTTCTACAGGAATGATTTCGTCCTTAAAATCTCCTGCCTCCGTGGATGCAGCCACTTTTTTATACGAGTTGATGGCATAACTGTCCTGTTCCTCTCTTGAGATATTCATATCTTTTGCCGTATTATCAGCACAGCTACCCATGGGAAATTCATTGTATACTTCCCAGAGACCGTCGTGCATTAAGCCATCTACCATCTGTCCATGACCATATTTATAGCCAAACCTAGCTTTTGGCACGTAGTAGGGAACATTGGACATACTTTCCATCCCTCCCGCAACAACTACATCATTGATGCCCAGCATAATAGACTGTGCACCAAGCATTACGGCTTTCATGCCTGATGAACAAACTTTATTGACTGTGGTGCAAGGCACATTATTTCCTATGCCAGCACCTATGGCGGCTTGTCTTGCAGGTGCCTGTCCCAGGTTGGCAGACATTACATTTCCCATGTACACCTCATGAACCTGACCGGGAGCTATACCTGACTTATTCAGGACTCCTTTTATGGCAAACATCCCTAATTGAGTGGCACTAAATACCGCTAATTTTCCACCAAAACTTCCGATAGGAGTTCTTACGGCAGACGCTATGAATACTTCTTTCATTCTTTGGTTTTGATTGTAAATAATGCGAATTGTAGCGTTAAAGTTTCTGGACTTTTAAATACCTGTGACATACACCCTCCAAAACTTTGCAAAAGTCCACGATTGTAGCTGTTAATTGCTAATCCTGATTTATCAATGAATCACCAGTCTGGCTTGTCACTAGGAGGTCGCTCTGTAGCTTTTCGTTTTTGTTGCTGAAGGTATTGAATCTCGTTATTCTTCATTGCTTCTAGGATCATTTGAGCTTTTTCTTCACTTATATTCATCTCTTTCAGCTTCTCCTTCGTCATTTCTTCCTGAGTCTTCTCCTGTTCCTTTTCTTTTCCTTCTTTTTGCTCTTTATTTTTCTTTTGTTCTCCTTCCTTTTCTTGCTCAGATTCCTTTTCCTTTCCTTCTTTGTCCTGATTTTCCTGATCCTGATTTTCTTGGTTCTCTTCTTCTTTATCTTGGGGTTCCTGATTTTTGTTTTCTTGGTTCTCTTCTCCTTTATCCTGATCTTTGGGTTCCTGATCTTGGTTTTGTTGTTCTTCCAATAGCTTTTTGACTACTTCATAATCATACCTAGCAGCTTGATTGGTAGGATCAGATTTTATGGCTGATTTTAACTGCTGGAGTGAATGCTCCAGTTTTCCAGCCTCTTTGCTGAGTACACCTAGTTGTTGATATGCGATAGATTTTAATCTATTATTTGTGGAAGTGCCTAGCTGGCTGTAGTTAGATTTTGCATTGGCGGTATCGTTTAAATTGTAATATGCATGTGCGATATTTAACTTGATCTCATCTTCATCTACACCCATTGAATCATACAGTTTGATGTAATTAGATAGTGCAAGATCAAAATTCCCTGCAAGAAAAGCTTCTTTTGCTTGTTTTTTTAAGGCGTTGATCTTGGCTATTTCCCTAGGGTCATTCGAAAACACAGCTAGCAATACAATAAAAATATACTTCATAATTTAATCACTTTTACTCCAATCAAAACATCCACTACTATTAGTAACAGGGCAAGCCCCAAGAAGTAGTAATACCTGTTTTGAGTTGTATCAACTTGTTTTTTATCTCTTAATTCGCCTTCTATCCTGTTGATAGCACTTATTAAACGCGCTACATCATTTTTTGATTCATTGATCTCAAAATATTCTCCCTCTGTCTTACCTGCCAGTCCCTCCAGAGATTCTGAATTAAGCGTAGTCAACACTTCTTTGCCATGCCTGTCTTTCTTGAACCCATTTTTCGTTAAGATTTGGCTTCCTGCATCTGTACCTACTCCAAGCGTAAAAAGTTTGACTCCTTCAGATTCAATTTCCTCAGCTATGTCATTTGTGTTTTCTCCGAAATCTTCCCCATCGCTGATGAGAATGATGACTTTTGATTTTGACTGCGTAATGACCGTATCATCGGCAATTAGTTTCTCTAATGCCATTTTGAGTGGAGGACCAAAATCTGTTCCATAATTAGGTACCAATCCCGTATTCAATGTTTGAATAAACAGATTTAAGGCATTGTTATCATAGGTCAGAGGGCATTGCATAAACGCTTCGCCAGAAAACATAATAAGCCCAATACGGTCAGAGCCGAAGGCTTCCACTATATTTTTCAATTCAAACTTTACTTTTTCAAGGCGTGTTGGCTGCACATCAAAAGCATTCATAGACTGGCTTAAGTCGATACAAAAGAAAATGTCCTTTCCAACTGTTTTAATTTCTCTTGATACATCCCCGAAACTTGGTCCGAGTAATGCGATAATAAGTAATATAAAATAAGTGGCTCTCAGTACCAGTTTTAAAACAACTCTATGGAATGGGAGGTCAAGCCTTTTGGTGGTACGAATCACACGCACTAAAAAACTTATATAGAATACTATAAAAACAAGTATGAAAACAGTCTCCTGCGTGCCGAAAGAATATGCCCAATTCATAAGCACGCTAAATTATAAAAGTAGCAGGATTTGCCAATGAGCTTTCGTGCTAATTAATTTATTGAGGTCAGTAGTTACGAGCATATAATTTCAGTTTGATAAATTTTGTCTGCTTTTACCATCCTTTCAATCAGATTATTAAAGATGTTTATCTTACGTCTGGAACGGGTTAAGCGATAACAAAACTCATCTAGATGCCTATCTATATTAAAAGCACTTACCCAAGGATAAGTAGTCCTAATCCAAGATTTAATCTGATGAATCATTGTGTGCAAGGCTATAAAATTCCTTCCATTGTTACTTTCTATTTGTGTGATGTCATAATCCTTAAAAATTAGGACGATAACCTTTCCATAGATCTGTAGTTACCGCTGCCTTATCGTCAATATGCTTTTCAACTATCTTCTCTAATTCTTTCGATGAAAAATTATCAATTTTTAAGGCGTACATCCTTTTTATTTTTCCTTTATTGGTGAGTTCTAAGGCTGTAACCACCTTTTTTTAGCACTGTCGTAACTTCTTCCAACCTTGCCTTTTTCCATTCCGCCAACTACAAATTCATCTACGTGAACAACACCTTTCATCGGATAATTCTTACTGGACTTCATCGCTTCTCTAACCTTGTGCATAAACAAACGAGCAGTCTTTTCTGTAACACCAAAGCGAACACCAGTATAACGTGTAGATAAACTTTTAGTGGCGTAGGTTCAACCATCAAGTGCAAAAACTAAGCGGTATTTAGATAAAAGATTTCTTGTAACTACTCAGGTATTCTAAATATTGAAAAAAAGTATTCCATTTGCCCTTTGACTGACAAAGAAATCATATCGTCTCAAGCCCAACAGATTAAACTGTTAAAGGAAAAGGTTATCTCTTTAGAAGGAAAGGTTATCCCTTTAGAAAAAAAGGTTGGCTATCTGTTGGAACAGCTACACAAGTTGAGTATCAAGAAAGCCTCTATGAATTCATCCCTTGCACCGTCTACAGATATGTTCAAGAAGAATCGAAGCTTACGAGTTAAAAGCAAGCTTAAAAGTGGTGGTCAACTTGGTCATAAAGGTCACACGTTAAAAATGAGTTCAAAGCCGGATAAGACTATTGAGTTGAAGAGTAGATTTTGTTCTATCTGCAGTTCTAATTTAGAAAAATAGATTTTTGTTTTAACATCTAAAGGTCAAGTTGTTGAACTACCTTTGATACAGCCCGTTTACGAAGAATATCAGCAATACTCTTGTAAATGTAGTGGTTGTGGACATCATCAAACAGCTGATTTCCCAGGTCATGTTTCTGCACCAATTCAATACCGAAGCAGTGTAGATACTATAGTTAGCTACCTTTCGGTTTATCAATCGATTCCTTATAACCGTTTTAAAAAGATGTTTTCCCAAGTGTTTTCGTTACCACTTTCAGAAGGAACTATTGATAATATTATCAATCGGGTTGCTTCAAAATGTGAAGTTGTTTATGAGCAAATTAAAGCAGAAGTTAGCATCAGTCCGGTAGTGGGTTCGGACGAAACAGGTGTAAAAGTTGCTGGGGAAAAATGGTGGATTTGGACTTGGCAAAATGTTTTGAACACTTTTATTGTGGCTTCTTCAAATCGTGGTTCAAAAACAATCGATAGTGTTTTTGCAGATGGATTTATAAATGCAACTTTACTTTCAGATAGGTGGTCAGCACAACTTAAAACCTATGCAAAAAATCATCAACTATGTTTAGCACATTTGCTACGAGACCTTAATTTTCTTGAAGAACTTGAAAATCACTGCTTTGCCTCTAAGTTTAAAACACTCCTTGGAGCTGTTTTTGACCTAAAAAGACAGCAAATATCACAAAAAAATCCTTGTCAGGTAGATGCTCCCGAAGCTATTTTGTTAGAAAATAAGCTGAATGAACTACTTGCCATTACTATTGACGCAAAAAAGTATCCTAAAACAGCTATTTTCCAGCGTTCGATGATAAAATATAGAGGCTATTTACTGCCCTGCATCTATGATTTAGCCATTGCTCCGGATAATAATGCTTCGGAAAGAGCAATCAGAATAATAAAAGTCAAACAAAAAGTCTCTGGGCAATTTAAAACAGGACAGCATGCCTTTTGCGTAATACGTTCTGTAATGGATACTTTTGTTAAAAGAAATTTAAATATTATTTATCATCTAAATCAAATTGTTAAATTACAACCTGAGTAGTTACGATTTCTTTAGGAGTTTTAAAGTTAAGTTTTTCTCTTGGTCGTCGGTTAATTTTGTATTGAATTTGTGTAATCTGTTTGTCAGTTAGTGTATCAAAAGCTGTTTTTTTTTTGGGTATATACTGTCTTATGAGTTTGTTAGTGTATTCATTGAGTCCTCTTTGCCAAGAGCAATACGGATGGGCAAAGTAGCATTGAGTAGCTAGGTTCTTAGCTATGTTTTGATGGTCGGCAAATTCTGTTCCATTATCAGAAGAGATCGACAGGATATCTTTTTTATAGGGCATCAGCCTATTGACAAGTTCCTTACTTAGTCCTTTGGCTTGCTTTCCCTTAGGTAGCTTTTTGATAATGAGCATTCCTGTAGTTCTTTCCACGATGGTCAGCATGGCTCCCTTTTGTTGTCTGCCTATAATGGTATCCACTTCCCAGTCCCCAAAGCGTTCTTTATTGTTGATGCATTCAGGTCTTTGATCGATTGATACCCTGTTTTTACTAGTTACAGTCTTACCTACAGGTCTTTTTCTATGTTTGAGTTGCTGGCGTAAATGTTTGTAATACTGTCCACCAGCAGCTTTATCGTCCCTGATATATGGATAGATACGTTCATGTGAAACCATGGGCATCTGCTTGATTTTACAATACCCTACAATCTGCTTAGGTGACCACTGTTCTTGCAGAAGGTATTCTTTGATGAGCTTTCTTGTGTGGGTGTCAAAAGACCGAGGCTTGCAATAACGTTGCTTACGCTTTGTGGAAGTCAAATGTGCTTTAGCTGCATGATAGATCCCTTTAGGGGAGCTGTTGCGCTTGCACTCTCTGTAAATGGTGGAACCCGACACATCAAGGGCTTCTGCAATGAAACTTTTACGTTTACCCGATTTTAAGTAGGCTTCAATTTGATGTCTTTGATGGTCTTTGAGTTGATAATATTTTTGGCTCATATGGCAAAGTTTTTAGACCTTTAACTATGGGGAGATAGCTCCACATAGTTATCCTAAGCTTTGCACTTACTAATTGAACTTACAACACTTCTAAGTCAGTCAAAGGGTACACTCGTACTCTTTTAACTGACGAGATATACCCATTTGACTGAACACGAAAGATACCACATTTACCTCATGAATCAGCAGCATTGTACACTGACAGAAATCGCTATAAAACCATGGGCAGAAGTTAGGTCAACCATCAGCCGTGAAATTAAACGCAATACCGGGGGTAACGGCTATCGCTACAAACAAGCTCACCGCTTTGCCCAAATGAGGCATAAGCAAAAGTACATCAAGCTCAATGACAAGTTAAGGCGTTATATTCAACAAAAACTTAAACTGCATTGGAGCCCTGAACAAATTAGCGGTCGGCAAGAGAATGGAGGAAAACATCAGTATTAGCACCGAATCCATCTATCGTCTAATTTTGAAAGACAAAGTAGCTGATGGGTCGTTGCATCGATACTTGCGCCATAAGGGTAAGAAATGTCGCAAGCGTTATGGCAAGAACGATTACCGCGGGTTCGTCCCTAATCGGGTTGATATTGATGATAGACCCAGCATAGTGGACAGTCGCTCGCGTATTGGTGATTGGGAGGCTGATTGTGTTATCGGCAAGGATCATCAAGGGGTGTTTACCACCCTTGCTGAACGTAAAAGCAGGCTCTATCTTGCGCTTCGGATTAAGAACAAAACCGCACAAGAAACCAATGTGGCGATCTCAGGTTGTTAGAGAATATGAAACTATATGTGATGACGCTAACCTTTGATAACGGCAGGGAATTCAGTTGGCATAGTGAGCTTGCCAAACGACTCGAGTGTTAAACTTACTTCGCTAAACCGTATCACTCATGGGAATGCGACTTGAATGAAAACCACAATGGCTTGTTCAAGCAATAACCTCCTCAAGCGACCCTGACCCCTTAATTAATTAACTGTAGGTTTAACAATTTCCGCATTGCTTTTTACAACTACAAATACCGATGTCGCATAATTTGCTCCCTTATCATTTTCTCCATCATCAGTCCAGTCTTCATAATCATATTCAAAAGTAAAAGTATTTCTTGGCATGGGATTACTAAATTCATTTACCCTGACAGGAACAGCCATTCCTGGACACCATCCCGCTCTATCTGGTTCCCAGTTGCCTCCTTGAGGGCTTACAGGGTTTGATTCACAACCTATTCCTTTCATGTTGTGCTCGAAAGTATTATTTCCATTAATTTTTATACGGTGTGTTCTAAAACACCATTCTGCACAAGGTCTTCCGTCGGTGTCTGCTGGAGTTGCGTGTCCCCAACCTGTTATTATAGTTCTTAAATGTGTACTTTCTGCGTTTGCTGGAATAGTGACAGATTTTGTTAAATCGTAAACTGAGGCATCTAAATCCACTCCGTATGGTACACCCCCAGGTGCGTACTGAATAACTTTTGAAACTGCATAATACGGATAATCCGGTGTACCCGTAATGTAATCAAAATCCACAGTTAAATCCCACCCATTAGGTCCCCAAACCCCTATATAAGCTCTTAGTTCTGTACTTCCTGTTAACAATGATTTGAAATCAGTTACATCAATTTCAAACCCTCTATTTAATTGTGAGTTATCCACACGATAGGGTGTTATATAGCGTCCAATCTCATACCATTCGTCAGTATGCTCATCCTTTACTTCCACATTTGCGAACTGATCCCATGGATCACAGGCTGCTGTCAGACATCTTAACTTTACATACATCTTGATAGTGTCAACCATGGTCATATCATCGTACAGCGTAAAAGTTTGTTCAGATGATTGATTTCCCCAAGGGTTATCATCTCCCCCAAAGAACAGATGTTGATCACGAAAGGTTGAATACTTAAGTGTCATTGGTCTACCTGTACCCATTAAATTAATAGTTACGTCAGAAAAGTCATCTGACGTAAACGATAATTTACCCGCTATTTCTCCTAAGGCTGTGACGGCAGGAGTAAATCTGACATACAATTGATAGTCCCCTTGGTTCAATTCAGCTACAGTGAACACAGCAGTACTCCCATAGCTAGAGTTCGCATTAGTTTTAGACACTTCAAAATTAGGTGTCACAGTAACATTTACGGGATTCTTTAAATCCGAAGAGACTAACACTGTTTTTTTAGGAACAGATACTTGACCGATTACGGTTGGATCAAACGAAAGTAATGTGTCCACTGCTGTAAAAGCAGAACTTTTCGGTAACTTGCCATCATCTTTCTTGCAGGAGGTGAGAATTATTACCGTAGCTGAAGCTAAAACAAAGAAACTGGACCCTACAATAAAATTTCTTTTTGTCATAACAAATAACAGTAAAATTAAACAACAGTAAAACCAACGGTAGTATAATGGAAATATTTAGCCTTATGTTGATCTATGTGGGTAAAGATAAAAAGATTAACATTGATTATGCAAAATTTAGAAGAATTATTCACACTAGCCTTAGGGTTAAGTGAGCCTCAGATAAGACCATGTGTTTTATGTGTATATATTCGAATTTCAGATACTTAAATATAAACTCATACACTGGTTTTATCTATTCCTAATTCCTGTTTATCTCTCTTTAATTGAACTATTTATTAATCGGGTTCAGGTTAGTAAGTCGGATTAAACGCCGAGATGGTCAGACCGGATTATTCACTGGGGATGCCTTCACTTATCGAGCTATCCTCACCAATGATGTCAAATGGGACAACCAGCAAATTGTCTCTTTTTATAACCAAAGAGGAAATGCTGAGCGAACCTTCGATGCAATGAACAATGATTTTGGCTGGTCTAAGCTTCCCTGCTCATTCCTTAATGAAAATACCGCCTTTATGATCATCACTGCTCTGTATGCCAATCTATACCAGGTTATGTTGGCTACCTTTGCCAGTAAACTATCCTGAATTAAGGAAAACTTCCGATTGAAGAAATTTATCTTCCGATTTATTACCGTGGCTACCAAATGGACCAAGACGGGAAGGTAGCATGTACTTAAACTATATACACACAAAGACTACAGCCGACTGCTCACCTAACTGCCTAACTGTTTGATTAAAACATCCAACATTCTTTCGTAATACTTCTTTTCTCAGGAAAGGTCTGTCTGAAAGACCTCAATTTTACCATTGAAGACCTACTGCACCCCTTAGTTCTGGTCAAAATGCCGACTAACCAGCCCCATATACCTGATCGATTAGATAGGAACTGACATTATTATCCTTTAGCAACTCTTTTTATCTGAAAATCTAGTTGACTGCGGATTTTAGGTAACAAGTAAAAATCTGTTTCAAGCAACCGTTCAGCGAACGTGAATCAACCTTGAATCAAATGGACCAAGGGCTTTTTACCAAAAATATGGACAAAACACGCTTTTTTAAGCCATAAATAGCAGACGTGACAAAAAACCAGCCACTTTCTCAAATTCCAGGCACAAACAGCCATTAAAACATTGATTTCATCGCCAACTTGTCCTTTAAGCCTGTTTCTGGATAACCTAAAATCGGATTTCAAATGCCCAATAATGGGTTCTATGGCAGCCCGTCGCTTACACAATTTGCGTTTCTTGTCTCTTTGATAACGATTGTCTTTTTTCAGGGCTTTGCTGGGCAGGATAATGTCCGTATCGCCCACTTGTTTAACCCCACAATAGCCTCTGTCGCAGACCGCTTGTTTGATGGGTTTTGTTCTGTTGCTATTGGCTTGTTTTATCGCATCGGGTAGTGTTTTTGCATCATGCTGGTTTTTCTTATGGCTGACAACGCCGACAATGATGTTACTGTCTTTGGCCGAGACGATGGATACTTTGTTGCCGTATTCATAGCGTTTGTGCTCTTTGCCTTTGCCCATCGCATAAGCATGGGGTTCGTGCAGGGAATAAATTTTATTTTTGTCTTTGGGTTGTTGTGCCAACACCCGTTGATAGAGCAAGAAGTCTGGTCGGTAGGTTTCAAGCAGTCCGTGTTGGGGTAGTTTTCTTTGTAGTTCTCGGATTAAAATATGAGCAATGGTTCGCAATCGTTTCAATGCCATTTTGGCGGATGTACGCTTTTTAACATGGCGGAAGTGGCGAACGCGTAAGCGGCAGTTTTTAACTTCTTTTACGAAGGTTCTGCGTTGTTTGATGCCATGTTTTTTCGCCAATTTGTTGAGACGGTTGATAATTTTGATGGCTAGTTTAGAATCAGTCGGATAGGTGATGTTTTTTTCCTGTACGGTGGTGTCAATCAAAACAGTGTTTTCATTGGCTTTTTTGCCGTGCAACATCACACTCATCTTAAAAATGAGTTCAAAACCTGCGACACCGATTCTGTTTCTAAAATGCACCAGTTCGGTTGCATTGCAAGGCACGTTTGGGGTGTAGGTTGGATAACCGCAGAAGTATTGATAATACGGATTACGCTTGAACTGTAAGACCACATTCTCATCGGACAGGTTTTCCAGTTGTTTGAGCATCAGTAACCAGACCATTAAGCGTATTGGTTTTGAGGGTCTGCCGTTATCGTGGCAATAGTGTTTGCTAAATGCATCCTCGAAGACCTTCCAGTCGATGACGTTGGCTAATTGGATTAAAGGGTCTCGCTGGTCTAATTGAGAGAACAGCTCGGTGTGAAACAGATTTTGTTGCCCTGTGTTTGGGGTAGATGGAGTCAGCATAATTTTTTAACTAAAACGACCAGAAAACAACGGTTATTCTAACATAAAGCGGTTGATTTTGTTAATGATTTTGTTTGTTTTATTGATATAAATCAAACTGTTTAGATGTTTTTAAGGGCTGACTATTTAGAACTTAGTCTATTATGCCAACATACGCCAACACCAAAGGAACACTAGCCCAGATAAAAGAAAAGCCTTTCAAACTTGAAAAGGAACTCAAAGACCTGTTTGAAGCTAACCTGAATCCAATCATGGGACTGCAGTTGGTGAGATCTGAGTTTTCGATTAAAAACAAGCGTATTGACACCCTAGCGTATGACAATCAAAACAATGCCTTTATCATCATTGAATATAAGAAAGATAAGACTATAAGTGTAGTTGACCAAGGCTTTACGTATTTGAGCCTTATGCTTGAAAACAAAGCTGATTTTATCATAGAATACAATGAGTCATTACAGTAGCAACTTAAACGGGATGATGTGGATTGGTCTCAAACCAGAGTAGTTTTTGTGTCTACCCGTTTTACGGAGAATCAGCGATTAGCAACTAATTTCAAAGACATAGCCATTGAACTATGGGAGCTGAAAAGATTTGAAAACGATACCGTTTCGATAACCCCAATCAAGAAATCAAAATCAGCGGAGAGCATCAAGCCCATCACACAACAAAACAAAGAATTAAAGACGGTACAGGATGAAATAAAGGTTTACAATGAAGAAAGATCACTTGTCAAGCAAGAGTGATGAAACAGTAGAGCTTTATGAACGGTTCAAGCGAGCAATTCTAAACCTGCATGACAATATGGAATCAGAGCCTAAGAAGGTAAAAATAGCTTTTCGTTATGAAGGTAAAAATGTTTGCGATATAGCGATTCAGAAAAAGAACTTAAAAATGTGGATCAACAAACAGCAAGGTGAACTAAACGACCCTAAGAATATAATCCGAGATGTATCAAAAGTAGGACACTGGGGCAATGGAGATTATGAGATTATTGTCAAAGATGATAGCCAGTTAGAATACATTTTAAGCCTGATAAAAGAGACCCTGTAAAATGCCATGCCCAACCTTAAGGGTAAATATCCTCACTTTGAACCATGCAACACCTGTTTCCATGCTATTTTTTAAGGAGCAAAGGTCAAAAAATGATATTACGCTCAAACGTTCAGAAATACCATTTGAAATTTATGAGCAACTGCAATCAGCCGAGGAAGAAAATATTAAGAATCAATAGCGTCCTAAACGATTAATAAAATAGCAGGGAAGCACTCTGTATCTCAAATACCTTTGAGTTGGATTACAATGACTCCTTCCTGCATGTCAAAATTAACCTTGTTTTCTCAAATCATCTCCAAGATTGAGCGTATACTCTTTTAGAAAATTAGTAGCAGAAAAGGACACCGATAAGCACCAGAAAGGCTACAGTAGTTGGACCCACTTGGTCTCTATGTTGTTCTGTCAGTTTTCAACGAGTCAGCCTATTGGTGATATTAGCAACGGTCTTCGTTCGGCGAGAGGCAATCTCAATCATTTGGGCATAGATAGCGCACCCTCTAAATCCATTGTAAGTTATCAAAACAAACACCGAGATTGGACACTGTTTAAAGACTTCTACTATCAAATTGAAAACCAGTTGACACATTTGGCAGGGTTTCGTCAGTCCAAATTCAAGATTAAATCCAAGCTATTCATGCTGGACTCAACGATGGTCAGTCTATGTCTGAGTCTTTTTGACTGGACCAAATACCAAACACATAAGGGAGCTGTGAAAAAGCATATCCTATTGGACTACGATGGCAACCTACCTGCCTATGTTAATGTCACTGATGGCAAAACCGCTGACAATAAGGGAGCTTATAATATCCCATTCTTAGCCAATAGCGTGATAGTAGCAGATCGCTACTATAATGATTTTTCGTTGCTCAACGTTTGGGACAGCAACAGGATATTTTTCGTTAGTAGACACAAAGACACTATCCAATTTGAGCCGATCAAAGAAAATGACCTGCCAGAAGAAAAGCATCCACATATTCTAAAAGATGAGCTAACACAACTCACAGGTACTCAATCCAAAAAGAAATATTGAAGTAGGCATTTAATAAATAAAAGATTAGTCTATTAAAACAGTTTCATTTTCTTGATTAAACGATTGATTTACAGTAACTTAGTAGGATTATTAAAGTTAGAATAAAAATCAGATTATGGAGAAAAAGTATGAAAGCCTAACTCTTTTTGAGTTTCAGAAGAAATTTCCTGATAACGACAGTTGTCAAAACTTCCTAGCCGAAATGAAATGGCCAGATGGATTTAAATGTGAAAAGTGTCAAAACAACAAGTATTGCAGAGGGAAATTATTCCATACCCGGCAATGCACAAAATGTAGGTACCAAGCTACCCCCACAAGTGGCACTCTTTTCCACAAAGTAAAATTCCCAATGTTAAAAGCTTTTTATATCGTATACTATATGAGTACCAATAAACAAGGGATTGCATCAACAGAGCTAAGCAGAAAACTGGGGCTACGGCAAAAAACCTGTTGGCTGTTTCAACAAAAGGTAATGAAGGCAATGGTTAGCAGTGGGAAATACCCGCTAGTGGGTAAAGTAGAAGTCGATGAGACCGTTGTAGGGCAACAGGAAGAAGGCGTTGTAGGACGACAAAATAACCGAAAAAAGCAGGTTGTACTGGCTATTGAGAAGAAAGGGAAAGGAGTGAGCAGGATGTATGCCAGAGAGATTGACAATGCTGGATCCAAGCAATTGAAGCCCTTCTTCCAAGATCATATATCACCTGAGGCTACCATCAAAACCGATAACTGGAGGGGCTACATCCCCTTGAAAGAAAAATATCCTTACTTAATTCAAATCGAGAGTGGGAAGAAAGGTAAGAATTTCCCGGAATTGCACAGAACAATTATGATGTTCAAGGCATGGCTTAGAGGTATCCACCATTCAGTCGATAACCTTCAAGCATATATCGACCAATATTGCTATCGGTTCAACCGAAGCCAGATGAAAGGGGAAATATTCGATAACCTGCTAACTAAAATGGTGGTCCATCAACCATGCCCGTACAAGTGCATTCGTATTTATTAAATGCCTACTTCAAAAGAAATATCCCAACCTCTTGAGACAAGTTGCTATTTGGAATGAACAGCATCAACAAACTATCGAATTGATCACCAATCAAAGGTTTTGGACAGCAAATACAATCAGTGAACTATACAAGAGTCGTTAGCAGATAGAAATCTTCTTTAGAGAGATCAAAACAGTTGCTACCTATCAAATCATTTATCTGCACTACTCGAAACGCTGTGATGATTCAACTATGGACCGCCTTGATTACGATCGTCATCCTTAAATTCTTGAAAGAATTAGCAAAATATGCTTGGCAACTCTCAAAGCTAGTGGCTTTCCTAAAACTGAATTTATTCGTTAAAATTGACCTGCACAGCTGGTTAGACAAGCCTTTTGATCACCCCCCGAATCAATTCAAAAAGCAAGGAGGTATCTATTTCAATAATCGTTAATAATCTGCTGTAGAAAGAACTGAAACACTATCTTGAACTCAATCAAAATCGTTTAGGACGCTATTGAGTTAAGACCTATAAACAACCTTCTATTGCAACGGTCTTAACCCAATAAACTCAGTATTGCCTTTTGTAACGATCTTTATTAATGCCGGACAGAGTTTAGTTTACACTACCTTCGAATATCAACTTTCTATGTTGACCCTTTTATATTGATTAATTTCCTGCCACTCTTTTCTGAAATTAAATGCCTTGATAGTACAGCAAAACGTTTCCTTAAAACCATATAATACCTTCGGTCTGGATGAAAATACAGGCTTTCTTGGTGTTGTTGACTCGATTGATGACCTAGATGAGATATTTCAGGCTAGCAGATTTAGAAGTCAAAAAAAAATGATTTTAGGAGGAGGTTCTAATGTGCTTTTTACACGAGGATTTACGGGAATTATTGCTAAAAATGAAATCCGCGGAATTTCTGTTCAAAAGGAATCTGATGAAGATATTTTAGTCTCAGTAGGGTCAGGAGAAAACTGGCATCAATTTGTTCTTTGGTGTGTAGAAAGAGGCTACGGAGGAATTGAGAACCTTTCACTCATACCAGGAACGGTTGGGGCGGCTCCTATGCAGAATATTGGCGCATATGGAGTGGAGTTCAAAGAGGTTTTTCATTCGCTGGAAGCATATGAAATAAAATCAGGGAAGACTGTCACTTTTTTCAAAGAAGATTGTCATTTTGCTTACCGATCCAGTATTTTCAAAAGTGAATTGAAAGGCAAGTTTGTCATCACCAAAGTATTCTTCCTTCTATCCAAAAAGCCGATGTTTAACATATCTTATGGAGCGATCAAGCAAACACTTAAAGAGATGGGAACTGGAGAACTTTCCTTGAAAGCAGTGAGTCAAGCTGTGATTAATATTCGTCAGTCAAAGCTTCCTGATCCCATGGATATTGGTAATGCGGGCAGTTTCTTCAAAAATCCGATCATAGAGAAGTTGCATTTTGAAGCGCTGGAAGCTCAGTTTTCTGATATAAAAGGCTATTCGACAAGGGAAGCAGAAGTGAAGGTCCCAGCTGCATGGTTCATAGAAAATACAGGATGGAAAGGGTATAGGGAAGGAGAAATAGGTGTTCATGACAGGCAAGCCTTGGTTTTAGTCAACTATGGAAATGGCAGGGGGAAAGACATCTTCAGGCTGTCCAATGAAATTCAGAAATCCGTTGCCAGAAAATTTGGAGTAGAGTTAGAAAGAGAAGTGAAGATTATATAGTCGTCCCTGACGAGGTTAATATCTTGGGTACAAAGTTAGGGTTAAAATCATGAACAATAAGATACACAACAAACCGCTGTGCTAATTAATTAGAGGTAATAACAAGTGTATATAAGCCTGATTATCAGTAAATTAGAGTACTAATAAACCAATTTGTTGAACTGACCTATGTACAATATTAAGAGTAATTTCGACAAGATTTTTCAAACAATCAAATCACTTAAGCTCAACTGCTTTGATGAAAACGGGAGTATTCCAAAACCAGGGATATCATCATTATTTACTGATTTACAGGTACTTAGCCTTGCGTTGACGGCTGAATGTATGTCGGTGGATAGTGAAAATTGGCTCTTTAATAAGATTAAATCCGATTACAGTAATGATTTTCCCAAGCTAATAGACCGAACACGGTATACTAAACGAAAGATACCATTGGTTCTCGTAATGGAAATTATCCGCTAGGCATTAGCCTCTCAATTCCTAGAGTTTGAAGCGTACTCCATTGTCGATTCGATGCCGTTGGAAGTATGCAAACTCTCTAGGGAAAAGCGATCCAAAAGTTGTCGACAGACATTTGAAAATGCTCCAGATAAAGGATACTGCGCTTCTCAAAAGACTTATTTCTATGGATATAAATTACAAGGTAGCTGTTCGGCTAATGGAATATTTCACTCTATCGAACTGACAAAGGCAAGCGTTCATGATACCACTTTTTTACGGGAAATAAATTCACAACTAGCTGATTGTGTATTGATTGGAGATAAAGGATACTTGTCCTCGTTATTGCAATCAGACCTGCTTCATGCTACTAATATCTGCTTGGAAACACCAATGAGGAAAAATTATAAAAATTATAAAAAGCAACCCCGAGTGTTTAGAAAAACCAGAAAAAGAGTGGAGACACTTTTCTCTCAACTTTGTGACCAATTTATGATTAGAAGAAATTATGCCAAAACTTTTCAAGGGTTTAAGACTAGGATATTGGCTAAAATCCCTGCACTAGCAATTCATCAATTCATCAATTCATCAATTGAAGTAGGCATTTAATAAATAAAAGATTAGTCTATTAAAACAGTTTCATTTTCTTGATTAAACGATTGATTTACAGTAACTTAGTAGGATTATTAAAGTTAGAATAAAAATCAGATTATGGAGAAAAAGTATGAAAGCCTAACTCTTTTTGAGTTTCAGAAGAAATTTCCTGATAACGACAGTTGTCAAAACTTCCTAGCCGAAATGAAATGGCCAGATGGATTTAAATGTGAAAGGTGCCAAAACAACAAGTATTGCAGAGGGAAATTATTCCATACCCGGCAATGCACAAAATGTAGGTACCAAGCTACCCCCACAAGTGGCACTCTTTTCCACAAAGTAAAATTCCCAATGTTAAAAGCTTTTTATATCGTATACTATATGAGTACCAATAAACAAGGGATTGCATCAACAGAGCTAAGCAGAAAACTGGGGCTACGGCAAAAAACCTGTTGGCTGTTTCAACAAAAGGTAATGAAGGCAATGGTTAGCAGTGGGAAATACCCGCTAATAGGTAAAGTAGAAGTCGATGAGACCGTTGTAGGGCAACAGGAAGAAGGCGTTGTAGGACGACAAAATAACCGAAAAAAGCAGGTTGTACTGGCTATTGAGAAGAAAGGGAAAGGAGTGAGCAGGATGTATGCCAGAGAGATTGACAATGCTGGATCCAAGCAATTGAAGCCCTTCTTCCAAGATCATATATCACCTGAGGCTACCATCAAAACCGATAACTGGAGGGGCTACATCCCCTTGAAAGAAAAATATCCTTACTTAATTCAAATCGAGAGTGGGAAGAAAGGTAAGAATTTCCCGGAATTGCACAGAACAATTATGATGTTCAAGGCATGGCTTAGAGGTATCCACCATTCAGTCGATAACCTTCAAGCATATATCGACCAATATTGCTATCGGTTCAACCGAAGCCAGATGAAAGGGGAAATATTCGATAACCTGCTAACTAAAATGGTGGTCCATCAACCATGCCCGTACAAGTGCATTCGTATTTATTAAATGCCTACTTCAATTCATCAATTCATCAATTCATCAATTCATCAATTCATCAATAAATTTGATTTCAATAGACCCATCAATAACTTACAAGTCGCAACCATTTAATTAGCACAACGGGTATTACTTAACTAATTAAACCCTATAAACAATCTTCTATTGCAACGGTCTTAATTTGATATTACTAGGAGGTTCAACAGACTTTGAACCTCCTATTTACCAATTAATTAGTCGTTCCTTAAAAACTCATTTTCCATAGAGTTTGTATTCTACTTTGATGGAAAGAGGTTAATTCCACTAGACGCCTCAGCTTTACTACCCATTTTGTATAGAGCCAAAGAGCATTTACTCTTAGTTTTTTCATCAATTTCTTGTAGTTAAACCCACAGGCTGCCATGATGAAGTTTATTTTATCTCCTGTTTTCCCTTTTAGGTAATTGCTAGCTACTCGATGATCTTGCTTGAAGTGTCCGATGATTGGCTCTATGGCTGCTCTACGTCTACAGTGCGTTCGTTTTCTCTGTTTTTGATAGGTATTTTCTCTTTTTAATGGTTTGGATGGTCGAATGATGGAGGTGTTCTCAACTTTGTTAGTCCCTTTGTACCCCCTATCTACTGTGGCGGTTTTCGGGTAGTTACCAGTCAGTAGTTGTGTTTGCTTCAATACAGCATCTAGCGTATGTCCATCATAAATATTCTCTTCAAAAGTCATCGCACCTACGATGATACCCGTATTTTGTGTCAATACTACTGATGCCTTACAGCCATATTCATATTTTTTATGTGCCTTTCCTGTTGCGATGCAATACACATCAGGTTCATGTAAACTGTAAATTTTATGCTTACTGCACTTCTCTTGTGTAAGTACTCGTTTGAACAGTGCCAGTGTTACTTCTTTTTGCTGATGAGGTAATTTCCTGTCTAATTCTCTGACTAACCGACCAGCAATGGTTTTGAGTTTTCGCTTCGCTGCATTTGCTTGCTTTCTTCTTTTAGGGTGAGTCCCATTGTAGGTGTCTCTGACAAGGTTTTTGGTTGTCCTAACGTAGCTGCGTCGTAGTTTAATCCCTTCTTTCTTGGCTATAGAAATACAGCTGTCAACAATTTTTTTATGAAGTTTTGCATCTGTGGGATAGGTGATGCTCTTTTCCTGGACAGTAGTATCTACACTTACATGCTTGTCCTTAGCATCCTTGCCGTGTAGCTCAATTGAATGTTTCAATATCTTCTCTACCCCTTCTGCTCCAATCCTCTTCCTGAAATGAACCAAATCTGTTGCCGCACATGGTTGCCCCCATTGCAAAGAATCAAAGCCTCCAAAATATTGAAAATATGGATTCATTTCCCACCGTTGTTCCACCAATACCTCATCTGATAAATTGTAAATAGATTTTAATATCAACAAGGAGACCATCAAACGAATAGAATGAGCTGGACGACCTACATTTGAATAAAGCGAACCAAACGCTTCTTCAAAATATGACCATGCTATCTGGTGGCTCAATAAATAAAGCTCTTGCCTAGAATTGAGTTGTTCAGTTAAGGTAGGTGATAAAAAATCAAGTTGATTTCTATTCGACTTTTTTGACTGCATTTGACAAGGTTTTGATTGATATTATAACTATTCCTTGTCATTTTATATAGCAATAATCATGCTAAAAACCTCCCTGAAAGAAGATAAGCATAATTAATTTTGATTCTTTAGGGCTGACTAATTAGTGGGTTGAATTTTAGCTGGACGGCAGGGTAATTTTTAGAAATTATTTCAGCAAGGTGAAATTTTTACGCCAATTTTTTTCACTTCTTTCCAAAATCCAGGATAAGACTTGCTGACGACATCTGGATGTTTTATGATAACATCAAGCAATTGGCATAGAGGGGCAAAGGCCATTGCCATCCTGTGATCTTCATACGTGTCAATTTGTATAGATTTAGGGAGCAACTGTGAAGGTGCCATGTGCCATCCCCTTGGGGTTTCACGTAACTCCGCTCCGATTTTTGAAAGTTCATTACGCATTGCCTCAATTCGATCTGTTTCTTTAAGTTTTAAACTTTCCAATCCTGTAAAATCAATTTTTATGCCTTTTGCGGTAGCTACTACCATGATTGTTTGAGCAAGGTCTGGGCAATCCCTCATATCTAATGTCAAATGATCAGCTTCTGTTTCTTTTTTGGTTAATCGTATTTTGTCATTTAAAAACTCAGTCTTTATGCCAAGGGGAGACATGATCTCTGCAACCCTGCTGTCCCCTTGTGAAGAACCAGTTCGAAGACTAGGCAGGCTGAGGCTACTTCTTTTATGCTGAGAAAGGGCAACAAAAGCGTACCAGTAGCTGGCAGCAGACCAGTCCCCCTCAATCGTGTATTCGTTTGCTTGGTATTCTCCTTTTTCAATGGAGATCCTATCCCCCATCCATGTATGATCTATCCCAAATGATTGCATCAGATCTAGGGTCATAGCAATGTAAGGCTTACTGAATACGGTAGTCGTTAATTCAACCTGCAATCCTTTCGGAAGGCAAGGTGCGATCATCAAAAGGGCACTAATGTATTGACTACTTACATTTCCAGGGAGGTAGATTTTTTTTTCACATTGATTTTTGAAGCTGGAAATTTTTAGTGGCGGGTATCCTTTGTTTTCCAAGTATTGAATTTCAGCACCAATCTTTTGCAGGGCTTCTACAAGTATGGCAATTGGACGTTCCTTCATTCTTTGAGAGCCAGTAATGACTTTTTCATTTCCGAAAACAGCCAAGTAAGCAGTCAGGAAACGCATGGTGGTCCCCGCATCAATGACATCCCACTCTTTTGGATTTACTCTCAAAAGATACTTCATCGTTTGAGTGTCTCTGGCATCAGATAAATTTTTTAAAGACACCTTCCCGCCAGACAGAGCATTGATCAGTAGTACCCTGTTACTTTCACTTTTGGAAGTCGCGAGCTTTACCTCGTCCGCTAACTGGGAATCATGTTTACTAATGAAGTAGTCCAAGACTTGGTATGGGTAAAAAGGCGAACAATATTCCAACTTTTTTTGCTAAAGTGTTGTCTAAGTATATGAGTATGTCGACTTCTCGAACCATAGGAGCAATTTTGATTTCCATCATTCTGGGGGCTGTGACTTTCTTCATTGCTGTACCAAAGAAGCTGGTGAAGAAGAAAGAAAAGTCAGTCTCTGAACCATTGGAAAGCAATTCGGAGGCGAATGATGATTTATTCATTTGATTGATTGAAGTGGGTAATTGATTTTTCAATCATTTCATCTGATACGGCGATGTCATACTCGCAATTTCCTATTCCTTTTATTAATGAAAAATTGATTCTCTGGGCATCATTCTTTTTGTCTTGTAATAGCAGAGATTTAAAGTCTATATACCTTGGGATTAAAGAAGGGAGAGAAAATTCTTTGAAGATATACTTTTCAATATGGTTTAATTCATCTGCTGTGAGCCAGTCTTGTTGGTATGAGAGATGGCTTTCGAGGATCATGCCTATGGCTACAGCTTCACCATGTAATAGCTTATCTGGGGATTCGAGGAAATGACTTTCTAGAGCATGACCTAGCGTATGTCCGAAGTTTAGAATTTTCCTAAGCCCGTTTTCAGTAGGGTCCGACACAACCACCTTGTTTTTAACCTCGATGGATTTTGGTATAAGATCGTCCCATATCAACTCTTTAAAATTTTGATTCCTTATGAAATCCCAATGTTGCTTATCCGCTATTAATGAGTGTTTTATGACTTCTGAAAATCCCGATTTGAGTTCTCTTTCTGGAAGGGTTGACAGGAAACTAGAGCTTACGATGACGTGATCTGGCTCCCTAAAGAGTCCAATATGATTTTTTAGACCTTCAAAGTCAACACCGAGCTTACCTCCAATACTGGCATCTGCCTGGGAAAGTAACGTGGTAGGGACGTTGATAAATTTAATGCCCCTCTTATACGTGCTTGCAGCAAATCCTCCCATATCGCCAATGACCCCACCCCCGAGGGTGATAAGAACAGATTTTCTGGAAAAACCTGCGCTTGTTAGTTCACCCCAAATCTTTTGACATGTACTGATGTTTTTATACGTCTCTCCACTTTGAACTTCAATTAAAAGAGCGTCAATGGCTTCAATTTTTGGCAGGCAAGATTTGCGAGTATTTTCGTCCACCAAGATTGCAATCAAATCTGGATTCCACTTCTTTATTAATGATTTTAGAATAGCTGAAGGACGATTGGAAACAGATAGATATGTAGGTAGTAGACTCAAGGATGTAAGTTAGGAGTACGGGGATTAGTTAAAACTCTTTTTTGGACGATAGCCTTGGCTATCTTTGCGACCAATTTCCAAAAATATGCAATCAAAACCAATCAATTTTGACAATACGGAAATAGCTTTTGCGTACAAATCAAATGCTAGGCTCAAAGTATCTCATTTCGTATTGTCAACTATGAGTTTTCCTTGGATGGTGAAACTTGGGACCGTCCTAGTGGCATTTGTATTGAAAATCAACCTTCCGGTTAAAGGGATTATCAAAAAGACGCTATTTGCTCAGTTTTGCGGGGGAGAATCCATCGAAGATTGCAAGAATATCGTTAAACTGCTTGGAGATCATAATGTTCAAACCATTCTGGATTACTCAGTAGAAGGCATAAAAAATGAAAGTGGATACAATGCGGCAAAAGAAGAGACCCTTCGTGTCATACAGTTCGCTTCTAAATCAAGTCATATCCCGTTTTGTGTTTTAAAACTTTCTGCTTTGGGTCCTACAGAACTGATGGTCAAAGCTCAGAACCAAGAAAAACTTTCAGAACTTGAAAGAACAAAACTTGATTATTGTGAACAGCGCGTGATAGAAATAGCTCGAAAAGTTGATGAAAAAAAGTTGATGGTGATGATAGATGCTGAGGAGTCATGGTTTCAGAGTTTTATCGACGGAGTCGCTGATCGGCTAATGGAAAAACTCAATAAAGAAAGACCAGTTGTGTTTAATACATTTCAGCTATACCATGAAGATGTTTTTGACAGACTGAATTTTGCCCTAGAAAAAGCAAAGAATGGAGGATACTATCTGGGGGCGAAATTGGTAAGAGGTGCGTATATGGAAAAAGAAAGAAGCAGAGCGGAGAAATTAGATTATAAGTCGCCTGTTCATCTGGATAAGAACTCCGTTGATAATGACTACAACGCAGCTCTAAAATTATGCATAGAAAATATCGATCGAATGGGTATTTGTAGCGGGACCCACAACGAGGAGTCAGCTAAGTATTTGGCTAAACTGATGGAGGAGGCTAAACTGTCAAAAAATGACACAAGGATTTGTTTTGCGCAACTTTTAGGGATGGGCGATAATATCTCTTTTACGCTTAGCAGAGCTGGCTACAATGTAGCGAAATATGTCCCTTACGGTCCAGTCGAAAAAGTGCTCCCTTATTTGTTTAGGCGTGCTGAAGAAAACACTTCGATTTCATGGCTAAGTGGAAGAGAATACTTGCTGGTAAAAAAGGAAATAGGAAGAAGAAAGAAAAGTAAAGCGAGCCAGAGATATGCAGTTGAGTGAACAGGAATTAGAAAGACGAAAATCGAGGGAGGAATTGATAAAAATGGGTGTTGATCCCTATCCTGCTGCGTCTTTTCATGTGAATGTGACGACAGGTGATATTTTCAGAAACTTTGATCGGAGACCTGGCGATTATTCAAATGTTTCCATTGCAGGTCGCTTGATGAGTCGCAGGATTATGGGATCAGCTTCTTTTGCTGAGATTCAGGATGCGTCTGGAAGAATTCAAATCTACTTACGAAGAGATGATATATCTCCTGATGAAGACACATCTCTTTACAATGAGGTATTCAAAAAGAAATTGGATATCGGGGATATCATTGGAGTCAAAGGAAATGTATTCAAGACTCAGGTTGGCGAAATTTCGGTCCATGTGACAGCGTTGAAGCTACTTGCAAAATCCCTAAGACCATTGCCTATTGTCAAAGAAGTAGAAGATGAAGAAGGAAATAAGAAAACATTTGATGCATTTAGTGATCCTGAGCAACGATACCGTCAACGATACCTAGATTTAATTGTCAACCCTGAGGTACGTGAAGTCTTCATACAGCGGACTAAATTGGTAAATTCTATCAGAGCGTTTTTGACTGGTATGGGGTACCTAGAAGTAGAAACGCCAATTCTTCAGCCCCTCTACGGAGGAGCAGTAGCGCGTCCATTCAAAACGCATCATAATACATTGGATATGACCCTCTATTTAAGAATAGCCAATGAACTGTACTTGAAAAGGCTAATTGTTGGTGGTTACGATGGGGTATTTGAATTTGCAAAGGATTTTCGAAATGAGGGCATGTCAAGATTTCATAATCCTGAATTTACTCAGGTAGAGCTTTATGTCGCCTACAAAGACTACAACTGGATGATGGATACGATGGAGGCTATGTTGGAGAAAGTTGCGATTGATCTTCATGGTGACACAAAAGTTCAGGTTGGAGATCACATTCTGGACTTCAAAAGACCATGGAAGCGCTTCACCATGTATGAAGCAATTGAGCATTTTACTGGGATCGATATATCAGGTATGGAAGACGAGGAACTACGCAAAACGGCCAGACATCTTCAGGTTCCACTGGATGATACCATGGGTAGAGGAAAGGTCATAGATGAAATTTTTGGCAAAAAGTGTGAGCCTTTATTTATTCAACCTACTTTCATAACAGACTATCCAGTCGAGATGTCTCCATTGACAAAGACACACAGGTCAAAGAGTGGTCTGGTTGAGCGGTTTGAGGCCATTTGCAATGGAAAGGAAATAATGAATGCATACACAGAGCTTAATGATCCAATTGATCAGCGTCAGCGGTTTGACGAACAAGTAGAGCTAGGCAAACGAGGAGATGAAGAAGCCATGACTTTAGATGAGGATTTCCTAAGAGCTTTGGAATATGGAATGCCTCCAACGGCTGGAGTCGGTCTGGGGATTGATCGGTTATCCATGATCATGACTAATTCAAATTCTATCCAAGATGTTCTTTTCTTTCCTCAGATGAGACCAGAAAAGAAATCAACAGCCATTAAGCTGAATGAGGAAGAGAAAATAGTTTACGATTTCATCACAGACCTAGGTCAACTACCACTTGATGATTTGAAACAAAAATCTGGACTATCCAACACAAAATGGGACAAAGCGATCAAGGGATTAAGAAACCTTGGCGTAGTCACTGTAAGTAAGACAGAAGAAGGGTTGTTTGTTGAGAACGTGAATTAGATGATAGAGGATCCATTCCATCTCTCCTTTCAGCATGAGCATAAATTCTTGCATAGACTGTCTTTATGACAACTGGAGTTTGTCTTTTAAGGCAACAGTTCGGCAGAAAATGAACCTGTGCAGTAAAAATATGACATTAAGTTATCAGGCACTAAGCTCAAGAATCCTACTATTTACTATTTTTAAAAAATGACAAGACAAGAGGCTAAAGATATTCTTCTGTCTATGACAGAAGGTGCCAGTCTGCTAAGGCATGCTAGGACAGTGGAGCTTGTAATGAAGGCTTATGCTGAAAAAATGGGAGAGAATCCAGAAGAATGGGCAGTAACAGGACTGCTTCATGACGCAGATTACGAAAAATATCCAGAAGATCATCCCAATCGAATTGTTACTTTGTTACAAGAGAAGGGAGAAGAAAAAATAGCACATGCCATCTCAGCTCATTATACCAAGTGGAATGTACCCTGTAATACTGTTTTGGATAAAGCATTACTTGCGTGCGATGAACTCACGGGGTTTGTTGTCGCTTGTAGCCAAGTGCGTCCAGAGGGGATTGAGACCCTCACGGCTAAGTCGGTAAAGAAGAAGCTGAAACAAAAGAGCTTCGCTACAAAAGTGGAGCGTGATGAGATAGAAAAAGGCGTGGACCTACTAGGCGTGAACTTGACAGGTCACATCAATTTAATTATTGAAGTTTTACAGAAAAATAAAGCAGAATTAGAAGTTTAATCGTTTGCAATAGGCATTTAATAAATAAAAGATTAGTCTATTAAAACAGTTTCATTTTCTTGATTAAACAATTGATTTACAGTAACTTAGTAGGATTATTAAAGTTAGAATAAAAATCAGATTATGGAGAAAAAGTAGGAAAGCCTAACTCTTTTTTAGTTTCAGAAGAAATTTCCTGATAACGACAGTTGTCAAAACTTCCTGACCGAAATGAAATGGTCAGATGGATTTAAATGTGAAAGGTGCCGAAACAACACGTATTGCAGAGGGAAATTGTTCCATACCCGTCAATGCACAACATGTAAGTACCAAGCTACCCCCACAAGTGGCACACTTTTCCACAAAGTAAAATTCCCAATCTTAAAAGCTTTTTATATCCTATACTACATGAGTACAAATACACAAGGGATTGCATCAACAGAACTAAGCAGAAAACTGGGGCTACGACAAAAAACCTGTTGGCTGTTTGAGCAAAAGGTAATGAAGACCATGGTTAGCAATGGGAAATACCCGCTAATGGGTAAAGTAGAAGTCGATGAGACGGTTGTAGGGCAACAAGTAGAAAGCGTTGTAGGACACCAAAATAACCGAAAAAAGCAGTTTGTACTGGTTATTGAGAAGAAAGGGAAAGGAGTGAGCAGGATGTATGCCAGAGTGATTGCCAATGCTGGCTCCAAGCAATTGAAGCCCTTCTTCCATACCCGGCAATGCACAAAATGTAAGTACCAAGCTACCCCCACAAGTGGCACACTTTTCCACAAAGTAAAATTCCCAATGTTAAAATCTTTTTATATCCTATACTACATGAGTACAAATAAGCAAGAGATTGCATCAACAGAGCTAAGCAGAAAACTGGGGCTACGGAAAAAACCTGTTGGCTGTTTCAACAAAAGGTAATGAAGGCCATGGTTAGCAGTGGGAAATACCCGCTAATGGGTAAAGTAGAAGTTGATGAGACCGTTGTAGGGCAACAGGAAGAAGGCGTTATAGGATGCCAAAATAATCAAAAAAAGCAGTTTGTACTGGCTATTGAGAAGAAAGGGAAAGGAGTGAGCAGGATGTATGCTAGGGTGATTGCCAATGCTGGCTCCAAGCAATTGAAGCCCTTCTTCCAGGATCATATATCACCTGAGGCTACCATCACAACCGATAAGTGGAGGGGCTACATCCCCTTGAAAGAAAAATACCCTTATTTAATTCAAATCAAGAGTGGGAAGAAAGGTAAGAATTTCCCAGAAATGCACAGAACAATTATGATGTTCAAGACATGGCTTAGAGGTATCCACCATTCAGTCGATAACCTTCAGGCATATATCGACCAATAGTGCTATCGGTTCAACCGAAGTCAAATGAAAGGGAGAATATTCGATCGCCTGCTAACTAAAATGGTTGACCATCAACCATGCCCTTACAATTTCATCCGTATTTATTAAATGCCTATTTCAATCAACCAATATTGCTATAGGTTCAACCGCAGTCAGATGAAAGGAGAAATATTCGATAACCTGCTAACTAAAATGCTTGACCATCAACCATGCGTAGGTCCAATAATCAAGAGCAAAACTAAGCGGTATTTAGATAAAAGATTTCTTTAGGAGTTTTAAAGTTAAGTTTTTCTCTTGGTCGTCGGTTAATTTTGTGTTGAATTTGTGTAATCTGTTTGTCATTTAGTGTATCACAAGCTGTTTTTTTGGGTATATACTGTCTTATGAGTTTGTTAGTGTATTCATTGAGTCCTCTTTGCCAGGAGCAATACCGATGGGCAAAGTAGCATTGAGGAGCTAGGTTTTCAGCTAGGTTTTGATGGTCGGCAAATTCTGTTCCATTGAAGTAGGCATTTAATAAATACGACTTGTGAGGGTAGCTGGGTATTTACATTTTGTGCATTGACGGGTATGGAATAATTTCCCTCTGCAATACGTGTTGTTTTGGCACCTTTCACATTTAAATCCATCTGACCATTTCATTTCGGCTAGGAGTCTGTCGAACTTAAAAAAATAGATGTTAAAAAGCAGTAAAAAACCACTTTTAAGCCTTCCAGAGTTCAGTATTCAGAGGCGAAAAGCAAGTATTCCTGAATATGAAATTCTCAGAGGTTTAAATTGATAAGTCCGACAGGCTCCTAGGAAGTTTTGACAACTGTCGTTATTAGGAAATTTCTTCTGAAACTAAAAAAGGGTTAGGCTTTCATACTTTTTCTCCATAATCTGATTTTTATTCTAACTTTAATAATCCTACTAAGTTACGGTAAATCAATCGTTTAATCAAGAAAATGAAACTGTTTTAATAGACTAATCTTTTATTTATTAAATGCCTACTTCAACTGTTCCATTATCAGAAGAGATCGACAGGATATCTTTTTTATAGGGCATCATCCTATTGATAAGTTCCTTACTTAGTCCTTTGGCTTGCTTTCCCTTAGGTAGCTTTTTTATAATGAGCATTCCTGTAGTTCTTTCCACGATGGTCAGCATGGCTCCCTTTTGCTGTCTGCCTATAATGGTATCCACTTCCCAATCCCCAAAGCGTTCTTTATTGTTGATGCATTCAGGTCTTTGATCGATTGATACCCTGTTTTTACTAGTTACAGGCTTACCTACAGGTCTTTTTCTATGTTTGAGTTGATGACGTAAATGTTTTTAATACTGACCTCCAGCAACTTTATCGTCCCTGATATATTGATAGATACGTTCATGTGAAACCATGGGCATCTGCTTGATCTTACAATACCCTACCATCTGCTTAGGTGACCACTGTTCTTGCAGAAGGTATTCTTTGATGAGCTTTCTTTTGTGGGAGTCAAAAGACCGAGGCTTGCAATAACGTTTCTTACGCTTTGTGGAAGACAAATGTGCTTTAGATCCATGATAGATCCCTGTAGGGGAACTGTTGCGCTTGCATTCTCTGTAAATGGTGGAAACCGACACAGCAAGGGCTTCTGCAATGAAACTTTTGGGCTCTTGTTAAAAGCAAGTGGGTAGATTCGCATTTATTTTATGCAAATAAAACTTGCCAGTCAGCAAATAAGCCATGGTCTTACAATGTTTTTTGCCATAACCTCTGGCTTTTCTTTTTGTGGCTTGAATGATCGAATTTAAGCCTTCTAAAATACCGTTATTGATGCTGCTTAATTTCCATTGCACGATGCCTTGCCAGTGGTTTTTAATGATTTTGCTCGTTTCAACCATGGCGAGTAAATTGCATTGACTGAACCAGTTGTACCATTTGCTTAATAGTTGCTCAAAATCTATCATGGTTTTGGCTTGATAGATTTGTTGGAAAGTTTCGTGCATTCTCATTGCCTCAAAGGATTTAAGGTTAAGATCTGTCAGCTCTAATTCTACTTTTTTCTGTTGTTGTTTCTCGCTGAGGTTTTGTTCGTTTTTTAGGAATAAATACCGCGTACCTTTCAGAATTGGATTCTCTTTCGCCTCCGCTCTTTTCACCTTATCAACCCCTTCATTGATGATTTTTATAATGTGGAACTTGTCAAACGTAATTTGGGCATTCGGCAGGTTTTCTTTAATCCCTTTAATAAACGCCGGCGACATATCGCAACTCACAGATTTAACTTGTTCTTTGTTGCCCTTTTATGTCTCACATTCAACTAATAAATGCAACTTTTAGATTTGAGATTTTATCACTATTACAAAACAGGAAAGAAGGGCAATTTTCTCTTTCACTGCTTTGCTGGTAAGGGTTAATTTGCCCCCTCACATCGTGAAAAATAAAGTTGCAAATGGCACATCTTACTACAGAACACAGGTACGCGATATCGTGTATGTTACAACAAGGAAAAAGTCAAAGTGAAATAGCTGCTAGCATAGCAAAAGATAAATCTGTTATTAGCAGAGAAATTGTGCGTAATAAAGATCAGAGGAGTGGTGTTTATAGGCATGATTTGGCGCATCGAAAGTATGCTCAACGTCAAAAAAAGAAACCCAAGAAAAAGCGATTCACCTTGCGAATTCAGTCCCATGTTGAGACCCTGCTAAAGGAAGACTATAGCCCCGAGCAAATTGTAGGCATCAGTATAAAAGAAGGGCTAGACTGTGTCTCTCACGAGCGCATTTATCAGCATGTATGGAAAGACAAAAAACACCAGGGCGAGTTACCTACTCATCTCCGAAGAAAGGGCAGAAAGTATCGCAAAAGAGGGGCTACTAAAGATAGCAGGGGAATTATAAAAGACAGAGTAAGTATAGACCGCAGACCTTCGGTGGTAGAAGAAAGGTCAAGATTTGGAGATCTTGAAGTAGATTTGGTCATTGGAAAAAATCAGAAAGGAGCGATTGTAACTATCAACGACAGGGCGAGTGGCATGTTGAAAATGAAGAAAGTAGAAACCAAACAAGCCAGCGAAGTGGCTGATGCCATCAATGAATTATTGGAAGAATGGAGTCCGTTTCTTCACACCATCACTTCTGATAATGGAAAGGAATTTGCTTGGCATCAACAGGTAGCTAAAACGCTAAGCATTGACTATTATTTTGCCCATCCCTACCACTCGTGGGAAAGAGGGTCTAATGAAAATTTAAACGGGCTGATCAGACAATATATCCCTAAGAAATCAGACTTCTCTATGCTCGATGAGCAACAAATCAAAGACATTGAAACCAAGATAAACAATCGACCTAGAAAAAGGCATAAATATGAAACCCCTATATTTGTAATGAATCAATTATTGGTTAACCAGAAAGTTGCATTAATGACTTGAATTCAGCGTTCTAAAACCGCGACAAAGTCAACAACCGTTTGATTGCTTTTGCCATCACTGATATGCGCCATTGCTTTTTTGTATAAATCAACAAATAGCGTAATATAATCATGTCCCTTGTCCGTGGCAGTTTCATCCATACCGAGGGTATCTATACCGCTTAAATCCTCACTGAGCCTAGCTTTGTCAATAAAGACATCCAACAACTTCCAAACCTTATAATCTGATATGTTCATCAGCTGGCAAACATTGTGTACCGGCATGTGCTTACAAAACTTGATAATAAGCACCTCAAACAAGGTGCTAAACCCATTTAACTGACCTGCCCACGGCGGCAGAATCAGCCGTACTTTGCCATCGTCTCGCTTAATTCGAGGAACCCGAGCATGGAGATGGCATTCAGGTTCAAAAAATTCATATGACGATATTTTTTCATCTCGGTGTCATAGGTACTATAGGCTTTGGTATCATCGCTACCATCAACAAATTGAGTGCCGCGTTTGAAGTCAATATAGCTGTTGAGTTGTTTGTTGTTAAATTCAACATCCTTGACAAACCACGGGGCATAGATGCCAAGTGCTTGAGTAAATAAGTCGTGCATTCTTTGATTCTTTTGAAGGATAAAATTGAACCCGTATTTTAACGTATTACCCACTCATGAATCAAAAGAATCAACTTAACTTTTGCTTTTGCCCGATTTTAAGTAGGTTTCAATTTGATGTCTTTGATGGTCTTTGAGTTGATAATATTTTTGGCTCATATGGCAAAGTTTTTAGACCTTTAAATATGTGGAGCCAGCTCCACATATTTATCCTAATCTTTGCACTTACTAATTGAACTTACATGCCCTTACAATTTTATTCGTATTTATTTAAATGCCTACTTCAATTGTTCAAAATTCCCTTAACTATCTGTCCAGTTTTTTGTTGCAATTACACTTTTGTTTGCTAAGTGGCAAAAACTATAGAGAAGAGTTAAATGTTTGAAAGCGATGCGCTTATTTCGCATCTCAACTGTTCTGCAATGAAATTCGATCGAAAATCCCGTACTGATAAAGAACTTGTTGAGATTTACAAAGAATTAGTAACTCCTCGATTGATTGAAGAGAAAATGCTGATTCTGCTCAGACAGGGAAAAATAAGTAAATGGTTTGCTGGAATCGGACAGGAAGCAATATCCGTAGGCGCGACCATGATCTTGGATAAAGATGAGTATATACTTCCGATGCACAGGAATCTTGGAGTGTTTACCTCAAGAGGTGTTCCGTTCAAGAGGTTATTTTCCCAGTTTCAGGGAAAATCTGGTGGTTTTACTAAAGGACGTGATCGGAGTTTTCATTTCGGAACGCAAGACTATAACATAGTTGGGATGATCTCACACCTAGGTCCTCAACTTGGCATTGCTGATGGCATTGCACTTTCGCACCTATTGAAAAAAGAGAAAAAACTTAGTTTGGTCTTTACTGGAGACGGAGGTTCCAGTGAAGGGGATTTTCATGAAGCCTTGAATGTAGCATCTGTCTGGAATCTGCCAGTCATCTTTGTCATTGAGAACAATGGCTACGGGCTGTCAACTCCAAGCTGGGAGCAATTCAACTTTGACTCATTTGTAGTTAAAGGACCAGCGTATGGGATGGAAGCCTGTAGTGTGGAAGGGAACTCCATTCTGGAGGTTTTAAATGAACTGGGCACTCTTGCTGAAGATATTCGGAAAAACCCACGTCCGATGATCTTCGAAGCGAAGACGTTCCGTATGAGAGGTCATGAAGAAGCCTCTGGGACTAAATATGTGCCAAAGGAATTAATGGAAATGTGGCAAAGCAAGGATCCAGTCAAAAATTATGAAGACTTTCTTATGAAAGAGAGCGTTTCCAAAAAGAAAGAACTGGAAGAGATCAAGGCAGCGATAAAAAAGAAAATCGACGACGGGGTAAAAGAAACTTTTGCAGAAGCGTCCATAGTCGCTATTGAAGAAAGTGAACTCTCCGATGTTTATTCAAACTTTGGACAAGAAGTGGTGAAGCCAGCAGGAAAAGAAAGTGAACGGCGCTTGGTAGATGCGATTTCTGATGGATTGAGGCAAAGTCTTAAGAAATATCCAACCCTGATTTTAATGGGACAAGATGTGGCCGATTATGGAGGAGTTTTCAAAATTACAGAGGGATTTGTAGAAGAATTCGGAAAAGAAAGAATAAGAAATACACCCTTGTGTGAATCCGCAATTGTCGGAGCAGGATTGGGTCTGAGTATTGCAGGAATGAAATCGATTGTAGAAATGCAATTTGCTGATTTCGTAACATGTGGGTTTAATCAAATTGTAAATAATCTTGCCAAAATACACTATCGATGGGGTCAAAATGCAGATGTGGTAATAAGGATGCCTACTGGGGCGGGTGTTGGAGCTGGTCCTTTTCATTCCCAGTCCAATGAAGCCTGGTTTTTTCATACGCCAGGTCTGAAAATAGTCTACCCTTCTAACCCTCATGATGCAAAAGGATTATTAAATGCGGCAATTGAAGATCCCAATCCATACCTGTATTTTGAACATAAATACCTCTATCGGTCACTTTCCGGCAATGTGCCAGATGCATACTACACTACTGAGGTAGGAAAAGCGGTAATTAACAGGGAAGGTTCAGATATGACGCTTGTTACTTATGGGATGGGCGTTCATTGGGCTAATGAAGTAGCCAGTAATTCTGAATGTTCCATCGAAATAATTGATCTGCGTACGTTGCTCCCCTGGGATAAGGAAACCGTGGCAACATCTGTTCGAAAAACAGGAAGAGTGTTAATTCTTCATGAAGACTGTATGACGGGGGGAATTGGCGGAGAAATAGCTGCATGGATATCAGAATATTGTTTTGAATACCTAGACGCTCCCGTCATGCGCGAAGCGAGTCTGGATACCCCAGTACCTTTTGCTGTGGATTTGGAAAAGCATTTTTTACCTAATTCCAGGCTGGAGGACAAAATCCCGATGCTGATAAGCTATTAGACCCATGCTTCTGACGAAAAAGATGTTTTGTCAGTTCAGCAGGGATTATCCATCCAGCAGTAAGAAATTCCATGTACCAGTGTCACCAAACATCATAAGTATCCAGCATGGACTCTATATCAGGCAATCCAAACTTCATTTTTCAGGAGTATATGATGGGGGAAAAATAATATTTGAAATAGGCATTTAATAAATAAAGAAGAAAGCATATCCTAAAAAGACCATAGAAATACATCTAACATATTCACCACAAGTGTATCAAGTATCAGGAAAAGAATACAAGCTATATGACCAATCACCAGCGCGTAAATGGCAACATTTAAGTTGGTTTGATTATAAGTGTTTTATTGTGTGTAGTCTCCCTAGATACGTAGATGATAACGGTAAAGTGAAGGTTATACAAATTAGTTTATAATACTAGTCTAATTATTATTTATATATTTGCTTCATGGGTATGAAATCAACTATAGAAGTATCGGAGCGTCTTGAAACGCTGAAGGAGTTACAAGCTAAACAACGCAATATCAAGTCAGAGAAGCGTATTTTAATGTCTAATTTTATTGAAGACCAATAAATTCAAGACACAGCAATTGATAGCAGATCATTTGGGTATTTGTAGACAGACGTTAGCTCTTTGGATGGCTAGGTATCGTAAATTAGGAATAGAAGGCATCTTGCTAAGTGCAACAAGAGCTAAAAAGTCTAAAATTATTACCCTGAGATTCACCAAGGATTGTCAGAGAAGTTAATAAGATGCCAAGCATTCTTTACGTGGCTATTGGGATGCCCAACAATGGGTTTTATCTCACTATGGAGTTGAAGTAAAATACCATTGGCTTAGCGCATATATGATAAAATACTTTAAAACAAAACTGAAAAGCCCAAGGAAATCGCATTACAAAAAGGATGATCACGCCGTAAAGGCTTTTTTAAAAACTTCCTACTACATTAAACGACATTAAATCAAGTCTAAACAAGGGTAAGTTTGAAGATGTGAATTTATATTTTCAGGATGAAAGTAGCTTTGGATTAATGACGCATTTAGGCAAATGCTTAACGGTAAAAGGAGTTAAACTGGTAGTTTCTTACCAACATAAGTTTCAAACAACCTACCTATATGGAAACTATTCTCCTATAAATGGAGATAGTTTTGTTTGGGAAATTGATGGAGTAACTACCACAATCTTTGAATCATATTTAGTCGTTCCTTACAAACTCATTTTCAATGGAGATTGTATTCTACTTTGATGGAAAGAGGTTAATTCAACTAGACGCCTCAGGTTTACTACCCATTTTGTATAGAGCCAAAGAGCATTTACTCTTAGTTTTTTCATCAACATCTTGTAGTTAAACCCACAGGCAGACATGATGAAGTTTATTTTATCTCCTGTTTTCCCTTTTAGGTAATTCTAGCTGCTCGATGATCTTGCTTGAAGTGTCCGATGATTGGCTCTATGGCTGCTCTACGTCTACAGTGCGTTCATTTTCTCTGTTTTTCATAGGTATTGTCTCTTTTTAATGGTTTGGATGGTCGAATGATGGAGGTGTTTTCAACTGTGTTAGTCCCTTTGTACCCCCTATCTACTGTGGCGGTTTTCGGGTAGTTACCAGTCAGTAGTTGTGTTTGCTTCAATATAGCATCTAGCGTATGTCCATCATAAATATTCTCTTCAAAAGTCATCGCTCCTACGATGATACCCGTGTTTTGTGTCAATACTACTGATGCCTTACAGCCATATTCATATTTCTTATGTGCCTTTCCTTTTGCGATGCAATACACATCAGGTTCATGTAAACTGTAAATTTTATTCTTACTGCACTTCTCTTGTGTAAGTACTCGTTTGAACAATGCTAATGTTACTTCTTTTTGCTGATGTGGTAATTTCCTGTCTAATTCTCTGACTAACCGACCAGCAATGGTTTTGAGTTTGCGCTTCGCTGCATTTGCTTTCTTTCTTCTTTTAGGGTGAGTCCCATTGTAGGTGTCTCTGACAAGGTTTTTGGTTGTCCTAACGTAGCTACCGTCGTAGGTTAATCCCTTCTTTCTTGGCTATAGAAATACAGCTGTCAACAATCTTTTTATGAAGTTTTGCATCTGTGGGATAGGTGATGCGCTTTTCCTGGACAGTAGTATCTACACTTACATGCTTGTCCTTAGCATCCTTGCCGTGTAGCTCAATTGAATGTTTCAATATCTTCTCTACCCCTTCTTTTCCAATCCTCTTGCTGAAATGTACCAAATCTGTTGCCGCACAGGGTTGCCCCCATTGCAAAGAATCAAAGCCTCCAAAATATTGAAAATATGGATTCATTTCCCAGCGTTGCTCCACCAATACCTCATCTGATAAATTGTAAAGAGATTTTAATATCAACAAGGAGACGATCAAACGAATAGAATGAGCTGGACGACCTACAGTTGAATAAAACGAACCAAATGCTTCTTCAAAATATGACCATTCTATCTGGTGGCTCAACAAATAAAGCGCTTGCCTGGAATTGAGTTGTTCAGTTAAGGTAGGTGATAAAAAATCAAGTTGATTTCTATTCGACTTTTTTGACTGCATTTGACAAGGTTTTGATTGATATTATAACTATTCCTTGTCATTTTATACAGCAATAATCGTGCTAAAACCCTCCATGAAAGGAGATAAGCATAATTAATGTTGATTCTTTAGGGGTGACTATTTAAGGCACTTCTCTGAGTATAAACCTAAAGAATATAAGATAGTCATTATTGATAATGCTGGTTTTCATTCAACAAAAAATATGAAAGTACCCGATAATATTTTTCTGTTAAATATCCCCCCCATATTCTCCAGAACTGAATCCTTGCGAACAAGTTTGGCAATACATTAAAAGCCGATATAAAAATAAACGTTTTGAAACTATGGAAAGTTTAAAAACATGGTTGCATAAAACAGTAAATAAAATGAGCGAAAATACCATCAAATCAATTACTGGTAATCATCATTACTTAAATACTTTTAATGACATTTTTTATAATTTTTTTTGTATACAAATTATCCGTCAAGGGAAAATTCCGACCTCTTGGCAAAGAGAAATCCGAAGAATCGTATGCTGAAAAAAGCCAAGAAGAATCTCCCCCTCAGCCATTGGGAGAAGAAATTCAACAAACTAATAGGTCGAACCAGCTATAAAGTAGAGCTACATTTGGGAGTATTCGCAGGAGGTTTGGAGGATCGGTCGTACGCTATAGCGGGACAGAAAAATGAATACCCAAAATCTGTTGGAGGCGATGAGCTACAATTGATCTCGAAGTCCTAGGATACTTATGTCCAATTCTGTAAAAGGCGACAAAAAATGAGGAAGAACAGCAAAAAATAGGTCTGTTCAGACCTAATTGGAGAGCCAAAAATCGACGTGAGAGAGCTAAAATCTCACAATTCAAAAACGAACAAACTCAGTGTTGCCTTTTGCAACGGTCTTAATTTAATCACAATCATCTCCCACAAATTCCATTAAAATCGCAGAACTTACACTTCCTTTCGTCCTCCGTTTGATCAAAAGGCTGCTCCATACTGAATATTTCATTTAGTAGCTCTGACAGCTTTGATTCGAATATTTCTAGGCAGGGTCGGGAGTCTTTCAGGGGGACTCCTTCTATTTTCAATCTCAAGTCAAAATCAGGTTGAAATAATTCCTGTATATTCAGTAATCCCGGCACCACAGTATCTGCTACTCCATACTCAGAAGTATACAGCCAACTGTAAAACAAGGTCTGAAAACCCGCTTTATTTCTTCCTGGTTTTCTGGCGGTGCCTGGCGTGCGGTCAAACACTTTTTCTACACTGCCAATTTCTTTGTCGTCCTTCCCACTTTTATAGTCAATTACCCGGATTACCCCATCCTTCCTGTCCACTCGGTCAATGTCTGCTCCTAGGCTGACCTTGTAAGCATTTCCATTTGGATTCACGGTGAGTGTCCGCTGGTAATTACCTTCTTTTTCTAGGCTCACTATTTCAAATGGCGCATATACCTCATCCATATCCAAAATTTTCATGACGAATTTTCGTATGATCTCCGCCATCACCACATTACGTCCCTTCAGTTCAAAACGTCGCTTCTTCCTCACCCCAAAATGTTTTCGAAAAGATTTTTCTATCGCGCCATCTACGGAATTTTTCAATCGAAAGAAGTCATTTTGATCCACTCTTCTATCGGGTCTGTCCTTCACGGCATCTTGGTATAAAAGTTCCAAGCTGATATGTAGCACATTTCCGAAATTTCTAGCATCCAGTTCATCGTTCAGTTCATCAGAAGAGAAGATGCGTAACACATATTTAAAATAGAATTTTAGCGGGCAATCAAAATAGACATTCAGTGCCGAGGCCGATAGCTTACTCAAGCCTTTTTCTGTATAATACTCAAGCCTTTTGAGAATATCGGGAGTTTTCTCTATGGTGATGGGTAGATGCTCTCGCAGTTGTATGGTATTACTGAGTTTTTTTCGTTCAACCGTAAGCCCGCTTTCCAGTTCAATTTGTCTGATAAACCTGCTCACTTCCCCACTCAGACCAAAGCCTGCGTGCATGTTGTAGTAGAAAGATAATTCTTCGGATCGCTGAAATAAGCGGTAAAACAGGTATGCGAAAATGGCATCCTGTACCTCAAGCGTAGGTAAGCTAAAGCCTTTACGGATATAATAGGGCATGAATGAACTGTGTCGCCGTGTCGCTGGGAAAATATCTTCATTCATGTTGAGCATAAATACATATTTGAAATCAAGGTTTCTTGTTTCTAATACACCCATTACCTGAAGACCTTCAACGGGTTCCCCACTGAAGGGAATCTTTGTGGAGCGAGCAGCTTTTCTAAAGAGGCTTTTAAATGTCTTGATATCAATGACCTCGGATTGTTTTCCAAGGATTTCATCCAAACGACCAAGTAATTGTTGGAACTGGTACAAATATTCACGCTCCAGACCAAAGCGTTCTGCGACTTGTACCCCTAGAGCCGCCACTATTTTTTTCAGAAAGTGTGCTAAATTTTCTCCCGCTTTAGGTTGTCTGAAAATGGTGTTGAGGAGTACAGATTGCACCCCCAGAATATCCTGATGGAAGACTCTGATCTGGTTGTTTTTCTTGATGTCGTCGATCAGTTTACCTAGTGGGTTGTTATCTCCTGCATATAAATACGGATGGCTCAACACATCCAGTGTAGGTTTATAATAAAAGGTAAGCTCGTTTTCCACAGACAACTGCACGTGTTCCAATACCTCAATAGTTGCTTCCAGCAATCCAAAAAGCGGTGTCTCTTTCAAAGGATATCCCATCGTCACATTCAATTTTTCAACCTCTTCTGGCAGTGCATTGAGGACAGGAAAAAGCATGTAGTCCTGAGGCAGTACGATGGCTATATCATCTGATTGAGCTTTTCCAGATACCAGCAATTCTTTTACTTTTTCACCAATCGCCTTGGATTGACCCACTTCAAGAGAAACACCTGTCACGGTGACTGACTTGCCTTCTGTTATGCGATTTGGAATATCTGCTGGAAAACTTTTTCCCAGTAGTGTGTCCTTTTGGTGTACCCGTAAAAAGCTACCTGCTTCTTGAATTTCTGAATTCAAGTAGTACGCATCGACATCCCAAATGATTTCAGCCTCTTCTTGCGCTACAAAGTATTTGATCAGCTGTTCTTCGATTGGAGTGAGTGCGTTAAATCCTACAAAAATGATGGGACCAGATACTTTTGGCTTTTGCTTGCTGACAGCACCTGCCAAATCACGGTAGATATGTGAGGTAAACCCAACTTGTTCCTTTTTAAGTCTTTCCTTGAAAGACTCGTAAACAGGTGCCAAGATACGCCAAGTATCTACAAACTGGCTCTGGGTTTTGCTTGGTGAAGGAAAGAATTTTTGCCAGAATTTTTGGATGATATCTTCCTGTTCAGGATCAAGGAAGTAAAAATCTTCAGCGATTTTCCGATCGCTTTTGATGTGGTGAAAAAGCTGTTTTGGATTGACAAGATAGTGATCTACTTCTGCGAAATCGTGAAGCAACATTTCTCCCCAAAAATAAAACGATTCAAACCCTTCTGAGATAGGCTGGTGCTCTTTGAAGGCCTCATAAAGCTCAAAAACAAGTGAGAGAGTATCCGTTTGTTTTACAGGAGAAAATTGAAAAAGAAAATCCTCTAGGCTCATTACTTTCGGTGACCATGCTGGTCGGTCTATTTTTTGAGACAAGTATTTTTTGAGGAATAGCCCAGCCCGACGGTTAGGGAATACCACCGTGCAGTCACCTAGGTTATCAGCATGCTTCTTCAGCAGATATGCTGCTACTTCTGAGAGAAATGATGTCATATTTCTTTCACCTCTCCTGTTTTTAAATACAGTAAATAACCGCTAACATCATATCCCATTTTCTGTAAAAGTTGTGCATATTCTTTTATTTGTTTTTCATCTTTTTCTTGTGGTTGTCCGCTTTTAAAATCAATCACTTTTACTTTATCCCCATCGATGATTACCCGGTCCATTCGCCTGATTTCTCCATCCCTTGGAAGAACCACTACTTCTGTTTTAACCTGATGATTCCCATCAAACCATTGCATTACTTCTGGGTTAGTCCATAAGTTCTTTATCGTACGCTCATATCGAGTACGATCATCTCGAGTAATCTCCATTCGCCTTTCGTACCGATCCAGCGTGACACCAGTTTGATCCCAACAGGTAATTTCAGATAGTATCTGATGCAACAAGATTCCTTCGTTTCGTCGTTGTTCCGCCTCTTCATCATAGTATGTACTCCCAGTTTTTCGAATGGTCAGTTTATTGCTCCATTTATTTGTTGGATATCCCGATAACGAGACCTGATTATCTTTACTTTCATGGTGCTTTATGGGGAGGGATCCTTTCTTAAAGATTCGAGTTGACTCAGACCAACCTACCAAAGGGGTTTGCTCAAAAAATGTCCACAAAAGTTTAGAAGCATTTCCGTACATTGATTCCTTTTTTTGGGGGGGAGGTTTGCAAAAGGCAAACAGTCCACTTTCAGCTCTTGTAAACGCAACGTATAACACATTGAGGCTTTCCAAATGCCATCTTGCCCGCTCTTTCTTGTAACTGACTGAAAAATCAGTTTTGTCCAATTCAGACGTATAATCAACAGGCAGGGATTTCAACTCTTTACAAGGTGCCCTTTCTGGTGCTTTATACCAAGAAAGGTGTGGCTTGCTGTCGAAATTGAAATTGCAAAAGGGGACAAAGACAATGGGGTATTGGAGTCCTTTAGCTTTATGTGAGGTAATTATTTCAATGGCATCCAATACACCAGTAAGTTGAACGGATCTTTTTCCCCCGACCTCTTTCCACCACTCCAAAAACAAACGAATATCCGAGCGGTTGTTTTTGCTGAATTCCAAAACTGCATCTTGAAATGCTTGAAGGTAGGCAAACTCTTCCCGAATTTTATTGAGACCAAAACTTCTAATAAGTACCTCCGTCAATTCTAGAATAGGTAAATGAAGTAGATGCCTTTTGTGCGTGCGAAAAGTCTCTGGTAGACTGCCATGGGTTAGTTTCAAAAAGTCTTCATGGCTTGAAAATTTTGTCCCCTTGCTGTTTTGCTGATGGCGAAAAACCAAATCTGCTAATATGCTTCCGTCTTTGGGGTTCAAGAGGTGCCTGATGGCAGAGAGTAAAAGTTGAACCACTGAGGAATTCGCTAATAGCATGCCCTCTCCTGAGATTACTTCAATTTTAGTCTCACATGTTCTGCGATAATCCAGTATGAAATTCACAATCTGTGTGGCTTCCGAATTTGTCCGAACTAGGATGACCATATCATTTAGTCTATGGTCTTCTTTTAGCAATGATTCTATGACTTCAACCGTTCTCTCAAGAGCGCGAATATTCCATTTTTCCTCTTTTTCAGTAGCCAAAAACTCAAGTTGTACCAATCCGTCAATTAATTCATTTTCTGTTGACACTTTCTGAATTACTGAATCGTACGCTGTACGAATCATCTGCATGTCTGTTTCCTCGATGAGGTCACTCATCAATTCTCCCATAATGACAGGTAAGGATGAAAAAAGTATGTTATTAAACTCTACTATATTTTTTGCGCTCCGCCAATTCACATTTTTTGTTGGGTCTACTGTGGCAGACAAGTCCTTTTGTACGCCCGTCATCAGTAAAGAAGGGTCTCCCCCCCGCCATCCATAAATGGATTGTTTAGCATCGCCGACAATTACATTTGCATGACCATTCGCTAAACTCTCTTCAAGCAATGGTCTGAAATTATTCCATTGAAACCCAGATGTATCCTGAAATTCATCAATGAGGAAGTGATTGTACCTGCCTCCAACTTTCTCATAAATAAAAGGTGATCCCGTGTCATCAATAATCTGGGAAAGAAAATCAGGCAGGTCAGAGATCAGAATAACTTCTTCTTTGCGCTTGTATCTCTGTAGGCGTATGGACAGGTCCGTAATCAAGCCCAATGTGTATAAATGTTTTAGGATGGCTTTAGCTGTAAAGTACCCACTTTCATTTTTTTCTATAAAATGAATCGCTTCATTCATTAGAGGAATAAAAGATTCTTCTGCTTGCTGAATAATTAAATCCCGCTTGGAAGAAGTTATGGACGACCATTTTGATGCATCTTCTCTACATTTTTCAACAGTTGAATTAATCAGGGAGTCGTATTCTTTACCTGCCAATTTTCTAAAAAAATTAGCAATACTTCGTGATTTTCCACCAGACAGTTCGTCACTTTGCAATCCGACCGCTTCCATTGCATGATAGAACCCCTTGCTTATATCAGACAGGGTTTCTTCAAACGCTCTTTTTCTTTTTATCAACTCATCTTTTAGCCTTTTGATATTTTTCTTGGAATCTTCATTTTCAAATTGTTGTTTTGGCAATTTTTTGAATTCCTCGGAAAACAATTGCTTAGCGAGAAGGCTTACCTCCTTCCGATATTCGTATCCTTGCCCATCAGCAAGCTGGCTCATCGAAAAATCTATCAGCCATTCTTTTAATTGTTCATTGTCCTCAATCCCTTGATATAAATCTACAGTGATTAACTCTGCTACTTTATCATTATCCAATTCAATTCCAAAACTTCCCTGCAATCCTATTTCCCTTGAAAATGATCGAATGATCCGATGAAAAAAAGCATCAATGGTGGTAATACTGAAATATCCATAATTATGCAGTAGATCATTCAATGTCTGAGAAGCACATTGCTGAATTTCTCCTTCAGTTTTTTTCAGTTCCTCGGAAATAACAGCCATCAATTCATGTTTTCCCTTGCTGATGGCAATTAAAAATTCCAGTACCCGTTCTTTCATTTCCTCAGCCGCACGATTGGTAAAAGTTACCGCTAGCACATGTTTATAATAATCAGGAGACCTTAAAGCAAGTTTGAGGTATTCTTTAGCCAGCGTATAGGTTTTACCAGATCCAGCGGATGATTTGAAGATAGTGAGGGACATTCTTACTAAAATAACAGCCGCTTTCAATTGCGGATAATCTACGAAGTTAGGGAAAAGAGCTAGGGAAAAGATAGGATTAGCTTCCTTCACTCTCAAAAAAACATTGAAAGTGAGGGTCTATTTACGGCTACTACTACCTGATGGATTAGTAGAATATTTCAACGTGACTCATCCGTAGCATTAAAGGTCACGGAGTATCATATTTATCTCGAATACCTTAAGGGATCAAAACTGATATCAAAAGGATCGTATGATGCAGTTACTATTCAAGACGTTTCGCCCAGCGGAAAAACCTGCTACTTAAAGGTCGAGCGAAGAAAGTTAGGTTCATGAAGACCCTAGATACATTGAACATCAGTGTGTGTTTTCATTTGCGTGATTTTATACAATGGTCACGTATAAATTCACGGTTGGAGGGACAGGATATCATCATCAAGCAAGGAGCTTTAAGGGCATCTCTATTAACTTCCTTTTTCCGCGATTGCGGTTATCAGTCCCGTACTCACAAAAAAATCTAGTTAATGGGGATGCCTTCAATTGATGGAAGCCTACTTATCGGATCGCCGAAAACAAAGAGGAAGGGGAAAATCAAAAGGAGAGATCACAAATCTCACAATTCAAAAACCAACAAACTCAGTGCTACCTTTTGCAACGGTCTTTTCATTATAATCGGTTCTTGAAATAGGCGGGCTATACTAAAATTTTAGTGATACCTCTGAGGCTTACCCTATTTGGTCAACCCTAAAGAATCAAAATTAATTATGCTTATCTTCTTTCAGGGAGGTTTTTAGCATGATTATTGCTATATAAAATGACAAGGCATAGTTATAATATCAATCAAAATCTTGTCAAATGCAGTCAAAAAAGTCGAATAGCAATCAACTTAATTTTTTATCACCTACCTTAACTGAACAACTCAATTCCAGGCAAGCGCTTTATTTGTTGAGCCACCAGATAGAATGGTCATATTTTGAAGAAGCGTTTGGTTCGCTTTATTCAAATGTAGGTCGTCCAGCTCATTCTATTCGTTTGATGGTCTCCTTGTTGATATTAAAATCTATTTACAATTTATCAGATGAGGTATTGGTGGAACAACGGTGGGAAATGAATCCATATTTTCAATATGTTGGAGGCTTTGATTCTTTGCAATGGGGGCAACCATGTGCGGCAACAGATTTGGTACATTTCAGCAAGAGGATTGGAGAAGAAGGGGTAGAGAAGATATTGAAACATTCAATTGAGCTACACGGCAAGGATGCTAAGGACAAGCATGTAAGTGTAGATACTACTGTCCAGGAAAAGAGCATCACCTATCCCACAGATGCAAAACTTCATAAAAAGATTGTTGACAGCTGTATTTCTATAGCCAAGAAAGAAGGGATTAAACTACGACGCAGCTACGTTAGGACAACCAAAAACCTTGTCAGAGATACCTACAATGGGACTCACCCTAAAAGAAGGAAGAAAGCAAATGCAGCGAAGCGCAAACTCAAAACCATTGCTGGTCGGTTAGTCAGAGAATTAGACAGGAAATTACCACATCAGCAAAAAGAAGTAACATGAGCACTGTTCAAACGAGTACTTACACAAAAGAAGTGCAGTAAGCATAAAATTTACAGTTTACATGAACCGGATGTGTATTGCATCGCAAAAGGAAAGGCACATAAAAAATATGAATATGGCTGTAAGGCATCAGAAGTATTGACACAAAACACGGGTATCATCGTAGGAGCGATGAGTTTTGAAGAGCATATTTATGATGGACATACGCTAGATGCTGTATTGAAGCAAACACAACTACTGACTGGTAACTACCCGAAAACCGCCACAGTAGATAGGGGGTACAAAGGGACTAACACAGTTGAAAACACCTCAATCATTCGACCATCCAACTCATTAAAAAGAGACAATACCTATCAAAAACAGAGAAAACGAACGCACTGTAGACGTAGAGCAGCCATAGAGCCAATCATCGGACACTTGAAGCAAGATCATCGAGTAGCTATCAATTACCTAAAAGGGAAAACAGGAGATAAAATAAACTTCATCATGTCTGCCTGTGGGTTTAACTACAAGATGTTGATGAAAAAACTAAGAGTAAACGCTCTTTGGCTCTATACAAAATGGGTAGTAAATCTGAGGCGTCTATTTGAAGTAACCACTTGCCATCAAAGTAGAATACAAACTCCATTGAAAATGAGTTTTTAAGGAACGACTATTTATTATGACAGATTTTGCTAATTTTTTAAGAGAGCTATTAGGTATTTCGGATTATTTTATGATTTCAGAAACAAAGAAGAAAGAATATCCTAAAAAGACCATAGAAATACATCTAACATATTCACCACAAGTGTATAAAGTATCAGGAAAAGAATACAGGCTATATGACCAATCACCAGCGCGTAAATGGCAACATTTAAGTTGGTTTGATTGTACGTGTTTTATTGTGTGTAGTCTTCCTAGCTATGTAGATGATAACGGTAAAGTGAAGGTTATAGCTGTTTCCTTTGCTTCCAAAGGCAAAGGATATACTCGTTTGTTTTCACAGAAAATAATAGCGTCCTTGCTATTAGTTAAAGTTCAGAAAACAGTTGCTACTTTATTTCAAACGACTCCCTATATTGTTAGTAGCATAATGGAACAAGCAGTAGAAAACGGGTTAGATGAAAGAGGAGGAATAAATGATTTTAAAAATATAAGTATAGATGAAAAAGCCTATAGAAAAGGGTATCAATACGTATCTATCTTGATAGATAGAGATAAAGATTATGTAATGGAGTTAGGAGAGGGAAGAGCAGAGAAAGATGTTAAAGCACTATTTTTTTCGTTAAACTCTCAAGAGGAACAGCCACACTTAAAGAGAGTAAATAGTCAGCCCTTAAAAACCGACCTAACAAGTAAAAATCTGTTTCAAGCGGCCGCTCAGCGAACGTGCATCAACCTTGAATCAAATGGATCAAGGGCTTTTTACCAAAAATATGGACAAAACGTGCTTTTTTAAGCCATAAATAGCAGACGTGACAAAAAACCAGCCACTTTCTCAAATTCCAGGCGCAAGCAGCCATGAGTACATTGATTTCATCGCCAACTTGTCCTTTAAGCCTGTTTCTGGATAACCTAAAATCGGATTTCAAATGCCCAATAATGGGTTCTATGGCAGCCCGTCGCTTACACAATTTGCGTTTCTTGTCTCTTTGATAACGATTGTCTTTTTTCAGGGCTTTGCTGGGCAGGATGATGTCCGTATCGCCCACTTGTTTAACCCCACAATAGCCTCTGTCGCAGACCGCTTGTTTGATGGGTTTTGTTCTGTTGCTATTGGCTTGTTTTATCGCATCGGGTAGTGTTTTTGCATCATGCTGGTTTTTCTTATGGCTGACAACGCCGACAATGATGTTACTGTCTTTGGCCGAGACGATGGATACTTTGTTGCCGTATTCATAGCGTTTGTGCTCTTTGCCTTTGCCCATCGCATAAGCATGGGGTTCGTGCAGGGAATAAATTTTGTTTTTGTCTTTGGGTTGTTGTGCCAACACCCGCTGATAGAACAAGAAGTCTGGTTGGTAGGTGTCAAGCAGTCCGTGTTGGGGTAGTTTTCTTTGTAGTTCTCGGATTAGAATATGGGCAATGGTTCGCAATCGTTTCAATGCCTTTTTGGCGGATGCACGCTTTTTAACATGGCGGAAGTGGCGAATGCGTAAGCGACAGTTTTTAACTTCTTTTACGAAGGTTCTGCGTTGTTTGATGCCATGTTGTTTCGCCAATTTGTTGAGACGGTTGATAATTTTGATGGCTAGTTTAGAATCAGTCGGATAGGTGATGTTTTTTTCCTGTACGGTGGTGTCAATCAAAACAGTGTTTTCATTAGCTTTTTTGCCGTGCAACATCACACTCATCTTAAAAATGAGTTCAAAACCTGCGACACCGATTCTGTTTCTAAAATGCACCAGTTCGGTTGCATTGCAAGGCATGGCTGGGGTGTAGGTTGGATAGCCACAGAAGTATTGATAATACGGATTACGCTTGAACTGTAAGACCACATTCTCATCGGACAGGTTTTCCAGTTGTTTGAGCATCAGCAACCCAACCATTAAGCGTATTGGTTTTGAGGGTCTGCCACTATCGTGGCAGTAGTGTTTGCTAAATGCATCCTCAAAGACTTTCCAGTCGATGGCATTCGCTAATTGGATTAAAGGGTCTCGCTGGTCTAATTGAGAGAACAGCTCGGTGTGAAACAGATTTTGTTGCCCTGTGTTTGGGGTAGATGGAGTCAGCATAATTTTTTAACTAAAACGACCAGAAAACAACGGTTATTCTAACATAAAGTGGTTGATTTGGTTAAGGGGGTTATGTATTTTATTGATATAAATCAATGTGGTTAGACGTTTTTAAGGGCTGACTAAGTATATTGGTTATGTTTATCTTCAGGACAGTTTTTCTCATGCTTCTTCGGTATGGCATTGACCTGACCTCCAATTTGATTTCCTCCTGCATTGCGGATTGTATGTATATTTGTACTGGCTGATCCTTCCTGACCTGTTATTCCAAACTCATTAAAGGTCGTTGATCTTCCCGCCTCGTGCGCCTCCTTAGCAAGACTCAACGTTCCATACCCTGCATTGTTCGCCAATACCTCCAACCTTCTGTACCATCCTTTAATTGTACTTGATGCTAGATCAATAGCTCCATGATCTTGCGCATTCAATACAATTCCCTTTACACAAATCTGCGTTTATTGGCTCCAGCTCACTCACCGGTTCAGACTGTCGAACTGTTCCGACCATAAACTCATCATTTACTGCAATCGTTTTCACCGATTCTCCTCCAAAACTAGCAGAACAACCAGTAACCAACTAGGTTTTTTTACCCATAATTATATTTTTTCTTCCTAAACTGCTCCTCATATCTGATTATTCAAATCAAAGTATCTATTTTAGCGTCAATTTTAGCGTTAATGAACGTACCATCAATTTCCACTACATCCATATATCTAAAATCTTGAAAAGAATGAACATCATGAAAAAAATTACCTATTTGACTGCCCTTGTTTGTGCTGTGGGTTCATATGCTCAAGCTCCTATTACCAGTATCCCCTTTGAACTATTTGGTGATCATATCATCATCAAGGTAAGTGTGGATGATTCAGAGCCTTTAGATTTTGTTTTTGATACAGGTGCTGGTCTCACTGTTCTTGATGAAGACATTGCAGATCAGTTGAAACTGGTAAAAAAAACAGTTGAATTAAACGAGATAACAACCGTGTGGCATCTAATCAGGCATAACACGATTGCCATTAATCACTTCTTGATGGAAAAAAACATTAAAGTCTATTCTACAGATTTAAATCACTTGGAAATCAGTCTCGGGCGTGATATAGATGGCATTTTAGGATATGATCTCCTACACCACCATTCCGTTCATATTAACTATGATGATCTATCCATGAATATATATGATCATGGCAATGTTCCCAAAACAGGAGATGCAATACCATTTGATCTTAATTTTTCTGTTCCAACCGTCAAGGGAACAGTGGTTTTGAACAACAAGGAGCCACATGATGGAACTTTTTTTGTAATGACGGGTGCTGGGACTACATTGGATTTCAACTCTCCTTATGCTGAAAAATTTGATGTGATTCATAAAACCGGAAAACACTACTCATACTACGTCAAAGGAATCGCCGAAGAAGAGATCTTACATTATGAAGGTCATGTTCTCTCCTTCTCATTTGGAAATCAAACAATAGAAGATTTACCTATCGGTATCAGCACCGCAAAGCAGGGCATTCAGGCGAGTAAAAAAATTTCAGGAATCATTGGAAGTCAAATTTTGAGAATGTACAATATCACAATAGATGTGCCTGATAAAATGATGTGGCTTACCAAAAATCAGACCTACGGTCAGAAACTTAGTGTGAATTGTAGTGGCATTGATGTTCAGCTTTCAAAAGACAAGAAAAAAATACTCATCCACCAGGTTTTTGAAGATAGCCCTGCTTCAGAAGCAGGCATTAAATTGAATGATGAACTCCTGAAAATCAATAATCAATCCACGGACAAGATCAACCTTGCGGATGTTAAAAAAATGCTCAGGAAAGAAGGTGAAACAGTAGCACTTGTGCTGAATCAAGACGGACAGGAGAAAAGTGTATCCTTAACTCTCCGTTCCTTGATTGAATGATCAAAACCTTCTGTTTCTTTGTGTTTTGATGGGTAAAAGGCTTAGCATTGTATTTTTCGGAACTCCTGATTTTGCAACTGAAAGTTTAAAGGCTTTGGTTGAAAATCATGTGAATGTGGTTGCGGTTATCACCGCTCCAGACAAACCTAAAGGTAGAGGTAAAAAACTAGGTCTGTCTGCTGTAAAAGCATATGCATTAGACCGCGCTTTACCTGTTTTACAACCGAAAAACCTGAAATCGTTGGATTTTATCCAAGAATTGAAAGGCTATGAAGCTGACCTGCAAATAGTAGTGGCTTTTAGAATGCTACCAGAAGTGGTTTGGAGTATGCCTCCGCTTGGCACGTTTAATTTACATGCCTCACTCCTTCCCCAATATCGGGGAGCGGCTCCTATCAACTGGGTCATTATAAATGGAGAAAAGGAGACAGGCGTAACCACTTTTTTTCTTAAACATGAGATTGATACTGGCAAAATCATTTTCCAAGAAAAAGAATCTATCCACCACGATGATACAGTTGGTGATTTATATGAAAGATTAATGACGAAAGGAGCTCATCTTGTAGTAAAAACTGTAAAAGCTATCCAAAGTGATGCCTATCCTCAAATTCCTCAAGAGACAGAAGAAGTACTCAACACAGCCCCAAAGATTTTTAAAGAGGACTGCAAAATTAATTGGAGCTGGACAGCAACGAGCGTAGTAAATTTTGTGAGAGGACTCTCTCCTTACCCCGTAGCATGGACGATTTTAGACGGTAAAATTCTCAAAGTTTTTAAAGTGAATATTTCAAATGATCCAAGTCGAATGGAGACCTGTGAGTTTGAATCCGATGGACAAACGTATTTAAGGGTAAAAACTCAGGATTTAACTTTAGATATTCTGGAACTGCAACTGGAAGGAAAGAAGAGAATGAACGTCAAAGAATTTTTAAGAGGGTACCAAATCACGAGAACTGGGTTAGAATACCACTGAAACATCCAACTGAAAGGTTAAGACCATTGCAATAGATTTTCTTTACACGACCGTCAGTCATAATTCAGGGAGACTCATAATCAGACACGAAATGGATCCCTTTTGTATGAAAATGAACAACTTACGCACCTGTAAGCACTTCAACAAAGCTATAATGGCAGGGACAGAAAAATGATTACAAGTAAGGATGAAAGGCTGATGAGGAAGAAGGGGATTTCTCCTGCATTGATCTCAAGTCAGATTAACCAGTTTGAAAGGGGGTGTGAACCTGTTGATCTTCAAAAGACGGCTACTGTCGGAGAAGGCATTCAATTATTAAATGATGTTGATGAAAAGAAATTTACGGACATATACGATAAATATGAAGGAACGGTGTCAAAATTTGTGCCAGCATCAGGAGTAGCAAGCAGGATGTTCAAAGAGCTTTTTGAGTTTAGGGCATCATATAAGCATACAACAGAGGGATATGAGCGACTAAGTTTTGAGAGGGGGAATGTTCATGACTTTTTTGAAAACTTGGAGAAATTTGCTTTCTATGAAGATTTGAAAATAGCTTTTGAAAAACAAAGTAAAATTTCTATATCTGAAGCGCGGAGAAAAAAGGAGTACCTGGATATTTTAGAAACGTTGCTCGCAAGACCAGGTCTTAATTATGGCAACCTCCCCAAGGGGCTGTTGAAATTCCATACATACCTTTCTTCGACCAGAACTCCCGTACAGGAGCATATTGATGAAGGTCGGAGCTATGCCTCTAAGGAAGGGAAACTGTACCTTCATTTTACGCTATCCTTAGAGCAGGTACCACTTTTTCAACTCCACATAGATGAAATTTTGGAAGGAGATTCGGGAGAATGTGCCATAAATATTTCTTTTAGTATACAGAAATCTAGTGCCGACACGATATCAGTAAATGAATTCAATGAACCTTTTAGAACAGAAAAGGGAGAACTCCTTTTCCGACCTGCTGGACACGGAGCATTGCTGGAAAATTTGAATGAACAGGATTCAGACCTAGTTTTCATCAAGAATATTGATAATGTAGTACCCAGCAGGCTTAAAGCAGAAACCATTAGACATAAAAAAATCCTTGCGGGGCTTCTTGTTTATTACCAAGGGAAAGTATTTGATCTTTTGAGGAAGCATGCTGGAGGAGAAAATGTTTGTGAGAAAGGAAAAAAAATGTTAGATGAATTGGGTATTCGGGGAGACTTTTCCGATGACATGATAATCAGTAAGCTAAACAGACCCATTCGGGTTTGTGGCATGGTCAAAAATGGAGGCGGGACAGGCGGAGGACCTTTTTGGACTGTTGATAAAAATGGAAACAGCACGCTTCAAATTGTGGAGGATTCCCAAATAGATAAATCAAACATGATCCAGTCTAAAATATTTAACGAATCCACACATTTTAATCCTGTTGACTTGGTGTGTGCTGTCAAAAATTTTGCAGGGAAAAAATTCGACTTGCCAAAATATAGGGACCCTAATTCTGGATTTATTTCTGAAAAAACATACAATGGAAAAAAATTGAAAGCACTCGAATTTCCTGGACTTTGGAACGGGAGTATGGCAGACTGGAATACTGTCTTCGTGGAAGTACCTCTGATTACTTTCAATCCCGTGAAAACAGTAAATGACCTGTTGAAAAAAGAGCATCAAAACTGACCATCGAAAAGAGACTTTTTTAACGTACCAGAACAAGGGTGCAGGCTCATTGATGCTGAGTAGTTTCCACTCGTGTATTATACGAATTTGATTATAAAATATTACATAACTAAATTGAATTATTTTTTTGTTCGGATTAGGAAAAAATATAAGCATTCATAAACTACGGTTCTATTATTTAACGAAATACGAGCAAAAAAGAAACGATTTATAGGTGATATTTTGTAGTCAATTTGGTATTATACTGTATTACCACTGTTTTTTTACGAAATAAAGTCACTCACGAAATAAAAGTTCCCCCAGTAAATATGGAAACAAGGCTTTTACAGAAAGAGGATTTCAAAAAATTATACAAAGCATTTTGTTTGGTGTTCTCAAATTATAAGGTGGAGTTCAATCTCCTTTTGGAGGAATTTGACTACAGGATTCATAAAAAACTAAATATTGATTACGATTTGTCAGCAGCAAGATTTGATGGGGATCGCATGATAGGATTTCTGCTCCATACTTCCAACCTCTACGAGGGGATTCCAACGGCATTCAATGGAGGCACAGGAGTTATTCCTAGTTTTAGAAATCAAAGAACGGGCGAAGAACTTTACCAGTTTCTTTTGCCAAAAATTGCCTCTAAGGCTATCGAAAGGATCATCCTTGAAGTCATTGACACCAATGATCATGCCATTCGTCTCTATGAGAAGACAGGATTTTCGTTCAGGAGAACGTTCCTATGTTATAAATTGGCAAAAAAACAGCGTCTCTCCCTAAGGGGAAATATTTCAGATGGATCACTGGATGATCTGGATGACAGATTTACTGACTTTTCACCTTCATTTATTGACAGCAGGGAGCAACTCATGCGGGGTAATGAAAAAGTACTTATTGCAAAGAAAGGTAAGCTAATCGTTGGATATATCATTTTTCAACCTTCACTTGGCAGAGTGTCTCAGATCGCTGTCAGCAGAGTCGCTAGGAGAGAAGGAGTCGGGAAAAATTTGATAGCATTGGCACAAAGCAAATCAAGAAAGTCCCTGACAATCATGAATGTTCCTGAAGACGAATTGGAGGTCCAAAAATTTGTGGCTAGCTGTGGTTTTGAAAATCAGGTCACCCAATTTGAAATGGAATTGATAATTTAGGTCATGCTATTCTCAGACCTAGAAGAAATTGTTGGTGGGGCTATTCAAATTCGCTTAGATTTTGAAATAGCCAAATTTTCTACGGACACGCGATCCTTGACAGGAAATTCCAACGAGGTTTTCGTTGCGATGAAAGGACCAAACAGGGATGGTCATGATTTTATAGCATCAGCAATTAAAAAAGGGGTCAAAAATTTTATAGTTGAAACCAACTTAGCAACTAGGGAAGTTAATGTTCTCCAGGTTGAAAATTCAGTTGCGTCCTTTCAGCAAATAGCGTCCAATCACAGAAAAAAATTCGCATATCCTATCATCGGAATTACAGGAAGCAATGGAAAAACTACCGTTAAAGAATGGCTGTCAACGATCCTTTCGAAAAAGTTTTATATAGTTAAAAGCCCAAAAAGCTACAATTCTCAAATTGGTGTCCCCATATCTGTTTTAGAAATGAGGACCAATCATGAAATGGGCATTTTTGAAGCAGGGATTTCAGCGAGCACAGAAATGGACAGGCTTGCAGCTATCATTCAGCCCGACATGGGCATCTTTACTACCCTAGGAGAAGCCCATGACAATGGGTTTATATCCAGAGAGAAAAAACTTAAAGAAAAAATGTCTCTCTTCTCGAGTTCAAAAAAGGTGATTTGTAGATCAGATGTTTCCTGGTTTCCTGAAATTAAAAAAATCCTTCTAGGTCCTAAAATAATTTCATGGTCCCTGGCAGGGAACGCTATCTATTCTGTTTCATGGAATACCTCAACAATCACAATTAATGACTATTCATTTGAAACAAAATTTGGAAATGAGGCAGCGTTAGAAAATGCTACTCACTGCTGTGTAACTGCATTGGAATTAGGACTTTCTAGGCAAGAGATCCAACATGGCTTAGATGGTATGCATGCTGTTCCGATGAGGCTTGAATTGAAAAAAGGAGTAAATGGGTGCTACATTCTGGATGATTCGTACAATAATGACCTAGCTGGATTGAAAGTAGCTATGGATTATATGGACTCACAAAAACAGAATGTCGGAAAAACACTTGTGTTATCAGACATTTTACATTCTGGAAAACCCGATCCTGAGTTATACGCTGAAGTTTCAGCTTTGATAAGGCAAAAAAAATTCAATAGATTTATAGGTGTGGGGGGGAAAATAGTTTCTCACCAAAAGCTATTCAAACTAAGTGGCTCTTTTTACAGGTCCACTGAAGAGCTATTAGAAAAATTTCCTGATTTTTCGAATGAAATGATACTCGTAAAGGGGGCGAGGGACTTCCAGCTGGAACGCATTGTTAAAGCACTTGAAGAAAAAAGTCATGGAACAATACTGGAGGTCAATTTTGAAGCACTTCAGCATAATCTCAATCAATATAAGCAACTTTTAAAACCTGAAACTAAAGTGATGGTCATGGTGAAAGCCAATGCGTACGGAAGCGGGCTACTGGAGGTCGCCAATTTTCTGCAACATCAACAGGTAGATCAACTGGGAGTGGCCTATGTAGATGAAGCTATTCAATTGAGAAAAAATGGAGTTACGCTCCCTATTATGATCATGAATCCCCATGTTGAGAGCTTTGTTTATTTTGAGAAGTACGGTCTTCAACCAGAGATTTTTTCTTTGACACATTTGAAAAGATTCATTAACGATTCAAAAAACCTCGTACCCATCCATTTGAAAATTGATACCGGTATGCATCGCCTAGGTTTTTCAGACAAGGAGATTTTTCCTTTATTGCAAGCACTTGGTGCTAATAAAGACATTAAAGTTGCAAGCATATTCACTCACTTTTCACGTGCTGACTCCGAAGAAAATGATGAATTTACCCAGCAGCAGGCGTCTACGTTCAATATGATCTATGATCAAATTTCTACCACTTTAGGATATGCCCCTGCCAAACATGCTTGCAACTCCTCAGCAACAGTCCGATGGCCACAATATCATTTTGACATGGTGAGGCTGGGGATCGGACTCCACGGATTTGATCCGACAGGAAAACTAGCACTTCGTTTTCTGGGAAAACTAAAAACTGTCATATCTCAAATTCACTCCTTGAAGAAGGGGGAAGCTGTCGGTTATGCTGGAAGAGGAAAATTGAGCAGGGACAGCGAAATTGCAATTCTACCTATCGGGTATGAGGATGGATACCTGAGGGTTTTTGGAAATGGGCAATCGAACGTTTCAATAAACAATCAACTGTGCCCAACTATTGGAGATATCTGTATGGATATGACCATGATAGATGTCACAGATACTGACGTCAAGGAAGGATCGGAAGTGATTGTTTTCGGAAATAATCCGACCATTGCAGACTTAGCCAGATTGGCTAAAACAATCCCTTACGAGGTACTTACCAATGTAAGCAATAGAGTGAAAAGGGTTTTTATTTCAGAATAATCAATCCAACATCAACCTCCACATCCAAGACATTTTTTATACCAATTTGATTATAATATAGTACATAACTAAATTGAATTATTTTTTTGCTCGTATTTAATCCAAACAAAAAAGAAACAATTGCTCATGTCATTTTTCTAAACCTAAATTCTCACCCCCCCCGAATACTTAACTTCATAATTCGCTGATCCCCAGTTATAACGCTAAAGCCTTTCCCTCATCCTGAAACCCCTCCATCTTCCAACATGTATCTCCTATTCCTTCACAATTTTTCTGGTGACGCTACCTTTACCTGTGGTTAGTTGTAACAAATAGATGCCCTGTTTCAGCGATGGAATAGCCACGGAATGATCCGCTGTGCCTGCCTTCAGCTTTCCTCTTTTCAAGACCTTTCCGTCTATGCCTGACAAGGTATAGCGGGCATTTTCTGCCATGCCACTGATGTGCAACACTGCATCTACCGGGTTAGGGTAGACAGCAATGTCTGTGAATGCTTCAAGCCCTAAAGGTTCCTCCACATCCGTCACCGTGATGGTGAGGGCTTGCATAGCAGTCATTGCGGGTGTGCCGTTGTCTGTAGCCGTGATGGTGACTTCATACACGTTATTCCCTCCCATATCCGTAGGCACTTCAAAGTCTGGTGCGGTATTGAACGTCAATTCGCCTGCGGGAGTGATGGAAAAAAGACCCGCATCCGCTCCCGACAAAGCTAAAGTCATCGTTTGTCCTGCATCTGCATCGGTGGCGACGACGGTAGTTACTGCCGTCGTGTCGTTTTCTGCATAAGCTACTGTAGCGATAGCTCCGCTAGTGAAAACAGGAGCGTGTTCATTCGCCAAATCCGTCACTGTGATGGTGAGGGCTTGTGTAGCACTCATTTCGGGTGTGCCGTTGTCTGTAGCCGTGATCGTTACTTCGTACACATTATCCGTTCCCACATCCGTAGGCATTTCAAAATCTGGCACTGTCTTGAACGTCAATTCGCCTGCGGGAGTGATGGAAAATTTAGACGCATCCGCTCCGCCCGACAACGTAAAAGTAATCGTTTGTCCCGTATCTGCATCGGTGGCGGTAACGGTGGTTACTGCCGTAGTGGCGTTTTCTGCATAAGAAACTGTAGCGACAGTTCCTCCTGCGAAAACTGGGGCGTATTCATTCACATCTGTCACTGTGATGGTGAGCGTTGCCGTGCCACTTAGGGGGGTGCTTCCTCCGTCTGTAACGGTCACCACGAGCGAATAGGATGTGGTGGTTTCATAATCCAGCGCACCAGTGACAGTAATCGCTCCCGTGGTTGGGTGGATAGCAAACACATCCCCTGTATTACCGCCTGTGATGGCATAGGTTAATGTATTATTGGGCGAGGTTTGGTCTGGGTCCGTTGCTACCATGGTGCCGACCGCTGTTCCATTTGCACTATTTTCTGCTACTACAAATGTAATATCTCGGGCAGTTGGTACTTCGTTTACATCGCCCACATAAATGGTGAATGATTTTTCAAAATCATGGGTTCCGTCACTTACATTTATCCGTACTGGGTAGGAAACGTATGCTTCATGGTCAGCGGAAGCGGTAAGCCTCAGGTCTGTTCCTAAAATATTCAAACTCCCATTGCTTGCTACCAATGTGTAAGCATACGTGCCTCCTGTATCGGTATTTGATAGCATCCCCACCACCGCATTGGCACCCGCATTTTCTGCAATACTGGTGGAAGAAAGGAAAATGTTTGTGGGTGCCTGATTCATCGTTCTCAGACCTCCATCGGTAATATTCCAGCCATCTGAACTGATCATATTTGCCCTGGCAGTTTGTGCTTCAGTGCTTATATACAAAGAATTCCCTCCGTGGAAAGTTACCCCAGATGTAAGATTTTGTCTGTTCCAACCCACCAAAAGCGCATCGTAGTTTGCAATTGAAAGGGAAACTCCAAGGAACATACTTTCCATAGTCGTCACCGCTTCTACATTCCACTCGCCTATGTCCTGGTCAAAGGACGTGGCTCTAACGAAAACGGAATCCATATCCGTCACAGATGCTGTACTCCACCTGCTTATGTCTTGATTAAAGGAAGTGGCGTTAAAGAACATATTTCGCATATTCGTCACCTGTGCTGTATTCCACCCGCCTATGTTCTGGTCAAAGGAAGTGGCGTTCCAGAACATACCTCGCATATTCGTCACAGATGCTGTATTCCACCTACTTATGTCTTGGCTAAAGGAAGTGGCATTAGGGAACATCCACTTCATATCCGTCACCTGTGCTGTATTCCAGTTTCCTATGTCTTGATTAAAGGAAGAGGCTCCAGTAAACATATAACTCATATCTGTCACCTTTGCTGTATTCCACCCGCCTATGTTCTGATCAAAGGAAGTGGCATTCTGGAACATAGCTTGCATCGTCGTCACCTGTGCTGTATTCCACCCGCTTATGTCCTGATTAAAGGGAGTGACTACTTGGTACCCACCAAACATACCACCCATATTCGTCACCTTTGCTGTATTCCACCCGCTTATGTCGCCGTTAAAGGAAGTGGCTCCGAAGAACATATCAGACATATCTGTCACAGATGCGGTATTCCAGTTTCCTATGTAAAGGCAGTGGCTCCATTGAACATATTACTCATATATGTCACAGATGCTGCATTCCAGTTTCCTATGTCTTTGTTAAAGGAAGTGGCTTCATTGAACATCCACCTCATATTCGTCACCTTTGCTGTATTCCACCCGCCTATGTCCTGATTAAAGGAAGTGGCACCAGCGAACATACCCCACATATTCGTCACCGCACTCATGTCAGGCGTACCTGCGCTTGGGTTCATGGTCAGGTTACTTGCTCCCCAAAAAGCACTACCCATATCTGCATTCCAGACAGAGGTACCCCACTGTTCTATGGAGGTATATTTTAATGTATCTCTCTGATTATTGATATAGACATCATTCAGGTTTCTAAACCTGATGGTGTGTTCCCCTGCTGTGTTGAAGGTATGGGGAGCATTTCCTGTTGTGACCTGTTCAAAACCGCTACCTTCTCCCCAGTCCACCTCATAATCCATGTCTTCGCTATAAAAATTAAAGGAGGCATCGGTAGCGTTAGTGCCAGCGCTGGTTGTTATTTTCAGTACGAAATCGGTGAGTTCCGTGAGTTCCGTCACTGTGATGGTGAGGACTTGCGTAGTAGCCATTGCGGGCATGCCGTTGTCTGTGACCGTGATGGTTACTTCGTACATATTATCCGTTCCCACATCTGTCGGGGTGTCAAAATCTGGTACGGTATTGAATGTCAATTCGCCTGCGGGAGTGATGGTAAACTTAGACGCATCCGCTCCCGTCAGTGAAAAAGTTACGGTTTGTCCTGCATTTGCATCGGTGGCACCGACGGTGGTTACTGCGGTTTGAGCTTCTGCTACAGATACTGTGGCTGTGGCTCCTCCTCCATTGGAAGTAATGACAGGTGCTACGTTCGTCGCTGATGGCGGAGGAGTCAGTGCAAACTGATAGACTTGTCCAATGGACGGTCTGGTTGCAATCATATCGTTGCCACCTACAGAACGCAGGGGGGAAGTCCCGCTACCAGCTAGTGAAAAGAAATCAGTCGCTACTCCTTTGATGCCAATGGAAGCATTGGACGACCCTAATACGCCTGGACCATACACCAATTCAATCATATTAGAGGTTTCGTGCAGGCTAACCTGAAAGGAAACTTGTCCACTGGTCTGAATACTGGCGAAATTGAGCCACTCAAACGTATACACCCGATTAGGACTACTGCCTGTAACTTTATAGGAAGCCTGTGCGCCGAAAACGTTTCCAGAAAGATCGTCCCAAAACGGCATGATCGCATGGGTAAGCGACGTGCCAGAAATCTCATTCTCATAGGGGGAACTGGTTTCTGTAGAGTTAAACGTGAGAAAGCCGTTGGAAGAGGCTTTGAGGGTGCTGTAGGCAGTACCATAAAAGGTGAAATCGAATCCAATAGGGAGGCTTGCACTGAGTGCATCGTCTCTTTTAATGCTAGTGACAGCAGTAGCACCTGTCAATGGCGTGAAAGTGCCCTGGCGGGCACTAAAAAAATATGGGACGTTAGCGTTAGACTGTCCTACTCGTCCGCCATCCGTAATGGTCCAGTTATCTCCTCCATTTGCTGTAGTGACCGTCATATTTTCCCTAGCGGTGTGTGCTTCATCTGAGCTATATTGAGAACCTCCTCCATGGAAAGTTACCCTAGGTGTAAGGTTTTGCGCATCCCAGCCCACCAACAGCGCATCGTAGTTTGCTGGTGAAAGTGTAACACCATTGAACATAGAAAACATCGTCGTCACCGCTTCTACATTCCACCCGCCTATGTTCTGGTCAAAGTCAGTGGATCCAGAGAACATAAAAGACATACTCCTCACCTTTGCGGTATTCCACCTGCCTATGTCCTGATCAAAGGAAGTGGCTCCCCTGAACATACGTTCCATCTCCGTCACCTTTTCGGTATTCCAGTTTCCTATGTCTTGGTTAAAGGCAGTGGCTCCATTGAACATAGAACGCATATTCGTCACCTGTGCTGTATTCCACCTGCTTATGTCTTGGTTAAAGGAAGTGGCAAAACCGAACATAACGTCCATATTCGTCACCGATGCTGTATTCCAGTTGCCTATGTCCTGATTAAAGGAAGTGGCAAAACCGAACATAGCAAACATATTCGTCACAGATGCAGTATTCCAGTTTCCTATGTCACCGTTAAAGGAAGTGGCAAAAGCGAACATACCTGCCATATTCGTCACACGACTCATATCAGGCGTACCTGCGCTTGACTTCATGGTCAGGTTAGTTGCTCCATAAAAAGCACTATCCATTGCCACATTCCAAGTAGAGGTACCCCACTGTTCTATGGAGGTATATTTTGCTGTGTCTGCCTGATGATTGATATAGACATCATTCAGGTTTCTAAATCTGATGGTGTGTACTCCTGCTGTGGCGAAGGTATGGGACTGGTCTCCAGAAACTCCTGTAGCTTCAAACGTTCCGTCATTGTCCCAGTCTATGTCATAATTTGTGTCCTGCGTGTAGAAGGTAAAGGACCTGTCGTTAGCATTGGTACCCGCGGTGGTTGTTATTTTCAGCACAAAGTGGTCTGGTGGGGTGCCACCTTCATTCATCACATCCGTTACTGTGATGGTGATGGTTTGCGTAGCACTCATTGCGGGTGTGCCGTTGTCTGTGGCAGTGATCGTTACTTCGTACACATTATCCGCTCCCACATCTGTAGGCATTTCAAAATCTGGTGCGGTATTGAACGTCAATTCGCCTGCCACAGAGATGGAAAACTGACCCGCATCCGCTCCCGTCAGCGTAAACGTCACCGTCTGTCCCGTATCTGCATCGGTGGCAACGACGGTGGTCACTGCGGTTTGATTTTCTGCTACAGCTACTGTGGCTGTAGAGCCTCCTCCATTTGAAGTAATGACCAGTGCTGCGTTCGTCACTGATGGCGGAGGAGACAGTGCAAACTGATAGACTTGTCCATTGGACGGCCTGGTTGCAATGAGGTTGGTGCCACCTACAGAACGCATGGGGGAAGTCCCGCTACCAGCAAGTGAAAAGAAATCAGTCGCTACTCTTTTGATGCCAATGGAAGCACTGGACGACCCTAATACGCCCGGACCATACACCAATTCAATCACATTAGTGGTTTCGTGCAGGCTAACCTGAAAGGAAACTTGTCCGCTAGAACCAACCCTTCCGAAATTGAGCCACTCAAACGTATACACCCGGTTAGGACTACTGCCTGTGACTTTATAGGAAGCCTGTGCTCCGGTGTTTCTTCCGTCAAGATCGTCCCAAAACGGCATGATCGCATGGGTAAGTGAAGTACCGGAAATGTTATTTCGATAGGGGGAACTGGTGTGTGTAGGGTTAAACGTGAGAAAGCCGTTGGAAGAGGCTTTGAGGGTGCTGTAGGTAGTACCATAAAAGGTGAAATCGAATCCAACAGGGAGGCTGAGGCTGAGTGCATCGTCTGCTTCAAGGCTAGTGACAGCAGTAGCATCTGTCAATGGCGTGAACGTGTGCTGGCTGGAAGTAAATAAATATTCAACCTCCACATCCGTCACCGTGATGGTGAGGGTTTGCGTAGCTGTCATTGGGGAGAGGGGGTGTCCGTCTGTAGCCATGATCATCACTTCGTACATATTATCCGATCCCATATCTGTCGGGTTCTCATAGTCTGGTGCGGTATTGAACGTCAGTACGCCTGCGGGAGTGATGGAAAATTTAGACTCATCCGCTCCTCCCGTCAGCGTGAACGTAATCGTTTGTCCCGTATCTGCATCGGTGGCACCGACGGTGGTCACTACGGTGTTATTTTCTGTTACAGTAGCGGTGGTAGCTCCTCCGAAAACAGGGGGATGGACGTTAGGCTGTACTCGTCCGCCATCAGTAATGATCCAGTTATCTCCACCATTTGCTGTAGTAGCCGTCATATTTGCCCTAGCGGTATGTGCTACATCTGAGCTATATTTAGAAGCTCCTCCATGGAAAGTTACCCTAGGTGTAAGGTTTTGCGCATCCCAGCCCACCAACAGCGCATCGTAGTTTGTAGGTGAAAGTGTAACACCATTGAACATAGAAAACATCGTCGTCACCGCTTCTACATTCCACCCGCCTATGTTCTGGTCAAAGTCAGTGGCTCCAGCGAACATATAATACATAGTCGTCACCGTTGCTGTATTCCACCCGCCTATGTTCTGGTTAAAGGAAGTGGCTCTCTCGAACATACCAGACATTCTCGTCACAGATCCTGTATTCCACCCGCTGATGTCTTGGTTAAAGGAAGTGGCTCTCTCGAACATACCAGACATTCTCGTCACAGATCCTGTATTCCACCCGCCTATGTCTTGGTTAAAGGAAGTGGCTCCATTGAACATATAAGACATATTCGTCACCGCTACTGTATTCCACCCGCTTATGTCGACGTTAAAGGAAGTGGCTCCCCTGAACATATTGCTCATATCCGTCACTCCCGATAAATCAGGTACATCGGTAGCAGTAACCGTGAGGTTATTCGCCCCGTAAAACGCTTTCTCCATGGAAGTCCATGCTATGTTTCCCCACTGCGTAACCTCCCGTATTTTTCTTTTGTCGCCTCTGTTATTGAAGTAAATCCTCGGGAAGACACCACCGATGCTGACGGTATAATCACCTGCGCTGGCATACCTATGGGTAGCATTGCCTGTCTGTCCGCTCTCGCTACTACCATCGCCCCAGTGAACCGTGTAATTATAGCCTCTACCTGCTGTTGGAATGGTGATGGATTCGTTTGCTGTGGTCGTGTGCCAAGTCGTGATAAAGTTAGTTGCTGATCCTGCCTCATTGAGGATGATGGTCACCGTTCGCTGGTTATTTGTTCCAAACGCACCTGTGGATGCTATGGTGATGGTATAGGATGATTTTCCGGGAGCAGGTGGTGCCTTTATGGTCAGGACATTTCCTGTCGTCAGTGTAAAGGAATTAGCATCAGTTCCCAAAAGCGTGTACACGGGGTTGTGAGCGTCGAGGTAAGCATTCTGAGCGGTGATGCTTGCCACTGTATCACCTGCGATAATCATACTGCTCATCGTCAATTCCCCGTCTCCGATATACCAGAGACCGAGGTTTTGGCTAAAGGAAGTGGCTCCAGAGAACATAGAAGACATACTCGTCACCTTTCTTACATCCCAGCCACTGATGTCTTGGTTAAAGGCAGTGGCACCATCGAACATACCATGCATATCTGTCACCTTTCTTACAATCCACCCGCCTATGTCGCCGTTGAAGGAAGTGGCTTCTCTGAACATCTGAAGCATATCCGTCACTCTTGCTGTATTCCACCTTCCTATATCTTGGTTAAAGGAAGTGGCTCTAGAGAACATACCTCTCATATCCGTCACAGCTATGGTATTCCACCTGCCTATGTTCTGGTCGAAGGAAGTGACATTAGAGAACATCCAAGACATATCCGTCACCTTTGCTGTATTCCACCCGCCTATGTCTTGGTTAAAGGAAGTAGCATTAGAGAACATCTGAGATATATCCGTCACCTTTGCTGTATTCCACCCGCCTATGTTCTGGTCAAAGGCACTGGCACCAAAGAACATCAACTCCATACTCGTCACAGATGCGGTATTCCATCCGCCTATGTCTTGGTTAAAGGAAGTGGCTTCCCTGAACATATCTCTCATATCCGTCACCTGTGCTGTGTTCCACCTGCCTATGTCGCCGTGAAAGGAAGTGGCTTCCCTGAACATCCCAGCCATGTTCGTCACTGTATGCATGTCAGGTGTACCTGCGGTTGACTTCATGGTCAGGTTCCTTGCTCCACGAAAAGCACCGCTCATATCTGCATTCCAGACAGAGGTACCCCACTGTTCTATGGAGGTATATTTTGCCCTGTCTGCCTTCCTACTATAGAACATATGATTGATATATACATCATTCAGGTTTCTAAATCTGATGGTGTGTACTCCTGCTGTGGCGAAGGTATGGGACTGGTCTCCAGAAACTCCTGTAGCTTCAAACGTTCCGTCATTGTCCCAGTCTATGTCATAATTTGTGTCCTGCGTGTAGAAGGTAAAGGACTTGTCGTTAGCGTTAGTCCCCTCGGCGGTTGTTACTTTCAGTACAAAGTGGTCTGTTGGGCTATTTTGTGCATAAGCGAGAGCCGAGAGCAACAAGAAGGTAACCAAGGAGATTAAGGATTTAAGTCCCCAAAATACCTGATAATTTGTCATGATAGTGGAGTTAATTCCGCCTAAATCTGTCTTTTTGTTAGTGTTGAGTTTCGTTTTCATAAGGAATTTATTATTTTATAGGATGAATAAGGAAGCAAATGTAAGTAGCGAGTGAGACTTTTGCAAGTATTAATTTCTTTTTTTTAAGGAAAAAAATGCTCTCTTTTTTTGCTCCTGCCTGTCTGCTTCCTTCTGTATTGGAGACTCTCTCTCCTCCGCTTCTTTTTTACCCATGTTTGGCTAACGTATATCTTTGTAGCAATGGGTCAAAAAGACATTACACAAATTAAAATAGGGGTGCTGGGGGGAGGACAGCTTGGGCGAATGATGATCCAAGCGGGCATCAACTACAACTTAGGTATTTCCATTTTGGATCCTGATCCCAACGCCCCTTGTGTTCATTTGGCAGAGAACTTTGAAGTCGGGAGCTTAACGGAAGAAGCACCCGTTTATGAGTGGGGGAAACAATTCGACCTCATAACGATAGAAATAGAAAATGTCAGCGTGGCTGCCCTAAAGAGGCTGGAGAGAGAGGGAGTCACCGTATATCCTCAACCACGGGTTATTGAATTAATTCAGGACAAGAGGAAGCAGAAAACTTTCTACAAGTCCAATAACATCCCTACTGCAGATTTCATACTGACCGAAAATGCGGAAGATGTGAAAAACAATTCACATCTGTTGCCTGCCGTCCATAAACTTGGAAAAGAAGGTTATGATGGCAGAGGCGTTCAACTCTTGAAAGAGAAAAATGATCTTGATAAAGCATTTGATAAGCCGGGCATTTTAGAAAACTTGATAGATTTCGAAAAGGAGTTGAGCGTGGTAGTTGCCAGAAATAAAACAGGAGAAACTTCATGCTTCCCGGTTGTAGAACTTTCATACCTCTCCGAACAAAACGTAGTCGAGTTTTTATTCGCACCTGCTCAAATCACTACTGGTGCTGAGGAAAAAGCCTACGCCCTAGCTACTGATGTGATCGAAAAACTTGATTTGGTCGGACTCCTAGCGGTAGAAATGTTTTTGACTAGAGAGGGTGAGATTTTAGTAAATGAAGTGGCTCCAAGAACGCATAATTCTGGACACCACACCATCGAAGCCAACCTTAACTCTCAGTTTGACCAGCATTTGAGAGCCATCCTTGACCTGCCCTTAGGCTCCACTGCACTGTCTTCTCCCGCAGCTATGGTCAACCTGTTGGGAGAAGAGGATTTCTATGGAAAAGCCAAGTACGAAGGACTCAAAAAGTGTATGTCTATGAAAGGAGTTTATGTGCATTTATATGGCAAGAAACTAACAAAACCTTTCAGGAAAATGGGTCATGTTACGATTACCGACTCCAATGTAGCGCATTTAAAAGCGAAGGCTAGGAAAGTAAAAGATTCCTTAAAAGTAAAAGCATGAGTAAAGTGAAAATAGGCATCATAATGGGCAGTAAATCAGACCTCCCTGTCATGCAGGAAGCGGCAGATATTCTTGATGCCTTAGAAGTAGCGTTCGAACTCACCATCGTTTCTGCTCACAGAACTCCTCATCGCATGGTGGAATATGCAGAAAGTGCCAAAGGAAGGGGATTTCAAGCAATAATTGCTGGTGCGGGAGGAGCGGCTCATTTGCCAGGCATGGTTGCTTCGCTTACCACTTTACCAGTTATCGGAGTCCCAATTAAATCCAGCAATTCACTTGACGGTTGGGACGCTATTCTTTCTATGTTGCAAATGCCAGAGGGAGTTCCTGTTGCTACTGTGGCTTTAAATGGAGCCAAGAATGCAGGTATTCTGGCCGCTGCTATAGTAGGATCAACAAATCAAACGATAGCAACAAATCTACAAGCATATAAAGACAGCTTGGAAGCTAAGGTGATGGAAAGTATTAAAAGCCTAAAGTAATTATTCTACGGGGTTAGCTTTTTCAGGGTTCTCGTCCTTGGGAAACATCAAAGACAACACAATTGCAAGGGTCAACGCTCCAGTGATGAACCCAAATGATAAGAGAACAGGAATGTGCACACCAATAATTTCTGCTACCATTTTGGTCCCAATACCAATTAATACCACTGAGAGTCCTTTTTGTAGCAGATAAAATTTATCCAGAACATTAGCCAACAAAAAGAACATAGCTCTAAGTCCCATTACGGCAAAAATATTCGATGTGTAGACCACGAATTCATTTCGTGTGATTGCAAAAGCGGCTGGAATAGAATCGACAGCAAAAATTAAATCGGTTGATTCTATCAATACGATGACCAGAAATAGCGGGGTAAATAACAATTTTCCGTTTTCTCTTAACCAGAACTTTCCTCCATGATCTTTGGTAGTAAGCGGGAGTATCTTTTTCGCACCTCTCAACACAGGGTTTTTTTCTGGCTCTAACTCCGTATCATCTTGCTCTGAAAAAAGTTTGATCCCCGAATAGACCAGAAATACACCAAACACATACAATATCCAATGGAATTCCGATATTAAAAGTGCCCCGACAAATATGAATATTCCTCTAAAAACAATCGCTCCTAAAATGCCCCAAAACAGGATATTATGGTAATACTCCTCCTTTACTTTGAAGTATCTCAAAATGAGGAGAATCACAAAAATGTTATCAACGGAAAGGGCTTTTTCAGTTACGTAGGCAGAGAAAAATTCGAGAGTATCATCGGGACCTCCTCCATAAAAATAGATCACCACTCCATAGGCACAGGACACCACTACCCAAAACAGGGACTGATAAAGTGCTTCTTTTTGGGTTACTTTTTGATGCTTCCTGTGGAATACCCCAAGGTCTACGATCAAGAAGATTACGATAATAACTCCAAAAATTCCGAACAGCAATCTCTCATTCTGACCCGAAAATAAACTTAACAGCATATATTTAATCCAGTAATTAGCATTTGGCTATTCGGGGCAAAATAACGACTTTTAGATGAAAGAAAGAAAAATTGTCATCTTCTAATCATAAATCACTTCTGGTTTCTAAAGAAAATGAACCAAATATATCGTCGTTTCTTACATTTCTTGGTCTCAGAATGAAAGGCTGTAGTTCACGGAAACTTCAGCACGAGGTATTGGGAGTGGCACGCTTGGGCTACAGGTTTTGCTTGATTGGAGTACAGAGCATAGTACAGATGAAATATTGGACGCATACATATACCAATTTGACCCCCCCCCCAATATTAACTTCATAAGGAACAATTAATCCCAATATTGCATAAACAAATTGAATTATCTTTTTGTTTGGATTAGGCATAAAATATAAGTACAACCATAACTACGGTGCTATTTTTTTAACGCGATGTAAGCAAAAAAGAAACGATTTATATGTGACATTTTTTGATCAATTTGGGATAATACCAATTTAATAATAAAATTAGTCTAATTTGTATAACTCCTTAAGCGTTTCAAGACTCTCTGGCACTTCGATAGTTGATTGCATTCTCAATGATGCAAATATATAAATAATAATTAGAATAATTTTATAATTAAAATGGTATAACTAGCACAATGGGTCGGTAGGCTAGAGATTCATGGCGATAAATGGCGAGTCTGTCTGCTAAGTTTGCGGACAGATAGAAGCTAGTTACAAATAAGAACTTCAAAAGAACCTTCTACAGTATTCTCATCATCTAGTTGAGCCTCTAAGTATCCAAAAATCCTCGCACCATCAACATCAAAAATTTCCAAGAACCCACTGGTGGCAATCTGCGTGTCGCTCGAGGTAATATGGAATCTTGGAGACTCCTGTGGGTTGGGGAGGGGGATAGAAAAACTGCCTGTTTGCAAGGGAATAATCATCGAGACAAAAGAATTTCCTGGGGATGGAACCGCACAAGGATCCTCACTTGCTTCTTTGGAGGACAAAAATTTAACCCGGTACTTAAGGTCTGAAGAAAAAATGAAGGCATGGGCAGATTTAGAAGTCCACGCTTCTCCAGCGACTACCCCCTGCAATCGTTGATTTGGCAATTGAATTTCATCTTTGCCACAATGCGTAGAAAGGGCAGATATGAACAACAATGGAAAAAGGAAAGCCACTCTCATCTTGATAAAGATATAATCACTTCCCTAAAGAACGCATAAAGGCAGTTAAGGGAGATGCCCTGATATAAGACTAATACCGATTTAATTATAATATTACTTTAATTAATATAACTCCTTAAGCGTTTTAAGACTCTCCGATATCTCTATGATTGATGTCATACCCATGAAGCAAATATATAAATAATAATTAGACTAATTTTATAATTAAAATGGTATAAGACCGTTGCAAAACGTGATTTGTTTTTGTACTTTTGCAAAAGAAATGAATCTCAAGGACACATTTTCACTTAACACCATTTTCATTGCAATGACGTTAGTGCTGTTCTCGTCATGCAGTAAAGATGATGGTCCTAGTTCTGTTATAGATGAGACCAATCTTGTAGGCACGTGGCTTTTTAAAAGTCTTGATGCTGGAGACGATGCAACAAGTGCTTTGTGGATCAAAGAGCTGGATGCAGAAGGTTCACGGCTGGCTTTTAAGAGAGATGGGACCTACTTTGTTGTGGGGTACCTAGATTTAGGTACTTGGAAGTTTGAGAACAATATCCTTATACTGGATAAAGGTACTGAAGATGCAGAAAGCTTCGAAATTCGGGAACTTTCACCAACTACTCTGGTAGTACATGCCCTAGGCGGAGGAGATAGCGATGGCGATACTTTCCCAGCAATTACTTATACCTATTCAAATATAAGTAAGGATGATCCTGTTCCTCTTATAGATAAGACCAATCTTCTTGTAGGCACGTGGCTTTTTAAAAGTGCTGATGCTGGAGACGCTGTAGAAACTGCTTCACTCAACAACCTCTTGGAAGGTATGCAGTGGACTATTAAGCGCGATGGGACCTACATTTTTGCGTCCCCAGACGGGGACGGAGACCGAGGTACTTGGATATTTGAGAACAATACCCTTACATTGGATAAAGGTACTGAAGGTGAAGAAATCTTCGAAATTCGTGAACTGTCACCAACAACTCTGTCAATAGATGACCGTGACGATGCTATCCAAGTAATTACTTATACCTTTTCAAAGCAATAAATTTGTCTCCAGAGCGATCTCAAAAAACTTGGTTGAATCTTTCAAGCTCGAAGACTTTATCAATTCAATCAAGTTTTTTGAGATCGTTCTTATCAAAATAATCACAAAAATGTGTGATTTCACATGAATCACATGCTGGCTTTCGCGCAAGGCATGTATACCTACCGTGGAGGATTAGCCAATGATGAGCCCTTGAAATGAATTCTTCGGGAATATTCCTGACCAGTTGCTTTTCTACTTCTAATGGTGTCTTGGCTGTTTGAGTGACCAGCCCCAGTCTTTTAGAAACTCTGAAGACATGCGTGTCCACCGCCATCGCCGGTTGATTGTAAAGTACGGAGACAATCACATTGGCTGTTTTCCTGCCCACGCCTTGAAGCTTAATTAGGTCTGAAATTTGATCAGGTATTTCAGCGTCATAATCTTCAACGAGCTTCTTACTCAAAGCCAACAAATGTTTTGTCTTATTATTCGGATAGGACACACTTCTGATGTAAGGAAATAACTCGTCAAAATGCGAAGCCATCATATGTTCAGGTGTTGGAAAATCCCTGAATAGCGCAGGCGTAACTTTATTGATCCTCTTATCGGTACATTGAGCACTCAATACCACTGCAACCAGTAGCTCAAATGGATTCGAGTAGCGGAGTTCCGTCTCCGGTCGCGGGTAAGACTCTGAAAAGTATGCTACAAACGCTTCAAACTTCTCCTTTTTAGTCATGCCTGAGATCAGACAGACTGAAGATTTTTGGAAGCACAAAGAATTCTAGCAATCGCTTCTGGTGGCACCGTCATCACAAAAGTGTCCAACGATTCCATAACTCTTTTAAACTCACCGATCTTATCCTGGAGTTGAATGTTTGTCAGTAGCGATTCCTTAATTTCCGAACGCTCATCTTCATTTACTTCATTATAAAGAAATCTTACAAGGTCATTTTCTGTACAGGTTTTTGTCATAGGCATTTTGATTCTGTTCAAACTTTTTTCTCAGGTTAACTAAAGCATACCTCATCCTGCCTAAAGCGGTATTGATGCTCACATCCGTTGCATCCGCGATTTCCTGAAAACTCATGTTCATGTAGTGTCTCATTACGAGCACTTCTCTTTGAGCATCTGGAAGCCCTTTGATGTACCCCTTCAGGGAGTTATAGGTATCCTGTTTTATATGTTCATCTTCAACTGAAGTCTCGGAAAACTCAAGCGTGTTGAGTACACTGCTACCGTCCTCCATCACAATAGTCGGGTAGCGTTTCCCTCGTCTGAAATGATCAATGGACAAATTGTGTGCGATGCGAAGAATCCAAGGCAAAAACTTTCCCTCCTCCTTATAGTGTCCGGATTTGATGGTACGAATTGCTTTGATAAAAACCTCCTGCATGATATCCTCTGCAGTGTACCTGTCCTTTACTATCAAATAAATAGCGGTAAAAATCCTGCCCTTTCTCCTATTAAGGAGTTCCTCAAAGGCATCTTCATTTCCTCCGATATAGAGCGACAGTAACTGGCTGTCATTCAAACTTGTCTTATTCATGTAAATCTCCTGTCTGTTAACGTAGAGGTTTATACCATATTGTAGGGGTTAAGGGTTTCAGAATTCAACATACAAGAATACAAAATTTCAACACTTTGGAAAAGCAAGATACTTATTTTTGCTAATATCCGAAGCAGATTATTGTCTTAAGTGTTCTCTAGGTAGCAATACCCCTAAAAATGGTTGAAAAAATCGACGAGTTAGATCCGAAAAAGTTTATTATCATAAAAGGGGCACGAGTAAATAACCTTAAAAACCTTGATGTTGCTATACCTAGAAATGAGCTGATAGTAATCACTGGGCTATCTGGCTCTGGCAAATCCTCACTGGCATTTGATACCTTATTTGCTGAAGGACAGCGAAAGTATGTGGAAAGTCTGAGTTCCTATGCGAGGCAGTTTCTGGGGAGAATGGAGAAACCAGAGGTTGACTACATCAAAGGGGTTGCTCCAGCTATTGCCATTGAGCAAAGGGTAAGCGCACGAAATCCAAGGTCAACGATAGGAACTACGACAGAAATATATGACTATTTGAAACTCTTATTTGCCAGAATAGGCAAAACCGAGTCCCCTGTCTCTGGCAAGCAGGTAAAAAAAGATACAGTCACTGATGTGGTGGATTATATCCTTGCCCATGATGAAGGAACCAAGCTCACAATCACCACTCCTTTACAGCTCAAAGAAAACAGACCGCTGGAAAAAGAGTTGAAAATGCTTTTGAGTAAAGGATATACAAGGGTCGTCCTTGCTAAAGAAATTTCCTATATAGAGGATATACTGAAAGAAAAAGCTCCTACAGGGGATTATGAGATTTTAATTGATCGTGCAGTTGTTCACAAGGATGAAGCTACTCAATTCCGATTGGCAGATTCCGTTCAAACTGCCTTCTTTGAAGGAGAAGGTGGTTGCTGTATTTCCATTGTTGACCAAAAGAAAAAAAGTTTTTCAGACCGATTTGAATTAGACGACATGCTTTTTGAAGAGCCTAGCGTCAACTTCTTTAGCTTCAATAATCCCTATGGTGCTTGCAGGAGGTGTGAAGGATTTGGTAGAATCTTGGGGATAGACTCAGACTTAGTCATCCCAGACCGAAACTTGTCTGTTTATGAAGGGGCAATAGCACCGTGGAAAGGCGAAACAACGAAAAAATGGGTCGAACCACTTATAAAAGACAGGATCAAGTTTGATTTCCCAATTCATAGACCCATTGCAGTGTTGACCGAGGAAGAGTATAAACTGCTCTGGTCCGGGAAAGCGGATTTCAAAGGTATTCATGCTTTTTTTTCATTCTTGGAATCGAAACTCCACAAGATTCAGTATCGAGTGATGCTTTCCAGATATAAAGGTAAAACCATCTGTCCAGACTGTAGGGGGACAAAACTCAGGAAAGATGCCTCGTATGTCAAGGTTGCGGGCTATTCCATCACTGACTTGGTGCTGATGCCCGTCAACAGGCTACTCCCATTTTTTAATTCGATCAAACTACCCTCCCATGATGAGAAAGTAGCTAAAAGAGTCTTGAATGAAATTAAGAACCGACTCTCTTACTTAGATAACGTCGGGTTAGGCTATCTCACTTTGAATAGACTCACAAATACTCTTTCGGGGGGTGAATTCCAGCGAATCAAGCTGGCAACCTCACTAGGAAGTGCACTGGTAGGTTCTATGTATATCCTGGATGAACCCAGCATAGGCCTGCATCCAAGAGATACAGATCGCTTGATCGAGGTGTTGAAAGCTTTGAGAGATATTGGAAATTCTGTTATTGTGGTGGAACATGAGGAAAGAGTAATGGAAGCAGCGGATCAAATCATTGATATCGGTCCTGATGCAGGGATTTATGGAGGCGAGCTGGTCTTCCAGGGTAAAGTGAATGAGATGAAAGGGGACATGGAATCTTATACATCAAAATACCTTCAAGGGGCAGAAGTGATTCCAGTACCAAAAAGAAGACGTACATGGAGACAATCAATCAAGATAGAAAAAGCGAGAGAAAATAACCTGAAGAATATTGATGTGGAAATACCTCTAGGAGTCCTGACGGTTATTACAGGTGTGAGCGGCTCTGGTAAGTCCACACTCGTCAAAAAAATTGTCAATCCTGCCATTGGAAAACTGTTGGGGGTAGCTGGCGAAGCCACTGGCAAATTTGATAACCTCACTGGACATTATAAAAAGATTACCAGGATTGAATTTGTAGATCAGAACCCCATAGGCAAAAGTTCACGATCCAATCCTGTCACGTATGTAAAGGCATACGATGCCATTCGGCAGTTGTTTTCAGAACAGACTATTTCGAAACATAACAATTTCAAGCCTGCTCATTTTTCTTTCAATGTCGATGGAGGTCGGTGTGAGGTATGTGAGGGAGAAGGGACAGTAAAGATAGAAATGCAATTCATGGCTGATCTCTACCTTACCTGCGAAAACTGTGGCGGGAAAAGGTTTACGAAAGAGGTGCTTGAAGTCAAATATAAAGGAAAAAACATTTCAGAGGTCCTCAATCTTTCGGTTCAGGAAGCACTTGAGTTTTTTGAAGAAAAAACAGCGATTATCAATAAAATTCAGCCATTGTATGAGGTGGGGTTAGGTTACATTAAGCTGGGGCAAAGTTCAAATTCCTTAAGCGGGGGAGAAGCTCAGAGAGTAAAACTTGCTTCCTTCTTGGGAAAAGGACATAGAACGAGCAATACAGAGCATGTGCTTTTCATTTTTGATGAGCCCACCACAGGACTTCACTTCCATGACATCCAGAAATTACTTGATGCGCTTAACGCACTCATGGATGCTGGTCACTCTGTCTTAATTATTGAGCATAACACAGAAATAATAAAAAACGCAGACTGGATCATTGACCTCGGTCCAGAGGGGGGTGATGAAGGAGGACAGGTGTGCTTTGAAGGCACCCCCGAGGACATGATTAAATTACAGAATAACCACACTGCTAAATATTTGAAGGAAAAACTTATATGAGAAAACAACTAGTTGCTGGAAACTGGAAAATGAACTGTACCCTGGCGGAAGGGGAAAAACTTGCCTCAGAGATCATTCATACGGTGGAAACAGAAATACAAAACAATGCTGAAGTCATTCTGATCCCTCCATTTATTCACATAGCCCGTGTTCAAAGTCTTGTTGGCACTAGTAAAAACATCCATGTCGGGGCACAAAATTGTCATCAAAATGAAAGTGGTGCCTATACGGGAGAAATTTCAGCGAGTATGCTCAGATCGTGTGATGTGTCGTATGTAGTCATTGGTCATAGTGAGAGGAGAGCGTACTTCAATGAATGTGATAGCCTATTGGCAAAAAAAATTACCCAAGTGCTGGCTAACGGTATACTTCCTATTTTTTGCTGTGGAGAAAAACAAGAGCCCAGGGACTCAAACACACATGAAGCCGTAGTGGAGGAGCAAATACAGCATGCGTTATTTCATTTGCCAGAAGCTGAACTATTAAAAACAGTAATCGCATACGAACCAGTTTGGGCAATAGGTACTGGCATGACTGCAAGTGCAGAGCAGGTCCAGGAAATGCACGCATTTATACGCGCGCTCCTTGCAAGTCGATATTCCACAGAAGTGGCTGAGCAGCTTTCTATCTTATACGGAGGAAGCATAAAACCGAGCAATGCCAAAGACATTTTTTCTCAACCAGATGTAGATGGTGGCCTGATAGGGGGTGCCAGCTTAAAGTCAAGGGAGTTTATTGAGATCATCAAGGCTTTTGGTTAGTGATACATGAGCATTTTAGTGCGGGACTGACACCGAACGCGCGGAAAAAGGCAGTCAACAGAGCTACCCTTTATCATTGGTAGTACACCTCCGATGTAGGAAATTTACTCGGTGCAACTAAAAATCAAAACCGTTGCAAACGGTAGCATTGAGTCTGTTGGTGCTTGAATGGTGATATTTTTGATCTCCCATCTTGCTACTCTCGTTCACACCTGCTCCATGCTTCCGTTGGCATAAACACTGGGGGAACGTGTTTCTCCACCTCTTTCGATTCACGCTCCCCTAGCTAGTTCACGGGTTGGGTTTTACCCTTCCTCTCTGTCTTTGATCGTTCTTGGTGACAATTTTATTGTTTCTTATAGGTCGTAGTAACTGGGATAAGTACATAACCACTGTTAACGTCACTTGATAGCGACCACCCTTCAGGGTCATGTAGTCTCAAAGTAGTTGCTGAAAGTTCCCGAACTTCCACGCTGTACTCATCATAGTCATCTTAAGTAGATGTAGGGGTATCGTTCTCCCGCATCCAAATAAATGTAAGGGTGTCGTTCTCCAACATCCAAGTAGCTCGGTCTTCTGACCCGTCTGTGTCCGTAGAAATGAAGGAATCACTCTTAAAAGTAAGCTGAGTACCTTTATGTTCGTTGTTGAATGTCGAATCTAGAGTTGTTGTATGCTTTCCAGCATCAAAACTTTCATAAAGCCACGTGCCTATAAGGGTGGGCTCAGGATCATCATCTTTACTGCAAGACGAGAGAACTACTAGCGTCATTGCTATGACACCAAGGGAAAATAGAGTTTTAAAATTCATTAATTTTTTAATTTTTTAAAAATATGTATGTCCGCAAAGAGATAAAGATAAATGCTGTAATCCAAATAAATTGAATTGTTTTTTTCGTTAGGCAAAGAAATATAAGCATAGCCATAGCTTCAGCGGAAAAGAGACGATGTATAGGTGATACATTGTGGTCTAATTGATAGTCAGATACATCATGCGTTGCGCTGTTTACTCTCCGTCTTGACAGATTGCGAAGAAATTTTCTTTGAAAAAAAGTTGTCCTTTGAGAATGTTCCATGCATATTTAAGCTGTGAAAATTCTTTACGTTCATCAATATTTTAAAACTCCTGCTGAGGGAGGGTCCATTCGCTCTTACTACTTGGCCAAAGGGCTTGTTGATGCAGGGCATGAAATAGTGATGCTTACAGCGCATGAAAAAAGAAAAGAAATAAAAAACGTTGACGGGATTCAGGTTCATTACTTACCAGTTTCCTATGATAACAAGTATGGTTTTATAAGAAGAATTTGGTCCTTCTGGAAGTTCGTAAGGCTCGCCAAGAAAGAAGTAAAGACGATTAAAAATGTTGATTTGTCTTACATCATGACGACCCCTCTCACCACGGGTTTTATCGGAACGTATATCAAAAAAGAATTTAATGTCCCTTATTATTTTGAGGTAGGTGACCTTTGGCCCGAAGCTCCTATTCAGATGGGGGTGATCAAAAACAGGTTGTTGAAAAAATGGCTTTATTCACTGGAAAGGAACTTTTACGTTCAAGCAGATAAGGCAATTGCCCTGTCTCCTGCGATCAGAAATTATATTGAAAAAACGTCGCCAACTACAAAAGTGCACGTGATCCCAAACATGGCAGATTGTGCGTTTTTTGATGCCGATCTAAGAATCGGAGATATCAGCAATCGCAATAATTTTCAGATCACCTATTGTGGTGCTATTGGAAAAGCAAATCACTTGGAATTTTTACTGGAGGCTGCCAATGAATCAAAGCAACAAAAACTTCCAGTTCGTTTCAATATTGTGGGCTATGGTTCTGAAGTGAAGCGACTAAAACATCGGTATAGAAAACTTTGGAACGTAAAATTCTTCGATCCCGTGAGTAAAGCAGGAATAAAAACGCTACTAAATGAGAGTGATGCTGTTTACGTTTCATTCAAGGACATAGAGGTCCTCAACACTGGAAGTCCAAACAAATTTTTTGATTCATTGGCAGCAGGAAAATTGACGATTGTCAATTTTGAAGGCTGGCTAAAAAATGTGATCACAAGAAATAAATGTGGGTTTTATCATGATCCTACATCTCCAAAAAGTTTCGTTAGGAAACTCAAAGTTTTTCTGGGAAATGCAACACTTCTCCATAAGTATCAGAAAAATGGAAGAAAGCTGGCGGAACTATATTATGATAAAGACATTCAGGTTACAAAACTTCTGAATATCCTGAATAATGAGTACAAATTTGAGATGAATGAGGCTGAGGTTTATATTTTGACGGCATAGCTAGTTTTAGTAGTCACCACCGCCAATAAGCAAGTCATGAATTTATGATTCGTCTAGTTGCTTTTCAAAGCGGATAGTAAGAGGCGAATTCAACCCATAAGTGTAACACTCGGGCTTATATTACGCTCCATTCCCAGTATGTGGGAAAAGTACCTGCTAGGGGGGTTTATACCCCAAGCATTTTCTAGGTCGGTTATTCATTAAATCAGTGGCTTTGAACAGTTCTTTTTCGGTGACTTTATGCAATGGCATTTTCTTTGGGAAAAATTGCCTGAGCAAGCCATTGTGGTTTTCATTCAAGTCGCGCTCCCAAGAGTGTGATACAAGACCGTTGCAATAGAAGATCGTTTGTTATCAGCACTATCCAAGTTGATTTATTAAGGGCATCTCTAAAAACTAAAACAGCTGTATTAGTATGTTTTTTGAGCTAAAAGAGTTAGACCTGGAAATGAAACAGTTTAAACGTCACAGAGATTACGGTTTTTTTGATCAAGACATTCGTTTGTCCAAACTGAGCCAGTTGGGAGATCCCCTGCAACGATTAAACGGTGGAATTGATTTTGAAATTTTCCGTTCTTTACTGGAAAAGCACCTGATCAAAGAGTCACAAGGAAAGGGAGGACGTCCCCCATATGATTATGTGTTAATGTTCAAGATATTGATTCTTCAGCGATATTATAACCTCTCTGATGATCAAGCAGAATATCAAATCAATGACAGGATGAGTTTTATGAGATTTCTCAACCTCTCCATTGCAGATGACATACCAGATAGCAACACGATATGGTTGTTTAGTGAACGTCTGACCGACTTGAATTTAGTAAAATCCCTTTTCGAGCTATTTCAGAGTCAATTGGAAAAATTAGGGCTTATGGTCAATGAAGGCAAAATAATAGATGCCTCTTTTGTAGAAGCCCCACGCCAACGCAACAGCAGGGAGAAAAACCAACAAATAAAAGAGGGTAAGGGAGAAAGTCTATGGACAGATGAACCCAATAAAAAGCGTCAAAAGGACATTGATGCACGTTGGACAAAGAAAAATAATCAGAATTATTATGGGTATAAAAATCACGCCAAGGTTGATGCAGGTAGCAAATTGATAGAACGCTATGAAATTACCGATGCAGCGGTACATGATTCACAGGCTCTTGATGCCCTGTTGGACAAAAAACAAGACAAAGAACAGGAATTGTATGCCGACAGTGCTTATGCAGACCAGCAAGAAATACTCGAAAAACATCAAATTAAAGATCAAATACATGAGAAGGGCTACAAAAACAAGCCGTTGACCGATACACAAAAGGAAAGTAATACAAGAAAATCAAAAGTACGCGTAAGAGTGGAGCATGTTTTTGGTTTCATGGAAAACAGTATGGGAAGCATGTACTACAAAAAAGTAGGGAAATCAAGAGCCGATACGGTCATTGGTCTGATGAATCTGACTTATAATATGTTCAGAAAAATTCAATTGACCGCTTCATTATGAGGGAACGTGCGTTCGATAGGCAATGAATAAATTCATAAGTAACTGATAATCAGGTGAATAAAAAATGAACTAAAAAAGAGCAAAATAGGTCATCTTAAAAAAAATAGGTCATAAAAATAAATCGGGAGAATATCCAGTTTTTAGAGATGCCCTTAATAGTTTGGTGAATTAGTTCGTGTTTAAAACCAATAGCGTCCTAAACGACTAATAAACTAGCAGGGAAGCACTCTGTATCTCAAATACCTTTGAGTTGGATTACAATGACTCCTCCCTGCATGTCAAAATTAACCTTGTTTTCTCAAATCATCTCCAAGATTGAGCGTATACTCTTTTAGAAAATTAGTAGCAGAAAAGGACACGGATAAGCACCAGAAAGGCTACAGTAGTTGGACCCACTTGGTGTCTATGTTGTTCTGTCAGTTTTCAAAGAGTCAGTCTGTTGGTGATATTAGCAACGGTCTTCGATCGGCGAGAGGTACTCTCAATCATTTAGGCATAGCTAGCCATTTAGGCATAGTTAGCGCACCCTCTAAATCCACTGTAAGTTATCACAACAAACACCGAGCTTAGACACTGTTTAAAGACTGCTACTATCTGGTTCAAAACTAGTTGACACTATTTGGCAGGGTTTCGTCAGTCCAACTTCAAGATTACATCCAAGCTATTCATGCTGGACTTAACGACGGTCAGTCTATGTCTGAGTCTGTTTTGACTGGACCAAATACAAAACACATAAGGGAGCTGTGAAAAAGCATATCCTATTGGACTACGATGGCAACCTACCTGCCTATGTTAATGTCACTGATGGCAAAACCGCTGACAATAAGGGAGCTTATAATATCCCATTCTTAGCCAATAGCGTGATAGTAGCAGATCGCTACTATAATGATTTTTCGTTGCTCAACGTTTGGGACAGCAACAGGATATTTTTCGTTAGTAGACACAAAGACACTATCCAATTTGAGCCGATCAAAGAAAATGACCTGCCAGAAGAAAAGCATCCACAAAAGCAAACGCTGCAGGTGTTGTGAATTGCTTTCAAATGTAAATTGTGTATATTGAGCGAGAGGAATCTCAACGCACAAAGAAATAAGATGATTCGCAATTTGTTGTGAATTGCTTTCAAATGTAAATTGTGTATATTGAGCGAGAGGAATCTCAACTCGCGCTTCATGGATTTACTAATTATAATAGTTGTGAATTGCTTTCAAATGTAAATTGTGTATATTGAGCGAGAGGAATCTCAACGCGATCTTGTGTGTCTGGAATTTTCGACAGTTGTGAATTGCTTTCAAATGTAAATTGTGTATATTGAGCGAGAGGAATCTCAACTTTATTTTCAATAGGTGAAAGACCAGTCGGTTGTGAATTGCTTTCAAATGTAAATTGTGTATATTGAGCGAGAGGAATCTCAACGCAATAAATGAATTGAGTAAATGCCTTTTGTTGTGAATTGCTTTCAAATGTAAATTGTGTATATTGAGCGAGAGGAATCTCAACTCACGTGCAGTCTCCCGTGATATCAGGCCAGTTGTGAATTGCTTTCAAATGTAAATTGTGTATATTGAGCGAGAGGAATCTCAACTAAAATTTTGAAGCCGTGAATTTTGCGCCTGTTGTGAATTGCTTTCAAATGTAAATTGTGTATATTGAGCGAGAGGAATCTCAACTCCATGAAGCGCGATTACTTCGGCTTCACTGTTGTGAATTGCTTTCAAATGTAAATTGTGTATATTGAGCGAGAGGAATCTCAACCGATACCTCCATCGTGATAGCATCTTCACCGTTGTGAATTGCTTTCAAATGTAAATTGTGTATATTGAGCGAGAGGAATCTCAACAGGGATGAGTGGAATACAGGAGTCCACCCCGTTGTGAATTGCTTTCAAATGTAAATTGTGTATATTGAGCGAGAGGAATCTCAACTTTCACCCTGTGATATATGATATCTTCGATGTTGTGAATTGCTTTCAAATGTAAATTGTGTATATTGAGCGAGAGGAATCTCAACATTGACAATCTTTTCAGCAATAGCACTTCTGTTGTGAATTGCTTTCAAATGTAAATTGTGTATATTGAGCGAGAGGAATCTCAACGTAGAGGGTTAACCCTTTCTCACTTAGATGGTTGTGAATTGCTTTCAAATGTAAATTGTGTATATTGAGCGAGAGGAATCTCAACTTACATCTACTGCACACAATATGGTCTATTGTTGTGAATTGCTTTCAAATGTAAATTGTGTATATTGAGCGAGAGGAATCTCAACTTTATTTTCAATAGGTGAAAGACCAGTCGGTTGTGAATTGCTTTCAAATGTAAATTGTGTATATTGAGCGAGAGGAATCTCAACGCAATAAATGAATTGAGTAAATGCCTTTTGTTGTGAATTGCTTTCAAATGTAAATTGTGTATATTGAGCGAGAGGAATCTCAACTCACGTGCAGTCTCCCGTGATATCAGGCCAGTTGTGAATTGCTTTCAAATGTAAATTGTGTATATTGAGCGAGAGGAATCTCAACTAAAATTTTGAAGCCGTGAATTTTGCGCCTGTTGTGAATTGCTTTCAAATGTAAATTGTGTATATTGAGCGAGAGGAATCTCAACTCCATGAAGCGCGATTACTTCGGCTTCACTGTTGTGAATTGCTTTCAAATGTAAATTGTGTATATTGAGCGAGAGGAATCTCAACCGATACCTCCATCGTGATAGCATCTTCACCGTTGTGAATTGCTTTCAAATGTAAATTGTGTATATTGAGCGAGAGGAATCTCAACAGGGATGAGTGGAATACAGGAGTCCACCCCGTTGTGAATTGCTTTCAAATGTAAATTGTGTATATTGAGCGAGAGGAATCTCAACTTTCACCCTGTGATATATGATATCTTCGATGTTGTGAATTGCTTTCAAATGTAAATTGTGTATATTGAGCGAGAGGAATCTCAACGAGCAAGACGAAAGGCAAGGAGAGCTAGAAGTTGTGAATTGCTTTCAAATGTAAATTGTGTATATTGAGCGAGAGGAATCTCAACCAAGCACAACTTAATCAATATATAAAAGAGGTTGTGAATTGCTTTCAAATGTAAATTGTGTATATTGAGCGAGAGGAATCTCAACTTCGACGTCAAACACCAACACGCCACTTTCGTTGTGAATTGCTTTCAAATGTAAATTGTGTATATTGAGCGAGAGGAATCTCAACGTTGGAACAGATTAAATTACCACATGCTAGGTTGTGAATTGCTTTCAAATGTAAATTGTGTATATTGAGCGAGAGGAATCTCAACATATTCTTCACTTGAATGTATCATAGCCCCGTTGTGAATTGCTTTCAAATGTAAATTGTGTATATTGAGCGAGAGGAATCTCAACTTGAATCATTAGTTACATCAATTGACAACTGTTGTGAATTGCTTTCAAATGTAAATTGTGTATATTGAGCGAGAGGAATCTCAACTAATTTGCTTCAATCTTAATACTTCTTCTGGTTGTGAATTGCTTTCAAATGTAAATTGTGTATATTGAGCGAGAGGAATCTCAACGGGTAACTACCATCAAACACAGGATTTTATGTTGTGAATTGCTTTCAAATGTAAATTGTGTATATTGAGCGAGAGGAATCTCAACACTTGAGCGGAGGCATACCGAAGGCTGAGCGTTGTGAATTGCTTTCAAATGTAAATTGTGTATATTGAGCGAGAGGAATCTCAACTAGCTCACTTATCGTCAATTTGATGGTATGGTTGTGAATTGCTTTCAAATGTAAATTGTGTATATTGAGCGAGAGGAATCTCAACCTTGGCTTGCGATACCTCTACCTGCCATATGTTGTGAATTGCTTTCAAATGTAAATTGTGTATATTGAGCGAGAGGAATCTCAACAGTTTTTGCTTTTAAACAAAAACAAATTCAGTTGTGAATTGCTTTCAAATGTAAATTGTGTATATTGAGCGAGAGGAATCTCAACTTCAAATTGACGATGTTCAAGCTAAGGGCAGGTTGTGAATTGCTTTCAAATGTAAATTGTGTATATTGAGCGAGAGGAATCTCAACGCGGTGCGTGCTTTGGTGGATGGTGCGCCTGTTGTGAATTGCTTTCAAATGTAAATTGTGTATATTGAGCGAGAGGAATCTCAACAATTAAAGCAAGACATTGCTTATTAACAGGGTTGTGAATTGCTTTCAAATGTAAATTGTGTATATTGAGCGAGAGGAATCTCAACAATTCATTCCCTGATATGTCAATAGTAGTCGTTGTGAATTGCTTTCAAATGTAAATTGTGTATATTGAGCGAGAGGAATCTCAACGATAAAATGTCGATTCCAACGATATCTCTCGTTGTGAATTGCTTTCAAATGTAAATTGTGTATATTGAGCGAGAGGAATCTCAACCGGCAACTAAAAACACTTGTTCGATAAAGGGTTGTGAATTGCTTTCAAATGTAAATTGTGTATATTGAGCGAGAGGAATCTCAACTATAACAAAATGATGCAAAAAGAGGCTAGAGTTGTGAATTGCTTTCAAATGTAAATTGTGTATATTGAGCGAGAGGAATCTCAACAATTGATAAGCAGGGCAAAACGCTAGATTTGTTGTGAATTGCTTTCAAATGTAAATTGTGTATATTGAGCGAGAGGAATCTCAACTGGGAAAAGTTTTTGCTCAGCATTTCAAGGTTGTGAATTGCTTTCAAATGTAAATTGTGTATATTGAGCGAGAGGAATCTCAACATGCGAAAAAAATGAAACTCAACTACCTGAGTTGTGAATTGCTTTCAAATGTAAATTGTGTATATTGAGCGAGAGGAATCTCAACCACCAGCACGTTTAGCCTCGTCAAGAATAAGTTGTGAATTGCTTTCAAATGTAAATTGTGTATATTGAGCGAGAGGAATCTCAACAAATGGGATTTATAGTAAAAAAAGAAGGCAGTTGTGAATTGCTTTCAAATGTAAATTGTGTATATTGAGCGAGAGGAATCTCAACACGGTGATACTAAAGGTCAAGGCAGCCGTTGTTGTGAATTGCTTTCAAATGTAAATTGTGTATATTGAGCGAGAGGAATCTCAACTTGCAGTAGTTGCTGTGTATCATGCTTTCAGTTGTGAATTGCTTTCAAATGTAAATTGTGTATATTGAGCGAGAGGAATCTCAACGGTTTTCTACTTCTCTATTTTCAATACCTAGTTGTGAATTGCTTTCAAATGTAAATTGTGTATATTGAGCGAGAGGAATCTCAACTAGCAGAAAAAAACCAACCTGATCCGAAAGTTGTGAATTGCTTTCAAATGTAAATTGTGTATATTGAGCGAGAGGAATCTCAACTCTTCACTGGAAGATCCCTCCTTGAACAGGTTGTGAATTGCTTTCAAATGTAAATTGTGTATATTGAGCGAGAGGAATCTCAACAAAGAAGTTTTTTTTAGAGAAACGAATATAGTTGTGAATTGCTTTCAAATGTAAATTGTGTATATTGAGCGAGAGGAATCTCAACACTCAAACATTATCTTTGTTGCATGGGGGTGTTGTGAATTGCTTTCAAATGTAAATTGTGTATATTGAGCGAGAGGAATCTCAACGGTGCAGACCATCGGACGCTGCTCGTTTATGTTGTGAATTGCTTTCAAATGTAAATTGTGTATATTGAGCGAGAGGAATCTCAACGAGCCGTTGGACTGCTATCTAACCAAGTTTGTTGTGAATTGCTTTCAAATGTAAATTGTGTATATTGAGCGAGAGGAATCTCAACGGGTAATAAATTCGCTTGCCAGTGTTGTGGGTTGTGAATTGCTTTCAAATGTAAATTGTGTATATTGAGCGAGAGGAATCTCAACCGACGTAGAGCGCGTCGTAAGGCGAAAGGTGTTGTGAATTGCTTTCAAATGTAAATTGTGTATATTGAGCGAGAGGAATCTCAACATGGAGTTCTTTGGCATAATCATTAATAGGGTTGTGAATTGCTTTCAAATGTAAATTGTGTATATTGAGCGAGAGGAATCTCAACAAATTCAACACCATCGTCTCCCACTTGCCAGTTGTGAATTGCTTTCAAATGTAAATTGTGTATATTGAGCGAGAGGAATCTCAACCGATAGGGAAAAAAACAAAGCGGGGGGGGGGTTGTGAATTGCTTTCAAATGTAAATTGTGTATATTGAGCGAGAGGAATCTCAACACACTCAATCCCAAAATGAACCTTACTCATGTTGTGAATTGCTTTCAAATGTAAATTGTGTATATTGAGCGAGAGGAATCTCAACTGAGTAAAGCAATTAGAAACCCAAGGTTCGTTGTGAATTGCTTTCAAATGTAAATTGTGTATATTGAGCGAGAGGAATCTCAACGATGTAGCCTTATTATTCGCTCAATGGTTAGTTGTGAATTGCTTTCAAATGTAAATTGTGTATATTGAGCGAGAGGAATCTCAACTTTTACATAACTCCCTTCTGTGTTATCGGGGTTGTGAATTGCTTTCAAATGTAAATTGTGTATATTGAGCGAGAGGAATCTCAACTCAACATCAAATACCAACACTCCGCTTTCGTTGTGAATTGCTTTCAAATGTAAATTGTGTATATTGAGCGAGAGGAATCTCAACTATCTTGTTGAAGTAATAAAGCAGGTCTGAGTTGTGAATTGCTTTCAAATGTAAATTGTGTATATTGAGCGAGAGGAATCTCAACTACCAACCGCCAACCATCGTTCATGTTTGTGTTGTGAATTGCTTTCAAATGTAAATTGTGTATATTGAGCGAGAGGAATCTCAACTAGTGGAAGATATTGTAAAGTACAAGCTGTGTTGTGAATTGCTTTCAAATGTAAATTGTGTATATTGAGCGAGAGGAATCTCAACATAGAAATTTGTCGCCCTATCTAATCCAGTGTTGTGAATTGCTTTCAAATGTAAATTGTGTATATTGAGCGAGAGGAATCTCAACTCATGATCTGTTGTTGGAAGCGACCAAAGAGTTGTGAATTGCTTTCAAATGTAAATTGTGTATATTGAGCGAGAGGAATCTCAACTTCCTGTTGTTTTTTGTACTCTATTGGTTCGTTGTGAATTGCTTTCAAATGTAAATTGTGTATATTGAGCGAGAGGAATCTCAACACAAATGACACAGATAAATATATTAACATAGTTGTGAATTGCTTTCAAATGTAAATTGTGTATATTGAGCGAGAGGAATCTCAACCGGGAATTTGGGATCAACTAGTCGCAGACGGTTGTGAATTGCTTTCAAATGTAAATTGTGTATATTGAGCGAGAGGAATCTCAACGCAGTCACGGGCTGGGTCAATTGAATCGTGGTTGTGAATTGCTTTCAAATGTAAATTGTGTATATTGAGCGAGAGGAATCTCAACTACCTATATATATTAGTTTATTGAATGTACGTTGTGAATTGCTTTCAAATGTAAATTGTGTATATTGAGCGAGAGGAATCTCAACTTGGAACTGAGAGGCGACACGGTGTTAACGGTTGTGAATTGCTTTCAAATGTAAATTGTGTATATTGAGCGAGAGGAATCTCAACTAACTTTACTTACAAGTGCTTTGTCTTCACGTTGTGAATTGCTTTCAAATGTAAATTGTGTATATTGAGCGAGAGGAATCTCAACTGCTAAATTGGAGGGCGCAACACAAATAGCGTTGTGAATTGCTTTCAAATGTAAATTGTGTATATTGAGCGAGAGGAATCTCAACTCAATACTCATATATGGAGTGGCCGGTATAGTTGTGAATTGCTTTCAAATGTAAATTGTGTATATTGAGCGAGAGGAATCTCAACCTAGCCGAAAGAGTTCTTGAAACACTATTCGTTGTGAATTGCTTTCAAATGTAAATTGTGTATATTGAGCGAGAGGAATCTCAACGCCGCAAAAGCGTTTTTGGACAGCATGTGGGTTGTGAATTGCTTTCAAATGTAAATTGTGTATATTGAGCGAGAGGAATCTCAACATAGTGATTAATATTTTGAATAATTTCTCGTTGTGAATTGCTTTCAAATGTAAATTGTGTATATTGAGCGAGAGGAATCTCAACTTGTGTTGGTGTAACCAATAGCTCTGCAAAGTTGTGAATTGCTTTCAAATGTAAATTGTGTATATTGAGCGAGAGGAATCTCAACTCTTTTTGTGTGTTGTCATACTCCTTGTACGTTGTGAATTGCTTTCAAATGTAAATTGTGTATATTGAGCGAGAGGAATCTCAACTATTTCTGGCTTTTCAATAATACCGTATACGTTGTGAATTGCTTTCAAATGTAAATTGTGTATATTGAGCGAGAGGAATCTCAACATAGGCATGCGCAAGATAAGGAGTGGATTGTTGTGAATTGCTTTCAAATGTAAATTGTGTATATTGAGCGAGAGGAATCTCAACTGAGCGAGGCTGAGGTGATAGCTCTTCATGGTTGTGAATTGCTTTCAAATGTAAATTGTGTATATTGAGCGAGAGGAATCTCAACATTGTTGCACATTCCGTGTGACACTACTTAGTTGTGAATTGCTTTCAAATGTAAATTGTGTATATTGAGCGAGAGGAATCTCAACTTTCTTTTAATTCTTCAATTTCAGTTTGCAGTTGTGAATTGCTTTCAAATGTAAATTGTGTATATTGAGCGAGAGGAATCTCAACAACGAAGCGGTGCAGTGCCAGTGTCTACTAGTTGTGAATTGCTTTCAAATGTAAATTGTGTATATTGAGCGAGAGGAATCTCAACGAAAAAATTACTTCTCTTTTTGGATTAGTAGTTGTGAATTGCTTTCAAATGTAAATTGTGTATATTGAGCGAGAGGAATCTCAACTTTTTTTGACAATAGAATTTAAACAGCTCGGTTGTGAATTGCTTTCAAATGTAAATTGTGTATATTGAGCGAGAGGAATCTCAACGTTGATTGAATCTTGTATGAAAGAACCCCTGTTGTGAATTGCTTTCAAATGTAAATTGTGTATATTGAGCGAGAGGAATCTCAACTTATATTTTCAGTTATAAATGAAGCCACTGTTGTGAATTGCTTTCAAATGTAAATTGTGTATATTGAGCGAGAGGAATCTCAACAAAATGATCTTTTTTTTCTCCCTATCGTTCGTTGTGAATTGCTTTCAAATGTAAATTGTGTATATTGAGCGAGAGGAATCTCAACATTACAACACGTCTGAAGATGGGGTAGGTGGTTGTGAATTGCTTTCAAATGTAAATTGTGTATATTGAGCGAGAGGAATCTCAACAAAAGAATAGCACGTAGAAAGGCTAAAGGAGTTGTGAATTGCTTTCAAATGTAAATTGTGTATATTGAGCGAGAGGAATCTCAACGCTCTGCGCTTGCTATTCCTCTACCTGAATGTTGTGAATTGCTTTCAAATGTAAATTGTGTATATTGAGCGAGAGGAATCTCAACTTTCGACATCAAACACTAACACCCCGCTTTCGTTGTGAATTGCTTTCAAATGTAAATTGTGTATATTGAGCGAGAGGAATCTCAACCATTGTGCTAATACGTGTAAGGTTCTGGTGTTGTGAATTGCTTTCAAATGTAAATTGTGTATATTGAGCGAGAGGAATCTCAACAGTAAGAAGCTCAGGGTTGATAGTTTTTATGTTGTGAATTGCTTTCAAATGTAAATTGTGTATATTGAGCGAGAGGAATCTCAACAGGCAGTAATGGTTGCCGCTATGGTATATGGTTGTGAATTGCTTTCAAATGTAAATTGTGTATATTGAGCGAGAGGAATCTCAACAATGCCAAAAAGGCAAATAACCCGGTAGGGTTGTGAATTGCTTTCAAATGTAAATTGTGTATATTGAGCGAGAGGAATCTCAACAGGTGCGATCTTCTGACTCGTCCGTCTCGGGGTTGTGAATTGCTTTCAAATGTAAATTGTGTATATTGAGCGAGAGGAATCTCAACGTACGGTATTTTGAAAAGCTAACTAGGACTGTTGTGAATTGCTTTCAAATGTAAATTGTGTATATTGAGCGAGAGGAATCTCAACAGCGTGTCAAATCAAATGCAAAGTAGAATTGTTGTGAATTGCTTTCAAATGTAAATTGTGTATATTGAGCGAGAGGAATCTCAACAAATTGAAGTTAAATACTTCTAAGCCAGTGGTTGTGAATTGCTTTCAAATGTAAATTGTGTATATTGAGCGAGAGGAATCTCAACACTTCACAAATAATAATATTGCTCCCACAGTTGTGAATTGCTTTCAAATGTAAATTGTGTATATTGAGCGAGAGGAATCTCAACTCCCAAAAGTTCTGTAATCACTGGCAGATCGTTGTGAATTGCTTTCAAATGTAAATTGTGTATATTGAGCGAGAGGAATCTCAACCTCAATAGGCTTAAAATCCCGCCTCCTACGAGGGAGACGGGGTTTAGTTTCACAAATTCACAATGCGAAAAATTAGAACAATTCTAGTTGCGCACTTGGTTTCGGTTGCGGAATTTCTTTTGTGCCATAGTAATTCTGCATCCTCTCAAATTGCTTATCTGTTATTTGCAATAAGCATACGTTGCCATATTGGGGCAATATGGATTTAACTCGTTTGCTATGCACCTCGGCATTCTCTCTGCTCGCACAATGCCTGAGATAAGTCGAGTACTGAAACATGCTAAAGCCATCATCTAATAATCTTTTGCGAAATAAACTAGCTGCCTTCCTCTCTCTTTTAGTCTCTGTAGGCAGGTCAAAGAATACCCATATCCACATAACCCGATAAGCACTATAGCGTTGCTTGCTCATGATTCATACAGGGGTAATTTATATGACGTTTCCTAGCCTGAAAGCAACTTTGTAAACTCGCCGTTGTGGTAGTAACCGCCACCATTAATGGACGTTGAGCTTCTTCAATAAAGACATCTTGAGTAGCTACGCTTAATAAGTGAGCTTTTGCTTCTTTATCTAACTGAACTTTGTTAGGATGACCCCTGATCCACTCTAACACTAGTTTGTCAATATAGGGTCGGTAAGGCTCCATAATATCATCTGCTAAGCAATAGGGGTTATACTTATTGCTGTGAAATATACCAAGTGCAGGTAGCATGCCACTGCTAATTAATGCCCTTGCTACGATACTTCTTAGAATAGTATATCCAAAATTGAGCAACGCATTAGGAGGCTCTCCTGCCCTATCCCTGATAAAATCTTCAAATATATGTTTCCAATAATGCCTAGCAGCTTTCCCCTCCATATTGGTAGCATCTCCTGAACTTACGTTTTGAATATATTGATCCATAGGAGCTATATCATGTCCCGCCAAAGCTAATAAAGCGCATTGATTCTCTATCTTGGCTATGACAGTCTGCTTCCAGAGCTGTTTCTTGAGCGGTCCAGACGACTCTATCTGGTAATGCCAGCGCTGGGTTAGTTCTGAGTGACCCTGCAAGGGTAGCATTAAGCCATTGGGCAGATGTTGGGCATTGCAATTGATTAGAGCCACAGTATGTTGCATAAACTTCTCTATAACTTGGCTGGTCAGGGTAATTTGAGGATTATCAAGCAGGAGAATAGCAATGTCTTCTATTGCTACAGAGCCTTTTACTGTTTGACTCTTTGCACACTTAATCTTGAGTTGCTGTCGCTCAAGCGTTAAATAAGAGGGGGTGCCTATATAAATGGTGCGCTTGAGCATCACGTGTGATAAGTTTAATATTCTCCTACTTTAACAATTTTACAGGTATGGTTAATTCTAACTTTTACAATGTCTTTAAGTTTTTCTAAATCTGTTACCCGAATAAAACTTTTCCCTTTTAGCTCATTCACTTTCTCTACCGTTGTCTCTAAATGATGCCTAAAGATAAAATCTCCTTTTGATATTGTTTGCACTCTAAACAAGTGCTTACTGATTACTTTATAGGTTGCTTGATCTGTCAAATCAATTTTATTCGGATTAAAATCATCAGAAGGAAACACAAACATTTCATTTGTCTTCATGGTAAATAAAAATTTCCAGCCCTCATCTTTCTTATAACTTTTATCAATAATAGGTAGTGCTTGATTAGCTCTTTCTACAGCCTCGTAAAATGAAATTACTCTATCTTGCAGTTCATCGTCTGCGTCTCGATAGATAGCAATGTGATGATTATTGCTAGTACTTACAAAATCAACTTCTTGTTCATTACCTCTAGCATCTAAAATAATTTGCCCCAAATGGTCTTTTTTATCATGTAAAGGCTCTGCATTGCTCACACCTTTTATAGTTACCCTCTTTATAGAAATACCTCTTTCTTTATTCAGCCAAATGGGATTTTTGTCTAAATTAGAAAATGCCTCTTTTGAGTCATTATTATACTTGCTTAAACGATCTTGTAGAATATTTCTAATTTTTCCATCAATCACTTTCTCTATCTTTAACTCAGGTGTGATGTCTTTTCTAATGGTAAATACTTCTTCAAAACAAAGCACTTCCTTTAAAGGCTTATTTTTATATAAAAGAGAGCCTTGTTTCAGATTTTTCGAGTCAAATGCTAACTCTGGATTGTTTTTAAATTTGGCTATATGATCTAATATCAACTCTTTTTGAACGGGGTTTGCAATCAAATCAATTTGATTTAAAGTGAACTTTTTAGATAGTCTTGTTGGCTTACCTTCAAGTTGCTTACACTTACCATAAACCGTTTCTTTGTGCAGTTGTCCTCTTGGAGTTAAAGTTTGTTGTTCTTTTATGCCTTTTTTCCGCTTTATTTTGTTTACGTTTTTAGTAAAAACTTTGTTTTTATTTTTAAATGATATTAAGATAGATGCTATATGCTCTTTAGCTTTTGAACGGAAATCATCCATCGGTGGAATGAACTTTCGCTTTCCTCCTTCTTTATCCGTATACTTGTCCTCAATAGCTATGATATTTCGATGCTCTTTATGTTTTTCATCTTGTCTAGCATTCAAATAGTTCAAGTATTGAACATAGGCATGCTTAGTAAAAGCTACAGTTAAGGCATCCATTGCGTGATGACGATGATCATTACGTTTTGTCCAATTTTTAATCACTTCTATTTTTTTTCCATTTTTTCTTTCCTCATATTCGGTCAAGCCTAAATCTCTGTATTTTGGTAAATTCAATTCTTTCATCACATTAATTAAGCCCCAGTCTTCACGCAATCTACCAGTAATATTTCCTGATGTAGAAACAACATCTTTAAACACTTTTTTCAGCATAGTTTTAGCTTGTTTGGCAATGTATTGACTATCTCTTAAGTCTCTATTGATAAATCCTTCAGGTAAATCTTGTTGACTCATCAATAACTTGTTTCGCTTTGCTTTGTGCAGTTTACCCTTTCCGTTGTTATACAAACTTTCTACTCTCGCTTTATAGCTGTGTAATTCAGTGCTATAATCTTGGGTAATAAAATCGAGTGCGGTGCGATCAGATTTTTTTAGATTTACCTTTCTAAAAGCTAATGTTTTATTAGAGAAAGAATCATCAAACAATAACGCTTTAGGTATAATATGCTCTATATCTACTTTCCCTGAAAATATATCTTCTTCTTTTATCTGTTTATTAGTAAAAACATCTTTGTAGCCATTGCCTACTAATAATTCTTCCCATAGTTTATAACGAATAACATCGTTTCGAGTTATGCTAGCACCATTATTAAACTGAGGAAGTTTGGCTATTTTCTCTCTAACTTTATTATTATATTTAGTTGCTTCGTTAATGCCTGTTGTCATGTCTGCCCTTTCTTTTGCAGATTTTTTGAGCTCACGTGCCAATTCTATACGCACTTCATCTGGTTTGCCATGCTCGTCAATTAGTTGATTAACAACATTTACCATTTGATTAAGAATTTTCTCTACTACAGGATTTCGGAGGCTATTCTTCCTTATAGGCTCTAACTTGTCGTCATACTTTTTGTTCTCTTTTTCCTCTTTTGTTTCACTTTTAGAATGATTATACCCCGCCAAAACACAAGCCTCTGAATAAATATGACCTTGTTGTAGATATGGAATTATGTTTCTAATCGCTTTACTTGATAAATTGCCATAATCTTGTTGTAAAGATATGTTAGATAGCATTTTAGCATACGCTGGCTTAAACCCATATTTAGTGCAGAGTTTCTTTTTTAACGCAACACTTGAGTTTCCATAAATACGCCTATCTTCTTCACTAACCTTAACATCTACATCATCTTCTGCCGAATATAACAAATGCCATAATTGATAGCTTGCTTGCTTGTCAAAATCAGGGTTTTCCAAATAAGCATCAAAATCTAAAATAGAAGGGTCAATACCCATTTCCGAAAAAACAGTGTTTAATTTTTTCTTAATTTCTGGAGCAATTTTTTTCCCCCAGTCAAACCCACAGCCTTTATTTTCGGCTATCTGCTGATAAATTTCGTATAAAGATTGATTTGTTCTATTGCCTTCAATTTTCTTAAAATTGCATTTCCAATCAGATGGTTTGTCTATTCTTATATGTTTTGAAAGCAGTTTTAAAAGAGCACTAGATTTTAAATCCCCCCTACTATTCAACGGTTCAAAAATTTCTTGCCTGATTTCTTCATCTAATTCTTTAAAAACGATTTTTCCATTTGTACTTTTATTGGTGAACTCTAGGTTATTTAGGTTCTGCCAAATTTTAAATTCCTGAAATAATGGTGATGATTTTGAAATAACCCGATTGCCAATGATTCTCGTTTTATCCTTGCCCGTATCTTTATTTATGTAACTCTCTTCTCTGCTCTCAAACTCACAGAAGCTCAACAAGCCTTTTTGTGATTTTAATTTACGTTGATAAAATATTATTACATCTCGTATTTCTTCTTTTAACTCATTGGTTAACTGTGGGTGGAATTTAGCTTGAGTGTCCCAAATTTTTTCAAATTCATCTAAATAATCCTGACGATAGAACACTTGGTTTCTTAGGGAAGTATGAGGATTTTCATTTATTTGTCCGTACAAATATTCACCAACAGTTATTTTTTTGAAGGATAATTCTTTACTTCTGTCTGAAATCGCACCTAAATAACCACTAGATTGGTTAAGGTTGTTATTGATTTCCTGCAAAACAATAGCTAAATATTCTAACTCAAGTTTTTTAGACAACCCTCTAACTCTCCATTGATAACATGCTAATCGCTTTTCATTAGCCTTTCCTTTTTGATTTATTCCAACAATGTCAAAAGGGGGTTCACAAATTTTCCAAGTTTGACCTTTGTTTTTATCCTTTAGTTCTTCCTTCAACTCATCTGTTAAAATATTAGCATAAAATTGTTTTTGAAAGTTCCAAACGGCATCAAATTCATTTTGCAAATCAGAACGATAAAAATCGGGGATGATATATTTTTTGTTGTTCTCTAATTTGGTACTCTCTAATTCTTGTAACACATATTGTCCTGGCGTTAAGTTTTCGCTATATAGTGTTTTAGCAACTGTCATGCCATCAATTGCTTGTCCTTGGTCATCATTACTAACTTTTCTGCTACTTTTATATCCACGTTTTTTATTAATAGCCAAGAAAATCCTAGCTAAATCTTCCGAATTAATTTTTTCTTTAGCTGATTGTGCCCTTAATGATAGTGTTAGATGCGTTGTATCCTTGCCCATTTCTGTAAGCGGAGTTTCTTTGGTAATTAAACCGTTTTCGATAAGTATTCTAATCAGGTTTTTACGCCTTTGTTTAAAGCGTTGTAAGTTTCTTCTAGCTCCTCGTTTTGTAGTTCTTTCTGCATTGTTAGAAATGGATTTTCCTTTCTCAAAATCTCCTTGTTCATCCGTAGTAATTGGGTTTACTCTTACGCCTAATTTTATAATTTCAGATTTGTTATCTGAAGATTCATTTACCAACGCCCAGCCTATTGAGGTTGTCCCTAAGTCTAATCCTAATATTTTCTTCATCATCTGTAATTAAAAATTAAATGCCCGCTAGCTGAAATATAACTCGTCGCAATTTAGTATGCTGGCTGTATCAATTAAGACCTGGAAAGAGGTTTTTTTGAAACCCTCAAAAACAAGAAAATTAAGAGAACTCGAGTGAAAATACTCGATATAAAATTTATGCCCCGCAGTAGACTTTTTATTATCCCGAACTCACGTCAAGTAATTTAATCTCATGTGTAGAAGTATGATCGTTGGTTGGCTGATGTTTTGTTCATTTGCATTTCATATTTTAGGCATAACTAACATGTTTAGTGGAGTTAGATTATTTTTTCCAAAATAAAACAGCACATTAATCCTAAATCTGTCAAAATTTAGAAACCCTCTTTCCTTTGCCAAAATAGATGGAATTCTACCGTTTAAATTCTCGTGTTTGCCACTAGCTGTTTGTGTTTTAAAGGCATTTACAATTCCTTGTTTATGACGTTCAAAGGTTGCTATAACATTATTTACATACCTAAAATCCGCAGTCAACTAGATTTTCAGATAAAAAGAGTTGCTAAAGGATACTAATGTCAGTTCCTATCTAATCGACTAGGTAGTCGTTCCTTACAAACTCATTTTCAATGGAGTTTGTATACTACTTTGATGGAAAGAGGTTAATTCAACTAGACGCCTCAGCTTTACTACCCATTTTGTATAGAGCCAAAGAGCATTTACTCTTAGTTTTTTCATCAACTTCTTGTAGTTAAACCCAGAGGTTGCCATGATGAAGTTTATTTTATCTCCTGTTTTCCCTTTTAGGTAATTGCTAGCTGCTCGATGATCTTGCTTGAAGTGTCCGATGATTGGCTCTATGGCTGCTCTACGTCTACAGTGCTTTCGTTTTCTCTGTTTTTGATAGGTATTGTCTCTTTGTAATGGTTTGGATGGTCGAATGATGGAGGTGTTCTCAACTGTGTTAGTCCCTTTGTACCCCCTATCTACTGTGGCGGTTTTCGGGTAGTTACCAGTCAGTAGTTGTGTTTGCTTCAATACAGCATCTAGCGTATGTCCATCATAAATATGCTCTTCAAAACTCATCGCACCTACGATGATACCCGTATTTTGTGTCAATACTTCTGATACCTTACAGCCATATTCATATTTTTTATGTGCCTTTCCTGTTGCGATGAAATACACTTCAGGTTCATGTAAACTGTAAATTTTATTCTTACTGCACTTCTCCTGTGTAAGTACTCGTTTGAACAGTGCCAGTGTTACTTCTTTTTGCTGATGAGGTAATTTCCTGTCTAATTCTCTGACTAACCGACCAGCAATGGTTTTGAGTTTTCGCTTCGCTGCATTTGCTGGCTTTCTTCTTTTAAAGTGAGTCCCATTGTAGGTGTCTCTGACAAGGGTTTTGGTTGTCCTTAGCATCCTTGCCGTGTAGCTCAATTGAATGTTTCAATATCTTCTCTACCCCTTCTTCTCCAATCCTCTTGTTGAAATGTACCAAATCTGTTGCCGCACAGGGTTGCCCCCATTGCAAAGAATCAAAGCCTCCAAACTATTGAAAATATGGATTCATTTCCCGGCGTTGTTCCACCAATACCTCATCTGATAAATTGTAAATAGATTTTTTGAAGTAGGCATTTAATAAATAAAAGATTAGTCTATTAAAACAGTTTCATTTTCTTGATTAAACGATTGATTTACAGTAACTTAGTAGGATTATTAAAATTAGAATAAAAATCAGATTATGGAGAAAAAGTATGAAAGCCTAACTCTTTTTGAGTTTCAGAAGAAATTTCCTGATAACGACAGTTGTCAAAACTTCCTAGCCGAAATGAAATGGCCAGATGGATTTAAATGTGAAAAGTGCCAAAACAACAAGTATTGCAGAGGGAAATTATTCCATACCCGGCAATGCACAAAATGTAGGTACCAAGCTACCCCCACAAGTGGCACACTTTTCCACAAAGTAAAATTCCCAATGTTAAAAGCTTTTTATATCCTATACTACATGAGTACCAATAAACAAGGGATTGCATCAACAGAGCTAAGCAGAAAACTGGGACTACGGAAAAAAACCTGTTGGCTGTTTCAACAAAAGGTAATGAAGGCAATGGTTAGCAGTGGGAAATACCCGCTAATAGGTAAAGTAGAAGTCGATGAGACCGTTGTAGGGCAACAGGAAGAAGGCGTTGTAGGACGACAAAATAACCGAAAAAAGCAGGTTGTACTGGCTATTGAGAAGAAAGGGAAAGGAGTGAGCAGGATGTATGCCAGAGAGATTGACAATGCTGGCTCCAAGCAATTGAAGCCCTTCTTCCAAGATCATATATCACCTGAGGCTACCATCAAAACCGATAACTGGAGGGGCTACATCCCCTTGAAAGAAAAATATCCTTACTTAATTCAAATCGAGAGTGGGAAGAAAGGTAAGAATTTCCCGGAATTGCACAGAACAATTATGATGTTCAAGGCATGGCTTAGAGGTATCCACCATTCAGTCGATAACCTGCAAGCATATATCGACCAATATTGCTATCGGTTCAACCGAAGCCAGATGAAAGGGGAAATATTCGATAACCTGCTAACTAAAATGGTGGTCCATCAACCATGCCCGTACAAGTGCATTCGTATTTATTAAATGCCTACTTCAATAGATTTTAATATCAACAAGGAGACCATCAAACGAATAGAATGAGCTGGACGACCTACATTTGAATAAAGCGAACCAAACGCTTCTTCAAAATATGACCATTCTATCTGTTGGCTCAACAAATAAAGCTCTTGCCTGGAATTGAGTTGTTCAGTTAAGGTAGGTGATAAAAAATTAAGTTGATTTCTATTCGACTTTTTTGACTGCATTTGACAAGGTTTTGATTCAAATTATAACTATTCCTTGTCATTTTATATAGCAATAATTATGCTAAAAACCTCCCTGAAAGGAGATAATCATAATTAATTTTGATGCTTTAGGGTTGACTATATAGCATACATGAGGATTTGAGTACGGGACTGACACCGCAATCGTGGAAAAATCCAGCTAATAGAGATGTCCTTTAGGGGAAATGTACAATTACCCATATACGAAGACCATTACAAAAGGCAACACTGAGTCTGTTCGTTTTTGAATTGTGAGATGGTTGATCTTTCTTTTTGATTTTTTGCTCTCTAATAGGTTTGAACAAACCTATTTCTTGCTGTTCTTCCTCACTTTTTGTTGTCTTTTACAGAATTCGACATAAGTATCCCAGAACTTCGATATAAATTGTAATACATTGCCTCCATCAGATTTTGAGTATGCATTTTTTCTATCCCGCTATAGCGTGCGACCGCTCCTCCAAACCACCTGCGAATGCTCCCAAATGTACGCTCGATTTTATACCTAACCTAGTTCGACCTATTATTTTGTTGAATTGAAGTAGGCATTTAATAAATAGTCAGCCCTTAAAAACACTTAAAGACATTGATTAATTGAAGTAGGCATTTAATAAATAAAAGATTAGTCTATTAAAATAGTTTCATTTTCTTGATTAAATGATTGATTTACAGTAACTTAGTAGGACTATTAAAGTTAGAATAAAAATCAGATTATGGAGAAAAAGTATGAAAGCCGAACTCTTTTTGAGTTTCAGAAGAAATTTCCTGATAACGACAGTTGTCAAAACTTTCTGGCCGAAATGAAATGACCAGATGGATTTAAATGTGAAAGGTGCCAAAACAACAAGTATTGCAGAGGGAAATTATTCCATACCCGTCCATGCACAAAATGTAAGTACCAAGCTACCCCCACAAGTGGCACACTTTTCCACAAAGTAAAAATTCCCAATGTTAAAAGATTTTTATATCATATACTATGTGAGTACAAATACACAAGGGATTGCATCAACAGAACTAAGCAGAAAACTGAGGCTACGGAAAAAAACCTGTTGGCTGTTTGAGCAAAAGGTAATGAAGGCCATGGTTAGCAGTGGGCAATACCCGCTAATGGGTAAAGTAGCAGTCGATGAGACCGTTGTAGGGCAACAGGAAGAAGGCATTGTAGGACGACAAAATAACTGAAAAAAGTAGGTTGTACTGGCTTATTGAGAAGAAAGGGAAAGGAGTGAGCAGGATGTATGCTAGAGTGATTGACAATGCTGGATCCAAGCAATTGAAGCCCTTCTTCTAGGATCATATATCACCTGAGGCTGCCATCACAACCGATAAGTGGAGGGGCTACATCCCCTTGGAAGAAAAATACCCTTATTTAATTCAATTGAAATAGGCATTTAATAAATAAAATTATTGAAGTAGGCATTTAATAAATACGAATGCACTTGTACGGGCATGGTTGGTGGTCCACCATTTTAGTTAGCGGGTTATCGAATATTTCTCCTTTCATCTGACTTCGGTTGAACCGATAGCACTATTGGTTGATCTATGCCTGAAGGTTATCGACTGAATGGTGGATGCCTCTAAGCCATGCCTTGAACATTATAATTGTTCTGTGCAATTCCGGGAAATTCTTACCTTTCTTCCCACTCTCTATTTGGATTAACTAAGGGTATTTTTCTTTCAGGGGGATGTAGCCCCTCCACTTATCGGTTTTGATGGTAGCCTCAGGTGATATATGATCCTGGAAGAAGGGCTTCAATTGCTTGGATCCAGCATTGTCAATCTCTCTGGCATACATCCTGCTCACTCCTTTCCCTTTCTTCTCAATAGCCAGTACAACCTGTTTTTTTCGGTTATTTTGTCGTCCTACAACGCCTTCTTCCTGTTGCCCTACAACGGTCTCATCGACTTCTACTTTACCCACTAGCGGGTATTTCCCACTGCTAACCATTGCCTTCATTACCTTTTGTTGAAACAGCCAACAGGTTTTTTGCCGTAGCCCCAGTTTTCTGCTTAGCTCTGTTGATGCAATCCCTTGTTTATTGGTACTCATATAGTATACGATATAAAAAGCTTTTAACATTGGGAATTTTACTTTGTGGAAAAGAGTGCCACTTGTGGGGGTAGCTTGGTACCTACATTTTGTGCATTGCCGGGTATGGAATAATTTCCCTCTGCAATACTTGTTGTTTTGACACTTTTCACATTTAAATCCATCTGGCCATTTCATTTTGGCTAGGAAGTTTTGACAACTGTCATTATCAGGAAATTTCTCCTGAAACTCAAAAAGAGTTGGGCTTTCATACTTTTTCTCCATAATCTGATTTTTACTCTACCTTTAATAGTCCTACTAAATTACTGTAAATCAATCATTTAATTAAGAAAATGAAACTGTTTTAATAGACTAATCTTTTATTTATTAAATGCCTACTTCAATAATTCAAATCGAGAATGGGAAGAAAGGTAAGAATTTCCCAGAATTGCACAGAACAATTATGATGTTCAAGGCATGGTTTAGAGGTATCCACCATTCAGTCGATAACCTTCAAGCATATATCGACCAATATTGCTATCGGTTCAACCGGAGTCAGATGAAAGGAGAAATATTCGATAACCTGCTAACTAAAATGGTGGACCATCAACCATGCCCGTACAAGTGCATTCGTATTTATTAAATGCCTACTTCAATTGATTTATATCAATAAAACAAATAAAACCATTAACCAAATCAACCGTTTTATGTTAGAATAACCGTTGTTTTCTGGTCGTTTTAGTTAAAAAATTATGCTGACTCCATCTACCCCAAACACAGGGCAACAAAATCTGTTTCACACCGAATTGTTCTCTCAATTAGACCAGCGAGACCCTTTAATCCAATTAGCCAACGTCATCGACTGGAAGGTCTTCGAGGATGCATTGAGCAAACACTATTGCCACGATAACGGCAGACCCTCAAAACCAATACGCTTAATGGTCGGGTTGCTGATGCTCAAACAACTGGAAAACCTGTCCGATGAGAATGTGGTCTTACAGTTCAAGCGTAATCCGTATTATCAATACTTCTGCGGTTATCCACCCTACACCCCAAACGTGCCTTGCAATGCAACCGAACTGGTGCATTTTAGAAACAGAATCGGTGTCGCCGGTTTTGAACTCATTTTTAAGATGAGTGTGATGTTGCACGGCAAAAAAGCCAATGAAAATACTGTTTTGATTGACACCCCTGTATAGAAGAAAAAAACAGGAAAAAAACATCACCTATCCGACTGATTCTAAACTAGCCATCAAAGCTATCAACCGTCTCAACAAGCTGGCGAAAAAACATGGCATCAAACAACGCAGAACCTTCGTAAAAGAAGTTAAAAACTGCCGCTTACGCATTCGCCACTTCCGCCATGTTAAAAAGCGCGCATCCGCTAAAAAGGCATTGAAACGATTGCGAACCATTGCTCATATTTTAATCCGAGAACTACAAAGAAAACTACCCCAACACGGACTGCTTGAAACCTATCAACCAGACTTCTTGCTCTATCAACGGGTGTTGGCACAACAACCCAAAGACAAAAACAAAATTTATTCCCTGCACGAGCCCCATGCTTATGCGATGGGCAAAGGCAAGACCACAAACGCTATGAATACGGCAACAAAGTATCCATCGTCTCGGCCAAAGACAGTAACATCATTGTCGGCGTTGTCAGCCATAAGAAAAACCAGCATGATGCAAAAAACCCTACCCGATGCGATAAAACAAGCCAATAGCAACAGAACAAAACCCATCAAGCAAGCGGTCTGTGACAGGGGTTATCGTGGGGTTAAACAAGTGGGCGATACGGCCATCATCCTGCCCAGCAAAGCCCTGAAAAAAGACAATCGTTATCAAAGAGACAAGAAACGCAAATTGTGTAAGCGACGGGCTACCATAGAACCCATTATTGGGCATTTAAAATCCGATTTTAGGTTATCCAGAAACATGCTTAAAGGACAAATTGGCGATGAAATCAATGTACTCATGGTTGCTTGTGCCTGGAATTTGAGAAAGTGGCTGGTGTTTTGTCACGTCTGCTATTTATGGCTTAAAAAAGTGCGTTTTTGTTCATTTTTTGGTAAAAAGCCCTTGATCCATTTGATTCAAGGTTGATTCACGTTCGCTGAGCGGTCGCTTGAAACAGATTTTTACTTGTTAGGTCGATTTTTAAGGGCTGACTATACACACTGCGGTTTTCCGTGTGGGACTTCCTTGCACTCACAAAAAAACTCTAGTAGAGATGCCCTAAAATCCAAACCCGTCGTCATCCTCTTTTTTTTCAATGCTATCAAAGCTCTCATCTTCCAGACTTACATCATCAGGAAAAACGAGGTTATAAGGTTCCTTGACACCCAAATAGTTCAACCTGAAAGCATTAATAAAACTTAGGGTTTCATTTTGATCACCTTTCACGAAGAAGGTTTCTCCAGGTCTTACTTTATTAGTGCTGGATTGGGAATTAACTTCTGCATTGAATGCTGGATTGGAAGAAAACATGACCAATTGCTCTTGAGAGTAACCGATATAATACCAAATGCCTGGTGCTGCCTGTAGGAAGAAGTTTAAGACATCAGCCCCAGTTTCATCTTTTTTAATTTCTATAAATCCATCCAACTTGGCATTCAAATCCTCTTGCATGATGTTAGACAGTCCAATCTTGGTTGTGCTGTGCCACGCCTTGTATTCTTTGTTCCATTTCATGTTAACATTAGAAATAACCACAGGTTTTTCAAGTTTTTTTGACGTGGAAACCAATGATGTATAATTTTTTAGGCTTTGCACTTCGTATAATTTCGCGACAGCATCACCTGTGATATTGGCTAATTTGTACATCGATCCAAGTGAGATGTCATTTGCTGGGGTCGGTCCCATTCTCTCTATAATCTCCGTAAGGTCAAGAGCCATAATATCAAGAACTGAAGAGGCAATTTTAAAATCCAATACCATCATTACATCTGCCTTGTATTCATTAGTAGCTTTATTTCCAATACCAAGCGCAGAAGCTTTGATAGTCATATCTGTTGTGGAGGGGCTGAAAAATGCTACTGGACCTTCAAAAATTACAGATTTAGAGCTATCCGCATAGACCATGGTACTACCCTCATAAGATTCTCCTATACTTTTCGAGGAGGTTTCTATCTTGTAGGTATTTGAGGTATGAGAATAGGAGAGAAGCCCGCTTGCGTTGAAAAAATCAATGTCCGAATCTGCCTGCCTTGTTTCCACAAACGTGGTGTAAAATTCATCTCTAATATTTTTATGAAGTCCCGCCCTAGCTCTTTCTTCTGTTTCCAATTGCGCATCATCAAATGGTACTTGCACATTCGTTTCTTCATCTGTTCGGCGGAAATAGACCCAATTGTTATTTTCTTCCACATCAAGCTTAACGAGACCGTCCAGCTCTAGTGCTTTCTTATAAGCAAACATGGACACACTTCCTTTGTATACGAATCCTGGTGAAATGATAAGCTTTTGTTTTTCAGACACCTCACCACCAGACACCGTCATAAGTCTCGTCGTAACCTTTCCTTTCCTGTCTGGCACTCCCACAGGAACCTCTGCTAATGCAAAACTGTGGAATCGAATATCAAAAGTGTCTTTTCCAATAATTTGTTTGTACCATGCGTTCCCTTCAAATTTCTTTGACGAAATCACTCGTATAGATGCTCTATCTAAATAGTGATAACTATTGAGTGTGTCGATGATTATTTCTGCGTTATCAAATTTTTGTAAGACAGAATTCGCAAGGATTGTGGTTTCATTATTTTCAGGGATGATCTTTGAATCTGCTACTATGATATAGGGTATTCCTTTGACATTTAATTCCTGAGAATTGATATCATATACGGCACGTTCAGCATTGAACGCTAGGGAGTCCAAATCTTCCCGTGTAGTGAAAAAATAGGAATCTTCAATAGGAACTCCTTCAGCTTTTGTCATTGAAACTGTAGAATCTGCCAAATCCCATATTGCTTCGGTAATAGAGGTTTTCATTTGTGCATACGGAAATGATATAGCTGGAACTCCTCTGACCTCAGGTTTTATAACTGCTGTGTTGTTTGTGAGGTCAAAGTTCAATCTAATATCATCACCTTCTATTGCAGGTTTTCCTGCATCTTCTGTTAGCACTTCGAACGTTGCATGTCTTGCTCCATATTTAAATTCGTGGAAATTCAATTCTTTAGAAACAGCACGAGATCCCCTAGTCAGCATGGTACCAGACCCATACACTCCTTTTGTGGTAATGTTGGCTTCGCCATCTAATTCCGCTGTGGAATGGTAAAATTTGAAAGGTTCTCCCACATTTCTCAAATACATACTATCCTTTCTCGGCAACCAATACATATCATAAGGACCCAAAACAGCTTCTGGATAGCTGGCATTACCAATGGTTCCTGGGCTAATGACTCCACTGATCCCATTTGTAGTTACAGAGTCAGGGTAATAAATAAAGTCATTCGAATAAATGGTTGTGGTCAGGAAATCAATTTGACCATGACCTCTCATCCCTTGGTTAGAGAGCCGAATCTCTTCATAGGTTTTGGCATCCGTCCCATATAAATTATAGCCTTCATCAGGTATCTGATGATTAAACCCAAGTGATCTGTCCCCCTGAAGATGGAGGATTTCGTCAAATGGTGGAAAGATACCTCCTGAGTTAAATGTTCCGTCAAAACTGATAGCCTCACTATGCTCTCGTTCAAGGCTATCTAATTCAAAAGGAGGCACCACATATTTTACTGATTTATCATACGCTCCATTCAGAATCTCCTGTCCATCGAAGTAGATCACCGCATTACTTTCCGAAATAAAAAAAGGATAACTGTCCTCCTTTTGAACACCTGACTTGTTTTCTTTTTTATTAACGTACAATGTACCAGACGTGCTGGTAACCTGATTCTGCAAGGGTGCTCTCTCAAATCCTCCCTCAAGGTTTGTTGTGTCTCTGAAAGAGACGGTAATTTTCATTGAATCTATGGTAGGCATGTTAAAGAGAAATTCCTCATAATCAAACTGATGTCCAACTCCTTGGTACTCAAAACCTCCTGCATGAATGGTCCCGTCAAATTCAATGTTTCTCCCTTTTAAAAGGGTGACCGTACTGTCATACGGTGCTGCGTATATTTTAAAATTTGTTGTCACATAAAACCGAGGGACTCCCCTCACTTTCAATTGACCACTATCAAGGGAAAGATAGCCATTTGGTCCATCGGAAATTTTTGACGGTATCATCAGGTTATCAAAATCTACTTTTTGAGCAGATGCATCATAATAGAGAAACGCTTTGTCATACAATTTTAAAAGTCCAGTTTCCTTGTTATAATCAGCAAATCCGTACTGTTTCAAAATCTTAGCAGACGCCTTTGCAAAGCGGTCATCCAGCTCATACTCGACAACCATTTCTCCAATGTAAAATTCTGTTACGCCATACTTTCTGGCATAGAAAACCGCACTGTTAATGGGGTGAAAATCCAGAAAGCGGGCAAGTTTTTTATATCTAAAATTGTCAAAAAAATCTTTTGATTCAAAAGTGGCTGGGACCAGATCTTTTCCATTCATTACTTCCATGCGCAAGGAATCTTTCTTCATATCCCACTTAATTAGATCAAGGTTGATGGAGACATCAAAATAAGAAGATAAATAGGGAGTGATTCCTGAGTTTCGCAATACAGAAAGTGTATTTGTAGGAATGTCATATTTGGCTCGTACTTCTTTATGATAAATGGAATCCCCTCCATGCAGGATTGTTATTGATCCGTTATCCATTGAAACCAGAGAATCCCCGAGGGTAAAAAATTTAGATTTAAGAATCACCTCATTCCCTCTTCCGTCAAGGATTTTCAACGTTCCATGTTTCTGCGAGACAGACCTGCCAAAAAGGTTGTTCCCTTGAAGCTCCACCCCACCTATATAGGAGAGTTTTTCATCTCCCAGCTTGACAGTAACATCATTTTCATTTGAGGTGAAAACAGGAAAGTTGCTTAGTGCTCTTTTTGGTCTGTTTTTACTTTTGAATTTGAAAACTCCGTCAATTTCTCCTGAGAAATCCTCATAACGTAGTGTCGCATTTGGCGTCCAGAAATCCGAACGATCTTTTCTGATATTAAATTCTCCTAATTGAACAACTGCTCCTCTAAATTTCCTGTTTTGCTCTGGCCATTCAATGCTACCACTTGTTCCTGCAAAGGTTCGGCTTTGTAATAAAAAAACACCATCGGTATTCTTTATTTTCATGGAATCGTTTGGTGTAAAAATTAGCAATTTGGCTCCACTGATTTGAATGGCTGGACCTTTTAATTCGGGATGCAGGTATTTGCTTTTGGCTCCGAGAACGTGATCAAGTACAGCAACTACAAAAGCTGGTCTTTCTGGAACCGCCTCTTCATAAACCTCTTCGGTCTCATTACCCCAAGCATCATTGTTCCAGCTGTCATCTGTTCCCCAGTCATCGTTACTGTTGCCCCAAGAAGCATTGGAATTATCCCAAGAGTCATCGTCTTGAGTGGACCATGAGTCGTTGCTGAAGTCATCTTGGGCATTGTTAAAGTCGGCCAATTCATCATCGGTGATGAACTCCGACGCGTCTTCTTGTAGTATTTCCTCATCAGGGTTCGTCGCTAAAAAATCATTGAATAACTTAAAAGAGTACGAACCTCCAGGAGCTTGTGCTGTCAAGGTTTTTTCTAAGCTTAGATAACGTCTTGCAAAATAGATGTTCAATCCAAAAACAAAATCAGCATATTCACCCTTGGAAAGTGTTTCGACTACTTGTTCATTGATGGTCAAAAGACTGTTTAGCTCATCTCTCTGCAAGTTTTCCTGAGCTACGGAATAAGCCAAATAGCTAAAATAATGATAAAAATAAGGATAAAACTGATGTCCTTTTTTCTGCATTGTAAGTGCTATTTTGTGCGCTTTATCCTGTTGAGCAGCAGTGAACTTACCATCCCAGGCATTCTGAAAATCAAATGCAATTTTATTAGCAGCTTCAGTTCCTATTCGTTTCAGTCTGGAAATAACCTGAGAACGAAACTCTACTTTATCCTCGGAAAAATGCTGTGCCTGCACTGTCAAAAATGACAGCAAAAAGAAAGACGTGGAAAGTATAAATAAACGCATCAAAAGTTAAAGATACCTAATAGTAGATAGTCCACAACCAAACAGACGATAGTTTCAGGATTATGCTTTCAATAAGGGCGATATAGCCTAGTTTTTTCTGTTCGTTTCATGCGCTTTTAACATTTCATGATTTAAGACCGTTGCAAAAGGTAGCACTGAGTCTGTTGGTTCTTTAATTGTGAGATTTTTGCTCTCCAATGGGTCTGAACAGCCCTATTTCTTGTGGTTTTTCCTCACTTTTTGTTGTCTTTTACAGCATTGGACATAATTATCCCAAGACTTCGATACAAATTGTAATTCATCGCCTCTATAAGATTTTGGATATGCATTTTTTCTACCTCTCTACTTCATCATCACTTAACCCATACCACGTCTGAAGCAGACAAACTTTAAACAGTAGTAGTCCATTATAGGCAGGGTTATCTGTCCCCCTTTTCCCTTTTGTGTAGTATTGATCTATTGAAGTAGGCATTTAATACATAAAAGATTAGTCTATTAAAACAGTTTCATTTTCTTAATTAAATGATTGATTTACAGTAACTTAGTAGGACTATTAAAGGTAGAGTAAAAATCAGATTATGGAGAAAAAGTATGAAAGCCTAACTCTTTTTGACTTTCAGGAGAAATTTCCTGATAATGACAGTTGTCAAAACTTCCTAGCCAAAATGAAATGGCCAGATGGATTTAAATGTGAAAGGTGCCAAAACAACATGTATTGCAGAGGGAACTTATTCCATACCCGTCAATGCACAAAATGTAAATACCAAGCTACCCCTACAAGTGGCACACTTTTCCACAAAGTAAAATTCCCAATTTTTAAAAACCTTTTACATCATAGTACTATATGAGTACAAATACACAAGGGATTGCATCAACAGAACTAAGCAGAAAACTGGGACTACGGAAAAAAACCTGTTGGCTGTTTCAGCAAAAGGTAATGAAGACCATGGTTAAGCAGTGGGAAATACCCGCTAATGGGTAAAGTAGCAGTCGATGAGACCGTTATAGGGCAACAGGAAGAAGGCGTTGTAGGACGACAAAATAACTGAAAAAAGCAGGTTGTACTGGCTTATTGAGAAGAAAGGGAAAGGAGTGAGCAGGATGTATGCTAGAGTGATTGACAATGCTGGATCCAAGCAATTGAAGCCCTTCTTCCAAGATCATATATCACCTGAGGCTACCATCAAAACCGATAACTGGAGGGGCTACATCCCCTTGAAAGAAAAATATCCTTACTTAATTCAAATCGAGAGTGGGAAGAAAGGTAAGAATTTCCCGGAATTGCACAGAACAATTATGATGTTCAAGGCATGGCTTAGAGGTATCCACCATTCAGTCGATAACCTTCAAGCATATATCGACCAATATTGCTATCGGTTCAACCGGAGTCAGATGAAAGGAGAAATATTCGATAACCTGCTAACTAAAATGGTGGACCATGAACCATGCCCGTACAAGTGCATTCGTATTTATTAAATGCCTACTTCAATTCATCTATTACTTCATTAATGCTAGACCAGTCTAAAAGAGCATTCATCTGACTGAAAAAGGTCTTTTTATCTTCCTGCTTCGAACAGCACAAAGGCTATTGTAAGTTCAATTAGTAAGTGCAAAGATTAGGATAAATATGTGGAGCTAGTTCCCACATATTTAAAGGTCTAAAAACGTTGCCATATGAGCCAAAAATATTATCAACTCAAAGACCATCAGAGATATCAAATTGAAGCTTACTTAGTCGTTCCTTAAAAACTCATTTTCCATAGAGTTTGTATTCTACTTTGATGGCAAGAGGTTAATTCAACTAGACGCCTCAGCTTTACTACCCATTTTGTATAGAGCCAAAGAGCATTTACTCTTAGTTTTTTCATCAATTTCTTGTAGTTAAACCCACAGGCTGCCATGATGCAGTTTATTTTATCTCCTGTTTTCCCTTTTAGGTAATTGCTAGCTGCTCGATGATCTTGCTTCAAGTGTCCGATGATTGGCTCTATGACTACTCTACGTCTACAGTGCTTTCGTTTTCTCTGTTTTTGATAGGTATTGTCTCTTTTTAATGGGTTGGATGGTCGAATGATGGAGGTGTTTTCAACTTTGTTAGTCCCTTTGTACCCCCTATCTACTGTGGCGGTTTTCGGGTAGTTACCAGTCAGTAGTTGTGTTTGCTTCAATACAGCATCTAGCGTATGTCCATCATAAATATTCTCTTCAAAAGTCATCGCACCTACGATGATACCCGTATTTTGTGTCAATACTACTGATGCCTTACAGCCATATTCATATTTCTTATGGGCCTTTCCTGTTGCGATGCAATACACTTCAGGTTCATGTAAACTGTAATTTTTATGCACTGCACTTCTCTTGTGTAAGTACTCGTTTGAACAATGCTAATGTTACTTCTTTTTGCTGATGTGGTAATTTCCTGTCTAATTCTCTGACTAACCGACCAGCAATGGTTTTGAGTTTTCGCTTCGCTACATTTGCTTGCTTTCTTCTTTTAGGGTGAGTCACATGGTAGGTGTCTCTGACAAGGTTTTTGGTTGTCCTAACGTAGCTACGTCGTAGTTTAATCCCTTCTTGATTGGCTATAGAAATACAGATGTCAACAATCTTTTTATGAAGTTTTGCATCTGTGGGATAGGTGATGCTCTTTTCCTGGACAGTAGTATCTACACTTACATGCTTGTCCTTAGCATCCTTGCCGTGTAGCTCAATTGAATGTTTCAATAGCTTCTCTACCCCTTCTGCTCCAATCCTCTTGCTGAAATGTACCAAATCTGTTACCGCACATGGTTGCCCCCATTGCAAAGAATCAAAGCCTCCAAACTATTGAAAATATGGATTCATTTCCCACCGTTGTTCCACCAATACCTCATCTGATAAATTGTAAAGAGATTTTAATATCAACAAGGAGACCATCAAACGAATAGAATGAGCTGGACGACCTACATGTGAATAAAGCGAACCAAACGCTTCTTCAAAATATGACCATTCTATCTGGTGGCTCAACAAATAAAGCGCTTGCCTGGAATTGAGTTGTTCAGTTAAGGTAGGTGATAAAAAATTAAGTTGATTTCTATTCGACTTTTTTGACTGCATTTGACAAGGTTTTGATTGATATTATAACTATTCCTTGTCATTTTATATAGCAGTAATCATGCTAAAAACCTCCCTGAAAGAAGATAAGCATAATTAATTTTGATTCTTTAGGGTTGACTACTTAAAATCGGGTAAGAGTAAAAGTTTCATTGCAGAAGCCCTTGATGTGTCGGTTTCCAGCATTTACAGAGCATGCAAGCGCAACAGTTCCCCTAAAGGGATCTATCATGGATCTAAAGCACATTTGTCTTCCACAAAGCGTAAGCAACGTTATTGCAAGCCTCGGTCTTTTGACACCTACAAAAGAAAGCTCATCAAAGAATACCTTCTGGAAGAACAGTGGTCACCTAAGTAGCTTGTAGGGTATTGTAAAATCAAGCAGATTCCCATGGTTTCACATGAACGTAGCTATCAATATATCAGGGACGATAAAGTTGCTGGAGGTCATTATTACAAACATTTACGCCATCAACTCAAACATAGAAAAAGGTCTGTAGGTAAGCCTGTAACTATTAAAAACAGGGTATCAATCGATCAAAGACCTGAATGCATCAACAATAAAGAACGCTTTGGGGACTGGGAAGAGGATACCATTATAGGCAGACAGCAAAAGGGAGCCATTCTGACCATCGTGGAAAGAACTACAGGGATGCTCATTAGTCGTTCCTTAAAAACTCATTTTCAATGGAGTTTGTATTCTACTTTGATGGAAAGTGGTTAATTCAACTAGACGCCTCAGCTTTACTACCCATTTTGTATAGAGCCAAAGAGCATTTACTCTTAGTTTTTTCATCAACTTCTTGTAGTTAAACCCACAGGCTGCCATGATGAAGTTTATTTTATCTCCTGTTTTCCCTTTTAGGTAATTGCTAGTTGCTCGATGATCTTGCTTCAAGTGTCCGATGATTGGCTCTATGGCTACTCTACGTCTACAGTGCGTTCGTTTTCTCTGTTTTTGATAGGTATTGTCTCTTTTTAATGAGTTGGATGGTCGAATGATGGAGGTGTTTTCCACTGTGTTAGTCCCTTTGTACCCCCTATCTACTGTGGCGGTTTTCGGGTAGTTACCAGTCAGTAGTTGTGTTTGCTTCAATACAGCATCTAGCGTATGTCCATCATAAATATTCTCTTCAAAACTCATCGCTCCTACGATGATACCCGTATTTTGTGTCAATACTACTGATGCCTTACAGCCATATTCATATTTCTTATGTGTCTTTCCTGTTGCGATGCAATACACATCAGGTTCATGTAAACTGTAAATTTTATGTTTACTGCACTTCTCTTGTGTAAGTACTCGTTTGAACAGTGCCAGTGTTACTTCTTTTTGCTGATGAGGTAATTTCCTGTCTAATTCTCTGACTAACCGACCAGCAATGGTTTTGAGTTTTCGCTTCGCTGCATTTGCTTTCTTCCTTCTTTTAGGGTGAGTCCCATTGTAGGTGTCTCTGACAAGGGTTTTGGTTGTCCTAACGTAGCTGCGTCGTAGTTTAATCCCTTCTTTCTTGGCTATAGAAATACAGCTGTCAACAATTTTTTTATGAAGTTTTGCATCTGTGGGATAGGTGATGCTCTTTTCCTGGACAGTAGTATCTACACTTACATGCTTGTCCTTAGCATCCTTGCCGTGTAGCTCAATTGAATGTTTCAATATCTTCTCTACCCCTTCTTCTCCAATCCTCTTCCTGAAATGTACCAAATCTGTTGCCACACATGGTTGCCCCCATTGCAAAGAATCAAAGCCTCCAAACTATTGAAAATATGGATTCATTTTCCACCGTTGTTCCACCAATACCTCATCTGATAAATTGTAAATAGATTTTAATATCAACAAGGAGACCATCAAACGAATAGAATGAGCTGGACGACCTACATTTGAATAAAGCGAACCAAACGCTTCTTCAAAATATGACCATTCTATCTGGTGGCTCAACAAATAAAGCGCTTGCCTGGAATTGAGTTGTTCAGTTAAGGTAGGTGATAAAAAATCAAGTTGATTTCTATTCGACTTTTTTGACTGCATTTGACAAGGTTTTGATTGATATTATAACTATTCCTTGTCATTTTATATAGCAATAATCGTGCTAAAAACCTCCCTGAAAGAAGATAATCATAATTAATTTTGATTCTTTAGGGGTGACTCATTATCAAAAAGCTACCTAAGGGAAAGCAAGCCAAAGGACTAAGTAAGGAACTTATCAATAGGCTGATGCCCTATAAAAAACATATCCTTTCGATCACTTCTGATAATGGAACAGCATTTTCCGACCATCAAAACATAGCTAAAAACCTAGCTACTCAATGCTACTTTGCCCATCGGTATTGCTCTTGGCAAAGAGGACTCAATGAATACACTAACAAACTCATAAGACAGTATATACCCAAAAAAACAGCTTTTGATACACTAACTGACAAACAGATTACCCGAATTCAACACAAAATTAACCGACGACCAAGAGAAAAACTTAACTTTAAAACTCCTAAAGAAATCTTTTATCTAAATACCGCTTACTTGTTGCACTTGATTGTTGAACCTACGTATCGGCTAGGGTGGGGGCATATTGTTTATTCATGGTGCTAAAGTAAATCGATTGAAATAGGTGTATAATATATATGATTATTTGGGGTAACCCGTTGTGCTAATTAGTCAACCCTAAAGAATAAAAATTAATTATGCTTATCTTCTTTCAGGGAGGTTTTTAGCATGATTATTGCTATATAGTCGTTCCTTAAAAACTCATTTTCAATGGAGTTTGTATTCTACTTTGATGGCAAGTGGTTACTTCAAATAGACGCCTCAGATTTACTCCCCATTTTGTATAGAGCCAAAGAGCGTTTACTCTTAGTTTTTTCATCAACTTCTTGTAGTTAAACCCACAGGCTGCCATGATGAAGTTTATTTTATCTCCTGTTTTCCCTTTTAGGTAATTGCTAGCTACTCGATGATCTTGCTTCAAGTGTCCGATGATTGGCTCTATGGCTGCTCTACGTCTACAGTGCGTTCGTTTTCTCTGTTTTTCATAGGTATTGTCTCTTTTTAATGGTTTGGATGGTCGAATGATGGAGGTGTTTTCAACTGTGTTAGTCCCTTTGTACCCCCTATCTACTGTGGCGGTTTTCGGGTAGTTACCAGTCAGTAGTTGTGTTTGCTTCAATACAGCATCTAGTGTATGTCCATCATAAATATTCTCTTCAAAAGTCATCGCACCTACGATGATACCCGTATTTTGTGTCAATACTACTGATGCCTTACAGCCATATTCATATTTCTTATGGGCCTTCCCTTTTGCGATGCAATACACATCAGGTTCATGTAAACTGTAAATTTTATGTTTACTGAACTTCTCTTGTGTAAGTACTCGTTTGAACAGTGCTAATGTTACTTCTTTTTGCTGATGAGGTAATTTCCTGTCTAATTCTCTGACTAACCGACCAGCAATGGTTTTGAGTTTTCGCTTCGCTGCATTTGCTTTCTTTCTTCTTTTAGGGTGAGTCCCATTGTAGGTGTCTCTGACAAGGGTTTTGGTTGTCCTAACGTAACTGCGTCGTAGTTTAATCCCTTCTTTCTTGGCTATAGAAATACAGCTGTCAACAATTTTTTTATGAAGTTTTGCATCTGTGGGATAGGTGATGCTCTTTTCCTGGACAGTAGTATCTACACTTACATGCTTGTCCTTAGCATCCTTGCCGTGTAGCTCAATTGAATGTTTCAATATCTTCTCTACCCCTTCTTCTCCAATCCTCTTCCTGAAATGAACCAAATCTGTTGCCGCACATGGTTGCCCCCATTGCAAAGAATCAAAGCCTCCAAACTATTGAAAATATGGATTCATTTCCCACCGTTGTTCCACCAATACCTCATCTGATAAATTGTAAATAGATTTTAATATCAACAAGGAGACCATCAAACGAATAGAATGAGCTGGACGACCTACAGTTGAATAAAGCGAACCAAATGCTTCTTCAAAATATGACCATTCTATCTGTTGGCTCAACAAATAAAGCTCTTGCCTGGAATTGAGTTGTTCAGTTAAGGTAGGTGATAAAAAATTAAGTTGATTTCTATTCGACTTTTTTGACTGCATTTGACAAGGTTTTGATTGATATTATAACTATTCCTTGTCATTTTATATAGTCAGCCCTAAAGAATCAACATTAATTATGCTTATCTCCTTTCAGGGAGGGTTTTAGCACGATTATTGCTGTATAAAATGACAAGGAATAGTTATAATATGAATCAAAACCTTGTCAAATGCAGTCAAAAAAGTCGAATAGAAATCAACTTAATTTTTTATCACCTACCTTAACTGAACAACTCAATTCCAGGCAAGAGCTTTATTTGTTGAGCCAACAGATAGAATGGTCATATTTTGAAGAAGCATTTGGTTCGCTTTATTCAACTGTAGGTCGTCCAGCTCATTCTATTCGTTTGATGGTCTCCTTGTTGATATTAAAATCTATTGAAGTAGGCATTTAATAAATAAAAGATTAGTCTATTAAAACAGTTTCATTTTCTTGATTAAATGATTGATTTACAGTACCTTGGTAGGACTATTAAAGTTAGAGTAAAAATCAGATTATGGAGAAAAAGTATGAAAGCCTAACTCTTTTTGAGTTTCAGAAGAAATTTCCTGATAACGACAGTTGTCAAAACTTCCTAGCCGAAATGAAATGGCCAGATGGATTTAAATGTGAAAAGTGTCAAAACAACACGTATTGCAGAGGGAAATTATTCCATACCCGTCAATGCACAAAATGTAGGTACCAAGCTACCCCAACAAGTGGCACGCTTTTCCACAAAGTAAAATTCCCAATGTTAAAAGCTTTTTATATCCTATACTACATGAGTACAAATAAACAAGGGATTGCATCAACAGAGCTAAGCAGAAAACTGGGACTACGGCAAAAAACCTGTTGGCTGTTTCAACAAAAGGTAATGAAGGCCATGGTTAGCAATGGGAAATCCCCGCTAATGGGTAAAGTAGAAGTCGATGAGACCGTTGTAGGGCAACAGGAAGAAGGCGTTGTAGGACGACAAAATAACCGAAAAAAGCAGGTTGTACTGGCTATTGAGAAGAAAGGGAAAGGAGTGAGCAGGAGGTATGCTAGGGTGATTGACAATGCTGGCTCCAAGCAATTGAAGCCCTTCTTCCAAGATCATATATCACCTGAGGCTACCATCAAAACCGATAACTGGAGGGGCTACATCCCCTTGAAAGAAAAATATCCTTACTTAATTCAAATCGAAAGTGGGAAGAAAGGTAAGAATTTCCCGGAATTGCACAGAACAATTATGATGTTCAAGGCATGGCTTAGAGGTATCCACCATTCAGTCGATAACCTTCAAGCATATATCGACCAATATTGCTATCGGTTCAACCGAAGCCAGATGAAAGGGGAAATATTCGATAACCTGCTAACTAAAATGGTGGTCCATCAACCATGCCCGTACAAGTGCATTCGTATTTATTAAATGCCTACTTCAAAAAATCTCTTTACAATTTATCAGATGAGGTATTGGTGGAACAACGGTGGGAAATGAATCCATATTTTCAATATGTTGGAGGCTTTGATTCTTTGCAATGGGGGCAACCATGTGCGGCAACAGATTTGGTACATTTCAGCAAGAGGATTGGAGAAGAAGGGGTAGAGAAGCTATTGAAACATTCAATTGAGCTACACGGCAAGGATGCTAAGGACAAGCATGTAAGTGTAGATACTACTGTCCAGGAAAAGCGCATCACCTATCCCACAGATGCAAAACTTCATAAAAAGATTGTTGACAGCTGTATTTCTATAGCCAAGAAAGAAGGGATTAAACTACGACGCAGCTACGTTAGGACAACCAAAAACCTTGTCAGAGACACCTACAATGGGACTCACCCTAAAAGAAGGAAGAAAGCAAATGTAGCGAAGCGCAAACTCAAAACCATTGCTGGTCGGTTAGTCAGAGAATTAGACAGGAAATTACCACATCAGCAAAAAGAAGTAACATTAGCATTGTTCAAACGAGTACTTACACAAGAGAAGTTCAGTAAACATAAAATTTACAGTTTACATGAACCTGATGTGTATTGCATCGCAAAAGGGAAGGCACATAAGAAATATGAATATGGCTGTAAGGCATCCGTAGTATTGACACAAAACACGGGTATCATCGTAGGTGCGATGACTTTTGAAGAGAATATTTATGATGGACATACTACTAGATGCTGTATTGAAGCAAACACAACTACTGACTGGTAACTACCCGAAAACCGCCACAGTAGATAGGGGGTACAAAGGGACTAACACAGTTGAAAACACCTCCATCATTCGACCATCCAACCCATTAAAAAGAGACAATACCTATGAAAAACAGAGAAAACGAAAGCACTGTAGACGTAGAGCAGCCATAGAGCCAATCATCGGACACTTGAAGCAAGATCATCGAGTAGCTAGCAATTACCTAAAAGGGAAAACAGGAGATAAAATAAACTTCATCATGTCTGCCTGTGGGTTTAACTACAAGAAATTGATGAAAAAACTAAGAGTAAATGCTCTTTGGCTCTATACAAAATGGGTAGTAAAGCTGAGGCGTCTAGTTGAATTAACCACTTTCCATCAAAGTAGAATACAAACTCTATGGAAAATGAGTTTTTAAGGAACGACTATTTATTATCAGCATACCTGACTGTAATAACACGGTTAAAATAGATACTGAATATGGAGAAAAAAATTCAAAGCCTTAGCTTAGTTGAATTCCAACAAAGATTCCCTGATTATCAAAACTGCATGGAATATTTAGTAGCCACAAAGTGGTCAGACGGCTTTATTTGTGAGCAATGTAGCCATCAAAAATATTGCAATGGGAAGCTCAAACAGACCAGAGAATGTACCTCATGTGGCTATCAGGCTACCCCAACAAGTGGTACGCTTTTCCACAAGGTGGCTATACTAAAATTTCCACTACTGAAGGTCTTCTACATTATTTATTTCATGAGTACCCATAAGAAAGGGATTTTTTCTACCGAGTTGAGCCGTAAACTGAGCTTGCGACAGAAACCCCGCTGGTTATTTCGTAAAAAAGTCACTCAGGCTATGAAAAGTAGCAAGCAATACCCCTTGGAAGGAATTATAGAAATAGATGAAATGGTTATTGGCCAACAAGAAGAAGGAGGAAAGGGACGTGAGAATGATAAAAAGCAACCGGTAATAGTTGCTATAGAGAAAAAGGGGACAGGGGTTAGCAGGATGTACGCCAGAGTGGTTAATAAAGCAAGTAAAAAGACCTTTAACCCCTTTTTCCAAGACCACATAGCTAAAAAAGACCGAGGTCCGAACCGATGGCTGGTCAACTTACACGTCCTTCCAAAAAGAGTATCCAACCCTAACGCAAGAAAAGAGCGGGAAAAAGGCGAAAACTTCAACGATATGCACAGGATTATTATTATGTTTACAGGATGGATGCGAGGTATTCATCCTTCAGTTGATCATTTGCAAGATTATCTCAATGAGTACTCCTATAGGTTTAACCGTAGGTATATGGACGGGGCTATATTCGACAATCTACTGCTTAGAGCCGTTAAGCATCAGCCTGTGCCTCTCAATTTAAGGTTCTTCTGGCAACCCTATGAGTATAGATTAAGTTTTCCACAGTGGAACAGAATTGAAATCCGATAGTTTCGAAATTTCTAAATCCTCTGGTAGCCGATTTTGTGGACTGAATCTTTGAATTAAATCCTTCTGCGATCGAATTGGTGATGCGATGTTTCAGGTAAGTCATTATGTTGTCGAGATGGTTTTTAGCGTTTTGGAAACTTTAATGACCGGCTTTAGACGTGAATGTGTCGCCCACCAGTACCATTTCTTAAAGAACGCTCGGGCTAATTTATCATCGCAGTAAGTCCACAGTTCAAGCAGTGTCTCTTTGATTGCCCAAGCTCGGGCGACCTTCAACCCTTTTGATTGAAGTGCGTGCAAAGTGTCTTTATCTTTCTGAGTCCATTTGTCTGGATTGCGTAACTAGGTATAGCGAGACCCGACCAAATCATCTATACCAGTGGCTCTTAATGTTTTACTTTCTTTGCGCCTGACTTCGTCAACCATGTTTGTAAGATAACTGACGATATGAAACTTGTCGTGAACAATGGCGGCGTTCGAGTCGTTCCAACTGCCGTCATAAATGGAACCCACATGTCCACGGCAACCGCAGCGACTTCATTGCGTCTTTGCTCGGGAAGCGTGGACAGTAATGCGGTTGCCGATTCCTTCGTTCTATCTGCCACGACCTCAAGCACTTTGGACGCATTCAAATCGTACAGCAGGCTGACATAAGATTGCCCCTTGCGGAAACTTTTTTCATCGATGCCAACGTGTTTCACTTCCTCAACAGAGCGTCTGTCCATCCCCCTTTTCACCGCTCGGGATTGAATATGATGTGCCTCATCCCACGACAGACCAAGTAGTTTTGCGACTTGTGTCTTGTTGCTACAAGCCGACAGCACGTCAATAGCGAATCAAATAAATGCGTAAAGCGTGCCTGCGTATCTGCCCACGGTACTTGCAGGCTTTTGATCCCATGCTCTTTACAATGAATACGCGGAACCTGAGCGACCAAGCGCGTCTTGAACTGCATCGTATCAAGGTGTCGCCATGTGCGTTGCTCACGGTGGTCGTAAACCGAACAAAGGGCATTGCAGGTACTACACGCGCCTTTCGTTCCCTTTGGCCAATCTATCTGGATGGTCATTGATTTGTCGGTCAGATCCGGCGTAATAGCCGTGACTCGCCATGAGGCACTAAGCCCCAAAAGCTGCGTAAACAATGCGGTATCTTTCATTTGAATATCTCCATAAAAAAATATACTTGTACCACATTTTTGAGCATTGTTTGGCTTTTACCCATAGGAAACTCAGGAGAACCCTTTTTTACATTTTATTTCTGTAATTGGGGTATTTAACATGTTGTGGATTACTAGTAGCGTATCATTTTTGTTTTGGATTAGATGAATTGGCAAAGTGAGCCGAAAAAAGAGACAGGCTGTTGAGAATCCGCTAGGCTTAGCCATAGCTTCAACGAGCTACGACGTAAAGTGTAGAAGAATTGCCCAGAAACTCTATCCGATGGCTCAATAATGACGGTAACAAGACAAAGCGTTGAGGTTAGGTACTGATTCTAGGTAGCGATCCGTAATAATTGCCGTTCGAGTAAATAAGAATCTAACTCATTCATTCGCTTAGTTAAATTGCGTCCAAAATCAATCCAAATTAAAATAATATGAACAGAATTTTTACCCTGATGTGTATGCTCCTAATTGTCTTCGGACTATCTAATGAAGCATTAGCTCAAAACAAGAAAAAGAAAAAGAAAAATACCGAAGCAACAAAGCCTAAGGAAAACGATGACCTGAAAAGTTACAGTGAAGTAATCACAGAGAAAGCCGTCACTGACGCAGGATTAATCATATCCCATCAGGTTGGTGATGATTACTTTTTTGAAATCCCAGTAGACCTGCTCGAAAAAGAAATTTTGATCGTATCCAGAATATCTGGGCATGTAAAAGGTCTGAACTTTGGAGGTGCTGGTATGAAATCAAGACCGCAACAGGTTATTCGTCTTCAAAAGCATGGAAACAAAGTACTCATGCGGTCAGTGTCTTTTAACAGTGTAGCAGAGAAAGACCAGCCCATTTATACTTCTGTAAAGAACAACAATTTCGAGCCTTTGATTCGAGCCTTTGACTTGGAAGCAATAAAGGATGACTCTTCTGCATTCGTTATTAAGATAAACGATTTTTTTTCAGAGGACATTCCCATGATAGGAGCTTTGAGAGAGGCTGAGAGAAAACGATTTAAGATCAAAGGGATTGATAAATCACGTTCTTTAATTACGTCAATAAAGGCTTTTCCAAAAAATGTGGAAGTACGTCATATCTTAACCTATAGGGGGGAAGAACTTCCAGATAACAGGCTTACGGGAACGCTTTCCGTGGAAATGACCCAGTCCATGATTCTGCTACCAGAGGATCCAATGGTACCAAGATATCATGATGAAAGGGTAGGTTTTTTCTCTTTAAGACAAATTGATTACAGTGCGGATGAGCAAAAAGCGGCTACACGCAGATTGATTACCAGGTGGAGACTGGAACCCAGCGACTGGGATGCTTACAACCGTGGAGAAGCTGTAGAACCAGTAACCCCAATTGTGTACTACATTGATCCTGCAACTCCTGAAAAGTGGAGACCTTACATTAAACAAGGGGTTGAAGACTGGCAGACTGCCTTTGAAAAAGCGGGTTTGAAAAATGCAATCATAGCTAAATATCCTCCTTCTAAGGAAGAGAATCCAGCATGGAATCCAGAAGATGTTAGATATTCTGTCATTCGATACATAGCCACAGATATTCAAAATGCACAAGGTCCCCACGTCCATGATCCCAGAACTGGGGAAATTTTAGAAAGCGATATTCTTTGGTATCACAATGTCATGAATCTTCTGAGAAACTGGTATTTCATACAAACTTCTGCCGTAAATCCAGAAGCGCAAAAAGTGAAATTTGATGACCAGTTGATGGGAGAATTGATTCGATTTGTTTCCGCTCACGAAGTAGGACATACCCTCGGATTCCCACACAATATGGGATCGTCCCCAGCGTATACAGTTGATCAATTGAGAAACAAAGCATTTACGGATACGCACGGGGTGGCACCTTCCATTATGGACTATGCCCGCTTTAACTATGTAGCGCAGCCCGAAGACGGAATCACCAACTTTTTCCCTCGGATAGGAGAATACGACGACTGGGTCACACAATACGGATACAAACCCATCGCGAATATCACTAGCCCGGAAGATGAAGAAGACATCCTGAATAGCTGGATTAAAGAGAAGGGAGATAATCCGCTGTACCGATATGGTAGACAAAGAGGGCTTCCTGTGGATCCTACATCGCAAACCGAGGACATTGGACATGATGCCATGATTGCCAGCGAGCTGGGCATTCGAAATTTGAAAAGAATCCTTGTCAAGTTAATGGAATGGACAGCAGAGGACGGAAAAAATTATGATGATCTTCGAGAGTTATACTTGAGTGTAGTAGGACAATTCAACAGGTATACAGGTCATGTAGTTTCTAACGTTGGCGGAGTGTATGAGTTTTATAAAACTTCCGATCAAAACGGAACTGTATACACCCACACCGAAAAGGAAAAGCAAAAGAGAGCAGTGCAGTTTTTAAATGAGCAATTATTTGCAACCCCAAGCTGGCTGATAGATGCTGAAATTTTAGGCAGAATTCAGCAAGATGGTTTAGTAGAGAGGATCAGAGCGGTACAGGTAAGAATCTTAAACAGGCTGACAAGAGAAGACATGCTGGTCAGAGTCATTGAAAATGAAGCACTGAATGGCAACAATGCCTATGCCATCACTTCTCTGTTCACCGATATGAGAAAAGGCATTTGGGGAGAGCTGTATGATGGCAGTATGATTGACACCTACAGAAGGAATCTGCAAAAAGAACATGTTGATCGATTGGGAGAATTAATGAATATTGAGGATGAAAAATATGCCAACTCAGATATTCCGTCAATAGCCATGGCTACATTATCGCAGCTTGAACGAGATGTTAGGAGTGGCACCAGCAGGCAAACAGATGCTAGCTCAAGGTTTCACCTCCAAGACATAAAAAAACGAATTGATGCGATTTTAAATCCTAAATAGTCGTTCCTTAAAAACTCATTTTCAATGGAGTTTGTATTCTACTTTGATGGAAAGAGGTTAATTCAACTAGACGCCTCAGGTTTACTACCCATTTTGTATAGAGCCAAAGAGCATTTACTCTTAGTTTTTTCATCAACTTCTTGTAGTTAACCCCACAGGCAGACATGATGAAGTTTATTTTATCTCCTGTTTTCCCTTTTAGGTAATTGATAGCTGCTCGATGATCTTGCTTGAAGTGTCCGATGATTGGCTCTATGGTTGCTCTACGTCTACAGTGCTTTCGTTTTCTCTGTTTTTGATAGGTATGGTCTCTTTTTAATGAGTTGGATGGTCGAATGATGGAGGTGTTTTCAACTGTGTTAGTCCCTTTGTACCCCCTAGCTACTGTGGTGGTTTTCGGGTAGTTACCAGTCAGTAGTTGTGTTTGCTTCAATACAGCATCTAGCGTATGTCCATCATACATATTCTCTTCAAAAGTCATCGCACCTACGATGATACCCGTATTTTGTGTCAATACTACTGATGACTTACAGCCATATTCATATTTTTTATGTGCCTTTCCTTTTGCGATGCAATACACATCAGGTTCATGTAAACTGTAAATTTTATGCTTACTGAACTTCTCTTGTGTAAGTACTCGTTTGAACAGTGCTAATGTCACTTCTTTTTGCTGATGTGGTAATTTCCTGTCTAATTCTCTGACTAACCGACCAGCAATGGTTTTGAGTTTTCGCTTCGCTGCCTTTGCTTTCTTTCTTCTTTTAGGGTGAGTCCCATTGTAGGTGTCTCTGACAAGGTTTTTGGTTGTCCTAACGTAACTGCGTCGTAGTTTAATCCCTTCTTTCTTGGCTATAGAAATACAGCTGTCAACAATCTTTTTATGAAGTTTTGCATCTGTGGGATAGGTGATGCTCTTTTCCTGGACAGTAGTATCTACACTTACATGCTTGTCCTTAGCATCCTTGCCGTGTAGCTCAATTGAATGTTTCAATATCTTCTCTACCCCTTCTTCTCCAATCCTCTTGTTGAAATGTACCAAATCTGTTGCCGCACATGGTTGCCCCCATTGCAAAGAATCAAAGCCTCCAAAATATTGAAAATATGGATTCATTTCCCACCGTTGTTCCACCAATACCTCATCTGATAAATTGTAAATAGATTTTAATATCAACAAGGAGACCATCAAACGAATAGAATGAGCTGGACGACCTACAGTTGAATAAAGCGAACCAAATGCTTCTTCAAAATATGACCATTCTATCTGGTGGCTCAACAAATAAAGTGCTTGCCTGGAATTGAGTTGTTCAGTTAAGGTAGGTGATAAAAAATTAAGTTGATTTCTATTCGACTTTTTTGACTGCATTTGACAAGGTTTTGATTGATATTATAACTATTCCTTGTCATTTTATACAGCAATAATCGTGCTAAAACCCTCCATGAAAGGAGATAAGCATAATTAATGTTGATTCTTTAGGGTTGACTATTTATTAAATGCCTACTTCAATGGATTCATTTCCCACCGTTGCTCCACCAATACCTCATTTGATAAATTGTAAAGAGATTTTAATATCAACAAGGAGACCATCAAGCGAATAGAATGAGCTGGACGACCTACATTTGAATAAAGCGAACCAAATGCTTCTTCAAAATATGACCATTCTATCTGGTGGCTCAACAAATAAAGTGCTTGCCTGGAATTGAGTTGTTCAGTTAAGGTAGGTGATAAAAAATTAAGTTGATTTCTATTCGACTTTTTTGACTGCATTTGACAAGGTTTTGATTGATATTATAACTATTCCTTGTCATTTTATACAGCAACAATCGTGCTAAAAACCTCCCTGAAAGGAGATAAGCATAATTAATTTTGATTCTTTAGGGTTGACTATATAGCAATAATCATGCTAAAAACCTCCCTGAAAGAAGATAAGCATAATTAATTTTTTGAAGTAGGCATTTAATAAATACGAATAAAATTGTAAGGCGTGGTTGATGGTCAACCATTTTAGTTAGCAGGTTATCGAATATTTCCCTCTGCAATACGTGTTGTTTGGGCACCTTTCACATTTAAATCCATCTGGCCATGTCATTTCGGCCAGGAAGTTTTGACAACCGTCGTTATCAGGAAATTTCTCCTGCAACTAAAAAAGGGTTAGACCTTCATATTTTTTCTCCATAATTTGATTTTTACTCTAACTTTAATAATCCTATTAAGTTACTTTAAATCAATTGTTTAATCAAGAACATGAAACTGTTTTAATAGACTAATCTGTTATTTATTAAATGCCTATTTCAATTAATTTTTATTCTTTAGGGTTGACTAAATAGACAATCCAAAAAAAATTTATTATTGAGCTGTTTTAGTACCAAATTGATTACAAAATATCACATAAAAATCGTTTCTTTTTTTCTCGAATTTCGTTAAAAAATAGAACCGTAGCTATGACTATGCTTATATTTTTTGCCTAATTCAAACAAAAAATAATTCAATTTAGTTATGTGCTATTTTATAATCAAATTGGTATAATTTAAGGCAGGTCAGTAATAAATTCGGAAACTTGGACGGCAACAAAAACTCCAAGCCCTCCTTCAACATTGGACGGAAGTGGGACGGGTTCTGAAAATGGATCTTCCAGATCAAAAAATTCTAGTACTTCAAAATAGTCTGAATAGTATTCATCTCCGGAAACCAAACTCACCATAATTCGATTATAATCAACCTCAGGATAAACATTTTCAGCCTTCGCAACGAGTTTTTCCCCATCCCGATGTATATCTGACACAAATTGATCAGTATCAAAGGGCAAAGAATAAGTGTTACCAAGGAAGAGTTCACCAGTTTCAGGGGAATACATCGATCCCTCAAGGCCCTTAGCAGATATTCGGTAGTAATTATCCTGATTTTTCAAATCCCGCCATGAAAACTCAAAAAATTGCCCTCTTCTCCTCTGAAGAACATCTATTTTTGAAATTCTTCCAGGCACAGTGGTTGTTGCCTGAACCAGAGTTTTACCCACATTTACCGCCAGCCGATAGGTTTTCCCTCCTACAATCGGGAAAACGGATGTGGACAGTATATATTCGGATTTTGTGTGATCATAAATGAGTTCTTTTTTCAGGGCATCGCTACTGATGGTCACCAAGGCGTTAGTAATCAAATCCGCATTTTCTTGTTGATCAGGGGTAAAACCAAATACACTTTTAGAATATGAAACTTGGACAGTGATCTCTTCAAAATCGGGTGAAATGATAGAATTCACAACGATTTTTTGAGCAGACTCCTCGATTTTTGTTGTATTTACTTCTTCAATACAGGCGGATAGAAGAAAGCCTGTCGCAACACAAAGAATTTGATTTTTTCTCATTATTTCAACTTTTAAAATTGAAAAGAATAACTCACTGAAGGCAAGAGTGGAAACAGGCTGACTTTCTTGAGTATCCCTTGTGTCCCCCCTGCTACTCGCCTAGTATCTCTAAAATATAAAAATGGGTTTTGTCGATTGTACGCATTGTAAAGACTCAACTCCCACGTCCTAATACCTCGGTTTTTCTGCTTGCTCATCCTCAGACTCACATCTAGGCGATGGTAAGCTGCGGCACGAAAATTGTTCCTGCTGTCTACATTATTAAACTCCCTTGATGACAAAGACTCACTACTTAAATGATCAGGAAGTGTTCTTATAATTCCAGTCGGGAGTGAAAAATTATTGCCAGTTCCGTAGATCCAGGTTCCAGATAATGTCAGCTTATCCGAGATCGTATAGATACCCACTGTAGAAAAATCATGCCTTCTGTCATACTTCGCAAAAAATTTCTCGCCAAAGTTGATTTCTTCAAATTGAAGTTCCGTTTTGGAGAGCGTATAACCTATCCATCCGTTAAAATCACCGATTTTCTTTTGTATAAAAAGCTCCAGTCCGTAAGCATCTGCTGATCCCGCAGTAATATTATCCTCCCACGATAATGTTTCTGATGATTCAGGATCATCAAGCTCAAGAAAACTGGCACCTTCTTTGTAAGCGATCACATTTTTTGACTTTTTGTAATAGCCCTCTATTGTAACAGCAATGTTTCTTGGAAAATCCTTCGCCATTCCAGCTGCAACCTGTTGGGAACTTTGCGGTTTAACACGATCTGTAGAAGATACCCATAGGTCCGTGGGTAGCCCGATGCCTGAATTACTCAATAAATGAACATATTGGTTCATAGACGCAAAAGATGCTTTCATAGCAAAATTATTCGGCAGTCTGTACACCAGTGCAATCCTTGGTTCAGGGTTAAAATATTCTTTGTTTTTATGAACGAAATGGCTTATCCTAAAACCGATATTCGCATTCATGTTGTTAAACAACTGAACATCGTCTTCAAGGTAAATGGCTGATTCCACCGTATTGAATTTGGTTTGAGTATTGGTTGGTGATACCCCGGCTTCCTCCAACACCAATGCGCTGGGGATGAACTGATGAAATGTGGATGCAATTCCAAATTTGATCGCATGCTGAATAGCAGGAAAAAAATCTACATCATACTTAAAGCCAAAATCTCGGACACTTGTATTGTATTTCAATTCAAAGTATGGGTCTTTTTCCCGAACATCAAATTTGTATTTACTGAATATCGCCGATGTGTTTGCGAACACTTTGTTAGAAAATTGATGATTCCATCTCACTGTTGAAGTAGTATTTCCCCAGCCTAATTTTGCATTAAAATCTCCAATTTTATCCTTAAAGTAAAACCTGTCTTGGCCGAAATATCCGCTTATGTATAACTTATCCCTCGGTGAAAACTCATGATTTATTTTGGCGTTGAAGTCATGGAAATAGTAGCCTCCTTTTGTATCTGAACTATTGAAGGGTGCAATCAGTGCGTCAATATAAGTTCTGCGGGCACTCACAAGAAAAGAAGTCGTCCCTTTCTTTATCGGACCTTCTACCAGCACAGAGGACGAAATAAGCCCCACCCCCACTTTCCCGTGTACTGCCTCTTTGTTACCATCTTTCATATCCATTTTTATTACTGAAGACAGTCGACCTCCAAAACGAGCTGGGAAGCCCCCCTTATGCAGGACAATTGATTTCAAAGCGTCTCCATTGAAAATAGAAAAGAACCCGAACAAGTGACTAGCATTATACACAATGGCATCATCAAGAATTAAAAGGTTTTGATCTGGTCCTCCCCCTCTTACGTACAATCCGCTGTTTCCTTCAGAGCCCGACTGCACGCCAGGCATCAATTGTAATACTTTTAGTACATCCTTTTCTCCCATAAAAGCTGGAATATTCTCCACACTTTTGGTAGCGAGTTTAAGAGTACTCATTTGTGTTTTTTTACTCTCTTTTTCCTGTAGTTCAGCACTGATAACAACTTCTTCAAGCGCAACAGTAGAAGGCTTTAAAAATTGATCCAGTACTATGTCCCGATTCAATGCTACTGATTTTTTTATTCCTTCAAAACCAACAAAAGTGTAGACCACATCATACGAACCTTCTTCCAACGTAATGGAGTAAAAACCATAGTTGTTGGTGATAACTCCAGTATTTAAAGACGGTATCAACACAGTTACTCCCAGCAACAATTCATTGCTACCAGCTTCTTTTACATAACCACTTATAGTAAATTTAGTGTCTTGTCCCTGCACTATATGTAAGCAGAGGAGAAAGATCAAGGCACTGGTGATTTTTTGTTTTTGCATTGGATGGTGGTATTTGTTTCTGCATCTCAACTACAAGATGAACTCAAAACTATCCTACAATATTATTTTAGTTACGAAAAAATATCATCGCATCGACCTTCATCTTATACCAAATTGACTAGCTTGGCTTTATAAAAATCAGGTGGAAGTACTGTTATTACTGTAGGGGTATGATACAACGCCAGTACTAGCCAATTGAATTACTTAACTAGGAATTTCGTTCGCTTCCGTCATATAAGTTATAATGGCAAAAATCGCATTCCAACGGACCATTGAAAAGTGTGATTTTTTTTGAATAATTCAGTCCAATCTTCTTCATAGCTTGCCTATTAGAACTGATTATCCATGCGTCATATCCTGAAAAATTTTGTTTGAATGCATCTCCCATTGACGTATAAAATTCATTGATATCATCACCACCGATTCGTTCGCCATACGGAGGATTAGTGATGATCATTCCCTCCTCAGATAAGGACTTGAATGCCCTAAAATCCATTTCCCGAATTTTAACCTCTCTTCTCAGCCCGATCTTTCTCAATGATTTTCGTGCCATTGCAACTGCATTTGAGTCAAAATCCAAGCCAGTAAAATCAATCGCTGGCTTTCGCATCCCAGATTGCTCCTCAATCTTCACACGGTTCCAAAGCATGGGACTAAATTCTGGCCAGGTCTTGAAGCCAAATGATTTTCTCTTCAAATTAGGAGCCATATTCATAGCTATCATAGCGGCTTCTACAAGTATGGTCCCGCTACCACACATGGGGTCCACCAAGGGTCTTCCTTTTTCCCATCCAGAGAGTTTTATCATGCCAGCTGCCAATACTTCATTCATAGGAGCTCTGTGACCATCTTCTCTGTATCCTCTTTGGTTCAAAGGATCTCCAGAGCTATCCATAGACACAGTAAAAAAATCATTAGCACAATGAAGATTAAACAATACATCGGGATTGTCTGTATTCACTGATGGTCTCCTTCGATACTTGTTCCGATATTGGTCAACCATTGCATCTTTTGCCTTTAAAGCCACGAACTTCGAATGAGTAAAAAGTGCTGAAAACACCACGTCATCTATTGCAAAAGTTTGATCTACATCCAGAAAATTAGACCAATCGAACTCCATCATGCGATCATACAATTCCTTTTCATTTTTAGCTCTAAAGGAATATATCGGCACCAATATCTTAAGTGCTGTTCGTAAAGATAAATTCGCCCGATATAAGAATTCAGGAGTCCCCTCACACTTTATGCCACGTGTGATCTTTTCAAGATTCTGTCCTCCTAATTCTTTAATTTCATCAGCAAGAATGCTCTCAAATCCATAAAGCGTCTTGATCGTCAACTTCATTCGTACAAAGATGGCAGTAAAAAGGACAAGTCAACGGCTTGCCATCAAAGCTCTGGTTGTCAAAAGGTTTCCGTAAAGTAGTTCACCGCTTCGGTGCCGATAATGAAAGCGACATCTTTTTTCATGACGCTTCCCCTCTTTTTTAGGTCTTTTATAAATTCTTTCATTGTTATATGAAATTATGTTTTTTTTCGTACACTTGTAGTGAGGCGTTGGTTTTGGACAGTCGGATTGCAGATCCGAGTACAGTCATCAAGACTTCATTTTGTTCCGTTGTCGCTTGACAAGTTGACAAAAAAGTAATATGTTTCGGTTTGTATACTGGTTTCTAAAAAAAAATCTTTTAAAAACCTCCTAAAAATAGAAAAAATCTCTAAAAACCCCCCCTAAAACCCCCACCATGAAAACCCTTTCAACCGGCTTCAGCAGTTCAAAAACATTCAACAACATTCTGCTCTGGAAACAACCAAACACCGAAGGTGTCGGACGAAAAGTAATCGATGGTGTTAGTACAGCAATTAGTACTGGAAAAGACGCTGTTGATTTTGCGGTAAAAAACCCCAAAGCCACTGTTGCCTTAGCACTTGGTGGAGCGAGCCTACAAAGCTGTGATCCTGAAACTATCAAACCCGAAGAACCACAAAAATCCATCATCGAAAACCCAGACCCAAACATTCAAGACAAACTCACCGCCCAGACCACCGAAGTAACAGAAAACAATCCGTATTACGATATCACCAAAACAGACTCTCTCCGCAATGGTGTCATCTTCAAGACCCACAACGACACCACCTTCCTCACCCCCGAGTTTGACGTTAATCTCTTCAAAGACGGTGCTATCCTCCCAGAAAATCCCACCGAACTCGACACTGGCACTATTTCAGCCGAGATTTTTGGAGCGATTGTAGACCATGACAACCAACTCAAAGACCAAGCCACCATCTCCGCCACCCTCACTGACGCCAACGGCAACCAGCAATCCATCGCCGATAATATCACTGACGCTACCGGCATCGAAGCCGTTTTAGATGAATACGGCATGCAATACACGCTGCAATTCGAAGTCATCAATCCCCACGATGAGACCAAGATCGGTACTCAAGACAAAGACCTCGAAACTGAAGAAGCCGAAGAAGTCGAAGCCACCTTCGAGCAGAACCTCGCCGCCCTCGCCCCTCTGATCCAACAGGTAGAAAACGGCGAAAATATCGACCACGTCATCATCCCCGGCACTGATAAAACCTACGCTCAGCACCAAACTGAGTGGGCTAACTATATAAGCCACGGTTCTTACGAAAGTCCCCAGCTCCTCAATCTTATTGCTGGCGACAGTGACATCATTGAGGTTCAATATTCAAAGATTGATAGACAACATCTCCTGTTTAAAGCTGGTACTTTTGACCCATCAACTGGGATCGGAGAAGTGTTTCACTTAAAACTGCAAGACCGGATTGGTCGCCATTTTCGAGAAAAGTTCAAAGCCCGGTTTGGCATTGATGACACCACCTATGCCAATGTTCTTGATCAAAACCAACAGGTTCATACCGCATGGATAGATTTGATTCGCCCCCTCTATGAAATGACGCCCGAGCTCACGCTTTCAACTGACGAAAGTAATACTGAAGCGGAATTCGATGAAAATTTAAGAAAAATTGGTCCTTTTTTTAGTATCCTCCTCCAGCTAAGCCCCACCGAGACCGATCAAGTACTAGATGAGATAAAAATCGCGTACGATCAAGCGAAGTAACCAAAAAATTCGCTAAAAAATTTGCCCCCGCCTCAAAATCCACATAGAATAAGACTGTTTTAACCGCCTGTTTTTTGGCGAAACGACTCATCCTTATGACTCGATTTTCACGTCTCGCTCGTATCGCCCGCCTTACCTCCAAAATTCTTATTACTGGTATCCTCGGACTGGCACTGGTGGTGGGGATGGCTTATCTCTTGTTCCCGAAAGAAGTGTTGTCTCAGTTGGTGTTGTTGGATGAATGCACACGATATCCTCATCATTGTATTAAGCTTTTAGGTGGTAGTCTTCAACGTGGAAATACTGTAGTCAATAAAAGAATCCACGGCACCAATTATACCATCACGAATACCAGAGTGGTACCAGCTATTTCGTTCCTCATCGGACCGAAGCAGAATGCTATCGGTTTGCTTGTGCTACCGGAGATGGAGAGGTTGTGTCTGGGCTTAATTGTAAAACGAGCTACGGTTTTCGTTCGTCAAGTGGTCGTAGGCACTCCATGAAAATTGCTGTGGATGTTGCTGTAACATCAGTCAACGGAGGCTGATCTAATTATTTTTTGTTGCGTTCAAATTTCACTTTGTCATAAAGCACTTTCCCTGCCACATCCCATTCTTTTACAATGTATGGTCTGAATTCAAAATTGAATGGATCATCTGAATACTTAACTTCTCTTTTTACCCTCCTGCCATCATAATATTCTCTCCAGGTTCCTACTTTATGATTAAACTTATATCGTCCTTTGACGGCAACACGTCCATTTTCATGAAATGCCCAATATTCGCCCTTCCGCTCTCCATAGTGCATAGGGATCACTTCCTTTAACTGAGTTTTTTTGAAGTCGTAATAGGTCAGCAATGATTCTTGAGGCCAGCCTTTCCACCAATATGTTTTATTCTGGAGGATGTCATATTTGTTAAACCTCACCCATCGTTTATGCTTCATTCCCTTATAAAACCACCCTTCTTCCAAAACCACATCCCCAATCATCTGTTTGTAGGGTCCATGGAGTACAGTAGCGTTCCCTGCATTTACCTTGAGAGAATTTACAATCTTTTTCTTCTTATCGTCAAACCAGTAAAAATCTCGGGCATAATCTGGAGGTGCTTCATAAACCTTCATGGTATGAAAGAGTTCATAGACTACCGCTCCTCTTATCAGTGCTCTGGTATGCCTTTTCCTCGTTTTTATGCCAAAAAAAACGTTCTTCTTGACCTTTTTCTTTTTTCTCCTTACAGGTTCAATGCCTGCTTCCTCCTGTGTCGTCAAGTCCAAAGTAAGCGGGCTATCATAATCCACTTTGAATATGTCCTCAACGGATTCGGGTTGGGAGTCCTGACCTTTTACAACCAGAAATCCCATAAAGCAAAGGAGTAACGGAATAGCTCTACAACTCATTTGTTATATCAATTTTATTATAAAATATTACATAAATAAATTGAATTATTTTTTTGTTTAGATTAGACAAAAAACGTACGCATAGCCATAGCTATAGTTACATTTTTTAACGAAATGTGAGCAAAAAAGAAACAATTTATATGTGATATTTTGTGATCAAATCGGTATAACCTTTACCTCGATGCTTGATTTTTTTCCTCCTGTTCGCCTGCACCTCCGCTTATCGACTTCCCAAGGAACAACGCATTCATAAAGATTTTATTGGTCCCATACCAAAAAGCTCTAAAATTTGGATTATCAGTAAGTGTAATGACTCTCCCTGCCCCTACTGAAGAAATAGTGACGGCCGGAGTATTCTGGAACCGCTTCAGGTTTTCTTCAGATACATAGCCTGACAACAGAGGATTTGCTGTATACACCAATGGATTAGCGTATGGATTTTTAGACTTCTTCATTACCAGATTATGATTTCTAAACAGAGGGATACGGTCACTTTCAAGTCCATATGCCAATGGGTGCGTCAAGTCTACTTTGGCTTCCAAGATTGAGCCTCCAGTTACTTGCGCTCCTCTAAATTCATCTAATTTTTCATACGGCTTGTAGCTGTCGTCCTCCTTTTCATTTTTTTCAAAAGCCACTTTCGTTATTTCGTTATCACTCAACCATTTACCTGAGTTTTTCCAAGTAATGACAAGTCCACCCCCTTGTATCCATTTTTTCAAATTCTCCTTTCCCGTGTTTCCTATTGCATTCAATTTCCCATTTGGAATGATAATCCTGTTATACCTAGCAAGGTCGATTGAATTTACTTTTGTAATCGGCAATAAGGTCACTTTCATACTCAACCGTTGGTCCAGAAGATGCCATACTTCACCTGCTTCATAACTGTTTATTCCTCTCTCCACCAAAACTGCAACTTTCGGTTCATCTATTTTAGTGTTACTCCTACTTCCTAAATCAATGCCATCTGAGGCCAGCCCTGTCGTCAAGGCAAATACATCAATGGCATCGTCATTTACTATTTTATCGATGGCAGACTCTATGGAGACCCTTCTATTTTCCTGTATCCCGACAGGTATTATCATTGTTCCCTTGGGATATGTGCGATTCGTATCGGTATGCGTTTCATGGAGTACTTGCACGACTACTTGCTTTTCCAACAATCTATTGATTGCCCTGAAAGCATAATATCCATAAGGCTCGATAGCATAAGCATAAGCTCCTTTTGTCCCGATCATTTTACCCTTAGGTCGGTCTGGATTTTCAATTTTTTCTCCCAGCAATTCAGCATGGTAATCTCTTCCCAATTCAGCATATTTCAAGTTAAATGCCAGCGGTATAGTCCAAGCTGAGACATCGTAAAAAAGACTGTCATTGAATGAAGTTCTTGTTTCAAAAATCGCTCTTGCCAATCGGTACTGAGCTTGATTCAATGGGACAACATACGCCGAACCAGAGGAATAGCTGTTCCCATTCTTTGACGTTGAATTTTTCAAGGCATACACATCTACTTTATGTTGCGTAAGCATTTTCAACAGCTCATAATTCTTGGTTTGATCTTTTTCCGAGCCAAACAGGTAAGCCTTTACGTCGTCTTTGGTTGCTAGGTCTGAAGCTCCACTGTAAAATTCTCTTTGATAATCTAAAAATTCTTGTCGATGAGCTACGCCTGATGCCAATGTTGATAGCGATGTTGTAAAATGATTTCGAATTGCCATGGGGAAGGTCAGGATACCAAATTGATTCTCCTGTGCATGCCCTCGGGAGCTGGCTTGTTCGAACAGCACACCAATAGACCCATTAACATCGGGGTATGTGGATCCTTTGCCGATATAAAAATCATCAAAGCTCTCTTCACTGTAATAAAGCGACCCTATATTGTCTAGGTATTCGGCATGAAATTTTGCCATTTTATGAGTTAGGTCAACATTTTTTTCTGGGGTCCATGGAAATTTTCTGGAGGGGATCCCTGGCTGAAAAAAGTAAGTTGAATTTGTTCCCATCTCGTGATGATCCGTTAGAATGTTCGGTTTCCATTCGTGAAATCTTTTGATTCTACCCCTGGATTCTGGATGAGCTAACGGCAGCCAGTCTCTGTTCAAATCGAACCAGTAATGATTCGTTCTCCCCCCTGGCTAGGCTTCATTATATTCTCGGTCATTGGGATCGGGGTTGATAACGTATGAACGATGCGTATTCACCCAGCTTGCAAATCGATTCAATCCATCAGGATTAAAAGAGGGGTCTATTATTATTACGGCATTCTCGAGAAGTTCATCCATCTTATCGCCCTGACCGGCGGCTAAATAATAAGCTGTCAAAAGAGACGCATTTGAACCACTGGCTTCATTCCCATGCACAGAGTAGCCAAGCCACATGACTATTGGCATATCCTCGGTATTCATTCCTTCGGACAGGGAAGGGTCTACTAACTTCAGGTGGTCAGTCTTGATCTGATCTAATTTAGCGTGATTTTTTGTTGAAGTAACCACTAATTGTATCAGCGATCTTCCTTCGTAGGTGCTGGCAAATTCTTCCAAAACGATGCGGTCAGAAGTTTCTGCAATTGTACGCATGTAATAGATCAATTGATCATGGCTTACATGCCATTCACCAGGATGGTATCCTAATATTTCTTTGGGAACAGGAATATTTGAGTCATAGGAAAGACCGCTGGGTAGATAATACGACATATCTACCTGAGCAAGGGTAAAAGAAGAAAACGGGATCAGGGCTAGAGTCAAAAGGTGCTTCATACGATTATTATTTGGATGCCCCAATCTAACCAATCAGTATGGCACAAAAAAAACCACGCTGATGAGCGGGTAATTTCACACAAGAAACTAGGCATACCCATTGAATTATAAAATACGACACAAACAAATTGAATTATTTTTTGTCTGGATTAGGCAAAAAATAAAGAACACCGCTAGTAACTGGATTTTTTTCGTGAGTGCAAGGAAGCCTCGAACGGAAAACCGCAGTGTATATAGCATACACGAGGATTTGACTACGGGATTGACACCGAAATCGCGGAAAAAGGCAGTTACTAGTGGTGTCCTAAAGCATAGCCATAGCTACGGCGCTAGTTTTAACGAAATGCGAGCAAATTGGTATTAGTTCAGACTTAACTCTACACTTCTATTGACGAAATCAGTCAGGTCTTTGCCTTCCAGCATTCCCTGAGAAAGCAGTGCCAGATCATATCCCTGTTTGGCTAATTTCCCTTTTTCATCTTCGGTTGCTGCATCCAGGATTTTCTTGATCAACGCATGATTTGCATTGACGGAAACACTAAGGGTCATCGGCATATCACCAAACATCACAGGACCTCCGCCCGTCGCTTGCATATCCTTCATTCTTCTGATAAACTCGGGGAGTGTGATCGTCACAGGCATGTCATCCGTTGCCATGGCTTCAATATTTACGGAGTTGTTTTTATCGTTGATTGCTTTTTCGAAAACCTCCTTGAGTGTCTCTTTCTCCTTATCTGAAAGAACGGATTCCTTCTTCTCATCTTTATCAATCAATTTGTCTATCACATCTGCGTCTACCCTCTGAAGAACCATCTTTTCATTCTTCTGCTCAAGATGACTGATAAAATGACTATCTACGGGTCCGTTCAATTCTATAATATCATAACTGTGTTTTTTAGCCGTTTCGATATATCCATGTTGCTTGTCTTTATCTGTCGTGTACAGCACTACTACATTCTTATCCTTATTGGTTTGATTCGCTTCGATGTGTTTCTTGTATTCTTCAATAGTAAAAAAATTACCGGCCAGGTTCTTCAGCAAAAGAAACTCTTTCGCTTTTTCTTCGAATTTCTCCGCTGAGATTATCCCGTACTTCACGAAAACGCCAATGTCTTCCCATTTTTTCTCATAATTCTTGCGGTCGTTTTTGAATAGCTCTCCCAGTTTATCAGCCACCTTTTTAGTAATGTACCCATTGATTTTCTTCACATTACTGTCTGATTGAAGATAACTTCTTGACACGTTTAGTGGAATGTCAGGAGAGTCAATCACTCCGTGTAGCAACTGCAAAAACTCTGGCACGATGTCCTTCACCTCATCCGTGATAAAAACCTGTTTTGAATAGAGTTGAATTTTATTTTTTTGCAGGTCAAAGTCCTTTTTCAGCTTCGGAAAATACAGGACCCCTGTCAAGTTAAATGGATAATCCACATTCAGATGAATCCAGAATAGCGGATTTTCGCTGAATGGATACAAGGACTTATAAAATGCCAAGTAATCTTCGTCTTTCAGATCATTAGGAGACTTGGTCCAGACGGGGTCCGTCTCATTGATGATATTATCAACTTTGACAGAGGTGTATTTGACATTTCCATCCTTGTCCTTACCATCTTCTTCACTTTTGTCTTTCTGTCCAAACTTGATAGCTACGGGGAGAAACTTGGAATATTTGCTTAAAATCCCTTCAATTCGCACGTCTTCCAAAAATTCCTCGGAATCGTCTGCGATGTGTAAAATGATGTCGGTTCCACGATGTTTCTTTTTCGCGGGTTTTATTTCAAAGTCTGTCTCTCCGGTACAAATCCATTTTGCTGATTCGGCACCCTCTTGGTGCGAAAGGGTTACGATCTCAACCTTTTTGGCTACCATGAAGGAAGAATAGAATCCCAGTCCGAAGTGTCCAATAATCTGTTGATTGTCCGCCTTATCTTTATATTTTTCAAGAAATTCCGTCGCTCCGGAAAAGGCGATTTGATTGATGTATTTCTTGATCTCCTCCGCCGTCATGCCTATTCCCCTGTCAGAAATAGTCAGTGTCTTTTTCGTCTTGTTTACCGCGATTTCGACAGTCAGGTCGCCTAGTTCGCCAGTAAATTCACCCAAAGATGCCAGTTGCTTCATCTTTTGAGTCGCGTCAACGGCGTTGGAAACAAGTTCCCGAAGAAATATCTCATGATCCGAATACAGAAATTTCTTGATGATCGGAAAAATGTTTTCGGTATGTATTGATATGGTACCTTTTTCTTGCATGCTTAAAAAAAATTTATTTTATCACGTAGCTCCCTGACTCAAATTCCATTCCACTCAGAAAAAAGCTGACATTTTGTCACGCGATTTAGACCTAACGAGAAATAGCAGGGGCTGATCACCTGATCCGGTCGGCGTTTCTTACCAGTGCCTCATCCTTTCTGATAAACCGGTTCGCCAGAAAATTATTCAGCATAGCAACCACTGGCAAGAAAAAACCCAATAGATAATCGCCCTGCCTCTCCGGTGCCATCAGCGCATTCGATTTGATGGCAAAAAGGACTGCGCCAACAATAGTGGCGGCTACCAACAGCGAAAATAAGGCATTCAGCTTCACTTGCGTCATCCTGTTTTTATATTGGAACAGGGAGAATAACATTACGCCAGCAGCCAGGAAGGCACCAATGGAAAGAAGCACTACATTTCTAGTGCCTAAAAGTTCCACCTTGCCAGTATCCCGATCATGGTGTTCAAACCGTACTTCAAAAGCACTCATCGTTATCAGGCGGGAAGTGCCTGGATCCGCTTTTTCCCACAGCGGAAAAAATGTCATCGCGATCATTGAAACTGCGGCAAAGAGCATAAAGACGGATTGAATACGTTGAAGCATAATTTCTAGGTTCTTCTGCAAATATAGATGATGGTAATGGTGTTATTTTGCGACGTGCGTTATTTCGTGGATATCAGTTACAAAGGAACGAACTATCATGGTTGGCAGATTCAACCCAATGGAAATACGATACAGGCAGAAATAGAACATGCCTTGACGACAATTTTAAAAATGAAAATCCCGATCGTTGGCAGTGGAAGAACGGATGCCGGGGTACATGCAAAGCAGCAGATAGCCCATTTTGACGTACCCCATGAGCTCGCACCCGGCGAGCTGACGTACAGGCTCAATTCATTCCTGCCAAAAGACATCAGCATTCATAACATCCAACGTGTCGATAATGATGCTCATGCGCGTTTCGATGCCTTGAAAAGAACGTATCATTATCATATTAATCCAGAGAAAGACCCATTCAGGCAGGAAACATCTTACTATTTCAATCGAGAACTCAACACCGGGCTAATGGAGCAAGGATGTCAAATCATCGAGCGGTGGAAGAACTTTGAGTGCTTCAGAAAAGCGCATACGGGAGCAAACAATGCCATTTGCGAAATACTTAATGCAGAGTGGCGACAGGTGAATGCCTCACACGTGTTCATCGTCTCGGCCAACAGATTTTTGAGAGGCATGGTACGGGCGATGGTCGGAACATTATTGGAGGTAGGAACAGAGAAAATTACGGTACGCACATTGCAAGAAATCCTTGAAAGCAACGACAGGAAAAGGGCGGGGCGGGCGGTGCCAGCACACGGATTATTTTTAAACCAGGTAACATACTAAATACACATACTAATGCCATTTTGGTATAATACCACATTGACCACAACATATCACCTATAAATCGTTTAAGCAACTGATGTTGGACAAAGAAAAGACCAGTGGAAGTATTGTAGACCTAAAAGTGCTACAAAGGCTTTTCGTTTTCGCTAAACCATACAAAGGAACCTTCTATTTCCTCGTATTGCTGACGGTGGTGCTGAGCATAGCAGGTCCCATTCGACCAATCCTTATTCAAAAAACCATTGATAATGAGGTAGTTAACGGAGACTATCAGGGATTAGTAAATATGATTGCGCTACTCATAGGACTGCTCGTTGCTCAAGCCATCATTCAATACTTACACACATTTTATGCCGGCTGGCTGGGGCAAAATATAATTAATGACATAAGAGTCAAGCTATATCAACACATTCAGACGCTCAGGTTAAAATTTTTCGATAAGACCCCCATTGGGCGACTCGTCACCAGAAATGTGTCAGACATTGAGACCTTGGCAGAAGTCTTCAGTACCGGTATTGCTGGCATTATTGCCGATGTCTTGCAGTTGATAGTCATTCTTGGCTTCATGTTTTACATAGATTGGACACTTACCCTCGTCAGTCTTGCCTTATTCCCCCTGCTCCTTTTAGCAACCTATGTCTTCAAAGAAAAGATAAAAGAAGCCTTCAATCAAGTGCGGACAGCCGTCGCAAACCTGAACACCTTCGTTCAGGAGCATATTACAGGAATGAATATCGTGCAAATATTCAACAGCGAGAAAAGAGAATTTGAAAAATTTAAAAAAATCAATGGCGAACACAGGCATGCGAACATCAAGTCCGTTATGTATTACTCCATTTATTTCCCGGTAGCCGAGGTGATACAAGCGACGGGGATAGGTCTGATCGTATGGTACGGAGGAGGTGCGGTGGTGCAGGGGACCCTCGGATTTGGAACGCTGATTGCATTCATTATGTACAACAATATGTTCTTCAGACCGATACGAATGATTGCGGATCGCTTCAATACGTTGCAAATGGGGATCGTCGCCTCCCATCGCATATTGGATGTGCTGGACAGCACGGAGCACATCGCCGATGATGGCACCTACAGACCCACCCGGTTAAAAGGAGAGGTACTATTTGATAACGTATGGTTTGCCTACACTGAGGAAGACTGGGTGTTGAGGAACATCTCTTTTAGCATCAAGCAAGGAGAAACCCTCGCGCTGGTCGGGGCGACAGGGGCCGGAAAATCCTCCGTTATCAACCTGCTTAGCCGATTCTACGAAATAAATAAAGGAACCATCGCTATTGATGGCACCAGCACAACGGAATACGACCTCTCACATCTGAGAAAACATATCGCGGTGGTCTTGCAGGATGTATTTTTGTTCTCCGGCTCCATATACGATAACATCACACTAAAAAATCCGGAAATAAGTCAGGCGAATGTTAAAAAAGCAGCCCAACGCGTTGGCGCACTCGCGTTCATTGAAAAGCTCCCCCGAGGATTTGATTATGACGTTATGGAACGTGGCGCAACACTATCTGTCGGGCAGCGACAGCTGATCTCCTTTGTACGAGCCATGGTCTACGATCCCAAAATTATGGTCCTGGATGAAGCCACTTCAAGTGTAGATACGGAAACTGAAGAACTGATCCAGCACGCCATACAAACGATGATGCAGGGAAGAACTTCCATTGTCATTGCCCATAGGCTATCAACCATCCAGCATGCCACTAAAATCCTGGTGCTGGACAAAGGCGAAATTGTGGAAGAAGGAACCCACGACAAATTACTGCAAAACAACGACCACTATGCCCAGCTTCATCGCATGCAATACAAAGAAACTACAAAAAACCATGCAATGCCAACTTGACCACAACATAGTACATAAATAAATTAAATTATTTCTTGCTTATTTCTCGAGCCAAATATATAGCATACCGCCAGTAATCAGGCTTTTCTAATCAAGTTGGTATAAGATAAAGAGGCACGCAGAAAGTTAATACTTGCAAAAGTCTCGACTAGTACCTAAACTTACCGACTCAAAACTCAATGCCATAAATGGCACGTTTCAATCAAATAATAATTCGTATGAAAAATCCATTTTCTCTTGACAAGATCGCGAATGTTAACGCAACTAAAAGTTACCTCCTCCGAACCCGCCATGTTGGCAGGGTTAGCCCCCTCGTTGCGCTAGCTTTTGCCGCCTTCCTTGCGCTGATGCCCGCCACTGTGCAGGCGCAGAATTCACCATCAGACAACTTTGTGCTGAAAGTAACAACCACCGCTGGCACTAACGCTAACGACAAGTCCTTTACTTTTTATAGCAGAGACACCGATTATATGGTGGACTGGGGAGAAAGTAGCGGTGTTTTTGAGCAGGTCACAACAGGAGATGCTTCCCATACCTTCACCACAGCAGGAGTACACACCATCAGGTTTAGAAACCTGAATGATGTCTATATCAATGACCAAGCAGGCAAGGAAAAATATACCTCCATAGAGCAATGGGGTACCTCCGTCTGGAATGCAGATATGAGCAGTGCTTTTCGGGGAGCAGGTCGCCTGACCATGGTAGCTACTGATACTCCAAACATGAGGGCGGTGACGAATATGGCTTCCATGTTCTCTCTCGCCCGTTCCTTCAATGGCGACATAGGCAGGTGGAATACCGCAGCGGTGACGAATATGTTTGATATGTTCGCTAGTGCCTTTTCCTTTAACCAAGACATAGGAAACTGGAATACCGCATCGGTAACGAGTATGGCAGGTATGTTCTCTGGTGCCGTTGTCTTTAACCGAGACATAGGCGGGTGGAATACAGCACAGGTGACAGATATGTTGAGTATGTTCAGTGACTCTCGTTTTAATCAGGACATAGGCGGGTGGAATACCTCATCGGTGACGACTATGGCGTCTATGTTCGTTGGTGACATTCATTTTAATCAGGACATAGGCGGGTGGAATGTAGAAGCGGTGACGAGTATGGCAGGTATGTTCTCAATAGTTGGACTTTCACCTACAAACTACGATTCACTTTTGGTGGGTTGGGACAGACAAAACCTTCAAACGGGAGTCACTTTCGGTGGGGGAGGTTCTAAATATAGTTCAGATGCAGCACACACCGCTAGGGAAAATATGAAGAATTCAGATGGCTGGAGGATTACTGATGGCGGACGAGTAGCACAGCCCCCCGTTTTCACCAGTAGCGCGACGCATGCTGTATCGGAAGGCATGACGGCAGTAACTAGGGTTACCGCCACCGATGCAGATGCGGGACAGACGGTCACGCTCACCCTGTCGGGAGCGGATGCAGGTCTATTTTCCATCACTCCCGCAGGCGTATTGACGTTCAATACCGCACCAGACTATGAGCTCCCAGGCAGTGCGTCGGGATCAAATACATACTCGGTCACCGTCACCGCTACAGACGACGGCACACCCGAGATGACTGCTATGCAGACGCTTACCATCACGGTGACGGATGTGAATGAAGTAGTAGCAAATCCATCAGACGACTTTGTGCTGAAAATAACAACCACCGCTACCCCTCGAGGTAGCGACCCCACCGACAAATCCTTTACGTTCTACACGCAGGATACAAGTTATGACATAGACTGGAACAATGACGAAGTGTTTGAAGCTACAGGAGTTTCTGGAGATCAGTCCCATACCTTCGCCACAGCAGGAGAACACACCATCAGGTTCAGAAACTTGAATGACATCCATATCAATTCTTATTCTGACCCTGCTGCTACTACTCCTTCTGCTACTATAAAGGCAGACGCAGCAAAATATACCTCCATAGTGCAGTGGGGTACCGCTGTCTGGAATGCAGACATGAGTGGTGCTTTTTGGGGAGCAGGTCGTCTGACCATGGAATCAAGCGCAGGTACACCAAACATGAGTGCGGTGACGAATATGGCTTCCATGTTCGCTGAAGCCTATTCCTTCAACGGCGACATAGGCGGGTGGAATACCGCAGCGGTGACGAATATGTTTGGTATGTTCGCTAGAGCCTATTCCTTTAACCAAGACATAGGAAACTGGAATACCGCAGCGGTAACCGATATGTCTGAGATGTTTGGTACTGAGATGTTTGGTCGCAACGTCTTTACTTCACGCTATTCCTTTAACCAAGACATAGGCAGGTGGAATACCTCAGCGGTGACGGATATGTCTAGGATGTTCACGTCAGCCCAGTCCTTTAACCAAGACATAGGCGAGTGGAATACCGCAGCGGTAACGGATATGGAGGGTATGTTCTGGGGTGCCACTTCCTTTAACGGCGACATAAGCAAGTGGAATACCGCAGCGGTGAAGGATATGTCTGAGATGCTCTTGGAGGTCCATTCCTTTAACCAAGACATAGGAAACTGGAATACCGCAGCGGTGACGGATATGTCTGAGATGTTCTATGGAGCCACTTCCTTTAATCAAGACATAAGCGGGTGGAATACCGCATCGGTGACGAATATGGCTTCCATGTTCTATTACGCCTCTTTCTTTAACGGCGACATGGGCGGGTGGAATACCGCATCGGTGACGAATATGAGTCAGATGTTCGCTAATGTCCCTTTCTTTAACGGCGACATAGGCAGGTGGAATACCGCAGCGGTAACGGATATGGCTTCCATGTTCGCTAATGCCACTTCTTTTGACCAAGACATAAGCGGGTGGAATACCGCATCTGTGACGGATATGTATTCTATGTTCTGGCTTGCCACTTCCTTTAACGGCGACATAGGCAGGTGGAATACCGCACAGGTGATGAATATGAGTGCTATGTTCTCTAATGCCACTTCCTTTAACCAGGACATGGGCGGATGGAATGTAGAAGCGGTGACGAATATGAGGTTTATGTTCTCTGGTGTTACCCTTTCAGATGCAAACTACGATGCACTTTTGGTGGGGTGGAACAGACAAACCCTTAGAAATTCGATTACTTTCCACGGAGGAAATTCTTTGTATAGAAGTACTGAAGCACAAACTGCCAGGGCAAACATGATCAGTGCAGCTGGTCATGGCTGGAGTATTACCGATAGTGGGCTGAGAACGATGAATCAGGCACCTACCAATATCTTCATTTCTTCCTACAGTATTGCAGAAAATGAGGATCCCAATACCGTGGTGGGGATGCTGTCAAATACCGATATAGGAGGCATGTATACTTACACCTTGGTAACAGGCGATGGAGATGCCGACAATGGCAGTTTTAATATTTTAGGAACAAGCCTGAGGCTTACCGCTTCCGCTGACAGGGAAACGAGAAATCGCTACTCAATACGGATAAATGTAAGCGACGGGACCCATAATTTTGAAAAATCATTCACCATTTCTGTAGACGATGTAAACGAAGCACCCACTGCTCGCGATGCTACCCATGCTACATTTGTGGTACTAGAAACTAGTGCAAACGGCACAGCAGTCGGCACAGTGACAGCAACAGACCCAGACTCCCGTCACAGCAACAATAGTTACTTAACCTATGCCATCACAGGCGGTAACACAGGAAATGTGTTTGCTATCAACCGAACCACAGGAGTGATTACAGTCGCTGGTGCGTTGGATTATGCAACCACCCCATCCTATTCGCTCATGGTCACCGTGACAGACGGAGGAATCCCCTCCCTAAGTGCCACGGGAATGCTCACCATCACCGTGAGAGAAGCGAAAGCCGTCACCCCAGCAAACGACTTTGTGCTGAAAATCACGACTAACCCTGGTACTGACGCTAACGACAAGACTTTTGCGTTCTACACGCAGGACACAAATTATGACATAGACTGGGACAATGACGGAGTGTTTGAAAATACAGGAGTTTCTGGATATCAGTTCCATACCTTCGCCACAGCGGGAGTACACACCATCAGGTTTAGAAACCTGAATGATATAACTACCAGGAATTTTGTAGACAAGGCAAAATATACCTCCATAGAACAGTGGGGTACCTCTATCTGGGAGCCAGATATGAGTTATGCTTTTTCTGGAGCAAGTAACCTGACCATGAATGCAAGCGCAGGTACACCTGACATGCTTATTGTGACGAATATGCAAAATATGTTCAGTGGAGCCACTTCCTTTAATGGCGACATAAGCGGGTGGAATACCGCATCGGTGACGAATATGGAACGTATGTTCAGTGGAGCCACTTCCTTTAATCAGGACATAGGCGGGTGGAATGTAGAAGCAGCGAGTTCGATGGACAATATGTTCTCAGGTGTTACACTTTCACCTACAAACTACGATTCGCTGTTGGTGGGTTGGAACAGACAAACCCTTCGATTTTTTGTATCCTTTCATGGAGGAAATTCTAAATATAGCTCAGCTGCAGCACACACCGCTAGGGAAAATATGACGGCTACCATAGCAAATGGTGGAGATAACTGGACTATCACGGATGGCGGACGAGTGCAGGCTGGTGATGCTCCATCAAATATATTTCTTTCTTCCACCAGTATTGCAGAAAATGCAGGTGCCAATGCGGTGGTGGGTACGTTATCCACAAATGGAGGAGCGAGTAGCTATACCTATGCCTTGGTAGCAGGCACTGGGGATACCGACAATGCCAGTTTCAGGATTTCAGGCACTGCACTGCAGCTTATCGCCTCCGCTGATTATGAAACAAAAACTACCTATGCCATCAGGCTAAAAGTGGATGGGGTCATGCCAGAAGTTGCAAAACAATTCACCATCACGGTGACGGATGAGAATGATAATGCCCCAGTTTTCGCAAATGGAGCCACCGCTACCGTATCGTATGCAGAAAACGGCACCACGCCAGTAACCACCGTCGATGCCACCGATGCAGATGCAGGACAGACGGTCACGCTCACCCTGTCGGGAGATGATGCGAGTCTGTTTACCATCACTCCCGCAGGCGTATTGACGTTCAATACCGCACCAGACTATGAAATGCCTACAGATGCGGGCGGGAATAATGAGTACGAAGTCACCGTCACCGCCACAGACAACGGCACACCCCCAATGACTGCTACGCAAGCCCTCACCATCACGGTGACGGATGAGGATGAACTCACCCCATCAGACGACTTTGTGCTGAAAATAACAACCACCGCTGGCACTAACCCTCACGACAGCTCCTTTACGTTCTATAGCCAAGACACCGTTTATATGGTGGATTGGGGAGAAGGCAACGGTTTTGAGCAGATCACAACAGGAAATGCTCCCCATACCTTCCCCATAGCAGGAGAACACACCATCAGATTTAGAAACCTGAATGATATCTTTATCAATAATCAGGCAGGCAAGGAAAAATACACCTCGATAGAGCAGTGGGGTGCCTCCGCTTGGAATGGAGCGATGAATGGTGCTTTTAAGGGAGCAAGTAACCTGACGATGAATGCAAATGCAGGTACACCTAAGATGGGTGCTGTGACGACTATGTTCCAGATGTTTACGGGTGCCACTGCCTTTAACGGCGATGTCAGCGGGTGGAATACTGCCTCGGTGACGAGTATGTCTTCTATGTTCGAAGGAGCCACTTCCTTTAACCAGAACATAGGCGGGTGGAATACAGCATCGGTGAGGACTATGGGTTCTATGTTCAAGGGAGCCACTTCCTTTGACCAGTCCATAGGCGGGTGGAATGTAGAAGCGGTGGGAAATGCGTCTGATATGTTCTCAGGCGTTACACTTTCAATTGCGAACTACGATTCGCTTTTGGTGGGCTGGAACAGACAAAACCTTCTAGGGAATGTCACTTTCAACGGGGGAGCTTCTCAATATAGCTCAGACGTAGCACTCACCGCTAGGACTAATATGAATGCTTTTGCTTTTAGGGGTGGTCACCAGTGGAGGGTTTCGGATGGCGGGCGAGCAGTACAGGCTAATGCTAATGCCAATGCCCCTGTTTTCGCAAATGGAGCCACCGCTACGGTAACTTATGCAGAAAACGGCACTGCGACAGTAACTACCGTCGATGCCACGGATGCAGACCAAGGACAGACGATTACTTTAGCTTTGTCAGGAGATGATGGGGGTCTATTTTCCATCACTCCCGCAGGCGAATTGACGTTCAATACCTCACCAGACTATGAGAACCCAAGCAGTGCGTCGGGAACAAATACATACTTGGTCACGATCACCGCTACAGATGACGGCACACCCGTGAAGATGGCTACGCAAGCCCTCACCATCACGGTGACGGATGAAAATGAAGTAGTAGCAAATCCATCCGACGACTTTGTGCTGAAAATAACAACCAATCCTGGCACTAACACTGCCGATGTCGCCTTTAATTTTTATAGCCAAGACATGGATTATATGGTGGACTGGGGAGAAGGTAGTGCTTTTGAGGCAGTCAGCACAGGAGATGTTCTCCATACCTTCGCTTCAGCAGGGGAGAAAACCATCAGATTTAGAAACCTGAATGATGTCTATATCAATAATCGGGCGGACAAGTTAAAATATACTTCCATAGAACAGTGGGGTACCGCTGTCTGGAATGCGGATATGGATAGTGCTTTTTATGGAGCAAGTAACCTGACGATGAATGCAAACGCAGGTACACCTAACATGAGTTCGGTGACGAGTATGCTAAGGATGTTCAGGGATGCCACTGCCTTTAACGGCGATGTCAGCGGGTGGAATACCGCCTCGGTGACGGATATGTCTTATCTGTTCTCTAACGCCGCTTCCTTTAACGGCGACATCAGCGGGTGGAATACCTCATCCGTGATAGGTATGCGAGCGATGTTACATAATGCCACTTCCTTTACTCAGGACATAGGAGGCTGGAATACCGCATCTGTGACGAATATGCGAAGTATGTTTCAGGGGACCACTTCCTTTAATCGGGACATAGGCGGGTGGAATACAGCAAAGGTGACCGATATGAGGGTGATGTTTTACGGAGCCACTTCCTTTGACCAAGACATAGGAGACTGGAATACCGCCTCGGTGACGACTATGCAACTTATGTTTGGTGGTTTCAATGTCATCTCTCCCTTTGACCAAGACGTAGGTGGCTGGAATGTGGAAGCGGTGACGAATATGCTTGATATGTTCTCAGTTGCTACCCTATCACTTGAAAACTACGATGCGCTTTTGGTGGGCTGGGATGCACAAACCCTTCAACCTGGGATTGCTTTCCACGGAGGAGGGTCTTCCTATGCAAGTGCGGAAGCACAAGCTGCTAGGGCAAACATGACAAACATGATCAGTGCAGGTGGTGATGGCTGGACTATTACCGATGGAGGTCTGAGTGTGATAACGATGAATCAGGCACCCACAGACATTTTCCTTTCTTCCGAGCGTATTGCAGAAAATGAGGCTCCCAATACCGTGGTGGGGATGCTATCAAATACCGATAGAGGAGGAACGTATGAGTACACATTGGTGCCAGCAACGGCACCAGGCGGTGGCGATGCTGACAATTCGAGCTTTACTATTGATGGAACAAACTTGAAACTTAACGTTTCCGCTGACAGAGAAGTAAAATTCTTTTACCGAGTATGGATAAATGTAAGCGACGGGACCCACAATTTTTCAAAAGGATTCATTATTTTTATAGATGATATAAACGAAGCACCAACTGTGGCCGTTGCTACATTTAGCGTAGCAGAAAATAGTGGAAGTGGCACAGAGGTCGGCACAGTGGTCGGCACAGACCCAGACCAAGGTGCTACAGTAACCTTAACCTATGCCATCACAAGTGGTAACACGTTGAATGCATTTGCTATCCACTCCACCACAGGAGTGATCACAGTTGCTGGTGCGTTGAATCATGCAACCACCCCATCCTATTCGCTCGAGGTGACCGTTACAGATACAGGAAGACCCTCTCCCCTGAGTGGCACGGCAACGATCACCATTACAGTGATGCAGATGACGAGTGGAGGAGGGACAAATCCATCAGACGACTTTGTCCTAAAAATAACAACCACCGCTGGCACTAACCCTAACGACACGGACTTTACGTTCTATAGCCAAGACACCGTTTATATGGTGGACTGGGGAGAAGGCAACGGTTTTGAGCAGGTCACAACAGGAAATGCTCCCCATACCTTCACCACAGCAGGAGAACACACCATCAGGTTTAGAAACCTGAATGATGTCTCTATCAATAATCAGGCAGGCAAGGAAAAATACACCTCCATAGAGCAGTGGGGTACCGCTGTCTGGAATGCGGATATGATGAGTGCTTTTTGGGGAGCAAGCAACCTGACCATGACAGCTACTGATACTCCAAACATAAGTGCGGTGACGAATATGCGAAATATGTTCTTAAGAGCCACTGCCTTTAACGGCGACATAAGCAGGTGGAATACCGCAGTTGTGATGAATATGCGTTCTATGTTCAATGGAGCCACTTCTTTTGACCAGAACATAGGAAACTGGAATACCGCATCGGTGACGACTATGCGTTTTATGTTCGCTGGAGCTTCTTCTTTTAACCAGAACATAGGAAACTGGAATACCGCATCGGTGGAGGATATGACTGCTATGTTCCAGAATGCTACTCCCTTCAACGGCGACATCAGCGGGTGGAATACCGCATCGGTGACGACTATGCGTTCTATGTTCAGGGGAGCCACTTCCTTTAATCAGAACATAGGCGGGTGGAATGTAGAAGCGGTGACGACTATGACAGATATGTTCCATTCAGTTTCCCTTTCAACTGCCAACTACGATGCACTTTTGGTGGGCTGGGATGCACAAAATCTTACATCTGGGGTGGTTTTCCACGGAGGGAATTCTTTGTATATGAGTGTTGCAGCACAAACTGCCAGAGCAAACATGATCAGTTCAACTGGTCATGATTGGACTATTACTGATGGAGGTCTGAGAACTATGAATCAGGCACCCACAAACATTTTACTTTCTTCCACCCGCGTTGCAGAAAATGCGGGTGCCAATGCGCTCGTGGGGATGCTATCAAATACCGATACGGGAGGCATGTATACCTACACATTGGTGGACGGTCAGGGAGATACTAACAATGAGCTTTTTGATATTTCAGGAACAAGCCTGAGGCTTACCGCTTCCGCTGACTATGAAGAAGTAGTTATCATCCACCCGGTGTTCGGTACACGACGAGCTAACTATTCGGTACGGATAAATGTAAGCGACGGAACAACTAATTATGAAAAACAATTCACCATCACGGTGACGAATGTTGAGAATGAACCCCCTACTTTCTCCAGCGGAGCTATCGCCACAATAGCTGTAGCAGAAAATCAAACTGCGGTAACCACCGTCGTTGCCACGGTAGATGCGGGACAAACCGTAACTTTTTCACTGACGGGCGGAGTGGATGCGTCTAAGTTTACCATCACTCCCGCAGGCGTATTGACGTTCAACATGGCACCAGATTTTGCAACGCCTACGGATGTGGGAATGGATAATACGTACGAAGTAACGATCACGGCTACAGGCGACGGCACACCCGTAATGACAGCTACGCAAGCCCTCACCATCACTGTGACGGAGGCGGTTGAATATTTCTTTAGTGCCAGCCAGCGCACGTTCACGCCATTGACAGGTGCTACTGCTGTCACTAGCCTTGAAGACGACGATGCACTCAGTGGAAGCCTCCCTGTTGGATTCGATTTCACCTTTTATGGTACTACCTACAGCACCCTGAAAGCCTCTTCCAACGGCGTTCTCACGTTTAACCCTGCACACACCGACCCCAATATCTATGACAATGAGATTGCCGGCACTTCAGTTACCCATGCGATCATGCCGTTTTGGGACGATCTCGACGGAGATGTCGCCGGAGCACAGGCTTCCTATAAAGTCACAGGCAGTAGTCCTAATCGGGTGTATACGTTTGAGTGGCTCAATTTCGAAAGTGTTAATGACAATGGACAAATTTCCTGTCAGGTTAGTCTGCACGAAACCTCTAATGAGATTGAATTGGTGTATGGTTCAGGAGTAGCGGGGTTCGATGCTTCCATTGGCATCAAAGGAGCAACGACTGATTTCTTTTCACTTGACGGTAGTGGGACTTCCCCCATGCGTTCTTCAGGTGGCAACAACCTCATTGCAACCAGCCCAGCCAATGGACAAGTCTATCAGTTTTCACTGACTCCTCCGCCATCAGTGACGAACGTAGCACCGGTCATTACCTCAAATGGAGGAGGTGCCACAGCTACAGTATCTGTAGCAGAAAATCAAACCGCAGTAACCACCGTCGATGCCACCGATGCAGACTCAGGACAGACGGTCACGCTCACCCTGTCGGGAGATGATGTGGCTCTGTTTTCCCTTTCTTCCTCAGGCGAATTGACATTCAATACCGCACCAGATTTTGAAATGCCTACGGATATGGGAACGGATAATACGTACGAAGTAACGATCACCGCCACAGACGACGGCACACCCCCAATGACTGCTACACAGGTCCTCACCATCACGGTGACGGACGAAAATGAAGTAGTAGCAAATCCATCAGACGACTTTGTACTGAAAATAACAACCACCGCTGGCACTAACCCTAACGACAGCTCCTTTACGTTCTATAGCCAAGACACGAATTATGACATAGACTGGGACAATGACGGAGCTTTTGAAGCTACAGGAGTTTCTGGAGACCAGTCCCATACCTTCAACACAGCAGGAGAACACACCATCAGATTTAGAAACCTGAATGATGTCTATATCAATAATCAGGCAGACACACTAAAATATACCTCCATAGAGCAGTGGGGTACCGCTGCTTGGAATGCAAATATGAGAAGTGCTTTTCGGGGAGCAATTAACTTGACCATGACCGCTACTGATACTCCAAACATGAATAATGTGACGAATATGTCTTATATGTTCAATGGAGCCACTTCCTTTAACGGCGACATAGGCGGGTGGAATACTGCAACGGTGACCGATATGTCTCACATGTTCTTTGAAGCCACTGATTTTAACCAGAATATAGGCGGGTGGAATACGTCATCTGTGACGAATATGTCTGGGATGTTCACTAGAGCCACTGCCTTTAACCAAGACATAGGAAACTGGAATACAGCAATAGTGACCGATATGCAAGGTATGTTTGGTGCGTTCAGTTTTGTTCCGTTCGATGTCGTCACTTCCTTCAACGGCGACATAAGCAGATGGAATACCTCAGCGGTGACGAATATGTCTTATATGTTCTCTGGTGCCAGTGCCTTTAACCAGAACCTAGGCGGGTGGAATACTGCAACGGTGACGAATATGTCTTATATGTTCCAGCATGACAGTTCCTTTAACCAAAACATAGGCGGGTGGAATGTAGAAGCGGTGACGAATATGACTTCTATGTTCCAGAATGCCTCTTCCTTCAACCAAGACATAGGCAGATGGAATACCGCACAGGTGACCGATATGAATGGGATGTTCTGGGTAGCCACTTCCTTTAACCAAAACATAAGCGGGTGGAATACCGCAGCGGTGACCGATATGGATGGGATGTTCCTGAATGCCCCTGCCTTTAACCAAGACATAGGAAACTGGAATACCGCATTGGTGGGTAATATGGCTCAGATGTTTCAGGATGCCTCTGCCTTTAACCGAGACATAGGCGGATGGAATACCGTAGCGGTGGAGGATATGGAAAGTATGTTCAATGGAGCCACTACCTTTAACCAAGACATAGGCGGATGGAATGTAGAAGCGGTGGAGTATATGGATGATATGTTCTTAGGTGATACACTTTCAATTGCAAACTACGATTCGCTGTTGGTGGGTTGGAACAGACAAACCCTTCAAGAGTTTGTCACTTTCCATGGAGGAGGTTCTAAATACAAATCAGATGTAGCACACACCGCTAGGGGAAATATGATCAGTTCAGATGACTGGGAGATTTTTGATGGCGGACGAGCAGTACAGCCTAACGTCGCCCCAGTCATTACTTCAAATGGAGGAGGCTCCGTAGCCACAGTAGCTTATGCAGAAAACGGCACGACGGCAGTAACTGCGGTTACCGCCACGGATGCCGATTTGGGACAGACGATTACTTTAACGCTGACGGGAGCGGATGAGGCTCTGTTTTCCCTTTCTTCCTCAGGCGAATTGACGTTCAATACCTCACCAGACTATGAGAACCCAAGCAGTGCGTCGGGATCAAATACATACTCGGTCACCGTCACCGCCACAGACGACGGCACACCCCCAATGACTGCTACACAGGTCCTCACCATCACGGTGACGGACGAAAATGAAGTAGTAGCAAATCCATCAGACGACTTTGTACTGAAAATAACAACCACCGCTGGCACTAACCCTAACGACAGCTCCTTTACGTTCTATAGCCAAGACACGAATTATGACATAGACTGGGACAATGACGGAGCTTTTGAAGCTACAGGAGTTTCTGGAGACCAGTCCCATACCTTCACCACAGCAGGACCACACACCATCAGATTTAAAGACCTAGAAGACATAAGCATCAATAATGAGGGAGACAGGGCAAAATATACCTCTATAGAACAGTGGGGTACTTCTGTCTGGAATGCAGACATGAGTAAGGCTTTTCAGGGAGCAAGTCACCTGACCATGAATTCAAGCGCAGGTACGCCTGACATGAGTGCAGTGACGACTATGGCTTGGATGTTCAATGGTGCCTTTTCCTTTAACGGCGACATAGGCGGGTGGAATACCGCATCTGTGACGACGATGCAAGCTATGTTCTTTGAAGCCACTTCCTTTAACGGCGACATAGGAAACTGGAATACGTCATCTGTGACGGATATGTCTATTTTGTTTGCTGGGTTCAGTGGCATCATTTCCTTTAACCAAGACATAGGAAACTGGAATACCGCAAAAGTTTTGAATATGCGTGCTATGTTCCAGAACGCCCGTTCCTTTGATCAAGACATAGGCAGGTGGAATACAGCAAAGGTGGCAAATATGTCTTTCATGTTTCAGAATGCCCATTCCTTTGATCAAGACATAGGCGGGTGGAATACGGCAAGGGTGAGGACTATGCAAAGTATGTTTGCAGGACTGGAAAAGACCGTCACTCGCTTTAACGGCGACATCAGCAGGTGGAATGTAGAAGCGGTGACGACTATGCGAGGTATGTTCTCTTATGCCACTTCCTTTAATCAGAACATAGGCGGGTGGAGTACAGCAAAGGTGGGAAATATGCAAAGTATGTTCAGGGGAGCCACTTCCTTTGACCAAAACATAGGCGGGTGGAATGTCGAAGCGACAGGGCAGATGAACTGGATGTTCCTGGGTGTTAGACTTTCACCTACCAACTACGATGCGCTTTTAGTAGGTTGGGATGCGCAAAACCTTTTAAGGGGCGTTCGTTTCCATGCAGGCACTTCTAAATATGATTCAGATGCAGCACACGTCGCTAGGGAAAATATGATAGCAGATGGTGGAGATAACTGGACCATTACTGATGGCGGACGAGTACAGCCTAACGTCGCCCCAGTCATTACTTCAAATGGAGGAGGCTCCGTAGCCACAGTAGCTTATGCAGAAAACGGCACGACGGCAGTAACTACGGTTACCGCCACGGATGCCGATTTGGGACAGACAATTACTTTCACGCTGACGGGCGGAGCGGATGCAGGTCTATTTTCCATCACTACGGCAGGTGACTTGACGTTCGATACGGCACCAGACTATGAGAACCCAAGCAGTGCGTCGGGATCAAATACATACTCGGTCACCGTCACCGCCACAGACAACGGCACACCCGTAATGACTGCTACGCAAGCCCTCACCATCACCGTGACGGATGAGAATGAACACGCCCCTGTTTTCACCAGTAGCGTGACTGCGACTGTAGCGGAAGGCACGACGGCAGTAGTTGCGGTTACCGCCACGGATGCCGATTTGGGACAGCCGGTAAGTTTCACGCTGACGGGCGGAGCGGATGCGAGTCTATTTTCCATCACTTCGGCAGGTGAATTGACGTTCACTACGGCACCAGATTATGAAATGCCTACAGATGCGGGCGGGAATAATGTGTACGAAGTCATCGTGACTGCCACGGACGGTCAGACCTCTCCCATGACGGCTATGCAGACGCTGACCATCACGGTGACGGATGAGAATGAACACGCCCCTGTATTTCAAAGAGGAACGACGATGCTGGCTGTAGTGGAAGGTATGACGGCAGTAACTACGGTTACCGCCACGGATGCAGATACGGGACAGACGATTGCTTTCACGCTGACGGGAGCGGATGCAGGTCTATTTTCCATCACTCCCGCAGGCGTATTGACGTTCAATACCGCACCAGACTATGAGCTCCCAGCAGATGCGGGAGCGGATAATGAGTACGAAGTAACCATCACCGCTACAGACGGGCAATCTGCTCCGTTGACTGCCGTGCAGACGCTCACCATCGCGGTGACGGATGTAAATGAACACGCCCCTGTTTTCACCAGCGGAGTGAACGTAACGGTGTCGGAAGGTATGACGGCAGTAACTACGGTTACCGCCACGGATGTAGATGCGGGACAAACAGTTACTTTCACGCTGACGGGAGGAGCGGATATGAATCTGTTTTCCCTTTCTTCAACAGGTGAATTGACGTTCAATACGGCACCAGATTTTGAAATGCCTACAGATGCGGGAGCGGATAATGTGTACGAAGTAACCGTCACTGCTACAGACGGGCAGACCCCTCCAATGACTGCTATGCAGACGCTCACCATCGCGGTGACGGATGTAGATGATAATGCCCCTGTTTTCACCAGTAGCGCGACGGAGGATGTAGCGGAAGGAACGACGGCAGTAACTACGGTTACCGCCACGGATGCAAATGTGGGACAGACCGTGATTACGTTCCTCACTACGCTGTCGGGAGCGGATGCAGGTCAGTTTTCCATCACTCCCGCAGGCGAATTGACGTTCAAGACCGCACCAGACTATGAGAACCCATCAGATACAGGAGGGGACAATGACTATGAAGTCATCGTCACTGCCACAGACGGGCAATCCGTTCCGTTGACTGCCATGCAGACGCTCACCATCACGGTGACGGATGAGAATGAACACGCTCCTGTTTTCACAGCAGGAGGTACCGTTGCGGTAACTTATGCAGAAAACGGTATTACGCCAGTAACCACCGTCGATGCCACTGATGCAGATACGGGACAGACGGTACGTTTAGCTTTGTCGGGCGGAGCGGATGTGCTTAAGTTTTCGATCACTCCCGCAGGCGCATTGACGTTCAACAGGGTACCGGACTATGAGAATCCAACAGATGCAGAGAGGAACAACATATATAAAGTCATCGTCACCGCCACAGACAACGGCATGCCCGCAATGGCTACTACGCAGACCCTTAACATCACCGTGACGGGGGTGAATGAACATGCCCCGCTGTTCACAAGTGTAGCGGATGTGGAGGTATCGGAAGAGTCGACGGTAGTAGCTACCATTACGGCTGCGGATGCAGATGCGCAACAGCCAGTGACGTTCCTCACTACGCTGTCGGGAGCGGATGCAGGTCAGTTTTCCATCACTCCCGCAGGCGAATTGACGTTCAAGACCGCACCAGACTATGAGAACCCATCAGATACAGGAGGGGACAATGACTATGAAGTCATCGTCACTGCCACAGACGGGCAATCCGTTCCGTTGACTGCCATGCAGACGCTCACCATCACGGTGACGGATGAAAACGACGCACCCATTGCCAGCGATGCTCCATTTAGCGTAGCAGAAACTAGTGCAATCGGAACAGAAGTCGGCACAGTGGCAGGCACAGACCCGGACCAAACCTCGCCCAATAATGTATTAACCTATGCCATCACAGACGGTAACACGGGGGGTGTGTTTGCTATCAACTCCACCACAGGAGAGATGACCGTTGCTGGTGCGTTGGATTTTGAAACCACCGCCTCCTATTCGCTTGAGGTGACCGTTACAGACGGCGGAAGCCCCTCCCTAAGTGGCACGGCAACGCTCACCATCACGGTGACGGATGAAAACGAAGCTCCCACTGCCAGCGATGCTCCATTTAGCGTAGCAGAAACTAGTGCAATCGGAACACCAGTCGGTAGCGTGGCAGGCACAGACCCAGACCAAACCTCGCCCAATAATGTATTAACCTATGCCATCACAGGCGGTAACACGGGGGGTGTGTTTGCTATCAACTCCACCACGGGAGCGATTACCGTTGCTGGTGCGTTGGATTATGAAACCACCGCCTCCTATTCGCTCGTGGTGACCGTTGCAGACGGAGGAAGCCCCTCCCTAAGTGGCACGGCAACGCTCACCATCACGGTGACGGATGTGGATGAAAATACTGCCCCAGTTTTCGCAGGCGGAGCTGCCGCTACGTTAGCTTATGCAGAAAACGGCACGACGGTAGTAACCACGGTCAATGCCACGGATGCAGATGCGGGACAGACGGTCACGCTCACCCTGTCGGGAGCGGATTCGACCTTGTTTACCCTCACTCCCGCAGGCGCATTGACGTTCAAGACCGCACCAGACTATGAAATGCCTACAGATGCGGGCGGGAATAATGAGTACGAAGTAACGATCACGGCTACAGATGACGGCACACCCGCAAAGATGGCTACGCAAGCCCTCACCATCACGGTGACGGATGTGGATGAAAACAACGTTCATGCGCCTATTTTTGCAAATGGGGCTACCGCTAGCGTTTCGTATGCAGAAAACGGCACGACGGTAGTAATGATGGCCGATGCCACGGATGCAGACCTGGGACAGACGGTTACGTTCACGCTGTCGGGAGCAGATGCGGGTCTGTTTACCCTCACTCCCGCAGGCGTATTGACGTTCAGGACCGCACCAGACTATGAGCTCCCAGCAGATGCGGGAGCGGATAATGTGTACGAAGTAACCGTCACCGCTACAGACGGTCAGTCCCCTCCAATGACTGCTATGCAAGCCCTCACCATCACGGTGACGGATGTGCCGAATGAACTCGTCCCGGTAGATCCAGCCCACTTTGTGCTGAAAATAACAACTACAGCTGCGGACGAATCCTTTACGTTCTACACGGAGGACACAAGTTATGACATAGACTGGGACGATGACGGCGAGTTTGAAGATGCAGGGATTTCTGAAAACCAGTCCCACACGTTCGCCGTATCAGGAGACCATACGATCAGGTTTCGTGACCTGAATGATATAACTATCAATGACCAGCCAGACGAGGCGAAATATACCTCGATAGCACAGTGGGGTACCGCTACCTGGGATTCAGATATGAGTAGTGCTTTTCGTGGTGCCATTAACCTGACGATGACAGCTACCGATACGCCGGACATGCGTTCGGTGACAAATATGACTTCTATGTTCGCTGGTGCCGGTTCCTTTGACGGCGACATCAGCGGGTGGGATGTATCCTCAGTGACGAATATGCGGGCTATGTTCAATGGTGCCAGTTCCTTTAACGGCGAGATAGACGGTTGGAATGTATCCTCGGTGACGACCATGGCGTATATGTTTGCTGGAGCCAGTTCCTTTGACCAGACCCTGGTCGGCTGGAATACCGCTTCGGTGACGGATATGGCGTATATGTTCAGGGGAGCTTCTGCTTTTAACAGCGAGGTAGTCGGCTGGAATGTATCCTCGGTGACGAACATGCGTGCCATGTTCTCGCGAGCGGCTACCTTTAATCAGGAGGTAGTCGGCTGGAATGTATCCTCGGTGACGGATATGAGTGTGATGTTCTGGAACGCAGGGTTCTTTAATCAGGCGCTGGGCGGTTGGGATGTATCCTCGGTGCGGGACATGAATGGGATGTTTCAGAATGCGGCTACCTTTGATCAGGACCTGGGCGGTTGGAATACGGCACAGGTGACGAGCATGGAAAGGATGTTCTGGGGTACCAGTACCTTTAACCAAGACCTGGGCAGGTGGACGGTATCCTCGGTGACGGATATGTCTTATATGTTCTATGTAGCCAGTTCCTTTAACGGAGCGATAGGCGGTTGGACTGTATCCTCGGTGACGGATATGTCTTATATGTTCCAGGGTGCCGGTTCCTTTGACCAGGACCTGGGCGGTTGGGATGTATCCTCGGTGCGGTATATGGAACGTATGTTCTCGGGCGTTACCCTTTCCTCGTCAAATTACGATTTGCTTTTGGCGGGCTGGAACGGGCAACAGCTTACCCCCGGAGTTACGTTCGACGGAGGGAATTCGTTGTATAGAAGCACGGAAGCGCAAACTGCCAAGGACGAGATGATCCGTTCAGATGGCTGGAGCATTACCGATGGCGGACGGGGTACGATGAATCAGGCACCGACGAACATATTTCTTTCTTCCACCCGCATTGCAGAAAATGCGGGTGCCAATGCGGAGGTTGGGATGCTATCAAATACCGACAGGGGTGGTACGTATGTCTACACGTTGGTGCCAGGCGATGGCGATGGTGACAATGGGAGTTTCACTACGTTAGGCACGGCTTTGAGGCTTACCTCATCTGCGGACTATGAATCCAGAAAAGCCACCTATTCAGTACGTATCAATGTCAGTGACGGGTCCCATGATTTCGCAAAACACTTCACGATTTCTGTAGACGACGAAAACGAAGCCCCCACTGCCCGCGACGCTGCCTTTAGCGTATCGGAAATTAGTACGATCGGCACCTCGGTCGGCATCGTGACAGCAACGGACCCGGACCACGCCTGGCCCAATAATGTGTTAACCTATGCGATCACTGGGGGTAATACGGGGAATGTATTTGCTATCAACCCGACCACGGGAGCGGTTACCGTTGCTGGTGCGCTGGATTATTCCACCACCGCCTCTTATGCGCTGGAGGTGACCGTTACAGACGGCGGGGGCACTTCTCGTTTAAGTGGCACGGCAACGCTCATCATCACGGGGACGCATGTGGAGAGTGGCGGTACCAACCAGACCGACCACTTTGTACTGACCATCACCACTACAGTTGCCGACGAACTCTTTACGTTCTATACGGAGGATACACGTTATGACATAGACTGGAACAATGACCAAACATTTGATACGCTAGGAGTTTCTGGAACCCAGTTCCATACGTTCGCCGAAGCAGGAGACCACGCGATCAGGTTTAGAAACCTGAACGATGTCTATATCAACAAGCAGGCAGACGCGGCGAAATATACCGTTATCGAACAGTGGGGTACCGCTGTCTGGAATGCAGATATGAGTCATGCTTTTCATGGAGCCATTAACCTGACGATGAATGAAAGAGCAGGTATACCCAACATGGGTACAGTGACGAATATGTCTTATATGTTCGCTGGAGCCACTTCCTTTGATCAGAACATAGCCGGTTGGAATACCTCCACGGTGACGGATATGACTTCCATGTTTCAGAATGCTGCTTCCTTTAACCGTGCGATAGACGGATGGGATGTATCCTCGGTGACGAATATGACATCTATGTTCTTTAGAGCCTCTGCCTTTAATCAAGACCTGGACGGTTGGAATGTAGCCTCGGTGACGAATATGACGTCCATGTTCGATGGCGCCAACTCCTTTAACGGAGACATAAGCGGGTGGAATACCGCTTTGGTGACGGATATGACTTCCATGTTCGCTTTTACCACTTCCTTCAACGGTGCGCTAGGCGGGTGGAATGTAGGTACGGTGACAAGTATGTGGAACATGTTTGCTGGAGCCACTGCCTTTGACCAGGACATAGGCGGGTGGAATACCGCCTCGGTGACGGATATGTATGGTATGTTCTTGGGAGCCAGTTCCTTTGACCAAGACCTGGGCGGGTGGAATGTGGCAGCGGTGCGGTATATGGAAAGTATGTTTTCCGGCGTTACCCTTTCCCTGGCGCACTACGATTCACTTTTGGTGGGCTGGAACCGACAACAGCTCACACCCGGGGTTACGTTCGACGGAGGGACTTCTTTGTATATCAGTGATGAAGCGCAAACTGCCAGGGCCAACATGATCAGTTCAGCTGGCTGGACTATTACCGATGGTGGTCTGGGCACGATGAATCAGGCACCGACGAACATTTTCCTTTCTTCCCATAGTATTTCAGAAAATGTGGTTGCCTTTGCGGAGGTGGGTACCCTGTCAAATACTGATGCAGGAGGTACGTATGTCTACACCTTGGAGCCAGGCGATGGCGATGGCGACAATGGGAGTTTTGATATTTTAGGAACCACGCTGGGGCTTACCACTTCCGCGGACTATGAAATGAAAGCTAGTTATTCGATACGGATAAATGTAAGCGACGGGACGAATAATTTCGCAAAACACTTCGACATTGCTGTAGACCAGGTAAACGAAGCCCCCACTGCTAGCAATGCTACCTTTAGCGTAGCAGAAAATAGTGCAAACGGCACTGCGGTCGGCATAGTGGTGGCAACGGACCCAGACGAAACCTCGCCACCCGATAATGTATTAACTTATGCCATCACAGGCGGTAATACGGGGGCTGTATTTGCTATCAGCCCCACCACGGGCGCGGTTACCGTTGCTGGTGCGCTGGATTTTGAAAGCAAGTCCTCACCCTCACCCTATTCGCTTGAGGTGACCGTTACAGACGGCGGGAGCCCCTCCCTCAGTAGCACGGTCACGCTCACCATCACGGTGACGGATGTGAATGATAACGCGCCTGTTTTCACCAGTAGAGCGAACGAAAGTGTGCTGGAAGGCACGACGGCAGTGACCACGGTTACGACTAGGAATGCCAATGTGGGACAGACCGTGATTACGTTCCTCCCCGAGCTGACGGGAGCGGATGCGGGTCTGTTTTCCATCACTACAGCAGGGGCATTGACATTCACGACGGCACCAGACTACGAGAATCCAGAAGATACAGGAAGCAACAACATATATGAAGTCACGGTCACCGCCATAGACGGTCAGTCCGTTCCGTTGACAGCTACGCAGACGTTTACGGTCACGGTGACGGATGCGAATGAACACGCGCCTGTTTTCACAGCAGGCGGTACCGTTGCGGTAGCTTATGCAGAAAACGGTATTACGGCAGTCACTACGGTCGGCGTCACGGATGCAGATACGGAACAGACGGTAGGTTTGGCTTTGTCGGGCGGCGCGGATGTGCTTAAGTTTTCGATCACTCCCGCAGGCGCATTGACGTTCAACAGGGTACCGGACTATGAGAATCCAGCAGATACGGAGAGGAACAATATATATAAAGTCATCGTCACCGCCACAGATGGGCAGGACGTTGCACAGACCGCTACGCAGACCCTTAACATCACGGTGACGGGGGTGAATGAACACGCCCCACTGTTCACACGTGTAGCGGATGTGGAGGTACCGGAAGGGTCGACGGTAGCAGCTACCATTACTGCTGCGGATGCAGATGCGCAACAGCCAGTGACGTTCCTCACGACGCTTTCGGGAGCGGATGCGGATATGTTTTCGATCACTACGACAGGCGCATTGACGTTCAATACGGTACCGGACTATGAGCATCCGGGGAGTGTGTCGGGTACGAATGTATATACGGTAACTGTTACGGCTACCGACGGACAGGAGCCTGCACTGACCGCTGTGCGGACGTTTACCATCACGGTGACGGATGTGGTGAGCGAAAACGCGCCTGTTTTCACTAGTGGCTCGGAGGTAAATGTATTGGAAAATTCGTCGATAGCTACCACGGTTACCGCTACGGATGCCGATGCGGGAGAGACCGAGACGTTGATGTTCACGCTGACGGGGGGAGCGGACGCCAGGCTGTTTACCCTCACTCCCGCCGGCGAATTGCGGTTCAAGACGGTACCGGACTATGAGGATCCGGCAGATGCAGATGAGGACAACAGGTATGAAGTCATCGTCACGGTCACCGACGGTCGGGAGCGTACCATGCGGACGCTTACCATCACGGTGACGAATGAGAATGATAATGCGCCAGTGTTCACAAGAGGAACGGCTATGGTGGAGGTATTGGAAGGTACGCTGGTGGCTACCACGGTTACCGCCACGGATGCAGATGTGGGACAGACGGTGACGTTTCTCACTACGCTTTCTGGAGCGGATGCGGGGCTGTTTTCGATCACTTCGTCAGGTGAATTGACGTTTGCTATCGCACCGGACTATGAGCATCCGGGCAGTGCGTCGGGCTCCAATGTATATACGGTAGCTGTCACGGCCACAGACGGGCAGGTCCCTGCCCAGACCACGTTGCAGACGTTTACCATCACAGTAACGGATGTAGAGAATGAACACGCCCCGGTGTTCCCACGCGAGATGACTATGGACATAGCGGAAGGTACAACGGAAGTTACCACGGTCATCGCCACGGATGCAGATGCGGGACAGACGGTAAGTTTCACACTGACGGGCGGAGCGGATATGGGACTGTTTTCCATTACTTCGGCAGGCGTATTAACGTTCAATACGGCACCGACGTATGCTCAGCCAGCAGATACAGATGGGGACAACAGGTATGAAGTCATCGTCACGGCCACAGACGGGCAGCCCTCCCCCCTGACCGCTACGCAGACGCTCACCATCACGGTAACGGAAGTCTTGGGGCTTGAATCACTCACAGGGATTTCGGTATACCCTAACCCGGTAGGTACGCTGTTGCACATCAGCGGTGTGGCAGGAAATGCCCGCTATACCTTGTCAGGCATAGACGGAAAAGTGTTGAAAAGAGGAAAGCTGGAGGCGACAGGCACAGCAACTCATTCCGTGGTTCTTCCATCACTGAAACAGGGCATCTATTTGTTACAACTCACCACAGAAAAAGGTAGCGTCACCAGAAAAATTGTGAAGGAATAGAAGGATATACGTTGGAAGATAGGGGGTTTCGGGGTTGCATTTTTCCACAACCCTGAAACCCCTTTTTAGTTTACTCGTATCAATTTGGTATTATATGTGATATTTTGTAGTCAATTTGGTATTAAACAAATGAAACACGCCAAGCAAATCTATCTGACCATTATTATTGTTTGCCTGGTAGTACTTGTTACCAGCATATATTATGCTTTAGGCGGTTTTGATAAATTAGAAGTCTATGAGTTCGAAGGAACAAATCGAACGGTGATAGGGAAACATTACATTGGAAAGTTCAGCCCAGAGGAAATCATGTCTTTTACCCAAGAGGCAAAACTGTTGATAGATAGCGGTCGACTAAACGGGCAGCTGGTTTTAGTGGACTATCAAAGTGATACAATCGGTCCAGATTCCACGCATTATTTCATAGGAGCTTCCTTTGACGAGATTAGAAACATAATAGAACTGCCTGCCAGATACACATTTGAAGAGTATAGAACAGACAAGATTTACCGTGTATTTATCGTGCAACACCCTTTGGTAAGACCACTGCCTGCGGAAATAAGAACTTTAATGGAAGTGAAAGCTATAACAGATGGACAAGTGCTACTTCCATATACATTCGATCTTTATTATGAAGACGGGAGCTGGTGTACAGAGGGGTGGGTAAAACTAAAAACCAGTGACCCGTGAGCGTGCATTCATTTCATTCTCAATCTATCATTGCTTCTTCTCCTGCCAGCTGTTTATCATAAAGTTCCTTGTAGACACCATTCATTTTAGTTAGTTCAGCATGTGTTCCCTTTTCTACGATTTCTCCATCGTCCAACACTATAATTCGGCTTGCAAGTTTTGTAGAGGAGATGCGATGAGAAATGATAATAGATGTTCTGCCCTGCATGATCCGCTGCATGGCATTCAAAATACTGTTCTCTGTTTTTGTATCAACTGCCGATAGCGCATCATCCAAAATAAGAATTTTCGGTTCTTTTCCAATGGCTCTGGCAATAGAAACTCGTTGCTTCTGACCACCAGACAACGTAATTCCTCTTTCTCCAACTCGTGTGGAAAATCCATTTTTGAATCCTTTGATATTTTCCAGGAGATCTGCATCTATGGCAGCACGTCTAATTTCATCTCCACTCATTTCACGATTGCCAAACAAAATGTTGTTCTCAATTGTATCAGAAAAAAGGAAGACATCCTGTGGGACATAACCAATCTGGCTTCTTAATGAAGAGAGGGCATAGTCTTTAACTTCTATCCCGTCTACAGTAAGATGTCCCTCGCTGATGTCATAAAGTCTACAAATCAAGTTAGCAATGGTGCTTTTTCCAGAACCCGTTGTTCCAATAATCGCAATAGACTGCCCAGACTCAACCTCAAATGATATGTTTTTCAGTGCCTGAATCCCCGAATCTGGATAGACAAAATTGACATTTTCAAATTTGATGTGACCTGCTATTTCTTTCTCTATCTCTTTTTCTGAAACAATATCCGTTTGGATAGTTAAAAACTCGTTGATCCTTTTCTGCGAAGCAGCAGCTCGTTGAATAACAGAAGTAATCCATCCCAAAGCTGTAACTGGCCACGTGAGCATATTTACATAAATGATGAACTCAGCGATAGTACCGGTATTCACCTCTCCATTAAAGACCTGAATTGAACCAGTGTAGACAGTCAAAATGACACTCATTCCAATTAGTGCCATAATCAACGGCATGAAGAGTGCCTGTACAAAGGCTAATTTTAAGGATCTGTTCTTATATTCTGAACTCTCTGAGGCAAACTCCTCAACCATTTGATTTTCTCTTACAAATGCTTTAATGACCCGTATTCCAGAAAAAGCTTCTTGCACGAATGTAGAAAGCCCCGATAAACTCTCTTGTATTTCTTCGGACCTTCTATTGATAATGTTGCTCACATAATAAATACTGAACGATAAAATCGGTAACGGCAAAAGAGAGTAGAAAGTCAGCATTGGATTAATTGAAATCATATAGGGGATCACCATCAAAAATAAAGTCAGCAGGTTCACACCATACATAATTGCGGGACCAATGTACATCCTCACCTTACTCACATCTTCAGAGATACGAGCCATCAAATCCCCTGTGTTATTCTTTCTATAAAAACTTAGAGGAAGCGTCTGATAGTGTTCAAAAATTTCATTCTTCAAATCATATTCAATACGCCTTGACATAACGATGATAGTCTGCCGCATGAAGAAAAGAAAGACTCCCCTAAAAAATGCAGAAGCCAAAATCAAAATGGCTAGAATAATAACACTCGAAACAAATAAATCATACGTACCGATTTGCAGACCAAATCCTTCAAAGGACTGGAAAACACCAAAACTTCTTTCCAGAATATCAAAAGCATAACGAACTATTACGGCGGGGACAATTGCAAAAAAATTTGCAACTATGATAAAACACACACCCCAAATTAGGTGAAACTTGTATTTTACCAGGTATTTATTTAAGTGAGAGAGGTCTTTCACAAAATTTTATAATAGTCTGATATTCAAATAGTTTAAAATAAAATAAAATACCTTTACACGCCTTCCATGAAAGGCTCCATCCTAAAAAATAGGGAAGGCATAAAATTAGAATAAAGTTCAATCAAAATGATAGATACAAAACCCGAAGTAAGGAATAAGAGTATTTTTACTCAAATGCAGGAATTGCAACATGAACAAGTTGTTTTCTGTAGGGACAAAGAAACGGGCTTAAAGGCCGTGATTGGTATCCACAATACCGTGCTTGGTCCTTCCATGGGGGGGACGCGCATGTGGAATTATGCTACTGAGGAAGAAGCACTGAACGATGTACTTCGGCTATCCAGAGGTATGACGTTCAAGTCTGCTTTGGCGGGATTAAATATCGGAGGAGGAAAGGCAGTGATCATAGGGGACGCAGGATCACAAAAAAATGAGGCATTCATGAGGCGTTTTGGAAAGTTTGTGAACAGCCTGAACGGGAAATACTATACAGCAGAAGATGTCAATATCAGCACAAGAGACATAGAATACATGAGCATGGAGACTCCTTTTGTTGTTGGCAAACCAGAAAGCATGGGAGGGTCTGGAGACCCAAGTCCGATGACTGCCTATGGTGTCTATATGGGGATGAAGGCAGGAGCTAAAAAAGCTTATGGCTCCGACTCCTTACAAGGGAAAAATATTTTGGTCCAGGGAACAGGTCAGGTGGGCAAATACCTGACAGATCATCTTGTTAAGGAAAATGCAAGTGTATTTGTCGCAGACATATTTGAAGACAAGGTCAAAGTTGTCACGGATAAGCACTCACAGGTCTCTGTGGTAGACCCTAATAACATTTTTCAAATGGAAATGGATATCTACGCACCATGTGCCCTCGGAGCCACATTAAATGATCATACCATTCCCGAATTAAAATGTGCGGTAGTGGCGGGAGCTGCTAACAACCAGCTAAAAGACGAACAAAAGCATGGAGACTTTTTGAAAGAAAAAGGGATTATTTATACCCCCGATTTCCTGATCAACTCTGGAGGCATTACAAATGCTTACTCTGAATATTTGGGTGTATATAACAAACAAAGAGTGCTCGCATCTACGGAACGTATTTACGATGTTTGTCTAAATGTGCTGAACTATTCTAAAGACAATGATGTAAGCTCTCATGAAGCGGCACTGGCTTTAGCACTGAAACGAATTGAGGACGTAGGGAAGGTTAAATCTGGTCAATAACAAAAAGTAACAACTACCCAAAAGTGGGGTTGAAGGGAAAGTTGAAATGTTAAATCGTCGGGTACTTCGTATAAAAGCCATGCAGACCCTTTATGGCTACTTCACAACGCTGGAGTCTCTGAAAGAGGTGTCTAGGGCTGACTTGGAGCATATACACGCCTTGGATCCTGCTAAACACGATTTTTCTGACAAGGCACTTTTTGAGTCTCGAAAAAAATTAGCGATTCGCCTCTTTAACCAAAATCATTTTAAATCTGAAGTAGAAACTGCCGAGCAAATAGAAGAAGGAGTTTTAGGGAATGTAAATGTGGAGATTCAAAAATTCCAAAAACACCTCCAATCGGAAGCGAGAAAGCGGAAGACAGAAATGCTTCGTGATGCTCAAAGCATTTATGATAACTATTTAAAATTTCTCATTCTTCCGATCGAGTTTGAGCATCTGGAAAAACTGGAGGTAGAAAAGAAAAAATCTTCTCGCGCCACTTGTTTTGTGGATCATCCAGTCATTCAAAAGCTAAAATCTTCCGCCATATTAGCAAAGGAAGTCAGTAAACACCATGTAAGCTGGGTCAACGAGCAGGATGAAATAAAGGATTGGTTAAGAAAGGACATTTTGACAGCTGATGCCCTTGAGGACTGTTATACCGACAAAGCTGATTCCAAAACTTTAATACTTGAACTTTTTAAAAAAGTAATCTTTAAAAATAAAAATACTATCTCTCACTTAGAAAGTCAGCATCTTCATTGGTCAGAAAATCAGTCCATCGTTAAGAGTATGGTATTGAAAACTATTAAAGGACTTACAGAAGAGGGGTCTTTCGAACTGGCTGATTTAACCAAAAATGGCAAAGAGGACTTTGATTTCTTCGAGCAGCTTTTCGACGGTGCAATAGGTCAAAGTGACTTCCTAGATGATTTGATTGCAAGCAAGACCCAAAACTGGGATATCGACCGAATTGCTTTAGCAGATCGTATAATTCTAAAAGTAGCACTGGTGGAAATGATGAATTGTCCAAGTATTCCGATGAAGGTTTCTATCAACGAAGCCATTGAGATTTCCAAACTTTATAGTACCCCTAAAAGCAAACAATTTATAAATGGAGTTTTGGATGTACTCTCAAACGAGTTAACTTTGACTGGAAAGGTCCACAAAAGTGGGCGAGGATTAATAGATAACAAATAGCCCATTGCTTGGGTTAGAATAAAAAAATATCATGAGCAGATCAGGAGGATCATTTTTTGCATTTCTATTGGGTATCATAACGGGTGGTGTTCTGGGTATTCTATACGCACCAGATAAGGGGACAAACACTAGGGACAGGCTTTCCTATCAGTTGGACAAACTGAAAAAACAATTAGAAGGATTTATCCAAGACGTTATAGACGGGAAAGAAGTTTTAGATAACGAGGCAAAGGATCAAGGCGAGAAAATTGTAAAAGATGCAAAAGACAAAGCAGAACGTCTTCTTGATGACGTTAATGATCTAATCAGTCAAATCAAAAAGGACTAGCATTCACATTTAACACATCATTGAGGATTTCAAGCCTATCTTTAAACTTTATCTTTCATACTTTTGGACCTTCAAACATAACAAATTAAGACTATGCGAACGATAAAAAAGACTTTTCTGGCGTTGACTGCGGTGTTTATACTAGCAGGCTGTGGTAATGGAGACATGGAAGAAAGGGTCACAAAATTAGAAGGCAGAGTTGCTGCCCTAGAAGGGAAAGGCGGTGTTGCTTCCACTTCCACTCCAACAGTTACTCCTGTCAGCAATGCTACACCCGCTGTTGCTCCGGAAGTAAAACCCGACGGACCTCTTCCAACTTTTAATTTCAATGAAGAACTTCATGATTTCGGGACCGTTAAAGATGGTGATGTGGTAGAACACGTTTTTTCATTTGTCAATAACGGAGAAGCTCCGCTTATCATTTCCGATGCAAGGGGTTCCTGCGGATGTACCGTACCAGAATGGACAAAAGACCCTATCCCAATAGGAGGTACTGGGGAGGTAAAAGTGAAGTTCAACAGTAAGAACAGAGCAGGAGTCCAAAACAAAACGGTGACCCTTACAGCGAACACATGGCCAAAAAGCCAAACGTTGAGAATCAAAGCAAATGTGATCAAGGAAGGCGAGTAAGATTTTAGAAAGAAAAGCAATTCGTTAGCATTACCCTTCCGCTGGCTGGTGGAGGGGGTTTTTATAAAGAACAAATGGAAATAACATTATTACAAGCAAGTGGAGGTCTAGATTTTAACTCACTCCTTCCAATCGTCGGCATGATTGCCATTTTTTACTTCTTCTTCATCAGACCTCAGCAGAAAAAGCAAAAAGCAACAAAAAGGTACTTGGAAGAAGTTAAAAAAGGTGACAGGGTGGTGACTACAGGAGGCATTCATGGAAAAATCACTGAAATCGCTGAGACCACTGTATTGATGGATGTGGACAGGGGGACTAAATTGTTGATTGAGAAGTCTTCTATCTCTTTGGAAGCAAGTAAACGCTTGGATGAACCAGACAAAATAGGATCAAAGTAGAACTATGAAATTGTGCTGTTGTGACTAGGGAAATACCTTGGCTTTTGATTTTTAAAAGAAGAATTAATACCCAATTGACCACAAAATGTCACGTATGAGTCGTTTCCTTTTTGCTCGCATGTTGTTAAAAATAGCACCATAGCTGTGCTATGCTTATATTTTTTGCCTAATCCAAACAAAAAATAATTCAATTTATTTATGTGTTATCTTGTAGTCAAATTGGTATAACGCAAGTAGAATGGACTTTGAAAAGATTTTCATGCCATTTAGCAATTGGAGGGTGGTGCCACTCTCTTTTCTGGGAGCCACTACCTTTTGGTTTTTTAGTGCGTTAGGTAAACCATACAATACCAGGATCGAATATCCTATTGAATTCGTATTTGATAGCGATAGTCTTGTGTTGATGCATCCGCTTGCGGAATATGTTGAACTTGATGTCACTGGTGGGGGCTGGGACCTGTTTAGGCAAAATTTCTGGTTTGGCTCTGACCCTGTCCTGATTGAACCTGATAATCCCGTATCCACCAAATTCCTGACCAGACCCACGATCTTGCCTCTTGTAGCAAATCATCTAAGTCAATTCCAGATCAATTTCATGTATACCGACACGCTGTATATTGACATTGAGAGGAAAATTTCTAAAACAATGAAATTGGATATTGATACTTCTTCGATCAGTTTAGACAATGATTTTCGAATCACCACTTTGATCAGTATAAATCCTGATACCGCTGTTATTTACGGACCAACCAGTTTTATTGATACGTTAAAATCTACGTATTTTACCCCTATTGATGATCGTGAAATCGACAGTGATTTTGATCAATTCATTACGCTGGGTTTGCCAGAGGGTCACAACATAACTTCAAATCCCCAGAAAGTAAATGTGACATTCCGTGTAGAGCAATTCGATAATCTGCAAATGCCGGTGAGCCTAGAATTATTAAACTTTCCTGAAGACTCGGGCATCTTCCCTGTGCCTCAGGAAGTCAATGTAAAATTCGTTATGCAACGGTCTCTGCGTGAAGATATTTTTTCGGAAGACTTCAAAGTGATCTTGGATTATGATATGATGAATACGCAGGACTCAACGGCTCCCGCAGTTATTATGATCCATCCAGAAAATGCGTTAGAGGTGGAAGTTGAACCTGATACTGTTAACGTCTTTCACGGTGGGTAGTCCCAGATTAATAGGAATTACTGGAGGAATTGGATCAGGAAAGAGTACCGTCTGTAAGATATTCGAAGCCTTAGAAGTAAAAACCTACTATGCAGATGACAGGGCAAAATATTTGATGGAAAATGATGCTGGATTAGTCCAGCAGGTAAAAGCAATTTTTGGTAACGCTGCATACTCAGACGGCAAATTGAATAGACAGACAATTGCATCTCAGATTTTTCTGCATAACAAGTTATTGGAACCGTTGAATCAGTCTGTTCATCCTGCTGTTAAAAATGATTTTACCCGCTGGGTAACTCAAAACTCTTCGCAAGCGATGCTACTGAAAGAAGCTGCCCTACTATTCGAAACTGGGTCGTACAAAGAACTTGACTATACTATTTTGGTGATCGCCGAAAAAAAAGTGAGAATTGAGAGAGTAATGAAAAGAGATCAAAAAGATAAAAAAGCCATTGAAGCCATTATTTCCAAACAACTCCCAGAATCAGACAAAAAACCACTTGCAGATTTTATCATAGACAACAATGGATCTCACGCTCTTATCACACAGGTGATGGATATTTACGCCCGACTTTCCTAGTCGTGGCATAAAATTCTTTCAAACTCTTCTTTTTTGTAGGCTTTGGATACTATAAGGTTTCCCATGCTATCAATATAGCTGACAACGTGAAATCCCGCCTTGTCTAAATGTTGATCAGCAAAAAAAACTAGGGTATTCTCATTTCCAATATTGAAAATATCAGTGAACTCAGGATTTAACAAGGTCCCATTTTGACTGGATATCAGCCCATACTTGCCGTCACTCACATATTTCCAAATCTTCTCCTTCGCAGTGGAGGCACTTTCTGATAACAATGCCACTCCCTCACCAATCCCTTTTTCATCATAACTTAATAATGACCATTTGGAATCTTTCCGTACCAAAAAAGACGTATCGTTCCAAAATTGGATCTCATCGTATGAATAGGATAAAATTGATGTCTCTGACGGATCCACCACACCATAATTTCCATACTTCTTCACAAGATAGTTTTCTCCGATTCTCTTTACACGGGAATCGTAATTAGGAGCTATCCAAATCTTTCTCTCTAAATCAAAACTCCCGACCTTTCCTTTTTTCAGACATAAGACAAGCCCCGATTCTTCATCAATAGCATCACATATAGGTTTAATTAAAAGTGAGCCATCAAGTTTCACTAATCCACTCTTCCCATTGGTGCCAACTTGGAGTAGAGAATCATTAAAAAAAGCGATTTCATCATAAGTTCCCTGAATTAGCCTAGTCGCTTCTTTATCAAATAAAGTTTTGAATCCTCCATTATCAATCAAGATGTAATCAGGTTGGTTAATAAACAGCTGAATAGTCGTCTTCCCATTGAGCGGTAAGGCATCGCCACCGGGGAAAATCAATTCTTTTACTTCTCCTTTTTTTGAAAAAGCAAAAAAGTCATTTATTAGTTTAAGTGAGTCATATTCCCTAGACAGCAAGGCTTCTTTCCTTCTTGGGATCACCATCCAGTCTTCTGATGTTTTGATAGCTAGCCATCGTTGGTTTATTCCCACATCTGGATGTGCCTCATGCACGATGTCTTGTTCCGAATGATCAAATGGGTATTCTCTTTCATTTTTTACATACCAATCGGTCGGATTGAGCTTGATCGAATAAGCACCCCAAGGGATTAAAAGTCTTAGCGAATGGTCCAGCATACATTCCCTATCCTTCATGAATCCAATCATTGTGTTTTCATCAACTAATTCTAGGTCATCAAATTTGAACTCAAGTTCAATCCCATTTTGGACTAATTGACTTGCAATTTTCTCTTCTGTCGAAATAGCAAAAAGCCCGTTTTTTTCAAATACCCAAAATGAACCGAGAATTTCTATACTGTCAAAGTCCGACCTTGTGATTTCATAGCCTGAAAATGAAACTAGAACGCAGGTCCCTTTCTTTTTCACGTTGATCCACCTACCTCCTAAAACTTCAGCATCCAAGATGGGTTCTTCAATGATCCTGAATCCACCTTTGTGATATAAAAACCAGTGAACACCTTGCCTCACTTTAGCTAAGCCATATCCCAGATCAACATATTCATCCGCCCCATCAATAATGACATTTCCTCTCTTGTCAATGATTTTATTGGAGCTGTCAGACACAGCTAACCATTCATCAGAAGTGATTTTACGCTTTAACTCACAATGCAGGTCATGGTACTGAAAAGGTATTTGTTGCTCCCCCGTTAGCGTATGAAATCCAAACTTTCCTGCTTCCATTGCGGGCAGGAGAACGAGTTGTCTCAACTTCTTAACATTCTTGACTGAGTCCTGAAGAGGATGGTGTAGTGAAAAATCCTGTTCTCCAGAAAAATAATGGAGAATATCTCCAGCCTTTTTTTTTAGTTCTGGCATTTCTGAGAAATCTATAAATTCCAGATAGCTCCGCGGTAAATGATCTGCTGTACCTTTCTTTAAAATAAATTCCTCAATGCTTTTTCGAAACCTTGTCTCTGGGTAACCTGCTAAAAAGTTGTAATATTCACCCAATTCATTAGTTTGCGTCAGGATGTCATATCTTAATTCATCCATTCTTTTGAGTGCTAAGTCTCGGAATTGTGTTGTGGAATACCTATCTAGGAATTTTTCATAAACACCGAGGGAATCGTTCAACCTGACTTTACCATAAACTAGGCTGTCTCTTTGAAAGATCAATCGGTCATTAAAAGGAGAGTTGGGATAATTTTTCATGAAAATCTCCAAGTCATCTATCGAAATGTCAAATACAACCTTATCGTACATTCTATCTCGAATGTCGACTCTTAACTCCTCCATTCGCTCAGAAGTAAGACCGTCTTTTTCCAGTTTTTCAATCAACCTGTCGTCTGCGGTATCAAAATTCCCAATCGCTCTATCCAGTATGATTCTTGCGGTATCCAAGTTATAGCTACTAAAATCATTTATTGAGAATAATAAGGCTGAAAAGTATCCAATTCCAGGATTTTTTAGGTCTTTTTTACTCACTTTCCTGATGAGAGCATGAGCCTTGTCAAATTTCAATTTTTCTATTGCATGCCTGATTCTGTTCAGATTTCCAGCTGGGGATAACAGAGGAGAGGATAACATTACGAAAATTAAAATACGCATCAGCGTAAGGTAATACCTGAGAACCTCTAAAAAATCGTGACAGAAAAGAAAAGTTGAATTTCAGGATAAAACTCCGATCTGTCCTATATACGAAGACCGTTGCAATAGAGGGATGTTTATTAGTAGCACTATCAAGCAGATTTATTTGTAGAATTTTTTTATTTTAGGTAGTGCTAATGAAATGGAAGAAGATCAGGTATATCAACTTTCTTACTTTTGGAAAATGCTAGAAAGGAACGCTAAACTTATTACCGAAAGTGACCTGATCAGCCGTGATTTGAGTTGGCTCCAATTTAATCATCGCGTACTTGACCAAGCGAGGAAAGAAAACAGAAACCTTTTTGAAAAATTGAAATTTCTGGCTATTACAGCATCGAATTCGGATGAATTTTTTATGATCCGAGTAGGTAGTCTGTACAACTACCTAGACTTTGGAAATGATAGAATTGACTATTCAGGATTAAGACCGATCCCGTTTAAGAATGAATTGCTGGAAGGACTTAAGAGGCTTAATCAGGAGCAAAATGAATTATTCATAGACGACCTAATGCCTTTATCCCACAGTCATGCATTTGCATTGAAGACGTTTAAAGAGTTGAATGAAAAGCATCAAAAAGTAGCCAAATATTACTTTAAGAAGACTATTTTCCCAATGCTTACTCCCATGGTATTTGATCCCTATCATTCTTTTCCTGTCTTGATGAACAACATTCTGATCTTTGGAGTAATAACCAAGACGCATGCCTCCAAAGAGAAGAAAAAGATGTCCTTCATTCAACTTCCTCAAAACCTTCCTCGGTTTTTTGAAATTGCAGAGTCAGGACAAATGCTATTTGTTACCATTGAAGAAATTGTGCGTGAGCATATAGGCTTTGTATTTAAAAATGTTGATATCTTATCCTGCACCCTATTTAGGGTGACGAGGAATGGAGATTTCACACTTGAAGAATCTGAGGACATTGAGGCTAATTTCCTTGAGGAAATGAAGTCAAAACTTAAGACACGTAAAACAGGTAGAGTAGTGAGAATGGAAGTGGAACATCACGCAAATACTTGGTTACTTAAACAACTCATGAAACGATATGAGATAGGGGACGAAAATGTGATGATAACTCCGAAAGGCGGATTAATTGATTACACATGTCTTTGGCAGATTGTCAATCATGTTGAGTTTGACGAATTCAAGCCGTTGAAACCTACTCCTGTAGCTCCAGTCAGTATGACGGATGTAGAGCAACAAGACATGTTCAAAATATTGAAGGATAGAGATATTTTATTGCATCATCCTTACAATACAATTGAACCTCTTTTAGACTTACTTGAGCAGGCGGCAGAGGATGTAAATGTTTTATCAATCAAACTGACTATTTACAGGCTGGCCAAGAATTCTAGGATAGTTGATGCACTGCTGAATGCTGCCGAAAACGGAAAGCATGTCTCCGTTCTTTTTGAGGTAAAGGCACGTTTCGATGAAGAAAATAATATGAAGCAAGCACAGCACCTGCAAAAGGCAGGGTGTTTTGTGATTTATGGTGTGGGCTTTTTAAAGACACACACTAAACTTTTATTGATTGTCAGGAAAGAAAAAACAAAGGTGATACGGTATGTTCATATGGGGAGTGGTAACTATAATGAATCGACAGCCAAACTCTATACCGATATAGGCTTGCTCACTTCTGACGAAGTCTATGCAAACGATGTTCAGGAATTCTTCAATGTCATCACGGGACACTCTATGCCTAGTGATTATGAGAGTCTGATCACAGCTCCAACCCAAATGCGGTCAAAATTCATCCACCTGATTGAACAAGAGAAAAAGCATGCACAGGAAAGCAACCCCTGCGGTATAGTATTCAAAATGAATTCTCTCCAAGATAAAGATGTGATCTTCGCACTTTATGAAGCTGCACAAGCTGGTGTTGCTATAACACTGATTGTGAGAGGAATTTGTTGTTTACGACCTGGGAGGACAGACTTGAGTGAAAACATTACAGTCAGGTCGATTGTAGGGGAATACCTAGAACATTCCCGTATTTTCTATTTTCATAATAACGGAAACCCTAAAGTGTACAGTGGCAGTGCGGATATTATGGTTCGATCGTTTGACAGACGATTGGAATCTTTGTTCGTTATCAGAGATGAAGTGCTTAAGCAGCAGGCAATAAGCATCCTGTTGTACAACCAGAAGGATAACACCAATGCGTATCAAATGAACGAAGATGGAAGCTACACACACCAAGAACCCCATGGAACAGTACCTTTTGATATACATAAGGAATTTTACCGTTTGGATAGGACGGAAGTGGATAAAGCGAGACTTTTCTAAAAAAAACCGCCTCGCACAGAGGATAGGTCTGATCGTATACATAAGTGCAACACTCCTAAGTCAGCCAAAGGGTACCTTCGTACTCTTTTAACTGACGAGAAAAAAGGAGTGAAACATGACGATATATACCCATTTGACTGAACACGAAAGATACCACATTTTCCTCATGAATAAGCAAAATTGTACACTAACAGGAATCGCTAAAACCATGGGCAGAAGTAGGTCAACCATCAGCCGTGAAATTAAACGCAAGGGGGTAGCTTGTGCTACCAACAAGCCCACTACTTTGCCCAAATGAGGCATGAGCAAAAGCCCAAGCACATCAAACTCAATGACGAGTTAAAGCTTCATATGCAACAAAAGCTTGAGCTGTATTGGAGTCCTGAATAAATTAGCGGTCGGCAAGAGAAAGGAGGAAAACATCAGTATTAGCACCGAATCCATCTATCGTCTCATTTTGAAAGACAAAGTAGCTGATGGGTCGTTATATCGATACTTGCGCCATCAGGGTAAGAAATGTCGCAAGCGTTATGGCAAGAACGATTACCGCGGGCGCATCCCCAATCGGGTTGATATTTCTGATAGACCCTAGTATAGTGGACAATCGTTCGCGTATAGGTGATGGGCTTGTCGGAAAATGGAGTTTTTAGCTTGTTGTGAATATTTAAGTCCTTGTTATTAAACATTTTATTTTCTTGAAATTGGACTGATTTTGAATTAACCGACAAGCCCGTGATTGGGAGGCTGATTGTGTTATCGGTAAGGGTCATCAAGGGGTGTTTGCTACCCTTGCTGAACGCAAAAGTAGGCTCTATCTCGCACTTCAGACTAATAATAAAACCGCAAAAGAAACCCAACGCAGCTATACTCAGGTTGTTAGCGCATATGAAACAATATGTGATGACACTAACCTTTGATAACGGCAGGGAATTTTGTTGGCATAGTGAGCTTGCCAAACGATTCGAGTGTGAAACTTAACGACGCTAAACCGTATCACTCCTGGGAGCGCGACTTGAATGAAAACCACAATGGCTTGCTCATGCAATTTTTTCCAAAGAAAATGCCTTTGCCACCAAGTCACCGAAAAAGAGCTGTTCAAAGCCACCGATTTAATGAATAACCGACCTAGAAAATGCTTGGGGTATAAAACCCCTTGGGAGGTCTTTTCCCACGCAATGGGAATAGACCATAATATAAACCCGAGTGTTGTACTTATGGGTTGAATTCGCCCTAAGTAAGGAACTTATCAATAGGCTGATGCCCTATAAAAAACATATCCTTTCGATCACTTCTGATAATGGAACAGAATTTGCCGACCATCAAAACATAGCTAAAAACCTGGCTACTCAATTCTACTTTGCCCATCGGTATTGCTCCTGGCAAAGAGGACTCAATGAATACACTAACAAACTCATAAGACAGTATATACCCAAAAAAACAGCTTTTGATACACTAACTGACAAACAGATTACACAAATTCAACACAAAATTAACCGACGACCAAGAGAAAAACTTAACTTTAAAACTCCTAAAGAAATCTTTTATCTAAATACCGCTTAGTTTTTGCACTTGATGGTTGAACCTACGGACTCCCATTTTAGAACAGGAGAACTAAAATGTAATGTCTGTTAAGCAATTTCGCAGTAAATTCGCGACAAATTCTGGATGTGTAATCATGGGTTTTTTCGATTTTTTTCAAAGCGATATAGCAATCGATTTAGGTACGGCTAATACGTTGATTATCAGTAAGGATAAAGTTCTTGTAGATGAGCCTTCTATTATTGCAATTGATAAGGGGACTAACAAAGTACTGGCTATTGGAAGGGAAGCCATGCGTATGCATGAAAAGACGCATCAGAACATCAAAACTATACGACCTCTTAAGGATGGTGTAATTGCCGATTTTCATGCAGCCGAACACATGATCAGAGGAATGATCAAGATGATGGACGGAGGGAAAAAATCTTTTTTCCCCGCTTCACACAGGATGATCATCTGTATTCCTTCCGGGATTACTGAAGTTGAAAAAAGAGCGGTGAGAGATTCAGCTGAACATGCTGGGGCAAAAGAAGTCTATATGATTCACGAACCCATAGCGGCTGCTATTGGAATTGGGATTGACATAGACCAGCCAATTGGAAGTATGGTAGTGGATATTGGTGGAGGAACAACAGAAATTGCGGTTATCGCCTTGAGCGGGATTGTATGCGATCAATCCATTCGAGTGGCTGGGGATTCGTTCAACAAGGACATTCTCGATTACATGAGAAGACAGCATAATCTTTTAATAGGAGAACGTACTGCTGAAAAAGTGAAGATTGAAGTCGGGGCAGCACTGTCCGAGCTAGAGGATGGTCCCGAAGCTTATGCAATCAGGGGTAGAGATTTAATGACGGGCATTCCCAAGGTGATAAAAATTTCCTATTCGGAAATAGCATTCGCCATTGATAAATCCGTTTCCAAAATTGAAGAAGCTGTACTCAAAGCACTGGAAATTTCTCCACCAGAACTTTCAGCCGATATATATGACAATGGTATTTACCTGACAGGTGGGGGTGCTATGCTGAGGGGGCTGGATAGAAGGTTGGCTATGAAAACAAAACTTCCAATTCATATAGCTGAAGATCCACTCAGAGCAGTTGTACGAGGCACTGGGGCTGCTCTAAAGAACCTTAACCATTATAAGCCTGTCCTAATGAACTAGTCCGTCCATGCGAAAGCTGTTTGACTTTCTGTACCGAAGAAGAGTAATTGCCATTTTTATTGGTTTAGAGGTTATAAGTGCTTGGTTAATTATAAGTTTTAATCAAAGACCGAGTGCGGATTTTCTCAATTCAAGCAATGCTCTTGTTGCCCGGACTTCTGCCACTTCACAAAGTATTTCGAATTACTTTAAACTTGAAGAAATCAATGAACAGCTGATTCTTGAAAACGCAATGCTTCAATCTCAATTGAGCGCAAGAATTTTATCCTCGGAGCAACCATTGGATTCAACGGCTCAATTCCTCGTGGTTGGTGCCAGAGTGATCAATAACACGTTCAGAAGATCTGAAAATTACTTGACAATTGATATTGGCAAGAAAGATAATATTTCTCCAGGTATGGGAGTAATCTCTCCATCTGGAGTAGTAGGTCAGGTAAAATCGGTGTCTAAAAATTACGCTACCGTCTACTCTGTTCTTCATCCAAAAGTGATGTTATCTTCGGTTGTAAAGAAAACAAATACCAGTTGTACCATACAATGGGATCAAAAAGAATACGACAAAGCAAGCCTAAAGTATGTGCCACGTCATATTGATCTAAAAGTAGGAGACACCATTGTTACTTCAGGATTCAATGCTGTCTTTCCTCCTTCAATAAACATTGGGATAGTTTTCGAAGTAACCCTACAGAACCATATGACTTTCCATGAGGCAAGTGTCAAACTAGGTACTGATTTCACTTCATTACCAAATGTATTTGTCATCATTGATGAATTTAAAACTGAGAAAGATAGCCTTGAGTTCCTATGAATAGAACCCGTGTACGTGAACAGGCATTTAACTTTATAGCGTTGTTGCTGATTCAACTACCATTACTCTATAGAATTACTCTGTTTGATAGAATTTTTTGTTTTTTTTATGTGGGATTTTTACTACTACTCCCGTACACACTCAGTCGTTCATATCTTTTGATCATTGGTTTTTTTTCTGGTCTACTGGTTGATGTGTTCTCTAATACCCCAGGAGTACATACCAGTGCATGTGTTTTCATCATGTTTATCAGAAATGCTTGGATAAGAATTTCCCACGATGACGTGGAGGGATTAAGTGACATAAATTTTATTTCACTTAAAAAAGCTGGACTTTTAATTTATGCTCTGCCCCTGATTTTCGTGCATCACCTCATCATATTTGTGTTGGAAAACGGTGGCATTCATCTGTTAGGATTTTTGATGACCAAAGTGATTCTAAATTCCTTCTTTAGCTTTAGTATCATTTTTGTTTTAAACTATTTGATCACCCCTAAAGTGCGAAGAACATGAGCAACAGGGTTTTTATCATACGAGCATTCATTGCATTAGTCGTCGTTCTTTTTTCTATCAGACTCTTCAGTATTCAAATACTGGATGAAGACTACAAGATTGCTGCGGAAAATAATGTGGTCCAAAAAATTGTCCAGTATCCTCATAGAGGATTGATTTTTGACGTGAAGGATAGCCTTCTTGTATACAATTCTCCTGTTTTTGATTTAATGGTGGTGCCACAGGAAGCCGTCATAAAAGACACTTTGGAATTTTGCAGACTTCTCAATATTGACAAAGAAACATTCAATGAAAGATTGGAAGCAGCCAGCAAGTACTCTCCAATACTGGCTTCCCAGTTAATAGAGCAATTACCGGAAGAACTTTTTGCAAGACTACAGGATAAGCTTGTTGAATACCCTGGTTTCTATGTACTGCCACGGACAGTTAGGTCCTATGCCACCGATGGAATGGCCAATGTGCTTGGATACGTTGGAGAAGTAAGTGGTAGCTTTCTAAGACAAGATACTTCTAACTATTATCAGCCTGGGGACGATATTGGTATTGACGGTTTGGAAAAGTCCTGTGAAGAAACCTTGAGGGGAAGGCGTGGAGCTACCTATAAGGTAGTAAATGTTCAAGGGGTGGTCAAAGATAATTTTAGAGAAGGGAAATTTGATACACTGCCTGTCTCTGGCAACGATGTTCATCTGACAATTGACCTGAGAGTGCAGAAATATGCAGAAAAATTGATGGTGGGGAAGGTAGGAAGTGTTGTAGCTATTGAACCATCTACTGGAAATATTTTAGTGTTAGTCTCCGCTCCTTCATATGATCCTGCTCTGCTTAGTGGCAGGACATTGAGTACAAACTTTCCAGAACTGATCAAGGATAAAAATAAACCATTATTTAACCGTCCGTTACAAGCTGGATATCCCCCTGGTTCTATGTTCAAGACCATACAAGGGATTATTGCTATGCATGAGGGGGTAGTAACAGCATCTGAGATTATAACCACGGATGGATCAAACATAGGAGATTTGGCACCCCCAGGTTCATATCATATGGAGAAAGCTGTCACTTTTTCATCGAACAATTATTTCTACCTCATTATGAGGCGTATTGTACAACAGAGAATGGATAAGAGTTCATTTATTGACACACGGATCGGATTTGAAAAATGGAGAGAATATGTGAAATCTTTTGGACTGGGGCGAAAACTAGGAGTTGATCTTCCAAATGAAATAAGTGGAAATGTTCCGAGTATTGAATATTATGATGGAATTTATGGAGTTAATAGATGGAAATATTCAAACATAAGTTCACTTAGCATTGGACAGGGAGAGCTTCTTGTATCTCCACTTCAAATGGCTAACTTAGGAGCGATCCTAGCAAACAGAGGGTACTTCATTACCCCTCACGTTGTCGATAAGATCAAAGGCTGGTCCACGGGTATTGAGAAAGAAGTCTTGCCTTACGATGCAAAATTGTATGAGACTATCATTAACGGCATGGAGCAAGTGGTGCGGGGAGGGTCAGGTTTCAGAGGGTACAAAGATAGTTTATACCTGTGTGGAAAGACCAGTACGGTACAAAATCCACACGGAGAGGATCATTCTGGATTCTTGGGATTTGCCCCAAAGTACGATTCTAAAATTGCAATAGTAGCTTATGTAGAAAATGCCGGTCAGGGAGGAAGAGCAGCCGTCTCTGTAGCAAGTCTGATTGTCGAGAAGTACATTTTTGGGGAAATATCCAGACCGTGGCTGGAAGACTATGTATTGGAAGAAAGATATTTAAATCGTGCGCCAAGACCCATTATTTCAGAAAATTGATTGGGTGACCGTGTTGCTCTTTGCCATCCTTATTTTGGGGGGGTGGTTAAATATTTATGCGGCTGAATACGACCCAGAGATAAATCAAAACATATTTGACTTCAATACAAGTGCGGGGAGACAGCTGATATGGATTGGCACTTCTTTCTTAATTGTCTGGAGTGTATTCTTCGTTGACTTCAGATTTTTCGACTCTTTCGCCTTTATTATTTATGGTGTTCTCATTGCACTTCTTCTCTTTGTATTGGCTTCAGGAAAAGAAGTATCTGGTTCACGGTCATGGCTTGGCTTCGGAGGGTTCGGCATTCAACCATCCGAATTTGCTAAATTTGCAGGGGCGTTGGCATTAGCAAAATACCTAGATCATTCTACCAGAAGACTTACTGATCTTAAGACCTTGGGATTCAGCTTTGTTATCATCCTAATCCCCCTTTCGCTAACCATTCTCCAGGGAGATACTGGAACGGCTATTGTTTTTGTTGCCCTGACTGTACCAATGTTCAGAGAAGGGCTTCCTCCGATTCTGCCTATTGTCGCACTTGGTGGGGGGTTCGTTTTCGTCCTTACATTAATGGTTAATCAAACAATTCTTCTGGTCGTCATTTCTATCGTAATCCTCTTGGGACTAGGGCTAAATGCTAAGAATAAAAGGCGACTAGCTGGAATTTCTATTATTGGGATTATCGTACTAGGTGCTATTGGGAGTGTCGACTTTATTCTTACGGAGGTACTAAAACCTCATCAACAAAAAAGGATTCTATCACTTATAAATCCAAACCTCGATCCGCTCGGTGCTGGCTGGAATGTGACCCAGTCCAAAATAGCGATAGGCTCTGGAGGCTTTACGGGGAAAGGATTCCTTCAAGGGACACAGACAAAGTTCGATTTTGTACCCGCACAAACAACAGATTTTATCTTTTGCACCATCGGAGAAGAGCACGGCTGGGTGGGGAGTATGCTTCTAATAGGTCTTTTTACTACGCTACTTTTCCGACTGGTAATGCTTGCTGAACGACAAAAATCTGTATTCTCCAGAGTTTATGGATACGGTGTGATTTCCATTATCTTCTTTCATTTCGCTGTCAACACAGCGATGACTATCGGGCTGTTCCCTGTCATTGGTATTCCACTTCCTTTCTTTAGCTACGGAGGTTCATCGCTATGGGCATTCACCACTTTGCTTTTCATATTCCTTAAACTTGACGCACACAGAACGCAAGTACTTCAAAGGGGATGACCAACAAACCTGATAAGGTAATTTGTTGAGCTAATTGCCTCCTCCTTTTTTCTTGAACAAATTTTTTACCTTATCCTTTGTAGCCTTAGCTGCTTTTTTCCTTTCTTCTTCTAATTTTCGCTTAACTGCAACTGCAGCGGCCTTCTTTTTAGCGTTTAATTCAGCTTTCACCTTAGCTTCTGCTTTTTTCTTTTCAGCAACCAACTTTGCTTCTGCCTCAACTTTTTGTTTCGCCAGTTCGGCTTCCATCTTCGCCTTTTGCTCATCTACTTTAGCCGCTATCTGTTCTTTCAAAGCCGCCTTTACGCCCCCAAAAGTGCCAGAACCTGATGATGGATTTGAGCCAAGTAATTGCACTTTTGGATTATCATATGTCCCTACTATTCCCAAATTCAAGTCAATTTTGTCTGATATGATTTTTTTTCCTCCCGTCACAGAACCCAACGCACTATTGAGGGCATTTCCAATGGCTCCAGTTGGAATATCCTTCACCGACAAAGCATAGTCCAAGCCTCCATCCAAACTATTACTTCCTCCAAGGGTTGCCTTTTGACCATTGACTTGTAGGTCAAAAGGTTTAACATGCAATCTTCCATTCCGGATGGTTGTAGAGATCGAGACATCCCGGACAGAGATACTTTTTTTGGTGTCATTGAGTCCTTTTATTTTCATTATTTTCAAATTTGCCACTGAGGAGACTTTGTTTAGAAAATCTCCCTTTTCCAGCAAAGCCTCTGCAATATTTACACGCCCTGATAAATTTATCTCATCCATTAAAGGCATCATGTCCTGTCCCAGTGTCCCATCTACTTTTATGTTTGTAGAAAATTTTCCGCTCACCTGCTTAGCAATAGGAACATAGGCTTGAACTGTTTCAAAAGCATTGAAAGCATCGGAAATCGATAATTCTTTGATCTTAAAACTAAAATCGTATTTTGGCTTTTCAAGACCTTTGGTCATATACGATCCTGCTAGTTCAAAGGTGCCATCCAGCATTTTGAAACTATTTTGCTCTAGTATTATGGCACCATCCTGCACTAAGATTCTTCCTTGAAATTCTTCAAGTGACAAATTGGTGTAATTGATTTGGGCTATATTGGACTGAAGCAAAAAATCAATGTTCTCTGGAATCTTTATTACTTCCAGAGGTGCTACTTCATCTGTTTCTTCTTCTGCCTCCACAGGTTCTTCATCTGTAGCCATCCATTCGTTGAGATTCATTTTTTTGGAATTGAACTCCAGATGCCCAATTAATGTCTCCTCCTCGCCTAATGCAAAAGCCAAATAGTTAGTCACTTTTCCTTTCAGATTTAGGTCAGATGCTCCAGCAGTTGCTTGAAATTCAGATAGGTTGATTTCAGAAGGGTTAAAATGCAAATTAGCCGATTGAATCCCAAAACCTTGAGGAACATCTTCACTTGTAAACAGGAAGTTCTTAATGTTTAAACTGCCCGCTGTGGGAAGCTGTCCATACCGCTCTGCTTCAACATCCGACATTTTCCCAGACGTATTCAGTTTGGCGTTGATTTTTCCTTTTAATTCCATGCCTTCAAGTGGAATAATTTTTGTGATCTTCTCAAGATCAGCATTTCCATCAATCCCCAAGTCCCAAGTGTAATTTTCAAGATTCTTAAATTTCAAATAGGCAGATATTTCCTCTCCATCAAGTAACATGTGGAACTTATCTACATTGAAGCTCGTCTCCCTTAAATCTGAAGAGGGGTAGGTAAAACTCGATTTGATCTCGATTCCCTCCATAGGCATTGGGTAATCTGCATAGATGACTTTGCCATTTTTTACCGAAAGATTGGCAACTATTTTAGGCATGGATACTTCATTGAACGTTCCTCTTACGTATCCATCAAAAGCTATTGCTCCAGACGCATCGACCCCATCCAGATATTTTTGATACGTTCCAGGAATAAGTGAAAGGATGCTCTTAAGACCGATGTCTTTTCCTCCAAATGATATGTCCATATCTATATCATCTGATGGTAAGCTAATGAACCCATCGGCACTTACAGCAAATTCATTGATGGCAATTCGATTTTCCTTAAAAAGGAATTTCATTTCAGCCAAATTCATATTGAGTGTCACATCTGCACTTAACCTTTTCTTTGAAATAAATTCTTCACCTCCATATCCAAGGGATACGCTTTCAATGTTTGTTTGTGTTTTCATATCAAAAACATCAAGGGAAAAATCTCCAGATCCTTCATGATTCAGACCCATTAATGTCGTGTAAAAGTTCATGGACTGATCATTGTACACAAGTTGACCATCTGAGATCTCCCATTTCTCTATTCCGACACTGACATCACCAGTACCTCCTTCGTCATTTTCCTCTTCGGTCTCGCCCTCCTTGGCTATGTCATAATTGGCTTTTCCACTTTTTAATACCAAAATGGAAATCTTTGGCTCATTTAAGAGTACTTCATTTATTTTAATTTGGTCCCCTGAAATAGCAGACATCAAATCAATGGTGATTTGAAAATTCCCAACTGATACAAGAGTGTCTTTTTCAAACTCTTCTATGCCAACAATCCCAAAATCTCCTATACTAACGGTAAAATCTGGGAATTTTTTAAGCAACGACAATCCAAATTGGTCAGTATCATAAAAAACCTTGGCGTTAAGGCTTTCATCCATCGCTTGATCCATGGCTTGACGAATGTCATCTTTAAATATGATGGGGATGGCAATGATTGTTACAATGAGCAACGCACATGCGATACCCAGAATGATGAAAATTTTTTTCATAGCTCCTTGATTCTACCGCTAAATTACTAAAGAATGACAAACAATTAATAATTATACACTGATTTTAACAGAATATTTATTTAGCTGTTCCTTGTGAAGTTAATATTTTGGGTGCGAATTAGGGTTTAAGACAATGAAAACTAAAATGCGAAATAGCTTTTTGGCATTCACATTTTTAGTTTTTTCATCATGTTCCGAAGATTCCAACACGTACACGTGCCTTGCGAAACATGCAAGCAGTATCAACGATTTAAATAGAATGTAAGGGACTCACGTTATATCAAATTGACTACAAAATATCACATATAAATTGTTTCTTTTTTGCTCACATTTCGTTAAACAATAGGACCGTAGTTATGGTTATGTCCATATCTTTTGCCTAATCCCAACAAAAAATAATTCTATTTATTTATATCATATTTTATAATCAAATTTATATTATTTAGTGAGCGTAACGAAAATATCATTCATTAATTGAAGTTTGATCTTGGTTTCTGATTTTGATTTCACGGTATATATCATTCCAGGTTGATCGGGATCGTTGATCAAAAACAGCGTGTCGTTTGACACAAACCAAGACTGAGTATGGGTTAATGTATCAGAGTTGAAAATGCACCCGTCAAAGCCGTTCGCTTTTACGATGAGGCTGTCATTAAAAAAAATGAAATTTCCGTCCATATAGAACTCCATATCTTCTAATGTGGGGTACGATTCTGGTAGCGTTTCCCACTTTGCTTTCCAATTGCCCAGCCATTCAGCGGGACGTTCTTCTGTTTGGTTAGATGTACATGAAATCAGAAGGGTGAGAAAAAAAATAGAGATTGACTTTTTCATCTGTCGCAATTAATTTTAATTGAATTCAGATCCAAAAATACTTTATCAGGCAGTCAATTAGGAATTTTTTATTGAAGTAGGCATTTAATAAATACGAATGCACTTGTACGGGCATGGTTGATGGACCACCATTTTAGTTAGCAGGTTATCGAATATTTCCCCTTTCATCTGGCTTCGGTTGAACCGATAGCAATATTGGTCGATATATGCTTGAAGGTTATCGACTGAATGGTGGATACCTCTAAGCCATGCCTTGAACATCATAATTGTTCTGTGCAATTCCGGGAAATTCTTACCTTTCTTCCCACTCTCGATTTGAATTAAGTAAGGATATTTTTCTTTCAAGGGGATGTAGCCCCTCCAGTTATCGGTTTTGATGGTAGCCTCAGGTGATATATGATCTTGGAAGAAGGGCTTCAATTGCTTGGATCCAGCATTGTCAATCTCTCTGGCATACATCCTGCTCACTCCTTTCCCTTTCTTCTCAATAGCCAGTACAACCTGCTTTTTTCGGTTATTTTGTCGTCCTACAACGCCTTCTTCCTGTTGCCCTACAACGGTCTCATCGACTTCTACTTTACCCACTAGCGGGTATTTCCCACTGCTAACCATTGCCTTCATTACCTTTTGTTGAAACAGCCAACAGGTTTTTTGCCGTAGCCCCAGTTTTCTGCTTAGCTCTGTTGATGCAATCCCTTGTTTATTGGTACTCATATAGTATACGATATAAAAAGCTTTTAACATTGGGAATTTTACTTTGTGGAAAAGAGTGCCACTTGTGGGGGTAGCTTGGTACCTACATTTTGTGCATTGCCGGGTATGGAATAATTTCCCTCTGCAATACTTGTTGTTTTGACACTTTTCACATTTAAATCCATTGGGCCATTTCATTTCGGCCAGGAAGTTTTGACAACTGTCGTTATCAGGAAATTTCTTCTGAAACTCAAAAAGAGTTAGGCTTTCATACTTTTTCTCCATAATCTGATTTTTATTCTAACTTTAATAATCCTACTAAGTTACTGTAAATCAATCGTTTAATCAAGAAAATGAAACTGTTTTAATAGACTAATCTTTTATTTATTAAATGCCTACTTCAAATTTTTTAAATTTTCCGAAGGGGGAATATACGGTTTTTACTGTTGTAAATCCTCTTCTCTGTCTTAGGACAGCTGGTGGATTCGACTCATAAACGCACCACCACCAACAAACTAGAATCTATGCCAGTATGCTCAAAAAACACCTTATCAGGTGTTTTAAATCCTAAACATTTTCTCGGTCTGGTGTTCAATTCATTGACGGCTATTTTAACCTCATTTAAGCGAACATTGGTCAAACCTCATTGATTTAGAGAAGTATTGTCTTAACAAACCATTTGCATTTTGTCCGCGCTCCCATGAGCGGTAAGGCTTGGCAAAGTAGCTTGGGTCTGTCCTAGATAATCCATAAAGGGTGTTATTATGGGAAGTATGAGAAAGAGTCGTTTGAGCAATTATAAACAAGGTCGTCTTATTGAACATTTTGCGTCTGGAACAACTAGCACGAACTGTGGTAGCAATTGTGGGTGTCAACAAGTCGATATTGGCGTATTTTTATCACCGATTGCGCGAGATGATTGCCTATGAACTGGATCAGGAAAGCGATTCGGTTTTTGACGGAGAGATTGAAGTGGATGAAAGCTACTTTGGTGGTCGCCGTAAAGGCAGACGAGGGCGCGGTTTCGCAGGTAAAATTCCTGTAGTTGGCTTGTTAAAGCGAGGGGGAAAGGTTCATACGAAGATCATTGCGGATGCTTCTTCAACGACCTTAATCCCGATTATTGAGCGTAAGGTGATCCCTGACAGTATCGTTTATTCTGACTGCTGGAGAGGTTATAATGTGCTGGATGTCATCGATTTCAAGCACTATCGTATCAACCACTCCAAACTCTTTTCGGACAAGAGAAATCACATCAACGGCATTGAGAACTTTTGGAACCAAGCGAAGCGTTATATGCGAAAATTTAACGGTGTGCCGAAGGCGAATTTTGGACTGTTTTTGAAGGAATGTGAGTGGCGTTTTAACAACAGTACCCCAGCATCCCTGTTATTGCAACTAAGACAATGGGTTAGTGTAAGTTCACTTAGTAAGTGCAAAGATGTAGGATAAATATGTGGAGCTATTTCCACATAGTTAAAGGTCTAAAAACTTTGCCATATGAGCCAAACATATTATCAACTCAAAGCCCATCAAAGACATCAACTTGAAGCCTACTTAAAATCGGGTAAAAGTAAAAGTTTCATTGCAGAAGCCCTTGCCGTGTCGGTTTCCGACATTTACAGAGAATGCAAGCGCAACAGTTCCCCTACAGGGATCTATCATGGATCTAAAGCACATTTGTCTTCCACAAAGCGTAAGAAACGTTATTGCAAGTCTCGGTCTTTTGACACCCACAAAAGACAGCTCATCAAAGAATACCTTTTGCAAGAACAGTGGTCACCTAAGCAGCTTGTAGGGTGTTGTAAAATCAAGCAGATTCCCATGGTTTCACATGAACGTAGCTATCAATATATCAGGGAGGATAAAGCTGCTGGAGGTCATTATTACAAACATTTACGCCATCAACTCAAACATAGAAAAAGACCTGTAGGTAAGCCTGTAACTAGTAAAAACAGGATACCGATCAATCAAAGACCTGAATGGATCAACAGTAAAGAACGCTTTGGGGACTGGGAAGTGGATACCATGATAGGCAGACAGCAAAAGGGAGCCATTCTGACCATCGTGGAAAGAACTACAGGAATGCTCATTATAAAAAAGCTACCTAAGGGAAAGCAAGCCAAAGGACTAAGTAAGGAACTTAATCAATAGGCTGATGCCCTATAAAAAAGATATCCTTTCGATCACTTCTGATAATGGAACAGAATTCGCCGACCATCAAAACATAGCTAAAAACCTAGATACTAAATTCTACTTTGCCCATCGGTATTGCTCCTGGCAAAGAGGACTCAATGAATACACTAACAAACTTATAAGACCAATTTAATTATAAAATTAGTTTAATTGGTATAGCTCCTTAAGCGTTTCAAGACTCTCTGACACTTCGTATATTTTATTTCATTCTCAATGATGCAAATATATAAATAATAATTAGACTAATTTTATAATTAAAATAGTATTAAAATGGAACTTAGCCAAAAATACTATCCAAGGACCTGTGCGACACGATAGAGATTTTTTGATACTACCTTGACAGGTTCTTGGGCAGATTAATTTTCACAAAGAGAGGGAAAGAAAATATACGCAGTCCAAAGCGTTAGGGATAAAAGTGAAAAGCCCACAGCGCAACGAGGACTTGGAGCGGATAGCCCGATCCTTGCGGTTACACTCCAATGCAAAAAGAAAAACACATGAAAAACACATGAAAATAAAAAAATCACCCACAATTTCTCATCGTAAGTGGCTTATCTCCAAGCTCCTCCTCTTGGACTCGAACCAAGGACCCTCTGATTAACAGTCAGATGCTCTAACCAGCTGAGCTAAGGAGGAATATTTCCCGAAAAAGGAGTGCAAATGTAAACACGTGTTTAGCAACTCTCAAAATTGACGAATTAAAAAGCTAAACAGTTAAAAGTGTTGATTATTTCTTAATATCAGGACATAATGTCACTATTATTTTTCTTTTTTTCATTAAAAATGACATAATGTCTGTTTATTTGAAATAAAAATCGATTGGTATGAATTTCGATCAATGTCTTTTGAATTTTATTTTAAACTTTAAAAGCAATGAAAAATGGGACTTATTAAGTACAATACACGTGATTACAGATCTGCAAACTTTAAACACTTTGTAGACAAATTTTTTAATGATGATTTCCATGGAGGCTCTGTTTATTCCTTTACTCCCAAAGTAGATGTCTCAGAATCAGACAAAGAATTCGAACTTCAACTCCACATTCCGGGTGTTAAAAAAGAAGAAATAAGCATAGACCTGAATGAAAATAGCGTAACGATCAGTGGAGAAAGGAAATTTGAAAATGAGAAGGAAGAAAAAAATTTCCACAGCGTAGAAAGCTACTACGGCTCCTTCAGCAGGTCTTTTTATTTACCTGACATGGTGAATCGTAATAAAGTGGATGCAACGTATATAGGTGGTATTTTATCTGTTAAACTTCCTAAGGATGATAATAAGGTAACAAGAAAGCAAATAGCAATTAAGTAATTTTTTTTGAGTTAACAGTAAGAGCTGTTCATAATCCTGATGAGCAGCTTTTTTTGTTAAAGTTCGTTAGGTTTAGCATGTCCTGCTTTTAAAAACTGGAACAAAGATTCTTTTTTTACGATTAATAAAGTTCAAACTTTTAATGCCTGAAATAATATGAATAGAAGAAGTTTTATTACGGCAATGGTTTTTTCATCCTGTTTTGGAGGGATCATTGCACTCACGGGACACAGCATTTTAGCACCAGAACCGACAGTTATCCGCCAGACTTCAGATAGAAGTCCTCTCGCCCTCACGAATTATGTTTTTGACTCTTCGGGTTTTGTTGTTCCTGAAGGTCTCAATTTTGTTTTTGCAGCAAAAAAGGCAACTCCATCAGTAGTTCATGTTAGAACCACCTACTCAGGAGGATCAGGGCATCAAAACTCTTTTAATGATTTTTTTAGAGAATACTTTGGCGAAGAACGTTACGAACGAGATACGGAAAGGCAGTCCAGAGGTGCTGGATCGGGAGTAGTGATATCACATGATGGTTATATTGTAACCAATAATCACGTGGTGGACAATGCTTCTAAAATAGAAGTAGTATTGAATGATAACCGTAGCTACCCAGCAGAAATTGTAGGTGTAGACGGATCAACAGACTTAGCAGTCATACGAATAAAAGAAAAAAAACTACAGCCTATAAGCTATGGGAGTTCAGAAAGTATCGAGATAGGAGAGTGGGTATTAGCCATTGGAAATCCATTTGAATTCCGATCTACTGTTACCGCTGGGATCATTAGTGCGAAAGGTAGAAATATCAATATTCTTAGAACCCGCGATCGCATTGAGTCGTTTATCCAAACTGATGCGGCGGTGAATCCTGGAAACAGCGGGGGAGCACTTGTCAATCTAACTGGAGAATTAGTAGGAATTAATACCGCAATAGCTTCTCCATCGGGAGCATTTGCCGGATATTCATTTGCGGTCCCTTCTGCACTGGTAAAAAAAGTTGTCAGTGATTTGATAGAGTATGGGACAGTTCAGCGAGCATTATTAGGGATTCAAATAAGAGATGTAAATGCACAACTGGCAGAGGCAGAAGACCTAGATGTGGTGAAGGGCATCTATGTAGTAGCCCATGTAGGTGAAAATAGTGCGGCTCGAATTGCGGGATTAGAGGAAGGTGACGTGATTATTGCGATAGATGGAGTTGATGTGAGCAGTGTCGCCCAACTTCAGGAACAAGTCGCCATAAACAGACCAGGAGACAAAGTAATTGTGAAATACATTCGAGATGGTGAGCAAAGAGAAACAAGTGCTGTCCTAAGAAATGCTTCTGGCACCACAAAGGTTGTGGAACTCAGAAATGATTTTGAAAGTGAGGGTGCCACATTCATTGAAGTGTCTAAAGCAATGGCAGGAAAACTCGAAATTGAAGGTGGTACCCAACTATCGGACTTGGACAATGGTAAATGGAAAGAAGCTGGATTGAAAGAGGGTTTTATCATTACCAGAATTGACAAGCGTTCCATCAGAGACCTTGATGATTTGGTAGCTTTTATGAGCAGACCCAGAGGTGCTGGAATCCTGATTGAAGGAATCTATCCAAATGGCGAAAAAGCATATTATGGGCTGGGACTGTAAGCATATATAAGCCCCCGTAGGAGTCCACTGGAAATGATGAGCTTTTTTATGTATAACTTCGGGTTAATGTATGATGTTTCCACTGTTGGGGGTGGATTAGTCAGATCGAGCAATTCAGGGTTACTTAGAAAAGAGGGCTAGCATGAAGTTCTTTTTTAGGAAAAAATATCCGTTTCATCGTATGCATGGAGAGGATATTTCCAATGAGGTCATTCCCTTTTAAAAGTCCTATAATGTTTTCCCAAAAGAACTCGTTCTACATCCATTACAAGATCCCATCTTTCTTCTAGGACTGAAAACAGTCCGAAAATGAACCTTGATCTGGGAGGGTTTGGAGTAAAATCAATTTGATTTCCCGTGGGGAGGCTAGGAAAGCGTTCTTAATATTTTTCGGGATGTCTCTATTTCTTAGTTTTGCGCTCTCAAAATTAAAATAACTCAACAAGACTATGTCTCAGAAAATTGCTCAAATTCTAGAAAGACTAGAAGTAGAATCCTCCAACTCTGGTGCAACTATAGGTAATCAATGGATTGAAACTTCAGGAGAAAAGATTTCCTCCATCTCGCCAGTCAATGGAGAAGAAATTTCTACTGTCACATTAGCGGATACTGACGCTTATGAAAAAGTGATAAAAGGAGCTCAAGAGGCCTTTAAAGAGTGGAGGATAGTCCCCGCACCTCAGCGAGGTGAGATTGTAAGACAGATTGGGAATGAACTCAGGGAGCACAAGCAGGAATTGGGTACACTCGTTATCTTATGAGATGGGAAAATCGCTTCAGGAAGGATTGGGGGAAGTTCAGGAAATGATCGATATATGCGATTTTTCAGTTGGCCTCTCTCGTCAACTTTATGGATTGACCATGCACTCTGAAAGACCTTCTCATAGGATGTATGAGCAATGGCATCCCCTTGGAATTGTAGGTATTATTTCAGCATTTAACTTCCCCGTTGCTGTCTGGTCTTGGAATACTGCCCTAGCATGGGTTTGTGGAGATGTATGTGTATGGAAGCCTTCTGAAAAAGTGCCAGTATCCGCAGTGGCCTGTCAAAAAATTGCTCAAAGAGTATTTGCTAAAAATGACATTCATCCTGGAGTTTGCGGGTTACTAGTTGGTGACGTGGGAATCGGGAAAATGCTGGTAGCGGACACACGAATTCCATTGATTTCTGCGACAGGTTCTACCCGAATGGGTAAAGCAGTAGGAGCCACGGTGGGTGCCAGACTGGGTAACCACATTTTAGAGCTTGGAGGTAATAATGCGATCATCATATCGGAATATGCGGATTTGGATGTAGCTATTCCAGGAGCAGTTTTTGGCGCAGTGGGTACAGCAGGGCAAAGGTGTACGAGCACTAGGAGATTGATCGTACACGATTTTTTGTATGAAGAGGTGAAACAACGACTAATCAAGGCGTACAGTCAGTTAAGGATCGGAAATCCTTTAGATGAAAGCAACCATGTGGGACCTCTCATTGATAAGAACGCAGTAAATATGTACGAGACGGCCATAAAGAACATCAAAGCTGAAGGAGGAAGAGCTGTAGTGGAAGGAGAAGTGCTGAATGGGGCTGATTATGAGTCTGAATGCTATGTAAAACCAGCTATCTATGAAGTGACTAGCCAGTACGGGATCGTGTGCCACGAGACGTTTGCTCCCATTTTATACTTGATCAAATATTCTGATATTGAAGAAGCCATTGCAATACAAAATGCAGTTCCTCAAGGATTGTCTTCGGCTATGATGACCACTGACATCCGGGAATCGGAATTGTTTCTTTCACATGCTGGATCAGATTGTGGAATTGCCAATGTAAACATTGGAACATCTGGTGCTGAAATTGGAGGAGCATTTGGAGGAGAAAAGGAAACGGGTGGTGGTCGTGAATCGGGATCAGATGCATGGAAAACTTATATGAGAATGTAAGTTCACTTAGTAAGTGCAAAGATGTAGGATAAATATGTGGAGCTATTTCCACATATTTAAAGGTCTAAAAACATTGCCATATGAGCCAAACATATTATCAACTCAAAGCCCATCAAAGACATCAACTTGAAGCCTACTTAAAATCGGGTAAAAGTAAAAGTTTCATTGCAGAAGCCCTTGATGTGTCGGGTTCCACCATTTACAGAGCATGCAAGCGCAACAGTTCCCCTACAGGGATCTATCATGGATCTAAAGCACATTTGTCTTCCACAAAGCGTAAGCAACGTTATTGCAAGTCTCGGTCTTTTGACACCCACAAAAGAAAGCTCATCAAAGAATACCTTCTGCAAGAACAGTGGTCACCTAAGCAGCTTGTAGGGTATTGTAAAATCAAGCAGATTCCCATGGTTTCACATGAACGTATCTCTATCAATATATCAGGGACGATAAAGCTGCTGGTGGACAGTATTACAAACATTTACGCCATCAACTCAAACATAGAAAAAGACCTGTAGGTAAGCCTATAACTATTAAAAACAGGGTATCAATCGATCAAAGACCTGAATGGATCAACAATAAAGAACGCTTTGGGGACTGGGAAGAGGTCATTATAGGCAGACAGCAAAAGGGAGCCATTCTGACCATTGTGGAAAGAACTACAGGAATGCTCATTATCAAAAAGCTACCTAAGGGCAAACAAGCCAAAGGACTAAGTAAGGAACTTATCAATAGGCTGATGCTCTATAAAAAACATATCCTTTCGATCACTTCTGATAATGGGACAGAATTTGCCGACCATCAAAACATAGCTAAAAACCTAGATACTCAATGCTACTTTGCCCATCGGTATTGCTCTTGGCAAAGAGGACTCAATGAATACACCAACAAACTCATAAGACAGTATATACCCAAAAAAACAGCTTTTGATACACTAACTGACAAACAGATTACCCCAATTCAACACAAAATTGACCGGCGACCAAGAGAAAAACTTAACTTTAAAACTCCTAAAGAAATCTTTTATCTAAATACCGCTTAGTTTTTGCACTTGATGGTTGAACCTACGATTTAATAAATAAAAGATTAGTCTATTAAAATGGTTTCATTTTCTTGATTAAATGATTGATTTACAGTAACTTAGTAGGATTATTAAAGTTAGAATAAAAATCAGATTATGGAGAAAAAGTATGAAAGCCTAACTCTTTTTGAGTTTCAGAAGAAATTTCCTGATAACGACAGTTGTCAAAACTTCCTAGCCGAAATGAAATGGTCAGATGGATTTAAATGTGAAAAGTGTCAAAACAACACGTATTGCAGAGGGAAATTATTCCATACCCGGCAATGCACAAAATGTAGGTACCAAGCTACCCCCACAAGTGGCACACTTTTCCACAAAGTAAAATTCCCAATGTTAAAATCTTTTTATATCGTATACTATTATGAGTACCAATAAACAAGGGATTGCATCAACAAAGCTAAGCAGAAAACTGGGACTACGGCAAAAAACCTGTTGGCTGTTTCAACAAAAGGTAATGAAGGCCATGGTTAGCAGTGGGAAATACCCGCTAATAGGTAAAGTAGAAGTCGATGAGACCGTTGTAGGGCAACAGGAAGAAGGCGTTGTAGGACGCCAAAATAACCGAAAAAAGCAGGTTGTACTGGCTATTGAGAAGAAAGGGAAAGGAGTGAGCAGGATGTATGCCAGAGAGATTGACAATGCTGGCTCCAAGCAATTGAAGCCCTTCTTCCAAGATCATATATCACCTGAGGCTGCCATCAAACCCGATAACTGGAGGGGCTACATCCCCTTGAAAGAAAATACTCTTATTTAATACAAATCGAGAGTGGGAAGAAAGGTAAGAATTTCCCAGAATTGCACAGAACAATTATGATGTTCAAGGCATGGCTTAGAGGTATCCACCATTCAGTCGATAACCTTCAAGCATATATCGACCAATATTGCTATCGGTTCAACCGCAGTCAGATGAAAGGAGAAATATTCGATAACCTGCTAACTAAAATGGTTGACCATCAACCATGCCCGTACAAGTGCATTCGTATTTATTAAATGCCTATTTCAAAAAATCCATTTTACTTACTATCTCAACTACCAATCTTGCTAAGTGATCTTCGGGTAGCCACTCGTTAAGGTCATGGCATAAAAGAAACTTGTTCTCTAGCCACACCTATAAATGATATCATGCCCAAAGTTATTAATTTTTGTTTGGCTTTTAAGTCCGACAGACTCCTAGGGTCTGAAAAGGAATGGGGGTAGTTAGTCAACCCTAAAGAATCAAAATTAATTAGTCGTTCCTTAAAAACTCATTTTCCATAGAGTTTGTATTCTACTTTGATGGAAAGAGGTTAATTCAAATAGACACCTCAGCTTTACTACCCATTTTGTATAGAGCCAAAGAGCATTTACTCTTAGTTTTTTCATCAACTTCTTGTAGTTAAACCCACAGGCAGACATGATGCAGTTTATTTTATCTCCTGTTTTCCCTTTTAGGTAATTGCTAGCTGCTCGATGATCTTGCTTGAAGTGTCCGATGATTGGCTCTATGGCTGCTCTACGTCTACAGTGCGTTCGTTTTCTCTGTTTTTGATAGGTATGGTCTCTTTTTAATGAGTTGGATGGTCGAATGATGGAGGTGTTTTCAACTGTGTTAGTCCCTTTGTACCCCCTAGCTACTGTGGTGGTTTTCGGGTAGTTACCAGTCAGTAGTTGTGTTTGCTTCAATACAGCATCTAGCGTATGTCCATCATACATATTCTCTTCAAAAGTCATCGCACCTACGATGATACCCGTATTTTGTGTCAATACTACTGATGCCTTACAGCCATATTCATATTTCTTATGTGCCTTTCCTTTTGCGATGCAATACACATCAGGTTCATGTAAAGGGCATCTCTAAAAACTGGATATTCTCCCGATTTATTTTTCTGACCTGTTTTTTTTTATGATGGCTTATTTTTTTTTTAGTTCATTTTATATTCACCTGATTATCAGTCACTTATGAATTTATTCATTGTCTATCGAACGCACGTTCCCTCATAATGAAGCGGTCAATTGAATTTTTCTGAACATATTATAAGTCAGATTCATCAGACCAATGACCGTGTCGGCTCTTGATTTCCCTACTTTTCTGTAATACATGCTTCCCATACTGTTTTCCATGAAACCAAAAACATGCTCCACTCTTACGCGTACTTTTGATTTTCTTCTATTACTTTCCTTTTGTGTATCGGTCAACGGCTTGTTTTTGTAGCCCTTCTCATGTATTTGATCTTTAACCTGATGTTTTTCGAGTATTTCTTGCTGGTCTGCATAAGCACTGTCGGCATACAGTGCCTGCTCTTTGTCTTGTTTTTTGTCCACCAGGGCATCAAGAGCCTGTGAATCATGTACCGATGCATCGGTAATTTCATAGCGTTCTATCAATTTGCTACCTGCATCAACCTTGGCGTGATTTTTATACCCATAATAATGCTGATTACTTTTCTTTGTCCAACGTGCATCAATGTCCTTTTGACGCTTTTTATTGGGTTCATCTGTCCATAGACTTTCTCCCTTACCCTCTTTTATTTGTTGGTTTTTCTCCCTGCTGTTGCGTTGGCGTGGGGCTTCTACAAAAGAGGCATCTATTATTTTTCCTTCATTGACCATAAGCCCTAACTCTTCCAATTGACGCTGAAATAGCTCGAAAAGAGATTTTACTAAATTCAAGTCGGTCAGACGTTCACTAAACAACCATATCGTGTTGCTATCTGGTATGTCATCTGCAATGGTGAGGTTGAGAAATCTCATAAAACTCATCCTGTCATTGATTTGATATTCTGTTTGATCATCAGAGAGGTTATAATATCGCTGAAGAATCAATATTTTGAACATTAACACATAATCATATGGGGGACGTCCTCCATTTCCTTGTGACTCTTTGATCAGGTGCTTTTCCAGTAAAGAACGGAAAATTTCAAAATCAATTTCACGGGTTAATCGTTGCAGGGGATCTCCCAACTGGCTCAGTTTGGACTAACGAATGTCTTGATCAAAAAACCGTAATCTCTGTGACGTTTAAACTGTTTCATTTCCAAGTCTAACTCTTTTAGCTCAAAAAACATACTAATACAGCTGTTTTAGTTTTTAGAGATGCCCTAAACTGTAAATTTTATGTTTACTACACTTCTCTTGTGTAAGTACTCGTTTGAACAGTGCCAGTGTTACTTCTTTTTGCTGATGTGGTAATTTCCTGTCTAATTCTCTGACTAACCGACCAGCAATGGTTTTGAGTTTTCGCTTCGCTGCATTTGCTTTCTTTCTTCTTTTAGGGTGAGTCCCATTGTAGGTGTCTCTGACAAGGTTTTTGGTTGTCCTAACGTAGTTGCGTCGTAGTTTAATCCCTTCTTGGTTGGCTATAGAAATACAGCTGTCAACAATTTTTTTATGAAGTTTTGCATCTGTGGGATAGGTGATGCTCTTTTCCTGGACAGTAGTATCTACACTTACATGCTTGTCCTTAGCATCCTTGCCGTGTAGCTCAATTGAATGTTTCAATATCTTCTCTACCCCTTCTTCTCCAATCCTCTTGTTGAAATGTACCAAATCTGTTGCCGCACAGGGTTGCCCCCATTGCAAAGAATCAAAGCCTCCAAACTATTGAAAATATGGATTCATTTCCCAGCGTTGTTCCACCAATACCTCATCTGATAAATTGTAAATAGATTTTAATATCAACAAGGAGACCATCAAACGAATAGAATGAGCTGGACGACCTACATTTGAATAAAGCGAACCAAATGCTTCTTCAAAATATGACCATGCTATCTGTTGGCTCAACAAATAAAGCTCTTGCCTGGAATTGAGTTGTTCAGTTAAGGTAGGTGATAAAAAATCAAGTTGATTTCTATTCGACTTTTTTGACTGCATTTGACAAGGTTTTGATTGATATTATAACTATTCCTTGTCATTTTATATAGCAATAATCATGCTGAAAACCTCCCTGAAAGAAGATAAGCATAATTAATTTTGATTCTTTAGGGTTGACTATATACACACAAAGACTACAGCCGACTGCTCACCTAACTGCTTAACTGTTTGATTAAAACATCCAAAATCCTTTCATAATACCTTTTTTCTCAGGAAAGGTCTGTCTGAAAACCCTCAATTTTACCAGTGAAGACCTACTGCACCCCTTAGTTCTGGTCAAAATGCCGACTAACCAGCCCCATATACCTAGTCGATTAGATAGGAACTGACATTATTATCCTTTAGCAACTCTTTGTATCTGAAAATCTAGTTGACTGCGGATTTTAGGTATTTGAGTGTGTAACCAATCAAGTAAGCGGGAATGAGAGTAACAATATCTCTTGAATTCACATAATAAGTGCAACACTCCTAAGTCAGTCAAAGGGTACACTCGTACTCTTTTAACTGACGAGAAAAAAGGAGTAAAACATGACGAGATATACCCATTTGACTGAACACGAAAGATACCACATTTACCTCATGAATCAGCAAAACTGTACACTGACAGGAATCGCTAAAACCATGGGCAGAAGTTAAGTCAACCATCAGCCGTGAAATTAAACGCAATACCGGGGGCAACGGCTATCGCTACAAACAAGCCCACCGCTTTGCCCAAACGCGGCATAAGCAGAAGCCCAAGCACATCAAGCTCAATGACGAGTTAAAGCTTCATATTCAACAAAAGATCGCGCTGTATTGGAGTCCTGAACAAATTAGCGGTCGTTTGAAAATGGAGGAAAACATCAGTATTAGCACCGAATCCATCTATCGTCTCATTTTGAAAGACAAAGTAGCTGGTGGGTCGTTATATCGATACTTGCGCCATCAGGGTAAGAAATATCGCAAGCGTTATGGACAGAACGATTACCGCGGACGCATCCCCAATCGGGTTGATATTGCTGATAGACCCAGTATAGTGGACAGTCGCTTGCGTATAGGCGTAGTGATAGAGGGGGAAAGCTGATTGTGTTATCGGTAAAGGTCGTCAAGGGGTGTTTGCCACCCTTGCTGAACGCAAAAGTAGGCTTTATCTCGCACTTCGGACTAAGAACAAAACCGCAAAAGAAACCAACGCGGCTATACTCATGTTGTTAAAGCATATGAAACAACATGTTATGAAACAACATGTAATGACACTAACCTTTGATAACGACAGGGAATTTTGTTGGCATAGTGATCTTGCCAAACAACTCGAGTGTAAACTTATTTTGCTAAACCGTATCACTCTTGGGAGCGTGGCTTGAATGAAAACCACAATGGCTTGCTCAGGCAGTTTTTTCCAAAGAAAATGCCTTTGCATAAAGTCACTGAAAAAGAGCTGTTCAAAGCGACCGATTTAATGAACAACCGACCTAGAAAATGTTTGGGGTATAAAACCCCTTGGGAGGTCTTTTCCCACGCAATGGGAATAGATCATAATATAAACCCGAGTGTTGCACTTATGGGTTGAATTCGCCATGACTATATACATACAAAGACTACAGCCGACTGCTCATCTAACTGTTTTGATTAAAACATCCAACATTCTTTCGTAATACCTCTTTTCTCAGGAAAGGTCTGTCTGAAAACTCTCAATTTTACCAGTGAAGACCTACTGCACCCCTTATTTCTGGTCAAAATGCCGACTAACCAGCCCCATATACTTGGTCGATTAGATAGGAACTGACATTATTATCCTTTAGCAACTCTTTGTATCTGAAAATCTAGTTGACTGCGGATTTTAGGGTATTTATTAAATGCCTACTTCAATAAACTTATATCGTCCTTTGACGGCAACAAGTCCATTTTCATGAAATGCCCAATATTCGCCCTTCCGCTCTCCATAGTGCATAGGGATCACTTCCTTTAACTGAGTTTTTTTGAAGTCGTAATAGGTCAGTAATGATTCTTGAGGCCACCCTTTCCACCAATATGTTTTATTGAAGTAGGCATTTAATAAATAAAAGATTAGTCTATTAAAACAGTTTCATTTTCTTAATCAAACGATTGATTTACAGTAATTTAGTAGGACTATTAAAGTTACTATAAAAATCAAATTATGGAGAAAAAGTATGAAAGCCTAATCCTTTTTGAGTTTCAGAAGAAATTTCCTGATAACGACAGTTGTCAAAACTTCCTAGCCGAAATGAAATGACCAGATGGATTTAAATGTGAAAAGTGCCGAAACACCAAGTATTGCAGAGGGAAATATTCGATAACCTGCTAACTAAAATGGTGGACCATCAACCATGCCCTTACAAGTGCATTCGTATTTATTAAATGCCTACTTCAAATGTTTTATTCTGGAGGATGTCATATTTGTTAAACCTCACCCATCGTTTATGCTTCATTCCCTTATAAAACCACCCTTCTTCCAAAACCACATCCCCAATCATCTGTTTGTAGGGTCCATGGAGTACAGTAGCGTTCCCTGCATTTACCTTGAGAGAATTTACAATCTTTTTCTTCTTATCGTCAAACCAGTAAAAATCTCGGGCATAATCTGGAGGTGCTTCATAAACCTTCATGGTATGAAAGAGTTCATAGACTACCGCTCCTCTTATCAGTGCTCTGGTATGCCTTTTCCTCGTTTTTATGCCAAAAAAAACGTTCTTCTTGACCTTTTTCTTTTTTCTCCTTACAGGTTCAATGCCTGCTTCCTCCTGTGTCGTCAAATCCAAAGTAAGCGGGCTATCATAATCCACTTTGAATATGTCCTCAATGGATTCGGGTTGGGAGTCCTGACCTTTTACAACCAGAAATCCCATAAAGCAAAGGAGTAACGGAATAGCTCTACAACTCATTTGTTATATCAATTTTATTATAAAATATTACATAAATAAATTGAATTATTTTTTGTTTGGATTAGACAAAAAACATAAGCATAGCTATAGTTATGGTTATATTTTTTAACGAAATGTGAGCAAAAAAGAAACAATTTATATGTGATATTTTGTGATCAAATTGGTATAACCTTTACCTCGATGCTTGATTTTTTTCCTCCTGTTCGCCTGCACCTCCGCTTATCGACTTCCCAAGGAACAACGCATTCATAAAGATTTTATTGGTCCCATACCAAAAAGCTCTAAAATTTGGATTATCAGTAAGTGTAATGACTCTCCCTGCCCCTACTGAAGAAATAGTGACGGCAGGAGTATTCTGGAACCGCTTCAGGTTTTCTTCAGATACATAGCCTGACAACAGAGGATTTGCTGTATAGACCAATGGATTAGCGTATGGATTTTTAGACTTCTTCATTACCAGATTATGATTTCTAAACAGAGGGATACGGTCACTTTCAAGTCCATATGCCAATGGGTGCGTCAAGTCTACTTTGGCTTCCAAGATTGAGCCTCCAGTTACTTGCGCTCCTCTAAATTCATCTAATTTTTCATACGGCTTGTAGCTGTCGTCCTCCTTTTCATTTTTTTCAAAAGCCACTTTCGTTATTTCGTTATCACTCAACCATTTACCTGAGTTTTTCCAAGTAATGACAAGTCCACCCCCTTGTATCCATTTTTTCAAATTCTCCTTTCCCGTGTTTCCTATTGCATTCAATTTCCCATTTGGAATGATAATCCTGTTATACCTAGCAAGGTCGATTGAATTTACTTTTGTAATCGGCAATAAGGTCACTTTCATACTCAACCGTTGGTCCAGAAGATGCCATACTTCACCTGCTTCATAACTGTTTATTCCTCTCTCCACCAAAACTGCAACTTTCGGTTCATCTATTTTAGTGTTACTCCTACTTCCTAAATCAATGCCATCTGAGGCCAGCCCTGTCGTCAAGGCAAATACATCAATGGCATCGTCATTTACTATTTTATCGATGGCAGACTCTATGGAGACCCTTCTATTTTCCTGTATCCCGACAGGTATTATCATTGTTCCCTTGGGATATGTGCGATTCGCATCGGTATGCGTTTCATGGAGTACTTGCACGACTACTTGCTTTTCCAACAATCTATTGATTGCCCTGAAAGCATAATATCCATAAGGCTCGATAGCATAAGCATAAGCTCCTTTTGTCCCGATCATTTTACCCTTAGGTCGGTCTGGATTTTCAATTTTTTCTCCCAGCAATTCAGCATGGTAATCTCTTCCCAATTCAGCATATTTCAAGTTAAATGCCAGCGGTATAGTCCAAGCTGAGACATCGTAAAAAAGACTGTCATTGAATGAAGTTCTTGTTTCAAAAATCGCTCTTGCCAATCGGTACTGAGCTTGATTCAATGGGACAACATACGCCGAACCAGAGGAATAGCTGTTCCCATTCTTTGACGTTGAATTTTTCAAGGCATACACATCTACTTTATGTTGCGTAAGCATTTTCAACAGCTCATAATTCTTGGTTTGATCTTTTTCCGAGCCAAACAGGTAAGCCTTTACGTCGTCTTTGGTTGCTAGGTCTGAAGCTCCACTGTAAAATTCTCTTTGATAATCTAAAAATTCTTGTCGATGAGCTATGCCTGATGCCAATGTTGATAGCGATGTTGTAAAATGATTTCGAATTGCCATGGGGAAGGTCAGGATACCAAATTGATTCTCCTGTGCATGCCCTCGGGAGCTGGCTTGTTCGAACAGCACACCAATAGACCCATTAACATCGGGGTATGTGGATCCTTTGCCGATATAAAAATCATCAAAGCTCTCTTCACTGTAATAAAGCGACCCTATATTGTCTAGGTATTCGGCATGAAATTTTGCCATTTTATGAGTTAGGTCAACATTTTTTTCTGGGGTCCATGGAAATTTTCTGGAGGGGATCCCTGGCTGAAAAAAGTAAGTTGAATTTGTTCCCATCTCGTGATGATCCGTTAGAATGTTCGGTTTCCATTCGTGAAATCTTTTGATTCTACCCCTGGATTCTGGATGAGCTAACGGTAGCCAATCTCTGTTCAAATCGAACCAGTAATGATTCGTTCTCCCCCCTGGCCAGGCTTCATTATATTCTCGGTCATTGGGATCGGGGTTGATAACGTATGAACGATGCGTATTCACCCAGCTTGCAAATCGATTCAATCCATCAGGATTAAAAGAGGGGTCTATTATTATTATGGCATTCTCGAGAAGTTCATCCATCTTATCGCCCTGACCGGCGGCTAAATAATAAGCTGTCAAAAGAGACGCATTTGAACCACTGGCTTCATTCCCATGCACAGAGTAGCCAAGCCACATGACTATTGGCATATCCTCGGTATTCATTCCTTCGGACAGGGAAGGGTCTACTAACTTCAGGTGGTCAGTCTTGATCTGATCTAATTTAGCGTGATTTTTTGTTGAAGTAACCACTAATTGTATCAGCGGTCTTCCTTCGTAGGTGCTGGCAAATTCTTCCAAAACGATGCGGTCAGAAGTTTCTGCAATTGTACGCATGTAATAGATCAATTGATCATGGCTTACATGCCATTCACCAGGATGGTATCCTAATATTTCTTTGGGAACAGGAATATTTGAGTCATAGGAAAGACCGCTGGGTAGATAATACGACATATCTACCTGAGCAAAGGTAAAAAAAGAAAACGGGATCAGGGCTAGAGTCAAAAGGTGCTTCATACGATTATTATTTGGATGCCCCAATCTAACCAATCAGTATGGCACAAAAAAACCACGCTGATGAGCGGGTAATTTCTAGTATTAGTCATCATCCCTGTCCGAACAATTTTCAAACTGGACTAAAAATAAGCTTATAGAACTCGTTGTGCTAATTAAATGCCTATTTCAATAAACTTTTATCTTTACCCATCTAAATCAATCATAGAGCCACTATTTTTAATGTTTTTTCCGAGTACTGCGTTTAATTTCCGATAGGTAGTGTAGCCCCTCTCCTTTTTATTTGGTATAACTTCCACTACGAGTGTTCTTGGATTAAAAACCCCTTCATGAAAGCATCTATCTACACTTTCTTCAGTTAAGCGTCCCAGCATTAAGAAAAAATCTAAAAATTCATCCATTCTAAAATCATAACTCAAAAATCAATACACTAGGCTGTGTTCTATCATATATTCCGCAATTTGTACAGCATTTGTTGCTGCGCCTTTCCTCAAATTATCAGAGACAATCCACATGTTTAATGTTTTTGGTTGCGTCTCGTCTCTTCGAATTCTCCCAACAAATACATCATCCTTTCCTTCTGCATAAAGAGGCATTGGATATTGATTTTCGGAGGGACTGTCCACTACCGTTACTCCTAGAGCGTTGGAGAGAAGTTCATAAACCTGATCTAACTCGAATTCATTTTCAAACGCTACATTCACAGATTCTGCATGACCTCCCTGCGTTGGAATTCTCACACAAGTAGCAGTTATCTGTACCGACTCGTCTCCAAGAATTTTCTTCGTCTCATGTACCATCTTCATCTCTTCCTTTGTGTAATCATTATCCAAGAATACATCAATGTGTGGAAGTGCATTCATATCAATTTTGTGGGGGTACACCTTTTGAAGGTCTTTCCCTTCCCGTTCTCCCTGCAGTTGATCTACAGCCCCTTTCCCAGAGCCAGTGACCGACTGGTAGGTAGATACGACAATACGATTGACTTTGAAAACATTATGAAGCGGTTTTAGTGCTACTACCATTTGAATGGTAGAGCAATTCGGATTTGCAATAATTCGATCATCAATGCGCAGGTCTTGTCCGTTCACCTCAGGCACAACCAGTTTTTTAGAGGCATCCATTCTCCATGCGGATGAATTGTCAATAACGACAGATCCCATTTCCGCGAATTTTGGAGCATACTCCAGCGCTACCTGACCACCCGCTGAAAAAAGAGCAATGTCAGGTTTGGACTGGATCGCATCGTTCATGGAAACGATCTTACAGCAATCTCCTTTGAATTTCACCTCTTTACCTATGGATTTCTCCGAGGCAACAGGTACTAATTCGTGAACATGGAAATTTCTTTCCTCAAGAATTTCCATCATTTTTTGACCGACAAGCCCAGTAGCACCTACAATCGCAACTTTCATAATTAAAGTATTATCTAATCCAGACAAAACTAGTACTTTTAGCCCTTCACCAAAAAGGTAAAATATGGCGAGAGTCCTACTATTTATATTTTCTGTAGCTTCAAATATCGCTTTTTCGCAAACTACAGATGATTTTAATGATGGAGCGTTTGCTGATGGGAATCCGCTTACTTGGGTGTCTTCTCAAACCTCTGGTGGGGATGACTTCATCGTAACCAACGGTGAGATTCAATCTGCTGGTACTCCCTCAATGAATGGAGATATTTACCTGTCAACGAATCTTGGCATTGATTTTACAAATAATGATGCCGTCTGGACCTTTAAGGCGAGGTATGCAGAAGGAGCTCCTAGCGGAGGGAATAGAATTGAAATTTATTTTATCAGTGATGTAGCCGATGTTACTGGTACTCCAGTTGGATATTACATTGGGATGGGAGAGTCAGGTACTGGTGATGGAATTGATTTTTTCAAGACGAACTCAAGGGAAACTTTAATTAATGATACTAATGACTTAGTTGGCTCTGGTATTGACACCCACGTACGGGTAACGAGAACCATTGCCGGATTATGGACATTAGAAGCAGATGCTTCAGGGGGAGATACATTTACAACAATAGGAACTGTTATTGATACAGACTTTATATCAGGGGATTTTTTTGGATTTTATGTGAAACATTCATCGACAAGGTTTGATGATTTTTTCTTTGACGACTTCACGATTGCATTGACACCTAGTGTGGACACCGCTCCCCCCACCATCCAAGCGGTTACTGCTATTTCGGAAACACAAGTAGATGTGAGGTTCAATGAAAATGTGGATGCAATAACTGCAGGGGTGGTTGGAAATTACTCACTGGGTGGGGAGATCAAAGTTATGGTGGCTGAGCGTGATAATACCAACAATGAGGTCGTCCATTTAACGACAGGTGTGCTAACGAACGGGGAAGTGTATACCATTACAATTAACAATGTTGAAGATGAGAACGGCAACGTAATTGCTTCCAACAGTCAGGGTTCGTTTGAATACCTAGTGACAGAAAATGCGATTTCGGGAGATGTTTTAATTAATGAATTTCATGCTAGCCCTGATGCCATCAGTGAAATACCAAATGCAGAATTTATCGAAATTTTTAATAATTCAGATAAATTTATTGACTTGGAAAACTGGACATTTAGAGATGCAACAGGAACTTCAGGAGTTTTTAATACCATCGTACTTCGCCCAAATGAATATTTAGTAGTGGTCGCTTCAGGGAAGAGTTCTTTATTTTCTTCTTCAGGAAAAGTACTGGAAGTACCCAGTTTCAGGTCACTTAACAATTCTGGCGATGATATTATGCTTCGTAATGCTTCGACAGAGATCATTCATGAAATATCTTATTCCTCTTCTGTAGCGGGTATTAGCACAGAATTAATCAATCCAAATGATCCCTGTATTTCGGAATTGAGCTATTTGGAATCCCTTGATGTTTCGGGAGGTACTCCTGGAAGGAAAAATTCTGTTTTTGATAATACCATTGATGCGACTCCTCCGACCATTACATCGTCTAATTTTAATGCAACATTGACCATTCATTTCTCTGAAACTATGGATGCTACAAGCCTTTCAAATGGAACGTATGAGGCATCTAGCCTAACTGTCCAACAGGTTCTATTCGAAGATTTCCCAACGGCTGTTGAACTTCAATTTACTGAGATGATTAGTGCTGGGGTCATCTATGAACTGACCATTTCAGGCATTGAAGATTGCTGGGGGAATAAAATTCAGGAAGCAACAATTTCTTTTGGATTGGGAAAATCTCCAAAGTTCAACGAACTCATTATTACCGAGATTATGTTTGATCCTGACCCGGCTCAAGGACTGCCTGAAGTAGAATACATTGAAATTTTCAACCCTACATCAAATTTACTACTAACGGAAGGGATTCAATACTCAGATGCAACTTCAACTGTGAGTCTGCCAGAGATAACTATTAATCCAATGAGCTATTACGTACTGACGACTACTTCTGGGGCTTTTGAATTTTCAGGAATAAATGTGATCGGTGTGACAAGTTTCCCGACTTTAAATAACTCTGGAGAGCCTCTGATTTTGTCACGAAATGACGAGCTGATCTTCTCAGTTACTTATCATCCAGTACAGCATGATCCAGATAAAGTAGAGGGAGGATACTCACTCGAAATGAAAGATAGTACAAATCCATGCGAGGAAGAGTTGAATTGGGGGAGTTCGAACCATGCAAATGGGGGGACACCTGGCTTTGAAAACTCAATAACGGAAGCTATCCCTGATAATTTTGGTCCTGAAGTAATTGATGCAGTTGCAATTTCACCTGACACAATCAGGATTGATTTTAATGAAAAGATCGACCCGCAGTCCGTAGCCTTGGCAGTTGCAGAATTTGCTCCAAGGTTGAATGTATTAGCCATCGACTTTGACTTCAATTCTCCAACATCTGTTTTCATCGTTTTAGCTGAAGATTTGGATGAAAGCAAGCCACACACTTTGGTGCTTTCAGGCATTACAGATTGCCAAAAGAATGGGATTCAAAATAATGAAACCATCTTCGCTTTACCTTCTCAGGCTGTAATAGGAGAGGTTTTGCTTAGCGAAGTACTGTTTAACCCCAGAAGAAATGGTGTCGATTTTGTAGAGATACTCAACGTTTCTGATAAATACCTAAGCCTGAAAAACTGGCAGTTCGCAAGAATAACATCTGATGGGATTAGCGATGAAGAGGTCATTTCGAACGAGGAGTTGGTTTTACATCCAGGAAATTACCTAGCAATTACAGAAGATAAGATCGTTCTTGTGAACAACTATCCCCAGGGGCTTTCAGAACGATTTTTCGAGATAGCTTCTCTTCCAGTTTATGCTAATGATACAGGAAATGTAGTGCTTCTGAACGCTGAAAATGTATTACATGAACTTTTTCATTATGAAGATGACTATCACTACGATTTATTGGGGAGTACTGACGGCGTTTCCTTAGAAAGAATCTCGTATGATACGAAGACGAATGATCCCAATAGTTGGCGATCAGCAGCAAGTACAGTAGGGTTTGCTACTCCTGGAAGGGCAAACTCTCAGGCTTTTGCAACATCGAAGCCGGCGGGGAAGGTAGCAATAACTCCAAAGGTCTTTATTCCTGGAAATTCTGGCTCTGGCAGGGATTTTACCATTATTAATTATCAATTCGATCAGCCAGGAAAATTTGCGAATATTACCATCTATGATCAAACAGGCAGGTTGGTGAAAAACTTGGCTGAAGGAGTACTTCTTGCTACCTCTGGGCGTATCAGGTGGGATGGCACATCCAATGCTGGAAAAATAGCCCGTCTGGGGTATCATGTGGTCATTTTTGAAGTCTACGATAGCTTGGGACATTCAGAGGTTATTAAGACAACTGTTGTTGTGGGCAGAGATTTTTAATCGAAAAATTGATGTCCATTCTTATCTAGTAGCTGTTAATTCTCGTTCATTCTAGCTACTTTCGCCTCTTTCTTTTGACCCATCAATGATAGAAGAATGAGTGACAAGACAAAATATTCCGATGAAGAGCTTAAAGAGTTTGAAGCGTTGATCTACGAGAAACTTGCAAAAGCAAAATCAGAGTTCAACACATTGAAATCATCGTTAACCAGAGAGGCAGATGACTCTGGAGGTAATTTTTCTTCCGTAAAAACTCTGGAAGATGGTGCAGATACGGCAGAAAAAGAACACCTAAGCCAACTTGCTGGTCGTCAGCAGAAATTCATCACTAATCTGGAAAATGCATTAGTTCGAATTAAGAATGGTACGTATGGCATATGTGTAGACACAGGAAAGTTAATATCTAAGGAAAGATTGCAAGCAGTTCCCCATACTATGCATAGCATAGAGGCCAAGCTGAACAAATTTTAATGGACTACTTGTCCAATCACATTGAGGCATTGGTCTTTTGTTCTCCAAAACCTATCGCTGAAGCCGAGATTCAAGGTTGTCTCAAGGAAATGTTCGATGCAGATGTACCGTCCGATGATATATACGCAGGTCTAACGACCATTGAGGAGAAATTCAAGCCTGACACTTTTTCATTTGAGTTAATAAAATCAGGAGGAGGTTATCAATTTCTCACCAAACCAGCTTATCAGGCAAGTATAGGGATTCTGCTCAAACAGCAATCGAAAAAAAGACTGTCGAACTCAGCACTCGAAACCTTAGCCATCATTGCCTATAAGCAGCCTATAACAAAAAGTGAGGCAGAACAAATCAGGGGTGTCAGTTGTGATTATGCTATTCAAAAACTGCTGGAAAAAGAACTCCTGGAGATCAAAGGAAAATCTGAAGGAGTGGGCAGACCTATTCTCTATGGCACAAGTAAGAAATTCATGGATTATTTTGGGATCAATGACCTGAAAGACCTTCCGACGCCAAAAGATTTTGTCACAGAGGAGAATATAATCGGAGATGAGCAAGAATGAAAAGACCCAATAAGAAAACAAGTCCTGTATTCCCGCAAGAAATAAGACTTAACCGATTTATTGCTAATGCTGGAGTTTGTTCCAGAAGGGATGCGGATAAATTGATCACCAATGGACAAATAAAGGTGAATGGTGAGGTCATACAGGAAATGGGCTTTAAGGTAAAAAAAACCGATAAAGTAGAATACAAGGGGACACACTTAAAATCACAGACCCATCAGTATGTATTACTCAACAAGCCAAAAGGATTCATAACTACGACAGACGATCCTCAAGAGAGGAAAACGGTTATGTCTTTAGTGGAAAAGGCGTGTAAAGAAAGAATATATCCTGTCGGTAGACTAGATAGAGATACTTCAGGACTTTTGCTTTTTACCAACGATGGGGAAACCGCCAAGAAATTGACTCACCCATCGCATAAAGTCAGAAAAATCTATCAGGTAGAATTAGCTAAGCCGATCACAAGAGAAGACGTTAATCGAATTTTGGAGGGGATAGACCTAGAAGACGGGTTAGCGCTTGTGGATGAACTAGCAGTTGCCGAAGGCGATGGTAAAATGTTAGGAATTGAAATTCATATAGGAAGGAATAGAATTGTCAGAAGAATATTTGAGCATCTGGGCTACCGAGTAAAAAAACTGGACCGTGTCATGTTTGCTTCTTTAACAAAAAAGAATCTCTCAAGAGGCAAATTTCGCTACCTTAGTCCCAAGGAGGTCATCGCCATTAAAGGAGTCAGGTAACCTCTCGTATCAATTTGATTATAAAATGGGACATAAATAAATTGAATTATTTTTTTTGTTCGGATTAGACAAAAAAAGACACCACTAGTAACTGGATTTTTTTCGTGAGTGCAAGGAAGTCTCGCACGGAAAGCCGCAATGTATATAGCATACATGAGGATTTGAGTACGGGACTGACACCGCAATCGCGGAAAAACACAGTTAATAGGGCGGTGTTCTAAAGCATAGCCGTCGCTATGGTCCTAGTTTTTAACGATAGACAAGCAAAAAAGAAACAATTTAGATGACATGTTTTGTGGTCTAAAAGATGGGAGGGCTTGTCCTCACCCTGAAACCTCTCCACTTCCAACATGTATGCTCTATTCTTTCACAATTTTTCTGGTGACGCTACCTTTACCTGTGGTTAGTTGTAACAAATAGATGCCCTGTTTCAGCGATGGAATAGCCACGGAACGATCCGCTGTACCTGCCCTCAGTTTTCCTTTTTTCAAAACTTTTCCGTCTATGGCTGACAAGGTGTAACGGGCATTTCCTTCCACGCCACTGATGTGTAGCACAGCGCCTGCTGGGTTAGGATATACAGTAATGCCTGTAAATGCTTCAAGCCCTAGGGGTTCATTCACCACATCCGTCACCGTGATGGTGAGTCAGTGTAGCAGTCAGTGTAACAGCCAGTGGGGAGGGGTGCCCGTCTGTGGCAGTGACGATGACTTCATACTCATTTGAACCCGCCACACTTCTTGGTGTTTCAAAGTCTGGTGCCGAGTCGAACGTCAATACGCCTGCCGAAGTGATGAAAAATTTAAACTCATCCGCTCCTCCCGTCAGCGTGAAAGTAACTGTTTGTCCCACGTCTGCATCGGTGGCGATAACGGTGGTAACTGCCATCGTACCTTCCGCTACATCCACAGTCGTTCCACTGGTGAAAACAGGAGCGTGGTCGTTAGGCGGTACTACTCGTCCACCATCAGTAATAATCCAGCCATCTGAACTGATCATGTTTGCCTTAGCGACGTGTGCTACATCTGAGCTATATTTAGAATTCCCTCCGTGGAAAGCAACCCTAGGTGCAAGGTTTTGTCTGTTCCAGCCCACCAACAACGAATTGTAGTTTTTAGGTGAAAGTGTAACACCTGAAAACATACCTTGCATCAATCTCACCGCCTCTACATTCCACCCGCCTATGTTCTGGTCAAAGGAAGGGGCTTCGTAGAACATAGAATCCATACTCGTCACCGACGCTGTATTCCAGTTTCCTATGTCTTGGTTAAAGTCAGAAGCTCCCCCGAACATATTCCACATAATTGTCACCGTTGCGGTATTCCACCTGCTTATGTCTTGGTTAAAGGAAGAGGCACTCCTGAACATATAAGCCATATTCGTCACCGCTTCTACATTCCACCCGCTGATGTCGCCATTGAAGGAAGTGGCTTCATTGAGCATAGCATCCATCTCCTCCACCGATGCCGTATTCCAGTTTCCTATGTCTTGGTTAAAGTCAGAAGCTCCCCTGAACATATTCCACATAACTGTCACCGTTGCGGTATTCCACCTGCTTATGTCTTGGTTAAAGGAAGTGGCTCCATCGAACATACCTGACATATTCGTCACCGATGCGGTATTCCAGTTTCCTATGTCGCCGTTAAAGGAAGAGGCACCGGCGAACATAGCAAACATATTCGTCACAGATGCGGTATTCCAGTTTCCTATGTCGCCGTTAAAGGAAGAGGCACCGGCGAACATAGCAGACATAACTGTCACCTGTGCTGTATTCCACCCACTGATGTCGCCGTTAAAGGAAGAGGTACCCCTGAACATATAAGCCATATTCGTCACCGCTTCTACATTCCACCCGCTGATGTCGCCGTTAAAGGAAGAGGTACCCCTGAACATATAAGCCATATTCGTCACCGCTTCTACATTCCACCCGCTGATGTCGCCGTTAAAGGAAGAGGCACCAGCGAACATAGCAAACATATTCGTCACAGATGCGGTATTCCAGTTTCCTATGTCGCCGTTAAAGGAAGAGGCACCCCTGAACATATAAGCCATATTCGTCACAGCACTCATGTCAGGTGTATCAGTAGCCACCGTGGTTAGCCTAGTTGCTCCCCGAAAAGCATTGTCCATTTCCGCATTCCAGACAGAAGTTCCCCACTGTTCTATGGAGGTATATTTTGAGGTGTCTGCCTGGTCATTGATATAGACATCACTCAGGTTTCTAAACCTGATGGTATGCTCTCCTGCTGTGTTGAAGGTATGAGGCTGGTTTCCAGATACTCCTGTGTTTTCAAACATTCCGTCATCGCCCCAGTCTATGTCATAACTTGTATCTTGCGTGTAGAACGTAAAGTACCTGTCGGCAACGTTAGTACCAGCGGTGGTTGTTATTTTCAGCACAAAGTGGTCTGTTGGTGAATTCTGCGCCTGCGCATTGGCAGGCGTAACCGCAAGGAAGACAACAGAGGCAAAGGCAACGAGGGACCTAACGTTGCCAAAATGGGAGAGGTGGCGGAGGCAACTTTTAACTGCACCCAAATCCGAAACGTTGTCAAGAGAAAGTAAAGTTTTCATAAAGGAGTTCATTAAAAGTTGAGTATCTCATCTACTGTTGTTAGGGGCAAGTGTAAGTAACCATCGGGACTTCTGCAAGTTTATTTTGATGTTTTTGGTGTCCTATTTTTTGGCTGTCCTAGATAACCCATAAAGGGTGTTATTAAAGGGAGAATAGGGAAAGAGTCAAGACCGTTGCAAAAGGTAGCACTGAGTTTGTTGGTTTTTGAATTGTGAGATTTTTGCTCTCTCATGTTTACTTTTTGCTCTCCAATAGGTTAAGACCGTTGCAATAGAAAGGTTGTTTATTATCACTGCTATCAAACTGATTTATTTGATTATAAAATGGTCGCATAAATAACTAATTGAAGTAGGCATTTAATAAATACGAATGCACTTGTACGGGCATGGTTGATGGTCCACCATTTTAGTTAGCAGGTTATCGAATATTTCTCCTTTCATCTGGCTTCGGTTGAACCGATAGCAATATTGGTCGATATATGCTTGAAGGTTATCGACTGAATGGTGGATACCTCTAAGCCATGCCTTGAACATCATAATTGTTCTGTGTAATTCCGGGAAATTCTTACCTTTCTTCCCACTCTCGATTTGAATTAAGTAAGGATATTTTTCTTTCAGGGGGATGTAGCCCCTCCAGTTATCGGTTTTGATGGTAGCCTGAGTTGATATATGATTCTGGAAGAAGGGCTTCAATTGCTTGGAGCCAGCATTGTCAATCACCTTGGCATACATCCTGCTCACTCCTTTCCCTTTCTTCTCAATAGCCAGTACAACCTGCTTTTTTCGGTTATTTTGGCGTCCTACAACCTCTTCTTCCTGTTGCCCTACAACGGTCTCATCGACTTCTACTTTACCCATTAGCGGGTATTTCCCACTGCTACCCATTGTCTTCATTACCTTTTGTTGAAACAGCCAACAGGTTTTTTGCTGTAGCCCCAGTTTTCTGCTTAGCTCTGTTGATGCAATCCCTTGTGTATTTGTACTCATGTAGTATAGGGTATAAAAAGCTTTTAACATTGGGAATTTTACTTTGTGGAAAAGCGTGCCACTTGTGGGGGTAGCTTGGTACCTACATTTTGTGCATTGACGGGTATGGAATAAGTTCCCTCTGCAATACTTGTTGTTTTGGCACCTTTCACATTTAATCCCATCTGGTCATTGCATTTTGGCTAGGAAGTTTTGACAACTGTCATTATCAGGAAATTTCTTCTGAAACTCAAAAAGGGTTAGGCTTTCATACTTTTTCTCCATGATCTGATTTTTACTCTACCTTGAATAATTTTACTAAGTTACTGTAAATCAATCGTTTAATCAAGAAAATGAAACTGTTTTAATAGACTAATCTTTTATGTATTAAATGCCTACTTCAATATGATTATTCACGATGACGGACATACTAATGTCATTGCCGCCGATGGATTGCTGCCCATTGACGATATTAATGACGAAAACGGCAACATCGCCCAAGCGGGTATTTTCTCACGCACCAAAAACAAAGGCTTTGCCTACAATCGTTTTGACTTCATCATTACCAATCCACCGTTTGGCTCCAGCATCAAGCAAACAGAACAGGCTTACATGCATGAATATGGCTATGCTCTCAAAGATGTGCATTGGCTGGACACAAAAGGTAAAACAACTACGCGAGACAACCAAAGCACTGAGGTTTTGTTTATTGAGCAGTGTCATAATTTTCTAAAAGAAGGTGGCTATCTGGCAATCGTTATCCCAGATGGGGTATTGACTAATTCCAGTTTACAATATGTGCGTAATGGCATAGAAGAAAGATACCGTATAGTAGCAGTGGTCTCCATGCCGCAAACCGCATTTCAGGCAACTGGCGCAGGGGTTAAAAGTTCGGTGATGTTTCTGAAAAAACACACGGCAAAAATGACGCAATGCATTCGTAATAAGAAAACTGAATTGCAAGATGGCATTAAAGATGACAGCCATTATCTGGAGCAATGCCAACAAATAGACGATGAGAAAAAACAACATCTTAAGGATTTGAAGGGCTTTAATAATTCAGAAAATTTGGAAAGCAAAGCCTTGACCCAATCGGCAAGTTACAAAGAATGGAAAAAAGAAGTCAGTGCCGAATACAAAGAGAAAATAGAAGCACTCAAAGAAACCTTGAATGAGCAGTACTTAGCACAAAAACAGCAAACGTTAGACGATTATCCTATCTTCATGGCAATAGCCGAAGATATAGGCTATGACGCAACTGGCAAACCAACCAATAATAATGAATTGGATTTTATCGGGCAAGAATTAAAAAGATTTATCAATCATTTGGATGGGTAATACGGATGAGTAACAATTTTCAATTATCAGATCAGGCTGACCCGAATAAACTGTTTTTAACTAAGTTTAGTGAGCTGGAGGGGCGGTTAGATCCGGCAATGGTTTTATACCAAAGAAAAATAAAAAACTTTAAATTCCATACAAGATGTTTTTCAAAGCTATTAAGAAATAATCCACAATATGGAGCAAATGAAGCTGGAATAGATAGGCGATCATTGAACGAGCCCCGTTATATTAGAATTACAGATATAGACGAGTACGGCTTGTTGAAAAATGGCTTAGGTAAAACAGCGAAAATATTGGAAACTCAATATTTGTTATCACACAATGATATTTTGGTAGCCAGAAGCGGTGCCACTGTAGGCAAAACATATATTCATAAATTAAATAAAAATTTATATTTTTATGCTGGTTATATGATTAGATTTTCTGTAGATGAAAACAAGGCAAATCCCGATTATGTTTTTTACTATACTCAGTTAAGTTTTTTTAAAGAGTGGGTTGATGCAATTCAACGAGCGGCAGGGCAACCGAACATAAATGCAGAAGAGTATAAATCATTAAAAATACCCATCCCGCCTAAAAAAATCCAAAGCGAGATTGTTGCTAAAATGGATGTCGCCTATGCCACAAAAAAACGGAACGAGGCAGAAGCACAAAAATTACTAGGCGGCATTGATGATTACCTGTTAGGTGAATTAGGTATTGAACTGCCAGAGCAGGCAGAAAACACCCTACAAAGCCGCATCTTTACCCGCCAGTTAAGCGAGGTATCGGGCGGACGATTTGATCCAAAATTGTATAATAATATAACAGTTGCCTTAAAACGGGCAGTAAATAATTCATATTTTCCTAGCACAACCTTAAGAAAATTAATTATTAGCAATGACGCTGGTGACTGGGGCAATGAATTGAATAATTGAAGTAGGCATTTAATAAATAAAAGATTAGTCTATTAAAACAGTTTCATTTTCTTGATTAAACGATTGATTTACAGTAACTTAGTAGGATTATTAAAATTAGAATAAAAATCAGATTATGGAGAAAAAGTATGAAAGCCTAACTCTTTTTGAGTTTCAGAAGAAATTTCCTGATAACGACAGTTGTCAAAACTTCCTGGCCGAAATGAAATGGCCAGATGGATTTAAATGTGAAAAGTGTCAAAACAACAAGTATTGCAGAGGGAAATTATTCCATACCCGGCAATGCACAAAATGTAGGTACCAAGCTACCCCCACAAGTGGCACTCTTTTCCACAAAGTAAAATTCCCAATGTTAAAAGCTTTTTATATCGTATACTATATGAGTACAAATAAACAAGGGATTGCATCAACAGAGCTAAGCAGAAAACTGGGGCTACGGCAAAAAACCTGTTGGCTGTTTCAACAAAAGGTAATGAAGGCCATGGTTAGCAGTGGGAAATACCCGCTAGTGGGTAAAGTAGAAGTCGATGAGACCGTTGTAGGGCAACAGGAAGAAGGCGTTGTAGGACGACAAAATAACCGAAAAAAACAGGTTGTACTGGCTATTGAGAAGAAAGGGAAAGGAGTGAGCAGGATGTATGCCAGAGAGATTGACAATGCTGGCTCCAAGCAATTGAAGCCCTTCTTCCAAGATCATATATCACCTGAGGCTACCATCAAAACCGATAACTGGAGGGGCTACATCCCCTTGAAAGAAAAATATCCTTACTTAATTCAAATCGAGAGTGGGAAGAAAGGTAAGAATTTCCCGGAATTGCACAGAACAATTATGATGTTCAAGGCATGGCTTAGAGGTATCCACCATTCAGTCGATAACCTTCAAGCATATATCGACCAATATTGCTATCGGTTCAACCGAAGCCAGATGAAAGGGGAAATATTCGATAACCTGCTAACTAAAATGGTGGTCCATCAACCATGCCCGTACAAGTGCATTCGTATTTATTAAATGCCTACTTCAATTGAATAATGTGGATTCAAGTGATGCTAACTTTTCAAAATGTCTTGTTATTCGTGCGACTGAATTTGATAATGCATTTAATTTAAAACTGGACAATACAAGGGTGAAATATCGCCTAATCAACAATAGTAAATTATTAAAATTAGATATTTCCGAAAACGATTTATTGATTGAAAAAGCAGGTGGTAGCATTGATCAACCTGTTGGTAGAGTGTCAATATTAAGTGAAGATATATTCAGTCATAAAATTTCTATTTGTTATAGTAATTTTATTCAAAAAATAAGAGTGGACAACATTCAAATACAACCGAACTATTTATTTTGTTTTCTAAAAACTGTACACAACATTGGGCTAACTGATGCAATGCAGAGTCAGACAAGTGGCATACGAAATTTAATAATGAATTATTGAAGTAGGCATTTAATAAATACGAATGCACTTGTACGGGCATGGTTGATGGACCACCATTTTAGTTAGCAGGTTATCGAATATTTCCCCTTTCATCTGGCTTCGGTTGAACCGATAGCAATATTGGTCGATATATGCTTGAAGGTTATCGACTGAATGGTGGATACCTCTAAGCCATGCCTTGAACATCATAATTGTTCTGTGCAATTCCGGGAAATTCTTACCTTTCTTCCCACTCTCGATTTGAATTAAGTAAGGATATTTTTCTTTCAAGGGGATGTAGCCCCTCCAGTTATCGGTTTTGATGGTAGCCTCAGGTGATATATGATCTTGGAAGAAGGGCTTCAATTGCTTGGATCCAGCATTGTCAATCTCTCTGGCATACATCCTGCTCACTCCTTTCCCTTTCTTCTCAATAGCCAGTACAACCTGTTTTTTTCGGTTATTTTGTCGTCCTACAACGCCTTCTTCCTGTTGCCCTACAACGGTCTCATCGACTTCTACTTTACCCACTAGCGGGTATTTCCCACTGCTAACCATTGCCTTCATTACCTTTTGTTGAAACAGCCAACAGGTTTTTTGCCGTAGCCCCAGTTTTCTGCTTAGCTCTGTTGATGCAATCCCTTGTTTATTGGTACTCATATAGTATACGATATAAAAAGCTTTTAACATTGGGAATTTTACTTTGTGGAAAAGAGTGCCACTTGTTGGGGTAGCTTGGTACCTACATTTTGTGCATTGCCGGGTATGGAATAATTTCCCTCTGCAATACTTGTTGTTTTGACACTTTTCACATTTAAATCCATCTGGCCATTTCATTTCGGCTAGGAAGTTTTGACAACTGTCGTTATCAGGAAATTTCTTCTGAAACTCAAAAAGAGTTAGGCTTTCATACTTTTTCTCCATAATCTGATTTTTATTCTAATTTTAATAATCCTACTAAGTTACTGTAAATCAATCGTTTAATCAAGAAAATGAAACTGTTTTAATAGACTAATCTTTTATTTATTAAATGCCTACTTCAAATGAATTATTACTTTGGGCAGAGTATTCCTCTCCCCCCACTCACCAAACAAACCGAAATCGCCAATCATATTACGGCAATCCGTAATCAAGCCCAACAATTGCAACAGCAAGCAAAAGCAGAATTAGAGCAGGCAAAAAAAGAAGTGGAGTTAATGATTTTAGGCACAGACGAAAACAGGTTAATCGAAAGCGGCGTATCTGAATAATTCAATCCATAAGGGCTTGTCGGTTAATTGAAAAATTGAAGTAGGCATTTAATAAATACGAATAAAATTGTAAGGCATGGTTGATGGTCAACCATTTTAGTTAAACAGGTTATCGAACATTTCCCTCTGCAATACTTGTTGTTTGGGTACCTTTCACATTTAAATCCATCTGGTCATTTCATTTCGGCTAGGAAGTTTTGACAACTGTCGTTATCAGAAAATTTCTCCTGAAACTCAAAAAGGGTTAGGCTTTCATACTTTTTCTTCATAATCCGATTTTTACTCTAACTTTAATAATCCTATTAAGTTACTGTAAATCAATCGTTTAATCAAGAAAATGCAACTGTTTTAATAGACTAATCTTTTATTTATTAAATGCCTACTTCAATTGAAAAATAATGTCGAAATTCAAATATTTGTTCAAATAAACGGCGAATTCAACCCATAAGTGCAACACTCGGGTTTATACTATGATCTATTCCCATTGCGTGGGAAAAGACCTCCATAAGGGTTTATACCCCAAGCATTTTCTAGGTCGGTTATTCCCTAAAATCCGCAGTCAACTAGATTTGCAGATACAAAGAGTTGCTAAAGGATAATAATGTCAGTTCCTATCTAATCGACCAAGTATATGGGGCTGGTTAGTCGGCATTTTGACCAGAACTAAGGGGTGCAGTAGGTTTTCACTGGTAATTTTGAGGACTTTCAGGCAGACCTTTCCTGAGAAAAGAGGTATCACGAAAGAATGTTGGATGATTTAATCAAAACAGTTAGGTGAGCAGTCGGCTGTAGTCTTTGTGTGTATATAGTTTAAGCACATGCTACCTTCCCGTCTTGATCCATTTGGTAGCCACGGAGATAAATCGGAAGATAAATTTCTTCAATCGGAAGTTTTTCTTAATCCAAGATAATTTGCTGGCAAACGTAGCCAACATAACCTGGTATATATTGGCATATAGTGCAGTGATGATCATAAAGGCGGTATTTTCATTAAGGAATGAGCAGGGAAGCTTAGACCAGCCAAAATCATTGTTCATTGTATCGAAGATTCGTTCAGCATTTCCTCTTTGGTTATAAAAAGAAACAATTTGCTGGTTGTCCCATTCGACATCATTGGTGAGGATAGCTTGATAAGTGAAGGCATCCCCAGTGAATAATCCAGTCTGCCCATCTCGGCGTTTAATCCGACTTACTACCAATCGGTAGGGCTTTTTCCCCTCAAAGGGACGGTAATCCGCTAGTTGTGTCACTTCCATTTCTTGTACTCCAAGACGGACTTTCTGCTAGGCATCTGTCCGAATCTGGCTAATTTGCTGTTCCATAGTAGCGCAACGCACAGCTCGGATGTAAAAGTGCTGACTTGTTCCCTCCACAAGACTAATTACCTTTTGTTGGTAGGAAGCCGAAGCTGCCCGAAAGCACTTGATGCAGATGCCCTGCTGATCCAGTAAAGAAAATGCCCTAGTCAGGATTTCTTCTTGTTGGTATTTGGCTGGGCTGTTGCCATTACGACCTTTGATGTAACCAATGTTTTTTCCGATACTGGCCACACCTGGCTGGTAACCTTCACACTTTTTATAGGTTCTCCGTGCATCATATTTCTCGGTGGCGATTACCTGATTATCATAATCTAAGGTATACTCCTGTATACTCCTGTTTGGTGTCAAGTTGATTGGTTTTGCTCAAGGCTTTCAGTAATAATTGGTTTAAGCCTAGGTTGATATTGAACTGATGGGTTATCCCTCCCGAACTGGTCATTTCCTCTGTAGGGGTGACCAGTTCTTTTATGACTCGCAAAATGGTATCGGCACTACACACCGATAACCCCCAAACTTTCTTCAGATGTTCTCCCAAGTGTTCTTCAGTGTCCTCAGTAGAATCTCCACCATGAAGGAAAATAGCCAAATGATTCATCAAAATCTCCGAGTAATCAAACCCTCTATAGTTGACCCAGCTACCCAAATGATCATCTATTAGCTTGGGAATACCGCTATCCTTAAGAAACTTGTAGCAAAAATTAATTGAAGTAGGCATTTAATACATAAAAGATTAGTCTATTAAAACAGTTTCATTTTCTTGATTAAACGATTGATTTACAGTAACTTAGTAAAATTATTCAAGGTAGAGTAAAAATCAGATCATGGAGAAAAAGTATGAAAGCCTAACCCTTTTTGAGTTTCAGAAGAAATTTCCTGATAATGACAGTTGTCAAAACTTCCTAGCCAAAATGCAATGGCCAGATGGATTTAAATGTGAAAGGAGCCAAAACAACAAGTATTGCAGAGGGAACTTATTCCATACCCGTCAATGCACAAAATGTAGGTACCAAGCTACCCCCACAAGTGGCACGCTTTTCCACAAAGTAAAATTCCCAATGTTAAAATCTTTTTATACCCTATACTACATGAGTACAAATACACAAGGGATTGCATCAACAGAACTAAGCAGAAAACTGGGGCTACAGCAAAAAACCTGTTGGCTGTTTCAACAAAAGGTAATGAAGGCCATGGTTAGCAGTGGGAAATACCCGCTAATGGGTAAAGTAGAAGTCGATGAGATGGTTGTAGGGCAACAGGAAGAAGGGGTTGTAGGACGACAAAATAACCGAAAAAAACAGGTTGTACTGGCTATTGAGAAGAAAGGGAAAGGAGTGAGCAGGATGTATGCCAAGGTGATTGACAATGCTGGCTCCAAGCAATTGAAGCCCTTCTTCCAGGATCATATATCACCTGAGGCTACCATCACAACCGATAAGTGGAGGGGCTACATCCCCCTGAAAGAAAAATATCCTTAGTCAATCCAAATCGAGAATGGGAAGAAAGGTAAGAATTTCCCAGAATTGCACAGAACAATTATGATGTTCAAGGCATGGCTTAGAGGTATCCACCATTCAGTCGATAACCTTCAAGCATATATCGACCAATATTGCTATCGGTTCAACCGCAGTCAGATGAAAGGAGAAATATTCGATAACCTGCTAACTAAAATGGTGGACCATCAACCATCCCCGTACAATTTCATTCGTATTTATTAAATGCCTACTTCAAAAAATTAAACCCACCAAAAGGGGTGATTTTTTTATCAGATATGGTTACTTTCATTCCCGCTTACTGGATTGGTTACGCACTCAAATAAGTGAAAAAAATCGAGCCGGAAAAGCTTATTACAAACTAGTTTAAGCCTATTCCAGCTCTTTTGCATTTTACACCTGCGGATTTAAGGTATTCATTAAATCGGTGGCTTTGAACAGCTCTTTTTCTGTGACTTTATGCAAGGGCATTTTCTTTGGAAAGAATTGCCTTAACAAGCCATTGTGGTTTTCATTCAACCCTCGTTCCCATGAGTGATACGGCTTGGCAAAGTTAAGTTGCACACTCGAGTCGTTTGGCAAGCTCACTGTGCCAACGGAATTCCCTGCCGTTATCACAGGTTAGTGTCATCACATATTGTTTCATATGCTCTAACAACCTGAGTATAGCCACATTGGTTTCTTTTGCGGTTTCTTAATCCGAAGCGCAAGATAGAACCTGCTTTTACGTTCAGCAAGGGTGGCAAACGCTCCTTGATGACCTTTTCCGATAACACAATCAGCCTCCCAATCGCCTATACGTGAACGATTGTCCATTATACGGAGTCTATCATCAATATCAACCCGATTGGAGATGCACCCGCGGTAGTCGTTCTTGCCAATAACACTTTCGATATTTCTTACCCTGATGGCGCAAGTATCGATACAACGATCCCTCGGCTACTTTGTCTTTCAAAATCAGACGATAGATGAATTCGGTGCTAATACTGATGTTTTCCTCCATTCTTAAACGACCGCTAATTTGTTCAGGACTCCAATACAACTCAAGATTTTGTTGAATGTAACGCCTTAACTTGTCATTGAGTTTGATGTGCTTGTACTTTTTCTTATGCCTCATTTGGGCAAACTCGTGGGCTTGTTGGTAGCGATAGCCTTTGCCCCCTGTATTCCGTTTAATTTCACGGCTGATGGTTGACTTGCTTCTGCACATGGTTTCAACGATTTCTGCCTGTGTATAATGTTGCTTATTCATGAGGTAAATGAGGTATCTTTCGTGTTCAGTCAAATGGGTATATCTCTTCATGTTTTACTCCTTTGTTCTCGTCAGTTAAAAGAGTACGAGTATACCCTTTGGCTGACTTAGGAGTGTTGCACTTATTATGTGAATTCAAGACGGACAGATGTTACGCAAATCAAAATTTGCAATCGAGATTTTTTGTGTCCCCTCCTAATATGATGCACAGCACCCCTGATCCTCTTGGTGTAGCTACATTTTTGGATTGATGTTGTTTATTTTAAGAATTTTTTCAGAGGAGTCAAGACCTTTTTGTATCATTGTTACTTTGAGAGTAAAAACCTTTTTCTACATGAATAAGCAACCTTGGCTTGACAATTATCCTCTTGGTGTTCCAACATCAATTGATGCTGACAGATACAAAAATCTTCCTGAACTATTTGCGGAAGCAAAAGAAAAATTTTCCGATAGACCCGCTTATGAGAATTTTGGGAAAGTTATCACCTTCCATGAACTGGATAATCTCTCGACTCATTTCGGAACTTTCCTTCAAAAAGATTTGAACCTAAGACAAGGTGATAAGATTGCAATTCAAATGCCTAATATATTACAAAGCCCGATTGCAATACACGGAGCATTGAAGGCTGGGCTGACTGTGGTCAATACAAATCCCTTGTATACGTCCTCAGAAATGAAACATCAATTTACTGATTCGGAGGTAAAAGCGATTGTGCTATTGGCAAACTTTGCATGTAATCTTGAGGAGATCATATCGGAGACATCCATAGAACATGTGATCATCACTCAACTTGGAGATTTGTTAGGAGGCTTCAAGGGGAAATTGGTGAATTTAGCTGTAAAACATATAAAAAAAATGGTTCCATCCTATTCCATACATGGAGCTATTCCTTTCAAAACTGCCTTAGCAAAAGGAAGCACGCACGTATTAGATAACCCTGATATTCAGTCCCATGACTTGGCATTTTTGCAATATACTGGTGGAACTACAGGTCTATCGAAGGGGGCGATGTTATCGCATCGAAATCTTATCGCAAATCTTCAGCAAATTGAAGGCTGGCTGGCACCTTCAAATATGGAAGAAGGGAAAGAAATCTTTATTGCAGCTTTACCACTCTACCATATTTTCGCTTTAAATGCTCATGCGCTATTACCGATGAAGATTGGGGCTAAAAATGTTTTGATTACAAATCCACGTGATATGAAAGCATTTGTGAAAGAACTTGGAAAACATCCATTTACTTTCATTACTGGTGTAAACACACTCTTTAATGGTCTTTTGAATGCAAAAGGATTTGCAACATTGGACCACAGTATCGTCAAAGTGGCATTAGCAGGTGGGATGGCTCTTCAACGAACTGTTTTTGATAAATGGAAGGCAGTGACAGGCAACAGTATTGCGGAAGCGTATGGTCTCACGGAGACTTCCCCTGGACTCTGCATAAACCCTTTGACCGAAGAAAATCGAGTAGGTACTATTGGTCAGCCTATTCCTGATAGTGACGTTGTTTTGCTGGATGACGATGGACATGAGGTGAAAGAAGGAGAAAAGGGAGAGCTCTGTGCAAAAGGTCCTCAGGTGTTTGGTGGATACTGGAGAAAAGAAAAAGAAACAAAGGAATGCTTTGTTAATGGCTATTTCAGGACAGGAGATATTGCTACTATGGACCCTGATGGCTACTTCAGAATTGTGGATAGAAAAAAGGAGATGATCCTTGTTTCTGGCTTTAATGTGTACCCGAATGAAATAGAAAACTGCATAGCCATGCACGAGAAAGTATTGGAGGTAGGGGTGATAGGGGTGCCTGACTCAAAATCTTCAGAAGCAGTTAAAGTGTATATTGTGAAAGCAGATTCAAGTTTGACAGAAGGTGAAATCAGAGAACATTGTTCGGAAAAACTTACAGGTTACAAACAACCTAAGTATGTAGCATTTGCAGACGAGTTACCAAAATCCAATGTAGGAAAAATCCTGAGAAGGATTTTGAAAGAAAATGACCTAAGAAATAATACGTATACCTAAATATGGGAACTGTAAATGAAAATGACCCGATCTAAGAAATAGAAAAAACGACCTTGTTTAGAGACTGTGAATTACACTCTGTCTAAGTAAAATTTCAACAATTAACTTAGATATATACTGACACAGGAAGATATTAACCACTTATAAAGTAAGTCACTTACGCAATTCAAATCAGGTAAATCGCTATTTGGCAAGGATGGAGCTTTTGCTCCGATGCTCAAACATTTTTTAGAAACGGTCCTTGAATCAGAGATGGAGGAGCATCTAGATTCAGAAGAGTGTTCCCATGGAAATAAGCGTAACGGAAAAGGTAAAAAAATGATTAAAAGTTCAACTGAAACGTTTGAGGTAGAGACCCCTCAAGATCGTCAGAGTAGCTTCGAGTCCTAGGTAGTTAAAAAACGTGAGACCATCCTTGCAGACAATCTTGAGGATAAAATAATAGGTCTTTATGGTTTAGAGATGTGCTTGCGCGACATTAGTCCCCACATCAAAAGTGATGTATGACACAGATAGCTCTCATACGGTATTGAGTCAACTAACTGATCGCATCATTCCAGAAGTCAAAGCTTGGCAGAACAGGTCTTTAGCACCTGTTTATTGTATTGTTTGGCTAGAAGCTATGCACTACAAAGTTCGTTCAGAGGGGAAGGTCGAGTACAAAGCATTATGCAATATCTTGGGTATCAATGCTACCGGCAGAAAAAGAAGTTTTAGGAAGGTATATCTCAGAAAGAGAAGGTGCGAACTTCTGGCTTCAGGTACTCTGGGATCTGCATAATCGTGGATTAAAAGACATCCTTATTGCCTGTACAGATAATCTTAAGGGCTTTAATGAAGCCATACAAAGCTTTTACACCAAAGCCTAGGTGCGGAGTTGTATCGTCCATCAAACCCGTAATTCACTCAAGTATCTAGCCAGTAAGGATCATGTAAGTTCAATTAGTAAGTGCAAAGATTAGGATAAATATGTGGAGCTATTTCCACATATTTAAAGGTCTAAAAACGTTGCCATATGAGCCAAACCTATTATCAACTCAAAGCCCATCAAAGACATCAAATTGAAGCCTACTTAAAATCGGGTAAGAGTAAAAGTTTCATTGCAGAAGCCCTTGCTGTGTCGGTTTCCACCATTTACAGAGCATGCAAGCGCAACAGTTCCCCTACAGGGATCTATCATGGATCTAAAGCACATTTGTCTTCCACAAAGCGTAAGCAACGTTATTGCAAGCCTCGGTCTTTTGACACCCACAAAAGAAAGCTCATCAAAGAATACCTTCTGCAAGAACAGTGGTCACCTAAGCAGATTGTAGGGTATTGTAAAATCAAGCAGATTCCCATGGTTTCACATGAACGTATCTATCAATATATCAGGGACGATAAAGCTACTGGTGACCATTATTACAAACATTTACGCCATCAACTCAAACATAGAAAAAGACCTATAGGTAAGCCTGTACCTATTAAAAACAGGGTATCGATCGATCAAAGACCTGAATGCATCAACAATAAAGAACGCTTTGGGGATTGGGAAGTGGATACCATTATAGGCAGACAACAAAAGGGAGCCATTCTGACCATCGTGGAAAGAACTACAGGAATGCTCATGATCAAAAAGCTACCTAAGGGAAAGCAAGCCAAGGGACTAAGTAAGGAACTTATCAATAGGATGATGCCCTATAAAAAACATATCCTGTCGATCACTTCTGATAATGGAACAGAATTCGCCGACCATCAAAACCTAGCTAAAAACCTAGCTACTAAATTCTACTTTGCCCATCCGTATTGCTCTTGGCAAAGAGGACTCAATGAATACACTAACAAACTCATAAGACAGTATATACCCAAAAAAACAGCTTTTGATACACTAAATGACGAACAGATTACACAAATTCAACACAAAATTAACCGACGACCAAGAGAAAAACTTAACTTTAAAACTCCTAAAGAAATCTTTTATCTAAATACCGCTTAGTTTTTGCACTTGATGGTTGAACCTACGTCAGCAGGAGTTTATGAGATATCTTAAGGAAGTTTACCGTGCTGACACAAAAGAGTTGGCAGAAATGGAGTTATTAAATCTGGCTAAAAAATGGCAAAGTAAGTATCCAATAGTGATCCAGTCATGGGAAAATAATTGGGACAAACTGACACTTATTTTCAATACTCAGCCTCGATAAGGAAGCTGATATATACCACTAATGGGGTGGAAGTTTATCACCGACAGATCAGAAAAGTGACCAAGACAAAGGGAGCTTTTACCTCAGACATGGCTTTATAAAAACTGAGGTTCTTGTGATTATTGAGTGGGTAATGCGTTAAAGTACGGGTTCAATTTCATTATTCAAAAAGATTCAAAAATGCACGACTTATTTACTCAAGCACTTGGCATCTATTCCCCGTGGTTTGTCAAGGATGTTGAATTTAACAACAAACAACTCAACAGCTATGTTGACTAATTTGTTGATGGTAGCGATGATACCAAAGCCTATGGTGCCTATGACACCAAGATGAAAAAATATCGTCATAACCTGAACCCGATTTAGAAAATGGCTAATTGGCTAGTATTTACAGGATCATATTTAATTGCAGGTTTTTTCGGGAAGTAAAGAATAGGCAATTAGACCAGAGCTTAGGTTGGCAATAAAGTTGGTGAATGACCTGTGTCTGGAATGTTCTATTTGACAAATATTTTTTAGTTCATCATTTACTGTTTCTATAACCGACCTTTTTCTGAGCATGATTTTGTCTTTGAGTTCCATCAGCGTATTCTTCATATTATTGCGAATACTAGTGATCCAATGAAGGTCATCCATAAAAAGCACTTGTGTTAGTTATTGAGAGATATACCCTGTGTCTGCCTACAACTTTCCCTTTAGGGCTTTGATGAAAGATGGGATTTTTAAAGGTTTTCGATCATCAATATTGCTAGGGGAGATCACAAAATTGAGAAGTTCCCCTTTGTCATTAATGACTATATGTAGTTTAAAACCAAAGAAATAACCCATTGTAGACTTGCCTACTTTGGTCAATCCTTCAAAAATCTTATTCCTTTTTATCCCCTTGTTTTTACATACCCGAATTGGAGTTGAATCAATAAAAGAAATACCGGTACCATCACCCATACAACAAGTTTTTAGCAATAGAGACATAGGTAAGGTCGCACCTTGCATCAATTCCAAAAACCTATTACTAGGATACTGTTTCATCGAATAAATGGTTCATATGTTTTTGGATATAATGAATATAAAAGTGTTTCATATTGCTGAACCCTCCAGAGTGGAACATAATCATGCTAGTGATTACTTCGCTACAGCTCATCTTGGGCTTTCTGTGAGATTTGTTGCCTACAAGGTGCTTTTGGATAGATTTTTCTAATTCCAGACAGCATTCATCAACAAAACAGAAAATTTCAGCAATTTTATTGTCAGATAAGACCATGTGTTTTATGTGTATATATTTGAATTTCAGATACTTGAATATAAACACATACACTGGTTTTATCTATTCCTAATTCCTGTTTATCTCTCTTTAATTGAACTATTTATTAATCGGGTTCAGGTTATTAACTAGTTAAGACCCTTTTTTGTTTGAATTCGTCAAAGCATCTGAAAGGCTTATAGCCTAATTGATTATTGAGTACCTCGGGCGGGACTTGAACCCGCACGACCGCAATGGTCACAGGATTTTAAGTCCTGCGTGTCTACCAATTCCACCACCGAGGCAAGGGGTTGCCACTAAAAAAAGAGACCGCATGAGATGCGATCTTTTGAGCGGGAGACGGGATTCGAACCCGCGACCCCAACCTTGGCAAGGTTGTGCTCTGCCAGCTGAGCTACTTCCGCTTGTCCTCTTTCGGGAAGAGACTGCAAGTTTATCATTTGCCTACAAATTCACAATTATTTATCCTAAATAGTTCTGGACTTATTTTATTACGAAATCATAAAGTGCCCTTCTCTGCATGAGGCAAGCAACATAGTGTTGCATTGTGGTGAGGCTTCAAGTTGAAATTAATTTCAGTTCTTACTTCGCAACGTGTCTTTCAGTTCGCTCAACTTCAAAAGAGCCTCTACTGGGGATGTCGCGTTGATGTCAATATTTCTTATGGTGTCCTTGACTTTCTCAAATCTTGAATCAGATTCAAATAGGTTCATCTGCACCTGCTGTACAGGCATTTCTTCCAATTTCTTTTTATCCGAATCAGTTAACTTTTCTTTCTCTAGGTATTTGAGAATAGCATTTGCACGAATTATTATCTCGTTAGGCATTCCTGCCATCTGCGCTACATGAATCCCAAAACTATGCCCGCTACCTCCTTCCACCAGTTTTCTCATGAAAACAACTTTGTTATTAAGCTCTTTTACAGCAACATTGAAATTCTTAACCCTAGACAGATCATTTGTTAGTTGATTGAGTTCATGGTAATGTGTTGCAAAGAGGGTTTTTGCTCTGAATACTGGATGGTTATGCAAGTGCTCAACGATTGACCACGCAATCGAAATTCCGTCGTACGTACTGGTGCCTCTACCAATCTCGTCCATCAAAACCAACGAGCGATCACTTAGATTATTGAGAATGCTTGCCGTCTCTGTCATCTCTACCATGAAAGTAGATTCGCCACGAGACAGGTTATCAGATGCCCCAACACGGGTAAAGATTTTGTCCACCAAGCCAATTTTAGCATAACTGGCAGGCACAAAGCTTCCCATTTGGGTCATCAATGTGATTAGGGCAGTCTGCCTCAACAACGCTGATTTCCCTGCCATGTTTGGTCCAGTAATGATTATTATTTGTTGCGATTCTGCATCAAGGAATGTGTCATTGGGTATGTACTTATCCCCTGATGCCAGTGTTCTTTCGATGACAGGATGTCGGCCTTTTTTTATGTCTATAATTCTTTCTTCTGAAACAGACGGTTTTTTATAGTTGTTCCTTTTTGCCTGATGAGCGAAACACGATAGGCAATCAACCTGAGCAACCACCTTTGCATTTTTCTGTATGGCATCTATAAAGGAAGTAGCACAGTTTATGATTTCATTGAAAAGAGTTGATTCGAGGATTTGAATTTGAGATTCTGCATTCAGAATCTTTTCTTCATAGGTCTTTAACTCCTCCGTGATGTACCTTTCTGCGTTGACTAGGGTTTGTTTTCGTATCCATTCTTCTGGCACTTTATCCTTATGGGTATTAGAGACTTCCAGATAGTAGCCAAAGACTTTGTTGTAGGCAATTTTAAGAGATGAAATACCTGTTCTCTCAATTTCACAATCTCTTATTTTTTCGAGAAAATCCTTCCCAGAGATAGATATTTCCCTAAGTTCATCCAAGGAGGCGTCCACTCCTTCAGCTATTACGTTTCCTTGGTGAAGTTGTAGCGGAGCATCCTCTTTGAGTTCATTTTGTAAGCGTTTAACCAACACGTAGCATGGATCTAGTTGATCACCGAGATTTTTGAACGCATTTTGTGTCTTTATTTCATCTATAATGAATGGAATTTGATGGAGGCTTTTTTTCAATTGAATCAACTCACGGGGATTTATTCGACTCGTTGCAATCTTCCCGACTAATCTCTCCAAGTCACCTATCTGTGCTAATTTTTCCTGAATGACTTCATAAGCTTCCTCATCTTCAAGCAATTCCTCAACAATGTTCAACCGTTCATCAATCTCTGGCTTATTCTTTAATGGAAGCACGATCCATGTTCGAAGTAAACGCCCTCCCATTGGCGTGAGGGTTGAATTTAACGTATCAAATAACGTTACTCCATCCGATTGGGTAGGGTGTACGAGTTCCAGATTTCGCACCGTGAAACGGTCTAGCCAGACATACTTATTTTCATCAATCCTAGAGATGGAGGTGATGTGATTGATCTTTTTGTGTTCAGTTTCATCTAAATAATACAGCACTGCTCCAGCCGTAACAATTCCATTATCTAATCCTTCAATCCCATAACCTTTCAGGTTTTTCACTTTGAAGTGATTAGTCAATTTTTCATACCCATAGTCAAGGTTAAAAATCCAATCTTCCAGAGACAAGGATGCGTACTGATTGGCATATTTATTCAAAAACCATTCTTTGTTATTTTTTGAATAAATAATTTCGGATGGTTGAAATCCTTGGATGAGTTTGTCTAAATATTCTTCTGATCCCGAAGAAGTCATAAACTCTCCAGTGGAAAGGTCCAGAAAAGTAATGCCACATGTTTCTTGGGATTTATAAATGGATGCTAGGTAGTTATTCTTCTTCTGCTCTAGCACACTATCATCTAGGGAAAGCCCTGGGGTCACAAGTTCGGTGACTCCTCTTTTAACGATACCTCTGACACTTTTTGGATCCTCTAATTGATCACATATTGCAACCCGATACCCAGCTCGAACCAACTTAGGCAGGTAGGAATCCATCGCATGGTGGGGAAATCCAGCTAATTCAACTTCTGACGTGCCATGCGCTCTCTTTGTTAAGACAATATCCAAGGCTTTACTTGCCTTTATAGCATCATCTCCAAACGTTTCATAAAAATCACCAACCCGAAAGAGCAGGAGTGCTCCAGGGTACTTACCCTTGATCGCATTGTACTGCTTTATCAAGGGGGTTTCTTTCGCATTGGTTTTGACTATGGTCATGAAAAATGATGGAGTTACTTTTGACGAGCAAAATTACATATACTACCAAATTGATCACAAAGTGTCACATATAAATCGTTTCTTTTTTGCTCGCATTTCGTTAAAAACTAAAACCGTAACTATGGCTGTGCTTATAATTTTTTGGCTAACCCAAACGAAAAATAATTCAATTTATTTATGTGACATTTTGTGATCAATTTGGTATACCCTATGAGGAAAATGAAGAATGAGGAACTAAACAGACTTACGTCAGAGGAATTCAAAAACTCTGATAAATCGAAAATGCTTGTGGTATTGAATGATGTACGTAGTGCAATGAACGTTGGATCTGTGTTTAGAACGAGCGATGCCTTCAGGATAGAAAAAATATACTTGTGTGGTATCACGGCTAAACCACCTCATCGGGAAATAAATAAAACTGCTTTAGGAGCTCAAGATTCGGTTGAATGGGAGTACTGTGAAAACATTCTTGAGCTTTTATCTTTATTAGAGAAAAATGGATACCATACGGTAGCGGTCGAACAAGCGGATGAAAGTACTTCTCTGATGGGCTTCAAGCCGGATCATTCAAAAAAGTATGCATTCATTTTTGGAAATGAAGTCTTTGGAGTTGCTGACGAGGTAGTTGAAAATGTAGATAGGGTATTAGAAATACCACAGTTCGGAGTCAAGCATTCACTTAATATATCCGTGAGTGTTGGTGTTGTGCTTTGGGATTTTATTTCAAAACAAAAAAGGCTCCCTCGCTGAAAGCCTCAAGAATTTTTCAGTCAATTAATCATTACTGAGTACCAGCATCGTAGGTGATTCCCAGTATTCGCTCCTCAAACATTCCCAAAGCCAGTTTATCTTCTCCCAGCACATCAAACAATTCAAGGGCTCTCCTCGCAATATATTCTTCCTCAATTTGCTCTTGAACAAACCATCTCATGAATTCTTCAGTGGCTATATCATTATTTTTCCTGCAAGTCGCCATGATCTCGTGAATGGAATCTGTCACAGCCATTTCCATTTCTAACGCCTTCTCAAAAACTTCTCGGAGTGTTCCAAATTCATGCTGAGCGTCTCCGACGGATGGAGATATTGCATCACATTCCATGTCTGCCAAGTAGTGAAAAAGTTTAAGTTGGTGCTTTCTTTCCTCATCTGATTGCGTAAAGAAAAATTCTGCGCTATTGTCATATCCTCTCACGTCGCACCAAGCCGCCATTGCCAAGTAAGCACTTGAAGAGTGGGCTTCCATCTTTATCTGTCTGTTGAGAATATCTACAATTGCATCATTCAGTATATGATGCCTTCTAAGTATGTCTTTCATGGCTTTTGTGTTTTAAATGATACATCTAATTTCAAACTGATAAACAGCCTTTCAATTTATCTCCCAACAAGCAACAGGCTAAAAATTGAAAATGTGCTTCCTTAAAATTCCTCGGATAGCACTATTGAGCGCTAATATATTGAACGTTCCATTTAGAAGCTCTCTAAATTCCAATATCTCTTGAGTACTTAAAATTAAAAACCGATCGCAATGAGGCAATTGTATGAGTTCAATATCTGGTGTATTAGAATCCAGCAATTCCACAATATCAATTTGCCTGATCTTGTTCCTGAAGGTAATCAAATCACAAAGCCTGAATTCAATGACTTGCTCATCAAAAGTCAAGAAAAATGATTCAGATGAATCACATTGTGCCAAACTTGCTCCTTTAGTTCGATATATTTCTTCCTGGATCATTGTGCTAATAGCTTTGGGCATTTCTTGCAATACTTTCTTTTTCGCTTAATTTGTCTCACAACATTCGGATTTCACTTTTTTGTTCTTCAATAGAAGATATTCCTGAAATGATGATGCCATATGATTAAACTGAATTTGAATAGTATTCATTTCTCCTTCGCTAATTTCTTATTTAGACCAATTCTAAATAACTTGCAAAGTTAATCTAAGAATCGAATTCTTACAAGTCATTTAGAATAATAAGACCGTTGCAATAGAAGATTGTTTGTTACCGGTACTATCACGTTGACGTATTTGCAGGATTTTTTATTTTGAAGTAGGCATTAAATGCCTATTTCAAAAATTACTTTCCTTCTAAGAAAAAAAATTACACTTTCTAAGTTGATATGTGGGCAAATTAGGGTAGAAGTGATTAACTTCACGCTGTGTGTACGAGTCTAATTCCTCCGTTAAAGGTAAAGCAATGTTTAGAAGATTTTGGCTGGATGTAATTTTGGGTACTATGTTTATTTGGGGCTTAATGGGGCTTTTAAGTAGTCTCACAGCCTTCAAGGCTTTTGACATGTTCGATCCAATAGGTCAGGCATTTTCGGATATGGAATTTACAGATATCTATTTCTCTCAGTTGCTGGATGATCCAGTTGCAGATGAAAACATAGTTTTAGTAAATATCGGATTAGAATCAAGGGCTGGTATTGCAATGATGCTTGACTCCATAAGTCAACATAATCCCGCTGTCATTGGAGTGGATTCCTTTTTTGACTTTCCAAAAGAGGATACACTGGGAGAGTTGATGCTAATGGAGGCCTTAGGGAGAGTTGAAAATCTAATTATGGTGACTGAACTTCTCTATAATTTTGAGACTGATGAGTTTGATTCCCTACACACCTCATGGCCAACGTTTACATGGAATGCAGATTCAGCTTTTGCTAACCTAATTACTGAGGCTGAAGCTCAGGAAGATTTAAAGATGTGTCGAACATTTAGTCCAACTTTAACTTCATCTGATGGAAAAATTCATCCATCGTTTGCTGTTCAGTTGGCTTCCTATTTCGCTCCAGAGAAAACTAAAAAATTTGTTGAGAGAGGGAATAAAGTGGAGGTAATAAACTACAGGGGCAATGTTCTTGATTACGGAGCGACTAAGTTTGGAGCTAAGTACTATGCTTTGGACGTCCAAGATGTTGTCACCAGCAATTATATTCCAAAAATTATAGAAGGGAAGGTGGTTATTTTTTGTTTCCTAGGTGAATACTTAGGTGACAGGAAAAATTTTGAAGATAAATTCTTTACTCCTTTGAATAGCTCATACATCGGTAGAGCTTTTCCAGATATGTATGGAGGAGTTATTCATGCGAACATTGTTTCGATGATTATCAATGAAGATTATATCGCTTACTTATCAGAAGTTCAAAAGTGGGTAATAACAATTCTAATCGTCTTTTTGAATATTATGACTTTCTCTTGGATATACAAAAAACTGCCTAAATGGTATGACGGACTGACTAAGGTTATTCAGTTGATAGAAGTCGTGGGCATTATATACATCATGGTTTATGTACTTGATTTGTATAGTGTTAAATTGGATTTAACATATTTGCTATTTGCCGTAGCACTTTCTGGCGATGGGTTGGAAGTGTTTTATGGAGTAGTTAAAAATGCATTTTCAAAAGAAGGCAGAAAGGAATTGTTTAAAGTATCACGTTTATAAATTTATTTTGCTAAACATCAATCAAATTAGAAATATCATGAGAAAAGTAGTTTCGATCACAATCGCATTATTGCTTGTTTGCGCCGTTGAGATAGTTCATGGTCAAGGATACACGTTTAGAGTGCTTGCCAATAGAGGTCAAAATCGAGTAAAAAAAGCAGGAGTCACCACATCAGTAGTGCTCAAGACGGGTTCCAGACTCAATGTTGGTGACGAGTTAATTGCTTCGGAGGGAGCTTACATTGGTCTGATGCATAAAACAGGTAAAACCCTAGAGGTGAGAAATGCAGGCACAAGGAAAGTGTCTGATCTGGAGAAGCAGGTAAATACTAAATCTGCAAGCGTCTCAAAGCGTTATGCTACGTTTTTAGCTAACAAAATGAATGAAAAAACACACATCAATTACAGGGCGAAACTTAATGCAACAGGAGCCGTATCAAGAAGGGCGGGGGATGCGAGTATCAACATGTTAGTCCCTGATCAGGTAAGTGTAATTGGGGATAATGCCATTATTACGTGGGATAATCCTGAAGGTATGGAGATGAATGCCTTCGTTGTCACGGTGAAAAATATATTTGATAAGGAGATTTATAAAGAAGAGATCAATGGGAATTACATTAATCTCGACTTCACAACAGAGCAACTCAAAAACGAGGGGGTCTTATACATCCTGACTGTTAAGGCAAAGGAAAATCTGGCTATTACATCCAGAGATATTGGAATCAAAAAGTTGAGAGGGACCGACTCAGCTATGTATCAGGATGAACTAACCAAGTTGCGAGCCGAAGTTTCTGAAGATAGCCCTCTTAATAAGATCATTTATGCTTCATTTTATGAAGAAAATGGACTCATCCTTGATGCTTTAACCAAAGTGGACGAAGCCATTCAGCTAAGCCCTGAAGTAGATGATTTTACTGAGCTTAAAAAGGATATTCTGGAACGAAATGGGATTAAAATCTTTGAAGAAAGAGATCAATAGCAGGAACAAAATTGACATAAATGATAGCCCAATGCTTTGAGAGATCAGGGTTCGTCTGTTATCGTTGAGTTTGAGGAATATTCTCTACGAGAAAAGGGTTAAATAAAATAACCCATTGTGCTATAGTTAAGTCCAAGCTATTTTTAATACCAAGTTGACCACAAAATAGAACATAAATAAACTGCATTATTTTTTGTTTAGATTGGGCAAAAAACGTAAGCATAGTTATAGTTATATTTTTTTAACGAAATGCGAGCAAAAAAGAAACATTTTATATGTGACACTTTGTGATCAATTTGGTATTAAACAAGCAGGAACTTTTAATCGGACAACAAATGGCTAGTTGGAAATAATTTCATACCTTTGCCACCGTCATTTAAAAATAAATACGCATGAAAATTACTATGCTACCTCTAAAAACAACATTTACGACTGACAAAAAGTCATATAATAGTCCTACCCCCCCCCCCCCCCCCCCCCCCCCCCGACATTATGTCATCCTTTAGCACGGCTTGGTAATTACCAAAATACCCTACTTCTCCTTATTTTAAGTCTGGCTTTTTCTCTGCCAGTAAATGCTCAAGAGGCTAACCCAACAGACCTTTGTTCGCGTAGCCAAGGAGTTAAAGATGAAATAGTCGCAAGTGTGAATGGCAAAACCCGTTGTCAAGACATTACTCCGACAGATTTGGCAGGAATTACGACACTCAATTTTTTCTATAATAGTTTCTCAGGAGGAAGGGTAAGGAATGACTTAAAGAGTGGCGATTTTGCTGGCTTAACTGGGCTAAAAGATCTAACTTTAAATGTTCACCAATTAACGACTCTACCCGCTGATATTTTCTCTGGGCTATCCCTCTTAGAGGTTCTTCAGTTAGATAACAACCAACTATCCACCTTGCCTACTGGGGTTTTCGCGGGCTTAACGAGTTTGACAACCCTTGATTTATCAAACAACCCACTGCCTGCTTCGCTTCCCGCTAGCCTGTTTGCCGATGTACCACGAAACGCAATAACACTTCCTACGGGAACTACGATTAATGAAATTCCAACAACCGTAGGTACGATTGATAATATTACTGACCTCGTAGCAAATGGCAGTCCTCAAACTGTTGATGTGGCAGATAAATTCAGCGACACAGACAATTTGACCTTTTCCGCAATGTCTAATGATATTAACATCGCAACCGTTGGGGTTGCTAATGATAGTGAAATTACGGTTACGCCATTAGTCGCTGGCACTACAACAATCACCGTCACTGCCACCGATACAGCAGGGCAATCCATTACACAAACTTTTATGGTCAGCGTAATCCACGCCGAAACAGACCTCTGTTCACGCACCGAAATAGTTAAGAATGTGATCATCTCCAAAGTGAGTGGCAAAATCAATTGTGCAGACATTACTACAGCAGAGTTGGTGGGAGTTACCGAATTATCTTTTGTTGGGGGTAGCTCTCTAATAGGTAGCAACCCAAAGAGTGGTGATTTCGCTGGCTTAACAGGGCTAACGTCTCTCAATTTATCCAACAACGAGATTACAACCCTATCCGTTGATATTTTCTCTGGGCTATCAGCCTTAACGACACTCAGGTTAGATAACAACCAACTATCCACCTTGCCTACTGGGGTTTTCGCGGGCTTAACGAGTTTAACAACCCTCAATTTATCGGAAAACCCACTGCCTGCTTCGCTCCCTGCAAGCCTGTTTGCCGATGTGCCAGCAACAATAACGCTTCCCGATGGAGTCACTATTAACGCCGCCGTCCCAACAACCGTAGGTACGATTTCTAATATTACTAACCTCGTGGCAAATGGTAACACTCAAACTGTAGATGTGGCGGATAAATTTAGCGACACAGATGATTTGACCTTTTCCGCAATGTCTAATGATATTAACATCGCAACCGTTAGACTTGCTAAGGATAGTGAAGTTACGGTTACGCCAGTAGCTACTGGCACAACAACCATCACCGTCACTGCCACCGATATAGCGGGTCAAACTGCTGAACAGACGTTTACGGTAACTGTCAATGCAACTCCAACAATCGTAGGCACGATTGCCGACATTACTGACCTCGTGGAAAATGGGAGTCCTCGAAATGTAGATGTAGCGACTAACTTTAGCGACTTAGACACGTTGACCTTTACTGCAATGTCCGATAATACCGCCATCGCAACCGTTACAGTGATGGATAGTGTAGTTACCATTACTCCCGTAGCCGTAGGCACAGCAACCATCACCGTCACTGCCACCGATATAGCAGGGCAAGCGGCTAAACAGACGTTTACAGTCACTGTTACCAACCCTGCCCCAACAGCCACAGGCACGATGGACAACATTACTGACCTCATGGAAAATGGTACTCCTCGCGATGTAGATGTAGCTACTAAATTTAGCGACTTAGACACGTTGACCTTTACTGCAATGTCCGATAATACCGCCATCGCAACGGTTGCAGTGATGGATAGCATAGTTACCGTAACTCCCGTAGCCGCAGGCACAGCAACCATCACCGTCACTGCCACCGATATAGCAGGGCAAACTGCTGAACAAACGTTTACAGTCTCCGTGCAGGCTGATGATGTTACCACAGGAACTGCTGGTGTGAAGAAAATAAGCGTTTCCGTCTCCCCCAATCCACTAAAAGATGGAGATAGCGTGACAATTACCGTTGCTGACGATGGCGTGTACCGCTTGTTCGGAATCTCAGGGGAATTTCTTACTAAAGGGACCTTAACCAAGGGAGATAACGCGGTGGAATTTCCGTTTTTAGCTAAAGGAATTTATCTGTTAAAGATACAAACAACACACGGTGGTATGACGAGGAAAGTGGTTAAAAACTAGGACTGTGGCGATGGCGATGCTTATATTTTTTAACGAAATGCGAGCAAAAAATAATTCAATTTATCTGTGTCCTATTTTATAATCAAATTGAAATAATCAGGTATGCAAACCGCATTCTGTTTTAGTGCTGTTCAGCCACCTTCCCTCTCTACCTTCACCTTTTACCGTACAGTGAGTACAACCTATTGACCCATATCCTTGGTATATTAATGGGTTAAATGAGAGTTCATAGATAGAAGCATATGCTTGTACTTCTTCCAACGTCATATCTATGATTGGATGAAATTTCAATATATCCTCTTTAGGTTCGAAAATTCTGAGTTTCTCACGATTTTCATTTTGGTATCTCATCAAACCAGATATCCAGATGTCTTTATCAACCTTTAGTTTATCGGTTGGATTTACCTTATTAATGAAACAGCACAAGTCAGAATTATATTTCCATGATTCATTCTGTTTCGTAAATTCGTGATGATTCTGTTTAGCCCCCACATCGATAACATTTAGATCCAACTGATCCATAAGAGCTTCTTTGTAGGTCAAAGTCTCCTTAAACAAGTATCCTGTATCTATAAAGTAAACTGGATGATTAGGAGCCACTTTCTTTATCATGTGTAATAGAATTGCAGAAGTAGCTCCAAAAGAAGAGGTCACAAGTATTTTTTCTGGGTCAAACTGACTGAAAATCTTTTCAAGACGCTCTGGTCCGGTCAATGACTTGTAATCGCTATTCAACTCTCTCAGTGTTATATGAGTCGTTTCCAATTCCATGCTATTCCACTAAAGATTTTGTGATTCGATTTAATTCTTTGATTTTGAAAGACAAATTTCCTGTTAAACGGTCACGGATTTTTTTTAAATTCTGAAGCAGGTCTTCGACCTCATTAGGTAATACCTCATCGAGTACTTCCCTAAATCGTTTAGCGACAGTCGGAGACTTGCCATTGGTGCTTATTCCGATCTTCAGATCTCCTTTTTTTACAGTTGATCCTAGGTAGAAGTCGCATAAGTCTGGTGTGTCTGCTACATTGAGAAGTACCCCCAACTCCGTGGCTTCGTGACGGATTCGATAATGCAAATCGGAGTTATCAGTAGCAAGAATCGCAATGTCTGCCGATCCCAGATCTCTTGACTGATATTTCCTTGGAATAATTTTTATGGTATCTGATGCTTCCATTTTTGCCCGAATGGCATCAGATATTCGATCAGCAACTATTGTTACTTTGGCTTTCGGATCATTCTTAAGAAGTGCTCCCAGTTTTTCCAATCCAACATTTCCGCCCCCTACTATCAAGACATTTAACTGGCTCAGTTTCAGAAAAACAGGGAATAGTGTGTTTCCATCTTTCATTTTACTCAATTCTTATCTCATTTTGTAATGCTTCAGTATGCGATCTGGCTTGAGCTACACCTTCACCAAAAATGAGTAGTGCAGGTGTCGCTATTTTTTGTCTCTCTGATTTTTCCAAAATATCATGTACCCGACCGGTAACAATATGGTCTTCAGAAAGAGACCCTTTACTTATGATCGCCACTGGCAAGTCTTCCCTTCCCGCATCCTGATAAGCAGTGGCAATTTGATCTAACTTCCTAAGTCCCATGAAAATAATCGCTGTCGGAGCTTTCTCAGCAGCGTAAAGGACTTCCTGACTTAACTCTCCTTCAGAAGTTGTAGCTGTCAAGACTGTAAAACTTTGATTAACTCCTCTGCATGTTAGTGGAATACCATAAAATCCTAGTAACATCATGCTACTAATCCCAATTACGACTTGGGTTTCAATCGCATATGTTCTTGCATATTCTATCTCTTCAAACCCTCTGGAAAAAACAAATGGGTCTCCTCCTTTTAATCGAACCACATGCCCCTGACTCAGTGCTTTTTCCACGATCAGTCGATTGATCGTATCTTGTGATACACTCGCCTTACCCGCCCGCTTGCCTGCAAGGATGTGTTCTGCATTTGGAGCATATTCCAGTAATTCCCTATCTACAAGTGCATCATAAAGCACAACATCTGCCTCTTGAAGAGCTTTGACCCCTTTAATAGTTATCAGTTCTGGATCACCAGGTCCAGCACCAACCAATGTTAATTTCGGATAATTTTTCAACATTTTCTACGCTTTGTAATGGCTACTAACTACCAAATCCTCTTCCAACGTTACCTGTTCTGACTTTCTCAACGCTATGACCTTGCGAAGAAATTCTGTTGCCTGACTTAAGTATTCCTTGGCAAAAAATTCTGAAGGTTCATTTTGATTGATTTGAAGAACCAATGATTCGTATGGTATATCTAATGATATTTGACTCTTTTCATAGATTTGCTCCTGAAAATCTTTAATGATCCCGTTATGGGTATTGCATCGAATATCCTTGCTAAGAAGGATTCCTTTGGCCCCAATTATCAGAGTGTTATAGGCGAAGAAAATCGCATTTGACCATTCTCCTGCTACTAACGCTTCCTTGGAACTCGTCAGGTGTTGTTCTGCATCGGAAAGAATGGTGCCAACAAGATCGAGCATGACTCCAGCACATTCTCCGACACCAATTTCAAGTTGAAATGCGCTTGTTTCTCTCCAATCATAAAAATCTTCTTCCTTAAATGAATCTGTATTAGCCAAGGACTTTAACAGTTCATAGAAATAGATTTTTCCTTTTCTTCTGAAATAATCATTGAAGTATTCTCCGTTTCTTTCGTTTTCTTCAAAATTCTTTAGTAGGATTCTGACTACTTCTGGTATACGTTTGGTCGGAACCTTAATTACCTTTTCAGCTATATATCCTTGTCCATCAGGATGTACCCCTCCACCAATGACAACTTGCATAGCTGGAGCAACTTTGTTTTTAACTTTTATGCTACTTCCATGAAAGCCAATATTTGCAATCATATGTTGACCGCATGAATTCATGCATCCACTTATTTTAATTTTAATATTTGATTCACTAACTAATTGCGGGAATTCATCACGTATCACTTTTTCAAGTGTCGAGGTAAGTTGAGTACTATTGGTAACTCCCAAGTTGCAAGTATCTGTACCTGGACACGCTGTTATATCAGCGAGTGTATCAAAACCAGGTTGGTGAAGACCCAGTAAATAGAGTTCGTTATAAATAAATTTTATATTTTCTTTTTTAACATATCTATAAAGGAGTCCTTGATTAATAGTGAGCCTTATATCATCGGAAGCATATTTCTCTGCTATATCAGCAAGGGAGTGAGCGATAGGTGCAGATATATTACCGAGCGGAATTCTGACCTTAACGCCATAATATTCAGGCTGTTTTTGCTGAAAAATATTTGTTTCCTGCCACTTCTCGAACATTTTCTCATCATTCAATGTGATGGTTGAAACTTGAAGCGGGTCAGGTATGGGTTCTACTCCTCTCTCCTTTATTGGGTAGCTGTCATAGGGAAGTGCCCTTCTTTCATCTTCTACCAAAGACAAAAAATTGTCAATCCCTAACCCCTTTTTTGGATCTGTCAAATACTTCAATCTTGCCTTGTTTCTTCGCTCACGCTCACCATACCTATCAAATACGCGCAGTCCAGCTTCTATAAACGGGACCAATTGGTCTTCTGGCAAGAAAGCCTGAGCCACTTGCGCCACAAAGGGTTGAGCACCAAGACCTCCACCAATTAAGGCTTTAAATCCTCTGTTTCCTTTTCTAACAATAGGGATGAATCCGAAATCATGTATGTATGTAAATGCTGCATCGGTTTCACTAGCTGAAAACGCCATCTTGATTTTTCTCCCCATATCTTGGCAAACGGGATTTCGAAGGAAATATTCAAACACTGCCTGAACATATGGTGATACATCAAATGGTTCATTCGGATCAATTCCTGCAAATGGTGAAGCGGTAATATTTCGTACAGTGTTACCACATGATTCCCTAGCAGTAACACCCACAGTTTCTAGTTTCTCCCATATCTGGGGGGTGTCATCAAGTCGAATGTAATGTAGTTGGATATTTTGTCTCGTGGTAAGGTGAAGATTCCCATTTGTGAATTCCTCAGATACATCAGCAATGGTTCGTAGCTGATCGGGAGAAATCTTACCATACGGCAGTTTTATTCTGAACATTTGAACATTAGCTTGACGCTGACCATATACTCCGCGAGTCAATCTAAACGCCTTGAAATGTTCCTCAGGAATTTTACCGCTTTGGAAATTCTCAATCTTCTTCTGAAGCTCGATTACATCCGCTGTTGATTCTTTTGTTAACATATTTTTGGACATGATTTCGTATTCCCATCTGGGATTGTATATAAAAAAACCTCAGAGAGTTATCCACCAAGGCAGTTATTTTTATGATTTATCGTAAATAACGTTACGCTGGAGGCTTCATTCCCCTACCCTTTCTGTAAGACACAGGTAACAACAACACCTTAGGTCTTCGTACATTATTGAATTGTCAATAATCATTCACTTACTATTTTCTTTATTCTCTCCTTTCGATTTTTGGGCTTACTTGCTTGTAATGCCTGTTCTATATCTCCAAGAATATCATTTACGTTTTCGAGACCCACAGATATTCTAACAAGACCTGGAGCAATTCCAACTTTTGCCCGTTCATCTTCCGTTAGCTTACTGTGTGTTGTTGTGGCCGGGTGAGTAACAGTACTTCGGGTATCTCCGAGATTTGGAGTAAGGCTTAGAACCTTTAAGTTATTAAGAAAGGCTATTCCCCGCTCTATTCCTCCTTTTACAACAAAGGTGATAACTCCACCTCCATATTTCATTTGTTTCTTCGCAAGTTCATGTTGCGGATGACTAGTAAGAAATGGATATTTTACCAGCTCTAATTCTGTATGATTTTCAAGGTATCTTGCAATTTTCAAGGCATTTTCACAATGTCGCTCCATCCTAACTGCCAGAGTTTCTAGGCTTTTACTTAACACCCAAGCATTAAATGGCGACATGGCTGGACCCGAATGTCTTGCGAAAAATCTTATCTCTTCAATAAGTTCTTTTTTACCAACGATTGCCCCTCCAAGTGTTCTTCCTTGACCATCAATGAATTTTGTTGCGGAGTGAGTCACAATGTTAGCTCCCCATTCTATTGGATTTTGTAGGTAAGGTGTAGCAAAGCAGTTATCCACATTAAGTACTAACTTATGCTTCTCCGCTAATTTCCCTAACTGCTCTAGGTCCACTATATCCAACCCAGGGTTAGAGGGGGTCTCCACAAAAATCATTTTTGTGGTTGGCTGGATTAGTGATTCCCATCCCTCTGTCCTATGGAGGTTGAAGTAGGTATGTTCAATACCCCATTTTGGAAAAACTTGGGTGAACAGCTGATGGGTAGATCCAAATATTGCTCGAGAGGTCAATACATGATCTCCTTTGGATAGCAGTCCAGCCATACTCGTGAACATTGCCGACATTCCAGTCGTTGTTGATATACCGTCTTCAGCACCTTCTAGCCTGCACAGTTTAGTTACAAATTCATCTGTATTAGGATTAGAATACCTAGAATAAATATTTCCTGAAATTTCATCATTGAACATCGCCCGAGCTTCTTCCGCATTTGCGAATGTGAATGAGCTTGTCAAATAAAGTGGCACTGAATGTTCTCTATGCAGTGCATTATCCAGTTGAGTTCGTATGGCTTCTGTTTCAAAATTCATTTGAAAGTTTTTTTGATTGAAAAAAAGGAGTGGTAATGGACAGACAATTTTCCCTTGGAATATCTGTCATATGAAATTTAGCAACAACGACAGCAACAACAACTTACAGGTCCAGTGCTGAACCGAATTATGTTAGTTGTTGTAATGTCTTGCTTTCTCATAATTTATATTCACTAGTTAAGTTCAGGAAGTAGCACTTTCCCCCTAGGGGAGGTTGCTAGCACATCACAGAGCCTGCCTCTCAATGCTTCTTTATAAATTAATAATCTCAACTCTCAATTTTTTTGAGAACCCCAAAGTTGAAGTAAAACTTGATAACATCAAAATTATTTTCCAATAATTGAATAACTGGCGACTTTCTGACTTGTACGGTAAAAGACCGTCGCAATAGAGGGGTGTTTATTATCATCACTATCAAGCTGGTTTATTTGTGTAGCGTTGGCGAATTCAACCCATAAGTGCAACACTCGGGTTTATATTATGATCTATTCCCATTGCGTGGGAAAAGACATTCCAAGGGGTTTTATACCCCAAACATTTTCTAGGTCGGTTATTCATTAAATCGGTCGCTTTGAACAGCTCTTTTTCGGTGACTTTATGCAAAGGCATTTTCTTTGGAAAAAACTGCCTGAGCAAGCCATTGTGGTTTTCATTCAAGCCACGCTCCCAAGAGTGATACGGTTTAGCAAAATAAGTTTCACACTCGAGTTGTTTGGCAAGCTCACCATGCCAACAAAATTCTCTGCCGTTATCAAAGGTTAGGGTCATTACATGTTGTTTCATATGCTTTAACAACCTGAGTATAGCCACGTTGGTTTCTTTTGCGGTTTTGTTCTTAGTCTGGAGTGCGAGATAGAGCCTACTTTTGCGTTCAGCAAGGGTGGCAAACACCCCTTGACGACCTTTACCGATAACACAATCAGCTTCCCAATCACCTATACGCGAGCGACTGTCCACTATACTGGGTCTATCAGCAATATCAACCCGATTGGGGATGCGTCCGCGGTAATCGTTCTGGTCATAACGCTTGCGATATTTCTTACCCTGATGGCGCAAGTATCGATATAACGACCCACCAGCTACTTTGTCTTTCAAAATGAGACGATAGATGGATTCGGTGCTAATACTGATGTTTTCCTCCATTCTCAAACGACCGCTAATTTGTTCAGGACTCCAATACAGCGCGATCTTTTGTTGAATATGAAGCTTTAACTCGTCATTGAGTTTGATGTGCTTGTGCTTTTGCTGATGCCTCGTTTGGGCAAAGCGGTGGGCTTGTTTGTAGCGATAGCCGTTGCCCCCTGTATTGCGTTTAATTTCACGGCTGATGGTTGATACTTCTGCCCATGGTTTTAGCGATTTCTGTCAGTGTACAGTTTTGCTGATTTATGAGGTAAATGTGGTATCTTTCGTGTTCAGTCAAATGGGTATATCTCGTCATGTTTTACTCCTTTTTTCCGTTCAGTTAAAAGAGTACGAGTGTACCCTTTGACTGACTTAGGAGTGTTGCACTTATCATGTGAATTCAAGCTCAACTGCTTTGATGAAACTGGAAATATTCCAAAACCAGGGATACCATCATTATTTACTGATTTACAGGTAGTTAGCCTTGCATTTACGGCTGAATATATGTCGTTGGATAGTGAAAATTGGCTCTTTAATAAGATTAAATCCGATTACAGCAGTGATTTTCCCAATCTAACAGAACAAACAAGGTGTACTAGACGAAAGAGACCATTGTTTCCCGTAATGGAAATTATCCGCCAGACATTAGCCACTCGATTCCTGGAGTTTGAAGCGTATTTCATTGTCGATTCGATGCTGTTAGAAGTATGCAAACTCTCTAGGGAAAAGCGATCCAAAAGTTGTCGACAGACATTTGAAAATGCTCCAGATAAAGGATACTACGCTTCTCAAAAGACTTATTTCTATGGATATAAATTACAAGGCAGCTGTTCGGCTAATGGAATGTTTCACTCTATCGAACTGACAAAGGCAAGCGTTCATGATACCACTTTTTTACGGGAAATAAATGCACAACTAGCTGATTGTGTGTTGATTGGTGATAAAGGATACTTGTCCTCGTCATTGCAGTCAGACCTGCTTCATGTTGCCAATATCCGCTTGGAAACACCAATGAGGAAAAATCAGAAAAATTATAAAAAGCAACCCTAGGTGCTTAGGAAAATCAGAAAAAGAGTGGAGACACTTTTCTCTCAACTTCGTGACCAATTTATGATTAGAAGAAATTATGCCAAAACTTTTCAAGGGTTTAAGAGCAGGATATTGACCAAAATCACTGCACTAACAATTCATCAATTCATCAATTCATCAATAAATTTGATTTCAATAGACCCATCAATATGTAAGTTCACTTAGTAAGTGCAAAGATGTAGGATAAATATGTGGAGCTATTTCCACATATTTAAAGGTCTAAAAACTTTGCCATATGAGCCAAACATATTATCAACTCAAAGCCCATCAAAGACATCAACTTGAAGCCTACTTAAAATCGGGTAAGAGTAAAAGTTTCATTGCAGAAGCCCTTGCTGTGTCGGTTTCCACCATTTACAGAGCATGCAAGCGCAACAGTTCCCCTACAGGGAACTATCATGGATCTAAAGCACATTTGTCTTCCACAAAGCGTAAGCAACGTTATTGCAAGTCTCGGTCTTTTGACACCTACAAAAGAAAGCTCATCAAAGAATACCTTCTGCAAGAACAGTGGTCACCTAAGCAGCTTGTAGGGTATTGTAAAATCAAGCAGATTCCCATGGTTTCACATGAACGTATCTATCAATATATCAGGGACGATAAAGCTGCTGGTGGACAGTATTACAAACATTTACGCCATCAACTCAAACATAGAAAAAGGTCTGTAGGTAAGCCTGTACCTATTAAAAACAGGGTATCAATCGATCAAAGACCTGAATGCATCAACAATAAAGAACGCTTTGGGGACTGGGAAGTGGATACCATTATAGGCAGACAACAAAAGGGAGCCATTCTGACCATCGTGGAAAGAACTACAGGAATGCTCATTATAAAAAAGCTACCTAAGGGAAAGCAAGCCAAAGGACTAAGTAAGGAACTTATCAATAGGCTGATGCCCTATAAAAAAGATATCCTGTCGATCTCTTCTGATAATGGAACAGAATTCGCCGACCATCAAAACATAGCTAAAAACCTAGATACTAAATTCTACTTTGCCCATCGGTATTGCTCCTGGCAAAGAGGACTCAATGAATACACCAACAAACTCATAAGACAGTATATACCCAAAAAAACAGTTTTTGATACACTAAAATGACAAACAGATTACCCCAATTCAACACAAAATTGACCGGCGACCAAGAGAAAAACTTAACTTTAAAACTCCTAAAGAAATCTTTTATCTAAATACCGCTTAGTTTTTGCTCTTGATTGTTGAACCTACGGTGTTACAATTTATATTGAAGTTTTGGGATAATTATGTCCAATTCTGTAAAAGACAACAAAAAGTGAGGAAAAACAGCAAGAAATAGATCTGTTCAGACCGATCGGAGAGCAAAAAATAAAAAGAGAGATCAAAAAATCTCACAATTCAAAAACCAACAAACTCAGTATTCCCTTTTGCAACGGTCTTAAATCCTTCTGCGGTCGCATTGGTGATGCGATGTTTCAAGTAAGTCATTATGTTGTCGAGATGGTTTTTAGCATCTTGGCGACTTTAATGACCGGATTTAGACGTGAATGTGTTGCCCACCAGTACCATTTCTTAAAGAACGCTCGGGCTGGTTTATCGTAGCTGTAAGTCCACAGGTCAAGTAGCGTCTCTTTGATTGCCCAAGCTCGGGCGACCTTTAACCCCTTTGATTGAAGCGCGTAAAAAGTGTCTTTATCTTTCTAAACCCAGTTGTCGGGATTGCGTAACCAAGTATAGCGAGATCCGACCAGATCATCGATGCCGGTGGCTTTTAATGTTTTATTTTCTTTGCGCCTGACTTCGTCAACCATTTTTGTAAGATAACTGACGATATGAAATTTGTAAGATAACTGACGATATGAAACTTGTCGTGAACAATGGCGGTGTTCGGTAAAGTCGCTCCAACTGCCGTTATAAATGGACCCCACATATCCACGGCACCAGCCACTACTTCATTATTGCGTCTTTGCTTTGGAAGCGTGGACAGCAACGTGTTTTCCGACTGCTTCGTTCTGCCTGCCACAATCTCCAAGCACTCTGGACGCCATTCAAATCGTACAGTAGGCAGGCATAGGATTGCCCCTTGCGGAAATTTTTTTCATCGATGCCAACGTGTTTCACTTCATCAACAGAACGTCTGTTCATCTCTCTTGCCTCCGCTCGGGACTGAAAATGATGCACCTCATCCCATAATAGACCAAGTAGTTTCGCCATCTGTGTCTTGCTACTGCAAGCCGATAAAACATCAATAGCGAAACGTTCGAATAAATGCGTAAAGCGTGTCTGCGTACCAGTCCAAGGTACTTGCAGGCTTTTGATTCCATGCTCTTTACAATGAATGCGCAGAACCTGAGCAACTAGCCACGTCTTGAACTGCATCGTATCAAGGTGTCTCCATGCGTGTTGCTCATGGTGGTCGTAAATCGAACAAGGGGCATCTTTCATTTGAATATCTCCATAAAAAAATATACTTGTACCACATTCTTGAGCATTGTTTGGCTTTTACCCATAGGAAACTCAGAAGAACCAAAAATCCACTGGCTAGGTAGAGGGGTGAGTTCATTCTTGAATGAACCTAAGTGTTTTAACCGATGGAGACTCTTTTGAATTCTGAAACAGTCAAATTCTTTGTAATGCTATCTAGGTATTGAGAAATTGATTTAGAATTATCTTTTACAAAAACCTGACTAAGTAGTGTATTCTCTTTGAAGAATTTATTCAACTTACCCATTGCTATTTTCTCCACTAATTCTTCAGGTTTACCCTCTTGCCTTGCCTGATCTTTCCCTATCTCTATTTCTTTTTCAACAATGCTGACATCAACTCCATCTTTGTCAACAGCCACTGGATTCATTGCTGCGATCTGCATTGCAACATCCTTTCCAGCCTCCGTAACATCCTCTGTACTATTTACATTTTTCAATGCTACCAGCACTCCAAGTTTTGAGTTGGAATGGATGTAAGGAACTACAGCTTCACCTGAGAGGATTTCAAATGCTTTTACTTCTAGTTTTTCACCGATCTTGCCAGTTAATTCAATGATTTTTTCACCAATTGATAAATCTCCAAGACCCATAGCATTCAAGATATCCATATTTTCAGGTTTTTGAGCAAATGCTAATTCTGCAATCTGGTTTCCAAGTTGAATGAATTCTTCATTTTTTGCAACAAAATCAGTTTCGCACGTGAAGGAGATCAATGCTCCTTCTGTACCAGCATCATTTGTTTTTGCAAAAACAACACCTTCAGCGGTATCTCGGTCTGCCCTAGAGGCAGATACTTTCTGCCCTTTTTTTCTAAGTAACTCAATTGCTTTGTCAAAATCTCCATCGGCTTCTGTAAGTGCTTTTTTGCAATCCATCATGCCTGCGCCTGTCGTTTGTCTTAATTTGTTTACTTCTTGTGCCAAGACAGCCATTTTCTTTCTGATTTTCAGTTTCTTATATGCTCTTAAACAAAAGTTGAACACGACCGATAGCTATCGGATGGTGTTCAACTTTTCATATTAAAATGTAGAGATTTCAACTTTATTCAACCACTTCCGGTTTTTTCATCAGCAACTCGTTTTTCGGTTTCTTCTTCTGCCGATTGCTCCTCTTTATCCTTCTTTCTTTCCGCAAGACCTTCTTCCACTGCTGAACTAATAAATTGCGTAATCAATTGAATTGATTTGAATGCATCGTCATTTCCTGGAATAGGATAATCTATTTTATTAGGATCTGAATTTGTGTCCACGAGTCCAAAAACAGGGATATTCAATTTTTGTGCTTCCGCTATTGCGATGTGTTCTCTTTTTATGTCAATGACAAAAAGAGCGGCGGGTAATCGGTTCAACTCTGCAATACCTCCTAAAACCTTTCTTAACTTGTCTTTTTCGCGGGTCATCATCAATCGTTCCCGTTTGGCCAAATTTGGATAAGCCTCTTCTTTCATCATTTTCTCCATAGAAGTCATTTTTTTCAAAGACCTTCTGATGGTGGAAAAATTTGTAAGCATACCCCCTAGCCATCGTTCTGTGACGTAAGGCATTTTTAACTTTTTAACTTCTGTTTCTACAACTTCTTTTGCTTGCTTTTTGGTTGCTACAAACATCACCTTCCTTCCTGATCTTACAACTGTTTTCAATGCTATGGCTGCATCATCAAGGCAAACTAACGTTCTGTGGAGGTCAAGGATATGAATGCCATTTTTCTCCATAAAAATATAGGGGGCCATTGCTGGATGCCATTTTCTGGTAAGGTGACCAAAGTGTACACCTGCATCCAATAAATCTTTATGTTCTAATTTTTTCATTCTAGTTATTCCTCAATCTTATCGTTTACTGAACTGGAATTTCCTCCTTGCTTTTCTTCTTCCGTATTTCTTACGCTCTACCATTCTGGAGTCCCTAGTAAGGAAGCCTTCGGACTTCAGTGGACTTCTGAATTCAGCATCTACTTCAGTCAATGCCCTAGCTATGGCAAGTCTCACCGCTTCTGCCTGACCTGATGGTCCACCACCCACAACATTTACTTTAATATCAAAATTTCCATCTTGCTCAACTTTGACAAGTGGTTGCTTCACGATGGTTTGAAGGATTTCGGATGGGAAGTAAGTAGCAATATCTTTGTTATTTACTTGGATAGCACCTTTACCGCTCGCCATATAAATTCGAGCAACAGATGTTTTTCTCCTGCCTAATGTGTTAATTCTGTCCATTCAGATTTTAAAATTTTACTTCTTTGGGTTGCTGAGCATCGTGCGGATGCTCTATTCCCTCATATACGTGCAAATTCTTGAAAAGCTGTCTCCCCAACCTGTTATTAGGGAGCATTCCTCTAACCGCTTTTTCTACCAAAACAGTAGAAGACTTAGCTTTTACCTGATTTGCCGTTTCAATCCTTTGACCTCCCGGGTATCCAGTGTGTCTCACGTATTGTTTATCAGTCCACTTGTTTCCTGTTAGCCTAATCTTGTCAGCATTGACGACAATAACATTGTCCCCACAGTCAACATGGGGGGTGTAAGCAGGCTTGTGCTTACCTCTTATCATTTTCGCAACTTCACTCGCCATCCTACCAAGTACCTGAGAATCAGCATCTACAATAATCCAATTCTTTTCTACTGTGGCTTTGTTCAGTGATACAGTTTTATAACTTCTGGTATCCAATTTTTGTTGATTTTAATAGTATCAAATTACGTTTTCCTCGAAAAGGGGACACAAAGGTAGAAGTTTCTTTTCATAAATCAAATAGCGACTCCTTAATTATATTTCCTTAATAACTTAATCAGTACGTTAAAGTCTTTTGGATAAGGAGCCTCTTTCTCAATCACTCTTCCATCTGGTCCTTTAAATGCAATCTGCGAAGAGTGCAACCCTACCCGATCAATCATCGGTTTTTCTTCCTCTCCTCTTTTTTGATTGAAGTTTCGTTTTAATTGTGATAAAAAGACGGAATCTCCACCGTAATTTGAATCATTGACTATGGCTGTTTCGTGGTATGATACAAATTTATGGTCAATTTGGTATTAAGCGGTTTTTTTCTGCATATTTGGAGCAAGATTTTGCACAAATTCTGCTCCCTGTTATTGAACCTAAACTCACATTCTTTAAGGCGTAATTTAACCCTATTCTTGTTCATGCCTCTGAACTTTTAGCGTCTTGCTTTTAGCATAGCCCCAAACGGATTCTATCCCGTTCATATGAGAACTGCCTCTGGCAAATGCATTCGTATCATGATGTACGCTATAATGCTTTTTGTAACCAAAATCTACTAAGCCATTATACCCTCTTCAACCGTCGGAATTAATAATACTAAGACCGTTGCAAAAGGCAACACTGAGTTTGTTGGTTTTTGAATTGTGAGATTTTTGATCTCCAATAGGTCTGAACAGACCCATTTCTTGTTGTTTTTCCTCATTTTTTGTTGTTTTTTACTGAATTAAGACCATTGTAATGGAGAGGTATTTATTATCATTAGTTAAGACCGTTGCAATAGAAGATTATTTGTTATCAGCACTATCAAACTGGTTTATTAATAGTTTAACCCGTTGTGCTAATTAAATAATTGCGACTTTCAAGTTATTGATGGGTCTATTGAAATCAAATTTATTGATGAATTGAATCATTACTTAGTGCAGGGATTTTGGCCAACATCCTAGTCTTAAACCCTTGAAAAGTTTTGGCATGATTTCTTCTAATCATAAATTGATCACAAAGTTGAGAGAAAAGTGTCTCTACTCTTTTTCTTGTTTTTCTAAACACCTAGGGTTGCTTTTTATAATTTTTCTAATTTTTCCTCATTGGTGTTTCCAAGCGGATATTGGCAACATGAAGCAGGTCTGATTGCAATGACGAGGACAAGTATTCTTTATCTCCAATCAACACACAATCAGCTAGTTGTGTATTTATTTTCCGTAAAAAAGTGATATCATGAACGCTTGCCTTTGTCAGTTCGATAGAGTGAAATATTCCATTAGCCGAGTAGCTACCTTGTAATTTATATCCATAGAAATAAGTCTTTTGAGAAGCGGAGTATCCTTTATCTGGAGCATTTTCAAATGTCTGTCGACAATTTTTGGATCGCTTTTCCCTAGAGAGTTTGCATACTTCTAACGGCATCGAATCGACCATGAAATACGCTTCAAACTCCAGGAATCGAGTGGCTAATGTCTGGTGGCTAATTTCCATTACGGGAACAATGGTCTCTTTCGTCTAGTACACCTTGTTCGGTCTATTAGCTTGGGAAAATCACTGCTGTAATCGGATTTAATCTTATTAAAGAGCCAATTTTCACTATCCAACGACATACATTCAGCGGTCAACGCAAGGCTAACTACTTGTAAATCAGTAAATGCTGATGGTATCCCTGGTTTTGGAATATTTCCAGTTTCATCAAAGCAGTTGAGCTTAAGTGATTTGATTGTTTGAACAATCTTGTCCAAGATACTTTTAATGTTGTGCATAGGTCAGTTCAATAAATTGGTTTATCAATACGCTAATTTACTGATAATCAGGATTATGGATACTTTTTATTACCCCTATTATTATCCTTAATTAATTAGCACAACGGGTATACATAGAAATTAATAGTAGGTATACATTCCATCTACTTTTTCACCAGTTTCATAGTACGTAGGTTCAACAATCAAGTGCAAAAACTAAGCGGTATTTAAATAAAACCTAAAATCCGCAGTCAACTAGATTTGCAGATACAAAGAGTTGCTAAAGGATAATAATGTCAGTTCCTATCTAATCGACTAGGTATATGGGGCTGTTAGTCAGCATTTTGACCAGAACTAAAGGGTGCAGTAGGTCTTCACTGGTAATTTTGAGGACTTTCAGGCAGACCTTTCCTGAGAAAAGAGGTATCACGAAAGAATGTTGGATGATTTAATCAAAACAGTTAGGTGAGCAGTCGGCTGTAGTCTTTGTGTGTATTATAGTTTAAGCACATGTTGTCTTCCCGTCTTGATCCATTTGGCAGCCACGGAGATAAATCGGAAGATAAATTTCTTCAATCGGAAGTTTTCCTTAATCCAGGATAATTTTCTGGCAAAAGTAGCCAACATAACCTGGTATATATTGGCATATAGCGCAGTGATGATCATAAAGGCGGTATTTTCATTAAGGAATGAACAGGGAAGCTTAGACCAGCCAAAATCATTGTTCATTGTATCGAAGGTTCGCTCAGCATTTCCTCTTTGGTTATAAAAAGAAACAATTTGCTGGTTGTCCCATTTGAGATCATTGGTGAGGATAGCTCGATAAGAGAAGGCATCCCCAGTGAATAATCCGGTCTGACCATCTCGGCGTTTAATCCGACTTACTACCAATCGGTAGGACTTTTGCCCATCAAAGGGACGGTAATCCGTTAGCTGTGTCACTTCCATTTCTTGTACTCCAAGACGGACTTTCTGCCAGGCATCTGCCCGAATCTGGCTAATTTGCTATTCCATAGTAGCGCAACGTACAGCTCGGATGTAAAAGTGCTGACTCGTTCCCTCCACAAGACTAATTACCTTTTGTTGATAGGAAGCCGAATCTGCCCGAAAGTGCTTGATGCAGATGCCCTGCTGATCCAGTAAAGAAAATGCTCTGGTCAGGGTTTCTTCTTGTTGGTATTTGGCTGGGCTGTTGCCATTACGACCTTCGATGTAACCAATGTTTTTGCCGATACTGGTCACACCTGGCTGGTAACCTTCACACTTTTTATAGGTTCTCCGTGCATCATATTTTTCGATGGCGATTACCTGATTATCATAAGCTAATGTATGCTTCTGTTTGGTGTTAAGCTGATTGGTTTTGCTCAAGGCTTTCAGTAATAATTGGTTTAAGCCCAGGTTGATGTTGAACTGATGGGTTATCCCTCCCGAACTGGTCATTTCCTCTGTAGGGGTGGCCAGTTCTTTTATGCCTCCCAAAATGGTATCGGCACTACACTCCGAGAACCCCCGAACTTTCTTCAGATGTTCTTCCCAAGTGTTCTTCAATGTCCTCAGTACAATCTCCACCATGAAGGAAAATAGCCAAATGATTCATCAAAATCTCCGAGTAATCGAACCCTCTATAGTTGACCCGGCTACCCAAATGATCATCGATTAGCTTGGGGATACCGCTATCCTTAAGAAACTTGTAGCAAAAATTAAACCCGCCAAAAGGGGTGACTTTTTTATCAGATATGGTTACTTTCATTCCCGCTTAATTGATTGGTTACGCACTCAAATAAGTGAAAAAAATCGAGACGGAAAAGCTTATTACAAACTATTTTAAGCCTATTCCAGCTCTGTTCCGTTTTACACCTGCGGATTTAAGGTAATCCTAATCCGAGATGTAACTTGATGAATCATTGTGTGCAAGGCTATAAAAATTCTTCCGTTGTTACTTTCTATTTGTGTGATGTCATAATCCTTAAAAATAGGACGATACGTAGGTTCAACCATCAAGAGCAAAAACTAAGCGGTATTTAGCTAAAAGATTTCTTTAGGAGTTTTAAAGTTAAGTTTTTCTCTTGGTGGTTGGTTAATTTTGTGTTGAATTTGTGTAATCTGTTCGTCATTTAGTGTATCAAAAGCTATTTTTTTGGGTATATACTGTCTTATGAGTTTGTTAGTGTATTCATTGAGTCCTCTTTGCCAGGAGCAATACCGATGGGCAAAGTAGAATTGAGTATCTAGGTTTTTAGCTATGTTTTGATGGTCGGCGAATTCTGTTCCATTATCAGAAGAGATCGACAGGATATCTTTTTTATAGGGCATCATCCTATTGATAAGTTCCTTACTTAGTCCTTTGGCTTGCTTTCCCTTAGGTAGCTTTTTTATAATGAGCATTCCTGTAGTTCTTTCCACGATGGTCAGCATGGCTCCCTTTTGTTGTCTGCCTATAATGGTATCCACTTCCCAGTCCCCAAAGCGTTCTTTATTGTTGATGCATTCAGGTCTTTGATCGCTGAATTCAAGTCATTAATGCAACTTTCTGGTTAACCAATAATTGATTCATTACAAATATAGGGGTTTCATATTTATGCCTTTTTCTAGGTCGATTGTTTATCTTGGTTTCAATGTTTTTGATTTGTTGCTCATCGAGCATAGAGAAGTCTGATTTCTTAGGGATATATTGTCTGATCAGCCCGTTTAAATTTTCATTAGACCCTCTTTCCCACGCGTGGTAGGGATGGGCAAAATAATAGTCAATGCTTAGCGTTTTAGCTACCTGTTGATGCCAAGCAAATTCCTTTCCATTATCAGAAGTGATGGTTTGAAGAAACGGACTCCATTCTTCCAATAATTCATTGATGGCATCAGCCACTTCGCTGGCTTGTTTGGTTTCTACTTTCTTCATTTTCAACATGCCACTCGCCCTGTCGTTGCTAGTTACCATCGCTCCTTTCTGATTTTTTCCAATGACAAAATCTACTTCAAGATCTCCAAATCTTGACCTTTCTTCTACCACCGAAGGTCTACGGTCTATACTTACTCTGTCTTTTATAATTCCCCTGCTATCTTTAGTAGCCCCTCTTTTGCGATACTTTCTGCCCTTTCTTCGGAGATGAGTATGTAACTCGCCCTGGTGTTTTTTGTCTTTCCATACATGCTGATAAATGCGCTCGTGAGAGACACAGTCTATCCCTTCTTTTATACTGATGCCTACAATTTGCTCGGGGCTATAATCTTCCTTTAGCAGGGTCTCGACATGGGACTGAATTTGCAAGGTGAATCGCTTTTTCTTGGGTTTCCTTTTTTGACGTTGAGCATACTTTCGATGCGCCAAATCATGACTATAAACACCACTCCTCTGATCTTTATTACGCACAATTTCTCTGCTAATAACGGATTTATCTTTTGCTATGCTAGCAGCTATTTCACTTTGACTTTTTCCTTGTTGTAACATACACGATATTGCGTACCTTTGTTCTGTAGTAAGATGTGCCATTTGCAACTTTATTTTTGACGATGTGAGGGGGCAAATTAACCCTTACCAGCAAAGCAGTGAAAGAGAAAATTGCCCTTCTTTCCTGTTTTGTAATAGTGATAAAATCTCAAATCTAAAAGTTGCATTTATTAGTTGAATGTGAGATCGATTGATACCCTGTTTTTAATAGTTACAGTCTTACCTACAGGTCTTTTTCTATGTTTGAGTTGATGGCGTAAATGTTTGTAATACTGTCCACCAGTAGCTTTATCGTCCCTGATATATTGATAGTATACGTTCATGTGAAACCATGGGAATCTGCTTGATTTTACAATACCCTACAAGCTACTTAGGTGACCACTGTTCTTGCAGAAGGTATTCTTTGATGAGCTTTCTTTTGTGGGTGTCAAAAGACCGAGGATTGCAATAACGTTGCTTACGCTTTGTGGAAGACAAATGTGCTTTAGATCCATGATAGATCCCTGTAGGGGAACTGTTGCGCTTGCATTCTCTGTAAATGGTGGAAACCGACACAGCAAGGGCTTCTGCAATGAAACTTTTTACTTTTACCCGATTTTAAGTAGGCTTCAATTTGATGTCTTTGATGGTCTTTGAGTTGATAATATGTTTGGCTCATATGGCAATGTTTTTAGACCTTTAAATATGTGGAAATAGCTCCACATATTTATCCTAAGCTTTGCACTTACTAATTGAACTTGCAATACCCTTTCCATAGATCTGTAGTGACCGTTGCCTTATCGTCAATATGCTTTTCAAATATCTTCTCTAAATTCTTTCGATGAGAAGTTATCAAAATTAAACTTGCATCTTTACCCATTCAATTCAACATATAGTCCTAATTATGAACACTCAATCTGATTTAGAATTTAACACTCAACTTGATTTAGAATTTAAAAATGTAACTAGTCAAAAGCGGTTGCCGTTTATTGGCGACAATTACTTGACAGTTCCAAATGACAAAAAGCTTTTAATAGTAGGTGAAAGTCACTATCACGACAACACTCCTGCTTCAATAGAAAAGCACAACTCACCGACATTTACAAGAGAAATAATAAAAGGGCTTGCTGTTGATGGATGGTATTACGGGACTAAAATATTTCCAAATTTCCATAGAGCAATGTTTGCTAATGATGAATTTGATAAAAAATCTTTTGGAATTTAACTTCCTTTTACAACTTCGTTCAACGACCTATGGAAACGAACAAAGGTAGACCTACTGGTGATGACTTTTATAAAGGGTGGTTGACTTTTTTTGAGACAATTAAAATTTCAAACCCAAAAACCTGTTTGTTTATAGGGACTGAAGCCTCAGACTCACTAAGTAGCGCAATAAAGAAAAGTGATTTTGAATTAGTACGTTTTGCAAAAGCAAAAGATGATAAAATTAGTGGAACATATCCAAGGAGAGCGACCATAAAGAATGCAGACAACCCGCTAATAGATTTGATATTTATTCAACATACAAGTCATCACTTTAGTTGGGAGAAATGGAATGTTTATTTAAAACTTCAACTAAGCCAACAATTGGATTGGTTTGAAAACAAAATGAAAAAATAAAGCAGGTAATTGAGTAGATGACCAGTGGACATGAAAAAAAACTGGAGAGTTAGTTAAGCTACGTTGCTATTTTACACTTACTGAATTCAAATTCATTGATTGTTTTATAATTTTAGAAGTCAGTAGTTAGGCGCATATAACCTGATGTTGATAGATTTTATGGCTAAGCTCTAATTGACACGACGTTTTGTTTAAAAAGTTCGAAAAGATGATAGCCTTGATCAGCCATCAAGGTCGCAACAAGCCATTGCTTGATGGTTTGCTTACTTGCTCTTATTTTATCTGCGTATGCAAACCAGTTTAAATAATTGAAGTAGGCATTTAATAAATAAAAGATTAGTCTATTAAAACAGTTTCATTTTCTTGATTAAACGATTGATTTACAGTAACTTAGTAGGATTATTAAAGTTAGAATAAAAATCAGATTATGGAGAAAAAGTATGAAAGCCTAACTCTTTTTGAGTTTCAGAAGAAATTTCCTGATAACGACAGTTGTCAAAACTTCCTAGCCGAAATGAAATGGCCAGATGGATTTAAATGTGAAAAGTGTCAAAACAACAAGTATTGCAGAGGGAAATTATTCCATACCCGGCAATGCACAAAATGTAGGTACCAAGCTACCCCCACAAGTGGCACTCTTTTCCACAAAGTAAAATTCCCAATGTTAAAAGCTTTTTATATCGTATACTATATGAGTACCAATAAACAAGGGATTGCATCAACAGAGCTAAGCAGAAAACTGGGGCTACGGCAAAAAACCTGTTGGCTGTTTCAACAAAAGGTAATGAAGGCAATGGTTAGCAGTGGGAAATACCCGCTAGTGGGTAAAGTAGAAGTCGATGAGACCGTTGTAGGGCAACAGGAAGAAGGCGTTGTAGGACGACAAAATAACCGAAAAAAGCAGGTTGTACTGGCTATTGAGAAGAAAGGGAAAGGAGTGAGCAGGATGTATGCCAGAGAGATTGACAATGCTGGATCCAAGCAATTGAAGCCCTTCTTCCAAGATCATATATCACCTGAGGCTACCATCAAAACCGATAACTGGAGGGGCTACATCCCCTTGAAAGAAAAATATCCTTACTTAATTCAAATCGAGAGTGGGAAGAAAGGTAAGAATTTCCCGGAATTGCACAGAACAATTATGATGTTCAAGGCATGGCTTAGAGGTATCCACCATTCAGTCGATAACCTTCAAGCATATATCGACCAATATTGCTATCGGTTCAACCGAAGCCAGATGAAAGGGGAAATATTCGATAACCTGCTAACTAAAATGGTGGTCCATCAACCATGCCCGTACAAGTGCATTCGTATTTATTAAATGCCTACTTCAATTAAATAATTCTGTAGGTACTTTGAACTAACTCCATTGAACGGGATCAAAAACTTCCTTAATTGTCCATGGGGGCTGTTCAATAAATTGGTTTATTAATACTCTAATTTACTGATAATCAGGTTTATGTACACTTTTTATACCCCTAATTAATTAGCATAATGGGTTGATCTAGTGCTGTATTAAGGCTAGACTGGTTTAAAAGAGCATTCATCTGACTGAAAAAAAGTCTTTTTTATCTCCCTGCTTCGAACAGCACAAATGTCATCGACTAGGAGTCTGTCGGACTCAAAAGCCAAACAAAAATTAATAGCCTTGGGCATGCTATCATTTATCGGTACGGCTAGAAAACAAAGTTCTTTTATGCCCTATGACCTTACCGAGTGGCTACCCGAAGATCACTTGGCAAGATTTGTAGTTGACATAGCAAGTAAAATGGATTTACGTCAGGTTTATTCAAGCAAAGGAAACACCCCCTTACGATCCTAAATTACTGCTCTCCCTTATTTTTTAAGGCTATTCGACAGGCGTTTTTAGTTCCCGAAAAATAGAAACAGGGACCTACGATTCTGTTGCTTTTCGCTTCATTGCAGGAAATCATCACCCCGACCATGACACAATTTCTAGTTTTCGTAACAGGTTTCTTCCCCAACTCAAAGGTTGGTTTAAGGAGATCCTTTTGATAGGTAATGAGCTTGGGCTTATCAAATTGGGCAATATCTTCATTGACGGCACGAAAATACAAGCCCATGCATCCAAGCATAAAGCGATGAGCTACAAAAGGATGCAGCAATTGGAGGAAAAATTAGCGTGCGAGATTGAACAATTAATGGTGCTTGGTCAAGAGCAAGATGCAAAAGCAGGAAGCACGTAAGAAGTATGAAGAGGAAACGGGTAAAAAGCCACCAGGCAAAGTACCAAAAGAACCCTCCGCAGTACCAAAAGATAAAGATCAATACAATTTCACTGATCCTGCATCTCGGATAATGAAGACAAGTAAGGGCTTTTGATCAATGTTATAATGCACAACTAGCGGTCAATGATGATATGTTGATGGTCAGCAATTATGCCGATGCCCATCCCAACGATAAGCAAGAATTCTTACCTACTATTGAATCTGTCCACGACGAATTAACACCTGAAATCACCGCTGCGGTTGCCGATACAGGCTATTATTCTCAACAAAACATCGATAATTGTCCCAAGACCATCACCTCAGTCATTGCAAAATCAAAGGAAAAACACAACAGTTATATTGAACAACTTTTACACCCAACAAAAGATAAGCAAAAAGAGATTTATCGAAAGAGGCAACATACAGTGGGACCTGTTTTTGGAATAATAAAAGAGGTATTAGGCGTTAGGAGGTTTTCATTAAGAGGAAAAGAAAACATAGACAATGAATGGGGATTGGAGTGTCTTTCTTATAATTTGAAAAGAAGGTGTTAATCTAAAAACCGCTTAAAAAGAGGAGTCTCAGACCGATTTACTACCAAAACAGAAAAAGGCACAAAACATAAAATCATTTCGCAAAACGAATGGGTTAAAGCCAATTTTTGGTTCTGAATAATTAATCTCTTTACGCTCCTAGTTATTGAAAGTCCGACAGACTTCTAGTACTTGATAATAAACAACCTTCTGTTGCAACGGTCTTGGTCTTTATACCTTCCATTTCTTAGTTTTTCAATTATAAAAAATGATCTTCAACGATTGAACCTGAAAGGAGGAATGATTTTTTAGCAGTAACCCTGTTTTCCTAATAGCACCAATTTGATTATAAAAAAAAATGGCGCATAAATAAATTTGTGGTCTAATTGGTATCAGAGCCAATGATCTTCGGTGTGTCCGTCTGTTAACTTCATTTCAAATACGATTTCTAAATTTCTTTTCAGCTTTTCTTCGACTTCCTTTATGTCTATTTTCATACCCAATTCTTTTTGCAAAGAAGTTACAGATTTATCTTGGAGACCACAGGGAACAATGTAGTTGAAGTACTCTAAGTCGGTATTGATATTAAACGCAAATCCATGCATAGTTACCCACCGGCTGGATTTTACCCCAAGGGCACAAATTTTCCTGGCATTTTTTTGATTGTCACAATCAAGCCACACGCCCGTTAACCCGTTAATTCTTCCTGCATTAATCCCATGTTCTTTCAGGGTAAGAATCACGGCTTCCTCCAGAAAGCGCAAATATTTATGTATGTCTGTAAAAAAATGATCTAGGTCTAAGATAGGATAACCTACAATCTGTCCTGGTCCATGATAGGTGATGTCTCCCCCACGGTTGATTTTGTAAAAAGAAGCATTTTTTTGTTTTAAAAACTCCTCATTCGCAAGAAGATGATTTCGGTCTCCACTCTTGCCTAAGGTATACACATGAGGATGGTAACAAAAGATCAAATAGTTTTCAGTAGAGGACTGTTCGGATTGGTGGACTTTTCTGTTGGCAATTTTTCGGTCTACTGTTTTTTTAAAGATTTTTTCCTGTAAAGCCCAGGCTTCTTGGTAGTCCATGAGACCGAGATGTATGAAGTTGGTTTGCTTGCTCACACTGCTAATCGGGATTTTTATAATTTAAATATATGTCTCTAACAATTCCATTCTTCCTTCTGGTTCAATCATATAGTTCTTCAACATAGCGGGAACAAGCATGACTTCTCCGAAAGTCAGGGGTTCTCCCGCAATCATCCCAGAACCCCCAACCCCGATATAAACTTTGAAGCAGTCCAAATCAGACTTATCTATTAATGATTGTTTATCCAGCGTCAATTTGTTAGTAGTAAAAAATTTTGTTGAAATAATTTCACTGACTTCATTTAGACGATCTTCAAATGGGGTTTTATATGTAGGGTAGTGGCTAAAATCAATAGCTTCCAGTGTTTCTTGTACATGCAATTCCCGCCTATTTCCATTTTTATCGATTCGGTCAAAGTCATAAACACGGTATGTGATGTCAGAGGTCTGTTGTATTTCAGCTAACAGGAGTCCTTTTCCTACAGTATGTACTCTCCCAGCGGGAAGAAAAAATACATCACCTTTGGTGGCTTTTTCCCTGTTAAGGATTTCTGTTAATCTTCCTGTGTTGACGTACTCTAGGTATTCATATTTATTTGTCTCTCTGCTAAAACCAGAAATGAGAGAGGCATCATTGTCTGCCTGAAGGATGTACCACATTTCAGTTTTACCGAAACCGTTATGCCTTTTTTTGGCAAGTTCATCATCGGGATGGACCTGAATAGAGAGGTCCTGGGTAGCATCAATAAATTTTATAAGAAGAGGGAACTCATTTCCAAACTTTTTGAAAATTTTATTCCCTATTAATTGTTCCTTAAATTTTATTATGAGGTCAGGGATAGTGGAATGTTTAAAAACGCCATTGGAAACCTCGGAAATGCTTCCCTCCACCCCCGAGAGTTCCCATGTTTCTCCACAGTTGGGCAAATCTCCAAAATCTTTTCCAAGAATGGTTTTAATTTTCTGCCCGCCCCAAATCTTTTCTTTGAAAATGGGCTTGAATTTTAAAGGATATAATTCTGACGTTTTATACATAATGGACCGCAAAACTAGAGGTAAAAGAGGTGACGTAGGTTCAACAATCAAGTGAAAAAACTAAGCGGTATTTAGATAAAAGATTTGCAAGTTCAATTAGTAAGTGCAAAGATCAGGATAAATATGTGGAGATATCTCCACATATTTAGTCGTTCCTTAAGAACTCATTTTCAATAGAGTTTGTATTCTACTTTGATGGAAAGAGGTTAATTCAACTAGACACCTCAGCTTTACTACCCATTTTGTATAGAGCCAAAGAGCATTTACTCTTAGTTTTTTCATCAACTTCTTGTAGTTAAACCCACAGGCTACCATGATGAAGTTTATTTTATCTCCTGTTTTCCCTTTTAGGTAATTGCTAGCTACTCGATGATCTTGCTTCAAGTGTCCGAAGATTGGCTCTATGGCTACTCTACGTCTACAGTGCGTTCCTTTTCTCTGTTTTTGATAGGTATTGTCTCTTTTTAATGATTTGGATGGTCGGATGATTGAGGTGTTCTCAACTTTGTTAGTCCCTTTGTACCCCCTATCTACTGTGGCGGGTTTCGGGTAGTTACCAGTCAGTAGTTGTGTTTGCTTCAATACAGCATCTAGCGTATGTCCATCATAAATATTCTCTTCAAAAGTCATCGCACCTACGATGATACCCGAGTTTTGTGTCCATACTACTGATGCCTTACAGCCCTATTCATATTTTTTATGTGCCTTTCCTTTTGCGATGCAATACACTGCAGGTTCATGTAAACCCTTAAATTCGCAGGTGTAAAACGAAAAAGAGCTGGAATAGGCTTAAAACAGTTTGTAATAAGCTTTTCTGGCTCGATTTTTTTCACTTATTTGAGTGTATAACCAATCAATTAAGCGGGAATGAAAGTAACGATATCTGATAAAAAAATCACCCCTTTTGGTGGGTTTAATTTTTGCTACAAGCTTCTTAAGGCTATTGGTATTCCCAAGCTAATCGATGATCATTTGCATAGCCGGTCAAATATGTTCGTTTCGATCATGGTGGAGCTTGTACTGAGGAGATTGAAGCGCACTTGGGAGAACATCTGCAGAAAGTTTGGGGGTTCTCGGTGTTGTAGTGCCGATACCATTTTGCGAGGCATAAAAGAACTGGCCACCCCTACAGAGGAAATGACCAGTTCGGGAGGGATAACCCATCAGTTCAATATCAACCTGAGCTTAAACCAATTATTACTGAAAGCCTTGAGCAAAACCAATCAGCTTAACACCAAACAGAAGCATACATTAGCTTATGATAATCAGGTAATCGCCATCGAAAAATATGATGCACGGAGAACCTATAAAAAGTGTGAAGGTTACCAGCCAGGTGTGACCAGTATCGGCAAAAACATTGGTTACATCGAAGGTCGTAATGGCAACAGCCCAGCCAAATACCAACAAGAAGAAACCCTGACCAGAGCATTTTCTTTACTGGATCAGCAGGGCATCTGCATCAAGCACTTTCGGGCAGATTCGGCTTCCTACCAACAAAAGGTAATTAGTCTTGTGGAGGGAACGAGTCAGCACTTTTACATCCGAGCTGTGCGTTGCGCTACTATGGAACAGCAAATTAGCCAGATTCGGGCAGATGTCTGGCAGAAAGTCCGTCTTGGAGTACAAGAAATGGAAGTGACACAGCTAGCGGATTACCGTCCCTTTGAGGGGAAAAAGCCCTACCGATTGGTAGTAAGTCGGATTAAACGCCGAGATGGGCAGACCGGATTATTCACTGGGGATGCCTTCACTTATCGAGCTATCCTCACCAATGATGTCAAATGGGACAACCAGCAAATTGTCTCTTTTTATAACCAAAGAGGAAATGCTGAGCGAACCTTCGATACAATGAACAATGATTTTGGCTGGTCTAAGCTTCCCTGTTCATTCCTTAATGAAAATACCGCCTTTATGATCATCACTGCGCTGTATGCCAATATATACCAGGTTATGTTGGCTACTTTTGCCAGCAAACTGTCTTGGATTAAGGAAAACTTCCGATTGAAGAAATTTATCTTCCGATTTATTACCGTGGCTGCCAAATGGATCAAGACGGGAAGGCAGCATGTGCTTAAACTATATACACACAAAGACTACAGCCGACTGCTCACCTAACTGTTTGATTAAATCATCCAACATTCTTTCGTAATACTTCTTTTCTCAGGAAAGGTCTGTCTGAAAACCCTCAAATTTACCAGTGAAGACCTACTGCACCCCTTAGTTCTGGTCAAAATGCCGACTAACAGCCCCATATACTTGGTCGATCAGATAGGAACTGACATTATTATCCTTTAGCAACTCTTTTTATCTTCAAATCTAGTTGACTGCGGATTTTAGGCAGACAATGAATAAAATTTTGCTAGCTATTGGTATTATTCTTGTTACCCTTTCCAGTTCGTTTGCCCAGAATGATTACGCAACTATTACAATATATCGTCCTGCAAAATTTAAAATGTGTGGTGTTAAAGCAGTTGTCAATATTCACGGTACAGATGTAGCAATGGTAAAAAATGGAGGGAAATTAGAATACAAACTTTTTACCACTGGTCAAACAACATTAAATGTTGCTGGACATAACGAGTTTGATAAAAAAAACGGGATTAAGGTTAAATACCCAAAGAGGAAAGCGTAGGTTCAACCATCAAGTGCAAAAACTAAGCGGTATTTAGCTAAAAGATTTCTTTAGGAGTTTTAAAGTTAAGTTTTTCTCTTGGTCGTCGGTTAATTTTGTGTTGAATTTGTGTAATCTGTTTGTCAGTTAGCGTATCAAAAGCTGTTTTTTTTTGGGTATATACTGTCTTATGAGTTTGTTGGTGTATTCATTGAGTCCTCTTTGCCAAGAGCAATACGGATGGGCAAAGTAGCATTGAGTAGCTAGGTTTTTAGCTATGTTTTGATGGTCGGCGAATTCTGTTCCATTATCAGAAGTGATCGACAGGATATGTTTTTTATAGGGCATCAGCCTATTGATAAGTTCCTTACTTAGTCCTTTGGCTTGCTTTCCCTTAGGTAGCTTTTTTGTAATGAGCATTCCTGTAGTTCTTTCCACGATGGTCAGCATGGCTCCCTTTTGTTGTCTGCCTATAATGGTATCCACTTCCCAGTCCCCAAAGCGTTCTTTATTGTTGATGCATTCAGGTCTTTGATCGATTGATACCCTGTTTTTAATAGGTACAGGCTTACCTACAGGTCTTTTTCTATGTTTGAGTTGATGGCGTAAATGTTTGTAATACTGGCCTCCAGCAGCTTTATCGTCCCTGATATATTGATAGATACGTTCATGTGAAACCATGGGAATCTGCTTGATTTTACAATACCCTACAAGCTGCTTAGGTGACCACTGTTCTTGCAGAAGGTATTCTTTGATGAGCTTTCTTTTGTGGGTGTCAAAAGACCGAGGATTGCAATAACGTTGCTTACGCTTTGTGGAAGACAAATGTGCTTTAGATCCATGATAGATCCCTGTAGGGGAACTGTTGCGCTTGCATTCTCTGTAAATGGTGGAAACCGACACAGCAAGGGCTTCTGCAATGAAACTTTTACTTTTACCCGATTTTAAGTAGGCTTCAAGTTGATGTCTTTGATGGGCTTTGAGTTGATAATATGTTTGGCTCATATGGCAAAGTTTTTAGACCTTTAAATATGTGGAAATAGCTCCACATATTTATCCTACATCTTTGCACTTACTAATTGAACTTACATGTGACTAAAAATGGGAAAACAGCAGTATACGAAGCAACAGTTGTTAGTACTGATAGACAAAATGACTTAGCAATTTTAAAAATTTCTAGCTTGGATTTTAAGCCATTAGAAAACTTGAACTATAATTTTAAAACTAAAATCCAAGATGTTGGCTCTTCAGTATTTTCCCTTGGTTATCCATTAACACAAATAATGGGAAATGAAATAAAATTTACAGACGGTAAAATAAGTTCAAAATCAGGTTTTCAGGGAGATATTACTACCTATCAAATTTCTGTACCAATTCAACCAGGAAATAGTGGAGGACCTTTATTTGATGAAAAAGGAAATTTGGTTGGAATAACATCATCTGGAGTAAATAAACAATTAGCGGACAATGCAAATTATGCAATCAAAACAAGTTATTTAAAATTACTAATTGACTCAACAAATGACCGAATAGAATTACCAAACAGTTTAGAGCTTAAAAACAGAAGTCTGACCGACCAAATTAAAACGTTGTCAGAATATGTAGTACTGATAAAAGTGAAAGCGGAGTAAGTGCTAAAACGTAAGCATAAACATAAAACAAAGGTCAGTTACAAACTGAAAAATTAGTGCATAAAGCCCGCTACTTTTCATATACGAGACCGTTGTAGCCAATAAACAATAGAAAACGAATAATGAGAAGTATATAATAACCCGTTGTGCTATTAAATGATTGCGACTTTTAAGTTATTGATGGGTCTATTGAAATCAAATTTATTGATGAATTGATGAATTGTTAGTGCAGTGATTTTAGCCAATACCCTAGTCTTAAACCCTTGAAAAGTTTTGGCATAATTTCTTCTAATCATAAATTTCTCACAAAGTTGAGAGAAAAGTGTCTCCACTCTTTTTCTGATTTTCCTAAACACCCGAGGTTGCTTTTTATAATTTTTCTAATTTTTCCTCATTGGTGTTTCCAAGCGGATATTGGTAGCATGAAGCAGGTCTGATTGCAATGACGAGGACAAGTATCCTTTATCTCCAATCAACACATAATCAGCTAGTTGTGTATTTATTTCCCGTAAGAAAGTGGTATCATGAACGCTTGCCTTTGTCAGTTCGATAGAGTGAAATATTCCATTAGCCGAACAGCTACCTTGTAATTTATATCCATAGAAATAAGTCTTTTGAGAAGCGCAGTATCCTTTATCTGGAGCATTTTCAAATGTCTGTCGACAACTTTTGGATCGCTTTTCCCTAGAGAGTTTGCATACTTCTAACGGCATCGAATCGACAATGAAATACGCTTCAAACTCCAGGAAGCGAGTGGCTAATGTCTGGCGGATAATTTCCATTACGGGAAACAATGGTCTCTTTCGTCTATTATACCTTGTTCGTTCTGTTAGATTGGGAAAATCATTTCGGTAATCGGATTTAATCTTATTAAAGAGCCAATTTTCACTATCCAAGGACATACATTCAGCGGTCAACGCAAGGCTAACTACCTGTAAATCAGTAAATAATGATGATATCCCTGGTTTTGGAATATTTCCAGTTTCATCAAAGCAGTTGAGCTTAAGTGATTTGATTGTTTGAACAATCTTGTCAAAGTTACTTTTAATGGTGTGCATAGGTCAGTTCAATAAATTGGTTTATCAATACTCTAATTTACTGATAATCAGGATTATAGATATTTTTTATTACCACTATTATTATCCTTAATTAATTAGCACAACGGGTTGAATTTAGTTATTTTCACATTTTGTGATCAATTTGGTATTACAGGTTGGCTAAAGATACGCAATCGCATTGAAACTAGGAAGCTAACTTGCTCCCTCTTTAGGGAAAGCATGAAACTCCGAGAACATTTACGTCAAAATATAGTGCTGGCGACACCAGTTGTAGTAGGTCATCTGAGTCATGTTATGGTGACCGTTGCTGACAGTGCGATGGTGGGACGCGTAGGCGTAGTGCCATTAGCTGGAGCTACATTTGCCAGTACCTTTTATCATGTCCTAATGCTTTTCGGAATTGGGGTTAGCTACGCCATTACCCCACTTGTAGCCGCTTCTGATCCTTCGGATAAATCAAAGATTTTGGCTTTCCTTCAAAACGGATTGGTAATGAATGTAGGACTGGGTATTTTGCTGATCCTGACGGGGTATCTTGTCAGCAATTTTATGGACTCTTTTGGACAAGAGGACGTTGTTGTGGAAGTAGCCAGACCCTATTTAATAATTATCTGTACTTCTATTTTTCCGTTGCTTATATTTCAAACCTTCCGCCAGTTTTCCGAAGGACAACTGGATACGCTGTCCCCAATGATTGTTTCAGTACTTGCTAATCTTCTCAACATAGGGTTAAACTATGTGTTGATCTACGGAAAGTTTGGCTTTGATGCAATGGGATTAAATGGCGCTGGCTATGCCACGCTGATCTCACGGGTGGTTATGTTTTTGCTCATTATCTGGCTGATGCGAAAGAAGTGTATTGGGTTCAAATGGAAATTTGACCTCTCAACCATAAGGAAATTATTGCAAGTCGGCATACCTTCTGGCTTGCAATACATATTTGAAGTAGGGGCGTTCGCTACAGCGACCATTATGGTAGGTTGGATTGGGGCGGAAGCACTTGCTGCACACAACATCGCTTTAAGTTTATCAGCCATTACCTATATGGCTGCAACTGGACTGGCGGCTGCTTCAACCATTCGTATTGGAAATCAAATGGGGTTAAAGGACAGAAAAAATTTGAGAACAGCGGGTTTTTCAAACTTTTCTATGGTGGCTGGTTTTATGGGATTATGCGGTTTATCTTTTGTCCTGCTAAGGCATCAATTGCCATCATTATACATAGGAGATGAAAATGTAAGATCAATTGCTTCCTCTCTGCTGATTATCGCTGCTGTTTTTCAGATTCCTGATGGTTTACAAGCGGTGGGATTAGGGGTTTTACGTGGTCTAACAGACGTGAAACGTCCAACCATAGTCACATTTGTAGCTTATTGGCTCACAGCTATTCCTCTCGGATACTATTTAGGTTTTGTAATGGATATGGGCATATACGGAATTTGGTATGCCTTATGCATTGGACTAACCATCGCAGCCATCTTTCATATTTGGAGGTTTGATCAGCTTTCTAGGAACATTCGATTTGACGAAGAACACGTACTAGGTAACTGACTAGCGAACATTGGACGCTGAGCGGGCTATTTTTTTATGCTCAAGGCTTCCTTAACCTTAGATGACTTTGTTATCACTATGAATACGGCTTTCTTCTTTTAATACCAAATTGACCACAAGAGAAACGATTTATATGTGATATTTTGTGATCAATTTGGTATTAACAGTCAATTAAAATTGATCTCGCCTGCAAAACGCACCTCACTTGCTTCAAGTGTCTCACATGAATCTTCATATTGCTCACCGCAAAGCAATACATGGCTTGTATTAAAGTTAACATCAGGTCTTGGAATCTTTGATTTTTAGTCTGTTCCGATCCAGAATTGGGAATACTTTCTTACAAAAATCATGGTATCATTTGGACGAAAAATGTTAGTGTATCTTGTTGGCTCTATGTCCAATATAATCACAACTTGAATTCACATAATAAGTGCAACACTCCTAAGTCAGCCAAAGGGTACACTCGTACTCTTTTAACTGACGAGAAAAAAGGAGTGAAACATGACGAGATATACCCACTTGACTGAACACGGAAGATACCACATTTACCTCATGAATCAGCAACATTGTACACTGACAGAAATCGCTACCCATGGGCAGAAGTAGGTCAACCATCAGCCGTGAAAGGGGCAATGGCTATCGTTACAAACAAGCCCACCACTTTGCCCAAACGAGGTATGAGCGAAAGCCCAAGCACATCAAACTCAATGACGATTTAAGGCGTTATATTCAACAAAAACTTAAACTGTATTGGAGTCCTGAACAAATTAGCGGTCGTTTGAAAATTGAGGAAAACATCAGTATTAGCACCAAATCCATCTATCGTCTAATTTTGAAAGACAAAGTAGCTGATGGGTCGTTATATCGATACTTGCGCCATCAGGGTAAGAAATATCGCAAGCGTTATGGCCAGAACGATTACCGCGGACGCATCCCCAATCGGGTTGATATTGCTGACAGACCCAGTATAGTGAACAGTCGCTCGCGTATGGGCGATTGGGAGGCTGATTGAGTTATCGGCAAAGGTCGTCAAGGGGTGTTTGCCACTCTTGCTGAACGTAAAAGTAGTCTCTATCTTGCGCTTTGGGCTAAGAACAAAACCGCACAGGTTTTTGCTCCTGCAAAACCGGCATGCAGTACATCCCTGTACATAAAAAGAAACCAATGCGGCTATACTCAGGTTGTTAGCGCATATTAAACAATATGTGATGACACCTTTTTGATAACGGCAGGGAATTTTGTTGGCATAGTGAGCTTGCCAAACAACTCGAGTGTGAAACTTACTTTGCTAAACCGTATCACTCATGGGAACGTGGCTTGAATGAAAACCACAACGGCTTGCTCAGGCAGTTTTTTCCAAAGAAAATGCCTTTGCATAAAGTCACCTAAAAAGAGCTACTCAAAGCTATCGACTTAATGAACAACCGACCTAGAAAATGCTTGGGGTATAAAAAACCTTGGGAGGTCTTTCCCCTCGTAATGGGAATAGACCATAATATAAACCCGAGTGTTGTACTTATGGGTTGAATTCGCCTGTTTTTAGGATATTAGAAAGTACCCATGTCTACATCCTTTAAGAATTGAATAACACCATTCAAATAAGTTTCTTGATCGTCATACATAGACATGTGACTCCCATTTGGACAATGCAAATATCGTCCAGACTGCACTTTTGAAGACATCCATTCCATACTTTTTGGATCCATGGTGTCATGCGCACCGCCAATGGCTAAGGTTGGGATACTTATTTTGGATAGATCTGTTTTTCTATCCCAGTTTTTGAGTTTAGCATCTCCCACTATGCCAAATTCGCTTGGACCTTGCATGGTGATATACATGTCTGAATTAATTTCTGAAAAACTGCGATTTACAGGCTCAGGCCATTTATCAAGAGGTAATCTGAGGACATGTTCGGTATAGTAATGCGCATAAATCAATTCACTATATCTGGGATTTCCATAGTCGCCTTTTGCTTCTAGATCACGTATTTCTGCCAATATTTGTGGGTCTAGTTGTGGTCCGAGTACTTCATCCGCATATTTCATGTAATCAGGAATAGATGGCATCATATTAGAAATTATTAGACCTTTCAGATTTTCCTGATATTTTAATGCATACTCGATTCCCAGTATTCCTCCCCATGAGTGACCAAGCAAATAAAAATTTGATTGATTTAATCCCAATGCTTTTCTCACCTGCTCTACTTCGTCTACATAATGTTCTATATTCCACAAGCTACTGTCTGAAGGCTGATCGCTGTACTTAGACTCTAACTGATCATAATAGTAATACTCTATGCCTGCTTTAGGGAGGAATGAATCAAAACATTCAAAATATTCATGAGTGGCTCCAGGCCCGCCATGAAGAAGTAGTACTTTTATTGTAGGATTGTTCCCCACTCGTTTCGTCCAAACATTAAATTCTCCACTGGGAGTCGATATAGGTATCATTTTTACCCCACCAGACAAGACATCATTTCTCCCTGTATTGTCAAAATAGTCGACTTTTATTTCTTCCGTTACGGTGGTAGTTACCTCGGTAGTGCAACTCTGAGTTAGTAGCAAACTGGCATAAAAAGTTAGTACGATAAGTTTTTTCATAGACTCACTTATTTCGGTCGAAGGTAAATAAAAATGTTGAATAACATTAGTTATTTCAACTAAAAATCAATGCTATGAGAAAAAAATCAATGACTCTGCTAGAAGGCAGGTTTCGCTTGTACACTAGAATCCCTCGCGCTTCATCCGTGGGAGTATGTCAAGGTATTGATTTAGCATTCAGTGTGTGTGGCACAATACCGGCGGGTTGCATTCAGTGAACAGGGAGATGAGACAAGGCTGACGAATTATGTCAGGAATCAGGGATCGAATGACAACTATGTGTAGCTACATCAAGGTCAGCTAACACTGTTTTATACCAACTTGATCACAAAAAGCTTTTAACATTGGGAATTTTACTTTGTGGAAAAGAATGCCACTTGTGGGGGTAGCTTGGTACCTACATTTTGTGCATTGCCGGGTATGGAATAATTTCCCTCTGCAATACTTGTTGTTTTGGCACCTTTCACATTTAAATCCATCTGACCATTTCATTTCGGCCAAGAAGTTTTGACAACTGTCGTTATCAGGAAATTTCTTCTGAAACTAAAAAAGGGTTAGGCTTTCATACTTTTTCTCCATAATCTGATTTTTACTCTACCTTTAATAATTTTACTAAGTTGCGGTAAATCAATCGTTTAATCAAGAAAATAAAACTGTTTTAATAGACTAATCTTTTATTTATTAAATGCCTACTTCAAAAAAATAATTCAATTTATTTACGTATCATTTTATAATCCAATTGGTATTAGTTGAGTGTGACACCAGATACCCCGCAACTCTCTGCTACGGGATTGTTCATTCAGTGTAAAAAAATAAATGTTGGAAACCCGATATTTTCTTAATAAAATTCAATCCGATTAATACTTAACCGTCAAAAGGAGGTAGTGGAAATTCAGTGTGAATAATGTCCCCTGCACGATCTAACGGAAGAAATTTAGCATTCAATCTATTATATCTTCTAAGATCAAACATTGCATGTCCTTCTCCCCACAAAGAATAACTTCTGTGATAGAGCATTTCATCTGTAAGTGCAGCAACAGTTGATGCCCCCGTATATGCACCCAGACCATAAGCTACATTAAGAATATTTATGGCAGCTATTGCATTTGGCAAACTACCTTCAGATGCCCGAATATTAGCTTCAATATAAATCAGTATCAACTCCTCATTTCTAATATGGTCAATGGGAGTGGCGTTGTCCGCATACAAATCAATTTCATGCGTTCCATTCACCCCGTCGCGGGCAACAGGATCATTTCTCAATCTGAATTTATTTATACGTGTATCACTGGCTCGGATTTCCGTAATGAATCGATTATGGACGACATACTGATCACCACTGTTTTGAGGAGCTTTGAAAATCGGATTTGGAATCTCAAACCCGTTATTGCCATATTGCCTGCTTACACCAAAATCCAACGAATCCCCTCCTAATTTGAGAAACGAATCCCCCACCAACTTAAGTGCATCGTCATACTTCTCCTGATATATCGCTGCTCTTGCTGCTATCGCTCTGTTAAAAAGCGAAAAAGTAGCTGGTGTATCAAATTCTGCAAAACCCGGAGATAGCCGGAATGCAAATTCGGCAGTTCTCAGTTCTCCAAATGCGTCATCCAAAAGACGATGAATTTCTGTGTAAACTTCAGCTCTGGATAAAATCGGACCAAGATTTTCAGGATCACTAATTTCCACCCTTAGTCCGGCATTGTTGACCAGACTTATCATTTCCAAAAGTGAATACGCCCTGAAGGTATTAGCTACAGCTCGATAACCCTGTGCTTCAGCTGTAGAAATATCAGAATCAGTAGTTCCCGCTACGGCTTCGAGAATAAAATCCGCACTTTTTATGGCGCTGTAACACGCACCCATTACTCCTACTCCTCCTAACTGAGGCTCTGACCCAGTTAACTTCGATCCTTCTTTACCCAACAGAGTAGCTGTGGTGGTTGGGTCTGAAGAGTTAAAGAAATACAATTCTCTTGCTATAGAGCCTGTAGCAGTAATAAAACTTCCCCGGGCATCTCTTGCACGGGATTCAAGTCCCGCTACCAGCAGATTGATATCTGCCTCGCTTGCATCTGATAAAAAATCGCCAAGATTGGGGCTGTTGGGGTTTACAACTTCATCAATTTCGCATGATGATAATGTGAATATCAGTCCGGTTATAAATAATGTATATAATTTGTTCTTTTGCATAATTTCTTCTGTTTAGAATTTAAGACCGATGTGAAAATAATACTGCTTAGAACTGGGGAATGGTGCCACTTCTATACCCTGTGATAATCCTGACGGACCAAAAGCCGAAGTTTCCGGATCACTTCCCGTATACTCTGTGATGGTAAGCAAATTTTTACCTGATACGCCTATTCTTAGACTTTCAAAAATTTTCAGATTGGAAACAGGAACATTGTAGTACAATCCAATTTCCCTCAATCTGATATAAGATGCATCTTCGATATAATCATCTACAGTACCATTGGAAAATCTTGGATTGGCAATTACCTCAGCATCATCTAGATCCGGTGAAACATTTCCAAAATCAGCTAACAGTTTCGTAAGATTCAGTATATCACCACCCTCTTTCATATGCCACAGAAAATTCAGCTGGAAATCCTTCATAAAAGTCACTTCATTGAACCAACTCATTTCGAAATCAGGAGCAACATCACCGATAATCGTAGCAACTCCGCCTACATTGCTGGCAAGAGATGTTGCCGTTGCTCCCTGACGAATAAAGGCACTACCAAAAGCAAGAGTAAAACCTTCACCTTCAGGTGCGAATTCTCCTACACCAAGACGTTCAACCTTAGCCGTGTTTGTCCAGTAGTTAAGCGTCGTGTTCCAGTTGATTTTCGATAATCTTACTGGGTTTGCGTTCAAACTGATTTCGTAACCTTTGTTTCTCAGATCAAGATCATTTCTTATTTGATTATTGAAACCTGACGCAATTGGAATAGATTCAAATGGATAGATAACGTTCTCGACGTCTCGGATATACCCAGTTAACTCCAGACCAAATCTGCCATCCAGAAGCGCAAAGTCTGCTCCAAATTCGATCTCTTTCGAAGTTTCTGGTTCAAGGTCCGCTTTTCCAATTTGTGATGAATAATTATTTTGATCAGTACGAGGTAAGGCTATACCAAAAACTCCGCCAACTGAAGTTCCCCCAAGCGGAGTATATAGTGATCCGAAACGGGCACTGCTACCAGTTTCCCCGTATGCAAATCTTAATTTAAACAGGTTCACTGCACTCACACTCCAGAAATCAAAATTTGCAACGTTAAAGGCCACTGACGCTCTAGGGAAAGCAAAATATTTATTTGGATCTCCGTTTAAGTTCGATTTATCGAACCGAATGCCCGTTGTAGCAATTATTTTATCATCCCAGTTAGCAGTTCCCTGTCCGATCAGTCCAAAATCTTCTTCATCAGTAATTCGTTGCAATGTAGAAAAATTTGCTCCCTGACTCAAATTAGTCTGTGTAGGAGCAAGATTAGTTGTCTGACTGATTACCTCATCACTGTCAAATTTCAAATAAGAAAATCCGAATTGACCTGTAATGCTAAGGTTATTTCCTGCGAAGTAATCAATCACTCCAAAGGTCTGATAATTTACCTGCAATGAATTATTCTTTACTCCACTTATGAATCCCTTAGTGCTTGCGCGCTGTACTTGGTGATTTTCTGGGATAAGAATGTAAGAGTCCCCTAAAAAGAAATCAAAACCTCCATTTGCTACAAACTTTACAATTAAATTTTCTTTTTGAACGGCTGTATAATCAATCTTTGCACCTTGAATTAACCGATTAACACCTTCGTCATTAAGAATTTTATCCCGATTGAATATAATGTTTGAAGGAGCAAAGCGGGCATCCGGATATACTCCGTTTGCGTCAGGGGAAAGATTTTCCCAGTCGTTAGTGACTAGGGCAAGAGTGTAACCCACACTGAAACCGCCATTATTTTCATTACCAACAGGTCCGCGATTAGCGAAACTATTTATATAATTACTGGAAATACCGATTTTAAGGTTATCGGATATTTCATGATCCAGATTTAGGCGCAGAGAAGTACGTTCATACCCTGTGTTCAGCATTATTCCATCTTCATCTCTTCTGCTCATATTGAAATAAAACTGGGTTTTTTCCTTTCCTCCAGAAATCGAAAGCTTGGAGTCAGAAATAAATCCGGTCTCTCCGTACAATTCTTTTTCATAATCAAAAATCCTGTCTGCTACCTGGGCGGATTCAAAAATGGTTCTTTCGGCTGAATTATACACCTGTTCTACCGAGGCTGGTGTGAACTGGCGTCTGCCTACATAATTTTGTATTGTATTAAAGCCAAAATCCTGATTAAAACTGATTTTAGTCTTGCCTTGAGAGCCACGCTTTGTTGTAATAATAACAACCCCAGCATTAGCTCTGGTACCATATATCGCAGCCGCAGAAGCTCCTTTGAGTACTTCAATACTCTTTATATCATCCGGATTTATATCTGACACACGGTTGGACCCCCCCTCTTCACGTCCTGAGTTAGCCCCTGATGCTACAGAAGATCCATTTGTCAACTGGATATTACTTATGTAGACTCCATCAACAATAAAAAGGGGTTGATTATTACCAGAGAGTGATGAAATACCCCGCAAACGCAGGGCTGTCTGACCTCCAGGAGCACCACCTGCTGAATTTATGTTCACCCCTGTAAGTTTCCCGTACAATGCTCCATCAAGTGTTGCACCAGTGGTTGTTCCGTTCAGAGACTTCGCAGTAATTGTGGAAACATTATTTGCCAAGTTACTTCTCTTTACTGAGGATGCAAGACCGGTTACTACAACTTCATCAAGATTGGTTACATCCCTTTTCATCTGAATATCACCGGCACTGGAAGCATCTACTTCAATACTGGAAAAACCGACTGAAGAAAAAACGAGTACGGATTCGGGTGGAACGGCAAGTGCATAGAATCCGTCTGTTCCAGTTATGGTTCCAGTTGTTGTACCCTTCACCAAAACCGTGATACCCGGAAGCGGATTTCCGCCCGAGGCATCTGTTACTGTGCCTGAAACTTGCTGGTCTTGGGCCATCAAAAAATTAAAAGGAAGCAAAAAGACCAGTACCAGAAGCCTCCTTCCCAAATAGTTATCATTCATATTCTTATATCTTTTTAAACTTAGGTCGTAACTAAGTTAAGACCCCTAATTAATTACAATTGATCCCCGAATCTCTACAAAAATTATGACATAACCTATAATATAACCAAAATACTAGTCACTCTAAAGACCTTATACACCCTTTCTGTACATTTTTTTCTCTCTTATCTGTCAAAATAATTGAAACCATTACACAGGAATCCAATTATTGACACTTGGCTGTCAGCAGGAGATCTTTAGAAATATTTTTCCTTCGGCTTCTCTATCTTTCAATTTTTAGTCTTACCTTGAGAGCCACGTTTTGTTGTAATAATAACAACTCCGATTAGCCTTGGTACCATATATCGTAGCCAAAGAAGCTCCTTTGAGTACTGCAATACTCTTTAATATCATCCGGATTTATATCTGACACACAGTTGGAACCCTCTTTTTTACGTCCTGAGTTATATAAATTTAATCATAAAAAACGTCATTAAACGTATTTAAGTAATGATGATTTCCGGTAATTGATTTGATGGTATGTCCGCTCATTTTATTTACTGTTTCATGTAGCCATGTTTTTAAACTTTCCATAAGTTTCAAAGCGTTTATTTTTATATCGGTCTTTAATGTACTGCCAAACTTGTTCGCAAGGATTCAGTGCTGGAGAATATGGGGAGATATTTAACAGAAAAATATTATCGGGTACTTTCATATTTTTTGTTGAATGAAACCCAGCATTATCAATAATGACTAGCTTATATTCTTTAGGTTTATACTCGGAGAAGTGCCTTAAATAGGATTCAAAGATTGTGGTAGTTACTCCATTAATTTCCCAAACAAAACGATCTCCATTTATAGGAGAATAGCTTTCATACAGGTAGGTTGTTTGAAACTTATGTTGGTAAGAAACTACTGGGTTAACTCCTTTTACTGTTAAGTATTTGCCTAAATGCGTCATTAATCCAAATCTACTTTCATCCTGAACATATAAATTCACATCTTCAAACTTACCTTTGTTTAGATTTGATTTAATGTAGTAGGAAGTTTTTAAAAAAGCCTTTACGGCGTGATCATCCTTTTTGTAATGAGATTTCCTTGGGCTTTTCAGCTTGGGGTTAACGTATTTTATCATGTACGCGCTAAGCCAATGATATTTTACTTCAACTCCATAGTGAGATAAAACCCATTGTTGGGCATCCCAATAGCCACGTAAAGAGAGCTTGGCATCTTTTAACTTCTCTGATAATCCTTGGTGAATCTCAGGGGTAATAATTTTAGACTTTTTAGCTCTTGTGGGACTTAGCAAGATGCCTTCTATGCCTAATTTACGATACCTGGATAGCCAAAGAACTAACGTCTGTCTACAGATACCCAAATCATCTGCTAGCAATGCTTGTGTCTTGAATTTATTGGTCTCCAATAAAATTAAACATAAAATACGCTTCTCTGCCTTGATATTGCGTTGTTTAGCTTGTACCTCCTTAAGCGCTTGTACCTCCTTAAGCGTTTCAAGACGCTCCGATACTTCTATACTTGATGTCATACCCATGAAGCAAAGATACAAATAATAATTAGACTAGTATTATAAGTTAATTTGTATTAGCCCCTGATGCCACAGAAGGTCCGTTTGTCAGCTGGATATTACTTACGGAGACTCCATCAACAATAAAAAGTGGTTGATTATTACCAGAGAGTGATGAAATACCTCGCAAACGCAACATCTGAATATCACCAGCATCGGAAGCGTCCACTTCAATACTGGAAAAACCGACTGAAGAAAAAACGAGTACGGATTCGGGTGGAACGGAAAGTGCATAGAATCCGTCTGTTCCGGTTCCAGTTGTTGTCCCCTTCACCAAAACCGTGATACCCGGAAGAAAACTTGGTTCAATTTATTGGCACTCAATTTCACTTCTTAAAAAAAGAGCATTTTCATTTCTCTATGAGTATATCTCCATAAAAAAAATACACTTGTACCACATTTTTGAGCATTGTTTGGCTTTCCCCATACGAAATCCAGAAGAACCTTAAGAGAAAACGAATTTTACTCACGGGGGAAGATTTATTCATAAAAGACGCTCACTTCTTCCAATTCTTTCCTTCCTAAATCTGGAACAAAGACTTCATCCTCGGGGTACCCGATGGGAAGAAGTAGGTATGGGCGTTCATTGTCTGGTCTTTCCAGAATTTTAGACAAGAAATTCATCGGAGATGGAGTATGAGTTAGCGTCACAAGTCCTGCTTCATGTATGGCTGAAATCATCATTCCACAAGCAATCCCGACTGACTCATTCACATAATAATTGTTATGTTTTTCACCAGCTATTTTTTCAAACACTCTCTTACAAACAACAATGATCCAGGGAGCTTGTTCAATAAAAGGCTTGTTCCAGTCAGTCCCAATTGGTTTCAAGTCCCTTATCCATCGTTCATTCATTCTGCCATGATAGCTGTCATATTCCTCTTTTTCGGCGGTCTTTCTAATCTGTTTTTTTAAATCGGGATTGGAGATTGCACAAAACGTCCAAGGTTGTTTGTGAGCTCCAGAAGGAGCAGTCGAACCCGCCATGATCAGATTATTGATCACTTCCTTGGAAACTGGCTTATCAGAAATATCTCTTACAGTACGACGTTTATCCAGCCACTGGTAAAAAGATTTGCTTCGTTTTTCTGTTTCATCAGGTGAATAGGTGTCTCTAGTATAGCTTACGTACGGATAACCGCCTATTTCTTTTTTCTCCATTTTTTATAATCCTATAACCTCAACCCCTTGTTCGAAAACGGGAGATACCGGAATATCCAGCTCCCTAAGACGGTCGAGTTCCGATCGAAACTCTGCTCCTATATTTCCTTTTTCTGCTACAAGGTTAGCAACTCCATCGTAATCACCATCACCTTGTAGGATAGATTTTTTTTTGGACAGAACATTTGTAGAGTCTTGCATGTTATCGAAATCGACCCTGTATAAGACCGTTGCAAAAGGGAACACTGAGTTTGTTGATTTTTGAATTGTGAGATTTTTGATCTTTCACGTTGATTTTTTGCTCTCCCATAGGTCTGAACAGACCTACTTTCTTGCTGTTCTTCCTCACTTTTTGTTGTTTTACTGAATTGGACATTATCCTAGGACTTCGATATAAATTGTAACACATCGCCTCCATCAGATTCTGGGTATGGATCTTTTCTATCCCGCTATAGCGCGACCTCTTCGCCAAACCACCTGTGAATACTCCCAAATGTACGCTTGGATTTGTAGCTGGTTCGACCTATTATTTTGTTGAATTTCTTCTTTCGTTCACATTAGCAACAGTGGTCCCTACTCCTAGTACCAATCCTTCTTCATCTGTGACATGGTGTTTTTTTGTAGCCATAGCTTAGTTTTCCTGCTTTTCTAATCCATGCGCTATCGGCATCAACACTGGAGGGAACTTGTTTCTCCACCTCTTCTTCATGGGTTGCTTTTTTGTCTTCCTCTCTGTCTTCGGCAACCCGATAAGTAGGCTTCCCTTTAGGCTTAAGCGGGGAGTCTATGATGCTCGCATCAACGTAATGCTCCTTGCTTTATGGTGATAGCTTGTGCCTCCAACTGTGAATTGATGAGTTTAAACATCACCTCATATACTCCATTTTAGGTCATTAATGACCCAGACCTAGTAATCGTACTATAGTCAGGAGCTACTTCGTCTATGCATAGCCCACAGAAATAGGCTATCATTAATTCGGTCCTCTACTTCATAATCACTTAACCCATACCACGTCTGAAGCAGACAAACTTTAAACAGCAGTAATCCATCATAGGCAGGTTTTCCTGTCCCTCTTTTTCCCTTTTGTGTAGTATTGATCTAGCACTGTTATTAAGGCTAGATCAGTCTAAAAGGCGCATTCATCTGACTGAAAAAAAGTCTTTTTTATCTTCCTGCTTCAAACAGCACAAATGCTATCGGCTAGGGTGAGGACATGTTGTTTCTCCATGGTGCTAAGATAGAAAAATTATACAAACAAATCTGCTTGGTAGCAATAGTAATAAACAATCTCCTATTGCAACGGTCTTAATTCAGTAAAATACAACAAAAAGTGAGGAAAAACAGCAAGAAAGTAGGTCTGTTCAGACCTATGGGAGAGCAAAGCATCAAAGTGAGAGATCAAAAAATCTCACAATTCAAAAACTAACAGACTCAGTGCTACCTCTTGCAACGGTCTTAAATCTCACAATTCAAAAACCAACAGACTCGGTACTACCGTTTGCAACGGTCTTTACCAGTGGTGATACTTATTTGCAACGAGGGCTGGCAAATCTTTAAAACGTTAAGTGAACTCAAGATCAAAGTCTCCTTCATATGCTACAGTTTATAATCCATTTGGAATGAGTTCCTAAAAAAGAAAATCGTTACCCGAACGAGTCTAGTCAGGTCATAGTAACAAGACTAAAGCGTTTGGATTTAGAGACTCTTTTTGAAAAGTGTTGACATTTATTTGAAAAGCGTTCATGATTCTCAATGAAAAAAATTAACTTGCCACTTTATTTGTATTGCAACAGATTTTATAAAGTTTAAGCCACAATACGGCAAATGCTTCTAGGTGATTATTAGGGGCGGAAGGATAAAAAAACTGCTTTAGCAACTATTGAGAAGTATTCAGATTATCATCCTAATAACATTTTAAATAATTATACCTAATGGACAATAGCTCAACTGTCATTTTGGCTTTATCACTCATCATTATCATGCTAGGCATGGGACTGTCTCTGACTGTCAGAGATTTCGTCCAAGTTTTTATCCATCCCAAAGCAATTCTAATTGGTCTTACCTGTCAGTTGCTATTGCTTCCAATTATTGGATTTTTTTTAATAAACGTATTTACTTTAGAGCCAGCCATTGCCATTGGTATTATTATTCTGGTGGCTTGCCCTGGCGGACCTACTTCCAACCTAATTACCCATCTTGCTAAAGGAGATACCGCACTGTCTGTTTCAATGACAGCGCTGAGTAGCCTGATCACGTTGGTAACGATTCCCTTTGTAATCAATATCGGATTACAACAGGTATTAGGTGAAAGCACTGATATTCAATTAAATGTTCTGGAAGCAATTCGAAATATCCTTATCATTGTCATTCTCCCTGTGGGTTTAGGCATGCTTATAAGAGCCAAAGGTCCCAACTTTGCCAACTGGATGGCTAAACCAGTAAAAACAGCCTCCGCTGTTGTTTTTATCGCTGTTTTGTTGGGTATTTTGATAAAGGAACGTACTAGCATCGTTTCATACTTTCAACAAGCTGGCACGGCAACATTGACATTGAATCTGCTCACCATGGGGCTTGGTTATGGGCTTGGTTATTTATTTAAACTACCTACGAAGCAACGTATATCTATTTCGATTGAAGGAGGAATTCAAAATGGCACATTGGCTATTAGTATAGCTACTATATTGCTTGGCAACACGGCGTACGCAATTTCTCCTGCGGTTTATTCTCTTCTTATGTTCCTGACCAGTGGGGCATTTATTTTCTGGAGTAATAGACAAGTTCACTTTGAAAAGTGAGACAGCTTTGTAAGCCATTGGATGGTTAACTAGAATGTAAAGTTTTCCATTTCATCTGGCTCCTTGTCTGCATTCGATATTAAATTGGTCAAAGAAAAATAGAGAAAGCCTACGCGAAGTTAAAACGCTCGCACGTCACAGTGATACCAAATTGATCACAAACTATCACATATAAATCGTTTCTTTTTTGCTCGCATTTCGTTAAAAAATAGAACCGTAGCTATGGCTATGCTCATATTTTTTGCCTAATTCGAGCAAAAAATAATTCAATTTATTATGTCATATTTTATCATCACATTGGTATAATCCAAACAAAAAATAATTCAATTTATTATGTCATATTTTATCATCAATTTGGTATGATTCGGGTGGTAGTTGCTGTTGCACACTTGATACTTGGGGAACTACATCTTCGTACTTCTCGCCAATGTTCTTGAAGTAAAATTGATTACAGCCGTTTTTGATAGTATGAACCCCGCAATTTCTTGCTTTCAGTTAAAATGATTCATGGTTTGTTCCATTCCTATAGAACAAAATGAGAAGATGACTTCTATGGCACGATCCATATTGAAGACTAATTCGTCTATTTCTGTTTTGGTAAAAGGACTCAAGACATAATCAACTTGGTTGCCTTTATAAAAATCATCCCCTACACCAAATCTAAGCCTAGCATAATTTTGTCCGCCTGTTAATTGTTCGATGTTCTTCAGCCCGTTATGACCTCCTGAAGATCCTTTAGGCTTTACTCTTACCTTGCCATAGGGGAGCGCAATGTCGTCGGTTACCACCAGCAAATTTTCTTTAGGTACTTTATGATGTTGCATCCAAAGGTTGACAGCCCTCCCACTCAAATTCATATATGTAGTGGGCTTGATTAAATGCAGGGTGCGGCCTTTGTGGGTTACTTCAGAAATAAAAGCCTGTCTATCTATTTTGAAACTGACCCCTTTTTCGCTCGCTAGTCGATCTAAAATCAAAAAGCCAATATTGTGTCGGGTTAACGCATATTCAGGTCCAGTATTCCCAAGCCCTACGATTAGGTACTTCATACTTGAAATGATTTAAGGTAACTAATACCAATTTGACTACGCAATATCACATATAACTCGTTTCTTTTCTGCTTGAATTTCGTTGAAAAATATAAGCATAGCCACGGCTATGCTTATATTTTTTGCCTAATTCAAACAAAAAATAATTCAATTTATTTATGTCATATTTTATAATCAATTTGGTATAATCAGTTTATCAAAAAAGGAGAAAATCCTAGGAACATCAAAGATATTGCTATTTTTCTGTGTCTGGTTGAGATTTATGAGTCAGAGACACGAGAAAGAGATATCAGCCCTAAAGCAGGTTATACCAAATATAACTCGTTTCGTTTCTGCTTGAATTTCGTTGAAAAATAGAACCGTAGCTATGGCTATGCTTATATTTTTTGCTTGATCCAGACAAAAAAATAATTCAATTTAGTTATGTCTTATTTTATAATCAAATGGATATGAGTAAACTAAAGGGGGGAGTCTAGGGTTGTGTTTTCCCTCAACCCTAGACTCCCCTCCGCCTTCCAACGTATATCCTTCTATTCCTGCACAATTTTTCTGGTGATGCTACCCTTACCTGTGGTTAGTTGTAACAAATAGATGCCCTTTTTCAGCGATGGAATAGCCACGGAATGATCCGCTGTGCCTGCCTCCAGTTTTCCTCTTTTCAAAACTTTCCCCCCTATGCCTGACAAGGTGTAGCGGGCATTTCCTGCCACACCACTGATGTGTAGCACTGCGCCTGCTGGATTAGGATAAACAATAATATCCTGTATCTCAAGATTATCTGTACCCAGTGCGTCACCATCTTCTATATTCGTTACCGTGACGGTAATCGTCTGTGTAGCGGTCAAGGGAGATGTTTGCCCGTCTGTTGCCGTTATTTCTACTACATAGTCATTGTCCACGTTGGCATCGGTCGGCATTTCAAAATCTGGTGCGGTATTGAACGTCAATACACCTACGGGAGTGATAGACAATAGACCCGCATCCGCTCCGCCCGACAGGGTGAAAGTAACCTCATCTCCATCTGTATCTGTGGCGGTAACGGTGGTAACTTCCGTCATTCCTTCCGCTACACTCACAGCCATGTCACTTGTGAAAACAGGGGCATGTTCATTCGCCATATCCGTCACCGTAATGGTGAGGGCTTGTGTAGCAGCCATTGGGGAGGGATGTCCGTCTGTGGCAGTTACGATGACTTCATACATATTGTCCTCACCTGTATCTGCTGGATTCTGAAAGTCTGGTGCGGTATTGAATGTCAATACACCTACGGGAGTGATGGACAATAGACCCGCATCCGCTCCGCCCGACAGGGTGAAAGTAACCTCATCTCCATCTGTATCCGTGGCGGTAACGGTGGTAACTTCCGTCATTCCTTCCGCTACACTCACAGCCGTGCCACTTGTGAACACCGGGGGATCATTCACATCCGTCACCGTGATGGTGAATTGTTTTTCAACTGCTACCCCATCCACTTTTAGCCTCACTGCATAGGTAATTTTTGTTTCATAATCGGCGGAAGAGATAAGCTGTAGTGCAGTGTCTGAAATCCCAAAACTAGTATTGTCAGTAGCTCCTGCGCCTGTTACCAAGGCATAGGTGTAGCTACTCGCTCCCCCATTTGTGGATAGCATACCCACCACGGCATTAGCACCAGCATTTTCTGCAATGCTGGTGGAAGAAAGAAATATGTTTGTGGGTGCATCACCAGCCTGTACTCGTCCGCCATCATCAATAGTCCAGTTATCTCCACCATTTGCTGTAGTATTCACCATATTTTCCCTAGCGGTGTGTGCTGCATCTGAGCTATATTTAGAATCTCCCCCGTGGAAAAGGACTCCCGTTTGAAGGTTCTGCGCACCCCAGCCCACCAACAGCGCATCGTAATTTATAGGTGAAAGTGTACTCTTTTCTGATACAAAGGGATTTCTGAACATATATTGCATATTCGTCACCGCTTCTACATTCCACCTACCTATGTTCTGGTTAAAGGAAGTGGCTCCAGGGAACATAGAAGACATCTTCGTCACCGCTTCTACATTCCACCCGCCTATGTCTTGGTTAAAAGACTTTGCACGATAGAACATATTAGACATAGTAGTCACATTTTCTACATTCCAATTTCCTATGTCTTGGTTAAAAGACTTTGCACGACGGAACATAAAAGTCATATCTGTCACGTTTCCTGTATTCCAATTTCCTATGTCTTGGTTAAAAACAAGTGCAAAATGGAACATGCTCTTCATAGTTGTCACGTTTTCTACATTCCAATTTCCTATGTCTTGGTTAAAAGCCCTTGTATTCCAGAATATACCCTCCATAGTTGTCACCTTTGCTACATTCCAACGTCCTATGTCTTGGTTAAAAACAGATGCACCTTGAATCATACCCTGCATATCTGTCACGTTTTCTACATTCCAACGTCCTATGTCTTGGTTAAAAGCAAATGCATTTATAAACATCCGAGACATATCTGTCACGTTTCCTGTATTCCAATTTCCTATGTCTTGGTTAAAAAGAAGTGCACGTACAAACATGTCCTTCATAGTAGTCACTTTTTCTGTATTCCAACGTCCTATGTCTTGGTCAAAGGTACCCGCTCTACAAAACATGGCCTCCATAGTTGTCACCTTTTCTGTATTCCAACTTCCTATATCTTGGTTAAAAGCATGGAGGTTATTAGGATCACCATAAAACATATAAGACATATTCGTCACCGATGAGGTATTCCACCCGCTTATGTCGCCGTTGAAGGAAGCGGCTTCTCTGAACATTCCAGACATATTCGTCACAAGACTCATATCAGGCGTGCCTGCGCTTGAATTCATGGTCAGGTTACTTGCTCCCCGAAAAGCACTGTCCATATCAGCGTTCCAAGCAACAGTTCCCCATTGCTCAATGGAGGTATATTTTTCTCTGTCTGGCTGATTATTGATATAGACATCGTTCAGGTTTTTAAACCTGATGGTGTGTACACCTGCTGTGTTGAAGGTATGGGACTGGTTTCCAGAAACTTCTGTGTCTGTACTTTCAAACGTTTGGTCATTGTTCCAGTCAATGTCATAATTTGTATCCTGTGTGTAGAAGGTAAAGGACTTGTCGTTAGCGTTAGTGCCGGCGGTAGTTGTTACTTTCAGCACAAAGTGGTCTGCTTCATCGTTTTGTGCATAAGCGAACGCCGAGAGGCATAGGAAAGTAACTAGGGAGATTAAGGATTTAAGCCCCAATACCTGACAAATTGTCTGGGGGGGGGGGGGGGGGGGGCTAGAACTAATTGCGTCTAAATCTGTCTTTTTGACAGTGTTAAGTTTCGTTTTCATAAGAAATTGATTATTTTAGAGGATTAAATAAGGAGGCAAAATTAAGTAGCTAGCAATACTTTTGCAAGTATGAATTTTCTGCGGGCATCTGGGCATCTTTAATTAATTGCCTTTTTCCTTGATTTTCGGTGTCCTTCCGCATTGACCACAACAAAATCCAGTGACTGGCGGTGCGCTATATTTTTTGCCTGATCCAAACAAAAAATAATTGAATTTATTTATGTCACATTTTATAATCAAATTGGTATATTATTTTATAATCAAATGGATACGAGTAAACTAAAGGGGGAGTCTAGGGTTGTGTTTTTCCACAACCCTAGACTCCCCTCCATCTTCCAGCGTAATCCTTCTATTCCTTCACAATTTTTCTGGTGACGCTACCTTTACCTGTGGTGAGTTGTAACAAATAGATGCCTTTGTTTAGCGATGGAATAGCCACGGAATGATCCGCTTTGCCTGCCTTCAGTTTTCCTCTTTTTAAAACTTTTCCGTCTATGCCTGACAAGCTATAGCGGGCATTTCCTGCCACACCACTGATGTGTAGCACTGCGCCTGCCGGGTTAGGATATACTTCAATGCCTATAAACGTTTCAACCCATGTAGGTGCATCATCCACATCCGTTACCGTGATGGTAAGCGTCTGCATAGCCATTTTTTCGGGTGTGCCGTTGTCTGTAGCCGTGATCGTTACTTCGTACATATTATCCATCTCCGTATCTGTAGGCGTTTCATAGTCTGGTGCGGTCTTGAACGTCAATGCGCCTGCGGGAGTGAGGGAGAATTTGGACGCATCCGCTCCTCCCGACAGGGTGAAAGTAACCTCATCCCCATCTGCGTCCGTGGCGGTGACGGTGGTAACTTCCGTCATTCCTTCCGCTACATTTACGTCCGCTCCGCTGGTGAAAACAGGCGCGTTTTCATTCGTCTCATCCGTTACGGTGATGGTAAGCGTCTGTATAATAGCGGTCAAGGGAGGTGTTTGCCCGTCTGTTGCCGTTATTTCTACTACATAGTCATTGTCCATGTCTACATCGGTCGGCACTTCATAGTCTGGGGCATTGGTGAAGGTTAACGCTCCTGTCGGAGTGAGGGAGAATTTGGATTCATCCTCTCCGCCTGACAGGGTGAAAGTAACCTCATCTCCATCTGCGTCCGTGGCGGTAATGGTGGTAACTTCCGTCATTCCTTCCGCTACACTCACAGCCGTGCCACTCGTGAACACGGCGGGGTCATTCTCATTCGTTACGGTGATGGTAAATGTTTTGTCAACTTCATTTGTTCCGTCGCTTGCATTTATCCGTACTTCGTAGGAATCTTTCGTTTCATAATCGGCAGAAGCGACAAGCTGTAGTGTTGCAGTGCCTGAAGGAATCATAAAACTAGTATGGTCGGTATCCCCTGCGCCTGCTACCAAGGCGTAGGTGTAGCTATTAGCTCCCCCATTTGTGGATAGCGTACCCACTGCGACATTAGCTCCAGCATTTTCTGCAATGTTGGTGGAAGAAAGAAATATGTTTGTGGGTGCATCACCAGCCTGTACTCGTCCGCCATCACCTAGGAACCAGTTATCTCCACCATTTGCTGTAGTAGCCTTCATATTTCCCCTAGCGGTGTGTGCTGCATCTGAGCTATATTTAGAATTTCCTCCGTGGAAACGGATGCTCGTTTGAAGGTTTTGCGCATCCCAGCCCACCAACAGCGCATCGTAATTTGTAGGTGAAAGTGTACTATTTTCTGGTACAAAGACATCACCTTTGAACATATTATCCATGAACTTCACCGCTTCTACATTCCACCCGCCTATGTTCTGGTCAAAGGAAGTGGCACCTCTGAACACAGCAGACATCTTCCCCACTGATGCGGTATTCCACCCGCCTATGTCCTGGTTAAAGGAAGTGGCTCGATAGAACATACTATTCATATCGGTCACCGATGCGGTATTCCACCTGCTTATGTCTTGGTTAAAGGAAGTGGCTTGATAGAACATCCTATTCATAGTTGTCACGTTTCCTGTATTCCACCCGCCTATGTCATGGTTAAAAGACCTTACACGATGGAACATCTGCTCCATATTTGTCACGTTTGCTGTATTCCAACGCCCTATGTCTTGGTTAAAAGCATGGGTACTAAGACTAAAAAACATCTGAGACATATTTGTCACGTTTGCTGTATTCCAACTTCCTATGTCTCCGTTAAAATCACTTGCACCTGCAAACATCTGCTCCATAGTTGTCACGTTTGCTGTATTCCAACTTCCTATGTCTTGGATAAAAGCATGGGTAAAATCACTAAAAAACATATAAGACATATTTGTCACGTTTGCTGTATTCCAACTTCCTATGTCTTGGTTAAAGTTCCTCGCCTTAGAAAACATGGCCTGCATATTTGTCACGTTTGCTGTATTCCAACTTCCTATGTCTTGGTTAAAAGAACTTGCACGAAAAAACATGGAACGCATAATTGTCACATTTTCTGTATTCCAACTTCCTATATCTTGGTTAAAAGACGCTGCACCAAAAAACATGAAACGCATAGTTGTCACGTTTGCTGTATTCCAGTTTCCTATGTCCTGATTAAAGGAGGAGGCTCGAGAGAACATAGCACGCATATTCGTCACTTGTGCGGTATTCCACCCGCCTATGTCTTGGTTAAAGGAAGTGCCTGCATCAGGACCGGACCAGGGAACACGATGCCCAGCGAACATTCCAGACATATTCGTAAACCTGTGCGGTATTCCACCCGCCTATGTCACCGTTGAAAACATAGGCTCCTTCGAACATTCCAGACATATTCGTCACAAGACTCATATCAGGCGTGCCTGCGCTTGAATTCATGGTCAGGTTACTTGCTCCCCGAAAAGCACTGTCCATATCAGCGTTCCAAGCAACAGTTCCCCATTGCTCAATGGAGGTATATTTTTCTCTGTCTGGCTGATTATTGATATAGACATCGTTCAGGTTTTTAAACCTGATGGTGTGTACACCTGCTGTGTTGAAGGTATGGGACTGGTTTCCAGAAACTTCTGTGTCTGTACTTTCAAAAGTTTGGTCATTGTTCCAGTCTATGTCGTAGCTGGTGTCTTGGGTGTAGAAGGTGAAACTTTCAGCACCAGCGGTAGTTGTTACTTTCAGCACAAAGTGGTCTGCTTCATCGTTTTGTGCATAAGCGAACGCCGAGAGGCATAGGAAAGTAACTAGGGAGATTAAGGATTTAAGCCCAAATACCTGACAAATTGTCTGGGGGGGGGGGGGGGGGCTAGAACTAATTGCGTCTAAATCTGTCTTTTTGACAGTGTTAAGTTTCGTTTTCATAAGAAATTGATTATTTTAGAGGATTAAATAAGGAGGCAAAATTAAGTAGCTAGCAATACTTTTGCAAGTATGAATTTTCTGCGGGCATCTGGGCATCTTTAATTAATTGCCTTTTTCCTTGATTTTCGGTGTCCTTCCGCATTGACCACAACAAAATCCAGTGACTGGAGGTGCGCTATATTTTTTTCCTGATCCAAACAAAAAATAATTGAATTTATATGTGATATTTTATAATCAAATGGATACGAGTAAACTAAAGGGGGAGTCTAGGATTGTGTTTTTCCACAACCCTAGACTCCCCCTCCATCTTCCAGCGTATATCCTTCTATTCCTTCACAATTTTTCTGGTGAAGCTACCTTTACCTGTGGTTAGTTGTAACAAATAGATGCCTTTGTTCAGCGATGGAATAGCCACGGAATGATCCGCTTTGCCTGCCTTCAGCTTTCCTCTTTTCAAGACTTTTCCGTCTATGCCTGACAAGCTATAGCGGGCATTTCCTGCCACACCACTGATGTGCAGCACTGTGCCTGCCGGGTTAGGATATACCGCAATGCCTGAAGAAAGTGCTTCGAGTCCTGTAGTTACAGTCTCATCCTCATTCGTCACCGTGATGGTAAGGGCTTGCATGGCAGTCATTGCGGGTGTGCCGTTGTCTGTAGCCGTGATGGTTACTTCGTACATATTATCCATCCCCGTATCTGTAGGCGTTTCATAGTCTGGTGCGGTCTTGAACGTCAATTCGCCTGTCGAGGTGATGGAAAACAGACCCGCATCCGCTCCTCCCGTCAGCGTGAAAGTAACCTCATCTCCATCTGCATCCATGGCGGTAACTGTAGTTACTGCCGTCGTTCCTTCCGCTACAGCATGCGTCGCGCTACTGGTGAAAGTGGGTGCCTCCTCGTTTTCATCCGTCACCGTGATGGTCAGCGTCTGCGTAGCCGTCATGACGGTGGTACCGTCGTCCGCGACAGCCACGATGACTTCGTACATATTGTTCGTTCCCACATCCATAGGTGCTTCATCGTTTGGTGCGGTATTGAACGTCAATACACCTGTCGAGGTGATGGAAAACAGACCCACATCATCTCCTCCCGTCAGCGTGAAAGTAATTGTTTGTCCCGCATCTGCATCCATGGCGGTAACTGTAGTTACTGTCGTAGTGTCATTTTCTGCATAAGCTACTGTAGCGGTAGCTCCGCTTGTGAAAACAGGGGCGTTATCATTCTCATCCGTCACGGTGATGGTGAGAGCTTGCATGTCCATCTTTGCGGGCATGCCGTCATCTGTAGCGGTGACGGTTACTTCGTACATATTATTCGTCCCCACATCCATAGGCATTTCAAAATCTGGTGCGGTATTGAACGTCAATTCGCCTCCTGCGGAAGTGATGGAAAATAAAGCCACATCATCTCCCGACAGGGTGAAAGTAACCGTCTGTCCCGTATCTGCATCGGTGGCGGTAACGGTGATAACTGCCGTTGTACCTTCCGCTACATCCACCGTAGTCGTTCCTTCTGCGAAAACAGGGGCGTTATCATTCACATCCGTCACTGTGATGGTGAGGGTTTGCGTAGCAGTCATTGCGGGTGTGCCGTTGTCTGTGGCGGTGACCGTTACTTCGTACACATTATTCCCTCCCATATCTGCTGGATTCTCATAGTTTGGTGCGGTTTTGAATGTCAATATACCTGCTGGAGTGATAGAAAACTGACCCGCATCCGCTCCTCCCGTCAGTGAAAAAATTACGATTTGTCCCGTATCTTCATCGGTGGCGGTAACGGTAGTAACTACCGTAGTGGCGTTTTCTGCATAAGCTACTGTAGCGGTAGCTCCTCCCTCGAAAACAGGGACTTCATTTACATCCCCCACCGTGATGATGAATTGTTTTGGAGTCGTTACCTCATTCACTTCTATCCTCACGGTATAGGTGGTTTTTGTTTCATAATCAGCAGAAGCCTTAAGCTGTAGGAGGTCTGTGCCTGAAGGAATCATAAAACTACCATTGTCAGCATCTCCTGCTACCAAGGTATAGGTGTAGCTACTAGCTCCCCCATCTGTGGATAGCGTACCCACTGGGGCATTAGCTCCTGCATTTTCTGCGATGCTGGTGGAAGAAAGAAATATGGCTGTGGGTGCCTGATTGGTAACTATCGGACCTCCATCGGTAGTAATGGTCCAGTTATGTTCGTTCATATCCACCATATTATCCCTAGCGACCTGTGCTGCCGAGCTATACCTAGAAGTTCCTCCATGGAAAGTGACTCCCTTCTGAAGGGTTTGTTTGTTCCAACGCACCAATAGCGAATCGTAGTTTGTAGGTGAAAGTGTAGCTCCTAAGAACATATTTTCCATAGTAGTCACCGCTTCTACATTCCACCCGCCTATGTTTTGGTTAAAGGAAGTTAGCACTAGCGTTAGTCCAGCAACAGCATTAGTACCACCAGCCAACATCCTATTCATACTCGTCACCTTTGCGGTATTCCACCCGCCTATGTCCTGATTAAAGGAATTGGCTCCATCGAACATACTCCCCATATTTAGCACCTTTGCGGTATTCCATCCGTCTATGTCTTGGTTAAAGGAAGTGGCTCCCTTGAACATACTTCTCATACTCGTCACCTTTGCTGTATTCCACCCGCCTATGTCCTGATTAAAGGAATTGGCTCCATCGAACATACTCCCCATATTCGTCACCTTTGCTGTATTCCATTCGCCTATGTCTTGGTTAAAGGAAGTGGCTCCCTTGAACATACTTCTCATACTCGTCACCTTTGCTGTATTCCATCCGCCTATGTCTTGGTTAAAGGCAGCGGCGTTGGCAGTGGCGTTAATGAACATTAAATCCATATTCGTCACTTGTGCTGTATTCCATCCGCCTATGTCGCCGTTAAAGGAAGTGGCTCCAGCGAACATCTGCTTCATATTCGTCACCGCACTCATGTCAGGCGTACCTGCGCTTGGGTCCATGGTCAGGTTACTTGCTCTCCAAAAAGCACTACTCATATCTGCATTCCAGACAGCGTTACCCCACTGCATTATGCAGGTATATTTCCCCCTGTCTTGCTCTCCATTGATATTTATATCATTCAGGTTTCTAAACCTGATGGTGTGTTCTCCTGCTGTGGTGAAGGTATAGGATTGGTCTCCAGACACTCCTGTATCGTCATTTTCAAAAGTTTGGTCATTGTTCCAGTCTATGTCATAACCTGTAGCCTCCGTGTAGAACGTAAAGGATTCGTCGGCGGTTGTGGTTGTTACTTTCAGTACAAAGTGGTTTGTTGTATTGTTTTGTGCGTAAGCGAACGCCGAGAGGAATAAGAAGGTAAGCAGAGAGATTAAGGGTTTAAGTCCTCTAAATGCCTGATAAATTGTCGGTAGTATAGAATTAATTGCGTCTAAATCTGTCCTTTTGGCAGTGTCCAGTTCCGTTTTCATAAGAATTTTCCTACTTTATAGGATTAAATAAGGAGGCAAATTTAAATAGCGAGCGAGACTTTTGCAAGCATGAATTTTCTGCGGGGTATCTTTAATTAATTGTCCTTTTTCCTTGATTTTCGGTGTCATTCCGCATTGACCACAACAAAATCCAGTGACTGGCTATGCTTATGTTTTTTGCCTAATCCAAACAAAAAATAGTTTAATTTATTTATGTAATATCTTATAATCAAATTGGTATGGCAGATTTAATCTTGTATTACTAAATACAAAATCCTACCCCGATGACGAGGCAGGATTTAAAAATACTAATGATTCTTTTTAAGCTTCAGCATCTTCTGTTCCCTCAGTAGCTCCTTCCACCTCCCCATCTTCTTCAGCATCTTTTCCTTTCAATGCTCGGGGGACTTCAATACCAGCCAAGGTTACCAGCGGACTATTCAGAATTTTCCAGTCTCCAGTTTTAACTTCTCCCACCTTAACAGATTTTCCTAAATCCAGTGCTGAAACATCTACCTCAATATATTCTGGCATATTTTTAGGCAATGATTTCACCGATAAAAACTTCACTTTTCTAATCAGTTTTCCTCCAGCCTGTATGCCAGGAGCATTCCCTATTGGTCTTACCGGAATACTCATTTTGATAGGGATTCCTCTGAATAATTGAAGAAAATCAACGTGCATAATTATTTCACTTACTGGGTGAAACTGAATGTCTTGCATAATTGCCTCGAAAGGTTCGGGTTCATCTTCGATGGTAAGCATGGCAAAGTGTGCTTCGTCGGTATAAACAAGTTCTCTAAACAAGATCGCTGGTGCATAGAAATGGATTTGGTGATCACCACCATAGACAACACACGGTACCATTCCTTCTTCCCTTAAGCGCTTTGCTTCGGACTTGCCAAGATTTGCTCTTTTATACCCTATAATCTCAACAGTTTTCATAAATATAATTGGTTAAAAAGTTACTTAATAAATAACGAACTGATTGACTCATGGTCATGAATCTTCCGAATAGCTTTCGCAAAAAGATCAGCCACCGTCAATATTTTGATTTTGCCAGACGCTCCTTCTTGTGGAATGGTATCGGTAATGATCAGCTCTTCAAGAGCAGACCCTTCAATCTTTTGATAAGCATTTCCTGACAAGACACCATGTGTGGCAATGGCTCTCACGGAGTTAGCTCCTTTTTCCTTAATAATGGTGGCGGCTTTGCTAACAGTGCCTGCTGTATCTACCATATCATCAACCAGCACCACATTTTTCCCTTCTACCTCTCCAATTACCTGCATGGAGGCAATTTCATTTGCCCTCTTTCTATGTTTGTCGCAGACTACCATGTCTACTTCAAACATTTTTGCGTACGCCCTAGCCCGGGCTGTACCTCCGACATCTGGAGAGGCAAAAATTAACTTGTCAAGTTGTAAACTTCTTAGATATGGGACAAATATGGCTGATCCGTCAAGGTGATCAACAGGGATATCAAAAAACCCTTGTATCTGATCTGCGTGCAAATCACATGTCATGATCCTGTCAGCACCGGCTGAAGTTAGGATATTTGCTACTAATTTAGCAACAATCGAAACTCTTGGCTTATCCTTCCTGTCTTGGCGTGCATATCCGAAATAAGGAAGAACCACTGTTACATATTTCGCACTTGCCCTTCTGGCTGCATCAATCATGAGTAAAAGCTCAAAAATATTATCCGCAGGAGGGGGAGTGGATTGAATCAAAAAAACATCACACCCACGGACGGATTCGGTAAAATAAACACCCATCTCACCGTCACTGAAGGTTTGCTTTTCACTTGAGCCTAGCGATTTGCCATAATTGCTGGCAACATCCAATGCGAGATTGTAGGTTGCAGAACCTGAAAATATTTTTACCGATGACATGCTCTCTTAAAAATAACTCTATATGGCAAGCGGGACTGCAACTAGTTGGTCTACTAGGGCTCGAACCTAGACTCTTCTGGACCAAAACCAGACGTGTTGCCAGTTACACCATAGACCAAAACGACGGCGAAGTTACTTTAATTATTAAAAAATCAAAACGCTAGACATGCTCTTTTACCCATTCGAAAGCGTTTGCGAATGGTTCCATCCATGGAGACACTTCTGCATGTGTCAATCCAGTTTTATTCGGCCAGTTCCATTGGAAGAGCGATCGTTCCAAGTGAGGCATGATGGCTAGATGCCGACCACTCTTTGAAGTAAGAGCGGCAGTTGAAAAATCGCTTCCATTCACATTGCCTGGAAACTCTGAATATGAATATTTTACTGGTATTTGATAATCAGATTCTGTTCCTGTAAAGACAAACCTGCCTTCTCCATGCGCCAGCCATATACCTAGTTTTGACCCCACCATTGATTTAAGCATAATAGCGTTGGTTTCATGAATGTCTACATTAACAAAAGAACATTCAAATTTTCCCGAAATATTATGGTGCATTTTTGGATGCTCATCGCCAAGTTCTGGTAGGATCAAACTTAGCTCCATCATCAATTGACATCCATTACAGACACCTAAACTTAGGGTGTCCTCTCGTAGATAAAAGCCATCTAATGCCACTTTAGTCTTGTCATTGAATAGAAAAGACCCAGCCCAACCTTTGGCGGAGCCCAGCACATCGGAATTTGAAAATCCTCCAACGAAAACGATCATATTAACTTCAGATAGATTTTCTCGTCCTGTGATCAAGTCAGTCATATGGACATCTTTCACATCAAACCCAGCTAACCAAAGGGCGTAGGCCATTTCGCGGTCACTGTTTACGCCTTGTTCCCTAATGATGGCAGCCTTAACGCCAGATTTACTTTTCCTGTTAAAATCAAGGTTGAAGGTTGAAGCTCTTCCATCAAATCGTCTTGGGAAAGAGTAGGAGAGCGGTTGGGAAAATCGATTTTTCTTTCGTTGCTCTGCTAATAGAGGGGTTTGCTTTTGATCAAGAAGGTAAGAGGTTTTAAACCACACATCTCTGTATTTTATCACATCGAATGATCGCGACCAATCAGTATTTTTAATCACTACTTCTCTTGTCAATGCAGGATACCCTATTTCAAATAAAACAACTTCACAATCTTTCAGGTACTTCACGGCTTTATCTTCAACTTGAAGTATCAATGCAGGCTTTTCAGAGAAAAGAAGTTTTACAACATTTGATTCTCCTAATGAGGAAAGGTTGATGTCCATTCCTCCTTCTGTATTGGAAAAATTCATTTCTAGTAGTGTGGTGATTAACCCTCCGGATGACACGTCGTGTCCTGAAATGATGAGACCTTCCTTGATGAGATGTTGAACTGCGTTAAACGTTTTTGAAACAAGCTGAGGATCTGCGTCTGGAGTTTTGTTTCCGATCTTGGATCGAATCTGAGCGAAGGAGGATCCTCCTAATGCAAAATCTCCTCCAGAAAAATCAACATAGATGATCTTGGAGCTTTTGTTGGTGTGGTCTAAGACAGGGCTTATTGTCTTGTTAATGTCTGAGACCTCGCCCACGGTACTTATAATGACTGTCCCAGGAGCATATACTTTTTCGCCATTTGGATACTTTTGAGTCATGGACATGGAGTCTTTGCCTGTTGGCACGTTAATGCCAAGGTCACATGCAAAATCACTAATCGCTTTTACTCCTTTATACAGCCTTGCATTTTCGCCTTCATTCTTTGCTGGCCACATCCAGTTTGCACTTAAGGAGACCCCACTAAGTCCATAGGTAAGAGGTGCCCAAACAAGATTTGCCAATGCTTCTGTTACCGACAACCTAGAACCTGCTTCAGAATCGATAAGAGCTGGAATGGGAGCATGTCCAATTGATGTTGCAACACCCTTGTTTGATAGGAAATCCAGTGCCATAACCGACACATTGTTGAGAGGAAGTTGAAGTTTACCGCATGTTTGTTGAGTAGCTACTCTTCCTGTCACGCATCTGTCAACTTTATTGGTTAGCCAATCTTTACAAGCCACTGCTTCTAATTGCAGAACAGCAGTGAGGTATTCGTCAATTTTTTCAGATGAATATGAAATGTCTTCAAAATTTGATTGATACGTTTTGTCTTCCAGTATCGTTTTTGGCGAGGCACCAAAAAGGTGGTTTAGCTTTAAGTTGAATGGAGAGGACTTCTCGTTATTTTCAAATTTAAGCTGACAATCATTTCCTGCCTCCCCTACTTCGTAGTATGGTGCTCTTTCGCGTTCAGCTACTCTTTTTAAATAACCCGTATTCTCTTTGTCTATTACCAGTCCCATTCTCTCCTGAGATTCGTTTCCCAAAATTTCTTTATCAGAAAGTGTCTCATCGCCTAATGGAAGATTTTTCAGATGAATGGTGCCTCCAGTTTCTTCTACAAGTTCGGACAGGCAATTCAAGTGACCGCCCGCACCATGATCATGAATGGAAGTAATGGTGTTTTCATTCAATTCCACCATAGCTCGTATTGCATTGGCCACACGTTTTTGCATTTCAGGGTTGGATCGTTGTACGGCATTCAATTCCAATGATTGATCAAAAGCACCTGTATCTACAGATGAAACTGCACTGCCACCCATCCCAATGCGATAGTTGTCACCGCCTAACACAATAATTTTTTCTCCTGACAATACTTGCTTTTTCAACGCATTTTTTTTCTTCCCATACCCAATACCTCCTGCTTGCATGATGACTTTATCAAAACCGAATTTCTTTCCGTTTTCTTCATGCTCAAAGGTGAGTACACTACCACATATTAGTGGCTGTCCAAACTTGTTTCCATAATCACTGGCACCATTCGACGCTTTTGTCAGAATCTCTTGAGGTGTTTGATAGCGCCATTTTCTCGATGTTTTTTCCCAACCTCTGCCTTCTTCCAGTCTTGAATAAGAAGTCATGTACACGGCTGTGCCCGCCAGCGGGATGCTACCTTGACCCCCAGCCATTCTATCTCTTATTTCACCTCCTGACCCCGTCGCAGCACCGTTAAATGCTTCAACAGTAGTAGGAAAATTGTGCGTTTCGGCTTTAAGTGAAAGTACAGACTCAAATTTCTGAGGTTCAAACCAGTCTGGTTTGTCCTGACTGGGAGGAGCAAATTGTTCTACTTTGGGACCTTCTATAAAAGCAACATTGTCTTTGTATGCTGAGACAAGGTAATTTGGGTTGTCCCGAGATGTTTTCTTGATCCACTGAAAGAGGGAAAGGTCCTGTTCTTTTCCATCTATGATGAAGGTACCGTTAAATATCTTATGCCGACAATGCTCGGAGTTAATTTGAGAAAATCCAAATGCTTCTGTGTCTGTCAGCGGGCGGCCAATTTCTTGTGTTACCCTTTCAAGGTATTCGATCTCATCGTCACTCAATGCGAGTCCTTCCTTTTGATTGTACTCGCCAATGTTGTCAATATACTGAATGGCATCAGGAGGATGATCCAATGTAAATATCGTTTGATCCAGCCCATCGTATTTTTGCTGAAGCATCGGGTCAAATGCGCTCGTGACTGTTTCTTTGATGAATGTCTCCACTCGGCAGATTGTGTGTATTCCTGCGTTGTGAGTGATGTCGGTTGCATTGGTACTCCATGGAGAGATCATTTCTTTCCTAGGACCTGTAAACTCTCCTGTTATCCGACGTTCTTGGATTAATGTAGCTCCTGAAAACAGCCAAGTTAATTTTTCGATATCAACTCCTTCAACATGCCTGGTAGCCCCAACTGCAATAATTTCATTGTTATTTTTTTGAAAGAAATGGATCATGAAAAGACTTCTTTTTTTAACTGGTATGCTTGTGTTTTTTCCCTAATTCAGACAAAAAGTGATCCAATTTATTTACGCCACATTTTATCATCATCTCGGTATAATTTAAAGAATAGATTTTTTTCATTTCGCTACGTCAAGTTGACCAAAAGAAATAAAGTATCCAACAGAAATTCCAGCATTCCACAAATTTGAAGTGTCGGGTAGCTGATCATTGGTGAGGTCGCCAGCGTCTATCAAGTTACTAAAACTGTATGTGAAAAAACTCTCAAAATGGAGCGAGCCAAAGGAAAAATCTCTGAAAACTCCTCCGCTCACTCTGCCTCCATATCCAATCTCATGATCTCTTTGAGCTTCGTATGTAACAAAATCTACTGTTTCAATATCAGCAGGAGTTGCCCCTTTCCTGACACCTGTCAAAAATTCCGTATATACACCAGTTGCTATAAAATATTTGTTCTTTTTCCCAAAATAACCTACTCCTTCTATGGGTATCTCCAAATAGTTCATGGTGATCCTGTAGTTAGGTAATTCCGTATTTCGGAACACCTGAACCCAGCCTTTTTGTGTATAAGTAAACCCAATTTGAATACCTGCGTTCAAAACCACATCCCTTTTCCGAGGAAAATGCTTAATCTGTAACCCAGAATGAAGCCTTGACCTAACACCAGTTCGTGCATTAAAGCCAAAAGCAGTATGATCCAAAAATGCAGAATGAATATGAATCCCTCCCTGAACTCCTACATAGGTTTTGGTCTGACCTATAACTGAAAATGTGCCAAGTAGTATAAAGAAAAAAAGAAATAATTTCATTAAGTATGTTATACCAAATTGACTAAAAAATATCACATATAAATCGTTTATTTTTTGCTCACATTTCGTTAAAAAATATAAGCGTAGCTATGGTTATGCTTAAATTTGCCTAATTCAAACAAAAAATAATTCAATTTATTTATGTAATATTTTATCATCAAATTGGTATTATGATCATCCTGTCTAAGCAATAATGGAATCAAAAATAGAATAATCATAATCAAATTGGTATAAGAACCCCTGTTGTTAATTCGGGCTGTTTGCTGGGCATCCCTCCCTGTGGCATTGGTCATTCGTCCATCAGTTGTTTTTCCATCCTGCTCCGCACACTGGAAAAATAGTCATCCCACGAATTGCCATCGGTAGTCAGAGACTCAATCAGGCACCATGTTTCGTCTTCGAGCATAGCCTCAATTTCTGCCTCCAGTGTGACAATCGTTGCGCGCAGTTCGGCAATGCGGCGACGCAGAACGGATTTATCGGAGATAGTCGCCGATCCGGGCATCCAGTCGCCGTCCTTTATGTCTTCCAGAATTTTCCGCACACGCGCAAGGTCCTGCTGGTTATAGGCTACTTGCAGTTCCTTGAATTTTTCTGTGCCCTGCGCTTTCTGTTTGTCCGAAAGACGGTCAGGATGACATTTTAATGCCGCCTGTTTGTACAGCTTTTTAAGTTCAGTTTTGTCCCCATCGGACAGCTGCTTAACTGGGGGTTGCGTCTGTTGCCGGTGGTGAAATTCTTCGTATTCATAGCGCGCCTGTTTCAGGTTCTCATCCTCCTCCGCCTGTCCGGCGGTGCGCATCTCCTCCTGCTGGACACGCTGTTGTAGCACCTTCTCCAGAACTGGACCCACTTCGCGCATGTAGGCGGCATTGAATTCGGCAATCAGGCGGTCGTGTTCCGCCCGGGTAGTGGTGAGCGTGGTCAGCGTATTTTCTAACGATGCCAACTCCAGACGCAGGGCGGACACCTCCGGGTCGGTAAATTCGGTCAGCATGGTATTATTTTGCCTGTATTCCGAAATCCATGTGGCTACGGTCGCATATTCCTTCCGCCCCAGTAATTGCGCCAGTTCCTCCGCCTCTGGTGGCAGTCGCTGTGCCTGCAAAGCAACCACATCCTCATCGCCTAAGTCAATGGCAGATTGAATAATTTCCAGGCGTTTGAGCAAGTTGGACATGGGTTACTCCTTATTTGTTCAGTATGTGTAATCAAATGAGACCTCACCACCGATCATAATCTACGATGTCCTGCAGATGGGAGAGAGGCGGCGGCAATGTTTTAATTGGGTTGTTATAAAGATGAATTTTTTCCAAACGCCGTAAGTGTCCGAGTGATTCCGGCAATGCTGTCAATTTATTTTCCCTTAACTTCAATGTCGTCAGGTTTGATAAATTACCGATTGAGTCTGGCAATGTCGTCAATTTATTGTACCCTAAATCCAACGTCGTCAGATTTGATAAATTACCGATTGAGTCTGGCAATGTCGTCAATTTATTATGCCCCAACCTCAACGTCGTCAGGTTTGATAAATTACCGATTGAGTCTGGCAATGTCGTCAATTTATTGTACCCTAAATCCAACGTCGTCAGGTTTGATAAATTACCGATTGAGTCCAGCAATATCGTCAATTTATTGTCGCTTAAATTCAACGTCGTCAGGTTTGACAAATTACCGATTGAGTCCAGCAATATCGTCAATTCATTGTCACTTAAATTATTGGACCCCAAACTCAATTCCGTCAGGTTTGACAGATTACCGATCCATTCTGACCATGCCGTCAATTTATTATCCCACAATTTCAATGTCGTCAGGCTTGATAAATTACCGATTGAGTCTGGCAATGTCGTCAATTTATTGTACCCTAAATCCAACGTCGTCAGGTTTGATAAATTACCGATTGAGTCTGGCAATGTCGTCAATTCATTATCCCCCAAACTCAACTCCGTCAGGTTTGATAAACTACCGATTGAGTCTGGCAATACCGTCAATTCATTATCCCACAAACTCAACTCCGTCAGGTTTGATAAATTACCGATTGAGTCTGGCAATACCGTCAATTCATTATCCCACAAACTCAACGTCGTCAGGTTTGATAAATTACCGATTGAGTCTGGCAATGTCGTCAATTTATTCCTCCACAAATTCAATTTCGTCAGGTACAGAATTTCCTGCTTGTCGCGTGGTAAGCCAATCCACATCTCACGGTCTTCATACCATACACCATCGCATACTCCATTTTCATCTGCCCAGGCAATCAGCTCATCCAGCCAGTGCTCCGAAAGCACCAGCGCATGTTTTTCTCCTAGCACACTGTCGGTAAGCCGCAACAGCGATTTCGCCTGCGACAGGGTAGCACCTTTTTTGAGTGCGGGTAAGTTTTTGGATAATTTTTCGTTCATTTACAGCGGATTTAATCCATTTTCCACCATTGGACTGCCTGCTCTGCTAACCCATTCTGCCTTGATTCAATTGCTACCACGGTCCACTCGTTATACAATGCTATGTTTTTTATTGACATGGCAGGGAGTTTGTAACAGCATTTCCTGTTTCTCATTGAACGCCTTTTGCGTCATATTTTGGTTTTCTTTAGAAGTACTCAATGCCATATTTCCCAGTCGCTGGTTACATTGTTTCCAGTTGCTACCAAAACAATCCTGCCAATGCTGTTCTGGGTTCAAAGGCAGCATATGTTTCACAGTCCATGTGGTCTCACCTAACGGCTTGTCTCCGTAGTGCGCCTCTATACACGCCAGCAAATATCGCGCTTTTTTGTTGGACTACAGGGTCGGCATGTTCTTTAATTATCTGGGTGATCATCTGATTGTCAAAACAATTCCGGGAACTTCTTACCTTTCTTCCCCACGCTCTATTTGAATTAACTAAGGGTATTTTTCTTTCAGGGGGATGTAGCCCCCCCACCTATACCAAATTGATCACAAAATATCACATATAAATCGTTTCTTTTTTTCTCGCATTTCGTTAAAAAATAGAATCGTAGCTATGGCTATGCTTATGTTTTTTGCCTAATTCAAACAGAAATAGACTAATCTTTTATTTATTAAATGCCTACTTCAAAGCAATGAAGTATTGGTAGAATTATTCTTAGTTACTTGCTTGCTCCTTTTTGATCGACCCCTCCATAAAAGCACACCAGTAACTGGCAATGTAGCGACTAATAAACTCGCAAAAAAGGTTAATAATTTTCCTGACAAACCAAGTATGGAACCCACATGAATATCATAATTCATTCGCATGATTTTGTCTTGCACGTCCGCATATTTGTATTTTCCATAGATACTTGGAGTCTCAATTTCCTTCAACGTATGCTGATCATAAAACCGATAATCAGAGTTATAATATACGCCATCCTCATAGGATATTTCTACATAAATACTTGCCGAATCAGCATATGGATAGTGTATTTCGAAATCTTTGGCATTAGGGAATTTACCTTTAAGGTATGTGGGGAGAGCATCAATCGATTCTTCTATGTTAGCATGTAGTTGCACCAATTCAGTTTCATTGTTTGGTATCACAAATCTCATTTCACTTGTCCCTCCAATAGCGGTATAATACGAGAAATAAAACCAGTTCAGTGCCATCACCAATCCCGTGACGGTAATAAATAATGCGATTATTGAACTGTAGAACCCTAAGATTGCATGCAAATCGAAATTTCGACGCTTCCACCCCGTCGTCCTTTTCCAATCAAAAGCGAGCCTTTGTTTTTTATTCTTTTTGTTTTTAGGCCACCAGAGAATAATTCCTGTGATGATAGAGATCAGAAATACTAAGGTAGAATATGCCACAATCGGCTTGCCTATGGTTGGAGGCAACCAAAGTTGTTGGTGTCCATCCATTACAAAAGCAAAAAAGCCACGTTTATGATCCTCATGCTTCAAAACCTCGCCTGAATAGGGGTCTATAAATATTGAGTAATAGAATTCTGGTTCTGCTTCATAAAATATAATTTCAATTGGATGTTCGTCATCATTTTCATAAAGCACCCCGTGTATTTGTCTACCGGGAAGTTCAGCGTTTGCAATTAACTTGACTTGAGTAGGTGATATCATCGCGGCACCTGAACTTTGCACTACTATTTCTTCATTCAAGATGGATTTTACTTCAGCCTGAAATACCCAGCAACAACCTGTGATAGCAACAATAAAAACTACAACACCTGCGAATAACCCTAGGTATAAATGGATGAGACGTATTGTTTTTCGAAGCATAATGATTAGGTCAAACGCCAGAAAATACAATTCCACAGGCACTAGATGCCCGTGGAGTCATTTACTAAATTTTCTGAATGCTAATAAAGGTTGCAAAACCCTTTGATAGTCTTCCCTTCTATCTTCGCACCTTTGGATGCAGTTGCCGTAGCTAGGGTTACTGCATAAACATAGGCTTCATCGGCCGTTTCCACACTTACATAAGCTACTCCATCTTCAACATAAACTGGCATCGAGTACCTTTTGGCATGGAGAGGCACATCAGCAACAGGTGTTACTGTTTTATTTGCCAAATCAATAATTACAAGCTTTTGGTTAAACAAAGACCTTTTATAGGCAGCCCAATAGCCTGCTCCCTCAGTATCAGTTGAAGGATCAATATCTTCAGTTAGCAATCTGGCAATGACCTTTTCTCCTCCTACATGATCCATCCAAAACATGATTCCGCCATTCTCTGCATCTTCTACATTGAAGAAATAGTTTTCATCAAATTCGGTTTCACCACTAGGTATTTTTAAAATACCAGATGGAAGTGTTGTACGAGGAGAAAAACCCGCCACATAGGCACCACAAGAAAACGAATATAGATCCCCACCGTCTGTTTGAACAAGTCCAGTACTGATGCCATTAGCTCCAATGTTACTTGTTCTGGTGTCCTCAATCACTTTAATTGGTTTATCCTCCACATTAGGATAGGAATACACAGCGACGTAAGCTTTATCAGGTGTCGGTGCGGTATAGTATCCTTGATCATCTACTAAATAAAATGGAATGAATAGTTGATTACCAACTACTTCCAATGCAGTAGGCCAAGCGGTAACACCTTCTCCTGGAGTTCCAGTATCTACATCATAGATACTTAAATTAGTTATACTGGCAATGAACCCTGTTTCTGCATCAACAGAATAAAGTTTTCGTATAGAGTGAGAGCCATCACGAGGTGCATCAATGGCGAGCATTACTTCATCATTAACATTTCCAAAGATCTCTAATGGGGTCTCCAACAAAAATTTTGCAGCCTCGGCCACTTTTCCATCATCATTGACTTGATAGGCTGTAGCCTCAAAATTGGTATACCCTAAGACAAATAAAGTTTTGCCCACTACGTATGAAAAATTCCAATCAAAAGACTCAAATCCTACCCCTTCTGCTGATAGTACGCCGTCTGTGATGCTTTCACTACTTACAACATATTCAGGTTCTTGATCGCCTGTAGATTTTAATACGTAGGTTATTGCCTCCTTAAATTCAGGAGTTACATCTTGGTCAGAATCGCAACTTGTAATTAATATCAGTGCTACTAAAAATAAAGCCCCTGTGTAAAGATAATTTTTCATGTTTTTTTTAATTTTTTTTAATTTTTACTAATGAAATATCGAAATTTAAGATAAAATGCCCTCCCAGGCTTTTGAATGTTAAAATTGTCATAGGCTTCTGCATCAAATATGTTTTTAGCAGATGCTGATATATTGTATTTCCCTTGCTGAAAGGGATAATTAATATCAAGGTCATGGGTTAATTGTGTAGAGATCTGATTTTTTGAATCCTCGTAACCAAGGTTAGCCCAATAGAGGAAAAATTCATGAATGTATCGAGTTGACCAAGAGCAAGATAATTGTCTCTTTTCGCTTAATTTTAGATGATAACCCGCACTAAAATTCCAAAAGAAATAGGGTGTGTTTGGTACTTTCTGTCCATAATTCGTGTTTTCTAGTCCCTCATCAAACCTGGTCCTATCAGTTAGATTTTGGTAAGTCCAATTCAAACCAAATGCGTACTTTTTGTTAAGGTTGAGTGTGTTTGAGGATTCAATGCCCAGAATTCTGACATTTGATACATTGTGGTACTTCCCAAAGATCCCTCGTTCATTGACAAGCCTTATGAAATTTTCAGCAGGGCGGAAAAACAAATTGGTCTCAGATTTAAAACTTGAATTATCAAAATGCTTCTTATAGGAAGTTCCTAGATTTATATTGTAACTACTTTCAGCGGTGAGATTTGGACTGGGGTCTATGAAAATACCATCTCCTAATATTTCATCAGGATTGGGCAACCTATACGCTTTTTCATAGGATGCTTTTACCAACCATGACTGGCTTAGTGAATAACTTGCTGTTAACCCATATCCCAAATTTGTAAACGACGCTGTATTCCTTACATTTTGATAGGAATCATTCACATATTCTTCTGCATTGATTTCAGCAACGTACCAATATTGCTTGCCAAATGCTGAAGTTTTAAGTTTATCGTTTTTAGACACATAATTGTACGACAGTCCAAAAATGTTCTTTGTCGTGTTATTAGGATTTGAAAAAGAATGATTGTTCAAATTGATGTCATCCTCCCCTTTTCTTCTCATTTCATTGTGAGACAAATTGGCGTTTAAAGTATGGCGATCGACTAAGGGGTATGCAAGATTTATATTCCCTCTTAGCATGTCATCAGTGATTCTGAATATTGACTTTTGATCATAAAATTCCCCAGGACTCACGGATGTGCTATTTGATAGTTCGGTGTATTCTTGTTGCCAATTATGTCTTCTAGACAGCGTATCGTATACTGTTTCTATTGATTGACCTATCAAACCATTTGCAGAAATTTTTAATCTGTCCCACTCTTTTTCGTAGTTGCAATTTCCGAGATAAGTGCCAGAAATAGTGTTCAACCCTCCAAAAACTCTGTTGATGGATACTTCAGGATGCTGAATGTTATTTGAGTTTTTGGCATAAGAGAAACTAAAGGAAAGTTCATCTGCAAATTTCTTTTCGATTAAGCCAGCCTTTACATTTAACAATCCTGAGGTATACTCATTGTGAAAACGTCTCGTCCTTACTTCACCAAGAATATTGCCAAAATCGTCTGTCACTGGTGCATGATTCATCCAGTAATTATTGTCAGAGTGATTAAAAAATGACGTAACCCGAAAAAATAATCCATTGGGTGTTGCGTGCTGTCCGAACACCGATGCCCTATGTGTATTAAACGCACCAAAAGAGTAAGAGGCATCTAAAAAACTTTCCTCTGCTGAAGGTGTATTAACATTTATAGAACCGCCCAGAGCATCAGAAGCTAGGGAGATAGGCACAACACCTTTGTAAACTTCAATACTCCTAATCATGTTGGATGGAAAATTGTTCAGTGTCATAGCTGAACCAAAGTTTTCCATCGGAATTCCATCAATAAAATACCGTATTTGATTTCCTGACAATCCATTGAGAGATAAATCAAAATTCGATCCTAGTCCTCCAGATTCTCTCACGTTTACTCCAGAGGACACTTGAAGTATTTGATTGATATCCAAATTAAGATCTTGATATGCCTCAACACCTATTACATTGACATTAAAACCAGATAATTTTATTAAATTTGACTCTTCATTAGATTGAATAACAACATTTTCTAACTGTTGAACGTCTTCGTCCATCTGAAAACCAAAATCAATCGATGACTTAAACACTATTTGCTCAGTCATTTTTTTATAGCCTACCGAATTGATGGTAATTGTGTAACCATCGTAGGGAACATTCAGGATACTAAACTTTCCATTAATATCAGAAACGCCACCTCGATTTAACTCTTCTATGAAAACAGTAGCACCAATTATTGGCTGTTGCTCCATATCCGTTATAATTCCGTAAATACCAGCATTACCCTGTGCCAGAGCATAGCCTAGCGCATTTACAAGCAATGAAAAAAATAGAACAACGCTCTTTGCGTTCATTATTTAGAATTATTACAAATAAGAGCGCAAGGTTACTAAGTACTTTTTGAAAGTGCAAATTATTTAGAATGATTCTAAATATGATTTTAGTCACATCAAGATGATCTTGAATTCACCCCATAACTGCAACACTCCATAAGGTCAACCTAATAATATTGTTGATTTGTAGGTCGTCATTTTTTTACTTTTTCTTTCCAATCCCTAGTGGTATTTTCCAAGAATCCATCTCCTTTCCTTCCATTTACTTGTCCAACGTTTGCTTGCAAGTGCAACATCGGTGTCTGCTAGGTGAACAATAGCATCAGTATCTTTGATTGCGTCCGAGTCTATCCTCATTTTTCTTTGGATTCCAATAAAATGATCGATAGGATTCCTGGGTTGGATACCCAGAAGGATAAATGACTTCATAACCATGTTTAGAAAGCAACTCATTTAGTCTTATTCCTACCAAAGTGCCTCCAGTAATCAGAGCTGTTTGGTTTTGAGGAGGTAATTTTGTCGAAGGAGTGATCATGAGAAAAAGGATATATAAAAATACAATAGCCACTCTGATTTTGTTTGGAAGTCTTGGTCTAAGTGCGCAAAAAAAATTCAACTTGGAACGAGAAGAAATAAGTCTGAACCTAGCTGGAAAAACACTATCAGGTTATCAAACTACTTTTGACTTCAGTAATGAAGAAGTGAGAAAAGGGTGGTGGAGATATGCTAAGCAGTTTGGCAACCCACTGGATATGCGTACGTATTACGAAGTGAAAATTCCAGCGGAAACTACGGATGGAAACATAGATTTGGTGATTTATTCAGAGACTAGTCAGAAACATGGGACCATTCTATTCAAAGTGGGATTGGAAGATGCCAGATATAAAATGCAGGTAGAGGAGCTCATTCAGGATTTTAAAAAAGGAGTTTACATCCAATATTATCTCGGGGAGCTCAAGATTAAAGAGCTGGAGGCAGAGAAGTTAGGCAATAAATATGTTTCCACTTCTTCCAATCAAGACAAAGAAAGGTTGCTGGATCATTTGAATGCTAAAAAAGAAGAAATGGAATTATTGAAGAAAGAAATTCGAAAGGTAGACGAAAAGTGACTCCTCTCTGGTAGAGGGGGGGAGCGTAATCTTAGTCTGCGAATAAACTCATATTGTATTTGATAGTGAATGTTCTGCCCAGATTTAACAGTGAGAATGTTTGATTGGATGCATTGAATGATTCATATTCTTTTGTTCTTTCTGAATCCAATAAGTTGGATACCTGAAAGGTGAGTTGATGATTTTTTTCTTTCCCGAAATCTCTTTTCACACTCAAGTTCAAACTATGAAAAGGAACATCATAGACATCTGCAGTTGCCCCGATACCAACAATCGAGATGCTTCTACCTTGTACATTATAAAACAGTCCTGCATCCCAATGTGCATCTAACGGAGAATAACTGAGCCCTGCATTAATTAAGTAAGGTGCTTGTCCCTGCATCTGTCGGGTATCCTTTATCGTTTCTCCATCTCTAAGATTGTTCAACCTAGATTCATACTCCCCACCTTCACTTTTATCCATTTCCAACGCTGATTTAATTAATGAAGTATTCAGGCTGAGCATAAAATCACTTAGGCTAGAAGAGACAACCCCCAAGTTTTTTCTGATCTCAAATTCAACACCATAAACGCTAGCATCCCCTAAGTTTCTAGGCTGGAAATTATCTGGTGCCGATCCGCTAAATACTACCAGTTCGAGAGGGTTCTCGAATTTTTTGTAAAAGAAACTCAATGAAACTATTTGCCCGCCACGTTGAAATGTTTCATACCGAATATCAAAATTGTCAATGTCTGTTTCTGTGATACCCCCATCCCAAATAGTATCGCCTGACACCACAAAGAGTCTTAATCCTCCTATAAAAGTTCGCCCAGTTAATGGATCAAAGATTTGTGAGATGGAGGCTTCCTTGAAAGATGGTCGTGTAATAGTTCTTGAATAAGACGCTCGGATATTGGTCTTTTCATTAGTGCTGTACCTCCAGTTTAAGCTCGGAAAAAAATTAAGAGAGCCTATGATTTCTTCATCGTTCAATGAGCTTCCCGATTGATCTACACCTGTATAAAATTGTCTGTAATCTTCTGCCCTAACTCCAACAATTGCTTTTGACTTTTTGCTGACATTTATCTCAGACTGAACATAGGTCGCAAAATTTGTTTGTCTTGAGTGGAATTTATTTGAAACTTCGAAGTTTCCAAAAATATAAAATCCCTGATCAGACTCCACTGTCCAAATATTTTCTTCCGAAAGTAATTGATTAGGATCTCCTGTCAATTGAATATTTCCATTTGGATCACGGAGTACCAGACGATAATTAAAAATCTGAAAATCTCGTTCTTTTGAGGTAATGTAGGTCCCAAATTTTAGTTTGCTATCTTTATTAAGCCAATCAATTCTTTTTGTCACATCCAACCCCCCCGCGATGTTGAATTCGTCAAGACCTCTCCATATCCTAGTAGGGTCACCTGATTCGCTCGGCTCGATGTTAAACCCTCCTCCATCTGTTCTAAAAGGGGTATTTCTAATATCTTTGTCTTCAATAATGGACCAGGTTGGTGAAACGTTCCATTTTAAATTCCATGAATTTTCATTTAAAGAGTGTTCTCCACCAACAAGCAAATTGGTCAATGATCTTTCTGTATACTCTAAGTTATGCTTAATCCCATCCCATGACCCAGAGATTCGAGAACCAACATTAAAAATTCCTGCTCTAGACTCTCCATTTTGAATTTTAAGAAAATTCACTTTGAACTTTGAACCTGCCGTTTTCACAGCTCCTCCAAACATGCCACTTGCCAATCTACTATCAGCGGATTGACTTCCATTTTGAGGTCTATTCAGAAGCAATTCAAATTCATTTCTCAAATCTGGTTTTACGAACGAGTTATTTTCAACTCTATCGTAGAAAGTGGTGTTTTTTCTATAGGAAATAGTGGCATTGTAGCCTACTGCTAATCCTTTAAAATTAAATTGATTCCCAAAGCTACTACTTAAGGATAAATCAGGAGTACTTGTTTGCTTTTCGGCAGCCGTTGTGTTATCAAATGCTCTTGCAACGGCAGTGGTCAAAGGATCATTTAACACAGGATGAGGAACTTCAACCAGCGGATGAATGTTAAGACTTCTGGATCCATCATCGTACCCCAGCCAATCTGTAGCTCCTCCTTCATAGGTTAGGTAGTCACTGTTGAAGTGCATATCAGGATTAAATCCAACACTTGCTGAAATGTTGAACGTTTTCTCTTCGGGAAAATCTTTTGTCTCTATGTTGACAACACCTCCAGTAAAATCAGCTGGAATAGCTGGTGTGAATGATTTATAAACAATGATGTTACTTAGCACATTAGTTGGAAAAATATCCATCTGAAGATTATTCCTATCAGGATCTAATCCTGGTATGTCCATACCATTGAGCATCGATTTTGTGTACCTATCTCCTAAACCTCTTACATAAACATATTTTCCATCTTGAATAGATACTCCAGTGATTCTTTTTACCGCAGAGGCGGCATCGCTATCACCAGTTTGCTGGAAGCTCTGCGAAGAAATTCCATCTAGCAAGCTGGCTGATTTTCTTTTCACAGTAAGAATTGCAGCTTCCGATTGTTTGATCGCTTGTGCGGTAATTACCACTTCCTCCAATTCAGAAACAGCTTCTTTCAAGCTGATAGTTTCAATGTTAGCAACCCCTCTGTCGTTTACCTCAATTCCTGTTATGGAAATTGTTTCGAATGAAACGTAAGAAATTTGAAGTTCATACGTTCCTGAAGCAATGGAGATTGCGAAAGCACCGTCCAAATCTGTAATCGCTCCACTGGCTGTACCCTTCACCAAAACGGTAACCCCAATGAGTTCTTCTCCATTTTCACTGTCAATTATTTTACCACGAATTGTACCATTTTGAGCAACAACATTTCCGGAAATCAGCAAAGAAAACAGGGAAAGTAATTTTAAAAATTTCATTGATTTCTAATCATGTTCTGATCCCGGAAAACACTCACAGAAAACCTGCTAGTATTGATAAGTAAGGTTATTACTCTCTCTACTGAATAGCTGTTAATTTCCCTTTTTCGTCTGCTAGGGTCCATCCACTAAATAGTGACATGTCCACTCCAACAGACCTTGTGTTTGTCGTAACAGAAGAAGCAAAATGTACAATGTCACTTTCTAAACCTGAAGTAGGAATAGCTGCTTTATCAGTGAACACGTCTTCAAGAGTTGTGCCTGTCGCTAGGTTAATTTCCCAAGTGTTGAAATCCAGTACACCAAATGCGTAATTAGCCGATGTCTCATCATCATCAAATTCAACATCTCCTTCTCCCTCATTATTTTCATCGAAATCTGAGGATGGGCTTACGAATGTAGCGATATAAACATTATTTAGCGTTCCAGATGCCCCATCTCTGAAGTCCGCAATTTCATCATCAGCTCCCATTAATGTTGCATTAGAAAGAGTGAAACTCCCATTTAAGGTTCCTTCTGGTCCATCTATTTCTAAAACATGATCAGTACCGCTGAATGCAATGACCAGTACATTATCAATGGTTCCAGAGTAGGCTTGATCGATATCTATTGCATCATCATCAGCCGCCCATACAAGAACATTGGAAACATTTACAGTTCCTCCAAACCATTCCACTCCATCGTCTTTATTACCCACAACTTCTATATATTCAATGATTGTTCCACTACCTACTCCTCCCAATGTGATCCCATTAATTTCATTTCCTTCACCAATAAGCGTCCCTCCATGACGAACGGAGATATACCTAATAGTTCCTGAATTATCAGTTGCATCATTTCCACCGTAAAGTCCATATGTTTCGTCTGCAGGAATACCTTCAACCTGTACTTCAGCTGCATCGGCAGATATGGGCGCATTGCCTAATAGTATTAATCCCCCCCAAAGTCCGTTATCGGTCTCATTAAGATTCGAGCCTGATTTTTGACCAAGGTCAATATCATCTAATATGGAAGTAAAAATGATTGGGTTTGTTGAGGTTCCTTCCGCGACTAACCTTCCGCCCCTTGCAACAATCAAAGCGGAGGCCAATGAACCTTCTCCCTCTACACCTTTAACTATTGTCCCTGGTTCTATAGTCAGTAAAACACCATTATCAATCACCACTTTGTCACCTAAAACATGAATCTCATTAGCATACCAAGTTTCATTGGTTGAAATAATTCCGGTATGAACCATGTGAGTACCAGAAATTGTATCAGAGTTCGGAAGAACAACAAATAAATCATCGCTTCCACATGAAACGATAAAAAATGTTACCAAGATAATTAAGATGTTGGATAGGTTTTTCATTCTTTGTTTGCGATTTAGGTTTGTTTCTGATGCAAATGTGAATGACGTCTGTTAACCGACATCTAAGATCGTATTATTATACTGTTAAACTCAAAGAAATAATGTCACTGCCCTGTTACTAATGTTAAGTAATTGTAAAGAGCGAGTGGGAAAAGTTCTTTTAAGTACTCTATTTACTGATTTGAACCTTTGATAAAATGGATTGAATAATGTCCATTGTGGAAACGCCATCAGCCTCAGCTTCATAATTAAGAAGAATTCTGTGATTCATCACATCTAAAGCAATCTCTTTTACATCCTCGGGGAGGACATAGTCTCTCTGATGGAAGAACGCAATAGCCTTCGAGGCCAAGTTGAGATTGATAGAAGCTCGTGGAGAAGCTCCGAATTGGATGTACTGTGCTTCATGATCCAATTTGTACTCTTTGGGGTTTCGTGTAGCAAAAACAAGTTCAATGATGTATTTCTCAATCGATTCTGAAACTGTTACCTGATTAATCTCATTTCTGATGGAAAATATATCTTCTTTTGTCAGTACTGTTTGAGGCTGTGGACTGAAGGAAAGATCCGCTATCCTCCTCATCACCTTCATTTCATTTTCTTTATCCAGATAGCCTACATGCACTTTTAGCATAAATCGATCTACCTGTGCTTCAGGTAATGGATAAGTTCCTTCTTGGTCTATTGGATTTTGAGTAGCCATTACCAAAAAAGGACGGTCCAGCTTGTAGGTAGCCTCGCCTATGGATACGGTTTTTTCCTGCATAGCTTCTAAAAGTGCCGATTGCACCTTGGCTGGTGACCTGTTTATTTCGTCCGCCAAAATAAGGTTAGCGAAGATTGGACCCTTCTTTACTTCAAATTCAGCTTTTTGCTGGTTATAAATCATGGTACCTACCAAATCAGCGGGTAGGAGGTCAGGCGTAAATTGAATTCTCTGAAAATCAAGATGAAGTACGTCCGCAAGTGTGTTGACGGTAAGGGTTTTGGCAATGCCTGGTACTCCTTCGAGAAGAATATGCCCTTGTGTAAAAAGCCCAGTCAGCAATCGGGTAATCATATACTCCTGACCAACCACCACTTTGCTTACTTCTGAAACGACTTGGCTAATTTTCTCTTGGTGCGCTTTTTGAAGGTCTTTATCAATCGCTTGCGTTTCCATCAATTTTTAAGATTTAAAGTTGCAAAAGTATGAAATGCGCGCAAGTTGCGAAAAATGACTTGAAGTATGGAAAAAAGAGAAGATTTTCGGTGTTAAGAATTGTTAAACTGAGTCGTTTCCCATCCTTGTTGAAAGTTCTGATGATCAACCTCGTCCCTTTATCGTACGTCAAAATAACTCCAAATCAAGACCGTTATAATAGGGGGGTGTTCATTATCAGTACTATCAAGCAGATTTATTTGTAGAATTTTTCTGTCTTAGCACCATACGCAAACAACACGCCCTAGCCGATAGCCTTTGTGATCGTCGAAGAAGGAAGATAAAAATGACCTTTTTCAGTCTCATGAATGATCTTTTATACCAAATTGACCACAAAATATCACCTATAAATTGTTTCTTTTTTGCTCGCATTTCGTTAAAAATATAAGCATAACTATAGCTATGCTTGTGTTTTTTTCCTAATCCAAACAAAAAATAATATCATTTATTTATGTCATATTTTATAATCAAATTGGTATAAAGGACTAAAACAAGATTCTATAAGAGCCTTAACTAGTTATAACAAGGAAAAACAGGTATTCCGAGCGTTTCCGAATTAAGGAAAAAATCTAGAGAAGTTTTGAAGTATTTCTGTGCTGATTTGTCAGCGACTCAAAGAGAACAGGTTGGGACAGTATGATCAATTCCGATGGTTGGAGCGGATATAACGGCTTAGTAGATTTTGGTTACAAAAAGTATTACAGCGTACATCATGATACGAATGAATTTGCCAGAGGAAGCTCCCATATTAACGGGATAGAATCGTTTTGTAATAGTGATAAAAACTCAAATCTAAAACTTGCATTTAATTTAGTTGAATGTAAGGAATATTTAAATAGCGGATCATAAAAATCTTAAATTCAGCAATCGTAATACGGGTTTCTCCTTTTCATTTGATTTTTCCTTTTATCACTTCTATGTCTTTTTTCATCTCTTGAATGTCTGCCCTCGTGTTGGCGTGCTGGTTTTGAAAGTCGGAGGACCAACGGCAGAAAGCATGAAAAAAAGCTAGTATTTTGTTGTCTGATCTATCGTATGGCGGGTATATGGATGAATTATCTGATACGATACTCCAGCAGGAATTTCGTCTGTACAGACGCTTGCACATTACGCCCTGAGATTCATCTACTATTACATAGGTGTGCCCATCACGTATGTCGGCAAGGTCTGTAATTTGATTCCCCACGACAAAATCCATATTACGTATGGTAGGAGACATGCTATCTCCTTTTATCTGGAAGGCGATATTTAGCCCTAACGGGGCATTTGGGAGGTGTATGGCGGGGAGGTTTTCCAATGCTTGGTGACTTTCTTCGATATTTCCCAAGCCTGCTGAGGCTTTCACATCGGCTATTAGGGTGTTGGTTTTTGAGGCTTCGGGATTGATTCCTATTACTGTAGGGGCTAAACGGGCATATTTCGCTTGGGGTTCTTCTGCCACTCCTATAGGTGCGGTGGTGGCGGGTTCCCCTTTTACTCGCATATCCCCCCTGCCAGTGAGGAGCCAAGTGGGGTTATATTGGGGATAATTTTCAATTATTTTTGCTACCCATTTGCTCTGAATATCAGTTTTATTACTGATAGAACGGCTCAAAACACCTTTACTAGCCCCAATTAGATATTCTAAATTTGTGACTTTAATACCCTGATCTTCACATAATTGTGATATCTGATGCCCTATCATATAAAAAAAGTATCGAAAATTATCAATCTTTTATTTGTGTAGTTGAAAATTTTCAACTCTATTTGTATGTCACTTGACACTGTATGTCACTTGACAAATATAAGGAAACTTGACAAATATAAGGAAACATGAATATAGACTTAGGACGTGCAGGTCGTAGCCTACTGCGAAGAGAATTTCAGACGAGCCATACAACGGTGATAGAAGCCTTGAAAGGAAATACTAACAGCTATTTAGCTAGGAAGATCAGAGAACGGGCAAAGGAGATACTGATTGAAGAAACCGAAAAGATTAAAGTATAAGACTATAAAGCCATGAAAAAGAAAATGAAAAGAATGAATGAGGGCGCATCCCTGACAGATTGTTTTTGGTCTGATTTTCCAAATCTGGCGAGCTACAAGGGGGAGTTATGTATTTCTTCTAGTTGTTCCTATTTGTCTGATAAGCTCTGGGCTGGTTTCCACAAGGGGGACTATAATTTCATCAACCATTAAATCTACCATACTATGAATGATATTACGTTTCTCACTAAAATGTCTGATTCAGACATGAAAAATAGACTTTTTTCTTCCAAAACGGCAGTTGTAGACGCAGTTAAAAATTGCCTCCACCGTCCCTGCCATTTTGGCAGAGTTAGGTCTTTCCTTGCCCTAGCTTCTGCCGTCTTGCTTGCGGTTATGCCTGCCACTGTGCAGGCGCAGACTTCTGCAACGGACCACTTTGTGCTGAAGATAACAACCACCGCTGGTACTAACCCCGCCGATAAGTCCTTTACTTTTTATAGCCAAGATATGGATTATATGGTGAACTGGGGAGAAGGTGGCGGTTTTGAGCAGGTCACAACAGGAAATGCTCCCCATACCTTCGCTACAGCAGGAGTACACACCATCAGATTTAGAAACCTGAATGATGTCCATATCAATAATCAGGCAGACAAGGCAAAATATACCTCCATAGAACAGTGGGGTACCTCTCTTTGGAATAAAAATATGAGAGGAGCTTTTAAGGAAGCGTATAACCTGAAAATGGATTCAACCGCAGGTACACCTGACATGAGTGAGGTGAGGGATATGGGTGCTATGTTCGCTGGAGCCACTCTCTTTAACGGCGACATAGGTGGGTGGAGTACCAACTCCGTGAGGATTATGGGAGGGATGTTCCATCAAGCCACTTCCTTTAACCAGAACATAGGCGGGTGGAATACCGAACAGGTGACGGATATGTCTTATATGTTCCAAGGAGCCCGTGCCTTTAACGGCGATATAGGCGGGTGGACTACCGCAGCGGTGACGAATATGTCTGGTATGTTCGCAGGAGCCCATGCCTTTAACCAAGACATAGGCGGGTGGACTACCGCAGCGGTGACGACTATGCTAAATATGTTCGCTAGTGCCCGTTCCTTTGATCAGAACATAGGCAGGTGGGATGTGAGAGCGGTGACGACTATGCAATATATGTTTTCTGGTGCTACTGTTGCTACTGTTGTTGCACTTTCCCCTGCAAACTACGATGCACTTTTGGTGGGTTGGAATGGACAAGACCTTCAAAAGGGAGTCGTGTTCCACGGGGGAGATTCTACTAAATATAGCTCAGATGCAGCGCACACCGCCAGGGCAAATATGACGAATACTGTAGCAAATGGTGGAGATAACTGGACTATCACTGATGGCGGACGAGGACAGCCTGGTGATATAGCCACAAAAGTATTTCTTTCTTCCTCCAGCATTGCAGAAAATGGTGTCCCTAATGCCGTGGTGGGTACGCTATCCACAAATGGTGGAGCTGCTACTAGCTACCTCTATAATACGGCAACCGGAAGTCCACCCAATGATATTAGTGATCTGAATAGTTTTACTATTGAAGGTAATACACTAAAACTTAACGCTCCCGCCGACTATGAAACAAAAGCTACCTACCGAATAAAAGTGCACGTACGCGACAGCGCAAGAAAGCTCTTGTTCTTTAAAACATTCACCATTTCTGTAGAAGATGTAAACGAAGCCCCAACTGCCAGCGATGCTCCATTTAGCGTAGCAGAAAATAGTACAAACGGAACAGCAGTCGGCACAGTGATAGCAACAGACCCGGACCAAACCTCGCCCAATAAAACATTAACCTATGTCATCACAAGCGGTAATGCAGAAGGTGTTTTTGATATCAACTCAAGAACTGGAGTGGTTACAGTCGTTGGTGTGTTGGATTATGAAACCACCCCATCCTATTCGCTCGAGGTGACCGTTACAGACGGAGGAGGTCTAAGTGACACGGGAACGATCACCATCACGGTGACGGATGTCAACGAAGCCCCCACTGCCAGCGTTGCTACATTTGAGGTAGCAGAAAATAGTGCAACCGGAACAGAAGTCGGTACAGTGGTAGGCGCAGACCAAGACGACCCACGCACAACCTCGCCCAACAATACATTAACCTATGCCATCACAGACGGTAACACGGGGGATGTATTTGCTATCCACTCCACCACAGGAGATATTACAGTTGCTGGTGCGTTGGATTTTGAAACCACCGACGAGTATACGCTCGAGGTGACCGTTACAGACGGAGGAAGTCCTTCCCTAAGTGGCACGGCAACGATCACCATTACGGTGACGGATGTCAACGAAGCCCCCACTGCCAGCGTTGCTACATTTGAGGTAGCAGAAAATAGTGCAACCGGAACAGAAGTCGGTACAGTGGTAGGCGCAGACCAAGACGACCCACGCACAACCTCGCCCAACAATATATTAACCTATGGTATCACAGACGGTAACACGGGGGATGTATTTGCTATCCACTCCACCACAGGAGATATTACAGTTGCTGGTGCGTTGGATTTTGAAACCACCGACGAGTATACGCTCGAGGTGACCGTTACAGACGGAGGAAGCACCCCTTTAAGTGGCACGGCAACGATCACCATTACGGTGGAGGATGTGAACGAAGCACCCACTGCCCCTGTCCCTGTCACCAGTACTCCATTTAGCGTAGCAGAACATGCTGCAAACGGAACAGCAGTCGGCAGCGTGGCAGGCACAGATCCAGACCAAACCTCGCCCGAGAATACATTAACCTATGCCATCACAGGCGGTAACACGGGCACAGGCGGTAACACGGGGGATGTATTTGCTATCAACGAAACCACAGGAGAGATCACCGTTTCTGGTGCGTTGGATTATGAAACCACCGCCTCCTATTCGCTCGTGGTGACCGTTAAAGACGGCGGAAGCCCCTCCCTAAGTAGCACGGCAACGATCACCATTACGGTGACGGATGAAAACGATGCACCCACTGCCACCGATGCTACCTTTAGCCCAGCAGAAAATAGTGCAAACGGAACAGTAGTCGGTAGCGTGGCAGGCGCAGATCCAGACCAAACCTCGCCCAATAATGCATTAACCTATGCCATCACAGGCGGTGATACAGGTAGTGTTTTTGCTATCAACGAAACTACAGGAGAGATTACCGTTGCTGGTGTGTTGGATTATGAAACCACTCCATCCTATTCGCTCGAAGTGACCGTTACAGACGGCGGAAGCCCCTCCCCCCTAAGTGATATGGCAACGATCACCATCACGGTGACGGATGAAAACGACGCACCCACTGCCAGCACTGCTCCATTTATGGTAGCAGAAAATAGTGCAACCGGAACAGCAGTCGGTAGCGTGGTAGGCACAGACCAAGACAACGCCTCGCCCAATAATCTATTAACCTATGCCATCACAGACGGTAACGCGGGGGATGTATTTGCTATCAACTCCACCACAGGAGCGATTACCGTTGCTAATGCGTTGGATTTTGAAAGCAACCCCTCACCCTCACCCTATTCGCTCGAGGTGACCGTTGCAGACGGAGGAAGCCCCTCCCTAAGTGGCACGGCAACGATCACTGTCACGGTGACGGATGTAAACGAAGCACCCACTGCCAGCGATGCTCCATTTATGGTAGCAGAAACTAGTGCAAGCGGAACAGAAGTCGGAACAGAAGTCGGCACAGTGAGAGCAACAGACCCAGACCTCGCTTCCCTGAGCAATGGTACATTAACCTATGCCATTGCAAGTGGTAACACGGGGGGTGTTTTTGCTATCAACTCCACCACAGGAGCGATTACCGTTGCTAGTGCGTTGGATTTTGAAGCCACCGCTTCCTATTCGCTCGAGGTGACGGTTACAGACGGCGGAAGCCCCTCCCCCCTAAGTGATATGGCAATGCTCACTATCACGGTGACGGATGTAAACGAAGCACCCACTGCTAGCAATGATGCATTTAGCGTAGCAGAAAATAGTGCAGAAGGAACGGTAGTCGGTAGCGTGATAGCAACAGACCCAGACCTCGCTTCCCTGAGCAATGGTAGATTAACCTATGCCATTGCAAGTGGTAACACGGGGGATGCATTTGCTATCAACTCCAGCACAGGAGCGATTACCGTTTTGGGTGCGTTGGATTTTGAAACCACCACCACACCCGCACCCTCACCCTATTCGCTCGTGGTGACCGTTACAGACGGAGGGAGTCCCTCCCTAAGTAGCACGGCAACGCTCACCATCACGGTGACGGATGAGGATGATAGGGTGCCTGTTTTCACCAGCAACGCGAGCGTAACGGTGTTGGAAGGTACGACGACCGTGACCACGGTTACCGCTAGGGATGCAAATGTGGGACAAACAGTGATTACGTTCCTCCCCACGCTGATGGGAGCGGATGCCTCTAAGTTTTCCATCACTATGGCAGGCGAATTGACGTTTAAAATGGCACCGGATCATGAAATGCCAGGCAGTGTGGCGAGATCGAATATATACACGGTCACCGTCACCGCCACAGACGGTCAGTCGCCCACTCCGTTGACCACTACGCAGACGTTTACCATCACGGTGACGGATGCGAATGATAACGCTCCTGTTTTCACCAGTAGTACGACTGCGGATGTAGCGGAAGGTATGACGACAGTAACTACGGTTACCGCCACGGATGCAGATGCCGATGCGGGACAGACGGTAAGTTTCACGCTGACGGGCGGAGCGGATATGAGTCTGTTTTCCCTTTCTTCAACAGGTGAATTGACGTTCAATACGGCACCAGATTTTGAAGTGCCTACAGATGCGGGAACGGATAATATGTACGACATCATCGTGACTGCCACAGACGACGCTACTCTCCCACTCCCCCCCCCCTCGGGCTTGATGGGTTCGATGACCACTACGCAGACGCTTACCATCACGGTGACGGCTGTGAATGATAACCCCCCTGTTTTCACAAGTGGACCTACCGCCACAGTACCTTATGCAGAAAACGCCACTACGGCAGTAACTACGGTTACCGCCACGGATGCAGATGCGGGACAGACGGTAAGTTTCACGCTGACGGGCGGAGTGGATGATTCTAAGTTTTCCCTCACTCCCGCAGGCGAATTGACGTTTAATACCGCACCAGACTATGAATCGCCTACGGATATAGGAAGGGACAATGAATATGAAGTCATCGTCACTGCCACAGACGGGCAGACCCCTCCAATAATGACTGCTACGCAGACGCTTACCATCATGGTGACGGATGAGAATGATAACGCGCCTGTTTTCACAAGTGAAGTTATTAAGGATGTAGCGGAAGGAACGACGGCAGTAACTACGGTTACCGCCACGGATTTAGATGCGGGACAGACGGTAAGTTACACGCTGACGGGTGGAGCGGATAGGGGTCTGTTTTCCATCACTATGGCAGGCGAATTGACGTTCACTAACGCACCAGACTATGAGCTTCCAGCAGATGTGGGAACGGACAACCTATATGAAGTCATCGTCACTGCCTCGGACGGGCAGACCTCTCCAATGACTGCTGTGCAGACGCTTACCATCACGGTGACGGATGAGAATGATAATGCGCCTGATTTCACTAGTAGCGCGACGGAGGATGTAGCGGAAGGAATGACGGCAGTAACTACGGTTACCGCCATGGATGCCGATGCGGGACAGACGGTAAGTTACACGCTGACGGGAGGAGCGGATGAGTTTAAATTTTCCATCACTCCCGCAGGCGTACTGACGCTCACGACGGCACCAGACTATGAGAACCCGTCAAATACAGGAGGGGACAATGACTATGAAGTCATCGTCACTGCCACAGACGGACAGACCCCTCCAATGACTGCTATGCAGACGCTCACCATCACGGTGACGGATGTAAACGAGGCACCCACTGCCACCGATGCTACCTTTAGCCCAGCAGAAAATAGTGCAACAGGAGCAGTAGTCGGCGTAGTGGTAGGTACAGACGAAGACCAAACCTCGCCCAATAATGCATTAACCTACGCCATCACAGACGGTAACACAGGGGATGCATTTGCTATCAACTCCACCACAGGAGAGATGACCGTTGCTGCTACGCTGGATTTCGAAACCACTGCATCCTATTCGCTTGAGGTGACCGTTACAGACGGCGGAAGTACTCCCCTAAGTGGTACGGCAACGCTCACCATCACAGTGACGGATGAAAACGAAGCCCCAACTGCGAGCGATACTACATTTAGCGTAGTCGAAACTACTGCAAGCGGAACAGAAGTCGGCACAGTGACAGCAACAGACCCAGACCAAACCTCACCCAATAATGAGTTAACCTATGCGATCACAGGCGGTAACACGGGGGATGCATTTGCTATCGACGAAGCCACAGGCGCGATTACCGTTGCTGGTGCGTTGGATTATGCAATCACTGCCTCCTATTCGCTCGTGGTGACCGTTGCAGACGGCGGAAGCCCCTCCCTACGTGGCGTGGCAACGCTCACCATCATGGTGACGGATGTAAACGACGCCCCAACCGTGAGCGATACTACATTTGTGGTAGCAGAAAATAGTGCAACAGGAATCGTAGTCGGTAGCGTGGTAGGCACAGACCCAGACCAAACCTCACCCAATAATGTGTTAACCTATGCGATCACAGGCGGTAACACGGGAGATGCATTTGCTATCAACGAAACCACAGGAGAGATCACCGTTGCTGGTGTGTTGGATTATGCAACCACCGCCTCCTATTCGCTTGAGGTGACCGTTACAGACGGCGGAAGCACTCCTCTAAGTGGTACGGCAACGCTCACCATCACGGTGACGGATGAAAACGAAGCCCCCACTGCCACCGATGCTACATTTAGTGTAGTAGAAACTAGTGCAAACGGAACAGTAGTCGGTAGCGCGGTAGGCACAGACCCAGACCAAACCTCGCCCAATAATGTGTTAACCTATGCCATCACAGACGGTAACATAGGGGATGTATTTGCTATGAACGAAACCACAGGAGAGCTTACAGTTTCTGGTGCGTTGGATTATGAAACCACCGCCTCCTATTCGCTTGAGGTGACGGTTACAGACGGCGGAAGCACCCCTTTAAGTGGTAGGGCAACGCTGACCATCACGGTGACGGATGAAAACGAAGCACCCACTGTGAGCGATGATGCATTTAGCGTAGCAGAACATGGCGCAAACGGCACCGTAGTCGGTAGCGTGGTAGGCACAGACGAAGACCAAACCTCACCCAATAATGTGTTAACCTATGCGATCACAGGCGGTAACACGGGGGATGTATTTGCTATGAACGAAACCACAGGAGAGCTTACAGTTTCTGGTGCGTTGGATTATGAAACCACCGCCTCCTATTCGCTTGAGGTGACGGTTACAGACGGCGGAAGCACCCCTTTAAGTGGCACGGCCATGCTGACCATCACGGTGACGGATGAGGATGAACCCTTAGGACTTGAAGCGTTCACAGGGATTTCGGTATATCCTAACCCAGCAGGCGCAGTGTTGCACATCAGCGGTGTGGAAGGAACTGCCCGCTACACCTTGTCAGGCATGGATGGAAAAGTCTTGAAAAGAGGAAAGCTGAAGGCGGGCAAAGGGGATCATTCCGTGGCTATTCCATCGCTGGGAAAGGGCATCTATTTGTTACAAATAATCACAGGAAAAGGTAGCGTTACCAAGAAAATTGTGAAGGAATAGTAGCATGTAAGTTGGAAGATGGAGGAGTTTCAGGACGTAGAAAAGGCTTTAACGCTATAACTAGGGATCGACAAATGATGTATGTGTTCTGAGGATGATTTTTCTAAAAAAAGGCAAAAAGTAATTTTTGCCTTTTTTTTTAGAAAATGAAAAAAATATCTTTATTAGCTTCCAGTAATACCAATTTGATTATAAAATATGACATAAAGAACTTGAATTATTTTTTGTTTGAATTAGGCAAAAAATATAAGCATAGCCATAGCTACGGTTCTATTTTTTAACGAAATGCGAGCAAAAAAGAAACGATTTATATGTGATATTTTGTGATCAATTTGGTACAATAACCAGTCTTTGGTCAAAAAGACGGGGAATAGATATTACCTTCGCACGCTTTTATGAAGTCAATCGAGTCTTTTTTATCTGCTACAGCAGATTTCATTTGGGGTCCCCCTCTTCTTATTCTTCTTTTAGGCGGTGGACTGTTTTTTCTTCTTTATTCACGATTTCTTCCTTTTCGCTTTTTTAAGCATGGCATAAACGTGCTGAGGGGAAAGTATGATAATCCTGATGATCCTGGCGAGATCAACCACTTTGAAGCACTATCTGGAGCGTTGGCGGCAACTATTGGAATGGGAAATGTAAGTGGTGTTGCCTTAGCCATTGCCACAGGGGGACCAGGAGCAATATTTTGGATGTGGATAAGTGCCTTCCTAGGTATGGCCACAAAATTTTTTACCTGCACACTTGCTGTTTTATACAGGGGGAAAGATCGAGAAGGTCAGCTTCAGGGAGGTCCTATGTATGTCATTCGTGAAGGTCTAGGGAGGAAATGGACTCCGATGGCTGGGTTTTTCTGTATTGTTGCGTTTGTAGGTGCCACACCAGCTTTTCAAGCCAATCAAATGGTTGCTGTGATGAAAGATGTCATTTTAATACCGGCAGGGATGAGTGACAGCTTTTTATTAAATCTAATAATCGGGTTGGTCATTGCAGTGATCGTAGCGTTGGTGATTTTAGGAGGTGTCAAGAGAATAGGTCATGTGACATCAAAACTTGTTCCGTTGATGGTCATGCTGTTTGTCATCAGTATTGTAGTAATTATGATATTGAATGCCCGTCATATAATTCCATCTTTTATCTTTATTTTCGAAGATGCATTTACAGCCAATGCCGTCTTGGGAGGAGCCGTTGGAGCCATAGTGGTGGAAGGGGCCAAGAGGGCCGCTTTCTCTAACGAGGCAGGAATAGGAACGGCACCCATGATGCACGGAGCGGCAAAAACAAAGGAGCCTGTTAGAGAAGGGTTAGTTGCCATGCTCGGTCCAGCCATAGATACTTTGGTGGTTTGTACCATGACGGGTTTGGTGATCCTTATAACTGGCGCATGGCAGGAAGAAATAGCTGGTGACTACAGTAGCGGTACGCAAGGAATACTCATGACCATACTGGCTTTTGACGAGGGGTTGCCTGGTTTTGGACCCTATATTTTGATGGTATGTGTAATGATTTTTGCTATTACTACGATCTTCAGTCTTGCGTATTACGGTCAAAAATGCCTTGGATTCCTTATCGGACCAAAATACACGAAGTACTACAACATCTATTATGTAGCACTTGTGGTGGTTGGATCTGTTTCCAGCCTAAGCCTAGTGATTAATTTAATTTTTGTGGGCTATGGCTTAATGTCTATTCCTACCATGATATCAGCCATCATTCTTGCTCCCAAAGTAATGGAAGCCACCAAATTATATTTTAGTCGAATGTCTCAATAGAATGTTGGATTGCAGGTGATTCCTTCCCATATCTTTGTGTCTTGTTCGCTTTAAAAGCAATATGAGAATAATCATAGCTGGAGCTGGAGAAATAGGAGTTTATTTGGCAAAACTGCTTGCCGCTGAGGAACACGACATTGTAATGATCGATTCGAATAATGAGGTGGTGGACTATGTCCTCTCACATCTGGATGTAGGAATCGTAAGAGGTAGTTCCACCTCTCCGTCGGTTCTGAGAGCCGCAAATATTACTAGAGCTGACCTTTTGATTGCCGTCACCTCCATTGAAGATACTAATATTACAACCTGTATCCTGGGAAAGAGTCTTGGAGCAAAAAAGACTGTCGCCAGAATATCTAATGTTGAATTTCTACAGCACAAAGTCGATTTGAATTTAGCTGGGTTGGGAATTGATGAAGTAATCTCTCCAGCATCTCTTGCCGCCAAAGAGATAAAAAGGCTTCTCAAACAATCTGCTTTGACTGATACCTTTGAATTTGAGAAAGGTACACTTTCGCTGGTTGGGATAACTATTGATGACAATTCGGAGTTGAAGAATAAATCGTTGACAGAAGCAGCCTATCTCAACCCTAATCACGATTTTACGACTGTCGCAATTTTAAGAGATGATCAGACCATCATTCCTCACGGCGAAAATAAGTTTCTGAAGGATGATCATGCCTATTTTGTTTCTGAGCCTGATGGAATTGAAACCGTAACCAACCTCGCAGGGAAAAAAAGTGTGGAAATTAAAAATGTAATGATCCTCGGTGGAAGTAAGGTAGGAGTAAATACCGCTAGGCTTTTAAGTAAAAAATACAACATCAAATTGATAGAGGTAGATAGAAAGAAAAGTGAGGCATTGGCAAGTGAGCTTCCTGATACTATGATCATAACTGGCGATGGGAGAGACATCAATCTTTTAAAAGAAGAGAGTATCGAAAAAATGGATGCATTCATCGCGCTCTCTGAAAACTCGGAGACGAACATTATGTCCTCACTTTTGGCAAAGCATAATGGAGTGAAGAAAACGATATCATTGGTTGAAAATGTGGATTATATCCACCTGTCACAAAGTATTGGAGTAGACACATTGATCAATAAAAAAGTAATTGCCGCGAATTTTATTTTTCGATATGTGCGAAAGGGAGAAGTAGTAGACTTGACAAGTATCCATGGTGTGGATGCCGAAATACTTGAATTCGAAGTTGGAGAGCATGCTAAAATCTTGGAAAAAGAATTAAGGGAATTAGACTTTCCAAAAACAGCTATTGTCGGAGGCGTAATAAGGGACGGAAGAGGAATAGCGGTAAGGGGGAACTTTGAATTTAAGCCATATGATAAAGTTGTGGTGCTTTCCAAGCCAGAATGTGTGAGGAAAATAGAGCGGTTCTTTGTATAGAGGCTGATGAATTTTAATTACCCAGTTATCTTCAAGATCGTTGGTATATTAATAATGCTGAACGGCTTTTTCATGCTCTTTTGTTTACCGTTCAGTATCTACTATGGCGAAGGCGACTTAATAGCTATTATCGCCTCAGGGTTGATCACTTCCACTTCTGGTCTGCTTTTATGGTGGATCACTAGGAAAAATCAGAATGCAGAGCTGAGAAAAAAAGACGGTTACTTAATTGTCACACTTGGATGGCTTTCAATGTCCGTCTTTGGAGGTCTTCCCTATATTTTGAGTGGGGCAATCCCAAATTTTACTGATGCCTTCTTCGAAACACTTTCTGGCTTCTCAACTACAGGTGCTACTATTTTGACCGACATTGAAAGTGTCCACAAAGGCATACTATTCTGGAGAAGTCTTACACAATGGATAGGAGGTATGGGAATCATCGTGTTAACAGTAGCTATCCTGCCAATTCTGGGTATTGGAGGAATGCAACTTTTTGTAGCCGAAGCCCCAGGAATTTCCCCAGATAAACTTCAGCCACGAATAAAAGAAACGGCAAAGCGACTTTGGATTATTTACCTAGGGCTTACTCTTAGCGAGACAGCACTTCTCTGGATTGGAGGCATGACATTCTTTGATGCCATCAATCATAGCCTTACCACGATGGCTACTGGTGGATTTTCAACTAAGAATGCAAGCATCGCTCATTTTACCAGTCCGTTAATACACTACGTTATCCTAGTATTTATGTTCTTGGCGGGTACGAATTTTACTATGATCTACCTCGGTCTGCATGGTAAATTCAAGAAAGTTCTAAAAAATGAAGAGTTCAGATTTTACTTGGTATTCAGCTTAGTGGTCTCACTTCTTGTTGGGTTCATTATATACGGCTTAGGACAAGATCCGGCAGAAAAATCCCTTCGTGATGCAATGTTCCAAGTAGTTTCTATCATAACCACTACGGGGTATGTGACACAGGATTATACTGCATGGACATCTTTTTTAACTGTGCTTTTCTTTTTGCTAATGTTTGCTGGAGGATCTGCAAGCTCTACTGCTGGTGGTGTAAAGCTGGTTAGACATATCATTCTTATAAAGAATAGCATGCTTGAATTAAAAAGACAGCTCCATCCTTCAGCCATCCTTCCAGTGAGATTGGACGGGAATGCAATAAACAGGGACATCACCTCCAATATCCTTGCATTTATCATGATCTACATACTGACCTTTTGCATAGGGTCTATGATTATAGCCTCCTTTGGCATTGACTTTGATTCTTCCATGGGAGCTGTTGCTGCATGTCTGGGAAATGTAGGACCAGGTATTGGCAAAGTAGGACCTGTTGAAAATTTTGAATTCCTGCCTGCTCCAGCAAAATGGATTTTAGCATTTTTTATGCTTCTGGGAAGATTAGAACTATTTACTGTGCTAATACTCTTCACACCGCATTTTTGGAAAAAATTCTGATTCGTATCACTTCTTTGCTTCATCTTTGAGGGACTATGCGTAACAATAACACCAGTAAAAAATGCTGAGCTACATCATTTGGAACTTTAACCCTAACATTTTTTCCCTTTCAGGGACTGATTACGCACCCAGATGGTATGGGGTATTATTTGCGCTTGGCTTCCTATTGAGCCAGCAGGTCATGCTATATATTTTTCGGAAAGAAGGCAGATCCGAAAAAGATGTAGATAAGTTGACCACTTATATGGTAATAGCGGTTATTGTTGGAGCCAGATTAGGACACTGCCTTTTCTATGACCCTGTCTATTTTCTTTCTCATCCACTTGAAATACTCATGGTATGGAAAGGGGGACTGGCAAGTCACGGAGGAGCTATTGGCATTCTAATCGCATTATATTGTTTCTCCAAAAAACTTAATTATAAATTTCTTTGGATACTCGACCGAATTGTCATCGTAGTAGCACTTACCGCAGCTTTAATAAGAACTGGAAATTTCCTAAATTCAGAAATGGAGGGTGTTGAAACAAACTCCAATATGGGTGTCATTTATGCGAGAGTAACTCATGATATCCTGAATTATGACAAAAATAAAATCAAGTCTGTGACCTTTGATAAAGGCGGGCAATTGGCAGGTGAAGAGCCAGGAAGAGTTCCGATAACAGCTATTGTAGAATATAAGAAAGATATTAAATTAGAACTGGAGGATAAGCGTTATATTGAAAACAATCTGAAAAGTTCGTTAAATCGACATCCTGAAGTAACTCAGCATATTAATTTTGGAAGTGGTCCATTGAAATATTCCATTGAAGAGGCATCAGGTCATCAGGTATTAAAAATATATGGTTTAGGCACAGTGAGACATGTCGCACAACTTTATGAAGCCGTCTATTGCATCATTCTCATGGTCATTTTATTTTGGCTGTGGTACAAGAAAAGAGAATTTTTACCAAGAGGGTTCAATTTTTCCTTACTTATGATCTCCCTTTGGTCTCTCAGGTTTTGTGACGAATTCTTCAAAATGAATCAAGAAGTATTTGAAGAAAATCTCTTATTGAATATGGGTCAGATACTGAGTCTTCCCCTTACACTTGCTGGAGTTATTCTGATGATCGCGATATATCAAAAAGACAAAAAAATGAGTGCTTTTAGCTAACCTGCTTTTTTTTCAAAAAAAGAACCAAAAATTGTTTTTCGTGTTTTATCCTTCTGTTCAAAGTGCAGGATTCCATGCTGATCACCCATAGTTCTGAGACCACGGATTTTACTGACTGGGCTATAAAGAAGATGACTAATACCGTTGCAGTAGGCAACACTGAGTTTGTTGGTTTTTGAATTGTGAGATTTTTGCTCTTTCTTTTTGGTTTTTTTGATCTCCAATAGGTCTGAACAGACCTATGGTTGTCGTTCTTCCTCACTTTGTGTTGCCTTTTACAGAATTGGACATAATTATCCCAGTACTTCGGCATAAATTGTAGCGCATCGCCTTCATCAGATTTTAAGACTGTTGCAATAGAAGATTGTTTGTTATCTGCACTATCAAGCTGATTTATTAATAGTTTAGTGAATTAGTTCGTGTTTTAAATCATTAAAGTACTGGTATGTAGCTCTTTAGATTTTCTACAAACAGATTTAAATGCTGTCCCGATGAATAATATTCTAAGCAATTTCTAATTGCTTAACTAGTTAAAAACCATAAACAATCTTCTATTGCAATGGTCTTAGTACTATGGTCAGGAGCTACTTCATCTATGCATAGCCCACAGAAATAACTAAATGATAGGCTATCTATTAATCCGGTCCTCTACTTCATAATCACTTAACCCATATCACGTCTGAAGCAGACAACCTTTAAACAGTAGTAGTCCATCTTAGGTAGGTTTTCCTGTTCCTCTTTTTCCTTTTGTATAATACTGACCTATTACTGTATTAATGCTAGACCAGTCTAAAAGAGCATTCATCTGACTGAAAAAAGTCTTTTGTTTCTTCCTGCTTCGAACATAACAAATGCTATCGGCTAGGGTGAGGACATGTTGTTTCTTCATGGTGCTGAAATAGAAAAATTGAAATAGGCATTTAATAAATAAAAGATTAGTCTATTAAAACGGTTTCATTTTCTTTATTAAACGATTGATTTCCAGTATCTTAGTAGGACTATTAAAGGTAGAGTAAAAATCAGATTATGGAGAAAAAGTATGAAAGCCTAACCCTTTTTTAGTTTCAGAAGAAATTTCCTGATAACGACAGTTGTCAAAACTTCCTAGCCGAAATGAAATGACCAGATGGATTTAAATGTGAAAGGTGCCAAAACAACACGTATTGCGGAGGGAAATATTCGATCACCTGCTAACTAAAATGGTGGACCATCAACCATGCCCTTACAAGTGCATTCGTATTTATTAAATGCCTACTTTAAATAAAAAATTCTACAAAATAAATTTGCTTATAGTACTGATAATAAACAATCTTCTATTGCAACGGTCTTAATGGGTTGATTTTTTGCAGTCCCCTTCCATCGGGGCGTGTTCATGTGATGGGTCGCGTTTAATGTCTCGAAATACTGAAAACTAAAAAAAATCACGAGCGATTCGATGAATAGCATCCGATTTGCCCATGCTGTAGAAGTGAATTACTGGAACTCCTCTTTCAACAAGTTCTCTGCTTTGTTGAATTCCCCACTCTACACCAAGCTCCTTAACTGCTCCATTGTCTTTGCATTTTGCTACCTCCTGTTCCAACTCTTTTGGCACATCAATCTTGAAGATTTTTGGAAGCACGGTCAAATGTTTTATAGTCGAAATTGGCTTGAGTCCAGGAATAATGGGCACATCAATTCCTATATCCCTACATGCTCCCACAAACGCAAAGTATACCTTATTATCAAAAAACATTTGCGTTACAACATATTCAGCTCCTAAGTCTACTTTCTTCTTTACCCACCCCAAGTCAAAGTCCATATTAGGAGCTTCAAAATGTTTTTCTGGATACCCCGCAATGCCTATGCAAAAATCCGTCGGTATGGCATTTTGCAGTTCCTCATCCAGGTATTTCCCGTTATTCATTTTAGCCACCTGATCGACAAGATCAGAGGCATATGCATTGCCATCGGGTTCGGGAATAAAGCTAGATTCTGTCTTGATGCTGTCCCCCCTCAACGTCAGCACGTTATCGATGCCTAGGAAGTTAAGGTCTATTAATGCATTCTCTGTTTCTTCTTTGGAGAACCCGCCACAGATAATATGCGGGACAGGGTCTACTTTGTAGTGATTTTTAATTGCGGCACAGATACCCACTGTGCCAGGGCGTTTTTTTATGCTCTTTTTTTCAAGCAATCCATTTTCTCGCTCTTTATACACATATTCCTCCCTGTGGTAGGTGACATCAATAAAAGGGGGTTTAAATTCCATCAACGGATCAATCTGATTAAACAAATTTTTTATGCTGTCTCCTTTCTTTGGTGGGATAATCTCCAGAGAGAATAAGGTGGACTTAGCATCCTTGATATGTTCTGTTATTTTCATGATTTTTGGCTTTAGGTATTAGCTGGTTCGTAGTTTAAATTTGGTGCTAACCACTTCTCTGCCTCTTCCATGCTCATTTGCTTTCTTCCAGCATAATCTTCAACCTGATCCTTCCCAATCTTTCCCAGTCCAAAGTATTTTGATTCAGGATGCGAAAAATAAAATCCGCTTACAGACGAGGCAGGATACATTGCAAATGATTCGGTTAACTTAATTCCTGTATGCTCTTCAACCGATAAAAGCTGGAAAAGTATCTTTTTCTCGGTATGGTCTGGACAGGCAGGATAGCCTGGAGCTGGGCGTATCCCTTGATATTTTTCTTTAATCAATTCTTCATTTGAAACCATTTCTTCTTCGGCATATTTCCAATACTCTTTTCTTGTTTTTTGATGCATCAGCTCCGCAAATGCCTCTGCCAACCTGTCAGCAAGGGCTTTGACCATGATCTCTTGGTAATCGTCATGATCTCTTTTATACTGATCAATTAATGCCTCAATACCAATACCTGCGGTTACTGCAAATCCTCCGAAATAGTCTACTCTATTTTCTTTTGGCGACACAAAATCAATCAATGAAAGATTTGGAATACCTGTCGCTTTTTTGCCTTGTTGTCTTAAAAAATGAAATCTTAATTTTTCTTCTTCCCGTAATTTATCTTTCCAGACGATCAGGTCATCGCCGTCAGCATTTGCAGGAAACAATCCAATGACGGCACTGGCCTTGAGGGATTTTTTATCAATGAGTTCATCAAGCATGGTTTGCGCATCATTGTATAATTTTTTTGCTTCTTCTCCTACTTGTGGATTTTCAAAAATCGCAGGATATTTTCCTTTTAACATCCATGTGGAAAAGAAAGGAGTCCAATCAATATAATTTCTAATGTTTTTCAGGTCAAAATCTTCAAAAGCATGTATACCCTCCTTTTTTGGGACACATTCTTGGAATTTACTCCACGCAATGGGCATTTTGTTCTTTTTGGCTGTTTCATAAGGGATAAAGTCTTTCGTAATTGCTCTGGCTTTGTGAGAGACCGCTACTCTTTCGTACTCAGATTTGATCATTTCACTAAAGTCAGCAGATTTATCACTGAGCAGATTGGTAGATACTCCAACACTTTTAGAAGCGTCTAAAACATGAACCACTGTATGATCATATTTAGGAGCTATTTTGACGGCAGTATGAATTCTGGAAGTAGTAGCTCCGCCGATGAGCAAGGGTGTCGTCATCTGTCTTTTACTCATCTCCTCAGCTACATTGATCATTTCATCAAGTGACGGGGTAATCAGTCCGCTTAATCCGATAATATCGGCATTAATTTCCTCAGCACGGTCTAGGATTTTTTCTGCTGGGACCATCACTCCTAAATCTTCAATCTCAAAATTGTTACATGCCATAACTACTCCAACAATATTTTTCCCAATATCATGAACATCTCCTTTTACAGTTGCTAGGAGTATTTTCCCTTTCGCATGCCCGACAGCTTTTTCTTCTTCTAAAAACGGAGTAAGATGTGCTACTGATTTTTTCATTACCCTAGCACTTTTCACCACCTGTGGCAAAAACATTTTCCCACTGCCAAATAAATCTCCTACTACATTCATTCCACTCATTAGCGGTTCTTCAATGACTTTCAGGGGGCTTCCATACTTCACTCGTGCTTCCTCGGTATCTTCGCTAATAAACTCAACAATGCCTTTTACAAGGGCATGTGCAAGTCGCTCCTCTACGTCCGTTTCCCGCCAGCTTAGGTCTTCCTTTTTTTCAATACCTTGCCCTTTGACTTTTTCTGCAAATTCCAAAAGTCTGTCCGTAGCATCTTCTCTCCTGTTCAGCAAAACGTCCTCCACACGTTCTAGCAGGTCTTTAGGAATTTCATCATACACCTCAATCATACCTGCATTCACAATGCCCATATCCATTCCTGCTTGGATGCCATGGTATAAAAAAGCAGAATGCATGGCTTCTCGTACCACATTGTTTCCCCGAAAAGAAAACGAAACATTACTCACGCCCCCACTTACTTTAGCTTCAGGGAGGTTTTCCTTAATCCATTCTGTACCATTAAAAAAGTCAACAGCATTGTTATTGTGTTCAGCAATACCAGTTGCAACAGGAAAAATATTCGGATCAAAAATGACATCCTGGGGGGGGAAACTGACCTTGTCTACCAATATGCTATAACTGCGTTTGCATATCTCCACTCTTCTGTCATAAGAGTCTGCTTGTCCATACTCATCAAATGCCATAACGACGACTGCTGCGCCATAGCGTTTAATCTTTTTCGCATGGTTAACAAATACATCTTCTCCTTCTTTCAGGCTTATTGAATTAACCACACTTTTCCCCTGAACGCATTGCAGTCCCGCCTCAATGATCTCCCATTTGGAAGAGTCGATCATAATTGGTATTCTGGCTATTTCTGGTTCGGAAGCAATAAGGTTCAGAAACTTTACCATGGCAGCTTTACCATCTAGCATCCCTTCATCCATGTTCACATCTAGAATCTGAGCTCCCCCCTTCACCTGATCTAAAGCGACTTCTAACGCTTCGTCATAGTTATCTTCCTGAATAAGCCTTGAAAATTTTTTTGACCCTGTCACATTGGTTCGCTCCCCAACATTTATAAAGTTGGACTCTGAAGTAAGAATCAGAGGCTCTAGTCCAGATAAAGCAAGAGGTTTCATGCTTCTGGGGTCCTTTCTTGGTTCAAATTGTTTAGCGAGAGCTGAAATAGCTTGAATGTGTTCAGGAGTTGTCCCGCAACAACCTCCAATGATGTTGATCAAGCCATCATTCAGGTATTCTCTTATCTGCCCCGCCATATCCTCGGGGGATTCATCATATTCTCCAAATTCATTGGGAAGTCCAGCATTTGGATGGGCACTTACATAAAAGTCAGACTTGTCTGAAATAGTTTTCAAATAAGGTCTCAGTTGATCTGCCCCCAATGCACAATTCAATCCCACACTCAACAGGTCCAGATGTGAAACTGAGATTAAGAAAGCCTCTGTGGTCTGTCCTGATAAAGTTCTTCCCGAAGCATCTGTAATGGTACCTGAGACCATTATGGGGATATCAATATTTCTTTCTTGCTTTATTTCATCAATTGCAAACAAAGCCGCTTTCGCATTCAATGTATCAAAGATCGTTTCTACCAATAAAAGGTTCACGCCACCATCCAGCAATGCTTCTGCCTGCTCTTTGTAGGCTTTTCTCAGGTCTTCAAAATTCACAGCACGAAATCCAGGGTCATTCACATCTGGAGAAATGGAGGATGTTCTGTTTGTCGGACCAATAGACCCCGCTGTGAATCTCGGCTTACTTGGTTCATTGTAAGTGAACTCATCTGCCACTTCTTTAGCGATTTTAGCCGATTGAAAATTCAACTCATAAGCCAATTTTTGCAAATCATAATCGGCTTGAGCGATGGAAGTGCTTGAAAAGGTATTTGTTTCCGCTATATCTGCGCCTGCTTTAAAGTATTGCCTATGGATGTTCTGGATTATTTCAGGTCTTGTAATTGAGAGGAGGTCATTGTTTCCCTTCAAAGGTTTATGGTGGTTCTTTAGCTCTTCATTCCTAAAGTCCTCTTCCTCTAGGCTATGGCGTTGTATCATGGTACCCATTGCACCATCAAGGACAAGCACTCTTTCTTTCAATATTTCTTTGATTCGACTCATTCTCCGATTTAAAAAATTTAGCTCATCAGAGAAAGTACCGAAACGGACGAATCTCATCTTGTGGGAGGTAGCACCGAAATTTGCTAGGTGGCGAACAGGTTGCTAAGGTGTCACGGGACCCAATCCCTCGACCTTTCTTGATAAGTTGCGCAAATGTAACTACAACCAAGTACTTTACAACCGATGACGTATCAGTTCTTTACTTTTGGCTGGCAATGAGATTAGCTGCTATCGATATTGGATCTAATGCTGTGCGTCTGCAAATAACAAAGGTTATAGCATATCAGGAAATGGTCACTTTCAAAAAGCTAGAATATGTAAGGTTCCCACTCCGACTTGGACATGATGTTTTCACCACAGGACGCATTAGTGAGTACAACAAAAAGCGCTTCTATAAACTAATGACGACTTACAAAAACCTGATCGACCTGTATGAAGTTGAGGTATTTTTCGGATGCGCAACCTCTGCAATGAGAGAATCCGAAAATGGTGAATCACTTACCGATCAGGTCAGAGAGGAACTCAATCTTGACATAAAAATTATATCGGGAGCTGAAGAAGCTGAAATGATAAATAAGGCAGTCATGCTGTCGCTAGACAATGAGCATTACCTCCATATTGATGTAGGAGGGGGAAGTACCGAGCTGAATATTTATGAAGATGGCAGGAAAATATCATCTAAATCGTTCAAACTCGGAGCCGTACGAAGATTAGCGCATGCTGATGCTCCTGAAGTTTGGAAAAAAATGGAAGACTGGATTCACTTGCATGTGCTGGACCTCCCTAAAATAACTGCGATAGGAACGGGTGGAAACATTAACAAATTATTTGAATTGGCATTAATCACATCAAAGTCAAGAAAAATGAGCCTAGAGACATTAATGAAAACTCAGGACCTAGTAAAAAAATTATCCTTAGAAGATCGTTTGAACAAACTGCAACTGAACCCCGACCGTGCGGATGTTATTATCCCGGCTTCTGAAATTTATATCGAGGTAATGAAATCTGCGGGGGCTAAAAATATCCTAGTTCCTGGCATAGGTCTGAAAGATGGAATGATCTCTCATATGTATGAATTACATTATCCAACCGATACCAAGGTGTGGAATGGCAACACAAAGCCAGACAGACAGTAATATCAAATTGACCACAATATGTCACCTATAAATCATTTCTTTTCTGCTTGTATGTCGTTAAAAAATAGCACCGTAGCTAAGGGCTATGCTTATGTTTTTTGCCTAATCCCAACAAAGAATAATTCAATTTATTTATGTAATATTTATAGAATCGTTTTGCCAGAAGACTTTTTTTAGTTGACCAAAGGCTTGTTTGTTTGGTTGATAGTAATTAGCTTAGACCCAAAATGTGAAGAAGCGATGGAAAGAATCAGTAAAAATGCTCGACTCTTTATAACGGCAGTTATAGTTTCGGGAGTTGCGGGGTCGTGTCAAAAAAGCGATGAGGAGGTTCTTCCGCTGGATGATTCCCCCTTGATAAACGACGGCGTTGCGATTAGGCAAAAAGCTGGAAAACCCGTACGCTGTAGAAAACATGCGGAAAGCGTGGGACAGCCTCCAGCGGTCAAATGGAAGAATGGCGTCTGAAGATGTGGACATTCAGGCAACCCATCTCTACGTTAAGTTCCTTCCCCACAGCTCAGAAGGGCTTGATATTCTGGCAAGAGATTCAACCCTGAACCTCTATGACTACCCCTTGGACTATGAAATAGCGGAAAATGGCGATTACTATCGCGACCCCGCCGTACCATCGGGTCAGCCTACTCCCCTGTACTGCGCAGTGGAGGTAGGGTATGCATTTCCTGCCAAGGTAAATTATGAAATAGTAGAAGAACTTTTTATCCCTGATGACTATTCCGATGAGCGTGTTGCCAGTGGCAGACTGGGGATTGATGATGGGTGGGTTGATGAGCTGGTCACCGAGGCGTTGCGGCTTACGGGGAATCTGGAAACTGCCCACGAGCATAACGAAGAAAGTTCACCCAACGACCGCAGTGCTGAACGTGCAAGGCGGTCACGGTGGAGACCGTCTGGAAGACTGAAAATATGGGACCGTGAAGTAGCCAGCGAAACCCGCACTAGGAGCGTGCATTCCCACTGGGAATATTATACTTGCGATAGCGGTGGCGGAGAAAATGGGGATGACGATGGAATCATCCCTTTCGCTGAAAGTAGAGAAATCGCATTACTCCGCGGTGTGGATGGACGGATGTCATGCAGAAGGGCAGTATATCGCACGGAGACGTACACCGTAGGAGGTCCCCGCTACGTCGGTCTGGAAGGCGTTGAAGTAAGAGCCAGAAGGTGGTTCACTACTCATGAAGGCATCACCAACTCACAAGGAGATTATTCGTGCGATGGAACATTCAAGCGACGGGCAAACTACCAGGTCCAATGGGAACGATGGCACTTCAAAATCAGGGATGGTCAGAGTACGCGGGGGGCACAACATAACGGACCCAAAAAAACAGATAGCTGGAACGTGAACTATGGAAGTAGCTCAGGACCAGACAAGCAACATTACTTTGCATCCATTTTCAGACCCGCCTACCATTATTACTATCAGAACAGAAAAGGGTTGAGGAAACCTCCAGAAAATGGCAACTTGCGTACACAATTAAAAATTGCAACGATAACAGCACCAGAGGGAGAGTGTGGGATGGTGCAAGGCGCAGCAGGCTGTTTTGACCACAAGGCATGGCGAGCCTTTGGGTTAAGTAATCCCGTAAAAATATGGAGATATGATGCAACTGATCGAAATTTATACGCTACAGTCATCCATGAACTGGCTCATGCTTCTCACTACCATATGTCGCATTGGCAGTTCAGAAATAGTGAGGATGTTGTGATAGAATCTTGGGCTACTGGTGTAGATTGGGAACTAACGAGAATGGTTTATACAGATTATGAACCAAATTATTATAGCAGGTTAAGGTATACAGGCATTGTTCAGGATTTAATTGATGGAACAGACACTACTGCAACCTCTGTCTATTATTATGATGATATGGGACCCTGGTCTTTCGTACCTTCTACCAAAAACTATTCAGATGAAGTCAGTGGCTATACCATCAGGCAAATAGAGGACGCTTTGCGAGGGCAAAGAACATGGAACGGATGGAAAACGAACATTAAACACAGATACAACAATGCAACGAAAAATAACCTGGACGCACTTTTTAGCCATTGGAATACTCAGTAGCTTTTTCATGCAAGCTTGTGATCCTCAGTGTATTGCTGACTGTGATGGAATCTCCTTCATATCCTTTACGTGTGCTAATCACACAGATCATGCCATGTTGCTGAAAGAATGGCAACGAGGTGAACTGTCAGAGTATAATTTGCCCACATCAAGCGAACTAGAGTTTAAACAGGAGTTCCCTTTTGGTGGTTGTGATGTTAGTATTGATGGAGAAGAACAAACTAGTAATGTTAGGCGACGTCATTGCCCGTTACTAGCCTCTGATTCCATAGAAGTGATATTTGTTGACGATTCAACGTCATATCTCTTGAAAAAGGAGGATAGCATCAGTATAAATATCCTGCACCAGAAAAATTATAAACACCTCGACTTCAGGGAGGATGATCCAGTTCCTACTGACAGGTTTATTTATTTCTTTACAGCGAAGGATTATGCACATGCAAAATGAACAGGTCCTTCGCGCAGTACGGGGGGTGCAAGAAGAGGGATATATAGTGTCGCTCCTCAGATGAAGTCAGTGGCTATACCATCCGGCAAATAGAGGACGCTTTGCGAGGGCAAAGAACATGGAACGGATGGAAAACGAATAGTAACAACAGATACAACAATGCAACGAAAAATAACCTGGACGCACTTTTTAGCCATTGGAATACTCAGTAGCTTTGTCATACAAGCTTGTGGTGGTGATGAGATTTGTAGCTGTTTTTCCCCCCCCTCTCACTCCTTTACGTGTGTCAATCACACGGGTCATGCCATGTTGCTGAAAGAATGGCAACGAGGTGAACTGTCAGAATATAACTTGCCCCCATCAAGCGAACTAGAGTTTAAACAGGGGTTATCCTGGGGTGATTGTGATATTAGTATTGATGGAGAAGAACAAACTAGTAATGTTAGGCGACCTCATTGCTCGTTACTACCTTCTGATTCCCTAAAAGTGGTATTTGTTGACGATTCAACGTCATATCTCTTGAAAAAGGGGGATAGCATCAGTATAAATATCCTGCACCAGAAAAATTATAAACACCTCGACCTCCTCAGGGAGGATGATCCAGTTCCTACTGACAGGTTTGTTTATTTCTTTACAGCAAAGGATTATGCACATGCAAAATGAACAGGTCCTTCGCGCAGTACAGGGGGAGCAAGAAGAGGGATATATAGTGTCGCTCCTCAGATGAAGTCAGTGGCTATACCATCAGACAAATAGAGGACGCTGTGCGAGGGCAAAGGACATGGAACGGATGGAAAACGAACATTAAAAATAGGTACAACAATGCAACGAAAAATAACTTGGACGCACTTTTTAGCTATTGGAATACTCAGTAGCCTTGTCCTGCAAGCTTGTAACCCTCAGGAGGATTGTAATGGCTGTTTTGATCCCCCCTCTCACTCCTTTGCGTATGCCAATCACACGGGTCATGCCATGTTGCTGAAAGAATGGCAACGAGGTGAACTGTCAGAATATAACTTGCCCCCATCAAGCGAACTTGAGTTTAAACAGGGGTTATCCTGGGGTGATTGTGATATTAGTATTGATGGAGAAGAACAAACTAGTAATGTTAGGCGACCTCATTGCTCGTTATTACCTCCTGATTCCCTAAAAGTGGTATTTGTTGACGATTCAACGTCATATCTCTTGAAACAGGAGGATAGCATCAGTATAAATATCCTGCACCAGAACAATTATAAACGCCTCGACCTCAGGGAGGATGATCCAGTTCCTACTGACAGGTTTGTTTATTTTTTTTGGGTCAATTTTAAAATGGAGATGTATCATAAATTTTCAAGAGTATTAACCTGAACCCGATTTAGAAAATGTCTAATTGGCTAGTATTTACAGGATCATATTTAAATGCAGGTTTTTTCGGGAAGAAAGAATAGGCAATTAGACCAGAGCTTAGGTTGGCAATAAAGTTGGTGAATGACCTGTGTCTGGAATGTTCCATTTGACAACTGTTTTTTAGTTCATCATTTACTGTTTCTATAACCGACCTTTTTCTGAGCATGATTTTGTCTTTGAGTTCCATCAGCGTATTCTTCATATTATTGCGAATGCTAGTGATCAAATGAAAACCATTCATAAAAAGCACTTGTGTTAGTTTTTGAGAGATATACCCTTTGTCTGCATACAACTTTTCCCTTTAGGGCTTTGATGAAAGATGGGTTTTTTAAAGGTTCCCGATCATCAATATTGCCAAGGGTGATCACAAAATTGAGAAGTTCCCCTTTGTCATTAATGACTATATGTAGCTTAACCCCAAAGAAATAACCCATTGTAGACTTGCCTACTTTGCCCAATCCTTCAAAAACCTTATTCCTTTTTATCCTCTTGTTTTTACATACCCGAATTGGAGTTGAATCAATAAAAGCAATACCGGTACCATCACCCATACAACAAGTTTTTAGAACTAGAGACCTAGGTAAGGTTGCACCTTGGATCCATTCCAAAAACCCATTATAGGATACTGTTTCACCGAATAAATGGTTCATATGTTTTTGGACATAATGCATATAAAAGTGTTTCATATTGCTGAACCCTTGAGAGTGGAACATAATCATGCTAGTGATTACTTCGCTACAGCTCATCTTGGGCTTTCTATTAGGTTTGTTGCCTACAAGGTGGTTTTGGATAGATTTTTCTAATTCCAGACAGCATTCATCAACAAAATAGAAAATTTAAGTAATTTTATTGTCAGATAAGACCATGTATTTTATGTGTATATATTTGAATTTGAGATACTTAAATATAAACACATACACTGGTTTTATCTATTCCTAATGTCTGTTTATCACTCTTTAATTGAACTATTTAGTCAACCCTAAAGAATCAAAATTAATTATGATTATCTTCTTTCAGGGAGGTTTTTAGCATGATTATTGCTATATAAAATGACAAGGAATAGTTATAATATCATTGAAGTAGGCATTTAATAAATAAAAGATTAGTCTATTAAAACAGTTTCATTTTCTTGATTAAACGATTGATTTACAGTAACTTAGTAAAATTATTAAAGGTAGAGTAAAAATCAGATTATGGAGAAAAAGTATGAAAGCCTAACCCTTTTTGAGTTTCAGAAGAAATTGCCTGATAACGACAGTTGTCAAAACTTCCTGGCCGAAATGAAATGACCAGATGGATTTAAATGTGAAAGGTGCCAAAACAGCAAGTATTGCGGAGGGAAATTATTCCATACCCGGCAATGCACAAAATGTAGATACCAAGCTACCCCCACAAGTGGCACACTTTTCCACAAAGTAAAATTCCCAATGTTAAAAGCTTTTTATATCCTAATACTACATGAGTACAAATACACAAGGGATTGCATCAACAGAGCTAAGCAGAAAACTGGGGCTACGGCAAAAAAAACCTGTTGGCTGTTTCAACAAAAGGTAATGAAGGCAATGGGTAGCAGTGGGAAATACCCGCTAATAGGTAAAGTAGAAGTCGATGAGACCGTTGTAGGGCAATAAGAAGAAGGCGTTGTAGGATGCCAAAATAATCGAAAAAAGCAGGTTGTACTGGCCTATTGAGAAGAAAGGGAAAGGAGTGAGCAGGATGTATGCCAGAGTGATTGACAATGCTGGCTCCAAGCAATTGAAGCCCTTCTTCCAGAATCATATATCAACTCAGGCTATCATCACAACCGATAAGTGGAGGGGCTACATCCCCTTGAAAGAAAAATACCCTTATTTAGTCAACCCTAAAGAATAAAAATTAATTATGCTTATCTTCTTTCAGGGAGGTTTTTAGCATGATTATTGCTATATAAAATGACAAGGAATAGTTATAATATCAATCAAACCCTTGTCAAATGCAGTCAAAAAAGTCGAATAGAAATCAACTTAATTTTTTATCCCCTACCTTAACTGAACAACTCAATTCCAGGCAAGAGCTTTATTTGTTGAGCCACCAGATAGCATGGTCATATTTTGAAGAAGCGTTTGGTTCGCTTTATTCACATGTAGGTCGTCCAGCTCATTCTATTCGTTTGATGGTCTCCTTGTTGATATTAAAATCTCTTTACAATTTATCAGATGAGGTATTGGTGGAGCAACGGAGGGAAATGAATCCATATTTTCAATATGTTGGAGGCTTTGATTCTTTGCAATGGGGGCAACCTTGTGCGGCAACAGATTTGGTACATTTCAGCAAGAGGATTGGAGAAGAAGGAGTAGAGAAGATATTGAAACATTCAATTGAGCTACACGGCAAGGATACTAAGGACAAGCATGTAAGTGTAGATACTACTGTCCAGGAAAAGAGCATCACCTATCCGACAGCTACAAAACTTCATAAAAAGATTGTTGACAGCTGTATTTCTATAGCCAAGCAAGAAGGGATTAAACTACGACGCAGCTACGTTAGGACAACCAAAAACCTTGTCAGAGACACCTACCATGGGACTCACCCTAAAAGAAGAAAGCAAGCAAATGCAGCGAAGCGAAAACTCAAAACCATTGCTGGTCGGTTAGTCAGAGCATTAGCCAGGAAATTACCACATCAGCAAAAAGAAGTCACATTAGCACTGTTCAAACGAGTACTTACACAAGAGAAGTTCAGTAAGCATAAAATTTACAGTTTACATGAACCTGATGGGTATTGCATCGCAAAAGGAAAGGCACATAAGAAATATGAATATGGCTGTAAGGCATCAGTAGTATTGACACAAAATACGGGTATCATCGTAGGAGCGATGAGTTTTGAAGAGCATATTTATGATGGACATACGCTAGATGCTGTATTGAAGCAAACAAAACTACTGACTGGTAACTACCCGAAAACCGCCACAGTAGCTAGGGGTTAGAAAGGGACTAACAAAGTTGAAAACACCTCCATCATTCGACCATCCAACCCATTAAAAAGAGACAATACCTATCAAAAACAGAGAAAACGAAAGCACTGTAGACGTAGAGCAGCCATAGAGCCAATCATCGGACACTTGAAGCAAGATCATCGAGTAGCTATCAATTACCTAAAAGGAAAAACAGGAGATAAAATAAACTTCATCATGTCAGCCTGTGGGTTTAACTACAAGAAGTTGATGAAAAAACTAAGAGTAAATGCTCTTTGGCTCTATACAAAATGGGTAGTAAAGCTGAGGCGTCTAGTTGAATTAACCTCTTGCCATCAAAGTAGAATACAAACTCTATGGAAAATGAGTTTTTAAGGAACGACTATTTAATTCAAATAGAGAGTGGGAAGAAAGGTAAGAATTTCCCAGAATTGCACAGAACAATTATGATGTTCAAGGCATGGCTTAGAGGTATCCACCATTCAGTCGATAACCTTCAAGCATATATCGACCAATATTGCTATCGGTTCAACCGGAGTCAAATGAAAGGGGAAATATTCGATAACCTGCTAACTAAAATGGTGGACCATCAACCATGCCCGTACAAGTGCATTCGTATTTATTAAATGCCTACTTCAATAATATCAATCAAAACCTTGTCAAATGCAGTCAAAAAAATCGAATAGAAATCAACTTAATTTTTTTGAAGTAGGCATTTAATAAATACGAATAAAATTGTAAGGGCATGGCTGATGGTCCACCATTTTAGTTAGCAGATTATCGAATATTTTCCCTTTCATCTGGCTTCGGTTGAACCGATAGCAATATTGGTCGATATATGCCTGCAGGTTATCGACTGAATGGTGGATACCTCTAAGCCATGCCTTGAACATCATAATTGTTCTGTGCAATTCTGGGAAATTCTTACCTTTCTTCCCACTCTCTATTTGAATTAAGTAAGGATATTTTTCTTTCAGGGGGATGTAGCCCCTCCACTTATCGGTTGTGATGGTAGCCTGAGTTGATATATGATTCTGGAAGAAGGGCTTCAATTGCTTGGAGCCAGCATTGTCAATCACTCTGGCATACATCCTGCTCACTCCTTTCCCTTTCTTCTCAATAGCCAGTACAACCTGCTTTTTTCGGTTATTTTGTCGTCCTACAACGCCTGCTTCCTGTTGTCCTACAACGGTCTCATCAACTTCTACTTTACCCATTAGCGGGTATTTCCCACTGCTACCCATTGCCTTCATTACCTTTTGTTGAAACAGCCAACAGGTTTTTTGCCGTAGCCCCAGTTTTCTGCTTAGCTCTGTTGATGCAATCCCTTGTTTATTTATACTCATGTAGTATAGAATATAAAAAGCTTTTAACAGTGGGAATTTTACTTTGTGGAAAAGTGTGCCACTTGTGGGGGTAGCTTGGTACCTACATTTTGTGCATGGACGGGTATGGAATAATTTCCCTCCGCAATACTTGCTGTTTTGGCACCTTTCACATTTAAATCCATCTGGCCATTTCATTTCGGCTAGGAAGTTTTGACAACTGTCGTTATCAGGAAATTTCGTCTGAAACTCAAAAAGGGTTAGGCTTTCATACTTTTTCTCCATAATCTAATTTTTATTCTAACTTTAATAATCCTACTAAATTACTGTAAATCAATCATTTAATTAAGAAAATGAAACTGTTTTAATAGACTAATCTTTTATTTATTATGTGTCTATTTCAATATCATTAATTGTCTCTAATGGCTGTAATAATATATTGATGAGTGAGATATTCAGTAAACAGACCAAAAGTGATCTTGTTAATGAATTTCCTTTTTCTAGCACTTTTTACTAGTTCAAAAGTGGGAACAATCTTTACAGGTTTGAGGTTTGTCTTGTGAACTAATTTCATTAAATCTTTCAACGCAAAAAACCTAAGATGTGTTCGATCCATTATTCCTTCTTCCTGATAATCAAAAGATTTGTTAATAATTAGTTTAAGGAGATTGCTAATTTCAATAAAGTTAGGTATACTAATGATGATATGTCCATTATCTTTTAAGAATGGCATAAAATTATTCAGCACTTTCCATGGATCAATCAAGTGTTCCAACACATCTGGGAAAATAATAGTGTCATAATATTTCTCCTTAAGCGGAGGTAATGCCTGCTCGATATTTGTAATAAAAAATTGATCAATAGCCTCATTTTTTTGACAAGAATTTTCCAATTCGACGAAATCAATCCCAGTGACGAATTCAGCCCCCATATTTTTCTTTATATACATGAGGGTCTTACCTGCTCCCGAGCCTACTTCAAGAATATTTTTCCCCTCCGCATTCTGGATTTGTGAGATAATATCATGTCTAATATTACCAAAGTACTCTGGATTTTTATCTTCATACATAGCTTTAGAATTACTTTTAACGACGACATTCATTGTCCCCATAGAAACTTCCAAGGGTATATAATACTCCCCGAAAATGAGACCGCTCACTAATGTTTAAATATATGCAATAATTTATACAAAGTTAATTATAAAAGGCATAACTAAATTTTTTAGTGGAATTCGTAGGTTCCACACTTAAGCGCAACAACTAAGCGGTATGTTAGATAAGAGATTTTTTTTAGGATTTTTGAAGTTAATTTTTTCTTTTGGTCGTCGGTCAATTTTGTATTAAATCTGGGTAATCAGTAAATAAAATGAGCGAAAATACCGTCAAATCAATTGCTGGTAATCATCATTACTTAAATACTTTTAATAACGTGTTTTATAATTAAATTGGTATAACACCAAGCGAACACCAGTATAACATGCAGATAAACTTTTAGTGGTCGTTGACATTTCAAAACAGATAAAAAAGGCTTTGCGTAAACCAAAGTTTACCTTGTGAAATAACGTATTTGCTGATTCTGTTTCTATATGACTACACTTATTACAGTGTGCGTGCAAAATTCTTTCGAATTTGATTCGCTGAATGATTGCATTTTACGCAAGTGAAGCCTGTATTCCATTTACTATTTACCAAATATTCTTTACAATCTTTGTCTGTTTTGAAGCGTTCACCGAACTCTATGAGGTTTTTTCCCTTAAATAATTCCATTTTTCTATATCTTAGTGGTCACTAAGATATGAAATTATCTACTGACCTCAAATTTATTAAATGCCTATTTCAATAATCTTCTATTGCAATGGTCGTAGAATGTGAATTTAGGTTCAAATAATAGAGAGTAGAATTTGTACAAAATCTTGGTCCAAATATGCAGAAAAAAACCGTTTAACTAGTTAAGATCCAAGACAATTAATGATATTTCGTTATTTTAATTTCATCCACTCTACGGTATGTGTCTTTTTGATTTCATGTAGTTGGGCATATGCGGCAAAATCTTTGACATTTTCTGTTAATGATGAAAAAATAATTAATAAGATTCTTATTCTTGGCAACAGCATAACGTCACACGGACCTGCACCTGACATAGGGTGGAGTGGAAATTGGGGTATGGCTGCATCATCGCAGGAATTTGATTACGTAAATAGGCTTCGTAGTGTGGTTCCAACTGATGTTGAAATTGAAATTTTCGGAAGAAATTCTCTTGTTTCCGTTACTGGTTTTGATTTTGAAAGAAATTTTTCCGAGGTCATTCTCAAGGACTTTTTGGAAGATGCAAGAGTATGGCAACCAGATATAATTCTAATTGCTTACGGGGAAAATTTTGACAGCAATCATCCTTCTATAGATAGTTTAGATTTTCATTTGAAACGCCTTGTGGATTATCTTATTGACGATAGAAACGACGTAATAGTCTGTCTGAAAAATAATTTTTGGCCTGAAAATTTCAGCAATCTTATCATAAATCAAAAAATAGCTAAAGCCTGCACAGAAAATGGATACTTACTGGCAGACATTTCCGATTTACAATTATACGAATCATCAAATGAATGCTTAAGAGAACCTCGAGAAAATAACGCTGTTGGGCTTTTTAGTCATTGTGGCTTGGCACTACACCCTTCTGATCTCGGGATGAAAAGAATTTTTGAAGCGTTTTGGGGTCAAATTGGATGTATATTTAATCAATGCTTTAGCCGATTGGATATTGAAGCACCCTGTAGCATACGTTCCATTTCTGGGAACAAAATTTACCATGAATCAGGTCAATATTATGATACTCTCACATCTTCAAATAATCTTGACAGCATTGTAACAACGTACTTTACCAAAAAAATAACAAAATTAGATACATTATTTTCGGTGGTTGCCTGTTCTCCATTCACATCTCCAAGCAAAAATTACACTTGGACTCATTCTGGAACTTATTACGACACCATTCCAAATTCGCATGGTTGTGATAGCCTCATCACAATAGAGCTTAATGTACTTGATACTAAATCTATCCTAAGAAGAACCACCTGTCCCGAATTAGTTTCTCCTAGTAAGCAATATACTTGGACAAAATCTGGATCTTATTACGATACTATTCCTAATTCACATGGCTGTGATAGTATAATTAATGTGATTTTCAATTTAGAATGTGCTATTCAAAATATTAATCAATCAAGAGAAACAAATACTCTCCAAGTTTTCCCGATTCCTAGTCTAGGAGAAATAACATTCAAAATAAACGAACAATTTGTATCTATTGCCACGCTCGAAATAATAAATATTTCGGGCAAAAGACTAATCTTCCAAATGTTTAATAGGAATTCAATTGTACTAAACGAGTTGCCACAAGGAACGTATTTTTATCAGGTTAAAGCAAGAAATTCAGTTCGACATGGAAAATTCATTATTCAATAGTAAGCTACCCTTTTTCTTATCTCCAAGTTTTGGATTTCACTAGTTGCTCTCGTCCTGTCTGGACTATTCCTGATTCAAATAATACGTTCAAGCTAAACTGTAACCGAATCACTTTCTTAAATTAATTCCTCAAAAAGATCTATATATAATTTGGTGATCCGATCCCAATTATAATAATCTTTAATTCGTTCCCTAGAAATAGATCTTAATCCTTCCACATCGGAGAAATTCTCCTCCAATACACTAATTTTTTTCTGAAGATCTCCAATATTCTTATTAAAGAAGAAACCATACTTTCCTCCAAGCAACATCTCTTGAGTAAAAGGAGTATCTAATGCCAATATAGCACACCCATAGGCCAATGCTTTTAATAAAGTAGGGTTTGTACCTCCAAATTCGTGACCATGAAAGTAGAGGAAACAATGATGATATAACTCAGCCAATTCATCTGGATCCGTAACATAACCTGTAAATATTACACGTTCATTATTTGTAGCCTTAATTTTACTTGCAAAATCATCCTGATAAGGTACATCCCCTACTATTACAAGCTTCTTATTGCTACTGGAAGCTAAAAATTCCCTGACAATAATATCAGAATTATTGTCAGGTATCAATCTTCCAACTATCAAGTAATACTCCTCTGCAACAAGATTCCATTTCTCGATTAGACTTGAATCTTTTGAGAGCCTAATATTTGCACCATATTCTATCACTACAGAACTACTCCTAAACTCTTTTAAATATACTTCTTGCATGGCAAAAGAGTCATTTATTATAACATCATATAATTTCGTTGAGATTTTTGATGCCCAGTAGAAGTACTTATTTCCGAGACCTTTCCACTTCGGTCTCAACCATTCCAAACCATCTACATTAATAGCCGTTTTTTTTTTAACAATCTAGAAATTAATCCAAAAGGTCCATTCGCAGAGTTTACAGCAAGAATTACATCCACATCGGAGAAACATGCATGAATTATAGATTGAAAAGAATGAACGAGTTGGCTAAGCGATTTAGATTTGAAGGTAGGAATATATATTAAATCAATACCATCTACGTTATCAGGTCTCGATGAGAATAAATTCTTATGACAATATACTGTAACCTTAACATTTTTCTTTGTAAGTCTCTCGCAAAGCTCTTTTACGAATGTCTCATACCCGCTGTAAACATATGGATAACCTCGGCTACCTATTATTGCTATTTTCATTTAATTTTTTAGGCTAAGTTCTAATTATATCAGCATTTTATAAGTGCCTTAAAATCAGATAGATTCTGAAACCTATTATCTATCATGTTTATTCTCATGATGAGAACTAGCTGATAAACTCTATAAAAGAACATAATGGCTATGTTACATGGAACTTGACCATATTTTAATACATTTAAATCATCGCGAGATATCACTTCTTACAAAAAAACAATTAGTGGCTCTATATTGATTTATATGGGTAAAGATAAAAATCTTTAAGATAGTAACTAGTTAAACGATTTTTTTTGCCTATTTGGAGCAAGATGTTGTACAAATTCTGTCCTCTATTATTGAACCTAAACTCACACTCTTGTAAGATGTAGTTCAACCCTGTTCTTGTTCATGCCTCTGAACGTTGAAGGTCTTGTCTTAGCATAGCCCAAAAGGATTCTATCCCGTTAATATGGGAGTTTCCTCTGGCAAATTCATTCGTACGATGATGCACGCTGTGCTGTTTTTTGTAACCAAAATCCACTAACCCAGTATACCCTCTCCAACCATCGGAATTGATCACACTGTCAGGATTAGTTGTCTTCTTGTATAATCGCATGAAGCGTTGTCCTGTCACACTTTTTCGGACAACAGCGAGTACAATTGTCACATAACGGAAGTCAGAAGAAATTTAGAATTGGAACTGGTTATAGACGAGTTGGGAACGATATCATCCGTGAATGGAATAACGATGAAAACCATTATCGAAAATTCATTAGTCATAAAGGTCTTTATCTAGATAACATTAAAGGTTTAGAACCTAAAAAGGGGGATTTATATTTTGGGGGGGGGGGGGGTGAGTGGGAAGGCAATTCTCTTTTTACACCATTGAATAATTCTGATATTCGAATTTTACCCAACGGTATTCACGAATGGTTCCATTCCACAGTTATTAAAGGTGGACAAAATACCGATCCTTACATCTATGGAGAACATTTCAAGTGGTGCATTTGCAAGCAGGATGGTGCATGTCGAAATCTAGACTCAGGTTCAATCATTTTTTTTGGCACAAATTCTAAAAATCTCGAAGGGTACTACATAGACACCATTTTTGTAATAGAAAATCATGACACATCTGAAGATGTGGTAGCAAATTCGGGTATAGGATATACGCAAGTTTACAGAGAAGAAACACTCGAACAACTTAACGAATATTTAGGTATTCCGCATGAAGCTACTAAGAACCGAATTTATAAAGGGAAACAGTGGTGTATGGATAATAAATATTTCAGCTATGTACCATGCAAATTGAAGCCGAGCGAAAACGGTTTCGAAAGATTTTATTTGGATCACCAGAATCCAATTTTTGATAGCTGGTCAAAAAAACCTACTGGAATATCCCACTTAAAAACGTGCAATCTTTCTGCTAATGAACTATGGAAAAAAATTACTGCTATGGTTTCCAATCAGGGGTTCAAATTGGGAATAGAATTTGAAGAACCAAAGAAATCTTCAATTTTAGATATGATTGGTATAAAGCATCAACAAGAGTTAATGAAATGTTGAAGAATTATAGGGTAAAAATTCCAAATTTAAATAAATATGAAACTACCTACAAAAAAAACCTAAACTGCATTAAAACGAGTTTTTATTACGAGCTTTTATTCAAATCATTAGAGGTAAATAAAGAAAAAATTGACTTTTCGGTCAAAAACGAATAAATCTCACTGAAAAACAACGATTTTTTGGTTCTTTTGATTCTTGGGTGGGTGATGCGTCAAAATACAGGATCAATTTCATTGTTCAAAAATGTACGACTTATTTACTCAAGCACTCGGTATCTATTCCCCATGGTTTGTCAAGGATGTTGAATTTAACGACAAACAACTTAACATCTATATTGACTTCAAATGCGGCACTCCATTTGTTGATGGTAGCGATGACACCAAAGCCTATAGTGCCTATGACACCAAGATGAAAAAATATCGTCATATGAATTTCTTTGAGCATGAATGCCATCTGCATGTTCGGACTCCGCGCATTAAGCGAGACGATGGCAAAGTGCGGCTGATTCTGTCGCCATGGGCAGGTCAGTTAAATGGTTTCAGCACCTTGTTTGAGGCTTTTGTTATCAAGTTTTGTAAGCACATGCCGGTACACCATGTTTGCCAGCTGATGAACGTATCAGATTATAAGGGTTGGAAGTTGTTGGATATCTTTGTTGACAAAGCTAGGCTCAGTGAGGATTTAAGTGGTATAGATGTCTTTGGTATGGATGAAACTGCCACGGCCAAGGGACATGATTATATTACGCTATTTGTTGATTTATACAAAAAAGCAGTGGCGCATATCAGTGATGGCAAAGGCAGTCAAACGGTTGTTGACTTTGTCGAGGTTTTAGAACAACAAAAGGGCAACAAAGAACAAGTTAAATCTGTGAGTTGCGCTATGTCGCCGGCGTTTATTAAAGGGATTAGAGAAAACCTGCCGAATGCCCAAATTACGTTTGACAAGTTCCACATTATAAAGATTATCAATGAAGGGGTTGATAAGGTGAGAAGAGCGGAGGCGAAAGAGAATCCAATTCTTAAAGGTACGCGGTATTTATTCCTCAAAAACGAACAAAACCTCAGCGAGAAACCACAACAGAAAAAAGCAGAATTAGAGCTGGCAGATCTTAACCTTAAATCCTTTGAGGCAATGAGAATGCGCGAAACTTTCCAACAAATCTATCAAGCCAAAACCGTGGCAGATTTTGAGCAACTATTAAGCAAATGGGACAACTGGGTCAGTCAATGCAATTTACCCGCCATGGTTGAAACGAGAAAAACCATTAAAAACCATTGGCAAGGCATTGTGCAATGGAAATTAAGCAGCATCAATAACGGTATTTTAGAAGGCTTAAATTCGATCATTCAAGCCGCAAAAAGAAAAGCCAGAGGTTATGGCAAAAAACATTTTAAGACCATGGCTTATTTGCTGAATGGAAAGTTTTTTGCATAAAATTAATGTGAATCTACCCACTTGCTTTTAACAAGAGCCTTTTTATCTGCAAATCTAGTTGACTGCGGATTTTAGGTAATTTGAAAAGAATGTTTAATCTAAAAACCGCTTAAAAAGCAGAGTCTCAGACCGATTTACTACCAAAAAAGAAAAAGGCACAAAACATAAAATCATTTCGCAAAACGAATGGGTTAAAGCCAATTTTTGGTTCTGAATAATTAATCTTTTTATGCTCCTAGTTATTGAAAGTCCGACAGACTCCTAGGCTCTTAACTAGTTAAGAGCCTAGAAAATTTATACAAATAAATCTACTTGATAAGTACTGATAATAAACGAACCTCTATTGCAACGGTCTGGTAAAAAGGTTGACCTACCTGAAAACATCCCTGTGAAAATAGCTAAATGCTATCAGTCAAAGAAAATAACAGGTCGAACCAGATCTTAAAGTAGAACGTACACTTGGGAGTATTCGTAGGCGAGTTGCTGGAGTAACCACACGTGAAATCTAGGGAATATCTTTTACCCACGATCTGAAAGTTTTGGTCAGTAGCCTTTCGGGAAATTATTTTTCCCAGAATCTTATTTCATCTGAAACAAAACAGAGAGATACTTTTAAAAAAGTAGTAGTTCAGGAAGTCAACAACAAATTAGGAGGGGAATGTTCTCTAAGGATTTTTACTGGCTAAAAAAATCAGTGTTTTGGTTTTGTTTTCTTTCTTCCCGTAAGGCTTTTTCTGACCACCTTCTTTGTCTTTATTTTCTTATGATCTATTTTCCTCGGTTTTTGCTTTTTAATGATCGAATAAATACCGTCTCTCCTTTTCGTTCTTACCCTATTCCCTAAGAATATGTTTGTGTCATATCCTTTGGCATCTCCGATTGATCCCCTATTGGGAGAAGAAGTTGCGGTTAGCGTTGTTTGTCTTCTTCTAAACTGGAAATTTATCCCAAAACGAAAATCAAAAGCTTTGAAATTCGGAGCAGAGATATTGATCACCTGATCTGCAGCCATGTAAAGTTGAACAGGTCCGCCATTCACCGCACATGCAACTCCTACATTGAAAAATTGGTGTGGCATTTTTATAGCACTCAAGGAGACGGTAAGAGCTTTTCCAAGCTCACGTGTAGCTCCTCCGCCATAGAGTATTTTTAACCGCTCCTGTATGAATCTAGCTCCCGTGGTTACATAAAAATCTGTTCGCTGATCATAATGATAAATCCAACTGCCATACGCCTTTACTGGAAGCCAGCCCCTATATGGTTCATTTGTTTTGGTCGGGTTGAACTTTTCGAACAATGAGTCTCGTAAAGCCTGACGGATGTCACCCGCGCCATCTAAATGAATGCCGTTATATGTGAAAGTAGTGTCATTCAGTGTGTGATTAACAATATTTTCCTTCCAGTTGATCCATCCAACATCTAGGAGTGAACCTGCTATTGAATAATCTCCTGACAGTTTGTATTCAGCACCAATATCAATAGCCAGCCCTGTGTTTCCATTTTTTACCAGATGTGATTCCAAATCACCCACTTCTTCTTCATAAATCTCCACTCCAGAAGTTCTAACCTGAGCATTTTGTAATTCACCTTCTAGCTGGAAGGCACTTCCACTGGTTATCAAATGGGCTTTCAGGTTGCCAGGAGTACTCATGTCCAACATGCCCATGAGGTATTTCGCCCGTAATCCAAAATCTAATCGCTTGGACAGAGGAGTGGCAAATCCAATTCCTACCTCTCTAAAGTGGGTGACTCGTATTCCCCCCTGACCTATTTCAACTTTTTCATTGAGGAAAGTGCCATTGCCATTCCAGACTAAACCAACCAAATCTTTCGGGTATAACAAATCTCCCTCAATCCGTTCGTTTGCAAACACGCTGACAGTAGGACCACTGTCCAATGTATATCCAATGTGTAATAGATTGATATTGGCTTGTACACTTGCTATGTTTTGCCTTTTAAGGGTGGACAGTGCTTTATCAAAGTCTATTGTAACCTGGTCGTTTTCTTTCGTAAATAGGTCGTTATAACTAAGGCTACTGTTCGCATGAACATGGATACCTGATAGCACAGGAAGCCCAATAAACAGTTTTCCTTCTGGTATCCAAGCAGGGTTCAATGCAGAATTTTGAAAGGTCGCATTTCCCAAGTGGTAATATGAAATGCTTGTTTGTGCCCAAACGGTCACAGTGAAGAAACAAGTGAATAAGGGAACCGTGAATCTCTTCATTTATAAGTCAATATTTACGTTACCTCCTACTCCAACGTTTATTTCCAGAGCATAATCAGCTAATACTTTCACGAATAAATCACGGGAATTCAGACTTTTTGGAGTATTCAGGGTAATCGTAAGCAAAACATGGGAGCCAGTTGATAATGCTTCAACACCCGCAGGACCTATTGGTATATCTGCGTATACTCCATTGGGACCAGTTACGAGTCCCCTAGTGTTAATAAATGGAGCCTTTAAAACCAAGTTATCTGTTACTGTATAAAGCGCATTACTATCCACATCCTGAATTTCAAGAGCCAAAAGCCCAGTGAAGGGGAGTTCATTGAACGTGGCTACCCTCATGAATACTGAATCTACGTTTCTTATGTCCAAGCCATCACCTAAACTTAATGTGCCAGATTGTTCAAAATTTTCCAAGCGAATTTCCATGGGGATTTCGACATCTATTGCTGCGCTTACCTTACTTTCTGGCACTAAAAAATTAGATGCGTTTGCATCATAAGGATTGGAGATGGCGGTCACGTCAAACCCTAACCTAGACGGAGAAGTAGCTAACACATCAACCAGAGTCGAATTGCCACTATTGGCTTCAAGTATGGTTTGAACTAGACCTCCAGGATTATTGAAGTCTCCAGAGCTGACGACAGGGATTTTTTCTATGATGTCTCCCGAAAGAAATGTTTGAGTCGTTCCAGCTCCATTGTCGCCAAAAATGGTAGAGAAATCGAGACCAAACGGGATTCCAAAAGAATTATGGAAATCAAATGTCATTCTGGGATTACCAAAGAAAATCCCTTCCCCACTGGAGTTTTCAAAAAAGTCAATATCTAATGTTTCTCTCCCTATTTGTACCGTGTCCTGTCCAAATTTTCCATAGATAAATGAAAAAGATTGATCAAAATAAGTAATCTCGAATGTAAGTGATTCGGTCCCCACGAAAGACTGTCCAGCTCCAAGAGTCAAAATCGCATCAAAATCTAGGGTGAGCGTATTAGCTGTCGCCTCGTTTAAAAGCGTCTTGTGATTTAAAAGAGATTTGGAGTTTGAACCAGCGCTTGTTATTTGAAGGGGCGATTCATTTACAACAGTTACCGTATTATTTGCTGTAAATGTATAATCTAATATCCCATCCAAATTGGTAGTAACATCGATCATTACATCCCCTATTGTGTGAAAAACTGAATCTATGATTTCATCTCCTTTGGGTTCATAAGGAAAACTAAATGTCTGAGAAATCGGAACAGTAGCGGGTCCATTTACTGGAAGTACTGCACCTGTGGCTGTTAAATCTACAGTATCGGGGTGCATCACATCACCAATACTTATAAAATCATCCTGCACCTGATAGTCAAAGGATTCTTGATAAAGAAGGAATAGCAATGAGGTGGTGCTATCTTCCTGAAGGTCCAAATTTTCATCTTCTTGCTTTTCGATAAGCTCTCGCATGACATACCTCACTTCACCAAGGGGAAAGCTATAGCGACCAGTGATAGGTTCTATCCTGACATTATCGAAATCCAGCTCGTTTGTATTGCAACTAGCAAACAAAATTACCGAAACGACTACGAACACAATTTTTTTCACCATTAAGCAAGTTGAGCTAAAGTTAACGTCTTATTGAGTAATATTGCTCCTTTTTCGATTAAAATCCAGAATATCCCGTACACCCTAGGTACGAACTGGTGCCATTTTAATATTTTTCTTCAAATTTATCGCTTTTAATCATATTCTCAAACGGGGGGAAAGCATTTTTCAGTATAAATCGGATCAAGTAGGAGATTAAAAATCTCTTTAGACCAAGTGATGAAGTCGATGAATTCAGCAATTACTTTACCAGATTCGCTCAAATGCGTAGCTGGTGTTGGCTTCACAACGGCTGTTTTTAATGTTGGATTTTTCTGTCAATGTTCTTTATCCCAGCCCTTATAAACTCTCCCTTCAAACCACTTATGCCCAGTATAGGCAGAGATAGATTTACCCCATTGAGTACCCCACAACGTGTTCCATCGGTGCCAATGGGAAGGGTGCTACATCAAAGTCAAAGTTAATTTTGGAGATTATTCCGAGTACCCTTTTATTGCTAACTGGTCGATCCTTCCCTCTGGGAGTACATCATAATCCAGTTTTTGGATTTCCAATTTGTTCAACTCTTTCCGTTAGTTGTTGGGCATCTTTACTAATTGAGATAATCAGATTTTTTTTTTAGCATGCGAGAAAGTCCTTCATGGAAAAATGCAATGCGTGGAGGATACATGAGGATTTGGGTATGGGACTGACACCGCAATCGCGGAAAAAGACAGTTTGGACTACCTGCTTCCCTACTCCACTGGCATAAACACTGGGGGAACGTGCTTCTCCACCTCTTTCGATTCACGCTCCCCTAGCTAGTTCACGGGTTGGGTTTTACCCTTCCTCTCTGTCTTTGATCGTTCTGGCAACAATTTATTGCACCCTTTGGAAGGTAAAAGTACGTGTTGGGACAAAAAAGCCATCGCTATTTGCTCCTCCAAGAGTATGTGCTACCAGAGTTGTTGGTGATAGTTCCCGAACTTCGAGGATTGCTTCATCTTCAGTATCTATATCTTCTATAATGGTATTGTTCTCCAACGTCCAAGTACTTCGGATTTCATCCTCGCCTTGGAACGTAAAAATGGAGGTCCCATCACTCTTCAAAGTCCACTGGGCACCTGCAAATTCCAGCTGTAGCAAAGCAGTTGCCGTAGGGTCGCCAGCAACATCACCACTTTCAAAAAGCCATGTGCCTACAAGATTGGTCTTATCTATAAGAGGAATAGGATCGTCTTTACTTACATTTGAAAAGGTCAAAGTAGCTGCTGGGAAAGTTTTGCCACCGCTATTTGTTCCTCCAGGGGCATGGAGTACCAGAGTTGTTGGTGAAAGTTCCAGAACTTCCCAGCTTTCTTCATCTTTAGTACCTTTATCAAATGTAAGGGTATTGTTCTCAAATCTCCAAGTACCTGGATCTGGATCTAGGTACCCCACACCAAAATAGGTCCTATCTCTCTTAAAAGCCAGCCGTGCACCTTTCGCACCCAGCTCTTTGATCCACAAAGCACTTGTTGCATCGTCTCCAGCATCAAGACTGTGAAAAAGCCACGTGCCTACAAGATTGGTCTCATCTATAACGGGACTAGGACCATCATCTTCACTGCAAGACGAGAGAACTACTAACGTCATTGCAATGACGCTAAGGGAAAATATGTTTTTAAAATTCATTTTTTTAGTTTTTTTAAAAGAATATGTCCGTAAAGAGATAACTATACATGACGTAATCCAAATAAATTGAATTATTTTTTTCATTAGGCAAAGAAATATAAGCATAGACATAGCTACAGCGGAAAAGAGACGATGTATAGGTGATACGTTGTAGTCTAATTTGGATATAGGTCAGATTATCTCCATTTATGAAGAGTTGCATCTTTTTCGTTAGCGTAAGATGCCGTGGCTCTTCAGTTGGGCTTGGTAGATTCGCCATCACTTACATTTACACTTATGTCGGAGGAACTACCTGATGTCGAAGAAGACCTGTATGAGCACCACAAGATTTTAGTGGATGCAGGACAGGAGCTTTTAAGGATTGACAAATTTTTGATGGATCGTCTGCCTAATGTAACCAGAAACAAGGTTCAAAATGGGATCAGGGAGGGTTTCGTAAAGGTGAATGAGGTGACTGTCAATCCAAATTATAAAGTTCACGCTGGAGATAATATATCGGTTTTGTTTCCCGAGCCGCCAAGAGCCGAAGAGGTAGTCCCAGAAAACATTCCGTTAGATATTGTCCTAGAGGACGAACACCTGCTGGTCGTAAATAAGCGTGCGGGCATGGTGGTACACCCTGCATATCAAAATTGGAGTGGCACACTGGTAAATGCACTTGCATTTCATTTTCAGCATCTTCCTGAAATGAAAGGGAACAATGGGCGACCTGGGTTGGTTCATAGAATAGATAAAGGTACGTCGGGTCTTTTAGTGGTTGCCAAAACTGTGCTTGCTATGAACGGACTGGCTCGTCAGTTTTTCGATCATTCTGTTGAGAGGACATACAGTGCACTGACTTGGGGTGTTCCAGAAGAATCCAGCGGAACTATAGACGTGAATGTAGGAAGAAGCCTAAAAGACCGAAGGCTTACTGTGGCATTTCCCAAAGGGGATTTTGGAAAAAATGCTGTTACGCACTACCGTATCATTAAAAAACTTAGATATGTGGCACTATTGGAGTGTAACCTTGAAACGGGTAGGACCCACCAAATAAGGGCACACATGAAATACCTGGGGCATCCATTGTTTAACGATGCCGTATATGGAGGCAATCAAGTAGTGAAAGGAACTACGTTTACGAAGTATAAACAGTTTGTAAACAATTGCTTCAAGTTCATGCCAAGACAGGCACTGCATGCCAAAACGATTGGTTTTGTCCACCCAATAACGAAGAAAAAAGTGTTCGTTGAATCCAATCTACCTTCTGACTTTCAGGAGGTCTTGGAAAGGTGGGAGAAGTACGTAGACAATACTCACTAAGAATCAACTCTACATCATACTGTTTCAGTTGCCTTTTTCAATGCTTTTAATGAATCTGGGTGTTGTAATACCAAATTGATCACAAAATATCACATATAAATTGTTTCTTTTTTGCTCACATTTCGTTAAAAAACATAAGCATAGCTATGGTCATAGCTATGCTTATGTTTTTTGCCTAATCCAAACAAAAAATAATTCAATTTATTTATGTAATATTTTATCACCAAATTGGTATAAGATCGTTGCAAAAGGAGGCACTGGGTCTGTTGGCTTTTGAATTGTGAGATTTTTTTATTTCTCACTTTGATTTTTTGATCTCCCATAAGTCTGCACAGCCCTATTTCTTGCTGTTCTTCCTCACTTTTTGTTGCTTTTTAAAGAATTGGACATAAAGTATCCTAAGATTTCGATATACATAGCGTGCGACCGCTCCTACGAATACTCCCAAATGTACGCTTTACCTTATAGCTGGTTCGACCTATTATCTGGCTAAGTTCTAATTAAGACAGTATTTTGTTTAAAAAGTGGAAATAAGAGATACGATTGGTTGGTTAGTATCAGGCACAACTAAATTTTTAGCGGTGTTTTCATTATATGTGATACTTTGTGGTCAAATTGGTATAAAAGCCATATCGTCTTCGGATGGGAGCTTTTTTATTCATCAATATTGACGGACGAACCTTGTTTGCACGTAACAAACATGCAGATCAAGTTTGTGTAAGAGAACATATTCAAATCGTCTCCAGTGCCTCAATAAGTAATTCATTTTCTTCAGGTCTTCCGACTGAAATTCGTATACAGTGCCTGAGCGACCCGACTAAAGGTCTTACCAAGACTCCCTTTTTCATGAGTTCACTGAATACATTTTCAACCTCATTTATATCTTTCCAGATTGTCATAACAAAGTTGCCATATGATGGGATATAATTGATTCCTAACCTATTGAACTCCCTGTAATAATAATTCAACCCTTTGGAGTTGTTACTTAGTGACTTTCTCAAAAAGTCCTCATCCTCCAGTGCCCCTAGTCCTGCTGCTTGAGCAAGTGCTGTAGGCTCAAATGTGAGCTTAGCTTTAAACATGGATTCAATGATCTTCTGATGAGCAACTGCAAAACCAAGGCGTATTCCTGCAATACCGTATGCTTTACTAAATGTTCGAAGGGTAAGAATGTTTGGATAATCCATTTCCAATGAATTGGGAAACCCCTCCGCTAAGTCCGTGGAAAACTCAAAATATGCTTCATCTACAATGACCAAAATATGTTCAGGTACATGCTGCATGAATTCCTTCAATTCAGGTTTTGAAATCATTGTACCCGTTGGATTATTCACGTTAGCCAAATAAATGATTTTGGTATTCCGGTTTATACGATTTTTAATTGCCTCTAGGTCAAACCCATATGCCTCCGTCATAGGCATGGAAACACTCCGTATGTTATTGATCCTTGCCCAGTTATAAATAATCATAAATCCACCTTTTGAGGTCAGTAACTCATCATCTCCTGAACAAAGAGTACGAATGACCAGCATTAAAACTGCCTCGGACCCATTGCCAAGTATGATTTCGTTTTCCTTTTTTTGGAGCTTTTCTGATAACCGTACGCGTAAGTCAACACTTATTGGATCAGGATAATAATTAATTTTATCATAGGCTTTTATGACAACCTCTTTTGACTTTGGTGAAAACCCCAGTGTGTTTTCATTGTTCCATAGAATGGCCATTTTATCCCATCCATATTCCTTTTGAAGCTGACGTATCGTTTTACCTAGCTGATAGCTTTTGAGAGTAGCTATATGATTGGGTATTTGGACATTCATATTGCGCTAAAATAATTGATTTGAGATTTGACATGCTTATAAATCTTGAATTCGCCTGTGATATATAAAATAAAGTGAGTCAGGATTGGAAAGCTGTCCCTCACAAACAGAAATTCTCAGACTTCTATAGTAACTTTGCCGGAATTTGTTTTATCCTGAACGATTTCGGGTCGCTTCAAAATACCCCTCATGCCCAAGGATTCAAGTGTTAAGTCAGTTTTAATAATCGGGAGTGGACCAATCGTTATAGGACAGGCCTGTGAATTTGATTATTCGGGATCTCAGGCTGCCCGTTCACTGAGAGAAGAAGGAATTGAAGTTACATTGATCAATTCCAATCCTGCAACGATTATGACGGATTCGGTCACCGCTGACAATGTTTATTTAAACCCCCTTACAAAGAATTCTATTCGCAAGATTCTGGAAGAGCAGCCCCAGATTGATGCGGTACTTCCTACAATGGGCGGACAAACCGCTTTGAACCTCACTGCTGACTGCGACAAAGCGGGCATTTGGGAAAAGTATAAGGTCAAACTGATCGGGGTAAATATTGAAGCGATTGAGACCACCGAAGATCGAGAGCAGTTCCGCTTAAAAATGAAGGAACTTAACGTAGGGGTGTGCAAAGGAGAAACGGCTTCTTCTTTTCTAACAGGAAAAGAGATCGCACAGGAGATTGGGTTTCCATTGGTTATTAGGCCATCATACACTCTTGGAGGATATGGTGGGGGATTTGTAAGTGATCCTGAAGAATTTGATCATGCCCTGAACGCAGGACTCCAGGCATCTCCTATTCATGAAGTACTTGTAGAGCAAAGTATTCTAGGCTGGAAGGAATATGAATTGGAATTGCTGAGAGATGACCTTGGGAATATTATCATCGTCTGTTCAATTGAGAATTTCGACCCGATGGGAGTGCATACTGGGGATTCCATCACAGTAGCTCCTGCCATGACCCTTTCAGATACCGTGTATCAAAAAATGAGAGATCTGGCCAAGAAAATGATGAATGGTATCGGTCATTTTGCTGGAGGTTGCAATGTTCAGTTCTCGGTGCATCCAGATACTGAAGATATTATTGGAATAGAAATTAACCCAAGAGTTTCAAGGTCATCTGCATTGGCATCCAAAGCAACGGGATATCCTATCGCGAAAGTTGCAGCAAAATTGGCAATAGGATACAATTTGGATGAGTTGAAAAATCAAATTACTGGGACCACTTCAGCTTTTTTTGAACCAGCAATGGACTATGTAATCGTAAAGGTGCCAAGGTGGAATTTTGATAAGTTCAAAGGATCAGACAGAAGGCTGGGCTTGCAGATGAAATCTGTTGGGGAGGTCATGGGGATTGGACGAAATTTTCAGGAGGCACTACAAAAGGCCTGTCAATCCCTCGAGATAAAACGTAATGGATTAGGAGCGGACGGTCGTGAGCTGAAAGACCAAGAAGCCATTCTTTATAGCCTAGAACACCCAAGTTGGAACCGGCTATTTCACATTTATGATGCATTCAAGTTAGGCATCCCTTTTAAAACTATTCAAAAGCTAACAAAAATAGATTCTTGGTTTTTAAGCCAAATTGAAGAATTAATTGCCCTAGAAAAAGAGATAGGTAAGTATGCGGCTGAAAGTATTTCTAGGGAGTTGTTAAAAGAGGCAAAACAAAAAGGCTATGCGGACAGGCAAATTGCTCATTTATTAGGCTGCTTGGAAAGTGAGATTTACAAGAAAAGAAACGAGTTCGGAATTAAGAGAGTATATAAGCTGGTTGATACCTGTGCGGCTGAGTTTGAAGCACTCTCTCCTTATTATTATTCAACATTTGCGGATGAAAATGAATCAACTGTTTCTGACAAAAAGAAAATTGTTGTTCTCGGATCTGGGCCCAATAGAATAGGTCAGGGTATAGAATTCGACTATTCATGTGTTCATGGCGTATTGGCAGCAAAAGAATGTGGCTATGAGACGATTATGATCAATTGTAATCCTGAGACCGTTTCAACAGATTTTGATGTCGCAGATAAACTATACTTTGAACCCGTTTTTTGGGAACATATTTACGATATTATTCTTCATGAAAAACCAAGAGGTGTCATTGTTCAGCTGGGGGGGCAGACAGCTTTGAAGCTCGCTGAGAAGTTAGAGAGACATGGCATTAAAATTTTGGGAACGAGCTTTGAAGCACTGGATTTAGCTGAAGCCCGAGGCAGATTCTCAGATTTATTAAAAGAGCAAAACATCCCTTATCCTCAATATGGCATCATAGAAAATGCAGAAGGGGCTGTTGAACTTTCAAAGAAAATAGGATTCCCCCTGTTAGTCAGACCAAGTTATGTATTAGGTGGTCAGAGTATGAAGATCGTGATCAACGAGACAGAGTTGGAGCAACATGTTGTCGACATATTGAAAGACAAACCTGATGGAGAAATCTTGCTGGACCATTTCCTTGAAGGTGCAATTGAAGCGGAAGCTGATGCTATTTGTGATGGAGAAAATGTTTATATCATCGGTATCATGCAACACATTGAGCCAGCAGGTATTCATTCTGGAGATTCTTATGCTGTTTTGCCTCCTTACAACCTTGGAGATTTTGTGATTAGACAGATTAGAGAATATACAGAAAAAATAGCAGTGGTCCTGAAAACCGTAGGCCTGATCAATATTCAATTTGCCATAAAAGATGACAAAGTGTACATCATCGAAGCGAATCCAAGAGCCTCAAGGACCGTGCCGTTTATTTGTAAAGCCTATAGGGAGCCCTACGTGAATTATGCAACCAAAGTGATGTTAGGCGAGAAAAAAGTGACCGACTTTGATTTCAGACCTTACAAAAAGGGATATGCCATCAAAGAACCTGTTTTCTCATTTCATAAGTTTCCCAATGTGAACAAGGAACTAGGTCCTGAAATGAAATCCACAGGAGAAGCTATTTATTTCATAGATGACCTAATGGACGATTACTTTATGGAAATTTATGCTGAACGAAACTTGTATTTAAGTAGATAAGTTTAATGACTATGATCAAATTTATACTCATAGCTACACTTGTGATTTACTCTTTTTACCGAGTTGCTTCTTTTTTGTTTAAGATCATTTTGGGAGGCTTTGGTAAAGGACAATTTAACTCAACTCAATACCGCCAAAGACAAGCTCAAGGTGACAACGTAAACATCAATCGAGCTCCTAGAAGAAAAATGAATAAGCAAGATAGCTATAAGGGGGGCGAATATGTAGATTTCAAAGAAGTAAAATAAAGAAAAACTCTTTGAACTCTTCTACCAACCCTGTCTCATATTGAGGTACAGATATCCTCAACTATGGAAAGCATAAAAATCAAAATGAGAGATCCAAAATCTCACAATTCAAGTAGCTACCTTTTGCAAGGGTCTTGACGAATTTGGATTACTTTCTTAGCAAGGGAAACGGAAAAAACAAAGCTTGAGTTTTAAAAAAGAAAAAAGTTCCGATAAAAAAAGATGCGTACATTGCGACGAGGCTATTGCAATTTTAGAAATGAAGAAAGTCATTTATGTAATAATATTTTATGTCCCTTTGGTGTTCTCTTGCGCCGAGCCAGAAGATATCCCGTCTGGGCAGGATATATCTGAAACTTCAGATATATTCCCTGTTTCGGCTGGTGAAATTAAGTTACTATGGGGTTCCCTTTTAGAAGAAATGAGAGGGACCACGGAATATAGTAGCAATTCCAAAGTTTTTTTTCAAAAAAATCTTTCAACGATATGATTTACTTTCTGTTAATGGAATGATGAAATTCCGATTTATTTCAGGTGATGAAATAAAAAGAGGAAGAAAAGAATCTGATCATTCCAATGTAGAACTACTTTTTTGAAGTAGGCATTTAATAAATAAAAGATTAGTCTATTAAAACAGTTTCATTTTCTTAATTAGTCGTTCCTTACAAACTCATTTTCAATAGAGTTTGTATTCTACTTTGATGGAAAGAGGTTAATTCAAATAGACACCTCAGCTTTACTACCCATTTTGTATAGAGCCAAAGAGCATTTACTCTTAGTTTTTTCATCAACTTCTTGTAGTTAAACCCACAGGCAGACATGATGCAGTTTATTTTATCTCCTGTTTTCCCTTTTAGGTAATTGCTAGCTGCTCGATGATCTTGCTTGAAGTGTCCGATGATTGGCTCTATGGCTGCTCTACGTCTACAGTGCGTTCGTTTTCTCTGTTTTTGATAGGTATGGTCTCTTTTTAATGAGTTGGATGGTCGAATGATGGAGGTGTTTTCAACTGTGTTAGTCCCTTTGTACCCCCTAGCTACTGTGGTGGTTTTCGGGTAGTTACCAGTCAGTAGTTGTGTTTGCTTCAATACAGCATCTAGCGTATGTCCATCATACATATTCTCTTCAAAAGTCATCGCACCTACGATGATACCCGTATTTTGTGTCAATACTACTGTGATGCCTTACAGCCATATTCATATTTTTTATGTGCCTTTCCTTTTGCGATGCAATACACATCAGGTTCATGTAAACTGTAAATTTTATGTTTACTGAACTTCTCTTGTGTAAGTAGTCAACCCTAAAGCATCAAAATTAATTATGCTTATCTTCTTTCAGGGAGGTTTTGATTCATATTATAACTATTCCTTGTCATTTTATATAGCAATAATCATGCTAAAAACTTCCCTGAAAGAAGATAAGCATAATTAATTTTGATGCTTTAGGGTTGACTAACTAAAATGGTGGACCATGAACCATGCCCGTACAATTTCATCCGTATTTATTAAATGCCTACTTCAACTACTTTTTTTCAACTCTTTCAAAAGCACCAATATCTGGCATACCATCTCTCACTACATTTCTGATGTCATTTAAAATGCCAATGTCTGTTCCTTTTCCCTTAGCGAAGGCCAATGAATCCAATGAATAATCAAAGGAGATCGCATTGGTGAATCCAGGAAAGTTGAATTCCCTAGAAGTGAAGTTTCCTGGTAATTCTTGGGAAGAACGGATAATATTGGTTGTCAGATTTGCATTAATGTTCGCACCACCTCCATTGCTGATCAACAGCTCTTCTTCTCCAGACCCCCATACGATGCAGTTGGTAAGTTCGAAAGTTAAATCATTCGTTAATAATTCATTATTGTCTATTTCAATATTATCAGAAAACTGTACGGCAGGTTGCTCCTGCACAAATAAACTCGGGTCATTGGAAAATGTACAATGCTGATATGTGTAATTGCCACCAGCAAAATTTCCCGTCAAATACGTCCCACAATTGTAGATAAGACAATTAATCGCGTTCAAGTCTGAGGTAAATGCTAAAATACCTGCGAAACTCATGTTATAAATTTCTGTATTGCTGACTTGCACATCTGGGATATCATTATCGTCGGGGGTACCCAGACGCAAGCCTGTCCGACCGTTAAAAATCTCTGCAAAGGCGATTTCATTATTGTTGCTTCCTTCTAGGAAATAAATCCCGTTCCATTGCCCTGGGATCTGGTCATAAATTCCGTCAAATCTTGTGTTTCTGAAAACGATATGATTGGCAGAATCTCCTATGGCAGTCAAGGTCCCTTGGATGAAGATAGTGGCGTTATTTTCAAGGAAAATTTGGGTCCCTGGCTCAATAACCAATTGGCAATTCGGTTGAACCAACACCGTATCACTGATGATATAAGGCCGGTTGTTTGTCCAGGTAATGTTGCAAGGAATTTCATTTCTAATTCGCTTTCCATCCTGTCCCCAGGAAATCAATTTTACATGTTCCGAATTCGTATTCCAATTGAATACCAAGGAATCTTTAACTAGGTATGGGTCGTTTCGGTTCTTGGGAACCACATTTACTTCAATTAGGACCAAAAGACTGTCACCTCCCAGAATTCTTTCATTAATGACTTCATTTTGAGCTTTTCCACTAATGATCACTGAGTAATCGGACGTATTTTGTTTGCCCAGCTGGATTCGAGAAAATTCTATGGCTTGCTTATTTGGATTGTAAATAGTTAATCTTCTTGTACTGCTTCTTGAATCAGACAATAGGGTGTCAAAGACAACAGAATCATTGCTGAAAAGGATATTCAGGTCTGGATCAAAAGAGATGCTGTCATCAGGTTCAGAACAACTTGTCCAAAGAATAAAAATGGGAATCAGCAAATAAAGCGGTCGGCACATACGAATATTTAAACGAATTATTCTCCTCCTTCTTTCATAATTTCAGCATTTTCTGCAATTCTTAAATGCTCTGTGAATTCTCCTATTTCACCATTCATGACATTTTGTAGATTATAGAGGGAAAATCCGATTCTATGATCGGTAACACGTCCCTGAGGATAATTATAGGTTCGAATCTTGTCAGAGCGATCTCCTGATCCAACCATACTTTTTCGCTGATTACTTATCTCCTCATTATGTTTTTTCATCTCTATTTCATACAGCCTAGAGCGTAGGACTTTTAGTGCTTTGTCGTAATTGGCGTGCTGAGACCTTCCATCCTGACACTCAACGACAAGTCCAGAGGGAGCATGTGTGAGTCTTACGGCAGACTCTGTCTTGTTGATGTGCTGCCCGCCTGCCCCAGAAGCACGAAATGTGTCTTTCCTGATATCGCCTCTGTTCAACTCAATATCTACCTCTTCTGCTTCAGGCAACACGGCCACTGTAGCAGCCGAGGTATGAACCCTGCCTTGGGATTCGGTAGTTGGGATGCGCTGAACACGGTGAGCTCCTGATTCAAATTTCAGCTTCCCATACACATCTTCACCCTCTACGGATGCAACTATTTCCTTGTATCCACCAGAACTTCCTTCATTGAAATTCATGACAGAAAAATTCCAGCTCTGTGATTCTGCAAACAGCGTATACATTCTGAAAAGATCCCCCACAAAGATAGACGCTTCATCGCCACCAGTACCTGCACGGATTTCCAGAATTACATTTTTACCGTCGTTAGGGTCGTTAGGGATGAGCATAACTTTTAATTCCTCCTCCAGACTATCTACCCTTGGTCCCAGTTCTTCTATTTCTGTTTTGACCATTTCTCTGAAATCCTGATCCTTCTCTGTTTCTAAAACCTCTTTGGCATTCCTCAAGTTGCTAGTCGCATCAGTGTATTCATCATATTTAATTACAATCTTTTCTAGGTTTTTATATTCCTTGTTGAGTTGGCTGTATTTTTTCATATCAGCCATGGCATCTGGCTGAACAATAAGTTGACTAACGTCCTCAAACCGATGTTTGATGTCTTCCAGTTTCTCTATCATCCCACTACAATTGGTCAGCAAAAGTAAATCAGTTGATCTTTATTTGGATTCAAACTACTGCCCAGTGGTTCTCAAATTTTCTCAGGGGGGGGGGGGGTAATCAAGATTTTTTACTTTTAGAGATTGATAATCAATACCAATTGGACCACAAAGTATCACATATAAATCGTTTGATTTTCACTTGTATTTCGTTAAGAAATAAGACCGTTATGGCTATGCTTATATTTTTTGTCTAATCCAATCAAAAAATAATTCAATTTATTGATGCCTCTTTTTATAATCAAAATTGTCATAAAATGTAAGAAAACAATAGCTTTGATGACAGGAAGGTAAAATGTCCGTCCAATGAAAAGAAGAATTCTGTTTGATGAAAATCTTGAACCTCAGATTGATAAATCGCAACTTCGTAAAATAGTCCTTGATTATCGCAGGCTTTTGGATTCAAATGAATTCGCACATCGAAATAAGAACCTTCTAAAGAAACTGAGCGAGTTTATTCAATCTGGCAATTTCCTACAGATTCACTCATTTCTTCCGATAAAGAGAAACAATGAACCCGATGTGAGTCCAATTTTTCCTGAGTTAATCACCAAGAATCGACAAGTTGTACTGTCAAAAACAGATGTTAAAAAACAGACAATGGAGCATTTTTACTATGATTTTGGAATGAGACTTGTAGAAAATAAACTTGGTATCCCAGAACCCATAGGAGCCAAACTCGCCGATTTCTCTAGGGTAGATTTGATTCTTGTTCCCTTGTTGGTCGCCGACAGGAATTTGAACAGGATCGGTTACGGTGGTGGCTTTTACGATCGATTGTTAAAACGAACCAAAGCAGTAAAAACAGGGTTATCACTTTCTCCTCCAGTTGACTTTATTTCTCAATCTGATGACTGGGATATAAAATTGGATGAGGTTATTCGAGGCTAATCATAAACAATCACATTATGGCTAAAACAGCGTTAAAAGGAAATGAAATAAATACAATTGGGGAACTCCCTCCTATAGGAAGTTACGCGCCAAATTTCAAATTGGTAAAATCGGACCTTACGGAGGTTTCATTACCTGATTACAAGGGGACAAAAGTTGTTCTGAACATATATCCAAGTGTAGATACTGGGGTTTGTGCTATGTCTACTGTCCGTTTCAACAAAGAAGCCAGAGGTCTTAAAAACACAAAGATTGTTTGTATTTCACAAGATCTTCCGTTTGCATTTAGCCGGTACTGTGCAACGGAAGGAATTGAAACCCTAGACACACTTTCCACTTTTAGAGATGGTGGCACTTTTGGGAAAGCATATGGCGTGGAGATGACGGATGGACCATTGAAAGGTCTCACAGCAAGAGCAGTAGTCGTTATTGATGAGAAAGGAAAGGTTATTCATACTGAACTGGTGCCTGAGATTACCATTGAGCCAGATTATGAGGCAACTTTAAATGCTCTTTAGGCTATTATACTGACAGTATCCAATACAGTGTGTAAGTGCGATCATCGAAGAATACGGACCAAAAACCGTTGCAATTCGTTTTTCAGCTTTTGACTTCATAAGGATATTTACTGCTTTAGTTCTTCTTCGTCTACTTGCTTAGTTGGGGCGGTGTAAATGATCTTCTGGCATTCCTGATCTGATGTAGGATACTGATTTGGGTAGTTGATTGAGGGAAGTGGACGGTGTTGCCATGCTATAACATCTTCAGACACTCTGGCTGTAATCGTTGAGATAGTAGATGTAGGTAGTCTGAAATCATGCATCTCTTGCAACCACTCTTCTATAGTTGCATTGGACAGCCCTTTGGCATAGAACAAGCCCGTTGCAATAGAAAATTGTTTATGAATCTTAACTAGTTAAGTAATTAGAAATTGCTTCGAATATTATTCATTGGGACATCATTTAAATCTGTTTTAGGAGACCTAAAGAACTACATACCAGTACATTAATAATGTAAAACGAGAATTAATTCACTAAACTATTAATAAATCAGCTTGATAAGGTAGTGTAAACTAAACTCTGTCTGGTTGTTTTATTGATTACTCATAGTTTTTAAGTCAAGGGGTAATCTTTCCCCAAAATTAATGACTAATTGTTGGATAGTCAAACTCCAGTTGTGTAGCGGAGATGTTCACTTTTTTTTCTATGTTCTTGGTCGCTAAATACACCAGTTTTGTAAAGCCATGTCTGAAGTAAAAGCTCCCTTTTTCTTGGTCATTTTCCTGATCTGTCGGTGATAAACTTCCACCGCATTAGTGGTATATATCAGCTTCCTTATCGAGGCTGAGTATTGAAAATAAGTGTCAGTTTTTCCCAATTATTTTCCCATGACTGGATCACTATTGGATACTTACTTTGCCATTTTTTAGCCAGATTTAATAACTCCATTTCAGCCAACTCTTTTGTGTCAGCACGGTAAACTTCCTTAAGATCTCTCATAAACTCCTGCTGATCCTTACTGGCTACATACTTGAGTGAATTACGGATTTGATGGACGATAGAACGTTGCACCTAGACTTTGGTGTAAATGCTTTGTATGGCTCCTCTAAAGCCCTTAAGATTATCTGTACAGGAAATAAGGATGTCTTTTAATCCACGATTATGAAGATCCCAGAGTCCCTGAAGCCAGAAGTTCGCACCTTCTCTTTCTGAGATATACATGCCTAAAACCTCTTTTCTGCCAGCCGCATTGATACCCAAGATATTGTATAAGGCTTTGTGCTCGACCTTCCCCTCTGAACGCACTTTGTAGTGCATAGCTTCTAGCCAAACAATACAATAAACAGGTGCTAACGACCTGCTCTGCCAAGCGTTGACTTCAGGAATGATGCGATCAGTTAGTTGACTCAATACCGTATGAGAGCTATCTGTGTCATACATCACTTTTGATGTGGGGACTAATGTCGCGGAAGTTCATCCCTAAACCATAAAGACCTATTATTTTATCCTCAAGATTGTCTGCAAGGATGGTCTTCACGTTTTTTAACTACCTAGGACTCGAAGCTGCTCTGACGATCTTGAGGGGTCTCTATCGGAAACGTTCCAGTTGAACTTTTAATCGTTTTTTTACCTTTTCTGTTACGCTTATTTCCATGGAAGCACTCTTCTGAATCTAGCTACTCCTCCATCTCTGATTCAAGGGCTGCTTCTAAAAATTGTTTGAGCATCGGAGCAAAAGCGCCATCCTTGCCAAATAGCGATTTACCTGATTTGAATTGCGTAAGTGACTTGCTTTGTAAGTGGTTAATATCTTCCTGTGTCAGTATATATCTAAGTTTTTTGTTAAAAAATTACTTAGACAGAGTTGAATTTACAGTCTCCTTGATAGTGCTGATAACAAACAATCTTCTATTGCAACGGTCTTATAATAGCAATGATGAAACAAACAAAATACATAGCTGTATTAATACCTATTTTAGGAGTTCTTGTAACTTCTAAAGTAATATTAATAAAAGTTTTGAATACCAATGGGGGAATTGAATTATGGCGAATAATATTCGCTTTAGTTGGATTTTTATTGACTTGTTTACTCTCTTTTTTGTTTATAAGAAAGGGATATTAACCAGTTAAGACAAAGAAAAACAGGTATGATAATCGTTCCCGAATTACGGGGAAAAAATTAGAGAAGTTTTGAAGTATTTTGTCCTGATTTGACAGCAACTCAAATTGCTCATCTCACTCTTCTTAACATCAATACCATTAACAGAATTTTACACCTTTTAAGGCAAAGAATGTTTGAATTATCTCAACTCCGCTCTGCCCCACTGGTAGGACAAATCGAAGTGAATGAAAGTTATTTTGGTGTACGGCGAGTGCGTGGCAAACGGGGTCGGAATGCTAGGAGTCTGTCGGACGTTCAATAACTAGGAGCGTAAAGAGATTAATTATTCAGAACCAAAAATTGGCTTTAACTCATTCATTTTGCGAAAGGATTGTATGTCTTGTGCCTTTTTCTGTTTTGGTAGTAAATCGGTCTGAGACTCCTCTTTTTAAGCGGTTTTTAGATTAAACATTCTTTTCAAATTATAAGAAAGACACTCCAATCCCCATTCATTGTCTATGTTTTCTTTTCCTCTTAATGAAAACCTCCTAAAGCCTAACACCTCCTTTATTATTCCAAAAACAGGTTCCACTGTATGTTGCCTCTTTCGATAAATCCCTTTTTGCTTAGCTTTTGTTGGGTGTAAAAGTTGTTCAATATAACTGTTGTGTTTTTCCTTTGATTTTGAAATTATTGGTGTGATGGTCTTGGGACAATTATCGATGTTTTGTTGAGAACAATAACCCGTATCGGCAACCGCAGAGCTGATTTTAGGTCTTAATTCGTCGGGGACAGAGTCAATAGTAGGTAAGAATTCTTGCTTATCGTTGGGATGGGCATTGGCATAATTGCTGACAATCAACCTATCATCATGGACCGCTATTTGTGCATTATAACATTGATCAACCCCTTTGCTTGTCTTCATTATCCGAGATTCAGGATCAGTGAAATTGTATTGATCTTTATCTTTTGGTACTGCGGAGGGTTCTTTTGTTGCTTTGTCTAGTGGCTTTTTACCCGTTTCCTTTTCATAGTTCTTACGTGCTTCTTGCTTTTTATCAAATTCCGCTTGCGCTACTTGGTAGGTCTCTTTGCGACGCTGTTCAATAACTGTTTTGGCTGTATTGATTTTAGTGAGGCGGTCTTTTCTCCTTTTTATTGCATCTGGTATGTCAATTGTGGAGTTATCATCCTTTGCATCTTGCTCCTGACCAAGAACCATTAATTGTTCAATCTCGCACGCTAATTTTTCCTCCAATTGCTTCATTCTTTTGTAGCTCATCGCTTTATGTTTGGATGCATGAGCTTGTATTTTTGTGCCGTCAATGAAGCTATTTCCCAAGTTGATAAGTCCAAGTTCATTACCTATCAAAAGAATTTCCTTAAACCAACCTTTGAGTTGGGGAAGAACCCTTTTACGAAAACTAGAAATGGTGTCATGGTCGGGGTGATGATTTCCTGAAATGAAGCGAAAAGCAACAGCATCGTAGGTCGCTGTTTCTATTTTTCGGGAACTGAAAACGCCTGTCGAATAGCCATAAAAAATAAGGGAGAGCAGTAATTTAGGGTCGTAAGGAGTGCTTCCTTTGCCAGAATAGCTTGAATAAACCTGACGTAAATCCATTTTACTTACTATCTCAACTACCAATCTTTCCAAGTGATCTTTGGGTAGCCACTCGGTAAGGTCATATGGCATAAAAGAAACTTGTTCTCTAGCCGAACCGATAAATGATAGCATGCCCAAAGTTACTAATTTTTGTTGGGCTTTTAGTCCGACAGACTCCTAGGTCGGTTGTTCATTAAACTGGTGGCTTTGAACCGCTCTTTTTCGGTGACTTTATGCAAAGGCATTTTCTTTGGGAAAAACTGCCGGAGCAAAAAGTATGAGCAAGCCATTGTGCCAGATGATTATTTGGCATTCAAGCCGCACTCCCAAGAGTGATACGGTTTAGCTTCGTTAAGTTTCACACTCGAGTTGTTTAGCAAGCTCACTATGCCAACAAAATTCTCTGCCGTTATCAAAGGTTAGTGTCATTACATGTTGTTTCATATGCTTTAACAACCTGAGTATAGCCGCGTTGGTTTCTTTTGCGGTTTTGTTCTTAGTCCGAAGTGCGAGATAAAGCCTACTTTTGCGTTCAGCAAGGGTGGCAAACACCCCTTGACGACCTTACCGATAACACAATCAGCCTCCCCCTCTATCACTACGCCTATACGCGAGCGACTGTCCACTATACGGGGTCTATCAGCAATATCAACCCGATTGGGGATGCGTCCGCGGTAATCGTTCTGTCCATAACGCTTGCGATATTTCTTACCCTGATGGCGCAAGTATCGATATAACGACCCACCAGCTACTTTGTCTTTCAAAATGAGACGATAGATGGATTCGGTGCTAATACTGATATTTTCCTCCATTTTCTTGCCGACCGCTAATTTGTTCAGGACTCCAGTACAGCGCAAGCTTTTGTTGAATATGAAGCTTTAACTCGTCATTGAGCTTGATGTGCTTGGGCTTTTGCTGATGCCTCGTTTGGGCAAAGCGGTGGGCTTGTTTGTAGCGATAGCCGTTGCCCCCTGTATTGCGTTTAATTTCACGGCTGATGGTTGACCTACTTCTGCCCATGGTTTTAGCGATTTCTGTCAGTGTACAATGCTGCTGATTCATGAGGTAAATGTGGTATCTTTCGTGTTCAGTCAAATGGGTATATCTCGTCATGTTTTACTCCTTTTTTCTGTGCAGTTAAAAGAGTACGAGTGTACCCTTTGACTGACTTAGGAGTGTTGCACTGATTATGTGAATTCAAGAAAGTCGCTTCATCATTTATTCCAGCAAATTCATAATGAGTTATCTCTTGATCTGGTTTAATATTTAGTGTGTCCCTCTAGCCAAGTAACGATTACCTTCAGGGATATCCGCGTCCCCAAGAGATTTTTATACCAAATTGATCACAAAATGTCACATATAAATTGTTTCTTTTTTGCTCACATTTCGTTAAAAAATATAAGCATCGCCATCGCCACAGTCCTAGTTTTTGACCACTTTCCTTGTCATAAGACCGTGTGTTGTTTGTATCTTTAGCAGGTACATCCCTTTAGCTAAAGACGGAAGTACCACAGTGTTATCTCCTTTTGTTAACGTCCCTTTAGTAAGAAATTCCCCTGAGATTCCGAACAAGCGGTACACTCCCTCGCTGGCAACGGTAATTTTCACTCTATCTCCATCTTTTATTGGATTAGGGGAGACGGAAACGTCTATTTCCTCCACGCCAGCAGTTCCTGTGGTAACCTCATCAGCCTGCACGGAGACTGAGAAAGTTTGTTCAGCAGTTTGACCCGCTATGTCGGTGGCAGTGACGGTGATGGTTGCTGTGCCTGTGGCTACGGGCGTAATGGTCACTACGCTACCCATCACTGTAACCGTTGCGATGAGGGTATTATCGGACGTTGCAGTAAAGGTCAACGCATCTGTGTCGCTAAAGTTAGTCGCCACCTCTACATTTCGAGGAGTACCATTTTCTACGAGGTCAGTAATGTTGTCCATCGTGCCTGTGGCTGTTGGGGCAGGATTGGTAACGGTGACTGAAAACGTCTGTTCAACAGTTTGACCCGCTATGTCGGTGGCAATGACGGTGATGGTTGCTGTTCCTCTGGCTTTTGGCGTAATGGTCACTACACTACCCATCACTGTAACCGTTGCGATGGCGGTATTATCGGACGCTACAGTAAAGGTCAACGCATCTGTGTCGCTAAAGTGAGTAGCCACCTCTACAGTTTGAGGAGTACCATTTTCCACGAGGTCAGTAATATCGGCAATCGTGCCTGTGGCTGTTGGGGCAGGATTGGTAACGGTGACTCGGAAAGTCTGTTCAACGGTTTGACCCGCTGTATCGGTGGCAGTGACGGTGATGGTTGTTGTTCCTACGGCTACGGGTGTAATGGTAACTACACTACCCCTCACGGTAACGGTGGCAATGGCATTATCACCAGACGTTGCAGTAAAGGTCAACGCATCTGTGTCGCTAAAGTGAGTAGCCACCTCTACAGTTTGAGGACTCCCATTTTCCACGAGGTCAGTAACATCGTCCATCGTGCCTACGGTTGTTGGAGTTGCATTGACAGTTACCGTAAACGTTTGTTCAGCAGTTTGACCCGCTCTATCAGTGGCAGTGACGGTGATGGTTGTAGACCCTCCTACGGCTAATGGCGTAACGGTAACTTCACTATCATTAGCAACCTCAACGGTGGCGATGTCAGTATCCCCGGAGATTGCGGTAAACGTCAAAGCGTCTGTGTCGCTGAATTTATTCGCCACATCCACAACACGAGGACTACCCATTGCCACGAAATCAGCAATGTCGGCAAGCGAGCCTACAGTTGTTGGAATGTAATCAACCGTGGTTCCTGCGGGAAGGGTTATTGCGTTTCGTGGCACATCGGCAAACAGGCTTCCAGGGAGCGAAGTAGGCAGTGGGTTGTTAGATAAATTAAGGGTTGTCAAACTGGTTAAGCCCGAAAAAATCCCAGATGGCAAGGTGGATAATTGGTTGTTATCTAATTCCAGTATCGTTAAAGCAGATAGCCCAGAGAAAATATCAGCGGGTAGGGTGGTCAACTCGTTGCCGAATAAATAGAGTTTTGTTAGTCCTGTTAATCCAGCAAAATCGCCACTCTTTAGGTTACTACCTCTTAGAGAACTAAAGGAACTAACCCCAACAAAACCTAATTCAGTAACTCCTGCCAACTCTGCTGTAGTAATGTCTGCACAATTGGTTTTGCCATTCACGCTTGCGACTATTTCATTCTTAACTACTGCGGTGCGTGAACAGAGGTCTGTTGAGTCAGAATTTTGAGCATTAATTGGCAGAGAAAAAGCCAAACTCAAAATAAGAAGAAGTAGGGTATTTTGGTAATTACAAAGTCGTGCTAAAGGATGACATAATGTCGGGGGGGGGGGGGGGGGGGGGGGGTAGGACTATTATATGACTTTTTGTCAGCCATAAATGTTATTTTTAGGGGTAAAATAGTAGTTTTCATTGGCATTTATTTTTAAATGATGGTGACAAAGGTATGAAATTATTTCCAATTAATCGCTACTGTCCGATAAAAAGTTCCTGCTTGTTTAATACCAAATTGATCACAAAATGTCACATATAAAATATTTCTTTTTTGCTCGCATTTTGTTAAAAAACATAACTATGGCTGTGCTTATGTTTTTTGCCTAATCCAAACAAAAAATAATGCAGTTTATTTATGTAAAATTTTGTGATCAAATTGGTATTAAACAAGCAGGAACTTTTATTCTAATACTTTGCGGCTTCTCCTAGTTTAGGCAATGTCTTCTGAATGAACTCTCTTAAGTGATCATTTGAGCTAATTAAATCTTCATTTCGCAAATACATCATGTGCCCTGATCTGTACCCTTTAAATGAGAGACGGTCCTTCATTTTTCCGCCAGGATCTAATTGCCACATGGTATATTTTGCATCGAAATATTTAGTAGCCCCATCATATAACCCAGACTGGATCATTACGTTAAGAAAAGGGTTTTGTGCCATGGCCTGACGCAGGTTTTCTCCCGTATTGTTTCCATTCCTATCCCAAGGATGTACGGGACCAAACATATTGTACTTTACATCTGTCTCGAACTTAAGTACATTTTTATAATAGTAATTCACTGCTGGAGCGAAGGAATGCAACCATGAGGTGAGTTCAGAATTGTAATCAGGTCTTACTCCTCCAACAGTTTTATCTATTCCTCTGTACCTAGAGTCCAGTCTTCCTACGGTGAATCCCTCTTCTCTAAGCAATTCCTTCCAAAAGAAACTTGTCGGTATATCCAAGTTGTACTGAAGAATGACTTTTTCCGAAATGCTGGAGTAGCGAGCCATCATCTTAGCGGCATTCGTTCGTTCCTGATCACTTACAAATCCTCCTTTCGCGATAATTGGAAGTAATTCTTCAACAGCGTAATTCTCAACCTCTGGAAGTACTTCGTCCAAATCTTTGGATTGAAGATCGGCTGGTAATTTTTTATGATACCATGCTACTGCCGCAAAATATGGAAGTCTGAGGGAAGCTCCTAACGGACCCTCCCTTCGGCCAGTTCCAGTATGAATACCCAATTCTGTTGGAGAAACAAGAATTACTCCATTGAGATACATCCACTGTCGATTTTGAAGCTCTAATGCCAGACCCGACACCCTAGTTGTCCCATAGCTTTCACCAATAAGATATTTGGGAGATTCCCACCTATTTACCCTTGTCACGAACGTATTAATCCACTCTGCCAAGTATTTTATATCTGCGCTGACACCAAAAAAGACACTTCTATCAATATCTTTTTTGAGAATCCTTGAATAACCAGTATTAACAGGATTAACAAACACAATGTCTGCGACATCAAGAATCGAATTAGGATTGTCTTTCACTCCATACGGCTGGATGGGAAATCCTTCATCATTTACCTTTAGAATCTTTGGACCCGTATAGGCTAGGTGCATCCAGACGGATCCCGAACCAGGACCTCCATTGAATGAAATGACTAAAGGTCTAGTTACCTTGTTTTGTTGATCAGTTCTCTCATAATAGGTAAAATGAACTGTAGCAATTGCTTCGCCATCGTCATTCCAAACGGGCTGGGTTCCTGTTGTAGCTCTGTAAGGGACAGGCTTTCCTTTTATTGTTATTTGATGATTGCTTACCACTGTTTCGTCCGCAGCTATGCTTCGACCACCGTCTTTTTGCATTGTATCTTGTGCAGATATGGAAGTGGTAAGGAACAGGACTGGGAAAAGTGTAAAATATTTCATGATTTCTTAGGTGCTTTTGTTTATTTCCGAGGGGAATGTAAGAAATATCTTGATAGATCAAAAACAAAAAAAGACTTAACTGGTAAAATCTTGTCTTTTGTTGATGCTTGCAAAGACAGCATCCAAAATTTTGTGCCAACAGGTCGTAGCGGACTGAGTCCATTTATAGTTGACTCCTTTTCTTGCCTTTTTAGACAAACCTACGTGGGGGTACCAGATGGACCAATAATATTAACCTCTAATCTATAAAGTTGAGGTCTTTCTACCCATACTGTGAGTACGTTATTCCCAATCTGTTAATTTGCTCGTATCTAAGCAGGATGGTAGGTTTTTAGCCACTAAAAGAGAACGGAAAATGGAAGACTTTCACAGTGCAAGAAATGACAAAAAAAGACAAACTTGTCAAATGCAGTTAAAATAAAAGGCACTTTGACCAAGAGTTCAGGCAAATGACCGTGAACTGATGTTTATCAGGCAGAGCGGTACAAGAGGTTTCGGGAGCGTTAGGGTTGAGGGAAGCCCCGCTTTGATGCTGGAGGCGAGCGTACTACAACAACTATGCTATGGGATAGTTGTTCTACATATCTACTCAACAAGGATGAATGTGTCTGACCATTATCATGGATATATATGACCGTAAAATCACCAGACGGTCATTAATCTACATCAATGACTACCCAAAGCACCGTGATAGCTACCTAGAGGAGGGTCATACTTAACAGCCCAGTTTAACGGGAAATGGTTTTTTCATTCCGGTCAGGGGGCTTGGTATGCTTTTACCTAGGAATTGAAAAGGAATAGATACTCAGGATATAAAGCTCTTGAGCAAGATAGAGCTATTAATTATTCAACCCTAAAGAATCAAAATTAATTATGCTTATCTTCTTTCAGGGAGGTTTTTAGCATGATTATTGCTATATAAAATGACAAGGCATAGTTATAATATCAATCAAAACCTTGTCAAATGCAGTCAAAAAAGTCGAATAGAAATCAACTTAATTTTTTATCACCTACCTTAACTGAACAACTCAATTCCAGGCAAGAGCTTTATTTGTTGAGCCACCAGATAGCATGGTCATATTTTGAAGAAGCATTTGGTTCGCTTTATTCACATGTAGGTCGTCCAGCTCATTCTATTCGTTTGGTGGTCTCCTTGTTGATATTAAAATCTATTGAAGTAGGCATTTAATAAATAAAAGATTAGTCTATTAAAACAGTTTCATTTTCTTGATTAAACGATTGATTTACAGTAACTTAGTAGGATTATTAAAGTTAGAATAAAAATCAGATTATGGAGAAAAAGTATGAAAGCCTAACTCTTTTTGAGTTTCAGAAGAAATTTCCTGATAACGACAGTTGTCAAAACTTCCTGGCCGAAATGAAATGGCCCAATGGATTTAAATGTGAAAGGTGCCAAAACAACAAGTATTGCAGAGGGAAATTATTCCATACCCGGCAATGCACAAAATGTAGGTACCAAGCTACCCCCACAAGTGGCACTCTTTTCCACAAAGTAAAATTCCCAATGTTAAAAGCTTTTTATATCGTATACTATATGAGTACAAATAAACAAGGGATTGCATCAACAGAGCTAAGCAGAAAACTGGGGCTACGGCAAAAAAACCTGTTGGCTGTTTCAACAAAAGGTAATGAAGGCAATGGTTAGCAGTGGGAAATACCCGCTAGTGGGTAAAGTAGAAGTCGATGAGACCGTTGTAGGGCAACAGGAAGAAGGCGTTGTAGGACGACAAAATAACCGAAAAAAGCAGGTTGTACTGGCTATTGAGAAGAAAGGGAAAGGAGTGAGCAGGATGTATGCCAGAGAGATTGACAATGCTGGATCCAAGCAATTGAAGCCCTTCTTCCAAGATCATATATCACCTGAGGCTACCATCAAAACCGATAACTGGAGGGGCTACATCCCCTTGAAAGAAAAATATCCTTACTTAATTCAAATCGAGAGTGGGAAGAAAGGTAAGAATTTCCCAGAATTGCACAGAACAATTATGATGTTCAAGGCATGGCTTAGAGGTATCCACCATTCAGTCGATAACCTTCAAGCATATATCGACCAATATTGCTATCGGTTCAACCGAAGCCAGATGAAAGGAGAAATATTCGATAACCTGCTAACTAAAATGGTGGACCATCAACCATGCCCGTACAAGTGCATTCGTATTTATTAAATGCCTACTTCAAAAAATCTATTTACAATTTATCAGATGAGGTATTGGTGGAACAACGGTGGGAAATGAATCCATATTTTCAATATGTTGGAGGCTTTGATTCTTTGCAATGGGGGCAACCCTGTGCGGCAACAGATTTGGTACATTTCAGGAAGAGGATTGGAAAAGAAGGAGTAGAGAAGATATTGAAACATTCAATTGAGCTACACGGCAAGGATGCTAAGGACAAGCATGTAAGTGTAGATACTACTGTCCAGGAAAAGAGCATCACCTATCCCACAGATGCAAAACTTCATAAAAAGATTGTTGACAGCTGTATTTCTATAGCCAAGAAAGAAGGGATTAAACTACAACGCAGCTACGTTAGGACAAGCAAAAACCTTGTCAGAGACACCTACCATGGGACTCACCCTAAAAGAAGAAAGCAAGCAAATGCAGCGAAGCGCAAACTCAAAACCATTGCTGGTCGGTTAGTCAGAGCATTAGCCAGGAAATTACCACATCAGCAAAAAGAAGTGACATTAGCACTGTTCAAACGAGTACTTACACAAGAGAAGTTCAGTAAGCATAAAATTTACAGTTTACATGAACCTGATGTGTATTGCATCGCAAAAGGAAAGGCACATAAAAAATATGAATATGGCTGTAAGTCATCAGTAGTATTGACACAAAATACGGGTATCATCGTAGGAGCGATGAGTTTTGAAGAGCATATTTATGATGGACATACGCTAGATGCTGTATTGAAGCAAACACAACTACTGCCTGGTAACTACCCGAAACCCGCCACAGTAGCTAGGGGTTAGAAAGGGACTAACAAAGTTGAGAACACCTCAATCATCCGACGATCCAACTCATTAAAAAGAGACAATACCTATCAAAAACAGAGAAAACGAACGCACTGTAGACGTAGAGCAGCCATAGAGCCAATCATCGGACACTTGAAGCAAGATCATCGAGTAGCTATCAATTACCTAAAAGGAAAAACAGGAGATAAAATAAACTTCATCATGTCTGCCTGTGGGTTTAACTACAAGAAGTTGATGAAAAAACTAAGAGTAAATGCTCTTTGGCTCTATACAAAATGGGTAGTAAAGCTGAGGCGTCTAGTTGAAGTAACCTCTTTCCATCAAAGTAGAATACAAACTCCATTGAAAATGAGTTTTTAAGGAACGACTAATTATTCAACATGAGTTTCACTACCTGTCTGGTGTTTTACTGAAAATCCATTGTGAAGATGTTAGCTTTACTACAGTTTTTTGTTAATCTTTTTATCAGATCATGTTTCCATGAAAGCCTAACGTTGAATATTTGCGTACGGTTTATCAACGAGGATGTATGTACAATGTAGTAGTCATCGGAGGTGGAATTATTGGACTTGCCTCTGCACTTAAAATAAAGGAAGAAAATCCAAAGTATAACGTTGCTCTCATTGAAAAAGAGCACACTATTGCACAACATCAAACAGGACACAACAGCGGAGTGGTTCATTCTGGTCTGTACTACAAGCCTGGTAGCTTCAAAGCAAAAAACTGTGTAGACGGCTACAATATGCTTCTCGATTTTTGCAATGAAGAAGATATTCCCTATGAGTTATGTGGAAAAATAGTGGTGGCAACTAATGAATCACAGATGCAGGCTTTGAATAATTTGCACGAAAGAGGCAGATCAAATGGATTGGGAAACATCAAAAAGTTACAAGCAGAAGAACTCAAAGAGTACGAACCTCATGTGAGCGGTGTGAGCGGGTTATTTGTCCCACAAACGGGTATTATTGATTACAGATTGGTGGCGGATAAGTATGCCGAAAAATTCAAGCACTTCGGAGGGGAGATATATTCTTCAAATAAGTTGATGAAATTCACAGAAGAACGAGGTTTTATTCATGTCCATACCGATAATCAACGTTTGACTACTAGGCTCGTGGTAAACTGTTCGGGTCTTTATTCGGATAAAATCGCTAGGCTTTCAGGGGCTAAAGTAGATTATAAGATCGTACCGTTTCGAGGAGAATATTACAAGATAAAATCAGGGAAAGAGCATTTGGTAAAAAATCTTGTCTATCCAGTTCCAAATTCTACATTTCCCTTCCTTGGCGTTCATTTTACCAGACATATAGACGGAGGTATTGAAGCAGGACCTAATGCGGTATTAGCGTTTGCCAGAGAGGGTTATAAAAAATCACAGGTGAATATGAAGGAACTTATGGGTACACTTTTCTATCCAGGTTTCATAAGAGTTGCCTATAAGTATTGGCGAACGGGCATGGGAGAAATGTATCGTTCTTATTCTAAAAGTGCTTTTACTCGGGCACTACAGGAATTAATTCCTGCAATACAGAAAAAAGATCTGGTTAAGGGTGGAGCTGGTGTGCGTGCTCAGGCGTGCGATAGAAAAGGAAGATTGATTGATGATTTTCTGGTTGTTGAACATGACAAGTTTATTAACATTGGAAACGCCCCCTCTCCTGCTGCAACTTCTTCCCTTGCAATAGGGGGCAGAGTCGCCAAGATGGTAGTTGAAAGATTAAATTAAGGGTCTTTAACTAGTTAAGACCCAAAAATAAATTATCACCAAAAATCAAAGAAGAAAGAGACTTACTTATTAGAGATGTATCCAAAATCAGGAGAAGGATTTCGACTTAAAACAGCTTTTTAAGAATTTTTTGGATATAGAAGACAAAGAAGAGGCAGAGGGTTATCTAGCCTTTTGGTGTGATTTAGCAGATGATAACCGTGTTTTTCCTTTCATAAAAGCTACAAATACAATAAGAACACATTGGAGCGATATCATAAATTACCTTAAATCCGCAGGTGTACAACGAAAAAGAGCTGGAATAGGCTTAAACTAGTTTGTAATAGGCTTTTCCGTCTCGATTTTTTTTCACTTATTTGAGTGTGTAACCAATCCAGTAAGCGGGAATGAAGGTAACCATATCTGATAAAAAAGTCACCCCTTTTGGCGGATTTAATTTTTGCTACAAGTTTCTTAAGGCTATCGGTATTCCCAAGCTAATGGATGATCATTTGGGTAGCCGAGTCAACTATAGAGGGTTCGATTACTCGGAGATTTTGATGAATCATTTGGCTATTTTCCTTCATGGTGGTGATTGTACTGAGGACATTGAAGAACACTTGGGAGATCATCTGAAGAAAGTTCGGGGGTTATCGGTGTGTAGTGCCGATACCATTTTGGGAGGCATAAAAGAACTGGCCACCCCTACAGAGGAAATGACCAGTTCGGGAGGGATAACCTATCAGTTCAACATCAACCTGGGCTTAAACCAATTATTACTGAAAGCCTTGCGCAAAACCAATCAGCTTAACACCAAACAGGAGCATACATTAGATTATGATAATCAGGTAATGGCCACCGAGAAATATGATGCACGGAGCACCTATAAAAAGTGTGAAGGTTACCAGTCAGGTGTGGCCAGTATCGGCAAAAACATTGGTTACATCGAAGGACGTAATGGCAACAGCCCAGCCAAATACCAACAAGAAGAACCCCTGACCAGAGCATTTTCTTTACTGGACCAGCAGGGCATCTGCATCAAGCACTTTCGGGCAGCTTCGGCTTCCTATCAACAAAAGGTAATTAGTCTTGTGGAGGGAACGAGTCAGCACTTTTACATCCGAGCTGTGCGTTGCGTTGCTATGGAACAGCAAATTAGCCAGATTCGGGCAGATGCCTGGCAGAAAGTCCGTCTTGGAGTACAAGAAATGGAAGTGACACAACTAGCGGATTACCGTCCCTTTGAGGGGAAAAAGCCCTACCGATTGGTAGTAAGTCGGATTAAACGCCGAGATGGGCAGACCGGATTATTCACTGGGGATGCCTTCACTTATCGAGCTATCCTCACCAATGATGTCAAATGGGACAACCAGCAACTTGTTTCTTTTTATAACCAAAGAGGAAATGCTGAGCGAACCTTCGATACAATGAACAATGATTTTGGCTGGTCTAAGCTTCCCTGTTCATTCCTTAATGAAAATACCGCTTTTATGATCATCACTGCGCTGTATGCCAATATATACCAGGTTATGTTGGCTCCGTTTGCCAGAAAATTATCCTGGATTAAGGAAAACTTCCGATTGAAGAAATTTATCTTCCGATTTATCTCCGTGGCTGCCAAATGGATCAAGACGGGAAGGCAGCATGTGCTTAAACTATATACACACAAAGACTACAGCCGACTGCTCACCTGAACTGCCTAACTGTTTGATTAAAACATCCAACATTCTTTCGTAATATCTCTTTTCTCAGGAAAGGTCTGTCTGAAAGACCTCAATTTTACCAGTGAAGACCTACTGCACCCTTTAGTTCTGGTCAAAATGCCGACTAACCAGCCCCATATACCTAGTCGATTAGATAGGAACTGACATTATTATCCTTTAGCAACTCTTTGTATCTGAAAATCTAGTGGACTGCGGATTTTAGGAAATACCTTTTTGTAAGTTCAATTAGTAAGTGCAAAGATGTAGGATAAATATGTGGAGCTATTTCCCCATATTTAAAGGTCTAAAAACGTTGCCATATGAGCCAAACATATTATCAACTCAAAGCCCATCAAAGACATCAAATTGAAGCCTACTTAAAATCGGGTAAAAGTAAAAGTTTCATTGCAGAAGCCCTTGCTGTGTCGGTTTCCACCATTTACAGAGAATGCAAGCGCAACAGTTCCCCTACAGGGATCTATCATGGATCTAAAGCACATTTGTCTTCCACAAAGCGTAAGCAACGTTATTGCAAGTCTCGGTCTTTTGACACCCACAAAAGAAAGCTCATCAAAGAATACCTTCTGCAAGAACAGTGGTCACCTAAGTAGCTTGTAGGGTATTGTAAAATCAAGCAGATTCCCATGGTTTCACATGAACGTATCTATCAATATATTAGGGACGATAAAGTTGCTGGAGGCCAGTATTACAAACATTTACGCCATCAACTCAAACATAGAAAAAGACCTGTAGGTAAGCCTGTAACTATTAAAAACAGGGTATCAATCGCTCAAAGACCTGAATGGATCAACAATAAAGAACGCTTTGGGGACTGGGAAGTGGATACCATTATAGGCAGACAGCAAAAGGGAGCCATTCTGACCATCGAGGAAAGAACCACAGGAATGCTCATGATCAAAAAGCTACCTAAGGGAAAGCAAGCCAAGGGACTAAGTAAGGAACTTATCAATAGGCTGATGCCCTATAAAAAAACATATTCTTTCGATCACTTCTGATAATGGAACAGAATTCGCCGACCATCAAAACATAGCTAAAAACCTAGCTACTCAATGCTACTTTGCCCATCCGTATTGCTCTTGGCAAAGAGGACTCAATGAATACACTAACAAACTCATAAGACAGTATATACTCAAAAAAACAGCTTTTGATACACTAAATGACAAACAGATTACACAAATTCAACACAAAATTAACCGACGACCAAGAGAAAAACTTAACTTTAAAACTCCTAAAGAAATCTTTTAGCTAAATACCGCTTAGTTTTTGCACTTGATGGTTGAACCTACGTCCTTGCTATTAGTTAAAGTTCAGAGAACAGTTGCTACTTTGTTTCAAACGACTCCTTATATTGTGAGTAGTATAATGGAAAAAGCAGTAGAAAACGGGTTAGATCAAAGAGGGGAGATAAATGATTTTAAAAAATGTGAAACCTATTTAAATACGATCATAGAATAGTGCGCCAGTTTCCTTTTGCTTACTTAATTTTTGGAGCAGTCCTTCTTCTTCAGAAAAAGAATAATGATTATTCTTACGACATTGATTTGAGAGATGAAAAATCAGAGTTTGGATTAGAAGATTTGGCGGGCAGGTTGGAGTATGAAAGATTACTTACCGCCAATCCAAAAACAGGAGAAATTCCACAGAACATACAAGAAGCAGAACTTGCATTTTCAAAAACACTAGGTGTACTTACAGTTGGTGTGAGGAGACAGGAATTAGAAATTATATCCGCAGGACCATTCAACGTTGGGGGAAGGACACGTGCAGTAGCCATTGACATCAGAGATGAAAACATCATATTAGCGGGTGGAGTTTCAGGGGGAATCTGGAAAAGTATCGATGGTGGTGCGACATGGAAAAGAACATCAAATCCCGAAAACAGAAACAGTGTCACCTGTCTGGTTCAGGATACCAGACATGGAAAAGAAGATACATGGTATCATGGCACAGGAGAAATAATTGCCAACTCTGCTTCGGGAGGAAATGCTCCTTTCAGGGGAAATGGAATCTATAAATCAGAAGATAATGGAGAGACATGGAACGTTATTCCATCTACCGTGGATTCTGACCCTTCTGTCTTCAACAGCCAGTTTCAATACATATGGAATATAGTGGTCAATGACAAAAATCTGCTTGAAGACGAAATTTTGGTTGCTGCATTTGGAGGAATATTGAGGTCCGTAGATGGAGGAGATCATTGGATTGCAGAAATAGGTCGGCAGTTGTTTAACATACCAGATGAGCTAGATCTAAATAGCTCGAATGTATCTTTTTTTACTGATGTAGAGATCACTTCAGACGGGATTTTTTATGCCAGTCTATCCTCGTTCAGTCGAATGGATATTTCACCAAATGGAGGTATTTTCATTTCGAAAAATGCAGACGATTGGTTTCCAATAACGCCATTTTCCAGTAACTCACAATTTAGAAGAATTGTTATTGGACATGCCCCCTCCAATCCGAGGCAGTGCTATTTTCTCGTAGATGCAAATCCTACCTTTCTTTTACGGTATGATTTGAGAAGATTTGGAGTCGATGGACCTTTTGGACTGTGGACTAACCTTTCAGACTATACACCCGCGTTTGGAGGAGAACTTGGCGATTTCAATAGTCAAGGCTCATATAATATGGTGGTTGAAGTTCACCCTCAAGACGAAAGTCTTGTGTTTATAGGCGGACGAAACCTTTATAGGTCAACGGACGGCTTTACCTCTTCTGACAATACTACATGGATTGGGGGATACCATCCAGAAGGAGGTGCCAAATCTTATCCGGGTCATCACCCCGATCAGCATGCTATCACCTTTTTTTCTTCTGATCCAGATAAAATGCTGTCTGCCAGCGATGGTGGATTGAGATTAGGCAGGAATTTGAAAGACTCGGTCATATGGCAAAGCAGAAACAGCGGATACCTCACCTCACAATTTTTTACTGTCGCTTTATCAAAAGAAGCGGATAATTTTATTTTGGGAGGTATGCAGGATAATGGGACAGATATTTCCCCAGGCTCTGATAATTGGAGTGGAATATTGGGAGGAGATGGGAGCTACGTTGCCACTACACCTGGAAAAGTAGCGTGGTTTTCGTCTTTCCAGAGTGGAAAAACATTTCGATTGACACTCAATAATGATTTGAGACTGACATCCTTTGCTAGGGTAGATCCTGCAGGTTTAGTAACACGAGCTAATTCAATTTACTTGTTTATCAATCCCTTTGTGATTGACCCCGTCAATTCTAGCCGGATGTTTATAGCGGGAGGCAATTATTTGTACGTGAATGAAAATGTTTTTCAAATTCCTGGGGGTAGTCAGGAGGCAACAGACCTTGGATGGAAGCGAGTAGAAGAATCGTTTGTAGACAAAGGACTCATATCTTCTATGGACATCTCTAAAGATGGGTCAACATTTTATTTCGGATGTACAAACGGCACCTTGTTTAGAATGGAAAATGCCAATGATTATGTAGCCATGCAAACGGAAAATATAACCAATGCCTCATTTCCACAAGGTTACATATCTAGTATATCTGTGGACCCAGAGGATGCAACCCATATTATGATTGTTTTTTCCAACTATGAAATCCCGTCTGTTTTTGAAAGCATAGATGGAGGTGTTTCTTTCACAGATATTAGCGGAAATCTTGAGCAATTTCCTGATGGAACTGGTAATGGTCCAAGTGTAAGGTGGTGTGAGTTGATCCCTACAAATTCAGACATGTTATATTTAGTTGGGACATCAACAGGTCTTTATTCTGCCAACGTTTCAAAAGGGATTCCAGCTTCATGGATTAAGGAATCTGCAGATGTAGTTGGGAGTGCGGTCGTATCCATGATGGATTATCGTCCGCTGGATGGAAAATTAGCCATTGCCACGCACGGGAATGGAGTATTTACGACAACTGTTAATGATTTTAAGCAAATAGAGCAAGTGAGTGCTGGGGAAGATTTTAACCTGATAGCGGCTTATCCAAATCCTTTTAATGTTTCTACGAGAATCCAATATTCAATTCCTGAAAGTGGTACAGTTAAAATAGATATGTATTCGTTAAAGGGTGAATACATCAATAACCTGATTTGGGCACCACAGTTTGCTGGCGTTAATACTACGGTATGGGACGGCACAAACGCTTCTGGCTCGAATGTTTCGAATGGGATTTACCTGTGCCGTATAGAATATAATGGAACAGTAAAAACAGGTAGACTGTCCTTGAGAAAATAGCTTTAAGCGTAAAAATCAGCATTCCATACTGCTATTATTAGCATCCAAAAATTGATAATTAGTCAGATTGGGACTCATTCCATGTTCTATCAATACCAACTAGTAGTGCTAGGAGAGTTGATACAATGCGAATCGTGTTTTTGGTATGCTTTTTCACGTGTTCAGACCGTTGCAATGGAAGATTGTTTATTATCATTACCATCAAGCAGATTTATTTGTATAATTTTTTCTATCTTAGCACCATGCATGAACAACACGCCCCCACCTTAGCCGATAGCATTTGGGATCTTCGAAGCAGGAAGATAAAAAAGACTTTTTTCAGTCAGATGAATGCTCTTTTAGACTGGTCTAGCCTTAATACAGTACTAGCTCAATACTACACAAAAGGAAAAAGGGGGACAGGAAAACCTGCCTATGATGGACTACTACTGTTTAAAGTATGTCTGCTACAGACATGGTACGGATTAAGTGATTACGAAGTGGAGGGCAGAATTAATGATAGCCTATCCTTTAGTTATTTCTGTGGGCTATGCATAGACGAAGTAGCACCTGACCATAGTACGATGAGTAGGTTCAGGTCATTAATGACCAAAAATGGGGCATATGAGGTGTTGTTTAAACACATCAATTCACAGTTGGAAGCACAAGCTATCATCATAAAGCAAGGAGCATTAGTTGATGCGAGCATCATAGACTCCCCGCTTAAGCCTAATTGGAGGTCCAAAAATCCAAAAGAGAGATCAAAAAAATCACAATTCAAAAACCAACGGACCCCAGTGCTACCTTCTGTAACGGTCTTGTATCATGCATTTTAAGAAAATAACCTTTCAAAATTCAAGTGGAAATAATTTGTCTGGAAGAATTGATTTCCCATTAGTAGGAAAGCCAAAGGCCTTCGTACTCTTTGCCCATTGCTTTACTTGTTCTAAAAATCTGAAGTCCATTGATCACATTTCTCAGGCGTTTAATCAACAGGGCATGGCAGTTTTTAGGTTTGATTTTACAGGGTTGGGACAGAGTTCTGGTGACTTTTCGGACACTAATTTCTCCTCTAATTTATCAGACCTGAAAGAAGCGTATCATTACCTTGAGAAAAATTTTGAAGCACCTCAAATAATATTGGGGCATTCGTTGGGAGGAGCAGCAGTCTTACATGTATCCAGTCAGTTACCAGCAGTACAAGCGGTGGCAACTGTTGGGGCGCCATCAACGCCGACTCATGTTTCACATTTATTAGGTGATGGAAGGGAAGAATTAACGAAAAAAGGAGAGGTGGAGGTCAACATAGGTGGACGACCTTTCAAGATGAAAAAACAATTCCTAGATGATTTGGAAGCAAATGAACATAAGGAGGTTGTTCACCATCTTGGCAAGGCGTTGTTGGTTTTACACTCTCCGCAAGATAAGATTGTAGGCATAGAAAGTGCACAAGAAATTTACCTCGAAGCGAGGCATCCGAAAAGTTTTGTGTCCTTAGATGGAGCGGATCATCTTCTGACTGATGCAAAAGATGCAAGATATGTAGGCTCTATGGTGGCTGGCTGGGCTGCTAGGTACATAGAAGAAAACAAGCAAGAAGAAGCTCCAGAAGGAGAAATTTGGACCCGAGTTGGAGAAAAGGGATACACTACAGAAGTAACTGCTGGAAAGCATCAGTTGGTTGCTGATGAGCCTCCGAGCGTAGGTGGGGATGATTTAGGACCTACCCCATATGGATATTTACTGTCTGGGTTGGGGGCTTGTACAGCAATGACTTTGAGGATGTATGCGGATTTCAAAAAAATCCCTCTAAAGGGAGTGAAGGTGAAACTAATACATGACAAAATCCACAAAATCGACGGAGAGAATAGCGAAGTTTCTGTAGGAAAAATTGACCAGATCAAACGAATGATTTCGTTGAAAGGAGACCTGACAGATGAGCAACGGAAGCGATTAATATCTATTGCGGATAGATGTCCTGTTCACAAAACCTTAGAAGAAAAACTGGAAATTTTGACCGAGGAGATATCATAATTATTTCATCCAGTCCATTCTACTAACTACCCCCATTCCTTTTCAGACCCTAGGAGTCTGTCGGACTTTCAATAACTAGGAGCGTAAAGAGATTAATTATTCAGAACCAAAACTTGGCTTTAACCCATTCGTTTTGCGAAAGGATTTTATGTCTTGTGCCTTTTTCTGTTTTGGTAGTAAATCGGTCTGAAATTCCTCTTTTTAAGCGGTTTTTAGATTAACCCTTCTTTTCAAATTGTAAGATAGACACACCAATCCCCATTCATTGTCTATGTTTTCTTTTACTCTTAATGAAAACCTCCTAAAGCCCAACACCTCCTTTATTATCCCAAAAACAGGTTTCACTGTATGTTTCCTCTTTCGATAAATCCCTTTTTGCTGATCTTTTGTTGGGTGTAAAAGTTGTTCAATATAACTGTTGTGTTTTTCCTTTGATTTTGAAATTATTGGAGTGATGGTCTTGGGACAATTATCGATGTTTTGCTGAGAATAATAGCCTGTATCGGCAACCGAAGAGGTGATTTGAGGGATTAATTCGTCGGGGACAGATTCAATAGTAGGTAAGAATTCTTGCTTGTCGTTGTGGTGGGCATTGGCATAATTGCCAACAATCAACATATCATCATTGACCGCTATTTGTGCATGGTAACATTGATCAAACCCTTTGCTTGTCTTCATTATCCGAGATGCAGGATCAGTGAAATTGTATTGATCCTTATCTTTTGGTTCTGTCGATGGCTCTTTTGGTGCGTTCCCCCGTGGCTTCTTACCAGTTTCCTTTTCATAGTTCTTACGAGCTTCTTGCTTTTTGTCAAATTCCGATTGCTCTTCTTGGTAGGCTTCTTTGCGACGTTGTTCGATTACTTTTTTGGCTGTATTGATTTTGACCAAGCGGTCTTTTCTCCTTTTTATTTCATCAGGTATATCAATTGTGGAGTTATCATTCCTTGCATCTTGCTCCTGACCAAGAGCCATTAATTGTTCAATCTCGCACGCTAATTTTTCCTCCAATTGTTGCATCCTTTTGTAGTTCATCGCTTTATGTTTGGAGGCATTGGCTTGTACCTTTGTGCCGTCAATGAAGATATTTCCCAAGTTGATGAGCCCAAACTCATTACCTATCAAAAGAATTTCCTTAACCCAACCTTTGAGTTCGGGAAGAAACCTGTTACGAAAGCTAGAAATTGTGTCATGGTCGGGGTGATGATTTCCTGTAATGAAGCGAAAAGCAACAGCATCGTAGGTCCCTGTTTCTATTTTTCGGGAACTAAAAATGCCTGTCGAATAGCCTTAAAAAATAAGAGAGTTGAAGTAGGCATTTAATAAATAAAAGATTAGTCTATTAAAACAGTTTCATTTTCTTGATTAAACGATTGATTTACAGTACCTTAGTAGGATTATTAAAGTTAGAATAAAAATCAGATTATGGAGAAAAAGTATGAAAGCCTAACTCTTTTTGAGTATCAGAAGAAATTTCCTGATAACGACAGTTGTCAAAACTTCCTAGCCGAAATGAAATGGCCAGATGGATTTAAATGTGAAAAGTGTCAAAACAACAAGCATTGCAGAGGGAAATTATTCCATACCAGGCAATGCACAAAATGTAGGTACCAAGCTACCCCCACAAGTGGCACTCTTTTCCACAAAGTAAAATTCCCAATGTTAAAAGCTTTTTATATCGTATACTATATGAGTACAAATAAACAAGGGATTGCATCAACAGAGCTAAGCAGAAAACTGGGACTACGGCAAAAAACCTGTTGGCTGTTTCAACAAAAGGTAATGAAGGCAATGGTTAGCAGTGGGAAATACCCGCTAATAGGTAAAGTAGAAGTCGATGAGACCGTTGTAGGGCAACAGGAAGAAGGCGTTGTAGGACGACAAAATAACCGAAAAAAGCAGGTTGTACTGGCTATTGAGAAGAAAGGGAAAGGAGTGAGCAGGATGTATGCCAGAGAGATTGACAATGCTGGATCCAAGCAATTGAAGCCCTTCTTCCAGAATCATATATCACCTGAGGCTACCATCAAAACCGATAACTGGAGGGGCTACATCCCCTTGAAAGAAAAATATCCTTACTTAATTCAAATAGAGAGCGGGAAGAAAGGTAAGAATTTCCCAGAATTGCACAGAACAATTATGATGTTCAAGGCATGGCTTAGAGGTATCCACCATTCAGTCGATAACCTTCAAGCATATATCGACCAATATTGCTATCGGTTCAACCGAAGCCAGATGAAAGGGGAAATATTCGATAACCTGCTAACTAAAATGGTGGTCCATCAACCATGCCCGTACAAGTGCATTCGTATTTATTAAATGCCTACTTCAATAAGAGAGAGCAGTAATTTAGGGTCGTAAGGGATGCTTCCTTTGCCAGAATAGCTTGAATAAACCTGACGTAAATCCATTTTACTTACTATCTCAACTACAAATCTTGCCAAGTGATCTTCGGGTAGCCACTCGTTAAGGTCATATGGCATAAAAGAAACTTGTTCTCTACCCGTACCGATAAAGGATAGCATGCCCAAAGTTATTAATTTTTGTTTGGCTTTTAAGTCCGACAGACTCCTAGCAGCTACCCAGAACATGGAAAAAAAATGGACATTGCCCCTCCAACATTGGGGTTCGACTGTCCTGGAATTAGTCATTAAACTGTCTTTTGATTTGGACAGAAAAACCGATAATTAATAACGTCAGACAGCGTTTAGTTTACACTACCTTTGAATGCCGATCAACAAACTCAGTGCTACCGCTTGCAACGGTTTTGACACAGTTTTATAACTTCTGGTATCCAATTTTTGTTGATTTTAATAGTATCAAATTACGTTTTCCTCGAAAAGGGGACACAAAGGTAGAAGTTTCTTTTCATAAATCAAATAGCGACCCCTTAATTATATTTCCTTAATAACTTAATCAGTACGTTAAAGTCTTTTGGATAAGGAGCCTCTTTCTCAATCACTCTTCCATCTGGTCCTTTAAATGCAATCTGCGAAGAGTGCAACCCTACCCGATCAATCATCGATTTTTCTTCCTCTCCTCTTTTTTGATTGAAGTTTCGTTTTAATTGTGATAAAAAGACGGAATCTCCACCGTAATTTGAATCATTGACTATGGCTGTTTCGTGGTATGATAGATGAGCTCTTATTTGGTGCATTCTGCCAGTGACGGGAAAGCATTTGACCAAGGTGTGCTTTTTGAATAACTCCAAAGTCTCAACAAGTGTAAGCGATGGCTTTCCCTGTTTGAAGTCAACTCTGGACTTGTTAGAAGTGGTATAAAGAGGCTCGTCTGCTTCGAAGTTCTCAAACTTATGCAGTCCATGAACAACAGCATGGTATACTTTTTTAACTTTTCTATTTTCCAGTAGCAGGGCAAAGTGTTTATAGGCAGCGTTGTGATTGGCAATTACAATCATGCCAGAAGTTTCTTTATCTAACCGATGGCATATTCGAGCTTCAGCATTGTCTTTTTTAACAAGTTGGAGCAGGTTAATAGGATCATTGCGATCCTCTAGGCTGGACAAGAAAGCTGGTTTGTTCAAAAGTGTGTAGTCCTGATCTTGGTGAATAATCAAATCCGATAGGTTTAAATGTTTGGATTTTTTATGCGTAATCTTCATCATCGTCGTACTCCTCTGGGCTTATCCGTTCAATGTACTCTGCTTTTTCTAATTCAAAATAGAATTTGGAACCTACTTTAAACTCACTTTCTACTAAAATTTCCGAATTGTGTCCCTCTACTATATGTTTAACGATCGATAGTCCTAACCCTGTTCCGCCTTTTTCCCTTGACCTACTTTTTTCTACTCTATAAAATCTTTCGAAGATCCTGTCAATATCTTCTTCAGGAATGCCTCTTCCATTATCTTCAATGATCGTTTTTATTTTTCCATTCGCATCTTCAAACCGAACCCTAGCTTGACCACCTTTTTTTGTGTATTTGATCGCATTGGAAATCAGGTTTAGCATGACCTGATATATTCTCCTGTAGTCGCCTCTTACAATGATGGGTTTTGGGAACTTCTCTGGCAGTTTAAGAGTGACTCCTTTCTTTTCAGCTTTTCCTTCCAACTGATCCAATACTTCGAGACAGAGAGTAGCCATATCAAAATTTTCGTAATGCATTTTGATCTCTCCTGATTCTATTTGGGAGATAGTAAGAATATCTTGAACTAAAAGATCTAACCCATCGAGACTTTTGGCCGCTTTTTTAAGGAATTTCTTTCGGACTTCTTTATCGTTTATGGCACCATCAAGCAGGGTATGAACGAACCCTTGAGCGGCAAAAATGGGGGTTTTTAATTCATGAGAAACATCCGCAATGAATTCTCTTCTAAAACTTTCTAGCTCCTTAAGCCTCTCAATTTCCTCCTGCTTTCTTTGAGTGTAGTCAGAAATTTCCTGCAAAATTCTTTTGAGGGGATTTACTGATTTCTTATTTCCATGTGATAGAAATCCATCATCCCTAATCTTCTCTAAATAATTGTAAATGTTATCAATCTGTCTGAAGAAAAGAAATTCTGAAACCAGCCTAATAAGGATATATGTAGAAACGAATGAAAGTAAGAGTGTGACGACAAGTGCAGTTTCGGGAACGTTTGGGACGAGGTGTAGGAATGCTGTGGTGACAGTAGCAATGCATACTGACAAAAGCAAGGCTATAGCCCTTGAATTGAAATGCATGGACTAACTCAGTTTGCCTCAAACTTATATCCCACACCCTTCACGGTAGCGATGTATCCGTCACCTATTTTTTCCCTCACCTTTCTGATATGTACATCTATCGTTCTTGCCAAAACATAAACGTCGGTACCCCATATATTATGGAGAAGCTCATCTCTATTAAATACTTTACCAGGACTTTGTGCTAAGAAATAGAGTAGTTCAAATTCTTTCTTGGGCAAATTGATCTTGTTATCACCGTTCTTTACTGTGTAGCTGGTCCTATCTATCACCAAATTACCTACGGAAATGGTGTTTGATTCTTTGTTTTTTTTTGATTCTCTTCGGAAAAGAGCATTTATTCGACTCACAAGTGCCCTTGGTTTAATTGGCTTTGTGATGTAATCATCTGCACCCATATCAAAAGCCACTACTTCAGAATATTCTTCTGACCTAGCTGTGAGAAAAATAACAAAGCAATTGGCAAGCTCTGGAAGTGCACGGATCTGCCGACACGTTTCGACTCCATCTTGCTTTGGCATCATGATGTCAAGTAAGATTAAATCAGGAATGAAAGATTTGGCCGTTTCGACTCCCTTAACTCCATCTCTGGCCGTTCTGACATCATGTCCTTCTTTACTGAGATTGTATTTCAGAAGCTCCAATATATCTTCTTCATCATCGACTACAAGAATTTTTCGGTTATACTTTGCCATCAGTGGGTGATTTTTTAGCAATTCATCGTTTGACCAATCAATGCTACAGCTTGTTTTTCAAAATCTATTCAAGGTTATACAAAATTAGGGAGAAACCAACTGCATGTTGGGAAGATAACCATTTGACAAACAATAATCAATCTTCATGGTAGGATTTCATGCCCGCTATAAACAAACTTAAATCTCTGTTGTATTGATTCCTGAAAATGGCTAATAAAGAGTCTTCTGCTGAATGGTATCTTAGAAAAGACATAAAATAAGCGTTATTGGGACGACCTGTTTTGAACATGTCATAGTACCTGTTATTATGAAAATGCACGGTATCCAGTGATCCGACAATTGCATCAATGAGCAAGTGTTTTTGAATTGCTTTCAGCGAGTCTGGAGTAAACTCATCAAAAGAAACATAGAGTGAGTCCAGCAAAGATGATGCGTAAATCATGTGATTAGTAAATTGCTTTCCATCTGCATTTTCTAACATATATTCTTCTACTTCCAATGATCCTTTTCCGTATTTTGGTTGCAAGAATTGTATCGCACCTCTTTCTCCAATGAAAGAAGCTAGGTTCTCATTGAATTCAATATTGTCTTTCACAAACAGGCTCGAATGAGTGAGTTCATGGACAATTAAATTTGCTAGCTTCCCTTCTGATCTATTCAGCATGTTGGAGAGAATAGGGTCGCTAAACCAGCCGAGTGTAGACCAGCCTCCAACTGCCCTGATCCTAGTATCAAAATTTTCTTGCTTTAATTTATCCTGCTCTTTTTTTGCTTTTTCCAAATCAAAAAAACCTTTATAAGGAAAAGAACCTACAAAAGGAAAATTCCAAGTTTTCGGAGTAAAACTGTAAGGTCTACACGCAGACAAATTCCAGAGAATAGTTTTATTTTTTTGATCATAGAACGTGGTGTAATTATCTGAATCCGTCAATCCGATCGAATCAATTGCAAATTTTCTTATCGCCTGGATAATTTTAATTTTTTGCTTTAACGAATCTGGAAATGCTTCATTTTTTAAAACCTCTTCTATGGGTTTTGATTTTTGAATAATTTTAATTTGTCCGCGAGTCTGACCAATTCCATAGGTGATGGCTTCCCAAAAAATGGAGATGACAACCATGAGAACCAGTGTGATTGCAACGATGATCTTTCTAAACACAACGCAATTTCATTTATTGTTTACCGTAAGTTACCCTATTAAGTCTCAATTCCCAATCAGGTACTGGCGGTGTCCATTTCTGATAAAATACGTTAAAGTTGGATATATTCTGCCAAAGAAGCACGAATGCTTCAGCAGAAGCTTTCAATGCTAAAGTTAAAGCATTCAAATCTTACTTCGGGGGGTGTAAGAGATGTAGAATTCTTCCCTTTTTTTGACGAAAAATTCTGCCTCAACACACCATTTTGTTCTTGATCCGTAAGGATGCTTAGTTTCATTTTCACCAATAGTTCCCGCTAACAATTGAAGCCACTGAAAATAACAATTAGTCAACTAACAGAGGCTTTTGTACCAAAGGAGGGAGTCGAACCCTCACTCCCGAAGGAACACGAGTTTGAGTCGTGCGCGTCTACCAATTCCGCCACTTTGGCAAGGGGGAGCAAAACTATAGAATCAACTAAAAGATTGCAACATGAGCTTTTATCTTTGGCTCTGGCTTGCCCATCAACTTTACGAAGAGAGAATCAAAGGGTTTACCTAGTTAAGACCCTAAATCAATTAATATGGTCTCTTTTGACTTCAGCCCCATTGCCTCGTCGGTGCCTCAAACATAGAGAATGGTATCTGACTTTATAGCTACTGCCTTTGCTTTAGAAACCTCTTCATTCATTGTGTAAATAAGACCATTAAAAAGAATCATATCAGCAACCATTTTAGGACTGTGAGTTGCGTTCTCGCAAGAGGATAGACTCAGAATTATGGAGGAAATATTTAAAATGATGTTCACTAGGAGTAGATAGCTATCGCGAAGTGCTAAATTAGAACACAATTTAAGATCATTTTCTTTAAACTTGCGCTCCGTTCAAAATATGGATGGCATCTGACTTGAAGTAGGTTGGATGTATGTTTAACATATTGCTCTGAACTCATGACTCTAAGTTCAGGTGAGTAATGAGGGTCGTTTTATATCATGGAAAAAAAAGAAGAAGTGTCAAAGGCTGAAAAAGAAATAGTGTCTGAAGCAAAATCCACGAAAGAAAAACCAAAGACAGCAACCAATAAACCAGTAGCTCCAAAAGAGGAGACTAAAGAAGAGAAAAAACCCACAGCTAAAAAAACTACTGTTACAAAGATCAAAAAAGAAGAAACTCCTGCCGAAAGGACAAAGAAAGCGGAAGAGAAAAAAGTAGAATATCCAACAAAGGAAACTACAGAAGAGAAAGTAGAAGGACCGAAAATAAAAGCTGCACAGGAAGAGGAGGAGACAGAGCCCATTGCTAAAAAAATGGAGAAGCAGGAACTTCCTGCTCCACTTTCTGACCCTGTAGATGATTTTGAGGAAGATGGGTTTAACAATGAATACAGTGCGGAAGAACGTAAAGCAATGGAGAAGCTTTATACGGCTACACTCACAGAAATAAGTGAGAAAGAGCTAATAGAAGGCACTATCGTAGGAATAACAGATCGGGATGTCATTGTAAACATTGGGTTTAAATCCGACGGACTTGTGTCTCTTTCAGAATTTAGGGACACACCTGACTTGAAGCCTGGTGATACAGTCCAGATATACATTGAAGAGCAGGAAAATGCGAATGGTCAACTCGTTCTGTCTCGAAGAAAAGCCAAAATCGTCAACGCTTGGGAATCTATCCAAAGGGGCTTGGATCAGGATGAAATAATTGAAAGTTTCGTGAAAAGAAGAACAAAAGGAGGGTTGATTGTAGACGTACATGGTGTAGAAGCATTCCTTCCTGGGTCTCAAATCGATGTAAAACCAATCCGAGACTTTGATGTATTTGTGGGCAAGGCAATGGAAGTGAAAGTTGTGAAAATCAACTACGCAAACGACAACGTTGTAGTATCTCACAAAGTACTTATTGAAAAAGATATTGAGCAACAAAAAGCTGAGATACTTAACAATCTTGAAAAAGGACAAGTGCTTGAAGGAGTCATTAAGAACATGACCAACTTTGGTGTATTCATTGACTTAGGAGGTGTAGACGGTCTGCTTCATATTACTGATATCAGCTGGGGAAGGATCAACCATCCAGAAGAAGTGCTGAAGCTTGACGAAAAAGTGAACGTTGCTGTTTTGGACTTTGATGACAACAAGCAACGAATCTCTTTGGGGATGAAACAATTAACAGATCATCCTTGGGATTCACTAGACCCCAAAATAGAAGTAAACTCTAAAGTCAAAGGTAAGATTTCAAATGTTGCTGACTATGGAGCGTTTCTTGAAATCTTACCAGGAGTAGAAGGTCTCATCCACGTTTCGGAAATGTCATGGTCACAGCACCTAAGAAATCCTTCTGACTTTATTAATGTCGGAGATGAAATAGAAGCTGTTATCATTACCATTGACCGTGAAGAAAGAAAAATGTCTGTCGGTATTAAGCAATTGACTGAAGATCCATGGACCAAGCAAGATATTCTTACGAAATATGCTGTTGGAACAGATCACAAAGGTACGGTTAGAAATTTAACGAACTTTGGTCTGTTCATCGAATTGGAAGAAGGAATTGATGGTCTTGTTCACGTATCAGATCTATCTTGGACAAAGAAGATCAAGCATCCTTCCGAGCATGTGAAAGTAGGTGAAGAACTAGAGGTAAAAGTAATGGAGCTTGATGTAAAAAACAGAAGGCTGGCTCTTAGCCATAAGCATCTTGAAGAAAATCCATGGGATACTTTCGAAACTGTGTTCACAAAAGGTTCAGTACACAAGTGTACAATTACGTCTTTGACGGATAAGATTACTCATCTCGAACTTCCCTATGGTTTGGAAGGACAGGTGGCTCTGAAAAACCTCCAGAAAGAGGACGGCACTACCGCTGTAGAGGGAGAAACCCTAGAGTTCAAAGTATTGGAATTTTCTAAAGATGACAAGAAGATTTTATTATCGCATACTTCTGTATGGAATAAAGATGCTGAGCAACCAAAAGCCAAAAAAGGTGGAACAGCTAAAAAAGGTAACACTTTAAGTAAGGTCAACAAGGAAGTAGAGAAATCCACTCTTGGAGACTTGGACGCTCTAAGTGCTTTGAAGGACAAAATGGACGGCGGAGTAGCTAAGAGGGGAAAACCAGCTAAAGTCAAAAAAACTGAGCCAAAAGCCAAAAAAGAAGAAGAAAAATAATCCAAGTACGGGCGGGCTGTCACAATATGGGCAGTCTGTTCCTTTTTTGGATAGTTTTACAAAAAAAATGGTGCTGTGGCCGAGTGGCTAGGCGGAGGTCTGCAAAACCTTTTACAGCGGTTCGAATCCGCTCAGCACCTCCAAAGCCTTGGCACCCTGATTATTCAAGGAGTCAGGATTTTTTATTTCTGTGTTCTGTCCCCAACTCATGTATTGATACGTACTATTCTCTAGTATTGTTATACACAATCAAGTAGCTATACTCTCCATTCTTGTCTCATTTGCTTTACTAAAGGGCATCTCTATTAACTAGATTTTTTTTGTGAGTGGCGAGGGAGTCCTGCACGGAAAACCGAAGTGTATATAGTCAGCCCTTAAAAACCGACCTAACAAGTAAAAATTTGTTTCAAGCGGTCACTCAGCGAACCTGAATCAACCTTGAATCAAATGTATCAAGGGCTTTTTACCAAAAATATGGACAAAACGCGCTTTTTTAAGCCATAAATAGCAGACGTGACAAAAAACCAGCCACTTTCTCAAATTCCAGGCGCGAGCAGCCATGAGCACATTGATTTCATCGTCAATTTGTCCTTTAAGCTTATTTCTGGATAACCTAAAGTCGGATTTCAAATGCCCAATAATGGGTTCTATCGTAGCCCGTCGCTTACACAGTTTGCGTTTCTTGTCTCTTTGATAACGATTGTCTTTTTTCAGGGCTTTGCTGGGCAGGATGATGGCCGTATCGCCCACTTGTTTAACCCCACGATAGCCTCTGTCGCAGACCGCTTGCTTGATGGGTTTCGTTCTGTTGCTATTGGCTTGTTTTATCGCATCGGGTAGTGTTTTTTGCATCATGCTGGTTTTTCTTATGACTGACAACGCCAACAATGATGTTACTGTCTTTGCCTTTGCCAATCGCATGAGCATGGGGTTCGTGCAGGGAATAAATTTTGTTTTTGTCTTTGGGTTGTTGTGCCCCATGCCTGCTTATAGTAGGCCGCTGATAAAACAAGAAATCTGCTTGGCAGGTTTCAAACAGGCAGTGTTGGGGTAGCTTCCTTTGCAGTTCTCGAATTAGAATATGGGTAATGGTTCGCAATCGTTTCAATGCCTTTTTAGCGGATGCGTAAGTGGCAGTTTTTAACTTCGATTAAAGGGTCTCGCTGGTCTAATTGAGAGAACAGCTCGGTGTGAAACAGATTTTGTTGCCCTGCGTTTGGGGTGGATGGAGTCAGCATAATTTTTTAACCAAAACGACCAGAAAACAACGGTTATTCTAACATAAAGTGGTTGATTTGTTTAAGTATTTTATGTGTTTTATTGATATAAATCAACCTGTTTAGATGTTTTTAAGGGCTGACTAAGTACCTGATTTATAACAATATCTTTTGATATACATTCCAATCACATTGTCGTGAGTTTATTCATTTTTAGAAAAACAAATGATCTTTCTGTTGAGTCTTTTTATATGAGTTCTAAACTTGAGATTCTTGCACTCGACTTTCCAAGTTTGGTCTTTTCCTACAGCGTGCAACTGCTCCTCCAAAGCACCTGCGAATACTCCCAAATGTACGCTCTACTTTTATAGCTGGTTCGACCTATTATACCAATTTGATTATAAAATATTACATAACTAAATTGAATTATTTTTTGTTTGGATTAGGCAAAAAACATAAGCATAGCCATCGCTACGGTGCTATTTCTTAACCACTTTCCTTGTCATACCACCGTGTGTTGTTTGTATCTTTAGCAGGTACATTCCTTTAGCTAAAAACGGAAATGCCACAGCGTTATCTCCCTTGGTTAAGGTTCCTTTAGTAAGAAATTCCCCTGAGCTTCCGAACAAGCGGTACACCCCATCACCAGCAACAGTAATTGTTATCCTATCTCCATCTTTTATTGGATTAGGAAAGACGGAAACATCTATGTTCTTCACGTCAGCTACTCCTGTGGTAACATCATCAGCCTGCACGGAGACTGTAAACGTCTGTTCAGCAGTTTGACTCGCTATGTCGGTGGCAGTGACGGTGATGGTTGCTGTGCCTGCGGCTACGGGAGTTACGGTAACTACGCTATCCAGCACTGCAACCGTTGCGATGGCGGTATCATCGGACGTTGCAGAAAACGTCAACGTGTCTAAGTCGCTAAAGTTAGTCGCCACATCTACATTGCGAGGACTGCCATTTGCTACTAGGTCAGTAATGTCGGCAATCGTGCCTACGGTCGTTGGGACAGGGTTGGTAACGGAGACTGAGAACGTTTGTTCAGCAATTTGACCCGCTATGTCGGTGGCAGTTACGGTGATGCTTGCTGTGCCTACGGCTACGGGTGTTACGGTAACTACGCTATCCATCACTGTAACGGTTGCGATGGCGGTATTATCGGACGTTGCAGTAAAGGTCAACGTGTCTAAGTCGCTAAAGTTACTAGCCACATTAACAGTTTGAGTGTTACCATTTGCCACGAGGTCAGTCATGTTGTCCATCGTGCCTACGGTCGTTGGGGCAGGGTTGGTAACGGAGACTGAGAACGTCTGTTCAGCAGTTTGACTCGCTCTATCGGTGGCAGTGACGGTGATGATTGCTGTACCTACGGCTAATGGCGTAACCGTAACTTCACTATCATTAGCAACCCCAACGGTTGCGATGTCAGTATCATTAGACATTGCGGAAAAGGTCAAATCGTCTGTGTCGCTAAATTTATCTGCTACATCTACAGTTTGAGGACTGCCATTTGCCACGAGGCTAGTAATATTAGAAATCATACCTACGATTGTTGGAATTGCATTCAGCGTGACTCCATCGGGCAGGGTTATTGTTGCTGTTGCTGGCACATCGGCAAACAGGCTTGCAGGGAGCGAAACAGGCAGAGGATTTTCCGATAAATCAAGGGTTGCTAAACTCGTTAAGCCCGCGAAAACTCCAGATGGCAAGGTGGATAATTGATTGTCATCTAACCTGAGTGTCGTTAAGGCAGATAGCCCAGAGAAAATATCAACGGGTAGGGTTGTCATCTCATTGTTGGATAAATTGAGTTCTGTTAGCCCTGTTAAGCCAGCGAAATCGCCACTCTTTAGGTTGCTACCTATTAGAGAGTTACTACCAACAAAAGATAATTCGGTAACTCCCGCCAACTCTGCTGTAGTAATGTCTGCACAATTGCTTTTGCCATTCACGCTTGCGACTATTTCATTCTTAACTACGGCGGTGCGTGAACAGAGGTCTGTTTCGGCTGGGATAACGCTGACCATAAACGTCTGTTCAGCAGTTTGATCCGCTATGTCGGTGGCAGTTACGGTGATTGTTGTTGTGCCTCCGGTTTTTGGCGTGACGGTAACTTCACTATCATTAGCAACCCCAACGGTTGCGATGTTAATATCATGAGACATTGCGGAAAAGGTCAAAGCGTCTGTGTCGCTAAATTTATCCGCCACATCCACAACACGAGGACTACCCATTGCTACAAGGTCAGTAATATTATCAATCGTGCCTACGGTTGTTGGCACTGCGGCGTTAATCGTAGTTCCCGTAGGAAGTGTTATTGCGTTTCGTGGGACATCGGCAAACAGGCTTGCAGGGAGCGAAGCAGGCAGTGGGTTGTTTGATAAATTGAGTTCTGTTAAGGCAGTTAAGCCCGCGAAAATACCAGTAGGTAAGGTGGATAATTGATTGTTACCTAACTTTAGTTTCTTTAAGGCGGATAGCCCAGAGAAAATATCAGCGGGTAGGGTCGTTAATTGGTGAATATTTAATTTGATTTCTGTTAGCCCAGTTAAGCCAGCAAAATCACCGCTCTTTAAGTCATCTCTTACTCTTCCTCCCCCGGGAGAAGTATAGATAAAACGGAGTCTCGTAATTCCTGCCAAATCTGTCGGAGTAATGTCTTGACAACGGGTTTTGCCATTCACGCTTGCGACTATTTCATCTCTAACTCCTTGGCTACGCGAACAAAGGTCTGTTGGGTTAGTCTCTTGAGCATTTACTGGTAGAGAAAAAGCCAGACTTAAAACAAGGGGTAGTAGGGTATTTTTATAATTATAGAGATTGGCTAATCCCTGCCATAATGTCGGGGGGGGGGGGGGGGGGGGGGGGGGTAGGACTATTATATGCCTTTTTGTCAGTCATAAGTGTTGTTTTGGGTGGGTGTGTAATGGTTTTCATTGGTCTTTTAAGGTTAAATAATGGTGCAAAGGTAGCAAGTTATTTCCAACTACTATCAAATGGATCACAAAATATTACATATAACTTGTTTGAAATAGGCACATAATAAATAAAAGATTAGTCTATTAAAACAGTTTCATTTTTTTGATTAAACGATTGATTTACAGTACCTTAGTAAAATTATTAAAGTTAGAATAAAAATCAGATTATGGAGAAAAAGTATGAAAGCCTAAACCTTTTTGAGTTTCAGAAGAAATTTCCTGATAATGACAGTTGTCAAAACTTCCTAGCCGAAATGAAATGGTCAGATGGATTTAAATGTGAAAAGTGCCGAAACACCAAGTATTGCAGAGGGAACTTATTCCATACCCGTCAATGTACAAAATGTAAATACCAAGCTACCACTACAAGTGGCACGCTTTTCCACAAAGTAAAATTCCCAATTTTTAAAAGCCTTTTACATCATAATACTATATGCGTACAAATAAACAAGGGATTGCATCAACAGAGCTAAGCAGAAAACTGGGGCTACGGAAAAAACTGTTGGCTGTTTCAGCAAAAGGTAATGAAGGTCATGGTTAGCAGTTGGAAATACCCACTAATGGGTAAAATAGCAGTCGATGAGACCGTTGTAGGGCAACAGGAAGAAGGCGTTGTAGGATGCCAAAATAACCGAAAAAAGCAGGTTGTACTGGCTATTGAGAAGAAAGGTAAGAATTTCCCAGAATTACACAGAATAATTATGATGTTCAAGGCATGGCTTAGAGGTATCCACCATTCAGTCGATAACCTGCAAGCATATATCGACCAATATTGCTATCGGTTCAACCGAAGCCAGATGAAAGGAGAAATATTCGATAACCTGCTAACTAAAATGGTGGACCATCAACCATGCCCGTACAAGTGCATTCGTATTTATTAAATGCCTACTTCAATCAAAAAATTTAAACCATTATCGAATTTTTACCCTTTTTGCTTCACAGATTTCCTTTATGCCCGCAATTCGACAAAATCTCCCAAACCTCCTTATCTTTAAGCGAATCAATCGCCTGATATAATGAAGAAATTTGATGTGTGCGTCATTGGAGGAGGTCCCGCTGGATACGCATCTGCAATGCGGGTTCTCGATTTTGGAAAAACAGTTGCCCTTGTTGAAAAGGACAAATTGGGTGGCGCAGGCATCCATCAGGGAGCATTGTGGAGCAAGGCATGGTGGGAAATTTCTCGTGAAGCTCGTATGATTAACCTTCATAGTAAAGCATTCAATTTAAGTTTGAATGGGTTCAGTTACAGCAAAGTACGAGACGAAGTAATGACTGCTGTTGAGGAGAGGGTTAGCCTTTTAACCAATCACATGGAGCATCTCAACGAAGGTCTCGGAAATAACCTGTTTGAATTTATCAATGGTACAGCCAAAGTCGTTGCAGAGAATCAAGTAGACGTGGTATGTGACGGGCAAACGGTTTCCATAGCAGCAGGTTATATCATTTTGGCGACTGGGAGTGTTCCAAGAACATTACCTCATTTACCTATTGATGAAAAAAATGTATTTACAAGTGATGGATTAAATAATCTCACATCTTTTCCGAAATCTATTGTAATAGTGGGGGCAGGGGTAATTGGATGTGAATTTGCTACTATTTTTTCCAATTTTGGAAAAACCAAGGTTTGTCTTATTGATAAAGGAGATCGAATCCTTCCATTTGAAGACGAGGATGTCGTGAAAGTAATAGAGAAGAATTTAGAGGCTAAAGGAGTGCTTATTCATAGAAACTCGAAGCTTACTGAAATGACGGCAGACGGGAAAGAGGTGGAATATATTTTGGAATATACTAATGGCAGTAAGGAAAGTTTTAGAGTGGAAAAGGCACTGGTCTCAATAGGAAGGGTACCGCAGTACGATGATCTAATTGGAGAGGAAATAGGTGTAGCATGTGATGGTCGTGGAATCAAAGACGACCTGACTCAGACCAGTGTATCAAACATCTATGCGGTTGGGGATATTACGGCTGATATTTCACTTGTGAATGTTGGTGAGCTTGAGGGCAGGTATGCTGTTGAGCGAATCTTTGGAAGACCTGAACAACCACTTACTTATAAAAATATTTCTACCATCATGTTTCTGGACCCTGAAGTTGCAGGAGTAGGAATGAATGAAATTCAGGCGAAGAATGCAGGTCTGGATTACAAAGTGGTAAGCCTGAATTATGCTTGCATATCCAGGGCGACTGCAATGAGAAATACAGAGGGCTTCATCAAAATTCTGGTAACTAATGACAGTAAACTTAGAATACTGGGGATGCGGGTAGTTGGCGAGCATGCCTCAAGTGCTATTCAGGCGGTGGCTTTATTAATCTCTCAGGATAGAAGCATTATTGAACTTGCAGAGCTAATCCATCCACATCCCTCTATCATAGAGGGTATCCAGGAATGTGGGCGTGTGCTGATGGGTAAGTCTTTATTGAAACCGAGTGTTCTTCGTGAAATTATCCAATGCCGTGTGTGTGAAAATGGTGTTTACAGAGATTTAGTAGAGTAGCCTGTTGGACTAGTTAAGTGATTGAACCTTTCTGATTATTGATCACAAAAAAAATTTCACATATAAATTGTTTCTGTTTTGCTCGAATTTCGTTAAAAGCATAACCATAGCCATGCTTATACTTTTTGCCTAATCCAAACAAAAAAATAATTCAATTTATTTATGTAATGTTTTATAATCAAATTGGTATGATTGGTCTATTGAAATGAAATTTGTTGATAAACTGAATCAATGCAAGGGCGGTTATCCTAGCCAATATTCCTGTTTTTCTTAATATCCAATCCGTTGTTATACTTCTCCCTCTCACCAACAGGTCTCGAAACTGACACACCCAGCTACGCTCAATGCTAAATTCCAACCCTATACTCAAAAAACAGCGGAGTTTCACTCCAAATTAGAACACGCATCAGAACTGCCATTATCGCATGCCTTTCTCCACCAATAAATTGCCAGTTCTGTGTCCTTGCTGATGCCCTCACCCTTTGAGTACATCTGTCCCAAATGATATTGTGCCTTTGCGTGTCCCCGCGTCGCTGACTTCCTGTACCAATAAATTGCCTTGCCATAATCCCTGCCATAATAACACCTATCTCCCTTCCTGTTCCATTTGGCAATCTTCTTACTGGTAGAGTTGAGCGATGGAGTGGTAATAGTTTGAGCCGATACCGCATTAATGGTCAAAAGCAGAGCAACTGTAAATGCTAACTTTATTTTTTTAGAATAATTCATTATGTTTTCTTCTTGTAAGCGCTAAATCCAAGGCATTCATGCAACTTTACTGTTAAACAATGCCAACTCTATATTTATTTACGAGGGCAAAGATAAAAAGATTCATTTTGATTATGAAAAATTCAGAAGAGTTATTCACATTAGTCTTCAGGGTTAAATAAGCCATGGAGTATAAATAATGTTACTCTTGACAAAGAATTCTCTCGTTTAGACATTTATTTAGCGTTCCGTAGAGGGTACAAATTTAAGATGGATGACGGAATACACCGCCCATGATACTGCTGATAGAAGCTGGTAACATCTCGATTGTTTTCAACATAAATGCCATTTCCACGTAAAAATTCCTAGAGTAAAACAAGCAGATGGAAAGATGAAAAACACAAATGGTTCCGTGGACGAAAAAAGGGAGTGGTTTTGCAATGCTTTTGATAGAAAATGAAATGCCTGTAAACAAAGTCGCCAAAATAGTACAGAACTATCCAAACAGGCTTTGGACTATTTTTAAACATTGGATTTCTATTGCCCGTCAAAGAGACATTATTGAAGATTTAGACAAGGTTGGTTTTGATGAAACGTCGGTAAGAAAAGGACACAAATACATAACTACCATGGTCGATTTAAAACAAAGAAGATCCCTGTTTGCCACAGAAGGAAAGGGTCTGATTGCATAACTAGTCGTTCCTTACAAACTCATTTTCAATGGAGTTTGTATTCTACTTTGATGGAAAGAGGTTACTTCAACTAGACGCCTCAGCTTTACTACCCATTTTGTATAGAGCCAAAGAGCATTTACTCTTAGTTTTTTCATCAACTTCTTGTAGTTAAACCCACAGGCTGCCATGATGAAGTTTATTTTATCTCCTGTTTTCCCTTTTAGGTAATTGCTAGCTACTCGATGATCTTGCTTCAAGTGTACGATGATTGGCTCTATCGCTGCTCTACGTCTACAGTGCGTTCGTTTTCTCTGTTTTTCATAGGTATTGTCTCTTTTTAATGGGTTGGATGGTCGAATGATGGAGGTGTTTTCAACTGTGTTAGTCCCTTTGTACCCCCTATCTACTGTGGCGGTTTTCGGGTAGTTACCAGTCAGTAGTTTTGTTTGCTTCAATACAGCATCTAGCGTATGTCCATCATACATATTCTCTTCAAAAGTCATCGCACCTACGATGATACCCGTATTTTGTGTCAATACTTCTGATGCCTTACAGCCATATTCATATTTTTTATGTGCCTTCCCTTTTGCGATGCAATACACATCAGGTTCATGTAAACTGTAAATTTTATTCTTACTGCACTTCTCTTGTGTAAGTACTCGTTTGAACAGTGCCAGTGTTACTTCTTTTTGCTGATGAGGTAATTTCCTGTCTAATTCTCTGACTAACCGACCAGCAATGGTTTTGAGTTTTCGCTTCGCTGCATTTGCTTTCTTCCTTCTTTTAGGGTGAGTCCCATTGTAGGTGTCTCTGACAAGGTTTTTGGTTGTCCTAACGTAGCTGCGTCGTAGTTTAATCCCTTCTTTCTTGGCTATAGAAATACAGCTGTCAACAATCTTTTTATGAAGTTTTGCATCTGTGGGATAGGTGATGCTCTTTTCCTGGACAGTAGTATCTACACTTACATGCTTGTCCTTAGCATCCTTGCCGTGTAGCTCAATTGAATGTTTCAATATCTTCTCTACCCCTTCTTCTCCAATCCTCTTGTTGAAATGTACCAAATCTGTTGCCGCACAGGGTTGCCCCCATTGCAAAGAATCAAAGCCTCCAAACTATTGAAAATATGGATTCATTTCCCGGCGTTGTTCCACCAATACCTCATCTGATAAATTGTAAATAGATTTTAATATCAACAAGGAGACCATCAAACGAATAGAATGAGCTGGACGACCTACATTTGAATAAAGCGATTGAAGTAGGCATTTAATAAATAAAAGATTAGTCTATTAAAACAGTTTCATTTTCTTGATTAAACGATTGATTTACAGTAACTTAGTAGGATTATTAAAGTTAGAATAAAAATCAGATTATGGAGAAAAAGTATGAAAGCCTAACTCTTTTTGAGTTTCAGAAGAAATTTCCTGATAACGACAGTTGTCAAAACTTCCTGGCCGAAATGAAATGGCCAGATGGATTTAAATGTGAAAAGTGTCAAAACAACAAGTATTGCAGAGGGAAATTATTCCATACCCGGCAATGCACAAAATGTAGGTACCAAGCTACCCCCACAAGTGGCACTCTTTTCCACAAAGTAAAATTCCCAATGTTAAAAGCTTTTTATATCGTATACTATATGAGTACCAATAAACAAGGGATTGCATCAACAGAGCTAAGCAGAAAACTGGGGCTACGGCAAAAAACCTGTTGGCTGTTTCAACAAAAGGTAATGAAGGCAATGGTTAGCAGTGGGAAATACCCGCTAGTGGGTAAAGTAGAAGTCGATGAGACCGTTGTAGGGCAACAGGAAGAAGGCGTTGTAGGACGACAAAATAACCGAAAAAAGCAGGTTGTACTGGCTATTGAGAAGAAAGGGAAAGGAGTGAGCAGGATGTATGCCAGAGAGATTGACAATGCTGGATCCAAGCAATTGAAGCCCTTCTTCCAAGATCATATATCACCTGAGGCTACCATCAAAACCGATAACTGGAGGGGCTACATCCCCTTGAAAGAAAAATATCCTTACTTAATTCAAATCGAGAGTGGGAAGAAAGGTAAGAATTTCCCAGAATTGCACAGAACAATTATGATGTTCAAGGCATGGCTTAGAGGTATCCACCATTCAGTCGATAACCTTCAAGCATATATCGACCAATATTGCTATCGGTTCAACCGAAGCCAGATGAAAGGGGAAATATTCGATAACCTGCTAACTAAAATGGTGGTCCATCAACCATGCCCGTACAAGTGCATTCGTATTTATTAAATGCCTACTTCAATAAAGCGAACCAAACGCTTCTTCAAAATATGACCATTCTATCTGTTGGCTCAACAAATAAAGCTCTTGCCTGGAATTGAGTTGTTCAGTTAAGGTAGGTGATAAAAAATTAAGTTGATTTCTATTCGACTGTTTTGACTGCATTTGACAAGGTTTTGATTGATATTATAACTATTCCTTGTCATTTTATATAGCAATAATCGTGCTAAAACCCTCCCTGAAAGGAGATAAGCATAATTAATGTTGATTCTTTAGGGGTGACTAAATAAAAGATTAGTCTATTAAAACAGTTTCATTTTCTTGATTAAACGATTGATTTACAGTAACTTAGTAAAATTATTAAAGTTAGAGTAAAAATCAGATTATGGAGAAAAAGTATGAAAGCCTAACTCTTTTTGAGTTTCAGAAGAATTTTCCTGATAACGACAGTTGTCAAAACTTCCTAGCCGAAATGAAATGGCCAGATGGATTTAAATGTGAAAAGTGTCAAAACACCAAGTATTGCAGAGGGAAATTATTCCATACCCGGCAATGCACAAAATGTAGGTACCAAGCTACCCCCACAAGTGGCACTCTTTTCCACAAAGTAAAATTCCCAATGTTAAAAGCTTTTTATATCCTATACTACATGAGTACAAATAAACAAGGGATTGCATCAACAGAGCTAAGCAGAAAACTGGGGCTACGGCAAAAAACCTGTTGGCTGTTTCAACAAAAGGTAATGAAGGCAATGGTTAGCAGTGGGAAATCCCCGCTAATGGGTAAAGTAGAAGTCGATGAGACCGTTGTAGGGCAACAGGAAGAAGGCGTTGTAGGACGACAAAATAACCGAAAAAAGCAGGTTGTACTGGCTATTGAGAAGAAAGGGAAAGGAGTGAGCAGGATGTATGCCAGAGAGATTGACAATGCTGGCTCCAAGCAATTGAAGCCCTTCTTCCAAGATCATATATCACCTGAGGCTACCATCACAACCGATAACTGGAGGGGCTACATCCCCTTGAAAGAAAAATATCCTTACTTAATTCAAATCGAGAGTGGGAAGAAAGGTAAGAATTTCCCGGAATTGCACAGAACAATTATGATGTTCAAGGCATGGCTTAGAGGTATCCACCATTCAGTCGATAACCTTCAGGCATATATCGACCAATATTGCTATCGGTTCAACCGAAGTCAGATGAAAGGGGAAATATTCGATAACCTGCTAACTAAAATGGTGGACCATCAACCATGCCCGTACAAGTGCATTCGTATTTATTAAATGCCTACTTCAATAATATCAATCAAAACCTTGTCAAATGCAGTCAAAAAAGTCGAATAGAAATCAACTTGATTTTTTATCACCTACCTTACCTGAACAACTCAATTCCAGGCAAGAGCTTTATTTGTTGAGCCACCAGATAGCATGGTCATATTTTGAAGAAGCGTTTGGTTCGCTTTATTCAACTGTAGGTCGTCCAGCTCATTCTATTCGTTTGATGGTCTCCTTGTTGATATTAAAATCTCTTTACAAATTATCAGATGAGGTATTGGTGGAGCAACGCTGGGAAATGAATCCATATTTTCAATATGTTGGAGGCTTTGATTCTTGGCAATGGGGGCAACCATGTGCGACAACAGATTTGGTACATTTCAGGAAGAGGATTGGAGAAGAAGGGGTAGAGAAGATATTGAAACATTCAATTGAGCTACACGGCAAGGATGCTAAGGACAAGCATGTAAGTGTAGATACTACTGTCCAGGAAAAGAGCATCCCCTATCCCACAGATGCAAAACTTCATAAAAAAATTGTTGACAGCTGTATTTCTATAGCCAAGAAAGAAGGGATTAAACTACGACGCAGCTACGTTAGGACAACCAAAAACCTTGTCAGAGACACCTACAATGGGACTCACCCTAAAAGAAGGAAGAAAGCAAATGCAGCGAAGCGCAAACTCAAAACCATTGCTGGTCGGTTAGTCAGAGAATTAGACAGGAAATTACCACATCAGCAAAAAGAAGTAACATTAGCATTGTTCAAACGAGTACTTACACAAGAGAAGTTCAGTAAACATAAAATTTACAGTTTACATGAACCTGATGTGTATTGCATCGCAAAAGGGAAGGCACATAAGAAATATGAATATGGCTGTAAGGCATCAGTAGTATTGACACAAAACACGGGTATCATCGTAGGTGCGATGACTTTTGAAGAGAATATTTATGATGGACATACACTAGATGCTGTATTGAAGCAAACACAACTACTGACTGGTAACTACCCGAAAACCGCCACAGTAGATAGGGGGTACAAAGGGACTAACACAGTGGAAAACACCTCCATCATTCGACCATCCAAACCATTAAAAAGAGACAATACCTATCAAAAACAGAGAAAACGAACGCACTGTAGACGTAGAGCAACCATAGAGCCAATCATCGGACACTTGAAGCAAGATCATCGAGTAGCTAGCAATTACCTAAAAGGGAAAACAGGAGATAAAATAAACTTCATCATGGCAGCCTGTGGGTTTAACTACAAGAAGTTGATGAAAAAACTAAGAGTAAACGCTCTTTGGCTCTATACAAAATGGGTAGTAAAGCTGAGGCGTCTAGTTGAATTAACCTCTTTCCATCAAAGTAGAATACAAACTCCATTGAAAATGAGTTTGTAAGGAACGACTAGTTATGGCTTAAAAAAGCGCGTTTTTGTCCGTTTTTTGGTAAAAAACCTTTAACTTATTTGATTCAAGGTTGATTCACGTTCGCTGAGCGGCCACTTGAAACAGGTTTTTACTTGTTAGGTCGGTTTTTAAGGGCTAACTAAATATACTGTATTTATTCATTTGCCAGATGGAAAGTGTTTGAAATGAATTCTTTTATTTCTTTCTCTTTCTGAATACCTAGCAATATTTTTTTATCCTCGGTCTTTATTGAAAGACCAGTATTCCCATACACATTAAATATTTGTCCGTACTTTGGACTATATCGCATTCCATATCCTAAACCACCATCTAGGAAATTATATTTGACTACTTTCAAACTTGTAATTGAATTAGTTGAGATCACATTTTCCTTAAAGAAGAAGCTTAACCATATCCACTGAAAAGAAATGCGATCCTTCGATATTGAAATCTTAAGACCAAACTGTGAAATGCTTAGCAAGATCAGTATTGGGATGGTATGATTAATAATGTCCCTAAAATCCGCAGTCAACTAGATTTGCAGATAAAAAGAGTTGCTAAAGGATAATAATGTCAGTTCCTATCTAGTCAACCCTAAAGAATCAAAATTAATTAGTCGTTCCTTAAAAACTCATTTTCCATAGAGTTTGTATTCTACTTTGATGGAAAGAGGTTAATTCAACTAGACGCCTCAGCTTTACTACCCATTTTGTATGGAGCCAAAGAGCATTTACTCTTAGTTTTTTCATCAATTTCTTGTAGTTAAACCCACAGGCAGACATGATGAAGTTTATTTTATCTCCTGTTTTCCCTTTTAGGTAATTGCTAGCTACTCGATGATCTTGCTTCAAGTGTCCGATGATTGGCTCTATGGCTGCTCTACGTCTACAGTGCTTTCGTTTTCTCTGTTTTTCATAGGTATTGTCTCTTTTTAATGGGTTGGATGGTCGAATGATGGAGGTGTTTTCAACTTTGTTAGTCCCTTTGTACCCCCTATCTACTGTGGCGGTTTTCGGGTAGTTACCAGTCAGTAGTTGTGTTTGCTTCAATACAGCATCTAGTAGTATGTCCATCATAAATATTCTCTTCAAAAGTCATCGCTCCTACGATGATACCCGTATTTTGTGTCAATACTACTGATGCCTTACAGCCATATTCATATTTCTTATGTGCCTTCCCTTTTGCGATGCAATACACATCAGGTTCATGTAAACTGTAAATTTTATGCTTACTGCACTTCTCTTGTGTAAGTACTCGTTTGAACAGTGCTAATGTTACTTCTTTTTGCTGATGAGGTAATTTCCTGTCTAATTCTCTGACTAACCGACCAGCAATGGTTTTGAGTTTTCGCTTCGCTGCATTTGCTTTCTTTCTTCTTTTAGGGTGAGTCCCATTGTAGGTGTCTCTGACAAGGGTTTTGGTTGTCCTAACGTAACTGCGTCGTAGTTTAATCCCTTCTTTCTTGGCTATAGAAATACAGCTGTCAACAATTTTTTTATGAAGTTTTGCATCTGTGGGATAGGGGATGCTCTTTTCCTGGACAGTAGTATCTACACTTACATGCTTGTCCTTAGCATCCTTGCCGTGTAGCTCAATTGAATGTTTCAATAGCTTCTCTACCCCTTCTTCTCCAATCCTCTTCCTGAAATGTACCAAATCTGTTGCCGCACAGGGTTGCCCCCATTGCAAAGAATCAAAGCCTCCAAACTATTGAAAATATGGATTCATTTCCCACCGTTGTTCCACCAATACCTCATCTGATAAATTGTAAATAGATTTTAATATCAACAAGGAGACCATCAAACGAATAGAATGAGCCGGACGACCTACATTTGAATAAAGCGAACCAAACGCTTCTTCAAAATATGACCATGCTATCTGTTGGCTCAACAAATAAAGCGCTTGCCTGGAATTGAGTTGTTCAGTTAAGGTAGGTGATAAAAAATTAAGTTGATTTCTATTCGACTTTTTTGACTGCATTTGACAAGGTTTTGATTGATATTATAACTATTCCTTGTCATTTTATACAGCAATAATCGTGCTAAAACCCTCCCTGAAAGGAGATAAGCATAATTAATGTTGATTCTTTAGGGGTGACTATCTAATCGACTAGGTATATGGGGCTGGTTAGTTGGTATTTTGACCAGTACTAAGGGGTGCAGTAGGTCTTCACTGGTAAAATTGAGGTCTTTCAGACAGACCTTTCCTGAGAAAAGCGGTATTATGAAAGGATTTTGGATGTTTTAATCAAACAGTTAGGCAGTTAGGTGAGCAGTCGGCTGTAGTCTTTGTGTGTATATAGTTTAAGCACATGCTACCTTCCCGTCTTGGTCCATTTGGCAGCCACGGAGATAAATCGGAAGATAAATTTCTTCAATCGGAAGTTTTCCTTAATCCAGGATAATTTGCTGGCAAAAGTAGCCAACATAACCTGGTATATATTGGCATATAGCGTAGTGATGATCATAAAGGCGGTATTTTCATTAAGGAATGAACAGGGAAGCTTAGACCAGCCAAAATCATTGTTCATTGTATCGAAGGTTCTCTCAGCATTTCCTCTTTGGTTATAAAAAGAGACAAGTTGCTGGTTGTCCCATTTGACATCATTGGTGAGGATAGCTCGATACGTGAAGGCATCCCCGGTGAATAATCCGCTCTGCCCATCTCGGCGTTTAATCCGACTTACTACCAAACGGTAGGGCTTTTGCCCATCAAAGGGACGGTAATCCGTTAGCTGTGTCACTTCCATTTCTTGTACTCCAAGACGGACTTTCTGCCAGGCATCTGCCCGAATCTGGCTAACTTGCTGTTCCATAGTAGCGCAACGCACAGCCCGGATGTAAAAGTGCTGACTCGTTCCCTCCACAAGACCTAATTACCTTTTGTTGGTAGGAAGCCGAAGCTGACCGAAAGTGCTTGATGCAGATGTCCTGCTGGTCCAGTAAAGAAAATGCCCTGGTCAGGGGTTCTTCTTGTTGGTATTTGGCTGGGCTGTTGCCATTACGACCTTCGATGTAAACAATGTTTTTTCCGATACTGGCCACACCTGGCTGGTAACCTTCACACTTTTTATAGGTGCTCCGTGCATCATATTGCTCGGTGGCGATTACCTGATTATCATAAGCTAAGGTATGCTCCTGTTTGGTGTTAAGCTGATTGGTTTTGCTCAAGGCTTTCAGTAATAATTGGTTTAAGCCCAGGTTGATATTGAACTGATGGGGTATCCCTCCCGAACTGGTCATTTCTTCTGTAGGGGTGGCCAGTTCTTTTATGCCTCCCAAAATGGTATCGGCACTACACACCGATAACCCCCGAACTTTCTTCAGATGTCCTCCCAAGTGTTCTTGAATGTCCTCAGTACAATCTCCACCATGAAGGAAAATAGCCAAATGATTCATCAAAATCTCCGAGTAATCGAACCCAGTATAGTTGTAAGTTCAATTAGTAAGTTCAAAGATTAGGATAAATATGTGGAGCTATTTCCACATATTTAAAGGTCTAAAAACGTTGCCATATGAGCCAAACATATTATCAACTCAAAGACCATCAAAGACATCAAATTGAAGCCTACTTAAAATCGGGTAAACGTAAAAGTTTCATTGCTGAAGCCTTTGATGTGTCGGTTTCCACCATTTACAGAGAAGGCAAGCGCAACAGTTCCCCTACAGGGATCTATCATGGATCTAAAGCACATTTGTCTTCCACAAAGCGTAAGCAACGTTATTGCAAACCTCGGTCTTTTGACACCCACAAAAGACAGCTCATCAAAGAGTACCTTCTGCAAGAACAGTGGTCACCTAAGCAGCTTGTAGGGTATTGTAAGATCAAGCAGATTCCCATGGTTTCACATGAACGTATCTATCAATATATCAGGGACGATAAAGCTACTGGAGGTCATCATTACAAACATTTACGCCAGCAACTCAAACATAGAAAAAGACCTGTAGGTAAGCCTGTAACTATTAAAAACAGGATATCGCTCGATCAAAGACCTGAATGCATCAACAATAAAGAACGCTTTGGGGACTGGGAAGTGGATACCATTATAGGCAGACAGCAAAAGGGAGCCATTCTGACCATCGTGGAAAGAACTACAGGAATGCTCATTATCAAAAAGCTACCTAAGGGAAAACAAGCCAAAGGACTAAGTGAGGAACTTGTCAATAGGATGATGCCCTATAAATAATATTTTAATTCACATAACTAGGTGCAACACTCCTAAGTCAGTCAAAGGGTACACTCGTACTCTTTTAACTGCACAGAAAAAAGGAGTGAAATATGACGAGATATACCCATTTGACTGAACACGAAAGATACCACATTTACCTCATGAATAAGCAAAATTGTACACTGACAGGAATCGCTAAAACCATGGGCAGAAGTAGGTCAACCATTAGCCGTGAAATTAAACGCAATACAGGGGGTAACGGCTATCGCTGTAAACAAGCCCACCGCTTTGCCCAAACGAGGCATCAGCAAAAGCCCAAGCACATCAAACTCAATGACGAATTAAAGCTTCATATTCAACAAAAGCTTGAGCTGTATTGGAGTCCTGAACAAATTAGCGGTCGTTTAAAAGTTGAGGAAAACATCCGCATTAGCACCGAATCCATCTATCGTCTAATTTTGAAAGACAAAGTAGCTGATGGGTCGTTGCATCGATACTTGCGCCATAAGGGTAAGAAATATCGAAAGCGTCATGGCAAGAACGATTACCGCGGACACATCCCCAATCGGGTTGATATTGATGATAGACCCAGTATAGTGGACAATCGTTCGCGTATAGGTGTAGTGATAGAGGGGGGAAGCTGATTGTGTTATCTAGGGGTCATCAAGGAGTGTTTGCCACCCTTGCTGAACGCAAAAGTAGGCTCTATTTCGCACTTCGGACTAAGAACAAAACCGCAAAAGAAACCAACGCGGCTATACTCAGGTTGTTAAAGCATATGAAACAACATGTAATGACACTAACCTTTGATAACGGCAGGGAATTTTGTTGGCATAGTGAGCTTGCCAAACGACTCGAGTGTGAAACTTAACGAAGCTAAACCGTATCACTCTTGGGAGCGTGGCTTGAATGAAAACGGTTGATCCACATGGCTAACGCATACGCCGTTCTGGCAATCGGATGAGGAGGCTTTAGCATTTGACCTGAAAAAAGAGGATGAAAATAGGGATAATTATTCTGCATTTTTTCCGCAACGTGTCCTAGTATTTTCCCCATCATCTCTAAATCGCATGTATGATTCAGCGGAGGAAGGGTAAAACCCTTATCTAATTTCTCCAGTGCTTTTTCAAGCAGTTTTATTGATTCTTTCTCAAGTACCATCGTTTTATTTTAATGCATCGAAATATTTGGCTGATCACCTGCAGACTAAATCTTATCATAGTTTGTCTTGTAGAAACTCTCATGTCCTTGCAGGAAAAGCACCAGACCTAGTCTTGCCTTCACCGTTGGCAGTTTGGAGTAATTTTTCTGTGATTTTCTTAGGGATTTCCTTATCTATATATTGCGGTGGATAAGCAGGTTTTCTTGCTTATATGGTGTGATTTAAATGCCTCACTGTTCCATAAGTTTAAAAGATGAATAAATCTAAAAATATTTTAATCACTGGTGTGTCTACTGGAGTTGGTTATGCTCTGGCAAAGATATTTGTAAATAGCGGTTATGTAATTTACGGAAGTGTTAGAAAAGAAGAGGATGCAGAGAGGTTAAAAAAAGATTTTGGATTGAATTTTCACCCCCTTCTTTTTGATGTTACCGATCACAAAGCGGTAGATTTTGCTAACAAAGAACTGGAAGAACACATTGGAGATGAAGGACTCGGCGGACTTATAAATAATGCAGGTGTAGCTGTTGGAGGACCTTTTATGAATATTGATATCGAAGAGTACAGGTATCAGTTTGAAGTGAATGTTATTGGACTTGTACGAGTAACTCAGGCGTTCCTCCCTTTGCTGGGAGCAAGAAAAAATCATGCTGTTCAACCTGGAAAAGTTTTTCAAATATCTTCTGTTTCTGGTAAAATGGGCATGCCTTTTCTTTCGCCTTATGTAGGATCTAAACATGCGATAGAGGGAATATCTCACTGCCTTAGAAGAGAATTACAACTCTTTGGAATAGATGTAATAACAATTGGTCCAGGTCCGATAAAAACGCCCATTTGGGACAAAGGGATAAACATACAACAAGAGGCTAAATACAAAAATTCTCCTTTCTATAGATCTTTGAAAATTTTTCAAGATGTCTTTGTAGCCGATGCCATAAAACATAGCTGGACTTCCGAGAGAACGGCTGAAATTATTCTTAATATTTTTGAAAAGAACAACCCTAAGACCCGATACACATTGGTGTCTCAACGATTTAAGAACTGGACGCTCCCAAGATTGCTTCCTGCCAGAATGCTTGATAAATTTCTTCAGAAAAACCTGAAACTCTCAAAAGGTGAATTATGAAATTCGGTAACATAGAAAATCCCGAGCTGGTTGACTTTACTTTACCTGACGATCACCCTGACACTTCAGGGGTTTTGAAAAAAGGAAGCAGACTGAAAACTGTTTTTGTCGGATGTGCCAAATGGAATAGGCAGGATTTGAAAAATTTTTACCCTAGGGGTATCAAAGATGAATTGACCTATTATTCAAGCCAGTTCAATTCGATCGAACTCAACGCAACGTTCTACAATCATTTTAGTAAAGAGCAAATGCTGAAATGGGTGGAAAAAACGCCAGATGACTTCAAATTTTTCCCAAAAGTTCATCGAATAGTGAGCCACATTAAAAGACTGAATAATGTAGAAGAGTCCATAGAAATCTATACATCAAATATCAGAACAATTGGGGACAAACTTGGTATGTGCTTTCTTCAATTACATGACAATTTCAAACCGAAAAATATGGATCGTTTGGTTACAGCTGTTGAATACTGGCCAAAGGACATACCATTGGCAATTGAGTTAAGAAATACAGAATGGTTCAATGATGAACATATTGCCAATGGAGTACATAATCTTTTTGAAAGACATCTTATTTCAAATATAATTACTGATACGGCTGGTAGAAGAGACTTGCTACACATGAGATTAACATCGCCAAACGTATTTGTTCGGTACGTTGGAGCAAATCACGAAAGTGACTACTCTCGACTTGATGATTGGCTCTCCCGCATTAAATTATGGGCAGAACAGGGGATGGAAAATTTGTTTTTTTTCGTTCATCAGAACCTAGAGAAAGCATCTCCTGTGTTGTCCGCCTATTTGATTCAAAAACTGAATAAAGAACAGGGATTAAATCTGACCATTCCAACAGGAGCTACAGGTGAACTTTTTCCCTTATAATTATCTAACCCGTTGCAATTATTGAACTTAGATTCACAATTCAAAAACCGACAGACTCAATGCTACCTTTTACAACGGTCTTAATTTGACCACAAGTTGTAGCATATAAATCATTTCTTTGAAGTAGGCATTTAATAAATACGAATAAAATTGTAAGGCATGGTTGATGGTCAACCATTTTAGTTAGCAGGTGATCGAATATTTCCCTCTGCAATACTTGGTGTTTTGGCACTTTTCACATTTAAATCCATCTGGCCATTTCATTTCGGTCAAGAAGTTTTGACAACTGTCGTTATCAGGAAATTTCTTCTGAAACTCAAAAAGGGTTAGGCTTTCATACTTTTTCTCCATAATCTGATTTTTACTCTAACTTTAATAGTCCTACTAAGTGACTGTAAATCAATCGTTTAATCAAGAAAATGAAACCGTTTTAATAGACTAATCTTTTATTTATTAAATGCCTACTTCAAACAAGTTATATGTGATACTTTGTGATCCATTTGATAGTAGTTGGAAATAATTGCATACCTTTGCGCCATTATTTAACCTTAAAAGACCAATGAAAACCATTACACACCCACCCAAAGCAACATATTTGACTGACAAAAGGTCATATAATAGTCCTACCCCCCCCCCCCCCCCCCCCCCCCCCCGACATTATGTCATCCTTTAGCACGGCTTGGTAATTACCAAAATACCCTACTTCTTCTTATTTTGAGCTTGGCTTGTTCGCCAGCAAGTGCTCAAGATGCTAACCCAACAGACCTCTGTTCACGCACCGCAACAGTTAAGAATATAATCATCTTAAAAGTGAGTGGCAAAACTAATTGTGCAGACATTACTGTGGCAGAGTTGGCAGGAGTTACCAGTTTAACTTTTCCTGGGTCTAGTCCCACCAGTTCTCTAAGAGGTAGTAACCTAAAGAGTGGCGATTTTGCGGGATTAACAGGACTAGCAAGACTCCGTTTAGACTTCAACGAGATTACCACCCTACCCGCTGATATTTTCTCTGAGCTATCTGCTTTAGAGTCACTCAAATTAGATAACAACCAATTATCCGCCTTACCGACTGGTATTTTCTCGGGCTTAACTGCCTTAACAGACCTTGATTTATCGGACAACCCACTGCCTATTTCGCTCCCCGCAAGCCTGTTTGCTGATTTACCAGCAACAGCAACAATAACCCTTCCCACAGGAACTACGATTAACGAAATTCCAACAACCGTAGGCACGATTGCTAATATTACTGACCTCGTGGCAATGGGTAGCACTCAAACTGTAGATGTGGCGGATAAATTCAGCGACACAGACGCTTTAACCTTTTCCGCAATGTCTAGTAATCCTAACATCGCAAGCGTTGGGGTTGCTAATGATAGTGAAGTTACCGTCACGCCAAAAACCAGAGGCACAACAACAATCACCGTAACTGCCACCGGCATAGCGGATCAAACTGCTGAACAGACGTTTATGGTCAGCGTTATCCCAGCCGAAACAGACCTCTGTTCACGCACCGAAGTAGTTAAGAATGTGATCATCTCCAAAGTGAGTGGCAAAACCAATTGTGCAGACATTACGACAGCAGAGTTGGCGGGAGTTACCGAATTATCTTTTGTTGGTAGTAACTCCCTAGTAGGTAGCAACCTAAAGAGTGGTGATTTCGCTGGCTTAACTGGGCTAACGTCTCTCAATTTATCCAACAATGAGATGACAACCCTACCCGCTGATATTTTCTCTGGGCTATCCGCCTTAACGACACTCAGGTTAGATAACAACCAACTATCCACCTTGCCTACTGGGGTTTTCGCGGGCTTAACTAGTTTAACAACCCTTGATTTATCGAACAACCCACTGCCCGCTTCGCTCCCTGCACGCCTGTTTGCCGATATGTCACGAAACGCAATAACCCTTCCAACGGGAACCACGATTAATGAAATTCCAATAGCCGTAGGTACGATTGACAACATTACTGACCTCGTGGCAAATGGTAATACTCAAACTGTAGATGTGGCGGATAAAATTAGCGACACAGACGATTTGACCTTTTCCGCAATGTCTAATGATATTAGCATCGCAACCGTTGGGGTTGCTAACGATAGTGAAGTTACGATTACGCCAGTAGCTGCTGGCACAACAACAATCACCGTCACTGCCACCGACATAGCGGGTCAAACTTCTGAACAGACGTTCTCAATCTCCGTTACCAACCCTGCCCCAACAGCCACAGGCACGATGGACAACATGACTGACCTCGTGGAAAAAGGGAGTCCTCAAACTGTAAATGTGGCGACTAACTTTAGCGACCCAAACGACACGTTGACGTTTACTGCAATGTCCGATAATACCGCCATCGCAACGGTTGCAGTGATGGATAGCGTAGTTACCGTAACTCCAGTAGCCGTAGGCACAGCAACCATCACCGTCACTGCCACCGATATAGCGGGTCAAACTGCTGAACAGACGTTCTCAGTCTCCGTTACCAACCCTGCCCCAACAATCGTAAGCACGATTGCCGATATTACTGACCTCGTGGAAAATGGTAGTCCTCAAACTGTTAATGTGGCGGGTAACTTTAACGACTTAGACACGTTGACCTTTACTGCAACGTCCGATAATACCGCCATCGCAACGGTTGCAGTAATGGATAGTGAAGTTACGATTACGCCATTAGTTGCTGGCACAACAACCATCACCGTCACTGCCACCGATATAGCGGGTCAAACTGCTGAACAAGCGTTTACAGTTACCGTGCAGGCTGAGGAGGTTACCACAGGAACTACTGGTGTGAAAAACATAGACGTTTCCGTCTCCCCCAATCCAATAAAAGATGGAGATAGGATAACAATTACTGTTGCTGGTGATGGGGTGTACCGCTTGTTGGGAATCTCAGGGGAATTTCTTACTAAAGGAACCTTAACCAAGGGAGATAACGCTGTGGAATTTCCGTTTTTAGCTAAAGGAATTTATCTGTTAAAGATACAAACAACACACGGTCGTATGACAAGGAAAGTGGTTAAAAACTAGCACCGTAGCTACGGCTATGCTTATGTTTTTTTGCCTAATTCAAACGAAAAATGATTCGATTTAGTTATGTCCCATTTTATAATCAACTTGGTAGAACCCACTCAATATGACGGGTCTATATCTATTGTAAGGTTCCCTAAAAGCCATAGCGTTTAAAAATAGAATTAAACGTTAAATTTAAGGAACCTCGAAACAGAATTAAGTTCATTTAAGCGTATGTATGCTGAGCTGTCTTTGGAGTACCATGCATTAAAGCACCTGATCGAAAAAAAGATTTAAGGTCTGTTGAAAAGCGAGAGACTGTTGTATATCTGACCGGTGAAGGTCTGAGTATCAGGCAGACCTGTGTGGCAATTAATCTGAGTTTATCTGAGTATTCCTACCGATTTAAACGCAAAACTGAGGACACTACTAGTAGTAGACATTTGGAGCAATTGGCAGAAAAGCATCCTGCGCCTTTATGGCTTCCGAAAGATGTACCATTTACTGCGTCTTGAAGGGTGTAGATGGAACCATAAACGCGTATACCGAGTGTACGAGTGTATGTGATGATGGGTTTGAATATGCGTAGAAAGCGTAAAAGAAGACTGCCAGCACGAGTCAAGATTCCTCACATTTTACCCATCCAAAGCAACATCACTTGGAGTGCGGATTTCATGCATGATAGTCTGAATAATGGAAGACAGTCAGCACCTTCAACGTGATAGATGATCACAATAGAGAAGTGCTGATGAGTACCATTGATACCTCATTAAGTGCTAAGCGTATTACAAGGGAACTGGACAGACTCATTGAATGGCGAGGAACTCCTGAAGTGATACGTGTAGACAATGGACCGGAGTTCACTTCTGCTGTTTTTGAAGTTTGGACTCGAAAACATAAGATTAAACTGTGTTAACTGTGTTTTATTCAGCTAGGAAAACTCACCCAGAATACGCTTGTGGAACGCTTTAATGGGATCTACCAAAAAGAACTGCTTAATGCCCATTTATTCACCGATTTGGATCAGGTAAGAGACCAGATCCAGCAATGGGGGTACAACAACATAAGACCAAATGAATCCTTGGGTAATGAACCTCCAGTAGCGTTCCTCAAACAAAGAGGAGTAACCGTACCAAGTCTGAATTTAGACATGCATTTGAAAGAAAAAACTATATGTACCAATGCTTCGGTGTAGGGGAGTCTTACAGACTGACCTCAACTAGTTTTTAAGGATCGACTACATAAGAAAAGCATATTTTATCTTTGGTATTCTTCTTTTGAATCACCTAATTTTAACTGACACCAAACAAAAATCCATGCAAAGTTCAGCAACATCAGTACAAGAGTATATTGAATCACTTCCAGAAGATCGTAGCGATGCAATCAGCAAAGTGAGAGATGTCATCCTCAAAAATCTACCTCGGGGTATTGGAGAAACGATGAACTATGGAATGATTAGTTATGAAGTACCCTTGGAGGTATATCCAGATACTTACAACAAAAAACCTTTGATGTTTGCCGCACTGGCTTCGCAAAAAAATCATATGGCCGTGTACCTCAGTGGCATCTATTGTGATGAGGTCTTAAGAGAAAATTTCGAAAATGATTATCGCGCCAGCGGGAAAAAAATGGATATGGGTAAAAGTTGCGTACGGTTCAGAAAATTAGAGAACCTTCCATTAGATGTTATTGGCAGAGCTATTGGAGCCTTAGACATGGAACCCTTTGTACTTGTTACTAAAGGGCATAGAAAAAATAATTCAAAATCCCATTCTTAAAAATTTTTTACCTCGTGTGGAGGTAAAACAGTCTCTGGTTTTCTCCATATTAGAATTTAAACTTTTTCAAGTGAGTTGGTAAGCCTTTTCCTCGAAATGCTGTCTTTCATTAAGTCATATTTTCGACAAAGAAACTAACTCAAATCAATGAAGAGGAAATTTTGTGGCTACTCAAAAAAATGAAGAAAGAATTAAGTGATTGCCATAAAGCTTCCGTCTTCACAAAAGTTAAAAATAATTAAAGGGCATCTCTAAAAACTAGATATTCTTTCTTATAATTTTGGCGAACCTGGCTCATAAGATTAAACTGTGTTTTATTCAACTAGGAAAACCCACCCAGAATACAACATTGGAGGAACGCTTTAATGGGATCTACCGAAAAGAACTACTTAATGCCCGTTTATTCACCGATTTGGAGCAGGTAAGAGACCAGACCCAGCAATGGATCTGGGGTTACAACAACGTAAGACCACATGAATCCTTGGGTAATAAACCTCTAGTAGCGTTCCTCAAACAAAGAGAATTAACCGTACCATGTCTGAAATTAGGCATGCATTTGAAAGAAAAAAAACTATATTTGCCGACGCTTCGGTTTAGGGGAGTCTTGCAGACCCATATGACAAGTGAAATATTTATGGTTACAAAGGTTCTTATTGACCTCTTCATTAAAACCCAAGTTGACAAAAAAGATAGATGCACTAACAGATTCACACGTACAATTCAAAGAATCAGCTCGTTTGATCTACACAGGAAATACAGGAATTTTATTCTATGATGACTAACGGGTGCAGTGAAGGTTTGCGCAATGTCAAATTTTCATGGTCATTATTTGACAACTGCGAACTTGTAAAAAATGGTAACGAGGTAATCAAGTATGAAATAGATAGTCAAGTTTTAAATCAACTTTCTTTTTGGGATCGTTTGATCATAAGCAAGGCACTTTCAAGCAAGTGTGATTATCTGTCGACTGAAGATCTGCAAAAAACCAGAGTGTTCAGGGATTGAAGATCATCAGTCCGTTTGAATCTTTACATAAAAAATAGAGCAATGGAACTGTTTAATTCCATCATATCATGGGTCATGAAAAAGAGGATTCACCAAATTGACCTCTTCATGAAATATCCTTTGGAAGTTCAGCAAGAGCTTCTTGAAGGATTGATAAAAAAAGCTACTAACACCGAATACGGAAAAGCACATCAGTTTTCATCCATATCCAACTATTCTGACTTCAAGTCACGGGTACCATTAATTTCTTATGAAGATCTCTATCCCTATATAAATAGAGTAATGAAAGGAGAGCAAAACATCCTCTGGCCAACGGCAATCCGGTGGTTTGCAAAGTCTTCTGGTACCACAAACGCCAGAAGTAAATTCATCCCCGTCTCCCAAGAAGCTCTCGACGATTGTCATTATAAAGGAGGAAAAGATATGCTCTCTATTTACCTTAATAATTATCCTAGCGCAAAGATGTTTTCGGGTAAAGGGTTAGTCATAGGAGGCAGTCATCAGCTCAACCAGTTTGATGAGAACTCAAAATCTTACTATGGAGATGTATCGGCAGTTTTACTGAAAAACCTGCCTTGGTGGGCACAGATGGTCCGTACACCTAGTCTTGATATTGCACTCATGGACGAATGGGAAGAAAAAATAGATCGCATGGTTACCATTACTTCTGAGGAAAATGTAACCAACATTTCTGGGGTACCCAGCTGGATGATCATTGTATTAGAAAAGATGTTGGTAAAAAAGAATGCCAAAAACATTCTTGACGTATGGCCCAATCTTGAAGTGTTCTTTCATGGAGGAGTTTCTTTTACTCCCTATGAGAAATTATTTAAAACACTCATCCCAAGTAGCAAAATGAGGTATATGGAAACATACAATGCTTCCGAAGGTTTTTTTGGAATTCAGGATCAAATAGATAAGCAAGAATTTCTACTCATGCTGGATTACGGAATCTTTTATGAGTTCATCCCATTTGATGAAATAGAGAGCGATGACTCCAAAACCTTAACGTTAGATGAAGTGGAGGTCGGCAAAAATTATGCTGTTGTGATCACCACAAACGCTGGGTTATGGCGCTATAAAATCGGAGATACTGTTACATTCACTAGTATTAATCCCTATCGAATCAAAATTTCAGGAAGAACAAAGCATTTCATCAATGCATTTGGAGAGGAATTGATCATCGAACATGCCGAAGTCGCTATTGCCGAAGCATGCAAAAAAACAAGTGCCATGATTGACAATTTTACGGCAGGTCCTAGGTACCTAGGGGGAGGAAACAGAGGGAGTCATGAATGGGTTATCGAATTTATCCAAGAACCAGATGATGTTGATCGCTTTGCACAATTGCTTGATGAGAAACTACGGGAAGTTAATTCTGATTATGATGCAAAACGTTATAAAGACATTGCGCTTACGTCTCCCATCGTCCATAAGGTGGAAATTGGCACTTTTTATGATTGGATGAAATCAAGAGGAAAACTTGGCGGACAACACAAAGTACCTCGTCTTTCCAACACAAGAGAATTTTTAGATGAATTTTTATCGCAAAAAATCCATTCATAATATCTCTTCGAACAAAAAATGCCATGTTTTTAGTATTTTTGGAGTAATTTTTTAACCTAAACCTCATCGTATGGGCAACTTGAACCATTTATCTCAAGAAGGTCTTGAGTGGACCGGCAAACCTTTTGGTGGCATTATTCAGGATATAAAACGGAGAGTTCCTCATTATTTCAGTGATTTTAAGGATGGGTTAAGTTCAAAAGTTGCAGGCACCACTTTTTTTATGTTTTTTGCCGCACTTGCGAATGCCGTAGCTTTTGGAGCGTTAACTGGTCAACTGACTGGGAATCAGGTCGGGATTATAGAAATGATTGTGGTCACGGCAATCGGCGGAATTGCCTTTGCATTACTTTCCGGTCAACCTTTGACGATACTCGGAGGTACAGGACCTATCGTAATCTTTACCGGACTTTTGTACGTTGGATGTGAGCAGCTAGACCTTGCTTTTCTTCCCACGTATGCTTGGGTGGGTATGTGGTCAGGTTTATTTATGCTGGTACTTGCTTTCACTGATGCAAGTGCCTTGATGAGGTATTTTACTAGGTTTACTGATGAAATTTTCGCTGCATTAATATCTGTTATTTTCATTGTTGAAGCAGTAAAGGATGTAAAACACGCCTTTGATAATGATGACTACAGTCACTCCGCAAGTTTCCTGACACTCATCTTGGCAGTCGGTACGTTTATGATTTCCAGATGGCTAAAAAAAACCACTAAATCCCCTTACTTAAGAAGAACATTAAGAGAGTTCGTCTCTGATTTTGGACCGTCTATTGCAATTATTGCCATGACCATTGTGGCAATGGCTTTCCCAGATGTCACGCTCTCCAGTCCAGTTGTTCCTGATAAAATCGGAACTACTTCAGGCAGGGCATGGCTTGTTGATATTTTCGGGATTCCTGTTTGGGCCATGCTTGCAGCAGCAGGACCTGCTTTACTTGCAACAATTCTTTTGTTTCTGGATCAGAATATTACCACAAGACTGGTTAATGCAGCTCAGAATAAATTAAAAAAAGGTCCTGGTTATCATTTGGACTTAGCTGTCGTGGGACTGATTATCCTGTTCGGATCATTATTTGCTCTCCCATGGATCGTGGCCGCCACCGTACACTCGCTTAATCATGTCAAGAGTTTGGCAGACATGAAAGTAACAGGTACGGAAAAGGGTAAAGTTGAGGAAATAGCCAGCGTCCGTGAGAATCGAATCTCTGGACTCCTTGTTCATCTATTGATCCTTACCTCCTTGTTCTTCTTGGGATATGTATCACTTATTCCAATGCCAGTATTGTTCGGGTTATTCTTATACATGGGGGTTGCTTCACTGGGTGGGAATCAATTCTTTGAGCGTATGACCTTGTGGGTAAAGGATCCGCACCTTTATCCAGATGCACATTATCTCAATGTGGTTCCTGAAAAGGTGGTGCATCAATTTACTATTATTCAATTCTTGTGCTTTATTGTGCTTTGGGTTTTAAAGACATCACCAGTGGGAATTCTATTCCCCTTATTCATTGCAGCATTGGTTCCGATAAGGATGCTAATGGCCAAATTCTTCAGGGCTGAACATTTGTGGGCACTGGTGAAGGAAGATGAAGAAGAAGAAGAAGATCTCGGAATTGTGATCTAGTTGGTTATGGATTTCTTAAACACTCAATCCGAATTTTCACCACAACCCTCACTTACACAGTTGCTTAGAGATCACCAAATTCAAGAACCAACAGACTCAGTGCTACCCGTTTGCAACGGACTCGAGATATGACGACTTTGCTGTTTGAATACAAACAATTTTCAGGTAAAATCACCGCTATTACTGAGTTTTTTCTTCCAGAAGGAGCTAAAAGTAGAGAGAAAGAATTTTCATTGGTGAATTATGAGTAAAGCAATAATAATTGACGGAGGTTTGGTAAAATCACTTTAACAAAATAAACATGGATAAACGAAGTAAAAATTTTCTTTTCAAATACTTAAACACTCCAGCACCTACAGGATTTGAAGTGGAAGGGCAAAAAATATGGTTGGACTACGTTAACCCTTATATTGATAAGTACGAAGTAGATACGTATGGAAGCGTATATGGTGTAGTCAATCCTGATGCTAGGTACAAAGTAGTCGTGGAAGCACATGCTGATGAGATCAGCTGGTTTGTAAATTATATCACGGACAAAGGGTACATCTACGTTGTAAGAAATGGGGGATCTGATCACCAGATAGCCCCATCCATGCGAGTGAATTTACATACTAAGAAAGGATTTGTTAAAGGAATTTTTGGATGGCCAGCCATTCATGTGAGAAAGGAAAAAGAGGACACTCCTACCTTGAAAAACATCTGTATCGATGTAGGAGCGTCAAGCAAGGAAGAAGTAGAAAAACTAGGTATTCATGTGGGAACGGTTGCCACATTTGAAGATGAATTAATTGAGTTAAACAAGCAATACTTGGTAGGAAGAGCCCTTGATAACAGGGCTGGAGGTTTCATGATTGCAGAGGTGGTCAGGCGGATTTCAGAAAATAAAGTCAAGTTACCTTTTGGTCTGTATGTAGTGAATTCCGTTCAGGAAGAAATTGGATTGAGAGGAGCTGAAATGATGGCACATCGTATCAAACCAGACTTGGCTATAGTGACTGATGTAACACATGATACTCAGTCTCCGATGTACAATAAAATCACAAGTGGAGATGTTACCGCCGGAAATGGTGCTGCTGTGACTTACGGTCCTGCAGTTCAAAACAATGTGAGAGACATGATTTTGAAGGTGGCAGAAAAGCACAAAATCCCATATCAGCGGATTGCCGCGTCCAGAATCACTGGAACGGACACTGATGCATTTGCTTATTCTGGTAAAGGGGTAGCGTCTGCACTAATATCACTTCCACTTAAATATATGCATACTACGGTGGAAATGGTACATAAGGATGATGTGGAGAGTGTAATCAAGTTGATTTATGAGACCGTGATTCAAGTGAAAAGTGATCAAGATTTCAGATACATAAAATAGCAATGAGTGACCTTCAAACCATAACTGATCAAATGGGTCGGGAGGTCACTTTTTCATTCCCCCCTAAGCGAATCATTTCTTTGGTACCTTCTCAAACAGAATTTCTTCTGGACGTTGGGGTTCCATTGGTGGGGAGAACCAAGTTTTGCATTCATCCACAGGAAGTGGTCAATGATATAGCTGTTGTTGGTGGGACCAAGAGCTTTCGAGTTGAGAAGATCAGGGAATTGGATGCTGATCTTATTATCGGAAATAAGGAAGAAAATTATAAGGATGGTATTTTGGAATTATCCCGGGATTTCCCAGTATGGATGAGTGATATCTATACATTGGAAGATGCCTATCACATGATGAATTCATTAGGTACACTATGTCAGAAAGAGGAGGAGGCATCGAAAATTGTCTTGGAATGCCAGTATGCAATGGATGCTGTCAAGGGGAGATTTTCTGGAAAGGTTCTCTATTTAATTTGGAGAAATCCGTGGATCACGGCTGGGAAGAATACATTCATAGATCATTTGCTCCATTTTTTAGGCTATGAAAACCAGACTAAAGAAGAACGATATCCTGAATTTACTTCTGAACAAGTCCTAGATTTAAATCCAGACAAAATTTTGCTGAGTTCAGAACCCTTTCCATTCAAAAACACACATTTAGAAGAGGCGAAGAGTAAATGGCCAACAACCAATTGCCAATTGGTAGATGGCGAACTGTTCAGCTGGTATGGGAGTCGGTTGAGAAAGTGGAAAAAATGTGCTGATCTTTACTAGAACCCTGAACCTGACTAATAATTTTATGTGATAAGGTGCTACCAAATAGATTAAGCCCGTTGCAATAGAAGATTGTTTATTATCAGTATACTATCAAGCAGATTTATTTGTGGAATTTTTCTGTTTTAGCACCATGCACAGACAACATGCCCCCACCTTAGCTGATAGCATTTGTGCTATTCGAAGCAGGAAGATAAAAAAGACTTTTTTCAGTTAGATGAATGTTCTTTTTAGACTGGTCTAGCCTTAATACAGTAATAGGTCAGTATTATACAAAAGGAAAAAGAGGAACAGGAAAACCTGCCTATGATGGACTATGTAAGTTCACTTAGTAAGTGCAAAGATTAGGATAAATATGTGGAGATATCTCCACATAGTTAAAGGTCTAAACACTTTGCCATATGAGCCAAACATATTATCAACTCAAAGACCATCAAAGACATCAAATTGAAGCCTACTTAAAATCGGGCAAACGTAAAAGTTTCATTGCAGAAGCCCTTGATGTGTCGGTTTCCACCATTTACAGAGAATGCAAGCGCAACAGTTCCCCTAAAGGGATCTATCATGGATCTAAAGCACATTTGTCTTCCACAAAGCGTAAGCAACGTTATTGCAAGCCTCGCTCTTTTGACACCCACAAAAGAAAGCTCATCAAAGAATACCTTTTGCAAGAACAGTGGTCACCTAAGCAGATTGTAGGGTATTGTAAGATCAAGCAGATTCCCATGGTTTCACATGAACGTATCTATCAATATATCAGGGACGATAAAGCTACTGGAGGCCATTATTACAAACAGTTACGCCATCAACTCAAACATAGAAAAAGACCTGTAGGTAAGCCTGTAACTATTAAAAACAGGGTATCAATCGATCAAAGACCTGAATGCATCAATAATAAAGAACGCTTTGTGGACTGGGAAGTGGATACCATTATAGGCAGACAGCAAAAGGGAGCCATTCTGACCATCGTGGAAAGAACTACAGGAATGCTCATTATCAAAAAGCTACCTAAGGGAAAGCAAGCCAAGGGACTAAGTAAGGAACTTATCAATAGGCTGATGCCCTACAAAAAACATATTCTTTCGATCGCTTCTGATAATGGAACAGAATTTGCCGACCATCAAAACATAGCTAAAAACCTAGCTACTAAATTCTACTTTGCCCATCGGTATTGCTCCTGGCAAAGAGGGCTCAATGAATACACTAACAAACTCATAAGACAGTATATACTCAAAAAAAACAGCTTTTGATACACTAAATGACAAACAGATTACACAAATTCAACACAAAATTAACCGACGACCAAGAGAAAAACTTAACTTTAAAACTCCTAAAGAAATCTTTTATCTAAATACCGCTTAGTTTTTGCTCTTGATGGTTGAACCTACGTCTCTATTGCAACGATCTTTCTTGTATTCACTTCTTGAAATGTGACACCTCCACCCTAGATTTGGCATCCAGAATGCGTAGCTGGTCATAGGCAGGACCTGACAATCGAAGCAAAACATCTTTATTTATCCCGGTGTCTGGCAATCTGCCAACTACCTTTACATGAACTACTAGGTTATTTATGAGATTTCGCACAGCTAGTTCCGTTCCAATGGGCAAAAATCTATGCAATGCCAAATACCTTGCAGTGGATATGTCTTCAATGACCGATGCAATCCCTTCTTCATATACTCTTTCAAACCCGTCTTCGTTCATTTTGGTGTTGGATTTTACCGTGTCAGTCATATTTTCATCTCGTGCAACGGATATGTCTGCAATGACCGATGCGGTCCCCTCTTCATATACTCTTTCAAGCCCGTCTGCGTCCATCTTGGTATTGGATTTCACCGTGTCATTCATACTTTCATCTTCCAAGTTCACTCGCCGTAGTAGCAATTCCTGTCCTACTTTCAAATAATTTGAGGATAAGTTATTCCTTTCCTTAATCTCTTCAACCCTTACACCTACTTTCTTCGCGATAGAAATAAGCGTTTCTCCCGCCTGCACCAAGTATGATTCAAAACCTGCGATAGAGAATCCGTGATTTTCAGTCACCTCCAAAGCATTAGAATCGATGGTGACCTCTGGGGATTCATCTTCAATTATCAAAGCTCTCCTATTCAGCCTGAGTACTTGACCTAAAGAAATTGAGCTACTCTCTAATCCATTTAATTCCCTCAATTCCCTAAGCCTGATATCGTATTTTTTGGAAATGCTGTATAATGTTTCTCCAGCCGAAACTATATGAGTGTTTCTGTTTTCAGAAACTGTAACCTGAGTCCCTTTTTCCTTGCCCCTCTTCACCAACACACTCAAAACCTGTCCTATTTCAATTCGGTCATTCAAAATCTTATTGAACTCCACAATAGATTGAACAGAGCTTTTATATCTCCCTGCAATAGAATAGACAGTTTCTGCTTCTTCCACTTCATGGATCACAAAGAGTCCTTCAGGTCTTTGCTCTGATCTGATAGAGTCCAGTTCCGCGGCAAAGACCGAAACTGAAGTCAAGCTAAAGAGGATACGTACAAATCTCATTTTTATTTTTCACAAAGAATAAATTATTGTCTAAGACAAAAAATGCACCAGAAGCAAAGCCTTTGGTTCCAGAATCCTGAAGCTCTTTCCATACTTTTTCTCCATTCTCCAGCAATAAAAGATAACGATCAAAACCATTAGCCGAACGAAGATAATAGCTCAATATGATTTTTCCTCCTGTTTCCATGTATTCGCAAGAAAGAGGCAACGCTAATCCTAAATATTCACACACAGTTTTAAAGTGATCAGAACCCTGTCCATATAAAAATGGATACTGGATAGCTACTTTTTTATAAGGAATGTCTTCTTCATTTATCTCCTCTCGGATTCCATCTTTTAATTTGAAGAACAACTGATTTGAAGGATCATTACCATCTCGGTATTCGGCAATAAATAAATTACAATCATACGTTTCAATAGTCGATTTCCAAAATAATCCCTTTGATACTAATGGGCTTAGTTCAAAAGACCTTAGGTCCAGCCTAGTATATTCAATAGTTCTTTTTTCGGTATCTCTGACATCCAAAACCAATTCATCAGAGGCATTACTGACGACGACACTCCAAATGATGCCGTTGCATTTGATCGATTGTATTTTGATTGGCTCTACAGTCACTGTCTCAATTTTAACATCTTTACAGCTAGTTGTCCTGTCACAAGGAAATTGAATTAGATTTAAAAATCTAATGTGGAATGTAAAAGTTTGTATTTTCGTCACTTAAAGAAACGCATAAATAGGTCATGAGAAAAGTTTTGGTTGCTTTAGGTATTGTTTTTTCATTCATTTCTGTTTCTCAACAACATGAACCCCCTCTTGTTCTTCATTTGAAAATAGTTGATGTTATTGATCCCCGAACAAACAGATATTCGGAACTTGGACTGAAAAAAGCGGAAGAACTTGTAGCTGACTATGTCATACTGGAATTAGATACCTATGGAGGGGCTCTTGACGACGCTGATGATATAAGGACTAGGATACTTGATTTTAATATTCCTGTTTATGCCTTTATTAATAAAGATGCTGCCTCCGCTGGGGCACTGATCTCAATAGCATGTGATAGTATCTATATGGCAAGTGGATCAAGTATTGGAGCCGCCACAGTGGTGGGTCAGGATGGAGCTACTGCTCCAGATAAGTACCAGTCCTATATGAGGTCTATTATGAGGTCTACGGCTGAGGCAAAGGGCAGGAGTCCACAAATGGCAGAGGCCATGGTTGATCAGGATATTGATTTAGATAGTATCTCCACGCAAGGAAAAGTTTTGACATTATCGGTATCAGAAGCTATTAAACATGGTTTTTGTGAAGCACAAGTGAGTGATATTGAGGACATCATGAGAAGGTCAGGTATTGAAAACTATGAAGTTGAAATTTTTGAGCTTGGTGCTGCGGAAAAGATTATTGCACTATTTTTGAACCCTTTCGTTAGTGGAATTCTTATTTTGACCATTATCGGTGGGTTATATTTTGAATTACAAACTCCAGGTGTTGGGCTTCCAATTCTCGCTTCCATAATAGCAATTATCTTATATTTCGTTCCAAACTATCTAAATGGATTAGCAGAAAACTGGGAAATTGTTGTTTTTGTGGCAGGCATCCTGTTGATAGTGGCAGAAATATCTGTTATTCCTGGGTTTGGAGTGGCTGGAGTGCTGGGTGTGATATTCACATTGGGCTCTCTGGTTTTGGCTACGCTCAATAATGATTTTTTTGATTTTTCATTTGTTGGAGGAGAGCAAATCTTTATTTCTGTAGCGACTGTGCTGGCAGGTTTACTTGGAACCATTGTACTTATGTTTTTCGGAGGTGTGGGATTAGCGGATAGTAATTTTTTTAAAAAAGTGGCACTTCAGGAAACTCAAAACTCCTCAAAAGGTTTTACGTCTAAGTTGATGGTAGACTCAATGGTGGGGGAAAAAGGGAAAACTTATACCGTTCTACGTCCCAGCGGAAAAATCGACATTGATGGAATCATTTACGATGCGTACACAAGAGGTAATTACATAGGAGCAAATGTGGATGTAGAGGTAATTTCCAATGAAGGAAGTAGTTTGAAAGTAAAGGAGACACCAGATAATAAAACCCGATAAACGAATAGCAACTCAATGTCTGATAAGATATATGACCTTGAAAAATAGATTTTTTCATCCGCAAATAACTGGGTTAGCTGGGTCTGTAAGGACAAATTATATTGAAGCTCATGAAACGCTCAACAAAAAAGACTTTTTGATGAGAGTCAATGCATCACAAAGAGAAACAAAAGAAAGGGATTTTTGGCTAAATATTTTGTTTTTAAAAAAGCTAAAAAGATTATTCAATGATTTGGAAGTTTAGATTTATTTGAAATTTGAAATTTGAAATTATAGGAGTTATTCCTTCCCGATATGCGTCTGTGCGTTTTCCTGGAAAGCCCCTCGCTGACATAGCAGGAAAACCAATGATCCAAAGAGTGTATGAACAGGCAAAAAGTTGTGAAAGGCTATCCGAAGTCATTGTAGCAACCGATGATGAGCGAATAAAGGATTGCGTTCAATCTTTTGGAGGTAGCATTGAAATGACTTCTGAAAATCACTCGAATGGAACGGAAAGATGTGCAGAAGTAGCAACCCGAAATGTTGCCGATTATTATGTCAACATTCAAGGCGATGAACCATTTATTAAACCAGAGCAGATAGATTCTCTGATTAACATTCTGGATGGAACAACTGAATTGGGGACCTTAGTCAGGCAGATTTCAGATCATGATCAGTTAGATAATCCTAATACGATGAAAGTGATCTTGAATTCAAAAAAAGAAGCCCTTTACTTCAGCAGGACTTGCATTCCCTACGTACGAGATTTTCCAAAAAATGAGTGGTTGGATCAGCATATATTTTACAAGCACATCGGAATATATGCATACAGGAAAGACATTCTGAAACAAATTGTAACTCTTCCAGTCAGCCAGCTTGAACACGCAGAATCTTTAGAGCAACTTAGGTGGTTAGAAAATGGATATAAAATAAAAATCGCCAAAACAGATATTGAAACGACAGGTATTGACAGCCCTGAAGATATCGATCGCGCATTAAGATTCGAAGGAATTAAACAAGGGTCTTAACCAGTTAAGACCCAAAAGTTTTCAGGAAATTCACACGATAGTAAAACGCTCGAAATGTCATTCAGGACCCATTGCGCTATATTTCGGATGTCAGCGCATTTTACGATCCTGTAATCACCCTTTTTAGCATCATGGCTGGAGAAGGATTGCTGGAAGAAGACGATCGGATATAGTAGTGGTTAGTCACTCCACGAATAATTTGATTGAAAAATTATCAAGATTCTGTATCAGAAAGCGAACTACTCATGGAGAAAACATAATAGTCGTTTTAAAGACCAACCGTACATAAGTTGCAACATATCTCTGGTGAATGTTCGTTATTTATGGCATTAAAGGTTAAAGATCATGAAACACATAATTATCCTTTTTGTAGCAATTATTTCATTCAGTGCTTGTGCTCAAAAGCAAAAAACAGAGCAACTGGAGAAAGTCGTCAGCTTTGGTGTAGAGAAAATTGTAAAGCCTGAGACAGAATGGAAAAAGGAACTGACAGATTTTCAATACCATGTACTTCGGGAAAAAGGGACAGAAAGAGCTTTCACGGGTAGCTTACTAAATAACAAGGAAGAAGGAGTTTATACTTGTGTGGCATGCAACCTCCCCTTGTTTACTTCTAAAACAAAATTTAAGTCTGGAACAGGGTGGCCCTCCTTTTATGAAGCCATCAACGATATAAATGTTGAAGAAGAGGAGGACAGGGCGTATGGTATGGTGAGAACGGAAGTACTCTGTGCCAGATGTGATGGTCATTTAGGACATGTTTTTCCTGATGGACCAAGACCAACAGGGTTGAGATATTGTGTTAATTCAACTTCTTTGAAATTTGAGAAGACAGATAACGAATAATAATCTCCTTAAGACCATTGCAATAGAAGATCGCTTATTATCATTACACGTTAAGCAGATTTATTTGCAGGATTCTTTTATTGAAGTAGGCATTTAATAAATAAAAGATTAGTCTATTAAAACAGTTTCATTTTCTTGATTAAACGATTGATTTACAGTAACTTAGTAGGATTATTAAAGTTACTGTAAAAATCAGATTATGGAGAAAAAGTATGAAAGCCTAACTCTTTTTGAGTTTCAGAAGAAATTTCCTGATAACGACAGTTGTCAAAACTTCCTAGCCGAAATGAAATGGCCAGATGGATTTAAATGTGAAAAGTGTCAAAACAACAAGTATTGCAGAGGGAAATTATTCCATACCCGTCAATGCACAAAATGTAGGTACCAAGCTACCCCCACAAGTGGCACGCTTTTCCACAAAGTAAAATTCCCAATGTTAAAAGCTTTTTATATCGTATACTATATGAGTACAAATAAACAAGGGATTGCATCAACAGAGCTAAGCAGAAAACTGGGACTACGGCAAAAAACCTGTTGGCTGTTTCAACAAAAGGTAATGAAGGCAATGGTTAGCAGTGGGAAATACCCGCTAATGGGTAAAGTAGAAGTCGATGAGACGGTTGTAGGGCAACAGGAAGAAGGCGTTGTAGGACGCCAAAATAACCGAAAAAAGCAGGTTGTACTGGCTATTGAGAAGAAAGGGAAAGGAGTGAGCAGGATGTATGCCAGAGAGATTGACAATGCTGGCTCCAAGCAATCGAAGCCCTTCTTCCAGAATCATATATCACCTGAGGCTACCATCAAAACCGATAACTGGAGGGGCTACATCCCCTTGAAAGAAAAATATCCTTACTTAATTCAAATAGAGAGTGGGAAGAAAGGTAAGAATTTCCCAGAATTGCACAGAACAATTATGATGTTCAAGGCACGGCTTAGAGGTATCCACCATTCAGTCGATAACCTTCAAGCATATATCAACCAATATTGCTATCGGTTCAACCGAAGCCAGATGAAAGGGGAAATATTCGATAACCTGCTAACTAAAATGGTGGTCCATCAACCATGCCCGTACAAGTGCATTCGTATTTATTAAATGCCTACTTCAATTCTTTTATCTTAGTGTCAAAAAAGGGAAAAGCGTGCCACAAAAGAAGATTATTTATGAGCCTTAACTAGTTAAGTAGTCAACCCTAAAGAATCAACATTAATTATGCTTATCTCCTTTCAGGGAGGTTTTTAGCATGATTGTTGCTATATAAAATGACAAGGAATAGTTATAATATCAATCAAAACCTTGTCAAATGCAGTCAAAAAAGTCGAATAGAAATCAACTTAATTTTTTATCACCTACCTTAACTGAACAACTCAATTCCAGGCAAGCACTTTATTTGTTGAGCCACCAGATAGAATGGTCATATTTTGAAGAAGCATTTGGTTCGCTTTATTCAAATGTAGGTCGTCCAGCTCATTCTATTCGCTTGATGGTCTCCTTGTTGATATTAAAATCTCTTTACGATTTATCAAATGAGGTATTGGTGGAGCAACGGTGGGAAATGAATCCATTGAAGTAGGCATTTAATAAATAGTCAACCCTAAAGAATCAACATTAATTATGCTTATCTCCTTTCAGGGAGGGTTTTAGCACGATTATTGCTGTATAAAATGACAAGGCATAGTTATAATTTGAATCAAAACCTTGTCAAATGCAGTCAAAAAAGTCGAATAGAAATCAACTTAATTTTTTATCACCTACCTTAACTGAACAACTCAATTCCAGGCAAGTGCTTTATTTGTTGAGCCACCAGATAGAATGGTCGTATTTTGAAGAAGCATTTGGTTCACTTTATTCAACTGTAGGTCGTCCAGCTCATTCTATTCGTTTGATGGTCTCCTTGTTGATATTAAAATCTCTTTACAATTTATCAGATGAGGTATTGGTGGAACAACGGTGGGAAATGAATCCATATTTTCAATAGTTTGGAGGCTTTGATTCTTTGCAATGGGGGCAACCCTGTGCGGCAACAGATTTGGTACATTTCAGGAAGAGGATTGGAGAAGAAGGGGTAGAGAAGCTATTGAAACATTCAATTGAGCTACACGGCAAGGATGCTAAGGACAAGCATGTAAGTGTAGATACTACTGTCCAGGAAAAGCGCATCACCTATCCCACAGATGCAAAACTTCATAAAAAGATTGTTGACAGCTGTATTTCTATAGCCAACCAAGAAGGGATTAAACTACGACGCAGTTACGTTAGGACAACCAAAAACCTTGTCAGAGACACCTACCATGGGACTCACCCTAAAAGAAGAAAGAAAGCAAATGCAGCGAAGCGAAAACTCAAAACCATTGCTGGTCGGTTAGTCAGAGAATTAGACAGGAAATTACCTCATCAGCAAAAAGAAGTAACACTGGCATTGTTCAAACGAGTACTTACACAAGAGAAGTTCAGTAAACATAAAATTTACAGTTTACATGAACCTGATGTGTATTGCATCGCAAAAGGGAAGGCACATAAAAAATATGAATATGGCTGTAAGGCATCAGTAGTATTGACACAAAACACGGGTATCATCGTAGGAGCGATGACTTTTGAAGAGAATATTTATGATGGACATACACTAGATGCTGTATTGAAGCAAACACAACTACTGACTGGTAACTACCCGAAAACCGCCACAGTAGATAGGGGGTACAAAGGGACTAACAAAGTTGAAAACACCTCCATCATTCGACCATCCAAACCATTAAAAAGAGACAATACCTATGAAAAACAGAGAAAACGAAAGCACTGTAGACGTAGAGCAGCCATAGAGCCAATCATCGGACACTTGAAGCAAGATCATCGAGTAGCTAGCAATTACCTAAAAGGGAAAACAGGAGATAAAATAAACTTCATCATGGCAGCCTGTGGGTTTAACTACAAGAAGTTGATGAAAACACTAAGAGTAAACGCTCTTTGGCTCTATACAAAATGGGTAGTAAATCTGAGGCGTCTATTTGAAGTAACCACTTGCCATCAAAGTAGAATACAAACTCCATTGAAAATGAGTTTTTAAGGAACGACTAAATACGAATAAAATTGTAAGGGCATGGTTGATGGTCCACCATTTTAGTTAGCAGGTTATCAAATATTTCCCCTTTCATTTGACTTGGGTTGAACCGATAGCAATATTGGTCGATATATGCTTGCAGGTTATCGACTGAATGGTGGATACCTCTAAGCCATGCCTTGAACATCATAATTGTTCTGTGCAATTCCGGGAAATTCTTACCTTTCTTCCCACTCTCGATTTGAATTAAGTAAGGATATTTTTCTTTCAAGGGGATGTAGCCCCTCCACCTATCGGTTTTGATGGTAGCCTGAGTTGATATATGATTTTGGAAGAAGGGCTTCAATTGCTTGGAGCCAGCATTGTCAATCTCCCTAGCATACATCCTGCTCACTCCTTTCCCTTTCTTCTCAATAGCCAGTACAACCTGCTTTTTTCGATTATTTTGGTGTCCTACAACGCCTTCTTCCTGTTGCCCTACAACGGTCTCATCAACTTCTACTTTACCCATTAGCGGGTATTTCCCACTGCTACCCATTGCCTTCATTACCTTTTGTTGAAACAGCCAACAGGTTTTTTGCCGTAGCCCCAGTTTTCTGCTTAGCTCTGTTGATGCAATCCCTTGTTTATTTGTACTCATATAGTATATGATGTAAAAGGCTTTTAAAAATTGGGAATTTTACTTTGTGGAAAAGAGTGCCACTTGTAGTGGTAGCTGGGTATTTAGTCAACCCTAAAGAATCAACATTAATTATGCTTATCTCCTTTCAGGGAGGTTTTTAGCATGATTATTGCTGTATAAAATGACAAGGAATAGTTATAATATCAATCAAAACCTTGTCAAATGCAGTCAAAAAAGTCGAATAGAAATCAACTTGATTTTTTATCACCTACCTTAACTGAACAACTCAATTCCAGGCAAGCACTTTATTTGTTGAGCCAACAGATAGAATGGTCGTATTTTGAAGAAGCGTTTGGTTCGCTTTATTCAAATGTAGGTCGTCCGGCTCATTCTATTCGTTTGATGGTCTCCTTGTTGATATTAAAATCTATTGAAGTAGGCATTTAATAAATAAAAGATTAGTCTATTAAAACAGTTTCATTTTCTTGATTAAACGATTGATTTACAGTAACTTAGTAGGATTATTAAAATTAGAATAAAAATCAGATTATGGAGAAAAAGTATGAAAGCCTAACTCTTTTTGAGTTTCAGAAGAAATTTCCTGATAACGACAGTTGTCAAAACTTCCTGGCCGAAATGAAATGGCCAGATGGATTTAAATGTGAAAAGTGTCAAAACAACAAGTATTGCAGAGGGAAATTATTCCATACCCGGCAATGCACAAAATGTAGGTACCAAGCTACCCCCACAAGTGGCACTCTTTTCCACAAAGTAAAATTCCCAATGTTAAAAGCTTTTTATATCGTATACTATATGAGTACCAATAAACAAGGGATTGCATCAACAGAGCTAAGCAGAAAACTGGGGCTACGGCAAAAAACCTGTTGGCTGTTTCAACAAAAGGTAATGAAGGCAATGGTTAGCAGTGGGAAATACCCGCTAGTGGGTAAAGTAGAAGTCGATGAGACCGTTGTAGGGCAACAGGAAGAAGGCGTTGTAGGACGCCAAAATAACCGAAAAAAACAGGTTGTACTGGCTATTGAGAAGAAAGGGAAAGGAGTGAGCAGGATGTATGCCAGAGAGATTGACAATGCTGGATCCAAGCAATTGAAGCCCTTCTTCCAAGATCATATATCACCTGAGGCTACCATCAAAACCGATAACTGGAGGGGCTACATCCCCTTGAAAGAAAAATATCCTTACTTAATTCAAATAGAGAGTGGGAAGAAAGGTAAGAATTTCCCGGAATTGCACAGAACAATTATGATGTTCAAGGCATGGCTTAGAGGTATCCACCATTCAGTCGATAACCTTCAAGCATATATCGACCAATATTGCTATCGGTTCAACCGAAGCCAGATGAAAGGGGAAATATTCGATAACCTGCTAACTAAAATGGTGGTCCATCAACCATGCCCGTACAAGTGCATTCGTATTTATTAAATGCCTACTTCAAAAAATCTATTTACAATTTATCAGATGAGGTATTGGTGGAACAACGGTGGGAAATGAATCCATATTTTCAATATTTTGGAGGCTTTGATTCTTTGCAATGGGGGCAACCCTGTGCGGCAACAGATTTGGTACATTTCAGGAAGAGGATTGGAGAAGAAGGGGTAGAGAAGCTATTGAAACATTCAATTGAGCTACACGGCAAGGATGCTAAGGACAAGCATGTAAGTGTAGATACTACTGTCCTTGAAAAGAGCATCACCTATCCCACAGATGCAAAACTTCATAAAAAAATTGTTGACAGCTGTATTTCTATAGCCAACCAAGAAGGAATTAAACTACGACGCAGCTACGTTAGGACAACCAAAAACCTTGTCAGAGACACCTACAATGGGACTCACCCTAAAAGAAGGAAGAAAGCAAATGCAGCGAAGCGAAAACTCAAAACCATTGCTGGTCGGTTAGTCAGAGAATTAGACAGGAAATTACCACATCAGCAAAAAGAAGTAACACTGGCACTGTTCAAACGAGTACTTACATAAGAGAAGTGCAGTAAGCATAAAATTTACAGTTTACATGAACCTGATGTGTATTGCATCGCAAAAGGAAAGGCACATAAGAAATATGAATATGGCTGTAAGGCATCAGTAGTATTGACACAAAATACGGGTATCATCGTAGGTGCGATGACTTTTGAAGAGAATATTTATGATGGACATACGCTAGATGCTGTATTGAAGCAAACACAACTACTGACTGGTAACTACCCGAAAACCGCCACAGTAGATAGGGGGTACAAAGGGACTAACACAGTTGAAAACACCTCCATCATTCGACCATCCAAACCATTAAAAAGAGACAATACCTATGAAAAACAGAGAAAACGAAAGCACTGTAGACGTAGAGCAGCCATAGAGCCAATCATCGGACACTTGAAGCAAGATCATCGAGTAGCTAGCAATTACCTAAAAGGGAAAACAGGAGATAAAATAAACTTCATCATGGCAGCCTGTGGGTTTAACTACAAGAAATTGATGAAAAAACTAAGAGTAAATGCTCTTTGGCTCTATACAAAATGGGTAGTAAAGCCGAGGCGTCTAGTTGAATTAACCTCTTTCCATCAAAGTAGAATACAAACTCTATGGAAAATGAGTTTTTAAGGAACGACTATTTAGTCAGCCCTAAAGAATCAACATTAATTATGCTTATCTCCTTTCAGGGAGGTTTTTAGCACGATTATTGCTGTATAAAATGACAAGGAATAGTTATAATATCAATCAAAACCTTGTCAAATGCAGTCAAAAAAGTCGAATAGAAATCAACTTGATTTTTTATCACCTACCTTAACTGAACAACTCAATTCCAGGCAAGAGCTTTATTTGTTGAGCCACCAGATAGCATGGTCGTATTTTGAAGAAGCGTTTGGTTCGCTTTATTCAAATGTAGGTCGTCCGGCTCATTCTATTCGTTTGATGGTCTCCTTGTTGATATTAAAATCTATTTACAATTTATCAGATGAGGTATTGGTGGAACAACGGTGGGAAATGAATCCATATTTTCAATATTTTGGAGGCTTTGATTCTTTGCAATGGGGGCAACCATGTGCGGCAACAGATTTGGTTCATTTCAGGAAGAGGATTGGAGCAGAAGGGGTAGAGAAGATATTGAAACATTCAATTGAGCTACACGGCAAGGATGCTAAGGACAAGCATGTAAGTGTAGATACTACTGTCCAGGAAAAGCGCATCACCTATCCCACAGATGCAAAACTTCATAAAATGATTGTTGACAGCTGTATTTCTATAGCCAAGAAAGAAGGGATTAAACTACGACGCAGTTACGTTAGGACAACCAAAAACCTTGTCAGAGACACCTACAATGGGACTCACTCTAAAAGAAGAAAGCAAGCAAATGCAGCGAAGCGAAAACTCAAAACCATTGCTGGTCGGTTAGTCAGAGAATTAGACAGGAAATTACCACATCAGCAAAAAGAAGTAACATTAGCATTGTTCAAACGAGTACTTACACAAGAGAAGTTCAGTAAACATAAAATTTACAGTTTACATGAACCTGATGTGTATTGCATCGCAAAAGGGAAGGCACATAAGAAATATGAATATGGCTGTAAGGCATCAGAAGTATTGACACAAAACACGGGTATCATCGTAGGTGCGATGACTTTTGAAGAGAATATTTATGATGGACATACACTAGATGCTGTATTGAAGCAAACACAACTACTGACTGGTAACTACCCGAAAACCGCCACAGTAGATAGGGGGTACAAAGGGACTAACACAGTTGAAAACACCTCCATCATTCGACCATCCAACCCATTAAAAAGAGACAATACCTATGAAAAACAGAGAAAACGAAAGCACTGTAGACGTAGAGTAGCCATAGAGCCAATCATCGGACACTTGAAGCAAGATCATCGAGTAGCTAGCAATTACCTAAAAGGAAAAACAGGAGATAAAATAAACTTCATCATGGCAGCCTGTGGGTTTAACTACAAGAAATTGATGAAAAAACTAAGAGTAAATGCTCTTTGGCTCTATACAAAATGGGTAGTAAAGCTGAGGCGTCTAGTTGAATTAACCACTTTCCATCAAAGTAGAATACAAACTCTATGGAAAATGAGTTTTTAAGGAACGACTATTTACATTTTGTGCATTGACGGGTATGGAATAATTTCCCTCTGCAATACTTGTTGTTTTGGCACCTTTCACATTTAACTCCATCTGGCCATTTCATTTCGGTCAGGAAGTTTTGACAACTATCGTTATCAGGAAATTTCTTCTGAAACTCAAAAAGGGTTAGGCTTTCATACTTTTTCTCCATAATCTGATTTTTACTCTACCTTTAATAGTCCTACTAAGTTACTGTAAATCAATCGTTTAATTAAGAAAATGAAACTGTTTTAATAGACTAATATTTTATTTATTAAATGCCTACTTCAATAAGATTTACAGTGTACATGAACCTGATGTGTGTTGCATTGCAAAAGGAAAGGCACATAAAAAATATGAATATGGCTGTAAGGCATCAGTAGTATTGACGCAAAACACGGGTATCATCGTAGGTGCGATGACTTTTGAAGAGAATATGTATGATGGACATACGCTAGATGCTGTATTGAAGCAAACACAAATACTGACTGGTAAGTACCCGAAAACCGCCACAGTAGATAGGGGGTACAAAGGGACTAACAAAGTTGAGAACATCTCAATCATCCGACCATCCAAATCATTAAAAAGAGACAATACCTATCAAAAACAGAGAACACGAAAGCACTGTAGACGTAGAGCAGCGATAGAGCCAATCATCGTACACTTGAAGCAAGATCATCGAGCAACTATCAATTACCTAAAAGGGAAAACAGGAGATAAAATAAACTTCATCATGTCTGACTGTGGGTTTAACTACAAGAAGTTGATGAAAAAACTAAGAGTAAATGCTCTTTGGCTCTATACAAAATGGGTAGTAAAGCTGAGGCGTCTAGTTGAGTTAACCACTTGCCATCAAAGTAGAATACAAACTCTATTGAAAATGAGTTTTTAAGGAACGACTAATTAAGATTATTGAAATAGGCATTTAATAAATAAAAGATTAGTCTATTAAAACAGTTTCATTTTATTGATTAAACGATTGATTTACAGTAACTTAGTAGGACTATTAAAGGTAGAGTAAAAATCAGATTATGGAGAAAAAGTATGAAAGCCTAACTCTTTTTGAGTTTCAGAAGAAATTTCCTGATAACGACAGTTGTCAAAACTTCCTGGCCGAAATGAAATGGCCAGATGGATTTAAATGTGAAAGGTGCCAAAACAGCAAGTATTGCGGAGGGAAATTATTCCATACCCGTCCATGCACAAAATGTAGATACCAAGCTACCCCCACAAGTGGCACACTTTTCCACAAAGTAAAATTCCCAATGTTAAAAGCTTTTTATATCCTATACTACATGAGTACAAATACACAAGGGATTGCATCAACAGAGCTAAGCAGAAAACTGGGGCTACGGCAAAAAACCTGTTGGCTGTTTCAACAAAAGGTAATGAAGGCCATGGTTAGCAGTGGGAAATACCCGCTAATGGGTAAAGTAGCAGTCGATGAGACCGTTGTAGGGCAACAGGAAGCAGGCGTTGTAGGACGCCAAAATAACCGAAAAAAGCAGGTTGTACTGGCTATTGAGAAGAAAGGGAAAGGAGTGAGCAGGATGTATGCCAGAGTGATTGACAATGCTGGCTCCAAGCAATTGAAGCCCTTCTTCCAAGATCATATATCAACTCAGGCTACCATCACAACCGATAACTGGAGGGGCTACATCCCCTTGAAAGAAAAATATCCTTACTTAATTCAAATCGAGAGTGGGAAGAAAGGTAAGAATTTCCCAGAATTGCACAGAACAATTATGATGTTCAAGGCATGGCTTAGAGGTATCCACCATTCAGTCGATAACCTTCAAGCATATATCGACCAATATTGCTATCGGTTCAACCGAAGCCAGATGAAAGGGGAAATATTCGATAACTTGCTAACTAAAATGGTGGACCATCAACCATGCCCGTACAAGTTCATTCGTATTTATTAAATGCCTACTTCAATAAGATTAAATCCGATTACAGCAGTGATTTTCCCAAGCTAACAGATCGAACAAGGTATAATAGACGAAAGAGACCATTGTTTCCCGTAATGGAAATTATCCGCCAAACATTAGCCACTCGATTCCTGGAGTTTGAAGCGTATTTCATGGTCGATTCGATGCCGTTAGAAGTATGCAAACTCTCTAAGGAAAAGCGATCCAAAAGTTGTCGACAGACATTTGAAAATGCTCCAGACAAAGGATACTGCTCTTCTCAAAAGACTTATTTCTATGGATATAAATTACAAGGTAGCTGTTCGGCTAATGGAATATTTCACTCTATCGAACTGACAAAGGCAAGCGTTCATGATATCACTTTTTTACGGGAAATAAATACACAACTAGCTGATTGTGTGTTGATTGGAGATAAAGGATACTTGTCCTCGTCATTGCAATCAGACCTGCTTCATGCTGCCAATATCCGCTTGGAAACACCAATGAGGAAAAATCAGAAAAAGCAACCCCGGGTGTTTAGAAAAACCAGAAAAAGAGTGGAGACACTTTTCTCTCAACTTTGTGAGAAATTTATGATTAGAAGAATTTATGCCAAAACTTTTCAAGGCTTTAAGACTAGGATATTGACCAAAATCACTGCACTAACAATGATTCAATTCATCACTAAATTTGATTTCAATAGACCCATCAATAACTTAAAAGTCGCAATCATTTAATAGCACAACGGGTTATTATATACTTCTCATTATTCGTTTTCTATTGTTTATTGGCTACAACGGTCTCGTATATGAAAAGTAGCGGGCTTTATGCACTAATTTTTCAGTTTGTAACTGACCTTTGTTTTATGTTTATGCTTACGTTTTAGCACTTACTCCCCTTTCACTTTTATCAGTACTACATATTCTGACAACGTTTTAATTTGGTCGGTCAGACTTCTGTTTTTAAGCTCTAAACTGTTTGGTAATTCTATTCGGTCATTTGTTGAGTCAATTAGTAATTTTAAATAGTCGTTCCTTAAAAACTCATTTTCAATAGAGTTTGTATTCTACTTTGATGGAAAGAGGTTAATTCAACTAGACGCCTCAGGTTTACTACCCATTTTGTATAGAGCCAAAGAGCATTTACTCTTAGTTTTTTCATCAATTTCTTGTAGTTAAACCCACAGGTTGCCATGATGAAGTTTATTTTATCTCCTGTTTTCCCTTTTAGGTAATTGCTAGCTACTCGATGATCTTGCTTGAAGTGTCCGATGATTGGCTCTATGGTTGCTCTACGTCTACAGTGCGTTCGTTTTCTCTGTTTTTGATAGGTATTGTCTCTTTTTAATGGTTTGGATGGTCGAATGATGGAGGTGTTCTCAACTTTGTTAGTCCCTTTGTACCCCCTATCTACTGTGGCGGTTTTCGGGTAGTTACCAGTCCGTAGTTGTGTTTGCTTCAATACAGCATCTAGCGTATGTCCATCATACATATTCTCTTCAAAAGTCATCGTTCCTACGATGATACCCGTATTTTGTGTCAATACTACTGATGCCTTACAGCCATATTCATATTTCTTATGTGCCTTCCCTTTTGCGATGCAATACACATCAGGTTCATGTAAACTGTAAATTTTATGTTTACTGCACTTCTCTTGTGTAAGTACTCGTTTGAACAGTGCTAATGTTACTTCTTTTTGCTGATGTGGTAATTTCCTGTCTAATTCTCTGACTAACCGACCAGCAATGGTTTTGAGATTTCGCTTCGCTACCTTTGCTTTCTTTCTTCTTTTAGGGTGAGTCCCATTGTAGGTGTCTCTGACAAGGTTTTTGGTTGTCCTAACGTAACTGCGTCGTAGTTTAATCCCTTCTTTCTTGGCTATAGAAATACAGCTGTCAACAATTTTTTTATGAAGTTTTGCATCTGTGGGATAGGTGATGCGCTTTTCCTGGACAGTAGTATCTACACTTACATGCTTGTCCTTAGCATCCTTGCCGTGTAGCTCAATTGAATGTTTCAATATCTTCTCTACCCCTTCTTCTCCAATCCTCTTCCTGAAATGTACCAAATCTGTTGCCGCACATGGTTGCCCCCATTGCAAAGAATCAAAGCCTCCAAACTATTGAAAATATGGATTCATTTCCCACCGTTGTTCCACCAATACCTCATCTGATAAATTGTAAATAGATTTTAATATCAACAAGGAGACCATCAAACGAATAGAATGAGCCGGACGACCTACATTTGAATAAAGCGAACCAAATGCTTCTTCAAAATACGACCATTCTATCTGTTGGCTCAACAAATAAAGTGCTTGCCTGGAATTGAGTTGTTCAGTTAAGGTAGGTGATAAAAAATCAAGTTGATTTCTATTCGACTTTTTTGACTGCATTTGACAAGGTTTTGATTGATATTATAACTATTCCTTGTCATTTTATACAGCAATAATCGTGCTAAAACCCTCCCTGAAAGAAGATAAGCATAATTAATTTTGATTCTTTAGGGCTGACTAAATAACTTGTTTTAATTGCATAATTTGCATTGTCCGCTAATTGTTTATTTACTCCAGATGATGTTATTCCAACCAAATTTCCTTTTTCATCAAATAAAGGTCCTCCACTATTTCCTGGTTGAATTGGTACAGAAATTTGATAGGTAGTAATATCTCCCTGAAAACCTGATTTTGAACTTATTTTACCGTCTGTAAATTTTATTTCATTTCCCAATTATTTGTGTTAATGGATAACCAAGGGAAAATACTGAAGAGCCAACATCTTGGATTTTAGTTTTAAAATTATAGTTCAAGTTTTCTAATGGCTTAAAATCCAAGCTAGAAATTTTTAAAATTGCTAAGTCATTTTGTCTATCAGTACTAACAACTGTTGCTTCGTATACTGCTGTTTTCCCATTTTTAGTCACATGTAAGTTCAATTAGTTGAAGTAGGCATTTAATAAATACGAATGCACTTGTACGGGCATGGTTGATGGACCACCATTTTAGTTAGCAGGTTATCGAATATTTCCCCTTTCATCTGGCTTCGGTTGAACCGATAGCAATATTGGTCGATATATGCTTGCAGGTTATCGACTGAATGGTGGATACCTCTAAGCCATGCCTTGAACATCATAATTGTTCTGTGCAATTCTGGGAAATTCTTACCTTTCTTCCCACTCTCGATTTGAATTAAGTAAGGATATTTTTCTTTCAAGGGGATGTAGCCCCTCCACTTATCGGTTGTGATGGTAGCCTCAGGTGATATATGATCTTGGAAGAAGGGCTTCAATTGCTTGGAGCCAGGATTGTCAATCACTCTGGCATACATCCTGCTCACTCCTTTCCCTTTCTTCTCAATAGCCAGTACAACCTGCTTTTTTCGGTTATTTTGTCGTCCTACAACGCCTTCTTCCTGTTGCCCTACAACGGTCTCATCGACTTCTACTTTACCCATTAGCGGGTATTTCCCACTGCTACCCATTGCCTTCATTACCTTTTGTTGAAACAGCCAACAGGTTTTTTGCCGTAGCCCCAGTTTTCTGCTTAGCTCTGTTGATGCAATTCCTTGTTTATTTGTACTCATGTAGTATAGGATATAAAAAGCTTTTAACATTGGGAATTTTACTTTGTGGAAAAGCGTGCCACTTGTGGGGGTAGCTTGGTACCTACATTTTGTGCATTGCCTGGTATGGAATAATTTCCCTCCGCAATACTTGCTGTTTTGGCACCTTTCACATTTAAATCCATTGGGCCATTTCATTTCGGTCAGGAAGTTTTGACAACTGTCGTTATCAGGAAATTTCTCCTGAAACTCAAAAAGGGTTAGGCTTTCATACTTTTTCTCCATAATCTGATTTTTATTCTAACTTTAATAGTCCTACTAAGTTACTGTAAATCAATCGTTTAATCAAGAAAATTAAACTGTTTTAATAGACTAATCTTTTTGAAGTAGGCATTTAATAAATACGAATGCACTTGTACGGGCATGGTTGATGGACCACCATTTTAGTTAGCAGGTTATCGAATATTTCCCCTTTCATCTGGCTTCGGTTGAACCGATAGCAATATTGGTCGATATATGCTTGCAGGTTATCGACTGAATGGTGGATACCTCTAAGCCATGCCTTGAACATCATAATTGTTCTGTGCAATTCCGGGAAATTCTTACCTTTCTTCCCACTCTCGATTTGAATTAAGTAAGGATATTTTTCTTTCAAGGGGATGTAGCCCCTCCAGTTATCGGTTTTGATGGTAGCCTCAGGTGATATATGATCTTGGAAGAAGGGCTTCAATTGCTTGGATCCAGCATTGTCAATCTCTCTGGCATACATCCTGCTCACTCCTTTCCCTTTCTTCTCAATAGCCAGTACAACCTGCTTTTTTCGGTTATTTTGTCGTCCTACAACGCCTTCTTCCTGTTGCCCTACAACGGTCTCATCGACTTCTACTTTACCCACTAGCGGGTATTTCCCACTGCTAACCATTGCCTTCATTACCTTTTGTTGAAACAGCCAACAGGTTTTTTGCCGTAGCCCCAGTTTTCTGCTTAGCTCTGTTGATGCAATCCCTTGTTTATTGGTACTCATATAGTATACGATATAAAAAGCTTTTAACATTGGGAATTTTACTTTGTGGAAAAGAGTGCCACTTGTGGGGGTAGCTTGGTACCTACATTTTGTGCATTGCCTGGTATGGAATAATTTCCCTCTGCAATACTTGTTGTTTTGGCACCTTTCACATTTAAATCCATTGGACCATTTCATTTCGGCCAGGAAGTTTTGACAACTATCGTTATCAGGAAATTTCTTCTGAAACTCAAAAAGAGTTAGGCTTTCATACTTTTTCTCCATAATCTGATTTTTATTCTAACTTTAATAATCCTACTAAGTTGCTGTAAATCAATCGTTTAATCAAGAAAATGAAACTGTTTTAATAGACTAATCTTTTATGTATTAAATGCCTACTTCAATAATCTTTTATTTATTAAATGCCTACTTCAATCAATTAGTAAGTGCAAAGATGTAGGATAAATAGTCAGCCCTAAAGAATCAACATTAATTATGCTTATCTCCTTTCAGGGAGGGTTTTAGCACGATTATTGCTGTATAAAATGACAAGGAATAGTTATAATATCAATCAAAACCTTGTCAAATGCAGTCAAAAAAGTCGAATAGAAATCAACTTGATTTTTTATCACCTACCTTAACTGAACAACTCAATTCCAGGCAAGAGCTTTATTTGTTGAGCCAACAGATAGAATGGTCGTATTTTGAAGAAGCGTTTGGTTCGCTTTATTCAAATGTAGGTCGTCCGGCTCATTCTATTCGTTTGATGGTCTCCTTGTTGATATTAAAATCTATTTACAAATTATCAGATGAGGTATTGGTGGAACAACGGTGGGAAATGAATCCATATTTTCAATATTTTGGAGGCTTTGATTCTTTGCAATGGGGGCAACCCTGTGCGGCAACAGATTTGGTTCATTTCAACAAGAGGATTGGAGAAGAAGGGGTAGAGAAGCTATTGAAACATTCAATTGAGCTACACGGCAAGGATGCTAAGGACAAGCATGTAAGTGTAGATACTACTGTCCAGGAAAAGCGCATCACCTATCCCACAGATGCAAAACTTCATAAAAAGATTGTTGACAGCTGTATTTCTATAGCCAAGAAAGAAGGGATTAACCTACGACGCAGCTACGTTAGGACAACCAAAAACCTTGTCAGAGACACCTACCATGGGACTCACCCTAAAAGAAGGAAGAAAGCAAATGCAGCGAAGCGCAAACTCAAAACCATTGCTGGTCGGTTAGTCAGAGAATTAGACAGGAAATTACCACATCAGCAAAAAGAAGTAACACTGGCACTGTTCAAACGAGTACTTACACAAGAGAAGTGCAGTAAGCATAAAATTTACAGTTTACATGAACCTGATGTGTATTGCATCGCAAAAGGGAAGGCCCATAAGAAATATGAATATGGCTGTAAGGCATCAGTAGTATTGACACAAAATACGGGTATCATCGTAGGTGCGATGAGTTTTGAAGAGCATATTTATGATGGACATACGCTAGATGCTGTATTGAAGCAAACACAACTACTGACTGGTAACTACCCGAAAACCGCCACAGTAGATAGGGGTTAGAAAGGGACTAACACAGTTGAAAACACCTCCATCATTCGACCATCCAACCCATTAAAAAGAGACAATACCTATGAAAAACAGAGAAAACGAACGCACTGTAGACGTAGAGCAGCCATAGAGCCAATCATCGGACACTTGAAGCAAGATCATCGAGCAGCTAGCAATTACCTAAAAGGGAAAACAGGAGATAAAATAAACTTCATCATGTCTGCCTGTGGGTTTAACTACAAGAAGTTGATGAAAAAACTAAGAGTAAATGCTCTTTGGCTCTATACAAAATGGGTAGTAAAGCTGAGGCGTCTAGTTGAATTAACCTCTTTCCATCAAAGTAGAATACAAACTCTATGGAAAATGAGTTTTTAAGGAACGACTAATTATGTGGAGCTATTTCCACATATTTAAAGGTCTAAAAACTTTGCCATATGAGCCAAACATATTATCAACTCAAAGACCATCAAAGACATCAAATGGAAGCATACTTAAAATCGGGTAAGAGTAAAAGTTTCATTGCAGAAGCCCTTGATGTGTCGGGTTCCACCATTTACAGAGCATGCAAGCGCACCAGTTCCCCTAAAGGGAACTATCATGGATCTAAAGCACATTTGTCTTCCACAAAACGTAAGCAACGTTATTGCAAGCCTCGCTCTTTTGACACCCACAAAAGAAAGCTCATCAAAGAATACCTTCTGCAAGAACAGTGGTCACCTAAGCAGATTGTAGGGTATTGTAAAATCAAGCAGATTCCCATGGTTTCACATGAACGTATCTATCAATATATCAGGGACGATAAAGCTGCTGGTGGACAGTATTACAAACATTTACGCATCAACTCAAACATAGAAAAAGACCTGTAGGTAAGCCTGTAACTATTAAAAACAGGGTATCAATCGCTCAAAGACCTGAATGCATCAACAATAAAGAACGCTTTGGGGATTGGGAAGTGGATACCATATATGGGCAGACAGCAAAAGGGAGCCATTCTAACCATCGTGGAAAGAACTACAGGAATGCTCATTATAAAAAAGCTACCTAAGGGAAAGCAAGCCAAAGGACTAAGTAAGGAACTTATCAATAGGATGATGCCCTATAAAAAAGATATTCTTTCGATCACTTCTGATAATGGAACAGAATTTGCCGACCATCAAAACATAGCTAAAAACCTAGCTACTCAATGCTACTTTGCCCATCCGTATTGCTCTTGGCAAAGAGGACTCAATGAATACACCAACAAACTCATAAGACAGTATATACCCAAAAAAAAACAGCTTTTGATACGCTAACTGACAAACAGATTACACAAATTCAACACAAAATTAACCGACGACCAAGAGAAAAACTTAACTTTAAAACTCCTAAAGAAATCTTTTAGCTAAATACCGCTTAGTTTTTGCACTTGATGGTTGAACCTACGCTTTCCTCTTTGGGTATTTAACCTTAATCCCGTTTTTTTATCAAACTCGTTATGTCCAGCAACATTTAATGTTGTTTGACCAGTGGTAAAAAGTTTGTATTCTAATTTCCCTCCATTTTTTACCATTGCTACATCTGTACCGTGAATATTGACAACTGCTTTAACACCACACATTTTAAATTTTGCAGGACGATATATTGTAATAGTTGCGTAATCATTCTGGGCAAACGAACTGGAAAGGGTAACAAGAATAATACCAATAGCTAGCAAATTTTTATTCATTGTCTAATAAGATTTTAGAGAACATCATTCCAACTACGAAACCACTTCATAATTCATCAATAAGGTTTTGAAGTTCAGCACAGGTAAGACCGAATATTTCTGCAATTTGTCCTACTGTAAGCCTCCCCTAAACCGAAGCATTGGCAAATATAGTTTTTTTTCAAATGCATGTCTAAATTCAGACTTGGTACGGTTACTCCTCTTTGTTTGAGGAACGTTACTGGAGGTTTATTACTCAAGGATTCATGTGGTCTTATGTTGTTGTAACCCCAGATCCATTGCTGGGTCTGGTCTCTTACCTGTTCCAAATCGGTGAATAAATGGGCATTAAGTGGTTCTTTTCGGTAGCTTCCATTAAAGCGTTCCACAAGCGTATTCTGGGTGGGTTTCCTTGGCTGAATAAAACACAGTTTAATTTTATGTTTTCGAGCCCAAACTTCAAAAACAGCAGAAGTGAACTCCGGTCCATTGTCTACACGTATCACTTCAGGAGTTCCTCGCCATTCAATAAGTCTGTCCAGTTCCCTTGTAATACGCCTAGCACTTAATGAGGTATCCATGGTAATCATCAGCACTTCTCCATTGTGATCATCTATCACGTTGAAAGTGCTGAACGGTCTTCCATTATTCAGACTATCATTCATGAAATCCGCACTCCAAGTGATGTTGCTTTGGATGGGTATAATGTGGGGAGTCTTGACTCGTGCTGGCAGTCTTCTTTTACGCTTTCTACGCCTATTCAAACCCATCATCACATACACTCGGCATACGCGTTTATGCTTCCATCTATACCCTTCAAGACGCAGTAAATGATACATCTTTCGGAAGCCATAAGCCGGTACTTTTCTGCCCATTGCTCCAAATGCCTGCTGAATTCAAGTCATTAATGCAACTTTCTGGTTAACCAATAATTGATTCATTACAAATATAGGGGTTTCATATTTATGCCTTTTTCTAGGTCGATTGTTTATCTTGGTTTCAATGTCTTTGATTTGTTGCTCATCGAGCATAGAGAAGTCTGATTTCTTAGGGATATATTGTCTGATCAGCCCGTTTAAATTTTCATTAGCCCCTCTTTCCCACGCGTGGTAGGGATGGGCAAAATAATAGTCAATGCTTAGCGTTTTAGCTACCTGTTGATGCCAAGCAAATTCCTTTCCATTATCAGAAGTGATGGTTTGAAGAAACGGACTCCATTCTTCCAATAATTCATTGATGGCATCAGCCACTTCGCTGGCTTGTTTGGTTTCTACTTTCTTCATTTTCAACATGCCACTCGCCCTGTCGTTGATAGTTACAATCGCTCCTTTCTGATTTTTTCCAATGACCAAATCTACTTCAAGATCTCCAAATCTTGACCTTTCTTCTACCACCGAAGGTCTGCGGTCTATACTTACTCTGTCTTTTATAATTCCCCTGCTATCTTTAGTAGCCCCTCTTTTGCGATACTTTCTGCCCTTTCTGCGGAGATGAGTATGTAACTCGCCCTGGTGTTTTTTGTCTTTCCATACATGCTGATAAATGCGCTCGTGAGAGACACAGTCTAGCCCTTCTTTTATACTGATGCCTACAATTTGCTCGGGGCTATAGTCTTCCTTTAGCAGGGTCTCGACATGGGACTGAATTCGCAAGGTGAATCGCTTTTTCTTGGGTTTCTTTTTTTGACGTTGAGCATACTTTCGATGCGCCAAATCATGCCTATAAACACCACTCCTCTGATCTTTATTACGCACAATTTCTCTGCTAATAACAGATTTATCTTTTGCTATGCTAGCAGCTATTTCACTTTGACTTTTTCCTTGTTGTAACATACACGATATCGCGTACCTGTGTTCTGTAGTAAGATGTGCCATTTGCAACTTTATTTTTCACGATGTGAGGGGGCAAATTAACCCTTACCAGCAAAGCAGTGAAAGAGAAAATTGCCCTTCTTTCCTGTTTTGTAATAGTGATAAAATCTCAAATCTAAAAGTTGCATTTATTAGTTGAATGTGAGCCTCATAATAACTGTGTCCTCAGCTTTACGCTTAAAGCGGTAGTAATACACAGATAAACTCAGATTAATTGCCACACAGACCTGCCTGATACTCAGGTCTTCATCGACCAGATACCCAACAGTTTCTCGCTTTTCAGCAGGTCTTAAATCTTTTTTCGATTAGGTGCTTTAAAGCATTGTGTTCCAAAGACAGATCAGCATACCTACGCTTAAATGAACTTAATAATTCTGATTCTAGTTCCTTCAACTTTTTGAGTTGGTACACACTCATTCCTGAGTATGTACTCTTCCAGTTGTAGAAAGTTGGTTGGCTTATGCCATGTACCTTACAGATATCGGACACACTCTCGCCCTAATCTTGTTCGCTCAGCATCTTGATGAGCTGAGGCTCGGTATCGACTCTTTTTCATTTCCCTAAACTTAACGTTTAACTCTAGTTTTAAACGCTACGGCTTTTAGGGAGGCTTACAAATTGAGCATAATTATCCATGGACTCCGATATAAATGGTAACATATCGCCTCCATCAGATTTTGGATATGCATTTTTCCTATCCCGCTATAACGTGCAACCGCTCCTCCTTTTGATTTTTTCATATGAGAACCAGTAGGCGTATGAATGCTAGACCAGTCTAAAAGAGCATTCATTTGACTGATGACTGAAACAAATCTTTTTTATCTTCCTCCTTCGCACATCACAAAATCTATCGGCTAGGGAGTGAGAGTGTTGCCTGTTCTTGGCGCTGAAATAAAAAAATCTATCAGTAAATTAGCTTGATAGTACTGATAATAAACGCCCCTCTATTGCAACGATCTTCGAATTTATTCCCACTATGTTTTCCGCCGTCAAAATTTTTCATATTTTTTTTTATTAAAGTCAAAAGATTACCTTGTATAATATTGATGAATACATTCTATTTTTACCAAAATTTTTAACCTAACCATAAATTATGAAAAAAGTATTAATGCTACTTGCAATGATTGCATTCCTAGGAGCGTGCACATCACCTTCATCTTCTGAAGAAACAGAGGAGGAAGCTGTAGAAACGGTAGAACCTACTCCTATTGAGCCTGAAGAGGAAGAAATGGAATTCGCTAAGGACTCGACTGAGGTTGCGCCGGGGGATTCTCTAGCCAATGAAACGGGCGAAAAAATGGGGGAGGCAGATTCAGAATAAAAATAATTATCTGTAAAAAGCGGAGGGGATTTTTAAATCCCTTCTTTAATTTGGGGATCTCTAATCAAACTAGATTTTTGTGAGTGCAAGAAAGTCACACACGGAAAACCGAGGTGTATGTAGCATACATGAAGATTTGAGTACAGGACTGACACCGCAATCTCGGAAAAAAACAGTTAATAGAGATGCCCATTTATCTTCCTAATAACATCTTATATATTCCCTGACAGCTATCAAATCGTTAGAGTTGTCTTACGGCGATCGTGAAATACACATTTTTTTTCGATCGTTCTCTTTTGTGCTTGTAGCTTGGCAAAAAGAGACCCAAACTCCCAAGATATCATTGACAAAGCCATTGAAACTCATGGTCTCAATTTGCTAAAAGGGGAAAAAGTCGAATTCGATTTTCGAGACAGACGCTATTCTTTACAGAGAAATAAGGACTAATATGCCTATACACGATCCTTTCAAGATGTGCTTGGGAGTGTTGCAGATGTTCTTATCAACAGTTCAAAATTTTCTAGGTCAATTGATGGGAGTCCGATTACTGTAGCAGATACAATGGCAAGCAGGTATGTTTCTTCGATCAATTCAGTACTTTACTTCGTCCAATTGCCACTTACACTGACCGATGTTGCGGGTTTGAGAAAATACCTCGGGATAGTGAATGTTAATGGCAGGACGTACCATAAAATTGAAGTGAGATTCAGTGAAGAAAATGGAGGAAATGATTTTGAAGATGTATACCTGTACTGGTTTGAGGAAAAAACGTTCAGTATGGCTTTTCTGGCTTACAGTTATGCTACAAGTGGTGGAGGGGTGAGATTTCGGAAATCTTTTAACAAAAGGGTTGTGGGAGGAATCACCTTTCAGGATTATATCAATTACAAGCCAAGGGATACACACACTCCTCTTAATGAGATGTCTAATCTATTTCAGAAAGGAGAACTCATCGAATTGTCAAGAATAGAAAATGTGGATATTCAGGTCAATTAAAAGAATAACAGATGGTCCAGTCCTTCAATCGCATTGTCATCCGGTGCCAACTTTTGGATATGTTCTTGAAGGGATTTTGGAGAAGAAAACCCAGAGAGGTAAGAAAATTGTATTGAAATAGGCATTTAATAAAGATAAAGGCTATACTGAAATTTTAGTGATACTTCTGAGACTTACCCTATTTATTATGACAGATTTTGCTGATTCTTTAAGAGAGATATTAGGTATTGCGGATTAGTTTATGATTTCAAAAATAAAGAAGAAAGAATATCCTAAAAAGACCGTAGAAATACATCTAACATATTCACCAAAAGTGTATAAAGTATCAGGAAAAGAATACAGGCTATATGACCAATCACCGGAGCATAAATGGCAACATTTAAGTTGGTTTGATGATAAGTGTTTTATTTGTGTGTAGTCTCCCTAGATATGTGGACGATAACGGTAAAGTGAAGGTTATAGCTGTTTCATTTGCTTCCAAAGGCAAAGGATATACTCGTTTGTTTTCACAGAAAATAATAGCGTCCTCGCTATTGGTTAAAGTTCAGAAAACGGTTGCTACTTTATTTCAAACGACTCCTTATATTGTTAGTAGTGTAATGGAAAAAGCAGTAGAAAACGGGTTAGATGAAAGAGGGGAAATAAATGATTTTGAACATGTAAGTATAGATGAAAAAGCCTATAGAAAAGGGCATCAATACGCATCTATCTTGATAGATAGCGATAAAGATTATGTAATGGAGTTAGGAGAGGGAAAAGGAGAGAAAGACTTTAAAGCACTATTTTTTTCGTTAAATTCTCAAGAGGAACACCCGCAATTAAAGAGAGTAAACATGGATATAAGACCGTTGCAATAGAAGGTTGTTTATTATCAGCACTATCAAGCAGATTTATTTGTATATCTTTTATTTCAGTGCCATGAATAAACAACATGTCCCCACCCTAGGAGTCTGTCGGACTTTCAATAACTAGGATCGTAAAGAGATTAATTATTCAGAACAAAAAATTGGCTTTAACCCATTCGTTTTGCGAAATGATTTTATGTCTTGTGCCGTTTTTTGTTTTGGTACTAAATCGGTCTGTGACCCCTCTTTTTAAGCGGTTTTTAGATTAAACATTCTTTTCAAATTATAAGAAAGACACACCAATCCCCATTCATTATCTATGTTTTCGGTTCTACTGGGAAACCTGTGGGTAGAGATTAAGTTTTCCGCAGTGGAACAGAATTGAACTCGGTTCTCCTGAGTTTCCTATGGGTAAAAGCCAAACAATGCTCAAAAATGTGGTACAAGTATATTTTTTTATGGAGATATTCAAATGAAAGATACCGTATTGTTTACTCAGCTTTTGGGGCTTAGCGACCCGTGGCGAATCACGGCGATTACGCCGGATCTGACTGACAAATCAATGACCATCCAGATAGATTGACCAAAGGAAACGAAAGGCGCGTGTAGTACCTGCAATGCCATTTGTGCGGTTTACGACCATCGTGAGCAACGCACATGGCGACACCTTGATACGATGCAGTTCAAGACGCGCTTGGTCGCTCAGGTTCCGCGTATTCATTGTAAAGAGCATGGAATCAAAAGCCTGAGAGTACTTATGGCAGATACGCAAGCACGCTTTACGCATTTATTTGATTCGCTATTGATGTGCTGTCGGCTTGCAGCAACAAGATAAAAGCCGCAAAACTACTTGGCTTGTCGTGGGATGAGGCACATCATATTCAATCCCGAGCGGTGAAAAGGGGGATGGACAGACGCTCTGTTGAGGAAGTGAAACACGTTGGAATCAATGAAAAAAGTTTTCGCAAGGGGCAATCAAAGAGACACTGCTTGAGCTGTGGACTTACTGCGATGATAAATTAGCCCGAGCGTTCTTTAAGAAATGGTACTGGTGGGCGACACATTCACGTCTAAAGCCGGTCATTAAAGTTGCCAAGACGCTGAAAAACCATCTCGACAACATAATGACTTACCTGAAATATCGCATCACCAATGCAACCGCAGAAGGATTTAATTCAAAGATTCAGTCCATAAAATCGGCTGCCAGAGGATTTAGAAACTTCGAAAACTATCGCGTTTCAATTCTATTTCATTGTGGAAAACTTAATCTATACCCACAGGGTTACCAGAAGAACCCGAAATAAAAGGTTTTTTGGTGTCGTATTGATGATTGAGAGAATATGGGCGAAAGAATGAGGCAAGTTTATAAAAAAATCACGTTGTTTGTGAGTTGCGATGGGTGTTTTGTGGATTATGCAAAAGTCTCTATGAAAATAAAACATTAAGAGCCGCTGGTATCGATGATTTGGTCGGGTCTCGCTATACATGGTTACGCAATCCCGACAAATGGAGTGAAAAAGATAAAGACACTTTTTCTTGCCTTCAATCAAAAGGGCTGAAGGTCGCCCGAGCTTGGGCAATCAAAGAGACACTGCTTGAACTGTGGACTTACTGCGATGATAAACTAGCCCAAGCGTTCTTTAAGAAATGGTACTGGTGGGTGACACATTCACGTCTAAATCCGGTCATATCAGTTGCCAAGATGCTAAAAAACCATCTCGACAACATAATGACTTACCTGAAACATCGCATCACCAATGCGACCGCAGAAGGATTTAATTCAAAGATTCAGTCCATAAAATCGGCTGCCAGAGGATTTAGAAACTTCGAAAACTATCGCGTTTCAATTCTGTTTCATTGTGGAAAACTTAATCTATACCCATAGGGTTCCCAGAAGAACCATGTTTCTTTTCCTCTTAATGAAAACCTCCTAAAGCCTAATACCTCTTTTATTATTCCAAAAACAGGTTCCACTGTATGTTGCCTCTTTCGATAAATCCCTTTTTGCTTAGCTTTTGTTGGGGTTAAAAGTTGTTCAATATAACTGTTGTGTTTTTCCTTTGATTTTGAAATTATTGGTGTGATACTCTTGGGACAATTATCGATGTTGTGCTGAGAATAATAGCCTGTATCAGCAACTGAAGAGGTGATTTTAGGTGTTAATTCGGCGGGTACAAATGCAAGAGTAGGTAAGAATTCTTGCGTATCGTTGTGGTGGGCATTGGCATAATTGCTGATAATCAATATATCGTCATTGACCGCTATTTGTGCATTATAACATTGATCAAAGCCCTTATTTGTCTTCATTATCCGAGATGCAGGATCAGTGAAATTGTATTGATCTTTATCTTTTGGTACTGCGGAGGGTTCTTTTGGTACTTTGCCTAGTGGCTTTTTACCCGTTTCCCTTTCATAGTGCTTACCTGCTTCCTGCTTTTTGTCAAATTCCGATTGCGCTACTTGGTAGGCTTCTTTGCGACGTTGTTCAATAACTGTTTTGGCTGTATTGATTTTGACCAAGCGGTCTTTTCTCCTTGTTATTGCATCTGGTATAGCAATGGCGGAGTTATCATCCTTTGCATCTTACTCCTGACCAAGAGCCATTAATTGTTCAATCTCGCACGCTAATTTTTCCTCCAATTGCTGCATCCTTTTGTAGCTCATCGCTTTATGTCTGGATGCCTTGGCTTGTACTTTGGTGCCGTCAATGAAAGATATTTCCCAAGTTGATGAGTCCAAGCTCATTTCCTATCAAAAGGATTTCCTTAAACCAACCTTTGAGTTCGGGAAGAAACCTGTTACGAAAACTAGAAATTGTGTCATGGTCGGGGTGATGATTTCCTGCAATGAAACGAAAAGCAATAGAATCGTAGGTCCCTGTTTCTGTTTTTCTGGAACTAAAAATGCCTGTCGAATAGCCTTAAAAAATAAGAGAGAGCAGTAATTTAGGATCGTAAGGGGTACTCCCTTTGCCAGAATAGCTTGAATAAACCTGACGTAAATCCATTTTACTTACTATCTCAACTACAAATCTTGCCAAGTGATCTTCGGGTAGCCACTCGGTAAGGTCATAGGGCATAAAAGAAACTTGTTCTCTATCCGTACCGATAAATGATAGCATGCCCAAAGTTATTAATTTTTGTTTGGCTTTTAAGTCCGATAGACTCCTAGACGATAGCATTTGTGATGTTCGAAGCAGGAAGATAAAAAAGATCTTTTTCAGTCACATGAATGCTCTTTTCAGACTGGTCTAGCATTAATACAGTACTAGGTCAACATTATACAAAAGGAAAAAGAGGGACAGGTAAACCTTCCTATAATGGACTACTACTGTTTAAAGTATGTCTGCTTCAGACGAGGTATGGGTTAAGGGCATCTCTAAAAACTGGATATTCTCCCGATTTATTTTTCTGACCTGTTTTTTTAAGATGACCTATTTTGTTCTTTTTTAGTTCATTTTTTATTCACCTGATTATCAGTTACTTATGAATTTATTCATTGCCTATCGAACGCACGTTCCCTCATAATGAAGCGGTCAATTGAATTTTTCTGCACATATTATAAGTCAGATTCATCAGACCAATGACCGTATCGGCTCTTGATTTCCCTACTTTTCTGTAATACATGCTTCCCATACTGTTCTCCATGAAACCAAAAACATGCTCCACTCTTACGCGTACTTTTGATTTTCTTGTATTACTTTCCTTTTGTGTATCGGTCAACGGCTTGTTTTTGTAGCCCTTCTCATGTATTTGATCTTTAACCTGATGTTTTTCGAGTATTTCTTGCTGGTCTGCATAAGCACTGTCGGCATACAATTCCTGTTCTTTGTCTTGTTTTTTGTCCAACAGGGCATCAAGAGCCTGTGAATCATGTACCGCTGCATCGGTAATTTCATAGCGTTCTATCAATTTGCTACCTGCATCCACCTTGGCGTGATTTTTATACCCATAATAATGCTGATTATTTTTCTTTGTCCAACGTGCATCAATGTCCTTTTGACGCTTTTTATTGGGTTCATCTGTCCATAGACCTTCTCCCTTACCCTCTTTTATTTGTTGGTTTTTCTCCCTGCTGTTGCGTTGGCGTGGGGCTTCTACAAAAGAGGCATCTATTATTTTGCCTTCATTGACCATAAGCCCTAACTTTTCCAATTGACTCTGAAATAGCTCGAAAAGGGATTTTACTAAATTCAAGTCGGTCAGACGTTCACTAAACAACCATATCGTGTTGCTATCTGGTATGTCATCTGCAATGGTGAGGTTGAGAAATCTCATAAAACTCATCCTGTCATTGATTTGATATTCTGCTTGATCATCAGAGAGGTTATAATATCGCTGAAGAATCAATATCTTGAACATTAACACATAATCATATGGGGGACGTCCTCCCTTTCCTTGTGACTCTTTGATCAGGTGCTTTTCCAGTAAAGAACGGAAAATTTCAAAATCAATTCCACCGTTTAATCGTTGCAGGGGATCTCCCAACTGGCTCAGTTTGGACAAACGAATGTCTTGATCAAAAAAACCGTAATCTCTGTGACGTTTAAATTGTTTCATTTCCAAGTCTAACTCTTTTAGCTCAAAAAACATACTAACACAGCTGTTTTAGTTTTTAGAGATGCCCTTAAGTGATTATGAAGTAGAGGACAGAATTAATGGATAGCCTATCATTTAGTTATTTCTGTGGGCTATGCATAGATGAAGTAGCTCCTGACCATAGCACGAGTAGTGGATTCAGGTCATTAATAACCAAACGAGGAGCATATGAGGTGATGTTTAAACTCATCAATTCACAGTTGGAGGAGGAAGCTATCATCATAAAGCAGGGAGCTTTAGTTGATGCGAGCATCATAGATTCCCCACTTAGACCAAAGGGGAAGCCTAGTTATCGGGTCGCAGAAGACAGAGAGGAAGACAAAAAACCAACCCATGAAGTAGCCAAGAACCGTGAATCGAAAGAGGTGGAGAAACAAGTTCCCTCCGGCGTTGATACCGATGGAGCATGGATTAGAAAAGCGGGAAAACTAAGATATGGATACAAAAAACACCATGTCACAGATGAAGAAGGCTTGGTACTAGGAGTAGTGACCACTGCTACTAATGTGAACGAGATTAGCAATTTAGAAGAAGTGCTACAACGTGCTGACCTGCTTGAAAACATCCCAGTGAAAGCAGATAAAGGCTATCAGTCAAGGAAAAATGCCGACCTTGTGACCAAGAGAAATCGGAAGAATCATATGTTAAAAAAAGCTAGGAGGAATCTCCCCCTCAAGCATTGGTAGAAGAAATTCAACAAAATAATAGGTCGAACTAGGTACAGTAGAACGTACCTTTGGGAGCATTCGCAGGTGGTTTGGTGGAGCGGTCGCACACTATAGCGGGATAGAAAAAAAGCATACCCAGAATCTGATGGAGGCGATGTGTTACAATTTATATCGAAGTCCTAGGATAATGTCCAATTCAGTAAAAGGTAACAAAAAGTGAGGAAGAACAGCAAGAAATAGGGCTGTTCAGACCTATGGGAGAGCAAAAAAACAAGAAGAGGGATCAACAATCTCACAATTCAAAAACCAACAAACTCAGTGTTGCCTTTTGTAACGGTCTTAGATTGTAAATGATTAATGCTAACAACAAAGAAACTGGAACATAAAGCAATAAAGTATGCAGGGTTTCCCCAACGCTTACTGGCACATAACATTGACCTAGTTCCAATTCTGCTTTTGCTGTATCTAAGTAGTTTCGTTCTACCTAGGATAGGTCTTGACTGGGTTTTCTTCTCCATTATCTATTTAGCATATAATGTTAGTTTTGAAATGAGTAGGCTTAGAGCTACGCCTGGGAAAAAATGGATGAAAATTTTCGTTTCTTCCGAAGATGGATCATTGAAAATTCATCAATCACTGATAAGAAACTTAACAAAATCCTTGTCGCTTATTTTATTCTTTGGAGGGTTTGTCTTGATACTTTTTAATGCGCGTAGAAAGGCATTACATGATTATCCGTCAAAAACTGTCGTACTATTCGATGAATAATTGGCTATATTTTTGTTACTTCGCAGTCGGAGTTGGAATAATATTGTATATTTCGGGTTCGATTGTTAACTAATTATTTAAAAAGTATGAGTGATCCACTTTCACCAGTCAAAAAATTTGAAAATTTCTTTGAAGGATTTATATTTTGGAGTAGATGGGTGCAGGCACCTCTTTACACTGGATTGATAATTGCATCTTTCTTCTATTTATATAAGTTTTTTCAGGAGTTATTACATATAGTAGCTCATACTGCTTCGTTTCATGAGACAGAGATGATGTTGGGGGTTTTGAGTTTGGTTGATATCTCTATGGTAATGAACTTGGTCGTAATGGTGACCATAGGGGGGTACTCCATATTTACCAGTCGAATTGATGTAGACATGCATGACGACAAACCTCTTTGGCTTGAAAATTTGGACGCAGGTCAATTAAAAATCAAGTTGGCCACTTCACTGGCATCAATATCAGGGGTGCAATTACTTAAAACTTTTATTGACTATCGTGGAGAAGTACAAAAAACCAGTTCTGAAGGCATTGTGATGGAGATCGTAATACATATGGTTTTCATTACTTCGGCATTATTACTAGCACTAACTGAAAGAACCACACATAGTTACGGACATCACGGTGTCCACCTTGATAGAGGTGAAAAAGGGGACCACTAAAGGAAAATATTCTAAAAATAGAAAGGCTTCTGAATGGGGATCTTTTTTTATTTTCAAACGTATAGTCTTATGAAAGGCTAATCTTGTCATCCCTTTGAGCGCACGTGGCGGAATTGGTAGACGCACCAGGTTGAGGGCTTGGTGACCGCTTTAGGTCGTGGAGGTTCGACTCCTCTCGTGTGCACAATTGCTTGATTGGATGCGCTTTGGGTTATTCATCCAACCCTCATTAGAAAATCAGTTTGCTGAATCACGGAATGCTCTTAGTTCCGTAAAATCTGTTTGGTTAGCTAGGTTGGTCAATTGAATCTCATCATATTTTTTGGACTCCTCTGTAAGGTTCCCTAAAAACCGTAACGTTTAGAATTAGAATTACACGTTAAATTTAGGGAGGGTCTTAACTAGTTAAGCGGATTTTTTCTGCATATTTGGAGCAAGATTTTGTACAAATTCTGCCCTCTATTATTTAACGTACACTCACATTCTTTAAGATGTAATTCAACCCTATTCTTGTTCATGCCTCTGAACTTTGAAAGTCTTGTTTTAGCATAGCCCCAAAAGGATTCTGTCCCGTTAATATGGAAATTCTCCTCTGTAAGAGTTCCTAAAAACCGTAGCGTTTAAAAGTAGAGGGATACCAATTAGATTATAATACTAGTCTAATTATTATTTATATATTTGCTTCATGGGTATGACATCAACTATAGAAGTATCGGAGCGTCTTGAAACGCTTAAGGAGTTACAAGCTAAGCAACGCAATATCAAGTCAGAGAAGCGTATTTGTAACTACTCAGGTGGTCTAAATTACTTGTTATCAGGTAGTTACAAACTAAAAAATGTTTATATAAAGTTGTATTCTTAATTACTTTTTAAGTAAAAGACTGATAATCAGCGAAATAGATAAATGTTAAGATTTTGTTAAGAAATAATCGAATTTTCTAACCAGTTTGTAATCAATGAGTTATACGTTATAGACCACCTGAGTAGTTACGCGTATTTTATGTCTAATTTTATTGCAGACCAATAAATTCAAGACACAACAATTGATAGCAACTTATTTGGGTATCTGTAGACAGACGTTGGTTCTTTGGATAGCTAGGTATCGTAAATTAGGAATAGAAGGCATCTTGCTAAGATCCACAAGAGCTAAAAAGTCTAAAATTATTACCCCTGAAATTCACCAAGGATTATCAGAGAAGTTAAAAGATGCCAAGCTCTCTTTACGTGGCTATTGGAATGAACAACAATGGGGTTTATCTCTCTATGGAGTTGAAGTAAAATATCATTGGCTTAGCGCGTACATGGTAAAATACTTTAAAACACAGCTGAAAAGCCCAAGGAAATCTCATTACAAAAAGGATGAGGAAGCCGTAAATGCTTTTTTAAAAACTTCCTGCTACATTAAACGACATTAAATCAAATCTAAACGAAGGTAAGTTTGAAGATGTGAATTTATATTTTCAGGATGAGAGTAGCTTTGGATTAATGACGCATTTAGGCAAATGCTTAACGGTAAAAGGAGTTAAACCAGTAGTTTCTTACCAACATAAGTTTCAAACAACCTACCTGTATGGAAGCTATTCTCCTATAAATGGAGATAGTTTTGTCTGGGAAATTAATGGAGTAAGTACCACAATCTTTGAATCATATTTAAGGCACTGTTCTGAGTATAACCCTAAAGAATATAAGATAGTCATTATTGATAATACTGGGTTTCATTCAACAAAAAATATGAAAGTACCCGATAATATTTTTCTGTTAAATATCCCCCCATATTCTCCAGAACTGAATCCTTGCGAACAAGTTTGGCAATACATTAAAAGCCAATATAAAAGGCTATACTATAAAATTTTAGTGATACTTCTAAGACTTACCCTATTTATTATGACAGATTTTGCTAATTTCTTAAGAGAGCTATTAGGTATTGCGGATTAGTTTATGATTTCAGAAATAAAGAAGAAAGAATATCCTAAAAAGACCATAGAAATACATCTAACATATTCACCAAAAGTGTATAAAGTATCAGGAAAAGAATACAGGCTATATGACCAATCACCGGAACGTAAATGGCAACATTTAAGTTGGTTTGATTATACGTGTTTGATTGTGTGTAGTCTTCCTAGATACGTAGATGATAACGGTAAAGTGAAGGTTATAGCTGTTTCCTTTGCTTCCAAAGGCAAAGGATATACTCGTTTGTTTTCACAGAAAATAATAGCGTCCTTGCTATTGGTTAAAGTTCAGAAAACAGTTGCTACTTTGTTTCAAACGACTCCTTATATTGTTAGTAGCATAATGGAAAAAGCAGTAGAAAACGGGTTAGATGAAAGAGGAGAAATAAATGATTTTGAACATGTAAGTAGTCGTTCCTTAAAAACTCATTTTCCATAGAGTTTGTATTACTACTTTGATGGAAAGAGGTTAATTCAACTAGACGCCTCAGGTTTACTACCCATTTTGTATAGAGCCAAAGAGCATTTACTCTTAGTTTTTTCATCAACTTCTTGTAGTTAAACCCACAGGCAGACATGATGAAGTTTATTTTATCTCCTGTTTTCCCTTTTAGGTAATTGCTAGCTGCTCGATGATCTTGCTTCAAGTGTCCGATGATTGGCTCTATGGCTACTCTACGTCTACAGTGCTTTCGTTTTCTCTGTTTTTGATAGGTATTGTCTCTTTTTAATGGTTTGGATGGTCGAATGATGGAGGTGTTTTCAACTGTGTTAGTCCCTTTGTACCCCCTATCTACTGTGGCGGTTTTCGGGTAGTTACCAGTCAGTAGTTGTGTTTGCTTCAATACAGCATCTAGCGTATGTCCATCATAAATATTCTCTTCAAAAGTCATCGCACCTACGATGATACCCGTATTTTGTGTCAATACTTCTGATGCCTTACAGCCATATTCATATTTTTTATGGGCCTTCCCTTTTGCGATGCAATACACATCAGGTTCATGTAAACTGTAAATTTTATGTTTACTGAACTTCTCTTGTGTAAGTACTCGTTTGAACAATGCTAATGTTACTTCTTTTTGCTGATGTGGTAATTTCCTGTCTAATTCTCTGACTAACCGACCAGCAATGGTTTTGAGTTTTCGCTTCGCTACATTTGCTTTCTTCCTTCTTTTAGGGTGAGTCCCATTGTAGGTGTCTCTGACAAGGTTTTTGGTTGTCCTAACGTAACTGCGTCGTAGTTTAATCCCTTCTTTCTTGGCTATAGAAATACAGCTGTCAACAATTTTTTTATGAAGTTTTGCATCTGTGGGATAGGTGATGCTCTTTTCCTGGACAGTAGTATCTACACTTACATGCTTGTCCTTAGCATCCTTGCCGTGTAGCTCAATTGAATGTTTCAATATCTTCTCTACCCCTTCTTCTCCAATCCTCTTGCTGAAATGTACCAAATCTGTTGCCGCACATGGTTGCCCCCATTGCAAAGAATCAAAGCCTCCAACATATTGAAAATATGGATTCATTTCCCAGCGTTGTTCCACCAATACCTCATCTGATAAATTGTAAATAGATTTTAATATCAACAAGGAGACCATCAAACGAATAGAATGAGCTGGACGACCTACAGTTGAATAAAGCGAACCAAATGCTTCTTCAAAATATGACCATTCTATCTGGTGGCTCAACAAATAAAGCTCTTGCCTGGAATTGAGTTGTTCAGTTAAGGTAGGTGATAAAAAATCAAGTTGATTTCTATTCGACTTTTTTGACTGCATTTGACAAGGTTTTGATTGATATTATAACTATTCCTTGTCATTTTATACAGCAATAATCGTGCTAAAACCCTCCCTGAAAGGGGATAAGCATAATTAATGTTGATTCTTTAGGGCTGACTAAGTAAGGAACTTATCAATAGGCTGATGCCCTATAAAAAACATATCTTTTCGATCTCTTCTGATAATGGAACAGCATTTGCCGACCATCAAAACATAGCTAAAAACCTAGCTACTCAATGCTACTTTGCCCATCCGTATTGCTCTTGGCAAAGAGGACTCAATGAATACACCAACAAACTCATAAGACAGTATATACCCAAAAAAACAGCTTTTGATACACTAACTGACAAACAGATTACACAAATTCAGTACAAAATTAACCGACGACCAAGAGAAAAGCTTAACTTTAAAACTCCTAAAGAAATCTTTTAGCTAAATACCGCTTAGTTTTTGCACTTGATTGTTGAACCTACGTTATTTAATTCAAATAGAGAGTGGGAAGAAAGGTAAGAATTTCCCAGAATTGCACAGAACAATTATGATGTTCAAGGCATGGCTTAGAGGTATCCACCATTCAGTCGATAACCTTCAAGCATATATCGACCAATATTGCTATCGGTTCAACCGCAGTCAAATGAAAGGAGAAATATTCGATAACCTGCTAACTAAAATGGTGGACCATCAACCATGCCCGTACAAGTGCATTCGTATTTATTAAATGCCTACTTCAATCAAAAAAATCAAAATTATTTGATCCCAAACGAAGGAGTACTTGACTTTACTGGTGATTGATCCTAGCTTACATTTCCTCGATCAGCGCATTGAATGTTTCACTAGACCTCATAGCTTCAGAAGTCAATTCCGCATTGGGGTGATAGTACCCTCCAATGTCTACAGGTTTTCCCTGAGCTTGTATGAGTTCTTCCTGAATCGTAGTCTCATTAGACGCAAGTAAGTCAGCCATATTTTTAAATTTATCACTTAATTCTGCATTTTCTTTCTGTTCTGCAAGTGCTTCTGCCCAATACATCGCTAGGTAAAAATGACTTCCTCTATTATCTATCTCTTTGACTTTTCTTGAAGGAGATTTATTCTCCCGAAGTAGTCTTGAAGTAGCCTGATCCAAGGTTTTCCCGAAAATTTTTGCCTTAGGATTATCGCACATATTACCTACATGCTCCAGCGATACAGCCAGAGCTAGGAACTCACCCAGTGAATCCCATCGAAGGTGTCCTTCTTCTAAAAACTGTTGAACATGCTTAGGAGCCGAACCTCCTGCTCCCGTCTCAAACAACTCTCCTCCATTCATTAGCGGAACAATGGATAGCATTTTGGCACTGGTACCAACCTCCAAAATCGGGAACAAGTCAGTCAGGTAGTCCCTTAGAACATTTCCTGTCACAGAAATAGTATCTTTTCCTCCTCTAATTCTTTCCAGAGAGAATCGTGTTGCCTCAACGGGAGACATAATGTGAATCTCAAGTCCAGCAACATCGTGATCCTTCAGGTAGGTATTCACTTTTTCAATTAATTGAGCATCATGTGCTCGTTTTTTGTCCAGCCAAAATACCGTAGGAACTCTAGTTGCTCTTGCTCTATTTACCGCCAGCTTTACCCAGTCTCGAATTGGAGCATCTTTTACCTGACACATTCTCCAGATATCTCCTTTTTCAACTTTATGCTCAAGTAGCACTTTTCCTGATTGAGCAACTACCTGTACTTTTCCTGTTCCAGAAATTTGAAACGTTTTGTCATGTGAGCCATACTCCTCGGCCTTTTGTGCCATCAAACCAACATTAGCAACACTGCCCATAGTGGTGGGGTCTAATGCTCCATATTTTTTGCAAAAATCAATGGTTTCCTGATAAACCCCTGAGTAAGATCTATCTGGGATTACCGCTTTTATATCTTTCATTTTCCCATCTGGTCCCCACATTTGTCCTGAAGTGCGGATGGACGCTGGCATAGATGCATCAATGATCACATCACTGGGTACATGCAGATTGGTAATTCCCTTGTCAGAATCTACCATGGCGATATCTGGTCTGTTTTGATAACACGCTTGGATATCAGCTTCAATTTTGATTCTTTTCTTATCAGGAATATCCCGAATCTTTGTATAAAGATCTCCTATCCCATTATTGGGATCAAAGCCCAGATCATCCAATACTTCTTTGTGCTTTTTGATCACCTCCCCATAATAAACAGATACAGTATTTCCGAAAATAATCGGATCAGATACTTTCATCATGGTAGCTTTCAAATGAACGGAGAACAATACGCCTTCCTTCTTTGCTAAATCAATTTCTTTCTCTAAAAATGCAGTCAACGCCCGATGGTTCATTCTAGAGGCATCGATGATTTCTCCCTCTAAAAGAGGTATGCTTTCCTTTAGTATTGTGCTGTTTCCATCTTCTCTTAAAAAGAGAATGCTGACACTTTCAGCTTTATCCACAGTCACAGATTTTTCGCTTCCATAAAAATCTCCCTCGCTCATACTTGCGACGTGAGATTTTGAATCAACGTTCCAAGCTCCCATTGAATGGGGATGATTCTTGGCATGCTCTTTGACTGCCTTTGGTACTCTTCTGTCCGAATTTCCTTCGCGAAGGACAGGGTTTACCGCACTCCCCTTGACTTTATCATACGCAACTTTTATCCCGCGTTCCTTATCATCTTTTGGTTCGTCAGGATAATCTGGTAATGCGTACCCCTGAGATTGTAGTTCTTTAATAGCCGCCTTTAATTGAGGGATGGAAGCACTGATGTTGGGCAACTTAATGATATTGGTCTCTGGTTGCCTTGACAGCTCTCCAAGTTCCGCAAGTGCATCTGGCAGTTGTTGCTTTTTTTCGATGAACTCCGAAAAATCAGCAATGATCCTTCCCGCTAATGAAATATTTTTCGTTTCGATATTCACATCAGCAGAAGCAGTGAACGCCTTTATAATTGGCAATAGAGATTTGGTGGCCAAAGCTGGTGCTTCATCGGTATGTGTATAAATAATTTTTGATGACATGAATTGTTAATCTGTTTCGGTAGACTAATAACTTTCTTTTTCGTTGGGAAAATCTTTGGATTTAATATCGGAGATGTAGCTGTTAACAGCATCGCTCATTATCTGGTTCAAATCTGCATATTGTCTCAAAAATCTAGGTTTAAAATCCTGGGTGATACCAAGCATATCGTGAACCACCAGAACCTGACCGTCTACATTCGGACCAGCTCCGATTCCTATGATGGGAATTGCCACCGATTCGGATACTTGCTTCGCCAGCTTCGAAGGGATTTTCTCAAGTACTACCCCAAAGCAACCTAATGCTTCCAAAATTTTGGCATCCTCCAAGAGTTTCTGAGCTTCTGCTTCTTCTCTGGCACGGACCGTGTACGTCCCAAACTTATAAATGGATTGAGGGGTCAATCCAAGGTGTCCCATGACTGGAATTCCTGTAGATAAAACACGCTGCACGCTCTCTTTGATCTCTACGCCTCCTTCCATCTTTACCGCATGTGCCCCCGATTCTTTCATGATTCGGATGCAAGATTTGAGTGCTTCCGAAGAACTTCCCTGGTAGCTTCCAAAAGGAACATCCACTACTACAAGTGCACGCTTCACAGCTTTTACCACAGAAGCTGCATGCCAAATCATATGATCCAGTGTGATCGGGAGTGTTGTCTCGTTCCCAGCCATCACATTTGATGCACTATCTCCTACCAAAATTACATCTATCCCTGCCTGATCGACGATTTTCGCCATAGAATAGTCATACGCCGTAAGCATGGCGACCTTCTCACCTTTTGCTTTCATTTCTCGCAATTGGTGAGTTGTAACTAGTTTAATATTTCTCTGGACACTCATGACAGAAAACGAAAGCGTAATTTACACAATGAGCTATTGACTATGAAATGGACAAAAATTATACACATGCATTACATAAAGACCGTTGAGTTGAATGGACTGAGATTAGGTATCTCCGATTATTTATTCTTGCCAAATAACTACTGGAGCAGAATTGGGAGCAACACGCTGTTTTAAAATGCATAATTATACCAAAATAACACAACCAAGCAGGATAACACACGGTTTGTACTGACTCCACTCAATCGGAATATTAATATACCACTTAGATTTTGACAATGATGAACTGGGATCAAAATTTGGAAGGTTCTATTATTGCAGACAGCAGTTTCACTAGCTTTGTCAGGTGCTTGGCTCGTGTTAGTTATTTATTCCTTGAGCGTCCATTGCTTAGAAGGAAACTTGGGGTTGGACCTTTCGGCAAAAAATGGGAATTAAAGACCTCATCGTTACTCCGTTCTTTCTGGTGCTATTTTTAGTGCTCGCATTTTGGTTGCGGTCAAAATTTACAAATGAAAGAACAAAGAAATATTTTATCTCCGCTCTTCTTGTAAAGTTTCTTGGTGCAATACTTCTTGGATTAATTTATCAATTCTACTACGGGGGTGGTGATACATTTAACTTTTGGCAACATGGTAGTAGATGGATATGGAAAGCATTTTTGGACAATCCACAGGATGGATTGAGTTTGATTTTGATTCGGGGAAATGAACATATTCCCAGATTGTTTAATTACACTCAGCATATTTGGTATTTTGGTGGCTCTTCAGCATATTTCATTGTTCGTCTTAGTGCGATTTTTGATTTATTCACCCTTCACACCTATAGTGCAACCGCCCTTTTTTTTGGTGTACTCAGCTTCAGTGGGTTGTGGGCACTTTTCAGTGTTTTGAGCAAGAAATACTCCAAACGATCCCCGTACCTTGCTATTGCAATTCTATTTTGTCCATCACTGGTTTTTTGGGGTTCGGGCATTCTCAAAGACTCAATTGCTCTTGGAAGTATTGGTTGGATGACTTGGACATTTATCAATTGGTTCGAATTTAAAAAAAGGTCAATAACCGTTTTATTGATTTTTATTTTGTCATTCTGGGTACTGTATGAAGTTAAGGTCTATATTTTATTATGCTTTCTTCCAAGTTTGATTGTGTGGCTTTTGATTCGAGAAATCGGAAAAATCCGAAATGCTATTAAGCGGGTATTGATAGCTCCGTTGCTAATTGGAGTCTTTGTTTTATTGGGATTTTTAACAATAAATAAAATTGCAGGACAGGACAATGTATACAGTCTTAACAATATTGCTGAGAGAACACGAATCGCTGCTTATGACATCAGGTATGGCTGGGGGGCACGGTTAGGGGGCAAGGGAGGCTATGACTTGGGAGAGCTTGATGGCACATGGATTGGAATGTTAAAATTAATGCCAGCCGCTATAAATGTATCTTTGTTTAGACCTTATATCTGGGAAGTGAGAACTTCGCTGATGTTTCTTGCAGCGATTGAGAGTTTATTGGTTCTCTTGTTTTCCGTATTAGTAGTTATCCATAGGAAGAAACAGTTACTACAGGATTCCTTCGTGATATTTTGCCTTATTTTTTCCTTATCCTTTGCTTTTGCTGTTGGCGTTAGTACGTATAATTTTGGTACATTGATGAGATATAAATTACCTGCTCTTTTGTTCTATCTTATTCTTTTAGCAATTTCTTTACGAAGAAAGGGAGACAATGCCTGAGACCTTTTTTCCGAATTTAGATGGGTTGAGGCTTTTTGCCTTTTTCTCCGTTTTCTCAGCTCACAGTTCTTATTCTGATAATTTGACATATAGCAAATGTCAGTGTTCCTATTTAAACCGCTATTGGTATGGATTTCATCCACTGTCTTGGCACAGGCGAGTTTTAAGTATTTCGAAAAATATTTCCTGAACCTAAAGGAACGCTATCAACATTAGAATGATTGATAAAATTTGTCACTTTGTTTACAAGACAGCTAGAGGACTAACAATCAAAAATTCTTTTGTTCAAAATTTCGGAGTTTTGTTCACTGGTAAATTTCTGATAGTTACAATAGGCTTTTTATTTACGCCTGTTATCGCCCGAGTTTATACGCCTGAAGAATATGGAAACTACGCATTGTTTAATTCAGCGGTTCAGTTACTTAGTTTATTGGCATTGCTGTCACTGCCCGTTTCTTTTCCAGTAATTAAAAATGACGGAATATTCAAGAGGGTATTGAATAGTAGTGTAGCACTTTCATTCACCTTCTCCATTGCTGTCTACATCGTAACCCGATTGTTTGGCTCCAAGGTTTTTGAGATATTCAATCTGAAATTCTTTCCTGAATTTCCTGTACTTCTTGCAGCAGGGACATTACTATATTGCTTCACTCATATCCTTGGAAATTGGAATGTCAGGGAAAAAATATACGCCAAATCTTCAGTAGTAGCACTTGGCGAAGCGCTCACCTCTAAAGTAGCAACACTAAGCTTTGGATTAGGATTCGGAAACCATAGTCTGGGACTAATATTTGGTGAATTGGTTGGCAAAATAGTTCATGTTTTGATTCAGAAATTTTACGCTCTTAAAAGCAAATTCAATCAAATCTTTTCCTGTGTAAATCCGACGAACATAATCTGGGTTGTAAAAGAATATAAGAGCTATCCGCTATTTATTCTCCCATCAACTGGGCTTCGCCAATTTTCTGGACATTTGATTATTTTTTTCCTGATAAGCCAATTTGGATCATCCTATGGTGGCTATTTCACTATGGCAGGTGCTTTGGTAAGTATTCCTGGGAACCTTATGGCTAACATCCTGCAACCACTGATACTTCAAAAGACCAATGATTATCAAGAAGATAAAGAACGCATGATATCGGTAACCACTGAGATTACCAATAAGCTGATTTTTCTGTGCATCGTTCCATTTTCGATCCTAATAGGCTACGGTGATTTGATTCTAGAGATTTTGCTGGGTTCTCAATGGACTCAGGCAGGACTGATCATTCAGGTTCTTTCTGTCACTGGTCTGTTTCAACTTCTTTATGCCTCTCTCTCGGGTATTCTTATTGTCGCGAAACGCCATCAGGATGTGCTTCTTTTTTCGGGCATTGAAATTGCGTTATACGCTTTTATAATATTCTTGACATGGCAGTTCAGTTGGTCTTTTCAAGAGACAATAGTGGCATATGTGATTGCAACATTTTTGAATTCACTGACATTCATAGTCTATCTGTTTTGGAAGATTGGTGTTAGAGACTATCAGTTTCTAATCAAACCACTTTTTTCTTTTGCAGTATTAGCACTTGCTTTGCTCTTGACTCGGTTAATCATTTTTTAAGTCTCGCTGTTGCTCAATGAAAGAAGTAGCTGAATTCTACGATGCCTTCGCTAAGAAACAGTGTGCAATGGGAATAAATAACCGTCATTTAAGCATAAGAAGATGGCTTGAGGAAGTTGGCTTAAAACCGTACCATGAAGTTCTGGAAATAGGCTGTGGTATCGGCACCGTAACGGAGTTGATTTTGCAGCATCTCAATAAAGATGGATTTTTAAGAGCTGTTGATATTAGCCCTGAGAGTATTGACACTGCAACAAGCAGATTAAGGAAGTATCGGAATGTTGATTTGATGGTCAAAGATATTACCGCTACGGATATTAGGGGTGCATATGACGTCATAGTGCTTCCAGATGTCATTGAGCACATTCCAATTTCGTTGCATGCAAAGCTTTTCAAGAATATTTCGAAGGCTCTCAATAAAAATGGTTTTGTATTCATTCACATGCCAGATCCGAATTACCTCGAATGGGTAACTAGGAATAATCCTGCTGAATTACAGGTTATTGATCAGCCAATACATGCACACATACTTAGCGATAACCTCATTAAAACTGGGCTATATGTTCACTATTTATCTTCATATACTGTTTATGATAAACAGCCAGACTATCAGGTTGTTGTTCTTAAGAAAATACCATTGAATTCCGAATATGGAAAAAGAAAAAAGTTTCTTATCGATTCCATAACTAGAAGAATTAACCTAAAGTTTCGCTACTTCCTGAGAGGGGGGAGATAATACAACATGCGGATTTTATTTTTCTCAACATCATTTGGTAACGTAACATTCATCCGAAATCAGGTTGACCAGATTGCGCAGACTCACGATGTGCCTTTTCTTTATTGGCTTCATGAGAAACCTCATGACTATTACAAATATACTCGTTTTTCTCTTGAAAACATGGCTGAGAGTTCTGGGTTTTCTATTATTGTTCTTGAGGAAATTGGGGGAGCATTGGAATCAGCGACAGGCATATTTAGCAAGAGCGTATGTAATTACGGGAGGATAGGCAGAAAGGGTTCTTCTGCTATTCAAATAATCACTCGTTTTCATACTAAAATTACCCATTGGCAGACGTTTTTCGAGTAATACGGCATCAAATTTTCCATATGGATATTTTATGATTGTAAAAAAACAGTAAATGTGTGGGATTGCAGGCATAGTAACAGCTACTCCGGCGGATGCTCCGAGAAAATCACTTAAGCAAATGCTTTCTCATTTAAGGGAAAGGGGACCAGAAAATGAAGACTGTTGGTCCAACGATAATGTACACCTTGGTCATACTCGTCTGAGCATTGTTGATTTGAGTACGGATGCCAATCAACCTATGTCAAATGAGGATGGGAGTTTGGTAATCGTATTTAACGGTGAAATATTCAATTACAAAGAGTTGAGGAGAGAATTGCAAGGGCTGAAACATTCCTTTCGAACCAACTCCGATACCGAAGTTCTATTAAATGGATATTTAGAGTGGGGCATGAAAATGTTGCTAAGTAAGACCAATGGTATGTACGCATTTGCATTGCATGACTTACGAAATAAAACACTTGTTCTGGTTAGAGATGTGTTCGGAGAAAAGCCTCTTTATTACTTCAAAAACAAGGATAGACTGCTATTTTCATCAAGTATCAATTCGATTTGGGAGCAGGAGCGGGAAGGACTTACTCTTAATATGAATTCGCTTGATTACTACCTTTCAGAATTATCAAGCCCCCAGCCAAACACCATTTGGAAAGAAATATTTCAAGTTAAACCCGCTCACTGCCTAACAGTGGACGTAGAAACATTAGAAACAACAGAAGGTCGGTACTGGAGTTTGGATGGTAATGATCTCTTTAATGGCACATTTGAAGAGGCGTTGACTCAAAGTGAAAAAGAGATCATTTTAGCAATACAAAACAGGTCTGTTTCAGATGTTCCGATAGCGGCATTTTTAAGTGGAGGAGTTGATTCTGGACTTGTAGTTTCTATACTAGGAGAACGAATGGGGAAAAAACTGAAAACCTTCACTATTTCCTTTCATGACGACAAGTTTGGTGAGCACACACATGCTGAAGGTTTAGCAAAAAAGTATGATACTGATCACCAAACGATATTTTTGGAATCAGATATTTTATCTGATTTGCCTGACATCATTGACTATGTTGGAGAGCCCTTTGCAGATGCTAGCATTTTACCAACTTACCACATAGCCAGAGCCATATCGAAAGAAGTTAAGGTAGTCATGTCGGGAGATGGTGGAGATGAATTTTTTGGAGGATATAATGAGTATGGATTAGCATTTAATGCGAGAAAATTTGATGAGGATAACCCATATTCTTTGCTAAAGAAAGCGAAGATATTACTTAGCAAGGCTGGTAGCAGAATCACAAATTCGATTCCCAATTTTGGATCTTTTGATCATTACAACTCGCTAGCAGGCGATCAAAGACTCAGTAGGCACATGGGATTCAGCTTGGCTCAGAAACGTCGATTATATGAAAGTGAGTTCTTTCGAGTCCATGGTTTGTTTTCTTCAACTTATCTTTTAGATATATGGAATAGTGTCAAAAAGGAGAACCCTGTTGATCAATTAATGACCGCTTCGCTTTCAACAAGGCTTCTCAATGATTACTTGGTTAAAATAGACCGTGCTTCAATGATGAACTCACTAGAGGTCAGGAGTCCGTTTCTCGATAGAAGGCTGGCCGAATTCACCAATAGTTTGCCCAGTAATATCAAATTTTATAAAGGCAGACAAAAGGCATTGCTCCTAACTCTTGCCGCCAAAAGAATTAATAATGATGTATATAACCGCCCGAAGAAAGGATTCGAAGTGCCTCTAAGAAAATGGATTATTGAGCAAAAAGAATGGGTGAGAGAGATCATTCTTGATGGTGTTGCTAAAAGGGATTTCTTTAGAGCAAAAGAAGTGGAGACTATGTTATCTGATCATCTTTTTAAGAAAAGCGACTGCACTCACAGAATTTGGGCTTTAATTTGCCTTGAACTGTGGATTCAAAAATATCTCTAAATGAATCTGTTATTTCTGGCTGACCTAAATTCACTTCATGATCGAAAGTGGATTTCGTACTTTGCAGAAAAAGGATACTTATGTTGCGTCATTTCGAGATCAAAGACATCTTCACAAAGGAATGCGATAAAGAACATCAAAATTCTTGGATCAATTGAGGACTATTCAACCATAAGACCTTGGAAAAACGGGTCTCAATTTGAGAAACTCAGATTTTGGTTGCAACAATATTCAATTGATGTTTTTCATATCCTCTATGCTGAACCCAATGCTTTGTGGGCGATGGTTAAGCAACACATAAAAGTCCCAATTCTTTTGACGACACGTGGTACTGATGTTCTTAAAACAATTCCTGAATTCTTTAGGTCAAAGTCTGTACTAGGCTTACTTGTTAAAAACAAATATCGTAAGGCATTAAATTATGTTGATCACATTACGGTGACATCCTTAGGACAGAGAGATAGTATTACCAAATTTTTTAAAAAAAAAGTGCCACTAGAAGTGATAAGAACTGGTGTTGATCTCGAACAAATTCTTGCTTCACATGCACAAACTCCTGACATGTTGCATGGGAGGAGTTTTATGCTCTTCCCAAGGAGAATGACAAAAACCTATGACCATGATTTGAGCATTGATGCGATTGAAATACTTCCAGATAACTTGAAAAAGAAATATATCATGGTCTTTGTAGATAGCGATAGCTATGCTAAAGACTATGTAAGTAGCATAAGAGCAAGAATGTCTGAAACTACGGATGTTAAATTTCTATTTCTATCACATCAGAGGCAAAAAAATATATGGGAGCTATATAAGCAATCCAGTTTGGTCGTGATGAATCCTGTTTCTGATGGAAGCCCTGTTTCGGCGTTGGAGGTCATGGTTCTTGGAAAACCCTTAATTCTTGGTAATGCTCAATATGATGATGACCTTTTTTCTGGCATTACCAAAATGAACTCTCGAAGTTTTACGGAACTACGTGACTTGATGGTAAGAGAGATAACTAATCCTACCGAGTACACTGGCTATACGCTAGTTAAAAATAAGGCTAATAGGCAGAGTGAAATGGCGAAACTTGACAAAATCTACTTGAAACTGGCTTCTCGAAAGTAGTCTGCAATTTCTTCAATAGAACATCGCAATACATCCTTCTCCGTAACGAAAAAAAGATTAGTTGAAGTAGGCATTTAATAAATACGAATAAAATTGTACGGGCATGGTTGATGGTCCACCATTTTAGTTAGTACAACCTGCTTTTTTCGGTTATTTTGTCATCCTACAACGCCTTCTTCCTGTTGCCCTACAACGGTCTCATCGACTGCTACTTTACCCATTAGTGGGTATTTCTCACTGCTAACCATTGCCTTCATGTAAGTTCAATTAGTAAGTGCAAAGATGTAGGATAAATATGTGGAGCTAGTTCCACATATTTAAAGGTCTAAAAACGTTGCCATATGAGCCAAACATATTATCAACTCAAAGCTCATCAAAGATATCAAATTGAAGCCTACTTAACATCGGGTAAACGTAAAAGTTTCATTGCAGAAGCCCTTCGTAGGTTCAACCATCAAGTGCAAAAACTAAGCGGTATTTAGCTAAAAGATTTCTTTAGGAGTTTTAAAGTTAAGTTTTTCTCTTGGTGGTTGGTTAATTTTGTGTTGAATTTGTGTAATCTGTTCGTCATTTAGTGTATCAAAAGCTGTTTTTTTGGGTATATACTGTCTTATGAGTTTGTTAGTGTATTCATTGAGTCCTCTTTGCCAAGAGCAATACGGATGGGCAAAGTAGAATTTAGTAGCTAGGTTTTTAGCTATGTTTTGATGGTCGGCGAATTCTGTTCCATTATCAGAAGTGATCGAAAGGATATGTTTTTTATAGGGCATCAGCCTATTGATAAGTTCCTTACTTAGTCCTTTGGCTTGCTTTCCCTTAGGTAGCTTTTTGATAATGAGCATTCCTGTAGTTCTTTCCACGATGGTCAGCATGGCTCCCTTTTGTTGTCTGCCTATAATGGTATCCACTTCCCAGTCCCCAAAGCGTTCTTTATTGTTGATGCATTCAGGTCTTTGATCAATTGATACCCTGTTTTTAATAGTTAGTCGTTCCTTAAAAACTCATTTTCAATGGAGTTTGTATTCTACTTTGATGGCAAGTGGTTACTTCAAATAGACGCCTCAGATTTACTACCCATTTTGTATAGAGCCAAAGAGCGTTTACTCTTAGTTTTTTCATCAACTTCTTGTAGTTAAACCCACAGGCTACCATGATGAAGTTTATTTTATCTCCTGTTTTCCCTTTTAGGTAATTGCTAGCTACTCGATGATCTTGCTTGAAGTGTCCGATGATTGGCTCTATGGCTGCTCTACGTCTACAGTGCGTTCGTTTTCTCTTTTTTTCATAGGTATTGTCTCTTTTTAATGGTTTGGATGGTCGAATGATGGAGGTGTTTTCAACTGTGTTAGTCCCTTTGTACCCCCTATCTACTGTGGCGGTTTTCGGGTAGTTACCAGTCAGTAGTTGTGTTTGCTTCAATACAGCATCTAGTGTATGTCCATCATAAATATTCTCTTCAAAAGTCATCGCACCTACGATGATACCCGTGTTTTGTGTCAATACTACTGATGCCTTACAGCCATATTCATATTTTTTATGTGCCTTCCCTTTTGCGATGCAATACACATCAGGTTCATGTAAACTGTAAATTTTATGTTTACTGAACTTCTCTTGTGTAAGTACTCGTTTGAACAGTGCCAGTGTTACTTCTTTTTGCTGATGAGGTAATTTCCTGTCTAATTCTCTGACTAACCGACCAGCAATGGTTTTGAGTTTGCGCTTCGCTGCATTTGCTTTCTTTCTTCTTTTAGGGTGAGTCCCATTGTAGGTGTCTCTGACAAGGTTTTTGGTTGTCCTAACGTAACTGCGTCGTAGTTTAATCCCTTCTTGGTTGGCTATAGAAATACAGCTGTCAACAATTTTTTTATGAAGTTTTGCATCTGTGGGATAGGTGATGCGCTTTTCCTGGACAGTAGTATCTACACTTACATGCTTGTCCTTAGCATCCTTGCCGTGTAGCTCAATTGAATGTTTCAATATCTTCTCTACCCCTTCTTCTCCAATCCTCTTCCTGAAATGAACCAAATCTGTTGCCGCACAAGGTTGCCCCCATTGCAAAGAATCAAAGCCTCCAAAATATTGAAAATATGGATTCATTTCCCACCGTTGTTCCACCAATACCTCATCTGATAAATTGTAAATAGATTTTAATATCAACAAGGAGACCATCAAACGAATAGAATGAGCCGGACGACCTACATTTGAATAAAGCGAACCAAATGCTTCTTCAAAATATGACCATTCTATCTGTTGGCTCAACAAATAAAGCTCTTGCCTGGAATTGAGTTGTTCAGTTAAGGTAGGTGATAAAAAATTAAGTTGATTTCTATTCGACTTTTTTGACTTCATTTGACAAGGTTTTGATTGATATTATAACTATTCCTTGTCATTTTATTACAGCAATAATCGTGCTAAAACCCTCCCTGAAAGGAGATAAGCATAATTAATGTTGATTCTTTAGGGTTGACTAGTTAGCAGGTTATCGAATATTTCCCCTTTCATCTGGCTTCGGTTGAACCGATAGCAATATTAGTCGATATATGCTTGAAGGTTATCGACTGAATGGTGGATACCTCTAAGCCATGCCTTGAACATCATAATTGTTCTGTGCAATTCCGGGAAATTCTTACCTTTCTTCCCACTCTCGATTTGTATTAAATAAGAGTATTTTTCTTTCAAGGGGATGTAGCCCCTCCACCTATCGGTTGTGATGGTAGCTTGAGTTGATATATGATTCTGGAAGAAGGGCTTCAATTGCTTGGAGCCAGCATTGTCAATCACTCTGGCATACATCCTGCTCACTCCTTTCCCTTTCTTCTCAATAGCCAGTACAACCTGCTTTTTTTGGTTATTTTGGCGTCCTACAATGCCTTCTTCCTGTTGCCCTACAACGGTCTCATCGACTGCTACTTTACCCATTAGCGGGTATTTCCCACTGCTAACCATGGCCTTCATTACCTTTTGTTGAAACAGCCAACAGGTTTTTTGCCGTAGTTCCAGTTTTCTGCTTAGCTCTGTTGATGCAATCCCTTGTTTATTTGTACTCATAATAGTATGTGATCCCCGTTGTGCTAATTAATTAGTCGTTCCTTAAAAACTCATTTTCCATAGAGTTTGTATTCTACTTTGATGGAAAGAGGTTAATTCAACTAGACGCCTCAGGTTTACTACCCATTTTGTATAGAGCCAAAGAGCATTTACTCTTAGTTTTTTCATCAATTTCTTGTAGTTAAACCCACAGGCTGCCATGATGAAGTTTATTTTATCTCCTGTTTTCCCTTTTAGGTAATTGCTAGCTACTCGATGATCTTGCTTCAAGTGTCCGATGATTGGCTCTATGGCTGCTCTACGTCTACAGTGCGTTCGTGTTCTCTGTTTTTGATAGGTATGGTCTCTTTTTAATGAGTTGGATGGTCGGATGATTAAGGTGTTCTCAACTGTGTTAGTCCCTTTGTAACCCCTAGCTACTGTGGCGGTTTTCGGGTAGTTACCAGTCAGTAGTTGTGTTTGCTTCAATACAGCATCTAGCGTATGTCCATCATAAATATTCTCTTCAAAAGTCATCGCTCCTACGATGATACCCGTATTTTGTGTCAATACTACTGATGCCTTACAGCCCTATTCATATTTTTTATGTGCCTTTCCTTTTGCGATGCAATACACATCAGGTTCATGTAAACTGTAAATTTTATTCTTACTGCACTTCTCTTGTGTAAGTACTCGTTTGAACAGTGCCAGTGTTACTTCTTTTTGCTGATGAGGTAATTTCCTGTCTAATTCTCTGACTAACCGACCAGCAATGGTTTTGAGTTTTCGCTTCGCTGCATTTGCTTTCTTCCTTCTTTTAGGGTGAGTCCCATTGTAGGTGTCTCTGACAAGGTTTTTGGTTGTCCTAACGTAGCTGCGTCGTAGTTTAATCCCTTCTTTCTTGGCTATAGAAATACAGCTGTCAACAATCTTTTTATGAAGTTTTGCATCTGTGGGATAGGTGATGCTCTTTTCCTGGACAGTAGTATCTACACTTACATGCTTGTCCTTAGCATCCTTGCCGTGTAGCTCAATTGAATGTTTCAATATCTTCTCTACCCCTTCTTCTCCAATCCTCTTCCTGAAATGTACCAAATCTGTTGCCGCACATGGTTGCCCCCATTGCAAAGAATCAAAGCCTCCAAACTATTGAAAATATGGATTCATTTCCCACCGTTGTTCCACCAATACCTCATCTGATAAATTGTAAATAGATTTTAATATCAACAAGGAGACCATCAAACGAATAGAATGAGCCGGACGACCTACAGTTGAATAAAGCGAACCAAATGCTTCTTCAAAATACGACCATTCTATCTGTTGGCTCAACAAATAAAGCTCTTGCCTGGAATTGAGTTGTTCAGTTAAGGTAGGTGATAAAAAATCAAGTTGATTTCTATTCGACTTTTTTGACTGCATTTGACAAGGTTTTGATTGATATTATAACTATTCCTTGTCATTTTATACAGCAATAATCGTGCTAAAACCCTCCCTGAAAGGAGATAAGCATAATTAGTCAGCCCTTAAAAACCGACCTAGCAAGTAAAAATCTGTTTCAAGCGGCCGTTCAGCGAACGTGAATCAACCTTGAACCAAATAGATTAAAGATTTTTTACCAAAAAACGAACAAAAACGCGCTTTTTTAAGCCATAAATAGCAGACGTGACAAAAAACCAGCCACTTTCTCAAATTCCAGGCGCAAGCAGCCATGAGTACATTGATTTCATCGCCAACTTGTCCTTTAAGCCTGTTTCTGGATAACCTAAAATCGGATTTCAAATGCCCAATAATGGGTTCTATGGCAGCCCGTCGCTTACACAATTTGCGTTTTTTATCTCTTTGATAACGATTGTCTTTTTTCAGAGCTTTGCTGGGCAGAATGATGTCCGTATCGCCCACTTGTTTAACCCCCCGATAGCCTCTGTCGCAGACCGCTTGCTTGATGGGTTTTGTTCTGTTGCTATTGGCTTGTTTTATCGCATCGGGTAGGGTTTTGCATCATGCTGGTTTTTCTTATGGCTGACGACGCCGACAATGATGTTACTGTCTTTTCCCGAGACGATGGATACTTTGTTGCCGTATTCATAGCGTTTGTGGTCTTTGCCTTTAGAAATCACATAAGCATGGGGTTCGTGCAGGGAATAAATTTTGTTTTTGTCTTTGGGTTGTTGTGCCAACACCCGCTGATAGAGCAAGAAGTCTGGTCGGTAGGTTTCAAGCAGTCCGTGTTGGGGTAGTTTTCTTTGTAGTTCTCGGATTAGAATATGGGCAATAGTTCGCAATCGTTTCAATGCCTTTTTGGCGAATGCGTAAGTGGCAGTTTTTAACTTCATTTTACAAAGGCTCTGCCCTGTTTGATGCCATGCTGTTTCGCCAGCTTGTTGAGACGGTTGATAATTTTGATGGCTAGTTTAGAATCAGTGGAATAGGTAATGTTTTTTTCTGTTTTTTCTTCTGTACAGGAGTGTCAATCAAAACAATGTTTTCATTGGCCTTTTTGCCGTGCAACATCACGCTCATCTTAAAAATGAGCTCAAAACCTGTTACACCGATTCTGTTCCTAAAATGTACCAGTTCGGTTGCATTGCAAGGCACGTTTGGGGTGTAGGTTGGATAACCGCAGAAGTATTGATAATACGGATTACGCTTGAACTGTAAGACCACATTCTCATCGGACAGGTTTTCCAGTTGTTTGAGCATCCGTCGCCCAACCACTAAACGTATTGGTTTTGAGAGCCTGCCGTTATCGTGGCAGTAGTGTTTGCTAAAAGCATCCTCAAAGACTTTCCAGTCGATGACGTTGGCTAATTGGATTAAAGGGTCTCGCTGGTCTAATTGAGAGAACAATTCGGTGTGAAACAGATTTTGTTGCCCAGTATTTGGGGTTGAAGGAGTCAGCATAATTTTTTTAACCTAAACGACCAGAAAATAACGGTTATTCTAACATAAAGCGGTTGATTTGGTCAAAGGTTTTGTTTGTTTTATTGATATAAATCAAACTGTTTAGATGTTTTTAAGGGCTGACTAAGTACCTGATTTATAACAATACCTTTTGATATGCGTTCCAATCACATTGTCGTGAGTTTATTCATTTTTAGAAAAACAAATGATCTTTCTGTTGAGTCTTTTTATATGAGTTCTAAACTTGAGGTTCTTGCGCTCGACTTTCCAAGTTTGGTCTTTTCCTACAGCGTGCGACTGCTCCTCCAAAGCACCTGCGAATACTCCCAAATGTACGCTCTACTTTATAGCTGGTTCGACCTATTATACCAATTTGATTATAAAATATTACATAAGTAAATTGAATTATTTTTTGTTTGGATTAGGCAAAAAACATAAGCATAGCCATCGCTACGGTGCTAGTTTTTAACCACTTTCCTCGTCACGCGACCGTGTGTTGTTTGTATCTTTAATAGATAAATTCCTTTAGCTAAAAACGGAAATACCACAGCGTTATCTCCCTTGGTTAAGGTTCCTTTAGTAAGAAATTCTCCTGAACTTCCGAACAAGCGGTACACCCCATCACCAGCAACAGTAATTGTTATCCTATCTCCATCTTTTATTGGATTAGGAAAGACGGAAACATCTATGTTCTTCACGTCAGCTACTCCTGCGGTAACCTCCTCAGCTTGCACGGAGACTGTAAACGCTTGTTCAGCAGTTTGACCCGCTCTATCGGTGGCAGTGACGGTGATGGTTGCTGTGCCTACGGCTACTGGAGTTACGGTAACTACACTATCCATCACTGCAACCGTTGCGATGGCGGTATTATCGGACGTTGCAGTAAAGGTCAACGTGTCTAAGTCGCTAAATTTAGTAGCTACATTTACATTTTGAGGACTACCATTTACCATGAGGTCAGTAATGTTGTCCATCGTACCTGTGGCTGTTGGGGAAGGGTTGGTAACAGTGACTGAGAACGTTTGTTCAGCAGTTTGACCCGCTATATCGGTGGCAGTGACAGTGATGGTTGCTGTGCCTGCGGCTACTGGCGTTACGGTAACTACGCTATCCATCACTGCAACCGTTGCGATGGCGGTATTATCGGACGTTGCAGTAAACGTCAACGTGTCTAAGTCGCTAAATTTATCCGCTACATCTACAGTTTGAGGACTACCATTTGCTACTAGGTCAGTCATGTTGTCCATCGTGTCTACGGTCGTTGGGGCAGGGTTGGTAACGGAGACTGAGAACGTCTGCTCAGCAGTTTGACCCGCTATATCGGTGGCAGTGACGGTGATTGTTGTAGTGCCAGCAGCTAATGGCGTAACCGTAACTTCACTATCATTAGCAAGTCCAACGGTTGCGATGTTAATATCATTAGACATTGCGGAAAAGGTCAAATCGTCTGTGTCGCTAAATTTATCCGCCACATCTACAGTTTGAGGACTGCCATTTGCCACGAGGCTAGTAATATTAGAAATCATACCTACGATTGTTGGAATTGCATTCAGCGTGACTCCATCGGGCAGGGTTATTGTTGCTGTTGCTGGCACATCGGCAAACAGGCGTGCAGGGAGCGAAGCGGGCAGTGGGTTGTTCGATAAATCAAGGGTTGTTAAACTAGTTAAGCCCGCGAAAACCCCAGTAGGCAAGGTGGATAGTTGGTTGTTATCCAACCTGAGCGTCTCTAAGGCGGATAGCCCAGAGAAAATATCAACGGGTAGGGTTGTCATCTCATTGTTGGATAAATTGAGTTCTGTTAGCCCTGTTAAGCCAGTGAAATCGCCACTCTTTAGGTTGCTACCTATTAGAGAGTTACTACCAACAAAAGATAATTCGGTAACTCCTGCCAACTCTGCTGTCGTAATGTCTGCACAATTGGTTTTGCCACTCACTTTGGAGATGATCACATTCTTAACTACTGCGGTGCGTGAACAAAGGTCTGTTTCGGCTGGGATAACGCTTACCATAAAGGGTTGTTCAGCAGTTTGACCCGCTATGTCGGTGGCAGTTACGGTAATTGTTGTTGTTCCTAAAGCTAATGGCGTAATGGTTACTTCACTATCGCTAACCCCAACGCTTGCGATGTTAGGATTACTAGACGTTGCGGAAAAGGTCAAATCGTCTGTGTCGCTGAATTTATCCGCCACATCCACAACACGAGGACTACCCATTGCTACGAGGTTAGTAATGTTCGCAATCGTACCTACGGTTGTTGGAATTTCATTAATTGTGGTTCCCGTGGGAAGTGTTATTGCGTTTCGTGGTACATCGGCAAACAGGCTAGCGGGAAGCGAAGCAGGTAATGGGTTGTTTGATAAATCAAGGTCTGTTAAGGCAGTTAAGCCCGCGAAAATACCAGTAGGTAAGGCGGATAATTGGTTGTTATCTAATTTGAGTGACTCTAAAGCTGATAGCCCAGAGAAAATATCAACGGGTAGAATCGTTAATTGGTGAGTATTTAATTGGAGTCGTGTTAGCCCAGTTAAGCCAGCAAAATCACCGCTTTTTAAGTCATCTCTTACCCTTCCCCCGCTAGGAGTAGAATAGTCAAAAAAGAGCCCCGTAATTCCTGCCAAATCTGTCGGAGTAATGTCTTCACAACGGGTTTTACCGCTCACCTCTAAAACTATTTCAACTCTAACTCCTTGGCTACGCGAACAAAGGTCTGTTGAGTCAGCATCTTGAGCATTTGCTGGCAGAGCAAACGCCAGACTTAAAATAAGAATAAGTAGGGTTTTGTAATTATAAAGACTGGTTGGAACCTGCCATAATATCGGGGGGGGGGGGGGGGGGGTAGGATTATTATATGACTTTTTGTCAGTAAAAGGTGTTGCTTTGGGTGGGTGTGTAATCGGTTTCATAAGTGATTATTTCTCAAGTTAATGCGCCAAAGGTATGAGATTATCGCCAACTAATCGCTCCATTTTGCTTCAGTTTTTTGTTCTGAACAATAAGTAATACCAACTTGACCACAAAATGGCACATATAAATTTATTGAAGTAGGCATTTAATAAATAAAAGATTAGTCTATTAAAACGGTTGCATTTTCTTGATTAAACGATTGATTTACAGTACCTTAGTAGGACTATTAAAGGTAGAATAAAAATTAGATTATGGAGAAAAAGTATGAAAGCCTAACCCTTTTTGAGTTTCAGAAGAAATTTCCTGATAATGACAGTTGTCAAAACTTCCTGGCCGAAATGAAATGGTCAGATGGATTTAAATGTGAAAGGCACCAAAACAACACGTATTGCAGAGGGAAATTATTCCATACCCGTCAATGCACAAAATGTAAGTAGTCAGCCCTTAAAAACCGACCTAACAAGTAAAAATATATTTCAAGCTGCCGCTCAGCGAACGTGAATCAACCTTGAATCAACCTTGAATCAAATGGACCAAGGGCTTTTTACCAAAAATATGGACAAAACGCGCTTTTTTAAGCCATAAATAGCAGACGTGACAAAAAACCAGCCACTTTCTCAAATTCCAGGCACAAGCAGCCATTAAAGCATTGATTTCATCGCCAACTTGTCCTTTAAGCCTGTTTCGGGATAACCTAAAATCGGATTTCAAATGCCCAATAATGGGTTCTATGGCAGCCCGTCGCTTACACAATTTGCGTTTTTTATCCTTCGATAACGATTGTCTTTTTTCAGGGCTTTGCTAGGCAGAATGATGTCCGTATCGCCCACTTGTTTAACCCCACGATAGCCTCTGTCGCAGACCGCTTGTTTGATGGGTTTTGTTCTGTTGCTATTGGCTTGTTTTATCGCATCGGGTAGGGTTTTTGCATCATGCTGGTTTTTCTTATGGCTGACAACGCCGACAATGATGTTACTGTCTTTGCCCGAGACGATGGATACTTTGTTGCCGTATTCATAGCGTTTGTGGTCTTTGCCTTTGCCAATCGCATAAGCATGGGGCTCGTGCAGGGAATAAATTTTGTTTTTGGGTTGTTGTGCCCCACGCCTGCTTATAAAAGGCCGCTGATAAAACAAGAAGTCTGGTCGGTAGGTTTCAAGCAGTCCGTGTTGGGGTAGCTTCCTTTGTAGTTCTCGGATTAGAATATGGGCTTGTCGGAAAATGGAGTTTTTAGCTTGTTTTGAATATTTAAGTCCTTGTTATTAAACATATTATTTTTTTAAAATTAGACTGATTTTGAATTAACCGACAAGCCCAATATGAGCAATGGTTCGCAATCGTTTCAATACCTTTTTAGCGGATGCACGCTTTTTAACATGGCGGAAGTGGCGAATGCGTAAGCGGCAGTTTTTAACTTCTTTTACAAAGGTTCTGCGTTGTTTGATGCCATGTTTTTTCGCCAATTTGTTGAGACGGTTGATAATTTTGATGGCTAGTTTAGAATCAGTCGGATAGATGATGTTTTTTTCCTGTTTTTCCCTTCTCTACAGGGGTGTCAATCAAAACAGTGTTTTCATTGGCTTTTTTGCCGTGCAACATCACACTCATCTTAAAAATGAGTTCAAAACCGGCGACACCGATTCTGTTTCTAAAATGCACCAGTTCGGTTGCACTGCAAGGCACGTTTGGGGTGTAAGGTTGGATAACCGCAGAAGTATTGATAATACGGATTACGCTTGAACTGTAAGACCACATTCTCATCGGACAGGTTTTCCAGTTGTTTGAGCATCAGTAACCCGACCATTAAGCGTATTGGTTTTGAGGGTCTGCCGTTATCGTGGCAATAGTGTTTGCTAAATTCATCCTCGAAGACCTTCCAATCGATGACGTTGGCTAATTGGATTAAAGGGTCTCGTGGGTCTAATTGAGAGAACAATTCGGTGTGAAACAGATTTTGTTGCCCTGTGTTTGGGGTGGATGGAGTCAGCATAATTTTTTAAGGGCATCTCTAAAAACTGGATATTCTCCCGATTTATTTTTATGACCTGTTTTTTTAAGATGACCTATTTTGTTCTTTTTTAGTTCATTTTTTATTCACCTGATTATCAGTTACTTATGAATTTATTCATTGCCTATCGAACGCACGTTCCCTCATAATGAAGCGGTCAATTGAATTTTTCTGCACATATTATAAGTCAGATTCATCAGACCAATGACCGTATCGGCTCTTGATTTCCCTACTTTTCTGTAATACATGCTTCCCATACTGTTCTCCATGAAACCAAAAACATGCTCCACTCTTACGCGTACTTTTGATTTTCTTGTATTACTTTCCTTTTGTGTATCGGTCAACGGCTTGTTGTTGTAGCCCTTCTCATGTATTTGATCTTTAACCTGATGTTTTTCGAGTATTTCTTGCTGGTCTGCATAAGCACTGTCGGCATACAATTCCTGTTCTTTGTCTTGTTTTTTGTCCAACAGGGCATCAAGAGCCTGTGAATCATGTACCGCTGCATCGGTAATTTCATAGCGTTCTATCAATTTGCTACCTGCATCAACCTTGGCGTGATTTTTATACCCATAATAATTCTGATTATTTTTCTTTGTCCAACGTGCATCAATGTCCTTTTGACGCTTTTTATTGGGTTCATCTGTCCATAGACCTTCTCCCTTACCCTCTTTTATTTGTTGGTTTTTCTCCCTGCTGTTGCGTTGGCGTGGGGCTTCTACAAAAGAGGCATCTATTATTTTGCCTTCATTGACCATAAGCCCTAACTTTTCCAATTGACTCTGAAATAGCTCGAAAAGAGATTTTACTAAATTCAAGTCGGTCAGACGTTCACTAAACAACCATATCGTGTTGCTATCTGGTATGTCATCTGCAATGGAGAGGTTGAGAAATCTCATAAAACTCATCCTGTCATTGATTTGATATTCTGCTTGATCATCAGAGAGGTTATAATATCGCTGAAGAATCAATATCTTGAACATTAACACATAATCATATGGGGGACGTCCTCCCTTTCCTTGTGACTCTTTGATCAGGTGCTTTTCCAGTAAAGAACGGAAAATTTCAAAATCAATTCCACCGTTTAATCGTTGCAGGGGATCTCCCAACTGGCTCAGTTTGGACAAACGAATGTCTTGATCAAAAAAACCGTAATCTCTGTGACGTTTAAATTGTTTCATTTCCAAGTCTAACTCTTTTAGCTCAAAAAACATACTAACACAGCTGTTTTAGTTTTTAGAGATGCCCTTAACTAAAACGACCAGAAAACAACGGTTATTCTAACATAAAGCGGTTGATTTGGTCAAGGGTTTTGTTTGTTTTATTGATATAAATCGATTGAAGTAGGCATTTAATAAATATGAATGAATTTGTAAGGGCATGGGTGATGGTCCACCATTTTAGTTATCAGATTATCGAATATTTCCCCCTTCATCTGACTTCGGTTGAACCTATAGCAATATTGGTCGATATATGCCTGAAGGTTATCGACTGAATGGTGGATACCTCTAAGCCATGCCTTGAACATCATAATTATTCTGGGAAATTCTTACCTTTCTTCCCACACTTGATTTGGATTAACTAGTCAGCCCTAAAGAATCAAAATTAATTATGATTATCTCCTTTCAGGGAGGTTTTTAGCATGATTATTGCTATATAAAATGACAAGGAATAGTTATAATATCAATCAAAACATTGTCAAATGCAGTCAAAAAAGTCGAATAGAAATCAACTTAATTTTTTATCACCTACCTTAACTGAACAACTCAATTCCAGGCAAGAGCTTTATTTGTTGAGCCAACAGATAGAATGGTCATATTTTGAAGAAGCATTTGGTTCGCTTTATTCAACTGTAGGTCGTCCAGCTCATTCTATTCGTTTGATGGTCTCCTTGTTGATATTAAAATCTATTTACAATTTATCAGATGAGGTATTGGTGGAACAACGCTGGGAAATGAATCCATATTTTCAATATGTTGGAGGCTTTGATTCTTTGCAATGGGGGCAACCTTGTGCGGCAACAGATTTGGTACATTTCAGGAAGAGGATTGGAGAAGAAGGGGTAGAGAAGATATTGAAACATTCAATTGAGCTACACGGCAAGGATGCTAAGGACAAGCATGTAAGTGTAGATACTACTGTCCAGGAAAAGCGCATCACCTATCCCACAGATGCAAAACTTCATAAAAAGATTGTTGACAGCTGTATTTCTATAGCCAACCAAGAAGGGATTAAACTACGACGCAGTTACGTTAGGACAACCAAAAATCTTGTCAGAGACACCTACCATGGGACTCACCCTAAAAGAAGGAAGAAAGCAAATGCAGCGAAGCGCAAACTCAAAACCATTGCTGGTCGGTTAGTCAGAGAATTAGACAGGAAATTACCTCATCAGCAAAAAGAAGTAACACTGGCACTGTTCAAACGAGTACTTACACAAGAGAAGTGCAGTAAGCATAAAATTTACAGTTTACATGAACCTGATGTGTATTGCATCGCAAAAGGGAAGGCACATAAAAAATATGAATATGGCTGTAAGGCATCAGTAGTATTGACACAAAATACGGGTATCATCGTAGGAGCGATGACTTTTGAAGAGAATATTTATGATGGACATACGCTAGATGCTGTATTGAAGCAAACACAACTACTGACTGGTAACTACCCGAAAACCGCCACAGTAGATAGGGGGTACAAAGGGACTAACACAGTTGAGAACACCTCCATCATTCGACCATCCAAACCATTAAAAAGAGACAATACCTATGAAAAACAGAGAAAACGAACGCACTGTAGACGTAGAGTAGCCATAGAGCCAATCATCGGACACTTGAAGCAAGATCATCGAGTAGCTAGCAATTACCTAAAAGGGAAAGCAGGAGATAAAATAAACTTCATCATGTCTGCCTGTGGGTTTAACTACAAGAAATTGATGAAAAAACTAAGAGTAAATGCTCTTTGGCTCTATACAAAATGGGTAGTAAAGCTGAGGCGTCTAGTTGAATTAACCTCTTTCCATCAAAGTAGAATACAAACTCTATGGAAAATGAGTTTTTAAGGAACGACTATATAGCAATAATCATGCTAAAAACCTCCCTGAAAGAAGATAATCATAAAGAATTTTTGATTCTTTAGGGTTGACTAATTAGCACAATGGGTTATAGGATATAAAAAGATTTTAACGTTGGGAATTTTACTTTGTGGAAAAGTGTGCTACTTGTTGGGGTAGCTTGGTACTTACATGTTGTGCATGGACGGGTATGGAATAATTTCCCTCTGCAATACGTGTTGTTTTGGCACTTTTCACATTTAAATCCATCTGGCCATTTCATGTCGGCCAGGAAGTTTTGACAACTGTCGTTATCAGGAAATTTCTTCTGAAACTCAAAAAGAGTTAGGCTTTCATACTTTTTCTCCATAATCTGATTTTTACTCTAACTTTAATAATTTTACTAAGTTACTGTAAATCAATCGTTTAATCAAGAAAATGAGACTGTTTTAATAGACTAATCTTTTATTTATTAAATGCCTATTTCAATAAAATTAAATTAAAGTTATCAATACACAAAAAGACAGCTTTTGATTGGAGGCATAAGATGCTTAGCTCTATCTCTACCAAAGACCATGACGGATTTACAGGCATTACAGAAAGTGATGAAACGTTCTTTTTGTATTCAGAAAAAGGCAGAAAAGTTGTTAATCGTATGGCAAGAAAAAGAGGAGGTGTGTCCAGTAAAAGAGGCATAAAACGATGATCACATAGCAGTAATTGTTACCCAAGACAGACAGACACACTTAGATTTAACTGTTGCAACCAGAGGGCGAATAAAGCAGGTTGATATTGAGAAAGCTATTGGAAAGAAGACTACAGATAAAACAATCCTCTGTAGCGATTCACATGTAAGTTACAAGGGCTTCGCAATGGATAATAACATAGAGCATCATCCTTTGAGAGCTGATTTAAAGCAAAGAGTCAAAAATGGAGGCTGAATTCAAGTCATTAATGCAACTTTCTGGTTAACCAATAATTGATTCATTACAAATATAGGGGTTTCATATTTATGCCTTTTTCTAGGTCGATTGTTTATCTTGGTTTCAATGTCTTTGATTTGTTGCTCATCGAGCATAGAGAAGTCTGATTTCTTAGGGATATATTGTCTGATCAGCCCGTTTACATTTTCATTAGACCCTCTTTCCCACGAGTGGTAGGGATGGGCAAAATAATAGTCAATGCTTAGCGTTTTAGCTACCTGTTGATGCCAAGCAAATTCCTTTCCATTATCAGAAGTGATGGTTTGAAGAAACGGACTCCATTCTTCCAATAATTCATTGATGGCATCAGCCACTTCGCTGGCTTGTTTGGTTTCTACTTTCTTCATTTTCAACATGCCACTCGCCCTGTCGTTGATAGTTACAATCGCTCCTTTCTGATTTTTTCCAATGACCAAATCTACTTCAAGATCTCCAAATCTTGACCTTTCTTCTACCACCGAAGGTCTGCGGTCTATACTTACTCTGTCTTTTATAATTCCCCTGCTATCTTTAGTAGCCCCTCTTTTGCGATACTTTCTGCCCTTTCTGCGGAGATGAGTATGTAACTCGCCCTGGTGTTTTTTGTCTTTCCATACATGCTGATAAATGCGCTCGTGAGAGACACAGTCTAGCCCTTCTTTTATACTGATGCCTACAATTTGCTCGGGGCTATAGTCTTCCTTTAGCAGGGTCTCGACATGGGACTGAATTCGCAAGGTGAATCGCTTTTTCTTGGGTTTCTTTTTTTGACGTTGAGCATACTTTCGATGCGCCAAATCATGCCTATAAACACCACTCCTCTGATCTTTATTACGCACAATTTCTCTGCTAATAACAGATTTATCTTTTGCTATGCTAGCAGCTATTTCACTTTGACTTTTTCCTTGTTGTAACATACACGATATCGCGTACCTGTGTTCTGTAGTAAGATGTGCCATTTGCAACTTTATTTTTCACGATGTGAGGGGGCAAATTAACCCTTACCAGCAAAGCAGTGAAAGAGAAAATTGCCCTTCTTTCCTGTTTTGTAATAGTGATAAAATCTCAAATCTAAAAGTTGCATTTATTAGTTGAATGTGAGGAGTATATCATATACAGCATGTCAATTCCACACATAACAGGATAAAAAAATGGATAAACAATAGATTTTGGGGAGTAGTAGCAAAGTATCTGCAACAATATTTAAATTGGTATAGAATGAAAGAATTACTAAAGGGAAGTCCACAATTGGTTAACGAGTTTTCCATAAAAACAACAGAGGACATAAAAGCTATCAAGAAATTTAAACAGATAGATGATGAATATCAAAAATTAATTATCAACACTATTGTAAACTAGAGCCTATTATTACTCTAATTTACTGATAATCAGGCTTATGTACACTTTTTATTACTCCTAATTAATTAGCACAACGAGTTCATTACTATATGAGTACAAATAAACAAGGGATTGCATCAACAGAACTAAGCAGAAAACTGGAACTACGGCAAAAAACCTGTTGGCTGTTTCAACAAAAGGTAATGAAGGTCATGGTTAGCAGTGGGAAATACCCGCTAATGGGTAAAGTAGAAGTCGATGAGACCGTTGTAAGGCAACAGGAAGAAGGCATTGTAGGACGCCAAAATAACCAAAAAAAGCAGGTTGTACTGGCTATTGAGAAGAAAGGGAAAGGAGTGAGCAGGATGTATGCCAGAGTGATTGACAATGCTGGCTCCAAGCAATTGAAGCCCTTCTTCCAGAATCATATATCAACTCAAGCTACCATCAAAACCGATAAGTGGAGGGGCTACATCCCCTTGAAAGAAAAATACCCTTATTTAATACAAATCGAGAGTGGGAAGAAAGGTAAGAATTTCCCGGAATTGCACAGAACAATTATGATGTTCAAGGCATGGCTTAGAGGTATCCACCATTCAGTCGATAACCTTCAAGCATATATCGACTAATATTGCTATCGGTTCAACCGAAGCCAGATGAAAGGGGAAATATTCGATAACCTGCTAACTAAAATGGTGGACCATCAACCATGCCCGTACAAGTGCATTCGTATTTATTAAATGCCTACCTCAAAAAAATTATTTCCAAAGAATTAAGATTTTTGGCTTCTTCTTTGTCGGGCAAATACGGGTTCGCTTGTGCCGTCTTTTTTTGCGTGAGTAATTGAGAACATAACCATTTCAACTATTATTAATCCATTACCGAAAAAAAACATGGAAAAAACGGATCTTTATTTGTAGAGAAAGAGACGATGTGGGCAAACGATCTGTTAAAATCTTCCTTGTGGAAGAAGGCAGGAGAAAAAGACCATATACAAAAATGGCAATCCTGTAGGGAATGAGCATAGGGCGAAAGCAAATATAAAAGGTCACCCGACAAATGACGGGCGACCCTATAAAAACTCTACACCAACTAGACCGCAAGGTAACACCTATAAACTATAATACCAAATCGATACCAACCTGTCACTTATAAAGCATTGCTTTTGTGACCCCTAATCATAATACGCTATCTCTCTTTCTGCTATACATTCAGGGGTGAGTTCTCCCCCTTTTCCTCTTTGTCTAAACTCTATTCTTTTCTTTTAATCCAGTTACCGTGCTGGTCAATTTCATAGGTATAAGTCCTCTTACCTCCACCATCGGAATCGTACCTGTTCCATTCAATCTCGTTGCCTTTAGTGTCATAAGTATAAGTCTCCTGAGAGAAAAGACTTCCATCGGGATAGTACTCGTTCTGTTCAAACTTGTTGCCTTTATTGTCATAGGTGTAAGTCACCTTATAGGAAAGACTTCCATCGGAATTGTACCTGTTCTGTTCAATTTTGTTGCCTTTATTGTCATAGGTGTAAGTCACCTTATAGGAAAGTTTTCCATCGTAATTGTACTTGTTCTGTTCAATCTTGTTGCCTTTATTGTCATAGGTAGAAGTCTTCTTATAGTAAAGACTTCCATCGGACTTGTACCTGTTCCATTCAATCTCGTTGCCTTCATCGTTGTATAGGGCATCTCTAAAAACTAAAACAGCTGTGTTAGTATGTTTTTTTGAGCTAAAAGAGTTAGACCTGGAAATGAAACAATTTAAACGTCACAGAGATTACGGTTTTTTTGATCAAGACATTCGTTTGTCCAAACTGAGCCAGTTGGGAGATCCCCTGCAACGATTAAACGGTGGAATTGATTTTGAAATTTTCCGTTCTTTACTGGAAAAGCACCTGATCAAAGAGTCACAAGGAAAGGGAGGACGTCCCCCATATGATTATGTGTTAATGTTCAAGATATTGATTCTTCAGCGATATTATAACCTCTCTGATGATCAAGCAGAATATCAAATCAATGACAGGATGAGTTTTATGAGATTTCTCAACCTCTCCATTGCAGATGACATACCAGATAGCAACACGATATGGTTGTTTAGTGAACGTCTGACCGACTTGAATTTAGTAAAATCTCTTTTCGAGCTATTTCAGAGTCAATTGGAAAAGTTAGGGCTTATGGTCAATGAAGGCAAAATAATAGATGCCTCTTTTGTAGAAGCCCCACGCCAACGCAACAGCAGGGAGAACAACCAACAAATAAAAGAGGGTAAGGGAGAAGGTCTATGGACAGATGAACCCAATAAAAAGCGTCAAAAGGACATTGATGCACGTTGGACAAAGAAAAATAATCAGAGTTATTATGGGTATAAAAATCACGCCAAGGTTGATGCAGGTAGCAAATTGATAGAACGCTATGAAATTACCGATGCAGCGGTACATGATTCACAGGCTCTTGATGCCCTGTTGGACAAAAAACAAGACAAAGAACAGGAATTGTATGCCGACAGTGCTTATGCAGACCAGCAAGAAATACTCGAAAAACATCAAATTAAAGATCAAATACATGAGAAGGGCTACAAAAACAAGCCGTTGACCGATACACAAAAGGAAAGTAATACAAGAAAATCAAAAGTACGCGTAAGAGTGGAGCATGTTTTTGGTTTCATGGAGAACAGTATGGGAAGCATGTATTACAGAAAAGTAGGGAAATCAAGAGCCGATACGGTCATTGGTCTGATGAATCTGACTTATAATATGTGCAGAAAAATTCAATTGACCGCTTCATTATGAGGGAACGTGCGTTCGATAGGCAATGAATAAATTCATAAGTAACTGATAATCAGGTGAATAAAAAATGAACTAAAAAAGAACAAAATAGGTCATCTTAAAAAAACAGGTCATAAAAATAAATCGGGAGAATATCCAGTTTTTAGAGATGCCCTATAGTATGTAGTCACCCCTAAAGAATCAACATTAATTATGCTTATCTCCTTTCAGGGAGGGTTTTAGCACGATTATTGCTGTATAAAATGACAAGGAATAGTTATAATATCAATCAAAACCTTGTCAAATGCAGTCAAAAAAGTCGAATAGAAATCAACTTAATTTTTTATCACCTACCTTAACTGAACAACTCAATTCCAGGCAAGAGCTTTATTTGTTGAGCCAACAGATAGCATGGTCATATTTTGAAGAAGCGTTTGGTTCGCTTTATTCACATGTAGGTCGTCCAGCTCATTCTATTCGTTTGATGGTCTCCTTGTTGATATTAAAATCTCTTTACAATTTATCAGATGAGGTATTGGTGGAACAACGGTGGGAAATGAATCCATATTTTCAATATGTTGGAGGCTTTGATTCTTTGCAATGGGGGCAACCATGTGCGGCAACAGATTTGGTACATTTCAGGAAGAGGATTGGAGAAGAAGGGGTAGAGAAGATATTGAAACATTCAATTGAGCTACACGGCAAGGATGCTAAGGACAAGCATGTAAGTGTAGATACTACTGTCCAGGAAAAGAGCATCACCTATCCCACAGATGCAAAACTTCATAAAAAGATTGTTGACAGCGGTATTTCTATAGCCAAGAAAGAAGGGATTAACCTACGACGCAGCTACGTTAGGACAACCAAAAACCTTGTCAGAGACACCTACCATGGGACTCACCCTAAAAGAAGGAAGAAAGCAAATGCAGCGAAGCGAAAACTCAAAACCATTGCTGGTCGGTTAGTCAGAGCATTAGACAGGAAATTACCACATCAGCAAAAAGAAGTAACACTGGCACTGTTCAAACGAGTACTTACACAAGAGAAGTGCAGTAAGAATAAAATTTACAGTTTACATGAACCTGATGTGTATTGCATCGCAAAAGGAAAGGCACATAAGAAATATGAATATGGCTGTAAGGCATCAGTAGTATTGACACAAAATACGGGTATCATCGTAGGTGCGATGACTTTTGAAGAGAATATGTATGATGGACATACGCTAGATGCTGTATTGAAGCAAACACAACTACTGACTGGTAACTACCCGAAAACCGCCACAGTAGATAGGGGGTACAAAGGGACTAACAAAGTTGAGAACACCTCCATCATTCGACCATCCAAACCATTAAAAAGAGACAATACCTATGAAAAACAGAGAACACGAAAGCTCTGTAGACGTAGAGCAGCCATAGAGCCAATCATCGGACACTTGAAGCAAGATCATCGAGCAGCTAGCAATTACCTAAAAGGGAAAACAGGAGATAAAATAAACTTCATCATGTCTGCCTGTGGGGTTAACTACAAGAAGTTGATGAAAAAACTAAGAGTAAATGCTCTTTGGCTCTATACAAAATGGGTAGTAAATCTGAGGCGTCTAGTTGAATTAAGTAAGGATATTTTTCTTTCAGGGGGATGTAGCCCCTCCACTTATCGGTTGTGATGGTAGCCTGAGTTGATATATGATCATGGAAGAAGGGCTTCAATTGCTTGGAGCCAGCATTGTCAATCACTCTGGCATACATCCTGCTCACTCCTTTCCCTTTCTTCTCAATAGCCAGTACAACCTGCTTTTTTCGGTTATTTTGGCGTCCTACAACGCCTTCTTCCTGTTGCCCTACAACCGTCTCATCGACTGCTACTTTACCCATTAGCGGGTATTTCCCACTGCTAACCATGGTCTTCATTACCTTTTGTTGAAACAGCCAACAGGTTTTTTCCGTAGCCCCAGTTTTCTGCTTAGCTCTGTTGATGCAATCTCTTGTTTATTTGTACTCATGTAGTATAGGATATAAAAAGCTTTTAACATTGGGAATTTTACTTTGTGGAAAAGAGTGCCACTTGTGGGGGTAGTTTGGTATCTACATTTTGTGCATTGCCGGGTATGGAATAATTTCCCTCTGCAATACGTGTTGTTTTGGCACTTTTCACATTTAAATCCATCTGGCCATTTCATTTCGGCCAGGAAGTTTTGACAACTGTCGTTATCAGGAAATTTCTTCTGAAACTCAAAAAGAGTTAGGCTTTCATACTTTTTCTCCATAATCTGATTTTTATTCTAACTTTAATAATCCTACTAAATTACTGTAAATCAATCATTTAATTAAGAAAATGAAACTGTTTTAATAGACTAATCTTTTATTTATTATGTGTCTATTTCAATAATTTTTTATCACCTACCTTAACTGAACAACTCCATTCCAGGCAAGAGCTTTATTTGTTGAGCCACCAGATAGCATGGTCATATTTTGAAGAAGCATTTGGTTCGCTTTATTCAAATGTAGGTCGTCCAGCTCATTCTATTCGTTTGATGGTCTCCTTGTTGATATTAAAATCTATTTACAATTTATCAGATGAGGTATTGGTGGAGCAACGCTGGGAAATGAATCCATATTTTCAATATTTTGGAGGCTTTGATTCTTTGCAATGGGGGCAACCCTGTGCGGCAACAGATTTGGTACATTTCAGCAAGAGGATTGGAGAAGAAGGGGTAGAGAAGATATTGAAACATTCAATTGAGCTACACGGCAAGGATGCTAAGGACAAGCATGTAAGTGTAGATACTACTGTCCAGGAAAAGCGCATCACCTATCCCACAGCTGCAAAACTTCATAAAAAGATTGTTGACAGCTGTATTTCTATAGCCAAGAAAGAAGGGATTAAACTACGACGCAGCTACGTTAGGACAACCAAAAACCTTGTCAGAGACACCTACCATGGGACTCACCCTAAAAGAAGAAAGAAAGCAAATGCAGCGAAGCGAAAACTCAAAACCATTGCTGGTCGGTTAGTCAGAGAATTAGACAGGAAATTACCTCATCAGCAAAAAGAAGTAACACTGGCACTGTTCAAACGAGTACTTACACAAGAGAAGTGCAGTAAGAATAAAATTTACAGTTTACATGAACCTGATGTGTATTGCATCGCAAAAGGGAAGGCACATAAGAAATATGAATATGGCTGTAAGGCATCAGTAGTATTGACACAAAATACGGGTATCATCGTAGGTGCGATGACTTTTGAAGAGAATATTTATGATGGACATACGCTAGATGCTGTATTGAAGCAAACACAACTACGGACTGGTAACTACCCGAAAACCGCCACAGTAGATAGGGGGTACAAAGGGACTAACACAGTTGAAAACACCTCCATCATTCGACCATCCAAACCATTAAAAAGAGACCATACCTATCAAAAACAGAGAACACGAAAGCACTGTAGACGTAGAGCAGCCATAGAGCCAATCATCGGACACTTCAAGCAAGATCATCGAGTAGCTAGCAATTACCTAAAAGGGAAAACAGGAGATAAAATAAACTTCATCATGGCAGCCTGTGGGTTTAACTACAAGAAGTTGATGAAAAAACTAAGAGTAAATGCTCTTTGGCTCTATACAAAATGGGTAGTAAACCTGAGGCGTCTAGTTGAAGTAACCTCTTTCCATCAAAGTAGAATACAATCTCCATTGAAAATGAGTTTTTAAGGAACGACTAGATACTACTGTCCAGGAAAAGAGCATCACCTATCCCACAGATGCAAAACTTCATAAAAAGATTGTTGACAGCTGTATTTCTATAGCCAAGAAAGAAGGGATTAACCTACGACGCAGCTACGTTAGGACAACCAAAAACCTTGTCAGAGACACCTACAATGGGACTCACCCTAAAAGAAGGAAGAAAGCAAATGCAACGAAGCGAAAACTCAAAACCATTGCTGGTCGGTTAGTCAGAGAATTAGACAGGAAATTACCACATCAGCAAAAAGAAGTAACACTGGCACTGTTCAAACGAGTACTTACACAAGAGAAGTGCAGTAAGAATGAAATTTACAGTTTACATGAACCTGATGTGTATTGCATCGCAAAAGGAAAGGCACATAAGAAATATGAATAGGGCTGTAAGGCATCAGTAGTATTGACACAAAATACGGGTATCATCGTAGGAGCGATGAGTTTTGAAGAGAATATTTATGATGGACATACGCTAGATGCTGTATTGAAGCAAACACAACTACTGACTGGTAACTACCCGAAAACCGCCACAGTAGATAGGGGTTAGAAAGGGACTAACACAGTTGAAAACACCTCCATCATTCGACCATCCAAACCATTACAAAGAGACAATACCTATCAAAAACAGAGAAAACGAAAGCACTGTAGACGTAGAGCAGCCATAGAGCCAATCATCGGACACTTGAAGCAAGATCATCGAGCAGCTATCAATTACCTAAAAGGGAAAACAGGAGATGAAATAAACTTCATCATGTCTGCCTGTGGGTTTAACTACAAGAAGTTGATGAAAAAACTAAGAGTAAATGCTCTTTGGCTCTATACAAAATGGGTAGTAAATCTGAGGCGTCTAGTTGAATTAACCACTTGCCATCAAAGTAGAATACAAACTCCATTGAAAATGAGTTTTTAAGGGCTGACTACTTAAAGATGCCCTAAAAAATTAGTGTCCCATAGCTCTTTCTCAAAATTATGCAATATTCAAATCTAACTTTCGTAAGTACATTTGAATGGTGTTTTCCAGACCAAAATAAATAGCATCGCAAACCAAAGCGTGACCTATCGAAACTTCCTTTAGATACGGAATAGTTTGTTTAAGGCATTTAAGGTTATTTAAGTCCAGATCATGCCCTGCATTTATTCCCAACTCCAGTTGATTTGCATAATCAGCAGCTTGTTTGTACATGGAAACAGTTTTATTCTCACCTGTTGCATAAGCGGAGGCATACATTTCGGTATACAATTCCACTCGATCCGTTTCACATGTTTTGGCTCCATCCATCATTTGTTCATCTGGCTCAATGAAGATGGATGTCCGAACACCTAAATTCTTTATCTGAGCAATGATTCTTATAAGAAAATCCTCATTCTTAATTGTGTTCCACCCTGCATTGGATGTCAATACATTAGGCGGATCGGGTACCAGTGTGACTTGGGTTGGTCTGACCTCCTCAATAATCTTTAAAAAACGTTCATCTGGATACCCTTCAATGTTGAATTCTGTAGTGACGATGTCTTTAAGGGTATAAACGTCTTTCCTGGTAATGTGACGCTCATCAGGTCTTGGATGAACGGTAATTCCCTGAGCTCCGAATCGCTCACAATCCTTAGCTACCTGAGCAACATCAGGGTTGCTACCTCCACGGGCATTTCTGAGTGTTGCGATCTTATTGATGTTTACACTAAGTTTGGTCATAACGAGAGAATGTTTTTATTCGCAATAATGTTCATTTCAAATAAGAATAATCATGAATTTAAAAACAACCATTGAGCAAGCTATCAAACAAGCCATGCTCAACAAAGACAAAGACAGATTGAGAGCCTTAAGGGCTATCAAATCAATGATTCTACTGGTGGAAACTGAAAAAGGGAGTGATGGGACTTTGAGTACAGAAGCTGAACTGAAACTTTTAACCAAAGCGGCAAAGCAGCGGAAAGATTCCATAGAAGTTTTTGAGCAACAGGGGAGAGAGGACTTGACCGCGATCGAAAAATACGAACTTGAGGTTATCGAAGGTTTTTTACCAAAGCAACTTTCTGAGGAAGAAGTAGAGAACGAAGTAAAGGATGTTATTAGAGAAATTGAAGCCAATGGTCCGAAGGATATGGGGAAAGTAATGGGAATAGCGACCAAAAAATTAGCTGGAAAAGCAGACGGAAAACTTATATCTTCACTGGCAAGAAAACTCTTAGCAGATTGAACATATTTGACATTATCGTCTTACTGTTACTAGGGTTAGGGGCAATTAAAGGTTACCAACAGGGCTTCATTGTGGAAATTTTTTCCTTGCTGGCTTTCTTTTTAGGATTATTTCTTGCACTGAAGCTAACTATTCCCATTTCGCGTAGTCTTTTTAGTTCAGGTAGTTTTTTTGAAATGGGCGCAATTATCACTTTCATACTATTGTTCCTTTTACTGACCATTACAATTAAGGTTGGAGCTAAGGCAATCAAGAGTTTCGTTCATATCACTTTTTTAGGCATACTGGATAATCTTTTTGGAGCCTTGGTCGGATCGTTTAAGTTCGCATTTATTGTGAGCATCGTTTTCTGGGTCCTTGATTCTGTAGGGCTGGATATTGTGACAGAATATATGGATGACGCTATCATTTTCCCATATATTGTGGACGTTGGACCTAAAATATTTGAATGGTTGAGTACATTACTTCCTTTTATTAGGGAGTTGATCGATTCGATGGAAAGTCTGCCAAACGATAAGAACACGATGCTGACACGCTTGATTCAATAGGTCTGGCAGCACTTATTTCTGCATAAGGACTTAATAGACACAGAAGAAAAATGAAGTTGTACCATGATTGCAGAAGAACTGATAAACTACATGCTTCCTCCACTTAAGCCTCACGATGACATCGCAAGGGCAAAACAATGGATGGATGCGTTTAGGGTGAAAGAACTTCCTGTAATAGGTAATACTAAATTATTGGGATTTATTTCAGAAGACGTGCTATACGATTCAGACATCATGCATTCGGAAATTGGCGAATATCCGTTGGTAGGACGATCATGTGTGGTGGCTCCATGGAGACATTATTATGATATTTGGAAGGTCCAAACTGATAACAACATGGATCTTGTTGCAGTGGTTGACGATGAAGAATTTAAGGGCGTGGTGTTAAAGACAGATATTCTAAATGAGTTTTCCAAAACTGCCATTGTGAACTCAAGCGGAGCTATTATTATTATTCAAACTTCATTAAATGATTATTCCCTGTCCGAAATTTCCAGAATTGTAGAGATGAATGGAGCTATTGTTCTTGGGACCAATGTCAGACCACACGACAACGACCAATCTCAAATTGAACTTGTCTTGAGAATCAATCATCAGGAAGTGAATCAAATTTCAACAGGGCTGAGTAAAAGTGGATATCAGGTTATTTCGTCTTTTAACACAGAAGATAAATCGTTTGATGAAGAAGAGAGATTTGGATTATTAATGAAATACCTTAATACGTAACATGAAGAAAATTGCTCTTCATGGCTTATCCATTCAGGAAAATTCAAAAAAGTATGTCGGTCAAATAATTGATCGTCTCACTAGGCAAGATTGTGATATTTTCTTTTCGAAGTTGTTTTTTGAAAGAAACAAAGATATTATTCCAAATAAAGTTCAAATAGTAGAAGAACTTTCCTCGGAATTTGACGCTCTTTTTAGTCTAGGAGGAGATGGCACATTTCTGGAATCTCTCTTGATCGTTGGGGAGCAGAAGATTCCCGTCCTAGGTATCAATATGGGTCGTCTTGGCTTTCTTGCTTCAATAGCCAAAGAATTCATTAAAGAATCACTATTCCTTCTTTTCACAGGAAATTATGAGATAGAAGAAAGGTCTTTACTCTCTTTAAAATCTAACATGGATCTTTTTGAAGGAAAATCATTTGCTCTGAATGAATGCGCTATTTTGAGAAAAGATACCTCCTCTATGATTATGGTAAAATGTTTCATCAATGGCGAGTACTTGAACACGTATTGGGCAGACGGATTGATGGTTTCAACCCCGACGGGCTCTACAGGTTACTCCCTAAGTTGCGGAGGTCCGTTAATGATGCCAGACGCTAAGGATTTCGTTATTACTCCAGTAAGTCCTCACAACCTGAATGTAAGACCACTAATTGTGTCTGATGATTCGGAACTCACATTTGAGATAGAGACACAAAACAGGAGTTTTTTGATTTCACTGGACTCGAGGTCAGAAACCATTGAAAGTAATGTAGACATAAAAATTAACAAAGCTCCATTCAAAGCTAAAATCATTCGAATCAAAGGAATTAGCTTTCCAGATACCATTAGAAACAAGCTGGGCTGGGGCTTTGATAAAAGGAACTAAAGCATGATCTTCAATCAAAATAAAGGTCAGAATGATCAATTTTCCCTTCATGAAAGTGAGAAAATGCCTTTTTTGTAGGTCCATTACGATCAAAGCCCTATCTTTGCCACCCTAGGTGGCTGTAGTCATGAAGATGAGAACCTCAATTGTAATCCTGCTTTCTATTATCATGCTAGGGATAGCAGATGATACTAATGCGCAGAAAAGGAGAACAAAACTCAGTAAAAAAATATCCAAATGGGAAGGTGGGGCTACACCCCAGTATAAGGGTGGATTTAAACCCTATAACAGGGAAGGATTTAAACCCTATTATTTTATAGGAGCAAATATCAATACGGGAAATTATTCCGGAGATTTAGCCCCTGTAAACAAGAACGCCAGTACAGATATTTCTTTTACAAGACCTGGTTTTGGGTTTCATGGGGGCTATAAGTTTCACCACTCCCTTGCTATTAGAGGAGGATTGAACTGGTATAGGATTTTTGGAGATGATTTTTCTTCCGACCCCACAGACGAAACATCTTCAGCCCGATATACAAGAAATCTAAGTTTCAGAAACGATATAAAAGAACTTCAAGTTGGCTTGGAAATATCCCTTCTTCCCAACCATGGAGGCATCGATGAAAGGCTCGGAATAAACGCTTTTATATTCGTGGGGGGAGTTGTTTATTTACACGAGCCTATGGGGCTTGTGCCTGATGCTGACTATCAAAAGGACAAAACTGGAGCAGTTGCAGCCCCTCAAGCTGGTGAGTGGGTAAAGCTCAGACCACTAGGCACAGAAGGACAAAACCTAGGAATTGTGCAACCATATAGTAATTTCGGATTTTCGATACCTATATCTGTCGGAGCAACGCTAAGAGTTCCTGGGTCAGATTTCAACGTAGGAATAGAATTTGGAGTCAGGTACTTATTCACCGACTATATAGATGACGTAAGCACAAATTATGTAGGACTAAATCGTTTTGACGATGATGTCGCAAGAATTTTGTCAGATAAAAGTGCCGTACCAATATCCTCAACGGGGAAGGTCCGTGACCTAGCCAATATCAATATCGCGAGAGGGAATGGAACACACGATTTCTTTTATGCAACAAATATTGGAGCAGGAAGCGACGGTGTTACTAGGGGGAACCCTGATAGTAACGACTTAATATTTGTCACCCAGCTTAAGGTAACGTATTTATTGTTTCCGACACCAAACATAGACCCCAAGTTCCAATAGATTTGAAAAAACTCCTCGTAATAGTTCTTGCATCTATCGGGTTTAATGCCCAGTCACAGTTCATGGAATTTGGTGGCGGGCTTGGTATTGTGAATTATTCTGGAGATTTGGTAAGGGGTTTTGATTTCCATACATCATCGTTGGGTGGTGTGGCATTTTATAGAATAAATTTTTCGGAGATAGTTACGCTCCGTCTGGGACTCACTGCAGGATCAGTAAAAGGATCAGAGACCCCGATTGACGCATTTGCAATTGAAAGAGATCATTCTTTCAACAATTCTATCTTGGAACTATCTTCAGTCCTTGAATATCATTTTTTAGATTTTAAAAGTGAAAAATCTCTTGTGAACTGGTCGCCTTACATCTTTGGTGGATTCGGAGTAGTCAGCTTAGGTGATGTTCCTGTTCATAGCAACACAGGAAAAATTCAACCTGTTCTCCCAGTTGGCATTGGCGTTAAACATTTAATAGCAAAAAAATACAGTATCGGATTTGAAGCGGGCGCAAGAAAAACTTTTTTTGACCTATTGGATGGCATCTCCGATGGAGATCAGACAATTAAAGACTACCAATATGGTAATCCGAAAGACGATGACTGGTATTTTTTTACCGGTATTTCGTTCAGTATCATACTATTCAACATTCCATGCCCTTTCCCATATGTTCCCAACAACTCTTTATTTTCACGTTAAAGGAAGTTAATTTCCTAATTTTCATTCATATTGACTAGAAAAAACATCACTTTTGTGTCCTTTTTAAAATAAATTCTGTTACACCGCATCATATTGATTTGAACGATTTACCCAAGCATATTGCCGTAATAATGGATGGAAGTGGCAGGTGGGCACAAAAGCAGGGTGTGAAAAGGCTTTTTGGGCATAAAAATGCGATCCAGGCAGTGAGAGAGACTACAGAAGGGTGCGCTGAACTGGGGATCCCGTATCTCACACTTTATGCATTTTCAACAGAAAACTGGGACCGACCCAGGCTAGAAGTTGACGGACTGATGACACTCCTTGTACATACGATCAAAGATGAGCTTTCAACTTTAGTGGAAAAAAATATCAAATTGTCTTCAATTGGAAACAGAGACGCGTTGCCAGCTAAAGCAAGACAAAGTCTGGAACAGGCGATCAGCCTGACTCAGAATCATACAGGGATGGAATTGATCCTCGCATTAAACTACAGTGGCAGGTGGGATATTCTGAATGCAGTAAAATCGCTGGTGGCGAATGAAGAAAAAAGTATAACTATTGATTCCTTCGAAAAATATTTATCCACCTCAGCAGTTCCTGATCCAGAACTTCTGATTAGAACAAGTGGAGAGAAGAGGATCAGTAATTTTTTATTGTGGCAATCAGCCTATACAGAGTTCTATTTTACAGATATACTTTGGCCTGATTTTCGAAAGAAGGATTTGTACCAAGCCATCGAATCCTTTCAAGGAAGGGAGCGTAGATTTGGAAAAACCAGCGAACAGTTGAAAGTAAGAGCATGAAGCAATTAGTTTTTGTAGTAGCGTTTTTTGTTGGCATAGATTCTTTTGGTCAAATCGTGTTTGGAAGAGACAACAAAACAAGCAATAACGATGTATCCATCAACTATTCAAGTCCTAAAGAATATGAAATTGCCAACATTGAAGTTCGTGGAGTTCAATTTCTGGACAACAATGCTCTTATTTCATTGTCTGGATTAAGAGTAGGGGATAAAATCAAAGTACCAGGAGATGAAGTATCCATCGCTATTAAAAAGCTGTGGAAGCAAGGGATTATCGGAAATGTTTCAATTTTTGCTTCAAAAGTAGAAGATGATAAAATCTGGTTAGTCATTGAACTAACGGAAAGACCTAGGCTCACTCGATATGAAATATACGGAGTAAACAAAACCCAGAAAGGTGAGCTAGAAGATAAAATAGACCTAGTAAGAGGTAGAATACTAACAGATGTCCTTATTAAAAACACGGAGTTGACCGTAACAAGATACCTTGAAAGTAAAGGATACTTAAATGCGGAGGTGAATGCAGTTCAACAATTAGACACCGTGTTAAAAAATAGTGTCTACATGAAAATTAAGGTAGCTAGAGGTCAAAAAGTCAAGATTAGAAATATTCAATTTGAGGGGAATCAAAATTTTACGTCGTCTAAACTGAGAAAAAAGTTTAAGAGTACTGGAATGACATTAAAGTTCTCTTTACCTACACATTTAATTGAGAAAGGTGTGAAATTGGCTTGGCCACCCAACCTTGTAGATTTTGTTAAGACTTCTAAAGATGTCTCTAAGGAAAATTTCAGAGAATACTTGGCAAGACAAGTCAATTTAAACTTCTTTAAATCTTCAAAATTCATCGCTTCAGATTATGAAGAGGACAAAGGACTCTTGATTGATTTTTATAACTCGAAAGGATACCGAGATGCAGAAATCATTTCAGACACCACTTACGTAGTCAATAACAAGTACATGAATATTGATGTGAAAGTAAATCCTGGTAAAAAATACTACTTCCGACATATCGAATGGACAGGAAATTATATCTACAACAGCCAGCAGCTTTCAGCGGTACTTGGAATTCAAAAAGGAGATGTCTATGACCTAGATTTGGTTAACAAAAAACTCAACTTCAACCCAGCAGGAGCCGATATCAGTTCTCTTTATATGGATGATGGGTATCTATTCTTTAGTATTAATCCTGTTGAGGTGGAAATCTACGAAGATTCAATAGACCTAGAAATGCGGATATTTGAAGGTGCTCAGGCCTCCATAGACAAAGTCACCATTAGTGGGAATGATAAAACCAATGATCATGTGATCTTGAGGCAATTGCGTACCATGCCTGGTGATCAATTCAGTAGAGCTGAATTGATCAGAACGCAAAGAGAATTAGCACAGTTAGGTTTTTTTGATCCTGAGCAAATAAATCCAGTCCCGATCCCTGATCCAGTAAGCGAAACCGTAGATATTGAGTGGCAATTAGCAGAAAAGTCGAATGATAAAATTGAACTCTCTGGCGGATGGGGTGGAACTTTTGGCTTTGTCGGGACCTTTGGAGTAACGTTCAATAACTTTTCGATAAGGAACATTTTTAATACAGAACACTGGAGAGGGTTACCAGTTGGAGACGGGCAAAGCCTTTCAGTCCGTTTTCAAGCCAACGGGAGAAACTTCCAGAGCCATTCTTTTTCTTTTGTCGAACCTTGGCTGGGGGGGCGAAAGCCAAATTCTTTTGGAATTAGCTATAGTAAGTCTATACAAAGATCAATTGACAGGTTGAGGGACGTTACGTTAGGATCTCTGAAAGTAACAGGAATTTCGCTATCCCTTGGACGAAGAGTTAAATGGCCCGATGATTTCTTTACAGTTATTAATTCGCTTTCCTATCAGAGATATGAGCTATTCCAGTTTAGTCGCCGTTCGTTAGGTTTTGATACTGGAGATGCCAATAGTTTTACATTAAATACCACCTTTGCCAGAAATTCTATTGATGCTCCAATGTATCCTAGGAGTGGATCTTCTATTTCCCTAAGTGCCTCATTCACTCCTCCCTACTCACTTTTTGGAAGAAAGATAGATCCAAAAACTACCGATAATGAAACAAAATTTAAGTGGCTGGAGTATCATAAATGGAATTTTGACTCTAAATACTACCTCACACTCACAGGCAAATTAGTACTTGCTACACGAGCGCATTTCGGGTACATAGGCTCGTACGATAAAGATGTTGGAGTAGGTCCTTTCGAGCGTTTCCAGCTTGGAGGGGATGGATTAACTGGGCAAGACTTCTTGCTGGGAACAGATGTGGTTGGACTAAGAGGATATCCGAATAACTCAATCACACCAGTAGATACTGAAAACAACATTGAAGGTGGGATCATATTCAATAAATATGTGATGGAGCTTAGATATCCCATTTCACTGGCTCCTACGGCAACTGTTTACGCTCAAGGGTTCTTTGAAGGAGGTAATAATTGGGATGATTTTTCAGATTTTAATCCGTACGTCTTAAAAAAATCCGCAGGTGTGGGCATTAGAATCTTTATGCCAGCGTTTGGTCTGTTAGGGATTGATTGGGCTTACGGTTTTGATAGAGTACAGGGTGCCTTTGAAAATGCAGGACCACAATTTCACTTCTCTATTGGTCAACAAATTAGGTAAAGATGAAAAAGTGCTTGGCAACCACATTGCTCCTGTTCAGCATTACCCTTACTTTTGCGCAAAAATTCGGGTATATAGATGCCCAGTATATTTTAAATAAAATGCCTGAATACAAAGAAGCTCAAGCAGAGATAGAGAAACTTGCAAAGGGATGGGAGGAGGAAGTTCAGCAGATGTACCTAGAAGTTCAGAGTATGGAAGTTGCTTTACAGGCAGAGGAGGTTTTACTTACACAGAATATGAAGCAGGACAGGATAGCTGAAATAGATAGAAAGTGGGCAGAAGTCAAAGAGTATCAACAACAAATTTTTGGCTTTGAAGGGCTGTATTTCCTCAAAAAGAAAGAATTGGTAAAACCTGTTCAGGACGAAGTATTTGAAGCGGTGGAAAGAGTGGCAAAAAATAACAGGCTACAAACTGTATTCGACAAATCAGGTGCTCTGTTAATGATTTATACTGATCCTATCCATGATTATACTGATTTTGTATTAGAAGACCTCGGGTTGGCAGAAAATCAAGCTACCAGAAATAACTAAGCGTACTATTTGAACAATCACAAACCTTAAATGAGACCTAATGGTCAAAAACTAATTTGAATATGAAATCGAGAATTTTACTTAGCGCAGTTCTGACAACAGTTTGTCTTGGACTGATGGCACAACTTAAGATCGGCTATACCAACGCAGATTATATCCTTAGCCTGATGCCAGAAGCAAAACAAATAGAGAGTGATCTTACTGCTTATGAGACCCAGCTTCAAAATCAACTTCAGGCAAAGTATCAGGAATTTCAGGACAAGGCTGCAAACTACCAAGAGAACGGTGCCAGCATGATTGATGCAGTTCGAATCGACAAAGAAACAGAGTTGCAAAACATGCAAACAGAGATGCAACAATTTGAGCAACAAGCCCAAACATCAATGGCTAACAAAAGAGATAAATTGATCAGCCCAGCATATGAAAAAATTGGAATAGTGATTGAGGAGGTGGCAAAGGAACATGGATACACGCATGTATTCAGTTCAGGATCACCGGGGTTCAATGTGCTACTCTATGCCAGAGAAGAAGACAATGTATCTGATCTTGTATTGAAAAAACTGGGAATAGATCCCCCCGCAGATAATTAGAAAGAGTTATACCAATTGGATGCTGAATTCAAGTCATTAATGCAACTTTCTGGTTAACCAATAATTGATTCATTACAAATATAGGGATTTCATATTTATGTCTTTTTCTAGGTCGATTGTTTATCTTGGTTTCAACGTCTTTGATTTGTTGCTCATTGAGCATAGAGAAGTCTGATTTCTTAGGGATATATTGTCTGATCAGCCCGTTTAAATTTTCATTAGACCCTCTTTCCCACGAGTGGTAGGGATGGGCAAAATAATAGTCAATGCTTAGCGTTTTAGCTACCTGTTGATGCCAAGCAAATTCCTTTCCATTATCAGAAGTGATGGTGTGAAGAAACGGACTCCATTCTTCCAATAATTCATTGATGGCATCAGCAACTTCGCTGGCTTGTTTGGTTTCCACTTTCTTCATTTTCAACATGCCACTCGCCCTGTCGTTGATAGTTACAATCGCTCCTTTCTGATTTTTTCCAATGACCAAATCTACTTCAAGATCTCCAAATCTTGACCTTTCTTCTACCACCGAAGGTCTGCGGTCTATACTTACTCTGTCTTTTATAATTCCCCTGCTATCTTTAGTAGCCCCTCTTTTGCGATACTTTCTGCCCTTTCTGCGGAGATGAGTAGGTAACTCGCCCTAGTGTTTTTTGTCTTTCCATACATGCTGATAAATGCGCTCGTGAGAAACACAGTCTATCCCTTCTTTTATACTGATGCCTACAATTTGCTCGGGGCTATAATCTTCCTTTAGCAAGGTCTCGACATGGAACTGAATTTGCAAGGTGAATCGCTTTTTCTTGGGTTTCTTTTTTTGACGTTGAGCATACTCTCGATGAGCCAAATCATGCCTATAAACACCACTCCTCTGATCTTTATTACGCACAATTTCTCTGCTAATAACGGATTTATCTTTTGCTATGCTAGCAGCTATTTCACTTTGACTTTTTCCTTGTTGTAACATACACGATATCGTGTACCTCTGTTCTGTAGTAAGATGTGCCATTTGCAACTTTATTTTTGACGATGTGAGGGGGCAAATTAACCCTTACCAGCAAAACAGTGAAACAGGGAATTGCCCTTTTTTACTGTTTTGCAATAGTGATAAAAACTCAAGTCTAAAAGTTGCATTTATTAGTTGAATTTAAGGATTATAACATGAGGCATCAATAAATTGAGTGATGTTTTCTTTGAATTAGGCAAAAAATATAAGCGTATCACGTGGTCGTGATTAAGTGAGCGGTCACTGTATTCTTGCTAAGACCCAGTACGCCAGCAGTATCGCTAACGCCGGAACTAGTTAAAATCAGCGTATCTATTTGTTCATCAACGCTCGGCTCCCTAGCTCCGTACGTATAATACCAAATTGACTACAAAATATCACATATAAAGCGTTTCTTTTTTGCTCGCATTTCGTTAAAAAATAGAACCGTAGCTATACCAAATTGACTACAAAATGGGTATAAGATGAAACCACCCTTACCTAGCGACGAAAATAAAATCACTACCTGGCTCATTAGCACCAAATTCTCCACTACGTGGCTGCGGGTTGAGTGCCTCAAAGTAAGTCAAAAACTCCGTGTATGTAAGTACTTTGTCGCTACCTCCATAGTTCCTTAATGCCTCCAATACTTTCCGTGCAAAGGGAGAATGAGCTCCAGGTCGGCCATCGGGAACATATACCTTACCGCCGGAGGTCAAATACTTTCTTGTGGTAAATTTCAACTTGCGTTCAATAAATTCTGACCTTGTCAATTCAAAGAAGGTGGCATCGCCTCCCCTACTGCTGGCACGGGCTAACACCTGGTCAAAGGTTCCGCCAAAACACGCATCTATCATAACCAGCGTATGTTCACATGGAATGTTGTTAATAAAGTCCCTGTAGGCAGAATGAGAAACATAGCTTTCAGCCACTAAATCATGGACTTTAGAATCTGTAGCTGCGAGGTAGCCCATGCGTGTAACCTCGTCAAATTTGCCGTGTCCTGCAAAAAAGATCAATAATTGGTCTTTCTTCCCGTAGGATTTACCCGCATATTCCCTGATCTTCTCCAGGATGTTGATCTTGGTAGGATTGAGTACCAGCTCCGTCTCAAAACCATAGTGCATGTCGAGTTCTTCTTCGATGGCCTTGGCATCAAAAATCGGGTTGGAAAGATCGTTCCATTCCGAATACTCGTTCACCGCAAAGATCAGTGCCCTGTCTTGTCTGCCCGAGATATGAAAATTGTAGGCAATGTTTCGGCTAACTTCCGCCACGCCTCCCTCTTCATTTGTTAGCTTCATTACAATCCTGTTCATGCCCGGTATCAGGTCAACTGCTTGTTCAATGTCCTGTGTTTGAGCAGTTGTTCTTCTTCCCAAATTAATGCCTCGTGACATGGGAACTTCCTGATCATTGATCTGAAGTACAATTGATGTAATTTTTGAAGCACTTTCGACCCTTATTTTTAACATGATGGACTTTTCTTTGCTTGCTACATTAGCGTCCTTAGGACTGATCCAGGTAACCGTGGGCGCATCGGGTGCAAGATTCAGCGCAATCGGAGTCGTCCTGACTGAAAACTGTTGGGCATTCACCGCAAAAACACTAAGTGCTAATACACTTACTACTGTTGATTTCATCATTGCTTAACAACTTTAGAGGTTATGTTAAATCCTTCTCCTTCCAGCTGTAACAGATAGATTCCATTAGGAATAGTACCTTCATTCACCGCTAGTTCAATCTTATTAATGCCTATTGAGAGGTGTCGGGAGGAACGATAAACCGTACGACCAGAAAGGCTAACCAACGAAATACGTGTATCGCTCTCCTTGGGGCTGACCATCTCGATGTTCAGTACATCACTGGCTGGATTGGGATAGAAACTTACCAATATGGTGCGTTTTGATCCCAGCCATTGATAGATTTCCTTCGGGGTGCCAAAAAGCAAGCTGTGCTCGGCTCCGGGAGCATTCGCAATATTTATTTCTGCTTTATCTTTTAAATCGTACAAACTGCCTGCCTGACTATCGTAAAGCATGACGGTGTACTTGTCGGAAACCGGGCGATCCCAACCCAGCCTAAAGTACTTGTCTGCCAGGTTACTGGGAATGGTAAAATCCCATGATTTGAAGGATGCTGCTGGCCTAATATCCCGTGACTTGTCTTCGCCGAAGTCGATTTTTACATATTTTTCAAACTGTGGTATGTGAGGAAAATCATACCTGTCCCGCCCGTCGGTTGCTGCCGCATGGAAGCCAATGGCTCCAATGTCGTAACCCAGCTCATCCGAGTCCAAATAGAGGTTCAACTCCCACTGGTCCGTGTCAATGTTTATCTCCTTAGGTCTACTTTCAGTAGGGTGATTGATCCTCCCGCCTATACTGGCGGAGGACAAGGGGATGACAAAATTGGGTAGCGCACCGTCGGTCTGAAAGAACGCGCCCTCATAAGCGGAAAGCGTACTCCTTGCATCAACTTGAAACGTGCCATCAAAGGTTACCAAGTTGGTGGCTATGCCTTTGGGAATGTTGCCTTGTCGAATATTATAGGTCACTACCTCATCCCAATTAAGCGTACTGGTGAACGGGTTGCCAATCAAATTAAACCCGGCAACCATCGGTCTCCCAATAGCCCCATCGGTCAGACGAATGCCTTGACCACCGATCTTGAGTGTAACCGCCTCTAAGGAAATAAAGAAATAACCGTTACCGGGAGCTAGCGCATCGGTGACATCATTATAAGAATGAGACGGATTGTCATAAGAGACCAGTCTCCATTTGGTTGGATCAATAGGAAGCAATTCCTCAAACGTATTAGTTACCGTACGATCAGCAAACGGAATCGCCACAATGCGGTAATTACTTATACTGTCACCTGGGCTTGAGTAAGGTATTCGCCGTATATTATCAATTACCGTTTCCGTGGTGGTAATTTCATTCACCACATCCGTTACCGTAATGGTGAGGGTTTGTGTAGCACTCATTTCGGGTGTGCCGTCATCTGTAGCCGTGACGATGACTTCATATTCATTGTCCGATCCCATATCTACTGGATTCTCATAGTCTGGTGCGGTAGTGAACGTCAATTCGCCTTCGGGAGTGAAGGAAAACTGACCCGCATCATCTCCCGACAGCACTAAAGTAACTGTTTGTCCTGCGTCTGCATCGGTGGCGACGACGGTTGCTACTGGCGTGGTGCCGTTTTCTGGATAAAATACTGCAACGGTAGCTCCTCCTGCAAAAACAGGAGCGTTATTTTCATTCACCACATCCGTTACCGTGATGGTGAATTGTTTTGCAACCTCTGGCGTTACCCCATTCACTTTTAGCCTGATGGCATAGGTAGATTTTGTTTCATAATCAGCGGAAGCGGTAAGCTGTAGTGCAGTGCCTGAAATATTAAAACTACTGTTGTCTGTAGCTCCTGCGCCTGCCACCAAGGCATAGGTGTAGCTACTCGCTCCTCCGTTTGTGGATAGCGTACCCACCACGGCATTAGGTCCAGCATTTTCTGCGATGCTGGTGGAAGAGAGAAATATGGCTGTGGGTGCATCACCAGCCTGTACTCGTCCGCCATCGGTAATGGTCCAGTTATCTCCACCATTTGCTGTAGTAGCCGTCATATTTTCCCTAGCGGTGTGTGCTGCATCGGAGCTATATTTAGAAGCTCCTCCATGGAAAGTGATTCCCGTTTGAAGGGTTTGCGCATCCCAGCCTATCAACAGCGCATCGTAGTTTGTAGGTGAAAGTGTAACACGAGAGAACATATTAGTCATACCTGAATACATAGATTGTCGCACCGCTTCTACATTCCAATCTCCTATGTCTTGGTTAAAGGAAGTGGCTCCATCGAACATACTTCCCATATTCGTCACCTGTGCGGTATTCCAGTTTCCTATGTCTTGGTTAAAGGCAGTGGCTCCGCTGAACATACGTTCCATAGAATTCACCTGTGCTGTATTCCAGTTTCCTATGTCTTGGTTAAAGGAAGTGGCACCAGAGAACATATAAGGCATATACGTCACCTGTGCTGTATTCCAGTTTCCTATGTCTTGATTAAAGGAAGTGGCACCAGAGAACATAGCAAGCATATTCGTCACCTTTGCTGTATTCCACTCGCCTATGTCTTGGTTAAAGGCAGTGGCTCCATCGAACATACTTCGCACATTCGTCACCTTTTCGGTATTCCACCCGCCTATATTCTGGTCAAAGGAAGTGGCTCCAGCGAACATCTCGTTCATACGTGTCACCTTTTCGGTATTCCACCCGCTTATATCCTGATTAAAGGCAGTGGCTCCCCAGAACATATAACTCATATCCGTCACCGATGCTGTATTCCATCCGCCTATGTCCTGATTAAAGGGAATGGGGACAACGGTCTCACCGCTGAACTTACCACCGAACATAAAACTCATATACGTCACCTTTGCTGTATTCCACCTGCTTATGTCCTGGTTAAATGCAGTGGCACCAGAGAACATCCTGAACATATTAGTCACTGATGCGGTATTCCAGTTTCCTATGTCACCGTTAAAGGAGGTGGCGTCGTCGAACATACCTTGCATATCCGTCACCTGTGCTGTATTCCACCCGCCTATGTCACCGTTAAAGGAGGTGGCGTCGTCGAACATACCTTGCATATCCGTCACAAGACTCATGTTTGGAGTACCTGCATTTGGGTTCATGGTCAGGTTACTTGCTCCAAAAAAAGCATGACTCATATCCGCATTCCATACAGCGGTACCCCATTGCTCTATGGAGGTACTCTTGTTTCCGGAATAGATATGATTCAGGTTTCTAAACCTGATGGTGTGTGTTCCTGCTGTGGGGAAGGTATGAGACTGGTTTCCAGCAACTCCTATATCTACACTTTCAAACGTTCGGTCATTGTCCCAGTCAATGTCATAATTTGTATCCTGTGTGTAGAAGGTAAAGGACTTGTCGCTAGCGTTAGTGCCAGCGGTGGTTGTTATTTGTAGTACAAAGTGGTCTGTTGGAGTGCCACCTCCACCACCTTCATTCGCCACATCCGTCACCGTGATGGTGAATTGTTTTGCAACCGCTGGCGTTACTCCGTCCACTGCTAGCCTGACGGCATAGGTAGATTTTGTTTCATAATCAGCGGAAGCGATAAGCTGTAGTGCAGTGCCTGAAATCCTGAAACTACTGTTGTCAGTATCTCCTGCGCCTGCTACCAAGGCATAGGTGTAGCTACCAGCTCCCCCGTTTGTGGATACCACACCCACCACGGCATTAGCTACAGCATTTTCTGCAATGCTAGTGGAAGAAAGAAATATGGCTGTGGGTGCATCGCTAGCCTGTACTCGTCCGTCATCCGTAATGGTCCAGTTATCTCCACCATTTGCTGTAGTAGCCGTCATATTTTCCCTAGCGGTGTGTGCTGCATCTGAGCTATATTTAGAAGCTCCTCCATGGAAAGTGATTCCCGTTTGAAGGGTTTGCGCATCCCAGCCCACCAACAGCGCATCGTAGTTTGTAGGTGAAAGTGTGACACCTAAGAACATACTTCCCATACCCCTCACCTGTGCTGTATTCCAGTTTCCTATGTCTTGGTTAAAGGAAGGGGCGAACAAGAACATCTGACCCATATCCATCACCTGTGCTGTATTCCAGTTTCCTATGTCTTGGTTAAAGGCAGTGGCTCCTTCGAACATATTTCGCATATCGGTCACCGTTGAGGTATTCCACCCGCTGATGTCTTGGTTAAAGGAAGAGGCTCCAGAGAACATAGCAAGCATATTCGTCACCTTTGCTGTATTCCACCCGCCTATGTCACCGTTGAAGGAAAAGGCTCCAAAGAACATATAAGCCATATTCGTCACAGCACTCATGTTAGGAGTACCTGCGCTTGGGTTCATGGTCAGGTTACTTGCTCCCCAAAAAGCACTAGACATATCTGCATTCCAGACAGAAGTACCCCACTGCTCTATTGAGGTGTATTTTGTTGCGTCTGCCCTCAGATTATGGGGATGACCATTGATGTAGACATCATTGAGGTTTCTAAACCTGATGGTGTGTTCTCCTGCTTTGGAGAAGGTATGAGACTGGTTTCCAGACACTCCTGTATCTTCACTTTCAAACGTTTGGTCATTGTCCCAGTCTATGTCATAATTTGTATCCTGCGTGTAGAAGGTAAAGGACTTGTCGTTGGCGTTAGTACCGGCGGTGGTTGTTATTTTTAGCACAAAGTGGTTTGTTGCATTGTTTTGTGCATAAGCGAGCGCAGGGAGTACCAAGAGGGAGACTAGAGAGATTAGGTTTTTAAGGTCCCTACGAGCTTTACACGCTGTGAGGGGGCGGGCGGGTGGGGCCGGGTGGGGTAGAGATATACCATTTCGCTACTATGGCATTTGTTTTTTTGTTAGTGAGAGGCATAAAATTCATAGTACTTGCTATTTTATTGGTCCACGAAAGTACAAGTCTAGGTAATTAGCGGGATGTCTGCAAGTTTATTTTGCTATTTTTTTTAAGCCTGTTTTTTTTCTTATGCACTGCGGGTTTTTCGTGTGGGAGTGCCTTGTATTCACGGGGAAATATCTGGTTGTTAGTGGGGTTCTATATTTTTTGCCTGATGTAAGCAACTAATTTGAGTTATTTGTGTGGTATTGTAGTAGGTTTTTATAATAGTGTTAGTCCCGTACTCAACTCCTCGTGTTTTATCATATTCACTGGGGTTTGCTGTGCGGGGCTTTTTTGTGTTCACGAAATTTTTTGTCTGATGTAAGCAACTAATTTAAGTTATTTTATGTCATATCGTAGGGTCAAGTTGGCATTAAACTACCCAAGGGGGGTTATGTTATCACCACCCCTAAGATCAGCCCTCCTATTATTATAAAAGGAGTTGGTATTGCAGTACATTTCAACGTCCCTATCGTGCCAATTATTAGTAGGTAGTTCAGGATGTTTTGTTCCATTGGAGCAAGGATTAAAAAAGTAGCTGCAATCACCATTCCTGAGCTTACAGCATTTACTCCCTCAAGAGACGCTTTTATAATTCTGTATTTCTTTAATTGTTCCCAAAACCTTATGATAAAAAAGATTAGGAAGGTGCCGGGAAGGAAAATACCTGTAGCCGCCAGCATCGCTCCCAAAATTTGTCCCCCAATTCCAAAATTACTCATGCTAAGACCCCCAACATAAGCGGAAAAAGAAAATACGGGACCAGGAATAGCCTGTACAAATCCATATCCCGAGATGAATTGCTCTGAAGTCAAGTATTCTTTAAACTCAACAAATTCTGTGTATAACAAGGGTACAAGCACCTGCCCTCCACCAAAAATCAGGCTTCCATTTCGATAGAAGTTTTCAAATATTTTTATTGGCAAGTACTGTGTGATTCCGCCCAACCCCGCAGCCACGATAAGTACAGTTATCCAAAGTAATAAATTAGACCATTGAATCCTGATCCTCTCTTTCTCCTCAACGGGCTGTTTTTTATAATTAATAGTAGTGATCAACCCACCTAAAATGATTAAGGAGGGAAACACAAAAGGCGACTTTAGTACGTAAGAAGCAATTGCAGAAACAATCATAAGCACAAACCCTAGTTTGCTTGTGACCACTTTCGTGGCAATACGATAAGCCGAAAACGCAACAATTCCCACGACCATCGGAAGTATGAACCTCATAAAACCAAGGTCAATATTGGTATTGACAATAATTCCAGCAATGGTCATAATTGAAACGGCTGGAAGCATCCAGACGAGCAGTGTTAAATAAGCAAGATTTGGACCTCCAATTTTAAATCCCAATGCGGTTATAGTTTGAGTAGAAGTAGGTCCTGGAAGTACTTGGCAAAGGGCAAATAACTCAATCAAGTCATCTTCACTTAGGTATGCCCTTTTTTTAACCATCATGTCAAGAAACATGGCAAAATGACCCTGCGGACCTCCAAAAGCCGTCACAGATAAAATAGCTACGTCCTTCAAAAAAATAATATTTCTGACTCTGCGGATCGTCATTATACCTTCAACCCAATTTCCTTACATCGTTTATCTAAAAATTCTCCCACCGAAATGTCTTCAAAACCTTTGAGGTGTTCGTTATGCATACAACTGTCTAAACAGGTAAGGTCCACCTCTGAAACAGGATGCATAAAAAATAAAACTGAAAAACGAGACGTATGTATTAGTCCTTTTGGGGGACCGACCATCCTGTGAAGTTAAAAAAATCTGAACAGAAGTATAAAATCTTTCTGCCAATGCGCCAGATAAGCCCTGATTCCCACCCGACACCACACCACTATGGGTATACGCCTCTCCTAATTGCTTTACGGAAGCGTTCTTTTTAGATTCAGAACCTGAAGCAAAATCAACAAGGTCAAGAGAGGGGATTTCTTCGAATACTAGTTCTGACATAGACGGATGGTCTTTGAATCCCAATTTAAGAATAAATCAAAAAATTCCTATTCAATGGAGTATACTTCTTAACACAGAAAGTGATTTTAGCTTTGGCAGGTTGGCATGATGATGATAGTAATTCATTAAAACATCGAGTACCTGATTCCTTATATTCCTGTTCAATTCCATAGACTGCCCATACGGTTTTTGAATTAATGTATCCCATATATGCTCATTCTTATCATGAGGAACCAGTTTATCAATAGAAGTAAACAAGATGTCAAATTTATCAATCGCAAACCCTAGGTGGCAGGCCGCTTTTAGCAAGAATTGTAAATGAAAATTTTCAACTCCATCGTCAAGGCTATCAAACTTCTCAATTGATTTCGAGATAAAAGAATAGAGTTCCAAGTTGGGAGACTGCTCAGGCTGCAGTAGTTTGGTTAATACCTCCGTGAGAAAAAGAGTTATGGCACTTTTGGTAAAGTCCTGATGAATTTGATAAAGAGGGTAATGATTCTTAACATCTGAAATCCGTTGCAATTCTCTTGATTCCTTCACATAGAGAATCAATTCCAAAATAGAAAAGGGCTGGAAATGACCAATACTTTTTTTTGATTTCTGACTCCTGATAGCGTTAACAATGAAAGACCCGTATCCAAGTTCTTCTGTGAAAATTTTTACGATGATGCTACTATCGCCATATTTGATATAATTAAGTACGATGCCATTCGTCTTAACCAGCATTAGCGCACAACAGCTATTTTTCCTACATACGTTTCTTCTCCATCGGGTGTCGAGCTAAAAATCAAGTAAATACCCGTAACCACCTCTGTATTACTGATATTTCTCAAGTTCCATGCTATGGACCCTCCATTTGACTGAAATTGCTGTACCAGATTCCCGTGTATGTCCGTAATCTTAACCGAGGCATTTCTTGCTAATCCCTCAACTCCTACTAACCCTTGATAGCCTGGTCTCACAGGATTAGGGAAAATAGTTACATTTTTATGTCCCCGGGTTCCGATGGAAGAAGCACTTCTAAATGAGACGAGTCCTTTATCTGTCAGGACAAACAATTCTCCGTTGACTCCATTGTAGGTCATATCTAAAATTTGATCCGAAGGAATAGGGCTACTGGAAAAATTGAATAGAGAGATTAGCTCTGATATATTTTCCTCAAAAAGCCAAAGACCTCTGTCTGTCCCAAACCATACACGATTGCCTCCATCGGTCTCAATAGAGTTAATATTTTCATTTTCAAAAAGTTTCCTATTTTCGAAAGAGGGGAGTATCACTTGGCTATTGTCAAAAACAAAAGAGGCATCAGCATAGGTTGCTGGACCGCTGGAAGTAGCTATCCATGCATTATCTTCAACACTTATCTCAATATCTTCAACACTTATCTTAAGATTGTGTGTAACCCCAAGGAGTTCCTTTGCTGTAAAAATATGCTGGGTCCTGTTTTCTTCTGGGTTAAACACAGTAATAGATTGATCGGATCCTCTTGCCCAGAGTACGCCCGCCTCAGAAACAGAAAAATCCAAAAACTCGTTGCCCAACACTTCGCCCAAGGTAAATGATGTCCAATTTTCATTGTCAAATACATGAATTGGGTTTTTTGCCGAAAAAGAAGAAACCCATAGGTTTTCTTTAGCCTCAAGAGATGTTATGATGGTGTCAGGCTCAGGATTGCTTTGAGGAATGTCTTTTAAAATCACATCACGTGCTTGGTCATAGATTCCATCTCCAATTGATCCGAAAAATAAGTGAGTTTGAAAACGACTCACATCAGACACATTTTGAAAATTAGAAATATCCTCAACGGTCCACACGCCATCCTCAAACTTAGAGTATCCAGTCATTTTTTCTGACCCATCGTATGACGCTGCTGATGGAGCATGAAAGCCATACATTATGTTGTTGACAACCTTTATTCTTGAATACTTATCAGACATGGGTCCGCTAGGCGAAACTGATTCTCCATGTTCAGTTATCAATCCCAACGTTTCATCAGCAAGCCAATATGCTCCGTCCACCAATTCAATATCATTTACCCTGATGGCTTCAATTGAAGTAGCAGGTTCAAAGTTAGTCCCAGAAAATTCGAAAATAGATTGACCTGAAGCAGCAAGTAATTTTTCTTCCAAAGAGAAAATATTGATGGATTCTGTAGGGAGGTCAATTCCCGTATCACTCCATGTGGTACTTATAAATTGATACAAATCCGATCCATTGAGTGCATAGATTTCATTTCCAACAACCGTAAGGCTTTTCAGGTTGGAAGTTGCCGGAAAATGAGTCCAATTGGTAAAGTCCAGTAAATTGTCCGACAAATTTCCCCTCTGAATTCCAACTTCCGACTTTGCAAAAACAACGTCTCCCAACAATTCTATTTCTGAAATCTGTACTTTAATCCCATTTTCTCCAATCTGAACAAAATTTTCCCTGATCTCAGTTTCTGAAGTGTTGAAGAGAACAATTCCCAAGTTGGTAGCTATGAGAGTTGCTACCCCTGAAAATGCAACATCATTTATTTGTTTACTTCCTTCCAAGTTAGAATTTGCTATCTCAACGACACTTTCAACCCTATCATCAAAAATGAAGTCAATCAGACCCGATCTGTATCCAATAACTAATACACCAATTGCAGGATCGTACTTCATAGCCGAAACTCCCGCGTCCGAAAGTCCATCAATTTTTGACAATTTCCTTATCGAACCGTCAGGTAAACTAATTGAAAAAAGTCCATTCTCTGTAGCACAAAAAATCTTATCCGAAGTTCTTTCTAAGATTTTAGCATGCGTATAGCTAAAATGAGTACGCCACGTGCCTACGGGTATGTTCTGAGCACCAGTCAGAATTGAGACGAAAAGTAAACTGCCTCCGATCCAATACTTCAAAAAAACAATTTCTTCACAAAGCTCCATAAATATTTTTTTCTCCTAAAACTTTCTTCGCTTGGATTTAATACGTCTATGAACGTAAGAAGCAACATTACCGAAGTTCATACACACCGCATGAACTTTGGTAAGGTATTTTTGCAATCAAATCCGTATACACTTTTCTTTCCATCATATCTTGTTCCACTAATTGGATCGAAGACCTCCACTGGCTGACCAGCTATTAACGCCCTATTAAGTCTGTGGATAAGGTCTTCTGTTTTGTCATAAACATAGCACCGCACACCACTTTAACCCACCCTCCCCGAAATGATCCATTGCCAATATGTGGCTCCAAAAACATCTAGTTTGAATAATTTAAGTGTGGCAATTGATGCTCTTGTGGTGCTGAGATTTTAACGTCTCCCCTCAACCTCACCTGACAGGTCAACCGTTCGTCTTTCTGCAATTTCTTCAGTTTTAAGTACTTCTCTTCAACCTCTGTTAGTGCAGTAAGATGTTCATTTCCTTCCAAAATTTGTGCCTTACAGGTAGTACATCTCCCTTTTCCACCGCATGCATGCATCCAATCTATTTCAGTTAGTAAAACATCTAGCATTTTTTCCCTTTTATCATTGCAATGAATAGTTTTACTTTGGAGGTTATCCACTGTTATTATAGCCATACCTTCTTTAATTAATCATGCAAAAGAAACTAAACGAAGATTTTATTGACAGCTACTGCCAAAAATTTGCATCGAAAGTTACATCTTCATTTTTTTCTGCTGACAAAGAAATGATTACCGGAAAGGAAATATTAGGTGTAACTCCATCAAAGCAAGTCAATTATTTCATAGTGAAACTTCTTTTTCGCTATTGGCAGGCAGAGACCAAAAAACTGGAAAGCCCATTCTTCAATTACGGAGATATGGAAGTTAGGCGGGCATTAATTGAATTTATGAATGTGCTGTCTCAGCATATCGAGGTATCTAACAGTAAATTTGAGCTTTTGCTAAATCACGCTGTAAAAGATGCAATCTACCTAGCTGCAGCTCCTGATATCTATATCGAAATTGACTTGGAAGGAAGAGGCGTTGATAGAATAGATGAAAAAGCAATAGCTGGCACGTTAAAATATCTCCGTCTTTACAAGACAGAAATTCACGATGTCCTATCTGATATGAAAGGGCTTACCATTGACCATGTAAGGGACAAAGTTTCAGCCGAATTTGAAGATTTTGATAGTGAAAAGGGGCTGAAACAAGAAGCTGAACTTCTTTCAAAAATTTTGCCCATTACAACGGATCAAGTACTGATTGATCCAGATGACTTGGTGGGTGATTTTGATGATGATGATTTATTTGAAAGAGGAGAGGAAGATTTAATTGAGTCTGCAAAAAAGGAGTCCGCTCCAAGGAAAGCAAAATACCTAGGAACCCTAGATAGGAAGGAATCTTCTGACGGCATCAATTGGGATGATGAACAAATGAAAGATTCAACCAGTGATAAAGAAAACCTCGAGGAGGAGACGACATCAAAAGGAATTAATTCAATTGAAAACCGTCCTGAGAAAGTGGAAGAGATGGAAGATGAAATTGGAGAAGATGATACTCTGGATCAGAACATACGAGATGGCAGTGCAAATTGGGATGACCAAGTAGACAAGGGGAAAAGCATCCCAGAAGCGGAAACAACAATAAATGATCAGTTCGATAAGTCAACAGAGACCGTAGCGGAGCATCATGAACAAGCAAAAGTAAGTAGCATGATGGAGTTGATTTCCGTGAATCATCAATTCATGTTCGTTAAGGAGTTGTTCAAAGATGATCAGATTTCTTTTCAAAATGCTTTGTGTGATTTGGAAGAACATGACTCTTTTGATGATGCCGTAGAATTTCTCGTTCAGGGGTATGCGAAAGAATTTGAATGGAATATGCAATCCCAAGAGGTAAAAGAATTGCTCAAAGTCTTATTTAGAAAATTTAGGGGCTAGAAGGCTAGGTCTGAGAGATCAATACCAAAGGTCACCAAAGTCGACAAATTGGAGCCCGTAAATTAAACTCTGTCTAAGTAAACTTTTAATACCAATTAAATTATAAAACACATCATTAAAAGTATTTAAGTACTGATGATTTCCAGTAATTGATTTGATGATATTTTCGCTCATTTTATTTACTGTTTTATGTAGCCATGTTTTTAAACTTTCCATAGTTTCAAAACGTTTATTTTTATATCGGCTTTCAATGTACTGCCAAACTTGTTCGCAAGGATTCAGTTCTGGAGAATATGGGGGGATATTTAACAGAAAAATAGTGTCGGGTACTTTCATATTTTTTGTTGAATGAAAACCAGCATTATCAATAATGACTAGCTTATATTCTTCGGGTTTATACTCAGAGAAGTGCCTTAAATATGATTCAAAGATTGTGGTAGTTACTCGATTAATTGTCTCAAACAAACCTATCTCCATTTATAGGAGAATAGCTTCCATACAGGTAGGTTGTTTGAAACTTGTCTTGGTAAGAAACTACCGATTTAACTCCTTTTACCGTTAAGCATTTGCCTAATTGTTGTGCATCCCAATAGCCACGTAAAGCGTGTTTGGCATCTTTTAACTTCTCTGATAATCCTTGGTGAATCTCAGGGTAATACTTTTAGACTTTTTAGCTCTTGTAGAACTTAGCAAGATGCCTTCTATTCCTAATTTACGATACCTAGCTATCCAAAGAACTAACGTCTGTCTACAGATACCCAAATAAGTTGCTATCAATTGGTGTGTCTTGAATTTATTGGTCTTCAATAAAATTAGACATAAAATACGCTTCTCTGACTTGATATTGCGTTGGTTAGCTTGTAACGCCTTAAGCGTTTCCAGACTCTCCGATACTTCTATAGTTGATGCCATACCCATGAAACAAATATATAAATAATAATTAGACTAATATTATAATATAATTGGTATTACTCCTTTTTTCTGTGCAATTAAAAGAGTACGAGTGTACCCTTTGGCTGACTTAGGAGTATTGCACTTATTGTGTGAATTCGCCTGCTGATCCCCAGCACAACCGTCAAGGGTCGAGGTTTTCCCTCGCCCCGACATGCCCTCTCCATCTTCCAGCATGTATGCTACTATTCCTTCACAATTTTCCTAGTGATGCTGCCTTTACTTGTAGTTATTTGTAACAAATAGATGCCCTTTTTTAGCGATGGAATAGCCACGGAATGATCCCCTTTGCCTGCCACCTCCAGTTGTCCTCTTTTCAAAACCTTTCCTTCCAGACCTGATAAGGTGTAGCGGGCATTTCCTGCCACACCACTGATCTGCAACACTTCGCCTGCTGGGTTAGGATATACAGCAATCCCTGTAAACGCTTCAAGTCCTAGGGACTCACTCACCATATCCGTCACAGTGATGGTGAGGGTTTGCATAGTGGTCAGTGGGGAAGGATGCCCGTCTGTGGCGGTGACGATGACTTCATACTCATTGTCCCCTCCTGTATCTACTGGGTTCTCATAGTCTGGTGCCATATTGAACGCCAATACGCCTGCCGAAGTGATGGAAAATTTGGACTCATCCGCTCCTCCCGTCAGCCTGAAAGTCACTGTTTGTCCCACGTCTGCATCAATAGCGGTAACAGTGGTAACTACCCTCGCATTTTCCGCTACATCCACAGTCGTTCCACTGGTGAAAACAGGGGCATGGGTGTTAACTCGTCCGCCATCCGTAATGGTCCAGTTATGACCAGTTGGACTCATCATATTTCCCCTAGCGACGTAAACTACATTTGAGCTATATTTAGAATTTCCCCCGTCGAAAATGACTCCCGCTTGAAGGTTTTGCGCATTCCAACCCACCAAAAGTGAATTGTAGTTGGCAATTGAAAGTGTAACACCTGAGAACATAGTTTCCATAGTCGTCACCGCTTCTACATTCCATCTGCCTATGTCTTGGTTAAAAGTTGTGGCTCCTAAGAACATCCACGTCATATTCCTCACCCTTGCTGTATTCCAGCCGCCTAGGTCTTGGTTAAAGGCATCGGCATTCTGAAACATAGCACTCATATTCATCACCCGTGCTGTATTCCAATCACTTATGTCCTGATTAAAGGGAGTGACGACCCTGTACCCTCCAAACATAAGAGACATATCGGTCACCTTTGCTGTATTCCAGTTTCCTATGTCCTGGTTAAAGGAAGTGGCGTTAAAGAACATAGCTCCCATATACCTCACCTTTGCTGTATTCCAGTTTCCTATGTCTTGGTTAAAGGAAGTGGCATTCTGAAATAGCTTGGACATATCCGTCATAGCTACTGTATTCCAGCTACTTATGTCGCCGTTAAAGGAAGTGGCTTCGAAGAACATCCCATTCATATCGGTCACCTTTGCTGTATTCCAGTTTCCTATGTTTTGGTTAAAGAAAGCGGCATTCTGGAACATACCTTGCATATTCGTCACCTGTGCTGTATTCCAGTTTCCTATGTCCTGATCAAAGGTAGTGATGACATTGAGTCCTCCAAACATCCAAGACATATCCGTCACCTGTGCTGTATTCCACCTTCCTATGTCCTGGTAAAAGGCAATGGCGTTGTAGAACATACCATTCATATCCGTCACCCGTGCTGTATTCCAGTTTCCTATGTCCTGGTTAAAGGAAGTGGTATTCTGGAACATACTCGCCATATTCGTCACCCGTGCTGTATTCCAGTTTCCTATGTCTTGGTTAAAGGAAGTGGCTCCGAAGAACATACCTTGCATATTCGTCACCCGTGCTGTATTCCAGTTTCCCATGTTTTGGTTAAAGGAAGTGGCATTCTGGAACATCCACTTCATATCCATCACCGCTACGGTATTCCACCCGCTTATGTCCTGATTAAAGGGAGTGAAGACATTGTACCCACCAAACAGAAGGGACATATCGGTCACTTGTGCCGTATTCCAACCGCCTATGTCCTGGTTAAAGGAAGTGGCGTTAAAGAACATACTTTTCATATCCGTCACCTGTGCGGTATTCCACCCGCTTATGTCGCCGTTAAAGGAAGAGGCTCCAAAGAACATACTTCGCATACTCGTCACTCCCGATAAATCGGGTGCATCGGTAGCAGTAACCGTGAGATTATTCGCCCCCTGAAACGCCTCCTCCATGGAAGTCCATGCTATGTCTCCCCACTGCGTAACCTCCCGGATTTTGCTTTTGTGACCTCTGTTATTGAAGTAAATCCTCGGGAAGACTCCACCGATGCTGACGGTATAATCACCTGCACTGGTATACGTATGGGTAGCATTTCCCCTCTGTCCGCTCTCGCTACTGCCATCGCCCCAGTGAACCGTGTAATTGTAGCCACCACCTGTTGTTGGAATGGTGATGGATTCGTTTGCTGTGGTAGTGCGCCAAGTGGTGATAAAGTTAGTTGCTGATTCTGCCTCATTGAGGATGATGGTCACCGTTCGCTGGTTATTTGTTCCAAACACACCTGTGGATGCTATGGTGATGGTATAGGATGATTTTCCGGTAGCAGGTGGAGCCTTTATGGTAAGGATATTTCCTGTCGTCAGTGTAAAGGAATTAGCATCAGTTCCTGAAAGCGTATACATGGGGTTGTGAGCGTCGAGGAAAGCATTCTGAGCGGTGATGGTTGCCACTGCATCACCTGCCATAATCCTACTGCTCATCGTCAATTCCCCGTCTCCGATATACCAGAGTCCGAGGTTTTGGTTAAAGGCAGTGGCACCATTGAACATATTGTCCATATTCCCCACCTTTCTGACATCCCAGTCGCCTATGTCCTGGTTAAAGAAAGTAGCACGATTGAACATAGAACGCATATTTGTCACCTGTGCTGTATTCCACCTTCCTATGTCTTGGTTAAAGGTAGTGGCTCCTAAGAACATCCACTTCATATCCATCACCGCTGCGGTATTCCACCCGCCTATGTCTTGGTTAAAGGCATAGGCATTCCGAAACATAGCATTCATATTTGTCACCTTTGCTGTATTCCAGTTTCCTATGTCCTGGTTAAAGGTAGTGGCACCAGAGAACATACCTTCCATATACAGCACCGCTTCTACATTCCACCCGCCTACGTTCTGGTCAAAGGAAGAGGTACCAGAGAACATATAATCCATATCCTCCACCGACGCAGTATTCCAGTTTCCTATGTCCTGGTTAAAGGCAGTGGCACCCCTGAACATATCCCACATAACTGTCACCGCTACTGTATTCCACCTTCTTATGTCTTGGTTAAAGTCATCGGCATCTCTGAACATAGCACGCATATTCGTTACCTTTGCTGTATTCCAGTTTCCTATGTCTTGGTTAAAGACAGTGGCTCCTAAGAACATAAAAGACATATTCGTCACCGCTTCTACATTCCACCCGCCTATGTCTTGGTCAAAGGCATTGGCATTCTGGAACATCCCAGCCATGTTCGTCACCTTTGCTGTATTCCACCCGCTGATGTCCTGAGTAAAGGGAGTGACAACATTGAGTCCTCCAAACATAAAAGACATATCCGTCACCTGTGCTGTATTCCACCTTCCTACGTCCTGATTAAAGGAAATGGCGTTCAAGAGCATACTATCCATATCCGTCACCTGTGCCGTATTCCAGTTTCCTATGTCTTGGTTAAAGGTAGTGGCTCCTAAGAACATCACAGACATATTCGTCGCCTTTACTGTATTCCACCCGCTGATGTCGCCGTTGAAGGAAGAGGCTTCCCTGAACATCCCAGCCATGTTCGTCACAGCACTCATGTCAGGCGTACCTGCGCTTGGATTCATGGTCAGGTTCCTTGCTCCCTGAAAGGCATTCCTCATATCTGCATTCCAGGCAGAGGTACTCCACTGTTCTATGGAGGTATATTTTGTCTTGTCTACTTGGTCATTGATATAGATATCATTCAGATTTTTAAACCTGATGATTTTCACTCCTGCTGTGTTGAAGGTATGGGACTGGTTTCCAGAAACTCCTGTATCTTCAAAAGTTTGGTCATTGCCCCAGTCTATGTCATAATTTGTATCCTGCGTGTAGAACGTAAAGGAGTTGTCGGAGGAGTTACTACCAGCGGTGGTTGTTACTTTCAGCACAAAGTGGGTCGAATATGCAGGATTTCCACCTGCATTCACCACCGTGATGGTAAGCGTCTGCGTAGCGGTCATTGGAGGGGTCTGCCCGTCTGTGGCAGTGACGATGACTTCGTACACATTATCCGTTCCCGCATCCATAGGCATTTCAAAATCTGGTGCGATCTTGAACGTCAATACGCCTGCTGTAGTGATGGAAAACAGACCCGCATCCGCTCCGCCCGACAGCGAGAAAGTAACCGTTTGTCCCGCATCTGCATCCCTAGCGGTAACCGTAGTCACTTCCGTCGTTCCTTCCACTACATTCTTAGTCGCCATACTGGTGAAAACAGGAACATTTTCATTCACCACATCCGTCACCGTGATGGTAAGCGTCTGCATAGCGGTCATTGGAGGGGTCTGTCCGTCTGTGGCAGTGACGATGACTTCGTACACATTATCCATTCCCGCATCTGTAGGCATTTCAAAATCTGGTGCGATTTTGAACGTCAATACGCCTGCTGTAGTGATGGAAAACAGACCCATATCCGCTCCCGACAGGGTAGAGAGGAAAGTCACTGTTTGTCCTGCATTTGTGGCGGTAACGGTGGTAGCTACCATCGTACCTTCCACTACATTTATGTTCGCTCCACTGGTGAAAACAGGAACATTTTCATTCTCCACATCCGTCACCGTGATGGTAAGCGTCTGCATAGCGGTCATTGGAGGGGTCTGCCCGTCTGTGGCAGTGATGGTTACTTCATATTCATTGTCCCCTCCTGTATCTGCTGGATTCTCATAGTCTGGTGCGGTATTGAAGGTCAATTCGCCTGTGGGGGAGAGGGTAAACAGGCTTGCATCCGCTCCCGACAGCGTGAACGTGACGGTCTGTCCCGCATCTGCATCGGTGGCAACGACTGTAGTTACTGCCGTAGTGATATTTTCTTCATAAAATACTGTAGCGGGAGTTCTTTCTGCGAAAACAGGGGCGTTATCATTCGCATCCGTCACCGTGATGGTGAGGGCTTGCGGAGTGGTCATTGGAGGGGTCTGCCCGTCTGTGGCAGTGACGATGACTTCATATTCATTGTCCCCTCCTGTATCTGCTGGATTCTCATAGTCTGGTGCGGTATTGAAGGTCAATTCGGCTGTGGGGGAGAGGGTAAACAGGCTTGCATCCGCTCCCGACAGCGTGAACGTGACGGTCTGTCCCGCATCTGCATCGGTGGCAACGACTGTAATTACTGCCGTAGTGATATTTTCTTCATAAGATACTGTAGCGGGAGTTCCTTCTGCGAAAACAGGTGCATCATTCTCATCCGTCACCGTGATAGTGAGGGTTTTCATGGTCATCTTTTCGGGTGTGCCGTTGTCTGTGGCAGTAACGATGACTTCATATTCATTGTCCCCTCCTGTATCTGCTGGATTCTCATAGTCTGGTGCGGTATTGAAGGTCAATTCGCCTGTGGGGGAGAGGGTAAACAGACCCACATCCACTCCCGACAGCGTGAACGTGACGGTCTGTCCCGCATCTGCATCGGTGGCAACGACTGTAGTTACTTCCGTAGTGGCGTTTTCTGCATAAGATACTGTAGCGATGGCTCCTTCTGCGAAAACAGGGGCATCATTCGCATCCGTTACCATGATGGTGAATGATTTTGAAAAATCATTTGTTCCGTCATTTACATTTATCCGTACTGTATAGCTAGGTTGTGTTTCATAATCGGCGGGATCGATAAGCTGTAGCTCTGTGTCTGAAGTCCTAAAACTGGCATTGTCAGTATCTCCTGCGCCTGCTACCAAGGCATAGGTGTAGCTACCAGCTCCCCCGTTTGTGGATACCACACCCACCACGGCATTAGCTACAGCATTTTCTGCAATGCTAGTGGAAGAAAGAAATATGGCTGTGGGTGCATCGCTAGCCTGTACTCGTCCGTCATCCGTAATGGTCCAGTTATCTCCACCATTTGCTGTAGTAGCCGTCATATTTTCCCTAGCGGTGTGTGCTGCATCTGAGCTATATTTAGAAGCTCCTCCATGGAAAGTGATTCCCGTTTGAAGGGTTTGCGCATCCCAGCCTATCAACAGCGCATCGTAGTTTGTAGGTGAAAGTGTAACACGAGAGAACATATTAGTCATACCTGAATACATAGATTGTCGCACCGCTTCTACATTCCAATCTCCTATGTCTTGGTTAAAGGAAGTGGCTCCAAAGAACATCCCATTCATATTGGTCACCGACCCTACATCCCAGTCTCCTATGTCTTGGTTAAAGGAAGTGGCAAAAGAGAACATACTTCGCATCGTTGTCACCTGTGCTGTATTCCAGTTTCCTATGTCTTGGTTAAAGGAAGTGGCTCCATTGAACATATATCTCGTTTCCGTCACCGATCCTACATCCCAGTCTCCTATGCCTTGGTTAAAGGCAGTGGCTCCAGAGAACATACCTCGCATCGTCGTCACCGATGCGGTATTCCAAGGACCTATGTCTCGGTTAAAGGCAGTGGCTCCATTGAACATAAAATTCATATTCATCACCGATTCTACATTCCAGTCTCCTATGTCTTGGTCAAAGTCAGTGGCTCCATTGAACATATTTCTCATAATCGTCACCGTTCCTACATCCCAGTTTCCTATGTCTTGGTCAAAGGAAGTGGCTCCAGAGAACACCCCAAACATATTCATCACCTTTGCTGTATTCCAGTTTCCTATGGCTTGGTCAAAGGAAGTGGCTTCAGAGAACATAGAACGCATATTCGTCACTTTTGCTGTATTCCACCCGCTTATGTTTTGATTAAAGGTAGTGGCGTTTTGGAACATATTGTCCATACTCGTCACTTTTGCTGTATTCCACCCGCCTATGTCGTCGTTAAAGGAAGTGGCTTCAGAGAACATGTAACGCATATCCGTCACTTTTGCTGTATTCCACCCGCTTATGTCTTGATTAAAGGTAGTGGCGTTTTGGAACATATTGTCCATAAACAACACGTTTTCTACATTCCACCCGCTTATGTCGCCGTTAAAGGCAGTGGCTCCCCTGAACATATCTCGCATATTCGTCACAGCACTCATGTCTGGTGTACCTGCGTTTGCATTCATCGTCAGGTTACTTGCTCCATAAAAAGCACTATCCATATTCGCATTCCAGACAGAGGCACCCCACTGCTCTATGGAGGTATATTTTAATATGTCTGCCTGATTATTGATATAGATATCCGTCAGGTTTCTAACCCTGATGGTGTGTTCTCCTGCTGTGTTGAAGGTATGGGACTGGTCTCCAGTAACTCCTATATGTGCACTTTCAAAAGTTTGGTCATTGTCCCAGTCTATGTCATAACTCGTGTCCTGCGTGTAGAAGGTAAAGGACTTGTCATTAGCATGAGTACCCGCGGTGGTTGTTATTTTTAGCACAAAGTGGTCTGCTACAGAAGTCTGCGTCTGTGCAGTGGCGGGGATAACCGAAAGGAGGACGAAAGAGGCAAGGGCAACGAGAGACCTGACGCTACCAAAATGGCAAGGGTGGGGGTAGCTTTTAACTGCGTCCAAATTCGCCATTTTGGAAGAAAAGAGTAAAATCTTCATAAATTTTTTCATAAAAGTTTAATTGTTCTATCGAACCATGAGAGGGCAAGTTTAAGCATCCATGGGGACTTCTACAGGTTTAGTTTTGTGGCTAAACTAATAATTTTAGTGATACTTCTGAGACTTACCCTATTTATTACGACAGATTTTGCTAATTTCTTAAGAAAGATATTAGGTATTGCGGATTAATTTATGATTTCAAAAATAAAGAAGAAAGAATATCCTAAAAAGACCGGTTCTTCTGGCAACCCTATGGGTATAGATTAAGTTTTCCACAATGAAACAGAATTGAAACGCGATAGTTTTCGAAGTTTCGAAATCCTCTCGCAGCCGATTTTATGGACTGAATCTTTGAATTAAATCCTTCTGCGGTCGCATTGGTGATGCGATGTTTCAAGTAAGTCATTATGTTATCGAGATGGTTTTTTAGCATCTTGGCGACTGATATGACCGGCTTTAGGCGTGAATATGTCGCCCACCAGTACCATTTCTTAAAGAACCCTCGGGCTGGGTTATCGTAGCGGTAAGTCCACAGGTCAAGCAACGTCTCTTTGATTGCCCAAGCTCGGGCAACCTTCAACCCCTTTGATTGAAGGCCATAAAAAGTGGCTTCATCTTTTTCACTCCAGTTGTCGGGATTGCGTAACTAGGTATAGCGAGACCCGACCAAATCATCGATACCAGCGGTTCTTAATGTTTTATTTTAGTCAGCAACTGACTTCGTCAACCATTTGTGTAAGATAACTGACGATATTAAACTTGTCGTGAACATGGCGACGTTCGGTAAAGTCGCTTCAACTGCCGTCATAAAGGGAACCCACATATCCACGGCAACCGCCGCGACTTCATTGCGTCTTTGCTCGGGAAGCGTGGACAACAATGTGGTTGCCGATTCCGTCGTTCTATCTGCCACAACCTCAAGCACTCTGGACGCATTTAAATCGTACAGCAGGCTGGCGTAGAATTGCCCCTTGCGGAAACTTTTTTCATCGATGCCAAGGTGTTTCACTTCCTCAACAGCGCGTCTGTCTATCCCCCTTTTCACCGCTCGGGATTGAATATGATGCGCCTCATCCCACGACAGACCAAGTAGTTTTGCGGCCTGTGTCTTGTTGCTGGCAGCCGACAGCACATCAATAGCGAAACGCTCAAATAAATGCGTAAAGCGTGCCTGCGTATCTGCCCACGGTACTTTCAGGCTTTTGATTCCATGCGCTTTACAATGAATACGCGGAACCTGAGCAACTAACTGCGTCTTGAACTGCATCGTATCAAGGTGTCGCCATGTGCGTTGCTCACGATGGTCGTAAACCGAACAAAGGGCATTGCAAGTACTACACGCGCCTTTCGTTCCCTGATGCCAATCTATCTGGATGGTCATTGATTTGTCGGTCAGATCCGGCGTAATAGCCGTGATTTTCCATGAGGGACACAACCCCAAAAGTTGAGTAAACAATGCGATATCTTTCATTTGAGGGCATCTCTAAAAAACTAAAACAGTTGCATTAGTATGTTTTTTGAGCTAAAAGAGTTAGACTTGGAAATGAAACAGTTTAAACGTCACAGAGATTACGGTTTTTTTGATCAAGACATTCGTTTGTCCAAACTGAGCCAGTTGGGAGATCCCCTGCAACGATTAAACCGTGGAATTGATTTTGAAATTTTCCGTTCTTTACTGGAACAGCACCTGATCAAAGAGTCACAAGGAAAGGGAGGACGTCCCCCATATGATTATGTGTTAATGTTCAAAATATTGATTCTTCAGCGATATTATAACCTCTCTGATGATCAAACAGAATATCAAATCAATGACAGGATGAGTTTTATGAGATTTCTCAACCTCACCATTGCAGATGACATACCAGATAGCAACACGATATGGTTGTTTAGTGAACGCCTGACCGACTTGAATTTAGTAAAATCCCTTTTCGATCTATTTCAGGGTCAATTGGAAGAGTTAGGGCTTATGGTCAATGAAGGAAAAATAATAGATGCCTCTTTTGTAGAAGCCCCCCGCCAACGCAACAGCAGGGAGAACAACCAACAAATAAAAGAGGGTAAGGGAGAAAGTCTATGGACAGATGAACCCAATAAAAAGCGTCAAAAGGACATTGATGCACGTTGGACAAAGAAAAGTAATCAGCATTATTATGGGTATAAAAATCACGCCAAGGTTGATGCAGGTAGCAAATTGATAGCACGCTATGAAATTACCGATGCATCGGTACATGATTCACAGGCTCTTGATGCCCTGTTGGAGAAAAAACAAGACAAAGAGCAGGCACTGTATGCCGACAGTGCTTATGCAGACCAGCAAGAAATACTCGAAAAACATCAGGTTAAAGATCAAAATACATGAGAAGGGCTACAAAAACAAGCCGTTGACCGATACACAAAAGGAAAGTAATACAAGAAAATCAAAAGTACGCGTAAGAGTGGAGCATGTTTTTGGTTTCATGGAAAACAGTATGGGAAGCATGTATTACAGAAAAGTAGGGAAATCAAGAGCCGATACGGTCATTGGTCTGATGAATCTGACTTATAATATGTTCAGAAAAATTCAATTGACCGCTTCATTATGAGGGAACGTGCGTTCGATAGGCAATGAATAAATTCATAAGTAACTGATAATCAGGTGAATATAAAATGAACTAAAAAAACAAATAAGCCATCATAAAAAAAAACAGGTCATAAAAATAAATCGGGAGAATATCCAGTTTTTAGAGATGCCCTTGAAAATCTCCATAAAAAATACTCTTGTACCACATTTTTGACCATTGTTTGGCTTTTACCCATAGGAAACTCAGAAGAACCACAAAATGAAATATATCGATTTGATGTACCTCCATTTGGCAACAGTAGTTCCTTGCTTTATCATAGGAACATGGTTGTTAATGATAAAAAAAAGGGACAAGTACACGTAAATCTTTTGGGAGAAAATATATGATTTTAATGATGATAACTGCTTGCGTAACTTTGTTTATGCCAGCTCAAGTCGGATCAAGAATTTTAAATCACTTTGGATGGATTCATAGTTTTAGTTTTCTGACAAAAAAACTGTTCCAACTGCTTATTGGGCCATTAAGAAAGGAAATGTTAAGGTTCATAAACGAAAAATGATTTTACTATACTTCGGAGTAATAATAATTGCAGGAGGATTTACATTTACTTCAGGGAGATATCTACACAATCCGTTTTTTGGATAGAACAAATGAAAAACGAGAAAGAACAATCTGTACTCAAGAGGTAACTAATCAGTTAACTGAACATTAGCAATAGTATTGAGTGAGTTTAAGACATTTTGACCATTTTTAATAGCAGTATCGATGACAGATCTAACGACAGCAAATTGTTGAACACTAGTAGATGATTTGAAGTACCCCGATATTCTCTGTTTTACTTTCACACTTCTAATCGCCTTTTCAGAAGCATTGTTGTCTGTAGGCACCTTTGGGTGTCTTAAAAAAAGGAGTAGATGGTTGGCGTAGCGGGTCATCCTTTTTTGGAAGCTGATTAATACCAATTTGATTATAAAATATCACATAAATAAATTTGATTATTTTTTGTTTGAATTAGGCAAAAAAATATAAGCATAGCCATAGCTACGGTTCTATTTTTTAACGAAATGCGAGCAAAAAAGAAACGATTTATATGTGATATTTTGTAGTCAAATTGGTATAATTCGGTGCTTTTCTCATCTTTTGATAAAGAGATCATTTTGTGAATTTCTCTTCCCGAAAACCAACCACTAGGTTGGTAGACGAGGTTGTCATGTTAAGAAAACATAATTTTTTCATGGAAAATCAGGCGCAGTTCTAGCTACCGGTAGCCTACCATGAATCTTGTCAAGATATCTAGATTAAAGAGTTTTCAACTCGATTCTATCAAATCGGCTACAAAATATCACATATAAATTGGATTATTTTTTGTTTGGATCAGGAAAAAAATATAGTACACCGCCAGTAACTGGATTTTGTTGTGGTCAATACGGAAGGACACCGCAAATCAAGGAAAAAGACAATTAATTAAAGATGCCAGATGCCCGCAGAAAATTCATACTTGCAAAAGTATTGCTAGCTACTTAAATTTGCCTCCTTATTTAATCCTCTAAAATGATCAATTTCCTATGAAAACGAAACTTGATACTGTCAAAAAGACAGACTTAGACGTAATTAGTTCTAGCCCCCCCCCCCCCCCCCAGACAATTTGTCAGGTATTGGGGCTTAAATCCTTAATCTCCCTAGTTACTTTCCTATTCCTCTCGGCGTTCGCTTATGCACAAAACGATGAAGCAGACCACTTTGTGCTGAAAGTAACAACTACCGCCGGCACTAACGCTAACGACAAGTCCTTTACCTTCTACACACAGGATACAAATTATGACATTGACTGGAACAATGACCAAACGTTTGAGGATCTAGGAGTTGCTGGAAACCAGCCCCATACCTTCCCCACAGCAGGTGTACACACCATCAGGTTTAGAAACCTGAACGATATCTATATCAATAATCAGGCAGACACAGCAAAATATACCTCCATAGAACAATGGGGTACCTCTGTTTGGAATGTTGCTATGGATAGTGCTTTTCAGGGAGCAAGTAACCTGACCATGAATGCAACCGCAGGTACGCCTGACATGAGTCTCGTGACGAATATGGCTTATATGTTCAACGGAGCCACTTCCTTCAATGGCGACATCAGCGGGTGGAATACCGCATCGGTGACGAGTATGTCTAGGATGTTCTGGGTAGCCACTTCCTTTAACCAAAACGTAGGAAACTGGAATACGGCACAGGTGACGGATATGCGTTCCCTATTTTCTAGGGCGAGTACCTTTAACCAAGACATAGGACGTTGGAATACAGAAAACGTGACAGATATGTCTTATATGTTTTATAGTAATGGTGCCCATGCTTTTAACCAAGAAATAGGCAACTGGAATACAGAAAACGTGATAGATATGTCTTATATGTTTTTTCGTGCAAGTAATTTTAACCATGACATAGGAAGTTGGAATACAGGAAACGTGATAGATATGCAGAGGATGTTTGAAGGTGCAAGTTCTTTTGACCGAGACATAGGCAGTTGGAATGTAGAAAAGGTGACAACTATGGAGAGTATGTTTTATAGTGCAAGTGCTTTTAACCAAGACATAGGAAATTGGAATGTAGAAAACGTGGAAATTATGACTACTATGTTCAATGGAGCCACTGCCTTTAATCAGGACATAGGAAACTGGAATGTAAAAAACGTGACAACTATGCAGGGTATGTTTTTTACTGCAAGGGCTTTTAACCAAGACATAGGAAACTGGAATGTAGAAAACGTGACAACTATGCAGAATGTGTTTTTTAGTGCAAGTTCTTTTGACCGAGACATAGGACGTTGGAATACAGCAAGCGTGACAACTATGCAGAGTATGTTTCAAGGTGCAAGTGCTTTTAACCAAGACATAGGAAATTGGAATGTAGAAAACGTGACAACTATGGAGGGCATGTTTTATGAGGCAAGTGCTTTTAACCAAGACATAGGAAATTGGAATATAGAAAATGTGACAAATCTGTCTTTTATGTTTTTTAGTGATTTTACCCATGCTTTTAACCAAGACATAGGAAATTGGAATGTAGAAAACGTGACAACTATGAAGGCCATGTTTCGTAGGGCGAGGAACTTTAACCAAGACATAGGACGTTGGAATACTGCATTGGTGACAAGTATGGCTTTTATGTTCCGGGATGCCCCTGCCTTTAACGGTGACATAAGCGGGTGGAATATAGAAAAGGTGACGAGCATATCTTGGATGTTCGATGGAGCCACTACCTTTAACCAAGACATAAGTGGGTGGAATACAGCACAGGTGACGATTATGCAAGGTGCGTTCAATGGAGCCACTACCTTTAACCAAGACATAAGCGGGTGGAATATAGAAAAGGTGACGACCATATCTTGGATGTTCGAGAATGCCACTACTTTTAATCAAGACATAAGTGGGTGGAATACCGCAACGGTGACGGGTATGAAGAAGACGTTCTCTGAAGCCACAGCCTTTGATCTGAACATAGGCGGGTGGAATGTAGAAGCGGTGCTGTTGATGGATAGTATGTTCTATGGTGTTACACTTTCCATTGCAAACTACGATTCACTGTTGGTGGGCTGGAACAGACAAAACCTTCGACTTGGTGAGTTCCGTTTCCACGGAGGGAATTCTTTGTATATGAGTGCTGAAGCACAAACTGCTAGGGCAAATATGATCAATTCAGATAGATGGACTATTACCGATGGTGGTCTGAGAACGATGAATCAGGCACCTACCAACATTATCCTTTCTTCCACCCGTATTGCCGAAAATGCGGGTGCCGATGCTGTCGTGGGGATACTGTCAAATACCGATACGGGAGGCACGTATACCTACACCTTGGTGACAGGCGACGGAGATGCCGACAATGGGAGTTTTAATATTTTAGGAACAAACTTGAGGCTTACCAGTTCGGCCGACTATGAAACGAAAGGTTCCTACTCAATACGGATAAATGTAAATGACAGAACAAATGATTTTTCAAAATCATTTATCATCACAGTGACGGATGTGGCGAATGAACACGCCCCTGTTTTCACAAGTGGCACGGCTGTGAGTGTAGCGGAAGGAATGACGGAAGTTACCACCGTCACCGCCACGGATGGAGATGGAGACGAGGTTACTTTCACCCTGTCGGGCGGAGCGGATGCGGGTCTATTGTCCATCACTCCCGTCGGTGTATTGACATTCAATACCGCACCAGACTTTCAGAATCCAGCAGATACAGGTGAGGACAATATATATGAAGTCATCGTGACTGCCACAGACGGGCATCCCTCCCCAATGACTGCTACACAAGCCCTCACCATTACGGTGACGGATATGGCGAATGAACATGCGCCTGTTTTCACCAACGGAGCTACCGCTACAGTATCTTATTATGTAGGAAACCCCAGTACGGCAGTAACCACCGTTACCGCCACGGATGCAGATGCGGGACAGATAGTTACTTTCACGCTGACGGGAGGAGCGGATGTGGCTCTGTTTTCCATCACCTCGACAGGCGAATTGACGTTCAAGACCGTACCAGACTATGAAACGCCTACAGATACGGGGATGGATAATATGTACGAAGTAATCATCACGGCTACAGACAACGGCGCACCCGCAATGACTGCCATGCAAGCCCTTACCATCACGGTGACGAATGAGGATGGCGCCACAGGGCTTGAAGCGTTTACAGGCATTGCGGTGTATCCTAACCCAGCAGGCGCAGTGCTACACATCAGTGGTGTGGCAGGAAATGCCCGCTATAGCTTGTCAGGCATAGACGGAAAAGTTTTGAAAAGAGGAAAGCTGCAGGCAGGCAAAGCGGGTCATTCCGTGGCTATTCCATCGCTGAACAGGGGCATCTATTTGTTACAACTAACCACAGGTAAAGGTAGCGTCACCAGAAAAATTGTGAAGGAATAGGAGAAGGATACATATTGAAAGATGGAGGGGTTTCAGGGTGAGGGGAATCCCCCCATGGTTATGGTTGAGGATCAGACAAACAAGACCGATTAGACCACAAAGTATATCATCTAAATTGTTTCTTTTTTGCTTGTCTGTTGCTAAAAAATAGCACCGTAACTAGGGCTATGCTTTAGGATACCGTTATTAACTGCCTTTTTCCGCGATTGCGGTGTCAGGCCCGTACTCAACTCAGCATACCTACGCTTAAATGAACTTAATTCTGATTCTAGTTCCTTCAACTTTTTGAGTTGGTTCACACTCATTCCTGAGTATGTACTCTTCCAGTTGTAGAAAGTTGGTTGGCTTATTCCATGTACCCTACAAATATCCGACACACCCTTGCCCTGTTCCTGTTCGCTCAGCATTTTGATGATTTGAGGCTCGGTCAATCGACTCTTTTTCATTTCCCTAAACCTAACGTGTAACTCTAATTCTAAACACTACGGTTGTTAGGGAACCTTACAAAACCACAATGGCTTGCTCAAGCAATTCTTTCCAAAGCTAATGCCATTGCCTATAAAGTCATCGAAAAAGAACTGTTCAAAGCCACCGATTTAATGAATAACCGACCTAGAAAATGCCTGGGGTATAAAACCCCTTGGGAGGTCTTTCCCCAGACACCGAGAAGGGAGCATAATATTAAACCCGAGTGTTGCACTTACGAGGTGACTCCGCCTTATCTAAAAAGCCCCACATGGGGCTTTTTAGATAACACTGTTACTATTAATCTTTTTTCTTACTTGATTTCTTTTTACTGCCCGATCCAGCAATAGAACTTCTCATGTCTGTATCTGCCTCAATGTTTTGGAATTTGTAATAGTCCATGATACCAAGATTTCCACTTCTGAATGCATCAGCCAACGCTTTAGGTACCTCTGCTTCTGCTAGGATAACTTTGGCTCTTGCTTCTTGAGCTTTAGCCAACATTTCTTGTTCTTCAGCTACGGCCATTGCTCTTCTTTCTTCAGCTTTTGCTTCTGCAACTTTTAGGTCAGCAGATGCTTGGTCTGTTTGAAGTTTTGCACCAATGTTTGCACCAACATCTACGTCAGCAATATCAATGGAAAGGATTTCAAATGCAGTCCCAGCATCTAATCCTCTTTGCAAGACAAGTTTGGATATCTTATCAGGATTCTCTAGTACTTCCTTATGACTACCTGCTGAGCCGACAGAGGTTACGATACCTTCACCCACTCTGGCTAAGATGGTTTCCTCGCCAGCTCCCCCAACAAGTTGTTGAATGTTTGCTCGGATCGTTACTCTTGCTTTTGCCACAAGTTGAATTCCATCCGCTGCTACTGCCGCAACAGAAGGAGTATTGATCACCTTCGGATTCACTGATATTTGAACAGCTTCGAACACATCCCGACCCGCAAGGTCGATAGCGGTTGCTTGTCTAAATGTTAGGTTGATATTTGCCTTATCTGCGGAAATTAATGCTTTAATGACCTGAGGGACATTGCCTCCTGCGAGATAATGCGTTTCTAGTTCTTGTGTTTTAAGTTGACGCTTGGAGGACTCTCCATCTTCCTGAAAGGCTAATCCTGCTTTAGTCGCAGTAATCAACGAATTAACAATAATGGATGGGGGGACTTTTCTAATTCGCATAAAGATGAGTTCTAATAATCCCACTCTGACTCCAGAGAAAATAGCTGTTATCCAGAGGTTTACCGGTACGAAATATAGAAAGACAAAAAAGAGGATTATTCCTCCAAATATTATTAAGATAAGCATCATGCTGCCAGCCATAGTTTATTGATTTATAGGTTGTACAAAAATTTTTGTTGATTCAATTCTTAAGATTTCGATTTCTACATTTTCGTTGACATAACCGCCATTTGATCGAACTTCTACTTCTTTATCGTAAAATAGAGCTTTTCCGATGGGCTTTAATGAAGAAATAGAAATGCCTAGATCACCAGATTGTAAGTCGAGTTGAAGGTCTTCATTGAATTTTCCAGTCATTGAGTTTTTAAGTGAAAAGCGTTCCCATGACTTGCCTTTAAAAGCCACAATTAATGTGATCAAATTTAGGACAAGGGTACCGATTAAAAGAGTAGTGCCTGTGGTAGACCCAAAGTAATCATAGCCAAGATAGATTCCATACGCGCCGAAAATGAATCCGAGTATCCCAACAATGGTGGTACCAGGCACGAAAATAATTTCAGCTATCAACAGAAAGAGTCCAAATGAGATGAGGCTGATGACTGTAATCCAATCCAAGGTGGTTTAATAATTTTATGGTCAGTAAGATTTCGCAAATAGCACTCTGCCAGACGAAGACTTTCCCGTAAAGATACACTTTCCATTTTCTTTTTTCTGATTCAATGGAATACATCGGATGGTAGCCTTTGTTTCTTCCTTTATTTTTTCCTCTGTTTCAGCCGTACCATCCCAATGGGCATAAACAAATCCTGTTTCTATTAATTCTTTGAATTTTGCGTACGTATCGGCTTCGGTGGTATGCTTCGCGCTGAAAGTTTTAGCTTTATCATAAATATTTTTTTGAATATCATCCATCAGGGATAAAATATGATCACCCGCTGTATCCAAAGAGTGAAAAGACTTTTCCTTGGTATCTCTTCTTGCGATCTCGACAGTTCCTTTTTCCAAATCTTTTGGACCAATCGCCACTCTCACTGGAACACCTTTTAATTCATACTCGGCAAATTTCCAGCCAGGCGTGTGGGTATCTCGATCGTCAAATTTCACAGACATTCCTTTTGATCGCAATTCAGCGGACATTTTAGTGGCCACATCTTTAATTTTCACCAATTCTTCTTCTTTCCAATATATAGGTACAATAACAACTTGTATTGGAGCCAACTTTGGAGGTAACACCAACCCATCATCATCCGAATGGGCCATGATAAGTGCTCCCATTAAGCGGGTACTCACTCCCCAGGATGTTCCCCAAACAAATTCTTCTTTCCCTCCTTTTGTCGCAAACTTCACGTCAAAAGCTTTAGCAAAATTTTGTCCCAAGAAATGTGACGTACCAGCTTGCAACGCTTTCCCATCTTGCATAATGGCTTCAATGCAATAGGTGTCTACGGCTCCTGCAAAGCGCTCATTAGGTGTTTTTATACCTTTGACCACCGGTAAGGCCATAGAATTTTCAACAAAATCAGCATACACATTCAACATTTGAATAGTCTCATCGAGTGCTTCTTGTTTCGTTGCATGAGCGGTATGTCCTTCTTGCCATAAGAATTCGGCTGTCCTTAAAAATAATCGGGTCCGCAATTCCCATCTCACCACATTGGCCCATTGATTGACCAGCAGTGGCAGATCTCTGTAAGACTGTATCCAGTTTTTATACGCATCCCAGATGACTGTTTCAGATGTCGGACGAACGATTAATTCCTCTTCCAGCTTGGCTTCTGGATCAACGACTACACCTTGTCCGTTTTCATCGCTCTTTAATCGATAATGTGTGACAATAGCACATTCTTTGGCAAAACCTTCCACATGATCGGCCTCCCTACTCAAATGCGATTTAGGAATGAAAAGTGGAAAATATGCGTTTTCGTGACCTGTTTCTTTAAACATCTGATCCAATGTCTGTTGCATTTTTTCCCAAATAGCAAATCCGTATGGCTTTATAATCATGCAACCACGTACAGGTGAATTTTCCGCTAATCCAGCTTTTTTTACAAGTTCGTTATACCAGAGGGAATAATCTTCAGAACGTGGTGGAATTGCTTTAGCCATTTGATTTAGTCTTAACTTTGGTTAAGATTTTTCGTGTTGGTACATTAAAACTGAAAGAAAGCGATATCGTATCAATCTGGTACGGTCTTTGCTTTATTTCTCTAAACTTTGAGAAAGACGACAAATATACGTTTCGACTTGCAACCGAGTGCCTTTAAGTATGGTTTAAATTAGTATGAAAACCTGATGATCATGAAAACTTCCTCCAGACTCCTGTTTTTATCAACGCTTACTTTTTTTTCCGTGAGGTCATATAGCCAAGAATATGATGACCTGTATTTTACAAAAAAAGATCGGAAAGAATTCAAGGCATTGAACGTTTCTGAAGTTGTATCAGAAGATAGAAAGGCACCTTCCTTCTTGAGTCGACAATTTTCAGAAAATTATTCAACACATGCAGTACGTCCTAAAGCTATTGAAAAATACAAAAGAGCTAACATCGATAGCTATCAAGGAGAGGAAGAAATAATCAACAATCCGAATTATAGTATGCAGGAAGAGGCGTATCAAGATCCGGTCATAGTCAACAATTACTATAGCGTCGATCCAAGGAGATATAATCCTTATTGGTCCCGTCTGAGTTTTGGCTCCAGATGGAGTAATTGGAGTCCTGACCCATGGGGTTCTTATGGTGGAGTATTCGGAAACCTTTGGAATGACCCTTTTTATGGACAGGGGAGCTATTATAGTCCATTTGGCAGTTTTTATAATTCGTATTGGTGTCCATCGCCATTCGCTGGGAACTCATTTGCCGGGGTAGGGTCTTACACTGGTTTTTATGGTAGCTACTACCGACCTGTGATAGTTAATACTGCCAGCGAAAGAGGGGGAAGAACGGTAGAAAGAGGTCCAAGAAATTCGAGAGGTGGAACAATGTCCTCCTCTGGCAGAAGTCGACAACCTAGAAGTGTGTCTGTTGCTGGTCAGGCAAATGATGCTAGGGACTTTACCCATACACAAGCGGAATATTTAAATAAATCCAGAAAAAATACTCAAATATCAACTGTCCGTACTGGAAGAACTTCTCATAGTACTAGGTCAACAATTAGCAATACACGGAGATCCTCCAAAGCAATACACTCAGGAGTAAACAGCAGGTCCCGAAGCACAGTTAGACCTCCAGCTCAATCCAGACCCTCAAATCAAAGGTCATTTACCCCTTCAATTAATAGGTCTAGGTCATTACATCCTAGAAACGTAAGACCATCAAGTCCTAGCAGGAGTAGAAATTCCGGCTCGGTAAGACCTTCCAGTTCCCCAAGAAGTAATTCATCAGGAAGATCATCAAACACTAGACCAAGAAGAGGAAATTAAAAGATAATGACGAAAAGGATACTCTTTCTGGTGCTGGCGTGTTATTCCGTTGCCAGTAATGCACAGCAAGGTCCGTTTGGCTATTACAGAGAAGCCTTGCTCTTTAGTCAGTCAAACACTTCGTATGGGAGTAGTGCCAGACTCCAGGGAGTAGGAGGTGCTCAAACAGCACTGGGTGGAGATTTGAGTTCTGTTGCTTCAAATCCTGCAGGACTTGGATTCTTCAATAGGAATGTTTTTGCACTCACACCTTCTTTAGGGTTTATCGCTACAGACACCGAATACCTAGGAGAAACAGGGGGATCGTTTAAAAACAATTTCAATGTTTCTAACATTGGTACGGTGATCACCTTCACGAAAGGTGATTATACGCATGATAAGTTCAAGGGAGGATCACTAGGAATCTCTCTAAGCAGAATGAATGGGTTTCATGTAGATCGAAACTATGAAGCCACTAATGAAGTCAATTCAATAATAGATACTTTTCTTGCTAATGCAGGACAGACCCAATCAAATGATTTAAGTGGGTTTGAGTCGGGCGCATTTGATCAATACCTCATCAATCCAACATTCGATGTTGCTGATAATATCACTGGTTATGATTCATTCATTCTGGGATTTCCGATTCAGTCAGAGTCCATACAGGAGAAGGGCTCTCATTATCAATTGAATGTAGCGTGGGGAGGAAACTATGATGATCGACTCTATTTTGGTGGTGGTCTTGGTGTACACGTCTTGAATTATACCCGAAAACGAAATTATCAAGAAAGTGATTTTTCAATTTTCGATAGTCAGGGGAAGCGCACTCCTGATGAATTTCTCAATGCTGTTTCAATCATAGATAAGTTGAACATAAGAGGCAATGGGATCAATTTAAATGTTGGTGCCATTTTCAGACCCATAGATTTTATGACCCTTGGAGTTAGCTATACTTCACCTACTGTCATGACGTTTGATGAAGAGGATTTTTTTGATCTCTCAGCAGATTGGAAACAAGGAACAACGATCACAGAGACAGATGAAACAGGAAATGATGTTATTATAGATATAAGTGATACAAAACCTTTTCAGAGCAACTTATTTGTATCTAACTACCAGTTAAGAACACCAGCTAAACTATCCATTGGCACGGCTTTTTTTGTTGGAAAAAGTGGTTTTTTAACTGGAGACATTGAGTTAATAGATTATACCACTTCACGCCTTAAGTCGAATGATTTTTCAGAATCTGCAGATAATAATTTAATCGAAGTATTATATGCACGTGTTGTAAACATAAAAGCAGGTGGCGAGTACAGGTTTGACAGTTTTAGACTAAGGGCAGGCTATGCCATTTCTCCTAGTGCTATTAAGGGTTCAGACCTACAGGAAAGGTCGGATTTAACGTTCGGGTTTGGCTATCGCACTTCTGATTATTTTCTGGATTTTGCTGTTGTTAATAGCCAGAGAAAAACGCTGTATTCACCTTACGAGACGGCACTCAATCAGCCAATTGCTTTATCTGACATTAGAAGTACTGCTGTATCAGTTACGTTCGGGCTTACTTTCTAGGTAAAAACTCAAGCAACTCTTTACCTCGCTACGGTCTTGTCCTGTATAATATTCCATAGCTGGTGGATGACCGTTTGTTATAGTCGTGCCGTATACAGCCACTTGGTGTTTTGACGGTGCAAGCTCATTCGAGATTTATGCCAAATTGACTACAAACTATCACATATAAAGCGTTTCTTTTTTGCTCGCATTTCGTTAAAAAATAGAACCATGGTTATACCAAATTGACTACAAAATGGGTATAAGATGAACCCCTTACCTGGCGACGAAAATAAAATCACTACCTGGCTCATTAGCACCAAATTCTCCACTACGTGGCTGCGGGTTGAGTGCCTCAAAGTAAGTCAAAAACTCCGTGTATGTAAGTACTTTGTCGCTACCTCCATAGTTCCTTAACGCCTCCAACACTTTCCGTGCAAAGGGAGAATGAGCTCCCGGTCGACCATCGGGAACGTATACCTTACCCCCGGAGGTCAAATACTTTCTTGTGGTAAATTTCAACTTGCGTTCAATAAATTCTGATCTTGTCAATTCAAAGAACGTGGCATCGCCTCCTCTACTGCTGGCACGGGCTAACACTTGGTCAAAGGTTCCGCCAAAACACGCATCTATCATAACGAGCGTATGTGCACATGGAATGTTGTTAATGAAGTCCCTGTAGGCAGAATGAGAAACATAGCTTTCAGCCACTAAATCATGGACTTTAGAATCTGTAGCTGCGAGGTAGCCCATTCGTGTAACCTCGTCAAATTTGCCGTGTCCTGCAAAAAAGATCAATAATTGGTCTTTCTTCCCGTAGGATTTACCCGCATATTCCCTGATCTTCTCCAGGATGTTGATCTTGGTAGGATTGAGTACCAGCTCCGTCTCAAAACCATAGTGCATGTCAAGTTCTTCTTCGATGGCTTTGGCATCAAAAATCGGGTTGGAAAGGTCGTTCCATTCCGAATACTCATTCACCGCAAAGATCAGTGCCCTGTCTTGTCTGCCCGAAATATGAAAATTGTAGGCAATGTTTCGGCTAACTTCCGCCACGCCTCCCTCTTCATTTGTTAGCTTCATTACAATCCTGTTCATGCCCGGTATCAGGTCAACTGCTTGTTCAATGTCCTGTGTTTGAGCAGTTGTCCTTCCTCCCAAACTAATGCCTCGTGACATGGGAACTTCCTGATCATTGATCTGAAGTACAATCGACGTAATTTTTGAAGTGCTTTCGACCCTTATTTTTAACATGATGGACTTTTCTTTGCTTGCTACATTAGCGTCCTTAGGACTGATCCAGGTAACCGTGGGCGCATCGGGTGCAAGATTCAGCGCAATCGGAGTCGTCCTGACTGAAAACTGTTGGGCATTCACCGCAAAAACACTAAGTGCTAATACACTTACTACTGTTGATTTCATCATCGCTTAACAAATTTAGAGGTTATATTAAATCCTTCTCCTTCTAGCTGTAACAGATAGATGCCATTAGGAATAGTACCTTCATTCACCGCTAGTTCAATCTTATTAATGCCTATTGAGAGGTGTCGGGAGGAACGATAAACCGTACGACCAGAAAGGCTAACCAGCGAAATACGTGTATCGCTCTCCTTGGGGCTGACCATCTCGATGTTCAGTACATCACTGGCTGGATTGGGATAGAAACTTACCAATATAGTACGTTTTGATCCCAGCCATTGATAGATGTCCTTCGGGGTGCCAAAAAGCAAGCTGTGCTCGGCTCCGGGAGCATTCGCAATATTTATTTCTGCTTTATCCTTTAAATCGTACAAACTGCCTGCCTGACTATCGTAAAGCATGATGGTGTACTTGTCGGAAACCGGGCGATCCCAACCCAGCCTGAAGTGCTTGTCTTCCAGGTTACTGGGAATGGTAAAATCCCATGATTTGAAGGATGCTGCTGGCCTAATATCCCGTGACTTGTCTTCGCCGAAGTCGATTTTTACATATTTTTCAAACTGTGGTATGTGAGGAAAATCATACCTGTCCCGCCCGTCGGTTGCTGCCGCATGGAAGCCAATGGCTCCAATGTCGTAACCCAACTCATCCGAGTCCAAATAGAGGTTCAACTCCCACTGATCCGTGTCAATGTTTATCTCCTTAGGTCTACTTTCAGTAGGGTGATTGATCCTCCCGCTTACACTGGCGGAGGACAAGGGGATGACAAAATTGGGTAGCGCACCGTCGGTCTGAAAGAACGCGCCCTCATAAGCGGAAAGCGTACTCCTTGCATCAACTTGAAAAGTTCCATCAAAGGTTACCAGGTTGGTGGCTATGCCTTTGGGAATGTTGCCTTGTCGAATATTATAGGTCACTACCTCATCCCAATTAAGCGTACTGGTGAACGGGTTACCAATCAGATTAAAGCCAGCAACCATGGGTCTCCCAATAGCCCCATCGGTCAGACGAATGCCTTGGCCACCGACCTTGAGTGTCACCGCTTCTAAGGAGATAAAGAAATAACCGTTACCGGGAGCTAGCGCATCGGTGACATCATTATAAGAATGAGACGGATTGTCATAAGAGACCAGTCTCCATTTTGTTGGATCAATAGGAAGCAATTCCTCAAACGTATTAGTTACCGTACGATCAGAAAACGGAATCGCCACAATGCGGTAATTACTTATACTGTCACCTGGGCTTGAGTAGGGTATTCGCCGTATATTATCAATTACCGTTTCCGTGGTGGTAATTTCATTATTCACATCCGTTACCGTGATGGTGAGGGCTTGTGTAGCACTCATTTCGGGTGTGCCGTTGTCTGTAGCCGTGACGATGACTTCGTACACATTATCCGTTCCCGTATCCGTAGGCACTTCATAGTCTGGTGCGGTATTGAACGTCAATTCGCCTGCGGGAATGATGGAAAAAAGACCCGCATCATCTCCCGACAAAGCTAAAGTCATCGTCTGTCCTGCATCTGCATCCGTGGCAATGACGGTAGTTACTGGCGTGGTGGCGTTTTCTGCGTAAGCTACTGTAGCGGTAGCTCCATTTGTGAAAACAGGAGCGTTATTTTCATTCACCACATCTGTCACTGTGATGGTAAGCGTTGCCGTGTCATTTAGTCGGGAGGCTCTTCCTCCGTCTGTGACGGTCACCACGAGCGAATAGGAGGCGGTGGTTTCATAATCCAACGCACCAGCGACAGTAATCGCTCCAGTTCTTGGGTTGATAGCAAACACATTCCCTGTGTTACCGCCTGTGATGGCATAGGTTAATCTATTATTGGGCGAGGTTTGGTCCGGGTCTGTTGCTACCATGGTGCCGACCGCTGTTCCATTTGCACTATTTTCTGCTACGCTAAATGTAGTATCGCGGGCAGTGGGTGCTTCGTTTACATCCGTCACCGTGATGGTGAATGGTTTTGCAAAATCATGGGTTCCGTCGTTTACATTTATCCGTATCGAGTAACTAGCGTTCATTTCATAGTCAGCGGAAGCGGTAAGCCCCAAGTTTGTTCCTAAAATATTAAAACTCCCATTGTCAGTAGCACGATCTCCTGCCACCAATGTGTAGGCATAGGTGCCTCCCGTATCGGTATTTGATAGCATTCCCACCACGGCATCGGCACCCGCATTTTCTGAAATACGGGTGGAAGAAAGTAAAATGTTTGTAGGTGCCTGATTCATCGTTCTCAGACCTCCATCAGTAATAATCCAGCCATCTGAGCTGATCATACTTGCCCTAGCAGTTTGTGCTTCAGCACTCATATACAAAGAATTCCCTCCGTGGAAATTCACCCCATATCGAAGGTTTTGTTTGTTCCAGCCCACCAACAGTGAATCGTAGTTTGCAATTGAAAGGGACGCTTCTTCGAACATATCTCGCATAGACCTCACCTCTTCTACATTCCACCCGCCTATGTCCTGGTTGAAGGAAGTGACTCCCTCGAACATATTAGACATATTCGTCACCTTTGCTACATTCCACCCGCCTATGTCTTGGTCAAAGGAAGTGGCATTCTGGAACATAGCAAACATATCCGTCACCTGTGCTGTATTCCAGTTTCCTATGTCCTGATTAAAGGGAATGACGACATTGAACCCTCCAAACATATGAGACATATTCGTCACCTGTACTGTATTCCACCTTCCTATATCTTGGTTAAAGGAAGTGGCTTCATAGAACATAGAACCCATACTCCATACCCGTACTGTGTTCCACCCGCCTATGTTTTGGTTAAAGGCAGTGGCACCATAGAACATCCACCTCATATCCGTCACCTTTGCTACATTCCACCCGCCTATGTCTTGGTTAAAGGCAGTGGCTCCATAGAACATCCACCTCATATCCGTCACCTTTGCTGTATTCCAGTTTCCTATGTCTTGGTTAAAGGAAGTGGCTCCCTCGAACATAGCACGCATATCCGTCACCGCTGAGGTATTCCACCCGCTTATGTCTTGGTTGAAGGAAGTGGCATTCCAGAACATAGCAAACATATTCGTCACCGCTGAAGTATTCCACCCGCTTATGTCGCCGTTGAAAGCATAGGCTCCATTAAACATATAAGCCATATTCGTCACCGCACGCATGTCAGGCGTACCTGCGCTTGAGTTCATCGTCAGGTTCCTTGCTCCATAAAAAGCATTACTCATATCCGCATTCCAGACAGCGGTACCCCACTGCTCTATAGAGGTATATTTCAAGGTGTCTGCCTGATTACTGATATGTATATCATTCAGGTTTTTAAGTCTGATGGTGTGTTCTCCTGCTACGGAAAAGGTATATGGCTGGTTTCCAGCAACTTCTGTATCTTCAAACATTCCGTCATTGTCCCAGTCTATGTCATAATTTGTATCCTGCGTGTAGAACGTAAAGGACTTGTCGTTAGCGTCAGTACCAGCGGTGGTGGTTATTTTCAGCACAAAGTGGGCTGTTGGGTTGTCAACTTCATTCACCACATCCGTCACTGTAATGGTGAGGGGTTGCATGACCATCTTTTCGGGTGTGCCGTCGTCTGTAGCCGTGATCGTCACGTCGTACACGTTATCCGTTCCCATATCCGTAGGCACTTCATAGTCTGGTGCGGTATTGAACGTCAATACACCTGTTGGAGAGATGGAAAATAGACCTTCATCCGCTCCGCCCGACAGGGTGAAACTTACCGTCTGTCCCGCATCTGCATCGGTGGCACCGACGGTAGTTACTGCCGTCGTGGCGTTTTCTGCATAAGCTACGGTAGCTCCTCCTACGAAAACAGGGGCATGGACGTTAGGCTGTGCTCGTCCGTCATCAGTAATAATCCAGCCATCTGAACTGATCATATTTCCCCTAGCGAGGTGTGCTGCATCTGAGTTATAGTTAGCGTCTCCCCCGTCGAAAATGACTCCCGTTTGCAGGTTTTGCTCATCCCAGCCGGTCAACAGGGCATCGTAGTTTGCAAGTGAAAGGGTAACATCAGCGAACATACCAAACATAATCGCCACCTGTTCTGTATTCCACCTGCCTATGTCCTGATTAAAGGAAGTGGCATTCTGGAACATAGAAGTCATATCCTCCACCGATGCGGTATTCCAGTTTCCTATGTCTTGGTTGAAGGAAGTGGCTCCTCTGAACATATTACTCATATCGGTCACCTGTGCTGTATTCCAGTTTCCTATGTCTTGGTCAAAGGAAGTGGCTTCAAAGAACATCACATTCATATTTATCACACTTGCTGTATTCCACCCGCCTATGTCGCCGTTAAAGGAAGAGGCATTAGCGAACATAGCAAACATACTCGTTACTCCCGATAAGTCGGGAGCATCGGTAGCAGTCACCGTGAGGTTATTCGCCCCGTAAAACGCTTTCGCCATGGAAGTCCATGCTATGTTTCCCCACTGTGTAACCTCCCGTATTTTTGTTTTGTCGCCTCCGTTATTGAAGTAAATACTCGGAAAGACACCACCGATGCTAACTGTATAATCACCTGCGCTGGCATACGTATGGGTAGCATTGCCTGTCTTTCCGCTCTCGCTAGTGCCATCGCCCCAGTGAACCGTGTAATTATAGCCTCTACCTGTTGTTGGAATGGTGATGGATTCGTTTGCTGTGGTAGTGCGCCAAGTGGTGATAAAGTTAGTTGCTGATCCAGCCTCATTGACGGTGATGGTCACCTCTCGCTGGTTATTTGTTCCCACATTTGTTCTCAACGAAAACCCACTTCCTGTGGCTGCTATGGTAATGGTATAGGATGCTTTTCCGTTAGCAGGTGGTGCCTTTATGGTCAGGACATTGTCTATCAGTGTAAAGAAATGAGCATCAGTTCCCGAAAGCGTGTACGTGGGGTTGTGAGCGTTGAGGTAAGCATTCGGAGCGGTGATGGTTGCCACTGTATCACCTGCCATCATCGTACTGCTCATCGTCCATTCCCCGTCTCGGATATACCAGCGTCCGAGGTTTTGGTTAAAGGAAGTGGCACCAGAGAATATAGCAATCATATTCGTCACCGCTTCTACATTCCACCCGCCTATGTTCTGGTCAAAGGAAGTGGCGTTCCAGAACATACCTCGCATGTCCGTCACAGATGCTGTATTCCACCCACTTAGGTCGCCGTTGAAAGAAGTGGCTCCTTGGAACATAAATTTCATAGTCAACACCTTTGCTGTATTCCACCCGCCTATGTTCTGGTCAAAGGAAGTGGCATCCCTGAACATACCAAACATAATCGCCACCTGTTCTGTATTCCACCTGCCTATGTCCTGATTAAAGGAAGTGGCATTCTGGAACATAGAAGTCATATCCTCCACCGATGCGGTATTCCAGTTTCCTATGTCTTGGTTGAAGGAAGTGGCTCCAGAGAGCATCCCAGACATATTCTCCACCGCTTCTACATTCCACCCGCCTATGTCCTGATTAAAGGAAGTGGCTTCATAGAACATACTTCCCATACCCCTCACCTGTGCTGTATTCCAGTTTCCTATGTCTTGGTTAAAGGAAGGGGCGAACAAGAACATCTGACCCATATCCATCACCTGTGCTGTATTCCAGTTTCCTATGTCTTGGTTAAAGGCAGTGGCTCCTTCGAACATATTTCGCATATCGGTCACCGTTGAGGTATTCCACCCGCTGATGTCTTGGTTAAAGGAAGAGGCTCCAGAGAACATAGCAAGCATATTCGTCACCTTTGCTGTATTCCACCCGCCTATGTCACCGTTGAAGGAAAAGGCTCCAAAGAACATATAAGCCATATTCGTCACAGCACTCATGTTAGGAGTACCTGCGCTTGGGTTCATGGTCAGGTTACTTGCTCCCCAAAAAGCACTAGACATATCTGCATTCCAGACAGAAGTACCCCACTGCTCTATTGAGGTGTATTTTGTTGCGTCTGCCCTCAGATTATGGGGATGACCATTGATGTAGACATCATTGAGGTTTCTAAACCTGATGGTGTGTTCTCCTGCTTTGGAGAAGGTATGAGACTGGTTTCCAGACACTCCTGTATCTTCACTTTCAAACGTTTGGTCATTGTCCCAGTCTATGTCATAATTTGTATCCTGCGTGTAGAAGGTAAAGGACTTGTCGTTGGCGTTAGTACCGGCGGTGGTTGTTATTTTTAGCACAAAGTGGTTTGTTGCATTGTTTTGTGCATAAGCGAGCGCAGGGAGTACCAAGAGGGAGACTAGAGAGATTAGGTTTTTAAGGTCCCTACGAGCTTTACACGCTGTGAGGGGGCGGGCGGGTGGGGCCGGGTGGGGTAGAGATATACCATTTCGCTACTATGGCATTTGTTTTTTTGTTAGTGAGAGGCATAAAATTCATAGTACTTGCTATTTTATTGGTCCACGAAAGTACAAGTCTAGGTAATTAGCGGGATGTCTGCAAGTTTATTTTGCTATTTTTTTTAAGCCTGTTTTTTTTCTTATGCACTGCGGGTTTTTCGTGTGGGAGTGCCTTGTATTCACGGGGAAATATCTGGTTGTTAGTGGGGTTCTATATTTTTTGCCTGATGTAAGCAACTAATTTGAGTTATTTGTGTGGTATTGTAGTAGGTTTTTATAATAGTGTTAGTCCCGTACTCAACTCCTCGTGTTTTATCATATTCACTGGGGTTTGCTGTGCGGGGCTTTTTTGTGTTCACGAAATTTTTTGTCTGATGTAAGCAACTAATTTAAGTTAATTTGTGTACTATTGTGGGATAGTAGTTGATCTTTAGTCCCGTACTCAACTCCTCGTGTTTTATCATATTCACTGGGGTTTGCCGTGCGGGGCTTTTTTGTGTTCACGAAGAAAATGCTGGTTATTAGCGGTGTTCTATATTTTTTGCCTGATGTAAATAACTAATTTAAGTTATTTTGTGTACTATTGTGGGATAGTAGTTGATGTTTAGTTCCGTACTCAACTCCTCGTGTTTTATCATATTCACTGGGGTTTGCTGTGCGGAGCTTTTTTGTGTTCACGAAAAAAATGCTGGTTATTAACAGTATCCTTTATTTTTTGTCTGATGTAAGCAACTAATTTAAGTTATTTATGTACTATTGTGGGATAATAGCTGATTTTTAGTCCCGTACTCAACTCCGCATGTACGTCATACCCACTGTGGGTTTGCTGTGCGGGGCTTTTTTGTATTCACGAAAAAAATCCAGTTACTAGCGGTACCCTATATTTTTTGCCTGATGTAAGCAACCAATTTAAGTTATTTTATGTCATGTCGTGGGGTCACGTTGGTATTATTCACTCCACAGTCCTTCCTGCTCTCATGGGTAGCGATCTACACGCTAAAAAATAAAAGGGATCGGACACTTCAAACTCCTGATATGCGCGGGCGGTTTACTCGGATCGGCCAGTGAAAATGCATAGGTGATAGATATTTCATGAGCTCCGCCAGTCCCAATACCTAAATCCGAGATGGTGTAATCGAAGCTGTATCCAAACGTCGCCCTTTTGCTTTCTAGTCCAAGCATGAAAATCAGTGCTTCACTATTGGCAATGCCGTCTTGTCGCTTTATAGGCAAGCCACGATACCAGAGACCAACAACGACTGGGTGCAACGTGAAGTAAGTGCCCAGATTCAGTTGATCAAAATCTCCTTGCGAGCGGTAACTGAAGGTGGGAGTAATGCTATACCCTTTGGTAGTACTGGTATTTACTCTGGGACCAAAAGGAATCCGATACCCTCCATGAAATGAGACTCTTTTTGGAAGTGGCGAACTTCCACCTGCGATGGATTGATTTGGTTCTGTGATGTGATGAACGGCTCCTCCAAGCCAGCTAGTTGGGTTGTACAAAAATCCTCCAAATGATAAGTCAAAAAAATGGACCTGCAGGCCCGTATTAAATACCTCTTGAGTTGTTGGGTTGATTTGACCAGTATCATCAAATTGATCTCCGAATGTAAGTTTGCTGAAATCAATGTCTCTCGAATAATATGCCACTTGGACCCCTGGACGAAATGTCCAGTTAGCATTAAGTGTCAACTGGTATGCATATTGAATCCCGATGGTTGTTGATTGGAGTCCTGCGATTCCTTCACTGTCCTGAGTGAAAAGTAACCCGGCACTACTGTAATAATCTTCAAAATGATAATCCAAGTAGGCAGAGAATGTTTCAAAATTGGCTTCAAGGTTTGGCCATTGTGAGCGATAGTTTATTCCCAATCGTCCTTTTTGATTAATGCCTACCAGTCCAGGATTGAGGTAAAGGGGAGCTAAATAATACTGGGAAAACTGAGGATCTTGAGCCATCACGGTGTTCTCCGATGGTAACACATTCGACAAAATCAACAAAATCAGTGCTTTCTTTATCATTTGGAAGAATGAAGTTTCATAAATTGAAAAGCAAATTTACTCAAATTGATTTGAGCAACATTCCGTGTTATACCAATTTATTTATGTCCTATTTTATAATCAAATTGGTATTAGTGTAATCAAACAAACGTTAGCTCGTTTGTATTTTAACGGTATTTTTACGGAAGTTACCCATGAAAGACCTTTTGATGACTCTGAACTCCTATTTTACTTGCATGCCGAAACTGTTTGTTGCAATGGTATGTGTATTTGGATGCCTGCGTCCCTATGCACAGGAGGTAACCGAAACCAGGTGGTACTTTGGGAATTCTATAGAAAATTTTATTTTTGATCCGAACGGGAGAGATGCGTACTTAGAAACCACCCAAGCCATGCCATTTGGGCGTGCTGGTTCTGTTACTATAACAGATCAGTTTACTGGTAATCTTTTGTTTTACACCGATGGCACCCAGGTATTCGATGCTTCGCATACCTTAGTTCCAAATGGAACAGGTCTTATCGGCGATCCTGCCATCAATGTACCCGTGGTTACGGCTCCGCTATCCAATAATCCAGGGCAGTATTATTTGTTTAATAATCCAGGGTCAAATGCACCGAATGAAATTCAATTTTCCATTGTAGATATGAATCAAAAGGGGAACGGATCATCGCAGTTTCCCCTAGGCGATGTTATTGGTTCTCCAAATCAAGCGACAGGGCTAAACGATCCATCTGAAGCCATGCTGATAATTGCGCAAGGCAACGGAATAATTTTTTGGCTTTTGTCTCAAAATCGGAATACGTTTGAGATCAGCGTGACGGAAATCAATAACGGTGCGATGGGAGCCACTAATACGTATGATTTTACAAATGGCACCACTCCAAGTTTTGAAGCCTCTCATTTTTCCTTTAATCCAGATTCGGCGTGGCTGGTGATGTCACCGAAAACAGCAAATCGCAATACTTGGTTGATGAGCTTCAATCCAGACACAGGAGTTCCAGTGTTTGACCATCAATTGAGCAACACTGGCTTTAATGATGGGGCAGGCGAGTCCATATATGATCTTGAATGGTCAAATGATGGTTCAAAACTATATTTTTCACGGTTTGGGGGAAGTGGAAACGTAGCTAATTTATATCAAATTGACTTTAATGATTCCTCGGAAATAGTGCATCAGGTACTGCCTTCTTCTATCAACAGAAGCTATGGACTGAAAAGAGGAATTGATGGCAGGATTTACCACTTGTATCAGGAAACCGCAACCTCTCCATTTTCACTAGGAAGAATCAATAGACCTGACAGTACAGTTGATGCTGTTAATTATCAGATGGTGGTGTTTGATGCAGATTTTAATTCCCAACAATTCTCGGAATTTACTCCACCATATAGTTTCACTTTTGACACGCTCAATTTTCATTACATAGATAGTTGCCTTGACAATGTGACCAAGTTCTTTCCAATTGTAGAACCCGTTCCCTACAATCTTACGTGGGATTTTGGAGACGGAGGCGAATCCAATGAGTTCATTCCTAACTATACTTATGCGGCGGAGGGAGGATACATGGTCAGCCTCACTGCTGAGATAGCAGGAATAATTCAAACAATCACTCAACCAGTAGAAATCCTGTTGAATGACTTGGAGGTGGACTTGGGGAATGATACTACCATTTGTGTAGATGAGATGTTGCCATTAGATGCTGGGACGGGTGCTTCCTGGATATGGAGTACAGGAGAAACCACACAAGCGATTGAAATAGATACTGCTGGCACATACTGGGTGGAAGTAACGAGCACTACGGGCTGTACAGACTTTGATGCTATAGTGGTGACAGAGTATGGGGTAAGTAATCAGGTTGCGAACCAATGGTATTTTGGAGAACAAGCTGGAATTGAATTTACAGGAGGAGCGTTGGCAATTCTTGATGCTAATAACATGATGGCTTCTGAAGGGTGCGCCACTATTTCTGATATAAATGGCGATTTACTCTTTTATACCAATGGAGCGACGGTCTGGAATCGGGAACATGATGTAATGATTAATGGAGATACCATAGGGGGAGATCAGACCGCTACTCAATCGGCTATGATACTTCCGTTTAGTGGAGATGAAACAATGTTCTACATTTTTACGACCGAAAGTGTGTACGGAGATGAGGCCTATGCACTTCGGTATTCCGTCGTAGATATGAAAAAGGATGCAGCCAAAGGAGAGGTGGTGGTGAAAAATATAAAGCTGATGGAAAATAGCACTGAAAGAGTTACCGCTTCAGGCTTTACTGGAAACGATTTCTTATTGGCTCATGAATTTGGTAACAATACGTTTAGGGCATACCGTACAAGTGCGCAAGGATTGAGTGGCGCATTTTTTTCCCCAATAGGGGAGATTCATCAGTTTACTCAGGCACTGAATGCTACAGGCTACATGCAGTTCTCTCCTAATCTTGCCCAGATTGCGGTAAATATTTCAGGGACAAATGAAGTGGAAATTCTTGATTTTTCGGATGGAGAAGTATCAAACCCAAGGTTAATTGACACAGGAGAGCCTAGTCTGTATGGAATGGAGTTCTCAGCATCTGGTACCAAATTATATTTAACTACCTCAGAGGCGAATTCAAAATTGATCCAGTATGACCTAGACAGTTTGCATTCAATGAATCCAGCAACTGATATATCAGCAACAAAATTTGAAAGCTATGCTCAGGGTCCCAACTATGGCGCACTACAAACAGGTCCAGATGGGATCATTTACATGGCGGTAGACAATTCTGGTACAATTGGTACGATAACAAGCGGAGACGCGGATGATGCAGGTGCTGGCTTCAATCCTTCAGGTTTTGACTTGCAAGGGAGAACCAGCAGACTAGGTCTTCCCAATTTTGCGCAAATACAGAGCAGTCCAGAACAATCCCCTAGTATGACCGTGACTGTGAGGTGTGCTGGACAGGAGTCTGCTTTTACGGGTGTAGGTCGGGATGCTTCTATTGAAAATTACTTGTGGATTTTTGGCGACGGGCAATCTTCGCCAGATCAAAATACCATGCACACCTATGCCAATCCAGGAACGTACACAGTTCAGCTGGAATTGAGCAATCGATGTGATGTGGACACTGTTTTCACCCAGATCATTGAGATTTTTACTATCCCTGAATCACCCATGGTCCCACCCGATACAGCACTATGTGGTACACCGATTGTACTCTCCGCATGGGAAGTGGATAGCCCAGACTTCAGCTATTATTGGTCAACGGGGGACACTACAAGGGAAATCACCGTTTCGACTCCCAGTATCATCCATGTGGCGATCACAAATGATGTAACCGGTTGTTCATCAGATACTCTTCAGGTTTTTATCGCAGATAGCAGACCTACCCTTGATCTGGGCATCGATTTAAGCCTTTGTCAAAGCGACCCTGCCATCATCCTAGATTCACAGATTCCAAACGCAACATATAGTTGGACCGTTGACGGGGTGATGTCAGGTAGTAACCGAACGTTCGATGTGACCACTGCAAGTGCGGGAACATTTGAATATACGGTGGCAGTGACTAATTCATTTGGATGTATTGGGAGAGATACCCTTCAGGCGACTGTTTTAGAACAGCCAAACGTTACGGTGGCTGGCAATACTACGACCAGTTGCACGATGAATGATGGATCTGTCGATATCACCTTCAATTCTGCTGGCAGTTTTACTTATCAGGCGACTGGTCCTGCACCATTTGGACCATTGCATTTTGACGGACCAGGAGGACCTGTTACTGTGCCATCTCTCACCTCAGGAGGGTATTCACTGGTCGTTACCAATATTGTTTCAGGCTGTTCTTCGATTGAAGAGGTCTTAATAGATGATGTAGGTGCAGATTTGACTGTGACACCAACGGATGCCTGCACTGGCAACGGACAGCTTGTGCTGGGTAATACTCCTGCAAATTTTAACTTTACCATTAAATATGAAGATGGCTCAACAGTTGCATCAGGTAGTACAATGAATACATTTACAAATCTTGATACGGGAACTTATTTCGTTACAGTTGAGGACTTGGGAGGGCTTGAATGTGTCGAGACGGGCAGTGCAAGGATTCAACTTTTTCACCCGTTCCCAATGTTCACATTTGATGCAATTCAAGAGATTTGTGGGACGCAAGGAGATATTTCAGTAACTGATGGTGGAGGAGCTTCATATACATGGTCGGGTCCTGGCATTACTGGCTCCGATATGGGTCAAGTAATTACCGTTGATCAGCCAGGCATTTATACCGTAACTGGGGATGGACCGGCAGTCTGTCCATTGGAAGAAACCATAGAAGTAGTTTTCAATACTGATCCAGCAGTTGCTGTGGAGGTCAATGGAGACCCATGTGAAGGTCAGGTTACGTTAATTGCGCGTGTGTCCGATGGAAGCGGTTCTTATGCATTTAGCTGGAATGACGGTTCTCAAGCTCAACAGAATACGATAGCTACCTCTGGTAGTTATACGGTTACCGTTGTTGATCAATTAACCAGCTGTACTACAAATTCTGCCCCTGTTGATGTGACCATTGAACAGACATTTGAAGTTGCTCTTTCCATAGAGCCAGATTGTGATAATAATGCAAATGTATTCCTTATTGCAACAACCAATTTTACAGATACTGCCATTATATATGAGTGGACAAACGGAGATGGACAAATTTTACCAGACGCTGATTCAATTCTGGCAGTTACCCTATCTGACAGGTACACGGTAACTGCTACTAACGCACTTGGCACTTGTATGGCAACAGATGTTATTGATGTGGCTGTCGTGCCTATCAATCCAGAAAATTTGATCTTACCACAGCGTGTCACCTATTGTTCCGCTGAGCCAACGAATCCCCAAGTGGATTTAGATCCTGGGATATGGAATACGTATGAGTGGAGATTGTTGCCTGACCAACCGATTATCTCTACCGATCAGGTCCTGACAGTTTCGTTAGAAGGTACGTATGAAGTGACCATATTCAATGGTTTTACATGCACTGCCTATGTCGTGGAAGTAGCCGAAGATTGTCGTCCAGCTATTCATGCCCCCAATGCTTTTTCTCCAAACGGAAATGGCACAAATGAGGAGTTTTTTGTTTTTCCTAATGATTATGTTGATTCATTTGAAATATTTATCTACTCCAGGTGGGGAGAACTCGTCTTCTACTCTGACATCCAAGATTTCCGATGGGATGGTATTTATCGTGGCAGTCTTTTACCAGTTGGCACCTACGCTTTCCTTTTGAAATTTTCGAGTTCACTAGAACCTGCATTGGGAACAATAGAGCAGTACGGTTCTGTTACGTTAATACGGTGATATTATACACAGAGGAAGTCATTTTGTTACTTTTCTTGAGATTTGAGGAGATCGAATGGAATAAAAATGCGATTTCCTTTAGACGAGGTTGTTTTGTTAGCTTTATCGAATATTCACAAGGGCACAAAATCGAGGAAAGTGGGAGATGAAGTAAACTATATCCAAATGCTTTCACAGGGCATAAGCAGGGGTTTTATAGTTAGTCGTTCCTTAACAACTCATTTTCAATAGAGTTTGTATTCTACTTTGATGGAAAGAGGTTAATTCAACTAGACACCTCAGATTTACTACTCATTTTGCATAGAGCCAAAGAGCATTTACTCTTAGTTTTTTCATCAACTTCTTGTAGTTAAACCCACAGGCTGCCATGATGAAGTTTATTTTATCTCCTGTTTTCCCTTTTAGGTAATTGCTAGCTACTCGATGATCTTGCTTCAAGTGTCCGATGATTGGCTCTATGGCTGCTCTACGTCTACAGTGCGTTCGTTTTCTCTGTTTTTGATAGGTATTGTCTCTTTTTAATGAGTTGGATGGTCGGATGATTGAGGTGTTCTCAACTTTGTTAGTCCCTTTCTAACCTCTATCTAGTCGTTCCTTACAAACTCATTTTCAATGGAGATTGTATTCTACTTTGATGGAAAGAGGTTACTTCAACTAGACGCCTCAGGTTTACTACCCATTTTGTATAGAGCCAAAGAGCATTTACTCTTAGTTTTTTCATCAACTTCTTGTAGTTAAACCCACAGGCTGCCATGATGAAGTTTATTTTATCTCCTGTTTTCCCTTTTAGGTAATTGCTAGCTGCTCGATGATCTTGCTTCAAGTGTCCGATGATTGGCTCTATGGCTGCTCTACGTCTACAGTGCTTTCGTTTTCTCTGTTTTTGATAGGTATTGTCTCTTTTTAATGGTTTGGATGGTCGAATGATGGAGGTGTTCTCAACTGTGTTAGTCCCTTTGTACCCCCTATCTACTGTGGCGGTTTTCGGGTAGTTACCAGTCAGTAGTTGTGTTTACTTCAATACAGCATCTAGCGTATGTCCATCATACATATTCTCTTCAAAAGTCATCGCACCTAGGATGATACCCGTATTTTGTGTCAATACTACGGATGCCTTACAGCCATATTCATATTTCTTATGTGCCTTCCCTTTTGCGATGCAATACACATCAGGTTCATGTAAACTGTAAATTTTATTCTTACTGAACTTCTCTTGTGTAAGTACTCGTTTGAACAGTGCCAGTGTTACTTCTGTTTGCTGATGTGGTAATTTCCTGTCTAATTCTCTGACTAACCGACCAGCAATGGTTTTGAGTTTGCGCTTCGCTGCATTTGCTTTCTTTCTTCTTTTAGGGTGAGTCCCATGGTAGGTGTCTCTGACAAGGTTTTTGGTTGTCCTAACGTAGCTGCGTCGTAGTTTAATCCCTTCTTGGTTGGCTATAGAAATACAGCTGTCAACAATCATTTTATGAAGTTTTGCATCTGTGGGATAGGTGATGCTCTTTTCCTGGACAGTAGTATCTACACTTACATGCTTGTCCTTAGCATCCTTGCCGTGTAGCTCAATTGAATGTTTCAATATCTTCTCTACCCCTTACTTCTCCAATCCTCTTCCTGAAATGCACCAAATCTGTTGCCGCACATGGTTGCCCCCATTGCAAAGAATCAAAGCCTCCAAAATATTGAAAATATGGATTCATTTCCCACCGTTGCTCCACCAATACCTCATCTGATAAATTGTAAAGAGATTTTAATATCAACCTGAACCCGATTAATAATGACCTCCAGTAGCTTTATGGTCCCTGATATATTGATAGATACGTTCATGTGAAACCATGGGAATCTGCTTGATCTTACCATACCCTACAATCTGTTTAGGTGACCACTGTTCTTGCAGAAGGTACTCTTTGATGAGCTTTCTTGTGTGTGTGGCAAAAGAGCGGGACTTGCAATAACGTTTCTTACGCTTTGTGGAAGACAAATGTGCTGTAGATGCATGATAGATCCCTTTAGGGGAACTGTTGCGCTTGCATTCTCTGTAAATGGTGGAACCCGACACATCAAGGGCTTCTGCAATGAAACCTTTACGTTTACCCGATTTTAAGTAGGCTGCAATTTGATATCTTTGGTGGTCTTTGAGTTGATAATATGTTTGGCTCATATGGCAACGTTTTTAGACCTGTAAATATGTGGAAATAGCTCCACATATTTATCCTACATCTTTGCACTTACTAATTGAACTTACAATAACCCATAAAGAGAGTTAATAGGACCGTTGCAAAAGGTAGCATTGAGTCTGTTGGTTTTTGAATTGTGAGATTTTGCTCTCTCATTGTTTATTTGTTGCTCTCCAATAGATCTGAACAGCCCTATTTCTGGCTGTTCTTCTTTCATTAATTCTGTCCTCTACCTTCTAATTCTGTCCTCTACTTCGTAATCACTTAACCCGTACCCCGTATGAAGCAGATAAACTTTAAACAGTAATAGTCCATCATAGGCAGGTTTACCTGCCCCCCTTTTTCCCTATAATGAGACCGTTGCAATATAAGATTGTTTATAGGTCTTAACTAGTTAAGTAATTGCTTAGCGTATTATTCATCGGGACATCATTCTAATTTGTTTTTAGAAGACCTAAAGAACTACATACCAGTATTTTAATGATGTAAAACACGACCTAATTCACTAAACTATTAATAAATCAGCTTGATAGTACTGATAATAAACAATCTGCTATTGCAACGGTCTTTGTTTATGCGGTTTTGATGTGACATTTAAGAGATTATCCCTTACTGAGACAAGGTGTTTAGCCTAATATTTGAGCCACTTCTGTCTCTCCCCCTTTCGTTATGTCACCAATCTTAACCTTAATTTCTGCCTTCAAAGGGAGAAATAGATCGACACGGCTACCAAATCGAATAAACCCTACCGAAGAACCTTGATTTACAGCATCACCAATGTTAGGATAAAAAGCAATTCTCCGAGCTACGGCACCAGCAATTTGACGCATCAGAATCTCAACACCCGATTCGGTCTTAATCCCTATGGAAGTCCGTTCATTTGCTGTACTGGATTTCGGATGCCAGGCCACAAGAAATTTACCTGGATGATAGTGAAAGAAATTTATTCTGCCTTTAACGGGACTTCTATTCACATGCACATTAAGTGGAGACATAAAAATGGAAATCTGGATACGATCCTCTTTCAGCCATTCACTTTCATATGTTTTTTCGATGACGACTACTCTCCCTTCAGCGGGAGCATATACAATTCCATCTTTTTCAGGGGTGTTTACATGGGGGTATCTGAAGAAGCGAACGATGAGTACAAAGAGGATGATAGCCACTACAGCCAGAATATATTGCACTATCAAGAGTGGAATAAGCAAATACAATCCCCAATAGAGCAACCCTAAAATGATGGTTGCTATTGGTATGGTCCCTATTCCTTCTTCATGTATCCTCATCTACTCTCGCGTCAATTCCATTTGAGATGATCTCTCTACCCACATTTTCCAATCAAATAATTTTGAGGAGACCTAACCCGCTAGAAACCGCCACGGAATTGTACGTTTTGACTACTTTGTCTGTCGTTGCAATGTGCATACTTACCTTCTATTCGTCGTCAATAGCGTATACTTTATCAGAAGTTGGTTACGCCCCCCCACATTAGCCAAGATGTCTGGTCCAGCTACAAATCTCTTTTTTATTCAAAATGACATCTGCTTTGTCGGAAGCGGGACCGCTAGCTCTTTCTACGATCATTGTTGTTAATATTCACATTCATGTCATCTGAAAACGTGACCCCATCAATTCGGAGGGGTTATCTTTGCCCTTGATAGGGGCTAATATACACCATTGGGTATTAATTAGAAAATTCGAGGTGTGCTGTCAAAATTCAGGCAAAACTAAAGTGAATTCTAATATCTTATCTAAATAATTTTAAGAAAACTACCACACAAGGAACGACCAATAATAAACTGTCAAACCTATCTAGGAACCCACCATGCCCAGGAATGACAGATCCAGAATCTTTGATTTGCATAGATCGCTTAAAATGAGATTCTACTAGGTCTCCGTAGGTTCCTGCAATAACCACTATGATGGAAACAATTACCCATTCCCACTGATTGAGTCCAATGAAATAATTGCTGATTATCAGGGAGGTTCCAACTGAGAACATCGCTCCTCCAACGTTACCTTCCCATGATTTTTTAGGTGAAATCCGTTCAAATAATTTCGTCTTTCCAAAAAGGCTTCCAGCAAAATACGCACCAATGTCATTGCCCCATGTTAAAAAAAGGAGACCAAGTAATATTTCATAAGAATATTCTCCGCTATAAAAAACTAAACTATTGATCAAAGCGAAGGGGACAGCCACATAAATAACCCCTAAGTAGAAAAGAGCAATATTTACGAACGGATGGACATCCTTTTTTTTGTACAGTTTTATTAAAAACGCAAATGACGCTAAGGGGACGATTGCTATATAATAGTTTGGAGGCAGAATACTGTACTCAATCAAGAAACTGAAAACAAAAAGAAGTGCTCCTATAAAAACCCCTAACAGTCGAATAGGAACGAAACTCCGTAGCCTAACTAATCGGTAGAACTCCCAGATGGTTAGACATGCAATGGCTAGAAAAGTTACAAAAAATGACCATTCATTCCATAAAAGCGCAGAGATGATGATGATTGCTCCAACTACTGCGGAAGAAAAACGAGGGACCAGTCCCATAAAATTACTCAAACTTGATATCTTCTTTAATGATTTTAATTGCTCTCATTACATGATCGGGGGCGACTAGAATTTCGCAATCCCCAAAACCATATACTACTTTTTTATTGATCAGTACAGGGTTCATATCACTATCTTCCAAAACCGCTTTGACTATTTCCACTCGATGCTCTTTGTTGTCCTTAAAAACGGATTGCCAGTTATCCATTTGTGAATGAATATTTTTTATAAAAGGTCCTTGTCAGAAAAATACCTGCTATTCCAAAGAGTAAAAGCACTGACCAAGGAGCAGATGATCCCATTTGTTCGGCAGAAAGGTCAATTGTGCCATTTTGGACTAAAAATAGCATAAGAAGTGCCAATCCATTGTTAATAAGATGAGCAATCATGACTAGGGACAATTTGCCAGACCAGTAATAAATGTAACCAAACAGCACTCCTAAAAGCATTCTGGGTACCAACCCATAGAATTGCATATGAATACCCGCAAATATGAGACCTGTAAGCCATATGGCAATATGATGGTTGGCTAACGCTTTGGAAAAAAGATTTTGGAGCAACCCTCTAAAAAGCAATTCCTCACCAATTGCAGGAAGAATAGCCACTACAATGAAGGCAATTATAAAGTGTGAAGCCGATGTGAAGTTGGTCAAATGTTCTGTTAAAACCTTCAGTTGTTCTTCTGATTGTTTTGCCCAATTTCCGAAACTGGAATCTGGAATATTTAAATTCTGATTCCACTCAGCAATTCCACTATTCACCACCATAAAGCAAATAGTAATAACGGACACCAGCCCGAGGGCTTGTGGGCTAAATCCCGGAAATAATTCTGCCAAGTTGAGTTTAAGAGCAACGCGAGCAAAAAGAAGAGAGAAAACAATGAACATGAAAAATGAAAGAACCCCCTGTAAAGTCAACAGGGAAACAGGGTTCATTTTCAAGATAAGATCTGTGTCAACCTCTCCAGCATTTCCTCCCAGCATAACCAGCATAAGGAGAGTGATAACAATTGAAAACAGCCAAGCCCTTTTTCTTTGCACCTCTTGATCAATATTTCTTAGTATATCATGCATGTAGCTAACTTGGCGACAAATATAATCGTTGGGATGGTTAAGATCAGAGATATAGAACTTGGGGAATTTCCTTTATTACTTGCTCCTATGGAAGATGTGAGTGACCCTCCGTTTCGTGCAGTGTGCAAGGAGAAAGGTGCTGATCTTATGTATACCGAATTCATTTCTTCGGAGGGACTTATCAGGCATGCAGAGAAGAGTGTTCAAAAACTGGACATTTATGACTATGAACGTCCAATAGGAATCCAACTTTTTGGTGATAAAATAGAGTCTATGCGAAAAGCCGCTACCATAGCTGAAGAAGCGAACCCTGAAATAATTGATATTAATTACGGATGTCCTGTAAAAAAAGTAGCTTGTAAAGGTGCTGGTGCTGGTATTCTACTGGATTTGCCAAAGATGCAGGAAATGACGGATGAAATTGTAAAACGAGTGAATAAGCCAGTTACTGTTAAGACAAGATTGGGTTGGGATCATTCCACTATCAAGATCAATGAAGTAGCGAAGAGGCTTCAGGATGTAGGTGTTCAAGCACTGACAATACATGGTCGAACGCGAAAGCAGATGTACAAAGGAGAAGCTGATTGGTCATACATTGCAGATGTTAAACAGGACTCCTCTATCCACATTCCAATTTTTGGAAATGGAGATATTGACAGCCCTGAAAAAGCGGTGGAGTACAGGAGTAAGCATGGGGTGGATGGTATTATGATAGGCAGAGCTTCTATCGGGTATCCGTGGATTTTTAGTGAGATCAAACACTTTATAAAAACGGGGTTGAAGCTCGATTCGCCGTCTTTGGAAGAAAGGGCTAAAGTAGCCATTCAGCATGTTGATTTTTCTGTCGAATGGAAAGGTGAGCGTCAGGGACTTTTGGAGATGAGAAGGCATTACACCAATTATTTCAGAGGAATTCCAAATTTCAAGCCAGTGCGAACTGTTCTTGTAGAATCAGCATCCTATGCGGAGGTGAAAGAAACCTTGTATCAAATTCCGAAAATGTTTGAACCCTTAGCTACCTAAGGAGCTTCTATATTGCAGGGATGAATAAACATACGTTGCTCGCCTGGGGTTTATTACTTGCTTTAGCTCTCATCTGGGGAAGTTCATTCATACTTATTAAACGAGGATTGGTTGGTCTTTCACCATATGAATTGGGTGCTCTACGGATTTTTTCAGCTTCTCTCTTTTTGCTCCCCTTTGCAATCAAGAAAATTAGGCAGGTAGATAAAAAATTTATTCCATTCTTACTGTCAATCGGGTTTCTTGGGAGTTTGATCCCTTCATTTCTTTTTGGTATTGCACAAACAAGTTTAGAGAGTTCGATAACTGGTATTTTGAATGCTCTGACACCCATATTTACCATTTTGATTGGTCTGTTTATCTATCGACAGAGACAAGAGTCAAAAGTTTTTTTAGGTATCTTAGTTGGTTTTATGGGGACAGTCATCCTAATATCCGCAGGGAGCGGAGCAATGTTTTCAGAAATCAATGCGTATGCTCTTCTGGCTGTCTTAGCTACCGTATGCTATGGATTCAATCTAAATATCATCAAATACCATTTAAGTGGTTTGCATGCTGTTACAGTAACTAGTGTTTCACTCATTTTCGTGGGTCCAATTGCGACCATTTATCTGTTTGGGGTTACGGATTTTTGGATGAAGCTGATGACTTCTGAGGAGGCGCGTTTGGCTACTTTTTACATATGCTTGTTAGGAGTTTTGGGTACAGCTGTGGCACTTATCATATTCAATAGAATATTACAAATTACAGATCCATTATTTGCATCGTCCGTGACGTATATCATTCCTATTGTGGCAGTGGTTTGGGGAGTGCTAGATGGTGAAAAACTCTATACTATGCATTATGTGGGGATGATATCTGTCGGAATTGGAGTCTACATTGCGAACTCGAATAGAGTCGCTCACAAAAAAAGGTAGTACTGGGTAAACAAGCAGACTGATCAATATACTGGGAGCAATATTTAACTATACCCCTGCTTTGACCATGTCGTTAAGTTTTCATTCTCCAGAACCAAAAGCAATAGCATGAGGTCTCGTAGCTGTGGGGACAGCTGGCTCTGACCTAGTTGCTGGAATCATCAATAGAAAAGGATGGACACCTGCATCGGCTAGTGTAGCAAGAACGGGAAGCATGATAGAGGCGGTAGCTCCCTCTGAAGTCACTTCCGTCAAAAAAATCACCGAATACGTTACGATTAGAATGATAAAAAATAAAGGCAGGGCTTCAACTGACGTCAACTGAGAGCCCAACCATTTTTCAAGTTCAGAGGACCGAAAGAAAGTAGCAATAGAGAGTCCACTCTAAATAAAATGATCACGTCCTATGGTAATCTTTCGACTTCCTCCCAGCTAAGAAGTGGCTTCCCATCTTTCTTAGATGGTATGATGGATATAAGAACAGATGTCACAATAGCAATTACAGAGTCATCTATACTAAGGCAGATTTAGAAGAAAAGATCGTGTAACCTAGGCAAGTGCCATCATAGTAAATACTATAGCAATTGTTTTTTCTTCAAACGTCATTTTTCCCATTTGCTTGGGTTCATTTTCCATATTCGCTCTTCCAAGTGGCATTTCTACTTTGTTTACGGGCATTATCCATTGAGTAAGTAAGAACCAGCGAAAAGCTAAGAGAGGTGAGCGAAAAGGGTAGTGAAAAACTCATCCAAGAGACAAACGAAAATTCATTCCATACAGCTGTATTGCTATAGCTACAAAAATCGGATTGGTTGGGGTACCCGCTAAAGTGGCTACTCTACCGATTGAAACTGAATAAGCGATACCAAGCAAGAGTGATTTTTTAAGAAAAAAATCGCCCGATTCACCCATTAATGTTTTCATTTCAGCTATGAGAGCCTTTTCCTTAAAAACAAAAAACAATGAATCTGGAATTCGACCCAACAGCATAAATGATCGAAAGGGCTATTCTTTTATGCATATCCCATTTTTTCATCGCTATTGCTACAATGAATCCTCCAACAAATAGAAGTAATACCAATTTGATTATATAATCAAATTGGTATTACTTCTTGTCTCCATATGCTCGCAGTTGTCTGTGCTATTGGAACTCCACCAGATAGAGGTAAGGATGACCATGGGCAACAACACTGTTGCTGAAATGGGCAATGCTTCGGTCAACCAACCACCAAGTAGCAATCCACAGAACCGATGAGAGAACGGCATTCGTTTCCACCTAGAGACTGCCAAATGGCTTGAGAAAGAAAAGAAGACACAAAAAAAATGGGTCCGATGATGAACTCCATGATTTTTTTGTCATTGAGTCACTTTAGTGTTCTTTCTCTAATGCTTCACTGTTAAATTCTTCAAGGAAATGTCTTGCTTGGTCAATATTTTGAAAATCAAACTCCTGAACTTTTCCATGTTCCTCACGTATTTCCACTTTAACTACGGCGGTTTCACCGCCATGAGCAAACGGACTATCTATCATATCCTCATGTATTTCCACTTTAACTACGGCGGTTCCTCCGTCATGAGGAAACGAATCATCTACTAGGTGTGTGACATTATATTTTTCTTTGATTTTGTGAGAAAGAATGCTGGTCTTTCTTTTAATCCTGTTGCAATAGGAGCATTTGTATTCTCTGAGTAATTCGCCACCCTCTGTTTCAGATGCTTCTTTTGTTACTTCTTCCTGAACCAGTCTCAATGTTTTAAACTGACATCTATCGCACTCTAGGATACTTCGATGACTTTCGTATTTTTCAATTTTTGTATCCCCAGTAGATGGATCGATCCAAACATCATAATCCACTGAGCAAAATTTTTCTTCCCCCAGCATTTCATCATTTAGATAAGCGTCTTCTTCTTCTTCGTTGAGAAGCTGCATTTTCTTGCCATTCTTAGGGTTAACTCTTGGAGTGTATCTCAATTTATGGAGTCTGTTCATCAATTTACTAGGGTAGTAAAACTTAAGAAGAAGGTGGGCTACATAGACATATAAGAAACCAATGCAAAAGACCACAAACAATCTAACGAAAAACCATGTGCTTTCTACTTTCATGGTTTCGTAGCTCACGGTATTGGCAAATAAAAATATTGCAATGGCTGTAACAACATGTGTTCTAAATAGCATTTTTGTTTGTTGCATACAGGTAAGATCAAATTGTTCTTTGTAAGTTTTCAGAGTAGCAAATTTTACTTTGAAAGCGATGTAATTGAGAACAGCTAGCCCTAGTGCGACAAATGCGAGGATAAATACGACTTCTTGCCAGCGGGCAAGAAAATCTAAATATTGACTTTTATTCATACGGTGTGATCATAGTTTAGGCAAAGGTAATCGAATCCAACCATTAACAACCAATAGAAAACAAAGATTACTAAGACGGAGTAAAAGGGGTTTTGAATTCGCCAGTCTCTAGGAAACTGCGTAATACCAATCAAAGACAGCTGTAGTAGAAGATTAAGACCGTTGCAATAGAGGGAAGACCGTTGCAGAAGGTAGCGATGAATTTGTTGGTTTTTTAATTGTGAGATTTTGCTCTCTTTTTTATTTTTGCGCTCCAATAGGTCTGAACAGCCCTATTTCTTGCTGTTCTTCCTCACTTTTTGTTTCCTTTTACAGAATTGGACATAATTATCCCAAGACTCCGATATAAATCGTAACATATCGTCGCTAGTTGAATTTCCTCTCCCAATGGTTGAGGGGGAGATGCCTCCTAGTTTTTTTTAACATATGATTCTTCAGATTTCTCTTTGCCAAAAGGTCGGCATTTTTCCTTGACTGATAGCCTTTAGCTACTTTCACTGGGATGTTTTCAGGCAGGTCAGCACGTTGTAGCACCTCTTCTAAGTTGCTAATCTCGTTCCCATTAGTAGCAGTGGTCACTACTCCTAGTACCAAACCTTCTTCATCTGTGACCTAGTGTTTTTTGTAGCCATAGCTTAGTTTTCCTGCTTTTCTACTCCATACTCCATCGGTATCAACACTGGAGGGGACGTGTTTCTCCACCTTTTTCGATTTTTGCTCCCTAGCTAGTTCATGGGTTGGTTTTTTGTCTTCCTCTCTGTCTTCGGCGACCCGATAAGTAGGCTTCCCTTTGGACTTAAGGGGGGCGTCTATGATGCTCGCATCAACTAAAGCCTCTTGTTTTATGATGATAGCCTGTTCCTCCAACTGTGAATTGATGTGTTTAAATAACCCCTCATATGCTCCTCTTTTGGTCATTAATGACCTGAATCTACTAATCGTACTATAGTCAGGTGCTACTTCGTCTATTGCATAGCCCACAGAACTAACTAATATCAATTAGATTATAATATTAATCTAATTATTATTTATATATTTGTTTCATGGGTATGGCATCAACTATAGAAGTATCGGAGAGTCTGGAAACGCTTAAGGCGTTACAAGCTAACTAACGCAATATCAAGTCAGAGAAGCGTATTTTATGTCTAATTTTATTGAAGACCAATAAATTCAAGACACAGGCATTGCTAGCAGATTATTTAGGTGATCTGTAGACAGACGTTAGTTCTTTGGCTATCCAGGTATCGTAAATTAGGAATAGCAGGCATCTTGCTAAGATCCACAAGAGCTAAAAAGTCTAAAATTATTACCCTGAGATTCACCAAGGATTATCAGAGAAGTTAAAAGACACCAAGCACTCTTTACGTGATTATTGGGATGCCCAACAATGGGTGTTATCTCTCTATGGAGTTGAAGTAAAATATCATTGGCTTAGCGCGTACATGATAAAAATACGTTAAAACAAAGCTGAAAAGCCCAAGGAAATCTCATTACAAAAAGGATGAGGAAGCCGTAAAGTCTTTTTTAAAACACTTCCTGCTACATTAAACGACATTAAATCCAATCTAAACACAGGTAGGGTTGAAGATGTGAATTTATATGTTCAGGATGAGAGTAGCTTTGGATTCATGACACATTTAGGCAAATGCTTAACGGTAAAAGGAGTTAAACCGGTAGTTTCTTACCAAGACAAGTTTCAAACAACCTACCTGTATGGAAGCTATTCCCCTATAAATGGAGATAATTTTGTTTGGGAAATTAATGGAGTAAATACCACAATCTTTGAATCATATTTAAGGGACTTCTCTGAGTATAAACCTAAAGAATATAAAATAGTCATTATTGATAATGCTGGGTTTCATTCAACAAAAAACATAGAAGTACTTGGTAATATTTTTCTGTTAAATATCCCCCCCCTATTCTCCAGAACTGAATCCTTGCGAGCAAGTTTGGCAATACATTAAAAGCCGATATAAAAATAAACGCTTTGAATCTATGGAAAATTTAAAAACATGGCTACATAAAACAGCAAATAAAATGAGCGAAAATACCATCAAATCAATTACCGCAAATCACCATTACTTAAATCCCAAAATCCGCAGTCAACTAGATTTTCAGATACAAAGAGTTGCTAAAGGATAATAATGTCAGTTCCGATCTAATCGACTAGGTATATGGGGCTGGTTAGTCGGCATTTTGACCAGAACTAAAGGGTGCAGTAGGTCTTCACTGGTAAATTTGAGGGTTTTCAGACAGACCTTTCCTGAGAAAACAGGTATTACGAAAGAATGTTGGATGATTTAATCAAAACAGTTAGGTGAGCAGTCGGCTGTAGTCTTTGTGTGTATATAGTTTAAGCACATGCTACCTTCCCGTCTTGATCCATTTGGCAGCCACGGAGATAAATCGGAAGATAAATTTCTTCAATCGGAAGTTTTCCTTAATCCAGGATAGTTTGCTGGCAAAAGTAGCCAACATAACCTGGTATATATTGGCATATAGCGCAGTGATGATCATACAGGCGGTATTTTCATTAAGGAATGAACAGGGAAGCTTAGACCAGCCAAAATCATTGTTCATTGTATCGAAGGTTCGCTCAGCATTTCCTCTTTGGTTATAAAAAGAGACAATTTGCTGGTTGTCCCATTTGAGATCATTGGTGAGGATAGCTCGATAAGTGAAGGCATCCCCAGTGAATAATCCGGTCTGCCCATCTCGGCGTTTAATCCGACTTACTACCAAACGGTAGGGCTTTTTCCCCTCAAAGGGACGGTAATCCGCTAGTTGTGTCACTTCCATTTCTTGTACTCCAAGACGGACTTTCTGCTAGGCATCTGTCCGAATCTGGCTAATTTGCTGTTCCATAGTAGCGCAACGCACAGCACGGATGTAAAAGTGCTGACTTGTTCCCTGCACAAGACTAATTACCTTTTGTTGGTAGGAAGCCGAATCTGCCCGAAAGCGCTTGATGCAGATGCCCTGCTGATCCAGTAAAGAAAATGTCCTGGTCAGGGTTTCTTCTTGTTGGTATTTGGCTGGGCTGTTGCCATTACGACCTTCGATGTAAACAATGTTTTTGCCGATACTGGCCACACCAAGCTGGTAACCTTCACTCTTTTTATAGGTTCTCCGTGCATCATATTTCTCGGTGGCCATTACCTGATTATCATAAGCTAATGTATACTCCTGTTTGGTGTTAAGCTGATTGGTTTTGCTCAAGGCTTTCAGTAATCATTGGTTTAAGCCTAGGTTGATATTGAACTGATGGGTTATCCCTCCCGAACTGGTCATTTCCTCTGTAGGGGTGGCCAGTTCTTTTATGCCTCCCAAAATGGTATCGGCACTACACATCGATAACTCCCGAACTTTCTTCAGATGATCTCCCAAGTGTTCTTCAATGTCCTCAGTACAATCTCCATCTTGAAGGAAAATAGCCAAATGATTCATCAAAATCTCCGAGTAATCGAACCCTCTATAGTTGACCCGGCTACCCAAATGATCATCGATTAGCTTGGGAATACCGCTATCCTTAAGAAACTTGTAGCAAAAATTAAACCCGCCAAAAGGGGTGATTTTTTTATCAGATATGGTTACTTTCATTCCCGCTTAATTGATTGGTTACGCACTCAAATAAGTGAAAAAAATCGAGCCGGAAAAGCCTATTACAAACTATTTTAAGCCTATTCCAGCTCTTTTTCGTTGTACACCTGCGGAGTTAAGGGATAAAGATTATGTAATGGAGTTAGGAGAGGGAAGGGCAGAGAAAGATGTTAAAGCACTATTTTTTTCGTTAAATTCTCAAGAGGAACAGCCACAATTAAAGAGAGTAAATATGGATATGAGGAAGCCTTTTATGAATACTATAAAAGATATTGCTCCGCAGGCATTAATAGTTCATGATAAATTTCATCTGTTTAAAAATTATCAGAAGCCATAGCTAAAACAAGGCGAAAAGAGGTCTTGAAAAATCCTCTCTTAAAGAAACACAAATACACTGTTCTAAAAAATGAAGCTAACAGAAGCGAGAAACAACAAATAGCGTTTAAAGCTATTGATCAATCTAATTTAAACACTGCAAAAGCATGGCATATAAGAGAGAATTTTAAAACCCTGTTTTCTATTGAAAATAAAACCGATATAGCGGAATTATTTGACCAATGTATGACCAACTCTAAGGAAGTTAAAATCAGCTATGTAAATAATGTTATAGCAACCTTTGAACGTCATAAACAAGGAATTGTAAATGCCTTTAAAACACAAACAGCTAGTGGTAAACACGAGTATTTAGTCAACCCTAAAGAATAAAATTTTTGAAGTAGGCATTTAATAAATACGAATGCACTTGTGAGGGCATGGTTGATGGTCCACCATTTTAGTTAGCAGGTTATCGAATATTTCCCCTTTCATTTGACTTCGGTTGAACCGATAGCAATATTGGTCGATATATGCTTGCAGGTTATCGACTGAATGGTGGATACCTCTAAGCCATGCCTTGAACATTATAATTGTTCTGTGCAATTCCGGGAAATTCTTACCTTTCTTCCCACTCTCGATTTGAATTAAATAAGGGTATTTTTCTTTCAAGGGGATGTAGCCCCTCCACTTATCGGTTGTGATGGTAGCCTCAGGTGATATATATGATCTTGGAAGAAGGGCTTCAATTGCTTGGAGCCAGCATTGTCAATCACTCTGGCATACATCCTGCTCACTCCTTTCCCTTTCTTCTCAATAGCCAGTACAACCTGTTTTTTTCGGTTATTTTGGCGTCCTACAACGCCTGCTTCCTGTTGCCCTACAACGGTCTCATCGACTGCTACTTTACCCATTAGCGGGTATTTCCCACTGCTAACCATGGCCTTCATTACCTTTTGTTGAAACAGCCAACAGGTTTTTTGCCGTAGCCCCAGTTTTCTGCTTAGCTCTGTTGATGCAATCCCTTGTGTATTTGTACTCATGTAGTATAGGATATAAAAAGCTTTTAACATTGGGAATTTTACTTTGTGGAAAAGTGTGCCACTTGTGGGGGTAGCTTGGTATCTACATTTTGTGCATGGACGGGTATGGAATAATTTCCCTCCGCAATACTTGCTGTTTTGGCACCTTTCACATTTAAATCCATCTGGCCATTTCATTTCGGCCAGGAAGTTTTGACAACTGTCGTTATCAGGAAATTTCTTCTGAAACTCAAAAAGGGTTAGGCTTTCATACTTTTTCTCCATAATCTGATTTTTACAGTAATTTTAATAATTTTACTAAGTTACTGTAAATCAATCGTTTAATCAAGAAAATGAAACTGTTTTAATAGACTAATCTTTTATTTATTAAATGCCTACTTCAAAAAATTAATTATGCTTATCTCCTTTCAGGGAGGTTTTTAGCATGATTATTGCTATATAAAATGACAAGGCATAGTTATAATATGAATCAAACCCTTGTCAAATGCAGTCAAAAAAGTCGCATAGAAATCAACTTAATTTTTTATCACCTACCTTAACTGAACAACTCAATTCCAGGCAAGCGCTTTATTTGTTGAGCCACCAGATAGCATGGTCATATTTTGAAGAAGCATTTGGTTCGCTTTATTCAACTGTAGGTCGTCCAGCTCATTCTATTCGTTTGATGGTCTCCTTGTTGATATTAAAATCTATTTACAATTTATCAGATGAGGTATTGGTGGAACAACGGTGGGAAATGAATCCATATTTTCAATATTTTGGAGGCTTTGATTCTTTGCAATGGGGGCAACCCTGTGCGGCAACAGATTTGGTTCATTTCAGGAAGAGGATTGGAGAAGAAGGGGTAGAGAAGATATTGAAACATTCAATTGAGCTACACGGCAAGGATGCTAAGGACAAGCATGTAAGTGTAGATACTACTGTCCAGGAAAAGCGCATCACCTATCCCACAGATGCAAAACTTCATAAAATGATTGTTGACAGCTGTATTTCTATAGCCAAGCAAGAAGGGATTAAACTACGACGCAGCTACGTTAGGACAACCAAAACCCTTGTCAGAGACACCTACCATGTGACTCACCCTAAAAGAAGGAAGAAAGCAAATGCAGCGAAGCGAAAACTCAAAACCATTGCTGGTCGGTTAGTCAGAGCATTAGACAGGAAATTACCACATCAGCAAAAAGAAGTAACACTGGCACTGTTCAAACGAGTACTTACACAAGAGAAGTGCAGTAAGAATAAAAATTACAGTTTACATGAACCTGATGTGTATTGCATTGCAAAAGGAAAGGCACATAAAAAATATGAATAGGGCTGTAAGGCATCAGTAGTATTGACACAAAATACGGGTATCATCGTAGGTGCGATGACTTTTGAAGAGAATATGTATGATGGACATACGCTAGATGCTGTATTGAAGCAAACACAACTACTGCCTGGTAACTACCCGAAAACCGCCACAGTAGCTAGGGGTTAGAAAGGGACTAACACAGTTGAGAACACCTCCATCATTCGACCATCCAACTCATTAAAAAGAGACAATACCTATCAAAAACAGAGAAAACGAACGCACTGTAGACGTAGAGCAGCCATAGAGCCAATCATCGGACACTTGAAGCAAGATCGTCGAGTGGCTATCAATTACCTAAAAGGGAAAACAGGAGATAAAATAAACTTCATCATGTCTGCCTGTGGGTTTAACTACAAGAAGTTGATGAAAAAACTAAGAGTAAATGCTCTTTGGCTCTATACAAAATGGGTAGTAAATCTGAGGTGTCTAGTTGAATTAACCACTTGCCATCAAAGTAGAATACAAACTCCATTGAAAATGAGTTTGTAAGGAACGACTATTTAAACGGTAGCATTCAATCTATTTTGGCAAAGGCAAGAGGGTTTCTAAATTTTGACAGATTTAGGATTAATGTGCTGTTTTATTTTGGAAAACTTAATCTAACTCCACTAAAAATTTAGTTATGCATGAATAGACTATCATTAATCCGGTCCTCTACTTCATAAGCACTTGACCCATACCACGTCTGAAGCAGACAAACTTTAAACAACAGTAATCCATCATAGGCAGGTTTACCTGTCCCCCTTTTCCCTTTTGTATAATACTGACCTATTACTGTATTAGTGCTAGACCAGTCTAAAAGAGCATTCATGTGACTGAAAAGAATCTTTTTTATCTTCCTACTTCGAACAGCACAAATGCTATCAGCTAGGAGTCTGTCGGACTTAAAAGCCAAACAAAAATTAATAACTTTGGGCATGCTATCCTTTATCGGTACGGCTAGAGAACAAGTTTCTTTTATGCCCTACGACCTTACCGAGTGGCTACCCGAAGATCACTTGGCAAGATTTGTAGTTGAGATAGTAAGTAAAATGGATTTACGTCAGGTTTATTCAAGCTATTCTGGCAAAGGAAGCATCCCTTACGACCCTAAATTACTGCTCTCCCTTATTTTTTATGGCTATTCGACAGGCGTTTTTAGTTCCCGAAAAATAGAAACAGGGACCTACGATGCTGTTGCTTTTCGCTTCATTACAGGAAATTATCACCCCGACCATGACACAATTTCTAGCTTTCGTAACAGGTTTCTTCCCGAACTCAAAGGTTGGTTTAAGGAAATCCTTTTGATAGGAAATGAGCTTGGACTCATCAACTTGGGAAATATCTTCATTGACGGCACAAAGGTACAAGCCAATGCCTCCAAACATAAAGCGATGAGCTACAAAAGGATGCAGCAATTGGAGGAAAAATTAGCGTGCGAGATTGAACAATTAATGGCTCTTGGTCAGGAGCAAGATGCAAGGAATGATAACTCCACAATTGATATACCTGATGAAATAAAAAGGAGAAAAGACCGCCTCACTAAAATCAATACAGCCAAAAAAGTAATCGAACAACGTCGCAAAGAAGCCTACCAAGAAGAGCAATCGGAATTTGACAAAAAGCAAGAAGCTCGTAAGAACTATGAAAAGGAAACTGGTAAGAAGCCACGGGGGAAAGCACCAAAAGAGCCATCGACAGAACCAAAAGATAAGGATCAATACAATTTCACTGATCCTGCATCTCGGATAATGAAGACAAGCAAAGGGTTTGATCAATGTTACCATGCACAAATAGCGGTCAATGATGATATGTTGATTGTTGGCAATTATGCCAATGCCCACCACAACGACAAGCAAGAATTCTTACCTACTATTGAATCTGTCCCCGACGAATTAATCCCTCAAATCACCTCTTCGGTTGCCGATACAGGCTATTATTCTCAGCACAACATCGATAATTGTCCCAAGAGTATCACTCCAATAATTTCAAAATCAAAGGAAAAACACAACAGTTATATTGAACAACTTTTAACCCCAACAAAAGGTAAGCAAAAAGGAATTTATCGAAAGAGGCAACATACAGTGGAACCTGTTTTTGGAATAATAAAGGAGGTATTAGGCTTTAGGAGGTTTTCATTAAGAGGAAAAGAAAACATAGACAATGAATGGGGATTGGAGTGTCTTTCTTACAATTTGAAAAGGATGGTTAACCTGAAAATCGCCTAAAAAGAGGAATTTCAGACCGATTTAGTACCAAAACAGAAAAAGGCACAAGACATAAAATCCTTTCGCAAAAGGAATGGGTTAAAGCCAATTTTTTGTTCTGAAAAATTAATCTTTTTACGCTCCTAGTTATTGAAAGTCCGACAGACTCCTAGGGTGAGGACATGTTGTTTCTGCATGGTGCTAAAATAGAAAAATTCCACAAAATACATTTGCTTATAGTGCTGATAATACACACCCCTCTATTGCAACGGTCTTTAAACTGATATTATGTGCTCGTAACTACTGACCTCAAATGTTTTATTAGGTCTGAACGATCGATTCATTAACTCCATCCCCAGTAGCGTTATCTTATCATGATGAACTTGCAAATCAACGTCTTCAAAGAAACTAAGACTGTTGCAATGGAGGGCTGGGCTATTATCAGTACTATCAAGCAGATTTACTTGTAGAATTTTTTTTACTTGGTATAATTAACATTTGATTATGCTGAAAAATGCATACCCAAAATCTGATGGAGGCGATGTGTTACAATTTATATCGAAGTCTTGGGATAATTATGTCCCATGCAGTAAAAGACAACAAAAAGTGAGAAAAAACAACAAGAAATAGGGCAGTTCAGACCTAATTGGAGAGCAAAAATCTCACACGTCAAAAACCAACAAACTCAGTGTTACCTTTTGCATCGGGTTTAATAAGACCTAACCATCCAGTAGCCAATTACCTAAATAATTTCTTACTTTTGCCGACCTTAGCAACAGAGCATATAAAAATGGCACTAATTGGAACACTAAGAAACAAGATGGGGAAGATCGTTGTAGGAGCGATCATGTTAACCATGCTGGCATTTATTTTCACAGAATTTATTGGCAACTTCTCGGGGGGGAATCAGAACCCAGATATAGCAAAAATTGCAGGAGAGGAAATTACAAACTCAAACTTTCAGTCAGAAGTAGATGAACTGTCCAGAACATTTGCATTTAATACTGGAAGAAATCCTGATCAAGATGAAATTAATCAGATTAGAGATCAGGCTTGGAATGCCCTGATTTTAAAGTCAGCCTATCAAAATCAATTTGATGAATTGGGGTTGGTGATAACCGATACTGAATTGGTGGACATGGTTCAGGGAAATAATATTAGCCCTGAAATCAGGTCTTTTTTTACAGATCCCGAAACCGGTCAATTTTCAAAGGACAATGTGACCAATTTTCTTGCTTCAATTTCCCAAGCACCTCCGCGACAACAAGCAACGTGGATTTCATTTGAAGCATCTTTGACACCAAGCAGATTGGTTAATAAATACCAAACCCTCATGGCGAAAACCAACTACGTAACTAAATACGAAGCAAAGGAAGAGTACACGAGTCAAAATGCAAACGCTACACTGGAGTATCTGTATATTCCGTACCTTTCTATGAGCGATTCCTCCATTTCAGCGACAGATAGTGAACTTGAAAAATATTTAAGAGACAATAAAGAAGAATATGAACGAGAGGAATCAAGGAACATAGAATACATCACATTTGATTTGACACCCTCTCCTGAGGATTCTTCGGTTATGAAGCAAGAAATTGTTAGCCTCAAAGATGATCTTATGAACGCTACAAATGATTCAAGTTTTGTAGCAATCAACTCCGATGATCCTTATTCATTCGTTACATACCAAATCGATGACCTTCCTGCTCAGGTGAGAGATGGGGGCAATGTGAGAGAGGTAGGATACGTATCAGAACCCGAAATTGTAAATGGCAACTATGAGTTTTTTAAACTTTCCCAGATTGATACCGTTACACAAGATAGTATTCTTTATAGGGTAGCAAAAATTAAGAAGGATTTTTTTATCTCAGATGAAACCATTAATGCAACCTATCGGGATGCGGATTTGTTTGTAGCATCCGCTGGAAATACGGAAGAATTTAGAAAAAATGCAGAGGCGCAAGGGTATAGCGTATTGAAAGCCAATGATGTTGGAAAGCATGCAGATCGGGTGGGTATCATTAATGATGGTCGAAGCATTATACTTTGGCTGTACAACGATGCAGAGAAAGGGGCTGTTTCGAAGGTAAAGGAAATTAAAGATCAATACATTGTAGCAACAATGACTGGTATACAAGAGAAAGGTCTTGCTAATCTGGAAACTGTCAGAAATCAAGTAACAACTCTTGTCAAAAACGAAAAGAAAGGAGACATCATAGCTGACAAATTGAACAGTATTGTAAGCAATGACCTAAATGAAATCGCAACATCTTATGGAGATGGAGCTAAAACCGGTGACGCAGATGTACAGTTGTTTTCTAACGACATCTCTACAATAGGGTATGCTCCTAACGTAGTAGGCTTAACATTTGCGTTGAATGAGGAAGAGAATGCAAAAGCTGTGAAAGTGAAAGATGGAGTAGTGATGGTGAAGGTGATTACAAAGGACACTCCCGTTGATCAGGAGGATTACTCTTCTTATGCTTTGCAGGTGGTCCAGAAAAGGTCAAGATTTACAAGCCTTATCGCTGATTTTCCTTTCACTTACTTCAAAGTATATGTCAGTCGGGACATAGATGATGCGATCAAAGAATTTGCCGATATCGAAGACATGAGACACAAGTTTTTTTAATCAATACTGAAAATATCATGCAAGCCGATTCAGAAATGGATCGACTTTCCCTTTGCAATCAACTCCAGACATTTTTTAGCTTACTTCAAGGTTCTCAATACATTCAAACGATGGGTCATGACGAAATTTCATTTAAAGAAAAGTTAGAAAAAGCACACTCATTTCCAGATGCTTACATTTTTAAATTTATTGTAAAGTCAGAATTTCAAAATGAAGTAGAGTGCCTAGTAGATGATGCTGATATCACAGTAAAGTCCAGCTCTGGAAATAAATATATAAGTGTGACAGTAGTGGCACGCATGAACTCAAGCACAGAGGTTATTGAAGTTTACAAAAGAGCTAAGGAAATAGATGGGATCATTTCCTTGTAGTCATTAACTTACTGACAATAACTAATTACGATTTTTTTATGTGGACAGAAGAAGATAATAGACTAAAAGAAACGTTTGAATTTAGAGACTTCGTTGAGGCTTTTTCATTCATGACCCGAGTCGCACTAATAGCAGAAAAAATGGATCATCATCCTAACTGGAGTAATGTGTACAACAGTGTGACTATCGAATTATGTACACACGATGCTGGTGATATTGTCACAGAAAAAGACAGGAAACTTGCGGATGCCATTGAGAGGTTAGTTGCATGAATAAGGGCAAGCTTTACCTTGTTCCGACCCCAATTGGAAATTTAGGTGATATGACCTTTCGTGCTGTTGAGATATTAAATGCAGTAGACCTTATCCTAACTGAAGACACACGCACTTCGGGAGTTTTATTGAAGCATTATAAAATAAATACCCCCACCCAAAGTTGTCATGCCCATAATGAACACAAGAAAGTAGAAGAGGTAATTGAAAAGCTAAAAACTGGACATTTGATTGCTCAAATTTCCGATGCAGGTACTCCTGGGATTTCAGATCCTGGATTCTTGCTCGTCAGGGAAGCCTTGTCAAATAATATTGAAGTTGACTCATTGCCAGGTGCTACGGCTTTTGTTCCAGCACTTATAAAATCTGGCTTCCCAAGTGATCGTTTTATCTTTGAAGGTTTTTTGCCACATAAAAAAGGTCGGAAAGCAAAAATTGAAGACTTAAAGCAAGAATCGAAAACAATTATTTTATATGAATCTCCTCATAGGCTGATCAAAACATTAGAACAGCTGAGGGAGATTTTAGGTAATAGAAATGTTTCAGTCTCAAGAGAACTAACTAAGAAGTTTGAAGAAACAGTTACTGAAAGTTTAGAAAAAATACTGAAGCACTTCAATTCCACATTAATAAAAGGGGAATTTGTAATTGTAATAGAAGGAGCGAAATGAATTGGGGCAAGGTAACAGGTCAAATTAGTAAAAGAGTGACCTAGTTTCGTATGTAGATAAAGAGGCTGAACGAATGCTGGTGAGTCACTTTTCTAAATTATTTCCAGACTCAGGTTTTTTACGGAAGAACAAAGGATGTCGTAGCAAATTTTATTCATGGACTCCCCCACTATTGTGTGAGTGTGGATTCGATTCAGTGGGAAATGATGAGATCATTGTGTGGTGTCGTCTATGAAGAGGCAAATGATGAATGCTTTTGATCCCCAGAAAGATGGAGGTGCTTAAGTAAGAATTGCGAAGTCAGTCGATGGAATGGATGAACTATTGATTTTTCAGGACAAGTTTTTTTTAGATTAATTTCGACACTCATGAAGCCTGACATTAGAGTTGGATATGGCTATGATGTACATGCGTTAGCTGAAGGTGTGGATTTTTGGTTAGGAGGAATAAAAATCCCTCACACCCACGGAGCATATGGACATTCAGATGCCGATGTACTCATTCATGCGATTTGTGACGCTTTACTGGGGGCGGCAAATATGCGAGATATAGGATTTCATTTTTCTGATACAGATCCAACGTATAAGGATATAGATAGTAAGGTCCTTCTAAAAGAGGTCATCAAACTCCTTGAAGAAAAGGGCTTCAAAGTGGGAAATATTGATAGTACCGTTTGCCTTCAGCAACCCAAAATCAATCCTCATATTTCCGAAATGCAGAAATGTTTAGCCGAAGTGATTGTTATCCCTGAAGAAGACATTTCTATCAAAGCAACCACCACCGAAAAATTAGGGTTCGTAGGTAAAACAGAAGGTGTGGTAGCACACGCTGTTGTGCTTATTTATAAGTAAAGGAAGATTCTCGCTACGCTTTATGCTATGCTAAATTGACCACAACATGTCACATTTTATACCAATTAGCTTATAATACTAGTCTAATTATTATTTGTATACTTGCTTCATGGGTATGAAATCAACTATAAAAATATTGGAGTGTCTTGAAACGCTTAAGGAGTTACAAGCTAAACAACGCAATATCAAGTCAGAGAAGCGTATTTTATGTCTAATTTTATTGAAGACCAATAAATTCAAGACACACCGATTGATAGCAACTTATTTAGGTATCTGTAGACAGACGTTAGTTCTTTGGATGGCTAGGTATCGTAAATTAGGAATAGAAGGCATCTTGCTAAGTTCTACAAGAGCTAAAAAGTCTAAAATTATTACCTTTGAGACTCACCAAGGATTATCAGAGAAGTTAAAAGATGCCAAGCACCCTTTACGTGGCTATTGGGATGCCCAACAAATGGGTTTTATCTCACTATGGAGTTGCAGTAAAATATCATTGGCTTAGCGCGTACATGATAAAATACTTTAAAACAAAGCTGAAAAGCCCAAGGCAATCTCATTACAAAAAGGATGACCAAGCTGTAAAGGCTTTTTTAAAAACACTTCCTACTAAATTAAACGACATTAAATCAAATCTAAACACAGGTAAGTTTGAAGATGTGAATTTATATTTTCAGGATGAGAGTAGCTTTGGATTAATGACGCATTTAGGCAAATGCTTAACGGTAAAGGGAGTTAAACCAGTAGTTTCTTACCAACACAAGTTTCAAACAACCTACCTGTATGGAAGCTATTCCCCTATAAATGGAGATAATTTTGTTTGGGAATTTAATGGAGTAAATACCACAATCTTTGAATCCTATTTAAGGCACTTCTCCGAGTATAAACCTAAAGAATATAAGCTAGTCATTATTGATAATGCTGGGTTTCATTCAACAAAAAATATGAAAGTACCCGATAATATTTTTCTGTTAAATATCTCCCCATATTCTCCAGCACTGAATCCTTGCGAACAAGTTTGGCAGTACATTAAAGACCGATATAAAAATAAACGCTTTGAAACTTATGGAAAGTTTAAAAACATGGCTACATGAAACAGTAAATAAAATGAGCGGACATACCATCAAATCAATTACCGGGAATCATCATTACTTAAATACTTTTAATGACGTTTTTTATAATCAAATTGGTATAACAACAGATTTAAATGATGTCCCGATGAATAATATTCTAAGCAATTTCTAATTACCTAATTGAAGTAGGCATTTAATAAATAAAAGATTAGTCTATTAAAATACTTTCAATCATTTGATTAAATGATTGATTTACAGTAACTTAGTAGGACTATTAAAGTTACTGTAAAAATCAAATTATGGGAAAAAGTATGAAAGCCTAATCCTTTTTAGTTTCAGGAGAAATTTCCTGATAACGACAGTAAAACTTCCTAGCCGAAATGAAATGGTCAGATGGGTTTAAATGTGAAAGGTGCCGAAACAACAAGTATTGCAGAGGGAAATATTCGATAACCTGTTAACTAAAATGGTTGACCATCAACCATGCCTTACTATTTTATTCGTATTTATTAAATGCCTACTTCAAATCTTTTATCTAAATATCGCTTAATTTTTGCACTTGATTGTTGAACCTACGCTACGTTCTTTTTTTAAAAAAAGACAATTAATATTTGCAAAAGTCTCACTAGCTACTTAGACTTGCTTTTTCATTTAATTGTTAATCCCATTTAAAATAATAAATTCCTTATGAAAACGAAACTAGATACTGCCAAAAAGACAGAGTACATTCTAGCCCCCCCCCCCCCCCCCCCGACAATTTGTCAGGTATTTGGGAGCTTAAAACCCTTAATCTCCTTAGTTACTTTCTTATGCCTCTCGGCTTTTGCTTATGCACAAAACGCCCCAACAGACCACTTTGTGCTGAAAATAACAACCACTGCTGGCACGAATGCTACCGACAAGTCCTTTACCTTCTATACGCAGGACACAAATTATGACATTGACTGGGACAATGATCAAACGTTTGAAAGTGCAGATACAGAAGTTTCTGGAAACCAGTCCCATACTTTCCCCACAGCAGGAGTACACACCATCAGATTTAGAAACCTCAATGATGTCTCTCTAGCCTATATATCAGGAAGTCGCCTGATCACTCAGGCAGACACAGTAAAATATACCTCCATAGAACAGTGGGGTACCTCTGTCTGGAATGCAGATATGAGTTGGGCTTTTTTTAGAGCAAGTAACCTGACCATGAACCCAAACGCAGGTACTCCAGACATGAGTACTGTGTTGCACATGGGTTCTATGTTCCGTGGAGCCACTTCCTTTAACGGCGACATAAGCAGGTGGAATGTAGCACAGGTGTGGAATATGTATGGTGTGTTCCAGAATGCCACTTCCTTTAACCAAGACATAGGAAACTGGAATACCGCACAGGTGACGACTATGACAGGTATGTTCGCTGGAGCCACTGCATTTAACCAAGACATAGGAAACTGGAATACCGCACAGGTGACGACTATGAATGGTATGTTCTCTGGAGCCACTTCCTTTAACCAAGACATAAGAAACTGGAATACAGCAAAGGGGACGGATATGAAGGCGATGTTCTGGGACGCCACTTCCTTTAATCAAGACATAGGAAACTGGAATACAGCATCTGTGACGAATATGCTTCTTATGTTCTCTGGAGCCACTTCCTTTAACCAAGACATAAGCGGGTGGAATACAGCATCTGTGACGGATATGAGATGGATGTTCTGGAACGCCACTTCCTTTAACCAAGACATAAGCGGGTGGAATACAGCATCTGTGACGGATATGACTGGTATGTTCTATGAAGCCTCTTCCTTTGACCAAGACATAGACAGGTGGAATACAGCATCGGTGGAGGATATGTATGGGATGTTCTATGAAGCCACTTCCTTTAACCAAGACATAAGCGGGTGGAATACCGAAAAGGTGACGGATATGGATTCCGTTTTCGTTAGAGCCACGTCCTTTGATCAGGACATAGGCAAGTGGAATGTAGAAGCGGTGACGACTATGGAAGGTATGTTCCTTGGAGTTTCCCTTTCAATTGCAAACTACGATGCGCTTTTGGTGGACTGGAACAGACAAAATCTTCAAACGGGAGTCACTTTCCACGGAGGAAATTCTTTGTATAGAAGTGCTGAAGCTCAAACTGCCAGGGAAAATATGATCAATTCAGATGGCTGGAACATTACGGATGGCGGACGAGTACAGGCTGGTGATGTACCCACAGGGCTTGAAGCGTTCACAGGCGTTGAAGTATATCCTAACCCAGCAGGCGCAGTGTTGCACATCAGTGGTGTGGAAGGAAATGCCCGCTACACCTTGTCAGGCATAGACGGAAAAGTCTTGAAAAGAGGAAAACTCAAGGCAGGCACAGCGGATCATTCCGTGGCTATTCCATCGCTGAACAAGGGCATCTACTTGTTACAACTAACCACAGGTAAAGGCAACATCACCAGAAAAATTGTGAAGGAATAGAAGCATACACGTTGGAAGATGGAGGGCTTGAATTCGCTGGTTACGTTTCGGAAGTGATTGAAAAGATTTCGGATGATCAGAAGCTGAAGTACTGATCGTCCATCTTTTGAAGGATCAGTTTAATTTCATCTGCCTTATGATAATCTCCTAGCTTTTCAAAGGAAACGATGAGATTTCGAAGAGTACGTAGCACGACATCAAGATTGGAACAGGACTCATCCAAGATATCCTGCTGATCCATGTGTAAGTTTTCTTGGTAGTTATCCATGTCTGATTTAGTAAAAATCAATCCTCTGTTAAATACATTAATGTAGAATGATTCTTCCCCTAGTTTATAAGTCAAAATAAAAAGATTGGGCAGGGTTACTCCATAAATTGGGAGTTTCATTTTTTGAGCAAGCAAAAGGTAAATAGAGCAAAGCGAAACGGGGTTCCCTTTTTTAGATGCTAACACCACATTAATCATAGAGTTGGCTGGGGAATGAAAGTTTTTTTTGTTTGCCCGAAATTTGAACTTGTTAAAAAAAACTTCATTAAAAACTTTTATCTGATCATAAGGTGTCATTTCATCTTGAAATTGCCTCCAGAGTTCATGATGTAGTTGCTCAATGTCTCCAATCAGCTCATCCATCTCCAAATCTGGGTACTGATAGGTAGCTACTATCCACAGTCCTTCCAGTAAATTTTCACCCCCAGTTTCTTTCCAACCGATGCAACGCTCTTTCCATAATTCAAACTGAAGCTCATGAACCAAGTCTTTTATTCTTACCTGTATAATTGGAGTGAAGGTTCTTTCCCATTCTTCTTCAAGTATTGGAATAATGGATGTTCCAATCGACAGGATTTTGCTCTCCACATGATTAACCACTTCCTGATCTTCATCGTCCAGAAGGGCTACTAAGGCTTGTATTTCCTCCATTTTCAGCAAGTCAGGAATGATTGAATGATGAAGTAATTGAATGGGGGTTTCATTGTGTGTTTTTCCCAACTTTTACTAATATCGAGATAATTCAGGTAGTTTCTTTTTTTCATCCAGATAAGTCCAGTTTAAGGATTTCAGATTCTGCACAAATTGCTAACCAATACGGAATCTCATCAGTTTCCTCCACTGTAACGTTTAATTTTAAAAATACTCGGACTTGGTACCTTCCTCTACGAGTCGCTCTGTAGTTTTCATCAACTGAAGTGGCTGGGTTGATCCATTGTCGAAGAATAATTTTTCTTCTTTTGTTTCAGGAATTTCCTTTGGAGGGTTAGTCGAATCCAAAGCGACTGGACCTGTTCTTTTGTTCAAATTTTCAATAATTTTTATTTCATCCCCTGTGGAATAAATACTCATTTTAAATTCATCAGTTCAGCAACTCCATCATTAAAAATTATGTCTGAATCACTCCAACATTCATTCTATTTTCAATTGGTGCATGACTGGCCATTTCAAGTCCAACAGAGAGCACCTTCCTGGTTTCAACTGGATCAATAATTCCATCTACCCAAAGACGGGAAGCTGCGTAGTAAGGGCTTAATTTTTCATTGTAGGAATCTTTGATTTTTTTCAGCTGTGCTTGTTTTTCTTTTTCAGTGAGTTCTTTTCCCTTTGCTTTCGCAGATGCTATTTCGATTTGAAGGAGCGTCTTTGCCGCAGATTCGCCACTCATTACAGCAATTTCTGCCGTAGGCCATGCAAAAATTAACCTAGGGTCATAGGCTTTTCCGCACATAGCATAATTGCCTGCCCCATAGGAACTACCCAGAACAATACTGAACTTGGGTACAACAGAATTGGCAACTGCATTCACCATCTTTGCTCCGTCCTTGATGATCCCCCCATGTTCGGCACGTGAGCCAACCATGAAGCCATTTACGTCGTGCAAAAAAATCAAAGGGATTGTTCTTTGGTTGCAATTCATGATAAACCTAGCTGCTTTGTCAGCCGAGTCTGAATAAATCACACCGCCCATTTGCATCTCTCCTTTTTTGGTTTTGACCACCTTACGCTGATTCGCCACAATCCCTACACTCCAGCCATCGATCCTCCCATACCCGCATACTATGGATTGTCCATACAACTCCTTGTATTGATGAAATTCAGAATTATCCACCACGCACTTGATCACCTCCTTCATATCATATTGGAAATTCCTGCTTGCAGGGAATACTCCATAAATATCTTCCAATTTCTTCTTCGGAGGTGCAGATTCTATTCGGTTGAATCCTGCATTTTTTGGATCTCCTATTTTGTCAAAAATCTGCCTGATAGAATTCAGGCAAGATTTATCATCTGCCGACTTATCATCGGTTACTCCTGAAATTTCGCAATGAGTGGTAGCCCCTCCCAATGTCTCATTGTCTATATCCTCTCCTACTGCGGACCTGACAAGGTAGCTCCCAGCTAGGAAAACGGATCCAGTCCCATCCACAATCAATGCTTCATCTGCCATAATAGGCAAGTATGCGCCTCCTGCCACACAACTACCCATTATTGCAGCCACTTGGACGATGCCCTTTGAAGACATGATTGCATTGTTTCTAAATTGTCTTCCAAAGTGTTCTTTATCTGGAAAAATTTCATCCTGCATGGGTAGGAAAACGCCAGCACTATCCACCAGATAGATGATTGGCAGGTTATTTTCAATGGATATTTCCTGAGCTCTTAAGTTTTTTTTTGCGGTCATGGGAAACCATGCTCCTGCTTTTACAGTAGCGTCATTTGCAACAATCATGCAAAGCCTTCCTGAAACTGTCCCAATACCCGTAATCACACCAGCAGATGGACAGCCTCCCACCTCTTCATACATTCCCCCCGCAGCAAAAGCTCCGATTTCCAACAAGTTTTTTGAATCATCTAGCAAATAATCAATTCGCTCTCGTGCTGTGAGTTTCCCTTTTTTATGATGTGATTCAATTTTTTTTTCTCCCCCACCGAGTTTTACTTTTTTAAAACGCTCATTCAGCTTGAAAACCAGTTGTTTATTAGCGTCTTCATTTTTATTGAATTGAATATCCATAAAGAAATGCTTAATTATCCTCCCGACTAACTTCTCTTAATTTTTTATGTTTTCGACCTAGAGGATTCATAAAATCCCTAGGATGATTATTGAAGTGAATGACTAGCTCGTCTAAGTCAACTAAAAGTTTGTTGAGGTTATTGTAAACAGAATCATTGTTCAAAAGTTTACCTATTGTACCGTCATCTGCTTGCAGAGATGCCGTAATCTCATTTAGACCGTCCAGTGTTCTGTTAAGGTTAGCAACAGTGGCATTTAATTCTACAGCATTGAGCGAATCCATCAGCACATTTGTTTTTTTAAGAATCGGCTTGATATTATTAACCTGATTCTGAAAAGATGTTGCAAGTTCAGTATACTCTCCAATTGCCCCCTTAACTTCTGGTTCCAACCTAGAAACTGTTCTTCTCATATCTCTAATAGCCCCCTTCAGTTCCTCAACTATTCCTTGAAGATCAGTGGCGTTCAATTGGTCTAGCAAGTCATTAATTTTTGTAATCGTTGTGTTTAAGTTATCTGCAACAGGCTCAAATTGGTCGAAAATACTGCCATCAATTTCTGATCTCAATGTATCCCCAACCGATAAGGGAACATCGGACTTTCCTGTGTTCAACACAATCGCTTTCCCTCCCAATAACCCATCATTGGCAAGTGTGGCAGTAGCATCATATCCAACAAAAATGTTTTGGTCAATATCCAATGAAATAACAATTCTTCCTTTTTCTTGTTGCAATTGAAATCCGCTAACTCTTCCAACCAGAAGTCCATTAAAATAAACAGGATTTGAAACATGTAAGCCTGCCACATTTGGATACATTACGTAGTACCTTTCCGCTGGAGAAAACAGATCGGTCCCCCTCAAGAAGTTAAACCCATAGTAAAGCAAAGCACCCGCCGAAAGCGTTAGTAACCCTATCTTAAATTCTTTTGACACACTGGTAGGTTTTTAGTTCTGAGACTCAAATGCTTCTGTATATTCTTTAATAGCCCGATAAATTCCAGAAGCAATATAAGATTGCACATTAGGATTATTTAATTCTTTCTCTTCGACCAAATTGGAAAGGTAGCCAATTTCTACCAACACACTAGGCATTGCGGTACTCCACATAACATATAAACTGGATTGCTTTACTCCGTAGCTTTTTCTTCCAGCTCTTTTTGTCAATTGATTGTCTATTAAACTGGCCAGCAGTAAGCTATTCTCTTGATATGATGATTGGGTTAAGGAAAACAGGATATACGACTCCTCTGACTGGGGATCAAAGTCGTAGTTTTTTTCATAATCATCTTCTTGAAGAATCACGGAGTTTTCCCTTTGTGCTACCTCAAGAGCTCTATCTGTATTTTGCGCACCCATTACATAAACTTCCGTACCTCTAATTGCATTTTTTCTTGCCATTGGCGTTTTTTTTGGTAAAGAGTTTGCATGGATGGAAATAAATAAATCTGCATCATGTTCATTGGCTATCTCAGGTCTTTTCTTCAAATCAACAGAAGAATCGTCTTTTCTGGTATAAATAACTTCCACATCAGGGATATGTTCCTCAACATACTTTCCAACCTTCAAAGCAACTTTAAGCGCAATATCTTTTTCCTTTGTATAGGCTCCCAAAGTCCCAGGATCTCTACCGCCATGCCCTGGATCAATAACAATCTTGGTAACAGCTAAATTTCGTAACCCCACTGGGTGAAAGGAACCCAGAATAAAAAAAATTGATAGTGTGAACAAAGCAAAAAGTTTTCTCATACAGCTACGAATTAGGTACCTCACATTGAGATATTTTTACACAAAAATTAAAAATCATTGCATGTTTGGCAAAAAACTGAAAATAAAATCGGAAAACCCCTGCCTTTTCATGTGGTTTTAAACCCATAATTTACTGTCAAACATTTATAATTGCCAACAGGGTTCGGATTTTGCGAAACATTTTCCTTCTTTTCCTTATTGCCATGTCAGTATCGTTGCTTGCACAAGATACGAATGAACAGGATACTGGGAGACTCGTAATTGACCCCCAGATAATCCCTTCAGATTCCATCCCTGTTGATCAGGTTCAGTTTAAGAATGATTCGGGGAAAATGGTAAGCAAAGGAGATATCGAAACTACCATCAATTACAGCTCCAGAGACTCTATGTATTTTGACCTGATAAACAGAAAGGTGTTCATGTATGGGGATACTCATATTGATTATGGTCAAATATCGCTGGATGCTGATGTCACAAATGTGGACTGGGAGAAAAGAACTATCGAATCGGACTATTCTGTTGATTCCACTGGGAGAAAAATAGGTCCACCCATTTTCACTGAAGGCACTGAAGTATATCAAACTGATGAGATCACCTATAATTTCAAAACTAGGAGAGCACTCATCAAGGGGGTAGTCACAGAGCAGGAAGGGGGGTTTATGCATGGTGAAAATGTGAAGAAAAATGAAAACAATGAGCTTTTCATAAGAGGTGCCAAATACACTACCTGTAACCTAGAATATCCCCATTTTTTTATTGAATCAAGGAAACTTAAAGTGATCCCAAAAAATAAAGTGGTTTCGGGACCCTTCAATGTTAAGTTCAGGGATTTACCAACTCCGTTGTTCTTGCCATTTGGAATGTTTCCGCAACCTAAAAAGAAGGCTTCAGGTATCGTCGTGCCGACATACGGAGAAGAAGAAAGAAGAGGGTTCTTCCTGCGCGATGGAGGTTATTATTTTGCTCTTAGTGAGTATGCTGATTTAAGGCTTACAGGAGACATCTACTCTAAAGGAGGAAACGGGCTAAATGTCACTTCCAACTACCTCAAGAGATATTCATTCAGGGGAACTTTCAATTTTTCTCATAACAAATCCGTTTCAGATGATTTGGAGAATCCATTAGAAACAAACGACTATTGGATCAGGTGGAATCATAGACCCGAATCTAGGGGTAATTCATCATTTTCTGCTGCTGTTTCCGCGGGGACATCCACCTACAATAGCAACAATAATCTAGTCAATCAAGATTTTGAAAGAAGTATAAATGCTCAATTCACTTCCAATATCAGTTATTCCAAAAGATTTCAAGGAACTCCATTTAACATCTCAACAAACTTAAGACATAGTCAAAATATCCAAACGGGTATTGTAAATCTTACACTTCCTGATTTCACACTTAATACCAACAGGCAGTATCCATTTAAAAAGCTGGCTACATCATCAAAATCTCCGTTAGCCAAACTTAGTTTTAGTCATAATTTTATTGCTAGAAATGAACTGACAAACAGAGCTACCGCCTCATCCTCATTCAATTTTAATGTTGCTAATGAGTCCCCAGACAACAGTGAAGTAGTTCCTTTTAATGCAAACAACTTCAATCGCATTTTAAAACGTTCCCAATTGGGTGGTCAGCACCAAATTCCTGTTTCCACTTCTTTAAGCATACTTAAATATCTTACTTTGAATCCAAACTTTAATTATCAGGAGCGTTGGTATACAAAGGAGTTGCAGTATACCTATCTGGAGGCGGAGAAGGCAGTGCGTATTGATACAGTTAATGGATTTAGCCGTGCTGGTAGCTGGTCTACAGGTGCTTCATTAAATACGAGATTTTATGGGACAAAATTCTTCCGCTCTGGAAACATACAAGCCATCAGGCATGTAATGACGCCAAGTGTGTCATTTTCGTATAATCCTGATTTTTCTGATACGCGTTATGGAGTGTTCAGCAATGTCCAAGTTGATTCTCTTGGAAATACAAGGACGCTAAGCAAATATGCAGGATTCACCTATGGGTCACCTTCTGGAGGTGAACGTAAAACCATGGGGTTTTCATTGTCCAATAACTTTGAAATGAAGGTAGCCAGTAAGAAGGACACGGTAAAAGGATTCAAGAAAATAAAAATATTCGATAACCTAGGATTTGGTACTGGCTACAACCTAGCCGCAGATTCTTTTAATCTCAGCAATATTTCTCTAAACGCCAGAACAAGTTTTTTAAATAATTTAATGTCTGTCAACCTGACAGGCACTGTTGACCCTTATATCCGAAATAGTGTAACTAATGAGAGGATCAATAAATTCACGTGGAATAGTGGAAAAGGAATTGGTCAATTGGTAAATATGACTACCGCTATAGGTATAAATCTAAGCCCGAGTGCGCTCCAGGGGAAACAGAATACTTCCAATGAGAATGCTACAGGCTTTCTGGGACAGAACGTTAATCCAATCGGCTTTGAAAATGACGCAGGGTTGCCCTTTGAAGAAGAACAAGTGCTACAGCAAGTTCAAAATAATCCAGACCTTTATGTAAACTTCAATATACCTTGGACGTTACGAATGAATTACGCTGTCAACCGGACCAAAAACGGTTTCGAGCCAGCCAATGTCCGACAAAGTTTGAATTTTAGTGGAACACTTGGGCTTACTGAAAAGACTCAAATTACGTTCGACTCAGGCTATGATTTTGAACAGAAAGAGTTTACTACTACAAGATTGGGAGTTACCAGAGATTTGCACTGTTGGACAATGAATGTCAACTGGGTTCCATTTGGCAGATACCAATCCTATTTTGTTTCTATACGGGTAAAATCTTCTTTACTTCAAGATTTAAAACTTGAGAAAAGGCGAAGTTTTCTTGACTTCTTTAATTAGAAGGGCTAGGAGTCTGTCGGACTTAAAAGCCCAACAAAAATTAATAACTTTGGGCATGCTGTCATTTATCGGCACGGATAGAGAACAAGTTTCTTTTATGCCCTATGACCTTACCGAGTGGCTACCCGAAGATCACTTAGCAAGATTTGTAGTTGAGATAGTAAGTAAAATGGATTTACGTCAGGTTTATTCAAGCTATTAAGGCAAAGGAAGCACTCCTTACGATCCTAAATTACTGCTCTCCCTTATTTTTTTATGGCTATTCGACAGGCGTTTTTAGTTCCCGAAAAATAGAAACAGGGACCTACGATGCTGTTGCTTTTCGCTTCATTACAGGAAATTATCACCCCGACCACGACACAATTTCTAGTTTTCGTAACAGGTTTCTGCCCCAACTCAAAGGTTGGTTTAAGGAGATTCTTTTGATAGGTAATGAACTTGGACTCATCAACTTGGGCAATATCTTCATTGACGGCACAAAAGTACAAGCCCATGCCTCCAAGCATAAAGCGATGAGCTACAAAAGAATGAAGCAATTGGAGGAAAAATTAGCGTGCGAGATTGAACAATTAATGGTTCTTGGTCACGAACAAGATGCAAAGGATGATAACTCCACATTTGACATACCTGATGCAATAAAAAGGAGAAAAGACCGCCTCGCTAAAATCAATACAGCCAAAACAGTTATTGAACAGCGTCGCAAAGAGACCTACCAAGAAGAGCAAGCGGAATTTGATAAAAAGCAAGAAGCTCGTAAGAACTATGAAAAGGAAACGGGTAAAAAGTCACCAGGCACAGCACCAAAAGAACCCTCCGCAGTAGCAAAAGATAAGGATCAATACAATTTCACTGATCCTGCATCTCGGATAATGAAGACAAGCAAAGGGTTTGATCAATGTTACCATGCACAAATAGCGGTCAATGATGATATGTTGATTGTTGGCAATTATGCCAATGCCCACCACAACGACAAGCAAGAATTCTTACCTACTATTGCATCTGTCCCCGACGAATTAACACCTAAAATCACCTTTTCGGTTGCCGATACAGGCTATTATTCTCAGCAAAACATTGAGAATTTTCCCAAGAACATCACTCCAATAATTTCAAAATCAAAGGAAAAACACAACAGTTACATTGAACAACTTTTAACCCCAACAAAAGGTAAGCAAAAAGAGATTTATCGAAAGAGGCAACATACAGTGGAACCTGTTTTTGGAATAATAAAGGAGGTATTAGGCTTTAGGAGGTTTTCATTAAGAGGAAAAGAAACATGGTTCTTCTGGGAACCCTATGGGTATAGATTAAGTTTTCCACAATGAAACAGAATTGAAACGCGATAGTTTTCGAAGTTTCTAAATCCTCTGGCAGCCGATTTTATGGACTGAATCTTTGAATTAAATCCTTCTGCGGTCGCATTGGTGATGCGATGTTTCAGGTAAGTCATTATGTTGTCGAGATGGTTTTTTAGCATCTTGGCAACTGATATGACCGGATTTAGACGTGAATGTGTCACCCACCAGTACCATTTCTTAAAGAACGCTTGGGCTAGTTTATCATCGCAGTAAGTCCACAGTTCAAGCAGTGTCTCTTTGATCGCCCAAGCTCGGGCGACCTTCAGCCCTTTTGATTGAAGCGCGTAAAAAGTGTCTTTATCTTGCTGACTCCATTTGACGGGATTGTGTAACCATGTATAGCGAGACCCGACCAAATCATCGATACCAGCGACTCTTAATGTTTTATTTTCATTAGCAACTGACTTCGTCAACCATGTTTGTAAGATAGCTGACGATATGAAACTTGTCGTGAACAATGGTGGCGTTCGGTAAAGTCGTTCCAACTGCCGTCATAAAGGGAACCCACATATCCACGGCAACCGCCACTACTTCATTGCGTCTTTGCTCGGGAAGCGTGGACAACAATGTGGTTGCCGATTCCGTCGTTCTATCTGCCCCAACCTCAAGCACTCTGGACGCATTCAAATCGTACAGCAAGCTGACATAAGATTGCCCCTTGCGAAAACTTTTTTCATCGATTCCAACGTGTTTCACTTCCTCAACAGAGCGTTTGTCCATCCCCCTTTTCACCGCTCGGGATTGAATATGATGCATCTCAGCCCACGACAAGCCAAGTAGTTTTGCGGCTTTTATCTTGTTGCTGCAAGCCGATAAAACATCAATAGCGAATCAAATAAATGCGTAAAGCGTGCTTGCGTATCTGCCATAAGTACTTTCAGGCTTTTGATTCCATGCTCTTTACAAATGAATACACGGAACCTGAGCGACCAAGTGCATCTTGAATTGCATCGTATCAATGTCGCCATGTGCGTTGCTCACGGTGGTCGTAAACCGCACAAAGGGCATTTGCAGGTACTACACGCTCCTTTCGTTATCTATCTGGATGGTCATTGATTTGTCGGTCAGATCCGACGTAATAGCCGTGATTTGCTATAGGTCGCCATGGGTCGATAAGCCCCAAAAGCTGAGTAAACAATGCGGTATCTTTCATTTGAATATCTCCATAAAAAATATACTTGTACCGCATTCTTGAGCATTGTTTGGCTTTTACCCATAGGAAACTCAGGAGAACCGAGTTTCAATTCTGTTCCACTGCGGAGAACTTAATCTCTACCCACAGGTTTCCCAGTAGAACCAGAATGTTTAATCTAAAAACCGCTTAAAAAGAGGAGTCTCAGACCGATTTAGTACCAAAACAGCAAAAGGCACAAAACATAAAATCATTTCGCAAAATGAACGGGTTAGCGCCAATTTTTGGTTCTGAATAATTAATCTTTTTACGCTCCTAGTTATTGAAAGTCTGACAGACTCCTAGGTAAACTAGATTATTGGTAACTAATCAGCTAACTGAACATTAGCAATAGTATTGAGTGATTTTAAGACATTTTGATCATTTTTAATAGCAGTATCGATGACAGATATAACGACAGCAAATTGTTGAGTACTAGCTTAGATGATTTGAAGTGACCGGATATTTTCTGTTTTACTTTCTCATTTGTGAATTTCTTTTTCTAAATCAATGCGGGGTTGATAGTACTCGTTGGTTGCCATTTCGTTTTTGAAGGCTTTATTGAGCAGGGCATTAAAATCCTTGCCCCAATGGTGATTGTACGTTTCGGTTAGATAGTCAGCCCTAAAGAATCAAAATTAATTATGCTTATCTTCTTTCAGGGAGGGTTTTAGCACGATTATTGCTGTATAAAATGACAAGGCATAGTTATAATTTGAATCAAAACCTTGTCAAATGCAGTCAAAAAAGTCGAATAGAAATCAACTTAATTTTTTATCACCTACCTTAACTGAACAACTCAATTCCAGGCAAGCGCTTTATTTGTTGAGCCACCAGATAGCATGGTCATATTTTGAAGAAGCGTTTGGTTCGCTTTATTCAACTGTAGGTCGTCCAGCTCATTCTATTCGTTTGATGGTCTCCTTGTTGATATTAAAATCTATTTACAATTTATCAGATGAGGTATTGGTGGAACAACGGTGGGAAATGAATCCATATTTTCAATAGTTTGGAGGCTTTGATTCTTTGCAATGGGGGCAACCATGTGCGGCAACAGATTTGGTACATTTCAGGAAGAGGATTGGAGAAGAAGGGGTAGAGAAGCTATTGAAACATTCAATTGAGCTACACGGCAAGGATGCTAAGGACAAGCATGTAAGTGTAGATACTACTGTCCAGGAAAAGAGTATCACCTATCCCACAGATGCAAAACTTCATAAAAAGATTGTTGACAGCTGTATTTCTATAGCCAAGCAAGAAGGGATTAAACTACGACGCAGCTACGTTAGGACAACCAAAAACCTTGTCAGAGACACCTACAATGGGACTCACCCTAAAAGCAGAAAGAAAGCAAATGTAGCGAAGAGAACACTCAAAACCATTGCTGGTCGGTTAGTCAGAGAATTAGACAGGAAATTACCTCATCAGCAAAAAGAAGTAACACTGGCACTGTTCAAACGAGTACTTACACAAGAGAAGTGCAGTAAGAATAAAATTTACAGTTTACATGAACCTGATGTGTATTGCATCGCAAAAGGGAAGGCACATAAGAAATATGAATATGGCTGTAAGGCATCCGTAGTATTGACACAAAACACGGGTATCATCGTAGGTGCGATGACTTTTGAAGAGAATATTTATGATGGACATACGCTAGATGCTGTATTGAAGCAAACACAACTACTGACTGGTAACTACCCGAAAACCGCCACAGTAGATAGGGGGTACAAAGGGACTAACACAGTTGAGAACACCTCCATCATTCGACCATCCAAACCATTAAAAAGAGACAATACCTATGAAAAACAGAGAAAACGAAAGCACTGTAGACGTAGAGCAGCCATAGAGCCAATCATCGGACACTTGAAGCAAGATCATCGAGTAGCTAGCAATTACCTAAAAGGGAAAACAGGAGATAAAATAAACTTCATCATGTCAGCCTGTGGGTTTAACTACAAGAAGTTGATGAAAAAACTAAGAGTAAATGCTCTTTGGCTCTATACAAAATGGGTAGTAAACCTGAGGCGTCTAGTTGAAGTAACCTCTTTCCATCAAAGTAGAATACAATCTCCATTGAAAATGAGTTTGTAAGGAACGACTATATAAAATGACAAGGAATAGTTATAATATGAATCAAAACCTTGTCAAATGCAGTCAAAAAAGTCGCATAGCAATCAACTTAATTTTTTATCACCTACCTTAACTGAACAACTCAATTCCAGGCAAGCGCTTTATTTGTTGAGCCACCAGATAGCATGGTCATATTTTGAAGAAGCGTTTGGTTCGCTTTATTCACATGTAGGTCGTCCAGCTCATTCTATTCGTTTGATGGTCTCCTTGTTGATATTAAAATCTATTTACAATTTATCAGATGAGGTATTGGTGGAACAACGGTGGGAAATGAATCCATATTTTCAATATGTTGGAGGCTTTGATTCTTTGCAATGGGGGCAACCATGTGCGGCAACAGATTTGGTACATTTCAGGAAGAGGATTGGAGAAGAAGGGGTAGAGAAGCTATTGAAACATTCAATTGAGCTACACGGCAAGGATGCTAAGGACAAGCATGTAAGTGTAGATACTACTGTCCAGGAAAAGAGTATCACCTATCCCACAGCTGCAAAACTTCATAAAAAGATTGTTGACAGCTGTATTTCTATAGCCAAGAAAGAAGGGATTAAACTACGACGCAGCTACGTTAGGACAACCAAAAACCTTGTCAGAGACACCTACCATGGGACTCACCCTAAAAGAAGGAAGAAAGCAAATGTAGCGAAGCGAAAACTCAAAACCATTGCTGGTCGGTTAGTCAGAGAATTAGACAGGAAATTACCTCATCAGCAAAAAGAAGTAACATTAGCATTGTTCAAACGAGTACTTACACAAGAGAAGTGCAGTAAGAATAAAATTTACAGTTTACATGAACCTGATGTGTATTGCATCGCAAAAGGGAAGGCCCATAAGAAATATGAATATGGCTGTAAGGCATCCGTAGTATTGACACAAAATACGGGTATCATCGTAGGTGCGATGAGTTTTGAAGAGAATATTTATGATGGACATACGCTAGATGCTGTATTGAAGCAAACACAACTACTGACTGGTAACTACCCGAAAACCGCCACAGTAGATAGGGGTTAGAAAGGGACTAACAAAGTTGAGAACACCTCCATCATTCGACCATCCAAACCATTAAAAAGAGACAATACCTATGAAAAACAGAGAAAACGAACGCACTGTAGACGTAGAGCAGCCATAGAGCCAATCATCGGACACTTGAAGCAAGATCATCGAGTAGCTAGCAATTACCTAAAAGGGAAAACAGGAGATAAAATAAACTTCATCATGTCTGCCTGTGGGTTTAACTACAAGAAATTGATGAAAAAACTAAGAGTAAATGCTCTTTGGCTCTATACAAAATGGGTAGTAAAGCTGAGGCGTCTAGTTGAATTAACCTCTTTCCATCAAAGTAGAATACAAACTCTATGGAAAATGAGTTTTTAAGGAACGACTAGATAGTTTAGTTCTCTGAATAATACCAATTTGATTATAAAATATCACATATAAATCGTTTCTTTTTTGCTCTCATTTCGTTGAAAAATAGAACCGTAGCTATGGCTGTGCTTATATTTTTTGTCTAATTCACACAAAAAAATAATTCATTGAAATAGGCATTTAATAAATAAAATATTTGAAGTAGGCATTTAATAAATACGAATGCACTTGTACGGGCATGGTTGATGGTCCACCATTTTAGTTAGCAGGTTATCGAATATTTCCCTTTTCATTTGACTGCGGTTGAACCGATAGCAATATTGGTCGATATATGCCTGCAGGTTATCGACTGAAAGGTGGATACCTCTAAGCCATGCCTTGAACATCATAATTGTTCTGTGCAATTCCGGGAAATTCTTACCTTTCTTCCCACTCTCGATTTGGATTAAATAAGGGTATTTTTCTTTCAAGGGGATGTAGCCCCTCCACCTATCGGTTGTGATGGTAGCCTGAGTTGATATATGATCCTGGAAGAAAGGCTTCAATTGCTTGGAGCCAGCATTGTCAATCACTCTGGCATACATCCTGCTCACTCCTTTCCCTTTCTTCTCAATAGCCAGTACAACCTGCTTTTTTCGGTTATTTTGTCGTCCTACAACGCCTTCTTCTTGTTGCCCTACAACGGTCTCATCGACTTCTACTTTACCCAGTAGCGGGTATTTCCCACTGCTACCCATTGCCTTCATTACCTTTTGTTGAAACAGCCAACAGGTTTTTTGCCGTAGCCCCAGTTTTCTGCTTAGCTCTGTTGATGCAATCCCTTGTTTATTTGTACTCATGTAGTATAGGATATAAAAAGCTTTTAACATTGGGAATTTTACTTTGTGGAAAAGTGTGCCACTTGTGGGGGTAGCTTGGTATCTACATTTTGTGCATTGACGGGTATGAAATAATTTCCCTCTGCAATACTTGTTGTTTCGGCACCTTTCACATTTAAATCCATCTGGTCATTTCATTTCGACCAAGAAGTTTTGACAACTGTCGTTATCAGGAAATTTCTTCTGAAACTCAAAAAGAGTTAGGCTTTCATACTTTTTCTCCATACTGTGATTTTTACTCTACCTTTAATAGTCCTACTAAATTACTGTAAATCAATCATTTAATTAAGAAAATGAAACTGTTTTAATAGACTAATCTTTTATTTATTAAATGCCTATTTCAATAAAATATTAGTCTATTAAAACAGTTTCATTTTTTTATTAAACGATTGATTTACAGTAACTTAACCCGTTGTGCTAATTAAATAATTGCGACTTTTAAGTTATTGATGGGTCTATTGAAATCAAATTCATTGATGAATTGAATCATTGTTAGTGCAGTAATTTTGGTCAATATCCTAGTCTTAAACCCTTGAAAAGTTTTGGCATAAATTCTTCTAATCATAAATTTCTCACAAAGTTGAGAGAAAAGTGTCTCCACTCTTTTTCTTGTTTTTCTAAACACCCGGGGTTGCTTTTTCTGATTTTTCCTCATTGGTGTTTCCAAGCGGATATTGGCAGCATGAAGCAGGTCTGATTGCAATGACGAGGACAAGTATCCTTTATCTCCAATCAACACACAATCAGCTAGTTGTGTATTTATTTCCCGTAAAAAAGTGATATCATGAACGCTTGCCTTTGTCAGTTCGATAGAGTGAAATATTCCATTAGCCGAACAGCTACCTTGTAATTTATATCCATAGAAATAAGTCTTTTGAGAAGAGCAGTATCCTTTGTCTGGAGCATTTTCAAATGTCTGTCGACAACTTTTGGATCGCTTTTCCTTAGAGAGTTTGCATACTTCTAACGGCATCGAATCGACCATGAAATACGCTTCAAACTCCAGGAATCGAGTGGCTAATGTTTGGCGGATAATTTCCATTACGGGAAACAATGGTCTCTTTCGTCTATTATACCTTGTTCGATCTGTTAGCTTGGGAAAATCACTGCTGTAATCGGATTTACTCTTATTAAAGAGCCAATTTTCACTATCCAAGGACCTACATTCAGCGGTCAACGCAAGGCTAACTACCTGTAAATCAGTAAATAATGATGGTATCCTTGGTTTTGGAATGTTTCCAGTTTCATCAAAGCAGTTGAGCTTAAGTGATTTGATTGTTTGAACAATCTTGTCAAAGTTACTTTTAATGTTGTGCATAGGTCAGTTCAATAAATTGGTTTATTAATTCTTGGATTCACATAATAAACGCACCACTTGAATATAATAGCAGGGGTGTATTTTGCTTGGTTTTTAGGTTAAGCCAAAAGCAAATAATGCACTGAATTCTTGAGTTTAGATTCAAGGGTTAGCCAGTTGTTATGATGACTGGTTTTGCTTTAAGAAACAGGTGAATTATGTACAAACAATTAACTCTTGAACAAAGGCATTATATCTATATGACCCTTAAAAAAGGACAATCAATGAGAAGTATTGCCGCCGAGTTGGGTATGTCCCATTCTACCGTCAGCAGAGAATTAAAACGCAATACCGGCAAACGAGGCTACCGGTATCAACAAGCCAACAATCTTGATCAGCAAAGACACACGCTTAAGAATAAATCGGTTAAGATGAATCAAGTGTTGAAGCGATTGATCAAAAACTGCTTGGCGTTAGACTGGAGTCCTGAACAAATCTGTGGTTGGCTCAAAGTTAACCATATCATTAACCTTCACCATGAGAGCGTTTATCGCTATTTGCTTAAAAACAAGGCAGAGGGGGGCTTGTTACACACACAGCTTCGGCATCAAGGCAGACCCTACCGCAAGCCCTACGGCTACGCCAACAATCGTACCGGGATTCCTGTCCGTGTTGATATTGAAGAGCGTTCAGAAGCGGTCAATAATCGTGAAGTATTTGAGCATTGGGAAGCGGATACTATGATTGGCAAGGCACACCAAGGAGCGATTGTCACGATAGATGAAAGAATATCTAATTGAAGTAGGCATTTAATAAATAAAAGATTAGTCTATTAAAACAGTTTCATTTTCTTGATTAAACGATTGATTTACAGTAACTTAGTAGGATTATTAAAGTTAGAATAAAAATCAGATTATGGAGAAAAAGTATGAAAGCCTAACTCTTTTTGAGTTTCAGAAGAAATTTCCTGATAACGACAGTTGTCAAAACTTCCTAGCCGAAATGAAATGGCCAGATGGATTTAAATGTGAAAAGTGTCAAAACAACAAGTATTGCAGAGGGAAATTATTCCATACCCGTCAATGCACAAAATGTAGATACCAAGCTACCCCCACAAGTGGCACTCTTTTCCACAAAGTAAAATTCCCAATGTTAAAAGCTTTTTATATCGTATACTATATGAGTACAAATAAACAAGGGATTGCATCAACAGAGCTAAGCAGAAAACTGGGGCTACGGCAAAAAACCTGTTGGCTGTTTCAACAAAAGGTAATGAAGGCCATGGTTAGCAGTGGGAAATACCCGCTAGTGGGTAAAGTAGAAGTCGATGAGACCGTTGTAGGGCAACAGGAAGAAGGCGTTGTAGGACGACAAAATAACCGAAAAAAACAGGTTGTACTGGCTATTGAGAAGAAAGGGAAAGGAGTGAGCAGGATGTATGCCAGAGAGATTGACAATGCTGGCTCCAAGCAATTGAAGCCCTTCTTCCAAGATCATATATCACCTGAGGCTACCATCACAACCGATAACTGGAGGGGCTACATCCCCTTGAAAGAAAAATATCCTTACTTAATTCAAATCGAGAGTGGGAAGAAAGGTAAGAATTTCCCGGAATTGCACAGAACAATTATGATGTTCAAGGCATGGCTTAGAGGTATCCACCATTCAGTCGATAACCTGCAAGCATATATCGACCAATATTGCTATCGGTTCAACCGAAGCCAGATGAAAGGGGAAATATTCGATAACCTGCTAACTAAAATGGTGGTCCATCAACCATGCCCGTACAAGTGCATTCGTATTTATTAAATGCCTACTTCAAATATCTAAATTAAGGCTGGCTTATACCCTGTCAAGAGCAAGCACAAAGACAACGTATCGGCAGCGATGCGCGCTAGGTTAGAACCGGTCGCCGAAGCGGTGGACTCGATCACTTATGACAATGGTAAAGAGTTCTCAGGGCATCAACAAGTCAATAAGCGCATCAAGTGTAAAAGTTATTTTGCTAAACCTGACCGCTCATGGGAGCGTGGACAAAACGAAAATGCAAACGGTTTGTTACGACAATACTTCCCTAAATCAATGAAGTTGACTGATGTTCGCTTCAATGAGGTTAAAATAGCCGTTCATAAATTGAACACCCGACCGAGAAAATGTTTGGGATTTAAAATGCCTAATCAGGTGTTTTTTGAGTATACTGGCATAGATGCTAGTTTGTTGGCGGTGGTGCGTTTATGAGTCGAATTCGCCTTATTTGCCACATAAAATGGATACAAATCAGGGATTCCTTGATCGGTTATTCGATAACCTGCTAACTAAAATGGTGGACCATGAACCATGTCCTTACAATTTTATTCGTATTTATTAAATGCCTACTTCAATAATATTTATTAAATCACCTAGGAGTCTGTCGGACTTTCAATAGTTAGTAGCGTAAAAAGATTAATTATTCAGAACCAAAACTTGGCTTTAACTCATTCATTTTGCGAAATGATTGGCTCTTGTTAAAAGTAAGTGGGTAGATTCACATTAATTTTATACAAAAAAACTTGCCAGTTAGCAAATAAGTAATAGTCTTAAAATGTTTTTTTCCATAACCTCTGGCTTTTCTTTTTGTGGCTTGAATGATCAAATTCAAGCCTTCTAAAATACCGTTATTGATGTTGCTTAATTTCCATTACACAACGCCTTGCCGATGGTTTTTAATGGTTTTGCTTGTTTCAACCATGGCGGGTAAACTGCATTGACTGACCCAGTTGTCCCATTTGCTTAATAGTTGCTCAAAATCTGCTACGGTTTTGGCTTGATAGATTTGTTGGAAAGTTTCGCGCATTCTCATTGCCTCAAAGGATTTAAAGTTAAGATTTGCTAGCTTTAACTTTGCTTTTTTCTGTTGTTGTTTCTCGCTGAGATTTTGTTCGTTTTTGAGGAATAAATACCGCGTACCCTTAAGAATTGGATTCTCTTTCGCCTCCGCTCTTCTCACCTTATCAACCCCTTCATTGATAATTTTTATCATGTGGAACTTGTCAAAGGTAATTTGGGCATTCGACAGGTTTTCTTTAATCCCTTTAATAAACGCCGGCGACATATCGCAACTCACAGATTTAACTTGTTCTTTGTTGCCCTTTTGTTGTTCTAAAACCGCGACAAAGTCAACAACCGTTTTGACCGCCTTTGCCATCACTAATATGCGCCACTGCTTTTTTGTATAAATCAACAAATAGCGTAATATAATCATGTTCCTTGGCCGTGGCAGTTTCATCCATACCGAAGGTATCTATACCGCTTAAATCCTCACTGAGCCTGGCTTTGTCAACATAGATATCCAGTAATTTCCAACCCTTATAATCTGATATGTTCATCAGCTGGCAAACATTGTGTACAGGCATGTGCTTACAAAACTTGATAATAAAAGCCTCAAAACAAGGTGCTAACACCATTTAATTGACCTGCCCACGGCGACAGAATCAGCCGTACTTTGCCATCGTCTCGCTTAAGGGCATCTCTAAAAACTAAAACAGTTGCATTAGTATGTTTTTTTGAGCTAAAAGAGTTAGACCTGGAAATGAAACAATTTAAACGTCACAGAGATTACGATTTTTTTGATCAAGACATTCGTTTGTCCAAACTGAGCCAGTTGGGAGATCCCCTGCAACGATTAAACGGTGGAATTGATTTTGAAATTTTCCGTTCTTTACTGGAAAAGCACCTGATCAAAGAGTCACAAGGAAATGGAGGACGTCCTCCATATGATTATGTGTTAATGTTCAAGATATTGATTCTTCAGCGGTATTATAACCTCTCTGATGATCAAGTAGCATATCAAATCAATGACAGGATGAGTTTTATGAGATTTCTCAACCTCACCATTGCAGATGACATACCAGATAGCAACACGATATGGTTGTTTAGTGAACGTCTGACCGACTTGCATTTAGTAAAATCTCTTTTCGAGCTATTTCAGGGTCAATTGGAAGAGTTAGGGCTTATGGTCAATGAAGGAAAAATAATAGATGCCTCTTTTGTAGAAGCCCCCCGCCAACGCAACAGCAGGGAGAAAAACCAACAAATAAAAGAGGGTAAGGGAGAAAGTCTATGGACAGATGAACCCAATAAAAAGCGTCACAAGGACATTGATGCACGTTGGACAAAGAAAAGTAATCAGAATTATTATGGGTATAAAAATCACGCCAAGGTTGATGCAGGCAGCAAATTGATAGAACGCTATGAAATTACCGATGCATCGGTACATGATTCACAGGCTCTTGATGCCCTGTTGGACAAAAAACAAGACAAAGAGCAGGCACTGTATGCCGACAGTGCTTATGCAGACCAGCAAGAAATACTCGAAAAACATCGAGTTAAAGATCAAATACATGAGAAGGGCTACAAAAACAAGCCGTTGACCGATACACAAAAGGAAAGTAATAGAAGAAAATCAAAAGTACGCGTAAGAGTGGAGCATGTTTTTGGTTTCATGGAAAACAGTATGGGAAGCATGTATTACAGAAAAGTAGGGAAATCAAGAGCCGACACGGTCATTGGTCTGATGAATCTGACTTATAATATGTTCAGAAAAATTCAATTGACCGCTTCATTATGAGGGAACGTGCGTTCGATAGACAATGAATAAATTCATAAGTAACTGATAATCAGGTGAATAAAAAATGAACTAAAAAAAACAAAATAAGCCATCATAAAAAAACAGGTCATAAAAATAAATCGGGAGAATATCCAGTTTTTAGAGATGCCCTTAATGCTTTGGAACCCGAACATGCAGATGGCATTCATGCTCAAAGAAATTCATATGACGATATTTTTTCATCTTGGTGTCATAGACACTATAGGCTTTGGTGTCACCGCTACCATCGACAAAGCGCGTGCCACGTTTGAAGTCAATATAGCTGTTGAGTTGTTTGTTGTTAAATTCAACATCCTTGACAAACCACGGGGAATAGATGCCAAGTGCTTGAGTAAATAAGTCGTACATTTTTGAACAATGAAATTGATCCTGTATTTTAACGCATTACCCACTCAATAATCACAAGAACCATTTTAATTTCTTCTAATCATAAATTTCTCACAAAGTTGAGAGATAAAGTGTCTCCACTCTTTGTCTTATTTTCCTATGTAAACTTGTATTCTTAGTTACTTTTTAAGTAAAAGACTGATAATCAGTGAAATAGATAAATGTTAAGGTTTTGTTAAGAAATAATCGGATTTTCTAATCAGTTTATAATCAATGAGTTATACATTATAGACTACTTGAGTAGTTACATTTTTTTTAATTCCTTTGCTTTTTATGAGGAGTAAACTCACATCTTGGTCAGATTTTCATCGCAGAATTAATCTTGTTTATCATGCGATTATTGCGATATCCCTAGTGCCTTTTGCATTAGTTTTTTTAGATATAAATCCAGGACATGACACTCGATCTCAAGTGGATTCAGATTATGAATGGATTGTTATTGCAATTCTTCTTTTTTCCGTATTGACCATTTGCGTGAAGGTCTGGCGGGGAGTGACATTGAAACTTACATCAATAGATAGCACCTTTAAGATCAAAACGAAGCTTATTACCTATCTAAATTTCCAGATTCAACGATATTTTCAGTTAGAAGTAGGTGCTTTAATAAGCCTAGCTGGTCTGTGGTTGACCTCTAATTATATGTTTGTAATAGCTTATTTATCGGTTCTTGTACAGTTTTCCTTGCTAAGACCATCGCAGGATAAAGTGATAAGAGACTTGCAATTCAATAAAGAAGAGCGTGAAAGGTTAAGTGGAGATAAACTCTGAAATAGCTTTTGACTTCAAAGTCAAAATCCATGGTTAGATACTACAGTGTGATCCCAAAGCTGACAGCGTTTAACCTAGGACTTCCAGCAGGTCCTCTGCCACTTGAGAATACTTCATTCAGGTCGTAGGTTCCAAAAAGCTCTACACTCTTCCACCCAACCTGAACTCTTAGTCCGTAGCGTATATTTGCAAGGTAGAAGTTGTCATGTTCCTTGTCTTTTTGTCTTTCCCCATTTTCTCTGAAGATAAACTTGGTATGACTGCCAAGTCTGTACCCCACGTATCCGCCTAGCCCCAATCGAAACCCTTGCCTAGAATGTTTCTTAATTCTAACTCTTTCGGATTCGATAGTTGTTATTTTTTTGCTCCCCTTGGAGAAATCAAACATAGGGACAACCTGAGCATTGATGTAAGAAGCTGTTAATTTACTTTTTAACCCACTTTGGGCAGGGGTTCGGTTGAAATCAATTCGCTGGTCACTTTTTTCGATTCTGAAATCCGAATCTTCAAGTTTCCAGTTGTACCAGTTGATGCCGAGTCCCCACTCCAAGAACACCAGTTGTCCTACAAGCCATGTCCTGTTGATGCTGTTCAATCCCACGTACCATGAACCCAAAGGCTTTACGGGGTATGGAGGATTATTTGCATCAGAAAACTTCTCGTCTTCCACCCAATTATTCAATCCTATGTCGATATTGAAATGATGTGTCGTTTTATTTACTCGTTCTGTCTCGTAAGTAACTTTTTTCTGTTTGCGCCAGTCGTCTTCGTCAAAATCGTCAGGGTCTACTTCTACACTTAATCTCCCGAAATCCAATTTCAGCCCATCAGCCTCTCCATTACTCGTACGGCTTTCACCATCACCAACATACGTTTTACCTTCTTCACTATTGATGACTAGGTATTCCACACTATCGACCAACTGTGTGTTGAGCTTGCGAATCATTTGATTGATGTCGTAGTTTTGAAGATTCGCCAAATCTGCCTTATTTTTTGCATAAATAATGATTTTGCTGTTTTTGTTGAGTTCAATGATCACAGTGTCTGCTTTCGGTCCTTTATCTTCTGCAAATACTACTGAAGGAAACATAAACACAAGTAGTAGGGTGGTTGTGATCAATTTCATACTCCTTTTGAATTTAACGTTCATGTGGGTTATTCTTTTCAGAGAAGTCTCCTGTCTTTTCTTTGTCCTTTTAGCGTGCGATTTAGCAACCCATCCTTTGCTGTTTGGATGTCAGCTAAAATTTCTTCTTTGGAGATTTTTTCGACCAGTGCAATGAATTTTTTAAACGCTCCTGCATTGTCTGATTTTCGGACTTTTTCCTCTTTTTCAGAAGCGATATACGTGATCTTTACTTGAAAAAAATAATTGAAGTAGGCATTTAATAAATACGAATGCACTTGTACGGGCATGGTTGATGGTCCACCATTTTAGTTAGCAGGTTATCGAATATTTCCCCTTTCATCTGGCTTCGGTTGAACCGATAGCAATATCGGTCGATATATGCTTGCAGGTTATCGACTGAATGGTGGATACCTCTAAGCCATGCCTTGAACATCATAATTGTTCTGTGCAATTCTGGGAAATTCTTACCTTTCTTCCCACTCTCTATTTGGATTAACTAAGGGTATTTTTCTTTCAGGGGGATGTACCCCCTCCACTTATCGGTTGTGATGGTAGCCTGAATTGATATATGATTCTGGAAGAAGGGCTTCAATTGCTTGGATCCAGGATTGTCAATCACCCTGGCATACATCCTGCTCACTCCTTTCCCTTTCTTCTCAATAGCCAGTACAACCTGCTTTTTTCGATTATTTTGGCGTCCTACAACGCCTTCTTCTTGTTGCCCTACAACGGTCTCATCGACTGCTACTTTACCCATTAGCGGGTATTTCCCACTGCTAACCATGGTCTTCATTACCTTTTGCTGAAACAGCTAACAGGTTTTTTGCCGTAACCCCAGTTTTCTGCTTAGTTCTGTTGATGCAATCCCTTGTGTATTTGTACTCATGTAGTATAGGATATAAAAAGCTTTTAACATTGGGAATTTTACTTTGTGGAAAAGAGTGCCACTTGTGGGGGTAGCTTGGTACCTACATTTTGTACATTGACGGGTATGGAATAATTTCCCTCTGCAATACTTGTTGTTTCGGCACCTTTCACATTTAAATCCATCTGGCCATTTCATTTCGGCTAGGAAGTTTTGACAACTGTCGTTATCAGGAAATTTCTTCTGAAACTCAAAAAGGGTTAGGCTTTCATGCTTTTTCTCCATAATCTGATTTTTACTCTACCTTTAATAGTCCTACTAAGTTACTGTAAATCAATCGTTTAATCAAAAAAATGAAACTGTTTTAACAAACTAATTTTTTATTTATTAAATGCCTACTTCAAAAAAATTAACTTTTGGTTGCTCTCCTAATCCCAAGTGCTCATCTTTCAATGCTGGCAACTGGGTTTCGGGAGCAATTATTATTTTCGATGTCAGGTCGGGCAATAGGGACTCAATTGATTCCTCATTTTCTGCCATCTGTGGGCTTGTTGTTGCTTCCCGAGCGGTCAATCGGACTTTTTGTTGCTTCACTGTGAGTCTTGGCTGAAGAAGAGCTTCCTGATTTTTTTCTTCTTTTTCTGCTTGAGGTATATTCCATGAGGGGTTATTTTCTAACTTTGGATAAGTCACGCCTGAAGCGATAGGTAATCCTTTTCTGACAGTTTGTTGTGGCCATGCCATCCAGAAAATAATTAATAAGCTTATTGAGACAGCTGCCCAGTACGACCTAGTTGGACCATGCTTCGAACCAAGTCGCTGTTCCACGTTAATCCAAGCTTCTGGGGAAGGGGTTTCTTCGTAGCTACTTAATCCTTCCCTAAATAACTGATCGATTTTTTGCTGAGCCATTGGTTATATTTTTTTCGAATTCACTTTCAATTTCCACTAATCTGGTTTGTAACCATTTTCTAGCCCTGCTCAACTGAGATTTTGATGTGCTTTCATTTATTTTCGACACATTGGAGATTTCAGCATGACTGTAGCCTTCTATTGCGTAGAGGTTAAATACCATTCTATATCCTACTGGTAATTCTTTTATGATGTTCATTAAATCCTCAACCTGTAACATGTCATCAAGGGTTCCAACATCAGGTGATTCAGAAACCGAATCTATATCGATTTCTAAAAACATGTTCCTGTTTTTTCTGATATACATCAAACAATCGTTAACAACGATGCGTCTAACCCACCCCTCAAAACTTCCATCTCCTTTGAACTGATCCAGTTTTTGAAAAACTTTCACTATGCCTCCGATCATCACATGCTCTGCTTCCTCTCTGGCTTGTATGTATCGGAGGCATACTCCTAACATTTTAGGAGCTAACTGATCATATAAACTGCGTTGCGCTGACACTTGACCCTTTCGGCACTCAATTATGAGCTCTTCTTCGGTTATTGACTTATTAATACGTAGCACGGTCTTGATCTTCATGGGATAGATGCAAACTCGTTTATGTTGGTTGCGTGGGGGATCAAAAAAATGCTGAAAATAAAAAAGCCAACCTGTAAGTCAGTTTTCTGAAGGTAGCATAGATGAGATTAATCCTGATGCTCCGAAGGGGGATGATTTCCGAACCTGTTTTGCCTTCTCGACAAAAAAATCCACATTCCGTTCACCAGCTCATTAAGTGCATAGCGGACAATATTTTTAATATTCTTCCAATTGCTTTTCTTTTTCATGTGGAATAATCTAGCCAAATGTAATTAATAGATGTAACTAATCACTCTTGGAGCGTAATACTTTTACATCTAAAATGTTTATCAAGTGAACGCTGAATCTTTAAATAGTGCTATTTATACCAAAATAAGCATAAAATATTATATGCAAATCGTTTCTTTTTTACTTGTATGTTGTTAACCCATAGAACCGTAGCTATGGCTATGCTTGCTATGCCGTTTGCCAAACCTAGGCAAAGGTAATTCAATTTATTTATGCCACAAATTATAATCAATTTGGCATAAAAAGTGTAGAGCCTCAACAAAAGAGGAGTAAAATCCTTCACCTCTCGATTATTGATCATTTGCCCCAGAAATGGATACAATGTTGATTCATGTTTTACCTGCTTCATATAACAAGACCGTTACAAAAGGCAACACTGAGTCTGTTGAGGCTTGAATTGTGAGATTTTTGATCTCTCTTTTTGATTTTTTGATCTCCAATAGGTCTGAACGGTCCTATTTCTTGTTGTTCTCCTTCATTTTTTGTTGCTTTTACGGAATTGGACATAATTATCCATGGACCTCGATATAAATTGTAACTTATTGTCTCCATCAGATTCTGGGTATGCATTTTTTCTATCCCGCTATAGCGCATGCGACTGCCCCCCCCCCTTTTTATTTTTTCATATGCGAACCGGTAGGCGTATTAATGCTGGACCAGTCTAACAGGGCATTCATGTGACTGAAAACTATCTTTTTCATCTTCCTTCTTCGAACAGCACAAATGCTATCGGCTAAGGTTGGGGTGTGTTGTTTACGCATGGTGCTGAAATAAAAAAAATCTACAAATAGATCAACTTGATAGTTCTGATAATAAACAATCTTCTACTGCACCCATCATAGAATCACCCTGACAGAGTATATGAACAGGTGACGGTCGATATATCTATTGTAAGCACCTACAAGTTGTATTTAAGGCTACTTATTTAGTTGTATTTGTAGCTCTAATCATTCGCTCTTTCCCCTGCATATCCTTGTGAATGATGATGTCTTGGTATCCACGTTCGGATAGATAAGAACTCACTTCAGAATCAAACTTTTCGTGAATTTCGAAATATATTTTGCCTCCCGATTTCAAAGATTTCAGACCTGCATCAGCAATTTTTTTATAAAAAATTAATGGATCTTCATTCGGAACGAATAATGCAATTTCGGGCTCAAAGCCCAGTACATTTTCATGCATCTGTGATCTCTCCCGTCTTGGAATGTAAGGCGGGTTGCTCGCCAAAATATCTAAATTCTGAACTGGCAAATCTTCTACTAAAATGTCATGATGCATCACCTCAACGTTAACTCCAAAAAAATCACTATTAGCCTTTGTTATAGAAATAGCATCGGGTGAAATATCCGTGGCAAATGCTATGCTTTCCATTTCTAGGACCAAAGAAATCACTATGCATCCTGCTCCTGTACCTACATCAAGCATTTTAGATTCGGATCCCTTATTATCTTCAACAATCCACCGAACGAGTTCCTCAGTTTCTGGTCTAGGGATCAATACTCCTTCTTCGACTTGAAATTTTCTTCCAAGGAAATACGTAATCCCTGTCACATATTGAATAGGCTCATTTTTAATCAATCGACCTATCGCCACATTTAAAGTGTATTCATCCACTTCGACTTCTTGATCAAGAAGAATATCGACCCTGCTCACTTCAAATATATCTTCCAAAAGGATATAAGCAATACTTTCAGCTTCCTCTGGTACGTAGATGTCATGTAGCCTTTCCACAACTCGTTTCCAAATTTTTTTGCTCGACTTCATAGATAATTGCGAATTTAGTGCTTCATGTCCGATGAAAAATATATGCGCAGAGCCTTGGAACTTGCTCAACTTGGCTTAGGCAGAGTGAGTCCCAATCCTTTAGTAGGGTGTGTTATCGTCTATAGCGGAAAAATTATCGGCGAAGGATACCACCGCTTATACGGTGAAGCACATGCGGAGGTAAATGCTATTAATTCAGTTTCCAATCACCGTCTTTTATCGAAAAGCACTGCTTATGCGACATTAGAGCCTTGTTCTCACTTTGGGAAAACTCCTCCTTGTTCAAATCTATTTATTGAAAAAGGAATTAAAAAAGTTGTAGTTGCCTGTGAAGATCCTTTCATAAAAGTAGATGGTAAGGGGACAGCAAAACTTAAGGAAGCTGGCTGTGAGGTAGAGGTTGGTCTGTTACAGAACGAGTACCTAGACATCAATCGCAGATTCTTCACTTTTCATCAAAAGAAAAGACCGTATGTTATTTTGAAGTGGGCACAAACTTTGGATGGTTTTGTGGCGAGAGAAAATTTTGATTCTAAATGGATAAGCAACCAGCATTCTCGACAATTGGCACATAAATGGAGAACAGAAGAAGACGCTATTTTGATAGGCAAAAATACCGCATATTATGACAATCCATCTCTAACCGCTAGGACTTGGAAAGGCGAGAATCCCATTAGAATTTTGTTGGATAAAAACTTGGAAATACTTTCAGATTTTCACTTGCTTGATCAGGTTGCTAAAACCATTATTTTCAACTCAAAAAAAGAGGAAAAAGCAGGTCGCACCGAATGGATTAAATTAAATAGTTACCATCCATCTGTTATCCTAACAAAACTTCAAGAATTATCTGTTCAGTCTGTAATAATAGAAGGAGGTGCCCATACTCTGAACTCTTTTATTCAAGAAAATTGTTGGGATGAAATGAGGGTGTTTACATCTGATCAAACATTCTCAAAAGGGATCAAGGCTCCAAAAGTCAATGGGAGTCTGACTCTTGATGAAAGGGTTTTTGAAGACAACTTAAAAATATACAGAAATAACAATGGCTGAAGATATGATCATTCCAGTCTCTACCTCAAAAGCAGAAAAATACGAAGCACTGCTTCCCCAAATTGCAGGACTACTGGTTGGAGAAAAAAACTTGATAGCAAATCTTGCAAACATGGCGGCTGCTCTAAAGGAGGGATTGGGATTTTTATGGGTAGGTTTTTACATGGTCCATTCCAATGATGAATTGGTTCTGGGACCATTTCAGGGTCCAGTTGCCTGCACACGGATAAAGAAAGGTAAAGGTGTTTGTGGAACAGGCTGGGGGAAAGAGGAGGCACTCATTGTCCCCGATGTAGACAAATTCTCAGGTCACATTGCGTGTAGTTTTGCTTCAAAATCTGAGATTGTACTTCCAGTTTATAAAGAGAGTAAAATAATCGCCATTTTAGATGTAGATAGTAAAATAATCAATGATTTCGACGAAACTGACAAAGAGTGGCTTCTCAAAATCGTAAAGCTTCTCAATTAATATTCTTTAACTAGGACTCCCCTGTTATGAGCCTTCGTCTGGTTTAAGCTATCTACTTTTGCGACTTATGGCGAATAAGCTCAAAATCAGGCTTAGTTTTCTTGGGGCACTCATTTGTTGGCTTTTATTCTCAGTAGCTAATATTTATCTGTTGTTTATCGAAAGCTATGAAATGAAAGTTCAGCTTTCCCATCTTATTCCCCAACTGTTCTTCACAGGGTTTGTTCTGTCAACTTTTGTCTATTACCGATACGTTATTACAAAAGCCGACACACTGAATTTCACAGACCTGCTTTGGAAAGTTTTCATAACTGGACTGATCACCACATTAATCTCACTGGGTATTCGATTCTTCTTTACAGTTTTTGCAAGCAACAGCATCGTAGAAAGTGCCCTTACGATCAACTTTTTCTATAATATTTTACTAGGTTTAGTTGTAATCTATACGGTCTCGACTTTAGTTGTCTGGAAGCGTTTGATCCTATATCAAAAATCAAAAAATATATTCCAACTCTGGAGGTTTTTCGAAGTAGCCTTACTTCTGAGTTTAGGTTATGATTTTCTAAATCTTAAACTTTTCACCGTCAATTTCAATATCGGACTGGTCATTCTTTCCTGCTTTTCGATTATACTCATATTCAGCTTGAAATGGATTGCGTACCTAAACTTTAGACAAAAGTGGAAAGGAATTTTATTTATCCTGTTGTCTGGAATTTATCTATACCATTTCTTGCTGAATCTGGACAATTTTCGGACTACCGGCGTTTTGGTTATTGACTTGCTCGATAGGGTTTTCATTCTGGGACTTTTTGAATTTCTTTTCTTGTACGCCACGATTTCTATCTTGGTTACGCTATTCAACCTTCCTACATCTTCAGTTTTCGAGCGCAAATTGAAAGAGGCTCTAGATTTTCAAAAACTAAGTAAATCTATCCCCAAGGGGGAAACCATTAATCAAACATATGAAACACTGTTAGACGGCTCCATGAGTGCTGTTTTTGCAAATGCTGGATGGCTGGAAATTCGTGAAGAAGATGGTGTATTTCAAGCCATCAGGAATCTCAAGGAATCAGAAATTGATGAAATCAAATCAAAGATCAAATCCAATACCATTCAAGAGATTATCTCTTTAAAATGCAGTCGAGACCTCAAGCAGTCAAAGCTGAGTGATCGATTAAAAGACAGCGAATTCAGATCCATCATGTCGCTTCCAATATATGTGCAAGAAAAGCAAATCGGATTCATTGTCCTTTTAAATGAAGTATCGGAAGCGTTTAACCGTGAGATGATAAATATCATCACCACGTTTGTAAATCAGGCAAGCATTTCTCTTGAAAATTTAGCCTTGATAAAAGAATCTCTTGAAAATGAGAGGTATAAAGAACAATTGAAAATTGCTAAAAATGTCCAGAAAAGCCTGCTTCCCAACAATCTGGCTTTTGGTGATCGCTTTGAAGTAGAAGCATACTCCATGGCAGCTGACGAAGTAGGTGGGGATTACTATGATATGCTCCAAACCGGAAGGAACAGATTTAGTCTAATTATTGGTGATGTTTCTGGAAAAGGAACAAGTGCAGCTTTCCAAATGGCTCAAATGAAAGGGATCTTCCATAGCCTTGCCTTACAAAGGTTATCAGCTTCCAATTTCAACGTTCAAGCGAATATCGCTCTAAGCAATTGTCTTGAAAAGAGTTCATTCATCACAACCACGTATTTCAACATTAACTCAGAAAAAAGAACAATTGAATTTTCACGCGCAGGACATTGTCCTACGCTTATGTTTTGCTCCGAAGATAGTAAAACAGATTTTCTTAAATGTGATGGCATGGGCTTAGGCATAGTAAGAAACTCAGGTTACTCCAAATATGTTCATAGCAGTACACTCACCTATAAAGGGGGAGACACCATGCTTTTGTATACCGATGGTATTACTGAAGCTAAAAATATGGAAGGAGAGCAGTTTGGCACTGAAAGGCTCAAAAATTCATTTGCCCGCCACGCGCAGAAAGCTCCTGTCCAAATAAAAGAAAGTATAAAAAGAGAGTTGACCGAATTTACCAACGAAATTGAGATTGATGATGACTATACCATGGTGATTGTAAAGTTTAACCCAAAAAAGAATGGTTAAAATAGAAACAGAGAAAAAAGGAGATATTCACTTTATCCGCATAATCAGCGATATAGATGCCAGTTCATCCATTCATCTGGACAATGCGTTTAAAGAAGCAATGGGAAATGGAGCAATGAAAATTGCGGTAGACCTAAGCGGGCTCGAATATATCTCATCAGCAGGGTTGGGAGTTTTTATTTCTCATTTAGATGAGTTCAATCTCAAAAAAATAAAATTAGTACTGTTTGGTATCCAAGCAGCTACAAAACAAATTTTTGGTATACTCGGGCTGGAAAAGATAATGTCCATTTTAGAAAAAGAAGAAGACGCTGTTATTGCACTGAATGAGTAACAAAATCATCATAGGATGTGAAAAAAATGAGCTCACACGAATCAGACAGTTTGTTGCTGATGAACTGGAACAGCACAACATTCCTGACTTGCAGGCACATAAACTGGTATTGGCCGTAGATGAAGTCTGTTCGAATCTGATCATCCATGCCAATAACTGTAACCCTGCCAATAAAATTGAATTAGATTTAGTGTTCCATCCCAAGCAAATCGTATTCACATTTTTCGATAAAGGAGAGGGGTTTGATATTAATAAGTATGACTCTCCAAGTATGGACGAGCTTGTTTCTGCCAGAAGACAAGGTGGATTGGGATTGATTCTTGTCAAGAGAATTATGGACAAAATTGAGTTTACAACTGAAAAGAATTACAATATTTGCAGGATCATAAAAACCATCGCTTAATGTGGCGGATCATATTTTTATTGTCTCTCCTTTTCCATGGATGCTCCTATTTTCAACCCAAAGAAAAAAAGATCGTGCGAATAATTGCGAAAGTGGGAAATCAGCAACTTACCGAAGGGAATATTATAGGCTTAATCCCCTCTCATGCTTCCAAAAATGACAGCTTAACTTTTGTCGAAAAATTTGTAGATGATTGGGTGAAAAAACAGCTTATGATTAGCAAAGCTAAGGAGGCCGTTGATTTCAACGAAGCCCAAATACAGCAAAAAGTATTAGAATATCAATACGCGTTGATGGTTCATCACTTTGAGAAAAAATACATTGACGGAAATATTGATACCGAAGTGTCTGATCAGGAAATCTCTTCTTATTACGAAGAGAAATCTGAGAATTTTATCCTCAGGGAGAACCTTACCAAATGTTTGTATTTCAAAATCCCTTCTTCGGCATCAAATATTCGTCGCTTCAGGAGAAATATAAAAAACTATCCAGCAGATTCTTTAGAAATAAGAGATTACTCAAATCAGTTTGCTGTTAAAGCATTTCTTGACATTTCTACTTGGGTCAGGTTTGATGAAATATTAACGGAGGTCCCTTTGAAAGAAATCTCTGACAGGAGACGATTTTTGAAAAAAACCAGATCCATTGAAACCTCAGATGAGGATTATATCTATTTCCTAGAAATTTTTGAATACAGGCTAGTTGGTGAGGTTGCACCCATTGAGTTCGTGAGAGAAAGTATTTTCGATATTATCATAAACAAAAGGAAAATAGAATTGAAAAAAGAATTGGAAAAGAATATTTATGAAGAAGCCGAACTATCAAATGCCTTTGAAATTTATAATAATTAGCCTAACTGTTTTTGGCTCATTTTGGAGTTATAGCCAAAGCTCAAATGATGGAGTTATTATTGACAAGATAGCGGTCAAAGTAGACAATTACATTATTTTAAAATCTGATGTAGAAAAAGCCTATTTGGATTTCTTAGCACAAGGACGGCACAGAGGAAGTAATGCGAAATGCGAAATCTTACAGCAACTTGTTGTTAATAAAATGATGGTTGCTCAGGCAGAAATCGACTCCATCATAGTTTTAGATGCAGAGGTGAACACAAATCTTGATAGACGAATGTCCATATTGCTTCAACAGTTTGGCGGGGAAGAAGACGTTCAAAAAGCATATGGAAAATCTATAGAGCAAATCCGTTCAGAAGTTTTCGATAATATAAAAGAGCAGCTTACGATACAAAAGATGCAATCGGAGTTAACTGCCGACATGAAAGTAACACCTGCTGAGGTACGTAAGTTTTTCAAAGAAATACCCATAGATTCCCTTCCTTTCTTTTCAACAGAAGTATCAGTTGCTCAGATTGTTGTAGTCCCAAAAGCTGGTAAAATTCCAAGAGGTAAAGTAAAAAATCAAATGCTGGATATTAGAAGTCGGATAGAAAATGGAGAGTCATTTGCCGAACTGGCTAAGAAGTATTCACAAGATCCAGGGTCAGCCTCTCGTGGAGGAGAACTATCCTTTTACAGCCGAGGGGAGCTTGCACCTGAATTCGAAGCTACCGCACTATCTATGCAACCAGGAGAGCTCTCCATGCCTGTTGAAACTCAATTTGGTTATCATTTAATTGAGCTTCAGGACAAAAGAGGAAATACCTATAAGACCAGACATATTCTTATACTACCAGTTCCAGATGCTGACGACCTTCAAAAATATGTAGGCTTTCTGGATAGTTTAAGGTTGAAAATCTTGACAGACAGCATAACGTTTCAAGAAGTAGCAAAGGAGCATTCTGATGATCAGCTAACATCCTCCAGTGGTGGGTTTTTTCTGGATGAATCGGGGGCCGCTAGAGTTTCTGTAGATCAGTTGGATCCAAATGTTTTTTTTACTCTTGATACAATGGAAATTGGGAGCATTACCAAACCAATAAGATTTCAGCAAGAGGGTGGAACTCATGCCTATAGGATATTATTCTATAAAGATCGAGTTGCTCCTCATCAGGCAAATCTTGAAAATGATTACCAAAAAATTGCGGAGGCCGCACGTGGGAAAAAAAGAAATGAAAAAATTTCCCTGTGGTTTGAGCAGGCTAGAAATAATGTCTACATTGAAGTAGATTCAGAATTCGATTATTGCAATCTCGCAGAATAAAATACGATTAAGCCAGAATGACCAAGAAACATGACGATGTAGCTTTAGCTAATGATCTGGCTGAAGATTTTGTAACATTAGAATCAGAAATTGCTAAAAAGATTATTGGACAAAAGGAAGTAGTCCGTTTTTTGATCACCTCTCTATTTTGTAATGGTCATTCATTACTTGTTGGCGTTCCAGGTCTTGCCAAGACGCTATTGGTTCAAACTGTCTCTAAATGCCTCTCATTGAGGTTTAACCGAATACAGTTTACTCCTGACCTTATGCCTTCCGACATTCTTGGTGCGGAGACTCTGGATAAAGAAAGAAATTTAAGGTTTATCAAAGGACCAGTATTTTCCAATGTCATTCTGGCAGATGAAATCAACAGGACTCCACCTAAAACTCAATCAGCTTTATTAGAAGCTATGCAAGAGGGGTCAGTCACAATTGCTGGAAAAAACTATAAGCTTGACAAGCCTTTCTTTGTATTGGCAACTCAAAATCCTATTGAGCAAGAGGGCACATATCCTCTTCCTGAGGCCCAGCTGGATAGATTCATGTTTATGATTATGCTTGACTACCCGAAATTTGAAGATGAACTGGAGGTAATCAAACAGACCACTTCTGATCTGGGACAAAAAGTCCGTGAGGTAATTGATAAAGAAACTATTCTGTCTTATCAATCACTGATTCGGAAGGTACCAGTTACTGATAATGTACTGGAATATGCAGTCAAGTTGGTAACTAAAACCCGATCAACCCAAGAAAATACGAGTCAATTCTCCAAAGATTATTTGGAGTGGGGTGCAGGTCCCAGAGCGGGGCAATTTCTGATTTTAGCTGCAAAATGTAATGCCCTAATAAACGGAAAATATTCTCCTGATATCGAAGATGTCAAATCTGTTGCAATCCCAGTTTTAAGACACAGGATTGTTAAAAATTTTAAAGCTGAAGCTGAAGGAATCTCTGAAGAGAAAATAATTAGTGCACTGTTGTAAATTGCAGTTAGTTCCCACGCCATAAAAATACACATTTCCTAAAATTGCTTTAAAAACCTAATATCATTTTCTGAAAAAAGTCTCAGGTCATCTAGTTGGTATTTGAGCATTGCTATTCTTTCAATTCCCATTCCGAATGCAAACCCGCTATATTTTGTTGAATCAATTTCACAATTTTCAAGCACGTTAGGGTCTACCATACCAGAACCCGCAATCTCGACCCATCCCGTTTTCTTACATATTTTACACCCACTTCCTCCACAAATAAAACAGCTTATATCAATCTCTGCACTCGGCTCAGTAAAAGGAAAATAAGAAGGTCTCAATCGAATCTTAGTGTTTTTACCAAACATTTCTCGTGAGAAATAGTACAAAGTATTTTTCAAGTCCTTAAAATTCACCTGCTCACCCACGTACAACCCTTCAACCTGATGGAAAAAACAATGCGCCCTAGCAGAAATCGCTTCATTCCTGTAAACCCTCCCCGGCATAATGGACCTGAGGGGAGGTGTTCTATTATTCATCAAGCGAATCTGAACGTTAGAAGTATGAGTCCTGAGAAGAACATCAGGATCCTTTTCTATAAAGTAAGTGTCCTGCATTTCTCTTGCAGGGTGGTTCTCGGGAAAGTTTAAGGCAGTAAAGTTATTCCAGTCATTATCGATTTCAGGACCATCTTCTACATTAAATCCCTGTCTTTCAAAGATTTCGATAATTCTGTTTTTTGTTTGGGAAACTGGATGAACAGATCCTTCTGAATTGTAAACTGGCGGAAGTGTCACATCGATGTCGGTTTGAATGGGATTGGTATCTGATGTTATGCTGATTGAAAGTGTTTTTAATTTTTCTTGCGCCTCATTTTTTAGTTTATTCAATGCTCCTCCTAATTTCCTTTTTTGGTCACTTGGTATTTTCTTGAAATCATCGAATAAATCATTAATGACACTCTTTTTGCTTATAAACTTTAATCGAAAAGACTCAAGCTCTTCCTCTGAAGAAACAACATAAGATTCGACTTCTCCTGATATAGCCTCTATTTTATCAAGCATAAAAAAAATTAAGGGGCAAAAATAGCAATAAAGCTTTGGGAATAGCTAGGCAGACTTACTCAGCTTAATAGCCGATGCAGTAAGTTTTGCAGTGCTTGCAGCCCTCCTCTTCTTCTTGACTTTTAAATCCAAAACGACTCCGATCATAGCAGTTGAAAGAAAAATTGTGAGAACTAGTACATTGTCTCCCAAATTTTGAAAAATCAACACCATCGAAAGAATAGCCAGGTTATAGCTTATTAAAAGTATCACGCTTTGACCATGATTTAGCCCTATTCCCAATAGAGCATGATGAATATGATTCCTGTCGGGAGCAATTGGACATTTTCTTAAATAGACCCTTATGAAGAAGACCCTTAATGTATCATATACAGGAAGAACAAGCAAAGCAATACATATTGAAACTGGGGATACCATTCCCAGCCCCAATGCTACACCTTCTGGTACAGTTAAGAATTTTATAAGCAGAGTTGAGATCATAAATCCTAAAGTCATAGATCCTGTATCGCCCATAAATACTTTTGACGGATACCAATTATAAAAAAGGAACCCCAGAGTAGCTCCTGCTATAGAAATGGATATAGTTGCATTGAGGAGTTCTCCTACGCTCAAAAAGTACCATCCGAAGAACAAAGTAGCAAGTAATGCAATACTCCCTGCCAAACCGTCAATACCATCAATCAAATTGAAAGCATTGGTCATAACAACAATGACAAAAACTGTAAAACCCTCATTCAACCCATATGGAAAGCTTTCCACTCCAAATAAGCCATGCAACCCTGATATTTTTAGACCGCCGAAATAAACAACTAAAACAGCGGAAAAAATTTGAACAGTTAATTTGTGCTTTGCCCCCAAACTGGAAAGGTCATCACGGATACCTAGTACAAAGATCAATGTAGTTCCTCCTAATAAAAATTTCTGAGATGCCAACTCTGCAAAAGATGAAGAAATAATCAGTGAGAAAATGACTCCCAAAAATATGGCAATTCCTCCCAAAGACGGAGAGCTAACACTATGAATTTTCCTTCCATCTGGAATATCCAGTAGACCAATAAGTCTAAATGACTTAATGATAATAGGCATCAAAGTCACCGTGACTAGAAAAGAAACGGTTATTGATAAAGGTATAGCCATCCCAGCAATCAGATCTCTCACCCAAATGAACACTGTAAAGATTAAATATCCAAGATAAATTAGCACAATTTCGGAAAATGAATGATTTACGTAGAGGTGAAAGTCAGCAGTTAGCTAATAAGCATTTTTATTGCCTCTGGGAATAGAAAGTAGTGTTGACAAAATTATTTTGAAGTCCAGTGCAAGTGACCAATTTTTTACGTAGAATCTATCAAGCCTAACTCTTCCGCTCATTTCGCTGAAAGCTGTAGTTTCACCCCGAAATCCTTTGGCTTGGGCTAGACCTGTAATGCCAGGTTTCACTGTGTGTCTCTGCCAAAAACGATCAATTTTAGGTTGAAATTCTTCGTTTAACTTAATAGGGTGAGGTCTGGGACCAACAACAGACATATCACCTAAGAATACATTGATGAATTGCGGAAGTTCGTCAATAGAAGTTTTTCTAAGTATGCTTCCCCTCTTAGTAATTCTTGTATCATTCTTCTTTGCCTGCTCAAAATCCGCATTCTTCTCAAAAGCCATAGTACGAAATTTCCAACATAAAAAGTCTTTATTATCCTTACCATGCCTCTTTTGCTTGAAGAAAATCGGACCTTTAGATTCAGATTTTATTAAAATTCCAACAATTGGTACTAGCCATGATAGAATGGTGAGTAAGACAAGTGAGGAAAAAATCAAATCAAATGATCTTTTAACAACCCTATTAAGTAAGCTATCGAGGGGGATAGTGTTGACTTGAATAATTGGGATATCGCCAAGTTGTTCAATTGATAAATTGTAGGACATTAGCTTACTGAACTGTGATATTAAGTTTACCTTGATCAGGTTATTTTCCGCAAAATCAATGATTTCTCTCACACGATCTTCTTGAAGATTAGGCAAACAACAAAAAATAATATCTGCCTTTTTCTCTTTGGCAAAGAACTCTAAATTATTGATTCGATCATCTGCTTCTTTGGTATCATTGAGTATTCCCTGAACTTTATACCCCAGTTCGGGAGTTTCTTTAAAGTAATGGATTAATGAATCTGAGAAATCCCCCTTACCAATGATCACCACATTCTGGAGATTATGCCCTTGGGTTCTGTAGAACCTAATGAAATAGTGCCAAATAATTCGCCAGATGAGAATGGCTAGCGTAAATACCAGATAGGCAACAAAAAGAAATTTCCTGGAATAATCAATAGGTTGAATGGCAAACCAGAGGGCGAAAACAGCGGAAAGGTTAATAACAAGACCTGTAAGTACCTTGTTTAAATGATAAAGAAGTTTGGAATGTCTATTTATTTCTTGAAGTTGAAATCCGAAAAAGGCAAGAACCCAAATAATATTGAGAAATAACTGAAGGATCAGATAGTTCTCTGCTATCAAGAATGAGGTGAATCGATAATAATTTGCTGAAAGTATGCCTGAATTCAGACATACTAAATCCGCAAATAGGAAAAGAGCTGGGAAATATCGTGAATATCTGTGGTGAGGCATCCTCTACTTTCTCATATCAAACATCTAGGTTATGGAATCAGGAGATATTGAAAGAATAAAATAACGAACAATTCAGATCAAACTAAAAATTATGCTTTAGAACCTGCCATGCAAATTTAGGCAACCCAATCAAATACCTCCGCCAAACTTTCTTTGGTTCTGAAACCAGTCGTACAAACCACTCCAACCCGATCTGCGATACGAGGTCTTTGATAACCCCCGATGTAATGTCTAAACATCGCTCCAGTAGCAATAATTTTCGAAGGGGGGATCGAATGTCTTACGGAGTTTGCCCAAATCTCTTGAACTGGCATCCCCATAGCAGTCAGGATTATGTCAGCTTTCGAATCTCGAAGCACCTTCAAAAGGTTCTCGTTAACTCCTTTTCCAAATAAAAATCCTAGGTGACACCCTACTATATTCAAATTCTGCTGATTTGATTGCACCTGTCTTGTAAACTCCTCGACAATCTGTTCTTCATCTCCAAGAAAGAAAAATCTTTTTCCGCTCGACTCGCCTAAAGCGAATAAATCACTTATCCAGTCAGGAGGTGTCATCCTCTGACCTATATCAATGCGACATAATTTTGCCATTCATTTAACGCCAAATCCATCGCAAAAAATCACTTCTGAAGAATTCAAGACCGATCTAAACTCCTCATTTTTCTCCGCAATGTTGAAGGCGTGTGCATTGACGCAGTTTACCAATTCAACCCCTGAAGTGGACATCATTAAATATTCCAGCAATTCAACTGGATTTGTAGGATTGATTTTTCTTTCTAAGAATTCTATTTTTTTCTTCATAAATTGTGGTCGTGTTCCAGTCCTTCTTTAATATGATCGTCAAAATTTTCTCGCTGTAGAACTTCAAATTTCCATCCTCGTGTAACATTCACGATATAGCCTCCATCCTCTCGAACCAGTTTATCAGATGTGATAAATGACTCCTCTACTAAATCAGTGACTGGTGCTTGCCAAGTCCTGCCAGACCTGTAGCCTTCTATAAAATGATTTTTCTCCCCTCGAGCATTTCTGTATCTTCCTGACTTATACTAATTTAATTATAAAACACGTCATTAAAAGTATTTAACTAATGCTGATTTCAAGTGATTGATTTGATGGTATTTTGCTCATTTTATTTACTGTTTTATGCAACCATTTTTTTAAACTTTCCATAGATTGGCTTTTAATGTATTGCCAAACTTGTTCGCAAGGATTCAGTTCTGGAGCATATGGAGGAATATTTAGTAGAAAAATATTATCGGGTACTTCTATGTTTTTTGTTGAATAAAACCCAGTATTATCAATAATGACTATCTTATGTTCTTTAGGTTTACACTTAGAGAAGTGCCTTAAATATGATTCAAAGATTGTGGTAGTTACTCCATTAATTTCCCAAACAACCCTATCTCCATTTATAGGGGAATAGCTTCCATACAGGTAGGTTGTTTGAAACTTGTCTTGGTAAGAAACTACCGGTTTAACTCCGTTTACCGTTAAGCATTTGGGCTCTTGTTAAAAGCAAGTGGGTAGATCCACATTAACTTTATGCAAAAAAAGTTGCCAGTCAGCAAATAAGCCATAGTCTTAAAATATTTTTTGCCATAACCTCTGGCTTTTCTTTTTGCGGCTTGAATGATCGAATTTAAGCCTTCTAAAATACCGTTATTGATGCTGCTTAATTTCCATTGCACGATGCCTTGCCAGTGGTTTTTAATGGTTTTTCTCGTTTCAACCATGGCGGGTAAATTGCATTGACTGCCCCAGTTGTACCATTTGCTTAATAGTTGCTCAAAATCTGCCACGGTTTTGGCTTGATAGATTTGTTGGAAAGTTTCGCGCATTCTCATTGCCTCAAAGGATTTAGGGTTAAGATCTGCCAGCTCTAATTCTGCTTTTTTCTGTTGTTGTTTCTGGCTGAGGAGTTGTTCGTTTTTGAGGAATAACTAGTCGTTCCTTACAAACTCATTTTCAATAGAGTTTGTATTCTACTTTGATGGAAAGAGGTTACTTCAACTAGACGCCTCAGCTTTACTACCCATTTTGTATAGAGCCAAAGAGCATTTACTCTTAGTTTTTTCATCAACATCTTGTAGTTAAACCCACAGGCTGCCATGATGAAGTTTATTTTATCTCCTGTTTTCCCTTTTAGGTAATTGCTAGCTACTCGATGATCTTGCTTGAAGTGTCCGATGATTGGCTCTATGGCTGCTCTACGTCTACAGTGCGTTCGTTTTCTCTGTTTTTCATAGGTATTGTCTCTTTTTAATGGTTTGGATGGTCGAATGATGGAGGTGTTCTCAACTGTGTTAGTCCCTTTGTACCCCCTATCTACTGTGGCGGTTTTCGGGTAGTTACCAGTCAGTAGTTGTGTTTGCTTCAATACAGCATCTAGTGTATGTCCATCATAAATATTCTCTTCAAAAGTCATCGCACCTACGATGATACCCGTGTTTTGTGTCAATACTACTGATGCCTTACAGCCATATTCATATTTTTTATGTGCCTTCCCTTTTGCGATGCAATACACATCAGGTTCATGTAAACTGTAAATTTTATGCTTACTGCACTTCTCTTGTGTAAGTACTCGTTTGAACAGTGCTCATGTTACTTCTTTTTGCTGATGTGGTAATTTCCTGTCTAATTCTCTGACTAACCGACCAGCAATGGTTTTGAGTTTTCGCTTCGCTGCATTTGCTTTCTTTCTTCTTTTAGGGTGAGTCCCATTGTAGGTGTCTCTGACAAGGTTTTTGGTTGTCCTAACGTAACTGCGTCGTAGTTTAATCCCTTCTTGCTTGGCTATAGAAATACAGCTGTCAACAATTTTTTTATGAAGTTTGGCATCTGTGGGATAGGTGATGCTCTTTTCCTGGACAGTAGTATCTACACTTACATGCTTGTCCTTAGCATCCTTGCCGTGTAGCTCAATTGAATGTTTCAATATCTTCTCTACCCCTTCTTCTCCAATCCTCTTGCTGAAATGTACCAAATCTGTTGCCGCACAGGGTTGCCCCCATTGCAAAGAATCAAAGCCTCCAAAATATTGAAAATATGGATTCATTTCCCACCGTTGCTCCACCAATACCTCATCTGATAAATTGTAAATAGATTTTAATATCAACAAGGAGACCATCAAACGAATAGAATGAGCTGGACGACCTACAGTTGAATAAAGCGAACCAAACGCTTCTTCAAAATATGACCATTCTATCTGTTGGCTCAACAAATAAAGCGCTTGCCTGGAATTGAGTTGTTCAGTTAAGGTAGGTGATAAAAAATTAAGTTGATTTCTATTCGACTTTTTTGACTGCATTTGACAAGGTTTTGATTCAAATTATAACTATGCCTTGTCATTTTATACAGCAATAATCGTGCTAAAACCCTCCCTGAAAGGAAATAAGCATAATTAATGTTGATTCTTTAGGGGGGACTAAATATTCCAGCAATTCAACTGGATTTGTAGGATTGATTTTTCTTTCTAAGAATTCTATTTTTTTCTTCATAAATTGTGGTCGTGTTCCAGTCCTTCTTTAATATGATCGTCAAAATTTTCTCGCTGTAGAACTTCAAATTTCCATCCTCGTGTAACATTCACGATATAGCCTCCATCCTCTCGAACCAGTTTATCAGATGTGATAAATGACTCCTCTACTAAATCAGTGACTGGTGCTTGCCAAGTCCTGCCAGACCTGTAGCCTTCTATAAAATGATTTTTCTCCCCTCGAGTATTTCTGTATCTTCCTGACTTATACTAATTTAATTATAAAACACGTCATTAAAAGTATTTAACTAATGCTGATTTCAAGTGATTGATTTGATGGTATTTTGCTCATTTTATTTACTGTTTTATGCAACCATTTTTTTAACTTTCCATAGATTGGCTTTTAATGTATTGCCAAACTTGTTCGCAAGGATTCAATTCTGGAGCATATGGAGGAATATTTAGTAGAAAAATATTATCGGGTACTTCTATGTTTTTTGTTGAATAAAACCCAGTATTATCAATAATGACTATCTTATGTTCTTTAGGTTTATACTTAGAGAAGTGCCTTAAATATGATTCAAAGATTGTGGTAGTTACTCCATTAATTTCCCAAACAACCCTATCTCCATTTATAGGGGAATAGCTTCCATACAGGTAGGTTGTTTGAAACTTGTCTTGGTAAGAAACTACCGGTTTAACTCCGTTTACCGTTAAGCATTTGGGCTCTTGTTAAAAGCAAGTGGGTAGATCCACATTAACTTTATGCAAAAAAAGTTGCCAGTCAGCAAATAAGCCATAGTCTTAAAATATTTTTTGCCATAACCTCTGGCTTTTCTTTTTGCGGCTTGAATGATCGAATTTAAGCCTTCTAAAATACCGTTATTGATGCTGCTTAATTTCCATTGCACGATGCCTTGCCAGTGGTTTTTAATGGTTTTTCTCGTTTCAACCATGGCGGGTAAATTGCATTGACTGCCCCAGTTGTACCATTTGCTTAATAGTTGCTCAAAATCTGCCACGGTTTTGGCTTGATAGATTTGTTGGAAAGTTTCGCGCATTCTCATTGCCTCAAAGGATTTAGGGTTAAGATCTGCCAGCTCTAATTCTGCTTTTTTCTGTTGTTGTTTCTGGCTGAGGGGTTGTTCGTTTTTGAGGAATAACTAGTCGTTCCTTACAAACTCATTTTCAATAGAGTTTGTATTCTACTTTGATGGAAAGAGGTTACTTCAACTAGACGCCTCAGCTTTACTACCCATTTTGTATAGAGCCAAAGAGCATTTACTCTTAGTTTTTTCATCAACTTCTTGTAGTTAAACCCACAGGCTGCCATGATGAAGTTTATTTTATCTTTTGTTTTCCCTTTTAGGTAATTGCTAGCTGCTCGATGATCTTGCTTGAAGTGTCCGATGATTGGCTCTATGGCTGCTCTACGTCTACAGTGCGTTCGTTTTCTCTGTTTTTGATAGGTATTAGAAAAGTGGTATTACGAAAGAATGTTGGATGTTTTAATCAAAACAGTTAGGTGAGCAGTCGGCTGTAGTCTTTGTGTGTATATAGTTTAAGCACATGCCACCTCCCAGTCTTGATCCATTTGGCAGCCACGGAGATAAATCGGAAGATAAATTTCTTCAATCGGAAGTTTTCCTTAATCCAGGATAGTTTGCTGGCAAAGGTAGCCAACATAACCTGGTATATATTGGCATACAGCGCAGAGATGATCATAAAGGCGGTATTTTCATTAAGGAATGAACAGGGAAGCTTAGACCAGCCAAAAGCATTGTTCATTGTATCGAAGGTTCGCTCAGCATTTCCTCTTTGGTTATAAAAAGAAACAAGTTGCTGGTTGTCCCATTTGACATCATTGGTGAGGATAGCTCGATACGTGAAGGCATCCCCAGTGAATAATCCGGTCTGCCCATCTCGGCGTTTAATCCGGCTTACTACCAATCGGTAGGGCGTTTGCCCATCAAAGGGACGGTAATCCGCTAGCTGTGTCACTTCCATTTCTTGTACTCCAAGACGGACTTTCTGCCAGGCATCTGTCCGAATTTGGCTAATTTGCTGTTCCATAGTGGCGCAACGCACAGCTCGGATGTAAAAGTGCTGACTTGTTCCCTCCACAAGACTAATTACCTTTTGTTGGTAGGAAGCCGAAGCTACCCGAAAGCACTTGATGCAGATGCCCTGCTGATCCAGTAAAGAAAATGCTCTGGTCAGGGTTTCTTCTTGTTGGTATTTGGCTGGGCTGTTGCCATTACGACCTTCGATGTAAACAATGTTTTTGCCGATACTGGCCACACCTGGCTGGTAACCTTCACACTTTTTATAGGTGCTCCGTGCATCATATTTCTCGGTGGCCATTACCTGATTATCATAAGCTAAGGTATGCTCCTGTTTGGTGTTAAGCTGATTGGTTGTGCTCAAGGTTTTCAGTAATCATTGGTTTAAGCCCAGGTTGATATTGAACTGATGGGGTATCCCTCCCGAACTGGTCATTTCCTCTGTAGGGGTGGCCAGTTCTTTTATGATTCGCAAAATGGTATCGGCACTACACACCGAGAACCCCCGAACTTTCTTCAGATGATCTCCCAAGTGTTCTTCAATGTCCTCAGTACAATCTCCACCATGAAGAAAAATAGCCAAATGATTCATCAAAATCTCCGAGTAATCGAACCCTCTATAGTTGACCAGGCTACCCAAATGATCATCGATTAGCTTTGGAATACCGCTATCCTTAAGAAACTTGTAGCAAAAATTAAACCCGCCAAAAGGGGTGATTTTTTTATCAGATATTGTTACGTTCATTCTCGCGTAATTGATTGGTTACGCACTCAAATAAGTGAAAAAAATCGAGCCAGAAAAGCTTATTACAAACTATTTTAAGCCTATTCCAGCTCTTTTTCGTTGTACACCTGCGGATTTAAGGTAATAGTTGATCATCAAATTCGTATAAGGCTATGTTAAGGAAATTGTTTTTTCAGAATTTAAATAGGCATTTATCGGACAACAGTGGTTAATTGGAAATAACTTGATACCTTTGCCCCATTATTTAACCTTAAAAGACCAATGAAAACCATTACCCATCCACCCAAAACAACACCTATAACTGACAAAAGGTCATATAATAGTCCTACCCCCCCCCCCCCCCCCCCCCCCCCCGACATTATGTCATCCTTTAGCACGGCTTTATAATTACAAAAACACCCTATTTCTCCTTATTTTAAGTCTGGCTTTTTCTCTGCCAGTAAATGCTCAAGAGGCTAACCCAACAGATCTTTGTTCACGCACCGCAGTAGTTAAGAATCTAATCATCTCCGAAGTGAGTGGCAAAACCAATTGTGCAGACATTACTACAGCAGATTTAGCAGGAGTTACCGTATTAAATTTTTTGGGGTTTAGTCCCTTTAGTTCTCTCAGAGGTACTAACCTAAAGAGTGGCGATTTTGCTGGCTTAACAGGACTAACAGAACTTACTTTAGATTCAAACGAGATTACCGCCCTACCCGCTGATATTTTCTCTGGGCTATCCGCCTTAATGAGACTGGAATTAAATAACAACCAATTATCCACCTTGCCATCTGGGATTTTCGCGGGCTTAACCAGTTTAACAACTCTCGATTTATCAAGCAACTCATTGCCTACTTCACTTCCCGCAAGCCTGTTTGCTGATGTATCACGAAACGCAATAACCCTTCCCACGGGAACTACGATTAACGAAATTCCAACAACCGTAGGCACGATTGATAATATTACTGACCTCGTGGCAAATGGTAGTCCTCGTGTTGTAGATGTGGCTAGTAACTTTAACGACACAAACGCTTTAACCTTTTCCGTAGCGTCTAGTAATCCTAACATCGCAAGCGTTGGAGTTAGCGATAGTGAAGTAACCATTACGCCAGTAGCTTTAGGAACAACAACAATTACCGTAACTGCCGAAGACACCATCGGTCAAATGGTTACACAAACCTTTACGACAAGCATTACCAGTGTAGCCCCAACAGACCTTTGTTCGCGTAGCCAAGGAGTTAGAGATGAAATAGTCGCAGAGGTGAGCGGCAAAACCCGTTGTCAAGACATTACTCCGACAGATTTGGCGGGAGTTACCGAATTATCTTTTGTTGGGGGTAGCTCTCTAATAGGTAGCAACCTAAAGAGTGGTGATTTCGCTGGCTTAACAGGGCTAACGTCTCTCAATTTATCCAACAACGAGATTACCACCCTACCCGCTGATATTTTCTCTGGGCTATCCGCCTTAACGATACTCAGGTTGGATAACAACCAACTATCCACCTTGCCTACTGGGGTTTTCGCAGGCTTAACTAGTTTAACAACCCTTGATTTATCGGAAAACCCACTGCCTACTTCGCTCCCTGAACGCCTGTTTGCCGATATGCCAGCAACAATAACAATAACCCTGCCCGATGGAGTCACGCTGAATGCAATTCCAACAACCGTAGGTACGATTTCTAATATTACTAACCTCGTGGCAAATGGTAACACGCAAACTATAGATGTGGCGGATAAATTTAGCGACACAGATGCTTTGACCTTTTCCGCAATGTCTAATGATACTGACATCGCAACCGTTGGGGTTGCTAATGATAGTGAAGTTACGATTACGCCATTAGCCGCAGGCACAGCAACCATCACCGTAACTGCCACCGATATAGCGGGTCAAACTGCTGAACAAACTTTCTCAGTCTCCGTTACCAACCCTGCCCCAACGACCGTAGACACGATGGACAACATGACTGACCTAGTAGCAAATGGTAGTCCTCAAACTGTAGATGTAGCGGATAAATTTAGCGACTTAGACACGTTGACGTTTACTGCAACGTCCGATAATACCGCCATCGCAACGGTTGCAGTGATGGATAGCGTAGTTACCGTAACGCCAGTAGCCGCTGGCACAGCAACCATCACTGTCACTGCCACCGATATAGCGGGTCAAACTGCTGAACAAACTTTCTCAGTCTCCGTTACCAACCCTGCCCCAACAGCCACAGGCACGATGGACAACATGACTGACCTCGTGGTAAATGGTAGTCCGCGCGATGTAAATGTAGCGACTAAATTTAGCGACTTAGACACGTTGACCTTTACTGCAACGTCCGATGATACCGCCATCGCAACGGTTGCAGTGCTGGATAGCGTAGTTACCGTAACTCCCGTAGCCGCAGGCACGACCACCATTACCGTCACTGCCACCGATATAGCAGGGCAAACGGCTAAACAAACTTTCTCAGTTACCGTGCAGGCTGAGGAGGTTACCACAGGAACGGCTGGCGTGAAGAACATAGATGTTTCCGTCTCTCCTAATCCAGTAAAAGATGGAGATAGCGTGAAAATTACCGTTGCTGACGATGGGGTGTACCGCTTGTTCGGAATCTCAGGGGAATTTCTTACTAAAGGGACCGTAACCAAGGGAGATAACGCTGTAGCATTTCCGTCTTTAGCTAAAGGAATTTATCTGTTAAAGATACAAACAACACACGGTCTTATGACAAGGAAAGTGGTTAAAAACTAGCACCGTAGCGATGGCTATGCTTTAGGACACTGTTATTAACTGCCTTTTTCCGCGATTTCGGTGTCAGTCCCGTACTCAAATCCTCATGTATGCTATATACATTGCGGTTTTTCCGTGCAAGACTTCCTTGCACTCACGAAAAAAATCAAGTTATACCAAAGCTGTAGTTATATTTTTCAACGAAATTCGAGCAGAAAAGAAACGATTTATGTGCTATATTTTGTCGGACAACAGGGTTAATGAATTAGTGTTCCGACTGGTTCTCCGGATAAAAGTTTTTTAAGATTACCTCGCGCATTCATGTCAAATACGATGATTGGCAAGTTGTTCTCCTGACATAGAGTAAAAGCGGTCATATCCATAATATTCAGACTTTTTTCGTATGCTTCCTGAAACGTCAATTCATCGTATCTCTTTGCATTTGCATCTTTCTCAGGATCAGCAGTATATACGCCATCTACTCTGGTCCCCTTCAGCACTACATCAGACTCTATCTCGATTGCTCGCAGACTAGCAGTTGAGTCTGTTGTAAAATATGGATTACCGATTCCAGCCCCAAAAATCACAACCCTGCCCTTTTCCAAATGTCTGATAGCTCTTCTTCGTATGAATGGCTCACAAACCTGTTCCATTTTTAAGCCAGCCATTAACCGTGTATAAACACCTTGCTTTTCTAGGGCACTTTGAAGTGCCATGGCGTTGATCACTGTTGCAAGCATACCCATGTAATCACCTTGAACTCTATCTATTCCATTTGCTTCCGCCTCCACTCCTCTGAAAATGTTACCCCCTCCGATGACAATAGCTACTTCCGTGTCTTCCTCAATAATGGTTTTGATATCTTCGGCATATTGGGTCAGGCGACCAGAATCGATTCCATGGGATTTGCTTCCCATCAGGGCTTCTCCACTTAGTTTTAAAAGTATTCTTTTGAACTTCATCAAGTTAAAAAATCAACATTTCATAATTAGGCACAATTTTAATTATTTCAAGTCGTATTTGATCCATAATTTATGAACCATTGAAATTTGTGCTTAATTGAGGACATTTATAATTAACCAGATTTTTTTGTGAGCGCAAGGAAGTCCCGCACGGAAAACCGCAGTGTACATATAGCATACATGAGAATTTGAGTACGGGACTGACACCGAAATCGCGGAAAAGGGTAGAGAATCAGAGATGCCCTTTAGGGGAACTGTGAAAATCGAACACATTATAAAGAGATTGGGAGCTTACTCTAATGTGATTAAGAGTTGATTCTTGTCGACGTTCTCTCCTTCTTCTATTAATATATCCTTTATCACCCCCTCTCCAGAGGACTTAATTACGTTCTCCATTTTCATGGCTTCAAGGATGAGTATTTGATCACCCTTTTCCACTTTATCGCCAACTTTCTTACTCAGCAATAGTATTTTTCCAGGCATAGGAGCCTTTACGTCTTGTACCGTTGTTACGTTTAATGCATTCATCCCCAGTCGGCTCAGTATTTGATCAATATGATTACGTGCGGTGACTTCTATGGTTTTACCATTTATCGCAAGAGTTATTTTTTTTTCTATCCTTTCAATAAGTTCAACATCATAAATCTTATTGTCCTTAAAGACTTTATAGAACCTCTCGCTTTGTCTCTCTATATCAAATGCTGAATTGACTCCATCCATAATTAGCTGATCACCTTTTTTCTCAAGGCTGATTTTTTTTCCAGAACTGAAGCTGATTTCTATCACTTTAAAGTCATTTAAATTAGGATGGTCAAAATTATGCTTAGAAGGAAGATTTGTTATCTCAAAATGTAAATTTGATTAAACAAAAAAACGATATACTTTTGCATTCCTTTTTCCAGAAAATGAGCGAAAAAGGAGATGTTCTTTAAAAAGAAATTTTAAATAGTTGGGGGGATACCAAAGCGGTCAACTGGGACGGACTGTAACTCCGTTGACTTACGTCTTCGTAGGTTCGAATCCTACTCTCCCCACTGGATGAAATTAGCAATTTTCAAATAGAAATATTTTGAGAAGCATTTGTTTTTGTGACTTTAAATTATAAGCGGGTGTAGCTCAGTTGGTAGAGCGACAGCCTTCCAAGCTGTAGGTCGCGGGTTCGAGCCTCGTCACCCGCTCAGAATGGATGCGCAACTAACATTTCCGATGTATTGGAATATCAGTTGCAATTTATTCGAGCTTTGAGTTCAAAGGTCAATGGGTTAACTGTTGAATTTGTAACTAGGAACAAAGGCCGATGTAGCTCAGGGGTAGAGCGTTTCCTTGGTAAGGAAGAGGTCAGGGGTTCAAATCCCCTCATTGGCTCGCTTAATGATGTGTTTAAATATTATAGAGTAATAAATTTTTAAAAATTAAATTAGAGGATTATCAAACATGGCTAAAGAAACATTTGATCGCTCGAAACCACATGTTAACATTGGTACTATCGGACACGTTGATCATGGTAAAACAACCTTAACTGCAGCAATTTCTTCGGTTCTTGCAGGTAAAGGACTTGCTGAAAAAAAAGACTTCTCAGCGATTGACAACGCACCAGAAGAGAAAGAAAGAGGTATCACTATTAATACGTCACACATTGAATATCAAACTGATAATCGTCATTACGCACATGTAGATTGCCCAGGTCATGCGGATTACGTTAAAAATATGGTAACTGGGGCTGCTCAAATGGACGGAGCAATTATAGTTGTTGCCGCGACAGATGGACCTATGCCACAAACTAGGGAGCATATCCTATTATCTCGTCAGGTAGGTGTTCCAGCTCTTGTTGTTTTTATGAACAAAGTGGATCTTGTTGATGATCCTGAACTTTTAGAACTAGTGGAAATGGAAATTCGAGAGCTTCTATCGGCTTATGATTTTCCTGGTGATGATATCCCAGTAATTCAGGGTTCTGCTCTTGGTGGGCTTAATGGCGATGCCAAGTGGGTAGAGAAGATTGAAGAATTGATGGTTGCTGTTGATAAACATATTCCATTACCAGAAAGAGCTATTGATAAGGATTTCTTAATGCCAGTTGAAGATGTGTTTTCCATTACAGGCAGGGGAACTGTTGCTACGGGTAGAATCGAAAGAGGTGTAACTAACACTGGAGATGCTGTTGATCTTATTGGTATGGGAGCTGAAGGTCTTAAATCTACTATTACAGGAGTTGAGATGTTTAGAAAAATCTTGGATAGAGGCGAAGCAGGTGATAATGTAGGTCTTCTTTTAAGAGGTATCGAAAAAGATCAAATTAAAAGAGGGATGATTATCTGTAAGCCAGGATCTGTGACTCCTCATGCTCACTTTAAAGCGGAAGTTTACGTTCTTTCAAAAGAAGAAGGTGGACGCCACACCCCATTTTTTAATAAATATCGTCCTCAGTTCTATTTGAGGACTACAGATGTAACAGGAGAAATCAAGCTTCCTGAAAATGTAGAAATGGTTATGCCTGGTGATAATGTAACCATTGAGGTGACACTCATTAATCCAGTGGCTCAGGAAAAAGGTTTGAGATTTGCGATTCGGGAAGGAGGAAGAACTGTAGGTTCTGGACAGATTACAGAAATTCTTGATTGATCAGTAGTTGTGTGATTTTTATAAAAATGAAAATCGCATTTGTTTATACAAATTGATTATGCTAAATTTGCAGTCCTTTTGGGATTGCTCGTTTTTACGGGTGTAGCTCAATTGGTAGAGTAGCGGTCTCCAAAACCGTTGGTTGGGGGTTCGAGTCCCTCCTCCCGTGCTTTTTTTGAAGGTTGAAAATTATGTCGAAGGTTACAATATTTATTAAAGAATCTTATGAGGAACTTTTACACAAGGTTTCTTGGTCAAAGTACTCCGACTTGCAAAATAGCGCAATTTTGGTGCTTGTTGCGTCATTAATTTTTGCCCTTTTAATCGGGGCTATTGATTATGCTTTCGAAAACTTGATGGAGTTTGTTTACGAAGAACTTTAACATAGACTAAATAGCAAGGGAAGGATGGAGTATAAGTGGTATGTTGTTAGGGCGGTAAGTGGCAAAGAGCGAAAAGTGAAGGAAGCGATTGAAAATGAAGTCGCTCGTCAGGAGTTGGCAAATTATATCCCACAAGTATTGATTCCTTCGGAAAAGGTTTATGAAATGAGGAATGGGAGAAAACGGGTGAGGGAGAGAAATTTCTTTCCAGGTTATGTCCTTATTCAGGCGGATTTTTCAAATGGAGAAGTGATGCACTTAGTTACAAATAAGGAATTGGTTCCCAATGTGATCGGTTTTCTGAGTGCTACTGGCTCGAGTACAACAAAAGAGCCTCTTCCACTCAGACAAGTGGAAGTTAACAGAATTTTGGGCAAAGTGGATGAGGGGGAGGAACATGAGGAAAAACTAGACACACCATTCATAGTTGGTGAGAGTGTTAAAATTATGGACGGTCCCTTCAGTGGTTTCACGGGTACAGTAGAGGAGATTTTTGAAGACCGTAAGAAACTTAACGTTACGGTTAAGATTTTTGGCAGAAATACACCTGTCGAATTGAATTATATACAGGTAGAAAAAGAAGATTAATTAGGTAAAAATGGCTAAAGAAGTTTCAGGCTATTTAAAGCTACAAATACGGGGAGGAGCAGCTAACCCTTCACCTCCTGTAGGTCCTGCACTAGGTGCTAAAGGTCTGAATATCATGGACTTTTGTAAGCAGTTTAACGCGAGAACCCAAGAGAGTTCGGGGCAGTTACTTCCAGTACTTGTGAGGATATATGCTGATAAGTCCTTTGATTTTGTTATCAAGACACCACCAGCAACATCGCTTATAATGGAAGCTGCTAAGGTTAAAAAGGGTTCTCCTGAATCAAATAGGAGTAAAGTTGGATCAGTTACATGGGATCAGCTTAGAGCCATTGCAGAAACCAAAATGCCCGACTTGAACGCTTTTAAAATCGAATCAGCAATGAAAATTGTTGCAGGAACTGCGAGAAGTATGGGTATACGTGTAAAAGGAAATGCTCCATGGGAAATGACAACTGATAATTAGAGATGAGGAAGCTGACAAAAAATCAAAAGAAAGTTCAAGAGCTTCTGGAGGAAGGAAAAGAATATTCCCTAGAAGAGGCGAGTAAACTCGTTAAAAAAATAACTTTTTCGAAATTTGATTCATCAGTAGACTTGGATGTTAGATTAGGTGTGGATCCTAAGAAAGCGAATCAAATGGTCAGAGGAGTTGTTTCATTGCCACATGGTATAGGAAAGGATGTGAGAGTTCTCGTGTTATGTACACCAGATAAAGAGCAAGAAGCCAAGGACGCTGGAGTTGATCACGTAGGGTTAGATGATTATGTGAAGAAAATAGAGGGAGGATGGACAGACATTGATGTGATCATCACTATGCCTACCGTAATGGCTCAGGTTGGAAAACTGGGAAGAGTGTTGGGACCTAGAGGTCTTATGCCAAATCCCAAATCAGGAACGGTTACAATGGAGATTGGTCAAGCGGTGAAAGAGGTGAAAGCAGGTAAGATAGATTTCAAAGTTGATAAATTTGGAATCATTCATACCAGCATCGGGAAAGCATCTTTTGATGTTGATAAAATCAAAGACAATGCCTTGGAAATGCTTCAAACCATCTCCAAGCTCAAGCCAACTTCGGCAAAAGGAACCTATTTTAGGTCAATAACAATTTCTAGTACAATGAGTGCTGGTATTGCGATAGATCAAAGTAGCATAGCGAATATTTAAATAGTTATGACACGAAAAGACAAAGCTAAATTAATAGATAGTTTAACTAAAAAGCTAGATGAATCTGACCATTTCTATATAACTGATACGTCTGGTCTTACCGTAGTTGAGATCAATAAATTCAGGAAAATCTGTTTCACCAAAGGAGTGGAATATAAAGTGGCTAAAAACACACTTATCAAAAAAGCATTAGAGAATGTTGATGGTGATTTTTCAAGCTTGGATGAGGTTCTGAAAGGCACTTCTGGCTTGATGTTTGTCAATGACACCGCTAACGTTCCAGCTAAAATTATCAGGGACTTCAAAAAAGAAGATCCCCAAGAAAGACCCAAATTCAAGGCTGCTTCCATAGACTCGGATTTATTTATCGGTGAAGATCAACTAAGCACGCTTGCTAATCTTAAATCAAAGCAAGAGCTTATTGGGGAAGTCATCACTTTACTGCAATCGCCTGCGAAGAGCGTTCTCACTCTGTTACAAAGTGGAGAACACAAACTTGCTGGTATTGTAAAAGCCCTTTCTGATAGAGAGGAATAAGATTGTTTAACAGAATTAACATTTAAAATAAAATGGCGAATTTAAAAGAATTTGCAGAACAACTAGTAACCCTTTCAGTCAAAGAGGTGAACGAATTAGCTAATATCCTTAAAGATGAGCATGGCATTGAGCCTGTTGCGGTTGCTGGTCCTGTTGTGGTCGCTGGTGCTGGAGAAGATGGTGCTGATGGCGGAGCAGAAGAAAAATCTTCTTTTGATGTAATCCTAAAGTCACCTGGAGGAGCTAAGTTGGCAATTGTGAAATTGGTGAAAGAATTGACAGGTCTTACGCTTAAAGAAGCAAAAGAACTTGTTGATGGCGCACCAAAAGCTGTGAAAGAAGGTCTTGCTAAAGAAGAAGCAGAAGGCTTAAAAAAGCAACTTGAAGAAGCTGGTGCTGAAGTAGAATTACAGTAATTAGCACATAATATTTGGGTTCAGACTTGGTCTCGATCACATTTGGAGATCAGGTCTTTTCCTGTTTGTATTGGATACTAAAAGTTCTTTTTCATTTATTAAACTAAACTCCTTAAGCTTTGGCTAACAATAATACTGGGAGAATAAATTTCTCCTCAATTAAATCAGTCCTTGATTATCCGGATTTTCTGGACGTGCAACTGAAATCATTTATTGACTTTTTCCAGCTGGATACACCAGCAGAACAAAAAGAAGGTGAGGGACTATACAAAGTGTTCATGGAAAATTTCCCGATCACCGATTCAAGGGAAAATTTTGTCTTGGAATTTATCGATTATACAGTTGACCCTCCAAAATATAGCATTCAAGAATGTATTGAAAGAGGGTTGACCCACTCTGTTCCTTTGAAGGCAAAGTTGAGGCTTCTGTGTAATGATGAGGAAAACGAAGAATTTGAGACGATAGAGCAAGAAGTGTTCTTAGGGAATATCCCTTACATGACAGAGAAAGGATCTTTTGTTATCAATGGAGCCGAAAGAGTAATTGTATCTCAATTGCATCGATCTCCAGGAGTATTTTTTGCGCACAGCAAGCATACGAATGGGACCCTCCTCTATAGTGCAAGAATTATTCCTTTTAAAGGTTCGTGGATAGAATTTGCAACCGATGTAAACAACGTAATGTATGCTTACATTGATCGAAAGAAGAAGTTCCCGATCACCGCTTTACTCAGGTCAATCGGATACGGATCGGATAAGGAAATTCTTGATCTCTTTGGTCTCTCGGAAGAAATAGAGGCAACCAAAAAAGAACTTAAAAAAGCTATTGACAGAAGATTAGCAGCTAGAGTACTTAGGACGTGGACTGAAGACTTTGTGGATGAAGACACAGGAGAGGTTGTTTCAATAGATCGAAATGAAGTTGTGCTTGAGCGTGACAATATGATCACGGCTGAAGACATCCCAACAATTATTGATTCAGGAACTAAGTCCATCATTGTTCATAGAAAAGATGTGAATATTGCTGAATATTCAATCGTCTATAACACACTTCAAAAAGATAATTCAAACTCTGAAAAGGAAGCAGTAGAGCAGATTTATCGTCAACTAAGAAATACGGAAGCTCCTGACGAACAAACTGCCAGAGATATTATCACGAGCTTATTCTTTTCAGATAAGCGTTATGATCTTGGAGAAGTTGGTCGATACAGGATCAATAAAAAATTAGGCATTGATGCTGATTGGGATCGAAGAGTTCTTACAACCGAGGATATTATTCTTATTGTTAAGCATCTGATTGGTCTTATAAACAGTAAGTCCGTGGTTGATGATATTGACCATTTGAGCAATAGACGGATTCGAACGGTTGGAGAGCAACTTTACTCCCAGTTTGGTGTTGGTCTGACTAGAATGGCAAGAACGATTCGAGAAAGAATGAATGTTCGAGATAATGAAGATTTTAAGCCAGTTGATTTGATCAATGCAAGAACTCTTTCTTCCGTGATCAATTCGTTCTTTGGAACAAATCAGCTTTCTCAATTCATGGATCAAACGAACCCATTAGCTGAGATCACTCACAAAAGGAGAATGTCAGCTCTTGGTCCTGGAGGTCTTTCAAGAGAAAGAGCTGGTTTTGAAGTTCGAGATGTTCACTACACTCATTATGGCAGATTATGTACTATTGAAACACCAGAGGGACCTAATATTGGTCTGATCTCCTCACTGTGTGTTCATGCGAAAGTGAACCAAATGGGATTCATTGAAACGCCCTATAGAACTGTGGACAAGGGGATTGTAGATATGTCAGGAAACGTAAAGTTCTTGACAGCAGAGGAAGAAGACACACATAATATTGCTCAGGCGAACGCACCCCTAAGAGATAATGGGGAGTTCATAAATGAAACAATTAAGGCACGTTTTGAGGGGGATTTCCCCCTATGCAAGGGGGGCGAGTTGTCTTACATGGACGTTGCGCCTAATCAAATCGTATCCGTGGCGGCTTCCATGATCCCTTTCTTGGAACATGATGATGCCAACAGGGCATTGATGGGGTCAAATATGCAACGTCAGGCTGTACCTCTAATGAGACCGCAAGCTCCAATCGTTGGAACTGGTCTAGAGGAAAGGGTAGCACTTGACTCTCGGGCATTGATCAGAGCGGAAAAAGACGGACGTATTGAGTACGTTGATGCAAATAAAATTGTCGTAAAATATGATTTAAATGATGAGCAGGAAATCATCACTTTTGATGATGCCACAGTAACGTATAACCTAGTCAAATTCAGAAGAACAAATCAGGATACCTGTATTAATCTGAAATCTATCGTTGCTAAAGGCGAAAAGATAAAAGCAGGTCAGGCTCTATGTGAAGGGTTTGCCACTGAACATGGAGAACTCGCGCTTGGAATTAATATGAAAGTCGCGTTCATGCCTTGGCAGGGATATAATTTTGAGGATGCCATTGTGATCTCCGAAAGAGTAGTGAGAGAGGACATTTTCACATCTATTCATATTGATGAATTCGAACTTGAGGTACGAGATACAAAGAGGGGTGAAGAAGAATTTACGAGTGAAATTCCGAACGTTAGTGAAGAAGCAGTTAAGAACCTTGATGACAATGGAATCATTATAGTTGGAGCAGAAGTAAAAGAAGGCGATATTCTTATTGGAAAAATCACCCCAAAAGGGGAATCAGATCCTACCCCCGAAGAAAAACTTCTTAGAGCCATCTTTGGAGATAAAGCAGGTGATGTAAAGGATGCTTCATTGAAAGCATCACCTTCACTTCAAGGTGTTGTCATTGACACTAAGCTATTCTCAAGACCTAAAAAGGATAAAGATGTTCGAGCTAGGATTAAAAAAGAGGTTGAACTTCTCAAGGATAAATATAGTCAACAGCTTTCCGAAGCTAGAGCAACAATGCTTGAAAAGATCACTCAGCTTTTGGATGGAAAAACGTGTCAAGGGATCAAACATAAGTTTGGCGAGGAAGTGATGAGCAAGGGCGTGAAATTTGGTAAGAAAAACATTGAAGCAAATTTATTCCCTCCTAAGAACAAGTATAGAGATGAAAGTAATTACAATGTTCCTGAAGAAGCGAACTTGATTTCTGACTTAATTATTGAAGATTGGACGAGAGATCAGAAAGCAAATGACCTGACTTTCCAGCTCATAAAGAACTACATCGGACATAGAAACGAAATATCTGGACTGTTCAAAAGAGAAAGGTTTACCCTTGAGGTAGGGGATGAACTTCCAGCTGGAATTGTGCGATTGGCTAAAGTATACATAGCGAAGAAGCGCAAGTTAAGAGTAGGTGATAAAATGGCAGGGCGACATGGAAATAAAGGAGTTGTTGCAAAGATTGTGCGAGAAGAAGATATGCCGTTTGGTGAAGATGGGACACCAGTAGATATAGTACTAAATCCTTTGGGAGTACCTTCAAGGATGAATATTGGTCAAATTTATGAGACAGTATTAGGTTGGGCAGGATTAGAATTGGGTAGGAAGTACTCTACTCCAATTTTTGATGGAGCCTCTGAAGAAGAGGTTCAAAATGAACTGAAAGAAGCAGGACTTCCAGACTTTGGGAGAACGTACCTGTATGACGGTTTATCTGGAGAAAGATTTGATCAGCTAGTTACGGTTGGTGTGATCTATGTCTTGAAACTTGGACACTTAGTGGATGACAAGATGCACGCAAGGAGTATTGGACCATACTCTCTAATTACTCAACAACCATTGGGAGGTAAAGCTCAGTTTGGCGGTCAGAGGTTCGGAGAGATGGAAGTTTGGGCACTTGAAGCATTTGGCGCAGCTAATGTCCTTCAAGAAATACTGACCATCAAATCAGATGATGTAATAGGAAGAGCAAAAGCATATGAAGCAATTGTGAAAGGTGAAAATATGCAAAAACCGAACATTCCAGAATCATTCAATGTATTGATTCATGAATTGAGAGGGTTGGCTCTTGAAATTACTTTGGACTAATTAATATTTGAAAATCATCTCCGTGAATTGACGGAGGCTTACTGATAGATAACATGGCGTTCAGAAAAAATAAAAAAATACACAACGATTTCTCTAAAATTACCGTCAGCCTTGCATCCCCAGAATCAATACTGGAGAGTTCCCATGGCGAAGTGACCCAACCAGAGACAATTAATTACAGAACCTACAAACCAGAAATGGGGGGATTATTCTGCGAACGAATTTTCGGTCCCGTCAAGGACTGGGAATGTCATTGTGGGAAATATAAGAGAATTCGTTACAAAGGCATTATTTGTGATAGATGTGGCGTTGAGATTACCGAAAAGAAGGTTAGAAGAGAGCGAATGGGGCATATCGAACTGGTTGTACCTGTTGCTCACATTTGGTACTTTAAGTCTCTTCCTAACAAAATAGGGTATTTACTCGGGATACCCACTAAGAAACTTGATCAAATTGTATACTATGAAAGATACATAGTTATTCAGCCAGGCGTTAAGGAAGAAGATGGAGTAGCTAAACTAGATTTCCTAACAGAAGAAGAGTATTTGGATATCCTGGATAAGCTCCCAAGAGAAAACCAAATGCTTGACGACGATGATCCTAATAAATTCATCGCCCGGATGGGGTCTGATGCACTGGAAATGCTACTTGGAAGAACTCAATTGGATGAACTTTCCTATGAACTGAGACATCAGGCGGCTACAGATACTTCTCAGCAAAGAAAGACTGAAGCCTTAAAAAGATTAAGAGTTGTGGAAGCATTCAGAGATGCAAGAACAAGGATTGAGAATAATCCGGCATGGATGATTATTAAAATGGTGCCAGTAATTCCTCCAGAGTTACGACCCCTAGTTCCCTTGGACGGAGGTCGATTCGCAACTTCTGATTTGAATGACCTGTATAGAAGAGTGATCATCAGAAACAATCGATTAAAAAGACTGATGGACATCAAAGCCCCAGAAGTAATTCTTAGGAATGAAAAACGGATGCTTCAGGAAGCGGTAGATTCACTTCTTGATAATTCAAGAAAAGTTAATGCTGTAAGAGCAGATGGGAATAGGGCACTGAAGTCATTGAGCGACATGCTGAAAGGCAAGCAGGGTCGATTCCGACAAAACTTACTTGGTAAGAGGGTTGATTATTCCGGTCGTTCTGTTATTGTCGTTGGACCTGAGTTGAAAATGCACGAATGCGGGTTGCCTAAACATATGGCTGCCGAGCTTTTCAAGCCTTTCATCATCAGAAAACTGATAGAAAGGGGAATTGTGAAAACTGTTAAATCTGCGAAGAAAATAGTCGATAAGAAGGATCCTGTAGTTTGGGATATCCTAGAAAATGTTTTGAAAGGACACCCTGTCCTGCTTAATAGGGCACCTACACTGCACAGGTTAGGTATTCAGGCATTTCAGCCAAAGCTCATTGAGGGCAAAGCAATTCAGCTACACCCACTCGCATGTACTGCGTTTAATGCAGATTTTGATGGTGACCAAATGGCAGTCCACGTTCCACTTGGACATGAAGCCATTTTGGAAGCTTCCTTACTAATGCTTTCGTCTCATAATATCCTTAATCCAGCCAATGGTGCTCCTATCGCAGTGCCTTCACAGGATATGGTTCTTGGTCTTTATTACATAACTAAGGGAAGAAGAAGCACCGAGAAGGAAAAAGTCAAAGGAGAAGGCAAAATGTTCTATAGCTCTGAGGAAGTTATTATAGCATTAAATGAAGGAGTACTTTCTCAGCATGCCTGCATTAAGGTGAGAGCCAACGTGCGAAACGATGAAGGAAAACTAGAGAAAAAAGTCATTGACACAGTAGCAGGGCGTGTCCTGTTCAATGAATCGGTACCCGAAGAGGTAGGCTACGTGGATGAACTTTTAACTAAAAAGAAGCTTCAGAAAATCATTTCCAACGTGTTCAAAATTGCGGGGATGTCCAGAACTGCACATTTCCTTGATGATATCAAAGCACTCGGGTTTAAAATGGCGTATAAAGGCGGACTTTCAATGGGGCTTGATAACATTCAGGTGCCAGAAGAAAAAGAGAAATTGGTAGCCAAAGCCAAAAAGGAAGTGGAGGTAATTTGGAACAACTACCTGATGGGGCTGATTACTGATAATGAGCGTTACAATCAGGTGATTGATACTTGGACCAGAACGAATTCACAGTTGACTTCTACATTGATGCAACAATTAGAAGAAGATGACCAAGGATTTAATTCCATCTACATGATGATGCACTCGGGCGCAAGGGGATCAAGAGAGCAGATTCGTCAGCTAGGCGGAATGAGGGGTTTGATGGCAAAACCTCAAAAGAACCTTCAGGGATCTATCGGAGAGATCATTGAAAACCCGATTCTATCAAACTTTAAGGAGGGTCTTGATGTAATTGAGTATTTTATATCGACTCACGGTGCCAGAAAGGGACTTGCGGATACAGCTTTGAAAACAGCTGATGCAGGTTATCTAACGAGACGTTTGGTTGATGTCGCACAAGATGTAATTATAAACGAAGATGATTGTGAAACGCTAAGAGGACTAGCAGTATCCGCTTTGAAGGATAATGAAGACATCGTTGAACCTCTTTCTGAAAGAATACTGGGAAGAGTGTCAGTTCATGATATTTATGACCCCATCACCGAAGAGCTAATTGTTGAGTTTGGAGCTGAAATTACCGAGGAAATAACAGCAAAAATAGATGCCACAAGTATCGAGGAAGTAGAAATACGATCAGTACTAACATGCGAAACTCGACAAGGAGTGTGTGCTAAATGTTATGGACGAAACCTTTCTACAGGTCGAATGTCTCACCTAGGAGAAGTGGTAGGAGTTATTGCCGCTCAATCCATTGGAGAACCAGGAACCCAGCTTACCTTAAGGACATTCCACGTTGGGGGTACAGCTTCTAACATCGCTGTTGACGCAAATATCAAATCTAAATTCGATGGTATCATTGAATTTGACGAATTAAGAACCATTAAATCTACAGACGAGGAAGGAAATAAGGTTGAAGTAGTAATGGGGAGATCAGGGGAAATCAAAATATTGAATGATAAGAAAGACAAGGTTTTGATTAGCAATCACGTTCCGTATGGTACAATATTGAAAATAAAAGATGGAGCAAAGGTTGCCAAAGGAGATGAACTTTGCTTCTGGGATCCATACAATGCAGTTATTTTATCCGAAGTTGATGGCAAAGCCGAGTTTGAGTCAGTCATTGAGGGAATTACTTTCAAAGAAGAATCAGATGAGCAAACGGGTCATAGAGAAAAGGTAATTATTGATACTAAAGATAAAACCAAAAATCCAGCCATCGAAATTGAAGGGAAAGAGGAGGGATCATCTAAATCTTATAACATTCCAGTTGGAGCTCATCTTGCGGTCAATGAAGGAGATAACATAAAAGCAGGACAAGTATTAGCTAAAATTCCAAGGAAAACAGGGAAGTCGAGAGATATTACGGGTGGTCTGCCAAGAGTAACAGAACTGTTTGAAGCAAGAAATCCTTCTAACCCAGCCGTTGTGAGTGAAATAGATGGAATTGTTACCTATGGAGGAATCAAGAGAGGAAATAGAGAGATATACATTGAGTCAAAAGATGGCGTAAAGAAGCGTTACATGGCTCCGTTATCTAAGCACATTCTTGTTCAGGATAATGATTATGTTCAAGCTGGAGACGCACTTTCTGATGGAGCAATAACGCCTGCAGATATTCTAAAAATCAAAGGTCCGACGGCGGTTCAAGAGTACCTTGTAGATGAGATTCAAGAAGTTTATCGACTTCAGGGTGTAAAAATTAACGATAAGCACATCGAAGCAATTGTTCGTCAGATGATGCAGAAAGTAGTTATTGAAAATGCTGGAGATACCAGCTTCTTGACCAATCAACTGGTAGATAGATTTGTTTTCATGGAAGAGAATGATAACATTCTTGATAAAAAAGTTGTCGTTGATCCAGGGGATTCAGCATCGTATAAAGCAGGTCAAATAATCGATGCTAGAAAGCTAAGAGATGAAAACTCCAGCTTGAAGAGAAGAGACTTAAAAGTAATGGACGTAAGGGATGCCGAAGCAGCTACTGGGAAACCAACTCTTCAGGGAATCACCCAAGCATCTCTGGGAACGGAGAGTTTCATTTCTGCAGCATCATTTCAGGAAACCACCAAAGTATTGAGCGAAGCTTCTATTCGAGGTAAAGCAGATACGTTGGTAGGACTGAAAGAAAATGTAATCGTTGGCCACCTAATACCCGCAGGTACTGGTACAAGAACATACCAAGATTACATAGTCAATTCTCAAGAAGAGTATGATGCACTTGTATCTGCTCGCGAAGAATTCGAAGGTACCAAAGAGGTTGAAACAGTATAATTATGGCGAAAGAAGATAAAAAAGAAGATAAAAAAGACGAAAAGAATAATAATCAGATTAACATAGAACTCTCGGAGGAGACAGCTGAGGGTATCTATGCCAATCTGGCAATGATAGCTCATTCCAGTAGTGAATTTGTCATTGATTTTATTCGATTGATGCCAGGAGTACCTAAGGCAAAAGTGAAATCAAGGGTGGTTATTACTCCTGAGCATGCCAAGCGTCTTCTGAATGCTTTGGAAGAGAACATTGAAAAGTATGAAGCTACCTTTGGAGAGGTAAAGCAAGTTGGGGAAACACCTCATTTCCCGATAAACTTTGGAGGAACAATGGGGGAGGCATAAATCCCTCAACTAAATTCATCTATTTACTTTTTGATATAACCCGAATATATCTACCTTTGCGTTCCCCCAAAATTGGGACGATTAGAAATAACAGCGTATGCCAACTATACAACAATTAGTAAGGAAGGGAAGGAAGAAGCTTACTTCCAAGTCAAAGTCGCCAGCGTTAGACGCTTGTCCTCAAAGGAGAGGGGTTTGTACTCGTGTGTACACTACTACCCCTAAAAAGCCAAACTCAGCAATGAGAAAAGTAGCAAGGGTGAGGTTGACCAATGGGAAAGAAGTCAATGCTTACATCCCTGGAGAAGGTCATAACCTTCAGGAACACTCGATCGTCTTAATTAGAGGAGGTAGAGTCAAAGACCTCCCAGGTGTTAGGTATCATCTTATTAGAGGAGCGTTAGATACTGCAGGGGTAAATGGAAGACTACAAAGAAGATCTAAGTATGGAGCTAAAAGACCAAAGAAATAACCTAGGTAGAAAATGAGAAAAGCTAAACCTAAAAAGCGTTATATTCTTCCTGATCCGATGTATCAGGATACTCTGGTAACAAAATTTGTGAATAACTTGATGTTAAGTGGAAAGAAGAGTGTATCGTACACGATATTCTATGAAGCGATCAAACAAGTCGAAGAAAAAACAGGAGAAAAAGGATTGGAAACTTGGAAAACAGCATTAAGTAATATTTCTCCTGGAGTTGAAGTGAAAAGTAGGCGAGTAGGAGGAGCCACCTTTCAGGTTCCTATAGAAGTAAGACCTGATAGAAAAATATCTATTGGAATTAAATGGATGATCAAATATGCTAGACTGAGAGGTGAAAAAACAATGAAAGACAGGCTGGCGGCTGAAATTATTGCAGCATCAAAAGGAGAAGGTGCTTCTGTTAAAAAGAAAGACGACACACACCGTATGGCAGAAGCAAATAAAGCGTTCTCACACTTCAGGTTCTAACTCTAAAATGGCAAGAGACTTAAGACTTACTAGAAATATTGGTATCGCAGCTCACATTGATGCGGGTAAGACAACAACTACGGAGCGAGTGCTTTACTATGCAGGCATTAACCATAAAATTGGAGAAGTGCATGACGGAGGTGCTACTATGGATTGGATGGAGCAAGAACAGGAAAGAGGAATTACAATCACTTCTGCCGCAACAACCGTTTTCTGGAAGTATAAAGAGCAAGAATATCATATCAATATTATTGATACGCCTGGACACGTAGATTTTACGGTTGAAGTAAATAGATCCCTTCGGGTGTTAGATGGGTTGATATTCTTATTTAGTGCCGTTGATGGTGTTGAACCACAGTCAGAAACCAACTGGAGATTGGCTGACAGTTACAGCGTGTCCAGAATTGGATTTGTCAATAAAATGGATAGGGCTGGAGCCGACTTTTTGAACGTTTGTAAGCAAGTTAAGGAAATGCTCGGAATCGAAGCCGTTCCATTGCAATTGCCGATAGGCTCCGAAGAATCATTCAAAGGAGTTGTTGACTTGGTAGAAAATAAAGCCATTGTCTGGAATGAAGAGGATATGGGGATGACCTTTGAAGAAGTTGACATCCCGGCAGACATGCTGGATGATGTAGCAGAATACAGGGAACACCTCGTAGAATCAGTTGTTGAGTATGATGAGAGGCTAATGGAGAAGTACTTTGAAGATCCTGATAGCATTACTCGTGATGAAATCATAGCTGCCCTTAGAGTTGCCACTATAGCCTCAGCTTTTGTCCCTATGCTATGTGGCTCTGCATTTAAGAATAAAGGTGTTCAGACGCTGCTGGATTATGTGATGGAACTTCTTCCCTCACCACTTGACAGAGATAATATCGTAGGGACTAATCCAGACACCGAGGAAGAGACAACAAGAAAGCCTTCTCCAGAAGAATCTTTCGCTGCCTTGGCTTTTAAGATCGCTACAGACCCTTTTGTCGGAAGGCTTTGCTTTGTAAGATCTTATTCGGGGACATTAAATTCTGGCTCTTATGTGTACAATAACAGGACAAATAAAAAGGAGAGAATTTCCAGAATTTTTCAAATGCATGCCAACAAGCAAAATCAAATTGACCAGTTGCATACTGGAGATATTGGTGCTGTTGTAGGCTTCAAGGACATTAAAACAGGAGATACTCTTAGTGATGAGAAGAATAAAATTGTTCTTGAATCAATGATATTCCCTGATCCAGTAATTGGATATGCAATTGAACCTAAAACGCAGGCGGATGTAGACAAACTCGGAATTGCAATAGGAAAGCTTATTGAAGAAGATCCTACACTTCAGGTTGAAACCAACCATGAAACAGGACAAACCATTCTAAAAGGAATGGGAGAACTTCATCTTGACATTATTATTGACCGTTTAAAAAGAGAATTTAAAGTTGAGATTAATCAGGGAGCTCCGCAGGTTGCCTACAAAGAAGCAATCACTTCATCTATCGAACACAAAGAAGTATACAAGAAACAAACAGGAGGTCGAGGTAAGTTTGCCGATATCGTGTTCGAGATTGGACCAAAAGATGAGGATTACGAAGAAGCTGGACTTCAGTTTGTGAATCAAATCGTTGGTGGGGCTATTCCCAAAGAATTCATCCCCGCTATCCAGAAGGGATTTGAGCAGGCGATGGTGAATGGTCCTCTTGCTAACTATCCAATAGATAGTATGAAGGTGAGATTGTATCATGGATCATTCCACGATGTAGATTCAGACTCACTCTCTTTCGAATTAGCAGCGCGTGTAGCTTTTAAAGCGGTCGCCACAAAATGTGGTCCAGTTATCCTCGAGCCAATTATGGCTGTAGAAGTGGTAACACCAGATGAATACACTGGCGCGATTACTGGAGATTTAAATAAGAGAAGAGGGGTCATGAGAGGAATGGACACCAGAGGAACATCTGGTGTCATAAAAGCTGATGTGCCACTTTCCGAACTGTTTGGATATGTTACTGATCTTAGAACGATTAGTTCTGGACGAGCAACTGCATCTTTGACATTCTCGCATTACGACCGAGTACCCAAGAATATCACGGAAGAAGTAATTGCAGAGGCAAAAGGTACGAAATCTTAATGCATAAGACAATGAATCAAAAAATTAGAATAAAACTTAAATCCTACGATCACAACTTAGTTGACAAATCGTCTGAGAAAATTGTAAGAGCAGTAAAAACTACTGGAGCCGTAGTCAGCGGACCTATTCCGCTTCCTACCGTAAAGGAAAAATTCACTGTCTTGAGATCACCTCACGTGAATAAAAAATCCCGAGAACAATTCCAGCTTTGTACTTATAAGAGATTGGTTGATATCTACTCGAACAGTACAGCAACTGTTGATGCTCTTATGAAATTGGAGCTTCCAAGCGGTGTGGATGTTGAGATCAAGGTGTAGTAAAGAGAGACATTCAAGAAAGATGACCAATTATTCATTTTCGATTGATCCTTTTTTTGCCTAGAACTCTTGGCTTCAGAAATAAATCGCATACTGGACACTTTTGGAGCTTAAGTTTATAGATTAAAAAAAAAGAACGAATACCTTGTGATAATCCATTTTTGTTCTACATTTGCGAACCCGTTAACAAACAGAAGAATTTTAAAGAAAATACTTCATTGAAAATTGAGTTCTGGTCGGTTAAAATCGATTAGAAATCTAATCCAGATATTTTGCAATTGCTTCCGTAGTTGAGCTAACTAGTAGTGATTGTGAAGTTAAAACTGGAGAAAAAGTACATTGACATTTTGAAAGATTCACTGAGAATTTATAAAGCGAGTTTATCGTTACATAACATTTAAATTACTTCAAGAAAGTAGTTAAGGGCGTATGGAGGATGCCTTGGCTCTCAGAGACGATGAAGGACGTGCTAAGCTGCGATAAGCTACGGGAAGTTGCATAGAAACTGTAATCCGTAGATTTCCGAATGGGGCAACCCATCATGTTGAAGACATGATATCCTAAGGGAAGTAAACCTGGAGAACTGAAACATCTAAGTACCCAGAGGAAAATAAAACAATAGTGATTCCGCAAGTAGTGGCGAGCGAACGCGGAACAGCCCAAACCTTGTCAGTTACGGCTGATAAGGGGTTGTAGGACTGCAATATGAAAACTATAATTGAACTGAAATGATCTGGGAAAATCAACCAAAGAAGGTGATAGTCCTGTACAGGCAAGATTATATAATCTAGCAGTATCCTGAGTAAGGCGGGACCGGAGAAATCCCGTCCGAATCTGCCGGCACCATCCGGTAAGGCTAAATACTCCTGAGAGACCGATAGTGAACTAGTACCGTGAGGGAAAGGTGAAAAGTACCCTGAATAAGGGAGTGAAAAGTACCTGAAACCATACGCTTACAAGCGGTCGGAGCTTCTTCGTGAAGTGACGGCGTGCCTTTTGCATAATGAGCCTACGAGTTAGTGTTGTTGGCAAGGTTAATACATTCAGTGTAGAAGCCGAAGCGAAAGCGAGTCTTAACAGGGCGATCAGTCAGCAGTACTAGACGCGAAACTTTGTGATCTACCCATGACCAGGGTGAAGTGTGGGTAACACTACATGGAGGCCCGAACCAGTTCACGTTGAAAAGTGTTTGGATGAGTTGTGGGTAGGGGTGAAAGGTCAATCAAACTGAGAGATAGCTCGTACTCCCCGAAATGCTTTTAGGAGCAGCGTGGGGGTTTAGTTTATCAGAGGTAGAGCTACCGATTGGACTAGGGGGAGTCAAATCCTACCAAATCCAGACGAACTCCGAATGCTGATAAATATACCCCGCAGTGAGGGCATGGGTGCTAAGGTCCATGTCCAAGAGGGAAAGAACCCAGACCTACAGCTAAGGTCCCTAAATTTGTGCTAAGTTGAACTAAGGAGGTTCAGTTGCTTAGACAGCCAGGATGTTGGCTTGGAAGCAGCCATTCATTTAAAGAGTGCGTAACAGCTCACTGGTCAAGCGACAGAGCATCGATAATAATCGGGCATCAAGTACAATACCGAAGCTTAGGCAGTAGCAATACTGGGTAGGGGAGCATTCTCTGAACAATGAAGATGTAACGTGAGTCACGTTGGAGTTTAGAGAAGAGCAAATGTAGGCATAAGTAACGATAAGGCAGGCGAGAAACCTGCCCACCGATAGACTAAGGATTCCCTGGCAATGCTAATCAGCCAGGGGTCAGTCGGGACCTAAGGCGAACCCGAAAGGGGTAGTCGATGGATAACTGGTTAATATTCCAGTACCACCTTTATTTTCGATGGGGTGACGGAGTAGTGAAAGTACTGCGTACTGACGGAATAGTACGTTGAAGGATGTAGGTATAGGACCTGTAGGTAAATCCGCAGATCCTGCCGAACCTGATAGTACCACAAATCTTCGGATGCGTGGATAATGTACCTAAACAAACTTCCAAGAAAAACCTCTAAGGCTAGGATAAAGGTGCCCGTACCGTAAACCGACACAGGTAGTCAAGGAGAGAATCCTGAGGTGCTCGAGTGATTCGTGGTTAAGGAACTAGGCAAAATAGCCCTGTAACTTCGGGAGAAGGGGCTCCTACTTCGGTAGGACGCAGTGAAAAGACCCAGGCGACTGTTTATCAAAAACACATGGCTGTGCGAACTTGAAAGAGGATGTATACGGCCTGACACCTGCCCGGTGCCGGAAGGTCAAGGGGGGGGGTTATCCTTTGGGAGAAGCTCTGAACTGAAGCCCCGGTAAACGGCGGCCGTAACTATAACGGTCCTAAGGTAGCGAAATTCCTTGTCGGGTAAGTTCCGACCTGCACGAATGGTGCAACGATCTGGGTACTGTCTCAACCACGAGCTCGGTGAAATTGTAGTTCCGGTGAAGATGCCGGATACCCACAACGGGACGGAAAGACCCCGTGAACCTTTACTATAGCTTCACATTGGTATTGGGTAAATGATGTGTAGGATAGCTGGGAGACTCTGAAGCTGTGTCGTCAGGCATGGTGGAGTCATTGGTGAAATACCAGCCTTTATTTATCTGATGCCTAACCCGCTTTGGCGGAAACAGTGTGTGGTGGGTAGTTTGACTGGGGTGGTCGCCTCCAAAAAAGTAACGGAGGCTTTCAAAGGTACCCTCAGCACGTTTGGTAACCGTGCGCAGAGTGCAATAGCATAAGGGTGCTTGACTGTGAGGCCTACAAGCCGAGCAGCTAGGAAACTAGGATATAGTGATCCGGCGGTTCTGCATGGAAGGGCCGTCGCTCAAAGGATAAAAGGTACTCCGGGGATAACAGGCTGATCTCCCCCAAGAGCTCATATCGACGGGGAGGTTTGGCACCTCGATGTCGGCTCGTCACATCCTGGGGCTGGAGAAGGTCCCAAGGGTTGGGCTGTTCGCCCATTAAAGTGGCACGCGAGCTGGGTTCAGAACGTCGTGAGACAGTTCGGTCCCTATCTGTTGTGGGCGTAAGAAACTTGAGTAGATCTGACCTTAGTACGAGAGGACCGGGTTGGACTAACCGCTGGTGTACCAGTTGTTCCGCCAGGAGCACTGCTGGGTAGCTACGTTGGGAAGGGATAAGCACTGAAAGCATCTAAGTGCGAAACCCACTACAAGATGAGGTTTCTTTATAAGGGATGTTCTAGATTAGGACGTAGATAGGCTACAGGTGTAAAGGCAGTAATGTCAAAGCTGAGTAGTACTAATTACCCGTAAACTTTCTGAAGGAACTGTTTCGATAAACTCGCAATTTCTTAAGTGAATCTTTCTTTGTTAATGTAATTTTTTTGTCTTAAATTTGAGACTCATTTTTAATTTTTAACCTTAACTTATATTTAATTATGTACAAAAGTCAAACTAAAGTCAAACTAAAGTCAAACTAAAGTCAAACTATTTTATTCATTTGACCCTTGTTTTTGGAGTATTGTTCCTTACTAGTTGTGCGTTTCATGGAGGGTATATGAGCGATTCGGCGTCCTTAGGGCAGGCAAATTTTAGATATGTTCAAACGGATGCTACTGGTTATTCTCAAATTTTTCAACTGGGTACGCTCGGAGGTGTAGGTAAGAGATCACTGGTGGCAGATGCCAAAGAAGCTTTGGTACGCTCCATTGGAGGCTTAGAGAGTAATCAGACATTGGCTAATGTGACTGTGAATTTTAAAACATCAAATTATGCTGTAGTTACGGTGACTAAATGTCTTGTCACGGCAGATGTGGTGGAATTTCGCTAGATGATGGTCTGAAATGATTTTTAGATCTTATCTAGTTAAGACCTAAAAATGTTTTAGAAATATGATGATTTTATGGTGACTATAACGGTGGGGTACACCTCTTTCCATCCCGAACAGAGAAGTTAAGCCCACTCGTGCCGATGGTACTGCCGTAACAGGTGGGAGAGTAGGTCGTTGCCAGTTTTTTATTGAACCCTCGCTTATGCGAGGGTTTTTTTGTGCTTATTCATGGATATTCAAATTTTTTATCCGGAAAGCTTTGCTTTTTTGTGACTATTATTTAACCTTAGCGTATGTAATTGGTTGTTTAACCTAATTGAAGTAGGCATTTAATAAATACGAATGCACTTGTACGGGCATGGTTGATGGGTCACCATTTTAGTTAGCAGGTTATCGAATATTTCCCCTTTCATCTGGCTTCGGTTGAACCGATAGCAATATTGGTCGATATATGCTTGCAGGTTATCGACTGAATGGTGGATACCTCTAAGCCATGCCTTGAACATCATAATTGTTCTGTGCAATTCCGGGAAATTCTTACCTTTCTTCCCACTCTCTATTTGAATTAAGTAAGAATATTTTTCTTTCAAGGGGATGTAGCCCCTCCAGTTATCGGTTTTGATGGTAGCCTCAGGTGATATATGATCTTGGAAGAAGGGCTTCAATTGCTTGGATCCAGCATTGTCAATCTCTCTGGCATACATCCTGCTCACTCCTTTCCCTTTCTTCTCAATAGCCAGTACAACCTGCTTTTTTCGATTATTTTGTCGTCCTACAACGCCTTCTTCCTGTTGCCCTACAACGGTCTCATCGACTTCTACTTTACCCACTAGCGGGTATTTCCCACTGCTACCCATGGCCTTCATTACCTTTTGTTGAAACAGCCAACAGGTTTTTTGCCGTAGCCCCAGTTTTCTGCTTAGCTCTGTTGATGCAATCCCTTGTTTATTGGTACTCATATAGTATACGATATAAAAAGCTTTTAACATTGGGAATTTTACTTTGTGGAAAAGAGTGCCACTTGTGGGGGTAGCTTGGTACCTACATTTTGTGCATTGCCGGGTATGGACTAATTTCCCTCTGCAATACTTGTTGTTTTGACACTTTTCACATTTAAATCCATCTGGCCATTTCATTTCGGCTAGGAAGTTTTGACAACTGTCGTTATCAGGAAATTTCTTCTGAAACTCAAAAAGAGTTAGGCTTTCATACTTTTTCTCCATAATCTGATTTTTACTCTACCTTTAATAACTTTACTAAGTTACTGTAAATCAATCGTTTAATTAAGAAAATGAAACTGTTTTAATAGACTAATCTTTTATTTATTAAATGCCTACTTCAAACATTTTATTTTTTGAATGATGATTTTATGGTGACTATAACGGTGGGGTCCACCTCTTTCCATTCCGAACAGAGAAGTTATACCAATTTGATTATAAAATATTACATAAATAAATTGAATTATTTTTTGTTTGAATTAGGCAAAAAATATAAGCATAGCCACGGTTCTATTTTTTGACGAAATGCGAGCAAAAAAGAAACGATTTATATGTGATATTTTGTAGTCAAATTGGTATTAAGCCCATTCGTGCCGATGGTACTGCCGTAACAGGTGGGAGAGTAGGTCGTTGCCAGTTTTTTATAAGAGCCTTCTTGGAAATAAGAAGGCTTTTTTGTTTATAACCCTTCATATTTGCGCACGTTATAGGGTGTGACCTTGCGTTAGATGAACAATATTTTTTGGTTTTTTATTTTTCTCTCCGTTCCAATCTTGGTTCATCTTTTCAACTTCAGAAAAGCAAAGAAAGTATTCTTTACCAATGTTCAGTTCATACAGAAGATTGCTACCGAAACAAAATCAAAGGCTCGCCTAAAGCATATTTTGATTTTAACTGCAAGAGCTTTAGCATTTGTCTTTATTATTCTTACGTTTATTCTTGCATTCACTGATCGCAACAGTGAACTAAAAGGTTCGACCTCTTATGACGCATTCTATTTGGACAACAGTATAAGTTCATATGGGAATGGAATTGATGAAAAAATCAGGATTGTGGAAAGCATCATTTCGGTCAAAGAAACTGAGGCTTATCTTTTGACGAATGACTTTTCTTCTTTTTCCAATCATCACAGGTCAAAAGCAGAAATATTGAATGAATTGAACACAATTAACGTCTCTTATGTAACCAGATCCTTGACTGAAGTTATCAATCGAATGGATGAGTCCGCTGATATTTTTTTAATGTCTGATTTTAACTTGGCTAAGTTCTCGGACTTGGAAAAAATCAGGGCTGACACATCTCGGAATTATCATTTTATTTTCGATAAAACAACGAAAAAAAGAAATGTTTTTATTGATTCCGTTTGGATGGAAAGAGCTGTTGATGACTACTCATTCAATAATTTGAAATGCATTTTGGATCAAACAGACGATACTTCCGGCGGGAGGGTCATAGTGAAACTGCTAGATGAAAATGGAACCCAAATTTCTTCGATTGTTAAAAATTTGGATGAGAATGTGGAAGTGATGTTTTCCATTCCGAGAACTCAGGGCGATTTATTTTACAAAATTCAGCTGAGTGGAGATCAGGTAGAATATGATAATGAGTTTTATTTCCTCATCGTGGCAAATGAGGTGCCTGAAGTGTTGATTATAAGTCAAACACCTAATAAATATCTTTCTCATGTATTTGGTAATGAAGAGCTATTTTCCGTCACTGTTTCAAACGCTGGAAGATTGGACTATGAAAAGATACAAAGGTCGGATTTAATTGTTTTGAATGACTATTTCAGCCTACCTGAAGGTCTTATGAAACAAAATTCGGAGAAAATATCTTTCCTTGTTATTCCTGCTGACTCTATCGATATTGAAAACTATCAGAATGAAACAGGTCTTTCTATAACTTACGAAACCGAAGACGTATTGCTTGAAACTTATCTGAATGTGGATAATCCACTGATAAAGGGGATTTTCGAGAAGTTAACGGACGGAACTAACCTACCCAAGGCTGATTCAAAATATCGCTTATTGGGCGCACATGAAAGCATATTAAGCTTAAGAGGAGGAGGAACTTTATTGGGAAAGGGTGTTGGTACTCCTGTTTACTTTATGACTACACCTTTGGATGATAACCATACCGAATTACAAAATCATTCAATTTTTCTTCCATTGATGTATAGAATAGCTGAGAAGAGTGTAGCATCAAATCAAAAGCTATTTTCTTACCCGAATGATTTTGTAGAAATACCCGAAATAACTCTTGATGTTCCGCCCAGAATTGTCTCGAACGACTTAGAGATCATTCCAGAGTTCACTCTTGGAAATAAAGAAAGTTTGGTGAAAATACCTGATGAACTAGCTCCAGGATTTTATTCAATCCTTCAAGGGGAGGACACCGTTCAATCTTTTGGTCTGAATATACCTAAAACTGAATCCCAATTTTCGGGTGTATCTCTGGAAGAGATTTCAAAATTCTTTTCTGGCAGTGATCATGTGCGTATTATTTCGTTAGGAGAAGAGAGTGAAAATATTCTTTTAGCCATTTCGGACAAGAGTGACGTATGGAAATATGCGTTAATTTTGGCTTTGGGTTCCATCCTCATAGAAACTGTGCTTCACAGATACCTCAAATGAGCTTATTGCTGAAAAATGCTTTGATAACTGACCTTAGGTCTCCCCATCATCGCAAGAAGAAGAACATTTTTATTAAAAACGGAGTTATTGAGTCTTTCGTAGAATCTTCTGTTGATGCTAAAAGGATTATTGATTGTGAAGGTAAGACTGTGACACCAGGATGGGTTGATCTAAATGCCGACTTTTGTGATCCTGGATTTGAATTTAAGGAAGATATAAGGAGTGGGTCATTAGTTGCTACTTCTGGCGGATTTACGGATGTAAACCTACTACCGAATACAAACCCTCCTGTTGGGTCAAAAAATGATGTTGAGTATATCAGATCGAAGGCTTCTAGGGAAGTTGATTTGCAAGTCTCTGCTTCTGTGAGCGAAGGACTCAAAGGTGAACACCTAGCGGAAATGCTCGATATGTATCATTCGGGTGCTCGGTCTTTTTCTGACGGAGATTTACCCATCTGGAACACAGAACTTCTTATAAGGGCTTTACAGTATACTTCAAAGGTGGAAGTTCCTGTTTTTCAGAATGCCAGAGACAGGTATCTATCAGCAAATACTCAGATGCATGAGGGGCTGATGAGTACTAACTTGGGGTTAAGAGGAGAACCCTCCCTGTCAGAAGCATTGATTTTAAGTAGAGATTTGGATATTCTGAGATACAGCGGAGGAAATATCCATTTTTCAAAAATTTCCACATCCAATGCTGTGAGGTTAATAAAACAAGCAAAAAAAGAGAAGCTGAATGTAACCTGTGATGTTGGCATTCATCACCTGCTTTTTGATGATTCCAGTATTGCAAACTTTGACACAATGTATAAATCATTACCCCCGTTCAGGTCTCAATCAGATAGAAAAGCCTTAATTAAAGGAGTGAAGGATGGTACAATCGATGCTATTTGCTCAAATCATCGTCCACAAGATCAGGAAAGTAAGCAATTGGAATTTGACTTAGCAGATTCGGGGTCAATTTCTCTTCAGACGTTTCTTCCTGCTCTTCTAAAAATCGAAGATATCCCTTTTGATATCTTAACGGAAAGAATTACACAGGGACCACGAAGAGTACTGGGTCTTGAAGAAGTCAGCATAGAGGAAGAATCTCTGGCTAAGTTGACAATTGTGGACATGGAGGCAAAGTGGATTTTTGACAGAAAAGTCAATGTGTCAAAGTCGTATAATTCCCCTTTTTGGTATCAGGAGTTGACTGGTAGGGTGGTGGGGACAGTCAATAGAGATTCCCTATCAATGGTCTGTTAATTAGTAGTATGCTCAAGTCCAGTTACAAATATTCTCTTATCTGTGGAGGGTTTTTAATAGCTCTTTTCTTGGTTTCCGTGAAATTTGGAAGCAATCCTCTGTTAGATATCAGGCATTTTCTGTTTGATTTGGTTATATTTTTTCTATTCATATTCTTTGCCGCTAAAGAATATAAATCATACCATAATGGAGGGTATCTTCATTTTTGGCAGGGAATGAGCATCGCATGTATTGTTTATGTGTCTGCAGCTGTAATATTTACACTCTCTTTATTGCTAATCTTTAAAACAGATCCCTCAATCATTGAAAATTACCAACAGGGTGCTATGGCTTTTTTGGAGAGTGAACGAGACGTTCTTTTGAAAGGTATGTCTCAGGAGGAATACAAACAACAGCTAGGCGACGTGAACTCAATCACGGCAATTGACCTAGTTATAAGTTCTGGGTTGAAAAAAATCCTTGCGGGATTTTTTATAGCACCTGTAGTATCTATAATTTTAAGAAAAAAATAAAATGAATGCCAATTCAATCAAATCGGGCGTTATACTTGGTGCCATCACTGTCGCAGTTTCGTTGTTAGTCTACCTGATTGACTTTACCATTTTTGCTGACTGGTGGTTTCAACTGTTGCTCATGAACATACTATCGATTGGTATAACTGCATATTTTGGAATTACTTATCGAAATGAAAATGGCGGTTATATGACGTTTGGAAAAGCGTATGCTTATTCTGTAACTTGTCTTTTAATCTCTGGAGGTGTTGGAGCAATTTTTGGTATTCTGCTTTTCACTGTGATAGACCCTGAACTATCGGCAACTTTAACTGATGTGATCATCGAAAAAACGGACTCAATGATGTCTGGATTTGGCGTTCCACAGGAAAAAATTGATGAGCAAACTGATGCCCTGCGAGCAGATATGCCAAATGAGTTTTCGGTCGGAGGAATAATCAAAAACTTTTTTACAGGGGGGTTGCTGGGGACAGTCGTTATCGCATTAATTGCTTGTTTATTCATTAAAAAGAAAGAACCTGCGTTTGAAGGCTAACTATCTTTCAATAGTTGTACCTGTTTTCAACGAAGAGGAATCCATTCCAGAGCTTTTGGAGTGGATTTTCCGTGTGGTATCTGATCATCACATTGACACTGAGGTAATCTTAATTGACGATGGGAGTTCAGATAATTCGTGGTCTGTTATTCGCGAGTTCTCAGAAAGAAACATAGCAGTTATTGGATTGAAATTCAATCGTAATTACGGGAAGTCTGCGGCTCTCCAGACAGGCTTTGATCGTTCCAATGGAGATGTGGTCGTTACAATGGATGCGGATATGCAGGATAGCCCAGATGAAATACCAGAGTTGATTAGAATGATCAAAAATGACAACATGGATATTGTTTCGGGGTGGAAAAAAAAGCGACATGATCCAGTAAGTAAAACACTGCCGTCCAAATTTTTCAATTGGGTTACTAGCAAGGCTTCTGGCATCAGGTTACATGATTTTAATTGTGGTCTCAAGGCATATAAAAGCGATGTTGTAAAGAACATTAACGTCTATGGGGAGATGCATAGATATATTCCATTGATTGCGAAATGGAATGGATATGACAGGATTGGAGAAAAAGCAGTACAACATAGCGCACGAAAATATGGAACTACCAAGTATGGAATGACCCGATTTATGACGGGTTTTTTGGACCTGCTATCTGTGCTGTTTGTATCCAAGTTTAAAAAGAATCCCATGCACTTTTTTGGGTCCATTGGTACGCTCTCATTCCTTGTAGGCTTTTTTATTACAATGTGGATAATTGGAGAAAAGCTATACCGACAATACTCTCATTTGGAACGAAGAGACGTAGTAGATCAGCCACTGTTCTTTTTAGCCTTGGTAGCCCTAGTGGTAGGCGTACAATTGTTCCTCGCTGGATTTTTGGCAGAAATGATGATTCAATCCAAATCAAAGAAGAATGAATATTTGATTGCTGAGACCACAGAAAAAAACTAAAGTGGCTGTTCCGAAATATTCGATTATAGTTCCAGTCTTCAATCGTCCTGATGAAGTAAGTGAATTACTTGAAAGCTTGTTGGATCAAGTTTTCAAAGATTTTGAAGTACTTATTATTGAAGATGGATCAACGATTGATTGTAAATCTCAAGTAGAAAAATATAGATCGAGGTTAGATATAAAGTATTTCTATAAGGAGAATTCGGGACAGGGCTTTAGCAGAAATTACGGTTTTAAGAGAGCAAAAGGTGAATGGCTGGTAGTTTTTGATTCTGATTGCATTATTCCAGTAAACTATTTCGAAAAAGTCGACATGTACTTGGACAATCATCCACTGGATGCATATGGTGGACCAGACAGAGCTTCAGAAAACTTCACGTTGATTCAAAAGGCTATAAGTTATTCCATGACCTCTCTCTTTACTACGGGAGGTATCAGAGGGAATAAAAAACATTTAGGAGTTTTCCATCCCAGAAGTTTCAATATGGGTATTACAAAAGAAGTCTTTGAGAAGACGACAGGCTATGTGCTACCAAAAAAAGGTGAAGACATAGAATTTAGTATTCGAATAATTGAAGGCGGTTTTAAAACGGGGTTGATAGAAGAAGCATTTGTTTACCATAAAAGACGGACGAATTTTAGACAATTTTTTAGGCAACTCCATTTTTTTGGGACAGCCAGAATAAATGTTTGCAGGTTTTATAAGAATGAGTTGAAACTTGTCCACTTTTTCCCCAGTATTTTCTTCCTTGGCTTAGTTTCCAGCGTAATGCTCTTGCTTTTCTTTCCTAAACTAGGCGTAGTTGGTTTGGCAGTTTACGTCATCTATGCCATGCTCGTTCTGGTTGATTCCATGTACAAGACCAGAAGTATTTCGGTAGGCTTTCTATCCATAATTTCCTCTTTCATCCAGCTTTCAGCATATGGAATGGGATTTATAAAAGAGGGATTGAATTTCTTGTTAAGAAGTTGATTTAATTGCCTTGAAGATGGTTTCTTTTTTGGGAAGAGCAAATCGAATAACTTCATTTTTAGGCAATTCGTCAACCAGTTTTTCTTCGATTATTTTGAAACCTGCTGACTCAAGTCTTTTTGCATAATCCTCACCGTACATCCTTACATGATCAGCCTGTCCAAATACTTTTTCCAGCTCTTTTGGATTTGTAATAGACTTGTCTTCTAGTGTGGTTTTTGGTAAAGGATAAAAGAAAGGAATCTGTAAAATAGCCCAGCCACCCGGCTTGAGTACTCTTTTCATTTCTTTCAGGGCTTTAATATCGTCTTCCACATGTTCTAATACGTGATTACAAAAAATCACGTCAAATGAATTTTCTTCAAATGGAATATCATGTATATCCATTTTTACTCTTGCCAATGGAGACTCTATGTCTGCGGTAATGTACTCTAGGTTTTCTAATGCTTCGAACCTGTTAATGAAACACAACTCAGGGGCTATGTGGAGCATTTTTCTTTTTCTAGAGAAGAAATCAGTTTTTCTTTTAAGGTATAGCCAAATCAATCGGTGACGTTCTAGTGCGAGACATCTGGGGCATAGCGCATTATTCCTAGATTTTCGACCGTATGGAAGAAATTTTCTGAATGTTGACTCACACACAGGACATTCTACTTTGTTGCCCAAATAGAAGATGGAGATGACACGCAATGCGACATGACTAACTAATTGCAGATACTTTCGGGGAATCTTTCGTAAAATGAATGAAATAAGAAATCGCAATTCTGACTACATTTGGGCGTGCAATCTATCCAATTTGAATTTTATGATGAGAATTACTTTCTTCGTTGCCGTGTCCTGCCTCGCTTACTGCTTATTCGCTCAGAGGCACGATGATATTCTGGATATTATTCCTACAGAGAATCAGGATATACGTAAAGATGCGAATAAGAGAGAGAATAGGTCCAAAAAGAAGAAATACGATGTCATATACCGACCTACTGTTAACAGCATTCTATACGGCAACCCCTGCGCAGTTGAAGCAACACATAAAATGGGATTCGAATATATGGTTGAACCTAGAAGGATTAACGGGAGCAAAACCCAGAAGGGGAAATTTTTGAATAACCTGTGGGTAAAGAGTAAACTAGTGGTGCTACACTCTCCATTCTGGAAAATTGTTCTGAAGAAGAAATTTAAGAGATGTAGACCGAAAAGTGGCGATATTGTAGGCTAATGGAACCAAGAACAGTACAATTCTCAAGAACGATGCTGACGGAATTGATGATCCCGTCTTTTGCCAATTTTGGAGGTAAAGTGCATGGAGGACTCATTTTATCATTAATGGATAAAGTAGCTTATGTGTGTGCAAGCAAGCATGCAGGAACTTATTGTGTGACTGTTTCTGTTGATGGGGTTGAATTTTTACACCCTGTGGATGTGGGAGAGTTGGTGAGTTTAGATGCTTCTGTCCACTATGTTGGGAATACTTCTTTGGTCATTGGAATCAAAGTGGTAGCTGAAAATGTAAAAACGCATTCTGTAAAGCACACGAATAATAGCTATTTTACCATGGTAGCGAAAGGGGAGGATGGAAAGCCTTTTAAAGTACCAGAATTAATTCTGGAAGATATCTTTGAGGTAAGACGATTTGCAGAAACCATTAAGAGAAACAAGGTAAAAAAAGAAGCAACAGCAAAGATGCAAAAGGAACAGGGAGCGTTTATTATGACTGATGACATGCAGCTTTTAGAGAATCAGAGATGCAAAATTCACTTTAAAAATGATGATGATGTTAGCGGTCTTTTTCCTGATACATGAGTTTCAGAACGGATCAACCTTCATTTATAGCACAATTTTTTACACCTTCCAACCTACCTGTCATACAAATTTGATTATGAAATATCACATATAAATTGAATTATTTTTTTGTTTGGATCAGGCAACAAATATAGCGCACCGCCAGTCACTGGATTTTGTTGTGGTCAATGCGGAAGGACTCCGAAAATCAAGGAAAAAGGCAATTAATTAAAGATGCCCAGATGCCCGCAGAAAATTCATACTTGCAAAAGTATTGCTAGCTACTTAAATTTGCCTCCTTATTTAATCCTCTAAAATGATAAATGTCCTATGAAAACGAAACTTAATACTGTCAAAAAGACAGATTTAGACGCTATTAGTTCTAGCCCCCCCCCCCCCCCCCCCCCCCCCCCCCCAGACAATTTGTCAGGTATTGGGGCTTAACCCCTTAATCTCCCTAGTTACTTTCCTGTTCCTCTCGGCGTTCGCTTATGCACAAAACGATGAAGCAGACCACTTTGTGCTGAAAGTAACAACTACCGCTGGTGCTGAAAGTTTCACCTTCTACACCCAAGACACCAGCTACGATATAGACTGGAACAATGACCAAACTTTTGAAAGTACAGACACAGAAGTTTTTGGAGACCAGTCCCATACCTTCCCCACAGCAGGTGTACACACCATCAGGTTTAAAAACCTAGACGATATCTATATCAATAATCAGCCAGACAGAGCAAAATATACCTCCATTGAGCAATGGGGAACTGCTGTTTGGAATGCAGATATGAGTAATGCTTTTCAGGGAGCAACTAACCTGACCATGAATGCAACCGCAGGTACGCCAGACATGAGTCTTGTGACGAATATGGCTTATATGTTCAACGGAGCCACTTCCTTCAATGGCGACATTAGCGGGTGGAATACCGCATCGGTGACGAGTATGTCTAGGATGTTCTGGGTAGCCACTTCCTTTAACCAAAACGTAGGGAGTTGGAATACAGAAAACGTGACGGATATGCGTTCCCTATTTTCTAGGGCGAGGAACTTTAACCAAGACATAGGGAGTTGGAATACAGGAAACGTGACAAATATGTCTTATATGTTTTTTAGTAATGGTGCCTATGATAGTAATGGTGACCATGCTTTTAACCAAGACATAGGCAACTGGAATACAGAAAACGTGACAGATATGCAGAGGATGTTTGAACGTGCAAGTTCTTTTGACCGAGACATAGGACGTTGGAATACAGGAAACGTGACAAATATGGAGGGTATGTTTGAACGTGCAAGTTCTTTTGACCGAGACATAGGACGTTGGAATACAGGAAACGTGACAAATATGCGTTCCATGTTTATAAATGCAAGAGTTTTTAACCAAGACATAGGAAGTTGGAATGTAGAAAATGTGACTACTATGGAGAATATGCTTGCAGGGGCATCTGTTTTTAACCAAGACATAGGAAGTTGGAATGTAGCAAACGTGACAGATATGTCTTATGTGTTCTCGGACGCAAGGGCTTTTAATCAAGACATAGGAAGTTGGAATGTAGCAAACGTGACAACTATGAAGAACATGTTCCATTTTGCACTTGTTTTTAACCAAGACATAGGAAATTGGAATACAGGAAACGTGACAGATATGATTTTTATGTTCCGTCGTGCAAAGTCTTTTAACCAAGACATAGGAAATTGGAATGTAGAAAACGTGACTACTATGTCTAATATGTTCTATCGTGCAGATTTTTTTAACCAAGACATAGGACGTTGGAATACCGCACGGGTGACGAATATGTCTTATATGTTCTCTGGAGCCACTTCCTTTGACCAGAACATAGGTAGGTGGAATGTAGAAGCGGTGACGAATATGCGAAATATGTTCAAGGGTAATCCCTTTTCACCAGAAAATAGTACACTTTCACCTACAAATTACGATGCGCTGTTGACAGGCTGGAATGCGCAAAACCTTCAAACGGGAGTCCTTTTCCACGGGGGAAATTCTAAATATAGCTCAGATGTAGCACACACCGCTAGGGAAAATATGGTGAATACTACAGCAAATGGTGGAAATAACTGGACCATTGGTGATGGCGGACGAGTACAGGCTGGTGATGCACCCACAAACATATTTCTTTCATCCACCAGCATTGCAGAAAATGCTGGAGCTAATGCCGTGGTGGGTATGCTATCCACAAATGGGGGAGCGAGTAGCTATACCTACGCATTGGCAACAGGCACAGGAGCTACTGACAATAGTAGTTTTAATATTTCAAGCACTGCACTACAGCTTGTCGCTTCTGCCGATTATGAAACAAAAACTACCTATGCAGTGAGGCTAAAAGTGGATGGGGTAGCAGTTGAAAAACAATTCACCATCACGGTGACGGATGTGAATGATCCCCCGGTGTTCACAAGTGGCACGGCTGTGAGTGTAGCGGAAGGAATGACGGAAGTTACCACCGTTACCGCCACCGATGCAGATGCGGGACAAACGGTGACGTTCACCCTGTCGGGCGGAGCGGATGCGTCCAAATTCTCCCTCACTTCGGCAGGAGCGTTAACGTTCACCAATGCCCCAGACTATGAAATGCCGACCGATGCAGGCATGGACAATAATTATGAAGTAGAAATAACGGCAACAGACGGGCATCCCTCCCCAATGACTGCTACACAAGCCCTCACCATTACGGTGACGGATATGGCGAATGAACATGCCCCTGTTTTCACAAGTGACATGGCTGTGAGTGTAGTGGAAGGAATGACGGAAGTTACCACCGTTACCGCCACGGACGCAGATGGAGATGAGGTTACTTTCGCTCTGTCGGGAGGAGCGGATGCGGGTCTATTGTCTATCACTCCCGTAGGTGTATTGACGTTCAATACCGCACCAGACTATGAAATGCCGACCGATGCCGACGTGGACAATGACTATGTAGTAGAAATAACGGCAACAGACGGGCAAACATCTCCAATGACTGCTACACAGACGATTACCGTCACGGTAACGAATATAGAAGATGGTGACGCACTGGGTACAGATAATCTCGAGATACAGGATATTATTGTTTATCCTAATCCAGTAGGCGCAGTGCTGCACATCAGTGGTGTGGCAGGAAATGCCCGCTACACCTTGTCAGGCATAGGGGGGAAAGTTTTGAAAAGAGGAAAACTGGAGGCAGGCACAGCGGATCATTCCGTGGCTATTCCATCGCTGAAAAAGGGCATCTATTTGTTACAACTAACCACAGGTAAGGGTAGCATCACCAGAAAAATTGTGAAGGAGTAGAAGGATTAAGTTGGAAGATGGAGGGGAGTCTAGGGTTGAGGGAAAACACAACCCTAGACTCCCCCTTTAGTTTACTCATATCCATTTGATTATAAAATAAGACATAACTAAATTGAATTATTTTTTTGTTTGGATCAGGCAAAAAATAAAAGCATAGACATAGCTACGGTTCTATTTTTCAACGAAATTCGAGCAAAAAAGAAACGAGTTATATGTGATATTTCGTAGTCAAATTGGTATTAAGCCAAACTTACAGACGATATTTCCATTTAAATCCGTGTCAAGTTCAGGACTTCCTGTGAGTCATAAAATATACCAAAACTCCATTTTTCCCCAATGCCTTTTTCCAAGAATTCCGCTAAATCTTCAACTGGTTGAAGGCGGTAACGAATGTGTGTTGGACATTATGGGGTGCAGTGTCAAGTTCTGCTGAAAATTCCGAATTAAGGCGGATTGATTCGAGAAGTTCAACGTAGTTTTCAGAAGATCGAAAAAGATAACAGTTTCGGTCTCTTTGATACCTAACTTTTTCCATGAAAAATCTTTTGAATAGCCTGCCATTAGTTACAAATTACGGTCGGAATACCACTCCAGCCTCTTTTTAATGCTTCACCAAATTCTATGCAGGCTTTTCTTTGCATATCCTTTGCCAAATAGGCATGAGCACTCGTTACGTATGCCTGAGTACTATCAGGCCAAACGTATTTGTTCCAATCAGCCGCTTTAATGGCCATTTCAGGATCATTGAGTCTCAAATAAATATTTGACAACCCAGTGTAAAGGTAGTAGTGCTCCGCTGGAACATACTGCTCGTTAATTACTAAAGAGTATGCTTCTCCATAAAGGCTCTTGTATTGCTTAATGGCAAGCTGATGAGCTGTCATGTAATAATCTTTAGCAGATGCCATATCGTTGAGTAAGTCTCTTTGTATTTCAGCTATTTCTACTAATGAAGCTATTACCTTGTATTCCCTCATCATCAGATCCTCATAAATCGCAATTGATTTTATGGGATTATTCACTCTTTTATAGGCTTTCGCCAATTGTGTCTTAAGTAAGAACAGGGACTTTTCTGATTCAAATTGCTGAACTAGTTCATATAAATAAATAGCCTCATCAAATTCGTCGTTTTCAAAATTATGATCTCCTTCAGAAATGATAGAGTTGATCATGTTTTTTTTGAACAGTTTCATGTCGTGTTCTTCCACTCGAAAGAGGTTTAACGAGGACATGAGCGTAAATGACGATTCATAGTCTTCATTGTCAAATGACACCCTGGCCTGCTTATACACCTCTCTTCTTTCAGCTAATAACTCTTCTAATCTCATTTGATCATAACCTTTTTTAATCCAAAAGCCAATCATTACCACGACGGCGATGCTACATGTGATAGCAAAAGCATAAAATGTAGCTATGGCATTTTGACGATAATCAATTTGGGGAGGAGTGTAAACAGACCTTTTTTTATATGAATAAGCAGGAGGATTGCTAGGTATATCTGCAAATTTTTGATACGCTAATTTTAAATCATAACGTGCCTTTTCGTATTGATCTGATAATATCTGATGTGCTTGATTGACTTCTTTAAATTTCTCCTCCATCTGAGGATTGTCAGGATGCTTGTCAGGATGATATTTTACGGCCTGTTTTTTAAATGCCACCTTTATTTCCTCTACAGAAGCATTTTTAGAAATACCTAAAACAGAGTAGTAGTTAGTCATTCTGATAGCCAATTTTACACTTTTAACGACTTTTCTCGCTTAAAGATTACAAATCTATCCCTCTAAATCTATCCCCCTATTTGACATAAAAAAAACCTGCTATACAAAGCAATAGTCCTCCAGTGACGCTTATGCTTATATAGAGAAAGAACTGGTTGTAAAGCCCTTCTCTTATTAGTTTGACCCCATCAAACGCAAAGGCTGAAAAGGTAGTGAATCCTCCGAAAAATCCAGTAACAAGTATCAAAAAATGATAATTATTGAGCTTCATCAGGCTTCCACTTAAAATTCCAATAAGGAAACATCCCACTAAATTTACAACAATGGTTGCGCAATAGTATCTTTCAGTTAAACACCGAACAGTTATTTAGATACACACCGTACCTCGCGATACTACCAACAAAGCCACCTACGCCGACCATTAGAAATTCTTGCATTTCAGAAAGGATTGAGCATGGTGTTGAAGTTCAGGAAAGAAGAAGCCAAACTCAGTTTCAAATTCATCATAATTTTCCTTTAAACTGCCTATCGCCAAGTCCATTTTAGAATCAAATTTTGTTCTTTTAGACATCTCTGTGAGTGCATGATCAATTCCATCTAAACATTGATAATTATAAAGCCAGTTTTTTTCACTCATGTAAATGAGCATAGTATTTACCGCCCTAGGAATAACTGATGAATATTCAGAAATCATGCTATAAAAATTCAAGGTGTACGCTTTAAGGTCGACTGAAGAAAAATCTGACCAATTCTTCGCAAGAAAATGATCATAAAATATATCCACGATGACAGGGGCGTAGTGTCTAAACTTTGATCTGAGTCTTTTTTTACTCTCCAAAACTGTCGGATGAGAATCTGTGAAGGCATCTATTGTCCGGTGTAACCTGATGCCAGTCTGAACTTGAGACTCATATTCATACAGTTGATTCCCTTTCACAAAGTCACCAATAAAGTTGCCAGTCTTGATTTTTTCATCTTCTCCACTAAGGTATAAATGGGCGAGGAAGTTCATTTTGAAGGTTTTAAACTTAGTTTCCTAATATTTTGTGAATTTGACGGACTAGGCTTAACTTCGTGATGTTCTAATTTTTACTGAAGTGGTAAAATTAGTTCAACTCATGCTATTGTGGTAGCAGGTAACTTCGCGAATTATGGTCAGATCACATCTTAATATGCTCGTGCAGCTAGCTAGGGTAGAGGGAGAGGTTGTACAGGAAGAAATTGATTTAATTAAAAAAATAGGAAAGGTCAACGGCATGTCTTCAGCTGAGATAAGTGAATGCTTTGAAGACCCTTCAAGCACTGAAATTAGCGAATCCATGACCGATGATCTGCGATTCGATTATATGTACAATATTGTACAGTTAATGAAAATAGATGGCAGATTGTACAAAGAAGAAATTCAGTATTGTGCGAAAGTTGCGAGGAAACTTGGGTACAAAGAAGGAGTTTTAAAGGAAATGATGCTTAAGATTTCTAGTGACCCTCCTATCACCTCAGACAAAGAAGCACTGAAAGCTAAAATTCAAACATATCTTAAAGAATAAATGAAAACTTTTAGTTTTTTTCTGTTACTGCTATCTACTCGAATATGGGCCCAGCAGGAAGAAAAAGAAATCAGAACGGTACTTGGGGACCAAGTCATTTGCTGGAATGATGGCGACTTGGAATGCTTTATGCAAGGGTATTGGCATTCAGATAAATTAATTTTTATAGGAAAGTCAGGACTTAATTTCGGTTGGAAAACAACGCTGGAAAACTACAAGAACAGGTATCCCAACAAGGGAGCAATGGGGACACTTTCATTTGATATAGCAATCATTGAACCCATCAGCGATGACTTTTGGTTTGTAGTTGGTCAATGGAACTTGGAAAGGGAAAAGGACAATCCCAATGGTCATTTCTCGTTGATTTTTAGAAAATTGGATAACGAGTGGGTAATTGTTTCTGATCATTCCAGCTAGCACTACCGATTTGATTATAAAATATTACATAAATAAATTTAATTATATTGTGTTTGGATTAGACCAGCAATATAAGCATAGCCGTAGTTACGGTTCTATTTTTTAACAAAATGAGAGCAAAAAAGAAACGATCTATTATGTGACATTTTGGCATAATAAGCGGTGATAAGTTTTGCTTTTTGAATATGTTTGAGTACGTTTCATGTGTACATTGAATTTAAATGCAGCAAAATGGTAATGAACTATCGAGGAGCTGAAGCTCCCAAGACTGAGGAATCACAGGCTATATCTGTAGAAAACTATATGGCTAAGAGGCTAATTACTTTTAAGCCTGATCAGCCCATGTATGAGGTGGTGGACACTTTAATGAAAAATAAAATATCTGGAGGACCTGTAGTTAATGATAGTGGCGAATTGGTTGGCGTGATTTCTGAGGGAGATTGCCTGAAAGAGGTAGTGAAAGGGAAATATCATAATATGCCCATATTCTCAGGACATGTGGAAGAGCATATGGCAAAAAATGTTGTGACAGTTGACCCTGAACTTGACATTTTTGAAGCAGCTAAGATGTTTTTGGACAAAAGACTGAGAAGATTTCCAGTCGTTAAGGATGGAAAGCTCATTGGGCAGGTTAGTCAAAAAGATGTCATGAGGGCAGTGCTGAAGGTAAAGAGTTCTACTTGGTAAAACTATTTTTGTGGCAATATGTAATAAAGTGTTTAAATGCGATCAAGGGTTAGAGATCCGACTATAACCCTGTCTTCAAGTATAGCCATAAACTGGGGCATGATTTCCAGTTGGGAATTAAGGCATAGTCCACTTTTAACCGCTTCCCTTAGCATCTGATGGGGATATTCTCAACGCCTTGGCTTGCAAATCGATAAGGACAATCCTCCAAGAGGAACTGCTCTAATTCTTAATCCCAGCCAAAGACCCAAAACTTCCTTCTTATCCTCTTTATTAAGACCTACTACCGGATAAATAGTCTTGTTAGATCACCTTACAGTTCTCCCTGACCTTGAAGACAATTCTGTCGATCCACACGATGAAGTACAGAGGATCCAATGGGTGGCACTGTCATGATATAACATCTTCAGATACTCTGGCTGGCTGTAATCGTTGAGATAGTAGATGTAGGTAGTCTGAAATCATACACCTCTCGCAAAATACTTTTCTATAGTTACTATTGGACATTCCTATAGCCATTACGTGAATTAGAGGTGGCTTTAGGGCTCCTTATCTTGTTTCTCTTAACCTAGGAGTGGGGCAATCCAGTTCTACTTTCTGCATCTTTTCCACGCCACGCTTGTACAGCTGGACCATTAAAGGACATGAACGCTTTATCATCCCATCCTTAAACTGTTTAAGGAAGTTTTCATTAACACAATCTTCTGGTTTCATCCTTACTGTGTTTTAAAATAATTAAAAGATATGAGTCTTTACCCTTATCCTCATCTACGCAGTTTCTTAGAAACTACCCGAAAACGAAAAAACTCCGTGTGGGACTTTTTACTTTATCCTATAAATGTTAAACCCATCAATGGTATTCACCAATTCATATTCCTTGTCCATTCGTTCCAGAACAAAGTCGTGTGGGTAATTTTTAGAAAGGGTAACAAACTTTGCCTTTGATGCAAAAATTTTCTCCATCTCATCTTTTACATTCACTTTGTATGTAGCAATCTTATTTGGATAGGTCAAATGGTTTTGATGGATATGAGCAGTAGGGCTTGTTTTGTCCATCAACCAGTAAAGAATCTGTGGTCCATCTCCTGTATAAATCTTGTCTTCATTTTTTACTAAAGGCTTGAGGTATTCATAAATATTTTCTGAATGACAAGACCGCTGAATATATCGCTTGTGATAATATTTAAACAGAAAAATAGTGTATCCAGAAACCAAAACAACACATACAATTTTTACCAGTCTTTTCCGAAAAAAAGAAGTCACCATCTCATTTTCATACATACTTCCAGCCAACAGTGCTACTGGAAGAGATAGCTGAAGCCAATAATGAGGATGTGGTTTTCCAGTAGCCAGAATAGCCACCCATTCAAGGATAAACATTAGAAGCAGAAGCCACTCAACTTTTTGATCTTTTCTCTTTTGCATTGCCAAGAATCCTACACCAGCCATTATAATAAAAGGGAGATAGGTAATTATTCCAGCTTTAAAGTATTTCAATAAAACTGCTGAATCTCTTTCCACCGAATAGTTAAAGGGTGCTTCATACGTAATGAAATGATAGTATTCATAGTATCCCATCATCCAAAATATTAAATGGGACAACATGAATGGGATTAGAAATCCTCCCGTGAGAAGTGTACTATTCAAAAGCGTGCTTCCAATCTTTTTTAATCCTACACCTACTATCAAAATGAACAACCCCAGAGCCAGTGCGTCAAACGCTGCATGCAGTTTTACTAAAAAGCTAAATCCCAATAATAGTCCTGAGAAAAAGTAATATTTCCTTCCGCTCTCAATTTTTGAGTAGACCCAAATGCTTGTAGTGGTAAGAAAAACGAAGAAAATTTCTGTATTGACTGCGAATCCAAAATAAAAATTAAACATGAATACAAAGACAGCTCCTGACAGAATAGAAGCCCAATGTGTACTCTTCCAATTTCTTTTTGTACGATAAACAAAATAGCCACCAGAACCAACCACAATAGCCGCTATCAAACGAATAAGAAAAATGGACTTTCCGACTAATAACTGGATGACTGAAAAGATAAGAAAAATTCCTGGAGGCTTTATATCTATCACATCTTTATAAAGCACCCCCCCGTTTAATATGTGATCAGTCATTACCAAATAGGTGGATTCATCCATATCTATGGTAAGGGGGAAAAATGTGATGAATCGGAAAGTGATGGCAAGTCCTACAAGTCCAAGCCAAACGTTGAAGTGACTATGATTTTTCAAAACAGTGATCATTCATCATCCCAAACGAAATCACCTTCTTTTTCAATTGCTTGATTAATGTGAGCCATATGGTGCTTACTATGCCAGGCATACAATCCAAGCATCCAGCTAAGTGTAAATTCTTTTTCATATTCCAGATGATAGAATGTTCGACCCCAATCTTCGGCTTTCATGTTATTGAAAAGCATGGTCATTCTGGCGTGAAGTCCCTCCAAAATGTTTAGGGAATGGGCAATATCCGGATTGTTACCATCTGGAAATTCCGCCCACAACCCCTCCAGATAGGGACGTACGGTTGGAGTATTTTCTGTCAAGGACAGTTTGAATCGAATGAAGCTGTTCATGTGGCTATCTGCCAAATGGTGCACTACCTGTTGAATGGTCCACCCATTTGGGCGATAATGCCACCCTAAGTTGGCATAAGATAGGTTTTCGACCAAGTTTCTCAAGTCTTCAGGAAGACGCTCTATTTGAACGATCCATTCAGCAATAGTCGTTTCATCAATTTTAGCTGGCGGTGTGTACTCTCCAGCGGGATACTTTAGAAGTTCTAGGTCCACAGGCTAATTTTTTGCAATGTTAAAAAAAAATTATTTTTTCCGCTTAAAGATAGGTACTGTACTGCACGACTCCCCATACATCAGGCTAGAAACTTTTGGAAGAAGTCTGTTTGTTATCTCTGAATAGGCGTACTCTTTATTTTTTACATTGCCACAGCCTTTGATCACTACTTTTGAGTTTTCTAATGGATTCGTATTCAAACATTTCTCTATGGCTTGGTTGATCAGTGCTTTTTCAATTTCATTCTTATTTCCAAAAACAACCAAGTTCGCATGTTCTTTAATGCTCGGAACGAGTAGCATATATGCCCAAGTCGGCACAATAGCATCCGCTGAACAGATTAACCCGACATTTTTCTCCTGATAAATTGTCCAGTCGTTTGATTTGATGAAATCCCTGAATTCTTTTTCCTTAAGAATTAAGCCCTCGTGAAGGCAGTCTTTTAAATCGAACAAAACAAATTCTCCTTGATGAATGAATTCATCCAAATCGATAGAAATAAGTGAACTCTTAGCCACTTTATTCTCAATTTCTTCATAATTCAAAGTAACTGTTTTTTTTGCACGGTGGTCCGCCATTCTTTCAGATAATTGGGTTCAAAATAAGCAATTTCTTCAAACGAGGAAGATTGATATTTTTTAAACGAAATTCTTCCCATGTTAGCTGCATCTGGGAATATGTCATCAATAAGGATCAAATTTTCCTGTTTAGATATCTCTCTAAACTTTGGCATTCCATTGCCAAAAAGGTAGGTTGGTTTGGTAAACTCACTAAACGATCTTTCTTCTAAAACTTTAGGCTGAAGTGACCAAATTTCCTTTAAATCTTGATTTACGACTTTGGTATATACTTCCATCCTTCTGGCATCCAGCATTGGACACAAATAATGGTCTCCCCCGAATTTATTAATAACTGCTTCTATCATGACATCTAATGTCCCCACCGAGATCAACGGAATAGAGAGTGCATAGCAAATTCCCTTAGCCGTGGTGACACCAATTCTCAATCCTGTATACGAACCTGGCCCCCCTGACACAGCTATCCCTTCTAAGTTTTCTAGGCTTAGATTAGCGTCTTTAAGAAGTTCTTCTACTATGCTAGGGAGTAAAGAAGAATGTGATTTTTCTGCTTGGTGTACTTGATGTGCAATTAACTTTCCTGAATTGTGTATAGCGACCGAGCAGGTACTGGTTGATGTTTCGATACTTAGAATAAAGCTCAAGATTAGTTTCTGTTAAGAAGTTCATCATACCGTTCTTTATTGCGAAGCACTTTGATAGCTTCCAGCACATCGGAATCTTTATCAAATGTGGATTCAACCAATCCTCTCTGGAGAAAGTATCTTCCAGCGATTTCTTGTTCCAGTAACATTTGAATTTCTTCCTTGAATGTCATCAGGTCTTGATTTTTATTATGTAAGGAGGTCTTTTGAAGATCGTTTATTTGTTTTTGTAACGCTGAATATTTCTTTTCTTCCTTGGCTACTTCAACTAAGCGCTCAATACTTTTTTCCAACTCTGTCGTGTAATCAAAATCCTTTCCATCTAGCCATTGCACAAATTCATTATATTCTGCGTCTGACAACCTGAGCTTTCTTGGATCTTCTGATTCTCGATCCTGATTTTTGTAATAGTATTCCGTAGCGTAAAAGAAAATATGATTTTTCTTTAACAAGCTGTATGTAATTGGAGCCAACTCAACAGTTTCGACCTCTACATCGGGGTCAATCCCACCTCCGTCGTAGACTATCCTTCCATTGGCAGTTTTGAACTCTGTTTTTAAGGAATCGGAAATCTTGCCAACGCTTCCATCTGGGTTGCGATTACTATAGTCAATGACCTGGATACACCTGCCTGTTGGGGTGTAATATTTTGCAGTGGTGATTTTTACGACCGCGTCATAAGACAGAGGTCGCTCTACCTGTACGAGCCCTTTCCCAAACGTTTTTCTTCCTATCAAAACCCCTCTGTCATAATCCTGTACTACACCTGAAACTATCTCTGATGCTGATGCACTTCCATTGTCTGTGAGAATGACCAATGGTATGTCCATATCTACAGGATCATTGAGTGTATGGTATGTCCAATCGTTTGCTCTCACTTTGCCTTTTTGAACTACGATTTTTCTCCCTTTTCCAATAAATACATTCGACACATTGACAGCTTCGTGCAACAATCCTCCTGGATTTCCTCTAAGGTCCAAGATGATCCCATTAGCTCCCTGCTCTAGTAGGTCAAGTGTTTTAACTCCTACCTGTCTACCGACATTTTGAGTGAAAGTCGTAAGTCTAACGTATCCAATATCATCTGTAACCATGCCTGCGTATGGAATACTTTCAACTGCAATCTTTTCGCGCTTCAAAATGACTTCAAACATCTCATCTCTACCATATCGTTTGATTGTCAGAACGATATTAGATCTGGATTGACCTTTTAGAAGAAATCTTATTTCTTCTGAGGATTTTTCTTCAAGAGAAATTCCTCCGATTTTATGTATTTCGTCTCCTGGTCTTAGTCCTGCTTCATAAGCGGCAAATCCTTCATAGGGCATTACCACCACGTTCACGCCATTCTTCTCTTCAACAATTGCTCCAATGCCAGAGTACTCGCCCGTAGTGAGCATCTGGTACGTCTCTATATCGTCTGCCGCAATATAATTGGTGTAGGGATCAAGAGATGCCAACATATCATCAATACCTTCTTTGATGAGTGTACTGGGATTGATCTCATCTACGTAATGTGTATTCACCTCTTTGAAAAGAGTAGCGAAAATGTCAAGATTTTTTAATATCTCGAAATACCTGTCAGTCGCTGGAAGCGTCGCTGCCACACTTGTTATCAGGAGAGCAAGAAGCGGAATAAAGACTAATTTTTTACGCATAACCATTATTTTTGGATTTATATACTTACTGCCACAATTAAAAAAAAATTTACGTTACACAGTAAGTCTGATTATTTAATTTTCACTTATCTACTTCAATAGCCATATCCTTTTTATTTAAAGAATACACTTCTTTTTAATTGTTTTGAAGTAGGAGCTTTACTAGGCTTCTTTGGTGCTTCTTTTGGTGTGTAATTACCTACTTTAGTTACTAGCTTTTTTAAGTTAGCCAGTTCTGTTTTTTTCATGTTTTTGTTTTTATTTCCCCGACTTTCTTCTATTATCATCTTTGCATAACATTTGACAATTTTCTTCTATAGTTTTTCCTCCTTCGTGCCACGGTGTTATGTGGTCAGCCTCCATCTCTTTTACCTCAAAATGCTTTTCACAAATAGGACAGATGCCTCTTTGCTTTTCATATACTTTCTGTCTTTGGGCATCAGAAAATGCACGAATCGAAAGATGTTTTTTGTCGCGAGTTAGGATGTATGGATAAATGCCACTATTTTTTGTTACATCCTCATCTTTAGTTAATTTATCAGTTTCTTCTTCTATCGCTTTGGTGTCGTAAACTACATCTTTAAATTCATTATACAAAGTACCCCAATCAACACCTTTCATAAACTTTACTCTTTTTACTGTAAAGGTGCCCTCAACCCAACTAATTACATCTTGAAAATATCTCCATAAAGCACTTGCGTTTTGATCATGCTGATGTTCCGACATATAATCTTCTATCTTTTCGTCAGAAATCCATTTTATGGCGGTTTCTAAATAATCTTGTCTAATTGGTGAACCGTTTAAATAATCACTTCCAATACCATAAGCAACGCACCCATTTTTACTAAAATAACGTTTGGCATTAGAAACCCACAAACCAGAATAAACTGCATTGCGTAATTCTTGGTCTGATAATTTTTCTCCAGCAATGTTAATTATTTTAAACCATTCTAGTTTTTCGCTATCGGTTCCAGAACAAAAGTAAATCGTTAACTCATAATTTAAAATTTGTTCTCTTTTATCGCTTGGAAGATTATGAAAAGCCAACCCCTCTACTGAAAAAACTCCATCTACATACTGACAAACTGATATTGTTCTTTGTTGTCCGTCAATGATCTCAAAATCTCCACCTTCTCTAACTGCCCAATACATTACATTCAAAGGAAAATTTTTTGTAACAGTATCAATAACTGCATCTCGTTGTTTGTCCTTGTAAATAAATTCTCTTTGGTATTGTGGGCGAATATCAAGTTTACCACCGTAGCCCACAACTCCGTTTTCGTCGTTATCTTTAAACCCATTGCTTAATTCTCGTACTGTAATTTCTTTGAGTTCTATTTTCATAGTTTTTTATTTTTGATAAAAATTCTGCTGTATTTTCTTGTGCCATTAATATATCCACGACCTCTATCAATATTTAAGTCGTATTCATTACCCATTATCTCAAATTGCTTAGGATTGTACTTGTCGATAAAAGTAATAGGTACACCCATTACACCTTTATAATCCATAGGTATGTCAGCTACTTTATTCACATTGATTGCATCATAGTTGTCATATTGTGGATATTCATCGGGAACGTATTTTTTGTAGAGTATCAAATCTTCGTGTCGTTTTGAAATGTCAAGATTTGTAAACCAAACAACATTCCGAAACTTTACAAGACCCGTTTCTTCGTTATATACGCCTTTTGCAAATTTTTTTGGATGAGATGTTTGAAAATAAGCATTTCCTCCTTTAAATCCATAACCTATCCAAAGTCTGTTTTCTTTTATAAACTTGAATATTTCTTTATAAGTAATGGCATTTAAACTACCAATTATTATGAATTTTTTGTCATACTTAATCAGTTGATCGACATATTCTCTGAACAAAGAAAAAGGCGGATTCGTTACCACAATGTCTGCTTGTTTTAACAGTGCTATACTCTCTTCGCTTCTAAAATCGCCATCGCCTTTCAAATGAATAATACCAATTTCCTCTGGGTCTGGGACATTATTACCATTCTTGTCACCATCATATTCAAGGTAAATCGCTTGTTCGCGGTCATTTTGACTAAACAAATCTCTATTTTGATTTTTGTAACAGGTTGTAATTAATTTTTTAAGCCCCAACTTTTCAAAATTGTATGAAAAATAATGAAAGAAGCTACTTATTCTTGGGTCATCGCAATTGCAATAAACAACTTTGTCTGTAAAGAGCTTTGTGTAATGTTTTAGCTCTCTTTCAATGTCGGAAAGCTGAGTATAAAACTCGTCCTTTTTTGAGTTTTTTGCGTTGTGTAAATTACTATTGAGCGAGGTTGAAGCCATTACTTTATCAGTTCCTTATGTAAGTTAGTGTTTTACCAAACAAGCCACGAGTCAAAAACTGCATCCTAATCTAGCGCATGTATTCTTACATTTAATCTGAATGTAAATTCATTCGTGCCCAGTACATTACGTTTAACGGGAAGCCCTTTGTATCGTGTCAATGACGGCATCGCGTTGTTTGTCCTTGTAAATAAACTCTCGCTGGTATGGTGGGCGTATATCTAATTTTCCACCATAGCCAATAACGCCACTTTCTTGATTGTCTTCATCACCGTCTGTTAGCTGGCTAACGGTTATTTCTTTGAGTTCAATTTTCATCAGCTAGGATTTCTTTTTAGATGTTCGATTTCTGATTAAAATACGACCATATTTCAATTTACCATCAATGTATGGACCGTCTTTCCCACTCGATGAAACAATCCCTGCCATTCCTTTGATATTACCGGCGATAAGTCCAATGATCTCGAACTGATCAGGATTAAATTTGTCGATAAAAGTAATAGGTACGCCCATTACGCCATCATAATCCATAGGTATGTCAGCTACTTTATTCACATTGATTGCGTCGTAATTATCATATTTCTGATATTCATCGGGAACGTATTTTTTGTAAAATATTAAATCTTCGTGTCGCTTTGTAGTGTATAAATTGGTAACCCAAACAACACCTGAAACTCTAATCATACCTTGTTTATGATCTCCAGCGGAAGCGTAATCTTCATAGTGTTTGTTGATAAAATGAGTGGCACCACCTTTGAAACCATGACCAAGCCATATTTTGTTTTCTTTGATCAGTTTAAAAATTTCTTTATAGGTAATTGCATTTTGGTGTCCGATTATTACAAATTTCTTTTTATGCTCCATTAACTGTGCCACATACTCACGAAACAGAGAAAATGGCGGATTGGTCACGATGAGATCAACCTCTTTTAAAATTTCTGTAGATTCTTCGTTTCTAAAATCACCACCACCTAAAAGCGGTGTAGCAATATTTGCATTATCTTTTAACAACCGCTCCACATCAGCTAAATCAACAGCTCCATCGTGATTAAAATCTTTTACTTCATTAATTTCAATCTTGAATGGCTCTTTTTTATTTTTAGTACTTAATCCCTTTATCTCAAATAATGAAAGCTGACCTCCAACAATAGGAGAACCTATATAACTTGTAGCAATAAGTTTTTTAAGCCCGAGTGAATTAAAATTAAAAGCAAAATATTTAAAAAAATTACTTTCAAATGGATCATCGCAATTGCAGTAAACAACTTTATTTTTAAAGTGTTTTTTGTAATTTTTTAGTTCTTTTTCAATATCAGAAAGTTGAGTATAAAACTCGTCCTTTTTTAGTTTTTTTGCTTTATGTAAGTTATTATTTAAAGACTTTTTAGGTACTTCTGTTTTCATTACTTACCTATCGATTTTTTATAGCTTACTCCCTTTCCAATAGTCTTAACACATAATGAATTAATCCTATCTACTGTATTTATTCTACAATTACCCTCATTCTGTCTAAAGTTATTTAAGGAGTTATTTTTAATTTTTTTATGAAATCTGTGGCAGTAAGTATATAAATCTCATTATTTGTATCTACAGGTATTCAAACGTTTAAGGCACTTAATTAGTTGATCTTGAATTTCATGAAAGGTCGAAATATTCTGTGAAAGATAAACGAAAGCGATATAACAAAACTCTTTCTGATCATTTCGATACAGTCTTTGTTTATTTAAACGGTACGCTTCTCGGATTCTTCTCTTTAGTAAATTTCTATCGACGGCTCGTTTAAAGTTCTTCTTTGGGACAGAAACTAATATTCTATGACACTTTTCTTCAGTGGTACTTAAATAACGAACTCGAAAAGCACTCAGATGAAAGCAGGAACCTGTACTGAACAGCTTCTCTATGTTTTTCTTGCCTGTAAGTTTTTCTCTTTTGGGGAAAAGATATTTTGAATGGCCCATAGGCCGGTTAATTATTTCTTGTGAATACTGTCAGAAACAGTAAGATTTTTGCGCCCTTTGACCCTTCTTCTTGAGAGTATCGACTGTCCGTTCACGCTTTCCATTCTCTTTCTGAATCCGTGCTTGTTTTTCTTTTTTCTTACTGAAGGTTGGAATGTTCTTTTCATAACTGGTTTCTTTCGTCCCTAAAAACAGAGGGCAAAGGTAGAAAAATCCTCGCCCTCCATGCAAATTTTGTAAAAAATATTCCTCCAGTATCCTACTCTACCTTAAATGTATCAGCAGACAACCCTCGATTCACCAAAATCTCAGATACAGAAACATCAAGTTTCACCTGGGGGCTAAGTGGTTGTTTTATCTCCGTCGGGAACATTATGCCATTAAACTCCTTATATTCATCAAAGTCTGTGGATAACGTCACTTTACCTTGGGGTGTTTCTAAGGTATTTGAAGCCCGCACTAAAAGTCCGCTTTCCACATCATAATAGCGTATTGAAATACTACCAGAAGGCAATTTGATCTCTATGCCGTAGGTGTCTTTTCCATTGATATTCTCTGCCGAAACCAATGTAGACTCAACATTTTTTTCAAGGTATGCTATCTCTTCAATAATGACCGAACTAATTGCCATATCTCTCGCTTCTTCCCCTTCAATCATTTTTTCACCCTGCATACCTGATGCTTTTCCTTTTTCTCCATCAAAAACTTGTTTCTGTATGACATTTCCCCCAGCTCTAACTTCTAGCAGAGACATGTTGGGAGCCAGCTTACTTACTTCCATTTTCATCGTTTGACCCATGAAGGAAGCTTCCATTTTCATTTCCACACTATGGAGTTCATCCAAGGCATCTTTTCCCCCTATTGCTTCCAAGTACTTGTCAAATACCAACTCTGCTGTCACACCATCGGGCAGTTTAGCCATGGATGGGTCTATCTCGTTGCCATACGTGTCGTAGTATTTTATTTTTCCAAATCGTTTAAGTTTTTCTCCTGTCTCACTCGCTTTTCCCACTACATTGATGTACGCATTTTCTGGTTTCAAATACTTTAGTGCCATCGCCTGAACATCCGCTTCAGTAACCGCCTGCACTTTTTGGATGTAAGTAGCATAGTAGTCTTCTGGGAAAGAGTAGATCGCAGTATTTAAAGCAAAACTTGCGACTGTTTGCGGTTGTTCCAATGACCTAGAAAAACTGCCAGCAATTGAGTTTTTAGCCAGTTCCAATTCTTCACCTGTCATTTCTCCATTCCTCATCTGTTCCAGTTCGTAAAAAATCTGAACAATGGCACTATCTGTTACCTCGTTCCTGACATCCGCATTCGCACTAAACTTTGACACTAATTCGTCTGATGACAGAGATGACCTGCTACCATAGGTATACCCTTTGTCTTCTCTTAAGTTCATATTCAATTTCCCTGAAAAGGATCCACCAAGTATTTGATTCATCACCTGGACTTTAATTTCATCATCAGATCCTATTGGTAGCTCTACTGGATAGGTAATACTTACAGACGACTGAACGGAGTTGGACCTATTTACCAGTCCTACCACATTTTCGTTTGGTGCCTTTGGCGTTGTATACGTTGGGGCTTTCACTTCTCCATTTTCCCAGCTTCCGAAATATTTCTTGACCATTTTTCTTGTCTCTTTTGGATTCACATCACCTACAATAGCTAAATAAGAGATATTCGGCTTAAAGAAGTTCGCATGGTAGTTCTTCAGATCATCAATTGAAATATTATTTGTCGTCTCTTCGGTCTGAATTTCTCCATATGGATGATCTGGTCCGTAGACCAGCTTTTGATTGAGATTGGAAGCGATTGCGCCAGGGCTTTCTTTATTTGCCGCTAGTCCCGAAAGAGTCTGGGTTCTTATTTTTTCCAGTTCATCTTCAGGAAAGACAGGGTTGAAGATTACATCGGTCATTAATTCCATAATCTTTTCGCTGTATTTGGAGAGTCCTGATGCAAATAGACCAGTTGATCTTGCATTAAGAGATGCTCCTATAAAGTCTATCTCCTCATCTAACTGCTCTTTTGTTCTTGTTTCTGTGCCTCTTCGTAGCATGGGTCCCACCATTTCCAAGTATCCTGCTTTATCTCCTTCCAAGAGAGGTTCCCTGTCCACCAACAGGTTGTAGCTTACCCTAGGGAGCTTGTGATTTTCTACGACGAAAATTTGAAGACCATTTTTCAGCTCAAAAGTCTCATATTCTCCAATTTCTATTGGTCTGGGGGTAGCGGGTTCAGGGAGTTTACTTCTATCTATCTGTGCGAATGAAACATAGGCACAACTTCCTAAAATGAGTGATAATATATTTTTGATATTCATTTTCTTGTCTTTTATAACTTATTGATCGTTGTTTACTCCTTCACCTTCTGGTTTCTGTTGTGCGGATTTCGGTAAATAGTAAAGAGTTACTCTGTTTTCAGGCATAAGGTATTTCTTCGCCACTCTTTGAATGTCCTCTTTTGTTACAGCCATGTACCTGTCGATTTCGCTATTTATCAGGTTAGCATCTCCAAAGTAGACGTAATAATCTGCGAGACTTTCGGCAATTCCTCTCATCGTGCTATTTGATGAGACGAAATATTGTTCAACCTGATTTCGTAGTTTCTGAAATTCTTTATCATCAATTGGCTCAGTTTTTACCTTGTTGATTTCAGCGTCCATTGATTTTTCTAATTCTTCGGGCGTTTTCCCAATATTCACCAGTCCCAACGAAATAAATAATCCACCATCTTCAAGTGCGAAAGGAAATGATTGTACAAACGCTGCTAATTGTTGATTATCTACAATTTCTTTTTGAAACCTAGAGCTTTGCCCTTCCGACAGAAGCGTAGTGAGCATTTGCATTGCATAATAATCATCTGACCCCTGTTCGGCCATCCTGTATGCCTGAAATACTCCAGGAAGTTGTACATTGTCAAAAACTTCTTCTTTTACTTCCCCACCTAAATCTGGCGCAACTATGTCAGGTCGCGGAATCTCTTTCGTCCCTTCCGGAATATCAGCAAAGTATTTTTGAATCATTTTTTTCGTTTCATCGATTTCAATGTCTCCAGCGACAGATAATGTAGCGTTATTGGGTACATAAAACGTTTCAAAAAATTCCTTGAAATCTTCATCCGAGGCTGCATCTATGTCTTCAAAAGACCCGATGGGTATCCATGAGTAATTTGTTCCTTTATATGCCTTTTCAAAAATCTTTTCCTGAAAAGACATATACGGTTGGTTGTCATACCCAGTCCTTTTTTCTTCTTTTACCACTTCTTTTTGGGTGGCTATCCCTGTCGAATCGATGGTTGCATGGAGCATCCGCTCAGATTCCATGTACAGTCCTAATTCCAACTGATGGGAAGGAAGAGTTTCGTAGTAAAATGTTCTGTCAAATGTTGTATTCGCATTCAACTGTCCTCCAGCCCCTTGTATAATCTTAAAAAAAGAACCTCTGTCGATGTTTGGAGATCCTTCAAACATTAAATGTTCGAAAAAGTGTGCAAATCCTGTCCGCCCTTCAGGTTCGTTTTTGGAACCAACATGGTAAAGAACAGATACATTAACAATTGGGATAGAATTGTCCTTGTGAAGGATCACATGCAAGCCATTAGAAAGATCATATTCTTCAAATTCTATTCTTCTGCCCTGGGCATACGATTCCATGGCAACTATCAAAGCAACAGGGACAAATAATTTAAGCATAAAAGTTAAGTTTCATTTTTATTATAAAATTTAAGGGTAAGTCAATGCAATCAATTCACCGGATTTAACATGATACACGCTTTTTAATGTCTTGGATATGGTTGTCATCAAGCCTAGGTCCAAATTTACTAACTACCACAGAACTGGACAAGCTAGCTAATTTTCCCGCTTCAGCAAACGATTGTCCTCGGTTAACGGCATAGAGAAAAGCACCTGCAAACATGTCTCCTGCACCCGTAGAGTCAACGGCTTTCGCCAGATATGGTTTCACTTCAATGAAATTTTCTCCATCGAAAGCCAGTGCTCCTTTTTTACCAAATGTTACAACAAACTGACTGGTAATTTTCTTCAATGCGTCTTTAATTGCTTCTAAATCTTCAAGTTCTGTAAATAATTTTGCTTCTTCTATGTTACAAAAAAGCAAATCTATCCCAGAGCCCACGATATCAGTCATTTGACATCTAAAGTACTTCACCATGGACGGATCAGAGAACGTCAAGCTCACTTTGACTGAATTCTCCTGAGCAATTTTTTTTGATTCTTTCATTGCGTCTAATCCAGTTTCAGAAGAGACCAAAAATCCTTCCATAAACAGGTAGTTAGAATTAATAATTGCATCTGTTCTGACTTCTTTTTTAGCAAAATCAGTGGTTATCCCTAAAAATGTATTCATTGTACGCTCTGCATCTGGTGTGATCATCACCAAGCACTTACCAGTAATTCCATCATGCAATTCATCTCTGTTGAGGTTGGAGTCTATGCCATTGTTTTTCAGGTCTTGCACAAAAAATCTTCCATCTTCATCATCGGCAACTTTACAGGTGTAAAAACCACTTCCTCCCAGTTGACTCAACCCAAAGATGGTATTGGCAGCCGAGCCTCCTCCTTGCTTTTTTTTTATATTACCTTGTACTGATCCCACCAATTCGTCTTGTTTTTCTTTGTCAACCAATGTCATGACTCCTTTCTCGATATTGTTAGTAGAAAAAAAATCGTTTTCCACTTCAATCTCATAGTCTACCAAGGCATTACCTATGGCACATACGTCATACTTTTTAGTCATTTATTGTGCTTTACAAACGCTCCCACCCGACGATGCTAGCCAGTGACAATATCCTCAACTCCCTAATCAACCATTTTTATATCATCCGTGTCATTTACAGCCCATGGTGCTACGTCTATCCCATTTTCCTTAAAGTTTAATGCTGAAGTAGTCCTCGCGAAGGTAATTTAATAATTGGAGAATACTTGAAACTGGATGCGTAGACTCCCAATGTGTCCTAAAGGAAGTCTGCATTGTCTATCTAGGACAAGTTACTTTCAGCAAGCAGTGCAAGTTTTACATTTGGGTATTTTTTCAGGGCAACAGCACAGCGTTCCGAAGGGTACCTTCGAATTCACATGATAAGTGCAACGATCTTAAATCCTATAAATAAATCAGCTTGATAGTACTGATCATAAACAATCTTCTATTGCAACAGTCTTTGTATGTGCTAGGTTCTGATCTCTTGTCTCCACTGATTTATCATCTGTTTTTGTGGAATAGTCTCTGTTTGGTAGCCCAGATCATTTATACACCATCTCTCATCAATTTTTCGGATTACTTCAATCATCTTTAGTTGGATCAGACCCCATAATATGACAAGAAAGCTCCCGCATAACGGAGGCTGAAATGTTTAGTAGTCCCTCAAATCCGCAGGTGTAAAACGAAAAAGAGCCAGAATAGGCTTAAAATAGTTTGTAATAAGCTTTTCTGGCTCGATTTTTTTCACTTATTTGAGTGCGTAACCAATCAAGTAAGCGGGAATGAAAGTAACAATATCTGATAAAAAAATCACCCCTTTTGGCGGGTTTAATTTTTGCTACAAGTTTCTTAAGGCTATCGGTATTCCAAAGCTAATGGATGATCATTTGGGTAGCCGGGTCAACTATAGAGGGTTCGATTACTCGGAGATTTTGATGAATCATTTGGCTATTTTCCTTCATGGTGGAGATTGTACTGAGGACATTCAAGAACACTTGGAAGAACATCTGAAGAAAGTTCGGGGGTTATCGGTGTGTAGTGCCGATACCCTTTTGGGAGTCATAAAAGAACTGACCACCCCTACAGAGGAAATGACCAGTTCGGGAGGGATACCCCATCAGTTCAATATCAACCTGGGCTTAAACCAATGATTACTGAAAGCCTTGAGCAAAACCAATCAGCTTAACACCAAACAGGAGCATACATTAGATTATGATAATCAGGTAATCGCCACCGAGAAATATGATGCACGGAGCACCTATAAAAAGTGTGAAGGTTACCAGCCAGGTGTGGCCAGTATCGGAAAAAACATTGTTTACATCGAAGGACGTAATGCCAAATACCAACAAGAAGAAACCCTGACTAGGGCATTTTCTTTACTAGATCAGCAGGGCATCTGCATCAAGCACTTTCGGGCAGATTCGGCTTCCTACCAACAAAAGGTAATTAGTCTTGTGGAGGGACCGAGTCAGCACTTTTACATCCGAGCTGTGCGTTGCGCCACTATGGAACAGCAAATTAGCCAGATTCGGGCAGAAGCCTGGCAGAAAGTCCGTCTTGGAGTACAAGAAATGGAAGTGACACAGCTAACGGATTACCGTCCCTTTGATGGGAAAAAACCCTACCGATTGGTAGTAAGTCGGATTAAACGCAGAGATGGGCAGACTGGATTATTCACTGGGGATGCCTTCACTTATCGAGCTATCCTCACCAATGATGTCAAATGGGACAACCAGCAAATTGTCTCTTTTTATAACCAAAGAGGAAATGCTGAACGAACCTTCGATACAATGAACAATGATTTTGGCTGGTCTAAGCTTCCCTGTTCATTCCTTAATGAAAATACCGCCTTTATGATCATCACTGCGCTATATGCCAATATATACCAGGTTATGTTGGCTACTTTTGCCAGAAAAGTATCCTGGATTAAGGAAAACTTCCGATTGAAGAAATTTATCTTCCGATTTATCTCCGTGGCTACCAAATGGATCAAGACGGGAAGGTAGCATGTGCTTAAACTATATACACACAAAGACTACAGCCGACTGCTCACCTAACTGTTTGATTAAAACATCCAACATTCTTTCGTAATACTTCTTTTCTCAGGAAAGGTCTGTCTGAAAGACCTCAATTTTACCAGTGAAGACCTACTGCACCCTTTAGTTCTGGTCAAAATGCCGACTAACCAGCCCTATATACCTGGTCGATTAGATAGGAACTGACATTATTATCCTTTAGCAACTCTTTTTATCTGAAAATCTAGTGGACTGCGGATTTTAGGTAATACCAAACTGACTACAACATATCACATATAAATCATTTCTTTTTTGCTCACATTTCGTTAAAAACTAGCACCGTAGCCATCGCTACGGTGCTAGTTTTTAACCACTTTCCTCGTCACGCGACCGTGTTTTGTTTGTATCTTTAACAGATAGATTCCTTTAGTTAAAAACGGAAATGCCACCGCGTTATCTCCCTTGGTTAAGGTCCCTTTAGTAAGAAATTCCCCTGAGATTCCGAACAAGCGGTACACCCCATCGTCAGCAACGGTAATTGTTACTCGATCTCCATCTTTTATTGGATTGGGGGAGACGGAAACGTCTATTTTCTTCACGCCAGCAGTTCCTGTGGTAACATCATCAGCCTGCACGGAGACTGAGAACGTTTGTTCAGCAGTTTGACCCGCTATGTCGGTGGCAGTGACGGTGATGGTTGCTGTGCCTACGGCTACTGGAGTTACGGTAACTATGCTATCCATCACTGCAACCGTTGCGATGGCGGTATCATCGGACGTTGCAGAAAACGTCAACGTGTCGTTTGGGTCGCTAAAGTTAGTCGCCACATCTACATTGCGAGGACTATCATTTTCCACGAGGTCAGTAATATCGTCCATCGTGCCTACGGTTGTTGGGGCAGGGTTGGTAACGGTGACTGAGAACGTCTGTTCAGCAGTTTGACTCGCTATATCGGTGGCAGTGACGGTGATGGTTGTGGTGCCAGCGGCTACGGGTGTTACGGTAACTACACTATCCATCACTGTAACCGTTGCGATGGCGGTATCATCGGACGTTGCAGTAAAGGTCAACGTGTCGTTTGGGTCGCTAAAGTTACCCGTCACATTAACCGCTTGAGGAGTACCATTTGCTACTAGGTCAGTGATGTCGGCAATCGTGCCTACGGTCGTTGGGACAGGATTGGTAACGGAGACTGAGAACGTTTGTTTAGCCGTTTGACCCGCTATGTCGGTGGCAGTGACGGTGATGGTTGTGGTGCCAGCGGCTACTGGCGTAATGGTCACTATGCTATCCATTACTGTAATGGTTGCGATGTCGGTATTATCGGACGTTGCTGTAAACGTCAACGTATCGTTTTGGTCGCTAAATTTAGTCGCTACATCCACAACACGAGGACTACCATTTGCCACAAGGTCAGTCATGTTGTCCATCGTACCTGTGGCTGTTGGGGCTGGGTTGGTAACGACGGAGACTGAGAAAGTCTGTTCAACGGTTTGACCCGCTGTGTCGGTGGCAGTGACGGAAATGGTTGCTGTCCCTGTGGCTACGGGCGTAATGCTAACTACACTACCCATCACTGTAACCGTTGCGATGGCGGTACTACTAGATACTGCTGTAAACGTTAACGTGTCTAAGTCACTAAAGTTACTAGCCACATCTACATTTCGAGGACTACCATTTAGCACGAGGTCGGTAATGTTGTCAATCGTGCCTACGGTTGTTGGAGTTGCATTGACAGTTACCGTAAACGTTTGTGTAACGGATTGCCCTGCTGTATCGGTGGCAGTTACGGTGATGGTTGTAGTTCCTCCTACGGCTAATGGCGTAACGGTAACTTCATTACCATTAGCAACCCCAACGGTTGCGATGTTAATATCATTAGACATTACGGTAAAGGTCAAATCGTCTATGTCGCTAAATTTACCCGCCACATCTACAGTTTGCGTGTTACCATTTGCTACGAGGTCAGTAATATTATCAATCGTACCTACGGTTATTGGGACTGCGACGTTAATAGTAACTCCATTGGGTAGGGTCTTAGTTGCTGTTGATGGTAAATCGTCAAAAATACCAGTGGGTAGCGATGTCAGTGGGTTACTCGATAAATCAAGGGTTGTCAAACTGGTTAAGCCTGCGAAAAGCCCAGATGGCAAGGTGGATAATTGGTTGTTGTCTAACCTTAGTGTCGTTAAGGCAGATAGCCCAGAGAATATATCAACGGGTAGGACCGTCAATTTGCTGAATCTCAAAACGATATTTGTTAGTCCAGTTAAGCCAGCAAAATCGCCACTCTTTAGGTTGCTACCTGCTAGATTAACAGGCGAATTAGGAATAGAGGCAAATGCTAAATCAGCAATTCCCGCCAAATCTGCTACAGTAATGTCTTGACAACTGGCTTTTCCGCTCACCTTAGCGATGATAGCGTTCTTAACCGCCATGGTTCGTGAACAAAGGTCTGTTGGGTCAGCACCTTGAGCATTTACTGGCAGAGAAAAAGCCAAGCTTAAAATAAGAAGAAATAGGGTGTTTTTGTAATTATAAAGATTGGCTATAATCAGCCATAATGGCAGGGGGGGGGGGGGGGGGGGGGTAGGGCTATTATATGACTTTTTGTCAGTCATAAGTGTTGTTTTGAGTGATTGGGTAATCGTTTTCATTGGTCTTTTAGGTTAGATAATGGCACCAAAGGTATAAACTTATTGCCAACTAATACCAAATTGACCACAAAATATCACCTATAGATCGTTTTTTTCTGCTTGTATGTCGTTAAAAAATAGCACCGTAGCTATGGCTATGCTTTAGGACACCGCTATTAACTGCCTTTTTCCGTGATTTTGGTGTCAGTCCCGTACTCAAATCCTCATGTATGCTGTATACATTGCGGTTTTCCGTGCGAGACTTCCTTGCACTCACGAAAAAAAATCCAGTTACTAGTGGTGTCCTTTATTTTTTGCCTAATCCAAACAAAAAATAGTTTAATTTATTGAAGTAGGCATTTAATAAATACGAATGCACTTGTACGGGCATGGTTGATGGGTCACCATTTTAGTTAGCAGGTTATCGAATATTTCCCCTTTCATCTGGCTTCGGTTGAACCGATAGCAATATTAGTCGATATATGCCTGAAGGTTATCGACTGAATGGTGGATACCTCTAAGCCATGCCTTGAACATCATAATTGTTCTGGGAAATTCTTACCTTTCTTCCCACTCTCTATTTGGATTAACTAAGGGTATTTTTCTTTCAGGGGGATGTAGCCCCTCCACTTATCGGTTGTGATGGTAGCCTGAGTTGATATATGATCATGGAAGAAGGATTTCAGTTGCTTGGATCCAGCATTGTCAATCACTCTGGCATACATCCTGCTCACTCCTTTCCCTTTCTTCTCAATAGCCAGTACAACCTGCTTTTTTCGATTATTTTGGCGTCCTACAACGCCTTCTTCCTGTTGCCCTACAACGGTCTCATCAACTTCTACTTTACCCATTAGCGGGTATTGCCCACTGCTAACCATTGCCTTCATTTCCTTTTGCTGAAACAGCCAACAGGTTTTTTGCCGTAGCCCCAGTTTTCTGCTTAGTTCTGTTGATGCAATCCTTTGTGTATTTGTACTCATGTAGTATAGGATATAAAAAGCTTTTAACATTGGGAATTTTACTTTGTGGAAAAGCGTGCCACTTGTGGGGGTAGCTTGGTACCTACATTTTGTGCATTGCCGGGTATGGAATAATTTCCCTCCGCAATACTTGCTGTTTTGGCACCTTTCACATTTAAATCCATCTGGCCATTTCATTTCGGCTAGGAAGTTGTGACAACTGTCATTATCAGGAAATTTCTTCTGAAACTAAAAAAAGAGTTAGGCTTTCATACTTATTCTCCATAATCTGATTTTTACTCTACCTTTAATAATTTTACTAAGTTACTGTAAATCAATCATTTAATAAAAAAATGAATTGAAGTAGGCATTTAATAAATACGAATGCACTTGTAAGGGCATGGCTGATGGTCCACCATTTTAGTTAGCAGGTTATCGAATATTTCTCCTTTCATTTGACTGCGCTTGAACCGATAGCAATATTAGTCGATATATGCCTGAAGGTTATCGACTGAATGGTGGATACCTCTAAGCCATGTCTTGAACATCATAATTGTTCTGGGAAATTCTTACCTTTCTTCCCATTCTCGATTTGGATTAACTAAGGGTATTTTCCTTTCAGGGGGATGTAACCCCTCCACTTATCGGTTTTGATGGTAGCCTGAGTTGATATATGATTCTGGAAGAAGGACTTCAATTGCTTGGAGCCAGCATTGTCAATCTCTCTGGCATACATCCTGCTCACTCCTTTCCCTTTCTTCTCAATTAGCCAGTACAACCTGCTTTTTTCGGTTATTTTGGCGTCCTACAACGCCTTCTTCCTGTTGCCCTACAACGGTCTCATCGACTTCTACTTTACCCATTAGCGGGTATTTTCCACTGCTAACCATTGCTTTCATTACCTTTTGCTCAAACAGCCAACAGGTTTTTTGCCGTAGCCCCAGTTTTCTGCTTAGCTCTGTTGATGCAATCCTTTGTGTATTTGTACTCATGTAGTATTAGGATATAAAAAGCTTTTAACATTGGGAATTTTACTTTGTGGAAAAGAGTGCCACTTGTGGGGGTAGCTTGGTATCTACATTTTGTGCATTGCCGAGTATGGAATAATTTCCCGCTACAATACGTGTTGTTTTGGCACCTTTCACATTTAAATCTATTGGGCCATTTCATTTCGGCCAGGAAGTTTTGACAACTGTCGTTATCAGGAAAATTCTTCTGAAACTCAAAAAGAGTTAGGCTTTCATACTTTTTCTACATAATTTGATTTTTACTCCAACTTTAATAACTTTACTAAGTTACTGTAAATCAATCATTTAATCAAAAAAATGAAACTGTTTTAATAGACTAATCTTTTATTTATTAAATGCCTACTTCAATTAATCTTTTTACGCTCCTAGCTATTGAAAGTTCGACAGACTCCTAATGAGAAAAATGAATGAAAGAGGCTTTTTGGGAGAATATCTTAAAAATCGTGAGGAACTTTTACAGCTATTGATATAAAGTCTAGGTGTCACTTCCCGTCACCTAATCCAGATTCGTGATTCCTGAAATTTAGGTTAGGAGTTTCCTCATACACAGAATCTTCTAGGCTAGTGGGGTTTTTCATTAATCCGTCAAAATTTGGTTGACCCGCTTTTACCCAGCAACTCATCCAGAAATCCCCTACCATTTTTATGGATGCCCGCATTCTGCGTTCGACCATCCCATTAAGTTTTTTGTGATAATCCCGAGAAAAATGATAAGAATAAGTTCTTACTGTTGAGTTTCCCCTTTCTTCGTACCCATATTTTTTGGATTCACGGTATTTCAAGGTAAGTTCCTTTTCAAAAAAAAGAACTGAGTCCAATGCTTCGTGTGACTGCACTACAGCGTCCCACGCATAAAGCTGAAGGTTTTCCACATACTCCGCCTTGCCTGTCAATAGATCATAATCACTAAAAAATAATTCAGGTAAGCGGGATTCCCAAAATCCATGAATTCCCCATTGTCTCGTGAGCTGTCCATTGTAATTCTCTGTAGTATGAAGTGGCACATTAGCATCCGCTATGTAATGCCCGATATCTGCCGAAAGTCTACAAATTTGATCTGTATCCCCGTTTTTAAAGGCACTTATAAGCCAATTGCTTACGCTGTTAATATGGTAAGGTACTATCCCATAAGCATTCAAAGTATCTTCCGAATACGCTAGTACCGCCTCTTTCCAATACCGAGGCATCAGGTATACTGCAGAATCTCCGTAAACATCTATGTCAATATAATGCCTTGGAGCTTCATTCTTGACAACATACCGTCTTTTGTCTGGAATAAGGGATTTTTCTGTGATATACTGGATATTCTGTCTGTAGAAACCAATCATCTCAGGAGGTAAGGTGAAGATTGCCAGTCTATTTATTTTCTGATGAGCAAAAAAACCCCATCCCTGCATCACGACAGGTGATGTGAGCAACAATAAGAGTAAAAATTTCCGCATCGAATCTAAATTAGTAAAATGTATGTTCCCTCATACCTGAACCCGATTAATAAATAGTTCAATTAAAGAGAGATAAACAGGAATTAGGAATAGATAAAACCAGTGTATGTGTTTATATTTAAGTATCTGAAATTCAGATATATACACATAAAACACATGGTCTTATCTGACAATAAAGTTACTGAATTTTTCTATTTTGTTGATGAATGCTGTCTGGAATTAGAAAAATCTATCCAAAAGCATCTTGTAGGCAACAAACCTAATAGAAAGCCCAAGAAGAGCTGTAGCGAAGTAATCACTAGCATGATTAGGTTCCACTCTGGAGGGTTCAGCAATATGAAACACTTTTATATTCATTATGTCCAAAAACATATGAACCATTTATTCGGTGAAACAGTACCCTATAAGTAGGTTTTTGGAATTGATGCAAGGTGCAACCTTACCTAGGTCTCTATTTCTAAAAACTTCTTGTATGGGTGATGGTACTGGTATTTCCTTTATTGATTCAACTCCAATTCGGGTATGTAAAAACAAGAGGATAAAAAGGAATAAGGTTTTTGTAGGATTGACCCAAGTAGGCAAATCTACAATGGGTTATTTCTTTGGGGTTAAGCTACATATAGTCATTAATGACAAAGGGGAACTTCTCAATTTTGTGATCTCCCCTGGCAATATTGATGATCGAGAACCTTTAAAAATCCCATTTTTCATCAAAGCCCTAAAGGGAAAGTTGTATGCAGACACAGGGTATATCTCTCAAAAACTAACACAAGTGCTTTTTATGGATGGCCTTCATTTGATCACTAGTATTCGCAATAATATGAAGAATACGCTGATGGAACTCAAAGACAAAATCGTGCTCAGAAAAAGGTCGGTTATAGAAACAGTAAATGATGAACTAAAAAACATTTGTCAAATAGAACATTCCAGACACAGGTCATTCACCAACTTTATTGCCAACCTAATCTCTGGTCTAATTGCCTATTCTTTCTTCCCTAAAAAACCTGCAATTAAATATGATCCTGTAAATACTAGCCAATTAGCCATTTTCTAAATCGGGTTCAGGTTAAGAGTAAATGCTCTTTGGCTCTATACAAAATGGGTAGTAAATCTGAGGTGCCTATTTGAATTAACCACTTTCCATCAAAGTAGAATACAAATTCTATTGAAAATGAGTTTTTAAGGAACGACTATTTAGTCAGCTCTTAAAAACATCTAACCACATTGATTTATATCACTCAACGACCACCGTCCAAAGACGGTGGGTTAAAAGTACGGACTGAAAGTCCGGTTGATCGGCTAAAGCCGATTTGTCACGACTCAACATCGAAGTTATAACAATTTAATTATAAAAAACGTTATTAAAAGTATTTAAGTAATGAGGATTATCAGCAACAAGATTTGGATTCTCTTTATCAAGTTTCATCAGTTCTTTTCTAAAAGCATCTAAAATTGGTATATACACAATTTCGTGTACCCTTGCGATGGATGTCCACAAAGTAGATTTATCCTTTGAGCGTAATTCGGAAAGCATATCGAAAATCGGTTTGATTTCTTGAAAGTATTTACTTGAACAAGAAACTCCTAACCACTTTTCGCCAAAATTTATCTTTTGAGATAACCTTGAATGTTTTACAGCTTTGTGATTATTTTTCGCAGAGATACCAATCTCCCATTTTTGTAGCGAACGTATTGTTAAAACATCTCGGACATCTCCTGCTTGACCAGCTTGGTCACTAACAATCTCTAATTGTAAGATGTCTTTATCGTTGATGCCAAATTTAAGTCTTGGTTCAATATCCATTAAGAAATTAATAGCAGAACTTGCTGTTATCCTGTAAATCTGTTGCTCATCGTCATCAAAAGATTCAAAACAATTTTTAGCAGTCCCATACGGTTCATTTTTAGTAATAGCTACCTTTGTAACTACTTTTAATTTCACGAAAAATTCATAGAGTAACGCGTATTCGAACGCTTTTCCTGTTTTTGTTTGACCTGCCATAAGTTATGAAAATATGGTTTCCAGCACCAATTTTTTGGTTCTTGTTAGAAGCAAGTGGGTAGATTCCACATTAATTTTATGCAAATCTAACTTGCCAGCCAGCAAATAAGCCATGGTCTTAAAATGTTGTTTGCCATAACCTCTGGCTTTTCTTTTTGTGGCTTGAATGATCGAATTTAAGCCTTCTAAAATACCGTTATTGATGCTGCTTAATTTCCATTGCACAACGCCTTGCCAATGGTTTTTAATGGTTTTGCTTGTTTCAACCATGGCGGGTAAATTGCATTGACTGACCCAGTTGTACCATTTGCTTAATAATTGCTCAAAATCTGCCACGGTTTTGGCTTGATAGATTTGTTAGAAAGTTTCGCGCATTCTCATTGCCTCAAAGGATTTAAGGTTAAGATCTGCCAGCTCTAATTTTGCTTTTTTCTGTTGTTGTTTCTCGCTGAGGGGTTGTTCGTTTTTGAGGAATAAATACCGTGTACCTTTAAGAATTGGATTCTCTTTCGCCTCCGCTCTTCTCACCTTATCAACCCCTTCATTGATAATTTTTATAATGTGAAACTTGTCAAACGTAATTTGGGCATTCGGCAGGTTTTCTTTAAGCCCTTTAATAAACGCCGGCGACATATCGCAACTCACTGATTTAACTTGTTCTTTGTTGCCCTTTTGTTCTTCTGAAACAGCGACAAAGTCAACAACCGTTTGATTGCTTTTGCCATCACTGAGATGCACCAGTGCTTTTTTGTATAAATCAACAAATAGCGTTATATAATCATGTCCCTTGGCCGTGGCAGTTTCATCCATGCCGAAGGTATCTATACCGCTTAAATCCTCACTGAGCTTGGCTTTGTCAACATAAATATCCAGTAATTTCCAAACCTTATAGTCTGATATGTTCATCAGCTGGCAAACATGGTGTACCGGCAGGTGCTTACAAAACTTGATAATAAAAGCCTCAAACAAGGTGCTAACACCATTTAACTGACCTGCCCACGGTGGCAGAATCAGCCGCACTTTACCATTGTCTCGCTTAATGCGAGGAACCCGAACATGCAGATGGCATTCATGCTCAAAGAAATTCATATGACGATATTTTTTCATCTTGGTGTCATAGGCACTATAGGCTTTGGTGTCATCGCTACCATCAACCAAGCGCGTTCCACGTTTGAAGTCAATATAGCTGTTGAGTTGTTTGTCGTTAAATTCAACATCCTTGACCAACCACGGGGAATACATGCCGAGTGCTTGAGTAAATAAGTCTTGCATTTTTTGATCTTTTTGAATGATAAAATTGAACCCGTATTTTAACGCATCACCCATTCAAGAATCAAAAGAACCTATTTTATTTACATAGCTGATTTTAACTTCCTCAGAGTTGGTCCTCCATTGGTCAAATAATTCCTCTATATCGGTTTTATTTTCAATAGAAAGCAGGGTGTAAGTTCAATTAGTAAGTGCAAAGATTAGGATAAATATGTGGAAATAGCTCCACATATTTATCCTAATCTTTGCACTTACTAATTGAACTTACATACTATCAAGAGAGGAAATATCAAGCATGGGTTCACTATATGGTCATGATCCTGCTTTTGCTAGTTCTTTTGATGAACCACAGACTGGAACTCGAGAAACTTGTCCACCAATTCTTTACATACAGGGAGATTAAACTTTGTTTTCAGTTCTATTTGCCACGTAAAATGGATACAAATCAGGAATTCCTTGATCGGTTGTTTGATAACTTGGAAGCAAAAAAACTCGATTATGAATCGTATGAACACTCTGGTGCCTAATGGGTTAAAGTAGAACTAATTTTTTATTTATTAAATGCCTATTTCAATAGGGTTAAAACCATGAACAATGAGATACACAATAATTTTTTGGTATTCGCATTTTAGTTTTTTGGTCATTTTCTGAAGATTCCAATCCATACAGGCAAAATAGGAAAATCTTCTATTGCAATGGTCTTTATTAGTGTTGCGTCGCTTTTCATTTGGAGTCATGGGCTCTAAACCCTCATCCCGGTTTATATCCTGATCGCGTGAAAATTTTATTGTGATCTATTTCAGACATAAGCTCTTCAATTGATGTCTCGACTTTTCGCATATACGCTTTGACAATTTGCCAGCCTAGCCAAGCTCCGATTCTCCCTGGACACTTATCTCCTATTTCATAGACGTTGGGACGTTCACCAAGAAATTTTTGCTTCATCGCATGGTTGGTTTCATACAACCATTCATTCTGGACAAAATTCGCCCAAATGATGTCATCGTTTTCGAAAATATCATCCCATTCTTCATCGGTATATCCAATCAAAATCCTTTCTGGAGTGCATGGAAGAATCTTGCTTAACAGATAGTAATTCTTTCCGTAATCAATCATATCAGCCAGCATGGATTCTCCGCCCCCTGACCGAACATACTGGCTGGACACAAACTGTAAAATAATAGAAGGCAAATGTTCTCTTGTATACCTTTTAGCTATGTAATTAGGGATACCTCCCAATTTAAATGTGGCCTTTTCTCCTATGAAAAAATCTAACCCAATGATCACCCTATCATTTGTAATGTACAGGTCTCCACCTTCGGCCAAACCTGTAACGGCAGTTTGAATAAGCGGAATCCCTGTTTCGGGATAGAGCGATTTTAGTCGACCATATCCATCTTTAAGTTCTGAAATAAATTCTTCAAAATCTAGGAAAGCTCCGAGAGATTCTCTGAAGAGTGTATCTAGCGAGGGGTTTTGCATGAGTCTGAAAATCTTGCCTGCAAGCACAGAGTCCGTAGGATACTGGTCAATCCTCAAAAAATAAGTGGCAAATTCATGGTGGTCCTGTAAAAACTTTTCTACATCAGCGACTGACCGTGAATTAAATAGTTCGTCTTCTAGACGCTCTACCTTCAATACAACAGGAACAGCATCAATAGATTCACGGCATGCTTCCTGTCCGCAGGAAGCAAAGAAAACAATGACAATCATTAGGAGTATTCCTCGCATAATATCTACTTTTGGACGCAAAATTATCAATGACTCATGAAGAAGTGTCTTTTCTCTTTCCTTATTCTTTTGTCGATGGGCGGTATAGCTCAAATCAAACTGGGGTTGAAACTTTCGCCCATCATCTCGTCAAATCGTGTGACCGATGACACACAAACTTCAACGAATGGCGGATCAGCACTTAAGCTCTCTTTCGGTCTGATTGTCGACAAGCCTTTGTCGGACACTTATTTTTTAAGTTTGGGGCTTATTTATGTTCCAAAACGTGTAGCTTTCAGTAGTTCGACTATTTCTGAGGAATATAAACTTCAATACCTTCAAATTCCCATATCTCTTAAGCTGTTCACCAATGAGATAGCTCCAGACTTAAAAATCTTTTTCCAAGTTGGTGGAGGCTTGGAAGTAAGAGTATTTGACGAACGGGAAGATCCAACATTCACCGTAATTGAGAGCTTTAACCCTCTGGATATTTCCGTTGTGCTTGGAACGGGGATTGAATACAGAGCGGGCATCAACACCACCATTTTTGGTGGTATTTCTTACCAAAGAGGTCTTTCAAATGTGGTAAAACACACAACAAACAACGTGGTGAAAGATTTAGTCATCAGAAACACGATTGTTTCGATTGACCTTGGTGTCAAGTTTTGAGAAATATTATTTTCCCCCCATCATATACTCCTGAAAAATGAAGTTTGGATTGCTTGATATAGAGTCCATGCTGGATACTTATGATGTTTGGTGACACTGGTACATGGAATTTCTTACTGCTGGATGGATAATCCCTGCTGAACTGACAAAACATCTTTTTCGTCAGAAGCATGGGTCTAACAGCTTATCAGCATCAGGATTTTGTCCTCCAGCCTGGAATTAGGTAAAAAATGCTTTTGAAGTAGGCATTTAATAAATAAAAGATTAGTCTATTAAAACAGTTTCATTTCCGTAACTACTCAGGTGGTCTAAATTACTTGTTATCAGGTAGTTACAAACTAAAAAAAATTTTATATAAAGTTGTATTCTTAATTACTGTTTAAGTAACAGACTGATAATCAGCGAAGTAGATACAATGTTAAGATTTTGTTAAGAAATAATCGAATTTTCTAACCAGTTCGTAATCAATGAGTTATACGTTATAGACCACCTGAGTAGTTACTCATTTTTTTGATTAAACGATTGATTTACAGTAACTTAGTAAAATTATTAAAAATAGAGTAAAAATCAGATTATGGAGAAAAAGTATGAAAGCCTAACCCTTTTTGAGTTTCAGAAGAAATTTCCTGATAACGACAGTTGTCAAAACTTCCTGGCCGAAATGAAATGACCAGATGGATTTAAATGTGAAAAGTGCCAAAACAACACGTATTGCGGAGGGAAATGAGTAACTACTCAGGTGGTCTATAACGTATAACTCATTGATTACGAACTGGTTAGAAAATTCGATTATTTCTTAACAAAATCTTAACATTGTATCTACTTCGCTGATTATCAGTCTGTTACTTAAACAGTAATTAAGAATACAACTTTATATAAAATTTTTTTTAGTTTGTAACTACCTGATAACAAGTAATTTAGACCACCTGAGTAGTTACGGAAATTATTCCATACCCGGCAATGCACAAAATGTAAGTACCAAGCTACCCCCCACAAGCGGCACGCTTTTCCACAAAGTAAAATTCCCGATTTTAAAATCTTTTTAGATCCCACTACTATATGAGTGCAAATAAACAAGGGATTGCATCAACAGAGCTAAGCAGAAAACTGGGACTACGGCAAAAAACCTGTTGGCTGTTTGAGCAAAAGGTAATGAAGGCAATGGTTAGCAGTGGGAAATACCCACTCATGGGTAAAGTAGCAGTCGATGAGTCTGTTGTAGGGCAACAGGAAGCAGGCGTTGTAGGACGACAAAATAACCGAAAAAAGCAGGTTGTACTGGCTATTGAGAAGAAAGGGAAAGGAGTGAGCAGGATGTATGCCAGAGTGATTGACAATGCTGACTCCAAGCAATTGAAGCCCTTCTTCCAGAATCATATATCAACTCAGGCTACCATCACAACCGATAAGTGGATGGGCTACATCCCCCTGAAAGGAAAATACCCTTAGTTAATTCAAATAGAGAGTGGGAAGAAAGGTAAGAATTTCCCGGAATTGCACAGAACAATTATGATGTTCAAGGCATGGCTTAGAGGTATCCACCATTCAGTCGATAACCTGCAAGCATATATCGACCAATATTGCTATCGGTTCAACCGAAGCCAGATGAAAGGGAAAATATTCGATAATCTGCTAACTAAAATGGTGGACCATCAACCTTGCCCTTACAAGTGCATTCGTATTTATTAAATGCCTACTTCAATATTTTTTTACGCTCTTTCAGAACACCATGCGACAAGGTACAATTCTGATGATGAAGATAGAGAGATGCTGCTTCTTTCCTATTCCTTTTCTGGAAAGCTATTAGACCTCAGACAGAAAAATGACAGAAAAAAACTAATAAATTTAGTTAAAAAATTAAAAGACGACGACAATTGCGTTAGGTTGGATGTCATGGGGGGGGGTCCTTTCAAGGAAAATACAAGCAAACTAACCAAGTACAAATGCAACGGCAAGAGATATAAAGAACTCAAAAAAAGCATAGATGCCGTCACCACCATGACGACAACAGAAGATGTGTTAAATGATGCCCCATATGACGGGCTCCGATTTTGGAATCAGAACTGCTCTGATTTCACCAATGGAATTATCCTAAGAAATGAACTAGAAAGATTGGGATATGATGGCTTCATTGTACAGGATGGTAATTTATCAGAGGTGGGGTTGTTAAACCCAGCTAAAAAACTAAAAGAAAAGCACATTTATAACTTAAAATAACCTGTCATGCTAGAAATATTTCAACAATTTTTTGCGAGGAAGGGGATTAATAAATCTGGCATTTGCGAAGAGGCAGGCATTTCTCAACAGAATTTAAATTCTGTGCTCAACGGTCACCATCATTTTTCAAAAAGGATCCTAAAAAAATTAATGCCCGTGTTAGAGCGGTATGGATTAGACCTCTGATCCATCGCTAACTATTGGCTTTACGGGATGTGTGGTGTAAGTATTTAGCGTCGTATAATTATAAATTGTTGTGTCATAGGTTAGTATCATCACCTTTAATGCCCGTACAGTTTCATCCGTATTTATTAAATGCCTACTTCAATAGATCATAATATAAACCCGAGTGTTGCACTTATGGGTTGAATTCGCCCCTGAAAATAATAAAAAGCCTTCGGGTGCAATGTGTTTTGGGGGTTGCAAAAACTGTATAATTATAAGTAATCATTGCAATAATGTACATAAAAAGCTATTACATTTGTAGTATTCTAACGACAAGAAAAAACTAACAATATGGAGAGATATGCTTTTGTGGGTAACCTCGAAAAAGGTACTGACGTTTTTATGTGCAATCTGCTGTTGTTTAATTTTCAAGACGAAAATGATGTTCATTTTATTTATTCGCCACATTTGGACTTGACAGGATATGGTCATAATGACGAGGATGCGAAAAGTTCCTTTACGATTGTTTTTGAAGATTTTATGCACTACACAATCAATAAAGGCACTTTGTTGGATATACTTAAAGAATTAGGATGGGAAGTACAAAGCGAAAAAAAGAAGATTAATAATATGGTGGCTCCAAAATTTTCTGAATTTAAGAAAAAAGACTATGTATCAGAAATTTTTGATAACTATCCTCCCGTGACAGCTTATCGTCAGGAAGTTCATTTGCCTAATTTTGCATAAAACATCAAATATTTCTTTAAAAGATTTCAGAAAATTCCTTGAATCAGAAAAACTAAATAAAGTTAAGAATACAAAGGGGCGTGGAGGTCATGAAAAATGGACAAAAAAATCTTTGAAACGTCCGATAATAATCCAAAGTCACATTGAACCTGTCCCAAAATTTATTGTAAAACAGGTTCTTGGTCAGCTTGGTGTGGATAAGAAGTCTTTTCTTGAGTTTATGAAGAAGAGGTAGTATCCCAAAAGTTAAAAAAATCAATTTCCCCCTGATCCATCGCTAACTATTGGCTTTACGGGATGTGTGGTGTAAGTATTTAGCGTCGTATAATTATAAATTGTTGTGTCGTAGGTTAGTATCATCACCTTCAATTGGTCGAAATCCGTTACTAGCTCGCTTTGCGCGAGGGAGAGTCCTGTACTCACCCGTTGAGAGTCCTGTACTAGTGATTGCCCCTGCATGATATTTTGCAGGTCATTCGCGAGTTGCAAGCTCTGTATGGGATTATCCAGCACGCTAAAGCTAACCAGGTGTAGTTGTATTTCAACGTCAGCACTCTTGCCGCCTTGTGCGGTATCCTGCCATCCGACAGTGCCAAAATCTATGTAGCATGCGGGTAGTGGCGTTGCCTTTACGTCTTCAAAGTTTCGCTCGTACTGTTTGTTGTACCAATCTACTGTTTTAACAACGCTTAAACGCTGTGTAATCATGGTTTTAATGGCGTTAAAATAGGGGATGTGCATGTTATTTTATGTTTAGTTTTTTCAATAGTGCTTTTTTTATCTTTTGCTCGAGGCGTTTGGAATTGCCTATGAACTGTCGTTGAGGAATTTTAGCTGATGCTTTCCCGAACACCTTGACGTTGCCGCCCTCGTTGTGTATGCTGGCGTAGTCCTTGTCTGAGACGATGGATACCTTTTTTGCTCCTTTCACCTGGAAGGTGATGCTGTTTTCCAGTTCTGAACGCTGTGAGGAGAGGACAGGGGTTTTGGTAGCGGTAGGGCTAAAATTGGTTACTGCATTTGATTTTCTGGCTTTGTATGGTTTTTTTGTCCCCTTTCGTTTGGCGTGGTTGGACGGGGTGGCTGTCTTCGCTCCGTACTTGAACCCATACCAGGAGCTGGAGGGGTCCCTTCGCTGGACATCTTTCCACTTCTTTCCGTCAAAGCTCTGGTTGTCGAAGTTTTCCGTAAAGTGGTTCACCGCTTCGGTGCCGATAATGGTAGCGGCATCTTTTTTTATGATTTTTTTTATCCTTTTCAGGTCTTTTATAAATTCTTTCATGGATGTATGAAACTATGGTTACGTTTTTTTCGTATACTTGTGGTGAAATAGGTCATTAAAATAAGCGCTGGACTGTAAATTCTTCACACTGTTTTATTGGTCTATTTTTTTATTAAACTATCTACAATTGAGTAAAGGAGTTTTTCGCCTCCTTGTTTTTCATTTAGTTCTCTGACCACGAGGTAGTTGTCTTTTCCCTGTATTTTGATTCTAAAGTAGTGCATGGTGCTAAACGAGCGTATCCCCTTTTTCTCTTCTTTAAACTCAACAGCTTTAATGTACTCAGCCTGCCTGATGACTTCCTTGATATCGTAGAGTAGTTGGTTTTTCTCCCAGTCTAGCCCATGGGGTTGATTAACAATTTTTCGGATTCCTGTTCTGTTCACCCGTATTTTCCCTTTCTGTGACTGAAAGGCTTTATCGCGGATATTATTTTTATGATCCAATGCCCATTTAGCGACTCTTGTTCTTTCGAGTTTTCTCCATTCTTTCAGTATTTTATTTTTTCCTTTTTGTGACACATTTCTAAAAAAGGGATGCTGAGCAGAGAAGACCACTTTTTCTTTTCCTGCATTCCCTGCGATTCCCTTCACGGGTTTTGGAGGGGTTAGGGCTTTTGTAGCAGTAGCATCTGTTTGCTTTACCCTGCATTTGCAGTTCCACCCGTTGGGCGGCAGTCCTGTATTCCAGAATGCGTGTTCTACGGGCAGTATCATGCCGTAATATTTCGTGTGGTTTTCACGTTTGGCGACAGATCGGCTGGGCAGGTACTCCAGCTGAGGATATTTGCCTTTATTATCTCCGATATGCTGCCACTGTTTGGCGGCCCGAGATGCCCGAGATGCCAGGTTACCTTCTGTCACGAGCTGTCGTTGGAAGATAGCGATCACTGCTTGTTTTTCCTCTTTGGCTTTATTTCTTATCCACTCGGTAAAGTAGGCACTTTTGTGAGCGGCAAAGCGTCGTACGTTTTTTTGCATGGCCACGGCGGTATCGTAGTCACTCTTTCCGTAAGCGGTGTTAAAGACCTCTGTTACCGTCTTTCCCAGCTTTTCCGCCCCATGTGCGTACAGCTGTCCGGATACCAGCCTGTCTGGATTGTCGGAGATATCCTTGAGGACAGCCTCTGTGTTTTTCAAGCGCAGACGATAGGTTCTCCAGGTATTGGCAAGGGTACCCCATGGGGTCTCGCTTTCGGGTTTCGGATAATAGTCATTGAGTTTTGCCCCCAGCAGGTGAGGGCTCACCCAAAAGGGTCAGTCAGGTTATCTTTCAGGCTTAATGAGGCGTTTTTTTCGATGACCGGCTTATCTGTCACTGGTATGCCGAAGGTATTGGTGATGAAGTCATTAGCTACATCTTTGTGTTCTAAAAGCCCTTTTGTGATCTCCCAGAGTCCCTGAATGTCTTTATTTTTTTCAAAACGAAAGCCCACCCCTTGCAGTGGATATCCATGTTCTATGAGCTTGGGAATCATGGTATAGTTTATGTACCCTGCGATGGCTAATTTGTCTGAACGGGTAATGCCGTCTGCTGTTCGTTCGCTTACTTCCTCCTTGCTACGGCTTCCGTTTTTTGAATCTTCGCCCATCACTGCGCCATTGATGAGCTTCGATAGTTCGGAATTTGATCTGTTGATGAGTGCGTCATAGACTTCGCCGTTGCTTTTTGCTATTTCTATAAACTCCAGCTTCTCCGCTTCATCGATGATGGCGAACTTGGCAGCCCCGGTGTTGACCATCATATTTTCCATCCTGTCCAGGCTGTCCTGATCTTTGGTGTTGGTCTTTGCCACACGTATGGGCATTCCAAATATTTCACAGAACTCACTCCACGCGCTCTGTGCAAACCGTTTGAAGAGGACGTGTGGTGCTGTTTTGTTGAGTAGCCCGAGGTTTCCACGGTCACTGCCTATTTCAAATAGCCAGGGGCTATATTTTCTGTCCTCCCGGTAGGCGATGCCATTTTCGTCGGACTCTTGTGCGATGAAAAGTCCTTTTTCTGGAATCACATGCTTTCTGTCAATGAGCGTCACCTCGGTGATCTCACCCTCTTTGACATCTCCTATCTGCACTAGTGAGTGCCCCCAAAAAACACTCTCCATGGCGAGGGTGAGGAAGTCAAAAAACCACGGACGATGTAGGAGTTCGGTTTTTTCTGTAGCTGCTGTGCCGTCTTTTTGTAGGTAGATGGAGAAGGCACTCCCCGTCACGGCGAGGGTACGTTTCTGCATTTCCGCCGAGAGGTGTGCATCCAGGACGAGTTCCTGATAGAGTCGATACAGGAGGGTACGTTTCGGATTTTCTACGCCTTCCGCCTGTTGCAGGGCGGAACGCCACTGCTGGATGTCTTTTTTCGCCCTGGCGGTGTTTGAGGCGACGAGTTTGTCTACTAGTTTATTGGGTCTTTTATTCATCAGCTTTTAATAATACGGGTTTTGTTTCGGTAGACTGCTACCATGTCGTAGCGGCGTTTTTTCATCCGTCGCCTTACTCGGCAAGGTAGGGGTGGTGAATCCGTCGGCGGTTTTTTCTAGCCAGTCCTTGGCACTGCGGTAGCGTTCTTTCCTCAATTCGGGGATGTGGTCGGGGGAGATTCTACTGTGGAGGTGATAGAGTACGATATCGCACAGGTACATGACGATAAGGCTGTTGCGCTCCTGTGGCTCAAAGATGTCGCTGACATTATACCGGGCATTTAAATACGCTGTCATCTCCTCTATCGCCCTGCCTTCGGCTTCATCCAGCAGGGTGTTATTATCTTCTGTGATGGCAGTGAGGGTGGCTTGATCGATGAGGGATAAAAAATCCTGAGTTGTTAAAAAGTCCATAGGTTCATGTATTCATATATTCCTTAATATTTGCGAGAGGCTAACGTTTCCACGCGATAGGTGTGATGAAAAGCGCGGGCATACCTGTCCAGGTAGTCAAATGCCTCTTTGTCTGCATCGGGCGCATCGTCATGGCTTCTATAGCCGGGTTCCAGCCCTTTTAGTTGCGCCAGCCCTTCTTTGGTGTCGTTGTGATCTTTCAGCTTTTGGTTGTAAAAGATTCTGCCGTTTTGGTACTGCGGGTGCATCTCTAGCATCCTGTCGTATTTCTTCTTTTTGGGCTTTTCGCTCTTCACCAGGTTTAGCGTTATGCTGTATTGTGCTGCCACTTCCTCGATGATCCGGTAGATTTCGTCATTCCAAAACTGCGCTTCAAAGCGAAAAGGCACGCTTACCGAAGCGGGCAGGTTTATCTGATACTGGGCTATCCAGTCCAGGGCGGGTTTAATTTTCGAGCGTTTCACAAAACAGTCGATCAGGTATTTTTTGTTGTCTTTTACTCCCCATACCCGCACGGCGTTAAAGTCCGAGGTCCTGGACCCTGCAAAGGCGACATCCCATGTGCCTACGATGGCTTTGAAGGTATCCAGGCGTGGGAGCGTACACCATTGAATCATGTCTTCGGTAAATATTTTCCCCTCGATGTGCGGTTCATTGTTGTACTCTGCATTCGCCTCCAGCGTTCCCATCACCTCTATGCGGCGTGCGTAATAGTCAGCACTGTATTTGTCTTTCCATACCGGAGCTAGCGTGGCGGGGTCAAAGGCATTTTGCCTGCGTATTTTCCACCCTTTATTTTCGTTTACTATTTTTGAAAAAATCATCCGTGGGGCGAAGTTGTTTTGCGCCAGGATGATGCGTTGCGTGTCACCGTCCATGGTGGGGATGATACCGGTGAGTAGCCACTTGGCATATTCATCTTGTCGTTTGGGATTTTTTATGGTCTCTTTGGTCTCCCAGTCATCGCATACGATGTAGTCGGGTCTATGCCCTCCTACACGGAGCCCGCGAGGCTCTTGCCCCATGCCCATGGATTTGGCGATGAACCCGTTTTGTGTCATAAAAAATCCTGCCCCCCAATAGCCTGTTTTTTTCTGTATGCCAAAATCGTTAATCAGGCGTAGGTTCCCTTCAAACTGCATGCGCAGGTCATCGAGCAGTAGTTCGGCTTTCTCCTGTTCCTGCCCGATAAGTAGCATGAAGCGAATGTCCTCATTTATCCATAGCCATAGGGGGATTGCCACATCGGCGACGACGGATTTTGCCAGTCCTCTGCCCCACTGTAGCCAGAGGGCTACCTGTTTAGTGCGCCTGACCATCGTTGCCGCCTGAGCGTGAAACGCTGGCGTGGTGGTGGTGGCGAAGGTGGGCAGGTAATAGGACACAAAATAAGAGTAGTCACGCTTGGCTCGTTTTATCCTGATCTCCCTGTCTTCTGAGGACTCAAATTGATTAATCTGTGTTTGCTCACCTATCCGCTTGATGTGTGCTTCCCATTCTTTTTTTGACCGCTTGTCTACTAGTCGTAACATTTAGCTGTTCTTTTCTGCCGACAGGTGTTGTATGAATCCATCCAACAGGGCGATGGTGTGTTGTAGCTCTTCAGGATGACTGGCTTGTAGCCACCCACTAAATTCCATACTTACCTCTATGTATTTATGTAGTGGCATGTAGGTGAGAGCCTCGATTTCCTTTCGTATCACCGCTTTGGCATCGGAGGCTACCTTGTCTGGAAATCCACCCAGGGCTGTCTCTATATGCAGGTTTAACGCCTTGAGTTGTTTAAACGCATCCATCAGCAGTTCTGGTCGTGTGATCGTTTCTGCTTCTTTTATGTCTTGCCATCCTTCCTCGAGGATCCATTTCCTCAGCGTCTTTTCATTGCACCCAGCCTGCAAAGCGATCTGGTTGCGTGTGAGGTCACTTTTTATGAACAGACTCCGTGCCAGTTGCTTTTTTTCTTTGTTGGTCATTGCATCACATCTTTATGGTTCAAATTTCATTGTATTTGTCGTTTTTCGCCAAATTCTTTCCGTGTCGTACGTGCCCACAGCCCGTGTGGCACGTACCCACAGCCCGTGTGACACGGGAAGAATTTGCCATTCAGCGTTTGCCATTCAACTTTTGTGATTCAAACAAGCACCAGGGTCAATGGCGAAGACTTTTATATTGAGTGATGGCAGCGTAAACAGTTACGGCTTCAGCGTGGACATGACGAATCTGCACCTGGAGAGGTTTAGAAACAACCCGGTGATGCTGTACAACCACTACGACCTGATCGGCAAGTGGGAGAACCTCAGGGTAGAAGACGGCAAGCTGTTGGCGGAAGCCTCCTTTATGGATGGAGATGGGGAAGCGTTGGCAAAAAAAGTAGAACAACGCGTTGAAAAAGGCTATGTGAAAGGTGCCTCGCTGGGGTTCAGGGTTGTAAGTGTTTTGCGGGAGAAAGACAAAGACCCGCTGCTGGAAGTTGAAATATTTGAGTGTAGCGTCTGTGATGTACCGGCGAATGCCCGGGCGATGGTGCTTTATAACAAAGATGGCATAAAGCTGGAAGGCAAAGCGTTCGACACCTTCCTGCAGTTGATGCAAAAGGGAGAACTAACTAAAAACGGAGAAATGAATTTTGGAAATAAAAAAAGTGAAATGAAATTAAGTTTAAAAAGCTATGAGTTCCTGGGACTGGAGGAAGGGGCAGATGCCGTAGCGGTGGATGGTGCCATAACGCTTATGCAAGCGGAACACGAGCAGATGAAACACCAATTGAAAGCGATCCAGGAGGAAAAGGTGACCACGTTAATAAGCAGGGGGCTAGCAGATGGTCGGATATTAGGGGATAAAAAAGGGCAGTTTGAACAACTCGCCCGCACAGATTTCGACCTGGCCAAGCAACTCATTGAGGCGTTGCCCCCCAAAGAGACCCTTTCAGGCAAGGAAAACCGCTCCTCTGGTCAGGACAGGGCGGACTGGACACACAAGAAGTGGCGCGAGAAAGATACGGCAGGGCTACTGAAGATAAAAGCAGCGGACCCCGAACGGTATGGTGAAATTTTAACAAAAGAGAGTAAATAAATGGCTGATTTAAATAAAGAAATATGGTTGCCCGAATTGATGGAGGGCTTCTATGGTGACGACATGTTTTTGTCTGAGGCAAGGGACATGTCTGCATTTGTGGACAATGACAAGATAAACCTGGCGGAGGCCGGGGTGAATCCCGACGTACTGGTGAACAACAGTACCTACCCGATTGCTATATCGAGCAGGACAGATGCGGCTATCGCCTTGTCGCTGGACACCTACGACACAAAAAACACGAGGCTACGCAGCATAGAAACGGCAGAACTTGCCTACGATAAGCGTACCAGTGTTTTGTATGGTCACAAGATGGCACTGAAGATGAAATTCATGGAAAAGGCGATCCATGCGTTCGCTCCTGGATCCGATACGGATAACACCCCTGTTATTGCTAGCACGGGAGCTGTTGAAGGCGGGGTGAAGTCGTTGACTTTTGCTGACCTTCTCTCCCTGGAGAACAAGTTTAACGAGGCGGAAATTCCGCCAGAGGGCAGGGTGTTAGTGCTGGGAGCTACGCACAAAACGCAGCTACAAAAACAAGACATCAAATTGTACAAGGACATCTTTTCCAGTGGCTCAAGCTACGCAGGCTTTAAAATTTACACGCTAGCGGACAAAAGGATGCCACTTTATGTGAAGACTTCGGGCGCACGGGTGGCTTATGGAACAACCAAGGGGACCACGCACACCAATTCCTCGGTGGCATTCCACAAAGATGAGGTGATGCGTTGTCAAGGGTCTGTCGACATGTTCATAGACTTGAAAAACCCCAAGGAGCGTGCAGACATCCTGGGCTTTCAGATGAGAGCCCTGGCATCTCCTATCAGGACAAAAGGACTGGGTGCCATTTATTCGCCCGCCTAAGAGATGGAAGCATCACAAATATGGGCGTTAACGGGCATCACCGTGATGATGTGGACGGTGCTGTTCTGGACCTTTAAAATCAGCGTTACCCAACTTATTAAAAAGATGGGGGCACTGGTGGCCGAGGTGAAGAAGCTGACCGCAGAGGTGGCTGGTCATCATCACCGTCTGGACAGGATGGAAGACCGCTTCAAAGAGCAAGGGATGAAACTAGAAAAGCACGAGGAGATGATCAGAAACATTGAACTAAGGAAACGATGAAAATAAAATACTTAATTATCCACTGTACCGCCACCCCGGAAGGGCGTGAGGTATCGAAAGAGGACATCGAAGAGTGGCACCTGAAAGGGCGAGGGTGGAATGTTTTGGGCTATTGCGACCTGATAACCCTGAACGGCGACCTGCTCAACCTCATTGAGTTTGACAGCGATGATGTAGTGGACAGCTGGGAGATCAGCAACGGCGTGCGGGGCATGAATGCTTTCAGCAGGCATGTGGTATACGCCGGGGGCTGTGATGAGGCGTTCCAACCCAAAGACACGCGTACGGAGGAGCAAAAAGAATGCCTTGCCGATTACGTAAAGTATACGGTGAAACGTCATGAGGATATCCAGGTGGCGGGGCATTACCATTTCGCTGCGAAGGCATGCCCTTCTTTTGACGTGGAAAAATGGCTGGAGGAGATAAAAATTCCCAAGAAAAATATTTACCGACCAGCATGAAGTGGTTAACAAAACTATTCGGAGGAGACAAAATACTCAATGAAGTAGCCAATGTGGTGGATCGGTTTGTGGATACCAAAGACGATAAGCGTGCTTTTTTTAAGGAGGTGTACCAACTGCGTTCCGCCGACCGGGCAGGTGCCAGAAGGCTTTACGGTGGCGCAAACAACGGGATGCAAAAGGTCTATGCCTTCACGTTTTTGATCGCCTACATCGCGTTGACAGCATGGCTTATCTATAGCATCGTACACGGAAAGATTGAGCATATCAGCCAGTTTGAAACGGGGCTTATAGGTAGTATCTGGGGAGGCATGACCGCGAAAGTGAACACGATTACGGACTTCTTTTTTGGAAGTTCGGAAAAAACACAGGAAATAAATTTTACAAAAAACAAGAATAGACGACGATGAAGACTCATTTACAACTGTTGACAGGTCAACTCATCGAAACACGCGAAAGGCAGCGAAAGGTAGCGTTGGTGGAAAAAGATATGATGTGCCATATCATCCAGCTGGTCGAAGAGGTTAAGAAGCAAAGCGATGAACTGGTGGAGGCATTTTGTAATAAGAATTTCTCGGTAGCGTGGGGATTTGGTGAGTCAGGCTTCGAGATGCTGGTTCAGGATCGGGAGTATGATAACAACTCTTTTGAGATACGACTGACGAAAAGGGAGGACTTTATCCTTACGCTAACAGTGGGTGGGGAGGAAACGGCAAGAAGTACCAACGTGACGACGGGACAGATTTTTAACTACATTTCTTTAGGATTAAAACAAGTATAAACTATGGCATTACCAGGCGTAAAAATAACATTAGACAACGGGGCCATTGGCGGGGTACCCGCATCTGCGGATGGCATCTCGGGATTGATCTTGACGGGAGCGACCGTATCCGGAGCGGGAAAAGTAAAGATAAGCACCGCTTACCGGCTCGACAGCCTGGAAGCAGCAGTAGCTCTGGGCATTGTGAAGACCGGAAGTAATGCGTTTGCCTACCGTCACATCAAAGGCTTTTACGATGCGGCAGGCACGGGCAGTGAACTCTGGATAATGATCGTTGCCTCTTCGGCGACGATGGAAAGTATGATGGACAAAACGGGCGTGTATGCCCCTGCTTTGCTGGATGCAGCAAAGGGGAAGATCAGGAAGCTGGGCATCGCCAAGGAGGCAGCTTCTACCTCTTCGGGCAACGATGCCATCTCCGTGGATGTAAACAAAGCACTGGTGAAGGGTCAGGTGCTGGCAGATGAATATGCTGCGAAGTTCAAGCCTTTTCGCTTTTTGGTGGACGGGCGAGAGTTTAACGGCACAGTAAGCGGACTGCCAGATATGCGCGCGTCTGCTTTCAATCGTGGCGGGGTGCTGTTAGCTTCTACCACGGCGAGCAGCAAAAATTCCGAGATCGGCTTTGCTATCGGATACATGGCAAAACTGCCAGTACAGCGCAAAATATCACGCGTCAAAAACGGCCCGTTACCCATCACCGCCGCCTACTTCACCCATGGTAAAACGACGGAATCACTGGAAAATTCATGGAACGCCATTCATGACAAAGGGTATATCTTCTTTCGCACGTTCGCAGGGAAGGCAGGCTACTTCTTTAGCGATGACCCGACCGCCACGGCCATAACTGACGATTACGCCTATTTCTCCAGGGGCTTTGTCATAGACAAGGCACTGGTGATCGCCTATCAGGTGTATGTGAATGAAATTGGCGACGAGATAGCGACCGATGCCAGCGGGAAATTACCCCCCGCGGTGGTGAAAAACCTTCAGGGCAAGGTGGAAAATGCCATCAGCCTGCAGATGCTGAGCAACGCAGAAGCGAGTAGTGTTCAGGCGATCATCGATCACACCCAAGACGTGGTGACGACGGGGAAATTGAAAATTACCCTTAGGGTGCGTCCGGTAGGCTATGCAAACTTTATAGATATCCTGCTAGGATTTTCTAAAGCTGACAAGAAATAATTAAAAGATAACAACTATGCCAAGAGCAATAAATAACAATGAGTACGGCTGGACCGAGTTTACAGCTGTTGCCGGTGGGCGGATTTTGTACGGGATTCAAGGATTGAAGTACGGGGAAAAGATCGAACGCGAATACCTCTATGCAAAAGGGAATCAGCCGTGGTCGATTCAAGACAAAAACATCAGCTATGAGGGAGAGCTTACCTTGCTACAAAGCGAGCTGGAAGCGTTTATCAAAAGCTCTGGCACCAAGAGCATCCTGGACTTGACCCTGGATGTGGTGACGGCATCTTACTTGCCGAAAGATTTGGTGGGTCCCATCGTAACGGACCAGTTGCTTCACGTAAGGTTTATGGAGTCCATGAAAGAGATGAAGCAAGGAGACGGGTCCATGGCAGCGATTACCATTCCTATTATGTTTTTGCGGTTAAAGCACCAAATTTAACCCGGTAGAAGGCATCAGGAAACGTTTGACGTTCAGAATTTTAAACAAAAAAAATAGCAAATATGAGCAAGGCACCAAAGGAAAAGATCGAGATTATGAAGCGTGCGTACGGGAAGGTCTATGAAATAGAGGTGGAGGGCAGGTACTGTTACCTTAAAATGCCCACGCGACAGATTTTAAGCATGTCCATGAGCTTTGAGGGGAGCGACCCGTTGAAGTCGGACGAGGTGCTGTTAGAGAAGTGCTGGATTGAGGGAGATGAAGAGATAAAAAAGGATTTAAACCTTTTTTTAAGCATCCGGCCGCAACTCGCAGCGTTGTTTGAGCTAAAAAAAAGCAACTTGACCAAGCTCTAGCTACCTCTTCGGGCGGACTGGAGGCGGATTATATCGGGTTTGTGAATACGCTGATGCGTTATCATCTGCACTTAGACCCTGAAACGCTGGGCGACAGGGAGTGGGCACAGACCTACGCTCACCTGAGTGCCATAAGGAAGCAGGAAGCAAAAGCAGACTAACGAAAAAATGTAAAAATGAATATTCTCCACCACCACCGAAGTAAACGATAAGTGAGTGCGAGGGAAAGTATCCAAAAAATAGCGACTTCAAATGAAGAAGGCTCTTTATCCAAAAGAACACAAAGCCACAACATCAAAAGAAGAAAAGACATAAGGTAACGCATGGCAGGTATAATATATAATATCGTACTAAAAGACTCCGCTACAGCGAACCTGACAAAGATAAACACTACGTTGCTGAAAACCGAATCGGCAGCACAACAGGCGATGCGTAGCCTGTCGAAGGGGAGCAAGAACGCCACGCCTAGCATTGACAGCCTGCGTGTTAAGCTGGAAAAGCTAAACAAGCAAAAAGGTGCCTCTTTTAACACCCGGGATATCCGCAAATTTAACGGGGACATCCGCAAGACCGAACGGCAACTGAAGAAGCTGGAAAACCTGCCTCCTTTGTCCGTGGCTGAGCGGTTTAGGAAGATAGGCAGCTCTGTGCTTTCTACTGTTGGTCCCTTGGCGGGGGCAGCCGCTATTGTGGGTGGCGTAGGTGCGTCTTTTCGTTCTGCCATCACGACGGGTGCATCATTCGGCAAAGAGATGAGCAACGTGAAAGCCCTGACGGGGGCTACCGGCACCACCTTTGAGGGGTTGCATAAAACGGCACGGAGCCTGGGGGCTACGACCTCCTTCAGTGCCAAAGAGGCGGCGGAGGGGATGAGCTTCTTGGCCCAGGCTGGCTTCAACACCGAGGAGATCACCGCAGCATTGCCTGCTACGCTGAACCTGGCAGCAGCGGGTTCAGTCGCCCTGGGCGAAGCAGCGGACATCAGCAGCAATGTATTGAGTGGCTTCGGGATGAAGGCGACAGAGACCGAACGGGTGGTGGACATCATGGCAAAAACCACCAGCACCGCCAACACAGACATCCGGGAGATGGGCGAGGCGATGAAGTTTTTCGCACCTACCGCCAAAACGCTGGGCATCTCGCTAGAGGAGAGCAGTGCGGCGGTGGGGCTATTAGGAAATGCGGGAATCAAAGGGTCGCTGGCGACACAGTCGCTGGGGTCGGCGTTCGCACGGCTGGCAAAAGGAGGCGGAGAAGTAGAAAAAATTAGCAAGAAGATAGGCGTGGACTTTTTCAAAGGCGGGCAGTTTGTGGGCATAGCTGGTGCGGTGGAGCAACTGGAAGGTGCCTTCGCGGGGATGACGCAGCAGCAGAAAGCCGCACACCTTTCTACCCTGTTTGGTCAAGAGGCATTTAAAAACATCGCCGTGTTGGTGGATTCGGGGGCAGACAAAATACGAAACTATACCGAGGAACTACGCAACAGTGCGGGGGCAGCAAAAGAGATGGCGAACACCAAGCTGGATAACCTGCTGGGAGACTGGGGAAAACTGAAAAGTGCAACGAGTGAGTTGGCGTTGACTCTGTATGACTATTTGCGACCATATCTTCGTGATGCGGTGAAGTGGCTGGGTAGTGCTACTGCCCAGCTGATGAAGATGGGTGGCTGGGTGATAAAAAATAGTGGCTGGATTAAAACGCTGGTTGCAGGAGTGATCACCTACATAGGGGTGATGAAGGTAGCAAAGCTATGGACGGGGCTTGTGACGAAGGCAAAAGCACGGTGGGCGGCGGCGAGTGCGTTGGCTACCATACGCCAAAAAGGACTGACAAGAGCCACCGTGATGGCCACCATCAAGCAACGCCTCTTCAACAAGTCGTTGCTAGGCAATCCCGTCATAGCCATTACGGCAGCAGTGATCGCACTGGGCGTGGCGATAGCGGTCTATGCCTCTTCTGTCAGCAAGGTGTCGGCAGCACAGCAGGCACAGCTAGATGTTGCTAAACAGGCAAAGGCCGCCATGGTGGAAGAGCGGACCGAGGCGGAAACGCTGATTGCCATTTTTAAAGATCACACCACGGCCACAGAAGTGAAAACGGCGGCGTATGAAAAGCTGAAATCGCTATATCCCGACATCCTGGGACAGTATAAGGACGAAAAGGAGGCACTCTCGGACATTGACACGCTACAGAACAACATTATAGCGGGCATTGAGCGTAGAGCGAAGGCACAGGCGGCTTCTAATTTGCTGGTGGAAGCCTACGAAAAACTGCAGGAACTACAAGCCAGTGCAACGACGGGACAACCCATGCCAGCGTTTGAACGGATAACCGGACAAAAAATGGGTGAAAACAACAAATTGGAGTTCGTATATGCCGATGATCCCGAGGGGAAATACCCGGATGTGGTCAGGTATACAAGCAATTTAGAGGAGATGGGGGAAATCCACAAGAGGATAGATACACTCAAGGAGTTTTCCGTTGCTGCGACCTCTACCCTCCTGAAAGCAGGGGGAAAACCAACCCCAACCCCCAACCCACAGCTAACTCCAACCTCAGATCCAGCGAAGACAAACGCCACCACTGCCACCACAACGGAGGCCATCGTGACGGGAGGCAAGCGTCAGCAGATTTTTAATATCCAGATAGGCAAGGTGCTGGAGATGGGCGACCAGGTTATTACGGAGGGAAAAGTGCAGGCGGAAGAGCAGGTAGATGCGTTGCTGGAGGGGTTGACCAGAAGATTGGGCGGTACCATTAGATCAGCGGCGACATGAGCTATATAGGAGAAGAATTTGATATCAAGAAGCTATATTTCGACCTGTTTGGCTATGTGGCTCCGCCCTTCCTTACCCTCGGCAGTTTAAAAAATCAACTGAAAATTGACCCGTTAGATAGCATAAAAGAGCTGTTTAAGAAAAACAAAAAAACGGTAATAGGCACAGATATACTGATGCCGCTGAGTTTGAGAATCCCCAACAATGAGCCTTGGGAGATACCTACCGAACCGATGATCTCTATCAGTGGAGGACACAAGATCACGCGGCGATATCCCAACAGGCCGGAGAAAGGGGGAAGCATAAAAGAACGCTGGGGGAGTGATGATTTCAAAATCACCGTGAAGGGGGTGTTCGTAAATTTTTCGGGAGATGACTATCCTGAGGAGGAGGTAAAACAGCTGAGAAAATATTGCGAATATAACGGAGCCCTCGAGGCAAAGAACCTGCTGCTTGGTCTTTTCGGGGTGACACGTATCGTCATTAATACCTACGATCTCCCCTTCATGCAAGGGTTACGCTTCCAGCCCTATACCCTTAATGCGTGGTCGGATCAACTCTTTGATAACTTGTTAATAGCCAGCTGATGTTTTTGATGGGATATGACATAAAGATAGGAAAATACAAGGTAGCACACCTGCTGTCTTGTGAGGTGAGGAAAAGCGCAAACCAGCTATCGGATACCGCTACCATAACGTTGCCGGGCATGGCATATTCCAAAGCTCTCGAGATCGAAAGCAAGATTTCACGGGGAGACGAGGTATCCATCAGGTTAGGTTACGATGGGGAGTTGAAGAAAGAGTTTGACGGATATGTGCGCACCATTGGCAGTGATAATACCATTAGTATAGGGTGCGAGGACAGCATGTTTTTATTCCGGAAAGAGGTAAAAAACAAGCAGTATAAGAAGGTGGCAGTAGCTACCCTGGTTAAAGAGGTAGCTGATCAAATCGAGGTGCCTGATCAAATCGGGGGGTTCGCTGTGGAGGTAGGCACAGGAGTATCGGATATAACATTCGATAAGTTCACCATTCAAAACGCTACGGCATTTGAGGTATTGAAGAAGGTGAAAGAGGAGACGAGACTCCACATTTTTGTGAAAGGCAAGACGCTACACCTGCATCTACAATACGTCTATAATGAGGGGAGTGTGCAGTTTGATTTTTCTGAAGAGGTGGAAACATCAAATTTGAAATACAGAAAAAAGGAAGACAAAAAAGTGCAGGTAGAAATGGTGGGCATCAACAGAAAAAACGAAAAAGTCAGGGTCTTCGCAGGTGAGGCCGGGGGCGACAAGTTTACCGAACACCGCTACAACATAAGCGATAAAAAAGCCCTGAAAGCTATTGGCGAAGAAGAGCTTAAAAAGCATCGGTTTACGGGCTATGAAGGCGATATCACCGGGTGGCTGACGCCCTACTGCACCTACGGCTATGGTGCCGACATCAAGGATAACTACTATCCAGAAAGGGAGGGCAGGTATTACGTGGAAGCGGTGACCACGTCTTTTGACGGTGTTGGAAAACGAAAAATTACCTTAGGAAAGCTATTGAAATGACGACAGAGGAACGGTTTGTGGCGACCATTCAGGACAACCTTCAGAAAGAGAAGGCATCCTTCCCTTCCGTTGTGCAAGGCGTGGTGATGGAGGCTGGCGAGACCTTTTGCAAGGTGAAACTCACCCATAACGACCTGGAGGTGGAAGAGGTGCTATACTCCGCTACAGAGGAAAATGCCAAGGGATTTATCTTAATCCCAAAGGAGGGCACCAACGTGTTGGTGGGTACGATGGGGGATGATGAAAACAGCCTGTACCTGGTGAGGATGGATGAGGTAGCAAAGGTGCAAGTGGTGATTGAAGAGGAAAGGATCACCATCGACAGCACGGGCATCAACGTCGAATTTTCTGATGGGAAGGTAACGGTAAAAAATAAAAATGCCGATTTGAAGACATTGATGAATGACCTGGTGGACATGGTCACCGGATTGACGGTGAGTACCGGGGTAGGGCCTAGTGGCACCCCGCTACCTCCAACGGTTATGAAAGCTGAGACGATAAAAGATACTATTAAAGCACTGTTTAAATAGCGTTATGGCACTGGATAAAGCAACATTAAATACACAAATAAAAAAATTACTTTCAGACATGCGTAGCCGTGAGGAAGTGAGTGATGTTGAATTTGCGGAGAGACTGTCCTCGATGATTGATGCGTACGTGAAAACGGCAACAATTACCGTAGCGGCGGGAATACCGGTGTCAACGGCGGGATCGCCCACGGCGCAGACAGGAGCTACCACCGCACCGACAGTGGCAACGATCATGTGATATGAGAGATATATTATTTGATACCAAGGATGATCAGACGTTTGTGAAAGCAGGCGAATCGACACGCACGCATCAGCAAGACATCCTGCTGATGCATAAGGGCTGGAACAAATTCTTTCCCCACGTGGGGGTAGGCATCATAGATTACCTGGATAACGAAGTAGATGGGGAAGCATTAGAAAGCAGCATAGCCTCCGAGATGGAACGTGACGGCATGGAAGTAAAGAACATTGTATTTGGCAACGACGGTAAAATAACCATAGATGCGAACTATTGAAATAAAAAAAGATCAAAGCCTGGCAGATATTGCGTTGCAGGAATATGGCGATGTCCAAGGATTGTTTATGCTGGTGGATGACAACGCCGATATACTCAACGGCATCACCGATACGCTGCATAAGGGGGATAAGCTACAGGTACGTAATGCTAAAATTAACAGGAGAATGCAGGAGCATCTGTCTGAATATGCGCTGGCTACGGCGAAAGGTGCTAGGGGCGAAGGCATTGGATACTGGGGCGTTGACAGGGACTTTATAATAACATCATAATGGCACGAACACTGAATGAAATAGAGACTAGCATAGACGTGGAAGCGTTGAAACATGAGGAACTGCGTGCATTGCAGGGTAATACCAGTGCGGTCAGCTTTTGGGCATACGTGAAGAAAATCGTTGCGTTCACCGCATTAACTATCGAAAAGATGTTTGAAAGCCACAAAGCAGAAATTAACTCTCTCATCGAGGCTACCGAGACGGGGTCTGCGGACTGGTACCTCAAAACCTGCTACGACTATCAACACGGTGACAGCTTGACGCTAAAGAATAACAGGCTGGTGTATCCAACGGTGAATGCGGCGAAAAAGATTATCAAACGCGTGTCGCTAAAGGAAAGTACGAATGCAACGCTGTTTTTCAAGGTGGCAAAGGAAAGCTCTGGCAACCTGGAAGAATTAACGAATGAGGAACTGGCGTCTTTTAAGACGTACCTGAGCAGGGTAAAAATTGCAGGGACAAAGCTGGACATTCAAAGTGGCAACGCCGACACGCTGAGTATACAGGCAGCGGCTATTCTGGACCCGTTGCTGTTTAATAGCGAAGGAAAATTATTGGCAGATGGTGTGACCATCCCTGTCTTGTTAGCGATAAAGAAGTATTTGAGAAATTTTGACTTTGGAAGCACACTGTACCTGTCAGGCATCATCGATAGCGTGATGGATATAGCGGGGGTGAAAGATTTTCATATCTCCGCTGTAACATTGAATGACAGTGCGTTTACACGAAGTGTCGAGAGCGCGGCGGGATACATAAATTTAACTGACGACTCAACCATCAGCTATGTACTTTCTTGACCTTACCGTATTGAGTAAACAACTGCTGCCTCCGCACTGGAGGAGTGTAGAAAAAGTCGCCTTTTTCACTGCTATTTTAACGCCATTTGCATGGGTTTTGAACAGCTTCAAAATGGTTAGAAAAGAAACGAAAAACAAACTTAACCTGTCATCGCAAGTGATGGTGATAGAACAACACGTCAGAAATATAACGAACCTCCCCTACGGCATTGAAGTGATAGATAGCACCAGACCTGGCACCTTTTTGGTGCGTATACCAGTTGCTGGAATGACGCATGAAGAGAACGTCAAAATATTCTTGAACAAGACCATACCTAGTGGTCGTAATTATAGACTTGTATTTTATCGTGAACCAAATAACCAATAACTAATGAACTCATGGCAACATCAAAAGAAGACTTAAAAGAGTATTTTTCAGACGGAGAAAAGCCCTCGGGCGATCAGTTTGGCGAGTTAATAGATGCGTTTACGCATGTTAACCAGACGCTGGGGGGGGGCGGAACTCTTGCAGAAGTAAGTGCGGCGGAAGCGGGAGTGGTACAGGATAAATATATGTCGCCATATCTCGTGTTTCAAGCCATTAAAGCGTTGACACGGTTGTCTATTCTAGCCGAGTTGAGTGGGGAAGTGGATGATAAAATTCAAGCTAAAATAGATGCTTTGGTGGATGGTGCGGATGGTACGATGGACACGCTGGGAGAAATTGCCACGTTGTTGACTAGTGACACATCGGGACTTGATGGCCTGCTGGCCGCTATCAACCTGAGGTATAAGAAAACACAACTGGATGCCTTTTTTGAGGGTACTTTTAAAGGAAAAAAACAAGTGGGCTGGGATAATGTGACCGGAAAACCTGCGGGGGGATTTGCAGCTGAAAATCATTCGCATGCTATAAGTGATTTAACAGGTGTAACTGGGAAAAGTGATGATGAGGATAATAATTCTACTGAATTATTGGCTACTAGCAGAGCGGTGAGAAAGGTGGATGATAAAATCGAAAAAGAGATAGAAAAAGTGGATGATATGCTGGATGATAAAGCTGCCAGGAATCACGAGCATGCTATATCTGACTTATCAGATGCAAGTGGGAAGTCTGCTAGCATAGGTCTTAATGACGATAACTACCTTGCTACTAGCAAGGCGGTGAAAAAGGTGAATGATAAGGTGAACGGAAAGGCTGAAACTATACATTCGCATAGTGTCGCTGGATTATCGGATGTAAGAGGGAAGTCTGATGATATCGACCTTGATAACAGTAACTGGCTTGCTACTAGCCTGGCGGTGAAATTATTGGGTGATAAGGTGAACGGAAAGGCTGCAACTGTGCACGAGCATGCTATATCTGATTTAACCGGTATAACTGGGAAGTCTCCTCGCGTAGATCTTAATGACGATAACTACCTTGCTACTAGCAAAGCGGTGAAATTAGTGAATGATAGGACGCTGAATTATGTTAAAGCAAAAGGAGTTATCCGTGTACCTCATGTGTTTGGAAATGCGGGTGAAACTATAAATCACATTCAAATACATTATACTGCTGAGGGGGATGCCTCTTCTCATAAGTTTGTCCTCTCCTCATCATACCCTTCTCTCGAGGCATCATTTATGGCACTCATAAGCAAGGTAACATTATTAGTGTATGACCCCACAAATGCTACTACGGGAACACGAGCGTATTTCAGAGTAATGCTAAAAATAAAATCAACTTCAAGTGGCACGGGGACTACTGTACCTAGTACTATTCGTATCCATTGGGAAGTAATTTAAAAGACATGAAACGTATAGTAAAAATAAACGAAAAAGGACTCGCACTCTACTATCATAGCTATGAAGAGGGGTATGAGGTGCCTACCGGCTGCCTACTTTCAGCTGCGGATCAAGACATTCCTGAACCTACGCAAGAGGGAGAAAGGCTATATTATCACAGCGTGAGGGGGTTTGAATTGCGTGTGGATAATGATTTTCTGGTGTCGATGAGGGTTCATAAAACGGATGATGACACACGAAAAGAGATCGAAAAAGGATTTGTTTTCGATAGCCACAAATTTAGCTTATCTATCCCGGCACAGATGAACTGGCAACGGCTGAACGCCTTGAAGACGGCAGGTTTATTTGGCACCTCTCAAGACGTAAGCACCCTGGATAATAGTATTTATAGCTTATTGTCGGCAAGGGTGGCGGCATTCATCGCGGCAAGTAACCAAAAGCTGGATACTGCCATATCCGCTGGGAGAACGAAAAAGAAGGCATTGGTAGCGACGGGTTAAATGCTGTATTTTTAAAAAAAAGTGTGCAATTTGTTTTTGGAAAAGTGCGCAATTTGTTTTTGGGATTGTATGAAGCCAGATGAAAGGGGAAATATTCGATAACCTGCTAACTAAAATGGTGGTCCATCAACCATGCCCGTACAAGTGCATTCGTATTTATTAAATGCCTACTTCAATAATTCTTTTTAGGAACGGGATGAAAATGAACGAACTTTCGGAGTGGGAGATGAGGGTCATCTTTTTAAAGGAAGAATAGCTCATAAAAGAAAAAACCCATCTATGCGATGGGTTTTATAACTCGAATGTCATAGGCAAGATTATATCACCTCGACATTTACTGCATTTAATCCTTTTTGACCCTCTTCAACATCATAACTTACTTTATCTCCTTCAGTTATGTTGTTACCCTTCAACCCATTTTGATGCACAAATACATCTTTACTGCCATCATCAGGCGTAATGAATCCAAAGCCTTTAGAATCATTGAAAAATTTTACTGTTCCGTTACTCATTTTTAAAATATTGTTAAAGACGCAAAGCTAATACAAATTAATAAAATGCATTGTGTGTCAGAAAGAAATGGATGGAGTCATCACATATTACAGGGTGGCATTATCATAACTTTTACATATAGGCTAAAATGAGTATGGTACCAATTTAATTATAAAAACGTCATTAGAAGCATTTAAATAGTCGTTCCTTAAAAGCTCATTTTCAATAGAGTTTGTATTCTACTTTGATGGCAAGTGGTTAATTCAACTAGACGCCTCAGCTTTACTACCCATTTTGTATAGAGCCAAAGAGCATTTACTCTTAGTTTTTTCATCAACTTCTTGTAGTTAAACTCACAGGCTGCCATGATGAAGTTTATTTTATCTCCTGTTTTCTCTTTTAGGTAATTGATAGCTACTCGATGATCTTGCTTCAAGTGTCCGATGATTGGCTCTATGGTTGCTCTACGTCTGCAGAGCTTTCGTTTTCTCTGTTTTTCATAGGTATTGTCTCTTTTTAATGAGTTGGATGGTCGAATGATGGAGGTGTTCTCAACTGTGTTAGTCCCTTTGTACCCCCTATCTACTGTGGCGGTTTTCGGGTAGTTACCAGTCAGTAGTTGTGTTTGCTTCAATACAGCATCTAGCGTATGTCCATCATAAATATTCTCTTCAAAAGTCATCGCACCTACGATGATACCCGTGTTTTGTGTCAATACTTCTGATGCCTTACAGCCATATTCATATTTTTTATGTGCCTTTCCTGTTGCGATGCAATACACTTCAGGTTCATGTAAACTGTAAATTTTATTCTTACTGCACTTCTCTTGTGTAAGTACTCGTTTGAACAGTGCTCATGTTACTTCTTTTTGCTGATGTGGTAATTTCCTGTCTAATTCTCTGACTAACCGACCAGCAATGGTTTTGAGTTTGCGCTTCGCTGCATTTGCTTTCTTTCTTCTTTTAGGGTGAGTCCCATTGTAGGTGTCTCTGACAAGGTTTTTGGTTGTCCTAACGTAACTGCGTCGTAGTTTAATTCCTTCTTGGTTGGCTATAGAAATACAGCTGTCAACAATTTTTTTATGAAGTTTTGCATCTGTGGGATAGGTGATGCGCTTTTCCTGGACAGTAGTATCTACACTTACATGCTTGTCCTTAGCATCCTTGCCGTGTAGCTCAATTGAATGTTTCAATAGCTTCTCTACCCCTTCTTCTCCAATCCTCTTGCTGAAATGTACCAAATCTGTTGCCGCACATGGTTGCCCCCATTGCAAAGAATCAAAGCCTCCAACATATTGAAAATATGGATTCATTTCCCACCGTTGCTCCACCAATACCTCATCTGATAAATTGTAAATAGATTTTTTGAAGTAGGCATTTAATAAATACGAATGCACTTGTACGGGCATGGTTGATGGACCACCATTTTAGTTAGCAGGTTATCGAATATTTCCCCTTTCATCTGCCTGCGGTTGAACCGATAGCAATATTGGTCGATATATGCTTGAAGGTTATCGACTGAATGGTGGATACCTCTAAGCCATGCCTTGAACATCATAATTGTTCTGTGCAATTCTGGGAAATTCTTACCTTTCTTCCCACTCTCGATTTGAATTAAGTAAGGATATTTTTCTTTCAAGGGGATGTAGCCCCTCCAGTTATCGGTTTTGATGGTAGCCTCAGGTGATATATGATCTTGGAAGAAGGGCTTCAATTGCTTGGAGCCAGCATTGTCAATCACCCTAGCATACCTCCTGCTCACTCCTTTCCCTTTCTTCTCAATAGCCAGTACAACCTGCTTTTTTCGGTTATTTTGTCGTCCTACAACGCCTTCTTCCTGTTGCCCTACAACGGTCTCATCGACTTCTACTTTACCCACTAGCGGGTATTTCCCACTGCTACCCATGGCCTTCATTACCTTTTGTTGAAACAGCCAACAGGTTTTTTGCCGTAGCCCCAGTTTTCTGCTTAGCTCTGTTGATGCAATCCCTTGTTTATTTGTACTCATATAGTATACGATATAAAAAGCTTTTAACATTGGGAATTTTACTTTGTGGAAAAGCGTGCCACTTGTTGGGGTAGCTTGGTACCTACATTTTGTGCATTGCCGGGTATGGAATAATTTCCCTCTGCAATACTTGTTGTTTTGACACTTTTCACATTTAAATCCATCTGACCATTTCATTTCGGCCAGGAAGTTTTGACAACTGTCGTTATCAGGAAATTTCTTCTGAAACTCAAAAAGAGTTAGGCTTTCATACTTTTTCTCCATAATCTGATTTTTATTCTAACTTTAATAATCCTACTAAGTTACTGTAAATCAATCGTTTAATCAAGAAAATGAAACTGTTTTAATAGACTAATCTTTTATTTATTAAATGCCTACTTCAATAGATTTTATTGAAGTAGGCATTTAATAAATACGAATGCACTTGTACGGGCATGGTTGATGGACCACCATTTTAGTTAGCAGGTTATCGAATATTTCCCCTTTCATCTGGCTTCGGTTGAACCGATAGCAATATTGGTCGATATATGCTTGAAGGTTATCGACTGAATGGTGGATACCTCTAAGCCATGCCTTGAACATCATAATTGTTCTGTGCAATTCCGGGAAATTCTTACCTTTCTTCCCACTCTCGATTTGAATTAAGTAAGGATATTTTTCTTTCAAGGGGATGTAGCCCCTCCAGTTATCGGTTTTGATGGTAGCCTCAGGTGATATATGATCCTGGAAGAAGGGCTTCAATTGCTTGGATCCAGCATTGTCAATCTCTCTGGCATACATCCTGCTCACTCCTTTCCCTTTCTTCTCAATAGCCAGTACAACCTGTTTTTTTCGGTTATTTTGTCGTCCTACAACGCCTTCTTCCTGTTGCCCTACAACGGTCTCATCGACTTCTACTTTACCCACTAGCGGGTATTTCCCACTGCTAACCATGGCCTTCATTACCTTTTGTTGAAACAGCCAACAGGTTTTTTGCCGTAGCCCCAGTTTTCTGCTTAGCTCTGTTGATGCAATCCCTTGTTTATTTGTACTCATATAGTATAGGATATAAAAAGCATTTAACATTGGGAATTTTACTTTGTGGAAAAGAGTGCCACCTGTGGGGGTAGCTTGGTACCTACATTTTGTGCATTGCCGGGTATGGAATAATTTCCCTCTGCACTACTTGGTGTTTTGGCACTTTTCACATTTAAATCCATCTGACCATTTCATTTCGGCTAGGAAGTTTTGACAACTGTCGTTATCAGGAAATTTCTTCTGAAACTCAAAAAGAGTTGGGCTTTCATACTTTTTCTCCATAATCTGATTTTTATTCTAACTTTAATAGTCCTACTAAGTTACTGTAAATCAATCGTTTAATAAAGAAAATGAAACTGTTTTAATAGACTAATCTTTTATTTATTAAATGCCTATTTCAATTCATCCACTTCAATCTCTCCGTCAAAAAATGCATTGCTTCCAGTTCATAGGCAATAATCGCGCGCAATCGGTGGTAAAAATACGCCGATGTCGACCTGTTGACACCCACAATTGCTACCACAGTTCGTGCTGTTGTTCCAGACGAAAAATGTTCAATAAGACGACCTTGTTTATAACCGCTCAAACGACTCTTTCTCATACATTCCCATAATAACACCTTTTAGTGGGTTATCTAGGACAGCAAATTATAGTTTCTTCCATTCATCCTGCATCTAGGCTTAAGCCCTAATGGAATCTGGTCTTTCATGATTTCGTCTGGCTATTGAATCGATGATGCCAACAAACTCATCATGGAAATTTGAGTATAAAAGCTACGGTTCTATTTTTTGGCTCATACATGAGGATTTGAGTACGGAACTGACACCGAAATCGCGGAAAAAGATAGTTAATAGAGATGCTCGTAAGACCTTATGAGACTCTAGACAATAGAGCCACCAACGATATTCAGCAAAGACCGAGGCTTGAGAAATGTACCATGCTTAAGCCTAGATGGAGGATGAATGGAAGAAACTATATTTGCTGTGGCTTTGTTGTTTTACTCTTCTAAAACCAGCCAATATTTACAGCTAAAGGATGTTAAAGCCATAAATAGGTAATTTTACTTCAGCGAAAATCGACGGAATGTGTGTTGTATGATGTTAAAATCAATTACATAAGTGAAAAATCAGAAGAAATCATTATTCTACATTTTAATAGTGAGCCTGACGCTTATAAATTGTAAAGAAGATGATGAGCCCATTACCGTTTTAAATGAAGAAGCGAATCAGTTTGTATGGCAGGCTATGAACGCTTATTACTTCTGGCAAGGAGATGTAGAAGATTTGTCTGACGCAAAATTTAATACGCCCAATGCATTATATGCCTTCTTGAATCAATTTGGTAATCCTGAAACTCTTTTTGGCGCACTGCTTTTTGAAGATGATCGCTTTTCTTGGATTGTTGATGACTATGAGGAACTTGATAATGCATTTCAGGGAATTTCAAAATCTTTTGGCTACGAGTATAAACTGGTGAGGATAGGGAAAACAAGCGATATTTTTGGTTTTGTGAAATATGTATTGCCCAATGCTCCTGCTTCTGAAGCTGGATTGACTCGGGGAGATATATTCTATGCCGTTGATGGGACGGAACTTACTGATTCCAATTTTAGAGACCTTTTGTTGAACAGGGACAGCTACACCCTTTCTATGGGTGAATTCACTAGCGTTAACGAGGGAGTGAGCGATGCAGGCAGGTCTGTATCCATGTCTTCTGTTGTGCTAACTGAAAATCCAATTTTACTTTCAAAGGTCATTGACTTGGATGGCACAAAAGTTGGATACCTTGTTTACAATCAATTTGTGGACAACAATGCGTTTCATTTAGAACTCAATAATCTTTTTGGTGATTTCAAGAATGAAGGCATTTCAGAGATGGTGCTTGACTTAAGGTATAATCCAGGCGGATCAATACGCACTACACGAATACTGGCTTCCTTGTTGTACGGAGTTGCCACAGATAACACACTATTTGGATCAATTGTATACAATGAGAAACTGACAAAGTTTAATTCGAGTTTAACTTTTTTGACTGAAATTCCTCTTGTTGATGAGAATAATTCATTAATTGGAACAGAAATGATGAATAGGTTGAATATTGGCAGGATTTACATTTTGACAAGTGGCAATACGGCATCTGCTTCAGAATTGATTATTGTAGGATTATTACCTTATATGGATGTCACTATAATAGGTACAACTACTGTAGGTAAGAATGTGGGATCCGTTACTTTATATGATTCTCCAAGAGAAAATTTTTTGAGCAATGATCCATCCGCGCTCAATTCGGGTCATACGTATGCTATCCAGCCGATTATAAGTCAATTAGCCAATTCTAAAGGCTTCACAGAGTACACTAATGGGTTTGATCCTACTATCGAGGTGGATGAATTGAACTTCATTGGAAATCTAAAGCAACTGGGAGATTTGGATGAGCCACTGTTAGCGGAAGCTCTTTCGGGTATCAGTGGCACTGCTAGGAGGTCATCACGAGTTTCTTGGCTAAATGCAGAATCACTTTTTGATTCTAGGGGTAACAAGAGGTATCTCCAAACCATTAGAATGGATGGTCAAGAATTGAAGTGATCAATTAATGTTCGACAGTCCAATATTTTTCATAGTAACCTAGTTGTCTGTCTTTCCAGAGCCTGACCGATGAAAAGTAACTCGCATTTAAGGAAAATGGAATACAATATTTCCCATGTTCTGTCTATTTAGTCAACCCTAAAGCATCAAAATTAATTATGCTTATCTCCTTTCAGGGAGGTTTTTAGCATGATTATTGCTATATAAAATGACAAGGAATAGTTATAATTTGAATCAAAACCTTGTCAAATGCAGTCAAAAAAGTCGAATAGAAATCAACTTAATTTTTTATCACCTACCTTAACTGAACAACTCAATTCCAGGCAAGCGCTTTATTTGTTGAGCCACCAGATAGCATGGTCATATTTTGAAGAAGCGTTTGGTTCGCTTTATTCACATGTAGGTCGTCCAGCTCATTCTATTCGTTTGATGGTCTCCTTGTTGATATTAAAATCTCTTTACAATTTATCAGATGAGGTATTGGTGGAACAACGGTGGGAAATGAATCCATATTTTCAATATGTTGGAGGCTTTGATTCTTTGCAATGGGGGCAACCATGTGCGGCAACAGATTTGGTACATTTCAGGAAGAGGATTGGAGAAGAAGGGGTAGAGAAGATATTGAAACATTCAATTGAGCTACACGGCAAGGATGCTAAGGACAAGCATGTAAGTGTAGATACTACTGTCCAGGAAAAGAGTATCACCTATCCCACAGATGCAAAACTTCATAAAAAGATTGTTGACAGCTGTATTTCTATAGCCAAGAAAGAAGGGATTAAACTACGACGTAGCTACGTTAGGACAACCAAAAACCTTGTCAGAGACACCTACCATGGGACTCACCTTTAAAAATAATTAATACAATTCCAATGACATGGGACTCACCCTAAAAGAAGGAAGAAAGCAAATGCAGCGAAGCGAAAACTCAAAACCATTGCTGGTCGGTTAGTCAGAGAATTAGACAGGAAATTACCACATCAGCAAAAAGAAGTAACACTGGCATTGTTCAAACGAGTACTTACACAAGAGAAGTGCAGTAAGAATAAAATTTACAGTTTACATGAACCTGATGTGTATTGCGTCGCAAAAGGGAAGACCCATAAGAAATATGAATATGGCTGTAAGGCATCAGTAGTATTGACACAAAATACGGGTATCATCGTAGGTGCGATGACTTTTGAAGAGAATATTTATGATGGACATACGCTAGATGCTGTATTGAAGCAAACACAACTACTGACTGGTAACTACCCGAAAACCGCCACAGTAGATAGGGGGTACAAAGGGACTAACACAGTTGAGAACACCTCCATCATTCGACCATCCAACCCGTTAAAAAGAGACAATACCTATCAAAAACAGAGAAAACGAACGCACTGTAGACGTAGAGCAGCCATAGAGCCAATCATCGGACACTTGAAGCAAGATCATCGAGTAGCTAGCAATTACCTAAAAGGGAAAACAGGAGATAAAATAATTGAAGTAGGCATTTAATAAATACGAATGCACTTGTACGGGCATGGTTGATGGGCCACCATTTTAGTTAGCAGGTTATCGAATATTTCCCCTTTCATCTGGCTTCGGTTGAACCGATAGCAATATTGGTCGATATATGCTTGCAGGTTATCGACTGAATGGTGGATACCTCTAAGCCATGCCTTGAACATCATAATTGTTCTGTGCAATTCTGGGAAATTCTTACCTTTCTTCCCACTCTCGATTTGAATTAAGTAAGGATATTTTTCTTTCAAGGGGATGTAGCCCCTCCAGTTATCGGTTTTGATGGTAGCCTCAGGTGATATATGATCTTGGAAGAAGGGCTTCAATTGCTTGGATCCAGCATTGTCAATCTCTCTGGCATACATCCTGCTCACTCCTTTCCCTTTCTTCTCAATAGCCAGTACAACCTGCTTTTTTCGGTTATTTTGTCGTCCTACAACGCCTTCTTCCTGTTGCCCTACAACGGTCTCATCGACTTCTACTTTACCTGTTATCGGGTATTTCCCACTGCTAACCATTGCCTTCATTACCTTTTGTTGAAACAGCCAACAGGTTTTTTGCCGTAGTCCCAGTTTTCTGCTTAGCTCTGTTGATGCAATCCCTTGTTTATTGGTACTCATATAGTATACGATATAAAAAGCTTTTAACATTGGGAATTTTACTTTGTGGAAAAGAGTGCCACTTGTGGGGGTAGCTTGGTACCTACATTTTGTGCACTGCCGGGTATGGAATAATTTCCCTCTGCAATACTTGTTGTTTTGACACTTTTCACATTTAAATCCATCTGGCCATTTCATTTCGGCTAGGAAGTTTTGACAACTGTCGTTATCAGGAAATTTCTTCTGAAACTCAAAAAGAGTTAGGCTTTCATACTTTTTCTCCATAATCTGATTTTTATTCTAACTTTAATAATCCTACTCAGTTACTGTAAATCAATCGTTTAATCAAGAAAATGAAACTGTTTTAATAGACTAATCTTTTATTTATTAAATGCCTACTTCAATTATTTTAATATCATAGGCGAATTCAAGATTTATAAGCATGTCAAATCTCAAATCAATTATTTTAGCGCAATATGAATGTCCAAATACCCAATCATATAGCTACTCTCAAAAGCTATCAGCTAGGTAAAACGATACGTCAGCTTCAAAAGGAATATGGATGGGATAAAATGGCCATTCTATGGAACAATGAAAACACACTGGGGTTTTCACCAAAGTCAAAAGAGGTTGTCATAAAAGCCTACGATAAAATTAATTATTATCCTGATCCAATAAGTGTTGACTTACGCGTACGGTTATCAGAAAAGCTCCAAAAAAAGGAAAACGAAATCATACTTGGCAATGGGTCCGAGGCAGTTTTAATGCTGGTCATTCGTACTCTTTGTTCAGGAGATGATGAGTTACTGACCTCAAAAGGTGGATTTATGATTATTTATAACTGGGCAAGGATCAATAACATACGGAGTGTTTCCATGCCTATGACGGAGGCATATAGGTTTGACCTAGAGGCAATTAAAAATCGTATAAACCGGAATACCAAAATCATTTATTTGGCTAACGTGAATAATCCAACGGGTACAATGATTTCAAAACCTGAACTGAAGGAATTCATGCAGCATGTACCTGAACATATTTTGGTCATTGTAGATGAAGCATATTTTGAGTTTTCCATGGACTTAGCGGAGGGGTTTCCCAATTCATTGGAAATGGATTATCCAAACATTCTTACCCTTCGAACATTTAGTAAAGCTCACATTCAACTAATAAATGCAACTTTTAGATTTGAGATTTTATCACTATTACAAAACAGGAAAGAAGGGCAATTCCCTCTTTCATTGCTTTGCTAGTACGGGTTAATTTGCCCCCTCACATCGTCAAAAATAAAGTTGCAAATGGCACATCTTACTACAGAACACAGGTACGCGATATCGTGTATGTTACAACAAGGAAAAAGTCAAAGAGAAATAGCTGCTAGCATAGCAAAAGATAAATCCGTTATTAGCAGAGAAATTGTGCGTAATAAAGATCAGAGGAGTGGTGTTTATAGTCATGATTTGGCGCATCGAAAGTATGCTCAACGTCAAAAAAGGAAACCCAAGAAAAAGCGATTCACCTTGCAAATTCAGTCCCATGTCGAGACCCTGCTAAAGGAAGATTATAGCCCCGAGCAAATTGTAGGCATCAGTATAAAAGAAGGGCTAGACTGTGTCTCTCACGAGCGCATTTATCAGCATGTATGGAAAGACAAAAAACACCAGGGCGAGTTACCTACTCATCTCCGAAGAAAGGGCAGAAAGTATCGCAAAAGAGGGGCTACTAAAGATAGCAGGGGAATTATAAAAGACAGAGTAAGTATAGACCGTAGACCTTCGGTGGTAGAAGAAAGGTCAAGATTTGGAGATCTTGAAGTAGATTTGGTCATTGGAAAAAATCAGAAAGGAGCGATGGTAACTATCAACGACAGGGCGAGTGGCATGTTGAAAATGAAGAAAGTAGAAACCAAACAAGCCAGCGAAGTTGCTGATGCCATCAATGCATTATTGGAAGAATGGAGTCCGTTGCTTCACACCATCACTTCTGATAATGGAAAGGAATTTGCTTGGCATCAACAGGTAGCTAAAACGCTAAGCATTGACTATTATTTTGCCCATCCCTACCACTCGTGGGAAAGAGGGTCTAATGAAAATTTAAACGGGCTGATCAGACAATATATCCCTAAGAAATCAGACTTCTCTATGCTCGATGAGCAACAAATCAAAGACATTGAAAGCAAGATAAACAATCGACCTAGAAAAAGGCATAAATATGAAACCCCTATATTTGTAATGAATCAATTATTGGTTAACCAGAAAGTTGCATTAATGACTTGAATTCAGCCAAAAAGGGGAAACGAATTATACCAATTTAAGTATAAAAAATGTCATTAAAGGTATTTAAGTACTGATAGTTTCCGGTAATTGATTTGATAGTACTTCCGCCCATTTTATTTACTGTTTTATGTCGCCATGTTTTTATACAAATTTAATTATAAAAAACGTCATTTAAGGCATTTAAGTAATGATGACTTCCGGTAATTGATTTGATAGTACTTTCGCTCATTTCATTTACTGTTTTATGTCGCCATTTTTTAGGCATAACTAAATTTTTAGTGGAGTTAAATTAAGTTTTCCAAAATAAAACAGCACATTAATCCTAAATCTATCAAAATTTAGAACCCCTCTTGCCTTTGCCAAAATAGATGGAATCCTACCGTTTAAATGCTCGTGTTTACCACTATCTGTTTGCCTTTTAAAGGCATTTACAATTCCTTGTTTATGACGTTCAAAAACCAACAGACTTAGTGCTACCTTTTACAACGGCCTTTGATTGTAGCAAAATCGAACATGAGGTGTATTTTGCAGGTTCATTCAGTTTCAGCTATTTATGAGCCCATTGTTGGTAGGGTCAATAATTTTTGGCTATTTTCTGGTCCTTATCTCCATATCATGGGTCGCCTCCAGAAATCCTGCTGATAGCGATTTTTACACTGCTACTCGACAGTCAAAGTGGTATTTGGTGGCTTTTGGGATGATAGGTACTTCATTGTCAGGAATCACGTTTATTTCCGTACCTGGTGAAGTTGCTAATTCCAACTTTTATTACTTCCAAGTGGTGATTGGGTACTTGCTCGGATATTTTGTCATTGCTCGGATTTTAATGCCATTGTATTATAAATTAAACCTCGTTTCTATCTACTCCTACCTTGAACAGAGGTTTGGATTCTGGGCATATAAATCAGGAGCTTTTTTCTTCTTGATCAGTAGGGTGATTGGAGCTTCTTTTAGACTTTTCCTTGTAGCAGGCGTTTTACAAGTGGCTTTTTTTGATGCACTGGACCTGCCTTTTTGGGTAGCCGTCCTGACTACCATAGTATTGATTTGGACTTACACTTTTAAAGGTGGCATCCAGACCATTGTATGGACGGATACTTTGCAAACCGCTTTGATGCTGGTCGCAGTTATTGTCAGTATTATCTGCATCAAAAATGAATTAGCATGGACATGGAGTGAAATGGGCTCTAATCTTGTCTCAGACCCCAGAACCACCGTTTTTAACTGGGAATGGAAGAGCGGAAGAAATTTTTTTAAGCAATTCTTCTCTGGAGCCTTTATCGCCATTGTCATGACGGGACTGGATCAGGATATGATGCAAAAAAACCTAACCTGCAAGAATATCGGTGAGGCTCAAAAAAATATATTTTGGTTTTGCGTAGTTTTGGTAATAGTGAATTTCATGTTCCTCAGCCTTGGAGTCCTACTCTACCAATTTGCCGAGGTCAGCTCTATAGCCATACCTTCAAGAGTGGACGATCTTTTTCCAATGCTTGCCGTAAACGAATTTTCTACCATTGGAGGCGTTACGTTCCTTTTAGGAATTACCGCTGCGACGTACTCAAGTGCTGACTCAGCATTAACCGCCCTTACGACTTCTTTTTGTGTTGATTTTTTGGGATTCAAACCTGAGAATTATTCAGAAAATACACATCTGAGAATAGGTGTCCATCTGGGCTTTTCCATGGTCCTATTTTTGGTTGTCCTGATTTTTCAGGCAATCAACGATCAGAGCGTAATCAATTCACTGTTCACCGCAGCAGCGTATACGTATGGTCCTTTACTTGGGCTTTTTTCATTTGGAATTTTTACCAAATGGGACCTAGAAGATCGGCTCATCCCTCTTATTTGCATCTTTTCGCCCATCTTCAGCTACATTATTAATCAGAATTCGGACGCTTGGTTTGGAGGATATAAGTTTGGATTTGAGATTTTGATCTTGAACGGTCTGATCACTTTCTTAGGACTTTTGTTGTTGAGAAAATCAAAGGCTTAACTCTGTCATCGGATCCCAAAACAATGCCTTAAAATTCACCACTTTACCATTACTAACTTTTACGCCGTCTGCCTCTAATAATTCCTGCATCATGGTAGAGGTTGAAAAATGATGTTTACCCGTCAATAAGCCATTTCTATTGACTACTCTTTGAGCTGGGATTTCGGGATTCTGGTGTGCATGGTTCATAGCCCATCCCACCATTCTTGCTGAACTTTTCAGTCCCAAGTATGCTCCTATGGCTCCATAGGAGGTTACTCTTCCCTTTGGAATTAGTTTTGCCACCTCGAACACGTCTTTAAAAAAACTTACTTTGTCCATATGTCCAATCTTATGACAATTGAGTAATGTTTTGTTTGGATTAGGCATAAAAATATAAGTATAGTCCTAGCTACGATTCTATTTCTTAACGACATACGAGCAAAAAAGAAACAATTTATTGAGGTCAGTAGTTACGAGCATATAATTTCAGTTTGATAAATCTTGTCTGCTTTTACCATCCTTTCAATCAGATTATTAAAGATGTTTATCTTACGTCTGGAACGGTTTAAGCGATAACAAAACTCATCTAGATATCTATCTATATTAAAATCGCTTACCCAAGCATAAGTAGTCCTAATCCAAGATTTAATCTGATGAATCATTGTGTGCAAGGCTATAAAATTCCTTCCGTTGTTACTTTCTATTTGTGTGATGTCATAATCCTTAAAAATAGGACGATAACCTTTCCACAGATCTGTAGTTACCGTTGCCTTATCGTCAATATGCTTTTCAACTATCTTCTCTAATTCTTTCGATGAAAAATTATCAATTTTTAAGGCGTACATCCTTTTTATTTTTCCTTTATTGGTGAGTTCTAAGGCTGTAACCACCTTTTTTTAGCACTGTCGTAACTTCTTCCAACCTTGCCTTTTTCCATTCCGCCAACTACAAATTCATCTACGTGAACAACACCTTTCATCGGATAATTCTTACTGGATTTCATCGCTTCTCTAACCTTGTGCATAAACAAACGAGCAGTCTTTTCTGTAACACCAAAGCGAACTCCAGTATAACGTGCAGATAAACTTTTAGGGGTCGTTGACATTTCAAAACAGATAAAAAAGGCTTTGCGTAAACCAAATTTTACCTTGTGAAATAACGTATTTGCTGATGCTGTTTCTCTATGACTACACCTGTTACAGGTGCGTGAGAAATTCTTACGAATTTGACTCGCTGAATGATCGCATTTTACGCAAGTGAAGCCTACATTCCATTTACTATTTGCCAAATATTCCTTACAATCTTCGTCTGTTTTGAAGCGTTCACTGAACTCTATGAGGTTTTTCCCTTTAAATAATTCCATTGAAGTAGGCATTTAATAAATAAAAGATTAGTCTATTAAAACAGTTTCATTTTCTTGATTAAACAATTGATTTACAGTAACTTAGTAGGACTATTAAAGGTAGAGCAAAAATCAGATTATGGAGAAAAAGTATGAAAGCCTAACCCTTTTTGAGTTTCAGAAGAATTTTCCTGATAATGACAGTTGTCAAAACTTCCTAGGAGCCTGTCGGACTTATCAATTTAAACCTCTGAGAATTTCATATTCAGGAATACTTGCTTTTCGCCTCTGAATACTGAACTCTGGAAGGCTTAAAAGTGGTTTTTTACTGCTTTTTAACATCTATTTTTTTAAGTTCGACAGACTCCTAGCCGAAATGAAATGGTCAGATGGATTTAAATGTGAAAAGTGCCAAAACAACACGTATTGCAGAGGGAACTTATTCCATACCCGTCAATGCACAAAATGTAGGTACCAAGCTACCCCCACAAGTGGCACTCTTTTCCACAAAGTAAAATTCCCAATGTTGAAATCTTTTTATATCGTATACTATATGAGTACCAATAAACAAGGGATTGCATCAACAGAGCTAAGCAGAAAACTGGGGCTACGGCAAAAAACCTGTTGACTGTTTGAGCAAAAGGTAATGAAGGCCATGGTTAGCAGTGGGAAATACCCGCTAATGGGTAAAGTAGAAGTCGATGAGACCGTTGTAGGGCAACAAGACGAAGGCGTTGTAGGACGCCAAAATAACCGAAAAAAGCAGGTTGTACTGGCTATTGAGAAGAAAGGGAAAGGAGTGAGCAGGATGTATGCCAGAGAGATTGACAATGCTGGATCCAAGCAATTGAAGCCCTTCTTCCAGGATCATATATCACCTGAGGCTACCATCAAAACCGATAACTGGAGGGGCTAATCCCCTTGAAAGAAAAATATCCTTACTTAATTCAAATCGAGAGTGGGAAGAAAGGTAAGAATTGCACAGAACAATTATGATGTTCAAGGCATGGCTTAGAGGTATCCACCATTCAGTCGATAACCTGCAAGCATATATCGACCAATATTGCTATCGGTTCAACCGAAGCCAGATGAAAGGGGAAATATTCGATAACCTACTAACTAAAATGGTGGACCATCAACCATGCCCGTACAAGTGCATTCGTATTTATTAAATGCCTACTTCAATAATTCCATTTTTCCATGCCCTAGCGACCGCTAAGGTATGAAATTATCTACTGACTTCAATAATCTCCTATTCCTTCATAATTTTTCTGGTGATGCTACCTTTACCTGTGGTTAATTGTAACAAATAGATACCCTGTTTCAGTGATGGAAGAGCCACGGAATGATCCGCTGTGCCTGCCTTCAGCTTTCCTCTTTTCAAGACTTTTCCGTCTATGCCTGACAAGGTATAGCGGGCATTTCCTGCCACGCCACTGATGTGCAACACTTCGCTTGCTGGGTTAGGGTATACAGCAATCTCTGTTGTAAACGCTTCAATGCCCAGAGGTTCATGCACATCCGTCACCGTGATGTTAAGGGCTTGCATGGCCATCCGTGCGGGTGTGCTTTCGTCTGTAGCCACGATCGTTACTTCATACACATTATCCATTCCCGTATCCGTAGGCTTTTCATAGTCCGGTATCTTGTTGAACGTCAATACACCTAACGCAGTGATAGAAAACTGACCCTCATCTGCTCCGCCCGACAGCGAGAAACTTACCGTCTGTCCCGCATCTGCATCGGTGGCAACGACGGTCACTGCCGTAGTAGCGTTTTCTGCATAAGATACTGTGGCGATAGGTCCTTCTGCGAAAACAGGGGTGTGTTCATTCGTCACATTCGTCACTGTGATGGTGAGGGCTTGCGTAGCAGTCATTTCGGGTGTGCCGTTGTCCGTAGCCGTGATCGTTACTTCGTACACATTATCCGCCCCCGTATCCGTAGGCATTTCATAGTCTGGTGCGGTATTGAACGTCAATTCACCTGCGGGAGTGATGGAAAACAGACCCGCATCATCTCCCGACAGGGTGAACGTCACCGTCTGTCCCGCGTCTGCATCCGTGGCAACGACGGTAGTTACTGGCGTGGTGGCGTTTTCGACATAAAATACTGCAACGATAGCTCCTTCGGTGAAAACAGGGGCGTGTTCATTGAACACATCCGTCACCGTGATGGTGAATTGTTTTGTCACCGCTGGCGTTACCCCGTCCACTTTTAGCCTCACGGCATAGGTAGTTTTTGTTTCATAATCAGCGGAAGCGATAAGCTGTAGTGCAGTGCCTGAAATCCTAAAACTAGCATTGTCAGTAGCTCCTGCGCCTGCTACCAAGGCATAGGTGTAGCTACTCGCTCCCCCATTTGTGGATAGCGTACCTACCACGGCATGAGCTCCAGCATTTTCTGCAATGCTGGTGGATGAAAGAAATATGGTTGTGGGATCATCACCAACCTGTACTCGTCCGCCATCAGTAATGGTCCAGTTATCTGAATTCTTCATATTTTCCCTAGCGGTGTGTGCTACATCTGAACTATATTTAGAAGTTCCTGCGTGAAAATACACATCAGTTTTAAGATTTTTCGCATCCCAACCTGTCAACAGGGCATCGTAGTTTGCAATTGAAAGTGTAACACCTGAGAACATATCATCCATATTCTCCACCGCTTCTACATTCCATCCGCCTATGTCTTGGTTAAAGGCAGTGGCATTCTGGAACATAGAAGTCATATCCTCCACCGATGCGGCATTCCAGTTTCCTATGTCTCGGTTAAAGGCAGGGGCATCTTGGAACATCTGAGCCATATTACCCACCGATGCGGTATTCCAGTTTCCTATGTCTCGGTTAAAGGAAGTGGCTCTAGTGAACATCCCAGACATATTCGTCACAGATGACGTATTCCACCCGCCTATATTCTGGTTAAAATCAGTGGCTTCAAAGAACATGTGAGACATATCGGTCACCGTTGCGGTATTCCACCCGCCTATGTCGCCGTTGAAGAAAGTGGCTCCAGAGAACATATAAGACATATTCGTCACAGCACTCATGTCAGGCGTACCTGCGTTTGAATTCATGGTCAGGTTACTTGCTCCCTGAAAAGCATTACTCATCTCTGCATTCCAGACAGCGGTACCCCACTGTTCTATGGAGGTATATTTTAGTGTGTCTGTCTGGTCATTGATATAGACATCAGTCAGGTTTCTAAATCTGATGGTGTATTCTCCTGCTGTAGCGAAGGTATGGGAAGCATTTCCTGTTGTGACCTGCTCAAAACCGCTACCCTCTCCCCAGTCCAGCATATAATCCATGTCTTGGCTATAAAAATTAAAGGTGGCATCCATAGCGTTAGTGCCAGCGGTAGTTGTTACTTTCAGCAGAAAGTCGTCTGCCGGAGTTGTTACTACTTCATCCTCATCCGTCACCATGATGGTGAGGGCTTGCGTAGTAGCCATTGTGGGTGTGCCGTTGTCTGTAGCGGTGATCGTTACTTCGTACACATTATCCATTCCCACATCCGTAGGCATTTCATAATCGGGTGCTATGTTGAAGGTCAACTCGCCTGCTTGAGAGATGGAAAACAGACCCGCATCCGCTCCCGACAGCGTAAACGTCACCGTCTGTCCCGCATCTGCATCGGTGGCGGCAACCCTAGTTACTGCCGTCGTACCTTCCGCTACATCCACCATAGTCGCTACACTTGTGAAAACAGGTGCGTTATCATTTACATCCGTCACCGTGATGGTGAGGGCTTGCGTAGTAGCCATTGCGGGTGTGCCGTTGTCTGTAGCCGTGATCGTTACTTCGTACATATTATCCGTTCCCATATCCGCAGGTATTTCATAGTCTGGTGCCGTATTGAACGTCAATATGCCTGCCGTAGTGATGGAAAACAGACCCCCATCATCTCCTGACAAAGCTAAAGTAATCGTTTGTCCCGCATCTGCATCGGTGGCGGTAACGGTGGTTACTGCCGTTGTGGCGTTTTCTGCATAAGAAACTGTAGCGACAGTTCCTCCTGCGAAAACAGGAGCGTATTCATTCACATCCGTTACTGTGATGGTGAGCGTTGCCGTGTCACTTAGGGAGCTGCTTCCTCCGTCTGAGACTGTCACCATAAGCGAATAGGATGTGGTGGTTTCATAATCCAGCGCACCAGCAACGGTAATCTCTCCTGTGGTTGGGTTGATAGCAAAGACATCCCCTGTATTACCGCCTGTGATGGCATGGGTTAATGCACCATTGACATTCGGAACGTCGAAGACGTTGGTGGCTGGGTCTGGGTCTGTTGCTACCATGGTGCCGACCGCTGTTCCATTTGCACTATTTTCTGCTACTACAAATGTAGTATCGCTAGCAGTGGGTGTTTCGTTTACATCCGTCACCATAATGGTGATTTTTCTTGCATAATCAGCTGTTCTGTCGTTTACATTTATCCGTACCGAGTAGGTAGCTACTGATCTGCGCTCGACGCGTCTAACTAGTGCTTCATAGTCAGCGGAAGCGGTAAGCCTCAGGCTTGTTCCTGAAATATTAAAAAGCCCATTGTTAGTATCTCCCTGACCGTCCACCAATGAGTAGGCATACATGCCTCCCATATCGGTATTTGATAGCATCCCCACGAGCGCATTGGCACCCGTATTTTCTGCAACGCGGGTGGAAGAAAGTAAAATGTTTGTGGGTGCCTGATTCATAGTTCTCAGACCTCCATCAGTAATGCTCCAGTGATCTCCACCATTTGGTAAAGTAGCCGTCATATTTGTCCTAGCAGTTTGAGCTTCAGTGCTTATATACAAAGAATTCCCTCCGTGGAAAGTAACCAGAGGTTTAAGGGTTTGTCTGTTCCAACCCACCAAAAGTGAATCATAGTTTGCAATTGAAAGGGAAACTGAATGGAACATCTCTTTCATAAACGACACCTTTGCTACATTCCACCCGCCTATGTTCTGGTCAAAGGAAGTGGCTCCAGAGAACATACTTTCCATATTCGTCACCAATGCGGTATTCCACCCGCTGATGTCGCCGTTGAAGGAAGTGGCTCCATTGAACATATTGCGCATAGTCGTCACCGATGCGGTATTCCACCGGCTGATGTCGCCGTTGAAGGAAGTGGCTCCATTGAACATACCCCACATAGTCGTCACCGATGCGGTATTCCACCTGTCTATGTTTTGGCTAAAGGAAGATGCATCATCGAACATACCCCACATAGTCGTCACCGATGCGGTATTCCACCTGCCTATGTCTTGGTTAAAGGAAGAGGCATCCCTGAACATACGCAACATACTCGTCACCTGTGCGGTATTCCACCCGCTGACGTCGCCGTTGAAGGAAGTGGCTCCTAAGAACATACGTTCCATATTCGTCACCGCACTTATGTTTGGAACATCAGTAGCTGTCATGGTCAGGTTACTTGCTCCCCAAAAAGCACTCATCATATCTGCATTCCAGACAGAGGTACCCCACTGTTCTATCGAGGTGTATTTTTCCTTGCCTGCCTGATTATTGATATAGACATCAGTCAGGTTTCTAAATCTGATGGTGTGTACTCCGGCTGTGGCGAAGGTATGGGAAGCACTTCCTGTTGTGACCTGCTCAAAACCGCTACCCTCTCCCCAGTCCACCATATAAACGGTGTCTTGGCTATAGAACGTAAAAGACTTGTCGTTAGCGTTAGTACCAGCGGTAGTTGTTACTTTCAGCAGAAAGTCGTCGTCTGCCGGAGTTGCTACTACTTCATTCACATCCGTCACCGTGATGGTAAGCGTCTGCGTAGCAGTCATTGGAGGGGACTGGTCGTCTGTAGCCGTGATCGTTACTTCATACACGTTATTCGCCCCCGTATCCGTAGGCATTTCATAGTCTGGTGCGGTATTGAACGTCAATTCACCTGCGGGAGTGATAGAAAACTGACCCTCATCTGCTCCGCCCGACAGCGAGAAACTTACCGTCTGTCCCGCATCTGCATCGGAGGCAACGACGGTCACTGCCGTAGTAGCGTTTTCTGCATAAGATACTGTGGCGATAGGTCCTTCTGCGAAAACAGGGGCGTGTTCATTCTCATCCGTCACCGTGATGGTCAGCGTCTGCATAGCCGTCATGGGAGAGGTCTGACCGTCCGTGGCAGTCACGATGACTTCGTACTCATTATTCCCGCCCGCATCTGTAGGCATTTCATAGTCTGGTGCGGTATTGAACGTCAATTCACCTGCGGGAGTGATGGAAAACAGACCCGCATCATCTCCCGACAGGGTGAACGTGACCGTCTGTCCCGCGTCTGCATCCATGGCAACGACGGTAGTTACTGGCATGGTGGCGTTTTCGACATAAAATACTGCAACGATAGCTCCTTCGGTGAAAACAGGGGCGTGTTCATTGAACACATCCGTCACCGTGATGGAGAATTGTTTTGCCACCACTGGCGTTACCCCATCCACTTTTAGCCTCACGGCATAGCGAGCTTTTGTTTCATAATCGGCGGAAGCGATAAGCTGTAGTGCAGTGCCTGAAATCCTAAAACTAGCATTGTCAGTATCTCCTTCGCCTGCTACCAAGGCATAGGTGTAGCTACTCGCTTCCCCATTTGTGGATAGCGTACCTACCACGGCATTAGCTCCAGCATTTTCTGCAATGCTGGTGGAAGAAAGAAATATGTCTGTGGGTGGATCACCAACCTGTACTCGTCCGCCATCAGTAATGGTCCAGTTATCTCCACCATCTGCTATCATATTTTCCCTAGCGACGTGTGCTGCATCTGAATCATATTTAGAAGTGCCTGCATGGAAACGAATGCCCCGTGAAAGGTTTTGCGCATCCCAACCTACTAAAAGCGCATCGTAGTTGGTAGGTGAAAGTCTAACTCCCTGAAACATCCATTTCATCTGCCCTGTCGCTTCGACATTCCACCTGCCTATGTTCTGGTCAAAGGAAGTGGCTCCATTGAACATACTTTGCATATTTCCCACCTTTGCTGTACTCCACCCGCCTATGTTCTGATTAAAGGAAGTGGCATAAGAGAACATACCTCGCATAGTCGTCACCGCTTCTACATTCCACCTGCTTATGTCGCCGTTAAAGCGAGTGACGGTATTGTTGAGTGCAATAAACATACTTTGCATAGTCGTCACCCTTGCCGTATTCCACCCGCCTATGTCTTGATCAAAGGAATGGGCATTCTGAAACATGGAAGACATATTTGTCACCTTTGCTGTATTCCACCTGCCTATGTCTTGATCAAAGGAGCGGGCGTTCTGGAACATAGCACGCATATTCAAAACTTTTGCGGTATTCCAGTTTCCTATGTCTTGGTTAAAGGAAATGATGCCACTGACCCCAGCAAACAAAATAGACATATCCGTCACAGATGACGTATTCCAGTTTCCTATGTCGCCGTTAAAGGAAGTGGCTTCAAAGAACATAGCTTGCATCGTCGTCACAGATGCGGTATTCCACCCGCCTATGTCGCCGTTAAAGGAAAAGGCATCCTTGAACATCCAAGCCATAGTCGTCACTGCACTCATGTTTGGTGTACCTGCGCTTGGGTTCATGGTCAGGTTACTTGCTCCCTGAAAAGCATTACTCATGTCTGCATTCCAGACAGAAGTACCCCACTGTTCTATAGAGGTATATTTTGCCCTGTCTCCCTTATTATTGATGCTTATGTCTTCTAGGTCTTTAAATCTGATGGTGTGTGGTCCTGCTGTGGTGAAGGTTTTGGACGCTTCTCCAGAAACTCCTGCACTTTCAAACACTCCGTCATTGTTCCAGTCTATGTCATAATTTGTATCCTGGGTGTAGAAGGTAAAGGACTTGTCGGCGGGGTTCGTACCGGCGGTGGTTGTTATTTTCAGTACAAAGTGGTCTGTTGAGTTGTTTTGTGCGTAAGCGAGAGCAGGGAGTACTAAGAGGGAGACTAGAGAGATTAGGTTTTTAAGCCCTCCACGTGCTTTACACGCTGTGAGGGGGCGGGCGGGTGTGGTAGAGATATACCATTTCACTGCTATAGCATTCGTTTTTTTGGTAGTGAGAAGTTTTGTTTTCATAGTAATTGCTGTTTCATCAGGTTATAAGGAGCAAGTTTAAGTATTTGGCGGGACTTTCGCAAGTAAAATATTAATTTTTTACGGACATCTTTACATTAATTGTCTTTTTTCTTGATTTGCGGTGTCATTCCGCATTGACCGCAACAAAATCCAGTTACTGGCGGTACCCTTTATTTTTTGCTTATTAGATCCAAACAAAAAATAATTCAATTTATTTATGTCACATTTTATAATCAAATTTATATTACTTACGAAAAAAATCTGATTAATAGAGATACCCTCACCACTGGTGGATGGGTCTGGTTTTTTAATTGCAAAAAAATTAACATCAGGATCAAAACCAACAACTTCTCCATGACATAAAATACCGTATTGGGTTAACAACTTGGCAATACCTCGCCCCGTTCGCCCGTACTAAAATAACGTACCCGACTGGCGTGGATGTATCATTCCCAAATGTTTATATGCCAGTTCTGTCGCCTCTCTTCCTCTTGATGTCCTTTTGATATATCCTTCCTGTATCAAAAAGGGTTCGTAAACTTCTTCTATGGTCTCTGCCTCTTCACCGCAAGCGGTAGCTATTGTACCCAAACCCACTGGTCCTCCTTTGAATTTGTTTATAATAGTTGATAAAATACGATTGTCCATTTCATCCAATCCATGATCATCTACATCCAATGCTTTAAGAGCTATTTTGGCAATGTCTAGCGTGACAGCCCCATCGCCTTTTATTTGTGCAAAATCTCTGGTCCTTCTTAAAAGATTATTGGCGATACGTGGCGTACCTCGACTTCTTCTGGCTATTTCATAAGCGGCTTCTTCATCAATCACAGTGTTTAGGATATCAGCAGAACGACCTACGATCAAAGTAAGCAATTTTGCATCATAGTATTCTAACCTACAATTGATTCCAAACCTTGAGCGAAGAGGGGCTGTCAATAGTCCCGAACGAGTAGTAGCTCCGATAAGGGTAAATGGGTTTATTTCAATTTGCACAGAGCGTGCGTTTGGTCCAGAGTCCAACATGATGTCTATTCGGTAATCTTCCATAGCAGAATAGAGGTATTCCTCTACCACTGGATTTAACCTGTGAATTTCATCAATAAACAAAACATCGTGTTCTTCAAGATTCGTTAATAACCCTGCTAATTCACCCGCTTTATCAAGTACTGGTCCCGAGGTTACTTTAATGTTGGCACGAAGCTCATTGGCTATGATATAAGCAAGTGTAGTTTTCCCCAAACCTGGGGGACCGTGCAGTAACGCATGGTCCAGAGGTTCTGTTCGTTGCTTTGCTGCTTCAACAAAGATTTTCAGATTTTCAACCACCTTATCCTGACCTGTAAAGTCAGAAAAGGAAAGCGGTCGAAGTACTTTTTCAATCTCTTTCTCAGACGGATTTAGCTCCTCATCTTCTGGCTGTAAGTAATCTTCTCGCATTTAATTTTCAAATATAGTTGAATGAGGATTTGATAGCGATTGAATTATCATTGCATTAATATCTGAATCTAATGAAGAAATGTCCTTTATTAGTCCTTGGAGGGGCTTTGGTACTGACTTTTGTTTGGGTAACATTTAAGAAAAAAGGACCTCCTGAATTACAGCATGTTACTGGTCAAACGATGGGAATGATTACCTACAACGTCAAATATGTCGGTGAACCATTGGACCTAGAGAAAGATATAAATGAGCTATTGAGAGCATTTAACCAGTCGCTATCGACCTACATACCATATTCGGAGATTTCTAGGTTGAATGAAACGGGTCAGCTTAATTTTGAATCGGACTATTTCTATCCTGTTTTAGAAAAAAGCCACGAGGTATTTGAGGCAACCAGAAGAACCTATGACCCAAGTATTGGTCCGTTAATACAGGCTTGGGGTTTTGGGTCCGATAAGCGAATTCCTGAATTGGATTCCTCCATTGTGGATTCCTTGAAAGCATTATCGGGGTTTGACAAAGTTCTGTTCGATATAGAAAAAGTTATACTTCCCTATAATTTTCAGCTGGATTTTAGTGCAATAGCAAAAGGATATGCAGTCGACCTTCTGGCGGTCCTTTTAGAGAACAGAAATATTGAAAACTACTTAGTGGAGATTGGTGGAGAAGTCAGGTGTAAAGGGATAAATGAAAAGAAAAAATCTTGGTTACTTGGGATCGAAAATCCGCTGAACAGCCACAAGGAACAGTTTTTTTTTGCTGTAGTCCGTCTAAGGAATCGATCACTCGCTACTTCTGGAAATTACAGAAATTATTATAAAAAAGAAGGTAGAACCTATGCCCATATCATCGACCCCAGAACAGGATACAACGCAATTCATAACTTGTTGAGTGCCTCAGTATTTGCTGACGACTGCATGTCAGCTGATGCGTATGCAACTGCTTTTATGGTATTGGGATTGGATGAATCTCTAGATGTAATTGATAACATAGACGGATTGGATGCTGTTTTGATATACCAAGATGAAAAGGGGATGCTTAAAAGCCATATTACAGACGGAATAAAACCATTCGTGGAGCCGAACAATGAAGATCGTTTAGATTATTAATAGATGTAGTAATGAGCAATTAAAGGACAAGTAATTTTAGTAGGGTAATTAACTTTAGTGATTGTAACACTAGTGATGAGTTAAATGAAAAATGCGGACACTGATCGGTGGAATTACTTTTGGATATTTGAGTTACTGGTTTTTTTAGAATCAAACCAGTCGCTGGTGTAGTTAGAGTCGCAAATAAAGAAGCCCTAAAGAATCAATTTTTGTTGCAGAAAAAATGACCGTAACAGTTGTTGTATTAATTGTGAGTACCTTGTTGGGAGGGTTCAGTTTATCAGCGATCCCATCATTAAAAGAAAACCTTAGACTTCCATTAGTCTTTGCAGGTTCATACCTATTTTCGATAACCATTATCCACATTATCCCTGAACTGTTCTCTATAAGTCCAGACCCTTCTATCATCGGTCTGTACATTCTGATTGGTTTTTTCCTGCAACAATTCTTGGAGTATTTTTCCTCAGGAGTTGAACATGGTCATTTTCATTCAGATCAAGCGTTATCAGTTTCAGGGAGGGTTTCAATTGTAGTTGCACTCATGGTCCATTCCTTACTTGAAGGAACATTGCTGGCCCATGACTCCCCATTTCATGAAAAACATGAATCTTACTCTTTGTTACTAGGAATTATCCTGCATAAGATGCCAGCAGCTTTTGCCTTAATGGTTACCATGCAAGGGTTAGGTAAAAAAGCGACCTATCTGCTTTTATTATTTAGCATAGCATCTCCATTGGGATTAATTTTAGCAGGGCATTTCACTTTTTCTCCAAATGGATTTCGAGTACTATTTGCTATTGTATGTGGTAGCTTTCTCCATATTTCAACCACCATCTTTGTCGAAGCAAGTCCTGAACATCACTTTGGATTCAATAAAATTCTTATTAGTTTGCTGGGGGCAACATTGGCTATTCTGGTAGAATATTTTATTTGATCTTGTACCTCATAATCTTCGAATAGATGACAGATTTTACGAAAAATGAACGAATCACATCGCTAAGTGAGTATACAAAAGAGTATGATAGAAGCATCAAAGATCCTGAAGGTTTTTGGTCGGGAATTGCAGCATCGTTTGAGTGGAAAAAAAAGTGGGATCAGGGACTTCAATGGGATTTTAAAGGACCTGATGTGAAATGGTTTTTGAACGGCAGGCTTAACATTACTGAAAACCTCCTCGACAGACACCTAGAGCCAAGAGGTGACCAAATAGCTATTTTGTGGGAGCCCAATGATCCCGATGAGACCCACCAGTCTATTTCTTACAAAGAGCTTCATAGTAAAGTATGTCAATTTGCCAATGCAATTAAAGTCCATGGGATCGGGAAAGGAGACAGGGTCATTATTTATATGCCTATGATTCCTGAAGTCGCAATCGCTATGCTAGCCTGTGCTAGGATAGGAGCCGTCCACTCTGTAGTGTTTGCAGGCTTTTCAGCGAATGCCCTAGCAGACAGGATCAATGACTGTAAGGCTAAAATGATACTTACATCAGACGGAAATTTTCGAGGAGCTAAAATAATAGATGTAAAGGGCGTGGTAGATGAGGCATTGGAGAAATGTGAGTGTGTTGAAACAGTTATCGTATTTCAACGCACTCAATCTGATGTGTCGATGAAAGAGAGCAGAGATTTATGGTGGCACGATGCTATAGCAGGGATTTCAGAAGAGAATGTTGCAGAGGTAATGGATTCTGAAGACCTCTTATTTATTCTTTATACGTCGGGTTCGACAGGGAAGCCAAAAGGAGTTGTTCATACGTGTGGAGGATATATGGTATACACATATTATTCTTTTTTGAATGTATTTCAATATGTCCCTGAGGATATTTACTGGTGTACAGCTGATGTGGGTTGGATTACAGGTCATTCATACATTGTATACGGTCCACTACTCGCAGGGGCTACCACTGTGATGTTTGAGGGAGTGCCTACCTATCCCAATCCAGGTAGATTTTGGGATGTGTGTGATAAACATAAGGTCAATCAATTTTATACCGCACCAACTGCAATCCGAGCTTTGCAAGCGTGCGGATTGGGACCTTTAGAACCCTACAGTCTAAAGTCTTTAAAAGTAATTGGATCGGTGGGTGAACCAATCAATGAAGAGGCTTGGCATTGGTATCATGATCATGTTGGTAAGGGGGAATGCCCCCTAGTGGATACATGGTGGCAAACTGAAACAGGAGGAATCATGATATCAGCTCTGGCAGGCATTACGCCAAATAAACCAGCATACGCCTCACTTCCATTACCAGGCATCCAACCCGTTATCGTGGATGCTGATGGTCGGGAATTGCAGGGCAATAATGTTCAGGGAAACCTTTGTGTGAAATTTCCATGGCCATCAATTCTTCGAACCATCTATGGGGATCATGAAAGATGTCAACAAACTTATTTTTCAATTTGCGATAACCTCTACTTCACGGGAGATGGAGCTAAAAGAGATCACGATGGATATTTGAGAATTCTTGGGAGGGTAGATGACGTAATTAATGTGTCTGGTCATCGCATGGGAACTGCTGAGGTTGAAAATGCAATCAATGAACATCCAAAGGTAATTGAGTCTGCAGTGGTCGGATTTCCGCATGATATCAAAGGACAGGGGATCTATGCATACGTGATCGCTGAAGCTCATGGGATTGAAGAGGAAATAAAAGATACGGTAACAAAACTGATCGGTGCGATAGCTAAACCTGACAAAATCCAATTGGTGTCAGGACTCCCAAAAACCCGATCAGGGAAAATTATGAGGCGTATTTTGCGAAAAGTAGCTAGTAAGGATACATCGGATTTGGGGGATACTTCAACTTTACTCAACCCTGAAGTAGTAAATGAAATTATTGATGAGGCTCTTGATTGATCAAGGCACGAAACTTACCTAGAAGGTAGACCCCTCCACTTTTTACTTGTACATGACCCCCCCCATTGCTTCAACTGTAAGGTTCCCTAAAAAAAGAAAAGACCGTTGCAAAAGAGATCACGGAGCCTGTTGGTTCTTGAATTGTGAGATTGTTGCTTTCTATTTTTGCTTTCCAAATAGGTCGGCATTTTTCTTTGACGGAGAGCCTTTTATACCAATTAGATTATAATACTAGTCTAATTATTATTTGTATATTTGCTTCATGGGTATGACATCAACTATAGAAGTATCGGAGCATCTTGAAACGCTTAAGGAGTTACAAGCTAACCAACGCAATATCAAGTCAGAGAAGCATATTTTATGTCTGATTTTATTGAAAACAAATAAAATTATTGAAGTAGGCATTTAATAAATACGAATAAAATTGTACGGGCATGGTTGATGGTCCACCATTTTAGTTAGCAGGTTATCGAATATTTCCCCTTTCATTTGACTACGGTTGAACCGATAGCAATATTGGTCGATATATGCCTAGAAGGTTATCGACTGAATGGTGGATACCTCTAAGCCATGCCTTGAACATCATAATTATTCTGTGCAATTTTGGGAAATTCTTACCTTTCTTCCCACTCTCGATTGGGATTAAATAGTCAACCCTAAAGAATAAAAATTAATTGAAGTAGGCATTTAATAAATAAAAGATTAGTCTATTAAAACAGTTTCATTTTCTTAATTAAATGATTGATTTACAGTAACTTAGTAAAATTATTAAAGGTAGAGTAAAAATCAAATTATGGAGAAAAAGTATGAAAGCCTAACTCTTTTTGAGTTTCAGAAGAAATTTCCTGATAATGACAGTTGTCAAAACTTCCTGACCGAAATGAAATGGTCAGATGGATTTAAATGTGAAAAGTGCCAAAACACCAAGTAGTGCAGAGGGAAATTATTCCATACCCGGCAATGCACAAAATGTAGGTACCAAGCTACCCCCACAGGTGGCACTCTTTTCCACAAAGTAAAATTCCCAATGTTAAATGCTTTTTATATCCTATACTATATGAGTACAAATAAACAAGGGATTGCATCAACAGAGCTAAGCAGAAAACTGGAGCTACGGCAAAAAACCTGTTGGCTGTTTCAACAAAAGGTAATGAAGGCCATGGGTAGCAGTGGGAAATACCCGCTAATGGGTAAAGTAGCAGTCGATGAGACCGTTGTAGGGCAACAGGAAGAAGGCGTTGTAGGACGAAAAAATAACCGAAAAAAGCAGGTTGTACTGGCTATTGAGAAGAAAGGGAAAGGAGTGAGCAGGATGTATGCCAGAGTGATTGACAATGCTGGATCCAAGCAATTGAAGCCCTTCTTCCATGATCATATATCAACTCAGGCTGCCATCAAAATCGATAACTGGAGGGGCTACATCCCCTTGAAAGAAAAATATCCTTACTTAATTCAAATCGAGAATGGGAAGAAAGGTAAGAATTTCCCAGAATTTCCCAGAACAATTATGATGTTCAAGGCATGGCTTAGAGGTATCCACCATTCAGTCGATAACCTTCAAGCATATATCGACCAATATTGCTATCGGTTCAACCGAAGCCAGATGAAAGGGGAAATATTTGATAACCTGCTAACTAAAATGGTGGACCATCAGCCATGCCCTTACAAGTGCATTCGTATTTATTAAATGTCTATTTCAAATCTCCTAGTCCTTCATAATTTTTCTGGTGATGCTACCTTTACCTGTGGTTAATTGTAACAAATAGATGCCCTTTTTCAGCGATGGAACAGCCACGGAATGATCCGCTGTGCCTGCCTTCAGCTTTCCTTTTTTCAAGACTTTTCCATCCATGCCTGACAAGGTGTAGCGAGCATTTTCTGCCACGCCACTGATGTGCAACACTGCGCCTGCCGGGTTAGGATATACCGAAATGTCTGTGAACGCTTCGAGTCCTGTAACCCCTTCATCCTCATTCGTCACCGTGATGGTAAGGGCTTGCATAGCAGCCATTACGGGCGTGCCGTCGTCTGTAGCCACGATCGTTACTTCATACACATTATCCATTCCCGTATCCGTAGGCATTTCATAGTCCGGTGTCTTGTTGAACGTCAATACACCTAACGCAGTGATAGAAAACGGACCCTCATCTGCTCCCGAAAGGGATAAAGTAACCATCTGTCCCCCATCTCCATCCGTGACGATAACGGTGGTAACTATCGTAGTGGCGTTTTCTGCATAAGATACTGTGGCGATAGGTCCTCCTGCGAAAACTGGGGTGTGTTCATTCGTCACATCCGTCACCATGATGGTGAGGACTTGCGTAGTAGCCATTGTGGGTGTGCCGTTGTCTGTAGCGGTGATCGTTACTTCGTACATATTATCCGTATCCGTATCCGTAGGGTTCTCATAGTCTGGTATGGTATTAAACCTCAATACGCCTGCGGGAGTGAGGGTAAACTGACCCGCATCATCTCCTCCCGTCAGTGAAAAATTTACGGTTTGTCCCGTATCTGCATCAGTGGCAAAGACTGTTGTTACTATCGTAGTGGCGTTTTCGACATAATCTACTGTAGCGGTAGCTCCATTTGCGAAAACAGGGGCATAGGCGTTAGTGTTACTTTCACTCTCATCCGTCACCTTGATGGTGAGGGCTTGCATGGCCATCTTCTGTTCGGATATGCCGTCATCTGTAGCCGTGATCGTCACTTCGTACATATTATTCATTCCCATATCCGTAGGTAGTTCAAAGTCTGGTGACATGTTGAACGTCAATATGCCTTCGGGAGTGATGGAAAACTGATCTGCATCATCTCCTCCCGTCAGAGTGAAAGTAACCGTCTGTCCCACATCTCCATCCGTGGCAACGATGGTAGTTACCTTCGTCGTGGCGTTTTCTCTATAAGCTACTGTATCGGTAGCTCCTTCTTCGAAAACAGGGACGTGGTCGTTATTTTCATTCACATCCGTCACCGTGATGATGAATTGTTTCACAAGCTCTGGCATTAGTCCATCCACTTGTACCCTCACTGCATAGCTAGCTTTCGTTTCATAATCGGCGGAAGCTTTAAGCTGTAGCTCTTTGTCGTCTGAAATCCTAAAACTAGTATTGTCAGTGTCTCCTTCGCCTGCTACCAATCCATAGGTGTAGACATCACCAACTGCCCCACCATCTGTGGATAACGTACCTACCACGGCATTAGCTCCAGCATTTTCTTCAATGTTTGTGGAAGAAAGGAATATGGCTGTGGGTACACTACCAGTCCGTACTTCCCCGCCATCAGTAATGACCCAGAGAAAAAACCTGGTCAGATTCTCCCTAGCGGTGCCTGCTTCAAATGAGCTATATTTAGAGTCTCCGCCACCGAAACTAACCGAAGGTTGAAGGAATTGGCTATTCGCCCCAGGGGCACCCCAACCCACCAACAACGCATCGTAGTTTGTAGGTGAAAGGGCAACTCCTTTGAACATATCATGCATACTCCTCACCGTTTCTACACGCCACCCGCCTATGCTCTGGTTAAAGGAAATGGCTCCATAGAATGTAGAATCCATATTCGTCACCACGCTGGTATTCCACCTTCCTATATCTTGGTTAAAGGAAGTGGCACCATCGAACATCCTAGACATGTTCGTCAGCACTTCTACATTCCACCTGCTGATGTCGCCGTTGAAGGCAGTGGCTCCCCTGAACATATTTCTCATAGTCGTCACCAATGAGGTATTCCACCCAACTTCTGCGTCGTCGTTGAAGGAATTGAAGGAAGTGGCACCATCGAACATACCTTCCATATCCGTCACCGCTTCTACATTCCACCCGCCTATGTCGCCGTTGGAGGAATTGAAGGAAGTGGCGTAAGCGAACATATGTCTCACCTTCGTCATTGATGCGGTATTCCACCCACCTATGTCTCCGTTGAAGGCAGTGGCTCCAGCGAACATACTTTCCATATCCGTCACCGCTTCTACATTCCACCCACCTATAGCTTGATTAAAGGAAGAGGCTCCATTGAACATATTGCGCATAGTCGTCACCGATGCGGTATTCCACCGGCTGATGTCGCCGTTAAAGGAAGTGATTCCATTGAAGGCAGAAAACATCCAATTCATACTCGTCACCAGTGATGTATTCCAGTTTCCTATGTTTCGGTTAAAGGAAGAGGCTCGAGAGAACATAGAAGCCATATTCGTCACCAGTGATGTATTCCACCTGCCTATGTCTTGGTTAAAGGCAGTGGCAAAACGGAACATACCCGACATATTCGTCACCTTTGCTGTATTCCAGTTTCCTATGTTTTGGTTAAAGACAGTGGCTTCCCCGAACATACCTCCCATATTCGTCACTTGTGCGGTATTCCAGTTTCCTATGTTTTGGTTAAAGGAAGAGGCTCCCCTGAACATAGCATGCATATCCGTCACCGATGCGGTATTCCACCCGCCTATGTCACCGTTAAAGACAGTGGCTCCCCAGAACATCCCATTCATATTCGTCACCGCACTCATGTCAGGTGTACCTGCGCTTTCATTCATAGTCAGGTTACTTGCTCCCTGAAAAGCATTACTCATATCTGCATTCCAAGTAGCGGTACCCCACTGTTCTATGGAGGTATATTTTAGTGTGTCTGTCTGGTCATTGATATAGACACCATTCAGGTTTCTAATCCTGATGGTGTACTCTCCTGGTACGTCGAAAGTATGGGACCGGTTTCTGCTAAGTCCTGTCTCGTCAAAAAATTGGTCATTGTCCCAGTCTATGTCATAATCTGGATCCTCCGTGTAGAACTCAAAGGTCCGGTCGGATGGACTCACACCGGGGTTAGTTGTTATTTTCAGCACAAAGTGGTCGACAGCTTCAACCACCACATCCGTCACCGTAATGGTGAGGGTTTGCGTAGTAGCCATTGGGTGTGTGCCGTCATCTGTAGCGGTGATTATTACTTCGTACATATTATCCGCTCCCGCATCCGTGGGCATTTCAAAATCTGGTGCCATGTTGAACCTCAAGGCACCTTCGGAAGTGATGGTAAACAAGGTCAAATCTGCTCCGCCCGTCAGAGAGAAACTTACCAGCTCTGTCGCATCTGCATCCGTGGCAACAACTGTAGTTACTATCGTAGTGGCATTTTCTGCATAAGCTACTGTAGCGGTAGGTCCTTCTTCGAAAACAGGGGCATGGACGTTAGGCGGTACTCGTCCGCCATCAGTAATGGTCCAGTTATCTCCACCATCTGCTATCATATTTGCCCTAGCGACGTGTGCTGCATCTGAATCATATTTAGAAGTGCCTGCATGGAAACGAATGCCCCTTAAAAGGTTTTGCGCATCCCAACCTACTAAAAGCGCATCGTAGTTGGTAGGTGAAAGTCTAACTCCCAGGAACATCCTTTGCATCGGCCATGTCGCTTCTACATTCCACCCGCCTATGTTTTGGTCAAAGGAAGTGGCTCCCCTGAACATACTTTGCATATTTCCCACCTTTGCTGTACTCCACCCGCCTATGTTCTGATTAAAGGAAGTGGCATAAGAGAACATACCTCGCATAGTCGTCACCGCTTCTACATTCCACCTGCTGATGTCTTGGTTAAAGCGAGTGACGGTCTTTTCCAGTCCTGCAAACATACTTTGCATAGTCCTCACCCTTGCCGTATTCCACCCGCCTATGTCTTGATCAAAGGAATGGGCATTCTGAAACATGGAAGACATATCGGTCACCTGTGCTGTATTCCACCTGCCTATGTCTTGATCAAAGGAACGGGCGTTCTGGAACATAGCACGCATATCCGTCACAGATGCGGTATTCCAGTTTCCTATGTCGCCGTTAAAGGAAATGATGCCACTGACCCCAGCAAACAAAATAGACATATCCGTCACAGATGACGTATTCCAGTTTCCTATGTCGCCGTTAAAGGAAGTGGCTTCAAAGAACATAGCTTGCATCGTCGTCACAGATGCGGTATTCCACCCGCCTATGTCGCCGTTAAAGGAAAAGGCATCCTTGAACATCCAAGCCATAGTCGTCACTGCACTCATGTTTGGTGTACCTGCGCTTGGGTTCATGGTCAGGTTACTTGCTCCCTGAAAAGCATTACTCATGTCTGCATTCCAGACAGAAGTACCCCACTGTTCTATAGAGGTATATTTTGCCCTGTCTCCCTTATTATTGATGCTTATGTCTTCTAGGTCTTTAAATCTGATGGTGTGTGGTCCTGCTGTGGTGAAGGTTTTGGACGCTTCTCCAGAAACTCCTGCACTTTCAAACACTCCGTCATTGTTCCAGTCTATGTCATAATTTGTATCCTGCGTGTAGAAGGTAAAGGACTTGTCGTTAGGGTTAGTACCCTCGGTGGTTGTTATTTGTAGCACAAAGTGGTCTGTTGGGCTATTTTGTGCGTAAGCGAGTGCCGAGAGGAATAGGAAAGTAACTAGGGAGATTAAGGGTTTAAGCCTCCAAACACCTGACAAACTGTCGGGGGGGGGGGGCTATAATCAAGTCTGTCTTTTTGGCAGGGTTAAGGTGATTTTTCATAGTAAATTTATTATTTTAATTATGTTAAAAGATAAATGAGGAGGCAAAATTAAGTAGCAAGTGAGACTTTTGCAAGTATTATTGTCTATCTTTTTAAAGAAAAGAATGCCGTAGGTTCAACAATCAAGTGCAACAAGTAAGCGGTATTTAGATAAAAGATTTATTGAAGTAGGCATTTAATAAATACGAATGCACTTGTGAGGGCATGGTTGATGGTCCACCATTTTAGTTAGCAGGTTATCGAATATTTCCCCTTTCATTTGACTCCGGTTGCACCGATAGCAATATTGGTCGATATATGCTTGAAGGTTATCGACTGAATGGTGGATACCTCTAAGCCATGCCTTGAACATCATAATTGTTCTGTGCAATTCCGGGAAATTCTTACCTTTCTTCCCACTCTCGATTTGAATTAATTGAAGTAGGCATTTAATAAATAAAATATTAGCCTATTAAAATAATTCTATTTTCTTTATTAAACGATTGATTTACAGTAACTTAGTAGGACTATTAAAGTTAGAGTAAAAATCAAATTATGGAGAAAAAGTATGAAAGCCTAACCCTTTTTGAGTTTCAGGAGAAATTTCCTGATAATGACAGTTGTCAAAACTTCCTAGCCGAAATGAAATGGTCAGATGGATTTAAATGTGGAAGGTACACAAACAACAAGCATTGCAGAGGGAAATATTCGATAACCTGCTAACTAAAATGATTGACCATTAACCATGCCTTACAATTTTATTCGTATTTATTAAATGCCTACTTCAATGAATTAAATAAGGATATTTTTCTTTCAAGGGGATGTAGCCCCTCCACCTATCGGTTGTGATGGCAGCCTCAGGTGATATATGATCTTGGAAGAAGGGCTTCAATTGCTTGGAGCCAGCATTGTCAATCACTCTGGCATACATCCTGCTCACTCCTTTCCCTTTCTTCTCAAGATAGCCAGTACAACCTACTTTTTTCGGTTATTTTGGCGTCCTACAACGCCTTCTTCCTGTTGCCCTATAACGGTCTCATCGACTGCTACTTTACCCATTAGCGGGTATTTCCCACTGCTAACCATTGCCTTCATTACCTTTTGCTGAAACAGCCAATAGGTTTTTTTGCCGTAGCCCCAGTTTTCTGCTTAGCTCTGTTGATGCAATCCCTTGTTTATTTGTACTCATGTAGTATAGGATATAAAAAGATTTTAAGATTGGGAATTTTACTTTGTGGAAAAGTGTGCCACTTGTGGGGGTAGCTTGGTATCTACATTTTGTGCATTGACGGGTATGGAATAATTTCCCTCTGCAATACGTGTTGTTTTGGCACTTTTCACATTTAAATCCATCTGGTCATTTCATTTCGGCCAGGAAGTTTTGACAACTGTCGTTATCAGGAAATTTCTTCTGAAACTCAAAAAGAGTTAGGCTTTCATACTTTTTCTCCATAATCTGTTTTTTTACTCTAACTTTAATAATTTTACTAAGTTACTGTAAATCAATCATTTAATTAATAAAATCAAACTGTTTTAATAGACTAATCTTTTATTTATTAAATGCCTACTTCAATCAACCAATATTGCTATCGGTTCAACCGAAGTCAGATGAAAAGAGAAATATTCGATAACCTGCTAACTAAAATGGTTGACCATCAACCATGCTCTTACAATTTCATCCGTATTTATTAAATGCCTACTTCAATAGAAAAATTCCACAAATCAATCAGTTTGATAGTAATGATAATAAACACCTCTCCATTACAACGGTCCTAATTCAGTAAAAACAACAAAAGTGAGGAAAAACAGCAAGAAATAGGTCTGTTCAGACCTATTGGAGAGCAAAAAATTAACATGAGAGGTCAAAAATCTCACAATTCAAAAACCAACAAAGTCAATGTTGCCTTTTGCAACTGTTTTAATTCCATCGAAATGACTGTGTGATATTTTCAAGCGGTTAAAGTGAAAAAAGCAAGCAGTCAAAGGATTCCTATGCCCAAGCCTGCTCTAATAACCCAAGGACTATTGTAAGGCTGAATAGGATCAGATGGATCATATAAGACATTGTACAATACGCTCATACTAAAAGAAGTTCTTCCTGAAATAGATTCTGAATAACCGCCACCCATTAACAAGCTATTGTAGGTGTCTCTTTCCGTACGCTCTGGAGAAATCGATGTGAAGTATTCGAACTGCAAGTTTTCAAACTCAGAATATGCAAAAAATTGCTGAGTAATAGTGCATCGTGTGAATACGCTCCATCCATAATTATTAATGCTTGAACTTACTAGTCTGAACTTTACATATTGATATGTTAATCCAATACCTGCTGAAAGCCGTTCAGTAATTTTGTAGCCTACTTGGGGAGAAAGACTCAAGTTTGTAGTATTGGACCCAGAACTAAACCCAACTCCTCCTCCAAAATAAATGCGATCGGACTTATTTTGCTGAGCAACCAGCCCTTCCGATATCAAACTGAACAAAAAACACAGTAAAACAATCCTCATGCTTGTTATTCAACGATAATGTACAAGTCCTCGTTTTCTTTCTTCATCAGGTATTTTTCCCTTGCTATTTTCTCCAATAACATTGGATTATTGATCAAAGCTTCACGATCATTCTTCACTTCCATAATCTTGTCTTCATAGAATTCTTTAACTTCATGCAGTTCTCTTTGTTTCGATGTCAATTCTCTTTGAAGAAATAAGTCATTGCTGTCAATAAAAGACAACCAAAAAAGCAAGAAAAAAGACGATAAAAAGTAAAAATTCTTCAAAAAAGAAGAAATGCGATCTGGTAAGTTTCTCACCTGCCTAAAATCTACGAGTAGTTTATCCTAAAGTCCAACAGAAACCCCAAAAGTAGAAAAATAAACTAACAAAAGGGTATTTCGAGTACACCTTTTATTTTTTCCTTCAATGGGGCATACATACATTGAATTATTTGTTATTCGAATTAGACAAAAAATATAAGCACAGCCATAACTACGGTGCTATTTTTTTAACGGCATACAAGCGGAAAAGAAACGATTTATAGACCACATCTTGTGGTCTCAAGTCACTAGCTTGGGATAGACAGGAAATGCTGTCAGAGTTACATATTTATCTCCATCTGTCCCCCAGATAAAATGCTTCAACCCATTGCTTATTGCAATGTATTTTGATTTCAAAACCTTGTTGTACCCAGAAAGTTGAGATACCGCTTTTTGAGATAGTTCTATTTTGTGAGATTTGCATTCAACTACTAAAAAAATATCTCCTTTCTGATTCAACACGATTATATCTGATCTTTTAGTACTCTTAAAATACTTAATTGAATATTCAAGGCGGATCATTGCCCTGTTGTAGGACAGATGATTGATCAGAAGGTTCAGGAAGTGTTGACGTACCCATTCTTCAGGAGTTAACACCATAAATTTTTTCCTTATTAAACAGAAAATTTCTCTCTTTCCCTCATTCTTGACCCTAGGGTTATACTCAGGCAGGTTCAGCGGATACATTTTTCATTTTAATCTGAGAGAGAAAGATGATCCCGATTATAAAAAAAGAAGCTAAAGCAAGGGTACTATTTCTCATGCTCCCAGTTACCTGTTCAATAAACCCAAAAGCAAATGTCCCTGTTACAATGGACAAATTATAGGTCACATCATAAAAGCTGAAAAACGATGCTGTATCTGTTGTATGGGGCATAATCTTGGAAAAAGTAGCTCTGGACAGTGCCTGAATGCCTCCCATTACCAAGCCAACTACTGCAGCAAGTGCAAAAAATTCGACTTCCTTATTTACAAAATAAGCATACAGGCTACACAGTATCCAAATAACGATCATTGTTAAAAGTGAATTTATATTTCCTCTTTTTCTTGACAAGAAAGCAAAGAAATACGAACCAGCAATGCCCAAAAACTGAATCAATAAAACGATCATAATAAGTGTAGGAGCTTCTATTTCTAGCTCCTTTGATCCAAAAGTAGCGGCAAGATAGATCATCGTTTGAACGCCCATATTGTAGAAAAAAAATGCCAACAGATATTTTCTCATGTTCCCCATGTTCCTCAGCTGATCCCATACAACCCGAAGCTCCTTGTACCCATTGGTCAAATAATGACTTTCTGGTTTTCTCCCATGTACATTCTCAGGAAGTTTGGAAACCGCATAAAGAGAAAAACCAATCCACCATATCCCTACCGTCAAAAAAGCGATTCTGGAGGCTACTCCTTCGTTGGCAAGACCAAATACATCATACATTTGAATGACCACCAAATTAATGACAAGCAAAATAACTCCCCCCATATAGCCATAGGAGTACCCCTTTGCACTGACAATATCGCGTTTATCTTCCGTGACAATTTCATTTAAAAAGGCATTATAAAATACTAGACTCCCTGAATAACCAACACTGGCAAAGACGGAACACAAAATCCCCCATTCAATATTTTTTCCTGTGAAGAAGAATAACCCTAGGCAAGAAAAGGAGCCAATAGACGTAAAGAGTTTTAGGAAAAATTTCTTTTTACCTGCATAATCCGCAATCCCAGATAATATAGGTAGCACAAGGACCACCATTAAAAAGGAAACCGACAGCGCATAGGAATACAAAACAGAATTAACTATTCCCACTCCAAAAAAACTCACTCTATCTCCCCCATTGGCATTAACGGCAACTGCCTGATAGTAAACTGGGAAAATGGCAGAAGTTATTGTTAAAGAGTAAACTGAATTAGCCCAGTCATACATACACCAAGCATTGATTGTCTTTTTATCGTTCAACATAAGGTTTGTTTAGAAACAGCCAATGTAATCAATCCATAAGACACGTATCTTGTTCTCATTTTATTTTTTGAAGTAGCCATTTACTAAAAGGACACCTCTTATTAGCTAGAATTTTTTTGTGAGTACGGGGCTAACACAGCCATCGCGGAAAAAGACAGTTAAGGGCATCTCTAAAAACTAAAACAGCTGTGTTAGTATGTTTTTTGAGCTAAAAGAGTTAGACCTGGAAATGAAACAATTTAAACGTCACAGAGATTACGGTTTTTTTGATCAAGACATTCGTTTGTCCAAACTGAGCCAGTTGGGAGATCCCCTGCAACGATTAAACGGTGGAATTGATTTTGAAATTTTCCGTTCTTTACTGGAAAAGCACCTGATCAAAGAGTCACAAGGAAAGGGAGGACGTCCCCCATATGATTATGTGTTAATGTTCAAGATATTGATTCTTCAGCGATATTATAACCTCTCTGATGATCAAGCAGAATATCAAATCAATGACAGGATGAGTTTTATGAGATTTCTCAACCTCACCATTGCAGATGACATACCAGATAGCAACACGATATGGTTGTTTAGTGAACGTCTGACCGACTTGAATTTAGTAAAATCTCTTTTCGAGCTATTTCAGAGTCAATTGGAAAAGTTAGGGCTTATGGTCAATGAAGGCAAAATAATAGATGCCTCTTTTGTAGAAGCCCCACGCCAACGCAACAGCAGGGAGAAAAACCAACAAATAAAAGAGGGTAAGGGAGAAGGTCTATGGACAGATGAACCCAATAAAAAGCGTCAAAAGGACATTGATGCACGTTGGACAAAGAAAAATAATCAGCATTATTATGGGTATAAAAATCACGCCAAGGTTGATGCAGGTAGCAAATTGATAGAACGCTATGAAATTACCGATGCAGCGGTACATGATTCACAGGCTCTTGATGCCCTGTTGGACAAAAAACAAGACAAAGCACAGGAATTGTATGCCGAGAGTGCTTATGCAGACCAGCAAGAAATACTCGAAAAACATCAGGTTAAAGATCAAATACATGAGAAGGGCTACAAAAACAAGCCGTTGACCGATACACAAAAGGAAAGTAATACAAGAAAATCAAAAGTACGCGTAAGAGTGGAGCATGTTTTTGGTTTCATGGAGAACAGTATGGGAAGCATGTATTACAGAAAAGTAGGGAAATCAAGAGCCGATACGGTCATTGGTCTGATGAATCTGACTTATAATATGTGCAGAAAAATTCAATTGACCGCTTCATTATGAGGGAACGTGCGTTCGATAGGCAATGAATAAATTCATAAGTAACTGATAATCAGGTGAATAAAAAATGAACTAAAAAAGAACAAAATAGGTCATCTTAAAAAAACAGGTCATAAAAATAAATCGGGAGAGTATCCAGTTTTTAGAGATGCCCTTAATAGAGATGCACTAAATACGAATAAGATCGTACGAAAATAAGATCGTAAGAACAAGATTCGAGCTTGGCCATTCTGCCCATCAAGTGTTCAAAAACATTTTCCTTCATAAGATGTCTAGTGAATCTGTACGTATACTTGTCAAGGTGAGTTTGTAGGATTTTTTCCGAATTGAGTCTTGGTCTCTCTGCCACGGGTCCTTGTCCTCCTGAGACCTCCTGCCTCTATCTCATCTACTTCTACCATGTCTTGCATGGGATGCTGGAAATTCCTTTACCTGTATCTTGGAATACCAATTTGATTACCAACAAAGCCTGAAGACCATTATACCAATTTGATTATAAAATATTACATAAATGAATTGAGTTATTTTTTGTTTGAATTAGGCAAAAAATATAAGCATAGCCATAGCTACGGTTCTATTTTTTAACGAAATGCGAGCAAAAAAGAAACGATGTATATGTGATATTTTGTGATCAAATGGGTATTATTCAGGCGTTGCCAGATATTCCAGACAGGCATCCTCATTAGGAAAACGTTTAGAAAATTAGAAAAAGGAAAGATTTTTATACCCTTGCTTCATTGCCTCGCCAAGTTATTTTGATCGTAGCTAAAAACAGGTAGTATATTTTATATGTCTACTTCAAAACAACTAAAACTGTCCTGACATCAGACTTTATGGGCTACAATGTGGTCAAAAGGCTACATGATAATAATTTTAATGACCTTTGTGGCTAGAGGTTAGTTTTCAGATGAAAAACACAATCTGGTAGATGTTGAAGTCAGGGGAAAAGAGATAAGTTTGGACGAATTTAGAAAACTCTGAAATATGAACCAGAGGCATCAAAAAACAGTTATCAAAGAAGCCCTATAGTGGGATTTTTTATTTTTACATCTAATAATTATTAACTTTCAGAAATGATCAACACCGAAGAAGTAAGAAAATTTGCGATAAAAGACCAGAATATCAGCGGTACTACGTTTGATTCATACGTCAATCACGTCGAAAATATGACACGGGCTGTCATTGAGGAAAGACCAACAAATTTTCGGGAAATTGATGTTTTTTCAAGGTTAATAATGGATCGAATTATTTTTCTCGGTATGCCGATTGAGGAGAATATTGCAAATATCATTACTGCGCAGCTCTTATTTCTTGAGTCCGTTGATTCTAAAAAAGACATTTTATTATATGTCAATAGTCCTGGTGGTTCCGTTTATGCTGGGCTGGGGATGTACGACACGATGCAATACGTGGCGCCCGATGTAGCGACTATTTGTACTGGCATGGCGGCTTCAATGGGGGCAGTTTTACTCGCAGGTGGGGCTCCAAAAAAAAGATCAGCTCTACCACACGCCAGAATTATGATTCATCAACCAAGCGGAGGAATGCAGGGTCAGTCAAGAGATATGGAGATCACACTGAAACAAATGCAGGAGCTAAGAAAAGACCTGTACGGGATTTTATCAAAGCATTCTGGTAAGGCATACAAGGAGATTGAAAAAGACTCTGACAGAGACTACTGGATGAGAGCTGAAGATGCGAAAACATATGGTCTCATTGATGAGGTTTTAATAAAAAAATGATTAGTCATGGCTCAAGTTACATGTAGCTTTTGTGGAAGAAATAAAAAAGACGTGGATTTAATGATTTCTGGTATTCATGCACACATTTGTGATAAATGTATTGTGCAGGCACAGCAAATCCTGAATGAGGAGTTAAAGACTACCTCCGATACTGAAATGCCTAATTTCAAGCTCATAAAACCTGCTGACATGAAGGTCCACCTAGACGAGTTTGTCATTGGTCAAAATAATGCAAAAAAGTTTATGGCGGTGGCGGTATACAATCACTATAAAAGATTGATGCAGAAAGCTGGAAGTGATGATATTGTCATAGAGAAATCTAATATTGTCATGGCAGGACAGACTGGAACAGGGAAGACTTATTTGGCCAGAACATTAGCCAAGATTTTGCAAGTCCCATTTTGTATTGCTGATGCCACCGTTCTAACAGAAGCTGGTTATGTTGGAGAGGATGTTGAAAGTATATTAACTAGGCTTCTCCAATCAGCTAATTATGATATTGAAGCCACAGAAAAGGGGATCGTATACATTGATGAGATAGATAAAATTGCCCGAAAATCCGATAATCCATCAATCACCAGAGATGTGAGCGGAGAAGGTGTCCAGCAGGCGTTGCTGAAACTGTTGGAGGGTACGTCTGTCAATGTTCCACCCCAGGGAGGCAGGAAACATCCAGATCAGAAGATGATAACCGTCAACACAGAGAATATCTTATTCATATGCGGTGGCGCATTTGATGGAATAGAAAGGCATATAGCTAATAGATTGAATACACGCCCAATTGGATTCGCTAATGAAAGTGACTTCAATTCTGGTATGATAGATAAGGAAAATCTACTGCAATACATCACGGCCCAAGATATTAAAAGTTATGGCTTGATTCCCGAACTCATTGGAAGGTTGCCTGTACTCACTCACTTGGATCCCTTAAATGAGGACACCCTAAAACAAATACTTACAAAGCCTAAAAATGCACTTATAAAGCAGTATACTAAACTTTTTGACATGGAAGAAGTGAAACTCGAAATTAAGGATGGAGCCCTTAACTATATTGTTGAGAAAGCTTTGGAACTCAAATTAGGTGCCAGAGGACTCAGGTCAATTTGTGAGGCAATAATCACAGATGCTATGTTTGAACTGCCCTCAAATAAGGATATCAAAAAAATGATTATTTCGAGAAATTATGCGGTAGAAAAATTTGAAAAATCGAAATTCAACAAGTTAAGAGCTGCTTGATTCCAGCCATTCAATGATCAGATCAGCTGCTTTTTTTGACGCTCCCTGTGTTCCAATCTTCTCTCTAAGTTGTTGGTAATCCGCCATCATTCCTGCGCAGTATTGTGGATCATTTATTATTAAATTTATTTCATTCAATACGCTTGCAGAAGTATAATCCTTTTGGATCAATTCTTTAACTACCCTTTTTTGTGCAATGAGGTTAACCAATGATATCCACTTGATTTTTACCATCATTTTTACCACACAAACACTAACAGGATTCGCTTTGTAGACCACTACCTGAGGACAATTTAAAAGAGCTGCCTCTAGTGTAGCCGTTCCAGAGGTGACAATTGCCACATTTGACTGCTTTAAAATTTCATACGTTTTATCCATATAAACTTTTGCATTCGCAAGAGATTTATAAGGTTCATACAAAGACGGGTCCACATTATCCACTCCAGCTATGTGAAATTTATATTCTGGAGCCTCCCGACCTAGTTGCCTAATTATATTGCTGGATACCTCTATTTCCTGCTTTCTGCTTCCAGGTAAAATCGCAACGTTGACATCTTCTTCATTCAGCAAAAAAGACTGGTCATATTCATAATCCCTAATAGAATCAATCAATGGATTCCCTACATAATCTACCATGTAATTGCTGGCTTTGTAGTATGCTACTTCGAATGGAAGTATTACCAGCATTCTATCAATATCACGCTTTATTCGCTTGATTCTATGACTCCTCCATGCCCATATTTTCGGCGATATATAATAACAGGTCTTAATGCCATTCCTTCTTGCATAAGTAGCCAGTTTTAGATTCATTCCGGGAAAATCCACTAATATGAGGACATCCGGATTGGAAGACAGGATAGCCTTTTTAGCCTCACGAAATGCTTTCTTTATTTTTCCCAGATTGGATACCACCTCCAATATTCCCATAAAAGAAAAAGAAGAATAGCGTTTAATAATGTTAACGCCTTCTCTCTCCATATAAGCACCTCCAAAACCATCAATTTCGGCTCTTACGTCTTGCCTTTTTAATTGGTTCGCAAGTTTTGATGCGTGCAAGTCTCCAGACCTCTCTCCCGCCATTATGAAATACTTCATTTGAGATTAATTACCGAAGTACTCAACAAAATTTCTTGGAGTTTCAAACAATTTGATTGAATACAAATTGCCATTTGGAGCTAAATGCAGGACTTCAGGCTCCAAAATATTCCAAAATTGTACAACGATGTTCTCACAACTTGGAATGACACCAGACATGAATGGCACATCTAAATTTAAGTTCCTATGATCTACCTTACTCGTTATTTTATTCTTTATCAACTCACTTAATTTTTTTAAATCCACAACATATCCCGTCATCGGATCTGGTTCACCTTTTACTGTTACAATCATTTCAAAGTTGTGCCCATGCCAGTTTTCATTTGCACAAGGTCCGAAAACTTTTTCATTTTTTTCTTTACTCCAGTCAGGATTGTACAGTTTATGAGCTGCATTGAAGTGTTCTTTTCTACTAACGTGTATCATCATTGGGCAAAGGTAGCCTTGGCAAATGATGATCTCTCTTTATGTCAGGCAAACAAAAAAGAAGCCGACCCATGTGAGTCAGCTTCTGTAAAAGAGCTTATATCGTGAAATGATTCTTATTTTATCTTCAGCTTGATGGTGCTATTATCACCAACTCCATTGATTTCAGCATCTCCTGTAGACGTACCTACACTTAACGAAAGAACTGGAGGGGTCATTTCGCCTACTCTCAATACCCGAATTGAAATCACTGCGGCTGACTCCCCCACTAGGATCGTAACTGATCCTCCTGTCACATCTGCATAGTCAACGCCCGCTACTGCTGTTGAGCCAACATCCGCAGCATAGTTAACAGTCACATCTGCTGACGCTGGGCTTGCAAGCAAACTAGTTGTATCTGTCAGAGATACGACATAGTTGTAAGTAGTAATTGCTCCTAGGGTCACCGTGTCAGAGGACATGGCAAAGCCATACTTTTTCGCATCATCCGTTACAAAAATACTCACAGTATCAGCGGCTGTCGCTGAAGTTGCTTCTGCCTTTCCTACCCAGATATCTCCTGAAGAGACCCTAGCGTTTATTATATTAAACTGTAAAGAATCCTTCCCCTTGGTAGCACTCGTTACTACACCATTATCTACCAGCACAATATGCACGGTATCCTGAGTTTTTCCTGCCTTAATTGTCAAAGAACCTGGAGTCACTGAACCCCTTGCTGTTGCAAACGTGTAATTTGCAGGGCTAGTCAAAGTAGAAGCAACAAGCCTGTTCAAGTCAAACGTCACATCAACTGTTGTTTTAAAGCTCAGTTGAGCAAAAAATGTTAACGTATCCTTTACAGCACTTTCAAATCTGCTTAAAGCTGTTTTGCTAAAATTAAGAGTAAAAGGTACATCACCTACTGTTACTGTAGCAACGGCACCAAACTCCGTTCCCCCTCTGCCTACTGCAATGGGTTCACTTCCCCTAGTTGCTACAACTAACGTAAGTACGATTGTTTCTTTCTTTTCGCCATTGACCCGATCGTTCAGGAGCTGAATTTTAATCTCCCCATGATCAAAATCATCTACATCTCCTGGATCATGCTCAATAGTCACTGTACCCCCCTGTTGGTGAGGCTCCATCAATGGTATAATCTGTACCGAAAGTAGCTGTTCCACCAAGTGTGTACATTACTATGATATTCTCTGATGTACCATTAGGTGCTTCGACCTCAAGAGCAACTGAACTTCCTTCGTTTCCATCAGCATCAGCATCAATTCCATCTCCATCTCCATCTCCATTGAATGTAACCGATTCTGGGAGCTCTTTCAGCTCAAAACCTTGATCCGCTATGTCGAAATCTGTACAAGAAGCCAACACAAGCAAACCAGTCAACATATATAGTATATTCTTCATGACATTTTCTATTTAATAAATTACAAGTTTTCAAACCACATTGGTGTATCCGTAGGTGTGTTTGCTGGCGTATTAGGGTTCGCAGCACTCTCAGCTGGCGGATAGTCAAACCTTTTTAGAATGGTCTTGATTGTCGCACTTCCAGAGGGCTTAAGAGCAGGAGTCCCCGTTCTTCTCACGGTATTCCAAGCTACAATAGGTCGTAAAAAATTTTCTAACCACAATTGCATATGAATTTTATTCAATGTTACTAGTCCTAGGTTCGCAACAAATGATTTAATTCCAGCATCCGAAACTGGCGTTCCCTGAAAGCCTTCTATATCCCCACCCCAGTAATTCACTGTGCTGGTCGCTCCTTCTTCAAAAGCTACTTGGGCAGTTCTTGTTGAAACAGCCACTCCATCAAGAAGCAATTCCGCCTCATAGAACGAAAGTTCTCCAGGTAAAAAATAAACATCAGGGTAATCTCCCCGGATTACTACATCTGCAAATACAACTTCTTTACCTAGTGAAGGAAAGTCACCATATTTAGCAACATCAAAAGTTGAGCCTGTATCCACTAACCAGAGGTCTAATCGTGGATCTCCCGTACCTTGCAATTGATTTACCAAAGTTGGCGATGGTCCGTATACGGCAATGGCTTCATTGCTGGGACCAAAGAATTGATTGATAAGACCGAAATAGGCATTGTCAGCTCCTGATCCTCCTGCATATGAGAGGAATACCGGAGTTGAAATAGTGGGTTCCTTAAATGCCGCTACTAATTTCGTTTCAGCATCAGCTTCTCTGTTGCTTACATTACGGATCAGCATCAACACTCTGATTTTGATGGAATTTGCTAACGCTCCCCATCTCTTAATGTCTCCTCCTAGCAACAAGTCCCCTTGAGTGAAATTGAAATTCCCTTCTGACGGCATAGCGTCTATCAATGACATGGCCTCATCCAGCATAGCCACTATGCCATCCAGAATTTCTTCCTGAGAATCAAATTGAGGGGTAGGAAAAGTCTCACCATCCGACGCTTCAGTAAATGGTACACTACCCCACATTGATGTGGTCTCAAAGAAAAGATGAGCCCGCATGATCTTGGCCACTGCCTGAATGTTGTTACTTGTTTCTCCAGCCACCAATGCATCCTGCTCCAGCAACGCAAGGTTTCCAAGCAAACTGGTGTACCATGTGTTCCATACATTTCCTGTCAAAAATACAGAGATATTCCCATTCCTAGGAGAGTTAAAAGTAGCTCCAAAATGATGAATTACATCAATTGTCCTCGTACCCAACTCCGAGGTCTTCCTCGCTGTATATTCAGCCAAAATAAAAGGAAGCACCGCATTCGGGTTAGCTGATGTCGCTGCCAAGGGATCTTTGTTAATATCCAATGCTTTGTCGCATGAGAAAAACGACAAGCAGAGAGTCCCTATTAAAAAAATTATATATATTCTTTTCATGTCTTTCAAATTAATTAATTGAAGTAGGCATTTAATAAATAAAAGATTAGTCTATTAAAACAGTTTCATTTTCTTGATTAAACGATTGATTTACAGTAACTTAGTAGGATTATTAAAGTTAGAATAAAAATCAGATTATGGAGAAAAAGTATGAAAGCCTAACTCTTTTTGAGTTTCAGAAGAAATTTCCTGATAACGACAGTTGTCAAAACTTCCTGGCCGAAATGAAATGGCCCAATGGATTTAAATGTGAAAGGTGCCAAAACAACAAGTATTGCAGAGGGAAATTATTCCATACCCGGCAATGCACAAAATGTAGGTACCAAGCTACCCCCACAAGTGGCACTCTTTTCCACAAAGTAAAATTCCCAATGTTAAAAGCTTTTTATATCGTATACTATATGAGTACAAATAAACAAGGGATTGCATCAACAGAGCTAAGCAGAAAACTGGGGCTACGGCAAAAAACCTGTTGGCTGTTTCAACAAAAGGTAATGAAGGCCATGGTTAGCAGTGGGAAATACCCGCTAGTGGGTAAAGTAGAAGTCGATGAGACCGTTGTAGGGCAACAGGAAGAAGGCGTTGTAGGACGACAAAATAACCGAAAAAAGCAGGTTGTACTGGCTATTGAGAAGAAAGGGAAAGGAGTGAGCAGGATGTATGCCAGAGAGATTGACAATGCTGGATCCAAGCAATTGAAGCCCTTCTTCCAAGATCATATATCACCTGAGGCTACCATCAAAACCGATAAGTGGAGGGGCTATATCCCCTTGAAAGAAAAATATCCTTACTTAATTCAAATAGAGAGTGGGAAGAAAGGTAAGAATTTCCCGGAATTGCACAGAACAATTATGATGTTCAAGGCATGGCTTAGAGGTATCCACCATTCAGTCGATAACCTTCAAGCATATATCGACCAATATTGCTATCGGTTCAACCGAAGCCAGATGAAAGGGGAAATATTCGATAACCTGCTAACTAAAATGGTGGACCATCAACCATGCCCGTACAAGTGCATTCGTATTTATTAAATGCCTACTTCAATTAATTAAAACCTTAATCTCACATTAGCTCCAATACTTCTGGTAGACGGAACTGCATTTCTCTCCACACCAAACCCCGCAGCACCTGATCCAAACAAGTTAGCTTCTGGATCAATGTGGGGTACTTTGCTGTACAATAACGCAAGGTTTCTGCCTTCAACACCCACTTGGATGGCAGAGAAAGGAGTTCGATTTACGAGGATGGGAGGGAAATTATAGGACAATCCTACTTCTCTCAATTTGATGAAGTCCGCATCGAAAATGGAGTGTTCTGTAATACTACCACTGCTCAGGTTTTCCCAGAATGTCTCTGCACTTCTTACAGGTACATCATTAGCTCGTACGGTACCATCTTCATTCTTAATCACACCATCAAGATCAATGAATGTACCCTGTCTGTTGGCAACAGTCTCTGTAGTGAATCCACTATCCCAAAGAGATTCCACAGTAGCTGACTTAAGCTTACCTCCAATTTTCCCATCTATAGTTACGCTCAGTGTGACACCCTTGTAAGATATCTGGTTGGTGAAGCCCCAGATGGCATCGGGGAATACGCCACCAAAAGACTTGGCTTCTCCAGGAATTCTTCTTCCTGTATTTGGATTGATCAGAGGTCGTCTAGTCACAGAATCTCTTTCCCATGGAATACCGCGGATTTCGACAGAACCCCCATCTACAGCTGTTACCTGTACGCTACTAAATGCACTGGATCCAGGCAATAAAGTAAATTCAGTACCTAAGCCGTTTACGCTTACCTCATTAGTAGAGAAGTTGACGGTACTGTTCCATAAAATCCCCCCTGAATTGACAACCTCTGCATCCAAGGTAATTTCAAAGCCACTGGTTTTCAATTTTGCGGCATTTACTGTTTGCAATGAAAATCCTGTGGACTGAGGAATCGGCTGGTCAATGATCTGGTTTTCGTTACTCGTTGTATAGTAGTTCAAATCCAAGCCAACCCGACCATCAAGGAGTTGTAACTCAGTACCTAACTCGACACTGGTTTGCCGTTCTGGGATTAGGGCAACATTTGGAATCGTGTTGGTTTTGTTAAGTCCTAGTTGACCGTTGAACGGGAAGTTCAGGTTAAGGGAATATTGTCCATCAGCCGTTGCTTCAGGGAAGAATCGAAAATCCAGTGCATACGGATCTGCCGTGTTTCCTACCTGTGCCCAGCTCGCTCTCAACTTACCAAAAGAAATGATGTTATTCGCAATGTCGAAGGCATCTGTAAATACAAATGCGGAACTAACAGATGGGTAGAAATACGAATTATTGTCCAATGGCAAGGTAGATGACCAGTCATTTCGACCTGTAAGGGTCAGCGTCAACCAGTTTTTATAACCCAAATCCACTTGCCCATAAAGACCCATTAAGCGAGATTCTGAAAACCCCCTAAGAGGTACTGTAGTCTGGCTTGCGGCAGGATTGAGTAACTCAGGCACAGCTAAGTCCTGCGCTTGTAATCGCTCTCTATCAAATACTCTGGCATTGTAGTTGAACCCCGCCAGTCCTGTGATTTGAATATCTCCAAAGTTGGCAGAATAATCCACAATTCCATCCCAATTGATCTGTCTCCGCTGGATCGCATCTACATCGAAAGTTCCAGTCAAGCGTGTGATCGTACCCACCCTGTTAGTAAGTAATCGTTCGTCATACTCGTAATCATAGCCTAATCTGCTGGTAATATTCAGGTTTTCAACTGGTGTGATCACCTGAGTCAGGTTCGCAATGAATCGATCATCTGTTCGATTATTTTTATTTTCATAACGTAACCACAATGGATTGTTGCTTGTAGTATTCGGTATGTTGATCTGGGTGCCATTTGCATCAATCCACGGTGTGAAGTCATTGAAATCCGTAGTAGGAGTAAATTGGGTCCAAGCAATAATATTCTGATCATTTGCTCCTGCTGCACCAGTACCTTCTGACACGGTACGGATGTACTGAACACCAAATTGAGTGCGTAACCAATCTGCATGCTTCAGTCCTGCATTTAAACTGGTAGTGACTCGATCAAGCGATGCACTCGGAAGGATACCATCCTGATTTCAAAGAAGTCATACTGAATCGATAATCAGCCCTCTCATTCCCATCTGAAATGGACAGGTTATTGATCCATGTCTTCCCCGTTTCATAGAAATCATTGTAATTTTTCTCATATGCCCGCAAGGGAACAGACTTGTGTGTCACCGCTTTGTTTACTGTTTGTCCTGCGATGCGAGTTCCAAACGCATTCCCAATAGAAGACGAATCATACTTTCCAAGACCACCACCAGAATACTGATACTGCATATCAGGAGTACGGAATAGTTTGTCGACTCTGAAAGTGGAGTTCACAGTAATTTGAACCCCTCCCGTTCTGGCAGAAGAACCTTTCTTAGTGACTACGATAATTGCACCTGAAGCAGCACGAGAACCGTAAAGAGCAGTGGCAGCGGCTCCCTTCAGTATGGTTTAGACTGGCTACATCGTCAGGGTTGATCACAGCAGCTCCGTTAAAGAAATCCCTGTTACCTGAAATCCTTGAGCCAGTAGTTGTTTGGTTGTTATTGATAGGCACACCATCTACTACCCAGAGAGGATTGTTGTTACCTGCCAGCGAGGTGATTCCCCTAATAATGATCTGGCTGGAACCTCCTAGATTGCCACCCGAATTATTCACAAGCACACCAGTCGTCTTTCCCTGAAGGGCATTGACAATGTTTGTTGCTCGAGAAACAGTCAGGTCTTCACCAGAAACTTGGCTGATACCATATCCAATGGATCGCTTTTCCTTTTCAATAGCGACACCTGTGACCACAACTTCGCTAAGCTCCATCGTAGCTCCGCTCATTGTAATATCAATCGTGGTTCTGGATCCAGTCTGAACTTCCTGTGTCTCAAAGCCCACAAAAGAGAAGACGAGAGTGACCCCATCGTCTACTGACAAACGGTAGTTACCATCCAAATCCGTCGTAACACCCGTAGTTGTGCCTTTGATCACAACATTCACTCCAGGCAAGCCTTCACCAGCATCATCAGTGACCTTACCTGACACCGTTCTTTGAGCTAACGCACCGAATGCGAAGACAGTAAAGAACGTACAGCATAGCAGTAAAAAATTTTTCATACTCACTAGTTACATAGGTTAAACAAACAAACTTTAAGCTAGTAATGTACGAATTTTTTAATATTTAGGAGGCTTTGAGAAATTAATTTCCCTCATACTCTCAAAAAAAATCTTTTTTATCTTTTTTGAAAAAATTAGACCACAAATACATATCTAACCCGTTGATCTCTAAAACGTTGAGATCTTTTTCTCGCTATAACATCCGCTCCACTCGCCAACATGTGATCTAAGTTCCCTGTTATACCAATTAGATTATAATACTAGTCTAATTATTATTTATATATTTGCTTCATGGGTATGAAATCAACTATAGAAGTATCGGAGAGTCTTGAAACGCTTAAGGAGTTACAAGCTAACCAACGCAGTATCAAGTCAGCGAAGCGTATTTTATGTCTGATTTTATTGAAGACCAATAAATTCAAGACACACCAATTGATAGCAGATTATTTGGGTATCTGTAGACAGATGTTAGTTCTTTGGATAGTTAGGTATCGTAAATCAGGAATAGAAGGCATCGTGCTAAGTGCAACAAGAGCTAAAAAGTCAAAATTATTACCCTGAGATTTACGAAGGATTATCAGAGAAGTTAAAAGATGCCAAGCACTCTTTACGTGGCTATTGGGATGCCCAACAATGGGTTTTATCTCACTATGGAGTTTGCAGTAAAATACCATTGGCTTAGCACTTATATGATAAAACACTTCAAAACACAACTAAAAAGCCCAAGAAAATCTCATTACAAAAAGGATGCGGAAGATGTAAAGGCTTTTTTAAAAACTTCCTACTACATTAAACGACATTAAATCAAATCTAAACAAAGGTAAGTTTGAAGATGTGAATTTATATTTTCAGGATGAAAGTAGCTTTGGATTAATGACGCATTTAGGCAAATGCTTAACGGTAAAAGGAGTTAAACCGGTAGTTTCCTACCAACACAAGTTTCAAACAACCTACCTATATGGAAGCTATTCTCCTATAAATGGAGATAGGTTTGTTTGGGAAAGTAATGGAGTAATTACCACAATCTTTGAATCATATTTAAGGCACTTCTCTGGAGCATAAACCTAAAGAATATAAGCTAGTCATTATTGATAATGCTGGGTTTCATTCAAAAAAAAGTATGAAAGTACCCGATAATATTTTTCTGTTAAATATCCCCCCATATTCTCCAGAACTGAATCCTTGCGAACAAGTTTGGCAATACATTAAAAACCGATATAAAAATAAACGCTTTGAAACTATGGAAAGTTTAAAAACATGGCTACATAAAACAGGCTGAATTCAAGTCATTAATGCAACTTTCTGGTTAACCAATAATTGATTCATTACAAATATAGGGGTTTCATATTTATGCCTTTTTCTAGGTCGATTGTTTATCTTGGTTTCAATGTCTTTGATTTGTTGCTCATCGAGCATAGAGAAGTCTGATTTCTTAGGGATATATTGTCTGATCAGCCCGTTTAAATTTTCATTAGCCCCTCTTTCCCACGCGTGGTAGGGATGGGCAAAATAATAGTCAATGCTTAGCGTTTTAGCTACCTGTTGATGCCAAGCAAATTCCTTTCCATTATCAGAAGTGATGGTTTGAAGAAACGGACTCCATTCTTCCAATAATTCATTGATGGCATCAGCCACTTCGCTGGCTTGTTTGGTTTCTACTTTCTTCATTTTCAACATGCCACTCGCCCTGTCGTTGATAGTTACAATCGCTCCTTTCTGATTTTTTCCAATGACCAAATCTACTTCAAGATCTCCAAATCTTGACCTTTCTTCTACCACCGAAGGTCTGCGGTCTATACTTACTCTGTCTTTTATAATTCCCCTGCTATCTTTAGTAGCCCCTCTTTTGCGATACTTTCTGCCCTTTCTTCGGAGATGAGTATGTAACTCGCCCTGGTGTTTTTTGTCTTTCCATACATGCTGATAAATGCGCTCGTGAGAGACACAGTCTAGCCCTTCTTTTATACTGATGCCTACAATTTGCTCGGGGCTATAGTCTTCCTTTAGCAGGGTCTCGACATGGGACTGAATTCGCAAGGTGAATCGCTTTTTCTTGGGTTTCTTTTTTTGACGTTGAGCATACTTTCGATGCGCCAAATCATGCCTATAAACACCACTCCTCTGATCTTTATTACGCACAATTTCTCTGCTAATAACAGATTTATCTTTTGCTATGCTAGCAGCTATTTCACTTTGACTTTTTCCTTGTTGTAACATACACGATATCGCGTACCTGTGTTCTGTAGTAAGATGTGCCATTTGCAACTTTATTTTTGACGATGTGAGGGGGCAAATTAACCCTTACCAGCAAAGCAGTGAAAGAGAAAATTGCCCTTCTTTCCTGTTTTGTAATAGTGATAAAATCTCAAATCTAAAAGTTGCATTTATTAGTTGAATGTGAGCATAAATAAAATGAGCGAGCATACTATTAAATCAATTACTGGAAATCATCATTACTTAAATGCTTTTAATGACGTGTTTTATAATTAAATTAGTATAACACAGCAATTATGTTCTCTCTATAGAGTTTATCAGCTAGTTCTCACTATGAAAATAAATAGTCAGGCCTTAAAAACATCTAAACAGGTTGATTTATATCAATAAAACAAACAAAACCCTTGACCAAATCAACCGTTTTATGTTAGAATAACCGTTATTTTCTGGTCGTTTAGGTTAAAAAAATTATGCTGACTCCATCTACCCCAAACACAGGGCAACAAAATCTGTTTCACACCGAGCTGTTCTCTCAATTAGACCAGCGAGACCCTTTAATCCAATTAGCGAATGTCATCGACTGGAAGGTCTTCGAGGATGCATTTAGCAAACACTATTGCCACGATAACGGCAGACCATCAAAACCAATACGCTTAATGGTCGGGTTGCTGATACTCAAACAACTGGAAGACCTGTCCGATGAGAATGTGGTCTTACAGTTCAAGCGTAATCCGTATTATCAATACTTCTGCGGTTATCCAACCTACACCCCTGTCATGCCTTGCAATGCAACCGAACTGGTGCATTTTAGAAACAGAATCGGTGTCGCAGGTTTTGAACTCATTTTTAAGATGAGTGTGATGTTGCACGGCAAAAAAGCCAATGAAAACACTGTTTTGATTGACACCACCGTACAGGAAAAAAACATCACCTATCCCACTGATTCTAAACTAGCCATCAAAATTATCAACCGTCTCAACAAATTGGCGAAAAAACATGGCATCAAACAGCGCAGAACCTTTGTAAAAGAAATTAAAAACTGTCGCTTACGCATTCGCCACTTCCGCCATGTTAAAAAGTGTGCATCCGCTAAAAAGGCATTGAAACGATTGCGAACCATTGCTCATATTTTAATCCGAGAACGACAAAGGAAACTACCCCAACACGGACTGCTTGAAACCTACCGACCAGACTTCTTGTTTTATCAGCGGCTTCTTATCAACAGATAGGGGCACAACAACCCAAAGACAAAAACAAAATTTATTCCCTGCACGAACCCCATGCTTATGCGATTGGCAAAGGCAAAGACCACAAACGCTATGAATACGGCAACAAAGTATCCATCGTCTCGGCCAAAGACAGCAACATCATTGTCGGCGTTGTCAGTCATAAGAAAAACCAGCATGATGCAAAAACCCTACCTGATGCGATAAAACAAGCCAATAGCAACAGAACAAAACCCATCAAACAAGCGGTCTGCGACAGAGGCTATTGTGGGGTTAAACAAGTGGGCGATACGGCCATTATCTTGCCCAGCAAAGCCCTGAAAAAAGACAATCGTTATCAAAGAGATAAAAAACGCAAATTGTGTAGGCGACGGGCTGCCATAGAACCCATTATTGGGCATTTGAAATCCGATTTTAGGTTATCCAGAAATAGGCTGAAAGGACAAATTGGCGATGAAATCAATGTACTCATGGCTGCTTGCGCCTGGAATTTGAGAAAGTGGCTGGTTTTTTGTCACGTCTGCTATTTATGGCTTAAAAAAGCGCGTTTTTGCTCGTTTTTTGGTAAAAAACCTTTAATCTATTTGGTTCAAGGTTGATTCATGTCCGCTGAGCGGCCGCTTGAAACAGATTTTTACTTGTTAGGTCGGTTTTTAAGGGCTGACTAAATATTATAGACGATAGGCTTCAGAAGCTATCTGATTTTAAGGCACTTATAAAATGCTGACTGATATAATTAGATTGAAGTAGGCATTTAATAAATAAAAGATTAGTCTATTAAAACAGTTTCATTTTCTTGATTAAATGATTGATTTACAGTAACTTAGTAGGACTATTAAAGTTAGAATAAAAATCAGATTATGGAGAAAAAGTATGAAAGCCCAACTCTTTTTGAGTTTCAGAAGAAATTTCCTGATAACGACAGTTGTCAAAACTTCCTAGCCGAAATGAAATGGCCAGATGGATTTAAATGTGAAAAGTGTCAAAACAACAAGTATTGCAGAGGGAAATTATTCCATACCCGTCAATGCACAAAATGTAGGTACCAAGCTACCCCCACAAGTGGCACTCTTTTCCACAAAGTAAAATTCCCAATGTTAAAAGCTTTTTATATCGTATACTATATGAGTACAAATAAACAAGGGATTGCATCAACAGAGCTAAGCAGAAAACTGGGGCTACGGCAAAAAACCTGTTGGCTGTTTCAACAAAAGGTAATGAAGGCCATGGTTAGCAGTGGGAAATACCCGCTAGTGGGTAAAGTAGAAGTCGATGAGACCGTTGTAGGGCAACAGGAAGAAGGCGTTGTAGGACGACAAAATAACCGAAAAAAGCAGGTTGTACTGGCTATTGAGAAGAAAGGGAAAGGAGTGAGCAGGATGTATGCCAGAGAGATTGACAATGCTGGCTCCAAGCAATTGAAGCCCTTCTTCCAAGATCATATATCACCTGAGGCTACCATCAAAACCGATAACTGGAGGGGCTACATCCCCTTGAAAGAAAAATATCCTTACTTAATTCAAATAGAGAGTGGGAAGAAAGGTAAGAATTTCCCGGAATTGCACAGAACAATTATGATGTTCAAGGCATGGCTTAGAGGTATCCACCATTCAGTCGATAACCTTCAAGCATATATTGACCAATATTGCTATCGGTTCAACCGAAGCCAGATGAAAGGGGAAATATTCGATAACCTGCTAACTAAAATGGTGGTCCATCAACCATGCCCGTACAAGTGCATTCATATTTTTTGAAGTAGGCATTTAATAAATAAAAGATTAGTCTATTAAAACAGTTTCATTTTTTTGATTAAACGATTGATTTACAGTACCTTAGTAGGATTATTAAAGTTAGAATAAAAATCAGATTATGGAGAAAAAGTATGAAAGCCTAACTCTTTTTTAGTTTCAGAAGAAATTTCCTGATAACGACAGTTGTCAAAACTTCCTAGCCGAAATGAAATGGCCAGATGGATTTAAATGTGAAAAGTGTCAAAACAACACGTATTGCAGAGGGAAATTATTCCATACCCGGCAATGCACAAAATGTAGGTACCAAGCTACCCCCACAAGTGGCACTCTTTTCCACAAAGTAAAATTCCCAATGTTAAAAGCTTTTTATATCGTATACTATATGAGTACAAATAAACAAGGGATTGCATCAACAGAGCTAAGCAGAAAACTGGGGCTACGGCAAAAAACCTGTTGGCTGTTTCAACAAAAGGTAATGAAGGCCATGGTTAGCAGTGGGAAATACCCGCTAATAGGTAAAGTAGAAGTCGATGAGACGGTTGTAGGGCAACAGGAAGAAGGCGTTGTAGGACGCCAAAATAACCGAAAAAAGCAGGTTGTACTGGCTATTGAGAAGAAAGGGAAAGGAGTGAGCAGGATGTATGCCAAGGTGATTGACAATGCTGGCTCCAAGCAATTGAAGCCCTTCTTCCAAGATCATATATCACCTCAGGCTACCATCACAACCGATAGGTGGAGGAGCTACATCCCCTTGAAAGAAAAATACCCTTATTTACTTCAAATCGAGCGTGGGAAGAAAGGTAAGAATTTCCCGGAATTGCACAGAACAATTATGATGTTCAAGGCATGGCTTAGAGGTATCCACCATTCAGTCGATAACCTTCAGGCATAGATCAACCAATAGTGCTATAGGTTCAACCGAAGTCAGATGAAAGGGGAAATATTCGATAACCTGCTAACTAAAATGGTGGACCATCAACCATGCCCTTACAATTTTATTCGTATTTATTAAATGCCTACTTCAATAATTAGAACTTAGCCTGTGATCTTCTATTCTTTCACAATTTTCCTGATGACGCTACCTTTTCTTGTGATTATTTGTAACAAATAGATACCCTTTTTCAGCGATGGAACAGCCACTGAGTGATCCTCTTTACCTGCTGTCAATTTTCCTCTTTTCAAAATTTTTCCATCCATACCTGACAAGGTATAGCTGGCACTTCCCAGCACGCCACTGACGTGCAACACTGCGCCTGTTGGATTAGGATATACAGTAATTCCTGTAAATGCTTCAAGTCCTGTGGGTAGTACATCTTCCGCCGTCACCGTGACGGTAAGCGTCTGCATAGCAGTCCGTGGGGAGGTATGCCCGTCTGTGGCGGTGACGATGACTTCATGTACATTGTCCGCACCTGTATCTCCTGGCATGTCGTAGTCTGGTGCCATGTTGAACGTCAATATACCTGCCGTAGTGATGGAAAACAGACCCGCATCCGCTCCCGACAGGGTAGAGGAGAAAGTTACCGTCTGCCCCGCATCTACATCCGTGGCAGCGACTGTAGTTACTTCCGTCGTACCTTCCAGTACACTTACGTCTGCTACGCTTGTGAACATAGGAGCGTTTTCATTCTCCAGATCCGTTATCGTGATGGTGAGCCCCTGCCTAGCTGTCCGTGCAGGGACCTGCCCGTCTGTAGCGGTGACAGCTACCGTATATATATTTGATCCTGCCGCACTTCCTGGGTTCTCAAAGTCTGGTGCCAAGTTGAACGTCAATTCGCCTGCCATAGTGATGGAAAACAGACCCGCATCCGCTCCCGACAGGGTGGTGAGAAAAGTAACTGTCTCTCCCGAATCTGCATCCGTGGCGGTAACGGTGGTAGCTACCACCGAACCTTCTGCTACATCCACAGTTGTGCCACTTGTGAAAACAGGAGTGTGTTCATTCACTCCCGTCACCGTGATGGTAAGCGTCTGCGTAGCGGTCAGTGGGGCGGGTTGCCCGTCTGTGGCAGTTACGGTGACCGTGTACATATTTGATCCCGCTACACTGCCTGGCATTTCATGGTCTGGTGCCGTTTTGAACCTCAATGCGCCTGCCGGAGTAATGGAAAATTTAGAGGCATCCGCCCCCGACAGCGTGGTGAAGAAAGTAACCAATGTCTGTCCCACATCTGCATCCGTGGCGGTAATGGTGATAACTGCCGTCGTGCCTTCCGGTACGTTTACGTTCGCTCCGCTTGTGAAAGTAGGAGCGTCATTCGCATCCCTCACCGTGATGGTAAATGTCTGCAAAGCGATCATGTGCCCGTCTGTGGCAGCGACGGTTACCATGTACACATTTGATCCCGTCGCACTTCCTGGCACTTCATAGTCTGGTGCTGTGTTGAACGTCAATGTACCTGCCTCAGTGATGGAAAATTTAGAGGCATCTGCTCCCGAAAGGGTGGTGAGGAAAGTAGGTGTCTGTCCCGTATCTACATCCGTGGCGGTAACGGTTGTCACTGCCGTCGTACCTTCCGTTACATCCACCATAGCCGTTCCTCTTGTGAAAACAGGGGCGTTATCATTCACATCCGTCACTGTAATGGCGAGGGTCTGCGTAGCGGTCAGTGTAGAACTCTGCCCGTCTGTGACCGTTGCAGCTACCACATATACATTTGATCCCGTCGCACTGTCTGGATTCTCAAAGTCTGGTGCGGTATTGAACGTCAATACGCCTGCCGAAGTAATGGAAAACTTAGACGCGTCCGCTCTCGCTAGTCTGGGGAGGAAAGTAAGCGTCTGTCCTGGAGGGTCTGTAGCCGCTCTCAATGTGATGACTGCTGTCTCTCCTTCAGGCACGCTAACTGTTCTATTTTCCGCAATTCCTAGTCCAGCAATATCCTCTACAGAAATGGTGAATGACTTTGCATAATCATTTGTTCCGTCGCTGACATTTATCCGTACCGAGTAGGAAACTTTTGTTTCATAGTCAGCGGAAGAGGTAAGCCTGAGGCTCGTTCCTAAAATATTAAAACTCCCATTGTCAGTAGCTCTGGAGCCTGACACCAAGGAGTACTCATACGTGCCTCCTGTATCGGTATTTGATAGCATCCCCACGACCGCATTCGCACCCGAATTTTCCGCAATACTGGTGGAAGAAAGTAAGATATTTGTGGGTGGGCGATTCATAGTTCTCAGACCGCCATCAGTAATACTCCAGTTGTGACCAATTGAACTGATCATGTTTTCCCTGGCAGTTTGCGCTTCTGGGCTACTATACAAAGAACTCCCTCCGTGGAAAGCTACCCCCCTACGAAGGTTTTGTCTGTTCCAACCCACCAAAAGCGAATCGTAGTTTGTCAGAGAAAGCGTAGCACCATCGAACATATCTCGCATCCCCAGCACCGCTTCTACATTCCACCTGCCTAGGTCCTGATCAAAGGAAGTGGCTCCTGAGAACATAGAACTCGTATACTGCACCTTTTCTACATTCCACCCGCCTAGGTCTTGGTTAAAGGAAGTGGCACCAGCGAACATAAAACCCATATTCGCCGCAGCTATTGTGCTCCACCCGCCTAGGTCTTGGTTAAAGGAAGTGGTGTTTTGGAACATACCTTGCATATCCGTCACCTTGGCTACATTCCATCTGCCTAGGTCCTGATTAAAGGAAGTAGCTTCACGGAACATAAAACGCATATTCACCACAGTTGCTACATTCCACCCGCTGAGGTCTTGGTTAAAAGAGGTCGCGTTAAAGAACATAGCACGCATCCTTGGCACAGTTGCTACATTCCACCCGCTGATGTCACCGTTGAAGGAAGTGGCATTCTGGAACATCACATTCATATTTATAATACTTGCTGTATTCCACCTTCCTATGTCTTGGTTAAAGGAAGTGGCTCCAGCGAACATAAAAGCCATATTCGTCACCGATGCTGTAGTCCAGTTTCCTATGTCTTGGTTAAAGGAAGTGGCTCCCGAGAACATACTTCGCATCCTCGTCACAGATGCTGTATTCCACCTTCCTATGTCTCGGTTAAAGGAAGTGGCTCCTGAGAACATAGCAAACATATCCGTCACAGATGCTGTATTCCACCCGCTGATGTCGCCGTTAAAGGAAGTGGCTCGACCGAACATCAAAGACATATCCGTCACAGCGCGCATGTTAGGTGTATCAGTAGCTGTCATGGTCAGGTTAATTGCTCCAGTAAAAGCGTTACTCATATCCGCATTCCAGATGGACGTACCCCACTGTACAATGGAGGTATACTTTGCCCTGTCTGCGTGATCATTAATATAAATATCACTTAGGTTTCTAAATCTTATGGTGTGTGTTCCTGCTGTGGGGAAAACATTTAATTGGACTCCATTTGCTTGTGTCTCCTCAAACGTCCCATCATTGTCCCAATCTATGTCATAATTGGTATCCCGCGTAGAGAATGTAAATACCCTGTCGGCAGCGTTAGTTCCGCCGTCAGAGCGAGCGGTAGTTGTTATCTTCAGCACAAAGTCGTCTGATATAGTCTGCGCAGTGGCAGACACAACCGAAAGGAAGACGGCACAGACAAGGCTAATAGCAGACCTGAACCTAACAGGTGCCGAGGGGACTATCTTTTCCATAGGAACCAAATTTAACTCTTTTTAGAGGGACTCCTGCAAATTTATTTCTTTATTTCTTCTTCATTCTCCTCAAAGGAAAAAACGCTTTTTTGCTCCTTGTAGTTCATTCGCATTCGCCTCTGTTTTTTTATGACGTAAAGTCATATCAATTTGATTCTACTTTAACACATTAAAATATTGTGATAAAAAATATTCTAACCGACTGATATTCAGTATATTTAGATTATGATAACGAGGTTCATTACATAACAAACCAAGAGCAAATCATGAAAAAACACTCACAGCTTCAACTGAGAAGTTTGAGCGTTTTCTATTGGGATATCAGGGATATTTGAATTCCAAAACCAGCAACAATTTTCCGATTGCTTTATGTTTCGCCAAAGGACTTGTTCAAGCCAACGGACAGGATCTTACATGAGATTAGCCAAACGGTGCCTAGGGCTGATTATCACCAACTCCAACATGTTGTTACCAACAGCCACGGGTGGGGGGAAATGCTAATCAATGAAGTGACCCTGTCCGCCCATCGGTCACTAAAAGGAAAGGAGTGATTGTTGGTAGTAGGTCAGCCCCAAAAAGGGAACAATAGTGTAGCGGTAGCCCGCCAATACTGTGGCAACTAAGGGAAAGTTGGATAACTGTCAGGTTAGCCTAGCGGGTTGCGGGTTATTTAAGCGATTTTAATCAGGGAAGCCTGATCGACATGCAACGCTACATTCCAGAAAACTGGACCTTCGATAAGGTCAGGATGAGAAAAGCTGGGTTGCCCCCTATAACCTACCGGACTAAGCTTCAAATTGACGGTGCGATGATTAGCAAACAGCTAGTGGCAGCCATTGATTTTCAATGGGTGGTTGCTGATGGGTACTATGGGCGTGACCTGTCATTTGGCTGTTCTATTGACCAACAAGAGGAAAAACACCTACTGGAAGTGCCCTGCAACAGAAAGATTTACCTGAAAAAACTTACGTTAAAAATCCCAAAAAAAGGGGAGACAAGGCAGAAACCCCATCCATAAAAAGGCTGACCAGCCATCAATCTCTCTGAAAGATTACTGTGATGCTCTAACCTACAAAAAATTTTAAAAAGAATCGTGTAAGGGAGACTATGAAAGGCAATCTCATGGCTCACTCGCATACCCGTACCGTGTGGGTATGGGACAAGGAAAATGACCAAACGGTAACAGTATGCCTGCTTATCGGAAAGGATAAAAACAAGACCTCCTTTGCTTTTCCGATGCTTTTGAAGACACTGAAAAACAGCTACTTAAGGTACAAGCCTGACGCTATTTTATTGAACGTTCCTTTCAGGAGACCAAAAATGTAGTAGGCATGAAATACTATCAAGTGAGAAAATATCAAGCATGGATTCACTATATGGCCATGATCCTGCTTTTGCTAGTTCTTTTGATGAACCACAGACTGGAACTTGAGAAACTTGTCCACCAATTCTTTACACACAGGGACATGAAACTTTGGGTTCAGTGCTATTTTCCACATAAAATGGATACAAATCAGGGATTCCTTGATCGGTTATTCGATAACTTGGAAATAAAAAAACTCGATTATGAATCGTATGAACACTCTGGTGCCTAATGGATTAAAGTAAAATTAGGTAAAAAATATAAGCAGAAAAGAAACGATTTATATGTGATATGTTGTGGTCAATTTGGTATTAGTTGGCAATAATCTCATACCTTTGCACCATTATTTAACCTTAAAAGACCAATGAAAACCATTACACACCCACCCAAAACAATCTATTTGACTGACAAAAGGTCATATAATAGTCTTACCCCCCCCCCCCCCCCCCCCCCCCGACATTATGGCTGGTTCCAACCAGTCTTTATAATTACAAAACCCTACTTCTTCTTATTTTAAGTCTGGCTTTTTCTCTGCCAGCAAATGCTCAAGAGGCTGACCCAACAGACCTTTGTTCGCGCACCGAAGTAGTTAAAAATCTTATCGTCGACGAGGTGAGTGGCAAAACCAATTGTGCAGACATTACTACAGCAGAGTTGGCAGGAATTACTCGGTTAATTTTTTTTGGGAGTCTTAGCAGTACTTCTCTAAAAGGTAGTAACCTAAAGAGTGGCGATTTTGCTGGCTTAACAGGACTAACAACACTCAATTTATCCGGCAACGAGATTACCACCCTACCTGCTGATATTTTCTCTGGGCTATCCGCCTTAGAGAGCCTGAGTTTAGGTATAAATCAGCTCACGACCTTACCATCTGGTATTTTCTCAGGATTAAGGAGTTTGACAAGCCTTAATTTATCGCGCAACTCACTGCCTGCTTCGCTCCCCGCAAGCCTGTTTGCTGATTTACCAGCAACAGCAACAATAACCCTGCCCACGGGAACCACAATTAACGCCGCAGCACCAACAACCGTAGGCACGATTGCTAATATTACTGACCTCGTGGCAATGGGTAGCACTCAAACTGTAGATGTGGCGGATAAATTCAGCGACACAGACGCTTTAACCTTTTCCGCAGAATCCAACAATATTGCAATCGCGACTGTTAGCGGTAGCACAACAATAACCATTACGCCAGTAGCCACAGGCAGTGCAACCATCACCGTCACTGCCACCGATACAGCAGGGCAATCCGTTACACAAACTTTTATGGTCAGCGTTATCCCAGCCGAAACAGACCTTTGTTCACGCACCGAAATAGTTAAGAATCTTATCATCTCCAAAATGAGTGGCAAAACCAATTGTGCAGACATTACTACAGCAGAGTTGGCGGGAGTTACCGAATTATCTTTTGTTGGGGGTAGCTCTCTAATAGGGAGCAACCTAAAGAGTGGCGATTTCGCTGGCTTAACTGGGCTAACGTCTCTCAATTTATCCAACAATGAGATGACAACCCTACCCGTTGATATTTTCTCTGGGCTATCCGACTTAGAGACACTCAGGTTAGATAACAACCAACTATCCACCTTGCCTACTGGGGTTTTCGCGGGCTTAACTAGTTTAACAACCCTTGAGTTATCGAACAACCCGCTACCTGCTTCGCTCCCTGCACGCCTGTTTGCTGATGTGCCAGCAACTATAACCCTTCCCACGGGAACCACGATTAACGAAATTCCAACAACCGTAGGTACGATTGATAATATTACTAACCTCGTGGCAAATGGTAACACTCAAACTGTAGATGTGGCGGATAAATTTAGCGACACAGACGATTTGACCTTTTCCGCAATCTCTAATGATATTAACATCGCAACCGTTGGGGTTGCTAACGATAGTGAAGTTACGGTTACGCCATTAGCCGCTGGCACAGCAACCATCACCGTCACTGCCACCGATATAGCGGGTCAAACCGTTGAACAAGCTTTCTCAGTCTCCGTTACCAACCCTGCCCCAACGACCGTAGGCACGATGGACAACATGACTGACCTCGTGGAAAATGGGAGTCCTCAAACTGTAAATGTGGCGACTAGCTTTAACGACCCAAACGACACGTTGACGTTTACTGCAACGTCCGATAATACCGCCATCGCAACGGTTACAGTGATGGATAGCATAGTTACCGTAACTCCAGTAGCCGTAGGCACGACCACCATCACCGTCACTGCCACCGACATAGCGGGTCAAACTGCTGAACAAACTTTCTCAGTCTCCGTTACCAACCCTGCCCCAACAGCCACAGGCACGATTGCCGACATTACTCACCTAGTAGCAAATGGTAGTCCTCAAGCTGTTAATGTGGCTAGTAACTTTAGCGACTTAGACACGTTGACGTTTACTGCAACGTCCGATGATACTGCCATCGCAACGGTTACAGTGATGGATAGCATAGTTACCGTAACTCCAGTAGCCGCAGGCACAGCAACCATCACCGTCACTGCCACCGATAGAGCGGGTCAAACTGCTGAACAAACTTTCTCAGTCTCCGTTACCAACCCTGCCCCAACAGTCGCAGGCATGATTGACAACATTACTGACCTCGTGGAAAATGGTAGTCCTCGCAATGTAGATGTGGCTAGTAACTTTAGCGACTTAGACACGTTGACGTTTTCTGCCGTATCCAGTCGTACCGCCATCGCAACGGTTGCAGTGATGGATAGCATAGTTACCGTAACTCCCGTAGCCGCAGGCACAGCAACCATCACCGTCACTGCCACCGATATGGCGGGTCAAACTGCTGAACAAACTTTCTCAGTCTCCGTGCAGGCTGATGATGTTACCACAGGAACTGCTGGTGTGAAGAAAATAAGCGTTTCCGTCTCCCCCAATCCACTAAAAGATGGAGATAGCGTGAGAATTACTGTTGCCAACGAGGGCGTGTACCGCTTGTTCGGAAGCTCAGGGGAATTTCTTACTAAAGGGACCTTAACCAAGGGAGATAACGCGGTGGTATTTCCGTTTTTAGCTAAAGGAATTTATCTGTTAAAGATACAAACAACACACGGTCTTATGACGAGGAAAGTGGTTAAGAAATAGCACCGTAGCGATGGCTATGCTTATATTTTTTGCCTAATTCAAACAAAAAAAATAATTCAATTTAGTTATGTAACATTTTATAATCAAATTGGTACGGGGCATGGGGGCATGGGACCTTGTGTTCTATTTTAATCCTTAACGAAAGATTTGAATATCCTAAAGCGCATCATACCTCAAATCTGGGCTATGTTTTTGGCACGATTTCTCCGAGCTTATAGGTTATCTCTTCCGTAAGATTCCCCTTTTTATCAAAGTATTTCCAAGTACTGTTTCGTTTGTTACGTACATACATCCCTTGGTATTCTACCTGACCGTTTTTACGATATTTGGTATAAGGACCATGGAGTCTATTTAATTCATAGTTGGCAATGACCGTCGGTCCGCCATTGGAGTAGTATTCTTTGTAAGGTCCATTTTTTTTCCCAAACCTAAACGCTGTCTCGGAAATTTTCTCCCCATTTTCAAACTGTGTTGTTATTCCATGGAGTTTCCCTTTTTCATAATTTTCGACCATCGAGGGTCTGCTCTTGGAGTCATAGATTGTCCACGTTCCGTGTGGTAATTTGTTCTGTAGCTTTTTTTCTGCTATTAAAGAACCTTGTTCACTGAATTCTTTTATTTGCGCAGTTAATCCCTTGTTTGAGGAATTTGATTCCAATCGAATTTTCCCATTTTCATGGTAGTCCAAACTTTTCCCAACCCTATATCCCTTAGTGTACTTGTATTTTCCTTTTGTACTGCCATTGGGGAAATAAACAAGGTAGTCGCCTTGCAAACCACCATCCAAATAGGTACCAGTAGTTTTAAGTTGTGAATGCTCATAGTATGTTTTTACGTACCCAGATTTGGATCCACGTCTGTTGAGTACTTCCATTTCGAGTTTGCCCGACGGATAGTAGGTTTTATACAAACCATCTAAAAGTCCGTTTACGTAATTTGCTTCCAATGCAAGGTTCCCAGATTCATAGTACTGTTCGGTAAGACCGTTTGGTTTCCCGTGTTGATACACCGTTTTATCTTTTATTTTCCCTCCTGAGAAATAAGTCACTACCAATCCATCGGGTTTTCCTTTGTCAAATTGCGTTTCCCCTTTTAGGCGCCCCGCCTCATCGTATAGTTTGATGATACCAACGAGTGTGTCATCTTTAAAAGTAGCTTCTTGCATCAATTTCCCTTTATCTGAAAAAACTTTAGTCAACCCTTGCCTGAGACCATTTTTATAAAAAGTTTCTCTTTGAAGAGATCCATCTGGGTAGAGATTTTGAAAAAGTCCCTGCTTTGTTCCATTATTATAGTTACCTGTTAGGATCACTTTTCCGGTTAGATCGTACATGCTATACTGACCGTCTATCCGGCTACTATCGTTTCCTAACACAAAGTATTCCTCCTTTTTCCCCCCTTTATCATAGTAGGTGATGATTTGGGTTTGTGAGAAAGAAAAAACTGGGAGTAGAAATAGAATTAAAACTCTCATGGAGAATAAAAACAGCAAAGCATTACGTCAGTAACGCAAGGTCAATTTATTCATTGTCTTGTCATGAAAAAAGTTGACCATAACGAACACACTGTGGACGACAAGGAATCAGGGAACAAAGAAGAGGGCTCTCTAGAAATTTATCGTTAGCCATCTTCTGGAAAGAAAAGGTATCAATAACAGTAGCTCTCCTCCACGTAAAACTAGCTAATATCGGTGCAAAAGTCAGCACAGAGTCCGTTGCTTCTTGATGTTTGAGATTTTTAATCCTTCTTAGATTTTTGGGTAGTGGATTAAATACAAATACAGTGATCGCTCACTTAATCACGACAATGTGATTGGAATGTATATCGAAAAGCATTATTATAAATCAGGTACTCTTTGGGTTTTCCTGAGTTTCCTATGGGTAAAAGCCAAACGATGCCCAAGAATGTGGTACAAGAGTACTTTTTTGACGTACTTTTAATGACGTTTTTTATAATTTAATTGATATTGCAACAACGTAGGACCACATGAATCCTTGGGTAATAACCCTCCAGTAGCGTTCCTCAAACAAAGAGGATTAACGGTATCAAGTCTGAATTTAGACATGCATTTGTAAGAAAAACCTATATTTACTAATGCTTCGGTTTAAGGGTATCTTACAAAGACTCTTATTTTAATTCATGCCCTATTTTATAATCTAACTTGTTGTACCCCCATTGTAGCAGGTGATAAGAGGGCAAACAAAAAGTATACTGAATGATTGGGTGAAAAGTCCGTCAAATTCCAAGTAGCAGTTCATTTTTTAAAAATTTAGCGGTGTAGCTCTTGTTTACCTTCACAATTTCTTCGGGGGGTCCCTGGGCGATTATCTCACCTCCTCTGGAGCCTCCTTCAGGACCCAGGTCAATAATATAATCTGCTACCTTGATCACATCCATATTGTGTTCAATAATGAGAACTGTATTTCCTTTATCAATAAGACGCTGTAAAACGTTCAGCAAGTGTTCAATATCCTGAAAATGAAGCCCTGTTGTGGGTTCGTCGAGGATGTAGAATGTCTTGCCTGTATCTTTCTTAGCAAGTTCTGTTGCCAGTTTGACACGTTGAGCTTCCCCTCCAGAAAGTGTTGTGGCATGCTGTCCCAGTGATATGTAGCCTAGTCCCACCTCATCCAGTGTTTTTAGCTTCCTGATTATTCTTGGCTGGTACTCAAAAAACTCCACGTTTTGTGAAACGGTCATATCCAGCACATCCGAAATAGATTTTCCTTTAAACCTAACCTCCAATGTTTCCCTGCTATAGCGCTTTCCTTTGCATGTTTCACAAGGCACGTGTACATTGGGCAGAAAATCCATTTCAATCAATCTCATGCCTCCCCCACCACATGTTTCGCATCTTCCCCCCTTTACATTAAATGAGAATCTACCTGGCTTGTATCCCCTGATCTTAGCTTCTGGCAATTCAGCGAAAAGGCTTCTGATTTCTGAAAAAACCCCTGTATAGGTCGCTGGATTTGATCTGGGCGTTCTGCCGATGGGTGATTGATCTACTTCTATAATTTTATCAAAAGAATCATCCCCCTTAATTGTTTTATAGGGAAGTGGCTCCCGACGGCTCTTATACAGTTTCTTCCTTAAAAGAGGGTAGAGTGTTTCATGTATTAATGTGGATTTGCCACTTCCAGAAACACCAGTGACCAGAATCAGATTCTCCAATGGAATTTTAAAATCAACGGACTTCAGATTATGCCCACACGCACCATTCAATTCGAGCCACTTCCCATTTGAAGTTCGTCTTTGGGTTGGAATCTTGACTTTTCTCTTTCCATTCAGGTAATCCGCTGTAGCACTCCTTTGTTTCACAAAAGTTTCTGGATCTCCATGTGCTACAATGTGACCTCCATGTCTTCCCGCCCCAGGTCCAATATCTACAACTTGGTCTGATGCCAACATCATGTCCTTGTCATGTTCCACCACAATCACCGTGTTACCCAAATCTCTCAAATCTTTTAGTGCTTGTATTAGCCTGACGTTATCCCTCTGATGAAGTCCGATGCTTGGTTCGTCCAAAATGTAAAGTACATTCACCAATTGGGTGCCAATTTGAGTCGCTAATCTGATTCTTTGTGCTTCTCCTCCCGCAAGAGATTTTAAAGGTCTGTTCAGACTCAGGTAGTCCAGACCGACATCCAACAGAAAGCCAACACGTTTGCGCAATTCTTTGAGGATTTCCTTCGCAATGACCAGTTGTCGGTCATTCAATTTTTCTTCAATCCCACCCAGCCAGTTATCTAGGGTGCTGATATCCATTTCAGCTAATTCGCTAATATTCTTATCTCCGATTTTATAATGAAGGGCTTCTTTTTTTAATCGCTTTCCCTCACATTTCGGGCAACTTTTTGAACCTGTAAATTCTTTAACCCACGCTTGAATTTTTTTGGTCCCCTCATCTTTTTGCTTTTCCAAAAACCGAATGACTCCCTCAAACTTGGTATTCCAATCTGTACCTGGGTACTTTATGGAACTTATTGCTACTGGGACACTGTCACCGTATAAAATGATGTCAATTACTTTATTCGGCATTTCCTTGATCGGAGTTGACAGATTGACGTTGTTTCTTTTAAGAATTGCTTCTACTTTTTTGAAAATCCAAATATCCCTGTACGCTCCCAATGGAGCGATTCCTCCGTTACTGATACTCAATTCCAGATTAGGCATAACCGATTCCCTAGAAATTTCTTCTATTACGCCAAGTCCATTACATCTTGGGCATGCCCCGTAGGGGGAATTAAATGAGAAAGTATTTGGTGCCGGATCATCATATGCAAGTCTGGTTTTCGAGTCCATCAGATGCTTTGAAAAATGTGCAACGCTATCATCCTTCTTTAAAATCATCATCACACCATCTCCGTGGCGAAGTGAAGTATTTACAGATTGTCTGATTCTGTTTTTGTCCTTGACGGTGACTACAATTCGATCAATAACTATTTCTATATCGTGGGTTTTGTATCGATCAACTTGCATTTTTGGGGTTAGGTCTTGCACCTCCCCATCTACCCGTACTTTGGTAAATCCCATTTTTCCAACCTGCACAAAAAGCTCACGGTAGTGTCCTTTCCTTCCTTTTACAACTGGGGCTAACAGGGTCAACTTTTCATCAATATAATTTTTCAGAATCATGTCAATGATCTGATCTTCAGACTGACGAGTCATCTTTTCCCCAGACAGATAGGAATAGGCTTCTCCTGCTCTTGCATACAGAAGCCGTAAGAAATCGTAAATCTCTGTAACCGTGCCAACGGTTGACCTAGGGTTCCTAGAAGTGGTTTTTTGTTCGATAGAAATAACAGGACTCAATCCTTCGATTTTGTCCACATCTGGTCGTTCCATGTCTCCAATAAAAGACCTAGCATAGGCACTAAAGCTTTCCATATACCTTCTTTGTCCCTCTGCATAAATGGTGTCAAATGCCAGTGAAGATTTGCCACTCCCGCTAATCCCTGTGATAACAATCAGTTTATTTCGGGGTAGCTTTAAATCAATGTTCTTCAAGTTGTGCTCTCTAGCACCAATTATCTCGATGACTTCTTCTCTCTTCTTCACTGAAAGATTATGGGAATTATGGAAATGAAATGCGAATTTAAAAGTTTGGTGACAGAGTGTATTTGCTATAAAAATCATCGATGACTTTTATCGCGTCAGTAGCAGTATCAACTACTGAAAAAAGGGCTAAGTCAACTTCACTGATATTCCCTTCCAAATCAAGCATTACTTTTTTCATCCAATCTAGCAGACCAGACCAGTATTCAACTCCTACCAACACGATTGGAAACTGACCTGTCTTCTTGGTCTGTATCAGTGTAATTGCTTCAAAAAGTTCATCCATTGTCCCCATTCCTCCTGGAAGTACAATAACCCCTTGAGAGTACTTCACAAACATAACTTTTCTCACAAAGAAATAGTCAAAATCAATGCTTTTATCTCTATCTATGTAAATGTTATGATTTTGCTCAAATGGCAACTCAATATTCAAGCCGACAGATTTTCCACCTTGAGAGCTAGCCCCTTTGTTTCCCGCTTCCATGATCCCAAGACCACCACCTGTAATCACTCCATACCCATGTCGCACAACTGTAGCTGCTATTTCTTCGGCTATTTTATAATATTTATTATTGGGCTTGGTACGTGCTGAACCAAATATGGAGACACATGGTCCAATCTTAGCCATCTTCTCAAATCCTTCTACAAATTCAGCCATTACTTTAAAGATTACCCAAGAATCTGAAGTTTTGATTTCATTCCAGCTTCTCTCTTTAAATGCAGCAATAATTTTGGCTCTCTGCTCTTCTGATATTTCCTTGTTTTCCATGCTAAACACCCAAATTTTTCAATGCATAATCTAACGAAAGAAATTGAAAAATAAATCCAGTATCATGATTTTTTTCACTCGATACAAGACCGTTGCAATAGGGTGTGTGTGTTTATTATCAGTACCAGCAAGCAGAATACTCTAACCCTACCTGTTTTGTCTGCTTCATACGTGGTACGGGTTAAATACTTGATCCAACGATCACGCCACTCTATAATAAAATTAAATCTTTCCATCGAATCAATCATAAAGCTACCTTTGTGACTTGATTTTCGATCAGTAAGACCTTTCAAAAGCTAATAGGTTACAATCAGAAGCTGAAAGCCATATGAAACACATAAGAAATTTCTGTATCATAGCCCATATTGACCATGGGAAAAGCACCTTGGCTGATCGCCTTTTGGAGAGTACTCAGACTGTTTCCTCAAGAGATATGCAGGCTCAACTACTCGACGACATGGAGTTGGAACGGGAAAGGGGCATCACAATTAAAAGCCATGCCATTCAAATGGATTACAAATATGAAGGCACAGACTATGTACTTAATTTAATTGATACGCCTGGACATGTTGATTTTTCTTATGAGGTTTCTAGGTCCATTGCTGCTTGTGAAGGAGTACTATTAATCGTAGATGCAGCACAAGGTATTGAAGCTCAGACAATTTCCAACCTCTACCTAGCTTTAGAACACGACTTGGCAATAATTCCTGTCCTAAATAAGATAGATCTCCCAGGAGCAATGCCAGAAGATGTTTCGGATCAAATTATAGATTTGATTGGGTGTGAAAAAGAAGAAATTATATACGCAAGTGCAAAAGAGGGGACAGGAATTGAAGGTATACTTGAAGCCATAGTAGAGAAAATACCTCCGCCCACAGGAGACCGAAAGGAACCACTTCAGGCCATGATTTTTGATTCCGTATTCAATCCCTATCGAGGCATTGAGGTGTTTTTCAGGATTTTTAATGGAACGTTACATCAGGGCGATAAAGTGAAGTTTGTCAACACGGGGAAAGTCTATGATGCAGATGAAATTGGAGTGTTGAAATTAGAGCACGATGCCCGTAAATCTATTGCATCAGGCAACGTAGGATATTTAATTTCAGGAATTAAGGTAGCGAAAGAGGTAAAAGTAGGTGATACTATCACTCATGTGGAGAATCCAACTGATAGAAAAATAAAAGGGTTTGAAGAGGTGAAGCCGATGGTTTTCGCTGGAATTTACCCAGTAGAAACAAGTGAATTTGAAGAGTTGAGAACTTCAATGGAAAAGCTTCAGTTAAATGATGCAGCTTTGATTTGGGAACCCGAAACCTCCGTGGCATTAGGGTTTGGTTTTAGGTGTGGATTCCTTGGAATGCTACATATGGAAATTATTCAAGAGAGACTGGAAAGAGAGTTCGGAATGACGGTCATTACCACAGTCCCCTCAGTGCAATTTCATGCCATTGAAAACGACGGATCAGTATTAAAAGTAAGCGCACCATCCGAACTTCCTGAACCAACCTTCATTAGTCATGTTGAAGAGCCATTTATCAGAGCTCAAATCATAACGAAAGCAGAATATATTGGTCCAGTCATTGCCCTGTGCGTGGATAAAAGAGGAGAAATAAAAAACCAAGTTTATCTGACTTCAGACAGAGTCGAATTAACATTTGAATTACCTCTGGCGGAGATTGTATTTGACTTCTTCGATAAGTTGAAAACAATATCTCGGGGATACGCCTCGCTTGACTATGAGTTGACTGGATACAGGTTGTCAAGTATGGTGAAATTAGACATCATGCTAAATGGAGATAAAGTAGATGCATTATCAGCGATTGTTCATAGAGATAAAGCTTATGAATGGGGTAAACGTTTGTGTGAGAAGCTGAGGGGATTGATCCCAAGGCAGATGTTTGAAATAGCTGTTCAAGCAGCCATTGGAACTAAGATTATTGCCCGAGAAACGGTAAAAGCAATGAGAAAAAATGTCCTTGCAAAATGCTATGGAGGTGATATTTCAAGAAAAAGAAAACTTTTAGAAAAGCAAAAGAAAGGAAAGAAGCGAATGCGTCAAGTCGGCAACGTGGAAATTCCTCAAGAGGCTTTTATGGCGGTACTCAAATTAGACTAGGAAAGGAGAAATCATGCCTGCAATAATAGACGGACGTAAGATATCTGAAGATATTAAAGAAGAAATTTCTCAAAAAGTAAATGAAATCAAGTCCGAAGGTAAAAGAGTACCCCATCTTGCTATTATTATTGTAGGGGACGATGGCGCAAGCCATACGTATGTGAATGGAAAAATCAACGCATGTAAAGCCGTGGGTTTTGATTATACGTTGATGCACTTTGCGAATACAATCTCAGAAGAGAAATTAGTTAAACATATTGATCAACTGAATGGTGATCAGGATATTGATGGCTTCATTGTTCAAATCCCGCTCCCAGATCACATATCGGTCGAGAGAATAACGGAGTGTATTTCACCCCTAAAAGATGTAGACGGTTTTACGAATCAAAACTTTGGAAGTATTACATCGATTAACCAACTCTTACTGCCTGCTACACCTTTCGGAATAATGGAACTCATAAAACGGTATCATATAGAAACTGAAGGAAAGGAGTGTGTCGTAGTGGGTGCCAGTCGGATCGCAGGAGCTCCTTTGAGTTTAATGATGTCGCATGACGGAAAAGCTACCGTTACAGTATGCCACAGATATACTCATGATCTATCTAAACATACTAGGGAAGCGGACATTCTAATTGTGGCTGTAGGAAAACCAAACCTCATTACTAAAGAAATGATAAAAAAAGGTGCGGTTGTTATAGATGTCGGGACTACGAGAATTGAGGACAGCACTAAGAAATCAGGATTTCGATTAGCCGGGGATGTGGACTATGCAAATGTAGCTCCCATGTCGAGCTACATAACACCAGTACCAGGAGGAGTAGGTCCTATGACTATAGCGTCCCTACTTTTAAATACCCTCAAAACTTATGAGGTCCAAAACATCTGACCCTGAATCCCTTCCCGTTATGGAATCCTTTTACACCATTCAAGGGGAGGGGTATCATGCTGGAAAGCCGGCCTATTTTATAAGATTAGGAGGATGTGATGTGGGTTGTCACTGGTGTGATGTAAAAGAATCTTGGGATGTTTCACAATTTGACTGGATTCCTGTTGAAAGCATTATTAAAAATGCGGAGCATTCTGGTGCTACTATGGTAGTAGTAACTGGTGGTGAACCATTGATGTACGATTTATCATTGCTGACAAGGTGTTTAAGAAATGCTGGATTAAAGGCAAGCATTAAGACCTCTGGTGCGTACCCATTATCTGGTGAATGGGATTGGGTTTGTTTTTCGCCCAAGAAATTCAAAGTAGCAAAAAAAGAATCTTATCAAAAATCCAACGAACTCAAAATAATTGTATACAACAAATCAGATATAACTTGGGTACAAGGACATGAAAAAAATGCGATTAGGCACAAAACTTTATTTACAACCTGAGTGGTCAAAATCAAAAGAAGTGACACCTTTGATCGTTGAGCTTTTGAAGCAAAAATCAACATGGCGAATTTCCCTTCAAACACACAAGTATATGGATATCCCCTAAGCAGGATATCGCTTTTGTTGATCTTTTTCTTCCTCTTAAATCAGGGATTTTCTCAAAAGAAACTTTCAAGCGACAGCAAGAAAGCACTTAGGTCTTATGAAAAGGCGCAAACCAAGTCTAAGGAAAGAGATTTTGAATCAGCCTTAGCATTATTGAGCAATGCTATAAAGCGAGACCCTGCTTTTTACGAGGCATACCTTAGAAAAGGAAGTCTCTTTAATGCGATGGGGAGTGCAGACTCCGTCTATTCAAACTTTTCAAAATACTTGGAATTAACTCCATTCCCTATCCCTTCTGTTTTAAACAAGATGGCATCAATGGCTTTTGAGAGAGGATTTTATAATAAATCACAGGAATTTCTGAATGAAGTGCTAAGACTGAACCCTAGGCTGTCCTCGGATAGAGAAATTGAACTGCTCCAGGAAAGCCTAAAATTTGCGAAAAAAGAACTTCAAAATGGACTTCAACTGGAAATTGTTCCACTTCCTGTAGAAATAAACAAATTCTCACTCCAGTATTTACCTTCGATTACAATTGATAATTCTACTTTGATTTATACAAAAAGAGACTTTATTGAAGGGGATGAAGATATAGTTGTAAGTTATTTCAAAGAAGGAAGCTGGACCGATGCTCAATCTGTATCTTCTCGTATCAATTCACCTCTCAATGAGGGAGCCTGTACAATTTCTGCTGATGGGAGAACAATGATTTTTACCTCCTGCGATAAGAGAGACTCTTTTGGAAGCTGTGATTTATATATTTCCAGAAAAACAGGCGAAAGTTGGTCCAGACCAAAGAATCTAGGAAAATCAATAAACTCCCATTATTGGGAATCGCAACCCTCTTTATCAGCAGACGGAAGAACACTCTATTTCTCTTCAAATCGTCCAGGTGGAAATGGCGGAAGAGATTTATGGGTTTCAAATTTTGAGGAACCCCGTTGGACTAAACCGAAAAATCTGGGCAACAAGGTAAATACTTTTAAAGATGAGACGACACCATTTATTCATCCGAATGGAGAAACACTGTTCTTTTCTTCCAATGGACATATTGGTATGGGCGGGTTTGATCTGGTTAGATCAGATAGAATTGACTCTTCATGGACTGAAGTCGAAAACTTAGGGTATCCAACTAATTCATTTAATGACGAAGTAGCTCTGTTGATAGGTGGAGATGGTAAAACAGCCTATTTCGCCAAAGAAATACAAAAGGATTATCGTATCGTAGATAGTAAAATTGTGACTTTTGTTCTTCCCGATTCACAAAAGGTCAAGCCTGCAACATACATAGTCGGAAAAGTACTTGACAATGGCTCTGGCAAGCCAATTAAGGCGGAAATTGAAGTAATAGACCTAGATAAAAATGAAGTTTTATATCAGGCGAGTTCAGATTCATTGCTTGGTAACTACACAATGGTACTCCCCTCAGATAAAGAGCTAGCCTGCTACATTAAAAAGCAAGGATATTTATTTTATGAATATAATTTTTATTCTGAATCCAATTCGATAACACAACCAGATACTATAGAAATCAAATTAAGACCCATTTCTGTCAATGCATCTCTGGTACTAAGAAATGTCTATTTTGAATCAAACTCCTATGAGTTAAACTCAAAATCACTCTCGGAGATTTCCAATATAGTCCAAGTCCTCAATGAGAACCCGAATATTCATGTCGAAATAAGCGGGCATACCGATAACTCAGGTTCAGATGCTTATAATCTCCTTTTGTCTGAAAATCGTTCCAGAGAAGTTTTTAATGAATTGATCAAAAAAAGAATACATAAAAACAGAATAGAATATAGAGGATACGGAGATACGGACCCCATTGAGTCAAACGATTCAGCAGAAGGCCGTCAATCCAATCGAAGAATAGAATTTAAAATTTTGAAAATAATCCCTTAATCTAAAGACAATTAAGTGCTTAGTTTGGTTAGATAAGAAAAGATTCCATCCTCAAGATTGTGAAATGGCTTCCCAAATCCAATCTCACGTAGTTTACTCATGCCCGCTTCCGTAAAGTATTGATACTTGTCTCTTATGTCCTCTGGCGTATCTATAAATTCAATGCTCTCTTGTTTATTCAAAGCCTTGAAGACAGCGCGAACTAAATCAAGAAAAGTCCTAGCTTCACCACTCCCCAGGTTATAAATCCCGCTATCTTTTCTATGATGCATTAGCCAGTAAATTACGTCTACCACATCATCCACAAGAATAAAATCACGCATTTGCTCACCATCTCTATACTTCGGATTGTGAGATTTAAATAGCTTCATTTTGTCGGCTTCTTCAATCTGCCTGTAGGCGTGCCATACAACAGAAGCCATTCTTCCCTTATGCGATTCTCCATAGCCATACACATTGAAAAATTTTAACCCACACCAAAAAAAAGGTTTTTCCTTTTCCTCTAAAGCCCATAAATCAAATGCTAACTTTGATTCACCATATTGATTCAAAGGTTTTAATAAAGGCATTTTTTTCTCATCATCCTTGTAGCCCAATTCACCAAGTCCATATGTTGCGGCAGAACTTGCATATATCAAGGGCAATTGATATTCAACACATTTTTTCCAAACTGTTTTGGTATAATCAGTATTAAGTTGCCAAAGAATGCTCTTGTTAAATTCTGCCGTATCAGTTCTGGCTCCTAAATGGATAATAAACTCTGTGTGCTCATAGTTTTTATCTAACCAGTCAACGAACCCACCCCGATCTACTTTTTCCTTGATTTTGAGATCTGTCAAATCATGTTTGTCATCAGTAAACAAATCTACAGCTACAATGTTATTGAAATTATGGGCATTTAACTTGTTGACCATATTGTGGCCGATAAAACCAGCTGCACCAGTTACAACAATCATAAATCTTATTTTGTTGATTTCTTAAGAGACTCAAAGCTAACAATCAAATGCTGCCTGTCAGTGATCTGGGATCAATCCGTAAAGTTGGGGGAAAGGGTAGCATTATAGGCAGATGTATGCCGATATGGACTTGCTCACACACAAAATGGTAGCCACAGTTCGGGCTGTTGACTCAGAAAAAAATGTGCAATACTGCCAAATTGATTATAAAATGTTACATAACTAAATTGAATTATTTTTTGTTTGAATTAGGAAAAAATAAAGAACATCACTAGTAACTGGATTTTTTTCGTGAGTGCAAGGAAGGTCCGCACGAAAAACCTAAAGGTATATAGCATACATGAGGATTTGAGTCCGGGACTGACACCGAAATCGCGGAAAAAGGCAGTTAATAACGGTGTCCTAAAGCATAGCCATCGCTACGGTGCTAGTTTTTAACCACTTTTCTCGTCATGCGACCGTGTGTTGTTTGTATCTTTAACAGATAAATTCCTTTAGCTAAAAACGGAAATGCCACAGCGTTATCTCCCTTGGTTAAGGTCCCTTTAGTAAGAAATTCCCCTGAGATTCCGAACAAGCGGTACACCCCATCGTCAGCAATGGTAATTGTTATCCTATCTCCATCTTTTAGTGGATTGGGGGAGACGGAAACGCTTATTTTCTTCACACCAGCAGTTCCTGTGGTAACCTCCTCAGCCTGCACGGAGACGGAGAAAGTTTGTTCAGCAGTTTGACCCGCTATGTCGGTGGCAGTGACGGTGATGGTTGATGTGCCTACGGCTACTGGAGTTACGGTAACTATGCTATCCATCACTGCAACCGTTGCGATGGCGGTATTATCGGACGTTGCAATAAAGGTCAACGTGTCTAAGTCGCTAAAGTTAGTCGCCACATTTACAGTTTGAGGACTACCATTTGCCACGAGGTCAGTCATGTTGTCCATCGTGCCTGTGGCTGTTGGGGCAGGGTTGGTAACGGTGACTGAGAAAGTCTGTTCAGCAGTTTGACCCGCTATGTCGGTGGCAGTGACGGTGATGGTGGTCGTGCCTACGGCTACTGGAGTTACGGTAACTATGCTATCCATCACTGCAACCGTTGCGATGGCGGTATTATCGGACGTTGCAGTAAACGTCAACGTGTCTAAGTCGCTAAATTTATCCGCTACATCTACAGTTTGAGGACTACCATTTGCTACTAGGTCAGTCATGTTGTCCATCGTGTCTACGGTCGTTGGGGCAGGGTTGGTAACGGAGACTGAGAACGTCTGTTCAGCAGTTTGACCCGCTATATCGGTGGCAGTGACGGTGATTGTTGTTGTGCCAGCAACTAATGGCGTAATCGTAACTTCACTATCGTTAGCAACCCCAACGGTTGCGATGTTAATATCATTAGACATTGCGGAAAAGGTCAAATCGTCTGTGTCGCTAAATTTATCCGCCACATCTACAGTTTGAGTGTTACCATTTGCCACGAGGTTAGTAATATTATCAATCGTACCTACGGTTGTTGGAATTTCGTTAATCGTGGTTCCCGTGGGAAGGGTTATAGTTGCTGGCACATCAGCAAACAGGCGTGCAGGGAGCGAAGCAGGTAGCGGGTTGTTCGATAACTCAAGGGTTGTTAAACTAGTTAAGCCCGCGAAAACCCCAGTAGGCAAGGTGGATAGTTGGTTGTTATCTAACCTGAGTGTCTCTAAGTCGGATAGCCCAGAGAAAATATCAACGGGTAGGGTTGTCATCTCATTGTTGGATAAATTGAGAGACGTTAGCCCAGTTAAGCCAGCGAAATCGCCACTCTTTAGGTTGCTCCCTATTAGAGAGCTACCCCCAACAAAAGATAATTCGGTAACTCCCGCCAACTCTGCTGTAGTAATGTCTGCACAATTGGTTTTGCCACTCATTTTGGAGATGATAAGATTCTTAACTATTTCGGTGCGTGAACAAAGGTCTGTTTCGGCTGGGATAACGCTGACCATAAAAGTTTGTGTAACGGATTGCCCTGCTGTATCGGTGGCAGTGACGGTGATGGTTGCACTGCCTGTGGCTACTGGCGTAATGGTTATTGTTGTGCTACCGCTAACAGTCGCGATGTTAGGATTACTAGACATTGCGGAAAAGGTTAAAGCGTCTGTGTCGCTGAATTTATCCGCCACATCTACAGTTTGAGGACTACCATTTGCTACGAGGTCAGTAATATTATCAATCGTGCCTACGGTTATTGGCACTGCGGCGTTAGTCGTGGTTCCCGTGGGAAGGGTTATTGTTGCTGTTGCTGGTAAATCAGCAAACAGGCTTGCGGGGAGCGAAATAGGCAGTGGATTGTCCGATAAATCAAGGTCTGTTAAGGCAGTTAAGCCCGAGAAAACTCCAGATGGCAAGGAGGATAGGCTATTATTATTTATGTACAGGTCAGTTAAGGCGGATAGTCCAGAGAAAATATCAGCGGGTAGAGTCGTTAATTGGTGAGCACTTAAGCTGATTTCTGTTAGCCCAGTTAAGCCAGCAAAATCGCCGCTCTTTAAGTCATCTCTTACTCTTCCCCCGAAAGTAGAAGAATAGACAAAAGTGAGAATAGTAATTCCTGCCAAATCTGTCGGAATAATGTCTTGGCAACGGGTTTTGCCATTCACACTTGCGACTATTTCATCTCTAACTCCTTGGCTACGCGAACAAAAGTCTGCTGGGTCAGCATTTTGAGCATTTACTGGCAGAGAAAAAGCCAGACTTAAAATAAGGAGAGGGAGAGTGTTTTTGTAATTACAAAGATTTGCTAACGACTGCCATAATGTCGGGGGGGGGGGTAGGATTATTATGTGCCTTTTTGTCAGTCAAATATGCTGTTTTGGGTGGGTGTGTAATGGTTTTCATTGGTCTTTTAAGGTTAAATAATGGTGCGAAGGTATGCAATTATTTCCAACTAACCACTGTTGGTCGATTTTAAAAGCTACTGCTCGTTTAAGGGCGTGTTTTTTTGTGAAATGAAAAATTTGTGATGTTCGAAGAAGGAAGACAAAAAAGACTTTTTTTCAGTCAGATGAGCACTCTTTTAGACCGGTCTAGCCTTAATACAGTACTAGATCAATAAACTAATAGGTCGAACTAGGTGCAAAGTAGAACGTACCTTTGGGAGTATTCGCAGGAGGTTTGGTGGAGTGGTCGCACGCTATAACGGGATAGAAAAAATGCATACCCAGAATCTGATGGAGGCGATGTGTTACAATTTATATCGAAGTCTTGGGATACTTATGTCCAATTCAGTAAAAGACAACAAAAAGTGAGGAAGAACCGCAAGAGATAGGTCTGTTCAGACCTATTGGAGAGCAAAAAATCAAGGAGATAGATCAACAATCTCACAATTCAAAAACCAACAAACTCAGTGTTACCGTTTGCAACGGTCTTTAATAGAGGACAAAAATTGTACAAATTCTTGCTCCAAATATGCAGAAAAAATCGCTTAATTAGGCAATATAATTTAATTATAATATCAGTCTAATTAATCCGTTTTTATAATTAATTAGGAGTAATAAAAAGTGTACATAAATCTGATTATCAGTAAATTAGAGTACTAATAAACCAATTTATGGAACTGGCCTATACACAACATTAAAAATAATTTCGACAAGATTTTTCAAACAATAAAATCACTTAAGCTCAATTGCTTTGACGAAAATGGGAACATTCCAAAACTAAGGATACCATCATTATTTACTGATTTACAGGTACTTAACCTTGCGTTGACCGCTGAATGTATGTCGTTGGATAGTGAAAATCGGCTCTTTAATAAGATTAAATCCGATTACAGTGGTGATGTTCCCAAGCTAACAGACCAAACACGGTATAATAGACGAAAGAGACAATTGTTTTCCCGTAATGGAAATTAATTGCAATCAGACCTGTTTCATGCTACCAATATCCGTTTGGAAACACTTATGAGGAAAAATTATAAAAAGCAACCTCAAGTGTTTAGGAAAATAAAAAAAGACTAGAGACCCTTTTCTCTCAACTTTGTGAGAAATTTATGATTAGAAGAAATTATGCCAAAACTTTTCAAGGGTTTAAGACTAGGATATTGACCAAAATCACTGCATTAATAATGATTCAATTCATCAATAAATTTGATTTCAATAGACCCATTAATAACTTAAAAAGTCGCAATCATTTAATTAGTACAACGGATTCTACTTATTTGTATAGTTTGCTTCATGGGAATGAATTCGTCTGGTAGTAAACAATCTTCTATTGCAACGGTCTTCAATCATGTGATAAAAATTTGGGTTCTCCTGAGTTTCCTATGGGTAAAAGCCAAACAATGATCAAGAATGTGGCACAAGTATATTTTTTTATGGAGATTTTCAAATGAAAGATACCGCATTGTTTACTCATCTTTTGGGGCTTAGTGCCCCATGGCGAATCATGGCTATTACGCCGGATCTGATCGACAAATCAATGACCATCCAGATAGATTGGCCAAAGGGAACGAAAGGAGCGTGTAGTACCTGCAATGCCCTGTGTGCGGTTTACGACCATCGTGAGCAACGCACATGGCGACACCTTGATACAATGCAATTCAAGACGCGCTTGGTCGCTCAGGTTCCGCGTATTCATTGTAAAGAGCATGGAATCAAAAGCCTGAAAGTACTTATGGCAGATACGCAAGCACGCTTTACGCCTTTATGTGATTCGCTATTGATGTGTTGTCGGCTTGTAGCAACAAAACACAAGCCGCAAAACTACTTGGACTGTCGTGGGATGAGGCGCATCATATTCAGTCCCGAGCGGTGAAAAGGGGGATGGACAGACGCTCTGTTGAGGAAGTGAAACACGTTGGCATCGATGAAAAAAGTTTCCGCAAGGGGCAATCCTACGCCAGCCTGCTGTACGATTTGAATGCGTCCAGAGTGCTTAAGGTCGTGGCAGATAGAACGACGGAATCGGCAACCACATTGTTGTCCACGCTTCCCGAGCAAAGACGCAATGAAGTAGCGGCGGTTGCCGTGGATATGTGGATTCCCTTTATGACGGCAGTTGGAACGACTTTACCGAACACCGCTATTGTTCACGACAAGTTTCATATCGTCAGTTATCTTACAACAATGGTTGACGAAGTCAGTTGCTAATGAAAATAAAACATTAAGAGCCGCTGGTATCGATGATTTGGTCGGGTCTCGCTATACATGGTTACGCAATCCCGTCAAATGGACTCAGAAAGATAAAGCTACTTTTTCTTGCCTTCAATCAAAGGGGTTGAAGGTCGCCCAAGCTTGGGCAATCAAAGAGACACTACTTGATCTGTGAAGTTACTGCGATGATAAATTAGCCCGAGCGTTCTTTAAGAAAGGGTACTGCTGGGCGACACATTCACGCCTAAATCCGGTCATATCAGTCGCCAAGATGCTAAAAAATCATCTCGACAACATAATGACTTACTTGAAACATCGCATCACCAATGCGACCGCAGAAGGATTTAATTCAAAGATTCAGTCCATAAAATCGGCTGCCAGAGGATTTAGGAACTTCGAAAACTATTGCGTTTCAATTCTGTTTCATTGTGGAAAACTTAATCTCTACCCATAGGGCTTCCGGCAGAACCAAAATTGAAGAAGTTTGTTGATTCAATAAATAAGTCTCAAAATTTTCAGGGTACTTTTGTCAGATCAAAAATCAACCTATGGCCTGGTTTAAGAGACAAGACAAAGGAATACTCACAAAAACGGAAGATAAAAAGGAAGCACCAGACGGACTCTGGTATAAAACTCCAAAAGGAAATATCATTCATATGAGAGAGTTGAAAAATAACTCTTATGTATGTCCAGATGATGATCACCATGTTCGTGTAGGATCAAAAGAATACTTTGAGATTTTGTTCGACGACAATGAGTTTACGGAATTGGATGCTGATTTATCCTCGGTGGATCCTTTAAAATTTACCGACACGAAAAACTATTCGAGTAGGATAACGACTACCCAGGAAAAGACTGGACTGAAAGATGCCGTTCGGGGTGCCTATGGAAAAATGAATGGTTTGGATGTCACCATTTCATGCATGGACTTTTCATTTATCGGAGGCTCCATGGGGTCTGTTGTGGGCGAAAAAATCGCACGAGCGATAGACTTTTCGATTACACATGAGATCCCGTTTATAATGATTTCTAAATCGGGAGGAGCCCGCATGATGGAAGCTGGATTTTCGTTGATGCAAATGGCAAAAACATCCGCTAAACTTGCATTGCTTTCTGAGAAAAATATACCCTACCTATCGCTTTTGACCGACCCGACAACAGGAGGTGTTACTGCCTCTTATGCCATGCTGGGAGATTTCAATATAGCAGAACCCGGTGCCTTGATAGGGTTTGCTGGTCCGCGTATTATTAGGGAAACTATAGGTAAAGATCTGCCCAAAGGATTTCAAAGTTCTGAGTTCGTTCTGGACCATGGATTTCTTGATTTTATTGTTGACAGGAGACATCTGAAGAAAAAATTGAACGCTCTTTTAAAAATGCTTAAGTAGACCAGCCTTTCTTAGCTGTGATTTGTTGACGTATCCAGTTAGCTAAAAAGGGATATAGAAGAGATAATCACTTTGGTTATTCTACTATATTTGCCAAAATCCTTTAAAAAATACAAGAGTTAAAGACGCATGTCCTCTATTGTTATTACTGCCATTATCGCATTTACAGTTCTGATTTTGCTGTTGGTGCTTGTGCTTTTATTTGCACAGTCTAAACTGGTGCAATCTGGTCCAGTCGACATCATCGTAAATGGTGACTCAGAAAATCCCATCGTCACCACTGCGGGTTCCACTCTTTTGTCTACACTTTCGTCACAAAGTGTTTTTCTTCCATCCGCCTGTGGGGGAGGAGGTACATGTGCCATGTGTAAGTGTAAAGTGCTGGAAGGGGGCGGGGATGTATTGCCTACAGAGGTAGGTCATTTGAGCCGTACAGAACAAAAAGAGCATGTAAGGCTTTCTTGTCAAGTGAAGGTGAGAGACGACATGAAAATTGAGATTCCAGAAGAAATTTTCGGAATCAAAAAATGGAAAGCTACGGTGGTTAGAAATTATAATGTAGCATCCTTTATTAAGGAGTTTGTTGTTGAAATTCCAGAGGAAATGAATTATCAGGCAGGAGGATACATCCAGATTGAAGTGCCTGACTGTGAAGTTGATTTCAAAGATATAGATATTACCGCTCACCCTGAAGAACATGATGATCCAAAAAAATTCCAAATGGAGTGGAACAAATTTGGCTTATGGGACATCAAAATGAACAATGATGAAACCATCGAAAGAGCGTATTCAATGGCTTCTTATCCTGAAGAAGGTCGTGAGATCATGCTGAACGTTAGAATAGCCACTCCTCCTTGGGACCGGGCGAAGAATGGATGGATGAATGTAAATCCGGGAATAGCTTCTTCCTATATTTTCGGACTGAAACCAGGCGACAAAGTGACTATTTCTGGTCCTTATGGAGAGTTCTTTATCAACCCTTCAGACGCAGAAATGCTGTATGTGGGTGGTGGTGCTGGGATGGCCCCTATGCGTTCGCATCTCTATCATTTATTCAAAACTTTAAAAACGGGTCGGAAAGTGACTTATTGGTATGGCGGACGCTCAAAGAGGGAGTTGTTTTACCTAGAGCATTTTCGTGAATTAGAAAAGAACTTCCCGAATTTCAAGTTTTGTATCGTTTTGTCCGAACCTTCGGAAGAAGATAACTGGACAACAAAAAAAGATATTGACGATGTCAATGGTGATGGGTTTCTGGGATTTGTTCATCAGGCAGTGATAGATCAGTACCTAAGTAAACATGATGCTCCTGAAGAAATTGAATTGTACTTTTGTGGACCACCACTGATGAATCAAGCAGTTCAAAAAATGGGAGAAGACTTTGGCATTCCGGATGAAAACATCAGGTTTGATGATTTTGGCGGTTAAGAGTCGTTCCTTATGAAGTTAATGCTTTAGGAAAAAGTAGAGTTACAACAATGAACAACAATTCTTTGGTATTCGCATTTTAATTTTTTCCTCCTTTTCTTAAGGGTCCAACCCGTAGCAAGTAAAAAAACGTGATAACCTGAACCCGATTTAGAAAATGTCTAATTGGCTAGTATTTACAGGATCATATTTAAAATGCAGGTTTTTTCGGGAAGAAAGAATAGGCAATTAGACCAGAGATTAGGTTGGCAATAAAGTTGGTGAATGACCTGTGTCTGGCATGTTCTATTTGACAAATATTTTTTAGTTCATCATTTACTGTTTCCCTAAAATCCGCAGTCCACTAGATTTGCAGATACAAAGAGTTGCTAAAGGATAATAATGTCAGTTCCTATCTAATCGACCAAGTATATGGGGCTGTTAGTCGGCATTTTGACCAGAACTAAAGGGTGCAGTAGGTCTTCACTGGTAATTTTGAGGTTTTTAAGACAGACCTTTCCTGAGAAAATAGGTATTACGAAAGAATGTTGGATGTTTTAATCAAACAGTTAGGTGAGCAGTCGGCTGTAGTCTTTGTGTGTATATAGTTTAAGCACATGCTGCCTTCCCGTTTTGATCCATTTGGCAACCACGGTAATAAATCGGAAGATAAATTTCTTCAATCGGAAGTTTTTCTTAATCCAGGATAGTTTGCTGGCAAAGGGAGCCAACATAATCTGGTATATATTGGCATATAGCGCAGTGATGATCATAAAGGCGGTATTTTCATTAAGCAATGAACAGGGAAGCTTAGACCAGCCAAAATCATTGTTCATTGTATCGAAGATTCGTTCAGCATTTCCTCTTTGGTTATAAAAAGAGACAATTTGCTGGTTGTCCCATTTGACATCATTGGTGAGGATAGCTCGATAAGTGAAGGCATCCCCAGTGAATAATCCAGTCTGCCCATCTCGGCGTTTAATCCGACTTACTACCAACCGGTAGGACTTTTGCCCATCAAAGGGACGATAATCTGCTAGCTGTGTCACTTCCATTTCTTGTACTCCAAGACGGACTTTCTGCTAGGCATCTGTCCGAATCTGGCTAATTTGCTGTTCCATAGTGGCGCAATGCACAGCTCGGATGTAAAAGTGCTGACTCGGTCCCTCCACAAGACTAAGTAGTCACCCCTAAAGAATCAACATTAATTATGCTTATCTCCTTTCAGGGAGAGTTTTAGCACGATTATTGCTATATAAAATGACAAGGAATAGTTATAATATCAATCAAAACCTTGTCAAATGCAGTCAAAAAAGTCGAATAGAAATCAACTTAATTTTTTATCACCTACCTTAACTGAACAACTCAATTCCAGGCAAGCGCTTTATTTGTTGAGCCAACAGATAGCATGGTCATATTTTGAAGAAGCATTTGGTTCGCTTTATTCAACTGTAGGTCGTCCAGCTCATTCTATTCGTTTGATGGTCTCCTTGTTGATATTAAAATCTATTTACAATTTATCAGATGAGGTATTGGTGGAACAACGCTGGGAAATGAATCCATATTTTCAATATGTTGGAGGCTTTGATTCTTTGCAATGGGGGCAACCCTGTGCGGCAACAGATTTGGTACATTTCAGGAAGAGGATTGGAGAAGAAGGGGTAGAGAAGATATTGAAACATTCAATTGAGCTACACGGCAAGGATGCTAAGGACAAGCATGTAAGTGTAGATACTACTGTCCAGGAAAAGCGCATCACCTATCCCACAGATGCAAAACTTCATAAAAAGATTGTTGACAGCTGTATTTCTATAGCCAACCAAGAAGGGATTAAACTACGACGCAGTTACGTTAGGACAACCAAAAACCTTGTCAGAGACACCTACAATGGGACTCACCCTAAAAGAAGAAAGAAAGCAAATGTAGCGAAGCGAAAACTCAAAACCATTGCTGGTCGGTTAGTCAGAGAATTAGACAGGAAATTACCACATCAGCAAAAAGAAGTAACATTAGCATTGTTCAAACGAGTACTTACACAAGAGAAGTTCAGTAAACATAAAATTTACAGTTTACATGAACCTGATGTGTATTGCATCGCAAAAGGAAAGGCACATAAGAAATATGAATATGGCTGTAAGGCATCAGTAGTATTGACACAAAACACGGGTATCATCGTAGGTGCGATGACTTTTGAAGAGAATATTTATGCTGGACATACACTAGATGCTGTATTGAAGCAAACACAACTACTGACTGGTAACTACCCGAAAACCGCCACAGTAGATAGGGGGTACAAAGGGACTAACAAAGTTGAAAACACCTCCATCATTCGACCATCCAACCCATTAAAAAGAGACAATACCTATGAAAAACAGAGAAAACGAACGCTCTGTAGACGTAGAGCAGCCATAGAGCCAATCATCGGACACTTGAAGCAAGATCATCGAGTAGCTAGCAATTACCTAAAAGGGAAAACAGGAGATAAAATAAACTTCATCATGGCAGCCTGTGGGTTTAACTACAAGAAGTTGATGAAAAAACTAAGAGTAAATGCTCTTTGGCTCTATACAAAATGGGTAGTAACCCTGAGGCGTCTAGTTGAATTAACCACTTGCCATCAAAGTAGAATACAAACTCCATTGAAAATGAGTTTTTAAGGAACGACTAAGTACTTTTTGTTGGCAGGAAGCCGAATCTGCCCGAAAGCGCTTGATGCAGATGCCCTGCTGATCCAGTAAAGAAAATGCCCTGGTCAGGGTTTCTTCTTGTTGGTATTTGGCTTGGCTGTTGCCATTACGACCTTCGATGTAAACGATGTTTTTGCCGATACTGGCCACACCTGGCTGGTAACCTTCACACTTTTTATAGCTTCTCCGTGCATCATATTTCTCGGTGGCGATTACCTGATTATCATAAGCTAATGTATGCTCCTGTTTGGCGTTAAGCTGATTGGTTTTGCTCAAGGCTTTCAGTAATAATTGGTTTAAGCCTAGGTTGATATTGAACTGATGGGTTATCCCACCCGAACTGGTCATTTCCTCTGTAGGGGTGGTCAGTTCTTTTATGCCTCCCAAAATGGTATCGGCACTACACACCGATAACTCCCGAACTTTCTTCAGATGTCCTCCCAAGTGTTCTTGAATGTCCTCAGTACAATCTCCACCATGAAGGAAAATAGCCAAATGATTCATCAAAATCTCCGAGTAATCAAACCCTCTATAGTTGACCAAGCTACCCAAATGATCATCTATTAGCTTTGGAATACCGCTATCCTTAAGAAGCTTGTAGCAAAAATTAAACCCACCAAAAGGGGTGATTTTTTTATCAGATATTGTTACTTTCATTCCCGCTTACTTGATTGGTTACACACTCAAATAAGTGAAAAAAATCGAGCCAGAAAAGCTTATTACAAACTATTTTAAGCCTATTCCATCTCTTTTCCGTTTTACACCTGCGGATTTAAGGGAATACTATAAAAGATATTGCTCCGCAGGCATTAATAGTTCATGATAAATTTCATCTGTTTAAAAATTATCAGAAGCCATAGCTAAAACAAGGCGAAAAGAAGTCTTGAAAAATCCTCTCTTAAAGAAACACAAATACACTGTTTTAAAAAATGAAGCTAACAGAAGCGAGAAACAACAAATAGCGTTTAAAGCTATTGATCAATCTAATTTAAACACTGCAAAAGCATGGCATATACGAGAGAATTTTAAAACCCTGTTTGCTATTGAAAAAAAACCGATATAGAGGAATTATTTGACCAATGGATGACCCACGCTAAGGAAGTTAAAATCAGCTATATAAATAGTCGTTCCTTAAAAACTCATTTTCAATAGAGTTTGCATTCTACTTTGATGGAAAGAGGTTAATTCAACTAGACGCCTCAGGTTTACTACCCATTTTGTATAGAGCCAAAGAGCATTTACTCTTAGTTTTTTCATCAACTTCTTGTAGTTAAACCCACAGGCTGCCATGATGAAGTTTATTTTATCTCCTGTTTTCCCTTTTAGGTAATTGCTAGCTGCTCGATGATCTTGCTTGAGGTGTCCGATGATTGGCTCTATGGCTGCTCTACGTCTACAGTGCTTTCGTTTTCTCTGTTTTTCATAGGTATTGTCTCTTTTTAATGGTTTGGATGGTCGAATGATGGAGGTGTTTTCAACTGTGTTAGTCCCTTTGTACCCCCTATCTACTGTGGCGGTTTTCGGGTAGTTACCAGTCAGTAGTTGTGTTTGCTTCAATACAGCATCTAGCGTATGTCCATCATAAATATTCTCTTCAAAAGTCATCGCACCTACGATGATACCCGTGTTTTGTGTCAATACTACGGATGCCTTACAGCCATATTCATATTTCTTATGTGCCTTTCCTTTTGCGATGCAATACACATCAGGTTCATGTAAACTGTAAATTTTATGTTTACTGAACTTCTCTTGTGTAAGTACTCGTTTGAACAGTGCTCATGTTACTTCTTTTTGCTGATGTGGTAATTTCCTGTCTAATTCTCTGACTAACCGACCAGCAATGGTTTTGAGTTTGCGCTTCGTTGCATTTGCTTTCTTTCTTCTTTTAGGGTGAGTCCCATTGTAGGTGTCTCTGACAAGGGTTTTGGTTGTCCTAACGTAACTGCGTCGTAGTTTAATCCCTTCTTTCTTGGCTATAGAAATACAGCTGTCAACAATCTTTTTATGAAGTTTTGCATCTGTGGGATAGGTGATACTCTTTTCCTGGACAGTAGTATCTACACTTACATGCTTGTCCATAGCATCCTTGCCGTGTAGCTCAATTGAATGTTTCAATATCTTCTCTACCCCTTCTTCTCCAATCCTCTTCCTGAAATGTACCAAATCTGTTGCCGCACATGGTTGCCCCCATTGCAAAGAATCAAAGCCTCCAAACTATTGAAAATATGGATTCATTTCCCACCGTTGTTCCACCAATACCTCATCTGATAAATTGTAAATAGATTTTAATATCAACAAGGAGACCATCAAACGAATAGAATGAGCTGGACGACCTACATGTGAATAAAGTGAACCAAACGCTTCTTCAAAATATGACCATGCTATCTGTTGGCTCAACAAATAAAGCTCTTGCCTGGAATTGAGTTGTTCAGTTAAGGTAGGTGATAAAAAATTAAGTTGATTTCTATTCGACTTTTTTGACTGCATTTGACAAGGGTTTGATTCATATTATAACTATTCCTTGTCATTTTATATAGCAATAATCGTGCTAAAAACCTCCCTGAAAGGAGATAAGCATAATTAATGTTGATTCTTTAGGGGTGACTAAATAATGTTATTGAAGTAGGCATTTAATAAATACGAATGCACTTGTACGGGCATGGTTGATGGACCACCATTTTAGTTAGCAGGTTATCGAATATTTCCCCTTTCATTTGACTCCGGTTGAACCGATAGCAATATTGGTCGATATATGCTTGCAGGTTATCGACTGAATGGTGGATACCTCTAAGCCATGCCTTGAACATCATAATTGTTCTGTGCAATTCCGGGAACTTCTTACCTTTCTTCCCACTCTCGATTTGAATTAAATAAGAGTATTGAAGTAGGCATTTAATAAATACGAATGCACTTGTACGGGCATGGTTGATGGACCACCATTTTAGTTAGCAGGTTATCGAATATTTCCCCTTTCATCTGGCTTCGGTTGAACCGATAGCAATATTGGTCGATATATGCTTGCAGGTTATCGACTGAATGGTGGATACCTCTAAGCCATGCCTTGAACATCATAATTGTTCTGTGCAATTCCGGGAAATTCTTACCTTTCTTCCCACTCTCGATTTGAATTAAGTAAGGATATTTTTCTTTCAAGGGGATGTAGCCCCTCCAGTTATCGGTTTTGATGGTAGCCTCAGGTGATATATGATCTTGGAAGAAGGGCTTCAATTGCTTGGATCCAGCATTGTCAATCACTCTGGCATACATCCTGCTCACTCCTTTCCCTTTCTTCTCAATAGCCAGTACAACCTGCTTTTTTCGGTTATTTTGTCGTCCTACAACGCCTTCTTCCTGTTGCCCTACAACGGTCTCATCGACTTCTACTTTACCCACTAGCGGGTATTTCCCACTGCTAACCATTGCCTTCATTACCTTTTGTTGAAACAGCCAACAGGTTTTTTGCCGTAGCCCCAGTTTTCTGCTTAGCTCTGTTGATGCAATCCCTTGTTTATTGGTACTCATATAGTATACGATATAAAAAGCTTTTAACATTGGGAATTTTACTTTGTGGAAAAGAGTGCCACTTGTGGGGGTAGCTTGGTACCTACATTTTGTGCATTGCTTGGTATGGAATAATTTCCCTCTGCAATACGTGTTGTTTTGACACTTTTCACATTTAAATCCATCTGGCCATTTCATTTCGGCTAGGAAGTTTTGACAACTGTCGTTATCAGGAAATTTCTTCTGAAACTCAAAAAGAGTTAGGCTTTCATACTTTTTCTCCATAATCTGATTTTTATTCTAACTTTAATAATCCTACTAAGTTACTGTAAATCAATCGTTTAATCAAGAAAATGAAACTGTTTTAATAGACTAATCTTTTATTTATTAAATGCCTACTTCAATAAGAGTATTTTTCTTTCAAGGGGATGTAGCCCCTCCACTTATCGGTTTTGATGGTAGCCTGAGGTGATATATGATCTTGGAAGAAGGGCTTCAATTGCTTGGAGCCAGGATTGTCAATCACCCTGGCATACATCCTGCTCACTCCTTTCCCTTTCTTCTCAATATAGCCAGCACAACCTGCTTTTTTCGATTATTTTGGCATCCTACAACGCCTTCTTCTTGTTGCCCTACAACCGTCTCATCAACTGCTACTTTACCCATTAGCGGGTATTTCCCACTAGCTAACCATGGTCTTCATTACCTTTTGCTGAAACAGCCAACAGGTTTTTTGCCGTAGCCCCAGTTTTCTGCTTAGTTCTGTTGATGCAATCCCTTGTTTATTTGTACTCATGTAGTATAGGATATAAAAAGCTTTTAACATTGAGAATTTTACTTTGTGGAAAAGTGTGCCACTTGTGGGGGTAGCTTGGTACTTACATTTTGTGCATTGACGGGTATGGAATAATTTCCCTCTGCAATACTTGGTGTTTCGGCACCTTTCACATTTACTGAAGTAGGCATTTAATACATAAAAGATTAGTCTATTAAAACAGTTTCATTTTCTTTATTAAACGATTGATTTACAGTAACTTAGTAAAATTATTAAAGGTAGAGTAAAAATCAAATTATGGAGAAAAAGTATGAAAGCCTAACTCTTTTTGAGTTTCAGAAGAAATTTCCTGATAACGTAGGTTCAACCATCAAGTGCAAAAACTAAGCGGTATTTAGCTAAAAGATTTCTTTAGGAGTTTTAAAGTTAAGTTTTTCTCTTGGTCGTCGGTTAATTTTGTGTTGAATTTGTGTAATCTGTTCGTCATTTAGTGTATCAAAAGCTGTTTTTTTGGGTATATACTGTCTTATGAGTTTGTTAGTGTATTCATTGAGTCCTCTTTGCCAGGAGCAATACGGATGGGCAAAGTAGAATTTAGTAGCTAGGTTTTTAGCTATGTTTTGATGGTCGGCGAATTCTGTTCCATTATCAGAAGAGATCGAAAGGATATGTTTTTTATAGGGCATCATCCTATTGATAAGTTCCTTACTTAGTCCTTTGGCTTGCTTTCCCTTAGGTAGCTTTTTTATAATGAGCATTCCTGTAGTTCTTTCCACGATGGTCAGCATGGCTCCCTTTTGTTGTCTGCCTATAATGGTATCCACTTCCCAGTCCCCAAAGCGTTCTTTATTGTTGATGCATTCAGGTCTTTGATCGATTGATACCCTGTTTTTAATAGTTACAGTCTTACCTACAGGTCTTTTTCTATGTTTGAGTTGATGGCGTAAATGTTTGTAATACTGTCCACCAGCAGCTTTATCGTCCCTGATATATTGATAGATACGTTCATGTGAAACCATGGGAATCTGCTTGATTTTACAATACCCTACAAGCTGCTTAGGTGACCACTGTTCTTGCAGAAGGTATTCTTTGATGAGCTTTCTTTTGTGGGTGTCAAAAGACCGAGGATTGCAATAACGTTGCTTACGCTTTGTGGAAGACAAATGTGCTTTAGATCCATGATAGATCCCTGTAGGGGAACTGTTGCGCTTGCATTCTCTGTAAATGGTGGAAACCGACACATCCAGGGCTTCTGCAATGAAACTTTTACTCTTACCCGATATTAAGTAGGCTTCAATTTGATGTCTTTGATGGGCTTTGAGTTGATAATATGTTTGGCTCATATGGCAAAGTTTTTAGACCTTTAAATATGGGGAAATAGCTCCACATATTTATCCTAATCTTTGCACTTACTAATTGAACTTACATTAACAGTGGGAATTTTACTTTGTGGAAAAGTGTGCCACTTGTGGGGGTAGCTTGGTATCTACATTTTGTGCATTGCCGGGTATGGAATAATTTCCCTCTGCAATACGTGTTGTTTTGGCACTTTTCACATTTAAATCCATTGGGCCATTTCATTTCGGCCAGGAAGTTTTGACAACTGTCGTTATCAGGAAAATTCTTCTGAAACTCAAAAAGGGTTAGGCTTTCCTACTTTGTCTCCATAATCTGATTTTTACTCTATCTTTAATAACTTTACTAAGTTACTGTAAATCAATCGTTTAATCAAGAAAATGAAACTGTTTTAATAGACTAATCTTTTATTTATTAAATGCCTAATTCAATGCCTTTAAAACACAAACAGATAGTGGTAAACATGAGAATTTAAACGGTAGAATTCGATCTATTTTGGCAAAGGCAAGAGATTTTCTAAATTTTGACAGATTTAGGATTAATGTGCTGTTTTATTTTGGAAAACTTAATCTAACTCCACTAAAAATTTAGTTATGCCTATCTGTTTTAATGTTAACTTTCCATCCGTTCCATGTTCTTTGCTCTCTTTAATATCCGGATTAGAAGGTTAGAGAATAGCAAAGAAGAATAATTAGACATTTTGTGACTAAACAGGCATAAAGAGTGGAGTACAATTATTACGAAGATGAATTTATTCGAACATTTCAGAACAAGCCCTTACTTATTCGTTCTCCTAGCAGAATCAACCTGATTGGAGAACATATTGACTATAATGGGGGTTTAGTCCTTCCAACTGCAATTGACAAAGAGCTGGTAATTGCTGTATGTGAAAATGGAAGTGATGAGATACGTCTTAAAGCCTTGGATATCGGTCAAGCATGTGAGTTTTCCATTGATAAGTTGAAGGAAATTGCTGACCCCTGGGCTTTATATGTAGGGGGCGTTGTGGATCAGCTTAAAAAATCAAAGTGTGCAATTGGAGGGTTTGATTGCGTCTTTGGGGGTTCTATTCCAATTGGTGCAGGCATGTCTTCATCTGCGGCTCTTGAATGCGGAATTGCTTTTGCCCTCAATCTCCTGTTTGATTTAAATCTCCCGAGAGGGAAAATCATTCAGGTCGGGCAAAAGGCGGAAAGTGAATTTGTCGGTGTGAACTGTGGAATAATGGACCAGTTTGCTAATATCTACTCAAAAAAAAATCATGTAATTCAGCTTGATTGCAGGGATCTATCCCACAAATATTTCCCGGCAGACTTTTCAGAAAATGAATTGTTGCTCTTTGATACAAAAGTCAGGCATTCCCTAGGAAACTCTGAGTATAACATCAGGCGGCAAGAGTGTGAAAAAGGTCTCAAATTAATTGCTTCTAAGTTTTCATATGTGAGGTCCTTGAGAGATTGTTCTCTTGAAATGTTAGATGAATGTAACGGAACTATGACTAAGAATGTGAAAGATCGATGCACCTATGTCATAGAGGAAATATCTAGGGTTAAAGAAGCGTGTAGGACACTTACAAAAAACGAAACAGGTAGTTTAGGACAGTTAATGTTTGAAACACATGTGGGACTGGATAGGCTTTACCAAGTTAGTTGTCCAGAACTTAATGTTTTATTTGAAAGTGCAACAAAATTAGACGGCATCAAAGGGGCGAGATTGATGGGGGGAGGTTTTGGTGGATGTACAATTAATCTAGTGGATAGCGACAAGACTGAAATGATTATTGATCAAATAAATTCAGACTTCCAAAAATCTTTTGCATACGAGCCTGAGGTTTATAGAATTAAGACAGCTGACGGGACCTCGGTAATTTCATAAAATGACAGTATCCAATAAGGTGCCTAGGAGTCTGTCGGACTTTCAATAACTAGGAGCGTAAAGAGATTAATTATTCAGAACCAAAACTTGGCTTTAACCCATTCGTTTTGCGAAATGATTTTATGTTTTGTTCCTTTTTCTGTTTTGGTGGTAAATCGGTCTGAGACTCCTCTTTTTAAGCGGTTTTTAGATTAAACATTCTTTTCAAATTGTAAGAAAGACACACCAATCCCCATTCATTGTCTATGTTTTCTTTTCCTCTTAATGAAAACCTCCTAAAGCCCAACACCTCTTTTATTATTCCCTAAAATCCGCAGTCAACTATCTTATGAAGATAAAAAGAGTTGCTAAAGGATAATAATGTCAGTTCCTATCTAATCGACCAGCTATATGGGGCTGGTTAGTCGGCATTTTGACCAGAACTAAAGGGTGCAGTAGGTCTTCACTGGTAATTTTGAGGACTTTCAGGCAGACCTTTCCTGAGAAAAGAGGTATCACGAAAGAATGTTGGATGATTTAATCAAAACAGTTAGGTGAGCAGTCGGCTGTAGTCTTTGTGTGTATATAGTCGTTCCTTACAAACTCATTTTCAATGGAGATTGTATTCTACTTTGATGGAAAGAGGTTACTTCAACTAGACGCCTCAGGTTTACTACCCATTTTGTATAGAGCCAAAGAGCATTTACTCTTAGTTTTTTCATCAACTTCTTGTAGTTAAACCCACAGGCTGCCATGATGAAGTTTATTTTATCTCCTGTTTTCCCTTTTAGGTAATTGCTAGCTACTCGATGATCTTGCTTCAAGTGTCCGATGATTGGCTCTATGGCTGCTCTACGTCTACAGTGCGTTCGTTTTCTCTGTTTTTGATAGGTATTGTCTCTTTTTAATGGTTTGGATGGTCGAATGATGGAGGTGTTTTCAACTGTGTTAGTCCCTTTGTACCCCCTATCTACTGTGGCGGTTTTCGGGTAGTTACCAGTCAGTAGTTGTGTTTGCTTCAATACAGCATCTAGTGTATGTCCATCATAAATATTCTCTTCAAAAGTCATCGCACCTACGATGATACCCGTGTTTTGTGTCAATACTACTGATGCCTTACAGCCATATTCATATTTTTTATGTGCCTTCCCTTTTGCGATGCAATACACATCAGGTTCATGTAAACTGTAATTTTTATTCTTACTGCACTTCTCTTGTGTAAGTACTCGTTTGAACAATGCTAATGTTACTTCTTTTTGCTGATGTGGTAATTTCCTGTCTAATTCTCTGACTAACCGACCAGCAATGGTTTTTAGTTTTCGCTTCGCTGCATTTGCTTTCTTTCTTCTTTTAGGGTGAGTCCCATTGTAGGTGTCTCTGACAAGGTTTTTGGTTGTCCTAACGTAACTGCGTCGTAGTTTAATCCCTTCCTGGTTGGCTATAGAAATACAGCTGTCAACAATTTTTTTATGAAGTTTTGCATCTGTGGGATAGGTGATGCGCTTTTCCTGGACAGTAGTATCTACACTTACATGCTTGTCCTTAGCATCCTTGCCGTGTAGCTCAATTGAATGTTTCAATATCTTCTCTACCCCTTCTTCTCCAATCCTCTTGCTGAAATGTACCAAATCTGTTGCCGCACAGGGTTGCCCCCATTGCAAAGAATTAAAGCCTCCAAAATATTGAAAATATGGATTCATTTCCCGGCGTTGTTCCACCAATACCTCATCTGATAAATTGTAAAGAGATTTTAATATCAACAAGGAGACCATCAAACGAATAGAATGAGCTGGACGACCTACATTTGAATAAAGTGAACCAAATGCTTCTTCAAAATATGACCATTCTATCTGTTGGCTCAACAAATAAAGCTCTTGCCTGGAATTGAGTTGTTCAGTTAAGGTAGGTGATAAAAAATCAAGTTGATTTCTATTCGACTTTTTTGACTGCATTTGACAAGGTTTTGATTGATATTATAACTATTCCTTGTCATTTTATACAGCAATAATCGTGCTAAAACCCTCCCTGAAAGGAGATAAACATAATTAATGTTGATTCTTTAGGGTTGACTATATAGCAATAATCATGCTAAAAACCTCCCTGAAAGAAGATAAGCATAATTAATTTTGATTCTTTAGGGCTGACTATTTACCGTGTACCTTTAAGAATTGGATTTTCTTTCGCCTCCGCTATTCTCACCCGATCAACCCCTTCATTGATAATTTTTATAATGTGGAACTTGTCAAACGTAATGTTGGTATTCGGCAGGTTTTCTTTAATCCCTTTAATAAACGCTGGCGACATATCGCAACTCACTGATTTAACTTGTTCTTTGTTGCCCTTTTGTTGTTCTAAAACAGCGACAAAGTTAACAACCGTTTGATTGCTTTTGCCATCACTGATATGCGCCACTGCTTTTTTGTATAAATCAACAAATAACGTAATATAATCATGTCCCTTGGTCGTGGCAGTTTCATCCATACCAAAGGCATCTATACCGCTTAAATCCTCACTGCGCCTAGCTTTGTCAACATAGATATCCAACAACTTCCAACCCTTATAATCTGATATGTTCATCAGCTGGCAAACATGGTGTACCGGCATGTGCTTACAAAACTTGATAACAAAAGCCTCAAACAAGGTGCTAAAACCATTTAACTGACCTGCCCACGGCGGCAGAATCAGCCTTACTTTGCCATCGTCTCGCTTAATGCGAGGAACCCGAACATGCAGATGGCATTCACGCTCAAAGAAATTCATATGACGATATTTTTTCATCTTGGTGTCATAGGCACTATAGGCTTTGGTGTCATCGCTACCATCAACAAAGCGCGTTCCACGTTTGAAGTCAATATAGCTGTTGAGTTGTTTGTCGTTAAATTCAACATCCTTGACAAACCATGGAGAATAGATGCCGAGTGCTTGAGTAAATAAGTCGTGCATTTTTTGATCCTTTTGAATGCTCAAATTGAACCCGTATTTTAACGCATCATCCTCCTAAGAAGCAAGAGAACCTTTTTTTTTGGTAGCCAGATATGTTAAGCCAATTAAATGAGCCATCACATCGACGATTAAATATCTTAACAGGGCAGTGGGTCCAAGTTTCTCCACATAGAGCCATGTCTCGTCCTAAAATATGACTACGGGTTAAAAGTTAAACTAAGCTAATCCGTTGTGTTAATTAATTAGGGGTAATAATAGGAGCAATAAAAAGTGTACATAAGCCTGATTATCAGTAAATTAGAGTATTGATAAACCAATTTATGGAACTGACCTATGCACAACATTAAAATGGCTAAGTTCTAATTATTAGAACCAATCGAATAATTTTATCGTATGCTAACGAGTTAAAAAATAAAGGGATTACTCTCGCAACTTCTAGAACACATTCCATCAGGATTGTTAGAAGGATTTCTTCAAGAACAGGGGTTGCAAGGCAAGGTGTTGATTGGCGCAGAAACAGCGGTATCAGAGAAGAGCAAGAAGCAACTTTGCCCAGAAGTTAGTTCAAAGTATCTACAGAATTATTTAAACTGGTTTTCATACACGCTGAATTCAAGTCATTAATGCAACTTTCTGGTTAACCAATAATTGATTCATTACAAATATAGGGGTTTCATATTTATGCCTTTTTCTAGGTCGATTGTTTATCTTGGTTTCAATGTCTTTGATTTGTTGCTCATCGAACATAGAGAAGTCTGATTTCTTAGGGATATATTGTCTGATCAGCCCGTTTAAATTTTCATTAGACCCTCTTTCCCACGAGTGGTAGGGATGGGCAAAATAATAGTCAATGCTTAGCGTTTTAGCTACCTGTTGATGCCAAGCAAATTCCTTTCCATTATCAGAAGTGATGGTTTGAAGAAACGGACTCCATTCTTCCAATAATTCATTGATGGCATCAGCCACTTCGCTGGCTTGTTTGGTTTCTACTTTCTTCATTTTCAACATGCCACTCGCCCTGTCGTTGATAGTTACAATCGCTCCTTTCTGATTTTTTCCAATGACCAAATCTACTTCAAGATCTCCAAATCTTGACCTTTCTTCTACCACCGAAGGTCTGCGGTCTATACTTACTCTGTCTTTTATAATTCCCCTGCTATCTTTAGTAGCCCCTCTTTTGCGATACTTTCTGCCCTTTCTTCGGAGATGAGTATGTAACTCGCCCTGGTGTTTTTTGTCTTTCCATACATGCTGATAAATGCGCTCGTGAGAGACACAGTCTAGCCCTTCTTTTATACTGATGCCTACAATTTGCTCGGGGCTATAGTCTTCCTTTAGCAGGGTCTCGACATGGGACTGAATTCGCAAGGTGAATCGCTTTTTCTTGGGTTTCTTTTTTTGACGTTGAGCATACTTTCGATGCGCCAAATCATGCCTATAAACACCACTCCTCTGATCTTTATTACGCACAATTTCTCTGCTAATAACAGATTTATCTTTTGCTATGCTAGCAGCTATTTCACTTTGACTTTTTCCTTGTTGTAACATACACGATATCGCGTACCTGTGTTCTGTAGTAAGATGTGCCATTTGCAACTTTATTTTTGACGATGTGAGGGGGCAAATTAACCCTTACCAGCAAAGCAGTGAAAGAGAAAATTGCCCTTCTTTCCTGTTTTGTAATAGTGATAAAATCTCAAATCTAAAAGTTGCATTTATTAGTTGAATGTGAGCACTGATAAAATAAGAGCATTGAAGTAGGCATTTAATAAATACGAATGCACTTGTACGGGCATGGTTGATGGACCACCATTTTAGTTAGCAGGTTATCGAATATTTCCCCTTTCATCTGGCTTCGGTTGAACCGATAGCAATATTGGTCGATATATGCTTGCAGGTTATCGACTGAATGGTGGATACCTCTAAGCCATGCCTTGAACATCATAATTGTTCTGTGCAATTCCGGGAAATTCTTACCTTTCTTCCCACTCTCGATTTGAATTAAGTAAGGATATTTTTCTTTCAAGGGGATGTAGCCCCTCCAGTTATCGGTTTTGATGGTAGCCTCAGGTGATATATGATCTTGGAAGAAGGGCTTCAATTGCTTGGATCCAGCATTGTCAATCACTCTGGCATACATCCTGCTCACTCCTTTCCCTTTCTTCTCAATAGCCAGTACAACCTGCTTTTTTCGGTTATTTTGTCGTCCTACAACGCCTTCTTCCTGTTGCCCTACAACGGTCTCATCGACTTCTACTTTACCCACTAGCGGGTATTTCCCACTGCTAACCATGGCCTTCATTACCTTTTGTTGAAACAGCCAACAGGTTTTTTGCCGTAGCCCCAGTTTTCTGCTTAGCTCTGTTGATGCAATCCCTTGTTTATTTGTACTCATATAGTATACGATATAAAAAGCTTTTAACATTGGGAATTTTACTTTGTGGAAAAGAGTGCCACTTGTGGGGGTAGCTTGGTACCTACATTTTGTGCATTGCCTGGTATGGAATAATTTCCCTCTGCAATGCTTGTTGTTTTGACACTTTTCACATTTAAATCCATCTGGCCATTTCATTTCGGCCAGGAAGTTTTGACAACTGTCGTTATCAGGAAATTTCTTCTGAAACTCAAAAAGAGTTAGGCTTTCATACTTTTTCTCCATAATCTGATTTTTATTCTAACTTTAATAATCCTACTAAGTTACTGTAAATCAATCGTTTAATCAAGAAAATGAAACTGTTTTAATAGACTAATCTTTTATGTATTAAATGCCTACTTCAATAAGAGCAAGTAAGCAAACCATCAAGCAATGGCTTGTTGCGGTATTGATGACCGATCAAGCCTATCATCTTTTTGAACTTTTTAAACAAAACACTATGTTAATTAAAACTTAGCCCCTAGAAGTAATAAAAGTTGGAATTAGCAACTTCACTAGGTACGGAAATAAACGTGATTCCTGACAATGAAGTACCTATCATCCCAAAAGCCACCAAATACCACTTTGACTGTCGAGTAGCAGTGTAAAAATCGCTATCAGCAGGATTTCTGGAGGCGACCCATGATATGGAGATAAGGACCAGAAAATAGCCAAAAATTATTGACCCTACCAACAATGGGCTCATAAATAGCTGAAACTGAATGAACCTGCAAAATACACCTCATGTTTGATTTTGCTACAATCATTAATTTTGCGAAAATCTTAAAAAATGATAAGTACCGATTTTGAGATAGAAATAGAAGAAGAAATCCTAGCAAATGATGACATCAATGGAGAGGAAGTGCGTAATCTCATGGTTTACAACGATGATTTCAACACGTTTGATCATGTTATTAACACCTTGGTTAAGGTGTGTAAGCACGACATACATCAGGCAGAGCAATGTACTTACTTGATTCACTACAAGGGCAAATGCTCTGTGAAAAAAGGAATGTACGAAGAGCTTAGACCTATGAGGGAAAGTATTTTCTCCGCTGGGATCAAAGCTTCCATCGTCTGATGGAATACCCGTCCGAGCTAGTTGGAAAAGCGGTTGAAGAAATTGCTAAACTCCCAGGTATTGGAAAGAAAACAGCGTTGAGACTGGTTCTCCACTTACTCAAACAGCCTTTAGAATCAACCATTGAACTTTCCACGGCACTCCAAGAACTACGAGAGAAGATCAAGTATTGCAGGACATGTCATATAATTTCAGATACGGAGGAGTGTACATGTCAAAATGCCTACAGCGATACTTCTGTCATTTGTGTGGTAGAAGATACACCCGACGTTTTGGCCATTCGAAATACGGGTCAATACAACGGACTCTTTCATGTGCTTGGAGGAAGAATATCTCCTATGGATGGCATTGGTCCTGAAAATGTGAACGTAAATTCACTTATAGATCGGGTGAAAAATGATAACCAAGTAAGTGAGATTATTTTGGCCTTAAGTGCTACCATGGAAGGAGATACCACCTCTTTTTATATCACAAAATTGCTAAAAACCCGTTTGGTAAAGGTCACTACAATCGCAAGAGGAATTCCAGTAGGAAGTGAACTGGAATTTGCCGATGAAGTGACACTAGGCAGAAGCATTGCTACAAGAACACCTTTTAATCAATGAACTAACACCGTTGAGACCGCACAAATATCATATATAAATCGTTTGAAGTAGGCATTTAATAAATACGACTTGTGGGGGTAGCTTGGTATTTACATTTTGTGCATTGACGGGTATGGAATAATTTCCCTCTGCAATACGTGTTGTTTTGGCACCTTTCACATTTAAATCCATCTGACCATTTCATTTCGGCTAGGAAGTTTTAACACCTGTCATTATCAGGAAATTTCTTCTGAAACTAAAAAAGGGTTAGGGGTTCATACTTTTTCTCCATACTGCGATTTTTACTCTAACTTTAATAGTCCTACTAAGTTACTGTAAATCAATTGTTTAATCAAGAAAATGAAACTGTTTTAACAAACTAATCTTTTATTTATTTAAATGCCTACTTCAATAAATCGTTTCTTTTCTCAATGCTTTCTCATCCATCCTCCAAGACTTTGTGAGAGAAGTACGACCACTCCCATAGCCATGATTAAAAAGACCCACTTAGGATTTCCATCTTTATAGGTCTTCATGAGATACCACACACTTAAAAAAAGAGTCATAAGGATACCTGCTGAAGCTAAGAATCTAAGCCCTTTCGGATTCATGTCGTTCTTTTATAGACGAGATAATTTGGCAAGTCCTTTTTTTGAATAAACTCATCCCTTTTTCACAACTAGAGTTCAGATTTCATACCACAAAGGAACAACAATATTTCTCATCTTTGCTGAACGTGGGTGATTTTATAGAATTTTTATACGCTAGGTTTCTTCTTAGCGACGGAGTTTCAATTGATACGCGAACAATAAAAGAAGGCAATCTTTTTTTTGCTATTGATGGTCCCAATTTTAGTGCGAATCAATTTGCAACAGAAGCCCTACAGAAAGGAGCCTCTTATGCAGTGGTTGATGATGAAAAATACGTTACCGATGAGAGGATCCTTTTGACTGATGATTCTCTACAGACACTGCAAGAACTTTCCAAGTTCCACAGAGGCAGATTTAAACGTCCTGTTTTAGGAATAACTGGGTCAAATGGCAAGACCACCACGAAAGACTTAATTGCCAAAGTGCTGTCTCGAAAATATATTGTGCATGCGACGAGTGGTAATTATAATAATCACATCGGAGTACCTCTCACCCTTCTGCACCTACATCCTCAGGTTGAAGTAGCAGTGATAGAGATGGGGGCTAATCATATAGGAGAAATCACTGAATTATGTACATATGCTGCCCCTACCCATGGTCTGATCACGAACATTGGGCATGCACATACTGAAGGATTTGGAGGCTTTGAAGGTGTAATTAGGGGGAAATGTGAACTGTTTGATTATCTAAAGGTAAATGGGGGACTGCCCTTTATCAACATGGATGATGCTGTGCTTAGCAATATGTCAAAACAATTTGAAGACATGGTCATTTATCCTGGAAAGGATATGAAGGTGGTGCGGGCAAATCCGACTTTAGAAATCGAAGTGGACAGAAGCAGGTTCAAAACCAATCTTGTCGGGAAATATAATTTTGAGAACATAGCAGTGGCAATTGAAGTAGGAAGGTTCTTTGGAGTTTCTGATGAAAAAATTTGCAAAGCCGTCTCGGATTATGCTCCTAGCAATGCACGTTCTCAAATTATCCAAAAGGGTCATAGTACCATTATTTTGGATACGTACAATGCAAATCCAGATTCTATGAAAGTAGCCCTCGAAAACTTATCAGAAATGAAAGGAAGAAAGGTTGCTATCCTCGGTGATATGAACGAGTTGGACAATTCGGATGAAGCACATATGGAGGTGTTACAGAAAGCCAGCACCTGTAAAATAGATCAGGTTATCACCATTGGAGCAAAAATGGGAAGAGCGAATGGCGCGGATATACATTTTGGTACGAAAGACGAATTGATTTTTTACCTTGAAGGTCAGAAATTTTCAGATTCTGTTGTCCTTTTAAAAGCATCTCGTTCGATCGAACTAGAAAGCATAGCTGAAAAAATAAAGCCATGAATGACCCCTAGAGACTTCCTGCGTATGAGAGCCTTCACCCTTTCCACCAGTTCCTAAGCAGAGGCAATTAGTTAATCTTTGATTTGCTCAAATCTAAAAGCGTGCTACATTTGCACTCCTTTTGGCAGGAGGGGCGCTTAGCTCAGTTGGTTCAGAGCATCTGGTTTACACCCAGAGGGTCGGGGGTTCGAATCCCTCAGCGCCCACGAAGTACAGCAGGTCACGGCTGTCTCGTTTGTGTTCGCGCAAGTAGCCTCGTAACGCAAGTTCAGGACAGGCAAAGCAACTAAACCCCTTGAAAGACGGATCAATCTGAGACCGTTGCAGAGGTTAGCACTGAGTCTGTTGGTGCTTGAATTGTGAAGTTTGTGATCTCCCATTTCGATTTTTTGCTCTCCAATAGGTCAGACCTATTTCGTTGCTGTTCAGTTTTTGAAGTTTTTCTCAAATTTTTTTGTTGAATCATTATTTTTATAAATAAAATTGTTTATCCTTGAGTCCAGTTAGTCTTGAGCTTGGGAGGTCGTAATCTCCCCCAGAACTTGTTTTACACTTGTTACCTTATTTTTATAAATAAAATTGTTTATCCTTGAGTCCAGTTAGTCTTGAGCTTGGGAGGTCGTAATCTCCCCCAGGACTTGTTTTACACTTGTTACCTTAAAAATTTGAACTATATGAAAAGAATTTTGTTGCTATGCTTTATGTTTTTTACAGTTTTTTCGTTCAGTGCGTTGGCGCAACGAACGGTGTCTGGTAAAGTCACCGATGATTCAGGTGAAGGTTTGCCCGGAGTGAATGTTGTAATCAAAGGCACAACTACTGGTGTCATTACTGATTTGGATGGTAATTATCGTTTGTCAGTAGACGATGAGAGCTTTGGTGTTTCAAATTATTTTTTGAAGGATGGGATCACTCTCGTCTTCTCTTTTGTGGGATTTGAGACGCAGGAAGTTCAGGTCGGCTCAAGAACCACAATTGATATTACAATGGGTAGTGATGCGACGGAGCTGGATGAAGTGGTAATTACAGGTTATGGTTCTACATCAAAACGTCTTTACACTGGAGCTTCGCAAAGCTTGGACATAGCAGAGGTTCAGGTAAAAGGTATTGGCGATGTGTCCCAGATGCTTCAGGGAAGGGCCGCAGGTGTTTCCGTACAAAGCGTATCGGGGACATTTGGAGCCGGTCCTAAAATAACAATACGAGGTGCCTCTTCCATTACAGGTGACGGAAATCCCCTGTGGGTCATTGACGGGGTGGTACAGGAAGACTTGGTAAATTTGTCTGTTGACGATTTGGTCTCAGGGAATGGACTGACCCTGATCGGGTCGTCAGTGGCGGGACTTAACCCTAACGACATTGAAAGTTTTGAAATACTGAAAGATGCCTCGGCTACTTCCCTTTATGGGTCAAGGTCATTGAATGGGGTGATCGTAATTACAACAAAGCAGGGAGGAAAAGGTCAGCCTTTGTCCGTAAGTTATTCAGGAGAGTACACCGTGCGTAGTGTTCCCTCCTATCAAAGTACTGACATTTTGGACTCAAAAGAAAATGTCAGTATCCTGCAAGAACTTGAAAACAAGGGACTTTTGGATGTCACTACTCTTGTACAAAGTCAACATAGTGGAATATATGGCATTTTGTCCAATAAAATCAATACTTACGATCCCCATTCAGGTAAGTTTTTGGTGACTAATACCCCTTCCGAAAGAAATAAATTCCTTCAACCGTATGAGCGTGCCAACACGAATTGGTTTGACGTATTGTTCAAACCGTCAATGACTCAGAATCACACGATAAGTCTAAATGGAGGAGGTGATAATAATTCTTATTACACATCTTTAGGCTTGTATACAGATCCTGGATGGACGGTAAGCGACAAGGTAAGCAGGCTGACGCTCAATTTAAGAAATACAATGTTTATTAAAAACGATGCAAAGCTCACGTTGTCCCTTCTCGGCTCCTACCGTCAGCAATTGGCACCTGGTTCTTTTAATAGACAGCTTGACGATGTGTTCGGACGCGTGAGTAGGAATTTTGATATCAACCCCTACAGTTATGTACTCAGTACCAGCAGAACCCTGCGTCCTCGGGATGACAATGGTGACTTGGAATATTATACGTTCAATTATGCTCCTTTCAATATTCTCAAGGAAGTAGCTCATAATTACATAGACTTGAGAGTACAGGATGTAAAATTTCAAACAGATTTTGAATATCCTTTATTGAAGAAGGACAAGTTGAAATATGCTTTTACAGGAGCGTTAAGGTATGCCAACAGTGTTAGCGAGCATAATATTACAGAAGAGAGCAATGTAGCCGGTGCCTACCGCTCTGCTGGGAATACGATAATTAGAGATCGCAACCCATTTTTATTCAAGGATCCAGAAAATGTCACCCGCCCGCCAGTAGTAGTTCTACCAGAGGGAGGAATTTATATACGTTCCAATAATTTTTTAAGGAATTTCTACGTAAGAAACTCGTTAACTTTTTCTGAAACATTTAATAATAGGCATGAGCTGGATGTTTTCTTTGGACAAGAAGTCCGGTATATAGATAGGGAAGAAACAGGCTTTACAGGTTATGGACTGCTCTACGATGGAGGGCGGATTCCTCAGACAGATCCCAATATTCTTGTCAAGGTCATACAGGAGAGTGGAAGCTACTTTACACTGGGATCTCCTCTCAATGCTGGTGACAGAGTAGGTGCTACAAAGGAGCGTACAGCGAGTTTCTTTTCTCGGATCATTTACGGGTTTGATGGAAAGTATTTTGGATCTTTCACTGGTAATATGAACGCATCTAACCGTCAGGGACTGAAAGATGGAAAGCCACGGTGGACACCTACCTACACGATAAGCGGGAAGTGGAATTTAAAAGAGGAGAATTTCCTGACTAATATAAGGGCGGTTACAGTTGCAACTTTGAGAACTTCCTATGGACTGACAGCCAATACAGGAATTGCCAGTAACACGTTGCCCATTTTGCGGAATCGTACTACTGGCAGAAAAAACATAAGCGACAGGGAAACTGCGATTGCAGTAACAAGCTTGCAGAATGACGATCTTACATGGGAAAAGCAATTTGAAGCCAATGTAGGGATGGATATCGGATTGATCAAAAATCGAGTAAGCTTATCGATAGATGTTTATCAGAGAAAAGGATTTGATCTTTTTGATTACGTTAGGACTTCTGGTATTGGCGGGGAGTATATCAAATTGATCAATAATGCAGATATGGAGACGAAAGGGCTGGAATTGTCCCTTCGTACTACAAATCTTCGGGTCGGAGATTTTGAATGGACTTCTACTGTCAATTTTTCGACGTTTGATCAGGAGATCACCAAACTTAAAAGCAGGTCTAGCGTGCTGGGGTTGGTCAATGATACGGGTGCTAGTTTGGCAGGATTCCCAAGAAATTCACTTTTTTCTCTGCGATTTACCGGTTTAGATACGAGAGGACTACCTACTTATGACATTCCTAGTAATGATAAAGTATCAGGCGTAGATTTTCAGGATACTGGTACGGAGATAGAAGCAACCGAAAGCAAACCAGGAGGACTATTGTCTTATCTGAAGTATGAGGGACCAACGGAGCCGAATAAGGCTATGGGCTTGCAGAATACATTTTCATATAAAAGCTGGTCATTGGGCATTTTTGTCACCGCCTCTGGAGGCAACAAGATTCGCTTGCCACCATTTTACTCAGGCTCATTCACAGATTTAGCTACTTATACCAAGAGTTTTATCAACAGATGGGTGATCCCAGGGGATGAAGAGATCACTGATTTCCCAGTCATCCCTGACTCTCGCCTCAGGGCGGAATTAGGCGGTTTTCGTGTGGCAAGAGCCTACAATGCTTACAATTATTCGACAGAGCGTGTGGCGGATGGGACATTTGTTCGATTGAGGACTGTTAATCTTTCCTATCGCTTACCGAAAAGTCTTCTGGAAAAGTTTAATTTGAATAGCCTTACGATCAGCGGACTGGTACAGAATCCTTGGCTTATTTACTCCGATCAAAAACTGAATGGTGTAGACCCTGAATTTTATAATTCAGGAGGGGTGGCACAGCCGATTACGAGGCAATATACAGCCTCTTTGAATATTGGAATTTGACATTTACTACATTACACAAACATGAAATACACTAATTTTTTATATCAACTACTTTTTGTATCGCTGGTGCTATCTTCTTGTAGCGATTTTCTTGATGAAACTCAGGACAACAGGACAATTGTAGATAAGCCATCAAAGGTAGCCCAACTGCTGACCAACGCATATACAAATGCTCAGTATGCTGAGTTTGCAGAGAGTATGTCGGACAATGCTGACGACAGAGGTCCTAGTGCTTTCATAGATCGTGAAATCAATGAGAAAGCGTACAAATGGGAAGATTTTGAAACATCAACGGCATCTGAATCTACTTCCAATTTTTGGAATGCAAGTTATCTGGCCATTGCGCATGCCAATCAGGCCCTGACCTCTATTGAGGAACTTGGGGTGGAGGGGTCTGAATACTCCTCCTTAAGGGGGGAAGCGTTGCTGGCTCGTGCGTACGCACACTTCATGCTGGTTAATTTTTTTAGTATGCGTTATGATCCCACAACAGCTGACGTGGAGTTGGGAGTACCGTATGTGCTGGAACCCGAGAAAAATGCGTTGAAATCATATAGGAGGAGTACTGTTGCAGAAGTGTATCGCCTAGTTGAAAAAGATCTAGAGGAAGGATTGAAATTGGTGGGTGGTGAATACGAGAAGCCAAAGTTTCATTTTACTCTTGTTGCTGCTAGGGCTTTTGCTACGCGCTTCTACTTGTACAAGGGAGACTGGGAAAAAGTAATTGCTCATGCCAATGCCATTTTGGGGGATAATGCTTCTGGTCTGGTAAGGGATTTCGTCTCTCTCGCCGTTAGGACCCGTACTTATGCTCAGCAAGCTGATGCCTACTCCTCTTCAGGAGAGAAAGCCAACCTGTTAGTAAGTTGGACTACCTCTGTGTACGGAAGGCTTTTTGCTGGAAATAGATATGCGATGTCTTCCAAAATCAGAGATTCCCTGTTTAATTCTGTCAGGACCAACCCGTTCATGAAATCATGGGGGTATCGTGTGTTTGGGGGTACCGATCTTATTCTGAATAATCCAAAATATGACGAATATTTCAGGGTGACTAATGTGAGTGCAGGGACAGGCATTCCTCATGCGTCGCTTGTTCACTTTACAACGGACGAAGTCCTACTGAACCGTGCGGAAGCCTATGCCATGGTGGAGCAGTTTGATATGTCATTGAGTGATCTTCAGGACTTCCTTTCGAAAAAGACCCTAAGATTTTCCCCAGCTGTTGATGTATTGACGATGACAAAAATGGAAGAGACTTTCCCCAAGAAGGAAGGCGAATATAGCCCGTTTTATGCTTTAACCGACGAACAGGCAGTGGTGATAAAAGGCATTGCGGAGTTCAGACGAAGGGAGTTTTATCATGAAGGTCTTAGGTGGCTGGATATCAAGCGCTTTGATATCGTGGTGATACATAACTTGGTTCAAGAAGGCATGAAGATAGTACTAAAGAAAGGAGATTTAAGAAGAGCTATTCAGATACCTGAATCTGCAAAACAGTTTGGCATGCAGGTAAATAGAAGATAATCCTCATACGTAAAAAATAATACAGATTATGAAAATTGAAAATAAATTATTGAATATACTGATGTTGTTTGTGCTGGTGACATCGTGTACGACGGTTGATGATGCAGTCACTCCGGGAAGCAACCTGAATGTCACTCCTTCTTCCCAGTTCAATGAACTGGATAAGTGGATTAATGAAAATTTCACGGAACCTTATAACATAGAGATTATTTATCGGTGGTCAGAGTCTTTGGTAGATCGGGGTCGTTTTCTTTACCCTCCTCTTATTGATAGTGTGAAACCCGCTTTGGAGGTCGTCAAGCAGTTATGGATTGAACCTTATAATCAAGTAGCAGATACTTCATTCGTTCAGATGATATCTCCGCGGCAGTTTGTATTGGTAGGAGGGTTGAATCTAAATCCGTCGGGAACGATAACTCTTGGGCTTGCAGAAGCAGGTAGCCGGGTGACCTTGTTTAATATAGACTTGGTGGAAAAAGACGGTGTACCTAAGCTACGCAGATTCATGCAGACCATTCAGCACGAGTACGCACATATTTTGAATCAAACCGAACCATTTGATGAAGCGCAATATGGAAAAATAACGCCCGCAGGATACACAGCTCAGTGGTTTAATGAAACTGATGCTGGCTCCAGAGCGGAGGGATTTATTTCTGCTTATGCCCGTGCAAGCGAATCCGAAGATTTTGCAGAAATGGTAGCCCAAATACTCAGTAGAAGTAGAGGCGAATGGGATGTACTCATCACAAGAATTCCTGACCCTAGGGGAGACGGAAAAGCAGTGGCCAGCATAAGAGCCAAAGAGGATATTGTGGTCGGTTATTACAAAGATAAGTTTGGGATCGATTTATACGAGTTGCAGGATTCTATTTTTCAGGCAACCAGACGGCTAGTGCTAGTGAATTAAAGAATCAAAATAGGAAAAATTTTTGGACAAAAGAATAAATATATAAGAAAATGGAAAACTCTGTATCTAGATCTATAAGAAGAGCTATGCGACTGTGGTGCTTCGTTCCCCTTTGTGCGGTCTTGGTTTTTGGTTGTCAGGAAGTGGAGGTGGTCAAACCTGTATTTGACAAAACTGCTTCAGAAAGAGTTCAGGAGCGTGCCAATGAGTTGAGGGAATTGTTAAAATCAAGTGAATATGGATGGGAGGTTGACTATCAGCCAGCTACTGGGGAAGTCGGATTTTTTAATTTTATTTTCGAGTTTGTCTCTGACACTACGGTTACGACACTCTCAGATTTTTCAGAGGAGTTCGTGAATAATATCTCCATATCTGAATATGCCATTATTCAGGGTTCAACTACCAAGCTGTCATTCAATACCGGTGGTGTGATCCATAGATTGTCCGACGCTGCTCATTCACCCATTCCAGGTGCAGGAGGAGCAGGTTTGAAAGGAGATTTTGAATTTTTATACTATGGAACAAATGAGGAGGGAAATATTATCTTCAGGACTAATCGACGGCAAGACACGCTCATTTTCCGAAAAGCAATTTTTGAGAGTCGGAGTGATTTGCGGAGGTCTTTTCGATCTGGGGAACGCTTAGAATTTTCAACGTCGCTGTTCAGGAGCCTCTCTTACTTCAATAGCGACACAGTGTTTAAATCAGATCTTGAGTTCTCCACTACTCGGAGGACGGTCACAATCCGAGAAGTGTTGAAAGACCAGGATTCATTATTTTATGGACCATCATACACATCAGCAATAAACTTTACACCCAAAGGGGTACGTATAGATTCAATTGTCAGTTTGGGTGGTGGAGAGGATGTACTGAAAAAGGTGGAACTGGAGTATGATGCACGCAGTGGCACATTTGTTGCAAGACTGGACGAGGGAGTTACAGTATCATTAGGAGGTACACGAGTTCCCCTCATTCCTATTACAGATCATAAACTCTTCCTAGACAAAAGGATAACAAATAATTTACTGTTTTTGCATAACGATCCGTTTACGAACTTTACCTCTAAGTCCTTCAATGACTTGTTTAGTAACCTACGCGCTGTAAATCCAGTTCGTATTACTGGAGCGTTGAGACTGACTCGTCAGTTGCGGGTTGGTGCTAGAAACGAAATCGATATTTTACTCCTGCATGGAACACCAAGCGTTAGAGGGAACCTTGTTGCGGAATTCTTGATTTATGAAGACAAGGGGACTCACTTGAAGATATCTAGGGCGGGAAACGGTGGAGCGGCTTCCTTTTTTAATGCTGATACTCGAATTGATCCCCTTTTTTCATCTGAGTATGGTCGCCTCGTGGATGCTTTGGTAGATCCTGCTGGCTTCTATGTTGAGAATTTAGGACAGCGAACTGCGTTTCCCAACCATGTATACAGATTTATCAGTAGAGGAGATCCTTCTATCCGAATTGCTTTTTATCATGTCCCGAGAGGATAAAGGATATTCTGTAGCATAAAATGGAAGGAACAAGAGAGTTGTATGATGGTATACTCAATTTATAGCTAAATGCTGTAGTTGAATGAGAGTTCTCCTGGCTTGAAATAAAAGGCATAACTAAATTTTTAGTGGAGTTAGATTAAGTTTTCCAAAATAAAACAGCACATTAATCCTAAATCCGTCAAAATTTAGAACTCCTCTTGCCTTTGCCAAAATAGATTGAATTCTACCGTTTAAATCCTCGTGTTTACCACTATCTGTTTGTGTTTTAAAGGTCAACTTACAATTCCTTGTTTATGACGTTCAAAGGTTGCTGAAAACCTGAACCCGATTAATAAATAGTGCAATTAAAGAGAGATAAACAGGCATTAGGAATAGATAAAACTAGTGTATGTGTTTATATTTATTGAAGTAGGCATTTAATAAATAAAAGATTAGTCTATTAAAACAGTTTCATTTTCTTGATTAAACGATTGATTTATAGTAACTTAGTAGGATTATTAAAGGTAGAGTGAAAATCAAATTATGAAGAAAAAGTATGAAAGCCTAACTCTTTTTGAGTTTCAGAAGAAATTTCCTGATAACGACAGTTGTCAAAACTTCCTGGTCGAAATGAAATGGTCAGATGGATTTAAATGTGAAAGGTGCCAAAACAACATGTATTGCAGAGGGAAATTATTCCATACCCGTCAATGCACAAAATGTAGGTACCAAGCTACCCCCACAAGTGGCACACTTTTCCACAAAGTAAAATTCCCAATGTTAAAATCTTTTTATATCCTATACTGTATGAGTACAAATAAACAAGGGATTGCATCAACAGAGCTAAGCAGAAAACTGGGACTACGGCAAAAAACCTGTTGGCTGTTTCAGCAAAAGGTAATGAAGGCCATGGTTAGCAGTGGGAAATACCCACTAATGGGTCAAGTAGCAGTCGATGAGACCGTTGTAGGGCAACAAGAAGAAGGCGTTGTAGGACGCCAAAATAATCAAAAAAAGCAGGATGTACTGGCTATTGAGAAGAAAGTGAAAGGAGTGAGCAGGATGTATGCTAGTGTGATTGACAATGCTGGCTCCAAGCAATTGAAGCCCTTCTTCCAGAATCATATATCAACTCAGGCTACCATCACAACCGATAAGTGGATGGGCTACATCCCCCTGAAAGGAAAATACCCTTAGTTAATCCAAATAGAGAGTGGGAAGAAAGGTAAGAATTTCCCGGAATTGCACAGAACAATTATGATGTTCAAGGCATGGCTTAGAGGTATCCAGCATTCAGTCGATAACCTTCAAGCATATATCGACCAATATTGCTATCGGTTCAACCGGAGTCAAATGAAAGGGGAAATATTCGATAACCTGCTAACTAAAATGGTGGACCACCAACCATGCCCGTACAAGTGCATTCGTATTTATTAAATGCCTACTTCAATATATTTAAGTATCTGAAATTTAAATATATACACATAAAACACATGGTCTTATCTGACAATAAAATCACTAAAATTTTCTATTTTGTTGATGAATGCTGTCTGGACTTCGAAAAATCTATCCAAAAGCACCTTGTAGACAACAAACCTAATAGAAAGCCCAAGAAGAGCTGTAGCGAAGTAATCACTAGCATGATTATGTTCCACTCTGGAGGATTCAGCAATATGAAACACTTTTATATTCATTATATCCAAAAACATATGAACCATTTATTCGGTGAAGCAGTATCCTATAATAGGTTTTTGGAATTGATGCAAGGTGCAACCTTACCTAGGTCTCTTTTGCTAAAAACTTGTTGTATGGGAGATGGTACCGGTATTGCTTTTATTGATTCAACTCCAATTCGGGTATGTAAAAACAAGAGGATAAAAAGGAATAAGGTTTTTGCAGGATTGGACAAAGTAGGCAAGTCTACAATGGGTTATTTCTTTTGTTTTAAGCTACATATAGTTATTAATGACAAAGGGGAACTTCTCAATTTTGTGATCACCCCTGGCAATATTGATGATCGAGAACCTTTAAAAAACCCATCTTTCATCAAAGCCCTAAAGGGAAAGTTGTATGCAGACACAGGGTATATCTCTCAAAAACTAACACAAGTGCTTTTTATGGAGGGCCTTCATTTGATCACTAGTATTCGCAATAATATGAAGAATACGCTGATGGAACTCAAAGACAAAATCATGCTCAGAAAAAGGTCGGTTGTAGAAACAGTAAATGATGAACTAAAAAACATTTGTCAAATAGAACATTCCAGACACAGGTCATTCGCCAACTTTATTGCCAACCTAATCTCTGGTCTAATTTCCTATTCTTTCTTCCCGAAAACACCTGCAATCAAATCTGATCCTGTAAATACTAGCTAATTAGACATTTTCTAAATCGGGTTCAGGTTACCAAAACAGAAAAAGGCACAAGACATAAAATCATTTCGAAACATGAATGAGTTAAAGCCAATTTTTGGTTCTGAATAATTAATCTTTTTATGCTCTTGGTTATTGAAAGTCCGACAGACTCCTAAGTTAATTGTTAAAAAATTACTTAGACAGAGTTTAATTTACAGTCTACTTCTAAAAACAGATTTAAATGATGTCCCGATGAATAATATTCTAAGCATTTTCTAATTACTTAACTAGTTAAAACCTATAAACAATCTTCTATTGCAACGGTCTTGGTTACTTCTTAACCGAAGGCTGTCACTATGGTGCTATTTTTAACGAAATGCGAGCAAAAAAGAAACATTTTATATGTGACATTTTGTAATCAATTTGGTATTAATAACTATTTTTTTTGATTTCCTTGGTTCATATTTCAGAGTTTTCTGAATGCATTCAAACTTATCTCTTTCCCCCTGATAGTTGCTTCGCTTTTTATGTAATTAAGTACTTTGATGCTTTGGACTTGATTAAATACCTTCATGTAATTCTCACCATTGTCGGCGTGTAAATAATTATTGGCAAACTGATCCAGTTGATCGTTCACTTCAGGAATACCCGACCTAGAGAACTGTTTTTTAATCAAGTCTTTAGCTTCATTTAAAACATCTTCATGCTCAACCTTCAACCCTTGATCTTTTAATATCTTATTTCTAATGAGCGACCACCTCAACTCTTTTGCATAAGTCCCGTACTCAAAATCCAATAATTCTCCATTGAGGCTGTCGTTAGAGTTGATCAGCCATTTTTTCAGAAAATTATCGGGCAACTTAATTCTGGCTTTTTCGGAAATCTTTTTTATGATTTGCTGATCAAAGAATTGCTCACTTTCAGATGTGTAATTTTTAGAAACAGCGTCTTTTACTTTTACTCTAAATTCATCTTCATTTTTCACATTCCCTTCACCAAAAGATTTGTCAAAAAGAGCTTGGTCAATAGGCAATAGTTTGTAATGACTAATGCCCTTTATTTTGAAAGTAATTTTCCTTAACTTCTTAAAATCTTCATCATTTACCCTTAACTGATTGCGAAGAACACTCTCATTTTTAAAACTTTTCCTAGCATCCAATTGAAATTCACTTTCTAAACCTAAACCGATGAATTTCTTTAGTGAGGATTTTTCAATATCTCTTAGATCGATACTAATTTCTTGGTTGATCATGCTATCTGAAGTTTTCAAATCGCCATATAGAGTATCTTTCTCTTCGGAAATGTCACGATGTTCTATTTCTCCAAATTGTCTTCTGAGATTTTCTATCGTTTCATCAATGACAGAATCATCTATTTTAATAGAATATTTATCCATTCTAAGCTTTTTATCAATTTTTAGCTCAAATGGTTGAGCATAGCCAACCTGATAATTAAACTCAAATGCTTCTTGATTATCCCAATCGTAAGATTCATTTGTTTTTTCAGGTATTGGCTCACCTAAAAATTGTGTTTCACCTTCTCTTAGATAAGAGGTTAGCTTCTCAGAGACTAATTTGTTGATTTCCTCGACAATTAAAGCTGTCCCGCACATTTTTCTTATCATTCCATGAGGCACTTTTCCTAGTCTGAACCCCTTGATGTTTGCTTTTTTGCTATATTCTTTAATTTTTTGATCTACACATGGTTGATAATCAACTTTGTTTACGCTAATTTTAATCACGCCTTGTGTTTTATCAATTTTGTCAAAAGAAATCTCCAATGTACTCGTGTTTAATTTTTATAAAATAAAAACCCTCTCACATGATCTGATGGCTATCAGAATCTTGAAAGAGGGTTCTTTCAATGTGCGGATGGAGGGACTCGAACCCCCATGCCTTGCGGCGCTAGATCCTAAGTCTAGTGCGTCTACCAATTTCGCCACATCCGCTTTTTTAAATGATAATTTGCTAAAACTGTCGAAAAATCGGTGTGCAAATTTAGAAAATATTTTTTACCTGACAAGACGTGTGAATTTATTTAACTGATGGTTATCAAGGAAGACTTAGAAGAAGAAAGACAAGAAATAATTAGAAGATATAGGCGTATGCTTCGCAAAGCCAAGCCTATACTCAAAGATGGTGATGCAAAGCTCATCAAGAAAGCATTTTATACCTCGATGGAAGCGCACAGTGGCATGCGAAGGAAATCAGGGGAACCGTATATTTTTCATCCATTACAGGTGGCTGAAATATGCATTTCAGAAATAGGACTGGGGACAACATCTATTATTTCAGCACTTTTACATGACGTAGTTGAAGATACTGATTATGAGATTGAGGATATAGACAGGCTATTTGGAAAAAAAGTAGCCAGAATCATAGACGGACTTACAAAAATTTCGGGAGTATTTGAATATGGAAGTTCTCAGCAGGTTGAGAATTTCAGAAAAATGCTGTTAACTCTTTCAGATGATGTTAGGGTTATTCTTATTAAGCTGGCGGATCGACTTCACAATATGCGTACACTTGACAGTATGCCGAGAAATAAACAGCTAAAAATCGCAAATGAGACAATCTACCTCTATGCACCTTTGGCTCACAGGCTTGGATTGTACGCTTTTAAGTCGGAGATGGAAGATCTTTATTTGAAATATAGCGAGGAGAGTGCTTATAGAGAGATTTCACAAAAAATCAACGCATCTAAGGATACTAGGGGGAAATTCATACGAAGCTTTGTAAGACCAATAAAAGATAACCTTAACAGACTTGGCGTAGGTTATGAAATAAAAGGAAGACCAAAATCTGTTTATTCCATTTGGGACAAAATGAAAAAACAAGGAGTTCCTTTTGAGGAGGTCTATGACCTATTTGCTATCAGAATAATTCTTGATGTGCCACTTGAGCAGGAAAAATCATTTTGTTGGCAAGTCTATTCGTTCGTAACCGATTACTATCAACCAAATCCTGACAGGCTCAGAGACTGGATCAGCATTCCGAAAGCGAACGGCTATGAGTCTCTTCATACAACGGTGATGAGCGACAGGGGACAATGGGTAGAAGTGCAGATTCGAACCAGAAAAATGGATGAAATAGCAGAGAAGGGGTATGCAGCGCATTGGAAGTATAAGGATGGAAACTCTAACTCCGTAGAAACTGGCTTGGAAATGTGGATAGGTAAGGTTCGGGAAATTCTTGAGCAAAAGGATAAAAGTGCAATTGAATTCATTGATGACTTTAAATCCAATTTATATACAGATGAGGTAATTGTCTTCACACCTAAGGGAGACTTGAGAACATTACCTTTTGGTGCTACTGCTCTTGACTTTGCTTTCGATGTCCATACCGAAGTGGGGTCGCATTGTTTGGGGGCAAAAGTCAATCAAAAGTTGGAGCCACTCAACTTCCAGTTAAAAAATGGAGATCAGGTTGAGATTCTTACCTCAAGAAAGCAAAAACCAAATGAAAGCTGGCTTCAATACGTAGTTAGTTCGAAAGCCAAATCGAAAATTAAGGATGCCTTAAAAGAAGAGCGCAAATCAGTTATTGATGAAGGAAAAGAAATAGTAAGAAGAAAATTGAAACAATTAAAAGTGGATTATGAGCAGGAGAACCTAGATCAGATTGCCAGTTTCTTTGACGCAAAATCTGCTCAAGACCTCCTCTACTTGGTAGGTGCAGGAAAAATTGATCACTCAAGGATCAAATCTTTCCAGAAGACAGGTAACGCGAAGTTGAAGAGAGATAAAGTCATAGATAATGTCAGGGGCGTAAAAGATAAGCTCAAGAAAGTAAGACCGAAAGATAGAGATATCCTTCTACTAGGCGAAGATTTAAATGGTATAAATTATAAATTTTCTAAATGTTGCAATCCTATACATGGAGATGACGTTTTTGGCTTTATTACCGTAAACGATGGTGTTAAAATTCATAGGACCACTTGTCCCAATGCAGCTGAGCTATTATCCAAGTATGGCTATAGGATTATTAAAGCACAATGGGCATCCTCACGAAAACATTCATTTGAAACAACTTTATCGATTATTGGAACCGATAGAATAGGGCTTGTTAGTGACGTGTCCAATGTTATTTCTTCAGAACTAAAAGTGAATATGATATCTCTGTCTATTAATACCGAATGTGGAATTTTTGAGGGAAATATTCAGTTGTATGTGGAGGATACAAACCACATTGATACACTAATCAAGAACTTAGGACAAGTTCAAGGTGTCGTAAAAGTATCAAGGTCGGGTTGATCAAGCTTTTCATTCGATTATATTTGCCCGATGTCCGTTCTGGAAACATTAGAAAAAGTAAAAAAAATATTTCAAGCTCACCTAGAAGCTAAGAACCTTAGGAAGACTCCTGAACGTTTTGCAATTTTAGAGGAGATATATTCAAAGAATGACCACTTTGATGTTGAGGCACTATACGTAAGTATGAAGGAAAAAAATTATAGAGTCAGCAGAGCAACTGTTTACAATACGCTCGATTTACTAATGGGTTGTGATTTAGTAACTAAACATCAATTTGGAAAAAATTTAGCTCATTTTGAGAAATCATACGGATTCAGGCAACATGATCACTTAATCTGTATGGATTGCAATAAAGTACATGAATTCTGCGATCCCCGTCTACAAAACATCCAAACAACCGTTGGTCAACTTTTACAGTTCGAAGTATTGCATCATTCGTTGATCTTATATGGAAATTGTTCGAAACAAAATTGCGGAAATAAAATAACATCATGACATACATTCAGGAAGTTTCAGACAACATGCTGAAACTTGATTTTTCAGGAAATTTAATCGGAGAAAATAATGGACATGAATTGGTGGAGCTTGCAAATGATGTTTTATCAAAAGGAATACATTATTGCTTATTGGATATTTCTAATGTTAGATACATCAATAGTAGTGGCATTGGAATTTTGATAACACTTTTAACCAAGTTTAGAAATAAAGATGGAGAATTATATCTCATAAACCCGTCGGATCACGTCAATAAACTGCTCATCATGACAAAACTTCAGGCAATATTTAATATTGTTTCCTCAAAAGAAGAGGTTTTGGAAAAAATAAGATAATACATGTCTAAAGTAGATATACTACTTGGTCTTCAGTGGGGAGATGAAGGAAAAGGAAAAGCTGTTGACTTTTTAGCACCTAAGTATGATGTCGTTGCGAGGTTTCAGGGAGGTCCGAATGCGGGACATACACTTGAATTTGAAGGTAAGAAACATGTGCTTCATCAAATTCCTTCTGGTATATTCCATGAAGGAATTAAAAACGTCATTGGGAATGGAGTAGT
>CBDHDT010000193.1:3912500-4550031 GCA_965261215.1 Ekhidna sp.
CTTTTTGGCTTCCAAAAAATGTACCATTTACTGCGTCTTGAAGATTCTAGATGGAACCATAAACGCGTATACCGAGTGTATGTGATGATGGGTCTGATTATGCGTAGAAAGCGTAAAAGAAGACTGCCAGCACGAGTCAAGACTCCTCACATTATACCCATCCAAAACAACATCACTTGGAATGCGGATTTCATGCATGATAGCCTGAGTAATGGAAGACTGTTCAGCACCTTCAACGTGATAGATGATCACAATAGAGAAGTGCTGATGAGTACCATTGCTACCTCATTACGTGCTAGACGTATTACAAGGGAACTGGACAGACTCATTGTGAATGGCGAGGAACTCCTGAAGTGATACGTGTAGACAATGGACCGGAGTTCTCTTCTGCTGTTTTTGAAGTTTGGACTCGAAAACATAAAATTCAACGGTGTTTTATTCAGCTAGGGAAACCCACCCAGAATACCCTTGTGGAACGCTTTAATGGAAGATGTAAGTTCACTTAGTAAGTGCAAAGCTTAGGATAAATATGTGGAGCTAGTTCCCCATATTTAAAGGTCTAAAAACGTTGCCATATGAGCCAAACATATTATCAACTCAAAGCCCATCAAAGACATCAAATGGAAGCCTACTTAAAATCGGGCAAACGTAAAAGTTTCATTGCAGAAGCCCTTGCTGTGTCGGTTTCCACCATTTACAGAGCATGCAAGCGCAACAGTTCCCCTACAGGGATCTATCATGGATCTAAAGCACATTTGTCTTCCACAAAGCGTAAGCAACGTTATTGCAAGCCTCGGTCTTTTGACACCCACAAAAGAAAGCTCATCAAAGAATACCTTCTGCAAGAACAGTGGTCACCTAAGCAGCTTGTAGGGTATTGTAAAATCAAGCAGATTCCCATGGTTTCACATGAACGTATCTATCAATATATCAGGGAGGATAAAGCTGCTGGAGACCATTATTACAAACATTTACGCCCATCAACTCAAACATAGAAAAAGGTCTGTAGGTAAGCCTGTACCTATTAAAAATAGGGTATCGATCAATCAAAGACCTGAATGCATCAACACTAAAGAACGCTTTGGGGACTGGGAAGTGGATACCATTATAGGCAAGACAACAAAAGGGAGCCATTCTGACCATCGTGGAAAGAACTACAGGAATGCTCATTATAAAAAAACTACCTAAGGGAAAGCAAGCCAAAGGACTAAGTAAGGAACTTATCAATAGGCTGATGCCCTATAAAAAACATATCCTTTCGATCACTTCTGATAATGGAACAGCATTTGCCGACCATCAAAACATAGCTAAAAACCTAGCTACTAAATTCTACTTTGCCCATCGGTATTGCTCTTGGCAAAGAGGACTCAATGAATACACTAACAAACTCATAAGACAGTATATACCCAAAAAAACAGCTTTTGATACACTAAATGACAAACAGATTACACCAATCCAACACAAAATTAACCGACGACCAAGAGAAAAACTTAACTTTAAAACTCCTAAAGAAATCTTTTATCTAAATACCGCTTAGTTTTTGCACTTGATTGTTGAACCTGCGTTAGCGTCATCACACATTGTTTACTATGTCTTAACAACCTGAGTATCGTCGCATTGGTTTCTTTTGCGGTTTTGTTCTTAATCTGAAGGGCAGGATAGAATCTGCTTTTGCGTTCAGCAAGGGTGGCTACCGCCTCTGGACGACCTTTACCGATAACACAATCAACCTCCCAATCCCCTACACGCGAGCGACTGTCCACTATACTGGGTCTATCAGCAATATCAACCCGGCTGGGGATGCGCCCGCGGTAACCATTCTTTCCATAACGCTTTCGATATTTCTTACTCTGATGGCGCAAGTATCGATACAACGACCCGCCTGTTGCTTTGTCTTTCAAAATTAGACGATTGAAGTAGGCATTTAATAATTAGTCGTTCCTTAAAAACTCATTTTCCATAGAGTTTGTATTCTACTTTGATGGAAAGAGGTTAATTCAACTAGACGCCTCAGCTTTACTACCCATTTTGTATAGAGCCAAAGAGCATTTACTCTTAGTTTTTTCATCAATTTCTTGTAGTTAAACCCACAGGCTGCCATGATGCAGTTTATTTTATTGAAGTAGGCATTTAATAAATAAAAGATTAGTCTATTAAAACAGTTTCATTTTTTTGATTAAACGATTGATTTACAGTAATTTAGTAGGATTATTAAAGTTAGAATAAAAATCAGATTATGGAGAAAAAGTATGAAAGCCTAACTCTTTTTTAGTTTCAGAAGAAATTTCCTGATAACGACAGTTGTCAAAACTTCCTAGCCGAAATGAAATGGCCAGATGGATTTAAATGTGAAAAGTGTCAAAACAACAAGTATTGCAGAGGGAAATTATTCCATACCCGGCAATGCACAAAATGTAGGTACCAAGCTACCCCCACAAGTGGCACTCTTTTCCACAAAGTAAAATTCCCAATGTTAAAAGCTTTTTATATCGTATACTATATGAGTACAAATAAACAAGGGATTGCATCAACAGAGCTAAGCAGAAAACTGGGACTACGGCAAAAAACCTGTTGGCTGTTTCAACAAAAGGTAATGAAGGCCATGGTTAGCAGTGGGAAATACCCGCTAGTGGGTAAAGTAGAAGTCGATGAGACCGTTGTAGGGCAACAGGAAGAAGGCGTTGTAGGACGACAAAATAACCGAAAAAAGCAGGTTGTACTGGCTATTGAGAAGAAAGGGAAAGGAGTGAGCAGGATGTATGCCAGAGAGATTGACAATGCTGGATCCAAGCAATTGAAGCCCTTCTTCCAAGATCATATATCACCTGAGGCTACCATCAAAACCGATAACTGGAGGGGCTACATCCCCTTGAAAGAAAAATATCCTTACTTAATTCAAATCGAGAGTGGGAAGAAAGGTAAGAATTTCCCGGAATTGCACAGAACAATTATGATGTTCAAGGCATGGCTTAGAGGTATCCACCATTCAGTCGATAACCTTCAAGCATATATCGACCAATATTGCTATCGGTTCAACCGAAGCCAGATGAAAGGGGAAATATTCGATCACCTGCTAACTAAAATGGTGGTCCATCAACCATGCCCGTACAAGTGCATTCGTATTTATTAAATGCCTACTTCAATTATTTTATCTCCTGTTTTCCCTTTTAGGTAATTGCTAGCTACTCGATGATCTTGCTTCAAGTGTCCGAAGATTGGCTCTATGGCTACTCTACGTCTACAGTGCGTTCGTTTTCTCTGTTTTTGATAGGTATTGTCTCTTTTTAATGGTTTGGATGGTCGAATGATGGAGGTGTTCTCAACTGTGTTAGTCCCTTTGTACCCCCTATCTACTGTGGCGGTTTTCGGGTAGTTACCAGTCAGTAGTTGTGTTTGCTTCAATACAGCATCTAGCGTATGTCCATCATACATATTCTCTTCAAAAGTCATCGCACCTACGATGATACCCGTATTTTGTGTCAATACTACTGATGCCTTACAGCCATATTCATATTTCTTATGGGTCTTCCCTTTTGCGATGCAATACACATCAGGTTCATGTAAACTGTAAATTTTATTCTTACTGCACTTCTCTTGTGTAAGTACTCGTTTGAACAGTGCCAGTGTTACTTCTTTTTGCTGATGTGGTAATTTCCTGTCTAATTCTCTGACTAACCGACCAGCAATGGTTTTGAGTTTTCGCTTCGTTGCATTTGCTTTCTTCCTTCTTTTAGGGTGAGTCCCATGGTAGGTGTCTCTGACAAGGGTTTTGGTTGTCCTAACGTAGCTGCGTCGTAGTTTAATCCCTTCTTTCTTGGCTATAGAAATACAGCTGTCAACAATCATTTTATGAAGTTTTGCATCTGTGGGATAGGTGATGCTCTTTTCCTGGACAGTAGTATCTACACTTACATGCTTGTCCTTAGCATCCTTGCCGTGTAGCTCAATTGAATGTTTCAATATCTTCTCTACCCCTTCTTCTCCAATCCTCTTGTTGAAATGTACCAAATCTGTTGCCGCACAGGGTTGCCCCCATTGCAAAGAATCAAAGCCTCCAAACTATTGAAAATATGGATTCATTTCCCACCGTTGTTCCACCAATACCTCATCTGATAAATTGTAAATAGATTTTAATATCAACAAGGAGACCATCAAACGAATAGAATGAGCCGGACGACCTACATTTGAATAAAGCGAACCAAATGCTTCTTCAAAATATGACCATGCTATCTGGTGGCTCAACAAATAAAGCTCTTGCCTGGAATTGAGTTGTTCAGTTAAGGTAGGTGATAAAAAATTAAGTTGATTTCTATTCGACTTTTTTGACTGTATTTGACAAGGTTTTGATTCAAATTATAACTATTCCTTGTCATTTTATACAGCAATAATCGTGCTAAAACCCTCCCTGAAAGAAGATAAGCATAATTAATTTTGATTCTTTAGGGCTGACTAAATAAAAGATTAGTCTATTAAAACAGTTTCATTTTCTTGATTAAACGATTGATTTACAGTAACTTAGTAGGACTATTAAAATTACTGTAAAAATCAGATTATGGAGAAAAAGTATGAAAGCCTAACTCTTTTTGAGTTTCAGAAGAAATTTCCTGATAATGACAGTTGTCAAAACTTCCTGACCGAAATGAAATGACCAGATGGATTTAAATGTGAAAAGTGTCAAAACAACAAGTATTGCAGAGGGAAATTATTCCATACCCGGCAATGCACAAAATGTAGGTACCAAGCTACCCCCACAAGTGGCACTCTTTTCCACAAAGTAAAATTCCCAATGTTAAAAGCTTTTTATATCGTATACTATATGAGTACAAATAAACAAGGGATTGCATCAACAGAGCTAAGCAGAAAACTGGGGCTACGGCAAAAAACCTGTTGGCTGTTTCAACAAAAGGTAATGAAGGCAATGGTTAGCAGTGGGAAATACCCGCTAGTGGGTAAAGTAGAAGTCGATGAGACCGTTGTAGGGCAACAGGAAGAAGGCGTTGTAGGACGACAAAATAACCGAAAAAAGCAGGTTGTACTGGCTATTGAGAAGAAAGGGAAAGGAGTGAGCAGGATGTATGCCAGAGAGATTGACAATGCTGGATCCAAGCAATTGAAGCCCTTCTTCCAAGATCATATATCACCTGAGGCTACCATCAAAACCGATAACTGGAGGGGCTACATCCCCTTGAAAGAAAAATATCCTTACTTAATTCAAATAGAGAGTGGGAAGAAAGGTAAGAATTTCCCGGAATTGCACAGAACAATTATGATGTTCAAGGCATGGCTTAGAGGTATCCACCATTCAGTCGATAACCTTCAAGCATATATCGACCAATATTGCTATCGGTTCAACCGAAGCCAGATGAAAGGGGAAATATTCGATAACCTGCTAACTAAAATGGTGGACCATCAACCATGCCCGTACAAGTGCATTCGTATTTATTAAATGCCTACTTCAATAATTTTTATTCTTTAGGGTTGACTAACTAAAATGGTGGACCATCAACCATGCCCGTACCATTTTATTCGTATTTATTAAATGCCTACTTCAAAAATATTATTTTTGCCGTTCAGTATCAAACGTTAACCAAAATAATGAAAAAGTTTTTCCTCCTCCTCTCCATTGTAGCTATTCTGTCTAGTTGTAGTAAGCAAACAGAAAAGCAGATGACCGACAATCCTTTCTACTTGGAATACAATACTGTGTATGGTGTACCTCCTTTTGAAGAAATAAAGGATCAACATTTCATGGAAGCCTTTGAAGATGGGATGGCTGAACAAATAAAGGAAGTTGACCTCATTGCTGATAATGCGGAAGCTCCAACGTTTAAAAATACGATTGAGGCATTTGAGAAGTCAGGGGCACTCCTTTCTAGGGTAAGCCGAGTATTTTTCAACTTGACCTCTGCACATACAAATGATTCGCTTCAGGAGATTTCTAGGATAATAAGCCCTACGCTTTCAACGCATAATGATAATATCTTTTTGAACGCTGATTTTTACAAACGAGTGAAAACACTTTACAATCAAATTGAGGCTCTTGAGTTATCAGAGGAGCAAGCAAAGCTGTTGGAAAATTATCACACGAATTTCGTAAGAGCAGGTGCTGCTTTGGATGAAGACGAAAAAAACAGGATGCGTGAATTAAATGCCAGCCTTTCCTCTTTAGCAGTAAAGTTTGGAGAAAATGTGCTGAAAGAAGACAATTCATTTGAGCTGGTACTGGAAACAGAAGAAGACCTAGCAGGACTTCCAGAAAGTGTAAGAAATGCGGGTGCAGCGGCAGCTAAAGAACGAGGTCATGAAACAGGTAAATACGTTTATACAACTCACAAGCCAAGCCTTCTTCCTTTTATTACTTACTCAACTAATAGAGATCATCGAATGGCGTTAAAGAAAGGCTACATCTATCGGGGTGACAATGACAACGAGTTGGACAATAAAGAAATTGCCCGTAAAATGGCCAATGCGAGGCTACAAAAATCAAACTTGCTAGGATATGACACTTGGGCAGATTACATGCTACAGGAACGTATGCTGAACACTCCTGAAAAAGTATACAACCTTCTGGATCAAGTATGGCCAGTAGCTTTGGAGCGTGCGAAACAGGAGAGGGATCAACTGGCAAAAATAGCCTCTGATGAAGGGGTAAGCATTGAAATAGGTCCATGGGATTGGTGGTATTATGCTGAAAAAATCAAATTGAAGGAATATGACCTAGACGAAGAAGAGATCAGACCTTATCTCAAAGTAGATAATGTGATTAACGGGACATTCACCTTGGCCAACAAATTATTTGGGTTAGTGTTCGAGAAACAAACTGACATTCCAAAATATCACGAGGATGTTCGTACATACACAGTCAAAAATGAAAAAGGGGAACTGATCGGTATCTACCTGTCAGATTGGTTCTACAGATCCAGTAAGCGAGGTGGTGCTTGGATGAATACATTCAGAGATCAAAGCAATATGGATGGTGAGCATGTTATCCCAATTGTCACAAACGTCGGAAACTTTACCAAACCAATGGCCGACACTCCATCATTGCTATCACAGGATGAGGCAAACACTCTTTTTCATGAATTTGGTCATGCCCTACACGGCTTACTATCTGAATGTACCTATCCTTCCATTTCGGGAACCTCTACTTCAAGGGATTTCGTAGAATTCCCTTCACAAGTAATGGAGAATTGGGTGTTTGAGCCAGAAATGCTGGCTTTGTATGCTTTCCATTATGAAACTGGAGAAGTGATGCCGACCGCACTGATAGACAAAATCAACAACGCTGGCAAGTTCAACCAAGGATTCGCTACCGTGGAGTACATGGCCGCTTCTTACCTCGACATGGCATATCATTCCATTACTGAACCCATCACCGGTGATGCGGATGCGTTTGAAACAGCGGCAATGGATACAATTGGGCTGATAAAGGCAATCGTACCGAGGTATCGTACTGGTTATTTCAGGCATGCTTTCTCAGATCCAGAAGGATATTCTTCAGGGTACTACAGCTATCTCAACTCAGAAGTAATGGATGCGGATGCATTTGGTGCTTTCAAAGAAAATGGACTGTTTGACAAAGAAACGGCCAATGCGTATCGTGAACATATTCTCTCTAAAGGTGGCACAAAAGATGCAATGGAAATGTATGTCGATTTCCGTGGCAGAGAACCAGAGTTCGAAGCACTTTTAGAAAGAAGAGGATTTAATTAGTACCAATTGTCATTCTTGATGACATAGAGTTTTTCTCTGCATGCAAGAATGACATCTGCGATGAAAAATCGTAACATGAAACAGCTCTGCTTAATACCAAATTAGATTATAAAATGAGACATAAACAAATTGAATTAGGGCCTTGACTAGTTTTGTGCAAATTCTGTCCTCTATTATTGAATCTGAATTTAGATTCTTTAAGGTGCAGAGCAAGCATATTCTTGTTCATTGCCTCTGAACTTTGAAAGTCTTGTTTTAGCGTAGCCCCAAAAGGATCCTATCCCGTTAATATGGGAACTTCCTCTGGCAAGTTCATTCTTTCCATGATGCACGCTGTAATACTTTTTGTAATCAAAATCTACCAACCCATTATACCCTCCAAAACCATCGGAATTGATAATACTGTCTGGGCTGGTTCTCTCTTTTATCATCGCATGAAGCGTTGTTCTGTCGCACTTTTTTATGATTTGGGTATGGACTTTATCTCCTCTAACAGAAATAATAACATTGAAGTAGGCATTTAATAAATACGAATGCACTTGTGCGGGCATGGTTGATGGTCCACCATTTTAGTTAGCAGGTTATCGAATATTTCCCCTTTCATTTGACTGCGGTTGAAGCGATAGCAATATTGGTCGATATATGCTTGAAGGTTATCGACTGAATGGTGGATACCTCTAAGCCATGCCTTGAACATCATCATTGTTCTGTGCAATTCCGGGAAATTCTTACCTTTCTTCCCACTCTCGATTTGAATTAAATAAGGGTATGTTTCTTTCAAGGGGATGCAGCCCCTCCACCTAGTCGGTTGTGATGGTAGCCTGAGTTGATATATGATCTTGGAAGAAGGGCTTCAATTGCTTGGAGCCAACATTGTCAATCACTCTGGCATACATCCTGCTCACTCCTTTCCCTTTCTTCTCAATAGCCAGTACAACCTGCTTTTTTCGGTTATTTTGTCGTCCTACAACGCCTTCTTCTTGTTGCCCTACAACGGTCTCATCGACTTCTACTTTACCCATTAGCGGGTATTTCCCACTGCTAACCATGGCCTTCATTACCTTTTGTTGAAACAGCCAACAGGTTTTTTGCCGTAGCCCCAGTTTTCTGCTTAGCTCTGTTGATGCAATCCCTTGTTTATTTGTACTCATGTAGTATAGGATATAAAAAGCTTTTAAGATTGGGAATTTTACTTTGTGGAAAAGTGTGCCACTTGTGGGGGTAGCTTGGTATCTACATTTTGTGCATGGACGGGTATGGAATAATTTCCCTCCGCAATACTTGCTGTTTTGGCACCTTTCACATTTAAATCCATTGGGTCATTTCATTTCGGCCAGGAAGTTTTGACAACTGTCGTTATCAGGAAATTTCTTCTGAAACTCAAAAAGGGTTAGGCTTTCATACTTTTTCTCCATACTGTGATTTTTACTCTACCTTTAATAACTTTACTAAGTTACTGTAAATCAATCGTTTAATCAAAAAAATTAAACTGTTTTAATAGACTAATCTTTTATTTATTAAATGCCTACTTCAAATATCTGTTTTAGGATACTTTTTTGCATCAATAGTAACGGCAGTAGTTCATTCAGCTTATTTTCTAACAAAATAGCTTCGGGAGCATCTACCTGACAAGGATTTTTTTGTGATATTTGCTGTTTTTTTAGGTCAAAAACAGCTCCAAGTAGTGTTTTAAACTTAGAGGCAAAGCAGTGATTTTCAAGTTCTTCAATAAAATTAAGGTCTCGTAGCAAATGTGCTAAACATAGTTGATGATTTTTTGCATAGGTTTTAAGTTGTGCTGACCACCTATCTGAAACTAAAGTAGCATTTATAAATCCATCTGCAAAAACACTATCGATTGTTTTTGAACCACGATTTGAAGAAGCCACAATAAAAGTGTTCAAAACATTTTGCCAAGTCCAAATCCACCATTTTTCCCCAGCAACTTTTACACCTGTTTCGTCCGAACCCACTACCGAACTGATGCTAACTTCTGCTTTAATTTGCTCATAAACAACTTTACATTTTGAGGCAACCCGATTGATAATATTATCAATAGTTCCTTCTGAAAGTGGTAACGAAAACACTTGGGAAAACATCTTTTTAAAACGGTTATAAGGAATAGATTGATAAACCGAAAGGTAGCTAACTATAGTATCTACACTACTTCCGTATTGAATTGGTGCAGAAACATGACCCGGAAAATCAGCTACTTGCTGATGTCCACAACCTCTACATTTACAAGAGTATTGTTGATATTCTTCGTAAATGGGCTGTATCAAAGGAAGTTCAACAACTTGACGTTTAGATTTCAAAACAAAAATCTCTTTTTCTAAATTAGAACTGCAAATAGAACAAAATCTACTCTTCAACTCAATAGTCTTATCCGGCTTTGAACTCATCTTTAATGTGTGTCCTTTATGACCAAGTTGACCACCACTTTTTAAGCTTGCTTTTAACTCGTAAGCTTCCGATTCTTCTTGAACATATCTGTCGACGGTGCAAGGGATGAATTGATAGAGTCTTTCTTGATACTCAACTTGTGTAGTTGTTCCAACAGATAAACAACCTTTTTTTCTAAAGGGGGTAACCTTTTCTTTTAACAGTTTAATCTGTTGGGCTTGAGATGATATGATATGATTTCTTTGTCAGTCAAGGGACAAATAACATTTTTTGTAAATGCTCAAGAGACTGACCCAACAGACCTCTGTTCACGCACCGAAGTAGTTAAGAATGAAATAGTCTCAAGAGTGAGTGGAAAAAGTCGTTGTGAAGATATTACTAATGAAGATTTGTCCGGAATTATTAGAATAAGCCTTATATCTCAGGAAGTGGGTAGTCTAAATAGTGGTGATTTTGCTGGCTTAACAGGGCTAACAAGAATCTTTTTAGGCGGTAATCAACTAACAACTCTACCCGCTGATATATTCTCTGGGCTATCTGCCTTAGGGATACTAGATTTAAAGAACAACCAACTCACCACCTTGCCATCTGGTATTTTCTCGGGCTTAACTGCCTTGACAGACCTCGATTTATCGAATAACCCACTGACATCGCTACCCACTAGTATTTTTGACGACCTGCCATCAACAGCAACTAAAACCCTGCCCGATGGAGTTACTATTAACGCCACAGTCCCAATAAGCGTAGGTATGATTGATAATATTACTGACCTCGTGGCAAATGGTAGTCCTCGCGTTGTGAATGTAGCGACTAAATTTAGCGACCCAAACGATACGTTGACGTTGACTGCAACGTCCAATAATACCGCCATCGCAACGGTTACAGTGATGGATAGCATAGTTACCGTAACTCCAGTAGCCACAGGCAGTGCAACCATCACCGTCACTGCCACCGACATAGCGGGTCAAACTGCTGAACAGACTTTTACGGTAACTGTCAATGCAACTCCAACAACTGTAGGCACGATTACCGACATTACTGACCTCGTGCTAAATGGTAGTTCTCGAAATGTAGATGTGGCGACTAACTTTAGCGACCCAAACGACACGTTGACGTTTACAGCAATGTCCGATAATACCGCCATCGCAACGGTTACAGTAGATGGATAGCATAGTTACCGTAACTCCAGTAGCCGTAGGAACAGCAACCATCACCGTCACTGCCACCGACATAGCGGGTCAAACTGCTAAACAAACGTTCTCAGTCTCCATTACCAACCCTGCCCCAACGGCCACAGGCACGATGGACGATATTACTGACCTCGTGCTAAATGATAGTCCTCGCAATGTAGATGTGGCGACTAACTTTAGCGACCCGAACGACACGTTGACGTTTACAGCAATATCCGATAATACCGCCATCGCAACGGTTACAGTGATGGATAGCATAGTTACCGTAACTCCGGTAGCCGTAGGTACAGCAACCATCACCGTCACTGCCACCGACATAGCGGGTCAAACTAGCTAAACAGACTTTCTCCGTCTCCGTTACCAACCCTGTCCCAACAGTCGCAGGCATGCTTGACAACATTACTGACCTCGTGGAAAATGGTAGTCCTCGCGATGTAGATGTGGCTACTAAATTTAGCGACCCAAACGACACGTTGACGTTTACAGCAATATCCGATAATACCGCCATCGCAACGGTTACAGTGATGGATAGCATAGTTACCGTAACTCCAGTAGCCGTAGGAACAGCAACCATCACCGTCACTGCCACCGACATAGCGGATCAAACTGCTGAACAAACGTTACATAGTCACCGTGCAGGCTGATGATGTCACCACAGGAACTGCTGGCGTGAAGAAAATAGACGTTTCCGTCTCCCCCAATCCAATACAAGATGGAGATAGAGTGAAAATTACCGTTGCCAGCGAGGGAGTGTACCGCTTGTTCGGAATCTCAGGGGAATTTCTTACTAAAGGGACGTTAACCAAGGGGGATAACGCTGTGGCATTTCCGTCTTTAGCTAAAGGAATTTACCTGTTACAGATACAAACAAAACACGGTCGCGTGACGAGGAAAGGAGTTAAAAACTAGCATCGTAGCTATGATTATGGTTATATTTTTTGCCCAATTCCAACAAAAAATAATTCATTGAAGTAGGCATTTAATAAATACGAATGCACTTGTAAGGTCATGGTTGATGGTCCACCATTTTAGTTAGCAGGTTATCGAATATTTCTCCTTTCATCTGGCTTCGGTTGAACCGATAGCAATATTGGTCGATATATGCTTGAAGGTTATCGACTGAATGGTGGATACCTCTAAGCCATGCCTTGAACATCATAATTGTTCTGTGCAATTCTGTGCAATTCTTACCTTTCTTCCCACTCTCGATTTGAATTAAATAAGGGTATTTTTCTTTCAAGGGGATGTAGCCCCTCCACTTATCGGTTGTGATGGTAGCCTGAGTTGATATATGATTCTGGAAGAAGGGCTTCAATTGCTTGGATCCAGCATTGTCAATCACTCTGGCATACATCCTGCTCACTCCTTTCCCTTTCTTCTCAATAGCCAGTACAACCTGCTTTTTTCGGTTATTTTGTCGTCCTACAACGCCTTCTTCTTGTTGCCCTACAACGGTCTCATCGACTTCTACTTTACCCATTAGCGGGTATTTCCCACTGCTAACCATGGCCTTCATTACCTTTTGTTGAAACAGCCAACAGGTTTTTTGCCGTAGTCCCAGTTTTCTGCTTAGCTCTGTTGATGCAATCCCTTGTTTATTTGTACTCATATAGTATAGGATATAAAAAGCTTTTAACATTGGGAATTTTACTTTGTGGAAAAGTGTGCCACTTGTGGGGGTAGCTTGGTACCTACATTTTGTGCATTGACAGGTATGGAATAATTTCCCTCTGCAATACTTGTTGTTTCGGCACCTTTCACATTTAAATCCATTGGGCCATTTCATTTCGGCCAGGAAGTTTTGACAACTGTCGTTATCAGGAAATTTCTTCTGAAACTCAAAAAGGGTTAGGCTTTCATACTTTTTCTCCATAATCTGATTTTTACTCTAACTTTAATAGTCCTACTAAGTTACTGTAAATCAATCGTTTAATCAAGAAAATGAAACTGTTTTAATAGACTAATCTTTTATTTATTAAATGCCTACTTCAATAAAGTATTTTATCATATAAGCTCTAAGCCAATGGTCTTTTACTTCAACTCCATAGTAAGATAAAACCCATTGTTGTGCATCTCAATAGCCACGTAAAGAGTGCTTGTCGTCTTTTAACTTCTCTGATAATCCTTCGTGAATCTCAGGGGTAAAATTTTAGACTTTTTAGCTCTTGTTGCACTTAGCAAGATGCCTGCTATTCCTAATTGACGATACCTAGCTATCCAAAGAACAAACGTCTGTCTACAGATACCCAAATAATCTGCTATCAATTGTTGTGTCTTGAATTTATTGGTCTTCAATAACATTAGACATAAAATACGCTTCTCTGACTTGATATTGCTTTGGTTAGCTTGTAACTTCTTAAGCGTTTCAAGACTCTCTGAGACTTTTATAGTTGATTTCATACCCATGAAGCAAATATATAAATAATAATCAGACTAGTATTATAATATAATTGGTATTAGACATGCATTTGAAAGAAAAAACTATATTTACCAATGCTTAGGTTTAGGGGAGTCTTACAGTCAGAATAATCAAACAGAAAAAAAATAATTTGGAATGATTGAATCTAATTGGTCTAATGCTTTTAAGTAGGGCTGAGGAAAGTAAACGAAAGTAGGAGTAAAGACCAAAGTAATCAACAGACTCAGGGCTAAGGATGACCGAGCTAGACCATAAACATTGTTAAATATACTGTTATTTATTCATTTGCCAGATGGAAAGTGTTTGAAATGAATTCTTTTATTTCTTTCTCTTTCTGAATACCTAGCAATATTTTTTTATCCTCGGTCTTTATTGAAAGACCAGTATTCCCATACACATTAAATATTTGTCCGTACTTTGGACTATATCGCATTCCATATCCTAAACCACCATCTAGGAAATTATATTTGACTACTTTCAAACTTGTAATTGAATTAGTTGAGATCACATTTTCCTTAAAGAAGAAGCTTAAGGGCATCTCTAAAAACTGGATATTCTCCCGATTTATTTTTATGACCTGTTTTTTTAAGATGACCTATTTTGTTCTTTTTTAGTTCATTTTTTATTCACCTGATTATCAGTTACTTATGAATTTATTCATTGCCTATCGAACGCACGTTCCCTCATAATGAAGCGGTCAATTGAATTTTTCTGCACATATTATAAGTCAGATTCATCAGACCAATGACCGTATCGGCTCTTGATTTCCCTACTTTTCTGTAATACATGCTTCCCATACTGTTCTCCATGAAACCAAAAACATGCTCCACTCTTACGCGTACTTTTGATTTTCTTGTATTACTTTCCTTTTGTGTATCGGTCAACGGCTTGTTTTTGTAGCCCTTCTCATGTATTTGATCTTTAATTTGATGTTTTTCGAGTATTTCTTGCTGGTCTGCATAAGCACTGTCGGCATACAATTCCTGTTCTTTGTCTTGTTTTTTGTCCAACAGGGCATCAAGAGCCTGTGAATCATGTACCGCTGCATCGGTAATTTCATAGCGTTCTATCAATTTGCTACCTGCATCCACCTTGGCGTGATTTTTATACCCATAATAATTCTGATTATTTTTCTTTGTCCAACGTGCATCAATGTCCTTTTGACGCTTTTTATTGGGTTCATCTGTCCATAGACCTTCTCCCTTACCCTCTTTTATTTGTTGGTTTTTCTCCCTGCTGTTGCGTTGGCGTGGGGCTTCTACAAAAGAGGCATCTATTATTTTGCCTTCATTGACCATAAGCCCTAACTTTTCCAATTGACTCTGAAATAGCTCGAAAAGAGATTTTACTAAATTCAAGTCGGTCAGACGTTCACTAAACAACCATATCGTGTTGCTATCTGGTATGTCATCTGCAATGGTGAGGTTGAGAAATCTCATAAAACTCATCCTGTCATTGATTTGATATTCTGCTTGATCATCAGAGAGGTTATAATATCGCTGAAGAATCAATATCTTGAACATTAACACATAATCATATGGGGGACGTCCTCCCTTTCCTTTTGACTCTTTGATCAGGTGCTGTTCCAGTAAAGAACGGAAAATTTCAAAATCAATTCCACCGTTTAATCGTTGCAGGGGATCTCCCAACTGGCTCAGTTTGGACAAACGAATGTCTTGATCAAAAAAACCGTAATCTCTGTGACGTTTAAATTGTTTCATTTCCAAGTCTAACTCTTTTAGCTCAAAAAACATACTAACACAGCTGTTTTAGTTTTTAGAGATGCCCTTAACCATATCCACTGAAAAGAAATACGATCCTTAGATATTGAAATCTTAAGACCAAGCTGTGAAATGCTTAGCAAGATCAGTATTGGGATGGTATGATTGAAGTAGGCATTTAATAAATAAAAGATTAGTCTATTAAAACAGTTTCATTTTCTTGATTAAACGATTGATTTACAGTAACTTAGTAGGATTATTAAAGTTAGAATAAAAATCAGATTATGGAGAAAAAGTATGAAAGCCTAACTCTTTTTGAGTATCAGAAGAAATTTCCTGATAACGACAGTTGTCAAAACTTCCTGGCCGAAATGAAATGGCCCAATGGATTTAAATGTGAAAGGTGCCAAAACAACAAGTATTGCAGAGGGAAATTATTCCATACCCGGCAATGCACAAAATGTAGGTACCAAGCTACCCCCACAAGTGGCACTCTTTTCCACAAAGTAAAATTCCCAATGTTAAAAGCTTTTTATATCGTATACTATATGAGTACAAATAAACAAGGGATTGCATCAACAGAGCTAAGCAGAAAACTGGGGCTACGGCAAAAAACCTGTTGGCTGTTTCAACAAAAGGTAATGAAGGCAATGGTTAGCAGTGGGAAATACCCGCTAGTGGGTAAAGTAGAAGTCGATGAGACCGTTGTAGGGCAACAGGAAGAAGGCGTTGTAGGACGACAAAATAACCGAAAAAAGCAGGTTGTACTGGCTATTGAGAAGAAAGGGAAAGGAGTGAGCAGGATGTATGCCAGAGAGATTGACAATGCTGGATCCAAGCAATTGAAGCCCTTCTTCCAAGATCATATATCACCTGAGGCTACCATCAAAACCGATAAGTGGAGGGGCTACATCCCCTTGAAAGAAAAATATCCTTACTTAATTCAAATCGAGAGTGGGAAGAAAGGTAAGAATTTCCCGGAATTGCACAGAACAATTATGATGTTCAAGGCATGGCTTAGAGGTATCCACCATTCAGTCGATAACCTTCAAGCATATATCGACCAATATTGCTATCGGTTCAACCGAAGCCAGATGAAAGGGGAAATATTCGATAACCTGCTAACTAAAATGGTGGTCCATCAACCATGCCCGTACAAGTGCATTCGTATTTATTAAATGCCTACTTCAATGGTATGATTGATAATGTCACTAACTTCTTTATTTGTTTGAAGAAAATGATAACTTATCAAAGGAGATAATGTTATAAGGAGTATTATGTAAAGTCTATTTTGATAAAAAAATTGTCTTTGTCGAATCATGATTCTTTAACCAATTCTATTATTATATACCTTAAATCCGCAGGTGTAAAACGAAAAAGAGCCAGCATAGGCTTAAAATAGTTTGTAATAAGCTTTTCTGGCTCAATTTTTTTTCACTTATTTGAGTGTGTAACCAATCCAGTAAGCGGGAATGAAGGTAACGATATCTGATAAAAAAATCACCCCTTTTGGCGGGTTTAATTTTTGCTACAAGTTTCTTAAGGCTATCGGTATTCCCAAGCTAATGGATGATCATTTGGGTAGCCTGGTCAACTATAGAGGGTTCGATTACTCGGAGATTTTGATGAATCATTTGGCTATTTTCCTTCATGGTGGAGATGGTACTGAGGACATTGAAGAACACTTGGGAGAACATCTGAAGAAAGTTCGGGGGTTATCGGTGTGTAGTGCCGATACCATTTTGCGAGTCATAAAAGAACTGGTCACCCCTACAGAAGAAATGACCAGTTCGGGAGGGATACCCCATCAGTTCAATATCAACCTGGGCTTAAACCAATTATTACTGAAAGCCTTGAGCAAAACCAATCAGCTTAACACCAAACAGGAGCATACATTAGCTTATGATAATCAGGTAATGGCCACCGAGAAATATGATGCACGGAGAACCTATAAAAAGTGTGAAGGTTACCAGCCAGGTGTGGCCAGTATCGGCAAAAACATTGTTTACATCGAAGGTCGTAATGGCAACAGCCCCGCCAAATACCAACAAGAAGAAACCCTGACCAGGGCATTTTCTTTACTGGATCAGCAGGGCATCTGCATCAAGCGCTTTCGGGCAGATTCGGCTTCCTATCAACAAAAGGTAATTAGTCTTGCGGAGGGAACAAGTCAGCACTTTTACATCCGAGCTGTGCGTTGCGCTACTATGGAACAGCAAATTAGCCAGATTCGGACAGATGCTTGGCAGAAAGTCCGTCTTGGAGTACAAGAAATGGAAGTGACACAACTAGCGGATTACCGTCCCTTTGATGGGCAAAAGCCCTACCGATTGGTAGTAAGTCGGATTAAACGCCGGGATGGGCAGACTGGATTATTCACTGGGGATGCCTTCACTTACCGAGCTATCCTCACCAATGATGTCAAATGGGACAACCAGCAAATTGTCTCTTTTTATAACCAAAGAGGAAATGCTGAGCGCACCTTCGATACAATGAACAATGATTTTGGCTGGTCTAAGCTTCCCTGCTCATTCCTTAATGAAAATACCGCCTTTATGATCATCACTGCGCTATATGCCAATATATACCAGGTTATGTTGGCTACTTTTTCCAGAAAACTATCCTGGATTAAGGAAAACTTCCGATTGAAGAAATTTATCTTCCGATTTATCTCCGTGGCTACCAAATGGATCAAGACGGGAAGGTAGCATGTGCTTAAACTATATAGTCAACCCTAAAGAATCAAAATTAATTATGCTTATCTTCTTTCAGGGAGGTTTTTAGCATGATTATTGCTGTATAAAATGACAAGGAATAGTTATAATATCAATCAAAACCTTGTCAAATGCAGTCAAAAAAGTCGAATAGAAATCAACTTGATTTTTTATCACCTACCTTAACTGAACAACTCAATTCCAGGCAAGAGCTTTATTTGTTGAGCCAACAGATAGAATGGTCGTATTTTGAAGAAGCGTTTGGTTCGCTTTATTCAAATGTAGGTCGTCCAGCTCATTCTATTCGTTTGATGGTCTCCTTGTTGATATTAAAATCTATTGAAGTAGGCATTTAATAAATACGAATGCACTTGTACGGGCATGGTTGATGGACCACCATTTTAGTTAGCAGGTTATCGAATATTTCCCCTTTCATCTGGCTTCGGTTGAACCGATAGCAATATTGGTCGATATATGCTTGCAGGTTATCGACTGAATGGTGGATACCTCTAAGCCATGCCTTGAACATCATAATTGTTCTGTGCAATTCTGGGAAATTCTTACCTTTCTTCCCACTCTCGATTTGAATTAAGTAAGGATATTTTTCTTTCAAGGGGATGTAGCCCCTCCAGTTATCGGTTTTGATGGTAGCCTCAGGTGATATATGATCTTGGAAGAAGGGCTTCAATTGCTTGGATCCAGCATTGTCAATCTCTCTGGCATACATCCTGCTCACTCCTTTCCCTTTCTTCTCAATAGCCAGTACAACCTGCTTTTTTCGGTTATTTTGTCGTCCTACAACGCCTTCTTCCTGTTGCCCTACAACGGTCTCATCGACTTCTACTTTACCCACTAGCGGGTATTTCCCACTGCTAACCATTGCCTTCATTACCTTTTGTTGAAACAGCCAACAGGTTTTTTGCCGTAGCCCCAGTTTTCTGCTTAGCTCTGTTGATGCAATCCCTTGTTTATTGGTACTCATATAGTATACGATATAAAAAGCTTTTAACATTGGGAATTTTACTTTGTGGAAAAGAGTGCCACTTGTGGGGGTAGCTTGGTACCTACATTTTGTGCATTGCCGGGTATGGAATAATTTCCCTCTGCAATACTTGTTGTTTTGGCACCTTTCACATTTAAATCCATCTGGCCATTTCATTTCGGCCAGGAAGTTTTGACAACTATCGTTATCAGGAAATTTCTTCTGAAACTCAAAAAGAGTTAGGCTTTCATACTTTTTCTCCATAATCTGATTTTTATTCTAACTTTAATAATCCTACTAAGTTACTGTAAATCAATCGTTTAATCAAGAAAATGAAACTGTTTTAATAGACTAATCTTTTATGTATTAAATGCCTACTTCAAAAAATCTATTTACAATTTATCAGATGAGGTATTGGTGGAACAACGCTGGGAAATGAATCCATATTTTCAATATTTTGGAGGCTTTGATTCTTTGCAATGGGGGCAACCATGTGCGGCAACAGATTTGGTACATTTCAGCAAGAGGATTGGAGAAGAAGGGGTAGAGAAGCTATTGAAACATTCAATTGAGCTACACGGCAAGGATGCTAAGGACAAGCATGTAAGTGTAGATACTACTGTCCAGGAAAAGAGCATCACCTATCCCACAGATGCAAAACTTCATAAAAAGATTGTTGACAGCTGTATTTCTATAGCCAAGAAAGAAGGGATTAAACTACGACGCAGCTACGTTAGGACAACCAAAACCCTTGTCAGAGATACCTACAATGGGACTCACCCTAAAAGAAGAAAGAAAGCAAATGCAGCGAAGCGCAAACTCAAAACCATTGCTGGTCGGTTAGTCAGAGAATTAGACAGGAAATTACCACATCAGCAAAAAGAAGTAACACTGGCACTGTTCAAACGAGTACTTACACAAGAGAAGTGCAGTAAGAATAAAATTTACAGTTTACATGAACCTGATGTGTATTGCATCGCAAAAGGAAAGGCACATAAGAAATATGAATATGGCTGTAAGGCATCCGTAGTATTGACACAAAATACGGGTATCATCGTAGGTGCGATGACTTTTGAAGAGAATATTTATGATGGACATACACTAGATGCTGTATTGAAGCAAACACAACTACTGACTGGTAACTACCCGAAAACCGCCACAGTAGATAGGGGGTACAAAGGGACTAACAAAGTTGAGAACACCTCCATCATTCGACCATCCAAACCATTAAAAAGAGACAATACCTATGAAAAACAGAGAAAACGAACGCACTGTAGACGTAGAGCAGCCATAGAGCCAATCATCGGACACTTGAAGCAAGATCATCGAGTAGCTAGCAATTACCTAAAAGGGAAAACAGGAGATAAAATAAACTTCATCATGGCAGCCTGTGGGTTTAACTACAAGAAATTGATGAAAAAACTAAGAGTAAATGCTCTTTGGCTCCATACAAAATGGGTAGTAAAGCTGAGGCGTCTAGTTGAATTAACCTCTTTCCATCAAAGTAGAATACAAACTCTATGGAAAATGAGTTTTTAAGGAACGACTATATACACACAAAGACTACAGCCGACTGCTCACCTAACTGCCTAACTGTTTGATTAAAACATCCAACATTCTTTCGTGATACCACTTTTCTCAGGAAAGGTCTGCCTGAAAAACCTCAAAATTACCAGTGAAGACCTACTGCACCCCTTATTTCTGGTCAAAATACCGACTAACCAGCCCCATATACCTAGTCGATTAGATAGGAACTGACATTATTATCCTTTAGCAACTCTTTGTATCTGCAAATCTAGTGGACTGCGGATTTTAGGATATACTTAAATGGACGATATTGATCTTGATTCATTTGAGCTCATGCAAACGGGATAGGTTCATCTAATACAACCAGATATCTTTTCGAGTATTCATAAACAAGCAAATTCAAATTATCGTTTTCTACCCCGTAAGTTGGGTGATTGATAAAATCAATTTTTCTGAAATCTCCCTTAGAATCTATCCATTGATTAGTAGGTATTGTATTCAAGATTTGCGATAACTCAAATCCGTAATACCTAGATTTTCTGGAAAGACCGAATAAGTTTTTGAGCGATGAGTTTGAAACTGTTTGGCGTTCAAGTTTATTTCCATTTATTTAGATAGCAATTAGCAGATAAAGATTGGGGGTTGTTCGTAAAAAATCCCCAACCTTGAGGTAGTGAAAATACAATGGATTTTTTATTAGAGTAGTTGATTAGCTTATTAACTCCAAGATTATTGAAATGAGCGAGAGCTATTAAAAAACCCAAGGAAATCCAAAATGCATAGATAATGATCTGAATAGCTACAATTCGCATTTTTTAATTCAGCAATCCTGCAATTTCAAGAATCAACTCTCTTTTTCTATTCTTCGCAACTCTTCCTTCTTTAGCAAGCTGTTCTTGGTCCGCACCCCACATTGCGACACCTGCATACACCCAATAGGCAACACGCTTGAGCGTCTCCAAAACCATGCTCAGCTAGTGAAATATTGTATTTATCGTTTAGATAACCCCGTAGTGCATAGTAATTTGAATTTTTAGACGCTGAAGGATCGAACACGTTTTCATCAATAACTACTTCTTTCTCTTCTAATTCATCAGAGAGTTCAAACATATTCTTGTCATCTGTTAATTGTCCAGCATCTCTAATTATTGATTTTGCTGAATTCAAAACTTGCTCTACTTGGTATAGATTATCTGTACTTATTTTAATCTTGAATTTTTCAAAATAATCAGGATCAATAATTTTTATTTTTTCAATGATTTGATCGACAAATTCTTTATAAACTAGCTCAGCTTCAGGGTTAGCATCGAATGTGGTTTCAATAGTTTCCTTATCTTTCTGTATTGAATCAAAATTTTCGATAATATCACCTTGATAGAAAAATATACCTCTAAATATTTCTTCTCCAGTGAAATTTTCGGCTATCATTTCTGGTTCTGGTTCAATTATACTTTCTGATTGTTGGCAACTAAACACAATAAACATTAGCATTATTGGCATCACACAATACCACTTTGTACAAAATTTTCTAAAATTTGTGATTAGCATATTTTTCAATTCAAGTTAAACATACCGTAAACATATAATGTTCCTAACGATCGACCAAAGGTACATTATGTCCCTTACTTCCTTTATAGCCGAAGCGGGCTAACAGATTTTTTATAGAATTCACAGATGTATTGGCAACATGAGTATAAACCTCAGTAGCGTAGGTTCAACCATCAAGTGCAAAAACTAAGCGGTATTTACCTTAACTCCGCAGGTGTACAACGAAAAAGAGCTGGAATAGGCTTAAAACAGTTTGTAATAAGCTTTTCCGGCTCGATTTTTTTCACTTATTTGAGTGTGTAATCAATCCAGTAAGCGGGAACGAAGGTAACCATATCTGATAAAAAAGTCACCCCTTTTGGCGGGTTTAATTTTTGCTACAAGTTTCTTAAGGCTATCGGTATTCCCAAGCTAATGGATGATCATTTGGGTAGCCGGGTCAACTATAGAGGGTTCGATTACTCGGAGATTTTGATGAATCATTTGGCTATTTTTCTTCATGGTGGAGATTGTACTGAGGACATTGAAGAACACTTGGGAGAACATCTGAAGAAAGTTCGGGGGTTCTCGGTGTGTAGTGCAGATACCATTTTGGGAGGCATAAAAGAACTGGTCACCCCTACAGAGGAAATGACCAGTTCGGGAGGGATACCCCATCAGTTCAATATCAACCTGGGCTTAAACCAATTATTACTGAAAGCCTTGAGCAAAACCAATCAGCTTAACACCAAACAGGAGTATACCTTAGCTTATGATAATCAGGTAATGGCCACCGAGAAATATGATGCACGGAGAACCTATAAAAAGAGTGAAGGTTACCAGCCAGGTGTGGTCAGTATCGGAAACAACATTGTTTACATCGAAGGTCGTAATGGCAACAGCCCAGCCAAATACCAACAAGAAGAAACCCTGACCAGGGCATTTTCTTTACTAGATCAGCATGGCATCTGCATCAAGCGCTTTCGGGCAATTTCGGCTTCCTACCAACACAAGGTAATTAGTCTTGTGGAGGGAACGAGTCAGCACTTTTACATCCGAGCTGTGCGTTGCGTCGCTATGGAACAGTAAATTAGCCAGATTCGGATGGATGTCTGGCAGAAAGTCCGTCTTGGAGTACAAGAAATGGAAATGACACAGCTAGGCGGATTACCGTCCCTTTGATATGGGCAAAAGCCCTACCGGTTGGTAGTAAGTCGGATTAAACGCCGGGATGGGCAGACCGGATTATTCACCTGGGATGCCTTCACGTATCGAGCTATCCTCACCAATGATGTCAAATGGGACAACCAGCAACTTGTCTCTTTTTATAACCAAAGAGGAAATGCTGAGAGAACCTTCGATACAATGAACAATGATTTTGGCTGGTCTAAGCTTTCCTGTTCATTCGGGCATCTCTAAAAACTAAAACAGCTGTATTAGTATGTTTTTTTGAGCTAAAAGAGTTAGACCTGGAACTGAAACAATTGAAGTAGGCATTTAATACATAAAAGATTAGTCTATTAAAACGGTTTCATTTTCTTGATTAAACGATTGATTTACAGTAACTTAGTAGGATTATTAAAGTTAGAATAAAAATCAGATTATGGAGAAAAAGTATGAAAGCCTAACTCTTTTTGAGTTTCAGAAGAAATTTCCTGATAACGACAGTTGTCAAAACTTCCTAGCCGAAATGAAATGGCCAGATGGATTTAAATGTGAAAAGTGTCAAAACAACAAGTATTGCAGAGGGAAATTATTCCATACCCGGCAATGCACAAAATGTAGGTACCAAGCTACCCCCACAAGTGGCACTCTTTTCCACAAAGTAAAATTCCCAATGTTAAAAGCTTTTTATATCGTATACTATATGAGTACAAATAAACAAGGGATTGCATCAACAGAGCTAAGCAGAAAACTGGGACTATGGCAAAAAACCTGTTGGCTGTTTCAACAAAAGGTAATGAAGGCCATGGGTAGCAGTGGGAAATACCCGCTAATGGGTAAAGTAGAAGTCGATGAGACCGTTGTAGGGCAACAGGAAGAAGGCGTTGTAGGACGCCAAAATAACCAAAAAAAGCAGGTTGTACTGGCTATTGCGAAGAAAGGGAAAGGAGTGAGCAGGATGTATGCCAGAGAGATTGACAATGCTGGCTCCAAGCAATTGAAGCCCTTCTTCCAAGATCATATATCACCTGAGGCTACCATCAAAACCGATAACTGGAGGGGCTACATCCCCTTGAAAGAAAAATATCCTTACTTAATTCAAATCGAGAGTGGGAAGAAAGGTAAGAATTTCCCAGAATTGCACAGAACAATTATGATGTTCAAGGCATGGCTTAGAGGTATCCACCATTCAGTCGATAACCTTCAAGCATATATCGACCAATATTGCTATCGGTTCAACCGAAGCCAGATGAAAGGGGAAATATTCGATAACCTGCTAACTAAAATGGTGGCCCATCAACCATGCCCGTACAAGTGCATTCGTATTTATTAAATGCCTACTTCAATGAAACAATTTAAACGTCACAGAGATTACGATTTTTTTGATCAAGACATTCGTTTGTCCAAACTGAGCCAGTTGGGAGATCCCCTGCAACGATTAAACCGTGGAATTGATTTTGAAATTTTCCGTTCTTTACTGGAACAGCACCTGATCAAAGAGTCAAAAGGAAAGGGAGGACGTTCCCCATATGATTATGTGCTAATGTTCAAGATATTGCTTCATCAGCGATATTATAACCTCTCTGATGATCAAGTAGCATATCAAATCAATGACAGGATGAGTTTTATGAGATTTCTCAACCTCACCATTGCCAATGACATACCAGATAGCAACACGATATGGTTGTTTAGTGAACGTCTGACCGACTTGAATTTAGTAAAATCTCTTTTCGAGCTATTTCAGAGTCAATGGGAAAAATTAGGGCTTATGGTCAATGAAGGCAAAATAATAGATGCCTCTTTTGTAGAAGCCTCACGCCAACGCAACATCAGGGAGAAAAACCAACAAATAAAAGAGGGTAAGGGAGAAGGTCTATGGAGAGATGAACCCAGTAAAAAGCGTCACAAGGACATTGATGCACGTTGGACAAAGAAAAATAATCAGCATTATTATGGGTATAAAAATCACGCCAAAGTTGATGCAGGCAGCAAATTGATAGAACGCTATGAAATTACCGATGCATCGGTACATGATTCACAGGCACTTGATGCCCTGTTGGACAAAAAACAAGACAAAGAACAGGAACTGTATGCCGACAGTGCTTATGCAGACCAGCAAGAAATACTCGAAAAATATCGAGTTAAAGATCACATACATGAGAAGGGCTACACAAACAAGCCTTTGACCGATATACAAAAGGGAAGTAATACCAGAAAATCAAAAGTACGCGTAAGAGTGGAGCATGTTTTTGGTTTCATGGAAAACAGTATGGGAAGCATGTATTACAGAAAAGCAGGGAAGCCAAGAGCCGATACGGTCATTGGTCTGATGAATCTGACTTATAATATGTTCAGAAAAATTCAATTGACCGCTTCATTATGAGGGAACGTGTGTTCGATAGGCAATGAATAAATTCATAAGTAACTGATAATCAGGTGAATAAAAAATGAACTATTGAAGTAGGCATTTAATAAATACGAATGCACTTGTACGGGCATGGTTGATGGACCACCATTTTAGTTAGCAGGTTATCGAATATTTCCCCTTTCATCTGGCTTCGGTTGAACCGATAGCAATATTGGTCGATATATGCTTGCAGGTTATCGACTGAATGGTGGATACCTCTAAGCCATGCCTTGAACATCATAATTGTTCTGTGCAATTCCGGGAAATTCTTACCTTTCTTCCCACTCTCGATTTGAATTAAGTAAGGATATTTTTCTTTCAAGGGGATGTAGCCCCTCCAGTTATCGGTTTTGATGGTAGCCTCAGGTGATATATGATCTTGGAAGAAGGGCTTCAATTGCTTGGATCCAGCATTGTCAATCACTCTGGCATACATCCTGCTCACTCCTTTCCCTTTCTTCTCAATAGCCAGTACAACCTGCTTTTTTCGGTTATTTTGTCGTCCTACAACGCCTTCTTCCTGTTGCCCTACAACGGTCTCATCGACTTCTACTTTACCCACTAGCGGGTATTTCCCACTGCTAACCATTGCCTTCATTACCTTTTGTTGAAACAGCCAACAGGTTTTTTGCCGTAGCCCCAGTTTTCTGCTTAGCTCTGTTGATGCAATCCCTTGTTTATTGGTACTCATATAGTATACGATATAAAAAGCTTTTAACATTGGGAATTTTACTTTGTGGAAAAGAGTGCCACTTGTTGGGGTAGCTTGGTACCTACATTTTGTGCATTGCCGGGTATGGAATAATTTCCCTCTGCAATACTTGTTGTTTTGACACTTTTCACATTTAAATCCATCTGGCCATTTCATTTCGGCCAGGAAGTTTTGACAACTGTCGTTATCAGGAAATTTCTTCTGAAACTCAAAAAGAGTTAGGCTTTCATACTTTTTCTCCATAATCTGATTTTTATTCTAACTTTAATAATCCTACTAAGTTACTGTAAATCAATCGTTTAATCAAGAAAATTAAACTGTTTTAATAGACTAATCTTTTATTTAGTCGTTCCTTAAAAACTCATTTTCAATAGAGTTTGTATTCTACTTTGATGGAAAGAGGTTACTTCAACTAGACGCCTCAGCTTTACTACCCATTTTGTATAGAGCCAAAGAGCATTTACTCTTAGTTTTTTCATCAATTTCTTGTAGTTAAACCCACAGGCTGCCATGATGAAGTTTATTTTATCTCCTGTTTTCCCTTTTAGGTAATTGCTAGCTACTCGATGATCTTGCTTGAAGTGTCCGATGATTGGCTCTATGGCTGCTCTACGTCTACAGTGCGTTCGTTTTCTCTGTTTTTCATAGGTATTGTCTCTTTTTAATGAGTTGGATGGTCGAATGATGGAGGTGTTCTCAACTGTGTTAGTCCCTTTGTACCCCCTATCTACTGTGGCGGTTTTCGGGTAGTTACCAGTCAGTAGTTGTGTTTGCTTCAATACAGCATCTAGCGTATGTCCATCATAAATATTCTCTTCAAAAGTCATCGCACCTACGATGATACCCGTGTTTTGTGTCAATACTACGGATGCCTTACAGCCATATTCATATTTTTTATGTGCCTTCCCTTTTGCGATGCAATACACATCAGGTTCATGTAAACTGTAAATTTTATGTTTACTGAACTTCTCTTGTGTAAGTACTCGTTTGAACAATGCTAATGTTACTTCTTTTTGCTGATGTGGTAATTTCCTGTCTAATTCTCTGACTAACCGACCAGCAATGGTTTTGAGTTTGCGCTTCGCTGCATTTGCTTTCTTTCTTCTTTTAGGGTGAGTCCCATTGTAGGTGTCTCTGACAAGGTTTTTGGTTGTCCTAACGTAACTGCGTCGTAGTTTAATTCCTTCTTGGTTGGCTATAGAAATACAGCTGTCAACAATTTTTTTATGAAGTTTTGCATCTGTGGGATAGGTGATGCGCTTTTCCTGGACAGTAGTATCTACACTTACATGCTTGTCCTTAGCATCCTTGCCGTGTAGCTCAATTGAATGTTTCAATATCTTCTCTACCCCTTCTTCTCCAATCCTCTTGCTGAAATGTACCAAATCTGTTGCCGCACAAGGTTGCCCCCATTGCAAAGAATCAAAGCCTCCAGAATATTGAAAATATGGATTCATTTCCCACCGTTGTTCCACCAATACCTCATCTGATAAATTGTAAATAGATTTTAATATCAACAAGGAGACCATCAAACGAATAGAATGAGCCGGACGACCTACATTTGAATAAAGCGAACCAAATGCTTCTTCAAAATATGACCATTCTATCTGGTGGCTCAACAAATAAAGCTCTTGCCTGGAATTGAGTTGTTCAGTTAAGGTAGGTGATAAAAAATTAAGTTGATTTCTATTCGACTTTTTTGACTGCATTTGACAAGGTTTTGATTGATATTATAACTATTCCTTGTCATTGTATATAGCAATAATCGTGCTAAAAACCTCCCTGAAAGAAGATAAGCATAATTAATGTTGATTCTTTAGGGGGGACTATTTATTAAATGCCTACTTCAAATGAACTAAAAAAGAACAAAATAGGTCATCATAAAAATAAATCGGGAGAATATCCAGTTTTTAGAGATGCCCATTCCTTAATGAAAATACCGCCTTTATGATCATCACTGCGCTGTATGCCAATATATACCAGGTTATGTTGGCTACGTTTGCCAGCAAACTATCTTGGATTAAGGAAAACTTCCGATTGAAGAAATTTATCTTCCGATTTATCTCCGTGGCTGCCAAATGGATCAAGACGGGAAGGCAGCATGTGCTTAAACTATATACACACAAAGACTACAGCCGACTGCTCACCTAACTGCCTAACTGTTTGATTAAAACATCCAAAATCCTTTCATAATACCTTTTTTCTCAGGAAAGGTCTGTCTGAAAACCCTCAATTTTACCAGTGAAGACCTACTGCACCCCTTATGTCTGGTCAAAATGCCGACTAACCAGCCCCATATACCTAGTCGATTAGATAGGAATTGACATTATTATCCTTTAGCAACTCTTTTTATCTGCAAATCTAGTGGACTGCGGATTTTAGGTATTTTTCATCTTGGCGATGTATTAAACCAAGATTTGTTTAACAAACAATTTATTGATTTAATTGTAACATTGCCATAGATCAAACTTCATGGCTTTTGAAAAAGCCTTCCCGTCCTTCCATACCACGTATTTGCTGGCATTTCGGATTTGGTGTACAACACAGAGCTGAGTGGTAGAGTGAGGAAAGACTGACTTTATTGGTTTGAGAGAATCCATTAAGGTTGTCGGTGCAGGTAATTAGCATGCCTTCTACCCCTCTGGTCTGTAGGTCCGTGAGTACGGTCATCCAAAAGGAACTACTCTCGGTTTTTCCCAGCCAAAGCCCTAAAACTTCCTTAACTTCCTTTTTCCCTTCTTTATTGAGACCTAATATCAAGTAAATGGTCTTATTCATCACCTTGTTGTGATCGATGATCCCGTCCTTCCAGCCAATGAAATACAGTGGGGTCGAGCGGTCTGTTTTGCCAAGCAATAATGTCTCCAGTTACCCCCTAGATCGTGGAAATGATAGATGGTGGCAGTCTAAAATTATAGAATTGGACATACCTTTGGCATAGAGCGAGATCACCAATTTTTCAATGCCCTCAGAGCGTTTACTTCGTTTCGGTAGTACTTCTGACTCAAAGTTCGCTTCCCTGTCCCTAGCTACTTTGATGGGTACTTCTCCATGTTCAGTCCGAACAGTCTTCTCAACGTAACCATTACGAGAGTTATCGCGGTTTGCTTCTTGGACTTGTCGTGTTTTTCATAACCAAGATGGGCATCCGGTACTCCTTCCAACATTTTCTCAACCCCGCGCTTGTACAGCTGGTCCATGAAGAACATGAACTCCTTGCCGTCTTTGAACTGATTTAGAAATTTATCATTTACAACATCTTCCGATTTTATTCTATGTAAGTTAATTAACAAATACAAGCCTGAGTTTATACCCCAGACCTCACTTACACAGTTGCTTAGATACTACCCAATTTAAAAACCAACAGACTCAGCACCACCTATTGCAACGGTTTCTTTTCATCATTTTACTCTACCTTGCTCGGATTAATAATCCCGAAACTCTTTTTCATGGAAGCAACAATAATTAGGTCATTACGGATTCATGCCCTTATATGTCTTACTTTATCAACGCTTTGGCAAGCCAATGCTCAGACTTTCCAGTCTAATACTTGCAGATCAGATAAAGAAATGGAACTAATGTATAAACGCGATCCTAAGGCTTTACTGGAAAGGGAGGCTTTAAGAAAAAACGTATTCCAAGTAAAAGCATCCAGTAGCTCCAGATCATATGTAGTTCCAGTAGTCGTTCACGTTTTTGGAACTGAATTTAACGACAGTACTACTGTAACTCAAGCTATTGTTGCAGAAGCTCTCCAGAAAACCAACGAAGATTTTCAGGGATTAGCTACTGATTATAACACTATTGACGCACCATTTGATGCTATCAAACAACCTTTGGACATAACCTTTAAACTAGCTCAACTCGATCCTAGCGGCAACCCAACAACTGGAGTTCTTTTCTATGACGAAGCTTCAGGGATGGGAAATTACGCTTCTCCTATTGTACCACGGGTAGCATGGGATAATTCAAAATATTGTAATATTTATATCACAAGAGACCTATATGATGACGGTATTTATACTAATTCGGGTGTTGCTTGGTATCCCAATACAAATATGTCCAATAGGAATATAGCCAGAATCGTATATAATGGGAGTTATCTGGCTGGTAACACCAATGAAAATTTTAGATCTGTGTTTACTCATGAATTTGGACATTATCTTGATTTGCCACATACTTTTGATAAAGGTATATGTAGCGATGACCCTGAGGAAGGTGATGGCGTTGAAGATACCCCTTCTCATAAAAAAAACTCTGCAAGAACTGCTTGCAGGGTAATCCATAACTGTTTGCAACAGGAAATTAATAATGAGAATTTTATGGATTATACTGATTGTTATAAAATGTTTACTCGAGGACAGGTGGAAAGAATGAACAATGCGCTGGAAAATTCACCCGCCCGAAACACACTCTGGACCAACGCAAATCTTCAAGCCACAGGATTGTCTTCTGACCTAGGTCCTCGTATCGCCCTCTCTTCCAGTTCATCCTTTGAAGAACGATATCTAAACGATGGGATTATTGAAGACTCTGTTAATATTAGTTGCATTGGGTGTACATTTTCAAATAGTTTCGGGGATCTTATTTTGAACACAGATTATACAGTTACCAATCTGCCCGAAGGAGCAACTGCTAGAGTACACATTACCAGTAACACTACTGCTACCATACATCTTGAAAACACCTCATCCAATCACAATTTGGAAAATTCCATTAGCAACCTAACATTTACTTTTCTAGACCCTACGATTACTGGAGGTGTATCACAATTATATAAAAATAGACTGGACAATCTTAAAATCATCTTTAAAGATGAATACACTGAGATAGCTTGTGATATTAAGGTTCGGTATGCAACTTATTCCCATATAACCAACGTAGCATTTGACGGAAAAGTGAATCCAACTGGTTACGGGAAAATAGATAGATATACTTCTGTTTCGTTTGCGACTCCTGATTTTACACAAAGAGCTATATATCCAGTAAGAAAAGGAGATGCTTATCCTATCACTATTACCACCAATAAGGGAGATTTTAGTGAGTTTAGAGATAGCATCAGAATACAAGGATGGTTTGATTGGAACAACAATTTTGTATTAGAGGATGATGAATTGATGATTTCTCACGTTTACAAAAACACTGCTACAGATGAACAAGGTAACTATACCTATACAACAGATATCACCATACCAACTGTTGCAAGGTTAGGAAATACGATATTCAGGATATTTGTTCACTATGTACAAAGAAACGAAGGTGATAATCCTTGCTCTACTGTGAATTATGGAGAATCCGAAGATTACACGTTAAAAATTATAGATCGAACTACTCCCTTTAATGTGGACTTCTATGCTAATTTCACCAGAATTGATTTTGGTCAGGAAGTAGCTTTCTCTGATATTACCATAACAAATCCTGGAGATGCTATAACAGGCTATCAATGGACTTTTGAGGGCGGGCAACCTGCGTCCTCAACAGAAAGGAATCCCGCAGGCATCAGGTTTACAAAGCCTGGGAGTTATGATGTTTCTCTTCAGGTAACCACAACGAACGGGATAACCCAAGAAATAAATAAAACAGACTACATAGCTTCCACCTTGAACTACTGTTCTAGCCATCCATATTACGGGACATACTTTAACGTTAATAGCGTCGTCTTGGGGACGATAAATCATCAACCCGCTACAAGTACATCAAGAAGTTATTACAATCATGTATCAACTACTTTGATTGCTGGCAACACGTACCCCATTACTATTACAACTGAAAGAGGCGATGGAGAAATCATTGATGTTAACAGGGTCCGTGTTTGGGCTGACTGGAATTTTGATGGTGTGTTCTCTCAAGACGAAATAGTAGTTAATAAAATAGTGAACTATGAAGATTACACCAACGAAGAATATGAATTTACCACGAATATAACTGTTCCTGATAATGTCGCAGTGGGTCAGAAAATAGGACTTCGTGTTTTAGGGCATCTTGTTGATAAGAAAAAAGCAGAAGAAACTTCTTGTGGAAGATATACTAGCGGAAACACGGCTGATTACGGAATTTTAATCTCTAATCCCACATATTGTACTACATCTAGTCAGGACGCTTCCGCCTATATTTCTGGTGTTAGCTTTGGCAACGTAGCTAACAATTCGGCACATGATGGTGGCTACTCAGATTATGTTACAATATCTGATACTTTTTTCAAAGGTCTCCCATTTACGCTAACGGTAGAAACGAATGATGACGCTTCCCCATCTAATGTGCTTGGAGCGTGGATAGACTGGAATAATGATGGAAATTTTGACGACAACACAGAAAAAATATTACAGGCTTCTGGATCGGGTCCTTTTAGTAGTACTGTAACAGCTCCAGCATCTACAGTATTTAATGCACGCATTAGACTACGAGTCAGATTAGGGCAAAGTTCAAACGCTGTAAGTTCTTGTGGCGGGAATACCAATGGTGGTGGCGAAGTTGAAGATTATTCTGTACTATTCATCGGAGATGCAGATGACGATGGCATATTTGATACTATCGATAAATGTAATAAACCCCCATCAGGCGAATCTGTTGATGCAAAGGGTTGTTCCCAGTCACAAATTGATACAGATGGAGACGGAGTATCTGATTTTAATAATGCGGATCAGTGTCCTAACACACCATCTGGTGAATCTGTTAATGCAAAAGGCTGTTCTCAATCACAAATTGTATACGTGCCTGATGATACTTTTGAACAAACACTTATTTATTTAGACCTTGATACTGGAGAATTAGATGATTATGTACTTACGTCAAACATTAACACCGTTACGCGTTTAGATTTAAACGATTTAGGAATTTCTGATCTGACAGGTATTGAGAAATTTACTGCTTTAACCCATTTAAACTGTAGAGGAAATGCCTTATCCACCTTGGATATGTCGGGAAATATGGCGTTAACTACTTTAGATTGTCGTCGCAATCAATTAATAAGTTTAGATGTTTCCGAAAATACGGCGTTAACTAAGTTATACAGCTCTTCCAATCAATTAACAAGTTTAGACGTTTCAGCAAATACGGCTTTAACTTTTTTATCTTGTTCTCTCAACAAAGCATTAACGAGCTTAGATGTAAAAAATGGAAATAATATTAACCTCGGGGTAAATTTTTACGCCTACGATAACCCGAAGTTAAAGTGCATTCAGGTGGATAATGCAGAGTGGAGTACAACTAACTGGACTCGTATTGATGATACTGCTACATTTAGTGAAGATTGTAGTAATTTAGATAGCGATAATGATGAAGTTACAGATTATGTAGATGTATGTCCTCACACGCCGTCTGGAGAATCTGTGGATGCAAGGGGCTGTTCCCAATCGCAAATCGTATATGTGCCTGACGATACTTTTGAACAAAAACTTATCGACTTGGGTTTTGATACTGGAGAATTAAATGACTCTGTACTTGCTCCAAATATTAACACCGTTACGAAATTAGATTTACGCGATTTAGGAATTTCTGACCTAACAGGTATTGAGAAATTTACTGCTTTAACCCATTTAAACTGTAGAGGAAATGCCTTATCCACCTTGAATATATCGGAAAATACGGTTTTAAGTCGGTTAGAATGTCGTAGCAATCAATTAACAAGTTTAGACGTTTCAGCAAATACGGCGTTAACTTCTTTATATTGTGCTGTCAATCAACTAACGAGTTTAGATGTTTCCAAAAATACGGCTTTAACTACTTTATATTGTTCTGCCAATCAACTAACAGAGCTAAACGTAAAAAATGGAAATAATACTAGTTTTGTGACAGGTGGTTTTTACGCCCACAATAACCCAAATTTAAGGTGTATTCAGGTGGATAATGCAGAGTGGAGTGCCAATAACTGGGCTAATAATATTGACAGAACTACTCCATTTAGTGAAGATTGTAATAGCTTGGATAGCGATAATGATGAAGTTACAGATTATGTAGATGTGTGTCCTAACACACCATCTGGTGAATCTGTTGATGCAAAGGGCTGTTCCCAATCGCAAATCGTATATGTGCCTGATGATATTTTTGAACAAAAACTTATCGACTTGGGTTTTGATGCTGGAGAATTAAATGACTCTGTATTTGCTCCAAATATCAACACCGTTACGGATTTAGCGTTAAGCGATTTAGGAATTTCTGATCTAACAGGTATTGAGAAATTTACTGCTTTAACCTTTTTAGATTGTCGTAACAATCAATTAACTAGTTTAGATGTTTCAGCAAATACGGCTTTAACTTGGTTAAATTGTTCTTCCAATCAACTAACAAGTTTAGATGTTTCCGAAAATACGGCTTTAACTGCTTTATATTGTTCTTTCAATCGACTAACAGAGCTAAACCTAAAAAATGGAAATAATATTAATGTAGAGACAAATGATTTTTCCGCCTACGGTAGCCCGAAGTTAAGGTGCATTCAGGTGGATAATGCAGAGTGGAGTACCACTAACTGGACTCGTATTGGTGATACTTCTACATTCAGTGAAGACTGTAATAGCCTAGATAGCGATAATGATGAAGTTACAGATTATGTAGATGTGTGTCCTAACACACCATCTGGTGAATCTGTTGATGCAAAGGGCTGTTCCCAATCGCAAATCGTATATGTGCCTGACGATAATTTTGAACAAAAACTTATTGACTTAAGTCTTGACTCTGGAGAATTAGATGATTCTGTATTTACTTCAAGTATTGATACCGTTACGCTTTTAGTGTTAAGCGATTTAGAAATTTCTGACCTAACAGGTATTGAGAAATTTACTGCTTTAACCACTTTAGATTGTCGTCGCAATCAATTAACTAGTTTAGATGTTTCCGAAAATACGGATTTAACTGTTTTAGCTTGTTCTTCCAATCAACTAACGAGTTTAGATGTTTCCGAAAATACGGATTTAACTACTTTATACTGTTCTGCCAATCAACTAACAGAGCTCAACCTAAAAAATGGAAATAATACTAGTTTCGGGACAAGTGGTTTTTACGCCAACAATAACCCGAACTTAGGATGCATTCAGGTGGATAATGCAGAGTGGAGCACAAATAACTGGACTGATATTGATGGAACTACTTCATTTAGTGAAGATTGTAACAGTTTGGATATCGATAATGATGGCGTAACCGATGACATTGATCAGTGTACTAACACGCCTCGGAACGAAGTTGCAAGTGCAAAGGGCTGTTCCCAATCGCAAATCGTATATGTGCCTGACGATAATTTTGAACAAAAACTTATTGACTTGGGTTTTGATACTGGAGAATTAGATAATGCGGTATTTACTTCAAGTATTGATACCGTTACGCGTTTAGTGTTAAGCGATTTAGAAATTTCTGAACTAACAGGTATTGAGACATTTACTGCTTTAACTACTTTAGATTGTCGTAGCAATCAATTAACAAGTTTAGATGTTTCAGCAAATACGACTTTAACTACTTTGCATTGTTCTTCCAATCAACTAACGAGGTTGGATGTTTCCAAAAATACGGCTTTAACTACTTTATATTGTTCTTCCAATCAACTAACAAAGCTAAACCTAAAAAATGGAAATAATATTAATTTAGGGACAAATGATTTTTCCGCACAAAATAACCCGAACTTAAGGTGCATTCAGGTGGATAATGCAGAGTGGAGTACCAATAACTGGACTGATATTGATGGGACTACTTCATTTAGTGAAGAGTGTAACAGTTTGGATAGCGATAAGGATAGAGTGGCTGATGATGTCGATCAATGTACTAACACGCCTCAGAATGAAGTCGCAAATGCCATAGGATGTTCTCCATCACAAATTGATACAGATGGTGATGGTGTATTCGATGACATCGATCAGTGTGCTAACACGCCCCAAAACGAAGTTGCAAATGCCATAGGATGTGCTCCATCACAAATTGATACAGATGGTGATGGTGTATTTGATGACATCGATCAGTGTGCTAACACGCCCCAGAACGAAGTTGCAAGTGCAATAGGATGTTCTCCATCACAAATAGATACAGATGGTGATGGTGTATTTGATGATGTCGATCAGTGTGCTAACACGCCTCGGAACGAAGTTGCAAATGCCATAGGATGTGCTCCATCACAAATTGATACAGATGGTGATGGTGTATTTGATGGTTTCGATCAGTGTACTAACACGCCTCGGAACGAAGTTGCAAATGCCATAGGATGTGCTCCATCGCAAATTGATACAGATGGTGATGGTGTATTTGATGATGTTGATCGGTGTGCTAACACGCCCCAGAACGAAGTTGCAAATGCCATAGGATGTGCTCCATCACAAATTGATACAGATGGTGATGGTGTATTTGATGATGTCGATCAGTGTGCTAACACGCCCCAGAACGAAGTTGCAAGTGCAATAGGATGTGCTCCATCACAAATCGATACAGACGCTGATGGTGTATTTGATGGTGTCGATCAGTGTACTAACACGCCCCGGAACGAAGTCGCAAATGCCATAGGATGTTCTCCATCGCAAATAGATACAGACACTGATGGTGTATTTGATGACGTAGATCAGTGTGCTAACACGCCTCGGAACGAAGTTGCAAGTACAATAGGATGTTCTCCATCACAAATTGATACAGATGGTGATGGTGTATTTGATGGTGTCGATCAGTGTACTAACACGCCCCGGAACGAAGTTGCAAGTGCAATAGGATGTTCTCCATCACAAATTGATACAGACGCTGATGGTGTATTTGATAATGTCGACCAGTGTATTAACACGCCTCGGAACGAAGTTGCAAATGCAATAGGATGTTCTCCATCACAAATTGATACAGATAGTGATGGTGTGTTTGATGATGTTGACCAGTGTACTAACACGCCTCGGAACGAAGTTGCAAATGCCATAGGATGTACTCCATCACAAATAGATACAGATGGTGATGGTGTATTTGATGACATCGATCAGTGTACTAACACGCCCCGGAACGAAGTTGCAAGTGCAATAGGATGTTCTCCATCACAAATTGATACAGACGCTGATGGTGTATTTGATGATGTCGACCAGTGTACTAACACGCCTCGGAACGAAGTTGCAAATGCAATGGGATGTTCTCCATCACAAATTGATACAGATAGTGATGGTGTGTTTGATGATGTCGACCAGTGTACTAACACGCCTCGGAACGAAGTTGCAAATGCCATAGGATGTACTCCATCACAAATAGATACAGATGGTGATGGTGTATTTGATGACGTAGATCAGTGTACTAACACGCCTCGGAACGAAGTTGCAAATGCCATAGGATGTACTCCATCACAAATAGATACAGATGGTGATGGTGTATTTGATGACATCGATCAGTGTGCTAACACGCCCCAGAACGAAGTTGCAAATGCCATAGGATGTACTCCATCACAAATAGATACAGATGGTGATGGTGTATTCGATGACATCGATCAGTGTACTGACACGCCTCGGAACGAAGTTGCAAATGCCATAGGATGCTCTCCATCACAAATTGATACAGATGGTGATGGTGTATTCGATGACATCGATCAGTGTACTACTACTCCATCGGGTTCTATTGTTGATGCCATAGGATGTTATGCAGTAAAAAGTAGTCTAAACTATTGTAACACAACTGTACTTGAAAATTCTGAGTACATTTCAAATATTTCTTTTGCGGGTGTTAACCATGAGAGTGTTGGATTTTCTGCAGATGGCTATTCAAACCATACGGAGCTTGTGGCAGTTGTTAATGCGGAGTTGAGTTATGGTTTTTCTGTAACACGTTCACACGAAGACGCTAATACTCAAACGGAAGTATGGATTGATTGGAATCAGGATGGTGATTTTGGAGATGCCAATGAAAATGTACTATCACTACAGGGGATAATTAGGCTTGGTGAGATAAATGTTCCTGATTCTGCTCATGTTTTAAATGGTATAACCAGAATGAGAGTTCGTTATGGTAATAGCGATGAAGGATTGCTTCAAGCATGTGGGGAAGATGCTTCTTTTGGCGAAGTGGAGGACTACTCCGTATTGGTTGCTGGAGGTACAGATAATGTAGTTTTAAATATCAATGTAGTTTTTCCTGATGCTCCGAGTAATGTTAAATTCTATCCACATCCGACAGTAGACTTACTTCATATTGCAGAATTAAAATCGTCTGATATTGCTGTGCAAGTGTTTTCATATAACGGGCAACAGGTGTACAATGAAAATCATAAATCTGTAAATGGTGTTGTCCAGGTATCTATGAGAGGTTTGTCCGCCGGCCTGTATGTAGTAAAAGTTTACGGAAAACAAGACGGTTATAATATCAGGTTTAAAATAATCAAGAGATGAAATTTTAAAAATCATTCTACATGTTACCAACAAAAAATGAGTAAGCTCAGAGCAGTGTCAAATAAAAAAATAGGACTGGAAGTGTCGTAGTTTTGGATCGTTCTGGCTACTGTGTTGAAAATGTAACCTAGATGGTACCCCAGTTGGTAGTCTCTAACACCAATTAGATCACAAAATGTGACATAAGCTCTTGTAAGATTCCCTAAGCCGTAGCGTTTAAAAATAGAGTTATACGTTAAAATTAGGGAGATGAAAAAGAGTCGATTTACCGAGCCTCCGATCATCAAGATGCTGAGCGAACAAGCACAGGGAAAGAGAGTGTCGGCTATTCGTAGGGTACATGGAATAAGCCAATCAACTTTCTACAACTGGAAGAGTAATATAAATTAGCTTATAATACTAGTCTAATTATTATTTATATATTTGCTTCATGGATATGACATCAACTATAGAAGTATCGGAGCGTCTTGAAACGCTTAAGGAGTTACAAGCTAAACAACGCAATATCAAGTCAGAGAAGCGTATTTTATGTCTGATTTTATTGAAGACCAATAAATTCAAGACACAAGCATTGCTAGCAGATTATTTAGGTATCTGTAGACAGACGTTAGTTCTTTGGACAGCTAAGGTATCGTAAATTAGGAATAAAAGGCATCTTGCTAAGTTCCACAAGAGCTAAAAAGTCTAAACTTATTACCTCTGAGATTCACCAAGGATTATCAGAGAAGTTAAAAGATGCCAAGCACGCTTTACGTGGCTATTGGGATGCCAAACAATGGGTTTTATCCCACTATGGAGTTGAAGTAAGAATACCATTGGCTTAGCTCATATATGATAAAACACTTCAAAACAAAACTAAAAAGCCCAAGGAAATCTCATTACAAAAAGGATGAGGAAGCCGTAAAGGCTTTTTTAAAAACTTCCTACTACATTAAACGACATTAAATCAAGCCTAAACAAAGGTAAGTTTGAAGATGTAAATTCATATTTTCAGGATGAAAGTAGATTTGGATTAATGACGCATTTAGGCAAATGCTTAACGGTACAAGGAGTTAAACCGGTAGTTTCTTACCAAGACAAGTTTCAAACAACCTACCTATATGGAAGCTATTCTCCTATAAATGGAGATAGGTTTGTTTGGGAAAGTAATGGAGTAACTACCACAATCTTTGAATCATATTTAAGGCACTTCTCTGGAGCATAAACCTAAAGAATATAAGCTAGTCATTATTGATAATGCTGGGTTTCATTCAACAAAAAACATAGAAGTACCCGATAATATTTTTCTGCTAAATATTCCTCCGTATTCTCCAGAACTGAATCCTTGCGAACAAGTTTGGCAGTACATTAAAAGCCGGTATAAAAATAAACGCTTTGAAACTATGGAAAGTTTAAAAACATGGCTACATAAAACAGTAAAGTGAAATGAGCGAAAATACCATCAAATCAATTACCGGAAAACATCACTACTTAAATATATTTAATGACTTGTTTTATAATTTAATTGATATTAAGGAAGTTTTAGGGCTTTGGCTGGGAAAAACCGAGAGTAGTTCCATTTTGGATGACCGTACTCACGGACCTACAGGTCAGAAGGGTAGAAGACATGCTAATTACCTGCACCGACAACCTTAATGGATTCTCTCAAACCAATAAAGTCAGTCTTTCCTCAAGGCTACCACTCAGCTCTGTGTTGTACACCAAATCCGAAATGCCAGCAAATACGTGGTATGGAAGGACGGGAAGGCTTTTTCAAAAGCCATGAAGTTTGATCTATGCTACTCCTACCAAACAAGGGGCAGAACAAGAGTTGGTAAACTTCCAATAAAATTGAGGCAACAAATATCCTTATGCCGTCAAAAGTTGGAAGGTGAACTGGGACGAACTGACTGCTGTTTTGGATTCCCTTTGGAGATCAGAAAGACCATTTATACAACCATTTTGACAGAAAATCTCAATGGAAAAACAAGCTATCGTTCCCAACAGATGAGACCGTCAAAAAATCGGTCTGGTACATGAAGGAATCAAGCAAAAAATGGACGATGCCCGTACGAAACTGGTCAGTCCTAATCAATCAATTTATGGCTATATCTGAAGAAAGGGTCAACGTCTGATACTCTGTCCCTAAATCTCATTTACATAGACTACTGGATAGTGCCAAGAATCACAAAATATACCTGCTCAAATCTTTGTCTTTGACAAGCCCCTGAAGTTTATCCTGCACAAGTTTTTTGTCAATAACCACTTTGGCATTAGGTCCAATCGTGTCTGGAATATCAAATAAAATTTCGTTCAGTAACCTGCTCATCACTGTATGGAGCCTTCGTGCTCCTATGTTCTCCACTTCTTCATTGATTTGAAATGCTACTTTCGCAATTTCTTCCAACGCATCTTCCTGATAGGTCAGCGTAACATCTTCCGAAGCAACGAGTGCCTCGTACTGTTTTGTTAAAGCATTTTTAGGTTCAGTCAATATTCTTAAGAAGTCCTCTTTTGTAAGGTTCTCCAATTCAACACGAATCGGAAATCTGCCTTGAAGTTCTGGAATTAAATCAGAGGGCTTGCTGAAGTGGAATGCTCCCGCCGAAACAAAAAGAATATGGTCTGTATTGATCACACCATATTTGGTATTGACTGCACTCCCTTCTACGATTGGCAATAAATCTCTTTGAACTCCTTCCCTGCTGACATCTGGTCCATTACTCCCACCAGAGCTTCCATTTGCAATTTTGTCTATCTCGTCTATGAAAATAATGCCAGTATTTTCAGCTTTGTAAATAGCTTCTTCTTTGACTTCATCCATATCAATCATTTTAGAAGTTTCTTCTTCTAACAGAATTCTTCTGGCTTCCGCTATGGTTACTTTTCGCTTTTTTTTCTTTTTTGGGATCATGTTCCCAATCATTTCCTGCAAGTTGATCATAGAAGCTTCATCCATTCCTGCCCCCCCTATCATACCCATGTTTCCTCTAGCTACTTGAGTCACGTCTATTTCTATCTTTCTGTCATCCATCTCGCCATTCCTGATTTTATCCCGAAATCTGGCTCTCGTCTGCTCATTTAACTCAACTTCGCCTACTGGTTCATCACTTCCCAACTGTACTTCATACGGAGGTGGGTCGCCTTTTAAAGGTGGAATTAGCGTATCCAGAATTATATTTTCTACTGCCTCTGCTGCTTTTTCTTTTACGACTTCCCTCTTGGCAAGCCTCACCATGTTTACTGCTTGCTCTACGAGGTCTCGGACCATACTCTCCACATCCCTGCCTACATAGCCTACCTCTGTAAATTTTGACGCTTCTACCTTGGTGAACGGAGCGTCAGCAATTTTGGCAAGTCTTCTTGCTATCTCCGTTTTCCCTACTCCTGTAGCTCCTATCAGCAGGATATTGTTTGGTACAATTTCGCTCTGGATATCCCCTTTCACATTCATACGTCTCCACCGGTTCCTTAAGGCAATGGACACATTTCTCTTGGCATCATTCTGACCGATGATGTATTTATCTAACTCTGAAACAATTTCCTTAGGTGTCAAATCGCCATGCATAATTCAATATTTACTTTTTAACAGCTCTGTCCTGATTTTTAACTGAATGAAACGGTATTTACGTATGCTATTTCCTCACTGCTCTTTTGCAACTTTTTTTATAAGAAACTTCGGAAGTCATTTAAGTTAGTTTGAAGACTAATAAACCCTGATCCGCCTGCGGCATGATAAGTTGCTCTGGAAAACCTTAGCTCAATTCTTTTAACTTTCAACATCAATCCGTACGAAAATCCTGATCCTCCTGCTATATCATTTAGTTTCAATTCCTGCTTTCTCTTATGATTATATCCAAATAGTACGTGAAAATTCTTGCTCAGCAATAGTTCTGTTCCAATACTCAACCTTCTGAAAATGTTCTCAACCCGACTAGTTGACCTTCCTTCCTCTAGGTTGGACGCTACGACGGCGTTTTTATTCGCAAGGTTTATACTCGTAAGAGTAAATCTTAGTGGCATGTATTCTGGTTTGAACGTAGTGCCAATTTTTACATCAAAAGGGATCTTGACTCGTTGCAATTCAGTAAAATTTGAAATTCGTCCTCCCATGTTGGAAAAAACCATTCCGATGGTCCAATTTCTGCTTACCCGAAAGAGTCCGCCGACATCACCCAGAATGACTGTTGATCCGTATACTTCAATGGAAGAATGTAAGAGTTTTAAATTCAATCCTAGAGAAAAGGGACCAACCTGATGTGCTTTTCCGATAACAAAAGAGTAGTCTTGAGCATCAAACTCACCTGTTTGTGTACCTGTTGCGTCGGTCATTTCAAACGAATTGTAATCAACATAATCCAATCCCACGGAAAATACTCCCATCTTTTTCCAATTAAACGCATACGCTCCGTTAAAGGCACTTATATCTGCGAAATATGGGTTGATATTAAGAAAAATATTTCCTGGGGTTACCGAATCCAAAACAGCTGGGTTTTCGAAAAACAGGGAGAGATCACCATCAGCAATTGAAATGGCAGTTCCCGCCAAGGCTACGCTCCGTGAACTATTGGTCAAGACTTGGTAACCTGATACTCCTCCAATCTGGGCACAGTTGAAGAAGGGCACAAGTACAATTATTGATAGTAAGACTTTCAAACTTGGGTCTCTTCGGGAATAATAAATTTAACGGGGTCACTCGCTTGTTGATGTGTCAATGCAATTTCAAGTACTTCAGGAGCAGATTTTACAAAATGAATCTTTAAGCCGTTCAGGTATTTTTCATCAATCTCTTCTAAATCCTTTTGATTTTGACTACACAGGATAATTTCCTTAATTCCAGCCCTTCTTGCCGCCAAAATTTTTTCTTTGATCCCACCAACTGCTAAAATTTTTCCTCTCAAGGTAATCTCACCCGTCATGGCAAGTTGTTGTTTCACTTTTCTTTGGGTGAAGACAGAAGCCAATGAGGTCAGCATGGTAATACCCGCAGAAGGTCCATCCTTTGGTATAGCACCCGCAGGAACGTGGATGTGCAGGTCATACTTATCAAACACCCTGTAATCAATCCCGAGCACTTCTGCGTACGACTTCAAGTAAGAAAGGGCTGCTGTTGCAGATTCCTTCATCACATCTCCCAGTTGACCAGATAAGGTCAATTTCCCTTTTCCTCTACTCAGTGAGGATTCGATAAAAAGGATGTCTCCCCCTACTGGGGTCCAAGCAAGTCCTGTAACTACTCCTGGCACTGAATTATCTTCATAATTTTCCCTATCGAAGGTTTCAGGTCCAAGAATCTCTCTTACCCTAGATAGGGTGATTTTTTTATCATATTTTTCTTCTATTGCTATTGATTTAGCAATGTTTCTGATGACAGAGGCGATTTTTCTTTCCAAGCTCCTCACCCCTGATTCTCTCGTATACGAATTGACCAGTTTAGCAATTGCCGTTTTATCAAAACTGATATCTGTAGCTTTTAATCCATGTTCTTTTCGCTGCTTGGGGATGAGATGCTTTTTGGCAATTTCTGTTTTTTCTTCAATCGTATACCCACTGATCTCAATGATCTCCATCCGATCTCTCAAAGCAGGTTGAATGGTCTCCAATGAATTGGCAGTAGCAATAAAAAGGACTTTTGACAAATCGTAATCCACCTCTAGGTAATTGTCCTTAAAAGCTATATTTTGTTCTGGATCCAGCACTTCCAACAGAGCAGAAGAAGGATCTCCTCTAAAATCGGAGCTTACCTTATCAATTTCATCCAAGATAAAAATTGGATTAGACGTTTTTGCGCGACTGATATTTTGGATTATCTTCCCAGGCATGGCTCCGATGTATGTTTTTCTGTGCCCTCTTATTTCGGCCTCATCATGAACTCCACCAAGTGACATCCTTACATATTCCCTATTAAGTGCATCAGCGATGGATTTACCCAATGAAGTTTTCCCAACTCCAGGAGGTCCGTACAAACAAAGGATGGGACCTTTCAAGTCTTGCTTTAGCTTCCTTACGGCCAAATACTCAATAATTCGATCTTTTACTTTTTCAAGCCCAAAATGATCTCGATCTAGGATTTTCTTCGCATGATCAAGATTAAAATTATCCTCAGTAATCTCGTTCCAAGGAAGGTCTACCAGTAATTCGGCATAACTCATGGCTACTGGGAACTCAGCAGCTACAGGATTCATCCTAGAGATTTTATCTAATTCTTTCTCAAAATGCTCTTTGATATCTTTTGACCAGTCTTTTTTCTCCCCCTTTCGTCTTAACGCTTCCACTTCTTGATCTGGACCGTCCTGACCAAGCTCATTTTGTAGAATTCTGATTTGATTTCTCAAAAAATAATCTCTTTGTTGCTGATCAATATCTGTATGCACTTTCTCCTGAATCTCCTGTTGCAATTCGAGCATCTGTAGGTCCCTCAACATAAATTGCAACAACAATTCAGCTCGTTCCTTAGGATCATTGATTTCTAATAGCCTCTGTTTATCGCCCACCTCCGCATTAATATTGGATGAAAGAAAATGAGTGAGAAATTGAAATTTTTCTATGTTATCTATTGTTAATTGAGCCTCTCTTGGAATCTCAGGGCTTAGACTCATGATTTTCGAAGCGGTATCTTTCAAGGATTTAATAATAGCTTTTTGCTCCTTACTATTGATCTTAACAGGGTCTTCCTCAATCAAGCTAAATGTGACTTGGTGGTGGGGATCTTCTTGTACTTCAGTCTCTTTTTTGAATCTTTTTTGACCTTGAATAATGATAGTAGTATTTCCATCTGGCAGTACAATCATCTTGAGGATATTGGCTATTGTACCAATATTAAACATGTCTTTGAACTTAGGATCCTCAATCTTGGTATTGTTTTGAGCTAAAACTCCCAGTATTTTATTCCCGCGATATGCTTTTTTTACTAACCGGATTGATTTAGTTCTCCCGACGGTTATCGGTAAAACTACCCCCGGAAATAGCACCGTGTTCTTGATTGGCAGAACAGGCAGATTTTCTGGTAATTTATCTTTGGTAAGCTCTTGATTATCCTCAGGAGAAATGATCTGGATTAACTCCTCCGAATCTTCAGTTGCAAACTCTGGAATTGGAAATAAATTTCTATCTCTACAGAACATATTTATGCCAAAGTGGCAGATTACATCGCTTAAAATCTCATTATAGGGATCAAGGCATCTAATTGTCAATCGGTATGCCAAACTATAGATCAACGCCAAATAGTATTAACTTTGACCTGTTTAAAGTTTACTCCTGACGAAACGACAGTATGGATCAAACATTTCTTTGCTATGCGAGGTTCATTCTCGTTCTCTTTTGTTTTGAGGCACTGGCCAACAACAAAAACAAGGAAGTACACATATTAACCGATTCTATCCCCAAAGATGTGGTTTTCAATGTGTATGAATTTGAGGCACTCGATAAATATCCTGAATACTTCAATAAAAAAAAACTAAAGCGAATTATACAATTGGATAGAGATCAAAAATGGGAAGCTCTCTTTGAGGCATTGAAAGATTATGTAAAGAGGTTTGGTATTCAAAATTTTTATAAAGACACTAAACTCATTTGGAGACTAGCAAAAATGACTGAATTATTTGGTGATCCTGATGACGCTAAAACACTCTACAGAATGGTCCTTAGACATCATTATAAAGGAGTAAGTATCAAGGAAATTGAATTATACTATGATTCGCTGAATAGGCAGTCAACAGAACAATTTGTCCCCATTGATTACTATTATGCATTAGTTGAGCATCGCAAACTAATTGATACCTTACAGCCTCCCAGAGGAGTACTTCTCAACATGGGAATGTTGGTAAACAGTGCAAGTGCAGATTATGGACCGTCCCTTAATATTCATAATGACATCTTGCTTTTTACTTCAAAGAGAAAAAAAGTAGACAAGACCATAAAGTTTCAGGAAGACGAAGATTTATTTTTTAGTAGAAGAGATCCGTACGGTACTTGGTCTAAGGCAAAACCTATTGAAAATCTTAATTCTCCCTACAATGAAGGCTCGCCATGTCTAAGTGGTGACGGGGAAACACTTGTATTCTCCAGATGTGGCTGTTTAGATTGTTTTGGTGGCTGTGATTTGTTTATTACGCATATACAGGAAGATAGCACCTGGGGTAAGGTCGAAAACCTAGGGACAAATGTCAACAGCGTTAGCTGGGACTCGCATCCAGCCTTATCTCACACAGGTGACACGCTTTATTTTTCTTCTGATCGGCTGGGAGGATTTGGTCTGGCGGATATCTACTACACTACAAAAAGTCACAAAGAAAATTGGTCCCCTGCCAAAAATATAGGTCCTGTTATCAATACCAGAAACAATGACGTGAGTCCTTTCTACCACCCTGTCTTTGATGTCCTCTATTTCAGTTCAAATGGACAGTTGTACAATTTCGGTGAGTTTGATATTTACAAGGCGTTCAAAGTTGATGGTTATTGGACAGAACCTCAAAATATTGGTCCGCTTGTCAATGGTCGTGGAAGTGAATTCTATTTCACCATTGACTCCAATTCCGAGCTTTTATTCTATGCCCGATCCTCTACGAGCGATCTAAGCAAACAGGACATTTACTCCTTCCCTCTCCCAATGGGAGCTCAACCTGGAGCGTCAACGACAGTTAAAGGTTCCTTAACCGATTCATTAACAGGTACCCCCTTCAAGGGGATTGTTTCCATCGTTGATTTGGACAAGGGACTTGAAGTGGCACCAAAATTTCTAAAGGACGACGGCTCTTTTGAATTTGAGCTAATCAATCAAAGGAACTATTTACTGATTCTCCAAGGAGATGATTTTTTTAGAATAGAAGAAATCTTCTATCTGGACGGACCCCTCGAATTACATGCCATCACTGAGCCCTTGGTCAGCCGGGTAAAATTTGAATCCATTGAGTTCAGTGTCGGAAAGTCAGATCTAAAAACGGAAATGTATGCAGATTTAAATAAAGTGGTCAATTTTCTTTATGATAACATTGACTTCAAGCTTCGAATTTCGGGTCATACTGATTCGCTAGGTGACCCTGCTAAAAACATGGAACTTTCAAGAGCGAGAGCTCAAAACATTAGAGATTACCTTGTGATTTTTGCAGGAATCTATGAGGGAAGAGTTGAAGCCGAGGGCTTTGGAGACACACAGCCAATTGTAACAAATGAATTAACGGAAGAAGACCGAAAACTCAACAGAAGGGTTGAATTTGAAATTTACAGAGGAACTCCTTCCCCATCTTCTTCTAAATGAGGAAGGCTCAACAAATGACTTCTAAAGGGCATCTCTATTAACCAGAATTTTTTTTCGTGAGTGCAACGGAAGTCCCGAACGGAAAACCGCAGTGTATATGGTATACATGGAGATTTGAGTACGGGGATGACATCGCAATCGCGGAAAAAGACAGTTAAATAGAACAGTTAAATAGAGGTACCCTAAAATAAACTTATTGTATCGTTGATGATAACAAATGCCATCAAACTTAAAAGAACCACCATTCCTATCTTTTGAGCTCCTTCAAGAAAGGTGTCAGAGAGTTTTCGACCCGTTACAATTTCCCATGTCAGGAACAGTACATGACCACCATCCAAAGCTGGAACAGGAAGCAGATTCATAAAAGCCAGCACCATTGAAAGCAACCCAACCAAATACCAAAAACGACCCCAATTCCAAGTACCCCCAAACATGGTAGCAATTCGTATCGGTCCTGAAAGGGATTTCCTAGCAGACACCTCTCCTTTTATCAGCTTACCAATCCCTTTTATATTCAGCCACACAAAAGAAAAAGCCCTAGAAGTTCCTACGGTTAATGCTTCCCCAAAACCATAGTTCCTAGTGATATAATCAAGTTCAGTGTTTTGATAAAAGCCAAGAGTTCCTTCATCTGAAACATCGATTTTCAGTCGGACCAATGTTCCATTTCTTAAAATAGTAGCTGATACCGACTGAGATTTCAATGTATCTAGTGCGGAACGTAGCTGATCAAAGTATTGTACCTTGCCACCATTTAGAAGTAAAAATTTATCACCTGCCAGTAATCCTGCTTTTTCTGCGTTACTTCCATCTTCTACGGATTTGACTGTGAATGGATTCCTTGGTGCTATTACCATAGGGGCATTCCTGCCTGAAAATTTTTCAATGAAATCATTCGGCATCATCACCTTTGCTATTTCACCGCCTCTGTCTACAGTGAAAGAGTTATCGGAGCCTAACAATATATCAGGGCTTAAGATATCCGAATAACGTTCATAGTCTCTTCCATTGATATCAAGGATTTTGTCGCCCGTTTTGAAACCCAATTGTTCACCTAAGTCATATGCTACGATCCCATGTCTGTTCAATGTTTCTTTTGGAAGGTACGATTCTCCATTAGCCAGAGCGATAAAAATAAAAATAATAACGCCAGTGATTACATTCACTATGATGCCACCAAGCATCACTATTAGTCTTTGCCATGCAGGTTTGGCTCTAAATTCATACGGTTGTGGCTCTTTGCTTAAAGATTTGGTATCCAGTGACTCATCGATCATTCCTGCTATTTTCACAAATCCTCCCAGAGGGATCGCTCCAATTGAATATTCGGTTTCACCAATTTGTTTTGACCAAATTTTTGGAGGGAATCCAATCGAGTATTTCTCAACCCTCATTCCAAAGCTTTTGGCTGCCAACATATGACCCCACTCATGCAATCCAACTAAAATCGACAGTCCAAGAAGCAACTGTCCAACCATGATTAATACTTCCATATTTATATTAGTTCGAGCGCTCTCGCTCTTGTTTCTTTATCTGATGCTACAAAATCTTCTAAAACTGGAGTGCGAATGTAGCTCACCTTTTGCAGGCAGTTTTCTATCACATCGGAAATTTCAAGAAACCCTATCTTTTCTTCCAAGAACCCGTGAACAGCAATTTCGTTTGCCGCGTTTAAAATACATGGTTGATTTCCACCTTTCTCTGCCACATCAAAAGCTAATCCTAGGTTCTTAAAAGTAGTCCTATCGGGTTTCTCAAAAGTCAACTCAGGGTAATTCAAAAAATTAAATCTGGGATACTCTGCTTTTAATCTTTCGGGATAGCTCAATGCGAACTGAATAGGGATACGCATATCAGGTAATCCAAGTTGTGCTTTCATTGAGCTATCCTGAAACTGAACCATGGAGTGAATAATTGATTGAGGGTGAACGACTACCTCAATTTGATCAAGCTCCACCCCAAACAACCATTTTGCTTCAATTACTTCGAACCCCTTATTCATCATGGTAGCGGAATCTATTGTGATCTTAGCTCCCATATTCCAATTTGGGTGTTTCAGTGCCTGTGCTTTTGTTACATATGAAAGCTGGTCCTTCGTTTTTCCTCTAAAAGGTCCTCCAGACGCTGTTAGTAATATTTTTTCAATAGGATTATGGAACTCTCCGACGATGCATTGGAAAATAGCAGAATGCTCGGAGTCTACTGGCAAAATATGCACTCCCTTTTCGCGAGCACGTTTTGTAATTAATTCACCAGCCACAACAAGCGTTTCCTTATTCGCAAGAGCAATCGCTTTACCTGTTTCAATTGCCTTGAGTGTAGGCAGTAACCCAGAATATCCCACTAGAGCAGTCAAGACCATATCAATGGTCTCCATCTCCATGACAGAGCTAAGTACTTTTTCTCCCGCATACACCTTGATGTCATAACCACTCAGTTCTTCGGCTACTTTCCGATAGAGTGTATCATTGGCTATCGCAACGCAATTAGGTTGGAATTTAATAGATTGCTCAATCAAAAGATCTGCATTGTTTTGAGCAGTTAGTACTTCTACTTCAAATTTTTCCGGATGTCTCCTGATAACATCTAATGCTTGGGTTCCGATGGAACCCGTGGATCCAAGTATTGCAATTCTTTTTTTCACGGACAGCAGGCAAATCTAGTTTGAATAGTCACAAAATCCATTTGATCAATTATTTACACTTTTTAACACTTCTCTGGAATCATTTTTGTGAGATTTGCAGTTTTAGTTCAAAACAATTTTACTCGTGATATGAAAGGATCAATCAAAACAGTAATCATAGGCTTTATTGGTGGCGCATTGGGTGCAGTTCTTATCCCAAGTCTACTCAGCGAGCCAGATAGTGAAATCCACAAAGTGTTCGCTACGTCTCACATGGATCAATCTCACTATTTTGAATCAGCGGTAACCCATGCCCCTGTTGGAACCTCCATTCTCAATGAAAACTTTGTAGACGCTTCTCAGAAGAGTACTTCCAGTGTCGTATTTATTCAAACCCTGAGTGAATACGAATACAGCACTGGAGGTTGGATGGATTGGTTTTTTGAGCCACGTTCTTCACAACGCACAGGCAGTGGATCTGGAGTTGTATTTGCAAGTGATGGTTACATAGTTACCAACAATCATGTTATTGACAATGCAGATGAAATAACCGTGATTGCTGGAAAAAAAAGTTACTCCGCAGAGCTGATTGGGGTGGATCCGAGTAGTGATCTGGCGGTGATTAAGATTGACACAGATGAATTGCCAAAAATAGAGATCGGCAATTCACAAAATGTACGTGTCGGTGAGTGGGTGTTAGCAGTGGGCAATCCTTTTAACCTGACCTCCACTGTCACTGCTGGCATTGTGAGTGCCAAAGGGCGAAATATCAATCTTCTAAGAGAAAAATTTCCCATAGAAAGTTTCATTCAGACTGATGCTGCCATCAACCCAGGAAATAGTGGAGGTGCTCTGGTTAATTCCAAAGGAGAATTAATCGGTATAAATACAGCTATACTCTCTAGAACAGGTTCGTATGCTGGATATGGGTTTGCTATTCCCGTCAATATCGTGAGCAAGGTATTCAATGACATAGTCAAATATGGAGAAGTTCAAAAAGCATTTGTAGGTGCTGAGTTTATAGATATTGATAGCGAAATTGCAGAAAGACTAGAGATAACAGATTTGGATGGGGTAATTGTCTCTGACGTTATAAGGTCTGGGGCTTCCGATAAATCTGGATTGAAAAAGGGTGATCTTTTACGAAAAGTAAATGATTTTCAGGTAAAAAGTAAAGCAGGTCTGGAGGAATATATTGCAAATAGCTATCCTGGTGACGAATTAAATCTGTGGGTAGAAAGGAATGGGAAAAGAACAAACAAAAAATTAATATTAACGAATAGAGAAGGCACCACTGGTGTCATCAAGAGAAATATTTACACTTCGGATAAGTTGGGAGTTATGTTGGAGAGTGTCTCTAAGGTAGAGAGCGACCTTCTGGGCATATCGGGAGGAGTGAAAGTTATCGATTGTAGAACAGCCGGTTTGTTTGCTGCATTGTCTATTCCTGAAGGATTCATTATTACCCACATCAACAGCAAAGAAATAGATGACCCCCAAGAATTAGTTAATATCCTTGAGGGTATAAGAGGAAGATTTGATATTGTTGGAATTAATAAAAGAGGAAGAAAGGTGTACTATCCCTTCAGGCGTTAGATAGTCCTCATTTTGAACTTTTTCTTCAATTCGTCTACAGAGTGACGAAATTTCGCATCGGTATCCATCATGTCGCCTACAGATCGGAGTGCATGAATTACCGTGCTATGATCTCGACCACCAAAGTGATAGCCAATAGACTTTAATGAATGACTGGTATGATCTTTAGAAAAATACATAGCCACCTGACGTGCAATAACTATTTCTTTTTTTCTGATTTTGGCCTTCAGGTCATCTTGATCCACATGAAAATAATCAGACACGATCTTTTGGATATAATCAATCCCCACTTCGGAATCATCTTCTCTAACAACATTTTTCAACACTTCTTTGGCTAACTCAAGATCAATATCCACCCTCGTCAAAGACGCATGGGCAATCAAAGACACAATCACGCCTTCCAGTTCACGAATATTCGTATCAACGGAGTACGCAATGTATTCTAATACCTGTTCAGGAAGATCAATTCCATCTTCATGTATCTTATTTTGAATAATAGCCGTTTTCATTTCGAATGAGGGTTGCTGAAGGCTCGCGGTAAGCCCCCATTTAAATCGCGAAAGCAACCTCTCTTGTAATCCTTGAAGGTCGCTTGGAACACAGTCACTGGTCATTATAATCTGCTTTCCAGACAGGTGAAGATGGTTGAATATGTGAAAGAAAATTTCTTGCGTCTTCTCTTTTTCTTTCAGGAACTGGACATCATCAAGGATAAGAACATCTACTCCCCTGTAATATGAGATAAAATGCTGGAGATTATTATTTCTCAGGGAATCAATAAACTGGTTTGTGAATTTTTCTGACGCTACATAAATGATTTTTTTGGAGGAGTCTTTTTTTCTTACCTCATTTCCTATTGCCTGCACCAGGTGAGTTTTTCCCAGACCTACACCTCCATGGATCATGAGCGGATTAAAAGATGTACCCCCAGGTTTTTGAGCTACAGCAAATCCTGCAGATCTTGCCAGACGGTTACAATCTCCTTCAATATAACTATCAAAGAGATAGGTTGGATTTAAAGAACAATCAGATGCTAACTCATCCAAAAACGCTCGATCAGATGATTTTTTCAAGAGTTTATCCCTGCTAGGAAGAACACTCATAGCAACCACAGGAGGATTAGAATCCGTCTTATTTTCCTCTTTTACGACAACAGAATATTCCAATCTGGCATCTGTGCCTATTTCTTTTGCGATTGCCTGCTTTATCACCTGAACATAATGCGCTTCAATCCATTCGTAAAAAAATTGACTTGGTACTTGAATTGTAAGTACGTTACCTTCTGTTTTTAAGGGCTTTATGGGCTCAAACCATGTCTTATAGCTTTGAGCAGAAATCCGGTCAGATATATAATTAAGACAGTTTTTCCATACTAGATCGTGCATTTTTTAGTCGTTTTATTGTGATTTAATTTAAAGGCTTTCTACTGATCCTTCGAGCAGAAGAATATCAAATGTGATTTAAAAAAAAATCTTAAAAAAATGCTTTTCCCCCTTGACTTTTTGAAAAATAGGTATAGACCAAACAGGGAGGGTTTTTAATAATTTTTTCTTTGAAAAGTGCAATTTTTCTTAACAAAGTATTTCTGGTCTAACTTCGTGCGTCAATGTAACTCACTTTTAATTTTGAAAGAATTAGACGTTAAAATGTTTTCCGATACCTCAAAATCAGAGTGGACTTTTTTAGCAAAAAATCAATTAAAAGGTGAAGATCCCAACAGGGCTCTAAACTGGAAAATTGATGGTGCTATTGAAATAGGAGCTTACCATGATGCCAGTGATTTGGATGACCTTGAAGAGCTCACAAAATTCTTCAAAAATCTTAAGCCATTCAACTGGAAGCTCTATGAAGAAATAGCTGTCGACAATGAAAAATTAGCAAATGAAAAAGCCGTGGAAGCATTGCAAGGCGGGTGTGATGGTATCATGTTTCATGTAAAGAAAGAGGCGGTAAACTTTGATGTTGTACTACAAAATATTCAGATGGATATCTGTGACATATCAGTCATTAGTCAGGAGAATCAGATCAATGAGGTTGAACTTAAGAATAAGCTATCTGGATTTATTCTCTCAAAAAAAAATAACACAGTTTACACATGCACGTCTGAATCTCAGGTCGACTCGATTACGGACACAATTGATAGCCTAGATTCGGAACAACATATTTTTCGGATAGCCACTAATGATTTTTTCCTTGAAATTGCATCACTAAGGGCACTCAGATTTCTTATTTATGACCAACTAAAAAAAGATCCTTTCTCCATTCAAATCCACACATCCACAGCACTGCACCCACAGCAAGATCATCAATGGTTTTTGAATGCAACAGCTGGTTTGGCGAGTATTCTAGGAAGTACCAATTCTATTATGTTTTCTACCGCAAGTGGTAGTTCCAGAATTAGTAGAAACGTTGGCAATTTGATAAGAGAAGAATCTGGCATCTCTCAATATGCCGGTCAATGCAATGGCTCGTACTACATAGAGGTACTTACGCATAAAATCATCCAAGCATGCAAGAGTAGACTAAATACCAAGTAATGTCCAAGAGATTTCTTCAATCAGGTTTTTCCGCAGGCACCCCGCCGTTTCTTAGAGGTCCATACGCCACTATGTACGCTTCTCGTCCTTGGACCATCAGACAATATGCTGGCTTCAGTACTGCGGAAGAATCCAACGCATTTTATAAAAGAAATCTGGCCTCCGGACAAAAAGGACTATCAGTGGCTTTTGACTTAGCAACACATCGGGGATATGACAGTAATAATCCCAGAGTAAAAGGTGATGTAGGAAACGCTGGAGTGGCTATCGATTCCATCGAAGATATGAAGATACTGTTTGATCAAATCCCTTTAGATCAAATGTCCGTTTCGATGACCATGAATGGTGCAGTCCTTCCAGTTTTAGCCTTTTATATAGTAGCGGCTGAAGAGCAGGGAATTCCTATGAGTAGCCTGACGGGGACCATTCAAAATGATATCCTTAAAGAATTTATGGTCAGGAACACCTACATCTATCCACCCGAACCATCTATGAGAATTATTGCCGATATATTCGCTTTCACTTCTAGGCACATGCCTAAATTCAATTCCATTAGCATCAGTGGGTATCATATGCACGAAGCTGGCGCAACAGCGGAACTGGAACTAGCCTTCACGCTAGCTGACGGCCTGGAGTATGTAAGAAAAGGAATAGAAGCTGGTATTAACATTGACGCATTTGCCCCACGTCTTTCCTTTTTTTGGGGAATCGGCATGCATTTTTTTACCGAAATAGCCAAGATGAGGGCTGCCAGAGTCATCTGGGCAAACATAATTAAAGATTTCAACCCGAAAAATGAAAAATCCATGGCGTTGAGGACGCATAGTCAAACTTCCGGTTATAGCCTCACTGCTCAGGATCCTTTCAATAATGTGACCAGAACCACTATAGAAGCATTGGCTGCCGTCCTTGGACACACGCAATCTCTTCATACAAATGCACTGGATGAAGCCATGGCTTTGCCTACAGACTTTTCAGCAAAAATCGCAAGAAATACTCAATTGTACTTACAAAAGGAGACCAATGTAACTAAAGTAGTAGACCCATTGGGAGGTTCGCAGTATGTTGAAAAACTAACCGAGGACCTTATGGTAAAAAGCTGGCAGATCATCCAAGAGATAGAGCAAATGGGCGGAATGGCAAAAGCCATTGAACAGGGGTATCCCAAAATGAAAATAGAGGAAGCCGCAACTCAAAAACAGGCGAGAATTGATACCGGAGAGAAATCCATCATTGGAGTCAATAAATTTCAAACTGACGTTGACACAGAGATTGATATTCTCAAAGTTGACAATGACCAGGTGAGAAAGAAGCAAGTAAAAAGAATCCTTCAGGTTAAAAGAGACAGGGATGAACGCAGCGTGCAGGGATCACTGAAAAACCTTGAAAAAGGCGCATTAACCCAAGAAAATTTGCTTGAGCTGACCATAGACGCTACCAGAAAAAGAGCGACGCTGGGAGAAATCTCCGATGCACTGGAAAATGCTTTTGGCAGATTTCAAGCTACAAACAGAACACTATCGGGTGTGTACTCCTCAACAGTCAAAAATAATGAAGCATTCAAAAAAGCCCTGGCCCTTTCTAATCAATTCGAAAAATTTGACGGAAGAAGACCCCGAATTATGATTGCGAAAATGGGACAAGACGGGCATGACAGGGGAGCAAAGGTGATAGCCACTTCATTCGCAGATATTGGCTTTGATGTAGATATAGGACCATTATTCCAAACCCCTGAAGAAGTAGCCAGACAGGCAGCAGAAAATGACGTACACATAGTGGGAGCTTCCTCATTGGCAGGCGGACATAAAACGTTAATCCCTGAACTCATGCAGGAATTAAGAAAGATAGGAAGACCAGATATTTTAGTCGTTGCAGGAGGGATTATCCCTGAAGCTGATCGTGAAACCCTTTTTAAAGCAGGAGTCACGGACATTTTTGGTCCCGGGACAGTTATAGCACACGCAGCTCAAAAAATTCTTAACACGCTAATGGAGCCAGAGCCATAGCACGGGGCACCTCCACGACTTGGCACCCCCATAGAGAAAGGAACCAACGAATTCATGAGTACCTCTTTTTGAGCAAAGGGTACCTATATATATAGCTGTCTTTTTCCGCGGTTGCCGTGTCAGTCCCGTACCCAAGTCCTCATATATGCTGTACACATTTCGGTTTTCCGTGCGGAACTTCCGTGTACTCACAAAAAAAAAATAAATCGTTGCAAAAGGTAACACCGAGCCTGTTTTTTGTAAAAATGTGAGTTTTTTGCCCTCTCACGTTGATTTTTTGCTCTCCAATGGGTCTGAACAGCGTGAAAAAAAAGCACTCCTGAAAAAAATATTAAAAAAATATTAAAAAAAACTTGCAGAAGTCCCGATGGGCACGTACACTTGCCCCTGATAATAGTAGATGAAGTACTCAATTTTTAAATAAACCCTGATATGAAAACGTGTATGAAAACTTTACTTTCTCTTGACAAAGTTGCGAATTTGGATGCAGTTAAAAGTTGCCTCCTCCGCCTCTCTCCTTTTGGTAGCGTGAGGTCCTCCTCCATCGTTGCCCTGATCGTTGCCTCCTTCCTCGCGGTGATGCCCGCCACGGTGCAGGCGCAGACTGCATCAGACGACTTTGTCCTGAAAATAACAACCACCGCTGGCACTAACGCTAGCGATACCACCTTTACTTTTTATAGCAGAGACATGGATTATATGGTGGACTGGGGAGAAAGTAGCGGTTTTGAGCAGGTCACAACAGGGGATGCTTCCCATACCTTCGCCACAGCAGGAGTGAAAACCATCAAGTTTAGAAACCTGAATGAGATCTATATCAATGACCAAGCAGGCAAGGAAAAATATACCTCCATAGAACAGTGGGGTACCGCTGTTTGGGCTTTAGATATGTTGAATGTTTTTCAGGGAGCAAGTAACCTGACCATGAACTCAAGCGCAGGTACGCCTGACATGAGTCGTGTGAGGGATATGAGAAATATGTTCGACGGTGCCACTTCCTTTAACGGCGACCTAAGCGGGTGGAATACAGCAAAGGTGACGAATATGTATGCTATGTTCCAGAATGCCACTGCCTTTAACGGTGACGTGAGTGGCTGGAATGTAGAAGCGGTGACGGCGATGGCTTATATGTTCGCTGGTGCCACTTCCTTTAACGGCGACCTAAGCGGGTGGAATACCGCATCGGTGACGGGGATGAGTTCTATGTTCCGGAATGCCACTGCCTTTAACAGTAACATGAGTGGCTGGAATGTAGAAGCGGTGACGGCGATGGATTATGTGTTCAATGGTGCCACTTCCTTTAACGGCGACATAGGGGACTGGAATACAGCAAAGGTGACGAGGATGATTTCTATGTTCCAGAATGCCACTGACTTCAACCAAGACATAGGCAGGTGGAATACCTCATCTGTGACGCAGATGAACAATATGTTCGATGGAGCCACTTCCTTTAACGGCGACATAGGGGACTGGAATACGGTATTGTTGACGAATATGCAGTTTATGTTCCAGAATGCCACTTCCTTTAACGGCGACATAAGCGGGTGGAATACCGCATCGGTGACGACTATGCGACAGATGTTCAAAGGAGCCGCTTCCTTTAACCAAGACATAGGCAGGTGGAATACAGCACAGGTGACGGATATGACTTGGATTTTCTCTGGTGCCGCTTCCTTTAACCAAGACATAGGAGATTGGAATGTAGAATCGGTGACAAGTATAGGTACGCTATTTGGCACCAGCGTTCCCCTTTCACCTACAAACTACGATTCATTGTTGGTGGGATGGAACAGACAAGACCTTCCAATGGGATTCTCTGTCTTCATAGGAGATAACACTAGATACAAATCAGATGCGGCACACACCGCTAGAGAAAATATGAAGACTTCAGATATGTGGACGCTCCGTGATGGCGGACGGATTACTGCTACCAGTACACCCACATCGGATGGAATATTTCTCTCTTCCACCAGCATTGCAGAAAATGCTGGAGCCAATGCCATGGTAGGCATGCTATCCACAAATGGGGGGGCTGCTAGCTATACCTATGCCTTGGCAACAGGCGCAGGAGCTACTGACAACAGTAGTTTCAGGATTTCAGGCACTGCACTACAGCTTATCGCCTCCGCCGATTATGAAACAAAAACTACCTATGCCATCAGGCTAAAAGTGGATGGGGTCATGCCAGCGGTTGAAAAATCATTCACCATCGCCGTGACGAATGTGAGGACTGAAAATAGTGCCCCGGTTGTCGCGGGCGTAGCACCGGTCATTACTTCAAATGGAGGAGGCTCTACAGCCACAGTAGCTGTAGCAGAAAATCAAACTGCAGTAACTACGGTTACCGCCACCGATGCAGATACGGGTCAGACGGTCACGCTCACCCTGTCGGGAGATGATGCGGCTCTGTTTTCCCTTTCTTCCTCCGGCGAATTGACATTCAATACCGCACCAGACTATGAGACCCCAGGCAGTACGTCGGGATCAAATACATACTCGGTCACCGTCACCGCCACAGACGACGGCACACCCGCGATGACTGCTACGCAAACCCTCACCGTCACCGTGACGGATGTGAATGAAGTAGTAGGGCATCAAAGACCTTCAGCTCAGTCCGACGACTTTGTGCTGACAGTAACAACTACAGCTGCCAACGAATCTTTTGATTTTTATAGCCAAGACACAAATTATGACATAGACTGGGACAATAACGGAATGTTTGATACAACAGGCGTTTCTGGAAATGCTCCCCGCCATACCTTCACCACAGCAGGACCACACACCATCAGGTTTAGAAATCTGAATGATGTCTATATCAATAATCGGGCGGACAAGTTAAAATATACTTCCATAGAACAGTGGGGTACTTCTGTCTGGAATGCAGACATGAGTAAGGCTTTTTGGGGAGCAAGTAACCTGAGCATGAATGCAGACGCAGGCACGCCAGTTATGGGTGCTGTGACGCAGATGAAAAATATGTTCAGGGATGCCACTTCCTTTAACGGCGACCTAAGCGGGTGGAATACCTCATCTGTGACGCAGATGAAAAAGATGTTCTTAGGAGCCACTTCCTTTAACGGCGACATCAGCGGGTGGAATACCGCATCTGTGACAGATATGCTCGAGATGTTCAATGGAGCCACGTCCTTCAACGGCAACATAGGCGGGTGGAATACCTCATTGGTGACGCTGATGACAAAGATGTTCAATGGAGCCACTGCCTTTAACCAAGACATAAACGGGTGGAATACCGCATCTGTGACAGATATGGTCGAGATGTTCAATGGAGCCACTGCCTTTAACCAAGACATAAACGGGTGGAATACCTCATTGGTGACGCTGATGACAAAGATGTTCAATGGAGCCACTTCTTTTAACGGCGACATCAGCGGGTGGAATACCGCATCTGTGACGCTGATGGACAATATGTTCAATGGAGTCGCTTCCTTTGACCAGAACATAGGCAACTGGAATACTTCAGCCGTGACGACTATGTTCCAGATGTTTACGGGTGCTACGTCCTTCGACGGCGACATAGGAAACTGGAATACCTCAGCGGTGAGGCATATGAGTACTATGTTCTCTGGAGCCACTTCCTTTAACCAGAACATAGGCGGGTGGAATACCGCATCGGTGACGAGTATGTCTTCTATGTTCTCTGGAGCCACTTCCTTTGACCAGTCCATAGGCGGGTGGAATGTAGAAGCGGTGAGAGATGCCTCTGATATGTTCTCAGGCGTTACACTTTCAATTGCAAACTACGATTCGCTTTTGGTGGGCTGGAACAGACAAAACCTTCAACAGAATGTCACTTTCAACGGGGGAGCTTCTCAATATAGCTCAGCGATAGCACTCACCGCTAGGACTAATATGAATGCTTTTGGTTTTAGGGGTGGTCACCAGTGGAGGGTTTCGGATGGCGGACGAGCAGTACAGCCTAACGTCCATGCCCCAGTTTTCGCAAATGGAGCTACCGCTAGCGTTCCTTATACAGAACACGGCACGACGGAAGTAACTACCGTCGATGCCACGGATGCAGACCAAGGACAGACGATTTCTTTCACGCTGTCGGGAGCGGATGCGAGTCTATTTTCCATCACTCCCGCAGGCGAATTGACGTTCAATACCTCACCAGACTATGAGGTCCCAGGCAGTGCGTCGGGAACAAATACATACTTGGTCACGATCACCGCTACAGATGACGGCACACCCCCAATGACTGCTGCGCAAGCCCTCACCGTTACGGTGGTAGCAGCAAGTCCATCCGACGACTTTGTACTGAAAATAACAACCAATCCTGGCACTAACACTGCCGATGTCGCCTTTAATTTTTATAGCCAAGACCTGGATTATATGGTGGACTGGGGAGAAGGCAACGATTTTGTTCAGATCACAACAGGAAATGCTCCCCATACCTTCGCTTCAGCAGGGGAGAAAACCATCAGATTTAGAAACCTGAATAATGTCTATATCAATGGTCAGGCAGATACATTAAAATATACCTCCATAGAGCAGTGGGGTGCCTCCGCTTGGAATGGAGCGATGAATGGTGCTTTTAAGGGAGCAAGTAACCTGACGATGAATGCAAATGCAGGCACGCCAGTTATGGGTGCTGTGACGACTATGTTCCAGATGTTTACGGGTGCCACTTCCTTCAGTGGCGACATAGGCGGGTGGAATACCGCATCGGTGACGAGTATGTCTTCTATGTTCGAAGGAGCCACTTCCTTTAACCAGAACATAGGCGGGTGGAATACAGCATCGGTGAGGACTATGGGTTCTATGTTCGAAGGAGCCACTTCCTTTGACCAAGACATAGGCGGGTGGAATGTAGAAGCGGTGGGAAATGCGTCTGATATGTTCTCAGGCGTTACACTTTCAATTGCGAACTACGATTCGCTTTTGGTGGGCTGGAACAGACAAAACCTTCTAGGGAATGTCACTTTCAACGGGGGAGCTTCTCAATATAGCTCAGACGTAGCACACACCGCTAGGACTAATATGAATGCTTTTGCTTTTAGGGGTGGTCACCAGTGGAGGGTTTCGGATGGCGGACGAGCAGTACAGCCTAACGTCCATGCCCCAGTTTTCGCAAATGGAGCCACCGCTACGGTAACTTATGCAGAAAACGGCACGACGGAAGTAACTACCGTCGATGCCACGGATGCAGACCAAGGACAGACGGTTACTTTAACGCTGACGGGAGATGATGCGACTCTGTTTTCCATCACTCCCGCAGGCGAATTGACGTTCAATACCTCACCAGACTATGAGGCCCCAGGCAGTGCGTTGGGAACAAATACATACTTGGTCACGATCACCGCCACAGACAACGGCACACCCCCAATGGCTGCTACGCAAGCCCTCACCGTCACCGTGACGAATGTGGATGAAGTACCAGCAAGTCCATCCGACGACTTTGTACTGAAAATAACAACCACCGCTGGCACTAACACTGCCGATGTCGCCTTTAATTTTTATAGCCAAGACATGGATTATATGGTGGACTGGGGAGAAGGCAACGATTTTGTTCAGATCACAACAGGAAATGCTCCCCATACCTTCGCTTCAGCAGGGGAGAAAACCATCAGATTTAGAAACCTGAATAATGTCTATATCAATGGTCAGGCAGATACATTAAAATATACCTCCATAGAGCAGTGGGGTGCCTCCGCTTGGAATGGAGCGATGAATGGTGCTTTTAAGGGAGCAAGTAACCTGACGATGAATGCAAATGCAGGTACACCTAAGATGGGTGCTGTGACGACTATGTTCCAGATGTTTACGGGTGCCACTTCCTTCAGTGGCGACATAGGCGGGTGGAATACCGCATCGGTGACGAGTATGTCTTCTATGTTCGAAGGAGCCACTTCCTTTAACCAGAACATAGGCGGGTGGAATACAGCATCGGTGAGGACTATGGGTTCTATGTTCGAAGGAGCCACTTCCTTTGACCAAGACATAGGCGGGTGGAATGTAGAAGCGGTGGGAAATGCGTCTGATATGTTCTCAGGCGTTACACTTTCAATTGCGAACTACGATTCGCTTTTGGTGGGCTGGAACAGACAAAACCTTCTAGGGAATGTCACTTTCAACGGGGGAGCTTCTCAATATAGCTCAGACGTAGCACACACCGCTAGGACTAATATGAATGCTTTTGCTTTTAGGGGTGGTCACCAGTGGAGGGTTTCGGATGGCGGGCGAGCAGTACAGGCTAATGCTAATGCCAATGCCCCTGTTTTCGCAAATGGAGCCACCGCTACGGTAACTTATGCAGAAAACGGCACGACGGCAGTAACTACCGTCGATGCCACGGATGCAGACCAAGGACAGACGGTTACTTTAACGCTGACGGGAGATGATGCGACTCTGTTTTCCCTTTCTTCCTCAGGCGAATTGACGTTCAATACCTCACCAGACTATGAGGCCCCAGGCAGTGCGTTGGGAACAAATACATACTTGGTCACGATCACCGCCACAGACAACGGCACACCCCCAATGGCTGCTACGCAAGCCCTCACCGTCATGGTGACGAATGTGGATGAAGTAGCAGCAAGTCCATCCGACGACTTTGTACTGAAAATAACAACCAATCCTGGCACTAACACTGCCGATGCCACCTTTACTTTTTATAGCGAAGACATGGATTATATGGTGGACTGGGGAGAAGGTAGTGCTTTTGAGGCAGTCAGGACAGGAGATGTTCTCCATACCTTCGCCAGCGCAGGAGTCCACGAGATCAGATTTAAAGACTTGGATGATGTCTATATCAATAATCGGGCGGACAAGTTAAAATATACTTCCATAGAACAGTGGGGTACCGCTGTCTGGAATGCGGATATGGATAGTGCTTTTTATGGAGCAAGTAACCTGACGATGAATGCAAACGCAGGTACACCTAACATGAGTTCGGTGACGAGTATGCTAAGGATGTTCAGGGATGCCACTGCCTTTAACGGCGATGTCAGCGGGTGGAATACTGCCTCGGTGACGGATATGTCTTATCTGTTCTCTAACGCCGCTTCCTTTAACGGCGACATCAGCGGGTGGAATACCTCATCCGTGATAGGTATGCGAGCGATGTTACATAATGCCACTTCCTTTACTCAGGACATAGGAGACTGGAATACCGCCTCGGTGACGACTATGCAAAGTATGTTTCAGGGGACCACTTCCTTTAATCGGGACATAGGCGGGTGGAATACAGCAAAGGTGGGAAATATGCTAGGTATGTTTTACGGAGCCACTTCCTTTGACCAAGACATAGGAGACTGGAATACCGCATCTGTGACGACTATGCAACTTATGTTTGGTGGTTTCAATGTCATCTCTCCCTTTGACCAAGACGTAGGTGGCTGGAATGTGGAAGCGGTGACGGATATGACGGGTATGTTCTCAGTTGCTACCCTATCACTTGAAAACTACGATGCGCTTTTGGTGGGCTGGAACAGACAAACCCTTCAACCTGGGATTGCTTTCCACGGAGGAGGGTCTTCCTATGCAAGTGCGGAAGCACAAGCTGCTAGGGCAAACATGACAAACATGATCAGTGCAGGTGGTGATGGCTGGACTATTACCGATGGAGGTCTGAGTGTGATAACGATGAATCAGGCACCCACAGACATTTTCCTTTCTTCCGAGCGTATTGCAGAAAATGAGGCTCCCAATACCGTGGTGGGGATGCTATCAAATACCGATAGAGGGGGAACGTATACCTACTCATTGGTGGGCGGTCAGGGAGATACTAACAATGGGAGTTTTAATATTGTAGGAACAAGCCTGAGGCTTACCGCTTCCGCTGACAGAGAAGCAAAATTCTTTTACCAAGTACGGATAAATGTAAGCGACGGGACCCACGATTTTTCAAAAGGATTCAATATCTTTATAGATGATGTAAACGAAGCACCGACTGCCAGCGATACTACATTTGTAGTAGCAGAAAATAGTGGAAGTGGCACAGAGGTCGGCACAGTGGTCGGCACAGACCCAGACCCAGGTGCTACAGCAACCTTAACCTATGCCATCACAAGTGGTAACACGTTGAATGCATTTGCTATCCACTCCACCACAGGAGTGATCACAGTTGCTGGTGCGTTGAATCATGCAACCACCCCATCCTATTCGCTCGAGGTGACCGTTACAGATACAGGAAGACCCTCCCTAAGTGGCACGGCAACGATCACCATTACAGTGATGCAGATGACGAGTGGAGGAGGGACCAATGCCAATGCCCCAGTTTTCGCGAATGGAGCCACCGCTAGCGTTTCTTATGAAGAAAACGGCACGACGGAAGTAACTACCGTCGAGGTCACGGATGCAGACCAAGGACAGACGATTACTTTAGCTTTGTCAGGAGATGATGGGGGTCTATTTTCCATCATTCCCGCAGGCGTATTGACATTCAATACCTCACCAGACTATGAGAATCCAGTAGATATGGGAATGGATAATATTTACGAAGTAACGATCACCGCTACAGATGACGGCATGCCCGTGAAGATGGCTACGCAAGCCCTCACCGTTATGGTGACGAATGTGGATGAAGTAGTAGCAAGTCCATCCGACGACTTTGTACTGAAAATAACAACCAATCCTGGCACTAACACTGCCGATGCCACCTTTACTTTTTATAGCGAAGACATGGATTATATGGTGGACTGGGGAGAAGGTAGTGCTTTTGAGGCAGTCAGCACAGGAGATGTTCTCCATACCTTCGCCAGCGCAGGAGTCCACGAGATCAGATTTAAAGACTTGGATGATGTCTATATCAATAATCGGGCGGACAAGTTAAAATATACTTCCATAGAACAGTGGGGTACCGCTGTCTGGAATGCGGATATGGATAGTGCTTTTTATGGAGCAAGTAACCTGACGATGAATGCAAACGCAGGTACACCTAACATGAGTTCGGTGACGAGTATGCTAAGGATGTTCAGGGATGCCACTGCCTTTAACGGCGATGTCAGCGGGTGGAATACTGCCTCGGTGACGGATATGTCTTATCTGTTCTCTAACGCCGCTTCCTTTAACGGCGACATCAGCGGGTGGAATACCTCATCCGTGATAGGTATGCGAGCGATGTTACATAATGCCACTTCCTTTACTCAGGACATAGGAGACTGGAATACCGCCTCGGTGACGACTATGCAAAGTATGTTTCAGGGGACCACTTCCTTTAATCGGGACATAGGCGGGTGGAATACAGCAAAGGTGGGAAATATGCTAGGTATGTTTTACGGAGCCACTTCCTTTGACCAAGACATAGGAGACTGGAATACCGCATCTGTGACGACTATGCAACTTATGTTTGGTGGTTTCAATGTCATCTCTCCCTTTGACCAAGACGTAGGTGGCTGGAATGTGGAAGCGGTGACGGATATGACGGGTATGTTCTCAGTTGCTACCCTATCACTTGAAAACTACGATGCGCTTTTGGTGGGCTGGAACAGACAAACCCTTCAACCTGGGATTGCTTTCCACGGAGGAGGGTCTTCCTATGCAAGTGCGGAAGCACAAGCTGCTAGGGCAAACATGACAAACATGATCAGTGCAGGTGGTGATGGCTGGACTATTACCGATGGAGGTCTGAGTGTGATAACGATGAATCAGGCACCCACAGACATTTTCCTTTCTTCCGAGCGTATTGCAGAAAATGAGGCTCCCAATACCGTGGTGGGGATGCTATCAAATACCGATAGAGGAGGAACGTATGAGTACACATTGGTGGGCGGTACGGGAGATACTAACAATGGGAGTTTTAATATTGTAGGAACAAGCTTGAGGCTTACCGCTTCCGCTGACAGAGAAGCAAAATTCTTTTACCAAGTACGGATAAATGTAAGCGACGGGACCCACGATTTTTCAAAAGGATTCAATATCTTTATAGATGATGTAAACGAAGCACCGACTGCCAGCGATACTACATTTGTAGTAGCAGAAAATAGTGGAAGTGGCACAGAGGTCGGCACAGTGGTCGGCACAGACCCAGACCCAGGTGCTACAGCAACCTTAACCTATGCCATCACAAGTGGTAACACGTTGAATGCATTTGCTATCCACTCCACCACAGGAGTGATCACAGTTGCTGGTGCGTTGAATCATGCAACCACCCCATCCTATTCGCTCGAGGTGACCGTTACAGATACAGGAAGACCCTCCCTAAGTGGCACGGCAACGATCACCATTACAGTGATGCAGATGACGAGTGGAGGAGGGACCAATGCCAATGCCCCAGTTTTCGCGAATGGAGCCACCGCTAGCGTTTCTTATGAAGAAAACGGCACGACGGAAGTAACTACCGTCGAGGTCACGGATGCAGACCAAGGACAGACGATTACTTTAGCTTTGTCAGGAGATGATGGGGGTCTATTTTCCATCATTCCCGCAGGCGTATTGACATTCAATACCTCACCAGACTATGAGAATCCAGTAGATATGGGAATGGATAATATTTACGAAGTAACGATCACCGCTACAGATGACGGCATGCCCGTGAAGATGGCTACGCAAACCCTCACCGTTATGGTGACGCAGATGACGAGTGGAGGAGGGACAAATGCCAATGCCCCAGTTTTCGCAAATGGAGCTACCGCTAGCGTTTCTTATGAAGAAAACGACACTGCGCCAGTAACTACCGTCGATGCCACGGATGCAGACCAAGGACAGACAATTACTTTCACGCTGACGGGCGGAGCGGATGCAGGTCTATTTTCCATCACTCCCGCAGGCGAATTGACGTTCAATACCTCACCAGACTATGAGACCCCAGGCAGTACGTTGGGAACAAATACATACTTGGTCACGATCACCGCCACAGACAACGGCATGCCCGCAATGACTGCTACGCAAGTCCTCACCGTCACGGTGACGCAGATGACGAGTGGAGGAGGGACCAATGCCAATGCCCCAGTTTTCGCAAATGGAGCTACCGCTAGCGTTTCTTATGAAGAAAACGACACTGCGCCAGTAACTACCGTCGATGCCACGGATGCAGACCAAGGACAGACAATTACTTTCACGCTGACGGGCGGAGCGGATGCAGGTCTATTTTCCCTTTCTTCCTCAGGCGAATTGACGTTCAATACCGCACCAGACTATGAGACCCCAGGCAGTGCGTCGGGAACAAATACATACTTGGTCACGATCACCGCTACAGACGACGGCATGCCCGCAATGACTGCTACGCAAGTCCTCACCGTCATGGTGACGGATGTGGATGAAGGAGTGCCAGCCCCGGTAGATCCAGCCCACTTTGTGCTGACAATAACAACTACAGCTGACGACGAATCCTTTACCTTCTACACGGAGGACGTGAGTTATGACATAGACTGGGACAATGACGGAGTGTTTGAAAGTGCAGGCGTTTCTGGAGACCAGTCCCATACCTTCACCACAGCAGGACCACACACCATCAGATTTAAAGACCTAGAAGACATAAGCATCAATGATAAGGGAGACAAGGCAAAATATACCTCTATAGAACAGTGGGGTACTTCTGTCTGGAATGCAGACATGAGTTATGCTTTTCAGGGAGCAAGTCACCTGACCATGAATTCAAGCGCAGGTACGCCTGACATGAGTGCTGTGACGAATATGGCTCGGATGTTCAGTGGTGCCTTTTCCTTTAACGGCGACATAGGCGGGTGGAATACCGCATCTGTGACGACGATGCAAGCTATGTTCTTTGAAGCCACTTCCTTTAACGGCGACATAGGAAACTGGAATACGTCATCTGTGACGGATATGTCTATTTTGTTTGCTGGGCTCAGTGGCATCATTTCCTTTAACGGCGACATAGGAAACTGGAATACCGCATCTGTGACGGATATGCGTGCTATGTTCCAGAACGCCCGTTCCTTTGATCAAGACATAGGCAGGTGGAATACAGCACAGGTGACCGATATGTCTTCCATGTTTCAGAATGCCCATTCCTTTGATCAAGACATAGGCGGGTGGAATACGGCAAGGGTGACGACTATGCAAAGTATGTTTGCAGGACTGGAAAAGACCGTCACTCGCTTTAACGGCGACATCAGCAGGTGGAATGTAGAAGCGGTGAGGACTATGCGAGGTATGTTCTCTTATGCCACTTCCTTTAATCAGAACATAGGCGGGTGGAGTACAGCAAAGGTGGGAAATATGCGAGAGATGTTCTTGAGAGCCACTTCCTTTGACCAAGATATAGGCGGGTGGAATGTAGAAGCGACATGGCCGATGCAAAGGATGTTCCTGGGTGTTAGACTTTCACCTACCAACTACGATGCGCTTTTAGTAGGTTGGGATGCGCAAAATCTTTTAAGGGGCATTAGTTTCCATGCAGGCACTTCTAAATATGATTCAGATGCAGCACACACCGCTAGGGAAAATATGATGAGTTCAGATGGCTGGATCATTACTGATGGCGGACGAGTACAGCCTAACGTCCATGCCCCTGTTTTTGCAGGAGGAGCTACCGCTACAGTAGCTTATGCAGAAAATGCCACTACGATAGTAACTACAGTTGTTGCCACGGATGCAGATACGACAGAGCTGGTAAGTTTCTCTCTGACGGGCGGAGCAGATTTGACCTTGTTTACCATCACTTCTACCATCACTTCCAAAGGTGCCTTCAAAGGTGCCTTGAGGTTCAACATGGCACCAGACTATGAGAACCCGACAGATATGGGATCGGATAATATGTACGAAGTAATAATCACCGCTACAGATGACGGCACACCCCCAATGGCTACTACGCAAACCCTCACCATTAGGGTGACGGATGTGATGGATGAAGTTGAGAACCCAGCGGACCACTTTGTACTGAAAATAACAACTAACCCCGGTGTGAGTCCATCCGACCGGACCTTTGAGTTCTACACGGAGGATACAAATTATGACATAGACTGGGACAATGACCAAATTTTTGACAAGACAGGACTTAGCGGAAACCAGTCCCATATCTTCCCAACAGCAGGAGAACACACCATCAGGATTAGAAACCTAGGTGATATAAATATCAATAATCAGGTAGACAGGATGAAATATACTTCCATAGAACAGTGGGGTACTTCTGACTGGGATGCAGACGGAGATATGAGTAATGCTTTTTGGGGAGCAAGTAACCTGACTATGAATGAAAGCGCAGGTACACCTGACATGAGTGCGGTGACGAATATGAATGGGATGTTCTCTGGAGCCACTGTCTTTAACGGTGACATAGGCGGGTGGAATACCGCATCGGTGACGGATATGCATGCTATGTTCAGGGGAGCCTCTTCCTTTAACCAAGACATAGGACGGTGGAATACCGCAACCGTGACAGCTATGTCCTCTATGTTCTCTGGAGCCACTGCCTTTAACCAAGACATAGATGGGTGGAATACCGCACAGGTGATGAGTATGGGAAATATGTTCGAGAATGCCACTTCCTTCAGTGGCAACATGAGCGGGTGGAATACCGCATTGGTGACGAATATGGGAAATATGTTCGTTAATGTCACTTCCTTTAACGGCGACATCAGCGGGTGGAACACTGCATCGGTGACGGATATGGGAAGTATGTTCAGGGGAGCCACTTCCTTTAATCAAGCTATAGGTGGGTGGAATGTAGAAGCGGTGACGGATATGGAAAGTATGTTCGCTGGAGCCACTGCCTTCAACGGTGACATAGGTGGGTGGAATACCGCATCGATGACGAAGGTGAGACATATGTTCGCTTACGCCACTTCCTTCAATTCCTCCAACGGCGACATAGGCAGGTGGAATGTAGAAGAGGTGACGGATATGGAAGGTATGTTCGATGGTGCCACTTCCTTCAATTCCTTCAACGACGACGCAGAAGTTGGGTGGAATACCTCATTGGTGACGACTATGAGAAATATGTTCAGGGGAGCCACTGCCTTCAACGGCGACATCAGCAGGTGGAATGTAGAAGTGCTGACGAACATGTCTAGGATGTTCGATGGTGCCACTTCCTTTAACCAAGATATAGGAAGGTGGAATACCAGCGTGGTGACGAATATGGATTCTACATTCTATGGAGCCATTTCCTTTAACCAGAGCATAGGCGGGTGGCGTGTAGAAACGGTGAGGAGTATGCATGATATGTTCAAAGGAGTTACCCTTTCACCTACAAACTACGATGCGTTGTTGGTGGGTTGGGGTGCCCCTGGGGCGAATAGCCAATTCCTTCAACCTTTGGTTCATTTCGGTGGCGGAGACTCTAAATATAGCTCATTTGAAGCAGTCACCGCTAGGGAGAATCTGACCAGGTTTTTTAGCTGGGTCATTACTGATGGCGGGCAAGTACAGACTGGTAGTGCACCCACAGCCATATTCCTTTCTTCCACAAACATTGAAGAAAATGCTGGAGCTAATGCCGTGGTAGGTACGTTATCCACAGATGGTGGGGCAGTTGGTGATATCTACACCTATGGATTGGTAGCAGGCGAAGGAGACACTGACAATACTAGTTTTAGGATTTCAGACGACAAAGAGCTACAGCTTAAAGCTTCCGCCGATTATGAAACGAAAGCTAGCTATGCAGTGAGGGTACAAGTGGATGGACTAATGCCAGAGCTTGTGAAACAATTCATCATCACGGTGACGGATGTGAATGAAAATAACGACCACGTCCCTGTTTTCGAAGAAGGAGCTACCGATACAATAGCTTATAGAGAAAACACCACTACGAAGGTAACTACCATCGTTGCCACGGATGGAGATGTGGGACAGACGGTTACTTTCACTCTGACGGGAGGAGATGATGCAGATCAGTTTTCCATCACTCCCGAAGGCATATTGACGTTCAACATGTCACCAGACTTTGAACTACCTACGGATATGGGAATGAATAATATGTACGAAGTGACGATCACGGCTACAGATGACGGCATATCCGAACAGAAGATGGCCATGCAAGCCCTCACCATCAAGGTGACGGATGTGGATGAGACACGACCCACAGGGCTTGAAGCGTTCACAGAGATTGCTGTATATCCTAACCCAGCAGGCGCAGTGTTGTACATCAGTGGCGTGGAAGGAAATGCCCGCTACACCTTGTCAGGCATAGATGGAAAAGTCTTGAAAAGAGGAGAGCTGGAGGCGACAGACACATCGGATCATTCCGTGGCTGTACCATCGCTGAAAAGGGGCATCTATGTGTTACAAATAACCACAGGAAAAGGTAGCCTCACTAGGAAAGTTGTGAAGGAATAGGAGAGTACAATGTTGAAAGATGGAGGGCTTTCAGGGCGATGGAAAGCCCTCCATATTATGGCTTAGAATCAGGTAAACTAATACCGTTTTGACCACATAGGGGTCACATATAAATCCTTCTTTGTTTGCCTGTATGTCGTTAGAAAGTTTTTCCGCGATTGCGATGTCAGTCCTGTACTCAAATCCTCATGTATCTATATACACTGTGCTTTTCCGTGCGGAACTTTTCTTGCACTCACACAAAGAAAATAGTTAATAGAGAGTCCCTTATATTTTTTCTCTGATACCATTTACCTGTCCTTCTTTTCCTTTTGTGTACTATTGACTGTATTAGTTGCTAGACCAGTCTAAAAGAGCCTTCACGTGACTAAAAGGTCTTTTTTATCTTCCTGTAAGGTTAAACTTTTTTTTAAAAAATTATTGCCAGTACCCGAAGAAATTATTGAAACGGGGATACGTAGGTTCAACCATCAAGAGCAAAAACTAAGCGGTATTTAGCTAAAAGATTTCTTTAGGAGTTTTAAAGTTAAGTTTTTCTCTTGGTCGTCGGTTAATTTTGTGTTGAATTTGTGTAATCTGTTCGTCATTTAGAGTATCAAAAGCTGTTTTTTTGGGTATATACTGTCTTATGAGTTTGTTAGTGTATTCATTGAGTCCTCTTTGCCAGGAGCAATACGGATGGGCAAAGTAGAATTTAGTAGCTAGGTTTTCAGCTATGTTTTGATGGTCGGCGAATTCTGTTCCATTATCAGAAGAGATCGAAAGGATATGTTTTTTATAGGGCATCATCCTATTGATAAGTTCCTTACTTAGTCCTTTGGCTTGCTTTCCCTTAGGTAGCTTTTTGATAATGAGCATTCCTGTAGTTCTTTCCACAATGGTCAGCATGGCTCCCTTTTGTTGTCTGCCTATAATGGTATCCACTTCCCAGTCCCCAAAGCGTTCTTTATTGTTGATGCATTCAGGTCTTTGATCGATTGATACCCTGTTTTTAATAGTTACAGTCTTACCTACAGGTCTTTTTCTATGTTTGAGTTGATGATGGCGTAAATGTTTGTAATACTGTCCACCAGCAGCTTTATCGTCCCTGATATATTGATAGATACGTTCATGTGAAACCATGGGAATCTGCTGGATTTTACAATACCCTACAAGCTGCTTAGGAGACCACTGTTCTTGCAGAAGGTATTCTTTGATGAGCTTTCTTTTGTGGGTGTCAAAAGACCGAGACTTGCAATAACGTTGCTTACGCTTTGTGGAAGACAAATGTGCTTTAGATCCATGATAGATCCCTGTAGGGGAACTGTTGCGCTTGCATTCTCTGTAAATGGTGGAAACCGACACATCAAGGGCTTCTGCAATGAAACTTTTACGTTTACCCGATTTTAAGTAGGCTTCAATTTGATGTCTTTGATGGGCTTTGAGTTGATAATATGTTTGGCTCATATGGCAAAGTTTTTAGACCTTTAAATATGTGGAAATAGCTCCACATATTTATCCTACATCTTTGCACTTACTAATTGAACTTACAATATCGTATTTCAATTCGTTGATGGCTTGATTAATAGTGCTGGCTCCTCCAATTATTGCAAAGGAAGAAAAAGTAATTGTCAAGTCTTCTTAAAGTATTGTCAAGTCTTCTTTTGGAGTTACGGTAGCACGTTGTCTTTATTCGTGTTGAACATGCCAAAAGGCTACTTCCTCTGAATCAAGGTAGAGGGACAGGTCCCTGAAAAGCCACTTAATGGTTTTTTGTTTTCAGCAAAAAGATGGGCAATAAGAAATAGTCCTTCTCACGAGTTATCCGTTTTGCTTTTCCTAAGAATATTCATAATTCTACTAAAATCTCGCTCTGTAACAATTCCGTCATGGACTATGTCAGCTATCTCATTTGCATCATCTGCATCAAGAGCAACATCACCATGCTGCCTGACTTCATGCAAGCTCTGCATATCTTCAATCCTTCTTTGCAGAATCATAAATTGATTTTCATTGACCTGACCGTGCTCTAGTGCTTCACTTATTCTTTCTTTTTGCTCGATTAAATTTGCCTCCATTTTATAATGTCCATCCACATATTCCTTTATAAGATTGTTGGTTTGATACAAAATATTCTTGAAACGTTTTTTCTTGCGACTGCGTAATAATTTGCCAACGATGGCAGATAGGATTGCAATTAAGCCCCCACCAATGAGGCTTACTTTATCCCAATAGTTTTTCTTCCAGAAGTCAGGATCAAAAATATTGTAGGTATTAATTTGAGTAAAGTCTTCGGAAAAAACTTTAATTTCTTCAGCAAAACGAATCTCAAGAGGGGCATCTCGATAAAAACTACTGTGACGGTCAAAGACGATATTTAATCCATCAATGTTCTTCACTTCATTTTTCCCGAGTATAATATTTCTGCCCTTTTTATCCGTTAGCACAAAGGCATAATCCTCCAAATTGATTCCATCATTCCGACCGTAGGTGATGAACCAATTGGATCCATTATAAAGTAAATTTGTTTTGATGATACTCTGTTGGAGGAGGGATCGTAGGGCGACAGTGGGAAGAATAATAGAGAGAGAATCCGATGGTACCTCTCCATCTGTAACAAAATCATTATTTATTTTCACCTGATAGCTAAAGTCTCCTCCTCCAGTAGATGCCAAGGTTAATTCCATGCTATAGTCAGAAGTGGCAGTTATCTTGTTGGAAAAGCGCTGACTCTCGGACATCAATCTCCTTATTTTTCGCTCGACTACTGTATTGACATCCCCAAGGTCATCAAGTACGGCTTGGGCTTTTTCCGTAGCAATGATATCAATGTCAACTTCAGGTTTAACACGAATTAAACGTAGGTATCTTCTAATCAGATTGTAGTACTCGTCATTCTTAAGGTCCCATCTAGTAATGCCGAGGGGATTTTTCCACAACTCTCGAGTCTCTGGGTCTTTGTGTGCATTCTCAAAAATAATCATAAGTTTATCCTGAATGCTAACGTCAAGTTTTGGAGAAAAAACGTAAGAATGATAGGGGACTTTAAAGCGTTCCAGTTCTTTAAAATCTTTCTTTTCGATATCCGCAACTGTAGCAAATCGAGTTTCATCCACAGCTATGCCGTCAACTTGTCCTGTTGCCAACGCCATAATTGCTTCTTTATGTCCCCCCGAAAAATCATATTGAAAAAATCCCGCATCTATATCTATGCTATTCTCGGTGAAAACTCCTTTCGGATATTTAAACCCGGAAGTTGAACTTTTTTTAACAAAAAGAAATTTTTTCCCCTTTAAATCTCTAAGTCCCTCAATATCGTCATTCTTTTTCACCAAGATTGATCCAAAAAAATGATCAGAACCTTTCACGTGATGAGTCGCAAAAACTTTTATATCTGGAAAATCCGCTTTTGCTTTTAAATACGGGAAAACTGTGAAGACACCAAGGTCATATTCTCCACTATTTAGATAATACGCCAAATCCTCTTCATTTACAATATTGACTTCTGCTTCCCTTCCTATTTGCTTGGCAACATATTCCATCAATGGGTTATATGTTGCTTCAACTTTTTCTGAGGTTTTATACAAAACTATTCCTACCTTGAACTTTTCCTGAGCGGAAGAAGCAATTGATAACGCAATGAACAGGTTCGTTAAATAAGTCTTTCTCATCAGCTAGCCAGAGTTTAGGGTTGGAAAATTAGTGAAAAATAAAATTAAGGAGAGCCTAAAATGGGAGTTTAGATAAATCTACATTACCTCCTGTTAGGATAATCCCAACATTTTTACCCTTGAATAGGTCTTTGTTTTTAAGAACAGATGCAAATGGAACCGCCGATGATGGCTCAATAACAATTTTCATTCGTTCCCAAATCAACCTCATTGCTTTTACGATTTCATCCTCTGTAACTGTCAGAACGTCTTTGACATGATCCTTCATAATCTCAAAATTCTTTTCACCAATGGTGGTCCTTAACCCATCAGCGATTGTATTCGTCTTCGAAACAGGAATAATTTTTTTGGCTTTCAACGACTGATACGCATCATCTACTGCTTCTGGTTCGCCAAGATAAACATCAATAGTTGGCTGGATATAATGTGCGATCAGTGCCGTGCCAGCGGAAAGACCCCCCCCTCCCACAGGATTAATAATAATGTCTAAATCGTCAACCTCTTCTAATAACTCTTTACAAGCTGTAGCCTGTCCCGCTATGATATTGTAATCGTCAAAAGGGTGAACTAATATCGCCCCTTTTTCTTCTACTACATTCAGGCACGCTCGTTCTCTTGACTCTTCGTTTGCTTCACATAAAATCACTTCTGCTCCATATCCTTTCACTGCATCTACTTTTACCTTAGTAGAATTCTCTGGCATGACAATGTAAGCCTTTGATCCCGCCAATTTTGCAGTTAAGGCTACCGCCTGCCCATGGTTCCCAGATGAGTGACATGCAAAGCCATTCTCTCTGTCTGCTGGGCTGTAGCTAAAAATGGCATTGGATGCCCCACGCATCTTAAATGCGCCAACTTTTTGGAAATTCTCACATTTAAAGAAAATATGGCATTCAGCGATATTATCAATATTTTTAGATGTCATCACTGGTGTCTGTAAGATGTAATCAGAGATACGTTGATGACTGCGTTTGATATCTGAGAAAGAAGGAATGCTTGATAGCATATAGTCAAAATTAATGTGCCTCCAGCCAGTTTTCACCCATACCTATGCCTATTTCCATTGGTACGTCCAGAGGGAGTGCATTTTTCATAAGTTCTTCTACCTTGGAAGCTAAGAATGTTTTTTCGCTTTTTTCAAGATCGAAGACCAATTCATCATGTACTTGCATGATCATTTTTGACTTCACCCTTTCCTCTTGCATCCATTGATGAATATGAATCATCGCGACTTTGATAATATCTGCTGCGCTTCCTTGAATTGGAGCATTAATGGCATTTCGTTCGTCGAATCCACGCATGGTGAAGTTCTTAGAGTTGATATTACGTAAGTTCCTCCTTCTGCCCAAAATAGTCTCTACATATTCTTCTTTTCTAGCTTTTTCAATTGTCTCGTCCATATATTTTTTCACATTTGGAAATTCTTTGAAATAGGAATCGATGATTTCCTGCGCTTCACCTCGAGCAATGTTCAAGTTTTGAGAAAGACCGAATGCAGATATGCCATAAATAATCCCGAAGTTGACTTCTTTAGCTTTTCGTCTCATGCTAGGTTCAACATTATCTACCCCTACTCCAAACACCTTTGCTGCTGTAGTCGCATGAATATCCCTTCCTTCTTTGAAGGCATTCATCATACTTTCATCTTTTGAAAAGGCCGCCATAATACGAAGCTCTATCTGTGAATAGTCCGCTGAAAGAATTAAATGATTAGCATCTTTGGTCACAAAGGCTTTTCGGACCTCTCTTCCTTTTGCTGTTCTGATTGGAATATTTTGCAGGTTAGGATTGTTCGAACTCAATCTCCCCGTTGAAGCTACGGTTTGTCTATAATCTGTGTGGATTCGATGGTCTGATGGACTAATCAGTTTTGGTAAAGCGTCTACATAAGTAGATTTCAACTTTTGATACTCTCTGAATTCCAAAATTTTAGCCGCTATTTCGTGCTCTCCAGCGAGCTTGGATAAAATTTCTTCACCAGTAGCATATTGCCCTGTCTTTGTCTTTTTGGGGTTTTTCACAAGTTTTAATCGTTTAAAAAGAATGTCTCCTAATTGCTTTGGAGAACCTATGTTAAATTCTATCCCAGCAACACGGAAAATTTCATCTCGGGCTTTCCTGATCTCTTCGTCAAGTCCTTTAGACATGGTTTTAAGTGAATCGGTATTTACTTTGACCCCTTCATATTCCATATCAGCCAACACAAACGATAAGGGTTCTTCTACTTCATGAAGTAATTTTCCTAATTTATGTTCATCAATTTTTTTTTCTAGGACCTTCTTTAACCGAAGCGTTATATCGACATCTTCACATGCGTATTCTGCTACTTTTTGTGAGTCTACTTGGTCAATTGTCTTTTGATGCTTTCTCTTAGAACCCACGAGGCTTTCGAATGAGATGCTCTTGTAATTCAGGTATTTATCTGCCATCCAATCCATACTATTGCTTGAATCAGGATCGTAGAGAAAATTCGCCAGCATGGTGTCGAAAATAGGTCCCTGCACCTGAATTCCATAGTTTCTTAGTATTTGAACATCGTACTTAAGATTCTGTCCTATTTTGCAGATTTCGGGATTTTCAAGCAATTCTTTGAATTGCACGATGATTTCTTTTGCATTTCCAAAACAAGGAATATACCAAGCTTCCCCTTGTTCAATAGCGAATGCTATTCCCACCAAATCAGCGTCCCTAGTTTCTAATCCTGTAGTTTCCGTATCGAAGCAAAATGAAGATTGACGTTTAAGTTTATTAAGTAAACTTATTATTTGATCAGATTTTTCTACTAGATGGTATTTATGCTTGGAGGTCTGAACGGATTCCTTTGAATCCTGAAGAGTTTCTGAAACACTGCCTGTATCAAATAATCCTAATTGTTGAGAACCTCCGCTCTTGATTTCATTCTCCTCCTGAAATACTCTTCTTGCTATGGTTTTGAATTCTAACTCATTAAAAATCGGCTTAAGAATGGCTGGATTAGGTTCTCCATAAGCCAGTGCCTCCTCATTAAACTCAACAGGTGAGTCAATTTTGATGGTAGCCAGTTTCTTTGACAGCAGTCCCAATGTTCCATTTTCTCGTATTTTTTTCTGTGTAGCTCCTGTTAACTGATCAACATTTTTTACAATATTCTCCACAGATCCAAATTCCTTGAGTAACTTGGAAGCTGTTTTATCTCCAATGCCTGCTACACCTGGGATATTATCTACCGAATCTCCTTTTAGACCCAATACATCCCGAACCTGATCTACCGTGTTAATATCAAATTTTTCCAGCACTTCTGGAATGCCCATTATATCCACCCCATTGCCCATCCTTCGTGGTTTGAAAAGAGAAATATTTTCATCAACTAGTTGAGCAAAATCCTTATCTGGCGTCATCATAAGCACTTTGAATCCTTTAGCCCCAGCTTTCTTGGCTATGGTCCCAATTAAGTCATCTGCTTCATAGCCATCCTTTATTAGAATTGGAATATTGAATCCTTCTACAATCTTCTTACAATACGGAATAGCAACTTTTATTTCTTCTGGCATAGATGGACGAGTTGCCTTATATTCCTTAAAATCTTCGTGACGAAAAGTAGGAGTTCCTGTATCAAAGGCAATGCCAATATGTGATGGTTTTTCTTTTGTGATGATCTCCAAAAGAGAATTGGTAAAACCTAGAATTGCACCTGTATTCATGCCATTGGTAGTCAAACGAGGGTTTTGACTTAAAGCAAAATGAGCGCGATAGATCAATGCATATGCATCAAGCAAAAAGAGAGATTTTTCAGACATGAGGTAAATATAACCTCCATCTTAATTTTAAAGTATGGGACAACAAAGAAAGTAGCCACTTAGGACTGTTCAACCACCCAAAACAATCTTTATTGCTAACAAAAAGTCATGTAGTTCTGCCTATTCCGACATTATGTCACATTTTAGCCGGTCTTTGCAATTACCAAAATACTCCACTTCTCCTTATTTGGAGCTTGGCTTTTTCTATGCCCGTTAATGCTTAACCTGACCCACCCGTCTGTTCACGTACCCCAGTAGTTCAGGCTAAAATCATCCAGTTTGTGTCTGGAAAAGACAATTGTCAAGACATTACTGCGACAGATTTGGCGGGTATTACTGGACTAAGTTCAATTACTGACTCTGTAACCTCCTTAAACCGAAGCATTGGTACATATAGTTTTTTCTTTCAAATGCATGTCTACATTCAGATTTGGTACGGTTACTCCTCTTTGTTTGAGGAACGCTACTGGAGGTTTATTACCCAAGGATTCATGTGGTCTTATGTTGTTGTAAGCCCAGATCCATTGCTGGGTCTGGTCTCTTCCCTGCTCCAAATCGGTGAATAAATGGGCATTAAGTAGTTCTTTTCGGTAGCTTCCATTAAAGCGTTCCACAAGCGTATTCTGGGTGGGTTTTCTTGGTTGAATAAAACACAGTTCAATAAAACACAGTTCAATTTTATGATTTCGAGTCCAAACTTCAAAAACAGCAGAAGTGAACTCCGGTCCATTGTCTACACGTATCACTTCAGGAGCTCCTCGCCATTCCATGAGTCTGTCCAGTTCCCTTGTAATACGCCAGCACCTAATGAGGTATCCATGGTACTCATCAGTGCCTCTCTATTGTGATCATCTATCACGTTGAAGGTGCTGAACGGTCTTCCATTATTCAGGCTATCATGCATGAAATCCGCACGCCAAGTGATGTTGCTTTGGACGGGTATAATGTGAGGGGTCTTGACGCGTGTTGGCAGTCTTCTTTTACGCTTTCTACGCCTATTCAAACCCATCATCACATACACTCGGTATACGCGTTTATGGTTCCATCTATACCCTTCAAGCCACAGTAAATGGTATATTTTTCGGAAGCCACAAGCAGGATACTTTTCTGCCCATTGCTCCAAATGCCTCATAATAACTGTGTCCTCAGCTTTGCGCTTAAAGCGGTAATAATACACAGATAAACTCAGATAAACTCAGATAAACTCAGATTAATTGTCACGCAGGTCTGCCTGACCTTCAACAAATATCCGACACACTCTTTCCCTGTTCTTGTTCGCTCAGCATCTTGATGATCTGTGGCTCGGTAAATCGACTCTTTTTCATTTCCCTAAATTTAATATGTGACTCTACTTTTAAACGCTACGGCTTTTGGGGAGTCTTACAGAAGGATTTGATTCAGAGATTCAGGCAATAAAATCGGCTGCACGAGGGTTTAGAAACTTCGAAAACTATCGAATTTCAATTCTGTTCCACTGTGGAAAACTCAATCTCTACCCATAGGGTTTCCAGAAGAACCTAAAAAGCGGAAATTATAACGAATTCCACAGATTTTATCTTAAATGAGCACAGTTCCTAGGAGTATTCGGTGGTTTTCCCGTATTTTGACCAAGTAGGCTTATCGGTTAATTTAAAATCAGTCTAATTTTAAAAAATAAAATGTTTAATAACAAGGATTTAAGTATTCAAAACAAGCTAAAAACTCCATTTTCCGACAAGCCCAAATCGTACAGCAGGCTGGCATAGGATTGCCCCTTGCGGAAATGTTTTTCATCGATGCCAACGTATTTCACTTCCTCAACAGAGCGTCTGTCCATCCCCCTTTTCACCGCTCGGGATTGAATATGATGTGCCTCATCCCACGACAAGCCAAGTAGTTTTGTGGCCTGTGTTTTGTTGCTACAAGCCGACAGCACATCAATAGCGAAACGCTCAAATAAATGCGTAAAGCGTGCCTGCGTATCTGCCCACGGTACTTGCAGGCTTTTAATTCCATGCTCTTTACAATGAATACGCGGAACCTGAGCGACCAAGCGCGTCTTGAATTGCATCGTATCAAGGTGTCGCCATGTGCGCCACTCACGGTGGTCGTAAACCGAACAAAGGGCATTGCAGGTACTACACGCGCCTTTCGTTCCCTTTGACCAATGGCTATCTGGATGGTAATTGATTTGTCGGTCAAATTCGGCGTAATAGCCGTGCTTCGCCATGGGTCACTAAGCCCCAAAAGTTGCGTAAACAATGCGATATCTTTCATTTGAAAATCTCCATAAAAAATATACTTGTACCACATTGTTGAGCATTGTTTGGCTTTTGCCCATAGGAAACTCAGAAGAACCTTTAATTCTCTGCTGATGGTAGAATGGGTAATACCCAACTCGGTGTCAATACTTCTCATTGACTGTCCTTTTTTACGAGTAGTATAGATATAATGTCTTTGTTCAAGGATTAGTTGTTTGTGCATAATCCACCTGTTTCTTAAAGCAAAATCAGCCATTATAACAATCTGTCTAACCCTTGAATCTAAACTCAAGAATTCAGTGCATTATTTGCTTTTGGCTTAACCTTAAAAAACCAAGCAAAATACACCCATGCAATTACATTCAAGTGGTGCGTTTATTCGAATCCAAGTACTTTTTCTCCATAATTTGATTTTTACTCTAACTTTAATAGTCCTACCAAGATACTGTAATTCAATCGTTTAATCAAGAAAATAAAACTGTTTTAATAGACTGATCTTTTATTTATTAAATGCCTATTTAAACGCAAGCATTCTTTTCTCGAAAAAAATGAAAAATAAATTTTTACAATTCTCTGAGAGACGTTAGCTTTGGACTTTCTCAACGCTAACGAAATATAAATTTCTCATGGAGAATAGGCTTCTCACTTCCAAAAGGACAGATTTAGGCGCGATTAATTCCATCCTTCCCTTCCGACTGACAATTTGTCGGGTATTAAGGGAGCTTAAACTCTTAACCTCCTTAGTTACCTTCTTACTGCTCTCGACTCTTGCTTACGCACAAGACGAGACAACACATTTTGTGCTGACAATAACAACTACAGCTGACGACGAATCCTTTGCGTTCTACACGGAGGATACAAATTATGATATTGACTGGGACAGTAACCAAACTTTTGATATGACAGGAGTTTCTGGAAACCAGTCCCATACCTTTGTCTCGGCAGGAGAACACACCATCAGGTTTAAAAACCTGCATGATATACACATCAATGGTCAGGCAGACGCAACAAAATATACCTCCATAGAACAGTGGGGTACCTCTACTTGGAATGTGGCAATGGATGGGGCTTTTTGGGGAGCGAATGACCTGATCATGACAGCTACAGATACTCCAGACATGAGAGCTGTGAGGAATATGGCTTTTATGTTCACTGGAGCCACTTCCTTTAACGGCGACATAGGCGGGTGGAATACAGCACAGGTAACCGATATGTCGTATATGTTCCATGGAGCCTCTTCCTTTAACGGCGACATAGGCAGGTGGAATACAGCACAGGTGACGAATATGGAGGCTATGTTCTTTAATGCTGCTTCCTTTAATCGGAACATAGGCAGGTGGAATACAGCACAGGTGACCGATATGTCTCTCATGTTTGGCGGGTACAATGTCGTCACTTCCTTTAATCAGGACATAGGCAGATGGAATGTGGAAGCGGTGACGAATATGGCAGGTATGTTTCAGGCTGCCACTTCCTTTAACCAAGACATAGGAAACTGGAATACAGCACAGGTGACGAATATGAAGGGTATCTTCGTTGACGCTACTTCATTTAACCAAGACATAGGCAGATGGAATGTGGAAGCGGTGACGACTATGACTTTTATGTTCGTTCGCGCCACTTCATTTAACCAAGACATAGGCAGATGGAATGTAGAAGCGGTGAGATTTATGCGAAATATGTTCTTCGGTGGTACGCTTTCAATTGCAAACTACGATTCACTTTTAGTAGGTTGGAACAGACAAAACCTTCAAAAGGGAGTCATTTTCAATGGAGGAGCTTCCAAATATAGCTCAGATGTAGCACACGTCGCTAGGGCAAATATGATCAGTTCAGATAACTGGTCTATTACTGATGGCAGACGAGTAGTACAGCCTAATGATCACGCCCCCGTTTTCACCAGTGGAACGACTGTGGATGTGGATGTAGAGGAAGGTTCGACGGCAGTTACCATCGTTATCGCCACTGATGCAGACAAGGGACAAACAGTTACTTTCACTCTGACGGGAGGAGCGGATGAGTTTGAATTTTCCATCACTTCTGCAGGCGTATTGACGTTCTACTCGGCACCAGACTTTGAAACACCAAGAAGTGCGGCGGGTTCAAATGTATATGAAGTCATTGTCACCGCCACAGACGGGCATCCCTCCCCACTGACTGCTACACAGACGCTTACCATCACGGTGACGGACGTGGTGAATGAACCCTTAGGACTTGAAGCGTTTACAGGGATTGTGATATATCCTAACCCAACAGGCGCAGTGTTGCACATCAGTGGTGTGGAAGGAAATGTCCGCTATACCTTGTCCGGGATGGAGGGGAAAATTGTGAAAAGAGGACAACTGAAGGTGGCAGGCACAGCGGATCATTCCGTGGCTATTCCGTCGCTGAAAAAGGGCATCTATTTGTTACAAATAACCACAAGTGAAGGTAGCATCACCAAGAAAATTGTGAAGGAATAGAAGCATGCATGTTGAAAGATAGAGAGGTTTCAGGGCGAGGGAAAGCTCTCCACATTATGGTTTAGGATCCGACAAACGAAGACCGTTGCGAAAGGCAATACTGAATCTGTTGGTTTTTGAATTGTGAGATTGTTGATCTCTCTTTTTGATGTTTTGCTCTCCGATAGGTCTGTTCAGACCTATCTCTTGGCTGTTTTTCCTCACTTTTTGTTGTCGTTTAGAAAATTGGATATAATCATCTCTTGAAGTCACACAATAAGTGCAACGCTCCTAAGTCAGCCAAAGAGTACACTCGTACTCTTTTTAACTGAACGAGAAAAAGGAGTGAAACACGACGAGATATACCCATTTGACTGAACACGCAAGATACCACATTTACCTCATGAATAAGCAACATTGTACACTGGCAAAAATCGCTAACCCCATGGGCAGAAGCAAGTCAACCATCAGCTGTGAAATTAAACGCAATACAGGGGGCAACGGCTATCGCTATAAAACAAGCCCACCGTTTTTGCTCAAACGCAGGCATGAGCCCAAGTACATCAAACTCAATGACGAGTTAAGGCGTTATATTCAACAAAAACTTCAACTGTATTGGAGCCCTGAACAAATTAGCGGTCGTTTGAAAATTGAGGACAACATCAGCATTAGCACCGAATCCATCTATCGTCTAGTTTTGCAAGACAAAGTAGCCAGCGGGTCGTTATATCGATACTTGCGCCATCAGGGTAAGAAATATCGAAAGCGTTATGGCAAGAACGACTACCGAGGGCGCATTCCCAATCGGGTTGATATTGCTGATAGACCCAGTATAGTGGACAGTCGCTCGCGTATTGGTGATTTGGAGGCTGATTGTGTTATCGGTAAAGGTCGTCAAGGGGCGTTTGCCACCCTTGCTGAACGTAAACAGTAGGCTCTATCTTGCGCTTCGGATTAAGAACAAACCCGCAAAGCAACCAATGCGACGATGCTTAGGTTGGTTCTACTGGGAACCCTGTGGGTAGAGATTAAGTTTTCCACAGTGGAACAGCATTGAAACTCGATAACTTTCGAAGTTCCTAAATCCTCTGGTAGCCGATTTTATGGACTGAATCTTTGAATTAAATTCTTCTGCGGTCGCATTGGTGATGAGATATTTCAAGTAAGTCATTATGTTATTGAGATGGGGTTTAGCATTTTGACGACTTCAATGACCGGTTTTAGGCGTGAATGTGTCGCCCACCAGTACCATTTCTTAAAGAATGCTCGGGCTGGTTTATCGTAGCTGTAATACCAATTAGCTTATAATACTAGTCTAATTATTATTTATATATTTGCTTCATGGGTATGAAATCAACTATAGAAGTATCGGAGAGTCTTGAAATGCTTATGTAAGTTCAATTAGTAAGTGCAAAGATGTAGGATAAATATGTGGAGCTAGTTTCACATATTTACAGGTCTAAAAACTTTGCCATATGAGCCAAACATATTATCAACTCAAAGCCCATCAAAGACATCAAATTGAAGCCTACTTAAAATCGGGTAAGAGTAAAAGTTTCATTGCAGAAGCCCTTGCTGTGTCGGTTTCCACCATTTACAGAGAATGCAAGCGCAACAGTTCCCCTACAGGGATCTATCATGGATCTAAAGCACATTTGACTTCCACAAAGCGTAAGCAACGTTATTGCAAGCCTCGCTCTTTTGACACCCACAAAAGAAAGCTCATCAAAGAATACCTTCTGCAAGAACAGTGGTCACCTAAGCAGATTGTAGGGTATTGTAAAATCAAGCAGATTCCCATGGTTTCACATGAACGTATCTATCAATATATCAGGGACGATAAAGCTGCTGGAGGCCAGTATTACAAACATTTACGCCATCAACTCAAACATAGAAAAAGGTCTGTAGGTAAGCCTGTAACTATTAAAAACAGGGTATCAATCGCTCAAAGACCTGAATGCATCAACAATAAAGAACGCTTTGGGGACTGGGAAGTGGATACCATTATAGGCAGACAACAAAAGGGAGCCATTCTGACCATCGTGGAAAGAACTACAGGAATGCTCATTATCAAAAAGCTACCTAAGGGAAAGCAAGCCAAAGGACTAAGTAAGGAACTTATCAATAGGATGATGCCCTATAAAAAACATATGCTGAATTCAAGTCATTAATGCAACTTTCTGGTTAACCAATAATTGATTCATTACAAATATAGGGGTTTCATATTTATGCCTTTTTCTAGGTCGATTGTTTATCTTGGTTTCAATGTCTTTGATTTGTTGCTCATCGAGCATAGAGAAGTCTGATTTCTTAGGGATATATTGTCTGATCAGCCCGTTTAAATTTTCATTAGACCCTCTTTCCCACGCGTGGTAGGGATGGGCAAAATAATAGTCAATGCTTAGCGTTTTAGCTACCTGTTGATGCCAAGCAAATTCCTTTCCATTATCAGAAGTGATGGTGTGAAGAAACGGACTCCATTCTTCCAATAATGCATTGATGGCATCAGCAACTTCGCTGGCTTGTTTGGTTTCTACTTTCTTCATTTTCAACATGCCACTCGCCCTGTCGTTGATAGTTACAATCGCTCCTTTCTGATTTTTTCCAATGACCAAATCTACTTCAAGATCTCCAAATCTTGACCTTTCTTCTACCACCGAAGGTCTACGGTCTATACTTACTCTGTCTTTTATAATTCCCCTGCTATCTTTAGTAGCCCCTCTTTTGCGATACTTTCTGCCCTTTCTTCGGAGATGAGTATGTAACTCGCCCTGGTGTTTTTTGTCTTTCCATACATGCTGATAAATGCGCTCGTGAGAGACACAGGCTAGCCCTTCTTTTATACTGATGCCTACAATTTGCTCGGGGCTATAATCTTCCTTTAGCAGGGTCTCGACATGGGACTGAATTTGCAAGGTGAATCGCTTTTTCTTGGGTTTCCTTTTTTGACGTTGAGCATACTTTCGATGCGCCAAATCATGACTATAAACACCACTCCTCTGATCTTTATTACGCACAATTTCTCTGCTAATAACGGATTTATCTTTTGCTATGCTAGCAGCTATTTCTCTTTGACTTTTTCCTTGTTGTAACATACACGATATCGCGTACCTGTGTTCTGTAGTAAGATGTGCCATTTGCAACTTTATTTTTGACGATGTGAGGGGGCAAATTAACCCTTACTAGCAAAGCAATGAAAGAGGGAATTGCCCTTCTTTCCTGTTTTGTAATAGTGATAAAATCTCAAATCTAAAAGTTGCATTTATTAGTTGAATGTGAGTATCCTTTCGATCACTTCTGATAATGGAACAGAATTCGCCGACCATCAAAACATAGCTAAAAACCTAGATACTAAATTCTACTTTGCCCATCGGTATTGCTCCTGGCAAAGAGGACTCAATGAATACACTAACAAACTCATAAGACAGTATATACCCAAAAAAACAGCTTTTGATACACTAAATGACAAACAGATTACACAAATTCAACACAAAATTAACCGACGACCAAGAGAAAAACTTAACTTTAAAACTCCTAAAGAAATCTTTTAGCTAAATACCGCTTAGTTTTTGCACTTGATGGTTGAACCTACGTTAAGGAGTTACAAGCTAACCAACGCAATATCAAGTCAGAGAAGCGTATTTTATGTTTAATTTTATTGAAGACCAATACCTTAAATTCGCAGGTGTAAAACGAAAATGAGCCAGCCTAGGCTTAAAACAGTTTGTAATAAGCTTTTCTGGCTCGATTTTTTTCACTTATTCGAGTGCGTAACCAATCAGTTAAGCGGGAATGAAAGTCACAATAGCTGATAAAAAAATCACCCCTTTTGGTGGGGTTAATTTTTGCTACAAGCTTCTTAAGGCTATCGGTATTCCCAAGCTAATGGATGATCATTTGGGTAGCCGGGTCAACTATAGAGGGTTCGATTACTCGGAGATTTTGATGAATCATTTGGCTATTTTCCTTCATGGTGGAGATTGTACTGAGGAGATTGAAGCGCACTTGGGAGAACATCTGAAGAAAGTTCGGGGGTTCTCGGTGTGTAGTGCCGATACCATTTTGGGAGGCATAAAAGAACGGGTCACCCCTACAGAAGCAATGACCAGTTCGGGTGGGATACCCCATCAGTTCAATATCAACCTGGGCTTAAACCAATTATTACTGAAAGCCTTGAGCAAAACCAATCAGCTTGACACCAAACAGGAGCATACATTAGCTTATGATAATCAGGTAATCGCCACCGAGAAATATGATGCACGGAGAACCTATAAAAAGAGTGAAGGTTACCAGCCAGGTGTGACCAGTATCGGCAAAAACATTGTTTACATCGAAGGTCGTAATGGCAACAGCCCAGCCAAATACCAACAAGAAGAAACCCTGACCAGGGCATTTTCTTTACTAGATCAGCAGGGCATCTGCATCAAGCACTTTCGGGCAGATTCGGCTTCCTACCAACAAAAGGTAATTAGTCTTGTGGAGGGAACAAGTCAGCACTTTTACATCCGAGCTGTGCGTTGCGCTACTATGGAACAGCAAATTAGCCAAATTCGGACAGATGCCTGGCAGAAAGTCCGTCTTGGAGTACAAGAAATGGAAGTGACACAACTAGCGGATTACCGTCCCTTTGAGGGGAAAAAGCCCTACCGATTGGTAGTAAGTCGGATTAAACGCCGAGATGGGCAGACCGGATTATTCACTGGGGATGCCTTCACGTATCGAGCTATCCTCACCAATGATGTCAAATGGGACAACCAGCAAATTGTCTCTTTTTATAACCAAAGAGGAAATGCTGAGCGAACCTTCGATACAATGAACAATGATTTTGGCTGGTCTAAGCTTCCCTGTTCATTCCTTAATGAAAATACCGCCTTTATGATCATCACTGCGCTGTATGCCAATATATACCAGTTTATGTTGGCTACTTTTTCCAGAAAACTATCCTGGATTAAGGAAAACTTCCGATTGAAGAAATTTACTTCCGATTTATCTTCGTGGCTACCAAATGGATCAAAACGGGAAGGCAGCATGTGCTTAAACTATATACACACAAAGACTACAGCCGACTGCTCACCTAACTGTTTGATTAAAACATCTAACATTCTTTCGTGATACTTCTTTTCTCAGGAAAGATCTGTCTAAAAGATCTCAAAATTACCAGTGAAGACCTACTGCACCCCTTATTTCTGGTCAAAATACCGACTAACCAGCCCCATATACTTGGTCGATTAGATAGGAACTGACATTATTATCCTTTAGCAACTCTTTTTATCTTCAAATCTAGTTGACTGCGGATTTTAGGGAAACAGTAAATGATGAACTAAAAAACATTTGTCAAATAGAACATGCCAGACACAGGTCATTCACCAACTTTATTGCCAACCTAATCTCTGGGCTAATTGCCTATTTTTTCTTCCCGAAAAAACCTGCAATTAAATATGATCCTGTAAATACTAGCCAATTAGACATTTTCTAAATCGGGTTCAGGTTAATAGCATCTACCTCTCTAATATTCGCAAGAAACCGATTGCCCAACCCTTCGCCTTTACTCGCTCCCTTGACTAGACCTACAATGTCTACGAATTCCATAACTGTCGGAATAACTTTTTGTGGAACTACCAAACCTTTTAAAATATCCAGTCTTTCATCAGGTACAGCAATCACGCCAACATTAGGTTCTATTGTACAGAAAGGAAAATTAGCTACTTCAGCTTTGGCATGGGAAAGCGCATTGAATAATGTTGATTTCCCAACATTCGGAAGATCCACTATTCCGCATTTTAAGCCCATAGTCTATTTTTTGAACCGTACAGGTAGAATAAAAAAAAGCTCTTGAAACTAGGAGCTTTTTTTATTTACTTTAAATTAAGTAGTGCCTAATCCCATTTAAGATCTGAATCAGACTCTGAAACTCTAGCATCCGCAACAGCTTCATTCTCCTGATCAAATTGCGAAAAGTCAACTTCTGGCATCAGTTCATTTTTTACATGATCCACCGTTGAATTCAGCACCTCAACAAACTTATGGAAATCTTCTTTGTATAAAAAAATTTTATGTTTTTCGTAGAAAACACCGTCATCTTTTGGTTTTCTCTTACTTTCAGTAATAGTCAAATAGTAATCATTCGACCTTGTCGCTTTCACATCAAAAAAGTAAGTACGCTTTCCCGCCTTTACTCTCTCAGAATAGATTTCGTCTCTTCCTTTTTCGTTATTCTCTTCCACTTTCTTAAATTTTTATTGTTTAGGTGTTACGTATTATTTCAAAATCGGGGTTAAATGTACACCTTTATATCTTTTATATGCAAAAATAGGTTAGTATAGCCACACAGAATGCCAATAAATTTACATCTTTCAGAAATAAATAAGTACGATAACCTTGACTTGGTCGCAAAACAATTGGTGGACGGCTTTATCACAGGATTGCACAAATCGCCGTATCATGGTTTTTCTGTCGAATTTGCAGAACATAAGCTTTATAACTACGGAGAAAGTACAAGGCACATAGACTGGAAAGTCTATGCAAGAACTGATCGCCTCTACACAAAGCAATATGAAGAAGAGACTAATTTAAGGTGTCACATCCTTCTCGACAATTCAGCGTCTATGCATTATCCCACTCCTGACAAGGAAAAATTGAGATTCTCCATCTTTGGAGCTTCAGCACTTTCATCTCTTTTAACCAAACAACGGGATGCCGTAGGATTAACCATATTTTCTGATCAAATAGAAGATGAAACACAAGTTAAGTCCACTCAATCCCATTTCAACACACTCTTGACCAAGCTATCTGGGTTACCAACTACGACACCTAGAACTCAAACCAATATTAGTGCTGTCCTTCATCAAATAGCTGAGAAAATCCATAAAAGATCATTGGTAGTTATTTTCTCTGATATGTTTCAGCATGTAGAATACAACGAATTAATGAACTCGTTGCAACATCTAAAACACAACAAGCACGAAGTAATTCTATTTCATGTATCAGACCATGCAAGTGAACTCAACTTTGATTTTGAAGACAGACCTTACAAATTCATTGATATGGAAACCGCCAAGATAGTGAAAGTAAATCCAAGAGAAGTAAAAATAGCATACAAATCAGCAATGTCTAGCTTTTACAAAGAATTAAAAATCAGATGTGGAATGATGAAAGTCGACTTTGTTCCAGTAAACACAAAAGATTCATTTAATAAAATACTGGGTACCTATTTGATCAAACGGAAGAAAATGAGCTAAGTCCTCCAGACCAATCTTTTAGTCAAACAAGCTGAATATAAAGGGAATGCCATTCTTTTTGGGTCTTATACCAATTAGATTATAATATTAGTCTAATTATTATTTATATATCTGCTTCATGGGTATGACATCAACGATAGAAGTATCGGAGCGTCTTGAAACGCTTAAGGAGTTACAAGCTAACCAATGCAATATCAAGTCAGAGAAGCGTATTTTATGTTTACTTTTATTGAAGACCAAAGGGGTTCCTGTTAAAAGCAAGTGATATATTCGCATTAATTTTTATGCAAATAAAACTTTCCAGTCAGCAAATAAGCCATGGTCTTGCGATGTTTTTTTCCATAACCTCTGGCTTTTCTTTTTGTTGCCTGAATGATCGAATTTAAGCCTTCTAAAATACCGTTATTGATACTGCTTAATTTCCATTGCACAATGCCTTGCCAGTGGTTTTTAATGGTTTTGCTCGTTTCAACCATGGCGGGTAAATTGCATTGACTGACCCAGTTGTACCATTTGCTTAATAGTTGCTCAAAATCTATCATGGTTTTGGCTGGATAGATTTGTTGGAAAGTTTCGCGCATTCTCATTGCCTCAAAGGATTTAAGGTTAAGATTTTCCAGCTCTAATTCCAGCTCTAATTCTACTTTTTTCTGTTGTCTGTTTACGGCTGAGGTTTTGTTCGTTTTTGAGGAATAAATACCGTGTACCTTTAAGAATTAGATTCTCTTTTGCCTCGGCTCTTCTCACCTGATCAACCCCTTCATTGATAATTTTTATAATGTGGAACTTGTCAAAGGTAATTTTGGCATTCGGCAGGTTTTCTTCTAATCCTTTTAATAAACGCAGGCGACATATCGCAACTGACAGATTTAACTTGTTCTTTTTTCCCCTTTTGTTGTTCTAAAACCGCGACAAAGTTAGCAACCGTTTGACTGCTTTTGCCATCACTGGTATGCGCCACTGCTTTTTTGTATAAATCAACAAATAGCGTTATATAATCAGCCCTTAAAAACCGATCTAACAAGTAAAAATATATTTCAAGCTGCCGCTCAGCGAACGTGAATTAACCTTGAATCAAATGGACCAAGGGCTTTTTACCAAAAATATGGACAAAACGCGCTTTTTTAAGCCATAAATAGCAGACGTGACAAAAAACCAGCCACTTTCTCAAATTCCAGGCGCAAGCAGCCATTAAAGCATTGATTTCATCGCCAACTTGTCCTTTAAGCCTGTTTCTGGATAACCTAAAATCAGATTTCAAATGCCCAATAATGGGTTCTATGGCAGCCCGTCGCCTACACAATTTGCGTTTTTTATCTCTTTGATAACGATTGTCTTTTTTCAGGGCTTTGCTCGGCAGGATGATGGCCGTATCGCCTACTTGTTTAACCCCACAATAGCCTCTGTCGCAGACCGCTTGTTTGATGGGTTTTGTTCTGTTGCTATTGGCTTGTTTTATCGCATCGGGTAGGGTTTTTGCATCATGCTGGTTTTTCTTATGGCTGACAACGCCGACAATGATGTTACTGTCTTTGGCCGAGACGATGGATACTTTGTTGCCGTATTCATAGCGTTTGTGGTCTTTGCCTTTAGAAATCACATAAGCATGGGGTTCGTGCAGGGAATAAATTTTGTTTTTGTCTTTGGGTTGTTGTGCCCCACGCCTGCTTATAAAAGGCCGCTGATAAAACAAGAAGTCTGGTCGGTAGGTTTCAAGCAGTCCGTGTTGGGGTAGCTTCCTTTGTAGTTCTCGGATTAGAATATGGGCAATGGTTTGCAATCGTTTCAATGCCTTTTTAGCGGATGCGCGCTTTTTAACATGGCGAAAGTGGCGAATGCGTAAGCGGCAGTTTTTAACTTCTTTTACGAAGGTTCTGCGTTGTTTGATGCCATGTTTTTTCGCCAATTTGTTGAGACGGTTGATAATTTTGATGGCTAGTTTAGAATCAGTCGGATAGGTGATGTTTTTTTCCTGTTTTTCCCTTCTCTACATGGGTGTCAATCAAAACAGTGTTTTCATTGGCTTTTTTGCCGTGCAACATCACACTCATCTTAAAAATGAGTTCAAAACCGGCGACACCGATTCTGTTTCTAAAATGCACCAGTTCGGTTGCATTGCAAGGCACGTTTGGGGTGTAGGTTGGATAACCGCAGAAGTATTGGTAATACGGATTACGCTTGAACTGTAAGACCACATTCTCATCGGACAGGTTTTCCAGTTGTTTGAGCATCAGTAACCCGACCATTAAGCGTATTGGTTTTGAGGGTCTGCCGTTATCGTGGCAATAGTGTTTGCTAAATGCATCCTCGAAGACCTTCCAGTCGATGACGTTGGCTAATTGGATTAAAGGGTCTCGCTGGTCTAATTGAGAGAACAGCTCGGTGTGAAACAGATTTTGTTGCCCTGTGTTTGGGGTAGATGGAGTCAGCATAATGTTTTAACTAAAACGACCAGAAAACAACGGTTATTCTAACATAAAGCGGTTGATTTGGTTAATGGTTTTGTTTGTTTTATTGATATAAATCAACCTGTTTAGATGTTTTTAAGGGCTGACTAGTTAAACCCACAGGCTACCATGATGAAGTTTATTTTATCTCCTGTTTTCCCTTTTAGGTAATTGATAGCTGCTTGATGATCTTGCTTCAAGTGTCCGATGATTGGCTCTATGGCTACTCTACGTCTACAGTGCTTTCGTTTTCTCTGTTTTTGATAGGTATTGTCTCTTTTTAATGAGTTGGATGGTCGGATGATGGAAGTGTTCTCAACTTTGTTAGTCCCTTTCTAACCCCTAGCTACTGTGGCGGTTTTCGGGTAGTTACCAGGCAGTAGTTGTGTTTGCTTCAATACAGCATTTAGCGTAGGTTCATCATACATATGCTCTTCAAAAGTCATCGCACCTACGATGATACCCGTGTTTTGTGTCAATACTTCTGATACCTTATACCAATTAGATCATAATATTAGTCTAATTGGTATAACTCTTTAAGCGTTTCAAGATTCTCTGGAACTTCGATAGTTGATTTCATCCTAAATGATGAAAATATATAAATAATAATTAGACTAATTTTATAATTAAAATGGTATTACACCTTTCACAGACAAAACCATCTACCCACTTGAGCTTAGCCAAATGCTCCATACCACTTTGATCATCGGGAACCCTTTTTTGAAACTCGAATAAACTTAGGCTCTTGTATCTTTTCTCCATATTTAATGTGCTTTGTTACATATCAAATATACTGCGAATTAGTCATTTATGAAAATATTAGCCCTCAAATAATTATATTTATTATATGCTTAATTCAATAAAGTAAAATGTATCCCAATGCTTTCACAGGGCATAAGAAGGGGTTTTGTAGCTAACATTCCATCAATCACCCAAAAAAATAACGGTTTGGAAGAAGGAATTTGAACTAAGCAAGAATTGGACTTCCTACTATTTTCAGGACAAATTTAAACAGTCCTAAGCCACGAATTTGGCAGTGTAGACTAAATCTAATTGGTATTATACACACAACTTTGAGTAAATACCTTTTTCAGAATTGAAGTAGGTATTTACAGGGTAGCAGTGCTTAGTTGGTCATCGTTTCATACCTTTGGCACAATCATTTAAAAATAAATACGTATGAAAATTACTATTCTACTTCCCAAATCAATATTTGTTACCGACAAAAAGTCGCATAACTCTACCTCCCCTCCTCCTACATTATGGCAGGGTTTAGCGCGGATTGGTAACTGCCAAACCACCCTACTGCTCCTTGTTTTGAGCTTGGCTTTTTCTATGCCAGTGAGTGCTCAACAGGCCAGTGCCAATTGCTGTTCACGTACTCAGCAAGTGCAAGAGGCTATTCTTGACCTGATACCGGGCATAACCGAGTGTGCCAACGTAACTGATGCACACTTAGCCAGTATTACGTCTTTGAATTTGGGTCACAAATCTATTTTCAGCCTGCAAAATGGTGACTTTGACGGTCTTTCTGCATTGACAGAGCTGTATTTGAATAACAATCAACTCACCACGCTAGACGCAGACATCTTTGACGGTCTTTCTGCATTGACAACGCTGTATTTGTATCGCAACGAACTCACCACGCTAGACGCAGACATCTTTGACGGTCTTGCTACATTGACAGAGCTGGAGTTGTATGGCAACCAACTCACCACGCTAGACGCAGACATCTTTGACGGTCTTTCTGCATTGACAACGCTGTATTTGTATCGCAACCAACTCACCACGCTAGACGCAGACATCTTTGACGGTCTTTCTGCATTGACAACGCTGTATTTGTATCGCAACCAACTCACCACGCTAGACGCAGACATCTTTGACGGTCTTTCTGCATTGATAAATCTGGATTTGAATAACAACGAACTCACCACGCTAGACGCAGACATCTTTGACGGTCTTTCTGCATTGACATTTCTGGGTTTGACTAACAGCCAACTCACCACGCTACCCGCAGGCATCTTTGACGACCTTTCTGCATTGACAGATCTGGGTTTGGGGGGCAACCAACTCACCACGCTAGACGCAGACATCTTTGACGGTCTTTCTGCATTGACAGGTCTGAGTTTGTATCGCAACGGCCTCACCACGCTAGACGCAGACATCTTTGACGGTCTTTCTGCATTGGAATATCTGGGTTTGTATCGCAACGGTCTCACCACGCTAGACGCAGGCATCTTTGACGGTCTTTCTGCATTGACAGAACTTGATTTATCGGAGAACCCACTGACATCGCTACCTGCTGGTATTTTTGACGATTTGCCATCAACAGAAATAATAATCCTGCCCGATGGAGTCACGGTCAACGCCGCAGTGCCAACAGCCGTAGGCGAGATTTCCGATATTGACCTCAAAATAAACGTTTCCGTCTTTCCTAATCCAATAAAAGATAGAGTGAAAATTACCGTTGATGGCGGTGGAGCGTACCGCTTGCTGGAAACATCAGGTAAAACACTTACTAGCGACACGCTAACCAAGGGAGACAACAATGTGGCTCTTCCGTCTTTAATTCAAGGTATTTATCTGCTGAAAATACAAACAAAACTAGGCAGCACCACTAGGAAAGTGGTCAAAAAGTAGCACCGTTAGAGCCGTAGCTATTGGCTATGCTCATACTTTTCGCCTAATGCAAACAGAGCTAGGTCAAGATCTCCAAATCTTAACCTTTTTTCTACCATCGAAGGTCTGTGGCCTGTACTTACTCTATCTTTTATAATTCCCCTGCTATCTTTAGCAGACCCTTCTGATAGCCCCCTATCAGGGTGTCTGATAGCCTCCTATCAAGGTGTCTGATGGCGCGCTATCAAGGTGTCTGATGATATGCTATCAAGGTGTCTGATGGTGTGCTATCAAGGTGTCTGATGGTGTACAGAGTTGTATAGTGCTATTGGAAGTATGCAAACTCTCTAGGGAAAAGCGATCCAAAAGTTGTCGACAGACATTTGAAAATGCTTCCGATAAAGGATACTGCGCTTCACAAAAGACTTATTTCTACGGATATAAATTACAAGGTAGCTGTTCGGCTAATGGAATATTTCACTCTATCGAACTGACAAAGGCAAGCGTTCATGATACCACTTTCTTACGGGAAATAAGTGCACAACTCTCTGATTGTGTGTTGATTGGAGATAAAGGATACTTGTCCTCGTCATTGCAATCAGACCTGCTTCATGTTGCCAATATCCGCTTGGAAACACCCATGAGGAAAAATTATAAAAATTATAAAAAGCAACCCCGGGTGTTTAGAAAAACAAGAAAAAGAGTAGAGACACTTTCCTCTCAACTTTGTGAGAAATTTATGATTAGAAGAAATCATGCCAAAACTTTTCAAGGGTTTAAGACTAGGATATTGGTCAAAATCACTGCACTAACAATGATTCCATTCATCAATAAATTTGATTTCAATAGACCCATCAATAACTTAAAAGTCGCAATTACTTAACTAGTACAACGGGTTAAGCAAGTAAAAATTGCGTAGAATATTATTCACTGGGACATCATTTAAATTTGTTTTTACAAGACCTAAAGATTTACATATCAGTATTTTAATGATTTAAAACACGAACTAACTCACTGAACTAGTAATAAATATGCTTGATAGTGCTGATAACAAACAATTTTCTATTGCAACGACCTTTTATTATTAAGACCGTTGCTCTAAAAACAATGCGCATTTTTTTAAAAAATCAATTCGATTACAATGCGTATGTATAACTTTCGTCTATCATTAATTTGTCTAAACGATTTTGGAATTTTTCAAACAACTTTAAAATGCTTTATTTTTGTCTTGGAATCATAAAAGAAAGGTGGACAAATATTCTTACATCGCCAATGCTCATGGAAGCTACATTGATGAGCTTTTCAAGGCGTATAAAAAAGATTCGGACAGTATAGACGAGTCATGGAAAAAGTTTTTTGAGGGTTTTGAATTTGCACAACAAAACTATGGCGAGACCAAAGAGGAGATGGCAACTCCGAAAGAAATGGCTGTCAGAAACTTAATATACAGTTACCGTTCATGGGCGCATCTGGTGTCTGATACTAATCCAGTTAGAAGCAGAAGGAAGCATGTACACAAGTTGTCTCCTGTAGATTTTGGACTGTCTGATGCTGATGTAAGTACAGAATTCGAGGTCGGATCGGAAATAGGACTTGGAAGAGCATCGTTAAAGAGCATCCTTGAAAAGTTGAAAAAAGTTTATGCCGACCATATCGGATTCGAGTATAGTCACATTCGTGATTCTCAAATTCATGACTGGTTTAAAGATAAATGTGAGACAGAAGGGGCAAATATTAATCCATCGAAGGAAGATAAGCATAGGATTTTATCCAAGTTGAATGAGGCGGTTGTTTTTGAAAATTTCTTACATACGAAATTTTTAGGTCAAAAGAGATTTTCTTTAGAAGGAGGTGAAAATACGATTCCTGCACTCGATACAATTATAAATAAGGCAGCACAACTTGGTGCGGAAGAAGTTATGATTGGCATGGCCCATAGAGGTCGTTTGAATGTGCTTGCGAATATCATGGGTAAGACATACGAGGAGATTTTTAGTGAGTTTGAAGGAAATGTGGAGGTCGATCTTACAATGGGAGACGGAGACGTGAAGTACCATTTAGGATATTCTTCTCATCTTGAGACAACTGCAGGGAAAAAAATCTATGTGAAACTAGCACCCAATCCATCTCACCTAGAGGCAGTTGATCCCGTAGTTCTAGGATATATCAGGGCGCAGATTGATGATGAATACAGAGGGAATCTGTCGAAAGCGGTTCCAGTTCTCATTCATGGAGATGCGGCTATTTCTGGTCAGGGTATTGTGTACGAGTGTATACAAATGTCTCTATTAGACGGATATAAAACAGGAGGTACCATCCATTTCGTTATCAATAATCAGGTAGGTTTTACGACGGACTTTGAGGATGGTCGATCAAGTATCTATTGCACCGATCTGGCAAAAATTGTGGATGCTCCTATTTTACATGTGAATGGAGATGATGCTGAATCGGTTAATTTTTGTGCAAACTTGGCAATTGAATACCGCCAGAAGTTTAATAAGGACATTTTTATTGATATGCTATGCTACAGGAGGCATGGACACAATGAGAGTGATGAGCCAAAATTTACTCAACCAAAACTTTATAATGTAATTGCGAAGCATCCAAATCCGAGAGAAATTTATGTGAAGCAACTGACAGAAAGAAGAGATTTGGACGATGTAGCCATCCAAAAACTAGATAAAAATTTTAAAGCCCAGTTACAAGATCGACTAAACGAGATTAAACAACATCCACTTCCTTATAAACCACAAAAAATTGAAGAGGAATGGCAGTATCTCAGAAAGTCTGAGTCTAATGATTTTGATAAGTCTCCAGACACAAGTATTTCCGAGGAAACTGTTGAAAACATAGCAAAAGCTATTACAAAGTTACCAAAAGGATTTAAACCGCTTCGTCAAATTGAAAAATTGTTAAAGGACAGGCAGTCGGATTTCTTTGAGAAGAAGGAGTTAGGATGGGCTGATGCTGAACTTTTAGCATACGGTTCTGTTTTAGCAGAGGGAAAGATACTTAGAATGTCGGGTCAAGACGTAAAACGAGGCACTTTCTCACATCGGCATGCATACTTTTTTGATTCGAACACGAATGAGTCCTACAGTGGGTTAAATCACATTACAGAGCGGCAAGAACCGTTTAGAATTTACAATTCCCTGCTTTCGGAATATGGAGTACTCGGCTTTGAATATGGTTATGCAATGGCAACGCCAAATGCATTGGTGATATGGGAAGCGCAGTTTGGAGATTTTTCCAATGGCGCACAGATCATGATTGATCAATTTATCATGAGCGCAGAAAGTAAATGGCAAAGGATGAATGGATTGGTGATGTTACTTCCACATGGATACGAAGGACAAGGACCAGAACATTCCAGCGCAAGAATGGAGCGGTTTCTTCAAATGGCAGTTGGTGAAAATGTGATTATTGCGAACCTGACGAAATCATCAAATATTTTCCACTTATTGAAAAGACAGGTGACTTGGGAGTTTAGAAAGCCTGCGATTGTTTTTTCACCTAAATCTTTACTCAGGCATCCTGGAGTAATGTCACCGCTAAAAGATTTTACAAGTGGACGGTTTCAGGAGGTGATTCCTGATAGCTACGTGACGGCTAAGAGTGTGAAAAAGGTATTATTCTGTACTGGAAAAGTGTACTTTGACTTGCTTGAAGAACAACAAAAGAAGAAGGCAAAAGATATTGCCATAGTAAGAATTGAGCAAGTTTACCCATTTCCTCAAAAACAGGTAAATAGATTATTGAAGAAATATGCCAGTCCAAAGGTGGTATGGGTACAGGAAGAACCTGAAAATATGGGTGCATGGAGCTTCATACTAAGTAGAGTAGATATGGACATGGAAGTGGTGGCGAGAAAAATGGGAACCTCACCCGCAACGGGGTTTGCGAAAGTACATAAACAAGAACAGGCTGAATTGGTGGAAAAAGCATTTGATTTGTAAAAAGCCCGAATGATCTGGTCCCAAACACTTGAATCACGACGAAAAAGAATAAAGAAATGAATCTGGAAATGAACGTGCCTTCGGTTGGAGAATCCATCACTGAGGTGACTGTGACCTCGTGGGCAAAAATAGATGGCGATTTTGTTGAGATGGATGAAGTGATCTGCGAATTAGAATCAGATAAAGCCACTTTTGAGGTGACCGCTGAAGTTGCTGGAAAACTAGTCATTAAGGCACAAGAAGGAGATACGCTTGAGATTGGAGCAGTACTATGTGAAATTGATAGCACTGCCAGTGCATCTTCCAAGTCGATGGAAGCTAAAGAAGAGCCAAAACAGGAAGTCAGCTCCCATTCAACGGTAACAGGAGAGGTGCATGAAATGAACGTGCCTGCTGTTGGAGAATCAATCACCGAGGTAACACTTTCCAACTGGAAAAAAGCTGATGGCGATTTTGTTGAATTGGACGAGAATATTGCAGAAATTGAATCGGATAAGGCCTCCTTTGAGTTAACGGCTGAAACTCAGGGGATTCTGAGAATAGTAGCCCAAGAGGGTAGCACCTTAGAGATTGGAGCACTCATTGGTAAGATTGAGGTGACGAAAGGTGCCTCCGTTCATAGTACTCCCGAGAGCAACCCAACAGAGCAGCCAACTCAACCTTCGGTTCCGAACGGATCAAAAACTTACGCTACAGGACACGCATCACCAGCTGCTTCGAAAATTTTAAACGAAAAAGAAATCTCGGCATCAGATGTAAAAGGAACTGGACGTGATGGAAGAATTACAAAAGAAGATGCTATAGGAGCACAAAAACCTAACCCGAAAAAAGAAAAAGAACAGCCTTCAGCTCCTCAATTCAACAGAGAATTCAGCCGTAAGCAACGAAGGGAAAAAATGTCTTCGCTTCGAACGACTGTTGCAAGACGACTTGTTTCAGTGAAAAATGAGACAGCCATGCTCACCACGTTTAACGAGGTAAACATGAAGCCGATCATGGATATTCGAAAAAAATACAAGGAAGAGTTTAAGGAAAAGAACGAAGTAGGCCTTGGATTCATGTCTTTTTTCACCAAAGCATGCTGTGTAGCACTTCAGGAATGGTCGGCGGTAAATGCCATGATTGATGGAAAAGAACTTGTATACAATGATTATTGCGATATCTCCATCGCTGTATCTGCCCCAAAAGGATTGGTAGTGCCAGTGATACGAAATGCAGAGTCCATGAACTTCGTTCAAATTGAAAAAGAAGTAATTCGTCTGGCTACCAAAGCAAGAGACAACAAACTTAGCATAGAAGAAATGCAAGGAGGCACGTTTACAATCACTAATGGCGGAGTATTTGGCTCTATGATGTCTACTCCAATTATCAATGCTCCTCAATCAGCAATTTTAGGTATGCATAATATTGTTCAAAGAGCAGTAGTAGAAAGCGGGGAAGTAGTGGTAAGACCCATGATGTACGTTGCACTTTCCTACGATCATAGGATAATTGATGGGCGAGAGTCCGTGAGCTTCTTGGTTCGGGTAAAACAATTATTAGAAGATCCTACACGTCTCCTTTTAGGAGTCTAGGTCTTTGTAAGCTATTCTAAAAGAAAAAATATGGATTATCAGGTTGTTGTAATTGGTTCAGGTCCCGGTGGGTATGTAGCAGCTATTCGATGTGCACAACTGGGTTTGAAAACAGCTATTATTGAGAAATATAATACGTTAGGAGGAACTTGCCTGAACGTGGGATGCATTCCATCTAAAGCACTTTTGGATTCATCTGAGCACTTTCACAATGCAGAACATACATTTAAGACGCACGGCATAGATATTTCAAAGCCTAAGGTAAATCTTTCCCAAATGATTGGAAGGAAAGCGGAAGTTGTGAAACAGAATGTGGAAGGTATTGATTACTTAATGAAGAAAAACAAAATTGATGTTTTTCATGGGATGGGGAGCTTCGTAGATAAAAATACCATCCAGATTGATGGAAAAGAAAAGGACAAAATAACGGCAGAAAAAATTATCATAGCTACAGGATCAAAACCAGCCAGTCTACCATTTATAACGCTTGATAAGAACCGTGTTATCACAAGTACAGAAGCATTGGAATTAAAAGAAATTCCCGCACATATGATTGTAATAGGTGGAGGCGTGATTGGGGTAGAGCTGGGTTCAGTATATGCAAGACTTGGAGCCACAGTTTCTGTAGTGGAATTTTTGGACCACCTGATTCCTTCTATGGACCATACCATGGGAAAGGAGCTTCAAAAATCACTCAAAGGAATTGGTGTCGAATGTTACCTTGGACATAAAGTAACTTCTGTTGAGAAGAAAGGAGGAAACGTGACAGTGAAAGCAGAAAATAAAAAAGGAGAAAAAGTAGAATTGAAAGGAGATTATTGCCTAGTCTCAATAGGAAGACGACCATACACTGATAAGCTGGGGCTGGAGAATGCAGGTGTTGAAATGGATGATAAAGGACGAATTGAAGTTGATGATCATCTCCGAACTAATGTTGAGAATATTTACGCAATTGGAGATGTGGTGAAAGGAGCGATGCTTGCTCATAAAGCAGAGGAGGAAGGAGTATTTGTAGCAGAAACTCTCGTTGGACAAAAACCGCATATCAACTATAATTTGATTCCCGGAGTGGTCTACACATGGCCTGAAGTAGCTTCGGTGGGTTTTACCGAAGAACAACTTAAGGAGCAGGGAAGGGCATATAAGACTGGGAAATTTCCATACAAAGCACTGGGCAGGGCACGAGCAAGCATGGATACTGATGGATTGGTTAAGATTCTTGCAGACAGAGCAACAGACGAAGTGCTAGGTGTTCATATACTAGGAGCTCGTGCAGCTGATATGATAGCGACTGGGGTTACTGCAATGGAATATCAGGCTTCTGCAGAAGATATCGCCAGGATGTCTCATGCTCATCCAACCTATATGGAAGCGTTTAAAGAAGCAGCCCTTGCCGCTACAGACAACCGACCAATCCATATGTAAAGCCAGCAGGTTGATAATGGAGCATGAATGCCTCAAGAAGATAGAGGAGTGGTTTATTATCAGTATTATCAAACGGATTTATACCAATTTGACTACAAAATATTACATATAAATTGTTTCTATTTTGCTCAAATTTCGTAAAAAATATAACCGTAGCTATGACTATGCTTATATTTTTGCCTAATCCAAGCAAAAAATAATTCAATTTATTTATGTCCCATTTTATCATCAAATTGGTATAACTGGATTTTTTTCGTGAGTGCAAGGAAGTCTCGCACGGACAAACGCAGTTAATAGCGGTGTCCTAAAGCATAGCCATCGCTACGGTCCTAGTTTTTAACCACTTTCCTCGTCACGCGACCGTGTATTGTGTGTATCTGTAACAGGTATATCCCTTTAGCTAAAGACGGAAATGTCACAGCGTTATCACCCTTGGTTAACGTCCCTTTAGTAAGAAATTCCCCTGAGATTCCCAACAAGCGGTACACCCCATCGCTGGCAACGGTAATTTTCACTCTATCTCCATCTTGTATTGGATTTGGTGAAACAGACACGTCTATGTTCTTCACGCCAGCAGTTCCTGTGGTAACATCATCAGCCTGCACGGTGACTGTGAACATCTGTTCAGCAGTTTGAACCGCTGTATTGGTGGCAGTGACGGTGATAGTTGCTGTCCCTGCGGCTACGGGCATAATGGTCACTACGCTACCCGCAACTGTAACGGTGGCAGTGGCGGTATTATCGGACGTTGCTGTAAAGGTCAACGTGCCTAGTGCGCTAAATTTACTAGCCACATCTACATCGCGAGGACTACCATTTACCATGAGGTCAGTAATGTTGTCAATCATGCCTATGGTCGTTGGGGCAGGGTTGGGAACATCATCATCAGCCTGCACGGTGACTGTGAACGTCTGTTCAGCAGTTTGAACCGCTGCATTGGTAGCAGTGACGGTGATGGTGGTCGTGCCTGTGGTCACGGGCATAATGGTCACTACGCTACCCGCAACTGTAACGGTGGCAGTGGCGGTATTATCGGATGTTGCTGTAAAGGTCAACGTGCCTAGTGCGCTAAATTTACTAGCCACATCTACATCGCGAGGACTACCATTTACCATGAGGTCAGTAATGTTGTCAATCATGCCTATGGCTGTTGGGGCAGGGTTGGTAACATCATCAGCCTGCACGGTGACTGTGAAAGCCTGTTCAGCAGTTTGACCCGCTGTATTGGTAGCAGTGACGGTGATGGTGGTCGTGCCTGTGGCCACGGGCATAATGGTCACTACGCTACCCGCAACTGTAACGGTGGCAGTGGCGGCATTATCGGACGTTGCTGTAAAGGTCAACGTGCCTAGTGCGCTAAATTTACTAGCCACATCTACATCGCGAGAACTACCATTTACCGTGAGGTCAGTAATGTTGTCAATCATGCCTATGGCTGTTGGGGCAGGGTTGGGAACATCATCAGCCTGCACGGTGACTGTGAACGTCTGTTCAGCAGTTTGAACCGCTGTATTGGTAGCAGTGACGGTGATGGTGGTCGTGCCTGCGGCCACGGGCGTAATGCTCACTACGCTACCAGCAACTGTAACGGTGGCAGTGGCGGTATTATCGGACGTTGCTGTAAAGGTCAACGTGCCTAGTGCGCTAAATTTACTAGCCACATCTACATCGCGAGGACTACCATTTACCGTGAGGTCAGTAATGTTGTCAATCATGCCTATGGCTGTCGGTGAAGATGGCGCATTAACGGTAATGTCTACCATAACCGTAGCCGAGCCAGCAACGTTAGTCGCGGTGATGGTGTAAGTGGTTAAATCCGCAGTAACTATTGGCGTACCCGAGATGGTGCCGGTGGCAGTGTCAAATGACAGTCCACTGGGAACTGTTGGATTAATGCCATAACTGGCAACCATGCCACCGCCTGTTGCATCAAGGGTGATCGTCTCGATAGCGGTACCCACGGTGGCAATCAGCATATCGGTACTGATACTGATGATCGGGGCAACTAAACGAATGATTGTTACTATAATTTCCTGTGTATCGCTCGACGTTCCGTCCGATACGGTGACCGATACACTATATTCTTGATCTACATTTGAGTCAATATTCCCAAGTGAATCTCTTGGGTTGTCATAATTTGGAATATAGGCATCTTTGAACCTTAATGCACCTGAATCAGTTATCTCAAAGAGCGCAACATCGTCATTTGAAAGCGCATAGCTCAACGTGTTCATATCTGCATCCGTAGCGATGATGGTGGTTACTGCCTGAGTGTGCTCTGCTAGCGTTATTGCATAGGAAGAAACACCATTGTGGGAAGTAATCTCTGGGCTATTATGATTAACAATAAGGGTTAAATCTCGGTGATTGTCTTCTCCAAATGATCCCGTAGCCTCTATGCGAATGTTATATGAAGTATTTGCCACAGTCGGTGCTGTGTTTATGGTAAGAACCCCGTCAGTTAGGGCAAAGGAACCAGCATCAGCTCCAGTGGCAAGCGTATAGGTCGGGTTTTGACCACTTAGAACAGCATTTTGAGCCGTGAAAGTGGTTACTTCGCCTCCTGCTCCAAGGGTGGGGAGAATGGACAAATCCCCCGTGATATACCAACGCCCAAGATTTTGACTAAAAGCAGGTGTATTATTAAACATATTACTCATATTCGTTACACTGCTCACATCCCAACCGCTTATGTCTTGGTTAAAGGCAGTTGCATTGGCAAACATATATGTCATATTGGTAACATTGCTCACATTCCAATCGCCAATATCTTGGTTAAACTTGTAAGCATATTCAAACGTCGTTCCCATACTCTCAACATTGCTGACATCCCAATCACCAATGTCTTGATTAAATCTTCTAGCATGCCTAAACATTCCCCACATATTCGTTACCTGAGACAAATCAGGGCTGTCGGTTGCTTCTCCAATAAGGTTGGTCGCTCCACTAAAAGCTCTCTCCATTGAAGTCCATTGCCCCGTTCCCCATTGGTTGATGGCGATGATACTGTTGGAATTAGCATTTCCATCATACGCATTAAAATAAATGCGTGGGAAATCACCCTTAATACGCACGGTATAATCACCCGCGTCAGTATAAGTATGCGTGGCATTGCCAGTATAGGTATCTGTATCCATTTCGCCAGCACCCCAATCAACGGTGTAACTATAACCACTACCAGTTGTTGGAATGGTAATTTCCTGACCTGCGGTTACACGCCAAGTGGTAAAGAAATCGTCCATTAGTGATGCATCATCGCTAACGGAAATGGTAAATGTTTTGGAATAATCATGTATTCCATTGCTCACATTGATTCTGATGTTGTAGCTTGATTTGCCGGCGGCGGGTGTTGAAACTATGATCAAATTGGTGCCATCAATTGTGAACAGTCCGTTGTCTGCGCTACCAGCTCCGGGAACAAATGTATATGTGTATATGCCATCGGCATCCATATCAATAACAGACAATAGTCCAACCCGCCTGTTTGCCATCGCATTACGAGCGACTTCTGTTGAAGAAAGCTCAATGTCGGTAGGCGGCTCGTTTACATCAGTAATTGTTACTTTAATGAGCTGATTGTCTGTGAAGCTACCACCATCCGATACGGTGACTAATACCCGATATTCCTGGTCTGCGTTTTGGTCAATGTTCCCGAGTGAATCTCGTGGGTTTTCATAGTCAGGAATGTACCCATCCTTAAACCTTAAAGCTCCTTGCGGTGTTATCTCGAAAGCAGCCGCATCGTTGTTTGAAACAGAATCTAAAACAGCCACATCGTTGTTTGAAACAGAATTTGAAACAGAATAGACCAAATTAGCACCTGCTGGTGGGCTGGTGGTAGGCATTATTGTTGCTACTTCTTGGGTGTTTTCAGGCGACATTACGTCAGTGTCGGGTACAATAACAACGTTAATGAGTTGAGTGTCTACAGCACTACCGTCGGTTACCTGTACCTTTACAATGAATAGCCTAGTGCTGGATGGAATATGAGTCTCCTTAAAAGATAGAACTCTTGTGTTTTCGTCTATACTAAAAGACCCAAAGTCTTCTTCTTCAGGAATTGAATAGGTTCCTCCATCTGTTGCAGTTATTGTGGTGACATGGGTGGCTCCTGTGGGGAGATATACTGTAATTTCATCGCCACCTGTAATACGGGGACTTACATCGGTAACGCTTACTCTAATGAGCTGGGTATCTGTGAAGCTAGCACCATCCGATATTTTTACCACTACCCAATACCCTTGGTCTTCGTTTTGATCAATATCCCCTTGCGCGTTTCGTGGATTTTCATAGTCAGGAGCGTCCCTAAACCTTAAAACACCTTGCGGTGTTATCTCGAAAACAGCCGCATCGTGGTCTGAAAGAATAGAATAGACCAAATTAGCACCTGCTGGTGGTGCGGTTGTGGGCGTTATTGTTGCTACTTCTTGGGTGTTTTCAGACAAGGTTACGTCAGTGTCGTCTACTATAACAAGGTGAATGAGTTGAGTGTCTTCAGCATCGCCGTCGGTTACTTTTACCCTTACTTTGTATCTCCCAGCTGTGGTCGCCTGTCCATTCCTAAAAAGCAGTCTTCCTGTACTTCCCTCTATCCAGACAGCTTCATGGTTAAATTCTTCAAGGATTGAATAGGTTAAGGAATGATTATCCGGATCTGTTGCAGTTACTGTGACTGCATGTTGTGTTCCTATGGGGAGATGTAGTGTAGCTTCATCAGAACCACCCAATGATGTGATCTGTGGTGCGCTATTGGCCGGTATGATGAACTTTCTTGAATTTATCTCCCGAGTATAATCCGTCCCATTCTTCTGATCTATGCGAGCGTAGAATTTGAAACGAATGTCCGTCTGCTCTGAAACCAAAGGTACAATAAACTCAAACCGTGCATTTGTATTTCCATTCTGACCATAAGCATCGATGTCCTGTGTAAAATTTTCAATAACTACAGCAGGTCCTGCAGTCTTTTCATACCACTGATTCTTGACTCTTAGTCGCTGCAAGCCATCCCTATCAGCAACAGCATACCAGCTCACGGTTACTCTTGTGCCAGAAACTAATGTGATATCACTTTTTTCGGCACATATTCTCCCCTGCCGTACTCGCCCCTCACATTCCACCTGTGCATTAGCATGCTGTGCGACAAACAGCAGGGCAAAGAAGGTGGTGGCGAGGAAGTGCTTCAGGGGTGCGGGCAAAATACCACAACGCTTTGGCATGGCTGGTCGGGCTGTTTCGTTGCGTGTTCGTGCCATCGTTTTGAATGGCGTTGCAGTTGACAGCGTTGCGTTGCATAGAGCTAATGCGCCATTATGGCAGGGGGGGGGGGGGGGGGTACGATTACTATATGACCTTTTGTCAGTCATACGTGTTGCTTTGGGTGGGTGGGTAATGGTTTTCATTCGTATTTATTTTAAATTATTTCGCCAAAGGTATTATTTTTAATTGAAAATGGACAGAATAATTGAAAATGGACGGTAGAAAATTCGTATTTTGTAATTGATTAAATAATTCAATTTATTTAGACCTATTTTATTTATGTAATATTTCATAACCAAACTGGTGTAAATGATTTCTTTCCCCAACGCAAAAATAACCTTGGGACTCAACATCCTGAACAAGCAAAAGGATGGATACCACAGCATTGAAAGTTGCTTCTATCCCATTCCATGGCATGATTCGCTCGAAATTATGAAAGCTGAATCATTCAGCTTTCATCCGTATGGGTTAAAGATTCCGGGATATACAGGCTCCAACCTTTGCATTAGGGCATATGAAGTGTTAAAAGAAAATCATCACTTGGGACCAGTGGAGATACATCTCCTGAAGGCAATTCCAATGGGGTCAGGGATGGGTGGAGGCTCCGCTGATGGAGCTTTTACTTTGAAAATGCTTGATGAACTCTTTGAATTGAATCTGACGTCTCAGGAATTAAAAGTATACGCACTTCAACTTGGAAGTGATTGCCCATTCTTTATTGATAATAAACCAGCACTAGCAAGTGGTCGTGGCGAACTACTTGAAGCCATAGATTTGGACCTGAAAGGATATCATTTAGCCGTCCAAAACCCTGGAATCCATATTCCAACAAAAAAGGCCTACTCGGAAGTTGACCCCGCTTACTCCAACGTGTCAATAGCAGAAATCCTGCCCAGCCAAGTTAACGACTGGAAGGGGACTTTGATCAATGACTTTGAAGCATCTATTTTCAAAAAGTATCCTGAAATCGGAAATCTTAAAGAGAAAATGTATAATGCAGGTGCCTTGTACACTTCCATGACAGGTTCTGGCTCTACCGTCTATGGACTTTTTGAGGACGAGGTAATAAATAATGATTGGAAAATTTTGAAACTCTAATACCAATCTGATTATACCATGAGGCATAAATAAATTGAATTATTTTTTGTTTGAATTAGGGAAAAGAACTTCTGTACACTCATGTACTGGGTACAGGTGCATCTTTGAACTTGAATTCAAAGGTAGTGATTTTTCTTTGGATAAGTCGAAACTCAATTGATTGAAATATATTTGGTCATTTATAAATAGAAATAACCTTCCTTTTACTTGTCTCGTAAAGACATCCAACGAAAAGCAACCCATGAAAAGACGATACCTGTTAAGCACCATTCTGGCTACTTTGTTTTTATCTTGTAGTACTGCCCAAGCTCCCAAAAAACCTCACATAGGAGAGATACAACAGATGCTGGAAAAGCTGGACGTTTTGGGATCAGTCTTGTATGTCGCAGCACATCCTGATGATGAGAACACAAGTCTGATAACATATTATGCCAACGAGGAACATATGCGTACTGCCTATTTGTCGGTGACTCGGGGAGATGGAGGTCAGAACTTGGTTGGACCTGAAATAAGAGAGGAACTCGGATTGATTCGGACTCAGGAGCTACTTGCGGCGAGAAGGACAGATGGAGGGCAACAATTTTTTTCCAGGGCAAATGATTTTGGATATTCCAAACATCCCGATGAAACATTTAACATTTGGGATAAAGACGAGGTACTTTCGGATTTTGTCTGGGTTTTTAGAACATTCAGACCTGATATAGTTATTACTAGGTTTACCACGATCCCTGGTGTCACGCATGGTCACCATACTGCAAGTGCCATATTGGCAAAAGAGGCTTTCAAGCTCAGTGGTGATCCCAACGCCTATCCCGAACAATTGGAGTACGTAGCAACTTGGCAGCCTGAGAGATTATTTTGGAATACAAGCCTGTGGTTTTACAGAAATACCGGACAGCAGATGGATACGACAGGACTAATTAAAATCAATGTGGGGAAGTACAACCCTTTAATTGGAAAATCTTATACCGAAATATCGTCCTTGAGTCGAAGCATGCATAAGAGTCAGGGTTTCGGATCCACAGGCAGGCGAGGAGATGCTATAGAATACCTAGTTCAATGGGACGGTACTGAAAGTGAAAACCCGTTTGATGCCATAAGTACTAGCTGGGGAAGGGTAGAAGGAGGTGAGGAAATCAAGTTTTTGGTAAACAAAGCAAAGGAAGAATTTAACCCTTCGAATCCTTCAGGGATTCTTCCAGTTTTAGTCCTTGTACGTAAGGGTATTACTCAAATCAGAAATGCGTTTTGGAAAGAGATTAAGCTGAATGAAGTTGATAAACTCATCAAAGGAATTACCGGACTGTATATCGAGCTGATAGCAGACGACAACTCGTATGTTCCAGGAGATTCTGTCAAAGTGTCTCTTGAAGTCATCAACAGAAGTAATGTCGAAATGAAGTTGGAACAGGTGAAACTAAGCCATCGGATCAATGAGACGGAATTCAAAAGCCCGCTACTTAACAACAGAAAATTTGAAACGTCTATACATTTTCAATTACCTGAAGATGTGGCGTATTCAACGCCATACTGGTTAAGGCAGGATGCCTCACTTGGTATGTATACAGTTTCTGAACAATTACAGCGTGGGAATCCTGAGAATGACCCAGCAATTGTTGGGGTGGTAACCATTTCAATTGGAGGAGAAAAAATTGACTTTAGCATTCCCGTAATATTCAAAAAAAATGACCCCGTAGAAGGTGAACTGTACGAGCCAGTAGCTATATCCCCCCCTGTTATGGCTAATATGCCTGGGGAAGTACTCGTGTTTGGAGATGGTAGCCCAAAATTTATTGACATTCGTGTAATAGCGGGGAAAAAGAATGTAAAAGGGAAACTGAGATTGGAAATCCCTATAGGGTGGTCCATAACCCCAGCATTTCAGCCTTTTGCATTAGTGCAAAAAGGACAGGAGCAGCATTATACGTTTCAAATCAGTCCTTCCAAAAAGAAATCTGAAGGGATCGTGTCAGCTGTTTTGGAATATGAAGACAGGGAATACACTATGGGGCTTTCAGAAATCAATTACGGTCACTTTCCAAAGCAGAGTATTTTCAAAAAAGCCCAAGCGAGAGTTATAAGACTTGATTTAACTAAAAAAGGGGATTTGATTGGCTACATCAACGGAGCAGGAGATGCTTTACCAGAAACCTTAACTCAAATAGGCTATAAAGTGGATTGGCTGGAAAAAGATGATGTAAACATCGAAAACTTAAAAAAGTACGATGCAGTCATTCTGGGAATCAGAGCGTTCAACACGGTAGATTGGCTTGCTTACAAAAATACAGACCTGTTTAACTACGTAAAGCAGGGAGGCACCTTGATCTCTCAATACAACACGAGTCATAGATTAGTCACCAAAGATATTGCTCCATTTGATTTAAAGCTGTCAAGAGAGCGTGTAGCTGTTGAGGAGGCACCTGTGAGAATCTTGGCCAAAGATCATGCGGTATTGAAAGGACCAAATAAAATTTCAAATGAAGATTTTAATAATTGGGTACAGGAAAGAGGGCTTTACTTCCCTAATGAGTGGTCAGAGGAATTCACTCCCATTTTAAGTAGCAATGATCCCAGGGAAACTCCAAAGGATGGCGGATTACTTGTTTCGAAATATGGAGAGGGCTATTATGTGTATTCTGCTTACTCTTGGTTTAGAAATTTGCCTGCGGGAGTTCCAGGTGCCTACCGCCTATTCGTTAATCTTATATCCCTAGGGAATGACTAAGCCAACATCTGAAAAAAACATTGACAAGCCACCTTTATTTAAAAAGTGGAATTTTCTCTATTTATTTATAATTGGATGGCTGGCATTCCTCATTTTTATTTTCAACCTCTTTAGCACTTCGTATTGATGAATAACATTGACCTGATCATGCTTTTTGGGACACTGTTATTTATTGTTTTTTATGGAGTTTGGAAGACGAGGGGACAAAAAAATATAGAGGGCTATTTGCTGGGAGGTAACTCCATGAAGTGGGGAACAATTGGCTTGTCTGTGATGGCGACCCAAGCCAGCGCAATTACTTTTATTTCTACACCTGGACAAGCGTATGAAAGTGGAATGGGCTTTGTCCAAAATTACTTTGGACTTCCAATTGCTCTGATTGTTGTGTCTGCAGTATTCATTCCCATGTATTATCGTCTCAGGGTATTTACAGCGTATGAATTTCTTGAAAAACGATTTGACGTTAAAACCAGATTTCTTGGAGCATTTCTCTTTCTGGTACAGCGAGGGTTTGCCGCTGGCATCACCATCTATGCTCCAGCCATCATTTTGTCCTCGATTTTAAATTGGGATTTGACTTTGACCATTTTATCGACAGGTATTTTGGTGATAATCTATACGGCTTCTGGGGGGACCAAGGCAGTGTCTATTACTCAAAAGCAACAGATGACCGTAATCATGGGAGGCATGATTACGGCTTTTTTCATGATCATTGGGTACATTTCTGATCATGTTTCTTTTAGTGGGGCATTGGAAATAGCAGGAACGCTTGGAAAATTGAACACCATAAACTTAACCCTTGACTTTAGCGAACGATACACCCTATGGTCAGGACTAACTGGCGGATTTTTTTTAGCACTTTCTTACTTTGGCACGGATCAATCCCAAGTGCAAAGATACCTAGGAGGTACCAATGCTGTTGAAAGTAGAATGGGGTTGATGTTTAACGCATTGCTAAAAATTCCAATGCAATTTTTTATATTATTCACTGGGGTACTAGTATACGTCTTTTATATCTTCTACCAGCCTCCAATGCACTTTAAAGAAACATCTGTGCAAATTGTGGAAGCTTCTCCGTATGCAGAAGAGTACCAAGAGTTAGATCACGAGTATGCGCATGTTTTGGACAAAAGAAAAACAGTAGCATTGAGTATTGCTACTGGGAGTTTGTCAGAAGAGGACAAAAGAAATGCATTGGAAAAGTTGGTTGATGCAGATCAAGAATCCAATGCGATCAGGGAAAAAGCAAAAGAAATCATAGTCAGGGCTGACGACACGTTGAAATCGAAAGATTCAGATTATGTATTCCTCACATTTATTCTCAACTATTTACCTCATGGACTAATTGGACTGCTGATTGCTGTGATTTTTTCGGCAGCCATGTCCTCTACCTCATCTGAATTAAATGCCCTGGCAGCCACTACTTCAGTAGATTTTTACAAAAGATTGATTAAGAAGGACGCAACTGATCATCATTATTTGAATGTGTCGAAACTCTTAACTTTTGCATGGGGATTGCTGGCTATTTTGTTTGCTATCCTAGCTAAAAACTCGGAAAACCTGATAGAAGCAGTGAATATCGTAGGTTCACTTTTCTATGGCACGATCTTAGGGATTTTCCTTGTAGCTTTCTTGTTGAAGCAAGTTAAGGGAAACGCAGTTTTTATTGCCGCCATCATTGCACAAATTGGTGTAATTGTTTGCCATTTCCTTACCCAAGCTGGTTATTTTGAATTAGGCTATCTCTGGTATAACGTGATTGGTTGTGGAGTCACTATGTTATTGAGCATATTATTTACTCTCAATAAGCATTTAATGAGTTAAACGGTCTGGGGGCCCCTTTTTTTCAGCAAGTGCGGTCTAGCTTGTTAGCTTGGTTATGACCAGTAGCACGGTATAGAAATAGGGGAAATAGAAATAAGAGATAAAAAGCGCAACCATGGTTGCGCTTTTTATCCTTTAACAAATAGGGTTATTTTCCTTTCACCTCAGCAATCAGGTCTTCGTTTCGCTTGATGTAACCGAAATCACCATTTGCATAGCTTTTTGCCTTCTCTAATGAGTCTTGGGCAGTTTTAAGGGCTTCTTCCTTTTTACCCATAGCAGCTAAAATTCTCGCTTTGGCATGCACATGCCAGAATTGACCTGAATTCTCACCAATAGTCAGGTATTTATTCATCCATTCAAGTGCTTGTTTCAGGTCTTTTCCAGCAGTTAAATAGTAGTTCGCCGCGGCTACATAGTTTCCCGGGGGGACCTGTGTCTTAGCTTCGATGTCTTTTAAAACAATTTCATCAAACTCGACGGTCATCGGAACTTTTACGGACACGTTCTCCCAAGTTAATTCAATCTTGGCAGAAGTATTGTCTTCGCTTAGATCAGAAATATTATACGTCAACGCTTCTACTGGGTTACTGAGCCCAGTAAGTTGAGCATCAATGCTTAAAACTTCATTCTCTTTGTCATAGCTATTTACATTCCCTCCCAACGACAGGTCGGAGTAAAGTTTAAAAGTAAAACTGCCTGCACCAGGGGTGATAAAAATCAAATATTCCCCCGCATCTACATCTTGACCACCAATTTTGACACCTGTGCTTAAAGTTAGTTTCGAGCCTGAATTAGCTCCAGCTCTCCATAGTTGACCATACGGCTGTAGGAAATCATCGCCTTCTCCGAATATTTTTCTTCCTTTTACTTTGGGTCGGAAGTAATCAATAGTGACATCAGTAAGACCTACTTTGCTGTAAACGGAGCCAGCAGGACTGGGCTGTGGAATGTCAATTTGAGCAGTTACACTAAACACTGTTAAAAAGGCTAAAGTAACCAAGTTTGTGATTCTTTTTTTCATATTGTTCAAGGTTTATAATTTCCAAAACTAGTACATTTCTTTACGAAAAACTCGATAATCATTTCATAAGAAAGAAGAAATCGTCGAAGTAGCACAAAAATTGCCTAGAAGGTATCCTGTTACAGAAAAGAAGACGTACCGACTGCTGGAAAAACTTTCAAATATAAAGGTAATCTCCGAGCGACTGTGTAATACGAATTAGTCCACAAAATATTACATAATTAAATCGTTTCTTTTCCGCTTGTATGTCGTTAAAAAATAGCACCGTAGCTATGGCTATGTTTATATTTTTTGCCTAATTCAACCAAAATAATTCAATTCTTTAGTCAATTACAAATTACGAATTTTCAACTGTCCATTTTCAATTATTCTGTCCATTTTCAATTAAAAATAATACCTTTGGCGAACTCATTTAAAATAAATACGAATGAAAACCATTACCCACCCACCCAAAGCAACACGTATGACTGACAAAAGGTCATATAGTAATCGTACCCCCCCCCCCCCCCCCCCTGCCATAATGGCGCATTAGCTCTATGCAACGCAACGCTGTCAACTGCAACGCCATTCAAAACGATGGCACGAACACGCAACGAAACAGCCCGACCAGCTATGCCGAAACGTTTTGGCATTTTAACCGCGACCCTGTCGCGCTTCCTTGCCACCACTTTCTTTGCCCTATTGTTTGTCGCACAGCATGCTAATGCACAAAACGGAGCGAATACCGCACCTACTGACATAGCATTGTCTGTAACAGATGTGGCTCGTGATGCAACGGAGAACAGGCGGGTTGGGATATTGTCCGCTACTGATGTAGATACGGATGATACACACACATACACATTGATTGACGGAAATGGTGATACCGACAACGCATTGTTCACAATTGACGGCACCAGTTTGAGAATACTCGCAACACCCGCCACAGGTAAATCAAGCTACAACATCAGAATTAATGCGAATGATGGCACCGATGATTATTCCAAACAATTCACCATTACCGTTAGTAGTGTAGCATTACTAACAGACGACTTCGTTACCACTTGGAGTGTAACCGCAGATCAGACGATCACCATTCCAACAACTGGAGACGGCTATGATTACACCGTAAGTTGGGGCGATGCTAGCAACAACAGCACTAACCAGACTGGAGATGCCACCCACCAATATACTACAGCGGGTAGTTATACCGTCCGTATCAGTGGCACCTTTCCACGGATTTATTTTGATGCGGGTGCTGGTGGCAATTCCAGTTCCAATAGTATCATCGCCATAAACCAATGGGGAAGCCAGCAATGGACTTCAATGAATAGTGCTTTTGAAGGTACGAGCAACCTTGTTGGACAAGCCAGCGATATACCAGATTTATCTCGGGTAACTGATATGAGCGGGATGTTTAATACTGCCCAAGCCTTTAACCAATACATTGGTGATTGGGATGTGAGCAAGGTAACGAATATGGGGGATATCTTTTGGAATGGTCGAGCCTTTAACCAAGACATCGGCGATTGGAATGTCAGCAGTGTAACGAATATGCGCTCTATGTTTTTATCTGCCCAAGCCTTTAACCAAGATATTGGTGATTGGGATGTGAGCAGTGTAACGGATATGAATGACATATTTTACGATGCCAATGCCTTTAACCAAAATCTTGGGCGTTGGTATATCACTGGAGATTTATCCATTCTTCCGACGCTTGAAACAGGTGACGAAGTAACCACTTTCACGGCTCAGAATGCTGTTTTAAGCAGTCAAAATCCTGTTTATTCTCTTTCGGGCACTGATAGCAGTTTCTTTACCCTAACTGACAGTGTTCTGACCATAAATTCAGCACCGACTACTGCAAAGACTTCTTATAATATTCGTATATCATCTACGGGTTCATTTGGAACAGACAATCACCGAGATTTAACCTTTGTCGTGAATAATAGACCGGAAATTACCTCTAACAATGGTGCTTCTCCATATGAAATAACACTCCCCGAAAACACACAGGAAGTAACCACCATCACCGCTACGGATATGGACGCGAATACTTTGAACTATACGCTTTCAAATGGCGATGCGACACTGTTCGAGATAACTGACGCAGGCGTATTAGGTTTCAAAAATGCTTATATTCCAGATTACGAAAACCCAAGAAACTCGCTCGGGGTGATTGACCAAGGTGCAGACCAAATATATAGCGTCTTGATCACCGTATCGGATGGAGTATCAACCGACACACAGGAAATTAGAGTAACAATCACACCAGTCAACGAAACAGCACCGACTGACATTGGGCTTTCTTCAACAGAAGTCGCTCGTAATGCAATGGAAAACAGGCGGGTTGGACTATTGTCTGCTATTGATATGGATGCCGATGGCACATACACATATACATTTGTTCCCGGAGCTGGTAGCGCAGACAACGGACTGTTCACAATTGATGGCACCAATTTGATCATAGTTTCAACACCCGCCGCAGGCAAATCAAGTTACAACATCAGAATCAAGGTGAACGATGGAACAAATGCTTTTGCTAAGACATTTACCATTACCGTTAGCGATGACGCATCACTAATGGACGATTTCTTTACCACTTGGCGTGTAACGGCAGGTCAGGAAATTACCATTCCAACAACTGGTAGTGGTTATAGTTACACCGTTGATTGGGGTGCTGGCGAAATGGATACAGATACCTATACTGGCAATGCCACGCATACTTATACTGACGCGGGTGATTATACCGTGCGTATTAAGGGTGCTTTCCCGCGAATTTATTTTAATGACGACGGAGATAAAGGCAAAATTATTGCCATCAACCAATGGGGAACGGGGCAATGGACTTCAATGGAAGGAGCTTTTAGTGGAGCGACCAATCTTATTGGAGAAGCAACCGACAGCCCTGATTTGTCTCAGGTAACGAATATGTGGGGAATGTTTAGGCATGCTGAAAACTTTAATCAAGATATTGGTGATTGGGATGTCAGCAATGTTGAGAGTATGGGAACCACGTTTGAATATGCTGAAAATTTTAATCAAGATATTGGCGATTGGGATGTCAGCAATGTTACCAACATGACATATATGTTTGCCAATGCAACTGCCTTTAATCAGGACATAAGCGGTTGGAATGTCAGCAGTGTAACGAATATGAGTAATATGTTTAATAATACACCTGCTTTTAGTCAAAATCTTGGACGTTGGTATATCACGGGAGATTTGTCCATTCTCCCCACACTTGGAGCAGGAGGCGCAGTAACCACTTTCACGGCTCAAAATGCTGTTCTAAGTGGTCAAAACCCGACCTATACGCGTGCCGGAGCTGATGCTGGTTCCTTTACCCTAACTGACGGCGTTCTGAGCATAAACGACGCACCGACTGCGGAAAATACCTCATATAACATTCGCATAGAGACTACTGGCTCATTCGGGACAGACAATCACCGAGATTTAACCCTTATTGTTAATCATAATAGCCCAGAGATTACTTCCCACAATGGTGTTTCTTCCTATGCAATAACGTTAGCAGAGCACACCCAGGCAGTAACCACCATCACCGCTACGGATGCAGATATGAACACGTTGAGCTACGCGCTTTCAAATGACGATGTTGTACTCTTCGAAATAACAGGAACAGGAAACTCAAGAACATTAAGGTTCAAAGATGCCTATATTCCAGATTATGACAACCCAAGAAACTCGCTCGGGGAGATTGACCAAAATGCAGACCAAGAATATCGGGTATTGGTCACCGTATCGGATGGAATATTTACGGCTACACAGAAAACAGCTACACAGGAAATTATAGTAACAATCATTCCATTAGTCGCCCCGAGCATCACGCTCAGCACCAATACGCTGATTGCCACCGTGGGTACCGCTATCGAGACGATCACCCTTGATGCAACAGCAGGTGGCATGGTTGCCAGTTACAGTATTAATCCTGTACTTCCCAGTGGGCTGTCATTTGACACTGCCACAGGCACCATCTCAGGTACGCCAATAGTTACTGCGGATTTAACCACTTACACCATCACCGCGACTAATGCCACTGGCTCGGCTACGGCTACGGTAGTCATTACCGTTAATGCGCCCCTTTTACCAACAGCCATAGGCATGATTGACAACATTACTGACCTCATGGTAAATGGTAGTCCTCGCGATGTAGATGTGGCTAGTAAATTTAGCGCACTAGGCACGTTGACGTTTACAGCAACATCCAGCAGTACCGCCACTGCCACCGTTACAGTTGCGGGTAGCGTAGTGACCATTATGCCCGTAGCCGCAGGCACGACCACCATCACCGTCACTGCTACCAATGCAGCGGTTCAAACTGCTGAACAGACGTTCACAGTCACCGTGCAGGCTGATGATGTTCCCAACCCTTCCCCAACAGCCATAGGCATGATTGACAACATTACTGACCTCACGGTAAATGGTAGTTCTCGCGATGTAGATGTGGCTAGTAAATTTAGCGCACTAGGCACGTTGACGTTTACAGCAACATCCAGCAGTACCGCCACTGCCACCGTTACAGTTGCGGGTAGCGTAGTGACCATTATGCCCGTAGCCGCAGGGACAGCAACTATCACCGTCACTGCCACTGACATAGCGGGTCAAACTGCTGAACAGGCTTTCACAGTCACCGTGCAGGCTGATGATGTTACCACAGGAACTGCTGGCATGAAGAACATAGACGTGTCTGTTTCACCAAATCCAATACAAGATGGAGATAGAGTGAAAATTACCGTTGCCAGCGATGGGGTGTACCGCTTGTTGGGAATCTCAGGGGAATTTCTTACTAAAGGGACGTTAACCAAGGGTGATAACGCTGTGATATTTCCGTCTTTAGCTAAAGGGATATACCTGTTACAGATACAAACAAAACACGGTCGCGTGACGAGGAAAGTGGTTAAAAACTAGGACCGTGGCTATGCTTATCTTTTTTGCCTCATTCAAACGAAACTAGTTCAATTTATTTGTGTCGTATTTTATGGTCAAACTGGTATTAAAACACAGTAAAGATGAAAGATGAAATCTGAAGATTTTAAACCCGTTGCAAAAGAGCGCACGGAGTCGATTGGTTTGTGCTGATATTTAACGGGGCATCAATTTAACTATCAGACTTTTCACAAACAATCAGTAAATCACTACTCAATATTCGGCTAATTCTTCCTTTAAAGCTCTGAAATACATTTTTAGCTAAAAAAATAGATGCTCTCGAGAATATCCTGCTTAGAGGAAAGACGGTATGGTTTAATCCTGATATTTTTTTTACACTCCATTGATCTGACATCAGTTGCTCAATCTCTTTTTTAGAATAGAACCAAGTCTGAAAATCCTGTGACATCACTCGATTTTGTGCAACCAGCAACCTTCTTATGGGTCTTACGACTCTCCGAATTAACGTATCCAGCCCATGTTTGTTTGTGAAGGTGATTACCAAAACACCATCGTGATTCAACGTCTCACTCATTTTATCCAAATATTTTTTCAGGACATCGGGGCTTAAGTAGGTGCTTACACCTAACATAAAGATAAATGTATATGTTTCGCTTAACTCCAGTTCCCAAAAATCGCCAACAAAACAATCTTGAACGGGTACATTACCCTGACTAAGCATTCCTCTCGAAATATCAGTGGCATGGTATGCTTTGAAATTATTTTTATTCTGTTGAGCTAGGTAGTCAAATAATGGGCATGTTCCAGCTCCTATATCTAGTATTTTTTTACCTTTAAAATCAAAATCTTCTGTAGCCTTTTCAAGTCTTTCGTAGAAAAAATATTCGTAAAATTTATTCGCCCTATCGTATTTACCCTGATATTCAACGGCGTGATTATCAAAGAAATCTCTTACCGATCCGGTTTGAAGGTTTTCTCGTCTACTTTTGACTGTGCTGGTTTGCATCTTTACAAAGATAAATTTAATGCCTTAGATACAAAAAACACCATGTCACAGATGACGAAGGACTGGTGCTAGGAGTAGTGACCGCTGTTGCTAATGTGAACGAGATTAGCAAGTTGGAAGAGGTGCTACAATGTGCTGACCTACCTGAAAACATCCCAGTGAAAATAGATAAAGGCTATCAGTCAAAAAAAATTCCGACCTTTTGGCAAAGAGAAATCTGAAGAATCATATGCTAAAAAAAGCTAGGAAGAATCTCCCCCTCAACCATTGGTAGAGGAAATTCAACTGGCGACGATGGGTTACAATTTATATCGAAGTCCAAGGGTAATTATGTCCATTCAGTAAAAGACAACAAACAATGAGGAAGAACAGCAACAAATGGGGTTGTTCAGACCTATGGAAGATCCAAAATCTCATCATTCAAAAACCAACAGATTCAGTGCTACCTCTTACAACGACCTTAATTTGAGTTGCTACCAAATCAACACAAAAATACTTCAAAACTTCTCTAAATTTTTTTCCGCAATTTGGGAACGCTCATAAGACCTATTTTTCCTCGTCGTAACTAAACATTCTAAGCAATTTCTAATTGCTTAACTAGTTAAGACCCAAAATAATTAATGTGTCCGCTCAATCTTTGCTCCGAGAGCATTTAATCGTTGATCTATAAATTGATAACCCCGATCAATCTGGTCAATGTTATGAATGGTGCTTGTACCTTCTGCTGACATGGCTGCAATAAGCAGTGATACCCCCGCTCTAATATCAGGAGAAGTCATAGTAATTCCTCTTAGTGGGTATGCTCTATCCAGACCTATTACTGTAGCTCTATGGGGATCACATAAAATAATCTTTGCGCCCATATCAATTAATTTATCAACGAAAAAGAGACGGCTCTCAAACATTTTCTGATGTATCAATACAGTGCCTTTTGCCTGAGTAGCAGTTACTAAAAGCACGCTCAAAAGATCAGGAGTCAGACCGGGCCAAATAGCATCGGCTATCGTAAGAATGGACCCATCAATAAATGTATCTATTTCATAACGCGGTTGTGCCGAAATGTGAATATCCTCTCCCCTAAATTCCATTTCAATTCCAAGTCTTTTAAAGGTGCCTGGAATGATCCCCAACTCTCTAATTTGAGCATTTTTTATGGTCAGGTCGGAGTGGGTCATTGCTGCCAATCCAATAAAACTTCCTACTTCAATCATATCTGGCAACATGGTATGCTCAGTTCCTGATAATGACTTTGTGCCTTCAATTCTCAACAAATTGGATCCAATACCATCAATCCTAGCACCCATCCGAACCAGCATTTTACATAGCTGCTGAATGTACGGCTCACAGGCAGCGTTGTAAATAGTCGTTTCACCATCCGCCAGTACTGCCGCCATAACAATGTTGGCCGTACCTGTCACGGAAGCTTCATCCAAGTGCATATAGTCACCTTTTAAAGAGGATCCGTCGACAGTATAAAATGAATTTTCAGGATCGTAATTAAACTTGGCTCCTAATTTTTGGAATCCTTCAAAATGAGTATCTACTCTTCTTCGACCAATTTTATCCCCGCCTGGGCTGGGCATTTTTGCTTTTCCAAACCTTCCCAACAAAGGACCTAGAATCATAATAGATCCTCTCAACTCCGTTGCTTTGCTTGTGAAGTCTTGTGTATCTAAGAATTCGAGATTAACATTTGATGCCTTAAAAGTGTAAGACTCTTCTCCAACTTTAGTTGCTTCAACACCCAAGTCTGAAAGCAGGTCAATAAGCCTAAGTACATCCCTGATTTGTGGGATTTTGTGAATAATGACTTCCTGATCAGTGAGTAGAACAGCAGAAATAACCTGAAGTGCTTCATTTTTTGCGCCTTGAGGAATGATCTCTCCTTTTAGTTTATGTCCACCCTCAACTCGAAAGGATGCCATGTCTAATTATGATGTCTTCTTCGATTTTGATTATTATTTTTTCCTCCCGGAGTATTCCGTCTTCCTCCTTTTCCACCTTGATTGTTTCGCCTTACTCCTCCTTTATTATGCCTATAATTTCTGTTAGACGGTCTCTTGTCTGAATCAAAAAGCTCCAATTCTTTTACAGTTTCAATATTTATATCCAATTGATTCTTAGACAGTTGTTTAATATTTTTTAACACTTGTTCGTCTTCAATACTGTCTTGATTCCATGTTTGGAAAAACAACTTCATCAATCGACCAATAACCACAACAGCACCTTCCTTTTCTTTAGGGTCTTCCATTTTTATCGCCCGATCTATCAAAATTTCTACACTCCTGCCATAATGCTTATACTTTATTTCGTTAGAAGAATAGGTCAATCGTTCAGGCTTCCTATTGAGTATTTCAGCATTGGGCTTGGGGAAAGGACCCCCAAAATCTAACTCAAAGTTAGAAATGATGTAAAGATCATCCCATACTTTTCGATCATGCTCATCAGAATCTTTATTAAGATCACGATTGATTGATTTCATCAGCTCTACCAATGTGGAAGCTTTTTTATTTCTCTCTTCTTTATCTCCTATTACCTTCAGGTGTTCGACCAAGTTTTGTACGTTCCTTCCGTACTCCCTCAATTTCAAATGTGATCGCTGTGTATTGTAGTCCATTATTAAAAATTAGACCCCAAAGATAGTTCTTTTAATGCTTGAACATGAAGGGGTTGATATAAATAAACGTTTATGTACTCATCCAATTGTAGCAGCGCCTTTTCATTCAATAGCAATGGGCGTTGAAAGTGAGCTAATTTCAACTGTCGTCCGACAAGGCTTAACGCTCTTAAAATATTCAGCATAAAGCGAATTGTCGGCTTTAAAATCACCTTTCATGTTGGTGAAAAAACAATTATATCTACTAGGATTTCTCATTTAGATTCGGAAGACTCCAGAATAAGCCTCACATTGCTGAAAACAGAGTGGCACTGTTTTTCAACATCGTAACTTATGACTTCATCATTTTTACTTAATTTTACGCTAGGAATATTTTATACACCTCTTGCTCTTGGTCCTACGCCTGAAGGCAACAGTAAATCGCCTACTCTTTTTGCATGCAGGTACAAACCAACAGACTCTGGGAGTTTTATCCGAATTGAACGTGTTTTCTAACATGGCTTAGCTGTCGTTGTTGGCCATTAACTCCTCAATTTCTTCAGCTTCTATTGGAATATTATGCATTAGATTGCGATGATCACTTTTTGTTAATAAGATAACATCTTCAATTCTAACTCCAATCTTTTCCTCAGGAATGTAAATTCCTGGCTCAACAGTAAAGACCATCCCCTCTTCAAATTTTTTGTAAATAGAAGCCACATCATGAACATCTATACCTAGATGATGCGATGTGCCGTGCATAAAATACTTCTTATAAGCAGGCCATTCCTTGTTCTCAATTTTGATATCGGTTTTATCAATTAAGCCTAAATCAAGCAATTCTTTTTCCATCAATTCACCCACTGCCTTATGATATTCAGGAATAGCACTCCCAGGTGTAAGTAGGCTGGTAGCTTCATTTTTCACCCGTAGCACTGCATCATAAACTTCTCTCTGCCTTTTTGTGAATTTCCCGTTAACAGGTATCGTGCGGGTCATATCTGCATTGTAATTGGCATATTCTGCTCCTATGTCCATGAGCAAGACATCTCCATCCTTCAATGCTTGATTGTTATCCACATAGTGTAGAACACAGGAATTTGCTCCGCTTCCTATTATCGGTTCATAACCGAATCCATTCGCCCTGTTTTTCACAAATTCATGGAGCAATTCTGCTTCAATTTCATACTCCTGTACGCCAGATTGTATCATGTTCAATACCCGTCGGAATCCTTTTTCGGTGATGTCGCATGCAGTTTGCAAAATATCTATTTCTATCTCCGATTTGATACACCTCAAATCAGTCAAGTGTGGGGTCAACCGTTCATAATTGTAAAGCGGATATTTTTCTAAACACTCTTTAGTGAAACGTGCATTCGCAGTGAGGACAGGAGAAGTATTCCTTATATGCTCATTACTTTCCAAATAGATATGATCGCATTCAACCAGAATGGTATAAAAAAGATTTTCAAATTCAGCAGTCCATTTGACATTGTTAATGCCAGATGTGACTATACCTTGATCTTCGGTGAGTTTATGCCCCTCCCACACAGCAAGCTCTGCGCTCGTTTTGCGTAAGAATAAAATTTCCCTCATTTTCTCATCTGGGAAGTCAGGAGCAATTAATAAAATTGTTTCTTCCTGATCCACTCCAGTGAGGTAAAACAAATTGCTGTTTTGTTTGAACCTTATGGCACCATCCGCATTTGTTGGCATAATGTCATTAGAACGAATGATCGCAATTGACTTTGGCTTTAATCTCTTTTTGAGATTTGACCTGTTCTGAACGAATAGTTTGTTATCTATTGTAGGGTATTTCACAGATGTAAAGTTAAGGACTAAAATTACTCATTTAGCGGATTGGATTGTTCTTTTGAGAAGTCATTGATCGTCTATTCAACAAAACTTAAGCTAATGTCGTCTAAAAAAGAGAAATAATCATGCTGGGTCTTAACTAGGTAAGACCCTAATTGGATCAGCTCTCTAACACCTGAACCAACTTCTTTACATCAATGTTATTCCCACATTTAAAATGTCCTTCAGGACATTCTTTTTGTCCATGAATACTGCAAGGTCGACAGCTTAATTCTTCTTCTGTCTCCACAATGAATGATTTATCAGAGAGCGGTCCAAATCCAAAGTCAGGAATTGTAGAGCAAAAAATGACACAGACTAGGGCATTTACCGCAGAAGCAAAATGCATAGGAGCAGAATCATTGACGTAGGTCATGTTAGCATCTTTGATTAATGCTACCGATTCAATCAAGCTCAACTTTCCACATAAATTTGCTCCTCTTCCTCCTTCTTGAATTATTCGCTCACATGTAGCAAAATCCGATGGTGCCCCGATTAAATATATTGTTCCCTTAAATGACAAAGATTTCAAGAATTCAGCCCATTTTTTTTCTGGGAATTGTTTAGTGAACCAAACAGAGGCTGGTGCTAAAATAATGTATTCAGAGTCTTTAAGGTAATCTACGCTGTTCTCAGTTTCTTTTGAAATGTAAAGTTTAGGCTGTGTGAGGGTATCCGAGTCATCCCACTTTTCTATCAGTTTCAAATTTCTATGTATTTCATGAGTTCCGTTGCCTATTTCATGATCGACTTTATGGTCATAGGAAAATGAAAAAGGATTCTTGGAAAATCCGATTTTTTCCTTTGCCCTTGATAGCCAGGTCATCAAACCTGTTGATCCAAAACGTTGGAGGTTGATCAGTACATCATATTTATTTTTTCTAATTACCCTAATCATCTGAAAGAGGTGCTTGAACTTGCTCTCCGTTCTTATCCCATATTAAAATCTCATTTAGCTTGGGGTGGCATTTCAAAAGACCTTCGTTCCCTTTTCTTAGTAAAAAATCAATCCTCGCTTTCGGATATTTTTTTGACAAAACTTCTATAAGTGGCGTTGCAAGTACAACATCGCCTATAAACGCAGTTTGTATGATTAGAATTTTCATCTGGACACAAGGATAGATCAAACTTACGCCCAGAGACCCATTCCTCACAACGAAGTTCTACCTTTGCGATCTTTATGAGCAAGGAGTACGAGTTAATGGAGCTACCCAATGGCATTCGGGTAATACACAAAGAAGTAAATCATACGAAGATCGCCAATGTAGGTATCATGCTGGATGTAGGAAGCAGAGATGAATCAGCTGGGGAGCAGGGGCTTGCACATTTTTTTGAGCATATGGCATTCAAAGGGACCAAAAAAAGAAACTCATTCCATATTATAAATCGCTTGGAATCACTCGGTGGGGAATTAAACGCATACACCTCCAAAGAAAAGATATGTTTCTACGCCTCCCTTTTAGATAATCATATTGCAAAAGCGGTGGAACTTTTAGCAGATATTACCTTCAACTCCACATTTCCAGAAAAGCAAATCGAAAAAGAACGAATGGTTATTCTGGAAGAGATGTCTATGTATCGGGACACTCCCGAGGATTCGATTCAAGATGCTTTTGATGAACAATTATTTCCTAAGCACACGCTAGGGAATAATATTTTAGGTACAGAAAAAACAGTAAATTCATTCCTGAAAAAAGATTTTAAGAGTTTCTTGAATCGAACCCTGAATACCGAAAAAATAATCCTTTCCAGTATCGGTAATTATTCTGCTGGCAAGATTCAAAAATTGGCTGATAAATATTTAACTCCCATTCCTCATAAAAATCATACTCCATCCAGAACATGGTTTACTAGCTATTTGCCAAGCAGGAAGGAAATTAAAAAACCTATTACCCAAGCTCATTTTATACTGGGTATGCCATCTTTATCTATCAAAGATGAAAATCGCATTCCGTTCTTTTTTCTTGTGAATTTACTGGGAGGTCCCAGCATGAGTGCAAGGCTGAATTTGAGCTTAAGAGAAAAACATGGTCTGGTGTATGGCGTAGATGCCAATTATGCACCGTACATGGAAACAGGCTCTTTTTCTGTCTACTTTGCTACCGATCCTAAAAACGTAAAGAAAAGTCAACGAATTGTTCTAAAAGAGATTGAATATTTCAAACACAAACCTCTTGGTAGCCTTCAGCTTCAAAAAGCCAAAAATCAAATCAAAGGTCAGATGGCACTCTCTGAAGAAAACAAAAATGCTACCATGTTGCTGATGGCAAAAAGCCAATTGGATGTAAACAAAGTCCCCAATATAAATGAAGTGTTTGATAAGATAGATTCTGTCACAGCCACTAAAATGCAAGAATTGGCTAAGACTTTCCTTCCGATGGATCAGATGAGTTCGTTGACATATCTGCCCGAATAGTTTTTATCTTTGCCTCCATGGAATTTTTCCCTGAGGATCTTCAAAGGTATATCGAAGACCACACCGAACCTGAATCTGATTTGCTTAAACAAGTCAACAGGGAGACGTACCTTCATGTTTTAAAGCCGAGAATGCTGTCTGGTCACTTGCAAGGAAGGGTTCTGTCGCTTTTATCTCATATGATCAGTCCTGAAAATATCCTAGAAGTAGGGACTTATACTGGATATGCATCACTATGCTTGGCAGAAGGTCTCGTAAAAAGCGGAAAACTTACTACGTTGGATAACAATACAGAGTTATCCATACGTACCAAAGCGTACTTCTCAAAATCAGAATATTCAAGTCAAATCGAAATGAAAGTTGGAAATGCCTTGGATATCATCCCTACATTACAACAGCAATGGGATTTGGTATTTATTGATGCTGATAAGGGAAATTACCTGAATTATTACAACCTCGTGATTAAAAATGTCAGAACAGACGGGTTTATCATCGCTGACAATGCGCTTTGGAGCGGAAAGGTAGTCGACAAGACGAAGCAAGATCAAGACACTCGAGCCATTCGAACATTTAACCACCGTATGCATACCGATAATCGCGTGCAAAATGTTTTACTCCCCATTCGGGATGGATTATTGATTTTAAGAAAATTATGAAAAGATTTCTATCACTGTTGATGTTTACCTCTTCCATGTGTTTTTGTCAAACAGTGCCGAGAGAAATGAATTTTGGAGGAATGACCCTGATTATCCATGAAAGTACCCGCCAGAAAATTCAAAAAGATGTAGACAGGCTTACTGCCAGCCAGACATACTATGGCATTCTTTCGGACAGGATAAATCTTTATTTTCCAATTATTGAAAACGCATTTGCCACAAAGAATGTTCCAGATGAAATCAAGTTCCTTGCCGTGCAGGAAAGTGCGCTAATTTCAGATGCTGTGTCCGTAGCAAATGCGGTTGGCTTTTGGCAGTTCAAGGATTTTACTGCCCGAGAAATGGATATGAAAGTAGACAGAGGTGTAGATGAACGCCTGAATATTGTTTCTGCTTCTTATGGTTCTGCCAAATATCTCAGTGACCACAATTTCTTCTACAATAATTGGATATACTCTGTGATGGCTTACAATACGGGACGGGGAGGGGCAGAAAAACTGATAGACAAATCAAAGTTTGGGGCTAAGAAAATGATCATAGATAAGCGAACACATTGGTATGTGAAAAAATTTTTGGCCCATATTGTGGCTTTCACTTCTGCTGTAGGACTGCCACATTCAAAGAGTCTTTGGTTAGATACCGAGACGGAGGCTGGTGGTATGACACTTGCCCAAGTAGCTAAAAAACACAAGACTGATTTAGAGGAACTAAAAAAATACAATAAGTGGTTGAAGTCCAAAATCGTGCCATCAGATAAAGTATACTCCGTACTCATCCCAAAGTATGGAGTTCCCCCGAAAAGAGCAATAGCGTCCAATGTGGGGAAATCCTTCAGGAAAATTTCACAGCCACAAACCAAAATTTACCCTACCGAAATAAAGTCAGGTATTACCAAGGTAAATAAAGTCACAATCATTCCATTAAACGGTACTTCTGCTATTCTACCGAAAGAGTATGACGATGTTCATTCACTTTCTGCGAAAGCTGGAATAAGTGAAAAAAAATTCAGAAAACACAATGACATGGGATCAAGTGACGAAATCATCTACGGTAAATTCTACTACACACAAAAAAAGAGAGGAAAATCAAAAATCGGATTCCACGTAACTCAAAAAGGAGAAACGTTGTGGAATATTTCTCAGCAATACGGCATCCGACTCTCTAAACTCGCTAGGAAAAACAGAATGAGCATCATAGATGAGTTGAAAACGGGAAGAATACTGTGGTTGAAAAAGACCAGAGCTTCCAATTCAGACGTTGAGTATCATCAGGTAGGCGGGTCTCGGCGACAAAATGTCTCCATCACCTCTTCTGATGGAGAAAATAGTGCTACATACGGGGATTCGGATGAAAACAATGTACCGATTGTGGATAGTTCGGGAGAGCTTAGGAAAGTGAAAATACATACCGTGGCTCTAGGGGAATCATTAGGGACGATTGCTCAGAAATATGATATATCAGTGGAGGATTTGCTTAGGTGGAACGAACTTCCAAATCCTGATGCCCTGAATATTGGGCAAAATATTCAGGTGAAAGCTCCCATTGAGGAGGTAATCGCAAATAAGTCATTATTAACTCACCGTGTCACGCCTGGAGAAACCCTCTATGCAATATCAAGAAAATACAATATGACGGTGGACGAACTCAGGGAATTAAATAATATGAAGAACAATGATCTGGAAGTCGGTAACATACTCAAAGTATTCGGGGAATGATACCTACGAATCAAGCACTTAATAATCAAAGTCCAATCCTAACTTATCTTTTAATTCTTTCAGTTCGGGATTTTTTTTGACCATGTAATTATAAATATCCTTGCTGGTATAAAGCCTTTTTTTCTCTTCAGTCTGAGCAACTCGCCTGCTCAAAGAAACATGGTCGTTGTTTAGTTCAGTTCTTAGGTATTGAATTAAATCTGTCTCAAATTTTTCTAGGAAACTTGCTTCAAGCTGACTACTTAAAAAGATCAACACTTCATGGTTCTCTCCCTTCTTAACTTCTCTTTCCAGAATCAATTTCTCCGTTTCTTCCGCATTTGATCGAGTTTCCTGAAATTGCTTCCATACTTTCTGTAATGCTTCCTCAGAGTATTCTGCTTCTTTTTTATTATTAACCGAAGCAGGAACGTCTTCATTTTTTTCCTCCTTTCTCTTCTTAAAAATACTAGGAGTTTCATGGACCTCGCCTGACGAATCTTTTACAATGGATAGAGGTGGGATTATTGGTTTTTCAACGACCTGCCTAGTAGCGACCTTTGCGATAGATTCCTCTATTACTCTTCCAACATTTTCTTTTTTAGGTACGCTAGGTGTCTTTTTCTCACCTGTTACTTCACTATGCTGTTTTTTTTTTACTCCATCTTCCGAGGAGCTCACCGTGAGGGTTAAGGCATCTGGCAAATGGGCTAACTTCATCAAACAAAGTTCTACATGTAAACGTTGATTTTTACTGATCTTATAGTTCAGTCCGAACTGATTGCAAATATTAAGGGCTGAGAGTAAAAATGACTGACTACATTTATGTGCCTGATCAGCATATTTTGATTTTAGAGTTTCTGATACCTCTAAAAGAACAACCGTTTTGCTATCCAGCGAAACCAACAAATTTCTTAAGTGTTTTTGAAAACTCGTAAGGAAATTATTTCCATCAAACCCCTTACTTATAATCTCATTAAACAACAGGAGTACTTCAGACATTTCTCTGGCAAGCAAACAGTCCACCAGCTTAAAGTAATAGTCATAATCAAGGATATGCAGGTTTCTGATAGTATCTTGGTAAGTGACTTTACCATCCGAAGAAAAAGTAGTGATGAGATCAAACATGGAAAGCGCATCCCTGAGTGCTCCATCCGCTTTTTGTGCAATCAAGTGCAATGCATCGTATTCTGCATCCACGCCTTCCTTTTCAGCAATCTTCTCTAGTTGCTTTACAATATCTTCGACTTCTATTCGATTGAAATCGTAGATTTGACACCTTGAAAGGATTGTAGGAATTACTTTATGCTTTTCGGTCGTCGCTAATATAAAAATAGCATACTCAGGAGGTTCTTCCAGTGTCTTCAAAAAAGCATTGAAAGCTTGATTTGAAAGCATATGAACCTCATCAATGATGTACACTTTATACTTGCCTTGTTGGGGTGGATACCTGACCTGATCAATCAGGTTTCTTATGTCCTCCACTGAATTGTTGGAGGCAGCATCTAATTCGAAAATATTAAAGTTGGAAGCACCCTCAAGTCTCTCATGTTCAAATCCATTGATAGTTTTTGCCAAGATTCTGGCACAAGTAGTCTTCCCTACTCCACGAGGACCGCAAAACAAGAGTGCCTGACCAAGATGATTGGACTTCATTGCATTCGCAAGGGAGGTAGTAATATGCTCCTGCCCTACGACCTCTTCAAATCCAAGAGGACGATACTTACGAGCGGATACCACAAAATTTTCCATCTGGCGAGCAAGATAACATACGTTGCAATTCTTAAGAAGAATACGTTGAGTTTAGACGCTTTCTTCAGAAATAAAATTACAGTTCAATTCAGTAAAGATCGTTGCAAACGGTAGCACCGAGTCTGTTGGTTTTTGAATGATGAGATTTTGGATCTTCCATAGGTCTGAGTAGTGTAAGTTCACTTAGTAAGTGCAAAGATGTAGGATAAATATGTGGAGCTATTTCCCCATATTTAAAGGTCTAAACACTTTGCCATATGAGCCAAACATATTATCAACTCAAAGCCCATCAAAGACATCAACTTGAAGCCTACTTAAAATCGGGTAAGAGTAAAAGTTTCATTGCAGAAGCCCTTGCTGTGTCGGGTTCCACCATTTACAGAGCATGCAAGCGCAACAGTTCCCCTACAGGGATCTATCATGGATCTAAAGCACATTTGTCTTCCACAAAGCGTAAGCAACGTTATTGCAAGTCTCGGTCTTTTGACACCCACAAAAGAAAGCTCATCAAAGAATACCTTCTGCAAGAACAGTGGTCACCTAAGCAGCTTGTAGGGTATTGTAAAATCAAGCAGATTCCCATGGTTTCACATGAACGTATCTATCAATATATCAGGGACGATAAAGCTGCTGGAGGCCAGTATTACAAACATTTACGCCATCAACTCAAACATAGAAAAAAGTCTGTAGGTAAGCCTGTACCTATTAAAAACAGGGTATCAATCGATCAAAGACCTGAATGCATCAACAATAAAGAACGCTTTGGGGACTGGGAAGTGGATACCATTATAGGCAGACAACAAAAGGGAGCCATGCTGACCATCGTGGAAAGAACTACAGGAATGCTCATTATAAAAAAGCTACCTAAGGGAAAGCAAGCCAAAGGACTAAGTAGTCGTTCCTTAAAAACTCATTTTCCATAGAGTTTGTATTCTACTTTGATGGAAAGAGGTTAATTCAACTAGACGCCTCAGCTTTACTACCCATTTTGTATAGAGCCAAAGAGCATTTACTCTTAGTTTTTTCATCAACTTCTTGTAGTTAAACCCACAGGCTACCATGATGAAGTTTATTTTATTGAAGTAGGCATTTAATAAATAAAAGATTAGTCTATTAAAACAGTTTCATTTTCTTGATTAAACGATTGATTTACAGTAACTTAGTAGGATTATTAAAGTTAGAATAAAAATCAGATTATGGAGAAAAAGTATGAAAGCCTAACTCTTTTTGAGTTTCAGAAGAAATTTCCTGATAACGACAGTTGTCAAAACTTCCTGGCCGAAATGAAATGGTCAGATGGATTTAAATGTGAAAAGTGTCAAAACAACAAGTATTGCAGAGGGAAATTATTCCATACCCGGCAATGCACAAAATGTAGGTACCAAGCTACCCCCACAAGTGGCACTCTTTTCCACAAAGTAAAATTCCCAATGTTAAAAGCTTTTTATATCGTATACTATATGAGTACAAATAAACAAGGGATTGCATCAACAGAGCTAAGCAGAAAACTGGGGCTACGGCAAAAAACCTGTTGGCTGTTTCAACAAAAGGTAATGAAGGCCATGGTTAGCAGTGGGAAATACCCGCTAGTGGGTAAAGTAGAAGTCGATGAGACCGTTGTAGGGCAACAGGAAGAAGGCGTTGTAGGACGACAAAATAACCGAAAAAAGCAGGTTGTACTGGCTATTGAGAAGAAAGGGAAAGGAGTGAGCAGGAGGTATGCTAGGGTGATTGACAATGCTGGCTCCAAGCAATTGAAGCCCTTCTTCCAAGATCATATATCACCTGAGGCTACCATCAAAACCGATAACTGGAGGGGCTACATCCCCTTGAAAGAAAAATATCCTTACTTAATTCAAATCGAGAGTGGGAAGAAAGGTAAGAATTTCCCAGAATTGCACAGAACAATTATGATGTTCAAGGCATGGCTTAGAGGTATCCACCATTCAGTCGATAACCTTCAAGCATATATCGACCAATATTGCTATCGGTTCAACCGCAGGCAGATGAAAGGGGAAATATTCGATAACCTGCTAACTAAAATGGTGGTCCATCAACCATGCCCGTACAAGTGCATTCGTATTTATTAAATGCCTACTTCAATTATTTTATCTTCTGTTTTCCCTTTTAGGTAATTGCTAGCTGCTCGATGATCTTGCTTCAAGTGTCCGATGATTGGCTCTATGGCTGCTCTACGTCTACAGTGCTTTCGTGTTCTCTGTTTTTGATAGGTATTGTCTCTTTTTAATGATCTGGATGGTCGAATGATGGAGGTGTTTTCAACTGTGTTAGTCCCTTTGTACCCCCTATCTACTGTGGCGGTTTTCGGGTAGTTACCAGTCAGTAGTTGTGTTTGCTTCAATACAGCATCTAGCGTATGTCCATCATAAATATTATCTTCAAAAGTCATCGCACCTACGATGATACCCGTATTTTGTGTCCATACTACTGATGCCTTACAGCCCTATTCATATTTTTTATGTGCCTTTCCTTTTGCGATGCAATACACATCAGGTTCATGTAAACTGTAAATTTTATTCTTACTGAACTTCTCTTGTGTAAGTACTCGTTTGAACTGTGCTCATGTTACTTCTTTTTGCTGATGAGGTAATTTCCTGTCTAATTCTCTGACTAACCGACCAGCAATGGTTTTGAGTTTTCGCTTCGCTGCATTTGCTTTCTTTCTTCTTTTAGGGTGAGTCCCATGTCTAGTTGAATTAACCACTTGCCATCAAAGGGTAGGTGTCTCTGACAAGGTTTTTGGTTGTCCTAACGTAGCTGCGTCGTAGTTTAATCCCTTCTTGGTTGGCTATAGAAATACAGCTGTCAACAATTTTTTTATGAAGTTTTGCATCTGTGGGATAGGTGATGCTCTTTTCCTGGACAGTAGTATCTACACTTACATGCTTGTCCTTAGCATCCTTGCCGTGTAGCTCAATTGAATGTTTCAATATCTTCTCTACCCCTTCTTCTCCAATCCTCTTCCTGAAATGAACCAAATCTGTTGCCGCACAAGGTTGCCCCCATTGCAAAGAATCAAAGCCTCCAAAATATTGAAAATATGGATTCATTTCCCAGCGTTGTTCCACCAATACCTCATCTGATAAATTGTAAATAGATTTTAATATCAACAAGGAGACCATCAAACGAATAGAATGAGCTGGACGACCTACAGTTGAATAAAGCGAACCAAATGCTTCTTCAAAATATGACCATTCTATCTGTTGGCTCAACAAATAAAGCACTTGCCTGGAATTGAGTTGTTCAGTTAAGGTAGGTGATAAAAAATTAAGTTGATTTCTATGCGACTTTTTTGACTGCATTTGACAAGGTTTTGATTGATATTATAACTATTCCTTGTCATTTTATACAGCAATAATCGTGCTAAAACCCTCCCTGAAAGGAGATAAGCATAATTAATGTTGATTCTTTAGGGGTGACTAATTAGTCGTTCCTTAAAAACTCATTTTCAATAGAATTTGTATTCTACTTTGATGGAAAGTGGTTAATTCAACTAGACGCCTCAGCTTTACTACCCATTTTGTATAGAGCCAAAGAGCATTTACTCTTAGTTTTTTCATCAACTTCTTGTAGTTAACCCCACAGGCAGACATGATGAAGTTTATTTTATTGAAGTAGGCATTTAATAAATAAAAGATTAGTCTATTAAAACAGTTTCATTTTCTTGATTAAACGATTGATTTACAGTAACTTAGTAGGACTATTAAAGGTAGAATAAAAATCAGATTATGGAGAAAAAGTATGAAAGCCTAACTCTTTTTGAGTTTCAGAAGAAATTTCCTGATAATGACAGTTGTCAAAACTTCCTAGCCGAAAATGAAATGACCAGATGGATTTAAATGTGAAAAGTGTCAAAACAACAAGTATTGCAGAGGGAAATTATTCCATACCCGGCAATGCACAAAATGTAGGTACCAAGCTACCCCCACAAGTGGCACGCTTTTCCACAAAGTAAAATTCCCAATCCTAAAAGCTTTTTATATCCTATACTATATGAGTACAAATAGACAAGGGATTGCATCAACAGAACTAAGCAGAACACTGGGTCTACGGAAAAAAACCTATTGGCTGTTTCAGCAAAAGGTAATGAAGGTCATGGTTAGCAGTGGGAAATACCCGCTAATGGGTAAAGTAGAAGTCGATGAGATCGTTGTAGGGCAACAGGAAGAAGGCGTTGTAGGACGTAAAAATAACCGAAAAAAGCAGGTTGTACTGGCTTATTGAGAAGAAAGTGGAAAGGAGTGAGCAGGATGTACGCTAGGGTGATTGCCAATGCTGGCTCCAAGCAATTGAAGCCCTTCTTCCATGATCATATATCAACTCAGGCTACCATCAAAACCGATAAGTGGAGGGGCTACATCCCCTTGAAAGGAAAATACCCTTAGTTAATCCAAATAGAGCGTGGGAAGAAAGGTAAGAAGTTCCAGGAGATGAAAGGGGAAATATTCGATAACCTGCTAACTAAAATGGTGGACTATCAACCATACCCTTACAATTTCATCCGTATTTATTAAATGCCTACTTCAAAAAAACTATATGTACCAATGCTTCGGTTTAGGGGAGGCTTACAGAAAGCCTGCTTTAATTGCGTAAAATGCGATCACTCAGTGAATAAAATTCGCAAGAACTTTGCACGCACCTGTAGTAAGTGCCGTCATACAGAAACAGCATCAGCCAATACGTTATTTCACAAGGTAAAATTTGGACTACGCAAAGCCGTTAATTATTGTATTTTCGGATCAGTTCGTTTACGATGTGTCCAGTTGCGGGGGCCATACTTAACCCAAGCATACCATGACCCGTAGCAATAATTAGATTCTTGATTTTATCATTCCGCTCTATAATTGGAATTCCATCATCTTTCATTGGTCTCCAACCTGCCCAAGGTGTAAATTCAAAACTATCAAGATCAATGTTTATGTATTCATTAGTAGCATTTTTCAACGCCTCTAACCTGTTTTGATTAAGTTTTAGATCATAACCTACAAATTCCATTGTACTTCCTATTCTAAAGCCATTACTCCATGGAGTTGCCACCACTTTTCTTTCTGACAGATAAAGAGGTCGTTTCATGTCAATAGTCTGTCCATGTTTAGTGGTTAGATTGTATCCTTTTCCAGGTATAATGGGTAGCTTTATATTTAATTTTTTGGCCAGTAAAACGGAATTGGCTCCAGCACATAAAAGAAATTCATCCGCATGGTGCCTATTTTTTTCAGCAGTAACCGAATGTATTCCTGAATTTTTTAGATGAAAGGAATTTACTTTTTCCGAATAGTATCTTACGCCGTTTGCTTTGTTAATCTTCTTAATATCTTTTAATAATTGTGTTGGATTTAGCCAGTTATCCATTTCCATAAGCACTCCACCGACTATATTGTCTTTTAATAGCGGTTCTTCTGATTTAACTTCAACTTCGTCAAGTATTCTGCTTTTCATATTAAACTTTCGATGCTCTTCAGTTTCCTTTGCCAAATGATCAAGTGATTTTTTGCCTGTACACACATAAAGGAGTCCGTCTGTGTTCCATTCCGAATGGCTGGGTTCATCTTTAAAAAATGCTTCATACAAATGAAAACTTGACAAGAGGAGTTTATGCCTAGCCAGTGTAGCTTTCTTTACAGCATCAGTACGACTGTATTTTATAAAATTAAAGAACCACGAAATGAATGTGAGACTTAATTGAGGTCGTATTTTTAATGGAGCATCTTTTTTACCAAGCCACTTTACTCCTTGAAAAATGGCATGTATTGAATTTAATGGCATGATATGACTGGGTGTAATCAATCCACAATTTCCTTCTGATGCTGGAGTCATTTCTGGTCCATCATCAATAATTGAAACCTCGTTGCCTGCTTTGGATAGATAGTAGGCTGAAAATTGCCCGATAATTCCTCCTCCTATGACTACAATTTTTTTCATCTAAAACTAAATATTTTTCTAGCAACCTGAACCCGATTAATAAATAGTTCAATTAAAGAGAGATAAACAGGAATTAGGAATAGATAAAACCAGTGTATGTGTTTATATTTAAGTATCCGAAATTCAAACATATACACATAAAACACATGGTCTTATCTGACCATAAAATTACTGAATTTTTCTATTTTGTTGATGAATGCTGTCTAGAATTCGAAAAATCTATCCAAAAGCACCTTGTAGGTAACCAACCTAATAGAAAGCCCAAGATGAACTGTAGCGAAGTAATCACTATCAAGATTATGTTCCACTCTGGAGGGTTCAGCAATATGAAACACTTTTATATTCATTCTGTCCAAAAACATATGAAACATTTATTCGGTGAAACAGTACCCTATAAGTAGGTTTTTGGAATTGATGTAAGGAGCAACCTTACCTAGGTCTCTATTGCTAAAAACTTGTTGTATGGGTGATGGTACCGGTATTGCTTTTATTGATTCAACTCCAATTCGGGTAGGTAAACACAAGAGGATAAAAAGGAATAAGGTTTTTGAAGGATTGGTCAAAGTAGGCAAGTCTACAATGAGTTATTTCTTTGGGTTTAAGCTACATATAGTCATTCATGACAAAGGGGAACTTCTCAATTTTGTGATCACCCCTGGCAATATTGATGATCGAGAACCTTTAAAAAAACCATCTTTCATCAAAACCCTAAAGGGAAAGTTGTATGCAGACACAGGGTATATCTCTCAAAAACTAACACAAGTGCTTTTTTATGGATGGTCTTCATTTGATCACTAGTATTCGAAATAACATGAAGAATACGCTGATGGAACTCAAAGACAAAATCATGCTCAGAAAAAGGTCGGTTATAGAAACAGTAAATGATGAACTAAAAAACATTTGTCAAATAGAACATGCCAGACACAGGTCATTCACCAACTTTATTGCCAACCTAAGCTCTGGTCTAATGGCCTATTCTTTCTTCCCGAAAACACCTGCATTTAAATATGATCCTGTAAATACTAGCCAATTAGACATTTGCTAAATCGGGTTCAGGCATCTACGTGAACAACACCTTTCATCGGATAATTCTTACTGGATTTCATCGCTTCTCTAACCTTGTGCATGAACAAACGAGCAGTCTTTTCTGTAACACCAAAGCGAACTCCAGTATAACGGACAGATAAACTTTTAGGGGTCGTTGACATTTCAAAACAGATAAAAAAGGCTTTGCGTAAACCAAATTTTATCTTGCGAAATAGCGTATTAGCTGATGCTGTTTCTCTATGACTACACCTGTTCGGGTGCGTGAGAAATTCTTACGAATTTGACTTGCTGAATGATCGCATTTTACGCAATTGAAGTCCGCATTCCATTTACTATTTGCCAAATATTCCTTACCATCTTCGTCTGTTTTGAAGCGTTCACTGAACTCTATGAGGTTTTGTCCTTTAAATAATTCCATTTGTCTATACCTTAGTGACCACTAAGATATGAAATTATCTACTGACCTCACTATTTTTTTTATTACTGCTAATTGCTACCGCAGGATTGCCGAAGACTGTCTGGTTTTTTTCTATATTCTCTACTACAACCGATCCCGCTCCAATTCTGGCATTTTTCCCAATACTGACTCCAGCAACAACTGTAACCCCAGAGCCGACAAAAGCTCCTTCTTCGATTTTGACCTTAGCGTTGATGATACTTCCAGCACCAATCTGAACAAAATCCGAAACTTCCACTTCCTGTTCTAGAAGTACTTTGGAATTCATAACATTGTGCTGACCAATTTTTGTGTCATTGGAAAGAATTACACAGGCATTAATAAAATTCCCATGACCAATACTGCTAGTCTTGGAGATAATAGCTGATGGATGAACTGCATTCATAGGCATCACTTTCCTTGACTCTTTTAGGTATTCGACATACTTTTTTCTTAACGAGTTGTCATCCGTGGCAATAAACGCTTCACATTTCTGACCGATTAGCTTTAGAAATCCATGATCATCTGTTGCTCCTAAAATTGGGATATTGTTGATTTGGGTAGTGTGAAGATTCTTGTTGTCCTCCAAAAAACCATATACCTCAATGCCATTGCTTTCGAAAATGTCCAGAGCTGCATTTGCTAATCCTGTGGACCCGAAGATAATTACTGGTTTGTCCATATTATAAATTTTACAGAAGGCTACAAAAGTAGCGATAATCAATTCTTCCCAGAAGTGAGGTGTTGATAGGGAAGTATACCGGCTATGAGAAATAAGAAAGGCATAAAAGCATTTTTATACCTGACTAGTGAACCAAGGTTAGGGGTGGATAAAGCCAGTATACTGGCAAGAACAGAAATGCACACAACAGATGGTATGATAATAGACCAGTTTATTCTAGGTCTGGTTTTGATGGCTATTAAGAATGTGAGCATGACCAATCCAAGAAGGATCAAGTTCTCGATTTTATGGACGATACCCCATATTGGAGTGCTGTCAAACAGAGAAGGTCTGAATAAACCCGTATAAAGAGCGGTGGGTATTTCCTTGATGACTGAAATCCAGTCAGGGTTGTCTATAACAATATCCAGTTGCGCATCAGAATCCGTTTTGTTGGCTATCGCCAGATTATTTTCATAAATCGTTAATGGGATTCTTGAAATTGTTAAATACGGATGGATGAACTGAGTAAGACTGAGACTTATGAGGAGAATAGCTGTTGAAAAAAGCCACCTTAGACGACTTCGGAATTTATGATAGACCCAAATGCAAAGTAGCATTCCTGAAAATAGCAGAAATACCACGAGTAAATAGTGCTTGATTTTCAAAAGCACAAAACCACAAAGTAATGCAATGAAAAACTCTACGAGGGTTAGCTTTTTATGGTGATATATTTTTAGAACACATCCAATTAAAACAACCAAAGCTGCATTGGCAATAGTCCCTTTCAGAATTCCTGAAGACCAGAATACTAGGGAAGGCATCACCAAGAAAGATATTATTGTAACAACCTTGTGTTTGGGGTAGATTTTAACAAATTCAATAATAAAATACCAAGAAGCCAAAAAGCTAACAAAGGAGAAGTAAAGAGCAGATAACCAATAAGAACCACCTGTTATCAAGAAGAAAAAGGACAATATTTTTACAAAGAAGAAAACTCTGGGTTCATTTTCTAATCCCATACCTGAAGAACCATCAAACCATAAACTAAAGATGGAGGCTTTCTTTCGAGCGAGTAGCTCTGTTGCCAGTTCAAAGAATTTCAGGCTATCCCCTGATTTATACTGATCAATAAAAATTAACCCTACAATAATCCCTGCTGAACATTTGAGGAATAGACCGCCTGCAAAAATCCATTTGGAGAAATCTTCATTTATTGTGTGAAAACAGACAAAAGCCAACAATAGAAGTAGCGTGATATTCAGTACCCAGTATATCATTTTGACAAAAGCTCCACCCCAATATTACAGTTTAAGCATTTTTTCCTTGAGCAGTAGTTTTTATAAAGACCAATTAATGCCTGTGAGTCAAATGCATTTTTTGGATTTCTGTTGATGGATTTCCAATGCTGGATAATTTTGTTCTGCTCCGCAGGAATGCTCTCTAAAAGTCGAATGGCTTTGTCAGTATATCGTTGGTCACCAGAATACGAAGCGTATGCCACCAACGTAGGAGCAATTGTATTAATAATTACATTTTGATAAGTACTCTTTCCTATGTTTCTACTCTCTTTTTTTCTCGGTTTTCCGAAATCGTAATGCTTTTTCCAATACTCGCTTATTTCAACTTTATGTTGATCTGGAAAATGTTTCGAGTCTTGTATGTCAATGAACTTCGAAAATAAATTCGAATTTGCAGATAAAAACGCTGCGAATTGAGCTATGCGGACAGTTGGAAAATTTGCTGGTCTCATCCTTCCAAATTTCCAAGAAGATTGCGACAGTCTTTTATCTAATCGATGTTTCTTCTGTAAGTATTGATATTCTTTTTTCAATTCTTTTTGATAGGAATCACCTTCTTTTTCGAGAAACCCCGCCTGCCCAAACAATAAAGCCTCTACGCTTTTAGGATTACGGAAATATTTAGAGATTATTTTGAAAGGGAGGCTACTTGCTAATACGAAAAATGATTCCTTGTTGGTTGAAAAGCCAAAGTTCCTAGCTAAGCTCAGATAAGTCGCGTGTTCCCAATCATTTTTATTTTTACTTAACAGGACCTGCATCTCGCTGGCTTTTTCTTCTAATCGTTCTATCATAGACTTATCCAAAGCGTTGTTATAGGTAACTGAAGAAATACTTTGAATTTGATCACCACATAGAATAGCATTTGAATTTTGGAGGAAACTCTTGTATTTGACTAAGAGTCTAGGATCTGTTCGATCACTCAACTGTAATGTTGGAATTTCTTGCCCATCAACCAAGACCTGTCTGTCATGTTTCCAAACGACATGAAGAATCACATTGTCATAGGACTTGTCTTTTTGATGGTTGTGTTTAATCCAATCAGATGATTTGAGATGTATTTCAACATTTCCAGCCCACTCTACTTCTTCTATTTTTATTCTCGCTTCTTCAAAATCTGGTCCAGAATCATGATTATGATTTCCTCGATTAAAAACTACAACGGACCGACCGTCACTGGTTTTTAAGTCTTTTCGGTCAAACTTTTGAAGTTTCCAGATATAGTGAAGAAAATATTCATCCATGCAGACCTCAAGGTAGGGATTATTTTAGATTTTTTGAAGCTGTTCAGCCATCTGAGCATGTAATTTTTGGGACTCTTGTGTAGCTACTTTGTGAAAATCTTCGGAAGAAGTTGCATAAATCACAGCCCGAGAGGAATTGACCAGCAGACCACACTGCTTAGTCATTCCAAACTTACAAACTGATGTTAAATCCCCACCCTGAGTTCCGATTCCTGGTACAAGTAAGAAGCTATCGGGAATGAGCCTTCGTACATTCACCAACCATTCTACCCTAGTGGCCCCGACGACATACATTAGGTTATTAGGATTTCCCCACTCTGAGCTTTTTCTAATGACACGTTCATATAATTTTTCGCTCCCGTCTTCAACTAATAAGTTTTGAAAATCGAGTGAGCCAGGATTTGATGTTGCAGATAGCACGATTACCCATTTCCCGTCAAATTCGAGAAAGGGTTGAATTGAATCTCTACCCATATATGGAGAAACCGTGATTGCATCAAAATTCATTGTTTCAAAGAAAGCTTTGGCATATAAAGTCGAAGTATTGCCAATATCAGCACGCTTTGCATCCGCAATGGTAAAGATATCACTGGGTACATACTCCATCGTTTTTTCCAGTGATGCCCAACCCCTAGAACCTAGTGATTCATAAAAAGCAATATTCGGTTTATATGCTACCGCATGTTCATAGGTAGCGTCAATTATTTGCTTGTTAAATGAAAAAATGGGATCTTCCTCCCGTAAAAGGTGTCTAGGTATTTTACTTATATCCGCATCCAGACCTATGCAAAGGAAAGATTCTTTCTTCTTTATTTTATCGACAAGTTGAAGGCGTGTCATCAGGGAGGTTTGATGTATATCAATTTGACCACAAAGTGTAGCATACAAACCGTTTCTTTTTCGTTTGTATTTCGTTAAAACATAGAACCGTAGCTACGGCTATACTTATATCTTTTTCCCAAGTCAAACAAAAAATAACTCAATCTATCTATGCCCCATTTTATAATCAATTAGGTATCACTTCACAAGGTAAAGCAATTTATTGACGCTGGGACACACCTCTCCTTTGTCGGAACATTACCATAGAATAAAATCAAGACTTTATTCTAGTGGTGGCAACTTATCGTTGATGACTTTACTTTTCTTTACTTCACCGTAAAAGTGTATGTCATAAAGTTTTTCGTACTTTTTGATAGATTGATAAAGCTCAGGAATCGTTTCACTTCTCAGTTTTATACCTTTCCTCTCTCCTTTGTGACGGAGTTCAATATAATAACCATCTTTTAATTTAACTGGTGTTGTTGCAGGTCTGGCCAAAGTAAATTTTGTTTATTTCTGAAATACAAATCGAACTGACTGGGAGAGGTAAAGCTCATGCGAAAATAATTCACATGAGCAAGTTTATATCAAACTGGATTTACCTTCCTCCTTTGGGATTAGCCTTTTTCACTATAATCGTTCTCCCATCAAGTTCAGTTTCATTGAGGTCACTAATCGCCTGATTAGCTTCGTCATCGTTGGGCATTTCTACAAACCCAAATCCTTTTGACCGAACTGTATCCCGATCCATTATAATCTTTGCGGAATCTACGGTTCCAAATGCTTCAAACGCTTGCCTTAGTGTGCTGTCTGAAGTTGCATAGTTAAGCTTAGCTACGAAAATATTCATTAGTACTTTTAAAATATGATATAATACACACGTAGTAAGTCTACATGTGTTGCAAAGGTATCTTTTTTATTGAGATATGACTTATCGAAAGTCAATGACTTCTACATTTGGGTGTTTAGAGCTGTCAAATGTAAAAAACTGATCTTTGACAGAGACTTCATCAAATGAATTGATGGAAATCGTGTAAACATTATTTGTTCGTTCGAAAATGGTAAAAGATTTCATCTCATCCTTACTGTTTATGATCAGTTTTAGTTTAAAATAAGATTTATCTCTGCTTTCAGGATCCAATTCAATGACTCGGTCACCATTGCTCATTGTTGATATCAACGCATATTTGAATCCCTCCTTATATAAGTCATACACATTTCCAATAGTAATCTCTTCGTCTTCTGGATCGTATGGGCTGATGGTCACTTCAGAAATTTCTTCGCTATAAGCATAGACATCTGTCCCATTATTAAAAATTTTCTGATTGGCTATATCCAATACATACTTATCTCCTTTTACTATAATATCTCCTGAATTGGATTCATCCAGCCCTACTTGCTTGTTGGTTAATTTTTGAGTGAATGAAGCCTTGAAAACTTCCACACTTTTGTATTTATTGCTCACCGCATCCAATACAGCCAATGCCGCTGGATCATACTGAGCAGATACGAAATATGTGGTAAACATAGTCAAAGCAGTGCAAATTAGCTTTTTCATAGTATTGTCTATTTTAAATCAATATTTATTGTCTAGTTCGGTCAATAATTGTTCCAAACTGTGTTCGTCCTGAATTAATACTTCACGAGCTTTACTTCCTTCGAAAGTACCCACAATTCCAGCAGCTTCCAACTGGTCAATCAATCTGCCTGCCCGATTGTATCCCAATTTCATTTTACGTTGAATTAATGAAGTGCTACCTTGCTGGTGTATAACAATTAATCTTGCAGCATCGGCGAATAAAGTGTCACGCTCTGATAAATCTACATCGCCTATTCCTCCGTCATCATCTCCTGAGTATTCTGGTAGCATATATGCAGTGGTATAACCTTTCTGTTCTCCAATAAATTCACAAATTTTTTCTACTTCAGGAGTATCTACAAAAGCACACTGCAATCGTGTAATGTCAGATCCTGTTGATAATAACATGTCTCCCATACCAACCAGTTGATCGGCACCACCTGTATCCAATATCGTTCTGGAGTCAATTTTGGAAGTAACCCTGAAAGAAAGCCTAGCTGGAAAATTTGCTTTTATAACTCCTGTTATTACGTTTACCGATGGTCTTTGAGTAGCTACAATTAAATGAATCCCAATGGCCCGTGCCAGTTGTGCTAGCCTTGCAATAGGTGCTTCAATCTCTTTTCCTGCTGTCATTATAAGATCTGCCAACTCGTCTATGACAAGGACAATATAGGGTATGTATTTATGCCCTTTGTTTGGGTTTAGCCTTCTTTCTACAAATTTTTTGTTGTATTCTTTTAGATTTCTGCACCCAGCAAGTTTCAGTAGGTCATACCGAGTATCCATTTCAATACATAATGAATTGAGGGTATTGATAACTTTTTTCGTATCTGTAATAATCGCTTCTTCTGAACCTGGGAGCATGGCCAAAAAATGCTTCTCGATTTTATTGAAAAGCGTTAGTTCAACCTTTTTGGGGTCCACCAGCACAAATTTTAGTTGAGAGGGATGCTTTTTGTAAAGCAGAGAGGTCAACATGATATTAAGGCCCACCGATTTACCTTGTCCAGTAGCTCCTGCCATCAATAAATGAGGCATCTTACTAAGATCAGTGACATAGACTTCATTGGAAATAGTTTTTCCAAGAACTACGGGCAGTTCCATGTTGCTTTCCATGAATTTGCTAGTGGTAATGACAGACTTCACATCTACCATTTCCCTGTTTTTATTGGGGACCTCTATTCCTATTGTCCCCTTTCCAGGGATTGGGGCAATGATCCGAATTCCTAAAGCAGCGAGACTGAGTGCTATGTCGTCTTCTAGGTTTTTTATCCTAGAGATTTTCACACCAGCTTCGGGTACAATTTCATAAAGTGTAACCGTAGGACCTATGGTAGCTTTTATACTTGAAATGCCAATTTTAAAATTGACAAGTGTTTCGATAATGCGGTCTTTGTTTTGCTCAAGCTCATCTTTTGAGACTTGTGTATCTTTTTGTGGATAGTCCATTAAAAGAGAAGGCGTAGGAAATTTGTAGCTGGAGAGATCTAGAGTTGGGTCATAGTTGATTTGCCTATCTGCTTGTTCTTCTTCAAAGTCCTGCTGATTTACCTCAAAGGATAGATCTTCTGTGATTTCCTTTTTTGGTTCTGCTTCAGTTTTGGGCGGATCAGATATACTGGACTTTTCTATTATTTCCAAAATGGGATCTGGGTTCTTACTTTCTTTTACAGGAGGAAGGTTGACTGTGAGTTCTAAATTCGTTTTTTCTGTTTTCGCAGGTTTGTTGAGAGGAATTTTCTTTACAATCCATGTTTCAGATTCGTCTTTTGAGTTGTCCTCTTCCTCAACTTCAAGTTTTACTTGTTCCAATACCGAAGTAATATCCTGTTTTTGTGTTCTGTTACCTTTCTGTGGTAGTATTTTTCTAATTTCTTCAAAAAAAGCAACAATGTAGTCTCCAACTCTACCTGCTACGGGAATTTTGGTGATATTAAAGAAATACATGTTGAAGACGAGGAACAGGAAAATAATCAAAAACAATGCCCCCCAGCCCATTAGGCTTTCTGCAACGATTGCCAACTCAAACCCGATCCCCCCTGCAAGGAATCCCAAAAAAGTGACCCCCTCTTCATTGATTAAAAAATATCCCATCGTCAGGCTGACCCAGATAAGGTAAAAGGCGGTGAAATTAAATGCTTTGTTGACAGGTATTATAGTTTTCAGCCGCACAATCCTGTAGCCAGTGATAAACAAAAATGGAGGTATAAGTAAGGCGGCTATTCCGAACCACAAAAAAATGAAATAGTGTGAAGATATTGCACCGAAAAGCCCCAATGAATTTCTGACTTCTTGCCCAGATTCTTTAATACTAGTTTCCAGAAAGGCTTCTACAACGCTCTGGTCTGCCAGACCGTGACTTAGGTAGGAAATAAATGACAGCATCAAAAAAATGGAGACAAATACTAAGGAGAAACCTACAAAAAGATGGAATTTTCTGTCCTTGAGAAAAGTGAATTTGAAGATGGGCTTGCCTTTCGACTCTGACGTTTTCTTATACGAATTTTCTGCCATACTAACAGTCTGTGACCAATCTCTTATGGAGATAAATGGGATCATTTTTAACATGATGCCACCTCGATTTTCAAATGTGACCGAATAAATTAATTTACGCTCAAAAGTAAAGAGAAATCAACCCTGTTCAAATTGTCTGACCAGTGCCCTGTTGATTCTTTTTATAAGTCCAGGTCCTCTGTACACAAGACCTGTATAGACTTGAACCAAATTTGCTCCAGCGACTATTTTAGCTATAGCATCTTCTGGTGCCATGATTCCTCCGACCGCAATAATTGGAACATGGGCATTATGAGAACGGATATATTTGAGGACTTCATTTGATTTTTGACGCACAGGAGTGCCACTCAATCCACCTGCGCCTATTTTATCAAGCCTATCTGTACTGGTGGAAAGTTTCGTTCTATCCACTGTTGTATTGGAGATAATCAACCCATCCAAATTTAACTCATTCGTATTTTGAAGTACGTCATCCAGTTGTGATTCACTTAGATCAGGTGCAATTTTAAGTAGAATAGGTCTTGGATTTTTCCGTTTTTCATTTTCTGTAATTAATGCTTTTAGAAGTGCTTTCAATGGCTTTTTCCCCTGAAGTTCTCTAAGTCCAGGAGTGTTAGGGGAACTTACATTTACAACGAAATAGTCTACATAGTCAGCGAGTGAATGGAAGCATGAAATGTAATCTTCAACTGCCTCTTCATTTGGAGTTGTTTTATTCTTGCCAATGTTTCCTCCGATGATCAGGTTGGATTTCCTCTTCTTCAAACGCTTGACAGCTTCTGCCACTCCATGGTTATTAAATCCCATCCTGTTAATCAATGCCTTGTCTTTTTTTAATCTGAAAAGTCTTGGTTTATTGTTTCCATGTTGTGCTTTGGGAGTCAGTGTGCCGATTTCTATGAATCCAAATCCAAGATTGGAAAAGTCATCAATTAATTCTGCATTTTTGTCAAATCCAGCAGCCAGCCCTACTGGATTTTTAAACGTGAGTCCCCATAGTTTTTGCTCCAAGAGTGGATGATTGCATGCGCATGCTGTGCTTAGAAGATTTTTTGCAAAAGGGATTTTTAACAGGATTCTAAGTATTGAGGTCGTCAAATGATGAGCTTTTTCGGGGCTGATTAAAAAAAGGATTGGCTTGATGAGTCTGTACATCAGCTTCTTGGATGATATTGTGTGATTACCTGTTGTAAATAATCTCTGTCTAGGTGGGTATAAATTTCGGTAGTAGTGATTGATTCGTGTCCTAACATTTCTTGAACCGCTCTTAAATCCGCACCACCCTCAATTAAGTGGGTGGCAAAGCTATGACGAAATGTGTGCGGACTAATATTTTTTTTTAGTCCTATTTGAGTGCCAAGGTTCTTAATGATGGTGAATATCATGATACGAGTCAGGCTTTTTCCTCTTCGATTGAGAAATAAATGATCTTCAAATCCTTTTTGTATCGAAACATGGGCTCTGACATGATCTTTATACAGCGCGATATGTTTCAAGGCTTCCCTTCCAATAGGCACAAGTCGTTCTTTGCTCCCTTTTCCTACGATCTTTAAAAAACCTATGTCATCATGCACATTGCTGATTTTCAACGCTGTCAATTCTGAAACACGTAGACCAGAACTGTAAAGTGTTTCAAGGATGGCTCTGTTTCTTGTTCCCTCTGGTTTCGAAAGATCAATAGCTCCTAATAATTGTTCGATTTCGGGAACATCAAGTATATCGGGAAGTTTTCTGCCTAGTTTAGGTGCTTCTATCAGTTCTGAAGGATCTTTTTCCATTACGTCTTCATAGATAAGAAATGAAAAGAACGCTTTTAGCCCCGAAACCATCCTAGCCTGTGAATATGGAGATAATCCCAATTCATTAATGAATTCTAGATAATCGACTAGATCTTGCTGGACAACTTTTGTAGGAGGTATACTTTTTTCTTTGATTTCAAAAAATGCTCTTAATTTCGAAATATCAGATAGATAGGCCTGAATAGAATTGGTGGCAAGTGAACGCTCCAATTTGAGATAGTTTTTATATTGCTTTATATACGTGTCCCACATTAGTTGACTGGATAAATAGCGGAATAGTTAGTTAGTGGATTGTAAATTAGCAAGATAACCAAATCAACGTCCAATTCACGAACTTAACTAATAACCGCTTTGAAAATACTGATACTGAATGGACCAAATTTGAATTTATTGGGAAAGAGAGAGCCAGAAGTCTATGGATATCAGGCTTTTGAAGATTATTTTGAAGACTTGCAGGAAAGATTTCCCAGTCATCAGATTGATTATTTTCAATCCAACCACGAAGGCTTCCTGATCGATAAGCTTCATGAAGTGGGTTTTGACTATGGTGGGATTGTATTTAATCCAGGGGCGTACACGCATACATCTATTGCACTAAGAGATGCTATTGTAGCCATTACAAGCCCTGTATTTGAAGTGCATATTTCCAATATAGCGAAAAGAGAGGGCTTTAGACAGAAAAGTTATGTGACTGATGTATGTATCGGCTCGTTAAATGGTATGGGATTGGAAGGATATGCGGTGGCAGTGGAAGAAATAGAAAAAATCCAATAGACAGATAGCCTTCAACCAAATTGTTGCTTAACGGTTGGACATCAACTGTTCAGGTGGAATTATATGCTTGTGTTCGGTAGTTACCTACTCAGTAATTTTTACCCTGATCAGCCACATTATACCAATTTAATTATAAAACACGTCATTAAAGTATTTAAGTAATGATGATTACCAGTAATTGATTTGATGGTATTTTCGCTCATTTTATTTACTGTTTTATGTAGCCATGTTTTTAAACTTTCCATAGTTTCAAAGCGTTGATTTTTATATCGGCTTTTAATGTACTGCCAAACTTGTTCGCAAGGATTCAGTTCTGGAGAATACGGAGGAATATTTAGCAGAAAAATATTATCGGGTACTTCTATGTTTTTTGTTGAATGAAAACCAGCAGTATCAATAATGACTAGCTTATTATTCTTTAGGTTTATACTCAGAGAAGTGCCTTAAATAGGATTCAAAGATTGTGGTAGTTACTCCATTAATTGTCCCAAACAAAACGATCTCCATTTATAGGAGAATAGCTTCCATACAGGTAGGTTGTTTGAAACTTGTGTTGGTAAGAAACTACTGGTTTAACTCCTTTTACCGTTAAGCATTTGTAAGTTCAATTAGTAAGTGCAAAGATGTAGGATAAATATGTGGAGCTATTTCCCCATAGTTACAGGTCTAACAACGTTGCCATATGAGCCAAAAATATTATCAACTCAAAGCCCATCAAAGACATCAAATTGAAGCCTACTTAACATCGGGTAAACGTAAAAGTTTCATTGTAGTAGCCCTTGATGTGCCGGTTTCCACCATTTACAGAGCATGCAAGCGCAACAATTCCCCTAAAGGGATCTATCATGCAGCTAAAGCACATTTGTCTTCCACAAAGCGTAAGCAACGTTAGTGCAAGCCCCGCTCTTTTGACACCCACAAAAGAAAGCTCATCAAAGAATACCTTCTGCAAGAACAGTGGTCACCTAAGCAGCTTGTAGGGTATTGTAAGATCAAGCAGATTCCCATGGTTTCACATGAACGTAGCTAGCAATATATCAGGGACGATAAAGCTACTGGAGGTCATTATGGCAAACATTTACGCCATCAACTCAAACATAGAAAAAGACCTGTAGGTAAGACTGTAACTAGTAAAAACAGGGTATCAATCGATCAAAGACCTGAATGCATCAACAATAAAGAACGCTTTGGGGACTGGGAAGTGGATACCATTATAGGCAGACAACAAAAGGGAGCCATGCTGACCATCGTGGAAAGAACTACAGGAATGCTCATTATAAAAAAGCTACCTAAGGGAAAGCAAGCCAAAGGACTAAGTAAGGAACTTATCAATAGGCTGATGCCCTATAAAAAACATATCCTTTCGATCTCTTCTGATAATGGAACAGAATTCGCCGACCATCAAAACATAGCTAAAAACCTAGCTACTAAATGCTACTTTGCCCATCGGTATTGCTCCTGGCAAAGAGGACTCAATGAATACACTAAATTGACAAACAGATCACCCAAGTTCAACACAAAATTAACCGACGACCAAGAGAAAAACTTAACTTTATTGAAGTAGTCATTTAATAAATAAAAGATTAGTCTATTAAAACAGTTTCATTTTCTTGATTAAACGATTGATTTACAGTAACTTAGTAGGATTATTAAAGTTAGAATAAAAATCAGATTATGGAGAAAAAGTATGAAAGCCTAACTCTTTTTGAGTTTCAGAAGAAATTTCCTGATAACGACAGTTGTCAAAACTTCCTGGCCGAAATGAAATGGCCAGATGGATTTAAATGTGAAAAGTGTCAAAACAACAAGTATTGCAGAGGGAAATTATTCCATACCCGTCAATGCACAAAATGTAGGTACCAAGCTACCCCCACAAGTGGCACTCTTTTCCACAAAGTAAAATTCCCAATGTTAAAAGCTTTTTATATCGTATACTATATGAGTACAAATAAACAAGGGATTGCATCAACAGAGCTAAGCAGAAAACTGGGACTACGGCAAAAAACCTGTTGGCTGTTTCAACAAAAGGTAATGAAGGCCATGGTTAGCAGTGGGAAATACCCGCTAATGGGTAAAGTAGAAGTCGATGAGACCGTTGTAGGGCAACAGGAAGAAGGCGTTGTAGGACGCCAAAATAACCGAAAAAAGCAGGTTGTACTGGCTATTGAGAAGAAAGGGAAAGGAGTGAGCAGGAGGTATGCTAGGGTGATTGACAATGCTGGCTCCAAGCAATTGAAGCCCTTCTTCCAAGATCATATATCACCTGAGGCTGCCATCAAAACCGATAGGTGGAGGGGCTACATCCCCTTGAAAGAAAAATATCCTTACTTAATTCAAATCGAGAGTGGGAAGAAAGGTAAGAATTTCCCAGAATTGCACAGAACAATTATGATGTTCAAGGCATGGCTTAGAGGTATCCACCATTCAGTCGATAACCTTCAAGCATATATCGACCAATATTGCTATCGGTTCAACCGGAGTCAGATGAAAGGAGAAATATTCGATAACCTGCTAACTAAAATGGTGGTCCATCAACCATGCCCGTACAATTTTATTCGTATTTATTAAATGCCTACTTCAAAAGATCAATTTAACAGAAGTAGGGTTAGACCCCCAAGTATTGACAAATAAGTATAAATAGGGGTTAAATCTTGTTTATCCAGTATTTAAAAGGCGGTTGCTTAACCATCTTTTTTTATCCCCTGCACTAGGCTTAGTTGATTTTATACTTTACAAGATTACTGCACTTGATTGACTTATCGTCTTACAAGTAATTGATTATACGGTTTGCGGTTTATAAATTGCATATTTTTGATACAATGGTGCGAATTCTAATTATTTTAGCCTTTGTCAGTTCGCTGACCAGTGCATTCTCTCAGGAAATAGCAGGGTCAACAAATCTCGCTGGAGTTTATCAAGGGAAGACCCTGTTTATCCAAAATCCTTACAACTCTGCATTACGCTTATACTGTATAGAGAAAATTTTAGTAAATAATGTGCCACTTAACCTTAGCTATAAAATGAGTGCCATTGCGTTGGACTTTGACAATTTTGATCTGTACACCCCTATCAATATCAGCATCATACATGGAGATAAAATTTGTTCCCCTTTGATCATTAATCCTGAAGCGGTACTGTTTCATACCGTATTTAGATTTTCATCTGTCAGCCTGTCAGATAGTTCCCTTACCTGGTCCACAAAAGGGGAGCGGGGTATTGGGACTTTCGAACTGGAAAAACTGACTAATGGCATTTGGATTGCTCAAGAGATGATAACTTCCGAGGGTGTTTATGAAGCTGGTTCGTACGCCAGCTTTCCTGTTTTAGATGAAGGAGCTAATAAATATAGGATAAAGTACAACTATCCAAGGGGTAGCAGGGCTAGGTACCTCTATTCTCAGGAAATAGATTATGACTATTACCCTGAACCCGTGGAATTCAAACCACATTCAGCCAAGACAAGACTTTACCTTTCTAGGTCTACTTCCTATGAAATCTACGATGGGAACAGTAAATTGGTCTTTACAGGACAAGGGATAGAAATAGATGTGACAGTTCTAAGACAAGGTCAATATGTGATCTATTTTAATGGTAAAGATCCTGGTACCTTCATCAAGGAATAGCTCACATAAGACTGAATCCAAAGAAATTACTGAGTACAACCAAAATAAACATAATTGCAAGTAGAACCGGAGCTAAGTATGCAATTTGAAAATTGAGGACTTTCTTGATCCAACTTTTAGAATAATCACTAAACCCCACTTCGATTTCCTCATGTAAGTTTTTCTTCTTCCATACATATGCGGAAAATGTGACGATCAGGCAACCACCGAGAAGTAGCATTATATCGGCAATATGTCCTAAGAACGTATCAAATGTAACAGCGTCTGAACCTCCAACATATGTGATGAACCTAGTAAAGAACTTACTATATCCATTGCCTGTAAGCGTTGGTAATCCTGCTATGAATATGACTGTTGCTGTAATCCATGCTACTACTTTTCTATTTATGCTGTATTCATCAACAACGTATGAGACAGATACTTCCAGTAGAGAAACTGTAGAAGTGAGTGCTGCGAAAGAGAGCAGAAGGAAAAGGAAGGTTCCAACAACTATGCCTAGAACTGGTCCTAAAGAAGCAAAAACTGAAGGCAGGGTTGCAAAGATAAGTCCCGCCCCTCCCTGAACGTTTGACATATCGCCTCCCAGATTATATGCGATGAGTGGGAATAACATTAGTCCTGCTAAAAATGCGATTCCGACATCAAAAAGGGTAATGTATACAGCAGAAGAAACGATGTTCTCCTTTCTGGAAAGATAGCTTCCGTAGGTAATCATCGCGCCCATACCCAGTGATAAGGAAAAGAATGCCTGTCTCAATGCTCCGCCAATCACTTCCATATTTATTTCAGAAAACTCTGGGATGAGGTAAAATTGTACTCCAACCATTGCGTTTGGTAAAGTGAAAGAATAGATGGCCAGTCCAATAATCATTATGATAAGTGTTGGCATTAATATCTTGGCTGTTTTCTCAATTCCATTCGAAATACCTTTGGAAACTATAAAAGCTGTCATAGCCATGAATACAATTGCGTACAATCCAACCTTTGTAAGGTTAGAAGTATACTTATCAAATTCACCACCTACACTGAAGTTGCCTTGAAGCATTTCAACCACATAACCAAAAGCCCATCCAGCCACAACATTATAGAAGGAGAGAATTATTATGCCAGCCAAAATTCCCAGTAGACCAACAAAAGACCATCTTTTAAAGCCGAGTGCTGTGAATGCCCCAGCGGCATTTTTATTTGTTTTTCTTCCAATCGCAATCTCAGTGACCATTACAGGAAAGCAAAGCATGAAGCAAAAGGCTAAGTACAGGATCACAAAAGCAGCACCTCCGCCAGCTTCTACTTCAAAAGGAAATTTCCAAATATTCCCCAACCCAACAGCCGACCCGGCAGCAGCTAACACAAATCCCATTCGACTTGAAAAATTACCTCTTGAACTCATGTATTATCTTTATTATTTGAAATTGTGACAACCGCCAAATATAGTAAAAGAGAGCAATGTCCACTTGGAGTTTGTAGTTAAGTAGCCATCTTAACGTCTTCTTCGTCTCTTTTCGCCTCATACGGGTAATTGAATAAATGATTTTCCTTAATTGCTTCAGCCACTCTGTTTGGAACCATGGATTCCCATTCGTTGCTCCCTGACTCAATCAGTTCTAGGACATAGTCAGAGATGATATGAAGATTTTTGGTTTTGGCATCGGTAATACCAGCTATTTTGTGATTTTCTATAAAAAACCTATATAAACTTCTCAAGTGAGGCGCAGGCTCAAAATCATCACTCGTATTTATTCCATCTGAGTCTGGTTTTAGTACTGGGTATACAAAGAGTTTAACATTACTTCCGAAAAGCCGTGCAAAAGATTCTAAAATTCCTCCATTTAAATTTTCGTAGTACGATTCATCAAAAATTTGAGCAAGGTTATTAAGCCCTAGAATAATACCGAGTGTTTTCTTCTTTATAAATTGAGAAAGGTAGCCTGCCAGTTTGTAATGTTCCTGATAGTTTGAGATCATCACATTCTGACCTAAAGAACATAGCAGGTCCACCCGATCTAGGTAATCGCTTTCATCAAGCTCTCCTTCCAATCTCAGGTCATTAAGTGTTAATTCTACCAACGATACAATCTTCTCACGATCAACGGATGTTTCTTTTCTGAAAGCTCTTAACCCAGTAATCATCATATCCACATTTACATGTGTGACAGGTCTGAATCTTCCGCGTAAGGCTACTACATTTTGATTATATAGCGTCTCAGAAGGTAATAATACTCCTTTATCGGGACCAAACATAGCTGCCCGTGTCAACCCATTTTTGACAAGGCGTAAAGTCATCAACCGGTTGTCTACGTGATGAAAATCAGGTCCACCGATACTGAACATATCAATTTCAAACCTATCCAACCGAACATTTTCTATAAGTGCATCTATAATATCTTCTGCAGAATCGTAATGGTAACAAGAGTGGATCAAATTGACCCCTATGATTCCTAGGACCTGTTGTTGCCATTCACCATCTCTGTCTTTGAGAGAGACATGTATAATACAATCATTTGCTTCAGCATTTGGATGTTTTTGGAACCTTAACCCCATCCATCCATGTCCAATATTACTTCTGTCATAGTTGATGGTCTCAACGGTATTGGCATAAGCAAAAAAACGACTTTTGTTTACTCGATGAGTTAATCTTTGATCCAATAGTGGATATTCTGTATCCAGCATACTGTGTAGCCTGTCTTTACAGACATAGCGCTCACATTTGCCGTAGATGGCATCACTGAACGTCATATCATATGCGGACATAGTTTTGGCGATAGTTCCTGAAGCGGCACCTGCTTTAAAAAAATGAGCAGCCACTTTCTGACCACCTCCAATTTCTGCTACTGTGCCATATATGCTCTCGTCAAGATTGAGATGAAGGGCTTTTTCTTTGGTAGTAAACTTCTTGTTGAAATCTTTCATTTTGGGGAGGGATCAATGTCCACTTAAAATTATTTTGCATCTTAACTGAAACAAATGTTTTGAAACTTAAAAATCGCCCACTAACCAACAGACGGTTTGTTTATCAACGATACATGCAGTCTTTAGTTGTAGAGAGCATAGGGGAACCTGTTCTCCGCAATCATGGTGTCAGCAATCGCTTGTCTTAGATTTTTGGTGTTGATTGGTTCAGTTTTGGTAAATCGTTTCATTCCCATTAACATTACCCTCAACTCATCTCCCTCAACGAAACTGGCAACTGCTTCATCTCCTGCACTCTTTATTTTTTGAACAGCTTCGTGCAAATAAAGCGTAGCCATGTTTTGATATAATGCACTTCCTCCGTCTCCATATAAACTCATGAGTTTATCAGTTCTTAGAATGGTGGATTCGGCGGTATAAATATTGATAAGCATGTCGGCAAGATTCATCAAAACTTCTTGTTCTTTATCTAATTTTGGTCCGAAGACCTTTGTTGCTTTGCCTGCAACCATGAGTACAGCTTTCTTTAAATTTTTAAGTACTTCTTTTTCTTTGGTCAAAGGAACCGATAGGTTAGGTGTTTCGAAAGAAGGAATCCCCGTTAACTCTTTTGCTACAGTCATAGCAGGCCCCATGAGGTCCACTTCGTCTTTCATCGCCTTTTTAAATAGCATGCCAACCAGCAACATACGGTTGATTTCATTTGTGCCTTCATAAATTCTCGTAATCCTAGCATCCCGGTATGCTCTGGCCATCGGAGCTTCCTCTGAAAATCCCATACCGCCATAAATCTGGACTCCTTCATCTACACAGTAATCCAATGCTTCTGACCCGTGTACCTTGATAATCGCGCATTCAATTGCGAACTGTTCTACTCCTTTCAGTTTCGCATTACTCTGGCTTAAGCCTCTTCCTTCTAATATTGCAATCTGATCTTCGATATTTTTGCCCGCTCTATATGATGCAGATTCAATAGCATAGGTTCTTGTTGCCATATTAGCCAGTTTTTGCTTGATCGCTCCAAAACTTGAAATTGGCACTCCAAATTGTTTTCTATCATTCGCATATTGTATCGATTTACTGATCACATCTTTACACCCATTGATACAACCAGCTCCTAATTTTATCCTACCTGCGTTAAGAACATTTACAGCAATTTTAAACCCATTCTCTCTTTCAGAAAGTAGGTTTTCAACTGGTACTTTGAGGTCATTAAAGAACACTTGGCGGGTAGAAGAACCTTTTATTCCTAATTTTTTTTCTTCATCGTTCATGCTGATTCCGTCCCAAGTTCTTTCTACGATAAATGCTGAAAGTTTCTCATCGTCATCAATTTTTGCGAATACGATGAGAATATCCGCAAACCCTGCGTTCGTTATCCACATCTTTTGACCATTGATGACATAATGTTTACCATCTTCCGAAAGTTCCGCTTTAGTTTTTCCTGAATTTGCATCCGAACCAGCATCAGGTTCGGTTAAACAATAGGATGCTTTCCACTCGCCAGAAGCCAGCCTAGGTAAGTATTTTTGCTTCTGCTCTTCGGTACCGTAGTACAGAAGAGGTAATGTGCCAATCCCAGTGTGAGCTCCATAGGCCGTCGAAAAGGAACCTGCTGATGCCATGACATCGGCGATAAGTATCCCTGTATTGAAACTCATGCCCAGCCCACCATATTCCTCTGGGACATTGACTCCTAAAAGCCCCAGTTCTCCAGCCTTATCCATTAACCTAGACATCAGCCCTTCTTCCATACTTTCAATTCTGTCTGTAAGGGGACTGATCTCCAGATTAATAAAGTCTGAAGTGGCGACCGCCATCATTTTTTGTTCTTTAGAAAATTCTTCAGGAATAAAAATGTCCCGAGAACTTGATTCTTTGATGAGAAATTCTCCTCCTTTGATCTTGGATTGCGATTCCGCTATTGTCTCCATTGTGGTCCTAACATTGTTATTCGTATTCGCAAACGCATGAAGCACTCTGCATACATAATTCAAATGTAAATATAAACGCCTCGCACATGCAAAAAAAATATGAGGTTATTAGCATTCACTTAGTGTCATTGATCTTGTAGTGTCATTGATCTTGCCTAGCTGTACTTTGGAGCACTACCATTCAGATATTGATTTCTACAATTCAGACATTTCAATTCGTACTTGTTTTCTTTGATAATCAGATTCGAAATATGAACACATCATTAATAACTCGTTGTGCTAGCTTCAGGTCCAAGCTACTTTTTAAATTTGTTGATGAATCGAATCAATGTAGGCGAAGATCTTTTGGCTAAGATTCTGGTTTTAAATCCAGTGAAAGGCTTGGCATAGTTTCTTCGACTCTAATTTTGATCGCAAATGCCTCGTAGTTTATGACCATAAAAATAGAAAGTTTTGAAAAGCGCAACATACTTTATCTAGGACAGTAATGGTATGTATTCAGCAACTAAAGAACTAGGCTAATCACCTCTAAATCAAGAGAACTGTGGCGTACTCCCTAATTTTGGAATATTTCCGTGGTCATTAAATAGTTTTCATGAAAGAAATCATAGCATTTACTTAACTTCCATCTGGAAATAGTCAAAGGTCATTTTTATGGTGAATAAATCACTGTTGCTAGGGAACGGACACACGATTTCAAAATGAGGCTTGACCAGTGAACTAAACTTTGCTGGTTATCGTTAGGGTTGCAATATATTTCTTTCTATCTTTGACGCAGGATATTAAATTTTAATTCAAACCGTATGTCTGTAGTTGCAATGAGCCGTAAAGTTCTTAGATTCAAAAGTAATTTTCACGAAGAGTTCAATAAGACTTTAAATCAAAGGGTCAACCAGTATTTCAAGAATAGCAAGTACGGAAGATATGCCAATTCTGAGATGATTGTTAAGTCTGTCTTTATGTTTTGCCTGTACTTTGCTCCCTATTTCGCGTTTTTGTTTGGTGCAGTAGAAAGTTTGTGGGTGTTCTACCTGATGGCTGTGCTTATGGGCTTAGGCAAAGCAGGTATAGGCTTATCTGTAATGCACGATGCCAATCATGGTGCATACTCGCGGAAGAAATGGATTAATAAGATTATAGGCTATTCTTTGAATTTGATAGGTGCCAACGCTACGAACTGGAAGATTCAACACAATGTTAAGCATCATACGTATACGAATGTGTCTGGGGAGGATGAAGATATTTCTTCAAGAGGGGGGCTTCTTCGCATGGATCCACACTCTGAAATAAAACCGCATCACAAATGGCAGCACATTTATGCTTGGTTTATCTATGGTCTTATGACCATGAGTTGGATCGTTGTCAAAGATTTTTCACAATTCGCACGGTATGCTAAAGAGGGGCTTGTTAAAAAACAGGTAAGTAGTACAGCCAAGGCTTGGGTTTGGTTAATTCTGACCAAAATCTTTTACTACTCTTACATTTTGGCCCTACCTATGTTATTTACCTCGTTCGGCTGGGGACACATTTTACTTGGATTTGTAGTGATGCATTACGTTGCTGGGTTCATATTGGCAATTATATTCCAACCTGCTCATGTGATAGAGGGAAATACATTTGAAGATTCCACAAAGACCGATACGATCGAAGAAAACTGGGCGGTTCACCAGTTAAAAACTACTTGTAATTTTGCTCAAAAGAACAAAATCCTGTCTTGGTATGTTGGAGGGTTGAATTATCAGGTAGAGCATCACCTATTTCCAAATACCTGCCATGTTCATTATCGGAAAATTTCGAAAATAGTGAAGCAGACTGCTGAAGAATACAATGTACCCTATAATTCTTACCCGACTTTTCTGTCTGCCTTGGTATCGCACGGACGAATGCTTTATGCATTAGGAAGGTAGGAATACATTTTCAGTGCTAAAACATGCAGAGGTAAAGAGATAAGGAAACGGACAGAAGTTTCTAGTTTTTAAGCCGGCAGATTAGGCTAGTTCTCTTAAATCAACGGGTATCACTTTAGAGACTCCTTGTTCTTGCATCGTTACTCCATAAATCACATCTGTGCCAGACATAGTTCGCTTGTTATGCGTAACAATGATGAATTGAGATCCTTGTGAAAATTTCCTGATAATATCGTTAAATTTATCAATATTCGCATCGTCGAGCGGTGCGTCTACTTCATCGAAAATACAAAATGGAGCTGGTTTCAGTAGATATATTGAAAACAGAAGTGAAGTAGCTGTTAACGTTTTTTCACCTCCAGATAACTGGGTTATCGACAGAGGTCTTTTCCCTTTAGGTTTGGCAGTAATTTCAATAGAACTTTCTAACGGGTTTTCTGGATTTGTAAGGGTGAGGTCACAATCATCCTCTTCAGTAAAAAGGGTACGGAATACACTGATGAAGTTTTCTTTTATTTGTTCAAAAGCCTCCATGAATGCCCCTCTTGCCACTTCGTCTATTTCACCTATCGTGGCAAGCAATGATTCTTTGGCTTTGATCAGGTCTTCTTTCTGTTCAGAAATGAACGTATGTCGTTCTTTTATTTCTTCATATGCTTCCATCGCCATCGAATTGACAGGACTCATGGCAGCTATCTGGCTACGAAGTTTTTCAACATTGTGTCCGAGATATTCTTCTGAAAATTTCTTGTAGTCAGCTACCTGATCGTCAGTAATCTTACCCAAATCGATATTGAACTCAACGAAAAGCCTGTCTTTCACAGAATTCAAACTCATTTTCGATTCATTGAGTTTGTTTTGCCATTCCATTAAGGCGTGACCTATTCCTTCCCGTTGATGTCGAGTTCCTCTGAGATTTTTTTCTTCTTCATCAATGAGAGTCCGACCTTCATAATAGGCTTTCTCCGCTTCATTTATACCCGTTTCCAGTGATTCCTTTTCTTCATACATTCCTCCCAGTTCGTCATCACTTTCTGTACTTACCTTGACTAACTCGTTTAAGCTTTGTGTCGTTACTTTAATAGCTTCTTTATTCTCTTCAATCCTTAGTTTACTGTTTTCAAAAGCCTCTCGTTTGTACGATATTTCTTGCTGGAGACTGCTGATTCTATTTTTCCTTTGATGGAAAACTACATTTTGTTCGTTGAATGCTACAGATTTTTGATCCAAAAGACCTTGTAACGAATTGGCTTCCTCTTTATGAAATGTTACTTTTATTTCCAATTCATCCAATTCAACTTTTTCTTTTTTAGCTTCGGGTCGTAGCTCTTTCAGTACTTTTTCTAAAGCAACCACTTGAAGTTGAATGTTTTCTCTTCGATTTTTATTTGAGGAGAGAAGTTCTGAAAACTGGTCTTGTTTTGTTTGAATAGAAACGTGCTTTTCGTTAATCCTAGCAAGTTCTGTCTGGAGGCTTTCTAATTTTTCAATACTCGAAGATAGTTTCAGGCGTTCCAATTCTTCATCATATCCAATAATTTCAGTTTCATTCTTTTTTTGTTCTTTCTGTAACTGTTTTATTTCTATGTTCAGCTTTTCTAGGTTTTTTGCTCGACCTATTCTTTTTCCTTCGAAAAGACCCACAGAACCTCCAGATATGCTAAATTGTCTTTGGATGATTCTACCTACTTTGTCGAGAAAGGTAGCGTTTTCTTTTATTCCTGTTGGGATATCATTATCACAGATAAACACGTTGAAAAGGAGAAAATGGATAAGTCGTTCATATTTTGTGTCGAAGTCCACGAGGTCTAAAGCAGGTCTGGTATTAGGATAGCTTTTTTCATTTTTTGACTGGAAGCATTCGAGATATTCGAGAACAAAGAATTTAGCTTTACCCTTGGACGCATCACTTAAAATTTTTACAGCACTGATGGCCTCGTTGCTGGATTGAACTACATAATGGTTCATGCAAGGTTCTAAGAAATTTTCAATGGTAACACGATATTCTTCTGGGCAGAAAATAATATCCGAAAGGAGGGGGGCATTTTTAAACCTAGCTTCTTTTTTAAGAAATTTTATAGCTTCAGGAAACCCTTCAAGGTTGTCCACGAGGGATTTTGTCAGGTTATACTCATTTTGTCTGGCATCCAAGATTCGATTTACTTCTGCCAAGGCACCTTTTGCTCTGGATATTTTCTGCTCCTGACTTTCAATCTTCTTTTTTAGTTCCTCTTCCGAATTTCTTAACTGTTCATACTCGTTGACCTTTGCTTCCTTCTCTGTCTCGATTTCCGAAAGTCTGATTTCAAATTCGTGGATATTAGTACGTTGTTGGGAGGAATCTTCACGAGTTTTACTCAATTCACTCATGATGGATTTGAGTTGAATACCCTTAATCTCTATTTCCTTGCTGACTTGGAAGTTATGTTCTTTTTTTTCTGAAAAATATTGAATGAGATGGTCCAATTTTTGTTGTGCTACAGCAGTAAGTTCTTTTTGCTTTTCATGCTCGTGTTTTAGTTTTTCTACTTCTTTGTTAACTTCATTGCAGAACAACTCTGCTTCACTTAATTCTCGGCTTAATCCTTCTAGGGAAACAGAAGTATGCTCGCTACCTTGTTTGTCCGTTTCTATTTGTTCCTTAAGGTGTTTTATTCTATCCTCAAGGAAATTTTGACGTTCATGCTTGATTTTCTTTTCACTTTCGTATTGTCTGACTTTAACTACATGTTCATTGAGTGTTTTCTGACGGGAGGAGAGTGTTTTTTCCTTATTGATGAGATCAGCTTTGGCCTTTTCGATGGCGGATTCTTTCTCATCAACTAATGTGTTTAAGGCTAGTTTTTTATCATTTTCTTCCTGAATCTCTTTTTGAATGCTATCATGACTCGCTTGCTGGCTGGACATTGTTTTCTTGGCTAGGGCGATGCTTGAATTTTTATATTCATCTTTTACCTTGTAGTATTTTTTTGTTTGATCCGCTTGGCGTTCAAGAGATTTTAAATTCTTATCAATTTCAAAAAGGAGATCTTCAATACGATCAAGGTCAGCATCGGTATCATCAAGTTTTTTAAGTGTTTCTTTCTTTCGGATTTTGAATTTTGAGATACCTGCTGCTTCTTCAAAAAGAGATCGCCTAGAATTATCCTTATCGTTCAAAATGTCATCCACCATTTTTAGTTCAATGATGGAATAACTGTTCGTGGCAATTCCAGTATCCAGAAATAGGTTCGTAATATCTTTCAATCGACACGTCACTCCATTCAGTAAATATTCACTTTCTCCAGATCGGTAGTAACGCCTAGTGATGGTGACTTGAGCATACTCTGTGGGGATAAGATTTTTTGTATTATTAAAAGTAAGAGAGACCTCCGCCATTTGTGTAGGCTTCCTGTTCTTGGTACCATTAAAAATGACACTTTCCATCTTATCCGATCGCAACAATTTGATTTTTTGTTCCCCTAGTACCCATCTAATGGAATCCACGACATTGGACTTTCCACACCCATTAGGACCTACAATACCTGTGATGCCTTCATCAAAATTGATGACGATTCTATCGGCAAAGCTTTTAAATCCCTTAAGCTCTAACTTGGTCAGTTGCATGAATATCAGAAGTCCATCGTAAAATTGAAAGCTGACAAAAGTAGAGAGATTCGATGGGAAGAGTTATGAGATTTGGCTATTTCTTCATAAGCGTAGGTTCAACCATCAAGTGCAAAAACTAAGCGGTATTTAGATAAAAGATTTCTTTAGGAGTTTTAAAGTTAAGTTTTTCTCTTGGTCGTCGGTTAATTTTGTGTTGAATTTGTGTAATCTGTTCGTCAGTTAGAGTATCAAAAGCTGTTTTTTTGGGTATATACTGCCTTATGAGTTTGTTAGTGTATTCATTGAGTCCTCTTTGCCAGGAGCAATACGGATGGGCAAAGTAGAATTTAGTATCTAGGTTTTTAGCTATGTTTTGATGGTCGGCGAATTCTGTTCCATTATCAGAAGTGATCGACAGGATATGTTTTTTATAGGGCATCATCCTATTGATAAGTTCCTTACTTAGTCCTTTGGCTTGCTTTCCCTTAGGTAGCTTTTTTATAATGAGCATTCCTGTAGTTCTTTCCACGATGGTCAGAATGGCTCCCTTTTGTTGTCTGCCTATAATGGTATCCACTTCCCAGTCCCCAAAGCGTTCTTTATTGTTGATGCATTCAGGTCTTTGATCGATTGATACCCTGTTTTTAATAGGTACAGGCTTACCTACAGACCTTTTTCTATGTTTGAGTTGATGGCGTAAATGTTTGTAATACTGTCCACCAGCAGCTTTATCGTCCCTGATATATTGATAGATACGTTCATGTGAAACCATGGGAATCTGCTTGATCTTACCATACCCTACAATCTGCTTAGGTGACCACTGTTCTTGCAGAAGGTATTCTTTGATGAGCTTTCTTTTGTGGGTGTCAAAAGAGCGAGACTTGCAATAACGTTGCTTACGCTTTGTGGAAGACAAATGAGCTTTAGATCCATGATAGATCCCTGTAGGGGAACTGTTGCGCTTGCATTCTCTGTAAATGGTGGAAACCGACACAGCAAGGGCTTCTGCAATGAAACTTTTACTCTTACCCGATTTTAAGTAGGCTTCAATTTGATGTCTTTGATGGTCTTTGAGTTGATAATATGTTTGGCTCATATGGCAAAGTTTTTAGACCTGTAAATATGTGAAACTAGCTCCACATATTTATCCTACATCTTTGCACTTACTAATTGAACTTACAAAGTCCCTGTTGCAGGATAATGAAGTCTGGAACATGAGAATGAAGCTATTATTTTAACCAGATCAGCCTCTATCTAATCTAAAGACATTTTCACATTTCCTTAGCGGAATATTGGATGAGTCAGGTGGTAATTTTTGATCCATATCCCACCAAGTAATCAAATAATCTAAATAAAGAGGTATCTCCTGGATTTCGTTGTGCCGTCAATTAAAATCGATTTTCTCACCTGTATCTCAGACGATTATGTAAGTTCAATTAGTAAGTGCAAAGCTTAGGATAAATATGTGGAGCTATTTCCACATATTTAAAGGTCTAAAAACGTTGCCATATGAGCCAAACCTATTATCAACTCAAAGCCCATCAAAGACATCAAATTGAAGCCTACTTAAAATCGGGTAAACGTAAAAGTTTCATTGCAGAAGCCCTTGATGTATCGGGTTCCACCATTTACAGAGAATGCAAGCGCAACAGTTCCCCTAAAGGGATCTATCATGTAGCTAAAGCACATTTGTCTTCCACAAAGCGTAAGCAACGTTATTGCAAGCCTCGCTCTTTTGACACCCACAAAAGAAAGCTCATCAAAGAATACCTTCTCCTAGAACAGTGGTCACCTAAGCAGATTGTAGGGTATTGTAAAATCAAGCAGATTCCCATGGTTTCACATGAACGTAGCTATCAATATATCAGGGACGATAAAGCTGCTGGTGGACAGTATTACAAACATTTACGCCATCAACTCAAACATAGAAAAAGGTCTGTAGGTAAGCCCGTAACTATTAAAAACAGGGTATCAATCGATCAAAGACCTGAATGCATCAACAATAAAGAACGCTTTGGGGATTGGGAAGTGGATACCATTATAGGCAGACAGCAAAAGGGAGCCATGCTGACCATCGTGGAAAGAACTACAGGAATGCTCATTATAAAAAAGCTACCTAAGGGAAAACAAGCCAAAGGACTAAGTAAGGAACTTATCAATAGGATGATGCCCTATAAAAAACATATCCTGTCGATCACTTCTGATAATGGAACAGAATTCGCCGACCATCAAAACATAGCTAAAAACCTAGCTACTCAATTCTACTTTGCCCATCCGTATTGCTCTTGGCAAAGAGGACTCAATGAATACACCAACAAACTCATAAGACAGTATATACCCAAAAAACAACTTTTGATACACTAACTGACAAACAGATTACACAAATCCAACACAAAATTAACCGACGACCAAGAGAAAAACTTAACTTTAAAACTCCTAAAGAAATCTCTTATCTAAATACCGCTTAGTTTTTGCACTTGATGGTTGAACCTACGCACTTGAGTTTTTCAAAAGCTATGGAGGTGCTATTCATTTCTCAACATGCTTGTTAGCAAGCAAATCAAAAAACTTGAGTCAGAGCCAAGAATACCATCAAATTAATATCTTCGGGAGAAAGCCTTCTTGGTTATTTGCAACAAGAAACAGTCATTCCTCCTTGAATTTTCCATAAGCCATTTAACTTTTTTAGACGTATTTACCTTGCAACAGTCTTTTAATTACGGTCACGGTTTTACTAAAAATTTTTTGACACAAAAAAAGCTCCTGCTATGAAGCAGGAGCTTTTTCTTTTTAAGAAGAGTGATTTTATTCAACAAGTTTTTTTCGGTTCAAGTCTACAACAATTGGTGTTGCGATGAAAATAGATGAGTACGTACCAATCAAAATCCCAATCAATAAAGCGAATGAAAACCCTTGTAATACTGCCCCTCCAAATATGAATAAAACAATCACTACGATCAACGTAGTAGCAGATGTAATAAGGGTTCTGCTGATTGTATTATTTAATGACTCATTAAATACTTTGATCATTTCTGAACCGGATTTAATTCCAAGATTTTCTCGAATCCTGTCAAATACTACTACCGTATCATTAATCGAGTATCCAATAATGGTCAGAATTGCTGCAACAAATACCTGGTCTGCTTCGAAGGAAACTCCCAGCATATTGACTATCGCGAAGGCGGATAATACGAATAGTGTATCGTGGAGAAGAGCCACAATAGCTCCAAGACCAAATTGCCATTTTCTAAATCTAAACACGATATATAAGAAAATACATATCAATGCCAGTATTCCAGATTTGTAAGATGAATTTTTGATGTCGTCAGCGATAGTCGGACTCACTTTGGATGAGCTGGATATTGTAAAATTTCCTTCCCCTAAATTGGTGTCATCTTCCATGTAAGTAAGGTTGGTTGATTCCTGCAATCCTTTTACTAATTCGTCTTTGACTATGGCATCAGCTTCATCACTTTCATCATCTATCAGATAACTTGTTGTTATTTTCAAAATGTCGGGCGATCCGAATGTTTTTACTTCAATACCACTCCCATCAAAATAGTTGCCTAGTGAAGTTCTTATTTCGGTAGGGTCCCTTGCCTCATCAAAAGTGATAACGTAGAATCTGCCTCCCTTGAAGTCAACCCCAGGATTAAGTCCGTTGATAACCATAGCTACAATACCTATGCTGATGAAAACACCACTGAACATGTAAGCAAGTTTTCTTTTCCCCAAGAAATCTATGCTCATCCCAGTCAAAGCATTCCTTGAAAAAGCATTTGCGAAGGACAGTTTTGCATTGTCTCCTTTTTTGGAAAATGCTTCTATTATTACCCTAGTAATAAAAACAGCACTAAAGAAAGAGCAGACAATCCCAATCATGAGGGTGATAGCAAAGCCTTTAATAGGTCCTTGCCCAAGCCAAAATAGGATCATTCCGACAATCAGAGTTGTTAAATTCGCATCGAAAATAGACCAGTAGGCTTTTTTGTATCCAGAAGAAATTGCTGCCTTTAAGCCTGCCCCGTTTCTTAGTTCTTCTTTTATCCTCTCAAATATCAGTACATTAGCATCAATGGCCATACCGAAGGTCAAGACAATGCCTGCGATTCCTGGAAGGGTAAGTGACGAACCAAATTGAGCTAATATTCCCATAATGAAGAAGACATTAAAGAATAGTGCTACATTGGCAATTAATCCTCCTTTAGCATAATATGATACCATAAATAAGATAACAATGATCAATCCGAAAAGGATGGAATTCAGGCCTTGCTTCTGAGCTACCTTCCCCAAGGTGGGACCCACTACTACATCTTCTACTATGGAGGTTGGTGCAGGTAATGATCCTGCTTTGAGGATATTCGCCAAATCTTTGGCTTCGTCGACATTCTCAAACCCACCAGAAATGGATGAGCTTCCATTTGGGATTTCTCCAAGAACATTAGGAGCAGAAAAGACATAATTGTCCAGCACGATGGCAATCCTGTTGTTGATGTTATCTCGTGTCATTTTCGCCCAAATTCTTGAGCCAGACGCATTCATTTGCATTGTAACTTCAGGTTCTGCTCGCTCATTTAACCCCGCAGAAGCGTTGGCAATAGTTTCACCAGTCAGGCTGGCTTTTCCAGATCTATTTGTTTGGATCGGATAAAATTCCAGCAAGTCAGGACCTGTCAGGTTTTCACCCTTATCCTTTGCTTTTACGTCCCACAAAAATTTCATGGTGCTAGGAATAAGTGCCTGTACATCTTTTCGTTCCATGATTCGATTAATTTTCGCCGTATCCTTGACATCATAAATGAAGCCAGCATATCCAGGAGCTTGCTTCAATGCAGTGAATAATGCAGAGTTTTGTGTTAATAGAGAATCGAGATTTGATCCTGCTAAAGTATCTTCTGCTGATTGGCTAAGGGAATCAGCTTCATCTCCGCTTTCTCCTGAAAGAAGCGAGCTGAGGTCTTGTGTTACTTCATCTTCTTCTGTCAGTTCTAAGGAGTCTGCTTGTAGCTCTTGTGAGATCAGATCATTGATCGAGGTTAATATTGGAACGGCTTCTTGAGGTTGATATACTTTCCAAAACTCAAGTTTTGCAACTCCCTGAAGAAGTTTTCTGACCCTTTCAGGGTTATCTACTCCTGGTAATTCTATTTGAATTCGACCTGTCCCCTGCAATCTTTGAATATTTGGCTGTGAAGTACCGAAGCGATCTATTCTGGTTCTTAAAATATTGAAAGACCTGTCAATAGCACTTTCTACTTCCGTGTCGATGATATCCAGTATTTCGGCATCTGTGCTACTGAGGTTAATTCTTCCCCTGTTGGTAGCGGTAGCAAATATCTGTGCCAGCCCTTTAGGGGGAGCCAGCTTTTTGAATACGGAATAAAATTCATCTACATAATTCAGCTGTGTCCCTTGAATATTTTTTTTTGCCTGATTCAATGCGACAAGAAAATCTGCATCCTGACTGTTCCCACTCAATCCTTTCAAAATGTCAATAGGAGAAACTTCAAGAGTAACATGCATTCCTCCCTGAAGGTCTAACCCCAAGTTGAGTTCCGTTTCTTTGATTTCTTTGTAGGTATAGTTGATGCCTAAAAGATCATAAACAGGCTCATTCCAGATAGAATCTAGGTAACGTTGTTTTTCAATGACATTTATGCTTCCTCCTGCATCTGAAGTATCTTCCGTAGCCTCATTGTTGATGCCTTGGGCAATAAAAGTGAACGACAGATAATACATACATAGCAGTGAGATCAGTATTGTCAGGGATACTACGAATCCTTTGTTTTTCATGATAATTTATGTTTAGCCATAGGCTAACGAGCTATGGTCTTGGTCTAATAGTAATTATTTTTGGGAATAAAAAGGTGCGACCTGATTATTCAGGGGGCATTAGGCGAAATTATCTTCCGAAGTAAAATCCTAATTGCTGTGTGAATACTTGGGATCACTAAATCTGCAGAAGATACTTTATCATCTTCTTCCTCTTTAAATGTCACTTCATCCAGAAGGTAAGATTCAAATTCCAAATTGATTTGGGAAGACGAATTTTGGATTGCCTGTGACTGAGAGACAGTTGATTCAGAGTCATGTTCGGCTTCTTTTTCATCGTTCTGTCCTTGTTTGTCTTCTATCTGGGGAATAATATAAGCAGGCTGTACAAAAACGAATGCTCCTAACAGGATGCCAAGCGTCAGATGTGGGGAATGTTTTGATATGTTTATCTGCCTACCCATAAAGTGGAGGCAAATGTAGTTAAATCAGCGATTAAAAAAAGCAACCTCTACGTCTAGGACTTTGTTTAAGTTTTTGTGATTGGGAATGATAATATCTGTCCATTTTTCGGATGGCTCGGTATACAATCTTGAAAGCTGGAGTTATACCAATTTGACCACAAAATATGTCATATAAATTATTTATTTTTTGCTTGCATTTCGTGAAAAATAGAACCTTAGTTATGACTATTCGTATGTTTTTTTGCCTAATCCGAATAAAAAAACAATTCGATTTATTTATGTCATATTTTATAATCAAATTTGTATTATAGGGTGTTCAAAGCGATATAAAACAGTTATCGGCATCTGGGGTTGATATAATAGCTGTCCATGGAATGCACGACCATATTGGGTACCTTTTCCACTAGCTTGTGAATGAAGAGCGTTTTACCAGATCCGCTCTCTCCTGTAACACCAATAATTTCAGGTGGGGTCATTTTAACCCTTGAAGGTAAGAAAGAAGTTGCTGAAATGCCTTAGCTCTGTGTGAAAGCATGTTTTTTTCTTTTAAATCCATTTCTGCAAACGTTTTGGAAGACCCATCTGGAACAAACAAGGAATCATAAGCAAACCCTTTGGTCCCTCTAGGGGTCTTTTCAATTTTACCCCGTACAGTTCCTGTAAACTGGATTTCGACTGCATCTTCCGAAATAAAAGTGATAACTGTTTTGAATTGTGCAGACCGATCCTTTTTATCCAACAGATTTTTTAGAAGAAGAGCATTGTTGTTTTGACCATTTTTTTCTTCGCCAGCATATCTGGCTGAATAAACGCCTGGAGTACCATGAAGAGCATTTACTTCTAAACCACTGTCATCCGAGAATACAGATATGTTTAGTCTTGAATGGACATAGTTGGCTTTAATTCTTGAGTTTTTCTCTATGGAAACGCCGGTTTCGGGAATGTGTTCAAAAATATTCAAATCGTCTAACCCAACTATTTTTATGCCTTCAGGGGCTAGTTCAGCTATCTCTTTAACCTTATTTTGATTGTGAGAAGCGAAACAAATTCTCATTGTTTTATTACGACAGCAGGAAGCAGTTCAAAAATTAAGACTGCATTTTGAGGAATTGACCCCGAGAGGGTTAAAGGAGGTGCAAGCCCGTATGCAAGAGCTGAAGGTATGGCGATCAAGACCTTTCCGCCAACACTCATTTCCCCGAAAGAATCCGTCAGACCATCTCTGAACCCAGTAAGCAGGGTAGATCCACCAAATTTTTGCTGATCTATAAACCATCCGCTAGCTGTGTACACCGTAGTAAGTGGTGAAAAATTCCTTGCTTCATGAAACACTCTGGTTCCTTCAGCGACAGATTTAATTGAGGTGTCGAACAGAGAGTCTGTAGTCAACCGCCCAGTGTAATTGAAATCCACAATGTCGCTCTCATCTATTGATAAACTATCAACTCCTGTCATGCCTTCATCAATAATGACGTAACGTACGCCCGACGTTGTAGTGTCAATTTGGGCTTCAGTGTATCCTCTATCTCTTAGGTAATCTTCTATGATAACAATGTCTTTGGCTCTTTGCACCGATGGGTCTTCTACAATCAAGACCTCTCCCGCTTCACAGGCTACTAGCAATACAAAACCTACAAAAAGGAAGACTGAAGGTATGTTTTTTGTGCTACTCATCTAGACCTACCAACTCAACATCAAAAATCAATATGGCATTGGGCATAATTATTTCACTTATCTGTCTTGTTTGGTAAGCAAGTGTACTTGGAATGTAGAGTCTAGCTTTGGACCCAACATTAAGAAGGGCTATTCCTTCATCCCACCCTTTTATTACCTGTCCTTGTCCTAATGGGAAAGAAAATGGCTTATAGGATCGCCCTTCTTGGTACAGGCTTTGTTCCCTAGCTACTTTTTCTACGCTTGTGTCAAAATACTTTCCGCCAAGTACCCATCCCGAATAATTCACGTGAACTACCTGTCCGTTTTCAGGTGTTGATCCAGAACTCTGCTCGGTAATAACGTACCTTAACCCACTTTCCGTTCTCTCGGTTTCAATGTTGTTCTGAACCAGATAGTCATTCAAAATTTCCGAATCAATAGCTAACTGTTTTTCTTCTTCTTGTTTTGCTTTTTCAGCAATCATATCATGATATCCAGTCTCTGTAAGCTGGTCAATACAAGCTATTTGAAACTTGATTTTCTCATCAGGAGCAATAGAATCTGGCATAGGAGCATTGAAAGTTTTCGAAAATAATTCATCGGCTACCAAATCAAACCCAACACTATCGCCCGTTCTTAGCTGAGCTAATATTTCGTATAATTCGCCCTGCTGGGGTTGATCATTTGGATCAATTTTCAATGGGAGTGGATTCTGGGGATCTGATTCGCTCATTACTTCTCCTTTTTCTCTTGTGTACCTAATAGCATACAATCCAATAAGCGAGTCAATGGGCATTTCACCATCTCCTTTTTTGAAATAAGTTACCTCAGTTCCAGCACTGGTCTTGAATGAATTGGTGGTGCAGGAAATGACTGCTGAACTTAATAATAAAGTAAAAAATATATTTTTCATTAAAGTCTAAATTAAGATATTTTGATTGATCAATGATTTGAATTTTTCTTCTGTTTCTTCCAGAGGAAGCTCTGAAACGCCCCCTGATGCATGTTTATGACCACCACCACCGAAGTGTTCTTCTGCAAATTTATTGACTGCAAAGTTGCCAATACTTCGAAATGAAAGTTTTATTTCATTTTCTTTTTGAATAATAATGGCGGCAACAACTATACCTTTTATTGATAATGCATAGTTGACAAGTCCTTCTGTATCTCCCTTCTTTAATCTAAACTCTTTAAAATCCTCTTGTTTTATCACAAAATAGGCCACTCTTGCCTTAGCATCCACTCTAAGTTTTTCAGCTAGTGCGTGTCCCAAAAATCTAAGCCTGTTAAGGGAGTTCATATCATAGATCAGCCTGCTCACTTTGTTTACATCTGCTCCTAAATCAATAAGCTCTGCAACAGTCCTATGAATTTTTGATGTGGTAGACGAATGTTTGAACGAACCTGTATCAGTCATTATACCTGCATACAAACACTCAGCCATGCTTAGATCAATGGCATGTTTCCCTTCATAATCAAGGATTAGATCATAGATCAATTCTGCCGTAGCTGCTGTTGTATCATTCCAGAAGTTGAAATCAGGAATTATTTTGGGGTTTAGGTGATGATCTACCAACGCAATTTTGGGGGAAAGGCTTTGTACTTTTTCTTGCATTTTTTTGATCCTGTGGAACCCAGAAAAGTCAATGCAGAAAAGTAAATCTGCCTCCTCTAAAAGCCGATCTGATTTCGCTTGATTCTTTTCATAATCAATTACAGCGTCGCTTCCAGGCATCCATGCCAAAAAGTCAGGATAGCTATTTGGAACGATCACATGTGCTTCCTGCCCTTTTTGTCTCAAAAAATGGTAAAGTCCAAGAGATGAACCCAATGCATCTGCATCTGGGTTCGCATGAGCGGTTATAACTATTTTCTTGGTATGACTTAGATATTCTTTCAGAGCCGCAGTATCCTTCATAAAAATTTCCAACAGGAAAAAGTGAGCGACAAAATTAGCAACATTTATAAAACAATATTTTTCTCTTCTCAACTAGTTAATACTTCCTTCTCCTAATTTTGGATACATCTCTAATAATAAGTCTCTTTCTTCTTGAATTTTGGCGATAATTTATTTCTTAAACCCTTGAATTCACACAATAAGTGCAACACTCCTAAGTCAGCCAAAGGGTACACTCGTACTCTTTTAACTGACGAGAAAAAAGGAGTAAAACATGATGAGAGACACCCATTTGACTGAACACGAAAGATACGACATTTACCTCATGCATCAGCAACATTGTACACGGACAGAAATCACTTAAACCATGGGCAGAAGCAAATCCACCATCAGCCGTGAAATTAAACGTTTGAAGTAAGCATTTAATAAATACGAATAAAATTGTATGGGCATGGTTGATGGTCAACCATTTTAGTTAGCAGGTTATCGAATATTTCTCCTTTCATCTGACTGCGGTTGAACCGATAGCAATATTGGTCGATATATGCTTGAAGGTTATTGACTGAATGGTGGATACCTCTAAGCCATGCCTTGAACATCATAATTGTTCTGTGCAATTCCGGGAAATTCTTACCTTTCTTCCCACTCTCTATTTGGATTAAATAAGAGCATTTTCCTTTCAGGGGGATATAGCCCCTCCACTTATCGGTTGTGATGGTAGCCTGAGTTGATATATGATCATGGAAGCAGGACTTCAACTGCTTGGAGCCAGCATTGTCAATCACCCTAGCATACATCCTGCTCACTCCTTTCCCTTTCTTCTCAATAGCCAGTACAACCTGCTTTTTTCGGTTATTTTGTCGTCCTACAACGCCTTCTTCCTGTTGCCCTACAACGGTCTCATCGACTTCTACTTTACCCATTAGCGGGTATTTCCCACTGCTAACCATGGCCTTCATTACCTTTTGTTGAAACAGCCAACAGGTTTTTTGCCGTAGTCCCAGTTTTCTGCTTAGCTCTGTTGATGCAATCCCTTGTTTATTTGTACTCATATAGTATACGATATAAAAAGCTTTTAACATTGGGAATTTTACTTTGTGGAAAAGAGTGCCACTTGTGGGGGTAGCTTGGTACCTACATTTTGTGCATTGACGGGTATGGAATAATTTCCCTCTGCAATACTTGTTGTTTTGACACTTTTCACATTTAAATCCATCTGGCCATTTCATTTCGGCCAGGAAGTTTTGACAACTGTCGTTATCAGGAAATTTCTTCTGAAACTCAAAAAGAGTTAGGCTTTCATACTTTTTCTCCATAATCTGATTTTTATTCTAACTTTAATAATCCTACTAAGTTACTGTAAATCAATCGTTTAATCAAAAAAATGAAACTGTTTTAATAGACTAATCTTTTATTTATTAAATGCCTACTTCAATTAAACGCAATACAGGGGGTAACGGCTATCGCTACAAACAAGCACACCGCTTTGCCCAAACGAGGTATGAGCAAAAGCCCAAGCACATCAAACTCAATGGCAAGTTAAGGCGTTATATTCAACAAAAGCTTGGCTGTATTGGAGTCCTGAACAAATTAGCGGTCGGCAAGAGAAAGGAGGAAAACATCAGTATTAGCACTGAATCCATCTATCGTCTAGTTTTGCAAGACAAAGTAGCCGGCGGGTCGTTGCATCAATACTTGCGCCATCAGGGTAAGAAATATCGAAAGCGTTATGACAAGAACGACTACCGCGGACACATCCCCAATCGGGTTGATATTGATGACAGACCCAGTATAGTGGACAGTCGCTCTCGTATAGGTGATTGGGAGGCTGATTGTGTTATCGGTAAGGGTCATCAAGGGGTGTTTGCTACCCTTGCTGAACGCGAAAGTAGGCTCTATCTCGCACTTCAGACTAAGAACAAAACCGCGCAGGTTTTTGCTCCTGAAAAACCGGCATACAGTACATCCCTGTACATAAAAAGAAACCAACGTGGCTATACTCAGGTTGTTAGAGCATATGAAACAACATGTGATGACACTAACCTTTGATAACGGCAGGGAATTTTGTTGGCATAGTGAGCTTGCCAAACGACTCGAGTGTGAAACTTACTTTGCTAAACCGTATCACTCTTGGGAATGCGGCTTGAATGCCAAATAATCATCTGGCACAATGGCTTGCTCAGGCAATTTTTTCCAAAGCAAATGCCTTGCATAAAGTCACCGAAAAAGAGCTGTTCAAAGCCACCGATTTAATGAATAACCGACCTAGAAAATGCTTGGGGTATAAAACCCCTTGGGAGGTCTTTTCCCACGCAATGGGAATAGATCGTAATATAAACCCGAGTATTGCACTTATGGGTTGAATTCGGTATTAGCTACCTGACAGGTAGCTATTAAAACTTGTCAAGATTTTTTCAATTTCCTTATTTCCTATGGCATCAGACACAAATGAAGTCTCAAATTGAGAGGGTGCTAAGTACACTCCTGAGTTGAGCGTGTGTCGAAAGTAATTCCCAAATCTCTCTGTATCGCAGTTCTTAGCTGACTCAAAGCTAGTCACTTTTGTTTTTGTAAAGAATAAACTAAACATACTTCCTACACTGTTTATCGTGTAGTCCAACCCGTTTCGTTGCAGTGCCTCACTATAGCCGTCAACGATTTTACCCGTTGCTATTTTAAGGTTAGAATAGATTTCGGGATAATCGTTTAAATGAGAAAGTTGTGCAAATCCTGCCGCCATCGCCACAGGATTACCTGATAGCGTTCCAGCTTGGTAGACAGGACCTTCGGGGGAGATAAAATCCATAATTTCCTTCTTCCCTCCATACGCTCCCACAGGCATGCCTCCTCCAATAATTTTGCCCAGAGTAGTCAGGTCAGGTAGTACATTAAATACCTCTTGAGCTCCTCCTTTAGCCAGCCGAAAGCCCGTCATGACCTCATCAAAAATCAACAATATGCCGCTTTCATCGCATAACTTTCTAAGGTCTTTCAAAAAATCATTTTCTGGCAAAACACAACCCATATTCCCTGCTACGGGCTCAATAATGACGGCCGCAATTTCATTTTGGTTTAAATGAACTACCTCTCTCACTTTTTCCATGTCATTGAATGGAGCTAATAATGTATCCTTTGCTGTGCCTTCGGTAACGCCAAGACTATCTGGTGTACCCATCGTAACAGCTCCGCTACCTGTGGCTATTAAAAATGAGTCACCATGTCCATGGTAACATCCTTCGAATTTTAGGATTTTATCACGCCGGGTAAACCCTCGCGCCAGCCGAATGGCAGACATGGTGGCTTCTGTCCCTGAGTTTACCATCCTCACCTTCTCAATCGAGGGCATCATTTCTACGATCAATTCTGCTATGTCCACTTCTTTTCTTGAAGGAGCCCCGAAGGAAGGAGAGTCCCTAGTTGCTTTTAGAATGGCTTCTTCAATAATAGGATTGGCGTGTCCTAAAATCATGGGTCCCCAAGAATTGACGAGATCGATGAAAGAATTTCCATCCTCGTCATACAAGTGACATCCTTTTGCCTTTGTAAAAAAAAGAGGATTCCCTCCTACCGCTTTAAATGCCCGAACAGGTGAGTTAACCCCTCCTGGGATGCACTTCTCAGCCCGATCAAAAAGCTCTTTGCTTGCATTAATTTTCATTTGTCCCTTTCCTGTTCTGGATTTTGAGAACTAAATCTTCAATGGTGACAATAGGGACCACTTGATTATCTCTATAAGGACCATATGACAGACCTTCCATCACATGTCCATCTAGGTATTCATCTGCAATGAATCCTTTTTGAAAATACTTTCCATATTTATCGAACAAGAGACCGAGTTGCATGATAAGTTCGTATCCAATATGATGGTATTCAGTTGGTTCTGTCATAAATGTAGTTCGAACCTTATTTTCAACTTCAACCAAGTTTTGACCATCGGCATAGGATGCATGAATCAATGATACACCCAAGCGTTCCAGCTGGCTGAACGAAACGAGCTTGAATTTTAGCCAGTCATCATAGCCAATTATTCCAATGCCATCCTCTCTTGCTTCAGCCAAACTGATGAAGCTGTTGACCAGCAAGTTACTTGATGTCGCAATAAACATGTGACCAATAGTATCCTCAGGCATGATAAACTTCATTTCGTAATACTCAAGTTTGGTTTCCCCGTTTTCATCTTTTACAATGCGCCCAGTCTTCCCATCTCGGATAACACGTGATCTTACGTGCCTATTTGGCAAAAATGCAATTGAATCTGCTTCTTTTTGTGACAGACTACCCAATACGTTTTTATACTTCTTGGTGAACATAGCTCGAATCTGCAATGCATACTTCCTAGTTAACTGATCGTATAAAACAATATTAAAGCTATCAGACTCCAGTACTTTTTTGTACGCCTCTGCAAGAATTTGATCCCGTTCTGTTTCAAAAAGGATCATAGCATTTTTATTTGAGGAAAACTTTTGAGCTGCATACTCCCCTGCTTTTCTACCCTGAGTTTCGTACGAAGGTTTGAATAAATAAGCAACTCTGTTGTCTTCAATGATATCGCCATTTGAAGATAGTGGGTTGATCATGGGTATGCCTTTTTCTTTGGAGTAGGCTGAGATTATTTTGTTTGGATTTGCATAAAGGGGTCCTACGATAAGGTCTGCATTGTCTAAAATTCCATTCGTAACAAGCTGTTGCATATTGTGTTCTGCTTTTCTGGTGTCAAATGGATAAAGCTCCAACGATATCTCCATCTCAAAGAGAGCGTCCTGTGCCAACTTCATTCCTTGATACAGTTCCAAAATGATCTTGTTCCTGATAACAGATTGTGGGTTTGGAAGAGAATCAAACATGAAGGGCAGTACCAGTGCCACTGCATATTTTTTTTTCTTTACCAACGGAAAATTGCTGGCTACCTCAGCGAATCCCAAGTCAAATTTTTGTGCTATTGTGCGTAGTGTTTCATGATCACGATCATCATACGGTTGCCTGGAAAGGACCTGAAAATATAAATTCGCAAGTAATTTATTATCAGGATATGTATTGTACAGTTTGTCTAGAGCTTCAGACCCCAGTTCATCTTTTACAGGATTTAATAATGAACTTCCAATATCCTCTGATAAGTAGCTGGCATATTTAAATCCATCGGCATAGTTTTTTTGTTCAAAAGAAGTTTTAGCGATCCAGTAGTTCACTTCTGCTCTCTGATCCCATAAAGGATATTTGATTAAAATCTGCTTCCAAGCATCTGATGCTACTTTTGATGCTCCTTGATTGTACGTAGAAAGGGCAAAGTAAAATGTGGAGTATACGCCAAAGACAGAATCATTCGTCAACTGCTGAAAGCTTCTCATTGCATCTCGATAATTTCCCAGATTATACTGTCGTTTAGCTTCAAGGTATTCAGGCTGATTGCCTTGAGCAAATACCGGAGTGAAGACAATGGAACAGAAGAAAAACGTTAATATCCGAACAACTGAAAACATAAGCTCCAAAAATATTTTATTCATCGAACAATTGTTAGCTTATTGGTCAGTAATTCTCAATTGCTCATTCCCATTCAATAGTAGCTGGCGGTTTCGAACTAATATCGTACACAACTCTGTTTACTCCTTTTACTTGGTTTATAATAGCATTCGATACGTTACCCAAGAATTGATAAGGTAAATGCACCCAATCTGCAGTCATCCCATCTAGGCTGGCAACCGCCCGTAATGCTACCACGTTTTCGTACGTTCGCTCATCTCCCATGATGCCTACTGATTGAACTGGAAGTAGCATGGCTCCAGCCTGCCATACTTCGTCGTACAATCCTTCTGACTTAAGGGACGAAATAAAAATATGATCAACCTCTTGCAAGATTCGCACTTTTTCAGCGGTAATGTCACTCAAAATTCTAATTCCCAGTCCTGGTCCTGGGAAAGGATGCCTTCCTAGAATAAAGCTAGGAACCCCTAGGGTTTCACCAACATTTCTTACTTCATCTTTGAACAAGCTCTTCAATGGTTCAACAATTTTCAAATCCATCTTCTCCGGTAATCCTCCCACATTGTGATGAGATTTTATGGTAACAGAAGGTCCACTTACTGGGACAGACTCAATTATATCGGGATAGATGGTGCCTTGACCAAGCCACCTAACCCCCTCAATCGCACGAGCCTCCTCATCAAATACCTCGATGAAAATTCTACCAATCATTTTTCTTTTTCCCTCGGGATTCGACTCTCCTTTGAGCTCCTTGTAAAATCTTTCTTTTGCCTCTACCCCTTTTACATTCAGCCCAAGCCCCTTGTAAGATTCAAGCACCTCTTGAAATTCATTCTTCCTTAAAAGCCCATTGTCAACGAAAACACAATACAGGTTTTTACCGATGGCTCGGTGAATAAGCATTGCCGCTACAGATGAATCAACTCCTCCAGAAAGACCTAGAACAACCCTATCATTTTTCAGCAAATCCTTTAGTTTTCCGACGGTATCTTCTACAAAAGTTCCTGGAGTCCATGCTTGTCTGGCACCACAGATACCCACAGCAAAGTTGTGTAATACTGTTTTTCCTTGCGTAGTATGGGTCACCTCTGGATGGAACTGAATGCCGTATGTTTTTTGATTTTGAATTTTAAAACCTCCTACTGGTATTGTTTTCGTTTTTGTAATCAACTGGAACTCTTCAGGGAGATCAGTGATCGTATCAGCATGCGACATCCAGACCTGAGTATCTGTTGCCATACCTTTTAACAGGTCTAACTCTGAATCTATCTCACTTAAATTAGCCCTGCCATATTCCCTGTGATCAGATCTAGCAACTGTTCCGCCATTATTCTTTACCAGCAATTGGGCACCATAGCAAATTCCCAAGACGGGTAGGACTCCGAATTGCTCCATATCTACATTTGGTGACCCTTCGTCCAAAACAGAACACGGTCCTCCTGATAGAATTATCCCCTTTGTATCGGGAGTAATCTCAAAATGATTAAAGGGCTGAATTTCACAATAAACATTTAACTCGCGAACTTCCCTTCCAATAAGTTGTGTGTATTGCGAACCAAAATCAAGTATGAGAATCTTGTCTTGCATCGCACAAAATTACAGGCAATATGTAAGTTAATAACAACGCAATACTTTACGACTTCTTTTGACTCACAGGTTGTATAAAATGTGGGAAGAATGGATCAGGGGATCATAAAAAATTGATTATAAAATATGTCATCAATAAATTGAATTATTTTGTGTTCGAACTAGGCAAATAATATAAGCATAGTCATAGCTACGGTTCTATTTTGGCGAAATACAAGCGGAAAAGAAACGATTTATATGCTACGTGTTGCGGTCCAATGGGTATAACCTTGGGGTCATGCATTTATCTTCTGGGTCTCCCTGCGAATTTTAGCACTTGGCATCAATTGAAAATTGTTGAGCAGTAAAATCAAACAATTCCATAGTCTTAATCATTGGCAATATCAGATTTATCGCGATACTCTTTCACGTGAAGTATAGCTTTATGGTGTGATCTTTTTTAAAAAAAATATTAAAATCAATGTTTTATTCCGAAAGGAATATCTTTAATACGTTAAATGATAACAATTGATTTATACCTTCACGTTCTCATTTGAGTGCCATGAAATATCTCACGTTTTTTATCCTGCTGTATCTATCAGTCGCTTGTGTTGAGAAACCCCCCAAAAAGAGTAACCCAAGGTTGGTAATAGGAATAGTTGTCGACCAGATGCGTCAGGAATATCTTCATCGTTTCTATGATAAATTTTCTGAAAGCGGATTCAAACGATTGATGAATGAAGGGTTCCAATTTAAGAATGCACATTACAATTATGCTCCAACTTATACTGCTCCTGGTCATGCATCTATCTATACCGGAACGACTCCTTCAAAACATGGGATCATCGGTAATACTTGGTATGCTAAAGAAAAGGAGCAAAGCATCTATTGTGTTATGGATTTAAACGAAGAGGCCATTGGCGGAAGTGAGCGCAATGGAAGAATCTCTCCTCGAAACCTACAGGCTTCTACCTTAACAGATGAGTTGAAACTGTCTTCTAATTTTCGATCCAAAGTCATTGGAATCGCAATAAAGGATAGAGGTGCGGTCCTCCCTGCAGGGCATAGCCCTGACGGAGTATTTTGGTTTGATGACAACACTGCAGAGTTTATGTCCAGTTCCTATTACTTCGATAAACTTCCAGATTGGGTCCTTGAATTCAACAAATCGAGACCTGTTGCGAAATATTTGAATGAAATTTGGAATCCCATATTGCCAATAGAAGAGTATGTGGAGAGTACAGCCGACGATTCTCCCTATGAACGAGTATTTAAAGGGAAAGAAAATCCCGTTTTTCCTTATAACCTGAACAATTTGACAGAAGCAAACGGCATGAGTCTGATAAAAACCACTCCTTTTGGAAACTCTCTTGTTTTAGACATGGCCCTAGCTTCGATCAAAAGTGAGAATCTTGGGCGTGATGAACTGACCGATTTCCTCGCTATTTCATTTTCCTCTACAGATTATATCGGTCATTATTTTGGACCTAATTCAATAGAACTCGAAGACACATATTTGAGGTTGGATATCGAAATAAAGAAATTACTCGATTACCTAGATGAACAATTTAAAAATGACTATCTGATATTTCTTACAGCGGACCATGGTGTAGTCAGTGTACCTTCTTTTTTGAAAGACCACTCTTTAAACGGAGGATATTATAGCTCTGGGGATGCCGTTGAAAAAGTAATGACAGCCGTTCATCAGAAATATGGCAATGAAGAGTGGATACTGAACAGATCAAATGATCAAATCTTCTTAAACAAAGAACTGATCCGTTCGAAAGACATAGAGGTTGAAGAGTTCTCGGCTTTTATGGCAGAAAAGATTTTAGCACTTGATTACGTGAGTGATGTCTTTTCTTCAGCTCTGTTCAAAACCAAGTCTGTCAATGATCCATTTGCTATTAAAATTCAGAATGGATTTCATCCAAAAATGTCTGGTGATATTGTTGTAGTTAACAAACCTGGGTATTTAGATGACAGATATCCAAGAGGTACCACTCATGGCTCATCTTACAATTACGATACGCATGTACCCATATTATTTTTTGGTAAAGGAATTCCTACAGGCGAGTCCATAAGGAACGTTTCAATTACAGATATTGCTCCAACGATTTCCATGCTACTGGACATTTCACTGCCTGACAGAAGTACTGGAGAACCCCTCATAGAAATTTTTGAGTAGAACCAACTGTTCTTTACGTTAAAAAGTGTAAATTAATGATCATGCCAAAATGTTTCTTTTTTTTAGCATTTCTGTCAGCCAGTATAAACACCTATTCTCAGCCTCTTAAGATTGCCAAACTTAAGTATGATGGTGGGGGTGACTGGTATGCTAATAAAACAGCACTTCCCAACCTTATCGAGTTTTCTAATGAAAATATCAATACGAACCTTAGTGATACTGAAGATATTGTAGAGGTAGGCAGTTCCGATATTTTCTTGTACCCATACATCTACATGACAGGACATGGAAATGTAGTATTTAGTCAATCTCAAGCTGAAAATTTAAGAAACTATCTTACCTCAGGAGGCTTTCTGCATATTGATGATAATTACGGGCTAGACCAATTTGTCCGGATTGAAATGAAAAAGGTATTCCCCGAACTTGATTTTGTTGAATTACCTTTTGAGCACCCGATCTATCATCAAAAATTTGATTTTGAAGACGGACTTCCTAAAATTCACGAACATGATGGCAAGGCACCCCAAGGTTTTGGGATTATCTATGATGGGCATCTTGTGTGTTTTTACTCATACGAATCTGATCTAGGGAATGGCTGGGAGGATTCAGTCATCTACAACGATCCTGCCGAACTGAGACAAAAAGCCCTGCAAATGGGAGTCAATATTATCGCTTTTGTATTCACGGATATTCAGTAAAACTCCTACCATCGTACTGGCGAATCAAGGGGTCTTACCCACCCGAAGTTGGCTTGGGAGGTATTTTGTTAAGAAGGATGTGTGACAAATGACTCCCCTATTTAATGGTAACAGTAACCTCATTGCCACATTTACCGTAACAACTTTTTCATGATATTTTGTGTTCGCGCTAATTTAAATTCCGAACCTTTGACTATGGGAGGAATTTTGGAAGGTTTAATCGAATAGGTTTATTTGTTTGGGCTAAGTGTTTTCCAATGCTATATAATTGTATACGGGAATAACCTTATCAAAATGCGTCTGTTACTTACTTTGCCATTAGTTGCCTTAATTTTCAGTGGCTACCCTCAGGGATGCAGTGATGCTGGCTTCTGTACTATGGGGGCAATGAGACCAGATCAGAATTATAGTAAAGGAATAGTTATCAGGTTGAAATCTGTTGAGTTGAATTACTATCGTGGGACTACTCCCTTAAGCTCTTTGGTATTCGCCACTACAATAGAATTGAATTTATCAATAGGTCAATCAAGTTCTTTACAGGTCAAGCTACCCTATCAGACAACAAAAGGAAAATTAGGAGGGCTAAATGGAATGGGTGATATTTCTGTTGGGGTTACAACAAATATCAAAACATATAGAAATTGGCGTTTGAATGGAACGCTGGGAACAAAAATTCCCACGAATGATGCAAATAGGATGGTCACAAATGACCTAACCAATGGTGAACCTGCTCCACTCCACATGTATTACCAGACCAGCTTGGGTTCCTATGATGCAATAGCAGGGATATCGTTAATCAACCAAAAATGGCTTTTTGCTACTGGTATCCAAGCTGCTTTGACAGCAAATAAGAATCAATTTCTTTGGGGAAAATTTTCCCGTTTCCCAAACCAGGCATATGTGAGAAAATATGCTATAGCTAGAAATCTTAAAAGAGGGACTGATGTCATGCTTCGAATTGAAAGGAATTTCAGGTTTACGAATTTCAATTGTTCATTAGGTGTGTTAAACATTTATAGGGTCATTGAGGACGAGGGCATACCTCCCATGTCTATTGAGCGTGCCAAAATTCCAGGAACTATGGGTCTAGCATTGTCTGCAATAGGTAGCTTTGGCTATCAATTTGACGTGAAAAACAGCATTAAATTCATTCAGGGAGTCAAACTCATTGCTAGGGATGTAAACCCTGATGGTCTTACTAGGGACGAAGTAACCAGCATAAGCTACGTATACAAATTCTAAAACTCCTTTTGCGATGAAATACATTGTGACCATTGTTCTCTTAATGCTAAGTGTTTTCAATGCCTTTTCACAAGATTCTCTTTTAGCTCAAGCTCAGGAGGCTAAGAAAAATGGAAATTACCAGAAAGCATACGATCTTTTTAAGGAAGCGGGGAATATTTTGCTTGATCAAAAAGTACTCCTTTCGTATGTCGAAACACACTTGGAAATGATTGATTGTCAGCTACTCCTAGGTGATCCTTTCCAGGCAAAAAGTTTAGCTGAAAATACATTGAACTACATACGGTCAGAACTTAACGAATCTTACATTTTGCAAGCCCGTTCACAAACGCTTTTGGGATTAAATCTGCTTAATCTGGGAAGAGGCGATGAAGCATTGGAAAATTTGCTACAGGCGGAGATACTTTTTGGACAGGGTGAAACGGTCGAAAAATCAAATTGCTTTAATGCATTGGGGCTGACTTATTGGAACAATGGGAATAAAGAATTGGCTCTTCAATACCATGAACAGGCATTAGGTATTCGGATGGCACTGATCGGAAGAGATGCTCTGGAGGTAGGAGATTCGTTTAACAACCTAGGGCTTGTTTACCAACAAGAAGAGCCTTTGCAGGCTTTGATCTATTTCCATCGAGCCAAAAAAATTTACGAAGATCGACTGGAAGAAGACGACAGAAAAACCGCTTTAGTACTTACTAACATGGCTTTTGCAAATGCTTCTCAGGAAAACTTTGATGAAGCGTTTGCGCTATTGAATCAGGTGAAATCTATCTATGACAGAAAATACTTGGAAAACCACCCCAATAAAGCATTTATACTTTCAAGTATAGGTACTGTTTATGAGCAAAAGGGAGAACTTACTCAAGCTCTTTTCAAGCAAAATGAAGCGTTGCAAATGTATCTGGCACTGTTTGGGAAAAAGCATCCAGACGTTGCAAATACTTATTTTCTTATTGGTCGTATTCATCAGGGAAACAGTGATTTCAAGTCGGCAGTTGAATTTTACCAACAATCTATTTTCTCCAATTTCGCCATTCAAAACTTCGACGGGTTATACGACCTTCCTAAACTCGAAAATCATTTTAACGCTGATATTTTACTATCTAGTCTCCAGGCTAAAGCAATAGCCCTAGAAGCTCTTCACTATAAAAAAACACTAAATACACGAGACTTAAAGAGTTCTATAGAAACGTATGAGTTGTGTGACGAGCTAATTTCTATTGTAAGAAAGCAGCGATTGAGTGCTCAGGACAAACTTAGATTAGGGGCTATAGCAAAGGAGGTCTATGATAATGGGATAAGACTCTCTCTCATTTTGAGTGAACAGAGTGTTAACAAAAAAAAATACCTTGAAACCGCCTTCGAGTTTTGTGAAAGGAGTAAATCTTCTGTTCTGCTGGAGGCCATTACAGAAACAAAAGCTAAACGATTCTCTGGCATTTCCCCCCATCTTCTAACCCTTGAAGACAGCTTAAAAGATGAAATTTCTTATATAGAACAAAAACTGGCTCAACCTGACAACTCAGATGAACAAATACTTAAAGACTTGCTTTTCACTTATCAAAATGAATACAGGTCTTTCATATCAAAACTTGAAGTCGAATATCCTGAATATTACAATTTAAAATACAGCCATACGCTGGCAACAGTAGATGAGATTCAAAACAAACTCCAAGAATCATTTGCCATGATTTCATATTTTATCGGAGCAGATCAAATTTTCATTTTTGTCGTAACCAAGAAAAACATTAAAGCTCATATTATGCCAAAAAGTGAATCCTTTGAAGAGCAGTCCGTCAGCATTCGGAATGCAATAAAATACAATATCACTTCAGTGTTTATGGATTCGGCAAAAGGATTGTATGACCAGTTGATTCCCAATCTTCCTAGCTCGATCAGGGAACTTATCATTTTACCAGATGGTATTTTAGGAACTATCCCCTTTGAAACTCTCATTAATTCTGAAAGTGACAACATAACCTACGCAGATGCACCGTATCTTATTCGAGCTTATAATATCTCATATGACTATTCAGCTACTCTGTTCACGCAGAGAGCTTCTGAATCGAATATCACAGGTGCAAGTATTCTCCTAGTAGCACCCATCGAATTTGAAAATAATGAAGTCAGAATGGCACCCCTGCCTGGATCAAAAAAGGAGATCATGGAAATCCGGTACCTGTTCATGGGTACCGAAAGCCGACCTACTATCCAATCTGGAAGAAATGCCAGTGAAAGCAACTTGAAACTTGAAGACTTAGGAAAATACAAATATCTCCATTTTGCAACACACGGATTAGTAAATGAATCGCAACCCGCTCTTTCTAGGATTTTCTTACGTCCAGATCAGGAGGAAGATGGAAGTTTGTATGCTGGAGAGATTTATAACCTGAAGATCAACGCAGATTTAGTTACGCTATCTGCCTGTGAAACGGGGCTGGGGAAAGTTGCCAAAGGTGAAGGTATCGTGGGTCTAAGCAGGGCACTTCAATATGCTGGGGCAAAGAATATCATCGTTTCACTGTGGCAGGTCGCAGATGCGTCCACCTCTCAAATGATGATCGAGTTCTATAAATACAACCTAAACAATGACCATCATGGTTATAATTCCGCTTTAAGGCAAGCTAAACTTTCTCTGCTAAACTCTGCTGAATACAACAGACCCTATTTCTGGGCTCCATTTATTTTGGTTGGGATGTAAGATCTGTCCAGTTTATCTCGCCTTAAAGACTAATCTAAGACCGTTGCAAAAGATAGCACTGAGTCTGCTGGTTTTTGAATTGTGAGATTGTTGATTTTTCTTTTTGATGTTTTGCTCTCCAATAGGTCTGAACAGACCTATTTGTTGCGGGTTTTTGTCACTTTTTACTGAATTGGACACAATTATCCTAGGACTTCGATATAAACTGTAACACATCGCCTCCATCAGACTCTGGGTATGCATTTTTTCTATCCCGCTATAGCGCGCGACCGCTCCTCCAAACCACCTGCGAATACTCCCAAAGGTACGTTCTACTTTGTACCTAGTTCGACCTATTAGTTTGTTGAATTTCTTCTCCCAATGGTTGAAGGGGGAGATTCCTCCTAGCTTTTTTTAACATATGATTCTTCAGATTTCTCTTTGCCAAGAGGTGGACATTTTTCCTTGACTGATAGCCTTTATCTGCTTTCACTGTGATGTTTTCAGGCAGGTCAGCACGTTGTAACACTTCTTCTAAGTTGCTGATCTCGTTCACATTAGTAGCAACGGTCATTACGCCTAGTACCGAGCCTTCTTCATTTGAGGCATGGTGTTTCTTGTAGCCATAGCTTAGTTTTCCCGCTTTTCTAATCCATGCTCCATCGGTATCAACACTGGAGGAAACCTGTTTCTCCACTGCTTTCGATTCACGGTTCTTGACTACTTCATGGGTTGGTTTTTTGTCTTCCTCTCTGTCTTCGGCAACCCGATAAGTAGGCTTCCCTTTAGGCTTAAGCGGGGCGTCTATGATGCTCGCATCAACTAAAGCTCCTTACTTTATGATGATAGTATGTTCTTCCAACTGTGAATTGACGTGTTTAAACATCACCTCATATGCTCCATTTTTGGTCATTAATGACCTGAATCTACTCATCGTACTATGGTCAGGTGCTACTTCATCTATGCATAGCCCACAGAAATAACTAAATGGTAGGCTATCATTAATCCTGTCCTCTACTTCATAATCACTTAACCCATACCACGTCTGAAGCAGACATACTTTAAACAGTAGTAGTCCATCATAGGCAGGTTTTCCTGTCCCTCTTTTTCCCTTTGTATAATACTGACCTATTACTGTATTAATGCTAGACCAGCCTAAAAGAGCATTCATCTGACTGAAAAAAGTCTTTTTTATCTTCCTACTTCGAACATCACAAATGCTATCGGCTAGGGTGAGGACATGTTGTTTCTCCATGGTGCTAGGACAAAAAAATCCAAAAAAAATCTGCTTGATGGTAATGATAATAAACACCCCTCTATTGTAACGGTCTTAGTTTAGTGAATTAATTCGTATTTTAAATCATTAAAGTACTGGTATATAGTTCTTTAGGTCTGCTAAAAACAGACTTAAATGATGTCCAGATGAATAATATTCTAAGCAACTATATAATTGCTTAACTAGTTAAGATTCTTTTTCTTTCAAACTGTATAATGTTCCAATTTTTTAAATTATCGAGCAATTCATAATGAAAATTCGTTGTTTTTCGGTGAGATTTGTTTGTTTTTGGTCAAAAAGTCAATTGTTTCTTTATTTACCGCTAACGTTCCGTGTATAGTGTCGTAGCATCTCGTAGGGTGCTATGCACTATACATATTGTTGTGTCTCGTTGTTGTGTCTCGTTTTTTTATTCTTCTAATAATTTACTTTTCTGATTATCGAATTCTTCTCTTGTTAACAGTCCCTCATCAAGCAACGATTTTAATTTCATCAATTCATCTGCAATACTGAGTTTTGTCTGTTCAGTATTATCCAATTCTTCAGCTAATTCTTCTTTATAGATCTCTGGAAAAATGCTGTTAAAAAAGTCTATTACTTTTTTTGCTTTTTTATTAGAACATTCAAAAACGAGTAAATGGTCCTGATTATCTGAATCCGTGTACGAAATAGAAAGAATATTATCAATTCCTTTTGCAGACTTAGAAATTTCTTTGTTTCCTATCCCTGTCATTCCTCCAACAATTGCCCCAACGGGTCCCAAGAGAATTCCACCAACCAAGGCTCGACCAACAACTGATTTAGACTTCTTTTCTAATAGTTTCTTTTGCGGTTCAAAAGCCCAATAATTAATTTGTTCTGATATAAGACCTATTCGCAATTTTGTGAATCCATTAAGTAAATATAACTCTAATCCTTTAGGACGCATCTCAAATGAAATTCCATTTGAAATCGAAATATTGAAGTAGGCATTTAATAAATACGAATGCACTTGTACGGGCATGGTTCATGGTCCACCATTTTAGTTAGCAGGTTATCGAATATTTCCCCTTTCATCTGGCTTCGGTTGAACCGATAGCAATATTGGTCGATATATGCTTGAAGGTTATCGACTGAATGGTGGATACCTCTAAGCCATGCCTTGAACATCATAATTGTTCTGTGCAATTCCGGGAAATTCTTACCTTTCTTCCCACTCTCGATTTGAATTAAGTAAGGATATTTTTCTTTCAAGGGGATGTAGCCCCTCCAGTTATCGGTTTTGATGGTAGCCTCAGGTGATATATGATCTTGGAAGAAGGGCTTCAATTGCTTGGATCCAGCATTGTCAATCTCTCTGGCATACATCCTGCTCACTCCTTTCCCTTTCTTCTCAATAGCCAGTACAACCTGTTTTTTTCGGTTATTTTGTCGTCCTACAACGCCTTCTTCCTGTTGCCCTACAACGGTCTCATCGACTTCTACTTTACCCACTAGCGGGTATTTCCCACTGCTAACCATTGCCTTCATTACCTTTTGTTGAAACAGCCAACAGGTTTTTTGCCGTAGCCCCAGTTTTCTGCTTAGCTCTGTTGATGCAATCCCTTGTTTATTTGTACTCATATAGTATACGATATAAAAAGCTTTTAACATTGGGAATTTTACTTTGTGGAAAAGAGTGCCACTTGTGGGGGTAGCTTGGTACCTACATTTTGTGCATTGCCGGGTATGGAATAATTTCCCTCTGCAATACTTGTTGTTTTGACACTTTTCACATTTAAATCCATCTGACCATTTCATTTCGGCTAGGAAGTTTTGACAACTGTCGTTATCAGGAAATTTCTTCTGAAACTCAAAAAGAGTTAGGCTTTCATACTTTTTCTCCATAATCTGATTTTTATTCTAACTTTAATAATCCTACTAAGTTACTGTAAATCAATCGTTTAATCAAGAAAATGAAACTGTTTTAATAGACTAATCTTTTATTTATTAAATGCCTACTTCAATCGAAATATCTATTTTCCCTTGTTCAATTAGTTCATCATATTCTGAAATTCCTCCGAGGTATTTAACTGCATTTCCTGCTTTTCCACTCCACATTCCTAATTTACCTAATTTCTGGTCAAGATTTTTTTTCTCTGTTATTTGCATTGGTTTTAAATTTTAATGATGCACAACAATTGACCAAAGGTATATTATTGTAAGTTCAATTAGTAAGTGCAAAGGTGTAGGATAAATATGTGGAGCTATTTCCCCATAGTTAAAGGTCTAAAAACTTTGCCATATGAGCCAAACATATTATCAACTCAAAGACCATCAAAGACATCAAATTGAAGCCTACTTAATATCGGGTAAACGTAAAAATTTCATTGCAGAAGCCCTTGATGTGTCGGTTTCCACCATTTACAGAGAATGCAAGCGCAACAGTTCCCCTAAAGGGATCTATCATGGATCTAAAGCACATTTGTCTTCCACAAAGCGTAAGAAACGTTATTGCAAGTCTCGGTCTTTTGACACCCACAAAAGAAAGCTCATCAAAGAATACCTTCTGCAAGAACAGTGGTCACCTAAGCAGCTTGTAGGGTATGGTAAGATCAAGCAGATTCCCATGGTTTCACATGAACGTAGCTATCAATATATCAGGGACGATAAAGCTGCTGGTGGTCATTATTACAAACATTTACGCCATCAACTCAAACATAGAAAAAGACCTGTAGGTAAGACTGTAACTATTAAAAACAGGGTATCAATTGATCAAAGACCTGAATGCATCAACAATAAAGAACGCTTTGGGGATTGGGAAGTGGATACCATTATAGGCAGACAGCAAAAGGGAGCCATTCTAACCATCGTGGAAAGAACTACAGGAATGCTCATTATAAAAAAGCTACCTAAGGGAAAGCAAGCCAAAGAACTAAGTAAGGAACTTATCAATAGGCTGATGCCCTATAAAAAACATATCCTGTCGATCACTTCTGATAATGGAACAGTTGAAGTAGGCATTTAATAAATAAAAGATTAGTCTATTAAAACAGTTTCATTTTATTAATTAAACGATTGATTTACAGTTACTTAGTAAAATTATTAAAGGTAGAGTAAAAATCAGATTATGGAGAAAAAGTATGAAAGCCTAACTCTTTTTGAGTTTCAGGAGAAATTTCCTGATAACGACAGTTGTCAAAACTTCCTGGCCGAAATGAAATGACCAGATGGATTTAAATGTGAAAGGTGCCAAAACAGCAAGTATTGCGGAGGGAAATTATTCCATACCCGTCAATGCACAAAATGTAGATACCAAGCTACCCCCACAAGTGGCACACTTTTCCACAAAGTAAAATTCCCACTGTTAAAAGCTTTTTATATCCTAATACTACATGAGTACAAATAAACAAGGGATTGCATCAACAGAGCTAAGCAGAAAACTGGGGCTACGGCAAACCCGTTAGCTGTTTCAACAAAAGGTAATGAAGGCACTGGGTAGCAGTGGGAAATACCCGCTAATAGGTAAAGTAGAAGTCGATGAGACCGTTGTAGGGCAACAAGAAGAAGGCGTTGTAGGATGCCTAAATAACCGAAAAAAGCAGGTTGTACTGGCCTATTGAGAAGAAAGGGAAAGGAGTGAGCAGGATGTATGCCAGAGTGATTGACAATGCTGGCTCCAAGCAATTGAAGCCCTTCTTCCAGAATCATATATCAACTCAGGCTATCATCACAACCGATAAGTGGAGGGGCTACATCCTCCTGAAAGAAAAATATCCTTATTTAATTCAAATTGAGAGTGGGAAGAAAGGTAAGAATTTCCCAGAATTGCACAGAACAATTATGATGTTCAAGGCATGGCTTAGAGGTATCCACCATTCAGTCGATAACCTTCAAGCATATATCGACCAATATTGCTATCGGTTCAACCGCAGTCAAATGAAAGGGGAAATATTCGATAACCTGCTAACTAAAATGGTGGACCATCAACCATGCCCGTACAAGTGCATTCGTATTTATTAAATGCCTACTTCAATGGAACAGAATTTGCCGACCATCAAAACATAGCTAAAAACCTAGCTACTCAATGCTTACTTTGCCCATCGGTATTTCTCCTGGCAAAGAGGACTCAATGAATACACTAACAAACTCATAAGACAGTATATACCCAAAAAAACAGCTTTTGATACACTAAATGACAAACAGATTACACAAATTCAACACAAAATTAACCGACGACCAAGAGAAAAACTTAACTTTAAAACTCCTAAATAAATCTTTTATCGAAGTACCGCTTAGTTTTTGCACTTGATTGTTGAACCTACGATTCTATAAAAAAATCTGTCAAATTGATGCAACTATAAAAGGAAATAAGGGACATACGCATAATAAACGCACCACCGCCAACCAACTAGCATCTATGCCAGTATGCTCAAAAAACACCTGATTAGGTGTTTTAAATCCTAAACATTTTCTCGGTCGGGTGTTCAATTTATGAACGACTATTTTAACCTCATTGAAGCGAACATCGGTCAACTTCATTGATTTAGGGAAGTATTGTCGTAACAAACCATTTGCATTTTCGTTTTGTCCGCGCTCCCATGAGCGGTAAGGTTTAGCAAAGTAACTTTTACACTTGATGCGCTTATTGACTTGTTGATGCCCTGAGAACTCTTTACCATTGTCATAAGTAATCGAGTCCACCGCTTCGGCGACTGGCTCTAACATAGCCTGTATTGTTGCCGATACGTTGTCTTTGTGCTTGCTCTTGACAGGGTAAGCCAGTCTTAATTTAGATATTCTTTCATCTATCGTGACAATCGCTCCTTGGTGTGCCTTGCCAATCATCGTATCCGCTTCCCAATGCCCAAATACTTCACGATTATTGACCGCTTCTGAACGATCTTCAATATCAACACTATCAGGAATCCCGGTACGATTGTTGGCGTTGCCGTAGCACTTGCGGTAGGGTCTGCCTTGATGCCGAAGCTGTTTGTGTAACAAGCCCCCCTCCGCCTTGTCTTTAAGCAAATAGCGATAAACGCTCTCATGGTGGAGGTTAATGATATGGTTAGCTTTGAGCCAACCACAGATTTGTTCAGGACTCCAGTCTAACGCCAAGCAGTTTTTAATCAATTGCTTCAACACTTGATTCATCTTGACCGATTTATTCTTAAGCGCGTGTCTTTGCTGGGCAAGTTTGTTGGCTTGTTGATACCGGTAGCCTCGTTTGCCGGCATTGCGTTTTAATTCTCTGCTGACAGTAGAATGGGACATACCCAACTCAGCGACAACATCTCTCATTGATTGTCCTTTTTTACGGGTCATATAGATATAATGTCTTTGTTCAAGAGTTAATTGTTTGTGCATAATTCACCTGTTTCTTAAAGCAAAACCAGTCATTATAACAATCTGGCTAACCCTTGAATCTAAACTCAATAATTCAGTGCATTATTTGCTTTTGGCTTAACCTAAAAACCAAGCAAAATACACCACTGCTATTATATTCAAGTGGTGCGTTTATTATGCGAATCCAAGTAAGTTTAAAAACATGGCTACACAAAACAGTAAATAAAATGAGCGAAAATACCATCAAATCAATTACTGGAAATCATCATTATTTAAATACTTTTAATGACATGTTTTATAATTTAATTTGTATAACTAAAAAATTGCAATCATTTAATAGCACAACGGGTTAGACCAGTTTAAAAGAGCATTCATGTGACTAAAAAAAGTCTTTTTTATCTTCCTGCTTCGAATAGCACAAATGCTATCGGCTAGGGTGGGGACATGTTGCTTCTGCATGGTGCTAGAATAAAAAAATTATACAAATAAACCTGCTTGATGGTAATGATAATAAACGCCCCTCTGTTGCAACGATCTTAAATGGCAACACACGGACCAAGACAAGGCAACGAAACTCCTCGATGAAAGGTTATACCAATTAGATTATAAGATCAGTCTAACTATTATTTATATATTTGCATCATGCGAATGAAATCGAATATGCGAATGAAATCGAATATTGAAGTATCGGAGGGTCTTGAAACGCTTAAGGAGTTATATTAATCAGACTAATATTATAATTAGTCGTTCCTTAAAAACTCATTTTCAATGGAGTTTGTATTCTACTTTGATGGCAAGTGGTTACTTCAACTAGACGCCTCAGGGTTACTACCCATTTTGTATAGAGCCAAAGAGCATTTACTCTTAGTTTTTTCATCAACTTCTTGTAGTTAAACCCACAGGCTGCCATGATGAAGTTTATTTTATCTCCTGTTTTCCCTTTTAGGTAATTGCTAGCTACTCGATGATCTTGCTTCAAGTGTCCGATGATTGGCTCTATGGCTGCTCTACGTCTACAGTGCGTTCGTTTTCTCTGTTTTTGATAGGTATTGTCTCTTTTTAACGGGTTGGATGGTCGAATGATGGAGGTGTTCTCAACTGTGTTAGTCCCTTTGTACCCCCTATCTACTGTGGCGGTTTTCGGGTAGTTACCAGTCAGTAGTTGTGTTTGCTTCAATACAGCATCTAGCGTATGTCCATCATAAATATTCTCTTCAAAAGTCATCGCACCTACGATGATACCCGTATTTTGTGTCAATACTACTGATGCCTTACAGCCATATTCATATTTCTTATGGGTCTTCCCTTTTGCGACGCAATACACATCAGGTTCATGTAAACTGTAAATTTTATTCTTACTGCACTTCTCTTGTGTAAGTACTCGTTTGAACAATGCCAGTGTTACTTCTTTTTGCTGATGAGGTAATTTCCTGTCTAATTCTCTGACTAACCGACCAGCAATGGTTTTGAGTTTGCGCTTCGCTGCATTTGCTTGCTTTCTTCTTTTAGGGTGAGTCCCATTGTAGGTGTCTCTGACAAGGTTTTTGGTTGTCCTAACGTAACTGCGTCGTAGTTTAATCCCTTCTTTCTTGGCTATAGAAATACAGCTGTCAACAATTTTTTTATGAAGTTTTGCATCTGTGGGATAGGTGATGCGCTTTTCCTGGACAGTAGTATCTACACTTACATGCTTGTCCTTAGCATCCTTGCCGTGTAGCTCAATTGAATGTTTCAATAGCTTCTCTACCCCTTCTTCTCCAATCCTCTTCCTGAAATGAACCAAATCTGTTGCCGCACATGGTTGCCCCCATTGCAAAGAATCAAAGCCTCCAAACTATTGAAAATATGGATTGAAGTAGGCATTTAATAAATACGAATGCACTTGTACGGGCATGGTTGATGGACCACCATTTTAGTTAGCAGGTTATCGAATATTTCCCCTTTCATCTGGCTTCGGTTGAACCGATAGCAATATTGGTCGATATATGCTTGCAGGTTATCGACTGAATGGTGGATACCTCTAAGCCATGCCTTGAACATCATAATTGTTCTGTGCAATTCTGGGAAATTCTTACCTTTCTTCCCACTCTCGATTTGAATTAAGTAAGGATATTTTTCTTTCAAGGGGATGTAGCCCCTCCAGTTATCGGTTTTGATGGTAGCCTCAGGTGATATATGATCTTGGAAGAAGGGCTTCAATTGCTTGGATCCAGCATTGTCAATCTCTCTGGCATACATCCTGCTCACTCCTTTCCCTTTCTTCTCAATAGCCAGTACAACCTGCTTTTTTCGGTTATTTTGTCGTCCTACAACGCCTTCTTCCTGTTGCCCTACAACGGTCTCATCGACTTCTACTTTACCCACTAGCGGGTATTTCCCACTGCTAACCATTGCCTTCATTACCTTTTGTTGAAACAGCCAACAGGTTTTTTGCCGTAGCCCCAGTTTTCTGCTTAGCTCTGTTGATGCAATCCCTTGTTTATTGGTACTCATATAGTATACGATATAAAAAGCTTTTAACATTGGGAATTTTACTTTGTGGAAAAGAGTGCCACTTGTGGGGGTAGCTTGGTACCTACATTTTGTGCATTGCCGGGTATGGAATAATTTCCCTCTGCAATACTTGTTGTTTTGGCACCTTTCACATTTAAATCCATTGGACCATTTCATTTCGGCCAGGAAGTTTTGACAACTATCGTTATCAGGAAATTTCTTCTGAAACTCAAAAAGAGTTAGGCTTTCATACTTTTTCTCCATAATCTGATTTTTATTCTAACTTTAATAATCCTACTAAGTTACTGTAAATCAATCGTTTAATCAAGAAAATGAAACTGTTTTAATAGACTAATCTTTTATGTATTAAATGCCTACTTCAAAATATGGATTCATTTCCCGGCGTTGTTCCACCAATACCTCATCTGATAAATTGTAAATAGATTTTAATATCAACAAGGAGACCATCAAACGAATAGAATGAGCTGGACGACCTACAGTTGAATAAAGCGAACCAAATGCTTCTTCAAAATATGACCATGCTATCTGGTGGCTCAACAAATAAAGCTCTTGCCTGGAATTGAGTTGTTCAGTTAAGGTAGGTGATAAAAAATTAAGTTGATTGCTATGCGACTTTTTTGACTGCATTTGACAAGGTTTTGATTGATATTATAACTATTCCTTGTCATTTTATACAGCAATAATCGTGCTAAAACCCTCCCTGAAAGGAGATAAGCATAATTAATGTTGATTCTTTAGGGTTGACTAATTAAAATGGTATTACGCTTATCAGTAAAAATTAACTACGAATTGGAATTTTTTTGATATAAGATTAAGAAACAAAAAAACCTTCCTTATCGGAAGATCTTATTATTCTACGGCTCAGGGCTTCTAAAGCGTTCTTTTCACTTCTTTTACTTCAAACCCTTCTATTGTATCCCCAGCCTTAATGTCATTAAAGTTTTTGATACTTAAGCCACATTCGTATCCGTTCTTCACCTCATTCACATCTTCTTTGAATCGTTTGAGCTGATTGATGTCTCCGGTGTAAACTACAATGCCATCTCTAACTAAACGAACTCGATTGGATCGTTTGACAATACCGTTGGTAACATAACATCCCGCTACAGTACCAATTTTAGAGATTTTAAATACTTCTCTTATCTCAATGTTACCAGTGATCACTTCTTCACTTGTTGGTTCAAGCATGCCCTCCATTGCATCCTTTACATCATTAATTGCATCATAAATGATGGAATAAAGCCTGATTTCAATTTCTTCTGATTCGGCCAACTTCCTCGCACCTGATGATGGTCTCACCTGGAATCCGACAATAACAGCGTCAGATGCGGAAGCGAGTAGTACGTCGGATTCAGAAATCTGACCCACGGCTTTATGAAGAATATTAACTTGTACTTCTTCGGTTGAGAGTTTAAGTAGAGAATCAGACAAGGCTTCTATTGAACCATCTACATCACCTTTAACTATAACATTCAGTTCCTTGAAGTTTCCGACTGCCAGCCTGCGACCAATCTCATCAAGTGTAATGTGCTTCTTGGTTCGGATTGATTGCTCTCTAAGAATCTGTTCTCGCTTAGTTGCAATCTCCCTCGCTTCACGATCGCTTTCCATCACATTGAAACGATCTCCTGCCTGAGGGGCTCCATCTAGTCCAAGCATTTGAACTGGAGTTGATGGTCCAGTTTCCTTTAGTTTATGACCTCTGTGATCAAACATAGCTTTTACTTTCCCAAAATACGGACCTGCTAGTAATACATCTCCCACACGTAGTGTTCCAGCTTGGACCATTATCGTAGACACAAATCCCCTTCCTTTATCCAAACTTGCCTCAATCACAGACCCTACTGCGGGTTTATTTGGATTGGCTTTCAGCTCCAATAGCTCTGCTTCCAAAAGAACTTTATCAAGTAACTCTTCAATACCCTGACCTGTCTTGGCGGAAACTTCTTGGCATTGATATTTTCCTCCAAAATCTTCAACCAGAACATTCATCTTGGCAAGACCTTCTTTGATCTTATCTAGGTTGGCATTCGGTTTATCTATCTTGTTGATAGCAATTACGATTGGGACACTCGCTACTTGGGCATGGTTTATGGCTTCTTTCGTCTGAGGCATGACAGCATCATCGGCGGCCACTACGATGATAGCAACATCCGTAATCTTAGCTCCCCTTGCCCTCATTGCTGTAAAAGCCTCATGTCCAGGCGTATCTAAAAATGCTACTCTCTTTCCGCTGTCTGTCATTACATCGTAAGCACCTATGTGCTGTGTAATACCTCCCGCTTCTCCGGCGGTTACTTTAGCGTCTCTTATGTAGTCTAGCAACGATGTTTTACCATGATCCACATGCCCCATTATGGTCACAATAGGGGCTCTATCCACAAGAGAATTTTCAGCATCATCAGCTTCAGTAATCTCCGTTTCCTCCTTGGACTCAATGAAATCAATATCGAAACCAAATTCATCAGCAATTACTGTGATAGATTCAGCATCAAGCCTTTGATTGATGGAAACAAACATTCCTAAAGTCATACAAGCAGATATTACATCATTTACGGATACATCCATGAGTGATGCCAAGTCGCTGGCTGAGATAAACTCAATAACTTGTAATGTTTTTGAGGCTTCTTCAGCCTGAATGATTTTTTCCTCTTCAGCTTCAGCCTTAGCAGAACGCTTATCTTTTCTGTATTTGGATCTCTCCGTTTTGGGTTTCCCCCCACTTAATTTAGCAAGTGTTGCTTTGATTTTATCCTGAATTTCTTTATCGGAGAGTACCTCCGTTTTTCTGCCGGATGAAAATCTGTTTCCTGCCTGTCTCTGTCCAAATCTCCTAGTATCTCTATTCCCAGACCCCCCAGAGCTGATTCTTTTTCTAGGTCTTTTTTTTCTGTCTTGATTCTGATCTGATGAAGCGACTGGTTTTGGCTTGTCCTTGGGTAGGTCTATCTTGTCAAGGACTTTTAGTCCTCTCAATGAGTCTGCTTTTGCTTTTATGAGTTCTTTAGGCTCCTCTTGGGTTTTGGGTTCGGGCATATCTCCTTCAACAGGTGGCGGACCTGTAGGCTTTTCCTCTTTTTCTTCTTTTTTCGGCTCTTTCTTCTTTTTCTTATCAATATCTATTTTCCCTACCACTTTTGGTCCATCAAGTTTCGCCTTAGCAGAAATTCTCTCTGGCTCAAGATTTGGATCGGGAGTTGAAATGGAAGCAACATTATCTTTAATAAGAATTCGCTCATCTTCTTTCTTTTTGACCTCTTCTGGTCGATCAGTTTTTATAATAAGATTCTCCGTCTTCCCGCCAATAGTGAGTTCAGATGCCTCTTCTTTGTCATGAGCTGCATCAGCAAACTGTCTGGCTAGCATATCATACTGATCCTGATTAATCTTTGAATTAGGGCTTGCATCAACTTCAAACCCTTTTTCAGAAAGATATTCGAGGATGGTATTTCTCCCTACGTTGAGCTTTCTTGCAACCTGACTTAATCTGTATTCTGCCATAAAAACCTTAACAATTAATTTCTATTCGAACTCCTGGCTTAGAACTCGAATAATTTCGTGTACTGTCTCTTCTTCTAAATCTGTTCGCCTTATCAGATCATCGGAGCTTAGTCTCAATACACTTTTCGCAGTATCAAGACCTACTCTTTTTAGTTCATCAATGACCCAATCTTCTAGTTCATCAGTAAATTCATCCAGATCTACATCTTCTTCTGATAATCCATCCAGTTCTCTGAATACATCGATCTCCATACCTACCAATTTGCTAGCGAGCTTTATATTTTGACCTCCTTTTCCTATAGCCAAAGATACTTGGTCTGGCTTTAGATAGACGGAAACACGTTCTTTGTCTTCGCTGATATTCATGCTAGTGATTTTAGCTGGGCTTAAAGCTCTGGCTAGGTAGAGTTCTAAATTATCGGTAAAATTGATGACATCGATATTCTCATTTTGTAATTCGCGAACGATAGAATGAATTCTGGAGCCCTTCATCCCTACACAAGCTCCAACAGGATCAATTCTATCGTCATACGATGCTACAGCAACTTTCGCTCTTTCACCTGGCTCTCTTACCACATTTTTCATTGTAATCAATCCATCGTAAACCTCTGGTACTTCAGCTTCAAAAAGTCTTTCTAGGAAAACGGGAGAGGTCCTTGAAAGAAGGATCTTTGGATTGCCATTGACCATTTCAGCTCTATGAACAATTGCTCGTATTGTGTCGCCTTTTCTATATCGATCTTTAGGAATTTGATCTGATTTGGGAATAGTTAGTTCATTCCCTTCTCCATCAACCAACAAAACTTCACGTCCTAAAACTTGGTACACTTCACCTTGTATAATTTCTCCAACCAGCTCTTTGTATTTCTGAAAAAGTGTGTCTTTCTCCAAGTCTTTGACTTTTTGCACCAAAGTTTGCCTAGCAGTCATTACCGCTCTTCTGCCAAAATCTAGGAGTTTTATTTCTTCAGCAACTTCTTCACCGATTTCAAAGTCGGGTTCAATTTGGCGTGCCTCTGTGAGACTTATCTTGTCATGATCCCATATGTCTTCTGAGTTATCATCCACGATCTCTCTGAACCTCCAAATCTCCAAATCTCCATTATCTGTATTGATAATAATGTCAAAATTATCATCGGTCTCATACTTCTTGCGGATCATCGTCCTAAACACATCTTCCAAAATGCGGATCATAGTTGGTCGATCTATATTCTTGCCCCTAGCAAAATCCGCAAATGAATCAACTAATACTGATGCTTCCATCTACTTAAATGATACTATTATTTTTGATTTATTTATTTCCTCGAAGTTCATTTTTATATCCTTATTACGGGTTTTCAAAACAATATTTTCTTTATTTACCTGAAGTAATTTTCCTTTTACTTTCTCCCCTTCCATTGTTTCAACCTCAAGCAACCTGCCTTTATTCTTTAAGTATTGCCTGTGCATTTTTATGGGATGATCCAAGCCAGGTGAAGATACTTCTAAGCAATATTTTCCTGGCATAAAATCTTCTTCCTCTAAAATCACTCCCAACTGTCTACTAACTGAACTACAGTGATCAATATGTACGTCGTTGTCACCATCAATGAACACCAACACTTTTTGATTCCCAACATTTCCTTTCACTCTAACATCAATCAAAAAAAGGAGTTCTTCATCTTGAATCACCTTTTCGGTTACGCTTTTAATCCTCTTTTCCAGATCATCCATGAATAAAAAGAGGGGACAAAAGTCCCCTCGTCATTTAGTTCTTGCAATGCCCCGCCAAAGGTAAGGCATTTATCTCTCCTAAAAAAAAATAATTCTGTTATTCCCCAACATCCGCAGTCAACTAGATTTGTAGATACAAAGAGTTGCTAAAGGATAATAATGTCAGTTCCTATCTAATCGACTAGGTATATGGGGCTGGTTAGTCGGCATTTTGACCAGAACTAAGGGGTGCAGTAGGTCTTCACTGGTAAAATTGAGGATTTTCAGACAGACCTTTCCTGAGAAAAGAGGTATCATGAAAGGATTGAAGTAGGCATTTAATACATGAAAGATTAGTCTATTAACCCATTTTCATTTTCTTGATTAAATGATTGATTTACAGTAACTTAGTAGAACTATTAAAGTTTAGAGTAAAAATCACAGTATGGAGAAAAAGTATGAAAGCCTAACCCTTTTTGAGTTTCAGAAGAATTTTCCTGATAACGACAGTTGTCAAAACTGCTTGGTCGAAATGAAATGGACAGATGGATTTAAATGTGAAAGGTGCCGAAACAACACGTATTGCAGAGGGAAATTGTTCCATACCCGTCAATGCACAAAATGTAAGTACCAAGCTACCCCCACAAATGGCACTCTTTTCCACAAAGTAAAATTCCCAATGTTAAAAGATTTATTGAAGTAGGCATTTAATAAATACGAATGCACTTGTACGGGCATGGTTGATGGTCCACCATTTTAGTTAGCAGGTTATCGAATATTTCCCCTTTCATCTGGCTTCGGTTGAACCGATAGCAATATTGGTCGATATATGCTTGAAGGTTATCGACTGAATGCTGGATACCTCTAAGCCATGCCTTGAACATCATAATTGTTCTGTGTAATTCTGGGAAATTCTTACCTTTCTTCCCACTCTCGATTTGAATTAACTAGTCGTTCCTTAAAAACTCATTTTCAATAGAGTTTGTATTCTACTTTGATGGAAAGAGGTTAATTCAACTAGACGCCTCAGCTTTACTACCCATTTTGTATAGAGCCAAAGAGCATTTACTCTTAGTTTTTTCATCAATTTCTTGTAGTTAAACCCACAGGCTGCCATGATGAAGTTTATTTTATCTCCTGTTTTCCCTTTTAGGTAATTGCTAGCTGCTCGATGATCTTGCTTCAAGTGTCCGATGATTGGCTCTATGGCTGCTCTACGTCTACAGTGCTTTCGTTTTCTCTGTTTTTCATAGGTATTGTCTCTTTTTAATGGGTTGGATGGTCGAATGATGGAGGTGTTCTCAACTGTGTTAGTCCCTTTGTACCCCCTATCTACTGTGGCGGTTTTCGGGTAGTTACCAGTCAGTAGTTGTGTTTGCTTCAATACAGCATCTAGCGTATGTCCATCATAAATATTCTCTTCAAAAGTCATCGCACCTACGATGATACCCGTATTTTGTGTCAATACTACTGATGCCTTACAGCCATATTCATATTTTTTATGTGCCTTCCCTTTTGCGATGCAATACACATCAGGTTCATGTAAACTGTAAATTTTATTCTTACTGAACTTCTCTTGTGTAAGTACTCGTTTGAACAGTGCCAGTGTTACTTCTTTTTGCTGATGTGGTAATTTCCTGTCTAATTCTCTGACTAACCGACCAGCAATGGTTTTGAGTTTGCGCTTCGCTGCATTTGCTTTCTTCCTTCTTTTAGGGTGAGTCCCATTGTAGGTGTCTCTGACAAGGTTTTTGGTTGTCCTAACGTAGCTGCGTCGTAGGTTAATCCCTTCTTTCTTGGCTATAGAAATACAGCTGTCAACAATCATTTTATGAAGTTTTGCATCTGTGGGATAGGTGATACTCTTTTCCTGGACAGTAGTATCTACACTTACATGCTTGTCCTTAGCATCCTTGCCGTGTAGCTCAATTGAATGTTTCAATATCTTCTCTACCCCTTCTTCTCCAATCCTCTTCCTGAAATGTACCAAATCTGTTGCCGCACAGGGTTGCCCCCATTGCAAAGAATCAAAGCCTCCAAACTATTGAAAATATGGATTCATTTCCCACCGTTGTTCCACCAATACCTCATCTGATAAATTGTAAATAGATTTTAATATCAACAAGGAGACCATCAAACGAATAGAATGAGCTGGACGACCTACATTTGAATAAAGCGAACCAAACGCTTCTTCAAAATATGACCATTCTATCTGGTGGCTCAACAAATAAAGCGCTTGCCTGGAATTGAGTTGTTCAGTTAAGGTAGGTGATAAAAAATCAAGTTGATTTCTATTCGACTTTTTTGACTGCATTTGACAAGGTTTTGATTGATATTATAACTATTCCTTGTCATTTTATACAGCAATAATCGTGCTAAAACCCTCCCTGAAAGGAGATAAGCATAATTAATGTTGATTCTTTAGGGCTGACTAACTACAAGAAATTGATGAAAAAACTAAGAGTAAATGCTCTTTGGCTCTATACAAAATGGGTAGTAAAGCTGAGGCGTCTAGTTGAATTAACCTCTTTCCATCAAAGTAGAATACAAACTCTATGGAAAATGAGTTTTTAAGGAACGACTAGTTAGCAGGTTATCGAATATTTCCCCTTTCATCTGACTGCGATTGAACCTATAGCAATATCGGTCGATATATGCTTGAAGGTTATCGACTGAATGGTGGTCACCTCTAAGCCATGCCTTGAACATCATAATTGTTCTGTGCAATTCCGGGAAATTCTTACCTTTCTTCCCACTCTCTATTTGGATTAACTAAGGGTATTTTTCTTTCAGGGGGATATAGCCCCTCCACTTATCGGTTGTGATGGTAGCCTGAGTTGATATATGATCTTGGAAGAAGAACTTCAATTGCTTGGAGCCAGCATTGTCAATCACCTTGGCATACATCCTGTTCACTCCCTTCCATTTCTTCTCAATAGCCAGTACAACCTGCTTTTTTCGGTTATTTTGGCGTCCTACAACGCCTTCTTCCTGTTGCCCTACAACGGTCTCATCGACTTCTACTTTACCCATTAGCGGGTATTTCCCACTGCTAACCATTGCCTTCATTACCTTTTGTTGAAACAGCCAACAGGTTTTTTGCCGTAGTCCCAGTTTTCTGCTTAGCTCTGTTGATGCAATCCCTTGTTTATTTGTACTCATATAGTATAGGATATAAAAAGCTTTTAACATTGGGAATTTTACTTTGTGGAAAAGAGTGCCACTTGTGGGGGTAGCTTGGTACCTACATTTTGTGCATTGCCGGGTATGGAATAATTTCCCTCTGCAATACGTGTTGTTTTGGCACTTTTCACATTTAAATCCATCTGACCATTTCATTTCGGTCAGGAAGTTTTGACAACTGTCGTTATCAGGAAATTTCTTCTGAAACTCAAAAAGAGTTAGGCTTTCATACTTTTTCTCCATAATCTGATTTTTACTCTAACTTTAATAGTCCTACTAAGTTACTGTAAATCAATCGTTTAATCAAGAAAATGAAACTGTTTTAATAGACTAATCTTTTATGTATTAAATGCCTACTTCAATAATATCAATCAAAACCTTGTCAAATGCAGTCAAAAAAGTCGAATAGAAATCAACTTAATTTTTTTGAAGTAGGCATTTAATACATAAAAGATTAGTCTATTAAAACAGTTTCATTTTTTATTAAACGATTGATTTACAGCAACTTAGTAAAATTATTAAAATTACTGTAAAAATCAGATTATGGAGAAAAAGTATGAAAGCCTAACTCTTTTTGAGTTTCAGAAGAATTTTCCTGATAATGACAGTTGTCAAAACTTCCTGACCGAAATGAAATGGCCAGATGGATTTAAATGTGAAAGGTGCCAAAACAGCAAGTATTGCGGAGGGAAATTATTCCATACCCGGCAATGCACAAAATGTAGGTACCAAGCTACCCCCACAAGTGGCACTCTTTTCCACAAAGTAAAATTCCCAATGTTAAAAGCTTTTTATATCGTATACTATATGAGTACCAATAAACAAGGGATTGCATCAACAGAGCTAAGCAGAAAACTGGGGCTACGGCAAAAAACCTGTTGGCTGTTTCAACAAAAGGTAATGAAGGCAATGGTTAGCAGTGGGAAATACCCGCTAGTGGGTAAAGTAGAAGTCGATGAGACCGTTGTAGGGCAACAGGAAGAAGGCGTTGTAGGACGCCAAAATAACCGAAAAAAGCAGGTTGTACTGGCTATTGAGAAGAAAGGGAAAGGAGTGAGCAGGATGTATGCCAGAGTGATTGACAATGCTGGCTCCAAGCAATTGAAGCCCTTCTTCCATGATCATATATCAACTCAGGCTACCATCACAACCGATAGGTGGAGGGGCTACATCCCCTTGAAAGAAAAATACCCTTATTTAATTCAAATCGAGAGTGGGAAGAAAGGTAAGAATTTCCCGGAATTGCACAGAACAATTATGATGTTCAAGGCATGGCTTAGAGGTATCCACCATTCAGTCGATAACCTTCAAGCATATATCGACCAATATTGCTATCGGTTCAACCGCAGTCAAATGAAAGGGGAAATATTCGATAACCTGCTAACTAAAATGGTGGACCATCAACCATGCCCGTACAAGTGCATTCGTATTTATTAAATGCCTACTTCAATAATTTTTTATCACCTACCTTAACTGAACAACTCAATTCCAGGCAAGTGCTTTATTTGTTGAGCCAACAGATAGAATGGTCATATTTTGAAGAAGCATTTGGTTCGCTTTATTCACATGTAGGTCGTCCAGTTCATTCTATTCGTTTGATGGTCTCCTTGTTGATATTAAAATCTCTTTACAATTCATCAGATGAGGTATTGGTGGAACAACGGTGGGAAATGAATCCATATTTTCAATATTTTGGAGGCTTTGATTCTTTGCAATGGGGGCAACCTTGTGCGACAACAGATTTGGTACATTTCAGGAAGAGGATTGGAGAAGAAGGGGTAGAGAAGATATTGAAACATTCAATTGAGCTACACGGCAAGGATGCTAAGGACAAGCATATAAGTGTAAATAGTCGTTCCTTAAAAACTCATTTTCAATGGAGTTTGTATTCTACTTTGATGGCAAGTGGTTAATTCAACTAGACGCCTCAGCTTTACTACCCATTTTGTATAGAGCCAAAGAGCATTTACTCTTAGTTTTTTCATCAACTTCTTGTAGTTAAACCCACAGGCTACCATGATGCAGTTTATTTTATCTCCTGTTTTCCCTTTTAGGTAATTGCTAGCTGCTCGATGATCTTGCTTCAAGTGTCCGATGATTGGCTCTATGGCTGCTCTACGTCTACAGTGCGTTCATTTTCTCTGTTTTTGATAGGTATTGTCTCTTTTTAATGGTTTGGATGGTCGAATGATGGAGGTGTTTTCAACTGTGTTAGTCCCTTTGTACCCCCTATCTACTGTGGCGGGTTTCGGGTAGTTACCAGGCAGTAGTTGTGTTTGCTTCAATACAGCATCTAGCGTATGTCCATCATAAATATTCTCTTCAAAACTCATCGCACCTACGATGATACCCGTATTTTGTGTCAATACTACTGATGCCTTACAGCCATATTCATATGTTTTATGTGCCTTTCCTTTTGCGATGCAATACACTTCAGGTTCATGTAAACTGTAAATTTTATGCTTACTGAACTTCTCTTGTGTAAGTACTCGTTTGAACAGTGCCAGTGTTACTTCTTTTTGCTGATGAGGTAATTTCCTGTCTAATTCTCTGACTAACCGACCAGCAATGGTTTTGAGTTTTCGCTTCGCTGCATTTGCTTTCTTTCTTCTTTTAGGGTGAGTCACATGGTAGGTGTCTCTGACAAGGTTTTTGGTTGTCCTAACGTAGCTGCGTCGTAGTTTAATCCCTTCTTTCTTGGCTATAGAAATGTAGCTGTCAACAATCTTTTTATGAAGTTTTGCATCTGTGGGATAGGTGATGCTCTTTTCCTGGACAGTAGTATCTACACTTACATGGTTGTCCTTAGCATCCTTGCCGTGTAGCTCAATTGAATGTTTCAATAGCTTCTCTACCCCTTCTTCTCCAATCCTCTTGCTGAAATGTACCAAATCTGTTGCCGCACAGGGTTGCCCCCATTGCAAAGAATCAAAGCCTCCAAAATATTGAAAATATGGATTCATTTCCCACCGGTGTTCCACCAATACCTCACCTGATAAATTGTAAAGAGATTTTAATATCAACAAGGAGACCATCAAACGAATAGAATGAGCTGGACGACCTACATGTGAATAAAGCGAACCAAATGCTTCTTCAAAATATGACCATTCTATTTGGTGGCTCAACAAATAAAGCTCTTGCCTGGAATTGAGTTGTTCAGTTAAGGTAGGTGATAAAAAATTAAGTTGATTTCTATTCGACTTTTTTGACTGCATGTGACAAGGTTTTGATTGATATTATGACTAATCCTTGTCATTTTATATAGCAATAATCATGCTAAAAACCTCCCTGAAAGGAGATAATCATTAGGGCATCTCTAAAAACTAAAACAACTGTATTAGTATGTTTTTTGAGCTAAAAGAGTTAGACTTGGAAATGAAACAATTTAAACGTCACAGAGATTACGGTTTTTTTGATCAAGACATTCGTTTGTCCAAACTGAGCCAGTTGGGAGATCCCCTGCAACGATTAAACCGTGGAATTGATTTTGAAATTTTCCGTTCTTTACTGGAACAGCACCTGATCAAAGAGTCAAAAGGAATGGGAGGACGTCCCCCATATGATTATGTGTTAATGTTCAAAATATTGATTCTTCAGCGATATTATAACCTCTCTGATGATCAAGCAGCATATCAAATCAATGACAGGATGAGTTTTATGAGATTTCTCAACCTCACCATTGCCGATGACATACCAGATAGCAACACGATATGGTTGTTTAGTGAACGTCTGACCGACTTGCATTTAGTAAAATCCCTTTTCGAGCTATTTCAGAGTCAATTGGAAAAATTAGGGCTTATGGTCAATGAAGGCAAAATAATAGATGCCTCTTTTGTAGAAGCCACACGCCAACGCAACAGCAGGGAGAAAAACCAACAAATAAAAGAGGGTAAGGGAGAAAGTCTATGGACAGATGAACCCAATAAAAAGCGTCAAAAGGACATTGATGCACGTTGGACAAAGAAAAATAATCAGAATTATTATGGGTATAAAAATCACGCCAAGGTTGATGCAGGTAGCAAATTGATAGAACGCTATGAAATTACCGATGCAGCGGTACATGATTCACAGGCTCTTGATGCCCTGTTGGACAAAAAACAAGACAAAGAACAGGAATTGTATGCCGACAGTGCTTATGCAGACCAGCAAGAAATACTCGAAAAACATCAAGTTAAAGATCACATCGTAGGTTCAACAATCAAGTGCAACAAGTAAGCGGTATTTAGCTAAAAGATTTCTTTAGGAGTTTTAAAGTTAAGTTTTTCTCTTGGTCGTCGGTTAATTTTGTATTGAATTTGGGTAATCTGTTTGTCATTTAGTGTATCAAAAACTGTTTTTTTGGGTATATACTGTCTTATGAGTTTGTTGGTGTATTCATTAAGTCCTCTTTGCCAAGAGCAATACCGATGGGCAAAGTAGCATTGAGTAGCTAGGTTTTTAGCTATGTTTTGATGGTCGGCGAATTCTGTTCCATTATCAGAAGTGATCGAAAGAATATGTTTTTTGTAGGGCATCAGCCTATTGATAAGTTCCTTACTTAGTCCTTTGGCTTGCTTTCCCTTAGGTAGCTTTTTTATAATGAGCATTCCTGTAGTGCTTTCCACGATGGTCAGAATGGCTCCCTTTTGCTGTCTGCCTATAATGGTATCCACTTCCCAATCCCCAAAGCGTTCTTTATTGTTGATGCATTCAGGTCTTTGATCGATTGATACCCTGTTTTTAATAGTTACAGGCTTACCTACAGACCTTTTTCTATGTTTGAGTTGATGGCGTAAATGTTTGTAATACTGTCCTCCAGCAGCTTTATCGTCCCTGATATATTGATAGATACGTTCATGTGAAACCATGGGAATCTGCTGGATTTTACAATATCCTACAAGCTGCTTAGGTGACCACTGTTCTTGCAGAAGGTATTCTTTGATGAGCTGTCTTTTGTGGGTGTCAAAAGACCGAGGATTGCAATAACGTTGCTTACGCTTTGTGGAAGACAAATGTGCTTTAGATCCATGATAGATCCCTTTAGGGGAACTGTTGCGCTTGCATTCTCTGTAAATGGTGGAACCCGACACAGCAAGGGCTTCTGCAATGAAACTTTTACTCTTACCCGATTTTAAGTAGGCTTCAATTTGATGTCTTTGATGGGCTTTGAGTTGATAATATGTTTGGCTCATATGGCAACGTTTTTAGACCTTTAAATATGGGGAAATAGCTCCACATATTTATCCTACATCTTTGCACTTACTAATTGAACTTACAGTATTTTCATTAAGGAATGAGCGGGGAAGCTTAGACCAGCCAAAATCATTGTTCATTGTATCGAAGGTTCTCTCAGCATTTCCTCTTTGGTTATAAAAAGAAACAAGTTGCTGGTTGTCCCATTTGACATCATTGGTGAGGATAGCTCGATAAATGAAGGCATCCCCAGTGAATAATCCAGTCTGACCATCTCGGCGTTTAATCCGACTTACTACCAACCGGTAGGACTTTTGCCCATCAAAGGGACGGTAATCCGCTAGTTGTGTCACTTCCATTTCTTGTACTCCAAGACGGACTTTCTGCCAGGCATCTGCCCGAATCTGGCTAATTTGCTGTTCCATAGTGGCGCAACGTACAGCTCGGATGTAAAAGTGCTGACTCGTTCCCTCCACAAGACTAATTACCTTGTGTGGGTAGGAAGCCGAATCTGCCCGAAAGCGCTTGATGCAGATGCCCTGCTGATCCAGTAAAGAAAATGCCCTGGTCAGGGTTTCTTCTTGTTGGTATTTGGCTGGACTGTTGCCATTACGACCTTCGATGTAAACGATGTTTTTGCCGATACTGGTCACACCTGGCTGGTAACCTTCACTCTTTTTATGGGTGCTCCGTGCATCATATTGCTCGGTGGCGATTACCTGATTATCATAATCTAATGGTATACTCCTGTGGTATACTCCTGTTTGGTGTTAAGCTGATTGGTTTTGCTCAAGGCTTTCAGTAATAATTGGTTTAAGCCTAGGTTGATATTGAACTGATGGGTGATCCCTCCCGAACTGGTCATTTCCTCTGTAGGGGTGGCCAGTTCTTTTATGCCTCGCAAAATGGTATCGGCACTACACACCGAGAACCCCCGAACTTTCTTCAGATGTCCTCCCAAGTGTTCTTGAATGTCCTCAGTACAATCTTCACCTTGAAGGAAAATAGCCAAATGATTCATCAAAATCTCCGAGTAATCGAAACCTCTATAGTTGACCAAGCTACCCAAATGATCATCCATTAGCTTGGGAATACCGATATCCTTAAGAAACTTGTAGCAAAAATTAAACCCGCCAAAAGGGGTGACTTTTTTATCAGATATGGTTACTTTCATTCCCGCTTAATTGATTGGTTACACACTCAAATAAGTGAAAAAAAATCGAGCCAGAAAAGCTTATTACAAACTAGTTTAAGCCTATTCCAGCTCTTTTCCGTTTTACACCTGCGGATTTAAGGTAATTGATATAACTAGAGATAAAATTTTATGTTAATAAAGTTTCGCTCCTTTTTCGGTGGATACTTGGTTACCTGTATTTTGGTATCCAAATATCCAACCATAGGAGGATTGATTTATGTATGTGATTTTTTACACAATCAATTTGCATCCCTTTGGGACCTGATTTCCATCTATCGTCTAATTTTGAAAGACAAAGTAGCCGGCGGGTCGTTGCATCAATACTTGCGCCATCAGGGTAAGAAATATCGAAAGCGTTATGGCAAGAACGACTGCCGCGGACACATCCCCAATCGGGTTGATATTGATGATAGACCCAGTATAGTGGACAGTCGCTCGCGTATAGGTGATTGGGAGGCTGATTGTGTTATCGGGAAAGGTCATCAAGGGGTATTTTCCTCCCTTGCTGAACGTAAAAGTAGGCTCTATCTTGCGCTTCGGATTAAGAACGAAACCGCAAAAGAAACCAATGCGACGATACTCAGGTTGTTAGAGAATATGAAACAATATGTGATAACGCTAACCTTTGATAACGGTCGGGAGTTGAATGAACACCACAATGGCTTGCTCAGGCAATTTTTTCCAAAGCAAATGCCAATTGCATCAAGTCACCGAAAAAGAGCTGTTCAAAGCCACCGACTTAATGAATAACCGACCTAGAAAATGCTTGGGGTATAAAACTCCTTGGGAGGTCTTTTCCCAAACACTAGGGAGGGAAGCATAATATAACCCGAGTGTTGCACTCGCCTAGTGCCAAAACAGAAAACTTCTACAAATAAATCTGCTTGATAGTAATGGTAATAAACAATCTTCTATTGCAACGGTCTTCGGTTACGAGCCGGTTACTCTACCAAGCTGAGTTACTGACCCTAAGCACAGGAACTTTTTCTCAAGTAAAAATGCTATGAGGTTAACAGTATTCCTCGTAGCAACTGTCAAGCAACAAATTTTGTGCTGAGGTTGATTTATCTGCAATTTCAATCAAGTTACTAGAGTCAACTGAAGATTTCTCCAGTATGCTTTTCCATGATGTTGCATGTCTAATGTCAGCTTCGGTATGAAGTTTGAAGTATTCTGTAGCCTCATTACTTGTCATTCCATAGAATTCTGATAATCCATCAAGTTTAGTTTGACTGATTTCAGGAATTTCTTTTTCAAAGGCATACATCGCACATGCGCCTCCATCAAAAGTAGTCATTAGTTGATGCAAATCAGATACAGCTTCTTGCGTTTTGGTAGTTCCTGAATATGAAATTAATTCATCTTCAGACATTCCTAGTTCGCCAGCAAAAGCAATCCATGGTTTAATGTGATCAGATTCTTCTTGTTGGTTTTCAACTAATTCATCAACTACACCTTCGGGTGATTTTTCAATAATTGGAGTCATAAATTTAGGAACTGCCTTTACCAGTTGAAAGTATTCTTTAGAATAACCTGCAAGAGATTCCCGTGTTAACTTTCCATCAGACCACATTTGGTAAAACGGGTGTTTTAATAAACTTCTTTCTTCTATTATCTCATCAATTTTCTGTATTATGTTCATGATGCATCTCCAATATTGGCATTTGCTGAGTCGAATTCCGCACCTGTATAGGTGTTAGTTGTTTTTTCTCCACCACCACATGCGGTAAAAATGGCAACATCCATTGCCATTGCATTGATTTTGATAAGGTTACGTTTCATAATTATTCGGCATTTGATTGTTGTTCAAAATTCAAGAGTCGCTAAGATAGTTATTCATTGAAAATTTCGATGATATTTTTTTTGATCTTCACACAAATTTCATCAAGTGGCAGATCATTAACGTCTTTACCGAAAGGATCTTCTATTTCCTCTGAAATCAACTCTACACTCATTAGAAAATAAAAGGCCATAATCACCAAAATGATTGACCAGTAGCCAAATTCTCCAATGAATGTCATGGGTAGAGTGATAGAATAAATAAAAAGAAATTTTTTAATGAACATGCTATAAGAGTAGGGTATAGGGGTGGATTTGATTCTTTCGCACGCCCCAATTATGTCTGTAAATCCTTTGACTTCCTTATCCAGGATGAAAAGTTGTTCTCCAGTCAAAACTCCTTTCTTATAAAGTGTATTGATCCTGTTGAGCATCAGCTTATTAATAATGTTGGGTCGATGCCGGCTATTGATAATTTTTTCCTTGACTGCGTCATCATAAAAGTCCATCTCGCCGACCATAATACTATTTCTAAGGTGTTCTTTCATCGAAATAGTAATATTTGGGATCATTTTTCTAAAAAAGAGACGGGTTTCTTTGTCATCCTCGGGCAGGAAAGTGGTTAGCTTGATTGCCAGCTGCCGGCTGTCATTAACCAGTTGACCCCACAATTTTCTGCCTTCCCACCATCGGTCGTAAGCAGTATTCGTTCTGAGTACAAGAAATAGGCCAAGAATTACCCCAAGAATAGAGTGGAAGGCTTTTGTATCGGTTATAACGACATTCAGGACATCAATAAACAGAAAGCACAAAAAAGCGGTAAAGACCCCAGCGAATAAAATAAGAGGGAAAAGAGACCTTATAACGTGTCGGCTGTAAACGTCAAAGATTAACGAAAACCATGATTTTGGGTTGTACTGGATCATAGAGTGACGAGGATAGTAAGGTAAAAATTCATATTGTCAAGTTATTAGTTGTGGGCTTTTAGTTTATTCTTAAGAGACCTGTAATATCCATCTTTAGTTAAACCAAAGTCACTTTTTAGCTTCATAATTCTTTTGTAGGACATATAAATTCTGTCCCTAGTTATGACATTTTCAAAAAGTAAATCCTTAATGATTGCATGAACGGTTGATGCCAAAACCTTGTCATCATCATTCACATTATTAGCAAACATTAAAATATCCACTCCTGCATCAATAGAGAGACGTATGGCTTCTCTCATTCCGTATTCATTCCGTATAGCTCCCATTTGCAAATCATCGGAGATAATCACCCCCTGATAATTTAAAAAATCTCGTAGCATTCCAGTCACTATTCGCTTCGAAAGTGTAGCAGGATTTTTGGTGTCATCTAGTGCTTTATTCACTATATGTGCTGTCATCACAGCTTTTACCACACCGCTATCAATCAATGCAGAATAAGGGTACATTTCCTCTATTTTCCATGTATCTGTCACATCAGTCAGTCCCAAATGCGTGTCACTTTTGCTACTTCCATGCCCGGGAAAATGCTTTAATACAGGTATTACCCCTGTTCCGTCGTGAAGGGAGATCACCTCGTATGCATGTTTTATCACTTTTTTGTATTCAGGAGAGTAGCTCCTTTCTATTTTTCCAATAACTGGATTTCGAGTATTTAAATTGACATCCACGACTGGGGCATAGTTCATGTTAATCCCAAAGCAGTTCAGAAGAGTAGCAGTTTGTTTTGCATAAAATCTTGTTGAATCTAGATTGTCAAGTTGTCCTAGGTATTGTGCGGAAACATTTTTGGGAAAGCCATACTTAGTTTTCATCCTGCTAACAAATCCACCTTCTTCATCAATACTTATAAATAATGGAATTTCAGCATTTTTTTGAAGATGATTAATTAGCAGAGCCAGTTCATTTTTGGGGCTTTCGAAAAGAATATTTTTCTCGTAAAGAATAACGCCACCAACTTTTCCAGATTTTATTGTTTCAAAAACTGGTTGACGGGGATCAACCAAATCGAAATCACCAACTCCTATCATTAGCATTTGACCAATCATAACATCTATGGTGTCTTCGGGAGGATTTGTTGGATACGTATCTGCTTTGGTGAGGGTTGACATCAAAACAGTAATTAGGGGAAGAATTTTTTTCATTCTTTTACAATTTTTTTAATTTTTTGACCTGTGGTTAAGTAATAGTGTCCTTGCAAATCTGCGGTTAAACACGAATGTACTGGAATTATACCTATCAGGTCTCCTTCTTTTATGTGAGAGATCAATCCATTTGCCATTTTTATGATTCCATGTTCTTGTGATAGCTTCTCTACATTCCCAATAATTTCTGTCTCCCAACCGTCTGGATTTAACCTGACAGCCTTTCCAAAACATTTTTTTCCATCCGCCTCTACAAAGTCTTTAGACAAATGAACTCCCCCTCCATACATCACAATTTCATTTCTCTCTGAATGAATGGCAACGACTGGGCAAGCCAAGCACACACTGATGTCCTCAATTTTGCAAGACCCGATTTCTTTTTGCATCCAATCATAAAAAATAAAATTCCCTGCGCGTATTTCATCAAAAGCAGAAAAATCCTTCATTATACTGCATGAAGGTGTATCTCCGTAGCTAAGAACACCTCCAAATTTTGACCTGAGATTAGTTAATAGCTTAACTGAAGACTGGTAAATCTGATTGATCCCTTCAATATCAGAGGAATAGGTATGACCTGCATGGGCAAGAAATCCCGAAAAAGAGATTTTTTCAGATGAGTTGGCACGCAGTTTTTCGATCAGATCAGTGTTAGCAGGGGCTATTCCCGTTCTTTTTGTCCCCAAATCTATTTTAATGAAATAATTGACAGGGCAGTCAATTAAATCATTGGCTAGTTTCAGGCTTTCCTCTGATTCAATAAGAATATTGATCTTGGATTTTAGAGCGATTTGGGCAATTTCACTGGCTTCCAGCGGATTGAAAGGGAAAGCAATGGTAATATCATTCCATTCCGCATTAGAAAAATATTTAGCCATTGAAACAGAACTGACGGTGCAACTTTTCACGCCAAAATCACGATACCAACTTCCGATTGCAACAGAGTGATGCGTCTTAAAGTGAGGTCTCAAGGCTATATCGGAGGTTTTGACCTTTTCAGCCATGCGTGCAATATTTTTCAGGCATTTATCTTTGTCAATTAAAAGCACAGGCCTAGTTATTAGCATCTATCGCGGAAATAATTTTTTGGATGATCTCTGAAAAATACCTTCCATTTCCTGGACCGTACCAATTCATCGTTCTGGTTTCGTACTTTTCTAGATCATACCAGTCATCTTTTGTGATGTATCCTATATAATCTCCATTAAATGAGGTAATGATTAAATTCAATCTCCTTTGTCTGGCAAATTCATATAAAGGAAGTGCCAGTTCTCCAGAAAAATCACAAGGAGTACCTATCAGCAGGTTTTTACCCAAAAGCAGTACACTTATGTAAGGTTGAGGATTTCCAAACGCATAGTTGAAAAGATAAGGACGCAGTGCCAAGTTCCTAGAAACTTTGAACTGCGGGCTACCCAATGGTATGGGAATTCGAAAAGCCACAATTTGAATGGAATCACTGTGAGTCTCGGGCTTTATGATTCTTCTCGCAAGCTCTTCACCCAAATAATGTACCCGCTCGAACTGGTTCATTTCTGGAGTTTCGGGTCCCATACTGGCCACAGCACCCGCCGAATAAAGGGAGAAAATAGCACCTGTGTCTTTCTTTAAATGTTGATGAAAATAACTAGGGAAGTCTCCAGATAATTTTCTTGACTGGCTTGTTAGGCATGTTGCATGTGCAGAAAAGGTGGAGAATACAATGTCTCCTTTTTCGGTTGCAAAGATTAAATTTTTCTGAAAAGCATCTTCTTCTCCTTTATCACCTACGAGCCGGTTAAGTACTAAGTCAGGATTTTGCATAGAGGAAAACCCTAATGAAGCTGGATGTACGCTCTTTTCTGCTTTCAACAAACTCTGGATCATACGGCGGGCAATAATTTTTGCTACTTTCTTATGGTATTTTCCCGCAAATAAGCCTCCGACCACACCAGGTGCCCATTGACCAATGCTTGAATGAGAATGTGTTGCTGACAAAAAAATATCGCTAGGAATCCATCGGGTCTTTTTGAGCTCCTGATTAAAAAATTCCACGATCTCAGGGTGGATGATTAGAAGGTCTGCACATAATATGGCCACCTTTTCAGACGTAGATTTTATGACAAGTGTCCGAATAAAAACTGAATCCATGATAGCATCATACTCTTTTGGTTTGCGGGCACCATACCCTGCTAGTGCCATTGTTGAATCAGGAGTGATAGAGATTATTGCTGAACCAACTTCAATGCTCTCTGGCAAGGAGACCTTCAAGGATTCATTTAATGAGTCTAGGCGGTTCATCATTACATGATAATAGTCTTTCTCATTTACAGGCTTATTGTCGACCAAAGTCAACGTAGCAACTGAAAGAATCAGCAGGAATGCTAAAAAATAAAGGAACAGTTTGGGAAGTCTTCTCATTCAAATAACAGGTACATGCTGTAATCAAACGCGTCAAAAGTATCTAAAAGGGTTTGAATAAAGTGGGAATCATTTAAGTAGAAATTGAGAAAATTGTCATGACGCTCTTGGAAAGTACCATTGGGAAATAATGCTTCTTTCACTGCAGTTATTTGGATTTTTTTTTCTTCATGGTTCCTTTTTTCTGCCCGAAGTAGCTTTTTTTCTGCTTTTTCTATCCGTTGTCTAGCTCCTGTTTTCAATGTCTCAATATGTTGTTGAAGAGTGGGGTCAACAAGAGATGCTTTATTCTTCAATTTATCATAAATCAGGTTGAATTGAGCAAGTTCTTTGCTATAAGAGAGGTTTTTTGTTGTATGGGACTTAACCCATTTGGAAAATGCCTGATCTTGTTCTAAAAACAGATCCCTATTAGGTAGCCCTGTTTTTTTCCACTTGACTGCCTCATTCCGAGGAATAATTACCGCAAAATTTCTAGGCATTAACAATGGAAAGGGAACGTTAAATTTTGAAAAAACAGATGTTAACTGTAGCCAGTAGGCTACTTCAGACGGTCCTCCTACATAGGCCAAATTAGGAAGGATTGTTTCCTGATAAAGCGGCCTTAGAATAACATTTGGGCTGAATCGTTCGGGGTGATCTCGAATTAAGTTTTGTATTTCTGTTTTTGAAAAATGAATACCTGTGCCTACAACTTTGTAAGTATCTCCGTCCTTTTCTATGCGTTCACGTACTTTACCATCATGATAGAAAAAGTTGATTTCCCGGCAATGAACCTGTGTTTTATATCCAAGTTTTTCTATTTCCGCGGAATCAGTGGTCACCAGCTTATTTGCTGAGTGCTCAAAGATGTCATTTTCCACAACGGGGGCAAATAATTTTTTTAGTGTAGCGTCATCTGCGTCCATTATAAGAACGCCTTCATCACCAAACAAACAATTGACATATGATCGTCCTGCCTGAGCCAACGTTTCTAACGAATAGGCTTCTTTAAAGAAATTTATTTTGTCTGGAAGCTGATCCGCTATCTCCAGCAGACCTTTTGGGTCAAATTTTCCAACGGCTCCCGTTTGTTCTGTGTGCCAGTCAATTTTTCCCCCTTCAAAATAAAAGTGGTTAATTTCATCAAAATCATGATCCTCGGAAGCCATCCAATAAACTGGAATGAAATCATTTTCAGGATAGTTTTGCTTCAGACTTTTGCATGCGTTGACTGCTGTAATGATTTTATAGATGAAATAAAGGGGACCAGTAAAAATGTTAAGTTGATGTCCTGTAGTAACCGTGAATGTCTTTTCACTTCTTATTTTTTCGATGTTATCTAAAACATTTTTCGATGCATTGAATCCATCGTATTGTTGCTGAAATGCATCAGCCAAAATATGACGTTTTTCAATATCGAAATTCCTGTTCCTGATCGATGACTGGAAATTTTCAATCAATGGAAACTTGGAATAGAAAGGTTGTAACTTTGGTTCTTGTTGGATGTAGTCAATAAAAAAAGCAGAGAACCCACCAGTCTCATCTAAAGGGATTTGTTCAGTTTGCACGTGCGAAATCGGGTTAATTGGCTATTGGCTTACCATAAAGATCAAAAGCGGTGGCTTGAGTGATTTTTATATTTGCGAAATTCCCAGGTTTCAGATATGAATCGTTCACAGGAATTATAACTTCATTGTCTACTTCTGGTGAATCGTGTTCAGTCCTGCCAATGAAATTTCCTGACTCCATTCTGTCGATCAATACCTTAAATGTTTTCCCTACTTTGTTTTCATTGATATCCATAGAAATCCCTTCCTGTAATTCCATTACGGCACTTGCTCTTTCTTGTTTGATTTTTTCTGGAACGTCGTTTTCAAAACTATATGAATGGGTATTTTCTTCATGTGAATAGCTAAAGATACCCAGTCTTTCGAAGCGATTTGTCTCCACAAAGTCCAACATTTCCTGAAAATCATCTTCAGTTTCTTGTGGGTGTCCTGTAATTAGTGTGGTTCGTATGGCAATGTCTGGCACTTTGGTTCGAATTTTATCCAAAAGAGCTTCAGTCTTCTCTCTTGTTGTTCCTCTTTTCATAAGTTTGAGCATTTTGGTGGAGGCATGCTGAAGAGGGATATCAAGATAATTGCAAATGTTGGACCTAGCGGCCATTATGTCTAGGATATCGTCTGGAAAACTGGTAGGGAAAGCGTAATGAAGGCGAATCCACTCTACACCTTCGACCTCTGAAAGTTTTTCGAGCAGTTCCAAAAGGGTTCTCTTTTTATAAATATCCAAACCGTAATAAGTAGAGTCTTGGGCGATCAAAAGAATTTCTTTCGTCCCGTTTTTCACCAGAGATTTTGCTTCAGTCAGTACTTGTCCAATTGGTTTTGATACATGTCTCCCACGCATAATAGGGATGGCACAGAAACTGCATGGTCGATCACACCCCTCCGAAATTTTCAGATAGGCATAATGTTGGTTTGTTGTAACAATACGTTCCCCCAGTAGTTCTTTTTTGTAATCAGCCTTAAGTTTTTTCAGCAATGCGGGCAACTCTCCTGTCCCAAACCAAGCATCAACGTTTGGGATTTCGTGTTGCAAATCTTCCCTGTACCGTTGTGATAAACAGCCTGAAACATAGACTTTATCAACAAGACCTTCTTCTTTGGCATCTACATACCGAAGGATCGTATCTATTGATTCTTGCTTGGCATTATCGACAAAACCACACGTATTTATTACTATGACATTGGCATCATCTTTTTGGGATTCATGAGTGGCATCAATCTTGTTCCCTTTCAGCTGAGTTAACATGACCTCAGAGTCAACCAAATTTTTGGAACACCCTAACGTCACAATGTTGACTTTATCTTTTTTAAAACTTTTTGTTTTCATCCCGATCTGGCAAAGGTTTGAAGATTAAACTTACAGAATTAATCATTTAGCTGTTATTGTAAAACACGTTTACATTTTGTACTGGGTAGATGCTTGATCATTCTTTGGGTTACGTTGTTTATGTACGCAGTTGGTCAGGTGTGAAAAGTAGTGTTCTTGGTGAGATGCCTGTTTTACCGACAGCAAAATTCGTCCAAATATCTCTGTATTTCTCCCCGTTTGAAAACCTGCCCGTAAATCCGATCAGATCCACGCCTTTGAATTGTCCTGTCATTACTGGCTGTTTTATTGATAATTTAGTAGTAAGACGTAAGTGGATTATTTTAAAAAATCATTCTTCATTCATTGAAGCAAAACTAATATAGAAAGAAGAAGCGACACTCTGTGTAATTTTGCCTGCCTGTGAAAAAAGTATTTTTAGCAATAGTTAGTTCATTTTTAGTTTTTGCTTGTAGCGATATTGATAGTTGCAATAATGATTCAAATCAAACTTTTATGGTTTTGAGATTCTTTGATATTAAAACAAAAGAGAGCAAAAAAGTGGGTTTCAGGGTTTCGGCAAATCATAACGAAGCGTTATTTGGGCTAAGCAACGATTCATTGGCAATAGGACTCCCATTAGACCTCCTAGATACTGCTACTGCTTTTTTCTTTGACTCTGATACGAATGACTACTCATTGCAAGTAAGGTTTGATAAGGAATTTTCTCTTTTTGATCCCGCATGTGATCCGTCATGGACATTCGTTGGTCTGGATACGCTTAGTTCCACCTTTGACTCCACAGCCGTAACAGGACGTGTTACAAACAGACAACTCGCTACAAACATTGAAGTTTATTTCTAGCATATCTCTTCTCCTAGCGGTAATTTCATCGTATGCTCAAACAGACAGTGTGGCGGAGAAAAAAAAGAATTTCAGACCTTATGATGTTAAAGTCGGGGTAAATGTTATAAGAGGATGGAAGACATATTTTGGATCAGGGAAAGATTCTCAAGAGTTTGAAGTGGCTCTTGCACTACACCGATCCAATCTTGTTTTCAATTATGGAATTGAAGAAAACAAAAGAGGAGGTTCTTTTCATTATCAAAATGACGGAAATTATTTCCGTGCTGGCATAGATCGAAATTTTGTAAAAAATCAAGGAAGTGGGAACGTACTCTCGTTGGGATTGAGGTACGCACGAGCGAATTTTGAAGATGCCCTGACCTTTACGACTGACAATGGATTGGGTAAGCAAAACATTACACTGTCTAATCCTGATTTACAGTCCCGATGGATAGAATTGGTTTTCAATGTGAGAGGAAAAATTGTCGCTAATCTTTATGCAGGTTTTACCCTTCGATGGCAGGTGGCTAAAAAGGTTGATGGAGAGGGCGAATTAAGAACATTCGATATTCCTGGCTTTGGAAACACGAAGAGGAAAAACTCTACTGCTTTTGACTATTACCTCGTGTGGAGAGTCCCCCTTTGGAAAACAGTAAATTAGTGCTTTCACAACAGGTTCTTGAAACATCTTTTCAAATAATCACCAGATTCTGATAAATAGCATTTACATTTAAGCCCGTAACAATATATCCTATGACAACCTCAGCATTGCAACTAGAAATGGAAGAATTAGAATCTCAATTGACTGGAGATATGTTTAAAGACATGGAACTGAAAGACAAAATTCATAACCTAAAAATGAAGGTTAGAGGAACCCGACCCATGAGTTCTGAGGTAGAGTGTGTGGGTTGTGGGAGTTGACTAACCCCAAACTTTCTAGTAACGGGCGATATCAATGAATCGCACATTAAAACTTATCTGGCATCTTCCAAATGACCAGTTTGCTCATGTTTAAATAGGATACCTTCTCCTTCAGGGGCTGTATGTGTATATCGTTCCAAGACAAAACAGCTAAGGGCGAACTATTCACGAACGGGTCGACCGTAGCCAAGCGTGAACAACCTAGCAGTTGAAGAACTTTAATAAAAAATTTGAGATGGTTCGTTCCTGTGGATTGCAGGAACATCATAGTGGACGGTAGCGGAGGCACTCTGCCCAGAGCAACACTTATTGATGCAGGATTTTAATGACGATTTTTCTGACAGAAAGCCTTGGTTTGCAGGGCTTTTAATACCATTTTGATCACAAAATATAGCATACAAATTACTTCTTTTTCGCTTGTATATCGTTAAAAAATAACACCGTAGCTATGGCTATGCTCATCTTCAATGCCTCATTCAAACAAAAATTATGGGTCTTAACTAGTTAAAATCCATATTCAATTTAACTATGTCCCATTTTGAATCGATTTGGTATAACATATTTCAATTTTTTGAATTAAAAAACTTCTTCGAAAAGAACCTTCATTTCTTCCCAACTTGCACTATCTGCCTCGTCATTATAAGCGAGGGGGAGTTTAAATTTTTCGCCTAATTCATCAGCTTGCTGGCTGGTAAAAGAATGGACGGCTCCATCATAGGCCACATATTTATAGTCAACTCCAGAAGCATCCATCATTGCTTTAAAATCTGCAATTTGCTGTGCAGAGATAAAAGGGTCATCTGCACCATTTGCCACAAATACCCTAGCGACCACAACACCCGAATCAGGCATGATGGGTAACCCTAACCCAGTATGAAAAGCAGCTACTGCGTCTAGGTCATAACCTGCATTGGCCATGGAGAGAACGACAGACCCACCAAAGCAATAGCCTATAGCCGCTATTTTTTCACTGTCAACTAAAGGATTGTCCCTTAATGTTTCCATTGCGCTTTCAAAACGTGCCTTAGCTTCATCTATATTCCCCATTACCTCACTGGCAAATGCTCCTGCATCCTGTGGGTGTTCCGCAAGTTTCCCCTCCCCGTACATATCAACAGCTAGGGCGACATACCCAAGTGCTGCAAGTTTGTCTGCCCGCTCTCGTGCATAGTCATTGTGACCCCACCACTCATGAACCACCAAGATACCTGGACGTTTGCTACTGTCATTTTCGTCCAAGGCAATGTAGCCTTTCATGGTCGTGGAATCCGTGGCGTATGTTACCTCACTCCCTACGACATTCATTTCTCTGGCTTCACTTGGAGCTTGTTTCGTGTGTGGTGCAGAACATGCCGAAACAATAAAAGCAACTGATGCACAGTGAATTAATTTGATTTTCATGGCGATTTCTCTCAAAGGTAGAGGAAAATCAAAAGACCAGACGTATTGTCCAGATTAATTTCTATTGAGTCTTAACTACGTAGGTTCAACACTCAAGTGCAAAAACTAAGCGATATTGTAAGTTCAATTAGTAAGTTCAAAGATTAGGATAAATATGTGGAGCTATTTCCACATATTTAAAGGTCTAAAAACGTTGCCATATGAGCCAAACATATTATCAACTCAAAGACCATCAAAGACATCAAATTGAAGCCTACTTAATATCGGGTAAGAGTAAAAGTTTCAGTGCAGAAGCCCTTGATGTGTCGGGTTCCACCATTTACAGAGAATGCAAGCGCAACAGTTCCCCTAAAGGGATCTATCAGGCTTCTAAAGCACATTTGTCTTCCACAAAGCGTAAGAAACGTTAGTGCAAGTCTCGGTCTTTTGACACCCACAAAAGAAAGCTCATCAAAGAATACCTTCTGCAAGAACAGTGGTCACCTAAGCAACTTGTAGGGTATTGTAAAATCAAGCAGATTCCCATGGTTTCACATGAACGTAGCTATCAATATATCAGGGACGATAAAGCTACTGGAGGTCATTATTACAAACATTTACGCCATCAACTCAAACATAGAAAAAGACCTATAGGTAAGACTGTAACTAGTAAAAACAGGGTATCGATCGATCAAAGACCTGAATGCATCAACAATAAAGAACGCTTTGGGGATTGGGAAGTGGATACCATTATAGGCAGACAACAAAAGGGAGCCATTCTGACCATCGTGGAAAGAACTACAGGAATGCTCATTATAAAAAAGCTACCTAAGGGAAAGCAAGCCAAAGGACTAAGTAAGGAACTTATCAATAGGCTGATGCCCTATAAAAAACATATCCTTTCGATCACTTCTGATAATGGAACAGCATTTGCCGACCATCAAAACATAGCTAAAAACCTAGCCACTCAATGCTACTTTGCTCCTGGTAAAGAGGACTCCATGAATACACTAACAAACTCATAAGACAGTGTATACCCAAAAAAACAGCTTTTGATACACTAACTGACAAACAGATTACACAAATTCAATACAAAATTAACCGACGACCAAGAGAACAATTTAACTTCAAAACTCCTAAAGAAATCTTTTAGCTAAATACCGCTTACTTGTTGCACTTGATTGTTGAACCTACGTATTTAGATAAAAGATTTCTTTAGGAGTTTTGAAGTTAAATTGTTCTCTTGGTCGTCGGTTAATTTTGTATTGAATTTGTGTAATCTGTTTGTCAGTTAGTGTATCAAAAGCTGTTTTTTTTTGAGTATACACTGTCTTATGAGTTTGTTAGTGTATTCATGGAGTCCTCTTTACCAGGAGCAAAGTAGCATTGAGTGGCTAGGTTTTTAGCTATGTTTTGATGGTCGGCAAATGCTGTTCCATTATCAGAAGTGATCGAAAGGATATGTTTTTTATAGGGCATCAGCCTATTGATAAGTTCCTTACTTAGTCCTTTGGCTTGCTTTCCCTTAGGTAGCTTTTTTATAATGAGCATTCCTGTAGTTCTTTCCACGATGGTTAGAATGGCTCCCTTTTGCTGTCTGCCTATAATGGTATCCACTTCCCAATCCCCAAAGCGTTCTTTATTGTTGATGCATTCAGGTCTTTGATCGATCGATACCCTGTTTTTACTAGTTACAGTCTTACCTATAGGTCTTTTTCTATGTTTGAGTTGATGGCGTAAATGTTTGTAATAATGACCTCCAGTAGCTTTATCGTCCCTGATATATTGATAGCTACGTTCATGTGAAACCATGGGAATCTGCTTGATCTTACCATACCCTACAAGTTGCTTAGGTGACCACTGTTCTTGCAGAAGGTGCGCTTTGATGCGCTTTCTTTTGTGAGTGTCAAAAGAGCGGGGCTTGCACTAACGTTGCTTACGCTTTGTGGAAGACAAATGTGCTTTAGATCCATGATAGTTCCCTTTAGGGGAACTGTTGCGCTTGTCTTCTCTGTAAATGGTGGAACCCGACACATCAAGGGCTTCTGCAATGAAACTTTTACGTTTACCCGATTTTAAGTAGTCAACCCTAAAGAATCAAAATTAATTATGCTTATCTTCTTTCAGGGAGGGTTTTAGCACGATTATTGCTGTATAAAATGACAAGGAATAGTTATAATATCAATCAAAACCTTGTCAAATGCAGTCAAAAAAGTCGAATAGAAATCAACTTAATTTTTTATCACCTACCTTAACTGAACAACTCAATTCCAGGCAAGAGCTTTATTTGTTGAGCCAACAGATAGCATGGTCATATTTTGAAGAAGCATTTGGTTCGCTTTATTCAAATGTAGGTCGTCCGGCTCATTCTATTCGTTTGATGGTCTCCTTGTTGATATTAAAATCTATTTACAATTTATCAGATGAGGTATTGGTGGAACAACGGTGGGAAATGAATCCATATTTTCAATAGTTTGGAGGCTTTGATTCTTTGCAATGGGGGCAACCATGTGCGGCAACAGATTTGGTACATTTCAGCAAGAGGATTGGAGAAGAAGGGGTAGAGAAAATATTGAAACATTCAATTGAGCTACACGGCAAGGATGCTAAGGACAAGCATGTAAGTGTAGATACTACTGTCCAGGAAAAGAGCATCACCTATCCCACAGATGCAAAACTTCATAAAAAGATTGTTGACAGCTGTATTTCTATAGCCAACCAAGAAGGGATTAAACTACGACGCAGCTACGTTAGGACAACCAAAACCCTTGTCAGAGACACCTACCATGGGACTCACCCTAAAAGAAGAAAGAAAGCAAATGCCGCGAAGCGAAAACTCAAAACCATTGCTGGTCGGTTAGTCAGAGAATTTAGACAGGAAATTACCTCATCAGCAAAAAGAAGTAACATGAGCACTGTTCAAACGAGTACTTACACAAGAGAAGTGCAGTAAGAATAAAATTTACAGTTTACATGAACCTGATGTGTATTGCATCGCAAAAGGAAAGGCACATAAGAAATATGAATATGGCTGTAAGGCATCAGAAGTATTGACACAAAACACGGGTATCATCGTAGGTGCGATGACTTTTGAAGAGCATATTTATGATGGACATACGCTAGATGCTGTATTGAAGCAAACACAACTACTGACTGGTAACTACCCGAAAACCGCCACAGTAGCTAGGGGGTACAAAGGGACTAACACAGTTGAAAACACCTCCATCATTCGACCATCCAAACCATTAAAGGGCATCTCTAAAAACTAAAACAGCTGTATTAGTATGTTTTTTGAGCTAAAACAGTTAGACTTGGAAATGAAACAATTTAAACGTCACAGAGATTACGGTTTTTTTGATCAAGACATTCGTTTGTCCAAACTGAGCCAGTTGGGAGATCCCCTGCAACGATTAAACGGTGGAATTGATTTTGAAATTTTCCGTTCTTTACTGGAAAAGCACCTGATCAAAGAGTCACAAGGAAAGGGAGGACGTCCCCCATATGATTATGTGTTAATGTTCAAGATATTGATTCTTCAGCGATATTATAACCTCTCTGATGATCAAGCAGCATATCAAATCAATGACAGGATGAGTTTTATGAGATTTCTCAACCTCACCATTGCAGATGACATACCAGATAGCAACACGATATGGTTGTTTAGTGAACGTCTGACCGACTTGAATTTAGTAAAATCCCTTTTCGAGCTATTTCAGAGTCAATTGGAAAAATTAGGGCTTATGGTCAATGAAGGCAAAATAATAGATGCCTCTTTTGTAGAAGCCCCACGCCAACGCAACAGCAGGGAGAAAAACCAACAAATAAAAGAGGGTAAGGGAGAAAGTCTATGGACAGATGAACCCAATAAAAAGCGTCAAAAGGACATTGATGCACGTTGGACAAAGAAAAATAATCAGAATTATTATGGGTATAAAAATCACGCCAAGGTTGATGCAGGTAGCAAATTGATAGAACGCTATGAAATTACCGATGCAGCGGTACATGATTCACAGGCTCTTGATGCCCTGTTGGACAAAAAACAAGACAAAGAACAGGAATTGTATGCCGACAGTGCTTATGCAGACCAGCAAGAAATACTCGAAAAACATCAAATTAAAGATCAAATACATGAGAAGGGCTACAAAAACAAGCCGTTGACCGATACACAAAAGGAAAGTAATACAAGAAAATCAAAAGTACGCGTAAGAGTGGAGCATGTTTTTGGTTTCATGGAAAACAGTATGGGAAGCATGTACTACAAAAAAGTAGGGAAATCAAGAGCCGATACGGTCATTGGTCTGATGAATCTGACTTATAATATGTTCAGAAAAATTCAATTGACCGCTTCATTATGAGGGAACGTGCGTTCGATAGGCAATGAATAAATTCATAAGTAACTGATAATCAGGTGAATATAAAATGAACTAAAAAAGAGGCTGAATTCAAGTCATTAATGCAACTTTCTGGTTAACCAATAATTGATTCATTACAAATATAGGGGTTTCATATTTATGCCTTTTTCTAGGTCGATTGTTTATCTTGGTTTCAATGTCTTTGATTTGTTGCTCATCGAGCATAGAGAAGTCTGATTTCTTAGGGATATATTGTCTGATCAGCCCGTTTAAATTTTCATTAGCCCCTCTTTCCCACGCGTGGTAGGGATGGGCAAAATAATAGTCAATGCTTAGCGTTTTAGCTACCTGTTGATGCCAAGCAAATTCCTTTCCATTATCAGAAGTGATGGTTTGAAGAAACGGACTCCATTCTTCCAATAATTCATTGATGGCATCAGCCACTTCGCTGGCTTGTTTGGTTTCTACTTTCTTCATTTTCAACATGCCACTCGCCCTGTCGTTGATAGTTACAATCGCTCCTTTCTGATTTTTTCCAATGACCAAATCTACTTCAAGATCTCCAAATCTTGACCTTTCTTCTACCACCGAAGGTCTGCGGTCTATACTTACTCTGTCTTTTATAATTCCCCTGCTATCTTTAGTAGCCCCTCTTTTGCGATACTTTCTGCCCTTTCTTCGGAGATGAGTATGTAACTCGCCCTGGTGTTTTTTGTCTTTCCATACATGCTGATAAATGCGCTCGTGAGAGACACAGTCTAGCCCTTCTTTTATACTGATGCCTACAATTTGCTCGGGGCTATAGTCTTCCTTTAGCAGGGTCTCGACATGGGACTGAATTCGCAAGGTGAATCGCTTTTTCTTGGGTTTCTTTTTTTGACGTTGAGCATACTTTCGATGCGCCAAATCATGCCTATAAACACCACTCCTCTGATCTTTATTACGCACAATTTCTCTGCTTAATAACAGATTTATCTTTTGCTATGCTAGCAGCTATTTCTCTTTGACTTTTTCCTTGTTGTAACATACACGATATCGCGTACCTGTGTTCTGTAGTAAGATGTGCCATTTGCAACTTTATTTTTCACGATGTGAGGGGGCAAATTAACCCTTACCAGCAAAGCAGTGAAAGAGAAAATTGCCCTTCTTTCCTGTTTTGTAATAGTGATAAAATCTCAAATCTAAAAGTTGCATTTATTAGTTGAATGTGAGGAGCAAAATAGGTCATCTTAAAAAAAATAGGTCATAAAAATAAATCGGGAGAATATCCAGTTTTTAGAGATGCCCTAAAAAGAGAGAATACCTATCAAAAACAGAGAAAACGAACGCACTGTAGACGTAGAGCAGCCATAGAGCCAATCATCGGACACTTCAAGCAAGATCATCGAGCAGCTAGCAATTACCTAAAAGGGAAAACAGGAGATAAAATAAACTTCATCATGGCAGCCTGTGGGTTTAACTACAAGAAGTTGATGAAAAAACTAAGAGTAAATGCTCTTTGGCTCTATACAAAATGGGTAGTAAACCTGAGGTGTCTAGTTGAATTAACCACTTGCCATCAAAATAGAATACAATCTCCATTGAAAATGAGTTTTTAAGGAACGACTAACTAGCTAAGATCCTATATTATAAAAATACCTTAAATCCGCAGGTGTAAAACGGAAAAGAGCTGGAATAGGCTTAAACTAGTTTGTAATAGGCTTTTCCGGCTCGATTTTTTTTCACTTATTTGAGTGTGTAACCAATCCAGTAAGCGGGAATGAAAGTAACAATATCTGATAAAAAAATCACCCCTTTTGGCGGGTTTAATTTTTGCTACAAGTTTCTTAAGGCTATCGGTATTCCAAAGCTAATGGATGATCATTTGGGTAGCCTGGTCAACTATAGAGGGTTCGATTACTCGGAGATTTTGATGAATCATTTGGCTATTTTCCTTCATGGTGGAGATGGTACTGAGGAGATTCAAGAACACTTGGGAGAACATCTGAAGAAAGTTCGGGGGTTCTCGGTGTGTAGTGCCGATACCATTTTGAGAGGCATAAAAGAACTGGTCACCCCTACAGAAGCAATGACCAGTTCGGGTGGGATAACCCATCAGTTCAATATCAACCTAGGCTTAAACCAATTATTACTGAAAGCCTTGAGCAAAACCAATCAGCTTGACACCAAACAGGAGCATACATTAGCTTATGATAATCAGGTAATCGCCACCGAGAAATATGATGCACGGAGAACCTATAAAAAGAGTGAAGGTTACCAGCCAGGTGTGGCCAGTATCGGCAAAAACATTGTTTACATCGAAGGTCGTAATGGCAACAGCCCAGCCAAATACCAACAAGAAGAAACCCTGACCAGGGCATTTTCTTTACTAGATCAGCAGGGCATCTGCATCAAGCACTTTCGGGCAGATTCGGCTTCCTACCAACAAAAGGTAATTAGTCTTGTGGAGGGAACAAGTCAGCACTTTTACATCCGAGCTGTGCGTTGCGCTACTATGGAACAGCAAATTAGCCAAATTCGGACAGATGCCTGGCAGAAAGTCCGTCTTGGAGTACAAGAAATGGAAGTGACACAACTAGCGGATTACCGTCCCTTTGAGGGGAAAAAGCCCTACCGATTGGTAGTAAGTCGGATTAAACGCCGAGATGGGCAGACCGGATTATTCACTGGGGATGCCTTCACGTATCGAGCTATCCTCACCAATGATGTCAAATGGGACAACCAGCAAATTGTCTCTTTTTATAACCAAAGAGGAAATGCTGAGAGAACCTTCAATACAATGAACAATGATTTTGGCTGGTCTAAGCTTCCCTGTTCATTCCTTAATGAAAATACCGCCTTTATGATCATCACTGCGCTGTATGCCAATATATACCAGTTTATGTTGGCTACTTTTTCCAGAAAACTATCCTGGATTAAGGAAAACTTCCGATTGAAGAAAATTATCTTCCGATTTATCTCCGTGGCTGCCAAATGGATCAAGACGGGAAGGTAGCATGTGCTTAAACTATATACACACAAAGACTACAGCCGACTGCTCACCTAACTGTTTGATTAAAACATCCAACATTCTTTCGTAATACTTCTTTTCTCAGGAAAGGTCTGTCTGAAAACCCTCAATTTTACCAGTGAAGACCTACTGCACCCCTTAGTTCTGGTCAAAATGCCGACTAACCAGCCCCATATACTTGGTCGATTAGATAGGAACTGACATTATTAGCCTTTAGCAACTCTTTTTATCTGAAAATCTAGTGGACTGCGGATTTTAGGGTTTACATGAACCTGATGTGTATTGCATCGCAAAAGGGAAGGCCCATAAGAAATATGAATATGGCTGTAAGGCATCAGTAGTATTGACACAAAATACGGGTATCATTGTAGGTGCGATGACTTTTGAAGAGAATATTTATGATGGACATACACTAGATGCTGTATTGAAGCAAACACAACTACTGACTGGTAACTACCCGAAAACCGCCACAGTAGATAGGGGGTACAAAGGGACTAACACAGTTGAAAACACCTCCATCATTCGACCATCCAAACCATTAAAAAGAGACAATACCTATCAAAAACAGAGAAAACGAACGCACTGTAGACGTAGAGCAGCCATAGAGCCAATCATCGGACACTTGAAGCAAGATCATCGAGTAGCTAGCAATTACCTAAAAGGGAAAACAGGAGATAAAATAAACTTCATCATGGCAGCCTGTGGGTTTAACTACAAGAAGTTGATGAAAAAACTAAGAGTAAATGCTCTTTGGCTCTATACAAAATGGGTAGTAAAGCTGAGGCGTCTAGTTAAATTAACCACTTTCCATCAAAGTAGAATACAAACTCCATTGAAAATGAGTTTTTAAGGAACGACTAAGTAGGCTTCAATTTGATGTCTTTGATGGGCTTTGAGTTGATAATATGTTTGGCTCATATGGCAAAGTTTTTAGACCTTTAAATATGGGGAAATAGCTCCACATATTTATCCTAATCTTTGCACTTACTAATTGAACTTACAGATCCCCTAATCAAAAGAGGTCGGGTCTCCGTTCCTTTGTTCGTTTTAATGCCTGCTCGTGTCGCCATTCTTCTACCTTGGCTTCATGCCCAGAGGTCAGGATTTTAGGTACCTTCCATCCTTTGTAATCTTCAGGTCGAGTATAAACGGGAGGAGCAAGGAGGTTGTCCTGAAAAGAATCAGACAAGGCGGAAGATTCGTCGTTAAGTACTCCAGGAATTACACGAATTATTGAGTCTGCTAAAACCATGGCGGCTAATTCACCTCCAGACAAAACATAGTCACCTATGCTGATTTCCCTAGTGACAAGATGATCCCGTACCCGATGATCCACTCCCTTGTAATGACCACAGAGAAGTATTAGGTTTTTTTGTAGTGAAAGTTGGTTTGCTATCGATTGATTCAAGGATTCTCCATCAGGAGTAAAATAGATCACTTCATCATAATTTAACTTTTCTTTTAATCTGGAAATGCAAGTGTCAACTGGTTCGATTGTCAACACCATTCCTGCTCCGCCTCCAAAGGCATAATCATCTACATTTTTGTGTTTGTTTGTAGAATAGTCTCTGAGGTTATGAATAAAGAGTTCAACTAATCCTTTTTCAATCGATCGTTTCACAATGCTTTGATTGACGGGACCATCAAAAAGTTCAGGCAGGCATGTGATAATATCTAACCTCATTATTGATTTTCATTTTTTATGGGTAAGTAAGTTCGGCAATCAAATTAAAAATTTACGAATTGCTTCTGAAAATTATTATGCCAATATTAGATTATAACATGAGGCATAAATAAATTGAACCATTTTTTGTTTGCATTAGGGGGAAAAATATGCATAGCCATAGCTACGGTTCTATTTTTTAACGAAATAGTCAGCCCTTAAAAACCGACCTAACAAGTAAAAATATATTTCAAGCGGCCGCTCAGTGAACGTGAATCAACCTTGAATCAAATGGACCAAGGGCTTTTTACCAAAAATATGGACAAAACGCGCTTTTTTAAGCCATAAACAGCAGACGTGACAAAAAACCAGCCACTTTCTCAAATTCCAGGCACAAGCAGCCATGAGTACATTGATTTCATCGCCAACTTGTCCTTTAAGCCTATTTCTGGATAACCTAAAATCAGATTTCAAATGCCCAATAATGGGTTCTATGGCAGCCCGTCGCTTACACAATTTGCGTTTTTTATCTCTTTGATAACGATTGTCTTTTTTCAGGGCTTTGCTGGGCAAGATAATGACCGTATCGCCTACTTGTTTAACCCCACAATAGCCTCTGTCGCAGACCGCTTGTTTGATGGGTTTTGTTCTGTTGCTATTGGCTTGTTTTATCGCATCGGGTAGGTTTTTTGCATCATGCTGGTTTTTCTTATGACTGACAACGCCGACAATGATGTTGCTGTCTTTGACCGAGACGATGGATACTTTGTTGCCGTATTCATAGCGTTTGTGGTCTTTGCCTTTGCCCATCGCATAAGCCCAATCGCATAAGCATGGGTTCGTGCAGGGAATAAATTTTGTTTTTGTCTTTGGGTTGTTGTGCTAACACCCGTTGATAAAACAAGAAGTCTGGTCGGTAGGTTTCAAGCAGTCCGTGTTGGGGTAGTTTTCTTTGTAGTTCTCGGATTAGAATATGGGCAATGGTTCGCAATCGTTTCAATGCCTTTTTAGCGGATGCACGTTTTTTAACATGGCGGAAGTGGCGAATGCGTAAGCGACAGTTTTTAACTTCTTTTACAAAGGTTCTGCGTTGTTTGATGCCATGTTTTTTCGCCAATTTGTTGAGACGGTTGATAATTTTGATGGCTAGTTTAGAATCAGTGGGGTAGGTGATGTTTTTTTCCTGTACGGTGGTGTCAATCAAAACAGTGTTTTCATTGGCTTTTTTGCCGTGCAACATCACACTCATCTTAAAAATGAGTTCAAAACCTGCGACACCGATTCTGTTTCTAAAATGCACCAGTTCGGTTGCATTGCAAGGCATGGCAGGGGTGTAGGTTGGATAGCCACAGAAGTATTGATAATACGGATTACGCTTGAACTGTAGGACCACATTCTCATCGGACAGGTCTTCCAGTTGTTTGAGTATCAGCAACCCGACCATTAAGCGTATTGGTTTTGATGGTCTGCCGTTATCGTGGCAATAGTGTTTGCTAAATGCATCCTCGAAGACCTTCCAGTCGATGACATTCGCTAATTGGATTAAAGGGCATCTCTAAAAACTGGATATTCTCCCGATTTATTTTTATGACCTGTTTTTTTATGATGGCTTATTTTGTTTTTTTAGTTCATTTTTTATTCACCTGATTATCAGTTACTTATGAATTTATCCATTGCTTATCGAACGCACGTTCCCTCATAATGAATCGGTCAATTGAATTTTTCTGAACATATTATAAGTTAGATTCATCAGACCAATGACCGTATCGGCTCTTGATTTCCCTACTTTTTTGTAGTACATGCTTCCCATACTGTTCTCCATGAAACCAAAAACATGCTCCACTCTTACGCGTACTTTTGATTTTCTTGTATTACTTTCCTTTTGTGTATCGGTCAACGGCTTGTTTGTGTAGCCCTTCTCATGTATTTGATCTTTAACTTGATGTTTTTCGAGTATTTCTTGCTGGTCTGCATAAGCACTGTCGGCATACAATTCCTGTTCTTTGTCTTGTTTTTTGTCCAACAGGGCATCAAGAGCCTGTGAATCATGTACCGATGCATCGGTAATTTCATAGCGTTCTATCAATTTGCTACCTGCATCAACCTTGGCGTGATTTTTATACCCATAATAATGCTGATTATTTTTCTTTGTCCGACGTGCATCAATGTCCTTTTGACGCTTTTTATTGGGTTCATCTGTCCATAGACTTTCTCCCTTACCCTCTTTTATTTGTTGGTTTTTCTCCCTGCTGTTGCGTTGGCGGGGGGCTTCTACAAAAGAGGCATCTATTATTTTGCCTTCATTGACCATAAGCCCTAATTTTTCCAATTGACTCTGAACTAGATCGAAAAGGGATTTCACTAAATTCAAGTCGGTCAGACGTTCACTAAACAACCATATCGTGTTGCTATCTGGTATGTCATCGGCAATGGTGAGGTTGAGAAATCTCATAAAACTCATCCTGTCATTGATTTGATATGCTGCTTGATCATCAGAGAGGTTATAATATCGCTGAAGAATCAATATTTTGAACATTAGCACATAATCATATGGGGGACGTCCTCCCTTTCCTTTTGACTCTTTGATCAGGTGCTGTTCCAGTAAAGAACGGAAAATTTCAAAATCAATTCCACGGGTTAATCGTTGCAGGGGATCTCCCAACTGGCTCAGTTTGGACAAACGAATGTCTTGATCAAAAAAATCGTAATCTCTGTGACGTTTAAATTGTTTCATTTCCAAGTCTAACTCTTTTAGCTCAAGAAATATACTAATACAGCTGTTTTAGTTTTTAGAGATGCCCTATATTGACAACGCTGAATTTGAGTCGCAACGAACTCACCACGCTAGACGCAGACATCTTTGACGGTCTTTCTGCATTGACAACGCTGCGTTTGAATAGCAACCAACTCACCACGCTAGACGCAAGCTTCTTTGACGGTCTTTCTGCATTGACAGGTCTGTATTTGAATTTCAACCAACTCACCACGCTAGACGCAGACATCTTTGACGGTCTTTCTGCATTGACAACGCTGGATTTGGGTAGCACCCAACTCACCACGCTAGACGCAGACATCTTTGACGGTCTTTCTGCATTGACAACGCTGGATTTGAGTAGCAACCAACTCACCACGCTACCCGCAGACATCTTTGACGGTCTTGCTACATTGACAGAGCTGTATTTGAATAACAATCAACTCACCACGCTAGACGCAGACATCTTTGACGGTCTTTCTGCATTGGAATATCTGTATTTGAATAGCAACCAACTCACCACGCTAGACGCAGGCATCTTTGACGGTCTTTCTGCATTGGAATATCTGAGTTTGGGGGACAACCCTTTGCCTGCTTCGCTCCCTGCAAGCCTGTTTGCTGATTTACCAGCAACAGCAACAATAATCCTGCCCGATGGAGTCACGGTCAACGCCGCAGTGCCAACAGCCGTAGGCGAGATTTCCGATATTGACCTCAAAATAAACGTTTCCGTCTTTCCTAATCCAATAAAAGATAGAGTGAAAATTACCGTTGATGGCGGTGGAGCGTACCGCTTGCTGGAAACATCAGGTAAAACACTTACTAGCGGCACGCTAACCAAGGGAGACAACAATGTGGCTCTTCCGTCTTTAATTCAAGGTATTTATCTGCTGAAAATACAAACAAAACTAGGCAGCACCACTAGGAAAGTGGTCAAAAAGTAGCACCGTTAGAGCCGTAGCTATTGGCTATGCTCATACTTTTCGCCTAATGCAAACAGAGCTAGGTCAAGATCTCCAAATCTTGACCTTTTTTCTACCATCGAAGGTCTGTGGCCTGTACTTACTCTATCTTTTATAATTCCCCTGCTATCTTTAGCAGACCCTTCTGATAGCCCCCTATCAGGGTGTCTGATAGCATCCTATCAAGATGTCTGATAGCCTCCTATCAAGGTGTCTGATGGCGTGCTATCAAGGTGTCTGATGGTGTGCTATCAAGGTGTCTGATGGTGTGCAGAGTTGTATAGTGCTATTGGAAGTATGCAAACTCTCTAGGGAAAAGCGATCCAAAAGTTGTCGACAGACATTTGAAAATGCTCCAGATATAAGGATACTGCGCTTCACAAAAGACTTATTTCTACGGATATAAATTACAAGGTAGCTGTTCGGCTAATGGAATATTTCACTCTATCGAACTGACAAAGGCAAGCGTTCATGATACCACTTTTTTACGGGAAATAAATTCACAACTCTCTGATTGTGTGTTGATGGGAGATAAAGGATACTTGTCCTCGTCATTGCAATCAGACCTGCTTCATGCTGCCAATATCCGTTTGGAAACACCCATGAGGAAAAATCAGAAAAATTATAAAAAGCAACCCTAGATGTTTAGGAAAACAAGAAAAAGAGTGGAGACACTTTTCTCTCAACTTCGTGACCAATTTATGATTAGAAGAAATTATGCCAAAACTTTTCAAGGGTTTAAGACTAGGATATTGGCCAAAATCACTGTACTAACAAGGATTCAATTCATCAATAATTTTGATTTCAATAGACCCATCAATAACTTAAAAGTCGCAATTACTTAATTAACACAACGGGTAAGGTTAGATTGTTTTAAGAAGACTTGATCCCGTCTTTTGGGAACTTATCCAACGAAAATGCAGTCATTCTTCCAGTGTCCATTCTATGTTGTCTTTCATGTCCTTCACTACAATCCCTTCTGTTTTCAGTCGAGTTCTCAGTTTATCTACTTTGTCAAAGTCTCTGTTGAATTTTGCAGACTTATACTCATCTAATATTGTCTCAATTAGATTTTCATAGCTCGCATCAACTTCGACTTTTAAACCAAGCACCTCTTCCACAAAACCTATAAATGTTTCCTTTATTCTGAAAAATGCTTCCTCCCCAATTTCTCCATACAATAACTGCCCGCCATTTAATGAATTGATTTTTTTAACTAGGTTGAATAAATGCCCTATAGTAAGTGCTGTATTAAAGTCATCATTCATTGCGTGAGAGCAATCATCACATATTTTATTGACCTGACTGACTTGATTCAAATCCAGTTCGACATCATCTTCCTTCCATTTCATTCCATGGATCAATTTTAATCCATTAGCCAGTCGTATATATCCCTTTCTAGAGGCCTCCAATGCATCATTAGAAAAATCCAATGTACTGGCATAGTGTGACTGAAGCATGAAAAAACGAATGGTCATTGGGCTATATCCTCTTTCCAGTAATTCATGATCGCCTGAAATCAGCTCTTTCGGCAAAAAAGAATTGCCTAACGACTTACTCATTTTTTGCCCATTTACAGTTAGCATATTCGTGTGTAGCCAATACCTAGCTCCTTTTTTTCCATGTGTTCCTACATTTTGTGCGATCTCACACTCATGATGAGGGAATTTTAAATCCATTCCGCCTCCATGTATATCAAATTCTTCTCCTAAATACTTTGTACTCATGACGGAACACTCTAGGTGCCATCCTGGAAAACCGTCACTCCACTTCGTATCCCAACGCATGATATGTTCAGGAGCTGCTTTTTTCCATAGAGCAAAGTCCAAGGAATTTTTCTTGTCTGCCTGACCATCTAAGTCCCTAGTATCACTAATTATATCTTCAATTTTTCTCCCACTTAATATCCCATAAGGATATTTTTTATTGTATGCGTCCATATCAAAATAGACCGAACCGTTGGATTCGTAAGCAAACCCATTCTCAATTAATTCATTTATCATAGAGATTTGCTCAACCAGATGTCCAATTGCAGAAGGTTCTATATCTGGTGGCGTAGCATTAAATATGGACATGACTTGCCGAAAATCATTGGTATACGCTTGCACAATTTCCATGGGTTCCAGATCTTCTAGTTTCGCTTTTTTTGAAATCTTATCTTCTCCCGAATCAAGCAAATGACCAACATCAGTTATGTTTCTCACATATCTCACCTTGTATCCAATAAACCGTAAGTATCTGCTAATCACATCAAAACTCAAAAATGTTCTGACATTGCCTAGGTGAACATTGCTGTATACAGTTGGACCACATACATACATTCCAACGTACGGAGCTTTTATCGGTACAAATTCTTCCTTTTTTCTGGTGAGGGAATTAAAAACTTTGAGTTTTCCTATCATGCGCACAATCGACTAGTAGGCAAAGGAAATGAAATTGTCAGATTTTGATATGAAATGTTAGAATACAAGGTATTCGGTCAACATTTTGTGTTTTTACATTAAATTCCTGATTCTTTCTATAATTCTATTAGGGACGACTGTCCTAGATAACTAGTTTAAATACATTCTAACCCATTGATCCATTGGGCGAATTCAAGTCGTTAAGAAATAGAGTCGTAGCTATGGCTATATTTTGCCCAAGGAAAACAAAAAATAATTCAAATCTATTGAATTGCTACAAGCCCTCTTTTTTTATTAATCTTGCTTCCATAATTTCGAGCTTATGAATAAAGTCGTAGCTAATGCTGGTGAAGCCATCCAAGGAATTGAGAACGGCATGACTTTAATGCTTGGAGGTTTTGGGTTATGCGGTATTCCTGAAAACTCTATTTCTTGGCTTGTGAAATCAAGAGTTAAAGGACTAACATGCATTTCCAATAATGCAGGGATTGATAATTTTGGGCTAGGTCTTCTCTTAGAAGGACATCAGGTCAAGAAAATGATCTCTTCGTATGTAGGAGAGAATAATGAGTTTGAGCGACAAATGCTCAGTGGCGAACTGGAGGTAGACTTAATTCCTCAGGGTTCGTTAGCTGAACGCTGCAGAGCGGGAGGGGCAGGGATCCCCGCATTTTTTACGCCTGCGGGATATGGAACAGAAGTAGCAGAAGGAAAAGAAGTACGAGAGTATAATGGGAAACTATATATTCTCGAATCGGCTCTTACTGCTGATTTTTCAATTGTCAAAGCATGGAAAGGAGACAAAATGGGCAATCTCATTTACAAAGGCACGGCTAGGAATTTTAACCCCTCAATGGCCATGGCTGGCAAGATTACCATTGCAGAAGTGGAAGAACTTGTTGAGCCTGGAGAGTTAGATCCAAACTTCATTCATACTCCTGGCATTTTTGTGAAGCGTATTTTTCAGGGAGAAAATTACGAAAAGAGAATTGAACAGAGGACGGTAAGACAATCAAATTAATATGCCCGATAAAAAAGGAATGGCTAAACGAATTGCCCAGGAGTTGCAAGACGGATGGTATGTCAACTTGGGGATTGGCATACCCACTTTAGTTGCTAATTACATACCTCATGGGATAAGCGTAGAGTTCCAATCCGAAAATGGGCTACTGGGTATGGGTCCATTTCCTTTTGAGGGAGAAGAAGATGCGGACATGATCAACGCAGGAAAGCAAACAGTCACTACTTTGCCTGGTGCCTCTATTTTTGATTCTGCTACCTCGTTTGCTATGATAAGGGGACAGCATGTTCAACTAACTGTTCTTGGAGCAATGGAAGTGTCTGACGAGGGGGATATTGCAAACTGGAAAATCCCTGGTAAAATGGTCAAAGGGATGGGAGGGGCCATGGACCTAGTTGCTTCATCGGAAAATATCATTGTCGCCATGATGCATACTAATAAAGTTGGTGATCCCAAACTTCTGCCCAAATGCACATTGCCTATTACTGGTGTTCAATGTGTGAAAAAGATTGTCACTAATATGGCTGTATTGGACATTACTCCCGAAGGGTTCAAGTTGATAGAACGAGCACCAGGAATTTCCACAGAAGAAATTAAAAATGCCACCGCTGGAAGGTTAATCGCCAGTGGGGAAATTCCCGAAATGAGTATCTAGTAATTGCAATGCACTAGTGACTAGCGAAAAAAGGTAGAGCGGAAGAAATTTAGAAGACGAGTAGCAAGTGAGTCTGTTATTGGGGATTTAGAAACAGATGTTAGTTTTCATTGTTTTAACCCTATTCTGTACTCAGCAACCTGACTTATTGGTTCTCCTGAGTTTCCTATGGGTAAAAGCCAAACAATGCTCAAAAATGTGGTACAAGTATATTTTTTTATGGAGATATTCAAATGAAAGATACCGCATTGTTTACGCAGCTTTTGGGGCTTAGCGACCCATGGCGAATCACGGCTATCACGCCGAATTTGACCGACAAATCAATGACCATCCAGATAGATTGGCCAAAGGGAACGAAAGGCGCGTGTAGTACCTGCAATGCCCTTTGTTCGGTTTACGACCACCGTGAGCAGCGCACATGGCGACATTGATACGATGCAATTCAAGACGCACTTGGTCGCTCAGGTTCCGCGTATTCATTGTAAAGAGCATGGAATCAAAAGCCTGAAAGTACTTAGTCGTTCCTTAAAAACTCATTTTCAATAGAGTTTGTATTCTACTTTGATGGAAAGTGGTTAATTCAACTAGACACCTCAGCTTTACTACCCATTTTGTATAGAGCCAAAGAGCATTTACTCTTAGTTTTTTCATCAACTTCTTGTAGTTAAACCCACAGGTAGACATGATGAAGTTTATTTTATCTCCTGTTTTCCCTTTTAGGTAATTGATAGCTACTCGATGATCTTGCTTCAAGTGTCCGATGATTGGCTCTATGGCTACGCTACGTCTACAGTACTTTCGTTTTCTCTGTTTTTGATAGGTATTGTCTCTTTTTAATGAGTTGGATCGTCGGATGATTGAGGTGTTCTCACCTTTGTTAGTCCCTTTCTAACCCCTAGCTACTGTGGCGGTTTTTGGGTAGTTAGTCAGCCCTTAAAAACGTCTAACCATATTGATTTATATCAATAAAACAAACAAAACTCTTAACCAGATCAACCGCTTTATGTTAGAATAACCGTTGTTTTCTGGTCGTTTTAGTTAAAAAATTATGCTGACTCCATCTACCCCAAACACAGGGCAACAAAATCTGTTTCACACCGAATTGTTCTCTCAATTAGACCCACGAGACCCTTTAATCCAATTAGCCAACGTCATCGACTGGAAGGTCTTCGAGGATGAATTTAGCAAACACTATTGCCACGATAACGGCAGACCCTCAAAACCAATACGCTTAATGGTCGGGTTACTGATGCTCAAACAACTGGAAAACCTGTCCGATGAGAATGTGGTCTTACAGTTCAAGCGTAATCCGTATTATCAATACTTCTGCGGTTATCCAACCTACACCCCAAACGTGCCTTGCAGTGCAACCGAACTGGTGCATTTTAGAAACAGAATCGGTGTCGCAGGTTTTGAACTCATTTTTAAGATGAGTGTGATGTTGCACGGCAAAAAAGCCAATGAAAACACTGTTTTGATTGGCACCCCTGTACAGAAGAAAAAAACAGGAAAAAAACATCACCTATCCCACTGATTCTAAACTAGCCATCAAAATTATCAACCGTCTCAACAAGCTGGCGAAACAACATGGCATCAAACAACGCAGAACCTTTGTAAAAGAAGTTAAAAACTGTCGCTTACGCATTCGCCACTTCCGCCATGTTAAAAAGCGTGCATCCGCTAAAAAGGCATTGAAACGATTGCGAACCATTGCCCATATTTTAATCCGAGAACTACAAAGAAAACTACCCCAACACGGACTGCTTGAAACCTACCGACCAGACTTCTTGCTCTATCAACGGGTGTTAGCACAACAACCCAAAGACAAAAACAAAATTTATTCCCTGCACGAACCCCATGCTTATGCGATGGGCAAAGGCAAAGACCACAAACGCTATGAATACGGCAACAAAGTATCCATCGTCTCGGCCAAAGACAGCAACATCATTGTCGGCGTTGTCAGTCATAAGAAAAACCAGCATGATGCAAAAAACACTACCTGATGCGATAAAACAAGCCAATAGCAACAGAACAAAACCCATCAAACAAGCGGTCTGCGACAGAGGCTATTGTGGGGTTAAACAAGTGGGCGATACGGCAATTATCTTGCCCAGCAAAGCCCTGAAAAAAGACAATCGTTATCAAAGAGATAAAAAACGCAAATTGTGTAAGCGACGGGCTGCCATAGAACTCATTATTGGGCATTTGAAATCTGATTTTAGGTTATCCAGAAATAGGCTTAAAGGACAAGTTGGCGATGAAATCAATGTACTCATGGCTGCTTGTGCCTGGAATTTGAGAAAGTGGCTGGTTTTTTGTCACGTCTGCTGTTTATGGCTTAAAAAAGCGCGTTTTGTCCATATTTTTGGTAAAAAGCCCTTGGTCCATTTGATTCAAGGTTGATTCACGTTTGCTGAGCGGTCGCTTGAAACAGATTTTTACTTGTTAGGTCGGTTTTTAAGGGCTGACTAGTATAAACTATTTAACATCTCAGGATAGCTATGTAGTAGAGCTTCATGGTTACAGCGCGGATGCTACCAATAAATATTCATGTAGTGCTGGAGGGAGAGGGATGTATTATGGGCAAGAACTACTAGAGTTTGCGATGGTAGATCATCAACCCATAATTACCAAGACGATTACAGGAGATCATCAGGAGGAGCAGAAAGTAGTAGATTCGGAAAAGATGAAGGAGTTTGAGATGAAGACCGATCTGATTAAAAAGAAGTTTGATGAATTTATTTCCAGTGACGCAACAAGCAAGAAGTACATTGAAGATACATACCACCAGCTTTTCAATAACATTGTTCTTAGGGAATATGACGGCTCGCATCAACAATTGGAAAAGCTGGAACATTTCCGTCCTCACCAGCATCAGAAAAACGCAACCTGGAGATTGGTTCAGGAAGGAGGGGGAATCCTTGATCATAAGGTTGGATATGGTAAAACGTTAGTCATGATTATGTCTGCCATGGAGATGAGACGTTTAGGTATTGCCAAGAAGCCATGTATCATAGGACTTAAAGCAAATACCAAAGAACTATACAATGACTTTAAACTATCATATCCTGACGCTAAAGTGCTATGTCCTTCCGCGAAAGACTTTACTCCGGCGAATCGCAAAGAATTCTTTGAAAGAATTATGAATAATGATTGGGATTGTATCATTATGACGCATGAGCAGTTTTTAAAAATTCCCCAATCGCCGAAAGTAGAGAAAAAGATTATAGAACAAGAACTCGAAAATCTAAGGCAAGATTTAATTGCCATGCAGGGGAATGATTTTTTCAGTAAAAGAATAGCCAAAGGACTTGAAAAGAGAAGGGGCAACCTGACGGTAAAACTTTTAACCCTTACTCAATCAATTCAACGAGACATAAATGTGAATGATTTTGACAAAATGGGTATTGATCACCTTTTTGTTGATGAGAGCCAGATGTTTAAAAACCTTCAGTATACCACGAGGCATCACAGGGTAGCGGGATTAGGACCATCTGAAGGAAGCAAAAGAGCCCTTAACATGCTGACTGCAGTACGGACGCTCCAGCAGAAACACGGGGGGAATGATAAAGGGATAACTTTTTCCAGCGGTACTCCAATAAGCAATTCTCTGGTAGAGTTGTATTTGCTATTTAAATACTTGCGACCACAAGAACTGGAGCGGAAGAAGATGACTTCATTTGATGCTTGGGCATCTATTTATGCTGTAAGGAGTACAGATCATGAATTTTCAGTAACTGGTGAAATCAAGCGGAAGGACAGGTTTAGAGAATTTGTTAAAGTTCCCGAACTCGCAAGATTTTATCGTGAAATTGCTGATGTGGTTAATGAGAAAAACGTCGCGATGAACGAGCCAAAACTGAACAATGTGATGGTCGAAATAGAGCCTTCTTCGGAGCAAGTAGAGTACAACGACGAGCTTGTGGAATTTGCAAAATCTAGGGGATCAATGCCTTTGGGAGACATCACGCTCAGAGATGAACAGCAAGGAGCTTATATGCTTATAGCCACCAATCAGTCTAAAAAAATGAGTTTGGATATGCAACTTATTGACCCTCATCTGTATGATAGAGACGCTTCAAACAAGCTCTCTACTATGTGTCAACACATCAAAAAAGAGTACGACAGCAGTAACAATTTCAAAGGGACGCAAGTTGTCTTTTGTGACATTGGCACGCCAAAACCAAAAGGGGAATACAGTGTCTACGATACCATCGCAAAGATTTTAATGGATGAATATAATATTCCGGAGGAAGACATCGCTATTATTCATGATTATAAATCTGACAATCAACGTAAAGAGCTTTTTCAAAAACTGCGAGATGGGGAAAAAAGAATCATTATAGGGTCTACTCAAAAGATAGGTATTGGTGTTAACATTCAAAATCGCATGGTAGCGATGCATCACCCTGAATTTCCATGGCGACTGCTGACTTTGATCAACGTAATGGCAGAGGTGCTAGAAAGGGAAATTGGGGTGCGGAAAAATACAGAGATAACACCATAAACAATTACATATATGCTACTAAGAAAACCTTGGACCCTTACCAGTTTAGCTTACTTTCAAACAAACAACAATTTATACTACAGCTAAAAAGTGCATCTACTGCAACTCGTAAAATTGACGAAGGAGGGATAGGTGAAGACGGAGCTATGAATTTTTCTGAGTACGTAGCACTACTTTCTGGGAACACAAATCTTTTAGAGAAAGTACGGCTTGAGAGACAGCTAAGTGCTGTAGAAAGCTCTTATTCTGTGTTCTTGCAGAGTCAGGCAAACAATAAAGCGAGATTTGAGACAAAGGTTGAAGCTCTTCCCAAGTACAGGCACACCCTGGAGAACCTTAAAAAAGACCGGGATTACTTCAAGGAATTTCATGCTGAGAAGATGGGAGCGATGGCAGGGGGGAAAAAGAAATTCACGTATCCTAACCCTGTCAAATTAGGAGATAAGCAGTTCGTTGATCCAACGGAATTAGGAAAGGCATTGCTTGTAAGAGAGAAAGAGATTGTTGCTTCCAGAACAGTTCCTACTGGTCCTGTTGCTACGTACGGGGAGTTCAAACTTCATGTAGCCGACCTTGAGGACCACAGGAAGGAAGATATATACTTATCTTATCACGTGACAAGAGGAGAAATTAAGTACACACACAGCACCAAGTCTTTTAACCAGGAGAGTCCAAATGTCACAGGTAGATACCTGATTAACGCTTTAAACAAACTCGATGATCTCACAAAAAATCATCAGGTAAAAGTTGAAAAGACCGAAAAAGACATTCAAAGTCTTGAGCAAAATAGAGGAGAGGAGTTTCAAAAATTGGACGAGTTAAAAGAGCTAAAGAAGCAAGTAGCAAATCTTGACGAACGAATCGCAAGTGGTGCAGAACATCAAAATTCTAATATTATGGCTACGGACAACAGCTTTGAACTACTTAAAACCAATGTTGAATTAGACCGATTTCTTGAAACCTCTGAAGGCTTTGAGTTCTTTTCAAAAGACAGCAAAAAAGTTCACAGCACCTCAACTAGTAATCTGGATGGCTATGAGTATAAAGTTTATAAAGATGTCCAAGGATCATCAACGAGTACTACCCTATTGGTAAGCCGGAATTCAAACGGTCACTACGTTTACAATAACCCCAATGACAGCGCAGATAAGGGTACTATAATTGATTACTTACGGAAACATAAGCAGATGGATTGGAAAGACATAACCTCTTTTGCTCAGGATTCAGCTATGCCCCTTCCTGTCACAGTCAACCCTACCCGCAAGACGACAAGCAAAGATAAATCCACACCTGCCGACATAATCAAGGTTGAAGGCTATCAATCAAGTAGTTACTACAAACAAGAACGAGCCATTGAGGATGTCATAATGGACAATGAGTACATTAAAAATTCCATTAACCACGTAAAATTCAAACGTGCTAATACAGAAGGGACAGCCCAAGTATTGTTCGGCGATGCCTTTCCAATAAAGAATCATAAAGGAGAAATTACGACTTTCAATATGAAGTCTGAATTTTTTAAAAAAGGCATGTTTTTAGGTGAGCGTAAAAGTGGACTCTGGTATGCAATACCTGAACAAAAACCTACAGCCTACATCATAGGCGAAGCGGCCATAGATGTGATTTCATACTACAAGAATCTACAAACCACAGAACCTATGGCTCTTGTAAGCACTGAAGGTCGGTTTTCGACTAGATACGCTGACGAACTTGAGAAGCTGGATCCTAACCTCAAACAAGCTGACATCCTTCTTGTAAATGATAATGACGTACATGGATTTCATTATGACTTGGCTTGGATACAACATCTTCACAACCTTCCATTCTCAATCGGAACACAAAAAACTTCTCCTACCGAATTAGCTATACGCATAGAAAGTGTTGATAAACACCTCGCTCGGGAGTTGGAACCATTCCAAGCGAATAACTTTTCACTAAAGCCAGAAGCAATCGTGCCAGCAATCAAACACATTAAGAAAAAATATGGCATTGACAAAATGCTAATTCATAAAAGCCCGGGTAAAGACTGGAATGAAAAAATTTTGAGCGACGCTAAAAAAAAGAAAGGACAAAATCAACAACAGTCTATTTAGAAATTGATTCATACAGGGTATTTCCATGCCCCCCTCCATTTTTTCAATAGGTTAAAAACCGAGATCAGATGCTTTGTTCTTTTGAAAATACCACCTTTTCAACCGTGGGAGTATGTCAAATACCTATAGACATGTCGCTACTTTTATTCATAGCTTTAATAGCCTGAGAAATAATCTTCTTTGACTTATCCCACCTAAGATCATCTTTAAGTACTTTCAAAGGAGCATTGTCATTTTCCGCATCTTTGAAATAACCTAATGCCCTAATAACGTGAAAAATTCTATGTTGATCATACTTTCTTTTGAAGCTATCCAGCATTTGGTTCAATGGCGTCTCTTTTAATATGGCTGCCAGATCAATAAAATCTCTTTTTTTTGCTCTGGAAAGCACCGCTGCAAATTTCATTGCAGTTATATCCTCTTTAGGGCATCTCTAAAAACTGGATATTCTCCCGATTTATTTTTATGACCTGTTTTTTTAAGATGACCTATTTTGTTCTTTTTTAGTTCATTTTTTATTCACCTGATTATCAGTTACTTATGAATTTATTCATTGCCTATCGAACGCACGTTCCCTCATAATGAAGCGGTCAATTGAATTTTTCTGCACATATTATAAGTCAGATTCATCAGACCAATGACCGTATCGGCTCTTGATTTCCCTACTTTTCTGTAATACATGCTTCCCATACTGTTCTCCATGAAACCAAAAACATGCTCCACTCTTACGCGTACTTTTGATTTTCTTGTATTACTTTCCTTTTGTGTATCGGTCAACGGCTTGTTTTTGTAGCCCTTCTCATGTATTTGATCTTTAACCTGATGTTTTTCGAGTATTTCTTGCTGGTCTGCATAAGCACTGTCGGCATACAATTCCTGTTCTTTGTCTTGTTTTTTGTCCAACAGGGCATCAAGTGCCTGTGAATCATGTACCGCTGCATCGGTAATTTCATAGCGTTCTATCAATTTGCTACCTGCATCAACCTTGGCGTGATTTTTATACCCATAATAATGCTGATTATTTTTCTTTGTCCAACGTGCATCAATGTCCTTTTGACGCTTTTTATTGGGTTCATCTGTCCATAGACCTTCTCCCTTACCCTCTTTTATTTGTTGGTTTTTCTCCCTGCTGTTGCGTTGGCGTGGGGCTTCTACAAAAGAGGCATCTATTATTTTGCCTTCATTGACCATAAGCCCTAACTTTTCCAATTGACGCTGAAATAGCTCGAAAAGGGATTTTACTAAATTCAAGTCGGTCAGACGTTCACTAAACAACCATATCGTGTTGCTATCTGGTAGGTCATCTGCAATGGTGAGGTTGAGAAATCTCATAAAACTCATCCTGTCATTGATTTGATATTCTGCTTGATCATCAGAGAGGTTATAATATCGCTGAAGAATCAATATCTTGAACATTAACACATAATCATATGGGGGACGTCCTCCCTTTCCTTGTGACTCTTTGATCAGGTGCTTTTCCAGTAAAGAACGGAAAATTTCAAAATCAATTCCACCGTTTAATCGTTGCAGGGGATCTCCCAACTGGCTCAGTTTGGACAAACGAATGTCTTGATCAAAAAAACCGTAATCTCTGTGACGTTTAAATTGTTTCATTTCCAAGTCTAACTCTTTTAGCTCAAAAAACATACTAACACAGCTGTTTTAGTTTTTAGAGATGCCCTTTAGAAGAAATGCGAATATTATTAAGCCTGATTCCTTCCTTGATCGTTTTGTACTTGTGACAAGCAAAATCAACCTTAATGTTATTTACAGATCCACGAATCAGATTTTTTCCTTCTTGATTGTATCTAACACCTTGATATTTATCCAAAATTCCCCTAACCAAATCAGTATCAAAATCCTTTTCTGAAAATAAATCTAAATCCGTACTTATTCTATGACCCAGCTGAAGACTCAGTGCTGTACCCCCCACCAATTGGAAATTTGATAGTTCCCTGTTTTGTGAGAGCTCCGTTAAAAGCTGAAATGTATCGGGATGGACTGTCTCCTTATATAGCATTTGAAATCGGTCAATTTTTTACCAAAATAGTGTGAAGCAAAATATACCCCTCTTTCACTCAATTCAGTGTTATTCATCAAGCTATCAATAAATGATTCTTCTCCATAATATTCCACAGCTTTTTCGAATTCCTCCCAGGTACCAAAATCAACAGTTCGTTGGATAATAATATCACTATGCTCATCCAGTTGTATTTTATCAAATTGACAATCCCAGCATAACTCTTTTCTGATTTTCATTGATCGTACTCATTTTCTTGCAACAATTCACTACCCAATTCTCAGCGTATTAGTAGTCAGCTTGCTCCATTCGAGATCATTATCTTTTACGCGTACGCTGATGCTGTAGACACCGCGTTGTCTGGAAAGATAACTGTTTTTTTGTTATGAGTGCTGGTGACCACCTTATCTAGGAAAGAATACTCATATGCCACGATGCTACCTCCAAAATCGTTGGTCAGGGTCAAAACTTCCCGAGGCATCAAGAATTTCATAAAAGCCCAAGTAGAGATTGGAATGAAAAAATTTTGAGCGATGCTAAATAGAAATTGATTAGGCTGGCATAACTAAATTTTTAGTGGTGTTAGATTAAGTTTTCCAAATTAATTTTTGTTGGGCTTTTAAGTCCGACAGACTCCTAGCTAATTTCGGAACCCTTTGTAAACTGACTCATTAGCTTATGGAGTTTTAGCATTTGTTATGGGCTTTTTTGGATTCCAAATAATTTTATTGGATAAGCTAGATACAGGGCTATCATGCTTCCTCTTGTGAAAGTTCTAAATACTGGAAATTCAACCCCATTAATACTCGTTTCCCAATCCACTAAAATGCGTTTGTTTAGTCCTTTATGGTAAGATCACCCCCAGTTCAAACTTTCTCTTTCCTAAGTGGTAAAACTGTAGGCTAAATCCAGTAAATACCCCAGAGCCATAAGGATGCACGTTTCGGCGTACTGTATTATGTTCAAGTGTCCCCCAGTTTAGTGATGATAGACTACCAGCACTCACGTAGTCAACGGAATAGGGGATATTTTCATAGGAAAAGCCACCTAGTAATTGTATATCGAAAATGGCCCAATATTGATACTCGTCTGGAATATTGAGCAGTCTACCAATACTGTTTTCCCCCAGGTTTCTTTTGATTTTTACTGAGGTCAGAGGCTTGCTTACTTTTAAGGTAAGCCTTCTGACTAGCGTGCCTGAGGAAGTAGCCCCACCCGTCTGACTCTTGTATCGGACTCCCCATCCCACATTTCCCCATCCATATCCCAATTCTAAAGATACTTTTCTATTGAAATCTGCCATCAGGCTTACTCCGTACTTGGCGGACAGCCTCAATGTTGTCCTCTGGATGTGTGGAGGGTTCTCTTTTTTGTTTTCGAAGCGCGACCAGACCCACTCACCTCCAATATGAGGAGAAAAATAAAATTGAATGTTTTTTTGATTTTGAGCACAAAGGGAAGAATGGAGGAGGAAAAAATAACCAAATAATGTTAGGTGCTTTCTTATCATACGTGTTGTAGCATTAAAAATAAGGGTTGCCCTATAGACAACCCTTATCAGGTTTTTAATAATTGTCACTTATAATTAAATCCGTGTTACCATGAGAGGATCGGAATTGTCCGTGTAAAGCATAATATGCAAGCCCTTTAGATCCTTCGTAGGGTCTGAAAACAACTTTCCCACGGAGACCGCTTTCAGAGGCACTCCTGTTATATGTCCATCCACATCTAACTGCAAACCTGCAGCTGTAGTAGATAGTACAACTTCCACCGTAATCTCTCCACCAAGTTCTGAATCTTCTTTTCTGGGTTTTACCTTTAGCCACAAGACTAAAATAGATACCCACTTTTTGATAAGCAATCTTTGCATCCAGTCGCCTTCTACTTCTGTTGCTGGGGTACCCGGAAGCAGGGTCTCCTCTACTTGCTCTAGGAGCATCGCAACTTGAAATTCTTGCATTTATTGTTCCTGTAGAGCCGTTTTCTAAAAGTTCCAGTACCTCATCATCTGTGCTGAAACCCATGATATTATTGTTATCAGGGTTATTGGATACAAGATCGTCGTATTCGTGTTGGTGGATGTCTTCTAAAACCATTACTTGCTCACTATGGAGGTCTACCTTAATTAAGTATTTTCCGATTTTCACCACTTTATCTTCGTTCAGTATTTCGGATAAAACGCCGTAATCATCATATATTGTGTCTGCGGGATTTTCCAAAACATTAGAAACGCGAGCATTAGTCGTTTCAATATCAAAATCAGCAATTTTTGATTTCAAAGAAACGAAATCCACTTCGTTTTTTGTTGAATGAAACCCAGCATTATCAATAATGACTAGCTTATATTCTTTAGGTTTATACTCAGAGAAGTGCCTTCAATATGATTCAAAGATTGTGGTAGTTACTCCATTAATTTCCCAAACAAACCTCTCTCCATTTATAGGAGAATAGCTTCCATACAGGTAGGTTGTTTGAAACTTGTGTTGGTAAGAAACTACCGGTTTAACTCCTTTTACCGTTAAGCATTTGCCTAAATGCGTCATTAATCCAAATCTACTCTCATCCTGAACATATAAATTCACATCTTCAAACTTACCTTTGTTTAGATTTGATTTAATGTCGTTTAATGTAGTAGGAAGTTTTTAAAAAAGCCTTTGTGGCTTCCTCATCCTTTTTGTAATGAGATTTCCTTGGGCTTTTCAGCTTTGTTTTAAAGCATTTCATCATGTACGCGCTAAGCCAATGATATTTTACTTCAACTCCATAGTGAGATAAAACCCATTGTTGGGCATCCCAATAGCCACGTAAAGAGAGCTTGGCATCTTTTAACTTCTCTGATAATCCTTGGTGAGTTTCAGGGGTAATAATTTTAGACTTTTTAGCTCTTGTTGCATTTAGCAAGATGCCTTCTATTCCTAATTTACGATACCTAGCTATCCAAAGAACTAACATCTGTCTACAGATACCCAAATAATCTGCTATCAATTGTTGAGTCTTGAATTTATTGGTCTTCAATAAAATTAAACATAAAATACGCTTCTCTGACTTGATATTGCGTTGTTTAGCTTGTAACTCCTTAAGCGTTTCAAGACGCTCCGATACTTCGATATTCGATTTCATTCTCACTGAAGCAAATATACAAATAATAATTAGACTAATATTATAATCTAATTTGTATAACCTTCCAGTAGAATTCCTCAAACAAAGAGGAGTAACCGTACCAAGTCTGAATTTAGACATGCATTTGACAGAAAAAACTATATTTACCAATGCTTCAGTTTAGAGGAGGCTTACAAATTCAGTAAAAGACAACAAAAAGTGAGGAAGACCAGCAAGCAATAGATCTGTTCAGACCTATGGGAGATCAAAACATCAAAGTGAGAGATCAAAAATCTCACAATTCAAAATCCAACAAACTCAGTGCTTCCTTTTGCAACGGTTTCAGACTGCTCGTCACAGGTCTCCTTTTTTTATTGCCTTTAGAATAATCTTTGCTTTGGACGTTCCGACGGCTTCAACTAATTCTTCCGTATTCAATTCTTTTATTCTCTTAACACTTTTGAATGCCTTAATTAGTCTGTCTCTTGTCTTCTCTCCAATCCCGATGATGGTGTCCAACGAAGAAGTGACTGCCTTTTTACTCCTTTTTTGTCTGTGGAATGTAATTGCGAACCTATGAGCTTCATCTCTTATTTGTTGTATCAACTTAAGAGAGGAGGACCTCTTGCTTATGTGGACTGGTATCTCATCTTCGGGGAAGTAAATTTCTTCCAACCTCTTAGCGATTCCTATGATTGGGATTTCACCATATATTTCTAACTCCATCAAAGCATCGCAAGCGGCATTTAACTGACCTTTTCCTCCATCAATGACTACCAAATTAGGATATGAGAGGCTCTCTTTTTTTAAATTCAGGTATCTTCTACCCACCACTTCTTTCATGGATGCAAAATCGTCAGGACCACTTACGGTTTTAATATGGAATTTTCTATAGTCGGATTTGGCGGGTTTTCCATGTTTGAAACACACCATTGAGGCAACTGGATTACTACCTTGAATATTAGAGTTGTCAAAACATTCGATGTGAACGGGAAGGTCTGATAGTTTCAAATCGTCCATTAGTCGGTGTAAAATCTCATGATTCGGCTGAGGGATTACCTTTGATCTTTTCTCTTTTCTAAAGAAATGAGCATTTCTTAACGATAATTCGATCAACTTTTTTTTATCTCCAATTTTGGGAATTGTGATTTCCACACCCTCCCAACCTTCGACATCCAGATTTGTAAGCACTTCTTTGTTTGTGCTATTGTACTTCTTTCGAAGATCGAAGATTGAAAATCTGAAAACTTCATGGTCCGTCTCTCCAAGTTGTCTTTTTACCTCAACAGTTTCGGAATTGATTATTGAGCTTGTCTGCATCTGTAAGTAGTTGATGAAAGCACTTTTTTCATCAGCTACGATAGTGAATACATCGGTATTTGTGATCCTTTGATTGACTATTAAAGTTTTGGACTGAAATTTCTCTAGGAGGTCAAGTTTTTTCTTGTAGCTCTGAGCTACTTCGTAGTTCATCGCTGAGGAGGCATTTAACATGTGTTCTTTGTAATTGCTTTTCACAATTCCGATGTTTCCTTTTAAAATGCTTTTAGCATTGCCAATGTCTTTTAAATAGTCATCCTCAATGTGGTATCCCTCGCAAGGTCCTAGGCAATTTCCAATGTGATACTCTAGACAAACTTTATATTTTCTTTGCTTAATGCTATTGACGGATAAATTGTATTTGCAAGTCCTGATGTTATTCAATTTTCTTATCAGATCTAAAACACCATTCATTGCCTTCACGTTGGTGTACGGACCAAAATGTTCGCCCAATTTAGGATCAATTCTTCTTGTAGAGAAAATTCTGGGAAACCTCTCTTTTGTTATACGTACACTGGGGAAACTCTTATCATCCTTAAGCAGAATATTATATCGGGGCTGGTTTTCTTTGATCAAATTATTTTCCAGAAGGAGTGCATCAAACTCTGACTGCACTAGTACAAATTCGATCTGCTTTATTTCACTGACCAAGCGGTACGTTTTCCTATTGTCCAGGTTGGATTTGGTGAAATAGCTGGATACCCTTTTTTTCAGACTCTTAGCTTTCCCAACATAAATAATAGTATTTGACCCGTCAAAGAACTTATAGATTCCTGGTTTATTAGGGAGCCTTTGATATTCGTCCCTGTCAAAACGTTGTAATTCCATTACATGAAATCATCTTTATTAACTGTATCATCGTCACTGGTATCTGATGGGTTTAGATTTCGATTGTACTTGTTGCAATCAAGCTCAATACTTAATGGCTTGGAAGGTCTTTCAAAAGGTCCCTTTTTGTATCCAAGAGATACATCACCGTAAACTTTCGTCATAAATTTTTCCCAAATTGGCATAGCGGTCCTAGCTCCCTGTCCCATGGTCCAATGTTTAAAACGAATACTTCGATCATCTCCACCCACCCAAGCACCAGCTACGAGGTCTTTTGTAATGCCGATAAACCATCCATCTGAAGCATTTTGTGTAGTCCCCGTTTTGGCACCAATTTCGTTATTGACTTTTAATTCATAATTCAGCCCTCTTGCACTTCCTTCTTCCACAGTTCCTTTAAGCATATGTAACATAACGTATGCGGTTTCTTCATTTATTGCTTCTTCCTCTTCGGAGACAAACTGTTGAACAATGTTTCCGTTTTTATCTTCAATTCTTGATATATAGTACGGCTTGATATGGGTGCCTTTGTTGGCGAAAGTTGAATAGGCTCCGAGCATCTCATATAGGGAAACCTCTCCACCACTGCCCAAGGCCAGCGAATAGACTGCTGCTAGCTTGCTTTCTATACCTAAGTCTCTCGCCATGTCAACTACATTTTGAGGACCAATTCTATCCATCATCCATGCTGATATTGAGTTAACAGATTTCGCCATGGCTTGACGAATAGTCATTACTCTGCCACTAAATCTTCCTTCAGCATTGTCTGGACTCCAGGTTGGCGGGTCTTGGTTTGGAAGATCAATGGTGATCGGTACATCCACTGCAGTAATACAGGGGGAATAATTGAGCTGAATCGCTTTCGTATATAAGATTGGCTTGAATGTTGAGCCTGGTTGACGTTTGCCTTGCTGGACGTGATCGAATTTGAAATACTTATGATTTATACCCCCTACCCAAGCTTTTATATGTCCATTTTTTGGATTCATCGCCATAAATCCTGCTTGCAGAAAGCGTTTATAGTAATTTAGGGAGTCATAAGAACTGAACAAGGTATCTCTCTCTCCCTCCCAGCTAAATACTTTCATCGGCTTTTTTATACTCAGATAATATTCAATGGAATCTTGTTGGTCCCCAAAGTGCCTTGAAAGATTCTTATATACGTCGGTACGTTTTATGGTTGTCGCCAGAAATCCTTTAATTTCATTGTTTCTGGCATTTATCCATGGATTTCTCCCCCCCCAATGCCTGTTGAAAATTCGCTGTAGAGAGTTCATGTGTTCTTCCACGGCTTCTTCAGCATGTTGCTGAAGTTTGCTATCTATCGTGGTGTAAATTTTTAAGCCATCATCAAAAAGATCATACCCATTTTCTGTAGCCCAAGCGATCAAAAAGATCCTTGCCCTAGTTCTCAAATAAGTGGCTAATCCTTTGTTCTGATTATCAACTTTATAGGATAGCTCAATGGGGGTTGCATTTAACGTGTCATAGGTCTCTCTATTTATCAAACCGTACTTAGTAAGGTTCCATAGTATTTCCGTTCTTTTCCGTAGTGCATTATCGGGGTGTGAAACTGGACTCCATCGTGTAGGCGCATTGATGGCACCAACTAAGACTGCCGATTCCAAATAATTTAATTGAGCAGGAACTTTGTTAAAAAAAGTTTTGGCAGCTACTTTTATACCATAGGAGTTGCTACCAAATTCAATAGTGTTTAGATATGTAGCTAAGATTTCTTCCTTAGTGTAAGATCGTTCTAATTGAACTGCTATGATCCACTCCTTAATTTTGGTTATGATCTGACCCCAGAAGGGATATTTATAAAGGGACCCCCTTTTTGTGCTATTAGTTTTGTATAGATTCTCGGCTAATTGCATTGTTATAGTACTCCCTCCCCCTTGAAAAGTAAAAGTCAATTTTCCGAAAATAGCTCTTACCAGACTTCTCACATCTATTCCTGAATGATTTTTAAACCTGATATCTTCAGTTACGAGTAAAGTACTTACCAATTCAGGGGATAGTTCTTCGTAAGAGATAGGGGTTCTATTTTTCCTAAAATATTTGCCTAAGGAAATCCCGTCGGCACTCATAAGTTCTGATGAAAAATCTGGATCTGGTCTTTCCAAAGCCCGTAAACTTGGAAGCCCGCCAAACCATCCGAAGGCATCATTTTTTACGAGTAAAAAAATAGAAGGTATTCCTACAACTGCAGAGAGAAACCCAATCCAAACGATTTTTACCCCATATTTAAGAAGTTTTTGATTCATTTATAATGCTTTTCAAAGAAATTCAAATATGCAGATACATTTTTAGTCTTGTAAAGGATATCAAAGTTATCCTCAGTAATTACAAAGGCATCTATTTTTTGTCCTTGAAATGCATCAGAGAGAGAAACATTGTCTTGAAATAAGCTGGAAAAACCTGTTGCAGTGGCTTTTCCTGGAAACTCATTAACAAGTAACATGGATTTTGTTTGATTTAGAATGAGGGTTCCTGTTTTAAGATTGGAAAAATTGTTTTCCTGAAGAAACTTTTCGATTAAGGACGACATCCTGGAAGTCAGTGATTCTTTGATATCATAGACTAGGACGAAAAAATGCTTTTGGTTGAAATCTTCAATGAATCTTGCGCTGGCACTATTGTATCTGTTTTGTTGAAAATCCTCAGCAGCTTTTAGCAACGAACTTGCATAGGAAATCAGTTCACTTTCTGGGTATTCTTTGAAGAAATTCCCAATTTCATATTGATATTTTCTGTCCCCCTCTTTTTTCCCAATAGCAAGAATTTGCAGGAGCCTTATGTTATCACTGAATTCATTATCGGCACTAATTCTAAGCACACTGTCTGATGAGAAAATAACTTCATCATAATTTCCCGTTTCGTATTGTAGATAAAGATTTCGGTACAATTTTTTAAGCCGTTCGCCTGTAGCAAAGCTTTCTTCCCTATAGTTCGGATTTTCCATTAGCTTAGCATAGATCGTTTCTGGAAATTTTTGCTTTAGAAGCATCCCCTTTTCTGTTGATTTTACTAGGTCTATTGATTTGTAAATAAGAAACAATTGATACAGGACTTCTGGCTTGTATTCTGTTTTGGGAAAGCGATTCAGCAACGTTTCAAAAGAGCCAGCGGCATTTTCATCTTCTTCGAGTCTTAAGTTGTAAATGTTCCCAAGTTGGTAGTATGCATCTTCAATTTCTGATAATAGCTTAATCTTTTGCTCTTCCTTAGTGGGGATTTCAGATAAAAGGCTTTCTGCTTGTTTGGTTATATCAATCTCTTCATCGTCAATTGATGGAGTTTTTTGAGAGCTTTCTTTGATATCGGATGTTGTTGAGATGGCATTTGAGCGTTTGTTTTTTCTACGCCAATTATCTTCTAATATTATATTTCCCCATTTTCTGGCAAACTCACTCCTGCCTTTACTTAATGCGTTGTTGTTGCTAAAGTACCAAATTGAATTTTCTGTATCCGTTGTAATGGTATTCTCGTTGTTCGAATCATTATTTTGATGTCTGGTCGCTACTTTTTTTTCCTTTGCTTTTCTTTCCTCGTCTTTTGCTTTTTCAAGCTGTATTTTGGAAACCGCAAGAGCAAGTAATGAATCCATAGGTAAAATGGAAAGGCTTAATAGGCTATCATTTTTGTTTATTATTTCTACTTGTGTAACAAAGTCTGCAAGTATTTCCTGTCTGTTTTTGATGGCTGGATAATTTTCTTCATCTGTGGGAAGTGTGCTGACCGTACTATCATAGTAGCTTTTCGCTAATGTGAAATCTTTAAGACTATCATAGTAAATCTCTCCGAGTTTCAAATAGGAATATGCTTTTTGGCGTTGGTTGTTTTTACTCTCTTTCACGGAGAGCTGGTAATTAAAAATGGCTTCATCTATATTTCCATTAGTCAATTCAAATCCTGCTAATTCATAGTGGATTTTATCTTTATATTCTTCATTTTTTGTGTCTTTCAGTAGGAGGGTAAAATATCTTTGAATCTTTTTGAGGTCATTGGCATTTGCTAATTCCGTTACCTGAGCCATGCAAAGTTTTGCATAAAACTCAAGCTTGTAATTTGGCTTGCTTCTGAGTACATTTTTATAGTATCTGAATGCTTCACTTTCAAACCCAAGGGAATGATAAGTTTGCCCAATTATAAAGTTGATCCTAGCTTTATCTGGCTGCTTGTTTAGTAGCTCTTCTGCCTTAACAAGATGCTCAACCATTTTATCCTCATCGCCTCGTTTCTGGTGAAGATAGGCTACATTCAAGTGATACACTCTCTTATTTCTAAGATTCAAATCTTCTTTTTCCACGTAATCACTAACAGCAATGGCATTGTTGTATTCGTTGAAGTCAGTGAACGTTCGAATCAACTCAACTAACGCTTCATGTCTTGATTGATTATTCTTACTTTTTGTATTTACGTACTTAAACGTTTCAATTGCGTCAGGAAACTCCATTGCGTAATACCTAGCTTTTCCTACCAAAATATAACTGTCATCCTCCCATTTGGATCCGGGATGTCTCTGTATTGAAATAGAGGACTTTTGAATGCAGTCTTCAATTTGATCTTTAAGTGTAGCGGATTGTGTTGAATCAAACTGAGGATAAACGGGGAGTGTTTTGTTGTAGTTCCATTGATACCCGTCAAAAATAGCCTGCTCAATTTCCATAATTCTTTCTTTTGCTATGAAGTATGAGTTATAGTGAGCCGTCATATTATGGAAAGAACTACTTAACGGGTTCTTCCTGTATGGAGCACAGGCAACCATAGATGTGAGAATAAAAAAATAAAATGCTTTCTTCAAAATTATAACTAGCTAATCAAAAAAATAAACGACCCAGTAGCTTTTTTGGTGTAAAGATAAAACATGGTTGGATTGCATAAATTTGTACGTAGATTTTTAAAAGGACGAATGGCAGCACGTAAAACGCTGAGTAATTGGCTGACGAATAGGTATTTGCTTATTATAAGGAATGAAGAAAATTTTTCTGAAAAAACAACATTTAATTTTAATTATGTCCGTTTGTTTTTATTAGCCTTTGTTATTGGCTTGCTACTTCTTTCACTAGCCGTTTATATAGTGACCGTATTGCTGGCTCAAAGGTTGGATCCAAGGCACATTCAAACGATAGCAAATCGTCAAGTCTTAGAGCTATCCATGAAGATGGATTCCCTTGAGGAAGACGTGAATGATAAAGATATTTATATTGAGAATATCAGAAAGATTTTGTCAGGGGAAGCACCAAACGATGAAATAGAAGTAAATGCCGAGATTAACTCTCAGTCTGTTGATATACCAGAATCTATTCAGCCCATTGATTCTCAATTTAGAGCAGAATTTGAAGGAACAGAATTCGCCAATTTGTCAATTGATGTCTCGATGTCTTCTTATGAGCGAAGAGACACATATCTTTTCAGTCCTCTGGACGGAATAGTGACCGACGGATTTGATCCTCGAAGAGACCATTATGGGATTGACCTTGTGGCTAAAGAGAATGAACCTGTCCGTTGTGTAGCGGACGGAGTAGTAATAATGTCGTCGTGGACACTGGACGGAGGCTATGTCGTAGTTGTACAGCATGCAGGGAGCTTAGTTTCTGTCTACAAGCATAATTCGGAACTATTTAAAAATGTTGGTAGTTTTGTGGCTGTTGGTGAAGTAATCGCGACAATTGGAAATACAGGAGAACTCACCTCTGGACCGCATTTGCATTTTGAATTATGGCTCAATGGGAACCCTGTCAATCCACAAGAATACGCAGCATTTTAAAGAACTTAATAAATATGTTGAATAAAAACCATAAGGAAGTAGTAGAATTGAGCAACTCCAGCAATATAATTGGTAAAGGGACCGTTGTTCGAGGAAACGTAGAAACTTTCGGAAACATAAGAGTAGAAGGTAGCGTTGTAGGAGATATAAAAACAAAATCCAAAGCAGCGTTTGGGCAATCTTCCCATGTTGAAGGAACTATTTTGGCACAAAATGCTGAAATAGCAGGTCACATTGTAGGCACTATAGAAGTAGCGGAACAGCTGGTATTAAAACCTACAGCAAGAATTGACGGAGATTTAACAACGAATAAATTGTTAGTTGAGTCAGGTGCTACCTTTAATGGGAAGTGTAAAATGGGCGTAAAGAGCAAGGAAATAAAAATTGGAAAGTCCGAAACTCATGAGGAAAGGCAAGTCCTCAAAGCGTAATGAGCAACCAAACTCATATCTTAAACTTTATGGTGTAGCACTTGAACTAGTCGTCTTCAATATAGTATGTATTTGGGGAGGGTTGGAATTCAGTACTCGATTTTCTGCCGATGCGTATTGGCCACTGTTTATTGGTATTCTTTTGGCGATCGGTGGGACTATTTATTTTTTACTGAAAAAAGTAGTGAAATGAGGAGGTATTTGGTGGGGACATCAGTTATATCTGCCATTCTGTTATTGGGCTATTATCTTCTTGATGCCCTTCATGTTGTTTTTTTACATCAAAAAATTCCCCTAATAATTGTTTTCTTCTTCATGCAGTCTTTCCCAATTTCATGGATGCTTAGACAAGGAGAAAGAGATTCGTCAAGTTTTGTCATGTATGCATTGGGGAGCATAGGATTTAGGCTTATAACAGGACTTTTTTTACTGCTCTTACTTTCTTTTTTAGCGGGTGATCAGCTACCTGCTTTGGCGATCCAATTTTCCGTTGTGTATTTGGTGTATTTAGTATTTGAATTACTAATGGTATTGGCTACCTTGCGACGAAATTAGAGGCAAAGATTTTTTTGCAATGAGTCGACGAACCTACAGCCCACATCTTGGCTTCTTGAAAATCAGCATTTTATCAGCATTTTTCACGCTGATTTTCACAGAGGTTTCGATGGCAGGGGGCGAAAAAGGAGATGAAAAATTTGACCCAGGGGCATGGATCAATCATCATATCCAAGACTCTCATTCTTGGGAAATTTATCATGGTCTTACCATCCCACTTCCAATAATTATTTATTCAGACAGTAAGGGACTGGATTGTTTCTCATCAGCGAATTTTTATGACACACAGCATCATCCAGTTCCTTACCATGGATATGTGATGGATCACGATCACATTACTCTTGAAAGCGGTGAGCATGTGATGGACTTTTCTATTACAAAGAATGTGTTATTCCTGTTTTTGAATTCAGCAATTTTGTTGTTGATATTTTTTGCAGTAGCAAGAGGATATAAGAAAAATGTTGGACGAACACCAAGAGGCATTCAATCCTTTTTTGAACCGATTATAGTTTTTGTTAGAGATGACATTGTGAAGCCGAATCTTGGGTCTCAGCATGAAAGATTTTTACCATATCTGTTGACATTGTTCTTTTTTATATGGTTTGGAAACCTACTGGGACTTTTGCCAGCAGCCGCCAACCTGACAGGAAACATTGCTGTCACCCTTGTTTTGGCAGTATTCAGCTTGCTAATAACACTTGTTTCAGGCAAAAAAACCTATTGGTTGCACATGGTAGATCCACTGGGCAATTCAATGAGTTGGGGATCAAAATTCCTCTTATATCTCATCTTGTTTCCAATTGAGATTATAGGAATATTCACCAAACCTTTCTCTTTGATGGTACGACTTTTTGCAAACATCACTGCAGGTCACATTATCATTTTAAGTATTCTTAGTTTGGGATTCATTACGGAAAGCATAGGTGTAGGTATCGTGTCAGCCTTATTTGCCGCTGTAATGAGTTTATTGGAACTATTTGTGGTACTCTTGCAAGCGTATGTATTTACACTTCTATCGGCTATGTACTTCGGTGCTGCTGTGGAAAAAGAACATTAATTTTTTTTAACCTATAAATTAAATAAAAATGGGAGCAATTGGAGCGGGTTTGGCAGTACTAGGAGCAGGGTTGGGTATCGGGCTGATCGGTAAAGGAGCAACTGAAGGTATTGCTAGGCAACCAGAAGCAAGTGGGAAAATCCAGACAGCAATGATTATTTCAGCATCCTTGATAGAAGGTGTTGCATTATTCGCTGCGGTAATTGGATTTCTTGCTACTAACGCAGGTATTTAATGCCGACCTCCTGATCTTGTTCACATTCGGTGCCAAGATCAGGAATTTTTTGAATTTTAATCTGAAATTGACATAAAGTGGAATTAGTAACTCCAGATATAGGTCTCGTTTTTTGGCAAACAGTTGTTTTTTTAATTGTTTTTGCTGTCCTAGCCCTGTTCGTATGGAAACCGATCATTTCGGCTCTTAAAACCCGGGAGCATCAAATAGAAGATGCGCTAAGAGCAGCAGATAATGCAAAAAAAGAAATGGAGCAGATTAGGTCTGATAACGAATATCTTTTGCAAGAAGCAAGAGTTGAAAGAGATCAACTCTTAAAAGATGCCAGAGAAGAAGCTAGTCATGTTGTTGAACACGCAAAAGCGGAAACTTCCAATATTACTCAACAGATGATTCATGATGCTCGAGAAGCTATTGAAGGAGAGAGACGGGTGGCGGTAAAAGAAATTAAGGAATTGGTAGCCAGTTTATCTATCGAGGTAGCGGAGAAGATATTGAGAGAGAAACTATCAGATGGTAAGTCACAGAAAGCATTAGTTGATAAATTCATCAAGGAAATTGAAATAAACTAGCATGTTAGTGTCAAGGGTAGCTTCCCGGTATGCAAAGCCAATACTTGCACTGGCAGAGGAGAAAAAAGTGCTGGACGAAGTAAAGGAAGATATGCAGGTCTTCACAGGTATTTGCAATGAAAACAGAGATTTGTCCCTGATGCTCAAGAGTCCGATAATTCCCCATTTGAAAAAAGCGGATATTCTTAAAAAGCTATTCGAGGGTAAGATGAATGAGTTAACCCTTCAGGCATTTGACTTGATTGCAAGAAAGAATAGAGAAAATCTCTTAGATGATATAGCGAAGGAATTTATTCATCAGTATAATCTTAGCAAAGGGCTAGAAGAAGTATCAGTTACTTCAAGTATCGAATTGAATGCTGAACAAGTCAGGGGATTTGAGAAAATGTCCCAAGATCTACTTGGTAAAAAGCCACTTCTGAACAAGAAAATTAATCCTGCAATTATTGGAGGTTATGTCTTAAAAGCGGGGGATAAACAAATTGACCAAAGTGTAAGCGGTCAGTTGAAAAACATTAAACTAGCACTTCAAGAAAAATAATCAGCCAACTGGCTGAAGGAGTAATAAAATTATGGCACAGATAAGACCAGATGAGGTTTCAGCACTTTTAAGGGAGCAACTTTCAAATCACAAATCCGAAGCAGAACTTGAAGAAATTGGTACGGTATTGCAAGTTGGTGATGGTGTGGCTAGGATATACGGTCTGTCAAATGCCCAGGCGGGTGAACTTTTAGCATTTGAAAGCGGGCTGAATGCGCTCGTATTAAATCTTGAAGAAGATAATGTTGGAGCAGTACTCCTTGGTGATTCCAGCGATGTGATGGAGGGAGATACAGTGAAGAGAACCAAGAAAATTGGCTCGATTAAAGTTGGTGATGGAATGTGTGGAAGAGTAGTAGATACCCTAGGAATGCCCATTGATGGAAAAGGAGACATTGCAGGCGACACTTTCGAGATGCCACTGGAAAGAAAAGCCCCCGGTGTAATCTATCGTGAGCCAGTTAGTGAACCTCTTCAGACAGGAATCACTGCCATTGATTCCATGATCCCGATTGGCAGAGGTCAGAGAGAGTTGATCATCGGAGACAGACAAACAGGAAAAACCGCAGTAGTTATTGATACGATTATCAATCAAAAGGAATTTTACGACAAGGGAGAGCCTGTTTATTGCATTTATGTAGCCATTGGTCAAAAAGCATCTACCGTTGCGGGTATCGTTGCTCAGCTAGAAAAAGCGGGGGCTATGGACTACACGGTTATTGTGAATGCTTCCGCATCCTACCCTGCTCCTATGCAATTTTTTGCGCCGTTTACTGGTGCGGCAATTGGAGAATTTTTTAGAGATACGGGTCGCCCAGCATTGGTTGTGTATGATGACCTGTCTAAACAAGCAGTTTCTTACAGAGAAGTTTCCCTTTTACTAAGAAGACCCCCGGGACGGGAAGCATACCCTGGTGATGTATTTTATCTTCATTCAAGATTACTCGAAAGGGCGGCAAAAGTTATTGGAGATGATTCCATAGCCAAGCAGATGAACGACCTTCCTCCTTCTTTGAAAGATAAGGTAAAAGGTGGTGGCTCACTAACGGCGTTGCCAATCATTGAAACCCAGGCTGGAGATGTTTCGGCTTATATACCCACGAATGTAATTTCGATTACAGACGGTCAGATTTTCTTGGAGACGAATCTGTTTAATTCAGGGATCAGACCTGCGATTAATGTTGGTATCTCTGTATCTAGGGTGGGGGGTTCAGCCCAGATTAAAACAATGAAGAAGGTAGCAGGTACACTAAAGTTGGATCAGGCGCAGTTCCGTGAATTGGAAGCTTTTGCAAAATTCGGGTCTGATTTAGACGTGACCACACAAAGAACAATTGACAGAGGAAGGAAAAATCAGGAAATTTTGAAACAACCACAATTTTCACCAGTCCCCGTTGAAGAGCAGGTTGCTATCATTTATGCCTCCACCAAGGGTTTTTTAGATAAAGTGCCAGTAAGCAAAGCGAAAGCCTTCGAATCAGATTTTATAGAGGCAATGAGAAGTCATGGAAAAGATGCGCTAAAGGCATTGAAAGTAGGTAAGCTGTCCGAAGAAGCAACAAGTAGCCTAGAAGAAATTGCTAGGGATATTGCTTCCAGACATAACTAACAACATAAACAGCATTAGATAGTAGCTGATGGCCAATCTTAAAGAGGTAAAAGGAAGGATTAATTCTGTGATGTCGACACAGCAGATCACCAAAGCAATGAAAATGGTGGCTGCCGCTAAGTTGAGAAAAGCACAAGAAAAAATTACTCAAATGAGACCATATTCCCAGAAACTCTCCGAAATCATTCAACATGTGCCTGCCTCGGGGAGGGACCATTTAAACAGTCCGTACGCTGTAGAAAGGAAAATTTCGAGCGTTTTATTGATTGTTATTTCTTCTGACAGAGGATTGTGTGGAGCGTTCAACAGTAGTGTATTTAAGTATGTGAAAGCCCTTACTGCTGAGAAATACAGCCAAGTAGAACAAGATGGGGGATTAGAAATTCTCCCTATTGGCAAAAGGTCTTATGAGTATTTCAAGAAGAGAAGATACCTAGTAAATGATGCTTTTTATGAGCTTTTTGAAAAATTGAACTTTGATGAAGCGAGAAAAGTGGCAGAGTTCGTAATAACCTCTTTCGAAGAAGGTCGTTATGATTGCGTAGAAATTATCTATAATGAATTCAAGAATGTGGCTACCCAGGTAGTTCAAAATGAACAATTTCTGCCCTTCCAAGAACTTGGAGTAGCGGATGCAGTGCCTTCAACAGAATACATCTATGAACCGTCCACAGCATTTATTTCTAATGAGTTAATTCCTCATTCCCTGAAGGCTCAGTTTTATAAAGCCCTGCTGGAGTCGAATGCTTCAGAACATGGAGCTAGGATGACTGCCATGGATAAGGCGACTGAAAATGCTGATGAATTACTCAAAGACCTTAGACTTAGCTACAATAGAACTCGACAGGCAGCCATCACAAAAGAGATACTCGAAATTGTGGGAGGAGCAGAAGCATTGGCTTAGTCTTAAATGATCGCACACCTGTATAGGATTTTACAAGGGTTATCAATAGATGTCACAATTGGAGCAGTCATACTGTTCTGGTTTTTTTCAGGGTCTTACGAAGTGACCATCCAGTGGTCAGTGTATTTTTTGCTGGCTTCTAGTGTCTGGCTGACATACACAGTTGATCATCTTAGAGATGCGAAAATGGCAAGTTCTTCTAAAAGAGAACGTTACCTACTTCATAGGAGGCACAGCAAAATACTGTACGCTACGGTTGCAGTTGTCCTTGCTTTGTGTGCGGTAGTGACTTTCTTTCTTCCGATTGAAATAATTGTGGGAGGGGGCGTACTCGCTGTCTTTTGTGTGCTTTATCTGATCATTCAACGGAGGCTTTCGCTAATAGGGCTTAAGGAATTATATGTCGCTCTTATGTATGCTATGGGAATCCTGATTGCACCCATTTCACTTTCAAAGTCCTTTGAGGTCTATCCTTTCATCTTACTTTTTACCTTGACATTTTTGAACCTCCTGATTTTCAGCTGGTTTGAAATAGATGAGGATAGAAAAGATGATTTTCATTCCATTGCGACCCAACTGGGTAAGCCCAGATTGGAGAAAATAATACTTGTACTGACTGCTTTTGGCTTTGCGGTTACCTTTTCTGGATTTCAACAACATATTTTTTATTCATCCTATGCTTTGCTGGCAGTGTTAATCTTGGCATCAATGGTGATTAGACCTGAAATATTCCACATTGACCACCGATACAGGGCTATTGGTGATGGCATTTTTATTTTGCCCATTTTGTCGGCATGGCTGTAAATAACTTTGACTTTGTAGCCCCTTTTTACGACCAGTTCGTCCGCTTAATTTTTGGCTCTGAAATCCGATGTGCAACCAATCATTTTTTAGACACGGTGAATTCAACCGACAGCGTACTCATTTTAGGAGGAGGGACAGGAGAACTACTGGAGGCAATGCCACGATGCAGGGAGATTGTTTTTTTAGATAAATCCAGTGCTATGATCCAGAAAGCGGAAGGCAGGAACTGTCAGAGTCCTGTAGAATTCATACGATCAGATTTTATAGGGTACATGTTTCAGAAACAATTTGAGGTTGTCATCTGTCCATTCTTTTTGGATTGTTTTACGACTCAAAATTTAACCTTGATCCTATCTGAAATTCAACAGCTTTCCTCAACTAACAGCAAATTGATGATTACTGATTTCCAGCGTAAAGAATCAAGTGTTCTTGTCTGGTGGATGCACCTCTTTTTTAGCGTATTCGCTTGCCTAGAATCAAAAAAATTAAAAGACATCCATTTTTTTATTGAAAAATCAGGGTTTATCAACGAAAAATCAGCATTTTTTCATCAGAAAAACATTTTTTCCCGTCTTTACAGGAGTCGTTGAACAATAACCATGTCGCTACAGTCAAAACCGTTGCAAAAGGCAACACTGAACCTGTTGATGCTGGAATCTTGAGATTCTTGCTCTCCAATAGGTCTGAACAGATCTATTGCTTGCTGTTCCTTCTCACTTTTTGTTGTCTTTTACCGCATTGGACATTGTAAGTTCAATTAGTAAGTGCAAAGATGTAGGATAAATATGTGGAGCTATTTCCCCATATTTAAAGGTCTAAACACTTTGCCATATGAGCCAAACATATTATCAACTCAAAGCCCATCAAAGACATCAAATTGAAGCCTACTTAAAATCGGGTAAGAGTAAAAGTTTCATTGCAGAAGCCCTTGATGTGTCGGGTTCCACCATTTACAGAGCATGCAAGCGCAACAATTCCCCTAAAGGGATCTATCATGCAGCTAAAGCACATTTGTCTTCCACAAAGCGTAAGCAACGTTAGTGCAAGCCTCGGTCTTTTGACACCCACAAAAGAAAGCTCATCAAAGAATACCTTCTGCAAGAACAGTGGTCACCTAAGCAACTTGTAGGGTATGGTAAGATCAAGCAGATTCCCATGGTTTCACATGAACGTAGCTATCCATATATCAGGGACGATAAAGCTGCTGGAGGCCAGTATTACAAACATTTACGCCATCAACTCAAACATAGAAAAAGACCTGTAGGTAAGCCTGTACCTATTAAAAATAGGGTATCAATCGATCAAAGACCTGAATGCATCAATAATAAAGAACGCTTTGGGGATTGGGAAGTGGATACCATTATAGGGCATCTCTAAAAACTAAAACAGCTGTGTTAGTATGTTTTTTGAGCTAAAAGAGTTAGACTTGGAAATGAAACAATTTAAACGTCACAGAGATTACGGTTTTTTTGATCAAGACATTCGTTTGTCCAAACTGAGCCAGTTGGGAGATCCCCTGCAACGATTAAACGGTGGAATTGATTTTGAAATTTTCCGTTCTTTACTGGAAAAGCACCTGATCAAAGAGTCACAAGGAAAGGGAGGACGTCCCCCATATGATTATGTGTTAATGTTCAAGATATTGATTCTTCAGCGATATTATAACCTCTCTGATGATCAAGCAGAATATCAAATCAATGACAGGATGAGTTTTATGAGATTTCTCAACCTCACCATTGCAGATGACATACCAGATAGCAACACGATATGGTTGTTTAGTGAACGTCTGACCGACTTGAATTTAGTAAAATCTCTTTTCGAGCTATTTCAGAGTCAATTGGAAAAGTTAGGGCTTATGGTCAATGAAGGCAAAATAATAGATGCCTCTTTTGTAGAAGCCCCACGCCAACGCAACAGCAGGGAGAAAAACCAACAAATAAAAGAGGGTAAGGGAGAAGGTCTATGGACAGATGAACCCAATAAAAAGCGTCAAAAGGACATTGATGCACGTTGGACAAAGAAAAATAATCAGAATTATTATGGGTATAAAAATCACGCCAAGGTTGATGCAGGTAGCAAATTGATAGAACGCTATGAAATTACCGATGCAGCGGTACATGATTCACAGGCTCTTGATGCCCTGTTGGACAAAAAACAAGACAAAGCACAGGAATTGTATGCCGACAGTGCTTATGCAGACCAGCAAGAAATACTCGAAAAACATCAGGTTAAAGATCAAATACATGAGAAGGGCTACAAAAACAAGCCGTTGACCGATACACAAAAGGAAAGTAATACAAGAAAATCAAAAGTACGCGTAAGAGTGGAGCATGTTTTTGGTTTCATGGAGAACAGTATGGGAAGCATGTATTACAGAAAAGTAGGGAAATCAAGAGCCGATACGGTCATTGGTCTGATGAATCTGACTTATAATATGTGCAGAAAAATTCAATTGACCGCTTCATTATGAGGGAACGTGCGTTCGATAGGCAATGAATAAATTCATAAGTAACTGATAATCAGGTGAATAAAAAATGAACTAAAAAAGAACAAAATAGGTCATCTTAAAAAAACAGGTCATAAAAATAAATCGGGAGAATATCCAGTTTTTAGAGATGCCCTATAGAAAGACCGTCAAAGATGTCTGCGTCTGGCGTGGTGAGTTGGTTGAAACCCAAATCCAGCCTTGTCAATGCAGAAAGACCGTCAAAGATGTCTGCGTCTAGCGTGGTGAGTTGGTTGAAACCCAAATCCAGCCTTGTCAATGCAGAAAGACCGTCAAAGATGTCTGCGTCTAGCGTGGTGAATGGGTTGAAACCGTAGGTTCAACCATCAAGTGCAAAAACTAAGCAGTATTTAGATAAAAGATTTGAAGTAGGCATTTAATAAATACGAATGCACTTGTACGGGCATGGTTGATGGACCACCATTTTAGTTAGCAGGTTATCGAATATTTCCCCTTTCATCTGGCTTCGGTTGAACCGATAGCAATATTGGTCGATATATGCTTGAAGGTTATCGACTGAATGGTGGATACCTCTAAGCCATGCCTTGAACATCATAATTGTTCTGTGCAATTCCGGGAAATTCTTACCTTTCTTCCCACTCTCGATTTGAATTAAGTAAGGATATTTTTCTTTCAAGGGGATGTAGCCCCTCCAGTTATCGGTTTTGATGGTAGCCTCAGGTGATATATGATCTTGGAAGAAGGGCTTCAATTGCTTGGATCCAGCATTGTCAATCTCTCTGGCATACATCCTGCTCACTCCTTTCCCTTTCTTCTCAATAGCCAGTACAACCTGCTTTTTTCGGTTATTTTGTCGTCCTACAACGCCTTCTTCCTGTTGCCCTACAACGGTCTCATCGACTTCTACTTTACCCACTAGCGGGTATTTCCCACTGCTAACCATTGCCTTCATTACCTTTTGTTGAAACAGCCAACAGGTTTTTTGCCGTAGCCCCAGTTTTCTGCTTAGCTCTGTTGATGCAATCCCTTGTTTATTGGTACTCATATAGTATACGATATAAAAAGCTTTTAACATTGGGAATTTTACTTTGTGGAAAAGAGTGCCACTTGTGGGGGTAGCTTGGTACCTACATTTTGTGCATTGCCGGGTATGGAATAATTTCCCTCTGCAATACTTGTTGTTTTGACACTTTTCACATTTAAATCCATCTGGCCATTTCATTTCGGCTAGGAAGTTTTGACAACTGTCGTTATCAGGAAATTTCTTCTGAAACTCAAAAAGAGTTAGGCTTTCATACTTTTTCTCCATAATCTGATTTTTATTCTAACTTTAATAATCCTACTAAGTTACTGTAAATCAATCGTTTAATCAAGAAAATGAAACTGTTTTAATAGACTAATCTTTTATGTATTAAATGCCTACTTCAATAAAAGATTTCTTTAGAAGTTTTAAAGTTAAGTTTTTCTCTTGGTCGTCGGTTAATTTTGTGTTGAATTTGTGTAATCTGTTCGTCAGTTAGCGTATCAAAAGCTATTTTTTTGGGTATATACTGTCTTATGAGTTTGTTAGTGTATTCATTGAGTCCTCTTTGCCAGGAGCAATACGGATGGGAAAAGTAGAATTTAGTATCTAGGTTTTTAGCTATGTTTTGATGGTCGGCGAATTCTGTTCCATTATCAGAAGTGATCGAAAGGATATGTTTTTTATAGGGCATCATCCTATTGATAAGTTCCTTACTTAGTCCTTTGGCTTGCTTTCCCTTAGGTAGCTTTTTTATAATGAGCATTCCTGTAGTTCTTTCCACGATGGTCAGCATGGCTCCCTTTTGCTGTCTGCCTATAATGGTATCCACTTCCCAGTCCCCAAAGCGTTCTTTATTGTTGATGCATTCAGGTCTTTGATCGATTGATACCCTGTTTTTACTAGTTACAGGCTTACCTACAGACCTTTTTCTATGTTTGAGTTGATGGCGTAAATGTTTGTAATACTGTCCACCAGCAGCTTTATCGTCCCTGATATATTGATAGATACGTTCATGTGAAACCATGGGAATCTGCTTAGGTGACCACTGTTCTTGCAGAAGGTATTCTTTGATGAGCTTTCTTTTGTAGGTGTCAAAAGACCGAGGATTGCAATAACGTTGCTTACGCTTTGTGGAAGACAAATGTGCTTTAGATCCATGATAGATCCCTGTAGGGGAACTGTTGCGCTTGCATGCTCTGTAAATGGTGGAAACCGACACAGCAAGGGCTTCTGCAATGAAACTTTTACGTTTACCCGATTTTAAGTAGGCTTCAAGTTGATGTCTTTGATGGTCTTTGAGTTGCTAATATGTTTGGCTCATATGGCAAAGTGTTTAGACCTTTAAATATGTGAAACTAGCTCCACATATTTATCCTAATCTTTGCACTTACTAATTGAACTTACACGATCGTATGACAAGGAAAGTGGTTAAAAACTAGCACCGTAGCGATGGCTATGCCTATATTTTTTGCCTCATTCAAACAAAGAATAATTCAATTTAGTTATGTAATATTTTATAATCAAATTGGTATAACTGCCTTTTTCCGCTATTTCGGTGTCAATCCCATACTCAAATCCTCATGTATGCTATATATACTGCGGGTTTTCGTGTGGGACTGCCTTGCACTCACGAAAAAAATCAGTTACTAGTGGTGCCCTCGAGTTATTCCGTTTTAGCTCCAAATTGATAGGAAAGACCAACTCCAATAACACTTTTAAACTGAGTCCTGGGTTTTATTTCGTTATTTTCAATTGTTCCATCTCCATTATCGTCTGCTCCAATTTTAATATCATCATCATAAAGAAGCTGGGTGAAGAAATTCGCAGAAAGCACTTGAGTCAGGTTCACAAGCAAAGCATTTTGCCAATTCACATCTACATTTCCGAAATTTTCTAGATAGTCAGCCCTAAAGAATCAACATTAATTATGCTTATCTCCTTTCAGGGAGGGTTTTAGCACGATTATTGCTGTATAAAATGACAAGGAATAGTTATAATATCAATCAAAACCTTGTCAAATGCAGTCAAAAAAGTCGAATAGAAATCAACTTAATTTTTTATCACCTACCTTAACTGAACAACTCAATTCCAGGCAAGAGCTTTATTTGTTGAGCCACCAGATAGCATGGTCATATTTTGAAGAAGCGTTTGGTTCGCTTTATTCAAATGTAGGTCGTCCAGCTCATTCTATTCGTTTGATGGTCTCCTTGTTGATATTAAAATCTATTTACAATTTATCAGATGAGGTATTGGTGGAACAACGGTGGGAAATGAATCCATATTTTCAATATTTTGGAGGCTTTGATTCTTTGCAATGGGGGCAACCCTGTGCGGCAACAGATTTGGTACATTTCAGGAAGAGGATTGGAGAAGAAGGGGTAGAGAAGATATTGAAACAATCAATTGAGCTACACGGCAAGGATGCTAAGGACAAGCATGTAAGTGTAGATACTACTGTCCAGGAAAAGAGTATCACCTATCCCACAGATGCAAAACTTCATAAAAAGATTGTTGACAGCTGTATTTCTATAGCCAAGAAAGAAGGGATTAACCTACGACGCAGCTACGTTAGGACAACCAAAAACCTTGTCAGAGACACCTACAATGGGACTCACCCTAAAAGAAGGAAGAAAGCAAATGCAGCGAAGCGCAAACTCAAAACCATTGCTGGTCGGTTAGTCAGAGAATTAGACAGGAAATTACCACATCAGCAAAAAGAAGTAACACTGGCACTGTTCAAACGAGTACTTACACAAGAGAAGTTCAGTAAGAATAAAATTTACAGTTTACATGAACCTGATGTGTATTGCATCGCAAAAGGGAAGGCACATAAGAAATATGAATATGGCTGTAAGGCATCAGTAGTATTGACACAAAATACGGGTATCATCGTAGGTGCGATGACTTTTGAAGAGAATATTTATGATGGACATACGCTAGATGCTGTATTGAAGCAAACACAACTACTGACTGGTAACTACCCGAAAACCGCCACAGTAGATAGGGGGTACAAAGGGACTAACACAGTTGAGAACACCTCCATCATTCGACCATCCAACCCATTAAAAAGAGACAATACCTATGAAAAACAGAGAAAACGAAAGCACTGTAGACGTAGAGCAGCCATAGAGCCAATCATCGGACACTTGAAGCAAGATCATCGAGCAGCTAGCAATTACCTAAAAGGGAAAACAGGAGATAAAATAAACTTCATCATGGCAGCCTGTGGGTTTAACTACAAGAAATTGATGAAAAAACTAAGAGTAAATGCTCTTTGGCTCTATACAAAATGGGTAGTAAAGCTGAGGCGTCTAGTTGAATTAACCTCTTTCCATCAAAGTAGAATACAAACTCTATTGAAAATGAGTTTTTAAGGAACGACTAGATAATTGGTGAAAAGTTCCAATCTGCTTTCGAAATTCCCCTTCAAGTACTTCGCTCTAAAAAAAGATCCTAATTCAGCTCGTGAGTTCTTGCCATCTGTCAGTTTGTTACCCTGGTTATCAAAAGTGGCCGGGTCCACGCCATAGTCTCCACGGTCTGCCAACTCTTGAACAGTAACAAAAGTGAATTTTCCCGCAAATAGGAGTATATGAAAAACTTAAAAAATCATTAGGATAGAAATCAATTCCTGTTTCTACTATTAAGTATCTTGGTGCCATAAAATCCGAGATGATGGTTTGGTCATCTTCTGGATCGAATCTCTTATCAAATTGTGTCTTGAAATCCAGTAAAGAACTTAAATACCATTTTGAGCTATTGGTATTTAGTTGATATCCATATTTGGTAACAATATTTAGTTTATCATCCGATTTGTCAAAGTCTCTGAGTCCCTGCTTAATCAATCCATAGGCGATATTGAGCGAATTTTCCCATTTTGTCCTGTCCTTATTTTAATCAGCGAACATACCGTAATTGAAATTTACAGTTGCTGAATTTTGTCCACCCACTGACCAATTGGTAAGCGAAACCTGCGAAAAAGTAAGAGAACCGATACCTCCCACTTTCCAGTAGGTTGTATCTGTGTCTTGAGCAAAAGACGCTGTAGTCATCAGCATCAAACAATGAGTAACAATTATTTTTTTCATCTGTTTAAGCATTTAGGAGTCAAAAAATCTGACTTATCTAGTCTTTTTTTTGACTAGGGTGTTCATACCTAAGAAAACAATTATAAAGAAAAATGACCTAATTATCACTATCAGTGTAGGACTCCCTTAAACCGAAGCATTGGTAAATGTAATTGATTGAAATAGGATTTTAATAAAGAGTCGTTCCTTAAAAACTCATTTTCAATGGAGTTTGTATTCTACTTTGATGGAAAGTGGTTAATTCAACTAGACGCCTCAGCTTTACTACCCATTTTGTATAGAGCCAAATGTAAGTTCAATTAGTAAGTGCAAAGATTAGGATAAATATGTGGAGCTAGTTTCACATAGTTAAAGGTCTAAAAACGTTGCCATATGAGCCAAACATATTATCAACTCAAAGCCCATCAAAGACATCAAATTGAAGCCTACTTAATATCGGGTAAACATAAAAGTTTCATTGCAGAAGCCCTTGATGTGTCGGTTTCCACCATTTACAGAGCATGCAAGCGCAACAGTTCCCCTACAGGGATATATCATGGATCTAAAGCACATTTGTCTTCCACAAAGCGTAAGAAACGTTAGTGCAATCCTCGGTCTTTTGACACCCACAAAAGAAAGCTCATCACAGAGTACCTTCTGCAAGAACAGTGGTCACCTAAGTAGCTTGTAGGGTATTGTAAAATCAAGCAGATGCCCATGGTTTCACATGAACGTAGCTATCAATATATCAGGGACGATAAAGCTGCTGGTGGCCATTATTACAAACATGTACGCCATCAACTCAAACATAGAAAAAGACCTGTAGGTAAGCCTGAAACTATTAAAAACAGGGTATCAATCGATCAAAGACCTGAATGCATCAACAATAAAGAACGTTTTGGGGATTGGGAAGTGGATACCATTATAGGCAGACAGCAAAAGGGAGCCATTCTAACCATCGTGGAAAGAACTACAGGAATGCTCATTATAAAAAAGCTACTTAAGGGAAAACAAGCCAAAGGACTAAGTGAGGAACTTGTCAATAGGCTGATGCCCTATAAAAAACATATCCTTTCGATCACTTCTGATAATGGAACAGAATTCGCCGACCATCAAAACATAGCTAAAAACCTAGATACTAAATTCTACTTTGCCCATCCGTATTGCTCCTGGCAAAGAGGACTCAATGAATACACTAACAAACTCATAAGACAGTATATACCCAAAAAAATAGCTTTTGATACACTAAATGACGAACAGATTACACAAATTCAACACAAAATTAACCGACGACCAAGAGAAAAACTTAACTTTAAAACTCCTAAAGAAATCTTTTAACCTGAACCCGATTAATAAATAGTCAGCCCTTAAAAACATCTAAACAGTTTGATTTATATCAATAAAACAAACAAAACCATTAACAAAATCAACCGCTTTATGTTAGAATAACCGTTGTTTTCTGGTCGTTTTAGTTAAAAAATTATGCTGACTCCATCTACCCCAAACACAGGGAAACAAAATCTGTTTCACACCGAGCTGTTCTCTCAATTAGACCCACGAGACCCTTTAATCCAATTAGCCAACGTCATCGACTGGAAGGTCTTCGAGGATGCATTGAGCAAACACTATTGCCACGATAACGGCAGACCCTCAAAACCAATACGCTTAATGGTCGGGTTACTGATGCTCAAACAACTGGAAAACCTGTCCGATGAGAATGTGGTCTTACAGTTCAAGCGTAATCCGTATTATCAATACTTCTGCGGTTATCCAACCTTACACCCCAGCCCGTCCTTGCAATGCAACCGAACGGGTGCATTTTAGAAAAAGAATCGGTGTCGCAAGTTTTGAACTCATTTTTAAGATGAGTGTGATGTTGCACGGCAAAAAAGCCAATGAAAACACTGTTTTGATTGACACCACCGTACAGGAAAAAAACATCACCTATCCGACTGATTCTAAACTAGCTATCAAAGTTATCAACCGTCTCAACAAATTGGCGAAAAAACATGGCATCAAACAACGCAGAACCTTCGTAAAAGAAGTTAAAAACTGCCGCTTACGCGTTCGCCACTTCCGCCATGTTAAAAAGCGCGCATCCGCCAAAATGGCATTGAAACGATTGCGAACCATTGCCCATATTCTAATCCGAGAACCACAAAGAAAACTACCCCAACACGGACTGCTTGAAACCTACCAACCAGACTTCTTGCTCTATCAACGGGTGTTGGCACAACAACCCAAAGACAAAAAAAAATTTATTCCCTGCACGAACCCCATGCTTAAGGGCATCTCTAAAAACTGGATATTCTCCCGATTTATTTTTATGACCTGTTTTTTTAAGATGACCTATTTTGTTCTTTTTTAGTTCATTTTTTATTCACCTGATTATCAGTTACTTATGAATTTATTCATTGCCTATCGAACGCACGTTCCCTCATAATGAAGCGGTCAATTGAATTTTTCTGCACATATTATAAGTCAGATTCATCAGACCAATGACCGTATCGGCTCTTGATTTCCCTACTTTTCTGTAATACATGCTTCCCATACTGTTCTCCATGAAACCAAAAACATGCTCCACTCTTACGCGTACTTTTGATTTTCTTGTATTACTTTCCTTTTGTGTATCGGTCAACGGCTTGTTTTTGTAGCCCTTCTCATGTATTTGATCTTTAATTTGATGTTTTTCGAGTATTTCTTGCTGGTCTGCATAAGCACTGTCGGCATACAATTCCTGTTCTTTGTCTTGTTTTTTGTCCAACAGGGCATCAAGAGCCTGTGAATCATGTACCGCTGCATCGGTAATTTCATAGCGTTCTATCAATTTGCTACCTGCATCAACCTTGGCGTGATTTTTATACCCATAATAATTCTGATTATTTTTCTTTGTCCAACGTGCATCAATGTCCTTTTGACGCTTTTTATTGGGTTCATCTGTCCATAGACCTTCTCCCTTACCCTCTTTTATTTGTTGGTTTTTCTCCCTGCTGTTGCGTTGGCGTGGGGCTTCTACAAAAGAGGCATCTATTATTTTGCCTTCATTGACCATAAGCCCTAACTTTTCCAATTGACTCTGAAATAGCTCGAAAAGAGATTTTACTAAATTCAAGTCGGTCAGACGTTCACTAAACAACCATATCGTGTTGCTATCTGGTATGTCATCTGCAATGGTGAGGTTGAGAAATCTCATAAAACTCATCCTGTCATTGATTTGATATTCTGCTTGATCATCAGAGAGGTTATAATATCGCTGAAGAATCAATATCTTGAACATTAACACATAATCATATGGGGGACGTCCTCCCTTTCCTTGTGACTCTTTGATCAGGTGCTTTTCCAGTAAAGAACGGAAAATTTCAAAATCAATTCCACCGTTTAATCGTTGCAGGGGATCTCCCAACTGGCTCAGTTTGGACAAACGAATGTCTTGATCAAAAAAACCGTAATCTCTGTGACGTTTAAATTGTTTCATTTCCAAGTCTAACTCTTTTAGCTCAAAAAACATACTAACACAGCTGTTTTAGTTTTTAGAGATGCCCTTATGTGATTTCTAAAGACAAAGACCACAAACGCTATGAATACGGCAACAAAGTATCCATCGTCTCGGCCAAAGACAGTAACATCATTGTCGGCGTTGTCAGCCATAAGAAAAACCAGCATGATGCAAAAACCCTACCCGATGCGATAAAACAAGCCAATAGCAACAGAACAAAACCCATCAAACAAGCGGTCTGCGACAGAGGCTATTGTGGGGTTAAACAAGTGGGCGATACGGACATCATCCTGCCCAGCAAAGCCCTGAAAAAAGACAATCGTTATCAAAGAGACAAGAAACGCAAACTGTGTAAGCGACGGGCTGCCATAGAACCCATTATTGGGCATTTGAAATCTGATTTTAGGTTATCCAGAAATAGGCTGAAAGGACAAGTTGGCGATGAAATCAATGTACTCATGGCTACTTGTGCCTGGAATTTGAGAAAGTGGCTGGTTTTTTGTCACGTCTGCTATTTATGGCTTAAAAAAGCGCGTTTTGTCCATATTTTTGGTAAAAAGCCCTTGCATTGGTCCATTTGATTCAAGGTTGATTCACGTTCGCTGAGCGGCCGCTTGAAATATATTTTTGAAGTAGGCATTTAATAAATACGAATGCACTTGTACGGGCATGGTTGATGGTCCACCATTTTAGTTAGCAGGTTATCGAATATTTCCCTTTTCATTTGACTGCGGTTGAACCGATAGCAATATTGGTCGATATATGCTTGCAGGTTATCGACTGAATGGTGGATACCTCTAAGCCATGCCTTGAACATCATAATTGTTCTGTGCAATTCCGGGAAATTCTTACCTTTCTTCCCACTCTCGATTTGGATTGACTAAGAGTATTTTTCTTTCAAGGGGATGTAGCCCCTCCACTTATCGGTTGTGATGGTAGCCTGAGTTGATATATGATCATGGAAGAAGGGCTTCAATTGCTTGGAGCCAGCATTGTCCATCACCCTGGCATACATCCTGCTCACTCCTTTCCCTTTCTTCTCAATAGCCAGTACAATCTGCTTTTTTCGGTTATTTTGGCGTCCTACAACGCCTTCTTCCTGTTGCCCTACAACGGTCTCATCGACTGCTACTTTACCCATTAGCGGGTATTTCCCACTGCTAACCATTGCCTTCATTACCTTTTGCTGAAACAGCCAACAGGTTTTTTGCCGTAGTCCCAGTTTTCTGCTTAGCTCTGTTGATGCAATCCCTTGTTTATTTGTACTCATGTAGTATAGGATATAAAAATCTTTTACAATTGGGAATTTTACTTTGTGGAAAAGCGTGCCACTTGTGGGGGGTAGCTTGGTATCTACATTTTGTGCATTGACGGGTATGGAATAATTTCCCTCTGCAATACGTGTTGTTTTGGCACTTTTCACATTTAAATCCATCTGGCCATTTCATTTCGGCCAGGAAGTTTTGACAACTGTCGTTATCAGGAAATTTCTTCTGAAACTCAAAAAGGGTTAGGCTTTCATACTTTTTCTCCATAATCTGATTTTTATTCTAACTTTAATAATTTTACTAAGTTACTGTAAATCAATCGTTTAATCAAAAAAATGAAACTGTTTTAATAGACTAATCTTTTATTTATTAAATGCCTATTTCAAATATATTTTTACTTGTTAGGTCGGTTTTTAAGGGCTGACTACTTATGGCAGATACGCAAGCACGCTTTACGCATTTATTTGAGCGTTTCGCTATTGATGTGCTGTCGGCTTGTAGCAACAAGACACAAGCCGCAAAACGACTTGGCTTGTCGTGGGATGAGGTGCATCATATTCAATCCCGAACGGTGAACAGGGGGACGGACAGACGCTCTGTTGAGGAAGTGAAACACGTTGGCATCGATGAAAAAAGTTTCCGCAAGGGACAATCTTATGTCAGATAAGCTGTATGATTTGAATGCATCCAGAGTGCTTGAGGTTGTGGCAGATAGAACGACGGAATCGGCAACCGCATTGCTGTCCACGCTTCCCGAGCAAAGACGCAATGAAGTAGCGGCGGTTGCCGTGGATATGTGGGTTCCCTTTATGACGGCAGTTGGAGCGACTTTACCGAACGTCGCCATTGTTCACGACAAGTTTCATATCGTCAGTTACCTTACAACAATGGTTGACGAAGTCAGGCGCAAAGAAAATAAAACATTAAGAGTCGCTGGTATCAATGACCTGGTCGGGTCTCGCTATACCTGGTTACGCAATCCCGACAACTGGAGTGAAAAAGATAAAGCCACTTTTTCTTGCCTTCAATCAAAAGGGTTGAAGGTCGCCCGAGCTTGGGCAATCAAAGAGACGCTGCTTGAGCTGTGGACTTATTGCGATGATAAACTAGCCCAAGCGTTCTTTAAGAAATGGTACTGGTGGGCGACACATTCACGTCTAAAGCCGGTCATATCAGTCGCCAAGATGCTAAAAAACCATCTCGATAACATAATGACTTACTTGAAACATCGCATCACCAATGCGACCGCAGAAGGATTTAATTCAAAGATTCAGTCCATAAAATCGGCTGCCAGAGGATTTAGAAACTTCGAAAACTATCGCGTTTCAATTCTGTTTCATTGTGGAAAAATTAATCTATACCCATAGGGTTGCCAGAAGAACCCTCTATGAGGTTTTTTCCTTCAAATAATTCCGTATTTTCTATATTTTATTGACTGCTAAGACATGAAATTATCTACTGACCTCAAAAAGTCTTTTTTATCTCCCTGCCTCGAAAATAACAAACGCTATCGGCTAAGGTTGGGGCATATTGTTTGTGCATGGTGCCAAAGTAGAAAAATGCTGCAAGTAAACTCTACTTGATAGTACTGATAATAAACACCCCTCTATTGCGATGGTCTTTTCTAGTCATTTCATTGAGAGTTTTTCCCTGAGTCTCCGCATAATTTCTTGATTTCTCAAGAAGATCATCTGGAATGGAAAATGTTACGTTTTTCATTGCATGTATGCCAGGTGTACGGATATGGGCATCTCTAAAAACTGGATATTCTCCCGATTTATTTTTATGACCTGTTTTTTTTATGATGGCTTATTTTGTTTTTTTTAGTTCATTTTTTATTCACCTGATTATCAGTTACTTATGAATTTATCCATTGCCTATCGAACGCACGTTCCCTCATAATGAAGCGGTCAATTGAATTTTTCTGAACATATTATAAGTCAGATTCATCAGACCAATGACCGTATCGGCTCTTGGCTTCCCTGCTTTTCTGTAATACATGCTTCCCATACTGTTTTCCATGAAACCAAAAACATGCTCCACTCTTACGCGTACTTTTGATTTTCTGGTATTACTTCCCTTTTGTATATCGGTCAAAGGCTTGTTTGTGTAGCCCTTCTCATGTATGTGATCTTTAACTCGATATTTTTCGAGTATTTCTTGCTGGTCTGCATAAGCACTGTCGGCATACAATTCCTGTTCTTTGTCTTGTTTTTTGTCCAACAGGGTATCAAGTGCCTGTGAATCATGTACCGATGCATCGGTAATTTCATAGCGTTCTATCAATTTGCTACCTGCATCAACCTTGGCGTGATTTTTATACCCATAATAATGCTGATTACTTTTCTTTGTCCAACGTGCATCAATGTCCTTTTGACGCTTTTTATTGGGTTCATCTGTCCATAGACCTTCTCCCTTACCCTCTTTTATTTGTTGGTTGTTCTCCCTGCTGTTGCGTTGGCGTGGGGCTTCTACAAAAGAGGCATCTATTATTTTGCCTTCATTGACCATAAGCCCTAACTTTTCCAATTGACCCTGAAATAGCTCGAAAAGGGATTTTACTAAATGCAAGTCGGTCAGACGTTCACTAAACAACCATATCGTGTTGCTATCTGGTATGTCATCTGCAATGGAGAGGTTGAGAAATCTCATAAAACTCATCCTGTCATTGATTTGATATTCTGCTTGATCATCAGAGAGGTTATAATATCGCTGAAGAATCAATATTTTGAACATTAACACATAATCATATGGGGGACGTCCTCCCTTTCCTTTTGACTCTTTGATCAGGTGCTTTTCCAGTAAAGAACGGAAAATTTCAAAATCAATTCCACGGTTTAATCGTTGCAGGGGATCTCCCAACTGGCTCAGTTTGGACAAACGAATGTCTTGATCAAAAAAACCGTAATCTCCGTGACGTTTAAATTGTTTCATTTCCAAGTCTAACTCTTTTAGCTCAAAAAACATACTAACACAGCTGTTTTAGTTTTTAGAGATGCCCATATATGAAAAATTAAACTTTCCTTTTTAATTCGAAATGTTTTCCCAGATAGACTTTTCTAACCTGCTCGTCATTCGCTAGGTCTTCAGCAGTACCAGTTTTCAATAATTTCCCTTCAAACATCAGGTAGGCCCGATCTGTGATTGATAAAGTTTCATTTACATTATGATCTGTGATGAGGATACCAATATTTTTATTTTTCAGTTGCGCAACAATGCTTTGAATTTCTTCCACAGCAATAGGGTCTACTCCAGCGAAAGGCTCATCCAACAACACAAATTTGGGATCGACAGCTAGGGCACGTGCTATTTCAGTTCTTCTTCTTTCCCCTCCAGATAATACTTGCCCAAGATTTTTACGAACATGAGTAAGACTAAATTCTTCTAAAAGAATTTCGGTCTTTTCTTTTTGTTCTTGTTTGGAAAGGGGGGTCATTTCCAGCACAGCCAGGATGTTGTCTTCCACGGATAGTTTTCTGAAAACGGAGGCTTCTTGTGCCAAGTAGCCAATTCCTGTCTGAGCTCGCCGGAACATTGGCAGTTTGGTAATGTCTACATTATCCATGTAAATATGACCTTCATTTGGTTTGATTAACCCTACAATCATATAAAAAGAAGTGGTTTTTCCAGCACCATTTGGCCCAAGAAGACCTACAATTTCGCCCTGGGTTACGGTAACTGAAATGTCATTGACCACTTTTCTCTTCTTATATTTTTTTACTAGGTGTTCTGCTCGTAGTTCCATACTTTCTAAAAGTCGTGCAAGTTATTAATCAAATCTTATATCCTTGATATTTAAGATAAGAGATTTCTGCCTCATAAAATTGGTTTCTTCAAGATGATAGGCGATGTGAAACGGTTGTCCAGGCTTCATTTTACCTGCTTGATCGACCATGTCAAAACCGATAAATTCATGCATAGTCCTCCCTCCAGCTTCATGGATAAATCCTTTGATGTGCTTATCTTTCACTACTTTTGGTTCAGTTTTTACCATCACATTATTTGTGCCAAATACAGGAGAAAGGTTGTGTGGACCGAAAGGCTCCATTTGGGAAAGAATACGTATTGTTTTGAAATCTATGTTGTTGAGTGATAATGCAGTGTCTATTTCAATTTTAGGGATTAGTTGTTCTGGTAATATTTTTTTGGAAACAGTTTCTTCAAATTTGTTCTGAAAAGATTCAAGATTAGCAAGTTCGAGTGTGAGACCAGCAGCATATTTATGCCCTCCAAATTGCTCCAGTAAATCTCTGCATTCGTAAATTGCCGCATAGACATCAAAGCCATCAACTGAGCGGGCAGAGCCTGTTGCCTTTCCATTGGATTCGGTGAGAATAATGGTTGGCTTGTAGTATCGTTCAATACATCGGGACGCTACAATTCCAATGACTCCCTTATGCCAGTGTTCATTGAACAGTACTGTTGATTTTTTTTCAGGAGGCATTTCTGAAATCATCTCTAATGCTTCATTGGTGATGGTTTTATCAAATTTACGGCGTTCATCATTTCTTGTATTCAAATTCAGGGCAAACTCCAGAGTTTCGTTGCTGGATCCTACCAGAAGGTTAACCGACTCTTTTGCGTGGGATAATCTCCCTGCAGCATTTATTTTTGGTCCCAATAAGAAAACTATGCTTGAAATGGTCAATTCCTTTTTTTTACCACTTACCTCAATCAAGGATTTTAGCCCTGCCGAAGGGCTTTTATTCAGTTTCTTTAATCCATAATAAGCTAGGATTCGATTTTCTCCAATTATCGGAACCATGTCAGAAGCAATGCTGACAGCCAGGAGGTCAAGAAATTCGAATAACTGCTCTTTGTTAATCGTATTTTGTTGGCAAAACCCCTCTAATAATTTAAAGCCGACACCACATCCAGAAAGTTCCTTAAAAGGATAGTTGCATCCAGGACGTTTGGGGTCCAAGACAGCATAAGCGTCAGGTATTTCATCTCCTGGGAGATGATGGTCACAAATAATCAGGTCTATTCCTAGTTGGGATGCCTGCACTACCCTGTCGCAGGCACGAATTCCACAGTCTAATGAAATAATGAGATCAACCTTGCTGCTACCTGCCCAGTCAATACCTTGCCTAGATATTCCATATCCTTCGGTATCTCTGTCTGGGATGTAGAACGCTACTTTCTTGGTAAATTGTTTGAGAAATAAGTACATCAAACTGACTGACGTGGTGCCATCTACATCATAGTCTCCATATAGAAGGATTTTCTCTCCCTTAAAAACAGCATCACAAATCCGGTTTACTGCTTTGTCCATGTCTCTCATTAAAAAAGGATCATGGAGCTTCGTTAAACTGGGGCGGAAAAATTCCTTTGCATGATCAAATGTTTGGACACCTCTCTGAATCAATATTTTAGCCAAATGAGGGTTTATGGTGAGAGTCCTGCTCAAATCTTGAACTAGTTTCTCATTCGGTTCTTTTTTGTAAATCCAATTTTTTTTCATGATACAGACCTTAAAAGTAAGTTCTTCGATCACTATTTTAAAAGTTATGCCTTCTTATGTGTTATTTTGGCTTTTTATTTTGAAATGAAGCTGGCATTAAGCGAAATATGGAATTTTCATAAGCTCATTGCAGACAATGAGAAAGGGTGGTCATATACATTTCATGCTGGAGAAGTAGAAATTGCAGATATTACCAATGAAACGCTCAAAGCACTTCAGAACGATGAAAGCTATGATACTGAATTGTTGCCCTCACTGTTCACCTTTCGGGAAATTCTGTGGCAACCTGATGTTTTCACAGAGGCATCCATGAGCTTTCCTTCTCTGAGGATACTAAAAGCTTTTTGCGATGAGGCAACAGAAGAGATGGGACAAGTTGAAAGAGATGTGAACAGTATATATATTCCTCTCGTAAAAGGTCTAGGTAACTGTTGTGGAAAAGCCACTGAGAGATTGGAGCAAAAGAACTGTGACCTTAAAAAGGTTCTTGGAGATTTCAGAACAGTAGCCTTTCCAGTGGTTAAATTCTTCATATATCATCCTAAAAATAGAAATGATTATTACGTGGATGCAGTTAACCGGCTGAACTATGCGGTCAAAATAATGCTCATCCAATTTCATGGGAGATACACGGAGTTGGAAGATCCTTACTGGTACGTTTCATTCAACGAAAAATCTCTGCAAGAAAAATCCGTGGAAATCGAGCAATCGAGCTAGTTATCCAGTTACTTTTAGCTTATGTACGAAGAAGACAATAACGTATTTCCTGACAGAAGAAAATTTTTGCTGAAAAACCTAGTCAGAGGATTGATTTGGTTACTGGTAATTGTTGGGGGCTATGTATATGCTAGAAACAATTTGAATTTCACACTGGAATCGGCACTTGGGGAGGTGTATGAGAAGCCTATCGTGGTGTACTTATTATTTCTTGGGTCAGAGGTGATATTTGGAATAATCCCTCCAGAATTTTTTATGATATGGTCGCTAAGAAGTGAAGTACTCTCCGATTATGTTAGTAACATTATTTTTCTTTCCGTGATCTCCTACATGGCAGGAGTTATTGGATTTTTCGTAGGTCAATACTTGAACAATACCCAATTTTACAAGGAAACGAAAAAAAGAGTGTTCGGAAAGTTTGAAGGTCACCTGAATAATTATGGAGGTTTTTTGGTGGTGGTGGCCGCTCTCACTCCTCTTCCCTTTTCAGGCATTGCAATGCTTGTAAGTTCTATGAAATATCCTTTTAAAAAGTATCTCTATTTTTCGTTGTTTCGTTTCGCCAGATTTTTGGTTTACTCAATCATAATCTGGGAGGTCAATATTTTTAATTAATCTATGAAGATAAAAGGTGTCTTATTGGTAACCCTAGGCACCCCTGATTCGGTAAAAGTATCGGATGTCAGGAAGTATCTTAGGGAATTTTTAATGGATAAACGGGTGATGGATATTCCATTCTTGAAGCGATGGCTGTTAGTGAATCTGATCATTGCTCCATTAAGAGCCTCTAAGTCGGCGAAAGAGTATAAAAAACTTTTTGATGAGAAAGGTTCTCCGTTAAAGTACCACGGATATGAGTTGAGGAATTTATTAAGAGAAAAGTTGGATAAAGAGCATCAGGTAGAACTGGCTATGCGGTATCAGAGTCCATCAATCGAAGAGGGGCTGGAGGCTTTAAAGCACTGTTCTTCTATTCATGTCATTCCTCTATTTCCTCAATATGCATCCGCCAGCACAGGATCCGCTCATGAAAAAGTGATGGAATGTGTAACGCACTGGCAAATCATTCCAGCTATCAAGTTTACTTCCCGATTCTTCGAGGAAGAATTATTTTTAGAAACCATCGCTGAAAACGGGAAAAGGCTAATGGATAAAAGTAATTATGATCATTTTCTTTTTAGCTACCACGGCATTCCGGAGCGACAGATTACAAAAGGATCAGTAAATGGATACTGTCAGCTTGGTCAATGTTGCAATTCTTATCACAGCAAAAACAGGCATTGCTATCGTGCTCAATGTTTTGAGACGACAAGATTGTTGGCTAAGAAACTGGACCTTAGCAAAAATCAATATACAGTTACATTCCAATCACGACTTGGAAAAACTCCATGGATCAAACCGTATACGGATGCAGTGTTGGAAGGACTTCCCAAAAAAGGGATAAAGAAAGTCCTAGTTTTTTCTCCCGCTTTTGTATCGGAGTGTTTGGAGACAACAGTAGAGGTAGGCGAGACGTACCAAAAAGATTTTATCACAGCAGGTGGAGAGCAATGGGATTTGGTGCCGAGTCTTAATGCAGAGGGAAAATGGGTGGAGTGTTTGAAAAAAATGATTGCTCGCTAGCCTCCATTTCAAAGCAATTTCGTCTTCCTCTGATTGAATTCTTCTTCTGTTATTACTCCTTCGTCCTTGAGTTCATAGAGTTATTTGAGTTCTTCTGCAATATGTAGGCTGGACTGGTGAACCGACTGTGTGATACCATTATATTTCTTAGTGAAGGCATCATCATCCATCACCAAGAAAATGATACAATAAATGATACAATCAAGGGGATAAATGTCCAGCAGAAGATCAAATAAAGAAAGCCAAGACCTATCTGATTGAGATAAAACCTGTGTATACCAAAACCCCCTAAAAAAAGTGCTAAAACTGCTACTGCTACCTTGCTTTTCATAATTTAACTTCTATTACTTGAGTGTAGGCTCGCAGTGTAAGAGTTCTTTCTGACAATCGCTACAAAAAGATAATCTGTTGAGACCCACTTTGAAAAGTCTGACTCGTCAGGTTCGGATACGATAAAATGCACTCCTTTTCTAGGTTTGTTTCTGCTCCAATAAATGACGATCTATAAAGGGCGAACAATGATACCAAACATAAAAAGCGATCCGCCATCATTGTGCGTATACATGTCTGAAGTTGTGTGGAAAACGAGAGCTTTACTCAACTCTCACGTATTTTACGGGAAGTATTCACCCCCAATCATCAAGGTATCCAGTGGATGATATCTGCTTTAGTAATGGATTGACCTAAGAACTTTTTCATAAAGTAAGACTATGCTCATGGTAAAGGCTGGCGAGCTTTTCTACTGCATAATCTACTTCTTTTTCTGTATTTTTTTTACTAAAAGAGAATCGAATAGCACCTCTTGTTTGGTCTCTGTCCAATTCTTCCAGCACATGTGAACCGATATTCGAACCACTACTACATGCACTACCACCTGATACGGAAACACCGTTAATATCCAAATTGAATAGTAGCATATCATTGTCTTCAGATGGAGGAAGACAGATGTTCAGCACGGTGTATAAACTTCTTTTGAGATCATCCGAAACACCATTGAATCCTACTCCTGCAATTGAATTTTTCAGTCGCTCAATTGTGCGCGCTTTAAGTGCTTCAATATGTTTTCTATGCTCATGCATGTGGCTATAGGCGATTTCCATTGCTTTCGCCAGTCCTACAATCCCTGTTACATTCTCAGTGCCTCCCCTCATGTTTCGCTCTTGCGCTCCACCATGGATAAATGGATGGATTTTAGTTTGATGATTAACATAAAGAAATCCAATTCCTTTTGGTCCATGAAATTTATGAGCTGAACCTACTGCAAAATCCAATTTCAGTTTTTCCATGTTGTGTACATAATGTGCTATACTTTGCACAGTATCTGAGTGGAAAATTGCATTATACGCTTGACATAAATCGCCCACACGATCTAGGTCAAGTAGGTTCCCAATTTCATTGTTGGCGTGCATAAGTGATACCATAGCATTGGAACTGGTTCTTAATAATTCTTCTAGATGCGCATAATCGAGTAATCCATCTTTATCCAACTCAACGTAGCTAACCTTGATGCCGTCCTTTTCTTTTACCTCAAGTGTGTGTGTAACGGCATGATGTTCAATTCTACTTGAGATGACGTGTTTTATGCTTTTATCTCGGATGCTACATTGAATTGCGGTATTGTCCGCCTCCGTTCCTCCAGAAGTGAAAAAAATTTCTGCAGGTGTGGCGTTTAAAAGCTCGGCAACCTTTTTACGTGCCTTTTCAATAGCTGTACGTACCTGTCGACCATGGGAATGAATAGAAGAAGGGTTGCCAAAATGTTCAAGCATATAAGGCTTCATCGCTTCAAAAACATCCACATCTAGCGGGGTGGTAGCTGCATTATCGAAGTAAATTTTCATGTGTACTTTGCTTTAATCTAGGTCACATACAATTCGCTAAATCCACTCAAAATCTGATTGAAAAACATCAGATGGTCGGTCCTCGGCTCATTTCGTGCGTATTTAGGGTTATTTGGAAATGATCTCCCTTACGTCTGAAATCAACTTATTAGCCAAATGTTCAGCTGTATTTTGACTTTCAGATTCTGCAAAAATACGAATAATCGGTTCAGTATTTGATTTTCTCAGTTGTACCCACTCACTGTCGAATTCTATTCTGATTCCATCTATGGTATTGACTGGATATTCCGAATATTTTTCTTTGATCGCGTCTAACATCCCATCTACATCAATGTCAGAAGTAAGCTCAATCTTGTTTTTTGAAATGTGATAGCTGGGATATGAAGCTCTTAACGTTGAAGCACTCTTTCCAAATTTTGCAAGATGAGTCAGGAACAGTGCTATTCCCGCTAAAGCATCTCTTCCATAATGTAATGTTGGAACTATCACCCCGCCATTTCCTTCACCACCAATGACAGCTTTTGTTTCTTTCATTTTAGCTACTACATGCACTTCCCCAACTGCGGAAGGGCTGTATTTGCATTGATATTTCTCTGCTATGTCCCGAAGTGCTTTTGTGGAAGAAAGATTGGAAACCACACTTCCTTTTCGTTGAGAGAGTACATAGTCCGCTATAGACACCAAAGTATACTCCTCCCCAAACGGTACTCCATTTTCACAAATCAACGCCAGCCTGTCTACATCAGGATCTACCACAATGCCTAGGTGATACTGTCTGGATTCTAACTCACCACAGATTTGTTGCAGGTTTTCAGGAAGTGGTTCAGGATTGTGGGGGAAATTACCTGTAGGCTCACAATAAAGTTTTTTTACTTCCACTCCTAGTTTTCTCAACAGTGGAGGTACAGAAATACCACCAGTGCTATTTACAGCATCAACTACTACCTTGAATCCAGCACTCTTAATTGCCTCTACATCTACTAATTCATGATTAAGTATCTCATCAATATGATAGTTTATGTAGGTGTTATTGGTAGAATACTTCCCGAATTTTGCAGAGATTTCAAATTCAATATCCTTTGATTCAGACCATTCGAGGACTTTTTCCCCCTCTTCAGCAGAAATAAATTCCCCCTTATCATTTAGTAATTTCAACGCATTCCATCCTGCTGGATTATGACTTGCAGTTAGCATGACTCCTCCGTGCGCTTTTTCTGCCAAGACAGCCATTTCTACTGTTGGGGTTGTGCTTAATCCAAGATCTACAACATCAATTCCTTGGTTGAGCAGTGTACTGGAAACCAGCCTAGCAAAAGACTCCCCTGAAGGGCGGGCATCTCTGCCAATGATGACTTTTGGTTTATTATTTGACTCTTTCAGCCATGCTCCGTAACCAGCTGAGAATTTTACTACATCAAGTGGCGAAAGGTTGTCTCCTACTTTTCCGCCCACAGTTCCACGAAGACCAGCAATTGATTTAATTAATGTCAAGACTATTGATTTTTTTGCAATGCGCAAAAATAGAATGCTAGCTGCAAATAGAAAGTATTAACCAAAAACGTTGCGATGATTAGTACCTGACCAGTACTTTGTTTACCTCTGAATCTGGGGTCTCACATATTTCCCCTAGGGAGACTGTCTTACCGCAGAAACCACATGCTTGTCCGTCTTTATTTAAATAAGGATTTTGAGAAGCACAGGTGCCTTTAAACTCTCCATTTTTCTTGAAAAGAATTCGGACAGATAATAGCAAAAAAAACAAAGCGAAACATCCAACACTTAATAATACTGTTGCCATCTTATCAATTTTGACTCAAAGTTAGCCAATTTGCAGTTGAAACTCATCCACAATATCCATCTCATTAAAATTCTATGAACAAGCCTTTACCTACAGATACAAGCAGAAAATCGAAATTGGATGCATTTGATCGTTTACTGACTATTATGGAGGAGCTAAGAGAGAATTGTCCTTGGGACAAGAAACAAACCATGGAAACGCTGAGGCATCTTACCATTGAAGAAGTGTATGAATTATCTGATGCGGTCTTGGAGAAGGATATGGAAGAAGTCAAAGAAGAATTAGGTGATTTAATGCTTCATACAGTATTCTATGCCCGGATTGGCTCCGAAAAGAAACAATTTAATATGGCTGATGTGCTGAATTCAGTTTGTGAAAAGCTGATCAGGCGACATCCACATATCTACGGAGATACTAAAGTAGGGGGGGAAGCAGAGGTAAAGGCCAACTGGGAGAAAATCAAGCTTCAGGAAAAAGGTAATCGCTCCGTACTGGGAGGAGTCCCAAAGTCCTTGCCCGCTTTGGTAAAAGCTATGAGGATTCAGGAGAAAGCAAGAGGAGTTGGTTTTGACTGGGATAATCAAGATCAGGTGTGGGAAAAGGTCATCGAAGAATTAAATGAATTTGAAATGGAGTCAGATCAACACAGAAAAGCTGGTGAATTTGGAGATCTCCTGTTTTCTCTGATTAATTACGCACGATTCGTGAATATCAACCCTGAAGAGGCATTGGAGCGCACAAATAAAAAATTCATCAAACGGTTTCAATACCTAGAGTCTGAGTCCAAAAAAGATGGCAGAAAATTAGGCGAAATGACGATCGAAGAAATGGATACGTACTGGGAGCAGGCAAAGAAGAAATGAGTCCCTCGTCCTTTGTTTACACGTAGCCTATCGATTCCAGCAAGAACCAGAATTGGAGCAGTGATCATCTCAAATGGCAATATCCAGATAAAGGCTATACTAAAATTTTAGTGACGCTTCTGAGACTTACTCTATTTATTATGACAGATTTTGCTAATTTCTTAAGAGAGCTATTAGGTATTGCGGATTAGTTTATGATTTCAGAAATAAAGAAGAAAGAATATCCTAAAAAGACCATAGAAATACATCTAACATATTCACCAAAAGTGTATAAAGTATCAGGAAAAGAATACAGGCTATATGACCAATCACCAGAGCGTAAATGGCAACATTTAAGTTGGTTTGATTATACGTGTTTTATTGCGTGTGGTCTTCCTAGATACGTAGATGATAACGGTAAAGTGAAGGTTATGGCTGTTTCATGTGCTTCCAAGGGCAAAGGATATACTCGTTTGTTTTCACAGAAAATAATAGCGTCCTTGCTATTGGTTAAAGTTCAGAAAACAGTTGCTACTTTATTTCAAAAGACTCCTCGTATTGTTAGTAGTATAATGGAAAAAGCAGTAGAAAACGGGCTAGATGAAAGAGGGGAAATAACTGATTTTGAACATGTAAGTATAGATGAAAAAGCCTATAGAAAGGGTCATCAATACGCGTCTATATTCATAGATAGCGATAAAGATTATGTAATGAAGTTAGGAGAGGGCAGAGCAGAGAAAGATGTTAAAGCACTATTTTTTTCGTTAAATTTTCAAGAGGAACAACCGCAATTAAAGAGCGTAACTATGGCTATGTGGAAGCCTTTTATGAATACTATAAAAGATATTGCTCCGCAACCATTAATAATTCATGCTGAATTCAAGTCATTAATGCAACTTTCTGGTTAACCAATAATTGATTCATTACAAATATAGGGGTTTCATATTTATGCCTTTTTCTAGGTCGATTGTTTATCTTGGTTTCAATGTCTTTGATTTGTTGCTCATCGAGCATAGAGAAGTCTGATTTCTTAGGGATATATTGTCTGATCAGCCCGTTTAAATTTTCATTAGCCCCTCTTTCCCACGCGTGGTAGGGATGGGCAAAATAATAGTCAATGCTTAGCGTTTTAGCTACCTGTTGATGCCAAGCAAATTCCTTTCCATTATCAGAAGTGATGGTTTGAAGAAACGGACTCCATTCTTCCAATAATTCATTGATGGCATCAGCCACTTCGCTGGCTTGTTTGGTTTCTACTTTCTTCATTTTCAACATGCCACTCGCCCTGTCGTTGATAGTTACAATCGCTCCTTTCTGATTTTTTCCAATGACCAAATCTACTTCAAGATCTCCAAATCTTGACCTTTCTTCTACCACCGAAGGTCTGCGGTCTATACTTACTCTGTCTTTTATAATTCCCCTGCTATCTTTAGTAGCCCCTCTTTTGCGATACTTTCTGCCCTTTCTTCGGAGATGAGTATGTAACTCGCCCTGGTGTTTTTTGTCTTTCCATACATGCTGATAAATGCGCTCGTGAGAGACACAGTCTAGCCCTTCTTTTATACTGATGCCTACAATTTGCTCGGGGCTATAGTCTTCCTTTAGCAGGGTCTCAACATGGGACTGAATTCGCAAGGTGAATCGCTTTTTCTTGGGTTTCTTTTTTTGACGTTGAGCATACTTTCGATGCGCCAAATCATGCCTATAAACACCACTCCTCTGATCTTTATTACGCACAATTTCTCTGCTAATAACAGATTTATCTTTTGCTATGCTAGCAGCTATTTCACTTTGACTTTTTCCTTGTTGTAACATACACGATATCGCGTACCTTTGTTCTGTAGTAAGATGTGCCATTTGCAACTTTATTTTTGACGATGTGAGGGGGCAAATTAACCCTTACCAGCAAAGCAGTGAAAGAGAAAATTGCCCTTCTTTCCTGTTTTGTAATAGTGATAAAATCTCAAATCTAAAAGTTGCATTTATTAGTTGAATGTGAGCATGATAAATTTCATCTGTTTAAAACATTATCAGAAGCCATAGCTAAACCAAGGCGAAAAGAGGTCTTGAAAAATCCTCTCTTAAAGAAACACAAATACTCTTAACTCCGCAGGTGTACAACGAAAAAGAGCTGGAATAGGCTTAAAACAGTTTGTAATAAGCTTTTCCGGCTCGATTTTTTTTCACTTATCTGAGTGTGTAACCAATCAAGTAAGCGGGAATGAAGGTAACCATATCTGATAAAAAAGTCACCCCTTTTGGCGGGTTTAATTTTTGCTACAAGTTTCTTAAGGCTATCGGTATTCCCAAGCTAATGGATGATCATTTGGGTAGCCGGGTCAACTATAGAGGGTTCGATTACTCGGAGATTTTGCTGAATCATTTGGCTATTTTCCTTCATGGTGGAGCTTGTACTGAGGACATTGAAGAGTACTTGGGAGAACATCTGAAGAAAGTTCGAGGGTTCTCGGTGTGTAGTGCCGATACCATTTTGCGAGTCATAAAAGAACTGGTCACCCCTACAGAGGAAATGACCAGTTCGGGAGGGATAACCCATCAGTTCAATATCAACCTAGGCTTAAACCAATTATTACTGAAAGCCTTGAGCAAAACCAATCAGCTTAACACCAAACAGGAGTATACCTTAGATTATGATAATCAGGTAATCGCCACCGAGAAATATGATGCACGGAGAAGCTATAAAAAGTGTGAAGGTTACCAGCCAGGTGTGGCCAGTATCGGAAAAAACATCGTTTACATCGAAGGACGTAATGGCAACAGCCCAGCCAAATACCAACAAGAAGAAACCCTGACCAGGGCATTTTCTTTACTAGATCAGCAGGGCATCTGCATCAAGTGCTTTCGGGCAGATTCGGCTTCCTACCAACAAAAGGTAATTAGTCTTGTGGAGGGAACGAGTCAGCACTTTTACATCCGAGCTGTGCGTTGCGCTACTATGGAACAGCAAATTAGCCAGATTCGGACAGAAGCCTGGAAGAAAGTCCGTCTTGGAGTACAAGAAATGGAAGTGCGTAGGTTCAACCATCAAGTGCAAAAACTAAGCAGTATTTAGATAAAAGATTTCTTTAGGAGTTTTAAAGTTAAGTTTTTCTCTTGGTCGTCGGTTAATTTTGTGTTGGATTTGTGTAATCTGTTCGTCATTTAGTGTATCAAAAGCTGTTTTTTTGGGTATATACTGTCTTATGAGTTTGTTAGTGTATTCATTGAGTCCTCTTTGCCAGGAGCAATACGGATGGGCAAAGTAGAATTTAGTATCTAGGTTTTTAGCTATGCTTTGATGGTCGGCAAATGCTGTTCCATTATCAGAAGAGATCGAAAGGATATGTTTTTTATAGGGCATCATCCTATTGATAAGTTCCTTACTTAGTCCTTTGGCTTGCTTTCCCTTAGGTAGCTTTTTGATAATGAGCATTCCTGTAGTTCTTTCCACGATGGTCAGCATGGCTCCCTTTTGTTGTCTGCCTATAATGGTATCCACTTCCCAGTCCCCAAAGCGTTCTTTATTGTTGATGCATTCAGGTCTTTGATCGATTGATACCCTGTTTTTACTAGTTACAGTCTTACCTACAGACCTTTTTCTATGTTTGAGTTGATGGCGTAAATGTTTGTAATAATGGCCTCCAGCAGCTTTATCGTCCCTGATATATTGATAGCTACGTTCATGTGAAACCATGGGAATCTGCTTGATTTTACAATACCCTACAAGCTGCTTAGGTGACCACTGTTCTTGCAGAAGGTATTCTTTGATGAGCTTTCTTTTGTGGGTGTCAAAAGACCGAGACTTGCAATAACGTTGCTTACGCTTTGTGGAAGACAAATGTGCTTTAGATCCATGATAGATCCCTGTAGGGGAACTGTTGCGCTTGCATTCTCTGTAAATGGTGGAAACCGACACATCAAGGGCTTCTGCAATGAAACTTTTACTTTTACCCGATTTTAAGTAGGCTTCAATTTGATGTCTTTGATGGGCTTTGAGTTGATAATATGTTTGGCTCATATGGCAAAGTGTTTAGACCTTTAAATATGTGGAAATAGCTCCACATATTTATCCTACATCTTTGCACTTACTAATTGAACTTACTTTAGTTTGGTATAAATCGTGCCTTTTTAGTTTAACGTACTCAAGGTGCGGTCCACTACAACTCCTTTAGTTTATCTTCAAATGGGTTACATGTTGATCGTTGTGCTATCTTGCGTAGCAACTTTCGTGAAGTTTCACGACATTTTTCATTGTTTTACTTAATAGCCAGTCCCATGCTGAAGAAAAATTTGTATGCAACTTCATACATTCTAACCGCTCTCTCTATTGTAGGCTGTATAACGTACTATGTGTTCTTGCTACAAAAAGGATTAGTGAGTGTTAGTCAGCATTCAAAATTGATTCAGGTAGCAACTAATCAATCTGTTTTAGTTCAGCAAATAGAGAAGAATGCAACGGGAATGGGTCATTCTTCCTCTGAAAGAACCTTCTATTCTTTCAAAAATGAACTCTCGAATGCTCTCCTAATTTGGGAAAAAGGTCATGTTTCCCTAGATGCAGAACTTGGTATTAGCCAGCCGTCTCAAACTCAACCAAATGACTATTTGGCGTTGCGGGAGGCACTACAGTTTAGCTATGTTGAACTGAACAGCAACGTAGCAAATCTTTTAGACGTTTCTTATCCTGAAGAGGCGGATGTAAATGCCCTACCAATGAGGCGATCAATTGATCTAATGGTCAATGCCATTAAAGATTATCAAGTAGCATCACAAAACATGGCTAACTTTTTTGTAGATGAAACACATAGAAAGACAAATCTCTCCTTATCGGAATATGTATGTTTTGGAGTTTTACTCGGCATCTTTCTGATTCAGGGCTTCTCCATCTTTAGACCACTTGTGAAATTAGCTAGTGGCAATTCTTTATCCACGAGTAAAGCCTTTGAAAAAAAGTGCAACAATGCAGAGCACAGCTTAACAGTAAACCTCCAAGAGCAAAAACTCAGCAATCAGAAATTGCAACAGTCCCAGATAGAGTTGGAAGATAAAAACCTAAAACTTCAGGAATCACAGGAAAAACTTTTGGCCTCATCTCAACTTCAAATAAACTCTAATGAAAAACTAATTCATGCGCAGGATGAATTGAAAGCAACGTACAAGGAACTACAAAATTCTGAGGTGGAAATCAGATTAATTGCCGAGAAACAATTACAGGATAATAAACAGTTAGTCCTAGCCGAGAAAAAACTTCAGGCTACACTACAGAAAGAGCAGAATTCTAAAAAAGAACTTAGTCAAGCAATCGAATCGCTCAAAAACGCACAATCTCAACTTGTCCAGTCAGAGAAAATGGCTTCCCTTGGACAACTTACAGCAGGAATTGCGCATGAAATCAACAACCCTATCAATTTCATTTCAAGTGGTCTGTTTTCACTGAAAATATCCATTGGGTTACTTAAAGAAATTGTGGACGAATATTCGAGAATGGAAGAAGGAGATGACCCTGAAAAAGTAATTGAAAGTGTCCGGGCATTGAAGGAGGAGCATGAGTATGATGAGATTGTGGACGAATTGGATGACTTAGTCAAAGATGTACATTATGGGTTAAGTCGAACTATTGAAATAGTAAAAGGGCTAAGGATATTCTCAAGACTGGATGAGGGAGAGGTGAAAGATGCAAACGTTAATGAAAGCATCGATGCAACACTGATTCTCTTGAAAAATAGAACAAAAGGCAAAGTTAAGATTACGAAACATTACGATGAAAGCATGAAGGATATTGAGAGTTTCCCTAGTCAGCTAAATCAGGTATTCATGAATATTTTGATTAATGCTGTGCAGGCTATGCCAGAGGATAAAAAAGATGCTGAAATCACTATTCACACCGAAGAGTCTGATAATGAAGTGCTTATAAGAATTAAGGACAATGGAATAGGCATGTCGGATGAAATTAAAAATAAAATTTGGGAGCCTTTCTTCACCACCAAAGACGTAGGTGTAGGGACAGGTTTAGGAATGTCAATCACTTACGGTATTGTTGAAAAACACGGAGGAAAAATAGCATTAGAAAGTGATGTTGGCAAAGGAACAGAGTTTGCCATTACGCTACCCCAAAAGATGAGAGAAGACATCCCCCTGACAGCAAAATAAAGAATAAACTGAGAGAACTTACCATGGAAACGACCAAAAAATTTGGTTCGACTAAAAAAACAAAGAGAAAAAAATATTCTTTGCTCTATGTAGACGATGAAGTTGCTAATCTTAGAGTGTTTAGAGCTAATTTCAGAAAACACTTCAACATATTTACCACACCGAATCCACTTGAGGCAAGAGATATCTTAAAGGAGCATGACATTCAAGTAATCATTACCGATCAGCGGATGCCAGAAATGACAGGAACATCTCTTCTTGAAAAAATTCTCCCTGACTTTCCTGATATTATAAAAATAATCCTTACAGGCTTTTCTGATATTGAGGCAATTAAAAAGGGAGTTAACGAATGTGGTATCTACAAATACATCACCAAACCTTGGAATTTTGAGGAGATGAAAACCTCGTTGGATCAAGGTCTGGAATTATATCAGAAATCTATAGATGGAGAGGAACATGTTAAAAAACTAAAAACATCCAATGTCGGATTAGAGAGTGAGGTAAAAGAACGCAGAAAAGAGATCGAAAACACCAATAAGCGTTTACTTGAGCACATAAAATATGCAGGATTCTTGCAACAATCTATGTTGCCCAGTGAACAATACTTAACTACCCAGTTCACAGATCATTTTTTAATATTTGAACCAAAATATTTCTTTAGTGAAGAATTTATATGGACCGCCAGACTTAATTTCAGAACAGAAAATTATACGATAGTAGTGCTTATTGAGTTGGATGGAAAAGGAATGATAGGGTCTTTGAAAACCTTAATTGCAAGTTCAATATTACATTATTTGGTTTATGATATGAAACTTTCTCATCCCGGAGAGATTATCAATGAGGTGAAGTATGAATTGGATATTGCTGGTTCTGGTGAGCTTCAGTGTGATACTATGGTTAGCGTAGCATTATTTGACCATTATACTCACCAATTGCGATTTAGCGGAGTTAAGCAGGACATGATTGTTTTCAATGGTGATGAGATGACTTTACTCAAAGGGAGTAGTATGGAGAATTTTAAAGATAGTCCTGTAGAGAAACGTGATATTGTGCGGGAGGCTACCTATTATATGTTTTCAAATGGCTTGTTTCATCAAAAAAATGAAGAAGGTATAAAATTCACGACAGATCAATTTCAGGAGATGCTCAAATGTATTCAAGGGAAAAGCTTGACAGAACAAAAGGCATTTATATCTGACACGTTGAAAAACTGGAAGGCTAGTAAGAACTTCAATAGAGATGTTTCTATTATCGGATTTCAATTGTGATTAATTCCCATTTGATTATAAAATATGTCATTAATGAATTGAATTATCTTTTGTTTGAATTAGGCAAAAAATGTAAGTATCGCCATAGTTACGGTTCTATTTTTTAATGGGATAGAAGCAAAAAAATAACAATGGATATGCTACATCTTATGGTCTTATTGGTATGAGTGAGTCTCTACTGTATTTCAAAACCAAGGACAATTACGTCATCAGTTTGTAAAGAGTCCATTATCCACTTGGAAAATGTCTTTTCGAGGATATTTTTTTGTTCCGACATAGAATTTTTCGCACTGTCTTCCAAGAGTGCATGAAAATTCTTCCTCATAAATTTTTTATCATTTTCCCCTCCAAACTGATCTTGATACCCGTCAGAGGACATGTATATTTTGTCTCCAGGCTCCAGTTGAATAACTTCTTTTTTCAGCTGTTCAGCATACATCTTCTCTGCATCATTCCCTTCAATTCCCCCAGCCATTAATCTGGGACTCTTGTAAAGAGTCATTTCATCACTTCCATTTTTCAGTAATCTTAATGGAATCCCTGCCCCAGAAAATTCCATTCTAAGTGTGTTTAGATTAATTACACATACACCAATTTCCATTCCTTCTTGGCTACTCATGCCTTCCTCGTGTCCACTTTGAAGTTCAAACTTGATTGCCCTATCCAAACGTGAAATAATTTTCCTCGAATCTGTATAGTTCTGGTGATAAATAATACTTGTGAGTTGGTTACATCCCATAATGGACATGATAGCCCCTGCCACACTGTGTCCTGTGCAGTCCGCACATACTACCACCATGTACTCGTTATTTCCTTGCTGGACACTCTCAAACCAATAAAAATCACCACCAATAGCCTCTTTTGGCTTGTACATTACGAAGGATTCTGGAAATACTTTCTGGAGAGTAGATAAAGCTGGGAGCGTGGAGGTTTGAATCCTTTTAGCATAACGGATGCTGTTAGTCAACTGCTTGGTGATCCTCTCCAAGTGGGAATGTTTTGTTTCGATTTCCTCTTTTTGATTCAGAAGTGCCTTGCTCATCTTTTTTTCCTGTTCCATTCTCCCTATGAGAATTTGTAGTGTTTTAGAAAATTGTGTAGCAATTACTCCTACTTCATCTTTGGATTCTCGAGGTATTACTACAGTTAAATTTCCTTCTCCAATTTCCCTGACAGCATCACTTAATCGTACAATTGGACGTACAAATAAGTGTGCAACTATTAATGCCAATATGATCGATCCTCCCGCTACCCAGCTAGTAACATATAGCATGTATGGTCTAAACCTATTCAGAGGAGCAAAGATGGTTTCGTTTGAGATGTTTAAAACCAGAGACCAATTGCGGTATCCCACATTTGAAATGCAGTACAACATACGATCTAATTCAACAAAATCAGTTTCTGAATCTTTTAGCTTGTTAAGCCAATCAAATTCAGCATGCTTTTTTACGAGCATATCTTGGGGATTCATGTTGGAATAAAGAATTAGCCCTTGATCATTAACAAGATGAATCTCCAGCTTTTTAGTAGCACCAGCCTCCAATAAGAAATTACCTGCCACATCAAAGATGTCATTGATGAGAACCCGTCCTACCAGTACTCCCACTGGATCTTCCGTGATCTCGTGATTTACTTCTGAAGCAAAATGCATCATCACTTGTCCAACTGATTCAGATTTTGATATAGTTACTGCATAATCTACTGTGTCCAGTGCTTTCCCGTATAGGCTGTCCAAATCCTGCATACCAATGGAGTCCTTTTTACTATCAGCACGTTTTATTCGGTTCATATCAAAAAAAGAAAGAGAATAATACAGGCTATTCAAATCATTCAGTTGGCGAAGATTTTGAATGAACTCCTCGCTGTTAATGCTTGTACTTCGGGGAGCCAGATTTTTTGACATGATCCTTATCTCTTTTAATCTTGAAGAGATAAGTCTTCCAATATCAGCACTCATTTCCTCAGTTTGCCGTGTAATCAGGGACACAATCTCTTCTCTAAAGAGATTTTTAATATACCTATCACCAAAAAATGACATGGTTATTATGGAAAATAGTACAAGGGAAAGACAAAGAAGGGTGAGTTTTACGTATATGCTCATGATTGATAATCTTTTGGGGTCTTATACCAGTTAAGACCCATCTTTTTTAAATGCTACATTCGACTAAATGATAGCACAAATCCGTTCCAAGTAGAGAAATTGTGCGTAATAAAAAAACTGGGTCTTGACTACTGAAGACCCCAAAAAAAGAAAATTCCAAGGATAAGCACTGCTTGAATTCAATCTATTAGTTGAGCGAAGGTTTTACCTCTGCGTAAAATATTAAGGAGTCTGGTATTTTTTTATTTTTTGATTGTAAATCGTGACTCCTGCTCTCAAATAGTTTCTTCAAGTCCACTTCATTATTCGCATACATTACAAATTTTTCCTTTAGTGTTTTAACTTTTTCCGAATAATCACCATCTAGCAAGTCAAAGATTTCCTCAGAAAAAATAAAATATTTTTCCCCTCTTTTCATGCTATAGTCTCCATGTTGTGGCATTTTCCCATGATTAAATCTTTCCATGACTATGCTTTTAGAACCCCTCCTAACACTTGAAAAATAGAATCCATTGCATGAATAGCTGAATTTCAAGGTCTCTTCATCCACACAAAAAACTCCCAAATAATCTTCCGAATTTTCCTTTGACGTTTCATCAAAAACAAAGACAAGATTACGAATAATTTCCTGTAGTTCCTTGTAGAACTTCTTGTGATTTGGCTTGGTGATGTCATTCTGATTATTGATATAGGAGACCAGATGAAAATAGTCAGTGATCGGGGTCAATTTTGGATGAAAGTTCTTGGCAAGGAAAAGATAATGTAACGTTCCTATTTTTTTATGCCAAAAAAAGCTCTTTGTTTCCGCCAAATTTAAACTGGTAAAGAAAAAATAACTGGCGAATATTTTTCCCAATCCAGCAGTTTGAAAGTCTTTATAAAAGGTCAAGTACTGCCTTCGTCTTGCTATATATGCGCTTTTAGCCAAGTAGGTATTGGCATCCTTTTCATCAAATTTGATTTGATCAGTTTCCCATATTTTGGGAAAACACTCAAAAACGGATGTGTCACTATTCTCCTGCTCTTTGATGTTCTCCTTTGCCTCCTTTATGGAGGAGAATCTCTTGGACTCATTGGTTTCGGAATCTTTTTTACGCTCTTCTTCAGATTCTTGGATTTTATCCTCAACCTCAACAGGTACGTTTTCTGTTGTTGGAGAGTGTTCATCCTCTTCAAGACCTGTGACTTTTTCCCCTGCTTTCCCTCCTCTTACCAAAGACTGCAACACAGCGTACTCCTCACGCTTGCCTTTTATATACCGTACCTCACCGTCATTATTCTTAAAGAAAAGAAAATGATCGTATTCAAATTCTACTGTAAGGCTTACTATGTCTTGCTCGATTAGACTCTTGCTGACCTTTGAGATTATTTCACCAGAAATTTCTTCGACTTGCATAGTGTTACCTGAACTTTTCGAAGTTACCCTCGAATAACATCAATGAGCAAATTGAATCTTGTGCTTTCTCAATTCCGAGACAATTTTTTTACCTGCATTTCTGAGTATCCCAATACTACCCTCCCCAACAAGTTTTACCTTCAGGAATATCTGCGGGGTCATTTTGACAAATACACAAGCTTCATGCTCCTTTTGGACAATAATTTGGGAGATATGCTCCATCATGTCAAAGGTTCCTCCACACGAATGCTCCTTCAATTCCTCAGATTTTAGAAGAAGCACAGTACCTCCTTCGGGTAGGTACTGTGCTCTTAGCTGGTTGAGTATTGGATCTAACTCCCCAATCAGAGCCATTAGTGATTAGTTAAGCAAGACTTGTAGTTCCTTGGCAACATCTTTCATAACTTTTCTTGCCATACCTACGTTTGTTGTCGATCGATCGGCTGCCATGTATACAAGATATTTCTCATTAGGAGTAGGCTGGATAATATGAATCTGACTCGAGAGTTCAATGATTATCATTTCCACAGTTTCCTTCGTCATACCCATTGCATTTTTAGCTTTAATTTTTGCCTTCAGTACTTCAGCGTTGTATGCACTCGCCGCTTCTAGGTCAAAAGAGCTGTCCACAAGCAATTGTCCTTCTGAAAGACCTGACTCCACCTCAACGGCAGACAGTGCCTTGAGTCCTGAAAGTGCATTCTTAACCTTTTTAAAGGCTTCGTTTATTCCATTTTTTGCCATAAGTTGAATAATTTTTGAATAATTTTTGAATAATTTTTGAATAATTTTTGAATAATTTTTGAATAATTTTTGAATAATTTAAATTGTTTATCCAAATGTAGTATAATCTCGACAATAAATTGTGTAGCCACTGATATTTTTATACCATTTTGACCAAAAAATGCAATATATACATTGTTGTTTTTGGTGCTATTTCATTAAAAAATAGCACCGTAGCTATGGCTATGCTTATATTGTTTGCCTAATCCAAACAAAAAAACAATTCAATTTATTTATGTGACATGTTGTGATCAAATTGGCATTAACGTCTCTTGCACTTGCAGTGGATAGTCGTATTCCCCCTGAAAAAATGTAAGCCCTTTTGTCTCACTAAACAATCCCTACTTCTAGGGATATGGTTGATATACTGATAAGTAGGGTCATCTCTTCTCTATCAATCATCGTACCACTCACTGTATATAGAGACGCTCTGTTAACTGGGTTTTTCCGCGATGGCGGTGTCAGTCCCGTACTCCAGTCCTCCTGTATGTTCTATACACTGCGGTTTTCCGTGCGGGACTTCCTTGCCACTCGCTAAAAAAAAATCTAGTTAACAGAGATGCCGTTTTATTAGAGCAATTCCTTGAATCGAAAGCAGTCGGTCGTGTGATCATTAACAAGTCCTGTCGCTTGCATATGGGCATAAATGGTGGTAGACCCCACAAATTTAAATCCTCTTTTGTTCAAGTCCTTTGATAGTACATCAGATTCTGGTGTCGTTACAGGCACTTCTTTCATGCTTTTCCAATTTCCAATGATCGGTTTGTCATCAACAAACCTCCATGTGTATTCGTCAAAGGATCCAAATTCTTCCTGAACTTCAATAAAGCGTTTGGCATTGTTTATAGTTGCTTCAATTTTTGCCCTGTTCCTTATGATGGAAGCATCTTGCACTAAGTTTTCAATCATTCTCTGGTCATAGCCTGCTACTTGTATTACATCAAAATTTGCAAATGCCTTTCTGTACCCTGCTCTCTTTTTCAGAATAATGGCCCAGCTTAATCCTGCCTGTGCACTTTCCAAAACTAAAAATTCAAAGTGGGTGCGATCAGCGTGAACAGGAGTTCCCCATTCTTCATCGTGATATTTAATGTATGCATCAAAACTATTTTCACACCAAGTGCATCGTTTTTGCATCTTTATACTAAAAAGGGTTAATTGTGAGTTCAGTTGTTATAAAATTAGCCAAAGCTACCTAGGTTTATGAGAAGAATTCTAATCTTGATTTTAATTGATTCCTTCCCTTTTCTGTCCATTTCTCAATCCTCTTTGATGTTTAGAGACCTTGAGTATGGAAGTTCCATTCCCAAAAGTTTGACCAGCGACAGGTCCGCCGTAATTGTGAATACTGCTTCAGCCATGAAGAATGGTTTTTTAATTGAAGGAAACTGGAAAGAATTCTGTGATCAGGCACATGCCATGATCTACAAAATGGGAGTAGATGCCATAAGCTACATCAATCAAAATGATTTCATGGCAGGAAGTTCGAATGCTGGTTTTTATAGTAAAATTTTATCCTCAAGATCAATTAAAAATTTGATTTTCATAACAGGGAAAGCGGAGGAGTATGTACTTATATGCACCGCCTACAATGGTAACCCAACCTTAATAAACAATGAACAACCTGCCTATAGAAAAAGTACTGATAATCTTCAGACGTTGCTGTTGGGTTTTGCTAAAGACATTAAGAGAGCCGACTATCCTAGTGAAAACTTTCTAATTCCAGAAAAGTCATTATTTCTTGATGCTTTGCCAATTGTAGAAAATAACTGCCTGAAAAATTATCCTGGACACATAAGAAGAAGCAAGTTGGCAGTGGAGAGATTTCAGAAAATTGAAGTTCCAAAAAATGCCGACGAACAGTTAATCTTAGAAATTGATAACTATAATACCTCCATTGACGGCAAAAATCAGGAATTTGAAAGCATAATGGAGCAACTGCCTTATCCAATCGAATTTATAGATTATTTGAGTGATGAGGATCTTCTTAGACGAAGGTATCAGTTTGTGTTAAGGAATGTGTATGCTACGGGAGAGTCCATAAGAATGATGCTAAAGTATGATCCCCAATCCTCAGAGACTGCCCATGTCTCAGTAGTTCCGATTATGCCAGATCATACCTCGATAAAAATGATTTCTAAAAAGGCACTTGTTCATAAATTTTATATCAGGCAAAATATCTCTAAAAACGTGTATGTTGGAGTGTGGGATGCTGATTCAACATGGCAAAATGCTCTTCAGAACTACATTGGTAACATGATTCAGTATTTCGATAAAGGAAATTGAAAAAGCTCAATTATTTTAATACGAAACCCAAAGCAACAGAAATTGATGTCAATGCTTATTTGAAACGATTAGATCTCAGGCAAGAGAAGCCAACTCTCTCTTTTTTAAGAAAACTTCATTTTGCTCACGTTCATAAAATACCATTCGAAAATCTTGATATTCATTACAATCAAAAAATACAACTTGATTACATAAAAATTTTCGACAAAATTGTCTTAAACAGAAGGGGTGGCTTTTGTCATGAATTAAATGGGCTTTTCCTCCATCTTCTTTACCACCTTGGGTATAATTGTTATGTGGCTTCTGCCAGAATGAAAACAGATTCAGGAAATTTTAACCCAGAGTACGATCACATGGTCATTGTACTGAAAATAGACGAGAAAACACTTTTGGTGGATGTGGCATTTGGCGACTCTTTTTCATATCCTAAAGAGATACAGCTCGGATTGGTACAAATGGACTACACGACTTATTGGAAATTTGAAAAGGACCCAGACGAAAATTTCTTACTTAAGTATTCTTCTAACACCAGTCATTTTAAGACTAAATATCAGTTCAATCTAGTTGAAAAACAGATTATTCAGTTCATGGAGATGTGCCAGTTTCATCAAACATCTAAAGCCTCTAGGTTCACTCAACAAAAAATGATAACCATAAAGACTCTCGATGGCAGGGTAACTTTAACTGACAGGAGGCTGAAGATTTTGAAACTAGGCAAAACAACAGCGACAGATATCTTAAATGAGGACGAATTTTTGTCCAAACTGGAGCAGTATTTTTCGATTCCATTCGAACAACTTGTTCCAAAAACGTAATAAAAAAAGCTCGCCTTGCGGGCTTAAAGTAATTTACTGTTGGTGTTTTTTCATTTCTCGTTTTAGCACGGCGATATCTGCAGTAAGACTCGGATCGCTGTATATTCTTGATGATAGATTCGAAATTACACTCTTCTTAAAGCCTAGCTTTTCAGCCAGTTCTGTACAATACCTTATTTCAGACAAATAAATATGATGGTCAATTTTCATCAATTGAACCAAATCGTACAGGTATTCAAACTTATCATCATCAGACAAGGTGCTTAAAGGAGGCAGAGGTTCTGGATTTTCAATCATATTATCGACCTCCTCCTCTCTGATATTGTTTGCCTTGGCAATCATGTAGATTCGTTCTTTTTCTTCTTTGGCGAATTCTCCATCGATGTTGGCCAATTGCACCAATACACTTAGTTTGGAATTTATACTCATAGGATGTTAAATTAAGAATTTCTATTTTAAATACTTACTGGCCTTTTCCATCAAACTTTCTCTATCTGCTGTAATCGCAGGATTCGAATAAATGCTGGGAGCCATTTTCTCAACTACTTTTCTGTCATAGCCCAACCGTTCTGCAATTTCTTCGCAATATTTTATTTCTGTGAGAAACACTTCTCCGTCAATCTTCATTAGTTGAATGATGTCATACAGGTAATTAAACCTTTCCTCACTCATTAGCCCCTCATACGTAGTTTTTTCATTATCTTTAGCTTGTAGCACCTCCGTCACAATTTCATCAATGTCCTCAACAGAAAGTTTGTTCGCCTTTCCAATCGCATATATATGTTTTTTTTCAGATTCTCCAAAGCTTCTGTCTATAACTGAAATCTGAGTTAACACCTTTAAATGATTCTTAATATTGTTACTTTCCATTGATAGTCTACGGGTTTAAATATGACAAAGATACAAAATCGAGGGCTAAGATAATACATTTAATGTAAATAACTCCCAGCGTTTACATCAAACGTTGCACCAGTCGCATGGTCAGCCATTCCGCTGGCAATAAAAGTTACCAAGGGAGCAATATCTTTTGGTTCGGTGAGTCGCTCCAGCACAATATCTCCTTTGGCATGTCCCTCCCCATATTCCTGCATAAATTCCTTCGCCATATCTGTCCTCACGAACCCTGGCGCAATAACAAACGCTTTCACTCCTTCTTTACCGAATGACTTGGCAATAGAGCGAGTCAATGACACTAGACCAGCTTTGGATGCCGCATACGCCACATATTTCGCCTCCTCGCCTTGAAAGGCCGCTCTGGATGCTATGTTTATGATTCGTCCTGCTGCTTTTCTACTTATAAAGTGCTGGACCGCTTTTTTGCAAAGAACAGCTGCTGAAGTTAAATTCACCATCATGGTTTCATCCCAGGCCGCAGTCCAGACATCATCCTTCGCTATAATATCCGCGGATTTAGCTACCCCTGCATTATTAATCAGTACTTCTATGCTGTCCATTTCAAGACTCACTCTTTCAAAGAGCTTTGCGGCTTCCTCTGGTTGTGACAGGTCTGCCTGAAATGCTTTCGATTCATTGCCTAAAATATGAGCAAGATTCTCCGCATCTCTAACATTCTTATTGTAGTGAACAGCAATGGTAGCACCTGCCTCTGCCAGCTTTGTTGCAAGAGCCTTACCAATTCCCCTGCTTGCTCCAGTTATGAGAATATTAAGCCCTGAAAGGTTGATGTACATCGTTTTTATTTTTTGACATCCGAAATTTAGGTAAATAGCAAGTTAAATGTGCCAATGATAGCACGATAAATCTGAATATTCCTCCTTGGGGAAAATCTTTCTTAATGGCGTGTATCCCCAAATGCAGTCCTCTTCACCCAGAAAAATCATTTTGGGAAAAAACATGTTTATTAAAAAGTGCTACGGTTTTTCTCGTTTCACTGATGCACTCTTTTCAGTCTAGCTTAAAGACAAGTAAACTCCATCCGACCTGATATCTACTTTTACAAATTTCAGGTCAGAGCATCTTTTATTTTCCTCCTGTCCCGTCGTCAAATTGAATTTGTAAGCATGGAGCGGACACACAATTTCATTAAAGTGATTTATGTTCCCGTCGCTTAATCCCTGACCCATATGGGGACATTCGTTGTGGAAAGCGATTAACTCTTTTCCTTTCCGTACAACACAAACATTTTTCTTTCCTGTCAATACCAACCGAGGTTCGTTATTTTGCAACGCTGTTTTCATATCCTTAACCGTTTCAAATAATTTGAATTGCATAATCAATCGTTTATGAAGTGTCAAAGAGACAAATTTTTACTTCAAAGAAAATACGCTTATCTCAACTGTGCCTTTATGTCTCCATTGCTTAAAAAAGTCGAAAACGCAGGCATCAAGGGAATTAAGAAAAAAAGAAAGCCATTTCACCTGATTGCGGAAGATTTTTTTCAGGAGACAGAAACCATCCGACTACTTTTTTCGAATCTTATCGACAATGATGAGCCCAATCGGGTGGTGGTCATCCCTTCGGCTTCTTATGGAATAGCCAACGTAGTTTATAATTTACCATTTACAGATGGTGAAATTATCGTGGCAGATGAGCAATTTCCTAGCAATGTCTATCCTTGGATGTCTTTGACGGACAAGGGATTTGGAGTAAAGACAATATCAGCTCCAGATTCGATCAATAGAGGTGAAAGCTGGAATGAAGAAATCCTTCAGGCAATAACAGATACAACCCGAGTCGTATCTATAGGACAAGTACACTGGTCAGATGGAACGCTTTTCGAACTTGGAAAAATACGAGAGAAACTGGATCAGGTAGGAGGCTTGCTCATCATAGATGGAACCCAATCTGTAGGAGCCATGCCCTTCAGCGTTAGAGATATCAGACCTGATGCCGTAATCTGTGCTGGCTATAAATGGTTATTGGGTCCGTACTCCATTGGGCTCGCTTATTACGGAAAAGTTTTTGATGATGGAACCCCGATTGAAGAAAACTGGATCAATCGAACAAAAAGTGAGGACTTTTCAGGATTGGTAAAATATCAAAGTGAGTACAGGGAAGCAGCACTAAGATATGAAGTTGGGGAGCACAGCAACTTCATTTTAATCCCAATGATGCATCAGTCGTTGAAACAAGTACTGAAGTGGGGAGCAACGGATATTCAGGAATATTGTAAAGCGTTGACAGCAGAGCCATTAAAAGAACTGACATCTTTGGGATTTAAAGTGGAAGATGAAACAAGGAGGGGGCATCATTTATTTGGTCTTCGATCTCCAGAACATGTAGAAGTGGTGGCATTAAAACGATCCTTTCACAAACACAAAGTGACTGTAAGTTTCAGAGGAGATGCAATTCGGATCTCTATACATGTTTTTAATGATGAAATGGACATGAGAAAGTTGCTAAAAGCAATGAAAGAACCTACCTTAGCGCGAAAGAAATAGCATCTGCCAGATGAAGTGGGGAGAGTTTATGCTCTGTAAAGCGAATATCTGGAGGTTCTGTTAATGTTCAAAAAAAGAAATTAATCAAAGAAATTAATCAATGGAACTGACAAACCCAGCAGTAACGGAAGGAGTAACTTTATTCGTAAATATTACTGTCTTTTTGGTTTCCTTCGTGGTAGCCCTCTCTTTTGTGAACTCACGAAAAGAAAAACAGAGGAACCCCTGATAACCTCAAACGTGATCCCTCTCGTGATCGCTCACTGATTTGTTCGGGAGAATCCACGGGCAAATAATCGCCAATACAAACAGTCCAACAATTAGTCCAAGCATTTCCATCGCCTCAAAGTTTTAATGTTTCGCCACAAATATAGGAAAATGTGGTTCTACTCCTACTCCATGTCCTGATGTTTATTTTCGCCTTCAGTTATAGGTAAAATCATGCCTAAAAATAATTTTCACAATTCTATCTTCTAGTGGGTATTGTTTTTTTGTGGGTCTTAACTAGTTAAGACCCACAGTAATAGGTCACCATAGGTAGGTTTACCTGTCCAAGACCGTTGCAATAGAAGATTATTTATGAGTCTTAACTGGTTAAGTAATTAGAAATTGCTTAGAATATTATTCATCGGGACATCATTTAAATCTATTTTTAGAAGACCTAAAGAACTACATACCAGTACTTTAACGATTTAAAACACGAACTAATTCACTAAACTGTTAACAAATCAGCTTGATAGTAATGATAACAAACAATCTTCTATTGCAATGGTCTTTGTCCCTCTTTTTCCTATTTGTATAATATTGATCTATTGAAGTAGGCATTTAATAAATAAAAGATTAGTTTGTTAAAACAGTTTCATTTTTTTGATTAAATTATTGATTTACAGTAACTTAGTAAAATATTAAAGTTACTGTAAAAATCAGATTATGGAGAAAAAGTATGAAAGCCTAACTCTTTTTGAGTTTCAGAAGAAATTTCCTGATAACGACAGTTGTCAAAACTTCTTGGTCGAAATGAAATGGTCAGATGGATTTAAATGTGAAAGGTGCCAAAACAACAAGTATTGCAGAGGGAACTTATTCCATACCCGTCAATGCACAAAATGTAAGTACCAAGCTACCCCCACAAGTGGCACACTTTTCCACAAAGTAAAAATTCCCAATGTTAAAAGCTTTTTATATCGTATACTATATGAGTACAAATAAACAAGGGATTGCATCAACAGAGCTAAGCAGAAAACTGGGACTACGGCAAAAAACCTGTTGGCTGTTTCAACAAAAGGTAATGAAGAGGTCATGGGTAGCAGTGGGAAATACCCACTAATGGGTAAAGTAGAAGTCGATGAGACCGTTGTAGGGCAACAGGAAGAAGGCGTTGTAGGACGCCAAAATAACCGAAAAAAGCAGGTTGTACTGGCTATTGAGAAGAAAGGGAAAGGAGTGAGCAGGATGTATGCCAGAGAGATTGACAATGCTGGCTCCAAGCAATTGAAGCCCTTCTTCCAAGATCATATATCACCTGAGGCTACCATCAAAACCGATAACTGGAGGGGCTACATCCCCTTGAAAGAAAAATATCCTTACTTAATTCAAATCAAGAGTGGGAAGAAAGATAAGAATTTCCCAGAATTGCACAGAACAATTATGATGTTCAAGGCATGGCTTAGAGGTATCCACCATTCAGTCGATAACCTTCAAGCATATATCGACCAATATTGCTATCGGTTCAACCGAAGCCAGATGAAAGGGGAAATATTTGATAACCTGCTAACTAAAATGGTGGACCATCAGCCATGCTCTTACAAGTGCATTCGTATTTATTAAATGCCTATTTCAATTGAGGCTTTTTAGGAGACCTTTCCTGAGAAAAGCGGTATCACGAAAGAATGTTGGATGTTTTAATCAAAACAGTTAGGTGAGCAGTCGGCTGTAGTCTTTGTGTGTATATAGTTTAAGCACATGCTGCCTTCCCGTCTTGATCCATTTGGCAACCACGGAGATAAATCGGAAGATAAAGTTCTTCAATCGGAAGTTTTCCTTAATCCAGGATAATTTTCTGGCAAAGGTAGCCAACATAACCTGGTATATATTGGCATACAGCGCAGTGATGATCATAAAAGCGGTATTTTCATTAAGGAATGAACAGGGAAGCTTAGACCAGCCAAAATCATTGTTCATTGTATCGAAGGTTCGTTCACATTTCCTCTTTGGTTATAAAAAGAGACAATTTGCTGGTTGTCCCATTTGACATCATTGGTGAGGATAGCTCGATAAGTGAAGGCATCCCCGGTGAATAATCCGCTCTGCCCATCTCTGCGTTTAATCCGACTTACTACCAACCGGTAGGACTTTTGCCCATCAAAGGGACGATAATCTGCTAGCTGTGTCACTTCCATTTCTTGTACTCCAAGACGGACTTTCTGCCAGGCATCTGTCCGAATTTGGCTAATTTGCTGTTCCATAGTGGCGCAACGCACAGCTCGGATGTAAAAGTGCTGACTCGTTCCCTCCACAAGACTAATTACCTTTTGTTGATAGGAAGCCGAATCTGCCCGAAAGCGCTTGATGCGGATGCCCTGCTGATCTAGTAAAGAAAATGCCCTGGTCAGAGTTTCTTCTTGTTGGTATTTGGCTGGGCTGTTGCCATTACGACCTTCGATGTAACCAATGTTTTTTCCGATACTGGCCACACCTGGCTGGTAACCTTCACACTTTTTATAGGTTCTCCGTGCATCATATTTCTCGGTGGCGATTACCTGATTATCATAATCTAATGTATGCTCCTGTTTGGTGTTAAGCTGATTGGTTTTGCTCAAGGCTTTCAGTAATAATTGGTTTAAGCCCAGGTTGATATTGAACTGATGGGTTATCCCTCCCGAACTGGTCATTTCCTCTGTAGGGGTGGTCAGTTCTTTTATGACTCCCAAAATGGTATCGGCACTACACACCGATAACCCCCGAACTTTCTTCAGATGATCTTCCAAGTGTTCTTCAATGTCCTCAGTACAATCTCCACCATGAAGGAAAATAGCCAAATGATTCATCAAAATCTCCGAGTAATCGAACCCTCTATAGTTGACCCGGCTACCCAAATGATCATCCATTAGCTTTGGAATACCGATATCCTTAAGAAACTTGTAGCAAAAATTAAACCCGCCAAAAGGGGTGACTTTTTTATCAGATATGGTTACCTTCATTCCCGCTTACTTGATTGGTTACACACTCAAATAAGTGAAAAAAAATCGAGCCAGAAAAGCTTATTACAAACTATTTTAAGCCTATCCTGACTCTTTTCCGTTTTACACCTGCGGATTTAAGGATTTAAGGATTTAAGGATTTAAGGATTTAAGGATTTAAGTAATGATGATTTCCAGTAATTGATTTGATGGTATTTTCGCTCATTTTATTTACTGTTTTATGTGGCCATTTTTTTTAACTTTTCATAGTTTCAAAGCGTTTATTTGAAATAGGCATTTAATAAATAAAAGATTAGTCTATTAAAACAGTTTCATTTTCTTGATTAAACGATTGATTTACAGTAACTTAGTAGGACTATTAAAGTTAGAATAAAAATCAGATTATGGAGAAAAAGTATGAAAGCCTAACCCTTTTTGAGTTTCAGGAGAAATTTCCTGATAACGACAGTTGTCAAAACTTCCTGGCCGAAATGAAATGGCCCAATGGATTTAAATGTGAAAGGTGCCAAAACAGCAAGTATTGCGGAGGGAAATTATTCCATACCCGGCAATGCACAAAATGTAGGTACCAAGCTACCCCCACAAGTGGCACGCTTTTCCACAAAGTAAAATTCCCAATGTTAAAAGCTTTTTATATCGTATACTATATGAGTACAAATAAACAAGGGATTGCATCAACAGAGCTAAGCAGAAAACTGGGGCTACGGCAAAAAACCTGTTGGCTGTTTCAACAAAAGGTAATGAAGGCCATGGTTAGCAGTGGGAAATACCCGCTAATGGGTAAAGTAGAAGTCGATGAGACCGTTGTAGGGCAACAGGAAGAAGGTGTTGTAGGACGACAAAATAACCGAAAAAAGCAGGTTGTACTGGCTATTGAGAAGAAAGGGAAAGGAGTGAGCAGGATGTATGCCAGAGTGATTGACAATGCTGGCTCCAAGCAATTGAAGCCCTTCTTCCAAGATCATATATCACCTGAGGCTACCATCAAAACCGATAACTGGAGGGGCTACATCCCCTTGAAAGAAAAATACCCTTATTTAATTCAATTGAAGTAGGCATTTAATACATAAAAGATTAGTCTATTAAAACAGTTTCATTTTCTTGATTAAACGATTGATTTACAGTAACTTAGTAAAGTTATTAAAATTACTGTAAAAATCAGATTATGGAGAAAAAGTATGAAAGCCTAACCCTTTTTGAGTTTCAGAAGAAATTTCCTGATAACGACAGTTGTCAAAACTTCCTGGCCGAAATGAAATGGCCCAATGGATTTAAATGTGAAAAGTGTCAAAACAACAAGTATTGCAGAGGGAAATTATTCCATACCCGGCAATGCACAAAATGTAGATACCAAGCTACCCCCACAAGTGGCACACTTTTCCACAAAGTAAAATTCCCAATCTTAAAAGCTTTTTATATCCTATACTACATGAGTACCAATAAACAAGGGATTGCATCAACAGAGCTAAGCAGAAAACTGGGGCTACGGCAAAAAACCTGTTGGCTGTTTCAACAAAAGGTAATGAAGGCAATGGGTAGCAGTGGGAAATACCCGCTAATGGGTAAAGTAGAAGTCGATGAGACCGTTGTAGGGCAACAAGAAGAAGGCGTTGTAGGACGACAAAATAACCGAAAAAAGCAGGATGTACTGGCTATTGAGAAGAAAGGGAAAGGAGTGAGCAGGATGTATGCCAGAGTGATTGACAATGCTGGCTCCAAGCAATTGAAGCCCTTCTTCCAAGATCATATATCACCTCAGGCTACCATCACAACCGATAACTGGAGGGGCTACATCCCCTTGAAAGAAAAATACCCTTATTTAATTCATTGAAGTAGGCATTTAATAAATACGAATGCACTTGTACGGGCATGGTTGATGGACCACCATTTTAGTTAGCAGGTTATCGAATATTTCCCCTTTCATCTGGCTTCGGTTGAACCGATAGCAATATTGGTCGATATATGCTTGCAGGTTATCGACTGAATGGTGGATACCTCTAAGCCATGCCTTGAACATCATAATTGTTCTGTGCAATTCCGGGAAATTCTTACCTTTCTTCCCACTCTCGATTTGAATTAAGTAAGGATATTTTTCTTTCAAGGGGATGTAGCCCCTCCAGTTATCGGTTTTGATGGTAGCCTCAGGTGATATATGATCTTGGAAGAAGGGCTTCAATTGCTTGGAGCCAGCATTGTCAATCACTCTGGCATACATCCTGCTCACTCCTTTCCCTTTCTTCTCAATAGCCAGTACAACCTGCTTTTTTCGGTTATTTTGTCGTCCTACAACGCCTTCTTCCTGTTGCCCTACAACGGTCTCATCGACTTCTACTTTACCCACTAGCGGGTATTTCCCACTGCTAACCATTGCCTTCATTACCTTTTGTTGAAACAGCCAACAGGTTTTTTGCCGTAGCCCCAGTTTTCTGCTTAGCTCTGTTGATGCAATCCCTTGTTTATTTGTACTCATATAGTATACGATATAAAAAGCTTTTAACATTGGGAATTTTACTTTGTGGAAAAGAGTGCCACTTGTTGGGGTAGCTTGGTACCTACATTTTGTGCATTGCCGGGTATGGAATAATTTCCCTCTGCAATACTTGTTGTTTTGACACTTTTCACATTTAAATCCATCTGGCCATTTCATTTCGGCCAGGAAGTTTTGACAACTGTCGTTATCAGGAAATTTCTTCTGAAACTCAAAAAGAGTTAGGCTTTCATACTTTTTCTCCATAATCTGATTTTTATTCTAACTTTAATAATCCTACTAAATTACTGTAAATCAATCGTTTAATCAAGAAAATGAAACTGTTTTAATAGACTAATCTTTTATTTATTAAATGCCTACTTCAATTAATTCAAATAGAGAGTGGGAAGAAAGGTAAGAATTTCCCAGAATTACACAGAACAATTATGATGTTCAAGGCATGGCTTAGAGGTATCCACCATTCAGTCGATAACCTGCAAGCATATATCGACCAATATTGCTATCGGTTCAACCGCAGTCAAATGAAAGGGGAAATATTCGATAACCTGCTAACTAAAATGGTGGACCATCAACCATGCCCGTACAAGTGCATTCGTATTTATTAAATGCCTACTTCAAGCGTTTATTTTTATATCGGCTTTCAATGTACTGCCAAATTTGTTCGCAAGGATTCAGTTCTGGAGAATATGGGGGGATATTTAACGGAAAACTATTATCGGGTACTTTCATATTTTTTGTTGAATGAAACCCAGCATTATCAATAATGACTAGCTTGGTTCTTTTGATTCTTGGGTGGGTGATGCATTAAAATACGGATTCAATTTTATCATTCAAAAGGATCAAAAAATGCAAGACTTATTTACTCAAGCACCCGGTATCTATTCCCCATGGTTTGTCAAAGATGTCGAATTTAACGACAAACAACTCAACATCTATATTGACTTCAAACGTGGCACGCGCTTTGTTGATGGTAGCGATGACACCAAAGCCTATAGTGCCTATGACACCAAGATGAAAAAATATCGTCATATGAATTTCTTTGAGCATGAATGCCATCTGCATGTTCGGGTTCCTCGAATTAAGCGAGACGATGGCAAAGTAAGGCTGATTCTGCCACCGTGGGCAGGTCAGTTAAATGGTTTTAGCACCTTGTTTGAGGCACTTATTATCAAGTTTTGTAAGCACATGCCGGTACACCATGTTTTCCAGCTGATGCACGTATCAGACTATAAGGTTTGGAAGTTGCTGGATATCTATGTTGACAAAGCTAGGCTCAGTGAGGATTTAAGCGGTATAGATACCCTCGGTATGGATGAAACTGCCACGTATATGCAGATTAAGTAGCAAATACCATGAGGTATAGATACCCTCGGTATGGATGAAACTGCCACGGCCAAGGGACATGATTATATTACGCTATTTGTTGATTTATACAAAAAAGCAGTGGCGCATATCAGTGATGGCAAAAGCAATCAAACGGTTGTTGACTTTGTCGCTGTTTTAGAACAACAAAAGGGCAACAAAGAACAAGTTAAATCAGTGAGTTGCGATATGTCGCCGGCGTTTATTAAAGGGCTTAAAGAAAACCTGCCGAATGCCCAAATTACGTTTGACAAGTTCCACATTATAAAAATTATCAATGAAGGGGTTGATAAGGTGAGAAGAGCGGAGGCGAAAGAGCATCCAATTCTGAAAGGTACACGGTATTTATTCCTCAAAAACGAACAACCCCTCAGCCAGAAACAACAACAGAAAAAAGCAGAATTAGAGCTGGCAGATCTTAACCTTAAATCCTTTGAGGCAATGAGAATGCGCGAAACTTTCCAACAAATCTATCAAGCCAAAACTGTGGCAGATTTTGAGCAACTATTAAGCAAATGGTACAACTGGGTCAGTCAATGCAATTTACCTGCCATGGTTGAAACGAGCAAAACCATTAAAAACCACTGGCAAGGCATTGTGCAATGGAAATTAAGTAGCATCAATTGAAGTAGGCATTTAATAAATACGAATAAAATTGTAAGGCATGGTTGATGGTCCACTATTTTAGTTAGCAGGTTATCGAATATTTCCCTCTGCAATACTTGTTGTTTTGGCACCTTTCACATTTAAATCCATCTGACCATTTCATTTCGGCCAAGAAGTTTTGACAACTGTCGTTATCAGGAAATTTCTTCTGAAACTCAAAAAGAGTTAGGCTTTCATACTTTTTCTCCATAATCTGATTTTTACTCTACCTTTAATAGTCCTACTAAGATACTGGAAATCAATCGTTTAATCAAAAAAATGAAACTGTTTTAATAGACTAATCTTTTATTTATTATATGCCTACTTCAAAGCATCAATAACGGTATTTAGGAAGGCTTGAATTCGATCATTCAACTAGCAAAAAGAAAAGCCAGAGGTTATGGCAAAAAACATTTTAAGACTATTACTTAGTCGTTCCTTAAAAACTCATTTTCCATAGAGTTTGTATTCTACTTTGATGGAAAGAGGTTAATTCAACTAGACGCCTCAGCTTTACTACCCATTTTGTATGGAGCCAAAGAGCATTTACTCTTAGTTTTTTCATCAATTTCTTGTAGTTAAACCCACAGGCTGCCATGATGAAGTTTATTTTATCTCCTGTTTTCCCTTTTAGGTAATTGCTAGCTACTCGATGATCTTGCTTGAAGTGTCCGATGATTGGCTCTATGGCTGCTCTACGTCTACAGTGCGTTCGTTTTCTCTGTTTTTGATAGGTATTGTCTCTTTTTAATGAGTTGGATGGTCGAATGATGGAGGTGTTCTCAACTTTGTTAGTCCCTTTGTACCCCCTATCTACTGTGGCGGTTTTCGGGTAGTTACCAGTCAGTAGTTGTGTTTGCTTCAATACAGCATCTAGCGTATGTCCATCATAAATATTCTCTTCAAAAGTCATCGCTCCTACGATGATACCCGTATTTTGTGTCAATACTACGGATGCCTTACAGCCATATTCATATTTCTTATGTGCCTTTCCTTTTGCGATGCAATACACTTCAGGTTCATGTAAACTGTAAATTTTATGTTTACTGAACTTCTCTTGTGTAAGTACTCGTTTGAACAGTGCTAATGTTACTTCTTTTTGCTGATGTGGTAATTTCCTGTCTAATTCTCTGACTAACCGACCAGCAATGGTTTTGAGTTTGCGCTTCGCTGCATTTGCTTTCTTTCTTCTTTTAGGGTGAGTCCCATTGTAGGTGTCTCTGACAAGGTTTTTGGTTGTCCTAACGTAGCTGCGTCGTAGTTTAATCCCTTCTTTCTTGGCTATAGAAATACAGCTGTCAACAATCTTTTTATGAAGTTTTGCATCTGTGGGATAGGTGATGCGCTTTTCCTGGACAGTAGTATCTACACTTACATGCTTGTCCTTAGCATCCTTGCCGTGTAGCTCAATTGAATGTTTCAATATCTTCTCTACCCCTTCTTCTCCAATCCTCTTGCTGAAATGAACCAAATCTGTTGCCACACAAGGTTGCCCCCATTGCAAAGAATCAAAGCCTCCAAACTATTGAAAATATGGATTCATTTCCCACCGTTGTTCCACCAATACCTCATCTGATAAATTGTAAAGAGATTTTAATATCAACAAGGAGACCATCAAACGAATAGAATGAGCTGGACGACCTACATGTGAATAAAGTGAACCAAACGCTTCTTCAAAATATGACCATGCTATCTGTTGGCTCAACAAATAAAGCTCTTGCCTGGAATTGAGTTGTTCAGTTAAGGTAGGTGATAAAAAATTAAGTTGATTTCTATTCGACTTTTTTGACTGCATTTGACAAGGTTTTGATTGATATTATAACTATTCCTTGTCATTTTATACAGCAATAATCGTGCTAAAACTCTCCCTGAAAGGAGATAAGCATAATTAATTTTGATTCTTTAGGGTTGACTACTTATTTGCGGACTGGCAAGTTTTTTTGCATAAAATTAATGTGAATATACCCACTTGCTTTTAACAAGAGCCAAAAAAATTATGCTGACTCCATCTACCCAAAACATAGGGCAACAAAATCTGTTTCACACCGAGCTGTTCTCTCAATTAGACCAGCGAGACCCTTTAATCCAATTAGCGAATGTCATCGACTGGAAGGTCTTCGAGGATGCATTTAGCAAACACTATTGCCACGATAACGGCAGACCATCAAAACCAATACGCTTAATGGTCGGGTTGCTGATACTCAAACAACTGGAAGACCTGTCCGATGAGAATGTGGTCCTACAGTTCAAGCGTAATCCGTATTATCAATACTTCTGTGGCTATCCAACCTACACCCCTGCCATGCCTTGCAATGCAACCGAACTGGTGCATTTTAGAAACAGAATCGGTGTCGCAGGTTTTGAACTCATTTTTAAGATGAGTGTGATGTTGCACGGCAAAAAAGCCAATGAAAACACTGTTTTGATTGACACCCCTGTACAGGAAAAAAACATCACCTATCCGACTGATTCTAAACTAGCCATCAAAATTATCAACCGTCTCAACAAATTGGCGAAAAAACATGGCATCAAACAACGCAGAACCTTTGTAAAAGAAGTTAAAAACTGTCGCTTACGCATTCGCCACTTCCGCCATGTTAAAAAACGTGCATCCGCTAAAAAGGCATTGAAACGATTGCGAACCATTGCCCATATTCTAATCCGAGAACTACAAAGAAAACTACCCCAACACGGACTGCTTGAAACCTACCGACCAGACTTCTTGTTTTATCAACGGGTGTTAGCACAACAACCCAAAGACAAAAACAAAATTTATTCCCTGCACGAACCCATGCTTATGCGATTGGGCTTATGCGATGGGCAAAGGCAAAGACCACAAACGCTATGAATACGGCAACAAAGTATCCATCGTCTCGGTCAAAGACAGCAACATCATTGTCGGCGTTGTCAGTCATAAGAAAAACCAGCATGATGCAAAAAACCTACCCGATGCGATAAAACAAGCCAATAGCAACAGAACAAAACCCATCAAACAAGCGGTCTGCGACAGAGGCTATTGTGGGGTTAAACAAGTAGGCGATACGGTCATTATCTTGCCCAGCAAAGCCCTGAAAAAAGACAATCGTTATCAAAGAGATAAAAAACGCAAATTGTGTAAGCGACGGGCTGCCATAGAACCCATTATTGGGCATTTGAAATCCGATTTTAGGTTATCCAGAAATAGGCTTAAAGGACAAGTTGGCGATGAAATCAATGTACTCATGGCTGCTTGTGCCTGGAATTTGAGAAAGTGGCTGGTTTTTTGTCACGTCTGCTGTTTATGGCTTAAAAAAGCGCGTTTTGTCCATATTTTTGGTAAAAAGCCCTTGGTCCATTTGATTCAAGGTTGATTCACGTTCACTGAGCGGCCGCTTGAAATATATTTTTACTTGTTAGGTCGGTTTTTAAGGGCTGACTAAATACCGCTTAGTTTTTGCACTTGAGTGTTGAACCTACGATTTGCTTTAATCAAAAAAAATCAAACATATTCGCTAACTTTGCGCTCCTTTGCTAATAAAATGCCTGCTGTCCTATGAAAATGAAATTATCTGAATTCAGATTCAACCTTCCATCGAGTCGCATCGCTTTGCATCCAAATGACAACCGAGACGAATCCCGATTAATGGTTGTCCACAAAGACAGTGGTAAAATAGAGCATAAAAAATTCAAAGATGCTGTAGATTACTTTGGTGAAGACGATGTATTTATCATCAACGATACCAGAGTATTTCCTGCTAGATTGTACGGACATAAAGAGAAGACGGGTGCAAAAATTGAAGTTTTTTTGCTTCGGGAACTAAGTGAAGAGATGAAACTCTGGGATGTACTTGTAGATCCTGCAAGAAAAATCAGGGTTGGAAATAAACTGTATTTCGGTGATGGAGAGTTGGCTGCTGAAGTCATTGATAATACGACAAGCCGGGGTAGGACCATCAGGTTCCTTTTTGATGGAGATAGAGATCAGTTCTATACTATGATTGATGCTTTAGGAGAAACGCCCTTACCCAAGGAAATAAACAGAGCGATTGAACCCGAAGACAGAGAAAGATTTCAGACGATTTACGCAAAAAAAATTGGAGCTGTAGCTGCGCCAACAGCAGGAATTCACTTCACCCATCAACTGATGAAAAAGCTCGAACTGAAGGGGATTGATGTAGCTCCCATTACGCTTCACATTGGTTTGGGGACCTTCCGCCCTGTGGCAGTTGAGGATATCTCAAAACATAAGATGGACTCGGAAAATTACTGGGTTGAAAAGCCAACTGTAGATCGAGTAAACCGAGCATTGGAAGAAAAGACAAGAATATGTGCTGTTGGCACAACTGTGATGAAAACATTGGAGACTTCTGTTTCAGCTAACGACCTATTGAAAGAAAATTCTGGATGGACAGATAAATTTATCTTTCCCCCCTATGATTTTAAAATATGTGATGCCTTAATTACTAATCTGCACTTGCCAGAATCTACACTTTTGATGACGGCTTCTGCTTTTGGTGGATATGAGTTAATCAGGGAAGCCTACAAAGTTGCAATTAAGAAAAAATATCGCTTTTTTACCTATGGGGATGCGATGTTAATCTTATAGGAGTATGCGACGGTATGCCATCATAGTGGCAGGCGGAATTGGTACTCGAATGCGAAGCGAGATACCAAAACAATTTCTGAAGTTTGCTGGCAAGCCTATCTTGGTTCATACAATTGAAAAATTTCTTCAATCGGGAAACCTTGTTCGTATTATCTTGGTGCTACCTAAGGGTCACTTAAATAAATGGAACTGCATTAGGAATGAATACTTAAAAGATGCCCCTATTCAGATTGTGCTAGGAGGTGAAACTCGAACAAAATCTGTGATGTGTGGACTGAATCAACTGAAAGAAGAATGTTTGGTAGCCATTCATGATGCTGTACGACCATTCGTTGATCAACGAGTTATTGAAGATTCATTTGAATCTGCAAGGCGATACGGGAATGGGATAGCCTCTGTCCCCCTCAAAGACTCTATCAGAGAAATTATTTCTGGAAAGCATTCCATAGTTAGAGAACGAACCAATTACTTGCTGATACAAACCCCCCAAACTTTCAGGTCATCTGAAATTAAAAAAGCCTACGAACAAACCGACGATCAGCCCTTTTCTGATGATGCCTCTGTTTATGAGAGTGCAGGTTATCAGTCCAGACTAATTGAAGGGAATCACGCTAATGTTAAAATAACTATTCAGGAGGATTTGCCTGCATAAAAAACTCCAACCTCATCTGGGTTGGAACTCACTTTGTTTTTTGAGTGAGACGATTAGTACTCATCTTCATTAAAGAAGAAATCTTCTTTAGTAGGATAATCAGGCCAAATCTCTTCAATATTTTCAAATGGCTGACCATCATCTTCAAGTTCCTGAAGATTTTCAACTACTTCCAGCGGTGCTCCTGATCTGATAGAGTAATCAATCAATTCATCTTTCACAGCAGGCCATGGGGCATCTTCTAAATAAGATGCAAGTTCTAATGTCCAGTACATATTCTACCTCCTTTTAACGATCCTGTTTTTAATAATGCGCGCAAATATAATTTTATTACTCAAAAAAAAATTGAATATTTTACTTACCAGTCATAAAAAAAAACTGGCTACTCTAATAGCAAAAAAATCAGTGATACTGCCCCAATGTTAGGACAAGGTTAGCCTTCTTTTAAGTTCCAATACCGTAAGTATATTCGTGTTAAGCTACTGCTAAATTATTTTAAGACCGTTGCAATAGAGAGGTGGCGAATTCCACCCATAAGTGCAACTACTCGGGTTTATATTATGCTCCATTCCCAGTGCGAGGGAAAAGACCTCCTAGGAGTCTGTCGGACTTATCAATTTAAACCTCTGAGAATTTCATATTCAGGAATACTTGCTTTTCGCCTCCGAATACTGAACTCTGGAAGGCTTAAAAGTGGTTTTTTACTGCTTTTTAACATCTATTTTTTTAAGTTCGACAGACTCCTAGGGGGTTTTATACCCCAAACATTTTCTAGGTCGGTTATTCATTAAATCAGTGGCTTTGAACAGCTCTTTTTCGGTGACTTTGCAAGGGCATTTGCTTTGGAAAGAATTGCCTGAGCAAGCCATTGTGGTTTTCATTCAAGCCACGCTCCCGTGAGTGATACGGTTTAGCGTCGTTAAGTTGCACACTCGAGTCGTTTGGCAAGCTCACTATGCCAACAAAATTCCCTGCCGTTATCAAAGGTTATCGTCGCCACACCTTGTTTAATATGTTCTAACAACCTGAGTTACCGCCACATTGGTTTCTTTTGCGGTTTCTTAATGCGAAGCGCAAGATAGAACCTGCTATTACGTTCAGCAAGAGTGGCAAACGCTCCTTGATGACCTTTACCGATAACACAATCAACCTCCCAATCACCTATACGCGAGCGACTATCCACTATAAGGGTCTACTCAAAAGATAGGTATTGGTGTTAACATTCAAAATCGCATGGTAGCGATGCATCACCCTGAATTTCCATGGCGACCTGCTGACTTTGATCAACGTAATGGCAGAGGTGCTAGAAAGGGAAATTGGGGTGCGGAAAAATACAGAGATAACACCATAAACAATTACATATATGCTACTAAGAAAACCTTGGACCCTTACCAGTTTAGCTTACTTTCAAACAAACAACAATTTATACTACAGCTAAAAAGTGCATCTACTGCAACTCGTAAAATTGACGAAGGAGGGATAGGTGAAGACGGAGCTATGAATTTTTCTGAGTACGTAGCACTACTTTCTGGGAACACAAATCTTTTAGAGAAAGTACGGCTTGAGAGACAGCTAAGTGCTGTAGAAAGCTCTTATTCTGTGTTCTTGCAGAGTCAGGCAAACAATAAAGCGAGATTTGAGACAAAGGTTGAAGCTCTTCCCAAGTACAGGCACACCCTGGAGAACCTTAAAAAAGACCGGGATTACTTCAAGGAATTTCATGCTGAGAAGATGGGAGCGATGGCAGGGGGGAAAAAGAAATTCACGTATCCTAACCCCGTCAAATTAGGAGATAAGCAGTTCGTTGATCCAACGGAATTAGGAAAGGCATTGCTTGTAAGAGAGAAGGAGATCGTTGCTTCCAGAACAGTTCCTACTGGTCCTGTTGCTACGTACGGGGAGTTCAAACTTCATGTAGCCGACCTTGAGGATCACAGGAAGGAAGATATATACTTATCTTATCACGTGACAAGAGGAGAAATTAAGTACACACACAGCACCAAGTCTTTTAACCAGGAGAGTCCAAATGTCACAGGTAGATACCTGATTAACGCTTTAAACAAACTCGATGATCTCACAACAAAGCATCAGGTAAAAGTTGAAAAGACCGAAAAAGACATTCAAAGTCTTGAGCAAAATAGAGGAGAGGAGTTTCAAAAATTGGACGAGTTAAAAGAGCTAAAGAAGCAAGTAGCAAATCTTGACGAACGAATCGCAAGTGGTGCAGAACATCAAAATTCTAATATTATGGCTACGGACAACAGTTTTGAACTACTTAAAACCAATGTTGAATTAGACCGATTTCTTGAAACCTCTGAAGGCTTTGAGTTCTTTTCAAAAGACAGCAAAAAAGTTCACAGCACCTCAACTAGTAATCTGGATGGCTATGAGTATAAAGTTTATAAAGATGTCCAAGGATCATCAACGAGTACTACCCTATTGGTAAGCCGGAATTCAAACGGTCACTACGTTTACAATAACCCCAATGACAGCGCAGATAAGAGTACTATAATTGATTACTTACGGAAACATAAGCAGATGGATTGGAAGGACATAACCTCTTTTGCTCAGGATTCAGCTATGCCCCTTCCTGCCACAGTCAACCCTACCCGCAAGACGACAAGCCAAGATAAATCCACACCTGCCGACATAATCAAGGTTGAAGGCTATCAATCAAGTAGTTACTACAAACATGAACGAGCCATTGAGGATGTCATAATGGACAATGAGTACATTAAAAATTCCATTAACCACGTAAAATTCAAACGTACTAATACAGAAGGGACAGCCCAAGTATTGTTCGGCGATGCCTTTCCAATAAAGAATCATAAAGGAGAAATTACGACTTTCAATATGAAGTCTGAATTTTTTAAAAAAGGCATGTTTTTAGGTGAGCGTAAAAGTGGACTCTGGTATGCAATACCTGAACAAAAACCTACAGCCTACATCATAGGCGAAGCGGCCATAGATGTGATTTCATACTACAAGAATCTACAAACCACAGAACCTATGGCTCTTGTAAGCACTGAAGGTCGGTTTTCGACTAGATACGCTGACGAACTTGAGAAGCTGGATCCTAACCTCAAACAAGCTGACATCCTTCTTGTAAATGATAATGACGTACATGGATTTCATTATGACTTGGCTTGGATACAACATCTTCACAACCTTCCATTCTCAATCGGAACACAAAAAACTTCTCCTACCGAATTAGCTATACGCATAGAAAGTGTTGATAAACACCTCGCTCGGGAGTTGGAACCATTCCAAGCGAATAACTTTTCACTAAAGCCAGAAGCAATCGTGCCAGCAATCAAACACATTAAGAAAAAATATGGCATTGACAAAATGCTAATTCATAAAAGCCCGGGTAAAGACTGGAATGAAAAAATTTTGAGCGACGCTAAAAAAAAGAAAGGACAAAATCAACAACAGTCTATTTAGAAATTGATTCATACAGGGTATTTTCATGCCCCCCCCTCCATTTTTTCAATAGGTTAAAAACCGAGATCAGATGCTTTGTTCTTTTGACAATACCACCTTTTCAACCGTGGGAGTATGTCAAATACCTATAGACATGTCGCTACTTTTATTCATAGCTTTAATAGCCTGAGAAATAATCTTCTTTGACTTATCCCACCTAAGATCATCTTTAAGTACTTTCAAAGGAGTATTGTCATTTTCCGCATCTTTGAAATAACCTAATGCCCTAATAACGTGAAAAATTCTATGTTGATCATACTTTCTTTTGAAGCTATCCAGCATTTGGTTCAATGGCGTCTCTTTTAATATGGCTGCCAGATCAATAAAATCTCTTTTTTTTGCTCTGGAAAGCACCGCTGCAAATTTCATTGCAGTTATATCCTCTTTAGAAGAAATGCGAATATTATTAAGCCTGATTCCTTCCTTGATCGTTTTGTACTTGTGACAAGCAAAATCAACCTTAATGTTATTTACAAATCCCTGAACCAGATTTTTTCCTGTTTCATTGTATTTGACATCTTGATATTTATCCAAAATTCCCCTAACCAAATCAGTATCAAAATCCTTTGCTGAAAATAAATCTAAATCCGTACTTATTCTATGACCCAGCTGAAGACTCAGTGCTGTACCCCCCACCAATTGGAAATTTGATAGTTCCCTGTTTTGTGAGAGCTCCGTTAAAAGCTGAAATGTATCGGGATGGACTGTCTCCTTACATAGCATTTGAAATCGGTCAATTTTTTACCAAAATAGTGTGAAGCAAAATATACCCCTCTTTCCCTCAATTCAGTGTTATTCATCAAGCTATCAATAAATGATTCTTCTCCATAATATTCCACAGCTTTTTCGAATTCCTCCCAGGTACCAAAATCAACAGTTCGTTGGATAATAATATCACTATGCTCATCCAGTTGTATTTTGTCAAATTGACAATCCCAGAATAACTCTTTTCTTAATATCATCATCAAATATATATATCTTTTGTTTGAATCTTGCATTTTTCGGAGGAATTACGTATGTATTTAACATAAAGCTAGTTATAGAACATCGTAATGTCGCTTGTATGGACATACGGATGGTTTTCTTTCGTATACGCCACTCACAAGCTCATTAAATTGTATTAAAACACGATTTTCTGCCATGTTGACAGATGAATTATGCACGCTGAAAAGACCTAAGTTACTTCAAGAATCTTAAAAAAATGAAATTTTTCTTTTAAAAATGCCCAATCGGACCGTGTCACCACGTTAACGTTTTACTTTCCCTATTGTCCCTATAGCTAAGTTTGAAGTCAAGCATAATTTAAGTAAAGTTCGACCTTTGTCCTGGTAAGCAAATCCGCGCCATAAAGCCTCGCTTCCTGTGTTCGCTCGATTTAGCTTACCCGCAATCCAAAGATTGGACAGAAACCATGATCAAACCGCTACTGCTGGTCGGTGGATACTTAAATTATTTTTAACTTAATAACTTTACCATCATGGATTTTAAACAACTTCAAAAAGAATTTCGTAAATTAGAGGCAGAAGCAGGTGAAGACACTGCAAATGCACTTATATCACTTATGGAATTAAGAGCCACACAATTTGAAAGGAAGCTGGATGCCCTTGAAAGCAAAGTTTCTGAATTTAAAAACGATGTCGACAGCAAAATTTCTTCCGTCCGTTGGACGATCACTATTGGATTTTCTCTGATGGGAATATTAATAGCGACGTTGAAATTTTTATAAAAAGGGGATTTCCCCTTTTTTTCTTTCCAAAATTTAGACCAGAGGAGTGTCAATACGTATGCGAGTATTTTCATGTCACTTGTTGTGCCTTCGGTATGACCAGGGCGCAACGGGTGTGGGAGATCCCCACAGACCAATTTCATTTTTTCGTGCTACTTTTTCCAAATTCGTTAAACGTTCATTGTCCGAGTATTGTTTGTAGTGCCAGGCAAGAAAATCCTTATTAAATATGTCAGACATTACGTTTTTTAGCTTTGTGATATTTTTTGTTTATTGATACATCAAAGGGCACATTGTGATTGAGACAGTGCAATCTCCAGGATTCTTCCAGTCGTTCAAACGGCGACTTTTGTGTGGCCCAATACAATATGTCCAAAGCATCTTTTTCTTCAACTTTTCCAGCATATGTAGCTTTACGTTCCATCATTCAATCTAACATTCTTCATTTTTCAAATCCTTACCACTAACACCAAATGTCACATTCCGTAAGTTAGTATTTTACGGAAAGTTTGTGTCTGTGACAAAAGAATTTCGTAAATTGGCGAGCAGAGCCACTCCAAATCAAGACTTCTAAAAAATCAGTTTCCTGTGGTCAAGAAGTAGTCTCCCAAGCCGATGAAAACAGTAGAATCATATATTGATGAATATAAAAGTTTGGAGCTTCATCAGGTCATTAATTATGATAAATTCAATGAATTTGCCATTACGGCTTATAGTACTCAAATTGAAGGTTCTACTCTTTCAGTTGCAGAAGCAAGCCTACTTCTTGATGAAGGTATCACCCCTAAAGGCAAGCTACTTGAACATGCATTGATGGTGAAGGATCATCATGAAGCCTTAAAAATGGCTATTCAATTGGGTAAAGAAAACAAGAGCATTACCATTGGGAGTATCTGCCAACTTAATGCTACTGTGATGAAAAGTACTGGTCAGGAATACAATACAGCACTTGGAACCGTAGATTCAACGAAAGGAGAATTAAGAAAAGGTGCAGTATTTGTAGGGACAAGATACTTTCCTGCACACGATAAAGTGCCTGTCTTGCTAGATGGTTTATGTACTCAGCTCAACGAGAAATTAAGATTAACCCTATCACTACGAGAGCAAGTAGATTTATCTTATACTGCTCATTTTAACTTGGTAGGCATTCATCCTCATTATGATGGAAATGGTAGAACATCTCGGCTGTTAATGAACCAACTTCAACGTCGTTTCAAATTACCCTTATCGTGTGTTTATAAGGAAGACAAACAAGAATACTTCGAAGCTCTTGAAAAGAGTAGAAAAGAAGATTCTTTTAAGTCATTCAGGAAATTTATGGACAATCAATACATCAAATCCCTGTCCATCGAGATCGAACGGTATAAATCACAAAATAAAAACAGAGGGTTGGGCATGACATTCCTCTATTAATATTCCTTCGTCCCTCTAGTTAAGTTTAAAGTCAAGCATAATTCACATTGATAATCCCTTGTCTCGGTCTTTTTTATACTTTTTGGCTTGCTCCATGGGATTATCTTTCTTACCAGTCAGGGTTTCTTTTTTCAATAGTTTATAGTACAGTCCCACTTCCTTTTTGAGAGATAATTCAATGTCTGACCAATTTATGTTTGACAAAAAAACAGGGTTGGTCTGATCAATTAACTCACTATTTCCAGATAGCTTTTCTAAAACAGGTCTTACCTGTTGGTAAGGGTAGCATAATTTATAATTATGCAAAAGTTCTTTCAGCGGTCGATCTTTCAACAAAAAAGAGAGGTCTGCATAATCCTTTTTTTCTGTACGGTTCAGGATTGCATTGAGTTTCATGGATGCTAAAATCTCTTTTTTCAGCAATCGCCACTGGTCATACTGATGATACTCCAGTTCGAATCCCTCCTTCCATTCTACGAATTCGACCTTTATGTCATGGATATTAAACCCTATGCTATTTGGGGTTTCATAAATAATGGTAGCAACGGGATACGATTTATGGATGTTTTTTTTGATCAGAACAGGGTCATAATTCTTGGTTGTGAACAGATCAAGGTCGATACTTTTACGATGACCCAGCTGGAGAGATAAAGCGGTTCCCCCCACCAAGACATACTGATTAACCCATGGTGATCCCATCAATTCATCCAATACAGTTGACATCTTTTCACTGATTGTATTTAAGTGCAAGTGGTCCACTACAAAATAAATGTTGCCATGAGTCTTGATTTTTCTTTTTCTTTTTCTGACATCTCATTAAGTACACCCGTGATCTTATCTCGACCGTAGAACAAATCTACTGAGACCATGTCATCTACAGTACCATATTGTGCGACCCGCTTAATGATCCAAGAAGCATATTGATGCTCCTTTCCATGGATGCCTTCCATGTCTACGTCCCAAAATGCTTGCCGTGACAGGTTGAGTTTCACTATAGCAAAGTAAATTAAAAACGATGTTGAAAAGCAATTCACACCATCATATCTCCAGACCCATACTTTGTTTTGGGAAAAACTCTTTTTTGATTTCCGGTAAGTGATGAAGAAAAGATGGCTTACGCTTAATGATTTTCCGATCCTGATCCATTAGAAGACAAAAGGCACTTTTGAATTCAGGGAGACTTTCATAGATGAAGACAGAATCAAACTGCTTGTAGTTTTTATCTAAAACTTTTAGGCCATCATAATACCTTTTCTGAATGCTAGTACTATCTACGTTGTGGCCACCGTGTTTTACCCGTGTTTTTACGCGATTGATGGCTATACTGGTATTTTTCAAGCCAAGAAATATCAACACTGATTCAAAATTGTTTTTCTTGACCATCTCCACATGACGCATGGTTTCTTCGACATCAAAGTTAGTTTCAAAGGCAACATTTCTTTTTTCATCTATCGCAGTTCTGAGATGCTTTACAAACTTATCTTTTGTTGCATCTATGACTCCTGAAATAACAAGGGGGTCATAAGAAAATCGCGTCATTAATTTATGATAAACTTTGTCAAAATCGAATGCTTCGATTTTGTAATCTGATAAAAACTTCTTGCTCGCAGAAGATTTTCCAGCACCATTCGGACCAGCAATTACTATTAAGGCAGGCTTTTCTAAAGCGATATTTGTTGAGATTCTTGAGATTTTTTAGTCTTTAAAAGAAGGGTTTTCTCCTTTGACAAATGACGGATTTTTTCCTCAGCCAGAGCCTCAATCAGCAATTCATTAAATCTCTCGCCTTGTTTCTCAAGTTTGGACTTATTCATATTCAATGCCGTTTTAAAATATGTTATATAGCGAAGTAAATTAAAAACGCCGTTAAAAACAAATTTTACATTTTTAACGTTTTACTCTCCCTATTGTCCCTATAGCTAAGTTTGAAGTCACGCATAATTTACACAATGCTGTACGAACAGGGTTAAGATTCAGCTGTCAATTGATTTTTAGCACTATAGTAGCGGAGTTGCTCCATTCGAGATCATTATCTTTTACCCGCACACTGATGCTGTAGGAGCCATTTGCTGGAAAGATGACTGTTTGGGTGTTATGTTTTCCAGAGACCACCTTATTCAAGAAAGAATACTCATATTCCACGATGCTACCTCCAAAACGTTGGTCAGGGTCAAAACTTCCCGAGGCATCAAGAATTCTTTCAAAAGGACCACTTCCATTTGGTTTCACAATCTCTACTACAAGAGTTGGAGGAATGTTTACAAACGCCGTTAACTGGACTTTTAGGTCAGCACTCAACCCGAACGCATCTATTGCTGTTATGGTGAAGATATGAGAACCTGATAGGGTTGGATGATATGTTATGCTTGTTGGAATGGACTTAACCTCGATAGCACCGCCTGCTACCCTTTCTCCATCAACTTGAAATCTTCCCTGGGTATTTCCTGCAAACGCTATTCTGATAATATTATCGTTAGCATCAATAATTGTGGGCGCGATGGGGTACTGGCTTTGCGACAGCTTTAACGAATCTGAAATGGCAGAGACGGTGTCAGTTTCTAGAGCGAAATAGGGGGCATCATTAAAGCTATCTATCTGCTCTTCCCTGTTGTCACAAGCAGACAGGAAAAAGATAGCCATCACCCATGTGTAGCACATGCGCTTCATGTCCATATTCAACATTAGTAGTCCTTTTTAATTACTGGTGTATCATGAAAGCTATTATTTTCATCCAAGAGTCTCAGCACGTATATACCATCAGTTAAGTTTATATGTTGGAATAAGATGTTGTTTTCTCCCTCATGTAGGCGTACAGGTTTTTCCAGTACCTTGGTACCCTGTAGGCTAAATAAGTAAACTACTGCCTGTTGTCGGATGTTTGATGTAACAGATAGGGTGAAGCTGTCACTAAAAGGTGTAGGATAAATGTTAGCGGTGCCTGTAGCGAGATCATTTTCGATTCCTGTTGTAATTTCAGGAGTAGGAGTTTTCACGACGATAAATTCGTCTTTGGACAGGGAATCCGCACACCCCTGTTCGGTGACCACCGATAAGGTCACATCAAAGACTTCTTGTTCAAAATAGATATGGGAGGGGTTTTGCTCTGTTGACGTTAGCTGATCCCCGAAATTCCACCGATACTCAACCGCTGTTACGTCGGCAGAAAATGCTATTCTTTCGCCTACCATAACTTCCTTTGGCGTAGCTGTGAAGTCGAGTTGGATGTCCTGCACCGGGATAGTGAGTTCACTTTTTTCGGATAAGCACCCGAAGGCATTTTCCATTTCCACCCTATAGATAGTTGTTTCTTGAGGCAGGACTTGTATTGTGTTTCCTGTGTGAAATGAGGTATTTTGTTCCCCCGCATACCAATGATAAGAAGAGGAGGCTTGACCACCTGACGCTGAGAGTTGAATTTGAATTCCTGAACAGCTTGTTGCTGGACCTTGTAGCATTGGAGGGTTAGGAGAAGGGGTAATATTTACGATAAGCGAAGCGGTAACCACACACCCATTTAGCTCTACGGCGTATGTGGCAGTAAGCTCGCCAGTTCCCGCTGTCACGGGATTTATAATTCCTACGTTAAGAGCTTCAGCAGGAGCTGTGGATGACCAGGTTCCTCCGTCCACGTTTGCCAAGCCGTTCAGGTCGATGGCTCCATCAAGGATGCAGGCTGTGATCCTGTCTGTTGAAAGACTTAGTTCTGTGTCATTTTCTTTTATGTCAAGGATGGTAATAAATCTTGATCCGTTGACTAAGCACCGAATTGAGGAAGTAAGCACAAAGGAAATTTCTTTATTTCCTGTCCCTGCAATGGCAGGGTGCAGGTCAGTACCTGTGACACCTTCTCCCACAAAGACTCCGTCATCAGGAGAGACATCGACAAGGTCTTGAGTGAGATCGTATGCACCAGCATTAAGGCACATCTGGATGTTATCCCCGATGTTGGCTGGTATGATAGGCTCTATTGTAGCGACAACGGCTACTCTTCCGCTCTCACATCCTTCCGCACTTTCCACCGAAGCATAATATGTTGCTGTTGCGTTCACATCTTGGATAGTAATTTGTGTTCCACTGGCAAATGCCGAACCCCCTGAAGCGTTCAAGTACCAATTAATTGTACCACCGCTTAGGCTTGTAGACGCCACTAAGTCCACATCACCGGTTCCACACCTTTCGGTGTCTGTTACACTCGGAACGTTTGGAAAATCGTTCACATTGCCCATTACGGACATCCTGTTCCCTTCACACCCAAACTGATTCACTATGCTTACATAGTAAGTTGTTGTGCTTGACAGTGTTGGTGAATAGCTTGTTGTTGACGCAAGGCTTGTGCCACCAGTAGGGGCATTATACCACCGGTATTCCCCACCAGCAGGTGTTCCACTAGCAGACAGCGAGACGACTCCTTCCCCGCAGGATTCTCCAGAGGAAACACCAGGAGTGCCGGGTAGAGGATTTATCGTAGCTGTTATCGGGGTTCTGTTTGCTGATTCGCACCCTTCAGGACTTAGTGCAAGGACATAATAGTTTCTGCTATTAGCTAAAGCGGGCGTAGTAAAGGAGGCACCGGAGAATATTGGAGAGCCACCCTGCGGATTATCATAAAATTGGAATGATGCTCCCTGGATGACAGAAGAAGCAGTTAGCGTGATGGTGCCTGCACCGCATCTGGACACATTTGGAGCTACAGGATCGGGGATCACGTCAAAGACGGTAGCTACCACCTCGGTGCGTGGACTCACGCACCCATCCCCGTTTATAAAGGCTACCCAAAAGGAGGTTGTATTACTTAAGGGCATCTCTAAAAACTAAAACAGCTGTGTTAGTATGTTTTTTGAGCTAAAAGAGTTAGACTTGGAAATGAAACAATTTAAACGTCACAGCGATTACGGTTTTTTTGATCAAGACATTCGTTTGTCCAAACTGAGCCAGTTGGGAGATCCCCTGCAACGATTAAACGGTGGAATTGATTTTGAAATTTTCCGTTCTTTACTGGAAAAGCACCTGATCAAAGAGTCACAAGGAAAGGGAGGACGTCCCCCATATGATTATGTGTTAATGTTCAAGATATTGATTCTTCAGCGATATTATAACCTCTCTGATGATCAAGCAGCATATCAAATCAATGACAGGATGAGTTTTATGAGATTTCTCAACCTCACCATTGCCAATGACATACCAGATAGCAACACGATATGGTTGTTTAGTGAACGTCTGACCGACTTGCATTTAGTAAAATCTCTTTTCGAGCTATTTCAGCGTCAATTGGAAAAGTTAGGGCTTATGGTCAATGAAGGCAAAATAATAGATGCCTCTTTTGTAGAAGCCCCACGCCAACGCAACAGCAGGGAGAAAAACCAACAAATAAAAGAGGGTAAGGGAGAAGGTCTATGGACAGATGAACCCAATAAAAAGCGTCAAAAGGACATTGATGCACGTTGGACAAAGAAAAATAATCAGAATTATTATGGGTATAAAAATCACGCCAAGGTGGATGCAGGTAGCAAATTGATAGAACGCTATGAAATTACCGATGCAGCGGTACATGATTCACAGGCTCTTGATGCCCTGTTGGACAAAAAACAAGACAAAGAACAGGAATTGTATGCCGACAGTGCTTATGCAGACCAGCAAGAAATACTCGAAAAACATCAGGTTAAAGATCAAATACATGAGAAGGGCTACAAAAACAAGCCGTTGACCGATACACAAAAGGAAAGTAATACAAGAAAATCAAAAGTACGCGTAAGAGTGGAGCATGTTTTTGGTTTCATGGAGAACAGTATGGGAAGCATGTATTACAGAAAAGTAGGGAAATCAAGAGCCGATACGGTCATTGGTCTGATGAATCTGACTTATAATATGTGCAGAAAAATTCAATTGACCGCTTCATTATGAGGGAACGTGCGTTCGATAGGCAATGAATAAATTCATAAGTAACTGATAATCAGGTGAATAAAAAATGAACTAAAAAAGAACAAAATAGGTCATCTTAAAAAAACAGGTCATAAAAATAAATCGGGAGAATATCCAGTTTTTAGAGATGCCCTATACGGGGTCTATTAACAATATCAACCCGATTGGGGATGCGCCCGCGGTAGTCGTTCTTGCCATAACGCTTTCGATATTTCTTACCCTTATGGCGCAAGTATCGATACAACGATCCCTCGGCTACTTTGTCTTTCAAAATTAGACGATAGATGAATTCGGTGCTAATACTGATGTTTTCCTCCATTCTTAAACGATCGCTAATTTGTTCAGGACTCCAATACAGCTCAAGCTTTTGTTGAATATGAAGCTTTAACTTGTCATTGAGTTTGATGAGCTTGGGCTCTTGCTTATGCCTCGTTTGGGCAAAGCCGTGGGCTTGTTTGTAGCGATAGCGATAGCCGTTGCCCCCCGTATTGCGTTTATTTTCACGGCTGATGGTTGGACTTGCTTCTGCCCATGGGTTTAGCGATTTCTGCCAGTGTACAATGTTGCTGATTCATGAGGTAAATGTGGTACCTCTCGTGTTCAGTCAAATGGGTATATCTCGTCATGTTTTACTCCTTTTTTCTGTGCAGTTAAAAGGGTACGAGCATACCCTTTGGCTGACTTAGGAGTATTGCTCTTACTATGTGAATTCAAGACAGATTTAAATGATGTCCCGATGAATAATATTCTAAGCAATTTCTAATTACTTAACTAGTTAATATTCATAAAAAACTTCTATTGCAACGGTCTTGATCTTTTAAGCAGATGAACTGACACGACAGTTTAGTATCGCCTGTTCAATATTTCTGAATAAATGATTGCTTTTCGTGCTTCATCACTACTAAATCCATCTCTGATCTCATCAGCAATCGTGTACTCTTCTTCTCCAACTCCCGATGCCTGCTTTCCTTTCTCAAACAAACCTGATTCCTTAAAATGTTCATCTGGTTGAAATTTAATATCGTAGCCTGCTGCCTGTTTAATGGAGGCCTCATAAATTTTTCGACTTTCATCATCAGCAAACGCTCTACGCTCTCCCTCCAGCCGAAAAGAGTCTTCAACTTCTTCTTTCTGCTTCTCTTCCTTTGCAATTTCGATGGGAGTTTGTTCTATAGGTCTAGGTAATCCAAGTTGAGTCTCTCCTGTTACCTCTCTAAGTAATTCATCGAATGTTTTTGATGAGCTAGGCTGTGGAGGACTATTTTCTGTTCCTGGTCTGGGCTGATCAGACCTTCCTGAAGACGTTCTTTTTTTCTTCTTACTTCGGGTAAGAAAGTAGATAACCGCAGCAATGATGTACCACCAAAAGTCGAGATCGCCCATAATGGGCTAAGCTAAAGATTATTATCCCAATTATCATACGGACTCCGCTGATTTCTCGAAGGTTTTCTGATAACGTAGGTTCAACCATCAAGTGCAAACACTAAGCGGTATTTAGATAAAAGATTTCTTTAGGAGTTTTAAAGTTAAGTTTTTCTCTTGGTCGTCGGTTAATTTTGTGTTGAATTTGTGTAATCTGTTCGTCATTTAGTGTATCAAAAGCTATTTTTTTGAGTATATACTGTCTTATGAGTTTGTTAGTGTATTCATTGAGTCCTCTTTGCCAGGAGCAATACGGATGGGCAAAGTAGCATTTAGTATCTAGGTTTTTAGCTATGTTTTGATGGTCGGCGAATTCTGTTCCATTATCAGAAGTGAACGAAAGGATATGTTTTTTATAGGGCATCATCCTATTGATAAGTTCCTTACTTAGTCCCTTGGCTTGCTTTCCCTTAGGTAGCTTTTTGATAATGAGCATTCCTGTAGTTCTTTCCACGATGGTCAGAATGGCTCCCTTTTGTTGTCTGCCTATAATGGTATCCACTTCCCAATCCCCAAAGCGTTCTTTATTGTTGATGCATTCAGGTCTTTGATCGATTGATACCCTGTTTTTAATAGTTATAGGCTTACCTACAGGTCTTTTTCTATGTTTGAGTTGATGGCGTAAATGTTTGTAATACTGGCCTCCAGCAGCTTTATCGTCCCTGATATATTGCTAGCTACGTTCATGTGCAACCATGGGAATCTGCTTGATCTTACAATACCCTACAAGCTGCTTAGGTGACCACTGTTCTTGCAGAAGGTATTCTTTGATGAGCTGTCTTTTGTGGGTGTCAAAAGACCGAGGATTGCAATAACGTTGCTTACGCTTTGTGGAAGACAAATGTGCTTTAGATCCATGATAGATCCCTGTAGGGGAACTGTTGCGCTTGCATTCTCTGTAAATGGTGGAAACCGACACATCAAGGGCTTCTGCAATGAAACTTTTACTTTTACCCGATTTTAAGTAGGCTTCAAGTTGATGTCTTTGATGGGCTTTGAGTTGATAATATGTTTGGCTCATATGGCAAAGTTTTTAGACCTTTAAATATGTGGAACTAGCTCCACATATTTATCCTACATCTTTGCACTTACTAATTGAACTTACAGTTTCCTCCTTTAGCTCTCTTTCCTTTTCTCCAGTCATAGCTTCAGATACATTGATAATATGATCTCCAAGCTTTTCACACAAATGAAAAATGTCTTTGTACCATCCATCCCTCTTAGGATCATACTTTTCTTTTTCAATTGCTTTTGTCTGTTCTTTTCGCAATTGATCTCGCAGTTGATTGATTTGTATCTCTGCCTGAATGGCCGACTCCAAACTGATTTCACCGCTGTTGGAATCCAGATTAATGATCATAATGCGTAGTGCTTCATCAACTAAATCCATCATCTTCCATAGGTTGCTGATTTGCCTAGGGTTGAATGTTTTTTCACTTTTTATACTCCTGCCCACATCTTTTGACATTTGAAAGAAAATATCTCCTATTCTTTCCAAGTCATTTATTGCACTCAATAAGCTGGTTACTTTCAGAGTACTGTTGCCACTTAATGTCCCGCTTGTTGATACCTGAACAAGGTAATCCGATATTTCAAGCTCCATTCGATCAGTCATTTCTTCCAGTGCTCTGATTTTCTTTAATAATTTCTGTTGTCTCTTAGGCTTTGCTTCAGTTAAAAGTTCTCTGAATTGTTTCGACATCCTGACTGTCAATTTTCCTAAATTAATCGTTTCCTTCCTAGCTTGTTCGATGGAGAGTTCGGCCGTATTCATCATTCCTGTACTTATGTATTCCAAGCTGTACTCATCTTCACCTGTTGACTTAATTGCTTTTGTTACGATTTTGGCAATGAAGTTGACAAAGCCGATAAGAAGTAGCGTATTGGCAATATTGAATGAACTGTGGAATAGGGAAAGTCCGATGGGAATACTTGTTGGTGCGGTATATGGAGAACTACCACCTGTACTGACGATATAATTACTTACTAAATTTAGAATAGGATGAAGCAAAAGAAGGATCCAAATTACTCCGAAAATATTAAATATCAGGTGAGATAAGGCTGCGCGTTTTGCATGAACATTTCCTACAATGGCAGCAAGATTTGCTGTGATGGTTGTACCAACGTTTTCACCTAAAACCATCGCTGCTGCTAACTCAAACGGAATCCATCCATTATTAGCCATAACAAGAGTCAAAGCCATAGCCGCACTTGATGACTGGACGACAACTGTCACAACAGTGCCTATGCCAACAAAAAGAAGGATAGAAGAATAGCCATTATCCGTGTATTTGCTTAGAAATTCTAATATTTGAGGGTTTGAGTTAAAATCTGGAACGGAGTCTTTTAACAAAGAAAGTCCCATGAACAATAATGCGAATCCAACGAGTGCTTCACCCCAAAACTTTATTTTGTCCCGATTGAGAAACATGAGGGGAAAGCCGATAGCAATGATAGGCAGGGCGTAACTGGCTATTTTGACTTTAAACCCCACAATTGAAATCAGCCACGCAGTAATAGTGGTCCCAATATTAGCACCCATGATGACTCCTATGGATTCGGCTAAAGAGAGTAATCCTGCGTTGACAAAACTAACAACCAAGACGGTAGTCGCTGATGATGACTGGACCAAACTGGTAATTGTAAAGCCAGTACATACGCCTTTAAAACGATTGGAAGTCATTGAGCTCAGGATTTTTCTCACCCTAGCACCAGCTACCTTCTGGATACCTTCACTCATGACTTTCATGCCATAAATGAAAAAACCAAGTGCTCCCAATAAATTGAGAATTTCAAAAAATCCGTACTCCATTTAAGATTCAGCGAATTTAAATTTAGCGAATGGGAAAGCGTAAATTTATGGATTCAATATGTAGTCAATGTTAATGAATTATTGTCTTTAACTACATAGACACCTGCATAGCTAAAAATCAGAAACAGAAGTAAAGGCTGGTGCTAAAAGTTTTTTTGGGTCTTAACTAGTTAAGACTCTCGTTTTTTAGAGTTTAAGCTGTTGTTAGAGTTTAAGCTGTTTTTTTGTCCAAAAAAACTCTTTCTGTCTTTCTTTGGAGAAACTGTACCAAGAGTACATATATAATCCCTTGATCTCCAATGATCTCCAACTTGAAAGCTGAAGTTTTTTATCTGCCTGTCGGGGTAGGTCAGCCCTCTTTTGATACATTATTTTGTCAAATACGCCTCCCCCCCTGTGTTATATACATTTACATTGCTGTTTGTTATGACATAAGATCACTCATAATGTTGCCTGCATAACAAAAATCAATTTTTAGATGTCTCTGAATTATTCAGTTCATTACTTGCCAGATAGGCCATGACTCCCATACCTGTTTTTATAGCTTTTTCATCGATATCAAAGGCAGACGTATGGACACCTGATGTTATTCCTTTTTCTTCATTTCCCGTACCTAGGCGATAAAAGCAGGCATCCACTTGGTGACTATAAAAAGCAAAGTCTTCGGCTGCCATCCAAAGGTCTAGGTCTTCTACATTTTCCGCACCTAAGTAATCTTTAGCTGCTTGAATGTTTCTTTCTGTGTACCCTTCGTTGTTAGTTAGAAAGGGGTATCCGCCAGCGAAGTCCACCTTACATGATGCACCCATTGATTCAGCAGTGCCTGAGGCTATAGATCGTATTTTACCTAATGCCTTTTTTCTCCATTTTTCATCAAAAGTACGGAATGTCCCTTCTACTTTTACTTCGCTGGGAATGACATTTGTGGTACTGCCACCTTCTATTTTTCCAAAAGAGAGTACAGTAGGTATTTTGGGATCTGCGAAGCGACTGACCACCTGCTGTAATGAAACGATGATCTGACTTGTAATGGCAATGGGATCAATAAAGTTTCCGGGCATGGCAGCATGACCGCCTTTGCCTTTGATGGTCAAATAAATTTCGTCAGCACTTGCCATGTATTTTCCTTTTCTAAATCCTACGTTACCAACGGGGATCAGAGGCATGACATGTTGTCCTAGGATTTTTTCAGGTTTTGGGTTTTCGAGAATTCCTTCTTCTATTAAAACTGATGCTCCTCCTGGCGACTTTTCTTCACCAGGCTGGAAAATGAATTTGATTGTCCCGCTCCATTCATTCTTTAAGTTGGAAAGAATCTTGGCAACTCCTAGTAAGTTAGAGGTGTGTACATCGTGTCCACATGCATGCATAACTCCTTCATTTTTAGATTTGTATGAAACGTCATTTGTTTCATGGATAGGTAAGGCATCAATATCTGCTCTCAGCGCAATTGTTTTACCTCGACTTTTTCCTTCTAGGCAAAATGTAATACCAGTTTTTGCAATTCGCCTGACATTTTCAATTTCAAATTCCTGGAGTTTTTTCTCAATGAAAGTTGCCGTATTCCATTCGTCGAATGAAAGCTCTGGGCAGGAATGAAGATGTCTTCTGATATTCCTGATTTCTTCAAAATAGTCTTCAGATAGTGCCTTTATCTTTTGTTTCAGATCATTCATATGAAATAGTAATCCTCCCAGGGACCAGCAGGGCTTTTGGAAATGTTTCTTTTACCTCCCAGAGTGCTTTATGAGCCTTTAGACGGTTTGTGAACCTTCCTACTTTTACCTGAAAATTGGGTTGACGATAAGAAATCTTCGGCGACATATCGGGGAACAAGGAAGCAATTTTATTTCTGATCTGACTGGCCATGTTTCTGTCATTTCCGGTGTAGACCTGAATAATAAAGCCTTCTACTAGCTTTCCTGCTTCATTTTGAGCGACACTGATCCGTACAATACTATCCAACTCTGCTTTAATGTGTCCAGTGAGCGGGGTGAATTCGTAGTTCCTCTCTTTAGGAGGGTCAACTCTTTGTGAAGATGATCTCACGGGCGGTCTGTGGATACTTAAGTCTTCATGATAAGGAACTGTACCGATCAGCTGGGCTGGTTTGCAACCAACAATAAACAGCCATATAATTATTTCACAATAACGCATCTGTTATTTTTAATATCGTCTTCTACTGTTTTAAATTTCACATCCTTTTTCAAAGAGCCATCAGCATATTGAACATTTATCCGCTGATTTCTTCCTGCTATTTTTTGAGTCTGAACGGGGGCGGTTTTCTGTGCAGGAGGTCTGTTTCCCTGTGGCGATGCCAGTGCCGATCTGCTTTCCTCTTTTTGTTCATTGTAATTTCTGGCTGTTTGCTGTCTTTGAGCGGCCTGCATATCACCTGCTTCACTGACTGGAATTTCAGCTTTCATTAAAAATGATATTGTCTCTTCATTTACTTTTCCGATAAACCCTTTGAACATCTCAAAGCCTTCAAACTTATAGATTAACAAAGGGTCCTTTTGCTCGTATGCAGCATTTCGCACTGATTGCCTCAGGTCATCCATGTCTCTCAAATGTTCTTTCCAAAGCTGGTCGATGGTGGCCAAAGCAATCATCTTTTCCATTTCAAGGATCAGTTTATCTCCCCTAGTTTCTACCGATCTTGCGAGATTCACTGCGGTGCCTATTTGTTTATTTCCATCAGTAAACGGGACCAATACATTTTCCAGAGTCGCTCCTCTTGTTTCATGAAGTTGCTTTAGAATGGGAAGGGCTTTTTCCTTTATGAGGTTATTTTTTACCTTGTACTTTTCGATTGCCACTTGATACAATTGATCCGTCAGTACACTTTCATTTCCTTTTTCAAATTCTGCCTGTGTGACCTGAAAGTCCAGACCGAGTACTGAAATAGCATTTAGCTTTAAGCTGTCGAGATCATTTTGCGCCTTTGCGTTGAGTAAAAGGTCTTCACAGGTTTCGAAAAGCATCGTGAGAATATCTAATTCCAGACGGTCACCATAGAGTGCATTTCTTCTGCGTTTGTAGATCACTTCTCGCTGGCTGTTCATTACGTCATCGTACTCTAGCAAGTTTTTCCGGACAGCAAAGTTGTTTTGTTCTACTTTTCGTTGTGCTCGTTCGATGGATTTGGTGATCATAGAATGTTGAATTACCTCACCTTCCTGCAAGCCTAACCTGTCCATGATCTTTGCAACTCGATCTGACATAAACAACCTCATCAGGTTGTCTTCCAAAGACACATAGAATTGGGAAGAACCTGGGTCTCCCTGTCGTCCAGACCTTCCCCTTAACTGCCTGTCTACTCTTCTGGATTCGTGGCGTTCTGTCCCAATGATAGCAAGCCCTCCTGCATCTATTACTTTTTCCGACAGCTTAATATCGGTACCTCGCCCCGCCATATTGGTGGCAATGGTAACGGTGCCAGGCTTGCCAGCTGTCGATACAACATCAGCTTCTTTGGCATGCTGTTTTGCATTTAAGACCTGATGCTTAATGTTTTTTATTTTCAGCATTCTACTGAGCAATTCGGATATTTCTACTGAAGTAGTGCCTACCAGTACGGGTCTTCCCTGCTGAGTGAACCCCACAACTTCATCAGCTACCGCATTGAATTTTTCACGCATGGTTTTGTATACCTTGTCATGCTCATCTTTTCTTTGGATGTGTCTATTGGTGGGGATGACGACCACATCCAACTTGTAAATATCCCAAAATTCACCAGCCTCAGTCTCAGCTGTTCCAGTCATACCAGCTAGTTTGTGATACATTCTGAAGTAGTTCTGTAGGGTAATAGTGGCATAGGTTTGAGTAGCATCTTCTACCTTCACATTTTCCTTAGCTTCAATTGCCTGATGCAGACCGTCAGAGTAGCGTCTTCCTTCCATGATACGTCCAGTCTGTTCATCCACTATTTTGACTTTATCATCCATCACCACATACTCTGTGTCTTTTTCATACATACAGTATGCTTTGAGCAATTGATTTACAGAGTGGATACGTTGCCCTTTTATATTGTACTGACGGATGATCTCTTCTTTTTTCTGAATCTTATCGTGTTCTGCTAGTGAATCTTCCTGCTCAAGCTTAGCGATTTGATCTCCAATATCTGGTAGTATGAAGAAATCAGCATCTTCTCCTTCACCTGTAATGAGGTCAATTCCTTTTTCAGTCAGGTCTATACTATTGATTTTTTCGTCTATTGTGAAATATAAAGGCTCATCAGCTTCTGGCATTTTCTTTTGATTGTCAGCTAGATAGATGTTTTCCGTTTTTTGAAGTGTTTGTTTTATTCCCGTTTCACTTAAGTATTTTATGAGTGGTTTGTACTTTGGAAGCCCTCTAAATACTCTAAACAGGGGTAGACCTGCTTCTGCATTGTTTCCTTCTTTGGCACGTTTTTTTGTTTCATTCAGGTATTCCCCGATTAATTTTCGCTGAGCGTCTACAAGCCTTTGAATTCTCGGTTTTAGGTCATAAAATTCGTGTTCGTCCCCTTTTGGAACAGGTCCTGAAATAATCAATGGCGTTCTGGCATCATCTATCAACACAGAGTCTACTTCATCCACCATGGCGTAATGATGTTTTTTCTGTACCAACTCTTCAGGACTTCTGGACATGTTGTCCCTCAAATAATCAAATCCAAATTCATTATTGGTACCGTACGTTATGTCTGCCATATAGGCGTTCCTTCTTTCTTCAGAATTTGGCTGATGATTATCAATACAATCGATCCTTAGACCATGGAATTCAAAAAGTGGTGCGTTCCACTCCGCATCTCTTTTTGCTAGGTAATCGTTTACGGTAACAATATGAACTCCTCTTTCAGCAAGGGCATTGAGATAAGCAGGTAAAGTAGCTACTAATGTTTTCCCTTCTCCAGTTGCCATTTCAGCAATCTTTCCCTGATGTAGAACGACACCGCCGACTAACTGGACATCATAATGAACCATGTTCCACTCGACCTCAGTGCCTGCGGCTACCCATTTATTTTTCCAGACGGCAGTTTCACCACTGATTTCCACATTGGATTTTCGCACGGCTAATTCTTTATCATAATGATTTGCAGTGACTTCAAGTTTTCCGTTTTCGGTTAGTCTTCTGGCTGTTTCTTTTATCACTGCAAAACTGACTGGAAGAATGTCTATAAGGACATTTTCTAATTCTTCATCACGTTTTTCCTCCAAGCCATCTATTTTGGAAAAAATCTCCTCTTTAGCATTTGCATCAAGTTCGTTGTTTTCTTCAACCTGTGTACGGAGGTCTGCAATCTGATCATCAACAGGTTGAAGTCTCTCCTTTAGGATGCCTTTGAGTTCAACAGTTTTTCCTCTAAGTTCATCATCGGAAATACTATGGAGTTTTTCGAACTCAACATTGATCAAAGGAACGTAGGGCGTTAGTTCTTTGAGGTCTTTTTCTGTTTTGGTGCCAAAAATTCTGGCAACACCCTTCGTGATCGAATTTAGCATGTAGAGGAGATTTTTAAGATGGCAAAGTTATAATGGAATCCTATAAGAGATATCAGATTGTGACAATCCCGTCAAATACCTTTTCTGCTGGACCAGCGAGCCAAATATCCGAAAATGTTTCATCATTTTGTTCAAAGTAAATGTGAAGGTCGCCTCCTGTTGTTTCAAGTTTGACTGGACTTTTTAAACCAAACTGACTTGACATCAAAGCAACTGCGACAGCTCCTGTACCACAACTTAACGTTTCATTCTCCACACCTCTCTCATAGGTTCTCATTTTGACGCTATCCGTCAAAAGTTGTGCGAAATTCACATTGGTACCATTTTGGCTGGAATAACTTGGCAGGTTTCTTATTTTTCTTCCTTCAGAAAGCACGTCAACCTGATCTGTGTCTTTTACAAAGCGAATACAGTGAGGTGATCCCGTGTTTAAGTGCCAGTCATCTTTGATGGAGCTGATACCAGTCTGTGTATCGTAGAAACTGAAATGAATCAGTCCGTCCTCGCTTTTTATATCATGAACTCCATCTGTAGTTTCAAATCTTGCTGATTGCTTTACTATCCCGAGTGCTTGTGCAAAGGAAAATCCACACCTAGACCCATTGCCACAAAGGCTTTGAGATCCATCGGAATTAAAATATATCATTTTGTAGTCGAGGGATGGATGATCCTCAATAAGAATGAGTCCGTCAGCACCGATCCCAAATTTCCGATCGCATAGACTTTGGACGGCTTTAACACCTTTGGGGAAAAAGCCTTTCCTGTTATCTATAAGAATAAAATCATTTCCTGTACCCTGATATTTGGAGAATGAAAATTCCATTTCAGCAAACATACAGGTGAGAGGGAATAAAAATCCCTCGCCAGAGGGCAGGGATTGAATTATTTCTGAATTTTTTCTTTAATCCGAGCAGATTTTCCTTTCCTGCCTCTTAAGTAGAAGAGTTTTGCTCTTCTGACCTTCCCCTTTCTTAGTACTTCGATCTTATCAATATTGGGAGTTAGTACAGGGAAAATTCTTTCAACAGCTATATTGCTGGAAACTTTTCTTACCGTGAAAGTTTGACCATTCGTATTCTTGTTACGGATTTGCATCACAGTTCCTTGAAACTGTTGGATACGTTCTTTACTTCCTTCCTTAATTTTATAATGAACGTTAACGGTGTCACCCGGTCCAAAAGGAGGGTGTTTCGCCTTAATCTCTTTGTAATCTTTAGATACTAAATCAAATAATTCTGTACTCATTTCCTTGACCCAAACAAGAGTAATTTCCTAAAAGGGAGTGCAAATGTAGAAGAATGAACTTGAAAAAAAGAACTATCGGATAAAAATAATTGATCGTAGGTTCAACGTAGGTTCAACCATCAAGTGCAAAAACTAAGCGGTATTTAGATAAAAGATTTCTTTAGGAGTTTTAAAGTTAAGTTTTTCTCTTGGTCGTCGGTTAATTTTGTACTGAACTTGTGTAATCTGTTTGTCATTTAGTGTATCAAAAGCTATTTTTTTGGGTATATACTGTCCTATGAGTTTGTTAGTGTATTCATTGAGTCCTCTTTGCCAGGAGCAATACCGATGGGCAAAGTAGAATTTAGTAGCTAGGTTTTTAGCTATGTTTTGATGGTCGGCAAATTCTGTCCCATTATCAGAAGTGATCGAAAGGATATGTTTTTTATAGGGCATCATCCTATTGATAAGTTCCTTACTTAGTCCTTTGGCTTGCTTTCCCTTAGGTAGCTTTTTTATAATGAGCATTCCTGTAGTTCTTTCCACGATGGTTAGAATGGCTCCCTTTTGCTGTCTGCCTATAATGGTATCCACTTCCCAATCCCCAAAGCGTTCTTTATTGTTGATGCATTCAGGTCTTTGATCGATTGATACCCTGTTTTTACTAGTTACAGGCTTACCTACAGATCTTTTTCTATGTTTGAGTTGATGGCGTAAATGTTTGTAATAATGACCTCCAGCAACTTTATCGTCCCTGATATATTGATAGATACGTTCATGTGAAACCATGGGAATCTGCTTGATCTTACAATACCCTACAAGCTACTTAGGTGACCACTGTTCTTGCAGAAGGTATTCTTTGATGAGCTGTCTTTTGTGGGTGTCAAAAGACCGAGGCTTGCACTAACGTTTCTTACGCTTTGTGGAAGACAAATGTGCTTTAGATCCATGATAGTTCCCTTTAGGGGAACTGTTGCGCTTGAATTCTCTGTAAATGGTGGAACCCGACACATCAAGGGCTTCTGCAATGAAACTTTTACGTTTACCCGATTTTAAGTAGGCTTCAATTTGATCTCTTTGATGGGCTTTGAGTTGATAATATGTTTGACTCATATGGCAACGTTTTTAGACCTTTAAATATGTGGAAATAGCTCCACATATTTATCCTAAGCTTTGCACTTACTAAGTGAACTTACATGATGCGAGAAGACCTAATAATATCCAAGGAGTGTTCTTTCTGAGCATTCGTCGAGAAAACAGTCAGCAATATCAATTTGATTATAAAATATGTCATGAATAAATTGAATTATTTTTTTGCCTGGATTAGGCAAAAGATAATAAGCATAGCCATGGCTACGGTTCTGTTTTTAACGCAATACAAGTGGAAAATAAACGCTTTATATGTGATATTTTGTGGTCTAATTGTATCAACCTGAAGATAAAATCACAAGGTTCCTAAATGATTGCATAAGTTTTAGTTTTTTTGCTTCTCCATACGCACACATAGTCCATTCTTTTGTTTAGCTGAGCAGGATGTTTTTCATTTTAAAAATTCTCTCTTTGTTGCCCTTGCAACTTTTATATGTATTCTCATGGTGTCTTTCATTTCCACTAAGAGCATTTTACCGGAGGAAGCTCGTTATCAACAACCTCAAAAAAGTATTTCCTGCCAAAAATGAAAATCAGATCAAAATACTTGCGGATAGATTTTATAGGAATTTTTCTGACGTGGTTGTAGAGGTGCTGAAGGCCTCCTCAATCTCAGAAAAGGAGATTGCCAAAAGGATTCAGTTCAAAAATCCTGAAATAGCTTTCGAGCAACAAAGAAAGCAACAGGCATTGCTCTTCTACGCTTCACATCAATGCAACTGGGAGTGGATGGCACTGGCAAGTGGCATTCATTTGACTGTACCTGGTGATGTGATTTACCAGCCTTTAGAAAATGAAAAGGTAGACAAATTTATTTTTAACATGAGGTCCCGATTTGGTGGACAACCCATTGCCAAAGACAATGGGGCAAGAAAAATTCTTAAACTCAAAAACCAGCATAAAATTATTGGTTTGGCATCTGATCAATCTCCACCGAGAGATCATGTCCATTGGTCATATGTATTTGGGATAGAGACCGATTTTTACCCAGGACTCGTTCAACTTCCTTATCTTATGCAAGCTCCTGCAGTATTTGGTAAAATGGTAAGAATCAGGCAAGGTTATTATGAAGTGGAACTTGTAAAGATCGGAGAACCACCTTATGAAAAAGGAGACTATTCAGTGTTAAAAAATTACATCAAAGAAATGGAGAAGTTGGTCGAAGGATCACCTGAAGATTATTTATGGACGCACAACAGGTGGAAGCATACCCGAGAGGAAAACGAGGAGATCATTAACGTTTCCTCTTAAAACCAAACTGACGTGATAATTTTTTGTGATTAATTTGGTCTTCTTTATCTCCCTGCTTCGAACATCACAACGGCTATCGGCTAAGGTGGGGATGTCTTGTTTATGCATGGTGTTGCAATGAAAAATTCTATAGATAAATCTGCTTGATAGTGGTGATAATAAACAATCTTCTATTGCAACGGGCTTAATTCTTATATCGAAGAACAACTCAGGGAGTTTTATGATGTTAGGCTGTGGTCATCTACCATCTTCACGATCACTGCTAGGTTTTTGAAAAACAAATTGTACATGGAGGGATGACCGTACTCACTGACCTACAGACCAGAGGTGTAGAAGACATGCTAATTACCTGCACCGACAACCTTAATGGATTCTCTCAAACCATAAAGTCAGTCTTTCCTCACTCTATCACTCAGCTCTGTGTTGTACACCAAATCCGAAATGCCAGCAAATACGTGGTATGGAAGGACAAGAAGACTTTTTCCAAAGACATGAAATTGATCTATTCTGCTCCTACCAAACAAGAGGCAGAACAAGAGTTGGTGAACTTCCAAGAAAATTGGGGCAACAAATATCCTTATGCCGTCAAAAGTTGGCAGGTGACCTAGAACGAACTGACTGCTTTTTTTGGATTCCCTTTGGAGATCAGAAAGATCATCTATACAACCAATTTGACAGAAAATCTCAATGGGAAAATCAGAAAATACACGAAAAACAAGCCGTCTCTTCTCAACAGATGAGACCGTCAAAAAATCAGTGTATCTAGCACTGATGGAAGCAACCAAAAAATGAACGATGTCCGTACGAAACTGGTCAATCCTAATCAATCAATTTATGGCTATACTTGAAGAAAGAGTCAACGCCTGATACCCTGACCCTAAATCACACCTACACAGATTACTGGATAGTGTCAAAAAAATCTAAAAAGGCTGATAAGTTAGTTTTTTAGTTTTTCCTTTTTAGGACCTTGTTCATGTTTTTTCCCATTTCTCTTCTCAATGAGACGGTCAGCATCGTTTTGTTTCATCATTTAAAAAGTTACTGAAAATCTGTCTACGGGAACATCTTCAATGTACGTTTGTTGTATTGTGATTTTTTGCAGGGGACCATTTATCCACGAAGGTCAGTGTACAATACACCCGCTTAGACCATTGAGCCCTTTTATGAGAGTGATTCGCTCAGGACTCGAACCTGAAACCTACTGCTTAGAAGGCAGTTGCTCTATCCCGTTGAGCTAGCGAACCGGATGCGGAGAGAGAGGGATTCGAACCCTCGATACGCTATTAACGTATACTCCCTTAGCAGGGGAGCGCCTTCAGCCACTCGGTCATCTCTCCATGGTGTTCTCCAAAGGAGGAACGCAAATGTAAAAGTTAGTTGGAACAGTTCACTGATGATGTTCACATAAACTTTTCATGACTAAAATCGTTATGGGGGTCTTAACTAATTAGTCGTTCCTTACAAACTCATTTTCAATGGAGATTGTATTCTACTTTGATGGAAAGAGGTTACTTCAACTAGACGCCTCAGCTTTACTACCCATTTTGTATAGAGCCAAAGAGCATTTACTCTTAGTTTTTTCATCAACTTCTTGTAGTTAAACCCACAGGCAGACATGATGAAGTTTATTTTATCTCCTGTTTTCCCTTTTAGGTAATTGCTAGCTACTCGATGATCTTGCTTGAAGTGTCCGATGATTGGCTCTATGGCTGCTCTACGTCTACAGTGCGTTCGTTTTCTCTGTTTTTGATAGGTATTGTCTCTTTTTAATGGGTTGGATGGTCGAATGATGGAGGTGTTCTCAACTGTGTTAGTCCCTTTGTACCCCCTATCTACTGTGGCGGTTTTCGGGTAGTTACCAGTCAGTAGTTGTGTTTGCTTCAATACAGCATCTAGCGTATGTCCATCATACATATTCTCTTCAAAAGTCATCGCACCTACGATGATACCCGTGTTTTGTGTCAATACTACTGATGCCTTACAGCCCTATTCATATTTTTTATGTGCCTTTCCTTTTGCGATGCAATACACATCAGGTTCATGTAAACTGTAAATTTTATTCTTACTGCACTTCTCTTGTGTAAGTACTCGTTTGAACAGTGCTCATGTTACTTCTTTTTGCTGATGTGGTAATTTCCTGTCTAATGCTCTGACTAACCGACCAGCAATGGTTTTTAGTTTTCGCTTCGCTGCATTTGCTTTCTTCCTTCTTTTAGGGTGAGTCCCATTCCTTTTGTTGTTGGGCTTGTCGGAAAATGGGTGAGTCCCATTGTAGGTGTCTCTGACAAGGTTTTTGGTTGTCCTAACGTAGCTGCGTCGTAGTTTAATCCCTTCTTGGTTGGCTATAGAAATACAGCTGTCAACAATTTTTTTATGAAGTTTTGCATCTGTGGGATAGGTGATGCTCTTTTCCTGGACAGTAGTATCTACACTTACATGCTTGTCCTTAGCATCCTTGCCGTGTAGCTCAATTGAATGTTTCAATAGCTTCTCTACCCCTTCTTCTCCAATCCTCTTCCTGAAATGCACCAAATCTGTTGCCGCACATGGTTGCCCCCATTGCAAAGAATCAAAGCCTCCAACATATTGAAAATATGGATTCATTTCCCAGCGTTGTTCCACCAATACCTCATCTGATAAATTGTAAATAGATTTTAATATCAACAAGGAGACCATCAAACGAATAGAATGAGCTGGACGACCTACATTTGAATAAAGCGAACCAAACGCTTCTTCAAAATATGACCATGCTATCTGTTGGCTCAACAAATAAAGCGCTTGCCTGGAATTGAGTTGTTCAGTTAAGGTAGGTGATAAAAAATTAAGTTGATTTCTATTCGACTTTTTTGACTGCGTTTGACAAGATTTTGATTGATATTATAACTATTCCTTGTCATTTTATATAGCAATAATCATGCTAAAAACCTCCCTGAAAGAAGATAAGCATAATTAATTTTGATTCTTTAGGGTTGACTAATTAGTCGTTCCTTAAAAACTCATTTTCAATGGAGATTGTATTCTACTTTGATGGAAAGAGGTTACTTCAACTAGACGCCTCAGCTTTACTACCCATTTTGTATAGAGCCAAAGAGCATTTACTCTTAGTTTTTTCATCAACTTCTTGTAGTTAAACCCACAGGCTGCCATGATGAAGTTTATTTTATCTCCTGTTTTCCCTGTTAGGTAATTGCTAGCTGCTCGATGATCTTGCTTCAAGTGTCCGATGATTGGCTCTATGGCTACTCTACGTCTACAGTGCGTTCGTTTTCTCTGTTTTTGATAGGTATTGTCTCTTTGTAATGAGTTGGATCGTCGGATGATTGAGGTGTTCTCAACTGTGTTAGTCCCTTTGTACCCCCTATCTACTGTGGCGGTTTTCGGGTAGTTACCAGTCAGTAGTTGTGTTTGCTTCAATACAGCATCTAGCGTATGTCCATCATAAATATGCTCTTCAAAACTCATCGCTCCTACGATGATACCCGTGTTTTGTGTCAATACTTCTGATGCCTTACAGCCATATTCATATGTTTTATGTGCCTTTCCTTTTGCGATGCAATACACTTCAGGTTCATGTAAACTGTAATTTTTATGCTTACTGAACTTCTCTTGTGTAAGTATTCGTTTGAACAGTGCTCATGTTACTTCTTTTTGCTGATGAGGTAATTTCCTATCTAATTCTCTGACTAACCGACCAGCAATGGTTTTGAGTTTTCGCTTCGCTGCATTTGCTTTCTTCCTTCTTTTAGGGTGAGTCCCATTGTAGGTGTCTCTGACAAGGTTTTTGGTTGTCCTAACGTAGCTGCGTCGTAGTTTAATCCCTTCTTTCTTGGCTATAGAAATACAGCTGTCAACAATCTTTTTATGAAGTTTTGCATCTGTGGGATAGGTGATGCTCTTTTCCTGGACAGTAGTATCTACACTTACATGCTTGTCCTTAGCATCCTTGCCGTGTAGCTCAATTGAAGGTTGCAATATCTTCTCTACCCCTTCTTCTCCAATCCTCTTGCTGAAATGAACCAAATCTGTTGTCGCACATGGTTGCCCTCATTGCAAAGAATCAAAGCCTCCAAAATATTGAAAATATGGATTCATTTCCCACCGTTGTTCCACCAATACCTCATCTGATAAATTGTAAATAGATTTTAATATCAACAAGGAGACCATCAAACGAATAGAATGAGCCGGACGACCTATTTTTGAATAAAGCGAACCAAATGCTTCTTCAAAATATGACCATGCTATCTGTTGGCTCAACAAATAAAGCTCTTGCCTGGAATTGAGTTGTTCAGTTAAGGGCATCTCTAAAAACTAAAACAGCTGTGTTAGTATGTTTTTTGAGCTAAAAGAGTTAGACTTGGAAATGAAACAATTTAAACGTCACAGAGATTACGGTTTTTTTGATCAAGACATTCGTTTGTCCAAACTGAGCCAGTTGGGAGATCCCCTGCAACGATTAAACGGTGGAATTGATTTTGAAATTTTCCGTTCTTTACTGGAAAAGCACCTGATCAAAGAGTCACAAGGAAAGGGAGGACGTCCCCCATATGATTATGTGTTAATGTTCAAGATATTGATTCTTCAGCGATATTATAACCTCTCTGATGATCAAGCAGAATATCAAATCAATGACAGGATGAGTTTTATGAGATTTCTCAACCTCACCATTGCAGATGACATACCAGATAGCAACACGATATGGTTGTTTAGTGAACGTCTGACCGACTTGAATTTAGTAAAATCTCTTTTCGAGCTATTTCAGAGTCAATTGGAAAAGTTAGGGCTTATGGTCAATGAAGGCAAAATAATAGATGCCTCTTTTGTAGAAGCCCCACGCCAACGCAACAGCAGGGAGAAAAACCAACAAATAAAAGAGGGTAAGGGAGAAGGTCTATGGACAGATGAACCCAATAAAAAGCGTCAAAAGGACATTGATGCACGTTGGACAAAGAAAAATAATCAGAATTATTATGGGTATAAAAATCACGCCAAGGTTGATGCAGGTAGCAAATTGATAGAACGCTATGAAATTACCGATGCAGCGGTACATGATTCACAGGCTCTTGATGCCCTGTTGGACAAAAAACAAGACAAAGCACAGGAATTGTATGCCGACAGTGCTTATGCAGACCAGCAAGAAATACTCGAAAAACATCAAATTAAAGATCAAATACATGAGAAGGGCTACAAAAACAAGCCGTTGACCGATACACAAAAGGAAAGTAATACAAGAAAATCAAAAGTACGCGTAAGAGTGGAGCATGTTTTTGGTTTCATGGAGAACAGTATGGGAAGCATGTATTACAGAAAAGTAGGGAAATCAAGAGCCGATACGGTCATTGGTCTGATGAATCTGACTTATAATATGTGCAGAAAAATTCAATTGACCGCTTCATTATGAGGGAACGTGCGTTCGATAGGCAATGAATAAATTCATAAGTAACTGATAATCAGGTGAATAAAAAATGAACTAAAAAAGAACAAAATAGGTCATCTTAAAAAAACAGGTCATAAAAATAAATCGGGAGAATATCCAGTTTTTAGAGATGCCCTTAAGGTAGGTGATAAAAAATTAAGTTGATTTCTATTCGACTTTTTTGACTGCATTTGACAAGGTTTTGATTGATATTATAACTATTCCTTGTCATTTTATACAGCAATCATCGTGCTAAAAACCTCCCTGAAAGGAGATAAGCATAATTAATTTTGATGCTTTAGGGTTGACTATATAGCATACATGAGGAACTGAATACGGGACCGACACCGAAATCACGGACAAACGCAGTTAATAGCGGTGTCCTAAAGCATAGCCATCGCTACGGTGCTAGTTTTTAACCACTTTCCTTGTCACGCGACCGTGTGTTGTTTGTATCTTTAACAGGTAAATCCCTTTAGCTAAAAACGGAAATGCCACAGCGTTATCTCCCTTGGTTAAAGTCCCTTTAGTAAGAAATTCTCCTGAACTTCCGAACAAGCGGTACACCCCATCACCAGCAACAGTAATTGTTATCCTATCTCCATCTTTTATTGGATTAGGAGAGACGGAAACGTCTATTTTCTTCACACCAGCAGTTCCTGTGGTAACATCATCAGCCTGCACGGAGACTGAGAACGTTTGTTCAGCAGTTTGACCCGCTATATCGGTGGCAGTGACGGTGATGGTTGCTGTGCCTGTGGCTACGGGAGTTACGGTAACTATGCTATCCAGCACTGCAACCGTTGTGATAGCGGTATTATCGGACGTTGCAGTAAAGGTCAACGTGTCTAAGTCGTTAAAGTTACCCGCCACATTAACAGTTTGAGGACTCCCATTTTCCACGAGGTCAGTAATGTTGTCCATCGTGCCTGTGGCTGTTGGGGCAGGGTTGGTAACGGAGACTGAGAACGTTTGTTTAGCCGTTTGATCCGCTATGTCGGTGGCAGTGACGGTGATGGTTGCTGTTCCTACGGCTACTGGAGTTACGGTAACTACACTATCCATCACTGTAACCGTTGCGATGGCGGTATTATCGGACATTGCTGTAAACGTCAACGTGTCTAAGTCGCTAAAGTTAGTCGCCACATTCACAACGCGAGGACTACCATTTACCACAAGATCAGTCATGTTGTCCATCGTGCCTGTGGCTGTTGGGGTAGGGTTGGTAACGGAGACTGAGAACGTCTGTTCAGCAGTTTGACCCGCTATGTCGGTGGCAGTGACGGTGATTGTTGTTGTGCCAGCAACTAATGGCGTAATCGTAACTTCACTATCGTTAGCAAGTCCAACGGTTGCGATGCTAATATCATTAGAGATTGCGGAAAAGGTCAAATCGTCTGTGTCGCTAAATTTATCCGCCACATCTACAGTTTGAGTGTTACCATTTGCCACGAGGTTAGTAATATTAGAAATCGTACCTACGGCTGTTGGAATTGCATTCAGCGTGACTCCATCGGGCAGGGTTATTGTTGCTGTTGCTGGCACATCGGCAAACAGGCTTGCAGGGAGCGAAGCGGGCAGTGGGTTTTCCGATAACTCAAGGGTTGTTAAACTAGTTAAGCCCGCGAAAACTCCAGTAGGCAAGGAGGATAGTTGGTTGTTATCTAACCTGAGTGTCGTTAAGTCGGATAGCCCAGAGAAAATATCAACGGGTAGGGTGGTAATCTCATTGTTGGATAAATTGAGAGACGTTAGCCCTGTTAAGCCAGCGAAATCGCCACTCTTTAGGTTGCTACCTATTAGAGAGCTACCCCCAACAAAAGATAATTCGGTAACTCCCGCCAACTCTGCTGTAGTAATGTCTGCACAATTGGTTTTGCCACTCACTTTGGAGATGATCACATTCTTAACTACGGCGGTGCGTGAACAAAGGTCTGTTTCGGCTGGGATAACGCTTACCATAAAGGTTTGTTCAGCGGATTGCCCTGCTGTATCGGTGACAGTTACAGTGATTGTTGTTGTGCCAGTGGCTAATGGGCTAATGGTTATTGTTGTGCTACCGCTAACAGTTGCGATGTTAGGATTACTAGACATTGCGGAAAAGGTCAAAGCGTCTGTGTCGCTGAATGTATCCGCCACATCTACAGTTTGAGGACTACCATTTGCCACGAGGTTAGTAATGTTGGCAATCGTGCCTACGGTTGTTGGCACTGCGGCGTTAATCGTAGTCCCCGTGGGAAGGGTTATTGCGTTTCGTGGTACATCGGCAAACAGGCTTGCAGGGAGCGAAGTAGGCAGAGGGTTGCTCGATAAATCAAGTTCTGTCAAAGCAGTTAAGCCCGCGAAAATACCAGATGGCAAAGTGGATAATTGATTGTTCTGTAATCTCAGGTTTTCTAAAGCAGATAGCCCAGAGAAAATATCAGCGGGTAGAGTCTTTAATTGGTGAGAATCTAAAGTTATAAGTTCTAGCCCAGTTAAGCCAGCAAAATCGCCACTTTTTAAGTCATCCCTTACCCTTCCTGATACAGATAAATAGATAAAATTGAGGCTTGTAATTCCTGCCAAATCTGATGTAGTAATATCTGCACAACTAGTTTTGCCATTAACGCTTGCGACTATTTCATCTCTAACTCCTTGGCTACGCGAACAAAGGTCTGTTGGGTCAGCCTCTTGAGCATTTACTGGCAGAGAAAAAGCCAAGCTCCAAATAAGGAGAAATATGGTGTTTTGGTAATTATAAAGCCGTGCTAAAGGATGACATAATGTCGGGGGGGGGGGGGGGGGGGGGGGGGGGGGTAGGATTATTATATGACTTTTTGTCAGTCGTAAATGTTGTTTTGGGTGGGTGTGTAATGGTTTTCATTGGTCTTTTAAGGTTAAATAATGGTGCAAAGGTATCAAGTTATTTCCAACTACTATCAAATGGATCACAAAATATCACATATAACTTGTTTCTTTTTTGTTTGAATTAGGCAAACGATATAAGCATGGTCATAGCTACGATTCTTTTTTTTAAACTAAATACAAGCAAAAAAGAAACGATTTATATGCGACATTTTGTGGTCAACTTGGTATAATATCGGTGTGCATTTTATTTTTCACGGTTTTACTTAACTTGCGCCCGAAGTATTAACCTCACAAGAAACGACTATCCAAGAGCATTATGCCTGATTTTAACCCCATAGAAGGGATGAAGTATATCTACCCAGTTCTTGTTGTATTTATGGTAGTGGAATACCTTATTGCAAGAGAAAATTATGAGTTAAAAGATTCCTTAGCAGGGTTTGGGATTGCCCTTGGTTCTTCTATTGTAGCATCTTTCACCAAAGTATTTGCAGTGGTGGTGGTTTTCCAATGGTTTTTTGATGTTTTAGAACCATTAAGAGAACAATACTTGGGGTACTCCTCCATTGGGTTTGCTTGGTGGGCTTGGGTACTTGCTGTTATTTCGGATGATTTTAACTTCTATTGGCACCATCGGTTTAGTCATACCGTCAGGTTGTTGTGGGCAGCTCATGTTCCCCATCATTCCTCCAAGAAATACAATTTTTCGGTCAGCATTAGGAATGGGTGGTTTATTACTTTGTATAAACCAGTCTTTTGGGTTTGGATGGCGTGCATAGGTTTTGAGCCAGTTATGATAGGCACAGCATTGATTATAAATGGCACCTATCAATATTTCCTTCATACGAAACTATTAGGTTCTTTAGGCTTCTTTGGGAAAATATTTAATAATCCGTACGTGCATGCTGTCCATCATTCAAGCAATGTCGAATACCTAGATAAAAATCATGGGGGTATCTTCTTGATCTGGGATCATATATTTGGAACGTGGCAAAATATTATCAAAGGGGTAGATCCTAAATATGGTATCCTGAAGAATCCGGAAACGTACAACCCGATTAAGTTGAATACACACGAATTTGAAGCTATCTTCAAAGATGTGAGGAAATCAAAAAGCCTTGGAGAAGCACTTATGTACATTTTTGGCTCTCCTGGGTGGAGTCCAGATAACACTTCTCTGACAGTAAAACAAATTCAGGCAGGGGTGGAATCCGTGGAACCATCTACAGTAGCGGAGCTTCCGATTTAATATGAATATCCCGTTGAGGGAAAGGTATTTCTATTCCTTTTTCTTTGAATTTTTCGAAAATGGAAAAATATAATTCCGTTTTGAGTTTTCTGGGTTTATCTGTACAAGTAGATGTCCAGATCGCCAGCGTAAAATTCAGAGAACTGTCTCCAAATTCATCAAAAAAAATATGCGGTTTTGGATTTTTAAGAACATGAGGGTTTGCGTCGGCAACGTGCAATAATATTTCTCTCACTTCAATGGGGTCCTCGTTGTAACCAATACCAACTGGGATATCAAATCGTATATTTCGGTCATTGTGACTCCAGTTGATTACACGGGAGGAGATAAACTCTGAATTTGGGACTATAATTGAAATGTTTTCATTTGTCAGAATGGTGGTGGCTCGAACTGAAATATTTATAACATTCCCTTCTGTGTCCCCAACAACAATTCTATCACCAACTTTAATTGGTTTTTCAAAGAGGATAATAATGCCAGAGATAAAATTGTCCGTGATGTTTTGAAGTCCGAATCCAATTCCTACTCCCAAAGCTCCTGCAAGAAGACTTAATGAGCTTAAGTCTATTCCAGCACCCTGGATGATGACAATCGAACCAATGAAAACCAAAATGAAACGAGCAATCATCCCTATGGAATTTCTTGCTCCTAGTTCGAAACTGGCTTTGACTAGAATTTTGTTAACAAGAAAATTCCTGAACCTATTGGATAAATAGTGAAGAAGAATAAAGGCAATCAGGAAATAGATAATAGTTCCCATGCTTATTTCACTTTTGCCCAATTTGAACAGCGTAGTGGTGAAAAGATCACCTACACTCTCTAAGAACCTGATGATGCTCTGCCCAATGTGTTTAATCGTACCCATAAAAAAAGAATGATTCTTAAAATTAGCTAAAGAATCTTAAAGCGTTCAATGAGCTGTGTGGACTTCCCTTGTTGAGAATCACCAGTGAACTTTACCAGAAATGTTGTTGGAAGTTTTGTTAATGCGAAAAAAATTGCGTTTCTCGTTCAGTGCAAGTAACTTGTGTTTTTGCTAAACCAGAATTTATACATTAAGTCATGGAAAAGTTTACTAACTGGCTCACTTCAATCCACGCCCCAGTATGGGTAGATCCCATACGGATGGCTGTAGGGGCTTTTATTTTTTATAAAGGAATGGTATTCACCAGCAATTTTGAAAGTTTCACGACAAACATTGAGTCTGTAGGATGGATATTTGTGGCGGCACACCTTGCACAGGCGATTATTTTTATTCATCTGGTTGGGGGAATTATTCTTTTTTTAGGAGCGGCAACTCGGATTATGAGTTTGGTCAATATCCCTATTTTGGTGGGTGCTTTGATTTTTAATTACAAGCAAATGCTGACATCACACAATTACATGGAATTTGAGATGGCAATTGTGATTTTAGTACTATTGACCCTTGTTTTCTTCATGGGAGGAGGATGGTTGTCATTGGATGGGTACAAAAGAAGGATGGAGGAAAAGACAGGTGCTACTTAGAGATCCCATTATACCAATTAGATTATAAAATGAGGCATAAATAAATTGAATTATTTATTTGAGGTCAGTAGTTACGAGCATATAATTTCGGGTTGATAAATTTTGTCTGCTTTTACCATCCTTTCAATCTTTTTTATTAAAGATGTTTATCCTACGTCTGGAACGGTTTAAGCAATAACAAAACTCATCAAGATACCTATCTATATTAAAAGCACTTACCCAAGAATAAGTAGTCCTAACCCAAGATTTAATCTGATGAATCATTGTGTGCAAGGCTATAAAATTCCTTCCGTTGTTACTTTCTATTTGTGTGATGTCATAATCCTTAAAAATAGGACGATAACCTTTCCATAGATCTGTAGTTACCGCTGCCTTATCGTCAATGGGCTTTTCAACGATCTTCTCTAATTCTTTCGATGAAAAATTATCAATTTTTAAGGCGTACATCCTTTGTATTTTTCCTGTATTGGTGAGTTCTAAGGCTGTAGCCACCTTTTTTTAGCACTGTCGTAACTTCTTCCAACCTTGCCTTTTTCCATTCCGCCAACTACAAATTCATCTACGTGAAGAACACCTTTCATCGGATAATTCTTACTGGATTTCATCGCTTCTCTAACCTTGTGCATAAATAAACGAGCAGTCTTTTCTGTAACACCAAAGCGAACACCAGTATAACGTGCAGATAAACTTTTAGTGGTCGTTGACATTTCAAAACAGATAAAAAAGGCTTTGCGTAAACCAAATTTTACCTTGTGTAATAACGTATTTGCTGATGCTGTTTCTCTATGAGTACACCTATTACAGGTGCGTGCAAAATTCTTTCAAATTTGCCTTGCTGAATGATTGCATTTTACGCAAGTGAAGCCTGTATTCCATTTACTATTTGCCAAATATTCCTTACAATCCTCGTCTGTTTTGAAGCGTTCACTGAACTCTATGAGGTTTTGTCCTTTAAATAATTCCATTTTCCTATACCTTAGCGATAGCTTAAGATATGAGATTATCTACTGACCTCAGACTGAAAAAATAAATGATGCAGAAAAAACTAAATAAACTAGTAGGACTCAAGAAAGAAGAATTTGATCAATTTGTAGAGTCAAAACAAATACAAGCTCAGCCTGCAAGATTAATACCAACTCTCAAGACAGGTGATGAAATGGCATTAACTTCAATATTTCTATCATCGATTCGTCTGATAAAAGAATACCGGGATAGCATATTCAAAGAAATAAAGTGTAGTAGGAGTGGCAAGGCATATTATTATACTGAGGTTTACTTTCCTGAGTTGGATAAGGAGTCACGTGTTGATGGGATGATTATTGTTGTTGCTAAAGGGATAATTAAAGATGCTGTATTTCTTGAAATGAAAAGCAAGAGTAATGGTATTGATAAAGATCAAATCGAAAAATACATCGAACTGGCCAAGAGACTTAAAATTGATAAATTGGTTACAGTCTCTAATGAATTTGTTGCTAATTCGTCACTTAGTCCCATTTCAATCAGGGGTTCAAAACGTGTAAGTATGTTTCATTTTTCTTGGACATACCTGATGACAGTTGCTCAATTATTACTTTTTGAAAACGAAGAAAATATTGAAAATAAAGATCAGATTGAAGTTATGAGAGAGGTTCTTCACTATATGGAGAACCCTGTTTCCGGAGTAAGCGGATATACACAAATGAAGCCAGGATGGACAGAACTGGCGGACAATGTTACGGCAGAAAAACCTTTAAATGTTTCCGAAAAATATATTGAAGATGCTGTGTTAAGTTGGTATGAGGAAGAAAAGGATATGGCACTTTATCTTAGTCGTAATCTTGGTGTTCTTGTCAAATCAACACCTAAGGGAAAAGATAGTCTAAAAGAAGATATAGCGCAATTAGTAGTGGAACCAAACCGTATATCTGGTACACTAAGCGTGAAAAACTCTGTATCTGATATAAAAGTATGTGCAGACTTTCAACGTAAAAATGTTTCTATGTCGGTAAAAGTAATTCCTCCATTGGACACTGGAAACAAAGCCAAAATTACCTGGATTGACAAACAATTTCAGAATTGTACAAAACATAACGAGGAGCTATTTACAAAGCTAAAAAAAGCTATCTGGTTAGAGGCTGATGTGAAATTTGCAAGGAAACTTTTACAAATAAAATTGTCTAAATTGGATACGCTGTCCGAATTAGCCGCAGGAAAAGACATTCAGGCATTTCATATTGTTCTATTGAATGGTTTTGAAAAAAACTTTGCTAGTCGTAAACAGTTCGTAGAACTGATAAGAAGAATGATCAAGGAGTATTATGGAGGAATAGTACAACATATGACAAATAGGCATAGACATGCACCAAAACTAGATGTATAAACAGTAAGTACCTTTAAAATTATGGAATAAAAATAAGGATATTAACTCGTTAAGCAATTACACATTGCTTAGAATGTTAATTATGACAAGGGGAAAACAGGTATTACGAGCGTTCCCGAATTACGGAAAAAAGTTAGAGAAGTTTTGAAGTATTTTTGTGCTGGTTTGATAGTAACTCAAATGGCTCAAGACAAAGAATGTTTGAATTATCTCCACTCCACGCTGATCCACTGGTAGGACAACTTGAAGTAGATGAATCTTACTTTGGTGTACGGCGTGTGCGTGGCAAACGTGGTCGGGGAGCTAGCGGGAAAACGATCGTTTTTGGTCTATTAAAAAGAGGAGATAAAGTCCATACTCAACTAATAAAAAAGTGCGATAGAACAGCGCTTCATACGGTGATAAAAGAGAGAACTAGTCCAGACAGTATTATCAATTCCGATGGTTGGAGAGGGTATAATGGGTTAGTAGATTTTGGTTACAAAAAGCATTATAGGAGTGCATCATGATACGAATAATTCGCCAGAGGAAGCTCCCGTATTAACGGGATAGAATCCTTTTGGAGCTATGCTAAAACGAGAGACGTTCAAAGTTCAAAGGCATGAACAGGAATAGGTTTTAATTACATCTTAAAAAATGTGAATTTAGGTTCGATAATAGGGGGCAAAGTTTGTACAAGATATTGCTCCAAATATGCAGAAAAAAACCGCTTAACTAGTTAAGACCCTAGAATAAAAGTTTAGAATCTGAACGATTTTAGGGAGGATATTTTGCAATTTGATCCTCCTGAAGGTCATATAAAAAATCCTCTAATTTTAAGCTCATGATGCGACTCGAATATACACCCTACACATTGGATTTTAAATTTCAAGCTAAGACAAGCCAAGGGTCTATGACTGACAGGAGAGTTTGGTTCGTAAAGGTTTATGACGAAAGTGGATTTTTTGGATTGGGAGAGGTAGCTCCTATTGATCGTTTGAGCCCCGAAGATGTTGAGGATGTGCCTGAAGAGCTGAACAGGATTCAATCTATGATTCTTTCCTTTCAAGCCCCCACTACTGAAGAGGAAGTGTGGACAATGGTCCAGAAGTTAGTAACCATTGATTTTCCAAGCATACGATTTGGCTTGGAAGTTGCGTTTTTTGATTTGCTTAATGGTGGAGAAAAGAAAATTTTCAGAAATGACCTTACTAGGGTCAGTATACCCATCAATGGTCTAGTATGGATGGGTGAGGTCAATTTTATGAAAGAGCAAATTAAGGAGAAATTAGATGCTGGATTTAATTGTATCAAACTAAAGGTGGGGGCTCTTGATTTTGAAGCAGAACTGGCTGTAATCAGAGAATTAAGAAGTGTATCAGACAATTTGGTTATTCGCCTAGATGCAAATGGAGCTTTCAAAGTGAATGAAGTGTTGACCAGATTAAAAGCACTGACTCCTTTTAATATACACTCCATTGAGCAACCCATTCTTCCAGATCAGCCAGAGGCAATGGAGATAGTTTGTAAAAAAAGCCAGATTCCAATCGCTCTGGATGAAGAGTTGGTCTGGGTTAGAAATGAGCAGGAAAAATTAAAGCTTCTACAGGAAATCAAACCGCATTACTTGGTACTAAAGCCCACTATACATGGAGGATTTGAATCGGTTAAAAACTGGATAGATTTGGCTGAGATACAAGGTGTCGAATGGTGGATTACCTCTTACCTAGAATCAAATATAGGATTGAACGCAATTGCTCAGTTTGTAAGTCTTTACGAAAATTCAGAATACCATGGATTAGGAACAGGGAGTCTATATCACAATAATATTATTTCTCCCATTATCATCAATAAAGGCTACTTTCAATACGCTCAGTCATCTAACTGGGGAGAGGTGGGCATTTAGGGTTATTGTCAAAAGGCATGCGTGCATGTTGGAGCGGAAACTTCGTAAAAGATTTTTTGAAATTGTAAAGTTCCCTGAAAACCGTAGCGTTTAAAAATAGAGTTACACGTTAAATTTAGGGAAATGAAAAAGAGTCGATACCGAGCCTCAGATCATCAAGATGCTGAACGAACAAGAACAGAGAAAGAGTGTGTCGGATAGTTGTAGGATACATAGAATAAGTCAACCAACTTTCTACAACTGGAAGAGTACATACTCAGGCATGAGTGTGTACCAACTAAAAAAGTTGAAGGAACTCAAGTCGGAATTAAGTTCATTTAAGCGTAGGTATGCGGATCTGTCTTTGGAACACAATGCTTTAAAGCACCTGATCGAAAAAAAACTTTAAGGTCTGCTGAAAAGTGAGAGACTGTTGAATATCTGGTCGATGAAGGTCTGAGTATCAGGCAGACCTGTGTGGCAATTAATCTGAGTTTATCTGTGTATTACTACCGCTTTAAGCGTAAAGCTGAGGACACAGTTAGTAGTAGGCATTTGGAGCAATGGGCAGAAAAGTATCCTGCCCTTATGGCTTCCGAAAGAAGTACCATTTACTGCGTCTTGAAGGGTATAGATGGAACCATAAACGCGTATACCGAGTGTATGTGATGATGGGTTTGAATATGAGTAGAAAGCGTAAAAGAAGACTGTCAGCACGAGTCAAGACTCCTCACATTATACCCATCCAAAGCAACATCACTTGGCGTGCGGATTTCATGCATGATAGCCTGAATAATGGAAGACCGTTCAGCACCTTCAACGTGATAGATGATCACAATAGAGAAGTGCTGATGATTACCATTGATACTTCATTAAGTGCTAGGCGTATTACAAGGGAACTGGACAGACTCATTGAATGGCGAGGAACTCCTGAGGTGATACGTGTAGACAATGGACAGGAGTTTTTTTCTGCTGTTTTTGAAGTTTGGACTCGAAAACATAAGATTAAACTGTGTTTTATTCAGCTAGGGAAACCCACCCAGAATACGCTTGTGGAACGCTTTAATGGAAGCTACCGAAAAGAACTACTTAATGCCCGTTTATTCACCGATTTGAATCAGGTAAGAGACCAGACCCAGCAATGGATCTGGGGTTACAACAACATAAGACCACATGAATCCTTGGGTAATAAATCTCCAGTAGCGTTCCTCAAACAAAGAGGAGTAACCGTACCAAGTCTGAATGTAGATATGCATTTGAAAGAAAAAACTATATTTACCAATGCTTCGGTTGGAGGGGAGGCTTACAGGGGTCTTAACTAGTTAGTCAACCCTAAAGAATCAAAATTAATTATGCTTATCTTCTTTCAGGGAGGTTTTTAGCATGATTATTGCTATATAAAATGACAAGGAATAGTTATAATATCAATCAAAACCTTGTCAAATGCAGTCAAAAAAGTCGAATAGAAATCAACTTAATTTTTTTGAAGTAGACATTTAATAAATACGAATGCACTTGTACGGGCATGGTTGATGGACCACCATTTTAGTTAGCAGGTTATCGAATATTTCCCCTTTCATCTGGCTTCGGTTGAACCGATAGCAATATTGGTCGATATATGCTTGAAGGTTATCGACTGAATGGTGGATACCTCTAAGCCATGCCTTGAACATCATAATTGTTCTGTGCAATTCCGGGAAATTCTTACCTTTCTTCCCACTCTCGATTTGAATTAAGTAAGGATATTTTTCTTTCAAGGGGATGTAGCCCCTCCAGTTATCGGTTTTGATGGTAGCCTCAGGTGATATATGATCTTGGAAGAAGGGCTTCAATTGCTTGGATCCAGCATTGTCAATCACTCTGGCATACATCCTGCTCACTCCTTTCCCTTTCTTCTCAATAGCCAGTACAACCTGCTTTTTTCGGTTATTTTGTCGTCCTACAACGCCTTCTTCCTGTTGCCCTACAACGGTCTCATCGACTTCTACTTTACCCACTAGCGGGTATTTCCCACTGCTAACCATTGCCTTCATTACCTTTTGTTGAAACAGCCAACAGGTTTTTTGCCGTAGCCCCAGTTTTCTGCTTAGCTCTGTTGATGCAATCCCTTGTTTATTTGTACTCATATAGTATACGATATAAAAAGCTTTTAACATTGGGAATTTTACTTTGTGGAAAAGCGTGCCACTTGTGGGGGTAGCTTGGTACCTACATTTTGTGCATTGCCGGGTATGGAATAATTTCCCTCTGCAATACTTGTTGTTTTGACACTTTTCACATTTAAATCCATCTGGTCATTTCATTTCGGCCAGGAAGTTTTGACAACTGTCGTTATCAGGAAATTTCTTCTGAAACTCAAAAAGAGTTAGGCTTTCATACTTTTTCTCCATAATCTGATTTTTATTCTAACTTTAATAATCCTACTAAGTTACTGTAAATCAATCGTTTAATCAAGAAAATGAAACTGTTTTAATAGACTAATCTTTTATTTATTAAATGCCTACTTCAATAATTTTTTATCACCTACCTTAACTGAACAACTCAATTCCAGGCAAGCGCTTTATTTGTTGAGCCAACAGATAGCATGGTCATATTTTGAAGAAGCATTTGGTTCGCTTTATTCAACTGTAGGTCGTCCAGCTCATTCTATTCGTTTGATGGTCTCCTTGTTGATATTAAAATCTATTTACAATTTATCAGATGAGGTATTGGTGGAACAACGGTGGGAAATGAATCCATATTTTCAATAGTTTGGAGGCTTTGATTCTTTGCAATGGGGGCAACCCTGTGCGGCAACAGATTTGGTTCATTTCAGGAAGAGGATTGGAGAAGAAGGGGTAGAGAAGCTATTGAAACATTCAATTGAGCTACACGGCAAGGATGCTAAGGACAAGCATGTAAGTGTAGATACTACTGTCCAGGAAAAGAGCATCACCTATCCCACAGATGCAAAACTTCATAAAAAGATTGTTGACAGCTGTATTTCTATAGCCAAGCAAGAAGGGATTAACCTACGACGCAGCTACGTTAGGACAACCAAAAACCTTGTCAGAGACACCTACAATGGGACTCACCCTAAAAGAAGGAAGAAAGCAAATGCAGCGAAGCGCAAACTCAAAACCATTGCTGGTCGGTTAGTCAGAGAATTAGACAGGAAATTACCACATCAGCAAAAAGAAGTAACACTGGCACTGTTCAAACGAGTACTTACACAAGAGAAGTGCAGTAAGAATAAAATTTACAGTTTACATGAACCTGATGTGTATTGCATCGCAAAAGGAAAGGCACATAAGAAATATGAATATGGCTGTAAGGCATCAGAAGTATTGACACAAAATACGGGTATCATCGTAGGTGCGATGACTTTTGAAGAGAATATGTATGATGGACATACGCTAGATGCTGTATTGAAGCAAACACAACTACTGACTGGTAACTACCCGAAAACCGCCACAGTAGCTAGGGGGTACAAAGGGACTAACAAAGTTGAGAACACCTCCATCATTCGACCATCCAAACCATTAAAAAGAGACAATACCTATCAAAAACAGAGAAAATGAACGCACTGTAGACGTAGAGCAGCCATAGAGCCAATCATCGGACACTTGAAGCAAGATCATCGAGTAGCTAGCAATTACCTAAAAGGGAAAACAGGAGATAAAATAAACTTCATCATGGCAGCCTGTGGGTTTAACTACAAGAAGTTGATGAAAAAACTAAGAGTAAATGCTCTTTGGCTCTATACAAAATGGGTAGTAAAGCTGAGGCGTCTAGTTGAATTAACCACTTTCCATCAAAGTAGAATACAATCTCCATTGAAAATGAGTTTTTAAGGAACGACTAGTTAAGACCCCTGTAAAAAAACATAGCGGTCGGAATTAGCTGAAAAAAGACTTAAAACAAAAGTAAGCATAACTAAAAAACAAAAAAGTGAAAATTTATTACCAATTATTTGTCTAATCCTTGTTGCTAACGAGTTGTGCTTCTACAATGCAATACGTTAAATACTCAGGAAACGAACTGAACCAAGAAACGAATGCAAAAATTAATGTTATCAGAAGCACGAACTTTGGAAGTGCCATAAAAATGAAAATTTACCAAGACGACAAACTAATTGGGAAGTTAGGACCTAAAAGTTATTTGTCTTGGGAAGTTGACCCTTCAAAAGGAGCTATTACAATCATTAGTAAATCTGAAAATAAGGATATGCTAATAATTAGTCCGAAAGTAGGTAAAACATATTATTGAAATAGGCATTTAATAAATAAAATTATTGAAGTAGGCATTTAATAAATACGAATGCACTTGTACGGGCATGGTTGGTGGTCCACCATTTTAGTTAGCGGGTTATCGAATATTTCTCCTTTCATCTGACTTCGGTTGAACCGATAGCACTATTGGTTGATCTATGCCTGAAGGTTATCGACTGAATGGTGGATGCCTCTAAGCCATGCCTTGAACATTATAATTGTTCTGTGCAATTCCGGGAAATTCTTACCTTTCTTCCCACTCTCTATTTGGATTAACTAAGGGTATTTTCCTTTCAGGGGGATGTAGCCTTCTCCGCTTATCGGTTTTGATGGTAGCCTGAGTTGATATATGATCCTAGAAGAAGGGCTTCAATTGCTTGGATCCAGCATTGTCAATCACTCTAGCATACATCCTGCTCACTCCTTTCCCTTTCTTCTCAATAGCCAGTACAACCTGCTTTTTTCGGTTATTTTGTCGTCCTACAACGCCTTCTTCCTGTTGCCCTACAACGGTCTCATCGACTTCTACTTTACCTATTAGCGGGTATTTCCCACTGCTAACCATTGCCTTCATTACCTTTTGTTGAAACAGCCAACAGGTTTTTTGCCGTAGTCCCAGTTTTCTGCTTAGCTCTGTTGATGCAATCCCTTGTTTATTTGTACTCATGTAGTATAGGATATAAAAAGATTTTAAGATTGGGAATTTTACTTTGTGGAAAAGAGTGCCACTTGTGGGGGTAGCTTGGTACCTACATTTTGTGCATTGACGGGTATGGAATAAGTTCCCTCTGCAATACATGTTGTTTTGGCACCTTTCACATTTAAATCCATCTGACCATTTCATTTTGGCTAGGAAGTTTTGACAACTGTCATTATCAGGAAATTTCTCCTGAAACTCAAAAAGAGTTGGGCTTTCATACTTTTTCTCCATAATCTGATTTTTACTCTACCTTTAATAGTCCTACTAAATTACTGTAAATCAATCATTTAATTAAGAAAATGAAACTGTTTTAATAGACTAATCTTTTATTTATTAAATGCCTACTTCAAACATATTATATCAAACAAAAAATAAAAATGGGTTGGGCAGTTGCTCGAACAGGACTTGAATTTCTAGAGGAAAACGAAGCGAAGGAAATGTTGAGTAATCTAAAAAAACCACAGATGAAATATGCAGAATAATCTAAAAAAAATAAAATCAAAAATTTACTTAATCCCTAAAATCCGCAGTCCACTAGATTTTCAGATACAAAGAGTTGCTAAAGGATACTAATGTCAGTTCCTATCTAATCGACCAAGTATATGGGACTGGTTAGTTGGTATTTTGACCAGAAATAAGGAGTGCAGTAGGTCTTCACTGGTAAAATTGAGGCTTTTTAGGCAGACCTTTCCTGAGAAAAGAGGTATTACGAAAGAATGTTGGATGTTTTAATCAAACAGTTAGGCAGTTCAGGTGAGCAGTCGGCTGTAGTCTTTGTGTGTATATAGTTTAAGCACATGCTGCCTTCCAGTCTTGATCCATTTGGCAGCCACGGAGATAAATCGGAAGATAAATTTCTTCAATCGGAAGTTTTCCTTAATCCAGGATAGTTTGCTGGCAAACGTAGCCAACATAACCTGGTATATATTGGCATACAGCGCAGTGATGATCATAAAGGCGGTATTTTCATTAAGGAATGAACAGGGAAGCTTAGACCAGCCAAAATCATTGTTCATTGTATCGAAGGTGCGATCAGCATTTCCTCTTTGGTTATAAAAAGAAACGTAACTACTCAGGTGGTCTATAACGTATAACTCATTGATTACGAACTGGTTAGAAAATTCGATTATTTCTTAACAAAATCTTAACATTGTATCTACTTCGCTGATTATCAGTCTGTTACTTAAAAAGTAATTAAGAATACAACTTTTATATAAAATTTTTTTTAGTTTGTAACTACCTGATAACAAGTAATTTAGACCACCTGAGTAGTTACAAAGAAACATTGAAATAGGCATTTAATAAATAAAAGATTAGTCTATTGAAACAGTTTCATTTTCTTGATTAAACGATTGATTCACAGTAATTTAGTAGGACTATTACAGTTAGAGTAGAAATCTAATTATGGAGAAAAAGTATGAAAGCCTAACCCTTTTTGAGTTTCAGAAGAAATTTCCTGATAACGACAGTTGTCAAAACTTCCTAGCCGAAATGAAATGGCCAGATGGATTTAAATGTGAAAAGTGCCAAAACAACACGTATTACAGAGGGAAATTATTCCATACCCGGCAATGCACAAAATGTAGGTACCAAGCTACCCCCACAAGTGGCACGCTTTTCCACAAAGTAAAATTCCCAATCTTAAAAGCTTTTTATATCCTATACTACATGAGTACAAATAAACAAGGGATTGCATCAACAGAGCTAAGCAGAAAACTGGGGCTACGGCAAAAAACCTGTTGGCTGTTTCAACAAAAGGTAATGAAGGCAATGGTTAGCAGTGGGAAATACCCGCTAGTGGGTAAAGTAGAAGTCGATGAGACCGTTGTAGGGCAACAGGAAGAAGGCGTTGTAGGACGACAAAATAACCGAAAAAAACAGGTTGTACTGGCTATTGAGAAGAAAGGGAAAGGAGTGAGCAGGATGTATGCCAGAGAGATTGACAATGCTGGCTCCAAGCAATTGAAGCCCTTCTTCCAAGATCATATATCACCTGAGGCTACCATCAAAACCGATAACTGGAGGGGCTACATCCCCTTGAAAGAAAAATATCCTTACTTAATTCAAATCAAGAGTGGGAAGAAAGGTAAGAATTTCCCAGAATTGCACAGAACAATTATGATGTTCAAGGCATGGCTTAGAGGTATCCACCATTCAGTCGATAACCTTCAAGCATATATCGACCAATAGTGCTATCGGTTCAACCGAAGCCAAATGAAAGGGGAAATATTCGATAACCTGCTAACTAAAATGGTGGTCCATCAACCATGCCCGTACAAGTGCATTCGTATTTATTAAATGCCTACTTCAATAGATTTTAATATCAACAAGGAGACCATCAAACGAATAGAATGAGCCGGACGACCTACATTTGAATAAAGCGAACCAAACGCTTCTTCAAAATACGACCATTCTATCTGTTGGCTCAACAAATAAAGCACTTGCCTGGAATTGAGTTGTTCAGTTAAGGTAGGTGATAAAAAATTAAGTTGATTTCTATTCGACTTTTTTGACTGCATTTGACAAGGTTTTGATTGATATTATAACTATTCCTTGTCATTGTATATAGCAATAATCATGCTAAAAACCTCCCTGAAAGAAGATAAGCATAATTAATTTTGATGCTTTAGGGCTGACTATTTAATCCAAATCGAGCGTGGGAAGAAAGGTAAGAATTGCACAGAATAATTATGATGTTCAAGGCATGGCTTAGAGGTATCCACCATTCAGTCGATAACCTGCAGGCATATATCGACCAATATTGCTATCGGTTCAACCGGAGTCAAATGAAAGGGGAAATATTCGATAACCTGCTAACTAAAATGGTTGACCATGAACCATGCTCTTACAATTTTATTCGTATTTATTATATGCCTACTTCAATAGATCATAATATAAACCCGAGTGTTGCACTTATGGGTTGAATTCACCTAATTCTGGTGGAATGAAAAACTCAAATTTAAAACTTAGTAAAAGAAAGCTGTCCTTTTTACTAGGATCTCCACGTCTCGATCCATGCTGAATCTGATCATAGAATTTTGGATTGATTACTCCAATCTCATCTTTTCTGTCACTTAATAGCTCAGCGGTAGAATTAGGAAATTCAGTGGCATAGGTAGTTGATACATCATCCAAGTAATCTGTGAAAGTAAGATGATAGGAGATGTCTACGTTGATGTTTGAAAATTCATTCACCTTGAATTTCATTCCAACTCCTAGTGGGACGGTAAATGTCCATTTCCTATACGCCGTCCCTTCCGTCTGGGCTTCCCTCAGTAGAAATGCTTCCCCTCCAAGGTTAGCGATTGGATTATAAAACATATATCCGATTCCTGCAAAAATATATGGGTCTGCCTCCCATCTTTTGTCATAATTACCCTGATACTCTTTTAAACCTTCTTTTGATTTACTAGCTTTACGTTTTGGCAAACGAGTACGACCAGCTCCTGCTGAATCCCCCAGGACCTGACGGTAGCAAGGGTAGGTGGTTGTAGCGGTGCGATGCTTCGTTTGCCTTGTTTTACTTGCTAACCAAATCTACTAACCTCAAATGAAATTCTTTATTGATACCGCTAATCTTGATGAAATAAGAGAAGCCCAAGATTTGGGAGTGCTGGATGGGGTGACAACTAACCCTTCACTGATGGCAAAAGAAGGAATAACGGGAGATGATAATATCCTTAAGCACTACAAGGACATATGTAACCTCGTTGATGATAATGTGAGTGCAGAGGTGATTTCGACGGATTATAATTCAATGGTGAGTGAAGGCAAAGGGTTAGCCCTTATTGATGATAAGATTGTGGTAAAAATCCCCATGATCAAAGATGGCGTAAAGGCAATTTCTGCGTTGGCGGCAGAAGGAATACGCACAAATTGTACGTTGATTTTTAATGCGGGTCAAGCAATCCTTGCAGCTAAAGCAGGTGCGGGTTATGTGTCTCCGTTTATTGGAAGGTTGGATGATATCTGTTCGGATGGATTGACGCTGATCGAACAGATTGTTGGAATTTTTGATAACTATGGGTTTGAAACAGAGATATTGGCTGCATCTATCCGGCATAACATGCACTTGATTGAGTGTGCAGAGATAGGAGCAGATGTTGCTACCTGTCCATTGAGCGTCATCACTGGCTTGTTGAAACATCCGTTGACAGATTCAGGCTTGGAAAAATTTCTTGCTGATTACAATAAAGCCGACAAATAATTTGATGCATAGCTGATGATGGAGCCACTACTGAAAATAATGTACATCATCAAAGTGAAAGGCAAGACAATGATTCCAGATTATATACAAATCAGGGATGAAGACTTCGTTTTAGTTGCTTATTTCAGGGCTGACAGACCGTTGAAAAAAATGGATAGATTTGGTCTGGCAGGAAAAGAGGAGGAACTAAAAAAAATGATAGAATCTTTACCTTACGGGAAATTGAAAAAACTTGAAGTTTAAATGTCTTTCTCCCAAAATCCAGTTGTTACCATATCGCATGCTTCTATATTTCAAGAAGACTACTTGGTTTTACAAGGAATTGATTTTTCCATAGACAAAGGAGAGTTTGCCTATTTAATAGGGCGTACAGGTAGTGGAAAATCGTCTCTTTTGAAAACATTGTACGCAGATTTGCCATTGAGAACAGGAAGAGTACAAGTTGCAGGCTACAAACTGACGGACTTAACAGATAAGGATATTCCTTTCCTACGGCGAAAAATAGGCATTATTTTCCAGGCTTTCGAATTATTTTATGATCGAACGATAGCAGAGAACCTAACATTTGTTATGAAGGCTACGGGCTGGAAAGATGGTGCAAAAATGAAAGGTCGAATTGCTGAGGTACTCATGCGAGTAGGGCTTGGGACTATTTCTTCTAAGATGCCTCATCAGCTTTCAGGAGGTGAACAGCAAAGAGTAGTGATTGCTAGATCCTTGATCAATGAGCCTCAAATCCTTCTGGCAGATGAACCCACTGGGAACCTTGATCCTGATGTAAGCGACGGGATACTTAAGCTATTTGAAGAAATTAACGATTCGGGAACGGCTGTTCTTATGGCAACCCATAATCACAAGTTTCTTGAGACATATCCACACCGGGTGCTTAAATGTGAAAGTGGCAAAGTACTCGATTCAGTGCATGACGAGTTTGAACTCACTGGATGGAACTAAGTTGCATTCCACGTACTTTCCCAAATGTGATGTTGAGCTTCTTTAGTGTTGTTATGCCTAGAGTATAGTTTCCGCGTAAGACTCCCTAAAAGTCTTAGCGTTTAAAACTAGAGTTACACGTTAATTTTAGGGAAATGAAAAAGAGTCGATTTACCGAGCCTCAGATCATCAAGATGCTGAGCGAACAAGAAGAGGGAAAGAGTGTGTCGGATATTTGTAGGACACATGGAATAAGATCAACCAATTTTCTACAACTGGAAGAGTACATATTCAGGAATGAGTGTGAACCAACTCAAAAAGTTGAAGGAACTCAAATCAAAATTAAGTTCATTTAAGCGTAAGTATGCTGATCTGTCTTTGGAGCACAATGCATTAAAGCACTTGATCGAAAAAAGTTTTAAGACCTGCTGAAAAGCGAGAGACTGTTGGGTATCTGGCCGATGAAGACCTGAGTATCAGGCAGGTCTGTGTGACAATTAATCTGAGTTTATCTGTGTATTACTACCACTTTAAGTGCAAAGCTGAGGACACAGTTAGTAGTAGGCATTTGGAGCAATGGGCAGAAAAGTATCCTGCCCTTATGGCTTCCGAAAGATGTACTATTTACTGCGTCTTGAAGGTGATGGATGGAACCATAAACGCGTATACCGAGTGTATGTGATGATGGGTCTGAATATGCGTAGAAAGCGTAAAAGAAGACTGCCAGCACGCGTCAAGACTCCTCACATTATACCCATCCAAAGCAACATCACTTGGAGTGTGGATTTCATGCATGATAGCCTGAGTAATGGAAGACCGTTCAGCACCTTCAACGTGATAGATGATCACAATAGAGAAGTGCTGATGATTACCATGGATACCTCATTAAGTGCTAGGCGTATTACAAGGGAACTGGACAGATTCATGGAATGGCGAGGAACTCCTGAGGTGATACGTGTAGACAATGGACAGGAGTTCACTTCTGCTGTTTTTGAAGTTTGGGCTCGAAAACATAAAATTAAACTGTGTTTTATTCAGCCAAGGAAACCCACCCAGAATACGCTTGTGGAACGCTTTAATGGAAGCTACCGAAAAGAACCACTTAATGCCCATTTATTCACCGATTTGAATCAGGTAAGAGCCCAGACCCAGCAATGGATCTGGGGGTACAACAACATAAGACCACATGAATCCATGGGTAATAAACCTCCAGTAACGTTCCTCAAACAAAGAGGAGTAACCGTACCAAGTCTGAATTTAGACATGCATTTGAAAAAAACTATATTTACCAATGCTTCGGGGTAGGGGAGGCTTACATAAGGTGATCCCTGACAGTATTGTTTATTCTGACTGCTGGAGAGGTTAGAATGTACTAGATGTCATCGATTTCAAGCAACATCGTATCAACCACTCCAAACTCTTTGCAGACAAGAGAAATCACATCAACGGCATTGGGAACTTTTGGAGCAAAGCAAAGCGTCATATGCGGAAATTCAACGGTGTGCCAAAGGCACATTTTGGACTATTTTTGAAGGAATGTGAGTGGCGTTTTAACAACAGTACCCCAACATCCCAATTTTGGTAAAAGAGATGACTCTTGATAGGGTCAGAAATATGCAGACATTAGTAAAAACTTATTTTCCTGATGCTGATTTGGTCACTGATAGGTTCCATGTAGTAAAATTAGCAATAGATGCCCTCCAACATATTAGAGTTAAGCTAAGGTGGAAGGAATTAGCCAAAGAAAACCACGCCATTCAAGAAGCGAAAAAACAAGGAATTAAATACATACCAATAGTACTCAGAAACGGAGACACCCCCAACTACTGGCACGGTGTAGGTATATCCTTGCCAAGGAACAATCCAATTGGACTGAAAATCAAATACTCAGAGCAACTATACTGTTTGAACAATACCCTGTTAATGCCAAATCTTTCAACTCTAAAATAAAGCTCTTCAGAGCTAATTTAAGAGGTGTAACTGATACTACATTTTTCATTTTTAGGCTACAGAATCTTTTTGATTAGTCCCCATAGTTATACCTGTGTCCCCCTCTTTCTCTTTGAACCTTTGTATGGATTATATCCATTCATTTTTTTCTGGTAAGTCCCCGTTCCATCGTATGCCCTGGTATCTGGATTATCCATACATTCTCCTGAACAGCAACCATTATAAATATTTGCACCTTCTGCACTCACTGGGATGTGTTTATTACAATGGGGGTTTGCGCAGTTGATCATCCTGTCTGATGACTTGCCCGTAACATAACATTTAGAAATGACAGTCGGATTGACACTATTTACCTCTTTTACTATTCTATTATCGAAAACGTAACACTTCCCTTCGAAATCCTCTCCGTCGGCTTCAAGTCCATATTGTATGATTCCTCCATGCAATTGATGAACGCTTTCAAATCCTTGATCTAGAAGATATACACTCGCCTTTTCACATTTAATTCCACCGGTGCAATAGGTAATAATTTTTTTGTTTTTGTATTTCCTGAGTTCTCCTATTTTTTTGGGAAAATCGCGGAAATTGTCAATATCCAAAGTCACAGCATTTTTGAATTTACCAATCATATGTTCATAGTTTGATCGAACATCCAAAATGACAGTGTTTTCATCCTTTTCTTTCAAAACCTGCCTGAATTCTTCAGGCTCAATATAGCCTCCCGTCTTTTTTGTCGAATTTATTGTATGCAGGGACGAACGTACGACTTCAGGTTTTACCCTCACATGCATTTTTTCAAAAGCTGGCGCATCACTTACATCAACTTTAAATTCGGTATGAGCAAATCGTTGGTCACTTATTACAGCATTCATATATTGTTCGCAAGCCGATTTTTTGCCTGAGATCGTTCCGTTCAATCCTTCCGAAGCAATTATGATTCTCCCTCTCAAATTCAGACCTAAGCAAAGTTGATGATGATGTTCCCTGAATAATCCGGGATCTTCTATTTTAGAATAGCAGTAGTAGAGTAACACGTAATGTTTCATACCAACTTGTCCTGCTTCAGCAGGATGTTCAATGAGGCACAAAAGTAAAGAAAGTTTAAAGCAGAAAGAGGTTAGAGCTTTGATCAGGGTAAATAGTTCATTGAAGTAGGCATTTAATAAAGGGCGAATTCGACTCATAAACGCACCACCGCCAACACACTAGCATCTATGCCAGTATGCTCAAAAAACCCCTGATCAGGGGTTTTAAATCCCAAACATTTTCTCGGTCGGGTGTTCAATTTATGAACGGCTATTTTAACCTCATTGAAGCAAACATCAGTCAACTTCATTGATTTAGGGAAGTATTGTCGTAACAAACCATTTGCATTTTCGTTTTGTCCGCGTTCCCATGAGCGGTAAGATTTAGCAAAGTACCTTTTACACTTGATGCTCTTATTGACTTGTTGATGCCCCGAGAACTCTTTACCATTGTCATAAGTGATCGAGTCCACCGCTTCGGCGACTGGTTCTAACATAGCGCGCATCGCTACCGATACGTTGTCTTTGTGCTTGCTCTTGACAGGGTAAGCCAGCCTTAATTTAGATATTCTTTCATCTATCGTTACAATCGCTCCTTGGTGTGCCTTGCCAATCATAGTATCCGCTTCCCAATGCCTAAATACTTCACGATTATTGACCGCTTCTGAACGCTCTTCAATATCAACACGATCAAGGAATCCCGGTACGATTGCTGGCGTAGCCGTAGCACTTGCGGTAGGGTCTGCCTTGATGCCTAAGCTGTGTGTGTAACAAGCCCCCCTCCGCCTTGTCTTTAAGCAAATAGCGATAAACGCTCTCATGGTGAAGGTTAATGATGGGCTTGTCGGAAAATGGTGTTTTTAGCTTGTTCTGAATGATTAAGTCATTGTTATTAAACATATTATTTTCTTAAAATTGGACTGATTTTGAATTAACCGACAAGCCCATAATATAGTTAACTTTGAGCCAACCACAGATTTGTTCAGGACTCCAGTCTAACGCCAAGCAGTTTTTAATCAATTGCTTCAACACTTGATTCATCTTGACCGATTTATTCTTAAGCGTGTGTCTTTGCTGGGCAAGATTGTTGGCTTGTTGATACCGGTAGCCTCGTTTGTCGGTATTGCGTTTTAATTCTCTGCTGACGGTAGAATGGGACATACCCAACTCGGCGACAATACTTCTTATTGACTGTCCTTTTTTACGGGTCATATAGATATAATATCAATTTGATTATAAAATATGACATAAATAAATTGAATGATGTTTTCTTTGGATTAGGCAAAAAATATAAGCATAGCCCTAGTTACGGTGCTATTTTTTTTAACGACATACAAGCAAAAAAACAATTTAGATGACGTTTTTTTTGGTCTAATCGGTCTTGTTTGTCTGATCCTAAACCATAATATGGAGGGCTTTCCCCCACCCTGCAATCCCCTCCATCTTTCAATATGTATCCTTCCCCTATTCCTTCACAATTTTTCTGGTGACGCTACCTTTACCTGTGGTTAGTTGTAACAAATAGATGCCCTTTTTCAACGATGGAATAGCTACGGAATGATCCGCTGTACCTGCCCTCAGTTTTCCTCTTTTCAAAACTTTTCCGTCTATGCCTGACAAGGTGTAGCGGGCATTTCCTTCCACGCCGTGGATATGCAACACTGCGCCTGCTGGGTTAGGATATACGGCAATGCCTGTCAATGCTTCAAGCCCTAGGGCTTCATCCACATCCGTCACCGTGATGGTAAGCGTCTGCACAGCGGTCATTGCAGGGGTCTGCCCGTCTGTGGCAGTGATGATGACTTCATATTCATTTGAACCCGCCGCACTTCTTGGTGTTTCAAAGTCTGGTGCCAAGTCGAACGTCAGTACGCCTGCCGAAGTGATGGACAATTCAAACTCATCCGCTCCTCCTGTCAGCGTGAAAGTAACTGTTTGTCCCACGTCTGCATCGGTGGCGGTAACGGTGGTAACTGCTGTCGTACCTTCCGCTACATCCACAGTCGTTCCACTAGTGAAAATAGGGGCGTGGTCGTTTACTCGTCCGCCATCAGTAATTCTCCATTGATCTGAACTGACCATGTTTTTCCTAGCAGTTTGAGCTTCAGAGCTTATATACAAAGAATTCCCTCCGTGGAAAGGGACTCCCGTTTGAAGGGTTTGTCTGTTCCAGCCCACCAACAACGAATCGTAGTTTGATGTTGAAAGTGTAACACCGTAGAACATATCCCACATAGTCAACACCGCTTCTACATTCCACCCGCCTATGTCTTGATTAAAGGAAGTGGCTTCCTTGAACATAGCCGTCATATCCTGCACCCTTGCTGTATTCCAGTTTCCTATGTCTTGGTTAAAGGAAGTGGCTCTAGCGAACATACCAAACATAGTAAACACAGATGCCGTATTCCACCCGCTTATGTCTTGATTAAAGGAAGTGGCTCCAGCGAACATCTGGTACATACCTATCGCCACTACTGGATTCCACCCGCTTATGTCGCCGTTAAAAGCAGTGGCGTGCCTGAACATGGAAGTCATCAACTCCACCGCTTCTACATTCCACCCGCCTAGGTCTTGATTAAAGGAAGCGGCTTCAGCGAACATAGTTGTCATATCCCACACTTTTGCTGTATTCCAGTTTCCTATGTCACCGTTGAAAGAAGTGGCTTCCAAGAACATATCCCACATAGTCAACACCGCTTCTACATTCCACCCGCCTATGTCTTGATTAAAGGAAGTGGCTTTCTTGAACATACCCGTCATATCCGTCACCGATGCCGTATTCCAGTTTCCTATGTCTTGATTGAAGGAAGTGGCTTCCTCGAACATACCATACATATACTCCACCGATGCTGTATTCCAGTTTCCTATGTCGCCATTGAAGGAAGTGGCTTCCTCAAACATACCATTCATATCCGTCACCGATGCTGTATTCCAGTTTCCTATGTCCTGATTAAATGAAATGGCTTCATCGAACATAGAATCCATCTCCCTCACCGATGCTGTATTCCAACCGCTGATGTCGCCGTTGAAGGACGTGGCTAGATTGAACATATCATACATATACTCCACCGATGCTGTATTCCAGTTTCCTATGTCGCCATTGAAGGAAGTGGCTTTCTCGAACATAAAACTCATATTCGTCACCATACTCATGTCAGGCGTTCCTGCGCTTAAATTCATGGTCAGGTTACTTGCTCCCAAAAAAGCACTAGCCATATCCGGATTCCAGACAGAGGTACCCCACTGTTCTATGGAGGTATATTTTTCCCTGCCTGCCTGATAATTGATATAAATATCATTCAGGTTTGTAAATCTGATGGTGTGTACTCCTGCTGTGGCGAAGGTATGGGAAGCATCTCCTGTTGTGACCTGCTCAAAATCGCTACTTTCTCCCCAGTTCACCATATAATCCATGTCTTGGCTATAAAAAGTAAAGGACTTGTCGTTAGCGTTAGTACCAGCGGTGGTTGTTATTTTCAGCACAAAGTGGTCTGTTGGATTGCCACCTTCATTCACCAGATTCGTCACTATAATAGTAAATGATTTTGCAAAATCATTCATGCCGTCGTTTACATTTATCCTCACTTCGTAGAAAACTTTCGTTTCATAGTCCGCGGAAGCGGTAAGCCTCAGGCTTGTTCCTAAAATATTAAAAAGCTCATTGTTATTATCTCCTTCACCGTCCACCAATGAGTAGGCATACGTGCCTCCTGTATCGGTATTTGATAGCATCCCCACGACCGCATTAGCACCCGCATTTTCTGCAATGCGACTTGAAGAAAGAAAAATGTTGGTTGGAGTCATGTTGGTTGTTCTTTTACCTCCATCGGTAATACGCCACATATCTGAAGTTATCATATTTGTTCGGGCTGTCTCGGCAGTGGCCGAGCTATACAGCGAATTGCCTCCATGGAAAGTTACCCGAGGCGTAAGGTTTTGTCTGTCCCAACCCACCAAAAGCGAATTGTAGTTTGTAGGTGAAAGCGTAGCTCCGAGGAACATATCTTCCATACTCTCCACCGCTCCTACATCCCACCCGCTTAGGTCTTGATCAAAGGAAGTGGCTTCAGCGAACATACCACTCATATCCTCCACCGATGCGGTATTCCAACCGTCTATGTCGCCGTTGAAGGCAGTGGCTCCCTCAAACATACCATTCATATCCTCCACCGATGCTACATTCCACCCACTGATGTCGCCATTGAAGGCAGTGGCTCCATTGAACATTTCAGTCATCTCCGTCACCGATGCTGTATTCCAGCCGTCTATGTCGCCGTTGAAGGCAGTGGCTCCATTGAACATATCAGACATTTCCGTCACCGATGCTACATTCCACCCGCTGATGTCGCCGTCAAAGAAAGTAGCGTTTTGGAACATTTCAGACATCTCCGTCACCGATGCTGTATTCCAGCCGTCTATGTCGCCGTTGAAGGAAGAGGCACCAGAGAACATTTCAGTCATCTCCGTCACCGATGCTACATTCCACCCGCCTATGTCACCGTTAAAGGAAGTGGCAAAAGCGAACATACCTGCCATATCCGTCACAGTACCCATCTCAGGCGTACCTGCGCTTGAACTCATGATCAGGTTACTTGCTCCAAAAAAAGCATAACTCATATCTTCATCCCAGACGGAGGTACCCCACTGCTCTATGGAGGTATATTTTTCCTTGTCTGCTTGGTCATTGATATAGATATTATTCAGGTTTCTAAATCTTATGGTGTGTACTCCTGCTGTGGCGAAGGGATGGAGAGTATTTTCTGTTGTAACCTGCTCAAAACCATTGCCCCCTCCCCAGTCCACCATATAATCGGTGTCTTGGCTATAAAAAGTAAAGGACTTGTCGCTAGCGTTAGTACCAGCGGTGGTTGTTATTTTCAGCACAAAGTGGTCATCTGCTGGGTTGCCACCTTCATTCACCACATCCGTCACTGTAATGGTGAGGATTTGCATGACCATTTTTGCGGGTGTACCGTCGTCTGTAGCCGTGATCGTTATTTCGTACACATTATTCATTCCCACATCCGTAGGCATTTCATAGTCTGGTGCGATCTTGAACGTCAATACGCCTAGTGGAGTGATGGAAAACTGATCCTCATCATCTCCAGACAGCGTTAAAGTAACCGTCTGACCCTCATCTGCATCCGTGGCGGTAACGATGGTAACTGCCGTAGTGGCGTTTTCTGCATAAGCTACTCTAGCGGTAGCTCCGCCCGCGAAAACAGGAGCGTTATTTGCACGCTGTTCATTCACATCCGTCACGGTGATGGTGAATTGTTTTCCAACCGCTGGCATGACCCCATCCACTTTTAGCCTCACGGCATAGGTAGTTTTTGTTTCGTAGTCAGCGGAAGCGATAAGCTGTAGTGCAGTGCCTGAAATCCTGAAACTACTGTTGTCGGTATCTCCTGTGCCTGTTGCCAATGCGTAGGTATAGCTACTCGCTCCTCCATTTGTGGATAGCGTACCCACCACGGCATTAGCTCCAGCATTTTCTGCAATGCTGGTGGAAGAGAGAAATATGGCTGTGGGTGCATCATCAGCCTGTACTCGTCCGCCATCATCAATGGTCCAGTCATGACCAGTTGAACTGATCATATTTGCCCTAGCGGTGTGTGCTATCGCTGAGCTATATTTAGAAGTTCCCCCATCGAAATGGACTCCCGTTTGAAGGGGTTGTCTGTTCCAACCCACCAAAAGCGAATCGTAGTTTGCAAGTGAAAGCGTCACACTAGCGAACATACGTCTCATATTCGTCACCGCTCCGACATTCCACCCGCCTAGGTCTTGATCAAAGGAAGTGGCTTCATCGAACATACTTTCCATATTCTCCACCAATGCGGTATTCCACCCGCTGATGTCGCCGTTGAAGGAAGTGGCTTCAACGAACATACCACTCATATCCTCCACCGATGCGGTATTCCAACCGTCTATGTCGCCGTTGAAGGAAGTGGCTTCCTCAAACATACCATTCATATCCTCCACCGATGCTACATTCCACCCGCTGATGTCGCCATTGAAGGAAGAGGCACCAGAGAACATTTCAGTCATCTCCGTCACCGATGCTGTATTCCACCCGCTGATGTCGCCGTTGAAGGAAGTGGCTTCCTCAAACATATCAGACATATCCTCCACCGATGCGGTATTCCACCCGCCCAAGTTTTGATTAAAGGCGGTGGCACCAGAGAACATAGCACCCATCTCTTCCACCAATGCGGTATTCCACCCGCTGATGTCGCCGTTGAAGGAAGTGGTGTTTTGGAACATCCCATTCATATCCGTCACAGTACCCATTTCAGGCGTACCTGCGCTTGAACTCATGATCAGGTTACTTGCTCCAAAAAAAGCATAACTCATATCTTCATCCCAGACGGAGGTACCCCACTGCTCTATGGAGGTATATTTTTCCTTGTCTGCTTGGTCATTGATATAGATATTATTCAGGTTTCTAAATCTTATGGTGTGTACTCCTGCTGTGGCGAAGGGATGGAGAGTATTTTCTGTTGTAACCTGCTCAAAACCATTGCCACCTCCCCAGTCCACCATATAATCAGTGTCTTGGCTATAATAAAGTAAAGGACTTGTCGCTAGCGTTAGTACCAGCGGTGGTTGTTATTTTCAGCACAAAGTCGTCTGCTAAAGTCTGCGCAGTGGCAGGCATAACCGCAAGCAAGCCGACAGAAGCCAAGGCAACGAGGGATCTAACGTTGCCAAAATGGGAGAGGCGAAGGAGGTAACTTTTAACTGCATCCAAACCCGAAACTTTGTCAAGAGAAAGTAAAATTTACATACATATTTTCATTAAAAGTTTAGTATTTTATCTATTGTTATTAGGGGCAAGTGTAAGCCTCCATCGGGACTTCTGCAAGTTTATTTTGATATTCTTTTAGGCTGTTCTGGATAACCCATAAAGAGTGTTAATAGAACCGTTGCAAAAGGTAGAACTGAGTTTGTTGGTTTTTGAATTGTGAGATTTTGCTCTCTCATGTTTATTTGTTGCTCTCCAATAGGTAAGACCGTTGCAATAGAAAGGTTGTTTATTATCATTACTATCAAACTGATTTATTTGATTGAAGTAGGCATTTAATAAATACGAATGCACTTGTAAGGGCATGGTTGATGGTCCACCATTTTAGTTAGCAGGTTATCGAATATTTCCCCTTTCATTTGACTCCGGTTGAACCGATAGCAATATTGGTCGATATATGCTTGAAGGTTATCGACTGAATGGTGGATACCTCTAAGCCATGCCTTGAACATCATAATAGTTCTGTGCAATTCCTGGAAATTCTTACCTTTCTTCCCACTCTCTATTTGAATTAACTAAGGGTATTTTCCTTTCAGGGGGATGTAGCCCCTCCACTTATCGGTTTTGATGGTAGCCTGAGGTGATATATAATCTTGGAAGAAGGGCTTCAATTGCTTGGAGCCAGCATTGTCAATCTCTCTGGCATACATCCTGCTCACTCCTTTCCCTTTCTTCTCAATAGCCAGTGACAACCTGCTTTGGTTATGTTGTCGTCCTACAACGCCTTCTTCCTGTTGCCCTACAACGGTTTCATCGACTGCTACTTTACCCATTAGCGGGTATTGCCCACTGCTAACCATTGCCTTCATTACCTTTTGCTGAAACAGCCAACAGGTTTTTTTCCGTAGTTCCAGTTTTCTGCTTAGTTCTGTTGATGCAATCCCTTGTTTATTTGTACTCATATAGTATAGGATATAAAAAGCTTTTAACATTGGGAATTTTACTTTGTGGAAAAGCGTACCACTTGTGGGGGTAGCTTGGTACCTACATTTTGTGCATTGTCGGGTATGGAATAATTTCCCTCTGCACTACTTGTTGTTTTGACACTTTTCACATTTAAATCCATCTGGCCATTTCATTTCGGCTAGGAAGTTTTGACAACTGTCGTTATCAGGAAATTTCTTCTGAAACTCAAAAAAAGTTAGGGGTTCATACTTTTTCTCCATAATCTGATTTTTATTCTACCTTTAATAATTTTACTAAGTTACGGTAAATCAATCGTTTAATAAAGAAAATGAAACTGTTTTAATAGACTAATCTTTTATGTATTAAATGCCTACTTCAATTGTTTTATTCACCGATTTGGATCAGGTAAGAGACCAGACGTAGCAATGGATCTGGGGTTACAACAACGTAAGATCACATGAATCCTTGGGTAATAAACCTCCAGTAGCGTTCCTCAAACAAAGAGAATTAACGGTACCAAGTCTGGATTTAGACATGTATTTGAAAGACAAAACCATAAATTTACTAATGCTTCGGTTTAGGGGAGGCTTACAGTGCCCAGCGCAAGGAACCGAGTAGGTTCCTAGTGCGGGGGGTTATCCGTGGCTTGAACCTGCTCACTTTCTGTTTTTAACCTTGCGGTGCCCTGACCAGAAAATTACTGATTTTTACGTCTGGGTGACTTAGCGACTTACTTTGGTTGGGCATTAACTACAGGGACCCCTACTCCTCAGATTTTTGGGTGTCTTTTTTCTTTTTTTCCAGAACAACTACAGCATCACCATCTTTCAAACGTTTCGAAACTGCTAAGAACGGACCAGATATGATCTTTTGGTCCTCGCTGACTCCCTTAAAAATTTCTATTCTCTCGAAATCACTAATACCTGTTTCAACTTCTGTTTGGATAGCTTTTCCATCCTCGAAAAGGAAAACAACCTCTAAACGTTCTTCATCCAACAACTCTCCAGTTTTGGCAACGGTACTTTTTTCCTTTTTATCCTCCTTTTTGGGTTCTCGTGTAGTTACAGAGGTCAGGGGAATACTCAACACGTCTTTTCGGGTTTTCGTTATGATATCAACGCTAGCGGTCATTCCAGGTTTAAAAGGGTATTTTTCTCCTTGTTCTAAAACGAGGTCTTTGTAAGAATTTGTTAATATTTGAATCTGAACTTCGAATTCCGTAACAGCATCGGACGATACTTTGTCATTGGCTGTATTAGCTATTTGAGTAACCACGCCTTTAAATACCTTGTCCATATAGGAGTATGAGTCCACGTCAATAAGGGCAGTATCTCCTTCACTGATTCGAATGATGTCATTTTCATTCACATCCACACGCACTTCCATTTTAGAAAGATCCGCAATTCGCAAAATTTCTGTTCCTTGAAATTGGGAAGTTCCCAAAACAGTTTCCCCTACCTCTACAGGAAGTTTTGACACGATACCGCTCATTGGTGCCGTAATGTGCGTTAATCTCAAGTTTTCCTCCGATTCACTGACAGTGGCTCGTGAGCTTTGGACAATATATCCAGTGGCTTTTACGCGTTGCTTTTCCGACTCCAAATCCTGCTCTGCAATCTTGAAATTTGCTTCAGCAAGCTGATAATCCGCTTCAGAAATCACTTGCTGCGCAAACAGATTCTTTTGTCTTTTGAACGCTTGGGAAGACCTAGTGTGGTCGGCAGAGACTCTCGCTTCACTGGACTTGGCCTGGGCCAAATTGGCTAACTGCTGATTAAGGTTGGCTTTTGCGCGCGCGAGGGCAGAAACAAAATTATCAGGTCTGATTTTCAAAATATAGTCCCCTTTGCTTACAGAATCACCTTCTGAAACTTTCAGGGCTAGGATTTCTCCCGAAACTTCAGGGCTTATTTTTACTTCTACGACAGGTTGAACAGTTCCTGAGGCACTGACTTTTTCTATAATAGTCGCCTTCTCCACTTTAGCCACTTCTACCGTCGACTCTTTCTTTTTCCCAACCCAACCCTGTGACTTGCCAATCATAGCAAACAGGAGGAGTACAATCAAAACTCCCCCTAGTATGTAAAATATCTTATTTTTTGATTTTTTCTTCTTAGCCATAGTTCTTTTTCATATGAGTTGGTGACAGGTTTAGAAAGACAGAGGCTTTCCCTGATAAAATGCCAATACTTTTTGCTTAAATGCAAAGTCGTATTTTGCTCTTGAAAAATCCGATTTTGCCTGATACAAATTATTGCTTGCTATCTGGTAGTCTGTGAAATTAGTAGCCCCCAGATTGTACTGATTCTCGATGGACCTAAACGTTTCTTCCAGTGCCTCCACTTGTTTTTGTGAGGCAGAAAAAGTTTTGGCTACGGCAAGTGCATTTCTATAGGCGGATTCAATGCGTTGATACAACATATTATGCTGTTCTACAGCAGGTATTTCCGCTTGTTGAACAGCAATCCTAGATAGTTGAATAGTTTGACCGTGTATTAAAGCCATTAAAAATCGGAATAAAAAGTCTCAGTGAAAGGGATTTACTTAGGTTATCCGACCATTGGTCCGTCACTCCATAGTTCTGAAAAGTTCCTCCATGCACTTCAACGTTCTGAACAATAGGTACAGGACCCAACACTGTCTCAAAATTTGTTGGAATTTGTTCTATGGTAGATGTGCCATCTGGAACAAATTATTGGGAAAAAACATCTGAATAATTGGTACTGAAACCACCATTTAAATTCAGACTTGGATACATAGCTCCTTTAGAAACTTCAAGTCCCACATTAGCACTTCGCACCCTCAAGTCCGCACTTTTGATTTCGGGCTGATTTGAGATACAGCATGTATAAATTTCTGATAAAGAACTTGCCACTATCTCCGCCTAGTCTAGTTGAATGTCTGGAATTACAATATCTACTCCCTGACCCGCAGGCAATAGTAATGCTTGTTTGAGATCCAAAACAGCTAAGCCAAGGTTATTTTCCGCTATTATGACACCCACCTCATTCGTAGCAACCTGACTTGCAAGTTGCAGTTCATTGGAAACAGGCAACATCCCGGATTCAACTAATTTTTTGGTACGGTCCAACTGCTGTTGACTAGATTCCAATTGAAAGTGTACATTTTCCAAAAGTTCCTTATTGAATATGACATTCAGATATATCAAAGAGGTGCTGAGTGAAATATCATTGATTGTTTTTTGTACATCAAATTCACTGGCCTCCACCTCTAGCCTGCTTTGTTTAATTGCATTGGAAGTTTGAAAGCCTTGGACCAATGGCATGCTACTACTTCCGCCAATTCCATTAAAGTTGACTCTTCGATTGGCAAACTGGTTTGTGGTGGGATCAATACTCCTGCCCCAGTTAAATCCATAATTCCCATCCAAATTGATCGTTGGATATCGCTTCCCTACTGCCTGCGTCAGATTAACTCTCGAGGTAGCAAGGTCTAGCCGACTTCTTTGAACAGCAAGATTATTTTCAACAGCTATCTCAATACATTCTTCCAAAGAGAGCAGTCTTTTCTCTTGTGCTTCCGCATGAAATGCATAGATACAGATTATCAAACAGGTGAGTACTAGGTCTTTCATGGTTATTTGTCAATATTGGGGATGTAGAGTACGTTGTGTACCCATGTCCTCTTCTTTAAATACTTTAGTGTCAATTCATCCATCCCTGAATCCATTTCGAGAATCAAGCAGGCACGATCATTTTTCCCTTTTCTCGAAACTGTCATCGTGGCAATATTACAGCCGTCATGAGAGATCACATCGGATATATAAGCGATACTCCCCTTTACATCATCCGCTTCTATCACCACCGTATGAAGGCTCGCAGTAAAATGTGAGTCAAAACCATTTACTTCTTTGATGCGAATTACGCCACCACCCCTACTTTCACCTAAAATCTGTACTTCCTTTTCTCCTTTTCTCGCAACCACATGAACTGAATTTGGATGAAATAGAGAAGCACTGCCAATTGACCTGAACGTATACGAAAGACCAGCATCTTTTGTTAGGTCTAGAGCCGATTTTATTCTTTTATCATCCGTTTTATAATCCATGAGTCCCGCCAGAATGGCTCGATCGCTCCCATGACCTTCATACGTTCTGGCAAATGAATTATAAAAGACAATGTCCACTTGGTCAGGTATCGCTTCCAGTATTCGATTTGCCACTCGTCCGATTCTTACCACTCCCGCTGTATGAGAGCTAGAAGGTCCTATCATAACAGGTCCTATCATATCAAATATACCACTGCTTTCAGCCATTATGTTATTTTATTTCTGCTTGCCTAAAGATACTATGTTCCATCCCTATAATACCAATTTGACCACAAAATGTCACATATAAATTGTTTCTTTTCTGCTTATGTTTCGTTAAAAAACCGCACCGTAGCTTTAGTTATGTCACATTTTATAATCAAACTTGTATAACCTGTGATTTGGAATAGTAACATCACCAAGCGTAACTCCACGGTGCATGCTTCCTTCAATGTGAAATAATGCCATTTTGACTAAAAAGTATCACCCAAATCGTTTCTTTTACGTTTTCTTCTACTTCGTCTACATGTTCTAGCGTCCCTAATGAATAAGACCAATTAAACCTGAGGAAAGTTACACTGCAACAGCCCCTTTTATATGTGGATGAGGATCATACGCTACCAGTTCAAAATCCTCATACCTGAATTCAAAAATATCCCCTACCTCTGGATTGAGTCTCAGCTCGGGTAATTTTCTCGGCTCCCTTCCAAGCTGTAGGAGTGTTTGCCCTATATGGTTTGAGTAGAGATGGGCATCCCCAAGTGTATGCACAAAGTCCCCTAGATGCAAGCTACAAGCCTGTGCCACCATCATAGTAAACAACGCATAAGAGGCGATGTTAAATGGAACCCCTAGAAATACGTCTGCACTGCGCTGATACAGTTGACAGCTGAGCCTTCCTCCAGCCACATAAAATTGGAATAATAGGTGACACGGGGGAAGTGCCATATTATCTATTTCCGCAACATTCCAAGCACTAACAATATGCCTTCTTGAGTCCGGATTATTTTTAATCCCTTCAATCAATTGCTTGATCTGATCAACTTTTCGTCCATCTGAGGTTTCCCAGCTTCGCCATTGCACCCCGTAAACTGGTCCTAGGTTCCCTTCTTTATCAGCCCATTCGTCCCAAATGGAAACCCCGTTATCCTTTAGGTATTTGATATTCTGACCTCCTTGTAAAAACCAAAGCAGTTCATAAATAATCGATTTCAGGTGCAGTCTTTTAGTGGTGACACATGGAAATCCTTCGTCTAAAGCAAACCTCATCTGGTATCCAAAGACACTTCTTGTCCCTGTGCCTGTCCTATCTCCTTTTTCAGCTCCATGGTCAAGAATATGTCGCATTAGTTTCAGGTATTGTTGCATAATGAGTCGTTATTTGAAAAGTAAAAGTAACCTACGTGAAATTTTTGAGGAAATTAGTAGAGAATTATACCAATGTTACCCCACAGTATTACATAAATAAATTGATTGAAGTAGGCATTTAATAAATACGGATGAAATTGTGAGGGCATGGTTCATGGTCCACCATTTTAGTTAGCAGGTTATCGAATATTTCCCCTTTCATCTGGCTTCGGTTGAACCGATAGCAATATTGGTCGATATATGCTTGAAGGTTATCGACTGAATGGTGGATACCTCTAAGCCATGCCTTGAACATCATAATTATTCTGTGCAATTCCGGGAAATTCTTACCTTTCTTCCCACTCTCGATTTGGATTAAATAAGGGTATTTTTCTTTCAGGGGGATGTAGCCCCTCCACTTATCGGTTGTGATGGTAGCCTGAGTTGATATATGATTCTGGAAGAAGGGCTTCAATTGCTTGGAGCCAGCATTGTCAATCACTCTGGCATACATCCTGCTCACTCCTTTCCCTTTCTTCTCAATAGCCAGTACAACCTGCTTTTTTCGGTTATTTTTGCGTCCTACAACGCCTTCTTCCTGTTGCCCTACAACGGTCTCATCGACTTCTACTTTACCCATTAGCGGGTATTTCCCACTGCTAACCATTGCCTTCATTACCTTTTGCTGAAACAGCCAACAGGTTTTTTGCCGTAGCCCCAGTTTTCTGCTTAGCTCTGTTGATGCAATCCCTTGTGTATTTGTACTCATATAGTATAGGATATAAAAAGCTTTTAACATTGGGAATTTTACTTTGTGGAAAAGAGTGCCACTTGTGGGGGTAGCTTGGTACCTACATTTTGTGCATTGCCGGGTATGGAATAATTTCCCTCTGCAATACTTGGTGTTTCGGCACCTTTCACATTTAAATCCATCTGACCATTTCATTTCGGCCAGGAAGTTTTGACAACTGTCGTTATCAGGAAATTTCTCCTGAAACTAAAAAAGAGTTAGGCTTTCCTGCTTTTTCTCCATAATTTGATTTTTACAGTAACTTTAATAGTCCTACTAAGTTACTGTAAATCAATCGTTTAATCAAGAAAATGAAACTGTTTTACATAGACTAATCTTTTATTTATTAAATGCCTACTTTAATTGAATTATTTTTTGTTTGAATGAGGCAAAAAATATAAGCATAGCCATCGCTACGGTGCTAGTTTTTAACCACTTTCCTCGTCACGCGACCGTGTGTTGTTTGTATCTTTAATAGATAAATTCCTTTAGCTAAAAACGGAAATGCCACAGTGTTATCTCCCTTGGTTAAGGTCCCTTTAGTAAGAAATTCCCCTGAGATTCCGAACAAGCGGTACACCCCATCGTCAGCAACGGTAATTGTCACGCTAGTTCCATCTTTTATTGGATTGGGGGAGACGGAAATGCCTATGTTCTTCACGCCAGCAGTTCCTGTGGTAACATCATCAGCCTGCACAGTAACTGTAAACGTTTGTTCAGCAGTTTGACCCGCTATGTCGGTGGCAGTTACGGTGATGGTTGCTGTGCCTACGGCTACTGGAGTTACGGTAACTACATTATCCATCACTGTAACCGTTGCGATGGCGGTATCATCGGACGTTGCAGAAAACGTCAACGTGTCTAAGTCGCTAAACTTGTCCGCCACATTAACATCGCGAGGACTACCATTTGCCACAAGATCAGTCATGTTGTCCATCGTGTCTGTGGCTGTTGGGGCAGGGTTGGTAACGGAGACTGAGAACGTCTGTTCAACGGTTTGCCCCGCTGTGTCGGTGGCAGTGACGGTGATGGTTGCTGTTCCTACGACTATGGGTGTAATGGTAACTATGCTATCCATCACTGCAACCGTTGCGATGGCGATATTATCGGACATTGCAGAAAACGTCAACGTGTCGTTTGGGTCACTAAAGTTAGTCGCCACATCTACATTGCGAGGACTACCATTTTCCACGAGGTCAGTCATGTTGTCCATCGTGCCTACGGTCGTTGGGGCAGGGTTGGTAACGGAGACTGAGAACGTCTGTTCAGCAGTTTGACTCGCTATATCGGTGGCAGTGACGGTGATTGTTGTTGTGCCAGCGGCTACTGGCGTAACCGTAACCTCACTATCGTTAGCAACCCCAACGGTTGCGATGTTAATATCATTAGACCTTGCGGAAAAGGTCAAATCGTCTGTGTCGCTAAATTTATCCGCCACATCTACAGTTTGAGTGTTACCATTTGCCACGAGGTCAGTAATATTAGCAATCGTGCCTTGGGACCTTGGGGCTGGGTTGATAACGGAGACTGTGAACGTCTGGGTCGCCGTTTGACCCGCGCTATCGGTAGCAGTTACGGTGATGGTGGCTGATACTACGCGGTCGGTCCGGTCCACCGCTAGGGGTGTAACGGTAACACCGCTACCTATCAAGGTGATAGTAGCGGTAGCGATGTTGGTATCATCGGACGATGCAGTAAACGTCAACGTATCGTTTGTGTCGCTAAATTTATCCGCCACATCTACAGTGCGAGGACTACCATTTGCCACGAGGTATGTAATATCGGCAATCGTGCCTACGGTTGTTGGGACGGCGGCGTTAATAGTAACTCCATCGGGCAGGGTTTTAGTTACCGTTGATGGCAGGTCGTCAAAAATACCAGTGGGTAGCGATGTCAGTGGGTTGTTCGATAAATCAAGTTCTGTCAAAGCAGTTAAGCCCGCGAAAACCCCAGTAGGCAAGGTGGATAATTGATTGTTATCTAACCTTAGTCTCGTTAATGCTGATAGCCCAGAGAATATATCAGCGGGTAGGGTGGTAATTTCGTTGAAACCTAAATCGAGTTCTGTTAGTCCTGTTAAGCCAGCAAAATCGCCACTCTTTAGGTTACTACCTCTTAGAGAACTGGTGAGACTAGACCCAAAAAAAGATAAATTGGTAATTCCCGCCAACTCTGCTGTAGTAATGTCTGCACAATTGGTTTTTCCACTCACCTCGTCGACGATTACATTCTTAACTACTACGGTGCGCGAACAAAGGTCTGTTGGGTCAGTCTCTTGAGCATTAACTGGCAGAGAAAAAGCCAGACTTAAAATAAGAAGAAGTAGGGTTTTGTAATTATAAAGCCGTGCTAAAGCATGACATAATGTCGGGGGGGGGGGGGGGGGGGGGGGTAGGACTATTATATGCCTTTTTGTCAGTCAAAGGTGTTGTTTTGGGTGGGTGTGTAATGGTTTTCATTGATCTTTTAAGGTTAAATAATGGCGCGAAGGTATGCAATTATTTCCAATTAGTCGTTCCTTAAAAACTCATTTTCCATAGAGTTTGTATTCTACTTTGATGGAAAGAGGTTACTTCAAATAGACGCCTCAGCTTTACTACCCATTTTGTATAGAGCCAAAGAGCATTTACTCTTAGTTTTTTCATCAATTTCTTGTAGTTAAACCCACAGGCTGCCATGATGAAGTTTATTTTATCTCCTGTTTTCCCTTTTAGGTAATTGCTAGCTGCTCGATGATCTTGCTTCAAGTGTCCGATGATTGGCTCTATGGCTGCTCTACGTCTACAGAGCTTTCGTTTTCTCTGTTTTTGATAGGTATTGTCTCTTTTTAATGGTTTGGATGGTCGAATGATGGAGGTGTTCTCAACTGTGTTAGTCCCTTTCTAACCCCTATCTACTGTGGCGGGTTTCGGGTAGTTACCAGTCAGTAGTTGTGTTTGCTTCAATACAGCATCTAGCGTATGTCCATCATAAATATTCTCTTCAAAAGTCATCGCACCTACGATGATACCCGTGTTTTGTGTCAATACTACGGATGCCTTACAGCCATATTCATATTTCTTATGGGCCTTCCCTTTTGCGATGCAATACACATCAGGTTCATGTAAACTGTAAATTTTATTCTTACTGCACTTCTCTTGTGTAAGTACTCGTTTGAACAGTGCCAGTGTTACTTCTTTTTGCTGATGAGGTAATTTCCTGTCTAATTCTCTGACTAACCGACCAGCAATGGTTTTGAGTTTGCGCTTCGCTGCATTTGCTTTCTTCCTCCTTTTAGGGTGAGTCCCATGGTAGGTGTCTCTGACAAGGTTTTTGGTTGTCCTAACGTAGCTGCGTCGTAGTTTAATCCCTTCTTTCTTGGCTATAGAAATACAGCTGTCAACAATCTTTTTATGAAGTTTTGCATCTGTGGGATAGGTGATGCTCTTTTCCTGGACAGTAGTATCTACACTTACATGCTTGTCCTTAGCATCCTTGCCGTGTAGCTCAATTGAATGTTTCAATAGCTTCTCTACCCCTTCTTCTCCAATCCTCTTGCTGAAATGCACCAAATCTGTTGCCGCACATGGTTGCCCCCATTGCAAAGAATCAAAGCCTCCAACCTATTGAAAATATGGATTCATTTCCCAGCGTTGTTCCACCAATACCTCATCTGATAAATTGTAAATAGATTTTAATATCAACAAGGAGACCATCAAACGAATAGAATGAGCTGGACGACCTACATTTGAATAAAGCGAACCAAACGCTTCTTCAAAATATGACCATGCTATCTGGTGGCTCAACAAATAAAGCGCTTGCCTGGAATTGAGTTGTTCAGTTAAGGTAGGGGATAAAAAATTAAGTTGATTTCTATTCGACTTTTTTGACTGCATTTGACAAGGGTTTGATTGATATTATAACTATTCCTTGTCATTTTATATAGCAATAATCATGCTAAAAACCTCCCTGAAAGAAGATAAGCATAATTAATGTTGATTCTTTAGGGTTGACTACTTATTTGCGGACTGGCAAGTTTTTTTGCATAAAATTAATGTGAATATACCCACTTGCTTTTAACAAGAGCCAAAAAAATTATGCTGACTCCTTCAACCCCAAATACCGGGCAACAAAATCTGTTTCACACCGAGCTGTTCTCTCAATTAGACCAGCGAGACCCTTTAATCCAATTAGCGAATGTCATCGACTGGAAGGTCTTCGAGGATGCATTTAGCAAACACTATTGCCACGATAACGGCAGACCCTCAAAACCCATACGCTTAATGGTCGGGTTGCTGATACTCAAACAACTGGAAGACCTGTCCGATGAGAATGTGGTCCTACAGTTCAAGCGTAATCCGTATTATCAATACTTCTGCGGCTATCCAACCTACACCCCAGCCATGCCTTGCAATGCAACCGAACTGGTGCATTTTAGAAACAGAATCGGTGTCGCAGGTTTTGAACTCATTTTTAAGATGAGTGTGATGTTGCACGGCAAAAAAGCCAATGAAAACACTGTTTTGATTGACACCACCGTACAGGAAAAAAACATCACCTATCCCACTGATTCTAAACTAGCCATCAAAATTATCAACCGTCTCAACAAATTGGCGAAAAAACATGGCATCAAACAACGCAGAACCTTTGTAAAAGAAGTTAAAAACTGTCGCTTACGCATTCGCCACTTCCGCCATGTTAAAAAGCGCGCATCCGCTAAAAAGGCATTGAAACGATTGCGAACCATTGCCCATATTCTAATCCGAGAACTACAAAGAAAACTACCCCAACACGGCCTGCTTGAAACCTACCGACCAGACTTCTTGCTCTATCAACGGGTGTTGGCACAACAACCCAAAGACAAAAACAAAATTTATTCCCTGCACGAACCCCATGCTTATGCGATTGGCAAAGGCAAAGAGCACAAACGCTATGAATACGGCAACAAAGTATCCATCGTCTCGGCCAAAGACAGCAACATCATTGTCGGCGTTGTCAGCCATAAGAAAAACCAGCATGATGCAAAAACCCTACCCGATGCGATAAAACAAGCCAATAGCAACAGAACAAAACCCATCAAGCAAGCGGTCTGCGACAGAGGCTATTGTGGGGTTAAACAAGTAGGCGATACGGCCATCATCCTGCCGAGCAAAGCCCTGAAAAAGGACAATCGTTATCAAAGAGACAAGAAACGCAAACTGTGTAAGCGACGGGCTGCCATAGAACCCATTATTGGGCATTTGAAATCCGATTTTAGGTTATCCAGAAACAGGCTTAAAGGACAAGTTGGCGATGAAATCAATGCTTTAATGGCTGCTTGCGCCTGGAATTTGAGAAAGTGGCTGGTTTTTTGTCACGTCTGCTATTTATGGCTTAAAAAAGCGCGTTTTTGTTCATTTTTTGGTAAAAAGCCCTTGGTCCATTTGATTCAAGGTTGATTCACGTTTGCTGAGCAGCAGCTTGAAATATATTTTTACTTGTTAGGTCGGTTTTTAAGGGCTGACTAACTACCTTTTTCTGCGTTTTCGGTATCAGTCCCGTACTCAAATCCTCATGTATGCCATATACACTTCGGGTTTCCGTGTGGAATTTCCTTGCACTCACAAAAAAAATCTAGTTAGTAGAGATGCCCTTAAAACTATATACCCAGAATCATTGCTTTTCCTACTTTTGCATGCCCTTACCATGAAAATGACACTACTACAGGAAATACAAAGACGAAGAACATTCGGCATCATCGCTCACCCTGATTCCGGTAAAACCACACTTACGGAAAAGCTGTTATTATTTGGTGGAGCCATCCAAACGGCTGGGGCTGTTAAATCCAATAAAATCGATATGGGTACCCGTTCAGATTGGATGGATATAGAAAAGCAACGAGGTATTTCCGTTGCAACTTCCGTAATGGGATTTGACTATAAGGGTCTTAAAATTAATATCCTAGATACTCCTGGTCATGAAGATTTCGCTGAAGACACATACAGAACGCTCACTGCTGTAGATAGTGTAATCATGGTGATCGATTGCGTCAAAGGTGTGGAAAGGCAAACTAAAAAATTGATGGAAGTTTGCCGAATGAGGAATACTCCTGTGATTTGCTTCATCAATAAACTAGATCGGGAGGGAAGAGATGCTTTCGACTTGTTGGATGAAATAGAGGAAAAACTAAACATTACAGTACGACCGATGAGCTGGCCCATTGGAATGGGGAAAACGCTTCGGGGAGTTTTCAATATCTATGAAAATAACCTCAACCTCTATGAACCACATAAACAGAAAAGAGTAGACGAGGTTGTTAAAATAAATGGTGTCAATGATCCTAACCTAGGAAAGTATCTCCCTGCATCTGTCATTTCACAATTGAAAGAAGAAATAGAGTTGGTAAATGGAGTTTATGACGAATTGAATATAGCTACGTATTTAAATGGTAAAGTGGCACCCGTCTTTTTTGGAAGTGCAGTTAACAATTTTGGAGTAAGAGAGCTTTTAGACTGCTTTACTCAAATTGCGCCAAGCCCCCGTCCAAGAGAGACTGAAGAACGTAAAATCACACCAGAAGAAAAGAATTTTTCAGGATTTATTTTTAAAATTCATGCCAATATGGATCCAAAGCATAGAAATAGAATTGCCTTTATCAGGATATGCTCTGGCATCTTTGAGCGTGGCAACAGTTACTATAATGTTCGCCAGCATAAAAATTTTCGCTTCTCCAATGCTACCGCATTTATGGCACAACACAAGGAGACTGTAGAACATGCATTTCCTGGCGATATAGTCGGACTTTATGATACTGGAAATCTTAGAATTGGCGATACCTTGAATGAAGGGGAAAAAGGGTTGTACAAAGGAATTCCATCATTTTCTCCAGAATTATTCCGCCAAATAATCAACATGGATGCCATGAAGTCCAAACAGCTTGAAAAAGGATTGAATCAACTCATGGATGAAGGAGTTGCCCAACTATTTACATTTGAAATGGGTTCCAGAAAAGTAGTCGGTACTGTTGGAGCACTTCAATTCGACGTGTTACAGTACCGGTTACTCAATGAATATGGCGCAAACGCAAAATTTGAGATAGCAAATATTTATAAAGCCTGCTGGATTAGCAGTGGGGACCCAGACAAGCTAGATGCATTTGTAAAAGATAAGTATCGTCACATAGCAAAAGACAAAGAAGGAAAACCCGTCTTCATGGCAGAAACTAAAGCCTGGTTACAGATGGTGCAGGACAATTTCCCAGACATAACATTCCACTTCATAAGTGAGTTTAATAAAAAAAATCATTTGACGTAGGGAGTCATTTGATAAATACGAATAGCCTTGTACGAAAAAGGTTGGATATTGACCACTTTGCCCATCAGGGCTTCAAAAAAATCTCCTGTTTTTTGCTCTCCAATATTGGGAGGCAAAACCTCACGATTCAAGAATCAACGGATTCTGTGCTACCTTTTGCAACGGTCTTGCAAGAATATTACACGAATGATTCAGCTATGTAACTCACGCCTGATAGGATTTATCTTTTTACCTTTGGGCAAATTGAAATTGATTTGGAGGTTCTTGCTTATTCAGGTGCGTTGCTAATAGGCATTTTATTGGGAATGACAGGAGGAGGAGGATCAATTTTAACGTTGCCAGTGTTGGTCTACCTGCTTGGAATTAATCCAATTTTAGCAACAGCGTATTCTCTTTTTGTTGTAGGAATAACTTCTCTTGCAGGAGCTATAATTAAATTTCGGGAGTCGCTTGTAGACCTTAAGATCGCTATTGTATTTGCAATCCCCTCGTGTATAGCTGTTTATTTTACAAGGCTTTATCTTTTTCCCGCTATTCCTGAAATACTGTTTGAAACAAGTTGGGTCACAGTGAAAAAAGAAGCAACCATTATGGTTTTCTTTTCTACGCTCATGTTGATGACTGCTGTATCAATGATTAAATCCCGCAAGAATATTGAGCATGTAGATCGAAAAAAAAAAACCTCTTACCTGAAAATTGTTATTGATGGGCTGGTAGTAGGTATTCTGACAGGGATAGTAGGGGCAGGCGGTGGTTTTCTTATCATTCCTGCATTGGTGTTACTAGCTAAATTACCAATGAAATTAGCTGTAGGTACGTCTTTGACAATCATTGCTGTTAAGTCCCTGATCGGCTTTTTAGGAGATGTTCAATCTGGTCAAAATATAGATTGGTCATTGCTTTTTATTTTCTCAAATTTGGCAGTAGCGGGTGTTTTTGCAGGAAATCTTATTTCAAGATTAATAACAGAAGAGAAACTAAAAAAGATATTTGGATGGTTTGTACTGACAATGAGTCTTGCAATTTTATTTAAGGAACTAATAACAGGATAATGATAATAGAGCAAATATATACAGGTTGCCTTGCTCAGGGAGCTTATTACGTTGAAAGTGATGGTGAAGTTGCCATTATAGATCCCTTAAGAGAAACAGATTTTTATGTCAAAAAAGCCAATACGAATGAGGCAAAGATTAAATACATATTTGAAACCCACTTTCATGCTGATTTTGTATCTGGGCATTTGGATTTAGCTAAAAAAACTGGAGCTGATATTGTATATGGTGAGGGAGCTGACCCTGCTTTTGATTATACGGAAGCAAAGGATGGGAAGGAATTCAAACTGGGGAAAATATTATTTAAAGTACTTCATACGCCTGGTCATACATTAGAGAGTACTACCTATTTACTAATAGATGAAGATGGAAAAGATCATGCGATCTTTAGTGGAGACACCCTGTTCATTGGAGATGTAGGAAGACCTGATTTATCACAGAAGGGGACACTCACGCAGCATGATCTTGCCAGCATGTTATACGACAGTTTGCGGAATAAAATTATGATACTCCCCGATGATGTAATGGTGTATCCAGCGCATGGTGCTGGATCTGCCTGTGGAAAAAATATGAGTTCGGAAACCATGGATACTCTGGGTAATCAAAAAAGATTAAATTATGCTTTAAGGTCAAACATGACAAAAGAAGAATTTATCAAGGAAGTGACAGATGGGATTCTTCCTCCACCGAAATACTTTTCGGCAAACGTTCAGATGAACAAATCTGGAGCAAAGAGTTTGGACGAAGTGATGAAAAAAGGAAACACACCATTAGACATTAAAACTTTTGAGACATTAGCGAGTCATGAGGGAGTACTTGTTTTAGATACTAGGAATCAGGCAGTCTTTGCCAAAGCCCATATCCCTAATTCAATATTTATTGGAATAGATGGAAGTTTTGCTCCTTGGGTAGGCGCACTTATCCCTGATCTTGAGCAACCAATTATATTCATAACCGATACAGGAAGAGAAGAAGAGGTGGTGACAAGATTATCCAGAGTTGGATATGACAATACGCTTGGGTATCTCAAAGGAGGATTCTCGTCATGGACGAGTGCTGGCAAAGAAACAGGTTCTGTCCAATCAATTTCAGCCGATGACTTTGCTGAATCAATGTCGGTCGATAATTTGAATGTGGTGGACGTACGAAAGCCAGGTGAGTGGGCAGTTGACCATATTAAAGATGCAATAAACGTTCCTCTGGACTACCTAAATGAGCAACTGGATAAACTTGATAAAAACTCCACCTATCATTTGCACTGTCAGGGGGGCTATAGATCGATCATAGCGGCATCAATATTAAAATCCAGAGGGTATCACAACCTTGTAGACATTGCAGGAGGCTTTAAGTCAGTATTAAATACTGCTATACCGAGAACTGTCATCGTATAAACATATAAATTATTTGAAATGAGTTATCAAAATATTCAGGTAGAGGAATTTAAGGAAAAAATGAAAGAGTCCAATACTAAGATTCTTGATGTGAGAGCATCCGAAGAACTAAGTGAAGGTGGCATAGAAGGTCATCAAATGATAAATTTTCTGGATCCTGATTTTGAAGATCATATCGCGGAACTTGACCGTGATACTACTTATCTTGTTTATTGTCGAAGTGGGAATAGAAGTGCGAATGCATGTACACTGATGGAAACGATGGGGTTCAATAATCTTTACAATCTTTCTGGGGGCATAAAGTCCTGGAATTCTGCTATGGAATCTTAACCTTCGTACAAAACATACATCTATTGATCTAATTCCCTGAATTAGCAATTTCAACTAGTTGAGCCTTGCTAAACATCTCAAAATAACTTGACAGGCATTGAGGATCGTCTATGAAAATGTCAGTACTCATTCTGAAATGATCATTTTTTCTGCTCATCAGTTTTGTGAGACCTCTTGAAATTTTAATATCTCTGCTTGGCATGGCTTTCCTGTTAGTCAATAGCGAAAAATGTCTTAATACGCTGTTTTTCTTACTTTTTTAGACATTTTGATACTCAAAAAAGTAACTAAGATTGACAGAAGTATTATGATTATGTTCCTGCTCATGTGCGTAAGTCACAGGAATCATCTATAACCCCCAAAAAAATTAATATTAATTGATAACTATCGTGGAGTCAACACTGATGGAAGTAGTCCCGAAAAAACCTAAAATCGTTTTTTCTGGGTTCGTGAGATTTGTGAGGTTGCCATTAACGGTAGCTGGTGTAGTTCGTGCATAGCTACCTAATCCTAATGTGTTAATCTGGGATTTCAAGAGATTAAGGAAGTCGTATGCATCTTTATTAATGGAATGAAGCTCGACTTTAATTTCCTCTCTTTCGTTGTATTCAAATCTGTCAAATAGGTTTGGAATGAAGTTGCCATCGAAAAAACGATCACTTTGCAAAGTGACAGGTTCAGGATGTGTCAACATGACATCATGCTTGTAAAAAACCCAACGGTAGTAATTATCAACCCCTGATGAGTCACGTGCTATAATCTTTGGAAAGAAGATGGTTTTAGTCTGCCCTGAGTTTTCCCGATCATTTTCTTCAAAACTATCCACACTGAGTAAGACAATTTCAGTTCGCGGAAGCATTTTACTCCATTGAGATTTTATAATTTCCCCGCTGGATAGGGTAACAGTTACACGATATTCTTGGTGAAGCTGACCTGTAAATGGAGTATTCGACAAGTAGGTTCCATTTTGAGTATGACTATAAGAAAAAGATCCTTTTTTTCTCATTTGAACGGAAACACTGGCGTCTTCTATTGACGGATTGATTACTCCTGAAAAACTATTTGATCGGGTAAGCCTCACATGTTGAGTTTCCTTATTATCTGTAATCCATCCTTCCAGCACTACAAGATTTTGTTCGGTTGGTAGATTGACAATCACAATGTCTTCACACGATATAAGAATCAAGGATAATATGTAGGCTACCCTCCTCAAAATTTGAAATTATATGTTACCGCAGGAATAGCTGTGCCTAATATTGAATACTGTACAATTTCACCGCGTCCTGGGAAGGTTTCGGATTCCCTGAAAAAATAGGAATTTGCATTTTTCCTAGCGTACACATTATGGATTGTGAAAATCCAAAAGTGTCTGTTTTTTCTTTCAGAACCATCTTTTTTTAATTGTTTTCCCTGCCATTTTACAGAAAAATCTAACCTGTGATAATTCGGTAATCTTGATTTATTTAGCTCACCAAAATGCGGTACAAGGCTATTTTCGAAGACGTACTTATCACTGGGTAGCGTTAATGGAATGCCAGTTGCATACAAAAAATTCCCTGAAGCACTTACGCGATCAGATAGCTTTAATATCCAAGTAGCAGAAAAATCGTGTGTTTTGTCAAAATTATTTAAAACAAAAACTCGTTGATTGTTTTCTTCAACCCTAGTTTCAGTTCGTGACCAAGTATAGCTTATCCATCCTGTAAGGTTTCCATATTTCTTCGCCAGATAGAGTTCCAGGCCATACGATCTTCCTCTACCTATTAGCAATTCTGTTTCTATGTTTTTGTTGAAAATGAGATCGGCACCATTCTTATAGGAAATGTCATTCGTGTTATCTTTGAAATATACTTCCGCATTAGATTCCCACTTATTCTTATTGAAATTTTTATATAGACCTACGGTGTACTGCTGACTGATGGAAGGAGGGATATAAATATCACTTACTTTCCAAGTATCTGTTGGTGCTGGAGAAAGAGTATTGGATATTAAGTGAAGATATTGGGCAGTTTTTGAGTACGATAATTTCAGGGAAATCTTTGGATTGATGCGCCAATTCATAGCAATTCTTGGCTCCGCATTTTGGTATAATTTAATTAATTCATTTTTTTCAAAAGACACGGTATCTATCACCGTGCTATCAGAAAGTGGTTGCTCTGGTGCGTAAATTCTGACATCTTCGGGTCCCATGTTATGGAGTGCGGAATATCTCAATCCATAGTTTAATTTAAAGGGACCGATATCAGTTTGTTGACTGATATACAGGGCAGATTCTATGCCATGTTCAACATCAAGCCTAATGGTATTCGCGGTTGCGCTGACATCAAAAGGCTCTCTATCTCCAGGTTTTAGTCTATGAAACGTGGTTGAAAAGCCAAAATTCAATTCATTAGTGGGGTTGGGTGAATAGGTAAGGTCCGACTTTAAGCTATAATTGACAATTCTGGATTTTGACACGAACGCACCGGGTTCCTCCTCACTTTCAACCCGATAGCTATATTCAGATATGAAAGAAGAAAAGTTAGAGAAAACTCTTGGCGAGAAAATATGATTCCATCTGAAACTCGCAGTTTTGTTTCCCCAGTTTCTAACTGAGTTGAGTCCGACCGCACTTCTGTCATTTCCAAAATATCCAGATATGTAGTACGTGTTATAGGCATTCGATCTCGAATTGACCTTAAGGTTTATATCCTGAAAACTCAAACGATCTCGTCTAACTGACCTGCTCGAAAAATCATTTGCATTCAGGTTTAACAAGCTCCGTCTGGCAGATGCCAGAAAGGAACTTTTCCCTTTTGTAAGAGGTCCCTCAATTAGCCCCCGAACTGACAAAAGACCTATGCCCCCTGAATAGCTGATTTTCTTAGTATTGCCTTCTTTTTGCCTGACCTCAACAACAGATGAAGTCCGCCCTCCATAAGATGGAGGAATGAACCCTTTCAATATCTTCACACTATTAATGGCTTCGGGATTGAAAATAGAAACAAATCCATAAAAATGATTCGGATTATAAATGGGTACTTCATCCAAAAGAATTAGATTTTGATCCGAACGACTGCCTCGAATATGGATTCCACTTGCGTCTTCCCCTATTGTTTTTATGCCTGGTTGCAAAAGAGCATTTTGAATGATATCTACCTCTCCTAAGAGATAGGGGATTTGTCCAGATTCACCACTGAGTTTTAGCCTGCTGACAGATGGTATGGTGGATGAGACATTTATATCTGTGGAAATAGAACTCACTTCTATTTCTTCCAGTTGAATAATTTTTGGCTTGACAGAAAGATTCAGGTACGTGTTTCTGTTTAATTGGATTTCAACTGATTGACCTTCATAGCCAATGTATGATGACGCTATTTCATAGTTGCCCTCAGGAACTGTTATTGAATAATATCCATATCCATTTGAGGTAGCACCAAGGGGAGTCCCCACGAGCAGAATATTGGCACCAATAAGATATTCTCCAGTTTCAGCATCTTTTATGACTCCATTCAATGTATACTTTGGAATTTTATAATTGGTTATGAGAATTTTCGACTTAGAAACTTGATACTTGATTATTTTATCATTTTGAAGCCGGTCTAGGAACATTCCAACTGATTCGTGTTCTTCAATGGAGATTGTTAGGTTTTTAAGTTTGTTGGAGCTAAAAGCAAGAGGTACCCCTCCTTCTTTAATCGTTTGAAGTACCTCGGTCAAAAGGTAAGTTCCACTTTTAACTTTTGGGGAGATTTCAAGCATAGATTGGGAGACGCAGTTCGCACTGATACAAATTAATCCAAGGAGTAGAGATATGTGCTTGAAATAACGCAAAAACTTATACCCATAATCTGAGTGCAAATTTAAGGAAATAGAACTGTTGCATTACGTGTCTGGTAGCCTTTGGCAACCCTGACCAGATATTTCGATCACTTTATCGCTCTGTGTCATTTTAATATCCAGAATGGATTCAATAGTGCTAATGACATCTGCTAAGGGACTTTTATCGAAAGAAACGGTAATTCTACAATTGCCAATTTGTTCATTCTGTAGCTTGATTTCAACTTCAAAATATTCTTCAAGGTCTTTGATGGCATCTATGAAAGGAATGTCATTAAATTCCAATTGACTATTTTTCCAGCTTATAACATTAGGAGAGGGATTTTCGATAATGAGAACAGAATTATTCTTCTTATCAAAAATTGCCTTTAAGCCAGCTTCTATCTTAGTTTGCTCTCCATTTTTCTCAAACGCTACCAGACCTCTTTCTACAAACAACTCTACCTCTTTATCAGTAGTTATCAGGTTGAAAGCAGTGCCTAACACTTTAACTTCGACACCACCTGCATCTATAACAAAGAGTTTCTCTCTTTTCTTAATGTCAAAATAAGCCTCTCCAGCAAAAGATACTAATCGTTCACTACCGAATTTTTCGGGGAAAGAAAAAGTCGAATTTTTGTTTAAAACCCCAGTAGAACCATCGGGGAAAGTGACATTTATTTTCTCGTTGCTGGAAGCAATATTCAATTGTTCAGGGGCGGTAGAAATATTCCAAACGAAGATAGAAACCCCAATAATTACAATTACACTGGATGCAATTCTAATCCATGAATTTGAATTGTGCTTCCCTTGGGTCAGTCGTCTTGTAAAAGAATTCCATGCGGTATCTACATCTGGATCACTGGGGGAAATTTCGGTATTTTCATACAAAAAATCCACAAATCCACTATCGTCTAATGGTTCGGCTTTGTATCTCAAGTGGCTATATCTTTCAAACAAATTCTCTGGCATCTCGCAGATGGGGCAATAAGTTTTAGTTGTACCCCCAATATTTTATCAACTGTTTTCAGCTTTTAAAAATTCCATCCTCCCGATACTTTTTGTAGATACCTTCAAGCGATTCTCTCAACTTTTTTAAAGCAATTCCCATCTGATTCTCAACTGTCTTTTTGGACAAGTCCAGTTCATCGGCAATCTCTTCATAAGTTAACCCTGCATTTCTACTTAGCATAAAAATCTTTCTGCATTTTTTTGGTAAAGCATCAACGGCAGTTTGTATGTATTGTTTGAGCCTTTCGTTCTCTCCCTCATCAAACCTTTCGCCACTAACACTTAGCATAACCTCACTTACATCAGTCATGGATTGTTGCTTTGGAAGTTCCAGTTTTATGTAATTGAGACATTTGTTTTTGATAGCTGAATATAAATAAGTCTTAAGAGTAGTGTGAATTTTTATTTTTTGTCTCTTCTCCCAAATGTAAAGGAATATTTCTTGGGTCATTTCTTCAGCTATAGTACCATTTCTTACGTAAGTAAATGCAAATCGATAAAGTTCTTTGTAGTATTTCTTGAAGACTATTTCATAGGAGGAAAAATCTCCCGTTTTTACCTGACCGAACAATGTTAAATCCTGATCTTCGTCCATCTACTATTTTCAATGATAATTAATCCTCTAAATTGCTGAAAAACATTTACTAAAATTCAACTATCCAAGGTCAGGAGCATGCGTTCAGAAGGCCCAGTTTCACTTGGTGGTACATAATCCCATGTTTGTTGATCAGGTGGAAGTTCGTACCCAACGTAACATACAGAAAACAAGATGACAAAAAGTAAGTACTTATGTTTCATCATGTAAACAATGTGTAGTTTCCATGTTGATCCGAAGCTGGAGCATGATTTACATACGCAACATCATTGTCTGCGATATCTCTAATTTTCGGAGAAACAGTGTGAGAAATCAACTCACTCGATTGATCGTTGGCAAGTAGTCCCTTGATATCAGTTAAATCTTCGGACTCCAGCCATTTTCTTGTGGCTACCGCATCCAATATGGCTGGCATATCTTCCTGAAAATCCGATAAGACATTCGCAGAAGGTTTTGTGATCATAATAAATGATTTACCTGCATCTTCAGTATCATCATACTCTTCCCAAATGCCAGCAACGGAAAAGACTCTGTGATCCGGGAAGTAAAAATAATGAGGAACTTGTCGTTTTTTAGCGATTTGCTTCCAGACATAAAAACCATCCATTGGGATAACACACCGATGAGTACGTAATTTTCTCTTATAAGCCACTTTGGTTAGTACTGAGTCAATAGGCAAGTTGAATAACTTGTGACTCATAGCTTTATTGTTAGACCATCTAGATATAAGTCCCCAATAAAAAAAAGAGAGTTTTTGATTTTGATGACTGGTAATTACAGGTAGCTTTTTTGTAGGAGCAGCATTATATTGAGGGTTGTACCGATGAGGAACTTCTACACCGAGGGTCAATGCAAGCTCATCACTTTTAAGAGTTATGGTATATCTGTCATACATTTCTGCCAAGTTAATACTTCGAATTCGGTTACTCAACTTTGATTTGCTGAGAATACAAAGTTTATTTCCTCAATAGGTTAATTTTGAACTTCCCAATAAATAATTAGATAGAAATGGCTGAAGTAATTAGAATGCCTAAGATGAGCGATACAATGGAGGAAGGAGTGATCGTTGCATGGTTAAAAAAAGAAGGTGAAGAAGTGAGTTCAGGAGATGTGCTTGCTGAAGTAGAAACCGATAAAGCTACGATGGAGTTGGAGTCTTATCACGATGGTATCCTGTTACATATTGGTGTGAATGAAAAGGAATCTGCCCCAGTAGACGGTATTTTGGCGGTGATTGGAGAAAAAGGAGAAGATTTTCACCATTTATTAAGTGGAGATTCGGTTAAAAAAGAAGACCCCGTTGAGGAAAAATTCGTGCAACCTGCAACTCAGATTGATACAAGCAATATAAGAGCATCTATTATTCGCATGCCGAAAATGAGTGATACCATGGAAGAAGGGATCATTGCTTCATGGTTAAAAGAGGTGGGAGATACGGTAGAAGCTGGTGATATCCTTGCTGAAGTGGAGACCGATAAGGCGACCATGGAATTGGAAGCATATGAAGATGGAACATTACTTTACACTGCGGTTGATGCTGGCAGTGGGGTCCCTGTAGATGATACTATTGCTATAATTGGGGAGAAAGGAGCAAATTATCAGGTGCTATTAAATGCAGATGCTCCCAGAGCAAAACCTGAACCTAATCTGGTCAAAAAAGAACCCGCCGTTGAACAAGGAATCACAGCACAGGTTCCTAAAGCTCCCGTGGAAGTTATAGCCTCTGGCAATAGGCGAGTCAAAGCATCACCTTTAGCTAAGAAAATAGCACTAGAAAAAGGAATAGAGCTATCCCAAATAGATGGTACTGGTGATGGAGGACGCATAATTAAACGTGATGTTGAGCGATTTACACCTTCTGCATCGCAACTAAAATCTTCTGTGCCAGCTACCACTGTCCCTACAATTGTTGGTGAAGAAAAATCAGAAAAAGTAGAACTATCCCAGATGAGGAAGACAATAGCTAGGAGGTTGAGTGACAGTAAATTTTCTGCTCCGCATTTCTATTTGACTATGGAGATTAATATGGATAAAGCAATTAAAGCTAGGCAGTCCATGAATGAAATTTCACCCGTCAAAATTTCTTTTAACGATATTGTAGTAAAGGCTACTGCGATGGCATTAAGGATACATCCAGATGTAAATGTTAGCTGGGGTGGGGAGCATATAGTGAAACATCACCATATCCATATAGGTGTAGCGGTGGCTGTACCTGAGGGTTTAATTGTGCCAGTTGTACGTTTTGCAGACAACAAAACTATGTCACATATTTCTGCAGAAATCAAAGAACTTGGTCAAAAAGCAAAAGACAAAAAACTTCAACCTGAAGAATTTTCAGGAAACACATTCACTATTTCAAACCTTGGGATGTTTGGGATTGAGGAATTTACAGCAGTAATAAACCCACCAGATGCCTGTATTATGGCAGTAGGAGGGATAAAAGAAACCGTAATTGTGAAAGATGGAGAGATGCATCCAGGACATGTAATGAAAGTCACACTGTCGTGTGATCACAGAGCAGTTGATGGTGCTATAGGCTCAGCTTTCTTGAAAACTTGTAAAGACTTACTGGAAGATCCAGTCAGAATCCTTATTTAACTCAGGTTATCCGAACTTGTTTTGGAGTCAATGAGTTGTTGTTGATTCAGGCAAGACCCTATCACTTTTGACTGCTGTTAGGATAAACGACACAATGCTTATGACTAAAATAAAATCCACTACCGTCCTAGCTGTAAAGCACAATGGAAAAATTGCTATCGGTGCAGACGGTCAAGCGACTTTGGGTAACACAGTAGTAAAATCCAATGTGAAGAAGATTCGTAAGCTACAAGATGGTAAAATTATTACTGGTTTTGCAGGCTCAACAGCAGATGCCTTTACGCTATTGGACCGTTTCGAGGAGAAATTGAGTAATTATTCGGGAAACCTTAAAAGAGCTGCAGTCGAATTAGCCAAAGACTGGAGGTCAGATCGGTACCTTCGTCGTTTGGAGGCCATGATGATTGTGACCAACAAAGAGGAAATACTTGTCATATCTGGGACAGGGGATGTTCTCGAGCCAGATAATGATATTTCTGCTATTGGCTCAGGTAGTGAATATGCAAAGGCTGCTGCCTTGGCATTGAAAAAACATGCAAGTAATCTTTCGGCTGAAGAAATGGTTAGAGAGGGGTTAACCATAGCAGCCGATATTTGTATTTATACCAATCACAATTTGGTAATAGAAGAAATTGGATAGATATCCATCGGAAAAGAAATGATGTATATGTGATATGTTGTGGTCAATATGGTATAAACAATTAGAAATATGAAGAAATTATTCTGGATTCTGATGGTCGTGATATATGGTTGCTCACAGCTGGTTGATACTAATTCTACAGACAATGAAAAGCCAGTATTACCAGAGGCTGATCATGTACTCACATCGAACCAAACTCATAATAAATTCAGCAGGACGATCGAGCCCATACTTACCATCAATTCGGGAGAAGTGGTAGAAATAAGTACGGAAGAAGCTACTGATGGTCAGTTAACAGTGGACTCTGATGCGTCAGATTTAATGAATTTGAGCTTTGAACCCATCCATCCGCCGACAGGACCTATTTACATTAATGATGCTCAATCTGGAGATGTGATTGCTGTGCCTATTCATAAAATTGAAATAGGAGAATGGGGCTGGACAGCCATTCTTCTAGGATTTGGATTCCTAGCTGATGAGTATACCGAGCCATACCTTAGGACGCATCGACTAAAAGGAAAGCATACAATTGAATTTGCAGATAATATTTCAATTCCACTCAATCCCTTTCTTGGTGTTTTAGGGGTAACTCCAGATACAGACTCTCTTTTATCAACTATTCCGCCCAGAGCAAATGGCGGGAATATGGATGACCCTAACATTGTAGAAGGTACCACTGTATACCTGCCTGTATTTGTTGAAGGTGCACTGTTTTCTATTGGCGATGCTCACGCCGCACAAGGTCTTGGAGAAGTGTGCGGTACAGCTATAGAAGCACCAATGAATTTTTTGGTAGAGATTGAATTGATAAAAGGGGAAAATATTTCAGAGCCTCAGTATGAAAATGACGAAATTTATGCGGTAACGGCCTTTGCGACAACTGTAGATGAAGTGGCTCAAAAAGCTACTCGGTATATGATTGAATATTTAACAAAGAATTACGGGTTAATCGGTAATGATGCTTGCATGCTTTGTTCCTTGGCGGGGGACTTAAAAATTGCAGAAGTTGTGGATGTTCCCCACATGTTGGTTACCATGTCTATTGATAAAGAAATACTTGGATTCGATGATTAAGATATACCATAACCAGAGGTGTAGTAAAAGCAGATGCGTACTTGATATTCTAAAGGAGAGTCAGGCTAAATTTAGTGTTATTGACTACCAAAAAAATCCTCCAACTAAGACTGAATTGAATGAGATATTAACTATGCTTGGTATGAAACCATTTGATTTGATCCGAAGGGGAGAGGATGTGTTCAAGGAAAAATTTAAAGCACAAAACTTGCTGGATGATGAATGGTTAGAAATACTGATCCAGTATCCTAAATTAATTGAAAGACCAATCATAGTAAATCAAGGTAAAGCAGTGATTGGTCGTCCACCAGAAAGAGTGAATGAAATCTTATGAAAGCCGTTCTGGTAGAAAAACTAGGCTCCATTCGTAACCTAGTTTATAGGGAGCATACGCTTCCTTCACCAAGAGAAGATCAGGTATTGATAAAAGTTGCATATGCAGGAGTCAATTTTCCTGACATCTTAATTGTGAAAGGTAAGTATCAATTTCAACCAGAATTGCCCTTTTCTCCAGGTGGCGAGGTGTCTGGCTCCATATTAAAAATAGGAAACAAGGTAACTGATCTTGAGGTAGGAGATCGCGTTGTTTCTGGTACAAGTTGGGGAGGGTTTGCAGAGGAAGCCCTCGGGTTTGCCTCCAATACTTATAAACTACCAGATAATGTTTCTTTTCAAGATGCCGCTGCCACGTTAATGACTTTTGGAACTGTAATTCATGCTTTGCAGGATAGAGCCAATATGAAGGAAGGAGAGACGCTTGCTGTACTCGGAGCAGCTGGGGGAGTAGGTACAGCAGCCATTCAGGTTGGGAAGCTGATGAAAGTCCATGTAATAGCCTGTGCTTCGACAGATGAAAAATTGGCACTTTGTCAAACTTTAGGTGCTGATGCACTGGTGAATTATTCTGTTAAGGACATAAAAGAGCAGCTTAAAAAAATAACAAACGGCAATGGAGTTAACGTCATTTTCGACCCCTTAGGAGGAGATTATTCTGGGTCCGCCTTTCGTTCTATTGCAAGAGGTGGCAGACATCTGGTTGTAGGATTTGCTTCTGGTCTTGTTCCGACCATCCCATGGAATTTACCTCTTTTAAAGAGTGCTTCTATTGTAGGAGTATTTTGGGGAAGATTTTTTAGAAACGAACCTAAATCAAATAGGCAAAACATTCATTTGATGTTGAACTGGTTGAAGAATAAAGAGATAAAGCCAGTGATTGATGGAACTTTCCCAGTGGAGAACGCAAAAGAAGCACTGATCAAAATGGAAAGTAGACAGGTAAAAGGTAAAATCTTACTTAAGTCATAACCTACCATACATCATGTACACTCATAGTTTGTCCTAATTATTATAGGGGTCTACTGAATTTCGTATGGGTAAAAGCCAAACAATGCTCAAGAAGATCGTTTGTTATCAGCACTATCAAACGGATTTATATGTGACATTTTGTGACCAATTTGGCATAATCCATACTCCATCGGCATCAACACCGGAGGGGGATGTGTCTCTCCACCTCTTTCGATGCTCGCTCCTTGGCTACTTCATGGGATGATTTTTTGTCTTCCTCTCTGTCTTCGGCAACCCGATAAGTAGGCTTCCCTTTAGGCTTAAGCGGAGTGTCTATGATGCTCGCATCAACTACAACTCCTTGCTTTATGATGATAGTATGTTCTTCCAACTGTGAATTGATGAGTGTAAAATCACCTCATATGCTCCATCTCAGGTCATTAATGACCTGAATCTACCAATCGTGCTATGGTCAGGTACTATTTCGTCTATGCATAGCCCACAGAAATAACTAAAGGATAGGGCTACGGTTCTTCTGGCAACCCTATGGGTATAGATTAAGTTTTCCACAATGAAACAGAATTAAAACGCGATAGTTTTCGAAGTTTCTAAATCCTCGGGTAGCCGATTTTATGGATTGAATTTTTGAATTAAATCCTTCTGCGGTCGCATGGGTGATGCGATATTTCAAGTACCTTAACTCCGCAGGTGTACAACGAAAAAGAGCTGGAATAGGCTTAAAATAGTTTGTAATAAGCGTTTCTGGCTAGATTTTTTTTCACTTATTTGAGTGTGTAACCAATCTAGTAAGCGGGAATGAAAGTAACACTATCTGATAAAAAAATCACCCCTTTTGGCGGGTTTAATTTTTGCTACAAGTTTCTTAAGGATATCGGTATTCCAAAGCTAATGGATGATCATTTGGGTAGCTGGGTCAACTATACTGGGTTCGATTACTCGGAGATTTTGATGAATCATTTGGCTATTTTTCTTCATGGTGGAGATTGTACTGAGGACATTCAAGAACACTTGGGAGAACATCTGAAGAAAGTTCGGGGGTTATCGGTGTGTAGTGCCGATACCATTTTTCGAGGCATAAAAGAACTGGCCACCCCTACAGAGGAAATGACCAGTTCGGGAGGGATAACCCATCAGTTCAATATCAACCTGGGCTTAAAGCAATGATTACTGAAAGCCTTGAGCAAAACCAATCAGCTTAACACCAAACAGGAGCATACATTAGATTATGATAATCAGGTAATGGCCACCGAGAAATATGATGCACGGAGCACCTATAAAAAGAGTGAAGGTTACCAGCCAGGTGTGGCCAGTATCGGCAAAAACATTGTTTACATCGAAGGTCGTAATGGCAACAGCCAAGCCAAATACCAACAAGAAGAAACCCTGACCAGGGCATTTTCTTTACTGGACCAGCAGGGCATCTGCATCAAGCACTTTCGGGCAGATTCGGCTTCCTGCCAACAAAAGGTAATTAGTCTTGTGGAGGGAACAAGTCAGCACTTTTACATCCGGGCTGTGCGTTGCGCTACTATGGAACAGCAAATTAGCCAGATTCGGACAGATGCCTGGCAGAAAGTCCGTCTTGGAGTACAAGAAATGGAAGTGACACAACTAGCGGATTACCGTCCCTTTGAGGGGCAAAAGCCCTACCGTTTGGTAGTAAGCCGGATTAAACGCCGAGATGGGCAGACTGGATTATTCACTGGGGATGCCTTTACTTATCGAGCTATCCTCACCAATGATGTCAAATGGGACAACCAGCAAATTGTTTCTTTTTATAACCAAAGAGGAAATGCTGAGCGCACCTTCGATACAATGAACAATGATTTTGGCTGGTCTAAGCTTCCCTGCTCATTCCTTAATGAAAATACCGCCTTTATGATCATCACTGCGCTATATGCCAATATATACCAGGTTATGTTGGCTACTTTTTCCAGCAAACTATCCTAGATTAAGAAAAACTTCCGATTGAAGAAATTTATCTTCCGATTTATTACCGTGGCTGCCAAATGGATCAAGACGGGAAGGTAGCATGTGCTTAAACTATATAGTCACCCCTAAAGAATCAAAATTAATTATGCTTATCTTCTTTCAGGGAGGTTTTTAGCATGATTATTGCTGTATAAAATGACAAGGAATAGTTATAATATCAATCAAAACCTTGTCAAATGCAGTCAAAAAAGTCGAATAGAAATCAACTTAATTTTTTATCACCTACCTTAACTGAACAACTCAATTCCAGGCAAGAGCTTTATTTGTTGAGCCACCAGATAGAATGGTCATATTTTGAAGAAGCGTTTGGTTCGCTTTATTCAACTGTAGGTCGTCCAGCTCATTCTATTCGTTTGATGGTCTCCTTGTTGATATTAAAATCTATTTACAATTTATCAGATGAGGTATTGGTGGAACAACGGTGGGAAATGAATCCATATTTTCAATATGTTGGAGGCTTTGATTCTTTGCAATGGGGGCAACCATGTGCGACAACAGATTTGGTACATTTCAACAAGAGGATTGGAGAAGAAGGGGTAGAGAAGCTATTGAAACATTCAATTGAGCTACACGGCAAGGATGCTATGGACAAGCATGTAAGTGTAGATACTACTGTCCAGGAAAAGAGCATCACCTATCCCACAGATGCAAAACTTCATAAAAAGATTGTTGACAGCTGTATTTCTATAGCCAAGAAAGAAGGGATTAAACTACGACGCAGCTACGTTAGGACAACCAAAAACCTTGTCAGAGACACCTACCATGGGACTCACCCTAAAAGGAGGAAGAAAGCAAATGCAGCGAAGCGAAAACTCAAAACCATTGCTGGTCGGTTAGTCAGAGAATTAGACAGGAAATTACCACATCAGCAAAAAGAAGTAACACTGGCACTGTTCAAACGAGTACTTACACAAGAGAAGTGCAGTAAGAATAAAATTTACAGTTTACATGAACCTGCTGTGTATTGCATCGCAAAAGGGAAGGCACATAAGAAATATGAATATGGCTGTAAGGCATCAGTAGTATTGACACAAAATACGGGTATCATCGTAGGTGCGATGACTTTTGAAGAGAATATTTATGATGGACATACGCTAGATGCTGTATTGAAGCAAACACAACTACTGACTGGTAACTACCCGAAAACCGCCACAGTAGATAGGGGGTACAAAGGGACTAACACAGTTGAAAACACCTCCATCATTCGACCATCCAAACCATTAAAAAGAGACAATACCTATGAAAAACAGAGAAAACGAAAGCACTGTAGACGTAGAGTAGCCATAGAGCCAATCATCGGACACTTGAAGCAAGATCATCGAGTAGCTAGCAATTACCTAAAAGGGAAAACAGGAGATAAAATAAACTTCATCATGGCAGCCTGTGGGTTTAACTACAAGAAGTTGATGAAAAAACTAAGAGTAAAATGCTCTTTGGCTCTATACAAAATGGGTAGTAAAGCTGAGGCGTCTAGTTGAAGTAACCTCTTTCCATCAAAGTAGAATACAAACTCCATTGAAAATGAGTTTTTAAGGAACGACTAGTTAATCAGAGATGCCCTTAATTTAGGTAGTGTGAAAAACTCTTTTCGGTACGTCGCTTATACCAATTTGATTACACAATGGAGCATATAAATCGTTTCGCTTTTGCGTGTGTGTCGTTAAAAAATAGAACCGTAGCTAGAGCAGAGCTTGCATTTTTTGCATTCATTTTATTGCTTAATTGTGAGAATCATCAAACTAGGAGATGTGAATCGCTCGTTATTTTTTCATCTCAAACCAACTACAAAGTTGGAGCTAAGTGCTAAGATTTTATCACCTCTGACAATCTGTCACATTTTCCCCTTTGGCACATCCCTTGATAGCACAAAGTGAGCTAAGGATTAATACAAAAAAATAACATACGTAAAGAAATGGGAAAAATCATAGGCATCGATTTGGGAACTACGAACTCGTGCGTGGCAGTAATGGAGGGAAATGAGCCAGTAGTAATCCAAAATAGCGAGGGAAGAAGGACCACTCCTTCTATCGTGGCTTTTCTTGATGGAGGGAAAGGAGAGCGAAAAATAGGTGATCCTGCCAAAAGACAGGCTATTACCAATCCGCAAAATACAATCAGCTCTGTGAAACGATTTATGGGGAAGAAGTTTTCCGAGGTGAAAGCCGAAATGAAGAATATCTCTTATGAATTGGAACCGGGAAGCAATGATACTGTTCGGGTTAAAATCGGAGACAGAAAGTATACACCTCAGGAATTGTCGGCAATAACTCTTCAGAAAATGAAATCTACTGCTGAGGATTTTTTAGGTCAGGAAGTAAAAGAAGCAGTGATTACGGTACCTGCTTACTTCAATGATGCGGAAAGACAAGCAACAAAGGAAGCGGGACAAATCGCTGGACTGGATGTAAAGAGGATCATCAATGAGCCAACTGCCGCCGCATTGGCATACGGCTTGGATAAGAAAAATGTAGATATGAAAATCGCAGTGTATGACCTTGGTGGAGGCACATTCGATATTTCTATTTTGGAGTTAGGTGACGGTGTATTTGAAGTCAAATCCACCAATGGTGATGTGCATTTGGGAGGAGATGACTTTGATGGTGTGATCATTGATTGGCTGGCTGATGAGTTTAAGGCAGATGAAGGCATTGACCTTAGAAGAGACCCGATGGCACTTCAGAGATTGAAAGAAGCTGCTGAAAAAGTAAAAATCGAACTTTCCAGTTCTTCGAATGCTGAGATCAACCTGCCATATATTATGCCCGTGGACGGTGTACCTAAGCACCTAGTAAGATCCTTAAATAGGGCAAAATTTGAGCAATTAGCGAACGAGTTAGTGAAAAGATCCATGAGACCTGTAAAAGCCGCACTTAGGGATGCAGGGTTGACCACCGGGGATATTGATGAGGTCATTTTGGTTGGCGGGTCCACACGAATTCCAAAAATTCAGGAAGAAGTTGAAAGGTTCTTTGGTAAGAAGCCCTCAAAAGGAGTAAATCCCGATGAAGTGGTGGCGATTGGAGCTTCTATTCAAGGAGGTGTATTGACTGGCGAAGTAAAAGACGTATTACTTCTTGATGTCACACCGCTTTCATTAGGTATTGAGACATTGGGAGGCGTATCTACCAAACTAATTGAGTCAAATACAACCATCCCAACAAAAAAATCCGAAACATTTTCCACTGCAGCTGACAACCAGCCGTCTGTTGAGATACACGTGCTACAAGGGGAGCGACCAATGGCGAAGGATAACAAGTCAATTGGTAAATTTCACCTAGATGGGATTCCATCAGCTCCACGAGGCGTACCTCAGGTTGAAGTAACATTTGACATTGATGCAAATGGTATTTTAAATGTCTCTGCGAAGGACAAAGGGACAGGTAAAGAGCAGAAGATCAGGATCGAAGCTTCTTCAGGACTCACAGATGCGGAAATCGAAAAAATGAAGCAGGAAGCTGAAGCAAATGCTGAAGCAGACAAGGAGGCAAAAGAAAAAGTGGAGAAAGTAAATGCCGCGGATTCTTTGATTTTCCAAACAGAGAAGCAAATGAGTGAATTTGGTGAAAAACTGTCTGATGGCAATAAGTCTACAGTTGGAGGTGCCTTAACAAAGCTAAAAGAAGCACATAGTAAGCAAGATGTTGCGGGAATAGATATAGCAATGGAGGCGTTGAACAATGCATGGCAAGTAGCTTCTCAGGAAATGTACCAGACGCAAGAGGCGCAGGAGGGTGCAACAGAAGATGCAGGAGGTGAGGAAGCTAAAGGAGATGATGTTTCCGATGTAGAATTTGAAGAGGTAGAGGAAGATAAGAAGTAGCAACTTCCTCTTGTTCCTAATCCTCTACTACTGTAGCCAGAAGTACGAGTACATCTTTGTCCTGTGGAGTCCGAACAAGATCTTCCCCCTCCAGAGGGACTTGGTCTTGTACAGGTTCTAGTTCTGGTTTGTGATCCACTACCACAGGTTTTGCTACATGTACTCCAAGAAGTCCAATTAGTCCAACCTCCGTTGACTGGACAACCGTAGTACCCACAGGATAATACTTCGGTCAAGACCGTAACCGGAAGGCCAGTAGTTGGGTTTGTCTGTCCAACTGAATAACGGGAACCACCGAAAGGGTCGTCCTTACGACAATTATCTCCCCCTCCAGCGCGAGGTGGATTTGTACAGGTTCTGGTTTGATTGTTATAACCACGACTATTAGGAACACAATTACAGGCACTCCAAGCAGACCAGCCTCCGTTGACTCGTGCCGTTACTGCCGTCACTGTTACCCCGCTGGGCTTGTATCGTTTAAATTTATTCCACTCGTCGACAGATCTATGAGGAACGAAATAATCAGTGCCACTGGTGTTCGTGACGGTATAATTGGTGCCATGGATTCTTTTGGTTCTAGTATCTCTACCAGAGCGATCACCAGTTCTAAAAAGCTTGATACAACGTTCAGGATGTTGTGTGCATTCATCCAACAACACCAACTGAGACAACACTTCTTTCGGGAACAAGAGATAAGCCATCCCCACCACCAGTGCCAGTCCAAGGATACCAGTAATAAGAATTTTGGAGGTAAGGCGGGCGATACGAGCGAGACGTGAAAATCGAGTCATAAGGATAAGCCGTTCCGCCAAAAAACAAAAAGGAGGCGGTTAAAACAGTCTTATTCTATGTGGACTTTGGGGCGGGGGCAAATTTTTTGGCCGATTTTTTGGTTATTTCGCTTGATCGTACGCGATTTTGATCTCATCTAACACTCGATTGGTCTCGGTGGGGCTTAGCTGGAGCAGGATACTAAAAAAAGGACCAATTTTTCTTAAATTTTCATCAAATTGCGCCTTACCATTACTTTCATCAGTTGAAATCGTAAGCTCGGGCGTCATTTCATAGAGGGGGCGAATCAAATTTACCCACGCGGCATGAACTTGTTGATTTTGATCAAGAACATTGGCATAGGCGGTGTCATCAATGCCAAACCGAGCTTTGAACTTTTCTCGAAAGTGACGACCAATTCGGTCTTGAAGCAGCAGGTGAAACGCTTTTCCGATCCCAGTTGATGGGTCAAAAGTGCCGGCTTTAAACAACATATGACTTCTATCAGCCTTTGAATACTGCACTTCGATAATCTCACTATCACCAGCGATAAGGTTCAGGAGCTGGGGGCTTTCGTAAGAACCGTGGCTCACATAGTTCCTCCACTCGGCTTGGTGCTGAGCGTAGGTTTTAGTGGTGCCGGGGATAATAATATGGTCGATATTTTCGCCATTGTGGACTTGCTGGATCAGGGGGGCGAGGGCGGCGAGGTTCTGTTCGAAGGTGGCTTCGACTTCTTCGGCTTCTTCGGTTTCGAGGTCTTTGTCTTGAGTACCGATCTTGGTCTCATCGTGCGGATTTACCACTTCAAATTGCAGCGTGTATTGCATGCCGTATTCATCTAAAACGGCTTCGATGCCATGGGCATCGGTGATATTGTCGGCGATGGATTGCTGGTTGCCGTTGGCATCGGTGAGGGTGGCGGAGATGGTGGCTTGGTCTTTGAGTTGGTTGTCATTATTCACAATCGCTCCAAAAATCTCGGCTGAAATAGTGCCTACGTCTAGGTTGGTTGGATTTTCTGGGAGTATGACACCGTTCTTGAGCAGATTAACATCAAACTCGGGCGTGAGAAAGGTGGTGTCGTTGTGGGTCTTGAAGATGACACCATTGCGGAGAGAGTCTGTTTTGGTGATATCGTAATACGGATTGTTTTCTGTTACTTCGGTGGTCTGGGCGGTGAGTTTGTCTTGAATGTTTGGGTCTGGGTTTTCGATGATGGGTTTTTGTGGTTCTTCGGGTTTGATGGTTTCAGGATCGCAGCTTTGTAGGCTCGCTCCACCAAGTGCTAAGGCAACAGCGGCTTTTGGGTTTTTTACTGCGAAATCAACAGCGTCTTTTCCGAAGTTCATGCCGGTACTGACAGTATTGATTACTTTTCGTCCGACACCTTCAGTGTTTGGTTGTTTCAGTTGTTTCCAGAGGAGGGTGTTATTGGATATTGTTGAGTGGCTGAGGCTGGTGGAAAGGTTTTTCATGGGAGGGGTTTTTAGGGGGATTTTTGAGAGATGTTTTTCTGTTTTTTGAGAGGTTTTTGTTAGAAACTGCTATACAAACCGAAACATATTACTTTTTTGTCAACTTGTCAAGCGACAACGGAACAAAATGAAGTCTTGATGACTGTACCCGGATCTGCAATCCGACTGTCCAAAACCAACACCTCACTACAAGTGTACGAAAAAAAACATAATTTCATATAACAATGAAAGAATTTATAAAAGACCTAAAAAAGAGAGAAAGCGTCATGAAAAAAGATGTCGCTTTCATTATCGGCACCGAAGCGGTGAACTACTTTACGGAAACCTTTTGACAACCAGAGCTTTGATGGCAAGCCGTTGACTTGTCCTTTTTACTGCCATATTTGTACGGATGAAGTTGACGATCAAGACGCTTTATGGATTTGAGAGCATTCTTGCTGATGAAATTAAAGAATTAGGAGGACAGAATCTTGAAAAGATCACACGTGGCATAAAGTGTGAGGGGACTCCTGAATTCTTATATCGGGCGAATTTATCTTTACGAACAGCACTTAAGATATTGGTGCCGATATATTCCTTTAGAGCTAAAAATGAAAAGGAATTGTATGATCGCATGATGGAGTTCGATTGGTCTAATTTTCTGGATGTAGACCAAACTTTTGCAATAGATGACGTGGTGTTTTCAGCACTTTTTACTCATTCGAAGTTCGTGGCTTTAAAGGCAAAAGATGCAATGGTTGACCAATATCGGAACAAGTATCGAAGGAGACCATCAGTGAATACAGACAATCCCGATGTATTGTTTAATCTTCATTGTGCTAATGATTTTTTTACTGTGTCTATGGATAGCTCTGGAGATCCTTTGAACCAAAGAGGATACAGAGAAGATGGTCACAGAGCTCCTATGAATGAAGTATTGGCAGCTGGCATGATAAAACTCTCTGGATGGGAAAAAGGAAGACCCTTGGTGGACCCCATGTGTGGTAGCGGGACCATACTTGTAGAAGCCGCTATGATAGCTATGAATATGGCTCCTAATTTGAAGAGAAAATCATTTGGCTTCAAGACCTGGCCAGAATTTAGTCCCATGCTTTGGAACCGTGTGAAGATTGAGGAGCAATCTGGGATGCGAAAGCCAGCGATTGATTTTACTGGCTTGGATATTGACTCAAATGCAGTTGCAATGGCACGAAAATCATTGAGAAAGATCGGGCTGAGAAGAGAGGTTAAAATTCGGGAAATGGATTTTAGGGCATTCAAGTCCTTATCTGAGGAGGGAATGATCATCACTAATCCTCCGTATGGCGAACGAATCGGTGGTGAGGATATCAATGAATTTTATACGTCAATGGGAGATGCATTCAAGCAAAATTTTTCAGGATATGACGCATGGATAATCAGTTCTAATAGGCAAGCTATGAAGAAGATTGGACTGAATTATTCAAAAAAAATCACACTTTTCAATGGTCCGTTGGAATGCGATTTTTGCCATTATAACTTATATGACGGAAGCGAACGAAATTCCTAGTTAAGTAATTCAATTGGCTAGTACTGGCGTTGTATCATACCCCTACTGTAATAACAGTACTTCCACCTGATTTTTATAAAGCCAAGCTAGTCAACTCTTTGGCTGGGGGATCGTAATCTTGAATGTCCATTCCTTATACTTCTGCTAATGGGAGCAATCTTTCCCTAGCTCTTTTGAATAGCGTGCTGTGGTTCCCTGACTTTCTAATGGGACAGCTAATTTTTCAAAACTTTTCCTTTCCTAGTCTTCGTTCGGTGGAAGATTGTTATCCCGTCATCTGCTTTTTCAGCATGGTGCACTACAACAAATAGGTCTGATTTTTTGCACAGAAAAAGCAGATGAATAATACCAATTTGATGATAAAATATTATATAAATAAAGTGAATTATTTTTTTGTTTGAATTATTTCTACTTGACCACAATAAAATATTGTGATAAAAAGCGTTCTAAACGACTGATATTCAGTATATTTAGGTTATGATAACAAGGTTCATTAGCATAACAAACCAAGAGCAAATCATGAAAAAACACTCACAGCTTCAACTGAGAAGTTTGAGCGTTTTCTATTGGGATATCAGGGATATTTGAATTCCAAAACCAGCAACAATTTTCCGATTGCTTTATGTTTTGCCAAAGGACTTGTTCAAGCCAACCGACAGGATCTTGATGAGATTAGCCAAACGGTGTCTGGGGCTGATTATCACCAACTCCAACATTTTGTTACCAACAGTCACGAGTGGGGGGAAATGCTAATCAATGAAGAGGTCCTGTCCGCCCATCGGTCACTAAAAGGAAAGGAGCGATTGTTAGTAGTAGACCAGCCCCAAAAAGGGAACAATAGTGTAGCGGTAGCCCGCCAATCTATTGACGAACAAGGGGAAAAATACCTACTGGAAGTACCCTGTAACAGAAAGATTTACCTGAAAAAACCTATGTTAACAATCCCAAAAAAAGGGGAGACAAGGCAGAAATCCCATCCATAAAAAGGCTGACCAGCCATCAATCTCTCTGAAAGATTACTGTGATTCTCTAACCTCAAAAAATTTTAAAAAGAATCGTGTAAGGGAGACCATGAAAGGCAATCTCATTGCTCACTTGCATACCCGTACCGTGTGGGTATGGGACAAGGAAAATGACCAAACGGTAATAACAGTACGCTTGCTTATCGGAAAGGATAAAAACAAGACCTCCTTTGCTTTTCCAATGCTTTTGAAGACACTGAAAAATAGCTACCTAAGACACAAACCTAGTGCTATTTTATTGAACGTTCCTTTCAGGAGACCAAAAATGTGGTAGGCATGAAATACTATCAAGAGAGGAAATATCAAGCATGGGTTCACTATATGGTCATGATCCTGCTTTTGCTAGTTCTTTTGATCAACTACAGACTGGAACTCGAGAAACTTGTCCACCAATTCTTGACATATAGGGAGATGAAACTTTGTTTTCAGTTCTATTATGCCGCATAAAATGGATACAAATCAGGAATTCCTTAATCGGTTATTCGATAACTTGGAAATAAAAAAACTCGATTATGAATCGTATGAACACTCTGGTGCCTAATGGGTTAAAGTAGAATTAGAAGAAATTATGCAAAACTTTTCAAGGCTTTAAGACTAGGATATTGACCAAAATCACTGCATTAACAAGTATTCAATTCATCAATTCATCAATTCATCAATTCATCAATTCATCAATTCATCAATTCATCAATTCATCAATTCATCAATTCATCAATTCATCAATAAATTTGATTTCAATAGACCCATTAATAACTTAAAAGTCGCAATCATTTAAATTAGTACAACGGGTTAAACTATTAATAAATCAGCTTGATAGTGCTGATAACAAACAATCTTCTATTGCAACGGTCTTCCTTTGGTTGACTTAGGAGTGTTGCACTTATTATGTGAATTCAAGCAATTGACCTCAAAAAATTGATGCCTTTTAAGGGCGTTTATTTTTTAAAAATGAAGAAGAACTACGAAGATGTCCAGATTCTCCAAGAATAAAATTGACCTTCCGTCCTGACAATTGACCTCCACAACAATTGAGGTGTTACCTTTGCTTTCAAAAAAAATCACAATACAATGGATAATAGAAAATATTTACCTTTCCTCATTATTGGATTCATCGTCCTGATCGTGCTTATTTCAGCTTTTAGCCGAATTTTCTACCGCATTGAAGCATCAGAAAGAGCCGTTCTTTTCAGGGCACTTAGTGGAACCCTAGAAAAAGAAAGCATCATTGGACCTGGCTGGCATGCGAAAGTCCCATGGAACGATGTATACGTATATGAAGTTTCTGAAAATAAAATTGAGGAAACAATGGATGTACTGGATAAAAATGGGTTAAACATCAGCGTAGATGTCACTGTTCGGTTTCATCCCAAATTTGATGCCATTGGGACTATTCAGGAAAATTTCAGGGGCGATTACATTCAGAGGCTGGTTATTCCAGAAGCTAGGTCTTCCGTTCGGCAGGTAATGGGAAGATACACAGCAGAGGAAATCTACTCTACTAAAAGATCTGAGGTAGAGGCATCAATAACAGAAGAAACCCGTGAAGTACTGGGAGCGACGGGAAACGAGGTTGAAATGAAAAGTTTATTGATCAGATCTATCAAACTGCCTGAACAAATCAAGACGGCCATTGAAAATAAGCTAAAACAAGAGCAAGAAGCCTTGGCCTACCAGTTCAGACTTGATAAAGAAAAAAGTGAGGCGGAACGGAAAAGAATTGCAGCGGAAGGTGAATCTCAGGCCAATAAAATCATCAACAGCAGTTTAACAAGAGAACTGTTAAGGATGCGGGGAATTGAAGCTACCCAGCTACTGGCTAGCTCTCCTAATGCCAAAGTCATCGTCATTGGTTCGGGGAATGACGGATTGCCATTAATTTTGAATGGAAATTGACCTTAATGATACCAAAGTCGTTGATTAATCAATAGTTTTGAACCTGCGAACTCAACCTATAAATAACATCAGGAAATGGCTAATACTGCTCGAATAACTGTAGATGGGAACACATACGAACTCCCTGTTGCTGAAGGAACGGAAAACGAAAAAGCAATCGATGTAAGTGCGCTTAGAAGTCAGTCTGGGATTATCACGTTAGACAGAGGCTTTAAGAATACTGGGTCTTGTGAAAGTGGAATTACCTTTTTAGATGGTGAAAAGGGGATTCTTCGGTATAGAGGATATCCCATTGAGCAGTTGGCTGATGATTCAACCTTCCTTGAAGTAGCCCATTTATTGATCTACGGTGAACTTCCTGCCAAGGGTATTTTTGAAAAGTTCTCAAATGACATAAAACACCATACCCTAGTCAATGAAGACATTAAAAAAATATTAGACGGATTTCCATCTAATGCGCACCCTATGGGTGTTTTATCTTCTCTGATCACAGCGCAGACGGCTTTTTATCCACTAAGTTTGGATCCGAACAGATCTAAAGAGGAAATCGACCTCAGCATCATCAGATTGCTTGCCAAGATGCCTACGTTTGCAACTTGGGCTTTTAAAAAGAAAATGGGTCATCCTGTAGCCTATCCTAACAATACCCTTGATTACTGCGGAAACTTCCTTAAAATGATGTTTGGTCTGCCTTCTGAGGAGTATGAAATAGATCCTGTAGTGGCACAAGCATTAGATAAGTTGCTGATCCTCCATGCAGACCATGAGCAAAACTGTTCCACATCAACCGTACGAATTGTTGGTTCGAGTCAGGCGAGTCTCTGGGCTTCCATTGCCGCTGGCATCAATGCGCTGTGGGGACCACTGCATGGTGGGGCTAACCAAGCAGTAATAGAGATGTTGGAAAATATCAAAGCTGATGGAGGAGACACAAAAAAATGGATGGGAAAAGCAAAAGATAAAAGCGATCCGTTCCGTCTGATGGGATTTGGACACAGGGTCTACAAAAACTTTGATCCACGAGCAAAAATCATCAAAAAAGCAGCTGATAGCGTGTTGAGGAAACTGGGAGTTGTCGATCCCATTTTGGATATTGCCAAAGGTCTGGAAGAAGAGGCTTTAAACGACAACTACTTTGTGGAAAGGAAGTTGTATCCTAATGTAGACTTCTACTCTGGAATCATTTACAGGGCACTGGGAATTCCTACTGATATGTTTACTGTGATGTTTGCTTTAGGGAGACTTCCAGGCTGGATTGCTCAGTGGAAAGAAATGCGCGAAAAGGGCGAACCTATTGGCAGACCAAGGCAGGTTTACACTGGTGCAAACGAAAGAGATTATGTAGCTCTCAACAAAAGGTGAGAGGAATGCCGTATCCAATAAACTCGAGCGGATGATTTGGTAGATGTTGGTCGGTCCGTTTCAAATTAATTGTGACCATTCCAAGCTAAATACAAGTGGAATAGAAACGATTTATTTGTGATATTTTGTGATTATACTAGCATAAGGTCATTTTTATGTACGTAGCAACAGATACCCTAGATTTACCGAACATGGGTGCTTCCTCCTACTCTCTGACCTCATCTACGCCACTTACATGGCTGTTGATTACTTTCCACGCCCCATCATCTTTGATTAGCACATTGCTGAATTGATACGTTGTGGTGTAGGAACCCCGATCATCCTCTCCCCGAAGCGTACCTACTCCTGAAATTACCGACGTACCATTGTCAAACACGTCCAGTTTTTTTATTTCAAAGGAAAAGAAGTCATAAGATGGTCCGTAATTAGAAGCATATTCTAATTCATCTTGCTTGCTATAAGTATCACCTTGATCATCGATCAGCTGGAATTTCTCATGCAACAAATGATTGAGCAATGCCGTATCTTGCTCACCATAAGCTGTTGGCAAATCATTAATTATAAACTTACGAAGTATATCATAATCTGCGTCATTGAGTAAAGTAGCCGGTTCATCCCGAACGGATTTATTGCATGATGCCAATACGAAAAGTAATCCTATCGAAAACATACCAGTTTGGATTGTGGAAATTTTCATGACGTTAAGCTACAATAATATACTGTTGATCAAAACAGGTTTTTTTATTTAAAAGCACAATGTAAGTGTAAGTTCACTTAGTCCCTAAAATCCGCAGTCCACTAGATTTTCAGATAAAAAGAGTTGCTAAAGGATACTAATGTCAGTTCCTATCTAATCGACCAAGTATATGGGGCTGGTTAGTCGGCATTTTGACCAGAACTAAGGGGTGCAGTAGGTCTTCACTGGTAAAATTGAGGTCTTTCAGACAGACCTTTCCTGAGAAAAGAGGTATCACGAAAGAATGTTGGATGTTTTAATCAAAACAGTTAGGCAGTTAGGTGAGCAGTCGGCTGTAGTCTTTGTGTGTATATAGTTTAAGCACATGTTGCCTTCCCGTCTTGGTCCATTTGGTAGCCACGAAGATAAATCGGAAGTAAATTTCTTCAATCGGAAGTTTTCCTTAATCCAGGATAATTTTCTGGCAAACGAACCCAACATAACCTGGTATATATTGGCATATAGCGCAGTGATGATCATAAAGGCGGTATTTTCAGTAAGGAATGAACAGGGAAGCTTAGACCAGCCAAAATCATTGTTCATTGTATCGAAGGTTCGCTCAGCATTTCCTCTTTGGTTATAAAAAGAAACAAGTTGCTGGTTGTCCCATTTGACATCATTGGTGAGGATAGCTCGATAAGTGAAGGCATCCCCAGTGAATAATCCGGTCTGCCCATCTCGGCGTTTAATCCGACTGACTACCAACCGGTAGGACTTTTGCCCATCAAAGGGACGGTAATCCGTTAGCTGTGTCACTTCCATTTCTTGTACTCCAAGACGGACTTTCTGCCAGGCATCTGCCCGAATCTGGCTAATTTGCTGTTCCATAGTAGCGCAACGCACAGCTCGAATGTAAAAGTGCTGACTTGTTCTCTCCACAAGACTAATTACCTTTTGTTGGCAGGAAGCCGAAGCTGCCCGAAAGCACTTGATGCAGATGCCCTACTGGTCCAGTAAAGAAAATGCCCTGGTCAGGGTTTCTTCTTGTTGGTATTTGGCTGGGCTGTTGCCATTACGTCCTTCGATGTAACCAATGTTTTTGCCGATACTGGCCACACCTGACTGGTAACCTTCACTCTTTTTATAGGTGCTCCGTGCATCATATTTCTCGGTGGCCATTACCTGATTATCATAAGCTAATGTATACTCCTGTTTGGTGTTAAGCTGATTGGTTTTGCTCAAGGCTTTCAGTAATAATTGGTTTAAGCCCAGGTTGATGTTGAACTGATAGGTTATCCCTCCCGAACTGGTCATTTCCTCTGTAGGGGTGGCCAGTTCTTTTATGACTCCCAAAATGGTATCGGCACTACACACCGAGAACCCCCGAACTTTCTTCAGATGATCTCCCAAGTGTTCTTGAATGTCCTCGGTACAATCTCCACCTTGAAGGAAAATAGCCAAATGATTCATCAAAATCTCCGAGTAATCGAACCCTCTATAGTTGACCCGGTTACCCAAATGATCATCCATTAGCTTGGGAATACCGATATCCTTAAGAAACTTGTAGCAAAAATTAAATCCGCCAAAAGGGGTGACTTTTTTATCAGATATGGTTACCTTCACTCCCGCTTACTGGATTGGTTACACACTCAAATAAGTGAAAAAAATCGAGACGGAAAAGCCTATTACAAACTATTTTAAGCCTATTCCAGCTCTTTTCCGTTTTACACCTGCGGATTTAAGGTATTCCTAATGCCTGTTTATCTCTCTTTAATTGAACTAATTAGTCGTTCCTTACAAACTCATTTTCAATGGAGATTGTATTCTACTTTGATGGAAAGAGGTTAATTCAACTAGACGCCTCAGCTTTACTACCCATTTTGTATAGAGCCAAAGAGCATTTACTCTTAGTTTTTTCATCAACTTCTTGTAGTTAAACCCACAGGCTACCATGATGAAGTTTATTTTATCTCCTGTTTTCCCTTTTAGGTAATTGCTAGCTGCTCGATGATCTTGCTTGAAGTGTCCGATGATTGGCTCTATGGCTACTCTACGTCTACAGTGCTTTCGTTTTCTCTGTTTTTCATAGGTATTGTCTCTTTTTAATGGTTTGGATGGTCGAATGATGGAGGTGTTTTCAACTGTGTTAGTCCCTTTCTACCCCCTATCTACTGTGGCGGTTTTCGGGTAGTTACCAGTCAGTAGTTGTGTTTGCTTCAATACAGCATCTAGCGTATGTCCATCATACATATTCTCTTCAAAAGTCATCGCACCTACGATGATATCCGTATTTTGTGTCAATACTACTGAGGCCTTACAGCCCTATTCATATTTTTTATGTGCCTTTCCTTTTGCGATGCAATACACTTCAGGTTCATGTAAACTGTAAATTTTATGCTTACTGCACTTCTCTTGTGTAAGTACTCGTTTGAACAGTGCCAGTGTTACTTCTTTTTGCTGATGAGGTAATTTCCTGTCTAATGCTCTGACTAACCGACCAGCAATGGTTTTGAGTTTTCGCTTCGTTGCATTTGCTTGCTTTCTTCTTTTAGGGTGAGTCCCATTGTAGGTGTCTCTGACAAGGTTTTTGGTTGTCCTAACGTAGCTGCGTCGTAGTTTAATCCCTTCTTTCTTGGCTATAGAAATACAGCTGTCAACAATCTTTTTATGAAGTTTTGCATCTGTGGGATAGGTGATACTCTTTTCCTGGACAGTAGTATCTACACTTACATGCTTGTCCTTAGCATCCTTGCCGTGTAGCTCAATTGAATGTTTCAATAGCTTCTCTACCCCTTCTTCTCCAATCCTCTTCCTGAAATGTACCAAATCTGTTGCCGCACATGGTTGCCCCCATTGCAAAGAATCAAAGCCTCCAAACTATTGAAAATATGGATTCATTTCCCACCGTTGTTCCACCAATACCTCATCTGATAAATTGTAAAGAGATTTTAATATCAACAAGGAGACCATCAAACGAATAGAATGAGCTGGACGACCTACATGTGAATAAAGCGAACCAAACGCTTCTTCAAAATATGACCATGCTATCTGGTGGCTCAACAAATAAAGCTCTTGCCTGGAATTGAGTTGTTCAGTTAAGGTAGGTGATAAAAAATTAAGTTGATTTCTATTCGACTTTTTTGACTGCATTTGACAAGGTTTTGATTGATATTATAACTATTCCTTGTCATTTTATATAGCAATAATCATGCTAAAAACCTCCCTGAAAGAAGATAATCATAATTAATTTTGATTCTTTAGGGTTGACTATTTAATCCAAATAGAAAGTGGGAAGAAAGATAAGAATCTCCCAGAATAATTATGATGTTCAAGGCATGGCTTAGAGGTATCCACCATTCAGTCGATAACCTTCAAGCATATATCGACCAATATTGCTATCGGTTCAACCGCAGTCAGATGAAAGGAGAAATATTCGATAACCTGCTAACTAAAATGGTTGACCATGCACCATGCCCGTACAATTTTATTCGTATTTATTAAATACCTATTTCAATGCAGTAATTTTATGGTCAGATAAGACCATGTGTTTTATGTGTATATATTTGAATTTCAGGTACTTAAATATAAACACATACACTGGTTTTATCTATTCCTAATGCCTGTTTATCTCTCTTTAATTGAACTATTTATGAATCAGGTTCAGGTTATCGAAATGCCAGAGAGTCTTGAAACGCTTAAGTAGTTAGACTAATTTTATAATTAAATTATTATATAGTTATGTCCAATTCAGTAAAAGACAACAAAAAATAAGGAAGCACAAGAAGAAATAGGTCTGTTCAGACCTATTGGAGAGCAAAAAGTTCACAGTTCAAGAATCAACGGACTCAGTGCTACCTTTTGCAAGGGTCTTGGATTGATACAGTGAAACGCGACTGGAAGGCAGAGCAACATTCTGAACTGGCTATCCTGCCCAACCTTCTCTATCTAAACTGCGATACTGAATCGCTTCCGCCAGATGTTCAATACTTATTGATTCGGCTTGGGCCAAGTCGGCAATGGTTCGGGATACTCTTAAAATTCGGTCATATGCTCTTGCAGAGAGTCCCAATCTTTCCATGGCGGTCTTCAATAGTGTTTTGCCCGCTTCATGAATCTGACAAACTTTTTTCACCATGTTGGAGCTCATCATGGCATTATTGAAAACTCCTTCTTGATTTTTAAATCGTAATTCTTGTATTTCTCTTGCTTTTATGACACGTCCCCGAATTTCTTCGCTTGATTCTGATTTTCTATTCATGGTCATTTGATCAAATGAGATAGGAGTCACTTCCACATGTAGATCAATTCTGTCGAGGAGGGGACCACTGATTCTATTGAGGTATCGTTGCACAACCCCTGGTGCACACACACATTCCTTTTCTGGATGGTTATAATAACCACATGGACACGGATTCATGCTTGCTATCAACATAAAACTGGATGGATAGTCAACGGATACTTTGGCCCTAGATATCGTGACTTTTCTTTCTTCCAGTGGCTGACGCATGACTTCCAGCACCGCTCGTTTGAACTCTGGTAATTCGTCTAGAAAAAGAACTCCATTATTTGCCAAAGAAATTTCCCCCGGCTGTGGGATTCCTCCACCTCCTACTAATGCTACATCAGAAATAGTATGGTGTGGCTGCCGAAAAGGTCGGCTAGAAATAAGTTTCGCATCAGTACCCAGTTTTCCTGCTACAGAGTGAATTTTGGTTGTTTCCAAGGCTTCATGCAGAGAGAGAGGAGGCAAAATGGAGGGTAATCTTTTAGCTAACATGGTCTTTCCTGCACCTGGTGGACCAATCATGATTACATTATGACCGCCAGCAGCAGCAATTTCCATTGCTCTCTTGATATTTTCCTGCCCCTGCACGTCCGAAAAGTCAGAAGCGAAGCTATTCATGTCATGAAAGAATACGTCTCGGGTATCATAAACAGTCGGTTGAATGACCTCTTCCTTCTCAATATGTGATATCGCCTGCTTCATATTTTCCACCCCTATGACGTCTAATCCATCTACAATGGCAGCTTCTGAAGCATTTTCTTTAGGAAGGATGAGTCCTTTGAATCCGTTTTCTTTAGCTTCAATGGCAATAGGTAAGGATCCTTTTATTGGTCTAAGTTCACCATCTAGGGCGAGTTCACCCATAATTACGTAATCTTCCAACTCCTCTCCAATGATTTGTTCGGAGGCTTTCAAAATCCCTAGAGCAATAGGAAGGTCATACGCAGAGCCTTCTTTTTTAATGTCTGCAGGGGCGAGATTTACCACGACCTTTTGGCGAGGCATGCGATATCCATAGTTTTTAATTGCCGATTCTACTCGTTGTTCACTCTCTTTCACTGCGGAATCAGGCAGACCTACCATAAAAAATTTGGTGCCTTGTCCCACATCGACTTCAATGGTAATTTTAAATGCGTCCACGCCGTATACGGCACTTCCATACGTTTTGGCGAGCATCTATTCGGTGGTCAGTTTTTCGATTATCATCATAAAGATATGAATAACTTTAACATGAATTTCTTGTATACGGTCTGCATAGCCGTGGTGTGGGACTCGTATTTCGATATCACCCAAAGCACCTAACTTCCCTCCGTCCTTTCCTGTCAATGCGATCGTTTTCATCCCCGTCTTCTTTGCGGTCTCAAATGCATTCAAAATGTTTTGAGAATTGCCACTCGTACTCAAACCAAGAAGTACATCTTCTGGTTTTCCTAACCCTTCCACATACCTAGAAAAGATATAATCGTATCCAAAATCATTTGACACACATGAAATATGGGCAGGGTCTGAGATTGCAATGGCTGGGAGGGCTTTTCTATTTTCACGATATCTTCCAGTTAATTCTTCGGCAAAGTGCATTGCGTCACAGTGAGAACCCCCGTTCCCGCAAGAAAGAATTTTTCCTCCTTTCTTAATTGCGTCAGCCATTAGTGAAGCTGCCTCTTCTATTTTTTTTATGCACCCTTCATCTTGTAAAAAACTGGAAAGAACGCACTGAGCTTCTGTGAGCTCTTTAGTGATCAAATCCCGCATTGTCAGAAGAAGTTAATCATTTTCCTCGTCATCATCATCCCTCTCTTCCTCTTCGGATTGATCATACAATTTAGCTTTCAGTCTTACATTTTCATCTTCCAACTCTTCAACTCCCTCCTTTATCTGGTAAACATTAAGTCTTTCCAGGATAAACTCAACGATCATAATGAGAGAAAGTCCCAAGAATATCATCATGGTATATGCAAGGTACTTGCGATACGCAAGTAATTCGATCTTGGAAAGGTAGGTCTCAGTATTCATCAAAATGTCAATCGATAAGTAGAGTGTCATCATTGCAATGATGACATAGCTGATATGGAAGATAAGTTTAAATTTTTTCATTTCCATTTTTGACGAGGGGGGAAAGTTAGGGAATTCAGCATTAACCTATGAATTCCTGTCAGAATGATTGCATCTCGGTCAGTTTTTTATACACACCACCTTCCTTCATTAAGGTCGCATGTGTACCTCGTTGGATAATTTTTCCTTCCTTGATGACAATTATCATATGTGCATTTTGAATAGTACTCAAGCGGTGAGCAATTACAAGAGTAGTTCTGTTTTGCATAAGCTTATGGATTGCATCCTGCACCAGCTTTTCTGATTCTGAGTCAAGGGCAGAGGTGGCTTCATCCATTATGAGAACAGGAGGATTTTTTAATACGGCACGGGCGATGCTCAATCTTTGTCTTTGTCCACCACTCAGCTTGGTACCCCTTTCTCCAATTAAAGCGTCATAACCGTCATCTAATTTTTCTATAAAATCGTGAGCATTAGCAACTTTAGCGGCTTCTTCGACTTGTTCTTTACTTGCTGACGGCTTTCCAAAAGAGATGTTATTAAATACTGTATCATTGAAAAGAATGGATTCTTGAGTTACAATACCCATCATTTTTCGCAAACTTGAAGTTTTAAAATCTTTCATGTTTTTTCCATCTAAAAGGACTTCTCCCTCATTTGGATCATAAAATCTTGGAACCATGTCTGCTATGGTAGACTTACCCCCTCCAGAAGGACCGACAAGTGCCACAATTTTTCCTTTGGGAATTTCAAAATTTATATTTTCAAGTACTTGCTTTTCTTCATAAGCAAACGATACACTTTTAAAATTTATGGTGTCTTTGATTTCCGAGCATTCCAATCCATCAGATTTTGATGAAATGGTGGCTTTTTGATCAATGAGCTTGAATACCCTCTGACCTGAGGCGATGCCTTTATTGATGTTACTGAATGAATTTGACAATGATTTTGCAGGAGCCAGAATTTGTGAGAACAGGACAACAAAACCAATGAATTCTGCGGCTGTCAATGTAGCTTCATTATTAAAAATAAGTTGCCCTCCGAGCAAAAGTAAAAGCCCTAAAGTGACAGCTCCTAGGATTTCAGAAGTAGGAGGGGCCAGATTATATGTTTTGGCTATTGAGAAATTGAATTTTGCATATTGCCTGATCTTATTTTTGAACTTGTTGCGCATGTATTCTTCCGCAACGAACGCCTTCACTACTCTCATCCCGCCTAACGCTTCATCAAGGACATTGCTAATCTGACCAAGAGATTCCTGCATACCTGAAGCACTTTTCCTAAGACGTTTTACAATCTGAGAGATAAGAAGACCCGAGACAGGGAGAAGAATCAACGTATACATCGTAAGTTCGGCACTCATTCTAAACAATACAATAAAAAGCGCAATGATCATCAATGGGTCTTTTATGATTACCGTAAAAGTACTCACTACCGAATTTTCGATTTCCAGAATATCCGCCGTCCCTCGTGAAATGATATCGCCCCGCCTGCTGGATGTAAAGTATTGCAAATCGAATCCAAGCAGTCTGTCAAAGAACCTAAATCTCAAATTCGTAATGACATTAATTCGGATCAAAGCGAGTACAATATTTGAAAGATATTTGAATAAGTTAGAGAACACGGTGGCTCCAACGATCATGGCACAGACAAAGTAAAGAGCGTAAATACGACCGTGATCTTCTATAATGGAATGGAAGTAATAATTGAATAAGTCGACAAAATAAGAAATCGAAAGTGAGAATTCTGGCTCTGAAAACTCTTGCACTTCTACGATCCCAAATAATATATTTAACAAGGGGATCATTACAACGAAATTCACAATGCTGAAAATGATGTGAAGAAAAGTATAGATTAAATATTGAGGTGCCAGCAGACCAACCGGCCGAGCATAGCTCAAAATCCGTAAATATGTCGTCATTTACTAAATAACAGGTTGAATGAGATTGATTCCATATTCACCATCATTCAGGTATATGAATTCTGTGTTTAGCGTTGAGGAGATAGTATCACAGATAAGGTATAAAAACAGGGGTATTCCTGTTTTCTGCTTTTGTTTTACGGACAAAATAAAATTCAAATCAATAAACATAAAATTGTTAATTATTCCAAGTAAATACCATACCTTACCGAAGAACAAAGGTACACCATTTCCTGTATGCTCAATCAAGGAAAAAGCAGTGCGAAATAGCTCAACAAAACGAGCTACTTTTCATATTCAAAAAAAGAGGTCTTCTGGATTTCGTATGGGGGAAAGCCAAACAATGCTAAAAAATGTAGTACAAGTGTATTTTTTATGAAAAGATACTCAATAGAAATGAAAATGTTCTTTTGAAGTAGGCATTTAATAAATACGAATAAAATTGTAAGGGCATGGTTCATGGTCCACCATTTTAGTTAGCAGGTTATCGAATATTTCCCCTTTCATTTGACTACGGTTGAACCGATAGCAATATTGGTCGATATATGCTTGAAGGTTATCGACTGAATGGTGGATACCTTTAAGCCATGCCTTGAACATCATAATTATTCTGTGCAATTCCGGGAAATTCTTACCTTTCTTCCCACTCTCGATTTGAAGTAAATAAGGGTATTTTTCTTTCAAGGGGATGTAGCTCCTCCACCTATCGGTTGTGATGGTAGCCTGAAGTGATATATGATCTTGGAAGAAGGGCTTCAATTGCTTGGAGCCAGCATTGTCAATCACCTTGGCATACATCCTGCTCACTCCTTTCCCTTTCTTCTCAATAGCCAGTACATCCTGCTTTTTTTGGTTATTTTGTCGTCCTACAACGCCTTCTTCCTGTTGCCCTACAACGGTCTCATAGACTTCTACTTTACCCATTAGCGGGTATTTCCCACTGCTAACCATGGCCTTCATTAGTCGTTCCTTAAAAACTCATTTTCCATAGAGTTTGTATTCTACTTTGATGGAAAGAGGTTAATTCAACTAGACGCCTCAGCTTTACTACCCATTTTGTATAGAGCCAAAGAGCATTTACTCTTAGTTTTTTCATCAATTTCTTGTAGTTAACCCCACAGGCTGCCATGATGAAGTTTATTTTATCTCCTGTTTTCCCTTTTAGGTAATTGCTAGCTACTCGATGATCTTGCTTCAAGTGTCCGATGATTGGCTCTATGGCTGCTCTACGTCTACAGTGCTTTCGTTTTCTCTGTTTTTCATAGGTATTGTCTCTTTTTAATGGTTTGGATGGTCGAATGATGGAGGTGTTCTCAACTGTGTTAGTCCCTTTCTAACCCCTATCTACTGTGGCGGTTTTCGGGTAGTTACCAGTCAGTAGTTGTGTTTGCTTCAATACAGCATCTAGCGTATGTCCATCATAACTAGTCACCCCTAAAGAATTAACATTAATTATGCTTATCTCCTTTCAGGGAGGGTTTTAGCACGATTATTGCTGTATAAAATGACAAGGAATAGTTATAATATCAGTCAAAACCTTGTCAAATGCAGTCAAAAAAGTCGAATAGAAATCAACTTAATTTTTTATCACCTACCTTAACTGAACAACTCAATTCCAGGCAAGAGCTTTATTTGTTGAGCCACCAGATAGAATGGTCATATTTTGAAGAAGCATTTGGTTCGCTTTATTCAACTGTAGGTCGTCCAGCTCATTCTATTCGTTTGATGGTCTCCTTGTTGATATTAAAATCTATTTACAATTTATCAGATGAGGTATTGGTGGAACAACGCTGGGAAATGAATCCATATTTTCAATATGTTGGAGGCTTTGATTCTTTGCAATGGGGGCAACCATGTGCGGCAACAGATTTGGTACATTTCAGCAAGAGGATTGGAGAAGAAGGGGTAGAGAAGATATTGAAACATTCAATTGAGCTACACGGCAAGGATGCTAAGGACAAGCATGTAAGTGTAGATGCTACTGTCCAGGAAAAGCGCATCACCTATCCCACAGATGCAAAACTTCATAAAAAAATTGTTGACAGCTGTATTTCTATAGCCAAGAAAGAAGGGATTAAACTACGACGCAGTTACGTTAGGACAACCAAAAACCTTGTCAGAGACACCTACAATGGGACTCACCCTAAAAGAAGAAAGAAAGCAAATGCAGCGAAGCGCAAACTCAAAACCATTGCTGGTCGGTTAGTCAGAGAATTAGACAGGAAATTACCACATCAGCAAAAAGAAGTAACACTGGCACTGTTCAAACGAGTACTTACACAAGAGAAGTTCAGTAAGAATAAAATTTACAGTTTACATGAACCTGAAGTGTATTGCATCGCAACAGGAAAGGCCCATAAGAAATATGAATATGGCTGTGAGGCATCAGAAGTATTGACACAAAATACGGGTATCATCGTAGGTGCGATGACTTTTGAAGAGAATATTTATGATGGACATACGCTAGATGCTGTATTGAAGGAAACACAACTACTGACTGGTAACTACCCGAAAACCGCCAAAGTAGATAGGGGTTAGAAAGGGACTAACACAGTTGAAAACACCTCAATCATTCGACCATCCAAACCATTAAAAAGAGACAATACCTATGAAAAACAGAGAAAACGAAAGCACAGTAGACGTAGAGCAGCCATAGAGCCAATCATCGGACACTTGAAGCAAGATCATCGAGTAGCTAGCAATTACCTAAAAGGGAAAACAGGAGATAAAATAAACTTCATCATGGCAGCCTGTGGGTTTAACTACAAGAAGTTGATGAAAAAACTAAGAGTAAATGCTCTTTGGCTCTATACAAAATGGGTAGTAACCCTGAGGCGTCTAGTTGAATTAACCTCTTTCCATCAAAGTAGAATACAAACTCTATGGAAAATGAGTTTTTAAGGAACGACTATTTATTAAATGCCTATTTCAATAAAATAAACTTCATCATGTCTGCCTGTGGGTTTAACTACAAGAAGTTGATGAAAAAACTAAGAGTAAATGCTCTTTGGCTCTATACAAAATGGGTAGTAAAGCTGAGGCGTCTAGTTGAATTAACCTCTTTCCATCAAAGTAGAATACAAACTCTATGGAAAATGAGTTTTTAAGGAACGACTAAATATTCTCTTCAAAAGTCATCGCACCTACGATGATACCCGTATTTTGTGTCAATACTACTGATGCCTTACAGCCATATTCATATTTCTTATGTGCCTTCCCTTTTGCGATGCAATACACATCAGGTTCATGTAAACTGTAAATTTTATGCTTACTGCACTTCTCTTGTGTAAGTACTCGTTTGAACAGTGCCAGTGTTACTTCTTTTTGCTGATGAGGTAATTTCCTGTCTAATTCTCTGACTAACCGACCAGCAATGGTTTTGAGTTTTCGCTTCGCTGCATTTGCTTTCTTCCTTCTTTTAGGGTGAGTCCCATTGTAGGTGTCTCTGACAAGGTTTTTGGTTGTCCTAACGTAGCTGCGTCGTAGTTTAATCCCTTCTTTCTTGGCTATAGAAATACAGCTGTCAACAATCTTTTTATGAAGTTTTGCATCTGTGGGATAGGTGATGCTCTTTTCCTGGACAGTAGCATCTACACTTACATGCTTGTCCTTAGCATCCTTGCCGTGTAGCTCAATTGAATGTTTCAATAGCTTCTCTACCCCTTCTTCTCCAATCCTCTTGCTGAAATGTACCAAATCTGTTGCCGCACAAGGTTGCCCCCATTGCAAAGAATCAAAGCCTCCAAAATATTGAAAATATGGATTCATTTCCCACCGTTGTTCCACCAATACCTCATCTGATAAATTGTAAATAGATTTTAATATCAACAAGGAGACCATCAAACGAATAGAATGAGCTGGACGACCTACATTTGAATAAAGCGAACCAAACGCTTCTTCAAAATACGACCATGCTATCTGTTGGCTCAACAAATAAAGTGCTTGCCTGGAATTGAGTTGTTCAGTTAAGGTAGGTGATAAAAAATTAAGTTGATTTCTATTCGACTTTTTTGACTGCATTTGACAAGGTTTTGATTCAAATTATAACTATTCCTTGTCATTTTATATAGCAATAATCATGCTAAAAACCTCCCTGAAAGAAGATAAGCATAATTAATTTTGATTCTTTAGGGCTGACTCATTACCTTTTGTTGAAACAGCCAACAGGTTTTTATGGAATAATTTCCCTCTGCAATACGTGTTGTTTTGGCACCTTTCACATTTAAATCCATCTGGTCATTTCATTTCGACTAGGAAGTTTTGACAACTGTCGTTATCAGGAAATTTCTTCTGAAACTCAAAAAGAGTTAGGCTTTCATACTTTTTCTCCATAATCTGATTTTTACTCTAACTTTAATAATTTTACTAAGTTACTGTAAATCAATTGTTTAATTAAGAAAATGAAACTGTTTTAATAGACTAATCTTTTATTTATTATTGAAGTAGGCATTTAATAAATACGAATAAAATTGTGCGGGCATGGTTGATGGACCACCATTTTAGTTAGCAGGTTATCGAATATTTCCCCTTTCATCTGGCTTCGGTTGAACCGATAGCAATATTGGTCGATATATGCTTGAAGGTTATCGACTGAATGGTGGATACCTCTAAGCCATGCCTTGAACATCATAATTGTTCTGTGCAATTCTGGGAAATTCTTACCTTTCTTCCCACTCTCTATTTGAATTAAGTAAGGATATTTTTCTTTCAAGGGGATGTAGCCCCTCCACCTATCGGTTGTGATGGTAGCCTGAGTTGATATATGATCATGGAAGCAGGACTTCAACTGCTTGGAGCCAGCATTGTCAATCACCCTAGCATACATCCTGCTCACTCCTTTCCCTTTCTTCTCAATAGCCAGTACAACCTGCTTTTTTCGGTTATTTTGTCGTCCTACAACGCCTTCTTCCTGTTGCCCTACAACGGTCTCATCGACTTCTACTTTACCCATTAGCGGGTATTTCCCACTGCTAACCATGGCCTTCATTACCTTTTGTTGAAACAGCCAACAGGTTTTTTGCCGTAGTCCCAGTTTTCTGCTTAGCTCTGTTGATGCAATCCCTTGTTTATTTGTACTCATATAGTATACGATATAAAAAGCTTTTAACATTGGGAATTTTACTTTGTGGAAAAGAGTGCCACTTGTGGGGGTAGCTTGGTACCTACATTTTGTGCATTGCCGGGTATGGAATAATTTCCCTCTGCAATACTTGTTGTTTTGACACTTTTCACATTTAAATCCATCTGGCCATTTCATTTCGGCTAGGAAGTTTTGACAACTGTCGTTATCAGGAAATTTCTTCTGAAACTCAAAAAGAGTTAGGCTTTCATACTTTTTCTCCATAATCTGATTTTTATTCTAACTTTAATAATCCTACTAAGTTACTGTAAATCAATCGTTTAATCAAGAAAATGAAACTGTTTTAATAGACTAATCTTTTATGTATTAAATGCCTACTTCAAACAAATAATTTAGATGAAGTTCAACGAAATGACGGAGGAGTACTGCATACTCTTCCCGATTGTGTTAGCTTGCATCTTCAAAAGGCGAAAAGATTATAAGTGTTCTATTCCTTGGTAACTGGAGGTGCAGGATTTATTGGTACCCATGTATCTCAATGTTTACTATCCTCTGGTAAACAAGTGATTGTTTTGGATGATCTCAGTGGAGGATTTGAAGAGAACATCCCAAATCAGGCAATCTTTATTCAAGGATCGATCTCCGATCATGCTCTACTCGAACAAGTATTTAATGATTATGAAATTGACTATGTATATCACCTTGCTGCATATGCTGCCGAAGGGCTTAGCCACTTCATTAAACGATTCAACTACACCAACAACCTGACAGGAAGTGTAAACTTGATCAATGAATCAATCAAGCATCAAATAAAATGTTTTGTTTTCACTTCTTCCATTGCCACATACGGCGTCTTACCTCCACCCATGAGAGAAGATATGATTTCTGCTCCAGAAGATCCGTACGGGATAGCCAAGCTGGCTGTTGAAATGGATCTAAAAGTTTCACGTAAAATGTTTGGACTGGACTATGTCATCTTTCGTCCACATAATGTTTATGGTGAATTTCAAAACCTTGGGGATCGCTATAGAAACGTAGTAGGCATCTTTATGAATCAACTTATGAAAGGTGAACTGCTGACTATTTTCGGAGACGGGGATCAAACAAGAGCATTTACCTACGTTGGAGATATAGCTCCGATCATCGCTAATTGTGTAGATCACAAAGAATGCTATGGTGAAATTTACAATATAGGTGCAGATAAAGATTACGCTATCAAAGAACTTGCCACTGAAGTCATGAAGACCATGGGGATTGATGGAGAGCTACGATTTTTGGATGCAAGAAACGAGGTTGTTCATGCGTGCTCTGATCACTCCAAAATAAAAAAAGTATTCGGTGAGTATAGCAAAACATCACTCACTGATGGACTGAAAGGAATGGTTAGCTGGGCAAAGTCCACTGGTGTGAAAAAGAGCGAGAAGTTTGAGAATATTGAAATTACCGAAAAACTACCGCCAGTTTGGCTGGAAGACTGATGCCAAAAATCCTCGTCCTCACCTTGCATAGAAAAGATCGCTCACCAGGACAACGATTTCGATATGAACTGTACCTTGATTATCTAAAACAGCAGGGGTTGGATATCTCTTGTTCTAACATACTTAGCTCAAGACAGGATGAAATATTCTATGGTCTGGGGAATTGTATTCCCAAAATAATGATTGGGTTGTCTGCGATATGGATTCGGACAAAAGATTTATTTCGTGCAAATGGATTCGATTATATCTTCATATATCGAGATGCTTTCTTTTTCGGCATTTTTTTTGAAAAGCTATTCAGTTTGACCAACGCCAAATTGATTTTTGATTTTGATGATGCCATTTGGCTTAACGATAAAAGTCCCAATCCATCATTCTTCCAAAAGCTAAAGAATCCAGCCAAAACCAAGAAAATCATTTCTTACTGTGATCTCATAATAGCTGGAAATGAATACCTAGCCAATTATGCCCGGCAATTCAACAATAATGTTATGGTCATTCCAACCACAATTGATTTGAATAGGGATTCAAGGATTAAAATCGAAAAAAATGAAAAAATCTGTATCGGATGGACTGGTAGCTTCTCAACCATCAAGCACTTCGAAAGTGCTATTGACCCATTAAAAGTGATTAAAAAAAAGTTTGGTGAGCTGGTTACTTTCAAAGTGATTGGGAACGGAAATTATAAAAATAATACCCTCAATATCAAGGGTCTTCCATGGGAAAAAGACACAGAAATTGCCGATTTATGTGAAATAGATATTGGAATCATGCCCTTACCCAATGATGATTGGTCCAAAGGAAAATGTGGGTTAAAAGGACTCCAATACATGGCTCTGGAAATCCCCACCATTATGACACCAGTGGGGGTCAATTCAGACATTATCCAAGATGGAGAGAATGGATTCCTCGCAAGCTCAGAGGAAGAGTGGGTTGAAAAACTTTCTCTTCTCATTGAGAACAAAGAATTAAGAAAGAAATTAGGAAAAGCAGGACGAAAAACTGTAGAAAAGGATTACAGCGTAGAAGCCAACAAGCACAAGTGGCTGAAAGCTTTTCAATCTTAATCCATTTAAGACCGTTGCCATAGAAGGTTGGGTAGTGGTTAAAACAGTTGAAATGGTTATACTAGCAACATGAAACATACTACTGATACCCTCTGTCCTCATTGCAGTTGTTCACCTCTTCCAAAAAATGATCATAGTGAAAATGAACCCCAGTGCTGGTTTTGTAAATCTTGTAGAAAGAGTTTTCAACTCAATTATACGTACAGAGCAAGACCGTTGCAATAGAAGATTGTGTATAGGGTTTAACTAGTTAAGTAGACTATACTAAAATTTTAGTGACGCTTCTGAAGCTTACCCTATTTATTATGACAGATTTTGCTAATTTCTTAAGGGCACCTCTATTAACCAGATTTTTTTTCGTGAGTGCAACGGAAGTCCCGAACGGAAAACCGCAGTGTATATGGTATACATGGAGATTTGAGTACGGGGATGACATCGCAATCGCGGAAAAAGACAGTAATACCAATTTGATTATAAAATATGACATAAATAAATTGAATTATTTTTTTGTTTGGATTAGGCAAAAAGCATAAGCATAGCCATAACTATGGTTCTATTTTTTAACGAAATGCGAGCAAAAAAGAAACAATTTATATGTGACATTGTGTGATCAATTCGGTATTAAAGGGCATCTCTAAAAACTAAAACATCTGTATTAGTATGTTTTTTGAGCTAAAAGAGTTAGACTAGGAAATGAAACAATTTAAACGTCACAGAGATTACGGTTTTTTTGATCAAGACATTCGTTTGTCCAAACTGAGCCAGTTGGGAAATCCCCTGCAACGATTAAACGGTGGAATTGATTTTGAAATTTTCCGTTCTTTACTGGAAAAGCACCTGATCAAAGAGTCAAAAGGAAAGGGAGGACGTCCCCCATATGATTATGTGTTAATGTTCAAAATATTGATTCTTCAGCGATATTATAACCTCTCTGATGATCAAGCAGCATATCAAATCAATGACAGGATGAGTTTTATGAGATTTCTCAACCTCACCATTGCAGATGACATACCAGATAGCAACACGATATGGTTGTTTAGTGAACCTCTGACCGACTTGCATTTAGTAAAATCCTTTTTCGAGCTATTTCAGAGTCAATTGGAAAAGTTAGGGCTTATGGTCAATGAAGGCAAAATAATAGATGCCTCTTTTGTAGAAGCCCCCCGCCAACGCAACATCAGGGAGAACAACCAACAAATAAAAGAGGGTAAGGGAGAAAGTCTATGGAGAGATGAGCCCAATAAAAAGCGTCAAAAGGACATTGATGCACGTCGGACAAAGAAAAATAATCAGCATTATTATGGGTATAAAAATCACGCCAAGGTGGATGCAGGTAGCAAATTGATAGCACGCTATGAAATTACCGATGCAGCGGTACATGATTCACAGGCACTTGATGCCCTGTTGGACAAAAAACAAGACAAAGCACAGGAACTGTATGCCGACAGTGCTTATGCAGACCAGCAAGAAATACTCAAGAAACATCAAGTTAAAGATCAAATACATGAGAAGGGCTACAAAAACAAGCCGTTGACCGATACACAAAAGGAAAGTAATACAAGAAAATCAAAAGTACGCGTAAGAGTGGAGCATGTTTTTGGTTTCATGGAAAACAGTATGGGAAGCATGTACTACAAAAAAGTAGGGAAATCAAGAGCCGATACGGTCATTGGTCTGATGAATCTAACTTATTAATATGTTCAGAAAAATTCAATTGACCGCTTCATTATGAGGGAACATGCGTTCGATAGGCAATGGATAAATTCATAAGTAACTGATAATCAGTCGAATAAAAAATGAACTAAAAAAGAACAAAGTAGGTCATCTTAAAAAAACAGGTCATAAAAATAAATCGGGAGAATATCCAGTTTTTAGAGATGCCCTTAACTGAACAACTCCATTCCAGGCAAGAGCTTTATTTGTTGAGCCACCAGATAGCATGGTCATATTTTGAAGAAGCATTTGGTTCGCTTTATTCAACTGTAGGTCGTCCAGCTCATTCTATTCGTTTGATGGTCTCCTTGTTGATATTAAAATCTATTTACAATTTATCAGATGAGGTATTGGTGGAACAACGCTGGGAAATGAATCCATATTTTCAATATTTTGGAGGCTTTGATTCTTTGCAGTGGGGGCAACCCTGTGCGGCAACAGATTTGGTTCATTTCAGGAAGAGGATTGGAGAAGAAGGGGTAGAGAAGATATTGAAACATTCAATTGAGCTACACGGCAAGGATGCTAAGGACAAGCATGTAAGTGTAGATACTACTGTCCAGGAAAAGCGCATCACCTATCCCACAGATGCAAAACTTCATAAAAAGATTGTTGACAGCTGTATTTCTATAGCCAACCAAGAAGGGATTAAACTACGACGCAGTTACGTTAGGACAACCAAAAACCTTGTCAGAGATACCTACAATGGGACTCACCCTAAAAGAAGAAAGCAAGCAAATGCAGCGAAGCGCAAACTCAAAACCATTGCTGGTCGGTTAGTCAGAGAATTAGACAGGAAATTACCACATCAGCAAAAAGAAGTAACACTGGCACTGTTCAAACGAGTACTTACACAAGAGAAGTGCAGTAAGAATAAAATTTACAGTTTACATGAACCTGATGTGTATTGCATCGCAAAAGGAAAGGCACATAAGAAATATGAATATGGCTGTAAGGCATCAGAAGTATTGACACAAAATACGGGTATCATCGTAGGTGCGATGAGTTTTGAAGAGAATATTTATGATGGACATACGCTAGATGCTGTATTGAAGCAAACACAACTACTGACTGGTAACTACCCGAAAACCGCCACAGTAGATAGGGGGTACAAAGGGACTAACACAGTTGAGAACACCTCCATCATTCGACCATCCAACTCATTAAAAAGAGACAATACCTATGAAAAACAGAGAAAACGAAAGCACTGTAGACGTAGAGCAGCCATAGAGCCAATCATCGGACACTTGAAGCAAGATCATCGAGTAGCTAGCAATTACCTAAAAGGGAAAACAGGAGATAAAATAAACTTCATCATGGCAACCTGTGGGTTTAACTACAAGAAATTGATGAAAAAACTAAGAGTAAATGCTCTTTGGCTCTATACAAAATGGGTAGTAAAGCTGAGGCGTCTAGTTGAATTAACCTCTTTCCATCAAAGTAGAATACAAACTCCATTGAAAATGAGTTTTTAAGGAACGACTATTTATTTGCTTAGCATCCATAATTTTTATATTTTTGACCAAAATACAAAATTTACATCGCAATTAAAAAGTTGAGCAAATTTAATCGTGATTTTACAATCAATATGAAAACATCAGAATTTTTAAACGTTCTAAAGGAAAATCCCGACCTGAGATTGGAATTTGAAATCGAAAGTGGAAAGTTCATTAAACCTACCTTCCACATCACAGAAGTGAAAAATGTCACTGTCGAATCAGTCGACTGTGGCGGTAATCCTGATAGTTACAAACAAACTATCGTACAACTAATGGTCAATCCATTGGAGGAAATGAGAAGGTCATGGTCTGCACAAAAAGCACTCGACATATTCGATAAGGTAGCTGCCCTGAAGCCAATGGATGATGAAGCTGAAATATTTTTTGAGTATGGAGATTTAGAAGTGCGTACGTCTAACTTCAGTGTTGAAGATGTGCTCTTCGCTGACGCTACCATCCGATTGGAGTTATTTGCTAAGCCTACAGTCTGCAAACCAAGTTTAAACCCTAATGCCCGCCAATGTTGTTAAAAACAATTAATGGCACAGTCATCTTGAACAAAAAAATATAACTAAGTTGTGGTTCGTGTCCTCACGAGCCACTTTTTCATTTGCAACTACCCAGCTACTCTAAAAGAACAATCCAATGAAAGATAATGTAGAGGTTGATGAAACCGTATTTGGAGGGCAAGAGCAGGGAGTTAGAGGAAGAAAGAACAAAAACAAAAAACTTGTACTTGTAGGTATTGAGAAAAAACGAAAAGGAGTTAGTCGGCTTTATGCAAGAGTAATAAAGAGTGCAAGTGCAGAAAATTTAGGTAAGTTCATGAAAGATCATATTGCTTCTGAAGCCAAAATAACAACTGACAAATGGACGGGATATCAGCCCTTGAAAAAAGATTTTAAAAACCTGACACAGATATACTCAGGAGATAAAGGAGGTAATTTTCCTGAATTGCACAGAGTTATAATGAATCTTAAAGGATGGTTAAGAGGTGTACATCATCATGTATGGAATTTACAAGATTATATAGACGAATACTGTTATAGGTTTAATAGAAGTTTTATGAGCGAAAACATATTTGATAAAATAATAAACCGTATGGTTATTGCTCAACCCTGTTACATTAAAAATATTAGTTAGTAAACACCTAAGTCAATTAAATTTTTTGAAGTAGGCATTTAATAAATACGAATTAATGCCCTTAAGATAAGGGATTAAGCGTGTTTATAATTCATGGAATATTTGCTTAAAGGTTTGATTTTCCTTTGGTTAGCCTGACTTTTGCGAGAGTATTCTACAAACTCTTCCACCCGTTTTAAGTAAGTTTTGATCCAGTCATTCAGTTTTTCGGCTGAAAGAGTTATTTTCTTGAGTATTTCACGGAGATGATGTAGTGCGTAGGTACGATTGATAACAGGGGTTCTTTCTTTAGATTTTCTTTTAGCAGAAGGCTTTTTGGTCTTCTTGGGTTTGAGATCAAAACACAAGGCATTGCACAGAGATATGAGCATGGATTTAGCATAAAAATCCTGTTGGATAGCCCAGGCGGTTTTACCTGAGAAGTCGGCTACCTCCAACCTTGCCTTGATCAGTTTGTAAACTTCTTCTATTCCCCATCGCTGCTTGTAGAGGTTAGTAATGGCCCGGTGGGTATATATTTGGGTATCAATAAGGGAAGTGCAGTACACCTGTACTTTGCCCTCACCGCCTACCTTCCGGATCAACCTGACTTTGAGGTCTTTGTTCAGGTGCGGGTATTTTTTCAACAAGTGATGTGACTTTTTGGGCAACCGAAGGCATACCTCTTGTTCTTTAAGCCCTGTTTTCACAAATTGATCGACACATTTCCACCAGTTATCCTTCATCCGAAAAACAAAGTGGCAGCTCTTGGCAGTTAGCAGGAACATCCATTCACAGGAAGCATAATAGCGACCGAAAAGGAGCAGGTCTCCTTTTTGGACAAAAGGCAGATGTTGGCGGCATAAAACCGACTCAGAAGAGGTGTAACTCCCCATTTGTGCGTCTATGACCAGCCCATTGAACACATCGTAGAGATATGAAATACGACTCATCCAATGACCGGCATCCTTTTTAGGTCCAAAACAATGGCTGCTGAACCAGGGCTTAAGTGAGGGGTGGTTGTCGGGCAATTGGAGTGTAGAGCCATCTACCCCCAGCACCCTGAAGCCTTTCCATCTTTTAATTTTGGTCGATGCGTAAAACAAGCGGACTATCAAGAGGTTCAACCGCTTGAACACTTTGGGACAGAGATTGGCTCTGGCTTGTGTGCAAGCACTTTTGCTAACAGACTGCAACTCATGGAAGTCGAAGAAATCATCCAGACAAACTTGCAGGCTTTGATTAGTCTTCTGAAGAATGAAAAACACCAGTAAGTGAAAAGGAAGAGACCTCTCCCTTTTCAGGCGATTGCCAAAAAGTCTACTGCTGGCAATAAATTTTTCATTGGATATGGTTAACTTGAGTTCATTTAAAATTTCTGTTTTGAAACCCTCAAAAGTTCCTACTTCTGGGGGTTGCTTTTATTGGTGATAATGTACTAAATATCAGTGAAATATAGCTTATCTTAATGGCATTACAATAAGATTCCTAAAATCCGAAGTCAACTGGATTTTCAGATACAAAGAGTTGCTAAAGGATAATAATGTCAGTTCCTATCTAATCGACTAGGTATATGGGGCTGGTTAGTCGGCATTTTGACCAGAACTAAGGGGTGCAGTAGGTCTTCACTGGTAAAATTGAGGGTTTTCAGACAGACCTTTCCCGAGAAAAGCGGTATTATGAAAGGATTTTGGATGTTTTAATCAAACAGTTAGGCAGTTAGGTGAGCAGTTGGCTGTAGTCTTTGTGTGTATATAGTCAACCCTAAAGAATCAACATTAATTATGCTTATCTCCTTTCAGGGAGAGTTTTAGCACGATTATTGCTGTATAAAATGACAAGGAATAGTTATAATATCAATCAAAATCTTGTCAAATGCAGTCAAAAAAGTCGAATAGAAATCAACTTAATTTTTTATCACCTGCCTTAACTGAACAACTCAATTCCAGGCAAGCGCTTTATTTGTTGAGCCACCAGATAGCATGGTCATATTTTGAAGAAGCATTTGGTTCGCTTTATTCAAATGTAGGTCGTCCAGCTCATTCTATTCGTTTGATGGTCTCCTTGTTGATATTAAAATCTATTTACAATTTATCAGATGAGGTATTGGTGGAACAACGCTGGGAAATGAATCCATATTTTCAATATTTTGGAGGCTTTGATTCTTTGCAATGGGGGCAACCATGTGCGGCAACAGATTTGGTACATTTCAGCAAGAGGATTGGAGAAGAAGGGGTAGAGAAGCTATTGAAACATTCAATTGAGCTACACGGCAAGGATGCTAAGGACAAGCATGTAAGTGTAGATACTACTGTCCAGGAAAAGCGCATCACCTATCCCACAGATGCAAAACTTCATAAAAAGATTGTTGACAGCTGTATTTCTATAGCCAACCAAGAAGGGATTAAACTACGACGCAGTTACGTTAGGACAACCAAAACCCTTGTCAGAGACACCTACAATGGGACTCACCCTAAAAGAAGAAAGAAAGCAAATGTAGCGAAGCGCAAACTCAAAACCATTGCTGGTCGGTTAGTCAGAGAATTAGACAGGAAATTACCACATCAGCAAAAAGAAGTAACACTGGCACTGTTCAAACGAGTACTTACACAAGAGAAGTTCAGTAAACATAAAATTTACAGTTTACATGAACCTGATGTGTATTGCATCGCAAAAGGAAAGGCACATAAAAAATATGAATATGGCTGTAAGGCATCCGTAGTATTGACACAAAACACGGGTATCCTCGTAGGAGCGATGACTTTTGAAGAGAATATTTATGATGGACATACACTAGATGCTGTATTGAAGCAAACACAACTACTGACTGGTAACTACCCGAAAACCGCCACAGTAGATAGGGGGTACAAAGGGACTAACACAGTTGAAAACACCTCCATCATTCGACCATCCAACCCATTAAAAAGAGACAATACCTATGAAAAACAGAGAAAACGAAAGCACTGTAGACGTAGAGCAGCCATAGAGCCAATCATCGGACACTTGAAGCAAGATCATCGAGTAGCTAGCAATTACCTAAAAGGGAAAACAGGAGATAAAATAAACTTCATCATGGTAGCCTGTGGGTTTAACTACAAGAAGTTGATGAAAAAACTAAGAGTAAATGCTCTTTGGCTCTATACAAAATGGGTAGTAAACCTGAGGCGTCTAGTTAAATTAACCACTTTCCATCAAAGTAGAATACAAACTCCATTGAAAATGAGTTTTTAAGGAACGACTCAATAGCGAAACGCTCAAATAAATGCGTAAAGCGTGCCTGCGTACCTGCCATAAGAACTTTCAGACTTTTAATTCCATGCTTTTTACAATGAATACGCGGAACCTGAGCGACCAAGTGCGTCTTGAATTGCATCGTATCAATGTCGCCACGTGCGTTGCTCACGGTGGTCGTAAACCGAACAAAGGGCATTGCAGGTACTACACGCGCCTTTCGTTCCCTTTGGCCAATCTATCTGGATGGTCATTGATTTGTCGGTCAGATCCGGCGTAATAGCCGTGATTCGTCATGGGTCGCTAAGCCCCAAAAGATGAGTAAACAATGCGGTATCTTTCATTTGAATATCTCCATAAAAAAATACTCTTGTATGGGGAATTCAAATACCACATTTTTGAGCATTGTTTGGCTTTTGCCCATAGGAAAATCAGGAGAGCCTATGTCTTTTAGAACCCCCCTTATACCAATAACCTGAACCCGATTAATAAATAGTTCAATTAAAGAGTGCTAAACAGGAATTAGGAATAGATAAAACCAGTGTATGTGTTTATATTTAAGTATCTGAAATTCAAATATATACACATAAAATACATCGTCTTATCTGACAATAAAATTACTGAATTTTTCTATTGTGTTGATGAATGCTGTCTGGAATTAGAAAAATCTATCCAAAAGCACCTTGTAGGCAACAAACCTAATAGAAAGCCCAAGATGAGCTGTAGCGAAGTAATCACTAGCATGATTAGGTTCCACTCTGGAGGGTTCAGAAATATGAAACACTTTTATATTCATTATGTCCAAAAACATATGGACCATTTATTCGGTGAAGCAGTATCCTATAATAGATTTTTGGAATGGATGTAAGGAGCAACCTTACCTAGGTCTCTATTGCTAAAAACTTGTTGTATGGGTGATGGTACCGGTATTGCTTTTATTGATTCAACTCCAATTCGGGTAGGTAAACACAAGAGGATAAAAAGGAATAAGGTTTTTGAAGGATTGAACAAAGTAGGCAAGTCTACAATGGGTTATTTCTTTGGTTTTAAGCTACATATAGTCATTAATGACAAAGGGGAACTTCTCAATTTTGTGATCACCCCTGGCAATATTGATGATCGAGAACCTTTAAAAAACCCATCTTTCATCAAAGCCCTAAAGGGAAAGTTGTATGCAGACAAAGGGTATATCTCTCAATAACTAACACAAGTGCTTTTTATGGATGGTCTTCATTGGATCACTAGTCTTCGCAATAATATGAAGAATACGCTGATGGAACTCAAAGACAAAATCGTGCTCAGAAAAAGGTCGGTTACAGAAACAGTAAATGATGAACTAAAGAACATTTGTCAAATAGACCATCCCAGACACAGGTCACTCACCAACTTTATTGCCAACCTAAGCTCTGGTCTAATGGCCTATTCTTTCTTCCCGAAAAAACCTGCATTTAAATATGATCCTGCAAATACTAGCCAATTAGACATTTTCTAAATCGGGTTCAGGTCAATAAGATTATAAAATATGATATAACTGAATTGAATTATTTTTTGTTTGAATCAGACAAAAAACATAAGCATAACTATAGCTACGGTGCTGTTTTTTAACGAAATACGAGCAAAACAGAAACGATTTATATTTATTACGCGATATTTTGTGGTCAAACTGGTATTATCTGTTATTCAACAATACTTGTCTGTATTTTGAATTTTTCAATTTCGGGTATGTCTTTTTCATCCAAAATAACTTCTTTCGATTCAGATGCCTCATGAGGGGTACATCCATATATTTCACCCAAGATTGGAGCTATTACCAAGCTCACCAAACAAGTTAGTTTTATTAAGATATTCATAGACGGACCCGATGTGTCTTTAAATGGATCTCCTACGGTATCCCCTGTTACGGCTGCTTTATGAGCTTCTGATCCTTTGTAGGTCATTTCACCATCAATCATCACACCCGCTTCAAATGCTTTCTTGGCATTGTCCCATGCTCCACCTGCATTGTTTTGAAAAATAGCCCAAAGTACTCCTGATACTGCCACACCAGCCATGTAGCTTCCCAGTGCTTCAGGTCCCATCAAAAAACCTATTAGTACAGGAGCAATAATAGTGATTGCTCCTGGCAACATCATCTCTCTGAGTGCTGCTTTAGTAGAAATATCCACACACTTTCCATAATCAGGTTTACCTGTTCCTTCCATGATTCCTGGAATTTCTTTAAACTGTCTTCTTACTTCTCTTACCATTTCCATGGCAGCCTTACCCACTGACCTCATAGCAAGGGCTGAAAAGACAACAGGAATCATTCCTCCAATAAAAAGAGCTGCAAGAACATCTGCTTTAAATATATTAATTCCATCTATTCCTGTAAACGTGACATACGCAGCGAACAACGCAAGGGCCGTCAGTGCGGCAGAAGCAATTGCAAACCCTTTCCCAATGGCTGCTGTGGTGTTACCCACTGAGTCCAGAATATCCGTTTTTGCTCTCACATCCTCTGGGAGTTCACTCATTTCTGCTATACCTCCTGCATTATCTGCTATAGGTCCAAAAGCATCAATTGCCAGCTGCATAGCCGTAGTAGCCATCATGGCAGAAGCAGCGATACCTACACCGTAAAACCCTGCCAGCTCATAAGTTCCCCATATAGCTCCTGCAAATAATAATATTGGAGCGAAAGTTGAGATCATACCAGTGGAGAGACCAGATATCACATTAGTAGCAGCTCCAGTGGATGAATTTTTTATGATGTCTAAAACAGGCTTCTTTCCAAGACCTGTATAGTATTCAGTGAAATAAGATATTAAGCCTCCGACGGCTAATCCTACAAGCACTGCGTAGAACACCCTTAATGAGGATACAGTTTGAATGCCTTCACCGAATAAGTTCATAGATATAAATGTTGGAAGAAACGTATCTATCAAGAAATAACACGCAATCGCAGTAAATAGAATCGAACTCCAGTTTCCTTTATTCAAAGCAGCCTGAACTTGAGGTTCTCTTGCATCGTTACTTGACACTTTTATGAAAAAAGTTCCTAAAATGGAAAAAACAATCCCCAGCCCAGCTATTACCAGCGGTAACAAAATAGGTCCGATTCCTCCAAAAGCATCATTGATTGATCCTCCCATATCCCTGATGACATAATTTCCCAATACCATGGAAGCAAGAACGGTAGCAACATAAGATCCAAAAAGGTCAGCCCCCATTCCGGCCACATCCCCCACATTGTCTCCGACGTTATCGGCGATAGTGGCAGGGTTTCTGGGATCATCTTCTGGAATGCCTGCTTCCACTTTCCCTACAAGATCAGCTCCAACGTCTGCCGCTTTGGTGTAAATACCACCACCAACGCGAGCAAATAATGCGATGGATTCTGCACCTAAGGAAAATCCAGCCAGTGCTTCTAAGACCATTGTCATTTGATCGGTATTCGTCCACACTCCACCCATAAACCACTGGAACAGGACAATGAAGACGAAACTCAACCCGAAAACAGCAAGACCTGCAACCCCTAATCCCATTACGGTTCCGCCAGTAAATGAAATTTTAAGTGCTTGCGGTAAACTTGTCCTAGCCGCTTGGGTGGTTCGTACATTCGCTGCAGTGGCGATTCTCATTCCTATATTCCCTGCGAGAGCTGAAAAGAAAGCACCAATGATGAAAGCTATAATAATAAACCAGTGTGTGGCTTCTACAAGGGAAGAAATAAGTCCTAAAAGAATCCCTGCTAATACCACAAAAACGGTGAGGACTCTATATTCCGCACTAAGGAATGCCAAGGCTCCTTCCCTAATGTGATTTGCAATACCCTGCATCTTTTGATCACCAGCATCCTGCTTATTCACCCACTTGGATTTGATGATCATAACAAGGAGTCCAAGAAGCCCAAGTACAGGCACTAAATAGATGACTTTATCCATAATTTTTTAAATGATTTCCAAAATAGTCGGCAAAGGTAGGCTATTGGATTTTCTTCGAAAACCTAAATAGTACCAATTTGACCACCAAATATCACATATAAATTGTCTCTTTTCTGTTTGTATTTTGTTAAAAAATAGCACCGTAGCTATGACCATGCTTCTACTTTTTTCCTGATTCAAACAAAAATATAATTCAGTTTAGTTATTTCCCACTTTATAATCCATTTACAAAAATGGACTTAAAGCTCAGCAGATTTCGTATTGATGTAGTTTAAAAATTCCTCTTTAACATCCTGTTTTTTGAATTTTCCATCAAAATAAGCAGTACCTGTTCGGCTATTGGTGTCATTCACACCTCTGGAAGAAACACACATATGAGAAGCATCCATTACCACTGCGACATCCTCTGTTTGAAGAATCTCTTTCAGCTCATTGGCAATTTGCACCGTCAAGCGTTCCTGAACCTGAGGGCGTTTAGAGAAATATTGAACAATTCTGTTGATCTTGGATAATCCTATCACCTTCCCACTTGAGAAATATGCCACATGAGCTTTTCCATAAATTGGGACAAAGTGATGTTCACAATGAGAGTAGAAAGTAATCTCCTTTTCAACAAGCATTTGATCATAGTTGTACTTGTTGTCAAACAGTCGAATCTGCGGTTTATTATCTGGATTTAATCCACTGAATACTTCTTTGACATACATTGTGGCTACACGCTTAGGCGTACCCTGAAGGCTATCGTCTGCTAAATCAAGCCCGAGAATATGCATAATCTCTTTGAAGTGCTTAGCAATTAGCTCAACTTTTAATTCATCATCCCTTTCAAAAGCGTCAGGACGCATCGGGGTCTCATATGACGTTGAGAGGTAATCCTCGTCAAACTCATCATGATTAACCTGAAGATTAGTGGACATTTTTTTCTGCTTCATGCTGGTTCAAAATCAAGTACGTTTCTCAATGTCAGTGATCAAACTCCAAATTTTAAGAATGGTTACAACAAAAAAGAAGTTTAATACCAATGTGACCACAAAATAGCACACATAAATTGTTTCTTTTCTGCTTCTATTTCGTTAAAACATAGCACCGTAACTGGCTATGCTTATATTTTTTTGCCCAATTCCAACAAAAAAGGCATAACTAAATACTTAGTTATGTCACCTTTTATAATCCAATTGGTATAAATTAACCCAAGTTCAATGTGCTATTCAACAACAAAATTACTCAACCTAAAAGAAACAAGCTTTGATCAAATAGACCCGTCTCCCAAAACAGACCTCAAGGAAGAACGTTTAGAGTGTAAAAGATCAGTTTGCTTTCCATCTGGTTTGTTAACTCATTCAGTGTTGCAATAGGGCTTTCCATGCATCTAGGACATTTCCTTCACGCAAAAATTTAGAAGCAAGGATATGGAGTTCTTCCTGAAGTCGCTCTTTATCTTCACGTAATGAGTCCAAAATCGAACTAACCTCAGGTTCGCTCGAAAATTGCTCCACCTCTTCATCTGTCGGCATTTGTCCTACATTACCTAATTGACCAAGGTTATTTCCAGTTAAAACAGGACTGTTTCTAATATGCAAAGGAATTTGATCAACGCCGATTCCTTTGGTGACCAGAGGTTTTGTGATTTCAAAAATATCTTTCCCAGAAGCTCGGGCATACCAGTTCCCGCCCATGCGACCCACCAGGTCAATTTTGTTTTGATCTATTTTATTGTTGGTCAGAACCGTGTCATTTATATGCATGAGTAATACTTCACAAATTACGAGGTTGCCCGCTCCACCATGTGTCCCCAATGGTCTGACTTCCATCACCTCACATTCAAATGATACTGGGGATTCCTTCACCCTAGGAGGCTTTACTCGCTTAGATTCCACTGGTGTCAGACCAGACTTTGTAAACTCATTGATCCCTTTGTCATATTCAGTGCTCGACAAAGACATCTGTTCGGCAATAGAATAAGAAACCACATTGATAACCACTTCTGGGTGTTCTACTACATTCTGATAGGTATGCTTTTCTGTATTGTCCCGTCCTCTCCTTGCTGGAGAGAAAATCATCACTGGGGGACGCGCACTGAATACATTGAAAAAACTAAATGGGCTTAAATTGATGTCTCCACTTTTATCTATTGTACTCGCAAATGCAATTGGTCTTGGAGCCACTGCACCCAGCAGGTAACTATGCAATTCAGAAATCGGAATCTGTTTTGGATCAATTGTCATGTTAAACTTTAAGACGCAAGCTATCTGATTTTAGGGAGATGTACTAAATAATTAGCGAGGCTCCAATTGGAATGAGTAATTAAAAATAAATTTGCACTTTTAAACATCACAGTTAGCAAAATCCAGAGATGAGCATCTCAAGTCAATATGACCCTAGTAGCGTAGAAGATAAATGGTACCAGTATTGGTTAGAAAAGAATTTTTTCCATGCAAGCCCTAAAGCTGGAAAAGAAGCATACACCATTGTCATCCCTCCTCCTAATGTGACAGGGGTCCTTCATATGGGTCATATGTTAAATAACACTATTCAAGATGTTCTTATTCGAAAGGCTCGTATGGAAGGAAAAGAAGCATGTTGGATCCCTGGAACAGATCATGCTTCCATCGCAACAGAAGCCAAAGTAGTCAAAATGCTACGCGAAAAAGGGATCAAGAAAAGTGATCTCTCAAGAGAAGAATTCATGAAATATGCTTGGGAATGGAAGGAAAAATATGGAGGAATCATTCTTGAGCAATTGAAAAAATTAGGAGCTTCCTGCGATTGGGAGCGAACGACCTTTACCATGGATTCGGACTATTATGATGCAGTCATTAAGGTATTTGTGGATTTATACAATAAAGGATACATCTATAGAGACTTACGAATGATTAACTGGGATTGTGAAGCTCAAACCACTATTTCAAACGAAGAGGTGATCTTTAATGAGGACGGTGAAAAATCCATTTTATATGCCGTAAAATATCGAATAAAGGATTCTGACGAGTTTATTACTATAGCAACCCTAAGACCTGAGACCATCATGGGAGATACGGCTATAGCAGTCAATCCTAAGGACGACAGTTTCAATCACCTGATCGGCAAGAGAGCGTTGGTCCCATTCATAAACAGGGAGATCCCAATTATTGGAGATGATTATGTCGAATTGGATTTTGGCACTGGCTGTCTGAAAGTCACACCCGCTCACGATCCTAATGATTATGAAATTGGCAAAAGACACCACCTAGACATAATTGATATAATCAACCCAGATGGGACTTTGAACGAGAAGTGCGAAATGGATAAATACGTAGATGAGGATCGATTCAAAGTAAGGAAGATGATCGTTAAAGACTTAAAAGTGGCAGACCTTTTAGTAGGTGAGGAGGAGTTTATTACGAAAATCGGAAGGTCTGAACGCACCAATACAATCGTTGAACCCAGACTCTCTCTCCAATGGTTTATAAAAATGAAGGATTTTTCCAGAAAAGCTCATGAAGCTGTGATGGATGACGAAATTTTATTGTACCCTTCAAAATTCAAGAATACCTACCATCACTGGATGGAGAATGTTAGGGACTGGTGTATTTCACGTCAGCTTTGGTGGGGTCAGAGAATCCCAGCTTACTATTATGGGCATGGAGAGCATGATTTTGTGGTCTCGGAAAATGTAGAACAGGCAGTAGAACTGGCTAAGAAAAAAACTAAAAATCAGGAGCTTACGGCAGCTGACCTCCGTCAGGATGAAGACGTTCTGGATACTTGGGCATCATCTAATCTTTGGCCAATTCAAGCCTTTGACGGGTTTAACGATAATTTTTTTGATGAAAGAACAGGAAAAATAAACAAAAAGAAAAATCCAGAATTAGACTTTTTCTACCCTACCGATACACTTGTCACCGCTCCAGAAATACTCTTTTTCTGGGTAGCTAGGATGGTCATTGCAGGGTATGAATACCTAGACGAAAAGCCTTTTAAAAAAGTATATCTGACTGGAATTGTCAGAGATAAAAAGCGACAAAAAATGTCAAAATCTCTGGGTAACTCTCCGAATCCGTTGGACCTAATTAAAGAATATGGAGCAGATGGTGTCAGAACAGGTATGCTATTTAGCTCTCCAGCAGGCAATGATTTATTATTTGACAAGAAGCTTTGTGAGCAGGGAAGAAATTTTTCTAATAAAATCTGGAATGCTTTTCGGTTAGTCAAGGGTTTTGATGTTTCGAATGAAACGCAACCAGAAATTAATTCTCAAGCTATTAGCTGGTTTGAAAACAGGTGCCAAAAAGCGTTAAAAGAAAGCGAGGATCATTTTTCTAAATGTAGAATATCTGATGCTTTGATGACGGCTTACAAGCTGGTTTGGAATGATTTCTGTAGTTGGTATCTCGAATGGATCAAACCTGAATATGGTCACCCGATCGATTCGAAAACATTAGAACAGACCATTCAGTTATTTGATAAAGTGCTTAGGCTTCTGCACCCATTCATGCCATTCATAACCGAAGAACTCTGGCATCAACTAAACAGCAGAAGTGAAAATGAGGCACTTGTCATTGCAGAATGGCCAAGAATGGAGAAATACGATGAAGAAGTTCTGAATAAAGCGGACCAGCTTTTTGAGATTACCTCTTCAATTAGAAATGCCAGAAACGCAAGAGGAATTCCCCCGAAAGAAAAACTTGAACTATTCTCGTCTTCTGACTCAGTCAAAGCATTCGAAAACTCTCTAATAAAATTAGCTAATCTATCTGCCGTCCAATCATGTGAGGAGAAGCCTAAAAATGTTTTCACTTTTGTCATCGGGTCAGACGAATTTTTTATCCCTACTTCTGAAAAGATTGATGTTGGGTCCGAAAGAAAAAAGATGGAAGAAGAACTTAACTATACCATGGGCTTCAAAAAATCTGTGGCGAAAAAGCTATCAAATGAACGATTCATAAGGGGAGCTCATAAACAGGTAGTAACCAACGAACGTAAAAAATTAGCTGACGCAGAAGCAAAGATCAAAGCACTTGAGGAAAGTCTGAAAAGTTTGTGATCATTCCGCGACTGCTCCTAGCATGGATTTCTGAAAATTAAATTTTTTGAAATAGGCATTTAATAAATAAAAGATTAGTCTATTAAAACAGTTTTATTTTCTTGATTACACAATTGATTTACAGTAACTTAGTAGGACTATTAAAGGTAGAGTAAAAATCACAGTATGGAGAAAAAGTATGAAAGCCTAACCCTTTTTTAGTTTCAGAAGAAATTTCCTGATAACGACAGTTGTCAAAACTTCCTAGCCGAAATGAAATGGCCAGATGGATTTAAATGTGAAAGGTGCCAAAACAACAAGTATTGCAGAGGGAACTTATTCCATACCCGTCAATGCACAAAATGTAGGTACCAAGCTACCCCCACAAGTGGCACGCTTTTCCACAAAGTAAAATTCCCAATGTTAAAAGCTTTTTATACCCTATACTACATGAGTACAAATACACAAGGGATTGCATCAACAGAACTAAGCAGAAAACTGGGGCTACGGCAAAAAACCTGTTGGCTGTTTCAACAAAAGGTAATGAAGACAATGGGTAGCAGTGGGAAATACCCGCTAATGGGTAAAGTAGAAGTCGATGAGACGGTTGTAGGGCAACAGGAAGCAGGCGTTGTAGGACGCCAAAATAACCGAAAAAAGCAGGTTGTACTGGCTATTGAGAAGAAAGGGAAAGGAGTGAGCAGGATGTATGCCAAAGTGATTGACAATGCTGGCTCCAAGCAATTGAAGCCCTTCTTCCAAGATCATATATCACCTGAGGCTACCATCACAACCGATAACTGGAGGGGCTACATCCCCTTGAAAGAAAAATATCCTTACTTAATTCAAATCAAGAGTGGGAAGAAAGGTAAGAATTTCCCGGAATTGCACAGAACAATTATGATGTTCAAGGCATGGCTTAGAGGTATCCACCATTCAGTCGATAACCTTCAAGCATATATCGACCAATATTGCTATCGGTTCAACCGCAGGCAGATGAAAGGGAAAATATTCGATATATCTGCTAACTAAAATGGTGGACCATCAGCCATGCTCTTACAAGTGCATTCGTATTTATTAAATGCCTACTTCAATTTTTTGAAATAGGCATTTAATAAATAAAAGATTAGTCTATTAAAACAGTTTCATTTTTTTGATTAAACAATTGATTTACAGTAAGTTAGTAGGACTATTAAAGTTACTATAAAAATCAAATTATGGAGAAAAAGTATGAAAGCCTAACCCTTTTTGAGTTTCAGAAGAAATTTCCTGATAACGATAGTTGTCAAAACTTCCTAGTCGAAATGAAATGACCAGATGGATTTAAATGTGAAAGGTGCCAAAACAACAAGTATTGCAAAGGTAACTTATTCCATGCCCGTCAATGCACAAAATGTAAGTACCAAGCTACCCCCACAAGTGGCACACTTTTCCACAAAGTAAAATTCCCAATCTTAAAAGCTTTTTATATCCTAATACTATATGAGTACAAATACACAAGGGATTGCATCAACAAAGCTAAGCAGAAAACTGGGACTACGGCAAAAAACCTGTTGGCTGTTTCAGCAAAAGGTAATGACGTAGGTTCAACAATCAAGTGCAAAAACTAAGTGGTATTTAGATAAAAGATTTGAAATAGGCATGTAATAAATACGAATAAAATTGTACGGGCATGGTTCATGGTCAACCATTTTATCTAGTCCGTCCTTAAAAGCGTCTAAACAGGTTGATTTATATCAATAAAACAAACAAAACCATTAACCAAATCAACCACTTTATGTTAGAATAACCGTTATTTTCTGGTCGTTTTAGTTAAAAAATTATGCTGACTCCATCTACCCCAAACACGGGGCAACAAAATCTGTTTCACACCGAGCTGTTCTCTCAATTAGACCAGCGAGACCCTTTAATCCAATTAGCGAATGTCATCGACTGGAAGGTCTTCGAGGATGCATTTAGCAAACACTACTGCCACGATAACGGCAGACCATCAAAACCAATACGCTTAATGGTTGGGCTACTGATGCTCAAACAACTGGAAAACCTGTCCGATGAGAATGTGGTCTTACAGTTCAAGCGTAATCCGTATTATCAATGCTTCTGCGGTTATCCAACCTACACCCCAGCCATGCCTTGCAATGCAACCGAACTGGTGCATTTTAGAAACAGAATCGGTGTCGCAGGTTTTGAACTCATTTTTAAGATGAGTGTGATGTTGCACGGCAAAAAAGCCAATGAAAACACTGTTTTGATTGACACCACCGTACAGGAAAAAAACATCACCTATCCCACTGATTCTAAACTAGCCATCAAAATTATCAACCGTCTCAACAAGCTGGCGAAACAACATGGCATCAAACAACGTAGAACCTTTGTAAAAGAAGTTAAAAACTGCCGCTTACGCATTCGCCACTTCCGCCATGTTAAAAAGCGTGGTTCTCCTGAGTTTCCTATGGGTAAAAGCCAAACGATGATCAAAAAATGTGGTACAAGAGTATTTTTTTATGGAGATATTCAAATGAAAGATACCGCATTGTTTACTCAGCTTTTGGGGCTCAGTGACCCATGGCGAATCACGGCTATTACGCCGGATCTGACCGACAAATCAATGACCATCCAGATAGATTGGCCAAAGGGAACGAAAGGTGCGTGTAATACCTGCATTACGACCACCGTGAGTAGCATACATGGCGACATTGATACGATGTAATTCAAGACGCACTTGGTCGTTCAGGTTCCGCGTATTCATTGTAAAGAGCATGGAATCAAAAGCCTGAAAGTACTTATGGCAGATACGCAAGCACGCTTTATGCATTTATTTAAGCGTTTCGCTATTGATGTGCTGTCGGCTTGTAGCAACAAGACACAGGTCGCAAAACTACTTGGCTTGTCGTGGGATGAGGTGCATCATATTCAATCCCGAGCGGTGAAAAGGGGGATGGACAAACGCTCTGTTGAGGAAGTGAAACACGTTGGCATCGATGAAAAAAGTTATCCACAAGGGGCAATCCTACGCCAGCCTGCTGTATGATTTGAATGCGTCCAGAGTGCTTGAGGTCGTGGCAGATAGAACGAAGGAATCGGCAACCACATTGTTGTCCACGCTTCTCGAGCAAAGACGCAATGAAGTAGCGGCGGTTGCCGTGGATATGTGGGTTCCTTTTATGACGGCAGTTGAGGCGACTTTACCGAACGCCACCATTGTTCACGACAAGTTTCATATCGTCAGTTACCTTACACAAATGGTTGACGCGGTGCGACGAGCTCATCGAGCCGAAGTCAGTTGCTAATGAAAATAAAACATTAAGAGCCGCTGGTATCGATGATTTGGTCGGGTCTCGCTATACATGGTTACGCAATCCCAAGAACTGGAGTGAAAAAGATAAAGCCACTTTTTCTTGCCTTCAATCAAAAGGATTGAAGGTTGCCCGAGCTTGGGCGATCAAAGAGACGCTACTTGACCTGTGGACTTACTGCGATGATAAGCCAGCCCGAACGTTCTTTAAGAAATGGTACTGGTGGGCGACACATTCACGTCTAAAGCCGGTCATATCAGTCGCCAAGATGCTAAAAAATCATCTCGACAACATAATGACCTACTTGAAACATCGCATTACCAATGCGACCGCAGAAGGATTTAATTCAAAGATTCAGGCAATAAAATCGGCTGCCAGAGGATTTAGAAACTTCGAAAACTATCGCGTTTCAATTCTGTTTCATTGTGGAACACTTAATCTCTACCCACAGGATTCCCAGTAGAACCCCTAACCAATTCACAAAACCATTTTCCAGAATTGTTCTCCTGCAAAAAACGTTCCATTTCACGGTCGCTCATATCTTCCATGAATTGTAAAACCAGTGCGCGTAAGCCAAAGGCAACCCCCTTTTTCTTTGCGACCTTTAACCGAATAGAGATTAACGTAAGGTTTGACCAGTTCATCGAATGACAATAAAGCATCAAGCTTACGATAGGGATGGTCTGCTAATATCAGATCGTCTAGCACTATAAACAGCGTGTTTTGTTGACGTTTGCTCATAAATAGTCGTTCCTTAAAAACTCATTTTCAATGGAGATTGTATTCTACTTTGATGGAAAGAGGTTAATTCAACTAGACGCCTCAGCTTTACTACCCATTTTGTATAGAGCCAAAGAGCATTTACTCTTAGTTTTTTCATCAACTTCTTGTAGTTAAACCCACAGGCTGACATGATGAAGTTTATTTTATCTCCTGTTTTCCCTGTTAGGCAATTGATAGCTACTCGATGATCTTGCTTGAAGTGTCCGATGATTGGCTCTATGGCTGCTCTACCTCTACAGTGCTTTCGTTTTCTCTGTTTTTGATAGGTATTGTCTCTTTTTAATGAGTTGGATGGTCGGATGATTGAGGTGTTCTCAACTTTGTTAGTCCCTTTGTAACCCCTAGCTACTGTGGCGGTTTTCGGGTAGTTACCAGTCAGTAGTTGTGTTTGCTTCAATACAGCATCTAGCGTATGTCCATCATAAATATTCTCTTCAAAAGTCATCGCACCTACGATGATACCCGTGTTTTGTGTCAATACTACTGATGCCTTACAGCCATATTCATATTTCTTATGGGCCTTCCCTTTTGCGATGCAATACACATCAGGTTCATGTAAACTGTAAATTTTATTCTTACTGCACTTCTCTTGTGTAAGTACTCGTTTGAACAGTGCCAGTGTTACTTCTTGTTGCTGATGAGGTAATTTCCTGTCTAATTCTCTGACTAACCGACCAGCAATGGTTTTGAGTTTTCGCTTCGCGCTGCATTTGCTTTCTTTCTTCTTTTAGGGTGAGTCCCATTGTAGGTGTCTCTGACAAGGTTTTTGGTTGTCCTAACGTAGCTGCGTCGTAGTTTAATCCCTTCTTTCTTGGCTATAGAAATACAGCTGTCAACAATCTTTTTATGAAGTTTTGCATCTGTGGGATAGGTGATGCTCTTTTCCTGGACAGTAGTATCTACACTTACATGCTTGTCCTTAGCATCCTTGCCGTGTAGCTCAATTGAATGTTTCAATATCTTCTCTACCCCTTCTTCTCCAATCCTCTTGCTGAAATGTACCAAATCTGTTGCCGCACATGGTTGCCCCCATTGCAAAGAATCAAAGCCTCCAACATATTGAAAATATGGATTCATTTCCCACCGTTGCTCCACCAATACCTCATCTGATAAATTGTAAAGAGATTTTAATATCAACAAGGAGACCATCAAACGAATAGAATGAGCTGGACGACCTACAGTTGAATAAAGCGAACCAAACGCTTCTTCAAAATATGACCATTCTATCTGTTGGCTCAACAAATAAAGCTCTTGCCTGGAATTGAGTTGTTCAGTTAAGGTAGGTGATAAAAAATTAAGTTGATTTCTATTCGACTTTTTTGACTGCATTTGACAAGGTTTTGATTGATATTATAACTATTCCTTGTCATTTTATATAGCAATAATCATGCTAAAAACCTCCCTGAAAGAAGATAAGCATAATTAATTTTGATTCTTTAGGGTTGACTAAATAAGACCAGAACAAGCCTCGTTTTGAATTTCGGGTATTATCTCATACTTTCGTGCTACTAACCGACAAGCCCATGATGTGCATGAGATTATCGATTGGAAACAGATAGAAACCACGTTCAGCCATCTTTATGCCTCCAAGCGCGGTGTGCCGGCATACCCGCCTTTGATGATGTTTAAGGTATTGATTTTACAGGCGTGGTATAACTTAAGCGATGAAGCATTAGAAGAACAGATAGCCCGAGATTTAATGTTCCGCCGGTTTATTGATTTGAGTCTCAGTGATGCAGTACCCGATCATTCCACTATTTGGCGGTTTCGGAACTTATTACACACCGAAAATCTGCTTGAATCTTTATTAGTTCAGATCAATAATCATCCAGCTAGTCAGCCCTTAAAAACGTCTAACCACGTTGATTTATATCAATAAAACACATAAATCCCTTAACCAAATCAACCTCTTTATGTTAGAATAACCGTTATTTTTTGGTCGTTTAGGTTAAAAAAATTATGCTGACTCCTTCAACCCCAAATACTGGGCAACAAAATCTGTTTCACACCGAGCTGTTCTCTCAATTAGACCAGCGAGACCCTTTAATCCAATTAGCGAATGTCATCGACTGGAAGGTCTTCGAGGATGCATTTAGCAAACACTATTGCCACGATAACGGCAGACCATCAAAACCAATACGCTTAATGGTCGGGTTGCTGATACTCAAACAACTGGAAGACCTGTCCGATGAGAATGTGGTCCTACAGTTCAAGCGTAATCCGTATTATCAATACTTCTGCGGTTATCCAACCTACACCCCTGCCATGCCTTGCAATGCAACCGAACTGGTGCATTTTAGAAACAGAATCGGTGTCGCAGGTTTTGAACTCATTTTTAAGATGAGTGTGATGTTGCACGGCAAAAAAGCCAATGAAAACACTGTTTTGATTGACACCACCGTACAGGAAAAAAACATCACCTATCCCACTGATTCTAAACTAGCCATCAAAATTATCAACCGTCTCAACAAATTGGCGAAAAAACATGGCATCAAACAGCGCAGAACCTTTGTAAAAGAAGTTAAAAACTGCCGCTTACGCATTCGCCACTTCCGCCATGTTAAAAAGCGCGCATCCGCTAAAAAGGCATTGAAACGATTGCAAACCATTGCCCATATTTTAATCCGAGAACTACAAAGAAAACTACCCCAATACGGACTGCTTGAAACCTACCGGCCAGACTTCTTGCTCTATCAGCGGGTGTTGGCACAACAACCCAAAGACAAAAACAAAATTTATTCCCTGCACGAACCCCATGCTTATGCGATTGGCAAAGGCAAAGAGCACAAACGCTATGAATACGGCAACAAAGTATCCATCGTCTCGGCCAAAGACAGCAACATCATTGTCGGCGTTGTCAGCCATAAGAAAAACCAGCATGATGCAAAAACCCTACCCGATGCGATAAAACAAGCCAATAGCAACAGAACAAAACCCATCAAGCAAGCGGTCTGCGACAGAGGCTATTGTGGGGTTAAACAAGTAGGCGATACGGCCATCATCTTGCCCAGCAAAGCCCTGAAAAAAGACAATCGTTATCAAAGAGATAAAAAACGCAAATTGTGTAGGCGACGGGCTGCCATAGAACCCATTATTGGGCATTTGAAATCCGATTTTAGGTTATCCAGAAATAGGCTGAAAGGACAAGTTGGCGATGAAATCAATGTACTCATGGCTGCTTGCGCCTGGAATTTGAGAAAGTGGCTGGTTTTTTGTCACGTCTGCTATTTATGCCTTAAAAAAGCTCGTTTTTGTTCATTTTTTGGTAAAAAGCCCTTGGTCCATTTGATTCAAGGTTGATTCACGTTCGCTGAGCGGCAGCTTGAAATATATTTTTACTTGTTAGGTCGGTTTTTAAGGGCTGACTAATTATGCAACGATCCCCCGACTACTTTGTCTTGCAAAATTAGACGATAGATGGATTCAGTGCTAATACTGATGTTTCCCTCCATTCTTAAACGACCGCTAATTTGTTCAGGACTCCAATACAGCGCGAGCTTTTGTTGAATATGAAGCTTTAACTCGTCATTGAGTTTGATGTGCTTGGGCTTTTGCTTATGCCTCGTTTGGGCAAAGCGGTGGGCTTGTTTGTAGCGATAGCCGTTACCCCCCGTATTGCTTTTAATTTCACGGCTGATGGTTGACTTGCTTCTGCACATGGTTTCAGCGATTTCTGCCTGTGTGTAATTTTGCTTCTTCATGAGGTAAATGTGGTATCCTTCGTGTTCAGTCAAATGGGTATATCTCTTCATGTTTTACTCCTTTTTTCTCGTCAGTTAAAAAGAGCATGAGTATACCCTTTGGCTGACTTAGGAGTGTTGCACTTATTATGTGAATTCAAGAAGTCCTTCTTCTATGCCTTTTAAAGAAAATTCAAAAATCGACTCTGAATGGCTCGCTTGGATTGACTCTTTAAAAATCAACTTCCCATCAGAATTTAAAATACCCAGTTCTAAATGCCCAAGAAGGGAGTCATCGATTTTTAGAAATAGTTTGTCTCCTTGAAAGGGATTTGGGTAAATCAATATGTTCTCATCTAATATGTCGGAAACGCTTAGGATTTTACCCTCGTTTTAAGACTGTATCTTCCACATCGTGCGCATAGACAGGAACCCCGTACCCTAAGAAAGTGTCGGGATCGTGGGCATTATGCCCTGCTTGTTTTAAGGAAGAAATTACTTCGAGGTTCGTCCAAGCAGGATTTATCTGCCAAATTCCAGCAACCAGACCAGCAATTTGCGGAGAAGCGAAACTCGTGCCACTTCCCCTTGTTACTTCACCGCTTCCGCTTACAATAGCGGTATTCACTCCCAAAGAAGCAACGTCAGGCTTTATCCTTCCGTCAGAAGTAGGACCTAAAGAACTAAATGCCGTCCATGTGGAATCTGGATTGACGCTCCCTACAGCAAGAATATTATCAGCGTCTGCTGGTGGGGAAACATAGTGCCAAGGAGCATTACTACCACTGTTCCCAGCAGCCACCACTACTACCATTCCTTTGTCAGTGGCCATTCTAGCTGCTTTTGACACAACGGCAGTCTGTCCATTTAAATCCTCGTAAAAATAATTATGTTCAGGAATGTCAAAAGTCCGATAGCCAAGAGACCCATTAATAATATCAGCTCCCAAACTATCTGCATATTCAGCTCCCAAAAGCCAATTAAATTCTTCAACCCGATTTTCACTCTCTCCGTCTTCTGTGATGCAGAGAATAAAATCTGCCTCATGGGCTACTCCGTAGAATACATCTTGATACTGCGCAGCTATGGTTGAAAAAACAGATGTCCCATGATCTCCAAGTCTAAAAACATTACCAGAATTTTCAACAAAATCTTTTGTCGCGACTATTTGATCATCATCCCACAGGTGCTGAAATGGTTGGAATCGATTCACTCCAAGAAAGCCATCATCTAGGACTGCTATCAACATGCCCTGACCCTTTATCCCTTCTGCATGCATAACATCAGCTTGAAGCATCAATAACTGCAAACTTGTGTTTGATGTAACGGAAGGTGGAGCTTCAAATGGGTTTGAGATTTCGATTGCAATTTTGCTGGTAGAAAGACGTTCACCTTCAGCTATCAAAGCTACACTATCAATATATACGTGGGCTTCTAGGTTGAAAATATCTGATTGACTGGTTTGAACGAGCGCAGCATTCATCCACCTAGAGGTGAAATACACCTCTATCCCTAAATCCCTGAGATTGGTTATATACTTCGGGTGCACGGGAAGGTCTGACTCTTCTATTCCGATCCCTTGTTTCGCCCTTCTTTCAATTGATTTCCCAGTTAGAAACTCTGACGGATTGTTTATAGAGTATGGGTAGCTCTCCCCTTCTTTATCAGAAAAGAAAATCATGTAACGATTTACTTGTCCAAAAGAAGAATATGAAATGATCAATCCTGTCAGAATAAAAAAAATCTTACTCATTCCCTATTTCAATTAAAATCTGATTTAAAAACCTTCCAGCCTGAATTTCCCCCAGTGGAGTGCAATTGACAGCACAAAATCCTAATGTCAAATATTTTTTTTGTACCAAGCCTATGCCTCTTGCATAAATTTCACTCCTTTCATCTTGATTCACAATATTTCTAGGAATATCTTCAATAATCAGTCGGATATGATCTTCCACTGCGATGGAATCAATTATTGCTTCACTCAGAGATTGATAGTAGTAAGTACCTTCTCCTTTTGAATTCAGGCTGTTTCCATCCCATTCAGCACCCACTTTTACTGGAAAGGTTAATTTTATAAATGGAATGTTGTTTTCATTGATGGAAAGAATATGCTTGGTAGGTGTGGCTACCCATACGGAATCACTAACCCATACGTCTCCATGATTATCTCTTCTGTCTCTTTTAATCAAGTAGCTTACCTGATCCAGCGAAACGATGGAATCAAAGAAAGTTTCCCTAAGTTGATATTGGATGGTGTCAAACCCTATCAGTTTATACTGAATTTCTTCGACATCGTAAATTCGATACTGCCCTATTTCAATTGGATAAAAATCTTTACCCAGTGCTCTAGGCTTTGCTACTCTTTGTTCATGACAAGAGATGAGGAGAAGTAATCCAGAAAGAACAATTACTATTCTCAATTTTGTAATTTCTGGTGAAAACTTTGTTGAATCCATCCCCCGCCAATTACATCGTCTCCTTCGTAAAAAACAGCCGCCTGACCAGGTGCAATAGCACTAACTCCGTTTCCAAAGAAGATTTTCATGGTATCTCCAACCTGCTCAATAACGGCGGGTGTACCCTTGTCATTGTAACGGACCTTAGTTATGGTGTCTTTTCTTTCACCTTCAATGGAAGAGTATTTTTGTATGTTCAGTTGCCTCACATACATTCCATCCCTGCTTAATTCATCAAAAGTGCCAAGTATAACTCTATTTGTATCTTTCTGAATTTCCGTTACATATACAGGATAACCTAAAGCCACTCCAAGTCCTTTTCTTTGCCCTACTGTATAGAAGGGATATCCTTCATGAGTTCCCACAACGGATCCACCTTCAAGTATAAACTCCCCACCATCAACTTCCTCTTTCAGCCCTTCTACTCTCCTGCGTAAGAATCCTCTATAGTCATTATCTGGAACAAAGCATATCTCATAAGATTCAGATTTTTGAACCAGCTCATGAAAACCTCTCTCGGTAGCCATATCCCTGATTTGAGACTTGGTCAAGTGTCCCAATGGGAATTTGGTTCTGCTTAAGCTTTCTTGTGAGATGCCCCAAAGTGCATAGGATTGATCTTTATAACCATCCAATCCCCTAGAGATCGTAAAACGACCGTTTTCCTCGCGAATATTTGCATAGTGACCTGTTGCTATGTAATCACACCCAAGATTGTCTGCTCGCCTTAATAAGGCATCCCATTTAATATGTGTGTTGCATAATACACACGGGTTAGGTGTTCGTCCATTCAAATATTCACTGGTGAAATGATCAATCACATAGTCGCCAAACTCCTCCCGAATGTCTACGATATAATGTGGAAAACTTAGATTAACAGCAATATTCCTCGCATCATTAATAGAATCGAGGCTACAGCAACCTGTTTCCTTTTTACTTCCTCCAGAAGTTTGGTAATTCCATGTTTTCATGGTCATACCTATCACTTCGTACCCCTCTTCATGCAACATTACTGCCGCTAGGGAGCTATCTATGCCACCGCTCATGGCAACTAAAATTCGACCTTTTTTGCTCATGAAAAATACGTTTCGCCATGTTTACAGCCACGGTTTACAGACCCAGAATGCAAAGTTAACTACTTAAAATGGTTAATTGTTATTAACAACCACCACCTCCATCGTAGAAATTAGTGCTTTCGCTTACATAAATATCACCTCTCTGTAGTGCTACAAGATTTGTAGCCGTTTTATCGCAAACAGATAAGGGTTGATTGTACATCAATATGTGACCGCCATGATCGTCAAAATATTCTGTATTTCCTGTATATATGGCAGTCCTTCCCGTAAAGACACATGGTCCATCTTCAGGCATTGCATCTTTGATAGCGCATATTTCTACACTTTCAATATAAATTGGTGTAGCAGTACCGTAGTGTCCAGGATCTAGAATTCGATATGGTCGCTTTGCCCTAATCTCAACGGTACCAAAACCGACCTCTGTAATCATGTCAATGTAGTCTTGCAGAGGTAGTGAGCCACTAAGACATAGTCCTCTCAGCTTTGGATCATTTTTCAACTTCTCGGGGATTACATTTTCGCTTACGGGATCTGACAAGACAAGACGCCCATGAGGTTTCAACACTCGGTACATTTCTTTTAGAGCCTGCTTCATATCCTCTTCATGGAAGATATTAAAGAGGCAATTTTGTGCAGCTACATCAATAGATTTGTCATCCACTGGAAGGTTTAAAGCATCCCCTTTTCTTAAACTTACAAAATCAGATTGAAACCATGAGTTCATCTTTTCAGCCTCTTCACAGTTTTCCCTAGATGCTTTAAGCATTTCATCAACGACATCTACTCCTATTACCCCTTCTTTTTGTCTGCTGAAATAAGAGAACTGCAACAATTCCATTCCGCCTCCTACTCCTACATAGAGAATTTCAGGATTATTTATCAAATCCCTTGGATGGACTGTACTGCCACATCCGTAATTCATTTCTTTCATTTTCTTTGGAATATCCAGCCCTGGAAAAGCCCAAATTGGTGTCGTAGTGCAACAAAGTCCAACATCAGGTGTTTCAGCGGCCTTCTTGTAGATTTCCTTAGTAGTTTCTAGGTATGCTTCCATTCTTTTATTCGCAATATTGTTAACTCACACCGATTTGATATATAGAATATGCTAACTAAATTGAATTATTTTTTGTTTGAATTAGGCAAAAAATATAAGCATAGCCATAGCTACGGTTCTATATCCTTTAAAACGACATACAAGCGGGAAAGAAGTAATCTATGTGTGATATTTTGTAGTTAAATTGGCATTAGTGTCATGTAAGATACAATCCAGCGTAGCGGTTTAGATAGAAGCAAGAATTTTTGAGTACTTCAAAATAAAAATCTTAAGTACCCCAAAATTAATGTTTCAGTTGAATGCGGTACTGATTTTTAAATCAAACAATTGAAGTAGGCATTTAATAAATACGAATGCACTTGTACGGGCATGGTTGATGGACCACCATTTTAGTTAGCAGGTTATCGAATATTTCCCCTTTCATCTGGCTTCGGTTGAACCGATAGCAATATTGGTCGATATATGCTTGAAGGTTATCGACTGAATGGTGGATACCTCTAAGCCATGCCTTGAACATCATAATTGTTCTGTGCAATTCCGGGAAATTCTTACCTTTCTTCCCACTCTCGATTTGAATTAAGTAAGGATATTTTTCTTTCAAGGGGATGTAGCCCCTCCAGTTATCGGTTTTGATGGTAGCCTCAGGTGATATATGATCTTGGAAGAAGGGCTTCAATTGCTTGGATCCAGCATTGTCAATCTCTCTGGCATACATCCTGCTCACTCCTTTCCCTTTCTTCTCAATAGCCAGTACAACCTGCTTTTTTCGGTTATTTTGTCGTCCTACAACGCCTTCTTCCTGTTGCCCTACAACGGTCTCATCGACTTCTACTTTACCCACTAGCGGGTATTTCCCACTGCTAACCATTGCCTTCATTACCTTTTGTTGAAACAGCCAACAGGTTTTTTGCCGTAGCCCCAGTTTTCTGCTTAGCTCTGTTGATGCAATCCCTTGTTTATTGGTACTCATATAGTATACGATATAAAAAGCTTTTAACATTGGGAATTTTACTTTGTGGAAAAGAGTGCCACTTGTGGGGGTAGCTTGGTACCTACATTTTGTGCATTGCCGGGTATGGAATAATTTCCCTCTGCAATACTTGTTGTTTTGGCACCTTTCACATTTAAATCCATTGGGCCATTTCATTTCGGCCAGGAAGTTTTGACAACTGTCGTTATCAGGAAATTTCTTCTGAAACTCAAAAAGAGTTAGGCTTTCATACTTTTTCTCCATAATCTGATTTTTATTCTAACTTTAATAATCCTACTAAGTTACTGTAAATCAATCGTTTAATCAAGAAAATGAAACTGTTTTAATAGACTAATCTTTTATTTATTAAATGCCTACTTCAATCAAACAATACGTATCCTGTCGGTTTCCGCAACGAAGCTACCAATTTATAGTCTTAAAACCCTTGGACTGTAAGTATTGGTTGGTTTTAGAAAAATGCTTACACCCAAAAAAGCCATTATTCGCCGATAAAGGTGATGGATGTGGAGATTTTAGAACCAAATGTATGTTTTCATCTATAAAAACTCCTTTCCTTTGAGCGTGGGTCCCCCATAAGACGAATACAATCCCTTCCTTATTATCAGCCACCTTTTTTAGCACAGCATCCGTAAATTCTTCCCAGCCTTTATTCTGATGCGAGCCTGCCTGCCCAGCGCGTACAGTAAGTGTGGCATTCAGAAGCAGTACTCCCTGATCCGCCCACCTTTCTAGGCTACCTGATTTAGGAAAAGGAAGATTTAAATCTTCCTGAATTTCCTTGAAAATATTCTGTAGCGAAGGAGGGAACCTAATAGCATCGGCTACGGAAAAACACAGCCCATTTGCCTGACCAACTCCATGATAGGGGTCCTGCCCCACAATAACGACCCTCACTTTATCAAAAGGACAGTGGTCAAAAGCACTGAAGATCAACGACCCAGGTGGATATACTTCGACCGAGCTATATTCAGACTTCACAAATTCAATGAGTGATTCAAAATAGGGCTTGTCAAACTCTTCGGATAGCTGCTTTTTCCAGCCACTCTCAATACGTACGTCCATTATTCTGAGTACTTAATCCTGAATGTTAGTAATTTAAACTCAATTTATTTTAAATTGTCCCCCCAATGATAACTGGAGTTACCCGAGGAATCAAAGTTTCTGTTGAAACAAATTATCAGCCTGCACATTCTCAGCCTGCACATGAACATTTCGTATTCACGTATAGAGTTACAATTGAAAATAATAGCAACAACACGGTGAAGCTAAGGTCTAGGCATTGGGACATTTCTGATTCGGCATTCCAAAAGCATGAAGTGGATGGTGACGGGGTAGTTGGCAAACAGCCCATCCTAGAGCCAGGAGAAGTTCATCAATACGTCTCAGGATGTAATCTCAGATCGGGGATCGGTAAAATGAGTGGTTTTTATACGATGGAACGAATGGTAGATGGCAAGATGTTCGATGTGAAAATTCCTGAGTTTATTATGATTGTCCCATTTAAATTGAATTGAAAATCTTTGAGAGGCTTTCCTCTTTATTCCTTACTTCAATATCTCAAGTACCTTGAAAGGGCTAGGGGAGCGTATTCTCTACACTCTCCCTTTGTGTACGGGTTTTACAACGAGGTCATTCGACCATCCTCAAAATTTCGACTTAAAAAAATTGAAACACTCAGAAAAAAACTTTTAAAAAATCATCTTCTCATCGATGTTTTTGATTTCAAGAAAAATGAAATCCAGCGTAAAACAATCAGCTCTATTGCAAAAACCTCCTTAAGTAAGCCCAAATTTTCCGCATTTCTTCACATGCTTACTAATCACTTACATGCTGAATCAATCCTTGAAACTGGAACTTCGCTTGGAATCAACACACTATACTTGGCTGAAACGAAAGCAAAGACTACTGTTACCATAGAGGGTTCCAGCATTCTGGCGGAGCAGGCACTAACGAACTTCCAGCAGTTTGATCCAGAAAACCTAAAGTTAGTAAAAGGAGGTATTCAGAAAGTGTTTTCTACTACATTGATACAGTATGACCCTGATTTTATTTTCTTAGACGCTGATCACCGAGGAGTAGTCACCAAAAAATTAATTGATGAGATAATGAACCAGGGTTCAGTTCCCAAGTGCATTGTGATCCACGACATTTACTGGTCAAAAGATATGACAAGGACTTGGAAAGCATTGATTAGCGATAAACGGTTTAACCTGACTGTTGACATTTTTCAAGCAGGGCTCATTTTTCCAAAGACGGATATGTTAAAACAACATTTCACGTTACGTTTTTAAAACCGCATTGATTGGGTAACTTTGCAGTCGAAAAGTTCATTGCAATGGAAGAAGACCAAGTACCTAGTTCAGAGTTAGAGAATGACCCTCCCAAAACTTACAAAAGCAGAATTCCAATTTTTGTTGCAATAGCAATAATTCTGGTCGGAATAATCATGTTTTTCTTTTGGCAAAACAGACAATTGAAATCGGAACAGATGAGGAAGGAACAAGAAATTTCGGACACTTATTTAAAGCTGGATTCTGTTTCCAATGAGTTGGATCAGCGCATTCTGACCATTCAGGAATTAGGTGGAGACATAGATACACTCGTGGCTTTGAAGGAACAGCTTGAAAATGATAAGAAGTCTTTGCTGATAAGAGGTGAAAATCAAAAAAATCAAATCAAAAAGCTGAACAACAGAGTATCAGGATACAGAGAACTTCTGGTGCTGAAAGATCAGGAAATAGAACAGTTACGAGAGGTAAATGGGCAATTATCTGAAGAGAATACTACTTTAAAAGTAGAAAATAATCAACTAAATGTGTCCATACAGAAACTACAAGAAAATACGGAAGAGCTGGATAGAAAGGTGGCAGTAGCCGCTAGATTAGAGATAGATGACTTAAAAGTTTTTGCCGTGAATGCCAATGGGAAGGAAAGAGAAGGGAAATTTCGAAATCGTCACATCAATAAGCTCAAGATTCAATTTACAGTACTTGATAATCAAATCGCACCCATTGAAGGAAAAGAGTTGCTTCTGCGGGTTGTTGCTCCAGATGGCAATGTACTTTTTGACGTAACAAGAGGATCAGGTTCTTTCACTTTTGAAGGACGTGAACTGTTCTTTACTGCAAAAAAAGAAATCCTTTACGAAAAAAACAGTCAGTTGGTAGCGTATCTTTATGATAAAGGCAGTGATTATGCAAGTGGTCAACACAAAATTGAAGTTTACACTGATGGCTACTTAATGGGTACCAAATCTTTTATGGTGAAATAACATTGATTAGTGGTTAATAATCTGCAATTATTAATTAACTTTGCGCCTCATTTCAAAAAAACTATGAAATAGTTCTTAACTTATTTTAAAAACATGAAGAAGAATTACGAGACAGTATTCATTTTGACTCCCGTTTTATCTGAAGCTCAGATGAAGGATACTGTTGGAAAATTCAAGAAGGTTCTCACCGATAATGGTGTCGAAATCATTAACGAAGAGAACTGGGGGCTTAGAAAACTGGCCTACCCTATTCAGCACAAAACCACTGGTTTTTATCGGCTGATTGAATTCCGAACAGAACCCGACACCATCAACAAACTTGAGACAGAGTATAGGAGAGATGAAACAGTGATGAGATTTTTAACTACCGCATTAGATAAGCACGCGGTTATATACAATGAGCGCAGAAAAAAAGGTGAGTTCAATAAAAAGAAAGAAGAGAAAAAGGAGGCTGTAGCATGACACTACGAAATGAACCTATAAACAAGGAGCAAAAGAAGGATAAGTATTGCCGGTTCAAGAAGAATGGCATCAAATACATAGATTATAAAGATCCTAATTTCCTTCTGAAATTTGTGAACGAGCAAGGAAAAATCCTTCCTCGTAGACTTACGGGTACAAGTTTGAAGTATCAAAGAAAAGTAGCTCAGGCGATCAAACGTTCCAGGCACTTGGCATTGATGCCTTATGGTGGAGATTCACTTAAATAATTACTCAAGATGGAAGTTATACTAAGAGAAGACATTCAAGGTCTGGGTTACAAAAACGACACCGTTGCCGTTAAGCCTGGATATGGTAGAAATTTTCTTATCCCAAGAGGGGTGGCAATTATTGCAAGTCACGCTAACAGGAAAAGAATAGACGAAGAAATCAGACAGGCATCTCACAAAGCTGAAAAAGCTATAAAGGATGCAACTGCAATAGCTGATAAAATCAGGGATTTAACTCTTGAAATCAAGACGAAAGCTGGCGAAAGCGGTAAAATATTCGGAGCTGTTACACCAATTCAGGTGTCCGAGGCATTAGCCACCAAAGGTTTCAAGGTGGATAGAAGGAGGATCACGTTTGAAACAAAAATCAAAGAACTTGGTGAATACACCGCCATTCTCGATTTACATAAAAAGGTACACCATTCTATTACTATTAAGGTAGTTGGTGAAGCGTAGTAATAACCAGCTCAATACAGGTGCTCTAACGCCAATCATCATTAACTTTCAGACAACTTCACTGTTGGAAAACAGCGTTCCAAAAATATTTCTTTCTTTTTCTTGGCTCAATCCCAGCCAGTCCAGCGTTGATTGATAAAAAATATTGTCAATATCTTCTTGTGGCAAATCCATGTCTTCAATGAATTTTCCGATTTCCAAGTCTCCCAGCGGAAATGGATAATCCGATCCCAAACAAATTCTATTGGAGCCGGTCAGATTCATAGCATACCTCAAATAGTCTGCATCGTGAGTGATGCTGTCTATCCAAAATTTCCCCAAGTATGACCTTGGATTTACATTGTTATGAACAGCGACCAAGTCAGGTCGGCAATTAAATCCATGTTCAAGTCTACCGATCGTAGCAAGCAATGACCCTCCAGCATGAGAAAAACAGACTCTAAGTTTCGGGTACCTTTCGAAAACACCACCAAAAATCATAGAAGCTACTGCCCTTGCCGTTTCCGCTGGCATTCCTACCAACCAAGGTAGCCAGTATTTCTCCATATACTCGCGTCCCATCATTTCCCAAGGATGTACCATTATCGCCATATCCAGACTCTCACAAACTTCAAAAAATTCAAAAAACCTTGGTTTACTCAAGTTCTGATTGTTGATATTGGATCCGATCTGAACGCCAGCCATCCCCATTTTCTCCAACCTTTCCAACTCCCTTATTGCTAAATCTAGGTCTTGCATAGGAACAGTACCCAGTCCTATATAACTCTTTGGATGGTCATGCACAACCTCAGCAATGTGATCATTCAAAAACATTGAAAGATCGAGACAATCAAGTGGCTCTGCCCAGTAGCTAAACATAACTGGAATGGTGCAGATTACCTGTACTTTGGTATTAAATCCTTGATATTCTTCGATTCTGACCTTTGGATCCCAGCAATTAGACTGAATTTCCCTAAAAAATTTATCTCCTCTCATCATTCTTGCTACACCAGACTCATGGTGAAGTAGAGAGACGAAGTCGCCATAACCAAATTTCTCAGCAAAGTTTGGAATCGTTTCGGGAATAATATGCGTATGCATATCAATCTTCATTCGAGATGAATCCGCCATCAAACAAAGGTATAAAAATAAAACTAATGTGATTTACAGTACTTCTTTTAATGCTCTGTAACTACCGAGTCTATTTTTTTCGACAAAAAACTGCTAATCATACTCCTTCTCGCCTTAACAGTAGGTACTACAGTCTAATTTATTTAGGGTCTTAACTAGTCAAGACCCTAGAAAAGATGCATACCCAAAATCTGATGGAAATGATGTGTTACAATTTATATCGAAGTCTTGGGATCATTATTTGAATTCAAGTGTCCAATTCAGTCTCACATTCAACTAATAAATGCAACTTTTAGATTTGAGATTTTATCACTATTACAAAACAGGAAAGAAGGGCAATTTTCTCTTTCACTGCTTTGCTGGTAAGGGTTAATTTGCCCCCTCACATCGTGAAAAATAAAGTTGCAAATGGCACATCTTACTACAGAACACAGGTACGCGATATCGTGTATGTTACAACAAGGAAAAAGTCAAAGTGAAATAGCTGCTAGCATAGCAAAAGATAAATCTGTTATTAGCAGAGAAATTGTGCGTAATAAAGATCAGAGGAGTGGTGTTTATAGGCATGATTTGGCGCATCGAAAGTATGCTCAACGTCAAAAAAAGAAACCCAAGAAAAAGCGATTCACCTTGCGAATTCAGTCCCATGTCGAGACCCTGCTAAAGGAAGACTATAGCCCCGAGCAAATTGTAGGCATCAGTATAAAAGAAGGGCTAGACTGTGTCTCTCACGAGCGCATTTATCAGCATGTATGGAAAGACAAAAAACACCAGGGCGAGTTACATACTCATCTCCGCAGAAAGGGCAGAAAGTATCGCAAAAGAGGGGCTACTAAAGATAGCAGGGGAATTATAAAAGACAGAGTAAGTATAGACCGCAGACCTTCGGTGGTAGAAGAAAGGTCAAGATTTGGAGATCTTGAAGTAGATTTGGTCATTGGAAAAAATCAGAAAGGAGCGATGGTAACTAGCAACGACAGGGCGAGTGGCATGTTGAAAATGAAGAAAGTAGAAACCAAACAAGCCAGCGAAGTGGCTGATGCCATCAATGAATTATTGGAAGAATGGAGTCCGTTTCTTCAAACCATCACTTCTGATAATGGAAAGGAATTTGCTTGGCATCAACAGGTAGCTAAAACGCTAAGCATTGACTATTATTTTGCCCATCCCTACCACTCGTGGGAAAGAGGGTCTAATGAAAATGTAAACGGGCTGATCAGACAATATATCCCTAAGAAATCAGACTTCTCTATGCTCGATGAGCAACAAATCAAAGACATTGAAACCAAGATAAACAATCGACCTAGAAAAAGGCATAAATATGAAACCCCTATATTTGTAATGAATCAATTATTGGTTAACCAGAAAGTTGCATTAATGACTTGAATTCAGCAGTGTAAGTTCAATTAGTAAGTGCAAAGATGTAGGATAAATATGTGGAGCTATTTCCACATATTTAAAGGTCTAAAAACTTTGCCATATGAGCCAAACATATTATCAACTCAAAGCCCATCAAAGACATCAAATTGAAGCCTACTTAATATCGGGTAGAAGTAAAAGTTTCATTGCAGAAGCCCTTGATGTGTCGGTTTCCACCATTTACAGAGAATTCAAGCGCAACAGTTCCCCTAAAGGGATCTATCATGGATCTAAAGCACATTTGTCTTCCACAAAGCGTAAGCAACGTTATTGCAATCCTCGGTCTTTTGACACCCACAAAAGACAGCTCATCAAAGAATACCTTCTGCAAGAACAGTGGTCACCTAAGCAGATTGTAGGGTATTGTAAAATCAAGCAGATTCCCATGGTTTCACATGAACGTATCTATCAATATATCAGGGACGATAAAGCTGCTGGTGGACAGTATTACAAACATTTACGCCATCAACTCAAACATAGAAAAAGACCTGTAGGTAAGCCTGTAACTATTAAAAACAGGGTATCAATCGATCAAAGACCTGAATGCATCAACAATAAAGAACGCTTTGGGGACTGGGAAGTGGATACCATTATAGGCAGACAACAAAAGGGAGCCATGCTGACCATCGTGGAAAGAACTACAGGAATGCTCATTATCAAAAAGCTACCTAAGGGAAAGCATGTAAGTTCAATTAGTAAGTTCAAAGATTAGGATAAATATGTGGAGCTATCTCCGCATATTTAAAGGTCTAAAAACGTTGCCATATGAGTCAAACATATTATCAACTCAAAGCCCATCAAAGAGATCACATTGAAGCCTACTTAAAATCGGGTAAACGTAAAAGTTTCATTGCAGAAGCCCTTGATGTGTCGGGTTCCACCATTTACAGAGAATTCAAGCGCAACAGTTCCCCTAAAGGGATCTATCTGCATCTAAAGCACATTTGTCTTCCACAAAGCGTAAGAAACGTTATTTCAAGCCTCGCTCTTTTGACACCCACACAAGAAAGCTCATCAAAGCGTGCCTTCTGCAAGAACAGTGGTCACCTAAGCAGCTTGTAGGGTATTGTAAGATCAAGCAGATTCCCATGGTTTCACATGAACGTATCTATCAATATATCAGGGACGATAAAGCTACTGGATGTCATTATTACAACCATTTACGCCATCAACTCAAACATAGAAAAAGACCTGTAGGTAAGACTGTAACTAGTAAAAACAGGGTATCAATCGATCAAAGACCTGAATGCATCAACAATAAAGAACGCTTTGGGGACTGGGAAGTGGATACCATTATAGGCAGACAGCAAAAGGGAGCCATTCTGACCATCGTGGAAAGAACTACAGGAATGCTCATGATCAAAAAGCTACCTAAGGGAAAACAAGCCAAGGGACTAAGTAAGGAACTTATAAATAGGATGATGCCCTATAAAAAACATATCCTTTCGATCTCTTCTGATAATGGAACAGAATTCGCCGACCATCAAAACATAGCTAAAAACCTAGATCCTAAAATCCGCAGTCAACTAGATTTGCAGATAAGAAAGAGTTGCTAAAGGATACTAATGTCAGTTCCTATCTAATCGACCAAGTATATGGGGCTGGTTAGTCGGCATTTTGACCAGAACTAAGGGGTGCAGTAGGTTTTTACTGGTAAAATTGAGGGTTTTCAGACAGACCTTTCCTGAGCAAAAAGGTATTATGAAAGGATTTTGGATGTTTTAATCAAACAGTTAGGCAGTTAGGTGAGCAGTCGGCTGTAGTCTTTGTGTGTATATAGTTTAAGCACATGCTACCTTCCCGTCTTGATCCATTTGGTAGCCACGGAGCTAAATCGGAAGTTAAATTTCTTCAATCGGAAGTTTTCCTTAATCCAAGATAGTTTTCTGGCAAACGTAGCCAACATAACCTGGTATATATTGGCATATAGCGCAGTGATGATCATAAAGGCGGTATTTTCATTAAGGAATGAACAGGGAAGCTTAGACCAGCCAAAATCATTGTTCATTTCATCGAAGGTTCGTTCAGTATTTCCTCTTTGGTTATAAAAAGAAACAAGTTGCTGGTTGTCCCATTTGAGATCATTGGTGAGGATAGCTCTTGATACGTGAAGGCATCCCCAGTGAATAATCCGGTCTGCCCATCTCGGCGTTTAATCCGACTTACTACCAACCGGTAGGACTTTTGCCCATCAAAGGGACGATAATCTGCTAGCTGTGTCATTTCCATTTCTTGTACTCCAAGACGGACTTTCTGTCAGGCTTCTGTCCGAATCTGGCTAATTTGCTGTTCCATAGTGGCGCAACGCACAGCTCGGATGTAAAAGTGCTGACTCGTTCCCTCCACAAGACTAATTACCTTTTGTTGGTAGGAAGCCGAAGCTGCCCGAAAGCACTTGATGCAGATGTCCTGCTGATCTAGTAAAGAAAATGCCCTGGTCAGGGTTTCTTCTTGTTGGTATTTGGCTGGGCTGTTGCCATTACGTCCTTCGATGTAAACGATGTTTTTGCCGATACTGGCCACACCTGGCTGGTAACCTTCACACTTTTTATAGCTTCTCCGTGCATCATATTTCTCGGTGGCGATTACCTGATTATCATAATCTAAGGTATACTCCTGTTTGGTGTTAAGCTGATTGGTTTTGCTCAAGGCTTTCAGTAATCATTGGTTTAAGCCCAGGTTGATATTGAACTGATGGGGTATCCCTCCCGAACTGGTCATTTCCTCTGTAGGGGTGGCCAGTTCTTTTATGCCTCCCAAAATGGTATCGGCACTACACACCGATAACCCCCGAACTTTCTTCAGATGATCTCCCAAGTGTTCTTGAATGTCCTCAGTACAATCTCCACGATGAAGGAAAATAGTCAAATGATTCATCAAAATCTCCGAGTAATCGAAACCGACATAGTTGACCCGGCTACCCAAATGATCATCCATTAGCTTGGGAATACCGCTATCCTTAAGAAACTTGTAGCAAAAATTAAACCCGCCAAAAGGGGTGATTTTTTTATCAGATATTGTTACTTTCATTCCCGCTTAATTGATTGGTTACGCACTCAAACAAGTGAAAAAAAATCGAGCCAGAAAAGCTTATTACAAACTAGTTTAAGCCTATCCTGACTCTTTTTCGTTTTACACCTGTGGAGTTAAGGAAGTAGGTATGGGCATTCATTGTCTGGTCTTTCCAGAAATTTAGACAAGCAATTCATCGGAGATGGAGTATGAGTTAGCGTCACAAGTCCTGCTTCATGTATGGCTGAAATCATCATTCCACAAGCAATCCCGACTGACTCATTCACATAATACCTAAAATCCGCAGTCCACTAGATTTTCAGATACAAAGAGTTGCTAAAGGATACTAATGTCAGTTCCTGTCTAATCGACCAAGTATATGGGGCTGGTTAGTCGGCATTTTGACCAGAACTAAGGGTTTCAGTAGGTCTTCATTGGTAAAATTGAGGGTTTTCAGACAGACCTTTCCTGAGAAAAAAGGTATTATGAAAGAATGTTGGATGTTTTAATCAAACAGTTAGGCAGTTAGGTGAGCAGTCGGCTGTGGTCTTTGTGTGTATATAGTTTAAGCACATGCTGCCTTCCCGTCTTGACCCATTTGGCAGCCACGGAGATAAGTCGGAAGATAAATTTCTTCAATCGGAAGTTTTCCTTAATCCAGGATAATTTTCTGGCAAAAGTAGCCAACATAACCTGGTATATATTGGCATATAGCGCAGTGATGATCATAAAGGCGGTATTTTCATTAAGGAATGAACAGGGAAGCTTAGACCAGCCAAAATCATTGTTCATTGCATCGAAGATTCGTTCAGCATTTCCTCTTTGGTTATAAAAAGAAACAAGTTGCTGGTTGTCCCATTCGACATCATTGGTGAGGATAGCTCGGTAAGCGAAGTCATCCCCGGTGAATAATCCGGTCTGCCCATCTCGGCGTTTAATCCGACTTACTACCAATCGGTAGGGCTTTTTCCCATCAAAGGGACGGTAATCCGCTAGTTTTGTCACTTCCATTTCTTGTACTCCAAGACGGACTTTCTTCCAGGCATCTGCCCGAATCTGGCTAATTTGCTGGTCCATAGTAGCGCAACGCACAGCTCGGATGTAAAAGTGCTGACTCCTTCCCTCCACAAGACTAATTACCTTTTGTTGGTAGGAAGCCGAATCTGCCCGAAAGCGCTTGATGCAGATGCCCTGCTGATCTAGTAAAGGGCATCTCTAAAAACTAAAACAGCTGTATTAGTATGTTTTTTTGAGCTAAAAGAGTTAGACTTGGAAATGAAACAGTTTAAACGTCACAGAGATTACGGTTTTTTGATCAAGACATTCGTTTGTCCAAACTGAGCCAGTTGGGAGATCCCCTGCAACGATTAAACGGTGGAATTGATTTTGAAATTTTCCGTTCTTTACTGGAAAAGCACCTGATCAAAGAGTCACAAGGAAAGGGAGGACGTCCCCCATATGATTATGTGTTAATGTTCAAGATATTGATTCTTCAGCGATATTATAACCTTTCTGATGATCAAGCAGCATATCAAATCAATGACAGGATGAGTTTTATGAGATTTCTCAACCTCTCCATTGCAGATGACCTACCAGATAGCAACACGATATGGTTGTTTAGTGAACGTCTGACCGACTTGAATTTAGTAAAATCCCTTTTCGAGCTATTTCAGGGTCAATTGGAAAAGTTAGGGCTTATGGTCAATGAAGGCAAAATAATAGATGCCTCTTTTGTAGAAGCCCCACGCCAACGCAACAGCAGGGAGAAAAACCAACAAATAAAAGAGGGTAAGGGAGAAGGTCTATGGACAGATGAACCCAATAAAAAGCGTCAAAAGGACATTGATGCACGTTGGACAAAGAAAAATAATCAGCATTATTATGGGTATAAAAATCACGCCAAGGTTGATGCAGGTAGCAAATTGATAGAACGCTATGAAATTACCGATGCAGCGGTACATGATTCACAGGCTCTTGATGCCCTGTTGGACAAAAAACAAGACAAAGCACAGGAATTGTATGCCGAGAGTGCTTATGCAGACCAGCAAGAAATACTCGAAAAACATCAAATTAAAGATCAAATACATGAGAAGGGCTACAAAAACAAGCCGTTGACCGATACACAAAAGGAAAGTAATACAAGAAAATCAAAAGTACGCGTAAGAGTGGAGCATGTTTTTGGTTTCATGGAGAACAGTATGGGAAGCATGTATTACAGAAAAGTAGGGAAATCAAGAGCCGATACGGTCATTGGTCTGATGAATCTGACTTATAATATGTGCAGAAAAATTCAATTGACCGCTTCATTATGAGGGAACGTGCGTTCGATAGGCAATGAATAAATTCATAAGTAACTGATAATCAGGTGAATAAAAAATGAACTAAAAAAGAACAAAATAGGTCATCTTAAAAAAACAGGTCATAAAAATAAATCGGGAGAATATCCAGTTTTTAGAGATGCCCTAAAGGGATCTATCATGGATATAAAGCACATTTGTCTTCCAAAAAGCGTAAGCAACGTTATTGCAAGCCTCGCTCTTTTGACACCCACAAAAGACAGCTCATCAAAGAATACCTTCTGCAAGAACAGTGGTCACCTAAGCAGCTTGTAGGGTATTGTAAGATCAAGCAGATTCCCATGGTTTCACATGAACGTATCTATCAATATATCAGGGACGATAAAGCTGCTGGAGACCATTATTACAAACATTTACGCCATCAACTCAAACATAGAAAAAGGTCTGTAGGTAAGCCTGTAACTATTAAAAACAGGGTATCAATCGCTCAAAGACCTGAATGCATCAACAATAAAGAACGCTTTGGGGACTGGGAAGTGGATACCATTATAGGCAGACAGCAAAAGGGAGCCATTCTGACCATCGTGGAAAGCACTACAGGAATGCTCATTATAAAAAAGCTACCTAAGGGAAAGCAAGCCAAAGAACTAAGTAAGGAACTTATCAATAGGATGATGCCCTATAAAAAACATATCCTTTCGATCACTTCTGATAATGGAACAGAATTTTCCGACCATCAAAACATAGCTAAAAACCTAGCTACTAAATTCTACTTTGCCCATCGGTATTGCTCCTGGCAAAGAGGACTCAATGAATACACCAACAAACTCATAAGACAGTATATACCCAAAAAAACAGCTTTTGATACACTAAATGACAAACAGATTACACAAATTCAACACAAAATTAACCGACGACCAAGAGAAAAACTTAACTTTAAAACTCCTAAAGAAATCTTTTAGCTAAATACCGCTTAGTTTTTGCACTTGATTGTTGAACCTATGATCCTTTATTGGAAGATTTAGATTAGTGAAAGGCTATTACTTTCTCCAGAAATTCTTTAGCTTCGCACCGAATCTCAACAACTCCTTTATATCTTAAGAATAATGGCAAACAAAGGTAAAGTTACTCAGGTAATCGGTCCAGTAGTAGATGTGAGTTTTAATGCAGAAGATGCCAAACTTCCCCATATTATGGACGCACTGAAGGTTGTAAGACCAGATGGCACGGCTATCATATTGGAAGTACAGCAACACCTCGGAGAAGAATCTGTAAGAACCATTGCAATGGAAAGTACAGATGGGCTACAAAGAGGAGCCGACGTAGCAGATTTAGGTTCTCCAATTAAAATGCCGATAGGTGATGCTATCAGGGGAAGACTTTTCAATGTGGTGGGTGATGCCATAGATGGAATGGAGGAAGTTGAAAAAGAAAACGGGTTGCCTATTCACAGATCAGCCCCGAAATTCGAAGATTTGTCTACGGCAACAGAAGTACTCTTTACTGGCATTAAAGTGATCGACCTGATTGAGCCTTACGCAAAAGGAGGAAAAATCGGATTGTTTGGCGGTGCAGGAGTAGGGAAAACAGTACTTATTCAGGAGTTGATCAACAACATCGCGAAAGGACATGGTGGTCTTTCCGTATTTGCTGGCGTAGGTGAGAGAACAAGAGAGGGAAATGATCTTTTAAGAGAAATGATCGAAGCGGGCATTATTGATTATGGTGAAGAATTCAAAGAATCAATGGAGGCTGGTGGATGGGATTTGTCTAAAGTGGACAAAGAGAAGCTGAAAAATTCAAAAGCAACATTTGTGTTTGGGCAGATGAATGAACCTCCTGGAGCAAGAGCTCGGGTAGCTCTTTCAGGGTTGACTGTTGCCGAACATTACAGAGATGGAGAAGGGCAAGGAAAAGATGTTCTCTTTTTCGTAGACAATATTTTCAGGTTCACCCAAGCAGGATCTGAAGTATCTGCGTTGCTTGGACGCATGCCTTCAGCTGTGGGATACCAACCTACTTTGGCAACAGAGATGGGACTGATGCAGGAGCGAATTACCTCAACAAAAAGAGGCTCTATTACATCTGTACAAGCAGTTTATGTGCCTGCGGATGATTTGACTGACCCAGCTCCCGCAACAACATTTTCTCACCTAGATGCTACTACGGTACTTTCCAGAAAAATTGCTGAGCTTGGTATTTATCCTGCGGTAGATCCTTTGGATTCTACTTCCAGAATTTTGAGTGCGGATATCCTAGGAGATGATCATTACAATACGGCTCAACGCGTAAAAGAGATTCTTCAGAGATACAAAGAGCTTCAGGATATTATTGCTATACTTGGTATGGATGAACTTTCAGATGAGGATAAAGAAGTGGTACACAGGGCAAGAAGGGTGCAAAGATTCCTTTCTCAACCTTTCCACGTGGCGGAGCAATTTACAGGACTGACTGGAGTATTCGTTGATATCAAAGATACGATCAAGGGGTTCAATAGAATCATGGATGGCGAACTGGACCATTTACCCGAAGTTGCGTTTAACCTCGTAGGAACAATAGAGCAGGCAATTGAAAAGGGTGAAAAATTAATGACCGAAGCTAACGCTTAATTATGTTTTTAGAGATAATTACTCCAGATGAGAAAGTATTTGAAGGAGAAGTGTCGAGTGCTGTTTTTCAGGGGAGTGATGGTTCATTCCAAATTTTGAATGACCATGCTCCCCTTATCTCAACGCTTGGGAAAGGAGATATTAAATACATTCAGGAAAAGAAAAAGGAAGTGACCCTTCAGGTAGAAGGGGGTGTCATTGAAGTGATCAACAACAAAGTGAGTGTTTTAGTTGAGCGGCTATATTAGTTGAGTGATTAAAATAAGGGTCTTAACTAGTTAAGACCCTTATTGGTTAAACAAGTATGAAATTCTCAAAAGATTGTAGAGAATACAGAAACCTACATAGAGCAATCTTATCTATTATTACCATTTATAGTAATAATAGTAATTTCAGGTTGTTCTGATACAGGGTTATTGAGCGAAAAAAATAAGTTCATTCCAAATGAAATATCAAGTTTTTGGTCTTTTTTAAGAGTGTACATGGTTGTACAATTATCAATACTTTTGGTAGCACTTATTTTGGGTAGAGCAGGTTTTCTTATTAGTATGTTTGTACATTTTTTATGGATTATCAATTATAGGGATTATGGATTTTGGGTAGTCTTGTTATTGTTTTTCGGATTTTTTTTAGTCTCCTCATGCTTACGCTTTTTCTGGTGACGGCGGTAGTTCGATCATAGATTGGGGGATGCGACGATCGAGCCAATCAGGAGTGGAGAAATATCCTCATATGTACACTATTGCTGGTAGCTATACTGTCAAAATATCGGATATTGATCACGTCCTTTATCCTAAACGGTTCCATCTATCCGCCTATTCCTTCACAATTTTTCTGGTGACGCTACCCTTACCTGTGGTGAGTTGTAACAAATAGATGCCCTGCTTCAGCGATGGAAGAGCCACGGAATGATCCCCTTGGTCTAGCCTTCAGCTTTCCTCTTTTCAACACTTTTCCGTCCATGCCTGACAAGGCGTAGCGGGCATTTCCTTCCCCACCGCTGATGTGCAACATTGCGCCTGTTGGGTTAGGATATACCGAAATGCCTGTAAGTTATTCAAGCCCCAAGACTCCCACCATCGTGATGGTGAGGGCTTGCATGGCAGTCATTTCGGGTGTGCCGTTGTCTGTAGCCGTGATCATTATATCAATTAGATTATAAAACACGTTATTAAAAGTATTTAAGTAATGCTGATTTCCAGTAATTGATTTGATGGTATTTTCGCTCATTTTATTGCTGAATTCAAGTCATTAATGCAACTTTCTGGTTAACCAATAATTGATTCATTACAAATATAGGGGTTTCATATTTATGCCTTTTTCTAGGTCGATTGTTTATCTTGGTTTCAATGTCTTTGATTTGTTGCTCATCGAGCATAGAGAAGTCTGATTTCTTAGGGATATATTGTCTGATCAGCCCGTTTAAATTTTCATTAGACCCTCTTTCCCACGCGTGGTAGGGATGGGCAAAATAATAGTCAATGCTTAGCGTTTTAGCTACCTGTTGATGCCAAGCAAATTCCTTTCCATTATCAGAAGTGATGGTTTGAAGAAACGGACTCCATTCTTCCAATAATTCATTGATGGCATCAGCCACTTCGCTGGCTTGTTTGGTTTCTACTTTCTTCATTTTCAACATGCCACTCGCCCTGTCGTTGCTAGTTACCATCGCTCCTTTCTGATTTTTTCCAATGACCAAATCTACTTCAAGATCTCCAAATCTTGACCTTTCTTCTACCACCGAAGGTCTGCGGTCTATACTTACTCTGTCTTTTATAATTCCCCTGCTATCTTTAGTAGCCCCTCTTTTGCGATACTTTCTGCCCTTTCTTCGGAGATGAGTATGTAACTCGCCCTGGTGTTTTTTGTCTTTCCATACATGCTGATAAATGCGCTCGTGAGAGACACAGTCTAGCCCTTCTTTTATACTGATGCCTACAATTTGCTCGGGGCTATAGTCTTCCTTTAGCAGGGTCTCAACATGGGACTGAATTCGCAAGGTGAATCGCTTTTTCTTGGGTTTCTTTTTTTGACGTTGAGCATACTTTCGATGCGCCAAATCATGCCTATAAACACCACTCCTCTGATCTTTATTACGCACAATTTCTCTGCTAATAACAGATTTATCTTTTGCTATGCTAGCAGCTATTTCACTTTGACTTTTTCCTTGTTGTAACATACACGATATCGCGTACCTTTGTTCTGTAGTAAGATGTGCCATTTGCAACTTTATTTTTCACGATGTGAGGGGGCAAATTAACCCTTACCAGCAAAGCAGTGAAAGAGAAAATTGCCCTTCTTTCCTGTTTTGTAATAGTGATAAAATCTCAAATCTAAAAGTTGCATTTATTAGTTGAATGTGAGTTTACTGTTTTATGTAGCCATGTTTTTAAATTTTCCATAGTTTCAAAGCGTTTATTTTCATATCGGCTTTTGATGTACTGCCAAACTTGTTCGAAAGGATTCAGTTCCGGAGAATACGGAGGAATGTTTAGTAGAAAAATATTATCGGGTACTTTCATATTTTTTGTTGAATGAAAACCAGCATTATCAATAATGACTAGCTTATATTCTTTAGGGTTATACTCAGAGAAGTGCCTTAAATACGATTCAAAGATTGTGGTATTTACTCCATTAATTGTCCCAATATAAACCTATCTCCATTTATAGGAGAATAGCTTCCATACAGGTAGGTTGTTTGAAACTTGTGCTGGTAAGAAACTACCGGTTTAACTCCTTTTACTGTTAAGCATTTGTAAGTTCAATTAGTAAGTGCAAAGATGTAGGATAAATATGTGGAGCTAGTTCCACATATTTAAAGGTCTAAAAATTTTGCCATATGAGCCATACATATTATCAATTCAAAGCCCATCAAAGACATCAAATTGAAGCCTACTTAAAATCGGGTAAAAGTAAAAGTTTCATTGCAGAAGCCCTTGATGTGTCGGTTTCCACCATTTACAGAGAATGCAAGCGCAACAGTTCCCCTACAGGGATCTATCATGGATCTAAAGCACATTTGTCTTCCACAAAGCGTAAGCAACGTTATTGCAAGTCTCGGTCTTTTGACACTCACAAAAGAAAGCTCATCAAAGCGTACCTTCTGCAAGAACAGTGGTCACCTAAGCAGGTTGTAGGATATTGTAAAATCAAGCAGATTCCCATGGTTTCACATGAACGTATCTATCAATATATCAGGGACGATAAAGCTGCTGGTGGACAGTATTACAAACATTTACGCCATCAACTCAAACATAGAAAAAGACCTGTAGGTAAGCCTGTAACTATTAAAAACAGGGTATCAATTGATCAAAGACCTGAATGCATCAACACTAAAGAACGCTTTGGGGACTGGGAAGTGGATACCATTATAGGCAGACAACTAAAGGGAGCCATTCTAACCATCGTGGAAAGAACTACAGGAATGCTCATTATAAAAAAGCTACCTAAGGGAAAGCAAGCCAAAGGACTAAGTAAGGAACTTATCAATAGGATGATGCCCTATAAAAAACATATCCTTTCGTTCACTTCTGATAATGGAACAGAATTCGCCGACCATCAAAACATAGCTAAAAACATAGCTACTAAATGCTACTTTTCCCATCGGTATTGCTCCTGGCAAAGAGGGTTCAATGAATACACTAACAAACTCATAAGACAGTATATACCCAAAAAAACAGCTTTTGATACACTAACTGACAAACAGATTACACAAATCCAACACAAAATTAACCGACGACCAAGAGAAAAACTTAACTTTAAAACTCCTAAAGAAATCTTTTAGCTAAATACCGCTTAGTTTTTGCACTTGATTGTTGAACCTACGGACTCCATTCTGCCAATAATGCATTGATGGCATCAGCCACTTCGCTGGCTTGTTTGGTTTCTACTTTCTTCATTTTCAACATGCCACTCGCCCTGTCGTTGATAGTTACAATCGCTCCTTTCTGTTTTTTTCCAATGACCAAATCTACTTCAAGATCTCCAAATCTTGACCTTTCTTCTACCACCGAAGGTCTACGGTCTATACTTACTCTGTCTTTTATAATTCCCCTGCTATCTTTAGTAGCCCCTCTTTTGCGATACTTTCTGCCCTTTCTTCGGAGATGAGTATGTAACTCGCCCTGGTGTTTTTTGTCTTTCCATACATGCTGATAAATGCGCTCGTGAGAGACACAGGCTAGCCCTTCTTTTATACTGATGCCTACAATTTGCTCGGGGCTATAATCTTCCTTTAGCAAGGGCTCGACATGGGACTGAATTCGCAAGGTGAATCGCTTTTTCTTGGGTTTCCTTTTTTGACGTTGAGCATACTTTCGATGCGCCAAATCATGACTATAAACACCACTCCTCTGATCTTTATTACGCACAATTTCTCTGCTAATAACGGATTTATCTTTTGCTATGCTAGCAGCTATTTCACTTTGACTTTTTCCTTGTTGTAACATACACGATATCGCGTACCTTTGTTCTGTAGTAAGATGTGCCATTTGCAACTTTATTTTTGACGATGTGAGGGGCAAATTAATCCTTACTAGCAAAGCAGTGAAACAGGGAGTTGCCCTTCTTGCCTCTTGTGTAATAGTGATAAAATCTCAAATCTAAAAGTTGCATTTATTAGTTGAATGTGAGAACCAAAAAAGTACCAAAGCAGAAAAAAGCTCAATATGGAAAACGTTTCCCCAAAAACTAATTTTTGGTTCTGAATATTTGATTTTTTGAAGTAGGCATTTAATAAATACGAATGCACTTGTACGGGCATGGTTGATGGACCACCATTTTAGTTAGCAGGTTATCGAATATTTCCCCTTTCATCTGGCTTCGGTTGAACCGATAGCAATATTGGTCGATATATGCTTGCAGGTTATCGACTGAATGGTGGATACCTCTAAGCCATGCCTTGAACATCATAATTGTTCTGTGCAATTCCGGGAAATTCTTACCTTTCTTCCCACTCTCGATTTGAATTAAGTAAGGATATTTTTCTTTCAAGGGGATGTAGCCCCTCCAGTTATCGGTTTTGATGGTAGCCTCAGGTGATATATGATCTTGGAAGAAGGGCTTCAATTGCTTGGAGCCAGCATTGTCAATCACTCTGGCATACATCCTGCTCACTCCTTTCCCTTTCTTCTCAATAGCCAGTACAACCTGCTTTTTTCGGTTATTTTGTCGTCCTACAACGCCTTCTTCCTGTTGCCCTACAACGGTCTCATCGACTTCTACTTTACCCACTAGCGGGTATTTCCCACTGCTAACCATTGCCTTCATTACCTTTTGTTGAAACAGCCAACAGGTTTTTTGCCGTAGCCCCAGTTTTCTGCTTAGCTCTGTTGATGCAATCCCTTGTTTATTTGTACTCATATAGTATACGATATAAAAAGCTTTTAACATTGGGAATTTTACTTTGTGGAAAAGAGTGCCACTTGTGGGGGTAGCTTGGTACCTACATTTTGTGCATTGCCGGGTATGGAATAATTTCCCTCTGCAATACTTGTTGTTTTGGCACCTTTCACATTTAAATCCATTGGGCCATTTCATTTCGGCCAGGAAGTTTTGACAACTGTCATTATCAGGAAATTTCTCCTGAGACTCAAAAAGAGTTAGGCTTTCATACTTTTTCTCCATAATCTGATTTTTATTCTAACTTTAATAATCCTACTAAGTTACTGTAAATCAATCGTTTAATCAAGAAAATGAAACTGTTTTAATAGACTAATCTTTTATTTATTAAATGCCTACTTCAATTGATTTTTTTACGCTCCTAGTTATTGAAAGACCGACAGACTCCTAGAGAGTTACAGAAATTGTTTAAAATTGGTCAATTATTCTCGTTAATTTTTATGGCACATATCCTCACACCAAATTGTAGTGACATGTCTAATGATGCTTTGATTCGAAACCCTGTGTTGGTTATGAAAATATCTAAGGTCTGTGAAATTGAAGAAAACGAAGTTTCTGCCTTGCTGAAAGAGGTAATGATCTTTCTTTCGCTTATTCACAAGTATGGCGAAAAACTTACGCCTTCTTTGATTGTCGACTATGCTTGGCACGAATTGATTTTATGCACCCAGTATTACCATGAAATGTGCCAGAAACATTTTGGGCGATACATCCACCATCATCCAGGAGGTGAAGAAAAAGAAAATCACAAACAGTATATAAAAACGATCAATCATTACATAAAAAGCTATGGCAAGCCTCCCGTGAAGTACTGGGGTAAAATTGTTGACAAAAAAATCTCCAGTAGTGCTGATTGTGGAATGTGTGAAGCTTTTTAATATGACTAGATGGCTGTCCGAGAATAGCTCAATTAGTGATATAACTTGAGAGCTTAGCATATTCAGGTCAGTAGTAAAAGCGTTCCTAGGGTGTTGTTAACAACGCATCATTATTTTTGTTAGAAACTGTGTTCTTCACCTCAATCAGAGTTTTTTTTGATCACTTTCCCTGTAAAGATTTGCAAATAAGGTTACTATTACTATACTTGCATTATGTTGGGTATGGGAGAGTTAAGGAATGCTGGAATAAGACCACAGGCGGTTTCGAATTCAATTTGGAGCAAATCCAAAAAATCTTCTTCCTAACAGTCTGGTTTGGAGGAAATCATTAGTCTCTGTGCCAGATATGGATGTAAAATAAATTCTATATCAATTATTTCGCAGAATCAATATGTATTTTAGTAGCACACTAATCATTGACCCCTCTCAAATAAGCAAGATGGAGAGAGTAAAGCCAACTAAGGCATTTAAGCGAATCATGTACATGATGACCGCTGGATTTGTTACAGACAAAGTAGAGGTAGAAACCTTCGCAGCCATCTCCATTTTGCAACAGTTGTATCGCGTGTTTTCCACCAACGATATCACCAATATTATCAGATTATCTCATGATGATATTGATTTTTATTTCGACAAACACGGAAGAGAAAATGATTTGGGCGAAGCTTTGGATAAATATGATATGGAGGTAAATGATGCAATGTCTGAGATGTTCGAACGTATTGATTTGGTACTGGAACATCATGATGAAAGTTTTTCATACTTGATAGATATCAGAATCAATAGAACCCACGATGTAGGGAAATACCCAATAGAAATAGTAATCAATGGATTGTTTAGCGACATTAAAGCAAGTGGTGATGAAACAATTGATAGCATCAAAAAGAAAATGGAGGGCATATTTTACAGTCAGGCTCAATATGATGCTTATGTGAAAGAAAAATGCATAAAGTTTATCGATTTTGTAGACAGGCTTCAGTTGAGCATTAAAAAGCTGATGAAAATCGATGATGTGAGTGTTGAGCATCAAAATAAAATCATGCTACCAAAAGAGAAAGCGAGCAGACCAGACGCTACGAACGGCAATAGAGTGGCTTTCGATCCAGTATATCACAACTACCCCAGGTTCAACGATTCTTTCTTCTATGGCTACTGTTGGGGTACGATGATGCACGAGCATCACATAGTTATTCAGGATGTGCATATCATTACCGATGAAGGAATAGATGTTGGTAGTATAGGGGAAGAGGGCATAGACGCAGGAGAAAGCACTTTGTTTGATTCGGAGACGGATTTCGATTTGCGCATGGATTCCACTGACCTGATGGAAAATGATACTATAGATATTGATTCAAGTTCGGACAGCAGTTCTTCGGATAGCAGTTCTTGGTTTAGTGGTGGTTCTGATTTCGATTCTGACACCACTTCATCTTGTTCTTCGTGTAGTTCTTGTAGCAGTTGTGGAGGGGGAGACTAAACTTTAGATTAAAAGATGAAGACCCAAGAATAAAGGACGGCGAATTCAACCCATAAGTGCAACACTCAGGTTTATAATATGCTCCATTCCCAGTGTTTGGAAAAAGACCTCCTAGGAGTCTGTCGGACTTAAAACCCCAACAAAATTAATAGCTTGGGGCATGATATCATTTATCGGCTCGGATAGAGGACAAGTTTCTTTTATGCCATATGACCTTAACGAGTGGCTACCCGAAGATCACTTGGCAAGATTTGTAGTTGACATAGTATTTAGTCACCCCTAAAGAATCAAAATTAATTATGATTATCTTCTTTCAGGGAGGTTTTTAGCATGATTATTGCTATATAAAATGACAAGGAATAGTTATAATATCAATCAAAATCTTGTCAAATGCAGTCAAAAAAGTCGAATAGAAATCAACTTAATTTTTTATCACCTACCTTAACTGAACAACTCAATTCCAGGCAAGCGCTTTATTTGTTGAGCCAACAGATAGCATGGTCATATTTTGAAGAAGCGTTTGGTTCGCTTTATTCACATGTAGGTCGTCCAGCTCATTCTATTCGTTTGATGGTCTCCTTGTTGATATTAAAATCTATTTACAATTTATCAGATGAGGTATTGGTGGAACAACGGTGGGAAATGAATCCATATTTTCAATATTTTGGAGGCTTTGATTCTTTGCAATGGGGGCAATCTTGTGCGGCAATAGATTTGGTTCATTTCAGGAAGAGGATTGGAGGAGAAGGGGTAGAGAAGATATTGCAACCTTCAATTGAGCTACACGGCAAGGATGCTAAGGACAAGCATGTAAGTGTAGATACTACTGTCCAGGAAAAGAGCATCACCTATCCCACAGATGCAAAACTTCATAAAAAGATTGTTGACAGCTGTATTTCTATAGCCAAGCAAGAAGGGATTAACCTACGACGCAGCTACGTTAGGACAACCAAAAACCTTGTCAGAGACACCTACAATGGGACTCACCCTAAAAGAAGAAAGCAAGCAAATGCAGCGAAGCGCAAACTCAAAACCATTGCTGGTCGGTTAGTCAGAGAATTAGACAGGAAATTACCACATCAGCAAAAAGAAGTAACATGAGCACTGTTCAAACGAGTACTTACACAAGAGAAGTGCAGTAAGAATAAAATTTACAGTTTACATGAACCTGATGTGTATTGCATCGCAAAAGGAAAGGCACATAAGAAATATGAATATGGCTGTAAGGCATCAGAAGTATTGACACAAAATACGGGTATCATCCTAGGAGCGATGAGTTTTGAAGAGCATATTTATGATGGACATACGCTAGATGCTGTATTGAAGTAAACACAACTACTGCCTAGTAACTACCCGAAAACCGCCACAGTAGATAGGGGGTACAAAGGGACTAACACAGTTGAGAACACCTCAATCATCCGACGATCCAACTCATTACAAAGAGACAATACCTATGAAAAACAGAGAAAACGAAAGCACTGTAGACGTAGAGCAGCCATAGAGCCAATCATCGGACACTTGAAGCAAGATCATCGAGTAGCTAGCAATTACCTAAAAGGGAAAACAGGAGATAAAATAAACTTCATCATGGTAGCCTGTGGGTTTAACTACAAGAAATTGATGAAAAAACTAAGAGTAAATGCTCTTTGGCTCTATACAAAATGGGTAGTAAATCTGAGGCGTCTAGTTGAAGTAACCTCTTTCCATCAAAGTAGAATACAAACTCCATTGAAAATGAGTTTTTAAGGAACGACTATATAAAGGATTTACGCTTGCATGATAGTATTGATCTCTTTGCTTAAAAATATCTTTTATATTATTGAAATTGTATTTTGTAATGTCTGTCGAAACAAGAAATACCGTATCCAAACAAAACTTTTTATCAATACTTGAACCAAATAGGATTAAAGAAAAAGGTTCTAATTTCCTTAAGATTTCAGAATATCCCTGCTTGCAAACAATGTACCGGAAGTCTTGTCCAAATACATATGGGTCTGTATTGTGTGTTCTATTTGAAACTCCAGGGTCTAAAAATGGTCTGTTTATTAAGGTCGGTAAATGTTTTTTTGTATTTCTTAATTTTTCAATATTTGATTGAGCCTCCCATTCTCCCCAGAAAGTCAAATCATCATTTTCTGCATTATCATCTTTAACATATCTACCCTGTGATAAAATAAATTTTCGTCTATGGTCTTTATGATTATTCCACGGAATTATTCTGTCATTTATTTCATTAGGTGTTGCTTCAACTGCTGTATGTAAAAATTGTATTATTCGAGGCATATTATATATTTTATTATTTGTATTGAGGTATCTGTCCTAATGGCATATAACAATTGACCGCAGGTACATTATGTCCCTTACTTCCTTTATGACCGAAGAAATCTAACAGATTTTTTATAGAATTCACAGATGTATTGGCAACGTGAGTATAAACCTCAGTAGTCTTGCTAGCACTATGCCCAAGTAATATTTGAATTTATCTGTGATATTTTGTGATCAAAATGGTGTGATTTGACAGAAAAATCCAATCCAACTAGTTTCTCATCATAAACCATTTGGCTAACACCTTGTAGTTGACTTTGGTACCGTGCATGAGTATGCCTATTCTATAGATTCTACTCGCTATCCATATAGTAAAGACAAATCCTCCGATAAGTAGGACTATAGACAATAAAAGCTCCCACATGGGTATTCCAAAAGGCACCCTCATCATCATGGTAACAGGAGACGTAAATGGTATCATGGACATCCAGAATGCAAAACTGCCATTTGGCTCAAGCAATACGGCTCCTAATGACGCTAGGGCTGCAATAAGTGGAATAGTAATTGGGAACAAGAATTGTTGGGCATCTGCATCACTGTCTACAGCTGATCCGACTGCCGCAAACAAAGCTCCATACAACAAGTAGCCACCGATGAAGTACAATGTAAATGCACCAACTGTTAAGGGTACATTGATCGAATGGATCTGTTTCATAAAATCGGCTACAACATTTGACTCCGCTGCTGCTACCATCTCTGTTTGACCCATTGCGTTTGCCGTTTGTCTGGTAGCTTCTGCTCTCGCCGAAAAAACAGTAAGTCCTACAGAAGCCAAAACAGTTGTAAGAACAATCCACATAGCCAACTGGGTCAGCCCAACGGCAGCAATTCCGAGTACTTTTCCCATCATCAAATTGAATGGCTTTACCGATGAGATAATAACCTCAACTATCCTGCTGGTTTTTTCTTCAATGACTCCTCTCATACATTGTGCGCCATACATGAAAATGAACATATAGGTCACAAGTGCTGCTACATAACCAACCGCCGTTGCTGCCCCCGAACTGCTGTCTTTTTCCTCTCCTGTTGATGAAAGATTAATGGAATGGATAGATACATCGGATTTTAAATCGTCCAAAACCTCTTGGGTAAGTCCTGAACGGAGGAGTTTGAGATTTTCAACCTCAGTCTCAACGTCTCTTTCAATTGATCCAACCAGCTTGATGCTTGGATTTCCTGACGCATAAAATGCTACGCCATCGGGTTTGTCTAAGTCGTTCATTTCGGGGATATAGATCAATCCGTCAATTGAACCTTCTTCAACATGTTTTTTTGCAGTTTCTAATGGTAACTCAATGTAAATAAAGGTCATGTCATCATCTGAAACAAAGGTCTCTGCAAACAGTCCGCTTTCGTCAAGGACTTCAATCTCTTTACTTTCTCCCCCCCTGGCAGAGAGCCAGCCTATCAGCCCAAAGACCCCAACGAATAATAATGGAGCTAAAAAGGTCATGATGATAAAAGACTTCTTTTTGACCCTGGTTACGTATTCTCTGGCAATTATTAATCCTATGTTACTCATAGTTTTCTCCTTTCACTTGAGCAATGAAAATCTCGTTCACACTTGGTATTCTTTCCACAAATGAATGTATTTCAACTGTTGATAAAAGTGACTTCAGCAATTCATTCGGATTTTCTAGGGACGTTTTCACGATTGAACTCGTGAGACCCCTTTCCGTAGTTTCGCTACGTGTCACTTCGTAGGCATTATTGCCCTGAAGATTTCCAGTGTACTCTACCATGTACGTCCCATCTCTATGCTTCTCTTTAATATCTAATTTCTTTCCATCAAGAATTTTTTTAGATTTATTGATCAAGGCGATATGGTCGCATAGCTCTTCTACTGATTCCATTCTGTGCGTCGAGAAAATAATGGTAGCCCCCTTATCCCTCAATTCTAAAATTTCATTTTTTACGATGTCCGCATTGACTGGATCAAAGCCTGAAAAAGGTTCATCTAAAATAATAAGGTCTGGCTTGTGCAAGACGGCAGCAATAAACTGAACTTTTTGGGCCATGCCTTTGGATAAATCCTCAATGTTCTTGTTCCCCCAGTCTGTCAACTCCAGTTTGCCGAGCCACGAGTTGATTCGTTGGACCGCATCGCTTCTATTTAAGCCTTTTAGTCGGGCTAAATACAGCAATTGTTCCCCTACCTTCATTTTTTTATAGAGTCCTCTTTCCTCAGGCAGGTACCCTATTTTTCGAACCAACTCAGTATTCATCTTTTCACCATTAAGTGAAATATGACCCTGATCTTGTTCAATGATCATAGTGATGATCCTGATTAAAGTAGTCTTACCGGCTCCATTCGGTCCGAGCAAACCAAAGATACTTTTTTCAGGAATTTTAAGACTTACGTCATCCAATGCTTGATGAGTACTATATGCCTTGCTTATGTTTTCAACTTCAAGTAAACTCAAGATGATTTAATGTTTGTCAATAGTAGGGGCGCAAAGCTATTGGGTTATTACAATACCGGGTATTATTTTCTCCCAGCTGGAATTTGAGCGTATTTTAGTGGCTCAAATTACCAACTAGCTGTAATGCACTTTTTTAGAAGGATTTATTCCGTGTGGGTCGTCACCTCAATGGTGATCCTGTTCTTCATTGTGATTATCCCCCAAATTTTCTGCATCCCTGTTCAAAGAACACACTTTATCGCCCTAAGATTGAACTATTTATGGGCGTGGGCATTTTTCAGGTTGGCTTTTTTGCCTGTTAAAATAGATTGGAGGTTTGTGCCGAAGCCAAACATGCAATACATTTTGTGTGCAAACCACTTTTCATATCTGGATATTCCAGCACTCGGGCTCTTTCCGAAGCCTTTCAAATTTGTTGGCAAGAGTCAGTTAAGCAAAATCCCCTTATTTGGCTTAATGTATAGCTGTATTCACATCACAGTGAGCAGGTCAAGCTACAAAAGTCGGGCGAAAAGCCTGGGGAAAGCCAGGAAATCTTTGGGGGATGGATTTAATCTGGGATTCTTTCCAGAAGGAGGCATTCGATTTTCCACATTTCCAACTATGGCAAATTTCCAAGATGGTGCTTTTAGGATTGCAGCAGAAAGTGACATCCCCATCGTCCCTGTTACTTTTCTTGACAACCATCACATTCTTAAAGAGGACGGCAAGTTTCTTTGCAGAAGAAAAGCCTGTAGAATCGTTTACCACAAACCGATCAAATCAAACAATACTTCTGAAGAGGAAATAAAAAAACTTAAAGCTTCGGTCCATCGTGTGATGCAGGACGAACTGAATAAACACTTCAACTAACTATTCATCTTTCAATGATAGATAACGGAACAAAAAATGGCACTATAGGCATATTTCTTATTTGCCTTGTCGGGATGCTCTGGTTTTATAGCAAAGGCTATGAGAATTCGATAGGCTGGGAGGTGACCAGTGTTGCGGAAATAATCGAGTATCCAGGAGTTGAAATAAAAGGGCAATTGATGGAATTCGAGGTGACTGGAGAGAAGTACCTTCTTACCGAAAGCTATTCTGGAGGACCTATCACGAGACATCGAAGGGTAGATGCCATTTTGACCTCCATGGCATGGCTGGGAGTCTGTATTTCACTGGTTGGAGCTTCTTTCCTCAAAAGGTATGGATTCATAGCAGCTCTTGCACTCTTCGCGCTTTTGATCAATAGGTTAAATCTTGGAGAGATAGGCCTGTTTGAGATACACAGTAAATGGGCATTAGGTATTCCTTTCATAGGGATAGCAACTCCCCTTTTCTTTTTTCATGAATACCGACCTAAAACTAATTTTTTAGTCAGGCTTATTTCTATCGTGCTAATAAGTGCTCTCATTGTTATGTTCGGAATAAACAGGTCTCCCGTTTTCCTGGATCATTTCATCAGTCATTCTCAATTCAGTTTTGCTATTGCAGGACTGCTCTTTCTCCTCATCATTGCTGAAGAAAACATTTTTGCTGTTCTGTTTTTGGCAACTCAGGGAAAAGGGGGGAAAAGCAACCATGTACACGTTGTTTGTCTGAGTATCATTTATCTGGCAAACCTGATTCTTTACTATTTAAATAAATCTGGATATCTTCCGAATTCATTTTCTCTTTTTGATCCTTTTGTTCTGCTATTTATTTCTTGTTTGATAGCTCTTTGGAGTCTGAAATTCAAGGCAAAGTCTCTAGGCAAATATGTTCCCGGAGAAAGTTTCTTCAGTATTTCAATCGGGCTGGGAATAATTCTGCTGTCGCTTTTAAATTTAGCGTTCTTTCAGGGAAATGACGCTATCTATGAAAGTTTTCATTACTTCATCCTCTACTTTCATATCGGGTTTGGTGTTTTCTTTTTGCTATACCTCATCCTCAATTTTATTGATCCGCTAAGGCAAGGGTTTGAAGTATTTAAAATAGCGTACAAAGAGCAACATTTTCCATACGTTTCAGCAAGACTTGGGGGTTTTGCTGTGGTGCTGGGGTTCTATTTTTTAGCTACGCAAGAGCCTTACAATCTACTTAAATCAGGCTATTATGCTAATCTCGGAAACTTGGAGGAGACACTGGGAAACAGGAAGTTGGCAAATCAGTATTATCAACACGCAAGTTTTCTAGGATTAAATACCCACCATTCAAATTACCAGCTTGCATGGAATTATTCGGATGAGGGAAACGAGTACCTGACAAAGGCTTATTTCGAAAAAGCTACTTCCAGGTATCCTTCTCCGTTTGCATTCTTGAATTATGCGTCCCTAGCTATGGGCGTTAATCCAGTGAAAGCTCAAGCATCCTTAGCGTTGGCAGCTCAACGATTTGATGACGGTGAAATTAAAAACAACCTGGGAGTTTTAAGCATGCAACATGAAGAGTGGGAAAAAGCGTTTGAACAGTTTAAGCATGCAAAATCGAGCAATACATGGAATCAAGCCCCTTTACTCAACAAATGGACCGTTTACCGAAAGATTAATCAACTGGATTCTTCCAGCTATCAAGAAGATTATGATTATGGGAACTTTGGGGTGAAAACAAATATTTTAGCCGCTACTGACAGCGGAATTTTCGAAATAGAAGGCCTCCTCAAAGCTCCTATGCTACATCGTCAGGCATATTTGCTCAATTCCGCTCCTATCTTCAGTGATGATACGTTGACTTGGTTCGCTCTGAATGAAATAGAAAATTCACCAGATGCCAAGTTTGCCAACAGGCTCAGAAAAGCGTTGGTCATTCATTATTATAAAAAAGGGAATGTGAATAACGCCTTTCACATGCTGGACTACTTGCAGGCAAATGCTTACGAGCATCAAAAAGGAGTGTTGCTAACTGATTTAGGGAAACTAGCTCTTGATCAGGGGGCGTATCAGCTGTCACTTGATTTTTTTGATCGGGCAACGAAAAATGGTCATGTGTCAGCCGAAGTCAGTCGACTTGAAGCATTAGGATACCTGGGAAGGAGTGATGAAATTCATGGCAGGCTCTTGGAAATAGTAAAGAAAGACCCCGGCCTGACCAGGTTGGCAAATCAAATTTTAGCAAACCTTAAACGTGCCAAATTCATGATAAAAAAAGATAACCCCTCCCTCCATTTAAGTTCATATTCTAATGCTGAACTGATCGAATTGGCTGGAAAAAACGCTTTCAATGAACAGGTTGTTGTCGAAGCAGTAGAGATTTTGAATAAAAGAGAAGTTCCCCGAGCGTACGACATTATTCTTGAATCAATCGAAATCAACCCCCACGCTGTCAACCTCATGAAAGCGTATGCGTTCACCGCACTGGATCAAAATTTAGCATCCTATGCCGACGCAGTACTTCCCAGGATCATGGCACTCAGCAGCGCCGAGGAATATCAAAAGTTCATTTCAGATTTTAACTCCAGAAAAAAGACGATCGAAAGCCAGTCATGGTAGCTGTCCTACACTTAACCCCTTAGGTCTTTTAGGTGACATATTATAATCAAATTGCCCTTACCATTTCATCCGTAGTTATTAAAATCCCTACTTTGATAATTTGATTTCAGCTTTATAAAATGTAATTTTGAGATAAGATGTAATTTTGGACCATTAAGAACCGTACATACTTAATAGACACACATGCTTATGCTGAATAGATTTAAAATAATTGCCATTTCCCTGTTGGTTTTGACCACTGCAGTTTGCCATGCACAGCAATTCCAGATCATGAACCTTTCACAGGACAATGCAGGAAAAGTTACGCTTGCATTTAAGATTAATCCCAAATATGAAAAAGAACGCTATACCGTACAGGTATTTAGTTCGCATGACAATTATCGGGCTCCCCTTCAGTATGTAACGGGTGATACCGGTGGTGATATAGAAGGCTCAAATAAAACCTATAACGTAGAGTGGGATGCCAAAAAAGAGCTGGTCACCTACTCTGGTCAGATACAGTTGGAATTGAGGGGAGAGGTCACTTATACGCCCGTCCATTCAGAGGATATGGCGTTAAAGGTCAAGCGTAATAAAAGCAGTACGTTGCATTGGACAGGTGGTAATTCCAGAGATCAGATAAAAATCGACCTCATGCGTCATAATGTAGTGCAGAAACAACTAGCCAGCGGCAGTAATTCAGGCAGGTACAACTGGACTGTAGACAGAGATATTTCTAAAGGAACAGGGTACCAGTTGCGGCTGACTAATCTTGGAAACCAGGGAGAGACCTATAAAACGAACCCGTTCACAGTAAGGGGTAAATCCAGTCCATTGGTATGGGCTATACCTCTTATTGGTGGTGCGGTGGCGGCTGTAATGCTCACTGGAGGCGACGGTGGCGGTGGCGAAAATGGGGGAGGAGGTAATTTGCCAAATCCACCTTTCCCAGGTAACTAATACCCATTTGATCACAAAATATCGCATAATTTAAATGGAATTAGTTGTTTACATCAGGCAAAAACAAAGAACACCGCTAATACCCATTTGATCACAAAATATCACACAAATAAATTGGAATTAGTTGCTTACATCAGGCAAAAAATAAAGGACACCACTAATAACCAGCATTTTTTTTCGTGAACATAAAAAAGCCCCGCACAGAAAACCCAGTGAAATATGATAAAACACGAGGAGTTGAGTACGGGACTGAAAACGAACTCAATCCCACAATAGTACACAAATTAACTTAAATTAGTTATTTACATCAGGAAAAAAATAAAGGACACCGCTAATAACTGCATTTTTTTCGTGAATACAATGTAGCCCCGCGCAGAAAACCCAGTGAATATGATAAAACACGAGGAGTTGAGTACGGGACTAACACTATTATAAAAACCTATTCCGCAATAGTACACAAATAAATGGAATTAGTTGTTTTTACACTAAACAAAAAACAAAGAACACCGCTAATACCCATTTGATCACAAAATATCACACATATAAATGGAATTAGTTGTTTACATCAGACAAAAAAATATAGAACACCGCCAATACCAAGTTATAGGTGACATTTTGTGATCCATTTGGTACAATAACCAGCATTTTCTTCGTGAACACAAAAAAGCCCCGCACGGCAAACCCCAGTGAATATGATAAAACACGAGGAGTTGAGTACGGGACTGAAAACCAACTCAATCCCACAATAGTACACAAATTAACTCAAATTAGTTATTCACATCAGGAAAAAATATAGAACACCGCCAATACCCATTTGATTACAAAATATCACACATATAAATGGAATTAGTTGTTTACATCAGACAAAAAATATAGAACACCGCCAATACCAATTTATAGGTGATATGTTGTGATCAAGTTGGTATAATAACCAGTATTTTTTTTCGTGAACACAAAAAAGCCCCGCACAGCAAACCCCAGTGAAAAATATGATAAAACACGAGGAGTTGAGTACGGAACTAACACTATTATAAAACACCTATCCCACAATGGTACACATATAAATGGAATTAGTTGTTTACATCAGACAAAAAATATAGAACACCGCCAATACCAATTTATAGGTGACATTTTGTGATCCATTTGGTACAATAACCAGCATTTTCTTCGTGAACACAAAAAAGCCCCGCACGGCAAACCCCAGTGAATATGATAAAACACGAGGAGTTGAGTACGGGACTGAAAACGAACTCAATCCCACAATAGTACACAAATTAACTCAAATTAGTTATTCACATCAGGAAAAAATATAGAACACCGCCAATACCCATTTGATTACAAAATATCACACATATAAATGGAATTAGTTGTTTACATCAGACAAAAAATATAGAACACCGCCAATACCAATTTATAGGTGATATGTTGTGATCAAGTTGGTATAATAACCAGTATTTTTTTTCGTGAACACAAAAAAGCCCCGCACAGCAAACCCCAGTGAAAAATATGATAAAACACGAGGAGTTGAGTACGGAACTAACACTATTATAAAACACCTATCCCACAATGGTACACATATAAATGGAATTAGTTGTTTACATCAGACAAAAAATATAGAACACCGCCAATACCAATTTATAGGTGGTATTTTGTGATCCATTTGGTACAATAACCAGTATTTTTTTCGTGAACGCAAAAAAGCCCCGCACAGCAAACCCCAGTGAATATGATAAAACACGAGGAGTTGAGTACGGGACTGAAAACCAACTCAATCCCACAATAGTACACAAATTAACTCAAATTAACTCAAATTAGTTATTCACATCAGGAAAAAATATAGAACACCGCCAATACCCATTTGATCACGAAATACCACATAAATAAATGGAATTATTTTTTGTTTGGATTAGGCAAAAAACAGACAAGCAGAAAAGGAACGATTTATAGGTGATATGTTGTGATCAAGTTGGTATAATAACCAGCATTTTTTTTCGTGAACACAAAAAAGCCCCGCACAGCAAACCCCAGTGAAAAATATGATAAAACACGAGGAGTTGAGTACGGAACTAACACTATTATAAAACACCTATCCCACAATGGTACACATATAAATGGAATTAGTTGCTTACACTAGGAAAAAAATATAGAACACCGCTAATAACTGCATTTTCTTCGTGAACACAAAAAAGCCCCGCACGGCAAACCCCAGTGAATATGATAAAACACGAGGAGTTGAGTACGGGACTGAAAATCCACTATTATCCCACAATAGTACACAAATTAACTCAAATTAGTTGCTTACATCAGGCAATAAATATAGAACCCCACTAACAACCAGATTTTTCCCCGTGAGTACAAGGCACTCCCGCACGAAAAACCCACAGTGCATAAGAAAAAAACAGACTTAAAAAAATAGCAAAATAAACTTGCAGACATCCCATTAATTACGTAAACTTGTACTTTCGTGGACCAATAAAATAGCAAGTACTATGAATTTTATGCCTCTCACTAACAAAAAAACAAATGCCATAGTAGCGAAATGGTATACCTCTACCCCACCCACCCGCCCCCTCACAGGGTGTAAAGCACGCAGAGACCTTAAAAACTTCATCTCCTTAGTTACCTTCTTAGTACTCCCTGCACTCGCTTATGCACAAAACAATCCAACAGATCACTTTGTGCTAAAGATAACAACCACCGCCGGTACTAACTCCGCCGACAAGTCCTTTACCTTCTACACGCAGGATACAAACTATGACATTGACTGGGACAATAACCAAACGTTTGAAAATACAGGCGTTTCTAGAAACCAGTCTCATACCTTCTCCAAAGCAGGAACACACACCATCAGAGTTAGAAACCTCAATGATGTCTATATCAATAATCAGACAGGCAAGGAAAAATATACCTCCATAGAACAGTGGGGTACCGCTGTCTGGAATGCAGATATGAGTTATGCTTTTTGGGGAGCAAGTAACCTGACCATGAATTCAAACGCAGGTATACCTAACATGCGTGCGGTGACGAATATGGGAAGGATGTTCGCTGGAACCGCTTCCTTTGACGGCGATATCAGCGGGTGGAATACCGCAACGGTGACGGATATGGCTGCTATGTTCTCAGGAGCCACTTCCTTTAACCAGGACATAGGAAACTGGAATACAGCAAAGGTGACGAATATGGGTGGTATGTTCAATGGTGCCACCTCCTTTAACCAAGACATAGGAAACTGGAATACAGCACAGGTGACCGATATGCCGGGAATGTTCAATGGTGCCACCTCCTTTAACCAAGACATAGGAAACTGGAATACCTCAGCCGTGACAGATATGCTTGCTATGTTCAGTGCTTTCTTCGGAGAAACCTCCGCCTTTAACCAAGACATAGGAAACTGGAATACAGCATCTGTGACGAGGATGCGAAGTATGTTCTCGGGAGCCACTTCCTTTAACCAAGACATAGGCGGGTGGAATACCGCACAGGTGACGGATATGCGTTCTATGTTCAATGGAGCCACTGCCTTTAACCAAGACATAGGAAACTGGAATACAGCACAGGTGACGAATATGGATTATATGTTCGCTGGAGCCACTGACTTTGACCAGAACATAGGCGGGTGGAATGTAGAAGCGGTGACGAATATGGAAGGTATGTTCTATGAAGCCACTGCTTTTAATCAGGACATAGGCGGGTGGAATGTAGCAAAGGTGACGAATATGTATGGTATGCTCGATAGAGCCACTTCCTTTAATCAAAACCTCGGACTTTGGTATATCCGAAACGGGGAATTGACGATTACCAGTATGATTATGGCAGGTGATGCAGTGACAACCATCACCGCTCAAAACGGTGTTCTTACTCGTCATAACCCCGCGTATACGCTTTCAGGAACTGATGCTAATTTCTTTACACTGACAGGAAATGTCCTTACCATAAAGGCACCACCTGCTCCCGGAAAATCATCCTATACCATCACCATAGTAGCCACAGGTGCGTTTGGAACAAATAACCAGCGAGAGGTGACCGTCATCGTCAATGAGGCAGGATCAGTAGCTAACTTTATCACCACCTGGCGAACGACCACAGCAAACGAATCCATCACCATTCCAACAACAGGTACTGGCTATAATTACGTAGTTCACTGGGGCGATGGCAGTAGCGAGAGCGGAAAGACAGGCGATGCTACCCATACCTATGCCAGCGCAGGTAATCATACCGTCAGCATCGGTGGTGTCTTCCCGAGGATTTACTTCAATAACGGAGGCGACAAAACAAAAATACGGGAGGTTACGCAGTGGGGAAACATAGCATGGACTTCCATGGAGGGAGCGTTTTATGGGGCGAATAACCTCACGGTGACTGCCACCGATGCACCCGATTTAGCGGGAGTGACAAGTATGTGGAATATGTTCAGGAGTGCTTCTACCTTTAACCAAGACATAGGAAACTGGAATACAGCATCAGTGGAGGATATGGATTATATGTTCCATGGTGCCACTGCCTTTGATCAGGACATAAGCGGATGGAATACCGCAACGGTAAGATTTATGGAAAGTATGTTCAGGGGAGCCACTGCCTTTAACCAGGACATAGGAAACTGGAATACAGCATCGGTGAGATTTATGGAAAGTATGTTCAATGGAGCCACTGCCTTTAACCAGAACATAAGCAGGTGGAATGTAGAAGCGGTAACGGAAATGGAAAGTATGTTCTCAGGAGTTAGCCTTTCACCTACAAACTACGATGTCCTGTTGACAGGCTGGGATGCGCAAAACCTCACATCTGGGGTTACTTTCCACGGAGGAGCTTCTAAATATAGCTCAGATGCAGCACACACCGCCAGGGCAAATATGAAGGCTACTACAGCAAATGGTGGAGATAACTGGACCATTACCGATGGCGGACGGGTACAGTCTGGTGATGCTCCCACAGACATATTTCTCTCTTCCACCAGTATTGCAGAAAATGCAGGAGCTAATGCCACGGTGGGTACGCTATCCACAAATGGAGGAGCGAGTAGCTATGCCTATGCCTTGGTAGCAGGCACAGGAGCTACTGACAATGCCAGTTTCAGGATTTCAGGCACTGCACTACAGCTTATCGCTTCCGCTGACTATGAAACAAAAGCTACCTATGCCGTCAGGCTAAAAGTGAATGGGGTAGCGGTTGAAAAATCATTCACCATCACGGTAACGGATGTGAATGATAATGCCCCGGTTTTCGCCAGCGAAGCGGACGTTTCTTATGCAGAAAACGCCACTACGGCAGTAACTACGGTTACCGCCACGGATGCAGATGCGGGACAAACGGTTACTTTCTCGCTGACGGGAGGAGCGGATGCCGGTCTGTTTACCCTCTCCCACACAGGCGAATTGACGTTCACTACCGCACCAGACTTTGAAGTGCCTACAGATGCGGGAACGGATAACGTATACGAAGTCATCGTCACCGTCACAGACAACGCCACACCCGAAATGACTGCTACGCAAGCCCTCACCATCACCGTGACGGATGTGAATGATAACGCCCCTGTTTTCTCAGGAGAAGCTACCGCCACAGTAGCCTATGCAGAAAACGCCACTACGGCAGTGACCACCGTCGTTGCCTCCGATGCAGATGCAGGACAAACGGTTACTTTCACGCTGTCAGGAGCGGATGCAGGTCTGTTTTCCATCACTTCCGTAGGAGGCGTATTGACGTTCAATACCGCACCAGACTATGAGAATCCAGGCAGTGCGTCAAGATCAAATGTATATACGGTCATCGTCACCGCCACAGACGGACAGACCCCTCCAATGACTGCCACGCAAACCCTCACCATCACGGTGACGGATGAGAATGATAACGCCCCTGTTTTCACCAGTGCAACTACCGCTAGGTATGCAGAAAACGCCACTACGACAGTAACTACGGTTACCGCCACGGATGCAGATGCTGATGGGGGACAGACGGTAAGTTTCACGCTGACGGGCGGAGCGGATATGGGTCTGTTTTCCATCACTCCCGAAGGCGAATTGGCGTTCAACATGGTGCCAGACTTTGAAATACCTACGGATACGGGAGCGGATAACGTGTACGAAGTAACGATCACCGCCACAGACGGGCAGGCCCCTCCAATGACCGCTATGCAGACGCTTACCATCACCGTGACGGATGTGAATGAAGTAGTAGCAAATCCAGCCGACGACTTTGTGCTGAAAGTAACAACCAATCCCGGCACTAACACTACCGATGCCACCTTTAATTTTTATAGCCAGGACATGGATTATGAGGTGGACTGGGGAGAAGGTAGCGACTTTGAGCAGGTCACAACAGGAAATGCTTCCCATACCTTCGCCACAGCGGGAGTGAAAATCATCAGATTTAAAGACTTGAACGATATCTATATCGCTAATCAGGCAGACAAGTTAAAATATACCTCCATAGAACAATGGGGTATCGCTGGCTGGAATGCGGGTATGGATAGAGCTTTTCAGGGAGCAAGTAACCTGACCATGAACCCGGACGCAGGTACGCCTAACATGGGTATGGTGACGAATATGGCTCTTATGTTCTCTGGAGCCACTGTCTTTGACGGCGACATAGGCGGGTGGAATACCGCAGCGGTGACGAATATGTCCGGGATGTTCACTCGAGCCACTGCCTTTAACCAAGACCTAGGCAGATGGAATACCGCAAGGGTGACGGATATGTCTGGGATGTTCACTAGGGCCACTGCTTTTAACCAAGACATAGGTGAGTGGAATACCGCAGCGGTGACCAATATGGGAGGTATGTTCTTTCTTGCCACTTCCTTTAACGAAGACATAGGCAGGTGGAATACCGCATCGGTGGAAGACATGACTTCTATGTTCCAGAATGCCACTTCCTTTGACCAGAACGTAGGCGGATGGAATGTAGAAGCGGTGGAGTATATGGATGATATGTTCTTAGGTGTGGGTGTCACACTTTCAACCGTAAACTACGATGCCCTGTTGACAGGCTGGGATGCGCAAAACCTTCAAACGGGTGTATCTTTTGATGCAGGAGCTTCTAAATACAAATCAGATGCAGCACACACCGCCAGGGAAAATATGAAGGCTACTACAGCAAATGGTGGAGATAACTGGACCATTACGGATGGCGGACGGGTGCAACCTGATGATGCTCCCACAGACCTATTTCTTTCTTCCACCAGCATTGCAGAAAATGCTGGACCTAATGCCGTGGTGGGTACGCTATCCACAAACGGAGGAGCGAGTAGCTATGCCTATGCCTTGGTGGCAGGCGCAGAAGCTACTGACAATGCCAGTTTCAGAATTTCAGATGCAGAGCTACAGCTTATCGCTTCCGCCGATTATGAAACAAAAGCTACCTATGCCGTGAGGCTAGCAGTGGATGGAGTAACGCCAGCGGTTGCAAAACAATTCACCATCACGGTGACGGATGAGAATGAAGCCCCAGTTTTCGCAGAAGGAGCTACCGCTACAGTAGCTTACGCAGAAAACGGCACCACGCCAGTAACTACCGTCGTTGCCACCGATGAAGATGCGGGACAGACGATTACTTTAGTGCTGTCGGGAGATGATGCGGGTCAGTTTTCCTTCACTCCCGCAGGCGAATTGACCTTCACTACCGCACCAGACTATGAGAATCCAGTAGATATGGGATTGGACAATGAATATGAAGTCATCGTCACGGCTACAGACGACGGCACACCCGAAATGACTGCTACGCAAGCCCTCACCATCACCGTGACGGACGTGAATGAACTCACCACCACGGAAACGGTAGCGGATAACACACAGCGAGTACCTTACTCAAGCCCAGGTGACAGTATAAGTAATTACCGCATTGTGGCGATTCCGTTTGCTGATCGTACGGTAACTAATACGTTTGAGGAATTGCTTCCTGTTGATCCAACAAAATGGAGACTGGTCTCTTATGACAATCCGTCTCATTCTTATAATGATGTCACCGATGCGCTAGCTCCCGGTAACGGTTATTTCTTTATCTCCTCAGAGGCGGTTACACTCAAGATCGGTGGCTCAGGCATTCATCTGACCGATGGGGCTATTGGGAGACCCATGGCTGCTGGCTTTAATTTGATTGGCAACCCGTTCACCAGTACGCTTAATTGGGATGAGGTAGTGACCTATAATATCCGGCAAGGCAACATTCCCAAAGGCACAGCCACCAACCTGGTAACCTTTGATGGCACGTTTCAAGTTGATACAAGGAGTACGCTTTCCGCTTATGAGGGCGCGTTCTTTCAGACCGACGGTGCGCTACCAAATTTTGTCATTCCCTTGTCCTCCGCCAGTATAAGCGGGAGGATCAATCACCCCACTGAAAGTAGACCTAAGGAGATAAACATTGACACGGATCAGTGGGAGTTGAACCTCTATTTGGACTCGGAGGAGTTGGGTTACGACATTGGAGCCATTGGCTTCCATGCGGCAGCAACCGACGGGCGGGACAGGTATGATTTTCCTCACATACCACAGTTTGAAAAATATGTAAAAATCGACTTCGGCGAAGACAAGTCACGGGATATTAGGCCAGCAGCATCCTTCAAATCATGGGATTTTACCATTCCCAGTAACCTGAAAGACAAGTACTTCAGGCTGGGTTGGGATCGCCCGGTTTCCGACAAGTACACCGTCATGCTTTACGATAGTCAGGCAGGCAGTTTGTACGATTTAAAGGATAAAGCAGCAATAAATATTGCGAATGCTCCCGGAGCCGAGCACAGCTTGCTTTTTGGCACCCCGAAGGACATCTATCAATGGCTGGGATCAAAACGTACTATATTGGTAAGTTTCTATCCCAATCCAGCCAGTGATGTACTGAACATCGAGATGGTCAGCCCCAAGGAGAGCGATACACGTATTTCGCTGGTTAGCCTTTCCGGTCGTACGGTTTATCGTTCCACCCGACACCTCTCAATAGGCATTAATAAGATTGAACTAGCGGTGAATGAAGGTACTATTCCTAATGGCATCTATCTGTTACAGCTGGAAGGAGAAGGATTTAATATAACCTCTAAATTTGTTAAGCGATGATAAAATCAACAGTAGTAAGTGTATTGGTATTTAGTGTTTTTGCGGTGAATGCCCAACAGTTTTCAGTCAGGACGACTCCGATTGCGTTGAATCTTGCACCCGATGCGCCCACGGTTACCTGGATCAGTCCTAAGGACGCTAATGTGGCAAGCAAAGAAAAGTCCATCATGTTAAAAATAAGGGTCGAAAGCACTTCAAAAATTACGTCAATTGTACTTCAGATCAATGATCAGGAAGTTCCCATGTCACGAGGCATTAATTTGGGAAGAAGGACAACTGCTCAAACACAGGACATTGAACAAGCAGTTGACCTGACACTTGGCATGAACAGGATTGTAATGAAGCTAACAAATGAAGAGGGAGGTGTGGCGGAAGTTAGCCGAAACATTGCCTACAATTTTCATATCTCGGGCAGACAAGACAGGGCACTGATCTTTGCGGTGAATGAGTATTCGGAATGGAACGATCTTTCCAACCCTATTTTTGATGCCAAGGCCATTGAAGAAGAACTCGACATGCACTATGGTTTTGAGACGGAGCTGGTACTCAATCCTACCAAGATCAACATCCTGGAGAAGATCAGGGAATATGCAGGTAAATCCTACGGGAAGAAAGACCAATTATTGATCTTTTTTGCAGGACACGGCAAATTTGATGAAGTCACACGCATGGGCTACCTCGCAGCTACAGATTCTAAAGTCCACGATTTAGTGGCTGAAAGCTATGTTTCTCATTCTGCCTACAGGGACTTTATTAACAACATTCCATGTGAACATACGCTGGTTATGATAGATGCGTGTTTTGGCGGAACCTTTGACCAGGTGTTAGCCCGTGCCAGCAGTAGAGGAGGCGATGCCACCTTCTTTGAATTGACAAGGTCAGAGTTTATTGAACGCAAGTTGAAATTTACCACAAGAAAGTATTTGACCTCCGGCGGTAAGGTATACGTTCCCGATGGCCGACCTGGAGCTCATTCTCCCTTTGCACGGAAAGTATTGGAGGCATTAAGGAACTATGGAGGTAGCGACAAAGTACTTACATACACGGAGTTTTTGACTTACTTTGAGGCACTCAACCCGCAACCACGTAGTGGAGAATTTGGTGCGAATGAGCCAGGTAGTGATTTTATTTTCGTCGCTAGGTAAGGGGTTTGTCATTTTACTGCTGGTCTGTGCTAATGCTACGCACGGGCAATCTTCGTACCCTACTGGTACGCTAGTAGATGACACCCGCTACGACGCAGATGACTCGTACACCGTGCGAGGTTCGAACCTTAATGTCCCCCGAGTTTATTCTATGAAGGAGGATTTGCCAAAAGTTGGCAACCAGGTGAACCTGCCCATTGATGTAGGGTGGGCGGTTGCACATGCGACAACGTTGCTGGATAGTCGTAGCAAAGGTATTAAGACGGAAGTAAAATTCAGGTCTCCCTATTTTGTCAACATGCTACTTTCTGAAAGCAATGATGTATGCGAACAAGGCGTTTCCCTTTCCGAAGCAGTTGAGGTGCTAAAAAATGTGGGGATTCCTTCAATTAATGACTATAGTTATCCGTGTCCGGCTGGCATTGATGGTGAACTATTGGTTTTAGCCAGGTCACAGGCGGTTTATTCTTTTCGAAAGGTTTTTGATAGAGGGACAGCGGAGGATGAAAAGGTAAAAAATGTTAAAGCTAACATCTCCCTTGATCAACCAGTAATGTTGGCCATGCACACACCACGCTCCTTCTTCCATACCAAGGGTTTCTGGCAACCAAAGGCGACAACCCCCGAAGAATGGCCTCTTCACACGATGGTCGTGGTTGGATACGATGATGACCATGCGGGAGGTGCTTTTGAGCTAGTGAATTCCTGGGGAAAAGACTGGGGAAACAACGCCTATATTTGGTTGAGGTATGAGGATTTTCAGTTTATCAGGTACGGGTATGCAGTATCTTATTTACGAGATGCCGATAGTAATTATGCTACCCTTGCAGGTGAATTGAAATTTCATAGTGCCGATAATAATGAGGTGCTGGTTCCCGTAAAGGGAGATTATAAAGGCTATTATCGGTTTGAATCATCACTAGATACACTGAATTTCAATATCACCGGTAGTCTTAACAAACCGTTCTACCTTAAGATGTATTACCGGTCAGGGGATGATGTTTCCCTGATTTACCCTACAGAAACCTGGCGAAGTTCTTTGTTTGATTTCACGTATAAGGATTTTGAAATTCCTGGTAAGGAGAATTATTATAGCCTTGATGATGAATCGAGTATTTCACTTTATGTTTTCATCTCTTTTAAGAATTTGGATCAACTCGATTTTGAACAAACGGTTGTTGAGTCCAATACTATTGGGGACCTAACGTCAAGTGATGACTACCGGGTGTCACGCTTGCTCCTTTGGGACCAACATACTATGTCATTCTCGGGTAAGTTGACTGAAGATCACGTACTACCACTGTTGATCGATTTGAACCTCAAGCCTTAATATGGTAAAATAGGTAGCTATGTTAGGCTAACGTCGGCTGTGATATTTACTATGACATCGAGAGGACATGCTCGCCAATGTTGCTAATCTCATATTGATAAATAACGATTTATATGCGATACTTGGTGGTCAATTTGGTATAACCAATCATGAAAACAGATCTTATCAGAAAAAGCCTAGAGAAAGCACTACCGTACAGCGAATATTTTGGTAGAGTAGAGGCCGCGGCACAGGGCGATTTGATGTACCATAACGAAAACATGGACTATTATACTCAACTCAACCATCAAAGGATGAAGAGATTGAATAAGACTGTAAAGCTGAGAGAGGAATTAGTTGAAGCTGGTAATGTAATAGCCTGTGACCTCATCTTTTTGGTACTAACTGAAGGATGGTGTGGCGACGCAGCTCAAATATTGCCCGTACTTAATAAAGTGGACGAAACCATTGAAAAGATAGCTGTAAGATGCCTTTATAGAGATCAGAACCTGGAATTGATGGACCTGTTCTTAACCAATGGAGGAAGATCTATACCTAAAGTAATTGTCATTGACAATAACACCCTTGAAGTAAAAGGAGATTGGGGTCCGCGTCCCACCCCTGCTCAAGATATGTTTATGGTTTACAAGAACAGTGAGATAAAAACTGATTACAAGGAATTCCAAGTGGAAATGCAAAAGTGGTACGCCAAGGACAAATCCGAACATATCCAGAAGGAAATAATGCCATTATTTGACCTGTGTCACAATGTATCTACTTAACGTTTAATACCAAAAAATAATATAATTTTATAATCGGCTTATAACCAATAAGTTATATATTGTAGACCACTTGAGTAGTATAGAAACGCCCTCACGAGTTAATTGCTCAACCTGAAATGAATATTTTGAATCATCTTTTGCCGTACCGCTCTACCTCTTTGTTTACCGGGCTTCCACTTAGGCGAGTTTTTCAATACCCTAACTGCCTCTTCATCACATCCGGCACCGATTCCTTTTACTACATGAATATCGGTTAAGACCCCGTTCCTCTCTACAACGAACTGAACAAACACTCTGCCATCTATACCCATTCTTTTTGCCTGCTTTGGATATTTTATGGTTTCTGCCAAATATTTATAAAAAGCCTTCAATCCACCAGGAAATCCTGCGGGCTCTTCCACAATTGTAAAAATCTCATCAACATTTTCTTCTTCTGGAGCTTCCTCAAATACCAGTTCCTCCACAACAGTTTCTTCGTTCACCTCAACATCAAGATCCACCTCAATCTCCTCTTCTATCTCCTCCTCATCAGGGACTTCGATTATTTCAGGAAGTTTAATTTTAGGGGGAGGGGGAGGAGGTTGCTCCGTTGGCGGAATTTCTATGATATCTTCAAATTCATCATCAAGGCTTCCCAAGTCTAGTAACCCTGAATCATCGTAAGACCTCCACTCAAACGCAAGAACGGTCAGTAGCAAACTACCACAGAATCCCATGTTTAAAAAAAGACTTGATTTGTTGGCTAAATCAATTTTAGGATTTTTTTTCGCGTCCATATAGCCTCCTGTTTAGAAATTGAACACCAAATATATGCCCATTGCAAAAGAATTACCAGTCATGACCTTGACTTTACTAGTTTTTTGACAAAAAATGTTCCAAAAAGCTTAACTCCCCACTTCTGCGCTGTAATCTTCAGCGGAAAGTAGTGCATCACCTTGATCAGAAATCTTTACTTTTATCATCCACCCATCTCCATACGGATCGGAATTCACTGCTTCAGGACTGGATTCCAATCCTGAATTTACTTCCACCACTTCGCCATCAAGCGGCATGAATAAATCTGATACTGTTTTGACAGCTTCCACAGTGCCAAACACGTCACCTGCCTCAAGGCTTTTACCCTTTGTTTCAAGTTCAACGTACACGATATCTCCTAATTCGCCCTGGGCAAAATCTGTAACACCAATGGTAGCGATATCATCTTCTATTTTCACCCACTCATGGTCTTTCGTGTATTGTAAGTCTGGAGGAATGTTCATTCTCTTTATTTTAATTTTTTTAAAAAGGGAAGCCAAAAGTAATGATTCACCATGATCTAAGCTACTGAGCGAGGCCAAATCTTAATTGTACTCCAAATGCAGAGGTAGCTCTTCGAAAGGAACTAAGCACTTTCGGGTCCGTTACATTTCGCTCAAAATACATTGTCAGGTCCAATTGGTCACTGAGTTTGTACGTGCAAGTCGGTCTCATTTGTAACGTTCTGCTCCCATTTGTAATCACGCCTTCGTCATCTATTTTTCGTTGGACCGTACGTGAATCTCGAACTGAAGCAACCATTCTCATGGTCAGGTCGTGCTTTAATGTAATGGTTCTTCCTTGAAACTTCCACGGAAGTTTGAATCCTTGTTTTGTATATCCAAAATCAATGGAAATATCATTATTATTCGTTTCCGTCACCTGTGCATTTGACATATTAAGTGCCAAATTTCTACTTTTTTTAAATTCAATTCGAGTAGAAATATTACCAGTCGTCCGTATATTAATCCCAACTAACGGTACAAATTGCTCTGCAATCAATACCTGATTAATGACATAAACAGGCAACAACCTTCCTGTAGAGTCTGGTTGAGCTAGTGGATAGTCCAGCAAATTATTCCGAAGACTAAGTATACTTTCATCAAAAATTCTATTAGTGAACCCGGAGACGGAATAGGTAGAGTTATATCCATGTGAAAGAGTGACCGAAGCAAATAGTTGCTGAAGTGCAGGAATCTTGGAAAGACCTGTATAATCTAACCGCCAGTTTGGAAGCGGTATTTTAGGAAAAGGGGTCAAGTCCACTTCATTGGCACTTGTTCCCGAATAGGCTGCTATGAATGCTGGAATAAGAACATCTTGGGAAAGCTCGTCATAACTCCCCCTGTCATTTGTGCGATTTAAACGTGTTCTGATGTTTATAAGGTTTTCTTCGAAGGTAGCAAATGCTGGTGAAAAATTATCTTCTGACTCTTTTTCGAATGCTGTACGAATGGTAACGAAAGAAGAGGAAAACCTACCCGTCCTAGATGGTGTAAGGGTTTCAAACCCTTCCGTACCATCGAATCTGAAAATCTCTTGGTAGCTATTTGACAAACCACGCGTCCAGTTTAGTTGTATTTTTAAGTCCCCAAAAGGTTCAATATCAGCCTTGATGTCCAGGTCTGTGCCAGCGGTTTGTCTAAATGGAGAATTTAAGTTTTTATTTTGAACCAGCCATCCGTCATCTGCTGCCTTGAACCTGACGGTTGGATCTTGGCTACCTAAAATGAACCCAACTCCAGGTGCATTGAAGCTACTATCCAATCCAAGGAGAAATACCTGTTGATTGAATCCTGGGAGTTCGGTCGTTTCTTTAATGTTATATGATCCATTTACCGTTTTGAGCATGGTCAGAAATTTCAAGAAACTTTGACCCAAAGGGACCCCTTCACCGGCAGGTTTTGGAGTGGTGGCATCTTTTGGAGTGGAGGTATCTTTTGGAGTGGTGGCATCTTTCAAAAAGGTGACTTTGTCATATAGTTTTGCCATATCCAAGCGTGCGGTAATCCCTTTATCTCTTTGGTTATTTATAAAATTTCCAAAAAACAGAGAATCAGGAACAACGTTTATGCCGTCCGATTGATTGACTGAGCCAGCGACCCATCCGTACCCAACAGCGTATCGTATGTCCGAAGATATCCAGTCCGTAAAGGGCAATTTATCCAACGGCACTCTGTAGTTGCCCGCTACGCTCTGATTGAAATTTTTTATGCGTCCAAGGTTCGCTATTTGTTCCCAGATAAATTTTTTCTCACTTTGTGTCGTAATATCGCCCTCAATAAATTCTTCGGGCTCGTCTATGACTGCATTAGCTGTTGCATTATATGTTACGCCGAGGCTTTGTGTCAGGTCCCATCGAAATGTATAATTTCTAGCAAAGGTGAACAATCGTTCATACACCGGCACTACACCTTCTGTGGTCAATTCATTATTGTAATACTGGGTCGCTCTAAAATCTCTTTTCAAGTCTGCGGAAAAAGACAAACTGGTAGGAACAGGGGAAAAGTTGAAGTCTTTTATTAGAGCAAAATAGGGACTTGCCAATTTTTCAGCGTTCTTAAATGGTTCTATGCTGAGTGTAGCTGGGGAGTAATTATAGTTCAGTCCTCCTGAAACTGTTTTATTGGTGAAACTCTGCGTATTTGAATTGCTTCTAACCTGATCACTATACGCATAGCTCATGGAAAAGTTTTCTATATCAAAAATTCTGCTTGGGGATTCCGTATTTACTTTTTGTTTTCTGACATTCGTAAAGTTGATGCTTCTTCTTGTTGTTCGATCTTCTACAATTCGACGATACGCTTGTCTTTCAGGTTCAGCATCAAAGGTTTCCAGTGATGCCTCCAAAGGCACATCCGGGTCAAGTGGATCAAATTGGGGTGTGACTGTAGTTTTCTCATAACTCACGAACATCGGGACCACCAAACCTGTTTTTTTAGGTTTCATGAACTTTTCCAAGTTAATATTGGCAGAAACGTCAAATTGTTTAGTCTCTGCTCTCGACCTTTCAGAGATGCGTTGCTGAATATTTCCAAAACCTATCGAAGTATACCTAGTTGAAGCAGCTACAGTACCCAAATCAGCTAGCTGTGTACTCAATCTAGCATTAGCTGCCCATCCTGCATTGCTGTCAAAATCTGTAACTCTTAGCTCATTAGACCAAATACAAATAGATTTTTGGAGACCATCATCCGTACTTTGGTTGGATGAATTCCTTCCTGGATTCCTCACTCCAATCATGAGTATTCTAACGGCAGAGATGTCTGGATTTCCTTTTATGGAAAAGCCATACCTCCCATCATTAGAGGTAGTTTTGTAAGGGACATCTTCAGGAAGTCTGTTCCTATTTCTCTCCGATTTTATCCCTATTAACTCCTTTATGGAAATATCAATTTCATTTTGTGCTGGCCACACTATTCTTCTAACATCTGCCTGCGTCGCACTTACCCCCTGTGGAGTGATTTTAAGTGGTAATTCCACCTCGTAGTAATTTTCATCTTCGTCCGTCCCCAATCTAATAAAGCCAGTCACTGCATCATCTGATATTTGATCATTTAGATATGATTCAGCATGAAAAAACATTTTCATCCTGCCATAATTGATTAAATCAAAACTTACATTTTTATACACTCCCCGGGCATCTTTGTCATCCAAATCTTCTACACATATCTGTAGCGATTGCTCATTTATTCGTCGGTTCACGGTGGTAGTATTCTCTATATCCCGTTCTAAGCCTGGTGGTAATACGTAAGGGGAGCCTCCGTTGGCAGTACTGTTTTCTTCAATGTTTACAACTGATACCTGAAAGTCTGATGTACTGGTGTTCGGAATTTCATTTAACCCTACTTCTCTAAGTGATTTTTCCGATTTTAACCATTGACTTCCCACTAATTGCATTTTGGCCATTCTCAGCACTACTGGCTGACTGAATCCAGTCAAATACATTCTCACATACTTAATATTTTCGAAGGATGGAGTGCCTACTGGGGTTCCGACATCCATAATAGGTATTCGATACAGATACCAGGTGGCTCCATTTGAGGCTATTTCATCAGTGATAAACTCTTCTCCAGCACTTAATTCTCCAGGAAGCAATGGAATCCTGTACTCAAAATATTCCTCTAAATTCGAAATTGTATTATCGCTATTAATATCTTCTTTGTCTGGTAATGTGGTAGATGCTGGAATAAAATTTTGATTTCTAGCTGTCGAAATTGGAGAATTCCCGTCCATTCCATTCCAGTTTTTGTACCTTTCAACAATCTTGGCATCCAATACATCATAGGATTCGTCCAGTATGTAGGTAAAATTATCTGCTGAAGGGTCCTCTTCTCCTGCAAAAGGATTTCCTGGAATTCTTCCTTCATCTGCATCCTTTAATCCATCTAACCCGACATCTTGATTATCTCTAGCTCCAGGGGTATTTTCAAAAAAGTTAGTCAAAAATTGCTTCGTTGTAATTTGACCCCAAGTTGATACTGCTGCGTCAGGTACCGACTCGCCATCAGTGGGTAGTCCATTTTCAAAGGCAAACTTATCATCAGGAGCTATATCTTCTGAAATACTTCCGAGATTGAAAATCAGTTCGCCACCCGTTCTATTGTTTTCATTTGTTGTGCCATCCAGAACTCTACCTCTAATAGGGTCTTCAATGAATGGATCCATCAACCAAAATTCCAAATACTGGATATTGGTAGCAGTAAAGTTTACTTCGCTCGTAATGGCCCTAGTAATGCCTCCCCAATTTTCCTTGGGAGGATTAGCAGAAAAATCATTAAAATTTGCATTGTAGTTGTATTGCCCTCTTTCCGTAGGGAAGTAAGCGATGTCGAACAAGGGTTCATTGAAAACTACTTGATTATTATCTCTCTGAGCAAATATTTCTTGAGGTAAGACTGGTCGTTCGTAATGATTTTCTAAGTCTGTATCTGAAATATTGTCGGGTCTGTTATTTCTGGTAGATCTGTAAAAAATGCTACTGTCAACTGTGTACCATGAAATCTTGGCTTTCTTATTATTGAATCCTAAACTTGACAGTGAACTTTCGGGGAAGACCCTCGGAGTGGATGCTAACCTCCATGACTGCCAACCGCCTATATTGATAGGAGTTACTGCATTTTCAAAGTCATCAATGTATGAGGTCCCTTCCCCATTTACAATATTGCTAGTTCCAGGAATAAGTTGGGCAAATTCTGCGTTAAAAGTAAGACTGGATCGTTCCTTGGTACTTACCATTGGAAGTGCGTCTATCATTTTCGTAAGAAACCTGGACTCTTGTTGAAAATTGAGGTCAAATCCATACTTGGTGTTTCTGGTAGGCTCACTTCCTACAGCAAATCTGCTTATCCCTCCTGGTCTTTCACTTAAATGAAGGATGGTGGCACCAATATTAATATTCTCATTGAAACGATAGTCGAATCTTGAGCCTGTTAATGTTCTTGTTTGAAAATTGAAAAGGTCTGCTTTTTCGTACGCAATATTGATCTGTTTTCCAGAGTTTAGAATTCCATCATTTAAAACACGGACTACACCCAAATTATAGTCTACGTTATAGTCAAGTCCTTCTGTCAACAAAGTCCCTCCCGCAGTCACCACAACGGATCCTTCCGCAACATTAATGCCGGGCAGTGCAATTTCACTGGACGAACCAGCTGTCAATCGTCCGGTGATTACAAATTTGTTTTTAGTTGCTTCTCTTTCAGCAACCGCTTTTGTGTCGGCATAAAGTTCTGTATACACAAATTTTTCAATTAAATTACCTTCGGTATCAGGGTTAAATAGGGATTGCAAACGACTACCAAAAGGCTCAAGAACAGGAAATATGACATTTCCATTTCGGGTGTCGATGGTTGTACCTTCAATGAAATCAAAATTAGCATCAGGCTGTCTGTCGTTGTTTTGATTTAACTGATCTAACCCAAGAACTTCAATCAAGGGTCTATCCTTCAAAAACTGACCTTCATGCAGTGATGGATTGTCCTGTCCTGTCGCATCATCTCTATAAATAACTCTTAATTGAAATCCTTCTCTGGATACCTGAGAGGCATTAAGATTGTAAATATTTTTCATCATCAAATCCCAAGTGGGCAAATCCGTAGCTATTTGATTGGGGCGTAGCATTTTTAAAAAGATTACCTCATCATCTTTTCTTTCCGAATAGTCAGTTTGAATCTCTCCTACCTGATGAATTTCTCCATTGAACGAATACTGATAGGACACTGCAAGTACTTCATCACTTTGCAATCGCCTCAATAAGGTGATATATCCAAGTTCGGGATTTACTGTGTATTCCGTTTCATCGAGCTTTCGAGCGGTGGTGACTAGTACGTAATCTGATCCATTGACAAATCCAAGGTTATCCTCCAGCATTCCTGACACTTGGTCTACTTTTGTTTGACGATTGGGCAGGTTATTAAAAAGAGAATTAGCTCCATTTCGATTAGCTCCACCATTACCTTCACCGATATTAGTATTTTCAGGTTGGTGTATTACCGTTCCTTCTCCCAAATCCAGTAATGCAACGATATTTCTGGTAGTTCTGGTGTCATTATTTCTGTTTAGCACATATACTTCCACTCGGTTGATATTTACTCCTGATGTTATTTGAGGAACAGTAGCCAGCCAGTCTTCGTAGTTGTCTCGGAAAAAATGACCTAAGAAAAAGTGTCGATTCTCATCATACTCAGAACCTTGGATATCAAATTCTCGTCCCTGAAAACCACTTTCAATAGTGAGTGTTTCATTTCTTCCTCTCTGTTGGGAAGCGACGGAAGTCACCCACAGTTTTCCAAATTGAAGTTCTGTTTTGATCCCATAAAGTGACTGCGCTCCAGACATCAACGAATTGGTCACAGGCATATTTACGTTTCCTAGTTCAATTTTTTTGATGATGTCTTCCTCGTAACCAGTGTATTCTACTTTTAGGTTATTTTGAAAATCAAATGTGTTGTTATTATCAAAGTTAGCTGTAATAGCAAGCTTTTCGCCTACTTTTCCTACCACATTCATACTGATCTGTTGATCGAACCTAAATCCTCCGTTTCTTTGCTGTTTTCTCGTAATCGCTGGATTATCAATTCGTTGAAACCGACCTCCAAAATCCAGATTTACATACCCATTGGGCTGAATGTCTACATAACTCCCACCAAAAATTCGGTCAAAAACTGGATTTATGTACAGTTTGGGGATGAGACTTCGTCCACTAACAGCACTTTCGCCATCCAGACCTGCTGACCTTTCTTTGAAATAGTCTTTGTTTAATTGGGAGTTGTTATAATCATTGAATTCATGGAAAGTCATTGTTGAGGCGGGTCTAAAATCCAGATTGCCTATGTTTTCATAAACTGAATAGGTCACGCCTCTATCTTCTGCGGTAGTATCGGGATTGAATTGGACCTGTAAATCTAATTGAGACGGGTCGCGAAGGAAAAGCGGTGACCTAGAGATCCTGTTGGCAAATGGATCACCAAAGCGATAGCCAGGTTGAAAAGTCGGTCGCCTTGAAGGTTCGTAAGGTCCCAATGTATCCTTTTTGACTGTGTCCTGCTGTAGCAACAGCGCAGAGGTTGCCATTGACTCGTTGCCAAAAACAAAAACCAAAGCAAGAATGAGTATATAGGCCTGAAGTTTCAAAAAATCTCTACACGATTAGGTTATGCTCTTTGGAGCGCCTGCTTAATCAATTCTTCCAGTTTAATCTCATCACCGTATTCTTTCAAAATGGAGTTGATCGTTTTATCTGCTACAGACTTGGATATGCCCAAAGTAGTTAAAGCAGATAACGCCTCAGTCTTCAAGGTATTATCAAACTGCGACGCAGTTTCTGTCGTTTTGTCCAAAAGACCTTCTTTTTTCATCTTATCCTTGAGTTCAAGTACGATTCTTTGGGCAGTTTTGACCCCTATCCCCTTTACTCCTTGAATAGTTGTTACGTCTTCGTGCGCAATAGCGGTCTGTAGCTCTTTAGCATCTAAGGAAGACAAAATCATAAGTGCAGTACTCGGACCAACTCCATTAATTGATAAAAGATCAAGAAATCGCTTTTTCTCCGAGGCTTCATAAAATCCAAATAAGGTATGTGCATCTTCTTTTATATGAAGATAAGTCTGAATTAACAAATCCTCTTTGTCTTTTATATAAGCATAGGTAGTGAGGCTGATTTTTACCTCATATCCTACGCCTCCAACATCCATCACTAAATGCGTTGGGTCTTTGAACGCAAGTTTTCCTCTGAGGTAGGTAATCATAATTTATCCCTAGCTGTAACATTCGCATCTACTACTGCAATAGCCACCATATTATAAATTTCTCTGACCGAGCTACCTAACTGAAGAACCTGAATCGACTTGTTCATTCCCAACAAAATTGGACCGATCACTTCTGCTCCACCAATCTCCATCATTGTCTTATATGCAATATTTCCTGATTGAAGGTCTGGGAATATAAGTGTATTTGTGTGGTGTCCAACCAGATCACTGAATGGATACAGTTCTTCCAACAGGTTTTTGTTCAAAGCCACATTTGCCTGAATATCTCCATCCAGAACCATATCTGGCCACCTTGCCTTCGCAAGCCTGACTGCTTTAGAGACCTTCTCTGGTACTTCTCCTTTGGCTGATCCAAAGTTTGAAAATGACAGAACCGCAATTTTTGGATCTGTGTCAAAAAATCTGACAGCCCGATGCGTCAGTCCTATTATTTCTACAAGCTCTTCAGCTGTAGGGTTCATGTTCACAGTAGTGTCTGCAAAAAAGAAATTTCCTCTGGAGGTATTAACGATGTACATCCCCGCTACCCTGTTAATGCCTTTTTCCGTGCCAATTATTTGAAGAGCTGGCGATACTGTTTTGGGATAGTCATTGGAAAGACCTGAAATAAGTACATCCGCTTCCCCTTTTTTCACCATCATCATCCCGAAATAGGTACGACTTAGCATGGCTTTTCTCGCTAAATGCATTGTCATACCTTTTCTGCGACGACACTGTGTATACTCTTCAGCGAAAGTTTCGACCCTATCCATATATTCATAAGGGTCAACAATTTTACAGTTACATATGGTATCTAGGTCATGTTCTACAATGAGTTTATCAATCACTTTTCGCTTGCCTATCAAATGGGAGTTCCTATTCCCGAATCCAAGGTCATTTGGGCAGCTTTTAAAATATTAACGTGGTCAGCTTCAGCGAAAACAACTTTTTTTGGATTTTGCTTGGCTCTGTGTACAAGTCTCGACACCAACCGTTGATCTAAACCAACTCGTTCGAGTAGTTCGTCTTCGTATTTTTTCCAGTCTGATATTTCAATCCTAGCCACACCACTATCCATTGCTGCTTTCGCAACTGCTGGTGAAATGGTTGTAATTAATCTTGGATCTATGGGTTTGGGTATTAGGTAATCTTTCCCAAATTTAATGTTAGTTGCGCTGTATGCTTTAAGTACCATATCAGGAACTTGCTCCTTTGCTAGGTTGGCAATAGCGACAACTGCCGCTCGCTTCATTTCTTCATTGATTGTCGAAGACCTCACATCCAAAGCTCCTCTGAATATGTATGGGAACCCCAATACGTTATTGACTTGGTTAGGATGATCTGATCTGCCAGTAGCCATGACGACATCATCTCGTGCTTTCATCGCTAAATCATAAGCTATTTCGGGATCTGGGTTTGCCAAGGCAAAGACGATTGGATCCTTCGTCATTGACTTCAGCATCTCAGGTGTCATGACATTTGCTATGGATAACCCAAGGAACATGTCAGCACCTTTCAACGCCTCTTCCAGGGTATCTATTTTTTGATCAGTTGCATACCTAGCCTTTATTTCATCTAGGTTTCCACGATCTTTTCGGACAATGCCTTTGCTATCAGACATCATGATATTTTCCTTCTTGGCTCCTAAAGAAACATACAGATTTGTACAGGCGATGGCTGCAGCTCCTGCACCGCTTACAACAATTTTAATATCTTCAATTTTCTTGCCTATTACTTCAAGTGCATTGATAAGTGCTGCGCTGGAAATGATTGCCGTACCATGCTGATCATCATGCATAATGGGTATGTTCATTTCTTTTCGCAATGTTTGCTCGATCCTGAAGCTTTCGGGAGCTTTAATATCTTCTAGGTTGATCCCTCCGAATGTCGGTTCGAGTGATTTTACAATTTCAATGAACTTATCTGAGTCTTCCTCTCTTATTTCGATATCAAACACATCAATTCCTGCAAATTTTTTAAAAAGGACTCCCTTGCCTTCCATTACGGGCTTTGAGGCTTCTGGACCGATATTTCCCAATCCTAAAACCGCAGTACCATTGGAAATAACTCCAACTAAATTCCCCTTAGCCGTATACCGATAGACATCTTCTGGGTTATTGGCGATCATCTTGCAGGGTTCTGCTACACCTGGTGAATAGGCAAGTGCCAAATCATGTTGGCTACTTACAGACTTGGTTGAATTGACTTCAATTTTACCTGCAGGCTTGTTTTCATGATATTCTAATGCTTCTTTTGGTCGAATCTTTGTACTCATAAGTTTTTTTTCAAATTCGACCAAAGGTCACCAACTAATTTGCAATTCGCAATTTTAAAATACGTAGACTAAGATTTACCTTTTGCTAAATCCCCAGGTGTTTTAAATGTTGCTAAAATGACCTCCAACTCTCGTACAAGATTTTTCTTTTTGGTACCAGGGGAATCTACATAACCTTCAACATAGTACACCATTCCTGTTGACTCATCAACAATGGTGTAGCTTACAAATGGACCGCCTCGGGAGTTATCACTGATTTTCCATAGACTTCTTGCTTTTACCGCAAAATTTCCATTGAAGCTCACTCGTTCGGTAAACACATTAATGATCTCTTGCCTTTGAATATAAAGAGATCGTTTTTCAATATCCCTAAGAAATGTTCGCGTTATCTTGTCTCGAAAAGTGCCAATATCATTAAACATATTTTGGTCTTTATATGGCTCATAGTAAATAAAAAGACTCTGTTCCGTTTCGGCATCCATTTTTCTATACCAGATAAAATTTTTTATGTCCTTCGCTTTTTCCCAGCCAAACGGAATTGCCAATTCCACACCATGATTTTCTTTAAGACGTTTGGATAACTCCTTCTGAGGTTTATTAAATAGCTTCTTGTGAATGATTTTTTGGGCAGATTCTTCGAAAAATCCTCTGATCTGATATCTGTTGGATTTGATTTTTTGTGCCAATTTTTTTTCTGTCCCTGAGAAAAGGAACATGACATTTTGACCTTTTGCAAACTCATCTTTACGTATGATCATGAACATCGATGTGTCTCTTTTTATTTGAGTTAACGCCTGATCTGTAAAGAATCTTTGAATGGCTCTGCTATCAGCAGTCTTACTGTCCAAAGTCGTTACGAAAACCATGTTCGTTGCCGACTTCAGTACAGAATTCAATCTCCTCGGACTGACTTTACTCACATTGAAAAGCGGTTCATCCTGAGGTAAACCCAGCATAGGGGCTAAGAAAGTTCTTTTAATCTCTTTACCAAGCCCGAGGGTACCAGCCCACTGTACAGAATCTATCACAAGAATAATTTCATCCGACTCACCTCGTGCTCTCGGTAAAAATTCTGCTTTGACATTTTTACCAACCTCACCGCATCCTGTGACGATGCACAGGATTGGAATCAATAAATATTTGTGCATGCTCCTTTTGTTAGCCTGTTAAGAGGCATCAAACATTATTCCCGATTGTAGAATCAGCTTACTAGTTAGGGATGACTAGCCTCTGACCTGCTCTGATTGTATTGGACACCAGCTTATTTGCCGTCTTTAGCTTTTCAACCGTCGTATTGTTGTCTTTGCTGATCCTCCACAATGAGTCTCCGGAACGAACATGGTAGATATTTCCATTTCCAGTTGGCTTAGACCTTCCTGTTGCTGATTTTTGGAGTTTGGCGGTATGCAGGCTCTTTGTCTGCTTTGAATAATTCGGTAGTGTCCAAATAGTTAATTTTTGACCTATCCTAATCAAATTGCCTCTTATTCTGTTCCACGATCTGATCTCAGAGATTTTTACATTGTATTTTCTCGCAATTGTACCTAAAACATCTCCTCTTCTTACTCTATAGACCAATCGTTTTCTCCCGTATGTACTTCCCTGAATATTTCTTGTTAAATATTCCAAGTGCTTTTTCCCAACTTTCGATGCAGTATCGTAATAGTGTTTTCTATTTGCAACAACATCCTCCTTCAAATCCTTTGGAATTTTTAGTGCGAAATTTTTGACCCCCACGGGTAGAACTCCTTTTTTTATTTGCGGATTGAGTTTAAGAATATCTTCAACGCACGCGTCTACTTGGTTGCTGAATGTCTCCACATGAAAATATTGACCAACCATAATGGTGTCCCATTCTGGGCTGAAGTACTCTGGCTCTCCTAGGAAGTTATGGTACTCTAGGTGATTGAACAAGTATGTGATGGCAACAAATTGAGGAATATAAGAACGAGTCTCTCTAGGCAAATAGCGATATATGCCCCAAAAACTCTTTTTGTAACCACTTCTCCTGATAGCCTTTCTCACATTTCCTGGTCCACAGTTGTAAGCTGCCATCGCAAGCTCCCAACTGTCAAACATATTATAAAGGTGCTTCAAATACCTGCAAGCAGCATCGGTCGCTTCATACGGGTCCATTCTTTCATCTATATACCAGTTGCTTTTCAGCCCGTACATTTTTCCAGTGGAATGAATGAATTGCCAAAGACCTACGGCATTGGCCCTTGAAACCGCCTTCGGTCTTAGTCCTGATTCTAAAACAGACAAATATTTTATCTCATCAGGCATGCCGTGCTTTTCAAGTGTCTCTGAAAAAAGGGGAAAGAAGAGTTCTTTTCTTCGGATGATGTCTTTCGTGTATTCCCGGTTTCTAATAGCAAAGTAATCAACAAAACCCTTGACTCTTTCATTGAAATTTAGTGGTACTTCTCCCTCAATACATTGGATTCGATCGGCAATCTCATCGTATGTATTATCTGGAATAAAATCCACAGGGACGACCTGTGCGAAAAGATGGATATAGGTTAAAAATAGTCCTGTGAAAAGCCAAATTCGCGTCATATTTGAAAATTTAATCGCTCAGGTTGATTGGTTTGGGGCTGAAAGCTACGCATTTAATCATCATTTCGACCTTCGGGATAGCTGATACTTTGATTACAAAGTAAATTTAAACGCCATTCTTCCTTGAAAGGGAGGGATAGATGAAGGGGGGATAGATTCATAAGAGTCTATTTATCCTCCTTAGACCCCTCGTCTATTTCATTTTTAATTTCTTTGGTAGCATCTTTGAATTCTCTTATTCCTTTTCCCATTCCACGTGCGATTTCCGGAATTTTCTTTGCTCCAAAGAAAATTAGAACAAAGAGTACGATAATCAACATCTCACCCCAACCAGGCATCCATAATAGTACAGTTTGCATTGCTTTATCTGTTTAGAAGTTCCAAAGATAAGTATTTAGTAATGGACAGCATATACGGGTTCGTAAACAATTATTTCAACGCTAACCAATTTTCAGGGTTTAGCTTAGTCCTGCCCTTATAAACCTGAAATTCGAGTTCTGAGATACCATCTTTGTTTGTAAAAACCTCGCCAATGGTGTCATTTGCTCGAACCTTTTGTCCTTTTTGTACATTAATCGTTCTTAGACGCGCATAAACGGTGAAATAATTCCCGTGTTTAATGAGAACCACATTGTTCAGACCTGCAATGGTACTTATTTGACTTACTACTCCATCAAACACAGCTTTCACTTCTGTGTTCTTTTCCGTTTGTATTCCTATACCATCATTTATAACTGTAATTTTCTTAAGGACAGGATGTTTCTGCTTTCCAAACCTGGAAGAAATAAAACCTGAATTGACAGGCCATCCCAATTTATTCTTATTGGACTCAAAAAGACGTGAAAGCTCAACCTCACTGGCAATCACAGCAATGGGACCTGAACGTGACTTTTCTACTTCTGAGTCCACTATGTTTGCTATCAAGGTATTTAGTTTTGCTATGGCAAGTTTTCTTCTGTCTACTTCCTTTCTTAGTCGGTTTTCTTGTTTACTTAACTGAGCAACAAGGTTTGATTGCGTCCGCTTTGAGTGAGCGAGTTTCCTGCTTTCACTTACTTGTTGATCCAAAAGTGTTTGTTGTACCACTCGCTTTACTTCCACCTCGCTTCGTTGTGTGTTTAATTCCTTGGTTACTTCTACAATCTGCTCGGCTTGCAAGCGACGTGCATCTGAATATTGTTCTAAATACTTCATCCGCTGAAGCAATTGATTGAAGCTCTTAGCCAAGAATAAGAACATTAATTTACTGTCTCCTTTACTGGACTTATAGGAAGAATAAATTAGTTCTGCATATTCTTCTTTCAAATTTGTTAAATCGTTTTGCAGTGCTGATACTACGATTCGTAAATCTGAAATTTCTCCATCCAGTATCTTCAGTTCATAGGCTATAGAGTTAACCAATGATTGCCTTGCTTTTATTTGCTGATTAAGTGCTTGTAACTGACCAAGTGTAACCTCTTTTTTGGAGGTAGTTTCTGTTAGGATTCTTTCTGCTTCCGCAATTTTTCGACGGTTTTCCCTTTTCTCATTTTCAAGTTGGCTTTTGGTTTTTTGAGCATAGGAGTGAAAGGAAAGTAGTAAAAGTGATAGAATAAACAGTATTTCAACGAGCTTATTTTTTACCATACCTGTTTGGGACCCTAAACGGAAAAGTTGGTGAAGTTTGCTCAATAACAAGTTTATTGTATGAGATATAGATTTCTGTATTCGGTTTATTTACTGATCCATAATCAATAATAGCTGAAATTACAGTTGGAAATACCTCTTGGTCGACTATTACAAAATCCCCGTAGTTTATAGAAATCATATTTTTTGAAGAATCATCAAATATCTCAACTTTTTCGAGTTTTAGCGATTGGGTTCCAATATAATTTTGAAAAGTATAGTGTCCTTTTTTCGCCTCATATGAGAAGTGAGTGTCTATTTTTTCAATTTCTTGATTTAGATATGGCTCTGATAAATTCCCTAAAATCACTGATTGAACCAATTTGAAGTTAAAGTTAAACACATATTGATTGGAGAGTTCTTCAAACGTATATTCGTAATACCGTCTATTCAGTTTATCCAATACAAAAATACGGTTAGGCTTGATAAGTACTCTTGCAACCTCTAATCCGAAGCCAGGGGTAATTGAAATCCAAATAATACTATCCTTCCTGATTCTAAAGTTAGCTGTAGCAGAAACCTTCTTGTTGTCATGAACAAATCTGAATTTTGCTTTCGAGGACAAAAAATCGAAATCGGGTTCAACAATTTCCAGTTTATCCTTTTCACTTGAAAAGAATGAAGAATTCCGCTTACAAGAGAAAAGAGCTATGATCCCAAACAGCAAGTAGATAACCAGCTTATTCATAGAGCTTTTTATTTGCTATTTTCTTATTAATGTTTTTCGATGCGTCTCCTAAGTCCCTGGCCCGTTCCCATTGCTTCAAAGCTCCGTTAACGTCTCCAAGCTGAAAAAGAACATCCCCGTAATGCTCAACAATGGTTCCATCATCATCAAGTCCAGCCGCTTTCTCCAAATATTTTCTGGATTCTTTGAATTCACCATGGATATAAAGAACCCAACCATGCGTGTCGAGGTAAGTGGGATTCTCTGGATGTTGATCAACCAATTTGGTTGACATTTCAAGGGCTTTGGCAAGGTTTTTCTTTCTTAAAGACAAGAAATAACTGTAGTTATTAAGCACGTGATCATTATCGGGTCGATTCTCCAGTGCTTTATCATATGCCTGATACGACTTCTCATGATCTTCGAGCCCGTTGTATGCATCGCCGAGTTGTCCGTAGAAGACGGTGAGTAAGTCAGGATTTATGGTGTATTTCTTTCCTTGCTCTAAAGCACGGGTCGACTTCTTATAGTTATTGTTGATCAAATGACCAGTGCCAGCGAAATAGTATAAAATAGCTTGGCTGGGGAAATATTCCAGTGCTTCTTCTGCATGAACTATTACACTGTCGTATTGATTTAATTCAGCTTCGACATTTAAGACATTTTCCCATACAGAAAAGTTCGATGGGTTTATTTTGAGAGCTCGTAAATAGTACGAAATGGATATTTCTTTTTCGCCATTCTGATAGAGTAAATCTCCTACGAGAGCTTGGGCTTTATACTCATCTGGATTCTCATTAGCCAGCTTTGTTGAAATCGTGGTAATTCTTTCTCTATCGGGTGTATTTGATGTCATGCTCCAGTAGTTAGAGAGAATCAGAAATTTTGACTCAAAATCAATCGTACTCATTTCGAACGCTTTTTCTAACCATGTAAAAGCTCCTTCTCGATCACCTTTCATCCATGCCAACTCGCTTTTTAAAAGTGTTATCCTTGAAGAAGTTGATTCAGTGAGTTCATACATTCTGATCTCTTTTTCTGCATCTTCCAATTTCTTGTTTTCAATGAGAAAATCAATCAATTCTATTTTATAAGAAATCTCATGGGGGTATGCATCGACTAGTTTTTTGTATTCGGAAATTACGCCATCCAAATCTCTGTTCTTCATAAGAATTCTTTGGCGCGTTCTCACAATTTCAACCTGAATTCCATGCTGTTCTTCTGTTCTGTCAAACGTTTTGAACATGTCCTCTATCTGCCCGAGATTTTTATACAACTGTGCCAACTCATTCAGTGTCGATTCATCTGCTGGATATTTTAAGAGAATATCTTCGTAGACTTTAGTAGCATCAGTAAAAAAACCAATGCTTTGGTAGAGTCTAGCCAAGAATAATTTGTAGAATTTATTTTCAGAATCCAGTTCAATCGAGCTTAAGCTATATGGGATTGCTTTTTGTCCCTCATTGCTCTTGGCAAGTACTTCCGCTATTTTGAAATGGACTGCCGCACTTTGGGAGTTCATTTCTAAAGCGGTGGTGAAGCCGTCAAGTGCTTTCGCATAATTTTCTAAAATCAGGTGTTTTTCGGCCTCTACTAGGACAGCTTCAAATTTCACCGAATCTTCCTGAGATTGAGGTATAACAATATCGTCATATCTTCCTTTCTTCTTTTGCGAAAGAGCTGAAAAGGTGATTAGCAAAATCAAAAAAAATACCGTTGATCGTATATACCTTACCATGCGCTAAAATCTCCTAAACTGACTGAATTTGGGTTGCCCTTCAGGTTAACGAAGTTTCCAATCATTGAGTTGGTAAACTTAACTTCTTCCAGTTTGCTATTGTTTTGAATCAAAGATTCTGAAATTTCTGAGTCAATCACCTCACAATTCATGCCAATAGAAACGTTGGGACCGATTTTTGAGTTTCTCACGATGGAATTTTTTCCGATAAATACAGGCTTGACGATTTCGCAATTCTCCAGTTGCACTGAATGGTCAATCAATTTTTCACCTGACAAAAAACCCAGATATCTTGAGTTTGACCCGATGGTGATATTCTTGTTTCCACAATCCAGCCACTCTTTTACCGTTCCAACTTTAAAGTTGGTTCCTCTATTTTTCAGGTTTTCCAACGCCGTGGTGAGTTGAAACTCTCCGCCACTCCTAATATTATTTTTGATTAATGAATCTATTTCCATTTTCAAATCTTTACCTTCTTTGAAATAGTAAATCCCAATAATGGCCTGATCCGAAATAAATGTTTCAGGTTTTTCAACAAAATCAGTTATCACTCCTTCCACGTTTGCTTTCACTACGCCAAAGGCACTTGGGTCGTTTACTTGCTTTGTCCAAATGGTCCCATCACTTGCTGAATCCAATTCAAAATCAGCTCTAAAAAGTGTATCTGCAAATGCTACGGTAATTTTGCCTTCCAGTATTTCATTTGCACAGGCAATTGCATGAGCTGTCCCTTCCGCGGTTCTCTGAACGTAAAACTTTGCCTTGGCACCTACTTTACTTGCTACTTCTTCCAGTTGGCTCTTTACTTCATCCCCAAAGTCCCCAATAATAAAGCCAACTATCTTTATTTTTTCAGGTATCACTTTAGAGATGTCCTCCACCAATCTCTGGACAATGGGCTTTCCTGCAATAGGAATTAAGGGTTTCGGAGTGGTCAATGTATGCGGTCGGAGGCGTTTGCCTGTTCCGGCCATTGGTATGATCAAATTCATAAATAGCGTTAGCAGTGAACAATCAGTTCTTGGCTTTTTATTTTTTGCGATAGTGCTTCCTTTCGAAAAGACCGAGCAAAGCTAGAAAGATTAAAACGATAAGGGTAGGATTAATGATAGCTTCTTGAAGCTGGCTATTTAACACAATCCCTGCCCCAGCAAGTATAATATAGCCCGTTATTCTCTTAAGATCATAGGGGACAGGATAGTTCTTCTTCCCCCAGGCATAAGAAATAACCACCATTAAAAGATAGGTCAGAAAGGTAGCCACTGCACTACCTAAATAGCCCATCGTTGGAATCAAAAACCAGTTGAGCAGGAAAGTCGCAGACGCACCTATCAAACTTATATACGCACCATAAATTGTCTTGTCGGTTAATTTGTACCAAAGAGATAGGTTGTAGAAAACGCCAAGAAAAAGCCCACCGCCAAGTAACCATGGTACAGTTTCCAGTGCGTGTAAATAACGTTGTTGCCGAAGAAATAAAGGAGCAAAATACGGTAAAAAAGCAGACATCACCAGCCAGCTGAATGTGGTGAATATCACAAACCACGTCATAATTTCACTAAATAATTTTGGAGAACTTTTTTCCGAAGATTTGTCAAAAAAGTAGGGCTCAAAAGCATATCGAAATGCCTGAACAGCTAAAGTCATAAAAATTGACAGCTTGTAACAGGCTCCAAAAATTCCCAATGCCTCAATGGTTGAAACTCCCGTATAAAACCCAGCAGGTAGCCTATGCTTTAAAATAGCTCTACTTAGCATTTCATTTGTTACTCCTGCAAAACCGATAATCAAAATGGGCCAAGCATATTTCGTCATTCGTTGCCATTCTATTGCATTAAAAGTGATTCTCGCTTTGCTCCAGACGGGAGCAAACAAGACTAAATAACAGCCATTTGCTATTAAATTAGAAAGAAACACATAGCCAACTCCAATGCTTGGGTTGTAACTAGTTGACAAAAAATGACTTGGCTCTTTGCTTGAAAACCACGGACAAAAAACGAGAAAAAACAGATTCAGTGTAATATTAATGGAAATATTGGATAGCTTAAAAAAAACAAACTGCGTGGCTTTTCCTTCTTGTCTCAGCCGTGCAAACGGAATAGCTACTATCGCGTCAACAGCTAAAATCAGTGCCAGCCATTCAATGATTTTTTCATGCTCTGGGTACTGCAGGATTAGTGCAATGTCTTTGGAGAAGAGAAAGATGAATCCAGATAAAAGGGCTGAGCTTACCAGAATACTGGTGAGAGCTAAATTGAAATAGTTGTATCCTGACGAGGTAGAAGAAAACCTGAAATACGCAGTTTCCAGTCCATAGATATAAAGAATATTCAAAAAAGCAACATAGGCATATAGCTCCGTTACGATCCCATACTCTCCTGGCGAAAAAACTGATGTGTACAGTGGTACCAGCAGATAATTGAGCATTCTTCCCAACACGCTACTTAATCCATAGATCGCTGTTTGGCTCGCTAGCTTCTTGAGCAATGACAACTTTATTTTCCCTTAAACTTGGCTGAGCGTTTTTCTAAAAAAGCGGAAACACCTTCTTTGAAATCTTCTGTCCCAAAACAGTCAGCAAACGAATTTGCTTCAACCTGATAACCATTTGTTCCAGATTCAAAAGTTGCGTTTACAGCATCCACCACCAACCCAATAGCCACTGGTGCTTTCCCTTTGATTTTGCTTAGAATTTCAACTGCTTTTGAATGGGCCGAGTTTTTATCAGGTTCAACATAATTAACCAAGCCAAATTCCAACGCTTTATCAGAGGAGATCATATCTGCGCTCATCAGATATTCAAATGCCCGACTTTTTCCTATCAGCTGAGTTAATCGTTGAGTGCCTCCATACCCAGGGATCAACCCAAGATTTACTTCAGGCTGTCCGAATTTAGCAGAGCGAACCGCTACCCTTATGTGAGCAGACATCGCCAACTCGCAACCCCCCCCAAGTGCAAAGCCATTGACTACCGCTACTACGGGAGTATGGCAACGCTCTATGGCTTGAAATATATCCTGACCTTCCTCAGCAAATTTTTGTGCATCCATCTCATTTAACCCGATAAATTCACTTATATCTGCTCCTGCTACAAACGCTTTATCTCCAGCTCCTGTCAATATTACGCCTCTTACTGCTTTGGGGTTATCATATACGTACTGAAAGGCTTCTTTCAACTCATGCATCGTAGCAAGGTTCAATGCATTCAACTTGCTTTCTCGGTTAATGATAATCGTTAAAATCTTTTCTGATAAATCCAAGGTCAGCGTTTCGTATTTCTTCATAGTTTGGTTTGGTTAATCTGCCAGCAAAAGAACAAAAAGAACTACTTATACCAGTTTGACCACAACATATCACATATAAATTCAATTATTTTTTGTTTAGATCAGGCAAAAAATATAGTACACCGCCAGTCACTGGATTTTGTTGTGGTCAATGCGGAAGGACACCGAAAATCAAAGAAAAAGACAATTAATTAGAGATGCTCGGATGCCCGCAGAAAATTCATACTTGCAAAAGTATTGCTCGCTACTTAATTTTGCCCCCTTATTTAATCCTCTAAAATGATAAATTTCCTATGAAAACGAAACTTAACACTGTCAAAAAGACAGACTTAGACGCTATTAGTTCTAGCCCCCCCCCCCCCTCCTCCTAGCATTATGGCAGGTATTTGGGGGCTTAAACCCTTAATCTCTCTAGTCTCCCTCTTAGCACTCCCTGCACTCGCTTATGCACAAGACGATGCAACAGACCACTTTGTACTAACAATAACAACCACCGAGGGGACTAACTCCGCCGACCAGTCCTTTACCTTCTACACCCAAGACACCAGCTACGACATAGACTGGAACAATGACCAAATTTTTGCAAGTGTAGATACAGGAGTTGCTGGAGACCAGTCCCATACCTTCAACACAGCAGGAGAGCATACCATCAGATTTAGAAACCTGAATGATATAAATATAAATAAGCAGCCAGACAGAGCCAAATATACCTCCATTGAGCAATGGGGAACTGCTGTTTGGAATGCCGAAATGAATAATGCCTTTTATGGAGCATCTAACTTGGTCGGTAATTATACTGATACGCCTGACATGAGTGCGGTGACTACTATGCGGAATATGTTCCGTGAGGCTTCACTATTTAATAGTGATATCAGCGGGTGGAATACAGAAAACGTGACAAATATGCGTAGTATCTTTAATGTTGCAAGTTCTTTTAACCAAGACATAGGGAGTTGGAATACAGAAAACGTGACAATTATGTCTTACGTGTTCCATAAAGCCACAGTCTTTAACCAAGACATAGGAAATTGGAATACAGGAAACGTGACTACTATGTTTAAGATGTTTGAAGTTGCAGAGGCTTTTAACCAAGATATAGGACGTTGGAATACAGGAAACGTGACAAATATGGAGGGTATGTTTAGAATTGCAGAGGCTTTTAACCAAGACATAGGAGATTGGAATGTAGCAAACGTGACTACCATGCATGAGATGTTTTTTCGTGCAATTGTTTTTAACCAAGACATAGGAAATTGGAATGTAGAAAACGTGACAATTATGTCTTATGTTTTTATAAATGCAAGGGTTTTTGACGGAGACATAGGAAGTTGGAATGTAGAAAACGTGACTACTATGGAGCGGATGTTTGCAGGTGCATCTGTTTTTAACCAAGACATAGGAAGTTGGAATGTAGCAAACGTGACAGATATGTCTTATGTGTTCTCGGACGCAAGGGCTTTTAATCAAGACATAGGAAGTTGGAATGTAGAAAACGTGACAACTATGAAGGGCATGTTCCATTTTGCACTTGTTTTTAACCAAGACATAGGAAATTGGAATACAGGAAACGTGACAGATATGATTTTTATGTTCCGTCGTGCAAAGTCTTTTAACCAAGACATAGGAAATTGGAATGTAGAAAACGTGACAACTATGTCTAATATGTTCTATCGTGCATCTGTTTTTAACCAAGACATAGGACGTTGGAATACCGCACGGGTGACGGATATGTCTTATATGTTCTCTGGAGCCACTTCCTTTGACCAGAATATAGGTGGGTGGAATGTAGAAGCGGTGACGAATATGCGAAATATGTTCAAGGGTAATCCCTTTTCACCAGAAAATAGTACACTTTCACCTACAAATTACGATGCGCTGTTGACAGGCTGGAATGCGCAAAACCTTCAAACGGGAGTCCTTTTCCACGGGGGAAATTCTAAATATAGCTCAGATGCAGCACACACCGCTAGGGAAAATATGGTGAATACTACAGCAAATGGTGGAAATAACTGGACCATTGGTGATGGCAGACGAGTACAGGCTGGTGATGCACCCACAAACATATTTCTTTCATCCACCAGCATTTCAGAAAATGCTGGAGCTAATGTCGCGGTGGGTACGCTATCCACAAATGGGGGAGCGAGTAGCTACACCTATACCTTGGTAGCAGGCACAGGAGCTACTGACAATAGTAGTTTTAATATTTCAAGCACTGCACTACAGCTTGTCGCTTCTGCCGATTATGAAACAAAAACTACCTATGCAGTGAGGCTAAAAGTGGATGGGGTAGCAGTTGAAAAACAATTCACCATCGCGGTGACGGATGTGAATGATCCCCCGGTGTTCACAAGTGGCACGGCTGTGAGTGTAGCGGAAGGCATGACGGAAGTTACCACCGTTACCGCCACCGATGCAGATGTAGGACAAACGGTGACGTTCACCCTGTCGGGCGGAGCGGATGCGTCCAAATTCTCCCTCACTTCGGCAGGAGCGTTAACGTTCACCAATGCCCCAGACTATGAAATGCCGACCGATGCCGACATGGACAATAATTATGAAGTAGAAATAACTGCCACAGACGGGCAAACATCTCCACTGACTGCTACACAGACGCTTACCGTCACGGTAACGGATATGGCGAATGAACATGCCCCTGTTTTCACAAGTGGCACGGCTGTGAGTGTAGCGGAAGGAATGACGGAAGTTACCACCGTTACCGCCACGGATACAGATGGAGATGAGGTTACTTTCACCCTGTCGGGCGGAGCGGATGCGTCTAAATTTTCCCTCACTCCAGCAGGAGCGTTAACGTTCACCAATGCCCCAGACTATGAAATGCCGACCGATGTAGGCATGGACAATAATTATGAAGTAGAAATAACGGCAACAGACGGGCAAACATCTCCCTTGACCGCTACACAGACGATTACCGTCACGGTAACGAATATAGAAGATGGTGACGCACTGGGTACAGATAATCTCGAGATACAGGATATTATTGTTTATCCTAATCCAGTAGGCGCAGTGCTACACATCAGTGGTGTGGCAGGAAATGCCCGCTATAGCTTGTCAGGCATAGACGGAAAAGTTTTAAAAAGAGGAAAACTGAAGGCAGGCACAGCGGATCATTCCGTGGCTATTCCATCGCTGAAAAAGGGCATCTATTTGTTACAACTAACCACGGATAAAGGCAGTGTCACCAGAAAAATTGTGAAGGAGTAGAAGGATTAAGTTGAAAGATGGAGGGGAGTCTAGGGTTGAGGGAAAACACAACCCTAGACTCCCCCTTTAGTTCACTCATATCCATTTGATTATAAAATAAGACATATATTGCCAACTAAATCACTGTTTTCCGATAAATCAATTGGTATTATTCTTCGCCCGTTGCCATCTTTAAGTTCTTAATCATCACTTCTACCAACTCTTTCAGGTCATATTGAGGCTTCCAGTTCCAGTCGCTCCTTGCCTCATGGTCATCCACACTATCTGGCCAGCTATCAGCAATCCTTTGTCTGAAATCGGGATAATATTCTACCTGAAAATCAGGATAATGCTTTTGAATTTTAGTTGTGATCTCTTCTGGACTGAAGCTCATCGCCGACAAGTTATATGAACTCCTGATGCTTACATTTTCTGCGTCACTTTCCATTAGATTAATCGTAGCTGCTACAGCATCATCCATATACATCATGGGTAAAAGGGTGTCCTTAGCTAAAAAGCAATCATATTTTTCTCCTTTGATCGCTTTATAGAAAATATCAACTGCATAGTCTGAGGTTCCACCACTGGGCAATGACTTGTATCCAATCAATCCAGGATACCTTAAACTTCTTACATCGACTCCATATTTTTCATGGTAGTACTCACACCATCTCTCGCCTGCCAATTTACTAATTCCATAGACTGTATTGGGGTTCATAACAGTATGCTGAGGTGTATTTTTCTTAGGCGTATCTGGACCGAAGACTGCTATAGAACTAGGCCAATAGATTTTTTTGATCTGCGTTTTTCCTGCTTCCAAAACGGTAAGAAGGCTTTCCATATTTAATTGCCAAGCAAACTCAGGGTTCTGCTCTCCTCTCGCTGAGAGCACAGCCGCCAAGTGATACACCTGACGAATATCGTGCTTAACAAGAATGTCGTTGAATTTCTCTTTATTCATGATGTCCAGCTGCTCAAAAGGTCCATCGGCAATCAAGTCAACCGGATCCCGCAAGTCTGACGCAATAACGTTTTCCTTTCCTTTGAATTCTCTGAGATTAATTGTTAACTCCGTTCCCAGCTGTCCGCAAGCGCCAATGATCAGGATGCTATCCATAAGGTAATGATGTTTAGATAAGCGAAATTACATGGATAATAAAGATTGTACTTCAATTAAATTTGCCAAAATGGAATTCGGAACATTTTTGATCTCAAAAAAAATTGATGCCAGGAAGTTTCAGGCTGGTGAGCCCAGACAATACGCTGATTTCAAAAGATTTTTTGATCAGGTTCATCCCAACAGCTTTACCCAGCAAAAACTTTTTCTTATTAATCGTATTAGAAAGAATTACATGCTGAAAGAAGAAGCTAGGGAAAGGACTGCTCCTCCTCCGAAAAAAGTGAAGCCAAAAATTTTAATAAACAACCCCAAATTAAGCTAATATGTATACTTCTTTAAAGTCGAAATTGAAGAAAGAGATTGCTGGTATCCATGACGCAAGTCTCTATAAAAAAGAACGTATTATTTCCTCTCCGCAAGAAGCAGACATCAGACTTTCGGATGGTTCCGAAGTGATTAATTTCTGTGCGAACAACTACTTGGGGCTTTCTGCTCATCCCACCGTAGTAGAGGCCTCCAAGAGTACCATGGATTCTCATGGGTACGGTATGTCCTCAGTAAGGTTCATTTGTGGCACTCAGGATATACACAAAGAATTAGAAAGAAAAATTTCGAAATTCCTTGGTACAGAAGATACTATTTTGTACGTCGCAGCTTTTGATGCAAATGGGGGAGTGTTTGAACCGCTTTTTGGTCAGGAGGATGCTATCATCTCTGACGCTTTGAACCATGCCTCCATTATTGATGGGGTGAGATTATGCAAAGCGCAACGTTATCGGTACAGAAACAATGATATGGTCGACCTTGAGGAAAAACTAAAAGAGGCTGGCGCAGCAAAATGTAAAATCATTGTTACAGATGGCGTTTTTTCAATGGACGGGACCATCGCTCAATTAGATAAAATCTGTGACTTAGCTGATAAGTACGATGCAGTTGTTATGACTGACGAATGCCACGCAACTGGCTTTATGGGAAAAACAGGAAGGGGGATACACGAATACAGGAGCTGCATGGACAGAGTAGATATTATTACAGGAACACTTGGGAAAGCATTAGGAGGAGCTTCAGGAGGTTTTACTTCGGGGAAAAAAGAGATAATCGAGCTACTTCGTCAGCGATCACGACCTTATTTATTCTCTAATACGTTGGCTCCGTCAATAGTGGGGGCTTCTATAGCAGTAATAGATATGCTTAGCGAGACGACGGAGCTTCGGGATAAGTTGGAGGATAACACAAAGTACTTTCGATCAAAGATGACAGAAGCTGGCTTTGACATCAAGACGGGAGGACATCCCATTGTTCCTATTATGCTGTACGATGCAGTACTTTCCCAGAAAATGGCTACAAGTCTACTAGAAAAAGGCATCTATGTAATTGGCTTTTACTATCCAGTTGTACCAAAAGGTCAGGCAAGAATTCGTGTTCAGATTTCAGCCATTCATGAGCGTCATCACCTAAATAAAGCAATTGAGGCTTTCACAGAAGCAGGTAAAGAGCTTGGAGTTATTTGAAACCATGGAGAGAATATGCGAATACGTTAAGCAGGCATCTAAAAATTAACCCCTTAAGACCGTTGCAATAGAAGATTGTTTGTTATCAGCACTATAAAGCTGATTTATTAATAGTTTAGTGAATTAGTTCGAGTTTAAAACCAATAGCGTCCTAAACGATTTTGGTTGAGTTCAAGATAGTGTTTTAGTTTTTTCTACAGCAGTTTATTAACGATTATTGAAATAGATACCCCCTTGCTTTTTGAATTGATTCGGGGGGGTGATCACAAGGCTTGTCTAACCAGCTGTGCAGGTCAATTTTAACGAATAAATTCAGTTTTAGGAAAGCCACTAGCTTTGAGAGTTGCCAAGCATATTTTGCTAATTCTTTCAGGAATTTAAGGATGACGATCGTAATCAAGGCGGTCCATAGTTGAATCATCACAGCGTTTCGAGTAGTGCAGATAAATGATTTGATAGGTAGCAACTGTTTTGATCTCTCTAAAGAAGATTTCTATCTGCTAACGACTCTTGTATAGTTCACTGATTGTATTTGCTGTCCAAAACCTTTGATTGGTGATCAATTCGATAGTTTGTTGATGCTGTTCATTCCAAATAGCAACTTGTCTCAAGAGGTTGGGATATTTCTTTTTGGATTGAGTACCTGTGAGTTGTGTTAGCTCATCTTTTAGAATATGTGGATGCTTTTCTTCTGGCAGGTCATTTTCTTTGATCGGCTCAAATTGGATAGTGTCTTTGTGTCTACTAACGAAAAATATCCTGTTGCTGTCCCAAACGTTGAGCAACGAAAAATCATTATAGTAGCGATCTGCTACTATCACGCTATTGGCTAAGAATGGGATATTATAAGCTCCCTTATTGTCAGCGGTTTTGCCATCAGTGACATTAACATAGGCAGGTAGGTTGCCATCGTAGTCCAATAGGGTGTGCATTTTCACAGCTCCCTTATGTGTTTTGTATTTGGTCCAGTCAAAACAGACTCAGACATAGACTGACCATCGTTGAGTCCAGCATGAATAGCTTGGATGTAATCTTGAAGTTGGACTGACGAAACCCTGCCTTAAATGTGTCAACTGGTTTTGAATTTGATAGTAGCAGTCTTTAAACAGTGTCCAAGCTCGGTGTTTGTTGTGATAACTTACAGTGGATTTTAGAGGGTGCGCTAGCTATGCCTAAATGATTGAGAGTGCCTCTCGCCGATCGAAGACCGTTGCTAATATCACCAACAGACTGACTCTTTGAAAACTGACAGAACAACATAGACACCAAGTGGGTCCAACTACTGTAGCCTTTCTGGTGCTTATCGGTGTCCTTTTCTGCTACTAATTTTCTAAAAGAAAATACGCTCAATCTTGGAGATGATTTGAGAAAACAAGGTTAATTTTGACATGCAGGGAGGAGTCATTGTAATCCAACTCAAAGGTATTTGAGATACAGAGTGCTTCCCTGCTATTTTATTAATCGTTTAGGACGCTATTGGTCTTAGATGTTTAAAAATCCATATCTTTGAAACGGATATGCGGTAGATATGCGGGAAAAAAATCAATGTCTTCTAGGAATTTCTTTGTTTCTCGCCTTTTGCAGTTGCCAGCAAAATCTCGAGAAGCCAATTTCATTTGAACCATTAACGCCTAATGTTTTAGACTTTAAAGGAATCCCCTCAACCGCTTCCGATAGAGCCATATCTTCTTTTTGCGACTTAGGAGCTTGGCATTCGTATTCTTTGCCTGATGATAGCACATATGTGGGCGGGTTCATCGGTCCTTTCTCTATGGCAAGGGGAAATGGCACATGGGTTGGCAAAAAGTTTGCTCATTTGACCTTGTATTCCAAAACAGGACAAAAGCTCAAATATTCTGATAGATCGGAGGTTAATCAATTCCCAGGTTGGTTGGAGCAAATCCTTTTTGTAGAAGATAAAAAACTAGAAGTTGATCTAAAATTGTTTTATACCTCCAATAGAACCGTTGCAATTGTTGGGGAGCTGACCAATCGTTCAGATGAAGCAATAGAAATATCGATGGAGTGGGCAGGAGAAACTTGGCTTGAAAATGCGGTATTTAGTGCAGAAAACGGTCTCTCATTGGTATTTGCGGATGCAACAACACAGCATCGTTATCAATTTGGAGATGAATTAAAAATCGATCTGGGACCTGGAAATACATCATATTCTGCAACTTCGAAAGAGTTAATTACCATTGACCCTGAGGATCCATACCTGACTGGTGTGACCTATTCTGTGCTTTTTGAAGGTGACGATCGAGAAAATATCACAAAATTCAATGTTACTCTTTCTGATTTGTTCCGAAAGACCCAGAGTCGGTGGACAGGCTATCTCGATGCATTCCCTTACTCGAAAAATCATTGGCTTGATGCTGACGACTTTGACTTGCTGAAATCGAAATGCATTCAGACCTTGATAATAAATTGGAAAAGCGTAGCGGGAGAGTTGAAGCACGATGGTCTTTTCCCTTCCTATCACCACAGAGGGTTCCATGGGTTCTGGGCGTGGGACTCTTGGAAACATGCGGTAGCACTTTCGAAATTTGCTCCCGAGCTAGCAAAATCACAGGTACTCGCTATGTTTGATTATCAAGATGATCTGGGAATGATAGCTGATTGTATTTTTAGAGATACATTAATTGAAAAACATAACTGGAGGAATACAAAACCACCTTTAGCGACTTGGGCCGTTTACGAAATTTTTCAAAAGACAGGAGACACAACTTTTGTCAAGACGATGTTTCCGAAACTTAACAAATATCACAACTGGTGGTACGAAAACAGGGATCATGATCAAAATGGACTCTGTGAATATGGCTCTACGGATGGTAGCAGAGTTGCCGCTGCTTGGGAGAGTGGGATGGACAATGCGGTGAGATTTGATGAAGCTACCATACAGCAGAACAGCGAAAAGGCGTGGTCTTTCAACCAAGAATCTGTCGACCTAAATGCTTACCTCACACTGGAGAAAAAACAGCTAGCATGCTTGGCAAAAGTAATAGGCGAAGAAGAATTTGGGAAAATATTGCAAGAATCCGCCATTGACCTCGGAAAAAGAATTTTAGAATTCTACGATTCAGATCAGGGGTATTTCTTTGACAGAAAGATACCTGATAACACGTTGATTTCTGTTTTCGGTCCCGAAGGATGGATACCTCTTTGGACAGAATTGGCAAGTGAGGATCAAGCGGAATCACTCAGACAAATGCTATTGAATGATGAGGTTTTCAATTCAAAAGTTCCGTTACCAACACTCGACATATCTCATCTAGAATTTGACCCTTCAAATGGGTACTGGAGAGGACCCGTATGGTTAGATCAAGCCTATTTTGCTATTGCTGGACTGGAAAGTTATGGATTTTATGAAGTGGCAAATGAATTAAAATTAAAACTTATCCATAATGCGGAAGGGCTACTCGAAAAAGGTGTACCAATAAGAGAAAATTATCACCCTGTTACTGGAGAAGGACTCAATGCAAAACATTTTAGCTGGTCAGCCGCGCATCTATTGCTACTAATCAATGATAATACGAACGATGTCTCACAGTAAGTGCCATGTCAAATTTGTTATTCTGATCTTAACTAGCGCAATTTTCTCATGCAATGTGCAGGAGGAGAGTAGTGTGCCTGACGATATTCAGAACCCAGAAATAGTCTCTCGGAATCAAATGGACCCGCATGCTTCGATTTTTCCTTTTGAAAATGAGACGCTGGCTATGAAAGGAGATATGGAAGAATCGAGCCGTTATTTATCTCTCAATGGTACATGGAAGTTTCATTTTGCTGAAACTCCAAATAGGGTGATCAAAAACATTGAACGAAGTGATTTTGTGACGGATGAATTGGATGAGATTAATGTTCCAGGGAACTGGGAACCCCAAGGGTTTGGAATTCCATATTACCTAGACGAAGAGTATCCATTCGACCCCAATCCTCCATTCACCCCTTCGGAAAACCCCGTGGGTACGTACAAACGGAAGTTTCAAATACCTGAACAGTGGAGGGATCGTGGGAAAATTATTCTCTACTTCGGATCCGTCCGATCCGCCATGTATCTATGGATAAACGGTCAAAAAGTAGGCTTTGCCAAAGGAAGCAAAGTACCAGTCGAATTTGATATCTCCGAATATGTCAAAATTGATGAAAATGACATTACGGTCATGGTATACCGTTGGAGTGATGGATCTTATCTTGAAGGACAGGATACCTGGCGCATTAGCGGTATTGAAAGAAATGTCTACCTGTACCACGTTCCAGAGCTTCAGGTTTGGGATGTATTTGCTAAAACAACATTAGATGACACCTATACCAAGGGAGTAATGGATTTGGAAATCTCCTTGAAGAATCACATTGGAACTACGTCAAACATGAATTTGGAATTGCAACTACTGGATGCTGACAATGCAATTGTTTGGAGTGAAGCAATCCCAAATATTCAATTTGATGCAGGAAAGAAAATTGATTTACATGCTGAATTTGATGAGATATTTCGATGGTCAGCAGAGACACCAGATTTATATAAACTCCTGATCAAAAACGCTTCTGATAAACAATTGAATGAGGTGGTGGCATTAGATCTAGGATTTCGTACGGTTGAAATTAAAAACGGGCAACTGTTAGTAAATGGCAAACCCATTTACGTTAAAGGAGTTAATCGATGTGAATGGGATCCGTATAGGGGTCGATATCTTTCTAAAGAATTGATGATGAAAGATATTAACTTGATGAAGTTGAATAATATCAATGCTGTTCGCACGAGTCATTATCCAAACGACGAATATTGGTACCAACTTTGTGATAAGTATGGGCTGTACGTGGTGGATGAGTCGAATATAGAGTCGCACGGCATGCGTTTTCACCCTAATGGATATGAACGTCTCACAAATGATCGTAAGTGGCAAGAGGTCTTTATCGATCGGTCACGACGGATGATTGAAAGAGATAAAAATCATCCAAGCATTATTGCATGGTCGTTGGGAAATGAAGCTGGGGATGGGATGAACTTTGTCGCTACTTATCACTGGGTCAAGCAAAGGGACACTACAAGACCTGTCCAATACCAGGAAGCTTGGTACGAAGATCATACAGATATGGTGGTACCCATGTATCGAAATGTTGACTTCATGGCTGACTTTGCCAAAAAAGGAGATGCTCGTCCTCTCATACTTTGTGAGTATGCCCATGCAATGGGAAACAGTGTAGGAAACCTTCAGGATTATTGGGATGTGATCGAAAAGTATCCCAACCTACAAGGAGGGTTTATTTGGGACTGGGTAGATCAGGTATTTGCAAAGAAAAATAAAGACGGTATTGATATATGGGCATATGGTGGAGACATGGGGGACCCCAAAAACATGAATGACTCGAGCTTTTGCGCAAATGGGTTGGTTTATGCAGACAGAACCCCATATCCTTACCTAGAGGAAGTGAAAAAAGTTTATCAGAATATCAAGATCAAACCTGAAGATGCTAAAACTGGAAAGTTTATCATTAAAAATGGCTTCTTTTTTACGCCCACCGCTCATTTTGACTTTAGCTACTCCCTTCTTAAAAATGGCAAATCAATTTATGAGGAAGGCCTTCCAGACTTTAAAATAGAACCAAGAGATTCTGCGAAATTTGAGATTACCTATCCTCCGGGGCTGGACTTCAATCGGTATGAATACCATATCAATTTTTTTGTACGTGAAAAAACATCAAGAAACCTTGTGCCATCAGGACACCTAATTGCCAAAGAGCAAATAGTGATTCCCAATAATGCGGGTGAAGCAAATGAAGAGCACGACAGATCAAATTTGAAGGAAAGAAATATTCGTAAAGAAGGCAATGTACTTATTGTAGAAACAGGTAGTTGGAAAATCGGGTTTGAGAATACGACTGGCTTCATTACTTCAATTCAGGTTGATGATGAAAATATTTTATTAGAGCCCATAGTACCTAATTTCTGGAGAGCTCCTACGGACAATGACTTAGGCAACGGACTGCCGACAAGGGCAAAATTCTGGAAGATTGCCATGACGAAAAGCAAATTGACTGATTACAACTATGATCTTGTCAATGGAAGATTTACTCTTGATACCCGTCATCAGTACAAATCCTACTCACAGGCTACTACGTACCAAATCGATCACTTGGGGAATATCTCCATTAAAACAACAATTGATGCTGATGAGAATTTACCCAAGTTGCCAAGGATTGGATTTAAAATGGCTTTTCAGGGATCACTTGATCATGCACAATGGTTCGGCAGGGGACCTGAAGAAAATTATTGGGACCGTAAAACAGCCTCGTTTGTGGGATTGTATGAATCTAGGGTTGAGAATCTCCCTACTCCATATTTGAGACCTCAAGAAAACGGCAATCGATCCGATGTAAGGTGGTTAGAACTATCCGATCAGAAGGATCGGAGCATTAAGTTTTCCAGTGAATCGTTGATGAGTTTTAGCTTGTTCCCATTTCACTATTCTGCACTGGATCATTTTGGGGAAGATTACAATAAACATGGATCTGAAATTTTTCCTGATAATATTACCTATTTGAATCTGGACTACCTCCAAATGGGGGTCGGTGGAGACAATTCTTGGGGAGCACGAACACACGAGAAATATACGATTCAGCCCAAGACATACAACTATTCATTCGTCATTTCTCCAGCAATAAAATAAAAGCGAAATGAAGTTTAATGTAGAACAGATTACTAGCTACTTCGATTTGGGAAAATATCGTTCGATCAGGGAATTGCTAGGCGGATATGCAAACAAAAATTATTGCCTGACCACAGAGACAGGATCATTTTTTTTGAGGTTATGCACCCAGCAGCCACCAGAATTATTGAATTATGAGCTGAAGTTGATGGCTATTCTGAAAAAACATGATTTTCGTACTGCATATCCAATACGATCGGTTAAAGGAGATTTTATTTTTTCCGAAAATAAAAATACATTCATGCTTTATGAGTACGTGACTGGTCGTAAACCTTTGCTAAACCAAAAATCAGCTTCAGAAATAGGCAGGACAGTAGGACAGTTGTCTACTATTACGGGACACAAAGAATTAAAATGTAAGAAAAACACACTTGCTCCATTACACAGAGAAACTCTGATCACTCATTTTCCAAAGGCAGGTAATCCGATAAAAGACATTTTCGAATTTGTTGAGAAACAGCACAAAAAATTTTCACCCCTATATGCCGATAACCTTCCAAAAGGAATCATACATGGTGACACCTTTCCAAACAACACCATTTTCAATGACGATAACAGCTTGGAGGCAATTGTAGATTTTGAAGAAGCATGTATTGATCACCTCCTGTTAGATGTAGGAATGACTATAAATGGATTTTGCTTTTCGAACAATGAATTAGATGTTGATCTGCTAACCTCTTTTTTAGCATCTTATCAATCTTTCCGTCAACTTACTAATGAAGAAAAAATGTTGTTGCTACCTTTTATCCAGATCGCCGCCTTTGGGATGTTATGTTGGCATATGCGTTTTTCACTCGTTGATATACCTCATGAAAAACAGGAGCGACGTGTACGAGAACTGATACAACGGATCAAATTAATTGAGAAGAATAACTTAAGCGAAAGAGTCATTGCCGCACTTGAAATAAAACAACTATGATACTAGAAGACGGTTGCTGGAAAATCCAAGGAATTGACGTGGAAACAATTAGAAACGAGTTCGGTTCGCCATTGTATGTTTATGATGCGGATGCCATTGAAAAACAGATTCATGAATTCAGGGGAGGCTTTTCACAGGTAGATCTAAAATTGAAATATGCGTGCAAAGCATTGACCAACTTAAACATCCTAAAATTGATGTTGAAAAATGGAGTGGGTCTGGATACTGTTTCGATTTCAGAAATTAAAATGGGCTTGAGTGTGGGATTTAAACCCGAAGATGTTGTTTTTACTCCTAACTGTGTGAATTTCTCCGAAATAGAGGAGGGGGTTGAATTGGGAGTCAGAATCAATATTGAAAATACTTCCAATCTCAAGAAAATTGCCACTAAATACCAATCGAAAATTCCGGTCTGCATCAGGTTAAACCCGCAGGTGTCTGTTCAGGAAAAGTCAGACAGGGTCTCTTGGTGGCATAGTCAATCCAAATTTGGAATATCCTTAGATCAGATTGAAGAAGTAAAAAAGATTGAAAAAGAATATGATCTCAGAATAGATGGGATTCACATCCACTCATCATCTGTAATTATGTCGACCGAGGTATTTATCAACGCTGCAAAAACAGTTTTTAATATCGCTATGCAGTTTAAGCAACTCGAATTTATTGACTTTGGGGGAGGCATCAAAAGCGACGTAGGAGATGGAAACAAGGTGATAGACGTTGTGCAATTAGGTCGAGAACTTGATATCGAATTTCAAGCATTTTGCCGTAGGTATGGCAGAAAACTCGAATTATGGTTCGAGCCTGGCAGGTTTTTGGTAGGTAATGCAGGTCATTTGTTGACCACTTGCACTGTTCGCAAAAGAAATGGAGGGACCGAATTTGTTGGAGTGGATTCAGGTCTGAATCACTTGATCAGACCTATGTTTTACGGTGCGTATCATGAAGTGGTAAATGCATCAAATCCAGAGGCCCCTGAAGAAAAATATACGATCGTTGGAAATATTTGCGAGATAGATGATTTAGCTAAGGACAGGAATGTCCCGAAAATACAAGAAGGAGATTTGATCGTATTCAGGAGTTCGGGTGCTTACGGATACAGCATGTCGTCAACATACAATTCCAGATTCAGACCTGCAGAAATTCTTATTTATAATAAAAAAGCCCTGCTCATACGAAAAGCAGATGACTTTGAGGATCTTGTAAGAAACCAAGTGCAAGTGGCTATTTGAATTAGGAAAAAAATACACGATTTATACACTCTATTCTGTGGTCAAAATGGTATGAAGATGATTGTGAGTCGGTCATACTGTCCTGATTCCTTAAATTAAAGGAGGCAACAACTTATACCAAGTTGATTATAAAATATGACATAACTAAATTGAATTATTTTTTGTTTGAATTAGGCAAAAAACATAAGCATAGCCATAGTTACGGTTCTATTTTTCAACGACATACAAGCAAAAAAGAAACGATTTATATGTGATATTTTGTGATCAATTTGGTATTAATTGGAAAATAGCCCGTAATGATGTTTTTTTTTGGAAACTTTTGTTCTCGTAATTTTGGTCGTTGATGGATGGCATGAGAATTCAGGTTTTTGTATTTCTGATTTTTGTATTTCAACTCTTGCATGCAGAAGAATTTGAAGTATTTCTTCAGGATGGTCGATATGGCATCAGGGATAGAGCAGGACTGGTTATCGTACCTGCAGTTTATGAAAAGCTGGGATGGAGTAATTCAGACTCCATGGTAATAGGAAATGTCATAGGCTTCAAAGAAGATAATCTTTGGGGTATCATTTCAGTTAAGAATAAAACATTGACAGAGAGCAAATACCTCTCCTTAATCCCTTTCGGAAATGACCATTTGAAAGCAGCCGTGAAGGACAAGAATAGCAATCAGATTTACTACGGAATATTGGAGCTGGACGGAGACATAGCAGTTAGCTTTTATTACGCTGACCTTGAAAGATTTGAAAACCAAATTTCTGGTACCATACTGGATGAGCACAACAACACAAAAGTAGGAGTGCTTGACTTTGATGATGAAATCCTTATCCCATTGAAATATAAACATATAAGCAGGGTAGGGCAATGGACGATAGCCGATGGGTTCAGTTTAACAAAAACAATTTATGACCGAATGGGTGGGTCTATAGCCAAGGAGATTGACTCTGTCAGGCTAATCAAAAGAAGTCTAATATGCTATAGCAGTGGCTTAGCAGGGCTTATTAGTGATAAGGATAAGGTTAAGTATGACTTTGTTTACAAAGATTTTCAGGAAAACAAAGGATCAGTAACTCCTGTGAATTTTCCGACATGGGAGGTATTCCACCATGCGAAACAGGAGGCTAGTTGGTCATGTGATTCTCTTGAACGATATAATGGTCTATGGGTGACCTATCTTAATGGGGTGCAACACCTGACCCTTGAAGAAAAAAATGAAAGCCTCAAAGCTTACAAGTTGATAGGAGTCAGTGGAGATCACATTATTGTTCAGCACACTAAAACCCATGAATGGGGTGTCATTAAAAAAGATGGACGCATTCTTTTTGAAGGATTTGATTATATACGACCAAGTGGGAAATTCTATTTTGCTCGAAAAAAAAAAGACTGGTATCTATTCAATGCGTATGGAAGTAAGATCAACACGCTTCCATTTGAAGAAATCACAGAAGGAGTAAGTAACCATTTTATTACTAAAAGGGATGGATATTGGGGATTGATAGACTTTCAGGGCAAACTTTTTGTCCACCATAAGTACGATGCTATTTACTTGGTACCAGAGGGGTTTTACACGGTGCAGTTCCTCGGCAAGTGGGGGATAATGAACAAGTATGGTGGTTGGATGATAAATCCCGACTTCGATAAACTGGAGATTTACGGTAGACTTATCATGGGGACCAAGGGAGCTTTGTATTCATTTTTCTATGATGGGTCCTTATGTTCAAAGTCCATTTATCAGGTTTCTCGTATTGTTGGAGAAGTACCTGTACTCGCCGAATCGGGGAAATATGGATTAATTAATCCAATAAATTCAACACTGTATAGACCAGAATATGACACCATTGTAGTGAGCAATGACCTAGTACAGTTCCATAAAGATGGGGAGATTATGCTTATTAGTCTGGATGGAGGCATTGAGGTTGATTATGATGAGGGGTACGAGGCTTTTGGGGAATATAGCTATGGATTCGTGTCCGTCAAGAAAGATGGAAGATGGGGGTTCATAGACAGGAAAAGTCGCCTTCGCATTGCCAACCGATATGATGAAGTGCAACCTTTTAGTGAAGGATTTGCTGCGATAAAACTGAAAGGCAAGTGGGGATTTGTAGATACTAGGGAACAGCTGATAGTTCAGCCGTTTTATGATTATGTGGAATCCTTTAAAAACGGGAGAGCTCTTTTTAAAAATCAAGGTGGATCAGGTCTTGTCAATCCCTTTGGAGAGGAAGTGATGGCGGGTTTAGCTGAAATCACAAGGCTACCTACTGGTAATTTTCTAGTCAAGCACTCAGACGGTCAATTTGGATTGGCAGATACATCTGGGAATTATATATTGAGACCCACTTATGATCAAATCAATGATATTGGCTATGGGATAATTGTTGAGAAAGATGGAAATGTGGGACTGTTGGACTATAAGGGAAATCAGCGGGTAAAAATCAATTATTCAGTCATAAAAAATTCAGGAGATTATCTAATAGCTCACTAGTCAGAGACTAAATAATTTAAGGGTCTTATACCAATTTGATTATAAAATATTACATAACTAAATTGAATTATTCTTTGTTTGGATTAGGCAAAAAATATAAGCATAGCCATCGCTACGGTGCTAGTTTTTAACCACTTTCCTTGTCATAAGACCGTGTGTTGTTTGTATCTTTAACAGATAAATTCCTTTAGCCAAAAACGGAAATGCCACAGCGTTATCTCCCTTGGTTACGGTCCCTTTAGTAAGAAATTCCCCTGAGATTCCCAACAAGCGGTACACCCCATCACCAGCAACAGTAATTGTTATCCTATCTCCATCTTTTATTGGATTAGGGGAGACGGAAACGTCTATGTTTTTCACACCAGCAGTTCCTGTGGTAACCTCCTCAGCCTGCACGGAGACTGTAAACGTCTGTTTAGCCGTTTGCCCTGCTATATCGGTGGCAGTGACGGTGATGGTTGCTGTGCCTACGGCTACGGGCATAATGGTAACTACGCTATCCATCACTGCAACCGTTGCGATGGCGGTACGACTGGATACGGCAGAAAACGTCAACGTGTCTAAGTCGCTAAAGTTACTAGCCACATCTACATCGCGAGGACTACCATTTACCACAAGATCAGTAATGTTGTCCATCGTGCCTGTGGCTGTTGGGGCAGGGTTGGTAACGGAGACTGAGAACGTCTGTTCAGCAGTTTGACTCGCTATATCGGTGGCAGTTACGGTGATGGTTGCTGTGCCTGCGGATACAGGCGTAACCGTAACTTCACTATCGTTAGCAACCCCAACGGTTGCGATGCTAATATCATTAGAGATTGCGGAAAAGGTCAAATCGTCGGTGTCGCTAAATTTATCCGCTACATCTACAGTTTGAGGACTACCATTTGCCACGAGGTCAGTCATGTCGGCAATCGTACCTGTGGCTGTTGGGGCAGGGTTGGTAACGGAGACTGAGAACGTCTGTTCAGCAGTTTGACCCGCTATATCGGTGGCAGTGACGGTGATTGTTGTTGTGCCAGCAACTAATGGCGTAATCGTAACTTCACTATCGTTAGCAAGTCCAACGGTTGCGATGCTAATATCATTAGACATTGCGGAAAAGGTCAAATCGTCTGTGTCGCTAAATTTATTAGCTACATCTACAGTTTGAGTATTACCATTTGCCACGAGGTCAGTAATGTTGTCAATCGTACCTACGGCTATTGGAATTTCATTAATCGTGGTTCCCGTTGGAAGGGTTATTGCGTTTCGTGGCATATCGGCAAACAGGCTTGCAGGGAGCGAAGCGGGCAGTGGGTTGTTCGATAAATCAAGGGTTGTTAAACTAGTTAAGCCCGAGAAAACCCCAGTAGGCAAGGTGGATAGTTGGTTGTTATCCAACCTGAGCGTCTCTAAGGCGGATAGCCCAGAGAAAATATCAACGGGTAGGGTTGTCATCTCATTGTTGGATAAATTGAGAGACGTTAGCCCGGTTAAGCCAGCGAAATCGCCACTCTTTAGGTTGCTCCCTATTAGAGAGCTACCCCCAACAAAAGATAATTCGGTAACTCCCGCCAACTCTGCTGTAGTAATGTCTGCACAATTGGTTTTGCCACTCATTTTGGAGATGATAAGATTCTTAACTACGGCGGTGCGTGAACAAAGGTCTGTTTCGGCTGGGATAACGCTGACCATAAAAGTTTGTGTAACGGATTGCCCTGCTGTATCGGTAGCAGTGACGGTTATGGTTGCTGTTCCTGTGACTACGGGCGTAATGGTTACTGCGCTACCGCTAACCTCAACGGTGGCAGTGGCAGTGGCAGTATTATTAGATTCTACGGTATAGGTCAACATATCGCCTGTGTCGCTAAATTTATCTGCTACATCAACAGTTTGAGGACTGCCATTTGCTACGAGGTCGGTAATATTATCAATCGTACTTACGGTTGTTGGAATGTAATCAACCGTGGTTCCCGTGGGAAGGGTTATTGCGCTTCGTGGCACATTGGCAAACAGGCTTCCAGGGAGCGAAGCAGGTAATGGGTTGTTTGATAAACGAAGGTCTGTTAAGGCAGTTAAACCCGCGAAAATACCAGATGGCAAGGTGGATAATTGATTGTCATCTAACCTGAGTGTCGTTAAGGCAGATAGCCCAGAGAAAATATCAGCGGGTAGGGTGGTAATCTCGTTGAGGCGTAAACGGAGATCTGTTAGTCCTGTTAAGCCAGCAAAATCGCCACTCTTTAGGCTGCTACCTCTTAGAGAACTAACGGGACTAACCCCAGAAAAACTTAAATGGGTAACTCCCGCCAACTCTGCTGTAGTAATGTCTGCACAATTGGTTTTGCCACTCACTTCGGAGATGATTAGATTCTTAACTACTGCGGTGCGTGAACAAAGATCTGTTGGGTCAGCCTCTTGAGCATTTACTGGTAGAGCAAACGCTAGACTTAAAATAAAAAGAAATAGGGTTTTGTAATTACAAAGATTGGCTAAAGTCTGCCATAATGTCGGGGGGGGGGGGGGGGGGGGATAGGATTATTATATGCCTTTTTGTCAGTTATAAGTGTTGCTTTGGGTGGTTGGATAGTGGTTTTCATTGGTCTTTTAAGGTTAAATAATGGTGCAAAGGTAGCAAGTTATTTCCAATTAATCGCTCCATTTTGCTTGAGATTTTTTGTTCTGAACAATCGTAGGTTCAACACTCAAGTGCAAAAAGTAAGCAGTATTTAGATAAAAGACTTCTTTAGGAGTTTTAAAGTCAAGTTTTTCTCTTGGTCGTCGGTTAATTTTGTGTTGAATCTGTGTAATCTGTTTGTCATTTAGTGTATCAAAAGCTGTTTTTTTGAGTATATACTGTCTTATGAGTTTGTTGGTGTATTCATTGAGTCCTCTTTGCCAAGAGCAATACGGATGGGCAAAGTAGCATTTAGTAGCTAGGTTTTTAGCTATGTTTTGATGGTCGGCAAATTCTGTTCCATTATCAGAAGTGATCGAAAGGATATGTTTTTTATAGGGCATCATCCTATTGATAAGTTCCTTACTTAGTCCTTTGGCTTGCTTTCCCTTAGGTAGCTTTTTGATAATGAGCATTCCTGTAGTTCTTTCCACGATGGTTAGAATGGCTCCCTTTTGCTGTCTGCCTATCATGGTATCCACTTCCCAATCCCCAAAGCGTTCTTTATTGTTGATGCATTCAGGTCTTTGATCGATTGATACCCTGTTTTTAATAGTTACAGGCTTACCTACAGGTCTTTTTCTATGTTTGAGTTGATGGCGTAAATGTTTATAATAATGGCCTCCAGCAGCTTTATCGTCCCTGATATATTGATAGATGCGTTCATGTGAAACCATGGGCATCTGCTTGATTTTACAATACCCTACAATCTGCTTAGGTGACCACTGTTCTTGCAGAAGGTATTCTTTGATGAGCTTTCTTTTGTGGGTGTCAAAAGACCGAGGCTTGCAATAACGTTGCTTACGTTTTGTGGAAGACAAATGTGCTTTAGATCCATGATAGTTCCCTTTAGGGGAACTGGTGCGCTTGCATTCTCTGTAAATGGTGGAAACCGACACATCAAGGGCTTCTGCAATGAAACTTTTACTTTTACCCAATTTTACGTAGGCTTCAATTTGATGTCTTTGATGGTCTTTGAGTTGATAATATGTTTGGCTCATCTGGCAAAGTGTTTAGACCTTTAACTATGGGGAACTAGCTCCACATATTTATCCTAAGCTTTGCACTTACTAAGTGAACTTACATTTAGTTTTCGGACGATGGCATCCGTATTCGAGAGGATGAGGGCATGGAATTTGTTGGAGTGTCTGGTACATTAGTACAGAAGGAAGAGCCTGTAGCCCTGCCCCTCTCAACGTTTGAGTACACCCTAGAGCCAACTGGAGATGGTGTCCCATCAGCCTCTGTGCTAAAAAAGCCAAGAGTGAGCTTCCAAACGTCAGAAGGGTCAAAAGTATTTTTTCAGAATTATCCCTATCAGAGTTATACTTATTTGAGTATAAAATATGTCAAAAATAAATTGAAATACTTTTTGTTTGAATTAGGCAATAAATATAGGAATAGCCATAGTTATGGTTCTATTTTTTAACGAAATGAGAGCAAAAAAGAAACGATTTATATGTGATATTTTATAATCAAATTGGTATACCATGCAAAAATTTGATTATGTCGGGCATAAAATTTTTTGTATATTCGGGGTATAATCTATCTCTAATCAGATATGAAACAGGTTCTCTTTGTCTTTCCGAGTTTGTTCTTCGCTTGCAAAGCTCAAGAGCAGTCAGGCTTATCTTCGCCACAATTGAGGCGTGTGGAAGAATACTTACCAAACCCAGATGAAGTAGTGTTGTTTTTGAAACTTTTGGAGTCTGAGAAAACGGAAGGTGGCTGGAATGCTAAAGTTCAGGTTCAAAGACAATTAAAATCTGGTTTCGGTTTTAAAAAACGCTTGAATCCAGGAGAGGAGATTATGTTATATTCTCAGGTAGAAATCCAAGGAGAGGAGTTTTATTGCTCTGTGGACTACTACCCAGGCATGAATCATTCTGAAACGTACATCTTAACATCACTTCTTTCCAAATAACAACTATAAAACGTATGAACAAGTCGCTAGTAGTAACAATATCCTTAATATCCTTGATCGTTGGCTCTCATTCATTTGGTCAGACACCCCGCATTAAAGATGATCCTGCGAGAAGAGTTGAATTCGAGATCAGGAAACTTCGGAATCCGCTAACAGGAAGAATACCAGAAAATATTCGGACAAAAGAACTGGCATTTGCTTCGGAACAACCTTTTAAGGAAAGGCATCGAGAGCATGTAGCAACATCTTGGACTCATAGAGGACCTTTTAATGTAGGTGGCAGAACACGAGCACTGACCGTAGATGTAAACAATGAGGACATTCTGTTGGCTGGTGGAGTATCAGGTGGAGTATGGCGGTCCACAGATGCTGGATTAAGTTGGAGTAAAACGACTGATGTGTCCGATCTTCAAAGTATAACATGTATTGCGCAGGACCCTCGCAAAGGTCTAACGAACACTTGGTACTACGGCACGGGCGAGCGTAGAGGAAACTCTGCAAGTGGATCCTCCGCTGCATATTATACAGGTGATGGGATTTTTAAATCGACTAATGGTGGTCTGTCATGGTCTATTTTGCCGTTTACATCAACTGGTAAACCACAGGTAAATGATCAGTGCTTTGATTACGTACATGAGATTGTAGTTAACCCAACCAATGGAGGTGTTTTTGTTGCCACCGAGTGTGGGATTTTTAAATCTCAGGATGGAGGCATGAGTTTCAAAAAGGTACTGACCGCCGCCGAAGGCTGGACTGATATTCAGGTTACTTCTACAGGCGTATTATATGCATATGTAGCATCCCCAAGTGGTGGAATATATAAATCTGACGGTGGAACCTCGTGGACAAAAGTGTCAGAGGGTTCAGGATTACCAGTTGGCGTGCGTGAGAGAAAAAGAATAGGAATTGCACCTTCTAATGAAGACATCGTTTATGTAATTGGAGAAGAGTCCTTATGGAAATATGATGACAATACGGGAGGTGTGGCGATCTGGACCGACCTGTCTGATAACATTCCACCGTATAGAGGTGTTGGAGCTTTTGATAGTCAAGGTGGGTATAACCTATTGGTCGAAGTAAAGCCAGATGACGAAAAATTTGTAATCATTGGTGGAACCAATCTGTACAGATCTACAGATGGCTTTGCAACTACTGGAAATACTACATGGATAGGAGGCTATTGGCGCGGGGGTAACTATCCTGATCATCACCCAGACCAACACGCCCTTCTTTTTCTGTCGGGAACAAAAGCCCTTAGCGGAAATGATGGGGGAGTGCAAAGAACAAATGACATAACGGTTACTGGAGCTAGAGGCTCTGAAACTGTAGATTGGGATGCGTTAAATAATGGGTATCTGACAACACAAGTTTATGCACTATCGACTGGACCTGGAGATCAGATTCTGGCTGGTTTTCAGGACAATGGTACGTGGCTCACAACTTCATCGAATAGCAATGCCATTTGGTCTTCCTCGCTCGGCGGAGACGGAGCATACAATGCATGGAGTCATGATGGCACAACTAGATACCTATCATACCAGTATGCGAACATATTCCGGGCAACATACTCGGATGCCAATGAGAAAAGCTCCGTGAGTGTTCTACAAATTAATCCAGTGATTGATGGCTACTTAACTCCATTGTTTATAACTCCCTTTTACCTAGATCCGCTAAATGATGAAATATTGTATCTGGGTGGACATCGCCGTTTATTCGTGAATACTCAGGCAAGTTCATCAACTCGGAGAGAAGGCTGGAAATCGATTGCTCTGGGTCCAAATGAAGGAATTATTTCAGAAATTGGATTAACAGGTGCTAACATGGTATATGTTGGAACTGATAACGGAGAACTCTACAGAGTGGAAAGACCTGCGGAAGAGTTTCCAGTTGTTTCTGCTAATTTGGCTTTAGGGTCGGGTTTTCCACTTAGAGGATATATATCCAGTATTGGAGTGAATCCGTTCGATGAGAATGAATTGATTGTAACTTTTTCCAATTATGAGGTTATTAGCATTTTTCATTCTACCAATGGAGGAACTTCGTGGACAGACATAAGTGGAAACCTTGAAGAAAATGTTGACGGTTCAGGGAACGGTCCTTCCGTTAGGATTGCTAGAATTTTAAGAGCTGGACGGAGATATTTAGTTGGGACAAGTACTGGATTATATTCGACACAAACTATCAGTGGAACCCACACTGTCTGGACTCAGGAAGGAAGTAACACTATTGGGAATGTGGTAGTGAGTCATATTTCTGTAAGAAATGATGATGGTCTTGTTGTGATCGGGACACATGGAAATGGACTGTATAGTGCGAGTATTGGGAAGAATACAGATTTGCGGGTAAATAGTATTGATACCCCTTCTTCCATGGTTTTTAAAAGTCCTTCCGATATAACAGTGACTTTGTCGAGTACTGGAGGGACTATTATTTCATTTGACATTTCGTTATCAATTAATGGTAAGCGGATAGTGACTGATAATATTGATCAAGTCATTAACTCAGGAGAGTCCTATCAGCATACTTTCTCTGCTCAGTATGATTTCACCGCGCTAGGATCATATGAATTAGGGATAGTAGCAACTATTGCAGGAGATGAAAATCCATCCAATAATACAAAGAACGCTACTATAACAAGTTTTGCAAAAAATGTTCTTGGTGTTACCTCGGTGGAAGATTTGGAAGATATTGGAATTACCATGTATCCTAATCCGTTTAAAAATAGAATTAGCCTTGAAATGGTCAATGATTACTTAGGCGAAATTGAGATTCTTGTGCTAAGCCCCGATGGAAAAAATGTGATAGTGGAAAAGTCCTATGTCAAAAAAGCAAAAGAAACTAGGTCGCTATTGGACCTGCAAGGTCTGGTGCCAGGGAACTATATTGTTAAATTTAATATGGGAGGCAAGATCATATCTAGCAAGTTGATCAAAGAGTGATCTAGAAGGGTCTTAACTAGTTAGGACCCATGTCCAATGCAATAAAAGACAACAAAAATTGAGGAAGAACAGCAAGAAATAGGACTGTTCAGACCTATTGGAGAGCAAAAATCTCGCAATTACAAAACCAACAGACTCGGTGCTTCCGTTTGCAACGGACTTATGACATAAAAATATTAGAGTCGTAGTAGTATCTTCGCGGGTTTAAAAGAAACTATTGCTTTCATTCTAACACTGGTGTCGCACATATTTATGCTACAGGTGGGTACAGCGAAAAACCTGACTGATTTTTTCATAGACAATCAACATTATGACTGAACAAACTGTTTTTTACATCCTGTTAGGGATTATATCTTTTGATTTTTTACTAGAAAGAATTCTTGGATTTCTTAATGCTAAGAGTTCTAGGAAATCTATTCCCAAAGAACTAGAAGGGATTTACGATGAAAAACAGTATGCTAAATCTCAAGCGTATCAAGTTGAGGTTTCAAGATTTTCTACATTCTCAGCTACCTTTAGTTTTGTCCTCATCGTTGTTGCGATTTATTTCGGATGGTTCGGACTCTTAGACGATTTGGTAAGAACGTTTTCGTCCCTAGATATGATGTCGACTTTAATTTTCTTTGGAATGTTGTACGTGGGTTCTGACGTAATTGGAACACCTTTTTCTATCTACAGAAATTTTGTAATCGAAACCAAATATGGGTTTAACAAAATGACAGTGAAAACTTTCATCTTGGATAAAATCAAAGGATACCTTCTGACGATCCTCATTGGAGGAATCTTACTTGCTGTTCTTATTTATATGGTCCATTTTATTGGGACAGGGTTCTGGATTTATTTCTGGGCAGTAATGGCTGGTTTTACACTCTTTGCTAATATATTTTACAGCTCTCTCATCCTCCCGATTTTCAACAAGCTACGACCTCTTGAAAATGGAGAACTTAAAAATTCAATTCAGTCATATAGTGAAAAGGTAAAATTCCCTTTGAAGAACATTTTTGTAATGGACGGTTCTAAAAGGTCCAGCAAAGGGAATGCTTTTTTTTCTGGGCTAGGCAAAAAGAAAAAAGTGGTCTTGTTTGATACGCTTATTGAAAAACAATCGGTTGAAGAACTGACCGCTGTGTTTGCACACGAGGTGGGGCATTATAAGAAAAAGCACATCATCTTTAGTACCATTTTCAGCATAGGATTGATGGGATTTATGCTGTATTTGTTTTCACTTATGGTTTTTAATGCTGAAGTAAGCTGGGCTATGGGAGGTCGGACCTCATCTCTTCATTTGAACATGTTGGCTTTCGGAATTTTATACTCGCCTATTTCGGCAGTCATTGGAATCATCGGAAATATAGTCAGTCGTAAGAATGAGTTTGAGGCGGATGCTTACGCCAAAGAAACATACATGGCTCAGCCTTTGATTGATGGCTTAAAGAGACTCAGTTCAGATCATTTGTCTAACCTTACGCCACATCCCGCCTATGTTTTTGTACACTACTCGCATCCACCATTAAAGGAGCGCATTGTTGCACTGGATCAATCCTGAGATTCCAAAAAATCAATTTCGGCACGAAAAGGAAAATTCATAAGATAGCTATGTGCATCATTTAGTGCTATTTTCTGGTGCAGAATTTTATAAAGCGTCTCTGTTATAGGCATTCTTACTCCACAAGAGGCTGCTAATTGGGTTACAATATTTATCGTTTTCACACCCTCTGCTACCTCCTCCATAGAAGCTATGATATCGTCCAAAGTCTCTCCTTTTGCCAGCCGATACCCTACCGTAAAATTTCGACTCAAACTGGAAGTACAGGTCGCTATCAAATCGCCTACTCCCGCCAATCCCAAAAACGCTTGTGTATTCCCTCCCAGCACCCTGCCTATGTACACCATTTCAACCAGCCCCCGGCTAATAAAAAGAGCTTTTGCATTTTCTCCCAAGTCCATACCGCTAATGGTCCCAGCTCCTACCGCTATAATGTTCTTAAGAATACCACATAACTCAATACCTGTTAAATCGCTACTTCCGTAAATCATAAAGCGGTCATTTTTCAGAAGTCTTTTACCGATAGCAATTACTTCATCAAAATGTGATGCCACAACCGTTGCTGCTGGTTTTCTTTGATCAAGTTCTTTAGCCAAATTTGGTCCTGCAAGGCAGCCCACTCTTAATACAGATGTTTCCTCTTTGACTACCTCAGATATTGTCTTTACATGTTCCCTAGTCAGCGGATTTCCTTTTGTAATTTTCTCCTTCTTCGGAATAAATAGATCAAATCCTTTTGTGCCATGGATCAGGACATGGTACGGTTTTAGAAATGGCGAAAGTGAAATAATCATCTCCCTGAAATTTGCAGATGGTACCATTGGAAAAATCACTTCACACTGTTGCGCAATTTCTGAAAGTTGTCTCTTAATTTGAATGTTGTCTGCGAGTTTTTTCCCCGAACTAAGCCTCGTTTCATTGATCTCTTTAGCTCTCTCGTCTGATCGAACATAAAGAATAACGTTAGAAGAATTTTCCGCAAGGATATTCGCAATGGCCGTTCCAAAACTACCCGCCCCTATTACTCCAATAATTTCTTTAGATGAACTTTTCGAGTCCATAGCCATTCATTCTATTGTGATAGTAATACAATGTATTTGTATCCTGAATAATGATCTTCTTTCCTTTTAGAACTAAAGGACGTTGATTATGATAAAGTCCCAAATTTTTCAATCCATGAAGAATGGATTCTCCCGCTTTTTCATCCATGTGATCAGCCAGATTTACACGACCTTTTTTATGGAGTTTTTCAAGTCGTTTCCTCAGTCGTTTATACTTCTCTTTAAACTCCTGATAGTCTAAGATCAAATCTTCATCTGGAAGTCTAAGTACATTGTACAAATCCAATTTTGGGCTTTTTCTTTCCAGCATTTTAAAAGTTGTAAATGCCACTAAATGACTTGCAAAAACCCTGTTGTGCTTATGGTATTCTTCTACAATTCTCCGAGATAGGACTCTTACATACTCGTTTTCTCTTTGCTTATCTACGGTGATTTTTTTGTCTCTCAGAAAATAATCTCTTGCATTGATTGGATTTTCATTTTTATCAAAACTATTACCTTCATCATCAACATAATTTCCTAAAATATCCATCCCTCTTCCTATACTTACTGAAAAACTTGATCCTTTTGTGAAAAATTTGAACATGAACGTGCTGATCTTGTACGAAGTAGAAAATTCATCAGCTTCTACGTAATACCGCTCTCTTCCCGTACGTTTCAAATGCTCTTTTATTAACGAAGGGGCTTCAAGCGTAAAATGATAATTGATCACCACAGGAAGGATGAACACTTTTCTTACGGGCTGATCTTTTTCCTGTTTTTGATAGAGCTCTCGTTGTGCTTCAATGGCAGTACTCAAAAGACCTACCTTTAGTTGTGTCTCTATCTCACCAGATCGGGAACGGGTTCCTCCGGGGAAAAATAAACTATGACACCCACGCTGAATGGCGAGGTTAGAATAGGATTTTAATGTCTCCATGTAAATCGGGTTTTTCTTCCTTCGATCAACTTTATAGGCACCGAGACTGTTCATGAAATAAGCCAGCAGTTTAATATTGAAGAGATTTAAACCCGCTCCATAAATAAAGGGAGGTAATCCGAGGTGTTGGATTACCCAGCCTATTAGGATCGAATCTAGGTTGCTAAAATGAGTGGGCACCATTACGACTGTTCCTGCTTTAGCCAGCTTCCTCAAGTGTTCTGTTTCGCCCACTACATGAAGTTTATCTTCGAGGTCCAACTGTTTGCTAAATAAGGCAAGCAACCCCTTGACCCGTGTTGCATTTAGCAATCGGGCAAAACCGAATGTAACAATTTTTTGAGCAAAGTGATAATATGTCTTTTTAAAATTTCCCGCTATCTCTCCTGAGTAGCGAAGCATGATAGCTTTTAAAATCTCCCTCTCCTCTTCCTTGGTCTTCTCGTTGTTTTCAGTATCAATTTCCAACAACCTAGATTGAATACCTTTCCAATAGCTTCTTTCGTCCTGAGGATCAACTTTCCATGGATTGTCTTTCATCCTTAGTTTCTCCCTGTGAATTGTCATTTCTATTTCCTCCCGTAACGACCCATTTTTAGAAGATACGAATTTTTCAAATGCATCGGACGCAACCTCTTCTATGAAAGCTTTACGGTTTTTGGCGAGTTGGACAATTGGCCAGTCGCTCTTGTTAGGAATTATTTCTGAATAACGAGCCTTATTTCTTCTCATTTACCAATTTTAGAAATCAGCGGAAAGATAGTTCTAAGAGCTAACATCTGTATAATTGCATCGAAAATGGCATTGAAGCTAAAAGAAATCCAGACCCCAGTAGCCAATGAAATGGTGGAATTTGAAAAGAAATTTCGCCAGTCCATGAAGAGTAAGGTTATGCTTCTGGACAAAATCACTGGTTATATAGTCCGAAGGAAAGGAAAACAAATGCGTCCGCTGTTTGTATTTCTGAGTGCAGGATCGGTTGGAAAAATCTCTGAATCTACCTATCGTGGGGCATCTTTGATTGAACTGCTTCATACGGCCACACTGGTTCACGATGATGTAGTAGATGACGCACATTACAGAAGAGGATTTTTTTCCATCAATGCGCTATGGAAAAACAAAATTGCTGTTTTGGTGGGGGATTTTCTCCTTTCACGGGGGCTTATTCTATCAATGGAAAATGGAGACTATGATCTCCTGAGAATTACCACAGAGTCAGTGAAAGAAATGAGTGAAGGAGAACTCTTACAAATGGAAAAAGCCCGTAAACTGGATATAAATGAACAAGTCTATTATGAGGTGATCCGTCAAAAAACAGCAAGCCTCATTACATCGTGCTGTAAGGTCGGGGCGGCCTCCACAGGTGCCGATCATCAAACGATAAAAAAAATGGGTGAGTTTGGTGAAAATGTTGGGATGGCTTTTCAAATCAAAGATGACCTATTCGATTATGGAACGTTTGAAATTGGGAAACCCACAGGCATCGACATCCGAGAAAAGAAGATGACTTTACCTCTCATTCACGCACTCAACAAAGCATCTCAAAACGAGGTAAAGAGAGTAAAAAGGCTGGTCAAAAAAAGTGAAGAAAAGCCAAAAGTTGTACATGAAGTCATTGATTTCGTAAAGAAAGCTGGTGGCATTGAATATGCCGAGGCTGTGATGGACAAGTACCATCAAAAAGCAAAAGATATTTTAGCATCTCTTCCAGATTCCGAGTACAAAACCTCACTGGAACAATTGGTCCAATTTACAATTGATCGAACTAGGTAATCCCTCAATTGGTAAATGAAAAATATGTAATTAACAACTGAGAATTATGTTTGCGCTTTCTTAAAACAGAAGCAGTATGAAAACCATTTCAGATTTTGACTTCCAAAGCAAAAAAGTGCTGATACGTGTAGACTTCAATGTACCCCTAAATGGTCATTTACAGGTGACCGATGAGACGCGAATCCATGCGGCAGTACCCACGATAAAAAAGATTCTAAACGATGGTGGCTCAGCCATTTTGATGAGTCATTTAGGCAGACCAGAAAATGGTCCGGAGGATACACTTTCCTTAAGACATATTCTTCCAAACTTGGCTTCCAAACTTGATGTCAATGTGAAATTTGCAGACGATTGTGTAGGAGAAAATGCAACGTATGAAACTGCCAGCTTAGCAAACGGAGAAGTTCTGCTACTTGAGAATGTCAGGTTTTATAAGGAAGAGACCGCTGGTGACGAAGCATTTGCTGAAAAATTGGCGGCATTAGGAGACATCTACGTGAATGATGCGTTCGGCACTGCACACAGAGCCCATGCTTCCACAAGCATTATTGCCAAGTTCTTTTCTGAAAAATGTTGTGGGTTTGTCATGCAGCAAGAATTGGAAAATATCAAGAAAATACTTGACAAATCGGAACGACCTTTTACAGCCATCATGGGTGGTGCTAAAATTTCAGACAAAATCTTGATCATTGAAAAGCTACTCGACAAAGTAGATCACTTGATCATTGGCGGAGGGATGAGTTATACCTTTTTCAAAGCATTGGGAGGTCAAATCGGCAACTCATTGGTGGAAGAAGATAAACTTGAGCTGGCTAAAGAGCTGGTATCTAAAGCAAAGGAAAAAGGAGTAGATCTTCAGTTACCGAAGGACTCCGTTCTTGCGGAGAATTTCAACAATGAGAGCAATACACAAATTGCCAACAGCTATAGTATTCCTGATGGTTGGATGGGGCTAGATATCGGACCCGAGGCAAGAGATGTTTTTTCTTCCATTGTAAAAGAATCCAAAACCGTACTCTGGAACGGACCTATGGGAGTATTTGAGATGAGTAATTTTTCCGAAGGCACGAACGCTATAGCCAAAGCGGTAGTTAATGCTACTGAAAACGGTACATTTTCTCTAATAGGCGGAGGAGATTCCGCAGCAGCAGTAAACAGTCTGGGGTATGGTGATCAGGTCTCTTATGTCTCTACGGGTGGCGGAGCACTGCTAGAATATATGGAGGGAAAAATCCTGCCAGGAGTGGTGGCTTTGGAGTAGAATCATTTTTCTAATGGATAGGAACATCTGGGATGCGCTTCTTATCGTGGTGTAAATCTAGGTGGTGGTAAATGCTTAGCCGAAAAATATTCCTGCTTTCATATTTGTAGGGAGTTCCATCGTGCCTGTAGCTGTACATGTAGCCACTTTGGATCTGAAGATCATGACTCAGGTTGTATCCGAGTCCAATAAAGGCTCTGTTATCTTCTAAATGATTGTAAATGACTGACTTCCCTGCTTGGATAAATATTTCATTATAGAGAGAAAGAAATAGTGTTTTGGGAGTGAAATCCTGATGATTAAGCGGAACATAGATCGTCAACTTATATCTGAACCGATGTGTAAGTTTGAAAGGCGATCCTTTAATGTAACTTCGTCTGTACCTCTGTTCCAGTCTCAACTGATGAAAAACTTTGATGTGATCAAATGGTGTGGCAAGAACCGCCTGCTCCCATGCCCTGTACTGTGGCACTACTTTATCAATATTCTTATCTTCAGGATTTGGTGCCCAGTAGTATGGATTGACAAAACCTGCAGTTACATCTAGGTATTTTGTTATTTTGTAATTAGCACCAAATCTTAAATAAATCTGGGCCATCTTATCGAACCCATCTTTCCTCCTGACATGGTACTCCCCGTAGTAGGCCCATTTATCATTAAAATGATACTTGGTATAGAGTCCAAACCAAGCTCCACTGGCAGACCTGATCTCTTTTTCGGAAGGGACCTGAATAACCTGAGCCTGTGATGAAAGATTCGTCCCGACAAAGAGAAAGACGAAACAAGCAAATAGTTTCGTGATGAATGGTGACATTATTGCATCTAATTAGGTAAAAGCGGGGCGATGTTAACTATACGAAACTACTTTACCAAGTTAAATTGACCATTCTTCTCCACAACGATGCCGTCTTCCATCAACAAACGGATGGTAGATATAATCTGACTCTCCGCATATTCTGGGAATTGAGCTATTAACTCAGGCAGACTCTTGGCAGATCCTAAGGCTATTTTCACCTTTGAATAAGATGGAAGGTCTGAGTTCCTTTTTCTTTCCAGATCATTATCACAGATACCACAAACGTGTTCCAGTTTTTCATCAAAGTACTGTTGCAAGATATTTGTCCGACATTCCTTGGAGGTAAGGTATTTGATGACGGTCTGCACTTTTTCACCAGCCAACTTTCTCCTCCATTCAATTTGCTTTTCGTCAATGAGCAACTTGTTGGAATCCCGTCTGGGCGTAAGGAAAGTCATTCGTTGAGAGTCAGAAGAATATTGGTAGTCAATTATATGTTGATCATGAAGAAATGCGAGCCATTTCTTTACTTGTTTTTCATCCTTTTTCATCAAAGAGGCAATATCCTTCTCCCAGATGTGCACATAAGTTGAAAACACCTCGCCTCCATACAGCCGAAGGATCGTTTTTATAAGCAAATCCAGTTTTGGATTTGCCATCTGGTATTTATAGACCTCCGATTTATCTGGAATAAAACTTATTCTCGAATGCTCATATATCCCCTCGTTTAGTTGGATCAGTCCCTCCCCCATTAGTTTTTTTAGTGCGGAAAATGTCTGAAGTGGGGGGAGGTTATATGTTTTTATGAAATGCTCAAAATTGAAATCAAAACTGATAAAGGAAGAGCTCCCAATGGCCAGCTTGTAGTAGTTGGCCAACGCTTGGTACGTACGTTTTATCCTCTCCACGCTTGCAATAGATATTTCCGCCTGCTCTTTCAGTTCATTCACATTATGATCATGATACAGTGCGACGGCATAGGCCTTTTTCCCATCTCTTCCTGCCCTGCCTGCCTCCTGGTAATACGCCTCTAGGGAGTTGGACATATCCATGTGGATCACCGTCCGCACATCTGCTTTATCAATCCCCATCCCAAAAGCATTCGTAGCCACCATCACCCTCTTGCTTCCATGTATCCAAGCATCCTGTCGCTCAGACCTTTCTTTTCCAGACAAACCTGCATGATAAAAATCCGAACCAATTTCATTTCTATTGAGCAAATCCGATATTTCTCGTGTGCGTTTTCTACTTTTTACATAGACAATGCTGAAACCGTCTACTTTCTGTAATATTTCAAGGAGTTTTCGCTCCTTGCTTTCCAGCTTAAATACAGAATAAGATAAGTTTTTGCGTGCAGAGCTCTGTTGGTATACTTTGACATCTTTCATCTCAAGGTGTAATTTTAAAAGGATGTCTTCTTTCACCTCTTTGGTAGCAGATGCTGTAAGGGCAATTAATCGTTGGATATTCAACTCTTCCCTAAATGCTACCAGCTCTAGGTAAGAGGGTCTGAAATCATATCCCCACTGTGAAATACAATGTGCTTCATCCACCGCCAGTATGCTGATGTTCATTTGTCTGGCACGCTCAAGGAAAAGTTCCGTTTTTAAGCGTTCAGGAGATACGTAGAGCAATTTAAAGTCGCCATAGATGCAGTTGTCCAATGTAATATCAATTTCCCTCCTGCTCATCCCAGAGAAAATAGCCGTTGCTTTTATGCCCCTTCGCTTTAGCTGTGCTACCTGATCTTTCATCAAGGCAATAAGCGGAGAGACCACTATACAGATGCCTTTCAGGCAAAGAGCAGGCACCTGAAAACACACCGATTTACCACCTCCTGTAGGTAATAATGCGAGCGTATCTTGTCCTTCCAGTACGGATCGAATGATATCCTCCTGAAGGAGGCGGAAGGCTGAATAGCCCCAATATTGTTTGAGTATTTCGCGAGGAGTCATGGGTCACCATCAACGGTATCTAGTGGACTCTCAATTGCTAGTAGCTTTTGAGTGAATTTGGATATATCCTCCCATGAATAAGTTTATTGAAGTAGGCATTTAATAAATACGAATGCACTTGTACGGGCATGGTTGATGGACCACCATTTTAGTTAGCAGGTTATCGAATATTTCCCCTTTCATCTGGCTTCGGTTGAACCGATAGCAATATTGGTCGATATATGCTTGAAGGTTATCGACTGAATGGTGGATACCTCTAAGCCATGCCTTGAACATCATAATTGTTCTGTGCAATTCCGGGAAATTCTTACCTTTCTTCCCACTCTCGATTTGAATTAAGTAAGGATATTTTTCTTTCAAGGGGATGTAGCCCCTCCAGTTATCGGTTTTGATGGTAGCCTCAGGTGATATATGATCTTGGAAGAAGGGCTTCAACTGCTTGGATCCAGCATTGTCAATCTCTCTGGCATACATCCTGCTCACTCCTTTCCCTTTCTTCTCAATAGCCAGTACAACCTGCTTTTTTCGGTTATTTTGTCGTCCTACAACGCCTTCTTCCTGTTGCCCTACAACGGTCTCATCGACTTCTACTTTACCCACTAGCGGGTATTTCCCACTGCTAACCATTGCCTTCATTACCTTTTGTTGAAACAGCCAACAGGTTTTTTGCCGTAGCCCCAGTTTTCTGCTTAGCTCTGTTGATGCAATCCCTTGTTTATTGGTACTCATATAGTATACGATATAAAAAGCTTTTAACATTGGGAATTTTACTTTGTGGAAAAGAGTGCCACTTGTGGGGGTAGCTTGGTACCTACATTTTGTGCATTGCCGGGTATGGAATAATTTCCCTCTGCAATACTTGTTGTTTTGGCACCTTTCACATTTAAATCCATTGGACCATTTCATTTCGGCCAGGAAGTTTTGACAACTATCGTTATCAGGAAATTTCTTCTGAAACTCAAAAAGGGTTAGGCTTTCATACTTTTTCTCCATAATCTGATTTTTATTCTAACTTTAATAATCCTACTAAGTTACTGTAAATCAATCGTTTAATCAAGAAAATGAAACTGTTTTAATAGACTAATCTTTTATTTATTAAATGCCTACTTCAATAAGTTTATAAACAGAGTGTGTACATCCATTTTCGAAAGTGCAGGAACGAGTATTTTAAAGTACCTTTCTGTCTTTTTAATAAAATGAGAGTAATTATCTATCGTCTTGTTACTATAGCGTTGAACTTCCAATGTTTTCCTGCAATCAACCACATTCATAAACCGACTAATTTTAAAAAAGTAATCACAAACCTATGAGTTCTATCCTGATTTGATCAGGTAAATGTTGATTAAGACCGCTACAAAAGGTAACGTTGAGTTCGTTGGTTTTTGAAATGTGAGATTTTTGCTCTCTCTTTTTGGTTTTTGCTCTCCAATAGGTCTGAACAGTCCTATTTCTTGCTGTTCTTCCTCACTTTTTGTTGTCTTTTACAGAATTGGACATAATTAGCCCAAGACTTCGATATAAATTGTAACACATTGCCTCCACCAGATTCTGGGTATGCATTTTTTCTATCCCGCTATAGCGTGCAATCGCTCCACCAAACCTCCTGCGAATACTCCCAAATGTACGCTCTACTTTATACCTAACCTAGTTCGACCTATTATTTTGTTGAAATTCTTCTCCCAATGGTTGAGGGGGAGATGCCTCCTAGCTTTTTTTAACATATGATTCTTCAGATTTCTCTTTGCCAAGAGGTCGGCATTTTTCCTTGACGGATAGCCTTTATCTGCTTTCACTGGGATGTTTTCAGGCAGGTCAGCACGTTGTAACACCTCTTCCAAATTGCTACTCTCGTTCACATTAGCCGCAGTGGTCACCACTCCTAGTACCAAGCCTTCTTCATCTGTAACATGGTGTTTTTTGTAGCCATAGTTTAGGTTGCCTACTTTCCTAATCCATGCGCCATCGGCATCAACACTGGTGGGAACTTCTTTCTCCACCTCTTTCGATTCACGGTTCTTGACTATTTCATGGGATGATTTTTTTTCTTCCTCTCTGTTTTCGGCAAATTAATCCGGTCCTCTACTTCATAATCACTTAACCCATACCTCGTCTGAAGCAGACATACTTTAAACAGTAGTAGTCCATCATAGGCAGGTTTTCCTGTCCCCCTTTTTCCTTTTGTGTAGTATTGATCGAGTACTGTATTAAGACCAGACCAGTCTAAAAGAGCATTCATCTGACTGAAAAAAGTCTTTTTTATCTTCCTGTTTCGAACAGCACAAATGCTATCGGCTAGGGTGAGGACATGTTGTTTATTCATGATGCCAAGACAGAAAAATTCTACAAATAAATCTGCTTGATAGTGCTGATAATAAACAACCCTCTATATGCAACGGTCTTAACTCAATAAAAAACAACAAAAGTGAGGAAAACAACAAGAACTAGGTCTGTTCAGACCTATTGGAGAGCAAAAAATCAACGAGAGAGATCAAAAAACCTCACAATTTAAAAACCAACAGGCTTGGTGCTACCTTTGCAACGGTCTTTGATTATACCAATCAGATCATAAAATGGGGCATAAATAAATTTGGGTCTTAAGCCGTTAATGACAATTTAATTATAAAACACGTCATTAAAAGTATTTAAGTAATGCTGATTTCCAGTAATTGATTTGATAGTACTTTCGCTCATTTTATTTACTGTTTTATGTAGCCATGTTTTTAAACTTTCCATAGTTTCAAAGCGTTTATTTTTATATCGGCTTTTAATGTACTGCCAAACTTGTTCGCAAGGATTCAGTTCTGGAGAATATGGGGGGATATTTAACAGAAAAATAGTGTCGGGTACTTTCATATTTTTTGTTGAATGAAAACCAGCATTATCAATAATGACTATTTTATATTCTTTGGGTTTATACTCAGAGAAGTGCCTTAAATATGATTCAAAGATTGTGGTAGTTACTCCATTAATTTCTCAAACAAAACTATCTCCATTTATTAGGAGAATAGCTTCCATACAGGTAAGTTGTTTGAAACTTGTGTTGGTAAGAAACTACTGGGTTAACTCCTTTTACTGTTAAGTATTTGCCTAAATGCGTCATTAATCCAAAGTTACTTTCATCCTGAACATATAAATTCACATCTTCAAATTTATCTTCGTTTAGATTGGATTTAATGTCGTTTAATGTAGCAGGAAGTTTTTTAAAAAAGACTTTACGGCTTCCTCATCCTTTTTGTAATGAGATTTCCTTGGGCTTTTCAGCTTTGTTTTAACGTATTTTATCATGTACGCCCTAAGCCAATGATATTTTACTGCAACTCCATAGTGAGATAAAACCCATTTGTTGGGCATCCCAAGAGCCACGTAAAGCGTGTTTGGCATCTTTTAACTTCTCTGATAATCCTTAGTGAATCTCAGGGGTAATAATTTTAGACTTTTTAGCTCTTGTGGATCTTAGCAAGATGCCTGCTATTCCTAATTTGCCTTCTATTCCTAATTTACGATACCTGGATAGCCAAAGAACTAACGTCTGTCTACAGATACCTAAATAATCTGCTAGCAATGCTTGTGTCTTGCATTTATTGGTATTCAATAAAATTAGACATAAAATACGCTTCTCTGCCTTGATATTGCGTTGTTTAGCTTGTAACTCCTTAAGCGTTTCAAGACGCTCCGATACTTCGATAGTTGATGTCATACTCATGAAGCGGATATATCAATAATAATTAGACTAGTATTATAATCTAATTGGTATTACCATTTATACTCAAGTCTTGGGATAATTATGTCCAATGCAGTAAAACACAACAAAAAAATGAGGAAGACCAGCAAGAAATAAGTCTGTTCAGACCTATTGGAGAGCAAAAAATCAACGAGAGAGATCAAAAGTCTCACAACTCAAGAACCAACGGACTCAGTGCTACCTTTTGCAACGGTCTTGATATGTAGCTTGACATTTCTTTACATTGTGCAGAGCGGGGCAAACTATTGCAGGACACATCTACAACTGACCTGTCGAAACTCGACATAGTAAGGCAGGGATAAAAATTTTCAGAAATCTCCATAATTTGAATACCTGATGCTGGCTATTGGAACTTAATGTTTACCTTCACAAGTTATCGAACTAAATAAGGCATTCAGAAACATGAAATTCGGAACTAAAGTCCTCCATTCAGGCATTGAACCTGATCCTTCAACAGGAGCAATTATGACACCTATTTTCCAAACTTCCACCTATGTGCAGGATGGTACCGGGGTTCATAAAGGATTTGAATACGCTAGGACACAGAATCCCACTAGGAGTGTGCTGGAAAAAAACTTGGCTTCTCTGGAAAATGGTACGTTCGGAAGGTGTTTCTCTTCAGGAATGAGTGCTACAGACACTGTGATCAAGACATTACGTCCAGGTGATGAGGTAGTCAGTACAGGTGATCTGTATGGTGGAAGTTTCCGATTGTTTACGCAACTCTACGAGGAGTTTGGCATCAAATTCACATTTGTAGACATGAGAGATCTGTCGAATGTGGAATCTGCTATGGCAGACAATACCAAACTTTTATGGGTGGAGACACCAACCAATCCAATGCTAAATATCGTGGATATAGCAGGAGCTTCAAAAATTGCTCATCAGTATGGAGCTAAGGTAGTTGTGGATAATACATTCGCTTCTCCATTTCTTCAAAATCCATTGGATCAGGGTGCTGACGTAGTGATGCATTCCGTCACAAAATACATTGCTGGTCACTCTGACGTGATCATGGGATTTCTCACAACGAATGATGTAGCCTTGGACGAGAAGTTCGGATTCATCCAAAATGCCAGTGGAGCAGTACCTGGTCCCCAAGATTGTTTTCTTGTCCTGCGAGGCATAAAGACGCTCCATATAAGAATGCAACGGCACTGTGAAAATGGAGAGAAAATTGCCCATCGCCTACGGAACCACCCAAAAGTTGATAAAGTATACTGGCCAGGATTTGAAGATCATCCAAATCATAACATAGCGAAGAAGCAAATGAGGGGATTTGGAGGCATGATGTCTTTCGTACTCCAGGAGGATACAACAGAAAAAGCTGAAGAACTCTTAGGTAGTTTCAAGCTATTCAGCCTAGCAGAATCATTAGGTGGAGTAGAATCACTCGTAGGACATCCTGCAAGCATGACTCATGCGAGCATTCCCAAAGAGGAGAGGATCGTTAGTGGACTTACGGACTCACTCATCAGACTAAGTGTTGGCATCGAGGACATTGAAGATCTTATCGCTGACCTAGATCAGGCCATCAGATAACTGGACAATGAAAAAGCTCTCACACGAAGGTGGAGTCGTATACCAATAATGCCAAATTGATCACAAAATATCACATATAAATCGTTTCTTTTTTGCTTGTATGTCGTTAAAAAATAGCACCGTGGCTATGGCTGTGCTTATATCGTCTGCCTAATCCAAACAAAAAAATAATTCCATCTATTTTATGCCACAGTTTGTAACCAATTTGGCATTAAATGATTAACAGGTTCGAAAAAGACCTGTGCATTATGCCTCTTAACTGTAGTTACGATACGGATAAGTATCCAAAATCCAAGTCACCTTCGACTAATAGTGGACAAAATGCTACTGATAAAAGGCAATCGCTACCTGACGAATCCAACTGGAAATAAGGGTTAGCACTTCATCTGCTGCAACTGATACGTTGATGGAGTTTGAGACCATCGCTAGATAGAATATCATTGCCTTCGGATTGTTCCATCATTATACCCGTAAAATAGATCAACGAGTCGTTTAGATGCTTATGCGAAATTTTTTTGTAGCCCTTTTCTATTCTTTTCCACTGCAGCTGGCATTTCTTCATTTCAAGAAAAATCTCGCACTTCTGGCAGTATGGGCAATCATATTTGCCTCGTTTTCGGGGGGGTTGGGTAAAGTCTATGGTATACAATACCTGTTTTTGGATCCTGAATATCAAGGGCAGGTTAGCTTCTGGAGCTTCTTTTGGGTAGGTATGTCTTTTGGAAATTTGGTGATCGCCTTCCATATCACTTCCTACATTTTAGATGGTCACAGATTTCGCTTTATTGCTTTATTGCAACGGTCTTTTGCCAAGTTTTCACTAAACAACAGTTTAATCCCAGTGTTAATATTGGTCGCTTACCTGCTGACAATGATCAGTTTTCAGCTGGAGAATGAGTTTGCAAGCAAAGTAGACATCGTTCTTTATACCTTGGGGCTAATTACTGGGATCAGCGTAATGCTCCTGCTTATGCTACTCTATTTCAGGCTTACTAACAAAGACATATTCAAGTTCGTTACCAGCACGGTAGACAGGCAATTGAGGAAAAACCTGATCAGCCGTCAACGTATGATGAGCAAGCTACAAGAAAACAAACGAGATAAACACAGGGTGAAGTCTTATCTGGACTTCAAATTCAGGATACAATCAACGAAGAATATTGTGGACTTCAGCAACAGGGAAGCTATTCTTAAAGTTTTTGATCAAAATCATTTCAATTCAGTCCTTATTGAGTTGATTGCTATAGTTGTCATGTTATTGTTAGGTTTTTTGCAGGACTACTCCGCCCTTCAAATACCTGCTGCGGCAAGCTCACTCCTTATCCTTTCCATTGCAGTGATGCTGGTAGGTGCCATTTCATTCTGGTTCAAAGGATGGGGTCTGGTATTTACATTCGCAATGTTTATTTTGGCGAATGTAGCAGTTAAAAATGGTTTTTTGAAAGGTCTCAACGAAGCTGCAGGACTCGATTATTCATCTGGTAAAGTAGACTACACTGTGGAAGAACTTCAATCCATCCATTCGAAGGAACAATACATTCATGATGAGCTACACATGCTTGAAACGTTGGAAACCTGGAACAGTAAATGGACGGATGGTAGGAAGAGAAAAATGGTGTTTCTATGTGTGAGTGGAGGAGGTCAACGTGCCGCCTTATGGACGGTGAACTCAATGCTGAAAGCTGACAGCGTATTAGGTGGAAACTTAATGAATCAAAGTTTTCTCATCACGGGAGCATCAGGTGGAGTTATTGGGGCTGCCTATTACAGAGAAATGTTTAGAAGAGGATTGCTACAAAATAACCGTGATGATATGCTGGAAAACATGGGAAAAGACAATCTCAATCCTGTCATTTTTAGTCTCCTAGCTAATGATTTGTTTGTGAAGTTTCAAACGTATGAATTTAACGAAAGAGAATACACGGTGGATCGTGGATATACATTCGAGCAAAATTTGAATACGAATCTAGGGGGCGTTCTTGCCAGAAGCATTGCAGACTACAAAATCCCTGAAGAAAAAGCTCAAATTCCCACGTTGATTATGGCACCTACGATAGCCAATGATGGAAGAAAACTCTACATATCATCGCAACCTGTGAGTTTTATGGGAATCTCTTCGGACATAGTAAATGATCCTTACGTAAAAGTGAGAGGTGCTGATTTTCAGGCACTATTCAAAGATCAGTCGGCAGAAAATTTAAGCTTTCTTGCTGCATTGAGAATGTCTGCTTCATTTCCTTACATAACACCCTCTGTAAGTCTGCCAAGTAAGCCAAGGATAGAGATTATGGATGCAGGTATTTCTGATAATTTCGGCGTCTCCGACGCACTCCTCTTTATTCATGTATTCCAAGACTGGATGATAAAAAACACCAATGGGGTGGTATTATTAGTCATCAGGGACACTAAACCCAACTCACCGATCGAAGACCGACCTATACCCTCTTTACTTGACCGACTCACTTACCCTATCGCCAGTGTGTATAATAACCTGTCCAATATGCAGGATATAAATAACGACGTGAAACTTGAAGAAGCAAAAGAATGGTTTGAAGGACCCCTTGACGTAGTAGAAATTGCCTACGATTCTTTTCAAAATACAAATGGAGAATCAGAGATTGAAAGAGCCTCTCTAAGCTGGCATCTTACAACAAGGGAAAAAAAGAATATCATCGAAAACATCAACATCAAGAGCAACAAGGAGGCTCTTTTGAAACTCAAACAATTGCTCGAGGATAGATAAAACGCTTTAATCCCAACAAGTCACATCAACTCCTTATACCCGAGAGCCTGTCTTCTCGAAACTTTGACCTGAGTGTCGTCTTTCAAAATAGTCATCCCAAGACCATTGCAATAGAAGATTGTTTATTATCTGGCATCATCTAGCAAATTGTAAGATCAATTTGGTACAAAATGCTTGACCATCAACCATGCCCTTATACCAACTCACATTCAACTAATAAATGCAACTTTTAGATTTGAGATTTTATCACTATTACACAACCGGCAAGAAGGGCAACTCTCTGTTTCACTGCTTTGCTGGTAAGGGTTAATTTGCCCACTCACATCGTCAAAAATAAAGTTGCAAATGGCACATCTTACTACAGAACAAAGGTACGCGATATCGTGTATGTTACAACAAGGAAAAAGTCAAAGAGAAATAGCTGCTAGCCAATTAGTCATTTTCTAAATCGGGTTCAGGTTGCTAACTAAAATGGTGGACCATCAACCATGCCCTTACAATTTCATCCGTATTTATTAAATGTCTATTTCAATCAATCAATCAATTTATGGCTATACTCGAAAGGGTCAACGTCTGTACCCTGTCCCTAAATCTCATTTACACAGATTACTGGATAGTGTCTAGTCAAATTGCTATAAGACTCATATTTTTGAACCCCTGAGTTAACAGTCTCTTTTGAATAACAAGACTCTTGTTACCATTTTTCTCGACCCCAAATAAAAGGGTGTTCTTTGGTGAAATCTAGTTGGCTGAATCTCTAATATTCTTTGGGTGCCATCTGTAGCCATTCCTCCTGATTGTTCGGCAATGAACGCCAGTGCATTGCATTCGTAAAGTAACCTTAGTTTTCCATTAGGATTTTTGTCAGTATTTGGATAAAGATAAACTCCTCCTTTTAGCATATTTCTATGAAAATCTGCGACCAATGATCCAATGTACCTAGCTGTCAACTCTTGTTTCCTGCATTCATCTACGTAATCCCGCACCCACTGATCAAATTTTAAATAATTACCTTCATTGACAGAGTAAATCTTTCCATCCTCAGGAGAGGACAAGCTATCATGGGAAAGGACAAACTCTCCGAGACTTGGCTCCAAAGTAAACCCATGAACCCCATGACCTGTTGTGTATACCAGCATCGTAGACGAGCCATAGAGTATGTATCCTGCCGCTACCTGTTCAGTTCCTTTCTGGAGGACATCCTCTTCCTGCACGGGTCCCCCGACTGGGGATATCCTCTTGTAGATAGAAAAAATGGTTCCTATTGAAACATTCACGTCAATATTAGATGATCCATCTAGGGGATCAATGGCCACTACATATCTACAATTTGGATTTAAATGGATGATTTCATCTACTTCCTCAGATACAATAGCGCAGGTCATCTCTCCGTTTTTTAATGCTCTAGTAAATCTTATATCGGCAATGACATCCAGTTTTTTTTGATCTTCTCCCTGCACGTTTTTAGACCCAAAACCGCCTGTAATATCCAGTAGACCTGATTTGTTTACTTCTTTATTTATGATCTTTCCTGCAAGCGCGATATCTCTTAATAATTGGGATAACTCTCCTGTTGCAGAAGAAAACTCGTCTTGTTGTTGCTTAATAAATCTGTCGAGTGTTGTTCCAATAGGTGATCCTAGCTTACTTTTGTTCATTCGTGGTACTTGTTTTCTTAGAAAAGAGAACCACAAAGTTAATTCATTCAAAAATTAAACTGTTTTCGCGGTGCAAATTTTCAAGTTTGGAGGAGCATCAGTAAAGGATGTCGAAGGAGTACAAAATTTAGGAAAAATTATCGAAAGGTTTGGCAAGGGACCGCTGGTTATTGTGGCTTCTGCTATGGGTAAAACAACCAATGACCTTGAGAGGCTGGTAGCCCTAGCTACCAAAGGGGAATCTTTTGGAAAAGAACTGGAAGCACTCTTACATTACCATAGAGGGGTGGCAGAGGGTCTTATGGGATCAATCCCTGATAACTATCTGCATTGGGAAAACTCCCTAAAGGAATGGTGTGAAAAAGTCAGGGGAAGGGATGTTCTTTGGTCATACGATCAAATCGTGTCGCATGGAGAACTTATGTCCACATCCATTATCCAAAGTTATTTGAAGGAGTACCGAAATTGTGAATGGCTGGATGCGCGTGAAGTAATAAGGACAGATCAGTATTTCACCGAAGCGAATGTTGACTGGGTGGTAACGGAAAGAACTATAACAGAAAAGTTGAGATCACGATCCAGTACAGCTTTTGTAACGCAAGGGTTTATAGGTTCTGATGCGGAAGGAAATTCTTCAACCCTAGGGAGAGAGGGCTCGGATTTTACAGGTGCGATTTTAGCCTACTGTCTCAATGCTGAAAGCTTTACCGTTTGGAAGAACGTAGAGGGCATCCTAAATGCGGATCCCCGCATCATGAAACAAACGGAAAAATATAACCGACTCAGCTACCGTGAAGTGACTGAAATGACCTATTACGGTGCTCAGGTCATTCACCCAAAAACCTTAAAACCGCTTGCGCAAAAAAGCATCCCTCTAGTAGTCAGGTCATTTGCCAAGCATAATTCAGAAGGGACTCTTATTTCTTCTGAAAACACGAAAAACATAATACCCTGTTTCGTTTTCAAAGGCAATCAACTACTGGTTACTGCGGAAGTGAAAGACCATAGTTTTATGAATGAAAAAAAATTGGGGATGATCCTTCAGGTTTTGGATGTGTTGAACATCAAAATCAATTTGATGAAGAATTCTGCATTAACCTTCTCCTTTTGTATCGACAATAAAGACTTTAAAGCGAGAAGGATTAAGGAATTGTTGAATAGAGATTTTATTTTATCATTTGAAAGTCCTCTTAGTCTAGCTACTATTAAAAACTATCAACCAGATTCTTTTAATATGTTGCCTGAGGATCGATCTGTTTTGATGGAGCAAAAAACTGCTTTGAATTACCAAGTGCTTTACAAATAAGTCGGCTCTTGTTAAAAGCAAGTGGGTATATTCACATTAATTTTATGCGAATCTTAACTTTCCAACCAGCAAATAAGCCATAGTCTTAAAATATTTTTTGCCATAACCTCTGGCTTTTCTTTTTGCGGCTTGAATGATCGAATTTAAGCCTTCTAAAATACCGTTATTGATGCTACTTAATTTCCATTGCACAACGCCTTGCCAATGGGGTTTAATGGTTTTGCTTGTTTCAACCATGGCGGGTAAATTGCATTGACTGACCCAGTTGTCCCATTTGCTTAATAGTTGCTCAAAATCTGTCCTAGTTTTGGCTTGATAGATTTGTTGGAAAGTTTTTCGCATTCTCATTGCCTCAAAGGATTTAAGGTTAATATCTGCCAGCTCCAATTCTGCTTTTTTCTGTTGTTGTTTCTTGCTGAGGGGGTGTTCGTTTTTGAGGAATAAATACCGCGTACCTTTCAGAATTGGATTCTCTTTCGCCTCCGCTCTTCTCACCTTATCAAGCCCTTCATTGATAATTTTTATAATGTGGAACTTGTCAAACGTAATTTGGGCATTCGGCAGGTTTTCTCTAATCCCTTTAATAAACGCTGGCGACATATCGCAACTCACTGATTTAACTTGTTCTTTGTTGCCCTTTTGTTGTTCTAAAACAGCGACAAAGTCAACAACCGTTTGACTGCTTTTTCCATCACTGATATGCGCCACTGCTTTTTTGTATAAATCAACAAATAGCGTAATATCATCAGGTCCCTTAGTCCGTGGCAGTTTCATCCATACCAAAGGCATCTATAGCACTTAAATCCTCACTGAGCATGGCTTTGTCAACATAGCTATCCAACAACTTCCAACCCTTATAGTCTGATATGTTCATCAGCTGGCAAACATTGTGTACCGGCATGTGCTTACAAAACTTGATAATAAAAGCCTCAAACAAGGTGCTAAACCCATTTAACTGACCTGCCCACGGTGGCAGAACCAGCCGCACTTTGCCATCGTCTCGCTTAATTCGAGGAACCCTAACATGCAGATGGCATTCATGCTCAAAGAAATTCATATGACGATATTTTTTCATCTTGGTGTCATAGGCACTATAGGCTTTGGTATCATCGCTACCATCAACAAATTGAGTGTCGCGTTTGAAATCAATATAGCTGTTGAGTTGTTTGTCGTTAAATTCAACATCCTTGACAAACCACGGGGAATAGAGGTCAAGTGCTTGAGTAAATAAGTCTTGCATTGTTTGATCCTTTTGAATGATAAAATTGAACCCGTATTTTAACGCATCATCCATTCAAGAATCAAAAGAACCTGTCTGAAGGTTATCGACTGAATGGTGGATACCTCTAAGCCATGCCTTGAACATCATAATTGTTCTGGGAACTTCTTACCTTTCTTCCCATTCTCGATTTGGATTAACTAAGGGTATTTTTCTTTCAGGGGGATGTAGCCCCTCCACTTATCGGTTTTGATGGCAGCTTGAGTTGATATATAATCATGGAAAAAGGGCTTCAATTGCTTGGAACCGGCATTGTCAATCACCCTAGCATACATCCTGCTCACTCCTTTCCCTTTCTTCTCAATAGCCAGTACAACCTGCTTTTTTGATTATTTTGTCGTCCTACAACGCCTTCTTCTTGTTGCCCTACAACCGTCTCATCGACTGCTACTTTACCCATTTAGCGGGTATTTCCCACTGCTAACCATGACCTTCATTACCTTTTGCTGAAACAGCCAACAGGTTTTTTTCCGTAGTCCCAGTTTTCTGCTTAGCTTTGTTGATGCAATCCCTTGTGTATTTGTACTCCCTTACTCCCTAAAATCCGCAGTCCACTAGATTTTCAGATACAAAGAGTTGCTAAAGGATAATAATGTCAGTTCCTATCTAATCGACCAAGTATATGGGGCTGGTTAGTCGGTATTTTGACCAGAAATAAGGGGTGCAGTAGGTCTTCACTGGTAATTTTGAGATCTTTCAGACAGATCTTTCCTGAGAAAAGAAGTATCACGAAAGAATGTTAGATGTTTTAATCAAACAGTTAGGCAGTTAGGTGAGCAGTCGGCTGTAGTCTTTGTGTGTATATAGTTTAAGCACATGTTGTCTTCCCGTTTTGATCCATTTGGCAGCCACGGTAATAAATCGGAAGATAAATTTCTTCAATCGGAAGTTTTCCTTAATCCAAGATAGTTTGCTGGCAAACGTAGCCAACATAACCTGGTATATATTGGCATACAGCGCAGTGATGATCATAAAGGCGGTATTTTCATTAAGGAATGAGCAGGGAAGCTTAGACCAGCCAAAATCATTGTTCATTGTATTGAAGATTCGCTCAGCATTTCCTCTTTGGTTATAAAAAGAAACAATTTGCTGGTTGTCCCATTTGACATCATTGGTGAGGATAGTTCGATAAGTGAAGGCATCCCCAGTGAATAATCCAGTCTACCCATCCCGGCGTTTAATCCGGCTTACTACCAATCGGTAGGGCTTTTGCCCATCAAAGGGACGATAATCCGCTAGCTGTGTCACTTCCATTTCTTGTACTCCAAGACGGACTTTCTGCCAGGCATCTGCCCGAATCTGGCTAACTTGTTGCTCCATAGTGGCGCAACGCACAGCTCGGATGTAAAAGTGCTGACTTGTTCCCTCCACAAGACTAAGTACTTTTTGTTGGCAGGAAGCCGAATCTGCCCGAAAGTGCTTGATGCAGATGCCCTGCTGGTCCAGTAAAGAAAATGCCTTGGTCAGGGTTTCTTCTTGTTGGTATTTGGCGGGGCTGTTGCCATTACGATCTTCGATGTAAACAATGTTTTTGCCGATACTGGTCACACCTGGCTGGTAACCTTCACTCTTTTTATAGGTTCTCCGTGCATCATATTTCTCGGTGGCGATTACCTGATTATCATAAGCTAATGTATACTCCTGTTTGGTGTTAAGCTGATTGGTTTTGCTCAAGGCTTTCAGTAATCATTGGTTTAAGCCTAGGTTGATATTGAACTGATGGGTTATCCCTCCCGAACTGGTCATTTCCTCTGTAGGGGTGGCCAGTTCTTTTATACCTCGCAAAATGGTATCGGCACTACACACCGAGAACCCCCGAACTTTCTTCAGATGATCTCCCAAGTGCTCTTCAATGTCCTCAGTACAAGCTCCACCATGAAGGAAAATAGCCAAATGATTCATCAAAATCTCCGAGTAATCGAACCCACTATAGTTGACCCAGCTACCCAAATGATCATCCATTAGCTTGGGAATACCGCTATCCTTAAGAAACTTGTAGCAAAAATTAAACCCGCCAAAAGGGGTGACTTTTTTATCAGATATGGTTACTTTCATTCCCGCTTGATTGGTTACACACTCAAATAAGTGAAAAAAAATCGAGCCAGAAAAGCTTATTACAAACTATTTTAAGCCTATTCCAGCTCTTTTCCGTTTTACACCTGCGGATTTAAGGTATTCATTAAATACCTATTTCAAAAAACTTATTTCTTAGCACCCTCACCAATATTCCAGCTAAAACCGGCAGAAATATAATTCATTGTATGATTTATTCCTGTGCCAAAAGAGAAATCTAATTGGAAATTTTTTTTCAATAAATAAGTAATTCCTGCGTCAAAATCTCCTATATATTCATTAATGCCAACGAATTCGCCGTAAGGCTCTAGATAAAGCCCAACTTCTTCAGTTACTTTCATTCCCATTACAAGAGAATAGGTAAAATCTCCACTGTCAGAACCGAAATAATTATATCCAACATTATATCCAACACCTATTTTATCATTAATTGAATGAGAAATAGAAAATTTATTAATACTTCCTGCTTTGGAATTTGTCAATACTTTTGACCCTGTTGGAATTATTAGATGAGATAAAAACGCAATTTCTGTATTGACATTTTCTTTTTGGTACAGTTGAATTTTGGTTCCAATTTCAATATCACTAATTCCAGATGCTTCTGTAGAATTAGTAATGTTTCTTACGCTTTCAAACTGGTTTAATACACGTAATTCTATGCCTTTTGTCAATCCATATCTAAACAAGGTGCTAGGTGCCGAAAGTTGACTTTCGGACTTGTATCGATTTTCGCTAAACCTCAGTGAAATACCACTTTCTATCTGTAAACTTCCCTTTGGAATAGTTGAAGAACTCTCTGTTTGGTCCGGTCTATCTGTAACTATTTCCTGCGAAAAAGCTAACCCATTTGTGAGGGTAAATAATGCGATGCTAATGTTTTTAGTTGTACTCATTTTTTAATTATAGGGTCTTAACTAGCTAAGATCCTATATTATAAAATTACTTAATTAGCTAATAAAATCTGTGCAAACATAAAAATAATTTTAGTTGAATCTAAAAATAATTTTATACTAATAAAAGTTTCTATTTATGCGACATTATGTAGATAATTTGATTGAAGTAGGCATTTAATAAATACGGATGAAAATGTAAGGGCATGGTTGATGGTCCACCATTTTAGTTAGCAGGTTATCGAATATTTCTCCTTTCATCTGACTTCGGTTGAACCGATAGCAATATTGGTCGATATATGCTTGAAGGTTATCGACTGAATGGTGGATACCTCTAAGCCATGCCTTGAACATCATAATTATTCTGGGAAATTCTTACCTTTCTTCCCACTCTCTATTTGGATTAACTCAAAGTGCCATGCTATTTGATCTTTATGGGGTTACAAAAAAGCCGTTAACAGCTGGCATTTATAGTAGCTGGCATTAGCTTGAGAATAAGTGTATTTTAGTCAGGTTGTAAGGTTCCCTAAAAGCCGTAGCGTTTAAAAATAGAGTTACACGTGTGAATTTTAAGGAAATGAAAAAGAGTCGATTTCTCGAGCCTCAGATCATCAAGATACAGAGCGAACAAGAACAGGGAAAGAGTGCGTCGGATATTTGTAGGACACATGGAATAAGATCAACCAACTTTCTACAACTGGAAGAGTACATATTCAGGAATGAGTGTGAACCAACTCAAAAAGTTGAAGGAACTCAAATCAAAATTAAGTTCATTTAAGCGTAAGTATGCTGATCTGTCTTTGGAGCACAATGCATTAAAGCACTTGATCGAAAAAAGTTTTAAGACCTGCTGAAAAGCGAGAGACTGTTGGGTATATGGTCGATAAATCAATGAGTATCAGTAAGTTATGTGTTACAATTAATCTAAGTTTATCTGTGTATTACTACCGCTTTAAGTGCAAAGCTGAGGACACAGTTAGTAGTAGGCATTTGGAGCAATGGGCAGAAAAGTATCCTGCTTATGGCTTCCGAAACATGTACCATTTACTTCGTCTTGAAGGGTATAGATGGAACCATAAACGCGTATACCGAGTGTATGTGATGATGGGTTTGAATATGCGTAGAAAGCGTAAAAGAAGACTGCCAGCACGAGTCAAAACTCCTCACATTTTACCCATCCAAAGCAACATCACTTGGAGTGTGGATTTCATGCATGATAGCCTGAGTAATGGAAAACTGTTCAGCACCTTCAACGTGATAGATGATCACAATAGAGAAGCGCTGATGATTACCATTGATCCCTCATTAAGTGCTAGGCGTATTACAAGGGAACTGGACAGACTCATTGAATGGCGAGGAGCTCCTGAGGTGATACGTGTAGACAATGGACCAAAGTTATATAAATTTAATTATAAAAAACGTCGTTAAAAGTATTTAAGTAATGCTGATTTCCAATAATTGATTTGATAGTACTTTCGCTCATTTTATTTACTGTTTTATGTAGCCATGTTTTTAAACTTTCCATAGTTTCAAGGCGTTTATTTTTATTGAAGTAGGCATTTAATAAATAAAAGATTAGTCTATTAAAACAGTTTCATTTTCTTGATTAAACAATGGATTTACAGTAACTTAGTAAAATTATTAAAGTTAGAGTAAAAATCAAATTATGAAGAAAAAGTATGAAAGCCTAACCCTTTTTGAGTTTCAGAAGAAATTTCCCGATAACGACAGTTGTCAAAACTTCCTAGGAGCCTGTCGGACTTATCAATTTAAACCTCTGAGAATTTCATATTCAGGAATACTTGCTTTTCGCTTCTGAATACTGAACTCTGGAAGGCTTAAAAGTGGTTTTTTACTGCTTTTTAACATCTATTTTTTTTAAGTTCGACAGACAGACTCCTAGCCGAAATGAAATGGTCAGATGGATTTAAATGTGAAAGGTGCCAAAACAACACGTATTGCAGAGGGAAATTATTCCATACCCGTCAATGCACAAAATGTAAATACCCAGCTACCCTCACAAGTCGTATTTATTAAATGCCTACTTCAATATTTTTATATCGGTTTTTAATGTACTGCCAAACTTGTTCGCAAGGATTCAGTTCTGGAGAATATGGGGGGGATATTTAACAGAAAAATATTATCAGGTACTTTCATATTTTTTGTTGAATGAAACCCAGCATTATCAATAATGACTAGCTTATATGCTGTAGGTTTATACTCAGAGAAGTGCCTTAAATATGATTCAAAGATTGTGGTAGTTACTCCATTAAATTCCCAAACAAAACTATCTCCATTTATAGGAGAATAGCTTCCATATAGGTAGGTTGTTTGAAACTTATGTTGGTAAGAAACTACCGGTTTAACTCCTTTTACCGTTAAGCATTTGCCTAAATGCGTCATTAATCCAAAGCTACTCTCATCCTGAAAATATAAATTCACATCTTCAAACTTATCTGTGTTTAGATTGGATTTAATGTCGTTTAATGCCGTAGGAAGTTTTTAAAAAAGCCTTTACGGCTTCCTCATCCTTTTTGTAATGAGATTTCCTTGGGCTTTTCAGCTTTGTTTTAAAGTATTTTATCATGTACGCGCTAAGCCAATGATATTTTACTTCAACTCCATAGTGAGATAACACCCATTGTTGGGCATCCCAATAGCCACGTAAAGAGTGCTTGGCATCTTTTAACTTCTCTGATAATCCTTGGTGAATCTCAAGGGTAATAATTTTAGACTTTTTACCTCTTGTGGAACTTAGCAAGATGCCTTCTATTCCTAATTTACGATACCTAGCTATCCAAAGAACTAACGTTTGTCTACAGGGCATCTCTAAAAACTAAAACAACTGTATTAGTATGTTTTTTGAGCTAAAAGAGTTAGACTTGGAAATGAAACAATTGAAGTAGGCATTTAATAAATACGAATGCACTTGTACGGGCATGGTTGATGGGCCACCATTTTAGTTAGCAGGTTATCGAATATTTCTCCTTTCATTTGACTGCGGTTGAACCGATAGCAATATTGGTCGATATATGCTTGAAGGTTATCGACTGAATGGTGGATACCTCTAAGCCATGCCTTGAACATCATAATTGTTCTGTGCAATTCCTGGAAATTCTTACCTTTCTTCCCACTCTCGATTTGAATTAAATAAGGGTATTTTTCTTTCAAGGGGATGTAGCCCCTCCACCTATCGGTTGTGATGGTAGCCTGAGTTGATATATGATCTTGGAAGAAGGGCTTTAATTGCTTGGAGCCAGCATTGTCAATCTCTCTGGCATACATCCTGCTCACTCCTTTCCCTTTCTTCTCAATAGCCAGTACAACCTGCTTTTTTCGGTTATTTTGTCGTCCTACAACGCCTTCTTCCTGTTGCCCTACAACGGTCTCATCGACTTCTACTTTACCCATTAGCGGGTATTTCCCACTGCTACCCATTGCCTTCATTACCTTTTGTTGAAACAGCCAACAGGTTTTTTGCCGTAGTCCCAGTTTTCTGCTTAGCTCTGTTGATGCAATCCCTTGTTTATTTGTACTCATGTAGTATAGGATATAAAAAGATTTTAAGATTGGGAATTTTACTTTGTGGAAAAGCGTGCCACTTGTGGGGGTAGCTTGGTACCTACATTTTGTGCATTGCCGGGTATGGAATAATTTCCCTCTGCAATACGTGTTGTTTTGACACTTTTCACATTTAAATCCATCTGGCCATTTCATTTCGGCTAGGAAGTTTTGACAACTGTCGTTATCAGGCAATTTCTTCTGAAACTCAAAAAGGGTTAGGCTTTCATACTTTTTCTCCATAATTTGATTTTTACTCTAACTTTAATAATTTTACTAAGTTACTGTAAATCAATTGTTTAATCAAGAAAATGAAACTGTTTTAATAGACTAATCTTTTATTTATTAAATGCCTATTTCAATGAAACAATTTAAACGTCACAGAGATTACGGTTTTTTTGATCAAGACATTCGTTAGTCCAAACTGAGCCAGTTGGGAGATCCCCTGCAACGATTAACCCGTGGAATTGATTTTGAAATTTTCCGTTCTTTACTGGAACAGCACCTGATCAAAGCGTCAAAAGGAAAGGGAGGACGTCCCCCATATGATTATGTGTTAATGTTCAAAATATTGATTCTTCAGCGATATTATAACCTCTCTGATGATCAAGTAGCATATCAAATCAATGACAGGATGAGTTTTATGAGATTTCTCAACCTCACCATTGCCAATGACATACCAGATAGCAACACGATATGGTTGTTTAGTGAACGTCTGACCGACTTGCATTTAGTAAAATCCCTTTTCGAGCTATTTCAGAGTCAATTGGAAAAATTAGGGCTTATGGTCAATGAAGGCAAAATAATAGATGCCTCTTTTGTAGAAGCCACACGCCAACGCAACAGCAGGGAGAAAAACCAACAAATAAAAGAGGGTAAGGGAGAAAGTCTATGGACAGATGAACCCAATAAAAAGCGTCAAAAGGACATTGATGCACGTTGGACAAAGAAAAATAATCAGAATTATTATGGGTATAAAAATCACGCCAAGGTTGATGCAGGTAGCAAATTGATAGAACGCTATGAAATTACCGATGCAGCGGTACATGATTCACAGGCTCTTGATGCCCTGTTGGACAAAAAACAAGACAAAGAACAGGAATTGTATGCCGACAGTGCATATGCAGACCAGGAAGAAATACTCGAGAAACATCAAGTTAAAGATCAAATACATGAGAAGGGCTACAAAAACAAGCCGTTGACCGATACACAAAAGGAAAGTAATACAAGAAAATCAAAAGTACGCGTAAGAGTGGAGCATGTTTTTGGTTTCATGGAAAACAGTATGGGAAGCATGTACTACAAAAAAGTAGGGAAATCAAGAGCCGATACGGTCATTGGTCTGATGAATCTAACTTATAATATGTTCAGAAAAATTCAATTGACCGCTTCATTATGAGGGAACGTGCGTTCGATAGGCAATGAATAAATTCATAAGTAATTGATAATCAGGTGAATAAAAAATGAACTAAAAAAACAAAATAAGCCATCATAAAAAAACAGGTCATAAAAATAAATCGGGAGAATATCCAGTTTTTAGAGATGCCCATATGAAACATTTATTCGGTGAAACAGTATCCTATAATAGGTTTTTGGAATGGATGCAAGGTGCAACCTTACCTAGGTCTCTATTGCTAAAAACTTGTTGTATGGATGATGGCACCGGTATTTCTTTTATTGATTCAACTCCAATTCGGGTATGTAAAAAGAAGAGGATAAAAAGGAATAAGGTTTTTGCAGGATTGGACAAAGTAGGCAAGTCTACAATGGGTTATTGAAATAGGCATTTAATAAATAAAAGATTAGTCTATTAAAACAGTTTCATTTTCTTGATTAAACGATTGATTTACAGTAACTTAGTAAAATTATTAAAATTACTGTAAAAATCAGATTATGGAGAAAAAGTATGAAAGCCTAACTCTTTTTGAGTTTCAGAAGAAATTTCCTGATAACGACAGTTGTCAAAACTTCCTGGCCGAAATGAAATGGCCCAATGGATTTAAATGTGAAAGGTGCCAAAACAGCAAGTATTGCGGAGGGAAATTATTCCATACCCGGCAATGCACAAAATGTAAATACCAAGCTACCCACACAAGTGGCACGCTTTTCCACAAAGTAAAATTCCCAATGTTAAAATCTTTTTATATCCTATACTACATGAGTACAAATAAACAAGGGATTGCATCAACAGAGCTAAGCAGAAAACTGGGGCTACGGCAAAAAACCTGTTGGCTGTTTCAACAAAAGCTGAATTCAAGTCATTAATGCAACTTTCTGGTTAACCAATAATTGATTCATTACAAATATAGGGGTTTCATATTTATGCCTTTTTCTAGGTCGATTGTTTATCTTGGTTTCAATGTCTTTGATTTGTTGCTCATCGAGCATAGAGAAGTCTGATTTCTTAGGGATATATTGTCTGATCAGCCCGTTTAAATTTTCATTAGCCCCTCTTTCCCACGCGTGGTAGGGATGGGCAAAATAATAGTCAATGCTTAGCGTTTTAGCTACCTGTTGATGCCAAGCAAATTCCTTTCCATTATCAGAAGTGATGGTTTGAAGAAACGGACTCCATTCTTCCAATAATTCATTGATGGCATCAGCCACTTCGCTGGCTTGTTTGGTTTCTACTTTCTTCATTTTCAACATGCCACTCGCCCTGTCGTTGCTAGTTACCATCGCTCCTTTCTGATTTTTTCCAATGACCAAATCTACTTCAAGATCTCCAAATCTTGACCTTTCTTCTACCACCGAAGGTCTGCGGTCTATACTTACTCTGTCTTTTATAATTCCCCTGCTATCTTTAGTAGCCCCTCTTTTGCGATACTTTCTGCCCTTTCTTCGGAGATGAGTATGTAACTCGCCCTGGTGTTTTTTGTCTTTCCATACATGCTGATAAATGCGCTCGTGAGAGACACAGTCTAGCCCTTCTTTTATACTGATGCCTACAATTTGCTCGGGGCTATAGTCTTCCTTTAGCAGGGTCTCGACATGGGACTGAATTCGCAAGGTGAATCGCTTTTTCTTGGGTTTCTTTTTTTGACGTTGAGCATACTTTCGATGCGCCAAATCATGCCTATAAACACCACTCCTCTGATCTTTATTACGCACAATTTCTCTGCTAATAACAGATTTATCTTTTGCTATGCTAGCAGCTATTTCACTTTGACTTTTTCCTTGTTGTAACATACACGATATCGCGTACCTGTGTTCTGTAGTAAGATGTGCCATTTGCAACTTTATTTTTGACGATGTGAGGGGGCAAATTAACCCTTACCAGCAAAGCAGTGAAAGAGAAAATTGCCCTTCTTTCCTGTTTTGTAATAGTGATAAAATCTCAAATCTAAAAGTTGCATTTATTAGTTGAATGTGAGCTCTATTGATAACGGTGATACTTGGGAACTTTATAGCAATAAATCTTTAGACGATTTGCGCACCAGTACGGTAACTTCTTCAAACGGAACTATATATAAAATTGTCTATTCTGAAACCTACCCTGCACAACCAGACCAGCTATTAAAATCATCTGACGGCGGTTTTACTTGGATTGATATTTTTCCTTACAAACGCTCTTTATATCTAATTTACTTAGGGGCATCTCTAAAAACTAAAACAGCTGTGTTAGTATGTTTTTTGAGCTAAAAGAGTTAGACTTGGAAATGAAACAATTTAAACGTCACAGAGATTACGGTTTTTTTGATCAAGACATTCGTTTGTCCAAACTGAGCCAGTTGGGAGATCCCCTGCAACGATTAAACGGTGGAATTGATTTTGAAATTTTCCGTTCTTTACTGGAAAAGCACCTGATCAAAGAGTCACAAGGAAAGGGAGGACGTCCCCCATATGATTATGTGTTAATGTTCAAGATATTGATTCTTCAGCGATATTATAACCTCTCTGATGATCAAGCAGAATATCAAATCAATGACAGGATGAGTTTTATGAGATTTCTCAACCTCACCATTGCAGATGACATACCAGATAGCAACACGATATGGTTGTTTAGTGAACGTCTGACCGACTTGAATTTAGTAAAATCTCTTTTCGAGCTATTTCAGAGTCAATTGGAAAAGTTAGGGCTTATGGTCAATGAAGGCAAAATAATAGATGCCTCTTTTGTAGAAGCCCCACGCCAACGCAACAGCAGGGAGAAAAACCAACAAATAAAAGAGGGTAAGGGAGAAGGTCTATGGACAGATGAACCCAATAAAAAGCGTCAAAAGGACATTGATGCACGTTGGACAAAGAAAAATAATCAGAATTATTATGGGTATAAAAATCACGCCAAGGTTGATGCAGGTAGCAAATTGATAGAACGCTATGAAATTACCGATGCAGCGGTACATGATTCACAGGCTCTTGATGCCCTGTTGGACAAAAAACAAGACAAAGCACAGGAATTGTATGCCGACAGTGCTTATGCAGACCAGCAAGAAATACTCGAAAAACATCAGGTTAAAGATCAAATACATGAGAAGGGCTACAAAAACAAGCCGTTGACCGATACACAAAAGGAAAGTAATACAAGAAAATCAAAAGTACGCGTAAGAGTGGAGCATGTTTTTGGTTTCATGGAGAACAGTATGGGAAGCATGTATTACAGAAAAGTAGGGAAATCAAGAGCCGATACGGTCATTGGTCTGATGAATCTGACTTATAATATGTGCAGAAAAATTCAATTGACCGCTTCATTATGAGGGAACGTGCGTTCGATAGGCAATGAATAAATTCATAAGTAACTGATAATCAGGTGAATAAAAAATGAACTAAAAAAGAACAAAATAGGTCATCTTAAAAAAACAGGTCATAAAAATAAATCGGGAGAATATCCAGTTTTTAGAGATGCCCATATATCAACTCAGGCTACCATCACAACCGATAGGTGGAGGGGCTACATCCCCTTGAAAGAAAAATACCCTTATTTAATTCAATTGAAGTAGGCATTTAATAAATATGTAAGTTCAATTAGTAAGTGCAAAGATGTAGGATAAATATGTGGAGCTATTTCCCCATATTTAAAGGTCTAAAAACTTTGCCATATGAGCCAAACATATTATCAACTCAAAGACCATCAAAGACATCAAATTGAAGCCTGCTTAAAATCGGGTAAACGTAAAAGGTTCATTGCAGAAGCCCTTGCTGTGTCGGTTTCCACCATTTACAGAGCATGCAAGCGCAACAGTTCCCCTACAGGGAACTATCATGGATCTAAAGCACATTGGTCTTCCACAAAGCGTAAGCAACGTTATTGCAAGTCTCGGTCTTTTGACACCCACAAAAGAAAGCTCATCAAAGAATACCTTCTGCAAGAACAGTGGTCACCTAAGCAGCTTGTAGGGTATTGTAAAATCAAGCAGATTCCCATGGTTTCACATGAACGTATCTATCAATATATCAGGGACGATAAAGCTGCTGGTGGACAGTATTACAAACATTTACGCCATCAACTCAAACATAGAAAAAGGTCTGTAGGTAAGCCTGTAACTATTAAAAGCAGGGTATCAATCGCTCAAAGACCTGAATGCATCAACAATAAAGAACGCTTTGGGGACTGGGAAGTGGATACCATGATAGGCAGACAGCAAAAGGGAGCCATTCTAACCATCGTGGAAAGATCTACAGGCATGCTCATTATCAAAAAGCTACCTAAGGGAAAGCAAGCCAAAGGACTAAGTAAGGAACTTATCAATAGGCTGATGCCCTATAAAAAAGATATCCTTTCGATCACTTCTGATAATGGAACAGAATTCGCCGACCATCAAAACATAGCTAAAAACCTAGCTACTAAATTCTACTTTGCCCATCCGTATTGCTCCTGGCAAAGAGGACTCAATGAATACACTAACAAACTCATAAGACAGTATATACCCAAAAAAATAGCTTTTGATACACTAAATGACGAACAGATTACACAAATTCAACACAAAATTAACCGACGACCAAGAGAAAAACTTAACTTTAAAACTCCTAAAGAAATCTTTTATCTAAATACCGCTTAGGTTTTGCACTTGATGGTTGAACCTACGATAAAAGATTAGTCTATCAAAACAGTTTCATTTTTTTGATTAAACGATTGATTTACAGTAACTTAGTAAAGTTATTAAAGGTAGAGTAAAAATCAAATTATGGAGAAAAAGTATGAAAGCCTAACTCTTTTTGAGTTTCAGAAGAAATTTCCTGATAACGACAGTTGTCAAAACTTCCTGGCCGAAATGAAATGGCCAGATGGATTTAAATGTGAAAGGTGCCAAAACAACAAGTATTGCAGAGGGAAATTATTCCATACCCGGCAATGCACAAAATGTAGGTACCAAGCTACCCCCACAAGTGGCACTCTTTTCCACAAAGTAAAATTCCCAATGTTAAAAGCTTTTTATATCGTATACTATATGAGTACCAATAAACAAGGGATTGCATCAACAGAGCTAAGCAGAAAACTGGGGCTACGGCAAAAAACCTGTTGGCTGTTTCAACAAAAGGTAATGAAGGCAATGGTTAGCAGTGGGAAATACCCGCTAGTGGGTAAAGTAGAAGTCGATGAGACCGTTGTAGGGCAACAGGAAGAAGGCGTTGTAGGACGCCAAAATAACCGAAAAAAGCAGGTTGTACTGGCTATTGAGAAGAAAGGGAAAGGAGTGAGCAGGATGTATGCCAGAGAGATTGACAATGCTGGATCCAAGCAATTGAAGCCCTTCTTCCAAGATCATATATCACCTGAGGCTACCATCAAAACCGATAACTGGAGGGGCTACATCCCCTTGAAAGAAAAATATCCTTACTTAATTCAAATCGAGAGTGGGAAGAAAGGTAAGAATTTCCCGGAATTGCACAGAACAATTATGATGTTCAAGGCATGGCTTAGAGGTATCCACCATTCAGTCGATAACCTTCAAGCATATATCGACCAATATTGCTATCGGTTCAACCGAAGCCAGATGAAAGGGGAAATATTCGATAACCTGCTAACTAAAATGGTGGTCCATCAGCCATGCCCGTACAAGTGCATTCGTATTTATTAAATGCCTACTTCAATAATTCAAATAGAGAGTGGGAAGAAAGGTAAGAATTTCCCGGAATTGCACAGAACAATTATGATGTTCAAGGCATGGCTTAGAGGTATCCACCATTCAGTCGATAACCTTCAAGCATATATCGACCAATATTGCTATCGGTTCAACCGAAGCCAGATGAAAGGGGAAATATTCGATAACCTGCTAACTAAAATGGTGGTCCATCAACCATGCCCGTACAAGTGCATTCGTATTTATTAAATGCCTACTTCAATCAACTTAATTTTTTATCACCTACCTTAACTGAACAACTCAATTCCAGGCAAGAGCTTTATTTGTTGAGCCAACAGATAGCATGGTCGTATTTTGAAGAAACGTTTGGTTCGCTTTATTCAACTGTAGGTCGTCCGGCTCATTCTATTCGTTTGATGGTCTCCTTGTTGATATTAAAATCTATTTACAATTTATCAGATGAGGTATTGGTGGAACAACGCTGGGAAATGAATCCATATTTTCAATATTTTGGAGGCTTTGATTCTTTGCAATGGGGGCAACCCTGTGTGGCAACAGATTTGGTACATTTCAGCAAGAGGATTGGAGAAGAAGGGGTAGAGAAGCTATTGAAACATTCAATTGAGCTACACGGCAAGGATGCTAAGGACAAGCATGTAAGTGTAGATACTACTGTCCAGGAAAAGAGCATGACCTATCCCACAGATGCAAAACTTCATAAAAAGATTGTTGACAGCTGTATTTCTATAGCCAAGAAAGAAGGGATTAAACTACGACGCAGCTACGTTAGGACAACCAAAAACCTTGTCAGAGACACCTACAATGGGACTCACCCTAAAAGAAGAAAGCAAGCAAATGCAGCGAAGCGAAAACTCAAAACCATTGCTGGTCGGTTAGTCAGAGAATTAGACAGGAAATTACCACATCAGCAAAAAGAAGTAACACTGGCACTGTTCAAACGAGTACTTACACAAGAGAAGTTCAGTAAGAATAAAATTTACAGTTTACATGAACCTGATGTGTATTGCATCGCAAAAGGAAAGGCACATAAGAAATATGAATATGGCTGTAAGGCATCCGTAGTATTGACACAAAATACGGGTATCATCGTAGGTGCGATGACTTTTGAAGAGAATATTTATGATGGACATACGCTAGATGCTGTATTGAAGCAAACACAACTACTGACTGGTAACTACCCGAAACCCGCCACAGTAGATAGGGGGTACAAAGGGACTAACAAAGTTGAGAACACCTCCATCATTCGACCATCCAACCCATTAAAAAGAGACAATACCTATCAAAAACAGAGAAAACGAACGCACTGTAGACGTAGAGCAGCCATAGAGCCAATCATCGGACACTTGAAGCAAGATCATCGAGTAGCTAGCAATTACCTAAAAGGGAAAACAGGAGATAAAATAAACTTCATCATGGCAGCCTGTGGGTTTAACTACAAGAAATTGATGAAAAAACTAAGAGTAAATGCTCTTTGGCTCTATACAAAATGGGTAGTAAACCTGAGGTGTCTAGTTGAATTAACCTCTTTCCATCAAAGTAGAATACAAACTCTATGGAAAATGAGTTTTTAAGGAACGACTAAATATGATCCTGTAAATACTAGCCAATTAGCCATTTTCTAAATCGGGTTCAGGTTAATAGTTCATGATAAATTTCATCTGTTTAAAAAATTATCAGAAGCCATAGCTAAAACAAGGCGAAAAGAAGTCTTGAAAAATCCTCTCTTAAAGAGACACAAATACACTGTTTTAAAAAATGAGGCTAACAGAACCGAGAAACAACAAATAGCGTTTAAAGCTATTGAACAAGCTAATTTAAACATTGCAAAAGCATGGCATATAAAAGAGAATTTTAAATCCCTGTTTTCTATTGAAAATAAAACCGATATAGAGGAATTATTTGACCAATGGATGACCAACTCTAAGGAAGTTAAAATCAGCTATATAAATAATGTGGCTCTTGTTAAAAGCAAGTGGGTAGGTTCACATTAATTTTATGCAAAAAAACTTGCCAGTCAGCAAATAAACCATAGTCTTAAAATGTTTTTTTCCATAACCTCTGGCTTTTCTTTTTGCGACTTGAATGATCGAATTTACGCCTTCTCAAATACCGTTATTGATGCTACTTAATTTCCATTGCACAATGCCTTGCCAATGGTTTTGCTTGTTTCAACCATGGCGGGTAAATTGCATTGACTGACCCAGTTGTACCATTTGTTTAATAGTTGCTCAAAATCTGCTACGGTTTTGGCTTGATAGATTTGTTGGAAAGTTTCGCGCATTCTCATTGCCTCAAAGGATTTAAGGTTAAGATCTGCCAGTTCTAATTCTGCTTTTTTCTGTTGTTGTTTCTGGCTGAGGTTTTGTTCGTTTTTGAGGAATAAATACCGCGTACCTTTAAGAATTGGGTTCTCTTTCGCCTCTGCTCTTCTCACCTTATCAACCCCTTCATTGATAATTTTTATAATGTGGAACTTGTCAAAGGTAATTTTGGCATTCGGCAGGTTTTCTCTAATCTCTTTAATAAACGCCGGCGACATATCGCAACTCACAGATTTGACTTGTTCTTTGTTGCCCTTTTGTTGTTCTAAAACCGCGACAAAGTCAACAACCGTTTGACTGCTTTTTCCATCACTGATATGCGCCACTGCTTTTTTGTATAAATCAACAAATAGCGTAATATAATCATGTCCCTTGGCCGTGGCAGTTTCATCCATACCGAAGGGTTCTATACCGCTTAAATCCTCACTGAGCCTAGCTTTGTCAACATAGATATCCCGCAATTTCCAAACCTTATAGTCTGATATGTTCATCAGTTGGCTGACATTGTGTACCGGCATGTGCTTACAAAACTTGATAACAAAAGCCTCAAACAAGGGGCTAAAACCATTTAACTGACCTGCCCACGGCGACAGAATCAGCCGTACTTTGCCATCGTCTCGCTTAATACGAGGAACCCGAACATGCAGATGGCATTCATGCTCAAAGAAATTCATATGACGATATTTTTTCATCTTGGTGTCATAGGCACTATAGGCTTTGGTGTCATCGCTACCATCAACAAAGCGCGTTCCACGTTTGAAGTCAATATAGCTGTTGAGTTGTTTGTCGTTAAATTCAACATCCTTGACAAACCATGGGGAATAGATGCCGAGTGCTTGAGTAAATAAGTCTTACATTTTTTGATCCTTTTGAATGCTCAAATTGAACCCGTATTTTAACGCATCACCCATTCAATAATTAAAAGAACCTCAGAAGTATCACTAAAATTTTTAGTATAGCCTAATGCTATAGCAACCTTTGAACGTCATAAGCAAGGAATTGTAACTGCCTTTAAAACACAAACAGATAGTGGAAAACACGAGAATTTAAACGGTAGAATTCAATCTGTTCTGGCAAAGGCAAGAGGGGTTCTAAATTTTGACAGATTCAGGATTAATGTGCTGTTTTATTTTGGAAAACTTAATCTAACACCACTAAAAAATTTAGTTATGCACTATAAAAGTGCAACACTCCTCAGTCAGTCAAAGGGTACACTCGTACTCTTTTAACTGACGAGAAAAAAGGAGTGAAACATGACGATATATACCCATTTGACTGAACACGAAAGAGACCACATTTACCTCATGAATCAGCAAAACTGTATACTGACAGGAATCGCTAAAACCATGGGCAGAAGTAGGTCAACCATCAGCCGTGAAATTAAACGCAATACGGGGGGCAACGGCTATCGCTACAAACAAGCCCACCGCTTTGCCCAAACGAGGCATCAACAAAAGCCCAAGCACATCAGGCTCAATGACGAGTTAAAGCTTCATATTCAACAAAAGCTCGCGCTGTATTGGAGTCATGAACAAATTAGCGGTCGGCAAGAAAATGGAGGAAAACATCAGTATTAGCACCGAATCCATCTATCGTCGAATTTTGAAAGACAAAGTAGCCGAGGGGTCGTTATATCGATACTTGCGCCATCAGGGTAAGAAATATCGCAAGCGTTATGGACAGAACGATTACCGCGGACGCATCCCCAATCGGGTTGATATTGCTGATAGACCCAGTATAGTGGACAGTCGCTCGCGTATAGGTGATTGGGAAGCTGATTGTGTTATCGGTAAAGGTCGTCAAGGGGTGTTTGCCACCCTTGCTGAACGCAAAAGTAGGCTTTATCTCGCGCTTCGGACTAAGAACAAAACCGCAAAAGAAACCAACGTGGCTATACTCAGGTTGTTAAAGCATATGAAACAACATGTAATGACACTAACCTTTGATAACGGCAGAGAATTTTGTTGGCATAGTGAGCTTGCCAAACAACTCGAGTGTGAAACTTATTTTGCTAAACCGTACCACTCTTGGGAGCGTGGCTTGAATGCCAAATAATCATCTGGCACAATGGCTTGCTCATACTTTTTGTTCAGGCAGTTTTTTCCAAAGAAAATGCCTTTGCATAAAGTCACCGAAAAAGAGCGGTTCAAAGCTACCAGTTGCACTTATGGGTTGAAGTGGCTTCCTTTTTTCTCGTCAGTTAAAAGAGTATGAGTATACCCTTTGGCTGACTTAGGAGTATTGCATTTATTACGTGAATTCACCGATGGTAAAATAAAAATAATCGTCTTTTTGTTAATTTTAATTAAAAAAACTGAGAATGAATTGCTGGTTGATAAAAACTGAACCCTGCACCTATTCCTGGAACGATTTTGTAAAATTGGGGCGAGATCATTGGGATGGGGTGCGAAATTTTAAAGCAAGAAATAATATCAAAGAGATGAAAGTGGGTGATTTGTGTTTGTTCTATCATTCTGTTTCCGAAAAAAGCGTGATAGGAATAGCCGAAGTCGTGAGAGAGTGTTACCTAGACCCGACTACAGAAGATCATAGATGGTATGTTATGGATGTGGTTCCAGTAAGAAAACTGAAAAGACCAGTCACACTGGCAGAGGTCAAAGCAGATGAAAGGTTGAGTCAGATGCAACTGGTGACGCATTCCAGGCTGTCAGTTCAGCTTGTTAGAAAAGAAGAGTTTGACATTATTCTTGAATTCAGTGAACGTTAGGGGCAGTCTTTTCGTAATTGTTTAAACTATATGAGAATACTTCTTAGCCTGCTTTTATTGGTTCCAGTCGTGGTTTTTTCTCAAAAGAAAAAAAATCAACAGGATACCAGCATTATTATTTCACAGCCTAACCGGATAGAATTTGAGATAGAAAAAGATGATATTGAATTTTACGTAGTGCCAGGGGGAGAGCAGGGATTATTGGTGGTCGAAGAAACCAAAAGAAGAGCAAGTGGAGGAGGACAGGAATGGAAAATACACATGATGGATACAGCTTTTAATATTGTGTGGACACAATCTCAATCAATCCCTTCAGGGGGCACTTTACTAGGCTTTGAATATTTCAAAGGCATATTTTACTTGCTTTTCAATAAGACTAAATTTCGAAATAAAGACCTCATCGTCTACCAATTAAGTGCTGATACAAAAGAGCATGTTACTTACGAGATCACAACAGTTTTCCCGATAGATATTTCTCATTTTGAATCCGTTGGCGAGACGCTTTTGATCGCCGGGTATGCCCACTTTCGACCAGTAATTGTTATGTACAATATCAATGATAAGATACCCAGAGTTCTTCCTGGATTTTATGATAGGAAGAATGATATGATTGATCTGGTAGTGGACGAAGAGTCAGAACTATTTACTGTTATTCTTTCTGAAAAAATGAGAAATAAAAAATATACGGTCAGGGTGAAAACGTTCACCTCAAAAGGCGATATCATTCAGGATAATTTGGTCAATCCTAGTGAGAAAAAGAACTTGATTGATGCGGCTAGTACAACATTTTCAAATGGTCTTCAGTACCTAGCAGGGACATATTCAAAAAAGTCCCTTTTCTATAGCCAGGGGTTTTATTTGAGCAAATTCGTGAATGGTACACAACAGTTTAATCAGTATTGTTCGTTTGCAGACCTGAGTAATTTCTTTTCTCATTTAGAGCCAAAGAGAGAAGAACGAATAATGAATAGGATTGAAAGAAAAAAAGAGCGAGGGAAAATTAAAAAATTTAATTACAGGTTGTTGGTCCATGAAATTTTACAGAGAGACAATGAGTATATCATGATTGCGGAGGCTTATTATCCAAGATACACTTATGGAAATAGTACTGGACTGGCGTTCAGTCCGTATGGATTAGGGGTGCAAAATGCTGGAAACTCTTCATTCAATCCATATTTTATAGGATATAAATACACACATGCTGTAGTGGTAGGGTTTGATCGTAATTGTAATATTATATGGGACAATACATTTAAAATTGAAGACATAGAAAGTTATTCACTGGACGAAAATGTGAAAGTGACGGCTACAGAAGATAGAATAGTTCTGATGTATTTACAAGAAAACGAAATTCGATCAAAAATTATAAATGGGAATGAGATTGTGGAGGGAAAAACTTTTAACCCCGTTAAACTTTCGTTTAACTCAGATAAAGTGAAAACAAAAGACCCTGAAGTGGAGGGTCTTGAGAAATGGTATGATGACACCTTGTTTGCCTATGGTGAGCATAACATAAGAAATCAGAGCGGTGTAGACGGGAAAGTTCATAGAAGAGTTTTTTATTTAAATAAAATTCAATTTGATAAAAATGAGCAGTTCAATTAATATGTAAGGCTTACCTTCGCGGGAGTTTTACCATGCAGAAACGCCTGCTTTTCGATAGTCAGCTACTTCAGATCACTATCAGTCGGTTGTGTCAACAACTCATTGAAGTTCATGAAAATTTTTCTCAGTCTGTCATTATTGGCATGCAGTCAAGAGGAGTTTTTTTAGCTGAACGGATCAAGACAGAATTAGAGAAGATTACGAATTCGGAGATAAAATTAGGTTACCTTGACACTACTTTTCATCGGGACGATTTCAGAAGAAGGGAAGAGCCCGTTATGCCCAGTCAAACAAAAATTTCATTTGACATTGAAAACAAGAAGGTAATTCTTGTCGATGATGTGCTTTTTACTGGAAGGACCGTTCGTGCAGCATTGGATGCAATGAATACGTTCGGAAGACCCGCCAAAGTAGAATTACTTGTGTTGATAGATAGGCTTTACAGCAGGCATATACCTGTTGAAGCAAACTATGTTGGCAGAAAAGTAAATACCATTCAATCGCAAAAAGTATTGGTAGAGCTGGAAGAACAGGGAAAGGAAGATAACATCTGGTTAATCAATAAAAAAGAATGAGTCAACTGAAGGCAAAGCATCTTCTTGGCATCAAAAACCTTGATAAAGAGGATATTGACCTCATCTTTCAAACAACCACCAACTTTAAAGAAGTCATTAACCGTTCCATCAAAAAAGTCCCGTCATTGAGAGACATCACTGTTGCAAACATCTTTTTTGAAAACTCGACGAGAACCAAACTCTCTTTCGAATTGGCAGAAAAAAGACTTTCTGCTGATGTGATCAATTTCTCTTCTTCAGGCAGTTCTGTGAAAAAAGGAGAGACCTTGCTTGATACGGTGAATAACATTCTTGCTATGAAGGTGGATATGGTAGTGATGCGACATGCAAGCCCTGGAGCACCGCACTTTCTCTCAAAGCACATAGATGCCAGCATCATTAATGCAGGGGATGGTACGCATGAGCACCCAACGCAAGCTTTACTCGACGCGTATTCCATACAGGAAAAGACAGGAAGAGTTGAAGGGAAAAAAGTAGTGATCATCGGTGATATTCTACATTCTAGGGTTGCACTTTCCAATATTTTTGCTCTTCAAATCTTAGGAGCCCATGTCATGGTTTGCGGTCCTGCAACTTTGCTACCCAAACATATCAGTGCCTTGGGTGTTAAAGTAGAAACGGACGTTAGGAAAGCAATGGAATGGTGCGATGTCGCTAACATCTTGCGAATTCAGTTGGAGCGACAGCACATGAGGTATTTCCCCTCACTCAGAGAGTACGCTCAGTATTTTGGAGTGAATAAAGCATTGCTTGACTCACTCAATAAAGAAATCACCATCCTGCATCCAGGTCCTATCAACCGCGGGATTGAAATCACCAGTGATGTAGCAGATTCAGAACATTCCATCATTCTGCAACAGGTAGAAAATGGAGTAGCAGTTAGAATGGCAGTACTATACCTCCTTGCAGGAATAGCCTGAACTATTTTCCGATGTAATTCAATGGCGTAATATTCAAAAGCTCTTCTTTGATCGTGTGATTGACAGGCAGGCTCTCCACAAAAGACCTGATGGTAGCTTCATCAATCTTTTCATTGGTGCGGGTCAGTGATTTCAGTGCTTCATAAGGGTTAGGATATCCTTCCCTTCTCAAAATTGTCTGAATGGCTTCAGCTACTACCGCCCAGTTTGCTTCAAGATCCGCCTTCAGTACTGACTCATTCACTTTAATTTTTGAAACCCCCTTCTCAAGAGACAAGAGTGCTAAATACGAATGAGCAATAGGAACTCCAATATTGCGTAAAACTGTAGAATCCGTAAGATCTCTTTGAAGTCTTGAAATGGGAAGTTTTGCACTTAGATGTTCAAATAGCGCATTGGCAATTCCAAAATTTCCTTCAGCATTTTCAAAATCAATTGGATTGATTTTATGAGGCATGGCAGATGACCCCACCTCATTTTTTGCGATAGCCTGAGTAAAATAATTCATAGCAATGTACTGCCAAATGTCTCTGCTAAAATCAATCAAGATTGTATTTATTCGCTTGAGAGCATCAAAAAGAGCCGCCATGTGGTCATAATGTTCAATTTGAGTGGTAGGGTGGCTTCTCTTCAATCCCAGAGTGGCATTTACAAACCGATCCCCGAAATCGTGCCAATCATAATCGGGATAAGCAACAGTATGTGCATTGAAATTGCCAGTAGCTCCTCCGAATTTTGCTGCGAAAGGTAGCTGACATAGAAGACCTGTCTGCTCTTCTAACCGAACAGAAAATACCGCAATTTCTTTTCCAAGTCTGGTGGGTGAGGCAGGCTGACCATGGGTTTTGGCTAGCATGGGAATAGTTGCCCACTCGTGTGCTTTTTCTTGGAGATTAGCAATGAGTTTTTCCAGTTTTGGTAGAAATGTCTCATTGATATAGTCTTTCAACAAAAGAGGGATCGCCGTATTGTTAATATCTTGTGAGGTAAGTCCAAAATGGATGAACTCTCTGAATGGAGCTAATCTCATTTTATCAAACTTCTCCTTAATAAAATATTCCACTGCTTTTACATCGTGATTGGTTGTTTTTTCTGCCTCTTTGATTACTTCAGCATCAGCTAAAGAAAATTTTTTATAGATATTTCTTAAACTCTCATTCTTCGATCCATCATATTGAGACAATTGTGGAATACCAGATTCGGATAGTGCTATAAAATATAAAATTTCCACTTTTACCCGATACTGGATCAACGCTTTTTCAGAAAAATAGCCCGCAAGTTTTTCCAGCTTTTCCCTGTACCTCCCGTCTATGGGTGAAATGCCCTCAAGAGAATTAAAATTCATGATGAAGAGTTGAAGATAAGAAGGCAAAATTACCTTATCCTGTCTACTTGTCTGGCGTAGGGGAGAGAATTACCTTTGCGCCAAAAAAATTGATCAGATGGCTTTACGCTTATTTAAAAAGAAAAAAGGGGAAAAAGACGATAGACACCAGATTTTGACCGTTAAAGAAGTGGTGCCCCTTGCAAAAGACGCAGTGAATTTGGTGTTTGAAAAACCAGAAAACTTCAATTACGCGCCTGGTCAGTTTATCACCATTATTCGTGATGTAAATGGAAAAAAAATAAGAAGAGCCTATTCCTTATGCACCACACCTTTTGAAGATGAATTGCCAGCCGTTACTGTGAAAAGAGTACCGGATGGTGCCATGTCTAACTTTTTGAACGCACACATTAGTCCAGGTGACCAACTTGAGATCATGGAGCCGATGGGAATGTTCACTGTGTTGTATGATGCGGAAACTAGCAGGAATGCGGTCTTCTTTGGTGGGGGCAGTGGGATCACCCCGTTGATCTCAATTATCAGGTCTGTCCTTTTAAAAGAGCCGAACAGTTCATTGACTCTAGTGTATGGAAATAGAAGTATTGATTATGTGATTTTTAAGGACCTTATTTCCGAGCTTGAGCAAAAGTACAACGGACGGTTCAAGGCTATTCACATTTTAGAAGAAGGAGAAGCAGAATATGAAGGACGTCCTTCCCCAGAAATGATTGGAAAGATATGCAGGTCTGTGTCTTGCAATGATCAAACAGAATTTTATATCTGCGGTCCTCAACCAATGATGGACATTACACATGAAGGGTTAAAAACAGCGGGTTATCAGGATGAAAAGATACGAATGGAAAGTTTTGAAGCAGGAAAGACCTCTCCTCTGGACATCATCGATCAGGAAAATTCCAGTAAAAGTGAAGTGACCATTCTCTTGGAAGGAGAAGAATACTCCATCACAGTCGCTAAAAATGCTTCTATCCTTGATACTGCGCTTGATGGTGATCTGGATATGCCCTATTCATGTCAAAGCGGACTGTGTACCGCATGCAGGGCAAAATGTGTCGCAGGCAAAGTGAGCATTGATGAGGCAGAAGGACTGTCTCAGGAAGAACTTGACGAAGGATATGTACTTACATGTGTTGGAAAACCACTAACAGACCGAGTGAAAGTTGAGATCAGCTGATCAATCGTATCGACCTTGCATCCACAAGCTAAGGCGTATCGGATGTTTCTTAGAGAAGGGAAGCCCCCGTTTATTATTCATAAAGCCTGTTCCAATATTTTGAGGAGAAAATTCTCGTTTTAATGCTTATTTTGGCGTTCTAAATTCCAAACCGATGAAAGGCAAATTCATTTTCCCACTGCTGGTCCCTTTTCTCTCAATAGCACAAATTAAGAGCCCGTCAGCTTTTTTGGGCTATGACCTTGGAGACAAATTCACACGGCATCACAAGGTCGTTGACTACTTTTCTCATATAGCTGAAAATTCTAAACAGGTAAAACTAATAGAGTATGGGAAGACATATGAAGATCGCCCACTTTTACTGGCATTTATCTCCTCAGAGGAGAACATACGTATGTTAGAACAAATCAGAACAGATAACCTAAAACGTGCAGGTATTCTTGATGGTGAACCTGCTGGAAGCACCGCAATTGTTTGGTTAAGCTACAACGTCCATGGAAATGAATCCTCTTCTACAGAAGCGTCTATGGCAACCATCCATGAATTAGTGAGCAACGGATCAGGCACGGAAGAATGGCTAAAAAATACGTTGGTGATCATGGATCCGTGCATCAACCCTGATGGGAGGAGTAGGTATGTAAATTTCTTTTGGCAGTATGGAAATCGACCATACAATCCAGACCCTGACGCAATGGAACATAACGAGCCATGGCCAGGCGGGAGGTCAAACCATTACTTATTTGATCTAAATAGAGATTGGGCATGGCAAAGCCAGATAGAGACACAGTCTCGGATCAAGGTATACAATCAATGGCTTCCCCAGATTCATGTCGATTTTCATGAGCAGGGTATCAATGCTCCTTACTATTTTGCCCCAGCCGCCCAACCTTACCATGAATTGATTACTTCTTTTCAAAGAGCTTTTCAGAAAGAAATAGGAAAAAATCACGCCAAATATTTTGATGAAAACAACTGGTTTTACTTTACCAAACAATTCTTCGATTTACTTTATCCGAGCTATGGCGATACATATCCCACCTACAATGGGGCCATTGGTATGACCTATGAGCAGGCAGGTCATGGTCGGGCTGGGCTGGGCATTCTTAAGCAAGAAGGCGATACGCTGACATTGAAAGACCGTATTGCACATCATTATACAACTGGGCTGTCTACCGTTGAGATTTCATCTAAAAACGCAGACCGACTGGTGTCTGAATTCGGCAAGTTCTTTGGAGATGATACGAGCCTGAAGTACAAAACCTTTGTCATGAAATATGATGGGGACGAAGATAAATGGAATGCCTTAAAATCATGGTTGGATCTCCAAGGGATTGAATACGGGTCAAAATCTAGCGTAAAGGGACTGAAAGGGTACAATTATGCGACTGGAAAAACCTCAGACTTCTCCATCAGTTCAAATGACCTAGTAGTAACCATGAATCAGCCAAAAGCGATATTGGCCCATATTTTATTTGAGCCAAAAACTAAAATGGTTGATTCTATCACCTATGATATTACCGCTTGGGGTGTTCCATACGCCTATGGCTTGCAAGCCTACGCATCAGAGCAATTGGTTTCGGTTGGCGAAGCATCCATTCCAGTGTTTGAACCTAAGCCTGTTCCACCAAAAACGTATGCCTTCTTGTCTAAATGGAACAGTATGGATGATGCGAGGTTTTTGGCAACACTGCTAAAGAAAAATATCAAGATACGGTTTACGAGAAAAAGGATGACCTATGAAAATCAATCGTTTGACCGTGGCAGTTTGATTATTTCAAAAAGAGATAACAAAGTGCTTGGAAATAATTTTGAGCAGGAGATTGTGAGGATATCGAACGAGCATGAGCGGTCGTTAACCGCCGTAAGAACAGGGTTTATGGATGGAGGTCCCGATATTGGCTCTGGCGATGTGATCTATTTGAAGAAACTCAACATTGCCCTTTTGGCGGGAGAGGGCACTTCTTCCCTAGCCGTTGGCGCTACCTGGCACTTTATGGAGCAGGAGCTAAACTATCCGATTACTGTTTTAGGGACTGACTATTTCAAGGATATCTCTCTCTCGGAATATGATGTACTCATTATGCAAGACGGTGGGTATAGCAATTTTGGGGAACCTGAAATGAAAACGATAATGGAATGGGTACATGCAGGCGGAAAACTTGTTGCTGTAGACAGGGCATTGCGCAAATTGAAGGACAGTGAGTACTCGTCCCTCAGTAAGTATGGCTCCGATGAAGAAAAAAAAGAAGGAGAAAAAAAGGAAGAAATCCGAGAGGAAAAAGCGAAACTGGTTAAACATGAAGATCAGGAAAGAGAGTCTATGAAAAGCTCTACTCCAGGTGCTGTTTATAAAGTAAAAATAGATGATAGTCACGCCTTGGCCTTTGGCTATGAGACCACTTATTATTCACTAAAAACAAGTTCGGATATTGTCGCTTACCTAAAAGAGGGCAATGTTGGAATCATAGAAAATGAAGATGACTTGCTGAGTGGTTTTGCTGGACAATACGCACGAGAAGACATGGCTAAGTCACTGGTTTTCGGCGTGGAGGATAAAGGAACTGGTCAAATCGTTTACATGGTGGATAACCCTTTATTCAGGTCTTTCTGGCAAAATGGCAAGCTGTTTTTTGTTAATGCTTTATTTTTTGTAGGTCAGTGATTTTTCTACAGTTCTCTTTGTGGAGGGGCAAACCCCTAGTGTAGACATTCCTGGACTTGATACCAAGTTGACCACAAAATGTCGCATATAAATCGTTTCTTTTTTGCTTGTATTTCGTTAAAAAATAGCACCGCAACTATGGCTATGCTTATATTTTTTGCCTAATTCAAGCAAAACAAATTCAAATATTACTTGGGCATAGTTCATTGAAAACAACAGAAATATACACCCACATTGTGGTCAATGGCATGAATAAAATTATTGAAGTAGGCATTTAATAAATAGTCACCCCTAAAGAATCAACATTAATTATGCTTATCTCCTTTCAGGGAGGGTTTTAGCACGATTATTGCTGTATAAAATGACAAGGAATAGTTATAATATGAATCAAAACCTTGTCAAATGCAGTCAAAAAAGTCGAATAGAAATCAACTTAATTTTTTATCACCTACCTTAACTGAACAACTCAATTCCAGGCAAGAGCTTTATTTGTTGAGCCACCAGATAGAATGGTCATATTTGATGAAGAAGCATTTGGTTCGCTTTATTCACATGTAGGTCGTCCAGCTCATTCTATTCGTTTGATGGTCTCCTTGTTGATATTAAAATCTATTTCCAGTTGCCGTTGTTGCGGTTTTTATTTGGGAGGTAGCTGTTGCGGTTAATGTAGCTGCCGTTGCGAGCGTTGTCGCTTGGTTTTTTGCTACTTAGTCAACCCTAAAGAATCAAAATTAATTATGCTTATCTTCTTTCAGGGAGGTTTTTAGCATGATTATTGTGGAGCAACGCTGGGAAATGAATCCATATTTTCAATATTTTGGAGGCTTTGATTCTTTGCAGTGGGGGCAACCATGTGCGGCAACAGATTTGGTACATTTCAGCAAGAGGATTGGAGAAGAAGGGGTAGAGAAGATATTGAAACATTCAATTGAGCTACACGGCAAGGATGCTAAGGACAAGCATGTAAGTGTAGATACTACTGTCCAGGAAAAGCGCATCACCTATCCCACAGATGCAAAACTTCATAAAAAAATTGTTGACAGCTGTATTTCTATAGCCAAGAAAGAAGGGATTAACCTACGACGCAGCTACGTTAGGACAACCAAAAACCTTGTCAGAGACACCTACCATGGGACTCACCCTAAAAGAAGAAAGACAGCAAATGCAGCGAAGCGAAAACTCAAAACCATTGCTGGTCGGTTAGTCAGAGAATTAGACAGGAAATTACCACATCAGCAAAAAGAAGTAACACTGGCACTGTTCAAACGAGTACTTACACAAGAGAAGTGCAGTAAGAATAAAATTTACAGTTTACATGAACCTGATGTGTATTGCATCGCAAAAGGGAAGGCCCATAAGAAATATGAATATGGCTGTAAGGCATCAGTAGTATTGACACAAAATACGGGTATCATCGTAGGTGCGATGACTTTTGAAGAGAATATTTATGATGGACATACGCTAGATGCTGTATTGAAGCAAACACAACTACTGACTGGTAACTACCCGAAAACCGCCACAGTAGCTAGGGGGTACAAAGGGACTACCACAGTTGAAAACACCTCCATCATTCGACCATCCAAACCATTAAAAAGAGAAAATACCTATCAAAAACAGAGAAAACGAAAGCTCTGTAGACGTAGAGCAGCCATAGAGCCAATCATCGGACACTTGAAGCAAGATCATCGAGCAGCTATCAATTACCTAAAAGGGAAAACAGGAGATAAAATAAACTTCATCATGGCAGCCTGTGGGTTTAACTACAAGAAGTTGATGAAAAAACTAAGAGTAAATGCTCTTTGGCTCTATACAAAATGGGTAGTAAACCTGAGGCGTCTAGTTGAATTAACCACTTGCCATCAAAGTAGAATACAAACTCCATTGAAAATGAGTTTTTAAGGAACGACTATATAGCAATAATCGTGCTAAAAACCTCCCTGAAAGAAGATAATCATAATTAATTTTGATTCTTTAGGGGTGACTAAATAAAAGATTAGTTTGTTAAAACAGTTTCATTTTCTTGATTAAACGATTGATTTACAGTAACTTAGTAGGACTATTAAAGTTAGAGTAAAAATAGAATTATGGAGAAAAAGTATGAAAGCCTAACTCTTTTTGAGTTTCAGGAGAAATTTCCTGATAACGACAGTTGTTAAAACTTCTTGGTCGAAATGAAATGGTCAGATGGATTTCAATGTGAAAGGTGCCAAAACAACACGCATTGCAGAGGGAAATTATTCCATACTCGTCAATGCACAAAATGTAGGTACCAAGCTACCCCCACAAGTGGCACACTTTTCCACAAAGTAAAATTCCCAATGTTAAAAGCTTTCTATATCCTATACTACATGAGTACAAATAAACAAGGGATTGCATCAACAAAGCTAAGCAGAAAACTGGGACTACGGCAAAAAACCTGTTGGCTGTTTCAACAAAAGGTAATGAAGGCCATGGTTAGCAGTGGGAAATACCCACTAATGGGTAAAGTAGCAGTCGATGAGACCGTTGTAGGGCAACAGGAAGAAGGCGTTGTAGGGTGCCAAAATAACCGAAAAAAGCAGGTTGTACTGGCTATTGAGAAGAAAGGGAAAGGAGTGAGCAGGATGTATGCCAGAGTGATTGACAATGCCGGCTCCAAGCAATTGAAGCCCTTCTTCCAGAATCATATATCCTCTCAGGCTACCATCACAACCGATAGGTGGAGGGGCTACATCCCCCTGAAAGAAAAATACCCTTATTTAATCCAAATAGAGAGTGGGAAGAAAGGTAAGAATGTCCCAGAATTGCACAGAACAATTATGATGTTCAAGGCATGGCTTAGAGGTATCCACCATTCAGTCGATAACCTTCAAGCATATATCGACCAATATTGCTATCGGTTCAACCGAAGCCAGATGAAAGGAGAAATATTCGATAACCTGCTAACTAAAATGTTGGACCATCAACCATGCCCTTACAATTTCATCCGTATTTATTAAATGCCTACTTCAATAAAATTAAAAAGCCATTGTATTTGATGATGAGACATTAATTTCGAATAAAACGAATGAAGTGGATTTCGTTTCTTTGAAATCAAAAATTGCTGATTTTGATATTGAAACGACTAATGCTCGCGTTTCTAATGTTTTGGAAAATCCCGCAGACACAATATATGATGATTACGGCGTTTTATCCGAAATACTGAACGAAGATAAAGTGGTGAAAATCGGAAAATACTTAATTAAGGTAGACCTCCATAGTGAGCAAGTAATGGTTTTAGAAGACATCCACCAACACGAATACGACGATCTTGTATCCAATAACCCTGATAACAATAATATCATGGTTTTCAGCACAGATGATGAGGTACTGGAACTTTTAGAAAACGGCTCTACGGGAACAATAAATGCAAGAATTTCAAGTTGCGATGCTCCTAGAGCAGATCGAGACAGACGTCCTGGGTACCCCAGAAGAGGTAGAAGGTGGCGACTGGATGCAAAGGTTGCTTATCAAAAAGCGGGTATCTATTTTAGTCTTGTGGCTAAAGGTAAAACCCAGAAAAGAAGATTCAGAACTTGGTGGAGAGATTACGGTGGAAGTTGTACTATCTACTACAACTGCAGGTTTGAAGTTAGATGTGGATGGGCATATAACAGGAGTGCCTCTGCAAGCGGTCTCCGTGGGAAAGCTATTTTCAGACCCTACGAAGGATCTAAAGGGCTTGCATATTATGCTTTACACGGACAATTCCGATCCTCTCATGGTAACACGGATTTAATTATAAGTGACAATTATTAAAAACCTAGTAACCACTCAGGTGGTCTAAATTACTTGTTATCAGGTAGTTACAAACTAAAAAAAATTTTATATAAAGTTGTATTCTTAATTACTTTTTAAGTAACAGACCGATAATCAGCGAAGTAGATACAATGTTAAGATTTTGTTAAGAAATAATCGAATTTTCTAACCAGTTCATAATCAATGAGTTATACGTTATAGACCACCTGAGTAGTTACAAAACCTGATAAGGGTTGTCTATAGGGCAACCCTTATTTTAAATGCTACAACACGTATGATAAGAAAGCACCTAACATTATTTGGTTATTTTTTCCTCCTCCATTCTTCCCTTTGTGCTCAAAATCAAAAAAATCTTCAATTTTATTTTTCTCCTCATATTGGAGGTGAGTGGACCTTGTCGCGCTTCGAAAACAAAAAAGAGAAATCTCCATACATCCAAGGGGCAACATTGGATCTATCCGACAAGTACGGAGTAAGCCTGATGGCAGATTTCAATAGAAAAGTATCTTTAGAATTGGGATATGGATGGGGAAATGTGGGATGGGGAGCCCGATACAAGAGTCAGACGGATTCTGCACTTACTGAAATGCGTGGGTCTACTGCCTTAAGCACAACGGTCAGAAGGCTTACCTTAAAAGTAAGCAAGCCTCTGACCTCAGTAAAAATCAAAAGAAACCTGGGGGAAAACAGTATTGGTAGACTGCTCAATATTCCAGACGAGTATCGACATTGGGTCATTTTTGACATACAATTACTAGGTGGCTTTTCCTATGAATATATCCCTCCTGCTGTCGGCGGATATCTGGGTTTGGGCTGGGGTCCATCATTCCGAAGAAACGGGACAATTGCACGTGATCAAGTGACACTAAAGGATTCTTGGGATCGTGTGCATCCTTATGGCTCTGGGGTATTTACTGGATTTAGCCTACAGTTTTACCACTTAGGAAAGAGAAAGTTTGAACTGGGGGTGATCTACCATAAAGGACTAAACAAACGCATTTTAGTGAATTGGGAAACGAGTATTAATGGGGTTGAATTTCCAGCATTTAGAACTTTCACAAGAGGAAGCATGATAGCCCTGTACCTAGCTTATCCAATAAAATTATTCGGAATCCGAAAAAGCCCATAACAAATGCTAAAACTCCATAAGCTAATGAGTCAGTTGACAAAGAGCACATGAATCAGATACTTTTACGAAATTAACAAACAGCAAGCCTACGGATTTTAGCTTGGCGTTATGTTTCATGCAGGAAAGCCAACCGCACAAATGGCTCTTTTGGTTTTTTCCGACACATAAGCCAACGAAAAAAATCAAAAGAATTATTTTTTGCCAACGCTCACCGAGAATAAGGAGAAATTAAATAGGGCAATAGAAATCAACTCTACAAGCTTGGCAATGCTATTGACATAGCGGGTCAAACGGCTAAACAGACGTATTACGGTCACCGTGCAGGCTGATGATGTTACCACAGGAACTGCTGGCGTGAAGAACATAGGCGTTTCCGTCTCCCCTAATCCAATAAAAGATGGAGATAAAGCGGAAATTACCGTTTCCGACGAGGGAGTGTACCGCTTGTTGGGAATCTCAGGTAACGAGCTTACTAGGGGTTAACAAAAGGTGATAACGCTGTGACATTTCCGTCTTTAGCTAGAGGAATGCACCTGCTAAAAATACCAACAACACACGGTCGTATGACAAGGAAAGTGATTAAAAACTAGCACCGTGGCGATGGCTATGCTTTAGGACACTGCTATTAACTGCCTTTTTCCGCGATTTCGGTGTCTTTTATTTTTTGCCTAATCCAAACAAAAAATAATTCAATTTAGTTACTGTAATAGTTTATAATCAAATTGGTATAAGACCCTTAAATTATTTAGTCTCTGACTAGTGAGCTATTAGATAATCTCCTGAATTTTTTATGACTGAATAATTGATTTTTACCCGCTGATTTCCCTTATAGTCCAACAGTCCCACATTTCCATCTTTCTCAACAATTATCCCATAGCCAATATCATTGATTTGATCATAAGTGGGTCTCAATATATAATTCCCAGATGTATCTGCCAATCCAAATTGACCGTCTGAGTGCTTGACTAGAAAATTTCCAGTAGGTAGCCTTGTGATTTCAGCTAAACCCGCCATCACTTCCTCTCCAAAGGGATTGACAAGACCTAATCCACCTTGATTTTTAAAAAGAGCTCTCCCGTTTTTAAAGGATTCCACATAATCATAAAACGGCTGAACTATCAGCTGTTCCCTAGTATCTACAAATCCCCACTTGCCTTTCAGTTTTATCGCAGCAAATCCTTCACTAAAAGGTTGCACTTCATCATATCGGTTGGCAATGCGAAGGCGACTTTTCCTGTCTATGAACCCCCATCTTCCATCTTTCTTGACGGACACGAATCCATAGCTATATTCCCCAAAAGCCTCGTACCCCTCATCATAATCAACCTCAATGCCTCCATCCAGACTAATAAGCATAATCTCCCCATCTTTATGGAACTGTACTAGGTCATTACTCACTACAATGGTGTCATATTCTGGTCTATACAGTGTTGAATTTATTGGATTAATTAATCCATATTTCCCCGATTCGGCGAGTACAGGTACTTCTCCAACAATACGAGAAATCTGATAAATGGACTTTGAACATAAGGACCCATCATAGAAAAATGAATACAAAGCTCCCTTGGTCCCCATGATAAGTCTACCGTAAATCTCCAGTTTATCGAAGTCGGGATTTATCATCCAACCACCATACTTGTTCATTATCCCCCACTTGCCGAGGAACTGCACCGTGTAAAACCCCTCTGGTACCAAGTAAATAGCATCGTACTTATGGTGGACAAAAAGTTTGCCCTGAAAGTCTATCAATCCCCAATATCCATCCCTTTTAGTAATAAAATGGTTACTTACTCCTTCTGTGATTTCTTCAAATGGAAGCGTGTTGATCTTACTTCCATACGCATTGAATAGATACCAGTCTTTTTTTTTTCGAGCAAAATAGAATTTCCCACTTGGTCGTATATAATCAAATCCTTCAAAAAGAATGCGTCCATCTTTTTTAATGACACCCCATTCATGGGTTTTAGTGTGCTGAACAATAATGTGATCTCCACTGACTCCTATCAACTTGTAAGCTTTGAGGCTTTCATTTTTTTCTTCAAGGGTCAGGTGTTGCACCCCATTAAGATAGGTCACCCATAGACCATTATATCGTTCAAGAGAATCACATGACCAACTAGCCTCCTGTTTCGCATGGTGGAATACCTCCCATGTCGGAAAATTCACAGGAGTTACTGATCCTTTGTTTTCCTGAAAATCTTTGTAAACAAAGTCATACTTAACCTTATCCTTATCACTAATAAGCCCTGCTAAGCCACTGCTATAGCATATTAGACCTCTTTTGATTAGCCTGACAGAGTCAATCTCCTTGGCTATAGACCCACCTATTCGGTCATAAATTGTTTTTGTTAAACTGAACCCATCGGCTATCGTCCATTGCCCTACCCTGCTTATATGTTTATATTTCAATGGGATAAGGATTTCATCATCAAAGTCAAGCACTCCTACTTTTGTGTTGTTGTGCTCATCCAGTATGGTACCAGAAATTTGGTTTTCAAATCTTTCAAGGTCAGCGTAATAAAAGCTAACTGCTATGTCTCCGTCCAGCTCCAATATTCCGTAGTAAATCTGATTGCTATTCTTGTCCTTCACGGCTGCTTTCAAATGGTCATTTCCGAAAGGGATTAAGGAGAGGTATTTGCTCTCTGTCAATGTTTTATTCTTAACTGAAATGATACCCCAAAGATTATCTTCTTTGAAGCCTATGACATTTCCTATTACCATGGAGTCTGAATTACTCCATCCCAGCTTTTCATAAACTGCAGGTACGATAACCAGTCCTGCTCTATCCCTGATGCCATATCGACCATCCTGAAGAAATACTTCAAATTCTTCTGCATGCAAGAGTTGAAATACAAAAATCAGAAATACAAAAACCTGAATTCTCATGCCATCCATCAACGACCAAAATTACGAGAACAAAAGTTTCCAAAAAAAACATCAAGACCGTTGCAATAGCAGATAGTTTATTAGCAGTACAAGACCGTTGCAAAAGGTAGCGATGAGTTTGTTGGTTTTTGAATTGTGAGATTTTTGATTTCTCTTCTTGATTTTTTGCTCTCCAATAGGTCTGAACAGTCCTATTTCTTGCTGTTCTTCCTCACTTGTTGTTGTCTTCTACGGAATTGGACATAAGTATCCCAAGACTTCGATATAAATTGTAACTTATCGCCTTCATCAGATGTTGGGTATGCATCTTTTCTATCCCGCTATAGCGTGCAACCGCTCCACCAAACCACCTGCGAATACTCCCAAATGTACGTTCTACTTTATACCTAATTCGACCTATTATTTTGTTGAATTTCTTCTCCCAATGGTTGAGCGGGAGATTCCTCCTAGCTTTTTTTAACATATGATCTTTCAGATTTCTCTTTGCCAAGAGGTTGGCATTTTTCCTTGACTGATAGCCTTTATCTGCTTTCACTGGGATGTTTTCAGGTAGGTCAGCACGTTGTAACACCGCTTCCAAATTGCTAATTTCGTTCACATTAGCAACAGTGGTCACTACTCCTAGTACCAATCCATCTTCATCTGTGACATGATGTTTTTTGTAGCCATACCTTAGTTTGCCTGCTTTTCTAGTCCATGCGCCATCGGTATCAACACTGGAGGAAACCTGTTTCGCCACTGCTTTCGATGCTCGCTCCTCGGCTAGTTCAAGGGTTGGATTTTCCTCCTCCTCTCTGTCTTCGGCAACCCGATAAGTAGGCTTCCCCTTTGGCTTAAGCGGAGTGTCTATGATGCTCGCATCAACTAATGCTCCTTGTTTTATGATGATAGCTTGTTCCTCCAACTGTGAATTGATGTGTTTAAACTTCACCTCATATGTCCCATTTTTGGTCATTAATGACCTGAATCTACTCATCGTACTATGGTCAGGAGCTACTTCATCTATGCATAGCCCACAGAAATAACTAAAGGATAGGCTATCATCAATCCTGTCCTCTACTTCATAATCACTTAACCCATACCACGTCTGAAGCAGACATCCTTTAAACAGTAGTAGTCCATCATAGATAGGTTTTCCTGTCCCCCTTTTTCCTTTTGTGTAGTACTGATCTAGGAGTCTGTCGGACTTAAAAACACAACAAAAATTAATAACTTTGGGCATGCTATCATTTATCGGTTCGGCTAGAGCACAAGTTTCTTTTATGCCATATGATCTTAACGAGTTGGCTACCCGAAGATCACTTAGCAAGATTTGTAGTTGAGATAGTAAGTAAAATGGATTTACGTCAGGTTTCTTCAAGCTATTCAGGCAAAGGAAGCACTCCTTACGATCCTAAATTACTGCTCTCCCTTATTTTTTATGACTATTCGACAGGTGTTTTTAGTTCTCGAAAAATAGAAGCAACGACCTACGATGCTGTTGCTTTTCGCTTCATTGCAGGAAATCATCACCCCGACCATGACACCATTTCTAGTTTTCGTAAAAGATTTCTTCCCCAACTCAAAGGTTGGGTTAAGGAAATTCTGTTGATAGGTAATGAGCTTGGGCTTATCAACTTGGGAAATATCGTCATTGACGGCACAAAAATACAAGCCCATGCATCCAAACATAAAGCGATGAGCTACAAAAGGATGAAGCAATTGGAGGAAAAATTAGCGTGCGAGATTGAACAATTAATGGTTCTTGACCAAGAGCAAGATGCAAAGGATGATAACTCCACCATTGATATACCCGATGAAATAAAAAGGAGAAAATACCGCCTTACTAAAATCAATACAGCCAAAACAGTTACTGAACAACATCGCAAAGAGGCATGTATAGAAGATCAAGCGGAATTTGCCAAAAAGCAAGAAGCACGTAAGCTCTATGAAAAGGAAACGGGTAAAAAGCCACCAGGCAAAGCACCAAAAGAACCCTCCGCAGTACCAAAAGATAAAGATCAGTACAATTTCACTGATCCTGAATCTCGGATCATGAAGACAAGTAAGGGCTTTGATCAATTGAAGTAGGCATTTAATAAATACGAATGCACTTGTACGGGCATGGTTGATGGTCCACCATTTTAGTTAACAGATTATCGAATATTTTCCCTTTCATCTGCCTGCGGTTGAACCGATAGCAATATTGGTCGATATATGCTTGAAGGTTATCGACTGAATGGTGGATACCTCTAAGCCATGCCTTGAACATCATAATTGTTCTGTGCAATTCTGGGAAATTCTTACCTTTCTTCCCACGCTCGATTTGGATTAAATAAGGATATTTTTCTTTCAGGGGGATGTAGCCCCTCCACTTATCGGTTGTGATGGTAGCCTGAGTTGATATATGATTCTGGAAGAAGGGCTTCAATTGCTTGGAGCCGGCATTGTCAATCACTCTGGCATACATCCTGCTCACTCCTTTCCCTTTCTTCTCAATAGCCAGTACAACCTGCTTTTTTCGGTTATTTTGTCGTCCTACAACGCCTTCTTCCTGTTGCCCTACAACGGTCTCATCGACTTCTACTTTACCCATTAGCGGGTATTTCCCACTGCTACCCATTGCCTTCATTACCTTTTGTTGAAACAGCCAACAGGTTTTTTGCCGTAGTCCCAGTTTTCTGCTTAGCTCTGTTGATGCAATCCCTTGTTTATTTGTACTCATGTAGTATAGGATATAAAAAGCTTTTAACATTGGGAATTTTACTTTGTGGAAAAGAGTGCCACTTGTGGGGGTAGCTTGGTACCTACATTTTGTGCATTGACGGGTATGGAATAATTTCCCTCTGCACTACTTGTTGTTTTGACACTTTTCACATTTAAATCCATCTGGCCATTTCATTTCGGCTAGGAAGTTTTGACAACTGTCGTTATCAGGAAATTTCTTCTGAAACTCAAAAAGAGTTAGGCTTTCATACTTTTTCTCCATAATCTGATTTTTATTCTAACTTTAATAATCCTACTAAGTTACTGTAAATCAATCATTTAATCAAGAAAATGAAACCGTTTTAATAGACTAATCTTTTATTTATTAAATGCCTACTTCAATTGATCAATATTCTAATGCACAACTAGCGGTCAATGATGATATGTTGATTGTCAGCAATTATGTCAATGCCCATCCCAACGATCAGCAAGAATTCTTACCTACTATTGCATCTGTGCCCGCCGAATTAACACCTAAAATCGCCTCTTCGGTTGCCGATACAGGCTATTATTCTCAGCAAAACATCGATAATTGTCCCAAGAGTATCACACCAATAATTTCAAAATCAAAGGAAAAACACAACAGTTATATTGAACAACTTTTACACTCAACAAAAACTAAGCAAAAAGAGATTTATCGAAAGAGGCAACATACAGTGGAACCTGTTTTTGGAATAATAAAGGAGGTATTAGGCTTTAGGAGGTTTTCATTAAGAGGAAAAGAAAACATAGACAATGAATGGGGATTGGAGTGTCTTTCTTATAATTTGAAAAGAATGGTTAATCTAAAAACCGCTTAAAAAGAGGAGTCTCAGACCGATTTAGTACCAAAACAGAAAAAGGAAAAAAACATACAATCCTTTCGCAAAATGAATGGGTTAAAGCCAATTGTTGGTTCTGAAAAATTAATCTTTTTACGCTCCTAGTTATTGAAAGTCCGACAGACCCTAGGTAAAAGCATACCATGCTTACCAAACACCCTGATCAGCATGAAAAGCTAGATTTTTCCATTAAACTGGTCTGCCAAGTATGGTCATCCTCTAGGTGCCATCACAGTATAAGACCCTTGCAAAAGGCGACACCGAGTCCATTGGTTCTTGGAGTGTGAGATTTTTGATCTCTCGTTTTGATTTTTTGCTCTCCAATAGGTCTGAACAGACCTATTTCTTGCTGTTCTTCCTCATTTTTTGTTGTCTTTTACAGAATTGGACATAATTATCCCAAGACTTCGATACAAATTATAACTCATCGCCTCCATCAGATTTTGGGTATGTCTAGTTAAAAAATGATTTTCAGATCGATGCTCTCCTCAGTCTGTCATTGATTGCCCGCCCTAGTCCGGTGTCTGGAACATACTCGGCGAGAATTATCTCTACCTCAGGAGTATCCATCTGTCGTAATGCCTTAAAAATATTCCTAGCGGCCTCTCCAAGGTCACCCAAAGGGGATAATACAAATTGATTTTCATTCGCTAAATCGTACTTCTGCGAGAAGGAAATGATTCCAATTTTTTCATCACCGGCATTCTTTAAATTTTGACCTATATCTCCAAGGATTAATTTCTTTCCTGGCGAGTAGTGGGATTTTAACATCCCAGGAGCCACTGGATTCGAGCTATTATGTGTCTCTATTCGCACCCTACCAACCAGTGCTTCTATTTCCTCTATCTCCTCTCCGCCAAGTCTATAAATAATTACTTCTCCTTCTTCAAAGCCCACAATGGTCGATTCCAATCCTATTTGACATCTCCCTCCGTCCAAAATGTAATGGAGTTGTTCTCCCAATTGCTCTTCTACATGTTTTGCTTCGATTGGAGAAACGTATCCAAAAGGATTCGCACTCGGTGCGGCAAGGGGAAAATCAAGTTGCTCAAGTAATTCTATTGCCAGTGGATGGTTGGGAATTCTAACGGCTACTCTATCAAGACCTGACGTAAGTAAATCAGGCACAACTTCCAATTTATCTAATAAGAGCGTGAGAGGTCCTGGCCAAAATTGATGCGCCAGTTTCAATGCGTTTTCAGGAATCCGTTTTACGAATTTTTCAATTTTATTTATTGAATTTGTATGCGCAATCAATGGATCAAATCTCGGTCTCCTCTTCACTTCATAAATCCTAAGGACAGCATCTTCATTAAGTGCATTCCCAGCTAACCCATACACCGTCTCCGTTGGTATTGCGACTAAGTCATTCGACTTCAACATGGAGACTGCCCGTTCTATATTTTCCCCTATCTGAGCCATTTTATGGAAAGAGACGCAAATGTGAACATCTTATCTGGAAAACACCAAAGTTTCCATATTATAAAACATGCTGGTACGGTTCGGGAAAAAGAAACTGAAATGAACATAAGGAAAATAAACATGGGTCATGACAATTTATACCAATTTGATTATAAAATATTACATATAAATTGTTTCTTTTTTGCTTGTATGTCGTTAAAAAATAGCACTGTAGCTATGGCTATCCTTATATTTTTTGCCTAGTCCAAACAAAAAATAATTCAAGTTAGTTATGTCATATTTTATAATTTAATTGATATGAAGCATATTTAAAACTATGCTAAAGTATTGTTATGACAGTAAGAAACAAGTACGTTATCCGTTCCCGCATTTCAGAGAAGAAATGTAGAGAAATAATTCGTTACCCTACAATTTTAATTGGCTGGAAGGGCTATAATGAGATGAAGACCGTTGCAAAACGTAGCACTGAGTCTGTTGATTTTTGAATTGTAATTATCTCATCAGGACTCATTCTTGGCTTTCTCTTGGCATTGTTAGGCTATAGGTTATTGTTTTTTCAAGTTCGATGGAGCATTCGTCAACTAGATAGACCTTATCGATGATTTTGTTGTCGGATAGTGCCATCGGATACCTGTATTTATCTGAATTTCAGATACTTAAATCAACACATCTAATGCTGTTATCTAGTTTGTATTACCGTATCACATAAAATTATTCATCGGGTTCAGGTTTCTATTATTTGAAGGACGCTGTTATGTGGTTATAAGATAAGTTTTAAAAGAAAATAAATTCCAAGAGCAAGTAATATCAATCCTGGTAGCTTGTGTACAACCAAACGATTATCTGCAACTTTTTTGAATCTGTTGCCCAAGGCATTGACTGTGAGCAGTAAACAAAAAGTTCCAAATGACAAGCCAGTCAAATATATCCAAAAACCAAATTCATTTACATCTATGAGCTGGTCATTTTCAAGATATGTAGTTATAGCCAGCCAGAAAGGAATGGTCATAGGATTTAAAATTCCAAGCATCATTCCTCTCAAAAAGCCATGACGACCTTTTTCACTATTTACAATGATTGACTGAGAGGTTGAGGTAGAAAAGATGTTCCAGAGACCCATAGCAATTAATGTAACCGACGTGATAATTCGAAAGTAATCCGATATAATTTCGCCACTATTCAAATAAATATGAAATTGTACAGTTATGCCCGCATAAATGAACTCAACACAAGAAGCTGAAAAAGCAAAAAAGACAGCAGCCCTTCTTCTGTTTTGCATTGCTAGCTGCATGACGGAGACATTAATAGTACCTGGAGGGATAGACCCTACATAGCTTACTACAAATGCAACAATCAGTGTTTGTAAGTTCATGAATGACTCAGGAGTTGGTTGTGTTTACGGTGTTGCATCCATTTTTTGTAGCCTCTTTTGAAGCTCCAGTACTCAACACCCCGCTTATGATTTTGAATGCTAATATCTGCCAAAACACTTAAATGCCAACAGATGTCCTTGTACGCTCTTATTAGCGAATAACCTGGTTGATAAATATGTCCAGGTTCGGCACCAGCTCCGTTTAGTTCTAAAATTTTGAAATTTTTTAGGCTTTTAATATCTTCTATTGATTTACATTTTAAATCAAAACGTCCAAAATAGAAATCGGGGATTTGACTAGCCAGTAGGTTTATTGCCTTACTTAATGTTGCGTCAATTTCATGTTGATTGCTCAAGAACTTTGTCCCCTTACAATGATTTCCTATTGGTTCGATTAAGAGTCTTTCGTTTTTACCTAGAATGCTGTCTCCCTCTTTCTTTAAAAGGGCACAGGAAAAATCTGCGGTGAGAACTGCTCTTGGGCTATTGCTTAACAACTCCATGACAGAAGATTTTCCATCCCCTGTTACTTCCAAAAATTCTTTTCTGACAATAGAAGTAACATATCCTTCTTTGCTGGGAAGTCTAACAAAAAAAACACCCAACTCAATCGGATAATCAACGAATTCCTGTAATAGGAAATCAACTGGACATGAATCAGTATAAGCTATGAGGTCATTTTCGGTATCTATCTTTCGAACCCAAGCTCCTCTTTCACCAACATCTGGTTTTGCTATTAATGGATAACCAATTTTCCTTCCTTCAATTGTGGATCGTTTTCCCTCTCCTTTTTTTATCAGTTTGGTGATGGGGATATACTTGTCGGGAAGTAGTGGGAAAATATCTGATTTTTTTTCTCCCAACATACCTCCAAATTCAATGGAAGGATTTGAAGCCGTAAAGAAAAAGAAAGATTTTGCTTTAAGTATCAACCAGCCATAATAAAAAAAAACAGGTAAATAAATCACTGAAAAAGGCCAATACTCCCAATTTCTAAGTTTAAAAAAGAACTTCCTGATTCCTGAAATTTCAGGCATTGGACCCTGTCTGGTACCGCATGGTAGAACTTGCTACTCCAAAACCTTCAGGTAGCTTGATATAATTTAGTGTTTGATTGATCGCCACTTTCATAAGTGCCATGTGATGGATGGCGTGTTCAATGTTGTAAGCGAGCTCACGATGAAAGCTACTTGTCATTTTTTGAATTACTTGATCTTCAAACGAGTAGTTCGCTTCAACAAAGACAGGAAAATCTTCTTTTTGTGCGGATAAGAACTTCTGGATTGATTCAATGACGCTTATCGCCAACTTCGGATCGGTCTCAATAAACTTATCGTGCTTTCTATTATCATAATTTATCAGTCCCCCGTTTTTAGCATCAAAAAGACATAGAAAAAATTCCAAGGTATGACGTATATGTTGACCAAATGTAGAATGACTTAATTCTGGGAGCGGTCTGTAGAAATCCTCTTCCTTACAGCGAACGATGATTTGACATACTTGATCAAGAAGTTCTTTGGCAGATGCCTGAAGCATAATTAACGGTTGAGTGCACAAAAGTAGAAACTCTTATTGGAATAATGATTTTCAGCTAGAACAGATGTGCAGTCTGCGACGATTCTCCCCACAAGATACCAATTGCTTCCCAAATCAAATTTTGTTCAAATCCCTTACTGGTTAAGTAAGCTAACGTTTTTTGTTGTCTTTTAGAGGTCTCTGTTGCCTCTAATGAAATCCATTTTTTCTGTGCTAGAGAGAGTAACCTCTCAAAATAATCTTCTTCACTTATTTTGCTTAAGGCACTGTCAACCGCTTTGGGGTCCAGTTGATGCGTATAGATTTCAGCTTTTATTTTTTGTTTCCCCCACGAATTGAATTCGAACTTATCATGACAAAATGCATTTGCAAATCGCTGTTCATCTACAAATCCTTCCTCCACAAGAAGTGCTAACATGTCATTGGCATGATCCTCTGAAATCCCCCACTTCCTGAGTTTATCAAGTACCTCTTTTGGAGACCTTTCTTGATATGCACAAAATTGCTCTGCTTTATGCTTTGCTTTCCTAGGCTCAATTTTTCGCGACACTACTTGAGATACCCTTTTCGTTTCAGTACTGTCTCTATGAAGCTTATTTCATTTTTATTATTAAAAATTTTGAAGGGTAAATGCACTAGCTGTGCTTTGCTGGCGAATAAAACGAAATCATCTTTTCTTTTGACAACTCTCTTTATTTGTCCCCATTTCATGGGCATACCCTGTTTTGCGCTCAGTTTGATTAAAATCTGCTGTGAAGAAATCTCGTATGAGAGCTTTTCAAACATGAATTTTCCTCGTTCCAGTTGGGTAATGCCTGCAAACTGTATTAACCAAAACAGCATGTAAAGAGCTAGTGCAATACTCGCTCCAATGAGCCACCAATTGTTTGGGATCCATAAGTATCCCGCACATATTGTAAAATAAATAAGAAAAATCCACCACTGTTGTTTCAACACAGCTTTGAAAGCTATTCCTATATATTTTTTAGTAGGCAACTGATATTTTTTTGTTCTTACGATCATTCACTTAACTTCTTTCCGCAAACATGGGGTGATTCTAACCTATTAAAAAGCTTTTAGACTCATATCAAGACTCTTGTAGGAGTGAGTCAGTGCACCCACGGAAATGTAGTCAACTCCAGTTTCAGCTATTTCAGTTATATTATTTTCAGTAATGCCCCCAGATGCCTCAGTTTCAAATCGTCCATCAATCATGTTGATCGCTCGTTTAATATCAGATGGACGCATGTTATCTAACATTACCCGATAGACCTGACCCGTTTCGATTACTTCTTCCAGTTCTTCGAAACTTCTTACTTCAATCTCGATCTTCAGTTCGAGTTTATTCTCTGCTAAATAAGCGACCGTTCGGTTGACTGCATTTTTAACTCCTCCTGCAAAATCTATGTGATTGTCCTTAAGCATAACCATATCATAAAGACCGAAGCGATGATTAACCCCGCCTCCTATAGTAACCGCCCATTTTTCTGGTAGCCTAAACAGAGGGGTGGTCTTCCTGGTATCAAGTAGCTTTGCATTGGTCCCTTTGATCAGCCCCGTCATATAATGAGTGTAGGTAGCTACAGCACTCATTCGCTGAAGGCAATTTAACACCAGTCTTTCTGATGATAAGATAGACCTCGCGTTACCAGCAACGGTAAACCCTGTTTCACCATTTTCCACTAGATCACCATCTGCTTTCTCAAAGGAGATTTCTAATGAATCATCAACATATTGAAAAATTTTGTTCGTCAACTCTAATCCCGCTATCATACCATCATCCTTGATAAGTAGCTGGGCTTTGCTTTTTGTCCCTTCAGGAATTGAACCTCGTGAGGTATGGTCTCCTCCCCCTATATCTTCTGCCAAGGCATTTTTGATAAGATTCCTGATGTTTTTATCAGTCAAATATGGCGGATTCATTGGGATGGGGGACAGCGCAGTTGCGAAGTAATACCAAATTGGTCACAAACTGTCACATAGAAATCGTTTCTTTTTTGCTCGCATTTCGTTAAAACTAGCACCGTAGCTATGGCTATGCTTGAGGACATCGCTATTAACTGCCTTTTTCCGCGATTGCGGTGTCAGTCCCGTAGTCAAATCCTCGTGTATGCTATATACACTGCGGTTTTCCGTTCGAGACTTCCTTGCACTCACGAAAAAAAACCAGTTACTAGCGGTGTCCTTTATTTTTTGCGTAATTCAAACAAAAAATAATTCAATTTATTTATGTAATATTTTACAATCAAGTTGGTATAAGCTACTCTGTGCTGAAATTCAAAGTGTCAATTAAGTACTTGCCACCGATCTTTTTTATAAACATGACGACCCTGTATGTTCCCTTGTCATACGAGTAACGTCCAATATTGTATTTTAAGCCTTCTGGTGAAGACCCCTGATGGATATAAGTAAAATTCTTCGAAGGGTACTTTGCAAAGAATTTTCTTAAAATAACCTCAGCTTGACGTTTACTGTAGTTGGACTTTTTACCATTAATTTTCATTTCAATGGTACTATTACAAAACTTGATGAGTTCTTTCGAACTGCCCGTTTTCAATGCTATCCCAATATCTTTTATAGTGGCATCTTCTCGTTGCCCCCAAAATAAAATCAAACTCAGTACTAGGTATTTCATCACTTGGTTTAAGTGTAGTTCCAAAGTTAAACTAAAACCATGCCAAATTTACGTATCCAAAGCTCAAGATCAAAATTGCCACACCTATATTTGTGATAATGAACAAAAAAGTACTATTAATGATCCTTGACGGGTGGGGAATTGCCAGAGACAAATCAGTGTCTGCAATTGATAAGGCGCGTACTCCATTCATAGACAATTTGTTCAAAACCTATCCGAATAGTACACTAGAGGCTTCAGGGCTGGAGGTAGGATTACCCGAGGGACAGATGGGAAATTCTGAAGTTGGTCACATAAATATCGGTGCTGGAAGGGTAGTTTATCAAGATCTTGTGAAGATCAGCAATGCGGTAAAGGATGGATCTATTGCTAGCAACGAAGTGCTGAGGAAGGCAATAGATCATTCAAAACAACATCATAAAAAGATTCATTTAATTGGCCTTGTGTCGGATGGAGGAGTTCACTCACATATTGATCACTTAAAGGGGTTATTGGATGTATTAGCAAACCAAGAGTGTAAAGAGGTGTTTGTGCATGCTTTTACCGATGGCAGAGATACCGACCCAAAAGAGGGAGTGGATTATATCAGAGATTTGCAGGATTATATGAGTCGATCTACTGGAAGCCTTGCCACTATTACGGGTAGATACTATGCAATGGATCGTGACAGAAGATGGGAGCGGGTGAAACTGACCTATGATGCTATGGTGAATGGCATTGGAAAAAGTGCGAATGACCCTGTAGGAGCTATTCAAGAATCCTATGATGAAGGTAGCACCGATGAGTTTATCAAGCCGATCATTTGTAGTGATGCCAAAATGGAGGAGGGAGATGTAGTCTTATGCTTCAACTTTAGGACGGACAGGGGCAGGCAAATTACACAGGCGCTCACGCAAGAAGATTTTCCTGGCTATGGAATGAATAAAATGAATTTGCATTACGTGACTATGACCAACTATTGTGATTCGTTTGATCGGGTCCATGTCATGTACGAAAAGGATCATTTGACTATGACCTTAGGTGAAATGCTTGAAAGAGAGGCCAAGACGCAAATAAGAATTGCTGAAACAGAAAAGTATCCCCATGTTACTTTTTTCTTTTCGGGAGGTCGAGAAGAACCGTTTGATGGAGAAAGAAGAATGCTGTGTCCGTCTCCCAAGGTAGCAACTTATGATCTGCAACCCGAGATGAGTGCTGGGGATATCAGAGATAAGATTATACCTGAACTAGAAAGCCAGTCAGCAGATTTTATCTGCCTGAATTTTGCAAATCCCGATATGGTGGGACATACCGGGTTTTTTGAAGCTGCTGTTGTTGCGTGCGAGACAGTGGACGCATGTGCAGAAGCCATTATAACAGCCGCGCTGGAGAATGATTACTTGTCTATCGTCGTCGCCGATCATGGCAACTCTGACATAATGGTGAATCCTGATGGCACGCCAAACACAGCTCATACAACGAATCCAGTACCCCTCATTGTGGTCGATAGAGGATTCAGGAGTAACTTGAAAAGTGGAAAGCTGGGTGACTTGGCACCAACTATTTTGAAAATAATGGGCATTGAAGTCCCGAAAGAAATGACGGGAAATAGTTTAATTTGAATATGAAAAGGCACCTCAAATTAAAGTCGTCATGCATTCCGCTTTTTGTGGTATTGACCTCATGCCAAAGCCTGAAGCCAGAAGAGATTACTGTCGCTTCTTACCCTGAAATTGATGTGCTATTCAAAAGACAGACGGACAACTTCTTTAATCAGCAACTTGAAAAAGAAGTGTGGCTGGATGGAAACACTGAAAAGCAGAATTTACACATGGATACCTCCTTGTGGAAAAAAGAACTCTCATTTTTAAATGAAATAAACCCTAATCAACCAGCGTATGCAGGCGTATTTAGTGAGACAAAGGAAAACAACGCAGTCAGGCTTCAACTCAACTCTGGAGAAAAAGGGGCGTTGTCGAAATTTTTCTACCAAAAGTCAGGCAATCATATTGACAGTATCATGGCAACTATTTACGAGGATAAGGACATTTACGTGTATCATAAAGACATTTACCTCAAGTTCTCCAAAGGACTGCTGACGAACTTCACCATCAATGGATATCAGAAGATAATGTTGAAGGATACCATCCGTTTTACTGTCAAAGGGAAAGTGCTATGATGTCAATACCTAATCATATCCATTTGATTATAAAATAATACATAAATAAATTGAATTATTTTTTGTCTGGATCTAATAAGCAAAAAATAAAGGGTACCGCTAGTAACCGGTTTTCAATCAATTTGGTATTAACTAAAGATGCCCGTAGACAATTAATTACTTGAAAATATTTGCACAAGTCTCAACCGTTACCTAAACTTGTTCACTCAAAGTTCAATTCAATAGCATAAAATATCACCAGTTGTGAAAAATTGTATCAAAAATCTACCTTATCCCGCCAAAGTGGCGGATTTCTGCACAATTAATTCTAGCCCCCCCCCCCCCCCCCCCTGCCATTTTGGCAGTATTAGCTCTCTCCTTACCTTGGCTTATGCCGTCTTCTTTGCGCTTATGCCCGCCACTGCGCAGGCGAAGAATGTAGCAACAGGCCACGTTGTACCAAAGATAACAACTAACCCAGGCACTAACGCTACCGACAAGTCCTTTACGTTCCACCCGCGGGATTACGATTATGACATAGAGGCAAACAAGGCAAATGCTACGCCGTTCATTGTTGATGCGACACTAGCTAATTCAATTAGGACTCCAAGAATAATTACCCCAGTTAATAATGCTCGTGGTGTTACCAAGCCCATTCTATTTGATTGGTCATCCATAACAAATGCAGACCACTATCGAATCAGTGGAAGCACGAACCTTGGTCCTTCACAGATCAGCGTGCGTGACGATGAAAGTTGGCTGACAACAAGTTTGGGGGACAGCACCCCGGGTGCCAGTTACAGTACCAACACAGGAAGTAGCCCTCGTACGGCTGCCATTGCAGTAGCGGGAGGCGGTCTGGCACGGACGGTAACAGTGGCACGAGACGGTTCAAGCGCATGTAGTAATGCTACATTAACTTCCAATAGGGGAAGTTTCAATGATGGGAGTGGGAGTAGTAATTATGGAGGTGCGCCGAGTATAACGATTAGTCCGTCGAGTCAGGAGGTTCCAGCTTCAGCGGGTAGCACCACATTTACTGTAGAGACAAAAAACATTTCTTCCCTTGTATCTGGAGCAACGCTCAGCGCGATGGCCACTCCAAGTAGTTGGCTGCTGCTGGAACTAGCAGAGTTGAGTGGCAGTGGCAGTACCCGTACCCGTACCCTGACAGCAAATTACAGTGCCAACACCGGAAGTAGCTCTCGTACGGCTACCATTACGGTATCTTACGCCTCAGGACTAATCCCTCAACTAGGCGATTCTGCGGAAGATATGGTCACAGTGGTGCAAGCCGGCGCAGATCCCATTTTATCGGTTGATGGTCTGTTGAGGCGAGATGTTCCATCTTCACTGGGTATCACCACATTTACTGTAAGCACGAACCTTGACACTTCACAGATCAGCGTGAATGACAATGCCACTTGGCTGACAACAAGTTTGAGTGGCAGTGTCCTGAGAGCAAATTACAATCCCAACACTGGAAGTAGCCCGCGTACGGCTACCATTACGGTATCGGGAGGCGGCTTGACAGAGATGCTAAGAGTGGTGCAAGCTGGTTCAGCCTCATGTGGTGATGCTACATTAAATTCCAATAGTGGAAGTTTCCGTGTCGGGAGGGGGAATAGTTATTATAGAAATAATTCGAGTTGTTCATGGAGGATAGATGTTCCTTCGGGAAAGATCATTACACTAAATTTTTCAAGTTTTGATACGGAATCAATGTACGATGTTGTTAAAGTATATGATGGTAACTCTTCATCTTCTGACCTTTTAGGTTCCTTCAGTGGCAGTTCCGTGCCTCCAAGTGTTGTTTCATCAGGTGATCGAATGTACGTTACATTTACTACTGATGAGGGTACAACAAGACCGGGTTGGAGTGCTAACTATACTTCATCACCTGCCCCGTCTTTATCGCTGAGTCCGTCGAGTCGGAATGTTTCATCTTCAAGGAGTAGCACCACGTTTACTGTAAACACGAACCTTAGTAGCTCACAGATCAGAGTGAGTAAAGATGCAACTTGGCTGACAATAAATTTGAGAGGCAGTGTCCTGAGAGCAAATTACAGTGCCAACACCGGAAGTAGCCAGCGTACGGCTACCATTACGGTATCGGGAGGCGGTTTGACAGAGACGGTAACAGTGGTGCAAGCTGGCACAGCCGTTGCCTCGTTTTTATCGCTGAATCCGTTGGGTAAGGATGTTTTATCTCCAGCGAGTAGCACCACATTTACTGTAAGCACGAACCTTAGCCATTCACAGATCACGGTGAATGACAATGCCACTTGGCTGACAACAGGATTAAGTGTCGATACCCGTACCCTGACAGCAACTTACAGTTCCAACACCGGAAGTAGCCCTCGTACGGCTACCATTACGGTATCGGGAGGCGGTTTGGCACGGACGGTAACAGTGGTGCAAGCCGGCACAGCCGTTGCCTCGTTTTTATCGCTGAATCCGTTGGGTAAGGATGTTTTATCTCCAGCGAGTAGCACCACATTTACTGTAAGCACGAACCTTAGCCATTCACAGATCACGGTGAATGACAATGCCACTTGGCTGACAACAGGATTAAGTGTCGATACCCGTACCCTGACAGCAAATTACAGTTCCAACACCGGAAGTAGCCCTCGTACGGCTACCATTACGGTATCGGGAGGCGGTTTGGCACGGACGGTAACAGTGGTGCAAGCCGGTTCAGCCGCATGTGGTAATGCTACATTAACTTCCAGTAGTGGAAGTTTCAATGATGGGAGCGGGAGTAGTAACTATGGAAATAATTTGTGGTGCTCATGGTTGATAGATGTTCTTTCGGGAAGGATCATCACACTAAATTTTTCAAGTTTTGATACGGAATCAATGTACGATGTTGTTAGCGTGTATGATGGTAACTCTTCATCTTCTCCACTTTTAGGTTCCTTCAGTGGCAGTTCCGTGCCTTCAAGTGTTGTTTCATCAGGTGATCGAATGTACGTTAGATTTACTACTGATGGGAGTGAAACAAGACGGGGTTGGAGTGCTACGTATACTTCATCTACTCCATCTACTCCATCTGCCCCGTCTTTATCGCTGGATCCGTCGAGGCGGAATGTTACAGCTTCAGAGGATAACACCACATTCAGTGTAAGCACGAACCTGAGTAGCTCACAAATCAGCGTGAGTGACAATAAAAGCTGGTTGACAACAAGTTTGAGTGGCAGTGTCCTGACAGCAAATTACGATTCCAACACTGGAAGTAGCCAGCGTACGGCTACCATTACGGTACGGGGAGGCGGTTTGACAGAGACGGTAACAGTGGAGCAAGCTGGAAAAATTAATCCGCCAACAATAATTACCCCAGCTAATAATGCTCGTGGTGTTGCTACGCCCATCCGTTTTGGTTGGTCATCCATACCAAATGCAGACAACTATCGAATCAGTGTAGCTACATCACGTACTGGCTTTGATCCGGGGAGAAATCCAATGTTTCCTAATTCTGTACTTAATACTGCAACCGGTACAACCCCACGGTACACGTGGAGCGGTGCTACTCCAGGTACTACTTACTATTGGGCAGTTCGCGTGAGTGTCCCCGGACAAATAGCAACGACAGAAATTTATGAATTTACAGTTGCTAGTACTAGCAATCCCCCGTTATCGCTGAGTCCGCCAACAATAGCTACCCCGGTTAATAATGCTCGTGGTGTTGCTACGCCCATCCGTTTTGATTGGTCATCCATACCAAATGCAGACAACTATCGAATCAGTGTAGCTACATCACGTACTGGCTTTGATCCGGGGAGAAATCCAATGTTTCCTAATTCTGTACTTAATACTGCAACCGGTACAACCTCAGAGTACACGTGGAATGATGCTACTCCGGGTACTACTTACTATTGGGCAGTTCGTGTGAGTGTCCCCGGAAACACAGCAACGACAGCAATTCATAAATTTACAGTTGCTAGTACTAGCAATCACACGTTATCGCTTAGTCCGTCGAGGCGGGAGGTTCCAGCTTCAAGGGGTAGCACCACATTCAGTGTAAACACGAGCCTTAGCAGTTCACGGATCAGCGTACGTGACGATGCTAGGTGGCTGAACACAAGTTTAAGTGGCAGTACCCTGAGCGCAACTTACAGTTCCAACACCGGACGTCGTAGTCGTACGGCTACCATTACGGTATCGGGAGGCGGTGTGACACGGACGGTAACAGTGGAGCAAGCCGGCACACGTGATGATGTAGTGGCTCCAGACTACATTGTTGAGGATATACAAATCATCAACAGTGGTGGGAGAGAAGTGTCAAAGGTCACAGAAGGAGATGAGGTTAAGATAAAGGCCATAATTAAAAATATTGGAAATGAGGAAGGACGTGCAAGGATAAAATATTATGCCAATAATAGTAGATTCGATACAGACGAAACAAGTAGTATTGATGTCAACGAAACTGATGACGAAACAAGTGCCTGGTTCTTGGTTCCTAATACTGACAGTTTGCATGTTAAAGTAGTAATTAGGGGATCTAAAGCTGGCTCTGTTGAAGAACGGAATGATTCAAACAATGAACGCACCGTCACAATTCCAGTCAGTAGGTCCACCGCCTCAACAGACCACTTTGTGCTAAAAATAACAACCACCGCTGGCACCAATTCCTCCGACAGGTCCTTTACCTTCTACACGCAGGATACAAATTATGACATTGACTGGAACAACGACCAAACGTTTGAAGAGTGCAGATATAGGCGTTTCTGGAAACCGGTCCCATACCTTCCCCACAGCAGGAGTACACACCATCAGGTTTAGAAACCTGAATGATGTCTATATCAATGATCAGGCAGGCAAGGCAAAATATACCTCCATAGAACAGTGGGGTACCGCTGTCTGGAATGCAGACATGAGTAATGCTTTTTATGGAGCAAGCAACCTGACCATGAACCCAAACGCAGGTACGCCTGACATGCGTGCGGTGACGAGTATGTATGCTATGTTCTATGAAGCCACTTCCTTTAACGGAGACATAAGCAGATGGAATACAGCACAGGTGACGAATATGCAGTATGTATTCGATGGAGCCACTTCCTTTAATCAGGACCTAGGCAGGTGGAATACCGAAAAGGTGACGAGTATGACTCAGATGTTCTATCGAGCCTCTTCCTTTAACCAAGACATAGGCAGGTGGAATGTGGAAGCGGTGACGAGTATGTCTAATATGTTCAATGGTGTCACACTTTCACCAGCAAACTACGATGCACTTTTAACAGGCTGGAACGCACAAAACCTCCAACGTAACGTAACTTTCCATGGAGGGACTTCTAAGTACACTTCAGCAGCTGTCTCCGCCAGAGCAAATATGAGGAATTCAGATGGCTGGCGCATTACGGATGGAGGAGTGCTTGTTACCAGTAGACCAGCAGACCACTTTGTGCTGAAAGTAACAACCACCGCGGGTACCAATGCTAACGACAAGTCCTTTACCTTCTACACGGAGGACACAAATTATGACATAGACTGGGACAATAACGGAACGTTTGAAGATACAGGAGTTTCCGGAAGCAGGTCCCATACCTTCAACACAGCAGGAGTACACACCATCAGGTTTAGAAATCTGAATGATATACGTATCACTAATCAGGCAGGCAAGGCAAAATATACCTCCATAGAACAGTGGGGTACCGCTGTCTGGAATGTGGCAATGGATAGTGCTTTTTATGGAGCAAGGAACCTGACGATGAACTCAACCGCAGGTACGCCTGACATGCGTGCGGTGACGAATATGGCTTATATGTTTAATGGAGCCTATGCTTTCAACGGCGATATAAGCGGGTGGAATACTTCAGCGGTGATGAATATGCGTTCTATGTTCAATGGAGCCACTTCCTTTAATCAGAACATAGGCAGGTGGAATACAGCAAAGGTGACGGATATGTCTGCTATGTTCTCTGGAGCCACTTCCTTTAATCAGAACATAGGCAGGTGGAATACAGCAAAGGTGACGGATATGTCTGCTATGTTCTCTGGAGCCACTTCCTTTGACCAGAACATAGGCAGGTGGAATACAGCAAAGGTGACGGATATGACGTATATGTTCTGGCTTGCCACTTCCTTTAACCAAGATATAGGAAGGTGGAATACAGCAAAGGTGACGTATATGACGTTATATGTTCTTTGGCTTGCCACTTCCTTTGACCAAGACATAGGCGGGTGGAATACAGCATCGGTGACGGACTATGTGGGGTATGTTCAGGGAAAGCCACTTCCTTTGACCAGAACATAGGCGGGTGGAATGTAGAAGCGGTGACGATTATGTATCAGAT
>CBDHDT010000194.1:0-18172 GCA_965261215.1 Ekhidna sp.
ATGCCTTTGGCTACTTGCCGACATATATCCTAAATTTATTTTCAACTTTGATCTAGTAATGTTAATGATTGGTGCAACTGATCCGTTTGAAGTTTTATAAATACTCTCAGTCAATTCTCCAGTTGTCTTCCATGGCACTACACACAAATGCTCACTATTTTTGTCCAAGAAATCTAGGAGGTTGCCATTGGTCATGAATGGCATGACATCAAATGGGACTAGACCTCCATCCATGCAGATTCCAATGAGACTGAGAACATTACAGTGATTAAATTAGAACAGAATACACGACTCCTTCAGAAGGCTTTTCACCAAATTTTGATGATAAGATCCGGATGCAACAAGGATTGTAGTGACACATAAAAAATAAACGAATGTTTGTTATGGCTATCATTACCATTTACATAAATTGAAGTGTTTTTATGGCAATCTCAATGGCAAACTCAATGGCAATAGATATTTAATCAAGAAACAATTGTTAACGATAGCCATGGCTTGTCCGTAATATATTCTAGTGGGGCGGGATTAGTCTACACCTACTACACTGTGAAAAGTATGGAGGAGAGTAGTCAGTATTACAGTAACATTATCAAACTCTGTATTATTCATAGTAGTATTTGTTGCATACTGATGTTGGCTGTCATGAAGAAATTGTTTAATATACAGTTCAAACACTTTTGTTGACTTGTTAGTAGACTATTTATTTTTGAGATAAATAAAACCATGTAAATTAAAATATATATACATTGGAATAATTATGTATACATTTATAAAAGCTGGTAGCAAGATACTTGTAGGATCAGGATGCAATAAAATGGGCACTCAAATACAGAGCAGACAGTTACCAAACAATGGTCATGTGCATGACTGAAGTGTTTTGAAGCTAAAGGACCATTTAAGCTGCCTATAAGGGACCAAAATAAGTTTAAGTTTCAATATAACCTTTTTTATCTTTTGTTTTTACCATCTAAAAATCTAAAAAGTAGGTCAAACTAATATTGGGACTGCTAGCTTTACCTGATACATTCTTAACTCTTTAGAGCCAAAAATGTGATGCATACATGCAACTGAATTTCTCTTCATAGGTGATAAAGAAATAGCAAGTTTCACAAGATTGTCTGTTCAACAGAAAGTTCTGTCAGATGGGTGCTGTTGATAAGCTAACTAACTAGGCTATTGAAAAGAAAACAAAAATAGTTTCCTCATTTGTGCTAAAATGTCTTGTAATGTTTAAGCCGAGTCTTTCTATAAATCGTCAACTACATCTTGAACACAGTGGCTACTCACTTGTTTTTTTGGCTTTTGATTCAAATTTGATGAAACTAGCCACTGTAAATCTTGCCACTTCACAACTGATTTTTTTAGTTAAGTAGAGTTATGTTAATACAGCCTTGATTACAATCAGCTTGAAATTTATAGCATTTCGAAATGGCTAAAATTTCATTCTTTGAGTGCATAATATATCCACTATCATTTGGAATTTGAAGTGCAGAAATATCTGCTATCAGTCATAATCAATTAACCACCACAAGCTTAGTTTGATGTGAAGACTGACATCGGTTGCAATATATATATATTAAAAATAAACCACATGTCTTAAAAGCCAGATTTTTTACCTGCACTTTCCCTGTAGATTACTCCAGCATACAGCATTATAAAATAATATAAAAACTTTAATTCTGATTGTACAGTCATGCAAGCAAAAACTTTGGCCGAATCGTTCGTAACTCCACCAAGAAGAATCTTTTCTGGCCTGTATGCTCTTCAGCTGGATAAGGCTGAACAGAAACCAATTCTTTTTGAAAAATAATCTTCCCACATATCAAAAATGAGACATTCCTGTATATATATTTTTTTGGATGTTTTGGTGTAGACATTGCACGATGTGGAGATGCGCTATTTTAGTTTGCTTGCCCCAATGAAGTAATTCGTATACCTAACTTTAGCTTATATTATTTGTTTGCTTACCCCAATGAAGTGATTCGTATACCTAACTTTAGCTTATATTATTTGGATTCTAACGGTAGGAACAGTTTTAAAGCTTTAAAAAAAAATATTATAGCTATAAATAAGATTATTATAAGAAACAAGAAATAAACTCGGTATTTATAAGGTTAAAGAGAAAACAACTAGCTTTTTACAGTGTTGCAACATATATTGTGACTTATCCTTTACCTTGACCAGCACATTCGTTGAACCTCAAGTTGTGAGATTTATGATTGACACATGGACATATCCAATCCGAAAATAGGAACCATGAATCAATTATAACTAGTGGTACCAGGCTCAACTGTGTGTAATAAAGTGAATGGAACTAGAATAACAATCACACATACTCAGTTGTTTTTAAATCACACTTAAAGTGATAGGGACTAGAAGGTTGATGGAACTAATGTATGAATCAATCCAAGTGTTGGCACCAGATCAATATTTAACTTCTGAGTGTTGCTTAGTAAAAAGAGTTCTTATCGAAACTGGGCATATGCACCAATCTAGTTATTTATTGATGAAATCATGGTTACCTGCATAGCTGGGCCGGCTCTCCTCCACTATGCATCCCATCAATAATGCTCCTGGTTCCTAGCAATAGTATTTCACAGATATAAGAGACACAGGGTAAGATCTCACATCTAAGTTTCTACCAAGAGTAGTCCAGGTGTACATTTTTGTGCCTTGGACAATTTTTGGAGGTCTATACACAAACATTTGGTGTTTTTTATGAGATTCAAGTGACAAGTTACTGTTATTGACCATTATAAATGTTTAATTTGTTCCTCAAACTAGAGTGAATCGGGTCTATCCTGTCGAAAACAGTTTTTAAAACAAAATGCACCACATTGGAGAGTTCATAGCTATTCTGGTGTTTTGTATTGTTTTCGTAGGAAATTGCCATAAACTAAAGTTATAGGGGAAAAAGTGGCTATTTCAGAAATAAGCTAAAATTGACGGAAAAGACTTTTTTGTCAAACACGTGAAACAGGAAAAATATAGCTGAAAAAAGGTTTTGCACCTCAGAATGAACCAAATACAGCTATTTTAAGCTTTTCTGGTGTTTTGAAATATTTTCGCCGGAAATTAACAAAAAACTCTCATTTTGGAACAAAAATAGACTATCTGGGAAAGTAAATAGGAGCCAGGAAGGAATTTTTTTCTCAAACTAGAGTGAAACAGATCATATCCTGTGGAAAAGAGTTTTGAAATTCAAAATGAGCTACATTGGGCAATTTATAGCTTTTCTGGTGTTTTGTATTGTTTTCGTCGGAACTCGCCATAAACTACCGTTATGTGGCAAAATGTGGTCATCTCAGAATAAAGCTCAGAACTCACGGAAACAACTTTTTTTCAACCAATACGTGAAACTTGGCAGATACTGCCAAAAACTGTTTTGTGCTGCAAATGAATCTCATATAGCTATTCTAAGCTTTTTCAAGAAGCATTATTGCAGAAAATTGACCAAAAAACTCTCATTTCGGTCCAAAAAGAGACCATCTCAGAGTGAAGCTAAGAATTACCCAGAGAGGAATTTTTTTTTCTCATGTGAGTGAGAAATGGGTCAAATCTTGACTGCTCCATCTATTGGAAGTGCTGCGCCTAATTTTTCCTCCGGGATATATATCCTCTTCCCTGCTTCCCAAGGCGTCAGAAATATATGAGTTGTGGTGCTTATGAGATGAATCCTGGAGCAAATAAGTTTGATGACCACTCCACAAATCCTGAAGAGTACCCAAAACAACTTCTTTATTACCACAATGTAGGAAGACTACCTTACCGTATAGTGTTTCGCAGAGCTTAAAATATTTCTTGTTGCTTGGAGTTAATATATAGTTATTCTGAATTCTTGAAAACAACTCTAGGTCAAACTCATACCATTCATCTTTGCTATAATAATACTCCCATTAAACGTAAAAACAATTGTGCGTATATGTAATATAAGTATAGGCATGCATCTTTATTCTCTTGATCTGAAGCATCACATGGTCCATCTAGTTGGCCCACCAGAGCTGTGCAACTTCTGTTGTAACCCTATTATTCACTGACGTACTCATGTAGTATATACTGGAGTGTTAAGCATGAGAGTCAATCAGGATTGGCATTGTTTTCTAATGATCTGGCTTCCCTGAGATAATGCACCTGAAACTGATTGTATCTTTAAATCTTTCAAAAATGCATCTACCAATAATAGTAATATTACGATTACAATTAAAAAGTAACAATGCTATTGTTTAATTAGATATCATGAGATGTCCAACGTTGTTGATTGACCTGCTGGAAAAATATAAATTACTTGCTGAGTTCCAAGATCAATTGCTGTTCTTCAGAGTCTGATATCCTATTCTCTCCTTGATTTAAAAGCATCCATGTTAAATTTCACAGATATCTGTTCATATTTGTGTGTATTTTCATGCTTGTTCCTTCTGTAGCAGGAGGCCAACGTGTGATCCTAATAGGTGGGTGTGAGAGGATTAAAAACACATATTGAAATGTGCACACTGCCTATCTAGACCACAAGAACTATCTGCTAGGGTGAGCCTGGCATATCTTCTATGTTTACTTTTCAATTTTGGATGGTCATGATGTTCCCAGGTCTCCACCAGCCACAGCATCACCTACCATACACCATCATTGGCAGTCTTCTGTATCATCAGTGTTGTCGCAATGGCATACATGGCTATGACAAAGGGGTTACCCTGAATGGTCCCTTCCTATGATAGACATGTTTTTCCATTGATATATAAGTCGATGTCTGACTTATAGTAGTATATGAGTGCACATATGATATCGCTAAGTAATATTTGTGAACAATATCTGGAACATGGCTAACAACTTTTTTCCTATAGATTTTCATACACCTAGCATCAGAACTGATGTTGAAAAAGAGAATAAGAGAGTATATTAGGATAAAAAGTTTTAATACATTTAGTGTGAAAAATGCCAGCTTATACAACACCCTCTGGCCTAGACTATTCCAGGCCAGTTCATATATGAATACATGACTTTGTTATAGAATATTCCAGGCCACATGTATTTGAGTATTCTAGGAGTTAACTAGTGCTGAGTGAATCGTGACTAAAAGACGCATCCATACTTAGTTTTTGTCAAGGTACACATAAGAGATAAGGGAGTCTGAGGATAATGAAGATCACAAATCAGATGACTCTGATCGCCAAGATGTACAGGTGGAACTTCCCCAGAAGAATCTGAACATAAATCTGAACATTTATGTCATGATCCATCATGTATGCTGTCAACATTGAGCCCCAAACGTTTTGGTGATCTCTCGGCCCCTGAAGTAATGAGCCATTAAATATAATGTATTGTCAGACCCCTGTTTATAAAACCAAAGTGGATCATCAAAGAGTTTTCCAACCAGCCTGGTACTTACAATTTCCATGGCTGCATTACATCCAATTTCAGGTTCTGTAATTTTCCACACGTGTGCCACTGCAAATTTGAAGGGACTGCTTCATCTTGATACATGATATGAAAGCTCATTCTTGCTGGTGTGTTTAGAAATTGGACAAATGCTCTGTGCTAAACCAAGGGTTTCCGTAAACATGAGAGTTTTCTATGTCACAGACATGCAGTTACTGTGTTAACTCAACCAGGTCACGATGATGAATAGCTGAAGGAGCGGCTCAGGAATCAAAAGGAAGAAAATAGGAACAGCCTCATGAAAATGGTCCAAAGTATATCCTATGTTTCCCACCATGGTATAGCCCTTGGTAAGATCAAGCAAGACGAGGAGACAAATTTCAAGTTGCTCCTTCTTTTTCGAGCTGAAGACGATGAAAAGCTTTGACAGTGGATTTAAAAATCTTATGACAGGCATAAGGGCCTGAATTCTAAGAATGAATACTACAAATCAAGGCTCTGAAAGTGCTGCATGGTATATCAGGTGATACAGCTGAATCTGGATACTATATATCATGGTTAATTAGAGGACTGAAGTGGGAAATATTGAACGGCTTGTAATTTGCATACGTTGGATAGACTAGGAGATGACAGTATGCGCGGAATATATTGGTCTGATGCCAGTTACACAGATAAATGCAGATACAATTGTTATTTGCATCAAATAAATGCTGCTGCATATGAATCTCAGAATTCAAGATGCTCGTGGCAGTGCTAAGATGGATGTTCGACCATGCCTGGAACCAAAAATGGGGCTGCTGCACAAATCAAGAAGTTAAATGAAAAATGTTTGCTGTTGCACTGCTACTACCACTCACTTAATCTTGCTGTCGGGGATACAATAAAAAAAATTCCATTGCTGAAAGACACACTTGATATGGCTGAAATTACTTAATTAAATAAGAGTCTTAAAATGTGGATGAATTTCACATAAAACAAGCAGAATTTCTGGGACAAATTGAAAATGATTTCCATGTATACGTTATGGACTCAACAATATTGAAAATCCTGTAACCAACAAGGTTGATTGTCTGAGCTGCATCTCTGAATGCTATTAAGAAGAACTATGGAACTATGATGAAGCTGTGGGGATGGGTACAAGACAATGTCAGTGACTCTGACATGAAGACTAGAATAATTGGAGTGCAGATTAAAATTCAAAATTTTTGTATCCCCTATGGACTTCAGCTTACCATTGTAGTACTTTCCCATTCAAATAACGTCTGCTCTAGCCTTCAAAGAGCAGAGCTATGTGCAGTGAATGCTCAAAAGAATGCCAAGCTCTCTGTCACTGTTCTTCGAGGTATATGATCAGGCAGGGATGCAAGCCTCCATTGGACCAAGTTCACTCAATCTTCTGTGAAGTTAGAGTTACTAGCACTCTCACTTTCACATTGTGATAATATGCCATCTAGTTTGAGGGTAATATTAACCATAGCTCTATTCCAATGTAGAGAACTTTTATTGCCAGATCTACTTTGAAACTGTGGACACTAGCTAACCCATTGTTGAGCATTTCAATCAGGATTACACCATGTATGCAAACTGTGAGCAGGTTCTTCTGAAAGAAATTTTGGGGGTCGACAAACTCTGTGAGTTCTACATCGAGTTTGACTCTGATACCCTACGATTTCAGATCAATATTGGCAAGGTCTTATCAAAGTTTCTGGCAAGGTGAAGGGGGTAATACATAGAATCATGTCGTTGATTTCGTCAAAATGAACAAAAAGATCTGGTCACTCATAACAGAGGTCATGTCCTTGATCAAGACTATTCTGATTATGCCAGCAACAAATGCGAGCTCTGAACACGCCTTCAGTGCACTGGGAAGGTAGAAGACTTAACTCCATACAATCATGTCGAACAGTCACTACAGATTGAGATCTAACAAAAAAATTATGAATGAAATGAAACATTAAAAAAAATTAAAAGCAATGACAACAACAATAATTATTGTTCAATCTAGAAGGGTGAATTTTAGCTGATTAACTTTAAAAAATGTTTAAAAATCTTTCAATTTACATTCGGCGTCCTGTCACTACTAAATTCTTGGTGGTAGGCATAAATGAACTGGAAGCAGCCTCACTTTACAGTTGAAGAGCATGGATAGTCCTCCACTGCATTTTGTCTCCGAAAAATAAAATAGCCGAGAATAGATTTTAACCCATGAATAAATCTCTTGTCCTGCTGTGTCTTCGTGTTGTAGTCATCCTGATACTTTTCATTCAAAACTCTCCTGTATCCAAACGTGCACAGCATCGAGTAAAAACGAGCGCGAATGTTCCTAAGTTAGGGATACCACACCCCTTTACAGGCTAAGTTTATCGCGCATGCGTAATCCCGGTCACGCATTGTAGTAATTGCGTAAAATCCAACGACAATCTATAGAGTCTTAGGGCCAAACCTAAGAGGAGGGTGTGGCCGGAGGGACAAGGCCACACAAGGAAAACGAAAAAATAACCCAATGTGTCATCATTAGGTGTACAACGCAGAGATTGAGGTAAATCTATCAACTTTTTTTTATATCTGTTACAATTAAGACTTCAGGTGTTTTGGGACCAAAGCTCGTTCATTTCTGTTAGAAGTGGGAAGGCTATCAAGGAGGAGAAGGGGAAGAACAATGCATACATTTATCCCATTCAGGGGATATCTGTGCGGGGGAATGAGGTGTCAGTAGTGGGATCCTGACAAAATGTGACAGACAGTGATAAATATAAATAATAACAATAATAGTAATAATAATAATAATAATAATAATAATAATAATAATAATAATAATAATAATAATAATAATAATAATAATAATAATAATAATAATAAATAATAATAATAATAATAATAATAATAATAATAATAATAATAATAATAATAATAATAATAATAATAATAATAATAAATTAATAATAATAATAATAATAATAATAATAATAATATTAACAACAACAATAACAACAACAACAACAATAATAATTTTGTTGTTATTGCTACCACCAAAATAATAAAAAGTATAATATACTTAATATACTACAATATTTTACTGTCCTAATTACATATTATTACTATACCTATTGTTGTTATTATTATGCTTTTATGTTCATTTATTATTGTTATTGTTATTTATTATTTATTATTATTATTATTATTATTATTATTATTATTATTATTATTATTATTATTATTATTATTATTATTATTATTATTATTATTATTATTATTATTATTATTATTATTATTATTATTATTATTACTATTATTATTATTATTATTATTTATTTTTATTATTATTATTATTATTATTATTATTATTATTATTATTATTATTATTATTATTATTATTATTATTATTATTATTATTATTATTATTATTATTATTATTATTATTATTATTATTATTATTATTATTATTATTATTATTATTATTATTATTAACTTGCCCCATCATTTTTTAAATAATTGTAACACTTTCAAAAAATACCATGAAAAAAATAGTCCGAACACAATTAAAACACAAATATGTCAGAATCTTCTACAGCAAACCTAAGAATTGAATTTCCCCCTTTGTATGGCCACAGGAAAATGATCTGGATTTTGCCTCAACCACCTATGTCTAATATTTTACCTAGAAGCTTCTGAATATCCACACTTTGTGTTCCAATAATTCAATTACCAAGTCTCATCAACCAGACATATTTTAACCTTTACCACACACGAAAATACGTCTGGAATTTTGAGACTAGATGCTATGCATGATTGCATAATAAGGCAACATAGAGTTGGGCAATGATGATCTCAGCTTCCATTTGTCAAGAAGACAATTCTGAAAAGCAGGAGGACTGCACTGACAAAAAAGCTTTGCAGGTGGACTCAGAAACTCAACTAGTCTCATCTCAGGAGCTCAAATCTACTTGAACATGGTAATTAAAATATATAGCTATAAATTCTTCCCCTGACCACTAAGTATTTCTGGATCCACCCTGGTTCAGCCCCGATTGCCACCTCTCCAGCCTTCCTGGAATCCGTAGGAAAATATGATTTGGGGCTTCCTTTTGTTTCATGGTACCATGTTCGTGCCATGTGGCATATTTCCATCCGATTGATTGAGAACCGATGGTCTGATGGGGCACATGCCGATGACAAACACGATGCAGAATGTCATTGATCGCTGAATGACAGTATTTGGTTACTCTCACTCTTCTTCAAATGTCCAAGTATTGCAAGATGGTCGAGTGCTGTCAGTCAGATTAGGCAAGTTTGAGGATGACACGGAGTGGATTCAAACTGGAGGCCAATTGCAATACTCATTTCCCAACTCAAAGTCATCCTGGTCTACCAGAATTTACCACCTATACCCCTCCCACTACCCCTCTCACCTAATTCCACCAACTCAACTCTCTTTTCCAACAACAATGCCACCGCACCATTAATTTGGACTCCTTCAACTGTTACTCAAGCCCTTAAATTCAACATTTTTTGCAGCTCAAATATTATAAGTAGAATATCTCATCCTCGTGCCACTATTTCAGCATATTTATTCTGCGATATGCTCTCTGATAACTCATGCAGAAAAATGACGAAGTTACTGTCAGAATGTCTTCACTCAATCACTTCCATTTACCTCCCTTCCAGCATATGGTGATCTTTGATGCTTCATCTATCCTTTAATTTGCCTCCTAGCTAATAAAACCAGCTGCTGGCTTCCTTTCTCTACATCATTATATGGTGATGAGCTAAGTGTGTTTCTGCATCACAATTTTTTTAACATTTGCCAACAAAAAATGTCCAGATTTTTTTGTTTACCAAATCAAAAAAAATAATTGCCTTATATCAAACAAGTGATCCACTGAGTACCCATGCCAAGGTTAGCGATGCGCCATTCAGATCACTGGGAGGGGTCATTTAACAATTATTACACTTAAAAAAAGGGATGTACATGTTTGGGAACTTCACTGGTTGTGTTCACCTGGGAGAAGCTTGAGTAAATTATAATTAAAATAGCTTAAAATATAACATCATCTAGATTACATTCAATAAAGAGATGTAAATATATATAGAAGGTTTTTGGATAAATGGAAATTTAACTTGTCCAGCTAGTCATAAATGTGACATAATAATATGAAGAGTATTAATATATAACTGCAATCAGTCTTGGTTTATATCAGTGTTACAGCTGACTCACAGAGGTAATTACCACGAAATTCTGAGATTATACAGTTAATCCAATGCCATTGGATTCATTTGCTGCAAGAAGACTTCAGGTTACATGGTAACTCTGGTGACATGAAGTTAATAAGAAGTCCTTCAGTTGCTTCAATAGCTCAAAGATGCATTATCTTGTCAGCGGGCTCCACAGAATTTTTTCAAGTAGCTAGGGTTGGCCATAGAAGATGTCAACCGAAGGAGGATTATAGACGGTAGGACAGTCATCAATACTTATCTAAATATAGGTTTAGCATGCGCCATGCTGAGGGACGAAGTTTTGATCGGAGAGAATATTCATAATGCGAGTTCTCCCTGCTGTACCATGGAGGACATGATGATATTTGGGTTGGAGTTAGAATTTTGTCTTTTTGGTTAGCCACGGTGTGATCTGCAATTGATGCCAAAATCCTAGTTCGGATCTGAATGAAATGTTTGATTTGCCGTACAAGTCTTGAAAAATTAGGTCGGTCAGCTGGATCATCAGTCCAACACTTCATATGAAGATCTTCATACCTGTGTTGAAATTATATAACAATGACAATGTAATTAAAAAACAGTCAGATAAAAGTGCTAGCATAATGAAGATTACACACGTACAAGCAATTTTTTTTAAAGATCATGGAGAGCATGCTCCTTTGTAAATCAGAATGGATATCAGGCTATAAAACATATTGTGGTCATGAATTTTGTGTAACTGTTGTCTATGCTAGAATACGATGCTAGTAGCTGTGATACATAAAAAGGAAGGCCATTGGGACAAACTGGACATGCCAGAGCTAAGAAGCCAGGGTTTATAAGACAAAGAGCAGAGTCAGTGTATTGTGACCACAGTTTATTTAATTCAGAACCCACACACATTTAATTTAGACATTCCTGACCATTGTGTGCATACACGCACAAAGATAACAACTTGACAAATATTGCTTAGAATCTCCGCTCAAGTTCGCACATTGAAATCCAACTCAAGCTATTTGATGCTACGGTTGTACTGAACCCTGCTCTACAAAAAAAAGCAGCATTTGATGAAAAGGCAAGTTTTCAATTGTGACATCATTGCCTCTGACAAAAAAGACTGAAGAAAGTAAGAAAGTATGCATATAGCTAGCTAGCTATAGCGGAAGTTAGCAAATGATTTGGAATACAACAGGAAGTACAAAATGTGTTGCCGGCCACACTACAATATTATGGAGCTTAGTTGATCAGGGTACAAGCTAGTAAAAGGCTTAAAGCTAAAATGACCACTTTGATCATTGGCCCAATTGCTAGCATGCTTGAGAAACAAAAAAAATGACCCTTATTACAGTGTTTACTATTATTGTCACTATTACTGTCGCCAGGCAAGCTTGCATTTCAACAACCTTACCTGATAAAAATCTCAACTGAAGAAGAAAACTCTCATGAATCTTGCTGTTATTAGTCACACAATTTAAAAAAAACTATAATTCAGGCATGCACATATCAAATAATAGAAATTTGGGCCCTATTGAAATAAAAAGCATTACTCTTTTTATATCATTGAATCATAGCTTCTTATTAAGTACCAAAATAGTCACACCATTAATCAGAACTTAAACAAGTCATGATTCCTGCCTCACAATTTATCAGAGCATGCTTCATTGTAAGGCTTTTCCATCCTGTATCCAGAACGAAGCATAGCAAGAAGATCTTTTTTGTCTACTTGAGCATAAGGAATCTTGCCACAACTGAATATCTCCCAGCAAGTCACACCATAGGCCCACTATAGGAAATAAATTATATAGAGAAATCTTACACAATAGAAATCTATTAGGGATAGAAATATTAGAGGTAGAAAATTGTCTGATAAAAACCAGGAGGATGGCTACATGACCAACACATGATGTGAAATATCAATTCATTCATTGTGTTATATCTATTGCATCTGCTTTCATTATTTTCACCAGAAAATTTAGCATTGACCTCCACATTGTTTGTTTGTTTGTGTGATGGATTGACTTACATTTTCAAAATTATATTTGAGTGTAAACGTTTATTTCACAGAATTTTATTATTAACTGGTATAAAGTTGGGCTGCATTTATAGAAACCTAATACTGCCATCTTTTATTTAACTCGTTAAAGATGATGATCTGACTTGCACAAAATAGTGATTAACAACATAGATGGCTAGCTGATGGCCTAACACATGCAGTAGGGGAAGAACGTCTTTCATTTCGAACCTCAAACACATGGACACATAATTTGCACAGAGTGTTCATGGATCTATTCATTTTACTGCAATGATCATCTCTGAAACAATAGGATGAATAACCTGGATGAATATATCATTGACAGAAAGCCACGTGGCACTGGAATCTTCATTTGAAGAAAAAAGGTAGCCAAGTAGTCATTACAGAATATTACCATTCGTCACCTTCTGCAGCAATCAAAATGTCAGGCTTGACCAGGCCACCTTTCATAAAGTCTAATTGACGTCAATTGGCATCACTCTCTGTATAGTTGTTGACACCTATATTGGCAAGAGTAAAACCCTATGTGTGAAGGCAGTGCTGCTTATGTAGAGTAGAGTAGCTGGCTTAAAAAGTAGTTTTAGTCGATGACTTGGAATAGCAAGGATAATATTTTTGTGATAACACTACAGCCTGTATCACAGTTCGACGGTTTAAATAGAGTTTCAGAGGCACACTTCTAAATATGATAGCCTTCCTGCTTGTAATCAGCTATATCTAAGCCAGTTTTATAGCTTGATCTAGCAAGGTATATTAGATGTCAATTTTAACTTGACATTCCGTTCTGTTAATTTCAATTCAGAATTCCTCAGAACATATGATTTCATCTTGGACCCACTTAAATGACGTTTTATTGGAGAGAAAAGTGGAAAAAAATTAGGGTGGGGGAAAGTTGTAGTTCCTGGCTTTATTGTTGTGAGATCTAGAATCCCGAAGTTCACACAGGCATTAGGTTGTGGATGACTTGTAGATTTTTTCATGACCTCATAGACAAGATGTTACTATTCCCATGGGCAGTAGAGAGTCAATAATTTTCACCTGCCAGTCCCAATTTTAAGGTAATTTCATCTTTTACTCACAAACATGTGAAAAGATTCCTCCTCAAGTAAAATAACAGCATTTTTTTTTTTAATATTTAGGCAAGTACACTTCTAGCTAAGAGAGACCTGCTAATAAATAGCTATTCCTAATCCCTAGAGTTCGATCAAACAATATAACTAGCTGTACACATTAAAACTTATTGATGTTCGAAATGTAGTTTCCTTTTTGTAACCTTCTTTGCTAATGCGTGGCATTACCTACAATCTTGGTGCTTACTTAGGGCACCGGGGAACAAGTACACTTCAACAGTCCATGGTTCTATAAAAGAAGGTGCATTAAAATGTTTGGTCGCTATCTAAATCTTTATAATATCAATTGAGATCTAGAAGCTTGAATTTCAAACTGGTATTAGACCATGGCAAGCTAGCAAGTTGACAACATGCCACATTTCCACAGGTTAGAAGATGGTTGAAGCTTTTTGCCCGCTAGTCTAAAGTTTCTGGTTTTTTTTTACTCCCACGTACCGAACAGAATGGTTACATGAAATTAATTTTGCTCAATATGAAATAAAGGCTTTTTAATGATGTAGTTGAAAGGTAGCTCCATAGCATATATATATATCCAGGTGAGATGAAAAGAACAAAACAAAACTATAAAAATGTGTGTTGCAATTCATGGAGCAAAACACACTTCTGTTCTACAGGTGGTGGGCCATGTCATTGTGTAATGCAAATTTTTTAAATTCCATCGGTTGAGTCATTATTATTTTAAATACATAATATTATTAGTAATCTAGCAACTAGTAAATTCAAACTGAAATCATGAACTTACCACATCAGTTTTCTCAGAGAATAATCCATCATTGAAAATTTCTGGGGCCATCCAGTTTAGAGAAAACTTCACATCTTTTTCCATATGTTTCAAGTAGTTCTTTGATGGTTCAAGTTTTTCACAGAGTCCAAAATTGTACAGTTTGATCACAAAGTTTGAGTCAACCCTGTTAAAAATAATATTTGTCTGTTGACATTCTAATAAGAAGCACATATATACATCAGTGTGGCAGATCAGAACATCAGATTGACACAAAGAGTGCACCACCAAATGGATTTCATATCCTCACTTTGGAAGCACATTTACTTGATGAATGACTTTTTTCCTCTAGAAACATTCTATGTGTTCGGTAAAAATATGGAAGTGAACTTCTAAACTTTCCATTGTTAATGGGGAAAATATATTCTCACTGAATTAAAACACAAGCAATAGGAATTAGTAAGCTAGAGGTTTAAGAAGTCCACACATCACACAATACTTGTAAGCACTATTCAAGAAAGTATGTCTTGTACAGATACTCATCCATCATTGGCTGCGCCTCAGGATGTTGCAAGCTGAGATATACGCTTGTGTTTTGGGGGTCATCAGTCCACCATTTTAAAAATTGCATCAACTCAATTCAGGGAATACAAGCATGTTCCCTGGTAAAATAGTATATACAGTGAAGACCCTTTAATCCAATACCAGTCTACGCTATTTTTTGTATGTGTTCAAGTCATACAAGTGTTCCACTTCTGAGAAACAGCATCGCACAAGGGAATAGCAACATCGACATCTGCACAATATTGGCATTACATTGAGATCATGCTTTCCTCTAAATGGCCATTGGAGTGGGCATGATCTAAACATCAACTTACGTATTTCAAACTGGAATGGTGCCTTTAGTGGACTTCATAAAACATGTACTGAAGACTTATTACAAAATTAGCCATTTTTCTTTTCTTTTCTTTCCAAAGTTAGCGAATACTTTGATGGTGTCCATTGAAAATGATTCAGACATGTCTATAGTTGAAACAAAGGCCAAAGACGAAAAAAAAGAAGCTATTCTGACATTAAAATTTCTCTCTATTTTCAGACCATTTGGTACAACTAGACAATCAATATACTTTGTGGCATTTCTTTATCCAACCAACACCTAATCACCCAATCTTATCTGACCAATTAAGTTCTGGCTTTAACTCACATGCAGTTTCTTGCAGCCAGGTCCCGATGTATAATTCCCATACTTGTCAAGTACTTCATGCCTTTGGCTACTTGCCGACACATATCCAAAAGTTTGTTTTCAACTTTGATCTAGAAATGTTAATGATATGTAACTGATCCATTTACAACGTTATAGATACTCACTGTCAATTCTCTATTTATCTTCCATGGCACCACACACAAGTGCTCACTCTCTTTGTCCAAGAAATCTAGGAGGTTGCCATTGGTCATGAATGGCATGACAACAAATGGAACTAGACCTCCATCCACACAGACTCCAATGAGACTAAGAACATTACGGTGCTTAAATTTAGAGAGAATACACGACTCTTTCAGGAGGCCTTTCAGCAAACTTTGATGATAAGATCCTGCTGCAACAAGGATTGTGGTATCACATAAAATTACACTAATGTTTGTTATGACTTATCATCAACATTTGCTTACCTTGAAGTGTTTTTATGGCAACCTCATCACCTTCACTGTCTCTTTTAGTGAGGACAGTTCTGATGAACAATTGACCTCTGTAAATTAGCCCTGCATGCGTACCTACAAGAATTGGGAGACATCAAATTTCTCTGTAATAGGGTTCTCAGATGCCAAGTAATATGGCATGTTGTCCAGCAAAATACATAAGACCAAAAATATACTGTAAAAGAAATATAGCTGTCCAATACTCGCAAACATGAAATTTAGTAAAAGAGTTGGATGTTTTGATGATGGTAAATTTGAAATATGCTATTGAAGTAGTAGTTATTACAGTTCACGGATTATTATTCTTGAAGATGTTCGAGAAGAGTGAGCACAATATACTTGTTCTTCAATATTTTGTCAGAAGTGTGAATAGCATTATTTATATACCCATAGTCTATATACATTCAATATTTATTAGTTAATATATCCATCGGAATATCTTACAATCACTCTACATTCTAAATATTTTCTACCACAACTCGAAAAACTAACCTATTCAACCTAATTAGCACTATGTGTCTTAATATTCAATGTAAAATAGATATTTAATCAAGCAACAGTGTTGACGATAGCCATGGCTTGTCTGTAATAGATTCCAGTGGAGAGGAAGTTGTCTACACCTACTACTGTGAAAAAAAGTTTGGAGGAGATTAGTCAATATTACAGCAACAATTTATCAAACAATGCTTTATTTATGGTAGTAAGTATTTGCTGTGTACTAATGGAGGCAGTCATGAAGAAATTGTTTAAAATTCAGTTCTCAACTTTTGTTGATGTGTTTGAAGCCAATTTATTTTTCAGATTCATTGAACCACGTAAATCAAATGATGAATGGATTGATGTAAATTGGAGTAATTTTATATGAACATAAAAAAGCTGGTCGTAAAGCAAGATATTTGTAGCCTCAGGCTGAAGGAATGAGCGCACCCAAACACTGAGCAGTCACTTAATAAGCAATGGTATTGTGCATGTTTGAAGTGTTTTTGAAGCTAGAAGTACCATTTAAGCAGCCAAGAAGCTACCAAAATGAGTCAATATGAGCTTTATATTTTTTGTTTTAACCATCTAAACAGTAGGTCAAACTAATATATGGAATGCTAGCTTTACTTGATTTATGCTTAACTCATTTGACCCAAAAATGTGAATCCTTTTTAAAGGTGACATCGTAATAGTAAGAGCCACAAGAGTGACTTCATCTTCACCTGAAAGTTCTGTCAGATGGGTGCTATGCTAACTAGGCAAGCTATGACCAAAAAACAACACTAGTTTTCCTCATTTATACTATAAAGTCTAGTAAAGTTAAATCCAAGTCTTTCTATAATCATATCGACTTCAGCAACACCTTGAACACTAATGCTACTTGCTTGTTTTTGGTCTTTTTGGTCAAAGCTGGTGAAACTAGCCACTATAAATCTTGGCACTTCACAACTGTGGGTTTTTTTCTTAGTAGAGTGGAGTTATGTAGATACAGCCTTGCTAGAAAAAGATTGTAATTTAATCACCATATATGAGCTCCACCATAGCATTTAGGTAAAGGCGAAAAGTTGCATTCTTTGAATTCATAACACATCCTCTATCATTTAGATTAAACACCATAAGCTTAGTTTGATGTGAACATGAACATCGGTCGCAAAGTCCATATTAAAAAAGAACCAATGTATTAAATGTCATATTTTTTACCTGCACTTGCCAAATAGATTACTCCAGCGTTCAGCGTTATAAAATAATAATAAAAGCTATAATTTTGGTTATACAGTAACACAAGCAAAAACAATGGCCGATTCCTTTACAACTCCATCCAGAAGCATCTCTTCAAGGACATTACTACAGGTCTGTTTGCTCTTAAGCTGGGTAAGGGTGCACAGAAACCAATGCTTTCTGAAAAATACTCTGCCTTCGCTCTTCAGAAACGAGACACTCCAGCATATATTGTGTTCTGTATGAATTGGTGTCGACATTGCTTTATGTGGAGATGTGCAGTTTTTGTTTACTTACCTCATTGGAGTGATTCATATACGTAACTTCAGC
>CBDHDT010000195.1:0-35000 GCA_965261215.1 Ekhidna sp.
AAAAAATATAAATAACCCTTTCGTGAGTTTAAATTCAATGTAAACATTTTTTTTGCTTTTGGACATAAAAAAAAAAAAAACTCTACATTTTGAGAAAAATAATTGCCCTCGGAATAGCATTTTGTTTCCGAGATGACGATTAAAACAGTTATTAAGGCTTAGTTTTGCGTTTTCTTCAAAAGATGAAAAAAAACTACTCAGTTATGCTTGGCGGCTGATGGTCGATTTGTCAAAAAAAAAACAGCATGCTTCTTAAATTCAGACTATTGGACTATGAAGACAATGGAGGTAGGTAGCAAGAGTGTTTTTGTGATGACACCGTGATCAAAATTGATTATGGCTGATAATAGTTGTACTACTTTGTATTATTTTTGCCGTTTATGGGCGTAGAAAAAATGTATGACAATCATTTTTTTTTTACATCCATGTATAAGTAGAGTATAGTTTCCAAACATTAGAGCAGTATTTGCTTCAGATCAAGCTTTCTGTGTTTAGGGGGCTAAAGACTTCAGCTGTAGAAATAATTTGTTATAAAAATTCGTCTTGCTGGACCATGCTTGTCACAAAACATATTCTTGCTTTTCGTACTAGAGAAAATGCTTGGAAAAAAATAAGTAAAAATATCTACAATTTTTTTTTCTTCAACGAATGTTGGTTCAAACAACTTTTTTGAGGGCGTTTTGGGAATATGTTACATTAATAAAGATTCCTTTGAGCCTCGTTAATGAATATCTTGTGTATGAGCTGTTTCAGTCTTGAAATCGCTTTTCGAAGTTTCTCATCTACAAACTACCCTTAGAAAATGGTTTCATCAGGAAAAATATGAAATAACCCTTTCATGAGTTTTAAATTCAATGTAAACACTTTTTTTTGCTTTTGGACTAAAAAAAACAAATTTGAGAAAACTAATTGCCCTCGGAATAGCATTATGTTTCTGAGAAAATGCTTAAAACAGTTATTAAGGCTTAGTTTTGCGTTTTCTTCTAAAACATGAAAAAAAATACTCAGTTATGTTTTGGCGGCTGATGCTCGATTTGTCCACAAAAAAAAACAGCGTGTTTTATGTATTCTGACTATTGGACTCTGAAGACAATGGAGGTAGGGAGCAAGAGTGTTTTTGTGATGACACCGTGGTCAAAATTGATTATGGATGATAATAGTTGTGCTACTTTGTATTATTTTTGCCGTTTATGAATGTAGAAAAAATGTATGATAAGTATGTTTTTTTTACATCCAGGTATGAGTAGAGTATAGTTTCCGAAAATTAGAGCAGTATTTGCTTCGGATCAAGCTTTCTGTGTTGAGGGAACTAAAGACTTTTCAGCTGTAGAAATAAATGCCAAATTCCACAATGACAAACCTATTATTTTTTAGAGATATAATGCTGAAATAGATTTAATAAAATGTTACATTTTATTGAAAAGTTTGCTCCATCAATCATATTACATAAATACCAGTGATAAAAATTACTTACCCAATTCGCTCAAGAATTTGAAATGTGCAATCAAAAAGAAAGAAAAAGTTCTAACGATTAAAAAAATACAACAATTACCTTTATACTGAAGCAATGCGATACTCTATTAAAAATAGAATTCTTCACTGAAACTGCATACTGAAATGTTGAGGTGCTTCTATTACGATTAAGATTTTATCTAAAGACTGAAGTTGTACAATACGCTTTTCCATTCCATTTTTTTTGGTAACATGACAAACAAAATCAAAAATGCAACAGAAGGACCAGTTTTTGTTGAAAGAAAATGGAGCACTTAATTTGGCAAGGATATTTATTTGGTAGAACACGATATGTTTATGGATACAGTTGCAATTTTAATGAACGTTTTTAATGTAGCTATATAGATGAATTGAATTGTTTATTTGAGAGATGTTAGTATTAATTCAAAAGGGAGATTATTTTACAACTATTTCGTTTGAAAGTTGGAATAATTTTCTCTGCAGCATAGATATCACGTGAAGGGTGTCTATTTATGAGAGATGGTTTTTGTGCTCATAGAGCAGATGTAGATGTACTCTCTGTGGGTTCTGGTTTATTGGAATATGAGAATCAAATTGGAAGATTGATAGGCCATTGAGGCTGATAGACAAGGAGATGATGACTCCTTGCAAGTCGTTGATGAGTGGAAGAAAGTTAGCGAGGGGAAGATTGATCAAACACTTGATGTGCTGAGTTGGTTTAAAATTGATATAGCAGGTTTGCAAGAGACAAGGTGGTTTCGATTTGGACACAATGTTTATATAGTATGAGGTGCATTCAGCTAACTTCTGACTGACCGCTTTCCCTAATTTCCTTCGCAATATGTTTTGTTCTAGCGTCTATATCACAAGTTAGCTTTCCCATTGCAGGAGGGAATATGCACAGTAATAAATGACTGCTTCTCAACCAGTCCTATATACAACGCTATCGTTGCTTTGAGTAACGTTTAACAATTAGTCACCTTCCTTCTTATATGCTTTTGCCATTCTCCTACATGTCCCTCTATCTTCCTCTGACTCCTGCTCTCTATCGTTCCTCTCATTTAGTTATCAGCAAGGTATCCTAGCAGAATCCTAATGGCTGACTTCCAGCTCTTTGTCTTATTTCTTAATTGTAGAAGGTGGAAATCTAGTCTTACTTTAGTTTATGATTTAAGAGATTCCTTTGATATTAGTTTTGTGGGACATCCTGCTTGAGTTCTTGTCCTATTGTGATACAATTTGCTCCGTTGGTATATCTGGTGTGATTGACTCACCCCTACATGGTCGTCGATCTGGTGGCTGTGGCCTAACTTCTAGAACAACTTTAACTGGTAATACCAACTATCTACCTGCACATCAAAGAGATTTTGTATGCAGTTTCCCTCTCCAATGGCAATGTCTCTATTCCTTCAATTTGTGTAACTAATTTTCATACTGTTGAGTGCAGAAGCTGCCTTTTTACACCTTCTTGATGAACTTGAAGCCTTTGTTGCTTATGTTGCTACTGATCACATGGTTGTGGGAACATCAATGCTGATCTAAGTATTGCTCGGTTCGTTCATCTATACTCTCAAGATTTCATCCAAAAGTGAAATATTGTTTGTTTACATATGCTACCTTCCTCTGGTATCTGCCAAATTTACAGGAGTAACACACGTGACACTTTTTTGTGGATTGATTACTTTCTCTGTGACAAAGTGCTTGCAATTATGGCCCATAACATTATCCCATGGATCTTGGCGCAAATCTATCAAATAACTTGCCTACAGCTACTACGACTTTGGAAATTCCCTGTGCATTTCTCAGGCAGATATTCATCAGTAGACCAGTACTCCAGCTTCTAGTACATCTACTAATTGGAAACTAGTTTCCGACTAGCACGTCCAATATTTTGTGACTTTTATTGACTCCTCTGTACCTTCGTGTCAGAGGTCATTGTCATACAGATTCTTCTTGCACTTTCAAACTCCCAGCTGCTTTAGATTTTCTTAATGTATTTTTAGATTATATCCACTCAGCCATAGGGTGAAGACTTTACCAGTCCATGCTCTTGCAACAAAACATAGATTACCTGGCTAGACTGATGGTGCCAGGAATCTTTAGGATCACACCAACTTTTGGCAGATATTTGGATCGAGTCAGGCTCTCTCACCTCAGGTTTGTTGGCTGAACTAAAGAAGAAGAAGACTAAGCTTATGGAGGCTAAAAAGGCGAGAAAAGCACACTAGGCATGAAAATTTTTCTGCAGCTTTTGTAATTTAACAAATCAAAGTTTTGAAAGTAGGTCAGGCAGGCCAGGAGTGAGTCTCTCCTTGCCCTACTCCATGTTATTGAAAGTTTCGTGGATCATTATCGGATTATTGAGGTTTTTAAAACTAAGCTAGCCTCCATCCTAAAAAAAGGATGCTGTTCACCAGGTTGAGTCCTCCAGCCACAACTATAATTCTGAGGATGTGTAATCTGTTCATTTCGATGCTGAGACAGTCTTACTGGCTTTGGCAATCTTAAACTTGGAAAAAGAAATCACAAAACTTTATATCTAGCTGCTCTTCTTGTACCTATACCATTGTCTTCCTTTTTTAAAGCAGAGTTGGGTCATGGCTCTCTTCCTGAACGATTGATTGACTATGTCGTGGTACCCATTCGTAAACCCGGTATGTACCCCCCCTCCCCCCCTTCTCTGACATCTTTCACACCATTACTCTTTCTTTAACCATCAGTAAGATATTGGAATGGTGTCTCCTCATCAGGTACACTGTACACCTATCCAGTTCGGTCCTGCAGTTTGGTTTTAAAAAGAATATGTCCCTTCTTTGTGTACTGGTGTTTTAAGAATAATGTTGAGAAATATATCCAAAGAGACTCCCTCATTTTTGAGCGCTTTTCAGATGCTTCAAGCTTTTGACCTAGTGAGGCATGACATTGTGTTTGATTTGCTCTTATCCTAGTGGCTTTCACCTGTTGTAGTTAGGCTGCTGCAACCTGGTGCCAGGAGTAATACGTAGTCATGTAGTTAGGCTGCTACACATATGGTCCCAGGAGCAATACCCGAGAGTCATGTAGTTAGACTGCTGCACATCGGGTACTAGGAGCAATACCTCTGGATCAGATGAAATGGAGTCCTATCAGATCCCTTACTGTTACTAATTGGGTCAGGCTTGGAGGGTATTTCTCCTATTCTGTTCACCTTGAATTTTGATGTGCTTCTAACTGACCTGTAAGCTCAGAGTCTAGGCTGCTACTGGGATAACCACTTGCATGAGCTCTAGCATATGCTGATGATTTGATGCTATTAGCTCTTTGTGCATCAGCTCTTAGGCTAATGCCTAGAACTTGCGAGTCCTTTGCTTCAGCTAGTGGTCTTTTCTCCAATCCTCTCGACTGACCAGGTTCTGTTTGATGAATTCGAGCTGCGACAATACTGATTTTTTTTTGTGGCTCTCATCTTCACCTGTCCAACAGTGTTGCCCATCTTGGAAACAATTTATCAACCAATCTCTCTAATGAGTGGACAGCCCATACAAATGTCGTCAGGTGATGAAGGCTGCTAATGGTCTTTTTACCACTCTTCAGAAATTCTTACCTTTCTTTTCAATTATACTGTCTGTCGCTATATGGCATGTATTAGGAATCGCTCCTGTAAGACTTTACACTCAATAGATAATGCTTTCACAACTGCCTGAGGGTGATTTGGACACTATCCTCCAACACACATACAGCAACTTGCATTGTGCTGCTGGTCTTCAAAGCCTAGTGAATATTGTTTGCCAACACCGACTCTCCCCTGTTAAGAAAGCTCACGCTATTCTAATAGAAAAGTTAATGAGGTTTTTGTTTTTTTGGAGGTCAGCTTATTTTTGTTTACCTTCACTGGTCAGAATGTTAATAATGGGGCTACTTTCATGAAAGCATATATGGAGCAAGAAAAAATCGGTGCTGATGTTTTACGTGAATTTCGTTGTGTCTGGAATCTTTTGCCAGATCACCTGAAGGACAGTGCTGAGGAAATGCTGAGGACGAATGCTTCAGCTAATTTTGTGGACTCAAACTTGTTATACCAATAGTATAATAAAAAATAATTCGTTTTAATTCATTACATCTATTGTGGTGTGACTATTGTGTTGTGTGTAGTAATAATAATAATAATAATAATAATAATAAAATAATAATGGTAATAATAATTATGAAAAATATTTCCAAAAATCAATTTAAACTTTCATTTAACTTGTTTGTTATTAATCATTAATATTTTATTTTTTTCATTATTATTATTATTATTATTATTATTATTATTATTATTATTATTATTATTATTATTATTATTAATTCTATTACTACTACTACTACCACTACTACTACTACTACTCCAACTACTACTACTACTACTACCACTACTACTACTACTATTATTACTATTATATTTATTACATAGAGTCACTAGTCTAAAAATTAGTATGTACACTCTAAGCTTTCAAGGGAAAGGATTTAAAAAGCTTTCTGGGATTAAGTTGTTGCTAAGCTTTCAGGGGCTATGCTTATTGTTAAAGCATTCGGGATTAAGGCATGAAGATGTTAAAGCTTTACATGGCTCCTGTTTGTGCATCATAAGTAGAGCATGCTGGACATGCAGAACTCATTGTCACTTTTCAAATTGTTGACAAATATTTATTTATGAATTGGTAACAGCTGAGGAAGACCCAGTTGTTCACTAATTCCATGGAAAATGGATGGAATTTATGAAAAATATATATTTTGTAAATCAATTTGTTTAAAAAAATCCAATATGAAGTGTTAAACTAACATGAAACAGAGCACATTGCATGTGGCCATACTTCACAGGTGTATTTGTCCTACAATGGAGAGCAAGAAGAAAATTATGAGCTTGACACAGACAAATCTGTCAGTTGATGCTGCTCTCCATGAAGCAGATCATATGCACCCACTATAGTAAAGCACTCCATTAAGCAAATCCTTGAAATACTGAGTTTAACCATCAGTAAAAGTCACTCATTGCTAGAATATGGTCAGCATTTTGAGTGACAAACATATCCATGGGTCATGTTGGTCTACTATCTGAAGTAAACAATGAGCAATTGATTCTCCTTTTTTTAGCTAATAGTTCATTGTCAACATATCTGATGTGAGTTTCACAGCCCGCATGTGCTTTTACTTTTTGAATTGTCATTTTCCAGTTCTGAAATGGCTTTGTGACCCATACACTGAAAATGTCTTCCGAGGTTTGACTCTGAATCTCTGATCTCTTCATACTTTAAAAAATGAACCCGAAAAGTTTTCATCATAATCTAGCTATGGAAATTCCTTTTCCCATATTCAGTGGTATTTTGTCAGGAACATCGTCTCTTAGATTAGCTAGGGTGATGACTGTCACTGCTCACATATCCCCCTCATTATCATAAATGACTGTTGGAGCAGACTTTTAAGAACTTGGACAAAAATAACTACGAACATCCATATAACTCCATGTGAATACATTCGTGAAGCAAAGTGATGACCAGGCTGTGTGATGGTGTACTAGCTAGCCAATGCAGAGGGCATCTGCCTTACCTGTACATGGTGAATGCTCTTAGTCTTCTTTCCACCTATCATTAACTGTTGATGCTACTGGTGACATTTCACAAAGGAAAATACCCAATACCCAAATCTGTAACAAATTTATGAGCCAAACTATCCACACCACGAGCTACCAAAAAGAAAGTGTTTATGAATCATGATTAGTTGAACTATTTACATAATCTGTTATAAATTTCACCCTGCCATTATATCACTTTTCATGTAACAAATATTAACTAAGATAAATTCTGATGTCTAGAATTGTATGTTAACCAGCCCACTTTTATATTTCCAACCTAGTTGCAGAAATTGAAAATACTTTTACTGTGATTCACTTCTGTTTAGCCTCACCCAGAGGTCCTCTTCTGAATCGATGTATTTTGATGTAAGTTTCTCATCACTGTGAAAGGTCAAATCACACTAGATAGGTTTCATTTTTTTGTGGTATGCAGATCATGCGATAGCCTCTTGCCTTGCACATGATACAGTGGGTAAAGAATTTAAGGAATCTATTACACTGTTCTGTGGAGCAGATCTGTCGGATTGCTATGGCAACTTCTGCTGTTGAGGTAAGAATGCTTTGGGAATTTTCAAACTATAGAGTGACCTTAACATGCTAGACCTAGTTCTAAGAATTTTTTCGAGTTATTTTTGGACAGGAAAATAGAAAGTATTACCTTCAACCTTATTATAAATTTTCCTGCAAGTAGATGCATTATTTCTTCAATATATTTCCCATGGTTCAAGGGGTTTTGTAATCAAATCATGCTCAAATTATTAACATTAAAATAACAAAATAACTAGGCAATGCTAAACTAGGTGGTAACAATTATAATGTATACAATCTGGAGAAAATCTAACCAAATATAACTCAAGAAAATCAAATTAGTAGCAAAATTATAATCACCACATTTCTTTCCCCCCTCTGACCAGGTAATTTGATTGCAGGCAACATCAATGTAACAAAATATTTGCACTACCCTTTCTAACAGCAGTGTTGTCAGGGATTTCTACCCTGACAGAGTGTGAACCTCCAAGGAGAGAAGTTGGTGAGAGGAACATTTGAGTTCATGGACCTGTGGTAAATGGTAAGAGTGATTTGCAGGCCGGTTGAGGTAGCATCGTAGATGGTGCGCAATTGCCACAGGCATCGATGAAAGTATATGGCCTTCCAGAAGGAAAAGAGGAAGATGCAGATTGGTCATTGCCTAGGAACAACGAACCAAGGAAGAAGATGCTGATTCGTCAGAGCCTAGTAATGGCGAACTTCGAACATTGATATATAAAAGAACTAAGCCGAACTAAAGTTTAGTGATAGTCGAGTTATTTAGAAGTACGATGGTATTGTATGTATATAATATATATTGAGAGTCTAAGAACTTTTCTGTTTTACCAGGCGGCATACCTCATTTGTGCCTCATACATCATACAGTTTTACTACTCTATTCTCAATTTAATCTCAATTTAATAGGAAAGGAATAACAGCTACCGGCGAAGCCGTAGACTGTTATTGGGCTTGGCATAAGAGTAGGGAGACTGCAAAGAAGGGCTAAGTGACGTGGAACTGTCCTGGCTGACATATATAGACTGCAGCAGGAACTTTTCCCACAAGTGTGTTAGCAAAGGCTGTAACAATTTGGTCTGTCATTCATCAAAGCACTTTGCTCTGATGCGAGTGGAAGGAAATAGGTCTATACCATAGTGTTAATTAGTTCAAGGCCAGGCTGTGAGCTACAATGATAAAAACCTAGAGTTACCTCTTCAAACTTCCATAACTTGGAGAATGATTGTAGTATACAGATGCCAGCACGTTCAAAAGGAGAAATAATGAGCTTACAAATGATTCGCTTTCAAAATGAATTGTGGCAATGCTAACATCATACCGATGACATCAAGCTTTCCCTTCATTTGAGGTTTCTCCATTTGTTAGATTTTACTACATGGAAAAGGAGCATTCAATGGTTCTGAACCACTACATGGTAGAGAAAGCAACAGTTTGAACTTTCTTCTACTTTTTAAAGTTTTATACCAATATATCTCCTCTTAAATATAAGCGGGTGATAAAAATGGAACCATATGTGTTGCCCGTGAACATGCAGATCCCGACTCACTTTGGTCTTGCAATTGCCTGACCCACACCGGGTTCACGAAAAGCTAACTTATCTGCTATTGCAATAGCTTTCTTTGGTTTAAACCCTTTTTCAATATGACGGACGCGAAAAAAAACAACATCTCAGCAAAAAACTTACCATAGCAGCTTCTTTGCATTCAATAAAGTACTTTAAGCTTAAAACACAGCCAGCATAACATCAAATTCAACGCAAAAATAGAAATCAGGTAGTCGTTAAAGACCATCAAATTCCTCTTCTAGGGTCTCTTCCCCATGCTTAACTTGTGAACAGTAGGTCTAATCATCACAATTTTATTGACAGATGACCCCAATTTGTCCAATCCTGTGTATAGACTAATCTGTTTCTGCAAGATTGTTTGAAAGGTAGAAGGACATCAATACGATAAACATGCACATGTGAGATGGAATACTGAGCATAGCTGAATGGATTCAGCAGCTGCTGTATAAGATGCGAACAATTTTTACAGACTTGCTTCATGTTTAACAACTCAGACCTACTAAAAACTAACCACTAGTGAGATACTAGTATCTATTTGTGCACATATGTGTGTGTCCTATTATTGGTTTCATTTTGGAGTAATCTAGTGGAAGTGTTTAAATGGGTCTGCTGGACTACAAAACTCAGGGTGAGGGGGAAAAAATAGAAACAAGATGAAAAATGTTTTAACTAAAAAGATATTGGCCAAAAAAAAGAAAGAAAAAAAAAGCAAACGAGTTTATCAATAATATTCCACATTGTTAGATTTCTGATCACCAATTATTAAACAGATATAAGTATCGTATTCGGTGTTCATTAAGTCCACATTCGTTTGGCTATTATCGAATCATGAATGTATCTGCCAATATTTTGCTTCAATGTGACTCATCAGGGGTTTAATAGTCAAATTACTTTAACAACTGGCTTTCAGAATAAATTGCAGTGCTAAAGTGAGATGGAGCAAGTCAATAGGAAACATACATGAAGAATGATCGATGACTGCTTTGAATCAACAGGGTAGAAATATGGAGGAAAATGTCGAAAGTTATTGTCAGCTATTGATGAGAGTGTTGGAATTTACTGTCAGCTTCTACATGGTCTTTCCTTCAGTAATCTGACAATTTAACAGCCAGCAAACACTGCCGGATGACTACAACAATGGTGAGCTAGGCATCTTGTGGAAAATCAGCCTCTAATTATTCAAAGCAAAACTTTCAATTTCTACAAATGCACATTTCCTTTTCCAAACCAGCCATGCCACTGTGATGTACCAGCCATGCCACTGTGATGTACAACATCAGTATGTGTATCCTTGGATGCTTAAAATAAATAAAATAACAACACTAGGATACGTTAGAGTGCCGTCTACCAAAAAAAAAGCCAAAAATGCTAGTTTTTACATTATGGGGCAGAACTTAAACATGTAACAATTACTCAGATTTTGGACAGTAACTGCAGATGGACTTGATACTAAAGCACAACAACCAATTTCTGCAAAATATTAACCCTGAGATGAAAGCAATATTTGTTAATTATCCTCTGAGGTTAATTTTAAAGATATTGTTAGTCAGGTTTTCAGGACTGCCCCGCAATATTGCACACAAGTAAAACACAAAAAAAACAACCCATAAAAATGCTTTTGTGAAATTTAATAGATTTTTTCAGTGATCAATTATTAGCTTCAAAGTGAATAAGGAAGATTGAACTTTAAATCAAAATTATTTTGAAAGATTCTCCAGAAAACTAAATTGGTTCAAGAAATGGCTCTACAGAATGGCTATTCTAGATTGGCTGAGCTCATAGAAACAAATAGGGGCATAATGATAAAAAAGCTCAAGATGATATTACTCAACAGGTTTATATGGCTTTGCAACAAAAATTACATTGTCAACACATGATAAAATTCTATTCAATGTTTACGGTAGATTACCATAACAACAATTCATAAAATGGATTTTAATAGGTCAGCTTCCTGTTTCAATTGGTGAGATTGACTATTTTATATTTATTATACAGGTTATGAAATAATTTTCCAGATGAGTTATATGTAATTAAATTTTTGGCAATTTATGCTGGAAAGCAATATATGATAAGAAAAAACAAACAGGTGGCTGGGTAGGGTGCTTTAGCCAGACAAAATGTTTTGCATTCTCTTTGCAAATATTAATGTTTCACCCCACCTTGCAACGTTCCCAGTTAATATGTGGGTTGATTGTGTGGATTTAAAATTTCACACCACTATTAGTGGGAATTTGTTGAGTATTGATATGAAAGAGCTATAATACAAATATTGAAACTCAGCTTGAATTATCATACAATTATATTGCATCGCCTGTCAAATGGCCTACCCTTGGGAAAAATTGGCCAATCACGTCTGCTTTAATCCCCAACAATCCCCCACATACTGACTTGGAAAGGAAAATATATTGATGGGTGAATTACTATTAGCAGATCACGTAAGAGCTAGAGGAAAAAGCTTCACCAGAACAATAATGATGCAGAAAGCATCTTGGCAAACTCAATTTCATCTTGTTATAGCAGGGTAAACCAGTCTTTCCGCAAACAGACTGTATCTAGTGAATTCAGACAAAATGTTGTTAAAATAAAAAGCTTGTTTGACATTAGGCAGAAATGTGATTTGGGCCAGGGGTACACCTCACAAGCAATGCTAGCACTCCCTGAAACATAATTCATAACAAATGATTTGCGCTCATCATAGGGGTGAATCATTTTGAAAGAGGTATGTACCAGTTTCATCCTGATGTCTCTCACCACTAGCTTGTGGACATTAGCTATTTTATTATCACTGCTGCAGATGGCATGCAGCTCGGCATGTAATTCTGTTCCACCTCGTGCAGAGATTTTCCCTCTTTCAATTGACCAAGGCATTTTCGTCATATTGATGACTCATTAACTGGATTTTCTACATCTTCTACACGTAACGGCGTCTCTGTATTTTTGGCATCCAGCAATGTCTGCTTGATTTGTTCAACCATGGCCTTCAGGTCTTCATCTTGTGACTTATGCAGAGCAGCAAACTGCCTCTCTTTATTGTTTACGGCAGTCTCTGAGTCAGGGTTAATCTCCTTTACGCGATGGTCTGCCACAATCGTTAATTGAGTTGTCTGGAAATGTACACATTGTAGCCATGCATTTTCACTGATTAGACTAGTCACTGCTTCTTCCATGGCAAAGTTAATTCTAACTTCAAAGTCATCATTAACCCTCGTCAGATCTTGGATGGTAACTTCTCCCTCGTTAAATTGCACCTCTGAGTTGGTGACCCTATCGAGCATATACTCTTTCTGAGACAATGCCAGAGCTTCTATCTGGTTTTCAAACAGACTTCTTGTTTTCACTCTCTCTATGGCAGATTTGCGAAGCAAATTCTTGCATTGGCCCAGTTCGGCTTCCTTGGCAGCAAACTTTAACATCCAAACAGCAATCTGCCCTTCAACCTTCAACTCCTACTTCTCCAGAGATAGATATTTGATTTTCTCTGTATTCATGACAAGATTGAGTTCATCAAGCTCAGCTGCAATGCTATTCCTAGCCTGGTACAGAGTGAAATACTTAGACTGCAACTCACTATATGCTTCATCAACATTCCTCAGTTTGTAGTTGAGTTTTTGCATAGCATCCGTGACTTCCTTCATCTTTGAGAGATATTCCATGTCCATTTTAGTCTTCTGCAAGGCAGCTTCACTTATAGCTACTGCCAAATCCTCAGAAAGGAATCTGTTAGCTTCTTGCTCCTCATCCAGTAATACCTGGAGCAGAGCTATGTCTGCCACATTGCGCCTCAACTTGGACTGTGCATGCAATTGATCTTTATTCAGTTGAATACTGGTGTATGCAAGTTCATTGTAGTGTGGGTAGACATTTTTTAGCTTCCCCTTTGTTTTCAAAAAAGTGGCCATTACTTCATCCAGATCATTTACACCATTTTTCCGCTTCCAGAGGTGATCTTTGCATCGGTCCAAGTCATAAGACTTATTGAGATATGCATAAATAATGGCCAATCCAAAGGTAATCACTAAAAAAAAAATCAAGGATTCAGTATCCGTTAACAAGGTGGAATTAGGAATGAAAATAATTAAAGCTGAACTCTTGATGGTATCAGATTTTGGGGGTTGTTTTGTCATAACATCAGGGCCTATCACTTCAGGACCTTTATCAGGGTCATAGTTGGTGGCTGACTTTCTTTTCAAAGAAACCTGATTATGGATAACCAGACACTGGTGTATGGCATCAGAACAACTCAAGTTGTAACCCATACCTCTAACCATATGAACCGTTGGAAGCGAGTTGTAACTGGAAACTTCTTTTACAGGTGAGTCACCAAAGTCCAATTCATGTTTCCTGGCAGACTTGGTCATCCCCGGCATATCATTGAGATATAAACTACTCATTATAAGCAGTGCAGTAAACAACAAAGTCACCGTTGAAATCAACATTAGCAAAATCGGATTGATCAACAAACAAATTTTACTCTTTTCAGAACTTTCGAAAAAGTGACGCGATTGATCGCGGGCGCGTCTACATAGCATGCGCAGATTCTACCACAGTGTGTCAGGTTCAAACGGGCATGAGGACTTGCATGTTAAGTCTGGAACGTCACGGCACTTCCTACCACGCCCACTTAATTAAAGTGACCAACAATAAGTGTATTTCAACCTATAGTACCTATTGATGAGCACAACTCCTACATTATATTGTTTGTTTCAAAAATAAATTATTAGAATGGAGAGCACAAAATTTGCTAAAGCTGGTTTTATTCACGTGTTCAGTCGAACGACGGTTTGCGAGTTATGGAGAGTGGAAGTAAAATTGTTAGTGCCAATGTCAGTTCTGAGCCTTTCTGTGAGCATGTTGCTAGTTCTTTTCTAAACGCATTGCTAGGCAGCTGTTCTATTGCTGCTGGTTCTTCTCAGAACTCATTGCCTGGCGACAGCTCACTGATATGTTTACTTGAAGAAGACGTTCCCAGTACATCCCAGAACGGGCGTGAACCTTGTCGACTCCATTTAGTGGAACTCAAGGGCTGGTTAGAGAGCAGTGCTGCTATTACTGTTGGGAAGAAGCAGGACCGTGTGAAGCGGTGAGATGTCTGTACAATAGTCTTAAAATGTTCTATCTTTCTAATATTAACCTCCACTCCTGGATTTGATGCGGTTTTTGTAATTACAATACTGCTTGCTTGGATGCTAAAATTGTGAACCCTGATGATTGTGATGGGAATCTGCCTTCTCAGTACAGTAAATCTGCTTTGACCCAAACGATGCCTATTTTTTCTGGTAAGTTCCGTCAGAGGGTGGGAGATAGTGGAGAAGTTTGGTATGATCTTCTGATAGTATCCACATAACCCGAGGAATGATCTGACTTGTTTTTTGGTTTAAGGTTGCTGATAGTTCTTAACAGCCGTGACCTTAGACTCCATGGGTAAGCCCACAGGACAAAGGGCGAACACATGTCCCATTCGGTTCCTGGCTTCTGCGTAAGTTTTCGGACTAGGCGTTTGAGTGTTGAGTTAAATCGCTCCACCATACCATCGGTCTGCGGGTGGTATGGGGAGGTCCTAATTCGCCCGATCCCTACTGTCACACAGAATTTCAGTACAGTCATGGATATGAAATTGGGCCCATAATCCGACAATGGTTCTTCGGGTAGTCTAACTCATGCAGTTAAGTCAACTAAGCAATCCACAACTGCATTAGCTGTTGAGTTTTTGAGGTGGTAGGCTTCTGGCCACTTGGTAAGGTAATCCATTATTACCAGGGTATACTTGTTTCCGGCCTTCGTTCTTCGCAATGGGCCAAATACATCCTTAGCCATCCTTTAGAAAGGTTGGTTGCAGATTGGCAAGGAGTGGAGGGAAGCTTTGGCCACCACCACTGGGCACGCCCTATGGCAGATCGGACAAGAACTGCACAGTTCCTCCATGTCCTTTGCCAACCCCGGCCAGTCCATCCGTTGCTGTATCATTGCTAGGGTCCGCTCTCGACCAAAATGTCCTGCGACTGTGAGTGTTGTGTGCCGGGCTCAGCACCTTACTCCTTGCTGCATGGTCAATGAGAGAGATTTTACTTAGTTGCAATGCCAAGATGGCACCATCGTTGAGCGGTTGTACACTCTTTCCCTTTTCCAGCTCCGGCTCAGGTTGAATCCTCGGAATTGCCGTCTCTTCGTCTTTTCCCTCACTCTCTTCCGTCTGGTTTCCTTTATAACAGGGGTCTAGGGTATGGATTTCGGGTACATCACTCTCCAGGGTGAGGGCTTCCTCTTCATGCTGGGCTAGGGTTAGCTGCTGGGCTCTGGTCGTTACCATTCCCACTTCAATTGGGGTGGAAATGGGCAAGGTCATTTCCTCCCCCTTCCGGTCAGACATCTTTAGGACCTCCCTTAAATAACGCTTGAACTTGGGAACATCTTGTCCCAGGAGCATGTCCACTGACAAGTGCTCTGACACTCCCACGGCTATTTGTATGCCTCTCTCACTGTCTGCACACAGGGTCACACGGGTGGCTGGAAAATATTCCTTGCGTTTGCTGGCAGTCTTATAAGGAATGCTCTAGGGAAGGTAATCTTGGGACCTTACCACTCTGGGATGCATGATTGACTTTGAACATCCCTTGTCTAGCAGTGCCTCTATCCCCATTGACTTTAACAGGGCTGGTCTAATTGTGTAACTGGGCAGTCTCTCTCCACATTACACTACAATTGCCCCCCTCGAGCCTAACCCTGCAATCCCTACACTACAATTGGCCCCCTCGAGCCTAACCCTGCAATCCCTACACTACAATTGGCCCCCTCGAGCCTAACCCTGCAATTCCTTTTGATATGACCTTTTTTCAACACCTATAACACTCAAGTTGGCTTGCTTCCTTGGTGGAAATGGTTTGGTCTCGATCTTGCATTCCCTCTCCAAGTTTCTTTGTTCAGGTGGTCGGGATTGGTAAGTTGTTCTATTGAGAGTGAGTCAGGGGCCCACTCTAGGTTTGGATCGTCTTTTAACTTCCTCCAGTTTCCGTTGATTGCCCTGGTACCTGACAGTGGCCTCAGCGAGTTCCTCAAATGTCCCTAGGTTGAGATTACGCATGGCAGTTTCTAGCCATCAGGGTAGTTTTTGATAGTTTGTTTCCATCAGCATCAACTCTTCAGGGGCTTTATCTGACATTCTAAGTCACTGACAGAAGTTTTGTCGGTGCTTCCTGAGCCACGCATCCGGGTTGGCAATATCCAGAATCTTCCCAAATACCAGTTTTCTATAGGTTTCTGAGATTACCTGGTACGTGGCTAGCAAGACTTTTTTCACAACTTCGTAGTTAGCCTGATCTGTCGCGTCCAGCATAGCAATCGCCGACAGACCAGCTACAAATAATGAACTCCTCAAGTAAACTGCCCACTGAGCAGCAGGCTACACCCCTGCTCGAGCAATAACCTTAAACATTTCTAGGAAGGCCCCCATGTCGACAACTCCTTCTTGAAATTTGGGTATGGTGAGCCTAGGAAGGGGAACAGCTGCTGGAAGAGGTACAAGGGGCCTAGTGGCTGTGCTCAGGGCCCGAATCCTGCGGTCCTGCTGCTCCATGTCGTTTCGCTGATCTCCCTCTCGTTGCCGTTTGATCCTTTGGGCTTTGTCTTGCTCTATCTCGATCCATCGATCCATGAACTGATCGAGCTTTCCTGGTCAGTTGTGTCATTCTGAATGCTTATCTCCTCCATCAGGAGGGTTTGCCTGGGGTGGAGGGGGGTCGACCTGACTCCTCAAACGATGAATCTCTCCCGGTCCTCGTCCTTCTGATACTGACATCGTTTCTTGAGGTGTATTACAAAAATTAATAAAGAAAAGCTCTAGATGGTTAGGAAGGGGTTTTCAGATTCCTTAGGCTTGACGCCTGAATCGTGCTCCTGCTAGCTAAACAGAAAAATATTCCTGAGCCACTATCAATACTAAGGATCTCACTCAGTTGAGATCCCACTGCTTCCACTATTGTGATGGGAATCTACCCTCTCAGTAACAGTAAGTCCGCTTTGACCCAAACGATGCCTGTTCTCAAACACTGACTCTCGCTCAGCCAATGTTCTTAACAAGCCAGTCAAACCCCTCGCTTCGGGTTTGCTAACACCTTACTAGAAAGGATTTTTAGGAAGTATCGTACTACAATAATAATAGTAATTACTTTTTTCCAAGTGGGCCAGCGTTAGAGTAGTATGGAAACTGTGTTATTATATAATCGCAAATCTCTCCCAGAGTTAGCATCTTGTTGGGAAACTGCGAAATAGCCATGGCTATTAGTGCAATGTAAGAGTATGGTGGTTTAATATTGTCTTGGTTGCACTAGGAGGTAGTGGTAGACGCAACCTTCTTCTTTCGGTTCTTCTTACTGCCACCAGAATTCTTGCAGGAACCATCACCTGTTCCATTGGATATACAGTTAGCAAGTGAGGCAGTGTCGCTAGAAATTGATGAAGTAGTGGATTGAGGACTTAGTGGATCATTTTGGCTTTTTTCTCTAGTTGAGAGACAGTTCACACTATAATGCTCAGCAAACTCCTGCAGTGAGTACTGTGGTACATCCTTTCCAAATATTTCTCCAAAATATTCGCTATCCTCATCCATCAGGTTGCTGATGCTCACCGCCATTGACATACTGGAGCTGGAACTCCTCAATGAACTAGTACCACCTACACCTATCAATGGAGTGAAGTAATGTCAATACACGTACGTCCATAATCACTGCACTGGACAGGGCTAGTGGACTACTGCTTATGTCGGACATTCAACCACAAAAAGTGAATTTGCATTGCATATAGCTAGCTAGCCTTATTTCTATCCAACTAGCTAGCCTTATTTCTATCCAGCTAGCTCTGTTAATATTTTCAGAGATAAATTAATAAATAAACCCTATTGCCCAAAGCATGGGTGTATGTAATCTTCAGTTATTAAATGCCAAACGTCAACAGTTTGGCAGTATGGAGGATGTTTGGCAATAAAATAAAATTATGGCAACACTGCATATAGACATATAGCTATGCCAACCTACCTTTGTCTTTCCTCAGTGCCGGCTAAAAGGTTAAAAGGTCAAAGCCTATGTAAACTATCATAGTAAGAAGCCCACTAGCTCCTCCCCACCATTGCATGTGGGGAGCCCATACTTCATTATGTCATGGTGCATCCTGAAATCTAAGAATACTAGTTCAACCAGGAATGAATATACACACACTTAATGTGCACCACAAAGCTTGTGTTCTTGGTCTGAAGGAATGTGGCACTACTGCAAAGGAATGTGAATAGTTTTGGGGTGTATGGTTACATGGAGTTCACAAAGGAAACGGTCTAGCCTGCTGTATAATCGATTTGGGATAATGATGGCTTGACATCGGAGAATACATTAGTGTGTACTATTATATATAAGCAGCATGCTCACAGGAAGGCTCAGTATTGACATTGGCACTAACAACATGGCAGGCAAAACTTGATATGAACAAGGGCTTCTACCAGGTTCCCTTAGACAAAAATAGCCAGGACAAAACTGCTTTTTGTTCGCCATGGGACAAGTTTGAGTTTTCGCGCATGCCTTTTAGTCTAATGAATGCGCCTGCGACATTTCAACGTTGCATGCACACAGCTTTGAGCCAACAAGCTGAGCACAGTTCTATATATATAGAGGTTCTGTTTGATGAAATCGAGCTGCAACAATACTGATTTTTTGTGGCTCTCATCTTCCGCTGTCCAACAGTGTTTCCCATCTTGGAATCAATTTATCAACCAATCTATCTAATGTGTGGACATCCCATACAAATGTCGTCAGGTGATGAAGGCTGCTAATGATCTTTTTACCACTCTTCAGAAATTCTTACCTTTCTTTTCAATTATACTGTCTGTCGTTATATGGCATGTATTAGGAATCTCTCCTGTAAGACTTGACACTCAATAGATATTGCTTTCACAACTGCCTGAGGGGGATTTAGACACTATCCTCCAACACACACACAGCAACTTGCATTGTGCTGCTGGTCTTCAAAGCCTAGTGAATATTGTTTGCCAACACCCACTCTCCCCTATTAAGAAAGCTCATGCTATTCTAATAGACAAGTTAATGGGTTTTTTTTTTTTTTTGGAGGGCAGTTTATCTCTGTTTACCTTCACTGGTCAGAACGTTAATAATGGGGCTACTTTCATGAAAGCATACATGGAGCAAGAAAAAATCGGTGCTGATGTTTTACGTGAATTTCGTTGTGGCTGGAATCTTTTGCCAGATCACCTGAAGGACAGTGCTGAGGAAATGCTGAGGACGAATGCTTCAGCTAATTTTGTGGACTCAAACTTGTTATACCAATAGTATAATAAAAAAAAAATCGTTTTAATTCTTTACATCTATTGTGGTGTGACTATTGTGTTGTGTGTAGTAGTAATAATAATAATAATAATAATAATAATAATAATAATAATAGTAATAAAAATTATGAAAAATATTTCTGAAAGAGATCAATTTAAACTTTTATTTATCTTGTTTATTATTAATCATTAATAATTTATTTTTTCATCATTATTATTATTATTATTGTTATTACTATTATTATTATTATTATTATTATTATTATTATTATTATTATTATTATTATTATTATTATTATTATTATTATTATTATTTATTATAAATATAATAATAATTATAATAATAATAATTATTATTAATATATATATATTATTATTATTATTATTATTATTATTATTATTATTATTATTATTATTATTATAACTGTTGTTATTATTATTGTTGTTGTTATTATTATTGTTATTATTGTTGTTATTATTATTATTATTATTATTATTATTATTATTATTACCATTATTATTATTATTATTATTATTATTATTATTATTATTATTATTATTATTGTTATTATTATTATTATTATTATTATTATTATTATTATTATTATTATTATTATTGTTATGCTTATTATTATTATTACTCTTAATATTTTTACTATTATTATTATTATTATTTTTTTTATTATTATTATTATAATTATTATTAATTCTATTACAACAACTACTACTACTACTACTACTACTACTACTACTAATACTACTACTACTACTACTTCTACTATTATTACTATTATATTTATTACATAGAGTCACCAGTCTAAAAATTAGTATGTACACTCTAAGCTTTCAAGGGAAAGGATTTATAAAGCTTTCTGGGATTAAGTTGTTGCTAAGCTTTCAGGAGCTATGCTTAATGTTAAAGCATTCAGGATTAAGGCATAAAGATGTTAAAGCTTTACATGGCTCCTGTTTGCGCATCATAAGTAGAGCATGCTGGACATGCAGTAATCATTGTCACTTTTCAAATTCTTGACAAATATTTATTTATGAATTGGTAACAGCTGAGGTAGACCCAGTTGTTCACTAATTCCATGGAAAATGGATGGAATTTATGAAAAATATATATTTTGTAAATCATTTTGTTTCAAAAAATCCAATATGAAGTGTTAAACTAACATGAAACACAGCACATTGCATATGGCCATACTTCACAGGTATATTTGTCCTACAATGGAGAGCAAGAAGAAAATTATAAGCTTGACACAGACAAATCTGTCAGTTGATGCTGCTCTCCGTGAAGCAGATCATAGACACCCACTATAGTAAAGCACTCCATTAAGCAAATCCTGGAAATACTGAGTTTCACCATCAGTAAAAATTACTCATTGCTAGAATATGGTCAACATTTGTGAGTGACAAACATATCCATGGGTCATGTTGGTCTACTAACTTGATCATCTGAACTATTTGCACATTTGGTCTCTCTTTTAGACTCGGCTTGACATTCTGATGATTTAATCCCCTCGCTTTAAAACAAAAAATCAAAAAATTGTAGAATGGGGACCGAAGAGTCCTAAAGTCAACACTGACATTGCTTTGAAAGTTCAATAAGAAATACTCTTCCTTTCATCCACGGGACTGCAACTGCATAACTGGTGGCCTTGACATGCATAACAATATAAAGGTGTCTGAACATACAGGAAATCTTAGACCAATATTTTTCCTTTCATATATATATACAGTATCACTATGATGCCATCCAGACACTTGACGTTATTACAATGGAATATAATCGGATGAAAGTACTCTGTGGATAGTTGATTACATTGCTAGCATCATAGCAGTAATGGCGACCACCATTTCAGCGTCAAATAAAGATATTGAGTACGCTTGTAAACCCTCAAGACTATTGGAAAGGCAAAAGATAGATTATTCGATTGGCCCACCTTTTATAATGGCGGATGTAAAGCGACCCGTATCAAAATGGCAGTGTCGTGTCAAATTCCTCCCGTCTCAAATAACGCCACTTACACTGCACTGCACAAGCGCGGTATCGTGATCACACAAGTATTTTTTCCGCCTCCATATTATTCTCTGGTGAGAAATGAGAATGACCATGGTGTACACCGACAGAAGGTGGAGCACTACATCCAGAACTCTACATGCAGCTGTAACACACTAGCCAATAGCAGAGTGGAATTCGGAAACATAGTTGCAGTTTTGACATCATTGGTATGTAGCTAATAGCGAAAAGAAATGATACGTTTATGTTTGCACTGAGCCTGATGCACTGTCAAGTGGAGGAAAGGGATGCCAAAATTTCTGTATGGGCACAGAAACCTGTCAAAGTTGTCTCCAGTATAGTAATTGGTAGAGACTCTGTGGCTCACGAGACTAGGTACAATATAATGCAGCCTGTTGGGATTTTTCCCTGAGTAAATGAAACATGGATAACTCAAAATTTGGATGGGTACCCCTCTTTCGTATATGATCTGGGATATATATTTGTGATATATGGTGACTTTTATATGTGGTAATATTGTAGTTTGGTATTAGTCATGAGCGAGACCGAAAAAAAAAGGCTGAGTAGGAAGCCATTCAACCACCTGATTCAATACACCATCTTTTCCTTCTGCCAGTCAAAAAAAGTGGAAGATCCAATGAAATTGTAGATCATGTGACTATTGCAGCCAGTGCGAAATACGTGCTGGCGGTTTGACTACCCTAGCCTGTTGCTTATGATTGAATTGTTCTGAGGGTTGTATTATATAGTGAAATTCAGACTGAGGCTACTAGGCAGCTGGTTTATGAATTTTTGTGATTTCTTTTAGGAACTTGAGTTTTCTTCGGAAACAAGGTATTGGATAAAAACAGTGTTTAAATTCCTAGACTACCCATCCACTGCTCACCTCACACTTGGTATGTTCCTCCACCACCACTCCTCAAGCGCTCAACTGCAATACACAAAAAAACAACACAATAAACTAGAAAAAAAAAAATAATAAAAATAAAAATTGATATTAAAATTAAAGCTAACAAAACTGTACCCATAGAGACCACAACCAGTTCCATAACCCTTTACCATTTAAAATCATTTATACCAATCTTGGGCTGGTTACAAAATCAATGTATTGCAGTATATCATTTTAAATAGTAAAGGGACATGTAACTAGTTGTGGTCTACATGAGTACGGTCTTATTTGCTTTTTTTCTTCTTCTTTCTTCAAAAGGTCGTTTTTCATATTAGAAATGTGACTATTTTTTAGGTGAAAGCCAGCAAAGAACCATCCCAATGAGAAGGTTATGCCTCTGGTCCCATTACATGCAACAGAGGAGCAAAGACCTGCAAATTCATTGGGAAACCAAGCAGCCAATGGCACAGTCTTGCTAGATCTTTTTTCCTCTGGTAATGAGTGAAATACTGTATTTTCACCACTCACCTCAAGTAGATGCTCGCTAACAGTGGCCTCCTCTAAGTAAAAATAAATGCTGCTCTAGACCGCCCCATTTATGATTTTGTCCACTCTAAACTTTGAACCCACATACCGCAATGTGGTAAGGAGTCGCGCAATTTAGTCTCCACTGACAGTAGCGAGAAATCCAAATTTAACATTATCTGCAGCACTTCTTGTTAAGCGGGACGAAGACATGTTGCGTTATTTAGTTTACACTTAAGTAGTGGCAAATCCGACTTCACCAGCAGCTATGTAGCTATGACTACTTTTTTTTCCTTTGATTTTTGCTGATGACGACACTCGACGCTATAAACATCGCCATTTCAGACTCTGCCGTATTTTTTTTTAGTAGAGTAGGATTAGATGCAGGCTTGCTGGCAAACAGCTGGAGTTAGATTTCACTCTGCAAGCTCTAACGAAGCTTTTTGCTAATGGCCGAAAACAAAACTACGTTCAGTGTGCAGATAAATCCACTGATATTGGCACCAATATTTCATTTCCACTCACCATAACTCGCTATGCTTAACCCGTGATCAATACAAGCTGGTAGTAAATCTTGTCTCTCCACTCCAATAGTTAGTTTTTGTGATATACAGATAATGCTGGAGTCGTGTGCTCAGGAATAGCACGAGAGGACTCGATTTACAATACGTTGACTATGTGATATACACTACTGCACCTTCTTTCTTTAATTTTTTTATACCATTAGTAGGCGTGGCTAGACGCGCACCGACGTACATACGCGCAATCATTCATGACCCTCATTGACGCAACGTTACTCGAAGCAACGAAAGCGTCGAATGGTGGACAAGTATTGTGAAACAGTCATTTACTACAGTGCAATTTCCTCCAGCAATGGAAAAGCTTACTTGCGATAAGGACGTCAGAATAAAGATAATGCGACGGAAATTGGAGTAAGTGGTTGATTGGGAAGGCTAGTGTTTACAGTCGTTGCTTGTGTCTAGGAACTCTGGATTGTTTTCAGTTTGTTTTCCAGAGGTGGTATAGAAGCATAGTTTATTTATATTTGGGGCAATATGTCTCACGAAGATAAAGAATATTGTGAAGAAATATTTCAAAGTGTTTTGCAAATGAGATGGTGATTAACTTCTGATCATTGTATTCTGCGCATAATGTTCCTCTCTTTGGGAAAACACATCTTGCATTGTGGCAGCACAAAGTTATAAGTTTATAATGGAGCACTACTATTTCAACTATATATTTGTATGAGACTTCCATTAAACATGTCCTGCTGGAATACTATAAAGCTAACTTCTAAGTGATATGTTGCTTTGACCTTGAAATATCTTTTCTAGGTGTCATCGTCTACTCTATGAAATTCAAAGACACCGGCAGCTGGTTTTCCAGGGAGAGCCATTTTGTTCTACGTGTTCAATCAAACTGGGACGACTGTGGAATACAGGTGCTCACTGTCCCGGTTGTGGTAATAAAGTTTGCAAGAACTGCAGGCTCACAGCTCATGACCATTCACAAATATTTATTTGCAAAGTGTGCAAAATGAAGTGGTAAGTGCAGTCATCACCAATTTCTATATGTTCGTAAAGCATATTAAATTGCCATATGTCTACATCCAACACCGTTTCTGTATAACATGCTGCATCCTCAAAACCGAGTTGCTTCCTTGGACAACGAAGACATTCAAGTTCTAGTTGATCATTGTGTGAACAATTTAAAAAGCCAGCTTGTTCCTTCATCACTGATATGAGCAGCCTCAATACATAAGTTTCTTCAGGTAATCCGTTTAAGTTGGTGAATAGGTGACAACTAGAAGCACACCTGCATCAAATCTCAAGTAGATGTAGTTGCTGGACATTATTTTACATTATTGAAATTATATAGTTGTTAAAACGGTAGTTGACCTCCTCTGGTGGGGGTAATTCTACTCTGCTGTAGCCAAAACACATGTCTTTAAAATATTGCAGCCTCAAGCAATTGCATCCCGACAGTTCATATCCATGCCGAATTATTCCATTACTTCTTTTTTTTTTAGCACATTCCATTTCGCATGAGCACTAACGTGTCTATATTCACAAGATCAAATCAATGTACATAAATATCATGAATCATGTATCTATAATACAATATACTTTTGCTGCAAGTGTTTTCCCAATTATGCCAGATCACAACCTCATTTGCATTCATGCATACATAACTTTTGTTCAGTCATACGCTCTTCACTGCACACTGGTACAAGATAAAATTATGTTAGCAATTTATTTCCTCTTCTTGACATTGGTTCCTGGTGGTATGAATAGGTGTCATTAAACATGTTACACAACAAAGAGAATATTTTATTGGGTCACACACACACTGTCTTACTTTTGGCAACAGGCTTATTGAGAAGATCGCCATGAAGTATGGGATCTCCTGTTCTCCCCTTCCTCTGGTTCCACCTACGTATGCTGCAACCATCTCCAGCTCCAACCAAACAAAACATGTTGGCCATACGTATGGGAGTGTGCTTTTCAAGACTCTATTATTGAATGCCATGATTGGTGAGTGTTTGTTGCAGTTATAACCAATTTTGATGTGAGAAAGTGCAATTGCTATGAATTTTTTTTGCAGAGGAAGCTTCAGAAGAATGCCACCATGCTCGAATCACGACTGAGTCATCTCTCCCTTCTCTCTCTCCAACCTCTTCCAAATCCAAAATCACTGCATCCGTTCCAGCCCCCTCTATTAGTCACATCTCAGCCATTAATGCGTCTCCCTGCGTAAAATCTTCACAACTGTCAGAGTGTAACTCAGATCAGCAAATAGTGTGTGCTTCCAATGACATTCGCACTAAGAAACATGATGTAAGCAAGTCAATGTGCATGTAGATGTAAACCTGTTTGGAAATTCGTGGGAATTTCATTACTGATGGAGCTATCGATGTTCTATGAGATACAAGGATAAATTCAACAATGTTGATTATAGTGACTCTTCTTGAATCATGAATCATATATCATGTCCAGTGTTGGAAACAAATCGTGATCCCCATTGAGTGGTACTTATCACTCCATGTTGACGCGATATTGCCAAAATTGATTTTAATTGGTGAGATGCCTTCTTTGCAGGTTTGATTGGGATTATTTCACAGACTTTATGAGCAATCGAAACAATCTCAAGTCTCCAAGGAAAAGTCATTAAACCCATTTTTAAAAGCGTTTTCCTAAAAGCAGTTGCAGCTATGTGGCACTTGCTGCACCATTAAAAATGCGAGGTTAAGATGAAAAAATAGTTGGAGAGTTGCGAGTAGCGAGAAACACCAGTCACATACATGTGTAGCAGCAGTTCAGCTTTCCCAGTTGGATTAGAACTGGAGTATGAGGTGATCTTGGAATTTTCTGTCAGTTGTCAATACATTGCGTGGATAAAAAAAGAGAATATGACCGTAAATGCAGAAATAAGTTATTTTCTTACCATCATTTCAGTATATGTCAAGGGAGAAAAGAACTTCAATTTTGGGGGAATTTGATGTTTGGACAAATTAAATGCTAAATTTTGTTTCATGATTTATCTGGTAATGTTTGTAGCAGATTGTTTCCATTCAGCTTGTTGGAGCACATATGTCTGTGGTTGATGTGAGCATCAAGCCATTATTGGTATTTATCCCAATCAATGTAATACTGTGAATACACTTGTGCAACACTGTAATTGAAGAAGAGCACACCAATTTAATATTCATAGTCAAGTCCGAGGCTGAGAGAATTATTTTTTCTTCGTTTAATGCATTTGTTAGCATCAAACAATAATGTGAGTGTTTCATATCTGCTGTGCCAAATAAAAAATTGGACTTAAGTTACACGATGCTTCTCAAGGAATGATTGAATGCAGTTATGATCAAGCATGTCTACATGAGAATTTAACCAAATGGTTTGGCTTGAAATGGCTGTAATACCAACAAGAACTTATGATGTAGAAAATAACATGTTTATCCCACTTTATTTCACTAGACGTTGTTTTCTCCGTATTCGTATTATCGCCCAACCAAACGTTTTGCACTGCTTCATCGATGAAGAAGGATAACACTCGCATGAAGCCCATAATATAGACCTTTACATATATTAGTTTCAGTGATGCTAAACAAATGTAGGTTAAATGTTGCTCATGCATGTACAATGATCATTACATTGTTAATCCGTTTGATGGGGGATAGGTAGTTTAGTGAAATGAGAGGTCTTTAAAATGTGGTGAGTGGGATCCCTTGTCAATTGTTCCTGTAGATTGAACCAAAGGAAATCCTGGCCATATTAATGTGGATAGGAATGATTCTGACGCTTTATGTACTGAAGTGATGTTATGGTGTGAGGGATGAACAAATAATTATATTGATGAAATGGCCAAATATATGATTAACATACTATTGGTTCTCTTGGTATTTTTTTCTTTTGGTTCTCCCTACCACAGAATTAGCAAATAAGTGTCCGTTCTGCTTCCACATTGTGGGCAAATCTTTAAAAAGACATACGCTGAAATTATGATCCTTCTACTTGCATCATTTAATAGATATAGTGTAAATGTTTCTGAAGGCATTATGACATGTTTGTTAATGTATAACAGTCATTAATTTTTTGAGTTTCCTTACCCATTCCATTGGTTAAGGATGTATGCTTGACAGCTGGGCTGTTTGGTTTTGATGTTTTTCCTTTTTTTAAACCTAGTTTGATGTTTCCCATATTCCTCTACAGTCAGGTATCCCTTTGAGTCATCCATGACGGCTATGGCAGGAAGACTATTCTTGGGTATCCAACTTGCCAACGACAGTGTTTCAGTCCACATCAGTAGAGGACAAATATTAGCTGAGGCTAACCAAAAACGGAGCCCCAATCCTTATATTACAGTTTGCCTTGTACCTGCCAGAACCTTGAGTCGAAAGATGAGTACCGAAATTAAGATGGAGACACTAAATTCTTTATATATGCAAACATTAAAGGTTAGTGAAAGACATGCATTATGAGTGTTTTTCCTCTAGATGTAATGATGCTCAGTACACGTTATGAATTTGTGTGTTTCAAACATTTGGAATGTCACTAGTTTTTTGCATCCAATTTAGTGCACAAAATCAAAGGATTCTTTGAAATCTTTGAATCTTTTTGAGAGCTGATATCGTCTGAAACCACCATTGTGGCAGTTATGAGGTTGCTGATTTGAATTTTTAGCTGAGATAAATGGTTTTTGAGTTGTTGTTTTTTGTTTTCATACTCCTTTTTGACACAAAGTTGCGGTCAAACCCTTATAAGGAGAGCTCCGTAGCATATTCCCAGATTAGGATAATAATGTTCCTTCTCTGGTTTCTCTGTGACCGATTTATAGTTCCATCTTGAGAACTCAGACATTGCTCTGTACTCTCTCTGGCTGTGTGCATGGGACTGGGGCAGGAGTGGCATCGACAGGTTTCTAGGCGAAGTTAAAATTCCACTCTCCAACATTGGCACAGAAGATAACTGCGGAGACAGCTGGCATATGCTGCAAAATGAGGTAAATGCCACAAATAACCTTAAAAGTGAATCAACTTTAGCCAAAGTGAAATGTATGCTTTGATTGATTGGTGTTCAATCTCGATTATGAATCATGATTTAGGAATTATAATTAGTATAATGTGCTGGGCAATTATTAACATATTACACTAACCTGTGGAAAGTTTTCATTGAATTTTATCGTATTATTTTTATGCACAAATTAGTGAATGCAATACACGTCCACTCTTGCACATATTTGACTTGAAATTTTAGTTTTATTACACCATAACATTCAAGATCCATGTGCATTTATGCTGTCTCACATAATTGTTGCCATATTCTCTAGGCAAAGATACCTGCTATGCAAGACCCTATTGTGTCATCTTTGGAAAATATTAAGGCAGACAGTTCTATTTACGGAAGGGTACTCCTCAGTGTCAAATATTTCAATGGCCGTATTGAAATACGCATCAATAGAGCACAAGGTTTAGTTGTGGCTCAACAAGATAAAAACACTAATCCGTACATGAGTGTTTGCCTCGTATCTGACATGACCAGGTATCATAAGAAGAAGACCAAAATTATAAAGAAAACATTAAATCCAGTGTACAGAGAAACATTTCAGGTTAGTCAAATATATAATGAATGCTTGTGAGTCTTTTTCCTCTTGATATAATGATGCGAAGAAGAAAAATCACTTTTTGTTTCCCAAGCTTTTACTGATAGTTAAGGTTGGCACATACAAATTAAGCAGAGAGCAACCATTGCTTTGATGACATCAGACAGGAAAGGTTTCAGTTGTTAAGAAGCAAGCATGTTGGATTAAAATGAAGGAGAAGGGTCATGGTGGCCATTACGACACAATGTTCAAATGACCATGTTGTTAATGGATTGAATGAAGCTGTGCAGGACATGGTAAATGAAATACCTCACCCAAATCCAAATACGTCAGTGTCAGAACTCTTTACCTTCAATTACAAGCTGATTTTAATAGCATTGATCCCTACCGTTCAGATTCATAAGTGCTGATATGTTTATATATTGTATATGTACATTATACACATTGGATTTCCTCTGTGGCCAAAGAAATTCCATTCTAACAGGACCATTAAAATATAGTCGAAATATGTCGCAGAAAAGCAGAGGAAAAAAGTGGTGACAGTGGGAATTTACTCAAGGTGAAGATGTGACTGTCTGTTGTGGTGGGTTTGAGGAGGAAAAAAAATTGTGACTAAAAAAAGTTATTGTTTCAAACATGTGGCTACAAATGATAGTTCACCTACATTGCCACTCCCATTGCCAGCTACTCTAGATACACAAAAGAATATTGATCCAATAACATGTATTATAATGTCTTGAACTAATCAAATAAACAACAAGAGCCTTGCTCAGTTGAACACAAACCTCCGCCATGCTGAGAGTTTTTCATCCATCGCAATCTTAGTATGTCTTGCATGCATTACTGGTGTTAATATTTTCATGATCAAACTGAGTAATTGAGCTTTAAATATAACTAGATGCTAGCTTTGACTGCAGGCTTGGGCTTGGGGAGTTTCGAGTGTTGTTAGATTCAAACGCTGGATCTTCACAAAGATCTATTAAATGTTCCTTGTCCAAATCCATCCATAAATTTTCGAGTATCCCGCTAACAGACAAACTTCAAAAACAAAGAGACACAAGTGCATTCTTAACAATCCGTTGTTGGAGGTATATGTTTTACATTAAATTTTAATAGTGTCACGCTATTGATTGATTGACCACCAAATTTGTTTCATATTTTATGACATTATATTTAGCCTGCTGATCAAGTTTTCATGCCGAATCAATTCAAAGTGTTCGTGTAATTGGATTGGAAATATAGTCCGCTGCGGTTTAAACTCTCTATTGATTTGAGCAAACAAAATCTATGCAAAGCTGTAAACTTGCTACAAATAAATCCTTCCAATTGTGGCTACTTTCTCAAGACAAGAAAATTCAGAGATATTTTAGGTGAACATAGCCACCATTGAACCTTTCTCTGCAGGACTTCAAGAATTAGTAACTAATGCCTAAAAGAGAGCAGGTTCGCGATGTCTATTACAATTTTTGGACAAACGTTTGTTATTATTATTTTTTTTTTGCTTGCATGCCCGGTTAGCCCAGATTTATGATTATTTAATAACAATATAGGCACGTTCGAAAACATCAGGTAATTACCATGTAGCTACCTATAACCTTTTTTGTAACAGGGACCGTGTTTGCACTGTTGGTAGGAACTTATGACGGTTGATTGGTTGGGCTTCTCCTTTTTTATTTTTTGTTGCTTAACTGTTTAAGTATCCTCCATCCACCAATATGCATATTAATATGATGATGTCTGCTATATATTTACAACCATAAAATATGAGGACGAACAACATCAATTCTAACAACACAATCAACAAAAGTGACATCTGTCAAGATAAATATGGTGAATGTATACTGCCTACCAGATCTACCATGCATTATGTGAATAAATAAAATTGTTATCTTACTTTGGTTTCAATATGGTCGATGTAGTTCTGTGTTGAGCATTCTTGGATAACTCAGTGTTCTCTCTTGCTATGTGCATGGGACTGGAATCGATTTGGCAAGGACAGGTTTCTTGGCGTGATTGTACTACCAATGTCCAACATAGATTTGAAAGATGTCGATGGCTGCTGGTACAATCTGGAAAAGGAGGTAATTTCCTGTATATGTATAACAGCTGCCTCATTTTCAAATGTATTTATTTAGACGACTAATTAATTGTATTCAAAAATATTTTCTTGATCGAACTGCATGCTTGAATCCCTGAATGCTACAGTTTGTCATTTGTTATTATATGTGCTGAAAATGGGATTGACAACAAACTTTATTTGTCCTTATTTCAACAGCTCAAACTTGAATTAACTTTTCACTATATTTGTTTCGTTAGAAAGCGTACTAAGCACGTCATTAAAATCTTCTCCATTGTGATACATAAGCAGACAAATGAAACTATTTCACCATATCTCGACATTTTCACAATATCTATAATTATTACTGAGAGAACACAACATTCAAGGAGGGGTGGATTCGGCACAAACTTGTTTGCTCGGCATATAGGCTTCCAGAAACTGCTCTAATTGAATGAATTAAACCAATTATGAAACAGCAGCTCAGTTTGTCAGACGCTTTAATTTTTCCGCATATCTCTTTCATTTAGTTCCTACGTGTAAGTAATTAGTTTTTATGAAGACAAAAATTTTCACATCCGCGCTAAGAGGGCTAATTAAAATTTCTACACAATTAAACAAGTCAACTTCCACTTCTTTGAATGATTAACGACCATTTTTTTTCTAGTTTGAAACCGTAAGACAATCTTTTGGAATTGTTTTGGGAAAAAAAAAAACATGTTTATCTTGATAGTTATCACGAATAGAACTTGTGACCGTTACTCATTCAAAGAAGTGGAACTTGATTTGTTTAATTGTATAGAAATTCAATTAACCCTCTTAGCACGGATGTGCAAAATTTTGTCGGCATAAAAACTAATTCCTTACACATAGAAACTAATTTAATCCCAATGTAATTAAAAGTGCCTAGCAGTGAAAATTTAGAAAATCTGTGGCAAATCAAGGAGTTTTCATCTGAGGACTTCCTTCTTTGGACACAACCTAGATTAGAGCAGCTGCTATAATCACAGCTGTGGTTTGGTACTTAATAGCTTTCTCGCAGCACACAATTGCTCTATTGAACAAATCAGTTGTTTCTGAGAAATCAGTTAATAACGGGTTAGTTTTTATCTGTGGACTTCCTTCTTTGGAGGAAACAATGACCAGACCATTAACTTGAGCTAAAGCTGAGTGCTTTCACATGACAAATGAGTGCCCTGATGAAAGTGTTATTTATACAAGTTAATTGGTAGGAATCCCAATCTGTGGCTCCGAGTAACTTTGTTGCTATATCCCGTAAATCGTTATCTTTGTCTTCCATATATGGAACAAACCTGGACAAGTCCATTATCTTGAACCTCTGCTGTGTCTTGAGGTTCTTTATTTCAAATGGCTCAAAAGCTACCTATTTATATAAGTAAGTTAAAAGTAGTGTAATTAGCCTGAGCTGTGGCACCGTGCAAACTTGGTTGCTAATCGGTTTAGATTTCATTTTGGGACTTTCTTCTTTGGACCAAGCCTAGTCCAGTGCAGCAGCTATAGCTACAGATGTGGATCATGGCTATAGCTTTCTCGTGGCTCCCGAATGCTTAATCTGATAATAACTCTGTATCGCTCTTGATAACATCTAACCGTATCGAGTGCATAAAATATTTTACATTTTTGTGCATTAATGATACAGGTTTAAAAATATTTGCCACCAACACAGCGCAGTTTCAGGTATTAGTGATTTTTCATGGTATAAAATTGCAAAAATTTAAATAAAAAAAAAAAAAAAATTCTTGTGAAAATATGGAAGAAAATATTACTTCTATTTTCATTCAAATTCCTTTGTATCTAGCCTTATTTAATACATTATCTTAATATATATTTTATTATGTCATGCATTCCAGTAAGAATAAGTTCAAGAATTAATCTACCTGCATCTACTCTTGGAAAGGCTGTTACTATTGAAAGGTAGCAATCATTATGTAAATTGTTGTTGAAAGGAGTACAAATAAATTTTCTTTGATCAATAATCGCAACTGCAATTTGCAACTGACGGTCGCTTTTGTGCAATTCCTCTCTTTCTCTAAGCTCTCTCGCAATGGAAGGCTTCAAGAGTTCTTATTCGTATGGAAAAATAACCAGAATCCCTTTGCCTATCGGAAAGGAGTTCCTGCTAGATGGATTTTTGTGTAAATTGTGGAAATTAATATACTGCTGTTTTATTCTAGTGACTAAATCATTCAAGTTTAAAATTTTGCAAGTTTACATCTACATGGTGTGATTACTATTAGATGGATAATTTTTGTAACCATTCGAAACTGAAATCCATGGTTGTAATAGGGGTGTGATTAAAAGTGGAAGAGCGGTCAATAGTGTGTAATTTATAGTAACATTTTTTTATATACAGAAATAAAACCACCACTTTCTTTCTTTTTGATTCTGTCTTTTCCATGTTTTTCAAGATGTTGCACATGAATGGGCTACTCCACAAAGAAAATTGCTACAGCGATTAATGAAGCGAAAAAAAGTAGTGCACTTGCTGAATCACAATCAGCAACCATTTCAAATCAATCGTCAGAAAATTCGGAAGGAACAAAATGCTGATGGCCTTAAAAAATTGATGTGCTTGGTCAGGACCATCAACACATTTGCTAACAGTCAACACCTCAATTCTCTAGGAAATCAACACTGTGCTCATCAATGTCATCAATCCCTTCCCACAGGAATATCAATTTCTACAAAATCAATGGCCATCAGCAACTAATTTCTCAATGCTCATCAACACCTTCCACCAGGGCAATCAATTCCTAAAAGACCATCAACATATCCTTCCCTAAGAACTTACTCTAGGACCATTAATACTAGTATCTCAGGGGTCATCACGAACCACCACAACATTTCATTGTTGAGGAAGGTGTTGAAGGCTCTTGAGCAAGGAGGCATTATTGGCTCTAGAAAGAGATCTTTGAGAAGGATAATGTTGATGTCCTTTCAGAAGTAGATAGTCTATGTAGAAGTTGTTGATGAGCATTGAGAAATGAGTTGCTGATGGACATTGATTTCGTAGAAATTGATATTCCTGTGGGAAGGGGTTGATGCCTTGTATGAGCCAGTGTTGATATCCTAGAGAAGTGAGGTGTTGGCTGTAAGCAAATGTGTTGATGGTCCTGATCAAGCACATCCTTTTTCAAAGGTCATCAGCATTTCGTTCCCCAAGGGTAAATATCTCATGTATTCAAAACATTCTTCATCAAGGGGCATCAACATCTTCTTCATCAAAGGCTCTCACTCCTTCCTTCAATATTAAGTGACTACATCTTCCTCAATAACCACAAAGCCTCCTTCCTCAAGATAGTTATCATATACATCTTCCTGTGTCCAACACTTTTGCCTTATCTCTGTACAGCCCTCAGATATACTTCTATTACTAGGTATTTGCATACTGATATATATGGATACACATAATTATATATATATATATTTTTATATTTAACTGCATTGTCTATTGAATTACAAAATTAAACTCTGATTTAACAATGGATAGTTATACAACACATTGTGCAATGGGTAGCTCTATGTAACTGTATTGTTATGTGGAAACTTGATACAGAATATGTATTGGTTAATAAGCTACACAGTGAGAGAAATAGGGGGTCATTCTTGCAGCCACTTTGAACAGCATGCGAGAGCCATAGCAGCCAATGTCCTAACCCTGGTTAAGTGATGCACTTTAATTCTTTTCAAATTGCGCTCGACTTGATTTCTGTTCTTCAACTAAGAGCTGCCATTGGAAACAAAAACATTAACAACTGCATAAACAAAAACAACTACAAAATCAACGGTCAGAGCACATGCTAAACTTAGGAGTTAAATGTGTATAAACAGGAAAGAGAAAATTTATAAATCTCTCGATAGCTTGTTGGGCCACAACAACCAAGTTAGCT
>CBDHDT010000195.1:40000-44457 GCA_965261215.1 Ekhidna sp.
TAAGAACTTGGACAAAAATAACTACGAACATCCATATAACTCCATGTGAATACATTCGTGAAGCAAAGTGATGACCAGGCTGTGTGATGGTGTACTAGCTAGCCAATGGAGAGGGCATCTGCCTTACCTGTACATGGTGAATGCTCTTAGTATTCTTTCCACCTATCATTAACTGTTGCTGCTACTGGTGACATTTCACAAAGGAAAATACCCAATACCCAAATCTGTAACAGTAAAGGAGTTTCCAATCCAAGAGACATATCCAGGGCTATTGAACATTAATGATACTAACTCAGTGGATTACTGGATTAGTAGTGGGACCTCATCATGTCAGAATCATATCAGAATCAAACTCACGCAGAGTGTATAAAACAGCTAGTGTAGAGAGTATGAAGGCAAGGTATTTATCAAATAATGTGTGCAAACGTGAACTGCGGAATGGCGGGTGTGTAAAACGTGAATGGCTACTCTATTCACCATTCCATGGTCGTTTGTACTGCTTTGTATGTCACCTATTGTCAAAGAAAGAATCTCCCTTTGCTACATCGGGGTTCAATGACTGGAAGCACTACAGCAATGCTATTGTAGAGCATGAAAATGGAGAAGAACATCGAAAGTGCTTGACGGCATATTTGATTAGGCATAAAGAAACTGGAAGTATTGATTCTTTATTACTGGAACAATATCGCTCAGAGCAGGAATATGGGCATAAAGTGTTGACACGTGTGGTTTCTGTAATTTGTTTTCTTGTCTCCAGAGATTTGCCATTTCGTGGAGAAAATTAGATTATAGAGTAAGCCAAAAAAATGGCAACTATTTAGGCACACTAGAGCTGTTGATTGAATTAGACCCTTTCTTGGAAGAGCAACTCAAACTGTATGGAAATCGTGGAAAAGGGAACCCGTCATATTTATCTGCAAATATTTGTGAGGAATGTATTAAATTAATGGGACAACAGGTTCTTTGTACTATTATTGAAGTAGTAAAAGAGTCAATATATTATTCAATAATTGCAGATTCCACTCCAGACATCTCGTACACAGATCAACTGATATTTACTGTCCGATACATTAAAGGCTGTGAGCCTGTGGAACGTTTCGTGATGTTCATCCCCATCTTTTCTCATAGAGCAAAGGCTCTAACTGACACTGTTGTTGATTTTCTTAATGAGAACAAAATTCCACTAGCACACTGCCATGGTCAGTCATATGACAACGCCTCAAATATGTCTGGACGATATACTGGATTGCAAGCACTGATTCATCAACTCGATGAGTTCGCCATCTATGTCCCCCCTGCTGGACACAGCCTGAACTTGGTTGGAGTAAAAGCAGCAGAGTGTTGTCTACAACTGTAAAATTCTTTGACTTTGTTCAGCGTCTGTATTCCTTTTTTGCTGCTTCTACTCATCGATGGTATTGACATCATCTTTAGGAAAGGGTTTTGTAGTAAAGCATCTATCTGACACACGATGGTCAGCACATTTTGTTGCTGTTCATGTTCTGTATGGGGGTTTGAGAAAATAAAACATGCGCTGGATTCTGTATCAGCTGACAATGAACAGGAAGTGAATGCAAGGTGAGAGAAGAAGGATTGAGAAAGAAAATGGAAAACATGGAAACAATCTTTCCCACAATTCTTAGGAATGACATGCTAGAAAGATTGAACAAAACAAGCAAGGTCCTGCAGTCAAAGGATGTGAACATCCTTGTTGCCACAAATCTTCTTGTGTCTATGAAAACCTATCTTCAGGAAACTAGAGATAAATTTAGTGAATATGAATTCAAAGCCAGGAGTATGTGTCCAGATACACATTACAGTGATGAGAAAAAATGGGAACAAAAACAAAGTGTGTGTCTTACTAGATCGTCTTACTATATATGATGGATCATCAGCAGCAGAAGAATTACTTCTCAGTAAAAGCAAGTTCAAGGTAGAAACTTTCCTCCCTATTCTGGACACTAATCTTTGAAATAACAAAATGTGCACAAGTTATTCACAGATTGGAATTCTATTTTCTTTCTTCAGTGAATTAAAAACCATTGCTTCTGATGCACTAAAGAAAAACTGTGAACATCTGGCTAATATGTATCACAAAGACCTTAATTATAATGACCTTTTAAATGAATGTGAGCATCTCAAGCACTACATGGCTCTTAATGAAAATTGTGAGACTCTCCCTGCATTGTACAGAAAATAATTTCCAACAATTTGAAATCTGTATTCCCCAATGTTGAAATTGCACTCAGAGTGTTCATGTGCATGATGGTGACCAACTGTACAGGAGAACGTTCTTTTTCAAGACTGAAACTTATTAAAAAAAAAATCAGCTTAGTAGCACAATGGGACAGCATCATTTGAACTGGTTTACACTTATGTGCATGGAAAATGACATCCGGAAGACCAGTGACTATAAGCCAATAATAAAACAGTTCTCTGCAAAGAAATGCTGCAAATTTTTGCTATAATAAGAAATTGGTAGTAATTTCATACTATGACATCTAATCTGTATGGCTTACTGAGTATTATTGTGTTTTTCAAGCCTCGTGTATTGTTCAAATATTTATTATGTAGATTAGTTGTTGCTGTACAGCATGTTTTTAATGTTCCAACACCGATTTTGTTGGAAGTGCCAATAAAATAAATATATGTTTAATTTTATCGACCATTTACATTTTTATTCCTTTGAGTAGTTGTCATAGGAGGCCCAGTCCACTGCTTTGCCCGGGGGCCCATAATGCTGTTAAGATGGCCCTGGTTATAGCAGGAGGTAAACTGGGGCAACGGTTGATGGTAAGTGAGGACTTGGGTTAGAGGTAATCAAGGACTAGGTCAGGTGGTAAAATAGGGCTAGGGATGGATAGGGCTAGAAGCAATCTTGGGCAATGGCTGGAGGTAAACTCGGGTTTGGGTTGGAGGTAAGCTAGACCTTGACAGTTGATCATATTCAGAGTTTGAAAAGTATGGGACACTAAACCTAAAGTGAGATTGGGTAAAATCAAGGCACTTAACAATCAGAGAGAGTTTGGGTCTAAACAAGGAACCTAACAAACAAAGGGATTTTAGGTAGAAGCAAGGTGCTCAACAACCATAGAATTTATGGTGCATACAATGTGGCTGATATTAAAAGTGCAGCCAGATGTCCGTATTGTTCCTGAGCACTAGAATCCAAACAAAAAAGTGTTTCATAAAGCTTGTGGTATAACTGGAGATAATAATTGAAAACTTCCAATTGGATGGAGTCCATGGCAACCCATACTCTCTCTCTCTTCTTTCATGTTGCAGGTTCTCAGAGATAATGAGTCCACTGCTACGTGTGATGCTGGATTCAGTTAGCTAAGAGGATCATGTAAGACTGTAGGAGGTGTGGGAGATGCACTTGAACACGGAGAGATATCAGCAGTTCTTTGTAGAAAAGGAAAACGTTTTGAACATGAAACTTAGCATGCAGCACCCAACAGACATGTCATAGCCAAGGGATTTTGATTTTGCCATGTGGCTCTTGTTTTTACCATGAGGCTCATGATTTTTCCGTGAGGCTTTAGCTTTTGCCGTGGACTTTTGCCATGGGCTATTGTGTGGGGCATTTGGTTTTTCTTTGGCAGTTATTGGACACCTTATATGAGAGGTATTGAGAAATTGCATGGTTAACAGGCATGGAGGGTTCCCTACACTGGTATGGATTTTTCTCTCTTATATTTACAGTTTTTAATGGGTTTATGCATGGTGATATCTTTGTGTTCTATCTCCTGAGCTATTCACACTGTACCTGGATTGACACTGCCTGATTTTGAAGGTAAGAAGGTTGGTTGTCATTTGTGCCATAGGTTTTGGGTACATTTGAATATGCCGACATTGTTGTGCTTCTGTTAACTTCTGTTAGCAATTAGATTAATGCATTAGTCTTGTGAGTAATTTGTATCTTAAATGGATTAATTTTAAATCCATCTAAACCTCAACTGGAATTGTTAACAGTGTAGCTCTTGCACATGTCGGTAATTCAACTTTAAAGGTGTGCAGGTCTGTTTCATATTGTCAATTTTCTGATTTTTGATCAGCTGTGAAATATTCATCTAAAGTGTCTTGACTAGGCTTACAAACTCAACTTTCCCTTTTGTACTTTTGGTCGCATGGATCTCAAGGCTGTTGCTATGCATCCTTATTCATCTTTTTTTCTGTCCCTCTATGAGGCCCCTCTTTGGAAACTGTTATTCTTATACTGAGATTATTTACCATCTAAATGTCTACTTCTATGCCATTGCTGATGTTTCTTATATTTAGTGAGGCCAAAATATAAGTTTCAATGTAATTAGCTCAACCAGCAACCATGCCACAACTACGATTATCATAGGATAGACCACAGACAGATACTGCAAAATTAAGTCTGCCAAATTATTGATTTTTGGGTCAATACAAAATGGGGGAATTACACTCCTGAATTAATCAAGATTCCAGAC
>CBDHDT010000196.1:0-10703 GCA_965261215.1 Ekhidna sp.
TTAAACAGAGCCTTTCTTCAAGAAGGAATAGTTTTGGCTTAAAAGGGGGGACTAGCCCATTTTTCTCCGAAATTTGCACTTTTTTTTGTACCTGTCATAACTTTTTCCCCTTTCTTCTGTGCAAATAATTATTATACCAGCTTGTTGCTTATTATGTGTGCTTTAGGATGATATGTAAAAAGTCTCTATAGGCACTTTTTCTTAGAAGATATAGCCAAACACGCAAGGGTCATAAAAAAAATGGCACCTCCCAATTGCCAAGTCCTCTAATTTCCAGGCGCCTTGAGCTACAGACCCCAAACTTCCTGTGTGGCTTGCTAACACTCTAGCTGTGATATGACTCAGCCATAATTAAAACGCGGTGAAGTGTTGAATAGATATGAGAGACTTTATTTCCAACCGGGCAAAATCCACGGAACATCAGTGACCCCGCCTCATTCTAATCACCATAACTCAAATTGCTTCACGGAAAAAAAAAATTATCTCAGTCATATCACAGCTTAGGCTTGTGGGAAGCCACAACACAAGTTGGGGGTCTGTAGCTCAAGGCACCTGGCAATTAGAGAACTTGGCAATGGGAGGTGCCATTTTTTGATGACCCTAGCGTGTTTGGCTATATCTTCTAAGAAAAAGTGCCTATAGAGACTTTTTACATATCATCTTAAAGCAAACACAATAAGCAACAAGCTGGTATAATAGTAATTATTTGAACAGAAGAAAGGGGAAAAGAGTTATGACAGGTACAAAAAAGTGCAACTTTCGGGAAAATATGGTCTAGCCCCCCCCCCCCCCCCCCCCGGTTAAGAAATTAAGAAATTAGCCCCTTGTCTCCTCAATAGAAGTTAATGCAATTTATTTTTTAGTTATTGGGTGTGCATTATTTAGTGATTGTGTACAATTAGTGCCTAATCATGCTGTTAGCCATTTCACCATCAACCATATATGTAGTTTATATAATCATTGTAATTACTACCTTTTTATGAGTAATCTTTTCAATCTGATTACGCATCAGTTTGGCTTATGGATCTGCTCCATTGAAGTAAGTACACGAAAGCTATGATTATCCCTGGTCTACAACAAAATTTTGCCACCAGTGAAAATCCATCCTTGAATGCCTCCTTTCACAAGAGTAGAGAGATTCAGAGTGATTCTCTGTAAGCCTATGTAGCTTGGAAAGAGCAGCAAATACCAGAAATGCCTTACCTTGGCAGCAGTAGATATTATCAGCAATTAATATTTTTCTAGGTTCCACACCTACCACTTTCCCACAACTGAAGTACTGTATCGAAATAATTGTTCTACAGGCTACTTAGAATCAGGTGTGCATGATTCATCTATTATTAAATTTTTATGCACAATGTCCAAGTTTATATCTATCAGTTAAAGACTCATTTTCTTGAACATTTGTTTAGAGGTGGATCACTGAATGACCAGATAGGTAATGGTATCAGGGTTAGCTTACAACTGTGATAATAGATCAACATTGTAAGACAAGTGGTATTTTGTACCCCTGCAACAAAGATGAGTTCTCTTTTCTATCCTGCACATGCTCACATATATACTCTCAGTGTTTGACTGCGGCCTTGATGACATTTTAACTCTTGAAGATGGTACACTTTTCTACAATATCACAACGTTTGGCTCTGTGGCTACTTTTGAATGCTTTGATAACTTTGCATTGCTTGGACAATCTGAAAGAACCTGTCAGCTCACTGGGTGGTCCAACTCAAATCCCACATGTGGTAAGGAATGGATGTATATGTGTATAAATATACTCATATACTATAGATAATTTTGTTGTGTGTTACATTCAAAATGTTTTGGAATAGACTTATTTATATGGTAACCTATTGTGTTGTCAATGTGGTTTAATTTGTGAGAGAGACATGCCATGATGAAGGGGAATTTGGTATCACTTCACACAGCCACTTGAATCTTTTAAACATAATGTACTGTATTTATCTGTAATTGGCGAGCGAATTGAGCTCTCACCTTGGAGTTTGATGGAAAACTTTGTATTGCTTTGCATTGCATATATGTCATCATGTATTCACCAATGTTCAACAAAGTAAAATGTGAACTTTCATCCACCTTAAATAAAACAGGCTTACATTAATTGGAAATAGTTTTCTTGGTGACTCGCATGGCACAAAAATGAAATGTTCCTCACACAGAAGAGAAAGATCTCGCTAAATGCTTACGAATGTTAACTGGAGGCACATGCAAGTGAGAACGGGTTGTGTGGTGTCTAGGAAAGAATACTTGATTTTCATTCCGACTTTACAACTCAATTTATCAACAAGCTCTAGCATTGGAAGTGTCACAAATTATTGGTCGTGATTGTACAGATATTTTATTAGGTTAACACAAATTTCCTTGATTGCACTATCACTCTCTCTCTCTCTCCATCAGTGTCAGGGATGGCTCTCCTGTCTCTCACTAGCCATCCCTGACTATCCAAGGAAAAGATCAAGTCTACAAAACCACAAACACAAGTATACAAGTCTACACACAGAACCACAGAACTTAATTACACAAGTAACTGATGTCATAACCATTTACGGAGAGAACCTTCTAATAACCTTCCACGGGGCCTGATTGGTCAGACTATAACGAGGGATAAGGACTGATAGCTAGTACCTAAGGGAGAACCAGGGAGACTCAAAGACTGTAGATAATTTTGAAGTGTGTTGCATTCAAAATGTTTAGGAACAGACTTATTTACATAGTCACATGTTGTGTTGTTAGTGTGGTTTTATTTGTGTATGAAGTATGCCATTGTTGAGAGGTGAAAGGGGATTCACATCACTGTACACAGTCTCCTGAAGCTGCGCTAAACATGTATTTACATCTGTACTGTACATTTATCTATATGGGCGAGCGAATTGCGCACTCACCAGGGAATTTGATAGAAAACTTTGTATAACTTCGTATTGCATATCTATTGATGTATCTTTGTGTCGTCTATATTATTAACCATACGTTCATCCATATTAAATGTTTATGGTTCAAATGCCTTAAAAGGGAGGGGGAATACGATCAGACCCAACTCCCTCCTCCTATTTTTTAAAAATTAAATTTTTATTCAACATAACTTTTTTTTATTATATATCTGTTGGTAACTTTATTACCATTTTGTTGCTTATTCTGTGTGCTTTCAAATTATATGTTGAATGTTGCTACAGGAACATTTTGCTAGAAGATACATGCACCAACATCAAGGTCACTAAGAAATATTTGCACCCCAAGTTTGAAACAGTCATAGCCCATGCATGCATGGATAGTAAAATATTAAAATTGGTGTGTGGCTTCCCAAAGCCCTTAGCTGTAATATTTATGAAGAGATTTAATATGTGTTGTGGTGTTATAAACCTATATATAAGGGACTGTAATTTGGACACACCAGTTTCGTTATATTTTTTACACCCTAACTTTTTAACACTTCAATGCATAGTAAATCTATTCATGGATATTATACCTAAGGGCTTTGGAATGCCACACACCAACGGTGGTGTTTTGTTATTTTTGTTTGCATGAGTTAATATTGTTTAAAGCTTTGGTTGCTGATTTATTTTTTTGTGACCGTTATGTTGGTGCATGTATAGTCTAAAACAATGTGTCTATAGAAAATGAAATAGTAATCATATGATGAGCTCTGACACTGCTTTGGAATGTTATTTGGAGGGATATGTGAGTTAGAATGGATTGCATGATGTCTAGAAAAGGATACTTGGTTTTCATTCTGACTTTACAACTCAACATATCAACAAGCTCTAGCATTGGAAATGACACAAATTATTGATCGTGATAGTACAGAAAATGGTATTAGGTTAACCCAGATTTTCTTGATTGTACTATCAATCTCTCTTTCCAACAGCGAGGACATGAAAGGACTGGCTGCTTATTTGGCATATCTAGAATGTTATAGAAGAGAGATGTACTGATGGTGGAAAGCATATTGAACACAATAAAGAGTGAAGAGAAGTATCAATATATTTTTATATCTGTCAGAGTTCTTGTCAGCTACGGGATGGTCATCCTTTTGTACTCAGAATCCTCTGCCTGATGACCTTACTCTAAACCGATTGGTTGACATAAACATTGATATCTGTAGAAAATGGTATATATATATAATGTATAAGATTAAAAAAATGTTTTACTAAAATAAAATAAAACTATATTTGATCGACGTGGCATAAGATTAGATAAGTTTGTACCTAAAGCAAGGGGGGACTCTACCTCAAACCTCCGAAATTTGAACACATATTTGTAGCTGTCATACATTTTGTCCCCTTTCTTCTGTGCAGAAACTTTTGATATTAACTTATTACTTATTGTTTTTGCTTTAAGATGATATTTACAAAGTCTCTTTAGGCATATTTTCTTAGAAGATACATGCAAAAAGGCAAGGGTCACTCAAGAAATTGCAGTACCTCATCTGTGGCAAACATAACTCCAAGGCGCCTTGAGCGTCAGACCCCAAAATTGGTGTGTAAGTTGCTAAAGCGCGTAGCTGTGATATGGCGGTGTAATTTTTTTTACGTGTAGCATTCCTGAGTTAGAAGATTTCGGGTCACAGATATTGCGTGGGCACCCAATCAATATCTGTGACCCGCCTCTTCTAATCCCTGTAACTCAGGAGTGCTTCATGAAAAAAAAATATATACCACTCTATCACAGCTACGCACTTTAGCAACTCACACACCTTGGTGTCTGACGCTTATGGCACCTTGAAGTTATGTTTGCTACAGATTAGGCAGTGCAATTTCCTGGGAGACCCTCGCCTTTTTGCATGTATCTTCTAAGAAAAGGTGCCTATATAGACTTTTTATATATCATCTTAAAGCACACTCAATACGCAAATAAGCAACAAGCTGTTATCAAAAGTATCTGCAAAGAAGAAAGAAAAAAATGTTATGACAGCTACAAATATGTGTTCAAATTTCGGAGGTTTGAGGTAGAGTTTCCCCATGACTCTTGACCATTCCGACTAATTCTGTAGTTGAATAAATCTTTAGTAATATATATTAATGATGTTTGCTAGTTGGTATAGTTAAGTGTGTAATGGTTGTGGTATATGTAGATTTAATCATGTTTCCTTGACGGGTCAATCCAATATTGTTTTTGTTTTTTTAAGTTTGTCTCAATTAAAAACATTTTAGTTCAGGTTTTAATTTTTTTGGAATGTATGTATGTTTGTTTGTTTATATCTGTTTGTTTATTTTGCTGTTTCTGAAGTTGAGTGATGGAGACCTAATTAGAGGTCTACAGAATGGTTCTTGGTCATACCCCCCCCCCCCCCTTTCTTCCCCCCCCCCAGACAATTAATCCCCATACATATACCTCCAGATAATTACCCCCCACAAAAAAAAAAAAAAAAAAAAAAAAAAAAAAAAAAACGTGCCAAATACCCCCAGGACATTTACCCACTGCATAAATATTTTCATCTATCACATATAGGATTTTGGGATGAAAGATGGGATTCTAGCCCTAACCTAACCATAATACATTTAAATTTTCATTTACCCAACCCCCACTCCCCCCCTCCCTCCAACCCCCAACAAACATACATTTTATTTCTCCACTTCCCCAATACCACCCCCCCCCCCCCCCCCCCTTCCCTTCCCACTCTCAAAGAAAAAAATTATGGGGATATATGTCCTTGGGAGGAAGTGGAGGGGGGGGGGGGGGGGCGTAATTGTCCAGGAAGGTATAGGTTGCTATTGGTTACAGGATATACACATATTAACCATAACCAGTTAACCAGTTCGATGGTGACCGTAAATCATATGTACCAATCATTACAAAGAAGCACATGCCATGTATTGCTGCTATTGTTAACTGTGTCATGCAAACCATATTGTGTACTATACAAATATGTTCCCATAGATACTACAAGTAGGACAGTACGTTAGACCAGGTGTTATATTGCATTATGGCTTTATTTTACTCACCTTTTTCTAGTAGAACAAGATGCTCTGTATTTCCACTGATTGCTCTGCTTTGCTTGTAGACAAATGCTGCAGCTGAAGATTGCAGCTGCTCATGGACTTGGTAACAGTTGCCCAGGAGAAACGAACAGTCCAGAGGAATAGCAGTAGCCTACGTTTTCCATGAGCAAGAAATCAACAAACTAAACCGCACACTCGACATTGGACATATAATACTACTTGCATGTTCTCAGCTCTAAATAGCAATAGGTAGATTGCATCATCCCCAAATTTATTGTCAATTTTTTTTATTTATAGAAATTGAGTGATAGTTTAGTCAGCAATTCATTGGAATATTTGGAAGGTTCTGGTATTAAATTTTTTGTGTTCGGCCATTTTTTGTGCTGCCATATTGAAACAGGGGTCTAACCAATATAGGGAGTGCTAATAAAGTGAACCATACATTCTTAATGCCATTTTTGTTTACTTGAACACTCCCAATAGATTGCTCTGTCATTAATAAAAACTTACTTCTGGGTGGTACTCTATCATTCACAGACTTACTTCAGGCTAGTGCACTATCATTAATAAGAACTCACTTCTGTGTAGTGCTCAATCATTAATAAAAACTTACTTCTGGCTAGTGCTCTATCATCAATAAAAACCTACTCCTGGGTTGTACTCTCATTAATAATAACTTACTTCTACTTCTGGGTAGAGTTCTATCATTTTAAAAACATACTTCTGTGTAGTGCTCTATCATTAATAACTTCTTACTTCTGGGTAGTGCTCTATCATTAATTAAAATTCTGACAAGTGATCTATCATTAATATAAATTTACTTCTGGCTGGTGCTCTATTCTTAATAAAAATTTACATCTGGGTAGTGCTCTATCATAAAAAAAACTAACTTCTGGTTAGTGCTCTATCATCAATAAAAATTACTTCTGTGTAGTGCCCTGCATTAATAAAAACCTACTTCTAGGTAGTTTTCTATCATTAATAAAAACTTACTTCTTGGTGGTGCTCTTTCATTAATAAAAAATTACTTCTGGGTAGTGCTCTATCATTAAAAACTTTCTTCTGGCTAAAGCTCTATCGTTAATAAATACTTACTTCTGGGTAGTGCTCTATCATTAATAAAAACGTGCTTCTGGCTTGTGGTCTATCATTAATAAAAACTTACTTCTGGGTAGTGCTCTATCAATAAAAGTTTACTTCCTGTTTGAAGGTCACGATAGCAAAAAAACAAAAAACAATGGCAGACTTGTTTGTAAATCCATAATGAAGCGTCTCTTCCTGGCCTTTACTCCAGTTTCTGGATGCTCTTCTGCTGGGATAAACTGAATAGACACCAATGCTTACAGGAAAACACTCTGAACCCCTTCTTGTTGAAGAAAGCATGATAGATTTCCGTTGTAGACATGGCATGATGTAAAGATGTGTAGCTTTTGTTTGCTTACCTCAATGGAGCAGATTCTTACCCCAAACTGCAGCTTATTGCATGTATTTGCATTCTACTTAATAGCTGTAAATATACCTACAAATAAGTCGGTATGTAATCGGTATCCCATATTCAAGGAATCTGCTTCCAAGTGCTGTTAACAAAATTTCATGGTATCAGATTATGCAACCTTGCATCACCTGGGCATATGCGGAAAATTCATATAAATACATTCTATTCTCTGCTATTTTCCCAATCACAATCCAACAACACAACATCATGAAGACATCAGTAGGTACACAGATAAGTACTCTATGTTCTTCAGGTTTTAATCAGATTTACCATCATCAGTTTTGCATAAAATCATCTCCATTGAGGTAAGTAAACAAAAGTTATGAGCACTTGGTTCTGCTAAATTGTGATATGTCTTCACCCATGTTATTGTGAAGAAATCCATCCTGAAATGCTCGTTTCTCAAGAGTGGAGGGATTCAGAGTAATTTCCCGAATGCCTACGTAGCTTTTTCAGCACAAAAACTTAGTGAAACTGTAGTAATGACCTGAAGGTCATATTCCTTGACAGCGGTAGTTATTTTCAGCCATTAAAAATAAAAATGGGCTAACCTCCCAAACTGGAGGGCCAGTTTTTTAATAATTGTTCAGCCGGCTACTCAGTATGTGTGCACATTATAAATCAGGTATTTCTACTATATGTTTTTGTTGACTATGTCCAAGTTTAAATCTATCAATTATGCTCCCATTTTCTTACAATTTGGTTAGAGGTGTGGTCCTTAAATGACAAGAGGGTATGGTACTCCTGAGTTAGGTTATAATATTTATAGAAGCAGCATTGCAAGACAAGTGGTATTTTGTAAACCTACACCAAAGATGAGTTCTCTTTTCTCTCTTGCACATGTTCACATATATCCTCACAGTGTTTTTTGACTGCGGCCTTGATGGCATCTCCAATCCTGAAGATGGGACAATTTTCTACAATACCACAACGTTTGGCTCTGTGGTTACTTTCGAGTGCTTTGATAACTTTTCATTGCTTGGAGAATCTGAAAGAACCTGTCAGCTTACTGGCTGGTCCAACTCAAACCTCACATGTGGTAAGGAATGGATGTATACATGTAAACATATATATACTCATATATTGTAGATAATTTTGAAGTGTGTTGCATTCAAAATATTTAGGAATAAACTTATTTGCATAGTCACATATGTGTTGTGATTTAATTAGTGAGTGAAGCTTGCCATTGTTGAGAGGTGAAAGGGGATTGGCATCACTGTGCAGTCTCTTGAAGCTGGCTAAACATGTATTTCATCTGTACTGTATATTTATCTATATAGGCAAGCGAATTGCGCCCTCACCAGCGAGTTTGATGGAAAACTTTGTATAGCTTCATATTGCATATCTATTGATGCACCTTTGTGTCATCTATGTTATTCACCGTACGTTCATCCATATAAAATGTGTACAAGTCAATTGCCGACTATACCTAAAACCAACGAAATTGTAAAAAATATTTGTAGCTGTCATAACTTTTTCCCCCTTTCTTCTGTGCAAATAATTATTATACCAGCTTGTTGCTTATTGTGTGTGCTTTAAGATGATCTATAAAAAGTCTCTATAGGCATCTTTTCTTAGTAGATATATCAAAACACGCAAGGGTCACTCCAAAAATGGCACTTCCTAATTTGGGGCAGACCAAACTCCCACGCGCCTTGACCGACTTGCCCCAAACGCGGTACGAATGTAGCTAAAGGCCTTAGCTATGATTTGAGCGGGGAAAAAAAATTTTCCGGTGAACCCCCCCCTGAGATATAGAGCTGAGAAGAGGCGGGGCCACGGAATTTGCCGGCCATTCCGTGGCCCCGCCTCTTCTCAGCTCTATATCTCAGGGGGGGTTCACCGGAAAAAAAAAATTGTTTCGCTCAAATCACAGCTAAGGCCTTTAGCTACATTCGTACCGCGTTTGGGGCAAGTCGGTCAAGGCGCGTGGGAGTTAGGTCTGCCCCAAATTAGGAAGGAGTGACCCTTGCGTGTTTTGATATATCTACTAAGAAAAGATGCCTATAGAGACTTTTTATAGATCATCTTAAAGCACACACAATAAGCAACAAGCTGGTATAATAATTATTTGCACAGAATAAAGGGGAAAAAAGTTATGACAGCTACAAATATTTTTTACAATTTCGTTGGTTTTAGGTATAGTCCCCTCTTAAAAGAGGGAAGGGAATAGAGATCTCATCCAAATTCCTCCCACTATTTTTACAAAACAAATTTTTATTCAACAAAACTTTTTTCTCTTATTTTTCTGTAGGTAACTTTAGTATCATTTTGTTGCTTATTCTGTGGGCTTTCAAATGATATGTTGAATGTCACATTGGGTCTTTTTTTAGAAGATACATGCACCAACATCAAGGTCACTAAGAAACATTTACACACCAGTTTTGAAACTGTCACAACCCACGCATGCATGGATTCAAAACACTAAAATTGATAGTGGCTTCCCAAAACCCTTAGCTGTGATTTCCATAAAGAGATTGACTATGTGCTGTGGTGTTAAAAACTTATACTTAAGGCATCGTAATTAGGAAATGCATGTGTCAATAACTTTTTAACACCACAACGCAAAATATCTATTCATGGATTTCAGAACTAAGGACTATGTGATGCCGTCCACCACAATTGGTGTTTTGTTATCCATGCATGCATGAGTTAACATTGTTTCATTCTGGTGGTGCAGATTTTTTTGGTGACCTTGATGTTGGAGACATGTTTAGTCTTAAACAATGTGTCTAAAGAGATATTCAACATACCATTTGAAATCACACAGAATAAGTAGTAGTATGGTACAAAAATTACTTGAACAGAGGTACAGGAAAAATTTGTGGGGAATAAATATTTGATTTTAAAAATAATTGGTTTGGGGGCGGAGTCTGACCTCTAGTATCCCCCATGATCGACTTATGTAAAGTTAAAATAGTAATTTGGTGAACACATCTTAGCAGGCTCTCACATACATGGAAGAACTAAAATGAAATGGTAATCATAGTGATGAGAAGGATCTCTGAAACTGCTTTGGAATGTTAACCGCTTCACCGTCATGAGCGCATAGAAGCGCGAGAGTGATGACCGTCGCGGAAATAATTCTTAAAAATCAACCGTTGATCCTATACATTCAAAACTTAGTGTATACATGCGCAAAGGACAGTTCTATTTCCAAAAAAAAAATCAATTCACGTGGCACCAAGGTAACTATGACGTCAAACTTTTTTTGAATTCAAGCAAAAATGGCTGAAAGTATAGATCGTGCTAGAGTA
>CBDHDT010000197.1:0-4747 GCA_965261215.1 Ekhidna sp.
GACAAAGTCCAGAGAGGAACCAGTGACTTTTCCGGAGTATATTTAGATGATGTGATCATCTACGGGAATACATGGGAAGATCACGTATGCAACATCAGAGCAGTACTACAACGAATCCAGAATGCGAAACTCGCTTTAAAAGTTAAGAAATGCAGTTTTGGAATGGCCGAGTGTACCTATCTGGATGTATTGGATGTGGAGGAGTAAGACCCGAAGAAAAGAAGGTAAAATCTATCCAGAAGATGCCTGCACCAAAAACCAAGAAAGAAGTCAGGAGTTTTCTCGGAATGATTGGATATTATCGACGCTTCATTCCTCACTTTGCTTCCCTGGCAGAACCCCTAACCGAAGTATTTCTTAATATTTCTACCCTTTTACTGGTTTGACCAAAAAGAGTTGTTTAAACAAAATCAAATTTTCCTCAGGATTTGCTCCTTTTCAAACTTGTTAAGAAAAACAAACTTTCTGAGTATTTTTTCAGTGCTCTTTTCTGAGGTAGTCACTTTTGGACTAAAAAGAGAAGTTCTCTGTGAATTTTCTCCAAAAATGCTTCAAAACAACAGAAAAGCATAGTTTAGTTGTATGTGGCTCACTTTAAGGAGAAAAACAAGTTTTTGTTAATATTTCTCCCGTTTTACTGCTTTGATCAAATACAGTTGTTTAAACAAATCCAAATTACCTCAGGATTTGCTCCTTTTCAAACACGTTAAGAAAAACAAACTTTCTGAGTATTTCAATGCACGTTTCTGAGATTGTCATTTTTTGACTAAAAAGAGAAGTTCTCTGTGAATTTCGCCAAAAATTATTCATCACAACAGAAAAGCATAGTTTAGCTGTATTTGGCTCACTTTGTGGAGAAAAACTGTTTTTGTTAATATTTAACCCCTTTTACCGGTTTGATCAAAAAAAGATGTTTAAACAAATCCAAATTATCCTCTGGATTTACCCCTTTTCAAACATGTTAAGAAAAACAAACTTTCAGAGTATTTCAGTGCTCGTTTCTGAGATAATCACTTTTTTTTCTAAAAAGAGAAGTTCTCTGTGAATTTCCCCCAAAATACTTCTAAACAACAGAAAAACATAGTTTATCTGTATGTGGCTCAATTTGGGGGGAAAACCTTGGGGGGAAAAACAGTTTTTGATAATATTTGTCTCCTTTTACTGGTTTGATCATATATAGTTGTTTAAACAAAACCAAATTTTTTTCAGGTTTTGCCCCTTTTGAAACTTGTTAAGAAAAACAAACTTTCTGAGTATTTCAGTGCTCGTTTCTGAGATAGTCACTTTTTTGACTAAAAAGAGAAGTTCTCTGTGAATTTGCCTAAAAATGCTTCAAAACAACAGAAAAGCATAGTTTGTTTGTGGCTCACTTTAAAGAGAAAAACACGTTTTTGTTAATATTTCTCCCGTTTTACTGGTTTGAACAAATACAGTTGTTTAAACAAATCCAAATTTCCTCAGGATTTGCTCTTTTTCAAACTTGTTAAGAAAAACAAATTTCTGAGTATTTTTTCAGTGCTCCCTTCTGAGGTAGTCACTTTTTGGACTAAAAAGAGAAGTTCTCTGTGAATTTCCACAAAAAATGCTTCAAAACAACAGAAAAGCATAGTTTAGTTGTATGTGGCTTACTTTAAGGAGAAAAACAAGTATTTCTTAATATTTCTACCCTTTTACTTGTTTGACCAAATAGAGTTGTTTAAACAAAACCAAATTTTCCTCAGGATTTGCTCCTTTTCAAACTTGTTAAGAAAAACAAATTTCTGAGTATTTTTTCAGTGCTCCCTTCAGAAGTAGTCACTTTTTGGACTAAAAAGAGAAGTTCTCTGTGAATTTCCACAAAAATGCTTCAAAACAACAGAAAAGAATAGTTTAGTTGTATGTGGCACACTTTAAGGAGAAAAACAAGTTTTTGTTAATATTTCGCCCGTTTTAATGGTTTGAACAAATACAGTTGTTTAAACAAATCCCAAAAAACTTTGGATTTAAAAAAAAAAAATTTCTTTCAGTTAAACTGTTGCTGTACACATCTACTAGCCAATTCCAAAGTTTTAGAGCTATTGGATGTTCCATTTCATAGTTATGATGATTTTTGTCCATGCATTGATTTAAAAATTCAAAGAGAAACCTCAAGGAACACTAACTACGAACGTTAACGGTAAGGTAAGTTTATGCCAGCATATAATGGCGACTACGTCTACTAGGAAGTTCATTTATTGCCTACAGGAAGCTCATTTCACACAGTCAATTTATGACTGTTGCGCATGAGTACAGTGCCACGTTCTCCACTAAGCAACACGTTTTGGCGCGGAGTGTCAGTCAATCAAAATTTGCCAAAAAGTTGAAGTGATGTCTTCTGCAGTTGGTGGTAGCTCAGTTCGGGCGAAGCAGCGGTCTGTTCACCGTAAGAAGCGACCTAGAGCGTTTGGTTTTGCCAAGAAAGTCTCTAGTGAGGAGACTTCTTCTCCAGTGGCGGTTCCAACCGCTACAGGGAAGAAGCTTGCTCTCCCAAAGCCTTGTACATCTTCTGCGGAGTATTCGGTAAGCTCCCCAGCTATAGACAGAGCCTGTGGGTCTGATGGGTCTGATTCTCTTTGTGAGATGAAAGGCCTACGGCTCATTGAATTGGAAAAGCTGCTAGCATCTGTCACTAGGCGGGATAGCTGCAATGTCTGTGGATCTGGCCTTACTGTCAGAGAAAACCTGGGTATTCGAAGGGGTGTCTGTACTAAGTTGACCCTGTCCTGTAGCAATCCGTTGTGTGCAGAAAAAGAGGATACTTTTTCGGATCCCTATGAGCATTCAAAAGCGTTGAATAGCAGGCTTATTCTGGCAGGGAAGATGTGCGGTAGAGGGAGTGCAGGGCTAGAGACGATCTGTGGAGTGATGGGTTTGCCTCCACTGGTAGGGCCAAAGAGTTATTCAATTCATAACCTCCTCCACAAATTGGTACTGGATGTGCTAATGGAGAGCTCACGGGTTGCTTCTGCACAGCTCCACAAATTGCAGGGTGCCGATCCGAACGATATTATTGATGTGACAGTTACATGTGACGGCACCTGGTCTCATCGTGGATTTGTTGCACCTTATGGTGTGGTGGCGGTAATAGCGTGGGAGACAGGCCAGGTGCTTGATGTGACGGTCCTGAGCAAATCCTGCAGAGATTGCAAGGAGGCTGAACGTACCATGGGCAGCGAGTCGCAGGAGTTCCTGGATTGGATGGTGAAGCACCAGGGCTCCTGCAATTCGAATTTCTCCGGTTCTTCTCCAGCTATGGAGGCAGAAGGAGTCTCAATTCTTTGGGGGAGATCAGTGGAGAAGAACCGGCTGCGGTACACCACAGTCATATCCGATGGGGATGCAAAATCTATCTTGTGGCTGAATAACGAGCACCCCTATGGAAGTGATGTTGTGATTCAGGTAATTACATTTAGGTTGATTTTGTTTATATTTATAGTGATTTGTTTACATTTATGGTGATTTGTTTACATTTATGGTGATTTGTTTACATTTATGGTGATTTGTTTACATTTATGGTGATTTGTTTACATTTATGGTGATTACATGTTTGTTTTTTCTTGTTTTTTGACACCTTCAGAAGATGGAGTGCGTGGGACACATCCAAAAGCGCCTCGGGAAAAACATGCGTGACCTAAAGAAGAAGACCTTTGTTGATGACAGTGGTCAAGTGAGGAAAATCAAATGGGGCGGGAAGGGACGCTTGACAGAAGCTGTTATCAATTCGCTATCGGTCTACTTTGGAGAGGCTATTCGCAATTTTCCCGGGGACGTGGATGGAATGTTCAGAGCGATCTGGGCAGTGTTTCACCACTCAATATCTGATGATGAGCAGCATGACCATCAGTTTTGCCCGACAGGATCAGACTCATGGTGCAAATACAATTGTGCACTCGATGATAATGTGGAACCACCCAAGCACACTCCAAAGCTGCCAAAGGATCTGGGTCCCTTTATAGAGGCAGTCTTTACTGCGCTTTCCAAGCGGGAGCTCTTGGAAAAGTGTGTATTGGGTGCGACTCGGAATCAGAATGAGTCTTTCAATAATATCGTTTGGTCCCAGTGCCCTAAGACGGGATTCTGCTCTGTGGTGAGTGTTGAGATTGCTGTCTATCTGGCAGCTATCACTTTCAATCATGGATTGGAAGGACTCTCGCCTCTGTTTGAGCAAATTATTGGTTCTCCCCCGAGTGCTTTTACAGCTAGCTTCATAACATCTTCGGATGATAAACGATCAATGAAGGCTGGGCGGAAGGCAGAGAGCACAAACCAGAGACGGAGAAAGTCCCTGCGATCTGCGGAGCTGGCGGTGGAGGAAAGACACCGCTGAGGAAGGCATTACGTACGAACCTGGTGGATTTTGATGTACATTTTGATCTCTCCTCTCTCCTTTTTTTTCTTCTTTCATTATTTTTTGGAGGTGGATTTTAAAACTCTTTTTTATTTGGTCTTTTTTGACTGGCTTTTTTCAAAGCCCACCTTTTTACCGGCTTTTTCCAAAGCCAAACTTTTCTTTTTGTCCACCTCGGTGGCCCATACTGGGCTGCCAAACCATCTAAAAAAAAAAATACTATGCATACAATACTATGCATACAATACAGAGCAAGACACTACTTCATTGAGGGACGATGTTCAACTCTCAAGGGAAGTTCCATTTACATACATCTCTTCAAATTTCATCATGTTTTTCTATCTTACATGTTCATACAGGCACAGCAAACTCAAGAAAGGC
>CBDHDT010000198.1:0-69340 GCA_965261215.1 Ekhidna sp.
GGTTTGTGGCTTTCTCCTGTGCTGCTGTTACCAAGTCCTTGGGGGGGGGGGGGGGGGGGCTAGCTGTCCTGTGAGGCTGACTGTTAACAAAACAGCAGCGACAACAAGGTACATATGCTGGCTTGTGTTGAGACAGGAGGATTTAAAAAGTGCTTAAAAGGAGACACTCATGCTGGAGTTGTAGAAACTAGGACTATGCAGCACTTAGACTAAGATACTGATGTTATTGACCTGCTATAGCTCTGGACATAGCAATTGCTAGACCAGAGTATACCTTGCCACTACCAACTGACTGTTCAATTGTAATCTTATGTAGAAACAAAACAACAGCATGGCAAGCAGACGGGTTGCCTTGGCAAAGAAAAAAAAAAGAAAACATGCCTGCACCCGGCTAACTAGGTGGACAAAAGGCTTCATCTTCCCTAAACATGCTTGCACCTGGCTAACTAGGAGGACAAAAGGCTTCATCTCCCCTAAACATGCTTGCACCTGGCTAACTAGGAGGACAAAAGGCTTCATCTCCCCTAAACATGCTTGCACCCAGCTAACCTGGGAGGACAAAAGGCTTCATCTTCCCTAAACATGCTTGCACCCAGCTAACTAGGAGGACAAAAGGCTTCATCTCCCCTAAACATGCTTGCACCCAGCTAACCTGGGAGGATAAAAGGCTTCATCTTCCCTAAACATGCTTGCACCCAGCTAACCTGGGAGGATAAAAGGCTTCATCTTCCCTAAACATGCTTGCACCCAGTTGACCTGGGAGGACAAAAGGCTTCATCTTCCCAAATTGTATTTTATTTTTGTCAGGAGTACCAGGAGGCCCAAATTTGCTGTAGATGTCTGGATCTTTGGCTGTGTTTACAAAATAATAACTCACAAAAATATTGTTGTCAGAGTTTGTATCTTCATAGCTTGAGTGGGCATGTGGAGCTGCGCAACCACTATATGCAGAGTAGAGTTTGCTGAAGTGTTTGGTGTTCAGATACTCAGGAATATCACATGCCCGAAACAATTCCTATTCTTACCTTCTCCTCCCCATTCTCTTATATTTTATTACCATTTCAAGGCACATGGGGCGTAGAGAGATCTATCTTTTGACAAAAAATCACATTCATGGGAGGTAATGGTTTCTTGAACACATACCTTTTGTTGCTGCTGAAAGCACCTGGGAAGCCTCACAATAGTTGTGAAGTCATTTTGACCACTAAAATTCTGTGCATGAAACTCTGATAGGGATCCCCTGGACCAAAGTTGTCCAGATAAGGGAAGTTCCACTACAAATATCAACTGTCATGAAGTAGTACAATTAGTATGGACCCCTTAGTACCTATTTACCTCTTGACCATGTTTTGCGAGGGGAATACTTTATGGGGATAATGGGCTACTCACAACTTCCTTGTGTACTGCTTCACACACACAGATGCATGCCATTGGTCTCAGACAGTCGCAATCCTTTTGTCTTTGCATATCTATAATTTCTGGGGATTGAACAGAAATTATAAATCTGCAAAGACAAAGGATTTCCCAACAGCGCACACCCATACATACATTACACCCACTTAGAATGCAACACATACACTCTAGCAGAATTATTTATTGCCAGCAAACCTCTCCCACTCCTAGCACCACAACTCCAGTCCTTGTTTCCTACTAGCTCCACGGCAAACCTCTCCCACACCTGGCACCACAACTCCAGTCCTTGTTTCCTACTAGCTCCATGGCAAACCTCTCCCACACCTGGCACCACTGTTTCTTACTAGCTCCATGGCAAGCCTCTCCCACACCTGGCACCACTGTTTCTTATTAGCTCCATGGCAAGCCTCTCCCACACCTGGCACCACTGTTTCCTACTAGCTCCATGGCAAGCCTCTCCCACACCTGGCACCACTGTTTCCTACTAGCTCCATGGCAAGCCTCTCCCACACCTGGCACCACTGTTTCTTACTAGCTCCATGGCAAGCCTCTCCCACACCTGGCACCATTGTTTCTTACTAGCTCCATGGCAAACCTCTCCCACACCTGGCACCACTGTTTCCTACTAGCTCCATGGCAAGCCTCTCCCACACCTGGCACCACTGTTTCCTACTAGCTCCATGGCAAGCCTCTCCCACACCTGGCACCACTGTTTCCTACTAGCTCCATGGCAAGCCTCTCCCACACCTGGCGCCACTGTTTCCTACTAGCTCCATGGCAAACCTCTCCCACACCTGGCACCACAACTCCATCCTAGCATCCTACTAGCTGCACGGTATAAATATAAGTATACGTAATTGTTATCTTATCAGTATATGATTGTAGCTAGTGTGTTTATTTTTACTGCCTGGCATCCTTCATCTTTCACATTGTAAAATGTCTTCTTTTTTCCCTTTTGTTTTCTGCAGGCAATATTCCGTCTTGGGTCATCAATCTCACCATTCACAAAATTGCACCCTCGGTAATGATAAGCCCCCTCGGTAATGATAAGCCCCCTCGGTAATGATAAGCCCCCTGAATCAGCCATCCCTTAATTATTATAATGTCTTACTATCATTCTTAATCAATATTTAACAATGTCATTTCAACATTTCGTGTTTTACTTTGCGAGGTAACATACAAAAGCATCAGCAACTACTGTCTAGTCTTGTTACAACACACATGTGGTATAGTGCACAGGTAGTATAGTGCACAGGTAGTATAGTGCACAGGTAGTATAGTGCACAGGTAGTATAGTGCACAGGTAGCATAGTGCGCAGGTAGCATAGTGCACAGGTAGCATAGTGCGCAGGTAGTATAGTGCACAGGTAGCATAGTGCACAGGTAGTATAGTGCACAGGTAGCATAGTGCGCAGGTAGCATAGTGCACAGGTAGCATAGTGCACAGGTAGCATAGTGCACAGGTAGTATAGTGCACAGGTAGCATAGTGCACAGGTAGTATAGTGCACAGGTAGTATAGTGCACAGGTAGCATAGTGCACAGGTAGTATAGTGCACAGGTAGCATAGTGCACAGGTAGCATAGTGCACAGGTAGCATAGTGCACAGGTAGCATAGTGCACAGGTAGCATAGTGCGCAGGTAGCATAGTGCGCAGGTAGCATAGTGCACAGGTAGCATAGTGCACAGGTAGCATAGTGCACAGGTAGCATAGTGCACAGGTAGCATAGTGCGCAGGTAGCATAGTGCACAGGTAGCATAGTGCGCAGGTAGTATAGTGCACAGGTAGCATAGTGCACAGGTAGCATAGTGCACAGGTAGCATAGTGCACAGGTAGCATAGTGCACAGGTAGCATAGTGCACAGGTAGCATAGTGCGCAGGTAGTATAGTGCGCAGGTAGTATAGTGCGCAGGTAGCATAGTGCACAGGTAGCATAGTGCACAGGTAGCATAGTGCACAGGTAGTATAGTGCACAGGTAGTATAGTGCACAGGTAGTATAGTGCACAGGTAGTATAGTGCACAGGTAGTATAGTGCACAGGTAGTATAGTGCACAGGTAGTATAGTGCACAGGTAGTATAGTGCACAGGTAGTATAGTGCACAGGTAGCATAGTGCACAGGTAGCATAGTGCACAGGTAGTATAGTGCACAGGTAGCATAGTGCACAGGTAGTATAGTGCACAGGTAGTATAGTGCACAGGTAGTATAGTGCACAGGTAGTATAGTGCACAGGTAGCATAGTGCACAGGTAGCATAGTGCACAGGTAGCATAATGCACAGGTAGCATAGTGCACGGGTAGTATAGTGCGCAGGTAGTATAGTGCACAGGTAGCATAGTGCACAGGTAGCATAGTGCACAGGTAGTATAGTGCACAGGTAGTATAGTGCACAGGTAGCATAGTGCACAGGTAGCATAGTGCACAGGTAGCATAGTGCACAGGTAGCATAGTGCACAGGTAGCATAGTGCACAGGTAGCATAGTGCACAGGTAGTATAGTGCACAGGTAGCATAGTGCGCAGGTAGTATAGTGCGCAGGTAGCATAGTGCACAGGTAGCATAGTGCACAGGTAGTATAGTGCACAGGTAGTATAGTGCACAGGTAGTATAGTGCACAGGTAGCATAGTGCGCAGGTAGTATAGTGCACAGGTAGCATAGTGCGCAGGTAGCATAGTGCACAGGTAGCATAGTGCACAGGTAGTATAGTGCACAGGTAGTATAGTGCACAGGTAGCATAGTGCACAGGTAGCATAGTGCACAGGTAGTATAGTGCACAGGTAGTATAGTGCGCAGGTAGCATAGTGCACAGGTAGCATAGTGCACAGGTAGCATAGTGCACAGGTAGCATAGTGCACAGGTAGCATAGTGCACAGGTAGCATAGTGCACAGGTAGTATAGTGCGCAGGTAGCATAGTGCGCAGGTAGCATAGTGCGCAGGTAGCATAGTGCACAGGTAGCATAGTGCACAGGTAGCATAGTGCACAGGTAGCATAGTGCACAGGTAGCATAGTGCACAGGTAGCATAGTGCACAGGTAGCATAGTGCACAGGTAGTATAGTGCACAGGTAGCATAGTGCACAGGTAGTATAGTGCACAGGTAGCATAGTGCACAGGTAGCATAGTGCAGAGGTAGCATAGTGCGCAGGTAGCATAGTGCGCAGGTAGCATAGTGCGCAGGTAGCATAGTGCACAGGTAGTATAGTGCACAGGTAGCATAGTGCACAGGAAGTATAGTGCACAGGTAGTATAGTGCAGAGGTAGCATAGTGCACAGGTAGCATAGTGCACAGTGCACAGGTAGTATAGTGCACAGGTAGTATAGTGCACAGGTAGTATAGTGCACAGGTAGCATAGTGCACAGGTAGCATAGTGCACAGGTAGCATAGTGCGCAGGTAGCATAGTGCGCAGGTAGCATAGTGCACAGGTAGCATAGTGCGCAGGTAGCATAGTGCACAGGTAGCATAGTGCACAGGTAGTATAGTGCACAGGTAGTATAGTGCACAGGTAGCATAGTGCACAGGTAGTATAGTGCACAGGTAGCATAGTGCACAGGTAGCATAGTGCACAGGTAGCATAGTGCACAGGTAGTATAGTGCACAGGTAGTATAGTGCACAGGTAGCATAGTGCACAGGTAGCATAGTGCACAGGTAGTATAGTGCACAGGTAGTATAGTGCACAGGTAGCATAGTGCACAGGTAGCATAGTGCACAGGTAGTATAGTGCGCAGGTAGTATAGTGCGCAGGTAATATAGTGCACAGGTAGTATAGTGCACAGGTAGTATAGTGCACAGGTAGCATAGTGCACAGGTAGCATAGTGCACAGGTAGCATAGTGCACAGGTAGTATAGTGCACAGGTAGCATAGTGCACAGGTAGTATAGTGCACAGGTAGCATAGTGCAGAGGTAGCATAGTGCACAGGTAGTATAGTGCACAGGTAGCATAGTGCACAGGTAGTATAGTGCACAGGTAGTATAGTGCACAGGTAGTATAGTGCACAGGTAGTATAGTGCACAGGTAGCATAGTGCACAGGTAGTATAGTGCACAGGTAGCATAGTGCACAGGTAGTATAGTGCACACAGGTAGTATAGTGCACAGGTAGTATAGTGCACAGGTAGCATAGTGCACAGGTAGTATAGTGCACAGGTAGTATAGTGCACAGGTAGTATAGTGCACAGGTAGTATAGTGCACAGGTAGTATAGTGCACAGGTAGCATAGTGCACAGGTAGTATAGTGCACAGGTAGTATAGTGCACAGGTAGTATAGTGCACAGGTAGTATAGTGCACAGGTAGTATAGTGCACAGGTAGTATAGTGCACAGGAAGTATAGTGCACAGGTAGCATAGTGCACAGGTAGTATAGTGCACAGGTAGTATAGTGCACAGGTAGTATAGTGCACAGGAAGTATAGTGCACAGGTAGCATAGTGCACAGGTAGTATAGTGCACAGGTAGTATAGTGCACAGGTAGTATAGTGCACAGGTAGTATAGTGCACAGGAAGTATAGTGCACAGGTAGTGCACATGTACAGCTATTATTTACTGAATGAAGCCTGACTGACTCAATAATCTTATGATGTTACGATCTTGTCTATATCAGTGCCCGGGCTTTCGTTAGGGTTTTGTTGTAGTGGCGGGAAATGTTTGGTTTCTCAAGATCTTTCATATGTTGGTGGTCAAGAAGAAGGGGGTTCCGTATATCGTATATCCCCAATTAAAAGCCAAGACGTGTACTTCTTTTACGCTACTTTCAAACAGGGCTTGTAAATGAGACCAGGCATTTAATCGAGGCCATGTGTATAATCAATACTTGTACATAGCAGCACTGTATATGCAGGATCGACCCTTTTCTAATCAGTACATGGTGTGAGCACACCCTGAAAGATTAGAATCACGAGTGCACACTGACAGTGGTGTTTATGATGGCCAGCCAGGGCAGCAATCAGGCAAGCTAACAGAAGCAAGCGTTTGGCTACCTATACTCTTCTATTTTTATCCAATTCCTCGGTCTTGTTTTCCACTACTTCTACAGCCATCGACTGAAAAGATACGCACAGTACACTATTTCCTTCTCTTCGACGTACTGCAAGCAAACTCACCTGACGTGCAATGCGATATGGAGTGGTTATGAACACGTGTTTTGATGCTACTCCCCTGGACCTCATCAACTCAGTCTTTTTGTTATTATTATTTTTTTCCAGTAACAAATACAACACCACCTTATGACCATGACGGCGTTTATTTGAGGATATATGGTATGTATTTCTGCATACATAGATTGTCGAGTGCGAGGGATTGGAAACTAGCATAACACCTAACAGAGTTTCGTTTAAAGGGGGGGGGGGGGGGGACAGGAAATTGTATTATTAAAATTCATATTGATGTTGGTAAGTGTTTGACAACTAGTGCATGAGCAGTGAGTGTATGCATATGTAATGAGATAAGAGTCTGAATGAGAGTTTACACAGCAATCCATCTACCTTTTCTATTCCACACGTCAACAATTTCTTCCATATCACTATCAGTGAGCTTTTCGGGAGATTCAATGACAATTTTCATTAAGTTGGACAAGCTAAGTTCAGTTAAGTAGTTTGAAGGCGATGCTTTATTAATTTCAAGTCTGAGAAACTTTGTTCCGCTGATGCTGTAGAAATGGGAATAGACAAGCATATGGTTGCCAGTTTATGTAAATTGGGAATAATGCTATAAGCCTGTCATTGGTAAGTAATTCCTTCAGTTGCATGGATATATCATCTTTTGGCTGCTTAATAAGGAGCTGACAATACGTTTCCACTCTGTGCTGAGGTCAGAAGAGACAATGGCTGCCTTCTCAAATTCAGTTCCTTCCAATGATTTAGCTGGTAAATCTCTTCCAAACTCCAATGAGAGTTTGAATTGAACTATCTCCATATAAAGGTAGCTCATGAGTAGAGAGGCTGGGCACTTTCTTTGGATCAAAAATACTGTAGGCTGATAGCACATGGATATCATTCTTTCTTGAAAAGGGTATATATTTAAATGAGTGACTTCAATACCTGTTGCTGCTTTTAACTCTTCTCTTGCATCTTGTAGCTGTAAAACCCAATTTGCTGAAGGCAGTATAGCATCATCAAGTGAATTAAGAGTAGCATCCACTAGACTAGAAATAAGGGTGTGGTTCAGGTGCTTGGTCTGTAAGGCACGGCTAAGCTTTGCCACTTGAAGAAGAATGTTGTCAAGTAGGTACATTGCTGCTATTGTAGAGTAACTAGAAAGGCTTTATTAATCCAAGAGCTTCTGGTTCATGTGATGTTTCATATATATTTTCAAGAGCAAGAACTATTGAGCTGTAACTAGCTTTTACTGCTTTGACACAACGCTCATGTGCAAGCCAGCGTGGGTCTGACAGTTTCACAATCTTGAGCTATGGAAGACGTAGTACTTTCTGAATCTTCTTTAATGACTCTGCATGTTTTGGGAGGTATTGAAAGAACTTCCATAGCATCACCAGGGTAGTGTAGACATGCTTGATACCTGGTGTAGCATTAGCAGCTAACACAGAAGCCAGTTAAAGGAAATGACAGCGACAGTGGACAAACAATGCATGAGGTGAGAGCTCTTTTAAACTTCTTTAAACTCCTGTTTTGTTACCAGAGAAAGTAGCAGCTCCATCAAATCCCATTCCTATAAGCCTTCCCAACTGAATGTTCTTTTCCCTGCAGTACTTCACTAATGCAGGATAGATACTTTCAGCATTAGCTTTCTTCAAGGGTAAAATTTCAATGAATAGTTCTTCTGGTGCATTACTCTCCACCCAACGACAACAAATTGTCAACTCCTCTATGGTAGTAACATCAGTGCATTCATCAGCCATGATGCTAAAAAAGGGTCCTTTATAAAGCCGCTTGAGTAGAGACTCTTCCACCCATGTTCAAAGAGTATTCACAAACTCTACTACTGCCATTTTGAGGTGTACGTTGCATTTCCTCCAGCTCTGTCAATGAAGATTTGTAGAATCTCTCCACCACAACTCACTACCAATTCAACTAGTTTTATCAAAGTTAGTAGTATATGCTGCACTCCTGAAATACGAACAAATATCCATTTTTATGTTTTGTTTCTCTCTGCTTCAATATATACCACTCAATATGATGATGTAGTGTCTAGTATTGTCTCTTCTATAAATAGATCACATGGCTGGCATTCTACACACCAGTTTACCTTTCAACAACTTTTGTGTCAACTGTTAGTTCCTCATTAAAGGTGCTCTATCACTGAAGCGCCTGGGTAAATTTCTGGTTTTTAACTGTATGAATCTTATTTTATATAGCTGACCAAAACATACTAGTAATCAGTGCAATTAAGAAAACTACAACTTTCTGAGTCAGAGACAAATAATCAACTCGGTGGAGTCTCGCTATGCTAGCTCTTTTCAAGATTTGTAATGGTATACGGAGAGTGGAAGGTTGGCGCTTCCGTGATAGAGCACCTTTAAGGGGGGACTATACCTGAAACCAATGAAATTGTAACACATATTTGTAGCTGTCATAACTTTTTCCCCCTTTCTTCTGTGCAAATACTTTTGATACCAGTTTGTTGCTTATTGTGTGTGCTTTAAAATGATATATAAAAAGTCTCTATAGGCACATTTTCTTAGAAGATATATCCAAACACGCAAGGGTCACTAAAAAATGGCACTTCCTAATTTGTGGCACGATTTACAGCCAGGCGCCTTGACCGCAGCGCCCCAAACTCGGTGTCCGGGTAGCTAAATTTGCCGTCGCAAATTTCAGTGGTCCGCCTCTTCTCAGCATTATTTCTCAGGGGGGTTCGCCGGAAAGAAAAAAAAGAGTCAATCCATACGATCACAGCTAAGGGCTTTAGCTACCCGCACACCGAGTTTGGGGCGCTGCGGTCAAGGCGCCTGGCTGTAAATCGTGCCACAAATTAGGAAGTGCCATTTTAAGTGAACCTTGCGTGTTTGGATATATCTTCTAAGAAAAAGTGCCTATAGAGACTTTTTACATATCATCTTAAAGCACACACAATAAGCAACAAGCTGGTATAATAATTATTTGCACACAAGAAAGGGGGAAAAAATTTATGACAGCTATAAATATGTGTATAGGGGGGACTATACCTGAAACCAACGAAATTGTAACACATATTTATAGCTGTCATAAATTTTTTCCCCCTTTCTTGTGTGCAAATAATTATTATACCAGCTTGTTGCTTATTGTGTGTGCTTTAAGATGATATGTAAAAAGTCTCTATAGGCACTTTTTCTTAGAAGATATAGCCAAACACGCAAGGGTCACTCAAAAAATAGCACTTCCTAATTGTGGCAGACATAACTCAAAGGCGCCTTGACCGACCAGCCTCCAAATTGGTCTGAGGGTAGCTAAAGCACGCAGCTGTGATTTAAAGGTGTTGAGAAATTTTTCCGGTGAACCCCCCCCCCCTGAGTTGATTAGCAACCCTCAGACCATTTTGGGGGCGCGGCGGTCAAGGCGCCTTTGAGTTATTCTGCCACAATTAGGAAGTGCCATTTTTTGAGTGACCCTTGCGTGTTTGGCTATATCTTCTAAGAAAAAGTGCCTATAGAGACTTTTTACATATCATCTTAAAGCACACACAATAAGCAACAAGCTGGTATAATAATTATTTGCACTGAAGAAAGGGGAAAAAAGGTATGACAGCTCCAATATGTGTTACAATTTCGTTGGTTTTATGTATATTCCCCCCCCCTCGGCGGAGCCAGTCAGCTTTGAGTTGTCATATGAAGAATGCTTGGAATGCAGTACAATTCGTGACTTAAGATTAGAATTTTAATTTTATCAATAACCGCCTGGCGCGCATGCCCCACTGATCTATAAACTGATTTTGCACTTGTGATCTGCGCACTCCGTTTTAGCATACAGAAATAATGGAGAAAGCCATGCTTGCAGCAGCACTTAAGGTTGGATACACACATTTGCGGGAGAAGCAAAGGGAGGCAATTCTTTAGTTTGTGCAAGGCAAAGACTAGTTGTTTCCGTTCCAACTGGTAGTAGCAAAAGTTTATGTTTTTATACAGTGCCACTGCTTTTTTTACATCCTTAGAAGCAATCCTGATATTCAGTGCATTGCAGTTGCCGTGAGTGCTCTGTTACACTGATGAAAAATCAGGTTTCGTCATTAACAGATAAAGGGAGAAGAGCATGTTTGTTAGAAATGCAATTGAGGACCAAGGACTTGAAAAGTTACATGGGGAGTACTACCAAGTCCTATTCTTTAGTCCAGAAGCTCTTCTTTGTAATGCTAGTTGGAGAGATATGCTTCAAACACAAGTTTACCAAGAAAATGTCATTGCCTTGGTAATTGATGAGGCTCATCTTGAAAAAAGAGCGGTGAGTGCATTTGTTAATATCTAAAAGTGTATGCTGTTGCTTGATACATGCTGCTGCTTGACACATGCTGTTGCTTGACACATGCTGTTGCTTGACACATGCTGTTGCTTGATACATGCTGTTGCTTGACACCACATGATGTTGCTTGACACCACATGCTGTTGCTTGATACAAGCTGTTGCTTGATACATGTGGTTGCTTGACACATGCGGTTGCTTGACACATGCTGTTGCTTGACACATGCTGTTGCTTGACACATGCTGTTGCCTGACACATGTGGTTGCTTGATACATGTGGTTGCTTGACACATGCGGTTGCTTGACACATGTTGTTGCTTGACACATGCTGTTGCTTGACACATGCTGTTGCTTGATACATGCTATTGCTTGATACATTCTGTTGCTTGACACATGTTGCTTGATACATGCTGCTGCTTGACACATGCTGTTGCTTGACACATGCTGTTGCTTGACACATGCTGTTGCTTGACATGCTGTTGCTTGACACATGCTGTTGCTTGATACATGCAGTTGCTTGACACATTCTGTTGCTTGACACATGCAGTTGCTTGATACATGCAGTTGCTTGACACATGCTGTTGCTTGACACATGCTGTTGCTTGACACCGCTTGACATGCTGTTGCTTGACACATGCTGTTGCTTGACACATGCTGTTGCTTGACACATGCTGTTGCTTGACACATGCTGTTGCTTGACACATGCTGTTGCTTGACACATGCTGTTGCTTGACACATGCTGTTGCTTGACACATGCTGTTGCTTGACACATGCTGTTGCTTGACACATGCTGTTGCTTGACACATGCTGTTGCTTGACACATGCTGTTGCTTGACACATGCTGTTGCCTGACACATGCTGTACATTTGACCAACATAAATATGTAGCTATATATGTTTATATCTGGTGACCAACTACTTGACAATTAACTCTTCTAGAGGTGATTCTTTGTGGGTAGAGTATTCTAACCTGGGTGAGGTGACCAGTTTGCTCCCATCGGTTAACACGATCTGCAACTATAACCAAGGAAACTAGAAAATCCATATGTCGATCACTTGGAATAGAATTAGCTGTAGTAATTTCCCCATCAACCTAATATTGTATAAGGTGATTTCTGATATGACCTTGGTGGAGGAAGCATTTTCAACTCTGACTAAGGAGGTTCAATGTAAGAGAACAACTGTGGAGAGGACCATCATTTTTTTCCAGTCATATCACTTCTTTAGAAGTCGGTTTGGTCAACAGATGTTGGAGTCTGAAGGTTACAGAAGTCGCCCTGATTTATGACTAGTAGACATGTTCATGGCATGTACACATCCAGATATTAAAAAATATGCTGCATATACAATTCGAAAAGCCTGCCATTATTTGCCTGTGGTTGTTGCCACAGTTGCATTCAGCATGAGTCAGGACTTTCCCTATGTACGATGAGTAATACATTGGGGAATGGGGAGGGGGGGGGAAACTAGATGTCAAAGCCACCATAACTTTCCCCCACCTGTGTGTAGGTAATGGCCCCCCTTACCTGTGTGTAGGTAAGGAGAAGAAAGTAATGGTGAAAGTTAAAGGATTGTTACAACTTTTTGTGGTTTTGACCTCTAGTTCCCCCCCTCTCCCTCCCCTCCCCCGTAAAGTGTTTACATCATTTATGCCAATTATTAATTTAGTATTTAAACTTTGAAGTAATATTGTGTGAAATAATCCATCACGACATATTATGAACTCCTCCTCCTCCCACATGCTATGAACTCCTCCTCCTCCCACATGCTATGACCTTGGACCAATTTGCTTTTGGGAATAGCTAGAAGTAGCTCCTTTTAGGCTATTTGCGATGGTTGGCCATTTTGTTTAATGACAGGTGTGTGTTTTTTTTTTAATGTGCCCATAGTGTGGGTCACTAACCCATGTATAGTGTGGGTCACTAACCCATGCATAGTGTGGGTCACTAACCCATGTATAGTGCGGGTCACTAACCCATGTATAGTGTGGGTCACTAACCCATGTATAGTGTGTGTCACTAACCCATGTATAGTGTGGGTCACTAACCCATGTATAGTGTGGGCCACTAACCCATGTATAGTGTGGGTCACTAACCCATGTATAGTGTGGGTCACTAACCCATGTATAGTGTGGGTCACTAACCCATGTATAGTGTGGGTCATTAACCCATGTATAGTGTGGGTCACTAACCCATGCATAGTGTGGGTCACTAACCCATGCATAGTGTGGGTCACTAACCCATGTATAGTGTGGGTCACTAACCCATGCATAGTGTGGGTCACTAACCCATGCATAGTGTGGGTCACTAACCCATGTATAGTGTGGGTCACTAACCCATGCATAGTGTGGGTCACTAACCCATGCATAGTGTGGGTCACTAACCCATGTATAGTGTGGGTCACTAACCCATGCATAGTGTGGGTCACTAACCCATGTAGAGTGTGGGTCACTAACCCATGTATAGTGTGGGTCACTAACCCATGTATAGTGTGGGTCACTAACCCATGCATAGTGTGGGTCACTAACCCATGCATAGTGTGGGTCACTAACCCATGCATAGTGTGGGTCACTAACCCATGCATAGTGTGGGTCACTAACCCATGTATAGTGTGGGTCACTAACCCATGTATAGTGTGGGTCACTAACCCATGTATAGTGTGGGTCACTAACCCATGTATAGTGTGGGTCACTAACCCATGTATAGTGTGGGTCACTAACCCATGTATAGTGTGGGTCACTAACCCATGCATAGAGTGGGTCACTAACCCATGTATAGTGTGGGTCACTAACCCATGTATAGTGTGGGTCACTAACCCATGTATAGTGTGGGTCACTAACCCATGTATAGTGTGGGTCACTAACCCATGTATAGTGTGGGTCACTAACCCATGTATAGTGTGGGTCACTAACCCATGTATAGAGTGGGTCACTAACCCATGTATAGTGTGGGTCATTAACCCATGTATAGTGTGGGTCACTAACCCATGTATAGTGTGGGTCACTAACCCATGCATAGTGTGGGTCACTAACCCATGCATAGTGTGGGTCACTAACCCATGCATAGTGTGGGTCACTAACCATGTATCGACAGAGTTTTCCCTTTTTGGGCTGCAGAGAGACACTGCTGCAGATATGCCAGGTTTTAGTTCCCCAGTTAGGGAAGGCTCTGTCGGTACTGGGTCACTCTGGTTTCTTGTGTTTGGTAATGTACTGGGAAAATATGGTGTGATTATAATGAGTGTTGTTCATTAGTAAGTGGGTTGCTGTTTGTGTGTATTTGTATGTTATGTTTGTGGTGTGCATTTGAATGTGATGAGTGGTGGTGATGATATGACTCGTGGGTAGATGTGGGTAACTAACCCATGTATAGTGTGGGTCACTAACCCATGTATAGTGACCCACACTATACATGGGTTAGTGACCCACACAGAGGTGTGGTTCTGCCAGGTGGAAGCTCAATTCCAAACCCGCAATCCTGTCATCACAGCAGACTTGACCAAGTTTAGTCATGTTGTCGCGGCTTTGGACAATGTCACAGCAGGAGAGGTCGAGGCCATAATCCTCTCTCCCCCCCACCAACGACAAGTACACTGCGCTGAAGGCCGCCCTCATCAGTGCCTTTGGGAAGACCCAGGCTTCCAACGACATGGAGCTCCTGTCCTTATCAGGTCTAGGAGATAGGAAGCCTTCAAGCCTCCTCCGCCACATGGAGTCCCTCAATGCTGATCCCAAGACCCTCCTTCGTGCCATCTTCTTCGCCCAACTGCCCATGGAAGTGTGTCGCGTCCTAGCTGCGTCATCCACGACTGAGCTCAAGACTTTGGCCAAGGAGGCCGACGCCATCATGGAGGCGGGCTCCATTGGGTTCAGCACCACCGGCATCACTGCCATTCACAAACCAATGCCCTCATCTACTGGCACGACATCCAGAGACCTGTGCTTCTACCACATCAAGTTTGGCAAGGAAGCCAGGAAGTGCAATCAGCGGGGGTGCAAGATGGCTTACCTAGTCTCTACTTCCGCTTCCACCTCTTCCACACCGTCTCCAGCTTCGGGAAACGGACAGGCCACTTCTGGATCATTTTGGAAATATGCAAACCACGTTCTCCAAACAGAATATGATGGAACAGGTCTGCATGAGCCCTTTTCTCATCAATGACCGGAATTTGTAATGTAGTCTCTTCCGTATCTATTGGCACATATAATGGAGATCATCTCTTCATGTTTTGTTTCACATTTTCGAAGTATTTCAAGGGGGACCTGAAATATTGTTGAAGAAAAATAGTTGATCAGAAATTGAGCTGACAACATTATCATCATCACCTTTTTGTAGCAGCTTCTCTGCCTGAAAAAAATTGAAATCAGGTAGGCATGGGTTGCCATCAAATGTGAGACATTTAATTGCTCTTAGCTTAGAGGTTGAAAAGATTCAATGACTGGGCTTGAGCATCCAATCTCATTTCACGTGGTTTGACATGCTTATCAACTCCCAATGCTCTTAATGTCAGGAAAGCATCACAGCTTACGTTAACTGTCAGTGGGTTGTCACTGCTGTCAGAGGGAGATGAATATGTGGGAGACGTTATTGATCCTGCTGATGATGAACTGCAAACTGTGCTGGAAGAGGAAGCATCTGAATATGTAGATAGGGCAGAGGAACTTGAATCTTCACCACCATTGTTATCTTCACATATACCTTTTGGGAATAAAATAACTGTATAATTAGTAGTGGAAAATATTTGCGGGTAGCTCTCTAGGGAAAATATGCAAATGTTGGACTAATGGATTACCTTATTGTTTGCGTGTAACCATTTTTGAATTTAGTGTTTTCTCAAGTTATCAACCCACTAATAATTCTCCTCCCCGCCCTCATTTTTTTTACATTGCCGACACAATCGGCCAGCCCACTAGCTAGGACTCCTATTAAGACTAATTTTAAATGCAGCACTAATGCATTACAAAAGATAGCTAAATTTAGAATCCTACAAATGCATTAATACCTGTCAATACTGCCTGCCTTAATTAAGGTCCTTGAAATAGCAAGAATGTCCTGATATCACAAAGATAAATACTTCAGTCTGCACCTTCTCAGCTCATCAACTGGGTATTGGAGATTTGATCATTGTTCAACACTTCCAAGAACCATGTTGTGGTTGTCAATTATCAATCAACTAATCTTATTGCATTCCAAAGTACACACAGTTTGTCAGTGTTGATAATACAGTTCTAATTAATACCCATTTTGCTGGTCATGGGATGTCTCATTAGCATTTTAGCAATCATTACATTTATTCAGGTTCATTACACCCTCCTTGCTTTGGGGAAGAGAGGGGGTTAGTGGTGTTAGAGTGAAGCAGTTTCCAGAGTGTAATCCAGCATAGCAACTGTAAATAGTCTGGCTACCGAGTATGGAATATATAACAGTGGGACTATCTTATCATCAGTGGCATGGTCCACCCCAGTGAATTCTGCTTCTTTTGTGGCAGACTGTGTCTAACAAGTAATTTCACATATGCATTAATAGAACAGTCCATTTTTATTACAACCAACCTCATTTCATTTGTTGGAACAAGGTTTCTCCACGAACAGAAGCATCATTGCATTTCCTAAGATTATTTATGGTTAAGATTGCTGTCTTGTGAGAGATACACAGTAGCAACTTCTGTAATAGCTTACAACGAAAATGATAGGAAAGAAAACTCATATATACTTGCTATTAGGGTATACCCCAAAATATTGCTAAAAGTAACCACAGATACTTCAAGATATCTACCTAATTATTTGTTACCTTATTTCCCCTATTGGTTACTGTGGAAATAAGGAGTGAAGAAAACATGTCTAATTGTGATACCACCTGCACAGCTGCATGTCTGGAGTAAAGTACAATAGAAATAGAGTAACCACTAACCAGGTCTAATTGTGATACCACCTGCACAGGTGCATGTCTGGAGTAAAGTAAAGTACAGTAGAAATAATTTGCTGAAACAGATTCAAGTGCTCTTTTCACTGACAAAGCAAGATTGCAGCACACCGACCAATCATCCTCAGAATAATTTTTTTCTTTCATCAACACTTTCCTTTGCTTCCATTTCACACATTCTGCCATCAATTGAGTAATTCTTCCAACAAATCATCCATGCAAATGACTTCAAAGCCTCTGATGAGCTTTCACACAATATGGAATTCGTGTCCTTTCTGAAAATCTGTTTCAGATCTTTACAGATTAATTTTGCAATTTCTTCCAATATATATATTTTTCTTTTTTATTCTGGAGGTTTCTTTCTCCCTACACTCGATCCAACCTTTCTAAGAAAGTGACTGACTGAGGTGTGCTCTGAACTAGGATGGCATTTCACCACAACCTAAAAATATAAATATGAAACACAGTCGTATGATTCTTAATTAATTTACAGCAACAGCTGATGACTGAACAACTATTGATGAGATCACATGACGAACTGGTGTACATATATGTTGCCTCTTTCTCTTGCTATCAGATGGGCTCTGGTTCCTCTTTCTCTTGCATGGGGTGAGCTGCTGCTGCTCATGACTAGGATCACTAGAGATCAATTCACTTTCTTCTTGCTCCTGAATTGATGAATGGGAAGTTGAGAATGACTGATCAATAATTGTTGCCCTAAAAAAAACCCTGAGATCCAACTTGTAGCAAAGATTAAATGGCTATTGTTTCTAACCTGCAGAGAGTTCAAGCTGTGGGATAAGATTTAGGCTTGTTGCAGCAGCAGTAAGCTTTTGCTTTAGTTTTATTTCCACCTGCTACAGGTTTTCTTTCACTTTAGAGATCTTTTCAAATCCATAGTATATAGCAAGTTTTACAATGAAAGGCCCTACTATGCCAAGAGCCTCTTGATGGAATCATGTATACCAACCCCCGGTCTTGTTGACTCTTCCATAAGAATATTCAGCACAATACTGGAGGACAGTCCATATATAGCCTCCGTCTTTTTCTTGCATCACGTAGCTCCTGCAAACACCGAGGATACCTCATGTCTCTGGCTTCTAAAAGAAATGCAGCAATGCAGATATAGCTAGTCTCGTACCCGTCCCTTGCTTAGTGCAGTGTGTCAGGCTTAAAACATTACATTCCCTGAACTTGATTAAAATTCCTTGAGCATGTGACTTGAGTAGCCTCTACATCCCTGGTGCGCACATAAACATGTCAAGTCTCCTCAGACCATTATTCCGCATAGCGATTGGTAAAGAGTCAGGCACGTGAGACTAACAATAGAGAATAGAATATATCTTATGTTTCAACAAGCTACTCTTATGGTTTCATTAACTTGTACTACTCCAGCCACGAAGCAGCAAATGCAAAACCACGAACTGTAACATATTGTTCAGTAATATGGTCGAGGCATTCCACAGCAGTATCGGCTTCCACAGACATATTGCTTCACACAGTATCCTACAGGATAGAAGGACGTCAACATCCTGCATTACTTTGGACTTTAGTGTCTCGGAGAAGCCTTCCTCCATTGCTCTCATATTTTCCCTTTTCATGTTAGAGTTTGTAACTATTTCTATGGAGTGCAATAAAGCGTAAAACTCAGTTCATATGTGGTGGAGCCCTCTGCGGTCACATAACTTGGTCCAGTCCAACTGAAGCTCCTCACTGGCTATGCCTTTTTGACCGTCTTGACCCTCCTCAACTTCCTCTGTGTCCTCACAGAAGTTATAGAGTGCATCAATCATTTTTTTCTTTGAGGTGGTGTACCCGTCGTTTCAGTTTCCCTATGGCATACCTGATAGTGCAGAGGACCCTCTTCATCTGCCGAGAGTGTTGAGCGATTGGAGAGGATATCATTACCATCTGTACTAGGTAGGTACTGTATTATTTGTATGACATAGTCAGAATTTCCTAGATATCTGCAAGTAGAAATGATGCATGATGTCTGAATATTGTGTCAGATTCTACTTTTTTATGCAATGCACCCTCTCATATAGAGAGGTGGCATAAATTCCACTCATGTCAATGAGACCAAGATGGCTTCTACTGGAGAGCACACAACTATAATAGAAGTTGTAAAAAATGTACAAATCAGATTTTACATTATATTCCCTCCTACCTAAATACATGGACTTACATGTAGATGAGGGCGCATATCTTGGACGTTATACTAGTTGCTTTCAGAGGTAGATATGGGTACAACAAGCCTAACTAATGGCAGCTACCTCCAGCCCTCCTTACTTTCATCACTGACCTTATACCCAATTACTGAACAAATATTTGACTGCATAAGTCACAATGTCCTGCCTTATAATCATTTCTCTGCCACAGAAAGTACTGTAGATCTGTCCTCTCCCTCTTTATAGTCGGGTTCTTCTTAGCAACTAATTTTCTTGTCTGCTGAATGGTCAAGAATCTCTCCTTTGTTTGACACATTTTTTGAAAGTGTGAAATTCCAAACATGCCCCTTCACTCCACAAGTGACATATAAAATGTGCATTCTGTAGCAAATTTGTTGATTAAGTTTCCAATTCCTCTCGTCTACTATCTATGGTTTGTGTATGAGGCCCTGAATACTCTTAACAATATTTTTGTAAAATAATGCTCTGTATTTTATTTATAAACTGTCTTTACTATAAGATATCTTTACTGGAAAAATATTCTTCATCTTTGTACAGGTATTCAAGAAGTTAATTAATGCTTCACGCAAGTACGAAGTGTGGAAGTCCAAGCACAGACCAGACTTTAAGCCATGGAGGTATCCCGAGCAAAATGAACTGAAAATAGTAAGCACTGCAGATAATGAAATCTGTAGAAGTAGATGAGGTGGTTAGGATGGTTTATGAGTGCACATTTAGCAGCATAATATGTATCCATGTTGTAGTATCTTCAGTGGGATTTACAATACAAACTTATTGACATTAAGAATCTCTTGGCCTGACTCCAAAGAACAAGTTTATGTGTTATACACCCTCATGGTGTGTGTGTGTGTGGTGGCATTGTCTTTAAGAGGAGGATTGGAGCAGAGCCTCCAATGCAACAATATTCATGGTATGAGTAAGTGTGAATGCAGGTGGGTATATTGCAGTAACCAACAGCCGCAAATAAGCATGTGACTACCACACTCCTTCCCAACTGAACAAAAATATACCATATATGTATATATATATATAATGTCCATAGTATTCTGGTGGCTATGTACCCACCAACGATCTTCAGGCATGGTCCTTGTGGCTAGTTCAATCTGCTCAGTTTGGCCGCCAATCACGGTTGTAACCAGTGCTTCAGATGGACAAGGTGATTCTGTCTCAAATAAGAAGGCTTCGAGGGTCTAGTTGACTGCCAATGGATTGTAAGTTAATTCAGCTGATTCTCCTAGCTTTCTGAGTTGGTGTACATATCTCTTCCACTCGTCAAGAGATGTTGCCTTCACCAAATATGATAGGGTCCTTTCTTCTTGATGACGGTGCCTGGCTTTCACTTTGAAGTACTTTCTGGAGTGTAATTCATTGCCATCACCTTCTCACCAAGATAATTCACATGCTCTGGCATGTTGGTCTCTGGCCTGAACTTGGTTTGCCTGTTGTCGATAACAACAGTTTTACAGGTATGTTTTAACAGATCTAGACGAGTATGAAGTTCATGCTGAAAGAATAGGGAACTTGGTGTGTGATTGGTAGTAGCGTGAGGTGTGGATCTATAACCCAGAAGGAATTGGAAAGGATCTGCTTATTTGGTATTCTCGAACGATCACCTGCTTGCATGGCTTGTTTGAAAGTTTTGAAGAAAGAAGCGGTCCGCTATTCCGGTTGAGGAAGATTGTACAGGGCGGATCAAATATACCTGGCCCCATTACTCTTGAGAAAAGTTGCGAAATCATTTGACCTGAACTGTGGTCCGTTGTCAGACATAATTTGTAGTGGAAGGCCATACACAGAAAATCCGTTATAACACCAAAATTATGCTGAGTGAAGTTGTAGAGGTCATCTCATATACTTCTGGCTATTTTGAGTGAGCATCGACTAATATGAAGAACATGTTGCCACAAAAAGGGCCTGAAAAATCGATATGAAGGCTTTGCCAATGTTTGGGAGGTCAAACCCAGGGGTGTAGCAATGTAACAGCTAGGACATCCTTCGATTCCTGTCACGGAACACAACTGTTTACCGTTCTTCAATGTGGTGATAGAGTTTGGGCCACCAGACATAGCTTCTGGCTACCTCTTCATATAGATAATCCCTGGATTATTGCTGTGAAGCTCTTGCAACAACTTTCCCTGGAGTTCAACTGGAACCAAAGCACAAGTTATCTAGAGTAATGTGTCTGCATTGATAGTAAGCTCTGTGCGCTGATGTGAAATAGTTTCATCACTCCAGGGACTAAGTATGGCCAACCTTCTTGGTGTACCCCACAACTGTGTTGTATGTTGCATCAATAGACGTAGCTTGTGTCACTTGGCTGGATGTAACTGGGACGACGTATGGCCAACCATTCTTGGTGTACCCCACAACTGTGTTGTATGTTGCATCAATAGACGTAGCTTGTGTCACTTGGCTGGATGTAACTGGGACGACGTATGGCCAACCATTCTTGGTGTACCCCACAACTGTGCTGAGTATTGCATCAGTAGATATAGCTTGTTTCACTTGGCTGGATGTAACTGGGAGACAATCAATATGAGCATTATTAAAAATGCTTGCTTCTGTATGGAGTCCAATGGTGGAGTTGTCGTTCCGAGGCAATCTGGATAGTCCGATTATTAGCATTGGCATGGGCCGAGGTAGACTTGAACTGCATGGTGTAATGTTAGGTTGGCAGGCAGAATGATGGCCCATCTCTGTAGTCTCAAAGCAGCCACAGTAGGTATCCCGTTCCTAGGACCTAATGTTGTCTATAATGGTTTGTGGTCTGTTACCAGAGTAAAATGTTTTCCATGCACTGACCCAGTGTCAATAGTGTGACCAGTCCGACTTTGGCCATCTTATAGAGCATCGCTTGGATATGCTCCGAAGTTACAATTATAGCGAGGTGTTGCAGCACTGCTACATACTTTAACACACCTTCCGTTGAGAGCAGGTCATGTCAATCAAAGTAAAATTGCAGTGCGATCATAATTGGTTTGGGATCATAGTGACTTTCCAGAGAAGTAATGATCTCAGTAAAATGTTTGCCCTGGGTAGATCCGGTGCTACCGGATCACATAGAATTGCATAGGCTCGTTCACCCAATTCATTTGGGAAGACAGCCGCATGTTTGTCTTCTGCCACTTCATTAGCATTGAAGTAGATGTGGGCATGTTCAACGTATGCCTTCAGAGAGTCAGTTTCTCCATGAAATGGTCCGACTGTGTCGTGTGTTCTTGCCTGAGTGACCATCCCATCCTCGTCGCCAGTTGTAGTATCTTCAGTGAGATACACAGTCCAAAGTTTTTGACATAAAAGATTGTACAGAATCTCTGGGCCTGACTCAGACTCCTAAGAACACATTTGCGTTACATACCCTCATGAGGTGTGTGCAGTGCATTGTTTCTAACATTGAAAAGGCTTAGAGCAGAGCCTCCAATGCAACAATAAGCATGCCACGAATCTATCATGTGACCACCAACACATATCAAACTCTATCTCCATATCAAACAACGTATCAAATTCTCTATCTATATCAAACAACATATCAAATTGTGTGTCCTTATCAAACAAGTCCTAATCACCTTGGCCCTTTATGGCAGTTATGTGTACATGCACGTATGTAGCATCGGGAACGATAAATGCCTACCAAATATTTTCCTTAAATTGTTTCACATGTTGTGGATCTTTTGACGTCATTTCAATATACTTGGGCATTTGATTAGTTCTAGTCAGCTTGTCTAACTTTTTCCCCATCCTCTCCCCTCCCATCCCTTCCCCCACCCTCCAACTTTTAACACCCAACGTTGGATTTGGCGAAGAAGTATCAGATTATACTATGATATGTTTACAAACATTGAGGTGTCGTTTTGCCACATGATCTCACATACTTGACATACACACTTCAAAGTATCGTTGGTATGACAAATCCTTATATATATATACACTCCACAATATTGTAACCAAAAGAGAATACTTAGGAAAGATATGGATTATTGATGACTTAGGTAGGTTGTGAAGTGTGCGTGCATGAAACTTTATCTTCTCCCACATAAAACTATCACATTCACACAATGTGATAAACATTCACTGAGCCATATGGTGACATGCTATTCACATTCTTGCTTTTTGAGAGAAAGATGAACGTTATAATAGCCCAGCAGATCTCAATTTGCAGGAGCCAGCCAAACGACTCAAGAACCGTTTGGGTACAAAGGCTTAGGGTAAGGCATGATCAGCACCACTCAAGATAACAACAGGTTTCTTGTAGAAGTAGAGCAAGACACCATCAGATTGAGTGTTCCATGAGGCAGCAGAAGTCTCTGAACAATGACTATGTCCAGACAGGCTGATATAAGAAATCATGTCAGGAAGAAGGATGAAAGTCCTTCATAGTGATGTCAAATCTCAAGAAATACCTAGAGAAATGTAAAAAAAAAGAAGCTTCGGGTTGCGAGGTTCTCCAATAAGTGTACTGACCATTGTGAACAGGGCAATACTTGTGAACATAGCAACACACACTCGTGTTCCTGGTGGTGATCTTCCATTCAAAGCCCCTGTCCTCTTCCCTACATGTGTTTATAATAATAATATAATAGTGTCCTTATAGTATATTCACTGAAACATTTACTCTTTCAAGGTATATATACACATTTGTCATTTTTGTGCCTATAATAACATCATAGATGGATCCCATGAGCATAACAAGCAAGGAGACTTCCTCTGAGGATGTTGATTGGAGCAATGGAGCGCAGGAAGAAGAGGAAACCATTCCAGAGCAAGTAATGGAAGAATTTGTTGATGGGTTCACTGAGAAAGAAGAAGTACAATTTGAAGATACAAATGGGAATTAGCATGTTTACACATGACAATACAATATTTATTTACCCTCAAGTACCTTTTTTGCTTCATATTTTATACATATATATATATATATATACTATGTTACTGGAAATTTGGTAAAGTAATGTTTGTAAAAAAGAGTGGTGTCTAGAGTGCAGAGAATTGTCTTGCTCTGGGCTTTATGTTGTTCAGGGATATCCCATGCTTTCGTTCCAAGTTTTCTGCTTTGATATTGCATAGTGTAGCATACACACGTGGTACAAAAATGAAGAGCTGACACAAGAACCCAACAGCTATGAATGCTGTAGTGATCATGATATGTCCTCCAATGTCGTTTCCAATGACAGTATCCACAATATACCACATCGGCATCAGAATGCAGAGTGTGATAATGATGAGGAAAATGTAGGCGTTCACTTTCTTGGTGTCCTTGAAGTTAATCAGTTTTATCTTTCGTGTCTGAATGGCCAAGGAGGCCACAATAGCAATGATGATTCCGGAGTAAGAGAAGGCAGCAGCCAGCCATATTCCCAAGTTTCTGCTGCTGCAGATAGAATGGATCTCAAAGTAAGGAGACTTTCCCTGGAAAATGTACTCAGTAGTGGTAGACTTTCTTATTGTATCGTTAATTGTCCATATTCCTAGGATGATCAATCCACCACAACACAGCAGGAGCACAATCAGGATAAGGTATTTGTCTCCCCAGTATTTACTCACTTTCCCATAAGCTTTGAAGATCTTCCTGATACGAAGAAGACGAACAAGGAGGGTTGAGAAAATAAGGTTCATTCCAGTACTACCAAACCACACCTCCATGTTACAAGTGAGAGTGAAGATAGAATCATTAAGAATGGCGTAGCCCCTAGTCACCGTCCTCATTTCTGCTCCAATGAAGATCATGTAGCATCCGGCAAAGATGAAAAGATTCAAATATAAACTGGATGACTTCACTTCTGGTCTACTACGATAGACAATCATAAATAAGAGTACCAGTGATGTGAACACAACACAGAAGCTTGTGATGATGTTGAAGACGATCGACAGCCAAGATGGCAGAAAACGAGCTACTGTCTCAAAACTGTCACCTGGTAAAGAAATATCTCTCAGGAGAATTATGCTGTCATTTAGATCTTTGTCATATTTCCCTATTTGCTCTTGGGAACCATTGATAACTTGGTATATTCTCACTTCACTGTTATCTTCTTGTTGTTCGTCAAACTTGATATACCCACTTGCACCCTGGAAGGTAATTTCAACTAAGTTACTCTTCATTATTTCAGCAAATTGTCTGGTGTGCTCCGTTGATAGGTTTTTGAGGTTGATGATGCCTTCCGTCTTCCCAAAAGAAGCTTTCAGAGCCAATGCAAATGCCCACACTTCATCATACATGCTGTTAGCATATACATTGTCCTTATCTAATGTAACATTCTTAGTGGATTCCATTTCTGACAGTCGAATGAGGTACTCCTGATAATATTCGGCATAAGTTAAGTTTGAGACCAATTTGGAGGTGCTCCCAGAAACCAGACCATAATCGACAATAATCGCACCTTCAAGTATGTCTCTGATCTGGCTTTGAGTACAGTCTGTGAGTTGAGTGTTGGATATGAAATCAATAAGTGGTCTTGACAGAATAATATAGACATAACCAGGGTAGTATGCATTTTGCTGGTATGCTCTGCACATGAACTTCACTGATTCTGGAATATTTCCCACGACTAGAATAATCCTTGTTCCACTATTTATCAAATTTGTGAAAGTGCCACCGATACTATTGACTGTCACAGGGATTCTAGCTGTGAGGTTGAAATCTGTGGATAATCTGATCCGATCCACAAAATCATTGGCAATTGATAAGAAGAAGATACCGATGGAGTCATGAATCAAGCCAATCTTCTGCCAACCAAAGGTCTTCATCAATGCAAAAACTGCATCATTAAATACAGTGGAGGAGGAAATGAGATGGACAAGCCAAGGGAACTGAGTGAAATTACGGTGGGCTGGGGTAGTAGAACCAGCCACCTGCAAGTAGGTTACGTTAGGGAAGCTAAAGATGGAAGCAAGTACACCAGTAACAGAGGAACAGAACAAGCCAGCCATCCCCACTACATTCAGGGAGTGCTTTGGATCCAACACACGAGCAAAGGTGTTCACCAATCCTTTATTGATGTTACTGATTCCACATCCCTCTGAGTCCACAGAAACCAGTTCTAGCTTGTAGCCTTGCAGGAAGTTTGAGTTATTGGCTTTGTTGATGTGGTCTGCTGCTAACTGCGCTGCAGGGATTAGCTCGTAAGCCCTGTCCCAACCAGAGTCGGACCTGCCACCTGGAAAGGGTAGAATGTTGAGTAAATGGAGCTTGATTCTGCGGTCGCCTTTATCACAGCTCGAAGAGTTGCTAGTGTTCTCTTGACTGTATACAGCGGTAGAAATGAGGAGTGTACAGCACAGCTGCAACAAATTCATGGTTGCTAGAAGTTCTTACCAAGTGATAGCTGCAGGGGCGTAACGGCAACCCAATCGCTTATTTTCCCGGAAGTAGTTGTAAACACGGGAATTAAAATTAAAACCCTCAGTTATGCACAGTTATTGAAAGGTAAAGTTATTGAAAGCTGGTAGCATTCTTGTATATAGCTATATTTAGAGACTTTAATTCTGATTACAAAGGACGACTGATTAGCCTCAACTACTGCCATTGTTAATGGAATATGAATTATTTGACATATATTTGTCAGATCATGGAGGACTCTAATTATAGGATTCGTAACTATGTAAACTTCTGTTCAGGCTCCACTAGATCGGTAGTCAGTTCACGAAGATAGCACATTAATTATGCTTGCTCTAACCCATGACACTTTCTTTTTTAAGGATTTCAAAGTTATGAACTCTCACCCATTCATTGACATGGATAGATCTCTCCCTTACAGACAATGCTCAGGACCTTCTTCTGGGTTTCCTATTGAGGGATTTGTCTCCTCCTACTCAGGCACTTTTCACCTTCATTAGCCTTGTGATAAATGTTGCCTTTTACCCCCTCCCTCGAACTATTCTAATTTCTACCTTTTAAGGGAGGACAAGACCTGAAAAAAACTGAATTTTTTTTTTGAACACAATTTGTAGCTGTCATAACTTTTTTCCCCTTTCTTCTGTGCAAATAATTATTATACCAGCTTGTTGCTTATTGTGTGTGCTTTAAGATGATATATAAAAAGTCTCTATAGGCATCTTTTTTTTAGTAGATATATCCAAACACGCAATGGTCACTCAAAAAAATTGCACTTCCTAATTTGTGGCAAAGATAACTCGAAGGCGCAAAGATAACTCGAAGGCGCTTTGACCGACGCCCCCCCAAATTGGTCTGAGATACTTAGCTGTGATACTGACGAGTCGAAATTTTTTTAACGGTGAAACCCCCCTGAGTTATGGTGCTGAGAAGAGACGAGATCACAGAAATTTGCCGTCCGCCCACGCAATTTCTGTGATCTCCTCCCACCCCCCCCCCCCCCCCCACCCGTTGAGAAGTATGAGAGAGATGTGAGATTTGGAGAGAAATTTATGTGATTGGGAGGAGGTAGAGATTAAGAGAAACTTGAGTTTGGTACAGGTTGGAAAGGATGATGGAACAGAGAAGTATATCAGGTTATTGCAGAGCTAGAGTGAGGTTGATGTTAGGTTGAGGACAAGGTCAACTGGTTTACTTCAGAACAAGAGGAGGTGTTGGATGTGTGACTGGGGAAGTGGCATTGTTGTTTGGAAAGGGAGTTGAGGGAATGGGTAATGATGTGATGGTGGAAGTGGGCAGGTGTATTGTGTGTTGGCTAGTGAAGTGTTGGCAATAGAAGAAGGTTCTGCTGTTTGGCTCCCCACCCACATGGCCACAACAGGCAGTCCAATTCATTATTTTTGACTATATTTTTTTCTAACTAGTTATATGCATGTATCATTCATGTGCTGCAGTGTTGTAATGGTCATCAACAGACTCAGCAGTTAGAAGATTAAATTTTATTACAGGCTGCATGAAGATGCAGACCTTCAGAAGTAACAACTTTGCATTTTTATTGTGATCTGGGCACCTTGATGTTTATATGTCATAAGTCTCTCAAGCAATAATACTAATGAATTTCTTCCAGGTTGATTTAACCTTAGATATTAGAGTAGGACCAATGATTTAACTCCGTGTAAAAAGATGGTCATACGGGTGAGCGTTAGTGCCTGGTGCTATAGTAGACCTTGCAATGAAATCCGGTGCTATATTTGATTCATTGAGTGGGATAGCATCAATTGCCTCAATGGTAAGGTAAGTGTATAATATGCTGTATATTATGAACTAATGTAAAAAATGTCCATCTTCAGTGATTATCAATAAAACATTGAATTTAGTAACTGGAAGATGAATTCTCCCAAGGTCAGATGACATACACCAATGAACTCCGGAACATCCCTTGAACTGGATACTAGCCATGAGGTGTATTTCTGTGCATGGTAAATAGTATAAATTATTATGATATTTTGCAAGTATGCATGTCATCAAGCTCTGGGCTTTCCCTTCTCTTTTTGTAACCTTCATCTTTATTATGCTTACCATCACATTTCATATGATCAAATACAACTCATCTTTATCTCTTGAATTAGCTATATATAGCTTTACATTTTTCATTGCACTTGATTTTGTTACACATTATTGTGGTTGTGGTGAACAATCTGTGTTGTCTTTCTGGTGAAACTTGTTCCTCTTACATTCCTCCATGATCTGTGTATAAAAACAGCTGGAAATTGTCCTCAACACATCTATGTTGGCCTGAACTAGACTTTATACAAATTTTTATACAAATTTTATTGCTGAATGAAATCAGAACAAGATGATTATAGAACATATTTTCTATGGCTGTTGATCCGATGCTATATAGCTTTCACGGCATAGTACCCCTGTTTTACTTCTGAACAATGTGTTTTTTTTGCTATTATTTATCTATTAATGGATGTGGCAGTAAAAAAAGCAGTCGAAATGAACCCTCCCAACATAACAACACAGTAAAGCATAAAATCATACTCTCACCGTGAAACTATATTATTAATGCTTGTCATGGAATCCTTCACTGGAACAGCAAAATTTTTGTATATATCATTCTTTGTTTTGTTTCTTTCCTGTCTTCCAATAACGCTCTCTCATCTTTTCTAATTCTGCTTTCCGGGCTGCTTTTTGTTTTTTCATACATATATACATGAGACAAAAATGGTGACTTCATCTGACACACTTCATTTCTAGTCACACTATTAAATCATTAATCATTGATGTATAAGCAGACTATCCTGCTCATGAATACATATGATTATGTATACATTAGTGCAATAATACTCTGTTGGATTGACCCATCAAAAAAAAAAAAAGGAAAAAAAGGAAACCGGACTAAATCCATTTACACCACAACCATTAGATGATACTTAACTATTCTAACTAACAATCTCCCATAATTTTTTATTATGATATATATTAGGATGTATATTAGTGAGAATGTTTAATTAGTAAGGGGGACTTGAGGTTATAACCTCGAAACTTCCCCCAAAAGATTATCACATTTCTTATCATCATGACTTTTCCCTTACTTCTGTTGCCAGTAATTTTAGTACCACATTGTTTCTTATTCTGTATGCTTTCAAATGATATATTGAATGTCTCCATAGGCACATTTTCTTAGAAGATGCATGCACCAACATCAAGGTCACAAAAAAATTTGTGTCCCCAAGTTTGTGTGAATTCCCAAAGCCCTTAGCAGTGATATATATGAATCAGATTCACATGGTGTTGTTGTGTTGATTAGTTTTGCACTGTCTCAAAAGTTTTGTGGGTGTCCAAATACTGTGTCATATAACTTTTCAACAACACAACACCAAAGTTATCTACCACAAAATCTGGGCACCGACTCTTGGGAAGGAGCCTGCTTACAGGAATATCCAAAACAAGCTGAAAGTTGTAGTGTGCTTAGGTGGCATTACTTAACCATGATGAAAAAGCCAATGATTTAATTATACCCTGGGTGTTTGTGAAGCTGTCAAGCTTAGGTTTGGAAAAAATTAGCATTAATTGCCAATAATAATAATAATAATAAAAACTAAATGGGCGGGCTTTTCCAAGATGTAATGAATGTTGATTAGCAACCACGGGAAGATCACCCAATAAACACCTTATGCTGGACCGATTAATTTTTTTTGCTATTCTGGCCTGTTGAGTTGAGATACATTTCAACTTGCAGTTTATAAATAAATGCATGTATGGCAAGTTAATCCATAACATTAGAAATCATATTGAACGGGCTACATTTTGGAATATAAATCAGGACCATAGCATGAATGGGTTCAAAGATACGGTAAAAAAAAATATGAAAAGGAAGAAAAATGGCGCATTCCAGGTATCCTCCCCGCCATAAATTAATTCTCAAATTTATAATAATAGTTATATTTGATTTTACAGCAGACTGAGGTGCCATATGCAATGCTTATTGCTAGGGGTGACCGAGTACATTTTGCACATGGTCATGTGAAATGTAGCATGCAGGTGAGATCAGAGTTGAAATTTTGGGTGAAATGATCCAGAAGAAAGCAATTATCTTGTGGTAAAGAGTTTTGATTGTAGGTTGCCGTCGAGTGGTGGCAGTGAGTTCCATATTCTTCACTGTCTGTTATAAGTGATCAATATGGTTTTGACTGAATGTGCTCCAACATGGCATGAGCAGAAGACCTTTTAGAGACTGAGAGTCAATAGTCTTTAAAGAAATTCCAAAAGTCTCCCACTATGCCAGCGTTGTGTAGTTTCCAAGCAACTCATGTATACACTGTCGAAAGCCCTTCTTATATCTATATATACTATGTCCAACTGTGATTTCCCTTGTATACTATTCAGTATAGATTTTATGAATAATAACAGCCGCTGCAAACAGCACAAATTTTATCACAGACTAGATGCTCAAGAACTTTACTGGTGGAGTAGAGAAGCGATATTGGCCTGTAGTTGTTTACCAAAACCCTGTCACCACTTTTGAAGATTGGAGTAATTTTATGTACATTTGGCCAGTAGGCAATGCTGGGTAAAACATAGAGAGAAAAAGGTGGTGAAATAGTAAGTGAGGAGGTAAAGCACAGAGTTTTAGTATTTTTTGGTTGATACCATCAATTCCCATAGGCTTGAAAGGATTTCTCGTCAGGGCCTTGAAGATCTCCTCTTCTGATAGAGTGATGTCACTCATCATGTCAACTGGAGTTGAGATGTTCTGCAGTGGTGAAAGGATAAAGGAGCTTGATGCAAAAAAGACCGAAAATATACTTAAGTAATGTCACTTTTTCTACGTTTGAAGTAGCAGAATCTATGTTATGGTCCATAATGCCTAGATAACTGTCAATGTTCTATAGGCTTCTAATGTCTTTATATAATTTGGCCATGTGTCTAATATTCTTTACTAGATCAGCTTCAAATTTCTTTTTGCTTCCTCCATTTCTGCACACATTGAAAATTCTTAAAGCTGCTAGTTTCTCTAAGTTTGTTGTTGAGGGGTTGGTCTTTGTCTTTTCCCATAGACTGTGGATAAGGTGCAGCTTATGCTTAATCTATGGACACTTAATTTCTCTCTAGGAGTATACTATTGATCTGCCTTCATGATGATTTTCTTAAAGAATAGCCATACTACCTCCACATCTATTGCGTCAAGACAATTTCCGTAATCCAAATCCAAAAGTTAGTTAAGACACTCTAAATCAGTTTTGGAATAGCCATTTCAATACTTTTTTTGGAGCCAAACATACTTGGCTCTCCAAAATGAAAAAATAAGGGAAGTGATCGGTTGTGATTGGAGAGTTTACTTGTTTTCACTTACATTCTGTATATATCTGCTCAGAGTATTTGTTAATATTAGATCCAAGATGTTTCTTTATTGCGGGTAGGTTCTTGACATGTTGTGCCATGCCATGTTCATAAATGAATTTACAAAAGATATGAGACCTCATGTTGGGCTGAAAGAGTTTGCCAGTTTTTACTAGGTTGATTGATTGTAGTCACCCAGTAAAATTACACTTTCACTATCCAAAGCAGTGAGTTATGTACATAGACATTTCACCTCAACTGAAGCCACCTCGATGTCACTTGGGGTAGGCAGGGCTCTAGATGATATGAATTTGTCAATCGCAAGCAAAACACCACCACCACAGGATTTCCTGTCTTTTTCTGTAAATATTGATGCTACTGGGATGATGTAATGTGATAATCATGTTGTTGTATATACAATTATATGATTGTGATGCCGCACAAATGATTGAAATTTATTTAATTTGTTTGCCAAACTACATGATTTAAAAGAACACAAAAAGAGCTGACTCACGAGTCAGGCTGAGATTGACTGGTAGACCCATGGGATGGAACAATAGTACTTGGTTCATGTGCTGGTATGGACTGACAGACCCAGAGGGTGGAACAAAAGGGTTTGTCAGGACATATTTGGTTCGGGTAATATTGGGTCCGACTGGACCAAATAAGGCGGAATATTTAGTCCTTCCCCGCTATATTTGGTCCTTCTTCAGTACGGTCTTTTTTACAGCTGTTACAAGCCAGTGTTGCTAGCTATCTCTCAGCAGTGGAGTACAGTATTGCTCAAGCAAGCGTCCTAGTGGAGTGCGAGACTACCTCTAGCGGTAGAGAAATTTGTGAGAGAACTGTTTTGGTGCCTTCAAATACAAATCTCATCCGAGTATTTTTTTTGTCTGCCCGAACAAAAAAGCAGCCGTCTCAGAATATGTACGCAGAAAAATCCTTGTGGCAAACATTTTGAGCAGGAATCTGTTACAAGGATTTTGCTAGCTAGTGAGCCATGTTATTAGATATGTCTGATGAGACGGACTTAGCTGTCATATTTCTGCTTGAGGAGAGAACCTATTCAGATGCTACTCAGAAAATTTGAAGAGAACCTTTCAAAGACAGGCAGGAGTACCCAGAATTACAGATGGTGAAGTTTTTTATTTCAATGGAAAGAAGACTACTGAAGAAGAGAAAAACACATTTTAACTAGATCAGTGGATGTTTAATTTTCTTTGTGATAATCAACACTAGCTAGACAGTTTTTTCTTTCTTCTTTTCTTTAAGATTATACAGGAGGTGAAGTATATTCAGGGCTCAACAGAAAGGCATAGAATCCTCAAAGCTTGCCATGTTGATTCTACATAATGACATGGCGGTAAAGATAACCCATCTATCATATCACGGAAAGATTTTATTGGAAGCGTATAACCAAAGATGTACAAAAGATTGTATGTTTTTAGTATTACTGTTGAACTTCATTTCAGAATTCTGTTCCAGTAATGTTCATTCTTGCTGGCTATATAAATAGTTGCTACTATTCTCCCCTATGTTGCAGGTTTCCACTTGTGATGAATGTCAAAGAAATAATCAGAAATTTTCGATTACGAGACCTAAGTTACATCCAGTTGCAGTTCATTTCCCTTGGTTCCTTGGGATCTATTTTATAGGACCAATTATACCACCATCAAAGGTAGGGAATTGATATATATGTATGCTCTCACTTTGTGATTACTTCACAAACTGGGTGGAAGCAATCCCTTTATCTACAAAAGAGGACCTGGAGTAGCTAATGCACTTTTCAAGGAAAGTTTTATAAATTGAAGTTATAAATACACAATGAAGAATTGAGTTTATTTGTAGTATTAAACAATTAGTATTAAGGAATTATAATAATAATGTGCTTAATAGTTAAATAATACTCAATATAATTATACCATTCGTCACATAACCATGATTGTGAATGTGCATATAGCTATAGTAACATGGGATTAACATGAAGCATACTTCAATTTCTGTCATAGGTCTTCATGAGAATGGGAATTCCTAATGTTCTTACTACAGACCAAGGAGGTGAATTCAGGAATCAACTAGCGATGAGATGATAAAACTTTTAAATATAATACAATATTTTACTAAGCTTAGCATCCTATGGTATATGGCTCATTTTGATGAGAAAAACTTTTTTCAATAATATTTGTCCCGTTTGACTTGTTTGACCAAAAAAATCTGTTTCCATCAAATCAAAACTTTTTCACAGGATATGCTCCATTTCAAACTCGTAGAGAAAAAATAAATTTCTTGGTAATTGTTAGCTTCTCTCTGAGATAGTCACTTTTTGGACCTTAAAGTGAATTTTTTTTGTAAATTTCCGGCGAAATTCTTCAAAACACCAGGAAAACTTAGTTCAGCTGTATGTGGCTCATTTTGAGGAGCAAAACTGTTTTCTATAATATTTGTCCCATTTCTGTTTGACCCCCCAAAATTATTTCCATCAAATCAAAACATTTCCTGAGGATTTCTATCATTTCAAACTCGTTGAAAAAACAACAACTTTATGGCTGATTCTTAGTTCTTTCTGAGATAGTCACTTTTTAGACCTTTTTTGCCAATTTCTGGCGAAAATGCTTCAAACACTAGTATAGCTGTATATGGCTCATTTTGAGGAGCAAAACTGATTCCGTAATATTTGTCCCATTTCACTTGCTTGACCAAAAAATCCCGTTTCCATCAACAAAACATTTCCTCTGGATTTGCTCCATTTCAAACTCATTGAGAAAAAATAACTCTTGTGTAATTCTTTCAGAGATAGTCACTTTTTAGACCTTAAAGAGAATTTTTTTGTCAATTTTCGGCGAAAATGTTTCAAATACCAGGAAAGTATAGTTCAGCTGTATGTGGCTCATATTGAGGAGCAGAACAGTTTTCGGAAATATTTTTCCCGTTGCACTAGTTTGACCTAAAATTTGTTTCCATCAAATCTAAACTTTTCCTCAGGATTTGACCTGTTTCAAACCCATTGCGAAAAGAATAACTTTCTGGGAAATTCTTAGCTTCTTTCTGAGATATTCATGTTTAGACCTTAAAGAGAAGTTTTTTGCCAATTTCGGAGAAAATACTTCAAATACCAGAAGAGCTTTATTTAGCTGTACGTGGCTCATTTTGAGGGGCAAAACTGTTTTCGATAATATTTGTCCCATTTGAATTTTTGACCAAAAACAGTTGTTTCCATCAAATAAAAACCTTAACCTCTGGATTTTCTTGGTTTCAAACTCATAGAGAAAAAATATCTTTCTGGGTACTTTTTAGACCTTAAAGAGAATTTTTTTTTATCAATTTCCGGCAAAAATGCTTCAAACCCCTTGAAAAGCTTAGTTCAGATCAATGTGGCTCATTTTGAGGAGCATAATTGTTTCGGTAATATTTGTCCCGATTCTGTTGTTTGAACATAAACATTTGTTCTATTAACTCAAAACATATCCTCAGGAATTGCCCTTTTCAAACGCGTTGTTAAAAAATAACTTTCTGTGGCATTCTTATTTTCTTTCTGAAATAGTGGTTTTTAGTCATAAAATAGAAGTTTTTTAATTTCCGGCGAAAATACTTCAAAACACCATGAAAGCTTAGCTCCGCTGTTTGTTGCTCATTTTAAGGAGCAAAACTGTTTTCTGAAATATTCATTCCGTTTCACTGGTTGACCAAAAAAAGTCATTTCCAAGTAATCAAAACATTTCCTCAGCATTTGCTCTGTTACAAACTCGTTGAGAGAAAATAACTTTCAGGGTAATTCTTAGCTTCTTTCTGAGAAATAACAGTCTCTTTTTTGGCCTAAAAGAGAAGTTCATGTCAATTTCGGGTGAAAATGCTTCAAAACACTAGAAAAGCTTAGTTTGGCTCAATGTGGCTCATTTTTAGGAGTAAAACTGTTTTCGGTAATTTTTGTCTAATTTCACACGTTGGACCAAAAAAAATCATTTCCAGCAAATCAAAACATTTCTCCAGGATTTGCGCCATTTCAAACTTGTTGAAAATCAACAACTCTAAGCTGATTCTTAGTTCTTTCTGAGATAGTCATATTTAGAACAAAAAGAGGTTTATTGTCAATTTCTGGCAAAAATGCTTCACACTAGAAAAGCTTAGTTTAGCTTAATATAGCTAATTTTGAGGAGCAAAACAGTTTTCGGATATCTGTTCCATTTCATGTTTGAACAAAAAAAGTTGTTTGTATCAAATCAAAGTATTTCCTCAGTATTTTTCCCATTTTAAACTCGTTGAAAAAAACAACAATATTCCGTGTGATTCTTAGTTCTTTAAGAGATAGTCACTTTTTAGACCACAAAGAGAAGATTTTTGTCAATTTCTGGCAAAAATACTTCAAAACACTAGAAAAGTTTAGTTTAGCTGTGTGAGGCTCATTTTGAGGAGCAAAACTGTTTTCGTAAATATTTGTCCGATTTAACTAGTTTGACCTAAAAAATCGCTTTCATCAAATCAAAATCTTTCCTCTGGATTTGCCCTGTTTCAAATACGTTGAGGAAAAATAACTTTCTGGGTAATTCTTAGCTTTTTTCTGATATAATCACTTTTTAGACCTTAATGAGAAGTTTATCCCTATTTCCAGCAAAAATGTTTCAAAATACCACAATAGTTTAGTTTAGCTGTAAATGGCTCATTTGAGGAGCAAAACAGTTTCCTGTAACAATTGTCTCATATGACTTGTTTGAACAAAAAAACAACCTTTCCAACAAATAAAAAATTTTCCTAAGGATTTGCCTTGTTTCAAACTGGTTAAAAAAAAAATTCTTGGAGATTCTTAATATCTTTCTGCGATAGTCACTTTTTATGCCTTAAAGAGAAGTCAATTTCCAGCAAAAATGCTTCAAAACATCAGAATAGCTTAGTTTAGCTGTACGTGGCTCATTGAGGAGCAAAACTGTTATCTGTAATTGTCCCATTTCACTTGTTTGACCAAAAAAATTCGTTTCCATCAAATCAAAAATTTCCTCAGTATTTTCACCATTTTAAACTCATTGAAAAGTTTTTCTGGATGATTCTTAGTTCTTTCGGAGATAGTCAATTTTTAGACCATAAGAAGATTTTGTCAATTTCCGGCGAAAATATTTCTAAAAAACAGAAAAGCTTAGTATAGCTGTATGTAGCTCATTTTGAGGAGCAAAACTGTTTTCCGTAATATTGTCCCATTTGACTTGTTTGACCTAAAACCCATTTTCCATCAAATCAAAATATTTCCTCAGGATATGTCCCATTTCATACTCGTTGAGAAAAAATTACTTTGTGTAATTCATAAGCTTCTTTCAGAGATAGTGACTTTTTAGACCTTCAAGGAACCAAAAGCGATGTTTTGTGCCATATTTCCGCAAAAATACTTCAAAACAGTAGAAAAGCTTAGTTTAGCTGTATGTGGCACATTTTCACGAGAAAAACTCTTTTTTGACCTAAAAGAGATGTTTTGTCATTTCAATAAAAATGCTTCAAAACAGCAGAAAAGTTTAAGTTTAGCTGTATGTTGCTCATTTTGATGAGAAAAACCCTATTTTGAAATAAAAAGAGGTTTTGAGGCATATTTCCGTGAAAATATTTCAAAACTGCAGAAAAGATTAGTTCAGCTGTATCTGGTTCATCTTGATGAGAAAAACACTTTTTTAACTAAAGAGAGCTAAAAGAGATGTTATTTTTCAATTTCAACAAAAATGCTTCAAACAGCAGAAAAGCTTAATTTAGCTGAATAAGGCTTATTTTGATGAGAAAAACACTTTATGGACCTAAAAGAGATTTTTTGTACCAATTTCAACAAACATGCTTCAAAACAGCAGAAAGGCTTAGTTTAGCTGTATGTGGCTCATTTTGATCAGAAAAACATCTTTTTGACCTAAAAGAGATGTTTTTTTGTCAATTTCTGTAAAAATGCTTCAAAACAGCAGAAAAAGCTTAGTTTAGCTGAATGTGGTTCATTTTGATGAGAAGAACACTTATTTGAGCTAAAACAGATGTTTTTTTGTCAATTTTCGATAAAATGTTTCAAAAGAGCTGAAAACCTTAGTTTAGCGGTATGTGGTTCATTTTAATGAGAAAAACCCTTTTTTGACCTAAAAGAGATGTTTTGTACCAATTTAAACAAAACTGCTTCAAAACAGCAGAAAAGCTTAGATTAGCTGAATTTGGCTCATTCTGATGAGAAAAAACTTGTTTTACCTAAACAGTTTTTTTTGGTCAATTTCCACAAAAAACTACTAAACAGCAAAAAAAACAACTTAATTTAGCTGCATGTGGCTCATTTGGATGAGAAAAACATTTTTTTTGACCTAAACGAGATATTTTTGTCAATTTCAACAAAAATGCTTCAAAACAGCCGTAAAGCTTAGTTTAGCTGTATGTGGCACATTTTCATGAGAAAACTCTTTTTGGACCTAAAAGAGATGTTTTGTGTAACTTTCCGTAAAAATGCTTCAAACAGCAGAAGAGCTTAGTTTAGATGTGGCTCATTTTGGGGATAAAAACAATTTTTTAACCTAAAGCGATGTTTTGTGCCATATTTCTGCAAAAATACTTTAAAACAACAGAAAAGCTTAGTTTAGCTGTATGTGGCTCATTTAGATGAGAAAAACACTTTTTTTGACCTAATAGAGATGTTTTTTTGTCAATTTCTGTAAAAATGCTTCAAACAGCAGAAAAGCTTAGTTTAGCTCTATGTGGCTTATTTTGAAGTGAAAAATACTTTTTTGATCTAAAAGACAATAAATGAATTTTTTTGTCAATTTCGGTGGAAAATGCTTCAAAACATCAGAAAAGCTTAGTTTAGCAGTATATGGCTAATTTTGAGTAGCAAAACAGTTTTCAGTAATATTTGTCCCATTTCACGTTTTAACAAAAAAAGTTGTTTTGAACTCGTTTACAAAATGTAACTTTCGGGGTAATTCTTAGCTTCTTTCTAAGATATTGAGTTTTTAGAACATAAAGGGATTTTGTTTGTCAATTTCGGAAAAATTGTTTCAAAACACCAGAAATCTTTGGCCAATTTTGAGGAGCAAGACTGTTTCGATAATCCTCACTTGTTTGACAATTTTTTTTCTTCCATTAAATCCAAATATTTCCTCTGGGTTGCACATTTCAAACTCGTTGATAATACATTTTTGGTAATTCTTAGCATCTTTCTGAGATAGTCACTTTGAAGACCATAAAGTGATTTTTTTGGTCTATTTCCGGCGAAAATGCTTCATAACACTAGAAAAGCTTAGTTTAGCAGTATGTGGCCTATTTTTGTGAAGCTAAATAATTTTCCGTAATATTTGTCCCATTTAACATTTTACCAATAAAGTCATTTCAATCAACTCAAAATCTTTCCTCTGAATTTGCTCTTTTCAAACTCGTTGAGAAAAAATAACTTTCTGAGTAGTTTTTAGCTTCTTTCTGAGATAGTCAGTTTTTAGACCATATAGGGATATTTTGTCAATTTTCTGCGATAATGTTTCAAAACACTAGGAAAGCTTAGTTTAGCAGTATATGGCTAATTTTGAGTGGCAAAAACTCTTTTCAGTAATATTTGTCCCATTTTACATGTTTGACCTAAAAAGTCGTTTCCAATTGTTGATAAAATGTTACTTTCGGGATATTTCTTAGCTTCCTTTTAAAATAGTCACTTTTTAGACCGTAAATGGAAGTTTTTTTTGTTAATTTCGGTGAAAATACTTCAAAACACCAGAAAAGCTTAATTTAGCTGTATGTGGCCAATTTTCTGGAGCAAAACTTTTTTTCGATAATCCATTTCCCTTGTTTGACAAAAAAAAACATTTCCATCAAATACAAACACTTCCTCCGGATTTGCTCCTTTTCAAACTCATTGATAAAAATAACTTTCTGTGTAATTCTTAGCTTCTTTCTGAGATACTCACTTTTTAGACCTTAAAGAAGTTTATGTCTATTTCCAGCAAAAATGTTTCAAAATACCACAATAGTTTAGTTTAGCTCTAAATGGCTCATTTGAGGAGCAAAACAGTTTCCTGTAATAATTGTCTCATATGAATTGTTTGAACAAAAAACCCTACTTTTCTAACAAATGAAAACATTTCCTAAGGATTTGCCTCGTTTTAAACTGGTTAAAAAATAAAATTCTTGGAGATTCTTAAAATCTTTCTGAGATGTTCACTTTAAAGAGAAGTTTTTTTTGTCATTTTTGATGAAAATGCTACAAAACTAGTTTAGCTGTAAGTAGCTTATTTTGAGGAGCAAAACAGTTTCAATAATTTTTGTTCAGATTGACTTTTTTGCCCAAAAATATCATTTCCATCAAATCAATACTTTTCCTCAGGGTTTGCCCAGTTTCAAACTCGTTGAGAAAAAATAACTTTCTTGGTAATACTTAGCTTCTTTCTGCGATAGTTATGTTTTAGACCTTAAAGAGAAGTTTTTGTCAATTTCCGGCGAAAATGCTTCAAAACATCTGAAAAGCTTAGTTTGGCTATATATGGCCCATTTTGAAGAACAAAAGAGTTTTCAGTAATATTTGTCCCATTTCTCTTGTTTGACAATAAAACATATTTCCATCAAATCAAAATATTTCCTCAGAATTTGTTCCTTTTCAAACTCGTGATAAAAAATATCTTTCTGGGTAATTCTTAGCTTCTTTCTGAGATAGTCACTTTTTAGACCTTAAAGAGAAGTCAATTTCCAGCAAAAATGCTTCAAAACATCAGAAAAGCTTACTTTAGCTGTATGTGGCTCGCTGAGGAGCAAAACTGTTTTCTGTAATTGTCTCATTTCACTTGTTTGAACAAAAAAATTCGTTATCATCAAATCAAAAATTTCCTCAGTATTTTACCCGTTTTAAACTCATTGAAAAGTCTTTCTGGATGGTTCTTAGTTCTTTCTGAGATAGTCAAATTTTAGACCATAAAGAAGATTTTGTCAATTTCCGGCGAAAATGTTTCTAAAAAAGAGAAAAGTTTAGTATAGCTGTATGTAGCTCATTTTGAGGAGCAAAATTGTTTTCCATAATATTTGTTCCATTTTACTTGTTTGACTCATAACACCTTTTCCAATTAGACCTTCAAGGAACCAAAAGCAATGTTTTGTGCCATATTTCCACAAAAATACTTCAAAAGAGCAGAAAACCTTAGTTTAGCGGTATGTGGCCCATTTTATTGAGAAAAACACATTTCAGACTTAAAAAGAGATGTTTATTTGTCAGTTTTCAAAAAAATGCTTCAAAAGAGCAGAAAACCTTAGTTTAGCGGTATGTGGCACATTTTATTGAGAAAAACACATTTCAGACCTAAAAAGAGATGTTTATTTGTCAATTTCCGTAAATATGCTTCAAACAGCAGAAAAGCTTAGATTAGCTCTATGTGGCTCATTTTGATGAGAAAATTACCTTTTTAACTTAAAAGATATGTTTTGTACCAATTTAAACAAAAATTCTTCAAAACAGCAGAAAAGTTTAGGTTAGCTGAAAATGGCTCATTTTGTTGAGATAAAACTTTTTTGAACTAAACTTGGTCAATTTCAGTAAAAAATTTCTAAACAGCAGAAAAGTTTAGTTTGGCGCTAACTGGTTCATTTTGATGAGAAAAATACTTTTTTCCCCCTAAGACAGCGTTTTGTGTCGATTTCCGTAAAAATTCTTCAAACAGCAGAAAAGTTTAGTTTAGTCGTATGTAAACACTTTTTTTTAACTAAAAGAGAGTTAAAGAGAAGTAATTTTTCTATTTCAAAAAAATCAGAAAAGCTTAGTTTGGTTGAATGTGGCTTATTTTGTTGAGAAATTTTTTTTTTGACCTAAACATTTTTTTTGGTTAATTTCCTCAAAAAAGCTTCTAAATAGCAGAAAAGCTTAGTTTAGCTGTATGTGGCTTATTTGGATGAGAAATACACTTTTTTGACCTAAAAAAGATGTTTTCAGCCATATTTCCGTCAAAATACTTCAAAACAGCAGAAAAGCTTAGTTTAGCTGTATCTGGTTCATTTTGATGAGAAAAACACTTTTTAATCCCTAAAAGAGTGTTTTGTGTCAATTTCCGTAAAAATGCTTCAAACAGCCGAAAAGCTTAGTTTAGTCGTTTGTGCCTCATTTTGATGAGAAAAACACTTTTTGAGCTAAAAGAGAGCTAAAAGAGATGTTATTTTCCAATTTCAACAAAAATGCTCCGAACAGCAGAAAAGCATAGTTTAGCTTATATGTAACACTTTTATGACCAAAAGCGATATTTTGTGCCATATTTCCGCAAAAATACTTCAAAAAAGCAGAAAAGCTTAGTTTAGCTGTATGTGGCACATTTTCAGGAGAAAAACTCTTTTTTGACCTAAAAGATGTTTTGTCATTTTCCGTAAAAATGCTTCAAACAGCAGAAAAGCTTAGTTTAGCTGAATGTAGCTTATTTTGATGACAAAAACACTTTTTGGACCTAAAAGAGATATTTTGTACCAATTTCAACAAAAATACGTCAAAACAGAAGAAAAGCTTAGTTTAGCTGTAGGTGGCATATTTCCACGAGAGAAACTCTTTTTTGACCTAAAAGATGTTTTGTCATTTTCCGTAAAAATGCTTAAAACAGCAAAAAAGCTTAGTTTAGCTGTATGTGGCACATTTTCATGAGAAAAACTCTTTTTTGACCTAAAAGATGTTTTGTCATTTTCCGTAAAAATGCTTCAAACAAAAGAAAAGCTTAGTTTAGCTGTATGTGGCTCATTTTGATGAGAAAAACACTTTTTTGACCAAAAGCGATGTTTTGTGCCATTTTTCCGCAAAAATACTTCAAAATACCGGAAAAGCTTTGTTTAGTTGTAAGTGGCTTATTTTGATCAGAAAAACACCTTTTTGACCCAAAAGAGATATTTTTTGTCAATTTCAGTAAAAATTATACAAAACAGCAGAAAAGGCTTAGTTTAGCTGAATGTGGTTCATTTTTGATGACAAAGACCACTTATTTGAGCTAAAAGAGTTTTTTTTGTCAATTTTCGAAAAAATGCTTCAAAAGAGCAATAAACCTAAGTTTAGCGGTATGTGGCACATTTTATTGAGAAAAATACTATTCATACCAAAAAAGAGATGTTTATTTGTCAACATCCGTTAAATGCTTCAAAACACTATGTATGTGGCTCATTCTGATGAGAAAAAACCTTTTTTGACCTAAAGGAGATGTTTATGTCAATTTCCATAAAAATGCTTCAAACAGCAGAAAAGCTTAGTTTAGCTGTATGTGGCTCATTTTCTGAAAAAAACCCACTTTTTTAACCCAAAACAGTTGTTTTTTGTAAATTTGCGTAAAAATGATTCAAAATAGCAGAGAAGCTTAGTATAGTTCCATGTGGCTCATTTTGATGAGAAAATCACTTTTTTTGACCTAAAAGAGATGTTTTGTAAAAATTTAAACAAAAATGCTTCAAAACAGCAGAAAAGCTTAGTTTAGCTGAATGTGGCTTATTTTGTAGAGAAAAACACTTTTTGGAACTAAAAGAGATTCCTTGTACCAATTTAAACAAAAATGCTTCAAAACAGTAGAAAAGCTTAGTTTAGCTGAATGTGGCTTATTTTGATGAGAAAAACCTTTTTTGACCTAAACAGTTGTTTTTGGTCAATTTTCTCCAAATAGCTTCTAAACAACAAAAAAGCTTTGTTTAGCTGTATGTGGTACATTTTAATGAATAAAAAAATTTTTTTGACCTAAAAGAGATGTTTTGTGTCATTTTCCGTAAAAATGCTTCAAACAGCAGAAAAGCTTAGTTTAGCTGTATGTGGCTCATTTTGAAGACAAATAATACTTTTTTCACCTAAAGCGATGTTTTGGGCCATTTCCTCAAAAATACTTCAAAACAGCGTAAAATCTTAGTTTAGCTGTATGTGGCTCATTTTGACGAGAAAAACACTTTTTGACCTAAAAGAGATGATTTTTGTCCATTTCTGCACAAAAGCTTCAAAACTGGAAATTCTTACTTCAGCTGTATGTGGCTCATTTTGATGAGAAAAACACTTTTTTGACCTAAAAGAGATGTTTTGTGTCATTTTCCGTAAAAATGCTTCAAACAGCAGAAAATCTTAGTTTAGCTGTATATGGCTAATTTTAAGATAAACATACGTTTTTCACCTAAAGCGATGTTTTGTGCCATATTTCCGTAAAAATATTTCAAACAGCAGAAAAACTTAGTTTAGCTGTATGTGGCTCATTTTGACGAGAAAAACATTTTTTGACCTAAAAGAGATGATTTTTGTCTATTTCTGAACAAAAGCTTGCTTAGTTTAGCTGTATGTGGCTCATTTTGATGAGAAAAACGCATGTTTGATGTAAAATAGTTGTTTTTTGTCAATTTCCGCAAAAAAACCTTCAAAACAGCAGAAAATCTTAGTTTAGCTGTATGTGGTTCATTTTGTGACACTTTTTGAACTAAAAGAGATGTTTTTTGTCAATTTCCGCAAAAAAGCTTCAAAACTGCAGAAAAGCTTAGTTTAGCTGTATGTAGCTCATTTAGATGAGAAAAACACTTTTTTGACCTAATAGTTGATGTTTTTTGTCAATTTCTGTAAAAATGCTTCAAACAGCAGAAAAGCTTACTTTAGCTGTATGTGGCTAATTTTGAGTAGCAAAAGTGTTTTCAGTAATATTTGTCCCATTTTACATTTTACCAAAAACAGTTGTTTGAATTCATTGATAAAATGTAACTTTCGGGGTAATTCTTAGCTTCTTTCTAAGATATTGAGTTTTTAGAACATAAAGGGATTTTGTTTGTCAATTTCGGCAAAATTTCTTCAAAACACCAGAAAACTTTGGCCAATTTTGAGGAGCAAGACTGTTTCGATAATCATCACTTGTTTGACCTTTTTTTTCTCCATCAACTCCAAATATTTCCTCAGGATTTGCACATTGCAAACTCTTTGATAATAAATTTTGGGGTAATTCTTAGTATCTTTCTGAGATATTCACTTTGAAGACCTTAAAGTGATTTTTTTTGTCAATTTCTTGCAAAAATGCTTCATAACACTAGAAAAACTTAGTTTAGCTGATGTGGCCTATTTTGTGAAGCAAAACAGTTTTCCGTAATATTTGTCCCATTTCACGTTTTACCAAAAAGTCATTTCAATCAACTCATAACCTTTCCTCTGGATTTGCCCTTTTCAAACTCGTTGAGAAAAAATAACTTTCTGAGTAGTTTTTAGCTTCTTTCTGAGATAGTCACTTTTTAGACCATATAGGGATATTTTGTCAATTTTCTGCGTAAATGTTTCAAAACACTAGGAAAGCTTAGTTTAGCAGTATATGGCTAATTTTGAGTGGCAAAAACCCTTTTCAGTAATATTTGTCCCATTTTACATGTTTGACCTAAAAAGTCGTTTCAAATTGTTGATAAAATGTAACTTTCGGGATAATTCTAAGCTTCTTTTTAAAATAGTCACTTTTTAGACTGTAAATGAATATTTTTTGGTTAATTTCGGCAAAAATGCTTCAAAACACCAGAAAAGCTTAATTTAGCTGTATGTGGCCAATTTTCTGGAGCAAACTTTTTTTCGATAATCCATTTCCCTTGTTTGACAAAAAAAAATTTTCCATCAAATTCAAACACTGCCTTCAGATTTGCTCCTTATCAAATTCATTGATAAAAATAACTTTCTTAGCTTCTTTCTGAGATAATCACTTTTTAGACCTTAATGAGAAGTTTATGTCTATTTCCAGCAAAAATATTTCAAAATACCACAATAGTTTAGTTTAGCTGTAAATGGTTCATTTGCGGAGCAAAACAGTTTCCTGTAATAATTGTCTCATATGACTTGTTTGAACAAAAAAAAACTTTTCCAACAAATGAAAAAAATTTCCTAAGGATTTGCCTCATTTCACACTGGTTAAAAAAAATATTCTTGGAGATTCTTAAAATATTTCTGGGACATTCACCTTAAAAAGAATTTTTTTTGTCATTTTTGATGAAAATGCTTCAAAGCTAGTTTAGACGTAAGTAGCTCATTTTGAGGAGCAAAACAGTTTCGATAATATTTGTTCCGATTGACTTTTTTGAACAAAAAATTCATTTTCATCAAATCAATACTTTTCCTCAGGATTTGCCTAGTTTCAAACTCGTTGAGAAAAAATAACTTTCTTGGTAAAACTTTGCTTCTTTCTGCGATAGTTATGTTTTAGACCTTAAAGAGAATTTTTTGTCAATTTCCGGCGAAAATGCTTCATAACATCGGAAAAGCTAAGTTAATCTATCTATATATGGCCCATTTTGAAGAACAAAAGAGTTTTCAGTAATATTTGTCCAATTTCTCTTGTTTGACAATAAATCATATTTCCATCAAATCAAAATATTTCCTCAGAATTTGTCCCTTTTCAAACTCGTGATAAAAAATAACTCTCTGGGTAATTCTTAGCTTCTTTTTGAGAGTCACTTTTTAGATCTTAAACAGAAGTCAATTTCCAGCAAAAATGCTTCAAAAAATCAGAAAAGCTTAATTTAGCTGTATGTGGCTCATTGAGGAGCAAAACTGTTTTCTGTAATTGTCTCATTTCACTTGTTTGAAAAAAAAATTCGTTTCCATCAAATCAAAAATTTCCCTGTTTTAAACTCATTGAAAAGTCTTCCTGGTGATTCTTATTTCTTTCTGAGGTAGTCAATTTTTAGACCATAAAGAAGACTTTGTCAATTTCCGGCGAAAATATTTCTAAGAAACAGAAAAGCTTAGTATAGCTGTATGTAGTTCATTTTGAGGAGCAAAACTGTTTTCCATAGTACTTGTCCCATTTGACTTGTTTGACACAAACCCCTTTTTCCATCAAATCAAAATATTTCCTCAGGATATGACCTAGTTTCATATTCGTTGAGAAAAAATTACTTTGTGTAATTCATAAGATTCTTTCAGAGATAGTCACTTTTTAGACCTTCAAGGAACCAAAAGCGATGTTTTGTGCCATATTTCTGCAAAATTACTTCAAAACAGAAGAAAAGCTTAGTTTAGCTGTATGTGGCATATTTCCCCAAGAAACACTCTTTTTTGACCTAAAAGATGTTTTGTCATTTTCCGTAAAAATGCTTCAAACAGCAGAAAAGCTTAGTTTAGCTGTATGCGGCACCTTTTCACGAGAAAAACTCTTTTTTCACTTAAAAGATGTTTTGTCATTTTCCGTAAAAATGCTTCAAACAGCAGAAAAGCTTAGTTTAACCGTATGTGGTAAATTTTCAGGAGAAAAACTCTTTTTTGACAAAAAACATGTTTTGTCATTTTCCGTAAAAATGTTCAAACAAGCTTAGTTTAGCTGTATATGGCTCATTTTGATGAGAAAAACACTTTTTTGACCAAAAGCGATGTTTTGTGCCATATTTCCGCAAAAATACTTTAAAACAGCAGAAAAGCTTAGTTTAGCTGTATGTGGTACATTTTCACGAGAAATACACTTTTTTTGACCTAAAAGAGATGTTTTTTTTGTCAATTTCCTTAAAATTGCTTCAAAACAGCAGAAAGGCTTAGTTTAGCTGTATGTGGCACATTTTGATGAGAAATACTCTTTTTTGACCTAATAAAAAAATGTTTTGTCATTTTCCGTAAAAATGCTTCAAACAGCAGAAAAGCTTAGTTTAGCTGAATATGGCTCATTTTGATGAGAAAAACACTTTTTTGACCCAAAAAGCTGTTTTGAGCCATATTTCTGTGAAAATACTTCAAAACAACAGAAAAGGCTTAGTTTAGCTGTATCTGGTTCATTTTGATCAGAGGAACACTTTTTTTGCCCTAAAAGAGTGTTTTTTTCAATTTCCGTAAAAATGCTTCAAACAGCAGAAAAGCTTAGTTTAGTCGTATTTGCCTCATTTTGATGAGAAAAACACTTTTTGAGCTAAAAGAGAGCTAAAAGAATTTGTATATTTCAATTTCAACAAAAATGCTTCTAACTGAAGAAAAGCTTAGTTTAGCTGAACGTGGCTTATTTTGATGAGAAAAACACTTTTTGGACCTAAAGTGATGTTTTGTACCAATTTCAACAAAAATACTTCAAAACAGCAGAAAAGCTTAGTTTAGCTGAGTGTTGCTCATTCTGAAGATAAAAACACTTTTTTGACCTAAAGCGATATTTTGTGCCATATTTCCGCAAAAATACTTCAAAACAACGGAAAAGCTTTGTTTAGCTGTATGTGGCTCATTTTGATCAGAAAAACACTTTTTTAACTTAAAAGAGATGTTTTTTTGTCAATTTCCGTAAAATTGCTTCTAAACAGCAGAAGGGCTTATTTAGCTGTATGTGGCTCATTTTGATCAGAAAAACACCTTTTTGACCCTGAAGAGTTTTTTTATGTCAATTTCCGTAAAAATGCTACCAAACAGCAAAAAAAAGCTTAGTTTAGCTGAATGTGGTTCATTTTGATGAGAAAAACACTTTTTGGAACTAAAAGAGATGCATTGTACCAATTTAAACAAAAATGCTTCAAAACAGCAGAAAAGCTTAGTTTAGTTGAATGTGGCTCATTTTGATGAGAAAAAACTTTTTGACCTAAACAGTTGTTTTTGGTCAACTTCCGCAAAAAAGCTTCTAAACAGCAGAAAAGCTTAATTTAGCTGTATGTAGCACATTTTCATGAGAGAAACTCTTTTTTGACCTAAAAGCGATGTTTTGTGCCATTTCCGCAAAAATACTTCAAAACAGCAGAAAAGCTTAGTTTAGCTGTATGTGGCTCATTTTGATGAGAAAAACACTTTTTGACCTAAAAGAGATGATTTTTGTCCATTTCTGCACAAAAGCTTCAAAACTGGAAATTCTTACTTCAGCTGTATGTGGCACATTTTCATGAGGAAAACTCTTTTTTGACCTAAAAGAGATGTTTTGTGTCATTTTCCGTAAAAATGCTTCAAACAGCAGAAAATCTTAGTTTAGCTGTATATGGCTAATTTTAAGATAAACATACGTTTTTCACCTAAAGCGATGTTTTGTGCCATATTTCCGTAAAAATATTTCAAACAGCAGAAAAACTTACTTTAGCTGTATGTGACTCATTTTGACGAGAAAAACACTTTTTGACCTAAGAGAGATGATTTTTGTCTATTTCTGAACAAAAGCTTGCTTAGTTTAGCTGTATGTGGCTAACTTTGATGAGAAAAACGCATATTTGATGTAAAATAGTTGTTTTTTGGCAATTTCCGCAAAAAAGCTTCAAAACAGCAGAAAATCTTAGTTTAGCTGTATGTGGTTCATTTTGTGACATTTGTTGAACTAAAAGAGATGTTTTTTGTCAATTTCCGCAAAAAAGCTTCAAAACTGCAGAAAAGCTTAGTTTAGCTGTATGTAGCTCATTTAGATGAGAAAAAACTTTTTTGCCCTTACAGAGATTTTTTTGGTCAATTTCTGAAAAAATGCTTCAAACAGCAGAAAAGCTTAGTTTAGCTCTATGTGGCTCATTTTGAAGTAAAAAAATATTTTTTTGACCTAAAAGACGATAAAGGGATTTTTTGTCAATTTCTGTGGAAAATGCTTCAAAACATCAGTAAAGCTTAGTTTAGCTGTATGTGGCTAATTTGAGTAGCAAAACAGTTTTCAGTAATAATTGTCCCATTTCATGTTTTAATAAAAACAGTTGTTTTGAATTCATTGATAAAATGTAACTTTCGGGGTTATTCTTAGCTTTTTTCTAAGATATTGAATTTTTAGAACATAAAGGGATTTTGTTTGTCAATTTTGGCAAAATTGTTTCAAAACACCAGAAAAAATTGGCCAATTTTGAGGAGCAAGACTGTTTCGATAATCCTCACTTGTTTGACCAAAAAAAATGTTTCCATCAAATCCAAATATTTCCTCAGGATTTGCACATTTCAAACTCATTGATAATAAATTTTTGGGTAATTCTTAGCATCTTTCTGAGATATTCACTTTGAAGACCTTAAAGTGATTTTTTTTGTCAATTTCTTGCAAAAATGCTTCATAACACTAGAAAAACTTAGTTTAGCTGATGTGGCCTATTTTGTGAAGCAAAACAGTTTTCCGTAATATTTGTCCCATTTCACATTTTACCAAAAAAGTCATTTCAATCAACTCAAAACCTTTTCTCAGGATTTGCACTTTTCAAACTCGTTGAGAAAAATTAACTTTCTGAGTAGTTTTTAGCTTCTTTCTGAGATAGTCACTTTTTAGACCATATAGGGATATTTTGTCAATTTTCTGCGTAAATGTTTCAAAACACTAGGAAAGCTTAGTTTAGCAGTATATGGCTAATTTTGAGTGGCAAAAACCCTTTTCAGTAATATTTGTCCCATTTTACATGTTTGACCTAAAAAGTCGTTTCAAATTGTTGATAAAATGTAACTTTCGGGATAATTCTAAGCTTCTTTTTAAAATAGTCACTTTTTAGACTGTAAATGAATATTTTTTTGTTAATTTCGGCAAAAATGCTTCAAACACCAGAAAAGCTTAATTTAACTGTATGTGGCCAATTTTCTGGAGCAAACTTTTTTTCGATAATCCATTTCCCTTGTTTGACAAAAAAAATTTCCATCAAATCTAAACACTTCCTCCGGATTTGCTCATTTTCAAACTCGTTGATAAAAATAACTTTCTTAGCTTCTTTCTGAGATAATCACTTTTTAGATCTTAATGAGAAGTTTATGTCTATTTCCAGCAAAACTATTTCAAAATACCACAATAGTTTAGTTTAGCTGTAAATGGCTCATTTGAGGAGAAAACCAGTTTCCTGTAATAGTTGTCTCATATGACTTGTTTGAACAAATTTTTTTTTCTCCAACAAACGAAAAAATTTCCTAAGGATTTGTCTCAGTTTAAACTGGTTAAAAAAAAAAATTCTTGGAGATTCTTAATATCTTTCTGGGATATTCACCTTAAAGAGAAGTTTTTTTGTCATTTTTGATGAAAATGCTTCAAAACTAGTTTAGCTGTCATTTTGAGGAGCAAAACAGTTTCGATAATATTTGTTCCGATTGCCTTTTTTGACCCAAAAAATCATTTCCATCCAATCAATACTTTTCCTCAGGGTTGCCCAGTTTCAAACTCGTTGAGAAAAAATAACTTTCTTGGTAATACTTAGCTTCTATCTGCGATAGTTACGTTTTAAAACTTAAAGAGAATTTTTGTCAATTTCAGGCGAAAATGCTTCAAAACATCTGAAAAGCTTAGTTTAGTTATATATGGCCCATTTTGAAGAACAAAAGAATTTTCGGTAATATTTGTCCCATTTCTCTCGTTTGACAAAAAAAACAGATTTCCATCAAATAAAAATATTTCCTCAGAATTTGTCCCTTTTCAAACTCGTGATAAAAATAACTTCCTGGGTAATTATTAGCTTCTTTCTGAGATAGTCACTTTTTAGACCTTAAAGGGAAGTCAATTTCCAGCAAAAATACTTCAAAAGACCAGAAAAGCTTAGTTTAGCTGTATGTTGCTCATTGAGGAGCAAAACTGTTTTCTGTAATTGTCCCATTTTACTTGTTTGACCAAAAATAATCGTTTCCATCAAATCAAAAATTTCCTCAGTATTTTACCCGTTTTAAACTCATTGAAAAGTCTTCTGGGTGATTCTTAGATCTCTGAGATAGTCAATTTTTAGACCATAAAGAAGATTTTGTCAATTTCCCGCGAAAATGTTTCTAAAAAAGAGAAAAGTTTAGTATAGCTGTATGTAGCTCATTTTCTGGAGCAAAACTGTTTTCCGTAATATTTGTCCCATTTCACTTGTTTGACCCAAAACCCCTTTTCCATCAAATCAAAACGTTTGTTCAGGATATGCCCCATTTCATACTTGTTGAGAAAAAAATTCTTTGTGTAATTCATAAGCTTCTTTCAGAGATAGTCACTTTTTAGACCTTCAAGGAACCAAAACCGATGTTTTGTGCCATATTTCCGCAAAAATACTTCAAAACACAGGAAAAGCTTTGTTTAGCTGTATGTGGCACATTTTGACGAGAAAAACTTTTTTTGACCTAAACGAGATGTTTTTTTTCTTCAATTTCCGTAAAATTGCTTCAAAACAGCAGAAAGGCTTAATTTAACTGTATGTGGCTCATTTTGATCAGAAAAACACCTTTTTGACCTAAAAGAGATGTTTTTTGTCAATATCCGTAAATGCTACAAAACAGCAGAAAAAACTTAGTTTAGCTTAATGTGATTTATTTTGATGAGAAGAACACTTATTTGAGCTAAAAGAGATTTTTTTGTCAATTTTCGAAAAAATGCTTCAAAAGAGCAGAAAACCTTAGTTTAGCGGTATGTGGCACATTTTATTGAAAAAAAACATTTCAGACCTAAAAAGAGATGTTTATTTGTCAATTTCCGTAAAATGCTTCAAAACACTTTGTATGTGGCTCATTTTGATGAGAAAAACCCTTTTTTGACCTATAAGAGATTTTTTTTTTGTTCAATTTCCGTAAAAATACTTCAAACAGCAGAAAAGCTTAGTTTAGCTGTATGTGGCTCATTTTGCTGAGAAAAAAATCTTTTAACCAAAAACAATTGTTTTTTGCCAATTTCCGTAAAAATGATTCAAAATAGCAAAGAAGCTTAGTTTAGTTCTATGTGGCTCATTTTGATGAGAAAAACACTTTTTGATCTAAACAATTTTTGTCAATTTCAACAAAAATGCTTCAAAACAGCAGAAAACCTTAGTTTAGCTGATGTGGCACATTTTTATGAGAAAAACACTTTTTTGACCTAAAAAAGATGTTTTGTGTCACTTTCCGTAAAAATGCTTCAAACAGCAGAAAAGCTTAGTTTAGCTGTATGTGGCTCATTTTGAAGACAAAAATACTTTTTTCACCTAAAGCGATGTTTTGGGCCATATTTCCACAAATATACTTCATAACAGCAGAAAAGCTTAGTTTAGCTGTATGTGGCTCATTTTGATGAGAAAAACACTTTTTGACCTAAAAGAGATGATTTTTGTCTATTTCTGCACAAAAGCTTCAAAACTGGAAATGCTTGGTTTAGCTGTATGTGGCTCACTTTGATGAGAAAACATCTTTTTGCCGTAAAATAGTTTTTTTGTCAATTTCCGCAAAAAAACTTCAAAACAGCAGAAAAGGTTAGTTTAGCTGCATGTGGCTCAAATGAGAAAAACACTTTTTTGACCTAATAGAGATGTTTTTTGTCAATTTCTGTAAAAATGCTTCAAACAGCAGAAAAGCTTACTTTAGCTGTATGTGGCTAATTTTGAGTAGCAAAAGTGTTTTCAGTAATATTTGTCCCATTTTACATTTTACCAAAAACAGTTGTTTGAATTCATTGATAAAATGTAACTTTCGGGGTAATTCTTAGCTTCTTTCTAAGATATTGAGTTTTTAGAACATAAAGGGATTTTGTTTGTCAATTTCGGCAAAATTTCTTCAAAACACCAGAAAACTTTGGCCAATTTTGAGGAGCAAGACTGTTTCGATAATCATCACTTGTTTGACCTTTTTTTTCTCCATCAACTCCAAATATTTCCTCAGGATTTGCACATTGCAAACTCTTTGATAATAAATTTTGGGGTAATTCTTAGTATCTTTCTGAGATAGTTACTTTGAAGACCTTAAAGTGATTTTTTTTGTCAATTTCTGGCGAAAATGCTTCATAACACTAGAAAAGCTTAGTTTAGCAGTATGTTGGCCTATTTTGTGAAGCTAAACAGTTTTCCGTAATATTTGTCCCATTTCACGTTTTACCAAAAAGTCATTTCAATCAACTCATAACCTTTCCTCTGGATTTGCCCTTTTCAAACTCGTTGAGAAAAAATAACTTTCTGAGTAGTTTTTAGCTTCTTTCTGAGATAGTCACTTTTTAGACCATATAGGGATATTTTGTCAATTTTCTGCGTAAATGTTTCAAAACACTAGGAAAGCTTAGTTTAGCAGTATATGGCTACTTTTGAGTAGCAAAAAACTCTTTTCAATAATATTTGTCCCATTTTACATGTTTGATCTAAAAAGTTGTTTCCAACTTGTTGATAAAATGTTACTTTCGGGATAATTCTTAGTTTCTTTCTAAAATAGTCAATTTTTAGACCATAAATGAATTTTTTTTTGTTAATTTCGGCAAAAATACTTCAAAACATCAGAAAAGCTTAATTTATCTGTATGTGACAATTTTCTGGAGCAAAACTTTTTTCGATAATCCATTTCCCTTGTTTGACAAAAAAAAACATTTCCATCAAATCCAAACACTTCCTCCGGATTTGCTCCTTTTAAAACTTGTTGATAAAAATAACTTTCTGTGTAAATCTTAGCTTCTTTCTGAGATACTCACTTTTTAGACCTTAATGAGAAGTTTATGTCTATTTCCAGCAAAAATGTTTCAAAATACCACAATAGTTTAGATTAGCTGTAAATGGCTCATTTGAGGTGCAAAACAATTTCCTGTAATAATTGTCTCATATGACTTGTTTGAACAAAAAAAAATTTTTTTCCAACAAACGAAAACATTTTCTAAGGATTTTCCTCATTTTAAACTGGTTAAAAAAAAAATTCTTGGAGATTCTTAAAATCTTTCTGGGATATTCACTTTAAAGAGAAGTTTTTTTTGTCATTTTTGATGAAAATGCTTCAAAACTAGTTTAGCTGTAAGTAGCTCATTTTGAGGAGCAAAACAGTTTCGATAATATTTGTTCCGATTGACGTTTTTGACCAAAAAAATCATTTCCATCAAATCAATACTTTTCCTCAGGGTTTGCCCAGTTTCAAACTCGTTGAGAAAAAATAACTTTCTTGGTAATACTTAGCTTCTTTCTGCGATAGTTATGTTTTAGACCTTAAAGAGAAGTTTTTGTCAATTTCCAGCGAAAATGCTTCAAAATATCAGAAAAGCTTAGTTTACCTATATATGGCTCATTTTGAAGAACAAAAGAGTTTTCGGTAATATTTGTCCTATTTCTCTTGTTTGACAATAAAACATATTTCCATCAAATCAAAATATTTCCTCAGAATTTGTCCCTTTTCAAACTCGTGATAAAAAATAACATTCTGGGTAATTCTTAGCTTCTTTCTGAGATAGTCATTTTTTAGACCTTAAAGAGAAGTCAATTTCCAGCAAAAATGCTTCAAAACATCAGAAAAGCTTAGTTTAGCTGTATGTGGCTCGCTGAGGAGCAAAACTGTTTTCTGTAATTGTCCCATTTCACTTGTTTGACCAAAAAAATTCGTTTCCATCAAATCAAATTCCCTCAGTGTTTTCCCCGTTTTAAACTCATTGAAAAGTCTTTCTGGATGATTCTTAGTTCTTTCGGAGATAGTCAATTTTTAAACTATAAAGAAGATTTTATCAATTTCCGGCGAAAATATTTCTAAAAAACAGAAAAGTTTAGTATAGCTGTATGTAGCTCATTTTGAGGAGCAAAACTGTTTTCCGTAATATTTGTCCCATTTGACTTGTTTGACACAAACCCCTTTTTCCATCAAATCAAAACGTTTCCTCAGGATATGATCCAGTTTCATACTAGTTGAGAAAAAATTGTGTAATTCATAAGCTTCTTTCAGAGATAGTCACTTTTTAGACCTTCAAGGAACCAAAACCGATGTTTTGTGCCATATTTCCGCAAAAATACTTCAAAATAGCAGAAAAGCTTAGTTTAGCTGTATGTGGCACATTTTCAGGAGAAAAACTCATTTTTGATCTAAAAGAGATGTTTCGTCATTTTCCTTAAAAATGCTTCAAACAGCAGAAAAGCTTAGTTTAGCTGTATGTGGCTCATTCTCACAAGAAATACACTTTTTTGACCAAAAGCGATGTTTTGTGCCTTATTTCCACAAAAATACTTCAAAACAGCTGAAAAGCTTAGTTTAGCTGTTGTGGTTCATTTTGATGACAAACACACTTTTTTGCCCTAAAAGAATGCTTTGTGTCAATTTCCGTAAAATGCTTCAAACGGCAGAAAAGCTTAGTTTAGTCGTATGTGCCTCATTTTGATGAGAAAAACACTTTTTTGAGCTAAAAGAGAGCTAAAAGGGATGTTATTTTTCAATTTCAACAAAAATGCTTCAAAACTGCAGAAAAGCTTAGTTTAGCTGAGTGTGGCTCATTCTGAAGATAAAAACACGTTTTTGACCTAAAGCGATGTTTTGTGCCATATTTCTGCAAAAACACTTCAAAACACTGGAAAAGCTTTGTTTAGCTGTATGTGGCTCATTTTGATGAGAAAAACTCTTTTTTTACCTAAAAGATGTTTTGTCATTTTCCGTAAAAATGCTTCAAACAGCAGAAAAGCTCAGTTTAGCTGTATGTGGCTCATTTTGATGAGAAAAACACTTTTTTTTACCCAAAGCGATATTTTGAGCCATATTTCCGCAAAAATACTTCAAACCAACAGAAAAGCTTAGTTTAGATGTAACTGGTTCATTTTGATAAGAAAAACACTTTTTTTGCCCTAAAACAGTGTTTTGTGTCAAATTCCGTAAAAATGCTTCAAACAGTGCAATTGAGAAAACTACAACTTTCTGAGTTTGAGGTAAGCAAGAGTGGGAGTATATGTAGCTTTCACTGAAAAGGCAGACATTTGTTTGCTCTGTGTGTAAAATGCAGAGACAAATAAACAACTCGGTGGAGTCTCGCTATGCTAGCTCTTTTCAAGATTTGTAATGGTATACGGAGAGTGGAAGGTTGGCGCTTCCGTGATAGAGAACCTTTAAGTGCTCAAGTATATCCAGGCAGAAGCCCCCTCAGCCAAACAAACAAACAAAAAAAAAAAGTAAGGGGAGTCTACACACACACACTCCAGGGTTTCATTTAGGGTGAAGCCCTGGGATTTCCTCTAATCCCAACACTAATTTATTCCCTTTCCCCTTTAACACCTGTTTTCCTCCCCCCCCCACCCCCCTCCTAAAAATGCTTATTTTTCTTAACAATTTGCATTAATAAAAGAAAAGGAATATAGTGCACACCAAGTAGTAAGAATTCTGCACCTGCTACCCTTTCCTTCATAACCCAATAAAACTGAGTCTGGCTGTGTAAACTTCCTTTTAGAACTGACTACTTGTACTTCCCCTCCCCTCCCTTCCCCCAACCTCCCAAATGCCGCCGAAACAATCTCAGAACATCTATTTCTTTAAAAAAATTCTGGCGAGCATGTCGCCTGACCCCCCCTAGTTGTTATGTGCTATACACCCTCTCCACGTCAACACTCACCTTTGGAGTTGCCCTCCTCCCAAAACTCGAAATTCCTCTATGAAACCCTGCACACACACATTCAAGCATATCCCAAACCCCTACGCCAGATGGTGTTTATGAAACTTTGTCACATCTTTAACCATCATGCCCTCCCCTTAACATCCAAATTTCTCCAGTTGCCCCCATTTGGACAATTTTCTAAATGAAATCCTGCCTAATTAATACATACTATGCATGTTTATAACTGCTTACACTATACTTCCATTACCTAGGATGATACCTAGTCTCAAAAAACAGACCCTTTACCAAATCGCTAAGCTGGAACATGGTCTGGGGACACCTGACATGTTTCTGTTTTCTTATTGAAATCTCGACGGAGCCAATCAGCTTTGAGTTGTCCCACTGATCTATAAACTGATTTTGCACTTGTGATCTGCGCACTCCGTTTTAGCATACAGAAATAATGGAAGAAGCCAAGGGAGGCAATTCTTTAGTTTGTGCAAGGCAAAGACTAGTTGTTTCCCTTCCAACTGGGAGTGGCAAAAGTTTATGTTTTTATAAAGTGCCACTACTTTTTTTACATCCTTAGAAGCAATCCTGATATTCAGTGCATTGCAGTTGCCGTGAGTGCTCTATTACACTGATGAAAAATCAGGTTTCGTCATTAACAGACAAAGGGTAAAGAGCATGTTTGTTACAAATGCAATTGAGGACCAAGGACTTGAAAAGTTACATGGGGAGTACTACCAAGTCCTATTCTTTAGTCCAGAAGCTCTTCTTTGTAATGCTAGTTGGAGAGATATTCTTCAAACACAAGTTTACCAAGAAAATGTCATTGCCTTGGTAATTGATGAGGCTCATCTTGAAAAAAGAGTGGTGAGTGATTTGTTATTATGTAAAAGTGTTTGCTGTTGCTTGACACCACATGCTGTTGCTTGACACCACATGCTGTTGCTTGATACATGCTGTTGCTTGATACATGTGGTTGCTTGACACATGCGGTTGCTTGACACATGCTGTTGCTTGACACATGCTGTTGCTTGACACATGCTGTTGCTTGACACATGCTGTGCTTGATACATGCTGCTGCTTGACACATGCAGTTGCTTGATACATGCAGTTGCTTGACACTTGCTGTTGCTTGATACATGCTGTTGCTTGACACATGCTGTTGCTTGACACATGCTGTTGCTTGACACATGCTGTTGCTTGACACATGCTGTTGCTTGACACATGCTGTTGCTTGACACATGCTGTTGCTTGACACATGCTGTTCCTTGACACATGCTGTTGCTTGATACATGCTGTTGCTTGATACATGCTGTTGCTTGATACATGCTGTTGCTTGACACATGCTGTTGCTTGACATATGCTGTTGCTTGATACATGCTGTTTCTTGGTATAACGTCATTTTAAAGTATTCAACATTTGACCTACATAAATATGTAACTATATATGTTTATATCTGGTGACCAACTACTTGACAATTAACTCTTCTAGAGGTGATTCTTTGTGGGTAGAGTATTCTAACCTGGGTGAGGTGACCAGTTTGCTCCCATCGGTTAACACGATGGCTTTAACTGCAACTATAACCAAGGAAACTAGAAAATCGATATGTCGATCACTTGGAATAGAATTAGCTGTAGTAATTTCCCCATCAACCTAATATTGTATAAGGTGATTTCTGATGTGACCTTGGTGGAGGATGCATTTTCAACTCTGACTGAGGAGGTTCAATGTAAGAGAACAACTGTGGAGAGGACCATCATTTTTTTTCCAGTCATATCACTTCTTTAGAAGTCGGTTTGGTCAACAGATGTTGGAGTCTGAAGGTTAGAGAAGTCACCCTGATTTATGACTAGTGGACATGTTCACGGCATGTACACATCCAGATATTAAAAAATATGCTGCATAAACAATTCGAAAAGCCTGCCATTACTTGCCTGTGGTTGTTGCCACAGTTGCATTCAGCACGAGTCAGGACTTTCCCTATGTACGACGAGTAATACATTGGGGAATGGGGGGGGGGGGGGGGGGGGGAGAGGAAAATAGATGTCAAAGCCAAAAAAGTTGGAACAAAGTAGGAACAATTTATTGTACTCACCATAACTTTTCCCCACCAGTGTTTAGGTAATGGTTCCCCTTACCTGTGTGTAGGTAAGGAGAAAAAAGTAATGGTGAAAGTTAAAGGATTGTTACAACTTTTTGTGGTTTTGACCTCTAGTTCCCCCCCTCCCTCCCCTCCCTCGTAAAGTGTTTACATCATTTATGCCAATTATTAATTTAGTATTTAAACTTTGAAGTAATATTGTGTGAAATAATCCATCACGACATACTATGAACTCCTCCTCCTCCCACATGCTATGAACTCCTCCTTCGCCCACATGCTATGAACTCCTCCTCCTCCCACATACTATGAACTCCTCCTCCTCCCATATGCTATGACCTTGGACCAATTTGCTTTTGGGAATAGCTAGAAGTAGCTCCTTTTAGGCTATTTGTGATGGTTGGCCATTTTGTTTAATGACAGGTTTTTTTTTATTTTTAATGTGCCCATAGTGTGGGTCACTAACCCATGTATAGTGTGGGTCACTAACCCATGTATAGTGTGGGTCATTAACCCATGTATAGTGTGGGTCACTAACCCATGTATAGAGTGGGTCACTAACCCATGTATAGTGTGTGTCACTAACCCATGCATAGTGTGGGTCACTAACCCATGTATAGTGTGTGTCACTAACCCATGTATAGTGTGGGTCACTAACCCATGTATAGTGTGGGTCACTAACCCATGTATAGTGTGTGTCACTAACCCATGTATAGTGTGGGTCACTAACCCATGTATAGTGTGGGTCACTAACCCATGTATAGTGTGGGTCAATAACCCATGTATAGTGTGGGTCACTAACCCATGCATAGTGTGGGTCACTAACCCATGTATAGTGTGGGTCACTAACCCATGTATAGTGTGGGTCACTAACCCATGTATAGTGTGTGTCACTAACCCATGTATAGTGTGGGTCACTAACCCATGTATAGTGTGGGTCCCTTACCCATGTATAGTGTGGGTCACTAACCCATGTATAGTGACCCACACTATACATGGGTTAGTGACCCACACAGAGGTGTGGTTCTGCCAGGTGGAAGCTCAATTCCAAACCCGCAATCCTGTCATCACAGCAGACTTGACCAAGTTTAGTCATGTTGTCGCGGCTTTGGACAATGTCACAGCAGTAGAGGTCGAGGCCATAATCCTGTCCCCCCCCCACCAACGACAAGTACGCCGCGCTGAAGGCCGCCCTCATCAATGCCTTTGGGAAGACCCAGGCTTCCAACGACATGGAGCTCCTGTCCTTATCAGGTCTAGGAGATAGGAAGCCTTCAAGCCTCCTCCGCCACATGGAGTCCCTCAATGCTGATCCCAAGACCCTCCTTCGTGCCATCTTCCTCGCCCAACTGCCCATGGAAGTGTGTCACGTCCTAGCTGCATCATCCACGACTGAGCTCAAGACTTTGGCCAAGGAGGCCGACGCCATCATGGAGGCAGGCTCCATTGGGTTCAGCACCACCGGCATCACTGCCATTCACAAACCAATGCCCTCATCTACTGGCACGACATCCAGAGACCTGTGCTCCTACCACATCAAGTTTGGCAAGGAAGCCAGGAAGTGCAATCAGCGGGGGTGCAAGATGGCTTACCTAGTCTCTACTTCCGCTTCCACCTCTTCCGCACCGTCTCCAGCTTCGGGGAATGGACAGGCCACTTCTGGATCATTTTGGAAATATGCAAACCACGTTCTCCAAACAGAATATGATGGAACCGGTCTGCATGAGCCCTTTTCTCATCAATGACCGGAATTTGTAATGTAGTCTCTTCCGTATCTATTGGCACATATAATGGAGATCATCTCTTCATGTTTTGTCTCACATTTTCGAAGTATTTCAAGGGGGACCTGAAATATTTTTGAAGAAAAATAGTTGATCAGAAATTGAGCTGACAGCATTATCATCATCACCTTTTTGTAGCAGCTTCTCTGCCTGAAAAAAATTGAAATCGGATAGGCATGGGTTGCCATCAAATGTGAGACATTTAATTGCTCTTAGCTTAGAGGTTGAAAAGATTCAATGACTGGGCTTGAGCATCCAATCTCATTTCACATGGTTTGACATGCTTATCAACTCCCAATGCTCTTAAATGTCAGGAAAGCATCGCAGCTTACGTTAACTGTCAGTGGGTTGTCACTGCTGTCAGAGGGAGATGAATAAGTAGGAGACGTTATTGATCCTGCTGATGATGAACTGCAAACTGTGCTGGAAGAGGAAGCATCTGAATATGTAGATAGGGCAGAGGAACTTGAATCTTCACCACCATTGTTATCTTCACATATACCTTTTGGGAATAAAATAACTGTATAATTAATAGTGGAAAATATTTACGGGTAGCTCTCTAGGGAAAATATGCAAATGTTGGACTAATGGATTACCTTATTGTTTGCGTGTAACCATTTTTGAATTTAGTGTTTTCTCAAGTTATCAACCCACTAATAATTCTCCTTCCCCCCCCCCCGCCCTAATTTTTTTTTTTACATTGCCAACACAATCGGCCAGCCCACTAGCTAGGACTCCTATTAAGACTAATTTTAAATGCAGCACTAATTTATTACAAAAAATAGCTAAATTTAGAATCCAACAAATGCATTAATACCTGTCAATACTGCCTGCCTTAATTAAGGTCCTTGAAATAGCAAGAATGTCCTGATATCACAAAGATAAATACTTCAGTCTGCACCTTCTCAGCTCATCAACTGGGTATTGGAGATTTGATCATTGTTCAACACTTCCAAGAACCATGTTGTGGTTGTCAATTATCAATCAACTAATCTTATTGCATTCCAAAGTACACACAGTTTGTCAGTGTTGATAATACAATTATAATTAGTACCCATTTTGCTGGTCATGGGATGTCTCATTAGCATTTTAGCAGTCATTACATTTATTCAGGTTCATTACACCCTCCTTGCTTTGGGGAAGGGAGGGGGTTAGTGGTGTTAGAGTGAAGCAGTTTCCAGAGTGTAATCCAGCATAGCAACTGTAAATAGTCTGGCTACCGAGTATGGAATATATAATAGTGGGACTATCTTATCATCAGTGGCATGGTCCACCCCAGTGAATTCTGCTTCTTTTGTGGCAGACTGTGTCTAACAAGTAATTTCACATATGCATTAATAGAACAGTCCATTTTTATTACAACCAACCTCATTTCATTTGTTGGAACAAGGTTTCTCCACGAACAGAAGCATCATTGCATTTCCTAAGATTATTTATGGTTAAGATTGCTGTCTTGTGAGTGTTACAGAGTAGCAACTTCTGTAATAGCTTACAACGAAAATGATAGGAAAGAAAAATCATATATACTTGCTATTAGGGTATACCCCAAAATATTGCTAAAAGTAACCACAGATACTTCAAGATATCTACCTAATTATTTGTTACCTTATTTCCCCTATTGGTTACTGTGGAAATAAGGAGTGAAGAAAACATGTCTAATTGTGATACCACCTGCACAGCTGCATGTCTGGAGTAAAGTACAATAGAAATAGAGTAACCACTAACCAGGTCTAATTGTGATACCACCTGCACAGGTGCATGTCTGGAGTAAAGTAAAGTACAGTAGAAATAATTTGCTGAAACAGATTCCAGTGCTCTTTTCACTGACGAAGCAAGATTGCAGCACACCGACCAATCATCCGCAGAATAATTTTTTCCTTTCATCAACACTTTCCTTTGCTTCTATTTCACACATTCTGCCATTAATTGAGTAATTCTTCCAACAAATCATCCATGCAAATGACTTCAAAGCCTCTGATGAGCTTTCACACAATATGGAATCCGTGTCCTTTCTGAAAATCTGTTTCAGTTCTTTACAGATTAATTTTACAATTTCTTCCAATATATATATTTTTCTTTTTTATTCTGGAGGTTTCTTCCTCCCTTCACTCGATCCAACCTTTCTAAGAAAGTGACTGACTGAGGTGTGCTCTGAACTAGGATGGCATTTCACCACAACCTAAAAATATAAATATGAAACACAGTCGTATGATTCTTAATTAATTTACAGCAACAGCTGATGACTGAACAACTATTGATGAGATCACATGACGAACTGGTGTACATATATGTTGCCTCTTTCTCTTGCTATCAGATGGGCTCTGGTTCCTCTTTCTCTTGCATGGGGTGAGCTGCTGCTGCTCATGACTAGGATCACTAGAGATCAGTTCACTTTCTTCTTGCTCCTGAATTGATGAATGGGAAGTTGAGAATGACTGATCAATAATTGTTGCCCTAAAAAAATCCTGAGATCCAACTTGTAGCAAAGATTAAATGGCTATTGTTTCTAACCTGCAGAGAGTTCAAGCTGTGGGATAAGATTTAGGCTTGTTGCAGCAGCAGTAAGCTTTTACTTTAGTTCTGTTTCCAGCTGCTACAGGTTTTCTTTCACTTTAGAGATCTTTACAAATCCATAGTATATAGCAAGTTTTACAATGAAAGGCCCTACTATGCCAAGAGCCTCTTGATGGAATCATGTATACCAACCCCCAGTCTTGTTGACTCTTCTATAAGAATATTCAGCACAATACAGGAGGACAGTCCATATATAGCCTCCTTCTTTTTCTTGCATCGCGTAGCTCCTGCAAACACCGAGGGTACCTCATGTCTCTGGCTTCTAAAAGAAATGCAGCAATGCAGATATAGCTAGTCTCGTACCCGTCCCTTGCTTAGTGCAGTGTGTCAGGCTCAAAACATTACCTTCCCAGAACTTGATTAAAATTCCTTGAGCATGTGACTTGAGTAGCCTCTACATCCCTGGTGCGCACATAAACATGTCAAGTCTCCTCAGACCATTATTCCGCATAGCGATTGGTAAAGAGTCAGGCACGTGAGACTAACAATAGAGAATAGAATAGATCTTATGTTTCAACAAGCTACTCTTATGGTTTCATAACTTGTACTACTCCAGCCACGAAGCAGCAAATGCAAAACCACGAACTGTAACATATTGTTCAGTAACATGGTCAAGGCATTCCGCAGCAGTGTCGGCTTCCACAGACATATTGCTTCACACAGTATCCTACAGGATAGAAGGACATCAACATCCTGCATTACTTTGGACTTTAGTGTCTCGGAGAAGCCTTCCTCCATTGCTCTCATATTTTTCCCTTTTCATGTTAGAGTTCATAACTATTTCTATGGAGTGCAATAAAGCGTAAAACTCAGTTCTTATGTGGTGGAGCCCTCTGCGGTCACATAACTTGGTCCAGTCCAACTGAAGCTCCTCACTGACTATGCCTTTTGGACCTTCTGACCCTCCTCAACTTCCTCTGTGTCCTCACAGAAGTTATAGAGTGCATCAATCATTTTTTTCTTTGGGGTGGTGTACCCGTCGTTTCAGTTTCCCTATGACATACCTGATAGTGCAGAGGACCCTCTTCATCCGCCGAGAGTGTTGAGCGATTGGAGAGGATATCATTACCATCTGTACTGGGAAGGTACTGTATTATTTGCATGACATAGTCAGAATTTCCTAGACATCTGCAAGTAGAAATGATGCATGATGTCTGAATATTGTGTCAGATTACTACTTTTTTATGCATTGCACCCACTCATATAGAGAGGTGGCATAAATTCCACTTATGTCAATGAGGCCAAGATGATTTCTACTGGATAGCACACAACTATAATAGAAGTTGTAAAAAATGTACAAATCAGATTTTACATTATATTCCCTCCTACCCAAATACATGGACTTACATGTAGATGAGGGTGCATATCTTGGACGTTATACAAGTTGCTTTCAGAGGTAGATATGGGTACAACAAGCCTAACTAATGGCAGCTACCTCCAGCCCTCCTTACTTTCATCACTGACCTTATACCCAATTACTGAACAAATATTTGACTGCATAAGTCACAATGTCCTGCCTTTTTATGACTTCTCTGCCACAGAAAGTACTGTAGATCTGTCCTCTTCCTCTTTATAGTCGGGTTCTTCTCAGCAACTAATTTTCTTGTCTGCTGAATGGTCAAGAATCTCTCCTTTGTTTGACACATTTTTGAAAGTGTGAAATTCCAAACTTGCCCCTTCACTCCACAAGTGACATATAAAATGTGCATTCTGTAGCAAATTTGTTGATTAAGTTTCCAATTCCTCTCGTCTACTATCTATGGTTTGTGTATGAGGCCCTGAATACTCTTAACAATATTTTTGTAAAATAATGCTCTGTATTTTATTTATAAACTGTCTTTACTATAAGATATCTTTACTGGAAAAATATTCTTCATCTTTGTACAGGTATTCAAGAAGTTAATTAATGCTTCACGCAAGTACGAAGTGTGGAAGTCCAAGCACAGACCAGACTTTAAGCCATGGAGGTATCCCGAGCAAAATGAACTGAAAATAGTAAGCACTGCAGATAATGAAATCTGTAGAAGTAGATGAGGTGGTTAGGATGGTTTATGAGTGCATATTTAGCTGCATAATATATATCCATATTGTAGTATCTTCAGTGGGATTTACAATACAAACTTATTGACATTAAGAATCTCTTGGCCTGAATCCAAAGAACAAGTTTATGTGTTATACACCCTCATGGTGTGTGTGTGTGTGTGGTGGCATTGTCTTTAAGAGAAGGATTGGAGCAGAGCCTCCAATGCAACAATATTCATGGCATGAGTAAGTGTGAATTCATGTGGGTATATTGCAGTAACAAACAGCCACAAATAAGCATGTGACTACCACACTCCTTCCCAACTGAACAAAAATATACCATGTATGTATATATATATATATAATGTCCATAGTATTCTGGTGGCTATGGACCCACCAATGATCTTCAGGCATGGTCCTTGTGGCTAGTTCAATCTGCTCAGTTTGGCCGCCAATCACAGTTGTAACCAGTGCTTCAGATGGACAAGGTGATTCTGTCTCAAATAAGAAGGCTTCGAGGGTCTAGTTGACTGCCAATGGATTGTAAGTTAATTCAGCTGATTCTCCTAGCTTTCTGAGTTGGTGTACATATCTCTTCCACTCATCAAGAGATGTTGCCTTCACCAAATATGATAGGGTCCTTTCTTCTTGATGACGGTGCCTGGCTCTCACTTTGAAGTACTTTCTGGAGTGTAATTCATTGCCATCACCTTCTCACCAAGATAATTCACGTGCTCTGGCATGTTGGTCTCTGGCCTGAACTTGGTTTGCCTGTTGTCGATAACAACAGTTTTACAGGTATGTTTTAACAGATCTAGACGAGTATGAAGTTCATGCTGAAAGAATAGGGAACTTGGTGTGTGATTGGTAGTAGCGTGAGGTGTGGATCTGTAACCCAGAAGGAATTGGAAAGGATCTGCTCACTTGGTATTCTCGAACGATCACCTGCTTGCATGGCTTGTTTGAAAGTTTTGAAGAAAGAAGCGGTCCGCTATTCAGGTTGAGGAAGATTGTACAGGGCGGATCAAATATACCTGGCCCCATTATTCTTGAGAAAAGTTGCGAAATCATTTGACCTGAACTGTGGTCCGTTGTCAGACATAATTTGTAGTGGAAGGCCATACACAGAAAATCCGTTATAACACCAAAATTATGCTGAGTGAAGTTGTAGAGGTCATCTCATATACTTCTGGCTATTTTGAGTGAGCATCGACTAATATGAAGAACATGTTGCCACAAAAAGGGCCTGAAAAATCGATATGAAGGCTTTGCCAATGTTTGGGAGGTCAAACCCAGGGGTGTAGCAATGTAACAGCTAGGACATCCTTCGATTCCTGTCACGGAACACAACTGTTTACCGTTCTTCAATGTGGTGATAGAGTTTGGGCCACCAGACATAGCTTCTGGCTACCTCTTCATATAGATAATCCCTGGATTATTGCTGTGAAGCTCTTGCAACAACTTTCCCTGGAGTTCAACTGGAACCAAAGCACAAGTTATCTAGAGTAATGTGTCTGCATTGATAGTAAGCTCTGTGCGCTGATGTGAAATAGTTTCATCACTCCAGGGACTAAGTATGGCCAACCTTCTTGGTGTACCCCACAACTGTGTTGTGTGTTGCATCAATAGACGTAGCTTGTGTCACTTGGCTGGATGTAACTGGGACGACGTATGGCCAACCATTCTTGGTGTACCCCACAACTGTGCTGAGTATTGCATCAGTAGATATAGCTTGTTTCACTTGGCTGGATGTAACTGGGAGACAATCAATATGAGCATTATTAAAAATGCTTGCTTCTGTATGGAGTCCAATGGTGGAGTTGTCGTTCCGAGGCAATCTGGATAGTCCGATTATTAGCATTGGCATGGGCCGAGGTAAACTTGAACTGCATGGTGTAATGGTAGGTTCGCAGGCAGAATGATGGCCCATCTCTGTAGTCTCAAAGCAGCCACAGTAGGTATCCCGTTCTTAGGACCTAATGTTGTCTATAATGGTTTGTGGTCTGTTACCAGAGTAAAATGTTTTCCATGCACTGACCCAGTGTCAATAGTGTGACCAGTCCGACTTTGGCCATCTTATAGAGCATCGCTTGGATATGCTCCGAAGTTACAATTATAGCGAGGTGTTGCAGCACTGCTACATACTTTAACACACCTTCCGTTGAGAGCAGGTCGTGTCAATGAAAGTAAAATTGCAGTGCGATCATAATTGGTTTGGGATCACAGTGACTTTCCAGAGAAGTAATGATCTCAGTAAACTGTTTGCTCTGGGTAGATCCGGAGCTACCGGATCACGTAGAATTGCATAGGCTCGTTCACCCAATTCATTTGGGAAGACAGCCGCATGTTTGTCTTCTGCCACTTCATTAGCATTGAAGTAGATGTGGGCATGTTCAACGTATGCCTTCAGAGAGTCAGTTTCTCCATGAAATGGTCCGACTGTGTCGTATGTTCTTGCCTGAGTGACCATCCCATCCTCGTCGCCAGTTGTTGTATCTTCAGTGAGATACACAGTCCAAAGTTTTTGACATAAAAGATTGTACAGAATCTCTGGGCCTGACTCAGACTCCTAAGAACACATTTGCGTTACATACCCTCATGAGGTGTGTGCAGTGCATTGTTTCTAACATTGAAAAGGCTTAGAGCAGAGCCTCCAATGCAACAATAAGCATGCCACGAATCTATCATGTGACTACCAACACATATCAAACTCTATCTCCATATCAAACAACGTATCAAATTCTCTACCTATATCAAACAACATATCAAACTCTGTATCCTTATCAAACAAGTCCTAATCACCTTGGCCCTTTATGGCAGTTATGTGTACATGCACGTATGTAGCATCGGGAACGATAAATGCCTACCAAATATTTTCCTTAAATTGTTTCACATGTTGTGGATCTTTTGACGTCATTTCAATATACTTGGGCATTTGAGTAGTTCTAGTCAGCTTGTCTAACTTTTTCCCCACCCTCTCCCCTCCCATCCCTTACCCCACCCTCCAACTTTTAACACCCAACGTTGGATTTGGCGAAGAAGTATCAGATTATACTATGATATGTTTACAAACATTGTGGTTTCGTTTTGCCACATGATCTCACATACTTGACATACACACTTCAAGGTATCGTTGGTATGACAAATCCTTATATATATATACACTCCACAATATTGTAACCAAAAGAGAATACTTAGGAAAGATATGGATTATTGATGACTTAGGTAGGTTGTGAAGTGTGCGTGCATGAAACTTTATCTTCTCCCACATAAAACTATCACATTCACACAATGTGATAAACATTCACTGAGCCATATGGTGACATGCTATTCACATTCTTTGCTTTTTGAGAGAAAGATGAACGTTATAATAGCCCAGCAGATCTCAATTTGCAGGAGCCAGCCAAACTACTCAAGAACCGTTAGGGTACAAAGTCTTAGGGTAAGGCATGATCAGCACCACTCAAGATAACAACAGGTTTCTTGTAGAAGTAGAGCAAGACACCATCAGATTGAGTGTTCCATGAGGCAGCAGAAATCTCTGAACAATGACTATGTCCAGACAGGCTGATATAAGAAATCATGTCAGGAAGAAGGATGAAAGTCCTTCATAGTGATGTCAAATCTCAAGAAATACCTAGAGAAATTAAAAAAAAAAAAAAGCTTCGAGTTGCGAAGTTCTCCAATAAGTGTACTGACCATTGTGAACAGGGCAATACTTGTGAACATAGCAACACACACTCGTGTTCCTGGTGGTGATCTTCCATTCAAAGCCCCTGTCCTCTTCCCTACATGTGTTTATAATAATAATATAATAGTGTCCTTATAGTAGATTCACTGAAACATTTACTCTTTCAAGGTATATATACACATTTGTCATTTTTGTGCCTATAATAACATCATAGATGGATCCCATGAGCATAACAAGCGAGGGGACTTCCTCTGAGGATGTTGATTGGAGCAATGGAGCGCAGGAAGAAGAGGAAACCATTCCAGAGCAAGTAATGGAAGAATTTGTTGATGGGTTCACTGAGAAAGAAGAAGTACAATTTGAAGATACAAATGGGAATTAGCATGTTTACACATGACAATACAATATTTATTTACCCTCAAGTACCTTTTTTGCTTCATATTTTATACATATATATATATATATATACTATGTTACTGGAAATTTGGTAAAGTAATGTTTGTAAGAAAAGTGGTGTCTAGAGTGCAGAGAATTGTCTT
>CBDHDT010000199.1:0-25669 GCA_965261215.1 Ekhidna sp.
GAGAACAGAATTTAATTTTTTTCATGTTATGAAAATACCATAACATACTTTTGGTTTGGTAATGATCATGACTAGGTTCTTTGTGCCAATGAAAGGGTTAATTTCATGACTTTTACACATGGTATACCTCTACTACATAAGGAATATATGAGAGACAACAACAGCTTTGCCCTCCCCTCTCCTCCACTTTTAACTTCCATAAGATACTCAGAACCAACAAAAGTGAATATTTTTATTTTTGTTAAATAATCACCTAACAGACAAATACAAAGGTTAGACAATATAAAAAATTTTATTAATTTTATTTTCAAATTGTGAATTTTGTGATGTTGCTGGAGTTACAGCACATGTGATCCACTGCTAATATCATTTCAAGATATGTTTCTATGACCCCGCTAAGTCATGATTAAAACACACCAAACACAAGATTTGAAGTATGTAATGCACATAAGATTGCAGAAAGATCATCTACTTAGGATGTACTACCATACTGCCAGTCACTGGATGTGGGAAAACCTTGAACACTATAAAACTATAATTACAGCCTATACAGAAGCCAGTGTAGTTGGCTCTAGTTGCTGTAGCAACACCACATTTAGTTAAGAACTCCAATGTTGACTCAATATACAATATTAAGCCCTTCATCTTTTCTTGAATGATCATTAACATAAGTATTCCTGTGTCTTAGTTTGTAACTGATATTATCATCAATAAAAAAATTCTAAAATGTATTCGATCTAGACAGGCCTAAATAATTTTTCAAAAACTAATAACATAGTGTTTTAGGCCTTGTAGAGCATTTTAAAATAACTGTAGTGATAATAACAGTCAAGAAAAGTGTCTGAAATGTCTAATATATCAGCAATTTATTCAATACGCTGTGAATCACAAGGCAGTTGGTCATCATATCAGGTTGTGAGAGGCTAACATTCACATACATCAATGTATGGAGAATTTTTTTACCATTATCCGTAGAAACTTGTTGACTATCTCTCCAGGGTCTACAATCACTTTACCTGTCAGTTCCAAACATAGAGGCAACATACCAACCTATGAACTATTTGCCCTTTCTCTGACTACTCTTTTCTGATTTTTTCCAATGTTCCAGCTGTATGGTTGAACCCACCAGCTCCTAGTCTACTCCTTGGCATTTCATCACACATATTTTGTCAGATTCAGGTCGCTTTTTTTCTGCATCATTATTTGGTGATGCACTACTATTTTCCAACTGAAAAGAAGGGAACTCCATATCCAATCTTGGCATTTGATATGAATTTGAGGGGATCCAAACTCAGCCGACCATCCCATTAGAGCTGAACCAGGCAAACTATACCACTTACCTCAAATTCTCATACTATATCAACAAAAACTGCGAAATATTGTTTCTTTCGATATAGCTCTATGAATGCCAGTAAACCAACTCTGCAAATACAATGTTAAAACAGTGAAAAAAACATTTGTGGAAAATAAAAAGAGTTTAAAGGCACAGGAGATCATTCTTCGTAAAGACCTCCATCATTCAATTAAAATAGATAGAAATTCCAATGGCCTGTTAAAAAGGAAACATGACTGAACCCATATAGACCACAACTAGTTCAGTACAGAGATGTAGACCACATTCGACCAAAACATTTTCCCAAACAAAACAGAACTGAATTTTTGTACTGGCATATTTATTTCATTTGGTAATCGTCATTTTTTCCCACTTTGCGCCATAAAAATGGTGGCTATCAAAAAAGTTACACATGGGATACATCTATTACATATGGCTTTCACAAAATTATGGTCCCTAAGAAATTTCTTTTTGCTATAATTTAGCTACCTGTGAAGGAGACAAAAAAGTTAGAATTGCTTATGTCAGGTCTCAAATATACTTGAAAATTTAAAGAAAAATGCTATCAAGTAAACATTTATCATGTGAATTAGATTGGAGAGGAAGACGAACACATCTCCACTCACGCCCTCCTACCCCCTTTCCCCCCCCCCCCCCCCCCCCAACCCGTCAATCCAGGCCAACTTACAACTTGTATGTAGCTGCCCAGAACAATATTGAAATCATGCTTTTTCTGAATAATTATTGTACATCCAAATATAAGGCTTGGAGGATAAATAAAATTGTTTCAGAATTATTGATTCATTAAAATGTGATTTTTGACACAGTGATGGTACTCAAGTTTATACAACACTTGTAATCCATTGGTAATTCCATTCTATGATACATATTTGTGTCCTTCCAACATTGTATATGTCTTGGCACTCTAAAGCTAACTGATCAATACCAAAGATCTGACTTACGTAATGCACTAAAGATTGCAAAAAAATCATCTGCAAAGATGTTCTACTTCACTTTCAGTCCTGGATGTGGAAAATATCCCAAAGAAACTACAGCCAATTACAGAAGCCTGAGTAATTGGCTCTAGTAGCTGTAGCAACAGAAAAAAAAACTCCCATGTTGTCCCCATACTACATTAGGTTTCATGGATATCATTCACCTTAGAATTCCTGAGTCATAGTTTGGAACTGATACCATCACTGATCATAATTACTAAAAGATATTTGTTCCAGCAGGTACTTGCTGCATTAACATGTTATAAATATAATATTCATATTCTCGACCTTGATCTACCACACACGCACCAACCTCCTTTCCCACCCCCAAAATAAATGATTAAAATATAAATTTAAAAAACATAAAAAGAATTAGGAAGGAAAAATTACAATATCGGGTTTCAATCAAAATACTCTTCTGACCTGCTTTACTCTTTTGCTATCTCACCATAGATGTCGAAGGGAAGGAGAAAGACTGCGGTAAAACCTCCTTTATCATGGCAGCTAGGGACCTGAGGGTGTCTCTCAACTCAGAAATCACCTATAACTTACAAATCAACTGATATGGTCTTCTTAAAACAGTATTTTTCTACTTATTCTTGAAAATAGACCAAAAGTTCAGGAACTAATTGATTTGGGCAACAAAAAGTTCTAATCGACAAATTCAGCCGACATTTTATTCAATGATCTCGGACACTGCCTAATTGAGAGTGTGCCTTATTGTGGGACAGGGGTCTAGATAATGATATATATATGCAGCTTCTTTTTATGTATGTAATAAAACTAATGTTAGTGAAGATCTTGAGTATTGGTTCCATTGTGCATGCATTTATTACGTGTATTAACCAATTCACCCACTCCTTATAGAATAATTAGCTGAGAAACAACAAAGCTATTAAACATTTATATATTCAAGACAACCTTTAACAAGTGTGATAAAAGTAACAGCAATTTTTGTGTGAGTGAGGAGTGGTTAGCTACATAGTATGCTACAGTACACATCAGTACTTTTCCTTTCTCAAACATGACTCACTCGCTACTAGGTTGGGAGTAGTCAATATCTAATTGGTCAGACTCATGATCTATGAAGCAGAAACTTGGTTGGTTGATATACATAATTATGTATGAGTCATTATGCTCTCATTTACAAGCCCTCCTTATCCCTGTAAAGACCTTCACAACCACAATTCATTCTTGAAAGCACGTGCACACACAAACATCTGAAATGCAACAAGATAAATAAGCATGCATGCATACTTATATTCAACTAATTATCATTGTGATTCTTACGGACTGTAAAAATATGTTCTGGAATATCTAAAAAAAACATATCCTATTGTCAACTATCCAACTTATTACTCCAGTTGTTATTTACCCGGGGACTAAAGTTTTCACATGAAACACTGGTGTAAAACGATAAAGAAGCTAATTTAAGAACTATCTTCTATCAGTAAGACAAAGGACTTCATCTGCAGTGCATTCAAACAACACAAGTCGGATTGATGGTTGCTATTTTCAAGAGAAGTGTGACTTAGGATGGCATCTGGAAGCTTATTTCCTTTTTGCATCAGGAAGGGATTTCAACTGCAGTTCTTCGATGATGGTTGCTATGCAGTAGGGAATTGAAACCTTGGAAATTGTTACCTAGGATTGCTATTGGAAACCCATCTCATGTTCATAAATGGGAGAAAAAAAGCATCTTAGGAATTGCTAATGTGCCCATCAAGTATATAAAGAGAATATTTGAGTTAGGAAAGCAAAGTAAAAGAATCTAAGCAAAGCAAGAAAGTACTTCTACAAACTCTACTGCCACAAGGAGCACATGAAAAACAGCAGAGTCACCAAGTTAATATCCAGAAGACTACCAAAATAAATCGAAGAACATGAAGAGAGCAAACATCACCATGGCAATCGGAGCAAGAATTGTGATGATCATGCTGCCATTTATTCTATACTTGATGCAACTCAGCCACAGTATGCAACCTGAAGGCTGCACTAGAACAAACCAGCAAACAGTGAAAGACCTATTGGGCTTGACAAAAAAACTATTTGACGAGCAAACAAATGTAAGATTAATCTTTCCTAATCCATTCCACACAGCAATAGTTGACTTTGCTCTGCTTTACATGCTCTTTATTCCTCTATTACGTAACAGTTAGACGAGAATATACTGCCTACAAACCTGAGGCAAAATTATACGAATGAGAATAGCATACAGCGTCACAAAAGACTTGCTGTGGTGAAGAATCTTCTCACAATCATCTCACAGAGAGAAAGTGTCAAGGCAATGGTAGAAGATAGTAAATTAGTGACAGTGCTTAAAGTCATCTTTGAAAAGCTCTATAATGACACTTGCAAATATGTAAGTCACTTGATATTAGAGAGTGAGAGTGAGATGAGAGAAATAGATGAAGTAAAAATGCATAACACTATGTTTTAATGAGCCTCCTTACATATGATCTTTCTACTTGCAGTTGGAGTCAGAGAATGGAATTGACTGCAGCAATATGCGTGAGACAAAGCGAGTGCTTCTACTTCTCAAACTCAGGGAGCAGGCAGTAAACAATTTTCGTTATATTAAAGAAATGACTCCTGAAACTAATTTTGAGCGGAATTATGATGAGACATACATAACCTGGCACAAGATAATGAAGTCACATGTCAACCAAAATGAAGGAACTCTTGGCATCTTTGGCAGTTTTCCTTTCCATGATGTAACATGTACTGATTGCATGCTTGGTCCTTGCCTAGAACCATAGCTGCAAACCGACTCTTATTTATAACTATGTATTATTCACATCTTTGAAAACAGAACTTAATATTCAGCTATATCGACCCAATTTCTAATGCATCATTGGTAAATGTGCAATAATAAACTGTTTGTTCATTCATATAATGCATGAAGCAGGATAAAGGAATCATGTCTGTCCATGGAATATTATATATATATATATATATACATGTAAGTTTGCATCTAAAAAGATGTGGTTGTACATTTATCCTTACATATATACTCATGAACAAGAAATAAAACAAGAAGGCGATAATATAGGATGTATGGCTAATGGTTGATAGACCTGAGGCCTTCTTCATTTCAAATCTCCACAATCAGAAAACTGACAAATCAGATGTTGTAAAAAATTATAATAACAATAATTAAAAAAAAAACTCTCAGGGAGATAAAAAAAGAGTAAATGGGTCTTGTGGTATATCTGTTTCATTGTTGTCTAGCACTCCTATTACCACCTTTACTTGGGATCACGTCTTATTTCCTTATATAGTCATTTGTGTAACTTTCTTGATTTTTGGAGACCCAGATTCACTTTTGGGTGCAGCAGTTCTGAGTTGTATAGAGTTGTGTGTTGTATGAAGCTGAATGAAATTGAATTATTGAGAACCTGTCTGGACATAATGCTTGCGACGAAGAGGATGGCTGCTGCCTCTACTTAAGGAATGTTCCCTAAATTTTGCTGAAGACAACAAATCTATCAAAAATTATGTGGAAAGGGCAAAGATTTTCTTTCATGCTAACTTTATTCCAGAAGACAAATAGGCTGCTGTATTCCTCAGCTGCCATAGAGGACAAACTTATTAAATGGATTCATCCTGTTGGTGGGTTTTGAACTTCTTTTTGATGACTTGAGCTAATTTGGTAGTGTTGGAATTGAGTAAACTGAAAAACAAAGGAATATGGTCGGATTAAATATGGGGTTGGAATGGAGAAGCTCAATGAAGGATTAATTTGATGCTTTAAGAATCTGGGATTTGGTAATCTTCCATGGGTAGACACTGTTGAGGATGAGTTGGAAGAGCTGTTGATTCTGAGTATCGTAATTGTTACGAGAGGAACAGATGTGTTTGATGTGTAAGCATTAGCTATAGATGATAGGATTCTTTGGATGGGAATTCTGTAATTCAGATATATGAGTGGTTATCAGATGATTTGCTGTGGAGGGAAGTTGAGGTCGTGACAAGATTAGACTAACACATCAAGGAATTGGGATCTCTGTGGACAAGTTCAAAAGTGATTTTGATGTGAGGGTGAAAAGTATTAGCATACTGTTCAAATAATTCTGAACTTTGAGGTCAGATAAAAAAATATTGTCAATACATCCGTGATAATTAGAAGTAGTAGTGGTAAGGCTTATTCCTTTCACCGATAGATTCCACAGGACTTGTATAAAAATACCAAATTCGGTACAAATCAGAAGTGTACTAATAGCCCTTGCAATTTGACATTGCTGACCTTTATTGTGGTAAAAAAGATGAACCACAAATGTGATCACAAATACACATATGATACTCATAAAAGTTGTTAATTATAACACATAGATATTTTATTTGCTACGCATACTTGACACAATGTAAAACAAAACAGAGCAGCAGAGGAATTCAGATGCAATGTATAGAAATAAATACCTTGTAAGCTAATAAAATGTCTAATACTACTATCTACACTTTAATTCACAATTTTTCAAAGAGAACAGCTTAATTTTTGTCACGTTATGAAAATACCATAACATACCGTTGGTTTGGTAATGATCATGACTATGTCCTTTGTGCCAGTGAAATGGTTAATTTCATGACTTTTACACATGGTATACTTCTACTATATAAGGAATATATGAGAGACAATGACATCTTTGCCCTCCCCTCCCCTCCATTTTTAACTTCCATAAGATACTCAGAACCAACAAAAGTGAATATTTTTATTTTTGTTAAATAATTACCTAACACACAAATACTAAGGCTAGACAATATAAAAAAAATTATTAATTTTTTTTTTCAAAGTGTGAATTTTGTGATGTTGCTGGAGTTATACAGCACATGTGATCCACTGCTAATATCATTTCAAGATATGTTTCTAACACACCTCTAACACTATATAAGTTATGGACTATGATTAAAACAGACCAAACCCAAGATCTGACATATGTAATACACATAAGATTGCAGAAAGATCATCTACTTAGGATGTACTACAATACTGCCAGTCACTGGATGTGGGCAAAATCTTGAACTCTATAAAACTACAATTACAGCCTATACAGTAGCCAGTGTAGTTGGCTCTAGTTGCTGTAGCAACACCACATTCAGGTAAGAACTCCAATGTTGACTCAATATACAATATTAAGCCCTTCATCTTTTCTTGAATGTCATTAACATTAGTATTCCTGTGTCTTAGTTTGTAACTGATACTATCATCAATAAAAAAATTCTAAAATGTATTTGATCTAGACAGGCCTACATTAATTCTTCAAAAAATAATAACACAGTGTTTTAGGCTTTGTAGAATATTTCCAAATAGCTGTAGTGATAATAACAGTCGAGAAAAATGTCAGAAATGTCTAATATATCGGCAATCTATTCAATATGCTGTGAATCACAAGGCAGTTGGTCATCATATCAGATTGTGTGAGGCTAACATTCACATACATCAATGTATGGGGGAAAAAATCACCATTATCCGTAGAAACTTGTTAACTATCTCTCCAGGATCTACAATCACTTTGCCTGTCAGTTCCAAACATAGAGGCAATGTCAACCTATGAACTATCTGCCCTTTCTCTGACTACTCTTTTCTGATTTTTTCAAATGTTACCGGAGCAGTATGGTTGAACCGACCAGCTCCTTGCCTACTCCTTATCATTTCATCACACATTTGGCAGACTCAGGTCGCATTTTTCTGCATCATTAACCGTGATGCACTACTTTTTTTCCAGCTGAAAAGAAGGACTCTCCATATCTAATAAAGGCATCTGATATGAATTTGCGGGGGTCTATCCCACATACAACCGACCACCAAAATTTGAACATATATTTGTAGCAGTCATAACTTTCCCCCCCTTTCTTCTGTGCAGATACTTTTGATACCAGCTTGTTGCTTATTGTGTGTGCTTTTAAGATAATATGTAAAATGTGTCTAGAGGCACCTTTTCTTAGAAGATACATCCAAACACGCAAGAGTCACTCAAAAATTGCACCTCCCAAATTGGAACACGTATAATTCAAAGGCGCCTTGAGCTGCCTAAATGCTTAGCTGTGATATGACGGTTTCAATTATTATTTTACGTGAAGCATTGCTGAGTTATGTTGATTAGAAGAGGTTGGGTCACAGATATTGCGTGGGTTTTTCACGGTTGGAAATGAAGTGTCTCATATCCAATCAACACGTAACCGCTTAGTAAATATGGCTCCATCATATCACAGCTTAGTGTTTTAGAAAGCCACAAAACAGGGATCTGTAGCTAAAGGCGCCTAGGAATTACACGTGTTCAAATTTGGGAGGTGCAATTTTTGAGTGACCCTTGCGTGTTTGGATGTATCTTCTACGAAAAGGTGCCTATAGACACATTTCACATATCATATTTAAGCACACACAAGAAACAACAAGCTGGTATCAAAAGTATTTGCACAGAATAAAGGGAGGAAAGGTTATGACAGCTACAAATATATGTTCAAATTTCGGTGGTATGTGGGACCCCCCTTAAAGCCATCCACCTCCTTGGATCTGTCCCAGGCAAACTACACCACTTATCCCAAATGCTCATAGTACTTCAACAAAAACTGCAGAAATATTGTTTCTGTCGATATAGCTCTATGAGTGCTAGAAACCAACAGTGCAAATAAAGTGGATAAAGAGTGAAAAAGTAATTTGTGGAAAACAACAAGAGTTTAAAGGCACAGGAGATCATTCTTCGTAAAGCCTCCATTAATTCAATTATAATACATAGAAATACCAATTGACTGAACCCATGTAGAATACAACTAGTACATTACAGAGATTTGTGTAGGCCACATTCGACTAAAATATTTTTCCAAAGAAAACAGAACTAAATTTTTATACTAGGCATGTTTCACTTGGTAATGGTCATCTTTTTGTCCGTTGCACCATTGAAAAGATCTATATCAAAAAAATTACGCATGGGAAACCTCTATGACATATGGCTTTCACAAAATTACAGTCTTTAAGAAATTTCTTTTTGCTCACATTTAGCTACCAGTGAAGGAGACAAAAAAAAAGTTAGAATTGCTTATGTCAGCTCTCAAATATACTTGAACATTTAAAGAAAAAATACGATCAAGCAAACAATTATCATGGACCTAGATTTGAGAGGAAGATAGACCATCTCCACTAATATCCCCGCCCTCAGACCTATTTACAGCTGCCCAGAACAAGAACATCATGCTTTTTCTGAATAATTATTGTGCATCCAAATACAAAGGCTTGAAGGACAAAAAAAAAGTTTCAGAATTGATTCATTAAAATGTGATTTTTGACACAGTAATGGTACTTGAGTTTATACAACACATGTAACCCATTGGTAATTCCATTCCAAGATACATATCTGTGACCCTTCCAACACAGTATGTCTTGGCCCAATAAAGCTAACTGATCAATCCCATGATTTGACTTAAGTAATGCACTAAAGATTGCAAAAAATTATCTAGCAAAGATGTTTTACTTCACTTCCAGTACCTGGATGTGGAAAATATCCCAAACAAGAGAGACCTGTAACTACAGCCAATTACAGAAGCCTGACAATTGGCTCTAGTAGCTGTAGCAACAGAAAAAGCTCCCATGTTATCTCAACATTAGGTTTCATGGCTATCATTCTACCTTGGAATTCCTGAGTCATAGTTTGGAACTGACATTATCAATAATGACAATCACTAAAAGATATTCGTTCCAGCAGGTACTAACTGCATTGACATGTCATAAATTTAATATTCATATTCTCGACCGTGTCTACCACACACGCACCACCTCCCTTCCCTCCCCAAAAATAAATGAGTAAAATAAATTGAAATAATAAAAAGAAGGAAAGGAAGAATTACAATATTGGGTGTCAATTGAAACTGATCTGCGTTACTCTTCTGCTATCTCACCGTAGACGTCGAAGGGTTGGAGAAAAACGGTAGTGAAACCTCCCTTGTCATGGCAGCTTGAGATCTGAAGGTGCCTCTCAACTCAGAAATCACCTATAACTTACAAATCAACTGATATGGTCTTCTTAAAAACTGTGCTTTTCTACTTATTCTTGAAAATAGACCAAGCTTCATGTAGGTGTACTCTTTAGTTCAGGAACTAATTGATTTGGGCAACAAAAAGTTCTAATAGACAAATTCGGCCCACATTTTATTCAATGATCTCAGGCTGCCCAATAAACTAATGTTAGTGAAGATGCTGAGTCTGTTCCTTTGTGCATGCATTTATTACGTGTATAAACCAATTCACCCACTCTTTATGGAATAATTTGCTGAAAAACAATGAAACTATTAAATAATTATATATTCAAGACAACTTCTAACGATTGAGGTAAAAGTAACAACAATTTTTTTGTCAGTGTGGAGTGGTTAGCTATCTAGTATGCCACAGTATGCTTCAGTACTTTACATTTCTCAAACATGACTCACTCGCTACTTGGTTGTGAGTAGTCAATCGAATTGGTCAGACTCATGATCTAAAAAGAGGAAACTTGGTCAGTTGATATGCATAATTATCTGTGTGGTATTATGCTCTCATTTACAAGCCCTCCATGTCCCTGTAAAGACCTTCACAGCCACAATTCATTCAAGAAAGCATGTGCAAACACAGATATCTGACATGCAACAAAATAAATAAGCTTGCATGCACACAGGGGGGAATATACCTGAAACCTCTGAAATTTGAACTCATATTTATAGCTATCATAACATTTTATCTCTTTCTTCTGTGCTGATATTTTTGATACTAACTTGTTGCTTATTGTGTGTGCTTTAAGATGATATGTAAAATATCTCCATAAACACCATTTCTTAGAAGATACATCCAAACATGAAAGGGTCACTAAAAAAATTGCACTTCCTAATCTGTGGCAAACTTACCTCCAAGGCGCCTTGAGCTACAGATGCCCAAATTGGTTTGTGGCTTGCTAAAACACGTAGTTGTGATATCGTGGTTTAATTTTTTTTTCACGTGAAGAATTCCTAAGTTATGGGGATTCGAAGAGGTGGGGTCACAGATATTGCGTGGACGCCTACGCAATATCTGTGACCCCACCCCAATAACTCAGGTATGCTACATATAAAAACATTAAACCACAATATCACAACTACGGGCTTTAGTAAGCCACAAACCAATTTGGGATTAGCTTAGCGCTACAGCGGTGAGTGATGGCTTGGCGTCTGATGAGTAAGCAGGATGAAGAAGGCTTCTCAGGTTTGTGAATGGGATCTAGCTGCTATGTCCAAAGGGCAGTAGCTACTTGTATCCGGGGTAAAACGCAATTAATTGGCCGTCTAGCTTCCTATCTTGCAGGGCAGCCCTTTTGACCTCTTAACCTCTTAAAAACTGTTATCGCTGAGGGAAAGGGTCTGGACAACTGCTGACATCAGTTTTGTTCCAGGTAATGTGTTTACTGACTAACACAATACTAATTTTGGCATTTTTGCAATTCCGAAATGTTGATATGTTTGAGTTCTGCATGGCATCTTGCTACAGTATGGGAAGTTGTAGAGGCAATAAGAGCATACCTCAGATTATTGATGATGTGAAAATGGCTACAGAAATGTTAAGCCACAGGCCATCTTTAAAGTTAAATCCATGCTCACAAATGGTGCATGACCAGAGATAGAGAATGTTAGCTATATCATATGTGAGACTAGCGTGGACACAGGTGCAGGAATTGAAAAGAATTATGGAATTAGGACCAAACAGATCTGACATTAGACCAGGATTAGGCAGGGAGATGATTACAGGGTTGAAGGGGGTGGACTTCTGGTTAGTTGATTGTGGGTTAGTAAGCTGAGGGTTTGAAAAATTCTTTGGAATAATCCTGTTGGAGGGTTTTAAACTTCTTCTTAATGAGTTAGCTAATATGGTAGAGTGGAGATTGATTAATCTGAAACACCAATGGAATGCAGCCAGATTTAGGCTTATGGTTGGATTGGATGAGCTCAAAGAGTAAATATTTAGATGCTTTGACTATCTAGGATTTAATAACCTTAGATAACCTGTTAAAATTCAACAAGACTCTACCCATTTAGACCACAACCAATAAGACCAGACGCATATAAAGAGGATAATTGCGAAGGGAGTCAGTGATTTTAAAATAAACACAATATTGGTGTATATTGATTTTATATGGTTAACGTAGTCGAACTGGTTGTAGTCTACATGAGTAAGTTCTGTTTCCATTTTTTCCCCATTCTTTTTAACAGGTCAATCCAATATAGCTGTTTATTTTTATGGGAAACATGGTTCACTAGTTTCTTGTGTTTATAAGTTTCAATTTCATGTTGATTAGTTTTTGTTTCTATGTATTAAATCTAGCAATGGAGCAGAAGTGGATGGAAGATCTGTCAAAGGACATGACAGGCAGATACATGCATTAGATTTCTCCTATTTCTACTAACTTTTGTTATGTTAGCAGCATAAGAACATCACAGTCTGAGTTCACAGAGAGCTGAACAACCAAAGCTAAAATTACAGTATACTAACACTATAACTAAACAACACCCAAATTTCGCAAATTTCTTTAGATGACCCAGACTATTTAGTATGTGTTAGTCAGTGAACATATTACCTGGAACAAAACTGATGTCAGCAGTTGTCCAGACCCTTTCCCTCAGCGATAACAGTTTTAAGAGGTTAAGAGGTCCAAAGGGCTGTCCTGCAAGATAGGAAGCTAGACGGCCAATTACTCGCGTTTTACCCAGGGATACAAATAGCTACTGCTCTTTGGACATAAGAGGCTAATACTGCAGCTATATCCCATTCGCAAACCTGAGAAGCCTTCTTCATCCTGCTTACTCATCAGACGCCAAGCCATCACTCACCGCTGTAGCGCTAAGCTAATCCCACCTGCTTTTCAACGGTTTCGACTGCTGTGGTCCCAAGGCTCCACGATCGCAAGAAGGCTCACACATGTAAGTATGGATGTCCGGTCTTCTTCCTAACTAGAGTCATCCTCAGACCCGTCAAGTGTAACGCCTGTCTCTTGAAATGACTTCTGCAAGACTTAGTTACCTACCAATGGTATTCGAAACTGAGAACGGTCGGCGTTTCAAGATTTTACTACCATGGACGCGCTATAAATTAGGTGGAGAAATAGCTTGGAATTATGATATATAAAATCTTGGCCGCGATCGTGTGCGTGGTTTTAAAGATGGCTGAGTGATGAATGTCCTCCGTCCATTCTCGTTTTGGGGTTTGCTTCTTTTTTTTCTTTTTCTTTTAACTGAAAAAAAACCCTTTGTTTCAGAACATGTCATTACATGATTACCAACTAAATTACGTTCATCTTCAGTAGCTAACTATACTACGCTCGAATCTCACTTGAACAACATAGCCAATTCTGTATCACTCCTTTTTTTTTACCTTACACTGGTATGCTAAGGCTCTAGTTGTTGGGTTTTGACATCAAGTGCCTTGCAATGTCACTGTGTTTGCAATTTGCTAACTTGGCGTATATAACCTATGCAGGGGAATTTTACTGTGTACTTAGCAAGAATTTTTAGATGAACGAGTCCTGTGAAATAAATGCAATGGTTGATAAATTGTGACTGAAACCGCAATTTCATTGTTTTGAAGTGGCTTCTGATCACTATCAAACTGAATTTGACTGATGTGATCTTTCTTTCTAATGGTATCTCAAACACTTGACAAATAACGACACTGGCATCATCAATCTCCTAAAACTCATGCAAAACAACTACTATATTGCTAGAACAACTTGAGTAACCATTTCAATCATAAATTTATGCATTCTCCCACTTCTTGGATCCACCCTGGCAAATTACTGCTCACCCACCTGCCAAAAAACTCATAGTATATACTTCCATTAAAACTGCAGAAATAGTGATTCTGACAATTAGCCTCCAAGCGTGCTAGTAAACTGACAGTCCAAATAAGAGATTGGAAATGAAAAAGAAAACAAAAAAAAAGACATTTGTGGTAAGCAATTGTTGAAAAGCACAAGAGACCATACTTGGTAATGACCCAACTCACTCAACTATAATACACAGAAATACCAATAGCCTGTTAAAAAAACCCATCAAGAAACATGACTGAACCTATGTAGACCAAACCAGCTCAGTATAGAGATTGGTAAATGCCTCTCTCATCAACCATAACACTTTTCCAAAGAGAACAGAACTTAATTTTTATATTATGTACATACCAAAATTAATTTTTTTAATCTGTTTAGTTAAGCAATTGTCATCCTTTTGTCATGTGTGCTATAGAAAAGGTTGACATCACAAACTTTACATATGGGAAACCTCTATTACATATGGGTTACACAAAATTACATTCCCTTAAAAATTTTCTTAGGCTCTCAGTTTTATGCTATCGGTGAAGGAGACAAAAAACAACAAAAACAAGATTGCTCATGGCAGCTCTCAAATATACTTTTAAGTAAAAAACTTATCAAACAATGAATTATCATGTAGCCTAGATTTGAGAGGAAGACAAAGACACCTTCTCCAGCTTACTACAACTTGCATAAAGCTGCTCAGAACAATACTGATTTTCTAAATAATTATCGTACATCCAAATATTAAGGCTTGAAGGATTTAAAATTGTTTCAGCAAGATTGATTTAAAAAATTCATTAAAAAGGGTGATTTTTGACACAGTGATGGAACTAGTTTTGCAGCACCTGTGATACATTGCTAACACCTTTTCAAGATGAGTGTCTATTGACCACTCCAACACTATATGCTTGATACAAATGAAGCAAAGACCAAACTCAAGATCATCTGACTTATGTCATGCACAAAAGATTGCAAACAAATCATCCAGCTAGGATGTTCTGTTGAACTCCCAGTAACTGCAGTTAGAGGATGAGGGAAGTATCCCAAAAGCAACATTAACCCCCTCCCACCAACCCCCCCCCCCCCCCCCCCCCAGTAATTATAGCCAATTAGAGAAGCCAGAGTAGTTGCTCTATCTAGTAGCTATAGCCACAGGAAAACCACATGTCTCAATACCTTCATGAATGCCATATGCATTATTATTCCTGTGTCACGTTTGGAACTGCCATTAGCCTTAATGAATGTCACTTGTATTAGTATTCCTATGTCATAGTTTGGAACTGACATTATCATCAAAGAGAATTCCAAATAAGTATTACTCGAGCATGTACCTATAGCATTAACTAGTCATAAGTACAATATTTATATTCTCAAACTTGATTCCCCACACACACAACCCTGCCTCCCAAATAAAATAATCTAAATTCATTATAACACTTCAGATCTGCGGTATTTTTTTTTCCACCTCACTGAAGATGCTGAAAGAAAGATAAGAGAGTAGACTGGAACCTCCCTCATCTAGGCAGCTTGGGAACTGAGGGTGGCCCTCGACTCAGACATTATACACAACTTATAAACCAACAGATATATTCCTCATATAACATAATTGCTCTACTTACACTTGAAAATAGGCAAAGCTACAATAAGGTGTAGATCTAGGTTGGGAATAGATTTATTAGGGCAGCAAAAAAAAGTACTGATAGCCAAATTCAGCACATATTTTATTCACAGTTCTCAGATGCTGCCAAATAGAGAGTGCATCTTGTGTGTGTGTGGGAGGAGTGTCCAGATAACAAATATTTACATGTATCTTCTTTTAGGTATGTAATAAAAAATGTTAAGGAAAATGTTGAATATATGTTCTATTGTGCAACCATTATTATCATTTTTATGTGTAATAACCCATTCCTCTCTGACTCTTTTTACAATAATTAGCTGAGAAACAACAAACTATAAAATATTTACATATTCATGACAACATTTAACATTTGTGGTAAAAGTAACAACAGTTTTTGTGTGAATAGTATGCTACAGTACACTTCAATACTTTACTTTTCTCAAACATGACTCACTCGCTACCTTGTTGTGAGTAGTCAATATCTATTCAAAACAGTCAGTCACATGATGTATAAAGAGGGAACTTGATTGGTCCTATACATAATTGTGTACATGTTTCTATGACCTCTTTGACCAGCCCACCATATGGCTGCAGAAACCTTCACCACCACAATCATTCAAGAAAGCACGTGCAAACACACATATCTGACAAGCAACAAAATAAATAAGCATGTATGCACACTATATTTATATTCAATTAATTATCATTGTGATTCTAACAGACTTTAGCTTGATTGTATCAGCGACAACCACTGCAACCTATGCATTTTAATTTTATTTTTTAAACCACAATCAAGTAATGGTAATTCAAAGATGTGCATTAGAAGATTTGGAGTATTCTGGTACTGCTTTTATGAATGGACCTATTGTATATAGGCAAGATATGTGTGGGGTAGAAAAAAAGACATTGATGCATAACAGATCCCTGAAGTGGTTATTTTTTTAACAATTTCTGCAGTTTTTGTGTCGGCTGATTTACTATTATAGCAAAGGAATCGAAGCATGTTAAGTTTTTTTGGAGCTAAAATGCCGAAACCATCATTAAGGCAGCTAAGAAGCTGCCAGTGTGAGTTTCAGTTGAGATGATGAGATGGTCAACCACCACGCCCCCAACCCACCGATATATACCACATTGGCTCAGTCAAACATCATTGAATGTCATGCGTGTATACTTAAGTGATAAGTGTGCTCATTGGTGTGTGATAATGCTGGAGCATGAGCTTATGGTGGGATGTGCACATACATGGGTGTGGTGTATTCATAACAAAATTTGTGTTTAAACTCAAATATAAAACAAGATTATGTAATGCAGAGATTCTACCCTTAGCGCTGTCCCCATCCATGGCAACAGTTTTGAGCCTGGCAACTGTAGCTTATCAAGTTTTCTCTCCAGTGGAGACATAGCTAGTAAATGCAATAACGTAGCTATATAACAAGCTACTTGGTGGTGTCTTTTAGTTCTCTGCACAAGACCTGCAACTGGTGAGTAGAGAAAAGTCTGGATGCTTAAGCTTTATGGAAGTATTCTCCTAGCAGTAGTTATATAGTACTCCTCTGTTACTCAATCTAGTACATCCCATGATGGTCAATCACCTTAGATATTTCGGATATATGTATCCACCACTAGCTTGGGTTAGCTATCTCTTTCAGTGTGTGCTCAGGTGCCATGAGAAGGTTATCAATAACACCTACTAATGTTTGTGGATATGATGAGATGTGCGAAACATGGGTGCACATTGGTGTGTAATGTCTATGAAAGATGTGGGATACAGGTATACGTGTGCATACAATTGCCATAACACTTGGAATAGTGTGTATCAAGTCTCTTCCTGGTATCCTATAACAACCAATAATTCCGTGACCTCTAGTTCACTGATCAGTGGGAAACTACTAGTTATTCCTCAAGATTACATACTAGCATTGCTCGTGGCCTGGCACAGCTGACCCTTTACCTTCCTTAACTATGTGAATTTGCACTGCCATGTGCTTGTAATGTAATCAAAAACTGGAACACTGCAAAATGATTGTCCTGGAACTATAATTTATGTGGCACAAGTCGGTATACTAGAGACACCAAAACCATTCCTTCCTCTGCCAAAGATAAGGAAGGTAAAGGGTCGGCTATGCCAAACTAGGGATATGACAATACCATTTGCTGAGCATTAAACAGTGTATGTGCTTCAGACTTCTGCGGAAGCTATAAAACAGTGAGCTTTCAAAACAAGTGCACTTCTGGTATTTTGTATTAATGTCTTGTTTGTGGAACTCTAGTAAAAGCTCTACACGTCATGGTGTATTCATGCATGTATATATATATATATAACATTTCTATTAATGGTATTCAGAGGGACCCCAGTTCCTTGCATTTACAAACAGTAGAATTGTAAAAGTCTCCTTATTTCTACTTCGGTTGTAAATTATATGAATTTGTTTAGCTAATTTTGTTTAAATACCAATATACATATAACTATCTGTGCCATGTTTCCTTTCTCTTCCCCCCCTCTTCCCCTCTCACACATCTCCTTTTTTAATTCTTTTTAAATTTATTTGTTCAAGGGCCACCGTGATAGTTGGTTTTTAGCTCAATGCAGTTTATAAGGAATCGGAGGGAGGGGTTGAGGGGAAATTTTTTTTTTTTTAATAGAAGCAGGTGTTGACATATATAAACTATTGTACAATTATCAGGTACTATCTTAGTGTACAGACACTGAATATTTCATCAATGATATGAGTTTTCTTCAGACAAGATGCTTGGTCTTGTTCAAGTTCTGGAGCAACAACAGCCACATTGGATTCTTTTTCAAGATCCCGAGCAAATTGTTTTTGTAAAATCTCAAAGTCCTTTCCTCTTCTGTTTAATCCAAACAACACATTACTGTGACTCTTACTAAAATTCTGTAATGTCAGTGACCCTCACTTGGGATATGCTGGAATCATCCCTAGTACATATCCCAGGAATCTCCAGCCAGGGTGCTCCATGAAAGATTGTGCCAGTACTGGACATCTAGATTAGAGAGGGCTACTAGAGGAAGTAATCCACAAAGTCTAAATAGATAGTTTTAGCTCTAGAGCTCCTTTCAACAAATGTTTTATTTCCCCTCCAACTCTAACTCGCCCCCCAACAAACTAGCGTGGTATGCCGACCATTTACCTTCGCTATTTTAAGGGTGGAGGAGGGAAAAGCTTGGTGTGTCTTCTATAAACGACTGACTTGTGCAGCAGGATTTTAACATTGCACATCTATAGCTAACTAAGCAGTCACAAAAATTCTGGACAGTGTCTTGTAAGTGCAGTAAATTAAAACTACAAACGCACTATTGCATAGCTATAATGTGCAACTCCAATATCAAAAAAAAATATTCAGAACCAACAAGTGAACTTTTTGCTTTTGTTAAAAATTACTCTAACACAAAAATACTAAGGCCAGCCAAAATTAAAAAAAAATTTTTAATCTTTTTTTTTCAAAGTGTGAACTTTGATAGTGATTGTGCTGGAGTTATATAGCACATGCGATCCACTGCTAATATCATTTCAAGATATACAGCCATGATCCCTCTAATGCTATATATGTCATAGCACTGTGATTAAAACAGACCAAACCCAAGATCTGACGTATGTAATGCATATAAGATTGGAGAAAGATCATCTACTTAGCATGTACTACTACACCACCTGTCACTGGAGGTGGGCAATATATTGAATCCCCTCAAAAACTATAATTACAGCCTATAACAGAAGCCAGTGCAGTTGGTTCTAGTTACAATAGCAACATCACATTCAGGTAAGAACTCCAATGTTGACTCAATATACAATATTAAGCCATTCATCTTTTCTTGAATGTCATTAACTTAGTGACTTAGTTTGTAACTGATATTATCATCAATAAAAAAAATCCTAAAATGCATTTGATCTAGAAAGGCTTAGATTTTATTTTAATTAAAAACACGGTGTTTTGGGCTTTATAGAGCATTTGAAAATAGCTGCAGTGATAATTCAACAGTCCAGAAAAGTGTCGGAAATGTCTAATATATCAGCATTCTATTAGAATTTGCTGTGAATCACAAGACAGTTAGTCATCATATCAGGTTGTGAGAGGCTAACATTCACTTACATCAATGTATGGGGGAAAAACTTACCATTGTGCTTAAAAACTATATTGACAATCTCTACAGGGTCTACTACCCCTTTGCCTGTCAGTTCCAAACATAGAGGCAACATACCAATCTATGAACTATTTGCCCTTTCTCTTACTACTCTTTTCTGATTTTTTCCAATGTTCCAGCTGTATGGTTCAACCAACCAGCTCCTAGTCTCCTCCTTGGCATTTCATCACACATTTGGCAGACTCAGGTCGCAATTTTCTGCATCATTATTTGGTGATGCGCTACTGTTTTCCAGCTGAAAAGAAGGGCACTCCATATCTAATCACGGCATTTGATATGAATTTGAGGGGATCCAGACTCAGCCGACCATCCCATTAGATCTGACCCAGGCAAACTATACCACTTACCTCAAATTCTCATACTATATCAACAAAAACTGCGAAATATTGTTTCTTTCGATATAGCTCTATGAATGCTAGTAAACCAACTCTGTAAATATAATGTTGAAAGAGTGAAAAAAAAATTTGTAGAAAATTAAAAAAAAAGTTTAAAGGCACAGGAGATCATTCTTCGTAAAGACCTCCTTCATTCAATTAAAATAGATAGAAATTCTAATGGCCTGTTAAAAAGGAAACTTGACTGAACCCATATAGACCACAACTAGTTCAGTACAGAGATATAGACCGCATTGGACCAAAACATTTTTCCAAACAAAACAGAACTGAATTTTTGAAATGGCATATTTATTTCATTTGGTAATCGTCATTTTTTTTTCCTTTGCACCATAAAAACGGTTGATAAAAAAAATTTTACGCATGGGATACCTCTATTACATATGGTTTTCACAAAATTATGGTCCCTAAGAAATTTCTTTTTGTTATCATTTAGCTACCTGTGAAGGAGACAAAAAAGTTAGAATTGCTTATGTCAGCTCTCAAATAAACTTGAAAATTTCAAGAAAAAATGCTATCTAGTAAACAAATCATGTGAATTAGATTGGAGAGGAAGACAAACACATCTCCACTCACGCCCCCCATCCCCCCTTCCCCCCCACCCAACCCGTCTATCCAGGCCAACTTACAACTTGTATGTGGCTGCCCAGAACAATATTGAACATCATACCTTTTCTGAATAATTATTGTACATCCAAATATAAGGCTTGGAGGTTAAATAAAATTCTTTCAGAATTATTGATTCATTTAAATGTGATTTTTTACACATTGGTGGTACTCAAGTTTATACAACACTTGTAATCCATTGGTAATTCCGTTCTATGATACCTATTTATGTCCCTTCCAACATTGTATATGTCTTGGCACTCTAAAGCTAACTGATCAATGCCAAAGATCTGACGTAATGCACTAAAGATTGCAAAAAAAAAGGAATCTGCAAAGATGTTCTACTTCACTTCCAGTACCTGGAAGTAGAAAATATCCCAAACAAACTACAGCCAATTACAGAAGCCTGAGTAATTGGCACTGGTGGCAGTGGCAACAGGAAAAAAACTTCCATGTTGTCTCAATACTACATTAGGCTTCATGGATATCATTCACCTGAGAATTCCTGAGTCATAGTTTGGAACTGATACCATCACTGATCATAATTACTAAAAGATATTCGTGCCAGCAGGTACTTGCTGCTTTAACATGTTATAAATATAATATTCATATTCTCGACCTTATTCTACCACACACGCACCAACCTCCTTTGACACCCCCAAAATGAATGAGTAAATATAAATTAAAAAAACATAAAAAGAATTAGGAAGGAAAAATTACAATATCGGGTTTCAATCAAAATACTCTTCTGACCTGCTTTACTCTTTTGCTATCTCACCATAGATGTCGAATGGAAGGAGAAAGACTGCAGTAAAACCTCCCTTATCATGGCAGCTAGGGACCTGAGGGTGCCTCTCAACTCAGAAATCACCTATAACTTACAAATCAACTGATGTGGTCTTCTTAAAACATTATTTTTTTACTTATTCTTGAAAATAGACCAAAAGTTCAGGAACTAATTGATTTGGGCAACAAAAAGTTCTAATAGACATATTCGGCCGACATTTTATTCAATGATCTCGGACACTGCCTAATTGAGAGTGTGCTTTGTTGTGGGCAGGGGTCTAGATAATGATATATATATATATGCAGCTTCTTTTTATGTAAGTAATAAAACTAATGTTAGTGAAGATGTTGAGTATTGGTTCCATTGTGCATGCATTTATGCAAGTATGATAAAAGTAACAACATTTTTTGTGTGAGTGAGGAATGGTTAGCTACATAGTATGCTACTGTACACATCAGTACTTTTCCTTTCTCAAAAATGATTCACTCGCTACTTGGTTGGGAGTTGTCAATATCTAATTGGTCAGACTCATGATCTATGAAGCGGAAACTGGGTTGGTTGATGTACATAATTATGTGTGTGGTATTATGCTCTCATTTACAAGCCCTCCTTATCCCTGTAAAGACCTTCACAACCACAATTCATTCTTGAAAGCACGTGCAAACACAAACATCTGACATGGAACAAGATAAATAAGCGTGCATGCATACTTATATTCAAATAATTACCACTGTGATTCTTACGGACTTCAAAAATATGTTCTGGAATACAAAAAAAAATTTTTTTTCTTGTCAACTCTTATTACTCCAGTTGTTATTTACCCGGGGAATAAAGTATTCACATGAGACACTGGTGTAAAACGATAAAGAAGCTAATTTTAAGAACTATCTTCTATCAGTACGACAAAGGAATTTATCTGCAGTACATTCAAACAACACAAGTCTGATTGATGGTTGCTATTTTCAAGAGAAGTGTGACCTAGGATGGCATCTGGAAGCTTATTTCCTTTTTGCCTCAGGAAGGGATTTCAATTGCAGTTCTTCGATGATGGTTGCTATGCAGTAGGGAATTGAAACCTTGGAAATTGTTACCTAGGATTGCTATTGGAAACCCATCTCATGTTCATAAATGGGAGAAAAAAAGCATCTTAGGAATTCCTAATGTGCCCATCAAGTATATAAAGAGAATATTTGAGTTAGGAAAGCAAAGTAAAAGAATCTAAGCAAAGCAAGAAAGTACTTCTACAAACTCTACTGCCACAAGGAGCACATGAAAAATAGCAGAGTCGCTAAATTAATATCCAGAAGACTACCAAAACAAATCGAAGGACATGAAGAGAACAAACCTCACCATGGCAATCGGAGCAAGAATTGTGATGATCATGCTGCCATTTATTCTATGCTTGATGCAACTCAGCCACAGTATGCAACCTGAAGGCTGCACTAGAACAAACCAGCAAACAGTGAAAGACATATTGGGCTTGACAAAAAAACTATTTGATGAGCAAACAAATGTAAGATTAATATTTCCTAATCCATTCCCCACAGCAATAGTTGACTTTGCTATGCTTTACATGATCTTTATTCCTCTATTACGTAACAGTTAGACGAGAATATACTTCCGACAAACCTGAGGCAAAACATTACGAATGAGAATAGAACACAGCGTCACAAAAGACTTGCTGTGGTGAAGAATCTTCTCACAATCATCTCACAGAGAGAAAGTGTCAAGGCAATGGTAGAAGATAGTAAATTAGTGACAGTGCTTAAAGTCATCTTTGAAAAGCTCTATAATGACACTTGCAAATATGTAAGTCACTTGATCTTAGAGAGTGAGAGTGAGATGAGAGAAATAGATGAAGTGAAAATGCATAACACTATGTTTTAATGAGCCTCCTTACATATGATCTTTCTATTTGCAGTTGGAGTCAGAGAATGGAATTGACTGCAGCAATATGCGTGAGACAAAGCGAGTGCTTCTACTTCTCAAACTCAGGGAGCAGGCAGTAAACAATTTTCGTTATATTAAAGAAATGACTCCTGAAACTAATTTTGAGCGGAATTATGATGAGACATACATAACCTGGCACAAGATAATGAAGTCACATGTCAACCAAAATGAAGGAACTCTTGGCATCTTTGGCAGTTTTCCTTTCCATGATGTAACATGTACTGATTGCAAGCTTGTTCCTTGCCTAGAACCATAGCTGCAAACCGACTCTTATTTATAACTATGTATTATTCACATCTTTGAAAACAGAACTTAATATTCAGCTATATCGACCCAATTTCTAATGCATCATTGTTAAATGTGCAATAATAACCTGTTTGTTCATTCATATAATGCTTGAAGCAGGATAAAGCCATCATGTCTGTCATGGAATATTATATATATATATATACATGTAAGTTTGCATCTAAAAAGATGTGGTTGCACCTTAATCCTTACATATATACTAATGAACAAGAAATAAAACAAGAAGGAAATAATATAGGATGTACGGCTAATGGATGATAGACCTGAGGCCTTCTTCATTCCAAATCTCCTCAATCAGAAAACTGACAAATCAGATGTTGGAAAAAATTATAATAACAATAATTTAAAAAAACTCTCAGGGAGATAAAAAAAAAGAGTAAATGGGTCTTGCAGTATATCTGTTTCATTGTTGTCTAGCACTCCTATTACCACCTTTACTTGGGATCACGTCTTATTTCCTTATATAGTCATTTGTGTAACTTTCTTGATCTTTCGTTAAGAAAGACCCAGACTCACTTCAGATCTGCAGCAGTTCTGAGTTGTATAATGTTGTAAGAAGCTAAATAAAATTGAGTTATTGAGAACCTGTCTGGACATAATGCTTGCGACGAAGAGGATGGCTGCTGCCTCTACTTAAAGAATGTTTCCTAAATTTTGATGCAGACACCAAGTCTATCAAAACTTATGTGGAAAGAACAAAGATTTTCTTTCATGCTAACTTTATTCCAGAAGACAAATAGGTTACCGTATTCCTCAGCTGCATGGAGGACAAAACTTATTAAATAGACTCATCCTGTTGTTAGGTTTTGAATCTTCTTTTTGATGACTTGAGCTAATTTGGTAGTGTTGGAATTGATTAAACTGAAGGCAAAGGAATATGGTCGGATTAAGTATGGGGTTGGAATGGAGAAGCTCAATGAAGGATTATTTTGATGCTTTGAGAACTGAGATTTGGTAATCTTCCATGGGTAGACACTGTTAAGGATGAGTTGGAAGAGCTGTTAATACTGAGTATCGTAATTGTTACGAGAGGAACAGATGTGTTTGATGTGTAAGCATTAGCTATAGATGATGAGATTCTTTGGATTGGAAATGCTGTAATTCAGATATATGAGTAGTTATCAGAGGATTTGCTATGGAGGGAAGTTGAGGTCGTGACAAGATTAGACTAACACATCAAGGAATTGGGATCTCTGTGGACAAGTTCAAAAGTAATTTTGATGTGAGGGTGAAAGGTATTAGCATGCTGCTCAAATAATTCTGAACTTTGAGGTCAGATAAAAAATATTTTCAATACATCTGTGATAATTGAAAGTAGTAGTGGGAAAGCTTTTAATCAATTTACTGATAGATTCCACAGGACTTGTTGTATAAAAATACCAAATTCAGTACAAATCAGAAGTGTACTCATAGCCCTTGCAATTTGTCATGTGGTATAACATTGCTGACCTTTATTGTGGTAAAAAAGATGAACCACAAATGTGATCACAAATACACATATGATACTCATAAAAGTTGTTAATCACCTCAAAAACTAACACATAGATATTTTATTTGCTACGCATACTCGACACAATGTAAAACAAAACAGAGCAGCAGAGGAAATCGGACGCAATGTACAGAAATAAATATCTTGTAAGCTAATAAAATGTCCAACACTACTATCTACTCTTACCTAATGAAAACAATTCACAATTTTTCAAAGAGAACAGAATTTAATTT
>CBDHDT010000200.1:0-6586 GCA_965261215.1 Ekhidna sp.
GCCTATGCTTGAATATTTCTGGAGTTAGCCTGAGCAACTTTTAAGCTTTTAATTAAAATTTCTCGATTCAGGACATAGATGGTAAAGATTCTATCTGGAGATGACTCAACAGGTGCTGCACGTTTCCGCTACAAAGATGAACGATCGGATAGTTTACTAAGATGCATATTCTTATGACAATACAGATTTTCATTTTGAAACTACTGGTAATTTCTGAATATATGATACACGTGTGTGTGTGATTTGGAAATAACCATGTTAAGAATAACATGCTATGATTGGTTATTAACTGTTATAAAGTTCCTGGAGGAGGCTGCTTTGCTATACAAATGAAAAACAAACAAACAAACAAAATAGAAGCCAGACAAAAATGTTAAGTAAAAATAAGGAGTGAGCTTGCAGCGCACTCCCTATATTAATTTCACTTTTTTTTTTTTTAATTGTGGATGGCAAAATCGCCCCTCACCCCTTCCCCCTCAAAAAATAACAATCGAGCTCATATATCTCAGCCCCCCCCCCCCCCAAAAGCATAGTGGTAGTTTCTTAGCTGCCTAAATGCTGCTATTAGCTTCCAAAGACTTTCAACTGCCTTACTAAGGTAGTAAACTGGAAGACCTAAAAACCATAAAATACATGCAAAAAAATTCTTGAAATACATAATTCTATTGTGTATGAACCTTGATATACCATGCATTACATAATCTACTGCTATAATCAGGAGATAACATGTGGACTTCAAACAAAAACACTCTTTTTTTTGCCATTGTAATTATTGAGCAAGTGTCTAAGAACCATTATATCAAAACGGCTGCTGAAGATATCACAATTCTTGCTTTTTACTGTCTATATAGTCAATCTAAGGTACCAATTTTAGCCACAGGACCTTTACCTTGTAAATGAACATCAAATTATTTTTTAATCAGTAAAGTAACATTTAAATACAGTGCCCTTTGAATACATTCTCTTTTGATAAGTCAGCCAATATTTTTTTTGTTTTTGTATAAATATGTAACCATTATACCATAAGTAAAGTTTTCAGTCTTTTATACCTATGCTACTGAGCATATGAAGGCTAAAGATTGTTATTTGACCCTTGTTTCATAAAAAATAGAAAAAATGAAAGAGATGCTCTATTGACTCCTATGGTGCTTATGATAATCAATAGGTTAAAATCAAGCAAAGACCAAAAATTAGCGCCATTAATTTTGATGTTTTTCGTGATTGGTTTATGCCTTGGAAGCCTCTATGGTATTTCACTTACATTACAATAGTATTATGGTCAGATCTCTTATAGGCAATCAATGCTCACTACTACAACTTTATGGTACATGATATGCAAACTAAGCAGATGTAGTCGGTGTCTACTATTCCGTGTCAGGGTGTTCTAATAAATATATAAAATATTCTGCATAGTTATTGTTGTAATTGATCATATCTCTGCAGTTGGGTAGGAGGCCTGTTGCGTTACGGATGTTGTCATAACTTGCAACACTCCGACCTCTATACTCACCCAAATGAAGCAGACTCGGAGAAACTGCACAGAACATTCAGCAAGTACAGCAGTGTGTGTGATGCTTTATTTATTAGAGTGCTTCACAAGTATGTATGTCTCTATGCAGGTATTGGGAACATGAATTAGTTAGAATGGCCCGAGGGCAAACTCCAAGGCTATGGATGGTCATATTTAAGAGTTTCAGGTGGAGATTTCTAGTACAAGGAATGATAATGGTTACTGAGGTAAGTCTTGTATTTCACCGTCCTCCCACAAAAACAGTTTACAATTTGTCCAGCAAAGTATTTTCATAATAGGAATGAGTGTGCCAGATTTATAATCGGTGATTGAAGTGATTCCTCACAAGTGCGCTAGATGGAAAATACTGTTTTGTCACACATGCCATATGTATATTTCTATCCACATATTTGCTGTACTTTCACCCCCCGGAAATATATGGGTCACCCACCTTAAAAAAATGGGCTAATGTAACTGGAAGTGGTTGTCATATTGAAGAGAAGTGACCGCAGATTCAAAGATCAAGGAAAGGGAATGGGAACTGTATGCATACACTAGTGAGAATGGCCTGCATGGTTAATAACTGTCAGGGCAAGGATGGTGGAATTTTACTCTTTCAATTCACCAACATGTGTTGGAAGTGATTAAAATTTGACTTGAATGATGGTGTAGAACTATTATCAATCGTGGTACGGTAAACATAATCTCTTTCCTGTACTGCTGCTCTCTCTCAGACATTGGTTGCATGATAGGGTACTGCTGCTCTCTCTCAGACATTGGTTGCATGAGAGGACTGGCTATATGGCATATATAGAAAGAATATCTGATGCATATAGTCAATAGAGGAAAATGTGTTAATGATGGAGAGTGTCAAGAGTGTGACTATACACTTCCACTTGATGTTAGAGTTCTTGTTGGCTACTCTATGGTCTTCCTTTCAGTACTCCCAAAATTCCTGCACAATATCTGCCTGATGACCTCATTAGTATAGTGCTGCCCATTTTCAAGGGGAGCGCTTCCATGTACATGTACAAAACTCAGGGAATCATATTATGCAACCATAGTTGTAAGGATATATACAATTCTAGCTACTTCCCAATAACACAATCCAAGGATTATTACATCATGATGACATCAGTAATATATACAGATCAGTTTTAGTATTAGGCTTTCAGCTTGGTAGGGGTATAGGGCAATGACGGAATCTAATGATGTTATGTATATATTTGTGTAATGAATGTCACAAATTTTTTCCTAGGGCATCAGACTATAAAACTTTTTACCTCTCTAATGCACCTTTGCTCACCACTCAATGCCTTAAATTCGTTACTGGTTATAATTAGTAAATTAATCACATAGATTTGAGTCTAATTTAGGAATAATTGTATGTGTAGCAGTCAGAGTAATTACAGGAGAGGAGAAGCCCAGAGCAATTTTGATTGTTACAAGTATATGTAATTATTCCCAAATTGGACCAGAATAAGTGTGATTGCCTATTAATCATACAGTAACTTGTCAAATTGTGTGGATATTGAGACAGGAGAAAAGTCCATATTTTCCGAAAATTTGATTTTTTTTTTCTCCCTGTCATAACTTTTTTCCTCTTTCTTCTGTGCAAATAAATATTATACCAGCTTGTTGCTTATTGTGTGTGCTTTAAGATGATATGTAAAAAGTCTCTATAGGCACTTTTTCTTAGAAGATATAGCCAAACACGCAAGGATCACTCAAAAAATTGCATTTCCTAATTTGGAAATGTCATAATTGCCCGACGCCTTGAGCTACAGACCCCAAACACCTGTTGTGGCTTCCCACAAGCCTAAGCTGTGATATGACTCAGTCAAAATTTTTTTACCGTGAAGGAATGTTGAGATATGATTATTAGAAGAGGCGGGGTCACAGATTTTTCGTGAACTTTGCCGCGGTTTGAAATAAAGTGTCTCATATCTATTCAACGCTTCACCGCGTTTCAAATATGGCTGAGTCATATCACAGCTTATGGTGTTAGCAATCCACACAGGAAGTTTGGTGTCTGTAGCTCAAGGCGTCGGGCAATTATGACATTTCCAAATTAGGACATGCCATTTTTTGAGTGATCCTTGCGTGTTTGGCTATATCTTCTAAGAAAAAGTGCCTATAGAGACTTTTTACATATCATCTTAAAGCACACACAATAAGCAACAAGCTGGTATAATAATTATTTGCACAGAAGAAAGAGGGAAAAAGTTATGACAGGGAGAAAAAAAAATATCAAATTTTCGGAAAATATGGTATAGTCCTCCCTTAAGTGTAACTTGCTAGCTATAAGCCCAAAATTGTTGTTCTTTATGTTAGCAATCTTCCATGTTTTGAAATTCAACATATGTAATTCCTTTCACTTAAAGATTCTTCAGGTAAATTGCCAAAAAAGAGCTAATGCTTCATAATCACTTATATCAGTAATAAACTCATCTGGCATTTTGCACTCTAACAAGGCTGGTTCAAAAAATCTTCTGAGTTCCATTTCTCCACTGTAGTAAACTGACTTAGTGTTGCTAGCTAAAAAAGAAACTGAGCATGCTCAATTTTTTGTTGCTATAGCAAAATACCAATGTGAAAAAAAAAAAAAAAGTATCGAAGTGTAACTACGATACAAAACTGCTGGGCATGCTCAGTACTATAGCAACACAATACACTCTAGCCTAAAACTACAAAATGAATATAATTATTAAAGCCAGGTGGGTTGTAAAATGAGTGCAATTAATGAATAATTGTACTCTTCCCTATGGAGTAAGTATACTGTCACTATACAACTATATGATTATAAGAATAGTCTGGGATGTTGGTGGGAATAGAGGTGGGAGGAGTTTGGTAGATGTGAAGGGAGTCGGGGGTTAACAATAAAAAAAGCAAACTCGCAGACTTTGATAGGGTTCAAGTTCTCTCCATTTTATATTTGTGCATGTATTGGTAAGTATATCGCTAATTCCTTTTATACTTATACACAACAAAAAGATTTTATTCAAAAGCTATCAAAAACAATCAAACTAATGTATTGACTTGTCAATTAAAAAAAGAAAGGAAAGAAGAATGTATCAATGTAGACCACAAATAAAGGACCCTTTGGCTTTAAAAAACATGTACACCAATATGTGACAGGATCTGAGAAAAGCGCCCTATCGAGCCAAACATATTATTGTATAGCTATTTAGGTTATGAATCATGAATTTTTTGTATTGGACCCCAAAGGTATCATGGGACTTTCTTCAAACGTCCTATAAGTTTCAAGGCCTGGAAGCACTTCTTTCAAAGCAAAGTGTACAGTTATAAAAAGCTTACTAAAAGGAAGAATAACCGGTTCACAAAATAATAAGCTAATGGGGGAATTCCCCCTTTGTTTGCCGCAGAAATATCAAACTAAACATATTAATTCCCCATAATACTACTACTACTACTATCTCCTTCCAAATTTAGCTAATGAAAAAAAAGGAGATTAGTTATTTGACATTGTAATATATAACTAGCTTACACCTAGCTGACCAACTAAAGACATTTTGTCCAAAATTGGCAAGCATATCTTGTTCAAAATACTCTAGTGGTTCCTCTCCCTTTGTTCTAGCTCTAAGTCAAGCCAGAATTCCCAAGTGCTGCCTCAGCCAAGTAAGAAATAACTGGGAGAGCAATAGCATGCATCTCTGTGTCTCCTAGCCTCATGGTGAAAAATAAATTGAATTATTGCGTCATTGGTTCGTGACACGGAGTTTCACTTATGCCCCCCCCCAAAATTATGCACAACTTTGGAAACACTTTTCCAAATTGTGGTGTAGTGAAGAAATGGAATGAAATACACTATGACTTTGTAACGGTTCCTGATCAAGGCGTGATTCAAGTACCAATCTACTGTAGTTAGTGCATTTTTAATCTTTTGTATTCTGTATTAAGTAAGAAAGTAAGAAAAATATATATAATTATTTAGAAGATCTATTTATTTATGTATAAAAAGTTCATGTTAGCACAAATTGTATTTTGGAGTTTGGAGGAACAGTGTTGCTATTTTGATATGTTATTCTGTATTTGCAAGTTTTTCAAGCCAGGGATAGGCCTTGACTGATTATGTTAGGATAATTGTAAACTACTTAGCAATATGAATTATTGTTTAGACCTTCGTGACCAGATTATAAAAATAGGTAAAATTTCAACTTACCATTTGTCTTCAACTATATAATAGTTTGGACTTTTAAAGGTCAAAGTTTAGTATGCGTCAGCTAGAAAAAATTACATGCCACTGGTCTTAATCAGTGGAGAGTTTGTAGTTAGCTGAAGTCTATCATTGGAACCCTTGGTACTTGTGATATCTGTACTTTGTACCTTTGATATAGTATTATTGTAATTATAGTGTAAGTGTATTCATGACTGTGGTTTATCTTGAACTAGTTCTTTTAATCTAACTAACTTCCTGTTATGTTCAGTTGTTAGTATTTTGCAGTTTTGTACAAGTGATTTCTATGATACTTGAAACTATTACAATTCAATAGCGTGCAAGTCCTAGCGCATTTGCTAGGTTACTACAGTACTAATACAGGAAGATCTTATTCCCCTCCTCCTCTGAGCGTGCCCAGAAAAATAGTAGGAAAATAGATGTGAATAAAATTTTTTTTTGTAGAAGTTCGAGCATAATCTGCCAAAACCTCACCAAGAGATGGACAAAATACCAGACCCAAAGGGTTCCTAGTCCTATCCAAAGTGAACCATTGAAGAAGAGCTATGATTATTGCAAAATAATCCAGATCAGCTTTATTAACTGTGGTGTGATTCTTCTACGTCTTAAGAAAAGCGAACAGACTTTAGCCATCTTCCCCGAGTTTCTTTTGTTTTACAACACCTATTGCATATAAGATCTATGGCATATTGACTTCTCTATTACTTATTTTCTACTCACACAGTAGGACTTTAACAATAGCTGGCTAGCCACATGGTACTATCAAATTTTTGGCCTCTCATACATATATATAGCTTTGATGATGATTATCTTCCTCGCGACATTGTTGTGCACGCCAGGATAGAAGTCTCTTATGGTATTAGGCCGCAGGGGTGCCC
>CBDHDT010000201.1:0-7325 GCA_965261215.1 Ekhidna sp.
TCTGAATGAGCAGAGTGAATTAGAGATAGAGGTGGACAGAGGTAGACTTATATGGGAGGTACCAGTTAGGCCCTGCCTGGAACATGCATCTGAAGTGTGGTGACAGGAGGGAAGGCAGCATGCATGAACTTGGAAAAAATTCGAACATTGGCAGGAAACTGGTGAATGGGAGTACTTTTTGGGGGGTTTTTTTGTTCTTTTTTTTCCTTCCAAATCAAACGATCTCTACCCACAATATTGATGACTCCTACCACATTGACAGATAATAACAAACTATCTAAAAACAAACTTGATGTCTGGGAACTAGACCACCCTCTTACTCCTTCCAAATCTAACGATCCATACCCACAATACCAACGACCCAGACCACATTGACTGACAATTAAAGACAATTCAAAAACAGACAATATAAAACAAACTTGATGTCTGTGAACTCAAGACTAGGCCACCCTTTTCCTTACAAACACCAAACCCTCTTCCTCAAAAACAGACAAACACACATACCAAGCAAACACCACACACTGGGCCTCTTGAGATGGGAGGTGGCTGCTGGGTGGGTCCACCCTAGCATTGCACCCAAGCCCCACATCCCACACACCCAACTATACATCGTGCAGCACCCTCCAAGGTTGGCCTCCCTCCCCACCTACTCCAAGTCTCCCACCATCAGAGCAAGACCAATCCAACCCGCCAAAAAAAGACCTAAGGACCTCATCCCTTGTGAATTCAACACGGAATCTGAACACAGAGCCAACTCTAAAGCCTCAAAAAAGAACCAAGCATCACCTTCAGTAAACATCCTCCATCAATGACTCATAATTCGCCTCACAATTAATCTCATTTGTTTTGACTCGCGCGCGTGCATGTCCCGTCTGGCCCTCTGATTTTAGAGAGTCGGGCTCGGGTGCGCGTGCGTGCCCGAGAGGCGAATTTTAATTAAGAAACTTAACTATCGCTAATTAGTACCTTAACTCATGTAAACCACTCTGTATTACATGTCCTCAATAACTCTATGTACGCATGCCCACAAGCAACCTCGTGCACTTTGAAATTACTCACACGCATGCCCAGCACCTCGTGTATTTAACCATCCATCTTGCTATTTCACCACACTTTTTCTATTTTCTGTATTTGCTGAGACTGAAGAGAGCCATCTCTGGCCCGAAAGCTCTCTCTTTGTACTCGGAAAAGAAGTTTGTACCATTACAAATTATAAAGTGATCGTGTGAATAGTAAGATTAGTATAACCAACTAGTTTAGATCTAGTGTAGCTTCTTCGAGTACGCTCGCGATCTCTTCTACATCTCCAAACATCCCAGCCATCGCGTCCATCACCAGGCTAGGGTCCAAAAATCATTCGAAGAAAAACAATCCATCCATCAAACGCCTGGCAAGGAGAGTGTCCTCCGTTTTGAACGAAAACCTAGCCCCGACACAATCCCTCCGCCCAGCGAACCACAAACCATCCTCATCCTTGACAGCAACGAAGAGGCAATTCCAGGCTCCCCTCCGCCTCTGTCTCCCTGTCATACCACTTCTCACAGGAAGAACCAGAACCTATCAGCCAACTCGATGAAGATCAGCCTAAACAGAAACCACCAACCAGTTCTGAACCACAAGCAACCTGGCCCTCTCCGAAAATCTTATCATCCCAGCTGACTGCCTGCTTGCCCTTAGAAAAACCTAAAAACGAGTGGCAGGTCTCTTCCACAAAACCAGAAGACACCTAAATTTCCTCAGAGATTGCCAGAATAAGAAAACCATCCTCAAAGGTTTGCAATTCAAGATTCCTTGCCTGGCTGCAGCTCAGATAAGAACCGACATAGCCTTCCAATTCAACAAAATCACCTCAGGAGCTGAAAGAATGCTTCTGGAATCCCTCACAGAGCACTACAAAATAGTCACAGACCAAGCCTCGGAGGAGGTGGAGCAGATTCTGACGGAGATGGCCCATATCATAACCATGGCTGACGACCAACTACCCTAAGATACACCGATATTATGAAACTTACCAAAGCAAATATTTTAAAGAAAGAATCTACAAGATTGATCAGGGGTCAGGAAAAAACTAGAGGCCAGAGGGGGGCCTGAAATTGCCTCTTCGTCGCTGTCAAGGATGAGGATGGTTTGTGGTTCACTGGGCAGAGGGATTGCATTGGGGCTAGCATTTGGTTCAAAGCAGAGGACACTCTCCTTGCCAGGCGTTTTGATGGATGGATTGATTTTCTTCTAATCATTTTTGGACCCTAGCCTGGTGAGGGGCGCCATGGATGGGATGTTTGGAGTTGTAGTCAAAGAAGAAGAGATCGCGAGCATTCTCGCAGAAGCTACGTTATGATCTAAACTAGTTGGTTATACTAATCCTGCTATTGACAGGATCACTTTATAATATGTAAGGGTACAAACTTCTTTTCTGAGTACAAAGAGAGAGCTTTCGGACCAGAGGTGGCCTTCTTCAGTCTCAGCAAATACAGAAAATAGAAAAAGTGTGGTGAAATAGCAAGATAGAGGGTTTAAATACAAATGAGATTAATTTTGTGGTGTATTATGAGTCATTGATGGAGGATATTTACTGAAGGTGATGTTTGGTTCTTGTTTCATCACATCATCAGTTATCCGGTTCCTTCCGCCAATCCTTACGTGCCTACAATTACTGTCTATAGGGTTAGACTTCTTCAGAGCCTTCAAATGATTGATCATTCTCTTCTGTACATGCCCCACATATTCATGCTTCTATATCTCTACACATGGTCCATAAGGCTTTGCATCACATATTGCCTTGTATGTTTTTGCATCACCATCAGCAATGACTGAGTGTTACAGTGCTTGTATTTCTCAATAGACCGCTGCCACATAACCACTGCTTTGTCTGCCTCCATTGCATTCTAGGAACTAAAGTGATTCACTTGACACTGTGCTTGGGGTTCCTCATACCAATCCAAGAAGTCTTCAGAGGAAATGTCTGCTCCTCTCTTTGCATACAGTACTTACTGAGTACCTCTGTGTCAATAACCTGGCCCGGTGCCCAAGCAGCAATAACAACAACACCGTAAATCTCTTGGTGGCCATGCCTGGACCATGGATGTCAACGATCTCATCATCCTTGGCAAGCTTGCACAGGTTCTACACAGCAGCAGAAAACTGGTTCTTTTTCTCTGCTGTAGAAGCCAAGTAAATTGCTTTAGTGTGGCTGGAAAAATGTGGCTTGGAGAGTGGGGGGGGGGGGGGGGGGGGGGGGGGAACATGCCCATGATCCCAGTAAAGCTTTCCAAGGAAGCCCTTCCCTTGCCAATAACTCTCATTCCAAGGATGGACCTGCTGTTGACTGCTAGATCCTCTTCACGGTAGGGGTCAGTCACCAAGGATTTCTTTCCACAGACCGTACAACAAATAGATACTTTGGAAACCAAACCTCTCCTGGACTTCCTCTCTTCAGTCACTGTCAATGGAGAGCCACAACAAGAGAAGACACTCACAGCCGTCTTCAGGGAAGACATCCTGATTAGGTGGTAGTCCGAGTCGCAAGGACCGAAACGAGCGCCATCCTCCGAAGTTGACGCCGAGGGCTGAATGGTAGAAGCTTCGCTCGAAAGCGCTAACTTTTTCCTCGACGCTGTCATCACGGGGTTGGTGTAGGAACACCTGGAGACTCGTCAAGAACAACAGCAGCATGATAAAAGACCTTAGGTCGCTTCTTCTTGTAATACTTTTTTGACATATTGAATCGGTATTGCTCGTTTTACTCGAGGGATGCGCAAAAGTAGTTGCCTATACAAAAAAAAATTTGCGCAGTTAACGTATAATTAATCTAGACGCGCTAGGCGTCAAATATGTGAAATGGGGAAAATACTGCCAAACCAGTTTTGCACCATAAAAATGAGCCGAATAGAGATATTTTTTTTAGCTTTTCGGGTGTTTTGAAGCAATTTTGCCGAAAATTGGCAAAAAATCTCATTTCTGTCCAAAGTGTGACTGTTAGGAACCAATGCCTAACATACACAGCAGGTACCAGCCTTGAGACTGGTAGAGCCTAAGGGAGCTCATCTGTTAAAGAAGAGAACCATTGGCTACTAATTAGAACCAAATATGTGTTAATTACTTTGTGTAATGTAAGGTGATCTGTATGTCTAGTGACTGATGTGTGTGATATCTTGAAAAGATGTGTATGAACAGCCGATTGGCCAGAAATGATGTAAGAGCTAAGTAAAACACCATATTTGGATGTATGCCCATTGGGCCTACTGAAGGTATTTAAGCTCAGGCAGGCCCTGGGACTAGTTTTTCTATGTCTTGTACCATATTCTTAAATGATAGTTTTAATTAGCTACTTTCTTTAAGGGAATATTGGGTACCTTGGTAAGACCTAAGGCTCTGGTGGCAGCATATCCCTTGGATATCACATTTTGACCCCCACAGTGACTATCTCAGAAAAAAGTTATGAATTACCCGGAACGGACATTTTTTAATCTTTAATGTAAAACCGGTTCAATCAAGCCAAAAAGATATTTTAACCTCAAAATTCGTCACATTGGCCATTTCATAGCTTTTTTTGGATTTTTACATCGTTTTTGTCTGAAATTGACAAAAACTCCTGTTTGGTGTAAAAAATTGGCATCGCAGAAATACTCTGATATGTCCGAAATGTTTTATTTTAGTCAAACACTTGAAAAGGAGCAAATACTGCCGAAAACTGTTTTGTACCACATAATGTGCTTCAGCCAGTTGATCTATGATTTTCCGGTGTTTCGAAGTATATTTGCATAAATTTTATTTTAAAAAAATCTCATTTCAGTTCAATAGAGACTCTCTCAGAAAAAAAAACTATGAATTGTCCAAAACGAATTATATCCTGTCGAAAACTATTTTGATCAATAAATTGTGCCACATTGGGGGGTTCATAACTTTTTGGTGTTTTGTATCCTTTTCTAATGAAATCACCAAAAACTATAGGAAAAAAATATCTCAGAAGTAAAGGATTTAAAAAAAAAACCCTCATTTCGGACAAAAAATTGACCAACTCAGAAAAAAACTATGAATTGCCCAAAAATTAGTGTTAAACTCAAACGAGTGTGAAGCGGGTCAAATACTGTCTAAAAAATTATGATCTATCAATTTAGCCACATTGTGCAGTTCATCATTTTTCTAGTGTCTTGTATCGTTTTCGTAGTTAATCGTCGAAATCTTCTATTATGGGGCAAACATGACTATCTCAGAAATAAGCTCAGATTGATGGAAATGACTTTTTCCCCGTCAAACACATGAAATGGGATAAATACTACCAAAAATTGTTTTAAACCACATCATGTGTCTCATCCAGCTGATCTAAAAGTTTCAGGTGTTATAAAGTATATTTGCCTCAATTTCACAAAAAAACTAATTTTGGTTAAAAAAGACATTCTCTCAGAAATAAGCTATGAATTTCCCAGAAAATTGAGTTTTAAACTCATTTGTGTTTGAAACGGATCATATCCTGTCGAAAACCATATTTTGATCTACAACTGTGCCACTTTCGGAAGTTCATAACTTTTAGGTGTTTTGTGTCCTTTTCTAATGAAATCGCCAAAAACTACCGTTATGGTGCAAAAAGTGGCAATCTCAGAAATATGCTCAGATTTGACGGATTTTACAAAAAAAAATATCCGGACCAAAAATTTATCATCTCAGACAAAATTATGAATTGCCCAATGAGTTAAACTCAAACGAGTGTGAAGCGGGTCAAATCCTGTCGAAAATTCTTTTGATCTACCAATTTAGCCACCTTATGCTCATACATAGACTGTGATTTTATGGTTCATGTCTGCATGCACACATTGTATAACTGTGTTGCATATGGCTGTGTTTCTACTAATTTTCGTAGTAAATTGTCAAAATCCACCTTTATGCAGCGAAATGCTGGTATCTGAGAAATAAAACAGATTTGATAGAAACGACTTTTTTTGGTCAAACATGTGAAACGGGACAATTACTGCCAAAAATGGAACAAATACTGCCGAAAAGGGGACAAAAACTGCCGAAAACTGTTGCACCTCAAAATAGGCAACATACAGCTAATCTTTTGTTTTTCTGGTGTTTTGAAGCATTTTTTCAGGAAAATTGACAAAAAAAAAAAATTCGCTACAAAAAGTGGCTATTTTAGAAAGAAACTTGGAGATACACACTAAAGGCAAGCAAATATTTAAACTAGAATTGGTCACTGAGTGTGGGATTACTTTTTTTTATAATTTTTTTTTTTTATATAGGAGCCCCTTTTGTTTTACTTCTGACAATTGCCTTAGCCCTAGCCAGTACACTTGCAAGGGTTGTGGAAAGAGGGGACCTTGGCTGGAGGAAGCTGGAGGAGAGAAGGGAAGAAAAGAAATTATTATTTGGATGAAAGTTGCAGAGAATGAGTGAAGATAAGCTAGTGAGGAAAGTGTAGCCTTGCTAAATGATAGCCGAAGTTGGTGGGCAGAGTATTGTGAGCTGAAAAGGAAGTTGGAAGTTGTAGACTCATGTGCAACATTGAGGAATTGCGAGCGGGATGTTTATGAGGAAGGATGGCAGGAAGAAGTGGTAGAAAAATCTAGTCTCAAGTGGTATTGGTTAGCTAAAGAAGATTTTGGACAGGATAGGTATGTGAAGGAATTTGGTAGCATGGGAGAAGTGAGACTGAGATTTAGGTTGAGGACAGTATCAGCGGGATTGAGTGACAAGGAGAAGTGTGGTATGTTTATGGATGGTAAATGTGAGGTATGAGATGAAGGTGTTGTGAAAGATGTGTATTTCTTGTTGCACTGTGGAGAGTGATAGAGGAAGATAATTGATTGAAGGCATTAAAGGTACTGAAGAGTGGATGGTAGAATGGAGAAACAAAGATGGTGAAGATAGAGTAGGCTTATTGTTGGGTAGATCGGTAGATAAGGTGAAGGAAGGTGTTGGTTAGGATTGACAGGACTGTTATGGGAAATGTGCTCAATGATGGGAGAGGAGGAAGTTTCTGATGTTTGGCACCTAGGCCCTGTCTTCTTTCTCCCACTTACCTCCCAAGCTCCCTGGTTTCTTTCTTGTCCAAATAATTCATAACTAATTCATAAAAATGTTCGTAAATTAATTAATTTCATCATAGTCACTTGTTATTAATTTTTATACTTAGTGATGGCCTATCCCAAGGCTCAACACCTATTATAATAATGCGTAGGTTGTAGCTTTGGCTCTCAAACGGCACACGAGCGCTTTATTATAAACGAAAGTTGCTTTGTTTGTGGCTCCGTGCAAACTTAGAAGCTGATCGGTTTAGATTTAATTTGTTGGACCTTGCCTAGACCAGTACACTGGCTATAGCTACT